>NZ_JAQFII010000001.1:0-890000 GCF_029504575.1 Streptomyces sp. SPB162
CTCTCAGTACGTGCGGTCGAAGTGCACAACCTCCCCAGCATCGAGATGAAAGATCACGATTTCAGCAAGTAAATCTGCGTGCGCGACCCTTGTAGAAGTTCCATACTTCACGCTTTGATGGTGAAGTGCGCAGAAAATGGCTCTACTTGCACATGGGACGGGCAGCGGCTCTCACACTTGGGATCATAACGCTTGCTGGAACGACAGCCTGGCTGCTAATGGTTCCGGGGGCCTGGCTGATCGCTGGCGCCACAGTGCGACAGATGTCAGGGGAAAAGCAAGCGGCAGCGTTGAACGCAGTGCGCGCGACGCTCGTCGCAGCCTTCGTTGCTCTCACCGGCAGCTTCACGTACCTCTTAAATCGGCAGGGTTACTTTCTCAGCCGTCGAGGCCAAGTGGCAGACCGGTACACGAAGGCTGTCGAGCAATTGTCATCGGACCGCCTGATGGCTCGAATTGGCGCAATCAACTCTTTGGAAAGCATACTCAGGGAGGCCCCTTCGTATCACTGGGCCATTGTGTCGACCCTAGCCACATTTCTCCGGGTAACTACTAAAACCGTCACTCCGCCACCAGTGCCGGAAGAAGACGCAATCGCCGCAATGATCGCTCTTGCGCGCCGGCCTGAAGGCCGCGAAGAATTTCGGATTGACCTATCTGGAGTCGTGCTGTGCGGGTTGGATTTACGCAACCGAGGCCTGCCCGGCCCGGCCAGACTGCGTGGGGTCGAGCTGACAAACTCCGACCTACGAAAAGCCAATTTGGGGAAATCAGCTGACCTATCCAATGCCATCCTAGAGGAAGCAAATCTATCCGGCATCATAGCGACTTCCGCCATATTCAAGAGAGCTCGGATGGCAGGAGCAAAATTAACCGAGGCCAAGCTGGAGGGCGCCCAATTCCAAGTGGCGCAACTCGATGGCGCCGACCTGAACATGGCGCACCTCAACAAGGCGGACCTGACCGAGGCCTGGCTGGACGAGGCACAGGTTTATCAGACGAGCTTCAACTGTGCATTTTTGACCAAGACATCGTTCGGCAGAACCGACCTGAGTAATTGCAACCTACTACGCAAGGATCAGCTACTAAAGGCGGATCTGCGGGGCACCACTATCCTTCCTGTATTGTTCGCCCGGGACCCAGACGTACTGGCCCATGTGGCTGACTGCGAGTCGCGTCCCCGCCGCACCCGCCCGGAGCCAGTTGATTAGCCTGCGCCGACGGACGCCCTGCCGGAGGCTTTTGGAAATAGCACCTGCTTGCACCCTGCCCGCGAACTCGCGGCTCACCTGTGCTTAGCGTGCAGTCCTTCGGCCGGGGTCGATTCCCAGCGCTTCGCGGTGCCGCCAGGCCAATGCCAGGCAGGCTCGCGCTGCCGGCAGGGTTGCCGAGCTATCCCGATACTGACAGACGACGTCCTCAGTAAATGACAGCCCTTGGTATGGGCCCTTTTTACCCCGCAGCGCGTAGAGCGATTTTCTGAGTCGCTCAGTTACCAACAGCTCGCCCTCGAACATACTTTCCACCATGCCCGCGAAGACTTTATCGAAGACTTTATCGTCGAAGACGCTCACGACCAGAATCTCCGGCTTCCAAGTGAGTGGGTATAGCCCGATACCGAGATAGTGCAGCCGGGCGCCGCCGCCGAGCACAACCTCCTTCAGATAATGATACTCATCAGGGTGCAGCCGCGGGTCATGCTCGGCCGGGTCTTGAACATCGGCTTCACCGAGAAATTCCTCCGCGTATTCGCGAATTATCGTCGACCTCAGGTCGAACTCGTCCGAGATCATCGACGCCTTATCCGTCGAAGGCTGGAATTCTCCAGCCGGCACCACGTGCACTGTCCCCCCAGCCGTCGCAACTCCTGTGCGCCGATGCAGGTAGAAGCTGATGTCACGTTTAGCCCGTCGAATCGTAAGCGTGTTCACGCCGGGTACGCAGCATCGCTTTGACAGATCGAATGGGTCGGCGAGCCATCTGCGGTACAGACCCAGCACCGAGCGACCTTCACTTTCCTCGAACCGCTTGGCCGCTTCGAACCCCAACGGCTCGCACGTGTCAAAGGCATCGAAATAGGAGCCCTCAGTGAAGGTAAGTAGAGGTGACGGGTCAACCTCAAGTAATCGGAAAGACTTTCCATTGAAGAAATGCCCAGGTGCCTGGTAATGACTTACCGCATCCGAGTACGTGGGAAGCGCTTTGCCTGCAACCTCGGGCCAATAACGAGCACACTGAGTTCTGGCCTGGGCATGGTCGTCTTGCACCGAGGCTTGGAAGCGGAGCCGGACATCGCTGAGCGGAAGCGGCCCAGGTGGAATCCAACCTTCCTTAGTGAGTAACGGAACTCCGGCGTCTGCCCGATGCACGGCCTGTTCCTCAATTGATCTCTGGATGAGCTCTGGGGCGCGATCACTGATAAACTTGCGGATTCTCACGAATTCCTCGACGCCTGTGCCGGTTCGCATTTGGGCTCCAGTATGTGGGTACCGAACCTCAGTCCTAGCAGGCGCGCTGCGTCCTGGCGATGGTGCGGGCTCCGCAAGCCCTTCGGTTTCGGCAGAGACGGCTGCCCGCCAGGCATCCATGGTGCATTGGGCCAGAGCAAGGGGGTCCCGATCAGAACCCTCGGAGTAGGCAAGCAAGATCCTTGTGAGGGCGCTGATCCGCGGTCGATCCGACAGCGAGACGCCGCGAAGGATGGCTCCCGCAGTCCAGGTGCTGAGCACGGGGCCTGGTGGGCTCATCGACCGATCAGCAATCCTCCGCAGGGACGGCTGCCCCGCCTCTACGTACAACTCCCAGAGCGCGTCGATGAAACCGCGCCGCCCTGGTGCCACGGCTTCGCCACTGGGTCTGATCAGACGAGCCATACACGTTCCCCTCACCCGTATGCCGTACCACCAGACTACGCGGCGACCAGTTAGGATTCATGACATTGGTGACTTTGACTGAAACTGCAGGGCGCCCAACGTTGGTCATCTACGGGGACAGGTTTACCGCGAGGGCTCCGCCCTGCCTCCCAAGATGAGATAGTCAACTTATGACCTGGTTGATCTTTGATTTCGCAGGCGTCATCGGACAACATCAACCACAGGAAGATCAAAGTGCGCTGCTATCCGCGGCAGGAGGTCCGGCGGGTGCCGCTTTCTGGCAGGCCTACTGGGATCATCGCGAGGGCTACGACGCGGGCAGTTTCGAGGCCCAGGACTACTGGTCAGCAGTGCTGGCCGACTGTGGCAAGACCTTGACCCCGCATGCGCTCGATCGGCTCATCGCGCTCGATGTCGCCAGTTGGATTCACCCGAACCGAGAAACCATCGCGCTACTCGATGCTCTAGCCTTGCGTGGAACCAACATGGCCCTGCTCTCCAACTGTCCAAGGGAACTCGCCGCAACGCTGGACAAGGTTTCCTGGCTCGGCCATCTCTCTCGAAAGTTCTACAGCAGTCGCCTGGCGATGGTTAAGCCGAATGCCGAGATCTACCTGACGGTGACACGGCTACTCGGCACCGAGCCGACGGAGTGTGTTTTCGTTGATGACCGACCAGCTAACGTCGCCGGCGCTGAACAAGTAGACATGCGCGGGATAGAGTTCACAAACACCAACAGTCTCAGACAAAGGTTGATTGAACTCGACATATTATGATACCGAGGTCGAGGCGGTCGCCGTTATGTTCTGTCGTCGGGGCGTCCTGAGGCCGGGGGCCAGGGAGCGTGTTCGTAATAGTCACGGACATGGATGCTCGAGATCATGCTTTACCTGTCTCAGAGCGTGTCTGACAGGGCGTTTCATCCTGTTGTTTAGTCCCGGATTGCCGGGTTCGGCTGATTCATGCTTCACACCATGTCGGGGTGGATTCGGCGGTGAGTCTGCGGGTCATGAGGATGGCGATGGTGGTTGCCGGTGGTTCTGTCGACCGTGCGCCACCCGCCGCCATCGGGGATGTTGCCGAGTTTCTTGATGTCGACGTGCACCAGCTCGCCGGGCCGGTCCGCCCGTAGCGGCGGATCGGCTCGCCGGTCGGGCGGTCCAGCCAGGCGAGCCGGTTCATCCCGTGACGGGTCAAGATCCGGTGCACGGTCGAGGCGGGAAGTCCGAGGATGGGGCCGATGCGGGCCGGGCCGGCCTTGCGGGTCTGCCGCAGATCACAGACGGCGGCTTCCCTCTCGGGGATCGTGCGGTGCGGGGTGGTGTGCGGTCGGCTCGAGCGGTCGAACAGCCCCTGATCGCCTTCCGTGCGCCACCGGCGCACCCACTTGTGGGCCGTGGCCCGCGAGATGCCCATCTCGGCCGCGACATGCGCGACGGGACGGCCCGAAACGACGCGTTCGACCAACAGACGCCTGCCAAAGACCGTCAGTCGGGCATTACGGTGGGACACGAAGGCTTCCGGTGGGTGTGTTCCTCAGGGCTGTCCCGTAATCCCTGGCGGGCGCCCGACGACAACTACGGCACCTCGCTGCGTTGTCGGAACGCCCGAATACATCCAGTATGCGGGCGCCCCTCCGCCGTGCGATGCACCGCATCTGACGCCGCGCGCTGATCCACCAGGGATGACGGGACAGCCCTTGGACAGCTCCACCACACCGGAGGTCTTCGCCATGTTCAAGACCCACGACTGTCAACAACGCTCGTGATCAATACGCCTAGCCGGAACCCGATACGGCGGGGGCTCCGCCGGCAGGACCGTGTCGATCGTCCAGGGCGACAAGGCCGCCTCCGGTGTGCGGAGGCGGGCACGTGGGGGCGCGCTCTTGCGGGTGGAAGTACTGCAGGAACAGCTGCCGCACTACGGCCGGGGGCCGGGCTCGCCACGGTCGTGACACCGCATCAGGATGCCGGGCGGGAGGCGTAGCCCACCCGGCAGGCGGTGGCAACCGGCGATGGCGTCAGACGGGGTTGCTGCGGCCGTGCCAGTCGAGGCAGACCACCAGGGCATCATCGTCGGCGTCCGCGTCGCGGTAGTCGGCGAGTTCCCGCAGCACGGCGCCGGGCACGTCGGCCGCGGGCAGCATGGTGGCCGCGCCGATCGCACGCGCCAGTGCCTGCTCCTCATACGCCACGCCGGCCGGTGACGAGGCGGCGTAGACCCCGTCGCTGACGAAGACCAGCCGGTCGCCGGGCAGGACCCGGAACTCCTGGACGACGTAGTCCGTCTGGTCGAACATCCCCAGGGGCAGCTGGGCCTCGAACGGGATACGTTCCACGGCCTTGTCCCGCTGGCGCCACAACTGGGGCGAGCCCGCGTCCACCACCTGCACCTGGCCGGTGGCCAGGTCGAAGCAGAGCAGCAACGTGGACACGTGCGCGTCGCCGCCGTGTTCGGTGTACAGGGCCTGGTCGGCGAGCGCCGCCTGGTCGGCGATGCCGATGCCGGCACGCCGCGCGTTGCGCAGGGCGTTGACCGCGAGGTTGGTCAGGAGGGAGGCGTCGATGCCCTCGCCCATGCCGTTGGTGATGGTCAGGGTGAGGGTCTGCGCGGTGCCGGCCCAGTCGAAATTATCGCCGTGGATCGCATAGGCGGGCTCCAGCTGGGCACCGATGGAGTACTCGGTGCGGGCGCAGGAGCGGGCCGGCAGCAGCTGCCACTGCATCTCGGCGGCGAGCGTGAGCCGGTTGATCCGACGGGCCTGCAGATAGACGTCGGTGTCGCGCTCGGCGACCAGGATCTCGTGGCCCAGGAGCCCGGCGATGTCGGCGAGGTCGCGGACGGCCACCGGGGTGCAGTCCGCGGGAGGCAGGCGGACGGTGAGGACGCCCAGCCGGTCGCCCCGCACGGTCACCGGCAGGTGCAGGTCGATCATGTCGTCGTCCGTCGACCGTTCCTCGGTCGGTTCCTGGCTGCCGAAGGCACGGCCCTGCGCGCTGGAGTGCACCGAAACCGCGGCGGCAGTGTGCGGCAGCGCCGTGACCTGCTGCAGAGCGCTCTGGCTGTAATCGGCCATCAGCAGATCCACCGCGTGCGCACCGTAGTGGGCGGCGAGTGCCGAACGCACCGCGTCCAGCAGGGCGTGCGGAGCGGCTGTGCGCAGCGCACGCTCCACGGACAGGAAATTCTTCATGGGGTGGTTCAGACTTTCTCGACGGAGACGATGTGGAAAACATGATCGCCGGTGATCACGGCGGGCCAGGGGCAGATGACGGGGTGGAAAGAAGCCGCGACGGATGACACAGTGGGGTGATGCCCCCCACTCCCCCGTCGTTCGATGCCGCGCGTGCGGCTCACGCTGCCGGGACAGTGGCGGAGTGGCTCGAAGTGCTCTGGGGTCGTGGTCAGGACGGCACCACGCTCGGCTCGCTCCCGCCTTCGCAGCTGCGAGCGCTGACCGTGGTCGAGGAGCGCGCGGGAGCCAACCTGCGGACCTTGAGCGACGCTCTCGGTTCGCGTCCCCCCTCGGTGAGCCGGCTGTGCGACCGCCTGGAAGCGGGCGGCCTTCTCGAACGTACCCCCAGTGCCACCAGCGGGCGCGAAGTGGAGCTGCGTCTGACCAGCCGTGGCCGAACCGCTCTGCACGACATAAGGGCCCTGCGCCGGCACGAGGTCACCGAGGTGCTGCAGACGATGTCCGCGGCTCAGCTCGCCGCTCTCGCCGAGGGGCTGGAGGCGTTCCAGGACGCCGCGCGTTCCCGCGTCGGCCTGGAACAGCCGTCTGCGACGATCGGGCGCGGCGAAGCGGACACCGCTTAGCGTCTGTCCCACTCCCGCTCCCCCTTCCTGACCCCGCTCGAGGCCGCCGGGTGTCGCCGGAGACCCGATGTCGGGCACCGCGAACCCGGCCCACCACTGCTCATCGGGTGCCCTCACCAGGAAATGTTGCCATACGGAAACTAAATGGCTAGCGTGGCGGTCCTGGCCGCATCCACGGTCGGCACCTGCCCGCCGGCGACCCGAGCAAACTCGCCGGCACCACGGGACCCGCAGCCGGCTCGGCCACCAGGCCTCCGCCGGCGCTACCGCCATGAGAGGCCGACGCGTGCACTCCCCCGGCACCGCTGAGCACGGCATGGGGCTCACCAGCCGCCGCACCGACCGCACTCTGGTCATCACCGTCAGCGGCGACATCGACCCCGGCACCGTCGGTCCGCTGCAGTACGCCCTGAGCAGCGCGCGCACGGGCCCCGACGAGGATCGCACCGTCGTTCTGGACCTGTCCGGGGTGGGCTTCGCGGGCACTTCCCTGATAAACGCCCTGCTGCGCGCCCGGAGCTTCCTGGGCGCGGAGCGCCTCATGATCACCGACCCTTCGCCCTGCGTCGTCCGTCTGCTGCGCCTGGCCGAGCTCGACCGGCATTTCCTCGCCGACGCGGGGGGCGAATTAACGCTGATCGGGGCAACGGCCACTTGATCCCCCCGCGCCCGGGAGGGGGCACTCCCGCGCCGGGCACGGCGCACTGCCGTGAGCGGCCCTGGCAATGGATCACGTGTACGTATATTGGGGGTGCGTCGCCCCACCGGGAGCTGGGCAGTTACTGTCCAGACCGGCGACCGACGCTGGCGAAGCACTCCGCAGTCCGTGGAGGCAGACATGGATCAGGGGTGGACCTTATGGAGTCGTTGCAGGTACGCCCAATCGGGCCGGACCGTGATGACGTGGTGGTGCTGGCGGTATCCGGTGAGCTCGACTACGCCACGGAGCAGGCTCTCGGTGACGCGGTGGCACGCGCCATGGGCGACCACTGCCGGCGCCTGGTCCTGGAGTGCGCGGGCGTGACGTTTTGCGACTCCCAGGGCCTGAACCGCTTCCTGCAGTTGCGGCTGGACCTGGAGAGTCGCGGCATCGACCTGATCCTGACAGGGATCAGCGCGTCCCTGCGGGCCGTCCTGGACCTCACCGGCGCGATCGAGGTCTTCCTGCTCACCGACACCGTCGAGGACGCCCTGCGCGCGTCCTGAGCCGCGGACCTCTCGCGAAGCACCTGCCCCTCCCCGCTCGGCGCGAGCCGCGCCCGACCACGCTGACGGGTCACTTGTCGGCGACGGCGAACAAGGTGCCTGCCACGTCGGAAAGTTGCGTGCCCGGCCCGGGCGACGCGGACGCGGGGCGCACGACGGCTCCGCCCGCCGCGACGGCGCGAGCAGCCGCCGCCTCCGCGTTCGGGGTGCGGAACGTCACCTGCCAGCGGGGCCGGACCTTCGGATCCGGTGCCTGGTCCACCGCGCCTCCGTGCAGGCTCGCCACGGCGTGTCCGTGGATCACGAGGACCTCCCGGTCGTCCTCGTAGCGCAGCGCGCACCGCTCGGGGGGTTCGGTGTCCCAGCCCAGAGCCTGGCTGTAGAAGATCGCCGCGGCGAAGGTGTCGCGGGTGTGCAGTTCCATCCACACCAGCCGGTCGTCCGCGCCCCCCGGGCCCCCGGCGCCCCAGCGGGGCGTGACGGGGCCCTCCCACAACACGAACGGCGCGCCGTCGGGGTCGGTGGCCCATGCCATCCGCCCCGGGCCGAAGGACAGCGGACCGACCGCGACGGTACCGCCCCGTTCACGTACCCGGCCGGCCGCCTGGTCCACGCTGCTCACCACGAAGTGCACCGACCACTCCCTCGGTACACCAGGTGCGCGCCCGGCGGCCCCCACCCCGGCGAGCGGGGGCCTCGTCGCTCCAAGCGATCGCGTACTCGTCGAGACCGAACCCGCGCCGGTAGGACCAGCCCAGCGTCGCGGCGTAGAAATCCTTGACCATCGAGAAGTCAGGGGCCGCCAGGCTCACCCAGCACGGCGCGCCCTGCACTACATCCACAGCAGCCGGCATACCGGCTCCTTTCTGCCCAAAGGGTGAGTGATCACTGTGCCACCAGCGGGGCACGGTCGCGGTCCGGGGCGCGCTCCCCGGGGCGGGCGTGTCGAGCGCCGCGGTTGACGCCTCGCGCCCCACAGACGCGTGTTCGTCACCCCGCGGACCTGATACCGGCGTACAGGCGCCGGGTTGCCCCCGGGGGGGTACTGCCGCTGTGTCGGTGCTGTGCGGTAGGAAGGGGGAACAAGCAGGGCTGGTCAGAGGGGGTTACGGACATGGGGCCACGGAATCGGCCGTTGGGGGCGCTGGAGCACGGCAGCGAGGCGGGTGCTTTCGCCGGCCTGACGGTGCCGCTGCGGGTCGCCGCGTCACTGCTGGGGATCTCGACCTACATGCTCGACAAGCTGATAGCCGACGGTGTGTTCGTCATCGAACGGGAGGACGGTTCGTCGCAACGCGTCATCGCCCTACCGCGCGTCCTGGCGGTCCGCCGCTGGATGCTCGACGGTTCCTCCGCGGACTGAGGCGCTGCCGATCCGCACGTCCGCACGCCGTCACGGAAGCAGGGGCCCGGCCAACTGCCCCTCTCCGACGCCGGGTCACCCCGGCCACGCCGACTCCGCTGCCCGCCGCCTGTGCCCAACGCGTCGACGGGTCCACGGCTCCACGGCTCCACGGCTCCACGGCTCCACGGCCGGCGCCTACACCGGTCCCGGGGTCCCGGCGATCACGTCGAACCCCGACGCCGAGACCGACCACGTCTACGACGTCAAGGAGAACCGCTACTCCGGGCACCCCCACCCGTCCCGTTGCGCATGGGTGCCGGCCTTCCCGACGTCGCCCCGTGGGTGAACGCGGCGGGGCCGGGCGGCCCGGAGCGCGTCGACACACGCTCGGGGCCGCCCGGTCGTCAGCGCAACTGCCACAGGTGGTCGGCGGTGCCGTTGTCGTCGTACTGCACCACGTGGGCGCTGTTCGCGGTCGACATCAGATCCACGCCCAGGACCTTGCCGGAGTTGCGGTTGCGGATGCGGTACCAGCCGTCACCGTTGTCGACCAGCGACCACAAGTGGTCGGCGGTGCCGTTGTCGTCGTACTGCACCACATGCGCGCTGTTCGCCGTCGACATCAGATCCACCCCCAGGACCTTGCCGGAGTTGCGGTTGCGGATGCGGTACCAGCCGTCACCGTTGTCGACCAGCGACCACAAGTGGTCGGCGGTGCCGTTGTCGTCGTACTGCACCACATGCGCGCTGTTCGCCGTCGACATCAGATCCACCCCCAGGACCTTGCCGGAATTGCGGTTCCAGATCCGGTATTCGGTGGCGGCCGGGATCCAGGGGTGGCCGTCGGGAGCGGCGGTGGGGAACGCGGTGATGCGGAGCCGGGCCGCGCCCATCGGTATGAGGGTGAGGGTCTCGACGGGGGCGGTACTGCGCGCCGGGCTCTCCTGCAGCGGTGTGACCACATGCTGGCTGTCGGCCGTCCACTCGGCGATCCGACGGCCGGGGGCCGTGATCCGCACCGGGGTGCCGGCCTGGGTGAAGGGATTGGCCGTCAGGCGGCCGGTGGGTCCGGTGAAGGTCAGCCCGGCCGGGGCGGCCGGGTCGATGGCCAGACCGTAGTTCCATGGCGAGGTCGCGTGCACCGCGTATTCGGGGAACTGGTCGCTGCCGGCGAAGCGCTCGTACTGTTCGCCGACCTTCAGGGAGTAGGTGAGGGGGCCGTGATCGACTGAGACGGAGTGGTGGTTGGCGCCCCAGGTGCGGACGGCCGTGGTCTGCGGGAAGCGCACGGTGACCTTGTCGCCGCTGGACCACGTCCGGTTGATCTTGGTGAACGCCGGTCCGGCCGGCGCCGCCTGCGGCCGGCCGTTGACGGCGATGACCGGGGCGGTGCACCAGGCCGGGATGCGCAGGTAGAGGGGGAACGCGACGGCGGCCGGGGTGGTGAGCGTCAGGGTCAGGGTGTCGGCGAAGGGGTAGTCGGTGTCCTCGGTGACGGTGACCGTCGTTCCGTTGCCGACCTTGGCCGTGACGACGCTGGGGGCGTACAGGGCGGCCGCGAGGCCGAGATCCGGGGTGGCGAGCCACAGCTCCTCGGTGAAGTACGGCCAGCCCATGCCGTAGTTGTGGGGGCAGCAGCGGTACTGGTCGACTCCCGGCAGATACGCCTGCATCGCGAAGCCGTTCTGGAACTGCCCCTGCGACTTGGGCGCGTTGTCCAGATCGACGCTGTTGGCGCTGGTGATGTAGTGGATGGCGCGCCCTGCCGGATCGAGCGAGGCGGGAAGGGAGTTGAAGGCCAGGTCCTCGCAGCGGTCGGCCCACAGCGGATCGCCGGTGATCCGGGTCAGCAGCTGGTGGCTGGCCATGAACTCGACGATGCCGCAGGTCTCGAACCCCTGGCGCGGGTCGCCGAATCCGGGCCGGGCGTTCTCGTCCCCGGCGAACCCGCCGCCGGGGAACTGCCCGTAGGAGTTCATGACCGCGCCGTACGTGTCGTAGGTCGCCCGGGTCAGCGCGGCGGATCCGTTGCGCAGCGCGTACTGGGCGGGTTCGCGGAACCCCTGCGCGATGTTGACGTTGTGCAGGCTGGGGAGGTTGTTCACCCAGCTGGCTCCATTGGTGTGGATCTTGTCGGCGAGGGTCAGCAGGAAGGCGTCCTGCGTCCGGTTGAACAGCCAGAGGACGCTGTCCAGGCCGTCGCCCCAGCGCACCGAGACCCAGCTGGAGTTGAAGGCGCCGGGCCCCTGCGCGTTCATGTAGCGGAAGAACCGGGTGAGGAAGGGCACGATCCTGGTGTCACCCGTGTACTCCTGCCAGGAGCGCAGCGCCTGGAGCAGCGGGAGGAAGGGCCAGAAGTCCGGCCCGTTGTTGAGGGACGTCCGCAGCGCGGTCGGGCCGAAGAACCCGTCGGACTGCTGGGTCGCGAGGATGCCGTCGATCCACCGCCGGCTGCCGGCGCGCGCGGCGGCGTCGCCGGTGACGGCCGCCAGGTCGACGTAGCCGCGCAGCCAGTACGGCACCTCCTCCCAGCCGGCACGTTCCGGGTGCGTCCACCCGGAGGTGGTGATGTCCAGAAAGTGCGAGGCCTGCTCGTAGCGGCCGCACAGGCCGTCGAGCTGGAGCTGTAGTTGTCCGGCCAGCCAGCCTCTGGCGGTGACACTGCCCGGCGGCAGCCTGAGGAAGGCCGTCGGCTGGAGGGGGGCTGCGTTGGGGAAGTACAGGCCGCCACGCGCGGGGGCGACGCGGGCCGTGGCGGGCGGTGACGGATCCTGCCCAGCGAGCGGACATCGCGACGGTCAACCCGGTGGCCATGGCGCTGCTGATGAACTGCCGGCGGTTCACGGACATGGTGACGGCTCCTCGTCAGGCGCGGAACCCGTCTCCGTTGCGAGGGGCGGATGGCGCGCGCTGGGCACAGGTGTGAACACCGCCCGGCACCAGGGGTGGAGAGGGTGGGACGCCATCTTCTCCATCGTTGCAAAGAAGGTGTTCAGCGAAATGACAGCATGCCGGAGGAAGCCTGTCCAGATGCGCGACAGCATCTGATGCGCATTCATGCGCCCGTGGATGCAACGTTATAAATATCGTCGCAGGCCAAGGGAGCACCGCGGAAGTACGCGCCGGCGGAGCGCGGTTCAGCGCTCCACGACGTTCTCGTCACGCGGGTCGGAAGCGTGCGGATCGGGCTGGCCGGGCTGGTCGGGCGGGGTGAAACAGGCGGTCACGGTCTTCCCCGACCGCTGGTGGTGGGTCTCCCAGCTGTCGGCGAAGTGATCGATGAGAGCCATCCCCCGCCCGGACGTCGCGGCATCGCCGGCTTCGCGCGGCGCGGGCAGCTCGGTACTGGAGTCATGGACGCTCACGTGCAGGCACTGGCTGTCCCACGCCAGGACGAGCTGGGCGGTGCTGTGCGCGTGCACATGCGCGTTGGTGATCAGTTCGGAGACGGTGAGGAGGACCGCGTCCACCGTATCGGGCGCCTGGTGGGTCCACCCCAGGGCGTCGAGATGTTCCCGCGCCCAGACGCGCCCCTGTCGTACACCGCCGGACACCGGGAAGGACTGCGCCCATCCGACGGCCCGCAAGGACATGTCGCCCATCGTATTACTCCTTAATGCCGGGGTTGCGCTTCGCCTACCCCGGCAGCGGGCGATCAGCCACCCCGGCCCACGAGCCCCGGAACCGACCGGCCCGCGAGCACCGGCCCGCGAGCACCGGCCGACCCGTGTGGTGCTACCGGAGCCGATCGTCGTCCTGGCAGGATGGCGGCATGGAACGTGTGCTGGGAATCGGTGGACACTTCATGCGGGCAGCGGACCCGGCGGCCCTGGGCGCCTGGTATCGCGAGTGCCTGGGGATGGCAGCCGACGAGAACGGCCTGTGGCGTCAGGAAGCCGGACCGACGGTGTTCGCCGCGTTCGACTCCGAGACCGACTACTTCGGGTCCCGCACCCAGCAGGCCATGCTCAACTTCCGGGTCCGCGACCTGGACGCGATGCTCGCGCAGCTGCGCGCCAAGGGAGCGGACGTGGCCGACGAGACGCAGGACATGGCGGGCGTGGGGCGCTTCGGCTGGGTCACCGATCCCGAGGGCAATCGCGTCGAGCTGTGGCAGCCCGCCTGACCGTGTCCTCACGCGCCCGCCCCGGAGCGGCGCGCGGGTGTCGTCGCGGACGGCCGGGGCAGGCGCCGACCATGTGGGCATCAGGCGTTCGCGGAAGAAGAGGCATGCGGTCGGGTGAGGAAGGGTGACGGTCGGCGACGCCGGGAAGGGCGCGCCGGATCTGCTGGCCGGGCTGCGGGTGGACCGTTCCCGCGCCGAGGCGCCGGTGCTGCTCAGCGGTGACGGCTCGGAGATCGAGACGTGGCGCGAGAACTTCCCGTACCGGAACAGACTCCATCGCAAGGAGTACGAGCGGAACAAGCGCGTCCTGCAGATCGAGCTGCTGAAGTTCCAGCGCTGGGTGAAGGAGACGGGAAGCCGCGTCGTCGTCGTGTTCGAGGGCCGGGACGCCGCGGGCAAGGGCGGAACCATCAAACGGTTCACGGAGTACCTCAACCCGCGCGGAGCACGGGTGGTCGCGCTGGACAAGCCGAGCGGGCGCGAGCAGTCGCAGTGGTACTTCCAGCGGTATGTCGCGCACCTGCCCGCGGCCGGCGAGATCGTCATGTTCGACCGCTCCTGGTACAACCGCGCCGGAGTCGAGCGTGTCATGGGCTACTGCACGGACGAGGAGTACGAGCGTTTCCTGCGGCAGACGCCCGCGTTCGAACGGATGCTGATCGACGACGGCATCGTCATGGTGAAGTTCTGGTTCTCCGTCTCCCGCGGCGAACAGCGCACCCGCTTCGCGATACGCCGGGTCGACCCGGTACGGCAGTGGAAACTCTCGCCGACCGACCTCGCCTCGCTCGACCAGTGGGACAGCTATACGGCGGCCAAGGTGGCGATGTTCCGGCAGACCGACACGGAGCAGGCCCCCTGGACGGTGGTCAAGAACAACGACAAACTCCGCGGCCGCCTGGAGGCGATGCGCAGCTTCCTGGCCCGGTTCGACTACGACGGCAAGGACGTGGAGGCGGTCGGCGTGCCGGATCCGCACATCATCGGCGCGGCCAACACGCTGCTGGAACCGGGCGAGGAGGACACCGACCTGTCCCCCACCCCGCTCACCCCGCGACACATGGGGCCGGGAAAACATCCGTAAGTCGTGTCATCACCTTCCCCGGGCGGACGACACCGATCGGACGTCTCCTCCCCCGCCCGCGACCCACTGCCCGGACGGGCAGCGGGTCGCGGTGATCAGCCGAAGGCGGAGAAGCCGTGCGCCTCCTTCTTCTGCTGGGACAACCGCACGTCGCTCCAGTCCAGATCAACCGCGGCCTGGCGTTGTACCTGCTGGGCGGCCTCGCGTGCCTCCGCCGGTGCGTCGCCGCGTTCTTCTATCAGGCGCCCGTAGATCGGCGGGTGCTCCGTTATCTCTGCAGTGCTCATAATGCTGGCTCCTGCCCCCGAACCGACGATCTACCCGGCCGTCTTCCACCGGATCGCGGGGCGGTCCGGGACTGCTGTTGCGCAGGGGCACACAGTGGCCGCACCTGCCGTGGCGCCCGGCCCCGGGCCGCACCGACGGCGTCTTGTCTCCCCGCGGGACCACCGCGATGATGGAAGCACGACAGCACCGAGCCGCCGTCGGCTGTGAGGGGATCACCGTGAAGCCTGTTGCCGAGCCAGCCGCCGATCCGATCACACCCGAAGGGCTGGTCCACAGTGCGATTCCGGACTACCGGGACACTCCCCTGGGCCGTCCTGTAGCCCTCACCCCGGGCCTCCTGGACCGATGGGTACCGTCCCTGCGGTCATCGGCTGCGAGTTTCAACTCCAGTATCTGAACGCCGGGGCCGACGATGCCGGTGCCGTTATCGGGGGAAGCGCGACCGGTTCCGTCGGTCCGGCCGTTCCGTCAGTTCGTGGTGAAAGTGCACAGCCGGTGCGATCTGGCCTGTGATCACTGCTACGTCTACCAGCACGCCGACCAGAGCTGGGCCGCCCGCCCCAAGGTGATGGCCGACGCGACGATCACGACGACCGCCCGGCGGATCTCCGAGCACGCCGCCGCGCACGGCCTCGACGAGGTCCATGTGGTGCTGCACGGCGGAGAGCCGCTGCTGGCCGGGCGCGAGCGGCTGCGCCGCGTCTCGGAGGAGTTACGGCATGCCCTCGCGGGCGTCTGCCGTCTCGATCTGCGGATGCAGACCAACGGCCTGCTGCTGGACGACGCCTACTGCGCCATGCTCGCGCAGGAGGACATCCGGACCGGGATCTCGCTCGACGGCGATCGGACCTCCAACGACCGGCACCGCCGCCGGGCGGACGGTTCGGGCTCCTACGACGCGGTGGTCCGCGCGACGCGCCTCCTCGGCTCGCCGCCGTACCGCTCCGCCTTCGCGGGGCTGCTCTGCACCATCGACATCGCCAACGACCCGACGGCGGTGTACGAGGCGCTCATCGCGCTCGATCCGCCGCGTATCGACTTCCTGCTCCCACACGCGACCTGGGACCACCCGCCCCCGCGTCCGGCCGGTGACGACGGCGCCACCGCGTACGCGCGCTGGCTGATGACCATCTACGACCGCTGGCTCCTCGACGGCTGCCGTCCGCCGGTGCGGCTGTTCGACTCGATCGAAGCGACCGCCAACGGTCTGGCCAGCTTCACCGAAGCCCTGGGGCTGGGCAGCCCCGACCTCGTCGTGGTGGAGACCGATGGCGAGATCGAGCAGGCGGACTGGCTGAAGACGGTCGCCCGGGGAGCGCCCGCGACCGGGTTCCACATCGACCGGCACGCATTCGACGAGGCGGCCCGGCACCCGGGCTTCCTGGCCCGGCATGCCGGGCCGGCCGGGCTGTCGGGCCAGTGCCGGCGGTGCCCGGTCGTCCAGGTGTGCGGTGGCGGCCTCTACGGCCACCGGCACCGGCACGGCCGGGGCTTCGACAACCCCTCGGTGTTCTGTGCCGACCTGTTCGCGCTCATCGGCCACGTCCGACGAACGCCCCGCTCGGCTCGGAGCCGCCCCACGGAGGCGCCCGCGCCCCCGGTGCACGTCCTGACCGGCGACGACTACGACGCGCTGGCGGCGGGTCGCGGCGATGAACGGGCCGTGCGTGCTCTGCTGGCCACCGAGCTGAGTACGCGCCGGGTCCTGCTCGACGCCGTGCGCGAGCGGATCGGCGACGCGGCCGACCCCGCCCTGTCGGTGTTGATCGAGCTCGCCGAAACCTCGGCGCACACCGTGCCCGGGGTGCTGTCACAGCCCTGCTTCCGTGCCTGGGCGGTGCGCTGCCTCACCGACCCCAGCGCCACCCCCGCCCTCGCCGGCGCCCGGCTGGCGGAGATGGCACTGGCCGCCGCCGTACGCGCGGGAGGCTCCGCCCGGCTGACGGTGGCCTTGCGCGGGGGCAGCGCGCACCTGCCGTCGCTGGGGCGGTTGGTCGCGCAGGACGCCGTGGCCGCCGACCTGGAGGTACGCGGCGGTGAGCTGTTCGTGCACACGGGGGGCGCGGCGTACGCCGTGCGCGAGCCGCCGGACGGCATGCGCTGGGAGCCGCTGCGGTACCTGCACTTCACCGGCCGGCCGGTGGCCGTCGAGGACATGGATCCGTTCCGCGACGTCTACCGGGCGCCGGCCCGTCCCCGTCTGACGGACGACGAGTTCGACCGCTGGCGTTCGGCCCTCACCGCCGCATGGCACGTCGTCGGCACCCGGCACGCCCCGTACGCGGTCGCCACCGCCGCCGTGCTCACCGCGCTGACACCCCTGGACGATCCGGAGGGGAACGGCCTGGCCCACGTCGACGATCACGTGTTCGGTGTCCTCGGGCTCGCGCTCGCGCCCGACGCCGAAGCGCTGGCCTCGCTGCTCGTGGACGGTGCGCGGCGCCTCACGACGAACGCGCTGCTGGAGTGCTATGCGCCGGCCGCCGGTCCGCGGAGCTGAGGGCGGATGCGCGAGCCCGGCGTCGGGGACCTGGAACTCAAGATCACGGCCGACCTGCGGGCCCTGGGGCTGGGCAGGGGGGACACGGTGTTGGTGCACGCGTCGATGAGCCGCGTCGCTCCCCCGCCCGGCAGCGAGGACGCGGTGTTACGGGCCATGCTCACCGTGACCGGTCCCGAAGGGACCATCGTGGCCCCCGCGTTCACCGACGAGAACTCCCTCACCTCGCGGGCGCACCTGAAGGCCATCTACGGCTTGACAGAACGTCAGGTAGACGCGTTCCGTGCCGCCATGCGCCCCTTCGACCTGGGGACTCCTTCGACCAGTACCGGCCGCCTGAGCGAGCGGATCAGGAGCACGCCGGGCGCCCTGCGCAGCGATCATCCGCAGACCTCCTTCGTCGCCATCGGCCGCCTCGCGGAAGAGATCACCGCACGCCACGCCCCTGACTGCCTGCTGGGAGAGGACTCCCCGCTGGGCACGCTGTACGCGGCCGACGCGCGGATCCTGCTGCTCGGGGTCGGCTTCGACTCGTGCTCGGCCTTCCATCTCGCGGAATACCGCGTGCCCACGCCGCCCCGCCGCGACTACACCTGCAAAGTAGCCACGCCCTACGGCCCGCGATGGCGGCGGGTGCGCGATGTGGTCCTGGACGACACGGACTTCCGGCTGATCGGCCGCGCCGTGGAGGCGCCGGCACCCGGCTGCCGCCCCTTGGTCGTCCACGGACGCGTCGGGAGGGCGAGTGCGCGACTGCTGCCGTTCGCGCCCGCCGTGGACGCGGCGGTGCGCTGGCTGACCGAGCACCGCCCCGCCGCACCGGCGGCAGCGCCCACGACGGCGACACCCGCACCCGGGGAGCGGGTGCGCGATGCCTGAACATCCCGTCCGCAGGCGCGGCGCGCAGGCCGCGTACTTCTTCCTCAGCTACGGCCGGACACCCTCGCGGCCGGGCGAGCGTCAACACCCGGACAAGAACCTCATCCGCTTCTACGAATCGGTGGCCACGCACCTCATGCAGTTCACCGACCTGGAGGGAGGCATCGCACCGGGCTACCTCGACCGCAGAACGGAGATCGGCACCCCGTGGCGGCAGGAGCTCAGGAAGGCCCTGGCCACCTGCCAGGTGCTCGTTCCGGTGCTCTCGCGCCGGTACATCACCAGCGAGTGGTGCGGCAGGGAGTGGCAGGCCTTCGAACACCGCCAGCAGCTCCAGCGGGACAAGGGCACCTTCACCCGCAGCGCCATCGTCCCGGTCATCTGGACGCCGCTGGACGCCGCCGACCTGCCGCGGGTGGTGCGGGAAGTCCAGTACACGCACGACGACCTCGGGTACACCTACCGCCAGGAAGGCCTCTACGCACTCATGGCCGCAGACCGCAGGACCGCGTACAACCGGGCCACCCTGGAGATCGCCCGCACCATAGAAGCCGTCGCCCGCAGCTCACGGCTGGAGCAGTGCGATCCGGACCTGCTGGACGGTCTCGGCAACGCGTTCGAGGAGGAGTCGTGACCCCCGCCGGCGCACCACCCCCGAACGCGGCGACGCGCGCCACCTCGCCGCCCGTCTTCTTCCTCAGCTACGTCCGTACCCCACCCCCTGCCGACGTCCCGGAACCCGAACACGCCCCTGACAAGCTGGTGCTGGAACTCTTCGCCGAACTCAACGCGGAGGTCGTCCGGCTCACCGGCGCTCCGCCCGGAGCCCAGGTCGGATATCTGCCGCGCCCCGACGACTCCGCGGAGCAGTCGGCGGACGCCCTCGCACGCTGCCGGGCCTTCGTGCCGCTGTGTTCGCCGCGCTACTTCGCCAGCACCGGCTGCGGGCAGCAGTGGCATGCCTTCACCTCGCGGCCGGGCGATCCGCGGGCCGCGATCATTCCCGCGCTGTGGGTCCCGGTGCCGACCTCCGGCCAGCCGTCGGTCTTCCGGAACCTTCCGCAGGCCACCCCGGCCGCGAGCCTCCCCGACGTCGCGCGGCGCTACGCGGAGGAGGGGCTGTACGGGCTGATGGCCCTGGAGGAGAGCAACGACGCCTACTCGCTGATCGTGCGCCGGATAGCGGAGCGGATCGTCGAGACGGCACGCCGTTCGCCCGCCGCCCCCGTCGACCGCCACGAGCTGGGCGTCCTGCGGGAGCAGCCCGACGCCTTCGCGGCCTCCCCGCCGCCGCGGCTGGCCATCGCCGTCCTGGCCCCGCGTGCGAGCGGTCTCCCCCAGGACCGTCAACCCCACCGCTACGGGCCGTCGCCCCTCGACTGGCACCCCTACGGCGGCAGTGTCGGAGCGCCCCTCGCGGAACGCATGTCCGAACTCGCGCGCAACCTCGGGTTCGTTCCCGACATCAGGACCTTCCACGACGCGACGGCCGAGCTCCTCGACGCCACGGAGCCGACCAGTCCGTGGATCCTGGTGCTCGACCCCTGGTCGCTGTACGACGAGGAAACGGCCGTCCTCGTACGGCGCTTCGACGCCGGGGACCGGCCATGGGCCGCCGTACTGGCCCCGTTGGCCGACGACGATCCGCAGAACGCGCAGCACGGCCCCACCCTTCGGGAGTTCCTGCGCGGAGCCCTGCCGCGCCGGCGCGCCTCGAGCCGGATGATGCACCGCGCCGCGATGGACGGCATCCCCAACGCGGAGGTGTTCGGGCGTCTGTTCAGCGAACTTGCGGAGAGCGCGGGCCTGCAGTTCCTAAGGGTGTTTCAGGTACCATTCCGGACACGGCCGTCCAGCGCTGCGGGAAGCGGTCACGACCCTACATCGATGGACTGAGCCGGCCTCGAGTGAACGATCCAGGGCGATGGCGCAGCGGTCCGGAGGCGACACAATGAGCGACGGCGGGCGACGGGGCAAGATCGTCACGTTCTATTCGTACAAGGGCGGCACCGGCCGCACGATGGCGCTCGCCAACACCGCCTGGATCATGGCCTCGGCCGGCCGCCGTACCCTCGTGGTCGACTGGGATCTCGAAGCGCCCGGCCTCGACCGTTTCTTACACCCCTTCCTTGATCAACGCGCCCTGCAGACCACTCCCGGCGTCCTCAACCTCATCACCGACTACGTGCAGAAAGTCTCCGACGAGAAGCGGCCCCACAAGCCACTGCACGAGTGGCACGAGCACGAACTCAAGACGCATGCGGCGTGGATGGCCCAACAGGCGAGCATCGAGCGCGCGGTGACCACCCTGGACTGGCGCTTCCCTCAGGGCGGCCGACTCGACTACATCTCCGCGGGCCGCCAGGACCGCAACTACTCCTCGTCCTTCTCGCAACTCGACTGGAACGTCTTCTACGAGAACCTGTTCGGCGGAGAGTACCTGGACGCCCTCTGCGAGGAGTTCCGCCGCGGCTACGACTACGTGCTCATCGACAGCCGGACGGGCCTCAGCGACATCTCCGACATCTGCACGATCCACTTCCCCGACGTGCTGGTGAACTGCTTCACGCTGAACGACCAGAACATCGACGGGGCCGCCGCCGTCGCCCGGCGCGTCGAGGACACCTACGGAGACCGTCGCCGGATCCGCATCCTGCCCGTCCCCATGCGCGTGGACGACTCCGACGGCGAGCGTTTGGGAGCCGCCCGGGCCAAGGTGCGCCACCGGTTCGACCAGCTGGTCGCCCGCATCTCCGACGCCGATCCGCGCGACTACTGGGGCGGGGTCGAGATCCCGTACAAGGCGACGTACGCCTACGAGGAGATCCTCGCCACCTTCCTCGACACTCCGCGCGCACCCGCCTCCCTGCTGGCCGCCTGTGAGCGGCTGACGAACGTCATCACCGAGGGCGACGTACCCGCCTTCCATCCGATGGACGACGTGCGCCGCGCCCGCTATCTCGACACCGTCACCCGCCGCCGTCCGCCGGGCGCCTCCCAGGTGTTCCTCAGTTACGTTCCCGCGGACCGCACCTGGGCCGAGTGGATCGGCCGGGTCCTGACCGACGCCGGGTTCACCGTCCGCGACGAGCTGTACGACTCGGGCGTCACCGCGGGCGCGTCCCTGACCGAGGCGACCGACCACCAGGTGGCCACCACGACCCGCACACTGGCCGTCCTCACCACCGCGTACCAGAACTCCCCGCACGCCAGGGCGGTCTGGGAGGCCGTCGCGTCCAGTGACATGACGGGCGCCAAACGCACCCTGGTACCGGTCAAGGTCAGCGACGTACGGCTGCGCGACCCGTTCGCCGACCGTATGCCCGTCGACCTCTCGCCCCTCGACGAGCAGGGCGCCCGAGCGGCCCTCCTGCGGGCCATGGACGCCCCCGCGCAGTTGCTCGAGCATCCGGCCGACCCCGCGCACAGCGGCCCGCGCTTCCCCGGCGCCCGACCGCCGGTGTGGTCCGTACCGCTGCGCAACATGTCCTTCACCGGCCGCTCGGCCATGCTCGACGACGTACGCGAACGCCTGCGGTCCACCGGCGCGGCCACGCTGCTGCACGGCATGGGCGGCGTCGGCAAGACCCAGCTCGCGCTCGAGTACGCCCACCGCTTCATGGCCGACTACGACGTGGTCTGGTGGATCTCCGCGGAGCTCACCAACGCCGCACGCGAGCAGTACGCCAAGCTCGCCCCTCACCTGGACGTGCTGCCCCGCGAGAGCATCAGCCGTACCGCGGAGGCCACCCGCGACGCGCTGCGACGCGGCGCGCCCTACCACCGCTGGCTGCTGGTCCTCGACAACGCCGACGACCCGGACGCTCTCAAGGAACTGCTGGTCAGCGGCGGTGACGGGCACATCATCATCACGACGCGCAAGGAGGGCTGGGCGCGCATCGCCGAGCCCTTGGAGGTCGAGGTCTTCACCCGCACCGAGAGCGTCGAACACCTGACCCGCTGGGTCCCGGCCATCAGTGCCGAGGACGCCGCGGGCGTCGCCGCCGTCCTGGGTGACCTCCCGCTGGCCATCGACCAGGCGGCCGCGTGGCTGAACGAGACGGGCCAGCAGGCCTCCGCCTACCGCGAACTGCTGGAGCGCCAGGTCGCCACCGCGGTCCACGGCACGCGCGACGACGTCTACCCCCTGCAGGTGGCGGCGACCTGGACGGTCTCCATCGACCGCCTGCGCGAGGCCGTGCCCGTCGCCGTCCGGCTGCTGGAACTCTGCGCGCACTTCAGCGCCGACCCGATCTCCCTCAACCTGCTCTACGGCCAGGAGATGGCCGACGCCCTGGGGGACTCCCAGCCGCTCGACGAGCACAGCTTGGGGCGTGCCATCCAGGAACTCAGTCGCTACGCGCTGGTCAAGGTCGACCGCAAGAGCCACAGCCTGCAGGTGCACCGACTCGTGCAGGCGGCCGTGCGGTCCTCCATGACCGCCGACGAGCACCGGGCGGCTTACACCACCGTGCACAGCGTCCTGGCCGGCGCGCGGCCGCCGCAGGGTGACGTGGAGAGCCCGGAGAACCGGAGCCGCTACGCCACCGTCTGGCCGCACCTGGCGCCGCCGTGGACTATCACCTCCCTCAACAACCGCATCCGGCAGCTCATGGCGGACCGCATGCGCTACCTGCGCACGCGCGGCGAGTACGACGCCGCCGTCGTGCTCGGCGAGGAGCTGGTCGCGTCCTGGACCCCGCGCACCGGTGAGGACGACCGGTGGACGCTGCACCTGCGCTTCCAGATCGCCAACGCGAAGCGCTCCCAGGGCGAGTACGAGGCGGCCCTGACCATCGACCAGGCCGTCCACGCCCGTCAGCTCGCCGTCCTGGGCCGCGACGACCCGCACACACTCATGACGGCCGGCAGCATCACCGCCGGCCTGCGCGGCGTCGGCCGCTTCCAGGAGGCGCTCGACCTCGACCGGCAGACCCGGGCCCGGTTCATCCACCTGTTCGGCCAGGACGACCCACGCTCACTGACCGCCGCCAACAACCTCGCCGTGTCCATGCGCATGTCCGGCGATTGTTTCGCTGCCCGCGACGTGGACGACGAGACCCGCGAACTGCGCACGAGCATCCTGGGCGAGAATCACCCGCTGACCCTCTCCTCCATGATCAGCCTCGGCCGCGACATGCGGTCGTGCGGCGACTACGAGGGTTCGCTGGCGATCCTGCGCGACGCCTACCTCAAGGCCTGCCGCCACTCGGAGCTGGGCAGTGACTACCCCCCTGCGCGGGAGGCGGCCAAGGCGCTGGCAACCACGCTGCGTCGGTTGGGGCAGCTGGAGGAGGCCGAGCGGCTCACGCTGGAGGTGCTGGAGAACTGCCGGCGCCGGTTCGGCGACCACTCGCCCGAAACCCTGGTTGTCTGGCTGGGACAGGCGGGACACCTGTCCGCCGCGCGCCGCCACACCGAAGCACGTGACCTGACCGAGAGACTGCTGGAAGGCTTCCGCACCGCCCTGCACCCCGAACACCCCAACACCCTGGCCTGCGCGGCCAACCACGCGGTACACCTGCTCGCCGCGGGCAACGCCGGCGAAGCCAGGGCCGTGGCCGAGGAGACCGGAAGCGTCCTGGAGCGGCTGCTCGGCCCCGAGCACCCGTTCTCGTTGTCCTGCTCCGTCAACCTCGCCAACGCGGAAGCCGCCCTGGGTGACACCGCCTCCGCCGAACAGCGTTACGGCACGGCGCTACCCGCCCTGCAGCGCCTCCTGCGACCCAACCACCCCTCGGTCCTGGTGTGTGCGGCCAACCACGCGCTCCTGCTGAAGGCCACGCATCGAACGGACGAGGGAGCCGCGCGCTTCACCCAGGTTCTGGAGACACTGGCCGGACTCCTGGGCGAGGACCACCCCAAGGTGACGCAGCTGCGGGACGGGGAGTGGGTCGGCCTGGAGCTCGACCCGCACCCCATCTGACGCGGAGCTGTCCGCTCCCCGCCAAGGCGTGACGCCGGGCGGAACGACACCGTCGAATACCGCGGTGCTTTCGGAGGGCTGGTGCCCCCGCAGAACAAACCCTGCCGTGTTCAGCGCTGCCTGCCACGAATTCTCCGGATGGGTCTATTCAAGCCATCGTCACGCGCCTGATCCAGAATCTCGAAATATTTCGAGCATCGCCTCAGGCCTACTCTGTAAACATTCGAAGAAGTTTCGGAAACAGAGTCATTGACCGCCCTTGCGAGCCCGATCCATACTTTCCAGCGGTCGAGGGTTCCCCCACCCGAGAAACGCCTTCACCGAGCTGCATGAAGCGGCCGTTCCAGCATTGCTCCACGGCCGCATTCCGCTTCTTCGGACGTAACCGTCGGCCGATCCCCTCACCCGTCCCCCGGAAGGAAACACGCACATGGACATGGACATGGGCACGGACATGGAGAAGGACAACGCACTCGCGCACCGAATGAGCCGCAGGGGCTTCATCGGCCGCGCCGGCGCCCTGACGCTGGCCGCGTCCGCGTCCGGGCTGCTGCTGCTGCCCGGCATCGCCAACGCCGCCTCCATCACCACCAACCAGACCGGTACCAACAACGGGTTCTACTACTCGTTCTGGACCGACGGTGGCGGGTCGGTCTCCATGAACCTCGGGTCCGGCGGCAACTACAGCACCTCGTGGCGCAACTGCGGGAACTTCGTCGCGGGCAAGGGCTGGAGCAACGGCGGCCGCAGGAACGTCTCCTACTCGGGCAGCTTCAACCCGTCCGGCAACGGATACCTGGCGCTGTACGGATGGACCTCGAACCCGCTCGTCGAGTACTACATCGTCGACAACTGGGGCACCTACCGGCCCACCGGAACCTACAAGGGTTCCGTCACCAGCGACGGCGGCACGTACGACATCTACCAGACGACTCGGTACAACGCCCCTTCCGTGGAGGGGACCAAGACCTTCAACCAGTACTGGAGCGTCCGGCAGGCGAAGAGGACGGGCGGAACCATCACCACCGGCAACCACTTCGACGCCTGGGCCCGCTACGGAATGCGGATGGGCAGCTTCAACTACTACATGATCCTCGCCACCGAGGGTTACCAGAGCAGCGGGAACTCCAACATCACGGTGAGCGGGTGAAGGTCCCGGACGCGCGACGAACCCGACCGCGGTCACACCGCCGACACGAGGAGGACCCGACCGCATGAGATCCCGACCACGCTCCCTGGCCATAGGACTGGCCGTCGCCGCGACGGCCGTGGCAGGCACCGTCACAGCCGGCGTCCACGCCACCCCGGCCCAGGCCGCCACCTGCAACGGATACGTCGGGCTGACGTTCGATGACGGCCCGTCCAACAGCCACACACCCGCTCTGCTCAACGCGCTCACACAGAACCGGCTGCGGGCCACGATGTTCAACGAGGGCCAGTACGCGGCCGCCTACCCCGCCCAGGTCCGGGCCCAGGTGCAGGCCGGCATGTGGGTCGGCAATCACAGCTACACCCATCCGCACCTGACCCAGCTGGGCCAGTCCCAGATCGACTCCGAGATCTCCAGGACGCAGCAGGCCATCACCAACGCGGGCGGCGGCAGCCCGCAGCTGTTCCGTCCTCCGTACGGTGAGACCAACGCGACCGTGCGGTCTGTGGAGGCCAGGTACGGGCTGACCGAGATCATCTGGAATGTCGACTCACAGGACTGGAACAACGCCAGTACGGACGCGATCGTGCAGGCCGTGAACCGGCTGACCAACGGCCAGATCATCCTCATGCACGAGTGGCCCGCCAACACCCTCGCCGCGATCCCGCGCATCGCGCAGGCCCTGGCGAACAAGGGCCTGTGCTCCGGCCGGATCTCCCCGCAGACCGGTCGCGCCGTCGCCCCCTGACGGCAGACGCACCGGCATTGGCGCCGGTATTGGCGCCGACCAGCGCGTCCCCACCGTAATGCTCTCCGCCGGCCGGCACGCGCCGTACTACGTGGGTGGCACCCCGTGGGCCATGGTGCGTGCCGCGTCCGGTGAGGCGGGATGGGTGCGGAGCCAGACCAGAACCTCGGGCAGCGCCGAGACCGCCGCGAAGTGCGCGACACCGGGTTGGAGCACCACGGTGGCTCCCTCGATGCGTTCGGCCAGCCAGCGAAAATGCCCCAGCGGCGAGAAGACATCGAGCTCACCGTGCCACAGCAGCGTCGGCACTCGGATGTCCGCGGGGTCGAATCCCCATTTCTGGCAGAACGACACCGCGTCGTCGACCCAACCGCCTGGGCAGTCCTCATCAGTGGCCAGCCCGGTCGCGAAGTTGCGGCGCAGCATTGTACGAATTCCGGCGTCGGCCACCACCGTGCGGTCGGCGACCGGCATTTCCTCGACCAGGTCCGATAAGAGGGAGAGCGGGTCGCCACTTATGGCGCCGGCGTTCTCGCCGAGGGATTTGGACAGTTCGTCGCGGTTCTGCTGGGCTTTGGTGTACTCGCGGACGTTGGACTCGGTCATGCCGTCGAACCAGTCGAGCCCTTCCGCATCGTGCGGGGCCAGGCTCACCAGAACGGCCGCGCTCCGCACGAGTCCCGGATATCTGGCAGCGCAGGCGAGTGCGTGCGGGCCGCCGCCCGAGCGGCCTACCACCGAGAAGGATTTCAGCCCGAGGCTCTCGGCGATGGTCCGCACGTCGTCGGCCGCGTGGACGACCTGCCGACCGGAGGCGCGGGTGGAGCCACCGTATCCGGGCCGATCGTATGCGATCAGGTAGATCCCGAGTTGGTAGAGCACCATCGTGCGGGGCCGGGGACCGTGGCGGCTGCCGGGAGTGCCGTGCAGGAGGAAGACCGGGTGGCCCTTGGGATCGCCCCATGCCTCGTAGACGAGCTTGCGCCCGTCCTCCGTGGTCACTTCACGGTTCACCCAGTGCCTCCCGTCGCTTGTGACCCCCCGCCCGGGTTCGCCGCCTGCGGCCGATTCGAATCACCGAAGTGGATCCTTTCACAGAGGATCCGTGCCACCGGCGGCTTTGCCACGACCGGCCAAGAAGTCATCCTTTTTGGTCACAGCGTCAATCGGCGAGCTAGAGAGCTCCTCAGTCAGCGCTGTAATCATTCCACGAATGGCTCCCGCAGGTCCCGGCAGTGCGGTCGCAGTTGCGACACAGCGTGGGACCGCGGAGGGGGAATTCGCGACGGCATCGCGCGGGACCGTCCACGGACGGCGGCGGAGACGGTCCCCAGACGACACGCAGGGTGGCCTATCGCGGCGCGTCCAGCCCGCGACCATCGCCCGTGCCACCGGCGGTAGGTCGTTCGACGGGCGACAGCGAGCCGGTCACTCGCCGTTCCACTTGACCATCCAGGTGTCGTTGAGCACGGAGATGACCTGTTCACAGCGTTCGACGAAAGCGTCGGGTCCCAGAGCGTCCTGTCCGGCCGCGTTCTCCCGTCGTCGCATGAGATGCTCCAACTCGGTCGCCGTACGGGTGAACTCCAGTTGCTGGTATTCGTACTTCGCCGCCATGGAATGTGCGGCGAGGACAGCGGCCACGGTCGAGGTCACAGCGACCCAGGCGGCTGCCGGCACGACGGCGAAGGCTCCCGACAGGGCTCCCAGCGCCGCTCCTGACGCGGCCAGCGCGAACTCGATCCGCCGCGTCAGGGCCAGCCGTCGGCCCATGAGCCGGGCCTTCGGCCGGTAGTAGTCCTGGATCTGGTTCTTCAATCGCAGCTCTATATACGAATCGACACCCGACACCGGCGGAAGTCCGCGGTTCCCGACCTCGACGCCCGCGATGTGCGGCAGCAGATCCGACGCCTCCCGGCGCGTCCTGTCGAACCGGTCCAGCAGCACGGGCAGAGCGTCGTCACCGCGGTAGGGGGCGACACCCGCCAGGAAGGTGTAGACATCCCTCTTGAACGCCTCGCTCGCCGAGCGCAACCGCGTCCAGTCCTGTATCTGCAGCGGGCCGGCCCGACCGGACACCACAGGGATCAGGCCGGCGGCGGCCGCTGCCACGCACGCCAGAACCTTCGCGAGGATCTCGTTCGCCGCCGCCAGTTGGGACGAAGCCGTCCCGACGACCGCGGCGGCGATGCCGAGCGCCAGTGAAGCCGCTCTGACTCTGCCGATCACGCGCTTGCGCCGATTGGCGGCCTGTGACCAGACGCCCTGTTCATTCCAGAGGTCCGTCACCGCTGAGCGCACGTCGGATGCCACCATGGCCACAATTCTGACGAAGCCTCAGCCCCTGAATGCGGGGAAGTCCCGAATTCGCGTCAGGTCGGCACGGCGGTGCCGCCACCAGGGCGCGAGCTGGACGACGCCGAAGGCCACTTCCATGACGAGGAACAGCCAGAGGAACCGCGGCGCACCGTGGGTCAGCGCGTACGCCTGCCACGCGGCGAACAGCGTGCGCGCGACGCCGTCGAGCAGTCCGTGCACCGGCAGCGGCCGGACGATGCGCAGAACGGCCCAGACGACCACGACCGAACCCATCAGGTTGGCGTACAGGGTCTGTATCGGGTCGAGTTCGGGCAGGCGGCCCAGGCCGAGTGTGTCGCCCAGGGACGACAGCGCGTCGTGCATCAGCGCATACGTCCAAGGTGTCGCGAACCCGGCCGTGACGACCAGGTCGTACCAGGCGCTCGCGCGTACGACGCGCAGATAGGGAGGACGGGTGGGGGTGAGGCGAGTGATCACAGTGAGGCTCCTGCTGTTCAGGGGGCGGCGACACCTCACGCTAAACAGTGGAGTACGGTCCAAGGTCAAGTCCATCAGCTGACGGAGGGTCATGCGTATCGGAGAGCTGGCCGCGCAGGCGGGCATGAGCAGGGACACCATCCGGTTCTACGAGAAGATCGGCCTCGTCCAAGGCCGACGGCTGCCCAACGGATATCGCGACTTCCCGCCCGAGACGGTGACCTGGCTGCACTACGTGCGCACCGCGCAGACACTGGGCTTCTCCCTGGCGGAGATCGCACGGACCGGCGAAGAACTGCGCGCACTGCCGGATGCCGCGGAAGCGTTGTCCGTGCTGTTCCAGGAGAAGATCCACGTCGTCGACGCCCGCATGGCCGAACTCGCCACCCTGCGGACGGAACTCGTCGCACGCGTCGGTACCGGATGCCCCCTGCGGGCAGCCGGCCGGTCGGCCTGAGCGCGCCCGAGCGCACCCGCCATGAGCCGGCGGACTTTCCTTCGAGACGCAACCCAACGGTTGCACCCAGGTGAGCGATGTGCAACTCTGGAGTTGCACTCAATGACGACAGTGAAGGAGTCTTCCCATGAGCGAGGATCGGATCGAACGTGACACCCTGATCGCGGCACCGATGGAGCGGGTCTGGTCGCTGGTGGCACAGCCCGGGTTCTGGGTGGCCGACAAGGCGAGTCTGCCCGGCACGGAGGCCAGGGAAGGCGAAGTGCTGGTGGCGAAGCACCCCGAGCACGGTGACTTCCCGGTGCGCGTGGAGAAGGTCGAGCCGCCGACGTACCTGGCCTACCGCTGGACCAGCGCGTTCCCGGGAGAGGAACTGCGGGAGGACAACAGCACCCTCGTGGAGTTCACCCTGACCCCCGAGGGCGACCAGACACGGCTGCGCGTCGTCGAGAGCGGGTTCCTGGCGCTGGCCGGTTCCGACGAGCTGCGCGAGGAGAACCACAAGGACCACAGCGGAGGCTGGCCGCTGGAGCTGGACGCCCTCAAGTCGCGCGCCGAACAGCCGTCCGTGTGACGGACGAACAGGGCGGCGCGGACGAACCGGTCGACAGCGTCCTGACCGCACTGGCCGACCCGACGCGCCGTCAGTTGCTGCAACTGCTCGCCGCCCAGGGTGAGGCCACCGCGACGACGCTTGCCGAGCGGCTGCCTGTCTCGCGGCAGGCTGTGGTCAAGCACCTCGGCGTCCTCGACGCCGCGGGACTGGTCTCCGGCAGCCGGGTCGGACGCGAGGTGCGGTACACGGTGCGGCCCGCGGCCCTGGACGCCACGGCCCGGTGGATGGCCGCGCTCGCGACCGACTGGGACCAGCGGCTGGCGATCATCAAGCGCGCCGCCGAGGCGGCGGAGCGGAACGAGCGCTGACGCGCCCGGCGTGATCGCCCGCGGACGGAGGAGGCTCGGGTCCGGTGGCGGCGACACCAGGCCCGAGCGGACCTGCCCCCTACTCTCCCGTCCGGTCAGCGCAGTCGGCGAGCGCGCAGCACCACGTCGTCGGTGTGGTGCGCTCCGGCGCCGCCATCGGGTACGACGCGCGCCCGCTGCTCGTCGACCTGCACCTCCCAGTCGTCGTCCAGCAGCGCGACGACCATCGAGGGCCAGACGTAGTCGTCCGGGTCGAATCCGTCCTCGCGCGCCGGCTCGGCGTCCATCCCCGCGTGGTGCACGAGCAGCAGCACACCACCCGGTGCGACGGCCGCGAGCAACGCCCGCTCGGACGCGCCGTCGGGGCTGCGCAGCAGCGCCGGGTACTGCGCGGAGACCAGGTCGAAGGAGCCCGGCGGCAGTGCCGCCCGCGCCAGCTCGGCGTGCACCCACCGAATCGTGAGATCGGCGTCCCGGGCGTGCCCGGCCGCTCGCTCCAGGGCCACGCTCGAGACCTCGAGGGCGGTCACGTCCCAGCCGCCGCGCGCGAGCCAGAGGGCGTCCGCGCCCTCGCCGCAGCCGACGTCCAGGGCCCGACCGGGGGCGAGCCCGGCGGTCTCGGCCACGAGCGCGCCGTTGGGCTGTCCGCTCCACAGCTGGTGCCGGTCGGCGTAACGGCTGTCCCACTCCGCACGCACCGCGGGGTCTCCGACGTATCCGTCGGCGGACGAGGGGGTGGCGGACGCGGGGGACTGTGCTGCGAAGTCGATGTCATCGGTCATGGGCCCACCGTCACCCATCGCGTCCCGATCGCGCCACTCCTGTTGCCGGTTCGGCAACGTCCCGGGCCTCATCGTCCCGCGCGCGGGCCGCGGGTCCCGCCGGTGGGTACGGACCCCGCGCAGGCGACGTCCGCGGTGGGCAGTTTCCCGGTCCGCAGGTAGGCGTTGACCGTGTCATCGGCGCAGACGTTGCCGTAGGAGCCGAAAATGCCGTGCTGGTCGGCGCCGTTCACGGTGACCAGGCGCGAACTGGGCCACGCACGGTGCATCGCGGTGGCGCCGGCGTAGGGCGTACGCGGGTCACCCGTGGCGTTGACCATCAGGGCCGGAAGGTCGTGGCGCACGGCGGTGGGACGCTCGCGCGGCCGGTCCCAGAACGCGCAGGGAGTGATGTCGTTCGTGAACGGTCCCATCAGCGGATGACGCTCGCGGCTGCGCTGGATGCCGCGCCAGTACACCTCCGGGTCACGCGGGGCGGCCACGTCACCGCAGAGGATCGCGGTCTGCACGCTGCCGTAGGCCGATCCGCCGTCGCCCCCCTTGAGCACGAAGTCCAGCGCGGCCGCCAGATCGGCGTCGGGCTCGGCCGGCCGGCCCTGCGCGGCCTGCCACATGGTCCGGATCACGGACGCGAACGACCGACGCGCCGGCTCCGTGTCGTCCGACAGGCCGCTGAAGACCATGAAGGGCACCGTGTGCTCGTCGAGCCGGTACGACGGCGTGGACCCGCCGCCGATCGTCAGGGGTCGCTCGGTCGCGGCGTGCTGGATGCGGTCGATAGTGGCCAGGACCGCGTCACGGGTCGTACCGAGCCCGTAGTCCGCGTCGTGCTGGGCGGCCCACGCGGCCCAGTGGCGCAGTGCCTTCTCGTTGATGGCCTCGGTGCCGACGAGCAGCCGGGGGCTGTAGCGGGCGGGATCGATCACGCCGTCGAGGACCATGCGGTCGGTACGGCCGGGGAACATCGTCGCGTAGACCTCGCCGAGGTACGTGCCGTAGGAGTAACCCAGGTAGGAGACACGGCGCTCGCCGAGGGCGGCCCGGACGACGTCCATGTCGCGGGCGGTATTGCGGGTGGTGATGTACGGCAGCACATCCGCGTTGGTCGCGCGACACCGGTCGGCCAAGTCCCGCTGCAACGCTGTCATCCGGTCGAAGCCGGCCCGGTCGTGACCGGCGAAGCGGAAGGGGCTGCCGGTCGGCCATCCGCAGTCCAGCGGGGTGCTGCGGCCGACGAATCGGGGGTCCATGCCCACGATGTCGTAGCGGTCGCCCACGTCCCGCAGCGCGTCGTGCACCCAGGGCGGGTCGCCCAGGTCCGTTCCGCCCGGGCCGCCGGTGTTGAGCAGGAGGGAGCCGACGCGGTGCGCGGTGTCCGCCGCTGCGATCCGCGAGATGGCGACCGTGATCGTGCGGCCGCCGGGATCGGTGTAGTCGAGCGGCACGGTGACGTCCGCGCAGCGCGCCCCGGCCTTCTCCAGCTCCTTGCCGGTGTCGTCGCCGGGGCCGAGGACGCAGCTCTTCCAGAGCAGTGGCTGGTGCTCGTACCGGTCCAGGCCGGTAGCGGATATCGGACCGGTCGCGGCCACGGCCACGGCCGGCAAAGTGGTCAGGACGGCGGTGGCGGCGAGGGCCAGCGCGCAGGCGCGGAGGCTCATGCGGAATCCCCTTCGGTCGTGCGGTCGGACGTCGTACGGGCGGACGTCGTACGGATGGGCGTCGTAAGGATGGGCGCGGTACGGACGAGTGCGGTGCCGGCGGAAGCCGTACGGGCGGGGGTCGTACGGGCGGAATCCGTCTGGGCAGGAGCCGTACGAACGGAATCCGTCCGCGCGGGAGTCGTGGGGGCGCGGTCCGGTCGGCGGCCTTCGCACAGGGCCGCCTCCACCACGCCGCGGAACTCCTCCTCCGCTCGCTCGGTGGACGGCACCTGGGTGAGCGCGACGGCCACGCGGCGCCCGCCGGGGCCGACCGCACCGAGCGCCCGGTGGCCTCCGGGCACGGTTCCGGCGTGGCCCCACCACACCCCGCCGCAGCGCAGCGGACTGGAGATCAGACCGAGTCCGTAGCGGGCACCGGGCCACAGGCGGTCCGGGTCGGCTGCCACCGTGTCCTGCATGGCGGCCAGTTGCGCCGGGGGCAGCAGGCGGCCGCCGAGCAGGGCGGCGAAGAAGTGCTCCAGGTCGGCGGGTGAGGAGACCAGGGCGCCGCCGGTGCCCGCGAACGTCATGTTCCAGTCGGTGCCGTCCGTCCGGCCGGCCGCCTGCTCGGGCACCCAGTAGCTGTGCGAGTGCGGGCCGTGCAGGTGCGGGTCGTCGCCGGGCCAGGAGGTGTCGCGCAGCCCGAGCGGCCGGATGATCCGGCGGGTGATCTCGGATTCAGCCGAGCGACCGGTGACCTTTTCGATGATCAGGCCGGCGGCCAGGTAGTTGGTCGTCGCGTAGTGGAAGGAGGAACCGGCCGGTGTGATGGGGTGCGGCATGCCCAGCGCCCGGGTGATCAGCTCGCGCGGCTCGAAGTGGTGGTATCGCAGCCGCTCGGGGTGAGCCCAGTCGAGCGAGTCGAGGTAGTCGGGCAGCCCGCTGGTGTGTTGCAGCAGCTGCCGAACGGTGATTCTCCTGCCGTCGTATCCGTTGCCGCTGATCAGACCGGGTACGTAGCGGTCGATCGGCGCCTCGGGGTCGATCCGGTGCTCGGCGGCGAGTTGCAGGACGACCGTGGCGGTGAACGTCTTGGTGACACTGCCGACGCGCAGCCGGTCCCGGGCGGTCATCGGGCGGCCGGTGTCGAGGTCGGCCGTTCCGGTGGCGTCGCTCCAACGGCCGCACACCGGGTCGGTGACCTCGACGGCGGCGCCCGCGAGATGGTCGCCGTCGGCCAGCGTGCGCAGTGCCCGGCGCACGGCGTCATGTTCACCGCAGCCGGGTAACGCCGTGTTCGAGGGGCGCGCGGCGGGGGCGGCGGCCGCCGGAGCCACGCCCGCGGCCAGCACGAACGCGGCGGCCGCGAGGGCCGCCGCCGTGCGCGGATGTTTCACAAGTCCCATGCGCACCGACGCTATGCGGCGCCGTTCTGCGACTCACTCCGGCCAGCTCCCGGCCACAACGGGTGTCACCCCTACCGCCGTTGCTCGGGCTACCCCCATCCAGGGGTCATCTGGGATCCGCACGACGCCATACGGCACTGCGCCGCGGAACCGGTCGCACAGCGAGCCGCACCAGCGGCGGGCCTGGCCAAGGTGCCGCGCACTGAGCCGATCTTCGCGCTGCTGTAAACGCCCGGATGAGGAGAGGCGCCGGGTGCCGCCTTCCCGACATGGGGGACGGCCGGACGGAGCCCGGGTGCGGGCTGCCGTCCGGCCGCGAGGCGCGGAGCGCCGGGGCGCTATTCGAGGAGCTCCGCGTACGTACCCATGGCCATGGCGATGTCCGCCTGGGCCCAGAAGCGGTGGTACGTGAAGGACGGGGCCGCGCCGCCCGCCAGGTACGCCTGGATCTTCGGCCAGGCCGGGTCGTTCTTGTAGAACGACCGCAGCGAGGAGAACGTCGACGCGGAGTTGATCGCGTCACCGTTGGGCATCGTGCCGGTCCATCCGCTCGGCACGGAGACGGGGTCGTTGAAGCGGCTGTAGTCGGTGCGGGTCTCGGGCACCGCGATGCCGATCGCATCCCGGTTGTGGTCCCACATACCGTCGAGCAGCGCCTTGGCGACCGTCTTGGCCTGGGCGTTGCCGGACTTCGCGGCGTAGTAGGACAGGGTCTTGGCGTACGCGGCGGCCACGCCGACGTCGTTGGTGTAGTCGGCGACGGTCACGTGCAGACTCGCGTTGGCGCCGGGGCTGGTGGCGTTCCAGGTGTCCGGGGCGCCGGCCCAGTGCAGGGTGGAGGGGATCAGGAAGGTGCCGTCGGGGTTGATGGTGGTCTTCGACAGGGCCCAGCCGACCCACTTGTCGAGTACGGCCTTCGCCGCGGCGCTGCCGCTCTCGTGGTAGTACTCGGCGACGCGCTCCATCGACCACGCCTGGAAGCCGAACCACTGGTTCGACGGCGGGTCGTGGTAGACCGGCGCCTCGTCGTAGAACATGCCGTAGAACGTGGGCGTCCCGGCGGGCGGGGTCGCGTAGCGGCCCTGCCAGCTGTTGGTCGCGCCGCCCGCTATGGCGCCCTCGTCGGACTGCAGCCAGCGGTAGAACTCCAACTGCCGTCCCAGGCTGGTCGCCCAGTCGGCCTGTCCGGTCGCCGACTTGGGCTTGAGGTCGGCGTTCTGGCTCAGCGCGTAGGCCGCCATCGGGTTCTGGTAGCCGCCATGCGCGTGGCCGGAGCCGATGCGCCATGCCCAGCCGGCAGACGGGTCGGCGGCGCCGCCCCAGGCGTAGTACCAGGTCAGCAGGTACTCGGAACTGTTCTTGCCGGAACCTGCCGGGCAAGCGGACGGCCCGACGCAGTTGCCTATCTTCTTGAAGTACTTGTCGTACATCGCGTACCGCAGGTAGTCGCCCATCTTGGCGGCCTTGCCGACGGTGGTCGACACCGCGGTGCCCTTGCCCTGCTCCTTGGCCCATATGTCGGCCCAGTAGGCGGCCTGCACCGCGCGGGCGTCGGCGTCGGGGGCGTCGGTGAACTTCCACTGCTTGGCGTAGGAGGCGTCCTTGGTGAACAGGTCCAGGTAGCCGTTCTTACCGCCGTACTGGAAGTCGTCGCAGGTCGGTTGCGGAACGGTCTCCCAGACCGACTCCTGCGGGCCGCGCTGGAAGGTGTTGATGTACGAGGGGCCGGTGTCGGTGGGGCCGGCCGTGCACTTGCCGGGAGAGTTGCCGTAGCCGTAGACGTTGTCGACGTCCTGCAGCCAGTGCATGCCGTAGATGTCGTCGGTGCCGTACGCGCTCTTCAGTTCACCGGCGATCGGGTCGGTGCCCGCGGCGACCGAGGGGTCGAGGGCCGCCGGGTACTGCGAGGGCAGGTCCCATTCGGGTGCGTAGGTGGCGGGTTTCGACGCGTTGTAGAAGGAGTTGGTGGGCTGGTCGGCGTGGGTGGGGATCATGTACTTCTCCATGAGGTCCCACGCACCGTTGAACTTCGTCCAGTCCCCGGTGATCTTCCCGTACATGGCCTGCAGCCAGATCAGGTAGCTGTACGCCTCCGAGGTCGTCTCGTGGCCCTGGTCGGGGGCCTCGACGATCAGCGTCTCCACCGAGTGGTAGGGGATGCCCTCGGGCGAGAAGTAGCCGCTCGCCGGGTCGTTGATCTTCGCGTACAGGTCGAGGAAGCGGGCGTCGTAGTCCTGGCCGGCGGCCAGTTCCGTGACGGACACCTGGGCCTGGGCCAGACCCGGCGCGGTCACGGTGAATGTGGCCGCCCCGGTGCCCGCGGCGTCGGCGGCGACGGTGACCTGCTGGGCGGTGGCCCAGTTCGCCGGGGTGAACGTCAGGCTCGCGCCGGAGGTGATGGACAGTCCGGTGTTGCCTGCCGTGCGGGCCACGGTGGCGGTGACGTTCGCGGTCGGCGCGGCGGAGAGCTTGACGCCGAAGGAGCCCGTCTTCGATTGCTGGACGGAGAGTTGGGAGGGTGTGGCGATCAGCGCCGCACCGGCGGCGACCGTGATGCCGACCGGCGTGGACTCGCCCGAGGCGCCCTGGTTGTCGTACGCCTTCGCGTACAGCGAGTACGCTCCGGCCGCGAGACCGGTGGCGTCGAAGGTGTACGGGGCGCTGGTGTCGGTGCCGAGCAGGGTGGTGTCGCTGTAGAACTCGACCTTGGTGACGGTGGCGCCGTCGGCGGCCGCGGCGGTGGCGGCCATCGGCACGGCGGCGCCCGCGGTGAAGACCGCTCCGGGCGCCGGGCTGGTCAGCACCGCGAGAGGCGGTTGGTGGGCCCCGGCGCACAGGGTGCCGTTGACGGAGAAGGCGGTCGGGGCGGCATTGGTGCCGCTGTAGCTGAAGTTGGCGCCCGCGCTGACGGCGGCGCCAGCGGCGATGGTCCGGTTCCAGTCCATGTTCTTGGCGGTGACGGTCTTGCCGGACTGCGTCCAGGCGGCGCTCCAGCCGCTCGACAGCTGCTGATTGCCCGCGTACGCGTACGTCAGGGTCCAGCCGTCGAGGGCGGCCGTGCCGCGGTTGGTGATGGTGACGTTGGCGGTGAAGCCGCTGCCCCAGTCATTGGCCGTGTAGTCGACGCCGCACTGCACGGCGGCGGCCCGCGCGGGGCCGGCTTCGGCGACGGTCAGGGCCACCGGCAGCGCGAGCGCCACCACGAGCGCTGTCCGTAATCGCCACTTGACTCTACTTCTTGACAACGCGGGCATGGCCATGGGGCCCTCCTCGGCGGCTCGGAAACGTGGGGGTGTGCAGCAGGAGCACCAGTGGGAGCGCTCCCATGATTCGAGCGGCGCGCAATTGCTGTCAAGGAAAATTACAAAGACCGCCCCGCCAAACTGCTCCGCTTGATGAGGTGAACGCACCCCCTGGCGCGGTCCGCCACTCGCCACTACATTCTGACGACACCAGTGGGAGCGTTTCCGTCGACCGAGTGCCGCAGCAGGGCGCTTGTGACCTCAAGGAGCGCTCGTGTCACCACCCCCGCGCCTACCGATCCTGCTCGCCGGAGCCGCCCTCCTCCTGGCGGGCACGGCCCTGGTCCCGCTCGCCTCCACCTCCGCTGCCGGGGCAACACCCCTGTGCACGGTGCAGTACACCACCACCAACCAGTGGGAAACCGGCTTCCAGGGCGCCGTCAGCATCACCAACAATGGTCCCGCGCTCAGCAGTTGGGCGCTGACCTTCGACTTCACCGGCAACCAGAAGGTGACGCAGGGCTGGAACGCCAAGTGGTCCCAGTCCGGCGCCACCGTCACCGCCGCCAACGAGAGCTGGAACGGCTCCCTGGCCACCGGCGGCAACGTCTCCGGGGGATTCCTCGCGTCCTGGTCCGGGACCAACCCCGCCCCCACCGTCTTCAAGCTCAACGGTGTCACCTGCAACCAGGACACCCAGCCGCCGACGACGCCGCCCACCACCCCGCCCACGACCCCGCCGGGGAATCCGGGCGCGCCGCCCAAGCTGCACGTGTCGGGCAACAAGCTCGTCGACCAGAACGGCGCCACCCGCCGGATGCTCGGCGTCAACCGCTCGGGCGGCGAGTTCCTGTGCGTCCAGGGCTACGGCTTCTTCGACGGCCCGGTCGACGACGCGTCGGTCGCCGCCATCGCGTCCTGGGGCGTCAACACCGTCCGCATCCCCCTCAACGAGGAGTGCTGGCTGGGCCTGGACAACGTCAACCCCGCCTACGCCGGCGCCGCCTACATCAGCGCCGTCAAGGCCTTCGCCGGCCGCCTCGAAGCGCACGGGATCACGCCGCTGGTCGAACTCCACTGGACACACGGGCAGTACACCGGCAACTCCTCCGGCTGCGCCGACATCCACGCGACCTGCCAGAAGCCGATGCCCGACGCCCAGTACACGCCGGCCTTCTGGACCTCGGTCGCCAACACCTTCGCGGCGGATCCGGCCGTCGCCTTCGACCTGTTCAACGAGCCCTATCCGGACCGCGCCACCTCCACCGCCGATCAGGCGTGGGCCTGCTGGCGTGACGGCGGCACCTGCCCCCGGCATCGGCTACGAGGTGGCGGGAATGCAGGACCTGCTGGACGCCGTCCGCGCCACGGGTGCGACCAACCTCGTCCTGATCCCGGGGCTCGCCTACTCCAACGACCTGAGTCAGTGGCTGCGGTACGCGCCGACCGACCCGGCGGGCAACCTCGCCGCGGCCTGGCACAGCTACAACTTCAACACCTGCTCGACGGCGACCTGCTGGGACGCCACCCTCGCGCCGGTCGCCGCCCGTGTCCCGCTCGTCGCGGGTGAGATCGGCGAGAACACCTGCGGGCACGGCTACATCGACGGTGTCATGCGGTGGCTCGACCAGCACGGAGCCTCATACCTGGGCTGGACGTGGAACACCTGGGACTGCTCCACCGGCCCGTCCCTGATCAGCAACTACGACGGCACTCCCACTGCCTTCGGCATGGGGCTGCGGGACCATCTGCGTGCTCTGAGCTGACCGGTACGCCTCCGCGCCGGGGCAACGGCCGCAGGCTGCCGGGGCGAGGCCGGGGCGAGGCGGGGTCCGCACCCACGTGGTGCGGACCCCTCGGCGCGCTCACGGATACCTCGCCCCGTGCCCCGGAGCGGCGGCCGGCCGGACAGGCTCCCCGCGGGTCTCATCACGGCGGCGCACCGCCGGGGAGCCAGCCCGGTCCGGCCCCCACCGCCTGAACCGCCGCGCCCGGCACCCCGGACCACGGCGTCCTGCGGCTCCCGGCCGGCCCGGGCGGCGTCCGAGAACATCCCGCCCCGGGCCGGGCCCCGGAGCCGGGCCCGCGACCGGGAGCCCTGCGGCAGCCGGGCCGCGGACCCAATGCCGGGCTACCGCCCGCGGGCGTGGCAGGGTGGGTGTCATGTGTGGCCGATACGTCTCCACCCGCACCCCGCAGGACCTCGCTCCGCTGTTCCACGTCAGCGCTCCGCATCCGGAACAGGTCCTGGCGCCGAGCTGGAACGTGGCTCCGACGGACGACGTGTGGGCCGTGCTGGAGCGGGCCGACCACGAAAGCGGGGAGCTGGCGCGGCAGCTGCGTCCGCTGCGCTGGGGCCTGGTGCCGTCCTGGGCCAAGAGCCTCGGCGTCGGAGCGAAGATGATCAACGCCCGGGTGGAGACGGTCCACGAGAAGCCGGCTTACCGACGCGCGTTCGCCAAGCGGCGGTGCCTGTTGCCGGCCGACGGCTTCTACGAGTGGCAGGCGGTCCCGGCGACCGAGAGCGCCAAGGCCTACAAGCAGCCGTACTTCATCAGCCCCGAGGACGGCGCGGTGATGGCCATGGCAGGGCTGTACGAGTTCTGGCGGGACCCGGAGGTGGCGGGGGACGACGACCCGGGGGCGTGGTGGATGACCTGCACCATCATCACCACGGAGGCCACCGACGCGGCCGGGCGGATCCATCCGCGGATGCCGCTGGCCATCGCCCCGTCCGACCACGACGCGTGGCTCGACCCCACCCATCAGGACCCGCACGAGCTCCGGGCGCTGCTCACCACTCCGGCCGGCGGCCACCTCGACACCCGAGCGGTCTCCACCGCGGTCAACAGCGTGCGCAACAACGGCCCCCAGCTCCTGGACGCCCCGCCCGCGGAGCGCACCGCGTAGCCGGAGAGCGAAGTGCCGCCCGCCCGGGCGCTCGCCGCCCCTCGCGACGTCTCCATGTCCGAACAACACCATATGCGCCATATGTAGTTAATCGCAGGTTACATTCTCGTCCAGTGGATGGGTGAGGCGCCGTAGTCGATCCCCCTCGTGGAACGGGGCGGGCATGCGGGACGAAGATCGTGCCGGATGCGAGCGAGAGCGCGTCAGAGGCTTGAGCCGGCCCGTCGTCAGTCGCCCGCACGCCGAGCTCCGTCGACGAGGGAAGTCATGAGCCACGTGGAAACCACCGCGCCCGCGCCCGCAGAGCGGCCGGCCGCCAAACTGACGCTCCTGACCCTGACCGCGATGGTGGTCGGCTCGATGGTCGGCGCCGGAGTCTTCTCCCTGCCCCGGCGCTTCGCCCAGGAGACCGGTGTCGCCGGGGCGCTCATCGCCTGGGCGATCGCGGGCACCGGCATGCTGATGCTCGCCTTCGTCTTTCAGAGCCTGGCCGTCCGCAGACCGGACCTGGACGCGGGCGTCTACGCGTACGCCAAGGCCGGGTTCGGCGAGTACCTCGGCTTCTTCTCGGCGTTCGGCTACTGGGCCAGCGCCTGCGTCGGCAATGTCACCTACTGGGTGCTGATCATGTCGACGATCGGCGCGATCTGGCCCGCGCTCGGGGACGGCGACACCGTGTTGGCCGTCGCCCTGTCCTCGGTCGGCCTGTGGGCGTTCTTCCTGTTCATCCGGCGGGGAGTCAAGGAAGCGGCGGCGATCAACAAGATCGTGACGGTCGCGAAGATCGTACCCATCCTGGTCTTCGTCGTCCTCGCGCTGTTCTTCCTCGACACGGACGTCTTCGCGGCCAACTGGGGCGGCGCCGACTACGCCGGCTCACTGTTCAACCAGGTCCGCGGAACGATGCTGGCCACCGTCTTCGTCTTCCTCGGTGTCGAGGGAGCGAGCGTCTACTCCCGGCACGCCGAACGGCGCGAGGACGTCGGCCGCGCCACCGTCCTGGGCTTCCTCAGCGTCTTCGCCGTGTTCGCCTCGGTCACCATCGTGTCCTACGGCATCATGCCGATGGCCGAGATCGCCGAGCTGCGCCAGCCGTCGATGGCCGGAGTCCTGGAGCACGCGGTCGGCACCTGGGGCGAGGTGTTCGTCAGCGTCGGACTGATCGTCTCCGTCCTGGGCGCCTACCTCGCCTGGACGCTGATGGCCGCCGAGGTGCTGTTCGTGGCCGCGAAGGACGACGACATGCCCCGGTTCCTGCGGCAGGCCACCGCGGAGGACGTACCGGTCCCGGCGCTGCTGATGACCACCGTGCTGAGTCAGGTCGTCCTGGTCATCACGATGTTCTCCGACGACGCGTTCAATTTCGCGCTCGACCTGACGAGCGCGCTGAGTCTGATCCCGTTCCTGCTCGCCGCGGCCTTCGCCGTCAAGATCGCGTTGCGGCCGGACCGGGAGCGCGTCGCCGGGCAGGTCACCCGCAGCGAACTCGTGATCGCCGCGATCGCCACGGTGTACACGGCGTTCCTGCTGTACGCCGCCGGGCTGAAGTTCGTGCTGGTCTCCTTCCTCATCTACGCACCGGCGACGTTCCTGTTCATCAAGGCCCGGCGGGAGCAGCACCGGCGCCTGTTCTCACCCGGCGAGGCCGTCATCTGCGCCGTCTCGGTCGTCGGCGCGGCCGTGGGCGTGATCGCCCTGGCGCTGGGCTGGATCGAACTGTGACCCGCACCCGACCCCCTGGTTGTCCTCGACCGAAAGGCGCAACGCGATGAGCACCGACATCACCTCCCAGCCGGGCTTCGGCGTCCATTCCGAGGTCGGCAGGCTCCGCAAGGTCCTGGTGTGCGCGCCCGGCCTGGCGCACCGCCGGCTGACTCCGACCAACGCCGAGGACCTGCTCTTCGACGACGTGATGTGGGTGGAGAACGCCCAGCGCGACCACGCCGACTTCGTCAACAAGCTGCGCGGACGCGGGGTGGAGGTCGTGGAGCTGCACGACCTGCTGGCGCAGACGATGGCGATCCCGGCGGCGCGGTCCTGGCTGCTCGACCGGAAGATCGGCGCGAATCAGGTCGGCCTGGGGCTCATCGAGCCGACGCGGGAGTTCCTGGACACGCTGGAGCCGAGCGCCCTGGTGGAGTTCCTCATCGGCGGCCTGGCGACGGCGGACCTGCCGGAGGGCTTCCGGCCGGGGTACCTCGCCCTGGCGGGCATCCGCGAGTACCTCATGCCGCCGCTGCCCAATACCCTCTACACGCGGGACACGACGTGCTGGCTCTACGGGGGTGTGACGCTCAACCCGCTGTACTGGCCGGCGCGGCACGACGAGACGCTCCTGATGAAGGCCGTCTACACCTTCCACCCCGACTACAAGGAGTCGAGGGTGTGGTGGGGCGACCCGGAGAAGGACTGGGGGCAGGCCACGTTCGAGGGCGGCGACATCATGCCGGTCGGCAACGGCGTGGTCCTCATGGGCATGAGTGAACGCACCTCCCGGCAGGCGATCACCCAGGTCGCGGCGGCACTGTTCGAGCAGGGCGCGGCGCAGCACGTCGTCGTCGCCGGCATGCCCAAACTCCGGGCGGCCATGCACCTGGACACGGTCTTCACCTTCGCGGACCGTGACATCGTCACGCTGCACCCACCCATCATGAACGCGGTCCACACGTTCTCGCTCCGGCCCAGTGACAGCGCGCCGGGAGTCGAGATCACCGACGAGCGCGATCGCCCGTTCACCGACGTCGTCGCCCGGTCCCTGGGCCTGAAGGAACTGCGCGTGATCGAGACCGCCGGTGACGCGTACGCCTCCGAGCGCCAGCAGTGGGACAGCGGCAACAACGCCGTGGCGCTGGAGCCGGGCGTGGTGTTCACCTACGACCGCAACACCCAGACCAACACCCAATTGCGCAAGGCCGGAGTGGAAGTGATCACGATCGTCGGTGCGGAACTGGGTAGGGGCCGCGGCGGCGGCCACTGCATGACCTGCCCCATCATCCGCGAGCCCGTCGACTACTGATTCCGCCGGGCACCTGAAGTGCGCACGGGTCGGAGGCCCGTCGCCACGCGGATGAGGTCGGCGACCGCGGCAGTCGGCTCTGCGTCGGCCAGGCGATCACTGGATGAACTGCGTCAGGTTCCGCACCTCAGCCCCTGGCCCCTCCGGGTAGTCCACGGATCGCAACGGGTTCAGCGGTACCCAGACCCCTGAGCAGCAGGGTGCGGTGGCCGCCATCCGCCTGGCGCTGCTGCCCGACGACGGCCCCACCGGAGGGCTCTTCGACGACGAGGGAGCCGTGCCCCGGTGATGGGGTGGCGGGCTCCCGCGGCGCCCTGCGCGGTGGTCAGCGGTTCGCCGCTCGCGCCAAGTGGCGGGGAAAGCCGCCGTGCGGCAGCGGGTAGGCGTCCGTGTCCTGATCCTCGTCGCTGTGGCTGTGGCCGTAGAGGGTGTTGATGGCGGCCTCCATGGCGGGGGGCAGGTGGGGGGAGGCCCCTTGGTGGCACTGGGTGAGCAGGGCGTGGCGCACCCGGCGGGGCAGCAGAGGAAGCGAACTGGGGGGCCGGCGCGGGACGCTCGGCCGGTCCGCGGTCTCCAACTGGTGGGTCTGGCTGCGCCACTGCTGGGCGGTGCGGTGCTGGCCCTGGTTGCGGTGGTGGAGATACAGACAGAAGGCGGCGGTGGGGTTCTCGCCACCGGCGGCGTACTGCCACCAGTACTCGGCGGCGTCGCTGTGACCGGCCAGGAAGAGCAGACAGCCGAAGACGAGCGCGCCTTCGGTCTCGGCGCCGGCCTGGTCGGCGAAGCGGGCGAGCGCGGCGGCGGCGCGGGCGTCGCTCACGACCAGGGAGACGGCCAGGTGCAGGTCGCGGGCGGCGGTCTGCCGGATGGAGTCGGCGCAGGCCGGTACGCACAGCGGCTCGCGTACGCGGTCCGCGGGGGCGTCGGACGGCGGGGGGCGGTGGTGGCGGCAGGGCTCGTGCACCGCGTCCTCGGGCTCGGCGGCGGTGTCGAGGTCGGCGTCCAGGTCGTCGACGTCGGGGTCGTCCCGGTTCGGGAAGACGTCGGTCTCCCGCAGGAGGGCCTCGATGTCCTCGCGCAGCCGGCGGGAGGCTCGTCTGGTCACGCTTCCTCCTTGAGCAGGGACGTCAGCTTGGTGGCGAGCCGGTCCTTGGCGCGCATGACGTGGGAGCGCACGGTGTCGGTGGTCGTGCCCAGGTACTCGGCGATGTCGTGGTCCTCGGCCTTGAGGACGTAGCGCAGGATGATGACGTCGCACTGCCGTTCCGGAAGCTCGGAGATGGCCGTGTACAGGCCCAGTTCGCTCTCCAGCAGGGCCCAGCCGTCCTGGAGCTCGCGTACCAGCAGCTTCCGCATCGCGGCGCGGAACGCGGCGGTGTCGGGCATGACCGGGGTGCGCCGGTGGCGCACCAGCCAGTGGTGGATGTGGTCCTTCAGCGCGGTCCACGCGTACTGCGGCACGGACTCCTGGCGCAGGACCAGATCCCAGTCCTGTGCCAGCTGGTCGTGGACCTCGCGCACCAGTCGCGCCGCCTGGTGGCCGTCGCCGACCTGCAGCAGCGCGTACCGCAGCCACAGAGTGCGGTGGTACTCGTAGAACGCGGCCAGGGTCAGGTTGGCGCGGCGCTGCGCGACCTGTTCGGAGGTGGCGCGCGCCGAGGGAGCGATGGGGTGGGGTCGGGTCATCGTGTCATCGCCTTCCATCGGCCGGCACGTCTTCGATCTCGCTCACGGGCGTCCCGTCCGCTGGCACCGCACCGTTCCGTGGATGGAGGGGCGTCGGCGGGGAGTTGATGTGCTCCCACGATCAGCAAAGCGGATCACGACCCCTGCTGTTGAAGATCGTTTCGACTATTTTTTCACACCACGTGATGAGACGGTAACGCATACATGTTCGACTGATGGACGTATTTGCGGAGGAAACCCCGCGAATCCATCGCCACAGGGCCCGGCCGGTGTGAAATTGGCCGAAGGGGGTGCTTGTAGGCTGCGCGGTCCGGGGAGGAGCCCGGGGGGCCGCCCGGTGCCCGCGCCGCGAGGGGGAACACCATGAGCATCGATCACGAGTCCGGCATCGACCTGCAACTGGACCGGCCCCACTCGGCGCGGATGTACGACTACTACCTCGGGGGCTACACCAACTTCCCCGCCGACCGCGAGGCGGCGGGCCGAGCCATCGTGGCCTTTCCCTCCGCGCTGGTCGCCGCGCGCGCCAACCGCCGCTTCATGCACCGCTCCACCCGCTACCTGGCCTCCCTGGGGCTCACCCAGTTCCTGGACATCGGCACCGGTATCCCCACCCCGCCCAACCTGCACGAGATCGCCCAAGAGACCGACCCCGCCTCCCGCGTGGTCTACGCCGACAACGACCCCATCGTGCTGGCCCACGCCGCCGCCCTGCTGCACGGCACTCCCGAAGGGCGCACGGCGTACACGCAGGCGGACGTCACCGACCCCCGGGCCCTCCTGGACTCCCTTGAGGTCAAACGGACCCTCGACCTCTCCCGACCCGTCGCCCTGAGTCTCAACGCCCTCCTGCACTTCGTCACCGACGACCAGGACGCGCACGGCATCGTCGAAACCCTCAAGAGCGAGTTGGCCCCCGGCAGCACCCTCACCCTCACCCACCTGACCGCGGACTTCGACCCCGACCCGATCGATCGCGCCCTGCAGGTCTACCGGGCCGCCGGCACCCCCGTCCAAGCGCGCACCCTCGCCGAGTTCACCGCCTTCTTCACGGACTGGACCTTCCTGGACCCCGGCATCACGTCCACCCAGCAGTGGCGACCCGATCCCGAGGACAGCCTCGGCGGAATCACCAACAACGAGACCGCCTGCTACGGGGCCATCGCCCGCAAGCCCTGAGCCCGATCCGCACGGTCGGGCGACCGACGGCACTCGACTCGCGCGCGCCCCGGCACAGGTCGGCGGATACCGCGCTCATACGATGCGATCGTGCTCCTCTCCGTCTACATCGCCTCCGTCCTCGCGTTCCTCGCCTTCGCCGTCAGCCTCCGCAAGGACCGCCGCCTGTTCCGCAACGCTGTCTTCCTCGGGCTGGGTCTCGGGCTCTTCAGTGTCGCGTTCGTGGCGTCGCTGCACGGGGCACCGATCCCCGGGACGCGCTTCGTCCTCTACCTGCTGCCGGGGCTGGTCGTGCTCGCCGGCCTCGCGCTGCCCTTCGCGCTCGTCGCCAACGGTCTGCTGATGGTCCGCAAGGAGGGACGCGGCCTGGGCAACCTGCTGTCACTGCTCGCGGGCCTGGGCATCTTCCTCCTCCTGGCGTTCCTCGCCTTCGCCGCGAGCTCCGGGTCCCGTGTGATCTTCTCCGCGGGTGTGCTGACCGTGTTCGTCGTCGCGTATGTCTCGTTCCTCTTCGTCTGCTACCTCATGTACTCCTTCCTCTACGGGCGGATCACGGTGCGCGCCGGTGTGGACTTCGTCGTCGTGCTCGGCTGCGGTCTGGCCGGTGACCAGGTCCCGCCCCTGCTCGCGTCCCGGCTGGAGCGGGCACTGGCCGCCTACGCGGCGGAGGAGCGCCACGGTGGGTCGCCCCACCTGCTGGTCTCCGGCGGGCAGGGGCCCGACGAGGGCCGCCCCGAGTCGCACGCCATGGCGGAGTACCTGGTGGCGAAGGGGGTTCCGGAAGAGCGGATCCTGCGGGAGGAGCAGTCGCGGACCACGGAGGAGAACCTGGCCTGCAGCAAGGCGTTGATGGCGGAGCGCGGCCCGGCGTACCGGTGCGTCGTGGTGACCAACAACTTCCATGCGTTCCGGGCCGCGCTGATGGCGCGACGGGCGGGCATCAACGGGCAGGTGATCGGCTCACCCACCGCCGCGTACTTCTGGCCGAGCGCGACGATCAGGGAGTTCGTGGCGATCTTCGTGGACCACCTGAAGTTGAATCTCGCGATCTGCGGCGGACTCGTCGCGCTCGGCGTGGCGGCCCTCGTCGCGACCTGAACCGGCGCAGTGGCAGTGCTCGAAGGCCTGACGCGCGACCGCCCCTACTCCCGCCGGGCGCGCGCCAGGCTCGCCGGACGTACCGCTCCCGGGCCGAAACGGGCGTTGGCGCGGTCGATGGCCGGTTCGATGGCGAGGCGGTTCTCCCGGACCTGGTCCAGGCTCAGTTGCTGCGCCGCGTCGTGGGCGGGGCGCAGTTGCTCGGCGCGCACGCTGAGGGATCGGACCCGGGCCCGCTGCAGACCCAGCGCGGTGTACAGCGCGTAGACGGTGGCGCGGACGTCATCCCCGTGCGCCGAGGCTTCGGGCAGTGACCGGGTCCTGGTGGTGGTCGAACGGTCGGCGTAGCGGACGGTGAGGGACAGGGCGCCGGTGATCTGCGCCTGGGAGCGCAGACGGGAGCCGAGCTGGTCGCTGAGGTCGAGCAGGACGCGCCGGTGCCGCCCGGGGTCGAGCTCGTCGCGGTCGAAGTGGTGGTCGGCGGAGACGGAGCGGGCGACGGGCTGCGGGGTGACGGGGCGGGGGTCTCGGCCGTGGGCGAGGTCGTGCAGGGCCCGCCCCGTGGTCGCTCCCAGGAGCCGCTGGGTCGTGAGCAACGGCGCGTCGGCGAGGTCCCCGATACGGTGCAGGCCGTGCCGGACCAGCGTCTTCGCGGTGGCCGGTCCGACGCCGGGCAGGGCGCCGACGGGTTGCGGGCGCAGGAACGCGGCGACGTCGTGCGGGTCGTGGCCGATGACGGTGATGCCGCCCGGCGCCGTCACCGCGGCGGCCATGCCGGCCAGCAGCCGGTTGCCCGCGACGGCCAGCGTCACCTGCACCCCGTGCAGCGCCACGACCCGCATCCGGATCAGTTCGGCGAGGTCCCGGGGGGATCGGTCGAAATACCGCAGCGCACCGCTGAGGTCCATCTGCGCGCCGTCGGGTTCCAGCGCCTGGACGCGCGGGCTGATGCCCTGCAGGACTTCCAGGAGCTGCTGGTACAGCGCGGGGTCGTCGCGGGTCTCGCCGTGGAAGTGCGCGTGCAGGATGTGGCGCTGCGCCGGTTGCATGAGGGTCACCCCGCACTTCCGGGGCTGATGTGACCGAGCTTGGCGAGGTTCGCGGAGCGGGTGCCGGCAGGCTGCAGGTCGGCCCACGGGTGCAGGACGGCGCCGGTGGTTCCGTTGGCGAGTGCGCGCCGCGGCGGCTGGGCGGGGGTGGGCCCGGGGACGGCTGTGTCGCCCAGGAGGCGCACGACGGCCTCGGGTCCGTGGTCGCGGCGGGCGGTGGCGAGCGCTTCGAGGTCCCAGACGCGGCTGCCGACCACCGTGCGGCGCGGTCCGCGGCGCTGGACGGTGCCGCGGACCAGGAGCAGTCCGCTGTGGAAGACGGTGTGGGCGCAGGCGGCGTGGGAGTCCTCGAAGAAGGCCAGGTCGACAAGGCCGGAGCCGTCTTCGAGGGTGACGAAGATGATGCGCTTGCCCGACGCGATGGGCGGGGTCTGCGTCGAGGCGCGCACCCCGGCGACCAGGACGGTCTGCCCGGACTCGAAGGCCTCCAGGTGGGCGGCGTCGGTGGCGCCGACCTCGCGCAGGAGCCGGTGGTGGTGCTCCATGAGGTGCTGGCTGACGTCGATGCTCAACGTCTCCAGTTCCGCGCCCAGCGCTTCGCGGCCGGTCATCTCCGGCAGGCCGCTGGGGGCGGAGCCGGCGCTGATGTCCTGCAGCGGCAGCTGACCGTCGCCCTGGCGGCCGCGGGCGTGGGCGTGGAGTTCGGCGATCTGCAGGAGCAGGTCCCGGCGGGTCAGCGACCCGCGCAGGGCGTCCAGGGCGCCGACCTCCGCGAGGCGTTCCGCGGTGGGGCGGTCGGGGCGGCCGCGCTGCCACAGATCCTGCAGCGAGGTGTAGGGCTGGGCGTCCACCAGGCGGCCGACCTGGTCCTCGCTGATGCCCTTGACCGCGGAGAACGCCAGCCGTACACCCCAGGTGCCGTCGTCGGTCTTCTCCACGGTGTGAGTGGCCCGGGAGTGGTTGACGTCGACGCCCAGGACGGGCACGTCGTGGCGCCGGGCGTCCGCGACGATCACCCGCTTGGGCCACATCCCCGGGTCGTGTTCGAGGAGACCGGCCACCAGGAAGGCCGGGAAGTGCGCTTTCAGCCAGGCCGACTGCAGGGCGGGTACGGCGAAGGCGACCGCGTGCGCCCGGCAGAAGCCGAACGAGCCGAACCCCTCGATGATCCTCCACACCTCCTCCCGGACCTCGGGGGTGTAGCCGCGGGCGGCGGCCTCCCGGTGGAACCACTCCCGCAGTTTCGGCAGGCGGTTCCTGTCGCCCAGGGCGCGGCGGCCGACTTCGCCCATGGCACGGTCGCAGCCGGTGAGGGTCGCGAGCATGTCGATGATCTGCTCGTGCCAGATCGTCACCCCGTAGGTGTCGGCGAGGACCGGTTCGAGGTCGGGGTGCGGGTAGACGGGGGCGGCGCCGTGGCGGGCGGCGATGTACTGGGCGGGCATCCCGCCGGCGACCGGTCCCGGACGGAAGAGGCTGATGTCGGCGATGACGTCCTGCGGGTCCCTGGGCTGCAGTCGGGCCAGCAGATCCTGCTGGCCGGGGCTCTCCAGCTGGAACATGCCGATGGTGTCGGAGGCCTGGATCAGCTTGAAGGCGAAGAAGTCGTCCAGCGGCACCTGCCGGTGGTCGTCGAGGTCGATGCTCTGCCCGGTGACGCGCTGGATCTCGGTGACGGCGTGCGCCATCGCGGACTGCATCCGCACCCCCAGCACATCCAGTTTGATCAGCCCGAGGTCCTCGACGTCCTCCTTGTCGGCCTGCACCATCGGGTAGCCGCCCGGGGTGGGCTGCACCGGCAGCCGGTCCAGCAGGGTGGTGTTGCTGACGATGACGCCGCACGGGTGCATCGCCATCCCGCGGGGCAGCGCGTCCAGGCCTTCGGCGAGTTCCCACAGCGGTCCGAACCGGTCCGCCGCCGCGGCCAGGTCCCGCAGTTCCGGCAGCTCGGCCAGGGCCGAGGTGATGTCGCAGGCCCGGATGTGCGGGAACGACTTCGCGATGCGGTCCACCGTGTGCGGCGCGATGCCCAGGGCCATACCGGTGTCGCGCAGGGCGTGGCGGGCCCGGTAGGTCTCGGGCATGCCGGTGACCGCGACACGCTCCGTGCCGAAGCGTTCGATGATCCGGTCGTAGACCTCCAGGCGGCGGGCGGACTCCACGTCGATGTCGATGTCGGGCAGTGAGTTCCGCCGGGGGTTGAGGAAGCGCTCGAAGAGCAGGTGGTGTTCCAGCGGGTTGGCGGTGGCGATGTACAGGGCGTGGTTGACCATGGAGCCGGCGCCCGAGCCACGGGCGGCCACCCGGATCCCCATCTCCCGCACGTCGGCCACGACGGCCGCCACGGTGAGAAAGTACGTGTCGTACTGCATGCGGGCGATGACCTCGAGCTCCTCCTCCAATCTCTGTACCGCAGCCGCGTCACGGTCCAGACCCCGTCGGATCATGCCCGCCTCACAACGCTTCCGCAGCAACGCCGCCGCCTCACCCGGACCCGGGCCGGCGCCAACGACCGCAGATTCGGGAAAGTGCGGGGTGCCCAGCCCCAGGTCGGCCACCGGGTCGACGCGGCACCGCTCCGCCGTGCGGTCGGTCTCCGCCAGCAGCCGCCGCGCGCGCTCCGTCCCGGCACCCGCCGCCTCGGTGACGCGGTCGGCGACCGTGGACATCGCCGTCGGGTCCTTCAGCCAGCGCTCGCCGGTGTCGAGGCGGCGCCGGTCGATGGGGCGCAGCAGCCGGGCGGCGTCCAGGACGTCGGCGAGGCGGTGCTGCTCGCGGTCGGCGTAGCGGACCGCGTTGGTCAGCACGGCCGGGACGCCGAGCCGGTCGGCCAGGGCCAGGGTGCGGCCGGCCAGCCGCAGGGAGCCGGGGCCGGTGCCCTGCAGGCCGAACCACGCCACCTCCATCCGCAGGTTGTCACCGGCCAGGTCGCGCCATGGGGTGAGGAGCTGTCCTGCCAGGTCCTCACGGCCGGCGCTCAGGGCGCGGACGGGTTCGGAGACCGGGCCCAGCAGGACCGTCAGCCCCTCCCCCGCGTACTGGGCCAAGGCCGCCCAGGACACCACCGGCACACCCGCGACCGGATCGGTGTACGCGGTGGACACCAGGCGGCACAGCCGGGCCCATCCGTCGGCGTGCTGCGCCAGCAGCGTCACCCGCAGTGGTGCCTCCACCACGTGGGCGCCGCCGCGCACCGGAGTGCGGGAACGGGTCGCGGTGGGTGCGTGGCGGTGGGGCGCGACGGCGATGTCGACACCGAGGATCGGGCGGACGCCGTGGGTCGCGCAGGACTTGGCGAACCGTACGATCCCGGTGACTGTGTCACGGTCGGTGAGCGCGAGTGCACCCATGCCTCGTTCCGCCGCACGGCGCACCAACTGGTCGACGTGCGCGGCGCCGTAGCGGGCCGAATAGCCGGACATGGCGTGGAGGTGCGTAAACGATGGCATCGGCACCTCCACTCACAGTCCACGCGTCCTCCCCCACCGGATCTCCTCCGTCGCTCTTCCACCATAACCCGAGATCCGTACATTTGTTCGATAGCTACTGTGCGTCACCATCATGGCCACCAGCGGCAGCGCCGAACCACCGCGGCAGCCGGCCGAGCAGCTCCTGCTGGTCGGCACCGACCCACGCCACGTGCCCGTCCGGCCGCAACAGCACCGCGGGAGCGTCCGGTTCCTCGCTGACGTCGACGACATGGTCGACCCGGTCCTCCCAGCCCGCCACCGAGAGCCGGCCGGTCCGGTCGAGCAGCAGCCCGCGACCGCCGTGCATCAGCTCGTAGAGGCGCCCGCGCCGCAGCGCCACGTCCCGCATCCGCCGGCCGAGCAGTTCATGGCCCTCGCCGAAGTCGTAGCGGACGTCGACAGCGGTGATCATCCCGGTGACGTAGCGGTTCACCTCCTCGAAGTCCATCAGCTTCGAGAACAGCCCCCGCAGCGCGGTCGGACCCGGTTCGGCTCCCAACAGGGTTATCTGCGCACGGGTGTTGTCCAGCACACGGGCGCCCACCGGATGCCGTTCGACGTGGTAGCTGTCGAGCAGCCCCTCCGGCGCCCAGCCCTTCACCGTGGCGGCCAGCTTCCAGCCGAGGTTGAACGCGTCCTGCACACCGAGGTTGAGCCCCTGTCCACCGGTCGGCGGGTGGATGTGCGCCGCGTCGCCTGCCAGCAGCACCCGGCCGACCCGGTAGCGCTCGACCTGCCGGGTGGCATCGCCGAACCGGGACAGCCAACGCGGCGAGTGCACACCGAAGTCGGTGCCGGCCACCGTCCGCAGCCGCCGCCTGAACTCCTCCAAGGTCGGCGCGGCCGTACGGTCCTCGGCCACCCCGTCGGCCGGCACGACAACGCGCCACGCCCCGTTCTCGCTCGGGACGACACCGAATCGCAACTGGGTCCTGCGGACCTCCTCGACGACGGCGGCGACCGCCGCCGGATCCTCGCTGATCTCCATCTCCCCCAGCAGCGTCTCGACCGTCGCGGGCTCGCCGGGAAAGCCGACCCCCAGCCGCTTGCGCACCACGCTGCGGCCGCCGTCGCACCCGACGAGGTAACGCGAGCGCAGCTCCGTGCCCCCGCTCGCCGACCGGACGGTCACCCCTTCCTCGTCCTGGCTCAACCCGACCACTTCGCAGCCGCGCCGGATGTCGGCACCGAGTTCGAGTGCCCACGCGTGGAGCAACCGCTCGGTGACCGGTTGCGGCGTGGCGAGACCGTACGGGTGTGCCGTGTCCAACCGGTCCGGCCACGGTGTGACGATGCCGCCGAAGAGACCGCCGACCCGGAACCTCTCACTCACCGCCGAGAACCGGTCCAGCAGGCCGCGCTGGTCCATCACCTCGACGCTGCGCGCGTGCAGTCCCTGCCCGCGGGACTCCCCGGTCGGCCCGGTCAGCTTCTCCAGCACGACCACCCGCACACCGTGCAACCGCAACTCGCCGGCCAGCATCAACCCGGTCGGTCCAGCGCCGACCACGATCACGTCAATCATCGCAACACCCGTTCAACAGGATCGGAATCGGTCCGGCCGCTCCCCGCGAGTCGGCGCCACACATCCGCGCCGAGCCGTCGCGAATCTCGCGTTCTTGCAGGTCAAAGCCTTGACCAACCATTCTGCGGGCCGCCCGGGGTCTTGCCGCAAGCCCCCGGGCGCGCTATACGTTGAGAGTGGCGAGGACGGGGTTTCCCTCCCGCCGCTCTCCCGTCCGCCGTGCACCCTCCCTCTTCCCATGGAACGGCGACCCTCCTTTTCACGGCCGGGCCACTGTCAACGCGGTGCGGTCGCGGGGTGGCGGTGGCGGTCGTAGCGTCGGAACATGAGTCACTCAACCGGCGGGATCGTGGAATGAAGCCGCTGTGGTCCGGAACGGTCTCCTTCGGGCTGGTCTCCATCCCGGTGCGCCTGGGATCGACGGTGAGCAGCCACAAGATCCCGTTCCGGCAGATGCACAAGGCGGACCACGGGCCGGTCCGGTACCGCAAGAAGTGCGAGCTGGACGACACGGTCCTCAACCAGGACGAGATCGGCCGCGCCTACGAGACGTCCGACGGCACGCTGGTGGAGATCACCGACGACGAACTCGCCGCCATGCCGCTGCCCACCGCCAAGACGATCGAGATCAGCGGCTTCCTCGACATGGCCGGCGTTCCCAGCGCCCAGTACAACACCCCGTACGTCCTGCAGCCGAGCTCCGGCGGCGACAAGCCCTACGTCCTGATGCGCCAGGCCCTCGCCCGCTCAGGGAAGGCAGCTGTGGGCAAGGTGGCGCTGCACAACAAGGAACAGCTGGTGCTGATCTACGCCCATGACGATGTCCTGATCGCCCACACCCTGCACTGGCCCGACGAGATGAAGTCCCCCGCCGAGGGGCCGCGCCCACCGCCAAGGTGGAGCTCGCCGACAACGAGATCAAGGCCGCCATCGCCCTCATCGACGCACTGGGCGAAGCGGACCTGGACACCTACGAGGACCAGTACACCGCCGCGGTGGCGGACCTGGTGCGCGGCAAGGTCGAAGGCGCCGAGGTCGCTCCGGCCGGCGCTCCCGCGCCGGCGGCCGGGAAGGTCGTGGACCTCATGGAGGCGCTGGAGGCCAGCCTCGCCCAGGCCAAGGAGAACCGCGGCCAGGACGCCACGGTCCACGACATCGCCCCGGCGAAGGCGAAGGCGAGCGCCGACAAGGCGCCCGCGAAGAAGACGACGGCGAAGAAGACGACCGCGAAGAAGGCGGCGAAGAAGGCCCCCGCGAAGAAGACCGCCGCGCGCAAGCGCAGCGCCTGACCGCCCGGCCATCGGGGGCGGACTCACGCCGAGTGATCATCGACCGTCGCCCCGACGTGCCCAAAACGCTGCGGCCAGGACCGCCGGCCAGTGCAGGATGACACCTCCGTCATCCACACAAACCGACAGGACTGGGGTGCAGTGAACAGCCGACTTCGTCACTTGTGGAGCCGTTCAGCCAGAGCCGTGTTCCGCGGCAGGATCGCCGCGATCGTGGGAGCGGTCGCGCTGCTCGCGGCCGTGTTCACCGGCACGGCCACCGGAACGTCCGCGGCCGCCGACAGCCGGGCACAGGCCGCGGTGGGCGGATGGACCTGTCCGGGCGTGGCCGTGCCACCCGGATACGTGATCACCATGTTCGACCGGAACGGCTGCAACGGCGCGGGAGCGTGGTTGCAGCAGCCCGTCCGTGACGGGATCTGGACCTGCGCGGGATCGCCGATCGTGTCCGGCTACGTCATCACCATGTACGACCGCAATGGCTGCAGCGGCATCGGCGCCTGGTTCCACAAGCTCGCCCGCGACGGGATCTGGACCTGTGCCGGGTCCCCGGTCGTGTCCGGGTACGTCATCACCAACTACGACCGCAACGGCTGCAGCGGCATCGGCGCCTGGTTCCATCAACTGGTGCGCAACGGCATCTGGACCTGCCCCTACTCCCCCATCCCGGCGGGCTACCGCAGCACCACGTATGACGCGCGCGGGTGCAGCGGCCTGGGCGCCTGGCTCACCGTTCGCGCCTGACCTCGAACGGACTCCCGTAGGCACCGCCCGGCCGGGCGGTGCCTACGGGCGGTTTTCGGACGATCTTCCGACACCCAAGCGCCACCCCGCGGCTACGGAACGTGCGGGGAGGCCCACGTTCCCCTTCCGCGACAGCCAACGCCGGCACCGGGGTCGGCCGCAGTGGAGTGGTGCGTTGCGGGTAGGCGCGAGGCATGGCGGAGCGGGAAGCAGTGCAAGAGCCGGTGGAGCTGTGCGACTGGTGCGGCCGGCTCTGGTACGACGGCGGAGTCCTGGCGATAGTGCGTGACTCCTCGGCCGTACATGCCACCGATCCGGCCAAGGACGGCATGCGGCTCCTCGTGGCCTGCGGCGGCGAACACCTGGGGGCGCTCCTGGAGAGGTACCGCCAACGGCCCTTCGTCGAGGAGGAGTTGTGGTCCTGGCAGATCGTCCGGGCCCTGTCGGCCGCTCCGCACGACATGACCGTCGAGGAGCTCAGCCCGGTGACCGGCCTGACCACGCCACAGATCCACCGGGCGCTGGCCTGGCGCGACGAGTGCGCCCTGCACGCCGACCGACCCGGACAGGACCCGCCGTAGCACCGGTGGCACTGACCTGACCGCTGCCGGGGAGTGCCGAGGCGCTTCGGCGGTCAGGTGAGTTGGACGCCGATGAGGCAGGTGTCGTCGTCGGTGTCGGCGTTGCTGCGGGTCAGCAGGTAGTCCAGGTGTGCGTCCAGGGTCGGCGTGGAGCTTTCGGCGGCGGTGATGAGCTGGTCCAGGGAGGACTGGACGGAGCGGTCCCGCCGTTCGATCAGACCGTCGGTGTACATCAACAGGGTGTCGCCGACCTTGAGTTGCACCTCGCCCTCCTGGAACTGCGCGTCGGGCCGCGCGCCGAGCAGGATGCCCTTGATGGCGGGCAGCGGTTCGGCGCGGCCCTTGCGGACCAGGATCGGCGGGAGATGGCCGGCACGGGCCCAGCGCAGGATCCGGGTGGAGGGGTCGTACAGGGCGCAGACCGCGGTGGCGGTGACGTGCTCGGTGAGGTAGTGGGCGACGGTGTTGAGCCACACGAGCAGTTGGGCGGGCCCGGCGCCGGTGGCGGTCAGGCCGCGCAGGGCGTTCCGCAGCACGATCATGGAGGTGGCGGCCCGGATGCCGTGGCCCGCGATGTCGCCGACGGCCAGCAGGACCTGCCGGTTCGGCAGCGTGACGATGTCGTACCAGTCGCCGCCGACCAGACGGTCCTCCTCGGCCGGCCGGTAGCGCACCGCGATGTGCAGTCCCGGGGTGTCGATGGGGGCGCTGGTGGGCGGCATGATGGCGTGCTGGAGCTGCAGGGCGAGCCGGTTGTGCTCGGCGGACTCCCTTTCGGTGTGCGCGAGTTGGTCACGGGTGGCGGCGAGCGCGACCTCGGTCCAGTGCTGGGCCGAGATGTCCTGGTACGCACCGCGGATGACCTGCAGGTTCCCCTGGCTGTCCAGGACCGGTTCGGCGACGATCCGGATGTGTCGGGAGGTCGTGTCGGGCCGGTTCAGCCGGAACGCGGTGGACGCCGGCCGGTGGTGGTGCAGCAGGGTGCGCAGGAACCGTCCCAGGGCGATGGCGTCATCGCGGTGGGCGTGGGCGGCGAGCTCCTGCAGCGGGATCGGCTTGTCGGTCGGCTGCAGGCCGCACAGGGCGAAGAGCTGGCTGTTCCAGGTGATCTCGCCGGTGTGGAAGTCCTCCTCGAAGCCGCCGATGCGCCCCAGTCGCTGTGCGTGCTGCAGCACGCTGGCCAGGCGGGTGCCCTCGTCGTGGATGCGCCAGGTCGCCAGGACCTCCTCGCCGTGACGGGTGATGCTGACGTCCGCGACGATGGGTAGCGGGATCTGGTCGACCAGGCTGGTGGTGGCCAGCCGCCGGGCCCGGAAGGGCTCGCCGGTGGCGTGGACGTGCTCGACCTTCTCGTACAGGCCGTTGGGGTCGGCGCTCACCGGGTAGCTCTCGAGGAGCAGCGAACCGGCGATGGCGGTGGGCGGCCGGCCCGCGAGGTCGGCGAAGTGCGCGTTGAGGTGGTGGATCCAGAAGTCGGTGACGCGTCCGTCCCCGTCCAGGTGCGGTCGCAGGACCATGGCGGGGTCCCACAGGCCTTCGGCGAGACCGACCAGGTCGGAGGGCTCGGTGGTGGGTCCGAGCGGGACGTGGGCGTCCAGGGTGTGGGCGCACAGATCGGCCAGGGCCTCGACCTGGCGCTGGACCTGGGGCGGCTGGGGGTCCAGGGGGCCGGGCCAGCAGATCTCCAGGGCGCCCACCAGACGCCCGCTGGTGCCGGCGGGTACGACGACGCGGCCGGCCTGTGGGGAGGTCGTGCCGCCGATGGAGGGTAGTTGGGCCTCGGCCAGGGTCCGGGCCCACACCGTACGGCGCTGGGTCAGTGCCCGCCGGGCCAGCGTCGCCACCTCCGGGGGAACATAGTGCCAGCGGGCCCCCTCGGCCTCGGGGAAGCCCGCGTGGCCGGCCAGCCGCAGGGCCCCGTCGTAGGTCACGGACCAGATGGCCAGCGCGTGGGCGCCCAACGGCGCCAGCGCGTAACGCAGCAGGGAGTCGGCGACGGTCTGGGTGTCCCCGGCCGACAGGGTGCCGCTCTCGGCGGTCCGCATGCGCACGGTCGCCGCGGTGGTCACGTCGGGGACCTCGTGGGAGGGGGCCGCTTTGAGCATGGCGGCGGTGAGCTCGGTGAGGTGGTCGCGGGCGGCCTGGTTGACGATGTCCGCGGCCAGTTCCAACAGGGTGACACTGGCACTCGCGGCAAGGGTGTCGAGTTGCCGGGCCGCCTCGCGCGGACCACAGTGCAGACGCTCCACCAGGATGCCCTTGGCCTGTTCGATCAGCGCCTGGCCGGCGGCCGCGTCCTGGGCCTGCTGGACCTGCACGCGCAGCCGCGCGACCGTGCCGGCCAGGCGGCCCGGGGTGCTCTGGTCGTCTTCGCGCACGGAATCCTGGTCGTCTCCGCGCGCGGAGACGACCACCACGCTGGACTCCGCGGACCCCGGTGGCTCTGGGGGTGTGGACATGTGTTGCTCCTTGCGAAAGGCCTGCCGACCGCGTTGCCGCGTCACACGAGTGGATACCTGCTGATCGGCCGATCACCCAGCGCGTTCGACCGGCCGATCAGCTCCTGCCGGAACGCTCCGGGCGCCCGGGTCAGGCCCGCAGCCACTGCTGGATGCAGGCGATCAGCGCATGGGCGTCCACGGGCTTGGTGACGTAGTCACTCGACCCCGAGGCCAGGCTCTTCTCCCGATCCCCGTGCATGGCCTTGGCGGTGACCGCGATGATCGGCAGATCGGCGTGCTCCGGCATGGCCCGGATCGCGGCGGTGGCGGCGTAACCGTCCATCTCGGGCATCATCACGTCCATCAGGATGAGTTCGATGCCTTCGTGCCGCGACAGTGCCTCGATCCCGGCCCGCCCGTTGTCGGCGTGCAGGACCTGCATGCCGTGCAGCTCCAGGATGCCGGTGAGCGCGAAGACGTTGCGCGGGTCATCGTCCACGACCAGGACCTTGCGCCCGGCCAGCCGCCCGTCCACCGGGTTGAACACCGGCTGGGTCTCCCGCCCTGGGCGCACCAGCGGCAGCACGTCGCTGGGCTGCTCCGCGCTCAGGTGCAACACGATGCGCTCGCGCAGCTCGTCCAGGCTGGGCAGCAACTCCAGGGGCTGGGAGTCCGAGCGCGCGTGCAGTTGCTGCTCGTGCACGGCGTCCAGCCGCCGGCTGTTGTGGGCCAGCACCGGCACCCCGCGCAGCGCCCGGTCGCCGTCGAGGGCCTCCAGGAAGGTGAAGGCCTCGTCGCCGGACATGTCGAGCTCCAGCACGACGCAGTGGCACGGTTGCGCGGCCAGCGCGGCCGCGGCCTGCCCGGCACCCAGCACCGAGATGACCTCGACGTGGCTGCGGGGGTCCGTGGGTTCGCGGCTGGCGGCGACATCGGCCACGGCGCTCTCCGCGACCATCGACAGCAACCCGTGGGCGCGCTCCTCGATCACCAGCACCCGGCGCCGCGGCGTCGACGGCAGCCCGTTGGCCGTCGCGGGCACCGCCGGCGTCGCCACCGGCGCTTCGGATCCGTCCGGGTCGAGGGTCTGCGGGCCGTCCTGGGAGCCGGCGGAGGAGTCCTCGAAGCCGGGACGCTCGATGGGGATGTGGAGGGTGAAGGCGCTGCCTTCCCCCAGCGTGCTCTCCGCACTGATCGAACCGCCGAGCAGCTGCGCGATCTCTCTGCTGATGGACAGCCCCAGCCCCGTGCCGCCGTACTTGCGGCTGGTGGTGCCGTCGGCCTGCTGGAAGGCCCCGAAGATGGTCTCCAACTGCTGCTCGGCGATACCGATGCCGGTGTCGCGCACCCGGAAGGACAGGGCCGGGCCGCTGTCCCTGACGTACGCGGGCAGCCCGTCCGGATCGGCGGTCTCGATGTGCAGTTCGACCTGGCCGGACTCGGTGAACTTCACCGCGTTGGACAGCAGGTTGCCCAGCACCTGCCGGAGCCGCGAGTCGTCGGTCACCAGGTGCGGAGCGACATCGGGAGCGGTGGTGACCTGGAAGTCCAGGCTCTTCTGGGTGGTCAGCGGGCGGAAGGTGGCCTCCACGTAATCCACCAGCTGCCGCAGCGGGACGCGTTCGGGAGTGATGTCCATCTTCCCGGCCTCGACCTTGGACAGGTCCAGGATGTCGTTGATCAGCTGCAGCAGGTCGGAACCGGCGGAGTGGATGACCCCGGCGTACTCCACCTGCTTGGGCGTCAGGTTTCTGGCCGGGTTCTGGGCCAGCAACTGGGCCAGGATCAGCAGGCTGTTGAGCGGGGTGCGCAGTTCGTGGCTCATGTTGGCCAGGAACTCCGACTTGTACTTCGACGCCAGCGACAGCTGCTGGGCGCGTGCTTCCAGTTCCTGACGGGCCTGCTCGATCTCGAGGTTCTTGGCCTCGATGTCGCGGTTCTGGGTGGCCAGCAGCGCGGCCTTCTCCTCCAGTTCGGCGTTGGAGAGCTGGAGTTCCTCCTGCCGGTTCTGCAGCTCCTCCGAGCGGGCCTGCAGCTCGCCCGCCAGGCGCTGGGACTCACCCAGCAGCTCGTCGGTACGGGAGTTGGCGACGATGGTGTTGACGTTGACGCCGACGGTCTCCATCAGCTGCTCGAGGAAGTCGCGGTGGACCGGGGTGAAGCGGTTGACCGACGCCAGCTCGATGACTCCGAGCACCTGGTCCTCGACCACGATGGGCAGCAGGATCAGACTGGTGGGCGCGCTCTGGCCGAGTCCGGACCCGATGGCGACATAGTCCTGCGGTACGTCCTCGACCGCGATGATGCGACGGCTGCGCGCGGCCTGGCCCACCAGCGACTGGCCGAGGCGGAAGTGCCGCGGCCTGCCGTCGCCGCCCACCCCGCCGGGGTGTCCGTAGGAGCCGACCAGGTGCAGCTCCACCCGGTCCGCGCTCTGCGCGCTCTCGTCCGTCTCGGCGAGGTAGAAGGCGCCGTACTGCGCGGACACCAGCGGGGCCAGCTCGTCCATGATGAGTTCGGCGACGACGGCCAGATCGCGGCGGCCCTGCATCAGGCTGGAGATGCGGGCCAGGTTGGTCTTGAGCCAGTCCTGGTCGTGGTTGGCCCGGGTGGTCTCGCGCAGCGACTCCACCATGGAGTTGATGTTGTCCTTGAGGTCCGCGACCTCACCGGAGGCGTCCACGGTGATGGAGCGCGTCAGGTCGCCCTCGGCGACGGCGCTGGTGACCTCGGCGATCGCGCGCACCTGGCGCGTCAGGTTCCCCGCCAGCCCGTTGACGTTCTCCGTCAGCCGCTTCCAGGTGCCCGAGACCCCTTCGACCTCGGCCTGTCCGCCGAGTCGGCCCTCGCTGCCGACCTCGCGGGCGACGCGGGTGACCTCGGCGGCGAACGACGACAGCTGGTCGACCATCGTGTTGATGGTGGTCTTGAGCTCCAGGATCTCCCCGCGCGCGTCCACGTCGATCTTGCGGGTCAGGTCGCCCCGGGCGACAGCGGTGGTGACCTGGGCGATGTTGCGGACCTGTCCCGTCAGGTTGTTCGCCATGGAGTTGACGTTGTCGGTCAGGTCCTTCCAGGTCCCGGCGACGTTGGAGACCCGGGCCTGGCCGCCGAGGATCCCCTCGGTGCCGACCTCGCGCGCGACACGGGTCACCTCGTCGGCGAACGCGGACAGCGTGTCGACCATGGTGTTGATCACCCCGGCGAGCGCGGCGACCTCGCCCTTCGCCTCCACGGTGATCTTCTGTGACAGGTCGCCCTTGGCCACCGCGGTCGCGACCTGGGCGATGGACCGCACCTGGCCGGTCAGGTTGGAGGCCATCACGTTGACGTTGTCGGTGAGGTCCTTCCACGTGCCCGACACCCCGCGCACGGTGGCCTGCCCGCCCAGGTTCCCCTCGGTGCCGACCTCACGCGCCACGCGGGTCACCTCGTCCGCGAACGCGGACAGCTGGTCGACCATCGTGTTGATGGTCTCCTTCAGCTCCAGGATCTCCCCGCGCGCGTCCACCCGGATCTTCTGCGACAGGTCACCCTTGGCCACCGCCGTGGTGACCTGGGCGATCGACCGCACCTGCGCCGTCAGGTTGTCGCCCATGACGTTGACGGACTCCGTCAGGTCCTTCCACGTCCCCGACACGCCCTTGACGTCCGCCTGGCCGCCCAGGCGCCCCTCGGTGCCGACCTCACGCGCCATGCGCGTGACCTCGTCGGCGAACGAGGACAGCTGGTCGACCATCGTGTTGATGGTGTTCTTCAGCTCCAGGATCTCGCCCCGGGCGTCGACCCGGATCTTCTGCGACAGGTCGCCCTTGGCGACCGCGGTCGCCACCTGGGCGATGGACCGGACCTGTGCGGTGAGGTTGCCGGCCATGAAGTTGACGGAGTCGGTCAGGTCCCGCCAGGTCCCTCCGACGTCGGGGACCCGGGCCTGGCCGCCCAGGCTGCCCTCGGTGCCGACCTCGCGCGCCACGCGGGTGACCTCGTCGGCGAACGAGGACAGCTGGTCGACCATCGTGTTGATGGTGTTCTTCAGCTCCAGGATCTCGCCCCGGGCGTCGACCGTGATCTTCTGCGACAGGTCGCCCCGAGCGACCGCGGTGGTGACCTGGGCGATGTTGCGGACCTGGTCGGTGAGGTTGCCGGCCATGAAGTTGACCGAGTCGGTCAGATCACGCCACACGCCGCCCACGCCGGGCACCAGCGCCTGGCCGCCGAGACGTCCCTCGCTGCCGACCTCGCGCGCCACGCGGGTCACTTCGGCCCCGAAGGAGGACAGCTGGTCGACCATCGTGTTGACGGTGTCCTTGAGCTCGAGGATCTCCCCGCGCGCGTCCACGTCGATCTTCTGCGACAGGTCGCCCTTGGCGACGGCCGTCGCGACCTGGGCGATGTCACGCACCTGCGTGGTCAGGTTCCCGGCCATCGCGTTCACCGAATCGGTCAGGTCCGCCCAGGTCCCCGACACTCCCGGCACCTCGGCCTGGCCGCCGAGCCGTCCCTCCGTGCCGACCTCCCGGGCCACCCGGGTGACCTCGGAGGTGAACAGCGACAACTGGTCGACCATGCCGTTGAAGACCGTGGCGATCTCCCCCAGCAGGCCCTCGCCGTCCCCGGGAAGACGGGGGCCGAAGTCCCCGTCACGCACCGCGGTCAGCCCTGCCAGGAGCTGGCGCAGTTCGGGCTCCCCCACCCCGCCCCCGCTGGGCACGGGCACCTTGCTGGTCGTGATCCGCTGACCCTCGCTCATACCCAACCCTTACCCTGCTGTGTGACCGCGGACGCGGCAGCAGGCAGCCCGCCCCTGACCGGACCGGCTGCCCGCACTCAAGACGTGTTCGACCATTTGAGTTTACCGTCAGTCACCTGCGGACCTGCCGAGATCGCGACACTGCGGGGTGGGGCATCGCCTCGACAGCGCCACGTATGTGCCGTTTGTACGGCCTTGAGCGGGAGCGGCGGCGTTCCACCGGGGTCAGGCGCGGCGTGCGGCCCACACCGTACGTTCGGTGCGGACCGCCAGGTCGCCGCGGCGCAGGATGCCGCGGGGACTGTCGGGGTCGAGCAGCTCGTCCAGCAGATCGAGATCCTCGGCGGCGAGGGCGTGGGCCGCGCTGCTCCGCAGGCGCCTGAAGCTGCTGAGCGCGTACCGGCCCACCGCCTCGCCGCGGGAGCCGTCGACGTTCACCGTGATCGTGCGCTCGCCCGCCACGGTGAAACCCGCGGCGGTCAGCTTGGGGCCCCAGTCGGCACCGCGGTGAGGCGCCTGCTCGGCATGGTGGTGGGCGAGGGCGGCGTGGCAGCGCTCCTCGAGGCCCGGCCGTTCCCGCGGAGCGCCGGCGGGCAGGAAGCGCGGGAAGCCGGCCAGCTCGACGACGGCGAACAGTCCGCCGGGTGCGAGCACGTCGTGGACCCTGCGCAGGGTGCGGTCGAGGTCGGCCAGGTGGTGCAGCGACGCCGACGCCCACACCAGCTCGGGCCGGCCGAGTTCCGGCCGGTCCACGTCGAGATCGGCCGGCACCGTGCGCACCCGGTCGGACACGCCGAGCGCCGCGGCTTTCTCCCGCAGGCGGCGCAGATGACTCTCCGACGCGTCGACGGCGGTCACCCGCGCGCCGGGGAACCGCGCGAGCAGGGCGAAGGTGCCCGCTCCCGTGCCGCATCCCAGGTCGACGATGTGGCACGGCTCCCTCTCGACGGGCAGCCATGCGGTGATGGACGCGATGTGCTCGGCGAGCACCTCCGCGTCCAGGTCGAGGATCTCCGCCTGGCCGTCGTCGTCGGGGGCGGGATGGGAAGCGGGGTGGGCGCCGTCGTGCGCCGCGTGCGGGGCGGTGTGGTTCATGCCGGCCACGCTAGGAGGAGCCCGCCGTCACGTCATCGTGGCTCCCGGTGTGCGCAAGACGATGGCCGGATGAGCTGCCGTACGCGCAAGCGGCCGCCTCAGAGGTCGTCCATCCCCGAAGGAGCGGACGTCAAAGGCGTGTCAGCGGTGCCGATCAGGGCAGGCGAACGCAGAAGACGCCCATTCCCGCAAGCGAAAGATGCCATGGACCTCATCGCAGGTGGCCCCCTCCAGATCACGCTGCGACGCTACGGGCCGACCCTGCACCTCACCCTGGCCGGGGAACTCGACATCGAGGCCGAGCCCGCCTTCGCGCAGATCATGGCCACCCTTCCCGCCGGCATAGCGGTCATCGCCTGCGATCTGTACCACGTCCATTTCATGGACGTGGTCGGCGTGCGCTGCATACTGGCCCTCAAACGCTCCGCGGAACAGCGCGGTCTGGCGGCGCTGGTCTGCAACTGGCAGTCGCAGCCCCTGCAACTGCTCAACCTCCTGGGCGGCCTCGAACGCGACTACGACGTCGAACTGCGTTCACTGCAAGCCCTGTTGCGAGATCATGCCGACGCCCAACGCGCCCTCGGGATCGATAGCGCCCGGCGCGGCGCGGCGCTCGTGGGCTCCGAGCCGCAGCGCCTCGTCCGTGACCGACGGAACCCCGACCCGCCGCCCGCGGCGCGTTGAGACGGTTCGATCACTCGCGCCCGCGACGCGGAACGGTTCCCGCATCGATGCGGCCGGGCCGGTTGGGCGGAGGCAGGACGCCGGGGGGTGGGTTGAGCCGGACGAGCAGGCGGGAGCACAGATGAGGGCCGGGCAGTGGGGGAAGCACAGATGAGGGCCGGGCAGTGGGGGAAGCGGATACCGTCGCGGTGCGCCGCGCTGTTCCGCTACGCAGTGCGCGGCGTACGGCAGCCGGGGCAGGAACGGGATGTGCTGCTGCTGCAGGTCAAAGCGGTGATCGCGTCCCTCGTCGCCTGGGAGACGGCCCACGAACTGTTGCCGGCGGCCGTGGGGACCTACGCCCCGCTGGCGGCGCTGCTGGTGACCCGGTCCACGCTGTATCGCTCGTTGCACGACTGTGTGCAGTATCTCGGCGCCATGGCGGTGGGCGTGCTGCTGGCGGCGGCGTTCGGCACGACCGTAGGAGTGCACGCCTGGAGCCTGGCCGTGCTGATCTCCGCCTCCCTCGCGGCGGGGAAGATCCAGCACCTGGGCGCACACGGCGCGCAGGTGGCCGTCATGGCCCTGTTCGCGTTCACCGCGGGGCAGGGCGAGCCCGTCTTCATCGGCCACCTGGCCCTGGCCATCCTCATCGGCGCGGCCTGCGGCCTCGCCGCCCACGTGATACTGGCCCCCTCACGTCATACCCAGGCCGCTCAGGGCGGCGTAGCGCGCCTCGCGGCACAGGCCCAGCACGTCCTACAGTCCCTCGCCGACGACTTGCAGGACGGTCCTCCCACGAGCGCCAGGACGAGGAACTGGGCACGGCACAGTGCCGAGTTCGACCGACTGGCCGATCGGATGCGCGCCACCGTCGAAGCGGAACGGGAGAACGCGGTCCTCAATCCCCGCCGGCCCTCAGCCGGCGCCGAACACGTACTCCCCCGTCTGCCGGCCACGATCGGTGTGCTGCAACGCGCCTTCTCACACTGCCACTCCATCATCCGCAGTCTGACCTACGCCGCCCGCAGCGACCGCTGGACGGCTCTGACCCCGGAGTTCCGCGCCCCATACGGGGATCTGCTCAACTCGATCGCCGACGCGATGGAAGAGGTCGGTCGCATGGGTCCGACGGACCCCGACGGCCTGCGGGAAATGCTCCGGGAGGCCGACCGCCGGATCGACGCCCTCGAGCGGCAACTCACCGAATCCTCTGCCGACGCTCCCGCGCACCTGTCCCTGCACGGCACACTGATCACCGACGCGGGACGGCTTCTGAGCGACCTCGCCCAGGCCGACCCGCGTGACCACGAACCCGCCGAGGACGGAGTCAACCGCTGATCGGCGGCTGACGGAGCCGGTCCACGGACCGACCCGTTTGGATCGTGTGAGTCATGGATCACCGACATGCGGGAAAGTGCCCATCAAGACGCTTTAGCCGGTTGCCGATTCGGGGCAGCCACGGGAGCGTCCCTGGAAGTGGATGGCGGTGGTTTGTGATGGCGGAACGGTTTCTGAAGATCTCTGCGTCTCCGGGCGTGGTGGGTCGGGCCCGTCAGTGGGCACGCGACGCGGTGAAGTCGTTCCGCTGGCCGACTCGCTGGAGGCCGGACGAGGGCGCGGTCGCGCTGGTGGTCTCGGAACTGGTGACCAACGCCCTGCGACATGCGGGCGGCACAGTGGGCCTGACTTTGGTCTCCGGGGCACGACAGCTGCGGATCATCGTCAGCGACGGTTCCCGGCAATGGCCGGTTCTGCGCACCCCGCACCCCACCGAGGCCGGCGGGCGGGGCCTGCACATCGTGGCGCGCCTGACCAGGGCATGGGGAGTGGAGGAGAGTCCGGAAGGGAAGCGTGTGTGGGCCGACGTGATCCCGCAGAGCACGCGTCCGCACTCGACGGCTCCCGCGACGACTCCTGCGGACGCCACGTCGGGGGCGACGTTGAACCAGGGGTGCCTGAGCTGCTCGACGACTCCGAACGCGAGCGGGCTCAAGGCGGCCATACGGCACGGCAAGTGGTCCGCTCGGCTGCTCGGCTTCACCAGGGCGACACTGCATGCAAGCCCACGGCCGTTGCTGCGGGCGGGCAAGCGGGTGCTGCGGAAGATGGAACTGCCGAAGGTGATCCCGGCCGGCTCAAGGGCAGCCTGCCGCTGATGACCGGCGGCGTGTCGGTCCGGCGCGGCCGTCCGGCGCAGACCCACATGGCCGACGGGGCGGCGGCACAGCATCTCCCCTGCGGCGGCGGTGCAGCATGCTGGTGGAGGCAACCGGCGTGGACGAGGCGGGTAAGGAGGTCGGAACATGACCGATGAGCTGGTCGACCGCCTGCTGCGCGAGCACGGGCAGACCTTCGCGGACGAGGCCGGCATCACCCTGCGGGACGAGCCTTCACCGCTGTACAGACTTCTGGTGCTGTCGTTGCTGAGTGCCACCCGCATCTCGGCCGGCATCGCGGTCGCCGCCGCACGGGAGCTGTCCCGAGACCGTCTGCGCACCGCGTCGACGATGGCGGCCGCGCCCTGGCAGCAGATCGTCGACGCGCTGGGACGGGCCCACTACAAGCGCTACGACGAGAGCACCGCCACCGCCCTGGGAGAGGGCGCCCGGATGCTGCAGGAGCGGTACCACGGCGATCTGCGGAAGCTGCGTCAGGAAGCCGACGGTGACGTCGAAAAGGTCCGCGCCCTGCTCCAGGAGCATCCGCGGATCGGGCCCGTCGGGTCGGACATCTTCTGCCGTGAGGTCCAGAGCGTCTGGACCGAACTGCAGCCGTACTGCGACCGGGCCACCTTGGACCAGTCGGCCGCACTGGGGCTACCGCACACGGCGTCCGGTCTGGCGCGCAGGATCGGCTCGACCGATGTCACTCGCCTGACCGCCGCTCTGGTGCGCGTCCGACTGCGCGGCGGCACATTCGACGGGGTCGGCCGCTCGACGGAGAACGGGTCCTAACGGGGCTCCGCGACCAGGCCCGGTGGCTGTAGTTCGGCCCACACCCGCTTGCCGGATCCGTACGGGGTCACACCCCATTGCCCGGCGGCCAGCGTCGCGACGATGCGCAATCCGTGGCCGCCTACCTTGCCGGGGTCTGCCGGGCACATCAGTGGCTGGGCCCGGGAGTCGTCGCGCACCGTGATCCGCAACCGGCTCGCCTCGAGGACCAGGGACAGCTCGACGGAGCCGCCGGCATGCCGCTGCGCGTTGGTGACCAGCTCGGACACCACGAGAGCGACCGAACCGATGTCGGGGTGCCAATCGGCGCACCACGGATAGTCCTGCACGTGCTTCAGCGCCCAGTCGCGGGCCACACCGACCTCACCACCGGCCGGAGCCACCGCCAGGAATCGCTCAACCATCATCCATCATCGCCCGCACCGTTCCTCCAAGGCCCCGCACCCACCAGCGGGCAGGATCGTCAGTACGCGCCTCGACAGGCGCCTGCCCGCATCTCGGGCATTCACCGCTTCCGCGGATCACCTTGTCCGCCGTGAACCGTGATTCCCGGCACAACGCAGCGGCCGCAGGAGCCGCGAGGATGTCGCCACCGTGCGCGCCGGCACCCGCCGCACGCGTCTCCACCCGAAAGCCGCCGCGCGCGCCGCGGTACGCACGGCACAATCCGGTGGGCGGCGGCCCGGGCGGTGAGGGTGGGCTGTGGCGGCCGGAGCGAGCCGGTCAGTCGTCCTCGGGCTTCGGCTTCCCGGCAGCGCGGGACCGCTCCGACGCGCCCTCTTCGTCCGCCAGGTCGTCCTCTTCCGGAGGATCACTCGTCCATGCGACGGGCGGCGTCGGGGCCGTGATGGTCTGCGGTTCTTCGGAGCCCGGTCGGGTGCTCGGCTGAGAGCCGGGCGCGTGGGGTGTCTTCGTTTCGTCGTCAGGATTCGCCATAAGGCACGTGTTCCCCCTCCGCTCCGTTCAAACGCCCTCCGACACGCCGCCCCGGCAAGAATAGGCAGGACGGCCCAACGATCTCGCGATATGTCGTCGCCTACGACGCCGGCCGGTGTCGGGCAACGGTCTGTTGCCCGACACCGGCCGGCGTTGTGCGCTGTGACGCGGAAGCGGAGTCAGTGACGAGCCTTCGCTCGATCCAGGGCCGCGACACCGACCGCGGCCAGGGCGATCTGGATGAGCCATTCGATCCAGTCGACGCCGTTGGTGTCGTCCACGTTCAGAGCATGGGCGATGGCAGCCCCGATGAACGCTGCCAGGATGCCGACCAGAATGGTCCAGATGATTCCGATGTGCTGCCGACCGGGCACGACGAGGCGTCCCAGGACACCGATGATGATGCCGATGACCACGGCGGCTGATGATGCCTGAGATCTCCATGACGTCCTCTCCTTGTGGGCTCTTCTGCAGCGACGTCTGCCCCCTGCTCGCAGGAACAAGCGGATCCCGGCGCGATCCCCGGTAGGTGTCAGGTCCGACCGGGCGGGCGCGGCGGCGCCGAGCTCAGCCGTTCAGGACCGATGAGTTTCTGCGTGATCCGCAGTCGAAGAGAATAGTTGGGTGCGCTGCGACCGCCGGCGTGGTCGAATCGCTCACCTGCCGAATCCGTCGGAACCCAGACATCAGACACCGAGGAATCTCAGATGCGCACTCTGATCAGCACCGCCTTCGTCTCCCTCGACGGCGTCGTGGAAGCTCCGGGCGGGGAGCCCGGTTACCGGAACGCCGGGTGGACCTTCAAGAACATCGAGTTCCTCCCCGAGGCGTTCGAGATCAAGGGCCGGGAGCAGAAGGAAGCCTCCGCCATGATGATGGGCCGGGTCAGCTATGAGGCGTTCAGCCCGGTGTGGCCCGGCATGGAGGATTTCGCCGACTACAAGGTGATGCCGAAGTACGTCGTCTCCACCACCCTCACCGAGGACGACCTGGTCGCGAACTGGGGCGAGACCACGATTCTGCGTTCGCTCGACGACGTCGCCGCGCTGAAGGAGACCGAGGGCGGCCCGATCATCGTGCACGGCAGCGCCTCGCTGAACCAGCACCTGTCCGACGCCGGCCTGATCGACCGCTACCACCTGCTCGTCTTCCCGCTTCTGCTCGGCGCGGGCAAGCGTCTGTTCAGCGGCACGGACAAGGACACCCAGAAGCTGAAGCTCGTCGAACACGCGGCCTACGCCAACGGCCTGCAGAAGAACGTCTTCGACGTCGTCCGCTGACACCGCTCCCACGGCCGTCCTGCCCTCCGCATCCGCGGTCAGTGGTCGTGGGGGCCAGGGCGGTGGACGGGTCCGTGGGCGTCGTCGCAGTACGGATCCTGTTCACCGCCCGCCGGCGTGGCGATCTGCAGCAGCCCGGAGCTCTCCTCCTCGCCGACGTGGTCGACCTGCAAGGTCGCGTGCTCGATGCGGTACTCGTCCCTCAGCAGCTGCCGCAGCGTACGGCGTACGGCGTGACAGTCGCGGCCGGGCTGCACCAGCACGTGGGCGGAGAGGGCGTTCTGTCCGGAGGTGATCTGCCAGACGTGCAGGTCGTGGATCTCCACGACGGTGTCCTGCGCGGCGAGGCGGTCGCCGAGGACGTCGGGGTCCACTCCGACGGGCGCGGCCTCGAGGAAGATCCGAGCCGAGTCGCGGATCAGCCCGTACCCGGCCTTGAGCATCAGGGCGACGACGAACAGCGAGGCGACCGCGTCCGCGCGCACGAAACCCGTGGTCAGCACGACCGCTCCGGCGACGGCGGTGGCGATGAAGCCGAACAGGTCGGTGAGGATGTGCTGGTAGGCACCCTCGACGTTCAGCGACGTACGGTTGGCCTTGGAGATCGACCACGCCGCGGCGAGGTTGACCACCACGCCGACCAGGGCGGTGATCAGGACGAGGCCGCCGGTGACGGCGGGCGGGTCGATCAGCCGACGGACCGCCTCGTACGCCAGCCACACCGACAGGAGCAGCAGAGTCAAGCCGTTGGCCTGCGCGGACAGGATCTCCACCCGCTTGAGCCCGTACGTGTAGTGCCCTTTCGCGGGCCGGGCCGCGAGGCGCATCGCGATGAGCGCCAGAACGATCGAGACGACATCGGTGAGCATGTGCGCGGCGTCCGAGATCAGCGCGAGGGAGTTCGCGGCCACGCCGACGACGACCTCGGCGCACATGAACACACCGATCAGCGCCAGGGCGATCGTCAGCCACCGCCGGTCCGCGTCGGCGGCCACCCCGTGCGAGTACCCCGCATGACCATCCCCGCCGCCGGGGCCGGCGGCGTGATCATGCTCGTGGTCACTCACAACGGCCTCCAAGACGCGCGGACGGGTTCGGCTGGGGTCAAGTGAACCGCAGCAGTGCCGCTTCCACCAAAGGTTGCAATGGGGACCGTTACCACTGTCACCTGCGACGATATGCAGGCAAGTGCGGCGCACCGCGCGAGCGGACGGGTTTCCCCCGGGTGGCCGCGACGACGCGGACACACCGGCACGCCCCTCCGCCGACGATCTCCCCTCCCCCGTCTCCTGCCCGGCCCGGGCATGGCCGCCGGTTGACTCCGCCGGCTGACGAGCCGTCCGCGGCGGCGAAGGACGATGTCACATCCGAGGACCCGGCGGTGTCTTCATGTCGAACCAGTGAACGTCCAAGGAGGACACCATGGCGATACGCGTTCCGAAGGCGGAGCTCCCCACCACACTCCGCGACAGCATGATCGAGCAGCTCGGCGCGGTGCCGGAGCCCGTCGAAGTGGTGTGGCACAGCCCCGCGGTCGGCACATCGAACCTGGAGTTCTCCGCCAAGGTGGGCGCGTGGGACGCGGCCGACACGAGCCTCAAGTCGTTCGCGCACATGGCCGTCGCGGCGAAGGTCGGGTGCGGTTGGTGCCTGGACGTCGGCTACTTCCAGGCGCAGAACCAGAAGCTGGACCTGACCAAGGCGAGCCAGGTGCCCCGCTGGCGGAAGTCGGAGGTGTTCACCCTGCTGGAGCGGGACGTGCTGGAGTACGCCGAGGCCATGTCGGACACGCCGTTGACGGTCACCGACGAGCTCTACGCACGTCTGCTGGCGCGGCTCGGCCCGGCGGCGATGGTCGAGCTCACGGCGTTCGTCGCCTTCGTCAACATGGCCACCAGGAACAACATCGCGAACGGGATCGAGTCGCAGGGGTTCTCCGACGCCTGCGAGATCGCGCTGGCCGCCCGTCCCACGGCCGACGTAGCGTCGCCCGCATGACCGGGAACCCGTTCGTGACCCACCGCAGCCTGCTGTTCACCGTGGCCTACGAGATGCTCGGGTCGGCGGCCGACGCGGAGGACGTGGTGCAGGAGTCCTGGCTGCGGTGGGCCGACGTCGACGCCTCACAGGTACGGGACCCCCGGGCGTACCTCGTCCGGATCGTCACGCGGCAAGCGCTCAACCGCCTGCGGTCGCTGTCCCGCAGCCGCGAGGAGTACGTCGGCGAGTGGCTGCCGGAACCGCTGCTGACCAGCCCTGACGTCGCCGAGGACGTCGAGCTCGCGGAGAGCGTCTCGATCGCGATGCTGACCGTGCTGGAAACGCTCGGGCCGACGGAGCGGGCGGTGTTCGTGCTGCGCGAGGTCTTCGACGTCCCGTACGGCGAGATCGCCGAAGCCGTCGGGAAGTCCGCGGCGACGGTGCGACAGGTCGCGCGGCGGGCGCGCGAGCACGTGGCGGCCCGGCGACCGCGCGTGCAGGTGAGCCGATCGGAGCAGCAGGCGGTGGTGGAGCGGTTCCTGGCCGCGGTACGGACCGGGCAGTTGCAGGAACTGGTGGAGGTCATGGCACCGGACGTGGTCCTGATCGCCGACGGTGGCGGCCTCGCCGCGGCCGCGCCGGCCCCGATCCACGGGGTCGAAGCGGTGGCGAACGTGCTCGCACGCGCGCAGCAGGCGGGAGTGACCACCCTCGAGGCGACGGCGGTGTGGCTCAACGGCGCGCCTGCGGGCCGGATCGAGATCGACGGCGAGTTGGCCACGGCGTTGAGCGTCGTGGTGGAGGATGGCCGGATCACCCGGGTGTACCTGGTGCGGAACCCGCAGAAACTGACGCGGCTGGACGAACCGTCGGAACTCGCGAGGTAGGCCGCAGCCGCTGTGGCGTCGTGGGTGTTCCGGGCGGTCGCAGCCGCCCGGAACACCCACGGCTACGCGTCAGGACGTGGTCGACCGACTGATCGATCGGCCAATGCTCCGGACGGTCCCTGACGGGCGCGCGTCAACGGCACAGGGCCGCGTCCACGATGCGGTCGACGCGTCCTCTGGTCGCTTCGTCGGACAGCTGCATACTCACCGCGACGTTGGCGGCGCGGCCGCCGACGGTGGCTCCGCCGCGCGTCTCGTATCCCGGGTAGCTACCGCCATGGCCCCAGTAGAGACCGCCGCAGGACAGCGGCTTGCTCACCAGCCCCAGCCCGTAGCGGGCGCCGGGGCCGAAGGTCTCCTCCGCGGGGACGGTGGTGCCGCGCATCTGGACGCGCTGAGCGGGCTTGAGCAGGCTGCCGGTCAGAAGCTCCGAGAAGAACCGGTCGAGGTCGGAGTTGGTGGAGATCATCTGACCCGCCGCCCAGGCCCAGGAGGGGTCGAACTCCGTCACGTCCTGCAGCGGCGCGCCGGCCGAATCCCTGTAGTAGCCCGTGGGATGGGGTTCTCGGATGGTCACGTCACCGGCGGCGGGGAAGTAGGTGTGGCGTAGACCGATCTTTTTGATGATGCGCCGGTCGATCTCGTGGGCGAGCGTCCTGTGGGTGACTTTCTCGACTATCAGGCCCGCCAGTACGTAGTTCGTGTTGCTGTACTTCCATTTCTCCCCAGGGTCGAACTCGGCCTTGTGCCGGAGTGCGATGTCGAGGAGCTCGCGGGGTTCGAAGTGCCGGACGTCGTCACCGAGATAGTTGCTGTAGTTGGGAAGGCCGCTGGTCTGCTGCAGGAGCTGACGGACTTTGATGCGGCGCCCGTCAATGCCCTCCCCGCGCACGACGCCCGGAAGGTAGGTGTCGACCGGGGCATCGAGTCCCATCTTCCCCTCTCCCACCAGCTGCAGCACGACCACGGCGGTGAACGTCTTGGTGTTGCTGCCGATGCGCACCTGGCCGTCCCGGGGCACTTCCGATCCGGTGGCCAGGTCGCCGACCCCTGCGGTGTAGGTACGGTTCCGGCCGTCGCGGCCCTGGACGCTCGCCAGCGCGGCCGGAATGCCCTCGTCCGCCACCAGCGCGCTCAGCCCCTGCTGAACAGTGTCCGGCCGGGTGGCGGCGGACGCCGCGGGCGGCGTCAGCGCACCCATCGTCAGCACGCCCACGCCCACGGCCACCGCGGCCGCGGCCGGCACGGCGCGCCAACCGGTCCGGGTCCGACGCTGCTGGGAAGAACGGGATCTCTGCCATGCCTGCTCGCGCACGGACCAACTCCTACGGGATCGGGGAACCAGCGGTATGTGCTCGGCCCAGCATGTCCGCACACGACCATCCGCCACGATCCCGCTACCCGCACAACCCCAGGTGGGGCTACCCCCCGAATACACGGGTGGTCGGACGGGGGTGGGAGTTCAGTCCGCTCGGGGGTGTCCCTGGCTCGGGATGCGGCCGCAGACCAGGTTGCCGGGCTCAGCCGGGTCGTCGCTGATCCAGAACTGGGACCAGAGCACGGCGAACTCCGGGCGGCTGAGGTAGCCGTCGCCGTCCAGGTCGAGGAGGTCGAAGACCTCGTCGGTATCGATGCTCTGCCCGTGCCAGGTCTCGATGAGCCGACGGTGTTCACTGCGGGAGATCCGGCCGTCCCCGTTCTCGTCGACGGCGTCGAAGAGCGTGTCGGCGGTCGCCGTGACGGCCTCGCGCATGGTGGGCAGCAGGTCCACGAGGGCGAGGAGTTCGTCGATGTCGACCCGGCCGTCGCGGTCGGCGTCCCCGACCGTCCGCAGGCCCTCCCACCAGCCCATGACGACCTCCTCGACCCGGGCGCGCAGGTCCGTCCCCGGCTCAACTCCCGGCAGCCGGCCCCAACGGATGACGAGCGCCTCGAAGTCGTCCCTCCGCAGGTAACCGTCCCCGTCCGCGTCGAACGCCGCGAACATCCCCTCGACCTTGTTCCGCTGGAACACGCTGGCCATGATCGACCCCCCTCTTGCACCGGACCACAGGAACGCCCTCACGTAGGGCGATCAACCAGCAACCATAGGTGAGTTCGGGTGCGCCGAGGGGGTTCACCTGATTCGGACATGTGATCCCCACGGTGCCCTGCGCCCGGTGGCACCCACCACGACGCGAACCGGCGCTCCTTGACCGCCCGAGGGTCGCCGGATTACCGGTTCCGGTCCACGAGCGCGTAGGCCCGTACGGGAAAGGTGCCCATGCCCTCGACCGCCGGTGGTGCGGCGGTGAAGCGGAAGCCGTGGGGCGGCAGCTGTTCCAGCCCTCGCAGGTGCTCGACCACGGGGATGCCCGCGGCGAGCAGTTGGGTGTGAGCGGGCCGGGTCCCGTCGGTCGTGCTGTCGATGTTGAGCGAGTCGATCCCCACCAGGGCCGGTTGCTGCTCGGCGAGCCAGGCCGCCGCATCGCGCGTCAGGTAGGGGTGGCCGTCACCGTACCGCTCGGTGCCCCAGTGCCGGTCCCAGCCGGTGTGGATCAGGACGGCCTTTCCGGCCACGTCGTGCGGCAGCAGGAGTGCCCGGTCGACGGCGCGCCCCCCGGTGCCCGTCACCCGGATCACCACGCCGTCCAGGTCGGTCAGCCGCTCCAGTGCCAGCGCGGCAAGGTCGTCCCCGTCGCCGAAGCGGTGGAAGGGGGCGTCGAGGTAGGTGCCGGTGTTGGCCACCATCGCGATGTGTCCGATGGAGAACTCGGTGCCGGGGGTGTAGATGCCGCGCGAGGCCTCGCGGGTCAGGTGCTCGCCGATCTCGGGGCCCGGCAGCCCCGGAAGGGTCACCATGCCCTGCCGGATCGGGTGGCTCAGGTCCACCGTCCGGCCCTTGGAGGCGGCGGTCGATTCCGCGCCGCGCGAGCCTTTGTGGGGCTCACGCAGCATCTGCCGTCCGCTGACGTGTACCTCGCCGACCATGAGCAGGCCCAGGTGGCGCACGAACAACTCCCCGACCTCCCGGTCGGTGATGTCCGACCCCGGCACGTCCAGCCGGAATCCCTGGGTCTGCAGTGCTCCGCCGTTGGCGAAGACAACTTCGGCGTCGAACTGCACACGCCATTGCTCCGTGGTTTCCATGCTCCGATGATCAGCGCAGACCTGCCGTATTTCCATCGGATTTCCTGAAGCACTACCGAAGCCCGCTGATGACGATCGACGGCGCGGAGCCCTCCGCAGCCCGCCCCGCGCCGTGCCCGGTGTCAGTGCGCCACCGTGACCACGATCTTGCCGAACTGGGTGTTGGACTCCATGTGCCGGTGCGCCTGGACGATCTCCTCCAGCGGGAAGAGGCGATCCACCACCGGGCGCAGGGAGCCGGTGTGCAGGCCCGAGGTGATGAAGGCCGCGGCGCGGCGCATCCGTTGGGGGTCCCTGGTGATCTCCAGCATGGTGAAGGTGCGCAGGTTCAGTGCGGGCATGCCCAGGTCGAAGCCGGGATAGGGAGTGGGCTGCCCGCTCTGCGCGCCCCACAGGAACACCGTTCCGTCGGGGGCCACCGCTCGCGCCAGGTCGGCCACGCCCGGCCCGGCGACAGCGTCGAAGACGAACTCCGCGCCCCGGCCGCCGGTGATCTCCAACACCCGTCCCGCCACGTCCTCCTCGTCGGAGACGATCACCTCGGCCGCGCCCTCGTCCAGCAGTCGCTGCCGCTTGTCGCGGGTGCGGGTGACGGCGACCGGCGTGGCGCCCACCCGGTTCGCGGTCTGGACGGCGGCCAGGCCGACGCTGCTCGATGCGGCGGTCACCACCGCGACGTCGCCGGCCCGCATTCCTCCCACCTCGACCATCGCGCCATAGGCCGTGAGGTAGGGCATCCACACCGCCGATCCGGTCACCGCGTCCACCGCGTCCGGGCGGGGCAGCAGCGCACCGGCCGGCACGATCGCCCGCTCGGCGTACACGCCGTAGTCGTTGTACGAGAAGCTCGGGACGACGCTGACCGGCTGGCCGACATCGAACCCGGTCACCCCCGGGCCGACCGCTTCGATCACCCCGGCCGCCTCGTTGCCGAGCCTGGCGGGCAGGTTCTCGGCCCGCTGAATGTACCGGCCGCTCCTGAACAGTGCCTCCGCCCTGTTGAGCCCGATCGCGTCCACCCGGACGCGCGCCTCGCCCGGCCCCGGCTCGCCCGTGTCCAGGTCCTCGACCCGCAACACCTCGGGCCCACCGATCTCGTGGAACCGCACAGTCCTCGCCATGGCACCATCCTTCGTCCGCGGGAAACCCGGTTCACCGTGACACAGAAGTACGATGCCGGTCAAACTTTCACGCGCGTCGTACTAGGAGGGCAGTGAAGACAAGCCGCCACTGCCCTACCCGAACAGGGGGAACCGGGCCTCGTCCGCGCCCAAGCGGGCACGGTCGGCCTCCGACAGCGCCGCCCGCCCGGTCGCCGCGCGCGTACTGCTCGTCGGCCGCCGGCCGGCGGCCGCGCCCACGGGCTCCGGACCGAGCGGACCGCTCGACCGGTACCCGGCGCGGGGAGTTCGTCGACCGACCGGCGGAGGGGCCGGGGGCCCTCGCGTCATCCCCCGCTCGGAACCTCGATGGTCTTGCCGCTCGCGTCGACGGTGTGGGTGTTCCAGTAGGTGTCCCACGTGTCACCGACGTGCTCGGGAACCTTCCCCTGCGGGAAGCGGACGTATCCCTTGGGCGGCTCCTGGCCGTTGGGAGCACAAGCGCGGCCGGAGCTGCCCACCGCCAGGACCGGGTACTCCCCGCCCCCGCAGATCGCGTCCTCGGACGAGCAGCCGGCCAGCATCGTCACGGTCAGGCAGCCCACCGCCAGGGCCCCCAGCACGGACCGCAGCGGGCGACCGGCGGCTGCGGGCGGCAAGGCGTGGACTCGGTCGGCCATACGCACGGGTGGTGTCCCCCTTGGAAGAGTTGGTACGACCAGCCTGCCCCAAGAGGTGCGGGTCATCATGAGTACGGATACTCAGGATGACGACCCCCCGGCGCCGTTCACCCGGACGGCCCACCCCACCCGCCGCCCACGCCCACCTGAACACCGCCCCTGACCTGCCGATTCACAGCAGCCGGCCTACCCCTTCCCCCCGCACCCGGGTTGCTCGGCCGGTGGCAGCGGGGCGGGATGGGGAGCAGGGCGCGTCCACTCGTGCGGGGAGAAGACCCTCGCAGGCGTGTGCCGAGGAGTGATCATTCATGGCAGCCGATGGCGTTTTTCGGGACTCGAATGAGCTCAAGGGCCTGACCGCCTACGATGCCGGCGGAGAGAAGATCGGCCACGTCCAGGAAGTCTATTTCGACGACCGGACGGGCCGCCCGGACTGGGTGACCGTCAAAACCGGCATGTTCGGCACGAAGGAGTCCTTCGTGCCGCTGGCGGGTGCCCGCAGCGACGGTGACGCCCTGCACGTCGCGCACGACAAGGCCACCGTCAAGGACGCGCCCCGCCTGGACGCCGGCCAGCACCTGGACGTGACCCAGGAGCAGGAACTCTTCGCGCACTACGGACTGAGTGACCGCAACGGCGTCAGCGGCGCGCCCGGGGTGGGCGGCAACCGCCCGTCGGCCCCGCTGTCCGACCGCGACATGGACGCGTCGATGGTGCGTTCCGAGGAGCAGCCGCACGTGGAAACCGAGGAGCACGAAGTCGGTCGCGCACGGCTGCGCAAGGTCGTCGTCACGGAGAACGTGACCACCACCGTTCCCGTCTCCCACGAGGAGGTCCGGGTCGTCCACGAGCCCATCGACGCCAACGACAGGGCGGCCAGCGGCGGCCGGGTCGCCGAGGGCGAGACCGAGGTGACGCTGCACGCCGAGCAGCCCGTGGCGCGCAAGGAGACCGTGGGTGTGGAGCGGGTGCGAATGGAGACCGAGAAGGTCACCGAGCAGCAGGAAGTCAGGGCCGACGTACGCAAGGAAGAGATCAAGTCCGACAACGACGACCAGGGCAAGCCGGGTCGACACCGCTGACCACCTGCACGGGCACCGTGAAGGAGTCAGCCGCCTGAAAGCTTGCGGCGGCCCCTGCGCACCGGACGGGAGCAGGGGCTGCCGCATGCCCTGAACTCCCGAGTCTCCCGACCTGTTCGCCGACCTGTTCGCCGACCCGCGCGAGAACGTTGCGCAGCCAGAGACGACCTCCCCGTTGACTTCGGCGGTCAGCGCGCCCACGCCCCGGCCGCTCCGGCCCGGCGACACCGTCACCCCTCACCGTCGAGGGCATCGGCGCGGTGTCCGACACCGCGGTCCCGGGGCCGGATCCCGTCCCGCTGCCCGCCTGCCCGCCCGCGTCACGGGTCCGCAAGCGTCCCGGGTCCGCCCGCGACACGGCTCGCCAGACGGCGTCACGGGACGGCACACTGCCACCATGGTCGACACCCCGGGCGAGGCACTGGAACTGCACAGGCTGAAGGTGGCGCAACTGGGCGTGCTCCCTTTCGCCATCGGATCGTTCGACACCATAGGGCCGCTGGCCAAGGCCGACTTCCCGCACCGGCACACGTTCTACGAGATCGCGCTGGTGACGCGTGGCCGCGGCGCGCACGTGGTGGACCTCGTACGGCAGGACCTCGATCCGCCGTACCTGTACGCCATGGTGCCCGGGCAGGTCCACTACTGGGAGGACTGCGAGGACATCGCCGGATGGGTGCTGCTGTTCAACGAGGACTTCCTCCTGCCCCACCCCGGGGACGCGGAGGTCATCCGCCGGCTCAGCGCCCGGCCGAGGCTGCGACCCGATCGGGAGGAGGCGGCCGGCCTGCAGATGTTGCTGGCGGAGCTGGACCGCGAGTACCGGCAGGCCGCCCGGGGGCACATCGGCATCATCTCCTCGTACCTGCACATCCTGGTGCTGCGGGCGTTACGGATGCCCGATCCGGCGGCGCCCGGGGAGGGGGCGGGCGCCGCCGGGCGGGCCGGGGAACTGGTGGACCGTTTCCGGTTGTTGATCGCACAACCGGGCCCACGGCTCCACTCGGTCGAGGAGTGCGCCCGTGAGCTGCGCGTCTCGACGAGTTACATGCACGACGCGGTCAAACGCGGAACCGGAAGGACTCCGGGCCAGCTGATCAGGGCGCGGCAGATCCTGGAGGCGAAACGACTCATCGCCGGCACGAGCCTGACGATCCGCCAGGTCGCCGCCGAGGTCGGCTTCGTCGACCCTGCGTACTTCTCCCGGTTCTTCCGCCGGGAGACGGGGGTGTCCCCCGGGGACTTCCGCCGGGCGGTCGGCGAAAAGCACCACGACCCGGCAGGACGGTCCCTCGCCGTCCCCCGGCCCCCTGCGTAGATTCGCACTCATGCCCGGAGAGCACGGCTGACGTGCCAATTCTTGCCGTCGGCTATGTCATGCGCATGCCCTACCCCGAAGGAGAGACCTGTGCCCACCCCCCACGACGAGTCCAGCGGTTCCCCGGCCCTCGAGGAACACCGGGGTATCAGCCGCAAGAACCTGATCAAGGCCGCCTTACTGGCCGGCACCGTGCCGCTGCTGACCGGCGGTGGGGTAGCACTGGCCCGGGACCGCGCCGTAGCGGCCCCGAACCGGCCGCTGTCCGCGACTCCCGCGTGCCACGACGGCGACGCGACGACGCTCACCAACATCGAAGGGCCCTACTTCAAGCCCAACTCGCCCCTGCGGACGAACCTCGTCGGCGCCGGCCTGCCCGGGACGCCCCTCACGGTCAGCGGCTACGTGTTCGGCCGGGACTGCCGGCCAGTCTCCGGCGCGCTGCTGGACTTCTGGCAGGCCGACGACAACGGCGGCTACGACATGAACGGCTTCACCCTGCGCGGCCACCAGTTCAGCACCGCTCAGGGCGCGTTCGGCCTGACGACCATCGTGCCGGGTCTCTACCCGGGACGCACCCGGCACATCCACGTCAAGGTCCAGGCGCCGGGCAAGCCCATCCTCACCACGCAGCTGTACTTCCCCAACGAGCCCCGCAACAGCACCGACGCCTACTACGACAGACGGCTCCAGATGACCGTGCGGCAGGTCGGGTCGGGTGAGCAGGCCACGTTCGACTTCGTCCTGAACGTCACGGGCTCCCCCACACCGCCGCCGACCACCCCGCCGCCGACCACCCCCGGCGGAGAGGGAACCTGGGCACCGGACACCGCTTACCAGGCGGGCCGGCAGGTCACCTACGGCGGACAGACCTACCAGTGCGTCCAGGCCCACACCTCGATGGCCGGCTGGGAGCCGCCCAACGTGCCCGCCTTGTGGCAGCGCCTCTGACCGGGAAGACCGGGAGGCGGGCGGACAAGGTCCGTCCGACACGGTGCGGAGGGGGCCGCTGCGGGCCGGGGTCGCGGTCCGCAGCGGCCGTCATCGGGCCGCGGATGCTCAGGCTTCTTCCGCGCCGTGCCGGACGACGGTGTCGGGACCGGGCGACATGACCGTTTCGTGGCCGTCCTCGAACCGCACCCTGAAGGGCGGAGCCCCGTCCGGGCCCATAACCTCGATGACCTCCGCTTGCCGGTCCTGCCGGCCGACCGTGCGCCCGTGAACCAAGAGACGGTCGCCCACACTTGCGCGCATATCGCTGGCTCCTCTGCAGACGGGACCAGGAGCCCAGAGCTTCGTGCAGCTCCTGGGACGATGTCGAGACCCAAGCCAATCAGACGGTAACGGCGATGTCACCCTCGGCACTGTGCCGATCTCCCGCGTCACCACAGCCCATGGTAGTTCAGGTTCACCACCAGCGCGGCCGCCGCCGTCGACAGGAAGACGATCCCTCCGACGATGTCGCGCGAACGAACCCGCAGGTGGGCGGTGATCGCGCCGACGAAGTACAGCACGAGCCCGACGGCGGCGAGGTTCCCCAGCAACGGGACCACGAACCCGGCCGCCAGCCCCACCGAACCCGCCGCCAGACACATGCCCAGCCGGGGCACCCACGAGCGGGGCACGCCCTTCATGTCCGCCTGGGTCTTGGGGTAGTCGTGACCGATCAGGTAGGTGACGGCGGCGATGGCGTTGAAGACCGAGGCGACCACGGTGATCGTGACGTAAGCGGCGAACATGAAGTCTCCTTGTCAACAGGAGCGCGTGCAGCAGGCAGCCGGGCTTGAACCCCGCGAAGCCACCGGGTCGGGTCCAGCAGAACGAGGCGGCGTACGCGTTCCGGGGAGCGGAGGGCGTCCATGTGACGCCCCTCGCACTCCCGACAGGTATCTCGTTCAGCGGGATACTCGCTTGGCGAGATGCTAAGCACCGGCCGTCGATCATGGAAGGCCGGTGACATGGGCGAGGAAGACCCCCGGACCGATGCCGCGATCGTCTTGGGTCAGGCGTTCTTCGGCCCGCTGATCGGCAACGTCCTGGGCGTGGCCGAGGAGTTCGACGCCGCTGAGATCGCCGTCGTCGACCGCTTCCTGCAAGCCGTCGCGGAAGCGGTTGCCTCGCCGAAGACTCCCGGGTAGGCGCTCCGGGCACGGGCTCGGCGGGAAGGTCGTCCGCTCGGATAATGCACATGCGGTCCGGCCGCTCCGCGTGGTAATCCTCCCTGCCATGGGAGATCTTGTGACAGCGCGGCTCGTACTGCATCCGATGACCGTCGGCGAGGCTGAGTGCCTGGTGGCGGGCGAGGTCGATGGCGGTGCCCGATGGGCACCCGACTATCCCACCGAGGGGGACGTGTCGGCCGCCCGGCGATTCCTGGGCACGTGCGCGAGCACCGGTGACCCGAAACCGTTCGGCAACTACGAGGTCCGGCGCCGCGAGGACGGCATGGCCATCGGCGGCGTGGGCTTCCACGGACCCGCGGACGCGAACGGCGGCGTCACGATCGGCTACGGTCTCGTCCCGTCGGCGCGGGGCAAGGGATACGCGTCCGAAGCTCTCCGCGCGCTGCTGCTGTTCGCGAGGGCGCGCGGCGTCGCCTCCGTGAGGGGCGACGCCGACCACGACAACATCGCGTCCCAGCACGTCATGACGGCGGCCGGCATGCGACCCACCGGACAGGACGAGCGCGTCAGGTACTTCGAGATCGCCTGGACCGACGCACCCGCGGATTCCGGCCCCCGCGCCTGGCCCTTGTGCCGGTAGAGGACCAGGTACGGCACGTTGCCCACCGAGTGGGTGAACACGCCGACTCCGGCGAAGTCGGCCACCGGTGCCGCGGCAGCGCCGACCAGCCGCGTCTAGGCCGTGTCTGACACATACCGGCGTCCGCCCGGAGGGCGGGGCCCGGGGCGTCTGGTGCGTGCGATCGCACGGCGGAGGGTCGCCCCTGTACCGGACGTACCGGGGCGGGCCCGACAACTGGGGGCCCCTCCCAGCGGTAGCTGGGGGAGAGCACGCGTGCCAGACGTCCCGGGCCAGGCGGGATGTGTCAGACACGGCCTAGCCGTGCCAGCGGGCACCGTGCCGGTGACGCCCCGGCTCGATCTCGATGTCCGGCACCAGTCCCGTTCGCACCCGTTCCAGCTGATGGCGTGTCATCTGGCGAGCGCGCCGCTCCTCGATGTAGGCGAGGGCGGACACCGTTCCTCCCCGCGGATTGCTGCGGGCGAGGAAGTAGACCGCGACGGTCCGCCGCACCTCTTGCGGCATCGGCCGCCGCCCCTCGCGCGCGGCCGAGCGCACGCGCTTGGCGCTGTAGCGAAGCGCGCGCATCTGGACCTTCCGCCACAGGCTCGAGGGAGACGGAGGTGCCTGCTCCGAGGAGGCGCCTCTGGGGCGCATGTGGTGGGCGCTTCTGGCCATGTCCCATTCCTACCGCGTGGTTCCCCCGTCCCGCAGGCGGTTTTCGCCGGAGCCAAGAGGCGTGGACGTCTCCGGAGGAGGCCCGGTGACGGGGGGCGACCGTTCGACGCAGGCGGTCGCTCACACTCTCGGGGCGGTTCCGCCCCCGCACGGAGGCCGACGTACAGCGGCTCATGGGCGTCCGACGGACGGGTGAGCGTCCGCCCACCGGTGGTCCGGATTCCTCATCCAGCGGAATCGGGTGGTATACGGCCGAAAAGTCCGGTCCGGCGGGCTGCCGGGCCCTCCTAGGGTGGGCGGGGCCGGCACGGAAAAGTCCATTCGGAGCGACTTACCCTGGAGGCGGTTGGCGATGTTGGCCGAGGGCACGTATCTGATCAAGAACGAGGCGAGCGGACTGTACCTGGGCGTGCAGGGCGCGGCTGTACAGCCTCGAGTCCCTGTCGTGCAGGAAGAGCTGACAGAGGGAGCGGCGCGGCCGAGCCGGCGCTGGCACCTCAAGCGGGGGACCGCGGGACCCGATTCGTGGCTGCTGCAGAACGAGCACAGCAAGTTGTACCTGGACAGCACGGCCGACCGGCTCAACAACGGTGAGGGCATTCGACAGAGTGCCCTGGAGATCCGTCCCGACCACCTCCAGGCGCAGACCTGGCGGCTGGCCGAGATCGGCGGGGGCCTGGTCACGGTGGCCAACGTCAAGAGCCATCTGCATCTCGCCATCCGCGGTGACAGCCGGGAGTCGGGCATCGCGGCGGAGCTGGCCGGGGTGCGCACCGGGGACGACCGGGGCTCGCAGGTCTGGCGGTTCGAACGCGTCCCGGCACGTGGTGAGTCCCGGGCGTTCGACGCCCTGACCGGCACCGTCATACAGCCCGGCGGCGGGATCCTGGGGGCGGTCGCGTCCACGGTCTCCGGTGTGGTCAAGCAGGCGCTGGAAGCGGGAGGCGGGATCTTCGAGACCGCCGCCCGCGCGATTCCCAGCAGCAGTGAGGTGCCGTACGTGCGCTTCGACGGTTTCCGCGGGGGCGAGTTCATCCGCTTCTCGCAGCGCCACGGCATCGAGGTCGGACCGAAGCCTCTCATCGAGCAGTTCCCGCATCTGCCCAAGGAGTTCCACGACGGCTTCGACGCCGTGACCTCCGCGGGACGGGGATCCGAACACACCCATCTGGGTATCACCGGTGACGTGTGCGTCGAGTTCTGCGAGAAGGGCAGCAGCGATCTGCTGCCGGTGAGTTTCCGGGTACCGGTGGACCTCCTGCCGGCCGACGGCGACGCGCGCTGGGGCGACCTCACCCCGGCGGGCGACAACGGCCGTCTGATGGTCTCGCTGGGTGAGCGGAAGTGGCTGGTCGACCGGCGCCGCGACCCGGACGAGATCTCCGAGGTGCGGCCGTTCCTCCTGGAACACCTTCCGCAGGAGTTCCGCGACCGACTGGACGCGGTGGCCTCCGCCACCATCGGGACGGAGACCCACTACTTCCTCGCCCTGGACGACCGGTTCAGCGTCGTGAGCGAGAGCCGGCTCGTCCAGGGAACGACCAGGATCACCGACGCCTATCCGCTGCTGGAAGGGGTTTGGATGTAGCGTCCGCGGCGCGATGGCCCGCCGGGAGCTCCGGCGCGGGCGAGTGCCCGCGCCGAAGCTCCCGGTGGGGCGGCCGTCACCGGGTGGCGAGGGTGGAGCAGCGGGAGGGGTCACCGGAGCTGTACCCCACGGTGAACCACTGCTTGCGCTGGCTCGACGAGCCGTGGGTCCACGTCTCGGGGGTGACCTTGCCCTGGAACTCCGCCTGGATCCGGTCGTCGCCGACGGCCGCCGCGGCGTCCAGTCCGTCATCGATGTCAGCGGTGGTCAGCTTCGTCAGCAGCGGGCGACCGGTGGACTGCTGCGGGGTCCGGGTCGCCTGGTAGGCCCACACCCCCGCGTAACAGTCCGCCTGCAGCTCGAGTTTGACCGAGGCGCTGTCCGGGCCCTGCCGGTCGTCACCGACACCGCGGGTCGTGCCGAGCAAATCCTGGACGTGGTGACCGTACTCGTGCGCCACCACGTAGGCCTGGGCGAACGGGCCGCCCGACGCCCCGAACTTGGTCTTGAGGTCATCGAAGAACCCCAGGTCCAGGTAGACCTTCTGGTCACCAGGACAGTAGAACGGACCCACCTCCGACGTGGCGGGTCCGCACGCGCTCGTGTACCGGCCGGTGAACAGGACGGTCCTGGCCGGCACGTACGCGGTACCGCGGGTGGGCAACTCCTTCTTCCAGTACGTCTGCACGCTGTTGATCACAGCGACGATGCGGCAGTCCTCCCGCGTGTTGGCCTGCTGTCCGGTCCGGCACTCCTCACTCACCTGCTGGGAGTCCGTGGATCCGGAGCTGGGGGCGGAGTCGCCGCCGATTCCCAGCTGACTCGGGCCGATACCGAAGAAGAGCGCCACCAGCAGAGTGATGATGCCTGCCGCGCCGCCACCCACGGCGAGACGGCCGCCGGGCATGCCCCTGCGGTCGTCCACCTGGGAGGTGTCGAGATCCGCCTGGTCGTCGAACTCCATCGTGACCCTTTCCTCAGGTCTCCATCACGGCGCTGCGGACCGTGGTCAGCGGCGTCCGCGCAGTCGGCCGAGGAGCTGGCGGGCCTGCTCGCGCTTACGCGGGTCGGCAGCCGTACGCCGGGCGGTCGCGATCGTCCGCTGCCCCTGGGGGCTCCGGCTGAACTCCTTGATACGGGCGATGATTCCGGGCATGACCCCTCCTGGATGATGGCGTGAACACCGTCGATTTCCTCGTGTGCGGGGCGTCTACCCGGCGAACCTCACGGGATGTGTCCGAGTCCGATCGACTGCGGTCGCGTCGCCCTGCTGCCCGGTGGCACACCTCACACCCTCAGGGGCGTCGCGACCGGAACACGCGAAGAGGGCCGACCGTTGACCTATATACGAGCGCGAGAAACCTGCCAAGGGTTCCGTCGCGGTTGTCGAGCCACCGGGAGCGCGAAGTGCCCTGGTGGGTTTCCGCCGCGAAGGACGAGGTCCTCGTCGCCCCTGAACCGCTTCGGCCGGTTCCCCCGACCAGCCGAAGCTTCCCGAGACCCGGCCGGCGTCCCCCCGCCGGCCGGGTCTCCCATGCCCGCCTTCGACCCGGGTGCCCAGCGCTGTGCGCGTGCGCGAGTCGCCGCGGCGCTCAGGCCACCGTGCGAGTGATGGCGTCGTCGACGACCGCCCGCAGGTCACCGGTGCGCGCGTAGGTGGCGCGCTGGATCCCGGCTCCGCCACCATGGCTCAGCAGCCGGTCGAGCGATTCCTTGACGAAAGTCAGGTCGTCGGCGTCCGACAGCGCTTCCGCGACGTGGTCCACCAGCGCGCCGATCACTTCCTCGGCGGGGGCGGGGTTCCACGTCAGCGGATGGACGAGCCGACCGGCAATCCCGGAACGTGCCGCCTGCCAGGCCCCCAGCCGCAGCAGGCCCACGGACGCGGTCGATGCGGGCTCGCCGGCACGCCAGGCACGGGCCGACGTCTCCACGAGTCCCCGGACCAGCGCCGCCAGCAGCACCGTGTCGTCCGCGTCCAGACAGACATCGGCGACCCTGACCTCGACCGTCGGATAGTTGCGCGAGAGCCGCGCGTCGAAGTAGATCATCCCCTCGTCGAGCAGCGTCCCGGTCTCCAGCAGCGCCTGCACATGGGTGCGGTAACCCTCCGCCGAGCCGAACGCCTCCGTCGGTCCCGCGGACGGCCAGCGCCCCCAGACCTGGCTCCGGTAGCTGCTGTACTGACTGTCGCATCCTTGCCAGTACGGCGAGTTCGCGCTCAGCGCCAGCAGGATGGACAGCCAAGGCCGCATACGGTCCAGAACGGCCACGCCCTCCTCGTCCGAGTCGACGCTCACGTGCACGTGGCAGCCGCAGGTGAGCTGCTCCTGCGCGGTCAGTCCGAACTTCTCCACCAGACGTCGATAGCGCTTCCCGGCACTCACCGAGGGATCGACGGGCAGCGGGAACGTGGCGAGCGCGGCCACGTCCGCCCCGACCTCACGAGCCCGCTCCGACGCGGCCGCGCGCCATCGGCGCACCTCCCGCGCGAGATCACTCATCGAAACCTGCGGTCGCGTCGTGGTCTCCAACTGCTCGCGCTGCAGCTCCGATTCGAGCCGGGCCTCGTCATCACTCTCCGCCTGTGCGGCCAGCACCGCTCCCGCCACGGCTCGTGGCTCCCCTGTACCCGGCTCGACCAGCAGAAGTTCTTCTTCGACGCCCACGGTACGCACGACGCGCCCCTTTCCTCGTTCTCCCCGGTGGCCTGCCCGCAAGCGCCTGGAATACGCCGCCTGACCCTCTTCTGCTCCGCGCGCGTACCGGTGGGCTCATTCTCGCGGCGGTCCTCCTCGCGACCACGGGACCGCCCTCCTGGACCGCCTCAGGAGGTCGCCCGCGCGGGCAGGGCCGCCGGGGCGGGGTAGGGGTCACGGAAGGTGAACGCGAGGGGGCCGTCGCCGTGTTCGCGCAGCAGGGCGACGCGCTCCATGGCCTCGGCGGTCGTCGGGCGGTGGCCGGCGGGCACCCACCACAGGGCCTGATGGTGCTCGGACATCTTGGTGAACCACTCCCGGCGGCGGCTGAGCACCGCCAGGTGTTCGCTGCGGTAGGTGAAGTCCTTCAGCGCCTGGACCGATTCCCAGACGGAGCAGTTGATCAGGAGCAGGTCGTCCGCGCCGTCGGGCCGCAGGCCCGTCGAGTCCTGTCCCCCGTCGTCCACCATGCGCCAGACGAAGCCGGGGGCGCGGTCGGCCAGGGTGTTGATCTCGGGCAACTGCGCTACGAAGGAGGCCAGTTCGGGGCCGTCGAGCGGGCCGACGATGCGCCCGATGTTGACCTGGGCCAGCTGAAAGTTGGTCATGGCGTCAGCATGACCGGGTCGGCATTCTATCGTCAAGGGTTATTTGTTTTAGAAACCAGGGTGACGCAGCACCCCTCCGGCGGCGGGTCCATCGTCGCCGTCCAGTCCTCACCGCCGGCACACCTGGGAAGCAGCCCTTCGATGAAGGCGAGGTTCATCCCGCAGACGAGCGCCGGGAACTCGTCGGCCAACGAGTGGAACGGGCAGTTGTTCAGCCGGACCTTCTCCCCGTCCTGGTACGGCTCGTACCCCCGCGCCCGCAGGGCCGCCACCGGGTCGGCTTCCTCACTGCCGGATGCCGCACCCTCCGCGGCACCGGCGGCTCGCGCGGCCGACTGCAGTTCCCGGTCGAGCGCGGCACCGTCGACGACCTTCGCGAGCAACCGGCCCGCGGCATCGTAGGAGCGGGGCGGCAGCGACACCCCCCGCTCACCCGGCGCCCGCAGGTACAGCTTCGCCGGGCGCCCCGCGCCCGGGCCGGTACGCCCGGACAGCCGCTGGTAGGAGACGGCCAGGAGACCCGCTTCGACGAGCTTGTCCAGGTGGAACGCGGCGAGCGAGCGGGAGACGCCCACCGCCGTGGCCGCCGCGTCACGGCCCACCGCACCCGGGGTCGCCACCACGTGCCGGTAGAGCCCACGACGCACCGGGTCCGCCAGCACACCCACGGCTTCGAAAACCTCATCCTCACTGTTCACGGGGCAATTCTATAACCAGCGACCGCTGTCACTAGTGGCCCCGCCCGTCCCACGCCGTCGACGTCCGGACCTTCGTCAACGACGCCGGTTACTCCGTCCACACCGGACGAGCAGGTACACACCGAGAACGGCGGCTGCGGCGATCAACGGCGTGCGGTTCGCCCTGACGCTCAACGCGGCCTGGTCGGCCTTCTCACTCACGGCGTCGGGGGTCCGGTTCGCCGCGAACCGCCCCGCGCGGGACGCGGCGTCGCGCACCTGCGCCGCGGCTTGGGCCGCCCTCTCCAGGACCCGGGTCCGCACGTCGGCCTTGGCCGCCAGCGCCTCGACCGTGAGACCGAGTTCGTCGCGGGTGTGTTCCATCTGCTCGCGCAGCTCCTGTGGGGTGGGTTCCGACTCGTTGCGGTGCGGCTTCGCCATCGGGGTGCCTTCTCCTCGGTCGGGGCCGTGCGGGCCTCGACGCCTGGTCTGCTTCGGCTGGGGGTCTGTCTCGGCGTTCGAGCTGGGGTGTCGGTCTCGGCGGTCGATACGGTGCGGTGCCGGTGGATCATTCCATCCGGCGGCGCTGTTCGTCGGTCCACGCACGGGTGTCACGCGGTTCGACGTAGGGCTCCTCGTCCGGCGGGTAGCCCCCCGCGATCGCGCGCTGGCGGGCCATCTCGGCGTCGAACTCCAGCCCCAGCAGTACGGCGAGGTTGGTGATCCACAACCACACCAGGAAGATGATCACGCCGGCGAGGGTGCCGTAGGTCTTGTTGTACGAGGCGAAGTTGGCCACGTAGAAGGCGAAGCCGCCCGACGCGGCCATCCAGATCAGCAGGGCGAGGACACTGCCCGGAGTCACCCACTTGAAACCGCGGCCCTTGGCGTTGGGAGCGGCCCAGTACAGCAGCGCGATCATGATCGTCACGAGCACGACCAGCACGGGCCATTTCGCGATCGACCACACCGTCAGCGCGCTGTCACCGATACCCAGCGCGGCACCGGTCTGGCGTGCCAGACCGCCGGTGAAGACCACGATCAGCGCACTGGTGCACGCCAGGACCATCAGCACCACGGTCAGACCCAGGCGCAGCGGCAGCACCTTCCACACCGGGCGGCCCTCGGGCACGTCGTAGACCGCGTTGGACGCGCGGATGAACGCGGCGATGTAACCCGAGGCGGACCACACCGCGACGGCCAGACCCACGATCGCCAGCAGCGAGCCGACGCCGCTGTTGCCCTGGAGCTGCTTCACCGCATGGGTGATCACGTCCCGGGCCGAGCCCGGGGCGAGCTGCTTCAGGTTGTCCAGGACCCGCTGTGTGGTCGACTCGCCCGCGATGCCCAGCAGGGACACCAGGACCAGCAGGGCCGGAAAGAGGGCGAGGATCCCGTAGTAGGTCAATGCCGCCGCGCGGTCGGGCAGCTCGTCCTCCTTGAATTCCTTGACCGTCCCCCGCAGCACCGCCCACCAGGAGCGTTTCGGCAGCTCGGTGGGGCGGTCGGGCGCCTCCTCCTCCACCTGCTCGTCCGGACCCACGCTCTCGTCCCGGTCCGGGGCTGAGCGGTCGCCGTCGTCTTCGTGTGCTGACTTCGGTGTGAGGGGTGACATACCTTGCGGCTTTCCCGCAATAGCCCGCCCATGCTTCGCGGCGCCAACTGTGACCGGGAGTGTTCGGACCCGCACTCGGATGCCCACTCATTCGAGGGTTCGGTGTTTGCCACTCGTCGAACCGGTCAGGTGGAAGGCGTCACTGAACGATGAAAGCGAGGTGCGCGATGGGACTCCTGGTCCTGCTTACTGCTCCGATGGTCCTGGCCCTGATCCTGGTCTGGAACAACCCTCCGCAGAACGCCCGCCACCGTTCCGCCGACCGTGCGGCCACAGCCGGCTCCGCCTCGTCGCAGCGCCGCAGCCATCGGCGGCCCACTCACGCGTGACCCGGCTTTTGACCGCCCGCGCGCCTTCCGAAGGGCTCCGCACGACCGGTGGTTTCTGCCCCGGCAGCCGGGGAACCCGCGCTGGCGGGTGTGAATTCGTTGTTTCCGCACTTCAGAACTGATCACCGAAATTCAGGAGACGCCATGGACGCGATCGTCTTGCTCAAGGAAGACCACAAAACAGTCGAGAAACTGTTCAAGAAGTTCGAAGCGGCGGGCGAGAACGCGGTCAAGGAGAAGCGGAAGATCGCGGATCAGATCATCGAAGAGCTCACCACGCACGCCTTCATCGAGGAAGAGATCTTCTATCCGACGGCCCGCGAAGCGGCCCCCGACACCAAGGACCACGTCCTGGAGAGCGTCGAGGAGCACCACGTCGTGGTGTGGATGCTCTCCGAGCTCGCGGGCCTCGACTCCGCCGACGAGCGTTTCGACGCCAAGATGACGGTTCTCATCGAGAACGTCCGCCATCACGTCGAGGAGGAGGAGAAGGAGTGGTTCCCCGAGGTGCGGAAGGCGATGGGGCGCAACAAGCTGCAGGAGGTCGGCATGCAGCTGGAGGCCGCCAAGGCGAAGGCACCGCGCAGCCCCCTCGCGGTTCCCAGCGCGAAGAAGTAGTTCGCCGGGACCCTGTCGCGGTGATTCGACGAGACCTCGACGCCACCCCGGTGGTCACAAGGTCCAGGCCGCGCCGGATCACGTGGTTTCCCCGCCCCGATCGGCAGCAGGGCGGAGGCACGTGATCCGGCGCGTCCTGGCTCGCGAAACCACCGCGCGACTACTGGGCGGGCGCGTCGGTGTACGTCCGCAGGGCGTCCTCGACCGAGTCGTACAGAGGGTTCATCAAGCTCACACCGGTCAGTTCCAGGAGCCGGCGCACCGCCGGCACGGGCGCGACCAGCAGGACGCGGCCACCGGCCTGGCCGATGTCCCTGATCAGCTCGAGCACGACCCGCAGCCCGGAGGAGTCCATGAACGGCATCTGGGAGAGGTCCAGCATCAGGTGCCGATATCCGAGCGCCATCTGGTCGGAGAGCTCGCGCTGCAACTCGGCGGCGGCGTCGTAGTCGAGTTCCCCTCGGATGGACACCACCGCGCGCTCGGGACCATGAGCGGTGACGGTGACGGCCAGTGCGGCAGGCTCAGCGGGCACAGCAAACCTCCAAATAGTGATGACACCGCACCGCTACCCTCGATCCGCCCCACCACTCCCACGGATGTCGCCGATCCGGCACGCAGCCACAGCCGTAGCCGCCTCAGGGAGTGAAGTGCAACCGCAGCGTCAGGCCGGTGGAGGCCGCGCGGATCTCGACGAGGTCGCTCAGCTGGTGGATCATCCACAGGCCGCGGCCTCCGTTGGCCGAGGCCAGCGCGGGACGCCTGCGGCCCGAGAGGGGATCAGCCAGGTGCCCGGCGTCGGAGACCTCCGCTGTGACCGTGCCCTCCGGGGCCGTCCACAGCCGCAGGGTCCCGCTGCCGCCGCCGTGCCGCAGGGAGTTGGTGGTCGCCTCGCTGACGGCCAGGACCAGGTCGGCCACGCGGCCCGGGGTCAGGGCGGTGCGCGACGCCCAGCCGACCGTGCGGTCGCGGACGTCGGCGAGCCCTCCGGTGGTGTAGAGCACGGTCAGCGCGTCGTCGGGCGGCTGCGGCAGGGGCTGGTCGCAGTCACCGCACACCACCGAGGCGTCGACGTAGGCGTCACTGAGGTGATCTTGGCCGTCCAGGATGAGCGTGGGATGGGTGCGCCGGGCGTCGGCGATCACATGTTCCGGCAGGCCGGGGACGAAGTAGGGACACAGGATCGTGGCGTCGCGGTGGGCGAACGCCGTGTTGATCAGTGCCTCGTGACGGGTGGCCTCCAGCAGTTCGGCCGGTGTGCGGGCAGGCCAGATCGGCTCGCCCACGATGCGGGGCGAACGACCGGCACTCCGGTCGGCGAAGCCCTGCAGGGCGGACAGGATCCGTCCGGGGTTGCGGCCCAGTACCGTCATGTCCGCGAATTCCACCGCCGCGGCGGCGTCGCCCAGCTCGTCGCGCAGCGGCCCGAGGCTGTCGCCGGGAATCGCGACGAAGGCGGGCTCATCGGCGTCCACCGCGGCGCGCACGAAGCCGCCCACCGCGCGCAGGTACTCGTCCTGCGTGTTGTAGAACAGGGCCGGGTGGACGAACGAGCCCGAGGCCGCCGGCGTGGTCACGGTGGTCGTCATGCGGCAATCTCCAGGACATCGCACTCGTCGGGGAACATCGCGGCCGCCCGCACCAGAGAAGCCGGCGGACTCTGCAGCACCAGGCGGCGGCCCTTCTCCTGGAGGGACACGGTCGCGGAGACCAATTGCGCGAGGGCGTCGACGTCCAGGAAGTCCAGCGCCGCCAGATCCACATGGACGACGGGACCTGGCATCCTCGTGACGCTCCGCAGAACCACCGCGAGCGCGGAGCGGGTGTCGGAGTCCGCGTGCCCGTGCAGCCGCACCCCGGGGCCGTCCGGTGACGCGCTGACCGTCAGCGGCAGCTCCGCACCGGAGTGGACCCGCCGGCTCGGCAGGTGCGGGCAGTGCGCGGCGACGGCCAGCTCCGCGGAGGTGGCCGAAGCGCCGTCGAACAGGCACAGGCCGGTCAGGGGCAGATCCGCGCAGACCTCACGGCCCAGGCGCAGTTCGTACTCCAGGATCCGCTCGACCCCCGGAATCTCTCGCGTGCACCAGTTCATCTCACTCGCGATCCGCACGCCCGGGAATCCCTGGCCGAGGGCTTCCTCGCACGCCGCCCGCATTCCGGCCAGGACCACGTCCGGATCGAAGGGCAGCTGCCGCAGATAGGAGTCGGTGGCCTCCTGGATGAGGAGCTGGCCGCGGCGGGCGGCCGCCTCCACATCCACCCCTCGCTCGCGCAGTACGCGATCGACGGCCCGCGGCGGGTGGACATCCGTGACATACACGACGCGCTGTCCGCACGCCAGGCCCTCGCGGACGAACCGGGTCACGGTCTCGGCCCATTCGTGTTCATCGCCGTAGACACCGCACGAGTGCCCGCCCTCGGACGCGACAGGGCTTGTTGAGTCCGCTGAGGACACGTCTTTCCTCCTAGCCGAGGCCTCCGGCGACGCACCACCATACCCGCCCGGAGCACGACGGAGCCATCCGCTCCGCCCGCCGCGACGGCGCTCGCGGCGCCGCACGACGCGCACGCGGCATTCCGCCGTCCGCCCAGACGAAGGGGCGGCACCACCGTTCGGGTGAAACGACGGAACTAGTCCCGTGGTCGGTAGTTAGCAGCGTGTTCCTCGCGTTGTCCGTATCGCCTCAAAGGATCCTCATGTTCAAGAAGTTTCTCGGCACCGCCGCGGTGGCCGTCTCCGTCATCGGCGTGTCCGCCGCGTTCGTCTCCCCGGCCATGGCCATCGGGAACGACGAGGGCGCCTCCACGACGAACGGAAACGGCGCCGAGTCGTCGTACGGCAACACCCACACCGACGGCACGCTGAGCCCGCAGGTCGGCCTGGTCCAGGGAACGCTGAACAAGCCGTGCATCGGCCTGCCCCTCAAGGCGAACGTCGGCTCCCTCATCGGCCTCATCCCGATCACGGTGCAGGACATCAACGTCCTGTCCTCCCCGCAGAACCAGCAGTGCACCGAGAACTCGTCCCAGATCAAGGGCGACGAGCCCCTCTCGCACCTCATCGACGACATCCCGGTCCTGTCCGGCAACGGCGTCAACAACGACTGATCCTTCCGTCCGCAGTACCCCAGGGGCCCGAGACGCACGCCGGTTTCGGGCCCCTCGCGGGGTCCGCACACGGAGCCGACCGTTCGCGGGCTCCTCACACCTGTCAGCGCGGTGGACGCACGAGGCGTCCATTCGGTGGAACACCCGTGACCTGCCGCGGAGCAGCACCGTTGTGGGATCGACGCCGTGACCTCTGCGGCGAATTCAACCTTCCAAGGAGATTCTCGATGTCCCGTATCGCCCAGGCAGCCGCCATCACCGCCGCAGCCGGCGCCGTCCTGGCCGCCGGCGCAGGTATCGCCGCCGCGGATGCCGACGCCCACGCCGCAGCCGTAGGCTCCCCCGGTGTCCTGTCCGGCAACCTCCTGCAGGTACCGGTCCACATCCCGGTCAACGTCTGCGGCAACACCATCGACGTCATCGGTCTCCTGAACCCGGCGTTCGGCAACACCTGCCAGAACATCGACGGCCAGCACGGCACCGACGACGACAACGACACGTGGGCCGGTCAGAACCACTGACCGCCACCACCCCCGCAACACCACCGGCCCCCCTCCACGGCTTGCCGCGGAGGGGGGCCGAGCCGTGTCCTGTGCGGCAGGACGCCGCTCAGTCACCCGGCCAGGTACCGGTGACCCGGCGCCAGCCGGCCGCTCCGCCGCGCTGAACCGCCGCCCGGACCACCGCGACGATCAGGCCTTGGACGGCCGCGGCGGCGAGCACCTCACCCCAGCCGTGGTCCTGTTCCAGGGGCTGCGGGGCGTCCCGACCGGGGCCGACGTGGTCCCAGATCTTCCGGAAGACCAGTCCGGCCAGGGTGCCGCCCACCAACCCCACGACGAGGCCGACCGGTTTGTACACGACATTCGCTGCCTTGGGCATGTTGTACCTTCTCTCGGCTCGGGCATTCCCACGTCACGGGTTCGGGTCCGTTTCCCTCTCCAACCGTTCCCGGCTCTGCCGCTCACGCTGCGGCACGACGCTGTAGCGGGGGGTCATCGGCCGAGGCGATGCCGGCCTGGAAGACACCGAAGCGCGTGCAGGCCGAACCGGTGAGCAGGCTCAGTACGGCGGCTACGGCGGCTGCGGCGGCCACGCGACCGGTGCGCGCCGACAGCACCGCACCGAGTCCGCCCGCCGCGGTGAGCACTTCGGCAGCGCGCATGAGCCGTCCCGCCGAGCCGGTCCGGTAGGTCTCGGCCACGATTCCCAGCCGCCGTTCCATGACATGGGCGGTGGCCAGGTCGGCGATGGCCGCCAGGACCGCGGCGCGGCGCGCCGGACCGGTCTCCGTGCCGGGACCCACGACGAGCGCCATGCCCGCGGCGGCGGCCGTCGCGGAGCCCGCGAACAGGTACGGCAGCTCACGGTGCGCGTCGTGCCAGGCCGGCACGGCGGTGTCGGCGGCGAGCACGGCGGTGTACGCCGCCAGGGCCGGCCCGAGCAGAGCCGCGGTGGCGGTGGCGGCGGCGCCGGTCCGCGGCAGTCTGCCGGTCACCGCGGTGAGGGCCGCCGTCCCTGCGGCGGGCCCGTACGCCGCGAGCAGCCAGGAGCCCATGCTCATCGGCGAGGTGGGCTTGAACACCCGCAGCATGTTCGCGAACCGGTCGGGGCGTCCGAGGTCGTGCACGAGGGCGGCCGCCGACAGCGTCACCGCGGCCAGCGACGAGACCTTCATCGCCTTCGCCGTGACCGGCCGGCCGGTCAGCTGTGCCGCGGCGCCGAGCACCGATCCGGCGCCGGCCAGGCCACCGAGGAAGAAGTAGCCGGCGATGTCGCGGGCCTCCCAGGACGGGGCCTTGATCACCGGTCTGCCGTAGGAGGACTGGAACTCGGCCCGCGGCACCATGAGTTCCTCACCCCGGCGCTTGCGCCGACCGCCGCCGCGACCCGCCCGGAGCGCGTCGGGCCGTGCTTCCCGTCCGGGTCGGGCGTCGTGGATCCCGCCCCGGTAGCCCACGGCGCAGTACGGGCAGATCGACCCCACCACCCGGTCGGCGCCCGCGGTGCGGGCTGCCTTCGGCTGCCCCGATTGCGCGGCGGCGCCCCTGCCCAGCGGATCCGTCCCCGTGAGCTGCCGGTACACGGGCCAGCCCTGGATCAGTGTGCGGACGCCCATCATGCCCTCCGATACGAAACCCGCCGGTACCCGCCGATACGAAACCCGCTGATGGCGGACCGGCTGCCCCATCACTCTGCGGCCACCCGGGCCGCCGCGCATCCGCGTCGGGCCGTTGGGGTCCCGGAGCACCCGCGGTGGTGTCGCGGGGACGGACTACGCGCCGGCGGCGAAGAACTCGGTCAGGGAGGCGACGAGGGCGTCCGGTGCCTGTTCCGCCACATGGTGACCGGAGTCGATGCCGTGGCCACGGACATCGGGTGCCCAGTCGCGCCAGATGCGCAGCGGGTCTCCGTAGAGCTCCGAGAGGTCGTCCCGCAGCGACCACAGGACCAGCGCGGGGCACTGGATCCGAACGCCCGCCTCCCGATCCGCCTCCTCGTGTCGTTGGTCGATGGTCAGACCGGCTCGGTAGTCCTCGAGCATGGCGCGCACCACCCGGGGGTTCCTGACCGCCGCACGCCATTCGTCGTAGTTCTCCCGCCCCGTGCTCAGCGGGTCGCCGTGGTACCAGCTGTCCGGGTCCGCGTTGATGACGCCGCGAGGCCGGGGGCGGCCTGCCGGGCCCCTCCCCCCGGGGAGAGGTCTCACCGTGCGACGGGCGCTCACATCCGCTGCGCCAGACCCGGGTACGTGACGACGAGGCCGTCGGCGTCGAGGGTCAGGTCCGCCCGGTAGGTGCCCGAGGCGTAGCGCACGCGCTGCGCACCGAGGTGCGTGTACGTCTGCCGGTTGGGCCGGACCACGAGGCCGGGGACCTGGATCCAGGCCATCAGGAAGTCCCGCTCGCCCGGTCGGCGCTGGAGGGCGTGGCGCAGCACGGGCATCGTGTTGGTCAGCGGCGACAGTCCGAGGTCGCAGTCGAGAGCGCCGTCGAGGTCGGGCGCGGGTGCTCCGTTCACCGTCCAGCGCCCGTCCAGCGCCCGGCACAGCTCCAACTCGACCGTCCCGCTCGCGGTGTCGGCGGTGGCCAGCAGCCTGCGGGTCACGAAGTCCTCAGCGGTGTCGAGTTCGTACGTGATCCAGTAGGGCTCGGGCACCGTGCCGACCACCCGGCCGCGCGCCCGCAGCGTGCTGCCGTCGATGTCGATCCACGCCGTCTCGTACCCGCCGCTCTCCTCGACCGCCCAGGTCACGGCATGAGATCCGGTCATCGTGCCATCGTAACGAGGGGCATGGGCCGTTCCCGGGTAGCCGATCGGCTGTGTCGGGCCGCGCACGGACGAGGTGGCCGGGACTGGCTGCGAAGCCTGTCCCGGCCACCTCGTATCGAACGCTCGTATCGGACGCTCTCAGGAGTTGCGGACGACCGTGCGCGGCCGCTGCCTGAGTAGCAGCGCCGTCGCCGCCAGGAGGGCCGCGGCGATCGCGCAGGCCACGGCGAGGCCGGTCGCACCGGTGAACGTGCCTCCCCAGCTGTCCCGGAGCACGGAGACGGAGCTGAAGGCCGGGGCGAAGGAGTGCACCGCCACGGTGACCACGGCCGCTGCCGCGCTGGCCGCCCAGATCCACACCGTGTCCCGCATGGCCAGCAGACCCGCCAGGATCAGGCAGAGCAGGGCGATGCCGAGGGAGATCCCCGCCGCCACGTCACCGGTGCGCAGTCCCGCGATGTCGGAGGGCAGGTGGATCGCTCCGATCACCAGCAGTGCCGCGGCGGCGGGCCAGCGCAGCACGGACCGCGTGGACGAGGCCGCCGCGGGTCCGCGCGCGAACGCGGTCGTGGCCTCGGCGCCCGAGGCGCCCCGACCTTTCGCGAACCGCGCGGTGTTCAAAGCGGCCAGAGCGCCTGCGGTGGGACGACGGGGAGCGACCGCGGCGTTGAGGGCACCGCGGAGGTCGGTCGGCCGCTCGTCGAGGCAGGCGACGGCTTGCAGCGGCTCCGCTTCGCCCCGGTCGGTGGAGAAGATGGTGAGCAGCTCCGCCACCTCCTCGATGGGGCGTCCCATCGCCGCCGCCCGCAGCGCCTTCTCGGCGTCGCCGGCCTTGTGCGGGGGCTTGTTCAGCAGGCCGACGAGTTCGCAGACCTCGGGCAGCGGCCGGGACACGGCAGCCAGTCGCAGGGCCTCGTCGCCGAGGGGCGGGAACCCGCCGCTCTCGTTGAGCAGGGTCACCAGCGCGGCGACCTCGTCCAGGGATCGCATGGTCGCCACGGCCCGAAGGAGGGTGACGCGGTCTTCCTCGCCCGGGCCTATCGCGAAGCGTTCGTTTTGGGGTGAGCTGAGATCAGTTGCCATGTCGGGGTTTCCTTTGCGGAGCCATCGGGGCAAGGCCGCCTTCGGCCGCCACTGTGTGTCACACGCGACGCACAGTGAGTTCATAACAGCCGACATATCCGGTCCGCGCCATTCGGAGCGGCGAACGGTCGCACTATCGGAGCAACATCGCCTCGCGGCGTCACGATGTCCACGAAGGAACACCCGGGCCCCCGCGCGCGTCCGGTGCGGGTCCCGGGGCCGCCCGCGCCCGGGTGACGGGCGCACCGGCGCCGTCAGGGCGACGGCGGCAGCCGCAGTCCCCGAAGGAGCAGCTCGACCAGTCGGCGGGGGTCGTAGCGGGGGTCGCTGTCCCGTCCGATGCAGAGGTTGCCGATGCCGCGCATCAACTCATCGGCACGCGTACCGGGCCTGATCGCACCGGCATCGACCGCGGCGTCGAGCAGGTCTGCGCAGACGGGCACCAGGCGGTCGAGGAAGTAGGTGTGGAGCGCCTCGAAGCCACTGCTGTCCGACTGCAGCGCGTTGGCGAGTCCGTGCTTCGTGACCAGGAAGTCGACGAACAGGTCCACCCACTGACGCAGCGCCGCGAACGGGGAGTCGGCGGCGGCCAGCAGGCTGGGGCCGGCCTCGGCACATGCCTCGACCTGGTGGCGGTAGACGGCGACGACCAGGTCCGCCCGCGTCGGGAAGTGCCGGTAGATCGTCCCCATCCCGACGCCCGCCCGGGCCGCGATCTCGCGGATGGGCGCGTCGACGCCGGAGGTGACGAACACCGCGGCGGCGGCGTCGAGCAGCGTCTGGCGGTTGCGCAGCGCGTCGGCCCGCTTGCTGCGGGCCGGCACCTCCCCGGAGGGGCTTGCCGTGGGCACCACGCTCTCCTTCCGTCCGTCGTTGACAAAGCGGAACAGCGCTCCGTATATTAATCGGAACGACGCTCCGCTTTGAGTCTAGCCGAGCCGGACGTCCGCGACCGCCTCGCCCCGCCGGCCCCGTGGAGGACCCCCGGCCGGGGCCACGAAAGGAATACGCGACATGAGTGCACCGACCCACCCCGCCGACTACGTCAGCTCCCCCACACCCGTCCTGTCGGTCAGCCCGGTAGTTCTGCCGGTTCCGGGCCGGGCCGTGGACCTGGAGGTGCGCGTCTCCGCACCCGTGACCGGGGACGGCTTGCCGGTCATCCTGCTCTCGCACGGCCAGGGCTACTCGAACCACCTCTCCTCACTGAACGGCTACGCCCCCCTCGTCAACTTCTGGGCGGCACACGGCTTCGCGGTGATCCAGCCCACCCATCTGAGCTCCACGACGCTTCGCCTGGACCCCGAGACCCCCGGGGCGCCGCTGCACTGGCGCTCGCGCGCCGAGGACATGACGCGGGTCCTCGACCGGCTCGACGCGATCGAGGCGGCCGTCCCGGCTCTTCGCGGCCGCCTCGACCACCGCAGGATCGCGGTGGCCGGACACTCGATGGGCGGGCACACCGCGAGCCTGCTGCTGGGCGCCCGGCTCACCGACCCGCAGGACGGAACGGAAGTGGACCTGGCCGACCCCCGCATCACGGCCGGGGTGCTGCTGGCCGCGCCCGGCAGGGGTGGCGACGCGCTCACCGGAAGCATCGCCGAGAATTTTCCCTTCCTCCTGACCACGGACTTCTCCCGGATGACGACCCCCACGCTCGTGGTCGCCGGCGACAAGGACGAGTCGGCCCACCTGACGGTCCGGGGCCCGGACTGGCACGCCGATCCCTACGTCCTCTCCCCCGGACCCAAGTCCCTGCTCACCCTGTTCGACGCGGAACACGGGCTCGGCGGGATCTCGGGATACGACGTCGCCGAGACCACGGACGAGAACCTCGAACGGGTGGCCGCGGTCCAGCGGCTCACCTGGGCCTACCTCCGCACCCGGCTCCACCCCGGCGACTCCGCCTGGCAGACGGCGTGTGGCGCGCTGGCGGCCGACCCGGCCGCGCTCGGACGAGTCGAGTCCAAGTAGGCGGGCGGCCAGGGCAACCCTCCGCGGCGCACGGGGAGTCGACGGGGTCGGCTGCCGAGGTTCCGCTCCGAAGATCCCGGGTTCGTTCAGGGTGCGCAGCAGGGGCCGGCCGAGGGCCGCGCAGGGCGATCAGTGGTGCCAGGGCGATCCGCAGGGAGGCGTCGGCGAGGGCACCGCCGCCCCTGACCGGGGAGCAGCCGGCGTCCCGGTCGGCTTCCGGCGTCCCGGTCGGCTTCCGGCGTCCCGGTCGGCTTCCGGCGTCCCGCTGGTTGCGCCGGACTGTCCGTCAGGCGCGGTGGGTTCCGTAGTAGCTCGCGATCTGCTGGTGATAGCCCAGGTCGCCGGCGTGCCTGTCCTTGTCGAACTCCGGGGAGTCCTTGATCTCGTCCTTGGTACGGGCGACGTGGATCTTCCGCTCCGCGAGGTCGATGGAGCGGATCGTGCCGGCCGGCAGCAGAACGTGCCGGCCGAAGATCCACACGCCGGTGTCGACGACGATGTGCGCGGACCCGGCGTCGTCGGAGTGCTTGTCGACCTTGCCGATGACGCCGTCGGTCGCTTCGACCTTGAAGCCGGTCAGGTCCGTTCCCGCCTCGTGACCCGCGGTCTCCCGGTATCCCCACATGCCGTCAGCCACAAGAAGACCTTCCGTTGCCGTGCGATGTCGCGATGGTGATCGGAATGACGACGGCATTCTGCAGCACATGATCACGTCATGCGGGGACCTGGACGATGCCGGAGTGGCGACAGCCGCGGCCCCCGCGGCCGCGGACGTGGTACGCGGCGTGTACGGCCGGCGGCTCGCCCGCATCGACAGGGGCGTCGGGGACTTCGCCACCGCCGCCGACGTCGAGGCCGAGAAGGCGATCCTCGACGTCATCCGCTCCACCCGACCCGACGACGCGGTACTCGGCGAGGGAGGGCGGCCGGCGGGGTGCCGCCGGGGCCACCCGCCGGTGGTGGGTGGATCCCCGGTGCGGAACCCTGAGCTACGCCGTCGACACCATGCTCGGCCCGTCCGCGATCAGGCCGGCGAGCCGCCGGTCGCGTCGAGCCACTGCCCGGTGACCCAACGGCCGTTGTCCGAGGCCAGGAAGGCCACGACGTCGGCGATGTCGGCCGGGGTGCCGACCCGGCCCAATGCCGACATGGCGGCCGCGCCCGCCCAAGCCTCGTCGCTCGCCCGCAGCCAGTCGGCGTTGACGTCCGTGTCCACGATCCCCGGCGCCACGGTGTTGACGGTGATCCCGCGGGCGCCCAGCAGCTTGGACAGGTTCCCGGTGAACACGTCCAGCGCGCCCTTGGTCATCGAGTAGGCGATCAGTTCCGGCATCACCGCGGCGTGGGTGAGGCCCGTCGAGACGTTGATGACGCGTCCGCCGTCACGGAGCCGGTCGACGCCCAGTTGGGTCAGGAAGAACGGTGCCTTCGCGTTGACCGCGAACAGCCGGTCGTACTCCGCCTCCCCGATCTCCGAGAACGACTTCGAGGTGCCGATGCCCGCGTTGTTGACGAGGATGTCCAGACCCTCCGCGTGCTGGTCGAAGGCGGCCCAGAGAGCCCCCGCGTCTCCGGGCAGCCCCAGTTCCACACCGAGCGCGAAGACGGTGCCGCCCGCCGCCTCGATGGTGGCCACGGTCTCCTCGGCCGCCGCCCGGTTGCTGCCGTAGTGCACGCCCACGACGGCTCCGGTCCGGGCGGGCGCCGTCGCAGGGCGTCCGCCCGAACCGGCTCATGACCGGGTCACCGGGTCACTGGGGGAAACTCCACTTCTGGTTGGATCCGTTGTTGCAGTCCCAGATCTCGAGTCGGGTGCCGTTGGTGGTGGCGAAGCCGGGGATGTCGAGGCAACGGCCGCTCGCGGGGTTGACGAGCGTCCCGTTGCCGACCGTCCACTGCTGGTTCCCGGCGCCGTTGCAGGTCCACAGGTTCACGAGCGAGCCGTTGGCGGTGGCCCCACCGATCACGTCGAGGCAGAGCCCGGCTGCGCGCACGGCACCGTTGGCGACCGTCCACTGCTGGGCAGGCGAACCATTGCAGTCCCAGAGGTCGACGACCGCGCCCGGGGTGGTCGAGGCGGTGTAGTCGTCCAGGCACTTGGCGGCGTTGAGTACCGAGCTGACCTGGCCGGTTCCACCGCCTCCGGTGCCCGTTCCAGGAGTGATGGACAGGTTGTCGAACTGGTCGGTGCGGTAGCCCTGGATGCCCAGGCCGGCTTGCCCGGTCTGGAAGGAGGCGTCGCTTACCGATCCGAACTGGTCGCCGTCGAGCTGGGCACTGATCTGCGAGCCCTGGAACGTGAACGACAGGTTGTGCCACTGGCCGCTGCCCAGCGCGGTCGTCGTTCCGGTGGCCAGGGTGTGGTTGGAGCCGTCGGTGTACATCTTCTCGATCCACCACTGGCCGGTGTCCCGGATCCGCAGGTAGTAGGCGTTCATGTGGGACTGCGGCCGCTGCTGCGTGTTGGCCGCGCCCGAGCAGTTCGATCGTTCCCGCCCCACGCAGATAGACGTCGGAGCTGACGGTGTAGTTCGACCAGATGGGATCGCCGATCAGGGCGTAGGAGTCGGAGTCGTCCTGCCACTCGATCGGCTTGACCGGAGCCATCTGCTGCACGCACTTGCCGGAGCGGCCGGCGCAGGGCTGGACCTCGAAGGAGCCTTGCATGTCGGAGAGGTACCGCGCCTCGGCGCCGTTGCCGTAGCCGTCGAAGGTGTCACCGTACGGCAGCGCCAGCGCGTGCGCGGCCGGCGCGGTCGCGGTGCCCTTGCCCTGGCCGCCCAGGGTGCTCACCGTGTAGACGTAACCCGGCTGCATGGTCAGCGAGTACGACCCGTTGTTCGGCGTGATGTCCTGGGTGTGCACGAACGAGGTGGCGGAGCCCGGGTTGTTGACGTTGGTGGCCCATACGTGGACGGTGCCGGTGGACAGGCCGCCCTTGACGGTGAAGTTCACGGTCTGCGAGGAGCCCGAGGTCGTGGTCTCGAGGATCGTGGAGTAGTCCGCGCCGGTGTTCGACTTCACGGTCACATAGGTGCCGTTGGACTCGGTACCGCCGAGGTATCCCGAGGCGGAGTCGATGAACTTCCAGCCGGGCCTGGTGAACTGGGTGACCTGGGCGGTCGCCCACGTGCTGGCCCCGATGGCGTAGTTGCCCGACCACGGGGAGGCCGCGGTGGCCAGACCAACGGTGTTGTACGGCAGGTTGGGGTAGATCGCCGCGAGCAGCGGCCAGTTGAAGTAACTGGTCATCTTCGCGTCGATGTACCCCCGGGTGATGGCGCGGATGAGCGCCGGCGCTCCGGTGTTCATATCCTGCGAACCGTTCTCACTGTCCCACAGCGGCTTTCCGTTGTTCTTCGCCGCCGTCGTGCTGGAGCAGGTGTGCGCGTTGCCGCCGTCACCGCCTTCGCACGAGTAGTGCGCGCCGATGATCGAGACGGCGTTGTTGAACGCGGCGTTGTTCGCCATGTCGTCGGCGACGCCCCAACCGCTGTCGTCGGCGACCAGCTGGACACCGGCGTAGCCGTGCGCGTTGAGCGCGGAGCGCAACTGGACGAACCAGTTGGCGTCGTGCCCGCGCTCGTTCCATCCGCCGAGGTACTTGACGGTCAGGTTGTGCTGCTTGGCGCAGTCCAGCCAGGAGATCAGGTAGCTGACGGTGTCGGTGGACCAGAATCCGCCGTTGATCCATCCCGGGGCGGCCCAGGCCAGGCCGTACAGCCCGATGGCGGGGTTGCGTGCCGCGGCCTGTTCGGCCAGCCAGAACTCGTACCCGGCGTCGCAGTTGACAGTGCCGCGGGAGTGCTCGATCGACGGCTCCGACCCGTCGGTGGAGTTCGCGTCACCGCCGATCTCCACTTTCAGCAACTGCAGGTTCGCCCCGTAGCCCGGCTTGAACAGGTAGTCCAGGATCTGCGACTGCTGCGCGGCCGGATAGTCGGTCAGCAACCGTGAGTTGCCCCCTCCGCCGCTGATCGCGCCGATGCCGTCGAATGTCCGGCCGCCCTGAGTGCCGTCCACGCTGATCGACGTGGTCGCGGCCTGGGCCGGCACGCTGCCCATCGCCAGGACGGAAGCCAACAGGGCCAGCACCCATAAGGGTGCGAGTCTCCGGAGATGTCTCATGACTGATGCCCTTCTGGGGGAAAAGGCGTTCACGGGGCTGTTCGCTGCCTTCTGACAACGTTGTCAGAGCGGCTTCGTCATCGCGGCTGCGAGGCACAGCAAAGGGGAGTATCGAACAGCTGTCAACACAAACGACCGAAACTGCGACCACATGCAAACAGGTCGTCGAGCGAGAGTGCGTGTCGACACCGAACGAACTTGTTCGCTACGAACATGTTCGCTACAGTGGTCAGGTGACCCCGCGAACCCCAACCCCCCGCAGCCGCCGTGAGCGGCCCGCCAAGCCCGCCCTCTCCTACGAAGGCATCGTGGAGACCGCGGTCCGCCTGATGGAGGACGAAGGGCTGCAACGCGTCACGATGCGGCGCCTCGCCCAGGAGCTCGACACCGGTCCGGCCTCCCTCTACGTGTACGTGGCCAACACGGCCGAACTGCACGCGGCGATCCTGGACGAACTGCTGGGCTCCGTCGACCTCTCGCCCGCCACCGGCGACGGTGACTGGCGCGATCGACTGACGCAGGTACTCACCACGTACACCCTCGTGCTCTTCGAGAACTCCGCCCTCGCCCACTCCGCCCTGGTCGCCCGGCCTTCGGGACCCAACTACCTGGCCCTGGTCGAGGCCGTCCTGGCCCTGCTGCACGCAGGCCGGGTGCCCGGCCCGCAGGCCGCCTGGGGCGTGGACGTGCTGCTTCAGGTGGCCACCGCGAGCGCCGCCGAACACTCGACCCGGGCTGACGCGGTCGACTCCACGGACGAGCACGAAGCCCTTGTCACCGCGCTGCGCGACGCCTCCCCCAGCACGCATCCGCACACCGCCTCCCTGGCCCGGGACCTCGTCTCCGGAACCCCAGGACAGCGCCTCGACTGGATCTTCCACGCCGTCATCAACGGCATCCTCACCACCGCGCGCACCACGTCCTGAAACGCGCCCACCCTCCCGGCGCCACCACGTGCCCACAGGAAGAGAGCTCTCCCATGAACGCCTCCACCCACCACCCCATCGCCATCATCGGCGCCGGCCTGGGCGGCCTCACCCTTGCCCGCGTCCTGCACGTCAACGGCATCGAGTCGGTCGTCTTCGACCTCGACGCCTCCTCCCACGCCCGTGTCCAGGGCGGCATGCTCGACATCCACGAGGAGACCGGACAGGCCGCGCTGCACGCCGCGCGCCTGCACGAAGCGTTCCTCGCCAAGATCCATCCCGGCGGCGAATCCACCCGCGTCTACGACAAGGACGCCGTCCTGTTGCACGACGAGTCGGACGACTCCGCCGACAACGGCGAGAGCACCCACAGCCGGCCGGAGATCGACCGCGGGGACCTGCGCGATCTGCTGCTCGGTGCCCTCCCGGAGGGCACCGTCCGCTGGAACGCCAAGGTCACCTCGGTCCGTTCACTGGGGACGGGACGGCACGAGGTCACCCTCGCCGACGGAACCCTGTTCACCACGGACCTGCTCATCGGAGCCGACGGCGCGTGGTCCCGCACCCGGCGCCTGCTCTCCGACGCGACCCCCGCCTACACCGGGGTCTCCTTCGTCGAGGCGGACCTGCAGGACGCCGACTCCCGCCACGCGGACGCCGCGCGGCTGATGGGCGGAGGCATGTTCTTCGCGCTGGGCGACCACAAGGCCGTTCTCGGCCATCGCGAAACGGATGGCAGCCTGCACGTCTACGTAGCGCTGCGTGCCGCCGAGGAGTGGCTGTCGACCATCGACTTCACGGACACGGCCGCCGCCAAGGGAGCCGTCCTGGAGCACTTCGCCGACTGGGCACCCGCGCTGCGCGGCCTGGTGGCCGACGCGGACGGTCCACTGATCCCTCGGCTGATCCACGCCCTGCCCATCGGCCACAGCTGGAAGCGGGTGCCGGGAGTGACCCTGCTCGGCGACGCGGCGCACCTGATGTCGCCGTTCGCGGGTGAGGGGGCCAACCTCGCCATGATCGACGGTGCGGACCTGGGACGCTGCCTGGCCGCGCACCCGGACGACGTCGAGACGGCGCTCACCTCGTACGAGGACATCCTCTTCCCCCGCGGCGAGGTGACGGCCCGGCAGTCCGCGGAGGGCCTCGACCTGATCTTCGGCGATCGCGCCGCGCAGGCCCTGGTGGACATGTTCACCTCGGCCGACCACCGGACGACCTGAGCACCACGGGCCGGCCGTGACGCCGCGCGCGCAGACGGCACCCACCTGGTGACGACCCCCGTACGTCACCAGGTGGGTAGCTTGGTGTGCTGTGCTGTGTCGCGAACGCGGTGCCGCGTGGGCGGGCCCGACGGGCTTCGCGGACGCTCCCGCCCCCCAGTTCGCCGAATCGAAGTTAGCTTGTTTCAACGAACGGATCAAGTGGCTAAGGTCTTCCTATTACGACAGACCAGCAGTCGGAGAGCAGCTGAATGCCTTCTCGTCACTTCGACGGCCGCCGCGTCCGCGCGGTGCGCCGTGCTGCCGACCTGACCCAAAGTCAGGTCGCGAAGGCGCTCGGCATCGCCGACCCGACCGTTGCCAGTTGGGAGACCGGACAGTCCTGCCCGGACGGGGACAGGCTGCCCGCGCTGGCGGCCGCCCTCGGAGCGGATCTGGACGCCCTGTTCCCTCGTGAGGGATGGCCCGATCTCGCCGATCTGCGGTGCGACGCCGGATACTCCCAGTACCAGACCAAGGACGTCCTGGGGACCAAGAGCGCTGGGCCCGTCGCCAACGCCGAGCGGGGCGTGCGCCGCCTGCGGGCGGCCTACGCGGAGGCTCTGGCCGATGCGTACGGGGTGGGTGTCGAGGAACTGCTGGCGGCGCAGGAGCGGTCCTTCGGCAACGACGCGCCCCTCCCCCCGACGCCGCCGGATGAGCGCCGCCGCGACCCGCGCACCCTGTCCGAGAAGATCGCCTTCATGGTCGAGCACACGTACCAGGGCGGGCAGACACCGCCGGCCGACGTGGAGATCGCGCGGGTCGTCAACGCCCAGGCGGGCGGCACCGTGGTCTCCGAGAGCGACGTGCACGACCTGCGCACCGGCGCCCGCACGGACGCGTCACCGCAGATCCTGGCCGGTCTCGCGGCGGCCTACCACGCTCCGCCGCAGTTCTTCCGGCCAGACGACGAAGCCGTGCGTGAGCTGGCCGCCAACCTGGAGTTGATCGCGTCGTTCCGCCGCGGCGAAGTCGGCACCATGGCGACGCGCGGCGGCGGGGGCGCGCTGAACACCCGGCTGGTGTCCTTCCTCAACGACCTGCTGGACGACATCGAGGACGGCAAGCTGCCGGGCGTGGGAACCGACGCCGATCTGGACTGACGCGCGCGACGCGGGTCCGGTCAGACGGTGATCTCCAGGTACTCCACGCCACCCCCGGCACGGGCGCGCAACGCGCTCTGCAGGAGGCCGAGCAGGTGCGGCGGGGCGACCGCCGGATCGATGTGGTCGGTGGCGAAGAAGGCGTGCTCGCTGAGCTCGCTCTCCTGCACCGTGATCGCCGCCTGCTGCCCGGCGCTGAGCTCGCCGCCGTCGAAGACGTACATCACCTGCTCACCGCGGCCGGGGACCGTGATCCAGGCGGTGGCGAGTAGCGGCCCGAGTTCCACGTCGATGCCGAGTTCCTCCCGGCCCTCCCGCACCGCGGCGATCGCGGGCGTCTCGCCCTGCTCGACATGGCCGCCCGGCAGGTTCCAGAACGGCTTGTAGGTCGGGTTCACGAACAGGGCGCGCCCGTGTTCGTCGAAGCACAGCAGGCCGGCGGAGACGGTGGGGCGGGCGTTGTTGTCGGTCATATCGGTGCTGTTCACGCTTTCTCTCATGGCAGGGGCGATCCTTACACGGTCGCGTTGCTCGACAGCAGGGCTCGGGCGGCCTCCGGGTCGGTGCGGTCGTAGGCGGCCCGGGTCCGCACGAACCGCTCCACCTGGACGTCGAAGTCGTCGTCGGCGGGAGGCACGTCGACCGGAGCGCTGTGCGCCGCCGTACCGGCGGCCATGGCGACCAGCGCGCTCCTGATCCAGTAGGCGTCGGCGACGGCCCGGGCCTCGTCCTCGGCGTGGCCCTGCCGGTCGGCGAGTGCCGTGGCCCGCGCGTACAGGCCCGGTGTCGCGTAGTGGCTCAACGTGCGCTGCACATCGCTGATCTCGGTGATGTAGCGCTCCAGCCGCAGGGCGGGCGGCGGCGAGAGCTTCCTGAGGTCCCGCGCCCGGTTCAGGCGCGCGGAGAAGCGGTGGCCGGGCAGCAGGTCGCTGGGCGCGCGCAGGATGACCGGGGGGACGGCGAGGGCCAGTTCGCGCCACAGGGGGTACAGGGCGGTGAGCGCCCGATTCGCCTTTCGGCGGTCGACGAGGGCCTGGGTGGCCGGGGCGATCGCGCCCACGGCCCACAGCAGGAACACCAGGTAGAGCATGGCGTCCGTCACGTCCTCCTGCACGGTGATGAAGTGCGCGGAGACGGTGTGGACCGTGATGAGCGCGCAGTAGGCGGTGCGCACGACGGCGTACAGCACGGCCAGGGCCATCGCGACGGCCATCATCGTCAGGCCGATCCTGAGCGTCCAGCGCCGCGCCCGGCGGGCGGAGCCGCCCCACTGGTAGGCGCAGACCGCGGCGGCCGCGGCCGTGTAGAGGTAGAACAGGCCCATGTAGAGCGCCAGTCCCACCTCTCCGGCGTGGCGGGCCATGAAGTACGGGCTCTCGGTGTGCGTGCGGTCCAGGACGAGGAAGAAGACCGCGGCCATGGTGAGCACGGTGGCCAGCGACGCGCGGGTCGCGACGCGGTGCACGGTCGCGGTGACGCGCACCCGTCGCAGGGCGGCGCCGTCGGACGCGGCCACGTCGCCGTCGACGGCGGTGACGTAGCGGAGCAGCACGCAGATGCCGGCGATGGCGATGACGTGCTTGAGCAGCGTCGCGAGGTCGACGACGCCCAGGTGGTCGATGACGGCCCTGCCCAGGCCGGTGCGGAGCAGCCACGCGACGGCGAGCGCCGCGAAGGCGCCCCACAGCGACCGTTCCCGGGACCGCCCGCGCAGCGCGGCCGGTATCCGCCACACCGCGTGGAAGAGCAGTAGGGCGATGATGGCGTAGGCGATGACGTCCGTCATGAGGGGGCACCTTCTTGCGGCTTCGTGCGGCGGGGGCCCGCGATGGGCCGCGACAGGCTTTCGTCGAGATTGCGCAGCGTCACATCGCCGGTGATCCGGGCGTGACGGGTCTCGTGGTGCAGGAGATCGGCCAGTGTCTCGGCTCGGGCCTCGGCATGGGTGGCATAGCCGCTGCGGGCCAGGACCTGGCCGGTGGCGAGCAACCTGTCGATCATCTCGGGGGGCATGCCGGGGAAGAGCAGCGCGAGTTGTCCCTTCTCCGCGCCGGATCCGTCCTCGCACCACAGATGACACAACTCATGGAAGATGATCTTTTTGCGGTGGAACTTCGTCGTCCCCTGGACGTGCAGGATCAGGTCCAGGGGACGCTGACGGTGCTTCACCCACAGGCCGCAGGCGCCGGTCTGACCCGGAACGTCGGCGGGCAACTCGACCAGGCGGATCCGGCGGCCCCGCTCGGCTTCTATGTTCCTGATGAACCCGGCCATGGTGAAGGGGTCGGGCACCGGCATGTCGCGCAGGATGCGGCGGCACTCCCGGCGCAGTGCGCCCGGCGCCATGGGATCGCGGCGCTGCCACCACATGGCTGCTCCTCCTCGCGGGCGCCGTGGGCAGGAGTGGTCGGCCCCTGTCGGCGGGCTCGCTCGGGTCGCAGCGGCCGTCGGGTTCGCGTGTTCGAGCAGTAACGGTACGCCACCCCGCGGACACCCGTGCACCGCCCGTCCCCTCGGCGCCGCGGACCTGCGCCCCCGCAGCCCCCCGTCAGTGGCCCAGGGTCGCGCGCAAGGACGGTTGCAGCAGGTCGGCGTGGGCGCGCACCATGTCGTCACACAGGTCCCAGATGCGTTCGACGGGCAGGGCCGCGGCGGTGGCCGGGTCGGTCATGGCGGCCTGCCGGATGTGGCGCGGCTCGTCGTGCAGTGCGGCGCGGACGACGAGATCGTTCATGCTCAGGTACGTGCGGTTGAGTGCGGCGCACTGGGCGGGCAGCGGGCCGACGCGGGTGGGCTGGACGCCCAGCGCGTCCACGAGGCACGGCACTTCGACGGTGCCGTCCGACGGCAGGTTGTCGATCAGGCCGTGGTTGGGCACGTTGCCGTACACGGTGCGCGGTGTACCGGTGATGATGCTGTGGATGATCTGCGGGGCGTACTCCATGCTCCCCTCGACGGGCAGCGGGGCTCCGGTGGCCAGCGCGGCGCGGGTCCTCGCGTACTCGGCGGCGTTCGCGTCGACGATGTCCAGGTACGCGCCGACCGGCAGCCGCAGCCGTTCGATCTCCTCGGCGTGGTGCAGGTACCACGGGACGTACTCGGCGGAGTGCTCGCTGGTCTCGGTCGGGTAGTAGCCCAGCCGCCGGTACATGTCCACGCGGACCCGGCGGCGCAGTTGCGCGTCGTCGGCGATCAGGGCGTCCAGCCGGGGGTACAGATCGGTGCCGTCGTGCTCGAAACGCAGCACCCAGGCCTGGTGGTTGACACCGGCGGCGCGGTACGAGACCTCCTCGTACTCCACGCCCAGCAGGTCGGACAGGTCGCGCATGGTCCAGTACACCGAGTGGCACAGGCCCACGACACGGGTCAGGCCGGTGGCCTGGGTGAGGTATTGGACATTCATGGCCATGGGGTTGGTGTAGTTCAGCAGCCAGGCGTCGGGGCAGAGCTCCTTGATGTCCTGGCCCAGTGACGCGAGCAGGGGGAAGGTGCGCAGCGCGCGGAAGATGCCGCCGACGCCGAGGGTGTCGCCGATGGTCTGGCGCACGCCGTAGGAGGCGGGGACGGCGAAGTCGGTGCGGGTCGACTCACCCATGCCGACCTGCACGATGTTGATGACGAAGTCGGCGCCGTCGAGGGCCGCCCGCCGGTCGGCGTGGACGGTGATGCGCGGGGCGGCTCCGCGTTCGCCGGCGATGTGGCGGGCGGCCCCGTGGGCGGTGGCCAGGCGGTCGGCGTCGATGTCGTGCAGCGCGATGTGCGCGTCCTTGAGTTCGGGAAAGGCGAACAGGTCCGCCAGCAATCCCTGGGTGAAGACGACGCTTCCGGCACCGATGAACGCGATCTTGCAGGTGGTCATGCGGGGTTCTCTCCATTGCGGGTGATGGCTGCCAGGGCTTCGTCCCAGGTCGGTTGGGCGGTGGTGCCGCCGTGGCCCCGCGTCGACAGGGCGCCGCAGGCGGCCGCGAAGTCGAGGGCGGCGGCGGCCGGAAGGCCGGCCAGGACGGCGGCGACGTAGCCGGCGTCGAAGCTGTCGCCCGCGCCCACGGTGTCCCGGGGGGTGACCGGGGTTCCGGCGGATCGCAGCAGGGTGCGGCCGTCGTGGGCGAGAGCGCCGTTGGCGCCGTCCTTCACCACCACCAGGGGTCCGCGCGAGGCGAGGCGTGCGGCGGCGGCGTCCAGGGTGGCCGCCTCGGGGCCGGCCAGGGCTCGGGCCTCCCGGGCGTTGGGCAGCAGGATGTCGGTGGCGGCCAGTACCGCGTCCAGGCCGGGGCGCGTCCAGTGCCCGGCGGGGTCGTCGTTGGTGTCCAGCGAGGTGGTGGCGCCGTGCTCGCGTGCGGTGCGCAGCAGATCGGGCAGGGCGTCGGCGAGTCGGGGCAGCAGGAAGTACGAGGCGGCGTGCACGTGCCGGCAGTCGGCGAGCAGCGCGGAGGGGATGTCGTCGCCGCCGGTGGCGGCCAGGGTGCCGGGGGCGGTGAGGATCGCCCGGTCGCCACCGCGGGTGATCACCGTCGTGAGCGGGGTGGGCAGCTCCGGGTCGAGGCGCAGGGCGTCGGTGTCGACGCCCCGGGAGGCCAGGGACGCCCGCACGAAGCGTCCGGCGTCGTCGTCCCCGATCCGTCCGGCGAAGGCGACCCTCAGCCCCAGCCGGGCCGCGCCGCACGCCATGATGGCGGCGGAGCCGCCCAGGGTGAGCAGGCCGGTGGTGACGAGTTGTTCGCGCTGACCGAAGGCCAGGGGGGCGTCGAGCGGGCCGAGGATCACGTCGGGGTTGGCGTCCCCGATGACGAGCAGGTCGAAGGTGTCGGGCATGTGGCTTCCTGTGGTCGCGGAAAGGTGTGCGCGCGCCGGATCGGCGGGCGGCCGGTGGCCGGTGGCCGGGGTCAGCCCTTCAGGCCGCTGGAGGTGATGGAGGTGATGAAGGACCGCTGTGCGCAGAGGAACGCCAGCAGGACCGGGAGCACGGTGATGACGTTGCCCGCCATGACCGCCGCCCACTGCGTGTGGTGCTGGCCCTGGAAGGTCGTCAGTCCCAGCTGCAGGGTGTAGTGGGTGTCGTGGTTGATGGCGATCAGCGGCCAGGACAGGTCGTTCCAGGTGGACAGGAACGTCAGGACGGCCACCGTGCTCAGTGCGGGGCGGGACAGCGGCAGGACGATCAGGAACAGCACCTTCAGCCGGGAGCAGCCGTCGATCCACGCCGCTTCCTCCAGCTCCCGGGGCAAGGACAGGAAGAACTGCCGCAGCAGGAACACCGCGAAGGGGGTGACCAGGGACGGGACGACCAGGGCCCCCAAGGTGTCGATCAGGCCCAGGCGCTTCATCACGAGGAAGGTGGGGATCATGGTCAGTTGGAACGGGATCGCCATCGTCGCGAGCATCAGCGACAGCAGGGTGCGGGAACCGGCGAACCGCATGCGGGCGAACGCGTAGCCGCCGAGTGAGCCGAACAGCAGATTGGACAGGACCGCGACCGTCGAGACGATGAGCGAGTTGGCGAACCAGCGGGGGAACATGGCGTTGCCCAGCACGTAGCGGTAGCCGCCCAGGTCGATGTGGGAGGGCCACAGGGCCGGCGGGAACCGGTTGATCTCCGCGTTGCTCATCACGGAGCTGAGCAGCAGCCAGATCAGCGGGATCGCGAAGAGCGCGGCCAGCGGGGCGAGCAGCAGGTGCCAGGCGCTGAACGGCAGCCGCACCCGGGAGCGGCGTGCGGGGCGCGGCACCGCCTCGTGCGGGTGCCCGGTGGCGGCGGGGAGGGTGGAGGTCGCGGTCATCGGGAGGCTCCTTGCAGGCGGGCGGGCCCGCGGCGCCGGATCACGTGCCGTGCGGCGGTGGCCAGGAACAGTGCGAGGGCCAGAACGTAGGCGGCCGCCGCACCGTAGCCGGCGGTGAAGTTCTTGAAGGCCTGCTCCCAGATGAAGTAGACGATCACGGTGGTGGAGCCGAGCGGTCCGCCCTTGGTCGTCACGTACACCAGGTCGAAGACCTGCAGGGCGTTGATGGTCTGCCACAGCAGCAGGAAGACGTTGACCGGCGTGAGCGTGGGCAGGACGACGTGGCGCAGCAGGTGCCGGCGGCCGGCGCCGTCCAGCCGGGCCGCTTCGAGCAGGGACGGCGGGACGTCCTGCAGGGCGGCGAGGTAGACCACCACGCAGAACCCGGTGCCGCTCCACAGCGAGATCGCGACGAGCACGAGCAGGGCCTGGCCGGGGTCGGTGAGGAACCCCTGGGAGGAGATGCCCAGCGCGTGCAGGGCGGAGTTGGCGGCGCCGAACTGCGGGTCGAGGATGAAGGAGAACAGCACGCCCTGGGCCGTGGCCGAGATGACGAACGGTACGAAGATCAGGGTGCGGTACAGGCCGACGAGCCGGATGCGCCGGTTCAGGACCAGCGCCAGCGTCAGGCCCAGACCGATGCTCAGCGGGACGTACAGCGCGGTGTACACCACGGTGTTGCGTACCGCCTGGCTGAAGTGCGGGTCGTGCCGCAGTGCCCGGTAGTTGTCCAGACCGACCCAGCGGCTGGGGGTGACCAGGTCGTCCGCCTGGAAGGACAGCAGCAGCGACCAGGCGACGGGGACGATGCTCAGCCCGAGGATGACCAGGACCGAGGGCGAGATGAACGCCCAGGCGGTCGCGGACTCGCGCAGGCGTCCGCGGCGGCGCGGGCGCGGCGTGCGGACGGCGTCGGAGAGCGTGAGGGGGGCGGGTAGACGGGTCATGCGGGCTCCTCAACGCGGGATGAGCAGGGCGGCGTTGGCCTGGTCCGCGCAGCGGCGCAGGGCGGCTTCGGGACTGCTCCTGCCGAGCAGCACGGCCACGACGGCTTCTCCCAGTGCCTCGGATATCTGCGGATAGGCGGGGTGCGCGGGCCGGACCCGCGCGGACTCCAGGGCGTGGGTGAACACCGGCAGGCCGTTGGTCCTGGCGGCCTGCGCCCGCCACTCGGGCAGGCTCTGGGTGCTCCGGCTCAGCGGCAGGCTGCCGGCCTGGACGTCCCAGCTCACGTCCTGGCGCGGCTGCATGAGCCAGCTCACGAAGGTGCGGGCGGCCCGCACCCGGGCTGTGCCGTTGTCGAACACCGTCCAGGTGTCGGGCCCGGAGATGGTCATCGGGCGGCGGCTGTAGCTGGGCAGCGGCACGACGTGGTGGTCGATGTCCGCCTGGGCGATGTCGGGCAGTTGCCACGGGCCGGTGGCGACCATGGCCATCCGACCGGAGGCGAAGACCTGGTACATCTGCTCACTGCCGGGTTTGGGGTCGATGTACACGCTCCGGTCGCGGGCGAGTGCCCGTACGGTCTCCAGGGCGCGGACCCCGGCGTCGGCGAACCCGATGCCGTGCCCGTCCGCGGCGATGACCTCACCGCCCAGGTCCCACACCATCGGCCACAGGCGCCACACGGTGTCCTCGTCGCCCACGCCGGGCCACCCGGTGCCGAACACGCCGCGCCCCGGGTCGGTCAGTCGCTTGGCGGTCTCCTGGAACTCCTGCCAGGTCCACCCCGGTTCGGGCAGCGGCACGCCCGCGTCGTGGAAGAGCTTCTTGTTGCACACCACGGCGAGCGCGTCCAGCAGTGCGGGAGCCGCCCGCACGCGCCCGTTGACCGTGACCGCCTCGCGGGCCGGCGCCCAGTAGTCGGTCCAGGGGACGGGGCCGGAGCGGACGGTGTCGGTCAGGTCCACCACCTGGGGGCTGCGGGCGATACCGGCGAGGTCGGAGCCGAAGACGTAGGCCACGTCCGGGTACGACCCGGAAGCGAGCGCCGCGGTCACCTTCTGCAGCATCACGTCGGCCAGGACCCCGCCGCCGAAATCGACGCGGATGCCCGGATGGGTGCGGTGAAACTCCTTCACCAGCGCCTCGATCGCCGCCCGGCCGGTATCCGTCTGGCCGTGCCACAGTTCGATCGTGACGCGCCCGTCGGGTCCGACGCCGTCGTCGGACCCGACGCCGCATCCGGGCAGCAGCGCAGCGGCCGCGGCGCCGAACGCCGCACCGCTGCCGCGCCGCAGGACGTTGCGACGCGACGGCCGGGCGGGACGGTGAGGGCCGAGCGCCATCGATACCTCCAGAAGCCGGAAGAGCGAGCGGGTGGGGCGACGGGTCGCGCGACGGTCAGCAGGTCTGGCGGACGTATCCGCTGCTGCCGGCGGGCGAGACGTCCACGTCGCGGCGCACGATGCTCAACTGGCCGCCCCATCCGGCGCAGGCCTTGCTCAGGCCCTTCTTCGTGTACTCGATGACGATCACGTTGCTGCCGAACGCGGCGGTGTAGTCCCCGCATTCGGAGTAGGCGCCGCACTCCTCGGCGACGGCGAAGTCCAGTCCGATCTGGGCGCGCGAGCCTGCCAGTTCCGCGGTGTTCTTCTGCGCGATGGCCAGCCCCCGGGCGTGGGAGCGCGCGGCCAGCAACGTCATGTAGGACTTGGCGGCGCCGACGCTGAGCAGTCCCTTGGAGCGGGTGTAGCTGTCGTAGTTGTCGGGCTCGACGCCCTGGAAACCCTTGTTCGCGCACCCGTCGATCCAGCCGCCGACCTTCGTGGCGACGCGCTGCCGCTTGTCGGCGGTCCTCAGGTCGAGCAGTGCCTCGCCCCACCCGTCGTCGTAGACGACTTTGCCGCTGCCGTCGCGCAGCAGCAGGTCGGAATCCCACTGACCTTCCGCGCCCGGCTGGACCTGGAAGGCGTTGACGTAGCAGATGTTGTACAGCCCGGCCGCGGGGGACGCCTCATGGTCGCGGGTGACGACCCGCACTCCGGCCGGCGGGGTGTAGGCCGCGCCGATCTGGTAGTCGAATCCCGCGTGGGCCGGCGGCGGGGACACCGAGGCGGGCGCACCGGCGGCTTCGGGAGCCGTCAACAGTGGAGTGATCATCGCGGCGGCCGCGGCCGTGAGCGCGGCGAGATACCAGCGGGAAGGGAGGCGGGTGATGCGCATCATCGGGCTCCAGATGATGGGAGGGTACGTCCCCGCCTCGGACGCTGACAGCGATCCTGGCGACTTTGTCCGGGCTCTCGGCTCGTGGGCCGTCTACCGGCTAGGCGTACCTCTGGCGCCGAATACTCCGTTCCGGCGTTGCCCGGAAGTAAATCGAGCAGAATTGGTCATGTCAAGAGCTCAAACATGCGCGGAAGCCGTGGATGCGAAGCGTTACCGCTCATGCACACAGCGGAACATGAGCCCCGGCAGTTCAATGGTGCCGGGGGACGGGTAGTCAGCCGCGCATGAGACGTTTCGAGGGATACGGCGTACTGATCACCGGAGCGGGTCGCGGCATCGGCGCGGCCACCGCCCGGCGCATGGCCGGCGAAGGCGCACAGGTCCTGGTCACCGACCTGGACGGGGACCTCGCCGAGACGGTGGCGGCCGACATCCGGAAGTCCTCGGGCACGGCCGAGGCACTGCCCTGCAACGTGGCCGACCGCACCGCGATCGAGGCCGCCGTCGCCTACGCGGTCGAGCGGTTCGGCACCCTGGACGTGCTGGTCAACAATGCCTACGCCTGCCATCCGGACGTCCCGCTCTTCGAGGACGAGGCGGACGAGGGGTGGGCCCGCGACCTCGACATCACCTTGAGCGGCGCCTTTCGCTGCGCCCGCGCGGCCCTCCCCCACCTCGCGGCCGCCCCGGACCGGCGGGGCGCGATCGTCAGCATCGGCTCGGTCAACGGCGAGCAGGACTTCGGCAACCACGCCTACAGCGCGGCCAAGGCGGGCCTGGGCAGCCTCACCCGGACCCTCGCCGGCCACGCGGCCTCCCGCGGGGTCCGGGTGAACCTGGTCGTCCCCGGCACGGTCCACACCGAAGCGTGGGCGGGACGCGAGGACGACCTGCGGGTCATCGCCGCGCACTACCCGCTCGGCAGGGTCGGCCTGCCCGACGATATCGCGGCGGCGGTGGCGTTCCTGGCCTCCTCGGACGCCGCCTGGATCACCGGCGTGAGCCTCCCCGTCGACGGCGGCATCCTCATCGGCCAGATGGGCCCGCGCCGCGCCGTGGGCAGGGAGTGAACGGCCCGGACGCCGGCCGTCCCTCCCGACCGCCCGCTACGAGCGGCGGGCCCATTTGCCGCCGTTCTCGGCGACCCAGCGACCCAGGGCGACCAGCGTGCTCTCCACGCCGTCCGCCATGTGCGCGCGCAGCGCCTCCAGTTCCGCGCGCGTGCCGCCCAGTACCGGGTCCAGGCCCAGCAGTTGCCAGGACTGCTCCGCCACGGTGCCGGTGCCGAGCGGGCTGAAGGTCCAGCGCCACCGGACGAGGCCGTCCACGACGAACGCGAACGCGTCGCCGGGGTCGGCCTGGAGTACCTGCGAACGGCTGGTCCATTCCCGATCGCCGCGCCGGCTGCGCCCGCTGAACCAGGCGCCGACCCGGGGACCCGCGCCGTCGTCGTAGCGCACCTCGCTCACGTCCGGACTCCAGATGCTGATCATCGTCACATCGCTCACCAGGCCGTAGACCTCCGGCGGGGTGGCCGCCAGCCACGTCTTCCTGGTGAAGCGGAAGTCCGCGGGGTCGAGGTGTTCGGGGGCGGTGTCCTGGTGCGGAACGGTGATGCTCACGGGGTCTCCCTGAGGTGTGGGTCGGGCGGGTGCCGGGCCCCGGCGGGTGCCGGGCCCCGGAGGTGTTGGTCCGTCGGAGACGTCGATGCCGCCGTTCGGTTCCCAGGCGATGTTCTCCGGCATCCGGCCGCCGGCCAGGTCGAAGTGCCGAGTGATGTGCGCGTGGGACATCGGTGCCGTGGCAGCCGTTGCCGAGCCGGGCCAACCGACGGTGAGGGAGGCCGCCGCGAGGGTGGCCGGCAGTACGTTCCTTGCGAACTTCTGTGACACGTTTCCTCCCAGCGTCGTGGACGGTGTCGTGGTGCGGTCCTGATGTCGGCGTACCCGGCTCGGAGGACTCCGGTCCGGCTGCCTGAGACCCCACTGTGGGCGCGGTCGGCCAGGGGCAACCAGCCCCGGCTCCGCCTATCCCTGGCAGGGGCAGGCCGCGCGGGCCGTCCCCGCCGCATACTCGTGGCCATGGGCGATGTGCCGGCCCGCGCTCACCTTCGACGACATCGCGGCCATCGCCACCGAAAGCACCGGCCGCGCCGTCACGAGGACCACCACCACCGATGACCGGTTCCGCGAGCAACTGGTGGGCCACGGTGTCCCCGCCGAGGCCGCGAACCAACTGCTGGGCGTCTTCGCCGCGAGCCGCGCCGGCGAGTTCGCCGCGGTCGACCCCGCACTGGCCACGCTGCTCGGCCGCGAGCCCACTCCCCTGAGCACCGTCCTCCGTGAGCAACCGGCCACCCAAGACGGCCGCTGACCGGCCCGGCGGACGACCGATGGCCCGGCGATCGCGCGTCATGCGAAAGTGATGGCCATGACCGACCCGGACCAGCCCCTGCGATCGACACGGGACACGGGGCCGCTCCTCCCCCGGCTCCCGGCGCACTTCTGGGCTGTTCCCCATGTGGGTTCCCGCTTTCCCGGGTCGGCAGCCGTGAGCCGCCTGCCGGGCCTCGCGGCGGGCGCCAACTGCCAACTCTTCGCGTACGAGGTGCTCCGCCATTTCGGCCTGGCACCGCCGCCGTTGCGCTCCAGCGACCTGTGGGACGACACGGCAGCCACCGTGCGCGTGCCGGTCGCCCAGCCGCTCGACCTGCTCCTCTTCAACGGAACCCATGATCCGTACGGCGCCCACGTCGGCGTCTGCGTCGAGGATGACGCGGTCCTGCATCTGTGCGCGGAGGTCGGACACCCGGCCGTCTGGGCTCTGGCCGACTTCGCGGCACGGGAGCGGTACCGCGTGCTGATCGGAGCGAAATCGGTGTCTGCGGCGTAGCCGGTCATGGGCCCGTGGACTTCGGACCGTACCGGGGCGAACCGGCGGCGTACCCGCCCCGACAGCTGTGCCGGGTCGTGTGCGGGCCGGTCGCTCCGGCGATCGTGGTCGAGTCGGCAACGCGCCGTCACCAAGCTGTGAAGGTTCTGCGGGACGGTGGTTCTCAGCCGAGCGCGCCTTCGCGCTCCTCATCGGGGGGAACACCACATGAGCACCGTTCGCAGAGCCGCCGTCGTCCTCACCGCCGTGTCCGCGCTGGCCCTGACCGCCTGCGGACCCTCCGACGACCACGCGGGCGGGACCGACGGGCCTACCGCGAGCCCGACGAAGTCCACCGGCCCGGGCAAGTCCGCTACGCCGTCCAAGCCGGCGAAGCCGGCCGCGTCCCCCGGCAAGGGCTCGTCCGGCGGCAAGGGCTCGTCCGGCGGCAGCGGCGGCTCGTCGCCCGACCCGGACTACGACGTGTTCCCGTGCAGCACGTACGACCTGAAGTTCACCGCCTCCCTGGCGGAGCCCACGACCAGCAGCTACCTCTTGAAGATCACCAACAAGGGCAGCAAGGCGTGCACGGCACTGGGCCACCCGAGCGTGACCTTCGGCGATCTGGACGGTCAGGCCACGAAGCGGGGCTCGGCCCCGAGCATCGAACACGCGCTCAGGCTCGAGCCGGGCAAGTCGGCCTACGCCGGGCTCATGGGCGGCGTCAAGGACGGCGGGGGAAAGACCGTCAACATGATCGCGATGACCATGGACACCGAGTCCGATCTGGCACAGACGCCACTCAAGGCCGCGACTCCCGGCCTGTACGTCTCGGACAAGAACTCCGTGACCGCGTGGATGAACAACTCCGAGGACGCCCTCAGCCTGTGAGACACGGCCGGGGCCCGAACAGGGCCCCCGCCGTGCCGCTGCGATCAGTCGAACTGGCCGGGCTGGTAGTCGCCGGCGGGCTGCTGGACGAGGATGTTCACCCGGTTGTAGGCGTTGATGAGGGCGATGAGGCCGACCAGGGCGGAGAGCTGGTCCTCGTCGAAGTGCTTGGCTGCGTTCGCCCAGGCGTCGTCCGGCACACCTCCGGCCGCGTCCGCGATGCGGGTGCCCTGCTCCGTCAGTTCCAGAGCGGCGCGCTCGGCGTCGGTGAACACCTTCGCCTCGCGCCAGACCGCGACCAGGTTGAGGCGCGTCGCGGTCTCCCCGGCGTGGGCGGCGTCCTTGGTGTGCATGTCGAGGCAGAAACCGCAGCCGTTGATCTGACTGGCGCGGATCTTCACCAGTTCCTGCGTCGCGGCCGGCAGCGTCGAGTCCGAGATCGCCTTACCCGCCGAGTTGATGTACTTGAAGAACTTGGCCGCGACCGGGTTGCCGTAGAGGTTCAAGCGAGCTTCCATGATGCACTCCTATGCCGTTGCTGCTGTGCTGGTTACATCTCTCTGACGGTTCGGCTCGAGCAGATGTGACCGGAACGAATGTGACCTGCGTCACCCCTCCCGCGTCGCGGGAGACAACGGCGGCGGGTCGCGTCAGGGGTGCAGCACGATCTTCCCGGCGACGGTTCCGGACTCGGCCAGGCGCATCGCTTCGGCGGCGCGGGCGAGCGGCAGTCGGGCGGCGATCTGCGCGGTGATGTCGCCGCGCTGGAGGGCGCCGAAGACCTCGGTGAGGTCGGCGCGCAGCCGGCCTCGGAAGCGGTTCTTGGCCAGCGCCCGCCCGGCCCAGACGTTGAAGAAGTAGGCGCGGCGCCGGTTGGGCAGCGCGTTCCACAGCCACACACGGCCGAGCAGCTTCAGCACCGGCAACTGCTTGGATCCCTCCTCATCCCGAGTGGAGGCGCTGCCGTAGCAGACGAGCGTGCCGCCGGGTGCGAGGAGGCGCCAGGAGTCGACCGCGCTGCGACCGCCGACGTGGTCGAAGACGGCGTCCACTCCGGCGGGTGCGAGTTCGCGGATCCGCGCGGCGACGTCCTGGGTGCGGTAGTCGACGGGAGTGACGCCGTGCTCCCGCAGGGCGTCGTGGTGGCGCGCGGAGGCCGTGCCGATCACCTTCACGCCCGCGGCGTGGGCGAGTTGGACCAGGACCGAGCCGACGCCGCCGTTGGCGCCGTGGACGACGATGGTCTGCCCGGAGCGGACCCGCGCCGTGCGGTGCAGCATCTGCCAGGCGGTGATGCCGTTGACCACCACGGTCTCGGCCTGCGCCGCGTCGATCCCGTCGGGCACCGGCACGGCGTCGGCCGCGTCGACGAGCACGTGGCTGGCCCAGCCGCCGACCTTGACCAGCGCGGCCACCCGGGTCCCCACCAGGCCCGGCTCGACACCCTCGCCGGTGGCCTGGACGGTGCCGACCAGGTCGTAACCGGGCACGAAGGGGAACGGGGGCTGGTCGTAGTAACGGCCGCGGCGCATCTGCTGCTCGGCGAACGAGACGCCGGTGGCCTCCATGCGGATCAGCAGCCGGCCGGGGCCCACGACGGGGACTGCTCCGTGGCGGATCTGCAACCCTTCCGGCTCCACTTTGCCCGGCAGAACCACTTCGACAAGTCCCTCGGCGTTCATGACGACCTCCATCGCGCTGCTTCGACCGTTATGGCTTTTCGCTTTCGTTAGAAGTTGTAACGCAGAACGACAGCGAGTGTCAAGAACGTTTGTGATAGGTTCTAACTAACCAATGACTGTGTAACCAGGAGGGCGGACGGTGACAGGCATGACGGACACGGGCCCGACGACCCCGCGCGAGCGCTACCGCACCCAAGTACGTGCGGACATCAAGAAACACGCATGGGAACAGATCGCCGCCTCGGGCGCGACCGCGCTCTCCCTCAACGCGATCGCCAAACAGATCGGCATGAGCGGGCCGGCGCTCTACCGCTACTTCGCCGGCCGCGACGAGCTGATCACCGAACTGATCCGGGACGCGTACCGGAGCCTGGCCGACACGCTCCGCGCGGCCTCCGCGCCCGGCCCCGACGTCACCGCCCTGGCGCACGCCCTGCGTACCTGGGCCGTCGAGGACCCCCAGCGTTACTTCCTCGTCTACGGCACACCCGTGCCCGGCTACCACGCGCCCGACGACGTCACCGAGATCGCGGCCGCGACGATGGCGACCCTGCTCGACGCCTGCGACGCGCTGCCCACCGGCGGGCCCACGTCCCCGTTCGCCACACATCTCGACGACCACCGGCAGTGGGCCGACGGCCATCCCGCGCCCGCCACCGCCCTCCACCGCGCCCTGCGGTTCTGGACGCGGCTGCACGGCGTCCTGTCCCTGGAGCTGGCCGGTCACTTCACCGGGATGGGGTTCGACCCCGCCCTGCTCTTCAACGCGGAGTTGGACGACCTACTGGCCGGCTGATCCCGCCTCCGCGGGTCGCTTGAGACTGGTCGTCGCGGCCGCGGCACAGGCCCCGGCGGCCAGCCCGGAGCCCAGCACGATCAGGTTCAGGTAGAGGGGAACGTCGTCGGACGCGTAGTCCCCACCGGTGTTCGTCTCGCAGACGAAACGGAGCGGCGCGAACTGCACGGTGTAGTCCACGACGTGCATCGCCCGCTCATCGCCCGCCGAGCGGCAGGGCAGCATCGGCGAGGAGCCGGCCCCGTGGTCCTCCGCACCCAGCGCTGCGCCCGCCGCGCAGAGCAGGCCCCACGTGTACACGGCGACCGCGAACGCGAACAGCAGCGCGGCGATGGACCGGAGCCACCCCTGGCGACCGGGACGCCCCAGCCCGGCCCGGCCGAGGCTGCCGAAGCCGTAGCCGACGAAACCGCAGACGGCGATCGCGCCGATCACGATGAGCAGCAGAAGCAGATACACCATTGGCCCACTCCATCAGTGCAAGATCGCAACTGCCGTGACGGAGGCCACAGTTCCGGCAACAGGGGCGTCACAACACCTGGTCCCGAACAACGGAAACGGGCCGGCCCGACGCGCTGGGCGCCCGGCCGGCCCGTCCGACAGGGCCGGTCAGAGCACTAGTCCGTGCCGAACTCCATCGCGGCGCGGTCCAGCATCTCGTCGTCGTCGGAGACATCGCCGCGGGAGGCGATGGCCTCGGCGCCGCCCTCCGGCATGCTGCCGATCAGCCCGGTCGCGGCCGCCTGGGCGGCACCGATGGCGGGATTCGCGGTGCCGATGAGGCCGAGCGCGGCGTACTGCTCCAGCTTGGCGCGCGAGTCGGCGATGTCGAGATTGCGCATGGTGAGCTGGCCGATCCGGTCCACCGGACCGAACGCCGAATCCTCGGTGCGCTCCATCGACAGCTTGTCCGGGTGGTAACTGAACGCCGGGCCGGCGGTGTTGAGGATCGAGTAGTCCTCACCGCGCCGCAGTCGCAGCGTCACCTCGCCGGTGACGGCCGCGCCCACCCAGCGCTGCAGGGATTCGCGCACCATCAGCGCCTGCGGGTCCAACCAGCGGCCCTCGTACATCAGCCGGCCGAGGCGCCGTCCCTCGTTGTGGTACTGGGCGACGGTGTCCTCGTTGTGGATGGCGTTGACGAGGCGCTCGTACGCGGCGTGCAGCAGGGCCATGCCGGGCGCCTCGTAGATGCCGCGGCTCTTCGCCTCGATGATCCGGTTCTCGATCTGGTCCGACATGCCCAGGCCGTGCCGGCCACCGATGGCGTTGGCCTCCATGACCAGGTCGACGGGGGAGGCGAACTCCTTGCCGTTGATGGTCACCGGCCGGCCCTGGTCGAAGCCGATCGTCACGTCCTCGGTGGCGATCTCGACGGAGGGGTCCCAGAACCGCACGCCCATGATCGGCTCGACGGTCTCCACGCCGGTGTCCAAGTGTTCGAGGGTCTTGGCCTCGTGGGTGGCACCCCAGATGTTGGCGTCGGTGGAGTACGCCTTCTCCGTGCTGTCGCGGTAGGGCAGGTCATGGGCGACCAGCCACTCCGACATCTCCTTGCGGCCACCGAGCTCGGTCACGAAGTCCGCGTCCAGCCAGGGCTTGTAGATCCGCAGGTGCGGGTTGGCGAGCAGGCCGTAGCGGTAGAACCGCTCGATGTCGTTGCCCTTGAAGGTCGAGCCGTCGCCCCAGATCTGCACGTTGTCGTCGAGCATCGCCCGGACCAGCAGCGTGCCGGTGACCGCGCGGCCGAGCGGCGTGGTGTTGAAGTAGGCCCGCCCACCCGAGCGGATATGGAACGCCCCGCAGGTCAACGCGGCCAGCCCCTCCTCCACCAGCGCGGCACGGCAGTCGACCAGACGCGCGATCTCGGCGCCGTAGGTCTTCGCACGACCGGGCACCGAGGCGATGTCGGGCTCGTCGTACTGGCCGATGTCGGCGGTGTAGGTGCAGGGGACGGCGCCCCTGTCGCGCATCCACGCGACCGCGACCGAGGTATCGAGGCCGCCCGAGAAGGCGATGCCGACGCGCTCGCCGGCGGGGAGGGAGGTGAGGACCTTTGACATAGGAAGAGTATGCATAATTACGCATGGCCATGCAAGGAGAGTTCGGGTGGTATACGCCCGGTGGTTTTCACACGGCGCGCCGCATGCACACCAGATCGCCCCGCTCGTCCCAGGATTCGGCGACGGCGAAGCCGAGCCGCCCGTACAGGTCGACGGCGCCCGTGCGCCACTTCCAGACCGACAGTTCCACCGTGCTGATGTCGTCCCGCGCGCAGCGCGCGAGCGCGGCATCCATCAGCGCGGAGGCGACACCTCGACCCCGGAAGGACGGGTCGGTCCAGAGCCGTTTGATCTCCGACCGTTTCCCGACAGGGGCGGTGAGCACCAGGCAGCCAACGGCTTTGCCCGCACCATCGACGGCCACCAGTACCACGTCGTTCGCGAAGGCGGCCCGCGGCGTCAGGATCTCCGCTCGATAGCGCTCGGGCAGCTCGCCCACGCCGTCGACGGCCCTGCCCTTCTCCTCCTCCGTCCGCAGGTGGTAGGCCGCCAGCAGTCCGGACACCTCCGCGTCCGCCGCGGGACTCTGGCCGAGCCGGCTGACGATGGCGATTCCGCTTTGATCCGTCACGGCCCCAGCATCACACCCGCCACTCCCGTCGACCACGTCCGTCGGCCCCCCGCCACCCCGGCCGACCGGCGTGCCCACCGGGCGTGACTCGGGAGGAAACCGCACAATAGGTCATCGAGCCGAGGAGTGATCATGGTTGTTCCGGGTGCCGCGGGCGGTGACGGGAGAAAGGGCCTCGTCCTCACCGCGATGATTTTCGCCGTGGCGATGACATTCATCGACCAGACGATCGTGTCCATCGCGGTGCCCGAGATCCAGAGGGAACTGGGGCTGAGCAGCACCGGGGTGCAGTGGGCCGTCAATGCCTACCTGCTCTCCCTCGCGGCACTGTTCGCCTTCGGCGGCCGGCTGGCGGACACCCTGGGCCACCGCAAGATGGTGCTGCTCGGCGTAATCGTGTTCGCCGGCGCGTCGGCCATGTGCGGGCTCACCCCGAAAGGCGGAGCGGCCCAGGCGTGGATCGTCGCCTTCCGGGCCCTGCAGGGCGCGGGCGGCGCGATCATGTTCCCCGCCGCGCTCGCGATCGTCGTACAGACGTATCCGCTGCGCGAGCGCGGGCGCGCGCTCGCGTTGTTCTTCGGCATCGCCGGCGGGCTGACGGCCATCGGGCCGATCCTGGGCGGATATCTGACCGAGTGGACCTGGCGGGCGATCTTCTGGGTCAACATCCCGGTGGCGTTGATCGCCCTCTGGCTGATCCTGTTGTCCCGCCCGCAGACCGAGCACCGTCCGGCGCCGATGGACTACCGCGGGCTGGCGCTCATCGCGAGTGGTGTGGCGCTGAGCGTGTTCGGCTTCCAGCAGGCGCCGATCTGGGGCTGGGGCAACCCCGGGATCTGGCTGTGCATCGCCGGCGGCGCCCTGCTGCTCGTGGTCTTCGTCCTGGTGGAGCGGCGAACCGCGTCGCCGCTGATGCAGGTGCGGATCTTCCGTATCAGGCCGTTTCTGGTGCAGAACCTCGTCCTGGGCATCTCGATGCTGGTCTTCGTTCCCGTGTTCTTCTTCGCCAGTGAGTACGCCCAGATCGCCTTGGGAGAGACGGCGCAGCAGACGGGCCTGTACCTGCTCTACTTCTTCCTCGGCTTCGCGGTCGCCGCGCAGATCGGCGGGCGCATGCTCGACCGCGCCGGCGCGAAGCGCCCGGTGGTCCTGGGCTGCGTCCTGGCCGCCATCGGTTTCTACTGGTGGGCCGGCAAGGTCGTGGACCTGGACTTCGGGTCGCAGGTCTGGTGCGTGGTGCTGTCCGGCGCCGGCATGGGGTTCATGCTCGGCCCGGCCAGTACGGACGCGGTGAACCGCGCCTCGCGCCTGTCGTACGGGGAGGCGACCGGCATCACCCAGACCGTGCGGAACTACGCCGCCAGTCTGGGCCTGGCCGTCCTCGGCACGGCCCAGATCTCCCGGTTCCGCTCGGGGATCACGTCCTCCCTCGTCGCCCAGGGCACGCCGCACGACCAGGCGACGACGCTCGCCGACAGGTACGCGCAGTCCCAGGGCCCGGGTACCGGAACCATCCCGGCCTTCATCCGCCTGGACTTCGCCTACTCCATGCGCACCGTCCTCTATTCCATGGCCGGCATCATGGCGGTGGCCGCGATCGTCGCGGTGCTCGGCCTGCGGCACGGGCTGCAGCACGACCCGGACGAGGACGCGCCGGCCGAGGAGACCGCGGCGACCCCGCCTTCCTGAGGCACCGCCCCACCAACCGCCGAACGCTCTCGCGAGCAACGCCCCGACGAGGGCCGCGCAGGCATGGGCGCCCGCTGCCGGTGCCACCGGGGCTCGCCGCGCACCGGCGCGGCCGAGACCCGTCGGAAGCACCAACACTTTACTTGCGCCTGATGGCATGCTCCGGTCACATCTGGCAAGCTGCCCGCAGTCGTCGTCCCGACCCGGGGAAGGACGGCCGCGTCACCTCTCTGCGATCTACCAGCTCTGCGCACAGCCCGCGGCCTCCCCCGGCACACCCACGCCGCCGGGAGGCCACCGAGCAGGCCGCAATCCCGGCCGCCTCAAAGGAGTTTCGTGTGAGACCCTCCCCCCACAAGGCCCTCACCGCGACGGTGTTCGCCGTCGCCGCGCTGGCCGCCGCTTCGCTCCCCGCCGCCTCGGCGACCGCCGCGACCCCCACCGTTCGCGCGGCCGCCGCCTGCACACCGGCCCAGGTGGTCGCCAACGGAGGCTTCGAAAGCGGCACTTCGCCCTGGAGCCAGTCGTCGACCAGCGTGATCACCAATCGCGCCGGCCAGACCCCGCACGGTGGCACGCACTTCGCCTGGCTGAACGGTGTCGGCACCACCCACACGGACACGCTCTCGCAAAGCGTCACGATCCCGTCCGGGTGCAGCACCGCCACCCTCACCTTCTGGCTGCACATCGACACCGCCGAGACGACCTCGTCCACCAAGTACGACAAGCTCACGGCGAAGATCGGCACGACGACGCTCGCGACGTACTCGAACCTGGACAAGAACACCGGCTACACGCAGAAGTCCTTCGACGTCTCCTCGTTCGCGGGTCAGAGCGTGAACGTCGCCTTCACCGGCACGGAGGACTCCAGCCTCCAGACGAGCTTCGTACTCGACGACCTCGCCCTCGACACCTCCGGTGGCACGACCCCGCCCCCGGACTCCACCCGCACACCGGCGTCGCCCTCCTACACCGTCAGCCTGAGCAGCAACACCAGCGGCACGGTCTGGACCGGCCACGAGAGTGCGACCTTCACCAACGCCTCCTCCACCCCGCTGAGCGAGGTGTACCTGAGGCTGTGGGACAACTACCACGGCACCTGCTCCGCCATGCCGATCACCGTCAGCAACGTCACCGGTGGCACCGCGGGCGCCCTCTCGGTCGCCTGCACGGCCCTGCAGATCTCCCTGCCCGCTCCCCTGGCGCAGGGGCAGAGCGCCACGATCGGCTACGACCTGGGCATCACCGTGCCCAGCGGCGCCGACCGGTTCGGCCATGACGGGGCCTTCAACATGATCGGCAACGCCCTGCCGGTCCTCGCGGTCAAGGACGGGGCCGGCTGGCACCTGGACCCCTACACCAACAACGGTGAGTCGTTCTACTCCCTGGCCTCCGACTTCAAGGTGACCCTGGACCACCCGAGCACCCTGCTGGCGCCGGCCACCGGCGCCTCGGTCGACACCCCCGGCACCAGCGGGCGCACGATCACCACGGCAACCGCGTCGAAGGTCCGTGACTTCGCGTGGGCGGCCGGCCCGTTCACCAAGATCTCCGGCACCTCCGCCGCCGGCACCCCGATCAACATCTACTCCGTCTCGGGCATCAGCTCAGCCGACTCGCAGTCGATGCTCAGCACCGCGAAGACCGCTGTGGACGCCCACGCGGCCCGGTTCGGCGCCTACCCGTACGGCGAGCTGGACGCGGTGATCGACAACAGCTTCTGGTTCGGCGGCATGGAATACCCGGGGTTCGTCCTCGACCTCGTCAGCACGACGGCGCTCACCCATGAGATCGGGCACCAGTGGTGGTACGGCATCGTCGGCGACGACGAGTACAACACCCCCTGGCTCGACGAGGCGTTCACCGACTACGCCACCGACCTGGCACAGAACAAGACCGGCACGAGCTGCTGGAACAGCGTCTCGTGGGCCTCGACGGCGGAGAAGATCACCAACTCGATGGCCTACTGGGACGCCCACTCCTCCCGGTACTCCACCGTCATCTACAGCTACGGGAAGTGCGCCCTGCACGACCTGCGGCGTGTCCTCGGTGACAGCGTCATGGCCAAACTCCTCAAGGACTACGCCACGTCGCACTGGTACGGCATCTCGACCACGGCCGAGTTCAAGGCGGCCGCCCAGGCCGCCACGGCCACGGACCTGACCTCGTTCTGGACCCAGCACCGCATCGAGGGCTGAGCCGAGCCCGGTTCGCGGCGGGTGGCGCGCACCGTGCGCCACCCGCGGCGAACCGGCATCGCGACGGATGTGTCGGCCCGCGCATATCCGCTCGCGCGGCGGGGCACCGATCCCTACCGTGTGACGCCCGGCGCGTTCGCGTCCACCGCACCACGGCCGTCACGGAGTTCGCATGCCCCCACTGATGAAGTTGACGGCGATCACCCTCGACTGCGCCGATCCCGAGGCGCTCGCCGCGTTCTACCAGCAGGCGACGGGGCTTTCGCCGCACCCCCGGTCCGACGCCGACTTCGCCGGCCTCACCCGCGGCGACGGCCTCTTCTTCGGCTTCCAGCGCGTCGACGACTACCAGGCTCCGCGCTGGCCCGGCCAGATCGTGCCGCAACAGAGTCATCTGGACTTCAAGGTCGACGACCTCGACGAGGCGGAAGCCGCGCTGCTGACGCTGGGCGCGACCAGGCCGGAAGACCCGCCGAACGACGGAGCCTGGCGAGTCCTCCTCGATCCGGCCGGGCACCCCTTCTGCCTGACCACGGCCTGACCGGGACCGGGCCGACCTCGCCGGCTTCGACGGGCCCCGTCACCCGGCCGTCCCTGTTCCTCGGCGGCGGCCTGGACGCCTCCACCACCTGGATGACCGATGCGATCAAGGCGTTCCCCACCACCCTGCCCGGTCTGCTCTCCTGCCACCTCCTCGACGGCTGCGGCCACTGGATCCAGCAGGAGCACCCCGAAGAGACCAACCGGCTCCTGATCGACCGGCTCACCGCCTGCCCGCCCGGGACGCGGGAACCCGGAAGCGGACCACCGCCGCGTGCGGACCGATCAGGAATCAAGAAGCGTCGGCCACCGAGGTCGGCCTACGGTGACGGTCAGAGGCGAAATCCCGGGCATCCGGGGAGCCCTCGTACCCGACACAACCCGGGTCGCCGCGACCCACGACGTCTGGAGTGACCATGACCGACTCCTCCACCCAGGGGATCAAGACCGTGCTGCACCCCGTCTCCGACCTGGCGAAGGCCAAGGCGGTGTACGCCGCCCTGCTCGGTGTGCAGCCGACGTCCGACGAGTCCTACTACGTCGGCTTCGAGGCCGCCGGACAGCAGATCGGGCTGGTGCCGGCCGGTGGGCCGCAGTCCGAGACGTCACCGGTCGCCTACTGGCACGTGCCGGACATCAAGGCGAAGCTCGCCGAGGTGACCGCGGCGGGTGCCACCGTCAAGGAAGCGGCGCACGACGTCGGGGGCGGCCGCCTGGTGGCCACCGTCACCGACCCCGACGGCAACGTCCTCGGGCTGCTCCAGGACCGTTGAGCACCGGCCACCGCCGCGCCGGTGCCCGGCAGGCCATTGCCCCGGCCGCGCCGACCCAGTAGAACCGGACGTACTTCGCAACTGGTCGGATGGGGCCAGGTGCCGACGGAGACCGCGCCAGCGGACCCCTCATGGATGGAGACACGCACAGCATGGCCAAGAGGACGGACCAGCGGTCGCCCGCGCAGCACGTTGCCGACAGCCACGACGTGATCCGCGTGCACGGCGCGCGTGTGAACAACCTCAAGGACGTCAGCATCGAGATCCCCAAGCGACGGCTGACGGTGTTCACCGGGGTCTCCGGCTCGGGCAAGAGCTCCCTGGTGTTCAACACGATCGCCGCGGAGTCGCAGCGTCTGATCAACGAGACGTACAGCGCCTTCGTGCAGGGCTTCATGCCGACGCTGGCACGGCCGGAGGTCGACGTCCTCGACGGGCTGACGACCGCGATCATCGTCGATCAGCAGCGGATGGGGGCCGACCCCCGCTCCACGGTCGGCACCGCCACCGACGCCAACGCGATGCTGCGCATCCTGTTCAGCCGACTCGGGAAGCCGCACATCGGCCCGCCCAGCGCGTACGCGTTCAACGTCCCCTCGGTCCGGGCCAGCGGCGCCATCACCGTCGAGCGCGGTGCCAAGAAGGCGGTCAAGGCCACCTTCAACCGCACCGGCGGCATGTGTACGCGCTGCGAGGGGCGGGGCGCCGTCTCCGACATCGACCTCACCCAGCTCTACGACGACTCCAAGTCGCTCGCCGAGGGCGCCTTCACCATCCCCGGCTGGAAGTCGGACAGCTTCTGGACCGTCCGGGTCTACGCCGAGTCGGGTTTCCTCGACCCGGACAAGCCGATCCGCAAGTTCACCAAGAAGGAGATGCAGGACTTCCTGTACCGGGAGCCGACCAAGGTGAAGGTCGAGGGCGTGAACCTCACCTACGAAGGGCTGATCCCCAAGATCCAGAAGTCGTTCCTGTCCAAGGACAAGGAGGCCCTGCAACCGCACATCCGGGCTTTCGTGGAGCGGGCGGTCACCTTCAGCACCTGCCCCGAGTGCGAGGGCACCCGGCTCAGCGAGGGCGCCCGGTCGTCGAAGATCGAACGGATCAGCATCGCGGACGCCTGCGCGATGCAGATCAGCGATCTGGCCAAGTGGGTCGGCGGCCTCTCCGAGCCGTCGGTGGCCCCCCTGCTCACCGCGCTGCGGCAGACCCTCGACTCGTTCGTGGAGATCGGCCTCGGCTACCTCGCGCTGGACCGCCCGGCGGGCACACTGTCCGGCGGGGAGGCGCAGCGCGTCAAGATGATCCGCCACCTCGGCTCCTCACTCACCGACACCACCTACGTCTTCGACGAGCCCACCGCGGGCCTGCACCCCCATGACATCCAGCGGATGAACAACCTGCTGCTGCGGCTGCGGGACAAGGGCAACACCGTGCTCGTCGTGGAACACAAGCCGGAGACGATCGTGATCGCCGACCATGTCGTCGACCTCGGTCCCGGCGCCGGGACGGCGGGCGGCACGGTCTGCTTCGAGGGCACCATCGACGGTCTGCGCGGCGCCGACACCATCACCGGCCGGCATCTGGACGACCGGGCCGCCCTCAAGGAGAGCGTGCGCAGGCCCACCGGCGCGCTGGAGATCCGCGGCGCGACCGCCAACAACCTGCGGAACGTGGACGTCGACATCCCGCTCGGAGTGCTCGTCGTCGTCACCGGCGTCGCCGGCTCCGGGAAGAGCTCCCTCGTGCACGGGTCGATCCCCGCCGGTGAAGGCGTGGTGTCGGTCGGCCAGGGCCCGATCCGGGGCTCACGGCGCAGCAACCCGGCGACGTACACCGGGCTGCTCGACCCGATCCGCACCGCGTTCGCGAAGGCCAACGGCGTCAAACCGGCCCTGTTCAGCGCCAACTCCGAGGGCGCCTGCCCCACCTGCAACGGCGCCGGGGTCGTCTACACCGACCTGGCGATGATGGCGGGCGTCGCCACGACGTGCGAGGAGTGCGAGGGCAAGCGGTACCAGGCGTCGGTGCTCGAGTACCACCTCGGCGGCCGCGACATCAGCGAGGTGCTGGCGATGTCGGTCTCCGAGGCCGAGGAGTTCTTCGGCTCCGGTGAGGCGCACACGCCGGCCGCGCACCGCGTGCTCGTCAGGCTCGCCGACGTCGGGCTCGGCTACCTCAGCCTGGGCCAGCCACTGACCACACTGTCCGGCGGCGAGCGGCAACGGCTCAAGCTGGCCACCCACATGGCCGAGAAGGGCGGCGTCTACGTCCTCGACGAGCCGACCACCGGGCTGCACCTCGCCGACGTCGAGCAGCTGCTCGGCCTGCTCGACCGCCTCGTCGACTCCGGCAAGTCGGTCATCGTCGTCGAGCACCACCAGGCGGTCATGGCGCACGCCGACTGGATTGTCGACCTGGGGCCCGGCGCCGGCCACGACGGCGGCGCGATCGTCTTCGAGGGCACACCCGCCGACCTCGTCGCCGACCGCTCCACCCTCACCGGCGAGCACCTGGCGGCCTACGTCGGCACCGGCCCGGAGCCCTCGCGGACACCGTGACGGGCGGACTGCCCCCGTACCGACGCCCACCGGTCGGTACGGGGGCGCTCCGCGGGGTCGAATCGGTTCCCATCCTCACCGCGTACCGCCGTCTGTGGCACGATCGTCCAGGTGACCAGCAGACCCACCGCGGAGCAGCGGCTGCGCGACCTCGCGCTGCTGCGCCGCGTCCGCGACCGGATCGACCGCGAGTACGCGCAGCCGCTGGACGTCCTGGCGCTCGCCCGCGGCGTGAACATGTCGGCGGGACACCTCAGCCGCGAGTTCCGCGCCGCCTACGGCGAGTCGCCGTACGCCTATCTGATGACGCGGCGCATCGAGCGCGCGATGACGCTGCTGCGGCGGGGCGATCTCAGCGTCACCGAGGTCTGCTTCGCTGTCGGCTGCTCGTCACTGGGCACCTTCAGCACGCGGTTCACCGAGTTGGTCGGTGTGCCGCCCAGCACCTACCGGCGCGAGGCGGCGAGCGCGACGGCGGGGATGCCGTCGTGCGTGGTGAAACAGGTGACCCGGCCTATCAGGAATCGGGAAGCGTTGCCACCGGACCGCGGATAGCGTGGCTGCCATGAACATCACGATTCACTCGAGCTTCCTCCCGCACGTCGACGCGGAGGCGTCCCTGGCGTTCTACCGGGACGTCCTGGGCTTCGAGGTCCGCAACGACGTCGGGTACAACGGGCTGCGGTGGATCACCGTCGGGCCCGCCGGCCAGCCCGGCGTGTCCATCGTCCTGCACCCGCCGGCCGCCGACCCGGGCGTCACCGACGACGAGCGCCGCACCGTCACCGAGATGATGGCCAAGGGCACGTACGCCATCATCACCTTCGCCACGCCCGACCTCGACGCCACCTTCGAGCGGCTGCAGGCCGGCGCCGAGGTCGTCCAGGAGCCGACCGAGCAGCCCTACGGCGTGCGCGACTGCGCCGTCCGCGATCCCGCGGGCAACCTCATCCGCATCAACGAGATCCGCTGAGCCCTCGCGGGCCGTTCCCGCCCCTGATGTCCGGCCGGTCCTCCGGCAACGCAGCGCCACCGATGTTTCCGATGTGGAGCCCGTCATGACCACTCCGCGGGACCTGTTGATCATCACCATGGACGTCACGTCCAGCCGCCCCGTGGAGCAGGGCGAGCTGTCGCTGGCCCTCGCCGGGGCCGAGCTGATCGACCTCATCGCCGCCCAGGCCCTCTCCCTGGACGGCGAGCGCCTGCTGCCCGGCCCGCAACCGGCCCTGGGCGACCGCCTGTTGGACGAGGCGGCGGCGGCGCTCGTGCGCGAGGAGCCGTACGAGTCGGCCGAGGACTGGCTGTGGCGCCGGGGCCGTGACCTGTCCGCGGCCTACCGCACCGCCCTGGAGGCGGAAGGCGACACCGTCCGGCCGCGCCACCCGTGGATCCCGCTCAGAACCGGGCCGGCCGAGCTGACCGACTCACCCGCCCGTCGCCACGCGGCCGAGCGCTGGACGTCGGGCGATCCCGTCCTCGCGGGCCTCGCCGCAGCCGTGGGCATCCACGACAAGCCGACCGAGGAGATCACGGACCTCGCCGACGACGCGGTGGTGACGGTACTGGCCGCCGTCCACGAGGCGGTCACCGAACTGGAAGGCGTACGGCAACGGCGCAGGATCGAGGAGGCGGCCTTCGACAACATCTGGCGCGGCCAGTAGGCGACGCCTAAGCGGGCCTGCCCGCGCGCAGTGCGCCGACGGCCGCCTCCACCTGCCGCAGCGGCTCGGGCCCGACCGCCCGCAGCACCACCGTGCCGGCCCCCGCCGCCCACAACTCCCGCACCCGGGCAGCCGCGGCGTCAGCCGAGCCGGTCGCGGCGAACACCTGCTCGACCGGCCGGCCCAGCCACTCGCCGTGACCCGCCAGCGCGGGTCCGACCGTGGCCTCGAGCCGTGCCGGATCGTCCTCGACGCAGAGGAACGTGAACACGGTCAGGCTGTGCCCGGCCTCGCTGCGGCCGCCCTCCTCCATGTGCCCCAGTGCAGCCGCCAGGTCGGCGGGACCGTGCCCCTCCGCGATGATCGCGCCGTCCGCGGCCCGCCCCGCCAGCTCCAGCGAACGCGGTTTGACCACCCCGGCCAGTACCCGCGGCACCACCACGGGCGGATGCACCAGCCGCACCGCGTCCAAGCGCACCTCCCGGCCGTCGACGCTCACCTGCTCGCCGCGCAGCAGTCCGCGCACGGCCGTGACCGTCTCCTCCAGCAGCGCCAGCGGACTGCGCGGCGCCACCCCGACCTTCACCATCCACTCGCGTACCCCGTGGCCGACTCCCGCCGTCAGACGTCCGGGAAACATCCTGGCCAGCGCCGCCAGTTCCATCGCGAGCAGCGCCGGGTTCCGCAGCGGTGCGGGGGCGATCCCGATGCCCACCCGCAGTTCCCGGGTCACCGCCAGCGCGGTGGCGGCGGACGCGATGGATCCGGCCCACTCCAGGTCCTCCACCACCCAGAGGTCGTCGACTCCCAGCCCCTCCATGGCCCGCGCGAAGTCCGGCAACCCCTCCGGGGCCCAGTCGCGGTCGTACATCACACCGACGCGCTTCCCAAGATCAGTCATGGCCCGAACGCTACGCAGCGCAGTGGCGGCCGCGCAACGGACCAGCAGGCCCGGGGGAACGGTGGTCCGCCCGGATCCGCTGCCGTCACCCGGACGGAGTCGCCCGGTGCGCGGGCGCGGGGCGTGCCGCGCAGACTGGGCGGGCGGCCCCGTGCCGGACCCGGGAGGGTCTCCGCCGCCCCTCCGGGCGCGGGAGACGCCGGGTCGCGTGTCGCCGGACGAAGGGGGCAGAGGCGTGGAGCCGACCACAGGCCACCACAGCAGCACCGAACGCGACCAGGAGTCCGCGACCCGCTCGCGGATCACGTTGCAGGTCAACAGAGTCCCGCACACGCTGACGCTCGACCACCGCACCACCTTGCTCGACGCCCTGCGCGAGCACCTGGATCTCACCGGTGCGAAGAAGGGCTGCGATCACGGGCAGTGCGGCGCGTGCACGGTGCTGGTCGACGGCGCGCGGGCCAACAGCTGTCTTCTGCTGGCGGTCACCGTCGACGGTGTGCCCATCACCACCGTCGAAGGGCTGTCCCACGGCGACCGGCTCCATCCGGTGCAGGAGGCGTTCCTGGCGCGGGACGCGTTGCAGTGCGGCTACTGCACGCCGGGCCAGGTCTGCTCGGCGGTGGGCGTGCTGGCCGAGGCGGCCGCGGGCCACCCCTCCCACGTGACCGCGCCCGCCGCGGCACCCGGAGAGCCGGTGCGGCTGACCGGCGAGGAGATCCGGGAACGGATGAGCGGCAACCTCTGCCGTTGCGGCGCGTACCCCAACATCGTCGACGCGATCGAGGACATGAACCGGTGAAGCCCTTTGCCTACCACCGTCCCGCGGACCCCGACGCAGCCGTCGCCGCCTACGCCGCGAACCCCGGAGCCCGCTACCTCGCGGGGGGAACCAACCTCGTCGACCTGATGAAGCGCGGCGTGGAGAGTCCGCACAGCCTCATTGACGTCGGCAGGCTGCCGCTCGACCGGATCGAAGAGGTGCCGGACGGCGGGTTGCGCATCGGGGCGACCGTACGCAACAGCGATCTCGCCGCGGATCCGGTAATCCGCAGCCGCTACCCGGTGCTGTCCCAGGCGATCCTCGCCGGCGCCTCCGGACAGTTGCGCAACGCCGCGACCACCGGCGGGAACCTGCTGCAGCGCACCCGGTGCACGTACTTCCAGGACACGTCCAAGCCCTGCAACAAGCGCACGCCGGGCACCGGCTGCCCGGCCCGCGAAGGCGTGCACCGCGACCTGGCGGTACTCGGACACTCCGAAGACTGCGTGGCCACCAACCCGTCGGACATGGCCGTGGCGCTGAGCGCTCTGGACGCCGTCGTCCTGCTGCTCGGCCCGGACGGGGAGCGCGCCGTCCCGGTCACGGAATTCCACCGGTTGCCCGGCGACCGCCCCGACCGCGACAGCGAGATCCGCCCGGGTGAGCTGATCACCGGGGTGGCGCTCCCCCCGCCCCCCGCCGGACGCTCCGCCTACCGCAAGGTCCGTGACCGTGCCTCGTACGCCTTCGCGCTGGTCTCCCTCGCCGCGGTGCTCGACGTACGGGACGGCACGATCACCGGGGCCGCCCTGACCTTCGGCGGCCTGGCCCACAAGCCGTGGCGCGCCCGAGCGGCCGAAGAGGTGCTGCGGGGGGCACCCGCCACCGACGGGACCTTCGGCCGTGCCGCCGACGCCGAACTCGCTGCCGCCCGCCCGCTGCGTGACAACGGCTTCAAGGTGCTGCTCGCCCGCAACCTCACGGTGAGCCTGCTGGCCGAGCTCGCCGCCCGCACGTGAGCACCGCACGTGACCGCCCGAGGACATGAGGAGCCGACCATGAGCCACTCGATCCCCCCGCTGGGCACGCCCGCGGTGCGCCGCGAGGGCCGTGACAAGGTCATCGGCGCCGCCCGCTACGCGGCCGAGCACACGCCGCCGGGCTGTACCTACGCCTGGCCGGTTCCCGCCACCGTCGCGCGCGGCAGCATCGTCGCCATCCACACCGCTGAGGCGCTGGCCCTGCCCGGGGTCCTGGCCGTCCTCACCCATGAGAGCGCGCCGCGCCTGGAGAAGCCCGACGACGCGACCCTGGCGGTCCTGCAGGACGCGCACGTCCCGCACCGCGGCTGGTACGTCGCCCTGGCCGTCGCGGAGACCATCGAGGCCGCGCGCGCGGCAGCCGACGCCGTACGCGTCGAGTACTCACCCGTCCCGCACGACGCGGTGCTCACCACGGACCACCACGGCCTGTACATCCCGGAAACGGCCAACGGTGGTGAACCGGCCACCAGCGAACGCGGCGACTTCGACACGTCCTTCGGCGCGGCCCAGGTCCGTGTCGACGTGACCTACACGATGAGCGCGCTGCACAACCACCCCATGGAACCGCACGCGTCCACCGCCGACTGGCAGGACGGGCATCTGACGGTGCACGACTCGAGCCAGGGGTCCAGCACCGTCCGCGACACCCTGGCGGCGATGTTCACGCTCGACCCCGACCAGATCACCGTGTACTCCGAGCACGTGGGAGGGGGCTTCGGTTCCAAGGGCACACCGCGGCCCCATGTGGTGCTGGCCACGATGGCCACCTTGAACACCGGACGGCCCGTCAAACTCTCCCTGCCGCGCCACCACCTGCCCACCGTGGTGGGACACCGTGCCCCGACGATCCAGCGGGTCCGGCTCGGCTCCGGCCAGGACGGAGTGATCGCCGCCCTCGCCCATGACGTGATCACCCAGACCTCCACGGTCAAGGAGTTCGTGGAGCAGGCCGCCGTGCCCGCGCGCATCATGTACGCCTCCCCCAACAGCCGAACGAGCCACCGGGTGACCGCCCTGGACGTGCCGACCCCTTCCTGGATGCGAGGGCCCGGCGAGACCCCGGGCATGTACGCCCTGGAGTCGGCGATGGACGAACTCGCCGTCGCCGCGGGCGTGGACCCCGTCGAACTGCGCCTGCGCAACGAACCGTCCATCGATCCCGACACGGGACAACCGTTCAGCAGCCGCGGTCTCGTCGCCTGCCTGCAGGAGGGGGCGGTCCGCTTCGGCTGGGCACGACGCGACCCGCGACCCGGCATCCGCCGCGAGGGCGACCTGCTGCTCGGCACCGGCGTCGCCTCCGCCACGTACCCGGTGCTCGTATCGGCCGCCGGCAGCACCGCGCACGCGGCACCCGACGGTTCCTACCGGATCCGCGTCAACGCCACCGACATCGGCACCGGCGCACGCACCGTCCTCGCCCAGATCGCCGCCGCCGCGCTGGAGGTCCCTCTCGAAGCGGTGACCATCGAGGTGGGCAGCAGCGACCTGCCCACCGCCCCCCTGGCCGGCGGCTCCTCCGGCACCGCCTCCTGGGGGTGGGCGGTCCACAAGGCCTGCCGCACCCTCGTCGACCAACTGCGGGAGCTGACCGGGGAGCTGCCGGCTGCCGGGGTGACCGTCCGCGTGGACACCGAACAGGAGACCGAGACCGAGCCGCCGTACGCACGGCACGCCTTCGGCGCGCACTTCGCCGAGGTCCAGGTCGACACCATGTCGGGTGAGGTGCGCGTCCGGCGCCTCCTGGGTGTCTACGCGGCCGGCCGGATCCTCAACCCGCGCACCGCGCGGTCGCAGTTCATCGGCGGGATGACCATGGGACTGGGCATGGCCCTGACGGAGGGCAGTACCCTCGACCCGCTCTTCGGGGACTTCGCCGAGAACGACCTGGCCTCCTACCACGTACCGGCCTGCGCGGACGTCCCCGCCATCGAGGCACACTGGATCGAGGAGGAGGACGAGCACCTCAACCCCATGGGCAGCAAGGGAATCGGAGAGATCGGCACCGTCGGTACGGCCGCCGCCATCGGCAACGCCGTGCACCACGCGACGGGGATCCGGCTGCGTGAACTGCCCATGACCCCGGATCGGGTCCTGAGGCAGCTGCTCGGCGCCGGCTGAACGCGACCGGCCGGCGCCGGATGCCGGGGAAGCCCTACCGGATCGCCGGGGACTGCCGGCCTCCGCCGATCCGCTCGTCCATCCGCGTCAGCCGGCCCAGGACGCGGCGGTTCATCCACACCAGCCAGACGAAGAAGGCCGCTCCGAAGGCCGCGGCCAGGCCGCCACTGGCATTGCGTCCGCTCGAGAACCAAAGAACCGCCGGCAGGAAGCAGAAGACCGCCATCATGGGGAGCGCCCACTTCTGATTGCGCCGGATCTTCCCCAACCGCCGCCGCACCAGCCGGCCCATGGCTTCGCGCTCGGCGGGATCGTCGGGCAGCTCCTCCTTGATGATGCGGCGGTCCAACGTCGGCACGGCGTCGGACTCGGCGCCGATCGCGGTGGCGTCCTTCCGCCGGCGCCGCATCATGCGCCAGGTCACCACCCCGCAGGCTCCCACGCCGCCCACAACGGCGCTGGGCCAGGCGTCGAGCCCGTTCACGGCGAGCCGCATGGCGACCCACACGATCAGCGCGATGCCGGCGATCCCCCACCAGCGGTCCACGATCCGGGGCTTCGGTCTCTGTTGTGTCGTCACCGGGCTCTCCTCTCGACGCCGAGGGCGGATCCGCGCCCGCCTGCCAAGCGGCTACCCCTTGTGCGGGACGGACAGTCCCCGGCCCGTTGACTGTGAGTTCGCGGACTACCCGCTCCACCCGCCTCCTTCGTACCGTCGCCGCGTTCGTTCCACGAGCCCCGATGCATGCGAAGGGACCGCACCATGGCGAGAACCACCACAAGGCGCCTGGCCCTGTGCGCCACGACCGCAGTACTGAGCGCCGCCCTGTCACTGCCCGCCCTGCCGGCCGGGGCCGTCACCGCGGGAGCGGAGACGGCCGGCGGCACCTCGGCGGCGACGACGTGCGCCGCGGACGACGGCCGGATCTACACGCCGCCCGAAGACGTGCCGGCCACCCCCGGAACCGTCATCGCGTGCCGCCGCGTCACGCTGACGCAGGTGCCCGGCAACATCGCGATGTCCGCCTGGAAAGTGCAGTACAGCTCCACTGACAACACCGGCGCGCCGGTGGCCGTGTCCGGTACCGTAGCCGTCCCGTCGAAAGCCTGGACTGGCCCCGGCGCCCGTCCCATCGTCGCCTTCAACCCCGGTACGCTGGGCCTGGGTTCGCAGTGCGCCTTCTCCAAGCAGCTCGCGGGCGCCTTCCAGGACGAGTACGAGGGCGACAACCTGGCCGCCTTGCTCAAGGCCGGATACGCGGTCGCCGCGACGGACGGCGCGGGCTACCTCGACGGACAGGTACACCCGTACGTGTCCGGAACCGACGCGGGCCACGCCCTGCTGGACATCGCGCGGGCCGCCCCCTCCGTACCCGGCAGCGGTCTGTCGGCCAAAGCCGGCGTCGCCCTGTGGGGGTACTCCGAAGGCGGCGCCGCCAGTCTCTGGGCCGCCCAGCTCGCGCACGGCTACGCGCCCGCCCTCAAGGTCGTCGGCGTCGCCTCCGGCGGGGTTCCGGGCGATCTGAAGGTCGTCGCGCCGTCGCTCAACGGCGGCGCCTTCGCCGGCTTCCTCGCCGACGCGGCGATCGGGATGGCCACCGCCCACCCCCAGCTGCCCTTCACCGAACTCCTCAACAGCACCGGCGAGGACGCCATCGCCCGCGCGGAGACGCTGTGTCTGGTCGGCACTGTCGCCGGGTTCCCCGGCGCGCGGATCGAGAGCTACACCACCGACGGCTACTCGTTGGAGCAGCTGTACACCCTGGCCGGTCCCGACGGCAGGACCTGGGGCGAGGTGCTGGACGCGCAGAAGCTGGGTGTGGGCATCGGGCCTTCCTGGTCCTCGGCCACCTACCGGATCGGGTTCCCAGTGCTGCAATACAAGGGGTTGGTCGACGAGGTCATCCCCGGCGCCACCGAGGACGCCACCCGGGCCGCGTACTGCCGCGCCGGTATCACCACAACCTGGAAGACCTACCCGGGCGACCACCTGCTGGCCGACCAGCAGGCCGTCGGCGACGTGGTGACGTGGCTGGGCGACCGCTTCCAGGGCACGTTCGACCTGGGCAACTGCCTGCTTCCGTAACCGAGTCGGAGAAGTGCCCATCGCCGTTCGGCATCACCCCGGTGATGCCGAACGGCCGCGGCACACGGCCCCGCGGTGATCCGGGCAGTTGTCCCCGCGCGGGCCCCACTCAGCTCCCCGCGAGCACGATCACCCAGTCCTCCGCCGTGAAACGCACGGGGTGCCGCTTGTCGGGGTTGATCCGGACCCCGTACGCGGGGCCCGTCGCGGCCTGCGCGCGCAGCCGGTAGCCGAGGGCGCACTCATGGCGCTGACGTGCCGCGGCGACGACGGTGGCGAACGTGACCTTCTCCCCCGCGCGGACGTAGTCGGCCGCGGGTTTGAGGTAGAGCTCGCTCCCCTCCGGGGTGAACAGCTCGTCGAAGAGACCGGCCAGGTAAGGGCTCTCCGACAGCTGCGTCATCAGCAGGCTGATGAGGCGACCGCTGACGATGAAGTCGACCCCCGCGCGCACCGGCGCGAGCAGCCGGTTGCGGTCGTCGGCCATCTCCGTGGTGAGAGGTATCTCCCGACGTGTCGCCTCCTCGATCGCCCTCAGGTGCAGCAGCGTGACCAGCGTCCTGTCGTCCGTCTCCGTGGCCCGGGTGGCCAGGTGAGCGGCGGCGGACGCGTGGTGCCCGGTGTCTCCGACGACGATGACGCTGTCGTAGGCGAGGACGTCCAGCCCGTTCAGTACGCGTGGGTCGGTGGTGTCCGCACCGTGGAACGTCACGTCGAGGTGCCGGGCGCCGTCTGCCGTGTCGCACGTGCCGGTCGGCGCCGGCCCGTCTCCGCGCGCCACGACGTCGAGTGTGGTGGGGGCGGTCTGACGGAGCGCGAGTTGATCGAGGATGAGGGGGCCGCGGCGGTTCCAGCCGAGCATCAGGAGCCGTTGCGCGGTCGGCGGCCTGGACGTGGCTGTGACGATCGCTCCGGGGTCGACGTCGCAGGACGCGTCCACCAGGACGACCGTGTCGTCGTCCGGTGCGATGACGATGATCCGGTCGTTCTCGGTGATGGCCGTGCGGGGGTCGGGGTTCAGTGCGATGTCGCCGGCGCGCAGCAGGCCGACGACCGAGGCGTCGGAGAAAGCGAGCAGGGCGTCGCCGAAGGTCCGTCCGACGAGCCCGGAGGCGGCCACGGTGTAGAACTCGTCCCCCGCGAAGTCGAGCAGTTCCTCGTAGACGAGTGAGAGCCCGGGCTGGCGGGCGGTCTGCACGACCAGTCGGGCGACGATGTCGTCGATGGCCAGGACCCGTCCGCGCGGTCCGGCGGCCAGCGTGGCGGTGAGGTGGTTCTGCGCGTCCTGGACCGCGGCGATCACGATCGCGTCCCCGGATTCGGGTGTGGGCGCGTTGAGAGCGAGGAGGGTCTTCACCACGTGGGCATCGCCGTCGTCCCCGTCCGGAGGCAGCACCAGGATGGCCTTCGCGGTCTGCGGACTGACTCGGGCCAGAGCGGCGGGGTCGGTGGTGGAGCCGGTGCGGCAGACGATGGACGTGCTGCCGGTGTCCCCCAGCCGGGCGCCGATCTCCTCCTCCATCTCCACCTTGTCCTTCGAAGCCAGGACCGTGACGATGGACCGGCGCTGGTTGGTGTTGGCGGTGACCAGCTCCGCGAGCACCGAGAAGATGGAGTCGGACCAGCCCAGTACGACGGTGTGCCGCGCCTCGAGCACCGCGGAGTGGCCCATGCGGAGCTCGAGGATGCGCTGATTGATCCCCGTGGTGATCAGACTGACCAGGGCCGAGACGAACAGCAGGGCGACCAGCGCGAGCAGGATGGACGCCATGACGTACAGGGGGGAGCCGACCGCCCCTCCGATCTTCAGGGTCTGCCCGACGCTGACCCAGACGGCCGCGAGCCGACCGGAGAAGGTGGCCGGAGTCCGGCGGTCGGTCCACACCAGCACCACGCTCACCGGGACGACCGCGCCCAGGCAGGCGAGAGTGAGCCAGCCGATGAGGGCGGCGGTGCTGCGGGACACGAGATTGTCGAACCGGTACTGCAGGCGCCGCCAGAGCGTCCCGACGTGCTGCACCATGTACCCCCCATGAGACGCCGCGGCAGCCCGCCGACGACCGCCGCCGTCCAGGCCACGTTAGGGAAGTTCGGACGGCGGGCGGCCCGAAGCCGATCCCGCTCACCCGGAGGTATGAATCGAGGAACGGGAACCCGGTCCCACGTTTAAGCGGGGGAAGCGGGGTACCCGATCAACAGGGGGAACGCGGCGGCCGACAAGGGCGGCCGCGGCCCGTCATTCATCCTGGGGAAGAGGAAACTCGCATGTACATAGGTCTCGGTACCGTCGTTCTCATCGTGATCATCATCGCTGTCGTGATGTTCCTGCGGCGCGGCTGACCTCAGCGCGCGGAACGTGTGCACTCGCCCGCACGGCAGTGCCCCACCGGGATCGTGGTCACTCGCCCGCCGACACGGCGGGCGAGTTCCACGGAGCCGTCCCGCGGCACGGGACCGCGCGGACATCCTGCCGCGCCGAGCGTGTCCGGCGGTGAACCCGCACCGGCCCGGTCGGGTCGGGAACGACTGCTAGAATCAGCGTGATGGCCTTCGGCGGCGCCCCGTGCGCGTGCTCGAAGGCTTTTTTCATGCCTTCCGACAACCGTGCCCCCACCGCCCCTGCCATCGTCGGCTACCGCGCCCTGCTCCGTAACCGCGAATTCGCCGGCCTCTACGCCGCCTTCACCCTGTCGGCCGCCGCGAGCACCGTGTCGGGCTTCGCCCTCGGCACCCTGGTCGACCGGCGGACCCACTCCCCCTTCCTGACGGCCGTCAGCATGTACGGCGCCACCTTCGCGACCGTGCTCGGCGCCCTCACCCTGATGTCGGTCGCCGACGGACGCCGACCTCGCCGGATCCTCGTCGTGCTGCAGTGCCTGGAGCTGGCAGGCGTCGCCGCGCAGGCCCTCCCGGGGCTGCCGTTGGCCGCCCGGTTCGTCCTGCTGCTGGTGCTGGGGTTCTTCCAGTCCCTGGGAACCGGCACGCGGATGGGACTGCTCGCCGAAGTCGTGCCCACCGCCGGCTACGCGCCGGCACGCTCCCTGCTGAACATCACGTCGGGCGGCATGGCCGTCCTGGGCTACGCGCTCGGCGCTCTTCTGCTGCGGTACCTGAGCCCGCAAGGAGTCTTCGTCGTCGCCGCGGTCCTGACCGCTGCCGGGCCCGCGGTGGTGGCCACGACCGTCCGGGAGCACTCGATCCGCCTGACCCGCCGCCCCGGACTGCGGCAGACCTGGACGACCAACGCCGCGCTCTTCTCCCGGTCGGGCCGGCGGGCGCTGCTGGTGAACCTCTGGGTTCCCAACGGCCTGATCGTCGGCTGCGAGGCCCTGTTCATCAGCTACGACACGGCGCACGCGGGCACTCTGCTGGCCGCCGGATCGGCCGGCATGCTCCTGGGGGACCTGATGGTCGGACGCCTTTTCACCGCCGACCGGCGACGGCGCCACGCCTACCCCCTGCGGCTGCTGCTCGCCGCCCCCTACCTGCTGTTCGCGTTCCATCCGCCCGTCCCGGCCGCGGCGGCGGCGGTGTTTCTCGCCAGTGTCGGGTTCGCCGCCACCCTTCCCCTGCAGGAACAGCTGCTCGCGCTGACCCCTGACGCGGTCCGCGGCCAGGTCCAGGGCGTCGAGTCCGCCGGCCGGATGACGTGGCAGGGCATCGGCGCCGCGATCGCCGGCGGCATCGCCCAGCACGTCGCCGCCGGCACCACGATCGGCGTACTCGCCGCGACCTCCCTCGCCGTCACCGTCGTCTCCCGGCCGTTCCTGGCGGGCGTCCCGGCGCCCGCACCGCGGCTTTCGGAGGGCTGAGCGGGCGCGGCGGTGCCCCCGGGGTTGGGCCGGCCGGGGTCTCCAGACTGCGGAGAAGGCCGCGGAGCGGAAAAATGGGAGGTCCCGCTGCCAGGAGACGTCATGGGACGCACCACGATCCGACGATCCGGCCCCGGTACGCCCCGACCCCGGCCTCGGGTGCGGACCCGGTGAGCTCCTCCCGCGGCGGCGTGGACGTCGTCACCGAGGCGCTGGCGGAGCTGCACGGCCGCTACGGGGCGCTGTCCGAGGGCCGGGTCGCCGACTACATTCCGCAACTGGCCTTCGCGGACCGTGACTGCTTCGGCCTGGCGCTGATGAGCATGGACGGTCATGGCTACCGCGCGGGACGGTGCGGCGTGTCGTTCACGCTCCAGTCCCTGACCAAGCCCTTCGTCCTGGCCCTCGTCCTGGCCGAGCTGGGCGCCGACGAGGTGCGGCGCAGCGTCGGGGCGGAACCCAGTGGTGAGGCGTACAACGCCATCAGCCTCGACGCGGTGACGGGGCGGCCCGCCAACCCCATGATCAATGCCGGTGCCATCGCGGTCACGGCCCTGGTCCCGGCCACCGGGCCCGGCGAACGGTTCGCCCGGATCCTGGAGTGTCTCGGGCGGTTCGCCGGCCGCGCCCTGTACGTGGACGAGGACGTCTACCGTTCCGAGGTCGCGACGGGCGACCGCAACCGGGCGCTGGCGTATCTGATGCGCGGTACCGGTGTCCTGCGGGGTGATCCGGGCGAATCGGTCGACACGTACTTCCGGCAGTGCGCCGTTCGGGCCACGGTGACCGATCTGGCGGTGATGGGAGCCACCCTGGCGAACGGCGGGATCAACCCGGTGACGCGTGAGCGCGTCGTTCCCGAACCGGTGGCCGTTCAGGTCCTGTCGGTGATGGCGATGTGCGGGATGTACGACGCGGCGGGGAGCTGGATGCTGAACGTGGGCCTGCCCGCCAAGAGCGGTGTGTCCGGAGGCCTGGTCGCCGTCAGCCCGGACCGCTTCGGCATCGCCGTCCACAGCCCGCCCCTGGACGCGGTGGGCAACCCCGTCAGGGGTGTCGCGGCCCTGCGGGAGCTGTCCGAGCGCTTCGGCCTGCATCTGATGCGCAACGCCGCGCCGGGCGCCCCCACCGTGCCGCTGTCGACGACCACGAACGGCGGACGGATCGCCCTGATCGTGGCCCAGGGCCGGCTGGACTTCACCGCGGCGGAGCGCGTGCTGTTCGCCCTGGAGCAGCGGCGGGCGGGCGCGCCGGGCGCGATCGTCCTCGCCCTGGAACGCGTGTCCGGCATGGACTCGTCGGCCAAGGCGATGCTGGAGCGCGCGCTGACCCTGCTCATGGAGGCCGGCCACGACGTGACCGTGGTCGGGGACCTCCCCTTCCGAACCCACGGCACGTGGAAGCGCTCCACGGACCGCGCCCAGGCCCTGACAGCCGCTGAACGGGCTCTGCCCGCCGTTCAGGACCGTCACCGGGACCCCGACGGGAACCGTTGACCAGCTCACCGGTGCACGAGCGGGCAGCCGACCCGGGGCGAGCGAACGTGCCGGGTCCGGGCGGCCGTGCCAGGGTCCGGGCGGCCACGCCGGAATCGATCGCCTGGCGTGCCTCCCGCACCCCCGCGCCCCCTCAGACCACCTCGTAGGGCCCGCTCGGAAGCGGCGGCGGGCCAGGTCTGGGACGCGCAGTCGACGACGCGGTCCGGCCGGGTCACGGTGTGTCCCAGACGCGCCACCAGTTCGCTGCCCACCGCCGGCTCCGGCACGTCCTGCGGCACGAAGAGAACCGACACCTGCAGATGCGGCGGCTCGGCGAACCAGCGCCGCCGGCCCGCCCACACGAAGGGCGACAGGAGGTGGTTGGTGGTCGCCAGGCCGAGGCGGGCCGCGTTCTTGGCCCGCGGCACCACGCCGTGCAGGTCCTTCGGCGCTTCCAGGCCCACCCCGTGCGCGGTGCCGCCCGCGACGACCACCAGGCAGCCGTCGGCAGGCGCCCTGCCCTGCCGGGTGCCGAAGCGCTCCCCCTTCACGACATGGCCGACCTCCAGGACCGTCGCGCGGAACTGCGTGGCGTCCGGGTCGCCCAACCAGAGGTCGGTCCCGATGCGCGCGCGGAACCACGTATCGGGGAACCGTTGCTGCACCTCGTCGAGTTCCACGGCCTCCAGGTGGCTGACGAACATCGTGCGCACGGGCAGCTCCGCGGCGCGGAGCCGCTCCACGCAGGCGATGACCTCCGCCGCGGCGTCCAGACCCCCCACCCGGTTCAGCGGCAGGTGCAGCGCGAACCCCTCCAGGCTGACGTCCTCGACACCGGCACGCAGCAGGTGCAGGTCGCGCTCGCCGACACCCGGCGATCTCATGCTGCTCATCACCTCGACCACGACCCGGGCGCCCCGCAGACCGCGCAGGCCGTCGGCACACGACACCGTCCGGATCACCCGCCCGGGCAGCGCGGGCGCTTCCTCGCCGCGCCAGTAGGGCGACAGGACCAGCACCTTTCCGCTGTACACGTCCTTCATCCGGGCTGCCTCGTAGGTCGTTCCGACCGCGATGACGTCCGCGCCCAAGCGCTGCGACTCCTCCGCCAGAGCTTCGTGGCCGAAGCCGAAGCCGTTGCCCCTGACGACCGGGACCAGTCCGGGGAACTGCCGGGTCACCGCGTCCTGATGCGCCCTCCAGCGCACGGGGTCGACGTAGAGCGTGAGCGCCATGACCGGTGACCTCCTTCTCGCAACTGCGCGACGCGCAAGGTGGAACTGTCGGCAAGTACGGGCATCGCCCGGCGTCCGTTCACGGCCGGGCACAATGCTTCGGAAAGCCACATGACCTGCGGTCCGGACGTCTGCCGGCCACCCACAGCGATCATCAACCCAGCGCTGTCGGACCCCCGTTGGGGCGGTACGACGGATCCGCTGCCCGGTGCCCCGTGCTCGCCCCTAGGGGGCGACGGAACGGTCGGAGAGATGGGCGAGCTCGGTGAAGAACGCCCGGTAGAGAGGCTCGTCCGTGGTGGGGATCTCGACGGTCGCGAGCAGGTGGCGAGAGCTCGTCGTGCCGGCGTAGATCGGTGCGTCGAGCTGCTCGACGTTGCCGAAGTGCAGCCGGGTCACGCCGCCCTTGCGCGCCTCGACGCGTACCTTCACCCAGCTCAGCGGCGTCCGGTACGACCCGATGATGCGATTGCGCCGGAACAGCTCGAAGATCCCGTGGTCGACCCGCAGATGCACGTCACCGTGCTCGAAGACCCTGGATTCCATGTCAGCCGGCCCGTCGGTCGGCGAGCGTGGCCGGCCGGAACGCGCGCCCGGCGTCGGCCGGGCCGAAGAGCTCGAACACCCCCCGATCCACGCGCGGGTGTAAGTCGCCGTATTCGAACGTGAGCGGATCCATGCCGCAGAAGGTATCGCGATTTCGCACTGGTGATCACGGAGGGCCCGACATCCCGCGACGGCCGCGGCCAGGCCCGCGTTCGCGCCCGATCGGTGGGCTGCCCCCGCTCCTGGTGGCGTACGCGGCGGAGCAGGAGCGGACCCCGGCCGCCAGGCGGCCCGAGCCGCTCCGATCCGCTGCCCACGCCCGGGGACCGACGACGGCCCCGGACGCCGTGCCTGCTTCCGGCCCTGCCAAGGGCTGTCCCGGCATTCCTGGCGGGCGCCCGACGACAGCTACGGCACCTCGCTGCGTTGTCGGAACGCCCGAATACATCCAGTGTGGGGGCGCCCTTCCCCTTGCGATGCACCGCACCTGACGCCGCGCGCTGATCCACCAGGGATGACGGGACAGCCCGTAGCCTTAGGACGTGTTGTGAAAGTAGCGGCGTCCCGGGCCAGGCGGGATGTGTCAGACACGGCCTAGCCGACGGGAAGGTGCTTGCGCACCGTGTGCGCCGCGGACCCGAGGTCGTTGACCGAGCGGGCCGCCGCGGCCTGGGCATTGCGTCCGGCCCGCCGCGCGCCACGTCGGCCGCGGTCGGCGGCCAGCTGGGAGCGGTACGCCAGCGACGGCTTTCCGTGGGTGTCGGCGGCGGCGATCGCCAGGCCGCCCAGCAGGGAGAGGTTCTTGTAGAAGTGGATTTTCTGCTGGTTCCGCTCCTCCGGATCGTCAATCGTCCAGTACGCGTGCGCGGCCAGAGTCGTGGGCACCAGCGTCGCGGCGAGCGCGAAGGAGGCCAGTCGGGGGAACCGGCCCAGCGCCAGCAGTACCCCGGCGCCGATCTGCACGCCCGCGTTGATCCGCACGAACTGTTCCGGGTTCTTCTCCAGCGACGGGACCTGCTCGTTGATGCGCCGGACGACGGGCTCGGCGGCCGGGGCCAGCGCCTCGGGGTTCCGCAGCGCGGAGTAGCCGCCGGTGATGAAGGTCGAGGCCAACAGGGGCCGGGCGCATTTCCTCAGAATGGTCATGGAGTGCGGGTGCCCGGCCCGGCGACGTGCATTCCTGGGCCGGGGCGGCCGTCGCCCGCCACCGGCTCTTCCCACCCGGGTGGCCCAGGGCGGGGGCATCGGGCACGGCGGTGTGCGGGGAGCCGGATCGGCTCCCCGCACACCGCCGGCGGAGACGGTCGCTGTCCGCGCCGCCGCCGTCCGGCGTCGGCCCGCGCGGGTCAGTACTGCTCGGTCTCCTGGTACCCGGTGTTCCCGTCGTCGTCGCCGTTGAAGGCGTCGATGGCGGCGGCCGGGTCGAATCCGGGCGGGCTGTCCCTGAGGGTCAGACCCATGCCGGCCAGCTTCATCTTGACTTCGACGATCGACTTGCCGCCGAAGTTGCGGATGTCGAGCAGGTCCGCCTCGGAACGCGCCGTGAGTTCGCCCACCGAGTGGACGCCCTCGCGCTTGAGGCAGTTGTACGAACGAACGGTGAGGTCGAGCTCCTCGATCGGCAGCGCCAGATCCGCGGCCAGTGCCGCGACCGTCGGGGACGGGCCCATGTCGATGCCCTCGGCATCGGCGTTGAGCTCGCTGGCCAGGCCGAACAGTTCGACCAGGGTCTTGCCGGCCGACGCCAGGGCGTCACGCGGCAACACCGCCTGCTTGGTCTCGATGTCGACGATCAGCTTGTCGAAGTCGGTGCGTTGCTCGACGCGGGTCGCTTCCACCGTGCAGGTGGCCTTGAGGACCGGGCTGTAGATGGAGTCGACCGGGATACGGCCGATCTCCTGGCCCTGCTGCTGGTTCTGGACGGCCGAGACGTAGCCCCGACCGCGTTCGACGGTCAGTTCCACCTCCAGCTTGCCCTGCCCGTTCAAGGTGGCGAGCACCAGGTCGGGGTTGTGCACCGTGACCCCGGCCGGGGGCGCGATGTCGGCGGCGGTGACGACGCCCGGCCCCTGCTTGCGCAGGTACATCACCACCGGCTCGTCCTCCTCCGAGGACACCACCAGCTGCTTGATGTTCAGGACGATGTCGGTCACGTCCTCCTTGACGCCCGGCACGGTGGTGAACTCGTGCAGAACGCCGTCGATGCGAATGCTGGTGACAGCCGCACCGGGAATCGACGACAACAGCGCCCGACGCAGCGAGTTGCCCAGGGTGTAGCCGAATCCCGGCTCCAGCGGTTCGATCACGAACCGTGAACGCCACACCTCGACGACCTCTTCGGTCAACGACGGACGCTGAGCGATCAGCACAGGAAAAATCCTCCATACTCCGGCGCCCTGACGCGGCGCCACCACCCGTGACTTTACTGGCGACGGACGTCGTCCGAGCCGCGCCGTGCTGGCGTGGACGGCTCGGGCCGGTTTCCGGCCCGCTTCCGGCCGTCCGGCCGGAGGGCGGGCGCACATGCGTCGGGCCCCGGCATTGCCGGGGCCCGACGCGTCTGCGGAGCGGTGGTGACCACCTGTTCGGCGCTATCGCCTACCAGCGGTACCAGCGGTGTCGGCCCCCCGAGTGCGTACCTCGCATCACGAAGCCGAGCAACCAGACGACCAGCACCACGACGGCGACCCACCAGAGGATCTTCAACGCGAAGCCGGCACCGAAAAGGATCAGAGCGAGCAGTAGAACCAGAAGCAAAGGACCCATGGTTATCAACCTCCTGACCAGCGGATGCCCTCAAGCTGATCGATCATTCACACGAATTCCACGAACGCGTCTCCGCCTTCGCGTCGTTCGCCGAACCCGTACCCGACCCGGCGGGCCACGCCGCGGGTCGTCTCACCCGGACGGGTGAACGGCACAGCGCCGGCGTGCACCACTCCCCCGGTCGTCCTCCGGTCCCTCCACCTCCCGCGGTGCGTGGACCTGGCGGTGCCGGGCACCCGTCCCTGTGGTCTGGTGGAGTTCCGAGGACCCGGCAAGGAGTGACGGATGGCTGAGTCGTTCGACGCGGTGGTGATCGGTGCGGGCCCCAACGGGCTGGTCGCCGCGAATGTCCTGGCCGATGCGGGGTGGCACGTCCTGGTCCTGGAGGAGCAGCCGGTGCCCGGCGGCGCGGTGCGCAGCGACCGGGAGGTCCATCCGGACTACGTCAGCGATGTGTTCAGCTCCTTCCATCCCTTGGCCGCGGCCTCACCCGCTGTCACGGCGCTCGAGCTGGAACGCTGGGGCCTTGCCTGGAGTCACGCGCCGCGGGTTCTGGCCCATCCGCTCGCCGACGGGCGATGCGCCGTGCTGGACCGGGACCGCGGGCGCACGGCGAGGAGCCTGGAGTCGTTCGGGGCGGGCGACGGCGACGCGTATCTGCGCCTGGTGGAGGTGTGGGACCGGTTGGGGCCCGATCTGCTCCAGTCCCTGTTCGCGCCCTTTCCCCCGGTCCGCTCCGGACTCGCGCTCGCGGCCAAGATGCGCGCCGCCGGCGGGCTGCGCCTACTGCGCATGCTGGCCCTGCCGGTACGACGACTCGGGGAGGAGGAGTTCACCGGGCAGGGCGGTCCGCTGCTGCTGGCCGGTTGCGCGCTGCACGCAGACTTCTTCCCCGAGGCCGCCGTCAGCGCGGGCTTCGGCTGGCTGATGGCGATGCTGGGCCAGCAGTTCGGCTGGCCGGTGCCGGTCGGTGGCGCGGGAGCGCTGACGGACGCGCTGGTGCGGCGGCTGGCGGACAAGGGCGGCGAAGTCCGGTGTTCGGCACGTGTCCGTGCCGTCCAGGTGCGGGACGGCCGCGCGGCGGGCGTCGTGACCGAGGACGGACAGCGGATCGGCGCCCTGCGCGCGGTACTGGCCGACGTCCCGGCGCCGACGCTGTACGGGGACCTGGTGAGCTGGGACGAGCTGCCGCCACGCCTGCGGGACGACATACGGCGTTTCCAGTGGGACCACGCCACGTTCAAGGTCGACTGGGCCCTGTCCGGGCCGATCCCCTGGACGGCGCCCGAGGCCGTCGGCGCGGGCACGGTCCACCTGGCGGAGAGCCTGGACCATCTGACGCGGTTCAGCTCCCAGCTGGCCACCGGGCAGATCCCCGATCGGCCCTTCGCCCTCCTCGGGCAGATGACCACCTCCGATGCCACCCGTTCGCCGGAGGGCACCGAGTCCGCGTGGGCCTACACCCACGTGCCGCAGAAGGTCCGCGGGGACGCGGGAGAGTCCGGACTCTCCGGCCGGTGGGACGCGGGCGAGCGGGAGACGATGGCCGACCGGCTGGAGGGTGAGGTCGAGCTGCTGGCCCCCGGTTTCCGGGACAGGATCAGGGCCCGCCGCATCCTGGCCCCGCCGGACCTGCAGGGGCTCAACGCCAGCCTAGTCAACGGCGCTCTGAACGGCGGCACGGCGGCACTCCATCAGCAGGCCGTGTTCCGTCCGACACCCGGTACCGGCCGCCCGGAGACACCCGTCACCGGGCTCTACCTCGCGTCGGCGTCCGCCCACCCGGGCGGCGGGGTGCACGGTGCCTGCGGCGCCAACGCCGCTCGCGCCGCCCTGCGCTCGCAGAGCGCCCTGACCCGTCACGTCCTGGCCCCGGGCCTCTCCGGACTGCAACGCGCCCTGGCCGCACCCAAGAAGCTCCGCGGCCGATGACCTCACCCCCACACGACACGCCCCGCAACCGAAAGGCACTTCGATGGCCGTCCGCCACGTCTTGATCAAACGACCTCCGCACGCCGTATGGTCGGTCCTCAGCGACGGGAGCACCTACGCGGACTGGGTCGTGGGCACGGACACCACCCATGAGGCCGACGCGAACTGGCCGGACGTGGGTTCGTCCATCGCCTACACCGTCAGACTCGGTCCACTCGAGCTCCAGAACAGGACCGTGGTCCGGGTGAACGAGCGCGAGAGCCGCCTGGAACTGGAGGCCTACGCGGGCCCCCTGGGCACCGCGCGCATCGCCATCGAGATCCGCCCCTGGGGCGACCACTCGCTGGTCATCGTCGACGAGCACCCCCTCAGAGGTCCCGGCGGCCGGCTGCACAACACGTTGGTGGACGCCGCGATCATGCTGCGGCACCGCAGCATGCTGGACCGGTTCGCCGCCGCCGTGGAGCGCACCACACCCCCCGAACCCGAACCCACCCACACCGACGAATCCGCCGAGGCCACACCCTCGACCTGATTCCGGACCCGGGGGTACCGTGCGGGGCGTTCATGATGGGCCTGCGGAGCGGTGGCCTCGGCGTTCTCGCGAATTTTGGGGCATCCGTCGACATGTCGACGGATGTGTCCCGAGCGGCGGCGAGCCGGCTCGCGGTTCTCGGAGGTCGGGGTGGGGTGGGCTTTAGGATGGCGGGATGGCGGATTCTCGGCCCACTTCGGCGTTTCATGTGACCAACATCGGCGTCACGCCCACGGATCGGCTGATCGGTGCGCTGGACGCGCAGGCCGACAGCGCGGGTGTGCGCAGGCTTCGGGCGTGGGCTCATGCGGCGGTGGCCGCGCGGCCCGGGGAACGGGTGGTGGACGTCGGCTCGGGCACCGGGTCGGAGACCCAGGTCCTCGCGGCGGCCGTCGGGCCGACCGGCGAAGTGCTCGGGGTCGAGCCGCACGACGGGCTGCGGGCGGCCGCGGAACTGCGGGCGGCCGCGGCCGGCAGCGCCGCCCGGTTCGTCGCGGGCGACGCGGTGGCGCTGCCGCTCGACGACGCCGGCACCGACGTCGTCTGGTGCGAGCGCGTCTTCCAGCACCTCGCCGAGCCCGCGAAGGCCGTCGGTGAGATCGTGCGCGTGCTGCGACCCGGCGGGCGCGTGGTGCTGCTCGACACGGACTGGGCGACGTCCCTGCTGTACCCCGGCGACCCCCAGGTCGTCGCCGCGCTGATGCGCCGCGCACTGAAGGCTGCCGCGAATCCGCACGCCGGGCGGCAACTCGTCGGCCTCCTGGCCACGGCGGGACTGGAGATCACGGATGTCGGATCGCAGGCACTGATCCAGAGCAACACCGAAGTCAACTGGCAGCTCATCCGCATGCTCGGCGAGTCCGCGCTGCGCGAGGAGCTGATCTCCGAGCAGCAGCGGGACGCGCTGTACACCGACCTCACCTCCGCCGCCGACGAGGGCGCGCTGCACATGTCCGTGACCATGTTCGGAGTGGCCGCGAGGCGTCCTTCCGCCTGATGCTCCGTCATCCGAAGTAGCCCACGGAATTTTCGGCACGCGGAGGTAGGACGGGGCCACTTGGGGCAGACGAGGCTCATCACGATCCACCGATCGAGGAGGCTCACATGCCCATCACCTTCCGCAAGTCGTTCCACATCTTCCCCGGCGTCCGGCTCAACGTGAACCGCAAGTCCCTCTCCCTGACCGTCGGTTCGAAGGGCAGCCATCGCACCTGGTCGACCACCGGCAGAAGGACCACGTCCGCCGACCTCCCGGGTCCCTTCGGCTACCGCCACACCGACACCCGCGACTGAGTCGGCGCACGGCCCGGCCGGCTCAGCAGGGCCGGCGGACGTATCCGCCGCTGCCCGCGGCGGACACGTCCTTGTCGCGCTGGACGATGCTCAGCCGACCGCCCCACTCGGCGCACGCCTTCGCCAGTCCCTGCGACGTGTACTCGATCACCAGCACCTCACTGCCGAAGGCCGCGGTGTACTCGGCGCACTCGTCGAGTGCGCCGCACTCCTCGGCAACGGCGAAGTCCAGGCCGTTGGACACGTGCGCCCGCGCCAGCTCGGCCGTGTTCTTCTGCCCGATGGCCAGGCCCCTTTCGTGGGCGTGCGCGGACAGCAGACGGATGAAGGCTTGCGCATCGTTCTCGGTCAGCAGCCCTTGGGACCGGGTGTAGCTGTCGAAGTTGTCCGGCTCGATCGCCTGGAAGCCCTTGGCCGCGCAGCCGTCGATCAGGCCGTTCACCTTCGCGGCCACCCGCTGCCGCTTGGCGGCGGTGCTCAGGTCGAGCAGTGCCTCGTTCCAGTCCCGGTCCATGACGATGGAGGTGTCGGCCTGCCGCAGCAGGAGATCGGCATCCCAGTCACCTTGGGCGCCGGGCTGGGCCTGGAAGGCGTTGACGTAGCAGATGTTGTAGAGCCCGGCCGCGGGGTCCGCTTCCCGGTCCCGGCTGACGACCTGGACACCGGTCGGCGGCGGGTAGGCGCCGCCGATCTGGTAGTCGAACCCGGCGTGCGCGGGCGGCAGCGTGACCGCGGCGCCGTGGGCGCGGGAATGGGCCGTCGAGTGGATGACCGAAGGGGCGTCGGTCGCCGCTGGGGGACCCGAGGTGCCACAGCCGGCCAGCAGAACAGCCGCCAGCGCGGCGGGACCGAAGCGGTGGAGGGTGCGGATGCGGGACGAACGGATTCGGGACGGACCCACCCGTGGACTCCTCGTACTGGCGGGCACGTCCCCGCCTCGGATGCCGCGGGCGATCCTGGCGACTCGGTCCGGGCTCATGGCGAGATCGCCTACCGGCTGGGCGTGCCTCTGACGTCGGAGTTCGACGTCCGCGTCCCCCGCAGGCTATCAAGCGGCCGGGTCATGGACGACCGAACGACCGTCCGGCCAGGACGCCTCGCGCCATGGCCGGACAGTCGGTCGGACAGTCGGTCGGACAGTCGGTGAGGAACGCCCCGTCCTGTCGGGGCCCGTGTACAGACACAGGTTCCCGTGCGGGCAGTCGGCCGCGTCTCCGGTCGCCGGGTGTCCCGTGACCCCGGCGACGGATGCGTTGTTGTTGTTCCCGGCCGCGGGCGCGGCGGCGTTCGCGGACCCGGTGACCGCCAGACCGGCGACGATCGCGAGCGTGCCGACCGCCGCCGCGGCTGCTGTGCGCGATGCCATGGTTCCCCCTGCGAATCTGGTCGCGGCAAACGGGCCGACCCGAGGCCGGCCCGTTTGCCGCGACCAGATTCGCAGGGGGTGGACGGGGGTGTCATTCCTTTCGATCACCGTCGAAAGGTGCAGGTGAGCCCGCGGGTCGGCGCACAGACGGACGGCCCCTCCCAGGCCAGGACCTGGGAGGGGCCGAAGATGACCGGGGTGGACACGGTCTCGCCGATGGGGGCGGCGGAGTGGATCAGTAAGCGGAGTTCACGTTGTCGATCGAGCCGTAGCGGTGGGCCGCGTAGTTGGCAGCGGCGGTGATGTTGGCGACCGGGTCGGTGAGGCTGTCCTTGGTGCCGGCGACGTGGTAGGTGTCGAAGGTCGGCTGGATGACCTGCAGGAGACCCTTGGACGGGATGCCGTTGATCGCGTTGATGTCCCAGTCGTTGACCGCGTTCGGGTTGCCGCTGGACTCACGGATGATGTTGCGGTGCAGGCCCTCGTAGCTGCCGGGAATGCCCTTGCTCTTCATGATGTCCAGCGACTGGCGGATCCAGCCGTCCAGGTTGTTCGTGTACTTGGGGGCCGACACGGCCACGGGCTTTCGCACGGTCGAACGGTTCGCGGCCGGCTTGGCCGCGTGCTGCTTGGCCGCGACGGGTTTCGGTGCGGCAGCCTTGGCTGCGACCGGCTTGGCCTTCGCCTTCGCGGGCCCCTTGGTGAGGTCGTGCGTGGAGTCCTTCGCGGCGGCGGGCTTGCCGACGTAGGCCGGGTAGGACTGGGCGGTCACTCGCTGGCTGAGCCCCTGGACCTTCGTGCCGGACTGGCTGCCGGCGGTGACCTTCGCGACGTCGACGGCCGGAAGCGCGGAGGTGCTCTGGGTGGTGGTGCCGGCCAGCGCGAGGGCCGTGGTGCAGCCGGCGGCGGCGAGCGCCACAGCGGAGACCTGGAGACGCTTGGTGGGACGGAAGGTGCGCAGGGCGGAGAGCTGAGTGCGTGCGGGCATGCGGGATGTACCTCTTCCAGGCGGAATCAGGGGGACGGCCGGCCGTAGTGGCGGCGTATGGAGCAGGTGGCGGGCCCGTTCTCGCTGATGCGTCGGGAGGCCGCGGCGCTCATGTCGTTCTTACTCGACCCATGGTTAACGCGGGCCGTCGGCGATGGCAAAGACCCCGCCTACTATCCGTCGTAGTATGCGAAGCCGAATGGCACCCGGCGGCGTGCGGCGCGGCCCGCGCAATCCGGCGAAATCGTCCACTAAGCAACTTCGGAAGTGACGTAGGTCCTGTGCCCGGGCTCACGCGATTCGGGCATTTCGCACCCCGAAAACCGGCCGCTTCACGAAAGGGCGGCCGTTGATCGCGCATCTCCTATTGCTTTGTCGCACCCCTACGGAATAACGCCCCCGGGCAGCAGTATGGGCACCGACGTGACCGTCGGTGCCCATACGTTCACCTGCCGCCGCAGCTCACCAGGGAAGGACGCCTTCCGCGTCGAAATAGCCGCCGGTGGGGCCGTCGGGGCCCAGCTGTGCCATGCGCACGATGATCTCGGCGCCCTGTTCAACGCTCTGTATTCCGGTGTTCGCATTCAGGTCGGTCTCGGTGAAGCCGGGTTCCACGGCGTTGATCCGCATGTTCGGGAACGCCTTCGCGTACTGCACCGTCACCATGTTGACCGCGGCCTTCGACGCCGGATAGGCCACGCCCGGGTAGGCGTACGTCGGGGTTTCCGGGGTGGTGACCCGAGAAAGCGAGGCCAGGCCGCTGCTGACGTTGACCACAACGGGGGCGGCGGAACGCCGCAGCAACGGCAGAAACGCGTGGAGAACGCGCACCGTGCCGAAAACGTTCGTCTCGAATGTCGTCCGCATCACGTCCGCGGTCAGGCCCGCGGCATCGACCACGACGATTCCGTCGTCACGCATCTCCGCCTGAATGCCGGCGTTGTTGATCAGTACGTCCAATCCCCCGTCGGCCTCGACGGTTTTCGCCGCGGCTCGCACGGACGCGTCGTCGGTGACGTCGAGCTGGACCATGCGCGCTCCCAGCTGCTCGGCGGCCCGCCGGCCGCGTGCGGCGTCCCGGCTGCCGAGGTAGACGGTGTGTCCCGCGGCGATGAGCCGGCGGGCGGTCTCGAAGCCGAGACCCTTGTTCGCTCCGGTGATCAGTGTGGTCGTCATGCCTCCACGCTGCGGCACAGCACACGGGTGGCACCAGGCCCGGATCTTCCTGGGACTGCCAGTACCAGGTACATCCGAGCCGTCCGGTGCACAGTGGTGACATGGCGAGCGAGGAGTTCGGACGCACGGTGCGGCGCTGGCGCGATCGGGTCCGCCCGGAGGCCGCGGGTCTGCCGAGCGGTGGCCATCGCCGCGCTGTCGGTCTGCGCCGCGAGGAGCTCGCCCTGCTGGCCGGGATCTCGGTCGACTACGTCACCCGCCTCGAACAGGGCCGGGCGACCAACCCCTCGGAGCAGGTCGTCGAGGCCCTGGGACGGGCGCTGCGCCTGTCCGCGGACGAGCGCGAGCATCTGTTCCACGCCGCCGGACTGGTCCCGCCCGGACAGGGCACGGTGCCCGGCTACATCACGCCGAGCGTGCAGCGGATGCTCGACCGGCTGAACGGAACGCCGGTGGCGGTCTCCGACGCGGCGTGGACCCTGCTGTTGGCCAATCCTCTGTACGTGGCGCTGATGGGCGAGCGGCACGGCAACGAGCGCAACGCCGTGTGGCGCACCTTCCTCGGCCCGGCCGGACACGTCCGCCATACACCCCAGTCGCAGCGTACGCTCGAGATCGCGCAGGTCAGCGCGTTGCGTGCGACCGCGATCCGGTATCCGGCAGACCTGCGGGTACGGCGGCTGATCATGGAGCTGCGGGCGGGAAGCGAACGGTTCGCCGAGCTGTGGGACGGCGGAGCCGTCGGCCGGCACGAGGCCGGCCGCAAGACCATCGACCACCCGCTGGTGGGTGTCCTGACGCTCGACTGCGACATCCTCAGCGTCGCGGGCAGTGACCTCCGCATCATGATCTACACCGCCGAGCCCGGCACCCCGGACGCCGAACGCCTCGCCCTCCTCTCCGTACTCGGTATCCAAACGCTCACCGGGTAGCGGCCCGGGCGAGGGGTGGTCGGTCGGCGGACCGGCGTTTTCGACGACCATGGTTCCGGGCGAACGGAGGACCTGCCCGGACGATCACCGGCACACTGGCCGACATGCCTGTCTCGCTGCACCACATCGTCATCGACGCCCACGACCTGCCCGCCCTGGCCCGGTTCTGGGCCGGGGTCCTGGGCTGGCGGATCCTTTCCGAACGGGAGCGGGAGGTCGTGATCGGCCCGGACGAAACCGCGCCGGTGGGTATCTGCTTCATGCCGGTGACGGACCGCAAGACCGTCAAGAACCGCCTGCATCTTGATCTGACATCCCCCGCGGAGGAACGGGAGGCCGAGATCGAGCGCATCCTCGCGCTCGGTGCCCGCAGGGCGGACGTCGGGCAGAGCGGCAGTGAGTCATGGACCGTGCTGTCCGATCCGGAGGGAAACGAGTTCTGCGTGGTCCGTCCGAAGAAGACCCTCATCAGCTGAGACCCGTTCGGGCAGACCATGGCCGGAGCCGGATGACGGGGCCGGGCAAGGAGGCCGTCACTCGATCGGCCGGACGGGTCCTACGTGCCCGGCTTCAGGTAGGCGTCGATCAGGGCGAACGTGGCTTCGGGCTGCTCGATCTGCGGCAGATGGCCCGCCTCGGGGATGATCTCGAGCCGTCCGTTGCCGAACGCCTCGGCGTACGCCGCGCCGTAGGCGGGGGTGACGATGCGGTCGCTCTCTCCCCACAGCACGAGCGCCGGGACGTCGACACGCCCCAGGCGGCGGAGGAGTTTGGGGTCGTGCATGTAGGGGTTCCCCGCGAGTTCCCGCAGGGTGGCCTGGTTGGCCTCCCGCAGGGCGAGCTGCTCGGTGGGGATGTCGGCGGGATCGACGTAGTAACGGGCCGAGTCGTGCCAGGCGTACTCGGCCAGTCCGGCGGCGTCGAGGGCGAAGAAGTCGGTGATCGGCTCGGACTCGACGTGCACGCCGGCCGGGTCGATCAGGACGAGTCCGGTGATGAGGCCCGCGGTGTCCCGCACCGCCATGTCGGCGGCCGTCCAGCCGCCGAGCGAGGAGCCGATGACGAGTACGTCGCGCAGCTTGAGGTCCTGGAGAAGGTGCAGGTAGGCGAGGGCGAGGTCGTCGATACCGGTCAGCCATGCGGGGCGGGGAGCACCGTTCCAGCCCGGGTGGGTCGGTGTGATCGTGTGCAGGGTCTCGGCGAACCGTGCCGCGATTCCGGCGACGGTGGCCGGGCCTCCGCCGCCGTGCAGGATCAGGCAGGGCCGGCCGGAGCCGGCTTCGGTGAGGGTGAGGGACAGGTCGGAGTACACGTCAACCGTGCGGTTCGTTGGCATGCCCCGACTCTAACTAAAGATGTTTATATAAACAAGCTTGGCCATGGACTAGGCTGGCTCCATGCCCGATGAAGTGCAGGTCCTTGGAAGAGCGGTGAAGCAGGCCCAGTACAAGCAGCACCGGGCGCTCGAGAGCCGGCTCGCCGCGGCCGGAACCACCCTCGCGCAGTGGGACGCCCTCCGGGCCATCAGCCGCACACCCGGAGCCCCGGCCCGCGCGCTGGCGGGAGCCACGTTCCAGAGCGAGCAGGCGTTCGGGACCCTCGCCGGCAGGCTGACCGCCCTCGGACTCATCGAGCGCAGGCCGGGCCGCGGCCGGCGCATCGAGCACTACCTCACCCCCGCCGGCGAGGAAACCCTGGCCACCGGACACCGGATCGCCGACCAAGTCCTCACCACGTGCTACGCCGCCCTGTCCCTCGCCGACCGCACCACCCTGATCGAGCTCCTGGGGCGCATCGACATCGACCTCGACGCATAGGACGGGGCCGGGTGCGAGAGTGAGTCACCTCAGGGATAGCCTGAGCCTTATTCGAAAAGTCGTTCCCTTACCCGGTCTGTCCGGGTTACTGTGCTTCTCTCACCATGATCGCCAGCGAGGGAGGGCGCGCGGAGCATGGACAGCCGCAAGTCTGCAGGACGCCCCGGCCGACCGCCGGGTGCGCCGGGCAACTACGACGGGCTCACCAGCCGTCAGGTCGACATCGTCGCCACCATCCGCGACTTCATCGACAGCACCGGCTACCCGCCGTCGATGCGGGAGATCGGCCAGGCCGTGGGCCTGTCGAGCACCTCCTCGGTCGCCCACCAGTTGATGGTGCTGGAGCGCAAGGGCGCCCTGCGCAGAGACCCTCACACACCGCGCGCCTACGTGCTGCCGGAGGACTCGCGCCCGGCGCAGCCGGCCGGCCGCACGACGACCACGCCCGTGCCGCTCATCGGCAGGATCGCGGCCGGCAGCCCGATCACCGCGCAGGAGGACGTCCAGGACGTGCTCGACCTGCCGCGGCTCCTGGTGGGCGAGGGGGAGCTGTTCGCCCTGGAGGTCGTCGGCGACTCCATGATCGGCGCGGCCATCGTCACCGGAGACTGGGTCACCGTCCGCCGGCAGAGCTCGGCCGCCAACGGCGACATCGTCGCCGCGATGATCGACGGCGAGGCCACCGTCAAGCGGTTCAAGCGCGACGCGACCGGACACGCGTGGCTGCATCCCCACAACGACGCCTACTCCCCCATCGCCGGGGACGACGCGACGATCCTCGGCCGCGTGGTCGCCGTGATGCGCCGGATGTAGCCTCCGCTCCGATGGACGGCGCGCGGTCGGATCCGGCCACCTGCCCCGATCCGCTCAGCTGCCTTCGGTGCGGGCCTCGTAAGCGGTGATCATGTCATCAACGGCGGCGGGACCAGGGGCGATACCGACCCAGGCGCCGGCGTCGGTCCACATCTGGAGCGGGTCGGCGCCGATGTCGTCGGTGGTGCCGCTGACGATGACGTACGGGCCGTAGCGCTCGAGCGTCTCGGGCTCGATCGCGCGTACCGGCGCGCGCGACAGCACCTCGATGGCTTCCACCCTCAGTCGCAGCACGCCGTCGGCGCTCCCGCCGGGCAGCATCAGCACCCCTTCGACCCGCAGCAGGTCGCCCTCCTCCAGATCCTCCAGGGCGGTCCTGACCAGCACGGGATCCGTCACCAGGCACGGCAGCAGCATCTCGTCCGCCGCGTGGTCGGTGGGCGAGTGGATCAGACGGAACGCCGCCGTCGCCCCGTACGCGTCGCCGGGCGCGGGGGTGGGGATCTCTTCGACGTAGCCGTCGAGCACCAGGGCGACGGGCTCCAGCGCGCCCATCAGCGGGCGGTGGTGGTGGCGGCGACCGGGGTCGGGGTCGTCATGGTCTCTCCGATGGATCAGCGGCCCGGTCCGGGTCGACGTCAGGCGGTGGCGAATACGAGTCCGTCAGCTCCCAGTATCCCAGCGACGCCGGTGTGCCTCCGCCAGCCCTGCGTCGGGCGGCTGGTGCCGCGTCAGACGTGTTCGGGGACGATCCGGTGCAGGCCCTTACGGTCGTAGTAGCCGGTCATCGCGAAGCCGAAGGCCAGAGCGGCGATCGTGCCGACCGCGATCATGATCCACGCACGGGTGAGCCCGGCGTCCGCCTGGGCGCCGAAGTACATGATCGCCCGCACGCCGTCGGCAAGTTGCCGCATGGGTTCGAACTCGGACAGCACGCGGTAGAAGTCGGGCAGCGCCTGCAGCGGAATGGTCGCACCCGAGGACGGCAGGGCCAGCGCGATGAACACGAACATGCTGATCAGCTGCCCGATCCCGCCGAAGGCGGCCAGCAGGGCCTGCACCCCGAGCCCCACCGCGGCGGTCGCGCAGAACGAGAAGACCCACAGCAACGGCAGGTGCGACGCGTCCATCCCGAGGATCACCACGGTCGCCAGCATGATCAGACTGGACGTCAGCGCGGAGAGTCCCCATGACATCACGCAGGTGACGATGAACGTCCGGGTCCGGGTGATCGGCACGGTGGGCCGCTGGGTCCGCACGGGCCCCAACTCGCTGGCCGCGTATCCGAGCGCGACGTCGACGCCGTTGCTGATCACGCTCGCGCCGAGGAAACCGGACAGGACCAGGAGCAGCGTGTAGTAGAAGGCGGTCAGGCCCAGGCCGCTGTGCGAGCCGATGGCGTGCCCGACCGACACCTTGACCGTCACCGGGTCCTGCAGCAGGAGCCGTTCGGCGTTGCTCGGGGCACCGCCCCCGGGGCGCGGCCGCGCGATGAGTGACGCACCGAGCTGCGCCGACGCCCCGTGCGCCGCCTGCTGGGAGATGGAGCTCGCCAAGGAGGAGGCCAGGCTGCCCGCCCCCGGGTTGGTCAGCACCGACATCGTCGGCCGCGCCGGCTGCTGCCGGGTCGGGGCGCCCAGTGCGCCGACGGCCGCGGTGAAGCCGTCCGGCACCTCGAGGACGCCGTACAGCTTGCCGGAGGCGAGTCCGTGCCGGGCAGCGGCCGCGTCGAGCCGCCGCCAGGACGCCTGCTGCTGTGACGAGGCGGACGCGGCGATGCCGTCGGTGACCTGTTCCCCCAGATTCGTCCGCTGTCCGGCCACCACGGCGCCCCGGTCGGCGTTGACCAGGCCGATGGGCATGTCGCGCAGATTGCCGCCGGGGTTGAGGATGCCGCCCATGTAGACCAGGGAGAGCAGCAGGGCGACCAAGCCGATGATGGTCGCGGGGAAGGCCCAGATCTTGGGATTCCCCACGACCTGCCACACGGTCGCGCCGCCCGCGGTGCGCTGGTTCACCGGCATCGCTCTCCATCGGTAGCCCGGACAGCCCTGGTAGCCCTGGGTGGCCCTGGTGTCATCCGAGGGGAGAGTATCCCGTTTTATCCGTTTTGCTCCTCTTCTGAAGCCCGGCGATCAGGGATTGCGGCACACGGCGCCGGAGAGAGCGCCCTCCTGGAGCAGTTGCCACATGTGACGGCGGCGCAGCTTGCCGCTGGTGGTGCGCTTGAGCAAGCCGCGGCGGCCGGTGACGAGGGTGAGGGCGGGCTCGGGGCCGAGTTCGGCGCGCAGCATCTCGGTCACCTTCTCGGTCCAGGGCCCGGGGGCGGCTTCCACGAAGACGGCGACGCCCGCCCGGCCGCGGTCGTTCAGGGCCACCACCGCCGCGCGGTCCCGGTCCACCCCGATCACGGCGGCGACCTTCGCGTCGAGGTCGTCGACGTAGACGCTCCGTCCGCGGAGCTTCAGGCTGTCGCCCATCCGGCCCAGGACGAAGAGCTGGCCGTCGTGCAGGAAACCGGCGTCGGCCGTGCGCAGTTCACCGTCGACGAAGCGGGTGGAGTCAGGACCACCCTCCCGCCCCGCGTGATACCCGGCTGCCACCGAGGTGCCCGACACCGCGATCTCCCCGAGACGGCCCGCCGGGACGGGGGCGCCGTCCTCGTCGAGGATGCGGACGGCGACGCCGTCCCCGTCCTGGGGGAAGCCGTGGCCGACGAGCCAGCCGGAGCCCGGCTCGACAGCCCGGTCGCCCAGTCGCGCGGTTGCCTCGACGACCACCTCCCGGCCCATGCGCAATGCCGCCCAGTCGGGGTGCAGCATCAGCAGCGGCGCGGTGGCGCCCGACACCGCGAGGGTGTTCTCCGCCAGTCCGTAGGAGGGCACATACGCGTCCGGGGAGAACCCGGCCGGTGCGGCGAACCGGGCGAACGCGGAGAGCGCCGCCGGGTCGACCGCCTCGGCTCCGACGCAGACACTGCGCCACCCGGACAGGTCCAGCTCGTCCAGCCGTCGCGGGCGGACCCGCCGGGCCGCGTAGGCGAAGGCGAACGACGGCGCCGCCGAGTGCGCCGCACGGCCGGGCGCGAAGCAGGCCAGCCAGCGGGCCGGGTCGCGGATGAACTGTTCCGGGCGCATCAGCCACAGGTCGCTCTGCGAGGCGACCGGGAAGAGGCAGCAGCCGATCAGGCCCATGTCGTGATGGAGCGGCAGCCAGGACGCGAAGCCGTCCCCGTCCCGCCATCCGATCAGGCGGCTCTGCAGGGCGCGGTTCGCCGCCAGGTTCTGCCAGGAGACCCGGACTCCGCGGGGTCGCCCGGTGGAGCCGGAGGTGAACTGGAGTACGGCGATGGCGTCCTGGGGCGGAGCCACCGGATCCTCGGGTACGGGATCTCCGGGCACGGGTACCCCGTCAGTGATCTCCTGGGGCGTCCACGGACGGCCGGGAAGCCCCGCCCGGGTCATCGCGCGGGCTGCCAGGGCGTCGAACTCCCCGCTCGCGACCACCAGGGCGGGCGCTGCCTGCTCCAGGATGGCGACGATGTGCTCGACGTACGCGTCATCGGTCTGGAACGAGGGCGGCGGCAGCGGGGAGACCGTCGCGCCGGCCGCCCAGGCTCCGAACAGCGCCGCCAGACAGGGCAGCCCGGTGGGCATCAGCAGGCACACGACGTCGCCTCGGCGGACGCCGGCCGACCGCATCGCGGCGGCGGCCCGGTGGGCGGCGGCCGCCAGCTCCGGATAGGGGACGTACGCCCAGCCGCCGGAGTCGTCGGCCAGGTGCACGCCGCGACCGGGACGGGGGTCGGTCAGCCAGGCGGTGAGCGGCGGAAGGTCCCGCACGGCTAGCTCCCCACCCGGCTGGTCTCCGCCGGCGCCGCCCGGCCGGGACGGGGCAGGAAGCGTCCCGTCCCGGCGAGGTACCTCCGGTACTCCGCCCCGAACTCCGACCCGCTGAGCCGGCGTTCCTCCTGCGCGGCCGTGGTGTTGAGCGCGAAGAACCCGTAGCAGAACAGAGCCGCCGTGACCGGGTGCGGGAAGAGCGCCGCTCCGCTGAGGAACGCCAGCAGGAAGGCAGCGTAGAACGGGTGCCGGATCAGTCCGTAGGCACCGTGGGTCACGATGTGCCGCGGCTCGTCGTTCTCCTGGTGCCACAGCGCGACGGGGATCCGGTGCGTGCCCAGGGTCAGGAAGATCAGGGCGATCGAGACGGCGTTCAGTGCCACCGCCACGAGATCCAGCCCGGTGCGCCAGGAGTCGGGAGCCATCGGCTCCCAGCCGACGGCCGTGGACACGGCGATGAACAGCGGAGTGAGGCCGAAGGGCAGGGCCGTGAGCCACCACTTCGCGTTGAAGCGGCCGTCGGACCGGAAGAAGACTCTGGGGAGCGCTCCGATGACGGCGAAATTCAGCAGGAGGAGGAAAAGGGCGGGCTTGTCCACGGGATCGGGGTCCTTTCGAATGCGGCACGAGGAAAAATGGGAGGCGCGTGGCAGCGGAGAGGCCGGGGCTCACACCCGGCCTGAGGGCTCCGAGGGCTCGGAGGCTCGGTCGGACGGGGTGGCCGGGGTCGGCCGGCGGCCCGGCAGCCACCAGTTCCAGCGGCCCATCAGCCGCATCGCGGCGGGCACCACGATGAGCCGGATGACGGTGGCGTCCAGGGCGATGGCCAGCGCGAGGCCGAGGCCGAGCTGCTGGATCGGCATGATGCCGGTCAGTGCGAAGGCGCCGAACACCGCGACCATCAACAGCGCGGCCCCGGAGATCAACGGTGCGGTCCTGGCCATCCCGGCGGCCACCGCGGACGTGTTGTCCGCGCCGGCGTCGTGCTCCTCGCGGATACGGCGGAGCAGGAAGACCTCGTAGTCGGTACTGAGGCTGAACAGGATCGCCAGCAGCAGGATCGGGACGAAGTTCTGCAGGTGGTCGGAGCGTTCGAAACCGAAGAGCGTGGAGCCCAGGCCGCGTTGGAAGACCAGCACCAGCACGCCGTAGGTCGCGCCGAGCGACAGCACGTTGATCGCGATGGCCTTCACCGGCAACAGCAGGGACCGGAAGGTGACCAGCAGCATCAGGTAGAGGACGGCCAGCATCACCGCGACCACCTCCGGCAGGGCGTCCCCGATCGCGGTGTTGGCGTCGGCGCCTTCCGCGGTCTCGCCGCCGACCACCGCGTGCAGGCCGGGGGTGCTGATCCCGGGCCGCCGCCGAGCGGACGGAAGCCAGCAGCGCGCGGGAGTCGTCGGACGAGGCGTAGTCGTCCCCGATGACCTCCAGCACCATCGTGCGGCGGTCGGCGGAGACGTAGTGGTCGACGGTGCCGCGGGCGTCGCCGGGCAGGCGCGAGAACACGGCCGCGTCCAGCCCGGCCAGCGGCCGCTCGGGGCTGACGGAGCGCAGCACGTCCAGCGGGGAGCGGACCGCGGTGACATGGGGCAGCCGGGCGAGCCGCTCCTGCAAGGCGGCGACCTCCCCGGCGCCGGGTGACGCGGACAGCGCCGTCCGCGACGTGATGACGACCTGGTGGGGGGAGGCCGTGCCCGGCCCGAACTGCTCGCGCAGGGTGTCGAAACCCTGGCGCACGGGGGACGAGGTGGGCGCGATGCGCGCATCGGGGGTGAACGTGTGCAGGTCGAGGGAGGGAGCGGCCAGCGCCAACAGGGCGGCGCTCGCCAACGTCAGGAACAGCACGGGCCGGCGCATGATCTGCCGCGCCAGCCTCCCCCAGCGGTCGCCCTGTTCCGCCGTCGCCGGGCGATGCTCCCCTGGGGCCCGCCGCCCGGGCAGGCGTCCCCACAGGATGCGGTCGCCGACCAGATGGAGGACGACGGGCAGGACCACGACGCTGGCCAGGGTGGCGAAGGCGACCACGACGACGATACCCAGCGCGATGGAGCGTATGACGTTGAGGTCCACCAGGAAGAGGCTGGACATGGCCAGGACGACGATCAGCCCGGAGAAGAGCACGGTTCTCCCGCTGGTCCGCAGGGCCGTCGCCAGCGCGGTGGTGCGATCGCGACCGGCGGTCAGCTCATCGACGTAGCGGGAGATGATGAAGAGTGAGTAGTCGACACTGACCCCCAGCCCGATCATGGTCGCCGCGTTCTGGACGAAGATCGACAGCTCGATGTGCGCGGCCAGTACGGACATCACCCCGAAGGTGAGCACGATCGCGGTCACCGACACCACGAACGAGACCACGGCGGCGACCACCCCGCGGTAGAGCAGCAGCAGGATGAGCAGCACCAGCGGGAAGGTGATCAGCTCGGCTTGCTGCAGCCCTTCCGCGCTCAGCTTGTTGATCTCGCCCCAGAACGTTCCCGCGCTGACCATCGAGACCCGCAGGCCCTGGGGCGCGTAGCGGTGGTCGATCTCCTGCTGCACGTCCGGCAGGACGCGACGGGCCGTCCCGTCGTCCAGCGCCGATCCGACCGTGGTGACGGCCGTCCGGCCGTCCTTGCCCACGAACTCCTTCCGGGCGTCGCCGGACAGGGTGAGCCAGCCGTAACTCCCGGTCGCCTGCAGCCGCTTGTCGCCGGTGACCTCGCGCATGACCCGGCTCATCCGCCGGTCGAACTCCGCGCTGCCGGCCAGGTTGCGCTCGTCCGTCACGACCAGCGTGAGGTTGCTGGCGCCCCGGTCGGCGAATCCCGACCTCATCGACTGCACCGCCCGCAGCGAGTCCGATCCGGGGACGTACCAGCCGCCGCCGCTCAGCCGGTCGGCCAGCGGCAGGGCCGCGACGGCGGCCGCGACGAGCGCCACCAGCCAGACAGCCAGCAGAGGTCCGCGGAACCGGTGGAGGGCTTGGCTCAGACGCTGCGACATTCCGCGCTCCGGGGGGTCGGGTGGAGAGGCGTGTTCGGGCGGTGGGACGGGCCGGCGAGGCAGCGTGCGTGCCGGCCGGATACGTGGTCGGGGTCCGGCGTCAGGGCCGCGCGCCCACCAGTCCGGCGAGTTGCCCCAGGGTGGTCACCTCCCGCAGGTCGGCCTGGGTGAACAGCGCGTCGAACTCCTCCTGCAGGTCGACGGCCATCTCGACCAGCAGGAAGCTGTCGGCGGCGAGGTCCCGCAGCTGCGTTTCGGGGGTCAGGGAGTCGACGGGAACCGAGAGCGTCGCGCTGATGCGGTGGGCGACGTCGTCGAAGGTGACGGAGGGCACGGGTGCGGTCCTTACGGGTGCGATCGGTGAACGGTGGGCGGAGGCCGCCACGGCCAGCCGGGCATCGCCGAACCGGGCGGCGGTGTAGCCGAAGACGGCGCCGTGCGGCGGACGGCGCCGGGCGGGGCCGGAAGCGGCTGCCGGGTCGTCGGTGGTGTAGTCGCGCAGAACGGTGTGCCGGTTGTCGGGATCCGCTTTGTACAGCGCTTCCTTGACCGTCCACAGCCGTACGTGTTCCGCCGCGCGGGCGCTTTCGGCGACGGTGTCGAGCCAGCAGCGTTCGCGGTCGTCGAGGAAGAAGCGCGCGGTCGCCGCGGGTGCCTCGCGGACGGTTTCCAGATCGACACCGACGCCCGCGACGTCCTCGTCCGGGACCGCAAGGCCGGCGGCGACGGCTGCTCCCCCGACGTGGGAGAGCGACAGCCGGCGGTGCGGGAAGGCATAGCCGGTCGTGTCGGTGGGCAGCCCCAGTACCCCCAGCAGCGTCCGCAGGGCATGGCGCGCGATCAGCCACTGCTCCCGCTGCACCCGGCCGGTGAGTACGGCGAAGCGCGCGCCCTCCCGCCGGGTCAGCGAGGTGGGGTGCAGCGGTCTCCGGGTCCATACGGCGAGCACCGTCGTCCCGCCCCGGGCCGGGGGCGCCGCGGTGCCGGTCACGCCGCGTCCCCGTCGGAGGCCGGATGCTCCAGGAGCGGGCCGCGGCCGCCGAGGAACGAGATGCGTTCGCCGTACTCCGCGAGGGTCTTCGCGTAGACCTCCTCGTCGGCCGTGGTGAAGCGGGCCAGGGTGGAGTCGATGTACTCCTGGCCGTACCGGCCCGCCATCTCCTCCAGGGCGTCCTTGACGTACTTCACGTGCCAGCGCTCGTCCTCCATGATCGTCTCGATGGTCTGCCGGACCAGCGGATGGGTGTCCCCGGCCCGGAGGTGGCGGTGGTACTGGGCGATGACCCGCTTCTCGAAGACCTGGGTGACCGCCATGACCTCCATGAGGTTGGCGGGCAGCCCGACGGCCTCCAGGTACTGGTCCTGGTAACCGCCGGACAACTTCACCGCCGTGTGGCCGAGGTCCTCGATGCAACGGGTCCAGTACTTCGCGTGGTTGGCCTCGTCGGCGAAGTGGTGGGTCACGTTCGCCTGCAGCGGGCTGCCGCGCAGGGTGCGGGCGACCCTGCCGAAGAACAGGGCGCCGTTGATCTCGGAGGAGCGGTAGTAGCTCAGCAGCCACAGGTCGTTCTCGGACAGGGTCACGATGTCTCCTCGGGCCGGCGGCCCCACTTCGAGGCGACCAGCCGGGTGCAGACGGCTTCGGTCAGCGCGTGCGGATCGGGGGCCGCGTAGCCGGGCCAGGCCGCCCGCAGCGCTTCGTTGTGGAACGTCTTCGGCAGGTAGAGCTGCGCGGCGAAAGGCGAGACCGAAGCGAGCGACTGGTGCAGCGGCCCGGCGCGCAGCCCGGTGGCGGCCTGCAGCAGGTCGTCGAAGCTCTCCCGGTCGCAGGGGACCGGCCGCAGCAGGCCGCGCCGCTGGAATCCGGCGTCGCGGGCGAAGACGGTGAAGGCGGTGTCGACGAGTTCGCCGAGGGTCGGCGTCTGCTCCGGGTCGGGGCAGACGTGGTAGACGCCGTCGACCACCGCGGGATCGAGCAGGTGGGTGACCGCCGACACGGTGAAGTCGGCCGTCGCGAGGGAGAGCGGCGTCTTCTCGTCCCCCGGGAGCAGTGAGAGCAGCCCGTAATGGAAGAGCTTGAGCGTGTTGTGGAAGACGTTGTACTGCGTCACCCGCCCGCTGTCGTCGTCGGCGATGATGGTGGGCAGCCTCAGGACCGAGACCGGTAGCCGGTCCGCCGCGTCCAGGAGGTGCTCCTCGGCCGCCCACTTCGACCACTCGTAGTGGTTGACGAAGCCGGCGGGCACCGACGGCTCCTCCGCGATGTCGCCCTGCCGGCTGCCCGCGGCGTACAGCGTGGAGAGCAGCGCGAAGCGCCGCAGGTGTGCGCAGCGTTCGGCGAAGGCCCGCAGCCGGACGGTACCGGCCACGTTGACGTCGTCGGCGAGGTCCCGTTCGACGTTGAAGCGGGTGACGGCCGCCGCGTGGACGATGCGGGTGACCACGCCCGGATCCACGTCGCTCAGCAGGTCGTCGTGGCGGACATCCGCCGCCACACACCGGGTCCGTCCCGCGGCGGCCGACCCCAACTCCGCCGCCAGCCGCTGCTGTTTGCGGGCGAGTTCGGCCGCGGAGGCGGCGCGGACGGCCAGGATCAGCTCGTCGTCCCCGTCGTCGAGCAGTGCGGCGGCGAGCCGGCGGCCCAGGTAGCCGTCCGCGCCGGTGATGACGGTGGTCCCCCTCACGCGGTGCCTCCCCGCAGCTTCGCCAGCACCGTCGTCGCCGCGTCCTCCAGGCAGGGCCAGGAGGCCGGGTCGAGGCCGTGGCGGTCGGTCAGGGCGAACAGCCAGCGTTCGAGGCCGAAGGCCACGCAGCAGCTGTCGGCCGGGCGGCCGTCGCGGCTCAGGCCGAAGCCGGCCCCGAAGTGGTCGTGGTGCCGGTTGACCGACGCGATGGCCAGGTCACCTCCGTACGTCGCCTCGTGCTTCACCGGCTGGACCCGCTGCAGCAGGTGGCGCGGGTTGCCCTGGGGCCGGAAGAAGGGGTCGGTCGCCGCCAGCCACTGCACGTCCAGGTCGATGAGCCCGAAGAACAGGTCGACGGCGGAGCGGGCGTGGTCGAGGAAGTCGACCGTCTCCGCGGTGGTGCCGAGGCAGACGATCTCCCGCATCGTGAAGCTGCTCAGCCGCCGCAGCGGCACATGGTGCGTCTCCTGACGGAAACAGGTGTTCCGGGTCGTCAGGTACAGCGGGCCGTCCAGGGCTTCGCCCTGGTGGGCGTTGTAGAGGTGGTAGCAGGCCGCCGGGGTCAGGACCTCGGTGACCGGCGAGAGGCCGGGCAGCTCGACCCGGCCGTCGTCATCCGCGACGGGGCCGTCGAGGAAGGCGTCGATGTTCTCCTCCTCCGGGCTCAGCCGGGCCACGAAGGTCGCCTGGTGCGGGAAGGAGCGGAGGTAGCCGACCTGCTCCAGCCGCTGGGCGGGCAGCGACGCGGGATGCCGCTCCTCCTGCGCGTCCCAGAGGGAGGCGAGCCGCACGAAGGCGCGGTCGCAGTCCTCGAAGAGGCGCAACAGCGGGCCGCGCAGGGCCGCTTGTCCGGACGGCTGCCAGGACAGACCGATACGGTGCAGAGCGGTGAGGCGGTCGGGTCCGGCGGTGTTCGCCGTCGCGCGGGTCACGGCGTCACCGCCGCTCCGCCGAACCGGTCCACGATCGTGTGGATGTCGCGGAAGTCCCCTGGTCGCAGGTCCTCCACGTCGATCGGTGAGGCACGCAGCCGTTCCAGGAACAGCAGCAGTTCCGGCAGGTGCACGGAGCGCAGGTGCCGCTCCTCGAACAGGGGCGTGCGGTCCGTGAGGTCCGCGGCGGACAGGCCGGAGGCCTTGCCGAGGACCCACGTTCGCAGCCGGTCCCGGATCTCCTGGTCAGAAGGCATCGACCGGCTCCTTGTCGAGAATCCCCGCCGCGATGAGAAAGGTGACGACCTTCGTCGAGACGTCACGGCGGTGGGCGCGCTGGGCCGGAGCGGACCAGGCCTGTTCCGCGACTTCCCACGGCTCGTCCAGCCCGGCGTCGGCGTAGACGTCGGGGTTGTAGTACTCGCGCCAGCTGCCGACGAAGAACTGCTCCAACTCGCCGTGCAGGTCCGCCACCGTGTCGGTGCCCCAGGACGGGACGCAGGCCTCCCACAGCGCGGTCACCAGTTGGCGGCCGAACACCAGGTGCCGCGATTCCTCGACGTGGTGGTTGTCGTTGATGAAGCGCGCCACGGGATGCAGCCGGGCGTCCCGGGCCTGGATCCAGTTGTAACGGTCCACGATCTCCTCGAAGATCATGGTCTTGGCGAAGAAGAGGAAGTCCTCGACGCTCTGCGAGCGGGCCTCCGGCAGTGCGAACTGGCGGGTGCGGTACACCTTCGCGTACCGGGTGCAGAAACCGCCGAAGTAGATGCTGTGCTTGTTCTCCTCGTCGAGGAAGTGGTGCAGGTACTCCGAGACGCCCAGCAGGTCCTTGCGGTACAGCCGCTGCGCCAGGCCCTGCATCAGACCCTTCTCGCCGTGGATGTTGAGACTGTAGAAGTTGACGGCCTCATGGAAGGCCAGCCGTCGCCTGGCGGCCTCATCGAGCGTCTCCCACAGCGGGGTGCCGTACAGGCTCACGTACTCGGGGGAGCTGAACCACTCCTCCTCGGGCCGGACCTCCGCCGGCCACTGCCCCAACGTGACGTAGGGGTTCTGGTAGGAGCGCTTCGACAGGTGGCTGAGTCTGTTCACCGTGTCACCGAGTGAGGCGATCGCCTCGGCGAGCCGGGGTTTCGGGGTGTTCTCCGTACTGCTCAAACGATCCTCATCAAACGTCTCTGGTCGTTGGTCGGGTGTGCCGGTGACCTGCCGGCTCACCGTGGGAAGGAGTCGGTGGCCCGCAAGATGACGCACTGCCAGTTCAGGCCGAATCCGGCCATCACGAGGGCGACGTACTGACCGGACCGCACCCGGCCGGAAGCGATCAGTTCCGCGAGGTTGACGATGTTGTCGGCGGAGATGACGTGCCCCACGTCCCGCATGGACGAGAAGAAGACCTTCCCGGCGTCCACCCCCAGCAGGCGGGCCAGGATCTGCCACGCCTTGTCGTTGGTGTTCTGCGTGACGACCCAGTCCAGGTCCGCGGCCGACAGGCCGGCCCGGGTCAGGGTCTCGCGCACCAGCCGGTGCGTGTACGCGAAGTACATGCCGACCGTTTCGTCGTCGTCCGCCTGTCCGAGGCCGCCGTTGGTGATCTGGTGTGCGGTCACCAGCCGGAACGCGGCGGGCTGCCGGCTGACGACACAGGCCGCCGCACCGTCGGAGATCAGGTTGTAGGCCTGCTCGTACCGTGCCCCCTCCGGGAAGCGGTCGGCCGTCACGCACAGCACCCGCTCCCAGCCCTCTTCGGCCTGGAGCATCGCCCCGGCCAGCCGCAGGGATCCCAGCATCGCCGTGCACGCCTGCTGGTTGAGTCCGATGACGACGGCCTTCTCGAGCCCGAAGTCGGCCTGCAGCCGGCCGGCGGGGAAGTCCATCAGGTGCTTCACGTCCCGGCTGCGCTCCCAGGCGGCGGGGTCCCCGGCGTTGCCGTTGACGGGCAGGCACGTCGCGTAGACGATCGCGTCCACCTCGCCCAGCCGACCGGAGTCGGCGAGCTGCGCGGTGGCGTTCTTGGCCAGGTCATAGGCGCTGGTCGTGGGCTCGCAAACGTGGTGCCAGCGGAAGCCCGCCGACTCCAGGTCCTGCGCCGAGGACATCAGGCGCCCTGCGGCACCCGTCTCACTGACGTGTGCTTTACGTTCGCCCAGTGCGTGGACGAACGAGTCGACGAATACGTCTGTCACAGCATCTCTCCCAGCAGGAACTCGGGGACCATGGGCCGCGCCGCGATCCGTGCCGCCTGCCGCGTTGCAGACGGGACCGTCGGCCCGGGAGGGTCGGCCGCTCATCTGGAAGCCGGTCCGTGCACCGGTGGTGAAGCCGGCCACGTGTGCGTGTTCCCCCACCTCCAGGGTTCCTCGCGGCGCCGCCGTAGTCGATGGCCGCCTGCTGCGGATTGCCGTGACCCGGCTGTGCGCCGCGCACAACGCGGCAGGTCAGGGGGTTCTGGGCGGTGAGAAGCCGGGACGTGCCGGTACGGTCAGGGGCAGCGCACGGCCACGAGGGCCATCCGGCACGCGAGTTGGTGCCGGGCGTCGTCCAGCGCGCTGCCGGTCAGCGTTTCGACGCGGCGCAGCCGATTGAGCACGGTGTTGCGGTGGCAGTGCAGTTCGTCGGCGGCCCTGGCGGCCGAGCAGCCGCCGCGGAACCAGGCGTCCAAGGTCGCGAGCAGCAGGTCCCGCTCCTCCTGGGGGCAGTCGAGCAGCCGTCCGAACGTGTGGCGTGCCAGCCGCTGCGCGACGTGCGGGCTGGTCACCACGAGGGCTTCCAGCAGGTGGTCGTCGAAGGCCGCGACGCCCGGCGCGGCGGCGGGCAGCGTCTGCAGGGCGGTCTCGGCGCAGTGGTAGGCGGTGGCGATGTCGGCGAGGCTGTCGACCTCGCAGGAGATCCCCACCCGCCGGGCCGCGCCGACCGAAAGGGCTTCCACGAGGCGTCCCAGCGAGGTGGCACCCAGTTCCAGCAGTCCGATGTGCCGGTCGGCGCGCCTGCGCCAGAGGGTCGTCACCGCGTGGGAGGGCAGAGCATGTCGCAACGCCCGCGGCACCCCGTTCCTCGCGCCGTCGTGCTCCCCGTGCTCCGCGTGCCCCCCGTGCGCCGGCGCCTCATCGGCCACGGCGATCACGACGAACCGGCCGCGCGCGGGAAGGCCGAGACTCACCTGTGCCTCGGCCGCGACCACCGGCTCGACGCCCCGTCCCTCGATCAGCGCGTCGATCACCGTCTCGCGGTGTTCGGTGCTGCGGCGCCGGTGGTCGACCTCCGCCAGTTGGTGCCCGTCGACGAAAGCCTGGGAGTAGCTGTCGAGCGCGTCCCAAACGGGCCCGCTCTCGTCCAGGAGGCGTTGCAGCACTTCCGGGGAGAGCGCACGGGCCGCGTCGAACAACTTCTCCCAGAGGAGTTGCGTGGCCAGCCGGTGGACCTGCAACAGGGATTCGACCGACACGCCTTCCTGTGCGCGGTAGCCTCCCCACGTCCTGGGCACGGCCAGCGGGTCGCTGTCGGTGGGCGGCCTGCCGGCGAGGATCCGCAGGAAGCCGAGGACGTTCTCGTGAAGGGAACGGCGTATATCGGACCCCGGTACGAACTCCAGGTACCCCACCTCCCTGCCCACGGTGAGTTCCATGAGCTCGTCCACGAGGTGCGGGAGCTGCCGCAGCAGACCTTCGGCGAGACCTTGCACGACGGGGGTGCGGGCGGCGCCTCCCTCGCGCGGTGAGGGGAGTTGTAGGGCCGCCTCGTGACCGCCGGCCTCGGCGGCACTCCGGGCGGCCGGGACGACCGGGGCCGACGGGGCGTCGACCACCGGGTGCGCACGGCCCGGTAACTCCCCCGGGCGGCCGTCGCGGGCCCTGCCCGGCGGGCCCGGCGGGCCTGCCGGGGTACGGGATTCGGCTGAGGCGGACGCCTCGGGCAGGGGCGTGCCCGGCCGGCCGGGACGTGCCCGGTGCTCCGTCAGCTGCTTCTCCACGGACGCGGTACCTCTGGTGAACATCGGCGGTGCTCCTTCCGGTCGTTCGGCGGACGGCGGCGGCACCTTCGCGCACGCGCCTCGGGCGACTGCCTACCGCTCGTGCCCGTGCGGAGCCGAACAGGGCGTCCGCCAGGGCCGCATCGCCAGGTCCGCGAGCGGCGACCGGGATCACCGGACCGTCGACCGCTTCGTGGGCAGCGCGACGGGGGAAACGAGCCCGTGCGGCATCCAACCGGGCGGGTCCCACCCTCGGACGCCCGAGCAGTCTCGCAGCATGTTTATCACCCTCTGGAACAAGGAAGTTACCGTACGGTATCGAATCAGCCGCGCTCCGGCGCGAGGACGCCGGCCGCGCCACCGGCCGTGCGGCCCGGCGGAGCATAAGAGTTCCTAAAGCCGACCTCATGTCGTCCTGAAGGCCTCGGCGGCACCGCTCCGCCGAGGTGGCGGATCCGGAGGTCTATACCTCCAGTGCAATGTCACTGAAATACGCCGGTCACAGCAAACTCTCAGCATTCATGACCGGGCGTCAGTTCACCCCGACGCGCCCCATCGCGAACCTTCACCCCGTCTGAGGGCAACGAAATCCGTGTCGATGGACGGGCGTTCGATGTGGCAGTGTCCCGCCGCAACGCAGTCCGGACGCGATGATGGGATGAACTTGTTGCAGCTCAGAGATCGAGGCGAGCACCGGCGCCGTTCGAGGGCCAAGAGGCGGACCGTCCTCGCGATCGCGCTGGCGTCGGCCACGCTGGTCGCCGGCGGCGTCACCGCGCTCGCCACGACGGGCGCCATCGGCGGCACGAACACCCAGCAGGTGGATTCGGCCGTCCCGCAGGCGCTGGACGACGTTCCGCCGGACGAGCCGCGCAAGGGCATGGTGTACAAGGGTCTGGAAGCAGCCCCCGAGGACAGCGCGTGCGTCGGCGGCTTCGAGGTCGAGGGCGTCAAGCAGTGCACGCACGGCCCCGACACGCCGCCCAAGGGCGTGGACATCACCAAGGACACACCCCCGGCCGTCAAGGCGATCGCGCCGGCCTCCATACCCAAGGCCGGCGGCGGCAAGGCCCCGGGCGGCGCGGAGCTGCTGTCGGACGTGCCGGCGACGCTGGACGCCGCTCACCCCGGCAAGGCCGTCGCCTCCGCCCCGCCCGCCGCGACGGGCTCCACGGGCCCCGCCGCCAAGGCCGCCGCGGCCCAGGACGCGGCGTCGGCCGTGGTCTGTGACGGCGACGGATCGACCGGCAACCGCGTCCAGGTCGTCTACGCACACGGGCCCGGTGCGAACCGCTTCGCCGAGTACCTGCCCTCGTTCAAGAAGTGGGCGCACGACTCCGACGTCATCTACAACGCGAGCGCGACGGAGACCGGCGGCGTACGCCACATCCGCTACGTCACCGAGTCCGACTGCACCGTCGCGGTGCTCAACCTCGAGGTGCCGGCCGCCGCGATGCAGGACTTCAGCGCCACCAACCAGGCGCTGGCCACCCAGGGGCTGAACCGCCGGGACCGTAAGTACATGATCTTCGCGGACTCCAACGTCTACTGCGGCATCGGCAGCTTCGCCGGCGACGAGCGTCCCGGCCCGGAGAACTCCAGTAACTTCGGCCCCTCCTACGGCCGCACGGACTCCGGCTGCTGGGGTGGCTCGACGCCCGCGCACGAACTCGGCCACAACCTCGGGGCGGTCAACAACAGCGCCCCGAACACCAGCCGTGGCGGCCACTGCGTGGACGAGTGGGACATCATGTGCTACTCGGACACGCCGTACTACCCGCAGATGCAGATCCACTGCCCGAACCGCAGCAGCGACGACCGGCTCGACTGCAACCACGATGACTACTTCAACACCAACCCGCAGCCGGGCAGTTATCTGACGACGCACTGGAACATCGCCAACAACCAGTTCCTGCTCACCAACGGTGGCAGCAACCCCAACCCCAACCCGACGCCGAACCCGACGCCCACCCCCTCCCCCACCACGACAAAGGTTCCGACGCCCAACCCGACACCGACCACGACGCCGACCGCCACGCCGAATCCGACGACCGGTCCTGACGTCGTCGTGAGCCAGGTGACCCAGAACTCCGCGGTGCTCACCTGGAAGCCGGCCGCCGGCGCCACCGGGTACGACCTGCTGCTGGACAAGAAGGTCATCGGCACCGTCAAGGCCACCACCGTCCGGGTGGTCAGCCTGCGGCCCGGCACCGCGTACAAGGTCGCCGTCGCCGTGCACGGCGCGGACGGCAAGGTCTCGGCGTCCGGTCGCCAGGCGGCGTTCCCGCACCCAGCCCGCCAGCGGCACGGCCGGCCCGGTCCAGCCCGGCAAGCGCTACCTGATGCTCAACAGCTTCACGGGCCAGGCCGCCGACATGTACGGCGCCTCCCGTGCCAACGGCGGGGTGCTCATCGGCTACCAGCGCCACGGTTACACCAACCAGCAGTGGTCGTTCGAGAGCGTCGGCGGCGGCTACGTCCGGGTCAGGTCCGCGGTGTCCGGGAAGTGCCTGCAGATCGGCGGCCAGCCGGTGGCGGGCCAGTGGATCGCCCAGCAGCCGTGCGGCCGGGCCGCTTCGCAGGCGTGGAAGATCACCGCCAACGCGACCGGTTACACGCTCGGCGCCAAGGGCTCCCCGCTCGTCCTCGGCGTGAGCAACCGCGACTACTACGGCGGGGCGCTGCTGGAGCTGCAGCAGCCCGGCAACCAGGCCTGGCAGCGCTGGACCTTCCAGCAGCCCACGTCCTGACCCCTCGGCCGTCCGCCGCCCCCGCGGGGGCGGCCGAGACCCCATGAACCGACGGGCCCGCCCGCCCCACCGGGCGGGCCCGTCAGCGCGCTCCCGCGGGCCGCCCCCACCCGCCCCGCCCCCTTTCCCGACGCTCGTGAAAGCCGGTCCCAGATGCCCCGCCCGCCCCTCCGCCTGCCGCGGCCGCCCGTGGCCGCGCTGCTGGTCCTCCTCGTCGCCCTGCTGTCGCTGCTGTGCACGAGGCCGGCGTCCGCCCATGGGGACACCATCCACCTGGAGATCACCGGCAACGCGGAAGGCCGCCTGACGATCGCCGCCACGTGGGACGAGGACCACCACCCCGTGGACGAGAAGGTCGCCGCGACGCTGCAGGCGACCGCGGCGGACGGCCGCCAGGTCGGCCCGTGGGCCCTGACCCCGCTGGACATGGCGCGGGGCACCTATACCGTCGCCGTACCGCTGCCGCCCGGCACCTGGCAGGTTTCGGCGGAATCCGCGTTCCCGGCCATGGGCGCGGGAAAGACCACCCTCAAGGTCACGGCCGTTCCGGGCCGCCCGGCCCCGACCGTGAACACGAACGCCCCGACCACCGCCGCCCCGGCCCCGGCTCCGAGCCACCCCGCCGCGGCCGCCGACACCGGCGATTCCGGATCGTCGGCCACCCTGGTGACAACCCTGGTCGCCGCAGCGGTCGTCGCGGCAGCCGTCGCGGTGCTGGTCGTGCGCCGGCGCCGCTCCGGCCCCCGGCGGTAGCGACGGGAGCTCGTCCGACGACCCAACGCGTCAGGCGGGTTCCAGCGAAGGTGTTGAAGCGCTTCGACTGAGCTCTGGACAGCAGCTTAGGCCGCGTCTAGTGTCGATACGCGGCAGCTGTCACGGGACAGGGTCGCGAGTGTTATCGAAGCGCTTCAATCGATAGGTTGTCCTGTGCAACCCCTTCGCCCTCGTCGGATGGAGACCCTCTATGGCCACGCTCGCCGAGGTCGCCCGGCACGCCGGTGTCTCCGCCAGCACGGTGTCGTACGTCCTCAGCGGCAAGCGCTCGATCTCGGAGGGCACCCGCGACCGCGTCGAGCGCAGCATCCAGGAGCTCGGCTACCATCCCAACGCGGGGGCCAGGGCGCTCGCCAGCAGCCGGTCGCATATCGTGGCGCTGATGGTGCCGCTGCGGACGGACATGTACGTGCCGGTGATGATGGAGATCGCCATCGCCGTGGCCACCACGGCGCGTCAGTACGGGCACGACGTACTGCTGCTGACCGGCGAGGAGGGGCCCGCCGCCGTGCGGCGGGTGGTCGGCAGCGGGCTGGCGGACGCCATGATCGTGATGGATGTCGAGCTGGAGGACGAACGCGTTCCGCTGTTGCGGGACTCCGTCCACCCCTCCGTCCTGATCGGGCTGCCGTCCGATCCGTCCGGACTGACCTGCGTCGACCTGGACTTCACCGCCACCGGAGAACTGTGCGGGGACCATCTCGCCGATCTCGGGCACCGCGACATCGCCGTGATCGGCGAGGCCCCGGCCGTCTACCAGCGGCACACCGGGTTCGCCGAGCGCACCATGGAGGGGCTGCGCCGGCGCGCCCGTGAGCGGGACCTGCGGCTCATCCACCGTCCCTGCGACGGCAGTTACGAGTCCACCGCCGGTGTCCTGTCGCGCATCTTCGAGGAGCGGCCCCGCACCAGTGCCCTCGTGGTGCAGAACGAGTCGTCCGTCGGCCCCCTGCTCAGCCTGCTCCAGCAGCAGGGCCGCGCGGTCCCCGAGGACGTGTCGGTGATCGCCATCTGTCCCGACCAGGTCGCCGAGCAGGCTTCCGTGCGGCTCACCTCGGTGGCCATCCCCGCCCAGGACATGGGACGGCGTGCCGTCGAGCTGGTGATGGGCAAGCTGGAGGGCCGCGAGCCGCGACCGCTTACGCTGCTCCCGCCGCAGCTCACCGTGCGCGGCAGTACCGGGCCCGCAGCAACCGTCTGACCTTCCGCCACCCCCCGGGTCCCGCAGCCACGGCGCCGGACCGCGATTCCGCATGCCCTGCGATCCCCCGCGCCCTGAAGGAGACCCACCGTGATTCAGACGCCGCCCGCCGTGTCCCTCGCCCAGTCCTCGCCCACGGCCGGCACGTTCAGCGAACGCGCGGGTGGGCTGGAGTGGACCGGCCGCCAGGAGACGCTCCGCGTCGAGGCGTGGGGTCCGGACGCGGTACGGGTCAGGGCCCGGCTCGGCGGCCCGCTGCTGGAGGGTCTGCCCGGCGCCCTCCTGGACGAGCCGCCGGCCGCCCCGGCCGCGGCCGTCAAGATCGAGAACGGCCACGCCCTGCTCGTCAACGGGGCGATCACCGCGACGGTCGACGCCGAGGGCATGGTGCGCTTCCTGCGCACCGACAGCGGCGAGGAACTCCTCGCCGAGGAGCGGGCGCACTTCTGGTGGCCCGGTCCGCGGCTGCGCACCGCGACCGGCAACGGGTACCACCGCATCGAGCAGCGCTTCCGCGCCTATGACGGTGAGCGGTTGTACGGGCTGGGCCAGCACCAGCACGGCCTGCTCGACCAGAAGGGCGCCGTCATCGACCTGGTGCAGCGCAACTCCGAGGTGACGATCCCCGTCCTCACCTCCAGTAGGGGCTACACCTTCCTGTGGAACAACCCGGCGATCGGCCGCGTCGAACTGGCGGCCACCGGCACCCGCTGGGTCGCCGACAGCGCACGGCAGACCGACTACTGGATCACGGCCGGAGATCCGGCCGCCGCGCAGCGCCGCTACACCGCGGCCACCGGCCGCACCCCGATGCTCCCCGAGTGGGCCGCCGGCTTCTGGCAGTGCAAACTGCGCTACCGCACCCAGGACGAACTGCTCGGCGTTGCCCGCGAGTACCACCGCCGCGGCCTGCCGCTCGCCGTGATCGTCTGCGACTTCTTCCACTGGACGCACCTGGGCGAGTGGAAGTTCGACCCCGCCGAGTGGCCGGACCCCGCCGCGATGACCCGCGAACTCGCCGAGATGGGTGTACAACTCGCCGTCTCCGTCTGGCCGTCCGTCTCGCCGCTCAGCGAGACCCACCAACCGATGGAGCAGGCCGGGCACTTCATCGGCACCGAGTACGGCCCGATGGCGCACGCCGACTGGCCGGACAAGCAGGTAGCGGAGCCGGTCCAGGTGGCGTTCTACGACGCCACCAACCCGCAGGCCCGTGACTACGTCTGGCAGCGGATCAAGGACAACTACCTCACCCCTTACGGCATCAAGGCGTTCTGGCTGGACGCCTGCGAGCCCGAGCTCAAGCCCGGACACGCCGCCAACCTCCGCTACCACGCGGGCCCCGGCCTGGAGGTCGGCAACCTGTACCCGCGCGAGAACTCCCGCACCTTCCACGAGGGTCTGCTCGCCGCCGGGGACGAGGAGGTGGTGACCCTCAACCGTTCCGCGTGGGCCGGCAGCCAGCGCTACGGTGCCGCCCTGTGGTCGGGCGACATCGGCACGGACTTCGCCACGCTGCGCGACCAGGTGACCGCCGGACTGCATGTCGCGCTGTCCGGGATCCCCTGGTGGAACACCGACATCGGCGGCTTCCACGGGGGCGACCCGGACGACCCCGCCTACCAGGAGGTGCTGGTCCGCTGGTTCCAGTACGGCGCCTTCAGCCCGCTCTTCCGGCTGCACGGCTTCCGTGATCCCGGCATGCCGCTGGGACCCGATATGACCGGCGGCCCCAACGAGGTCTGGTCGTACGGCGAGGAGGCGTACGGGATCCTCACCGACTACCTGCGGCTGCGTGCGCGTCTCAAGCCGTACCTGCTGGCGCAGATGCGCACCGCGCACGAGGACGGCGTCCCGCCGATGCGCCCGCTCTTCCTGGAGTTCCCGCGGGACGAGGCGGCCTGGGGCGTCGGTGACGCCTTCCTCTTCGGCCCCGACCTGCTGGTCGCCCCGGTGCTGGAGGCCGGTGCCCGCGAGCGCACCGTGTACCTCCCGCGGGGCGCGCGGTGGACCGACGCCTGGACGGGCGCCGTGTACGAGGGCGGGCAGTCGGTGACGGTGCCGGCGCCGCTGGAGCGCATCCCGCTCTTCCTGCGGGACGGAGCCGTGCTCCCGATTCGCCCGTAAGGCCACAGCGCGACGCCCCCCGGCCGACCGGCCGGGGGGCGTTTTCGGGTCCGCGGGTTCAGCGGGGTCAGCGGGATCAGCCGGAGAAGTCCAGGCGGTCCAGGCGGACCGGACCGCGCAGGGTCAGGTGCACGTCGTGGACGCCTGCCGGGGCGGTGTCGAGCGGCACCCGCACGTCGTCGTAGGCGTAACGGCTTCCGGTCACGGGCACGCCGACGGCCGCCAGCGCCGTTCCGTCGCCGAGGTACAGCTCGAGCGACGTCCCGCCCGGAGCGGCGTCCTCCTCCCGGGAGACCCGCACCACCACGGTGTCCGGTCCCTCCGTTCCGAAGTCGCAGCCGCGGAAGAGCAGCCGGCCCGGCTCCGTACCGCCCGGGGCGACCGCGTCGCCCCGCTCCTTCGTCCGGTCGACCAGCACCACGCCGCTCTGCTCGTCGAAGTCCGCCGCCGCGAGGCCGCGCCGGCGCACATCGCGCGGGGCGGCCGGCTCGCCGCCGAGCGTGAGGGTGCGCGCCAGGCGGATGTCGGTGCTGGAGGCGCCGGCCTGGATCTCGTACCCACCCGGGCCGACGGTCCACCGCCCGTGGGCGACGTCCCAGAAACCGAGCCGGTCGAGCGGCACGGTGAAGGAGACGGTGCCGGACTCGCCTGGCAACAACGAGAGCCGGCCGTGGGCGACGAGGCTGCGGGCGGGCCGTCGCACCGTCGTGGCGGGCGCCCCGGCGTACAGCTGAACGGTCTCGGTGCCGGCCGCGGGGCCGGTGTTGGCGACCGTGAGCGTGGCGGAGACCGCGTCGCCGCCGAGCGACAGGTCCAGTCCCTGATACTCGAAGGACGTGTACGACAACCCGTGGCCGAAGGGGTAGAGGGGCGTTCCGCGGAAGTAGAGGTAGGTGGAGCCCGCGGTGATGATGTCGTAGTCGAGCAGGTCCGGCAGGTCCTCCTCGGCGGCGTACCAGGTCTGCGGCAGGCGACCGGACGGGGAGACGTCACCGAACAGCACCCGTGCCAGGGCGGTGCCGGCCGACTGGCCGCCGTGCGCGCTCCACAGCAGCGCGGGAAGCGCGGCATCGGCCGCGGCGACCGCGTAGGGGTAGCTGGAGGTCATGGCCAGCACCGTCCGCGGGTTGGCGGCGTGGGCGGCGCGCCAGAGGGCTTCCTGCCGCTCCGGCAGGGCCAGCGTCCGCCGGTCCTCGGTCTCCCGGCCGTTGATGTGCGGGTCGTTGCCCGCCACGACGATCACGGTGTCGGCGGCGGCAGCGGCCCGCGCCGCCGCCTCCGCGCCGTGGCTGATGACCTCCACCGTGAAAGCGCTGCCCCGCTCGGCAACCTTCAGGCCGTCGGCGGTGACTTGGATGTACCGGCTCGTCCCCGGGTGTCTGAGGAGGTGAGCGTCGCCGTGCCGTTCCAGTGCGAACGTCTCCCGCACGATCCAGCCGCCGGGCTGGTCCGCGGCGGCACGCACATAGCCGTCCTCGGCCACGGTCAGGTAGCGGCCGGAGGGCGCGCGCAGGGTCAGCAGGCCCTCGCCCCACTCCGTCAGGGTCAGCTCGGTGGGTTGCCCGCCGACGCGCACCGGGGGCAGGTCGGTGCGGCCGCGGAGATGCGCCGGATTGAGCGAGGCCTCGCCCGCGCGGGACGGGACGTCCGCGGCGGGCTCCGGCACCTGCACCCAGCCGTCGTCCGTCCGCAGCCGGACCCGGTCCGCGCCGTCGGCGAAGATCACCCGGTCGGCGCCCAGGCGCTCGCGCAACGCGTCCACCAGCGAGGCGCGCTGGATCAGACTGCCGCTGTACCAGTCCGTCTTCACCTCGTCAGCGAGCGGGCCGACGATCGCGACCGTGCGCGTACCGCTCTCGTCCAGCGGCAGCAGCCCGTCGTTCTTGAGCAGCACCACGGCGGCCCTCCGCCGCCCGCAGCGCGAGCGCGCGGTGCGCGGGGGTGTCGTAGGAGCTCAGGTCGGTGGCCGCGTAGGGGCCCTGGTCCGGGTCGAACTCACCGAGCCGGAAGCGCAGGGACAGCAGCCGGCGCACGGCGGTGTCGACGTCCTTCTGGTCGATCAGGCCACGCCGCAGGGCACCGTGCAGCCTGCCGGTGATCTTCGACGAGTCCTGGTCGTGGTCGGTGAAGCTGTCCACTCCGGCGCGCAGTGCGGCGGCCGTGGCCTCCTCGTGCGAGTCGAAGTAGTGCTCGGAGTCGACCAGGTTCGACGGGGCGCCGGCGTCCGAGCAGACGACGAGATCCTGGTCGGTCCAGCGGCGCAGGTGCTCGTCGAGCAGGGGAGAGACGTGGTTCGGGCGGCCGTTGACCAGGTTGTACGCGGGCATCACCCCGGCGACGGTGCCCCCCTCGACCGGTCCGCGGAAGGCGGCCAGGTCGTACTCGTGCAGGACGCGGGGGCGCACGGAGGAGGACGTGGTGTCGCGTGCGGTCTCGTTGTTGTGTGCCAGCCAGTGCTTGAGGACGGGCGCGGTGCGCCAGCGGTCCGGGTGGTCGCCGCGCAGCCCGGAGGTGTAGGCGGTGGCGAGGTCGGAGGTGAGGCGCGGGTCCTCGGAGTACCCCTCCTCGTTGCGGCCCCATCGCGGGTCCCGCAGCAGGTTGACGGTCGGTGCCCAGACGTTGAGCCCCACGCGGGAGTCGCGCGTGCGCATCGCGCGTACCTCGGTGCCGACGGCCTCGCCGACCGCCCGCACCAGCTCCGCGTCCCAGCTCGCGCCGAGACCGACGGCCTGGGGGAAGACGGTGGCCGGTCCGCTCCAGGCGACGCCGTGCAGCGCTTCCTGCCCGGTGCGGAAGGCGTCGAGCCCCAGTCGCGGCACCGCGGGCGCGAACTGGTGCAGCATCGCGATCCGCTCGTCGGGCGTGAGCCGTTGGATCAGGTCCTCGACCCTGGCGGCCAGGGGGAGTCTCGGATCGCGGAACGGCAGGTCGTGGGTGGTCACACAGGCCCCTTCGGGTGGAACAGGCGAGAAACGACTGCGGGAGTACGACATTCGAAGCGCTTCGATGCTGGTGCGAGGGGTGGACACTGTCAAGGCTTGCGGCGGTAACGGCCCAAAGTTCCCGGTCCCTTGCGGGTGCGGTCTTTGATTCCGTGCACTGCGGACTCTTGCGCGCCCCGCCACGCACACTTAACCTCATCGCAACATCGAAGCGCTTCGATCGATGGTTTCGAATTTTCTGCCAGACCCCCATTGAGATGCCGGCCGGCGTGCTCCGCCACGTGTCCTGGCGCCGCCACGAAGGGTTGACGCAATGCCGAACTCCCAGGCCCCGGCTCCGGCCGTACCAGCCGCTCCCAGCCGGAGAACCTTCCTCACCGGCGCGATAGCCGTAGCCTCGATCGCCGCGGGCGGCCCCCTGCTCACCGCCTGCTCGTCGTCGAAGAGCACGAGCAACAAGGGCAGCGTCGCCACCGGCGACGCGCTCAAGAAGGTGCTGCCCGCCTACGTACCCTCGACGCTGGTCCCCCCGGACATCCCCGGCGTGAACGGTTCGAGCCCCGGCTTCACCAAGCTCCCCGACCCGCTGGTCGTCTCGGTCAAGGCCAAGCCCGGCAAGGGGAGCACCTTCAAGGCGATGACCCCCATCTGGGGCACCGTCCCGAAGAAGGACAACGCCTACTACAAGGCGGTCGACGAGGCGCTCGGCGCCACGGTGGCGTTCGACCCGCTGGACGGCACCACCTATCAGGAGAAGATCGGCGCGGTGCTCGCCTCGAGCGGCATCCCCGACCTGGTCACCATCCCCGGCTGGAACATGCAGGGCCAGATCCGCAACGCCATCGAGAACAAGTTCGCCGATCTGGGCCCGTACCTGTCCGGCGATGCCGTCAAGAAGTACCCGAACCTCGCGGCCATCCCCACCGGCGCCTGGCAGATGGCGGTGTTCGGCGGCAAACTGCGCGGTCTGCCCAACTCCGGCGGCGTGCTGGGCAACGCGTTCTTCTACCGCAAGGACCTCGTCGACGCCGCCGGCGTGGCCCTGCCGAAGACGGCGGACGAGTTGGTCTCCTTCGGCAAGTCCGTCACCGACGCGAAGAACAAGCGGTGGGCCTTCGACGACCTGTGGGCGTGCATCCAGAAGCTCTACGGCGTCCTGCCGGACGCGCCGCACTACTGGCAGCTCAAGGACGGCAAGCTCGTCCACAAGATCGAGACCCAGGAGTACCGCGAGGCGCTCGCCTTCGCCCGCAAGCTCCACGACCAGAAGCTGGTCCACCCCGACGCCGACGCGGGGAAGGACGGCGACGCGAAGATCCGCTTCACCTCCGGCCAGACCGTCATGTACCAGGACGGCACCGGCGGCTGGTACGGCATGGTCTCCGAACAGGCCAAGCAGAACCCGAAGTTCGCCATGCAGGCGCTGGACTACTTCGCGGCCGACGGCGGTGCCCCGCTGCTGTGGCAGGACGACCAGGCCGGCATCTTCAGCTTCATCAACAAGAACCTCCCCAAGGAGAAGATCGAGGAGCTGCTCGCGATCGCCGACTACGCGGCCGCCCCGTTCGGCTCCCAGGAGTTCCAGCTCGTCAACTACGGCGTCGAGGGCACGCATTACCACCTCAAGGACGGCGCGCCCGTCTTCACCGAGCAGGGCGTCCAGGAGGCCCAGCCCGCCACGCTCTACTTCCTCGCCGCCCCGCCGCCGTCCATCGCCCACCCCGACCAGCCGCAGATGGTCAAGGACTACGCGGGCTGGATGGCACGCCAGGCACCCCATCTGAAGAAGCCGCTGTTCTACGGCATGCAGATCGTCGAACCCACCCGTTACGCCTCCCTCTACACGGGCTTCGACGACCTGCAGAAGGACATTCGGCGCGGCCGCAAGCCCGTCAGCGCCGTCGAGGACGCCGTCAGCACCTGGAAGAAGAGCGGCGGCGAGCAGTTGCGCGCCTTCTACCAGGGCATCCTCGACAAGAACGGCAGCGGGGCGTGAGGACGAGGGTGCGTGTCGCCGCCGGGCTGCCCCGGCAGCCCGGCACCGGCGGCACGGCCCGGGAGGAGCGCGCCACCCCGGCGGCGGCTCCGGCGCCGAAGCCGCCCGCCCCGGGGATCAGCCGCCGCCAGCGGTTCCGGCGCGACCGTACCCTGCTGCTGATGACGGTGCCGGCCGTCGCACTGCTGCTGGTCTTCAACTACGTGCCGCTGCTCGGCAACGTGGTGGCGTTCCAGGAGTACGACGTCTACGGCGCCGGCATCACCGGCAGCCCCTTCGTCGGCCTCGACAACTTCCAGCGGCTCTTCGACGACTACCGCTTCTGGGAGGTGATCGGCAACACCCTCAGCATCACCTTCACCCAGCTGATCCTCTTCTTCCCGATCCCCATCGCGCTGGCCCTGCTGCTGAACAGCGTCTTCAGTGACCGCGTCCGCGCCTGGGTGCAGGGGATCGTGTACCTGCCGCACTTCTTCTCCTGGGTGCTGGTCATCACCGTCTTCCAGCAGATGTTCGGCGGCGCCGGTCTCATCGCCCAACACCTGCGCCAACACGGCGTGGACGGCTTCGACCTGATGACGAACCCGGCGCTGTTCAAGTTCCTCGTGACCTGGCAGGCGGTCTGGAAGGACGCGGGCTGGGGCGTGATCGTCTTCCTCGCCGCACTGAGCGCCGTCAACCAGGACCTGTACGAGGCCGCCGCCGTCGACGGCGCGAACCGCTGGCGCCGCATGTGGCACATCACGCTGCCCGCGCTGCGCCCCGTGATCGCGCTGCTGCTGGTGCTGCGCGTCGGCGACTCACTCAACGCCGGCTTCGAACAGATCCTCCTCCAGCGCGACGCGGTCGGCCCCGGAGCCTCGGAGATCCTCGACACCTACGTCTGGTGGACGGGCATCAAGACCGGCGACTTCGGCTACGCGGCCGCCGCTGGAATCTTCAAGGGCGTGTTCAGCGTGCTCCTCGTGCTGCTCGCCAACCGGGCCGCCCACGTGCTGGGCGAGCAGGGGGTGTACTCCAAGAAATGACCGCCATACTCACCGACCCGGAGAGCCGGGGCGCCACGCCCCTGGAGAAGATCAACAGGACCGGCGGACGACCGGTGTGGGAGGAGGAACCCAGCGCGATCGGCCAGGGGATCAAGGGACTCTCCCTCGTCGTCGTCTGCCTGTCCATCCTGGCGCCGCTGTGGGTGGTCGTCGTCACCAGCCTGTCCGACAGCAAGACCATCACCGAGGCCGGCGGCCTGGTGCTCTGGCCCGGGACGATCACCTTCCGCTCGTACACCGAGCTGCTGAGCGGCGGGATCGTCACCCGCGCCGCCCTGGTCAGCATCATGGTCACGCTGGTCGGTACGGCGTTCAGCATGGCGATCTCCATCCTGTGCGCCTACGGGCTGTCCCGCACCGGCTCCTTCGCCCACCGCCCGATCCTCATGACGCTGATGCTGACCATGTTCTTCGGCGCCGGACTGATCCCCACCTACCTGCTGGTGACCGGCATCGGACTGCAGGACAGCTACTGGTCGATGATCCTGCCCAGCGCGATCAGCGTCTTCAACATCCTGGTGCTCCGCTCCTTCTTCATGGGCGTGGCACCGGAGCTCATCGACAGCGCCCGCATCGACGGGGCCGGTGAGTGGCGCATCCTGTTCCGCGTCGTCATGCCGCTGTCCCGCGCCGTGATCGCCGTCGTCTCGCTCTTCTACGCGGTCGGCTACTGGAGCCAGTGGTTCAACGCCAGCATCTACATCAACGACAGCGAGAAGTACCCGTTGCAGATGATCCTGCGGCAGATCGTGCTCAAGCAGGAGGTCCCGCCCGGCGCCATGGGGCAGGCGGTCAGCAGCGGCGCGATCTCCAGCCTGTCGGTGCAGATGGCGGTGATGGTGCTGGCGCTGCTCCCGGTCGCCGTGCTCTCGCCGTTCGTCCAGAAGCACTTCCACAAGGGCATGCTCATCGGCGCCGTCAAGGGCTGACGCCCGGTCCTACCCTCCGCTCACTCCCCCCGCTCACTCCCCCCGCACAGTGAGGTCTTCGCCATGCCCCTGCCCAGCCGACGTGGTGTGCTGCTCGGATCGGCCGCCGGTGCGGCCGCCGCCGCCCTGCCCGCGGTCCCGGCCCGCGCCGCCCAGCCCGACGCACACCCGGCACGGCCCCACCGCTGGCGCACCGTGGCCATCGGCGGCACCGGCTTCGTGACCGGCGTGCTGTTCCACCCGACCGTGCGCGGCCTCGCCTACGCCCGCACCGACATCGGCGGCGCCTACCGGTGGGAGGAGCGCACCGCGCGGTGGACCGCGCTGACCGACTCGCTGGGCTGGGACGACTGGAACCTCCTCGGTGTCGAAGCCATCGCCGTCGACCCGTCCCATCCCGACCGCCTCTACCTCGCCGTCGGCACCTACGCAGAGTCGTGGGCCTCCCCCGGCGCCGTGCTGCGGTCCGACGACCGGGGCGCCACCTGGTCGCGTGCGGATCTGACGGTGCGGCTCGGCGCGAACGAGGACGGGCGGGGAACGGGCGAACGCCTCCTCGTCGACCCGCGGGACAGTCGGGTGCTGTGGCTCGGCACCCGCCACGACGGACTGTGGAAGTCGTCCGACCGCGGCGCGAGCTGGGCCCGCGCCGCCGCCTTCCCCGGCGTGCCCTCGGCCACCGGGCAGGGCGTCACCTTCCTCGCCGTGGCCGGACGCGTCCTCTACGCGGGCTGGGGCGACGGGGGCAGCGCCCTGTATCGCACGACCGACGGCGTCACCTGGGAGGCCGTCCCCGGCCAGCCCACCGGGGTGAGCACCCGGGTCCCGCAGCACGCGGTCCACTCCAGCGGCACGCTGTACGTCACCTACGCCGACGCGCCCGGCCCCAACGGCATGGCGGACGGCGCGGTGTGGAAGCTCGACACCGCCGCGGGCACCTGGAGCGACATCACTCCGGTGAAGCCCGCCGAGGGAGACCTGTTCGGTTACGCGGGCCTGGCCGCCGACGCCCGGCGCCCCGGCACGGTGATCGCCTCCACCAACAACCGCTGGAGTGCGGTCGACACCCTCTTCCGCACCACCGACGGCGGCCTGAGCTGGACCTCGCTCAAGGACACCGCCGTCCTCGACGTGACCGAGACGCCGTATCTCCGGTGGGGTGAGGCCGCGCCGAAGTTCGGCTGGTGGATCCAGAGCGTCGGCATCGACCCGCACGACTCCCGCCACGTCCTCTACGGCACCGGCGCCACCGTCTTCGGCACCCGCGACCTGGTGCACTGGGCCCCGCAGGTCCGCGGCCTGGAGGAGACCGCCGTCACCAAGCTCATCTCCCCTCCCACCGGGACCGCCCACCTGCTGTCCGCACTCGGCGACATCGGCGGTTTCTACCACGACACCCTCGACTCCTCCCCCGCCGCCGGCATGTACACCGGCCCCGTCTTCGGCTCCGCCACCGGCCTGGACCAGGCGGCGCTCAAGCCCTCGTACGTGGTCCGCACCGGCTGGTCGTCGACGCGCAACGGCGCCTGGTCCGAGGACGGCGGCCGGAGTTGGACGCCCTTCGCCGCCCAGCCGGAGCAAGCCGCGAACGCACCGGGACCCGTCAGCGTCAGTGCCGACGGCCGCACGCTGCTGTGGTCGTTGATCCACTGGAGCGGCACCACCTATCCGACGCAGCGCTCCACCGACAACGGCGCCCACTGGACCGAGGTGGGCACCTTCCCGCAGGGCGCCACGCCGGTGGCCGACCCCGTCGACCCGGCGCGCTGCTACGCCTACGACACCGCCTCCGGAACCCTGTTCACCTCAGCGGACGCCGGCGCGGTCTTCACCGCCGCCGCCACCGGGCTGCCCGCGGGCGACACCCAGTACCGCATCGGCGCCGCACCCGGGCGCCGCGGCCATCTGTGGTTGTCGGCCAAGGACGGCGGTCTGCTGCGGTCCACCGACGGCGGCGCCACGTTCACGCGGGTCCCGGGCGTGCAGGCCTCCTACACCGTGGGATTCGGCAAGTCCCGCACCCCGAGGGGATATCCGGCGCTCTTCCACGTCGCCCGGATCAACGGGGTGACGGGCGTCTTCCGCTCCGACGACGCGGGCGCCACGTGGCTGCGGATCAACGACGACGCCCACCAGTGGGGTTGGACCGGACAGACCATCACCGGCGACCCCCGAATCCACGGCCGTGTCTACCTCGGCACCAACGGCCGCGGCATCCAGTACGCCGACGCGTTCTGACACAACGGCGAAGCCCCGACGAAGCTCCCGACGAAGTGAGTGTCACCATGCCCGATCTGAACGACGCCGCGCGCGGCCGGATCCTCTTCGGCGGCGACTACAACCCCGAGCAGTGGCCCGAGGAGGTGTGGCAGGAGGACGTCCGCCTGATGCGCGAGGCGGGGGTCAACACCGCGACCGTCGGGGTCTTCTCGTGGGCGCGGCTCGAACCCCGCCCGGGAGCACGCGACTTCGGCTGGCTCGACCGCGTGCTGGACCTGCTGGACGCGAACGGCATCGGCGCGGTGCTCGCCACCCCCACCGCCTCACCGCCGCCCTGGATGGGGGCCCGCCACCCCGAGACGCTCCCCCGCTCCGAGGACGGTTCGGTGATCTGGTACGGCTCGCGTAACCAGTTCTGCGCGAGCTCGCCCGTCTACCGCGACTACGCCCGCCGGATCACCGAGGACCTCGCCGAGCGCTACCGCGACCACCCGGCGCTGCGGATGTGGCACATCAACAACGAGTACTGCACCAGTTGCTGGTGCGACGAGACCGCCCGCCACTTCCGCCGCTGGCTGAGCGCCCGCTACGGATCGCTGGAAGCCCTCAACGAGGCCTGGGGCACCGCGTTCTGGAGCCAGCGCTACGACGACTGGGAGGAGATCGTCCCACCACGCAAGGTCCAGTACATCGTCAACCCGACGCAGGGCCTGGACTTCCACCGCTTCACCTCCGACGCGCTGCTGGAGTGCTTCACCGCCGAACGGGACATCGTTCGCCGGCACAGCCCCGGGATACCGGTCACCACCAACTTCATGCCGATGTGGGTCGGCCAGGACGGCTGGACCTGGGCGAGCCGCGAGGACGTCGTTTCGGTCGACATCTACCCCGACCCCAAGGACCCGCACGGCGGCGCGTACGGCGCGATGGTCCAGGACCTGACCCGCTCGCAGGCCGGCGGCCCGTGGATGCTCATGGAGCAGGCGGCGGGCCCGGTCAACTGGCGGGGGGTGAACCACCCCAAGCCGCCCGGCCTGATGCGCCTGTGGTCCCTGCAGGCCGTCGCGCGCGGGGCCGACGCCGTGTGCTTCTTCCAGTGGCGGCAGTCCCGCCAGGGCAGCGAGAAGTTCCACTCCGGGATGCTCACCCACACCGGTGCGGGCGGCCGCACCTTCCAGGAGGTCAAGGGCCTCGGTGCGGACCTGCTCCGGCTGAAGGACGCCGTGGGCGGCCGTGTCGAGGCCCAGGCCGCGGTCCTGCACGACTGGAACGCCTGGTGGGCCGGCCGGCAGCCCGGCCGCCCCTCGACACTCCTCGAGTACGAGCAGGTCCTGCGCTCCTGGCACCAGGCCCTGTGGGAGAGCGGCATCACCACCGACTTCGCCCACCCCGAGACGGATCTGAGCCGCTACCGGCTCCTGCTCGTCCCCCACCTCTACCTGCTCACCGATGCCGCTCTGGACAACCTGGCCGCGTACGTCCGCGCGGGCGGCACCCTGGTCTGCGGCTTCTTCACCGGGGTCGCCGACGAGGACGACCGCATCCGCGCCGGCGGCGTGGACGTCCGGCTCCGCGAACTGCTGGGCCTGGCAGCGGTCCACGAGTGGTGGCCCCTCGACGACGGGGAGACGGTCACCGTCGAGGACACCGCGCTGGGCCCCTTCCGCGGCACGCTGTGGTCGGAGGACCTCGAACCCTCCACCGCGCACCCGATGGCCGTCCACAAGGGCGGCGTCCTGGACGGCCGGCCCGCCGTGACCCGCCACTCCTACGGGGACGGCACCGCCTGGTACGTGTCGGTGCTCCCCGAACCCGCGGCGCTGCGGGCCCTGCTCACCCGCGCCGCCGACGAGACTGGTGTACGGCCTCCACTACCCAACCTCCCCGCTACGGTGGAGGCCGTACACCGCGGCGGACTGCTCTTCCTCCTCAACCACGGGCGGCACCCGGCCACGGTGCCCGTCCCCGGCGCCCACACCGACCTGCTCACCGGCCGTGACCTGCACGACGAGATCCCCCTCGACCGTTACGGCGCCGCCGTCCTGCGGCAGGCCGGAGCGTGAGCCCGCCCCGCCGGCGCGGCAACTGGGACCCGGCACCCGCCGCCCGCTGGGAGGACGCCTTCCTCGTGGGCAACGGACGGCACGGCGCGATGGTGCACGGCGACCCCGCCGACGAGCAGGTGGTGGTCAACCACCACCTGCTCGTCCGGCCCAACGGCGCCGAGCACTGCCGGGCGCCGCAGCTGGCCGACGGACTGGAGCGACTGCGCGACGACATCCTGGCGGGACGCGCCGCCGAAGCCGTCCACCGCACTCTCGGCGACCTGCCCCTGCAGTGGGTCCGCCCCTTCCACCCCGCCTTCGCCGTGCGCGTCGGGCGACCGCGCACCCCGGTCACCGACTACCGCCGCGCGATCGACTACCGCACCGGCACCGTCCGTACCACCTGGACCCAGGACGGCGGCCGCTGGGCCTCGGAGTGCTTCGTCTCCCGCGCCGACGACGTGATCGTCCACCGCCTCACCCCGCCCCCGTACGGCACGATCACCGCGCAGATCCACCACGACGTGCGGCTCCCCGGGGCTCCCGCGGACCTGCGGGTGTCCAGCGCCGCCGCCGAGGAGCACCCGGACGAGGCGCTGATCTCCACCTCCGTGCGCTATCCGCGCAGCGACCTCGGGTACTCCGGCTGGACCCGGATCATCGCCCGCGCGGGCACGCTGCGCACATCGGGCGGGACGACGTCCGCCGAAGGCTGTACGGAACTCACCCTCCTCACCCGCGTCGCCCCCTGGAGCGCTCCCGGCGCCCCCGCGCAGCGGCAGTCCTACGAGGCGTTGTCCGCCCGCGATCGGCCGCTGCACCAGGAACCCTACGACCGGGTGGAACTCGACCTCGACGCCCCGCCGGAGCATCGCGCGCTGCCCGCCTCGTCGCTGCTCGCCGACCCCGGCACCCACCGACTCGCCCTCCTGGAGCGGCTGTTCGACGCGGGCCGCCACCACCTGCTGTCCTCCTCCGGCCTGCTGCCGCCCCGCCTCACCGGGATCTGGACCGGCGACTGGGAGACGGCCTGGCAGGGCGCGTTCACCTGCGACGCCAACCTCAACCTGCAGATGTCGTCGGCCGCGGTGGCGGCGCTGCCCGAGGTCTCCCTCTCCCTGGCGGCACTCATCCGCTCCCAGCTCGACGACTGGCGCGACAACGCGACCCGCCTCTTCGGCACGCGCGGCATCGTCGCTCCGGCCCACAGCGACGGCCTGTCCGGTCACGCCTACCACTGCTCCGACGCCTATCCGCTGCACCTGTGGACCGCCGGAGCCGACTGGCTGCTGCACCCGCTCCTCGACCACGCCGCCGTCACCGGCGACCGCTCCTTCGCCCGCGAGGTCCTCGCTCCGCTGCTCGCCGAGACCGCCGCGTTCTACGAGGACTTCCTGACCCGTACCGGCCCCGACGGAACGCTCGTCCTCGTCCCCTCCTACTCCCCGGAGAACACCCCCGCAGGCGCCGACAGCCCCGTCACGGCCAACGCCACCATGGACATCGCCGCCGCCCGGCACGCCCTGCGCGCCACGGGTGAGTCCGCACACGCCGCGCTCGCCGACCGTCTGCCGCCCTACCGGATCAACACGGACGGCGCGCTGGCGGAGTGGTCCTGGCCGGGCGATGCGCAGCGCGCCCCCGACGCCTACGACCACCGGCACATCAGCCACCTCTACCCCGTGTGGCCGCTCGACGAGATCAACCCGTGCGACACACCCGAACTGGCCCGCGCGGCCCGCCGCGCCCTCGAACTGCGCGGCGCCGAGAACGACTCCGCCCACGGCCACCTGCACACGGCGCTGGTCGCCGCCCGGCTCGGTGACGCACGGCACGTGGCGGCCGGCCTGCTCTCCGTGCTCGACCAGGACTTCTTCCACAACGGCCTGATGAGCTCGCACTATCCGGACCGCGCGGTGTACAACGCCGACGCGGCCCACACCCTGCCCGCCGTGCTCATCGAGGCACTGCTCCACTCCACCTCCGACCGCATCGTGCTCCTCCCCGCGCTGCCGCCCTTCCTCCCCACCGGCACCTTGCGCGGCATCCGCACCCGCTGCGGCGTCACCGTCACGGAACTGTCCTGGTCGGTACCCGCGCGGCGACTGCGAGTCGTCCTGCGAGCGGCGACCGACCTCACGGTCGGCGTGCAGACCGGAACCGCCGGGCGCCCGCGCCCCCACCGTCTCCCCGCCGGCCGGGACCTGGTCCTGGACCTTCCCCTCGGCGGGGTTCCCCCCACCAACCCCCCACCCAGCAAGGGAGTCCCCCCATGCGCAGAGCCGCGCGCCCGTTCCTCAGGACGGCGCTCCTGACGCCGTTCCTGGCGTTCCTCGCCGTCCTCGGTCTTCTCGCCGCCCCGGCCCAGGCCGCCACCTGGTCGTCCTCCGACCAGTGGGGCACCTGGTCCAACGGCGGCTACACCCTCTACAACGACGTCTGGGGCAGTGGAGCCGGCTCCCAGACCATCTGGGCCAACTCCTACAGCAACTGGGGCGTCTGGGCGAACCACCCCAACACCGGCGGCATCAAGTCGTACCCCAACGCCACCAAGTACGTCGGGAAGCCGCTGTCCTCGCTGTCCAGCGTGAAGAGCAGCTTCAACGTCAGCGTCCCGGGCGGTGGCGCGTACGAGACCGCGTACGACGTGTGGGACTCCGCCAACGCCTACGAGATCATGCTGTGGATGAACAAGACCGGTGCGGTCGGCCCACTGGGGACTTCCCAGGGCACGGTCACCCTCGGCGGTCACAGCTGGACCGTCTACAAGGGCAGCAACGGCGCCAACGCGGTCTTCTCCTTCGTCCGCAACGGCAACACGAGTTCCGGAACGGTCGACATCCTCGCCATCCTCCGCTGGATCAAGAACACCAAGGGCTGGTTCTCCGACATCACCCTCGGCAACGTCCAGTTCGGCTACGAGATCACCTCATCCGCCGGCGGCCTGAACTTCACCACCAACAGCTATCAGGTCACCGCTTCCTGAGCCGCGCCACCTGAAACGCGCCACGCGGCGGAGTCCGGACGGGCTCCGCCGCGTGGTGTGGACGCCGTCAGACCTCCAGATCGGCTTCGATGCGCTTGAGTTGATGCCTGGCCATCGCCAGGTTGGCGCGGCCCTTGTCCAGTGCCAGATAGAGGAAGAGGCCGTTCTTGCCCCGCCCCTTGATCAGCCGGATCAGGTGGTACTGCGTGCCGAGGGTGATGAGGATGTCCTCGATGTCGTCCTTGAGGCCGAGCATCTCCATGGTGCGCACCTTGGCGCGCACCACATCGGTGTTCCCCGCGGCGGCGACCGCCAGATCGAGGTCCTTTCCACCACCCAGGGTGCCCAGGGCCATGCCGCTGGTGTAGTCGACGAGCGCGACACCCAGCGTGCCCTCGATCGATGTCGTCGCTTCCTTGAGGCAGGTCTCGATGTTCCCCATGAGCGGGTACTTCCTTCCGGTCTGTGCGAGATGGTGCGGTCGTTGGTGCGTCGGAACGGTGGTGCGGTCAGGTGGACTCGGGTCGGAGCAGCGCCCCGTCGGTCAGTTCGGCGATGCGCGCACTGCACCGGCGGGCCTCCAGGTGGAGCCGGCCCACGTTGGCGTCGGTGCCCGCCCACGCGGTCAGCACGACGGAGAGCCCCGCCGCGTAGGTCGCGACATAGCCCTGCTCGCCCCGGACCAGCAGTTCTCGGAACGCGCCCCGGTCGGTCCCGTCCGCCAGGCGCAGCGCGACCGAGAGCACGGCCGCACTGAGCGCGGCGACGGTCTCGGACTCCGGGGTGGGAAAGTCCTGGGCCACTACCAGACCGTCGGTACTCGCGGCGAGAACCCCGGTGAGGTGCGGAACGCGGGCCCGTAACCTGCGGAGCTCTTCCATGACATCGGCCTCCGTCGCCATCAGTTGTCTCCTTTCGGCGCGCTGTCTCAGTGCGCGTCTCATGACGGCGATGCCGGTGCCTCATGGGGGGTCCGGAAGATCACAGAGTTGCCTCCAATGCGTCACGCAGTCGGCGCAGCAGGGATATGTCGGGGTCCGCGGACAGGTCCGCGACCCAGGCGGGTATGGGAGAGGGCTCCGCGGCCGTCGAACGGCGAGGGGTGCGCACATGTCCTGCGGCGGCCAGCCGTCGCACGTCGACGAGGGTGTGGAAGGCGGGGCGGCCCAGCAGCCGGGCCATCGCGAGGGGGGTCCGCACACCGTCCGCCAGCTCCAGGACGGCGCGCTGGCGCGGGGTGACGGCGGGGTTGCCGTCCGCCTGGCGGCGTACGACGGGCGCGCTGTCGACCTCGGGGTGCGGCCAGAGCTGGTCCAGCAGTTCCTCCCGCCGCCGGGTCTCGCGTTCGACGAGTTCGGCGGGCAGCGGACGCACGGGCCCGAACCAGTGGGTGGCTCCGTAGCGGAAGCGGGTCGGGCCGGTCCTGGGCGCGAGCGCGAAGAACGCGGCGTCGAAGACCGCGCCGAGATGGCATATCTCCAGCTCCCCGCTGGTGAGCAGGTTGCTCTCGACGAGGCCGCGGCCGACCCGGCACCGTGCGCCGGACCGGTCGATCGCCTCCTGCCACTCCGCGGCGGAGAGCCGGCGGCGGGCGAGGAGCAGGACGTCGACGCCGGGAGCGGCGGGGCTCTCGGCGTGGACGACCTCGCCGTCGAGCAGGTAGACCGTGCCGGTCTCCCGGAGCAGCGCTCCGGTGGCCCGGTCTCCGGCCATCCGGACCAGCATCGAGGGGTTCAGCGTCCTCATCCGAGCACCAGACGCTCGGCCAGGTTCTGCAGCCGGAGCCGGGCGAGGGCGAGGTTTCCCTCGTCACGGTCGAGCCAGAGGTGGAAGAACACGCTGCTGTCGAAGGTGGTGTCGACGAAGCACAGCAGGTGGTAGCTGGTGGGGGTGGTGACCAGGACGTCCTCGACGGAGGGCCCCTTGACGCCGTCGCCGCCCTCGCCGCCGTTGTTGGCGGGGGGCGCGAAGGCGGTGTGCTCGGCGGCCATGCGGGCCAGTTCGGCCGTCTCGACCGCGGTGGTCTCGTGGTCGTTCGTGGGGGACGCGCCGAGAGTGCCGAGCGCCAGTCCCGTGGTCCACTCGACGACGGAGGCGCCCCGTGCACCGGGCAGGCCCATCGCTTCGAGTAGGCACTCATCGATTCCGGGCACGCGAATAGCCTCTCGGTTCGCGGCAGTTGGCGACTCAACTGCACTACGGTGACCGAGAGACTACGCACGGCGATGCTTCGGATGCGGACGTAATATGATTTCCGGCGAAAACACGCAGCGTTGAGCTATGCTCCGCCCTTGCCAGATGCATAGTCGCCCGCATCCGGCGCATCGACGGCTGTCGTCGTGATCAGCGGTGGGCGAACCACTTCGTCGCGGGCAGAACCCTGTCGCCCTAGGCCGGGTCTGACACATCCCGCCTGGCCCGGGACGCCTGGCACGCGCGCTCTCCCCCAGCTACCGCTGGGAGGGGCTCCCAGTTGTCGGGCCCGCCCCGGTACGTCCAGTACAGGGGCGACCCTCCGCCGTGCGATCGCACGCACCAGACGCCCCGGGCCCCGCCCTCCGGGCGGACGCCGGTATGTGTCAGACACGGCCTAGTCGAACAGGGCTTGGTTCTCCCAGGCGTTGCCCGACGTGGGGTCGGCCGGATCCCAGCCGTTCCCGCTCACCGCGGTCCAGGTCGGCCCCCCAGGGAAGGCGCCCAGGCCGCGGCCGCCGGGTACGGCCTCCACGATGTTCAGCCCGTCGTGCCGGACTCGAATCCGCCGGGGTGAGCGTGCTCGCCGCCGCCGCGTGCCGGGCGGCGGCGGCGAGCACGGTGCGGGCGGCGGGCAGTGGTACCAGAACGGTGCCGGCGGTTCTGCGGAGCAGGGATCTCGCGTGGCACCCCCTCGATGTCCCTTCGACGACGGGCGGGTGGGGGGTGTCCTGCGTGGCGGCGCGCGGGGTGTGTCCTGCCGCCTCAGCCGTCGAGCCGCACCACGCGGACCGCGCCCGCCGGGACGGCGAGGAGGCCCGCGGCGCGCTCGCCGGTGAGGAGCTCGGTGCCGGCGGATTCCAGCGGGACCTTGGTCTCCGCGCCGGTGTGGTTGATCGCGAAGAGGTACGAGCCGTGCTCGCCGGTGCGCCGGACCACTTCGACGTCGCGCGGCAGCTCGTCGCGCGGGCCGACCCCGGCGTCGGCCGACGCGGCGGCCAGCACCGCGTCCAGCGCGTCCGCTCCGAGCCGGGCGGAGACGTACCAGGCGCTGCCCGCGCCCAGGGCGTGGCGGGTGACGGCCGGGTGCCCGGCAGCCGGACCGTCGACGTAGGTCCACACGGGCTCGGCGCCGCGCGGGACGACGAACTCCGTCCAGACATCGGCCTCCAGCTCGGCGCCGTCACCGGCCGCCATCCGCACCCGCTCCCCCGCGAGCAGGGGCGCGTGCTCCTCCACCGTCAGTCCCAGGACGTCGCGCAGGGCGCCCGGGTGGGCACCGGGGTGCACGCTGTCGTGCTCGTCGACGATGCCGGAGAAGTACGACACGACGAGGGTGCCGCCGCCCTCGACGTAGGCGCGCAGGTTGGCTCCGGCACGTTCGGTGGTGAGGTAGAGCGCGGGGACCACGACCAGCGGGTAGCCCGACAGGTCGGCCTCGGGGTGCGCGAAGTCGACGGTCAGGTGCCGGTCGTAGAGCGCCTCGTAGAAGGTGTCGGCGCGTTCGCGGGCGTCGTGGTCCTCGGTGGGGCGCCACTCCAGTTTCTGCGCCCACCAGGACTGCCAGTCCCAGACCATCGCGGCGTCCGGGACGGTGCGGGTGCCGGCGATCTCGGCGAGGGCAGCCAGGTCGCCGCCGAGCGCCACGACCTCGCGCCAGATCCGGCTGTCGGTACCGGCGTGCGGCAGCATCGCGGAGTGGAACTTCTCGGCGCCGAAGCGCGACTGGCGCCACTGGAAGAACATCGCGCCCTCCGAGCCCCGGGCGACATGGGACAGGCTGTTGCGGGCCATCTCGCCGGGGCGCTTGGCGGGGTTGCGCGTCTGCCAGCTGACGCCGCTGGTGGAGTGCTCCATCAGCAGCCAGGGGGCGCCGCCCGCGACCGAACGGGTGAGGTCGGCGGCCATCGCGAGGTTGACCTGGGTGCGGCGGCCGTCCGTCATCAGGTAGTGGTCGTTGCTGACGACATCGGCCTCGCGGCCCCACGCCCAGTAGTCCATGGAGTCGCACTGGCTGAGTGCCGTCATGAAGTTGGTCGTGACGGGGATGCCGGGGGCCAGCCGGTGCAGGAGGTCGCGCTCGGCGGTGAAGTTGGCGCGGATCGTCTCGTCGGAGAAGCGCGCGTAGTCGAGCTGCTGGGCGGGGTTGGCGACGGTGGGGGTCAGCCGGGGGGCGTCGACATGCGTCCAGTCGCCGTAACGCTGGCCCCAGAACGTCGTGCCCCACGCGGCGTTCAGTGCGTCCAGTGTGCCGTAGCGGGCGCGCAGCCAGCTCCGGAAGTCCTCGACGGAGGTCTCGCAGTAGCAGGCGGAGACCGGGACGCCGTACTCGTTGTGGACGTGCCACAGCGCGAGCGCGGGGTGCCGGCCGTAGCGCAGGGCGAGCTGCTCGGTGATCCGGGCGGCGGCGCCGCGGTAGTGCGGCGAGCTGTGGCAGATCGCGCCGCGTGAGCCGAAACCGTAGCGCACGCCCTCCCGCGAGACGGGCAGCGCCTCGGGGTGGGCGGCGTAGAACCAGGCGGGCGGCGCGACGGTCGGGGTGCCGAGATCGACGCGGATGCCGCCCGCGTGCAGCAGATCCAGCAGCCGGTCGAGCCAGCCGAAGTCGTACTCGCCCGGCGCGGGCTCGAGCAGTGCCCAGGAGAAGATCCCGACGCTGACCATGCTCACCCCGGCCTCGCGCATCAGCCGGACATCCTCCTGCCAGACCTCCTCAGGCCACTGCTCGGGGTTGTAGTCGCCGCCGTACAGCAAGCCACGGACGCGAGGCAGCATGTGAACTCCTGGATCATTTCTGGGAACGTGCACAGTCGCCTGTTCGGCGACTTGGCCCAGATAACCGCATGGCAACAACCATTGACAAGTGTCCTAGAGGTTTCTCTACTGTGAACGCTCACAGTGCATGGATGGCAGCCGTACCGATGCGGCCGCCCTTGTCAGGGAAGCGAGCCCATGCGTACCTCTCTCATTGCCAAGGTCATGGTCGGCGCAGTCGGCGCGGCCCTCCTCGCGGGCTGCGGCGGCAGCTCGGACAGTGCCGGCCAGGCGCAGGACTCCGGACCGGTCAGCCTCACCTACTGGGCCTGGGCGCCCGGCCTGGACAAGGTCGTCGACATCTGGAACAAGCAGCACCCGGAGATCAAGGTCACGGTGAAGAAGCAGGCGTCGGGCGACGACCTGGTCACCAAGATCATCACGGCCGCGAAGGCCCACAAGTCCCCTGACCTGGTGCAGGCCGAGTACCAGGCGCTGCCCACCCTGGTCAGCAACGACGTGCTCGCCGACATCTCGAAGCAGGCCGGCGCCACCAAGAAGGACTTCGCGGACGGCGTGTGGCAGCAGGCCACCCTCGGCTCGGACGCGCTGTACGCGATACCGCAGGACACCGGGCCGCTGATGTTCTACTACCGCCAGGACCTCTTCCGGCAGTACGGACTGACCGTCCCGACGACCTGGGACGAGTTCGCGGCCACCGCCCGCGCGCTGAAGCAGAAGGACGCCAAGAAGTCCCTGACCACCTTCTCCAGCGGTGACCCCGGTCTGTTCGCGGGCCTGGCCCAGCAGGCGGGCGCCAAGTGGTGGACGACCAGCGGTGACAAGTGGGGCGTCGGCATCGACGACGCCGCCTCCAAGAAGGTCGCCGCCTTCTGGGGCGGCCTGGTCAAGGAGGGGGCGATCGACAACCAGCCGATGTACACCCCGGCGTGGAACAAGGCCCTCAACACCGGCACCCAGATCGCCTGGGTCAGCGCCGTCTGGGCGCCCGGCGTCCTCACCTCCGCGGCCCCCGACACCAAGGGCAAGTGGGCCATGGCCCCGCTGCCGCAGTGGAAGAAGGGCGAGAACACGACCGGCAGCTGGGGCGGCTCGACCACCGGCGTCACCAACGACTCGCAGCACAAGGACGCCGCCGCGAAGTTCGCCACGTGGCTCAACACCGACCCCACGGCGGTCGCCGCCCTGGTGAAGGAGGGCGGCATCTACCCCGCCGCCACCGCGGCCCAGACCGGCAGCGCGCTGGCCACGGCCCCCGACTTCTTCGCCAACCAGCCGGACTTCTACACCACCGCCGCCGGTATCGCGAAGCACACCGCCCCCGGCGCCTGGGGCCCCAACGTCAACGTCGCCTACAGCGCCTTCAAGGACACCTTCGGGAAGGCCGCCCAGAACAAGTCGGAGTTCGGCGCCGCGCTGGGCACCATGCAGCAGACCACCGTCGCCGACATGACCAAGCAAGGTTTCAAGGTCTCCTGAACATGACCACTCACCGACCGGCCACCACGAAGGCCACCCCCGCGCGCGCGTCCCGTACGCGCAGCGCGGGGCCCCGCATCGCGCCGTACGGGTTCCTCGTCCCCGCGGCCGTCCTGTTCGCGCTGATCTTCGCCCTGCCCATCGGCTACGCGGTCTACCTGAGCCTGCACAAGGTGGAGGTCAGCGGCCTGGGCCTCGGCAAGAACGCCCGCCACGAGGTGTGGGCGGGCCTGTCCAACTACACCGGCGTCCTGCACGACGGCGAGCTGCTCGACGGCACGCTGCGCATCGCCGGCTACGGGGCGGTCGTGGTGCCCACCATGCTGGGGCTCGCGCTGCTCTTCGCGCTGATGCTGGATGCCCAGCGGACCCGGCTGCGCGGCTTCACCCGACTGGCGATCTTCCTGCCGTACGCCGTTCCCGGCGTCGTCGCGGCGCTGCTGTGGGGCTTCCTGTACCTCCCCACGGTCAGCCCGTTCCACTACCTGCTCGGCACGATGGGGCTGCCGGAACCCGACCTGCTCTCCGGCGGCGCGATGTTCGGCTCGCTCGGCAACATCGCGGTCTGGGGCGGCACCGGATTCAACATGATCGTGATCTACACGTCGCTGCGCGCGATCCCCGTGGAGATCTACGAGGCGGCCCGGATCGACGGCTGCTCGGAGCTGCAGATCGCGCTGCGCGTCAAGATCCCGACGGTGGCGCCCGCACTCGTCCTCACCTTCTTCTTCTCCGTCATCGCCACCCTCCAGGTGTTCAGCGAACCGACCACCCTCAAGCCGCTGACCAACTCCATCTCCACCACCTGGAGCCCACTGATGAAGGTCTATCAGGACGCGTTCGTCCGCGGGGACATCTACTCGGCTGCCGCGACCTCCGTGGTCATCGCCGTGGTGACCCTCGTCCTGTCCTTCGGCTTCCTCAAGGCCGCCAACTCCCGCACCACCCAGGGAGCCTCACGATGAGCACCACGACCACCGCCCCCGGCACCGTGCCCGCCGCCGGGACCACCCCCGGCGCCGCCCAGGGCCCGCCGAAGAGCCGGCGTTCGCGCCGCCCCGGGCTGATCCCCACCGTCGTCCTGCTGGCCGGCGCCGGATACTGCCTGCTGCCGGTCGCCTGGGTGCTGATCGCTTCGACCAAGAGCAGCCGCGAGCTCTTTTCGACCTTCACCTTCCTGCCCGGCACCGGATTCACCCGGAACGTCGCCGACCTGTCGGCCTACCGCGACGGCGTGTACTGGCAGTGGATGCTGAACTCCCTCTTCTACGCGGGTGTGGGCGCGCTGCTGTCCACGGCGGTCTCCGCGCTCAGCGGTTACGCGCTGGCCAAGTACCGCTTCCGGGGCCGCGAGTCGATCTTCAACATCCTGCTGACGGGGGTGCTGATGCCACCGGTCATCCTCGCGATCCCGCAGTACCTGCTGATGGCCAAGGCCGGACTCGCCGACAGCTACACCTCGGTACTGCTGCCGAGCATCCTGTCCCCGTACGGCATCTACCTCGCGCGGATCTATGCCGCCGCGGCCGTCCCGGACGACGTGGTCGAAGCCGCCCGGATGGACGGGGCGCGCGAGTGGGGGATCTTCACCCGTATCGCGCTGCCCATGATGCTGCCGGGGCTGGTGACGGTCTTCCTGTTCCAGTTCGTGGCCGTGTGGAACAACTTCCTGCTGCCGTACATCATGCTCGGCGACGACGAGAAGTTCCCGGTGACCCTGGGTCTCTACACCCTGCTGCAGCAGGGTGCCTCGGCCCCCGCCCTCTACACCCTTGTGATCACCGGCGCGCTGCTGGCAATCGTCCCGCTGATCGCACTGTTCCTCGTCATTCAGCGGTTCTGGAGCCTGGATTTGCTCTCCGGCGCCGTAAAGTCCTGACCAGCACTGCACCTTCGCGAAGGACCTGCCCGCATGAGCCGTACAGACCGGCGCCGCCCCCCGACGATCCATGACGTGGCCCACGAGGCGGGAGTCTCGCGTGGCACGGTGTCGCGGGTGCTCAACGGCGGGATCAACGTCAGCCCGGCGGCACTCGAAGCGGTCAACGCGGCCATCCGCAAGACCGGATACGTCGTCAACCGGCACGCCCGCAGCCTGATCACGGGCCGCTCCGACTCCGTCGGCTTCCTGCTCACCGAGCCGCAGGAGAAGTTCTTCGAGGACCCGAACTTCAACGTGCTGCTGCGTGGCTGCACCCAGGCCCTCGCCGCGAACGACATCCCGCTGCTGCTGATGATCGCGGGCACCGAGTCCGAGCGGCGGCGGATAACGCGTTACATCACGGCGGGCCACGTGGACGGGGTCCTCCTCGTCTCCAGCCACTCCGGCAACCCGATGGCCGAGCGGCTGCAGCAGGCGGGCATACCGCTGGTGGCCTGCGGCAAGCCGCTCGGCAACTCGTCGAAGGTCAGCTACGTGGCCGCCGACGACCGCGACGGCGCCCAGGAGATGGTCCGCCATCTGCACCGTTCCGGCCGCCGGCGCATCGCCACCGTCACCGGGCCGCTCGACACCCCGGGCGGCGTGGACCGGCTGGCCGGCTACCGCGAGGTGCTCGCCGAGGTCGGGCTCCCCGCGGACGAACTGCTGATCGCCGAGGGCGACTACAGCCGCGCGAGCGGCGAGTCGGCGATGGACCGGCTGCTGGAGCGGGCGCCGGACCTCGACGCGGTCTTCGTCGCCTCCGACCTGATGGCGCAGGGCGCCCTCAACGCCCTGGAGCGGGCCAGGCGCCGGGTTCCGCAGGACGTCGCCGTCGGCGGCTTCGACGACTCCCCCGCCGCGCTGGGAACGCGTCCCCCGCTGACCACCGTCCGCCAGCCGTGGGACCGGATCAGCTCGGAGATGGTGCGGGTCCTGCTCTCCCGCATCGCGGGCGAGGACCCCTCCACCGTCATCCTGCCGACGGAACTCGTCGTCCGCTCGTCCGCCTGACCCGCGTTCCATGCCGTTGACCGCTCCCTCCCACGAGGGGCGGTCAGCGGCATTCCTCCCACGGAGCCCAGTCGCCGAACCAGTCCGCCGGGGTCTGGGCCGCCGCTTCTCCGGGGGTGAGCTGCGGCCGGTCGGCGGGAACCGGAATCGCCGCACCTGGGCCGCAGTTGCGGTACTCGCGGAAGCGCTGGCTCTGCCAGGGGTACGCGGCCGACATGTTCGCGTACGGCTCGGGCGCGTTGATGCCGGCGCCGAGCAGGCTGTCGCGGACGGTGAGCATGGGTACCGCGGTGGTGTCCGAGCTGGGCACCCAGGGGCGGGCCAGCCGGTAGAAGCCGTCCGGGGCCGTGCTGCTGATCCGTGAACGGACGACCAGGTAGCCGTACGGGGTGGAGACGGCGGTGCTGGGAGCGAAGACGAAGCCGTACGGGGCCGAGGCCAGGTCGGTGCGGTTCAGTGTGCGGAAGTGGGAGGTGTCGAACACTGCGGTGGCGCGCCCGAAGACGAAGTCGACATCGCCCTCGACGTAGCAGCGGTGGAAGTACTGCCGGGCGATGGTGGTCCTGGCCGGGGTGTCGGCGTACAGGGTGTCCTGGTGGCCGAGGAACCGGCATGTGTGGAAGGCCGCGCGGTCGCCCGTCGTCTTGAGGGCGACGGCCTGGGTGCCGGTGATCTCCGGGTGGTCCGCGCGCAGCCAGTCGTTGGCGAACGTGAGGTCGCGGGCGGTGAAGCCGTCGGCCTGGACCGTGGTGGTGGCGGAGCCGGAGGTGCCGTAGGTGCCGGAGCCGTCGGGCTTCGGCGTGCCGTTGGCGTGATCGTAGACGATGACGGTGTCGCGGGCGTCGCCGCTCGCGCCGATCAGCGTGAGACCGGTCTTGGCGGCGGGGACGGTGACCGTCTCGCGGTAGACGGCCGCGGCGAGGACGACTGTCCACGGCTCGGCGGGGTTGTCCGGGGTCGCGGACACCGCGGCCGGCACGGTCAGGTGGTCGCCGCGGCCCCGCGGGTCGACGTAGCGGGTGCGGTCGTCGCGGCGCCCGGCGGGCGAACCGTAGCGGCCGAACGGCCGCGCGGAGCGGGAGCCGGGACGGGTGAAGCCGGTGACGGAGCCGGCGGCCGCGGCGGCGGCGCCCAGGACGGCGGCTCTGCGGGTGAGGGACATGGGGCCACTCCTTCGCTGGTGGGAGGGGACCGGGCGGGCCGGACCGTTCCGGCCCGCCCGGCAGTGCGCTGCTACAGCCGCCCGGCGCCCGCGCCGCAGTCGACGATGTGCGGAACCGCGCTCGGACGGTCGACACGGGTGCGCAGCGCCGGAGTCCAGCCCGCGTCACCGGCGATGACCGTGGCGGGGTGGGCGGCGTTGAACGCGCCGAGGAGGTCCGTCTCCTTGCCGTTGACGACGTTGTGGTGCTCCGTCATCGCGGTGCCCTTCCAGTACGCGATGACCCGGTCGGCGCCGACCGTCTTGGGCAGCGTGAACGCGTTCGCCTCCGCGACGAGTTGGGACTTGAAGCCGACGCCGAGGCTGTAGACGTATTCCTGGCCCGTGGTCACGACGTAGTGGTTGTTGTACGTGTCGACCTGGCCGAAGCGGACCCGCGGCGCGCGTTCGGTGATGTTCTTGAACAGGTTGTGGTGCAGGGTCACGCGCAGCTTGCCCGCGTCGGTGGCGGCGGCACCGTCGCTGTTGCCGAAGAGCAGGGTCTTGTCGTGGTCGGTGAAGGCGTTCCAGGAGGCGGTGACGAGGTCGGCACCCTTGACGATGTCGAGTTCTCCGTCGTGCTGCTGGTAGATCCGCCCGAAGTAGAACGGCTGGGCGGCGTCGGGACGGCGGCCGTCGGTGAACGTGTTGTGGTCGATCCAGACGTGGGTGGCGCCGTAGACGACGAGGTTGTCGTACTCGGAGTTCCAGTTGCCGGTGGCGCCGTCGGTGGGGTCCCACTGCGGGAAGCAGTCGAACGCGTCCTCGAAGGTGAGGTTGCGGACGATCACGTTGTCCGCGTTCTTGACCTGGAGGTCGAGGGCGAGCAACTTTGCGTGCTTGCCGACGCCCACGATGGTGGTGTTGGAGCCGACCAGGAGCTGGACCCGCGCGCCCTGCCGGGCGGCGGAGGCGGCACGGGCGTCCTCCTGCGGGCCGGTGGGCACGGTGGTGGTCCCCCAGGTGGCCGGGTCGTACGCGGCGAGGTAGGCGTCCAGCGCATAGCCGTCGGTGGCGTAGTCCGCGCAGCTCAGCGGCTGTCCGGCGGCGTCGGTGTTGCCGTCGATGGTGCCCTTGATCTGGATGATCTTGGGGGTGGCGTCGCCGCCGTTGAGGGCGGCGGCGAGCTGCGCGCGGGTGCTGACGGTGAAGGTGTGGGCCGCGTCGGCGGCCTGACCGCCGGTGGTCCCGGCACCGGACGACGCCCAGCCGTCCCCCGCGGGTAGGGCGGCGCGGGCGGGCGTGTGATGCGCTGCCTGGGCGGCCGGCGCGTGGGCCGCCTGGGCCGGCGCGGCCAGCGCCAGGGAGGTGCAGCCGATCAGCACAGCAATTACATGGGCATGACAGGTTCTTCTCATGACGACTCCCGCTGAGGCGAAGGGAACGGACGGAGGGAACGGACGCGGCGGGGCGCCGGTGGGGGGCGGCGCCCCGCCGCGGGTATCAGCTCTTGTGCTTCTTGTAGTCCGCCTGCGCGGCGTTGAGCTTGTCCGCGAGCTTGTCGGCGAACTGCTTGGCCGTGGTCTTGCCGAGCAGCAGCTTCTGGAAATCCGGCTCGGAGTCGGCCTTGGTGATGCTGTTCCAGTCCGGCAGGTAGTACGGGAACTGCACGATCTTGGTCTTGGGATCGTTGAGCGAGTCCATCGCGGCCTTGGTCGGCTTGGCGTCAGTGATCCACTTGTCCCACTCGGTGTCGGTGTTGGCCGGGATCGCGCCCGCCGACTGGTTCCAGAGGCTGTTCATCTCGGCCGAGGCGGCGAACTCGATGAACTTCCACGCGGCCGCCTTGTTGGAACCGGACTTGAACAACCCGAGCCCGTCGACGGGGTTGGACACGATGGTCCGCACTCCGCCGTCGGTGGCCGGCGGCAGTGGGATGCCGTCGATCTTCTCCTTGCCGAACGCCTTCACATGGTCGTTGTACGAACCGAGGTTGTGCTGCAGCATCCCGATGCTGCCCTGGTCGAACTCGGCGACCATCTTCACGAAGTCGTTGTTGAGGTCGGCCGCGGGCGTCGCCTTCTTGTACAGGCCGACGTACTTCTCCAGCGCGGTGATGTTCGCCGGGTCGTTGACCGTGGTCTTGTCGCCGTTCCAGAAGGTGTCGATCCCCGACTGGGCGTACATCATCTCCAGCGCCTGGGCGATCGAGCCCTTGCCGCCGCGCAGGGTGAAGCCGAACTTGTTGTTCTTGACGTCCGTCAGCTTGTCGGCCGCCGCGTACAGGCCCGCCCAGGTGGTGGGCGGCTGCAGACCGGCGGCGGTGAACAGGTCCGTGCGGTACCACAGCGTGCCCTGGTTGGCCGACGTCGGCACCTCGTAGAGCTGCTGGGCGTCACCGCCCGCCGCCTGGACGCTGGTGACCATGCCGGCGACGAGCTTGCCCTTCAGCGCGCTGTCGTTGATCCGGTCGGTGAGCGGCTCCAGGGCGTTCTGGGCGACCATGTTGGCCAGGTACGCCGTGCCGACGCCGCCCACGTCGGGCAGGCCTCCACCGGCGATGGCGGTGTCGTACTTCTTCTGTACGTCGGCGATCGGGATGCCGACGTACTCGACCTTGATGCCGGGGTTCTTCTTCTCGAACGCGGCGATGATCTGCTTCCAGACCGCGGTACGCACCCCACCGTTGTTGTCCCAGAAGACGATCTTCCCCTCCCCCTTGCCCTCGTCGCCCGACGAGGTGCCGGAGTCACCACAGGCGGTGGCGGTGATCGCGAGTGTGGCGGTGATCGCCGTGGCGGCGATCAGACGGGTTCTGCGGCGTGGCTTCTTCGACTGTGACATGGCGGCTCTTTCGGTCGTGGGATCTGGTCCTGCATTGCGGTGGTGCGGTGCGGTGGTGCGGTGGTGCGTGCGGTGTGGTGCGGTGCGGTGGTGCGTGCGGTGCGGTCGTGCGATTCAGGAGTGATGCGGAAGGCGTCGAACGCGGCCGTTCCCGCGGGGCCCCGGCCCGGGGGCGCGGTGGCGAACAGGCCGAGCTGGGCACCGAGCCAGCGCCACGGGCCGGCGGTGAACACCGGTCCGGAGGCCAGCGGCCCCTCGCCGATGTCCGCGCTGAAGTGACAGCGGGCACTCGGTGCGACCTCGATGCGGAGCCGGGCCCGGCCGTCCGGCGCCGGGCGGGCGTACTCGGCGTCCCGCTCGGCCGCCTGGCCCGCGGACTCGGCGAAGCGGTGCACGAGACGGATCCCGTGTGCTCCCCGCTCCAGGCCGATCCAGGAGTAGGTGTCCCCGAGGACGGCCAGTCCCGCCCGGGCACCGGGGGTGGCGGAGTCCAGGGTCAGCTCGACGGTGACCGTGCAGGACTCGGCCGGCAGCCGCTGGACCAGGACGTTGGGCACCGTCCGCAGGTCTTCGACGCCGGTGGTGCGCGCGCAGGCCAGCCGCAGGCCGTCGCCGCTGTGTGCGGTGGTCCGTCCGGGGCGCGGGTTCGCCGTCCACGACCACTGGCGGCCGAACCGGCCACCGGGGAAGTCGTCGTCGGTGGCGGGGGCTTCGACCGGCTGGTCCTCGCCCTTCGGCTTGGCGTGCACGGTCACCGGCTCTCCGTCGGCGCCCAGTAACGGCCAGCCGTCCGCCGCCCACCGCATCGGCTGCAGATGCACCACCCGGCCGTACGCTCCCCGCGCCTGGAAGTGCACGAACCAGTCCTCGCCGGACGGGGTGTCCACCCAGGCGCCCTGGTGCGGCCCGTTGACCGCGGTACTGCCCTGCTCGAGCACGACCCGCTCCTCGTACGGTCCGAAGAAGTCCCGGGAACGGAACGCGCCCTGCCAGCCGGTCTCCACCCCGCCCGCGGGGGCGAAGATCCAGAACCAGCCGTCCCGCCGGTAGGCCTTGGGTCCTTCGAGGGTGAACCAGCCGGGGAGGGCGTCGGCATCGATGATCACCCGTCCCTCGTCGAGCAGTTCGGTGCCGTCGGAGCTCATGCGGTGCCCGGTGAGCCGGTTGTTCACCCCGGCCCGCGACCTCGCCCAGGCGTGGACGAGGTACGCGCTGCCGTCCGCGTCCCACAGCGGGCAGGGGTCGATCAGGCCGCGCCCCGCCTTGAGCAGGTGCGGACGGGTCCACGGTCCGCGGACGTCCTCGGCGTTGACCTGGTGGATGCCGGTGTCGGGGTCTCCCCAGAAGATCCAGAAGCGGCCGTGGTGGTGGCGGATGGACGGCGCCCACACCCCGCCGTCGTGGCGCGGCACGGCGAAGGCGACGGCCGGCTCCCATCGGTCCAGGGCGTGGCCGACGATCCGCCAGTTGACCAGATCGCGCGAGTGCAGGATGGGAAGGCCCGGCGCGCGGCCGAAGCTGGAGGCGGTCAGGTAGTAGTCGTCACCGACGCGGATCACGTCGGGGTCCGGCCAGTCGGCGTTCAGCACGGGATTGCGGTAGGTGCCGTCACCGAGGTCGGCGGTCCACGCGCGCGTCATCCGGTCTCCCCCCCGCCCAGAGCCCGCGCCAGCGCCGCCGCTTCGTCGCGCCCGAGCCGCCCGTCGGCGATCCCGGTGACGATCCGCCGGGTCACGGTGGCCGCCGGCGGCACCGCCAGCCGCTCCCGCGCCGCGAGCGAGGAACCGACGCCGGGGTACTCGCCGGTGCGCACGAACCACGGGTCCGGTCCGCTGAACACCAGCGTCCACCGGCCGCCGGCCAGGGCGAGCCAGTCGGCCGGGCGGCCGTGCACCGCGTCCTCGCCGTCGGCGTCCGCGCTGAAGACGTCAGCGGGACGTGCCTCCTTCGGAGCTCGCCAGAAGAACCCGCCGTACCCCGCGCCGGGCCGGCCGTTGGTGGCCGGGCTGCCGATGCCCAGCGGGCGACCGGTGGTGTTGGTGAGCGCGAAGGTGACGTCGAGCGCCCAGGCGGTGTCGTCGATCCGCCGGACGTCGACGGTGCGCCGCTCGTGCAGCAGTTCCCGGTCGTCGGCGGTCCAGGACAGCTCCTCCGTGAAACCGGCGGACGTCCGCCGGAGCCAACCGCTGTGCCGCTGTTCACCGTGGTTGTCCCGTTCGGTGGGCCCCTGGCCGCGGACGAAGGTCCGGCCGCCCCAGAAGTTGCGGCCCGCCACGTCCGGGACCGCGACGCTCACCCCCAGGTGGTGCCGGTGGTCCGTGGGCATCACCTCGGTGACCTGCACTCCGCCCAGGGTGCGGACCAGGTGCAGATACGGCCGTGGTGACAGCCCGCGCTACAGCCAGGTCGGGCCGGTGGTCATAGCGGCCGACGACCTGGTCGCCGCACCGCAGTTCGAGGGGTTCGGTCATCAGCAGTGCACCTCCCGCGCGGACTCCTGTACGGCCCAGGGCGCGCCGAGTTCCGAGAAGAGCGCGAGCGTCTGCGCGGCGGACTCGACCATGTCGTCGACGCCCGGCACCACCCGGCGCTGGGAGCGCTCCCCCGCAACGGCACGCCACAGCCGGCCGGGAACCGGCACGGGATCGGCGGCGGTGCGGATCGCCTCGACGACCTTCATGAAGGCGCCGGTGGAGCGCGGCGGGACGAGCAGCTCCTCGCCGTGCGCGAGGTGCGCGAGCAGGTTCTCCAGCAGATCGGTCCGGGCGAAGACGCGCTCCTCGGGGCCGTGCGAGGCACGCTGCAGCAGCACCCGGTCCTGCTTGTACCAGAAGGTGATGCGGCCCTTCGTGCCGTGCACGGCGACATACGGTTCCGTCGCGGTCTCGGCGCACAGGGTGGCGGCGACGGCGATCCGGGTGCCGCGCGCGGTCCGGATCCGGACGCAGGAGGTGTCGTCGGACTCGATGTCGTTGGCGCGGAAGAGTTCGGTCTCGATCGCCGCCACGTCCTCGGCGCGGTCGCTTCCGTCCAGCCGCAGGGCGGTGGCCACGGCATGCGCGAGGGGGTTGGTGAGCACGCCGTCGACCACGTCGACGCCCCGCAGGGTGCGGCGCCCGGACCAGGCGGCGCGGGTGAAGTACCCCTCCTCGCGCACCCAGTTGCCGGCGGCGCCGATACCCCGGACCCGGCCGATCGCGTCCTCGGCGACCAGCTCGCGGATCGCGGTCACCGCCTTCGAGCCGAGCGACTGGAAGCCGATCTGGCATGCGCTGCCCCGCGCTTCGAGACCGGTGACCAGCCGCTCGTACTCGGCGTACGACGGGGCCGGGGGCTTCTCCAGCAGGACGTGCGCGCCATGGGCGGCGGCGGTCAGCGCCAGGTCGGCGTGGGTGTGGATCGGCGTGCAGACGATCGTGACGACGGCGCCCGTCCGGTCGATCAGCTCCCCCAGGTCGGTCCCCTGTACCGGTGTGCCGAGTCCGGTGAGCCGCTCGTCCTCCAGCGTCCGCAGGTCGCACACCCCGGCCAGCCGTACGGTTCCGGCGGCGGTGAGCCTGCGGAGGTTCTCCAGGTGCCAGTGCCCGTGGCCGTACGCGCCGGCCAGGACGACGGGTGTCGCTCCCATGCCGCTCACCCCTTGACCGCCCCGGCGCTGAAGCCGGTGACCAGCCACTTCTGGATGAACGCGAAGACGATGACGACCGGCACCGCGGCCACCACCCCGCCCGCCGCCAGCGCCCCCAGGTCGACGCTGTCGGCGCCGATGAGGGTGTTGAGGCCGACCGGGATCGTCTGCTTGTCCTGCGAGCTGAGGAACATCAGCGCGAACAGGAAGTGGTTCCAGCTGTGCACGAACGCGAAGGAGCCGACCGCGATCAGTCCGGGCCCCAGCATCGGCAGCACCACCGCGCGGAACGCCTGCAGCCGCGAGCAGCCGTCGACCCAGGCGGCCTCCTCCAGCGCCATGGGCACGTTCTTGATGAAGCCGCTGATCAGGATGATGGACAGCGGCAGTTGGAACACGGTCTCGGCGATGATCACGCTCCACAGCGAGTTGATCAGCTGCAGGTTCCGGAAGATCTCGAAGAGCGGAACGAGCATCAGCGCGCCGGGGATGAACTGCGAGCACAGCAGCCCCAGCATGAAGGCGTTCCTGCCCCGGAACGTGAAGCGGGCGAGGGCGTAGCCGCCGCACAGCGCCACCACGGTCGTGGTGATCAGGGTGGCGGCACCCACCAGCATGCTGTTCTGGAAGTACATGCCGAACGAGCGCTCGTTCCAGACCTTCTCGAAATGCTCGGTCGTGGCCGGCCAGGGCACCAGCGACGTCGACCCCGCCGGACGCACCGCGAACAGCAGCATCCAGTAGAACGGGACCAGGGTGAACAGCAGGTACAGACCGAGCGGCAGGTAGATCTGCCAGCGCGGTGTGCCGTCGTCCACCGAGCGGCGGCGGCGCCGGGAGGTACGCGGCGGAGTGGTTCCGGCCGGTGGTACCGCTCGGACGTCCTTCTCCGCGAGTGCGGCGGTCATGTGCGGTCGCCTCCGAACTTGCTCAGGCGCAGATAGAGGATCGAGCAGAACAGGAGGATGACGAAGGCGACGGTGGTCAGCGCCGACGCGTAACCGAAGTCGTGCCCGTCGATCCCGGTGTTGGCGACGTAAAGCGGCAGTGTGGTGGTCTGGCCCGCCGGTCCGCCTCCGGTGAGGGTGTAGAGCAGGTCGACGTTGTTGAACTCCCACACTCCGCGCAGCAGCGTGGACAGCACGATCGCGTCCCGCAGGTGCGGCAGCGTGATGTGGAACAGCTGCCGGTAGCGGTTGGCGCCGTCGACCGAGGCCGCCTCGTACAGCTCCTGGGGAATGGACTGGAGGTCGGCGAGGATGAGGATGGCGAAGAAGGGGACGCCGCGCCAGAGTTCGGCGAGGACCGCCGCCCAGAACACCGTGCCGGTGTCGGAGAGCACCGAGGTGCCGTAGGTGCCGATGCCCGCGTCGGCGAGGTAGCGGCTGAACCCGGTGGAAGGGTTGTACAGCAGCATCCAGATGGTCGTGGTCAGGACGCCGGAGACCGCCCAGGGCGAGAAGACCAGGGCGCGGGCGATGCCCCGGCCGAGGAAGGTCTGGTTGACCAGCAGGGCCAGCACCAGTCCGAGGGCGAGCTGCAGGCTGACCTCGACGACGACCCACCGGGCGCTGAAGCCCAGGCTCTGCCAGAAGAGCGGGTCGTCGGTGAAGATCCTGGTGAAGTTGGAGAACCCGGCGAAGCCGTTCCGCCAGGGCTTGGTGACGTTGTAGTCCTGCAGGCTGTAGTAGAGGACGCTGACCATCGGGTACGCGATGAACCCGAGCATCAGCAGGCCTGCCGGGGCTATCAGCAGATACGGGAGGCGCCGGTCGCGCCGCCGGGATGGTTTCGCCACGGCGATGGCCATGACTGGGACTCCTTCACTACGGGGGTAAGCGCTTGCTGAATGGTGTGCGGCGCCCCGGACGAGGAAGGTCTGGGGCACTCGCGACGGGGAGGGCTGGTCGGGCACTCAGCCCGCGTAGGGCTCGGGCACTTCGCCGGGCCTGGCCAGGAAACGGAAGTCGCAGCCGGTGTCGGCCTGGGTGATCTGCTCCTGGTAGAGGGCGCCGTAGCCCCGGGAGAAGCGGGGCGGGGGCGGCTGCCACTCGGCGCGGCGGCGTTCCAACTCGGCGTCGTCCACCTCGAGGTGGAGGCTGCGGCCCGCCACGTCGAGGGTGATCGGGTCACCGGTGCGGACGAGGGCCAGCGGGCCGCCGACGTACGACTCGGGTGCGATGTGCAGGACGCACGCGCCGTAACTCGTCCCGCTCATCCGCGCGTCCGAGATCCGGACCATGTCGCGCACCCCCTGTTTCAGCAGATGGTCGGGGATCGGCAGCATCCCGTACTCGGGCATCCCCGGGCCGCCGAGCGGCCCGGACCCGCGCAGGACCAGCACGCTGTCGGCCGTGATGCCCAGCTCCGGGTCGTTGATGGTCGCCTGCATCGCCCGGTAGTCGTCGAAGACCACGGCCGGCCCGGTGTGCTTGAGCAGGTGCGGCTCGGCGGCGATGTGCTTGATGACGGCACCGTCCGGACAGAGGTTGCCGCGCAGTACCGCGAGGCCGCCCTCGGCGGCCAGCGGGTTGCCGCGCGGGCGGATGACGTCCTCGTTGTGGACGAGTCCGCCGTCGAGCTGCTCGCGCAGCGTGGGGTGCGCGACCGTCGGGCGGTCCAGGTGCAGGAGGTCCGTCAGCCGCGCGAGGAACCCGGGCAGGCCGCCGGCGAAGTGGAAGTCCTCCATCAGGTACCGGCCGCCCGGGCGCACGTTGGCCAGCACGGGGACTGTCCGCGCGATGCGGTCGAAGTCGTCCAGCGTCAGTTCGACGCCGGAGCGGGCGGCCATCGCGATCAGATGGATCACGGCGTTGGTGGAGCCGCCGAGGGCCAGGACGGTGGCGACCGCGTCCTGGTACGCGTCACGGGTCAGGATCCGCGACAGTCGCAGGTCCTGCCACACCAGCTCGACGATGCGCGCCCCCGAGGCGGCGGCCATCCGCTCGTGGCCGGAGTCGACCGCCGGGATCGAGGAGGCACCGGGCATGGTGACCCCCAGCGCCTCGGCGGCGGCCGTCAGCGTGGAGGCGGTGCCCATCGTCATGCAGTGGCCGGGGGAACGCGCGAGCCCGTTCTCCAGCTCGGCCAGCTCGCAGTCACCGATCAGCCCGGCCCGCTTGTCGTCCCAGTACTTCCACATGTCCGTGCCGGAGCCCAGCACCTCGTCACGCCAGTGGCCGGGCAGCATGGGCCCCGCCGGGACGAAGACGGCGGGAAGGTCCATGCTGGCCGCACCCATCAGCAGCGCCGGGGTGGACTTGTCGCAGCCGCCCAGCAGCACGGCACCGTCCACCGGGTACGAGCGCAGCAGTTCCTCGGTCTCCATGGCGAGCAGGTTGCGGTAGAGCATCGGCGTCGGCTTCTGGAAGGTCTCCGAGAGCGTGGACACCGGGAACTCCAGCGGGAAGCCGCCCGCCTGCCACACCCCGCGCTTGACCGCCTGGGCGCGTTCGCGCAGGTGGGAGTGGCAGGGGTTGATGTCGGACCAGGTGTTGAGGACCGCGATCACCGGCTTGCCGAGGTGCTCCTCGGGGAGGTAGCCGAGCTGCCGCGTGCGGGCCCGGTGGCTGAACGAGCGCAGCCCGTCGGTGCCGTACCAGCGGTGGCTGCGCAGCTCCTCGGGAGTCTTCCTCACAGCGCCCAGCCCTTGATGAGTGCCGCCACCTCTGCGCGCTGCGGGTCGGGCAGTTCACGACTCGGCGGCCGCACCTCGCGGCGGCACAGGCCGAGAGCGGCGAGCGCCTCCTTGACGACGGTCACGTTGTTCGCGGACTGCTGCGCGGCGCGCAGGTCCTCGAAGGGGCGGATCTGCTCCCAGATCCGCATCGCCTCGGAGTAGTCCCCGGCACGCAGGGCCGTCAGCATGCCCAGGGACACGGACGGCGCGACATTGACCAGGCCCGAGGTGAAACCGGTGGCACCGGCCCCCCAGTAGGCGGGCGCGTACAGCTCCGCCAGTCCCGCCACCCAGACGAACCGGTCGAGGCCGGCGTCGCGGGCGAAGGCCGCGAAGCGGGCGGCGTCCGGCACCGCGTACTTGGCGCCGATCACGTTGGGGCACAGGTCGCCGAGCAGGGCCATGCGGTCGCCGCCGAGGAGCGGGTTGCGGATGTAGGGCACCACACCCAGTTCGGGGACGGACTCGGCGATGGCCCGGTGGTAGTCCACCCATCCGTCGTGCGAGACGTAGGGGTGCACCGGCTGGTGCACCATCACCATCTGGGCGCCGTGGTCACGCGCGTGCCGGGCCGCGGCGACGGCGGTGGGAACGTCGTGTCCGACGCCCACCAGGACCACGGCCGGTCGTTGCGCGGTCTCGGCGAGGGTGTCCTCGACGACCGTGAGTCGTTCCTCGGGGGTCAGGGCGTAGAACTCGCCGGTGTTCCCGTTGGGCGTCAGCGTCCGGACGCCGCCGTCCAGCAGCCGGCGCAGCAGGGACCGGTAGGCGGTCCGGTCGATCGCGCCGTCGGCGTCGAAGGGCGTCACCGGAATCGCGACGACGTCGGCGAGTGCGGCCCGCAGCTCGGCGGGGTGCGTCAGTTCGGTGCGGTCCATCAGGCGCCCGCCTCCTGGTGCTCGGGGTACGCGCGGCGGACGAAGTCGGAGATGTGCGCGTGCAGCAGACGGGCCGCGCCGTCGGCGTCGCCGGCCAGCGCCGTCCGCAGGATCTCCTGGTGCTCGCGGGCCTCCTGCTCCCAGGAGGGGGAGGCCGCCCAGGCGACGGCCGACACCAGGGCCGCCTGGTCGCGTACCTCGTCGAGCATGCGCGTCAGGAGCGGGTTGCCGCAGGGCAGGTACAGCGCCCGGTGGAAGTCGCGGTTGGCCAGGCTACGGTCGGCCCGGTCCTCCGCGCCCTCGGCGCGCACCAGCGCGTCCTGTGCCGCCGCCAGGGACTCCTTCCTGACGATGCTGCGGCGCAGTGCCTCCGGTTCCAGCAGCAGTCGCACGTCGTAGATCTCACGCGCCATGGCCGCGTCCACGGCCCGCACCGTGACGCCCTTGTACTGGCTCATCACGACGAGTCCGGTGCCGGCCAGCGTCTTGAGCGCCTCGCGCACGGGGGTCTTCGAGACCCCGAACTGCGCCGCGAGATCGGCCTCGACGAGTGGCTGTCCCGGTCTCAACTGCCCGGTGAGGATGCCGTGCTTGATCGCTTCCAGCACGTACTGCGTCCGGGAGGGGATCGGGGCGGGGGCAAAGGTCATGTGCGCTCTCAGATCTCACGTATCGCGTCTCATATATGACGTACGAAGTACGACGCGATGAAAGTTAGAGCCGCGCCGAGGCTTCGTCAATGCTTTCGACAGAACTGATCCAACACGGCTCCGGCCCGGTGCGGGAGCGCTCCCACATCGGGCCGGATCGGGCCCGGGTCGCAGTCGGTCAGGGCCTGCGATCAGGGCAGTTGCAAGGGTCCGCGATCAGCCGACCTTGCCGGTGCCCGCCCCCGCCCGGACCTCGGCCGCCACCTGCGCGGTGGGGTCGAGGGTGAACGCGTAGGGCGGGCTGGTGAAGGTGCCGGTGCGCGTGATGACGGGGGCCGCGCCGCCGTAGTCGTTGCCACTGGCGTTGGCGTAGCCGTCGACCGGACTGTCCTCGGTCGTCCACACCGGGAGGTTCACGTTCACGAAGACGTTGTTCTGAACCAGGCACTGCGCGTTCATCAGGCAGTGGATGCCGCTGGTCGGAGCGTTCTCGTAGAGGTTGTCGTAGGCGTGCAGATGCCCGAACCTGATACGCGGCAGCCGCGAGTCCACGTTGCTGAACCAGTTGTGCCCGTAGGTGACCCGGATGCTCGCGTCCTCGGAGGCGTTCTTGTCGCTGTGGCCGACGAGCGAGCCCTTGAAGTGGTCGTGCAGGTGATTCCAGGAGACGGTGACGTCCGTGGAGCCGTGGTTGATGTCCAGCAGCCCGTCGTAGTAGTCCTTGTCGTGCGTGCGGTCGTTGGACAGGTCGTTGTGATCGATCCAGACGTGGTCGGACTTCTGGATCTGGATGAGGTCGACGGGCGCCTTGGCCAGCGAGATCCTCAGGTTGCGGACGATGACGTTGTGGGCCTTCTTGATGAACAGCCCGGCCCCGGTGAGGCCCGAGTCGGCGCCCACACCGACGATGGTCTTGTCCGAGGTCACGTAGATCTGCTCGGTGCCCCGCAGCATCCCCGAGACCTTGATCGTCTTCGCTCCCGTCGACTTGGCCTCGGTCACGAGCTGGGCGACCGTGGTGACGGTGACGGTGGTGCCGCCCGCCCCGCCCGTCGTGCCGGCGCCGTATCCGATGGGCGCGTTCTCGAAGGCCGCTGCCGCGACCACGACCGGACCGGATCCGGTCGCGGGCACGACCGGGCCGGCGCCCGCCGGGGAGGCGACGACGGCGACCGAGGCGACACCGGTCGCGACGGCGGCGGCGATCAGGGCCCGGCGGTTGATCGATGGGATCCGCTTCATGGCGTGCCGCCTCTCACTTGTAGGTGATGTCGGATGAGGAGTACAGGCAGTTCACGCCGTCGGGACCACTCCCGATCTTCTTCGGCTCGCCACTGGTCACGCCCTTGTAGCGGTCGCAGGGGCTGATCTTCTTGCTGCTGTCGTTCACGACGGTGATGCCGGAGAGCTTCGCGGTGTCGCCGTAGTTGGAGTTGATGCCGACGATGGACTTGCCGGGCGAGGTGACCGTGACGTTCTGGACGATGACGTGCCGCTCGTACTGCTTCTTGCAGTTGCCGCACGAGCGGTAGAGCTTCCCGAAGTCGTTCACCTGGAAGTTCTTGATGATCATCGTGCCGGGGCCGTTGTGCTGGAAGACCTTGTCCGAGGCCTTGCGCGCACCTCCGCCGTCGATGGTCATGGTCTGCGACGCGGACGTGCCCTTGAAGGTCGCGGCGTCCTCGCCGACGTCCTGCCACCAGACGTTCTTCAGCGTGCAGGTGCCCAGGCAGTGGATGCCGTCGGCCGCCGGGGAGCCGAGGATGACGTTCTGCAGGGTCGCGCCGTTCGCCAGCTCGAAGATCGGATCCTGGCTCTCACTCTGTCCGTCGGTGCCCAGGTCACCGCTGCCGATGTACCGGATCATGCCGCCGTCACGGGTGCCGGTCACCTTGATCGTGCTGGTGACCAGCTGGTCGCCGGCCGGCGTCGGCCAACTGGCCGCCGCGGGTGCGGCTTGGGGCGCCGGGGCCTGCGCGGACGCGGATCCCGGGACGGTGACCAGTCCGGTCACGGCCAGGGCGATGGCCGCCAACGGCGCGAGAACGGCGGGGACGACCCGCCGGGTGGATGTACGTGCTGCCATGTCGGTCCTCCATGGGGGGATGTCGAAGGATGCGGCTGCCTCAGACCCGTTCACGGTTGAAAGTCGAAGTTCATGTCCGTGAACGATGGGGCCGGTGATGAAGTTAGAGAGCAAGCGCGTACCTGTCAATGACCTGAACAAGCGGATATCCCAGGGGAGTTGATGAGCAAGCGCTTGCCCTCGGGCAGGCGAAAGCGGCCGACCACGCGAAGTGGTCGGCCGCCGCCGCGCGGACGGTGTCCGCTCAGCCGATGGTGAGTTGGGTCACCGAGTTGGCCGGAAACGTACGCGTGAAGGTGGCTCCCAGGCCGGTCACCGCGGTAGTGACCGGGACGACATGACGGGGGTCGGTGAGGGTGTTGGTGTCGGAGGGGCCGGCCGAGGTCAGGGTGACCGCGGTACCGGTGGTCGGGACGGCCGCGGCGGCCCCCGCCAGGTTGACGGTGATCGACTGCGCGTTGCCGCTCGGGTTCACGACGGTGAGGTAGTACTTCCCCGTCCTGGACGAGCGGCTGACCACCTGGTTGACGGTGCTGGTGCCGGCGTAGGAGGCGGACAGGATCTGATCGCCGTGTGCGGCGGCCATCATCTGCTGGACGTAGGCGCTGGGCGAGTTGTAGCTGGTCGAGGCGTCGAAGGCGATCAGGTTGGTGTTCCACTGGACGCTGTTGACGTTGGCCAGCAGCGGGGCGTACGCCTCCATCGCCACCACGTCGGAGTTGCGCTGCAGATTGGTGAGCCAGGAGGCGTCACCGATAGCGCCCGCCAGGTTCGGGGTCGGCCGGCCGATCTGGGAGGCCCACTCCCCCTCGAACACCTTCGGGCCGCTGCGCGAGTAGGTGTCGTACGCGTGGGCGTTCGCGTTGAACCAGCCGGGCGAACGGTAGTTGTGCAGGTCCACCACGTCCGGAGTACGTGCGGAGACGCCGGTGGTGGCGATCAGCTTCAGCGCGGGATAGGCGGCCCTGATGGCGTCGTGGAACTGCGCGTAGCGGCCGTTGCCACCGTCGTAGCTGCCGGTGGTGTCGAACCAGTCCTCGTTGCCTATCTCCACGTACTTGAGGGAGAACGGGGCGGGGTGCCCGTCGGCGGCCCGCTTGGCGCCCCAGCGGGTCGTGACGGCGCCGGTGACGTACTGGATCTCGTCCAGGGCGTCCTGGACGTACGGGGAGAGCTGGTCCAGCGGGACGACGTCGTGCTGCAGGGAGTATCCGGCGTAGACCCCGAGGACGGGCTGCGCACCGAGGTCCTCGCACCATTCGAGGTACTCCAGCAGGCCGAGGCCGTCCGTGGACCAGTAGCCCCAGGGGTCCTGGTGGCCGGGCCGGCTCTCGGTCGCGCCGAGGGTCTTCTTCCAGTCGAAGCGTTCGGCGACCGTGTTGCCCTCGAGGTAGTTGCCGCCCGGCAACCGGATGAAGGAGGGCTCGAGGGCCTTCATCTTCTCCATCAGGTCGACCCGCAGGCCGTTGGGGCGGTTCTTGTACGTCGGCGGGAAGAGCGACACGTTGCTCAGCCACAGGGTGGCCCCCGCCGCCTTCTCCGAGGAGAGCACGAAGCGGTTGTCGGAACTGGTGGGGGCACCGGCCTTGGTCTTCAGGGTGACGGTGTACTTCTTCCAGGCGCTCGTGAGGGAAGGGATGCTCGCCGTCGCGTACGGCGTGCCGCCGGTGCTCTCCAGGGAGAGCTTGAGCGGACCGGTGAACCCCGGGGCGGCCTTGGCGTACAGCGAGGCGGTGTACCGGGTGGACGGCTTGACGGGGATGCCCCAGAAGCCGCCGTTCGCGACCCCTGCCCGGTTGCCGGCCGAGGCCTTGGCCAGGGAGACCTTCAGCGAACGGGTCAGCGCGGTGTTGAGCGGGTTCGCGGTGTCCAGGGCGATGCTCGCCGAGCCGCCGGTGGAACTGACGGCGGACCACGAGTCCGGTCCGGAGGCACTGGCCATCAGGGAGCGGTTCTGCAGCAGTTCGCCGTACAGGCCGCCCTCGCCCGAGTGGTTGATGTCCTCGGTCATCAGGCCGAAGAAGTCACTGGGCAGCGCGTGCGCGGCGGTGCCCGCGTCGACGGTGAGGGTGCCGTTGCCCTGGCCGAGGAGGTTCTCCAGTTCGGGAGCGGTCACCGGGTGGTCGTGCAGCACCACGTCGTCGATGGTGGCGTCGGCGAAGTCGGCCGGGTTGCCGTTGTACTCGCCGCGGCCGACCGCTGTGCCCGCGGACGCCTTCCAGGGGGTGGTGTAGGCGACCGTGGACTGCAGGATGCCGTTGACGTACAGCCTCAGTCGGCCTGACGCGTTGTCGCTGACGCCGGTGAGGTGGTACCAGGTCCCGATGGCCGGGGCCGTCTTCGCGTCGGCGTGGCCGGCGGTGGCGGTGGAGCTGTCGGACGCGAGCCGGGTGAAGGCGAACTTGCCGGTGTTGCCGCGCAGTTGCAGGTAGAAGCCGGAGACGGCGGTTCCGTCCGTGCTCACGAAGGTCTGGTATCCGGTGAGGGTGTTGAGCTTGACCCAGGCCGAGACCGAGAACGACTGCGAGGTGTCCGTCGCGGCGGTGGTGGAGGTCGCGGACGAGGTGGCCGTCCCGTTGGAGCGCAGGGCGTACGCACCGGTCCTGCCGGCGGTCCAGGCGGCCGTCGCGCCCAGGGTGAGGGGGTGGTCATGGCCGGAACCGTCCGCGGCGGAGGTTCCGGTGCCCGCGTCGAACGCCCAGTGCGCGGACTGGTCCAGCGCGGTCACCGCGGACGCGGACAGCGCGCCGGTGTGGAACCGCACGTCGTCCACGCCTCCGCTGAGGAAGTCCACCGGGTTCCCGGCGTACTTGCCGCGGCCGATGACCGCGTGCCCTGCCGCCTTCCACGGCGTGGTGTACGGGACGGTCGTCTGCGGCTTGCCGTTGACGTACAGCGTGAGGGTGCCGGCCGCGGCGTCCTGGACTCCCGTGAGGTGGTACCAGGTACCGACGGCCGGGGTGTCGGCGGCGGCTGCGACGGCGGCCGCCCCGGGGGTGTCCGAGGCCAGTCGGGCGAAAGCGAACGTCCCGGTGTCGCCGCGCAGTCCGAGGTAGAAGCCGCTGACCTCACTGCCGTCGACACTCACGGCGGTCTGGTAGCCGTCGGTGTTGTTGAGCTTCACCCAGGCGGAGACGCTGAAGGAGGCGGAGGTGTCGACGATCGGGGCACCGAGGTCGATGTTGCCGGTGCCGGTGCCGTTCGTCGCGATGCTGCCGGCTCCCACCTGTCCGGCCGCGTGGGTGGCTCCGGCCCCGATGCTGCCCGGGTGGGCGCCGCCGGAGTCGTCGGCCGCCGTGTCGCCGGCGGTCTCGTCCAGGGACCAGTGCCCGGCCAGGGCGGTGTCGGCGGCCGCGGGGGTGGCCGCGAGGGGGACGAACGCGGCGGTGAGGAGCGCCGCGCTCGTGGCGAGGGCGGCGGCGGTGCGCAGCCTTCGCCGCTGCTGACGGCGTGGTCGACGGGGCAGGGCGAAGTGCATGGGTCTCCCTTGAACGGTGGGGAAGGGTGGATTCCATGGCGCGGAGGGGGTGTGGGCCCCACGGGGTGGCGGGCGGATGTTCGTCCCCGTGCCGCACGGCCGCGCGGGTCAGGAGCGCGCGGCCGTGCGGCTGCTGGGTGGTCCGGTCGGGCAGGCGGGCTGACGAGAAGTCAGGCGCGCCGACGGGACGTCATGAGGCGCTGCAGCAGGACGAAGGCGAACAGCAGAGTGCCGACCGCGATCTTCGTCCACCAGGAGCTGAGCGTGCCTTCGAAGGTGATGATGGTCTTGATGACCCCGAGGACGAGGACACCCAGCAGGGTGCCCAGCACGTAGCCGGAGCCGCCGGACAGGATCGTCCCGCCGATCACCACCGCGGCGATCGCGTCGAGCTCCGTGCCGACCAGGTGCAGGCTGTAGCCGGACAGCGTGTAGAGCGTGAACAGCACCCCGCCCAAGGCCGAGCACAGCCCGCTGACCGTGTAGGCGCGGATCACCGTCCGGCCGACCGGCACGCCCATCAGCAGCGCCGACTGCGCGTTGCCGCCGACCGCGTACACCGCGCGGCCGAAGCCCGTGTAGTGCAGCGTCAGGAAGGCGATGGCGACGACGGCCAGCGCGATCACCACCGACCAGGAGACGAACACGCCGCCGGGGAAGGTGACATGGGACTGCGCGAGGGTGGTGAAGACCGGGTCGTCGATCGGGATCGAGTTGGTGCTGATCAGATAGCACAGGCCGCGGGCGAAGAACATCCCGGCCAGCGTCGCGATGAAGGGCTGGACCTCGAAGTGGTGGATGGCGTAGCCCATGGCGCCCCCGATCAGGGCGCCGACCGCCAGGACCACCGGGATGACCAGGGCCGGCGGCCACCCGTGCTGCTGGACGAGGGTGGCGCACAGCATCGTGGAGAGCGCGGCGACGGCTCCCACCGAGAGGTCGATGCCACCGGTGAGGATCACGAACGTCATCCCGACGGCGATGACCAGCAGGAACGCGTTGTCCACGAAGAGGTTGGCGATGGTCTGCCCGGCCAGGAAGTCCAGGTAGCGGTAGTTGCCCGCTTCGAGGGTCAGCGCGAACAGGACGGCGGTGGCCATGACCGGGACGTAGTCGCGGTGCTGGGCCAGGAAGGTGCGCACGCCGCGGCCGGCGGCTGCGCGGGGCTGGGTCGCGCTCATAGGGTGGTCGCCCCCTTCGGGCTCTGGGCGGCGTTCGCCGGTGCGTGGTCCCGGACAGTGCCCGGGCGCTTCGCGGTGACGTCCGCGCGGGCGCCACCGCCGGTACCCGATCGGCGGGGCACCTTGCGCGAGAGCACCTTGGCGCGGAACGCCGGGGATTGCAGCAGACAGACCGCCATCACGACCAGCGCCTTGAACACCAGCGTCGTCTCGGGCGGCACTCCGACGGTGTAGACCGTGGTGGACAGCGTCTGGATGACCAAGGCGCCGATGGCGGTGCCGCCGAGGTGGAAGCGGCCCCCGGTGAGTGAGGTACCGCCGATGACGACGGCCAGGATCGCGTCGAGCTCGATCCACAGACCCGCGTTGTTCCCGTCCGCGGCGGCCACGTTGGAGCTGATCATCAACCCGGCGCCCGCCGCGCACAGCGCGCAGAACGCGTAGACCGCGATCGTCAGGCCGCGGGCCCGGATGCCGACCAGCCGGCTGGCCTCCTTGTTGCCGCCGACCGATTCGAGCAGCAGCCCCAGTGCGGTGCGCCGGACGACGAGGCCGGTCAGCACGAGCACCGCGGCGGCGATCAGCACCGACAGCGGGAGGCCGAGTTCGTAGCCGCCGCCGATCAGGTGGTAAGGCTCGCTGTTGACCGTGATGATCTTGCCGCTGGTGATCATCTGTGCGACGCCGCGCCCCGCGACCATCAGGATCAGGGTGGCGATGATCGGCTGCATGCCGATCCCGGCGACCAGCACGCCGTTCCACACGCCCAGGGCGACACAGATGCCCAGGGCGAGCAGGACCGCGACGATCACCCCGCCGGCGCTGTGCTGGTCGGCGAGGTCGCTGATGTTCAGGCAGGCGACGGCGCCGGAGATGGCGACCACGGCGCCGACCGACAGGTCGATGCCGCCGATGGCGATGACCAGGGTCATGCCGAGGGCGACCAGCAGCAGCGGCGAGCCGAGCCGCAGGATGTCGACCAGGCTGCCGAAGAGGTGGCCGTCGCGGATCTGGATCGAGAAGAAGTCGGGGGTGTAGACGACGTTGGTGATCAGCAGGGCGGCGAGCAACGCGAGCGGCCAGAACAGCCGGTGGGCGGCCAGCCTGGTGACGAGGGGCGGCATCAGTGGGTCCCTCCGGTCGCGATGGTCTCCATCAGCCGGTCCAAGGTGAGTTCTTCGGTGTTGGCGAGCGTCGCCACGAGTTCGCGGTCCCGCAGCACCGCGACGGTGTCGGACAGACTCAGCACCTCTTCGAGTTCGGCGGAGACGTAGACCACCGCCATGCCGTCCGCGGCGAGCGAGGCCACCAGCCGCTGAATCTCGGCCTTGGCCCCGATGTCGATCCCGCGGGTCGGCTCGTCCAGGATCAGCAGTTTCGGTTCGGTGATCAGCCACCGGGCGAGCAGCACCTTCTGCTGGTTGCCGCCACTCAGGTTCCGCACGACCGCCTCCGGGTCCGCCGGGTGGATGTGCAGCGCGGCGATCCAGTGCGCGACCAGCTCCTCCGTCTTCCGGGCGGGCAGCGCCCTGACCCAGCCGCGGGCGGCCTGCAGGGCGAGGACGATGTTCTCCCTGACCGTCAGATCGGGGATGATCCCCTCGCTCCTGCGGTTCTCCGAGCAGAAGGCGATGCCGCGCCGGATGGCGGCGCGGGGGCTGCGAAGCGTGGCGGTCCGCCCGTCGACCGTGAGGCCGCCGGTGTCGGCGCGGTCGGCGCCGGCCAGCAGCCGGGCGGTCTCCGAGCGTCCCGCGCCGAGCAGCCCGGCCAGGCCCAGCACCTCCCCCGGGCGCACGGCGAGGTCGAACGGCGCGATGGCGCCCTTGCGCCCCAGAGCGTGCGCCTCGACGAACGCGGTTCCGGCCGGACGGTCCCGGTCGCCCCGCCCCCGCTCGGTGAGCTCCCCGAGTTCCTGCCCGAGCATCGCCGACACCAGCTCGATCTGCGGCAGGTGCGCGGTGCGGTACTCACCGACGAGACGGCCGTCACGGAGCACGGTGATCCGGTCGGACACGTCGTAGACCTGATCCAGGAAGTGCGTCACGAACAGGATCGCCACGCCCTCACCGCGCAGCCGCCGGATCACCTTGAACAGCTGCGTCACCTCCTCACGGTCCAGGCTGGAGGTGGGCTCGTCGAGGATCAGCACCTTCGCCCGGATGTCCACGGCGCGGGCGATGGCGACCATCTGCTGCAGCGCGAGCGGAAGGGTGTCCAACGGCGCGCGGACGTCGATCTCCAGATCCAGGCCTGCCAGCAGGTCACGGGCGCGGCGGCGCAGCTCGGACCAGGCGATGCGGCCGAGCCTGCGGGGCTCGCGGCCGAGGAAGATGTTCTCCGCGACCGACAGGTTGGGGCAGAGGTTGACCTCCTGGTACACGGTGCTGACCCCGGCCTGCTGCGCCTGCAGCGGGCCGGCGAAACGGACCTCGTGGCCGTCCAGCGTCACCGTCCCCGCCTCGGCCTCGTGCACGCCGGTCAGCACCTTGATCAGGGTGGACTTCCCGGCGCCGTTCTCGCCCATCAGGGCGTGCACTTCACCGGGGTACAGGTCGAGACCGACGTCGGACAGTGCCCGGACGCCGGCGAACTCCTTGGTGATGCCGGCCATCCGGAGGATGGGTGGAGCGGGACTGGGCTGCGGCGTCGACATGGGAGCTCCTCTCCTCGGGCCGCTCAGGCTCCGGCCGGGTCCGGGGCGCCCCTCCTGGGGCGCACCCGTCCCGGATCACCGGAGCTGTACTGGCAGAAACTCAGTACTGGCGGTTGGGGAGCTCCGCCGCGGCCTTGTCCTTGGTGAAGACGCCTTCCTTGGACTCGACCCGGGCCGGCACCTCGGCCTTGTCCTTGAGCTTGCGCACGAGGTCCATGACCTGCGGACCGATCAGCGGGTTGCACTCGACGACGACCTCGATCTTGCCGTCGACCATGGCCTGGAAGGCGTCCTTGACCCCGTCGATGGAGACGATCCGGATGTCCTTGCCGGGCTTGAGCCCCGCTTCCTCGATCGCCTGGATGGCGCCCATCGCCATGTCGTCGTTGTGCGCGAAGAGGACGTTGATGTCCTTGTGCGCCTTCAGGAAGGCCGTCATGACCTCCTTGCCCTTCGCGCGGGTGAAGTCACCGGTCTGGTCCGCGACCAGCTTGAACCTGGGGTCCTTGAGGACCAGGTCCTCGAACCCCTTCTTGCGGTCGATGGCCGGGGCGGAGCCGGTGGTGCCCTCGAGCTCCGCGATGTTCACCGTGCCGGTGTTGGCCTTCTCCGCGTCCAGCAGCCACTGGCCGGCGGACGTCCCCTCCTTGACGAAGTCGGATCCGATGAACGTCTTGTAGAGGGACTTGTCCTGCGTGTCGATCGCCCGGTCGGTGAGGATCACCGGGATCCCGGCCGTCTTGGCTTCCTTCAGTACGGTGTCCCAGCCCGTGACGACCACCGGCGAGAAGCCGATGACGTCCACCTTCTGCTGGATGAAGGTGCGGATCGCGGCTATCTGGTTCTCCTGCTTCTGCTGCGCGTCGGAGAACTTCAGCTCGAAACCGGCGGCCTTCGCCGCGTCCTGGATGGACTTCGTGTTGGCGGCGCGCCAGCCGCTCTCGGAGCCGACCTGCGAGAAGCCGAAGACCAGCTTCTTGGCACCGTTCGCGTCCGTGCCGCTGCCCGCGGCGGCCTTCTTGCCCGCCCCGCCGCAGGCGGCGAGGGACACGCACAGAGCGACGGCCAGCAGGGCCGCGGCGGTGTTGCGCGTACGGGGTCTTGCGGGGGTGGAGGCGGTGAGGGACATCGTGCACTCTCCTTTGAGCCGGGGAAAACCCTGCGATGCATGACCTGGTGGTACGACTGCGAATGCGGCCGAAGCCGCTCAGAAACCCCGCGCCAGACGGTGGTACGCCTGGTTCCAGCGGATCTCCTTGGTGAACTGGCGGATCGTGGTCTCCGCGTCGATGACCAGGAGTTCCGCTCCGGCCATCTCCGCGAAGTCCTCGAGCTCTTCCCTCCCGACGGCGCTGGAGAGCACGGTGTGGTGCGGACCGCCGGCCGTGAGCCAGGCCTCGGTCGAGGTCCGCAGGTCGGGCCGCGGCTTCCACACCGCGTGGGCCACCGGGAGATTCGGCAGCGGCTCGGCGGCGGCGACCACGTCGATCTCGTTGGCGACCAGCCGGAACCGGTCCCCCATGTCGGCGAGACCCACGACCACCGCCCGACCCGGGGTGGCTTCGAAGACCAGGCGGACGGGGTCCTCCCGGCCGCCGATGCCCAGCGGGTGGATCTCGCACGAGGGGACCTCGGCGGCGATCGACGGGCAGACCTCGAGCATGTGCGCGCCGAGGATGACCTCCTGCCCGGCCTCCAGGTGGTACGTGTAGTCCTCCATGAACGACGTGCCACCGGGCAGACCGGCGGACATCGCCTTCAGCGTGCGCAGCAGCGCGGAGGTCTTCCAGTCCCCCTCGCCGCCGAAGCCGTAGCCGTCCGCCATCAGGCGCTGCACGGCCAGACCGGGCAGCTGGCGCAGCCCGCCGAGGTCCTCGAAGTTGGTGGTGAACGCCTGGAAACCACCGTCGGTGAGGAACTCCCGCATGCCGAGTTCGATCCGCGCCGCGTACCGCAGCGAGCCGTGCCGCTCCGCTCCGAGGCGCAGTTCGGGCGCGAGGCGGTAGCTCTCCTGGTACTCCTTGGTCAGCTCGGTGACGTCGGCGTCGGCCACCGCGTCCACCACGGCGACCAGGTCGTTGACCCCGTAGGTGTTGACGGAGACGCCGAACCGCAGCTGCGCCTCGACCTTGTCGCCCTCGGTGACCGCGACGTCGCGCATGTTGTCACCGAACCGCGCCACCCGCAGCGTGCGCAGGGCATGGTGCCCGACCGCGGCTCGGGCCCAGGCACCGATGCGCAGGGTCACCGATGGGTTGCTGACGTGTCCGGCGACCGTCTTGCGGGGCACTCCCAGGCGGGACTGGATGTACCCGAACTCGCGGTCTCCGTGGGCCGCCTGGTTCAGGTTCATGAAGTCCATGTCGATGGAGCTCCACGGCAGCTCCCTGTTGGCCTGGGTGTGCAGGTGCAGCATCGGCTTGCGCAGCGCGTCGAGGCCGGCGATCCACATCTTGGCCGGGGAGAACGTGTGCATCCAGGAGATCACACCGACGCAGTCGTCCGCGGCGTTGGCGTCGAGGCAGACCCGCCGGATCGCCTCCGCGTCGGTGAGTACGGGCAGCCACTTCACCCGGACCGATATGTCCGGACTCTCGTTGAGGGCCGCGGCGATCTGCTGGGACTGTTCGGCGACCTGCTGGAGCGTGTCCGGTCCATAGAGCCCCTGGCTTCCGGTGAGGAACCAGACTTCACGGCCTTCGAGCGACTTCATTGCTGAGCTCCTTCGCGGCCGGCGGGCTGCTGGCCGTACACGTTCTGATAGCGGTCGTAGAGCGAGTCGATGTCCGGCGCGGCGATGCCGACCGGTTCCCCGAGCTGACGGGAGATATGGACGGTGCGGGCGACGTCCTCGCACATCACGGCTGCCTTGACGGCGGCCTTGGCGTCCTTGCCGATGGTGAACACGCCGTGGCTCTTCATCAGCACGGCGGGCGAGCGGTGTCCCTGGAGGGTGGCCACGATGCCCTGGCCGATCGAGTCGTCGCCGATCAGCGCGAACGGGCCGACGGGGATCTCCGCGCCGAACTCGTCCGCCATCGCGGTGACGACGCAGGGCACCGCCTCGCCGCGGGCCGCCCAGGCGGTGGCGTAGGTGGAGTGGGTGTGCACCACGCCCCCCACTTCGGGCATGTGGCGGTAGACGAAGGCGTGGGCGGCGGTGTCCGAGGACGGGTTGTGCGCCCCCTCGACGACCTTGCCCTCCAGATCGCAGACGATCATGTTCTCAGGCGTCAGGTCGTCGTAGGAGACACCGCTCGGCTTGATGACCATCAGGTCGTGGCCCGGCACGCGGGCCGAGACGTTCCCCGCGGTCCACACCACGAGCTGGTAGCGGACGAGTTCCTGATGCAGATCACTGACCTGCTGCCGGATCAGCTTGATCGCTGCGTCGGTCTCGGGGCCGAACGTGGGATCGGTCACGGCATCGTTCCTGAGGTCGTTCCTGGAATCGGTCATGAAAGCGGCCTTCCGTGCGCGTCAGTTGGCGGCAGAGGTGCTGGACTCGTTGCGCAACTCGCGCAGCCGGTGCAGCACCCCGCGGTGCTCGCCGCCGAGCAGGTCGTGCAGGGCGCGGTACTCGGCGAACAGCCGGTCGTACGCGTCGGCACGGGCGGCGTCCGGCAAGTACCGGTCCTCGTGCACACGCCCCATCACCTCGGCCGCGGGGCCTGGACGCTGTCGTAGGCCCCGGCCGCCACCGCCGCGTGGATGGCGGAGCCCAGCGCCGGCGCCTGCTCGGAGACCGCGATGCTCAGGGGGCGGCGCAGGACGTCCGCGTAGATCTGCATCAACAGCGGGTTCTTGGTGAGGCCGCCGGCCGCGGTGAAGCGCGTGACGGGCACGCCGGAGTCCTCGAAGGCCTCGACGATGACGCGGGTGCCGAAGGCCGTCGACTCGAGCAGCGCCCGGTAGATCTCCGGCGGTCGGGTGGCCAGGGTGGCACCGACCAGTACTCCGGACAGCCGGTGGTCGACGAGGACCGAGCGGTTGCCGTTCCACCAGTCGAGCGCCACGAGGCCGTGCCCGCCGACCGGTTGGTCCGCTGCCAGCCGGGACAGCAGCGCGTGCACGCTGACGTTCTCCGCGGCGGCCTGTTCGTGGTAGACGGGCGGTACGCCGTGCTCGACGAACCAGCCGAAGATGTCGCCGACGCCGCTCTGTCCCGCCTCGTAACCCCACAGCCCGTCGACCACTCCCCCGTCGACCACCCCGCACATGCCGGGGACCTCGGCGACCTTCTCGCCGTTGAGGATGTGGCAGGTGGAGGTGCCCATCACGGCGAGCATCTCGCCGACACCGGCCGACCGGGCCGCCGGGGCGGTGACGTGGGCGTCCACGTTGCCGACCGCGACGGCGATGCCCTCCGGGAGTCCCGTCCAGGCGGCGGCCCCTGCCGTCAGGCCACCGGCCCGGCCGCCCAGCGGGGAGAGCGGGTGCTCCAGCCGGGTCTGGGCGAAGTCCGCGAAGTCGGGGTTGAGGGCGCCCAGGTACTCGGCCGTCGGGTAGCCGCCGTTCTGGTGGATCCCCTTGTAGCCGGCCGTACAGGTGTTGCGGGTCTCGACACCGGTGAGCTGCCAGACGATCCAGTCCGCCGCCTCGATCCAGCGGTCGGTGAGCCGGTAGGTGTCCGGGTCCTCCTCCAGCACCTGGAGCGCCTTGGCGTACTGCCACTCGGAGGAGATCAGGCCGCCGTAGCGGGCGATCCAGCCCTCACCGCGCTCGTGGGCCAGCGCGTTGATCCGGTCGGCCTGACGCTGGGCCGCGTGGTGCTTCCACAGCTTGGGCCACGCGTGCGGCCGGGCGGCGAGCTCCGGGCGGAGGCAGAGCGGGGTGCCGTCGGCGCCGGCGGGAAGGCAGGTGGAGGCTGTGAAGTCGGTGCCGATGCCGATCACGTCGCCGGGATCGATCCCGGCGGCGGCGATGGCTTCGGGGACGGCTCGCCGGATCACGTCCAGCCAGTCCTCTGGATGCTGCAGCGCCCAGTCCGGCGGGAGCGGCGCGTCGGTGCCGGGCAACCGGTCGTCGATCACCGCGTGTGAGTACGCGTGGACGGCGCTGCCCATCTCGGCGCCGTCCGAGACGCGGACGACGACGGCGCGGCCGGAGAGCGTGCCGTAGTCGATCCCCAGGACATAGCTGGGCCGAGAAGAATTGTTAGCGTTAACACTCATGGGTCGCGCTTTCCGTTCAAGATGGTGAGGCCGTGGGGTGCAACGGGTGGGGCTGGTCTCCGACGCGCGGCCGGCCACCCCGGAATGTTGCACCGAGGTTACCGACCCCCAGAGTGTGAGCGTTAACAAGAGGTGGCGTCAATGCTCCGCGCTGGTCACAAATCGACAACGGGCGCGGTTCCCGGGAACCCCGGCGCGCTCCCCACCGCAACCCGGCCGCGGTAGCGCCAGAGTCCGGCCGCGGTCCCGCGGCAGCTCCTGTTCCTCCACCGGGCGGCGGCACCGAAAAAAATCCCACGTACGGCGGCAACCTTCCCTGCGGCGGCGGCCACTGAAGAGGCGAACCCTCTCTCCGCACCGAAGGAACGACATCACGTGTCTGCCTCCTCGCACCGCCGCTCGCCGTCCCGACGCCTGATGGCACTGATCGGCGTCGCCTCCCTGGCGGCCGCCGGCCTCGCCGTCGTACCGCTGACCATGGGCGCCGGCGCGGCCTCCGTCGACCTCGCGCACGCGGCCCTGCCCGCCAAGGACGGCTGGGCCGCCGACGGCTCGGGCACCACCGGCGGCCAGGCCGCCGACACCGCCCACACCTTCACCGTCTCCACCAGGGCCCAGCTGGCCAAGGCCCTCAAGTCCGGCCCCACCGGCGCCCCGCGAATCATCCAGATCAAGGGCGTCATCGACGCCAACACCGACGACTCCGGCAAGGCCCTCGGCTGCGTGGACTACGCCGCCGGCACCGGCTACTCGCTCAGCACCTACCTCAAGGCCTACGACCCGGCCACCTGGGGCCGCGGCAAGGTGCCCAGCGGAGCGGCGGAGTCGGCGCGCGGCGCGGCGCAGGCCCGGCAGGCCGCGCGGGTGGTCCTGACGGTTCCCTCCCGCACCACGATCGTCGGCGTGCCCGGCACGGGCGCGGCGATCACCGGCGGCAGCCTCCAGGTGAAGAACGCGGACAACGTCATCATCCGCAACCTCAGCCTCACCGACACCCGCGACTGCTTCCCCCAGTGGGACCCGACCGACGGCTCGACCGGGAACTGGAACTCCGAGTACGACGCGCTCACGGTGCGCGGCTCCACGCACGTGTGGGCCGACCACAACACCTTCGGCGACGGCCCGCACTACGACAAGGCGAACCCGTCGTACTTCGGGCGCGAGTACCAGGTCCACGACGGCGCCCTGGACATCACCAACGCCTCCGACCTGGTCACCGTGGAGTACAACCGGTTCACCAACCACGACAAGACGATGCTCATCGGCAGCAGTGACAAGGACACCAAGCTGCGGGTGACGCTCCACCACAACGTCTTCCAGGGCATCGTGCAGCGCGCCCCGCTCGCCCGGGTCGGCCAGATACACCTGTACGACAACTACTACGACACCGCGACGCTCAACAACTACACCCACAGCTACAGCATCAACTCCCGGGCCAAGGCCCAGGTCGTGGCGCAGAACAACTACTGGGCCCTGTCCGGCGGCCGCAAGACCTCGCAGCTGCTCAGCGGGGACGGCACCGGCTCGGTGGCGGGCAGCGGCAACCTGGTCAACGGCACCGTGACCGACCTCGTCGCGGCATACAACGCCGAGCACTCCTCCAAGAAGATCAAAACGGCGGTGAACTGGACGCCGAAGCTGACCGCGGGTCTGGAGCCCGCCGCCGGGCTGCCCGCGGCACTCGCGAAGAAGGCCGGCGCGGGCGTCCTGACCTCGACGGGAGGCACCTCCTGACGCTGGAGCGGCCGTCCGGCGGCCCACCGGGCCACCCGCGGCCGGCGGTTGCTAAGCTGCCGCCTCCACTTATGTGAACGCTCACATTTCCTGAAGAGGTCGCCACGGACATGCTTCTCGAGGACGCATCCGCCGAGTTCCACGACTTCTTCGAGCGCCACTACGCCGAACTCGCCCGCCTCGCCCATCTCCTGACGGGCGAGGCGGACGCGGCGGACGACCTCGCCGCGGACGCGCTGACCGCGCTCTGGCACCGCTGGGACCGGGTGCGGAGCGCCGACCACCCCCTGGCCTACGCCCGGGGCGTGGTGTCGAACATGGCGCGCAACCGCATCCGCGGCGCGGTCCGTGAGCGGCGGCGCGTCGCGTTGTTCTGGTCCCGGCACGACGACCGGACGGAGGACCCGGACATCGCGGCGGTCGTGGACGTCCGCGCCGCACTCGGCCGGCTTCCCTTCCGCAAACGCGCGTGCGTCGTGCTGCGGCACGCTCTCGACCTGTCGGAGAAGGACACCGCCCTCGCGCTGGGAATATCGGTCGGTACGGTGAAGAGCCAGACCTCCAAAGGCCTGGCGGAACTGGAACGCACCCTCAGCGGACGGGCCGCCGAGGCACTCGCGGGGAGGAGGAGCTGATGGACGACGTACGCAGTCAGCTGCGGCGGGCCGCATCCGCCCACCAGCCGGACCGGGCGCGCATGCTCGCCCGCGTCCAGCGCGGCATGCTCGCCTCCCCCGACCCCGCCGACCCCGGCCCGGCCGGTGCCCGCACCGCCCGGCACCGCAACCGGATCGCCCCGTCCTGGCCGAAGGTCGTGCTCACCACCCTGGTGACCGCCGCGACCCTGGCCGTCGGAGGGCTCGCGGTGGGCGCCGTCGTCAGGAACCACGAACCGCACCAGGAGTCCACCGTCGGCGGCCCCGGGACGCCGCGATCCCCCTCCCCCGGTTCCCCGTCGCCGAACGGCGCCGGACCCGGGCAGCCGAGCCGCACCGCACCACCGCCCTCCAGGACCGGCCGGCCCACCACGCCGTCCAGCACACCCCGGCCCGGCCACACGACCGCCACCCCGCCGAGCCGTCCGCACACCGAGGACGGACCCCTGTGGGCCGACGGATCCGTCGATCCCCACAGCAACACCTTCTGGGCCCAGAGCAACGTCACCCTCAAGACGCGCACGACCCTCACCGCGCTGAGCGTGGAACTGCGCATCGCCCAGACCGGCGGTGTGCACAGCACCGACAGCTGGCGAACCCTGCCCGCCGACGACTTCACCCTCTCCGTACGGGAGGACGACGACTGGCTCGTCTACCACTGGACCCTCAAAGCGGGCAGGACCGTCCCGGCGGGACAGCACACCTTCGCCGGCCAGTACAACCACACCGCGGGCGGGCGGGACGCCAGGGCCGACAGCTATCGGATCGAGGCCGGCACGGCGGACGGAAAGCCCGCGGTCTGGGGCGACTTCGCTCGCAGCACCTGAGCAGCGACGGCCGCCGCCAGGGCGTGTCGTCACATGGGCGGTGTCCGCCCGGAGGGCGGGCCCGTAATTCCTGGCGGGCGCGGCAACCTTTGCGGCCGTGGTGGTGACTGGTGGGTGCGACACCCACCAACGAACCCCCAGGGCAGATGAGGTCATGGAAAGCACTCAGCACAAGGCACGCCACCGCAGGCGCCGACTCGGCTTGATGATCGGTCTCCCGGTGGCGCTGACCACCGCTGTCGGCGTGACGTACGGAGCGGCCTTCGGGGCGTTCGGTGACGACGCGCAGCCGAAGGCGGCCGCGGCCACCACCACCCCGGCCTGGGCCGGCGCGAGCGCGGACGGCTTCGCCTCGGTCAACGCGCTGGGGCAGAACGGCACGTACGGCGGCCGCGGCGGCGCGATCGTCACGGTACGGAGCCTGGCCGACCTGGAGAAGTACGCGACCGCCACGAAGCCGTACGTCATCGTCGTGGCGGGGACGATCACCATGACCCCCAAGGGCAAGGAGATCAAGGTCGCCTCCGACAAGACGATCGTCGGCTCGGGAACCGCGGGCCAGATCGTCGGCGGAGGGTTCTTCCTCGGTCAGGGCGTACACAACGTGATCATCAGGAACCTCACGATCCGCGACTCGTACGCCGGCACGTGGAACGACAAGGAGCACGACTGGGACGCCATCCAGATGGACGGCGCCCACCACGTCTGGATCGATCACAACGATCTGCGCAACATGGCCGACGGGCTGATCGACAGCCGCAAGGACACCACCTATCTGACGGTGTCCTGGAACCGGTTGACGCACGACAACAAGGCCTTCGGCATCGGCTGGACCGAGCACACCACGGCCGACATCACGATCCACCACAACTGGTTCCACGAGACCCAGCAGCGCAACCCCTCCGCCGACAACGTCGCGCACGCGCACCTGTACAACAACTTCCTCCAGGACGACCCCGGCACGTCCATCACCGCGGCCTACGGCAACTACGCGCGCGGCAGGACGCGGATGGTGCTGGAGAACAGCTACTTCGAAGGCCTCGCCAACCCGGTCATCAAGGACCCCACCGCCGCCCTCGTGCAGCACGGCAACCTCTTCGTGCACACCAGCGGCCGCAACGAGAACGGCGGGACGGCCTTCGACCCCAAGGCGTACTACGCCTACACCCTCGACCCGGCCACCGCCGTCCCCGCGAAGGTGAAGTCCGGCGCCGGCCCCCGCTCCGCCATCGGCACCGTGTCCGCCGTGTCCGCCACCCCCTCCGCTCCCGTGGCCACGGCCCCCCGCCCCCGCAGCCACGACCGCCTTCACCGTCGCCAAGGACGGCTCGGGCCGGTACCGAACCGTGCAGGCCGCCGTCGACGCCGCTCCGGCGAACAGCGCCTCCCGGATCGTCATCGCCATCAAGCCGGGCACTTACCGGGAGACGGTCAAGATCCCGTCGAACAAGCCGCACCTCACCCTGCAGGGCACCGGCGGCAGTCGCCAGGACACCGTCATCGTGCAGAATCACGCCTCAGGAACCCCCAAACCGGGTGGAACCGGCACCTACGGGACGGGCGGCAGCGCCACCGTCGCCATCGAGGCCGATGACTTCGAGGCCCGCAACCTCACGATCTCCAATGACTTCGACGAGAAGGCCCACCCCGGGATCAGCGCCCAGGCGGTGGCGCTGCGCACCGCCGCCGACCGGGTGGTGCTCGACACCGTGAGCGTCACGGGCGACCAGGACACCCTTGAGCTGGACGCCGCCGGGAAGAAGCCCGGCCGGGTCCGCGTCACCAACTCCGAGATCGTGGGCAACGTCGACTTCGTCTTCGGCGGGGCCACCGCCGTGATCGACCGGTCGGTGCTCACCCTCAAGAAGCGGTGGGACGGGAGCTCGGGAGGCTGCGTCACGGCGCCCAGCACCGCCGCCGGCCGCAAGGGCTTCCTGATCACCCGCTCCACCATCGACGGCGCCGTCGCGCCCGGGGGCTTCGCCCTCGGCAGGCCCTGGCACGCGGGCGGCGACGCGTCCCTCGACCCGCAGACTACCGTGAGCCACTCGACGCTCGGCAAGCCCGTCAGTGCCGCCCCGTGGTCCGATATGGGCGGCTTCTCCTGGAAGGACGACCGCTTCGCGGAGTACGGGAACACCGGCCCCGGCGCGGGCGCCGAGGGCCCTGACCGCCCGTACCTGACCAAGGCGCAGGCGGCCGGCCAGGAGATCGACGACTGGCTGGGCGACTGGACGCCCGCCGGTTCGTAAGCTCTGTGCGCGGACGTCGCGGGGCGCCGTACCGGCTGCGGTCGGCGCCCCGCGACGTCGTGCGATGCGAAACGGTGACCCAAGGGCCCTTGACGCCCTTTCTGTTAGCGTTAACACTGCTGTAACGCCAGGCCAGCGACATGGCCAGGCCGGGCACCGGCGGGCTTGCCAACAGCCACCGGGCCCCTGTCGGCCGAGACCGATCCGAGCGCGGTCCCCGCGCCCTCATCGCACCCCGCCGGCCACGGGGACTCGACCGGTCCGAGGACACCGGGGTCACGCGGAGGCCGTACACGAGCCCCGCCGGCCACGGCACATCACTGGAGGAAGTGTGCGGAAGATATCGACAGGCCTCGCCCTGGTTGCGCTAACAATGGTGTTGGCCGCCTGCGGGCAGGCCGCCAACGGCGTTGGCCCCCATGCGAAACACGCTGACGCCAAGGGTGGCCTGGTGGGTATCGCGATGCCCACGAAGTCCTCGGAACGCTGGATCAACGACGGCGCCAACATGGTCAAGCAGTTCCAGGCCAAGGGGTACAAGACCGATCTCCAGTACGGCGACAACGTCGTGGAGAACCAGGTGTCCCAGATCGAGAACATGATCACCAAGGGCGCCCGGCTGCTGGTCGTCGCCGCCGTCGACGGCTCGTCGCTCACCGATGTGCTGCAGAAGGCCGCGGACGCCGACATCCCGGTGATCTCCTACGACCGGCTCATCCTCGGCACCAAGAACGTCGACTACTACGCGACCTTCGACAACTACAAGGTCGGCGTCCTCCAGGGCACCTACATCGCCGACAAGCTCGGTCTCAAGGACGGCAAGGGCCCGTTCAACGTCGAGCTGTTCGGCGGTTCTCCCGACGACAACAACTCCCCGTTCTTCTTCCGGGGCGCGATGAGCGTGCTCAAGCCGTACATCGCCGACAAAAAGCTCGTCGTCCGCAGCGGTCAGACCAACTTCAACCAGGTCGCCACCCTGCGCTGGGACGGCGGACTCGCGCAGTCCCGGATGGACAACCTGCTCAGCAAGTCCTACACGTCAGAGCGGGTCGACGCGGTGCTCTCCCCCTACGACGGCATCTCGATCGGCATCCTGTCGTCGCTCAAGGGCGTCGGTTACGGCGGTGCGGGCAAGGACCTGCCCATCGTCACCGGCCAGGACGCCGAACTGGCGTCGGTGAAGTCCATCATCGCCGGCGAGCAGACCGAGACCGTCTCCAAGGACACCCGCGCCCTCGCCAAGGTGGCCGTGCAGATGGGTGACGCGGTGCTCAGCGGCGGTAAGCCCCAGGTCAACGACACCAAGCAGTACAACAACGGCAAGAAGGTCGTACCGGCCTTCCTGCTGCAGCCGGTCAGCGTCGACAAGGACAACTACCGCAAGGTGCTGGTCGACACCGGGCAGCTCTCCGCCGCTCAGCTCAAGTAGCCGGCTCCGGGGAGCTGCTCCCCGACCTGTCCCCGACCTGTTCCGCGGCGGCCCAAGGCCGGGCCCCCGGAACGCTGGTGAGGGCGGCCCGGCCTACCAGGCCGACCGCCCCCGCCACCGACCCGAACGGATGCACATCATGGCCGGACCCGTCCTGGAGATGCGTTCGATCAGCAAGTCCTTCCCCGGCGTCAAAGCGCTCTCCGACGTCAACCTGAGCGTGGCGCCCGGCGAGGTCCACGCCGTCTGCGGTGAGAACGGCGCAGGCAAGTCCACCCTGATGAAGGTGCTCAGCGGGGTGTACCCGCACGGCACGTACGAGGGCGACATCCTTTTCGAGGGTGAGCCGTGCGCGTTCAAGGACATCCGGGCGAGCGAGCAGCGCGGCATCGTGATCATCCATCAGGAACTCGCCCTGGTGCCCTACTTGTCCATCGCGGAGAACATCTTCCTGGGCAACGAGCACGCCTCGCGCGGCATCATCAGCTGGCACCGCACCCTCACCCACGCGAAGAAGCTCCTGCAGCGGGTGGGTCTGCACGAGAACCCGCAGACCCGGGTCGCGGACATCGGGGTGGGCAAACAGCAGTTGGTCGAGATCGCCAAGGCGCTCGCCAAGGAGGTCAAGCTCCTGATCCTGGACGAGCCGACGGCCGCGCTGAACGACGAGGACAGCCGCAAGCTGCTCGACCTCATCCTCGAACTCAAGGCGCAGGGGATCTCCTGCATCATCATCTCGCACAAGCTCAACGAGATCGCCCGCGTCGCCGACTCCGTCACCATCCTGCGGGACGGCCGGACCATCGAGACCGTCGCCGTCGGCACCGAGGGCATCTCCGAGGACCGGATCATCCGGGGCATGGTCGGCCGCGACCTCGACCACCGCTACCCCGAGCGCACCCCCGACATCGGTGACGTCGCCTTCGCCATCGAGGACTGGACCGTCCTCCATCCGATCGACCACCAGCGCAAGGTGGTCGACGACGTCTCGGTCCATGTGCGGCGCGGCGAGATCGTCGGCGTCGCCGGCCTGATGGGCGCCGGCCGTACCGAGCTGGCGATGAGCGTCTTCGGCCGCTCCTACGGCCGGTACACCGGCGGGCGGGTGCTGCTCGACGGGGTCGAGATCAGGACCCGTACGGTGCCGGAGGCGATCGGGCACGGCCTCGCGTACGTCACCGAGGACCGAAAGCAGCTCGGGCTCAACCTGTCCGAGGACATCAGCCGGAACATCTCGCTGAGCGCGCTGGGAAAGGTCTCCCGGCGCGGCTGGGTCAACGAGCACGAGGAGACGCGGGTCGCGGAGAAGTTCCGCGCCTCGATGAACATCAAGGCGCCCTCGGTGTTCGCGGAGACCGGCAAGCTCAGCGGCGGCAACCAGCAGAAGGTCGTCCTCAGCAAGTGGATCTTCTCCGAGCCCGACGTGCTGATCCTCGACGAGCCCACCCGCGGCATCGACGTCGGCGCGAAGGCCGAGATCTACTCGGTGATCGCCGACCTGGCCGCCCAGGGCAAGGCGGTCCTGGTCATCTCCTCGGAACTGCCCGAGCTGCTCGGCCTGTGCGACCGGATCTACACCATGGCCGAAGGCCGGCTCACCGGCGAGGTGGACCGCACCGACGCCACTCAGGAATCACTCATGCGCCTCATGACCGTGAGCGCGGCAACCCAGAACGAGCAGGTGTGACGCATGGCCCAGACACAGACCTCCGGCATCGAGCCGAGCACACCCACCGACGGTAAGCCGACCGGCCCCACGGGTGCCGGCAGCGGGGTGGGGCAACAGCTGGTCCAGGCCCTGCGCGGCAACATCCGCCAGTACGGCATGCTGGTCGCGCTGGCGCTGATCATCGTGCTCTTCCAGATCTGGACCGACGGCACCCTCCTCAAGCCGCTCAACGTCACCAACCTGATCCAGCAGAACAGCTACATCCTGATCCTGGCCATCGGCATGATGATCGTCATCATCGCGGGCCACATCGACCTGTCGGTCGGCTCGCTCGCCGCCTTCGTCGGGGCGGCCGCCGCGGTGATGATGGTGAAACACGACGTGCCCTGGCCGGTGGCGCTCGTCGTCGCCCTGCTGATCGGCGCGGTCGCCGGCGCCTGGCAGGGGTTCTGGATCGCCTACGTCGGCATCCCGTCCTTCATCGTCACGCTGGCCGGCATGCTGCTGTTCCGCGGTGGCACCCAGATCCTGCTCCAGGGTCAGTCCGTGGCCCCGTTCCCGCGCGGTTTCCAGAAGATCAGCAGCGGCTTCATGCCGGAGGTCGGCCCGTACACCGACTATCACAACCTGACCCTGCTGCTCGGCATCGCCGTGCTGGCGATCGCGGTGTTCCAGGAGTTCCGCGGCCGTCGCCAGGCCGCGAGCTTCGGGCTCGACCTGCTGCCGGTGGGCTTCTTCATCGCCAAGCTGGTGGCCATCGCCGCCGCGGTGACCGTGTTCACCCTGACGCTCGCCAGCTACCACGGCTTCCCCATCGTGCTGCTCATCCTGGGCGCCCTGCTGGTCGGCTTCGGCTACCTGATGCGCAACTCGATCCTCGGCCGCCACACCTACGCGATCGGCGGCAACGAGCCGGCCGCCCGGCTGTCCGGTGTGAAGAGCAAGCGCGTCGTCTTCCTGGCGTTCGTGAACATGGGCGTCCTGGCCGCGCTGGCCGGCATGGTCTTCGCGGCCCGGCTCAACGCCGGTACGCCGCAGGCCGGTATCAACTTCGAGCTGGAGGCGATCGCGGCGGCCTTCATCGGCGGCGCCTCGGCCTCCGGCGGCGTCGGCACCGTCCTCGGTGCGATCATCGGCGGTCTGGTGCTCGGCGTGCTCAACAACGGCATGTCACTGGTGGGCATCGGCACCGACTACCAGCAGGTCATCAAGGGCCTGGTGCTGTTGGCGGCCGTCGGCTTCGACGTCTACAACAAGCGCAAGGTCGGCTCCTGACCTGACGCCTTCCCCACGTGCTGCGCCGCCGGCCCCCGAGAGCAGTTCTCGGGGGCCGGCGGCGTATCGGCACGGCGCGCGGCTCAGATCACCGGGGTCGTCGTGCTGCCCCGCACGATGAGCTGAGGTTCGATCACATGGTGCGGGATGCCGGTACGGTCGCCGCCCTCGATCCGGTCCAGCAGCAGCCGGATGCTGGCCCGGCCGACCGCGGCGAAATCCTGCCGGACGGTCGTCAACGGGGGCGCGAAGAACTCCGCCTCGGGGATGTCGTCGAAGCCGGCGATCGCCACGTCCACGGGGATCCGCACCCCCGCCTCCCGGAAGGCGCGCATGATACCCAGGGCCATCTGGTCGTTGGCGGCGAATACCGCCGTCAGATCGGATCCCCCGGCACCCCGGCGACCGACGCGGCCGGCGAGTTCCTGACCGGCGCGGTAGCCGGAGAGCGGGCTCCAGTCGCCGATCAGCGGCGGTGGCACCTCGGCGCCCGCCGCCTTCAGGGCCGCCTGCCACCCCGCCAATCGGGCCGCCGCCTCCAGCCAGTCCTGCGGGCCCGCCACGTGCCAGACGGTGCGGTGGCCGCACCCGAGCAGATGGTCCGTGACCAATCGGGCGCCCAGGTTCTGATCCACCGACACGCTGGGGATCTCCAGGTCGTGGCCGCCCTCGACGGTCACCACCGGGAAGGGGTGGCGCAGCTCGAACAGCGCGGCGGCCGCCTCGCGCTGCGGGGTGATCACCACAGCGCCCTCCACACCCCACTCACCGAGGTGTTGCAGCGCCTCGGTGAGGCTGAGCCGGCTGAGCGCCCGCCCGCTGACCGTCGAGACCATGTACCCCTCGGCCCGGGCCGACTCCGCCAGCCCCGCGACGGTGCTGGCCGGGCCGAACAGCGTGGTGTCCGCCGCGACCACACCCAGCGTGCGGGTGCGCCGGGTGGCCAGGGCCCGTGCGGTGGAGTTGCGGCGGTAACCGAGCTCGTCGATCGCCTTCTGTACCCCCGCCCGGGTCACCTCGCGCACGTTCGGGTGGCCGCTGAGCACCCGGGACACGGTCTGGTGCGAGACCCCGGCCAGGTGGGCGACGTCCGCCATGGTAGGGAGACGGGTGTCGTCGGCAGGCCGTGGCACGGACCCTCCTGGTGCTGACACGATGAAGAACGAATGTAATTGTTAACGATAACAAAGTTGCCCGATCAGAAAGACGAGCGATGATGACTTCCCCGCCGATCAACTGGGCCGGCAACGTGACGTTCAGGGCCCGACAGGTGCACAGCCCGTCCTCGGTCGAGGAGCTGCGGCAGATCGTGGCCTCGTCGCAGAGCATTCGCGCGCTCGGGACCGGGCACTCCTTCAACCTCGTCGCGGACACCGAGGGCGATCTCGTGCGCCTGGACGGCCTGCCGCCCCGGATCGACATCGACCGCCGCGCTTCAACCGTGACCGTCGCCGGCGGACTGCGGTACGCGCAGGTCGCCCGAGAGCTGCACCAGGAGGGCTTCGCCCTGGCGAACATGGCGTCGCTGCCGCAGATCTCGGTCGCGGGAGCCGTCGCCACCGGCACGCACGGCTCGGGGAACGGCCTGCGCGGCCTGGCCACGGCCGTGGCGGGGCTGCGCCTGGTCGGTCCGGGCGGCCGGCTGACGGAGCTGCGCCGCGAGAACCCGCAGGACCAGCTTGCCGGGGCCGTGATCGGGCTGGGTGCCCTCGGCATCGTCACCGACCTCACCCTCGACATCGAGCCGTCCTACGACGTCGCCCAGTGGGTCTACGACGGGCTCTCCCTCGACCGGCTGTCGGACGGTTTCGACGAGATCTCCGGCGCCGGCTACAGCGTCAGCGTGTTCACCGACTGGCACGCGGACGCCGCCCAGATCTGGCTCAAGACGCGGACGGACCGGCCGGGCGCCGGACGCCCCGGCGACCGTTGGCTCGGAGCCCGGCCGGCCGACGGCCCGCGCCACCCGATCCCGACCATGCCCGGCACCTGGTGCACCGTGCAGTCGGGCATCCCCGGGCCGTGGCACGAACGGCTCCCCCATTTCCGGCCGGACTTCACCCCGAGCAGCGGAGCGGAGCTGCAGTCCGAGCTGCTCCTCCCGCGCGCGGCGGCCCGCGAGGCCTTCGTGGTCCTGCGCGACCTGGGCGACCGCATACGTCCCTGCCTGCAGATCTCGGAGGTCCGCACCGTCGCGGCGGACGACCTCTGGCTCAGCCCCGCCTACCGGCAGGACTCCGTAGCGCTGCACTTCACCTGGAACGAGGACACGGCGGCGGTCCTGCCGGTCCTCGCCGCCATCGAGAACCGCCTCGTACCGCTCGGGGGCCGGCCCCACTGGGGAAAACTGACCACCCTCGTACCGGAGGACGTCATCGGCCGCTACGAGCGCGCCGGCGACTTCGAGAAGCTGATGGCCCAGCACGATCCCGCCGGGGTCTTCCGCAACGGCTTCGTGGACGACCTGTTCCCCCGTACGTCGTAGCCCGTTCCGTTCCTCCCGTGCGCGCTGCGGCACACCCACGGGAGGAGCCCGCGCTCAGCGGGACGGGGCTGGGCCCGTGCTCCTGCGCAGCACCATCTCGGGGGGCACCAGGATGTGGTGGCGCGAGTGGCCGACGCCGGCCAGCTGCTCCACCAGGAGCTCCAGCGCGCGACGTCCCAGCTCGCCGAAGTCCTGGCGCACGGTGGTCAGCGGCGGGGAGAAGTAGGCGGCCTCGGAGATGTCGTCGAACCCGATGACGCTGATGTCACCGGGGATCGCCCGGCCCGACTCGTGCAACGCCCGGAGCAGGCCGAGCGCCATGTGGTCGTTGGCGCAGAACACCGCCGTGACCTCGGGGTCCGCGGCCAGCCCCAGCCCGGCCTCGTACCCTGAGCGGGCGCTCCAGTCCCCGCTCCGCACCGTGGGCACCGGCGCGCCCGCCGCCTCCAGCGCCCGGCGCCAGCCGTTCTGCCGGGCGGTGGTCTCCAACCAGCCGGGCGGGCCCGCGACATGATGCACCGTCGGGTGCCCGAGGTCGAGCAGGTGCCGGGTGGCCGCCAGAGCGCCCGACTCGTTGTCGATCGCCACCACCGGCACGTGGGACTCGCTGCCGGAGCCGACCGCGACCACCGGCACCACGGTCGAGAGTTTGCCGAGCGCGCTGACCGCCGACGTCTGCGGCGCGATCACCGCGATACCCTCCACGCCTTGGTCACGCAGCCGGTCCACGGCTTCCTGCACCGATCGGCTGTCCAGGGACCGCAGACTCGCCACACTGACGAAGTAGCCCGCGCTGCGCGCCGCCTGCTCGATCCCGTCGAGCATCGAGGCGGGCCCGTAGAGCACGCTGCCGAAGCTGACGACGCCCAGTGTCTGGGAGCGCCGGGTGACCAGGGCCCGCGCCGCCGAGTTGGGCCGGTAGTCCAGCTGGCGGATCGCGGCGAGCACCCGGTCGCGGGTCTCCTCGCGTACGTGCGAGGCCCCGTTGAGGACCCGCGACACCGTCTGGTGGGACACGCCCGCGACCCGGGCCACGTCCGCCATCACCGGCGGACGCGCTTCGGGATCCATCCGCCCGCTACCCACGTGTCAGTACCCCTCCTCGGCGATTCCCGGCGGCCGCCCGTCCTGGGGCGACCTTCGTACGGTCACTGGGGAAGAGTCTATTTGTTCGCGATCACAGAACAAGGCACGAACCCGCGACGGTGTGAGCGCCGACTGGGGTCGGTCCGAGCCTGGTTCGGCACCTACCCGGGAAGGGCGCCGCTACCGCTACCATGATCATCTCGGCGGATCTGCCGAGTTCGTTCCTTGGGGGAATCTTGCGTTTCCAGTACACCGTCGCGGCCTGCGCCGCCGCGCTCGCCGTCCTGATCGTCCCGCTCGCCGCCACGCCCGCCGCGGCCGCCCTGCCGACCACCTCGGACACCGTGACGGAGCACGAATTCTCCGGGCACATGGACATCGGGTGGCGGGTCCAGCCGTACCGGCTGGACCCCATTCAGATCACTCTGAAGGACACGGCGACGGACGGCTACTCCATCGGCATCCGGCTGGTCACGTACGGCGAGAACGGCAAGATCATCTGGAAGTTGCGGACCATCCCGGCCGGCCAGGACACCGCCTACTGGACGACGTACGCCGAGCCGGGCGGTTACATCAGCTCCGGCCTACTTCGACGTCTGCAAGATCAAGGTGAGCACCGGCACCCTCTGGTCCTGCGAGTCCTCGAGGGTGATGAACGCCCCGTTCGACGACTCCTCGGTGAGTCGACTGGGCTGAGCACCGACACCACCCTGCCACGCGAAGGGGGCGCCCGCTCATCCGGGCGCCCCCTTCCGCATGCCCTTACGCGGCGCCGGCCCGCCTGCCGCGAGGACTCCGCCCCCGCTCGCCGGGATGGGCCGGGAGTGTGACAGTGGAGAGATGAGCTGGGCGTCGTGGACAACCACAGGAGTCTTCGCCGGGCGCGGCGGGGTGCGCACCGATGAGGTGGGGATCCTGACGGGCGACCTGTCCGTGCACACCACGTGGACCGGCGACGAGGCACGCATCGCCGTGCAGTACAGCGGCTCGTCGGACTGGTTCACCATGACGGGCAGCCCCATCCCCTGCCCGTCAGAGGCGGAGAGTCGGAACCTGCACGACGAGGTGGTCGAAGCGGTCCGCGCCGGCACGGCCGCGACCGTCCCGCCGCACTGACCGCCGACACCGTCCCCCCGCACCGACGCCGGACACCGGCACGGCGGCCGGTCCCTGACCCTCGGAGCCCTGACTTCCGGGGCCAGCCCCCCAGGCCCAGACCCTCAGGCCCAGACCCTCGGGTCCCGACCCGCAGGCCCTGACCCTCCGGCCCTGATCCTCGGGCCCTGACTCCCATGCTCTGACCCCCAGGCCGTGGACCGCCGTGGACCTCAGCCGCCGAACCTCAGCCCCCGGTCCCCCGCAGGGGCTGAGTGGGCTGTCCGCAGCACTCCGTGCGACGAACGATCACGGCCTTCCGCCCCGACGGTGGCGGAGAGCGCTCCCCCGCCGGGGTCCGCCGTCACCCCGCCAGGGGTCCCACCCCGGGGACCAGTGGCACATTTCCATCGAATAAGTCTCTTTCTGCCGGTGAGTTCACCTTCTATTGACATGTTCGCGCGCCCGGCGAAACACTGTGGGCGCTTTCGGAGAGCGCTCTCCCGCATGTCTAGGAGGCCCGCATGGTTCGCAAGTCCAAACTCTTCTCCGGTGGTCTGATCGCCACCGCCGCCGCGCTGGTCGCGTTCGGGTTGAACACGGTCGGCGCCACCGCCACCCCGACCGGCGACCCCGCCGCTCGGGCGGCGTCCCACCTCGGGCACACCGCCGCCATGATGGCGGCGCCGGCCGGCACGTATGTGCTCGCCGATCCGCAGGTCACCGGGGTCGTCCCATCCCAGGCGACCCCGCCCAACCGGTACTTCCACGAGTTCCAGGCCAACTGCTCGGTCACCCGCAACATCCCCGACGACCCGATCGTGTACCCCGGTCAGCCCGGCGCCTCGCACGACCACACCTTCATGGGCAACACCACGACGGACGCCAACAGCACCCAGGCCTCGCTCAACGCGGGCGGCACCTCGTGCAAGGCGCCCGGCGACAAGAGCGGCTACTGGATGCCGACGCTCTACAACGGCAGTCAGGTCATCAAGCCCATCGGCCCGCAGGTCATCTACTACAAGACCAACCTGATCGACTACACCAGTGTCCGTCCGTTCCCCAAGGGCCTGCGCTTCGTCGTCGGCAGCCCGATGGCGACCGCGGACCAGTTCCGGCAGGACAAGGGCTATGTGGCGGGCTGGGAGTGCGGTGACAGCTACCACAACATCGACTTCCCCGTGACCTGCACGCCGGGGAGTCAGCTCAACATCCGCTACCAGGCGCCCAGTTGCTGGGACGGCAAGTACCTGGACACCCCCGACCACAAGAGCCACATGGCCTACCCGGTCAACGGCCGCTGCTTGGCGGACCACCCGGTCGCCCTGCCGATGATCGAGTTCAAGATGGCCTTCCCGGTCTCCGGGGACATGTCCCGGGTCCACCTCTCCAGCGGCAGGGCCTTCTCGTTCCACTACGACTTCTACAACGCGTGGGACGCGCCGACCCTGGGCGCCCTCGTCAGCCACTGCATCGTCGGCGGCCTGCAGTGTGACGCCCGCGGCTACGACCAGACCCACCCCGAGGCCGGCGCCGCCCTCAACGACCAGTACGTCCTCCCGTAGCACCCGCACCACACCCCCCACAGCGCCTCTCCGAACGCAGCGACAGCACTCGGCCGGCCCGGTAACCCACCGGGCCGGCCGAGGTCGTCGCCGTTCCTCTCACGAGCCGCCGACAGCCGTCAGCCGTAGACGCCGAACTCGTACAGCGAGTAGCCGTACGTGGTGCCGCGCTGCGTCAGGTTCAGCCGTACGTAGCGGCCGGACGCGTTGACGGTGAGGTCCTCGATCCCGCCGGTTCCGGCCGTCGTGGAGTACGCCGTGTTCCAGTTGGTCCCGTCGGTGGACGTCTGGATCTGGTACGCCTTGCCGTAGGCGCCCTCCCAGCCGAGTTGCACGTGGTGCAGCGCGGTGACCTGGCCCAGGTCGACCTGGACCCACTGCGGGTCGCTCCACTCGCTCGCCCAGCGGGTGTCCCACTTGCCGTCGGTGGTGTTGGACGGCGGGAAGGGCGCGCCGTTGCCCTGTGACTGGTAGGTCGACGCCGTGGTGGGCTTGCCGAGGGCGACGTTGGTGCCGTTGACCGGCGGGGCGGTGACCCGGAAGGACTTGGTCTCGATGCCCACGTTGCCGTGGCCGTCGAAGGCGTAGACGTAGACCTTCCACACACCCAGCGTCTTCGGGGCCGTGACGGTGAAGCGGCCGTCGCCGGTCTGGGTGAAGGTGACCTGCTGGAAGCCGGTGTTCCCGTCGACGTACTTGCTGGTGTACATCAGCTGGTAGCGCAGTGCGTCACCGTCGGGGTCGGAGGTGGTGGTGCTGACGGTGAAGGTGCCGCCCGCCGGCACCGTCGTGGTGTTGCCGAGGCTCATGGCGTTGATCACGGGTGGGGTGTTGGCCTGCGGGGTGCCGCCGTAGTCCTTGGCGACGGAGTAGTAGGCGAGCCGCTTCCAGCCGCTGGGGCGGACGTTGAACCAGACGCCGCCGAAGTCGTTCTCGTTGCCGTAGTGGAAGAGCGTGGCGCCGAGCGCGACCCCGGTGTGGCCGGCGATGCAGTTCCAGGCGCTCAGGTAGCCGTCGCGCTTCTGGAGGTCGGTGGGCTCGGTCGGCACGCCGTTGGCGTCGTTGGGCACCTCCCACTCGCCGGCCTCGCCGGACTCGGTGACGATGTACGGCTTGGTGTAGCCGCCGTCGGTCCAATTCTTCTTCACGTCGCAGACCGCGCCGTAGGAGTTGACGGCGTACAGGTCCAGGCTCGGGGTGCTCGCCTTGTAGTACGCCCAGGCTCCGGTCCAGGCGTCGGTGGAGGTGACCGGGTGGTTGGGGTCGATCGCGTGGATCGCCTGGGTCACCTGCTCGACGAACTGGGCGTAGGCGACGCGCTGCTGCTCGATCGCGGCGCCCGTGTAGTGGTCCTGCATGGTGAGCAGCACCTCGTTGCCGACGTCCCACATCAGGACACCGGGGTGGCTCTTGTAGGTGGTCACCCATTTCTTGATGTCGGCGAGGGTGTTCGCCTTGTACGCGGTGTCGTTGACGTAGTCAGCGCCCTGGTTGAGCCAGAAGCCGTTGATGACCTTCAGACCGTAGGCGGAGGCACTGTCCAGCAGCGCCTTGCTGCCCGCGTCCGTGCCCCAGTCGCGCAACGTGTTGACACCCATCGACCGCAGGTCGCGCAGGTGGGCGTCGGCCGTGTCGTTGGAGGGCCCCCAGGTGATGCCCTTGACCTGGTACGGAGCGCCGTTGACCTTGAGCTGCCAGTTGCCCTGGCCGCCGGTGACGTGGACGTCACTGGCGCCGGTGGGCACCGGCGGGTCGGTGAGCGGCGCGGGCGCCGGACCGGTGATCTGGGAGACGGTGACCTGGCCCACGCTGAGCGTGCCGCCGGAGCTGGTGGCGGCGTTCGGGGAGGTACAACCGCAGACGCCGTTGGGGTACGAGCCGCCGATCGACAGGTTCAGGGAGAGGAAGAAGCCGTGGTGCACGGCCGCGTTCCAGGTGCTGACCCCGGTCTGGGACTCGTTGACCTGCCAGATCTGCTTGCCGTCGAGGTACCAGCGGATCTGTTCGTCGGACTTCGAGCGGTCGATGATCTCGGAGTAGGTGTGGAAGCCGGTCTGGCAGCCGATGCAGCTCGCCAGGCCGCTGCTCAGGCCGCCGTACTCGTCGCAGTTGCCGCCGGGGGCGGTGCCGCAGTGCAGGGTCGCCGCCTGCTGGCTGCGGCCGTGGACGTCGGCCATGATGTCGGTCTCGCCGACGGCGGGCCAGGCGGCGGGGTTGCCGCGGTAGCCGGCGCCGGTGGCGCGGAAGGACGGCCAGTAGCCGATCGCGTTGGCGGGGTTGGGCTGCTTGATGGTCGCGGAGATCTGCAGCTGTCCGCCGGCGGGTGCGGCGAAGTCGCTGCGCTGGGTCTCGATGCGGCCCGAGGTCCACGCGTCGCGGTTCCTCAGCGCGGTGATGTTCAGGTTTCCGCTGCCGTCGAGGCCGACGTTGGCGGTGGAGTCGGACGCGGTCTCCACCTCGCCGGTGCCCCAGTTCGCCGGGCCGCCGGGGTAGGACGTGCCGGTCCGGGTGATCCAGTTGGCGGCGGAGGGCGAGGTGTTGGCCGCGCCGGTGAAGTCCTCGTTCCACACCGTGGTCCAGTCACCGGCCGGGGGGTCGGTGGGCGGGGGGTCGGTGGGCCCGCCCCCGGCGCCGTAGACCTGGAACTCCCACAGCGAGTAGCCGTAGCCGTTGACCCGGGCGGTGCCGTACATCCGCACGTAGCGGCCGGTGGCCGAGACGGCGAGGGTCTCGGTGCCGCCCGCGCCGGTGGTCGTGGAGTAGGGCGTGGTCCAGGTGGTGCCGTCCACGGACACTTGGATCTTGTACGCGGTCGCGTGGTTCTCCCACTTCAGGACGACCTGGCTGATAACCGACGAACTGCCGAGGTCGACCTGGAGCCACTGCGGGTCGCTCCACGCGCTGGCCCAGCGGGTGCCGTTGTCGCCGTCGACCGCGGCGGCGGCTGCCAGGCCGCCCCCTTCGGCGGACGAGGCGAGCGCGGGCCTGCCCTGCGACAGCAGAACGGGAGCGGCGGCGTGCGCGCGGCCGGCCGGTATGACCAGCGCGTACAGCGCGAGACACAGCGCGATCACGAGAGGGGTGGTCAGTCGGAGTGCGGGAGGGAGGCCGCCGTGCCGTGCGGCGGCGCAGGGGGGAGGTCGCATACCGGGAGTCCTGTCCGGGACGTGGGGGTGAGAGCTGGGAGAGCGCTCTCTGAGTGGAGTGATGGTTTCCTTCACGTTTCCGGAGTGTCAAGCGCTGTGACGGATCGGGCGTCCTGAGGATGCTCCACCTCCGTGTTTTGTCACGCTTTCGGGCACTGCGGAGACCAGGACGTTGATTTACCGCTCCGCATCCGTCGCGAACCCTTGACAGCCACGCCCCTTCGGCAGGAATCTACGCCAGCGGGAGAGCGCTCTCCCGACCCCGACGCCGCTCTCCCTCCCCAGCCACCGAGGACCCACCATGCGCGAGACCCTCACCGGACGCACCACCCGGCTTACCGCCGTCGGCGCCACGCTCGCGGGCGCGCTGCTCGTCACCGCCTGCGGCGGCAGCGGCGCCAAGCCCGCGGCCGACAGTCCGGACGCCAAGATCACGCTCACCGTCAACCTCTTCTCCGACTTCGGCTACAAGGACCTCTACGCCCAGTACCACCAGTTGCACCCCAACATCACGATCAAGGAGAACCGCGCCGACATGGGGGCGCACCACCAGAACCTGCACGCACACCTGGTGGCCGGCAGCGGCACCGCCGACATCGAGGCCGTCGAGATCGGGCAGATAGCCGGCTTCCAGGGGCAGGCGGGCAAGTTCGTGAACTTCCTCGACCACGGCGTCGACAAGAGCCAGTGGGTTCCGTCCAAGACCAAGCCCGCCGGCAGCAAGGACGGTTCGTCCCTGTACGGCCTCGGCACCGACATGGGCGGCATGGCGCTCTGCTACCGCAGCGACCTCTTCAAGAAGGCGGGCCTGCCCACCGACCGCGACCAGGTCTCGGCGCTGCTCACGGACTGGAACGCCTATTTCGCCGCCGGCAGGCAGTTCCTGGCCAAGAGCCCCGACAAGAAGGCCAAGTGGTTCGACGCGGGCAGCAACGTCTTCTCCGCCATGGCCGCGCAGTCCCCGCAGGGCTTCTACGACGAGTCGGGCAAGGTGATCGCCGACTCCAACCCGGCCGTCAAGCAGGCCTTCGACCAGGTCGCCGGTGCCGTCAAGGACGGCGAGTCCGCCGGGGTCGCGGCCTTCACGCCCGCCTGGGACACCGGATTCCAGAAGAGCCAGTTCGCCACCGTCACCTGCCCCGCGTGGATGAGCTACGAGTTCAAGGCCAACCCGCCCGCCGACGGCGGCACGTGGGACATGGCCAGGATCCCCGGCGGCGGGGGCAACTGGGGCGGTTCCTACCTGACGGTGCCGACCCAGAGCAAGCACACGGCGGCCGCCGTCGAGCTGGCCAAGTGGCTCAGCGCGCCCGCCCAGGAGGCGTGGCTGTTCAAGAACAAGGGGTACTTCCCGTCCGACCAGGCCCTGTGGAGCCAGCCGGACATCGCCTCGTTCACCGACCCGCTGTTCAACAACGCCCCCACCGGCAAGATCTTCTCCGAGTCCGCGAAGGCACTGAATCCGCAGCCGCTGGGCGCGCACGGTGGTGACATCGGCAACGTCTTCGGCAACGGCCTGGTCTCCGTGGAGCAGGGCAAGGCCACCCCGGACAAGGCCTGGAAGAACTCGCTCGCCGAGATCGCCAACATCGGCGGCTGATCCGCCCGGCCTCCCGAACCCCGTCCGCAAGGAGTACGCCGCCATGGCCGTGTCGACGACCGCATCACCACCCGCCACCAGAACGCCCGCGGCTCCCACCGCCCGCGGGCCGTCCCGGTTCGCCTGGCGCCGCCTGGAGCGCACCTCCTCGCCCTACCTCTACATCGCCCCGTTACTTCCTGGTCTTCGCCGCCTTCGGGCTGTTCCCCCTGCTGTACACCGCGTACGTCTCCCTGACCGGGTGGCGGGCGGACACCGAAGGCAGCGAGCACACCTTCGTGGGGCTGGACAACTACCGGGCGCTGCTGCACGACCAGTTCTTCTGGAACGCGCTGAAGAACACCCTGGGCATCGGTGTGCTGTCCACCGTTCCGCAACTGCTGCTCGCCCTCGGCCTGGCCCACCTGCTCAATTACCGGCTGCGCGGCCGCACCTTCATCCGGATGGGGGTGCTGCTGCCGAACGTCACCTCGGTGGCCGCCGTCACCATCATCTTCGTCCAGCTCTTCGGGCGGGACTACGGGCTGGTGAACTGGGTGCTCGGCCTGTTCGGCGTCGGCCACACCGACTGGCAGGCCGGCACCCTGTCCTCCTGGGTCGGCATCTCCTGCATCGTCACCTGGCGCTGGACCGGCTACAACGCCCTGATCTACCTCGCCGCCATGCAGGCCGTGCCCTTCGAGCTCTACGAGGCCGCCGCCATCGACGGGGCGAGCCGGTGGCGGCAGTTCCGCAGCATCACCATCCCGATGCTGCGCCCGACGATCCTGTTCACCGTCATCACCTCCACCATCGGGGCGCTCCAGATGTTCGGCGAGCCGCTGCTGTTCAGCGCCAGCCAGACGCCCATGGCCGGTGGCTCGCAACACCAGTTCCAGACGATGGCGCTCTACACGTACGACCAGTTCTGGGGCAAGTTCAAGTACGGCTACGGGGCCGCGATCTCCTGGGCGATGTTCCTGGTGATCGTCCTCATCGTCGCGCTGAACTTCGCCCTCGCGCGACGCATGAAGGGAGTCGACGCCGCATGAGCGCCCCCGTTCCCCTCACCGGCACCACCCACCCCACGCACCAGACCCCTGCGCACCAGGCCCCGGCGCACCGGCAGCCCCGCCGCACCGGCAGCCGACGGGCCCGCGACAGCCAGCTCACCGCCGGGCGGGGCATCTACGCCGTCCTGGCCGTCGTGGTCGCGCTCTCGCTCTTCCCGCTCTACTGGACGGTGGTCGCCGCGTCCCGCGACAACGCCTCGATCACCCGCATGCCACCCGTCCTGCTGCCCGGCTCCCGGCTGTGGTCCAACATCGGCCGGGTCTTCAGCCAGTCCGACATGCAACCGGCGCTGCTCAACTCGGTGATCGTCTCCACCCTGGTGACGGCCTCGGTGATCACTACCTCGACCCTGGCCGGCTTCGCCTTCGCGAAACTGCGCTTCCGGGGCCGCAACGGCCTGCTCGGTGCCGTCGTGGCGACGATGATGGTGCCCACCCAACTCGGCATCATCCCGCTCTACATCATGATGGCGAACTGGCTGCACTGGGCCGACCACCTCCAGGCCCTGATCTTCCCGTCCATCGCCAACGCCTTCGGCGTCTTCTTCATGCGCCAGTACCTCGTCACCGCCGTCCCCGACGAACTGCTCGACGCCGGACGCATGGACGGCTGCACCACCCGCGGCCTGGCCTGGCACGTCGTGGTGCCGGCCGCCCGCCCCGCGATGGCGGTGCTGGGGATGCTGACCTTCATGGCGACCTGGAACGACTTCTACTGGCCCAAGGTCGTCATGACGCAGCAGAACCCGACCGTCCAGCTGTCCCTGTCGGAACTGGCCAGCGGCTACTTCCGGGACAACTCACTCGTACTCGCCGGCACGCTGGTCTCCAGCCTGCCGATCATCGTGGTCTTCCTTCTGATGGGCCGCCAGATCCTCGACGGAATCATGCAGGGAGCGATGAAGGGATGACCGTGACCGCAGAGGACCCCACCGAACCGGCCGTCCCCGGCGCCCCCGTACCCCCGGGCGCCGTACCCCCGGCCACCGCGGCGCTGCCGTCCGCCGAGGAACTGGACCGGCTGATCGCCAAGCTCGACCTGACCGCCAAGGTGCGGCTGCTCTCCGGCTCCGCGGTCTTCCGCACCCCGGCGGAACCCGCCGTCGGGCTGCGGGCCATGACGTTCTCCGACGGCCCGGTCGGGGTGCGGGGCGAGCGCTGGGACGAACGCGACGCCGCCCTCACCCTGCCCTCCCCCACCGCGCTCGCGGCCTGCTGGGACGAGCAGCTGGTCGAGGAACTGGGCGGACTGCTGGCGAGCGAGGCACGCCGCAAGCGGATCGACGTCCTGCTCGCACCCACCCTCAACCTGCACCGCTCCCCCGTCGGCGGCCGTCACTTCGAGTGCTTCTCCGAGGACCCGCTGCTCACCGGCCGCACCGGCGCCGCGTATGTGCGCGGGGTGCAGGGCGGCGGGGTGGCGGCGACCGCCAAGCACTACGTGGCCAACGACTCCGAGACCGAACGCCTCACCCTGGACGCGCACATCGACGAACGCACCCTGCGAGAGGTGTACCTGGCGCCCTTCGAGGCCGCCGTCCAGGCCGGTGCCTGGGTGGTGATGTCGGCGTACAACGCCGTCAACGGCACCGCCATGTCGGAGAGCCCGCTGCTCGACGAGCCGCTGAAGGGTGAGTGGGGTTTCGACGGTCTGGTCGTGTCGGACTGGGGCGCGGTGCGCTCCACGGCCGCCTCGGCCCGCGCGGCGCAGGACCTGTCCATGCCGGGGCCGAATGCCCTGTGGGGCGCTGCGCTGGTGCGGGCGGTCGAGGACGGCACCGTCCCCGAGGCCGCCATCGACGCCAAGCTCCGCCGCATCCTGCGGCTCGCCGCCCGCGTCGGGGCGCTCGCCGGCCCACCGCCGCGCCCCGTGCCGCCGCCCGCGCCCTCCCCGGAGGCGGCCCGGGCCCTGCTGCGCCGCGCCGTCGCCGCCGGGGCGGTGCTGCTCCGAAACGAGGACGCGCTGCTGCCGCTGAACCGCGCGCGGCTGCGGTCGGTCGCGGTCATCGGGCCGAACGCGGCCGCGGCCCGGATCCAGGGCGGGGGCAGCGCCGGTGTCTTCCCCGCCGCCGCGCTCTCGCCCCTGGAGGGCATCCGCGGCGCACTGGAGGGCGGCACCGAGGTCCGGCACTGCGCGGGCGTCTTCCTCACCGCCCGCCCGACGCCGTTGTCGGCCCGGAACGCCTACGACCCGCGTACCGGTGAACCGGGTGTCCTGGTGCGCTACCTCGACGACCAGGACGCCGAGGTGCACGTCGAACACCGCCTCAGCGGCCGGATCCTGGAACCCACCGACGCCGGCGCGGACATCAGTGCGGCGACCACCGTCGAGGTCAGTGCCGTGCTGCGGCCTGACCGGTCCGGCGTGTGGCGGTTCGCGGTGGTCGGTCTCGGGCAGGTGAGCCTGCGGGTCGACGGCCGGACGCTGATCGACGAGTACGTGGCGCCCGAGTCGCGGGATCCCACCTATCTCCACGTCGCGCCGTCCTTCCGGCAGGTGCCCTGGCAGGTCGAAGCGGGCCAGGACGTGCGACTGGTGGCACGCCGCCGGATGGAGGCCGATTCCGGATACCCGGTGGCGCTGGCCGCCGACCCGCCGCGTCGCGACGAGGACGCGGAACTGGCGGCGGCCGTGGAGTGCGCGCGCTCCGCGGACCTGGCGATCGTGGTGGTCGGCACCACCGACGAGTTCGAGAGCGAGGGGTTCGACCGCCCGGGGCTGGCCCTGCCGGGGCGTCAGGACGAACTGGTGGCCGCCGTCGCCGCGGCCAATCAGCGGACCGTGGTCATCGTGAACTCCGGCGGACCGGTCGAGATGCCGTGGCGTTCGTCGGTTCCGGCCGTCCTCCTCGGCTGGTTCCCCGGCCAGGAGGCGGGCGACGGGCTGGCCGACGTGCTCTTCGGCGCAGCGGAGCCGGGCGGCCGGCTCCCCACCACCTGGGCGGCCCGCACCGAGGACGTCCCGGTGTTGGACACCGTGCCCGTCGACGGCGTCCTGCGCTACGCGGAAGGCCCCCGCATCGGCTACCAGGCCTGGCTGCACGCGACGAACGAGCCGGCCTTCTGGTTCGGACACGGTCTCGGCTACACCCGCTGGAGCTACGAGGGTCTCTCGGCCCCCAAGGCGCTCGCGGCGGGGGCGGCGCTGACGGTCCACGTCCGGCTGCGGAACACCGGTGCGCGGGCGGGGCGGGAGGTGGTGCAGGTGTACCTCTCCCGTCCGCCGGACGCCTCGGCCCGCGGCCCGGAACGCCGGCTCGCGGGGTACGCCGCCGTCCGGGCGGAACCGGGCGAGACGGTGACCGCGGCTGTCCGCGTCGAACCGCGTGCCTTCCAGTACTGGTCGCCCGAGCACGCCGGCTGGCGCACCGAGCCCGGCGACGTCGTCCTGTTCGCCGGATCCTCATCGGCCGAACTGCCGCTGCGTGCCCGACTCACGGTGACGGCGGAGCCGGAACCCTCGCCCTGACCGGCACCCCCGTCCGCCTCCCCGCGGACCGAGAGCGGGTGTGCCCTCCGGTCCTGACCCCGGAGGGCACACCAGGGGCCGTGGCGCAGTATTCGGGAGCCGCGGTTTCTTACGGGGCGCTCCAGACGACGGGCCTGCTGAAGTAGGGGGTGACCTCGCCGGCCCCGGACGGCCCCTCGTTCCACCGGACCTCGCGGATGGAGCCGCCGCCCGGCACCAGGTAGGCGAGGCAGGTCTGGTAGGACTTCCCGCCCGCGAAGGGCTTCGGCGCCTTGCTGTCGGCGCACCGCTTGAACTCGCCGATGAAGGTGACGGACGACTGCTGCTGGCCGCGGTCGTCGATCGCCTGGAAGGCGATGTCCGGGTCGTCGTCCCCGGTCGGCGCGGTGCTACCCGTCGCCTTGACGCGCACCTTGACGTAGTACGGCGTGGCCGTGGACTCGGTCGCGTTCAGTTGCACGTTCTTGAAGTCGTCGATCGAGCCCTTCTCTATCGACACGACGGAGACCTGGAGCGGAAGGCCCTTCTGTACCTTCCGCAGGTCGAAGGCGCCCAGCGGGACCCAGGCGACGGTAGCGTCCTGAGCCACCGCGAGGCGCGTACCGGCCGGAGTGAGCCCGGTCGATCCGGCTGCGGGGTCGGCCGACGCCTGCGCCGGTTCGGCGGGAGGGGCGGGCGTTCCGGTGGCGGGGGTACCCACCCCGGACGATCCGCTCCCGCCGCAGGCGGTGAGGGCGGAGGTGAGTAAGGCGACCGCGATCAGCGCGGCTCTACGGTTTGGTGTCACCCAAACAGCGTGGTCCGGCACGGCCCGCGTGTCGCGTCGTGGTCCGCTCAGTGGAACGCTCATCCGCGCCCGGGGGCTGGAATCCACCGCGCCCGCCGCCGAGTTGAAGCAGGAGGGGAAGATCCGCGCCCGCGGTGTCCACCGTCATCCCCGGCATGCGCACCGTGCGCAACGTGGAGCGCAACACCGCCGTGAGAGACGGACGCCCACTGACCGCCGACCAGCTCGCCGTGCTCGCCAAGCACCGCCGGCAGCGCAACTTCTCCTCCTGACCCACTCCCGCGCCCCCACCGATTCGGCATCCCGGCCGCCCTCGGCGGGGCCGGGCCGTCATCCCGACTCCACGACGTCCTCGTAGAGCCGGAAGATCCGCGGCCCGGCCGTACCGCCTGCGCGTTCTCGTTCTCGCAGCAACGACCAGCAGCGGGAGACGAGTCGGCGGGCCTGGGTGCCGGCCCAGGGCCGGGGCAGCAGCTCCGGTGGGAGCAGGGGGTCCGGTTCCATGGCCCGGGTGAACTCCGCGGCGATCTCGACGGCGATGGTCAGGAGTTCGGGGGCGGAGAGCTCCGCCGGATCGTTCAGCCGTTCCAGGCGGGACCCGGCGACCGCGGTCAGGCGGTGGTAGCGGTCGGCGATGGCGTGCTGGGGCCATAGTTCGCGGGCGATCGCGCCCGGCTCGCGCAGGTCGCCCCTTCGCAGGTCCTTCGAGGTGAGCAGGGTGACGCGGTCGGCAACGTCCAGACGGCGGGCCTCGTCCTCGACATAGGACTCCCACGCGTTCGCACTGACGTACAGGCCGCCTTGCAGGACCGCTCCGCCCAGCCGCACGAGGGCTTCCCGCAGCGCGTCCCGGGCCGCACGGGCCGCTTCGGGTACCGCGAACGCGGCCAGGTGCCACGTGCCGTCCCAGGGCGCGAGCCCCGTGTCCTGCTGGAACGCGTACCGGACGAACTCGACGTCGGGCGCGATCGAACGGACGGTCTCGGCGGTGGCGCGCAGCAGCGCCTTACGGCCCCGGCCCTCATGGGTGAAGGCGCCCTCGGCGACGAGCCGCTTGATGCACAGCCGCACCTGCTGGTCGCTCATGGCGAGCGCGCCGGCGACGTCGTACAGTTCACCGGCGTCCACGGTGCCGTCCTCGCGGAGGAGCGCGTCGACGAGCATGCGCGTCGGGACCTCGACGGGTCCGGCGGTCCCGCGTGCCTCGGACCCGGCCGCGACGCCCCGCCGTACGACGATCGCCGCCCGCGCTTCCGATCCCACGGCGTCCACCCGCCCCTTGTCGTCATCCATGTCGGCCGCCGATCTTTCAGACTACAAACGATCGTATCGTATACGATAGTTCTACTTTCCGCCGATCCCTTGGAGGCAGTTCAGGCGGTCCGGAGACAGACCCCCGCTTCGACGGCTGCACACCGCCGTCTGGCCACTCGTCGCCGCCCTACTGGTGGTCGCGGCCCTCGGTGGCGTGATCCTTTGGCAGAACACCTTCGACGTGGATGAGCACCGGGTCACCATCCGCCAGGACGGGCGCACGCTCAGCGGCGTCCTCAGCACGCCCAGGGACGGGCGCGCCCGGCACGGGCTGGTGGTGTTCGTGCACGGCGACGGGCCGATCGACGCCACCCACGAGGGCGGATACGACCCCATGTGGGAGGCGTACACGCGGAGCGGTTACGCCCCCTTGCCCTGGGACAAGCCCGGCGTCGGCGACACGCCGGGTGACTGGCTCGGCCAGTCGATGGACGACCGGGCGGACGAAGCCGTGGCCGCCATCGCCTGGGCCCGGTCCCGCCCGGAGGTCGACACGGCGCGGGTCGGGCTGTGGGGCGCGAGCCAGGCCGGCTGGGTACTGCCGAAGATCGCCGCGCGGACACCCGTGGCCTTCGTCATCGCGCTCTCCCCCGCCATCAACTGGCTGCGGCAGGGTCGCTTCAACCTCCTCGCCGAGTTGCACGCGGAGAACGCGTCGCCCGCACGCGTCCAGCGGGAGACGGCCGGCAGCGACACCACACGCCGCCTGCTGGAACAGCGGGCGACCTTCGAGCAGTATGTGCGGATCCTGGGCGATCAGGACGGAATGACCGCCGGCCGCTGGGGGTTCATCGCGAGGAACTACACCGCGGACACGACAGCCGACCTGCGCGCGCTGCGCGGCATACCGGTGATGCTCGCCCTCGCGGGCCGGGACATCAACGTGGACACCACCGATACCGAGTCCGTCTACCGCGCCGTTCTGGCGCCGACCGGCCAACTGGCCGTCCGGCGCTACACCGACGCGAATCACTCGCTGGCGAAGCGCTCCCTCGAGGGGTCGGAGCTCAAGATCACTTTCACCGCCCTCTTCGCCCCGCGATCCCTCTTCGCCGACGGCTTCCTCGACGACCAACGGCGGTTCCTGCGAGATCTCCGCGGGAACGCCGCTCCTCAGGGTTCCTGACCCGTCGCGAGCACCGGGTGCGCTGTTGCGGTGAGATGCCACTTATGTCCTGGCAAAGTCGGCGTGTTGGTGTGCTTTTCGAGGGGAATGTGTGGGCTTGATCGTCGGGTCTGTGCCGCAACCGATGCGGTACTCACTCGACAAGGAGAAATTTGATGTCGCGTTTCGCCAAGGTCACTACGGTGGTCGCCGTCATGGGCTCCGCCCTGTTCGCCGGTGCGGGCATGGCTTCCGCCGACGCGGGTGCGCAGGCCACGGCCATCGGTTCGCCCGGCCTCCTGTCCGGCAACGTCATCCAGGTGCCGATCCACATCCCGATCAACCTTTGCGGCAACACCGTGAACGTGGTCGGCCTGCTGAACCCGGCGTTCGGCAACACCTGCGAGAACGGCTCCGGTCAGGGCAAGGGCCACGACGACGGCCGTAACGGCGATGACGGCCGCAACGGCGACGAGCACGGTCGCCAGCACGGCCAGCACGGCCAGCACGACTCGCAGGGTGGCATGGAGACCCACAGCCAGCAGAGCGGCCAGCACAGCGAGCACGGTCAGCAGAGCGGGCAGCACAGCGAGCACACCCAGCAGAGCGGCCAGCACAGCGAGCACACCCAGCAGAGCGGGCACGCCCAGCAGAGCGGGCAGCACAGCGAGCACACCCAGCAGGCCGGTCACCAGAGCCACGACCAGCACGGCAACGGTGGCGAGGACGACTGCGACCACTGATTCGCGGCGTGCCGACGGTGTGCCGGACCTTCCCGTACAAGGTCCGGTACACCGCGCGCGTCACCCTTCGATCTGAGAACGCCGATGGGCCCGACGGTCGTCCGCCGGGCCCATCGGCCTCTGGGGTCGGGGGCGCCCCCGGATCAGCTCAGCGCGGCGAGCAGTGCGCGCTCGCGCTCGCCGCTCAACCCCGCACGGCGAGGGCGGTCCAGACCCTGCTCCCGCTCCCAGCGCAAGGTGTCCGCCAGCAGCTCCGCCCGGGGCCGGTGCCGCAGGCCGGCCGCGTCGGCCGCGTCGCCGTTGCGGGCGCTGAAGCCGATCCAGTCCGGGTCGGCCATCCACATCGCGAGCGACTCGGGGCCCATGAACTCGCCCACCTCCTGGGCGAGCAGCCAGCTACGGTCGGCCTCCACCACCCGTCCGGTGTGGCCGCCGATCTCCCGCGACATGGCGAGCCAGTGCCCGAAGGGCACGACCGGCCCGACAGCGTTGTACGTCCCGGTCGTCCCGTTCTCCGCACAGCGGAGCAGCCACGCCGCGAGGTCCCTGGCATCCACCGCCTGGGTCGGCACGTCCAGTGAACCGGGCACGAGCAGCGGTGCCAGCGGCTCGCGAGCCGACCGCGCGACCCAGTACCCGGTGCGGCCGCTGTGATCGCCGGGTCCGCCGATCAATCCTGCCCGGGCGATGAGCAGCCGGCCCGCTACCGCGGCTGTCGAGATGTGCTCGCATGCCACCTTGGCCTGCCCGTACTCCTCGCGCTCGACCTCGTCCCGCTCGGCCGCCGGGAGCAACTCCGCGGACTCGTCCGCGTCCACCTGCCCGTGCGTCGCGTACGCGCTGACCGATGACACGTACGTCCAGTGCCCCGCGCGCTCGCCGAGTGCCGCCAGTGCCCCGCGGACGAAGCCGGGCTGCCACGACACCTCGAACACGGCGTCCCAGTCCCGGCCCGCCAGACTCTCGTAGGCCGACGCGTCGCCCCGGTCCGCGACGACCAGGGTCGCGCCTTCGGCCACTTCGCCGCTCTCCCCGCGGGCCAGGCACGTCACCCGGTGCCCCCGCTCCAGTGCCTGTCGCGATATCTCACGACCCAGCCATGCCGTTCCGCCCAATACCAAGATCTCCATCGGGCCACTCAAACACCGGCCGCCGGCCCGCGCGACAGGACTTCGCCGACAGCGGAGAGGTTCACCGAGAGCGGAGCGCTCCGCCCCGCACATCCGCCCGTACGTCTCACTGCGGCGGTGCGGTGAAGATGACGCGCCCCGCGGTTCGAAAGGGTGACACGCGCCGAAATCCCCGCACGACGACCACCCGATAGGACAGGATTTTCACGTTCTTCCCCCGCCTCGGGGGGAATCTGTCGAGAGGACCCCGAATGTCTGTGTTCAAGCGCCGGATCGCCGCCGGAGTCAGTGCCGTCGCCCTCATCGGGGGAGGGCTGCTCACCGTGGCACCCGCCGCCGGCGCGGCGTCCGGCGCACCGGTGGTGTGCGACACGAGCAGCGCCGTCAGCAAGAAGACCGCGCGCAACGGGAACATGATCATCGAGCTGCGCTACAACGCGTCCACCCGGTGCGCGTGGGGCCGGATCAGCAGGGCACAGGTGCAGAACCAGGTCTGGGTGGACCGGTCGTCCAATGGTGGGGCCTCCTGGACGGGTCCGATGGGGATGAAGCACCTGACGTCCGGCACGGGCACGTACACGGCCGCCTTCAACGACGCCGGCTACGTCATGCGGGCCTGCGCCTACAACGGCAGGACCGTCTGCACCGGCTGGTACTGACGGATGTGAGTGCCGGGCCACGCACCGGCGTGGCCGACACGCGTCCAATGTCCCGGCACGCGCCCAACCTCCCCGCACCCGTCCAACCGCACCGCGCGCGTCAACGACCCGCGGGGTGCTCCGCGGCCGCTTCGTCGAGGAACTCCCGGTCCCGACCGGCCCGCGAGCGGTCCTCGTCCGAGGCGTCGGTGATGTCGAGGAAGACCTGGTCGGCCGCGGGCCACTTCTCCCGCATCCCGGCTTTGATCCGACCGGAGACCTCCTCGACCTCCTCACTGTCCAGGCCGCCCACCAGGTCCACCCGTGCGGCGACCAGCGTGGAGTCCATTCCCAGCCGCATCGTCAGCAGCGAGGTGACGGCGTCCACCTCGGGCTGCTCCGCGAGGAAGGACCGTATGCGCAACTGCAGCCCTGGATCGACGGCCTCGCCGATCAGCTGTCCGCGGGCGTCCTTCCCGAGCCGGTAGGCGACGTAGATGAGGAGGACGCCGATGGCCAGCGACGCGCCGGCCTCCCACTGCACCTGCCCGGTGACCATGTGCAGCGCCATGCCGGCGATGGCCAGCAGCACACCGATCACGGCCGTGCTGTCCTCGGCCAGGACGGTCCGCAGGGCCGGGTCCTCCGCCAGCCGGAGCTGCTGGAGCATGCCGCGGCCCGCCTCGCGGGCCTGCCCGCGCACCTGGAGCAGCGCTTTCGCCAGCGACGCGGCCTCGGCGAGCAGCGCGACGACCAGGACGCCCAGCCCCACCAGATAACCGGTGTGGCTCTCCTCGCCGCTCGACCGCAGCGCCTCGACCCCCTGGAAGACCGAGAAGCAGCCGCCCATCGTGAAGATCCCCACCGCGGCGAGCAGCGACCAGAAGAACCGGTCCTTGCCGTAGCCGAAGGGGTGCTCGCTGTCCGCCGCGCGCTTGCTGCGCTTGAGGGAGGCGAGCAGGAAGACCTCGTTCAGGCTGTCCGCCACCGAGTGCGCGGCTTCGGAGAGCAGGGCGGGGGATCCGGCGAAGAGTCCGCCGACCGCCTTGGCGACGGCGATGACCAGATTGGCACCGAGGGCCATCAGGATCGTGCCCTTGGTCTCGCCGTCCCCTCCGGACGAGCCCCCGGCCGCCTCGGCCGCCTTATCGGACTGCTGTGTCATCAGCGGACAACCCTCCCGATCGGCTCCTGTCGACGTCGCCTACCCCTACGGAACACCCGCACACCCGGCCCGGTGCGGTGGCGCGCCGTCCCGCGTCGGCGAACGACCCGCGGGGGCGGCAGGTCAGCGCGGTCCGAGCCAGGTGCGCAGCGCCCACCACCAGTGGAGCGTGTCCAGGACGGCCGCCCGGCTGTGCGCGGTGACCGCCTCCAGGGAGGTGCCGACGGTTTCCTCGAACCGCGTGAGCCGGTAGCGGATGGTATTCGGATGGACGTGCAGGGCCGTGGCGGTGCGGTCGAACCGCTGCCCGTGGTCGAGGTAGGCGAGCACGGTGGTCGCGAGCTGCCGGTGGAAGGAGTCAGCCGGGTCGAGGGCGCCCAGGAGGGTGCGGCTGAGCAGGTCCGCCATCGCGGGCCGGGCGGCCAGCGCGCTCGGTCCGGCCAGATCGGTGACCTGGTGCAGGCCTCGCAGCCCCTGCTCCTCCGCGCACCCGAGGGCGTCCAGGCACAGGGCGTACAGGGGACGGATCCGGTGCAGGGGCGCCGGGGGTGCGACCACCACCAGTGCCTGGACGTCGAGCGGTCCGGGCGGCGGGAGCCGGGTGGCGATCCCGGTCAGCTTGCCGTCCACCAGGCCGAACAGGCCGGGGTTCGTGACCAGGTGCCGCTCCAGGGCACGGGCTCGCACGGGGTCGGTGACGTCCGACACGACGCAGTGGTACAGCCCTTGCGGCTGCAGCCCGGTGTCGGCCAGTTCGTCGCAGGACAGGGTGCGCGCGTCGCCGAGCAGGAGCCGGCGCAGTACCTGGGTGCGGGCTTCGCGGGCCGTGCGGGCCAACTCCAGTTCGGCTTCGTGGTACCCGGTGATGACGTGGATCTCCAGTGCGCCGGTGTACCGGTCCGACTGCAGCAGGACCTCCAGCATGACCTCGGCGGGAACACCCGCGGCCCGGGCCCGTTCCATGGCGATCCGCACCGCGCGGTTGCGGCCCGCCTGGACACCGCGCAGCAGGGCGGTGATGGGCACGCCCTGCGCGGCCCGGTCGCCACCCAGCAGGACGGCCGCCTCGAAGTCCGGCTCGAAGTCCGGTTCCGGCTCCCCCGGTTCGCGGGGCCGGACGAAGGCGGCCAGCCCGGCGGCCAGCATCACCTCGACATGCCGCCGGTTCTCCGCGGGCGGCAGCCGGGCCACCTCTACGGAGTCGGCACGCGCCGCCGCGACGACCTCGTCGACGACGGCCGGGTCATCGGCCATGGCCCGGAACACCGCGGCGAGGGCGCTGCGACCGGCTTCGACCATCACGTCCTACCGCCTCCGCCCGGTGTCCAGGGGCGGTTGGGACCGAGTCACAACCGGAGGCCGCGTCCTTGGGGACCGGTGCCTATCGGTGGTGCGAGCCGCCTTGGTTTCCTGTGGACTACCGAAAAGTAACACCAGGGTGCCGTGCGGGAGACCCCCCGCACGGTGCCGCCCCGCGTCCGCCCGAGCCGCGGCGAACCTCCGGTCGGCGGGCCCCCGTTCCACGCCATCGACTCCGGAGATTCCATGAACGCATTCAAGCGCCCGAGGACCTCTCTCGTCCTGCTCGCCGCGACCGCGGCCCTCACCGCCGTGTGCGCCGCTCCGGCCGGGGCCGAGCAGCCCAAGGCCTCCGGCCCCCTCAGGGAGGTCCTGTTCGTCGGGAACAACTGGGACGGCACCGCCGACGTGGTCCGCTCCACCGGCACCTTCGCGAAGGTCGGGCACGTCAATGTGATCCCCGACAAGGCGCAGCGGCTCACCGAGATCTATCTCAACCCGGTACGGCTCGCCATCTACCTCGCCATCCAGCAGGGCCCCGGTGAAGGCCACGACCAGTACGTCGACGACATGTACACCACGCCGGACGGACGGTCCGTGGTCGTCTCCCGCCCCAGTTTCGGCGACGTGGTCTCACTCGACCTCGCGACCGGGAAGGTCAACTGGCGTTACCAGGTGTCGGGTTACCGCTCCGACCACATGGCGCTGTCGCCCGACGGCCGGCGCGTCGTGGTGTCCGCCTCCCTGGCGAACACGGCTTATGTGATCGACATCGAGACCGGACGGCAGCTCGGCTCGTTCGCGACCGGTGACAAGCCGCACGAGAACGTCTTCACCGAGGACGGAAAGTACCTCTGGAACATGTCCATCGGTGAGGTCCAGACGAGTCTGGACGACCCGCTGTGGGACTGGACCAAGGGCGACCGGCACATCACCGTCGTCGACGGCACCACCTACCAGCCGATCCGGACCATCGACATGCGGGCCCGGCTCAACGCGTTCGGCCGCTCGGACCTCTCCAACGCCGTGCGACCGGTGGCGTTCTCCCCGGACTGGTCGAAGCTGTACTTCCAGGTGTCGTTCTTCAACGGGTTCGTCGAGTACTCGGTCGCCACGGACACGATCACCCGGGTCAAGACCCTGCCGGTGAACCCGGCCACCGACCCGGACCGGACCAAGTGGCCGAACGACTCGCGCGACCACGGCCTGTCGATGAGCCCGGACGGTGCCAAGCTGTGCGTCGCCGGCACCGTGGACGACTACGCGACGGTTGTCGACCGGGCCACGCTGCAGGAGGGTCCGCTCGTCCCGGCGTCGAAACCGTACTGGGCCACGGTGAGCGGGGACGGCAAGTCCTGCGTCATCTCCGAGAGCGGGGCGAACCAGATCACCGCGATCGACTTCGCCACCGGACAGAAGATCCTCTCCGTCCCCGTCGGCTACCACCCCCAGCGCGTCCGCCTCGGCCACGTCCCCACCGACTGGACAGGACCGGCCGCCGGGTGACGCCCCGCACCCGGCTGCGACCGGTCATCACCGGGTCCGTGCGATCAGTCGCGCCGGCAGCCGGGTGCGGGGAACGATCCGGTCGACGGCCCTTGCCGAAAGATCTTTCCGTGCACCTGCGGCCGAACAGTCGGCTTCCTCGTGAATCAGTCAGCGATTCACGGGCGGGACACCGGACCGTTCGTCCGGAGGACTTCTCCGGCCGACATCACCCTCATAGAGTGCGCGAATCCAGTACGTAATCCGGGCGAGGACTCTCACCCCACATGTATTGCCGGGGAGTTGATGTGCACAGCATGCCGTCGCCGACGAAGAGCCCGGGGGAAACGGTCGACCGCCGCCCGTTGCGTCAGGGCAGAATCCGTCGGTCCACGATCGCGAGCGTCCTCAGCGCGGCGGCCCTGGTGCTGGCGCTCCCGACCGACGCGAGCGCCTCCGTCCTCCAGGCCCTTCCCCAGAACGCCGACGGGCTCGAGCAATCCTTCTCCCCGGCCTTCGACTACGACGGGGACGGCTGCTACGCGACCGCCGCCATCGGCGCCGACGGCACCCTCAACCCCGGCCTGAAGCCCGGCGGGGACGTCAACGGGCACTGCCACGATGCCCCCCAACTGGTGAACTCCAACACGTACTCGCGCGAGAAGTGCAACAACGGCTGGTGCGCGGTCGTGTACGCCGGCTACTTCGAGAAGGACCAGGCGACCCTCGGGCCCGTGGCCATCGGGCACCGGCACGACTGGGAGCACGTCGTGGTGTGGATCAACGACAACCAGGTCCGGTACGTCTCGACGTCGCAGCACAGCGGCTGGAAGGCGTACCCGCGGTCGGCGGTGCGCTTCGACGGCTCCCACCCGAAGGTCGTCTACCACAAGGACGGCGCCTCGACCCATTTCTTCCGCCTCGCCAACGCGAACGACGAACCGCCGGAGAACGTCACCGGCGGCTGGTTCTATCCGCGTCTCGTCGGCTGGAACGGATATCCGGCGGGCCTGCGCGACAAGCTCATGAACGCCGACTTCGGCTCGGCCACGATCAAGATTTCGGACAACACCTTCCATGACGCCCTCAACAACTCCAAGCCCGCCGGGATCCCGTTCGACCCGTACGCCTGACATCAACTCGGCGGTCGTGGACCGCCGTTGCCGCCCATCACCGAACACGCGGACGCGGTGCGGGTGTTCGACGCAATACGGTTGATTCTCGGCCACATTCCCCAGGTGCGGTAGCCGTGCGTAGATCGCTCGCGTACGTTCAGTTCTCGTTGCACATGGCCAGCAGCGACAGCGGAGGTTCGGCCGTCGTCCCGTGGGGGGAACGACGGCCGGACTTCCGGCTCATCCTCAAGGGAGTCGTGGTGACAGGACGTCCTCGGGGAGTGCACGACTCGGCGATCCTGCGGACCACGGCCGAGGTGATCGGCCGGGTGGGCCCCTCGGGCCTCACCCTGGCGGTGGTGGCCCGCGAAGTGGGCATGGTTCCCGCCACGCTCGTGCAGCGGTTCGGATCCAAACGGGGTCTGCTCCTGGCACTGGCCGAGCAGTCGGCGAAGGACGCGGTCGCGCTCTTCGGGCGCGCGCGATCCGCACGCGAGACGGCGCTGCAGGCCCTGGTGACGCTGACGGTGGAGTCGATGCGTTCCATGTCCTCACCCGAGGCGTACGCCAACCACATGGCCTTCCTGTGCGTCGATCTGACGGACCCGGAGTTCCACCGGCACGCCCTGGCCGTGCACCAGGCCCAACGGCAGGCGGTCGAGGACCTGCTGACCGAGGCGGTGTCCACCGGCGCGCTCCGCGCGGGGACGGACGTCACCACCCTGACGCGGTCCGTGCAGGCGGCCGCCGCCGGCACGGGCCTGATGTGGGCCCTGGACCGCCAGGGCACCCTCGCGGAGCGGCTCCGGCAGGCGATCGACACCGCCCTCTCGTCCCACCAGCCGACTTCTCGCCAGGTCGATTGTTCACAGACATGAACTGCACGTAACACTGTGAACCGGAACGAACAACTCCATGAACAGAGAGGACCGTTGACGCTGCCGCGGGGCCGTGCTATCCAGATCTGGCGCACGGTTGGACTAGACCTAGTTCACATCCCTGAATACAGCGCTGGAAGGCCCCCCACATGAGATCTCGTTCCAAGATCCTCGTCCTGGCCACCGCCGCGGGCATAGCCGGCACGATCGGCCTGCTCGGCACCACGGCCCACGCGACGTCCCCCTCCGTCGCGCCCGGTGGCAACTTCAACCTGTCGGTATGGCAGTTGCAGGAGCCGGTCGGCTCCCCCGGCTCGCCGACCACCATCTCGTCGTCCCGGCTGCAGGGCGCGAACGGGTTCCAGGACTCGTACTTCTACACCGACACCCGTGACGGAGCGATGACCTTCTGGGCGCCGGAGAAGGGCGTCACCACCCCCAACTCGAACTACGCCCGCTCCGAGCTCCGCGAGATGAACTCCAACGGCAGCTCAGCGGACTGGTCACTCAGCGGCGCCCACAAGCTCAACGCGACGCTGCGCGTGGTGTCGGTGACGTCGAACGTCTGCGTCGGACAGATCCACCTCGGCACGGGCGGTTCCTCCACGAAGCCGCTGGTCGAGCTCTACTACCACGCGAACGGCGACATCGTCGCGGGCCTCGAGAACTCGCCCTCCGGCGGCCAGACCACGCACACCGTGGGCCACGTGGCGGTCGGCAAGACGTGGAGCTACACGATCGCCGTCTCCGGCGGTCACACGATCGACCTGACCATCAACGGCAGCACGACGCACTACGCGATCCCGTCGTCCTTCAACCCGTACAAGCAGTACTTCAAGGCCGGCTCGTACAACCAGTCGTCCTCCAGCAGCACGACCAAGGGCGCCCGAGTCGCCTTCTACGGGCTGACCGTCTCCCACAGCTGATCGGCTCCCCGGCTCCGCGCGGCGAGAGGCCCGGTGCACCGGACCTCTCGCCGCGCGGCACGACGCCGTTGCGGTCCCAACCCCTCGGGAACGGCCTGCCGGGCTGCCGGGCAGGCCCGCGACCAGGTGCGGGGGGTCACGGCCGCAGAACGGACCGATCGAGGGTGAACAGGTTGTCGGACGGGTCCACAACGACTTTGATGCGCAGCCCGAGCCTCAGCCAGGGTTCGTCGGCGAGTCGGTAGACCGCTTCGAACGGGAGCACACCCTCACCGCTGACCGCCAACCGCAGCTTCGCCCGGTCCGCGCAGCCGTCGTGCTGTTCCTCCAGCTCCAGGGCGACGATCTCGGCGACCGCCGGCAGCCCGCGGCTCCGCAGCCGCTCGGTGTCCGACTGCTCCAGGTCCGCCCCGAGCCACATCGAGACGCCGAAGAGGACGGGCAGCAGCACCATGCCGGCCTCGACGAGCACCATCCACCATGTCCGGTCGTAGTCGGCGGCGAGCAGCACCCCCGACAGGACCACCGCGCCCGCCCACCAGCACACCGCGCCGACGCGTTTCACGACGCGCGACCGCGCGTCGCCGATGAACGCCACTCTGGCGCAAGCACCCTCGTCGGTGGTCATCTCGCCAGCCTAGTTCCCCGGGCCGTCAGCAGTGTTGCCGTACGGGTCACCCGAAAATGCTGTGCGGACCACGTATCCGGTTGACAAAGTGGGTTCATGACGTCTCCGCACGACCCCGGTCCCGGCTCCGCCACCCCGCCCCGCGCCACGCAGTGGACCACCACGCCCGTCACGGCCGATCTGCTGCGCGGCGCGCTCGACGTGGAGCGCACCGAGCGCGGCCTGCTGCCGCACCGGCTGCCCGCTTGGGCACGCGCCCAGTGCGCCGACGAGCAGCTGGCCACGGTGGAGGCCCAGCCGTCCGGCGTGCGACTGGCCTTCCGCACCCGGGCCACGTCGGTCGAGCTGCACGCCCTGCGGACCAAGACGACCTACGAGGGCGCCCCGCCCCGTCCGGACGGGGTCTACGACCTGCTCGTCGACGGCCACCTCACCGCGCAGGCCAGTGTCACCGGCGGCGACGAGTTGCTGGTGGATCTGGCCACCGGATCGAAGGAGACCAGGCCGGGACCGGTCGGCACGGTCCGGTTCCCCGGTCTGCCCGAGGGGATGAAGAACCTCGAGATCTGGCTGCCCCACAACGAGCAGACCCGGCTGGTGGAACTGCGCACCGACGCCCCCGTGGAGGCCGCGCCGGACGACGGCCGCAGGGTGTGGCTGCACCACGGCAGTTCGATCAGCCACGGCTCCGATGCCGCGAGTCCCACCACCATCTGGCCGGCGCTGGCCGCATCCCTCGGCGGCGCGCAACTGATCAACCTCGGTCTGGGCGGCAGCGCGATGCTCGACCCGTCCACCGCCCGTGTGATGCGCGATACCCCCGCGGACCTCATCAGCGTCAAGATCGGCATCAACGTGGTCAACGCCGACGTGATGCGGATGCGCGCCTTCACTCCGGCGGTGCACGGCTTCCTCGACACGATCCGCGAAGGACATCCCACCCTTCCGCTGCTGGTCGTCTCGCCCATCCTGTGCCCCATCCACGAGGACACCCCCGGCCCCTCCGCACCGGACCTCAGTGACCTCGACGAAGGGCGGATCCGGTTCGTGGCCGCGGGCGATCCGGCGGAACGGGCCTTCGGGAAGCTGACGCTCAACGTCATCCGCGACGAGCTGGCCCGCATCGTGAAGCAGCGGGCGGCCGACGACCCGCACCTGTACTACCTCGACGGCCGCGACCTCTACGGCGACGCGGACCACGCCGAGCTGCCGTTGCCCGACCAGCTGCACCCCGACGCGGCGGCCCACCGCCGCATCGGCGAACGCTTCGCCGCCCTGGCCTTCGGCCCCGACCGGCCGTTCGCGGCCGAGCTGGGCTGAGCGGACCTGAGCCGCCCGCCCCGCACCGGAACCGCCCCGTGCGAAGATCCCACCACTGCGCACGATCGCCGAGGAGGACGAGAATGTTCGCGACATCGCTGGGTGACGGAGCCGAACTACGGCCGCTGGAACCCTGGCAGGCCGAGGAGTTCCTCGCCCACATGGACCGCGGCCGCGCATTCATCGGTCAGCACGTCGGGCTGCCCGACGCCACCCCCGACCTCGACTCCACGCGGAACTGGCTCCAGTCGTACGCCGACAAGACCGCGGCCGACGCAGGGCGGCTGTACGGCATCTGGCTCGACGGGCTCCTCGTCGGCGGCGTCCTGTTCCGGGTCTTCGACGCGAACGCCGAGACCTGCGAGGCCGGCTGCTGGCTGGAGCCGGCCGCCGCGGGGCGCGGCCTGGTCACCCGCGCGGCCCGCGTGATCATCGATTGGGCGATCGAGGAGCGCGGCATCCACCGTGTGGAGTGGATGGTGTCCTCCAAGAACACCCCGAGCATCAACGTGGCCAAGCGGCTCGGCATGAGCCGCGACGGCGTCCAGCGCGAGAGCTCCCGCTACCGGGGTGTCCGGCAGGACATCGAAATCTGGTCCGTGCTCGCCCCCGAGTGGCGTGCCGCGCGCTCCGCGCACCCCGCCGGGACGCCCCGGACCGAGGCGTAGGCCGGGCCCCGGCCCCGGCGGAGGCGGCAACCCTACGTGATCATCGACAGCGGTCACGGTGACGCCCGATCCCGCCCAGGTGCCGAAGCGGGGCGGGCGGTTCAGGCTGGACGGAGGAGGACGCACCGGCCAGCTGCTGCTCCCGGGCAAGGAGGGGACGTGCGGAACAACGCGACCGACCACTTCGTACATGTCCGAGGCGCCGCCGAGCACAACCTGAAGAACATCGATGTCGATGTCCCCCGGGACGCGATGGTCGCCTTCACCGGGGTCTCCGGTTCCGGCAAATCCTCGCTGGCCTTCGGGACGCTCTACGCCGAGGCGCAGCGCCGGTACTTCGAATCCGTCGCGCCGTACGCCCGCCGGCTGCTGCAGCAGGTCGGCGCACCGCAGGTGCAGGAGATCACCGGACTGCCGCCGGCCGTGGCCCTGCAGCAGCGCCGGGGGGCGCCCAGTTCGCGGTCGACGGTCGGGACCCTCACCACGCTCTCCAACCTGCTGCGGATGCTCTACTCGCGCGCCGGTACCTACCCGCCGGGAGCACCGCGGCTGGAAGCCGAGTCGTTCTCGCCCAACACCGCGGCCGGTGCCTGCCCGCGGTGCCACGGCCTGGGCGAGGTGCACGACGTCGCCGAGGACCTGCTCGTCCCCGACCCGTCGCTCAGCATCCGGGACGGCGCGATAGCGGCCTGGCCGGGTGCCTGGCAGGGCGCCAACCTGCGCAGCATCGTGAGCGGTCTGGGCATCGACATCGACCGGCCCTGGCGCAAACTGACCAAGAAGACCCGGAACTGGCTGCTCTACACCGACGAACAGCCCTCGGTGTACATCGAGCCCGAACCCGAACGCATCGACTACGGCTACTTCGGGAAGTTCTGGAGCGCCCGCGAACACGTCATGCACGTCCTGGCCGATTCCAAGAGCGAGCGGATGCGGGAGCGGGCCCTGCGGTTCGTCCGGAGCGTGCCCTGCCCGGTCTGCGAGAGCAGTGGGCTGCGGCCGGAGGCGCTCGCGGTGACCGTCGCCGACCGCTCCATAGCCGAGGTCAACGCGCTGCCGCTCACCGAGGTCGTCGCGGTGCTGCGGCCCATCGCCTCGCTGACCGACGCCGGGGCCACCACGTCGACCGCGCTGTCCGGGGAGACCACCGAGGTCGCGGTCCGGATCTGCGCCGACGTGGTCGCACGGGTGGAGGTACTGCTCGACCTCGGTCTGGGCTACCTCAGCCTCGGGCGCAGCTCGACGACCCTGTCGCCGGGCGAGGCACAGCGTCTGCGGATCGCCACCCAGCTGCGGTCCGGGCTGTTCGGCGTGGTCTACGTGCTCGACGAGCCGTCCGCGGGCCTGCACCCGGCCGACGCCGAACCGCTGTTGGACGTGCTCGACCGCCTGAAGGCGTCGGGCAATTCGCTGTTCGTCGTGGAGCACGACATGGACGTCGTGCGGCGGGCGGACTGGGTGGTCGACATCGGCCCCGGTGCGGGCGAGGGCGGCGGACGGGTCCAGTACTCCGGACCGGTGGCCGGGCTGGAGCAGGTCGCGGAGTCTGCCACCAGTGAGTATCTGTTCGGGCGCGCGCGGCCGTTGGAGCACCGCCTCCGCAAGCCGCAGGGGTGGCTGCGCCTGAGCGGCGTCTCCCGCCACAATCTGCGCGACGTGTCCGTCGAGATACCGCTCTGCGTCCTGACGGCGGTGACCGGGGTGTCGGGTTCCGGCAAGTCGACGCTGGTCACGCAGGTGCTCGCGGAGGTCGTACGCGGTCATCTCGGGGTGGTGCCCGACGAGGACGACGAGGCGGGATTCGAGGTCGATGTGCGGGACGCGGCGGGACTCGAGTCGTTCGACCGGCTGGTCCGGGTCGACCAGCGTCCCATCGGCCGCACCCCCCGGTCCAACCTGGCGACGTACACGGGGATGTTCGACGCGGTCCGCAAGGTGTACGCGGCGACGGACGAGGCGAAGGCGCGCGGCTACACCCCCGGGCGCTTCTCCTTCAACGTCCCCGAGGGGCGCTGCGAGTCCTGCCAGGGTGAAGGTTTCGTCGCGGTCGAACTGCTCTTCCTTCCCGGGACCTACGCGGCGTGCCCGACCTGCCACGGCGCGCGCTACAACGCCGAGACGCTTGAAGTGACCTACCGGGACCGGAACATCGCGGACGTGCTGGCGATGACCGTCGACGAGGCCGCCCCCTTCCTCGCCGACGTCCCGGCCGCCTCCCGGAGCCTGGAGACCCTCCGGGAGGTGGGGCTGGGGTACCTCCGGCTCGGCCAGCCGGCGACGGAGCTCAGCGGAGGCGAGGCCCAGCGCATCAAACTCGCCACCGAGTTGCAGCGAGCGCGCCGCGGCCACGCCCTCTACCTGCTCGACGAGCCGACCGCGGGACTGCACCCCGCGGACGTCGCGCTGCTGCTGCGGCAGCTGCACCGGCTCGTCGACGCCGGCAACACGGTCGTCCTGGTCGAGCACGACCTGGACGCGATCGCCACCGCGGACTGGGTCATCGACCTCGGCCCGGGAGGCGGGGACGCCGGTGGCCGGGTGGTCACGACGGGCACTCCGGCGAAGGTCGCCAGATCCAGCCGCAGCGCCACGGCGCCCTACCTGGCGTGCCGACTGGTGAACTCCTGAACTCACTCCACGCTCTCGCGGGCGTGGAGAGCGTCCAGGACCGCCAGTTCATCCTCGGACAGGCGCAGGGCACCGGCTGCCACGTTCTCCACGACGTGCTCCGGGTCTCCCGTGCCCGGGATGGCCGGCACATGAGGACCGCGGGGCAGCGTCCGCGCCAGGCGGACCTGCGCCGCACTCGCTGGGAGGCATCCGTAACATCGCGGGCCCCGAGGTCTTCCCCCTGGACGAGCTGGGCCGGATTGCCCTGGCCCGCAACTCCGACGGCCGCACCGTCGTCACCGACCCGACGGCCGGCATGTTCGCCGCCGTCAAGGGCGACGTCCTCACCGACCAGGACGCCCACCTCGCCACCACCCACTACGCCGACTGGCTCGCCTGAGCCGATCGCCCTCCCGCGGCGCATCAGGACGACACCACGTCCTTGACCGCGTTCGAGGTCAGCCCCTGTGCGTCGAGCCAGCGGGCGATCGCCTCGCCGATCGCGTCGGGCTGGTCCTCGGGGGCGTGGTGCCCGGCGGGTCCGCAGTGCTCGATCTCCAGGGAGGCGATGTTCTCCCGGCTCCAGGCGATCATGTCCTCGCCGATCAGCAGGGTGGGCGAGGAGTCGAAGGTGAGCAGCAGCTTGGGGACGTCGGTACTGGCGGCGAGCCAGGCGTCGTACGCGGTGATACGGGCGACGACGTCGGCCGGTTCGCCGTCGATCGGCATCATGCGCGGCCAGGCCAGCAGGGGTCGGCGGCTGCGCGGAGTCGGGTACGGGGCGCGGTAGGGCTGGACGTCGGCCTCGCCGAGCGGATTCAGGACGCCGCCGGTGAACGCGGTTTCGATGAAGATGTTCTCCTCCAGCACCAGTTGCTCGCCGACGCCGGGGGTGCGAAACGCCTCGAACCGGGACCGTGCGGGAGCGGGCATCTCCGCGGAGGCCAGCGGCTTGAGCATGGTCTCCAGCAGAGCGACACCGCGCACCCGTGCCGGGTGGCGGGCGGCCCAGTCCAGCGCCAGGACACCACCCCAGTCGTGGCCGACCAGGACGACCTCGTCCAGATCCAGCGCCTCGAACCAGGCGTCGAGGTAGCGGACCTGGTCGGCGAAGCCGTAGTCGATGTCGGGCTTACCCGAAGTACCCATGCCGATCAGGTCGGGCGCCAGGGTGCGGGCCCGTCCGGAGACGTGCGGGGTGACATTGCGCCACAGGTGCGAGGAGGTCGGGTTGCCGTGCAGGAACACCACGGGCAGGGCGCCTTCTCCGGCCTCGGCGTAGGCGATGTGGGAGTCGATGACGTGGGCGGTGGCCATGGTCGGTGGGTCCTTTCCAGGGTCCAATTCCGTTTGCTCGACGAACGTTCGCCGCACTAACGGTTTGATGTGGACGACGGTATACCGTTAGTGCCACTAACGCAACGGGTAGGATCAGTGCCATGACGACTGAGCACGCCCAGGCCACCCCGGCGACGACCGCGCAACCCAGCGACGACGACATGGACGACCGGGCGACGCCGGACCGGCTGCGCAAGCTGCCCAGCCGGCTGCTGGTCAGGACCGCGTCACACGCCGACCGCCTGGTGAGCGAGGCCCTGGCGACCGAAAGCGCCCGCAAATGGCACTTCGTGGTGCTGGTCGCCCTCACCGAGGCCGGTCCGGCCAGCCAGTCGGCCCTCAGCACCCGCACCGGGATCTTCCGCAGCGACATGGTCGCCGTCATCAACGACCTCGCCGACCGGGGCCTGGTGGAACGCGCGCCCGATCCCGACGACCGCCGCCGCAACGTCATCACCGTGACCGCGCGGGGCCGCGCGTATCTGCGCCGGCTCGACGACATCATCGACACGGCCCAGGAAGACCTGCTCGCCCCGCTGAACGAGGCCGAGCGCGGTCAGCTGACCAGCCTGCTCACCCGGCTGCTGGACCACCACGCGAAGGCGGCACCGCACGGGGGCAGGTGAACCACCGAGTGCCCGCGGCCTCCGTCAGGACGCGAACTGGAACCAGTTGAGATTGACCACGTCGCCGGAGCCGCTGGTGGTGAACGTGACGTAGACGGCGTGCACCCCTTTCGCCGCCCCGCTCAGCGCGGTCGTCCTGCTCGCCCAGTTCTGCCATCCGCCCGTACTGCTGACCGGCTCGCTCGCAATCACCGGACCCGTCGTGCTGTCGAGGCGATACTGCACCGTGCCGGTGACCCCCGCGCCCGAGGCGAACCGGGTGGTGACCGAGGCCGCCCCGGTCGCGCCGAAGTCGAGGCTGCCGTAGCCGATCCAGTCGCCGGCCGCGATGTACCCGACGTCGGTGCCGCCACCGGTGTCGCCGCAGGCCTCGTTCTGCGTGCCCGACTGGGAGGCGAAAGCCTCCGCCTGCGTCACCTGGTAGGCGCTCGGAACCGACGCGGGACCGTAGGTGAGACCGAAGGCGTACGGGAACAGGGCGGGCTTCCCGTCACCGTCGTTGATCGGCTGCTGGCTCGCGGACTGCATCCAGGTGCTGTCAGGACAGTTCTCGGTTGCCGCCGTCGTCCGTTCGGTGGTGGACTGGGCCGATGGATCACGAAGCGGTACTCGCCCGGTTCGACCAGCAGATGCGGCGGGACGCGGACGCCGACGATCCCTCGGCACGGATCGAGCGGACCGGCGACGTGGTGCGGCAGGTCGGCGCGGGAAGCGACGACTGGAACGGCGTCATCTGGTCGGATCTCGACGTCAACACCGCGGACGACGCGATCGCCGCACAGGTCCGGCACTTCACCTCGCTGGATCGTGAGTTCGAATGGAAGCTGTACGCCCATGACCGGCCCGGGGATCTGGCCGGCCGGCTGCGGGCGGCGGGGTTCTCCGCCGAGCCGGAGGAGACCGTGATGGTCGCTCGGATCGACGACCTCTCCACCGATCTCGCCCTACCGGACGGCATCCACGTCCGGCCGGTCACCGATCCGGCCGGCGTGGACCTCGCGGCAGACGTCCACGAGCAGGCGTTCGGCACGAGCGCCGACCGGCTCCGGCATCGTCTGCTCTCCCAGCTGGCCGGGAGGCCGGACACCTTCAGCATGGTCCTCGCGATGGCCGGCGACCTGCCGGTGTCCGCCGCACGGATGGAACTGCACCCCGGCACCGACTTCGCCGGCCTCTGGGGCGGCGGCACGGTGGCCGCGTGGCGGGGCCGGGGCATCTACCGTGCGCTGGTCGCCCACCGGGCCCGCATCGCCGCCGAGCTCGGCTACCGTTATCTGCAGGTCGACGCCTCCGACCAGAGCCGCCCGATCCTGCGACGCCTCGGCTTCACCGCCCTGACCACGACGACGCCCTACGTGTACCAGCCCTGACGACCTCCGGTGTTCCCGCCGGGGGTGGGGCTGCCGACGCCGGGACTGCCGACGATGGACCCATACGTGAGGCGCAATGTGCGCGCGGATCGCCCGGCTCCGCCACGTCCGGGGCCTGGGCCTGGGCCTGGGCCTGGGCCATCCAGGGATATTCGGATGCATTTCCGCTTCTCGTACGTGCCAGCCCTGCCCCCCTCTGACGGGGCGTTCCTCCGCGGACGGCGCACGGTCACCCCGACGCACGCCCGTTCCGAGGGGGCTTCCGAGCGCGCCGAACCGAGCTTTCGATGTTCCTCTTCAGGGGTGACCCGGCGGGTATCGCCGGGCTGCGGGGCCCCGGCGGCGGCCACCGCCAACGCGTCCGCGACCGGCGGTCGCGACCATCCCTGCCGGTTCAGGCCGGTGGGGGGCTGGCGCGCGGGTCGGAGGCTGCGCTTGGGTTGGACCGTCACATGCGGTCGATCAGAGGGGAACTGATGATGCGCGGGACCCAGATCATCGGACACGCCGTCGCGTCCGTCGCGGCGCTGCTGCTCTGCGCCGGGCTCGCGCCGGCGGCCTCCGCCACGGACGGCCCGGCGCGGTCGAATCCGGCCGCCGTCCGGCTCGACGCATACTGGAGCCCGGCCCGGATGGCGGACGCCCTGAGCGAGGGGCCGGGCAGCGGACTCGATACCGGCAGTGCCAGCCCCGCCGTGGACGGACCCCGGCCCGGCGAGATCATCCCGCCGAGCCGGAGCTTCGACGGCATTCCCCAGGCCGGCACCTTCTTCTGGACCGACGCGTCCGGCTCCGGGCGGACCTGCAGCGGCTCGGTTGTGCTCGCTCCCGGCCGTGACCTGGTGCTCAGCGCCGGGCACTGCCTGAAGGGCTACTCCGGCACCGCCCCGCGGCGCGATCTGGCGTTCGTGCCGCAGTACCACGACGGGCTCAAGCCCTTCGGCGTCTTCCCCGTCAAGAACAACGGCGTCTACGTTTCGCAGCAGTACTACGACCTGGGCGAGCACGCGGGGGCCGCGTACGACGTCGCCTTCGCGGTCACCGAGCCCAACCAGGACGGGACGCGCCTGCAGGACGCCGTCGGCGGCGTGTGGCTGCTCACCGGGACCGGGTACGACCACTTCCCGGTACGGATGATCGGGTATCCCGCGGGGGCGGCGAAGCCGCTGGAGTGCTGGAGCCGGACCACCACGTGGGTGAGTGACGATCCGGCCGACCCGGGTACCTTCTCGCGCATCGCGTGCGACGGGTTCGTGGGCGGGACCAGCGGCGGTCCGATGCTCGTGGCGTGGCCGGGCGGCTGGGCGGTGATCGGGGTCATCGGCGGCTACCACACCGGCGGCAACACACCCAAGGTCTCCTACAGCGCCTACTTCGGCTCCGCCACCCAGAGCCTCTACCGCGCCGCCACCACCGGCGCGCCGCCCGCCGGCCCGGCCTCCTGACAGGTCGGCGCGCCGTAGCGCCTCAGCGCTTCAGCGCCGGAAGGTGACGGCACAGCGCCTCGGGGAACGCCGGGGCGACCTGCCGGATCCACGCGCATCCGGCCACGCCGGACGTGCCAACTGCCCGCCACCCGTCGGGCGCCGCCCGGTAGAACCACCGGAACGTCACCGCGTTCTCCTTGCAGCCCGAGGACGCGTCGCCGCAGGCGGGCCCGGTACGGGCGGAGAGGTCGAGGATCAGCCAGTGGCCGTCGCAGCCGCGGTCGTCCCAGTAGGTGTGCTTCGGGGTGTCGGCGGCGAGTACCGCCTGCTCGTAGGACTGGCTCGTGCAGCCGGTGGGCGCCGGGTCGCAGCCCAGTTCACCGCACTTGCGCAGCGCGGGTCGGGTCGCGCCGGACAGGGTGAAGACGTCGGAGCTGTTGACCATGACACGGTGGCCGACGACGGACAGCGGCAGGCGAACACTCGTCAACGCGCTCTCGTCGCCCGTACACCCCGAACGCTGGTCCCCGCTGCGGGTTTCGAAGGTCACCTTCACGTAGATGACGCCGTTCGCCACGGTGTCGACGGCGGCTTTGAGCCCCCGGGTGCACTTCGTCCCCGACGGCACCTGGACGTCGAGCCGGAGGGTGCGGTCGTCGGACGCCACGCTCACCTTGTTCACCGCCATGGGGCCGGCCAGCGTCCACGAGATGCGGGAATCCGCGGCGGAAGGACTTCCGGTGCCGGCCGTGCCGCCATCGGCGTGCACCGTGCCGCAGCCGCTCAGCAGCCAGCACACCGCCATGAGGGCGCCTGCGAGCCGGGCGACAGCGCCGCCCGGGGCCCGCCGCCTCACGCGCTGTCCGATGTCGTCATCCGGTCCCCCGTTCGCGCCGCCGGGCCTGCGCCCGTCGCAGGTCATCCTGCCACGGGGGCGATGACGACGGCGGGCCCCGATCGGGGCGCCGGCAACGGACGGTGACATCAGGCTCGCGGGCGAGGGACTCCGAGCAGCACGGCGACCAGGCGCTCCGCCTGCGCACGCGCGTCCGGCGCCGCGGCCGGAGCGGTCATCAGCAGGTGATGGACGGTGCCGACCAGGGCGAGCGCGACCGCGGGGGTGTCGGTGCCCTCCGTGAGGCGGCCGAGGCACTGTTCGGCGTCCAGGTAGTCGGCGATCGAACCCTGGATCGTGGCGAAGCCCGGCGCGCCGGCCTCCAGTGCCTGACGGATCAGGAGGGAGGCGCCGGGGCGGGTGACGGCGAGGCCGGCGACGGTGGGGCCCGCGGAGGTCAGGAGTGCCAGGGCGACGGCGACCAGGTTCTCGGCCACGGTGGCCCGGCCCGCGAGTCCGCGCAGTTCCCCGGCCTGCCGCGCGGTGCGCGCGAACCGGTCCAGGACCAGTTCGGCGACGAACTCGTCGAGGCCGGCGAAGTGGGCGTGCAGCATCCCCTTGGCGCAGTTCGCCTCGCCGGTGATCGCCCGGCTGGTCAGCGCGGCCGGCCCCTCGCGCGCCAGGACCTGCTCCGCGGCGGCGAAGAGCCGCTGGCGAATGTCCGGGATGGCCACTCCACGCGGTGACATCAGGCTCCTCCTCCGGCGTCGCAACACCCCTGCTCCGGGCGGGGGTTGTCAGTATGGGCGTGCGCCCATACTGTTTGGGCACTTGCCCATACTAGCCCTGGCAAGCCCCCGCGACCGCCGGAGGTCCGCAGTGCAGCACGTCGTCAACACCGATCAGGCGCAGGCATGGAACGGATACGAGGGGACGCACTGGGCCCGGAACCAGGAGCGTTGGGACGCGGTGAACGAGGGCTTCAACCAGCCCCTGCTCACCGCCGCCGCGATCGGCGAGCGGCACCACGTGCTGGACATCGGGTGCGGGGCCGGGTGTACGACGCGGCTGGCGGCACGCCGGGCGGTCGAGGGCCGGGCCGTGGGCCTGGACCTGTCGGCGCCGATGCTGGAACGCGCCCGGGAGTCGGCGCGGCGCGAGGGCCTGGCCAACGCCGTCTTCGAGCAGGGCGACGCCCAGGTCCACGCCCTTGAACCGGCCGCTTTCGATGTGGTGATCAGCCGTTTCGGGGTGATGTTCTTCGCCGATCCGCGCGCCGCCTTCACCAACATCGCGAAGGCGTTGCGGCCGGGCGGCCGCCTCGCGTTCGTCTGCGGCGCGGATGCCGAGCGCAACGAGTGGCTGCGGGCCGTCATGGCACTGCGCGCGTTCCTGCCCCTCGGAACGTTCGGTGCGCCGGAGCGTTCCGGAGCGCCGACCGGTCCGGGCATGTTCTCCCTGGCGGACCCGGACACCACCCACGCGATCCTGTCCGCCGCCGGCTTCGAGCACATCACCGCCACCCGTGTGGAGGCGTACGGCAACTGGGGCGGGAACGCGGACGAGGCGGCCGACTTCCTGCTGGATTCCGGCCCTGGGCGGCACCTGGCGGAGCAGGTCGGCGCCGAGAAGCGGGACGACGCCCGCCGGGCGCTCACGGACACCCTGCGCGCCCATGAGGAGCACGGCGCGGTACGGCTGCGCGGCACCGGCTGGCTGATCACCGCCGGCCGCCCGCGGTAGGACCCGGCTTCGACGTGGCGCCCGCCCGCGGGGGCGAAGCGGAATGCGCGCGGCGGACGCCGTGCGGCATGCCGGCGCCGTGGAATAGTGGGCGTTTCGGACCCGCCGGAGCGGTTCTCGTGTCCTGCCGGCACGGATCGGCGCGGGGCGGACCGACGGGATGAGAAGGGCGAACGGATGAGCGCGCGTTTCGAGGAGATCGACTGGCGGCCGACGCCGATGGGCGACATCAGTCTGCGGCGGCGGCGCGACCCGGTGTCCGGCGACGAGGTGTACGAGGTGAAGCTCGGGGACGAGTTCCTGATGTCCAGCCTCTTCACCGCCGGCGAGATCGCGCTCACCCGACTCGGACTCGCCCAACTCCCGGACGCCGCCGACCTGGATGTCGTCGTCGGCGGGCTCGGCCTCGGCTACACCGCGCAGGCGGCGTTGGACGACCCGCGGGTGCGCTCACTCGTCGTGGTCGACACGCTCGGCGAGGTGATCGACTGGCACCGGCGCGGGCCTGGTCCCCCTGGGTGCCGGGCTGGCCTCCGACCCCCGCTGCCGCCTGGTCCAGGGTGACTTCTTCGCCATGGTCGGCGACGACACCGGCCTGGATCCGCGGACACCGGGCCGCCGCTTCCACGCCGTCCTGCTGGACGTCGACCACTCGCCCCGCCACGTGCTGCACCCGCGTCACGCGGCGCTCTACCAGCCTGCGGGGCTGCGCGCCCTGGCGGACCGACTGCATCCCGGCGGCGTCTTCGCCCTGTGGTCGAACGACCCGCCGGACCAGGAGTTCAACGCCGTCCTCGGGCAGGTCTTCGACCGATCGCAGGCGCACGTCGTCGACTTCGACAATCCGCTGCAGGAGGGGACGGCGACGAACACCGTCTACGTGGCGAGGACAGCCGGGCCGTAGTCCCCGGGGCGAACGGATCGGGCCTCCGGGGCACTTGGCTGACCCGGGGGCCGGTCGGATGATTGCGCGAGGGCCCTCTTTACAGTCGAGCTCCTTGCTGGCACGGTCTTCTTGGCCATCGCCGGGTTCAATTGGGGGGCACGGCGGTCGCTGACGTGTCTGGGGGGACCGTTGTGCCGTTTCTGTCTTCGCGTTTGCCGTGGCTGCTCCGCCTGCGCTCGCGCCGGCTCATACTGATCGCGCTCGGCGCGGTCGTCGCCGCGTTCGTGCCGTTCCTGGCGGCGGGCGGGTCCGCCGTCGCGGACGGCCGGCCGGCCGTTCCCGTCGCGGACGGGACGGCTCCGCCGCCCGCTCCGCACCACGGTGTCGCGCCGGCGTCGGCCATGCAGCCGATCGCCCCGGTCCTGTCCAGGGCGGGCTGGACGGCGGCCGCGAGCGACGAGGAGACGATCGGGGAGAACGGCCGGGCGGTCAACGTCCTGGACGGTGACCCCGCCACGCTGTGGCACAGCAAGTGGACGGCGCCGGCCACCGCGCTGCCCCACAGCATCACCATCGACATGCACCGCACGGCGGTGGTGTCCGCCCTCGTGTACCGGCCGCGTACCAACGGTCCCAACGGCCGGGTCGGGGTCTACGCCATAGCGCTCAGCGCGGACGGGCTGACGTGGACGCGGCCGGTGGCCACCGGCACGCTGCCGGACGACAGCACCGTCAAGACGTTGAACTTCGCGGCGCAGGGGACCAGGTTCGTACGCCTGACCGCCTCGACGGAGGCCGGGAACCGGGGCCCGTGGACCTCGGCAGCCGAGATCGACCTGCTGGGCGATCCCGGCCTACCCGCCTCTGTCGTCGAACTCCCCGTCACCGGCTGGACGGCGACGGCGAGCGACGAGGAGACCGCCGCGGAGAACAACCGCGCGAGCAACGTCCTGGACGGCGACACCACCACCCTGTGGCACAGCAAGTGGTCCGGCACCCCGACCGCCCTGCCGCACTCCATCACGCTGGACATGCACACCAACCAGCTTGTCTCCGCGCTCAGTTACACCCCCCGCGTCTCCGGGGCCAACGGCCGTGTCGGCGGCTACTCCATCGCCACCAGCCTCGACGGGGTCACCTTCGGGGCCCCGCTGGCCGCCGGAACGTGGAAGGACGACGACACGGTCAAGAACGCCACCTTCACCACCCCGACCACGGCCCGGTTCGTGCGCCTGACCGCCACCAGCGAGGCCGGCGGCCGCGGACCGTGGTCCTCCGCGGCCGAGATCCGTCTCAGCGGGCCCGCCGACCCGGCCGTCGCCGGGCTGTGGAGCCCGGTCACCGGCTTCCCGCTCGTCCCGGTGGCCACCGCGCTGCTGCCGAACAACAAACTGCTCGCCTGGTCGGCCTACGCCGTCGACCGCTTCGGCGGCAGCAACGGCTACACCCAGACCGCCATCATGGATCTGACCACCGGCCAGGTCACCCAGCGGCGCGTCGACAACACCGGTCACGACATGTTCTGCCCCGGCATCGCGATGCTCGCCGACGGCAGGGTGCTGGTCACCGGCGGCAGCAACGCCTCCCGCGCCAGCATCTACGACCCGCGCACCGACGCCTGGACCGCGGCCGCGGACATGAACATCCCGCGCGGCTACCAGGCCATGACGCTGCTCTCCAACGGTGACGCCTTCGTCCTCGGCGGCTCGTGGAGCGGCGCCCAGGGAGGCAAGGACGGCGAGGTGTGGTCCGCCGCGACCAACACCTGGCGCAAGCTGCCCGGCGTACCGGCCACCACCACGATGACCGCGGACCCCGCCGGGCCCTACCGTGCCGACAACCACCAGTGGCTCTACGGCACGTCCAACGGCCGGGTGCTGCAACTCGGTCCCAGCAAGCAGCTCAACTGGATCGACACGACCGGCGACGGCACCATCACCCCGGCAGGAGTGCGCGCCGACAGCCAGGACGCGATGAACGGCAACGCCGTCGCCTACGACATCGGCAAACTCCTCACCCTCGGCGGCGCCACCGCGTACCAGGACGTCAACGCCACCAACCGCGCCTACACCGTCGACCTCACCGCCGGTCCGCAGCCCGTCAGCACCCGCACCGGGGACATGGCCTTCGCCCGCGCCTTCAGCAACAGCGTCGTCATGCCGGACGGCAAGGTCGCCGTCTTCGGCGGCCAGTCCCGGCCCGTACCCTTCTCCGACGCCACCTCGGCGATGACACCGGAGATCTGGGATCCGGCCACCGGCGCCTTCACCCGCATGGCGACCATGGCCGTACCCCGCAACTACCACAGCACCGCCGACCTGCTGCCCGACGGCCGCATATTCTCCGGCGGCGGCGGACTGTGCGGCGACTGTGCGACCAACCACTTCGACGGAGCGATATTCACCCCGCCGTATCTGCTCAATCCCGACGGCACGCGGCGGCCGCGGCCCGCCATCACCAACTCGCCGCCCGCGAGCGCCGGTTACGGCACCACGCTGACCGTCACGACGAGCACGCCGGTGACGGCCTTCTCCCTGGTCCGCACGGGAGCGGCCACCCACTCCACGGACAACGACCAGCGCCGTGTGCCGCTCGCCTCGCACCAGGTGTCGGCGGGGGTCTACGAACTGACCATCCCCACCGACCCGGGAACAGCGCTGCCCGGCAGCTACCTGCTGTTCGCCCTCGACGCCGCCGGGGTCCCCAGCATCGCCAAGACCATCACCCTCGGCTGACCGCCACCGCGGGAACGACGTCGCGGGTCCCGCCTACAACCAGCCGCGCTTGGCTGCCTGCAGACCGGCCTGGAAGCGGGTCTTGGCGTCCAGAACCTCCAGCAGGTGGGCCACGCGGCGGGTCATGGTCCGCTGGGTGATGCCGAGCGCGCGAGTGATCGTGGCGTCCTTCATGCCGGCCGCCAGCATCGACAGCAACTCCTGGTCGGCGGGGACCAGGGCGCCGGCCGCGCCCTTCTTGTCGACGGCCAGTGGGGTCGCCCGCTCCCACAGCAGGTCGAAGCAGGTGACCAGCGCCGTCAGCAGCGGAGAGGGATGGACGAACAGGGCCGCCATCGACTCGGTCGCCTCGAAGTTCAGCGGGATCATGGCGGCACGGCGGTCCGCGATGAGCATCTTCATCCGCACCGCCGGCAGGCTCCTGGCCTGCTCGCCGGCGTCGATACAGTCCTGGACGAAGTGCATGCGGCCTTCGAGCGACACCGAGTCGTAGATGACCCGGCAGCTGACCCCGCGGCGCAGCAGGTCGAACTCGATCGGATTGAACGTCGGGCTGCTGAAGTACGGCGGGCAGTCGATGACCTGCATCTCCTCCTCCGAACCGAGCTGCATCTGCTCGACCCGGTTCAGCTGCGCCTCGCGGCCTTCCACCAGCTCGACCAGCTCACTGGGGTGCCCCGCGCCCTCGCCCTGCAGCCGCAGGGCGAGCGAGCGCACGTGTGCGCGGAGCTCCTCCAGTTCCCGCTCCCGGCGGGAGGCGAGTGAGCCGACGGCCGCTTCGGGAGGGGAGGCGACGTAGCGCACGGGCGAGCCGGTCAGCCGCGTGATGAGGCCGGCGTCCGCCAGGCGGCCCAGGGCCGGGCGCAGGCGCGCCGCGGTCGAGCCGTCGAGGGCTGCCAGCTGGGCGGCGGTGCTGCGCGGTGCGGAGAGCAGGTGCAGGTAGAGGGCGCTTTCGACCTCGCCGAGCCCCACCGGCGCCAGAAAACCGTCGGACACCTGACCCCCAGATGGGTGCGTCTACTTATGGTCAATGTCTACTATCCGGCATTCCCCTCAGGAAGGGACCGGTTTACGGTGGGTTTCGGCCAATCCGTTCGGACCTCTGGATCGGCCTCCCCAGCGGCAGCACTCCGAGGCGGCCCCGCTCGGCCTACGGACACTTTCGACCCGGGTTCGATGCCGCCCCACCGGAAGGATCCGCTGTGCCGGTCTCCATCCAGTCCCAGCTCCGCCAAAGCGTCTTCACGGTGCCCACCGTCGCGCTATCGGTGCCGACCACCCGGCGCCGCGCGCGGGCGCACTTCGCCGAGTGGGACCTGGACGTGGAGCACCCCGTGGTGGAGACGGCCCTGTTCATCCTGACCGAGCTCCTGACCAACAGCGTCGAGCACACCGCCCACCGCTCCCCGACCGCCGATATCATCCTGGCGCTCGGCCCGCGCAGTCTCATCGTCGCCGTGCACGACCGCCACCCCCACTGCCCCCGCCCGACTCCCGCCCCGCATGCCGATGGAAGCGGCGGATGGGGGCTGCGCCTGGTGGCGGATCTCGCCGCGGAAGCCCATGGCAGCACCCACACCCGCACCGACGCCGACGAGCAGGGGAAGACGCTCCTGGTCCGTCTCCCCCGCCCGGACCGGACTCCGGCGTGCGCCCACGACGCCTTCCCGTACTCCTCGTAGGACTCACGCGGCGAAGCGGCGGAACGAGGACCGGTAGGCGTACGGGGTCACTCCGACGACGCGTTGGAATCGCTCGCGGAACGCGGTCAAAAACCCGAAACCCGCCTGCGTGGCGATCCGCTCGACCGCGTGGTCGGTGGTCTCCAGCAGGAACTGCGCCCGGCGCACGCGCGCCCGCAGCAGCCAAGGCGGCCTCCTCGCCCTGCGCCGGCTGGCAGCGCGGCAGGCGGACGGTGCCACGCCGTGAGAACGCGGGTGTCCTACTCCTCGTCGGCGGCCGCCTGGGCCTTCGCCCGCTTCGTGACCACGGCGGCCGCCGCCAGCGCGCTGCCCACGAAGGCGGCCGAGACCATCCACGGCCGGTCGAACCGGTGGTCGGTGGCGTGGTCGAGGGCGTAGCGACCCGCTCCCGCGAGGCCCACCGTGGCCGCGGTGAACCCGAGGAACGCGGGGTATTCGAAGCCGCCGCCCTGCGCGAAGAACCCGGCCGGCGCGTGGACCGCCACGGCTCCCGCCATCGCGCCCGCCGCTGCCGCGCCGGCCGCGGGGGTGCCCAGGCCCAGTGCCAGCAGTGCCCCGCCGCCCGCCTCACCGAGGCCGGCGGCGAGCGCGCTCTGCCGGCCGGGTGTGAACCCCATGTGCTCCATCGCGTCCGCGGTCGCGGCCAGTCCTCCGCCACCGAACCAACCGAACAGCTTCTGCGTCCCGTGGGCCATCAGCACCGCGCCGGTGCCGACTCGAAGGGTCAGCAGACCGAGGTCCCGTCGGTTGATGCACGTCATCACTGTCTCCAGGTGGGTGGCTGCGCTCGAACGGCTCCGGGCAGATCTCTCCACTGTCCGTGCCACGAGCCGCGTCCGCGCCCCGGCCGTGGGCCATCCGGGCGTCGGCGCGCCGAGCGTCACCGCACCACCGGGCCCGTCACGCGCGAGGCTTGGCGCGCACGTGCATGCGCTCTCCCTGCCTCCCGAAGAGGCTGAGGACCTCGACCGGCCGCCCGTCCGCGCTGCCGAACCAGTGCGGCAGCCGGGTGTCCCACTCGGCGACCTCGCCGGGGCCGAGGACCAGATCGTGTTCGGCGAGGACGAGCCGCAGCCGGCCTTCCAGCACGTACAGCCACTCATAGCCCTCGTGCGTACGAAGATCCGGCTCGGTGCCCCGGTCGGGGATGATCATCTTGTACGCCTGCAGTCGGCCAGGAGTGCGGGACAGCGCTATGGACGTACCGCCGTTCGTCATCGGGCGCGGTGTCAGCCGGACTCGCGGATCCCCCACTTCGGGAGCGCCGACCAACTCGTCGAGAGCGACGTGGTAAGCGGCGGCGAGCGGCAGCAGCAGTTCCAGGCTGGGGCGGCGCTGCCCGGACTCCAGCCGGGACAGGGTGCTCCTGGAGATGCCGGTCGCCTCGGAGAGCGCGGCCAGGGTGAGGCCGTGCTCGGCGCGCAGTCGCCGGAGCCGGGGAGCGACCTCGTCGAGGACCGCTTGGTGGGGCGCGGGGTTGTCCATACGCGCATTCCATCCTGGCGTCCCGGGATTGGCAACAAGAGTTGCCGCCCCGCCGCGCCGGGTCCACGCTCCACGGCATGACTGCCACAACGACCAGGGAACGGAGTCCACGGTGACGACGATCAACGCGGGACGGGACACGGCGGCGGCCGAAGCGATGGCGCCTTCCGTCCGATGGGCGCTCACCGGTCTCTCGCTGTCCATGCTGCTGTCCTCACTCGGTACCAGCGTCGCCAATGTCGCCCTGCCGACACTGGCGCACGCGTTCACCGCCTCGTTCCAGCAAGTCCAGTGGATCGTCCTGGCGTACCTCCTCGCCATCACCACGGTGATCGTCAGCGTCGGGCGGCTCGGTGACCTCATCGGCCGCCGACGGCTGTTGCTGGCCGGGATCCTCCTGTTCACGGCGGCCTCGGTGCTGTGCGGGCTCGCGCCGGGGCTGTGGTCGCTGATCGCCGCCCGGGCGGCGCAGGGCCTGGGAGCAGCCATCATGATGGCGCTCACCATGGCGTTCGTCGGTGAGACGGTTCCGAAAGCGCGAACGGGCAGCGCCATGGGACTGCTCGGAACGATGTCCGCTGTCGGCACCGCGCTCGGTCCCTCACTGGGCGGCGCGCTGATCTCCGGACTCGGCTGGCGGGCGATCTTCCTCGTCAACGCGCCGCTGGGCGTCCTGGCGTTCTTCCTGGCACGCCGTCACCTGCCCGCCGACCGGCAGCGACCCGGGACCGGCCGACCCCGCTTCGACCGGGTCGGAACGCTGCTGCTCGCTCTGACGCTCGGGGCCTACGCGCTCGCCATGACCTGGGGACACGGAAGCTTCGGTGCGCTCAACGCGACGCTGCTGGCGGCGGCCGTCGTCGGTGTCGGTCTCTTCGTGCGCGCGGAGGCCTCGGCGGCGTCGCCGCTGATCCGCCTGACGATGTTCCGCGATCCCGCGCTGAGCGCGAGTCTCGCCATGAGCGCGCTCGTCTCGACGGTCATGATGGCCACGCTCGTGGTCGGGCCGTTCTATCTCGCGCGCACGCTCGGACTGCACGAGGCGCTAGTCGGGCTGGTGCTGTCCGTCGGTCCGCTGGTCGCCGCGCTGACCGGAGTGCCCGCCGGTCGCATCGCGGACCGTTTCGGCGCCCACCGCATGACGATCCTCGGCCTCGTCGCCATGACGGCAGGCTCGTTGGCGCTGTCCCTGACACCGGCATCCGCCGGCGTCAGGGGCTACCTCGTCCCCATCGTGGTCATCACCGCCGGCTACGCGGTGTTCCAGACGGCCAACAACACCGCCGTCATGACCGATGTCCCGCCGGATCGGCGGGGTGTCGTCTCCGGCATGCTCAACCTCTCGCGCAACCTGGGCCTGATCACCGGCGCTTCCGTCATGGGAGCCGTGTTCGCGCTCGCGGCGGCGACGAACGACCTCACCACGGCGCGCCCGGAGGCCGTCGCCACCGGGATGCGGATCACGTTCGCGGTGGCGGCGGCGCTGATCGTCGTCGCGCTCGTCATCGCCGTCGGAGGCCGGGCGCTCGCACAGCGCCGTACGGGCCGCGTCAGGTGATCGCCGCGCCGCGGCCCACGAGCAGCGCCACGTCCAGCGCCGCCACCGCGATGGCGGCGGCGAAGGCCGCGCGCTGCCGGTGGCGGCCCACCACCGACCCGGCGACGGCGACGAGGACGGCGGCGAGGAGCGCCGCCGCACTGCGGGTGCCGGGCGGGCCGGGCGGTCCGAGCGCCAGGGCGGCGGTCGCGGCCACCAGCGGCAGGGGGAGCAGCAGGCGGGTTCCGCGGGCGCCCAGCCGCTGCGGCCACCCCCGCACCCCGAGCGCGAGATCGGCACGGATGTCCGGCAGCACATCGCCCAGATGGGCGCCGACGCCCAGCAATGCCCCCGCGCAGCCGATCCACCAGGCCGGCCACGGGTGGCCCGGCAGGCTGAGGGCCACGAAGGCCGGCAGGCTCGCGAAGCCGGCCGCGTAGGGCAGCCAGGACCACGCCGTCGACTTCAGGCGCAGGTCGTACGCCCATGCCGCGGCGACCCCCGCCAGGTGGACGGCGCCCGCGAGCGGACCGCAGGCCAGCGACAGCGGCACGCACAAGGCCAGGGCGCATCCCGCGGCCGTCCACACGGTCCCGGCCCGCACATCGCCCGCGGCGATCGGCTTGTCCCGGCGACCGGCGGCGAGGTCGCGGCGCGCGTCGAACGCGTCGTTGCACCAGCCCACCGACAACTGGCCGGTCAGAACCGCCGCCGCGATCAGCGCCGTGCGCGCGACGGTGTGGCCCGCGGCCCCGGCCAGCACGGTCACCAGCACGGTGACGGCCGCCGTCGGCCCGGGGTGGCAGGAGCGCGCCAGCGCCCACAAAGCGGCCCACGCGGGCGCACCGGCGGTCGGCTCCTCGGGGATGGCCACGGGCCGATCCTAGGCACATCCGGTCGTGTCGCAACGTGTCCGGTCGATCACCGGGTGTTGAATTGCCCGTCCCGGGCGAAGTTTCCCGAGCAGGCCGCGCCCCCACGTCGGGAGTCCCATGACCCGTATCGCAGCCGTTCACGGCGCCCTGGCGCCCCACCGTCACGCGCAGGCCGAGATCACGGACATAGTGGCGCGGACGTGTCTGCCCCCGAGCGCCGACCGCCGGGTGCTGGACCGGCTGCACCAGGGATCCCGGGTCCGTTCGCGCCATATGACGCTGCCGCTCGACCGGTACGCGGAGCTCGACGGGTTCGGCGCCGCCAACGACGCCTTCATCGCCGGTGCCACCGCCCTGGGTTCCCAGGTGATCCGCGGGGCGCTGCGTACGGCGGGGCTGACCCCCTCCGACGTGGACCTCCTGATGTTCACCTCCGTCACCGGGATCGCCACCCCTTCGATCGACGCCCGGCTCGTCGGACGGCTCGGACTGCGCGAGGACGTCAAGCGCATGCCGTTGTTCGGCCTCGGCTGCGTGGGCGGAGCCGCCGGGCTGGCCCGTGTGCACGACTACCTGCTCGGACGTCCGGACCACGTAGCGGTGCTGCTGTCGGTCGAGCTGTGCTCGCTCACCTTCCAGCGCGACGACGACTCCCCGGCCAACCTGGTGGCCTCGGCGCTGTTCGGCGACGGCGCCGCCGCCGTCGTGGTCTGCGGCGCCGCACGCGCCGCCGAGCCGTCCGCCGGGGCACCCGCGCCCTCGGGACCGACGATCGTGGCGACGCGCAGCCGGCTGTACCCCGACACCGGACACGTCATGGGCTGGAACATCACCGACTCCGGTTTCCGGGTCGTCCTGGATCCGGCCGTACCCGACGTGGTGCGCCGATACCTCGCCGACGACGTCAAGGGGTTCCTGAGCGAACACGGGCTGAAACCGAAGGACGTGGCCACCTGGGTGTGCCACCCGGGCGGCCCCCGGGTCCTCGAGGCGGTCGCGGAGAGCCTCGAACTGCGGGAGGACGCACTGGACGTGACATGGCGGCACCTGGCCGACGTCGGGAACCTCTCCTCGGCGTCGGTGCTGCACGTGCTGCGCGACACGTGGGCGGAACGCCGCCCACCGGCGGGCGCCCCCGGCCTGCTGTTGGCGATGGGGCCCGGTTTCTGCTGCGAACTGGTGCTGCTGCGCTGGTAGGTCGGAGGATTTCATGATCTGGTACGTGCTGCTGGTGACGGCGCTCGCCGCCGAGCGGGTCGCCGAACTCGTCGTCGCCCGGCGCAACGAGCGGTGGAGCATGGCCCGGGGAGCGGTCGTGGCGGGCCGGCGGCACTATCCGGTCATGGTCGCGCTGCACACGGCACTGCTCGCGGGATGCCTGTGCGAAGCGGGTCTCGCCGGCCGTGCTTTCGTCCCGTCCCTGGGCTGGCCCATGCTGGGCGTGGTGGCGGCGGCGCAGGGCCTTCGCTGGTGGTGCGTCAGCACCCTGGGGCCGCGCTGGAACACCCGTGTGATCGTCGTTCCCGGGATGCCGCTGGTCACCGGCGGCCCCTACCGATGGCTCGGCCACCCCAACTACGTCGCCGTCGTCGCCGAAGGCCTCGCACTGCCCCTGGTGCACAGCGCCTGGATCACCGCCGTCGCCTTCACCGTTCTGAACGCCGCACTGCTCACCGTGCGCGTCCGCTGTGAGAACGAGGCCCTGGCCGCAGCCGGGCCACGGCCCGCACCGGCCGGAGCGCCGGGGCCGGCCGGCGGGCCGGCCGCGACGACGTGATCGACATCCTGGTGGCGGGCGGGGGTCCCGCCGGGCTCGCCGCCGCCACGCACGCCGCCCTCGCCGGGATGCGGGCCGTCGTGGTGGAACCCCGGACCGCTCCCGTGGACAAGGCGTGCGGCGAGGGGGTCATGCCGGGCGGGGTCGCCGCCCTGCGCGCGCTGGGCATCGGCGACGTCCACGGCCGCGAACTGCGCGGTATCCGCTACCTCGACACCACCCGTTCCGCCGAGGCCCGCTTCCGCGGCGGAGCCGGGCTGGGGGTCCGCCGCACCACCCTCCACGCGGCACTGCACCGACGCGCCCGGGATCTCGGCGTGGAGATGGTGACCGGCAAGGTGTCCGACGTGCTCCAGACGGCGGACCACGTGGTCGCCGCGGGGATGACGGCACGCTGGCTGATCGGCGCCGACGGCCTGCACTCCCCCGTCCGCCGCGGCCTGGGGCTGGCGCTCCCGGATCGTGCCGAGGGACGGTACGGGCTGCGCCGGCACTACCGGGTGGAGCCGTGGACGGACCTCGTCGAGGTGCACTGGTCCGCCCACGCCGAGGCCTACGTGACGCCGGTCGCCGACGACCTGGTGGGGGTGGCCGTACTGAGCCGTGTCCGGCGCGGCTACGCCGAACACCTCGCCGAGTTCCCGGCGCTCGCCGCGCGGCTGGAGGGCGCGGCCGTGACGGCGGTGCGCGGCGCGGGACCGCTGCGCCAGCGGGTCCGCCGCCGCGTCGCCGGCCGGATCCTGCTCGTCGGCGACGCCGCGGGATACACCGATGCCCTCACCGGTGAGGGCATCGCGCACGGTCTGCGGAGCGCCGAGGCCGCGGTGCGGTGCCTGCTCGGCGGGCGGCCGGAGCGGTACGAGGCGGAATGGACGCGGCTGACACGCCGCCACCGCCTGCTGACCGCGGCGCTGCTGGCGGCCGCCCGCCACCCGCCCACGGCCAGGCTCATCGTCCCGGCGGCCTCGCGGCTGCCCGCCGTCTTCTCGGCCGCGGTGCACGCTCTGCGGTAGGGCGTGGGCGAGCCGTGTGAGAGACGGCACCCTTGCCCGGATGCCCGCTCGAACCGGGTCCCGGCTGTCTAGGGTGTGGATCATGAGTACACACTTTGACGTCGTGGTCCTCGGCGCGGGTCCCGGCGGGTACACCGCCGCGGTCCGCGCGACCCAGCTCGGACTGCGGGCGGCGGTCATCGAGGAGAAGTACTGGGGCGGGGTGTGCCTGAACGTCGGGTGTATCCCGTCGAAGGCGCTGCTGCGCAACGCCGAGCTGGCGCACATCTTCACCCAGGAGGCGAAGACCTTCGGCATCCGGGTCGAGGGCAAGGTCAGCTTCGACTACCGCGAGGCGTACCTGCGCAGCCGGAAGGTCGCCGACGGCCGCGTCGCCGGCGTGCACTACCTGATGAAGAAGAACAAGATCACCGAGTACGACGGGCGGGGCACCTTCACCGACGACCGCACGCTGCGGGTGGCATTGCGGGAGGGCGGGACGGAGACGGTGACGTTCGATCACTGCATCGTCGCGACCGGGGCCACCACGCGACTGCTGCCGGGCACCTCGCTGAGCGAGCGGGTCGTGACCTACGAGGAGCAGATCCTCACCGACACGCTTCCGGAGAGCATCGTCATCGCGGGTGCCGGCGCGATCGGCGTCGAGTTCGCGTACGTGCTGCACAACTACGGGGTGAAGGTCACGATCGTCGAGTTCCTCGACCGTGTCGTGCCGCTGGAGGACGCCGAGGTCTCCGCCGAACTCGCCAAGCGGTACCGGCGGCTGGGCATCGAGATCCTGACCTCCACCCGGGTGGAGTCCATCGACGACAGCGACCCGGCGGGCAAGGTGCGGGTCACCGTCGCGCGCGACGGGCAGCAGCGGGTCCTGGAGGCCGACAAGGTCCTGCAAGCGATCGGCTTCGCGCCCCGCGTCACCGGCTACGGCCTGGAGGCCACCGGGGTGCGGCTGACCGAGCGCGGCGCGATCGACGTGGACGCGCGGGGCCGCACGAACGTGCCGCACATCTTCGCGATCGGTGACGTCACCGCGAAGCTGATGCTGGCCCACGCGGCGGAGTCGATGGCGGTGATCGCGGCGGAGACCATCGCCGGTGCCGAGACGATGGAACTCGACTTCACGATGATCCCGCGCGCCACCTACTGCCAGCCGCAGATCGCCAGCTTCGGCTGGACCGAGGCCCAGGCCCGCGAGAAGGGCTTCGACGTCAACGTGGTGAAGTTCCCCTTCACCGCGAACGGCAAGGCCCACGGTCTCGGCGACCCGGCCGGCTTCGTGAAGGTCATCAGCGACCGGACCCACGGCGAGCTGCTCGGCGCGCACCTGATCGGCCCGGAGGTCACCGAACTGCTGCCGGAGCTGACCCTGGCCCAGCAGTGGGACCTGACGGTGCACGAGGTGGCGCGCAACGTACACGCCCACCCGACGCTGGGCGAGGCGGTCAAGGAGGCCGTCCACGGCCTGGCCGGTCACATGATCAACTTCTGAGGGCGGCGGCCGCGGAGGGTCCCGGCGGGCAGCACGGACCCTTCGCGCCGCGCCGTGAGGACCCCTTCGCGCCGCTCCACTCCGCGCGCTTCGCCGCCCTGTGCCGCACGATGAGATCGTGATGACGGTACTGCTCATGGAGCACGACAGCGACACGTCCAGTGACATGCGTTCGGCGATCCACGCCAACCGGCACTTCCGCGTCATCGCGCACGGGACGGACCACGCCACCGTGCTGGCGTTGGCCCGGACCCTGCTGACCGATGTCGTGGTCATCGATGCCCGGCTCGACGGCATCGACCCGCTCGCCCTCTGCGAGCAGCTCCGCGCCCTGACCCCGCCACCGGCGGTCGTGATCGTCGCCGCCCACCTGGCCGGCGCCGGGCCCACCCACCACCTCGCCGCCCGCGGTTCCGTCCATCTGCTGCGCGGTTCCGAGCCGCGCGACGTCGTGAACGCCCTGCGGGCGATCGGCGTCCGCCGCAGCAGCTCCGATCCCGACGCCCTGTGAAGCGACCCGGGCGCGGCGCGGGTTCCTCCCGGGCCGGTGGGACGCCGCCGCTTGGGCACACGCTGCGACCGACGTGCGGCAGGGCAATGAGGCGACGCCCTCCGGTTGTGCGGTGGACGCGCACTGCCGTCCGCACGCCGTAGCTGCTGATCGGGCAGAAGTTACCCATAAGTATGTCGTGACTTCACAAGCTGTTAACAGTAGAACTTGTTCCCATTCCGCCAAGAGTGAGGAACATCACATGAGTGACTCTACCATGGGCCGTAACGGTTCTGAGGGTGTTTCACGCCGCCGGTTCATCACAGGAACAGGTTCTATTCTGGGTGCCATGGCGCTCTCCGCGCAGGTCACCGCAGCCCACGCGGCCGCCGCCCCCGCGGCCGCCGCGATCGACGACGGCGCCCACATTCCGGTTCTGGTCATCGGGACCGGATACGGCGGCTCCGTAGCCGCTCTACGTCTCGCGCAGGCGGGCGTCAGCGTACAGATGGTCGAGATGGGTATGGCCTGGGACACCCCAGGCTCCGACGGCAAGATCTTCTGCAACACGACCGCACCCGACAACCGGTCCTACTGGCTGCGCACCAAGACCAAGCAGCCCCTCAGCAACTTCTTCGGCATCCCGATCGACAAGAGCATCCCGCGCTACACCGGGATCCTCGACGCCGAGGACTTCAGCGGCATCACCGTCTACCAGGGCCGCGGTGTCGGCGGAGGTTCGCTGGTCAACGGCGGCATGGCCGTCACCCCCAGGCGCGAGAACTTCGGCGCCATCCTCCCGTCGGTCAACGCCGACGAGATGTACAACACCTACTACCCGCGCGCCAACGCGGGACTCGGCGTCGGCACCATCGACCCGGCCTGGTTCGACACCACGGACTGCTACCAGTACGCCCGGGTCGGCCGCAAGCAGGCCCAGCGCTCCGGATTCCCGTTCGTCTTCGTGCCCGACGTATACGACTGGGACTACATGAAGCAGGAGGCGGCCGGCACCGCCACCAAGTCGGCACTGACCGGCGAGATCCTCTACGGCAACAACTACGGCAAGAAATCGCTCCAGAAGACCTACCTCGCCCAGATCAGGGCGACGGGCAGGGTCACCATCTCAGCGCTGCACAAGGTCACTTCGGTCTCCCCGGCCGCCGGCGGCGGCTACACCGTCGTCATCGACCAGATCAACACCAGCGGGGACACCACCGCCACCAAGACCGTCACCGCGGACAAGGTGTTCTTCGCGGCCGGCAGCGTCGGCACCAGCAAGCTGCTGACCAAGCTGAAGGCCACCGGCGCGCTGCCCAACCTCAACAGCGAGATCGGCAAGGGCTGGGGCGACAACGGCAACGTGATGTGTGGCCGGGCCAACCACATCTGGGACCCGACCGGCGCGCTCCAAGCGACCATCCCCTGCGGAGGCATCGACAACTGGGCCGCCGGCGGCGCGTTCGCCGAGGTCGCACCGCTGCCAACCGGCATCGAGACGTTCGCCTCGTTCTACCTGTCGATCACCAAGAACCCGAACCGCGGCACGTTCACCTGGAACGCCGGGGCCAACCGGGTCGACCTGGACTGGCAGACCGCCTGGAAGCAGCCGTCCATCGACATGGCCAAGACGATCTTCGACAAGATCAACGCGAAGGAGGGGACGATCTACCGGACCGACCTGTTCGGCGTCTACAAGGTCTGGAACGACACCCTCACGTACCACCCGCTCGGCGGCGCGGTACTGAACAAGGCCACCGACAACTACGGCCGCCTGCACGGCTACTCCGGCCTGTACGTCATCGACGGCGCGCTGATCCCCGGCAACACCAGCGTCAACCCGTTCGTCACCATCACGGCGCTCGCCGAACGGAACATCGAAAAGATCATCGCCACCGACCTGTAGCTCCGGTGGCGACAGCCCGACGACAGCAGGCACCTGTGGGAGACGGCCGAAGGTATCTCCCGCGGGGTGGGCCCCGGGGCCGGCCGGATGCGCCGCGCGGCCCCGGAGCGGCTCAGCCCGTGGGCAGCACGCACACCGCGTCGAGGCCCAGCACGTGGTTGAGCCGGCCGAACGCCAGCCAGGCGCCGATACTCATGCTCAGCTCCACGATCTCGACCTGGCTGTAGTGGGCGGTCATCCGGTCCCAGAAGGCGTCGTCGAGGCCGTGGTGGTCCAGCGCGTAGCGCTCGGCGTACTCGGCGGCCAGGCGCGTGCGGTCGTCGAACGCGTCGGTGGTGCGCCACCCGGTCACCGCGTCGGGGAAACTCTCCTCGACCTTCTCCCCGTCCCGGTCGGTGCGCCAGTCGAGGCAGAACAGGCACCCGTTGATCTGGGCGATCCGCAGCCTCGCGGCCTCGAACTCGCGCAGGCCCAGGGTGGTGTGGGCGTACACCGACAGCGAGAAGTTCGCGGCGGCCATCCCGATGCCGGGGACCATGTCGCCCCACACGTACCCGATCGGCTCCTGGCCCTCGGGGATGTCGATTCTCATCGTTGCTTCCTTCCGAGTTTGCCGACTGCGGGACGCAGCGGGACGTCGAGTGCGTCGTAGAGTCCGGGCGCCGCGTCCACCAGCCAGTCGATGGCCCCCACCAGCCGGCCGACCGCGGTGGCGTTCCCGCCGGCGGAGCGGTTCTCGCCCTCGTCGGCGGCCTCGACGGTGACCTCGATCCGCGGGCGGCCCTCGATGATCACCCGGTGGGCGCCGGTGCCGTCGGGCGGCTGTGGCCAGTCCGGCGCGCAGGTCGGATGGATCCGGGTGACGTGCTCGATGACGATGCGGACCTCGCCCTCGACGATGCCCTGCACCTCGAACCGCACGGCGCCCTGGGTGCCGGCTTCGAACTCGCCCATCGTCCGGGTGCTGACGGTGGTGTCGAGCGGCCGCCGGTCCATCGTCTCGCGGATCTCATCGAGTTCGACGCCCAGAGCTCGGGCCATCAGCCGTATCTGACCGCCCCACACCATGGTGGGGATCGTCTCCATCAGCATCAGCGGCTCGTACTCCATCGGCTGGCCCATGCCGACGAGGTACCGGACCGAGTCGGGCTGCTCGTAGGTGGAGTAGTCGAAGATCTCCTGACAGCGGATCACGTCGATGGTGGTGGCGAGTCCGCTGATCAGCAGGGGCAGCACGTCGTTGCCCCAGCCCGGGTCGACGCCGGAGACGAACAGTGAGCCACCGCCGTCCGCGATGGCGGCCAGGACCGGCTCCCGGAACTCCGGCGGGGCGTTGCGCTGGTCGTAGAGCGGGTACAGCGCGGGGGTGACGACGACGGCCCCGGCCCGTAGCGCCCTGACGATGTCGGCGAGGGCGCCGTCGGGACGGATGTCGCCGGAGGCCGCGTACACCACGGCCTGGGGGCCGGCGGCCAGCACCGCGTCGATGTCGTCGGTGGCCGCGACGCCCAACGGGTGGTCGAGTCCGCCGAGGTCGCCCGCGTCGCGGCCGACCTTCTCGGGGTCGTGGACGAGCACGTTCACGAGTTTCAGCGCCGGGTGGGCCTCGACGGCGCGGACGGCGGCGCGCCCGACATTCCCGGTGCCCCAGACGACCGTGGAAATCATGCGGCGGAGGGTAGCAAGGGCCGTCAACAGTTCATAGGGTCACGCGGCACCGTCCGTGATCCCCTCCGCGATCCCCTTCGTCGTCAGTATTCCTGCGGCGGCGGCCTGCGGTGCGCGCCCTCCGGAGTGAAGGTGAAGGTGCCGGCGAACGGGCCGGCGCCGCCGTCGGCACAGCGCACCGCCATGACGACCGGCTGGCCGTACATCGGCGGACCCGACGGGGGGTTGCCCGGCCGCGTCCCGTTCCAGAGGTGGAAGAAGACCATCGGATCCTCGGGCCGCCCGGTGGCGTAGCCCAGCGCCTTCGAGAACTGCGGGTTCGTACCGCCGATGAGCAACGAGGGCGGCCCGAACGACTCGACGACATCGGTGAACCACTTGTTCTCCGTGCACCAGACGGGCACTGCGTCGCGCAGCGCCCGGTACTCCTCGGGCGTCAGCACCCGGTCCAGCTCCAGCCAGCCGTTGCGGTGGGCGAACTCGGCGTAGACGGACGCCGCTGCCTTCTGGTCGCGGTGGTCCGGCAGCAGCCGGGCGAATCCGCCGATGACGCCGGTGGCCTGGAACGCGCCGCTCGCCCGCAGCGCCCGGTTCTCGTCCGCCCACGCCTGCTCGCGGTGGTCCACGAAGGCCAGCGGGTCGATCAGCGTCCGCAGGGCGATCTCCCCGCCGAACACCTCCGGCCGGGGCAGAGCGGCGTTCAGCCGCCCGACCAGGTACTCGCGGATCTCGTCCGCGGAGCGCGTGCCCTCGGTCGCGGCATCGGTGGGGTTCATGTCCGAAGCTTCGCAGATGAACGGGGTGGGCGATCACGCGGACGTGAGCGGAAGGGAGCCCGACCGGCGGGAGACCGGTTTCGGCCATCGTGCGGCGGCGCCCCGATGTGGTCCAGTGCGCGGAGCGGCTGCTGGGCTGGCGGGAGACCGGCCGATCCGTCTATTGGTCTAGTCCTATCTTGGTCCAGACCATTGACATGTCTCCTGCTCAGGGGGTCCCATACTCAAAGCCGCCCCGTAACAAGGGAATTGGCGGTCACCCCCCTCACAGCTTGGACAAGCATGAGAAGCATGCGCTCCCTCCGCGCGGTACTCACCGCGACCGTCACCGCTGTGGCCGCCGCAGGCCTGGCCACGCTCGGCGGTGGCACCGCCCAGGCGGCCACCCCCCTGCCGGCCCACGTCTTCGCCCCCTACTTCGAAGCCTGGACCGGCGAAAGCCCCGCCGCCCTCGCCGCCCAGTCCGGTGCGAAGCACCTGACGATGGCGTTCATCCAGACGGCGGCCAAGGGTTCCTGCACGGTGCTGTGGAACGGCGACAGCGGTCTGCCGATCGCCGCGTCCTCCTTCGGCAGCGACATCAAGACCATCCAGTCGAGGGGCGGGGACGTCATCCCCTCCTTCGGCGGCTACACCGCGGACACCACCAACACCGAGATCGCCGACAGCTGCACCGACGTCAACCAGATCGCCGCCGCGTACGAGAAGGTCATCACGACCTACGACGTCTCGCGGCTCGACATGGACATCGAGGTCGACTCGCTGGACAACAGCGCCGGCATCGACCGGCGGAACAAGGCCATCAAGATCGTCCAGGACTGGGCGGCGGCCAACGGCCGCAAGGTCGAGATCTCCTACACGCTGCCGACGACCACCCACGGCCTCGCCTCCAGCGGGCTCGCCGTCCTGCAGAACGCGGTGGCCAACGGCGCGCGGGTCGACGTCGCGAACCTCATGACGTTCGACTACTACGACAACGCCACCCACAACATGGCGAACGACACCCAGACGGCCGCGCAGGGTCTGTACAACCAGCTCGCGCAGCTCTACCCGGGAAAGACCGCCGCGCAGCTCTGGGGCATGGTCGGCATCATCGAGATGCCGGGGGTCGACGACTTCGGTCCGGCCGAGACGTTCACGTTGGCCAACGCCACCCAGGTGTACAACTGGGCGGTCTCCAAGGGCATCAACACCCTCTCGTTCTGGGCGCTGCAACGTGACAACGGCGGCTGCCCGGGCGGCGCGGCCGCCGACAACTGCTCCGGCATCCAGCAGAACACCTGGGACTTCACCCACATCTTCGCCCCCTTCACCGGCGGCACCACGACCCCGGTCAACGACTTCTCGGTGACCGCCACCCCGGCCTCCGGCTCCGTGGTCGCGGGCAGCTCGACCACCAGCACCGTGAAGACCGCGGTGACCGCGGGCCAGGCGCAGACGGTCAACCTCTCCGTCAGCGGAGCCCCCGCGGGAGTCACCGCCTCGCTCAGCCCCACCTCCGTGACGGCGGGCGGCTCCTCGACGCTCACCCTCGCCACGACCGCCGCGACGGTGTCGGGCACCTACACCATCAGCGTCACCGGCTCGGGCACCTCGGGCAGCCACACGGCGGCCTACACCCTGACCGTCACCGGCGGCACGGGCCACCAGTGCACCGCCGCCGCGTGGGCGAGCGGCACCATCTACACCGGTGGACAGCAGGTCTCCCACAAGGGCCACACCTGGAAGGCCAAGTGGTGGACCACGGGCGAGGAGCCCGGCACCACCGGCCAGTGGGGCGTCTGGCAGGACCTCGGCGCCTGCTGACCCCCCTCCTCCGCGGTGCTGCCCGGCAGGAACCCTGCCGGGCAGCACCGCGTGCGGCGCAGGTCCCGGCGCGCGCCGCCGAGCGCCGGGACCGGAGTCGGCCTACAACAGGAACATGAGGACAGACGAGCTCCCCGACGGATACGGCAGCGTCAGCATCCAGGCGGCCGACGAAGCGACGGTCGCCGCCATCGAGGAGCTGCTGCGCCTGCACTTCCCCGCGGGTCCCGCGGTGCGCTACAGCGAACACCACGCCACCTCGATCCCGCACCGCACGCTCCACCACCTCACCCTGACCCTCGACACCCGGGTCCCCACCGCACCCTGAACGGTCCACCCAGGACCGACCGGGCGCACGCGTACGGGTTATGCGGCACATAAGGCGCACACTGGGGCTATGTCCCTACCCGCAACGCACCAATGCCGTACGTGTTCCACCGACGCCACCGACGGAACGACTCTGCACGAGGATCTCGTCGTGGGAGCGCCGTTGTCCATGGAAGCACTCGACGAGGCGCAGCGTCTGGACCGGTTCGCCCGCAAGTACGCCCACGACGGGTGCCGGGTGACCGAGGTCCGGCAGGTCCCTTCCAGCAGCACCAGCGGTTACGCGTGGTCCGTCCGCTTCCTCGACCACGCCTGAGCGAACTTCCGGGCCGCCGTCCCGGCCGGCCCGGCCCTCGCACGCCCCTCACCCGGCCGGCGCAACGACATCACGCCGGACCCGGGCGTGCGGGTGCGTGTCGTGCCGTCCGTCGGCACGCGGCACCGCTCCGCGACGGGTTCCCTCCAGCTCGAAACCCGCCGTGACCGCCACCCGGCAGCGGCCCTCACCGGGCCGGTGCCCGGCGGCACGGGTACGGTTCAAGATGTGTTCAGCTCCCCTGCAGGACGACACGCGGATGTGTGGCGCCATCCAGTGGGGACGCCATGAGCTGGGCCCTCATGGCGGTCGACCCGACGAGCGGGGCCTCACTGCTCGCCGCCTTCGGCGCGCTGGCCGTCCTGGTGGTGGTCTTCGCCGAATCGGGCCTGCTGGTGGTCGGTTTCTTCCTGCCCGGAGACACCCTCCTCTTCCCCGCCGGAGTGCTCTGCGCCGGCAGGGGTGACTCCGGAGCGCACCTGTCCTTGTGGCAGGTGCTCCTCTGCGCCGCCATCGGGTCGATCGCCGGAGCGCAGGTCGGCTTCCTCCTGGGACGGCACGGCGGCGGTGCGGCCCTGGCCCGCAGCAAGAACGAACGGCTGAAGGCGGCGGTGTGCCGTTCGGACGAGCTGCTGCGCCGCTACGGATACCGCAAGGTGATCGTGATCGGCCGCTTCATCCCACTGGTCCGAACCGTGCTGAGCCCTCTGGCGGGCGCGCTGAACGTGCCGGTGCGCACCTTCACCCTCTGGCAGATCGTCGGGGGCCTGGCCTGGTCGCAGAGTCTCGTGCTGGCCGGGTACTGGCTGGGGAACGCCGTGCCGGGCATCGAGCGCTACCTGCTGCTGATCGTCGGGCTGATCGTCGCCTTCTCGCTCCTTCCGCTGCTGTTCGAGGCCCGCGGACGTTCCCGGTCCCGTTGACGCGCAGAGCTTGAAGCCGTGCCGCCCTGGAGTCGGCACCAGGTCTGCCCAATCTGTTGACAGTGTTCGGACATTGCAAGAAACTCCCTCCGGGAGAGCGCTCTCCATCCCGTTTGGCGTCAATAGCCGAACGCACGAAGCAAGCCGCGCATCACACCCCACCCCCCGGAGATGTGCATGAGCCTCCTGTCTCTCCTCCTTCACCACCTCGCCCGGCGCCGACGGCTGATCGCGGTGGTTCTCGCGGCGGTCCTCGCGACCGGCGGCGCGCTCGGCGCCGTGAACGTCACCGCGAACGCGGCCACCCTCCTGCTGTCGCAGGGCAAGCCCGCGACGGCGTCCTCCACGGAGAACGCCGGCACCCCGGCGTCGGCAGCGGTCGACGGCGACGCCGGAACCCGCTGGTCGAGCGCCGCCGCCGACCCGCAGTGGCTGCAGGTCGACCTCGGCTCCGTCCAGGACATCACCCAGGTCACCCTCAACTGGGAAGCCGCCTACGGCACGGCGTTCAGGATCCAGGTCTCCGCCAACGGCGCCGCCTGGACCGACGCCTACTCCACCACGACCGGCGCCGGCGGCCATCAGACGCTCGACGTGACCACCTCCGGGCGCTACGTCCGGCTGTACGGGACGGCCAGGGCCACCGGCTACGGCTACTCCCTGTGGGAGTTCCAGGTCTACGGAGCCGGCGGCACCCAGCCCGGCACCTGCGGTACCGACAACGCCGCCCTGAACCGTCCGGCGACCGCTTCGTCGACCGAGAACGGCGGCACCCCGGCCTCGGCGGCGGTCGACGGAAACGCCGGGACCCGCTGGTCGAGCGCCGCCGCCGACCCGCAGTGGCTGCAGGTCGACCTCGGCTCCGCGCAGGACATCTGCCAGGTCTCGCTGAGCTGGGAGACGGCGTACGCCACAGCCTTCCAGATCCAGGTCTCCGCCACCGGAACCGGTGACTGGACCACCATCCACACCGCCACCGCCGCCGGCGGCGGGACGCAGAACCTCACCGTCACCGGGAACGGCCGCTACGTCCGGATGTACGGCACCGCGCGCGCCACCGCGTACGGCTACTCCCTCTGGGAGTTCGCGGTCCACACCGGCGGACCCGGCGGCGGACCCGGCGACCCGGGCGGCGGCACCGTCATCTCCGCGTACCAGCAGGCCTCGGCCTCCTCGTGGGAGGGCGCGAACGCTCCCGCGGCGGCGCTGGACGGCCGCGTCAACACCCGCTGGTCCAGCCTGTCCACCGACAACCAGTGGCTGCAGGTGGACCTCGGCGGCCGTGCCACGGTCAGCGGCCTGGCACTGAACTGGGAGTCCGCCTACGCCACGGGCTACCACGTCGACGTGTCCGACGACGCCTCCACCTGGACACCCCTCTACAGCACCACCAGCGGCAAGGGCGGTGTCGAGAACCTGACCGTCACCGGCAAGGGCCGCTACGTCCGGCTGACCGGAACCGCCCGCGCCACCGGGTACGGCTACTCGTTGTGGGAGTTCCAGGTCCTCGGCACCCTCGACACGTCCACCGCCACCCCGCCCATGCTCTCCGGACCCACCAGGGCCCCGGCCCCGGTGAACCAGTTCGCCCTGGCGTCGCCCGCGGACCACGCCATGGTCACGGACACCCGCCGGCCGGCGCTGTCCTGGGCCGGCGTCGCCGGGACCGCCCACTACGAGGTCTGGCTCAACATCAGCCGCACCGACTACGACTTCACGGCCTCCGGCAACCTCCTCGACCTCTACACCAAGGTCGCCGAACCCACCGGCACCACCTACACCCCGACGTGGGACATCAGCGACCGGTGGACCTACCGGTGGTTCGTCGTCGCCGTGAACGGCTCCGGTGCGCGCACCACCTCCGACATCCGCACCTTCAGCGTCTACCTGCCCGACATCGAGACCGTGAACGACGGCGTCGGCATCGTCAACGGCGCCCGGGACCTGAACAAGAACGGCACCATCGAGCCGTACGAGGACTGGCGGCGGCCGATCGAGGTCAGGACCGCCGACCTCCTGGGCCGGATGACCCTGGAGGAGAAGGCCTTCCAGATGTTCTACAACGTCCAGTCCTACCCGATGTCGGGCTGGCACTTCGGCCCGGCCCAACCCGCCGACCTGCACAACGTCCTGCTCTCCACGGCGGCCACCCGGCTGGGCATCCCACCGGTCTCCGCGGGTGACACCACCGCCGGCTACCAGACCACGTACCCGTTGCAGAGCGCGATGGCCGCCAACAAGGACTACCCCCTCGACTACCGGCTGGGCGACATGCAGCGCAAGGAGGAGCTGGAGGTCGGTGCACGGGGAACGCTCTCACCGCTCGCCGAGGTCGGCACCAAGGTGATCTACCCGCGCATCCAGGAGGGCGGCGGAGAGAACGCCGATGTCGCGGCGGCCCAGCTGCGGGCACAGGTCGCCGGGCTCCAGGGCGGCCCGGAACTCAACCCCGGCTCGGTCCTCGCCACCGTCAAGCACTGGCCCGGTGAAGGCGCCGGCGGCGAGGCCGGCATCGTCTACGACGCGGTGACCATCAAGTACCACATGATCCCGTTCCGGGCCGCGATCGAGGCGGGAGCCGTCAACATCATGCCGGGGTACGCGGGCAGCTCCTACCTCGACCCGGGAGGGCCCGGCGCCGGCGACAGTGCGAAGATTCTGAACTACCTGCGGCAGAACCTCGGTTACACCGGTCTGATCACCACGGACTGGCTGCCGTCCGGTGCCTGGGTGAACGCGGCCAACGCCGGCTCCGACGTGATGGGGGGCGCCGACCCGGGCGCCCCCGGGTTCACGATGGCCGACTTCGAGTCGCAGGTCCCGCTCGCACGGATCAACGACGCGGTGACCCGCGTCCTGCGGCTGAAGTTCCAACTCGGCATCCTCGACCACCCCTACGGTGACCCGGTCAACGGTCCCTACCGGTTCCACCAGCCCGCCTACACCGCGCTGGCCAACCAGGCGGCGCGCGAGTCCAACACCCTGCTCAAGAACAACGGGGTACTCCCGGTCAAGCTCAACGCCGGAGACAACATCGTCGTCGCCGGCGCCCGCGCCACCGACGGCGCCGCGTGCTGCATCTGGTCCAGCTACTTCCACCCGGACTACGGCTCGCTCACCCCGCTACAGGCCATCAAGGCCCGGGCCGCGAAAGCCGGAGTCAACGTCTACCAGGACACCGGCCCCTCCCCCAGGCTCGCCGTCGTAGCGGTGGGAGAGCCGTCCTACACCCACGCCACCTCCTGGGTGAACACCCAGCCCTACCTGCCGCCCGATCAGCTCGCCGTCATCCAGAACTTCAAGAACCAGGGGATTCCGGTGGTGGTCGTCCTGACCCTGCCACGGCCGATCGTGATCAGCGACTGGAACGGTCTGGCGGACGCCATCGTGGTGACCTACCGCGGCGGTGAGGAGACCGGACCCGCGACGGCCAGTCTGCTCTTCGGGGACTACCTCCCCAGGGGCAAGCTGCCCTGGCAGCTTCCCCGGAGCCTGGACCAGGTGCTCAAGCCCGGCGGCACCGACACGGTCGCGGACGCGAACGAGAAATGGGACCTGCCCTACGACCTCGGCGCCACGGACGCCCAACGCACCGAGATCCGCGCGAAGATCGATGCCGGGCAACCGGTACCGACCACGTACGGGAACCCGCTCTACCCCTACGGCGCCGGACTGACCGGCTGGAACTGATCCCGCACGGACCGGGTGACGGCCGCACCGCGGCGCGCTGAGGCAGGACGAAGCCCCGACCGCGATCCACCTCAGGCGCGTTGGTGCCCGAGGTGGAGAGCGGTACGGCGGCGGAACCCGGGTAGGTGTGTGGCACACCGGATGTTTAGGGTGAGACGTCCGGTGAACGACGGAGGAGGCGAATCACGTGGGTGCCACACCACGGAGCAGGCTCGGGGACACGACCCGCAGGCCCGCTCCTGCCCGGCCCGCCGGCCGGCCCTCTCCGGGACGGCAGCGATGACGGCCAACCGGCGGCGGCTGCGGTCGGGCACCGTAGTGCTGGGCAGCATGGGTCTACTGGCGGTGAGCCTCGTCTCGTGCTCGTCCTCCTCGGATCCCGACAAGCGGTGCGTGAACCCGACGACGTACAAGAAGCTGGCCGACAAGGAGTGCCGCGACGGCGGTTCCGGCCGGTACTACTACGGCGGCTCCGTGCACAACGGCACCGTCTCGGGGGGCGGTTTCGACAAGTCGACGGTGAAGCGCGGCGGCATCGGTCACGGCGGCTCCGACTCCGGCGGCGGCTGATCCGATGCGCGGCTACATCCGGGGCCGTCGATGAGACGCCACACCGTCGTCCCGCGTCCCGACTGGCAGAACATCGTCGAGCAGCAGGGCGTCGTCTACCCCCTGACCCGGTACCCGGACGGTTCGCTGCGTCCGTACTGGGACGAGAGTGCCTACTACTCCTTCACGCTGCCCGAGGTCGAAGCACTCGAAGACGTCGTGGAGGAACTGCACCGGCTCTGCCTCGACGCGGCGGCGTTCATCGTCGAGCACGACCGCTTCGCGGATCTGGGGATCACCGACCGCCGGCTGGCCGGGCTGATCGCCGAGTCCTGGCGCCGTCGCGCTGAACTGCCGTCCCTGTACGGGCGGTTCGACCTGCGGTACGGCGGGGTGGACGGCGGTCCCGCCAAGCTCCTTGAATACAACGCCGACACCCCCACCTCGCTGGTCGAGGCGGCGAGTGCCCAGTGGTTCTGGATGGAGGACCGGTTCCCGGGCGCCGACCAGTGGAACTCACTGCACGAACGGCTGGTCGCCGCCTGGAAGCGGCAGGCGCCGCTCCTGGCGCCCGGCCCGGTGCACTTCGTCCACTCGGAAGCCGACGAGCTGGGCGAGGACCTGATGACGGTCGCCTACCTGCGCGAGACGGCCGAGCAGGCGGGTCTCGCGACCGAGGCGATGTCCGTCGAGCGCATCGGGTGGGACGAGTTGACGGGACGGTTCGTGGACGAGCGGCTGGGGTTCATCCGCAGCTGCTTCAAGCTCTATCCCTGGGAGTGGCTGGCGGCCGACGACTTCGGTCCACATGTCCTGGACACGCTGGACAACGGCGGCGGGACCGGCGCGACCTGCTGGATCGAACCGGCCTGGAAGATGCTGCTGTCGAACAAGGCGCTGCTCGCGATCCTGTGGGAGCGGAACCCCGGCCATCCGAACCTGCTGCCCGCGTACCTGGACGGGCCCCGTGAGCTGGCCGCCGGTCCGGGGTACGTGATGAAACCGCTGCTGGGCCGCGAAGGCGCGGGGGTCACCCTGCACGAGCCCGGTGCGCCGCCGGCCGTGCCCGACGAGCCGTCCTGCTATCAGGAGCTGGCACCGCTGCCCGACTTCGACGGCAATCGCGTCGTGCTGGGCGCGTGGGTGGTGGAGGACGAGGCCGCCGGTCTCGGCATCCGCGAGTCGGCGGGGCCGGTCACGGACGAGTACGCGCGCTTCGTGCCGCACATCATCGAGTGAGGACCGGCCCGGCCGCCACCTCGTTCCAGCGGCTGCGGTCAGCGGTCGGCGTGTAGTGGCGTAGCGGCTGGGTGACGCGCAGCAGGGAGCGGACGGCGGTGCGGCCGCCGCCGATCACTCCCGCGGCGCGCGCCTGCACCAGGATGTTGCCCAGTGCCGCGGCCTCGGCGGGGCCGGCCACCACCGGCAGGCCGCACGCGTCCGCGGTCAGTTGGCAGAGGAGTTCGTTGTGGGCACCGCCGCCGACGATGTGGACGACGTCGACGTGCCGTCCCGACAGGCGTTGGGCGTCCTCGATGGCCGCGCGGTGCGCCAGCGCGAGGGAGTCCAGGACGCAGCGCACCGTCTCGGCGGGATCGCGCGGGACGGGGCCGCCGGCCCTGCGGCAGGCTTCGGCGATGCGCTCCGGCATGTCGTGCGGGGCGAGGAAGGCCGGGTCCGCCGCGTCCACGACGGAGCGCAGCGGCGGTGCTTGCGCCGCCCGGGCCAGCAGGCGGGCCAGGTCGTGCTCGAGGCCGGCGGCCTTCCAGGAGCGTAGGCACTCCTGCAGCAGCCACAGGCCCATGATGTTGCGCAGGTAGCGGACGGTGCCGTCCACGCCCAGTTCGTTGGTGAAGTTCGCGGCGCGCGAGTCCTCGGTGAGGACGGGAGCGTCCAGTTCCACACCGGCCAGGGACCACGTGCCGCAGGAGATGTACGCGAAACGGTCGGTGTCCGCGGGGACCGCGGCGACCGCCGAAGCGGTGTCGTGCGAGCCGACGGTCACCACCGGCACGGGATGCCGCAGTCCGGTCGCCGCCAAGACGTCCGGCAGAACCTCCCCCGCGGGGTCGCCGGGCCGGCGCAGGGGCGGGAAGAGCGACAGGTCGATGCCCAGGTGCGCGGCCAGGGCGTGGGCCCAGTCGCCGGTGCGCGGGTCCAGGAGCTGGGTGGTGGAGGCGTTGGTCAGCTCCGTGCCGGCCGTTCCGGTGAGCCAGTACGACATCAGGTCGGGCATCAGCAGCAGTCGCTCGGCGGCCTCCAGTTGCGGGGTCCCCCGGGCGGCCAGCAGCTGGTAGAGGGTGTTGAACGGCGCGTGCTGCACACCGGTGGCCGCGTACAGCTCGGGCGGCGGCACCGTTTGCCGGACGCGCTCGGGAACGCCTTCGGTCCGGGCATCGCGGTAGTGGACGGGGTTGCCGAGCAGCGACCCGTCGGCGGCCAGCAGACCGTAGTCGACGGCCCAGGTGTCGATCCCGACGGACGTCACAGGACCGGCCGCCCGCAGTCCTTCCAGGACTCCGCGGTACAGCGCCAGCACGTCCCAGTGCAGGGTGCCGCCGACGTGTACCGGCTCGTTGGGAAAGCGGTGCACCTCGTCCAGGCCGACCGACCCCGCGGTCACCCGGCCGACGATGACGCGCCCGCTGGAGGCGCCGAGGTCGACGGCGGCGAAGGCACGGGGGGCGCTCGGTGGCATGGAAGACCTCACAGGAACAGCAACAGGAAGTGGATCGGAAGGGGGGCCCTAACGCAGGAAGGCCGCTGCCACTCCGGCGTCGACGGGGATGTGCAGCCCGGTCGTATGGCTCAGGTCGCCGCCGGTCAGGGCGAAGACGGCGTTGGCCACGTGTTCGGGCAGCACCTCGCGCTTGAGCAGGGTGCGCTGGGCGTAGAACGCCCCGAGGTTCTCCTCGCTCACCCCGTACACCGCGGCGCGCTGCGCGCCCCAGCCGGCCGCGAAGATCCCCGAGCCCTGGACCACCCCGTCGGGGTTGATGCCGTTGACCCGGATGCCGTGCTCCCCCAGCTCGGCGGCGAGCAGCCGCACCTGGTGGGCCTGGTCGGCCTTGGTGGCGCCGTAGGCGATGTTGTTGGGGCCGGCGAAGACGCCGTTCTTGCTGGAGATGTAGACGATGTCGCCGCCCAGGCCCTGCTGGATCATGATCCGTGCGGCCTCCCGCGAGGTGAGGAACGATCCGCGCGCCATGATCGCGTGCTGCAGGTCCCAGTCGTGGGCGGTGGTCTCCAGCAGCGGCTTGGAGATGGAGATGCCCGCGTTGTTGACCACCAGGTCGACGCCGCCGAAGGCGAGGACCGCCGCGTCGAACGCCGCCCGGATCTGCTCCTCCGAGGTGACGTCGGCCGTCACCGCCACCGCGCGGTCGGCCCCGCCGAGTTCCTCGACGACCTCGGCCGCACTGGTCGCGTTGATGTCGGCGACGACCACGCAGGCACCTTCGGCCGCGAGCCGGTGGGAGATCGCCCTGCCGATCCCCGAGCCGGCGCCGGTCACCAGCGCGACCCGGGTCGCCAGGGGCAGCGCCGGGGGCATCCGGCGCAACTTGGCCTCCTCCAGGTCCCAGTACTCGATCCGGAACTTCTCGGATTCCTCGATCGGCAGGTACGACGAGACCGCCTCGGCACCGCGCATCACGTTGATCGCGTTGCGGTAGAACTCCCCCGCGACGCGCGCGGTCTGCTTGTCCTTGCCGTAGGAGAACATCCCCACGCCCGGGATGAGGATGACCGCCGGGTCGGCGCCGCGCATCGGCGGCGAGGCGGCGGTGGCGTGCCGCGCGTAGTAGGCGGCGTACTGCTCGCGGTACGCGGTGTGCAGCTCCCGCAGCCGCTCCACCGCCGCGTCGAGCGGGGTGTCGCCCGGCAGGTCCAGGACCAGTGGGCGGACCTTGGTGCGCAGGAAGTGGTCCGGGCAGGAGGTGCCGAGCGCCGCCAGCCGGGGGTGTTCCGCGCGGGCCAGGAAGTCCAGTACGGCGTCGGAGTCGTCGAAGTGGCCGATCTGCGGACGGTCCGCGGAGGCGAGGGAGCGCAGCACCGGGGCCAGTGCGGCCGCTCTGGCCCCGCGCTCCGCCGGGGGCAGCGGCGCGAAGCCGGGCAGCGGCGGCCCGAACGGTTCGCTGCTGCCGCGCCGCTCGAGGAACTCCGCGGCGGTGCGGATGATGTCGAGGGAGTTCCGCTCGCACTCCTGCGAGGTCGCACCCCAGGCGGTGATGCCGTGGCCACCGAGTACGCAGCCGATGGCCTGCGGGTTCGCGGCCTTGACGGCGGCGATGTCCAGGCCCAGTTGGAATCCCGGACGCCGCCACGGCACCCAGGCCACCCGGTCGCCGAAGCACTCCTTGGTCAGTGCCTCGCCGTCGGCCGAGCAGGCGAGCGCGATGCCGGAGTCCGGGTGCAGGTGATCGACGTGTGCGGCGCCGACCAGGGCGTGCATCGCGGTGTCGATGGACGGCGCCGCCCCGCCCTTGCCGTGCAGGCAGTAGTCGAAGGCGGCCACCATTTCGTCCTCGCGGTCGACGCCCGGGTAGACGTCCACCAGCGCGCGCAGCCGGTCCAGGCGCAGCGCGGCGAGCCCGGACGCCTGCAGCGTGCCCAGGTCGCCCCCGGACCCCTTGACCCACAACAGCTCGGTGTCCTGCCCGCTCACCGGGTCGATGGCCGAACCCTTGGCGGAGGTGTTGCCGCCGGCGTAGTTGGTGTTGCGGGGGTCGGCTCCCAGCCGGTGGCTGCGCGCCAGCAGCTCGGCCGCCTGCGGGTGCGGTTCTGCGGTCATCGTGGAATCCCTTGCGCGTGGAAGCGGAATTTCGGGCCGCCGGAACAGGAGGCTGTGGTGACAGCGGTCGGGAGCGGTTACGCGCCCCAGCCCGCCTGTGTCCCGCCGACCCGTTCGGCGACGATGCGGTCGGCCCAGCCGGACCGCTTGTAGGCGGCGATCGGGTCCGGGTCGATGCCCTGCTCCTCGCGGACCTCGCGCAGCAGGGGCCGGACGTCGGTGTTGTACGCGTCCATCAGGACGGCGTTCGCCTCCAGCACCTCTCCGGCCTGCTGGGCGGCGCGCAGCGCGACGGGGTCGACCAGCAGCGCCTTGGCGGTGGCTTCCTGCACGTTCATCACGGACCGGATGATCGCCGGGATCTTCGCCTCGATGTTGTGGCACTGGTCGAGCATGAAGGCCACCCCGGTCTCGGGCGCGAGCCCGCCGCCGCGCACCACTTCGTACATGATCCGGAAGAGCTGGAACGGGTCCGCCGCGCCGGCCATCAGGTCGTCGTCTGCGTAGAAGCGCGAGTTGAAGTCGAACCCGCCGAGCTTCCCCTCGCGCAGCAGCGTCGCCACGATGAACTCGATGTTGGTTCCGGGGGCATGGTGGCCGGTGTCGACGACGACCTGGGCCTTGGGGCCGAGTTTGAGGCAGTGGGCGTACGCGGTTCCCCAGTCGGGCACGTCCGTGGCGTAGAAGGCGGGCTCGAAGAGCTTGTACTCCAGCAGCATGCGCTGGTCGTCGGCGAGCCGCTCGTACACCTCGGTCAGCGCGTCGCCCAGGCGTCCCTGACGATCGGCGATATCGTCCTGTCCGGGGTAGTTCGTCCCATCGGAGAACCAGAGTTTCAGATCGCGCGAGCCGGTGGCGTCCATGATGTCGACGCATTCCAGCAGATGGTCGGTGGCCTTGCGCCGGATCTTGGGATCGGGGTGCGTGACGGAACCGAGCTTGTAGTCGTCGTCCTGGAAGACATTGGAGTTGATCACCCCGAGGCGCACACCGCGCTCGGCCGCGTGGGCCGCCAGCGCCGGGTAGTCGTCGGTCCTGTCCCAGGGGATGTGCAGCGCCACCGAGGGCGCGGCCGCGGTGAACTCGTGGACGCGCGCCGCGTCGTCGATCTTCTCCTGCGGGGTGCGGGGCACGCCCGCCTGCGCGAACACCTTGAAGCGCGTGCCGGAGTTGCCGTACGCCCAGGACGGCGTCTCGATGGACTGGGCCTTCAGCGCGGCCTTCACCGTGGACAGGTCGGTCATGTTCATCGCTCCCGCCATGAATCGTTTCACTGAGGGGAAGCTAAGTGCCCGACGAGAGAGTGTCAACCTCCTGGTCACGGGAGTTCACCGCGCGAAGGAGACCGAAGCGGAAATCTTGAAACGAAACCATTGACGCGTCATGTCGCGCTGCCCTAACGTCCGTGCAACTCAGTTGAAACCTTTCATGTGAGGCCTCACCATGGACCAGTCGAAGCCCGCGGAACGGCCCGTCCTGTCGCTGGAGGACACCAGCAAGTCCTTCGGCGCGGTCCGGGCCCTGCAGGGTGTGTCCCTGGCCCTGTTCGCCGGGGAGGCGCACGCGCTCGCCGGGGAGAACGGGGCCGGGAAGTCGACCCTGATCAAAGTGCTCGCGGGAGTGCACCGCCCCGACGCCGGACGGGTACTGGTGGACGGTGAGCCCGTCACCTTCCACGGCCCCTCCGACGCGCGGGACGCCGGCATCGCGGTCATCTACCAGGAACCGACGCTGTTTCCCGATCTCACCGTCGCCGAGAACATCTTCATGGGCCGCCAACCGCGCCGCTCCCTGGGCCGCGTCGACCACCGGTCGGTACGGGACGCGACCAGGGCCCTCATCGAACGGCTGGGGGTCGACCTCGACCCCGGGCAGCTCTGCCGCGGCCTGTCCATCGCCGACCAGCAACTCGTCGAGATCGCCAAGGCGCTCTCCTTCGACGCCCGCGTCCTGATCATGGACGAGCCCACCGCGGCCCTGACCGGAGCCGAAGTGGCCCGGCTGTTCGGTGTGGTGCGGACGCTGCGCGAACAGGGCACGGCCGTGCTGTTCATCTCGCACCGGCTGGAGGAGATCTTCGCCCTGTGCCAGCGCGTCACCACCCTGCGGGACGGCAGGCTGATCTCCAGCGACACGGTCGAAGGACTGACCGAGGACGACCTGGTCCGCCGGATGGTCGGCCGGGACCTCGACGAGCTCTACCCCAAACAGCCCGCCCGGATCGGTGAGACGGCCCTGGCCGTGCGCCGCCTCACCCGCGAGGGCGTCTTCACCGACGTCTCCTTCGACGTCCGCCGCGGAGAGATCGTCGCACTGGCCGGGCTCGTGGGCGCCGGCCGCAGCGAGGTCGTGCGCGCCGTGTTCGGCGTCGACCGCGCCGACGCCGGCGATGTGCACGTGGCCGGGGCCAGACTGCCGGCCGGTTCGCCGACGGCCGCGATGGCCGCCGGCGTCGCCCTGGTTCCCGAGGACCGGCGCCAGCAGGGCCTGGTGATGGAGCTGTCCATCGAACGCAACATCGGCCTGACCGGACTCGACCGGCTCGGCCGCGGCGGCCTGGTGCGCAGAACGCTGGAACGCGGCCGGGCGACGGACTGGGCGGTCCGGCTGCAACTGAAGTACAACCGGCTCTCCGACCCCGTCGGTGTGCTCTCCGGTGGCAACCAGCAGAAGGTCGTGCTGGCCAAGTGGCTGGCCACCGAGCCCGGTGTGCTGATCGTCGACGAACCGACCCGGGGCATCGACATCGGCACCAAGGCCGAGGTCCACCGGCTGCTGTCCTCGCTCGCCGCCGAGGGCCTCGCCGTCCTCATGGTCTCCTCCGACCTGCCGGAGGTCCTGGCCATGGCCGACCGGGTGCTGGTCATGCACGAGGGACGGATCACCGCGGAACTCCCGCGCTCCCTGGCCACCGAGGAGTCGGTCATGGCCGCGGCCACCGGCCGCAACGGCGGAGAGAAGGCAGCCTGATGACAGCGACCGTGGAACAACCCACCGCCCCGCCCGACGCCCGCAGGACGACGGCCCGCTCCCTCACCGAGACCGTCTTCCGGGCCCGGGAGATCAGCATCGCCGGGTGCCTGGTGCTGCTCGTCCTCGGCACCTGGGCCGCCAACCACCGCTTCCTGTCGGAGCAGGGCGTCAAGGACCTGCTCCTCAACGCCTCAATCCTGATCCTGCTGGCCGTCGGCCAGTCGGTCGTGGTCCTCACCCGCAACATCGACCTGTCGGTCGGCTCGGTGGTGGGGCTGTCCGCCTTCGCCTGCGGGAAGTTCGTCTCCGGCACCGACCACAACGCCGCCCTCGCCCTCCTGCTCGGCATCGGCGTCGGCGCGCTCTGCGGCCTCGTCAGCGGCCTGCTGGTCAGCTTCGGGCGGGTACCGGCACTCGTGGTCACCCTCGGGATGCTCTACATCATCCAGGGCACCGACTACTGGTGGGCGCACGGCCAGCAGATCAACGCCGCCGACGTCCCCGCCTCCGTCCTCGACCTCGGCAGCGGAAGCGTCCTCGGCATCCCGTACCTGACGCTCATCGCCGTCGCCGTACTCACCGCCGCCGCCTATTACCTGCGCGCCTACCGCGGCGGCCGGGAGCTGTACGCCATCGGCTCCAGCCCCGAGGCCGCCCGGCTGGCGGGCATCCCCATCCGCCGACGGATCCTGGCCGCGTACGTCCTCTCCGGCGCCGTCGCCGGATTCGCCGGCGCGCTGTGGCTGGCCCGCTTCGGCACCGTCGTCGCCGACAACGCCCACGGCTGGGAACTGACGGTGGTCAGCGCGGTGGTCGTCGGCGGCGTCGCCATCACCGGCGGCACCGGCAGCGTCTGGGGCGCGGCGCTGGGCGCACTGCTGCTCACCACCGTCGGAAGCGTCCTGGTCGTCCTGAAGGTCGACTCCTTCTGGCAGAGCGCCATCACCGGAGCCCTGCTGCTCGCGGCCATCAGCATCGACCGCATCGTGACCCTGCGCATGACCAGCGCCCTGAGGAAGAGGAACGCGCGCCATGTCCACCACGTCTGACCTGAGCCGGTTCCTGCGCTGGGACATCGCCGTCGGCATCCTGCTCGTGGCCGTCTTCGCCACCGGAGCCGGCACCACCGACGGGTTCGCCACCACGGGCAACCTCTCCTTCGCCCTCAACGACATCGCCGAGGTCGCGATCATCGCGCTGCCGATGACGCTGCTGGTGGTCGCGGGCGAGATCGACCTGTCGGTCGCCTCCATGCTGGGCCTGGCCGGCGCGGTCAGCGGCAAACTGTGGGAGTCCGGCTGGTCGTTCGAGAGCATCGTGCCGGTGGTGCTGGCCATCGGGGTCCTCGGCGGCCTGCTCAACGGCTGGCTCGTCACCCGGGTCGGACTGCCGTCGCTGGCCGTCACCATCGGCACGCTGACGCTCTACCGCGGACTGGCCTCGGTGGCGCTGGGGAGCAACGCGGTCACCGACTTCCCCGAGACGTACGCCCGGTGGACGTCGGACACCCACACCGTGCTGGGCATCCTGCCCTACCCCTTCGCCCTGTTCATCGTCCTGGCGGCCGTCACCGGCGTCGTGCTGCACGCCACGGGGTTCGGCCGCTCCCTGTTCGCCACCGGTGCCCAGGAGGAGGCAGCCTATTTCTCCGGCATCCGGGTCAAGCGGCTCAAACTGCTGCTGTTCGTCCTCACCGGTCTGCTGTCGGCCTTCGCGGGCATCGTCTTCACCCTGCGCTACGGCAGCGCCCGCGCCGACAACGGCCAGGGCTTCGAGATGCTCGTCATCGCCTCCGTCCTGCTGGGCGGCGTCGACTTCGACGGCGGCAAGGGCACGCTCGGCGGCGCCATCGCCGGGGTGCTGCTGATCGGCCTGCTCAAGAACCTGCTCATCCTCAACGACGTCGCCAACGAGGTCCAGGTGATCGTCACCGGGCTGCTGCTCGTGGCCTCGGTGCTGACCCCTCGGGTGATCGCCGCGGCCATCGAACGGCGCCACCGGCGCGCAGCCGCGGCTGCCTGACGGCGCGCACCCCATCCGCACCACCGTCACCCCGCACCACTGTCACCCCGAGGACGTCCCCCGTCATCCCGGCAATTCCGAAGAAGGGCTTCGCCATGTCCCTCCCCACCCCCGTCACAGTGCGCGCGCTCACCGCGGTGACCGCCGTCTGCGCCCTCGCCCTGACCGCGACCGCCTGCGGTGGCACGACGAAGAAGTCCAGCTCCGACCAGGGTCCGGGCACCGCCTCGACGGCGTCCGCCGACCCCGGCGCCGCACTCAGGAAGGGGCTGAAGCTCGCCTTCCTGCCCAAGCAGATCAACAACCCCTACGAGACCATCGTCGACAACTCCGGCATCGCGACCGCGAAGGAGATGGGCGGCACCGCCAAGGAGGTCGGCCCCTCCGACGCGAGCGCGTCTTCGCAGGTCTCCTACATCAACACGCTCATCCAGCAGCAGCAGGACGCGATCCTGCTGGCGGCCAACGACCCCAACGCGGTGTGCGGTCCGCTCAAGCAGGCGATGACCAAGGGCATCAAGGTCGTGGCGTACGACTCCGACACCGCCAAGGAGTGCCGCCAGCTGTTCATCAACCAGGCGAGCTCCGAGCAGATCGGCCGCAGCCTGGTGCAGAACCTCGGCAAGCAGCTCAACTTCCAGGGCAAGATCGCGGTGCTCTCCGCCACCCAGAACGCGACAAACCAGAACACCTGGATCGCGTTCATGAAGAAGGAGCTGGCGCTGCCCGCGTACAAGGGGATGGAACTGGTCAAGGTCGCCTACGGGGACGACGACGACCAGAAGTCCTTCCAGCAGACCCAGGGCCTGCTGCAGGCGTACCCGGACCTGAAGGGCATCATCGCCCCGACCACCGTCGGCATCGCCGCGTCCGCCCGCTACATCAGCTCCTCGTCCTACAAGGGCAAGGTCGTGGTCAACGGGCTGGGCACCCCGAACCAGATGCGCAAGTACGTCAAGGACAGCACCGTCGCGCAGTTCTCCCTGTGGGACCCCAAGAAGCTCGGCCGGCTCGCCGCGTACGCCGCGTCCGCCCTGTGCTCCGGTCAGATCACCGGCGCGGAGGGACAGACGTTCAAGGCCGGTGACCTGGGCACCTTCACCGTCGGCAAGGACGGCGAGGTCATCCTCGGCAAGCCCACCGTCTTCGACGCGTCCAACATCGATGCCTTCGACTTCTGAGCGTGCTCCGCATTCCGGCCCGCCGCGTCGCCGCGGCGCGGCCGGCCGCCGGGGACGAGAGGACCGGGACCGTGCCACGCGTCTGCTTCCTGCTCAAGGTCCGCCAGGACCGGATCGACGAATACCGCCGCCGGCACACGACCGTGTGGCCGGAGATGACCGCGGCGCTCTCCGCCGCCGGCTGGCACGACTACTCCCTCTTTCTGCGCGAGGACGGGACGCTGGTGGGCTACCTGGAGACCGACGACTTCACCGCGGCCCAGAACGCCATGGCCGCAACCGAGGTCAACACCCGCTGGCAGCGGGAGATGGCCGAATTCTTCGAGGACACCGACGACGACCGGCCCGACCGGGCGATACGCCCGCTCACCGAGATCTTCCACCTCCGGTGACGGCCGGCGGCCCGGCCGCCCCGCTGCCCGGCCGACCCCACGAACGGAGACATCCGCCATGACCCGCACCCCCGCCACCGCGCGCAGGCCGAAGATCGGCCTCGTGGCGGGGGGACTGGGCGCCTACTGGCCCCAGTTCCCCGACCTGCTGCCCCAACTGCGCCGCTCCGCCGCCCGCGTCACCGAGCGCATGCGGGACTTCGACGCGGACGTCGTCGACGTCGGGTTCATCTCGGACGCCCAGGAGGGCGCGGCCGCCGCGGAGGAACTGCGCGCCGCCGGCTGCGACCTCATCGTCGGATTCCTCACGACCTACATGACCGCCACCATGCTGGCGCCGGTGGCCCAGCGCTCGGGCGCTCCGGTCCTGCTGATCAATCTGCAGCCCACCGAGGCGATGGACCACGCCTCGTTCGACACCGGTCAGTGGCTGGCGTACTGCGGAGCCTGCCCGCTGCCCGAGATGGCCAACTCCTTCGAACGCGCCGGAGTTCCGTTCCGCTCCGTCTCCGGCCACCTGGAGGACGAACGGGCCTGGGCCCGCATCGGCCGGTGGATCCGTGCCGCCGGAGTGCGGTCGGTGCTCCGTAACGGGCGGCACGGCCTGATGGGCCACCTCTATCCCGGCATGTACGACGTCTCGACCGACCTGGCCATGGTCTCCGGCAACCTCGGCGGCCATGTGGAGGTGCTGGAGTTCGACGACCTGCGGGTGCGGGTGGAGAGCGTCACCGACGCCGAGGTCTCCGGGAAACTCGCCGAGGCCCGTGAGACCTTCGTGTTCGACGACTCCGTCGTCGCGGACGACGTCGAGTGGGCGGCCCGGGTGTCGGTCGGACTCGACCGGCTGGTGGCCGACTTCGACCTCGACAGCCTCGCCTACTACCACCGGGGCCTGGACGGCGAGATCCACGAACGGCTGGGCGCCGGCATGATCCTCGGCGCGTCCCTGCTCACCGCCCGCGGCGTCCCGATGGCGGGCGAGTACGAACTGCGGACGTCGTTGGCCATGCTGATCGCCGACCGGCTCGGCGCGGGCGGTTCCTTCACCGAGCTGCAGGCGCTCAACTTCCGGGACGGCGTGGTGGAGATGGGCCACGACGGGCCCGCCCACCTCGGCATCAGCCGGCACCGTCCACTCCTGCGCGGACTCGGCGTCTTTCACGGCAAGCGCGGCTGGGGCGTCTCCGTCGAGTTCGACGTGCGGCACGGCCCGGTCACCCTGGTCGGCCTCGGGCAGACCCGCGACGGCCGCTACAAGCTGGTCGCCTCGCAGGGCGAAGTCGTCGGCGGACCGCTGCTGAAGATCGGCAACACCACGTCCCGAGTCGACTTCGGCACCGACCCCGGCGAGTGGACCGACGCCTGGAGCGCCACGGGCGTCGCCCACCACTGGGCCTTGGCCACCGGTCACATCGTGCCCGACCTGCGCGCGGTCGCCGACCTCACGGGCCTGGAACTGGTCGAGGTCCCTTGAGAATCGGCATCAAGGACGTCGCCGAGCAGGCGGGCGTCTCGCTCGGCACGGTCTCGAACGTCCTGAACCGGCCCGAGACGGTCGCGGAACCCACGCGGCGCCGGGTGCTCGCGGTCATCGAGCGGCTCGGGTACGTGCGCAGCGAGACGGCCCGCCAGCTGCGGGCCGGCCGCAGCAGGATGCTCGCGCTGCTGGTCCTGGACCTGGCCAACCCCTTCTTCGCGGAGCTGGCCAGAGGAGCCCAGCAGGCCGCGCGCGAGGCGGGACTGGCCGTCATGGTGTGCACCAGCGCGGGTGATCCGTCGCAGGAGGGTGTGTACCTGGGCATGTTCGCCGAGCAGCGGGTGCGCGGGGTGCTGGTCACCCCGACCGACGCCACCCGTCCGCATCTGCGGGCGCTGCGGAGCAGGGGAATATCCGTCGTCGCCGCCGACCGGGCCTGGTCCGGCGCCGAGGCCTGCTCGGTGTCGGTCGACGACGTGGCGGGCGGCAGGCTGGCCGTGCGGCATCTGCTCGCCTCGGGCCATCGGCACATCGCCTACGTCAGCGGCTCCCCGCACCTGGCCCAGTCCCGTGACCGGCGGCAGGGCGCGCTGGACGCCCTGGACGAGGCGCGGGTCGCCCGGGAGGGTCTGACGGTGCTGGAGGTGGAGCGGTTCGACGTCGCGTCCGGCCGGGAGGCCGGGGCCCGCCTGCTGGCCGCCGCGGACCGCCCGACCGCCGTGTTCTGCGCGAACGACCTGCTGGCGCTGGGCGTGCTGCAGGCCCTGTTCGCGGCCGGGATCCGGGTGCCGGACGACATCGCGCTGGTCGGCTACGACGACATCGAGTTCGCCGCGGGCGCCGCCGTCCCGCTCACCTCCGTGCGCCGCCCCGCGTTCCGCATCGGCCGCACCGCGGCGGAACTGCTGATCGAGGAGACGGACGGGCGGCCCGACGCACACGAGCACGAGCACATCGTGTTCCAGCCGGAGCTGGTCGTCAGAACGTCCTCGCTGGGCGCTCGCTCCCGAGGGTGATGTGCGTAGCATGAGACCGCGGCCGCTGAGAGCCGCGGGAGACGGTGGTTCGGAGCACGTGGCGCGCATGATGGGCATCAAGGACGTCGCACGGCAGGCCGGGGTCTCCGTCGGCACCGTGTCGAACGTGATCAACCGGCCGGACATGGTCTCCGAGCAGACCCGCACCCGGGTGCTCGAGGTCATAGACCAACTCGGCTACGTACGCAGCGAGTCGGCCCGCCAGCTGCGCGCCGGTCACAGCCGGATCATCGCCCTGCTCGTCCTGGACATGGCCAACCCCTTCTTCGTGGACGTCGCCTCGGGCGCCGAGCGTGCCGCCCGCGAGGCGGGGCTCGGCGTGATGCTCTGCAACAGCGCCGGCAGCGCGACCGAGGAGGCCGAGTACCTGGGTCTGTTCGCCGAGCACCGGGTGCGCGGGGTGCTCGTCACGCCCGCCGACACCACCGGGCGCAACCTCGACTCCTTCCGCCGCCACGACATCCCCTTCGTCTTCGTGGACCGGGTGGTGCCCAGCGCGTCGGCGTGCTCGGTGTCGGTCGACGACATCGCCGGCGGGCGGCTGGCCGCCGGCCATCTCCTGGACCAGGGGCACCGGCGGCTGGTCTACGTCAGCGGCCCCATGCACCTGACCCAGTGCCGGGACCGGCGGACCGGGGCGCTCGACGCGCTGGCCACGGCGGGGCTGCCACCGGAGGCGCTGTCCCACATCGAGACGGACCGGCTGGACGTCGCCTCGGGGCGGGACGCGGGCGCCCGCTTGCTGGGCATGGCCGGTCGGCCCACCGCGGTGTTCTGCGCGAACGACCTGCTCGCGCTGGGCGTGCTGCAGGCGCTGTACGCGGCGGGGGTCGCCGTGCCGCAGGAGCTCGCGCTCGTCGGCTATGACGACATCGAGTTCGCGGCGGCGGCCGCGGTCCCGCTGACGTCGGTGCGCCAGCCCGCCCACCGGATGGGCCGGGCCGCCGCCGAGCTGCTCATCGCGGAGACCGGCGACCGTGCGGGCGAGCACCGGCACCAGCAGATCGTGCTGCAGCCCGAGCTGGTGGTCCGGGGCTCGACCCTGGGCAAGCAGCGCCCGGCCTCCAGCGCCGACACGGGTCGCCGGTAGCCACACCTGCGGGAGGGGGGTCTGACAGACCTACCCTCAGGGGCCCGAAAGGTCTCCGATCGCGTCAATACTTGAGCCATGGGTCTGGACCACGATGTCGAACTGGGTGAATTCCTCCGCTCCCGCAGGGCCCGGCTGGGCCCCGGGGACGCGGGGGTCACCGTCAACGGATCCGCCCGCCGCGTGCCCGGCCTGCGCCGGGAGGAGCTGGCCCGGCTGGCCGGAGTCAGCACGGACTACTACGCGCGGCTGGAGCAGGGGAGGCACCGCAACGTCTCCCTGAGCGTCCTGGACTCCGTCTCCCGTGCGCTGCGGCTCAACGAGGTGGAGCACCTCTACCTGATCCAGCTCGCCCGCCCGCAGCCGCGCGCCGCCCGGCGTCCCGCCACGCGGCCGCAGCGGGTGCGGCCGGGTCTGCACCGGATGCTGGAGACGCTGGACGGGATGACGCCGGCGTTCATCATCGGTCGCGGGATGCAGGTGCTGGCCAGCAACCGGCTGGCCCGCTCGCTGATCTCCGATTTCGAGGCGCTGCCGCACCGGGAGCGGAACCTGGCCCGGTTCATCTTCCTCGACGAGTCCGCCCGGCAGCTGTACCCGGACTGGAAGCAGATCGCCGCGGAGACCGCCGCGGTGCTGCGCCTCGACGCGGGGCGCAACTGCGAGGACCGGGCGTTCTGCGAGCTGATCGGGGAGCTGGCGGTCAAGAGCGAGGAGTTCCGCACGGCGTGGGCCGCGCACGACGTGAGCCGTCGCTCGCACGGAACCAAGCGCTACCGCCACCCCCAGGTCGGGGAGATCACCGTCGCGTACGAGGCCCTGACCCCGCCGGGCGACGCGGACCAGACCCTTTTCGTCTACACCACCGAGTCGGGGTCGCCCTCCGAGACCGCGCTGCAGTTGCTGGCGAATCTCACGGCGCCCCTGACCGCACCGGAGCCGGCCGTGCCACGGCCGACACCTGCCGATCCCGACGACCTTCTGGAGATCCACGCACGATGACGACCACCGTTAACGCCTACGCCGCCCCTTCCGCCAAGGCTCCGCTGGAGCGCACCACCATCCCGCGGCGCGCCGTGCGTGAGCACGACGTACTGATCGACATCAAGTTCGCCGGCATCTGCCACTCCGACATCCACCAGGCCCGCGACGAGTGGGGCGGGGCGCAGTTCCCGATGGTGCCGGGCCACGAGATCGCCGGCATCGTCACCGAGGTCGGATCCGGCGTCACCAAGCACGCCGTCGGCGACCGGGTCGGTGTGGGCTGCTTCGTCGACTCCTGCCGCGAGTGCGAGAACTGCGTCGCCGGTGACGAGCAGTACTGCCTGAACGGCGGCACCGGCACGTACAACGCCACCGGCCGCGATGGCGAGCCCACCTACGGTGGCTACAGCACGCACGTCGTCGTGGACGAGCACTTCGTCCTGGGCATCCCGGAGGGCCTCGCCCTCGATGTCGCGGCTCCGCTGCTGTGTGCCGGCATCACCCTCTACTCGCCGCTGAAGCACTGGAACGCCGGTCCCGGCAAGAAGGTCGCGATCGTCGGCATGGGCGGCCTCGGCCACATGGGCGTCAAGATCGCGGCGGCCCTGGGCGCCGAGGTCACCGTCTTGAGCCAGAGCCTGCGCAAGCAGGACGACGCCAAGCGGTTCGGCGCCGAGCACTACTACGCGACCAGCGACGAGGCCACGTTCCAGCAGCTCGCCGGGCACTTCGACCTGATCGTGAACACCGTCTCGGCCAACCTCGACCTGGACGCGTACCTCTCGCTGCTGCGGGTGGACGGCACCCTGGTCAACGTCGGCGCGCCCGAGCACCCGGTCTCGCTGAACGTCTTCTCGCTGATCGGGGGCCGGCGCAGCCTGGCCGGCTCGATGATCGGCGGCGTCCGTGAGACCCAGGAGATGCTGGACTTCTGCGCGGAGCACGAGCTGGGCGCCGAGATCGAGCTGATCTCCGCCGACCAGATCAATGAGGCGTACGAGCGCGTCGTCGCGAGTGACGTGCGGTACCGCTTCGTCATCGACACGGCCACCATCTGACGGCAGCCCCAGGCCACCAGGCCACCGAAAGGCCCTGCCTCCCGCGGAAGCGGGAGGCAGGGCCTTCGTCGTCGACGCCCGTCCTGCTGCGGGTCTAACGCCGCGCGTACTCGACCTCCTGGACGGCGGCCCGCTGCGGCGCGGGGACACTGCCGCCCACCACGACGGAGTGCTGCACCGCGCGCGTCCCCCGGCGCGGTACCGCCAGCCCGAGCAGCGCGAGCGCCCCGAGGGCCATCACGGCGATGCCGTACTCCCGCGTCGTCGTCAGCAGCCCCCCGCCGTGCACGACCAGGTAGCCGCCGATCACCGCGGGCAGGCCCATGGCCAGGTACGACAGCACGTAGATGGTGGACAGCAGCCCAGAGCGCTCGTGCGGCGCGGCCAACGGGACGATGGTGCGGATCGCACCCTGGAAGCCGCCGCCGAAGCCGACGCCCGCGATGACCGTCCCGGTGAAGAAGGCGGCCGCCGAGTTGTGGTCGACCGCGAGCAGGGTGACGCCGACGCCCACGATGAGGGCCACGGTGCCGAGCAGCATCACCCGGCCCGGGGCGGCGTTGCGCAGCAGTAGTACGGACACCGCACCGCTCCCGGCGAGGGCGAACAGCGCCAGGCCGCCGAGCAGCAGGGAGTCGGAGCCGACCACGCCCCGGACGACCGCCGGCATGACGGAGCCGTACAGCCCGGCCAGTGCCCACACCGCGACCAGCACCGGCGCGGCCACCAGCAGCGGTCCGCGGGCCGCCTTCGGGACACCGAAGCGGGGGCGCAGCGAGGCCAGCGCGCCCGGCTCGGGCGCGGAGGTCTCCCGCATCAGGGCGACGCCGACGCCCTGCAGGACGAACACGGCGAGCAGGGCCACGTAGACGAGGTGGGTGGGTGCGGGGAGGAACTGGACCAGCAGGCCGGAGGCCAGGGCCCCGGTGGCGGTGCCGGTCATGGGGGCGATCGCGTTGGCGATGGTGCCCTTGGCCTTGTCGAGGTCGAGCATGCCCGCGCCGACCGCGCCGACGGCCGCGCCGGTCGACAGTCCCTGGACGATCCGGGCGATCATCAGTTCGGGCACCCCGCCCGCCGTGGTGAGCACGACCATCGCGACGGCCTGCAGCACGAGCGCCGCGAGTAGGACCGGACGGCGTCCGACGTGGTCCGACAGCGACCCGACGGTGAGCAGCGCGGCGAGCACGGCGAGGGCGTAGATGCCGAAGACCATGGTCGTGGTGATGGGCGAGAAACCCCACTCGCCCTGGTAGACGGCGTAGAGGGGGGTGGGGGCGCTGGAGGCGGCGAGGAAGGCCACCACGATTGACGCCTGGAGGTAGAAAGCGGCCCCGGGGCCGAGCCGCCGTTCACGGCGGACGAAGGGGTCGGTCACGGGGAACGTCGGCGGCAAGGACATCGCAGGACTTCTTTCGCCTAGCGGGCGCCGGTCCGATCAGACCGGTCTGTCTAGTTGGCACTTACGGTAGACAGACCGGTCTGGTACTGTCAAGTCATGGCTACGAAAGCGATCGCAGACCCGCCCGCCGCCGCGGGACGTCCCACCGCACGTGAGCGTCTGCTGGCCGCCGCCAACGAGCTCTTCTACGAGGAGGGCATCCATGTCGTCGGCATCGACCGGGTGATCGAACGCGCCGGCGTCGCCAAAGCGACCCTCTACAGCGCGTACGGGAACAAGGACGGGCTGATCAGCGCCTACCTCGCCGGCCGGCACGAGATCCGCCGCCGCCGGGTGACCGCGGCCGTCGGCCGCCACGAGGCGCCGCGCGAGAAGCTGCTCGCCGTCTTCGACGCGCTCGGCGAGGCGTTCGCGGACCCGAAGTACCGCGGCTGCGCCTTCCTCAACGCCAGCGCGGAGGTCGGCCCCGACAGCCCCGTCATCCAGGCCACCGACACCTACCGCGGCTGGGTGCGCTCCGTGTTCACCGACCTCTCCCGCGCCGCCGGCGCGCCCGACCCGGAGCAGCTGGCGAGTCGGCTGGTGCTGCTCTACGACGGTGCGGGCGTGGCCGCCAGGATGGACCGCGACCCCGGCGCCGCCGCGAAGGCGAAGACGGTCGCCGCTCTGCTCATCGACGCGGCCCTCACCGACGCGGCGCTCACCGACCCGGCGCTCACCGACCCGGCCGCGACGGGCTGAGGGGCGGACCCCCGGTAGGAGGTCCGCCCCTCAGTCGTCCGCTGGTGAGGGTCAGCCGATCTGCGCGCCGTACTGGGTGAGTGCGGCCGTCACCGGCTGGAAGAACGTCTCCCCGCCGGCGGTGCAGTTGCCGCTGCCGCCGGAGGTCAGGCCCACTGCGGTGTCGCCCGAGAAGAGCGCGCCGCCGCTGTCGCCGGGCTCCGCGCAGACGTTCGTCTGGATCAGTCCGCTGACCGAACCCTCCTGGTAGTTGACGGTGGCGTCGAGTCCGGTGACGGTGCCGCCGTGCACCTTGGTGGTACTGCCGCTGCGCTGCACCGTCTGGCCGACCGTGGGGTCGCCGGCCTGGGTGATGGGCTGCGTGCTGCCGTTGTACAGGTCCACCGCGCTCGGGTGGGCCACGCTCGTGTCGGTGTACTTGACCAGCGCGAAGTCATGGCCGGGGAAGGTGGCGGCCTCGACGTTGCCGATCTCCGGGCCGCCCGACTTTTCCGACCAGCTCTTGAATGCCACGCCGCAGTGGCCGGCGGTCAGGAAGTACGGCTGACCACCCTTGACCACGTTGAAGCCGAGGGAGCAGCGTGCACCGTCGGCGAAGATCGCGTCCCCGCCGGCGACGAACGGGGTGAAGCGACCGTTCGAGCGCCGCAGTTGCGCGGCGCCGCCGAGCGCCGTGACGCTCTTGGTGAGGCTGTCGAGCCGCGCGCCCTTCACCGTGCTGTCGGCGGTGACCACCACCTGGTTGCTGCGGGGGTCGATGGACCACGCGGTGCCCGGGATGCGGGGCTGGGCGCGCAGGCTCTGCGCCGAACGGCGCAGTTCGGCCATGGTGTGCGTGACGGTCCGGGGGACCGCGCCCGCGTCCCGCACCTTCTGGTCGGCAGTGGCGTCCAGGACGTTGACGACGAGCTGCCTGGTCTTCGCGTCGTAGTACGAGCCGGCGGTGCTGTCACCCAGACGGGAGGTGAGGTCGCTCGCGAGCCGGGCCGCGTCGGTGGGGGCGAGCGCCAGGGGGGAGGGCGTGGTCGGCTGGGCGGCGTTGGCGTGGGGAAGGAGAAAACCCGCGGCGACTACTGCGGCGGCGCTCGACCCGGCGATCGCGATACGACGCCTGGATATCCGACGGTGCTTCAACTCAGTGCCTCCTGTGGGGGGTGGGCCCGCAGCCAGCAGCGGGCCCGCAGGATGTGCGGTCACGAACGGGCGGAACCGCAGGAATCGCTCGTCCGTGCCCGTTGGTGCGGCCGAGTATCCCGACAGCGGCCGGAATTCTGCAAGGTCATGATCAAGCCCTGCCTCCACATCTGTGAACAGGGCGAAGATACCTCGCAACCCGCCCATCGGCAGTGCGGATCAGGGGCTGCCGGAGCGCGGTGCGACGACCCGTTTGCCCGGGGTGAGGTCTAAACCTGTCCGAGAACCGACGCTCGCATTCCGTTTGTGAAGCCGGATATGTTCCCATACGTCAGGTAATCCCGCCGGGGCCACCGGGATCGCGCAATGCCGTCAAGTCCGGTCGGATCGCCGCTCGTTCGCGTGATCTTCCGGGGCCGGGAGACGGAAGGCACCGGCTCCAGGGCGACGCCGACGGCAGCACGCTTCGCGCTCCCCGCGCACACCAGGCCCCCAGAGCTATGTTCATCCCCATGGATCACTTCAACGAGTTATCCCGTCGAGGATTTGTCAGGGCCGGAGTGGGCGGTCTGGGTGTAGCCGCGCTGTCGCTCCCCGCGGGGAACGCCCTCGCCTCCCCGCCGCACGGTCCCACCACCGACCGGCCCCGGACACCACCCGGACCCTCCGATTCACCGCGGGCACCAACGCCTCGGTGACCGCCTCCCCCGCCGGTGACCGGCTGGTCATCGAGGTCCAGCACCGGCGTCGAGGACTACGACCCGGCCTGGCACCCGAACGGCGACGACATCCTGTTCGTGCGGGCCGGAAGCAAGGGCGCCCGCACCCTCGCCTCCGTGGACACCCGCGGTGGAGCGGTGACGGTGGTGCGGACCACGACCACCGGGCTGCTCTCCTCCCCCGCGGTCTCCCGCGACGGCCAAGTGGCCTACGTCCAGGTTGCGGAGACGGTCCCGTTCGCCTACGCGCCCGCCTCCGTCCTGATGGTGGACGGCGAGCCCGTCACCGACGGCGAGGACGTCGCCCCGCTGCCGCCGTGCTGGACCGCCGACGGCAAGCTCCTCTACACCGCCGACGGGCCCTGCGGGCCCTGCACCACGCCGGCGGCCTCAGCCCGGCCCAGGCACTGCGCACCGCGACCGTCGCACCGGCCGAACTCTTCGGCGTCGGCGACGACCTCGGCACCCTCGAGGCCGGCAAACTCGCCGACCTCACGGTGATCGACGGGAACCCGTTCCAGGACTTCGACGACCTCGTCCGCACGACCTGGGTGATGCGCGACGGCATCGTGTACCGGCAGGACGACCTCGTAGCGGAGTACGGCACGACCCTGGCCCAACGCCGCACCACCGACCGGACCGACCGGCTCGACGTCAGCCGCCGACTGCGCCGCGAACCGTGCTGCTCACAGCACGCGTTCCCGCTCTGACGCGCGGCTCACACCCCTCGCACCCCTCGCACCGCGGCCCGCGTCCGTCGAACATGGACACGGGCCGCGGCTCCGCAAGGCCAGAACTGCTCCGCTCAGCAGACGCCCAGATCCTGCCAAACGCCCCACTGACCAGTGGTGCCGGGCTCCTCCCCGGTGGTCCACCACTTGGCCCGCCAGTTATGGCCCTTCCAGCTGACCAGGTTCCCGCCGACATAAATGGCGTTCGGGTCCCAGGTCGTTCCGGTGCAGCCACCGCCTCCACCGGTGACCGTCAGCGAGTAGGTGGTGCTGTGGACGGCGGTGCCGGTACCGGTGACCGTCAGGTTGTAGGTGCCCGCCGTCACCGACGCTCCGACGGCGACGGTCAGGGTCGCGGACGACCCGGACTGCACGGAGGACGGGGAGAACGAGACGCTCACGCCGGCCGGAGCCCCGGAGGCCGACAGGTTGACGGTCTGGGCGCTGCCGCCGGTGGTGGCGGTGGCGACCGTCGCGGTGGTGGTGCCGCCGGGAGCGGCGCTGCCGGAGACGGGGCTGACCGCGACCGAGAAGTCGTCGGTCGGCGCCGTGGTGCCGACCGCGGTCTTCCACAGCGTGTAGGCGACACCGTCGGCGCTGCGGTCCAGCGCCGTCGCGTTGATGTTGCCGGTGGTGTCGCAGGACTGGTGGTAGCAGGAGTCGTACGACCGGTTCGCCGTGCCGCCCCACTTGGTGGCCTGGGCGGTCGTCTTGACGGCGTCGGCGCCCGCCGCGTACCCGGACGTGGGGATGCCCGCCTGCTGGAAGGAGTAGTCGTCGGACCGCCCCTGACCCTCGACGTTCTCCTCGGGACGCAGGTTCAGCGAGTCCCAGTACTCCTTCATCGGGGCTGCCGCGGACGTGGTGATGTTGTTGATGAAGTAGCCGGCGTTGGGCGAGCCGACCATGTCGAAGTTGTAGTACGCCTTGATGGCCGCGCGCTGGGCGGAGCCGAGCTGACTCACATAGAACTGCGAGCCCTGCAGGCCCTGTTCCTCGCCGTTCCACCAGGCGAAGCGGGCGTGCTTGACCATGGTGGGATTCTGCTGGGCCAGGACGAGGGCGTTCTCCAGCAGGGTGGCCGATCCGGAGCCGTTGTCGTTGATGCCGGGTCCGGCCGACACGCTGTCCAGGTGCGCGCCGAACATGACGACCTGGTCGGTGGGCCCACCGGGCCAGTCGGCGATCAGGTTGTTGCCGCGGTTGGTGCAGCTGGAGCAGGACTGCTCGGTGACGCTGTAGCCGGCCGCCTGCAGCTTGCCCTTCACGTAGGCCAGCGACGCCGTGTAGCCGCCGCTGCCGGCCTGACGGGTGCCGCCGTTCTGCTGGGCGATCGTGTACAGCTGCGCCAGGTGTGCCTGGACGTTCGCCACGCTGATGTCGGGCGCGGTGCCGCCGGGGTTGGTGCCACCGGGTGTCACGGTGAGGGTGTACTGGACGGTGTGGCTCTGGGTTCCGCTACCGGTGACGGTGATGACGTAGGAGCCGGCCGCGACCGCCGGCCCGACCGTGACCTTCATCGTCGAGGAGGCACCGGACTGCACCGAGGACGGGGTGAACCCGACCGTCACACCGGCCGGGGCACCGGAGGCCGTCAGGTTCACGGTCTGGGCACTGCCCGACGTGGTGGCGGTGTTGACCGTGACGTTGGCCGAGGCCCCCTGCTGCACCGACCCGGCGGTGGGGCTCAGCGACATCGAGTAGTCGCCGGTGCCGCTGGGGGTACACGTCGGCTCGCCGCTCTGCGCCGGGATGGTGATGGCGTCCCAGGCCGCCTTGGTCCTGGTGAACAGGACGCAGCTCGGGTCGAGGTTCTTGGCGGCGGTGAGTGTGGTGACGCGGTACCGCTTGTAGGTCATGCCGCTGGTCTTGAGCAACATCCCGCCGTAGAAGACCTTGCCGGCCTGCTGGATGCCGACGCCGGTGACGGTGGAGTTGTTGCAGGTCGGGCTGGTGGGCTTGCCGCCGCCGGGGTTGGAGCCCTCGGCCAGCAGGTAGAACCAGTGGTTCAGCGGGCCGGCCGCCGCGTGCTCCTCGGTGCTGGGTATCGAGGAGCTGTAGCAGTTGGGGTCGCCGAGCTGGGAGGGGTTGTACATGATGCGGATCGGACCGTTGCCGGTGAGGTTGATCTTCTCGCCGACGGTGTAGTCGGGGTCGTCGTACGGGGCCGGCTCGTTGGTGTAGGCCTCGGTGAGCGCGCCCATGATGTCGCCGGTCGCCTCGCCGAGACCCGCCTCGTTGTTGGCGCCGCCGGGGGTGTACTGGTCGATGCCGTGGCCGAACTCGTGGCCCACGACGTCGATCGCGGCGATCCACTGGTTGGCCGTGTTGTGGCCGATGGAGACCGAGGAGCCGTCCCAGTAGGCGTTGACGTCGTTGAGGCCGACCTTCACCGGCCAGCTGCCGCCGTTGCCGTTGTGGCCGTTGCGTCCGAGCCAGTCCCGCAGCATGTCCCACTCGTGCTGTGCGGCCCACATGACGTCGACGCAGCCGGTCTCCTTCGAGGTGGCGCTGCCGGTGCCCCAGGAGTCGGTGGACTTGGTGAACACGCTGCCGGTGGTGTAGTCGGCGCAGGTCAGGCCGGGTCGCCCGGGGTCGCGCAGCGAGTAGCCGCCGCCCGAGTTGGTGGTGGCGATGGTCAGTGGGTTCGGCCCGTTCCACTGGCTGTTGCCGCTGCCGGCTCTGACGTCGTCGTAGCTGTCGAGCACCGCTCCGGTGGTCGCGTTCACGAAGACGTGCAGATGGCTGGGGGCCTTCGCGGTGCGGCCGGTGAGGACCGTCTCCCAGGCCAGTTGGTCGCTGCCGTCCTTGACGCGCACCACCAGGCGGCGCGAGTCGACCTTGTCCACCGTGGCGAGCGCGCGGCGGGCGGTGGCCTCGGCGGTCGCGGCCGGGACGGTCGCCGTGGTCGGGACGTTGATCCGCGTCGAGTCGGCGGACCGGGTGGCCTGCACGCGGCCCCGCCCGTCGGCCAGGACCACCGCGTCGCCGCCGACCACCGGCAGACCGCGGTAGGTGCGCTCGTAGGCGACCGAGTACAGGCCGTTGACCCACGGCGTCACCTGACGCCGTTCGTACCTCTCGCCCGGCCCGTTCACCAGCGTGTCGAAGCCGCTGGCGGCGGCCCGGTCGGCCGCCGTCACCGCCAGCGCCAGCGGTCCGGGGGCGACGGCCGGGGTGGGGGCCGCGGCGGTTGCCGCGACGGCCGGCGGGCCGCTGGTGGCGACCATCATCCCGGCGAGGACGGCCAGGGTTGTCCCGGCCGTCACGGTTCTGCGTTTCATGGGGGGCTCCTTGTTGTGGGGCATGCCTCGACCACGAAGTCGCCACTCCACGGCCGGACGATCGGCCCGGGCCGGTGAGGGAGGGGCGGGACTCTCGCGTTGCGAGTGAGCGAGCGAAACGTTCACATCGCGCCATGTCCTCGTCAATGGACTAGTCCAAGTACGGCAACATCCGGCAACTTCCGTCGGAGCGGAGCGGAGCCGACCGGACGGGAGCGGAGCCGACCGGACGGGACCGGAGCGGTGGCGGGACAGGGGGGTGTCGAGGGCCAAGGTGCCGCTCAGATGCGGCGGGGCAGATGCTCCAGCAGATCGCGGGTCTCCCGGGCGCCGGGGTACCGCGTCGTCAGCCTCGCGCGCAGCCCGTCGAGCTCCTGGTTCACACTGGTCCGATCCGCCGCGACCGCCTCCGGGAGCACCGGCGCCGCGGTGGCGACCGCGGCGTCCAACTGCCCTGAGCACACGAACGCGTCGGCCAGTCGCAGGGTGAGCAGCAGCACGGTGGGGCGGTGGGTGGCGGGCAGACAGCTCAGCGACGCCTCGGTGGCCTGGACGGCCTGCCGGGCGATCCGCCGGTCCCCGGTGATCGCGGCGGCGTCGCGCAGCGTCCCACCGATCGACGCCTCCACCTGCAACCGGCCCGTGGCGCCGGCGAGCCAGGGCGCCTCGAGGAGGTCCCGCCCGCCGAGGCGGTCGAGCGCCCGGCGCGAGAGCACGACGCGCCCGCGGCACTCCCTGAGGTCGCCGCTCAAGGCCTGCGCCCGCGCCTGGTGCAGGTGCGACATGGCCGTCATCCACGCGCGGCCCGGGTCCACCGCCCCCAACTCCCGCGCGTAGGCCAGCGCGGACGCGCCGTCCCCGTCGAGGCGGACCAGGGTGCAGACGTCGCACAGCAACGTCGCCCGAGCCACCGCGTCACCCGCGACGTCCGCCCAGGTGAGTCCCCGTGCGAACCAGGCCATGCCGAGGACGCGCTGCCCCCGCTCCACCCGCAGCCACCCCGCGATCTGCGCGCACTCGGCGGCGAGCCGCAGCTGCGGTACCGGCAGCGTCCCGTGCCGGTTCAGCGTCTCGGCCCACCGCACCACGACGCGCAGCACCCGCTCGACCGAGCCGACGGTCGCGGTGGAGACGCTCTCCAACCCGTCCTGGGTGTATCCGACGATCAGGGCGGTCAGCGCGTGCACGGCGTCGGCCTCCGTGCCCGGCCACGTCCTCGTCCGCCGGGGATCGCCGTCGGCGGCGGCCAGCAGCGTGAGCGCGTCGGCGAGCGGTGGCACCTCGCAGTGCCCGCCGTGCAGCGGGCAGGACAGCAACCGGGCGGGCCAGTGCCGGACGGGCCGCGGCGCGGCCGGATCGCCGCTGTCGCGGGGCGTGGTCGAGAACAGCGTCGCGGGCAGGACGGGCGCGCCGTGCCGCGCGTCCGGCCGGTCGGCGAGGATCGCGAGGAGCTCGCCGCCGCCCCCCAGCAACGAGTCGAGCCGCAACGGCAGCCCGGCGGGCGGTTCCCGTACGCCGCCCTCCAACTTGCTGATGAGCGTGTGGTGGTACCCCATCCGGAGCGCCAGTTGACGTTGGGTCAGCCCGGCCGACCTGCGCAGCGTGCGCAGCCGACGCCCGAACTCCGCCCACGACTGCCGAGCTGCGACCGTGTCGGCGCCCATGGACCCTCCCGGCCGCAAGTCGTCTTACCGCCACTGCCGTCCCGGCACCGGCGCACCGAACGGCGCTGGATCCTACTAGAAGATTGCGCCGAGGTGACCGGCGCGTGGGGGCGACCGACGCGATCCGGACGCCTCGGAGCAGGCCCGTTGGGGCCTGACGGGGCCGCGTTCCGGGCCCGAACGGCGATGGTCGATGATGTCGGCCATGACAAGCCCACGAAGAAGAGCAGAGATGTTCGTCGGCGCCGAGCACGACTCCCGGTTCCGCGCCCCGGCCACGGGTGACGAGCGCGCCATGCTCGTCGACTTCCTCAGGTCGCAGCGCGCGACGCTGGAGCTGAAGTGCTCAGGTCTCGACGCCGAGTTGTCCCGGCGAGCCGTGGAACCGTCCACGCTCTCCCTGCTCGGACTCGTCCGCCATCTCGCCGACGTGGAACGCCGCTGGTTCCGGGTCGTCCTCGCCAAGGAGGACGTGCCGCTGCGCTTCTCCTCGCGGGACGACCCCGACCAGGACTTCGCCGGCGCGGTGCCCGTCCCCGAGGTCGCAGCGGCGGCCTGGGAGGCCTGGCGCGCCGAGGTGGCGTTCGCCGACGACTTCGTGGCGGCCGCGCCCGACCTCGACATCGAGGGTGACGACGCGTGGCGGGGGACGGTCTCCCTGCGCTGGGTCCTCATCCACATGATCGAGGAGTACGCCCGGCACAACGGCCACGCCGACCTGCTGCGGGAGCGGATCGACGGAGCGCGCGGCATCTGAGGCCGCGGCGGGCCGCCGCGCGGCGGCCCGCCGCGGCGGTGTCAGTACCCTGGCCCGGCCGCCTGGCTGGAGTGCGCCAACCAGTGGACACACGCGTCGCCCATGTCCATCCGGATCACCGGGCGTCGGCCGCCGTCGCTGCGGCCTGCGGGCTGACACCCACCGGCCGATGGCACGACGGCGAGATCAGGTGGCAGCGGAACCTGCGCTGACGCCCTTCGCGTCCTGTGCGCTCCACCCGCGCTGCGCGCCCGCCCGACTGCGCCCCCTGTCGCGCCCGGCCGCCCGCCCTGCTCCGTGCGTGCTTCCATCCACCGGTTCGGCGAGCGGTGATGTGGGCCGGAGTTGGGCAGGTCTAGGTGCTTCCGGGCCTTTTCATCGCATCGGCCGTCGCATCGGCCACCGCACCAGCACGTGCCGCGCACCGTCCGAACCGTCGAAGGACACCGCCATGGCTCGCCGCGCACCTACCTGCCGTCCGACCCCGCGCACCTACCCGGCCGACGCCTGGGTGGTGCGGTGATGAGGAAGTGGCTGCGCCGGCCGCGGCCTGTCGAGACGACCGTGTCCGACAGCGAGCAGCTGCTGTTCGGCGGGGCGCTGCGCTACGACTGCGGATGGAACCGGCACGACTACACGATGCTGGAGCACTCGGCGCTGTCCATGGCCCGGTCGGCACCGCGGCTGGTGGGCAGAACCGTTCGGCTGGCCTGGCGGGCCGACCGGACCGCCATGCTGACGATGGTCCTGGCCGAGGTCTATCAGGGCCTGGCACACGCCGTCGGACTGCTGGTCACCAACGAGGTGCTGCAGTCGCTGTTCGGGAGTGGGGACACGGACGTGCGGGTGCGCGCGGCGGTGCCCGCGCTGATCGTCGGCATGGCCATCGCCGTGACGAGCGCGGTGGCGGCGTCCCTGTCGACGGCCGGCACCGGCCGCCTGGAGCCGAAGGTCGAGCGGCTGGCCACGCAGGAGTACCTGCGGCACGCCGAGCGGGTGGAGCTGGAGGCCGTCGAGGACGGGGCGTTCCGCAAGCTGCTCGACTCCGCGCAGTTCGGTGCCCAGGCCTCCCGCCAGATGATCAGCGCGATGGTTGCGACGCTGAACGGCACGTTCTCCCTGATCGCCGCGGCAGGCGTGCTCACCGTGTTGCACCCGGTGCTCCTGTTCCTGCTGATGCTGATCGCGGCGCCGCGCGGCTGGGGCGCGCTGCATGTGGCGCAGCGCCGCTACGTGTCCACGATGGCGTGGATCGAGCACGATCGTGCCGCGCGGGTCATCGGTGAATCGATCACCGGGCAGTCGGCCGCCCAGGAAACCCGCGTGCACGGCGTCGGGAAGTTCCTGCTGCACCACTTCGGGCAGATGGCCGGCACGGCCGAGGCGGAGCAGACGCGGCTGGCCAAGGAGAAGGCGGTCACCGAGCTGCTGGCCGCGTCCCTGTCGGGCGCCGCGTCACTCCTCGCGTACGCCACGCTGGCGTGGCTGCTGCTGTCGGGGCGCATGAGCATGGCGGTCGCCGGGACCGCGGTCATGGCGGTACGGACGGGTTCCGCGAACCTGGGCGCGCTCGTCGCGTCGGTCAACCGGCTCCACGAGGAGTCCCTGTACGCCGGCGACCTGGACCGGTACATCGTCGAGGCGACCACCCGCGCCATCCCCGCCGGCGGCGTACCGGTACCCGAGCCCCCGAACGAGATCCGCTTCGAGCACGTCACCTACCGGTACCCGGACCGCGAGCGGCCCGCCCTGGACGACATCTCACTCACCATCTCCGCGGGCAGCGTGGTGGCGCTGGTGGGAACCAACGGATCCGGCAAGAGCACGCTGGTGAAACTGCTCGCCGGCCTCCACAAGGCTCAGGCCGGACGCGTCGTGTGGGACAAGGTCGATCTCGCGGAGGCCGACCGCGACCAGGTCTTCTCTCATATCGCGCTGCTCGACCAGTCCTTCGCGAGATGGCCGTTCACCGCGGAGACCAACCTGGCGATCGGCAGCCCGTCCCGGGCCCCGGAGCCCGATCAGCTGGCCGCGGCGGCCGCCTTCTCCGGCGCGGACGCCGTCATCGGCACGCTTCCCCACGGCATGAAGACCCTCCTGGCGCTGCAGTTCCGGGGCGGATCGGAGCTGTCCGGCGGCCAGTGGCAGACCATCGGGCTCAGCCGCACCCGGTACCGCGACGCCTCACTGATCATCGTCGACGAACCGACCTCCGCGCTGGATCCCGAGGCGGAGATCGCCTGTTTCGAGAAGATCCGCCGGCTCCGCTCACCGACCACCACGGTCGTCCTGGTCACCCACCGCATGGCTGCCGTCCAGCACGCCGACCTGATCTACGTCCTGCACGAAGGCCACCTGGTGGAGCAGGGTACCCACCAGGAACTCCTGGCCGACGGCACCGGGCGCTACCACCGCATGTTCCAGTCCCAGGCGGACCAGTACCTCCCCGCCGGGCCGGCCGGCGGAGGGGCGCACCGGATCCCCGTGGGAAGATCCAGGGAGGTCGGCAGCGAGCCGGCCCAGTGAAAGGGCGCCGGCACATGGCAGCAGGATTTTCGGACTGGAAAGTCAAGAAGCAGTACACGACGAATGACCGCGTGTCGTATTTGGGAAAGGAGTACCGCTGTTTGGCCTCCCACACCTCGAATTCGGCATGGAATCCCAAAGCAGCCGTCACGAAGTGGCAGGAATACAAGCCGTAGCCGCCTGCGGTCGCGTGCCGCGCGGGGCAGTCGTAGCGTCGGAGTATGCCGTCGCACCGTATGCGGACCTTGAGCCGCCCGGTGCCGCTGTGCGACGGCCGACCCGCACTCTCCCGCTGCATACGGTCATTGTTGGGAGCACGCCATGTCCGAGCGCGCCGGCTTCGAGCTCACCTTCACCAACCCCCTCCCGGCGGACGGCACGCCCGCCGAGCAGGTCGTCGAGGTCTTCCCGACGACCGCGGTCGGGTCGGGCGGATATCCGATCTACGTCGACGCGACCAAAATCATCCGCGCCGAGATCAGCGACGCCGGGCAGGTACGCATGATCGCCAGCGGAGGCGGCCAGCGCCCCCAGTCCCCCACCGCGGTCCACCGCCTGCCCCCGGCCGACGACTGACGACCGATGCGCTGACGGCTGACGGCCACGGGTGCGGTTCGGCCGGGACGGCTCGGGCCGGATCTTCCGCCGAAGACCCGACCCGGGCGACGTCCTGCCGGACGAACGGTTACGGGTTGAGCCGGATCGAGTTGATCGGCGACAGGTTCTTGTCCATCCACCAGCCGGGGGCCCCGTAGCCCTCACAGTTCGTGCCGTTGTACCCCAGACAGGTCTGCATGGTCGCTCCCCCGGTCTGGTTGTTGAAGATGCGGTGCATGCCCTCCTGGTTGCTCAGGTTGTGGCCCCCATAGGAGTAGAAGATGAGCGACGGGTTGCCGCCGTTCCAGTCGGGCCCCGGGTAGACGCACGCAGCCCCGGACGGGCATCCCTGGACGGTACCCGCGGCCTGGGCGTCGGTCGTGCCGACCATTGCCAGGGCGCCGGCGGCGAACGCGATCGCGGCGGTCCTCTTGATCCTGCTTACCTCGAACATGGTGGTCTGCTCCTCGGCACGTCAGGTTCTCGTACGACACCCGCGAGTGGCCTTCGGCCCCTCGTCCCGCTGTCGTGTCCGCAGCTTGTCGCGGCACAGCGCACGTCCGCCGCTCACTTTGGCCCGGGCCAAAACGATGCCGGACGCCCCGTGTCAGGCGAGGGGTCCGGCAGGCCCGTCGGCACGCCGGGGACCGGGACCGGGACCGGGACCACCTTCGAGGAGCAGCAGTCCCAGCGACGTAACCGAGTGCAGCTGGTGCTTTCCCTCGCGTCTGCTGACGATCAGGCCCGTGTCGCGCAGCACGGCGAGCTGCTGGCTGGCGGTCGGCACCGACACCCTGGTCGCCGCCGCGAGCTGCGTGGTGGACCGGCAGCTCCCGCCCGCGACCGACGCCAGGAGTACGGCCCGGGTGCGCCCCAGCAGGACCGCCAGGCTCTCCGTGGACAGGTCCTGGGCCGGACCGGTGGAACGGTCCACCGGATAGACGAGGGTCGGCGTCAGGTCCGGGTCCGCCAGGGTGACGGGTTCGCGCCGGCAGAAGTAGGACGGCACGAGGCGCAGGCCACGGCCCTCCAGATGGAGGTCCTGGTCGACGGGGTAGCGGACCCGCAGGACCGGTGGCTCCCACTGCGCCATCGGGCGCAGACTCTTCAGCAGCCCCTCCGTGCCGCCGCCCATCAGTGCCCGGGCGCGCAGGGCGATGTCCGCGCCCACCGTGGCGGACAACCGTTCCCAGACCGGGGCGATGAGCGCCTTCTCATAGGTGACCAGAGCCCATCCCAGGGCGGCGAGCGCGCCGGTGCCGGCATGGGCGAGATCCGTCGGGAAGGGCGCGGTCGTCGGCGTGGCCGCGCCGAGGATCCGCAGTTCCGCGGTGATACGGCGTTGCGGCGTCGAGAGCACCCGGTCGACCGAGGACGCCAGATCGGGTGACGAGGAGGCCGGGGTCAGGAAGTCGGGGAAGTAGGGACCCAGGGGGACGAGCGTGCGCAGCATGGAGGCGGCTCGGTGCGCCGACCCGTGCCGCCGCATCTCAGCCGCCGACGAGCGCCGCCAGGCGCCGAACGTTCCCTCGCCGCCGCGGTCTTGGAGGCGGCACATGCTGCAGACGATCTCCCAGAGCGGATCGGGGTGCTGGATCAGCGATATGCGCTGGAGGTCCTCCGTCGTGAAGTGGATGCGCAGCATATGGTCCCCCCGGACTCCTGTAGGCCCATAGGCCCCGCCACCGTGGCTCCCCTGACCCGGTCCCGGGCCCGACCCGACCCCGGACCCGGACCCGGACCCGGGATCGGGATCGGTGGCGATGTGGATCAGACCGAGGTGAACAGTACGTCCGACCGGGCGCCGTCAGACCGCATACGCGGTGGAACGGCTCGAATCATCCCCTGGCCGCAGCGAGTCGGCCATCGGTGCGGACGGGCGGAGTGACCGGGTCGGAACGCACGGACATCCGGTCGGATAATCACCTGAATTTTCGGCGGAAATGTTCGACACAAGGAATTGAAATCCTTTCTGTAATTCCTTTCGCGACACCCGCGTGGAATACTCCAGGCCGCAATGCGGGCGCGATCGCCCGCCGCCTACGGGTGGTTCGATGGCGCTGACGCCGCTATCGCCGCCGCGCGCTCCGAAAGGCCGACCGATGACCCCACTCAGCCGCCGTACCTTTCTGTCGGCCACCGCCGCGGGCGCGGCCTCCATGGTCGGCCTCGCGGCCGCCCAGGAAGCGGCCGCGGCCCGCACCGGCACCGTGGCCGACGTGAAGCACGTGGTCATCCTGATGCAGGAGAACCGCTCCTTCGATCACTACTTCGGAACCCTGAACGGCGTCCGCGGCTTCGGTGACAAACAGGCCCTGCAGTTCCCCGACGGTGGCGATGTGTTCCGCCAGCCCGACCCCGCCCGCACCGACGGCGGCGCCATGCTCCCGTACCGGATGGACACCTCCAAGTACAACGCGCAGAACGCGGCCGGCCTCCCGCACGACTGGAACACCGGCCACCAGGCCGTCAACAACGGCGCGATGAACGCCTGGATCGCCGCCAAGGGCGAGCGCACCATGGGGTACTTCACCCGCGCGGACATCCCGTACCAGTACGCGCTGGCCGACGCGTTCACCGTGTGCGACGCGTACTTCTGCTCGCTGGCCGGGCCGACGATCCCGAACCGGCTCTACCTGTGGAGCGGCACCTCGGGGCCCGGCCACGACGGCACCACCGGCCCGTGGACCGACAACACCGCGAGCCCGGAGAATCCCGTCGCCGACTGGACGACCTACGCGGACCGACTGCAGGCCGCCGGGGTCAGCTGGCGGGTCTACCACAACCCGACCGAGGACGATCTGACCGGGAACTACGGCGACAACGCCCTCGCGTACTTCAAGCAGTTCCACACCTATGCCCAGGACGACCCGCGGTACGTCAACGCGATGACCAAGTTCGATCTCACCGTCTTCGACCAGCACTGCAAGGACGGCTCGCTGCCCACCGTCTCCTGGTTGGTCGCGCCCTACGTGTACTGCGAACACCCCACGGCCAGCCCGGACTACGGCGCCTGGTGGGTCGACTCCGCCCTGCGGTCGCTGATGTCGAACCCGCAGGTGTGGAAGGAGACCGTGTTCCTGGTGATGTACGACGAGAACGACGGCTACTTCGACCACATGATCCCGCCCACCCCCGAACCCGGCACCCCCGAGGAGTTCGCCAAGGACCGGCCGGTCGGACTGGGCAGCCGGGTTCCCCTGTGGGTGGTCTCCCCCTGGTCGCGGGGCGGGTACGTCAACTCCCAGGTCTCGGACCACACCTCCGTGCTGCGCTTCCTGGAGACGGTGACGGGCGTCCAGGAGCCCAACATCAGCGCCTGGCGCCGGACCGTGTGCGGCGACCTCACCAGCTGCTTCGACTTCACCACCCCCGACTACTCCATCCCCGCGCTGCCCGACACCGTCGAACTGATGGCCAAGGCCGACGCGGGTGCCAAGCTCCCCGCCGTCGCCCTGCCCGCCGCGGGCACGCAGTACGTGCCCGCGCAGGAGACCGCGGCACGACCGCATCGCCAACTGCCCTACGCGCCCCATGCCGAGCTCGCGATCGACCGCTCGACCGGCGTGCTCACCTGCACCATGACCAACTCCGGCAAGGCCGGCTTCCACTACACCGTGTACCCGAACATCATCCAGCCGTTCGCCGGCACCCCGTTCACGGTCGCCCCGGGCGACTCGAAGACCTATACCTGGACGACGTCGTCGGATGACGCGCGCTACGACTTCACCGTGCACGGCCCCGACGGCTTCGTCCGCCGCTTCGCGGGGAGCGTCCACCCCGACGGCCAGAACGCTGCCGCGGTGCCCTCGGTGACGGCCGCCATCGGCAAATCCGTCACCCTGCACCTGGCCAACACCGGCCTGGCCGACGCCTCCTTCGCCGTCACCCCGCACGACCACGCCGGTACCGCGCAGTCCGTCACCGTGGCCGCCCTCTCCCGCGCCACCCTCACCTGGCCGCTGGCCGACGGCCGCTACGACGTCATCATCACCGCCGCCAACGGCTACGTCCGCCGCTACGCCGGAACTGTGCACTGACCGCCGCCGGCCGCCCGAACGCGATCGACCGGAAACCCGCCCCGGCGGCGCCGCACATGCCGTCAGGACGGCCTTGGGCGCACGCCTGGGCGGCCGGAAACACGGCGTCGCGGGTGCTGGGGCACCCCGACCGCCGCCAGGCCGGCCGGCAGCCCCTCAGCCCTTCGGCAAACACCAGCTGACCTGGTCTTATACCGCCGCTGTCGATAGAATCGGCCGCTACGGAAGGGGGTCCGGATGGACCGGGACATCCGCACGGTCGACGACGTTCTGAGGTTGCTGGACGGCCTGTTCGCGCCGGGGGCCGACCGTTGGACCGCCGACGCGGCCGACTGGTGGGACGGCTTCTACGCGGACCGCTCCAAGCCGGTGCCGTTCTTCGTGGCGAGGCCGGACGAAAGCCTGGCCTCCTACGTCGAACGGGGTCTGATCGCTCCTGGCCGCGCCCTGGATCTGGGCTGCGGCCCCGGCCGCAACGCCCTGCACCTCGCCTCCCTGGGCTTCGAGGTGGACGCCGTCGACCTCTCCCCCGCGGCCATCACCTGGGCCGAGGACCGGGCCCGCGAGGCCGGCGCCGACATCCGGTTCCACTGCGCCGACGCCTTCACCGCGACCGGGCTGAACGGCCCGTACGACCTCATCCACGACTCGGGCTGCTTCCACCACCTGCCGCCCCACCGCCGCGTCAGCTACCTCGCCCTCCTGGACCGCGCCCTCGCCCCCGGCGGACACCTCGCCCTCACCTGCTTCGCGGCCGGTGAAACGGGCATGGGCTCCGAACTCCCCGACGCGGACTTCTACCGCGAGTCCGGCCTCCAGGGCGGCCTCGCCTACACCCCGCAGTCCCTGCGCTGGATCTTCTCCGACCTGACGGAGATCGAACTGCGAAGGATGCACGACGAACCACCGGAGTCCCCCTACTTCGGCGAGCCCTTCCTGTGGACGGCCCTGTTCCGCCGCGACACCGGGACCCGGTGACGCCAACGCGGGCGGCGCGGCGGTAGGAGAGCCGGGCCCGGCCGGTCTCCGGGCAGACATCGAGCGTCGGCATTCCGTCCGGGGCCTTGCGGTCGGTGAGGAACAGCGGGCCGCGGGTGGGACGCCGCCGGCTCGGCGAGCACCGACGGCGGGGATCCGCCCCGCATCCGGGAAGGTTGACCTCCGCCGGGACCGGGTAGCCCAGTCGGGCGTCCCCTTCGCGGAGCGGGGTGGCCGCCGGTCGCTGACCGCACCCATGCCGGCAAGGAGTCAGCGTGACCGCGAAGCCCCTCCTCCTCATCGATGTCGACGGCCCGCTCAACCCGTTCGCGGCGCGGCCGCACCGGCGGCCGGCCGGGTACACGACGCACCGCACGCGGCCGTCCGGCTGGGACCTGCCCTGGCAGAAGCCGCTGCGGGTGTGGCTCAACCCGGCCCATGGCCCGCTGCTGCTGGCGCTGCCCTTCGAGCTGGTGTGGGCGACGACCTGGGGCGTGCAGGCCAACCGCTGGATCGCCCCGCACCTCGGCCTGCCCGAGCTTCCCGCCGTCGACTGGCCGGAACTGCACGCCCGGCGCGACGACGGCACCTACTTCAAGACCCACGACATCGTCCGCTACGCCGCCGGCCGGCCCTTCGCGTGGATCGACGACGAGATCCGGCTCCCGGACCGCGAGTACGTCGCCACGCACCACCGCGGCCCCTCCCTGCTCCTGCGCGTCGAACCGAGCCTCGGGCTGCTCCCGGCGGACTTCGACCAGCTCGCCGCCTGGGCACGCGAGCTGGCCGCGGGAGAGCCCGGCAGCGCCGGGCGGACCTGACGGACCGCTTCTGACCTCGGCGTAGCCGGAACGGCGGATGACGGGGCCGTCACGGAAACCTGTCCGCACTGTGAATATGTGCGCGGCCGTCTCGGTCCGTGGATTCTCCCGCAAATGGTCTATACCTTTGGCGGTAGGGTGCGCGGTAGATCGTCAATCGAGCGCCCGTGGGGGGACACTTGACCGTCGACCATCTACCTCAACCACCGTCAGATCACGAGCTCTACTGGTACTTCGGACCACAGCGCCGGTGGGTACTGATCTGTACCTCACTCGCCTTCGTGTTCACCGCGGCCACCATGTTCACCTTCGCACTGCGGACGCCGGCCCTGTGGGCCTTCCTCGCGGTGCTGCTGCTCAACCTGGTGGCCCTGGCACTCTCCTCCGTCAACAGCCTGCGCCAGCGGCGGCTGACCCGGCACTCGCACGAAGTGCTCACCAAGGCCTGGCGTCCGGCCGAACCGCCGGACGTCGACCTCTATCTGCCGACCTGCGGCGAGCCGCTCGCCGTCCTGGAGAACGCCTACCGGGCCGTCGCGGCCGTCGACTGGGCCGGGACGCTGACCGTCTGGGTGCTCGACGACGCCGACCGTTCCGAAGTGGCCGCCCTGGCCGCCGCCCACGGCTACCGGTACGTCGTCCGTCCGGACCGGGGGCACCTGAAGAAGGCCGGCAACCTCAACCACGCGCTCACGGTGAGCGGCGGACAGTACATCGCCATCCTGGACGCCGACTTCGCGCCCAGGCCGGACTTCCTGCACCACCTGCTGCCGTACTTCGCCGACCCCGGCATCGGCATCGTCCAGAGCCCGCAGTGCTTCGACACCGACGAGTCGATGGACTGGATCCAGCGCGCCGCCGGCTCGGCCCAGGAGTGGTTCTTCCGCTGGATCCAGCCCTCGCGGGACGCCAGCGACGCGGCCATCTGCTGCGGCAGCAACGCGGTCTACCGCCGCACCGCGATCGAGGCGGCGGGCGGCTTCGCGAAACTCGACCACAGCGAGGACCTGTACACCGGACTCGCCCTCTACGAGCAGGGGTTCCGGACCCTCTACGTCCCGGTGCTCGTCGCCAAGGGCACCTCACCGGACAACCTCTCGTCCTTCGTCAACCAGCAGTACCGCTGGGCGATGGGCAACCTGCACCTGATCAGGAACTCCGACCTCAAACGCATGGGCGCGCCCTGGCGGATGCGACTGTGCTTCTACGAGGGCATCATCGGCTACCTGACGGCGGCGGTGAACACGTTCGCCGCTCCGCTGCCACCGCTGGTGATGATGTTCTGGTACCCGGACCGGATACGTCCCTGGCACGTCCTGCCGCTGCTCGCGCCCCTGTGGCTCTGGCACGTGCTGCTGCCCCGGATCAGCCACACCCGGTGGCGCGTCGAGGTCATCCGCGCCAACGTCCTGACGAGCGTCGCCGCCGCGGCCGCGTTCCTGCACACGCTGCGCGGTCACAGCGCCGCCTGGGTTCCGACCGGCGCCGGCCGGACGAGACCCAGCGGGATGGCCCGCAAAGTGGTGCTGGTCTCGCTCGCCTGGCTCATCGGATCCATCGGCGCGGCCGCGGCCGGACTCGCCCTGTCGGTCAACCGGAACGGCTGGATGCCCAACTGGGGGCTCGGCCTGTACCTGTTGGTGCAGTGCCAGATCGGCCTTCCGCTGGTCCGCGACCTGATCGCCGAACTGCACCCGGCCAGGACGGCGTCCGCGACCGTACGAACCACGCGGCCGGCCCGGCTCGGCATGCTGCCCAGGCGCTGGCCCGAAGCGCTGGCCGCCACCTCACTCCTCCTGCTCACCGCCCTGCTCGCCTCCGGATGGGTCAGCCCCATGCTTCCCTGGCTGAGCTGAAAGGTCATCGCACCCATGTCCTCCACCACGGTTCCGGACCGACATCCGGAAACCGCCGGCCGTTCCAGCCGTCCGACCCACGGGCCGGACTCCACGGGAAGGATCGGGAAAGCCGCGTCCAGGCCCCCCGCTCCCGGCTTCCGCCCCGACATCGAGGGCCTGCGCGCCGCGGCGGTACTCGCCGTACTCGCCTTCCACGCCGAACTGCCCGGCCTGAGCGGCGGATTCGTCGGCGTGGACGTCTTCTTCGTCATCTCCGGCTACCTGATCACCGGGCTGCTGATCCGCGAGGCCGCCACGACCGGCCGCATCCGCATCGGCGAGTTCTTCTCCCGCAGGGCCCGCCGACTCCTGCCATCGGCGGCCGTGGTGCTCGGCGCGACCGCGCTGGCCGCCGCCTGGCTCACCGTCCCACTGCGCCGAACCGACCTCGAATACGACGTACTGGCCGCCGCGCTGTCCACCGCCAACTGGCGCTTCGTCTCCCAGCAGACCGACTACCTGGCCGCCGGGCGCGATCCGAGTCCGCTGCTGCACTTCTGGTCACTCGCCGTGGAGGAGCAGTTCTACCTGTTCTGGGGTCCGCTGCTCGCACTGATCGTCTTCGCGGTGCTCAGGACGTCCCGCAGGGGCCGGGCCGTGCGGTCGGCCGTGTTCGCGGTCACCGCCCTGCTGACGGGCGGCTCCTTCTTCCTGGCGCTGCACTGGACCCACACCTCCGTCTCCCTGGCCTACCTCGGAACACCCTCCCGGGCCTGGCAGTTCGGGGTCGGGGCGCTGCTGGCGCTGACCCCGTGGCACCGGCTGCGCGGACTGGCGCTGATCCGCCCGGTGTGCGGGTGGGCCGGCGCCGCGGCCCTCGTGTGGTCCGTGGCGCGCTTCGACGCCGCCACGCCGTACCCCGGATACGCCGCGCTCCTGCCCACGCTGGCCACCGCCGCGATCATCCTGGCGGAGACCGGTGACGCGAACGCGTCGTACGGTGTCGGCCGGATCCTGCGCGGCCGCGCACCCCGGGCCGTCGGGCGCCTCTCCTACACCCTCTACCTGTGGCACTGGCCGGTACTCGTCCTCGCCGAAGCCCGGCTGGGAACCCTCGGCTGGCCCGCCAGGGCGGCGTTGACCGCGGCCTCCGCGCTGCCCGCCCTGGCGACGATGCGCTGGATCGAACAGCCGCTGCGCCGCAGCAGGACCGTCTCCGAGTTCCCGAGGCGCGGGCTCGCGCTGGGCATCGCGGCGGTCGTCCTACCGGTGGTCCTGGCGCTGGTGGTCGGCACCGGAACGATGAACCTGCTCGCGTCGGCCCCGGCGTTCGACCCGAAGGGGCTGCCACCGGGCGCGGCCGACGGCAGGTCGCTGCTGGCACGGACCGGCACCCCGCTGCGGGACGGACCGCCGGTGCCGGGAGCCGTCCAGGCCCGCAAGGACTTCCCGCCGGACGGCCCGTGTGAGGTGGCACCCACCGCGACCACCAGCCCGCCCTGCCTGTTCGGCGTGACCACCAGCCCGGACCGGATCGTCCTGCTCGGCGACTCGCACGCCGGCCAGTGGTTCTCCCCCCTGCTGGGCATCGCCGCCGAACGCGGCTGGGCCCTGCAGGAACTGGTGAAGCAGGGCTGCCCGCTGCCCCGGCTGACCGTGCGGAACCCGCAGTTGGGCCGCGCGTACACCGAATGCGACACCTGGCGCGCGAACGCCCTGTCCCGGCTGCGCCGAGGACCGAAGCCCAAACTCGTCGTCATCTCCTCGCTCAACCGCTACACCGACGACCGGAAGCTCCTCACCGCGGGCTGGGAGAAGACGCTGGCGGCACTGCGCGACCTCGGCGTGCCCATCGTCTACATCCAGGACACCCCCGTCCCCGGGACGGACGTTCCGGCCTGCGTCTCCGGACACACCCAGGACCCGGAGGCGTGCGCGTTCGACCGCGACACCGCGCAATGGCCCGATCCGCTCGCGGCATCGATCGCGGCCGGCCGGCTGCCGGGTGTGCGGGCCGTCGAGGTGAACTCCGTGCTGTGCCCCGGCGCGGGCCCCACCTGCCCGGCGGTACTGGAACGGGTCCTGCTGTACCGGGACGACGCGCACCTGACCAATGTCGCCGCCACCGTACTGGCGCCCCGGCTGAAGCGGCTGCTGACGGACGCCGGAGCCCTCCCCGGTTCCGACGCGCTACCCTCGGAGCGGTGGACGCAGCTGCTCAGGGACGACTTCGACGGACCGGCCGGCAGCCGCCCGTCGGCCGCGAAGTGGCAGTACGACCTCGGCACCTGCTATCCCGGCTGCCCGGCCCCCCAATGGGGAACCGGGGAGATCGAGACCATGACCGAGTCGACGGACAACGTCCGGCTGGACGGGAAGGGCGCGCTGGAGATCGTGCCCCGGCTGCGGAACGGGCAGTGGACCTCGGGCCGCATCGAGTCCAAGCGCTCCGACTTCGCCCCACCGCCCGGCGGCGTGTTGCGCATCGAGGCCTCGATCGCGCTGCCCGATGTCACCGGACCCGCGGCGGCCGGCTACTGGCCGGCCTTCTGGACTCTGGGCTCCGGACTGCGCGACGGCTACACCGGCTGGCCCTCCATCGGGGAACTCGACGTCATGGAGAACGTCAACGGCCGCGATTCCGTCTTCGGGACCATGCACTGCGGCACCCTCGAAGGCGGCCCCTGCAAGGAGCCCCAGGGGCTGGGCTCGGGGGACCGCTCCTGCCCCGACTGCCGGACGGGATTCCACACCTACGCCGTGGAGGTCGACCTCACGGCCGGCGCGGAACAGGTGCGCTGGTACCTCGACGGACAGGAGTTCCACAAGGTCACCGCGGCGCAGATGGATCGCGGAACCTGGGACGCGGCCGTGCACCACGGCCTGTTCCTGATCCTGAACGTCGCCGTCGGCGGTAACCTCCCCGCCGCGCTCGGCGCCACCGCGGGGCCCACGACCGCACCGGGGCACCCGATGCGCGTGCGATATGTCGCCGTGTCGGCCCGAGGAGGCGCCCACCCCTGACGCGGCGCGGGGAAGCGCGCCCGCCGGCCCGCACGGACACTGCCGTGCGGGCCTAGGCCGAGCGGGGCGATCCGCCGCCCCGGCACGGCGGTCAGCTGGGGAACATCCCCGCGGTGGCGTTGACCCAGGTCCCGGTGATGGCGACGCCGGCATCGGAGGCGAGGAACGTCGCCAGCGCGGCGATGTCGGCGATCCGCGGCGAGCGCTTCGTCATCCGCATGCTGTCCAGGTGCCCGACCAGGCCCTGCACCGCGGCCTCGTCCATGCCGGTGGCGCCCGCGGCGGCCAGCTTCTCCGGTGTCAGGCTGTCGGCGACACCCGCCGTCCAGATCCCGCAGACGCGGACTCCGGCCGGACCGATCTCCTGGGCGAACTGGCGGATCAGCGCGTCCAGCGCGCCGTCGGCGGCCGCGGTGCCGCCCATCATCGGGCTGCCGTTGGCAGAACCGCTGTTCAGCGAGAGGATCACGCCGGAGCCCTGCGGCACCATGTGGCGGGCGGCGGCCCGCGCGGTGATGAACTGGCAGGCGATGCCTTGGACGACCGGCCGGGTGTAGTCCTCGAGCGACATGTCCGTGAGCGGCACCCCCTGGAAGTCGCCCCGGGGCACGAGGTTGACGGACACGTCCAACCGGCCGGCCCGCTCGACGACCGACGCCGCGTGGGCCTCGACGGCCTGTTCGTCAGTGGCGTCGAGGACGTCGTACTCGGCACCCGTCTCAGCGGCGGTCTTCTTCAGCGTGGCCTCCGTGCGGCCGACGAGGAACACCCGCGCACCGGCCTCGGCGTAGGCCTTCGCGACGCCCGCACCCAGCGAGCCGGCTCCGCCGTAGACGACCGCGACCTTGTTCTGCAGCATGATTCCCGATCCCTTGCTCAGAGGCGCCGTGCGCGCCCGTCATCCTGTACGACGTACCTGGTGCGGAAACTCATCGGTCCGGCCCCGTCACAGCGTCACCGGCAGCCCGAACGCGGCGAACAGCTCGTCGGTGAGCGTCGCGAAGGCCTCCTCGCCGAGCGTCACGCGATTCGTCACGCGGTCGGGTGTGACGTTTTCCGCGGCCGTGGCCTCCAGCGGCGTCGGCGGCGGAGCCGGTGTCTCCTCGCGGGCTTCGCGTGCCTCCCGGGCCAGCCGCCGGAGCTGTGCGAACCGCGGGGAGAGCGACTCGACGTCGGCGTGGAAGGCGAGTGCGGGAGCCAGTCGCAGTCGCCGCACCCGGTCCCCGATCTCCGTGACCAGCTCCTCCGCCGGGACTCCTGCCGGCTGCCGCCGCTCCCGGTAGGCGCGCTGCCTGCACGCCTGGGAGCAGTACACCGCGGTCCTTCCGGACCGCCCACCGGCCACGATCGGCTCTCCGCAGGTCTGGCACTTCCCTGTCATGCCTCACACCCTAAGGACCCGGGCCCGCTCCCCCGCGGCACTTCCCCGTCCCGCTTTCCCGCACCTGATCGAAAGCGCCCCTGGCGTCCTCCGAACAGGCACGCCCTCTCAAGGGTGTTGCGAAAGTCCCGCCTGGCCCGCGACGCCTGGCACGCCCGCCTGCTGCGTTGTCGGGCTCGTCCAAGGACGTCCCGTCGAGGACGACCCTCCGCCTTGCGGTCGGCCGCAGCAGCCGCCGCGGACCCTGCCTTAACGGGCGAACGGGGCTACTTTCGCAACACCCTTTAGGGTGCTCAGATGATCTCGCAAGGATATCTCTCCGACCTGTTCGCGCTGGACGGCCGCGTCGCCCTGGTGACCGGCGGCAGTTCCGGCATCGGCCGCGCCATCACCGGGGCGCTGGCCCGTGCCGGGGCGAGCGTCGTGGTCGTGGCCCGCAGGGAGGCGGAGCTGGCCGGCACGGTCGACGAGTTGGCGGCCGACGGCTGCCGGGCGGCCTGGGTGAGCGCCGACCTGGCCACCGGCGACGGAGTCCGCACGGCGGCGGACGAGGCGTCCGCGGTGTACGGGGAGCCCGACATCCTCGTCAACTGCGCGGGGATCAACCTGCGGCCGCCGATGGACGAGTTGGACGATGCGGTGTGGGACGCCACGATGGCGGTGAACCTGAAGGCCCCCTTCCTGTTGGGGCAGCGGTTCGGTCCCGGCATGGCCGAACGCGGTTTCGGGCGCATCATCCACATCACCTCGCAGCAGGCCCACCGGGCGTTCGTCCAGAGCGGCGCCTACGGGGTCTCCAAGGGCGCGCTGGAGTCGCTGGCCCGCTCGCAGGCCGAGGCGTGGTCGCCGCACGGCGTCACCTGCAACACCCTCGTACCCGGGTTCGTCATGACGCCGCTGAACGCTCGGCTGTCGTCGGATCCCGAGCGGGTCGCGGCGCTGGCCGCGCGCACGATGGTGGGGCGCAACGGCCTGGCCGAGGACTTCGCGGGCGCCGCGGTGTTCCTGGCGAGTGGCGCCTCGGCCTACGTGACGGGGCAGGCGATCTTCGTCGACGGCGGGATGTCCGTGCACTGAGAACGGAACCGGGGCGGGACGCGGACGCGGACGCGGTGGTGAACGGTTCGCGTCCCGGCCCGGCTCTCCTTCCGGCCGCCTCCGAGTGGAGTCACCGGGGACGGCTGCCCGGCGCCGCCACCAGGACCGGAGGGCAATAGGCCGCTCCGAGACGGAAGTTGACCCTTGACAGCGCGGAGACCCCTTCTCGTGCGCACCCAGGGCCGTCCCCTCGACGACCTCGCGTGGTCCGAGCACGAGGTGACCCTCGAAGACCTCGTCCTGGCCTACCTCACCGCCGCCACGCGTCCGGCCCGCTCCCCGATGGATGTGACCGCATGATCTGGCTGACCTGGCGCCAGCACCGCAAGCAGGCGCTGTTCACCGCGGTCGGGCTCGCCCTGCTCGCCGCTCTTCTGGTCCCCACCCGCCTGCGGATGCACGACGCCATGGACGGCTCCGGTCTGGCCGACTGCCTCTCCAAGCTGGGTTCGGCCGAGCTCGTGTCGCATAACGACTGCCAGAAACTGAGTACGCAGTTCTCGAACCAGTTCACCGCCATGCCGTTCGTCAGCGTGCTGTTCGTGGCGCTGCCGCTGCTGGTGGGGCTGTTCTTCGGCGCCCCGCTGATCGCCCGTGAGGTCGAGCACGACACCCACCGGTTCGTGTGGACGCAGGGCGTCAGCCGCCGGCAGTGGGCGCCGGCGAAGTTCGGGATGATCGGCGCCGCCACGACGCTGCTCGCCGTCGTGTACGCCCTGGGCGTCTCCTGGTGGGCCGAGCCGCTGGCCACCATGGGCAACGAACGGTTCACCTACATCATCTTCGACGTACAGGGCATCGCGCCGATCGGCTACACCCTGTTCGCGGTGGCACTGGGCATCTTCGCCGGAACCGTCTGCCGCAAGGTGATGCCCGCCATGGGCATCACACTCGGCGGGTTCCTCGTGGCCCGCATCGGCATCGAACTACTGGCCCGCATCCACTACATGGCTCCGCGCGAGCTCGTCTACGCGGTCACCGGCAACCTGCAGCCGAACCCGAGCCTGAGCAACTGGGTCTCGTCCCTGGGCGGGCGCGACGCCGGCGGCAAACTCGTCCTGAGCGGCAGCCAGACGGGCTGCCCGCCGGTCGGGACCAAAGCGGCCCCGGGGATGCCCGACGCCGACGCGTGCTTGAACCAGATGGGTCTGGGGCGCGGCGCCTACAACTGGCAGCGCTACCAGCCGGGTGACCGCTTCTGGGCGTTCCAGGGCATCGAGACGGGCATCTTCGTCGCCTTGGCCGCACTGCTGCTCTACCTCGCCGTCCGCCGCATCAGCCGAGTCGCCTGAGCGAGCGCCGGGAGCCGCCCATCCGACGCCGAGCAGACGGGTACGGGGGCCGCCGGTCCTGCGACCGGCGGCCCCCTGCGCACCAGGAGCCGCCGAAGCGCCTCACGCGCCGACGTCAGCAGGGCAAGAGCGCGCCGCGCGGCACGCTGGATGAACGCACGACCGCGGCGGCGACTCTACGCCGCCGCACCCGCTCCGCCGCCTGACGCGCCCGGCCCGGCCCCGCACCGGGAGCGCCGTACCCAACCCGGCCGTGATCCAGCGGTGACCGGTCCGGGCGGATATCGCTCCCCCGTGCGAGAGGCGTGCCCGTGCGTTACGTCCGGGTCGTCTCGTGCACCCGGTGGGGTGAAGGGCGGCTTCGGGGGATTGCCTGTCCGGGGCGACGTCGTTGGTCGAGGCGTGACAGTGATCCAGGAGCCCGGGGTCCCGACCGGCCGGCGGCGACGCAGGCCAGGTGACGGCAGGGCTGAAGAATCGGTTCTCCTGATGGACGAGCCTCCGATCTACGCCGCGCTCATCAGGCAGTGGCACCAGCGCGGATGCATACTGCCCGGCCAGAACGACCACGAGTGGTCCACGCTGGTGGCCTCCCGCCCGGGAGCGGGAGGCCACTGATCCGAGCGGGATGCCGGACTTCCCCCCGGCATCCCGCTGTCGGCCGGGCCGTGCGGGTACGGTGAAACGCGGTGCTCAGCCTGACTTGATCATGTCGGCGCACTTTTCGCCGATCATCATCGTCGTGATGCACGGATTGACCGCCGGCAGGAACGGCATCACCGACGCGTCCGCCACCCGCAGCCCGCTGACGCCCTTGACCCGCAACTGCGGGTCCAGAGGCGACTCGGCGTCGCCGGACGCGCCCATCCGTACGGTGCCCGCGGGGTGGTAGACCGTGTTGTGGGTCTTGCGGATGTAGTCCAGCAACTCCTCGTCGGACTTCGCCCCGGGACCGGGGGCCAGTTCCGCGCCGGCCCAGTCGGCCATCGGGGACTGCGCGACGATCTCCCGCGCGAGGCGCAGCCCGTGGGTCATCACCCGCACGTCGTGCTCGTCGGTGAAGTAGCGGGGGTCGACGCGCGGCTTGTCCCGGGAGTCACGGGTCCGCAGCCTGACGGTGCCCATCGAGCGGGCCCGGGTGACGTTCGGCGTGAGGCAGAAGGCGTTCTCGGTCGTCGGGTAACCGTGGCGGTAGGTGTTCATGTCGAACGGCACCTGGCCGTAGTGGAACATCAGGTCCGGCCGGTCCAGGCCCTCCTGGGTGTCGGTGAAGATGCCGATCTCCCACCACTGGGTGGAGGTGGAGACCATGGGCCGCTTGGCCTCCCACATGACCAGTCCCTCCGGGTGGTCCTGGAGGTGGGAGCCCACGCCGGGGGAATCGACCAGGACGTCCACGCCGGAGTCCTTGAGGTGCTCGGCCGGGCCGATGCCCGACAGCATCAGCAGTTTGGGCGAGTCGATGGCCCCGCAGGCGACGATCACCTCGCGCCGCGCCCCGACCGCCAGGGTGTGGATGGTGTCCGGCGCCAGGTACTCCACGCCCGTGCAGCGCTTGTCGGCGTCGAACGACAGCCGCTTGGCCTGCAAGCCGGTGCGGACCTCCAAGTTGGGCCGCTTGCCGAGGATCGGGTGCAGATACGACACCGACGCGGAGGAGCGGGTGCCGTCCTCGCGGGCGTTGATCTGGAACCAGTGCGCGCCGCGCACCACCGTGGTTCCGGTGTTGAACGGTGTGGTGGGGATACCGGCCGCCGCGCAGGCCTCCAGCAGTGCCGTGCCGCACGGGTCGTTCGGCGGGACGTTGCGGATGGTGACCGGGCCCGAGCGGCCGTGGTGGTCACCGGGCGCGTCGTTGGTCTCCAGCCGCTGATAGAGCGGGAAGCAGTCCGCGGCGCTCCAGCCGCTGCAGCCCAGCGCCCCCCATTCGTCGAGGTCCTCCGCCGGCGCCCAGAAAGCGATGCAGGAGTTGTGTGAGGAGCAGCCGCCGAGCACCTTCGCGCGGGCGTGCCGCATGAAGCTGTTGCCGTTCTCCTGCGGCTCCACCGGGTAGTCCCAGTCGTAGCCGGACTCCAGCAGACCCATCCACTTGTCGAGTCGCAGGATGTTGTCGTCGCCGACGTCCGAGGGCCCGGCCTCCAGCACGCAGACGCTGACGCTCGGGTCCTCGGTCAACCGCGCGGCCACCACCGCGCCCGCCGTGCCGCCACCGACCACGACATAGTCGAACTCGTCCATGTCAGTTCTTCCTCGTTTCCCAGTGCGTGCTCACGGTGCGTTCGATCCGTCTCCCCGCCTACGGGGCGCCGTGGACCGCTCCCGGCGCCCCGCCGAAGGCGTGCTCGGAGAGCACACCGGTCTTCTTGCGCTGGACGAACCAGTAGTAGGCGAAGCCGCCGATCGCGACGACGCTGACGAACAGGACGCCGCCCCAGCGCAGGTACCAGTGCTGGGGGCCGGTGGCGTTGTAGACCTCGGGGCGCGGCCACAGGAGGTTGACGGTCATCGCGATGCCCCAGAGCACCGCCAGGATGTTGACCGGCAGGCCCCAGCGGCCGAGGGAGAAGTGCTCGGTCGACGGCGTCCACGTGCCGCGTAGCCGCTGCACCAGCATGGGCATGGTGACCATCAGGTACGCGATGTAGATCATGATGATGGCGATGCTGGTGACGACCGAGAAGATCTGCGGCTGGTTGATGTTGACGACCAGGATGGCGATCGCCACGATCCCGATCACACAGGTGGCCAGCACCGGCGTCTGGAACCTCGGGTGCAGTTTGGCGAGCTTCGAGCCGGCCGGCAGGTTGTTGTCCCGGGCCATCGCGAAGGCCAGGCGCAGCCCCGCGGTCTGCACGGACAGCGCGCACACCGTGATCGCGATGACGACGCACCAGAGCACGGCCTGACCGATCGTCTCGCCGAGCGCGGCCTTCACCACGTACTGGAGCCCGTCGACGGAGAGTTCCTTGGCGTGCAGGTCCGGGGTGGCCAGCAGCGCGAAGAGCAGGATCAGACCGCCGAGGAAGAATGAGGCGATGAGGGCGCGCAGGATGGCTCGGGGCGCGTTGCGGGACGGGTCGATGGACTCCTCGCCGAGCGAGGACGCCGTGTCGAAGCCGTACATCACGTACGCGGAGGCGAGCGAGGCGGTGAGGAACGCGCCGAAGTAGCCGAGCGGCTGCCCCTGGCCGAGTCCGTAGGTGTGCATGATGGCGCTCGGGCCGCGGGTGATGTGCGCGGCGAGCAGGATGATCAGGACGACGGCGGCGATCAGCTCGATGAAGACGCCGGTGGAGTTGATGGTGGCCATCAGCTTCACCCCGAAGGCGTTCACCACGGTGGTGAAGACGATCAGGATCGTGCCGAGCAGTACGGCGTTGGCGGCCGCGTCGTACTTGCCGGTGCCGTCGCCGATGACCTGGAAGAAGCTGGAGATCTGCGGCAGCGTCAGCTGGTAGGCCAGCGCCACGGCGGCCAGCGACACCATGGTGGCGACCGTCATCATCCAGCCCGCCAGCCAACCGACGTGCGGGCCACCCGTCTGCTTGGCCCAGTTGTAGACCGAGCCCGCGACGGGGAAGCGCGCGGCGAGTTCGCAGAAGCACAGCGCGACCATCAGTTGCCCGACGAAGACCATCGGCCAGGACCACCAGTAGGCGGGCCCGCCGAAGCTGACACCGAAGTAGAAGAGCTGGAAGGTGCCGGTGAGGATGGAGATGTAACTGATGCCCGCGGCGAAGGTGTGGAAGTTGCCGAGCGTGCGCTTGAGTCCGGGCTTGTACCCGAGCTCGGTCAGCGCCGCGTCGCTGTCGACCTCACCGGCGACCTCACCGGCGGCGGGTCCGGGGGTCTGGCCGGGGGTCTGGCCGGGGTCGCTCATTCGAACCACCGCTGCGGGCGCGGGGCGGTGTTCCGCCAGATGTGCTTGGCCTCCTGGTATTCGGCCAGTCCGGCCGGGCCCAGTTCACGGCCGACGCCGGACTGCTTCATGCCGCCCCACTCGGCTTGAGGCACGTAGGGGTGGAAGTCGTTGATCCACACGGTTCCGGCGCGCAGCCGGGCGGCCACCCGGTGCGCGCGTTCGCTGTCCTGCGTCCAGACCGCTCCGGCCAGGCCGTACACGGTGTCGTTGGCGAGCGCGATCGCCTCGGCCTCGTCGCGGAAGCGCTCGACGGTCAGCACCGGGCCGAACGACTCGTCGCGGACGACGGACATGTCCGAGGCGCACTCGTCCAGCACCGTCGGCGGGTAGTAGTAGCCGTCGGCCAGTGCCGGGTCGTCGGGCCGTGCGCCGCCGCAGCGCAGCACCGCGCCTTCCTCGAGCCCGGCCGCGACGTAGGCCTCGACCTTGTCGCGGTGCGCGGCGGAGATCAGCGGGCCGGTGCGGGCGTCCTGGTCGAAGGGGCCGCCGAGCCGGATCGTCTGAGCCCGTCGCACCAGCTCGTCCACGAACCGGTCGTGCAGTTCGTCCTGGACCAGCAGTCGGGCGCCGGCCGAGCAGACCTGGCCGGAGTGCAGGAACACCGCCATCATCGCGTAGTCGACGGCGGTGTCGAACTCGGCGTCGGCGAAGACGATATTGGGGTTCTTGCCGCCCAGTTCCAGGGCGATCTTCTTCACGGTGGGCGCGGCGGCGGCCATGATGCGCCGTCCGGTGAGCAGCCCACCGGTGAAGGACACCAGGTCCACGCGCTCGTCCGTGCTGAGCGGCGCTCCCGCGGTGGCCCCGGCGCCGAGCACCAGGTTGGCCGCTCCGTCGGGCAGGCCGGCCTCCTTCAGCAGCCCCATCAGGAGGATGGCGGTGTGCGGAGTCAGCTCACTGGGCTTGAGCACGAAGGTGTTGCCGGCGGCCAGCGCCGGGGCCACCTTCCAGGCGGTCTGCAGCAGCGGGTAGTTCCACGGGGTGATCAGGGAGCAGACGCCGACCGGCTCGTGGACGACCCTGCTGTCCGTCTCCGGGTTGCCGGTGTCGATGACCCGGTCGGTGCCGCCCGAGGCGGCCAGGTTGCCGAAGTAGCGGAAGCAGTTGGCGATGTCGACCATGTCGTATTCGCTCTCCACCAGCCGCTTCCCGGTGTCGAGGGATTCGGCGCGGGCGAAGGCGGCGTTGTCGCGCTCCAGCAGGTCGGCGACGCGCAGCAGCAGCCGTCCGCGCTCGGCGGCCGGAGTGCCGGGCCAGGGCCCGTTGTCGAACGCCTCGCGGGCGGCGGCCACCGCGGCGGCGGCGTCCTCGGGGCCCGCCTCGTCGACGGTGGCGACCAGTTTCCCGTCCGCCGGACAGCGGATCTCGCGCACCCGCCCCGCGGAGGCGGCGGTCCACTGGCCGCCGATGAACAGCTCCGGCATGAAGGCTCCTGTGCGGTTCGTGATGGGCTGTGCGGTCCTGTGACGGTCTGTTACCCGACACTAAGGCGGCCGCCCGGCTACCGCAGCACACAAGCGGCCAACCGGACGGCATCCCTCCGCGCACCTCTCCACGAATCCGGAAACCATGCACACCCATGCGGGCTAATCGCTGACCAGCGGTTCGCGCACAGGGAGATGAACGGAACGCGTTCAGACGTGTTGCGGGGCTTCGTCCTTGAGCATGCCGCGCACACCATCGCGCAGCTCGGCGCCGTCCGTGTGCCCGTGGACCGACACGGCGTGCTCGGACGCGGCGCGGACGACTTCCTCCTCCTCGCCGGTGATGGTCAGCGTGCACCCGGATTCACTGGGCATGTCCCGGCAGTCGGCGACCTTACGCATGACAGACCTCCAGTCCGCCCGATGCGCCGTGCCGCGGGCCCGCGAGCGCGGTGAGCACTGGAGCCGGAGGCCAGGGGCGGGCGCTAGGGCTATATAGCACAAATATAGGCATTTCTACTGAAGAGCACCAGCTCGCGAGTCCCTCAGGAATCGAGCCAGTGCCGCCGGCCGAGACTGATGACGCGCAACTGGCGGCGGGCGGTGGAGGTGATGCGCTCCTCGTCCTGCGGCGTGGCTTCCAGGAACTGGGTCGCGGTTGTCACCATGTGGTCCACATAGAGCTCCGCGAGCATCCGCACGTCGTCCGCCACCCACCCCTCGGAGACGGACTGAAGGGCCAGGCCGGCGGCCACCTCGTCGGCGAAGTGCCGCAACTGGGCGGCGATCGCCTCGCGGACCGGGCGCACGCCGCCGTGCCGCTCGCGGGCGATGAAGCGGATGTGCGGCCGGTGGTCGAGGACGTGGCGGGCGATGATCTCGACCGTGCGGTCGATCAGCCGGTCCGGATCCCGCTGCTCGGCCATCGCCGCCCGGATCACCGAGTGCAGGCTGCCAAGCGACTCCTCCACCAGGGCGACGCCCAGGTCCGACAGGTCCCGGAAGTGCCGGTAGAACGCGGTGGGCGAGACGCCTACCGCACGGGTGACCTCACGCAATCCGAGACTGCTCAGATTCTGGTGCTCCAGCAGGCCCAGCGCGGCATCCAGCAGGGCCTGGCGGGTCTGTTGTTTACGGGCCTGTCGGACGCCGGTGGTGTGACTCATGTCATTCAGTAAACATGTGTTCTCCCAAATCCGCCAGGATAGACTCCTACTCAGTGAACAGTTGTTATCCGAACTTCCCAACTCCCCAAGGGGGAACCGCAAATGAGCCTCGTCGTACTCCTCGTGGCCATGGGCATCCTGATGGGCGCGGCCGCTCACGCCTCGCTCTCGGTCTTCACCGTCGCCTCGGCCCTGATCATCGCCTGGCTGCTGGCCTTCGGCGTCCGCGAGGGCATCGCCCGCGTCCGGAACCACCGCTGACCGGCGGAACCACCGTGGCGTCCACGCGCCACACCAACCAGCAAGGGGGAAACACCGTGAACACCCAGCTCACCTCGTCCGTCGCACACCCGGCCCGCGAGCGCAAGGATGCCGACGGCATGGCCGTCGCCTCGTTCCTGCTCGGCCTGCCCGGCCTGCTCGTCCTCAACCTCGTACTCGGCCCGTGCGCCATCGCGCTGGCCTGCACCGCGCTCATGAAGGGCACCCAGCGCCGCGGCCGTGCCCTGCTCGGCCTGGCCCTCGGCATCGCCGACCTCGTCATTCTGGTGGTCACGACGGTCGCCAACCACGGCGTGCTCTGGCAGTTCGGCGGCTGACCAGCGGGACCCGGCGGCCGACCAGGGGCTCGACGCGGCGCTCGACGTAACCGTCGCGCCGTGTCCGACCGACGGGAATCCTTCGTGCAGACATCTAGGCGTACCGACTGGTCGGTACTACCCTCTGGCCACGCCCCCTGAAGGCGCATCCGCTCGGCACATCCGCACCCAGGAGGAGCCGCATGGCCACGCCCCCGTCGCCGCACGACGACGCCAACGCCGTCCCCGACCCGCCCACCCCGCCCCGGCCGGGCCTCGCCGGCCGCCTGTGGCACCGCGACCTGGCGCACTACCCGGCCAGCGGCCACCGCATGGCATACCTGGCGATCGTCGTCGTGACCACCGTCGTCCTGTACTACATGCTGTACATCCAGTACGCGGTCGCGACCTCGATCATCGAGCACTTCCACATGACGTACACCTACTTCATCTGGGTCTCGGTCATCGGCAACGCGGTGGGAGCCTTCGCCTCCCTGGCCGCCGGTCTCGCGGACCGCTGGGGGCGGGCCAACATGGTCGTCTACGGGCTGCTGATCGCCGGGCTGCTCGTCCTGTTCGGGCTGCCCAACGCCTCCTCCAAAAGCGTGTACCTGGTCCTCTTCACCCTGGTGAGCTTCATCGAGGGTGTCGTCCTGGTCGCCACCCCCGCGCTCATCCGCGACTTCTCCCCGCAACTCGGGCGGGCCACCGCCATGGGGTACTGGACGATGGGCCCGGTGATCGGCAGCCTCGTCGTCACGACGGTCACCAGCCACACCCTCGACACGACCGGCTGGCAGGACGAGCTGCGCTACTCCGGCGCCTCCGGCCTCGTCGTCTTCGTCATCGCGCTGTTCGCGCTGCGCGAGCTGTCACCCGCGCTCCGCGACCAGATCATGGTCAGCCTGCGGGACCGCACCCTGGTCGAGGCCCGCGCCAAGGGCATGGACCCGGAGGCCGTCCAGCAAGGGCACTGGCGCCAGATGCTCCGGCTGGACGTCGTCGGCTCGGCGTTCGCCATCAGCGTCTTCCTGCTGCTGTACTTCGCGGCCGTCGGGAACTTCGTCGTCTACTTCGCGACCGTCTTCGGCTACACCGAGCAGCGCGCCAACGCGGTGGCCAACTGGTACTGGGCTGCCAACGCCATCGCCCTGGTGGTGGCCGGCCTGCTCTCGGACCGGCTCCGGGTGCGCAAACCGTTCATGGTCGTGGGAGCGCTCGGCTCGATCGTGGTCACCGCCGCGTTCGCGATGCGCGCCACTCACTCGGGCACCGACTACTACACGTTCGCCTGGCTGTTCGTCGGTATCGGCGTCTTCGCCGGGCTCGCCTACGCGCCGTGGATGGCGAGCTTCACCGAGACGGTCGAGATGCACAACCCGGCCGCCACCGCCACCGGCCTGGCCGTCTGGGGCTGGATCATCCGGGCCGTCGTCGCCGTCTCGGCCGCGTTCATCCCGGTCCTCGTCACGGCTGTCACCCCGCTGGTCGACCACGGCGCGGAGGTGAAGGCGGCCCAGGTCCAGGCGGGTCCCGCGCTGGCCGTCGTCGGCGCGCACCAGGAGTTGTTCGCCGAGCTCGGCAAGTACCCGCCGACCGCCATCCCGCCGGACCTCACCGCCCGCGCGGTGCAGGAGGTCGGTCCGGCCGACCTCGCGGTGGTCCAGAAGGCGCAGCCGCAACTGCAGTTGCTGCGGGAGTACGGACCCGAGGTGCAGAAGGCCGCCGAGGACGGCCCCGGGCAGTGGCGCACCTGGTGGTGGGTGTGTGTCGGCGGCCAGGTGCTCTTCCTTCCCTTCATCTTCGTGATGTCCGGACGGTGGAGTCCCAAGAAGGCCAAGGAGGACGCCGAGGAGCACCGGCTCGCCGTCGACCGCGAGCTGGCGGCCCTCACGGCGGGACGGGCCTGACGGCAGCGATCGATCGCGGCAGCAGTGACCTCGTCCGCGTCACCGGAACCCCGGTGGCGCGGACGCTCACTGCTCCCGGCACGTGCGGACGCGGGGCGGGTGACGGCGCAGTCGGACGCGGACGGGCGCGATCGGGCGCGATCGGGCGCCCGGTCAGCGGGCCCGTCGGTAGCTGGCGCCGTCGCGGGTCCGGGTCAGGAAGCCGCCCCCCACCAGATACCGCCGCAGCGCCGCGCTGTCCTCGTGCACCGTGTGCAGCGCCTCGTTGATCTCGCGTTCGGTGTACTCCCGGTCGTGCTCGAAGAGCGTCTGTGTCAGGTGGACGAGCAACTGCTCGCGGCGCCTGGCCTTACGCGGGATCGCCACCAGCCTCCCGCGGGAGAACAGGTCGGACACCCCTCGTGAACTGCTTTGATCGTTGTCGGACATGGCCAGAAGCCTGCTCCACCGGCCGGCCCCGGGCAACGTGTTTTCGGTGCGGCGGCGGGGCCGCTCAGGGGCGCGCGGGTCCATGGATCCGCAGGTAGGCCACCTCGTACGACATGGCCGTCACCCCTTCCTCCGGCGCCGGATGGTATCTGCCGCCGGACACCGAGAGGTTCACGATCAGGTAGGCGTGCCAGCCGCGGCCCACGCCCTTCCGGTCGGCGAAGACCCGTGTGCCGTTGACCCACCAGATGACGGATCGCGCGCGGAACTCGACCTTCAGATCCACCCAGGCCCCGGGAAGGATCGACGCGTCGGTGTAGGAGCGGTGGGCGCCCTTGACGTGGTTCGACAATTCCAGCAGATGCGGATTATCGGGGTGGTATTCGAATACGTCGATCTCGTTTCCACCGTCCCGCCACGTCCAGATCGCCGGCCAGGCGCCGATCACCTCGGGCAACTTGACCCGGGTCTCCAGAATGTCGCCGGTACGGACGGTGAATTCCTCGGCACTGCCTTCCGTGGTCAGCAGCCCCGCGTCCCAACTGCCGTCGGCACGACGGGACGCACGGAACGACCCGGTGCGGCAGTAGGCGGCATCGTCCACGAGGTGGTCGAGCTTGTCGTCCCCCGGATTGACCGGCCCACCCTCGGGATACGCCCAGGAGCGTCCCGCGACCCACTGCTCCTGGCTGGTGAAGTCGGCCGTGAAGCGAGGAGGAGTGCCCTCGATCGGGGGCGGCCCGCCGGGAGCGGGAACGGAGTTGTTTGACGCGAGTTTTTGGGTGAGCCATTCCCGGAGCACTGATCCGCGCTGGTTCACGGCGTCCCTCCTGTCGAAAAGGCGGGATGAGATTTCAACCGCGTTTCATGCTAGGGGAATCCGTCTGCAAAGCGCCCGGTACGGCCCTCGAAACCACTCGTACGGTGCGACCTGCATCGAAATTCGCCGGAGGGCGCGTTCAGTGCGGCCGGCGCCTTTCCCGACCGGAGTCGGCTGCGATTGACCAGGGGGCGTCCAGAGAGTGGTCATGGGCCCGCGCGCCATGCCGGACACGGCGGGAACGTGCGTTCCGCACATGTCCGGTGCGGCGGGGCGCTCCTACGGTTTGCGCAACCCATCACCTCTGCGGGAGCCGGTCACCATGCGTTTGCGTACATCGCGCACCACGAGCAGCAGATTCCTCCGCGGGCTGTCCCTGTTGGCCGCCGGCGCGGTGGTGGCCGGGTGCAGTGCCGCGGGGACGGCCGGCGGTTCGGCCGCCGACGGCGCGGAGTCCGCCGCCGTCAAGGTCGGGTTGGTCTACTCCCGCAGCGGGCCGCTCGCCGCGTACGGGAAGCAGTACCGGGAGGGCTTCACCGCGGGGCTCGCCTACGCCACGCACGGCACCGGCAAGGTCGGCGGCCACCCCCTCGAGGTGATCGAGCAGGACGACGCGGGCGAGCCCGCCAAGGCCGTCGCCGAGGCCAAGGGCCTGCTCGGCAAGGGTGTCCGAATCCTGGCGGGGACGACGGACTCGGGAGTGGCCCTGCAGATGGCGCCGCTGGCGGCGCAGAACCACGTCCTGTTCGTCAGCGGTCCCGCGGCGACCGACGCGGTGACCGGGATCAACAAGTACACCTTCCGGTCGGGGCGCCAGTCCTACCAGGACATCCTCACCGCCGGCTCACTGCTCGGGGACCCCGCCGGCAAGAAGGTGACGGTGCTCGCGCAGAACTCCGCGTTCGGCCAGGCGAACGTGGCCGCGGTGAAAGCGGTCTTGGGCGCCCGGGGGGCACGCGTGAGTTCTGTGCTGGCACCGCCCGGCGCCGGTGACCTCACGCCGTTCGCCCAGCAGGTGAAGTCCGGAGGGCCGGACCTGGTCTTCGTGGCGTGGGCCGGCGCCTCCGCCCCCGCGCTGTGGACGGCACTGAACCAGCAGGGGGTCCTGGACACCGCCAAGGTGGTGACCGGGCTCGCCGGCACCGCCTCCTACCCGGTGTTCGGTCCCGCCGGGGGCAAGGTGTCCTTCCTGGCCCACTACTTTCCCGGCGCCGCCGTCAACCCGGTGGAGACCGCGATGATCGACGGCATCACCAAGGCGGGCGGGACGCCGCCGGACCTGTTCAGCCCCGACGGCTTCACCGCGGCCCAGATGGTCGTGCGCGCCATCGGGTCCGGCAGCCCCACCGACACCGCGGCGATGGTGAAGGCGCTGGAGGACTGGACCTTCGAGGGACCCAAGGGAAGCGAGCGGATCCGCGCCCAGGACCACGCCCTGCTGCAGCCGATGTTCACCGCCCGGCTGACCGGGACGACCGCGGCCGCCGTACCGCACCGGCTCTCGGCGCTGCCGATGACGGCGGTCACGCCCCCGGTGAAACCGATGGCGGGCTGACATGACCTCCGCGACCCGCACACCGCAGGGCGCCGGGGACCGACCCGGCACGAGCCCCGCTCCGGTTCTCCGGCTCGACGGGGTCGGCTGGAACGTGGGAGGCGCCACCATCGTCCAGGACGTCTCCTTCGACGTGCACGAGGGCGAGTTCCTCGCCTTCATCGGTCCCAACGGGGCCGGCAAGACCTCCCTGTTCAACCTCATCAGCGGACTCGTCCCGGCCACCCGGGGCACCATCGGACTCGACGGTGCCGACATCACGGCCGAGTCCGTACCGGCCAGGGCCCGGCGCGGGCTCGGCCGTACCTTCCAGACCTCCAGCCTGTGGCCGGCGATGACGGTGGCCGACCACGTACGGCTGGCGGCGCAGGCGGCCGCGGGAGGCTCGTACCGGATCTGGCGGCGCGCCGACCGCCGTCAGCGGCAGGTCGACGAGGTGCTGGAGCGCACCGGTCTGCGGGAGCGTGCCGAGACCCCGGCGGCGAGCCTGTCGCACGGCGAGAAGCGCCAACTCGAACTGGCGGTGCTCCTGGTCGGGGAACCGCGGCTGATGCTCCTCGACGAGCCGATGGCCGGCGTCAGCGCCGAAGAGGTCCCCGCGCTGACCGACCTCATCCGCTCCCTGCACCGGGACGAGGGCCGCACCGTACTGATGGTCGAACACCATATGGAGGTGCTGCTGGGCCTGGCCGACCGGCTCGCGGTGATGCACCACGGCACGCTGCTGGCGCTGGACACCCCGCAGACGGTGATGGACGACGCCACCGTGCAGCAGGCCTACCTCGGGGAGGCGCTGTGAGCGCGGCGGCACCCCTGCTGGCCGTCCGCGACCTGCGGGTCGTCATCGGCGGACGGCACATCCTGCACGGCGTCGACCTCGATGTCGCCGCCGCCGGGGTGACCGCGCTGCTCGGCCGCAACGGCGCGGGCAAGACCACCACCGTGCGCGGCATCCTCGGACTCGTCCCGCGCACCGGCAGCGTCCTGCTCGGCGGCGAACAGACGGTCCGGCTGGCCACCCACGCGCTGGTCCGCCGCGGCATCGGGTACGCGCCCGAGGACCGCGGGGTCTTCGCCGGTCTCACGGTCGCGGAGAACCTGCGGCTCGCGGAGCGGCGAGGGGCCGGCGAACCCGCCTACGACCTGGTCCACGAGCTCTTCCCGGAACTGCGGCAGCGGGCACGGCAGGCGGCCGGAACGCTCTCCGGCGGACAGCAGCAGATGGTCGCCATCGGGCGCACCCTGCTGAACGGGAACCGGCTGATCATCGCCGACGAGCCGACCAAGGGGCTCGCGCCCAGGGTCGTCACCGAAGTGGCCGGGGTGCTGGAGCGCGCCGCGCAGGCCGTACCCGTACTGCTCGTGGAACAGAACCTCTCCATGGTGCGCCGGCTCGCCGAGCACTGCGTCGTCCTGGCCGACGGCCGCACCTCGCACCGCGGCCCCGCCGCGGCCCTGCTCGCCGACCCCGAGGCCATGCGTCGCCTGCTGGGCGTCGGGCGGGCCGGCGGAGCGCCGACCGGGACCGATCGTTTCGAGAAGGGCGGCGTCTGATGCCCACCATCGTGCTGCTCGCTCTCACCGGACTGGGGCTGGGGGCGCTGTACTTCCTCGTCGCGTCCGGACTGGCCCTCATCTTCGGCCTCATGGACGTCCTGAACTTCGCGCACGGCGCGCTGCTGTCGATCGGCGCCTACGGCACCTGGTGGGCCGCCTCCGGCCACCTCCCGGGAGCCGGCTCCGGCGGCTTCGGGTTCGTCCTGGCCGTCGCCTTCGGCACCGGGACGGGAGCCCTGGCCGCCGTGCTCCTCGAACTGGCGCTGATCCGGCCGCTGTACGCGCGCCCTCGTGAGCAGGTCCTCGCCACCGTCGGCGTCGGACTGGCCGTTCCCGCGCTGCTCTCGGCGATCTGGGGAGCCGACGCCCGCCCCTTCCCCGGGCCGCGGGCGCTGTCGGGCACGTTCGTACTGCTGGGTGCCCACGTACCCGTCAACCGCCTCGTCCTGACGGGCGCCGCCGTGGTGGTGCTCGCCGCTGTGAGGCTCTTCCTCGGCGGCACCCGGCACGGGCTCGTCGTCCGCGCCGGGGTCGAGGACCGGGCCATGGTCGCGGCGCTGGGCATCGACGTCCGCAGGGCCTTCACCCTGGTCTTCGCCATCGGCGGGGCCGCGGCCGCGCTGGCGGGCGCCCTCAGCGGCCTGTACTTCGGATCCGTCGACCCCGGTCAGGGCACCTCGCTGCTCATCTTCGCCTTCGTCGTGGTCGTGATGGGCGGCCTGGGGTCCGTCACCGGCGCCGCGCTCGCCTCGGTCGCCGTCGGTCTCGTCCAACAGTTCGCCAACTACTACACCACCGCGGGACTCGGCGACCTCGCCGTGGTCGTGCTGCTCGCCGCGCTGCTCCTCGTCCGGCCGCGCGGCCTCACCGGGAGACTCGCGTGACCACCACGACCCAGACGCAGGACCCCGTCCGCGAACGCCCCGCCACCGCCGCCGACCGCGGTCGCCGTCGGGTCACCCGCTGGTGGCCGGCCGTCGTGCTGCTGGTGCTGTTCGCCGCGCCCTACAGCGCACTGCCCCTGCCGGGGCTGCTGGACGGACCGATCGGCAGCCCCGGCAGTCTGCAACTGCTGGCCCTGTGCCTGGTCTTCGGGGCCCTGGCCACCGGCTACGACCTGTTGTTGGGCCGTACGGGGCTGCTCTCCTTCGGCCACGCCCTGTACTTCGCCGCCGGCAGCTACGCCACCAACACGCTCCTGCTGGAGGCCGGGCTGCCCTTCCTCACCTCGGCGCTCCTCGCGCTGCTCTTCGGCACGGCGCTGGCCGCGCTGCTGGGCTCCGTCGGCCTGCGGGTGAGCGGTATCGGCTTCTCGATGGTGACGCTGGCGTTCGCCCAGGCCGGGTCGATCCTCGTGCAGCGCGACCCGGGCGGCCTCACCGGCGGGGAGGAGGGGCGGGCCGCCCCGGCGGACCGGTTGCCCGCCTCCCTGGTGGGTATCGACAACACCGTCAACCTGTACTGGATCGCCCTGGCCTACCTGGTCGTCACGCTGGTGGCCGTCCATTGCGCGGTGCGTTCTCCCACCGGCCGGGTCTGGGAGGGCATCAAGGAGAACGAGCGCCGGGTGGAGGTGCTGGGACTGCGGCCCTACGGCTTCAAGCTCGTGGCGTTCGTCCTGTCCGGCGCCCTGGCGGCGCTCGGCGGCATCGTCTACTTGCTGCTGACGGGCGGGGCCACCCCGCAGACCACCACGTCGAACTTCACCCTGTCGCTCCTGGTGATGGTGGTCCTGGGCGGCTCCGGCTCACGCTGGGGACCGCTCGTCGGCGGGGTCCTGTACACCTGGGCCGACCACCGCCTCGGCGACCTGGCCGGGTCCGGCGCGGTCACCCTGTCGCTCCTGGTGATGGTGGTCCTGGGCGGCTCCGGCTCACGCTGGGGACCGCTCGTCGGCGGGGTCCTGTACACCTACACCACGGCGACGAAGACCGGGCCGTGGGCCGACCACCGCCTCGGCGACCTGGCCGGGTCCGGCGCGGTGGCCGGACTGCCCGCGGTGCTGCGCGTACCGCTCTCCCAGCCCCTGTTCCTGCTCGGCACCGTCTTCGTCGCCGTGGTGTACCTGCTGCCCGGCGGAGTGGTGCGGCTGCCGGAACGGATCCGCGCCACCCGGACCCCGAGAGCCACCGGCCGCACCATGACCGACGCCGAGCCCACCGAACGGAAAGAGATCCCCGCGCCATGACGCAGACGCCCACCCCCGCCGTCGAACCCGCGGCGTTCGAGGAGTTCACCGTTCCCGTCGAGGGCGGGGACCTCGCCGTGCTGCGCTGGCCCGCGACCGTGCCGGACGCGCCGGTGGCGCTGGCACTGCACGGCATCACCGGCAACGCCCTGTCCTGGGCACGCGTCGCCCACCACCTGGCGGGCCGCGTCACACTGATCGCCCCCGATCTGCGTGGGCGGGCGGGCAGTTCCGCGCTGCCGGGACCGTACGGGATCGCGCGCCACGCCGACGACGCGGCGGCCCTGGCGGCGGTGGTCGGGGCGCGGCGCGTGCTGCTGGCCGGGCACTCCATGGGCGCGTTCACGGCGTCCCTGGCCGCGGTGCGCCACCCGGACCGGTTCTCCTCCCTGCTGCTGGTGGACGGCGCCGTCGGATTTCCGGCCCCGCTGGAGCTGGCACCCGACGAGCTGATCACGGCGGTGATCGGGCCGGCCATGAGCCGCCTGTCGATGACGTTCCCCGACCGCGCCGGCTACCGGTCCTTCTGGCAGGCGCACCCGGCCTTCGGCTCGTCCTGGGGGCCTTGGGTGGACGACTACGTCCAGCGCGACCTGGTGGGGCAGGAGCCGGAACTGCGCTCCTCCTGCCGGATCGAGGCCGTCCGCACCGACGGCGTCGACTTGTTCTCCGAGGACGTGCTGGCCGCCGTCCACCACCTGCCCTGTCCCGCCCGGCTGCTGTGGGCCGAGCGGGGGCTGATGGACGAGCCGCAGGGGCTGTACGACGAGGAACGCCTGGCCGCGGCCGGCCTGGACCGTCGTGTCGTCACCCCGCTGATGCTGGCGGGCACCAACCACTACACCATCCTCATCGGGGACGACGGCGCCCGCGAGGTGGCCCGGCACCTCATGGAAACGGCAGGCTCGTCATGACCGCATCCATCCTGCGCGGCCTCTTCCGGCGCCTCAACGTGATCGTCGTCCTCGGGCTCCTCGCCGCAGGACTGGTGAGCGGGCCGGCCGCCGCGGCGGGCGGCACCTACCAGCAGGTCACCGGCTTCGGTTCCAATCCGGGCAACCTGACGATGTACCAGTACACGCCGGCGAACCTTCCCGTCGGCGCCCCGCTGGTCCTCGCGCTGCACGGATGTACGCAGACCGCGAACGACTACCACACGCACTCGGGCTGGCAGAAGTTCGCCGACCTGTGGGGCTTCGCCGTGGTCTACCCGCAGACCAGCGCGGTCAACAACAGTCTGTCGTGCTTCAGTTGGTTCGACGCGACGAAGGACACCCGAGGGCGCGGCGAGGCGGCCTCGGTGCTGCAGATGGTGGACCACGCCCAGGCCCAGCTCGGTTCGGACCGCCACCGGATCTTCGTCACGGGCCTGTCCGCGGGCGGCGGCCTGGCGGCCGACCTGCTCGCCGACTACCCCGACGTGTTCGCCGGCGGATCAATCGACTCCGGGCTGCCCGCCCAGTGCGCGACCACCCAGAACGCCGCCTCCTCCTGCCAGAACGGCACCCGGAACCTGACCCCCGCGCAGTGGGGCGACACGGTCCGCGGCTCCTTCCCCGGATACACCGGACCGTGGCCGCGGGTGGCGATCTGGCAGGGCACGTCCGACACCACCGTCAAACCGGTCAACGCCACCGAGCTGCGCGACCAGTGGACCAACGTGCAGGGCATCGGTCAGACCGCGTCCAGCACGCGGAGCCTGCCCGGCAACACCACCGTCAGCACCTACGCCGACAGCGCGGGCCGTCCCGTCGTCGCGCTGTACTCGATATCCGGCATGGGCCACGGGCTGGCCGTGGACCCCGGTTCCGGCGACGACCAGTGCGGCACCGCCGGCGCCTACTTCCTCGACACCGTCTGCTCCAGTTACCACACCGCCACGTTCTGGGGTCTGGACGGCTCCCCCACCGCGCCCGGCCCCCTTCCCGCGCCCACCGGCCTGCGGGTCACCGCGACCACCGGCAGCACCGTCTCCCTGACGTGGAACGCGGTCGACGGCGCCGTCTCGTACTCCGTTCGGCGCAACGGCACCGCCGCGGGATCCACCGCCTCGACGTCGTACACCGACACCGGGCTGGCCCCCGAGGCGGCCTACGGCTACACCGTCGCCGCGGTCGACTCCTCCGGCGCCACCGGTTCCGTCTCGGCGACGGTCACGGCGACGACAACCGGGGCCGCACCCCGGTGCTTCACCGCCGGTAACTACAGCCATGTGGCGGCCGGGCGCGCGCACCAGAGCGGCGGTTACGCCTACGCCAACGGCTCGAACCAGAACATGGGCCTGGACAACGTCTTCACCACCCACACCCTCCAGGAGGCCCCGAACGGCTACTTCGTCATCGCCGACGGCGGCTGCCCCGCCTGACGCCGCTCGGGGCACCCGCGCCGGACCGACCACGCGCGCACCGCGCACAGGGGTGATATCAGTCCACTGTGGAAGAACATCGTGATGTGAACGGACCGGACCGGATGTCCCGGCAGCCGCGGCTGCTCTCGACCTCCTGCGGCGACTGCGCGTGCTGCGGGGAGGGGGCCTGCGTCAGAGGACCGGACAACGGCTGCCCGGTGGACCTGGAGAGCGTGACGTCCTGCCCCTGCCTCCTGACCTGACCCGCACGGCCCGGCAGTGGGATCCGGGGTCGGGAGGTTCAGCCGCGCAGCGGGAACGTCCGCCCGTCGTGCCAGCGCTCGCCGTCCCAGACCACGAGCTGGACCGCCGTGACGCGACCGGTGAAGGGGAGCCCGCCCGTCAGCTCGGTTTCGATCGTGTCCAACACGCTCGGATCCGGGCTGTAGGCGACGGTCAGGTGCGGGACCACGTCGGCATGGCGGCCACCGTACGGCGGCGCCTCCGGCCAGCGGTCGACGACGCCGGCGGTGAGCGCGCGAAGGGGGCCGTCCGGCTCCGGGGCGAGATAGAGCATGCCGGGGAATCGTCCGCAGCGGCGGAAGCGCGTCTCGAACGGCGGGTGCGCGGCCAGCGTCGTCTCCAGGGCCTCGATGACGCCGTCGTCGATCCGCGCGTGGTCCAGGAACGGGTAGAGCACCGACACGTGCGCCGGGACCCCGGTCGCGGCCGCGGGGTCGAACCGCCCCCGCCACGGGCCAACGAGCTGTTCCGCCTCCGGAATCTTGATGACCAACGCCGTCCGGCCCGCCGGATACCTCGCGCTGTCCTCTGACGCCATCGTTCCGTACCGGTCCCGTCCGTCGCTCAGCGGTCGCCGTTCGGCAGGCTATCGCAGGCGTCGTCGACGGCTTCACCGCGCCTCCCCCACCGAACGGCCGCCACCTCGGGGAATGTTGGTCCAGACCTTGACAGGTCCAGACCAATCCGATTAAGTGCAGGACGATCCTCCACTCAACCCCCCACTAGGAGTGGCCCCGTGTCCAAACAACGCATCATGGCGTTTCTCACCGCTCTGATCGTCGCGGTCGGACTGGCGGTCCTCGTACCGCTGGCGTCCACCGCTTCCGCCGCGCAGTGTACGACCGCGTGGAACTCCTCGACCGTGTACACCGGCGGGCTGTCGGCGTCCTACAACGGTCACAACTGGTCCGCGAAGTGGTGGACCCAGAACGAGACCCCCGGCACCGCGGCCGTCTGGGCCGACCAGGGCGCCTGCGGCAGCACGGGCGGTGGCACCGGTGGTACCGGCGGCACCGGATCGTGCGACTACCCCGCGTGGGTCGCGGGCCGGGCGTACGTCACCGGTGACATCGTCAAGTACACCGACGGCAAGGCGTACCAGGCCGAGCACGACAATCCCGGCTACGACCCGGTCATCAGCACCTGGTACTGGGAGCCCTACACCTGCGGCGGCTCGTCGACCACGCCGCCGCCCAGCCAGGGCGGCTTCCCGGTCACCGAGGCGCAGTTCAACCAGATGTTCCCGAGCCGCAACTCGTTCTACTCCTACAGCGGCCTGACCGCGGCCCTGAGCGCCTACCCCGGATTCGCCAACACCGGGAGCGACACCGTCAAGCGCCAGGAAGCCGCCGCGTTCCTGGCCAACGTCAACCACGAGACCGGCGGACTCGTCTACATCGTCGAGCAGAACACCGCCAACTACCCGCACTACTGCGACGCGAGCCAGTCCTACGGCTGCCCCGCCGGCCAGTCCGCGTACTACGGACGCGGTCCGATCCAGCTGAGCTGGAACTTCAACTACAAGGCGGCCGGCGACGCGCTCGGCATCGACCTGCTGCACAACCCCTCCCTCGTGCAGACCGACTCGGCCGTCGCCTGGAAGACCGGCCTGTGGTACTGGAACACCCAGAGCGGACCGGGCACCATGACCCCGCACAACGCCATGGTCAACGGCGCCGGCTTCGGTGAGACCATCCGCAGCATCAACGGAAGCATCGAGTGCAACGGCGGCAACCCCGCCCAGGTCCAGAGCCGGATCGACGCGTACCAGCGCTTCGTCCAGATCCTCGGAGTCCCGGCGGGCAACAACCTCGGCTGCTGATACCCACTCCCGACCCCATGCCCCACGAACGGCTCACGGACCAGGCGACCTGCTGCCCGGTCCGTGAGCCGTCGGCGCGTCGGAACCATTCCAGGTCACCGAAGAACCGATTGTTTTCGGAAGCAATGGCTCATTCAGGCAGTCGGCGCAGCTGTCAATAGCCCTATCCGGAATATCTCATTCATGTCTCCCCATGTGGGTTACCGTGATGTAAGCTTCGGCGCGGGTCCAAATGAACCATAGAAGGCCACACGTCGGACAACCCGCACGTAGGCCTTCTTCCGCTGTGCGCCCGTTTCCCGTCCGCGCGGAATGTTTTTGGATCGCTTTACTCCCTGAGGAAGTGCGCTGTGCCGACCAGCGGGAAAACTGACCTCGTTGCCGCGTCCTCCCCCTGACCATGGGGAGACGCGGCTTGTTTGCGGTCGGTTCTCCGACTTTATTCGATCTTGTGGTCGTCAGACACGGCTCTCCACAAGAGGACCGCAGACGGCCATACGGGGGAAGGCAGGACGCCGCACATGGCTCAGATACAACTGCTGATCGCCGATGACCAGGTCGTGACCCGATCCGGTCTCATGGCGATGACCAGGGAAGCTCCAGGACTGGACGTGGTCGCGGTGGCCCATGACGAGGCCGGCGTCCTGACCGCGGTGGACCGCGCGGATCCCGACGTCGTCCTGCTCAATCTCCGCACCCTGACAGCCGAGCGGTTCCGACATCTCGTCCGACTGGTCGGCGCGCATACCTCGATCATCGTCCTGTGGTGCCACGACTCCCTCGTCACGATCCAGGACGCCCTGCGGGCCAAGGTCGCCGGCTTCATGGACCTGGAGATCCTGCAGGAGGACTTCGCCAGCGTGATCTCCCTGGTCAATCGCGGCTGTGCGGTATATCTCCTGCCCCATGAACGGCTCTCCGATATCAGCACCGAATATCCGGTGTCGTCCGACCCGGTCGCGATATCAAGTCTCACCTCGCGGGAGAACGACGTACTCCTGCTGCTGGCCGACGGGATGACGAACAAACAGATCGGCTCGACCCTGCATATCGCCGAGAACACCGTCAAGAAACACGTCCACCGCGCGATGATCAAGTTATCGGCCTCCAACCGGGTGGAAGCGGCGCTGCTCGTCTCCCAACTCGGCCCCAAGCGGTGAGGGGCGATGCCCGGCGCGACCGCTCCGATCACTTCAGGAGGGACGTGAGCAGCACGTCGTACGTCCGTCCCGTGCCAGTGACCGCCGCGACGCCCTTCATGGCGACCTCGTGCCCGAGGTAGGTCAGCGCGCCCAGCAGCGCGAGCGCGAGTTGCCGGGACGTCTCGGCGCCGTCGAGGCCGGGGTCACCGGAGTTGCCACCGGGTCCGGTGGTGGGACGGGCCCGCTCCACCAGTCGGATCGTCGCCGACAGCCACCACTGCTCGTCGATCCGTCGCCATCGCTCGTACCCGAGCACCGCCGGCGCGTCGAGCAGCAGCAGCCGGGCCACGGCAGGATCGGCGCACAGGGCGAGGAACTCCTGCCCGGAGCGGAGCAGCCGCGCGACGGGTTCGTCCTCGACATCGAGTGCCTGGATCCGTAGCGCCAGTTCACGGTGGATGTCGTGCACGACATCCACCAACAGCGCCTCCTTGCCCGCCCAGTGGTGGTACAGCGCACCGGTCGTCACCCCGGAACTCCTCGCGATCTCCGCGATGGTCGTCGCGGAGTAACCGCGCTCGCTGAACAACTGCCGGGCTTGACGGGTCAGTTGGGCGCGGGTGCGCTGGGTTCGCTCCACGTTGGATCTGCGCGTCGACATACCGAACGATGCTATGTTATTGCGATGATGGATGTCGATGCAGCTCAGGCCGTTCTCGATGACAGCCCCTTCGGGCCCTGGTGGGGATTCCGCGTGAAAGCCGTCGGCAAGGGACAGGCCAAGGTCTCGCTGCCGCAGCGCCCGGAACTCTTCCGCCCGGGTGGTGTCCTGCAGGGCGGCTGCGCGATGACGCTCGCCGACGTCGCCTGCTGGATCGCGATCATGTCGCTGTTCGGCGAGGACGATCCTTCCGTCACCCAGCAGATGACGACGAGTTTCCTCGGCCCGGCGCGCACCGATCTGGTCTGCGAGGCGACGATCGTCCGGCCCGGCCGCCTGATCGTCTACGGCACCGCCGCCACGACCGACACCGCCGGCAAGCTCGTCTCCCACCACACCCTGACCTACATCCGGCCACCGGAGCGCAACGCGGTCTGAGACCTCCAGCCGTCCCCCGGTCGCAGCCGGCACCGCCGGCTCGGAAGGTACTCCGCGAGCACCCCCTGGATACCCCGTAAGTGCCACCGGCATACTCCCTTCGTTCCCCGCCGATAGGGCCCCATCGTGGCCTACCGACGCCGTGAACCCCCCGGATAGGCTGAATTTCATCAGCTACCCGGAGGAGAATTCGTATGGCGACCGTCTTTTCGGAGACCGTGGATTTGGAAAGCGTCGGGGAACTTCCGGAAGAATACCGGGAGGTGCTGACGCATCAGATGCTCGCCAACGGTGAAGGCGAGTTGAGCGCGGGCGACACCTACGTCGACTCGTTCTATCCGCTGGCTCCCAATGCCGACGAGCGCTATATGTGCCTCAAGTTCGGCATGGAAGAGGTGGACCACTTCCGGCGCTTCGCCAAGCTGCTCACCCCACTCGGCGTCGACACGTCGCACATGGTGAATCAGGCGGTCGCGGACCGGCGTTACTTCCCGGCCGAGAGCATGACCACGCAATTCACCGTCTGGGAGGAGCGCGCCGCGTTCAGCTTCCTGTGCGAGCTCGAAGGGCATTTCCAGATCAAGGAGATGACCACGAGCACCTACGGGCCGCTGCGGGTCGAGGCCGACGCGATCCTCAAGGAAGAGGCCCGGCACTTCGGTTACGGCAAGCGCCTGATGCAGGAGTCCTACGACGCCGGCGCGCCGTCGCGGGACCGGGCCCAGAAGGCGCTCGACAAGTTCTATCCGATGGCGCTGGACATGTTCGGCCGGCCCGACTCCCGCCGCGGGCGGCTCGCCGTCCGGTGGGGCCTGCGCAAGAACGACAACGGTGAGTTGCGCGAGCTGTACAAGGCCGCGATCGCCGAGCACATCGAGAAGATCGGGTTCTCCGTCCCCAAGGTCGACCCCTCGCAGCTGCAGTTCGCCTGAGCGCCGCGCCGCCGGCCCGCCCTGCCGGCCCGCCCTCCCCGCCCGATCCACCTCCCCGGAACCATCCACCTCACCGGAGTAGGAATCGATGACGACGACCGACATGCTGATCGACCGGATCAAGACGCACCGCGTCTTCGACCACCCGCTCTACGAGCACTGGGCCGCGGCGCCCCCGTCCGCCGAGGTCTCGGGCGCCCTCTTCCACCAGGTGCAGTCGTTCTGTGCCTCCACCCGCCCCGGTGGCGACTTCCCCACCGCCCTGCGCGGTCTGGGCTGGGAGGAGCAGGCGGTCCTCATCGAGGAGATCGTCGACAGCGAGTCCGGGCACGGCCCGGAGCTGGCGACGATGGCGGGCCACATCGTCAACCGCACCGGCGCCCAGGTCTTCGACGACGTCTATGACACCGAGCGCGTCGAGGAATGGCTCAAGAGCTCGTCGGACCGGCTGCTGGCCGGACTGCCGGGGTACGACCTCGCGACGGGCCTGACGCCCCAGGCGGCGGCCGCCATCGAGGTGTTCCGGCGCCGGTTCTCCTCCGACGCGGACACCACCGTCCGCAACCTCGGTACGGCGCTCGCGCTGGAGATCATCTCCAATCAGTCCCTGATCCCGGGCGAGAAGCGCGCGCTCATCGACTCCGGTCACTACAAGGCCGACATCGACGAGCCGGAGATGCACTACATGGCGGAGCACTGGGGTGACGCCGGTGCCGAGCAGCAGCACGAGGCGAACGTGATCCTGGCCGTCTCCTCCGTCATGGACTCCTCGAACAGCGCGCGGATCGAGGAGGGCGTGGAGGACTTCCTCGAGTCCCTGTGCGCGCTGTGGGACGTCCTGGACGCGGCGCTGCTCGCGTCCGGGCTGCGACCGGCCGCATAACTCTCTGCCGGACGGGCCGGCGGTTCACGCCCGCGGGCGGAGCCGCCGGCCCGGCTGTCACCGACGGACCCAGGGGTGGACCATGAGCGTGTTCAAGCAGATGGACGGCCACGAACAGGTGCTGCTCAGTTCGGGCCCCGGTGGGCTCCGCTGCGTCATCGCCATCCATTCGACCTTGCTGGGCCCCGCGCTCGGCGGCGTCCGCTTCCTTCCGTACCGCGACGACGACCAGGCCATCGACGACGCGTTGCGCCTCTCGCGCGCGATGACGTACAAGGCCGCCTGCGCGGGTCTCGACATCGGCGGCGGAAAGGCCGTCATCTTCGGAAGCCCCGGCGTCGAGAAGTCCGAGACGCTGCTCCGCGCGTTCGGGCAGGCGGTCGAGAGTCTGTCCGGGCGCTTCATCGCCGCCTGCGACATGGGCATCACCACCGCCGACCTGCGGGTGATGCGCAAGGAGTCGCAGTGGATCCGCGGCCTGGACGTCGAGGAGGGCGGCTCGGGTGAGTCGGGTGCCATGACCGCCTACGGGGTGAGCCTCGGCATCCGGGCGTGCCTGGAGTTCCTCTACGGCAGCGACAGCCTGGACGGCCGCCACATCGCCCTCGACGGGGTCGGCAAGGTGGGTGCCCGGCTGGCGGCCCATCTGGCCGACGCCGGCGCGCAACTGACGGTGGCCGACATCGACCAGGACAAGGCCGAGCAGGTGGCCGACGCGTGCGGGGCGGAGGTCGTCAGCCGGGAGCAGCTCTACCTGCTCGACGTGGACGTGCTGAGCCCGAACGCGGTCGGCAACGTCATCGATACCGGTCTGGTGGACAAGCTCCGCTGCCGGATCGTCGCGGGCGGGGCCAACAACCAGCTCACCGCACCGGCGGTCGCCGACCGGCTGGCGGCCCGCGGCATCCTGTACGCACCGGACTTCGTCATCAACGCGCTCGGCCTGATCCAGGTGGTCGACGAACTGCACCCGGCGGGGCACGACATGGCCCGGGTCAGGCAGCGCGCGCAACTGATCCCGGAGCGGCTCGTCGAGATCTTCACCCGGGCGAAGAACCTGAACATCAGCACGGCCGCCGCCGCGACCGGCATGGCACGGGACCGCCTCGCGGCGGTGCGGGGGGTGCGGTCGTTCTGGCTGCCGCCGCGGTGCACGTGAGCCGGCCGCACGGCGCGAGGGGGAGCGTCCGCTGATGGAACTGGAAGCCGCCGTCCGCACCCGCCGCAGCGAGCACCGGCTGCTCGATCCCGCCCCGAGCGACGAGGAGTTCACCGACCTGCTCGGCTGGGCGGCGACCGCGCCCGACCACGGCCATCTGCGTCCCTGGCGGTGGATCCTCGTGCGCGGCGAGAGCCGGGCGGCGCTGGGCGCGTCCTTCGCGTCCGGCGCCACCGACGCGGAGACCGTCCGGCGCGAGACGCGGAAACCGCTGCGCGCCCCGCTCCTCGCGACCCTGGTCTTCGTGCCGCGACGCAGTCACCGGGTGCCGCACTGGGAGCAGCTCGCCGCGAGCGGCGCCATGGTCAACTCCCTGATGCTCCTGCTGCACGACCGCGGGTTCGGCAGCATCTGGCGCACCGGCTCGTCCGTCGACTCCGTCGGGACCCGGACGCTGCTGGGCCTGGCCCCGCACGAAGGACTCATCGGCTGGCTGTACGTCGGCACCCCCGACCCCACCCGGCGGTCGGTCCCGCGCTCCCCGGTACCGGTCGCCGACCGGGTCTCCCGGCTCGCTCCCCCGCCCTGCCCCGCGTCCGCCGGCCCAGGGGACGGACGGGCGGTCACTACGAGCACGCGCTGAACGGGCCCCGCGGGAGCGGGGCGTCGGCCAGGTCCGGCGCTCCCCCGCCGAGCAGCCGCAGGCCCAGCGGGGTCGCCGCGTGCAGGACGTACTTGCCGTCGCGGCGGCTGTCCACGAGCCCGCCGTCCCGCAGGACCCCGATCTGGTAGCTGACGCCGGGCAGAGTGACGCCCACCGCCTCGGCCACCTCGGAGGTGGTGCGGGCGCTCCGGCCGGCCACCGCGGCCAGTGCTCTGGCTGGAAAGGGAACACCTTCGTGAGCTTCGTGAACACGTGCTGATCCTCCTGGGACGGGCGCCGAAGCCCGCTGAGGAGGTAAGACTCTCCCGGGCCGCCACCCCCGGTCTGGCCATATCCGGTCACGAGCGCCGCCCTCGTGGAGGGGGTGTCAGGGGTCACCGTCCGCGTATACCCAAAATTTAGCGACTTGTCAGTGGGGCCTGACAGGATCAGCGTGCTCGGTCCACGAGCGCTACGGGGGACGTACGGGGGATGGGGAACGGCATGACGGAATTCCTATGGCCACGGGGGGCGGACGCGGAGGACACCGCCGCGCTCGAGGCCTGGCTGGACGCGCGCGGATGGGAGATCGACCCGACCATCTTCATGGCCGGCGTCGGGGGTCCGGCGGTCCAGGTACGCCGTATCGGCGAGACATGGCAGGACGGGGACGACGGCCTGCTGATACTGCCGGGCGAGTCCGTGACGTTCGACGCCTGGCGGATGAGCGTCGTCCGGACGACCGGCAGGGGAATGCTCTGCCGCAGCGCGTAGAACGGCTCGCCCGGCCGCCGCGATGGACGAGCGGCGGCCGGGCGAGGCCCGCCGGCGGGCCCGAGGGGGATTCCAGTGCCGCGCGAGGGGGCGGTGACAGGCTTGGAGGGACCGCTTAGGCCGTGTCTGACACATCCCGCCTGGCCCGGGACGCCTGGCACACGCGCTCTCCCCCAGCTACCGCTGGGAGGGGCCCCCAGTTGTCGGGCCCGCCCCGGTACGTCCAGTACAGGGGCGACCCTCCGCCGTGCGATCGCACGCACCAGACGCCCCGGGCCCCGCCCTCCGGGCGGACGCCGGTATGTGTCAGACACGGCCTAGCGTCGCGATTCCGCGAACCCTCCGGCCACACACCCAAGGATCTCCGTGCTCGACATGAATGCCCTCCAGCGGGGCGATGTACTGCTCCAGGCCGCCGTCGCCGAAGCCGCTCTCGGCGAGTCGGCCACGGCCCGCGGCAGGATCGACCTGCTGCTCGAACTCGACGACGAAACGCTCTACACCCTCACCAAAGCCGCGGTGACCTACCTCATGCGGATCCATCGGGCCGAGGGCGGGGAATGGACCCCCGGCCCGGACGCCGGGGCCGGTGAGAGCCACGCCTCCGCGGGCCGGAGTTACACCGTCGCGCTGCTCGACGCCTGGTCCGCGCGCGAGGGTGGCACCTTCAAGTCGCTCTTCGCCGCCGCGGCCGCCGATCCGCGACACCGTGCCGAGATCCTGCGCGACCCGTTCGACTTCGCCGTCGAAAGGGCGCTGGAACTGGCCGCCAAGCACGTCGGCCCGCACACCCTCGTCCGGCAGTTGTGCAAGTCCATCGCCCGGGAGGACCGCTCGATGTCCCAGGACTGGCCCTGAGCCCGCCGGGTGGGAACGCACGCCGCGGGAGCCCGCGCTACCGCGGCCCCGCGGCCTGATCCGCTCCGTCCGGCGCGTCGCCGTCCGCATCACCCTGGGGCAGCCGCACGGTGAACTCGCTGCGTCCCGGCCTGCTGCGGGCGGTGACCGTACCGCCGTGCGCCTCGACCACGGCGGCGACGATGGCCAGCCCCAGGCCCGCGCCGCTGCCCGCGCCGGCTCGCCGCCGGTCGGCCCGCGCGAAACGTTCGAAGAGCGTCGCGCGGACCGCCTCCGGCACCCCGGGGCCGTTGTCCGCGACTCGCACTTCGACCGTTCCGGCCGTCCCGTCGCCCGCCGGAACGGTCCGCAGCCGCAGCGCGACCTCGGTCCCGTCCGGGGTGTGGACCCGCGCGTTGGCCAGCAGGTTGGTCACCACCTGCTGCAACCCATGGGCGTCGCCGGGGACGGTGACGGGCTCCTCGGGCAGTTCGAGCACCCACCGGTGCCCGGGTCCCGCGGCCCGCGCGTCGTCCACCGCGTCCAGCACCAGCCGGGTCAGGTCCACCGGCCGGCGCTCCAGCGGCCGGCCCGCGTCCAACCGGGCGAGCAGCAGCAGGTCGTCGACCATCTCGCCCATCCGCGCGGACTCCGCCGCCACCCGCTCCAGCGAGCGCCGTACCTCGGCCGGAACCGGTCCCGGGTGGCGCAGCGCGAGTTCCGCGTGGCCGCGCACCGAGGCGACGGGGGTACGCAGCTCATGACTGGCGTCGGCCGCGAACCGGCGCAGCCGTTCCTCGCTCGTGTGCCGCTTGGACAGGGCGTCCCCCACGTGGCCGAGCATGAGATTGAAGGCGGTGGCGACCTGGCCCGCCTCGCTGCGCGGATCCGCGTCCGGAACGCGCAGCGGCAGCGCGACCTCGCCGCTGTCCAGTGGCAGCCGCGTCACGGCCGTGGCGGTCGCGGCGACCCTGCGCAGCGGCCGCAGCGACCAGCGCACCCACAGTGCCCCGGCCACACCGGTCACCACCAGGGCCCCGCCGAAGACCGCCGCCTCGACCAGCTCGAGGCGCTCCACGGTCTCCTCGACACCGTGCAGGGGCAGACCGGTGATCAGTAGGTCCTGGTCGTTGCCGGCCACGGCCTTCACCCGGTAGCCGCGCAGCGCCGACAGTTCGATGTCGTGGGCCCGGCCGTCGACCGGGACGGCCGCCAGGGCCGCCTTGTCGGCGGCGGTCAGTTCCACCGTGGTGTCGGTGCCTGAGCGCACCACCGCGGCGTCGGTGACCACTCCCGCGAGGAGCCGCGCGCCGAAGGTGCCGGGTGACTGGCGACGGGTGTCAGCGTGCTTCTCCCCGCCGGGTCCGCCGCGCTCCCCCGCGTGCTCCAGGCTCGCCGGGAACTTCCCGCCCGCGTCGCCGAGCTGCTGGTCGAGACGCTCGGTGAGGAAGCCCCGCAGCGCGAGCACCGCGGCGATGCCGACGGCCGCGCAGCTGACCGCGAGGAGCACCACCAGTCCGCAGGTCAGCCGGGCGCGCAGGGAACGCGGGCCGATCACGCGGTAGCCGGCTTGAGGACGTATCCGGCGCCCCGCACCGTGTGGATCATCGGCACCCGTCCGGCGTCGATCTTCTTGCGCAGATAGCTGATGTAGAGCTCCACGATGTGGGCCTGGCCGCCGAAGTCGTACGACCAGACGCTGTCCAGGATCTGCGCCTTGCTCAGTACCCGGCGGGGGTTGCGCAGCAGGTACCGCAGCAGCTCGAACTCGGTCGGCGACAGCTCGATGGTCAGCCCGCCCCGGGTCACCTCGCGCGCCTCCTCGTCCATGACCAGGTCGCCGACGGACAGCAGCGCCCCCTCGGACCGCTGCCCGCTCATGCCGGCGCGCCGCAGCAGACCGCGCAGCCGGGCCAGCACCTCCTCGAGGCTGAACGGTTTGGTGACGTAGTCGTCACCGCCCGCCGTGAGGCCGGCGATCCGGTCCTCGACGGCGTCGCGGGCGGTCAGGAACAGCACACAGATCCCGGGCTGCCGGTCCCGCAGCCCGCGCAGCACGGACAGTCCGTCGAAGTCCGGCAGCATGATGTCGAGGACGACGGCGTCGGGCTCGAAGTCGCGGGCCGTGGTGAGCGCCGAGGCCCCGTCGGCGGCGGTACGCACCTGCCAGCCCTCGTAGTGCAGAACGCCGGCGAGGACCTCGAGCAGGTCCGGCTCGTCGTCCACGACGAGGACCCGGACCGGGGTGCCGTCCGGGCGGGTCAGGGAGGGTGGCGGGGGCGCCGCGGGAGGGATGTCCATGGTCGGTCCAGCATGCCGCCCCCACCTCTGAGTTTCCCATGAGACCCGCCCCTGACATCCCTTTCAGAGCTGATTCAGAGGTTGCGGCGACACAGTGGGCGGTCAGCCGACGAAAGGGGACATCTCGTGGCGACGACCTACGGTCATCAGGCGGGCCGGCAGGGTTCCGCGCCGGCCGGCCACGGCAGACCGCCCGCTCCACGCGGCCGGCGCTCACCGGCCGGACCGGTGCTCGCCCTGGCGGGGGCCGGAGCGGTCGCGGTGCTCGCCCTGTGGTGGCACGACACCGCCGCGGTCGTCGGACCGGCGGGGTGGTTGATCGGCGCGGGCCGGATCGCCGGCCTCCTCACGGGCTACGGCTGCGCTGTCCTGGTCGCCCTCATGGCCCGGGTGCCCGCCCTGGAACGCGGGGTGGGAAGCGACCGGGTGGCCCGCTGGCACGCGATGGCCGGGCGCTACACCATCTGCCTGCTGCCGGCCCACATCGTCCTGATCGTCTGGGGCTACGCGGTCCAGGCCCACACCGGCCTGGTGCACGAGACCACGACCGTGGTGTTCGACTACCCGGAGATGCTCAAGGGGACGATCGCCGGGCTGATCCTCCTCGCCACCGGCGTCCTCTCCGCGCGGGCCGTGCGCCGCCGGGTCAGCTACGAGACCTGGTATTACCTGCATGTCCTGACCTACCTCGCGCTCTTCCTCGCTTTCGGCCACCAACTCGCCCTCGGCGCCGACTTCGCCGGGAACGCGGCGGCCCAGAACGCCTGGTACGTGCTGTACCTCGGCGTCGCGGCCCTGGTGGTGTGGTTCCGCGTGCTGGCCCCCGTACGGTTGAACCTCCGCCACCGGTTGCGGGTCGCCGCCACCGTGCGCGAGGCGCCCGGCGTCGTCTCCGTCATCATCCGGGGCCGCCGGCTGGCTGAACTGCACGCCGAGCCGGGCCAGTTCCTGCGCTGGCGGTTCCTCGCCGACGGGCTGTGGTGGACCTCCACCCCGTACTCGCTGTCGGCCGCCCCAGGCCCGGACCAGCTGCGCATCACCGTCAAGGCGCTCGGCGACCACAGTGCGGCGCTGGCCCTGCTCCGGCCCGGCACCCGCGTCTGGGCGGAGGGACCCTACGGGGCGCTGACCTCCGCCCGCCGGACCCGGTCCAAGGTGCTGCTGCTCGCCGGCGGCGTGGGGGTCACCCCGCTGCGCGCCCTGTTCGAGACGCTCCCCGCCCGCCCCGGCGACCTGACGCTGCTGTACCGGGGCCGCACGGCCGACGACCTGGCGCTGCGCGCGGAACTGGAGGCGATAGCGCGTTCCCGCGGGGCCCGCCTGTACTACGCCGTCAACGCGGCGGACGGCACCCGTGCCGCCATCACCACCACCGGCCTGCGGACGATACTGCCCGACATCGGACAGCACGACGTGTACCTGTGCGGGCCGGACGGCATGGCGCTTGAGTCGTACGACGCCCTGCGCGCGGCCGGGGTGCCCGCCGCCCACATCCACCACGAATCCTTCGAGCTGTGAGCGCCATGCGAACCCATCCCCTGCGCCGCGTCGTGCTGAGCGCCGCCGCCACCGTGACCGGCGTCGTCCTCCTGCTGTCCCTGAAGCCGCACGCGCAGCAGCAGTCGGTGGCACGGGCCGGCACGGACTCCGGCTCCTCCACGCCCACCGCGACGGGCTCCGCCCCGGCGCCGTCCACGGGCTCGGCCTCCGGCGCGGCCCGCACCGTCGACGGGGACACCGTCCAGACGCGGTTCGGGCCCGTGCAGGTGCGGGTCACCCTGAGCGGTGCGAAGATCACCGCGGTCACCGTGCTCCAGGTACCGGACGAGAACGGCCGCGACCAGGAGATCACCGACTTCTCCGTCCCGCAGCTGACACAGGAGGCGCTCGACGCGCAGAGCGCGGACATCGACACCGTCTCCGGGGCGACCTACACCAGCGAGGGGTACATCAGCTCCCTGCAGAGCGCCCTGGACAGGTCCCATGGCTGACTCCGCGCAGCGACTGCGGCACGTCGAGCACGTGATGGGCACCGTGTTCTCGTTCGACGTCCGGGGAGACACCGGTCCGCGCACCCGCACCGCGCTGGCCGCCGCCACGGCCTGGCTGCACCACGTGGACGAGGAGTTCTCGCCCTACCGGCCCGGCAGCCAGGTCAGCCGGCTGGCCCGCGGCGAACTCACCGCCGACGGGTGCTCGCCGGAGGTACGCGAGGTGCTGCGGCTGTGCGCCGACGCCGAACACCGCAGCGGCGGCTGGTTCAGCGCCCGCTACGCGGGAGGGCTCGACCCGACCGGACTCGTCAAGGGCTGGGCCGTGGAGCGGGTGGCCGCGATGCTGCACTCCGCGGGCGCGCCCGACGTCTGCGTCAACGGCGGCGGAGACGTGCAACTGCACGGCGGACCCTGGCGGGTGGGGGTCGCGGACCCGCTGCGGCCCGGTGCCGTCGTGACCGTCGTCGAGACCCGGCAGACGCTGGCCGTGGCCACCTCGGGACCCGCCGAACGGGGCTGCCACATCCTCGACCCGCACACGGGCGCGCCCCCGGCCGATCCCCTCGCCTCGGTCACGGTGGTCTGCCGCGCCCTGGGCGACGCCGACGCGTGGGCCACCGCCGCCTGCGCGATGGGCGCCGAGCGGGCTCACGGGTGGCTGGAGGGCCTGCCGGGGGTGGATGCCTTCACGGTCACGCCCGACGGCGGCACCTGGCAGACCGCCGGCTTCGCCCGGCTCAAGGGCAGATACATCTCACTCTGTGGCAGCGGGGACAGACGACGCGTCTACTGACGTCAACGACCGGCTCCGGGTCCATTACGCGCTCCTGACTCTCCAGCACCCGCCACGGCTGTGCCCGGCGGGCTCGTTGTGCTCGCTCCTTTAGACGCTTGAGCCGCAGTTTGGGTTCGCCTTTGACGCAACTTCGTGACAGCGCACGGCCCGACGGCGCTCGTACGCCCCCTCTTGGTGCTCCGCGTCCGAGTTGTACCCGGACTCAGGTTTCACACAGTGAAGGCCCGGTGGCCGCCGGTGGTCCACCGGCGGCCACCGTGTGTGCCCGGAACCCTTCCGTCAGCGACTTGGTGACGCTGCGTCGACAATGAGTTCACGGGGCCGACCCGTCCCGTCGGCCGGGACCGCCCAGACGTCGGACCCGCCCTTGCCCCGGGACTTGGCGTACATGACGGTGTTCCCGTCGAACCACGCGGCCTGGTCGTCCACGCTCGCCGTCTCGGCGAGCGGGGTCTCCCGCATCGTCGACAGGTCGAGCACGTGCAGCCGCCAGGGCCGCGCCGCGTCGGCGGAGACCCGCTTCTTGAACACCACCCGGGTGCCGTCCGGCGACAGGGAGGGGCATTCGGCGTTCTCCCGCAGGGTGTGCGCCTGCCACGTGCCGTAGTCGCCCTGGACGAGGTACGTCTTGCCCTTGGTCGTCACCGTCGCGTAGAAGCGGTTGTCGTCCGCCGCGAAGGTCACCCCCCAGAAGTTGACGTCCGACGCCCGGTAGCGGCGGCCGTCGATGAACAGCGGGATGTCCTCGATGTTCAGCACCGCGTAACCCGTGCGCGTGTCGAGGATCCCGGTCCAGGTGGAGAAGCCGCCCCGATTGTAGGAGTCCCCCTGCACGAACACCGTCCAGGAGACCATGCGCCCACTGGGTGAGACCCGGGCGCGGTTGGGGATGCCCGACAGCTTCACCCGGCGGACCTCGCGCAGTTGGCGGTCGACGATCAGCGCGTACGTCTTGGGCAGGGCGCCGGTGCCGGTGACGAGGCAGACGCCGGTGCCCGCCGCGCTGTAGAACCGCTCACAGCCCAGCCCGCCGACCGTGCGGGGAGCGCCGGGTCCGCCGGCCGGCACCGCCGCGACGTTGCCGTGACCGGCCCCGGGAGCGGTGTCCCGGAAGAGCAGTTGTCCGGGCCGCCCGGTGTCGATCGGTTCGCCGTGGAAGGCGGGAACCGCTTCGCGCCGGGCGGCGTGCACGCTGTAGCCGACCCCCAGCCCGGCCAGCACCAGCAGGGCGAGCACCGGGGCGAGCAGCCGGACATGAGCGTGCCGGCGGATGTCGATCATGCGCTGGTCTCCTGGTGGTGCGAGAGGACATCGGGAGGTGCGTCGGGGCCGCCGGTCCCGGCGGCGTCCGCCGGGAAGCCGAACCGGGCCACCAGCAGGCACACCGCCAGCCCCGCCGCCATCACCGCGAGCCCGGTGCGCGGCCCCCACGCCGTCCAGGCCGCGCCGAGGATGATCGAGGAGACCACCCGGGCGCCCGCCTGGCCGGTCTGCAGCAGGGCCATGCCGCTGGTCCGCAGCCCGGCGGGGAGCAGCGGGCCGGCCGCGGCCATCAGCACGCCGTCGGTCGCGGCGTAGAACACCCCGTGCAGCAGCAGCGACGGGATCAGGACGAGCAGCCCGCCCGCGGGTCCGAGCAGCATCGCGTACGCGCCGAGCAGCGCCACATGGCCGGCGAGGAACATCCTGAACCTGCCGGTGCGGTCCGCCATCCGTCCCAGCGGCACGGCGAGCAACAGGTAGGCGCCGGTGGTGCCGAGCGGCAGCAGCGGGAAGTACTCCGGGGCGATCCCCAGCCGCCGCTGCAGCAACAGGTAGACGAAGGAGTCGCTGACCGTGACGAGACCCAGTGCGGCGGTCAGCAGGCAGGTGCGGCGGAACGCGGCCGCGCGCAGCAGTCCGAACGCGGCGCGCAGCGCGGGCTCCCGCCGGTCCGGGGACGGATCCTGCCGGTCCCGCACGAGTGAGACGAGCAGCACCACCCCGAGGGCGGCGACGCAGAAGCTGACGACGAACACCGCGTCGTAGGCGGTGCCGGTCGCGGCCAGGACCGCGAACGCCGCGAGTGGGCCGATGAAAGCGCCGACGGTGTCCATCGCCCGGTGCACGCCGAAGGCGAGCCCGAGGATCTGCGGCGGTGTGCTGAGGGAGATCAGCGCGTCCCGCGGTGCGGTGCGCAGGCCCTTGCCGGCCCGGTCGGCGGCCACCACGGCGCCCAGCGCACCCACCGAGCTCCCCGCGGCCAGCAGGCCGAGTTTGCACACCGCCGACAGCCCGTAGCCGATCCCGGCGACCAGTTTGCGGCGCCGGCGGCGGTCGGCGAGATGGCCGCCGACGAGCCGCACCAGGACGGAGGCACCGGTGTACAGGCTGTCGAACATGCCGAACGCCAGTGGACTGAGGCCCAGTTGCAGGACGAGGTAGAGCGGGAGCACCGCGCTGACCATCTCCGAGGAGACGTCGGTGACCATGCTGACGGCGCCGAGCGCGACCACGTTGGCGGGGACCGAGCGCAGCAGTCCGGCCCGGCGCCCCGGGCGGAGGCCCGGGGCGCCGTCGGCGGCACTGGTGGTGCTGCTCGCCGAGATGTACATCGGCTACTTCCACCCGCTGATGTCGAGCAGTACGCCGTGTCCGGTGACGTTGTACTGGACGATCACGTACAGATGGCGCCCGGACGCGTCGAAGACGCCCCCGGTGAACGAGCCCATCGGGTCGTTGACGGTCGCCACCCGGACACAGCCGTCGCTCTGCAGGTCGGGGTCCGAGCCGTCCGGCAGGCAGCTCCACAGGTCGTTGCCGTGGAAGCCCTGCAGATCGCTCTCGGTGTCACCGTCCTCGTGCACGACCCAGGTGCCGCGGCCGGGCCGGAAGGCCATGTTGTCGGGCATGTTGACCGCCGGACTGCCCGGAACGAACAGCTGGAGCTGCGGGATCGCCGCGTTGGTCACGGCGGTGGCCACCGTCCCGTCGGTCAGGCACACCGACTGGCCCCAGTTCTGCGCCTCGTCCTCGTCCCCCGTCTCGTTGACGCAGGCGCGCACCTGCCCCGCGGCGAGCGCGGTTCCGTCCAGGTCCATGTCCTCCGGCCGGTACAGGCCGGTCAGATGGAGCGCCTCGGTGGCCCCGGTCAGGTCGGGGTCGGTGCGGTCGGGGACGGGGATCCAGGCGCCCTGTCCGGTCTGGGTGCCCTGGCCGTAGTCCCGGCCACCCTCGTAACGGCCCAGCCGCAGCCCGTAGACCCGGCCGGAGGCGAGCGGCGACTCGCTCAGCCGGTGGACGGCGCCGGCGCCCGCCGCACGCGGCTTGTCCGGCACGAACTTGAACAGCGCGCCGCCGGGCGCGCCCTTGTCGGGGCGGTTCTCGTCGGCGTAGTAGAGCAGGCCGTTGGGCAGCACCGAGATGCCTTCGTAGGACATCCGTCCGATGCCGGGCCTGACGGTCAGGTTCGCCGCCCCGGTGCCACCGCTGAAGCGGCCGGTGGAGCGGTCGAGCGTCACGCCCGTGGTGTGCAGCGGGTCGATCAGTTCGTAGAGCCGGCCGCCCTCCGGCCCGCCACCGGTCTCCTCGCCGATGACGATGGTTCCCCAGGCGGTGCGCCGGACGGGGTCGCAGGCCTCGGCACCGGTCAAAATCGTCTGGGACCTCCCGGTCGCCAGTTCCGTGCGCAGCAGTCCCGGCTGGTCCGGGTCGCTCTCGTTACAACTGATGAGCCACCGCGGGTCGGAGTCGCTGGGCCACAGGGCGCCCTGATCGGTCGTCAGCGGCAGTCGCGCGGTGACGACCCGCACCTTGAGGCTCTTGGCGAGGGTGACCAGTCGTTCCGGGTGCGCCAATGCCTCCGCCTTGCCGATCGGCCGGGTCGAGGAGTGCGCCAGGTCGCCGGTGACGCCGTGCGGGTTGCCGCGGTCGGCGGCGTCGGCCCGGCCGGGCGCGGCGCCGGCGAAGATCGCACCGGCTCCGGCCGCCAGGGCCACCATGGCGGCGAACGCCGTCAGGTGTCGTTTCACGTGTTCTCTCCTTGTTCCACGGCGTGGGCCGCGGGTCGCGCGTGGGTCAGTGGCAGGTGACGGGACCGAAGGTGTCGAGCACCGAGCCGTTGTCCTGGACCAGCTGTCCCGCGTACGTGGTCGGGGTGAGGGTCAGCTTCAGGACGGCCTTGACGTCGGTGATCCGCTTCTGGCTGTTCGGCTGCGCGCTCTCGAAGCCGTAGCTGTCGGCGCCGCCGGTGCCCACGAGCAGTTCGCGGACGCCCGCCGGGTCGGCGCCGCCGGTCGCGTTCTGTGGGGCGTAGCGCTCGTAGAGGTGGTCGTGGCCGTTCAGGATCAGGTCGGCGCCGTGGGCCCGCAGGATCTGCCACATGGGCTTGCTGACCATGTCGGCCTGCGGTCCGGAGCTGTACAGCGGCCGGTGCCAGTACGCGGCGACGCAGCCGTTGGTGTTCCTGGTCAGGTCCGCCTCCAGCCACTTGCCCTGCGCGGAGGTCGCGGACATGGAGATCTCGGTGTCGAGTGCGACGAAGTGCCAGCCGCCGCGGTCCCAGCTGTAGTACGTCTTGCCGTCGGGGGTGGCGCGGGCGCCGAAGTACGACTTGTAGCCGGCCGCCGGGGTGCTGTCGTCGTACTCGTGGTTGCCGGTCGACGGGTGGGTCTTGTTCAGGAACCGGCCCCAGGTCGTGCCGTAGTACTTCTTGAAGTCACTGAGGCTGCCGGTGTCGTACTGGTTGTCGCCGAGGGTGAGGACCTCGTCGGGGTTGATGGCCTCGACGCGCTTGGCGGTGTTCTCCGCCCCGCAGTCCTTGCCCGCGGAGCAGCCGGGGTCGGCGATGTCACCGGCGGCGACGACCGTGAAGGAGGCCGCGCTCTGACCGGGTGTGCCGATCACCGGCGCGCTCGCGGCGGAGAGGTTGCCGGCCGCGTCCTGGGCCCTGACGGTGTAGGTGTACGCCGTCCCCTGGGTGCGGCCCGGATCGGTGAACGTGGTGCCGGTCGCGGTGGCGACGACCGCGCCGTCCCGCGACACCTGGTATCCGGTCACGCCGGTGTCGTCGGTGGACGCGTCCCAGGCGAGGGTGACGGACGTGGTGGTGGTGCCGGTCACCCGCGGGTTCCCGGGCGCGGTCGGCGCGGTGGTGTCCGGGCCACCGGCCGGGCCGTACACCTCGAACTCGTTGAGGGAGTAGCCGTAGGCGGTGCCCCGGGCGGTGCCGTACACGCGGACGTACCGGCCGGAGGTGCCGGACGGGACGGTCACCTCGTCGATGCCGCCGTCACCGGTGGTCGTCGAGTACGCCTTGGTCCAGGCGGAGCCGTCGGACGACACCTCGACGCGGTACCCCTTGCCGTAGGCGGCCTCCCAGTCGAGGTGCACGCGGGTGAGGGTGCGAGGGGTGCCGAGGTCGACGCGGATCCACTGCGGGTCGAGCCCTTCCTCACTGGCCCAGCGGGTGGTGGTGCTGCCGTCCACCGCCTTGGCCGCGTTGTAGGAGGAGCTCTCGTCGGACGACGACAGGGCCGGCTTGCCGCGGGACAGCAGCACGTCGCCGGCGGCGTGTCCGGACGACGTGGCCGACAGGCCGATGAGCAGGGCGAGGGCCGCCACCAGGCCGTACAGGCGGCGATGGCGGGCGGACAGGGATGGGGACAACGTCTGCCTCCGGGCGTGGGAGATCCAACCGCGGCGCCCGGATGTGCCGGGACGTCGCGAGGCCCACGGCCGGGACAGATCTCTCACTGAGCGCGTCACATCCGGGGATGCCGCGCCAAGCCGCGTGCAGCGAGAGTGACAAAGGTCCTGAGAGCCGTCAAGAGGAGTTAGTAAAGTTTCCTAACTTGTCATGCGGATCAGTCCTCCGTTCACGCGGTGCCCGCCCCGTCCGGCGGCCGGGTCATCCTTCACAAGTCCGGGTGCGGCCTGGGAAACTGGGGCCGACACCCAGGAGGAGTCCACCCCATGCTGGAACGCGAACTGGAACCGGGCGACTTCACCGCCTTCTGCCGCGAGACGCACGGACACGAGCCCTTTCCGTGGCAGACGGCGCTGGTGGACCGGGTGGTGAAGGACGGCTGGCCGCAGGCCGTCACGGTGCCGACCGGGCTCGGAAAGACCTGGGTCCTGAACGTCGCGGTGTTCACCGCCGCCCTCCGGCGCGGCCGGCCCGGAGCCGCCCCGCGGACACCCCTGCGGATCTTCTACGCCGTCGACCGGCGGTTGGTCGCCGACGAGGCCTACGAGCACGCGGCGCGGCTCGCCCAGGTGCTGCGTGAGGCACTGGCGGATCCGTACGCGGGCCGGCCGGTGCCTCCGGTGGGCACGGTCACCGGACGCGTCGCGCGGGCGCTGTGGCGCGAGGGCGACAAGGACGTGCTGGAGGCGACCCGGATGCGGGGCGGGGTGACCTGGTCGCCGAACTGGCTGGAACGCCCGGACCGACTCTCCCTGGTGACCGGCACGGTCGACCAGGTGGGCAGTCGCCTGCTCTTCCGCGGCTCCGGCACGGGCACCCGGCGCCGGTCGATCGAGGCCGCCCTGACCGGCACCGAATCGCTGATCATCGTCGACGAGGCGCACGGCGCCGAGGAGTTCGCAGCCGCGGTACGCGCCGCCTTCGCGCTGGACGGGACGCCCGAGGACCTGCACCCCGTCCTGATGACCATGTCCGCCGTCACCGGACGCGGCAGCGCCGACGCGCACGGCATCACCGATGACGACGAACGTCACCCGGTGGCGGGCACGCGCCTGCGGTCGGCCAAGCGGCTGCATCCCGTCGAGGTCGGAACGGACCCGGCCGATGCCGACCGGCAGCTGCCCGTCTCGCTCGCGGCGTGGGCCCGGCAACTCGGCGAAGGCGGCCGCGTCGTCGGGGTCGTGTGCAACACCCTCGGGCGGGCCCGAGCCGTCCTGGAACTGCTGCCCGGGGAGAAGGTACTGCTGACCGGGCGCAGCCGGGCCGTGGACCGGGAGTACCTGCGCTGCGGGTGGTACGACCGGACGAAGTCCGGTCGGGAGACCCGCCACGACGGCCCGTTCTACGTGGTGACCACCCAGAGCGTCGAGGTTGGCACCGACCTCGACTTCGACGCGCTGGTCACCGAGGCGGCCCCGCTCCCCGCACTGGTCCAGCGGCTGGGCCGGCTCAACCGCGTCGGGCGGCACACCGCCGCGCGGGCCGTCGTGGTCCACGGTGCGGCCGAGCCGGGTGGGAGCGGCGGCGCCGCGCGCGACGCCACCTGGCGCCGACTGACCGCACTGTGCCCGCCCACCGTCACCCACCCCGGCGGGACTCCCGAACTCACCGGCCCGGGTCTGGACGCCTCCCCCACCGCCTTGCGCCGACTGGCAGCCGAGGTCGATGCGGAGGAGTGGGAGGCGATGCGGGGCGCCCGGCCGGCCGGTACCCCCGTGCGTGCGGCGGACCTGGACGCCTGGGTGCGCACCGAGCCGGCACCGGACCCGGATACGCCGGTCGCCCCGTATCTGCACGGCATCGACGCGGGCGCCCGGCCCCGCGTCCACGTCGTCTGGCGGACCCGCGAGACGGGCCGGACGGCCGAGGAGTGGCGCGAGACGGTGAACCTGTTCCCGCCGGCCGCCGAGGAGAGCGTCGAACTGCCGCTGCACGCCGTACGGCGGTGGTTGACCGGCAGACCGAACGCCGCCGCCGTCTCCGACGACGACGCGTTCCCCGGGCCGGGCGAGGAGCCTGCGGACGGCCCGCCCGGCGGCGGGGCCGCAGTGGAGATCCTCCGGTACCGGTTCGACGCGCCCACCGCGATCGTCACACCCGACGACCTCGAGCCCGACGACCTCGTCGTACTGCCGACGGCTTTCGGGGGGTGCGACGCGTACGGCTGGAACCCCGGCTCCACGGACCCGGTCCTCGACGTGGCGGACCTGGTGGGAGGCGGCGACGAGCGGGCCGTCGTCAGGATCGGACCGGGCCTGGCCACCGCCGTGCGCGTCTGCGACCCCGCGCTCGCCTCCCCCGTGGACCGGCTGGTCACGGAGATCGCCAGCGACAGCGCGCCCCTCACCGCCGAACGCGAAGCCCGCTACCGCGGCCGTTTCGCCGAATTGGCCGGCAGCGCGCCCGATGACCTTCCGCACCTCAGGGTCTTCCGGGCGCTGGCCCGCGGCGGCCGGCTCCTCACCGTCGGCGGCCCGCCGCTGTTCGTCGCCGGCCGCGCGAGCCTCGACGGGCCGTCCACGGCGGGCCTGCCGCAGACCCTCGCCGAACACCAGGCCGAAGTGTCCGCGGCGGCCGAGTGCTACGCCCGCAACCTGCGCCTGGACGACCGAACGGTCGCCGCCGTCGCCCTCGCGGCCGCCCTGCACGACGAGGGCAAACGGGACCCTCGCTTCCAGACGATGCTGCACGGCGGATACGAGGAAGCAGCTCTCGCCGCACCCGAGCCGCTCGCCAAGTCCGGTACGGACCCGGCCGACCGGGCCGGGTCCGGAACGGCCCGGCGAGCCTCCGGCTATCCGCAGGGGATGCGCCATGAAGCGCTGTCGGCCCGCATCGCCGCGCTGCACACGGCCGCCCGCGACGACCTCGACGCCGAGTTGGTCATCCATCTGGTCGCGTCCCACCACGGTTTCGCCCGGCCGCTGCTGCCGCCGGTCGTCGACCCGGACCCCCGCTCCCTGCACCTGACCATCGCCGGCCGGGAGGTGACCGTGGGCACCGCGCAGACGGTGGACCCGGCGGGCCCGGCACGGTTCGAATCGCTCAACCGCCGGTACGGACGGTGGGGGCTGGCCCGGCTGGAGGCGATGGTGCGGCTCGCCGACGTGTACTGCTCCATCCAGCGGGAGACCTGACGGAGTCGGGCGGGATCCATCCGGCCTGGTGCTCTGGCCGGAAAGGTTCACCGGTTCGCGACGCCCGGCACGGCACTTCGCTGCGTTGTCGCAGTCGTCCGAATACGCCCGGTACGAGGACGATCCTCCGCCGTGCGACGCACCGCGCCGGACGCCGCGAACCAGGCAAACCCTTCCGGCCAGAGCACTAGAAGAGCTTCTGGCCGGTGGACCGCCACCGCTCGCCGTGCGGTTCGGCCAGGCCGTCCTGGGCCAGCACCTTGAGGTGCTTGAGGATGGTGCGGGACTGGTAGCCGACGGCCGTGCACAGCTCGTCCACCGTGATGCCGCCGTCCCCGGCGGACCGCACCTCCTGCCAGGTACGCACTGCGTGGTGGCCGAGTCCGCCGTCCGGCGCCGCTTCGGAGGATCTGGCGGCGTCCGGCGACACCGGCTGCGCCGCCGCCGGCGTCCGCGGGGTGGTCCGCGCGTTCTGCGGGGTGGTCTGCGGTGTGGGCGCGCCGCCCCGCTCGTCGTCGAGGACGGCCCTTGCAGCGGCCGGAGCCGACGCGGCCGGGGTCCGGGGCGCGGCCGGCGGCCGCGCGGGGCCGGCCGGACGGGGGTTGCGGTTGACCGTCCGGTGCCTACGGCCCTTCTGGTGCTTGCTCATCGTGTCGTCCTGTTCCGCGGCGTCTGCCGCCGCCTGAGGGATACCACTGGCCCGGAAAGGTGGTGCGGGCCTCTCACCTCAGGAAACGATCACAACGACAGCAGGTCACCCACCGGCCTTCTGCGATGCCGCCCCCGCGCGTCCCGCCGTGATCGCACTCGGTAACAGCTCGGCCACTTCGCCCCGGCCGCCTCCGCGTCCCTGCCACGCTGCATCTCCAACCGATCTGGGGGACGACCACCATGCACCGCATCCTTACCGCCGCGTGTCTCGCGGCGGCCGCGACACTCACGTTGACGGCCTGCGACCCGGCGGCCGACGACAGCAAGTCCATACCTCCGGCGGTCACCACGACCGCCGGCGCACCGACCACCGCGCCCACCACCCCCTCCGCCGGCACGCTGCCTTCACTGATCGGCAGGCCGCTCACCGCCGCACGGGAAACCGCTCGCACCGCGGGCTTCACCACGGTGAACGCCCACGACGCCACCGGCGCGATGAGGGCGCAGACCACCGAGTCCGACTGGAAGGTCTGCTTCCAGCGGCCGGGCCCCGGCCCCGCGGACCTCGCGACCCCCGTCGCCCTGGCCGTCGCGTTGACCGCCGAGACCTGTCCGACCGCCGACGGCAGGCCCGCCCCGACGCCGACACCGACCCCGAAACCGACCCCGACGCCGACCCCTGCCCCCAGCACCTCGAAGCCGAAGCCGAAAGCGACCACCACGCACTCGGGCAACGGCACCAGCGGCGGAAGTACCAGCGGCGGTAGCAGCACCTCGGGAGGCGGCTCGGGAGGCGGCTCAGGAGGCAGTGGTGGCGGTAGCGGCCACACCGAACCGCCCGTCGACGACCACGGCGGCGCCACCGCCCTGTGCAACGACGGCACCCTCTCCTTCGCCGCGCACCACCAGGGCGCCTGCTCCCACCACCACGGCGTCGCGGTCTTCTACAAGTAGTCGCCGTGCGCGGAGGACCCGTTCCGGGCCGACCCGCACGTCGCCGCGCTCGCCGACGAACCGACCGTCACCGCGGGGAGGCCTTCGCCGGGCGGATGGGGAGCCTGCCGGGCCTCCCCCGGTCCCACGGCGTCGAACGGCTGGTCCACCCCGGAGCGGGCGAACTGCGCCTGGCCTACGAGTCGCTCGAGTTGGCCGCCGACGACGACCAGCGGCTCGTCGTCCACCTTCCCGCGGACGACGCCACCTCCGCCGCGCTCGACCGCCTCACCGGCCGCCGGCCCGGCGCCCTGCGCGCGGTGGCCGGCTGAGGACCGCGCCGAGGGCCGGCCGTCAGCCGGACACCCGTGCGGAGTCGTTCTCCTCGACCACCTTGTAACCGGCGACGGAGGGCCAGCGGACGGTCAGCACGACCGACTCCTCCTCCGCGTACCAGGAGTGGTCGACGCCCCGGCCCCACACGACGTAGTCGCCCTGCTCGGCCAGGAGAACGCTGCGTCCGGGGAGCTCCACCCGGAAACGGCCCTTGATGAGGACCAGCAGAGCGGTCCGTTCCTCCGCGGTGACCCAGACGGCCCGCTCGTCACCCGGCGGGTGGACGCCCCACTTGATCTCGACGTCCTCGCTGTGCCGGGGGTCGGATTCGTCCTTGAAGTGACCGAGCAACCAGCCCCGGTCCAGTGCGGCGTCGACGCCCGCGTTGCCCACATACACGCTGTCGTTCATGATTCCCGACGGTAGCAGCCGGCCTTCGCGGCGCCGACGCGGCCCGATGGAAGCCCGATAGCGGGGCCGGGTGACGATCCGGTTGCGGTGGCGCCGGGCGCGTATCCCGTCCCGGGCCGGTTCGTTGGCGTTGACATGCAGCACGTCGACAACAAGGACCGGACCCCGCTCGTCGTCCGGTGGCTGAGCATGTACGGCCCGGAGGGCATGGCGCACGAGCCACCGCGGGGCGGCCGCCGCGGTGGACCCCCGCCGCGGGTGGATCCGGCCCGGCGGGCGCGCGGGGCGATGCTCGGCTTCGCCGTCGTCACGATCGCGGCGGCGGTGGCGGCGGTGCTCCTCGGCTGAGCACCCGCACGACCGACCGCGCGCGACAGGACGGGCTCATGACCGGGCCCACCAGCGCGACCGCGCACCCCGTGCGGCCGCGGTACGCCGGCGGCGCTTGCTGCGGCCGCCGCTGCCCTGTGCGGCGGCGAGCCCGAAGGTCACCTCGATCCGGGCGCCGCCCAGCCGGCCCCGGGTGATCTCCACCGCTCCGCGGGTCACGGCGGCGGCCCGGTGCGCGATGTCCAGTCCGAGGCCGGTGGAGACCGTACTGACCCCTCGTCCCACGGCACCGTCCGGATCGGGGATCCCGAGACCGGCGTCCTCGACCGTGAGCACCACACTCTGCGCGCCGCGCTCCAGGCGCACCGAGAAGGCGGTGCCGGGAGCGGTGTGCCGGAAGACATTGCCGACCAGGGCGTCGAACACGGCCGCGAGGTCGTCCTCGGGCAGGTCGATCAGGGCTTCCTCGGCGGTGACGTCCACCTGGAACGGCCGGTGCTGCTGCTCGGCCAGGACGGCCCAGAACGCGGCTTTGCGCCGGATCACCGCGGCCGCCGCGCAGCCCTCCGCGGGCGCGCCCGCGCCCCCCGGCCGGCCGGCGGTCGCGACCCCGGACAGCGGCCGCAGACCCCGGCCCATCGGCCCCACGGCGAGCGGCGTGCGGGCGGCGGTGATGATGGAGTGCAGCTCGGCGTCGAGGTGGTGGATCGCGGCGGCGATGCGTTCCGCGTCGGCGGTCGGCCCCATCCGGTCGGCGGTCAGGCGCAGCGCGGTCAGCGGCGTGCGCAGCCGGTGGGAGAGGTCGGCGACGAGTTCGCGTTCGACGGCGAGCAGCTCCAGCATGCGGTCGGCCATCGCGTTGAAGGCCAGGCCCGCCTCGTACAGCTCGGGCGGTCCCATCGGGTCCACCCGGACGTCGAGGTCCCCCCGGCCCAGGGCGTAGGTGGCGCGGGACAGGTTGTGTGAGGAGCGCACGACGCGGGCCGCGAGCCGGTCGGCGACGAGCGTGGAGCCGGCCACCAGCGCCACCGCGAGCAGTGTGATGGCCCCCCAGGAGGCGGCCACCCCCCGGTTGAGCCGCTCCTTCGGGACGAATTCCTCGATCACCGCCACCCGTCCGGGTCCGAGGACGACCGGCTGGAGGTAGACCCAGCCGCCCGGCCGGTTCTGGGCGATGGCCTCGCCGTCGCGGGCGGCGCGCCGCAGCAGGGCGGCCGGCGCGTGCGTCGGTCCGACGACCTGGCCGGTCGGCAGGTGGACGCTCAGGTCCTCGCCGGGGGCCAGCACCGAGATGGCCTGGCGCAGGTCGGGTATGTCGTCGGTCAGGGCCAGTACGGGGGCGAGCGCGGCGGCCTGCTGTTCCGCGGCGGTGATCGCCTGGTTGCGGGCCTCGGAACGCACCAGCAGGGCGAGGGGTATCAGGAAGGACAGGGCCACCATGGAGGTGACCGCCAGTGCCACCCCTGCCAGCGTGCGTCTCATGGCGGCGTCACCAGCTTGATGCCGACGCCCCGCACCGTGTGCAGGTACCGCGGACGGATCGCGCGCTCACCGAGTTTGCGTCGCAAGGCGGACAGATGCACATCGATCGTTGCATCGTCGACATACGACTCGCGCCACACCTCGGTCAGGATCTTGCGCTTGGAGACGACGCGGCCGGCGTTGCCCGCCAGAAAGGCGAGGAGGTCGAACTCGCGCCGGGTCAGCTGCAGCTCCCGGCCGCCCAGGTGCGCGGTGCGGGCCATGGCGTCCACCCGCAGCTCACCCACGACCATGGGGCCCTGCGTCGCGGTCGGGCCCTCGTGCAGACCGCCGGGGACCGAGGCGACGGCGCGGCCGACGCGTCGCAGCACCGCGGTCAGCCGGGCGGTCAACTGCCCGCTGGAGAAGGGCTTGACGAGGTAGTCGTCGGCGCCCGCGTTGAGCAGCCGGACGATCTCGGCGTCGTCGTCCCTGGCGGTGACCACGAGCACCGGCACCTGCGAGATGCCACGGATCATGCGCAGCGCGTCACTTCCATCCAGATCGGGCAGCCCCAGGTCCAGGATCACGGCGTCGAGGGGCCCTTGTGTCACCTCTCTCAGTCCGCTGAAACCATCGGCGGCACTGCGCACCACATGCCCGTCACCGGTCAGGATCTCGATCAGTGCCGCGCGTATGGCGGGGTCGTCTTCCACGACAAGGACGCTGGCCATGCGGCACACCGTAACGGATCAGCCATGATGGTGCCGTGCCCCGTCCGCTGCGCTACCTCATGATCTGGCTGTGCTGCACGGCTCTGACCGTGACCGCCGCCTTCCTGGCCGTGCGCTTCGTGGTGCATTCGACCTCACCGCTGCCGCCGACCGCCCGTGCGCTGCCGACGGTCTTCAGCACGCCGACCTCCCCGCCGGGCCCGCTGGTCCCCGCCACCTCGGCGCCGCGGACCCCGCCCACTCCCACCCCCCGCAGGACACCGACGGCGACGCCGTCCACCCGGACGCCCACCACGCGGCCTCCGACGACGGCCGCGACCACCGGCGGGCACACCGCGTCGAGCGACTGCCGGGGCGGCGCGGGGGTGCACAGCATGCAGTCGGTGGGCGGCCGGGTGACGTTCAACATGGGGGCCGACGCGATCTGCCTGGTCTCCGCGGTGCCGGCGCAGGGCTTCACCACCAGTACGAAACAGGACACACCGGATACTTTGACCGTGACGTTCCTCAGTGCCACCCACCGCTCGGAGACCACGGGGACCGTCCGCCCGCAGCCGCAGGCGGTCACCCGCGAAGTCTCCTGGTAGCCGCGGCCGTTGTCCGCGCGGGCTCCAGGGGCCCCGAACCGAGCGGAACCTGTGGAGAACCTTAGGAGAACCTAAGGTTCCCGTCGCGGTGTGGGACGGGGCCCGGAAAGCCTCTAAGTTCGATTTCGGCCGGTCACCGAAGCAGCACCCCTCCGACCGGCCGTGTCACCTTCCGGCGCGGGGCACCCCCCTGTGCTCCGCGCCGGCCCCCACCTCCGATCCCCCGAGGTCTTCCCCACATGAGCTCGCACCGCCGCGCCGATCTGCCCAGCGCCCCCTCGCCGCAGCACCGCGCACCGCGGCAGCCCCGACTGCGCAAAGCCGTCCTGGGCGCGGCCGTCATCGCCGCGCTGGGTGGCGGGACGGCCTTCGCCTGCATAGGCGGCGGCTCCGGCCGCGCCCCAGGACAGCCCACCGCTGCGTCCCCCACCGCAGCGGTGGGCACCCACGACCCGGCACCCACCACCCTGCCCGCCTCCCCGGTGACGCACCCCGCCCGGCCGACGGCGAAGCCCACCCGCACTCCCCCGCGCCACACCACGCCGCCGCCCCGGCCGACGCCGACCGCGACCACGGCGAAGCCCGCCCCCACCACGTCCGCCCCGTCGGATCCGCCGGTCTCCGGCGACGCGGTGCAGCAGGTGCTGGCCAAGGTCAACCAGGCCAGGGCGGCCCAGGGCCTGCCGGCCTACACCCTCCTCGACGGTCTGAACCGCAGTGCGGCAGCGCACAACAAGGTGATGTCCGCCGGTTGCGGACTGTCCCACCAGTGCCCCGGTGAACCCGCGTTCGGCGACCGCGAGCGGGCGCAGGGCGTGCAGTGGATGTCGGCGGGAGAGAACATCGGCGAGGGCGGACCGGTCGCGAACACCGAGCAGGCCATCGCCAAGATGGCACTCGGACTCACCCAGAGCATGCTCGACGAGCGGCCGCCCAACGACGGACACCGCCGCAACATGCTGAGCTCCTCCTTCACCCACATCGGGATCGCGGTGTTCCGGGACGGTTCCGGAACCGTCTGGCTCACCCAGGACTTCTCCAACTGAGCCTCCGCACCGCGCTCCGCGCCGGGGAAGACGACGCGATGGCGGATATGCGCCGCCGCCGCGCACGCCTCCCCGCCGCGGCGGAACCGCACAGCGGCCGCCACCTCGGTGGCGGCCGCTGTCGCGGCTGTTCCGGCGGCAGGGCCCGTTGCGGCCGGTACGCGTGACGCGGCGGCGGACCCTGACAACTTCCTAAAAAGTGTCGGCAACACTGACCGGCATGATGAGTGCGCTGAAGCGATCGATACCGGCTCGGCCGCGGAGGTGGCGGTCCGTGGCACTCGCCACCACCGTCCTCGCGGCCCTGACGGCGGTGACCGGTTGCGCGGGTTCCGGAGCCGGCGGCGTCAGGGCGTCACGGGTGGTGCTGGCACCCGACGTACCCGACACGGCCGGCGCACCCGCCAGATCAGTGACCGCGGTGACGATCACGCGGGCGGTTCCCCCGGAAACGGCCGCGTGGCTCGGCGGCGTCGCCAGGTACCCGTCCCGCTGATGCCGGGCCGGTGGCCGTACCGTCCGGGGCCTCGGTCGCGGGACGCGCCGGCAGCCGCAGGGTGAAGACGGTGGACTCGCCCAGGACGCTGCGGGCGCTCACCGTGCCACCGTGGGCCTGCGCGAGCTGGCGGACGATGGCCAGCCCCAGTCCGCTGCCGCCGGTGCGGCGGCTGCGGGACCGCTCCGCCCGCCAGAACCGGTCGAAGACGTTGGGCAGATCCTCGGGCGCGATCCCCGAACCGGTGTCGGCGACCTCGATCACGACCATCTCGCCGCTCCCGTGGGCGTGCAGGCGGACGGTGCCGCCGGACGGGGTGTGCCGCAGCGCGTTGGACACCAGGTTGCCGAGCGCCTGGCGCAGCCGGACGGGGTCCGCACTCAGCTGGGGATCCCCTCGCACCTCGCACTCGATCCTCACACCGGCCACCTGCGCGTGGGCGAGGTTGGCGTCGGCGACCTGGTGCAACAGGTCGCGCAGTCGCACCGGTTCGGGGTGCAGTCGCAGGGTGCCGGCATCGGCGGACGCGAGGTCCTGCAGGTCGTCGATGATGTGCTGCAGGAGCAGCGCTTCGTCGTGGAGCGACGACAGCAGCCGCTGGTCGGGCACGACGATGCCGTCCTTGGCGACCTCCAGCCAGCCGCGGATGTTGGTCAGCGGGGTGCGCAGTTCATGGGCGATGTCGCTGACCATGGCCTTGCGCTGCGTCTCGGTGCGCTCCCGGCGTTCCGACAGGTCGTTGAAGGCCTTGGCGAGGAAGCCGGTCTCGTCGCTGGTGGTGACCGGGACGCGGGTGTGCCGTTCGGTGGGCTCCTGGGCGGCGTCGGTCAGGGCACGCAGCGGCCGGACCAGGCGGGTGGCGATCAGGGCCGTCACGATGACGGTGAGCAGCAGGACGAGTCCGGTCACGCCCGCAATGCGGGTGGTGTTGGCCCGGGACAGGTCGAAGCGTGGCGAGCTGGCGGCGGTGTCGCTGACGAACAGCTGCGCGGCCGGGGCGACGAAGGTGCGCAGTTGCTCCCGGCGGCTGGCGTCGATGCACTCCTGCAGCACCTGGAAGTCCGGCGCCGCCTTGCGCCCCTTCTCCCAGGTGAAGTCGGCCGACAGGGCCACATAGCCCGCGATGACGGACCCCTGACGGGTCAGGCAGGCGTTGACCAGGGTGTCGAGGCCGGACAGGGCGCGCCGCTCGGTGGCGGTGGGCCGGGTCATCTCCACCAGACCGCAGTCGTCGAAACCGTAGGCGTCCGGCGTCGTCCGACCTTCGCGGGCCACCTGCACGGTGGGCCGCCCGCTGGGGCCGTCGACCACCTTCCCCACCCAGCCCTCGTCGCGCAGGCACGCCAGCACCTTGCCGGCGACCAGCGCCAGCTCCGCGCGCTCGGCGGCGGGCAGCAGGTACGGTCCGACGGCGCGCGGATCGATGCGCGAGGCCGCCTGGGTCGCGCTCTGCCCCTGCAGGGGGGTATCGGTCCGCAGGGCGTCGATGACGGCGAACGCCCGCGGCGGCAGCCCGGGGCCCTCGGGCGCGGAGTCGGCGAGCACATGGCGTTCCTGGTCGGTGAGCGCGACGCGGCGGCCCGTCACCCGGGCCAGCCGCTCGATCGTCGGCCGGACTCCGCTCCAGGCCCGGTGTCCCGCGGCGTAGCCGGTCAGGGTGTCGTGGATCATCGCGTCGTCGGACAGGATCTGGCCCTGTTCCTGCTGGATGGCCCGGGTGGTGGTCTGCACGGCGAGCCACGCGGTCGCGACGATCGAGCAGAGCGCGATCAGCATCGAGGTGACCAGCAGCCGGGCCAGCAGGCTCTTGCGCAGCGGGACGTTACGGCCCACGGCGGCCTCCGGTGAGTTTGTACCCGACGCCGAACACCGTCAGCAGGCGCGCCGGCTTGCGCGGATCGAGCTCGATCTTCTTGCGCAGGTTGAGGATGTGAACGTCGATGGCGCGCTCGGAGATGGCGCGCTCGTATCCCCTGACACACTCCAGCAACTGACCGCGGGTGAAGACCCGGTCCGGTTCGGCCGCCAGCACCCGCAGGATCTCGAACTCCCCCGGTGTGCAGACCACCGGATCCCCCGCACAGGTCACCGCCCGCCGGGCGGGGTCCACCGCCAGGGTGTCCACCCACAGGACACCGTCGGCGGCCACCGGCGGTCGCTGGACGCGGCGCAGCAGGGCGTGAATGCGGGCCATCAGCTCGCGCGGGCTGTAGGGCTTGGTCATGTAGTCGTCCGCGCCCAGTTCCAGGCCGAGCAGCAGGTCGTCCTCGTGCGAGCGGGCCGTGAGCATCAGCACCGGCAGGTCGCTGCCGGGCCGCAGGATCCGGCACACGCCCAGGCCGTCGATCTCCGGCAGCATCACGTCCAGGACGAGCAGGTCGGGCCGGCTGCGTCGCACCTCGTCGACGGCGGACCGGCCGTCATGGACGACGGTCGCGGTGTGGCCGTGCGCTTCCACGCACCGGCGCACCAGTTCGGCCTGCATTTCGTCGTCTTCCGCGACCAATATATGTGCGCACACCCTCGCGATGTTAAACGCACAAGTGTTCAGGAATGCCGGCGTGAGAGGTTTCCCGCACCCTGACACTTTCCTCATATCCACCCGCGAGAATCCGCCGGCGGAAACGGCTCAGGTGCGCCGGGCCACCACCAGGCGGCAGTGCGGGCTGCCGTCGGGGCGCCGGCCGAACTCCTCCAACGGCACCAGTTCGACCCGGAACCCGGCCCGAACCAGGTCGTCGCGGACCCCCCGCAGCGGGAAGGTCCGGTAGTACATGACGAACGGCGGACGCCACAGCGCGTTGCGGACGCGCATGACGGCGTCGAATCCCCACAACCCCCAGTACAACGGGGAGCGGACGGGCAACGGCGCGGCGAGCGGGAAGGCGAACACACCGCCCGGCCGCAGCGAGCGGTGGACCTCGGCGAACAGCCCCGGGCGCTCGGCGGGCAGGAAGTGCCCGAACGCTCCGAAGCTGACGGCCAGGTCGAACGCCGCTGTGAACGGCAGCGCCCGCACGTCCGCCCGCACCCAGTTCACCGCGGGCCCGCCCTTCGCGGCGACCTCCCCCGCGGCGGCCTCCCCCGCGGCGGCCAGCATTCCGGCGCTGAAGTCGACTCCGGTGACCCGCTCCCCGCACAGCTCCCGCAGCACCCCGACCCCCGCGCCCGTACCGCAGCAGACGTCGAGTCCCGTTCCGAACGGCCCGAGCGGCCGCAGCGCGCCGGTCACCGCGTCCAGGAAGCGGTCGGGCGTACGGAAGGGCGTGTGGTCGAACTTCGGCGCCAGCAGGTCGTAGCCCTGCTCGATCGAGGAGAGCGCCTGCACCGTCAGTTCGCGGAAGGTGGGTCCTTGGGAGGTGAACACCGCACCCAGCCTAAAGGGTGTGGTGAAAGTAGCGCCGGACCAGGCGGGACTTTCGCAACACCCTTGCGTCAGGCGGTGCGTTCGCCGGGTTCCGGCGCGGGGGCGGGGCGGTCGCGCGGGATCAGCGTCGGGTTGACGTTGTCGAGCACCGTGTCGCGGTCGACGACAACGCGGGCCACGTCGTTCCGGCTCGGCACCTCGTACATCACGTTGAGGAGCACCTCTTCGAGGATCGTGCGGGCCGCCCGGGCGCCGGTGCGGCGCAGCAGGGCCTGCTCGGCCACCGCCGCGATGGCGTCCTCGGTGAACTCCAGCTCGACGCCGTCGAGTTCGAAGAGCTTCTGGTACTGCCTGACGAGCGCGTTGCGGGGCTCGGTCAGGATCCGGGTCAGGGCCGCGCGGTCCAGGGGCTGCACGGTCGTCACCACGGGCAGCCGGCCGACAATCTCCGGGATGAGCCCGAACTTCACGAGGTCCGCGGGCATCACATCGGCGAAGGCGTCCTCGTCCCGCTTGCGCCGCTGTTCCGTGCCGCGCACCTCCCCACCGAATCCGATGCCCGCGCGGCTCGCGCGCCGCTCGATGATCCGCTCCAGCCCGGCGAACGCACCGCCGACGATGAACAGAACGTTGCTGGTGTCGATCTGGAGGAACTCCTGGCGCGGCTGCTTGCGGCCGCCCTGCGGCGGCACGCTCGCGACCGTGCCTTCCAGGAGCTTCAGCAGCGCCTGCTGGACACCTTCGCCGGAGACGTCGCGGGTGATCGACGGCCCGTCGCTCTTTCGGGCGATCTTGTCGATCTCGTCGATGTAGATGATGCCTCGCTCGGCCTTGCCGATGTCGTGGTCGGCGGCCTGGATCAGCTTGAGCAGGATGTTCTCGACGTCCTCCCCGACGTAGCCGGCCTCGGTGAGGGCGGTGGCGTCCGCGATCGCGAACGGGACGTCGAGCATCCGGGCGAGGGTCTGGACGAGGTACGTCTTGCCGCAACCGGTCGGCCCCATCAGCAGGATGTTGGACTTGCCGAGCTCGACGCCGTCGCCCTTCGCGCCGCGCTGCCCGCTCCCGGCGATCGGCGGGCGCACCCGCTTGTAGTGGTTGTAGACCGCCACCGACAGCGCCTTCTTGGCACTGTCCTGCCCGATGACGTATCCGTCGAGGAACGCGTGGATCTCGCGCGGGGTCGGCAGCGCGGGTGACGCGGCTCCGAGGGGTTCGCCGGTCTCCTCCACGAGGAGTTCGTTGCAGAGCTCGACGCACTCGTCGCAGATGCAGATGTCGGCGGGTCCCGCGATGAGCTTGTTGACCTGCTTCTGGTTCTTCCCGCAGAACGTACATTTCAACAGGTCACCGCCGTCACCGATGCGTGCCACGCGGAAATGTCCCCTCAAACGGTCGTACCGGTCGGGTGGCCCCGTTGAAACCCCGTTGGAAATGATCTCGCTATCGGGAAACCCACTCGAATGCTGTGACCATATGACGTCACCATTTGAATGGTCAAGGTATCTTGAGCCGCGACGGACGCAACGCGGAAGCGCGAAGGCAAGAGTGAGGGCGATGGGCCGGCCCAGCAGGGTGGAGCTTCAGGAGCGCAACCGCGCCAAGGTCCTGGCCGCGGCCCGGGACGAGTTCGCCGAACACGGCTTCCGCGACGCGAAGGTGGACCGTATCGCCGGACGCGCCGGCCTGACCCGCGGCGCCGTCTACTCCAACTTCCCCAGCAAGCGCGCACTGTACTTCGCCATCCTGGCCGCGCTCGCCGAGCACGCCCCCGAACCGCCGCACCCCGAGCCGGGGCACACCGCCTCGGACGCGCTCGGTGCGCTCGCCCGCGCCTGGGTCGCGCGGCTCCCGCTCGCGGACACCGACGAGCCGCACGGCACCTCCCGGCTGGGGATGTACGTGATGCCCGAGATCCTCGCCGAGGAGCGCATCCGGCGGCCGTTCGCCCAGCTGATGAAATTGGACGCGCTGCTGCTCGGCCTGGCCCTGGAGGGCCTTCGGGCGCCGGGAGCGCCCTCCGGCAGCCTGGTGCGCGTCGCGGAAGCCGTCCTGACGACCCTGCACGGCGCCGCGCAGATGGCGGCGGTCGCGCCCGGCTTCGTCGAGCCGTTCAACGTCGTCAGTGCCTGTGCGCGGCTGGCCGGCCTGGACCTCAACGGCTGGTGGCCGCCCCCGCATGTGATCACCCAGGCGTGGCCGACCGACGAACCGTGGGCCCCGCCGCCCACGGTCGACGCGGTGCACGGCGGACCCGCGCGGCTCGTGGACGACGGCGTGGTGGCCGTGCTCGGACTGCACCGACTCGAAGCGGTGGAGGAGGCGGTCCGGGCGGCGGCGCCCGGAGCGACGGTCACCGCCGTCGTGGTCACCGGGGACCCCGACGAGTTGGCGCCGCTGGCGCGGCTGGCCGTCGCGGACCTCTGCGGCTGCCTGCGGCGGGCCTTCCCGCCGTCGGCCTGGCCGCGCCTGCAAGTGGTCTTCGACGAGTCGGGCGCCCTCGCCGCGGCGGCCGGCGTGCCGTCCGTCAGCGACGGGACCGAGGTCGCCGTCCGCATCCGGGGCGGCCGGATCACCGCCCGCGCCGACGGCCGCGGCGCCTGCCACGCGACCGCGTCGTCCCCCGACCCACGACCCGGCGGGCGCTGACGCACCCGCTGCCCGAACTCCGCCCGACAGCCGAGATGAGGACCCGTCATGGCCACCGAACGCATCGGCCCGCCCACGGTCGCCGATGAGCGCGAGATGCTGCGCGCCTTCCTCGACTACCACCGCGCCACGCTCGCCATGAAGTGCGACGGACTCTCGGACGAGGACCTGCGCCGCCAGTCGATGCCGCCCTCCACGCTCTCGCTGCTCGGGCTGGTGCGGCACATGGCCGAGGTGGAGCGGGCCTGGTTCCGCCGGATCATCGACGGACAGGACATACCGCTCGTCTGGTCCGACGAGCGCGACTTCCAGGCGGCGTACGACGCGCGTTCCGCCACCCGGACCGAGGCGTTCGACGCCTGGCGGACGGAGGTCGAGCACGCACGCCGGATCGAACAGGAGGCGACGTCGCTCGATGTGACCGTCCACGAGCCCAAGGGGGACGAACACGTGTCGCTCCGGCTGGTGATGCTCCACGTGACGCTCGAGTACGCCCGCCACAACGGCCACGCCGACCTCCTGCGGGAGGGCGTCGACGGGACCGTCGGGGCCTGAGAACGCGGCCGTCAGGAGTGCTCGCTCGTGAAGCGGCGGACGTAGCGCCGCTGCCAGGGCGTCTCCACCGCGTGGGCGTCGTAGTGGCGGCGGACGAACGCCACCGCCTCGCCCGGCGGGACGCCGTCGAGGACGGCCAGGCACGCGAGGGCGGTACCGGTCCGCCCCCGTCCGCCGCCGCAGGCGAGTTCCACACGTTCGTCCGCGGCCCGCTCCAGCGCCTCGGCGAGGACGGATCGGGCCTGTGCGTCGTCGCTCGGCAGCCGGAAGTCGGGCCAGCGCAGCCAGCGCGCTTCCCACGGCACCTCGGGCGGCCGCTTGCCGAGCAGGTGGACCGCGAAGTCGGGCACCGGCCCCGCCGGAAGCGGCCTGCGCAGCGCCCGACCACGCACCAGACGTCCGGAAGGGAGCCGGACGACTCCGGCGTCGGTGGCACTCCAGGCATGCGTCACCCGCCCACCGTAACCGCCGTGCCACGCGGGGCGTTGGAGTTCCCCGCACCGGCGCACGGCGCCGGGAGGACCGTCCTCGGCCGTGTTCCGGTGCGCTCGGCGCAGTGCCCCGCGCGGCCGAAGGCGCCGCCTCCGCATCCATCCGCGGGCGACTTACGCGCCGAGAGCCGCGTCGGACCGTTCCAGCGCCGGTCCCGGCACCGGGGACAGCGGCTCCGGGCGGGAGCGCAGCAGGAGGAAGACGGCCACGGCGGTGACGGCCATGACCGCCGCCCCGCACCGGACGGCGAGGTGCAGGGCGTCCACGAAGGACGCGTCCATCGTGCGGTGCAGCGCCGGGGGCAGCCCGGAGCCCCGGACGAGCCCGCCCGCGCCGTCGCCCGTGACCGAGGCGACGATGTCGCGACGCGCCTGCGGCGGGGTGCCGGCGGATTCCAGCCGGTGGGCCAGGCCGGCGGCCAGCCGACTGGTCAGCACCGCGCCCAGGACGGCCACGCCGACGACACCGCCGAGTTCCCGGACGGTGTTGAGCGCCGCGGAGGCCATGCCCGCGGCGGACGGTTTCACCCGGCGCAGCACCGCGATGGAGGCGGGGGCGAAGCTCAGGCCCATGCCGAAGCCCATCAGCGGCAGGACCCACAGGTACTGCGGATACCGGGCGGCCGACCCGTAGAGGGAGAGCCCCGCCAGCGCCACGGCGCACAGCGACAGACCGGCGACCAGCGGGGGGCGCACGCCGTACCGCAGAGCGAGCCTGCCGGACAGCGGCGACGCGATCATGATCATGGCGGTGCACGGCAGCGCCGCCACTCCCGAGCCGGTGGGCGCCCACCCCAGCACGTTCTGCATGTACAGCGGCAGGAAGAACATGACGCCGAACATGCCGAAGCTGACGGTGAACGCGGCCAGCGCCGCCCCCGCCAGGACCCGGTCCGCGAAGAACCGCAGGTCCATCATGGGGTCGGTGGTCCGCAGTTCCACGACGACGAACAGCAGCAGCGCCACCACCCCGCCCAGCGCGGCGGCCTGCGTGACGGGATCGGTCCAGCCGCGGCTGGGGCCCTCGACCAGCGCGTAGACCAGTCCGCCCAGTCCGGCGGCCGCGAGCAGCTGTCCCGGCAGGTCGAGCCGGGCGGTGCGGGAGAAGTACTCCGGCAGCACGCGGGAGCCCAGGAGCAGCGCGGCGCCGCCGATCGGGACGTTGATCCAGAAGACGCTGGCCCAGCCGAAGGCGTCGACCATCGGGCCGCCGATGACCGGTCCCAGGGCGAGTCCGATGGCGGAGATGCCGGACCACAGGCCGATGGCACGGGCGCGTTCACGCTCGTCCTCGAACGTGTGGCGCAGGATCGACAGGCTGCCCGGGGTGAGCAGTGCCGCGCCCAGACCCTGCGTCATGCGTGCGGCGATGAGCAGTCCGGTGGTTCCGGAGAGCGCGGCGAACGCCGATCCGGCGGTGAACAGGGCGAGGCCGGCGAGGTAGATCCGGCGCCGCCCGTAGCGGTCGCCGAGGGTGCCGCCGGTGAGCAGCAGGGCGGCAAAGACGAGGCTGTACCCCTCCACGACCCACTGCAGGCCGCTCACTCCGGCGTGCAGCTCCTGCCCGATCCGGGGCAGGGCGGTGTTCACCACGACGTTGTCGAGCATGGCCATGAACATCGTGGCGCACAGTGTCGCGAGCACCAGGTTCTTACGTCGGGAGCTGAGCTCCGCCATGAGGTCCCCTTACAGTGTTAGTCGATTCTCTAACACCGTTAGATTGCCTCTAACGGTGTTAGATGGCAAGGGGATGCCGACGGCGACAGTGAGGACGAGGTGGCGACCGATGAGGACAGACCGCGCGAAGGCGCCCAACCAACAGCCGCCGCTGACGCAGGAAGCGCTGGTGGCGGCGGCCCTGCTGGTGCTGGAGCGGGACGGCCTCGACGCGCTGTCCATGCGCAAGGTGGCGGCCGAGCTGGGGGTACAGGCGCCCTCGCTCTACTGGCACGTCCGTAACAAGGAGCAGCTGCTGGACTTGCTGGCCGACGCCCTGGTCGCCGACGCCGAGCCCCCGCCGCGGGTGGGCGACTGGCGCGAGCAGCTGCGCGCGTACTGCCATCTGCACCGCCGGCACCTGCACGGCAAGCGCGACGCCGCCCGGGTCGTCGCCGGGCGCTTCAACCTCGGCCCCAGTCTCCTCGTCATCCTGGAGGACCAGCTGGACCGGCTCCAGGAAGCCGGGTTCCCGGCCGCGGAAGCCGCCCTGACCAGCTACCTCCTCGGCAACTATGTGACCGGCTTCGTGCTCCAGGAGCAGTCCCCCCTCTCGGCCGCCGAGGCCGTGGGGCACGCCACCCGCACCGAGGTCGTCAACGCCGCCCGCGACCACCTCCAGCAGCTCCCCGCCGACCGGTTCCCGCACCTGGTGGCCCTCGCCGTGCCGCTGTCGGAGCCGAACATGGAAGACCGTTTCGCCTTCGGACTGGAACGCATCCTCGACGGGCTGGCCACCCTGCTCGAGCCGGAGCGCGGCACGCGGTGACGACGGCGGACCGCGCACCGGATGACACCCGGGCCGGGGCTCCGGCAGCATGGTGCCTCCGCGCCCCCTCCGACACCTCGACCAGAGATGCGAGACACCGATGCCCAAGGCGTATGTGTTCACCCGGTTCGGCGGTCCCGAGACCGAGGCCTTCGCCGACGTGCCGAGGCCGGTGCCCGGCGCGGGCCAACTCCTGGTGGCGGTCAGGGCGGCCGGGGTCAATCCGGTCGACTGGAAGCGCCGGACGGGATACGTCCAGGCCAACGCGCCGGCGGTGGAGCTGCCCGCGGTGATGGGCGGTGAGGTCTCCGGTGTGGTGGAGCAGGTGGGCGAGGGCGTCGAGGGGTACGCGGTGGGGGACGCCGTGTTCGGCAACCCCCTCACCGGCGGGTACGCCGAGTACACCCTGCTGCCGGCGGCGAGCACCGCGCACAAGCCCGCCGGAGTGTCCTGGGCCGACGCGGCGACGCTGCCGGTCGCCGTGGCCACCGCCTACGACGGCATCCAGCAGCTCGATCTGCCGGCCGGAGCGACGCTCCTGGTCAACGGTGTCGGCGGCGGAGTGGGCAGCGCCGCCGCACAGATCGCGACACATCGCGGTCTGCGGGTCGTCGGCACCGCGAGCGCGGCGAAGAAGGGATTCGCCGAGTCCTTGGGCGTGGTGCACGTTGAGTCGGGTCCCGGCGTGGCGGACCGGGTCCGCGCGGCGGCGCCCGAAGGCGTCGACGCGGTCTTCGACCTGGTCGGCGGCGCTTCCCTGGAGGAGGTGGCCGCGCTGCTCGCGGACCCGGCGGGACTGATCAGCGGGCCCGACAAGGTCAACGTCGTCAAGCTCGGCGGATCGACGGTGGCGCGGAAACGGAACACCGAAGTGCTCGACGCCGTCGCGCGGTTGGTCGCCGAGGGCGTCCTCGACCCGTTCGTGACGCGGACCTTCCCCTTCGAGCAGGCCGGTCAGGCGCTGCGTACCGTGGAGGAGGGCCACACCCGCGGCAAGGTCGTGATCGAGGTCGCGCGGTAGGTCGAGGCCTCGCGGTGGTCCGGCACGGGCGGCCGACGGCCATTGCGCCGGACGATCCCGGCGGGATAGCGTCGATACGAGGTGCCGAGGCCACCGGCCGTTCGAACCGGAAGAGGTGATGACGATGCGGACAGCACAGGATCGTGTCGTCGTCGGCACTCTCGTCCCCCGCGGACCCGTCGTCCACCTGTACGGCCGCCAGCACATCGATCTGCAACGGGTCGCCGGCTCCCTCTGTTGTCACTGATCTGACTCCCTGCCGACGCACCACGCCTCCGGGGCGGTGCGTCCTCATCCGGTCACATCAGGAAGGCAACCGCGCCATGTCCGCATCCCTGAACCCGTTGCACCTCGCCGTCGCACTCGACGACGCCGGCTGGCATCCGGCCGCCTGGCGGGAGCCCGGGGCCCGTCCCCGGGAGCTGTTCACCGCCGGCTACTGGGCCGACGCCGTCCTCGAAGCCGAGCGCGGGTTGCTGGACTTCGTCACGTTCGAGGACTCCCTCACCCTCCAGTCCGCCGACCGCACCGGGCCCGACGAGCGCACCGACCAGGTACGCGGCCGGCTGGACGCGGTGCTCGTCGCCGCCCGGGTCGCCCCGCTGACCACGCACATCGGGCTGGTACCGACGGCGGTCGCCACCCATACCGAACCGTTCCACCTCTCGAAGGCGATCGCCACCCTCGACTACGTCAGCTCCGGCCGCGCCGGAGTACGCGTCCGGGTCTCGGCACGGCCTGACGAGGCGGCGCACTTCGGCCGCCGCACCTTCCCGCCGCTGCTCGGTACCGCGGACTCCGGCCGGTCGCACTCGCCGGACGTGGTCACCGAGTTGTTCGACGAGGCGGCCGAGTACGTCGAGGCGGTGCGTCGGCTGTGGGACAGCTGGGAGGACGACGCGGAGATCCGGGACGTGGCCTCCGGCCGGTTCATCGACCGGAGCAAGCTGCACTACGCCGACTTCCGCGGCCGGCACTTCGACGTGAAAGGGCCCTCGATCACGCCGCGGCCGCCGCAGGGACAGCCCGTCGTGACCGCTCTCGCCCACTCGGCGGGGCCGTATCAACTGGTGGGCCGGGCGGCCGACGTCGGCTACGTCACCCCGCACGACACCGACGAGGCCCCGCACGATCGTCGCCGCGGTCCACGCCGAACAGCAGGCCGCGGGACGGGGCGACGAGACCCTGCACGTCTTCGGCGACCTGGTGGTCTTCCTCGACGAGCGGCCGGGAGTGGCGCGGTCGCGCCGGGACCGGCTCGACGCCCTGTCCGGCGAAGCCTGGACGAGCGACGCCGAGGTGTTCACCGGAACACCGTCGGAACTGGCCGATCTGCTCCTGGACCGGCGGCGGTCCGGACTCACCGGCTTCCGGCTGCGCCCCGCCACCCTCAGCCGGGACCTGCCGGCGATCACGCGCGCACTGGTACCCGAACTCCAGGCCCGCGGCGCCTTCCGCCGTTCCTACGAGGCCGGCACGCTGCGCGGCCTGCTCGGCCTCCCGCGCCCCGCCAACCGCTTCGCCGCCGGTGTCGGCGGCGCCGCCGACACCGTCAGTGCCTGAGCCGGAGGGATCCGACCGACCATGAGCAAGCCCCTCAAGCAGATCCATCTCGCGGCGCACTTCCCCGGCGTCAACAACACCACCGTGTGGAGCGACCCGGAAGCGGGCAGCCACATCGAGTTCAGCTCGTTCGCGCACTTCGCCCGCACCGCCGAGCGCGCCAAGTTCGACTTCCTGTTCCTCGCCGAGGGCCTGCGACTGCGCGAGCAGGGCGGCGAGATCTACGACCTCGACGTCGTGGGCCGCCCCGACACGTTCACCGTGCTCGCCGCGCTGGCAGCGGTCACCGAACACATCGGCCTGACCGGCACGATCAACTCCACCTTCAACGAGCCCTACGAGGTCGCCCGCCAGTTCGCCAGCCTCGACCACCTCTCCGACGGACGCGCCGCCTGGAACGTCGTCACCTCCTGGGACGCCTTCACCGGAGAGAACTTCCGGCGCGGCGGCTTCCTCGCCCAGGACGACCGCTACTCGCGCGCCGAGCAGTTCCTGCGCACCGCGTGGGAGCTGTTCGACTCCTGGCAGGACGATGAGATCATCGCCGACGCGGAGTCCGGCCGCTTCCTCCGTGACGCGGAAGCGGGGGCGTTCCGCCACCGCGACCAGCACTTCGACATCTCCGGTCGGTTCAACGTCCCGCGCAGCCCGCAGGGCCGCCCCGTCATCTTCCAGGCCGGTGACTCCGAGGAGGGACGCGAGTTCGCGGCGGCCACCGCCGACGCGATCTTCAGCCGGCACAGCACCCTGGACGCCGGGCGGGCGTTCTACACCGACGTCAAGGACCGCCTCGCGCGCCATCACCGCAACCGCGACGAGCTGCTGATCCTGCCCGCCGCGACGTTCGTGCTCGGCGACACCGACGCCGAGGCGCGCGACCACGCGCGCGACGTGCGCAGGGCGCAGGTCAGCGGGCAGACCGCGATCAAGTACCTGGAACAGCTGTGGAACCGCGACCTGTCGGGTTACGACCCGGACGGTCCGCTGCCTGACATCGACCCCGACCCGGGCGAACACACGGTCGCACGGGGCCGGGCCAGCGTGCGGATGTTCCGGGACCCGTTGGCCACCGCGAAGGAGTGGCGGCAGAAGGCCGAGGCCGGCGGGTTGTCGATCCGCGAACTCGTGATCGAGACCACCGGCCGCCAAACCTTCGTCGGTTCCCCCTCCACCATCGCCACCACCATCGACGAGTTCGTCCAGACCGACGCGAGCGACGGCTTCATCCTCGTCCCGCACGTCACCCCCGGCGGCCTGGACGCGTTCGCCGACACGGTCGTCCCGCTGCTCCAGGAACGGGGCGTCTTCCGGCACGAGTACGAGGGCAGCACACTGCGCGACCACCTCGGCCTGGACCGGCCGGCGGCCGGGAACAGCACACGAAGCAACGACAGCACGAAGAAGGCGGCGTCGTGACGGAACCCCACTCGGACCACGGTCGGCCCGTACCGCTGTCCGTCCTGGACCTGGCCCCCATCAGCTCCGGCTCCACCGCGGCCCAGGCACTGCGCAACACCGTCGACCTGGCGCAGCGCGCCGAGGCCGCCGGATACCACCGGTACTGGCTGGCCGAACACCACCTCACCACCGGCGTCGCCGGGGTGTCCCCGGCGCTGCTGATCCAGCTCGTGGCGGCCGCGACCGAGCGGATCCGGGTCGGCGCCGGCGCGGTGCAACTGGGCCACCGCACCCCGCTGTCGGTGGTGGAGGAGTTCGGACTGCTCGACGCGCTGCACCCGGGCCGGATCGACCTCGGCCTGGGCCGCTCGGGGTTCCGCAAGCCGGGCGGCACCGCGGCAGCCGCGCCGCGACCGGCCGTCACGCCGCCGTCCGCCGGGCCCCGCTCCACCCCCGAGGGGCTGCTGATCCCCGCGCCCTACGACATCAGCCGGCTCATCGGCTCCCCGCTGCTCGCCCGCTACACCGAGCTCGTGCAGTTCCCCGGCGCCGAACTCCCCGACTACCGGGACCAGGTGGAGCAGATCCTGGCCCTGATACGCGGCGATCACCGCACCGAAGGCGGTCTCGAGGCCCACGCCGTTCCCGGGGAGGGAGCCGACCTGCAGGTGTGGATCCTCGGCAGCAGCGCCGGGGCCAGCGCCCGCGCCGCCGCTGCGCTGGGGCTGCCCTTCGCGGCGAACTACCACGTCAGCCCGGCCGCGGTGCTGGAGGCCGTGAACGCCTATCGGGAGGCGTTCACGCCCTCGACGGTGCTGGACCGGCCGCACGTACTGGTCTCCGCCGATGTGGTGGTGGCCGAGGACGACGACACCGCGCGCCGTCTCGCGAGCCCGTACGCCCTGTGGGTGCACAGCATCCGCTCGGGCCGGGGCGCGATCCCGTTCCCCAGCCCGGAAGAGGCTGCCGCGCACGTGTGGACCGAGGAGGAGCGGGCCCTGATCGACGACCGGGTGCGCACGCAGTTCACCGGCTCGCCGGGGACTGTCGTCGAGAAACTGCGCATCCTGCAACGGGCCACCGGTGCGGACGAGTTGCTGGTCACCACCATCACCCATGACCACCAGGACCGCGTCCGCTCCTTCGACCTGCTGGCACCCGCCTGGCACGCCGCGCAGGCAACCCGTCCCCAGCAGACGGGTCGTGACTCCTCCGCGGCCTGAGAGCCTATGAGCTGCGGTCACAGGATGTTCGCCTGTCTGGCTGGGCGTCGCGCGGTGGCACACGATGGTGGGGCCGGACGGCCCCGTCCCCACCGGAGCCGAACCCCGCCGTCCCGCCCCGTCCCCGCCCCGCCGCAGAGCGCGGCGGGAGCGGGCTCGGGTTCCCCCGGCTCCGGACCCACGCTCGCAAAGGCTGTGATCCCCTTGAGCCGCACTCCCGGCGCACCCGCTGAGCCGGCCGCCGCGCCCGAGACCTACGACTGGCTGCGCTATGCCGGCGTGTTCGCCCTGCTGTTCCTGTTCGGGACCGAGACGTTCCTGGTCTCCCCCCTGCTTCCGACCATCGCGGGGGACATCGGCGTCAGCGAGACGGCCGCCGCTTCCAGCGTCACGGCCTACGTACTGGTCTACGCCGTCTGCGCGCCGTTCCTCGGCCTGCTCAGCGACCGGATCGGCCGCCGGCAGACGCTGCTCGCCGGCACCGCGCTGTTCATCGCGTCCAACGCGGCAGCCGCGCTCTCGACCGGACTGGCGCCGCTCGTGCTCTCCCGGGCGGTCGCCGGGCTGGCCGCGGCGGCGGCCGGGCCCGCGATCTGGGCGCACATCGCCGAGACGGCCCCCGACCGCTTCCGCGGCCGGGCGCTCGGGCTCGGCATGGCGCTGTTCTCCTGCGGGCAGGTCGTCGGCGTGCCGCTGGGCAGCGCGCTGGCCGGGATCGCCGGATGGCGCTCGGCCTTCGTGGCGCTGGCCGTCGGCACCGCCGCCGCGCTGCCGCTGCTCCTGCGGCAGGTCGCGGCGACCCCGCACACCGCGGCCCCGATCGGCGCCGCCAAGGCCATCCTGGCCGGCTGGACCGACCCGGCGCTGCGCCGGGCGCTGGTCGTCAACACGGTCTTCCACGCGGCCAACCTCGGGGCGTACACCTTCCTCGGCGCCCTGCTGGTCCACCGCTTCGCCCTCTCGGTGGCCCAACTCGGACTGGTCGGCGTCCTGGTCGGCGCGGGCAGCGTGACCGGCTCGCTCGTCGCCGGCCGCCTCGGCGACCGGGCCCGTGCGGTCGGCCGCTCCCATCTGCCGCTGCTCGGAGTGTGGGGCGTGCTGCTCGCCACGGGCGTCGCCCTCACCGCCGGCGGTCCCGGCCTGATCGTGGCGCTCGTCGGGGTGACGGTGTGGTTCGTGGCCAGCGGCGGCTTCGTGACCGATCAGCAGACTCTGGCGGGCACGGTCGCACCGGAGTTGCGTGCCACCTCCAGCGCCTGGCTGACCTCGACGATGTACGCCGGAACGGGCGTGGGAGCCTGGGCCGTCGGGGCCTTCGGGAACGTCTCGACGGGCACGCTGGTCATCGGGGTGAGCCTCGCGCTGCTCGGCGCCCTGGGAGGCCTGGCGGTCAGCCGCGGGCTGCGCACGCCGGCGGCTCCCGTCGAGGCCGCCGAAAGCGTCTGACCGCGAACACGGGTGAGGGCCGCGGCATATGCCGCGGCCCTCACCCGTACGATCCGTGGCCGCTCAGCCGACGTGGCGTTCGGGCAGTCCGGTGACCGCGCGCAGCGGATGTTCGGTCAGCGCCGACATGCGGGAGTGGTCCTCGGCGGTGCGCGGGGTGAACAGCAGGACGAGCGCCGAGGGGTCGTCCACCGGGTGGAACGAGGACAGCGCCAGTTCGATCCGGCCGATGCCCGGGGGTTCGACGACCACGGCGCGCGCGGTCAGTTCCGCCACCGAGTGGCAGCCCCACCAGTGGCGCAGTTGCGGGGCGTCCTCGTCCAGACGGCGGTAGACCTCACCGGTCCTGGGGTCGGACAGGGAGGTACCGGCCTGGGCGCGGAAGTGCTGGAAGACGTTCATCGCCAGCGGCTCCCAGTCGTGCAGCACCGCGCGCAGCTGTCGGCCCGCCACCATCAGCCACATCAGGTTGCGGCGGTCCGCCGGCACCGCCTCGGGCGCTCCCCACAGCGCACTCCACGCCGTGTTCCACCCGAGCAGGTCGAAGTGCCGGTCCAACAGGACGGCCGGGCTGGTGGGCCAGGAGTCCAGCACCGGCTGCACGGTCGACGCGAGGGCCCCGGACCGGTCGGTGTCCAGCGGACCGGTCGGCTCGTGGTGCCCCGCCAGCCGCATGGCGTGCCGCAGCCCCGCCGGATCCAGCCGCAGGGCCCGCGCGACCGCCTCCAGCACCTGCCGGGAAGCGGTCACGCGGCCCTGTTCCAGCCAGGTGTACCAGGCCAGTCCGACTCCGGACAGCGACGCGACCTCCTCGCGCCGCAAACCGGGCGTGCGGCGGCGGGAGTTGGCGGGCAGCCCCACGTCCGCCGGTTGGAGCAGTTCGCGGTGGGCTCGCAGGAAGGCGCCGAGTTCCTGGCTGGGGAGGGGGGTGGACATCGGAGGTGACTCCTCGGCCGGCGGGGTCGGTACGGGACTTCCAGACTAAGGGCTGTCCCGCAATCCCTGGTGGAGCAGCGCGCGGCGTCAGATGCGGTGCACCGCACGGCGGAGGGGCACCCGCATACTGGATGTATTCGGGCGTTCCGACAACGCGGCGAGGTGCCCGTAGCTGTCGTCGGGCGCCCGCCAGGGATTACGGGACAGCCCTGAGGGGTCAATCACGTTGCCGGAGTTTCCACAGTCGTACGGGCATGTTGCTGACCCAGCCGCGTTCACCCTGCCGCCGCCAGGCGGCGTCTCCGACCGCGCGGAAGAACTCCTCGCGCCGTTCGGGCGGGACGAGGCGGCTGTAGTAGTCGCCGAAGGTGGCGGCGTGGAAGTGGCTGTACTGGGCCGCGTCCTCGACGTGCACCACCGCGTCGCGGTCGAGGACCGACTCGACCTGGAAGTACTCCTCCAGGAGCCCGGCCAGGTCCTCGACGGTCCGGGTACGGGTGGCGATGGGAAGCACCACGCCGTCCGCATCCCCCTCCCCCGCCGCGAACACGCCGGGCACCGAGTCCCGTTCGGCGCCCAGCGCCACCAGGGCGTCGCGGACGAGGTCGTCCTCACCGCCGAGGCCGTGCGCGTCGCGCGCCGGGTGGTAGGTGGTCAGCAGGAAGCGTCCGCCGGGTGCGAGGTGGTCGGCGACCCAGGCCAGGATCCGGTCCTCGTCGGGGTACAGCCAGTGCAGCACCGACGTCATGGTGACCACGTCCGGCCGGTACTCCAGCGGCGCCGGCACCGTCAGATCGGCCTGGTGCAGCGCGACCCGGTCGCCGTACGGTCGCAGCCGCTGCGCCGCCTCGGCGATGCGGTGTTCCGAGCGTTCCAGGCCGACCGCCAGCCGCAGCGACGGGTGGCGGTCGAGGGCGGAGCGCAGCAACTGGCCGATGCCGCTGCCGAGGTCGAGCAGCACCTCGGGTTCGCCCGGCACCTGGTCGAGCACCCAGTCACGGTCGTGAACCTGCCGGAGCCTGCTGGCGTCCGCGTACCCGGACAGGGTCCGGGCCTGGATCTCGACGGCTGACGCGGTCACGGCTGGACCTCCGGGGATGTGGGGTGCTGGACAGCTTCCGGGGCTTCCGGAGCTGCGGTTTCAGCGGGGTCGGCGGGGTCGGCGGGGTCGGCGATCAGACGCTGCAACCGCTCACGCACGCTGCTCTGGTCGTAGCGCCGGTACAGGTTGATGCGGTTGCGGGCCAGGTCGCCTCGGTGCACGAACTCGTAGAGGTCCTGACGCTGCCCGAAGCCGTCACCGGTCAGTTCCCAGGCGAGCCGGAACAGCCGGGACTTGTGTTCGGCGTCGATGCCGCGCCCGCGCATGTAGCGGTCCAGGTGCGGCCGCAACCGCGGGTTGGCCAGGTCGTTCGCCGTCGGCTGCATCAACAGCCCGGAGGCACCGATGCCGCGGACGATCTCGACCGCCTTGCCCGCCACCTCCGCGGACCACACCCGGCTGGCCGCGGTGTCGCCCGGCGCCAGCAGACCGCTGTCGGTGACGGTGGCACGGGCCTCGGCGGCGTCCAGGAAGTACTCGGTGAGTTCGGCGTATCCGGCGAGCGTTCCCAGGTCCTCCTGGATGTTGCGGAAGCCGTCCACCCCGATGCTCTCGGCCACGAGGGTCGCGGTGGCCAGCAGGGTCCGCAGCCGTTCGCGGTAGCGGACGTGGCCGATGTAGGCGCTCCAGGCGTTGATCCGGCCCAGCCCGGTCCTGGCCAGTTCGCTCTCGCGCAGCAGGAAGACGCGGTCCCAGGGCACCAGGACGTCGTCGAAGAAGAGCATGGCGTCCTGCTCGTCGAACCGGGCGCCGAGCGGATGGGCGTGCCCCCACGGACTGCTGCCGAGCGGTTCGCGGCACAACGTCACCAGGCCCGGCGTGTTCAGCGGCAGGGCGAACCAGACGACGAACTGCTCACCGCGGCGCTGGGCGAACGACGCCGACAGGTAGACCAGCACCTCGTGCGCCAGCGGCGCCAGGGTGGTCAGCTGCTTGGCACCGCGCACGACGATGCCGCGCTCGTTCTCCGACAGCACGCGCAGCGCGAGATCGGGGTCGTCCACCGGGTCGGTGGAGCGGTCGATCTGCGGGTCACCCAGCGCGTGCGAGAGCACCAGGTCGTTGCGGGAGGTGTGGTGGTACCAGGCCTCGGCGTTGGTGCCGAAGCCGGTGCGGGCCCGTTCCAGCTGGTGGCGGAAGTCGTAGAGGCCGACCGCGATGGAGGCCATGAAGGCGGGTGAGCGCCCGTGCTGGCCGAGGGATTCGGCGTGCCAGAACTCGGCGCTGCGCCGCTGCACGCGCAGCTCCTCCACCGTGCGCGGCGGCTGGTAGGCGCGGGCCAGCCGCTGACCGGTGGCCGGGTCCTCCCAGGTGAGCAGGGACCGGTGGTCGGGGTGGTGCTGGAGGTCGAGGAGCCGGCCTATCTCGTCGGCGGCGGGCTTGAACGCCGGATGGCCGGCCGGGTCGGTGACGCGCTTCCCGTCGAGGTACAGCTCGCGGCCGTCGTCGAGTTCGGCCCGGTACCGGTCGGCGGTGAGCAGCCCCCGTCCGGTGTCGGTGGTGTCCAGCAGGGTCATGCGTGCACTCCAGTCGGGGTGGTCGGTTGGCGGTCGAGGGAGCGGTACCGTCCGTCGTGGTAGAGCAGCGGTTCGCCGTCGCCGGTGCTCGCGGCGACGGCCTGCCCGACGAGGATCGCGTGGTCGCCGCCGGGCAGGACGCTGTGCAGCCGGCAGTCGAACCAGGCCAGGCAGTGCTCCAGGACGGGTGCGCCGGTGGTCTCCGCGCGCATCGGCGCGGTGGTGAAGAAGCCCAGGGCGCGGCCGGCGCCCGGAGCGGCGAACCGCCGGGCGATGGACTCCTGTTCGCGGCTCAGCGCGCTCACGGCGAAGCGGCCGCTGCCGCGGACCGCGTCCACCAGCGGGCTGCGCCGGTCCACCGCGACGCTGACCAGCAGCGGGTCCAGGGACAGCGGGCTCAGCGAGGAGACGGTCTTGGCGAACACCTCCTCGCCGTGCCGGGTGGTCAGGACGGCGACCCCGGTGGTCCAGTGCCGGGCCGCGGCGCGGAAGGCGTCCGCTCCCAGGGCCGGATCGGCCCGCGGGCGGCCGGACGACGCGGTCTGCGTACGGGCGGCGGACCGCGCGCCGGGCGTCATCGCAGCCCCACCCGGTAGGCGCGCAACCACTCGTCGACCTGCACCAGGTGGTCGAGGCCGCCGACGGGGTTGGGAGCCGTTCGCGGACTGGGCAGCGGACGTCCCTCGGTGAACGCCCGCCGCACCACGTCCCGGTCCACCAGGTCGAAGACCGGCGCCCGCGGGTCGGCCAGCAGTTCGTGCGCGCGGGCGGTGAGCACCTCGGTGTAGCGGACCGCGGGCGTCGACGGGTACCCGCTCTTCGGCCGGTCCGTCACCTGCGGTGGCAACAGGTCGCGGACGGCGTCACGGAGCAGGCCCTTGGAGCGACCGCCGGGGGACTTGAGGTCCCACGGCACGTTCCACAGGTACTCCACCAGCCGGTGGTCGCAGAACGGCACCCGCACCTCCAGACCCACCGACATGCTCACCCGGTCCACCCGGTCCAGCAGCGGCGGGAGCCAGCGGGTCAGCGCCAGATGGAACACCTCCCGCAGCCGCCGGTCCGCTCCGGTCTCGCCGTCCAGCCGCGGCACCGCGGCCAGCGACCGCCGGTACGCCTCGGCGGTGTACTCGTCGGGGCGCACCTCGGCGCGGACCTCGGGGCGCAGCAGGGCGGCCGGGGTGGTGCGGCCGTGCAGCCACGGGAAGGTGTCGGCGGCGAGAGCCTGCCGGTCGTGGAAGTAGGGGTAACCGCCGAAGATCTCGTCGGCGGCCTCGCCGGAGAGCGCCACCGTCGAGTGCCGCCGCACCTCACGGAAGAGCAGGTGCAGTGAGGCGTCCATCTCGCCCCAGCCGGGGCGGTCGCGGGCGCGCAGGACCGCGTCGCGGGCGTCGAGCAGGTCGTCGTCGGGGACCAGCACGGAGGTGTGCCGGGTGCCGATGTGCTCGGCGGCGGCCTGGACGTACGGGGCGTCCAGGGTGGTGCGCCAGGCGTCCGGGGTGCGTTCCGCGCTGCCGGGGAAGTCCACCGAGAAACTGGTCACCTTGCCGTGGCCGGCCCGTTCGCGGGCGGCCGCGGCCAGCGCGGTGATGGCGCTGGAGTCCACTCCGCCCGACAGCAGGGTGCACAGCGGCACGTCGCTGAGCAGTTGGCGCTCGACGCTGTCGGCAAGGAGCGCGCGGACCGTCTCGCGGGTGGTCACCGCGTCGTCGGTGTGCGGCCGGGACTCCAGCGCCCAGTACGTCGACTGCCGGGTCGCAGACCTGGCGACCGTCACCACGGTGCCGGGGCGCACTTCGTGCAGACCGCGGAAGAGCCCGTGGCCCGCTGTCGGCGCGGCCGGCAGGGCGAAAAGTTCGGCGATGCCCTCGGCGTCCAGTTCGGGCCGGAAGAGCGGGTTGGCCAGGACGGCCTTGGGTTCGGAGCCGAACAGCACCCCGGTGGAGTGGGCGTGCCAGTACAGCGGCTTGATCCCCAGGTGGTCGCGGACCAGCAACAGTTCCTCGCGGCGGGTGTCCCACAGCGCGTACGCGAAGATGCCGTTGAACCTGCGGGGTGCCCGGTCGCCCCACTGCACGTGAGCCCGCAGCACGACCTCGGTGTCCGAAGCGGTGCGGAACTCGTGTCCCAGTGCCCGCAACTCGGTGCGCAGCTCGCGGTAGTTGTAGAGCTCGCCGTTGTAGCTGAGCACGGCGCGCGGAAGGGGGAGGTCGCGCAGCGGCTGCACACCGCCGTCGAGGTCGATCACCGAGAGCCTGCGGTGTCCGAGTGCGGCGTACTTGGAGAGCCAGACACCGTCGGCGTCCGGTCCCCGGCACGCCAGGGTCTCGGTCATGGACCGCACGGTCTGTTCCCGGGTGCGCAGGTCGGTGTCCCAGTCGACCCAACCGGTGATGCCGCACATCACGCCTCCCGCGGGGTGGTGGGGAGGGTGGCGCCGGCGGCCGGGGCGTCGGCCTCCCAGCGGCAGCCGTGCCCGGTGGGTCCGCTGCGCAGCCGGTGCGCGGGGCGGTAGCCCTTGGCTCGGATGTTGGCGGACAGCGCCTGCGTGCAGTAGGTGCACGGCGAGGCGAGCGTGATGGCCACTCCGCTGCGGCGGGCCTTCTCGCGGTAGTCCCAGATGGCGCAGTGGGTGATGGTCAGCGCGGCGTGGTCGGGACCTTCGGGTTCGTCGGAGTCGAACTCGTAGTCGGAGCCGTAGAGTTCGGCCTGCCGGGCGATCCGGTGGATCGGGTCGGCGGCGCCCCGCCCGTGGTCGGGCTCGACCGTGCGGTACACCTCGGCGTTGGCGCCGGCCCACCCGGCGAGCGCCTCCTCGCCGTAGCGGGAGACGAGGAAGCGCTCCATCAGGGCCTGGCCGCGGAAGAACACCCGCTGCCAGGCGACCGAGTCGGCGTCCCGCGCGTCCGGCAGGTCGGCGAAGAGTTCGGCCTGCAGCGCGAACCAGTCGGTCAGGTGCAGGTGGTCGCCCCGCGCGACCAGGAACGAGGTGAGCCCGGCCTCGGCCTCGTGCAGCCGTTGGCGCCACAGGGCCGAGCGCTCGTCGTCGGGCATCGACCGGTACGCGGGGCGGTACGGGGCCGGGTAGGGCAGGTCGTACGGGACGCCGGACGACGGGAGCGCCGCGCCGTCCCCGGAGCGCGGCTCCCCCAGCACCGCGGTGCGCGGTCCTGGGACGGTCCCGGCGCCCGCGCCGTGTGGAGGGGGTTCCTGGGGTCCGGTCCGTGCGATGGCTGCCTCGGGCACATCGCTCATCAGGGTCTCCTTCTACAGGTTCGCAACGGGGGGGCGGGTCGTGCGGGACCGCGGGCCCCGGGCGGTGCGGCCGCCGCGCGACCCCGGTCCGGGTGTCGGCCGCGGCGGTCTCGGTCGTCGGCAACGCTACGGAGCGGCGCCCCGTGGCCAGAAGCCCCGAACGGAGCGGGCCCGGGCGACCTACGGAGCCCGCGGCTGCTCCTAACGTCGCCCCGTCCTTGGCCCCGTCCGGCCGAACCCGGACACGCCGGAGGCGGGCACCCCCTACGGGTGCCCGCCTCCGACCAAAAGTCCCCTGGGGGGCCGCTCTCAGCCCGCCAGACCGTGCCGGTGGGCGTAGAGCGCGGCACGCAGCCGGTCGGACTGGCCGATCTTGCGCATCGCCTGGGTCAGGTGTTTCTTGACGGTGGCCTCGGCCAGCGCGAGTTCGCGCCCGATCTCCGCATTGCCCAGGCCCCGGGCGAGCTGGGAGAGCACGTCGCGCTCCCGGTCCGTCAGTCCGCAGTGCTGCGGCGGTGACTCCGCCGCGTGCCCGGCCAGGCTCGCCAGGTGTACCCGGGCCGACGGCGGAGCCGGCAGGAAGACGGCCCCGCCCGCGGCGGCGGTCGCCACCGCGCTGATGATGCGGTCCTCCGGCAGGTCCAGCGGGAAGCACCCGTTCGCCCCGGTCAGCAGCATCCGGCTGGCCTCCGCCGTACTCTCCGCCCGGCGCAGCAGCAGCACCCGCGCGTCGGGCGCCCCGTCGGGGCCGCGCAGTTCGACCACGGCGGCGAGGTCGTCGGCGAGCGTCGCGCCACCACCCAGCAGGATGACGTCGGGCTGTACCCGCCGCACACCCTCCACGGCGCGCAGCGGGTCACCGGTGCTGCTGCCCACCACGGTCATCCCCGGCACGCTGGCCAGCACACTGCGCAGTCCGGCGCTGGCCACCGGGTGCCGTTCCACCAGGAACACCCGGGTGGTATCGGTCGCCCGGTCGGCGGCCACGGTGCACAGCGGGTGCCCACAGGAGCAGGCCGGTTCGGCGGCGGGGCGGCGTGCGGGGCCGCTTCCGGCGGAGAACGCGTCCGGCTCGACCAGCAGTTGGTGCCCCGCGATGAGGTCCAGCGGGTTGTCGATCTCGATGTGCAGCGCGTTCGCCGTGTCCGGCCGGGGCGGGGCGGACGCTCCCCGCCGCCCGGACTGACGCCGGTTGCGTCCGGAGCACGGGTCGGCCAGTTCGGTCAGCGTTCCCATCGGGAACCCCCGGACCGGAAGGGCGGGTTGACGGTGCGGGCGGGCTGTCCGGCCCGGCCGGCTGGTCGACGGGTCAGGTCGCGGATGTCGTGCGGCATGGCGGTGCGGTCCCCTCGGAGGTGACGGAGCCGGTCCCTGGCGGGACGGGGGCGGCGATGCGGCGCGGACGCCACCCACGTCCCCGACGGTTCCGTGGTCGGGGAACGTCACTGACGGATCATCAGGAGGGCGGCCGGCCGCTACTGGAGGAGGGGCGCTGCCGGGCAGCCAGGGGCTGGGCGGTCAGCGCGGGGCGCCGGGGCGACAGGTTTCGTCGAAGCACCTGCGGTGCCACGAGCCGCAGATGCCGACCAAGGTGAAGTCGGTGCGCCGGATAGCCATGCGCGCAGGGTAATTCCGTACTCGAGTACGGGTCAAGGTCGGTCCACGACCGCCGTTGCGGGGCAGCGCGCTGATCCGCACCGCCGATCCTATGACCTCAGGTAACAGCATGAACGCCTGACTGGCTGTCGCCCCGCCCGCTGAGCCACCTTCAATCCCATCGGCCGGAGTGACCGGCCCTGGAAGGACCACGCTCATGCCTGCCGCTGCCCGCCTCTCCGCCGCCCGTCCGCCGGGCGCCCCTGTCCGGCCGGTGCCCGCATGAGACGGTTCCTGATCCGCCGGCTGCTGCTCGCAGTGCCGACCCTCGTCGGGGTGACGCTCGTGGTCTTCGCCACCGTGGCCCTGGTGCCCGGTGACCCCGTCAGCGCGTTCCTGGGCCCCGGGGCACCGCCCGAGGCGCGCCGGGCGCTGACGGAGCGCCTCGGTCTCGACCGGTCGCTGCCCGTGCGGTACACCGACTGGCTGACGCACGCCCTGCACGGCGACCTCGGAACCTCGATCGCCGGCCAGCGCCCCGTCGACCAGCTGCTGCTGCCGGCGCTCGGCCAGACGCTGCTCCTGTCGGCCGCTGCGTTCACGCTGGTCCTCGTCGGCGGGATCGTCCTCGGCGCCGTCGGCGCCCTGCGGCCCCGCGGGCCGCTCGGCAGACTGTCCGGCGCGCTGAGCACGGTGTCGGTCTCCGCCCCGCAGTACTCGGTGGCGCTGCTGCTGATCGCCGTCTTCGCGGTGCGGCTGCGCTGGCTGCCGGCCGGCGGTACGCATGACGTCTTCGGCGACGGCGGCTTCCAGGACCTGCTGCGCCACCTGGTCCTGCCCGCCGTCGCGGCGGCCCTGGTCCCGCTCGGGCTCACCGCCAAGGTGTTCCGGGCCGCCCTCGGATCGGTGCTCGCGGGCGATCTCGCCGACAGCCTGCGGGCGCGGGGCCTGAGCCGGGCGGCGGTGCTGCGGCACTGCGTGCACAACGCCTCCCCCGCACTGCTCACGATCGGCGGGCTCCAACTGGCCTACCTGCTGGAGGGGGTGGTCTTCGTGGAGACGCTCTTCGCCTGGCCCGGCCTCGGACATCTGCTCTACGACGCGCTCAGCGCCCGCGACCTGCCCCTCATCCAGGGCGGCGTCCTGGTGGTCGCGGTGGCCTTCGTCGGCGTCAACATCCTGGTCGACACCGCGCACGCCTGGATCGACCCGCGGGTCCGGAGCCCGCGATGACCGTGCTGCGTACCGAAGCCCCCGCGCGCGGGCGGCTCTCGCTCCGGGCCCTGCGGGCCGGAGCCGCGCTGCGCCGCGACGTGGGGCTGCTGCTACCCGCCGCGCTCGCCGGGCTGCTGCTCCTGCTGGCCGTCGCGGCGCCCCTGCTCGCCCCGTACGACCCGGTGGCCGGATCCCTGCAGGCGCGCCTGCTCGACGTCGGCAGCCCCGGGCACGTCCTGGGTACCGACGGGCAGGGCCGCGACGTGCTCAGCCGGCTCATCTGGGGCGCCCGGCCCTCCCTGATCGGCGGATTCGTCCCGGTGGCGATCGCCGCGACGGCCGGGACCGCGCTGGGCATCGCCGCCGGGCTCGGCAGCCGGGTCACCGAACAGGCGCTGCTGCGCTCCCTCGACGTGCTGTACGCCTTCCCCGGCATCCTGCTGGCGATGACCATCGCCACCGTGCTGCCGGCGGGGCTCGGCGCGACCGTGTTCTCGCTGTCGGTCGTCCTCACCCCGGCGGTGGCGAGGGTCGCCCACACCGAGGTCGCGCGGATCCGCACCGCCGAATACCTCGAGGCCGCCAGGGTCAGCGGCGCCGGGCGGACGACGGTCGCCGTGCGCCAGGTCGTGCCGGTCATCGCTCCCGTGATCCTGGCCTACGCCTCGTCCCTGATCGGGCTGTCCGTGGTGTACGCGGCGGGGCTCTCCTTCCTCGGGCTCGGGGTGCCACCGCCCACCGCCGAATGGGGGGCGATGCTCGACGAGCTACGCCCCAGCCTGCTCACCCACCCCGGCACCGCCGTCCTTCCCGCTGTCACCATCCTCCTCGTCTCGGTGGTCTTCAACACCCTCGGCGAGGCCCTGCGTCGCCGCATCGGCGACTCGCGCGACCTCGCACCGGAGGCTGTCCGATGACCCCGCGCGAACGGCCGCCGACCGGTCGGCCGGCGCTGTACGTGGAGGAGTTGTCCGTCCGGTACCCGGGCCGGGAATCCGCCGTGCACGCCGTGGACACCGTGTCGCTCTCCGTCGAGCCCGGCGGCGCCCTGGTGCTGCTCGGCGAGTCGGGCAGCGGCAAGACCACACTCGCCAGGACCGTGCTCGGGCTGCCCGGCCGCAACGCCCGGGTCACCGGCCGAGTTCACCTGGGCCCGACCGACCTGCGCGCGCTGCCGGAACGGGAGTTCTCCCGGGTGCGGGGCAGCCGGATCGGCTACGTGCCGCAGGACCCCACCGGGTCGCTCGACCCGCTGCGCCGCATCGGCCCGCAGATCACTGAAGTCCTACGCCGCCACCGTGTGGCCACCACCCGCCGCGCGGCCCGCGACGCCGTGCCCGGACTGCTGACCGCGGCCGGGATCCCGGAGCCGGAGCGCATCGCGCGCAGCTTTCCGCACGAACTCTCCGGCGGGCTGCGCCAGCGTGCGGCGATCGCCCTCGCGGTCGCCTGCGAGCCCGAACTGCTGATCGCCGACGAACCCACCACGGCGCTCGACGCCCTGGTCAGAGCTGAGATCCTGGACCTGTTCGGCAGTCTGCGCACCCGACTCGGCCTCGCGGTGCTGCTCGTCACCCATGACCTCACGGTGGCCCGCAGGGTCGGCGGACAGGTGGCGGTGATGCGCGCCGGGCGCATCGTCGAGTCCGGTTCCACCGATCAGGTGCTCTCCCGGCCGGCCCACTCCTTCACCGCCGAACTCGTGGCGGCCCGGACGGCGGTACGCCGATGATCGGGCCGGCGGGCACCCCCCTGCTCCACCTCGACCGGGTCACCAAGCGCTACCCCGGCGGCCGGCTCGCCCTGGACGGGGTCAGCCTGGGCCTCGGCCGCGGTGAGACGGTCGGCCTGGTCGGCGAGTCCGGCTCCGGCAAGTCCACCCTCGCCCGGCTGGCGCTGGGACTGCTCGCGCCCGACACCGGTTCGGTCCGCTTCGCCGGCCACGACCCCCACCGGCTCCGCGGCCGCGGAGCGCGGGCGGTACGCGGACGGCTGCAGTTCGTCCCGCAGAACCCCGGCGGCTCGCTCAACCCCGCCCTGCGGGTCGGGGACGCGGTGGCGTTCGCGCTGCGCCTGCACGGCACCGCCCGGCGGGATCGGCCGCAGGCGGTGGCCGCGCTCTTCCAGCAGGTCGGGCTCGACCCTGCGCTGGCCCGGCGGTACCCGCGCGAGCTGTCCGGCGGACAGTTGCAGCGCGTGGCCATCGCGCGCGCCCTGGCCCCCGGCCCCGAGCTGCTGGTCTGCGACGAACCCACCTCCGCACTGGACCGCACCGTCCAGGCGCAGGTGCTGGACCTGCTCGTGGAGCTCCAGGACCGCACCGGCGTCGGGTGTCTGTTCATCTCCCACGACCTCGCGGTCGTCCGGCATCTCGCCGACCGGGTGCTGGTCCTGCGGCACGGACTCGTGGTGGAGGAAGGACCGACCGCCGACGTGTGGCGGGCACCTCGTCACCCGTACACCCGCGCCCTGCTCGCCGCGGCCGGCGATGAACCGGCCGACCTCGTCTGACCGTTCGGGCCGCCCTGTGCCCGTCCGCCGCACCCATCTCCCAGCCAACCCGAGGACTCACGATGACGCACCACCACGCCACCCCCCGCCTCCGGCGCAGAACCGGGGCCCTGTTGACCGCGGGAGTGCTGCTCGCGGCGGCCGGCTGCGGATCGGCGGCCTCCACGACGGGCGCCGACGGCACGGGCGCCTCCGACGCCACCGGCCGGGGCGGCACCCTGGTGATCGGCGCGACCGGCAAGCTGCCCAACCCCGACACCGTCATCGGCGGCGCCGGATTCGAGGGCAAGCGCCTGGTCAGCTTCCAGCTGTACGAGGGGCTCACCCGCTACGACCTGTCCAGGACCGACGCGCCCCCGGAGATCACCGGCGCGCTCGCGGAGTCCTGGAAGGTCGCGGCCGACGCCAAGACCTGGACGTTCACCCTGCGCAGGAACGTGAAGTTCCAGGACGGCACCCCCTTCGACGCCGACGCGGTCGTCTTCAACCTCGACCGCTACCTGGACAAGCACAGCGCGCAGTACACCGACGCACTCGGTGCGGCGGCGCAGGAGTACGCCGGGGACATCGCCACCTACCGCAAGGTCGACGCCGAGCACGTCGAACTGGTCACCACCGCGCCGAACGGGCACTTCGCCGAAGACCTCGCCCATGTCCTGATCGCGAGCCCCACCGCCGTCCGCAAGTACGGGGCGGCCGACTTCGGGCAGCACCCGGTCGGCACCGGGCCCTTCGCCTTCAGCTCCCAGACCGCCGGGCAGGAGATCACCCTGGTCGCCAACAAGGGGTACTGGCGGGGCGTGCCCAAGCTCGACAAGCTGGTGGTCAAGTCGCTGCCGGACGTCGCCGCCCGCACCGCCGCGCTGCGCTCCGGCGGCGTCAACTGGATCGAGTATCCGAACCCCGACGACATCGACAGCCTCAAGGCCGACGGGGTGCAGCTCGTCACCAACAGCTATGACCACCTGTGGTACTGGATCCTGGACACGTCCAAGGCGCCGTGGAACGACCCGCGGGTCCGGCAGGCGGCCAACTTCGCCATCGACCGCAAGGCGATCGCCGAGAAGCTGCTGCACGGCACCGCCGACCCGGCCTACCAGGCCGCGCCCCGCGCCACCTTCGCGTTCGACCCGGCGGGCGACGCCTACTCCTACGACCCGGCCAAGGCGAAGCGACTGCTGGCCGAGGCGGGGAAGACGGGCGGTTTCAGCACCACGGTCACCGTGCCGACCGGCGGCTCGGGGAACCTGCTCCCGGTCCCGATCAGCGAGGCGATCCAGCGCGACCTCGCCGCCGTCGGCATCAAGGTGCAGCTCCGCACCACCGACTGGTCGACGCTGATCAGCGCGGAGGCCAAGGGCCAGGTCGCCCTCGGTTCCGACGCTATCGCGCAGTCCACCACCCTGTTCCAGTCCGAGGCGCTGCTGCCGCTCTTCATCGGCAGCAAGAGCCCCTTCTGGACCGGCCACTACACCAACCCGCGGGTGGACTCCCTGCTCGCTTCCGCGTCGGCCTCGACGGACCAGACCAAGCGGCGGGCCGACTACCGGCAGGCGCTGGATCTGGTGAGCAAGGACGCGCCGTGGCTCTTCGTGGTCAACGACCGCAATCCGCGGGCGCTGTCGCCCAAGGTGCGCGGCCTGGTGCAGCCGCAGTCCTGGTTCCTGGACCTGACGACGGTCTGGGTCCGCTCGTAGGTCCCGGCGTCAGGCTGCGCCTTCCCACCGCTCACCCGCCACGAGAGGACCCGTCGTCCCATGACCGCCCCGCACGAACCGCCCGCACGAACCGCGGCGGCCCCACCGCGGTGGGGTATCACCCTGCCGCTGCCGGGGCTCACCATCGACCGGCACCGTTTCATCGTCGAACGGCTCCCCGACCTCGGGTACACCGATATCTGGAGCGCCGAGGGCGGCGGCACCGACGCCTTCACCCCGCTGGCGGCCGCGGCCGCCTGGTCCTCGTCGCTGCGCATCGGCACCGGCATCGTCCCGGTGCACACCCGTGGTCCGGCGGTGCTCGCCCAGACCGCCGCGACCCTCGCGCAACTCGCCCCCGGGCGGGTGCTGCTGGGAATCGGCGCCTCGGTGCCCGCCCATGTGACCGACATCAACGGCATCCCGTTCGACGAGCCGTTCAAACGCACCCGGGACGTCCTGCGGTTCACCACCCGGGCGTTGCGCGGCGAGCACGTCTCCGGGGACTTCGACACCTTCTCGATCACCGGCTTCCAGCTGCCGCATCCGCCCGCCGCACCGGTCAAGGTCATTCTCGGCGCGCTGCGTCCCGGCATGCTGCGGCTGGGCTTCACCGAAGGGGACGGGGCGATCACCAACCTGCTCTTCCCCGAGGACGTGCCCACCGTGCTGAACGCGGTCGGGCCGCAGCCTGCCGGCAAGGAGCTGGTGGTCAAGGTGTTCGTGTGTCCCACCGAGGACACCGACTACGCCCATCGCGCCACGCGTCCCTTCCTCGCGTGGATCCTCAACCGCGAGCCGTACCGCAAGTTCCACGAGTGGCTCGGGCACGGCGAGTTGCTGCGCGAGTCGCACGAGCGCTGGGAGGCCGGGGACCCCGAGGGAGCCCAGAAGGCGCTGCCGGACGAGGTGGTGGATGGTCTGTTCATCAGTGGGTCGCCCGAGGAGTGCCGGGAGCGCATCCTGCGCTACCACATCCCGGGGGTGACCACGATCCAGCTGTACGTCTCGCTGCCGCCGGAGGTCTTCGTGAGCCGTGCCAAACTGCTCGACACGCTGGCCCGGCTGGGGCCCGCCGCCGGCTGAACCGGCGGTCCTGGTCCGCGGTCACCGGTTCCGCCGAACGGAGTCCGCGGGGCCGGCCCTCCCCTCGGGCCTACGTGGCCGGTTCGGGTGCCGGCATGTGTTCCAGCACGTCGAAGTCCAGACGGAGTTCGGGGAGCCGGAGGACCCGTAGCAACGGCGGGTGGGTGCAGAGCAGGCGCACCCGTCCCTCCCTGGCGACCGCGCGGCTGCGGGCGCGCACCAGGGTGGTGATGCCGCTGCCGTCGAGGAACTCGACCTGCCGCAGATCGATGAGCAGGTCCGGGTGGCGGCCCGCGGTCAGGGAGTCCAGGAAACGGGTGAGGTCGGGGGCGGTCAGAAGATCGATCTCGCCGCGGAGCGGCACCACGGTGCAGTCACCGTGGGTGTGGGTGTGGTCCGGTGCGAACACGGGCGTGCTGGACTCTTCCACGACGGCTCCCTCGGATACGGGACGATCGTGCAGGGGCACCGACAGGGTCAGGGTCGACGCGAGTTACCGTACGTGCGCTCGACACGATTCGGACCTTGTTCGCGAAAGCGATGCGTGGGCAATACCAGTGTGGTAGGAAACGAGTTCCTACGCCGCGCCGACCCACCACAGCACCCCTCCGGGCCCGTGGCCCGCGGGACGGTCAGGCGCAGTAGCGGATCAGCCAGTCGTTGTCGGGGTCACGGCCGAACCGCGGGTCGCTCGGCGCGTTCGACGGGCTCTCCTCGACCATCTGCTCCGGCAGGACGCGCTCGGGAAGCCGCCCGAAGCGGGCGGCCCGCCCTCCGGCCGGGGCGTCGACGGGACGCTGCCCGTCTGGGCCCTGCCTGCTGGAATGACCCGCTCGTTCGTGACGTGTGTTCATGGCGACCTCGGACTCGGCTCGGCACAGCTGGGAGCCCGCATGGCTCCTACCGCGCCAACGAACCGCGCGCCCCGGAGATTCCCCGGCCGACCCCTCCCACGCCGCCGACCCCGCCCACCCCGGCCGGGACCCGCGTCAGCCCATGCGGGAGAGCTTGTCGGGGTTGGTCACGAAGTAGATGCCCTGTACCTGGGCGCTGCCCGGGACCAGTTCGACGACCAGTACCGCGAAGGGCGTTCCGGCGCGGAACAGCACCGCCGAGGGGTCCCCGTTGATCCGCTCGTAGCGGATGTCCAGTCCGCGGCCGGCGCGGCCGGCTCCGGCGTGCAGGACCCTGGCCACCTTGTCGCGACCGTGGACCGGCCGCCGCCCGGCGGCCGTGGCCTTGCCTCCGCCGTCGGCCCACAGCGTCACGTCGGGCGCCAGCAGTGCGAGCAGCGCTTGCAGGTCGCCGCCGGACACCGCCGCGGCGAACCGCTCGGTCACCTGCTGCCGCAGCCGCGGGTCGGCCCGGTAGCGGGGGCGCCGGGCGTGCACGTGCTCCCGGGCGCGGTGCGCGAGCTGGCGGACCGCGGCGGGCGTGCGGCCGAGGATGTCCGCGGTCTCGGTGTGGGCGTAGCCGAACAGCTCGTGCAGGACGAACACCGCGCGTTCCAGCGGGGTCAGGGTCTCCAGGACGACCAGCAGCGCCATCGACACCGACTCGGTGCGCTCGGCCACGTCGGCGCCGTCACTGGGGGCGGGCACATCGGCGAGCGGGGTGATCAGCGGCTCGGGGAGCCACGGTCCGATGTACGTCTCCCGTCGCCGGCTGATCACGGCCTGCCGGGCGAGCGCCTTGTTCACCGCGATCCGCACCAGGTACGGGCGTGGAGCCGCGATCGGCTCCGCACCGGGCGCTCCCGCCCGGGACGTCCAGGCCAGCCAGGTCTCCTGCAGCACGTCCTCGGTGTCGGCGACGCTGCCGAGCATGTCGTAGACGATGGAGAACAGCAGCTCGCGGTGGCCGACGAACACCTCCGTGGCGTCGTCCGCCGTCGTTGCGCGGGCACGGTCGGCGGGCGGGGTGTCGGACATCGGGGGCCTCCTGTCGCTGGTAGCACCCGAGAGCGGTGCGGACGGCCGGAGTGTGACATCCGCACCGGCCTACCGGGCGGTATCAAAGGGGGCGTGACCCCTCGACGCGGGGGTACGCGACGAGCGACGAGTGTCGCCCGCGAGACCCGGAGGTGTGCCGTGGATTCTTCCCGCCTGCTGCTGAACGCCGTTGTGCGCGTCGTCTGCCCGCGGTGCTACCGCGCCAGGTGCATCTGCGCGAAGCGGGGGCAGTGCGCGTACTGACCGGCCCGCTCCCGGCGGGGCGCCCACGGTGTCAGTCCTCGACCTCGATGGCGCCCGCCGGGCAGCACGCGACCGCCTCCTCCACGGCGGACCACGCGCTTTCCGGCGGAGCGCCCGGCAGAAGGACCACCCGCCCGTCGTCGTCCGCCTGGTCGAAGACCTCGGGGGCGGCCAGGACACACAGGCCCGAGCTGCAGCACAGGGAACGGTCGACGGTGACGCGCACGGGGTACTCCTTCACAACAGGGGGGTCGGGCGGTGTCCGGCGCAGGCCCGGCTCACCAGGCCACGGGCAGCTGGAAGAGTCCGAAGATCGCCATGGTGTCGCGGAACGACAGCTCCCCGGTGGGGACGGCGATGCGCAGCCCCGGCAGCCGCCGCACGATGCCGGTCAGGGCGATCTGGAGTTCCAGGCGGGCCAGCGGCTGGCCCAGACACTGGTGGACGCCGAAGCCGAAGGCCAGATGGCGGCGGCCGGGACGCCCCACGTCGAGCCGGTCCGGCTCGGGGAAGGCCCGTTCGTCCCGGTTGGCCGCGGCCAGTGAGACGAGCACGCCGTCGCCCGCCCGCACGGTGACGCCGCCGATCTCCGTGTCGGCCAGCGCCACCCGCGGCAGCCCGGTGTGCACGATGGTCTGATGGCGCAGCAGTTCCTCCACCGCTCCGGCCACCCGGCCCGGATCGGCGCACAACAGCTCCCACTGGCGCGGATGTTGCAGCAGGTCCAGGACGGACAGCGCCGTCATGTTGGCGGTGGTCTCGTGTCCCGCGATGAGCAGCAGCAGGGCCATCCGGACGGTGTCGTCCAGGGTGAGTTCATCGCGGTCCGGATGGGCCGCGAGCAGCCGGCCGAGCAGGTCGTCCTGGGGATGGACGGCCTTCTCCTCCACCAGGTCCCGCAGGTAGCCGCTCAGCTCGTCGCGCGCGGCCCGCACCTGCTCGACGGGGGTGTGCTGGTTCAGCAGCACCCGGCTGCGGTCCTGGAAGAAGGCGTGGTCGGCGTAGGGCACACCCAGCAGTTCGCAGATCACGAGCGAAGGCAGCGGCAGGGCGAACGCGTCGACCAGATCCGCCGGCGGGCCGGCGGCGATCATGTCGTCGAGCAGGCCGTCCACCATGCGTTCGACGCGCGGTCCGAGCCGCGCGACGCGCTTGATCATGAACTCCTGCGTCACCATGCGGCGCCGGCGGTCGTGCTCCGGCGGATCCATCCGGATGAACGAGGGGGGCGAGTCGCGCAGGGCGGTCGCGGCCCGCGAGACGAACGGGAAGCCGTCACGGCTGGAATCGGCGCTGAACCGCTCGTCCCGCAGCACTTGGCGAGCCTCGGCGTGCCGGGTGACGAGCCAGGGCCTGCTGCCGTCCCAGAGCGTGACACGGGACGCGGGAGCCTGCTCGCGCAGTTCACCGAGAAGGGCCGGCGGATCCATCGGGCAGCCGCGCCGCGCCGGGAAGGCGGGGTCCACGGCACGGCCGGCGGACGGGCCGCCGGGGGACGGGGTGGCATCGGTGTGGGTCATGGAGAACGTGCACCTCCGGTGGGAGCCTCCGGGTTGATTGGTCGCCTGAGGAAACTAATTCGACCGTAGATCGTCCGCCCCGCAAGCGGTAGGGCGCCTTCCGGACAGGTGGATTCCCCGTCCCGGCTGCCCGCGCTTCCGCCGAGTGCCAGACTGGGCCCGTGATGGGGCACATTCCCGAGGAATCAACCAGTTTCGTCGGACGCGTCAGCGAACTGGCCTGCCTGGACGCAGCGTTGACCGGCCACCGGCTGGTCACCTTGACCGGTATCGGCGGCGTGGGCAAGACCCGGCTGGCGTTACGGGCGGCGGCCCGCGCCGCCGAACGATATCCCGACGGCGTGTGGTGGACCGACCTGTCGTCGCTGGACGGGGAACGGCTGCTGCTGGCGACCGTCTCGGACGCGGTCGACCTCGCCGACCACTCGTCCCGCATGCCGGTCGAGGCGCTGTGCGAATGGCTCGCCGGCAAGGAGATGCTGCTGGTGCTCGACTCCTGCGAGCACCTGGTCGACGGCTGCCGGGACCTCGTGGCGGATCTCCTGACCACCGTGCCGGGCCTGACCGTCCTGGCCACCAGCAGACAGCCGCTCGGCCTGGACTCCGAACACGTGGTGGACGTCCTGCCGATGCCGACCGACGGCGGGGACGCGCACTCCCTGTTCGTCGAACGGGCCACCGCCGCGGGATCCGCCGGCCGGCTCACGGAGCCCGGAGCGGACGCGGCCGTCGGCATGATCTGCCGCCGGCTGGAAGGCATCCCCCTGGCCCTGGAGCTCGCCGCGGCCCAGGTCGGCCGGGCCACCGTCCAGGAGGTCGCCGAACGCCTGGGCTCCCGCTTCGACCTGGTGAGCCGGTCCCTCGCCGTGTGGCCGCAGCGGCACCGCACCCTGCGGACCACGATCGGCTGGAGCCATGAGCTCTGCCGGCCGGTGGAGCGACTGCTCTGGGCGCGGCTGACCGTCTTCCGGGGCGGCTTCGACCTCGAATCGGCCCGGTCGGTCTGCTCGGGCGGCCCGTTGAGCGCCGAGGCCGTCGGCTCGGTGCTGGAACGCCTGGTGGCCCAGTCGGTGGTCCGCCGGGACGGCGGGCGCTACCGCATGCTGGACACCATCCGGGAGTACGGCCAGTGGTGGCTCCGGGCACTGTCCGAGGAATCCGCGCTGGCCGACCGCCACGCCTACCACTACCTGCGGCTGGCACGTCAGGCCGACGCGGGATGGCTCAGCGCCGACCAGGCCGGCTGGTACCGCTGGGTCAGCGCGGAACGCACCGACCTGTGCACCGCCCTGGACCACCTCCTGGCCACGGACCCCCGGCACGCTCTGGACCTCGCGGGTCTCATCGGGTTCTTCTGGAGCGGCTGCGGACTCCTCCACGAAACCCGCGAATACCTGGAACAGGGACTCGCCGGGTACCGGACGCGCGGCCCCGAACGGACCCGGGCCCTGTGGGTGCTGGGACTGACCGTGACCCTGCAGGGGCAGTACGAGGACGCCCGGCGGCTGAGCGTGGACGCCGCGCGCGCGGCCTGGGAGGACGGCGACACCGAGGCGGTGGTCGCGGCGGCCAACATCAGCGGCCTGATCTCCGTGCTGACGGGGCAGCCGCTCGCCGCGCGGGTGACCTCCGACCACGCCCTGGAGGTCGGTCCCGGCCGGTCCTTCGTCTCGGCCGCCCGGTTCCGCTGCCGGCTGGTCAAGGTCTTCGCCCTCATCGGACTCGGCAAACTGCCGGAGGCCCGGGCCGAGGCGGAAGCCCTGCGCGAACGGTGCGTGGAGCTCGACGAGTGCTGGACCCGCTCGTACCTCGACTACCAACTCTCCATCGTCGCCCTCCTCGCGGGCAATCCCACCGCCGCGGCCTGCCACGCCCGCACGATGCTCGACGGCAAGCGGCTCCTGCGCGACAACTTCGGCATCGCCCTGGGACTGGACCTGCTGGCCGCCGCCATCGCGGCCCAGGGCGAGGGCGAACGGGCGGCGGGGGTCTTCGGCGTCGGGCAGGCCTTCTGGCGCACGGTCGGACATCCCCAGCGCGGGACACCGGAGTTGGGCCCGATCCGGGCGGAGTGCGAACGCACGGCCCGCGCCCGGATCGGCGACGAGGCCTACGAGCGCGCCTTCCGGCGCGGCGCCGCCGCGGACCTGCAGACCGCCCTCGCCTCCGTGCTGGACGCCGCCTCCCCCATCGAGGCCTGATCCGGACCGCCGCACCCCCGGGATGGCATCCTCGGCCCATGAACGCACCGCGGGTCATCCCGATGAGCACGGCGCACGCGCCCGACGTCCTGGCGATCTACCAGGCCGGGATCGACGAGGGCGACGCCACGTTCGAGACCGCGGCGCCGGACTGGGCGGCCTTCGACGCGGCCCGGCTCCCCGCCCACCGGAGGGTCGCGCTCGACGGGGACGGCGGCGGTGTCCTGGGGTGGGTGGCCGTCTCACCGGTCTCCGGCCGCCACGCGTACGCCGGGGTGGTGGAGCACTCCGTGTACGTCGACCCCCGGGCCCGCGGGCGCGGGGTCGGCGCCGCCCTGCTCGACGCGCTGGTCGCCTCCACCGAGGCGGCCGGCGTCTGGACCATCCAGTCCGGGATCTTCCCGGAGAACACCGCCAGCCTGCGCCTGCACGACCGGGCGGGCTTCCGGGTGATCGGCACCCGCGAGCGCATCGCGCGGCACCGCGGCGTCTGGCGGGACGTGGTGCTGCTGGAGCGGCGCAGTCCCGTCGTCGGCTGACTCCCGACATCCGTGGGGCCGCTGCACCGAAGGCCCAAAAGCCCCGGTTCAGGACGGCGGGGGCGGACAACGAGGGCAAGGTCACAGTCGTGGGCCTGCCCTGTCTTTAGCGGCTGCCCTAGCCTTTCCCCATGACGGTCCTGCCTGATCACGGACTCCCTCTGGCCGACGAGTTCCCCGACGCTTCCCGCGAGCAGTGGCAACGCCTTGTCGAAGGCGTACTGCACAAAGCGGGCACAGCGGTCCCGGGCACCCCGGCCGAGGAAACGCTGTCCACCACGCTCCAGGACGGGATCGCCACCCGTCCGCTGTACACCGCGCAGGACAGCGCCGCGGAACCCGGATATCCCGGTTTCCCGCCGTTCACCCGCGCCGGACGGCCGGAGGGCACCGCGCGCGCCGGGTGGGACGTACGCCAGCGGCACGCACGGCCCGATCCGAAGCGCACCAACGAGGCCGTACTCGCGGACCTGGAGAACGGCGTCACCTCGCTGTGGCTCCTGGTCGGCGGCTCCGGCCTGCCCGTGTCCGCGATCCCGGCGGCCCTCGAGGGCGTCTACCTCGACCTGGCACCGGTCGTCCTGGACGCCGGCCCCGAGTTCGACGCCGCCGCCCGTGAGCTGCTGAGCCTCTACGAGACGCGCGACGTGCCGGCGCACTCGGCGCTCGGCAACCTCGGCGCGGACCCACTGGGCCTGGCCGCCCGCACCGGGCAGCACTCCGGGTACGGGACATGGGCCGCGGCGGCCGCCGAGCTGGCCGCCCTGTGCCACCGGGAGTACCCCGGGCTGCGGGCCCTGACCGTGGACGCGCTGCCCTATCACGGAGCGGGCGCCTCGCCCGCGCAGGAACTGGGCGCCTCCCTCGCCACCGGCGTCGCCTACCTGCGCGAGCTGACCTCCGCGGGGCTGACCGTCGACGCGGCCCTCGGCCAGCTGGAGTTCCGTTACGCGGCCACCGCCGACCAGTTCCTGACCATCGCCAAGCTGCGCGCCGCGCGGCGGCTGTGGGCCCGGGTCGCCGAGGCGAGCGGGGCGGCCCCCACCGCGGGGGCGCAGCGCCAGCACGCCGTGACCTCGCCGGTGATGATGACCCGCCGTGATCCGTGGGTGAACATGCTGCGCACCACCGTCGCCTGTGTGGCGGCCGGGGTGGGCGGCGCCGACACCGTCACCGTGCTGCCCTTCGACGACGCGCTCGGCCTGCCGGACGACTTCGCCCGGCGGATCGCCCGCAACACCTCGTCGATCCTGATGGAGGAGTCGCACCTGGCACGGGTCATCGACCCGGCGGGCGGCTCCTGGTACGTGGAACAGCTGACGGACGAACTGGCGCACGCGGCCTGGTCCTGGTTCCAGGAGATCGAACGCGCCGGCGGCCAGGCCGCGGCCCTGCGCTCCGGGCTGATCGCCGAGCGCCTGTCGGCCACCTGGGAGCAGCGGTCCGCGGACCTCGCCCACCGCCGCGAGCCGATCACGGGGGTCAGCGAGTTCCCCCACCTCGCCGAGCAGGGGGTGGAACGCGAGGCCGCTCCCGACGCGCGGCTCGACGGCGCCGGCGGCGGACTGCCCACGGTCCGGCGCGACGACGCGTTCGAGGCGCTGCGCGCCCGCTCCGACGCGCACCTCGCCGCCACCGGTTCCCGCCCGCGGGCCTTCCTGGCCGCGCTGGGCCCGGCCGCGGCGCACACCGCACGGGCGAGCTTCGCCGCCAACCTGTTCCAGGCGGGCGGCATCGAGACCGTCCAGGACCCGGTGACGGTCGACGCGGCGACGGCCGCCGAGGCGTTCACGCGCAGCGGCGCCACCGTGGCCGTCCTGTGCTCCAGCGACAAGCTGTACGCCGAGCAGGCCGCGGACACGGCGGCCGCCCTGGTCTCGGCCGGCGCGCTGCGGGTCTTCCTCGCGGGACGCCCCGGCGACGAGCAGCGGGAAACGTATCTTCGGGCCGGAGTCGACGAGTTCGTCTTCGCGGGCGGCGACGCGGTCGCCGTCCTCGCCTCCGTCCTCGACCGCATGGGAGTGGCGTGATGCAGGGCAGCACGGGACAGCCGGGACCGATTCCGGACTTCACGGAGATCGGCCTGGAGCCCGAGGGCCCGGCCGACGGCGGCGGCGTCACCGGGGAGCAGTGGCGGGCGGCCGTGCGGGAGAGCACGGGCAAGGACGACGAGGACCTGCTCTGGCAGACCCCCGAGGGCATCGCCGTCAAGCCGCTGTACACCTCCGACGACCTGGCCGGTCTCGACTTCCTGGAGACGTATCCGGGGATCGCGCCGTACCTGCGCGGGCCGTACCCGACGATGTACGTCAACCAGCCGTGGACCATCCGGCAGTACGCCGGCTTCTCCACCGCCGAGGAGTCCAACGCCTTCTACCGGCGCAACCTCGCGGCCGGTCAGAAGGGGCTGTCGATCGCGTTCGACCTGCCCACCCACCGCGGCTACGACAGCGACCATCCGCGGGTCACGGGCGACGTCGGCATGGCGGGCGTGGCCATCGACTCCATCTACGACATGCGGCAGCTGTTCGACGGCATCCCGCTGGACCGCATGAGCGTGTCGATGACGATGAACGGCGCGGTGCTGCCGGTCCTCGCCCTCTACATCGTCGCGGCCGAGGAACAGGGTGTGCCCCCCGAGAAGCTCGCGGGGACCATCCAGAACGACATCCTCAAGGAGTTCATGGTCCGCAACACCTACATCTACCCGCCGCAGCCGTCGATGCGGGTGATCTCCGACATCTTCGCGTACACCTCGCAGAAGATGCCGCGCTACAACTCCATCTCCATCTCCGGCTACCACATCCAGGAGGCCGGGGCCACGGCCGACCTGGAGCTGGCCTACACGCTGGCCGACGGCGTCGAGTACCTGCGCGCGGGGCTGGAGGTCGGTCTGGACGTGGACGCGTTCGCGCCCCGGCTGTCGTTCTTCTGGGCCATCGGCATGAACTACTTCATGGAGATCGCGAAGTTGCGGGCGGCCCGGCTGCTGTGGGCCAAGCTCGTCAAACAGTTCGACCCCAAGAACCCCAAGTCGCTGTCACTGCGCACCCATTCGCAGACGTCGGGCTGGTCGCTGACCGCGCAGGACGTGTTCAACAACGTGCCGCGCACCTGCGTCGAGGCGATGGCCGCCACCCAGGGCCACACCCAGTCGCTGCACACCAACGCGCTGGACGAGGCGCTGGCGCTGCCCACCGACTTCTCCGCCCGCATCGCCCGCAACACCCAGCTGTTCCTGCAGCAGGAGTCGGGCACCTGCCGGGTGATCGACCCGTGGGGCGGCAGTGCGTACGTCGAGAAGCTCACCCATGACCTCGCCCGGCGCGCCTGGCAGCACATCGAGGAGGTCGAGGCCGCGGGCGGCATGGCGAAGGCCATCGACGCGGGCATCCCGAAGCTGCGCGTCGAGGAGGCCGCGGCCCGCACCCAGGCCCGCATCGACTCCGGGCGGCAGGCGCTGATCGGCGTCAACAAGTACCGCGTGGGCACGGACGAGAAGATCGACGTCCTCAAGGTCGACAACTCCTCGGTGCGCGCCCAGCAGATCGAGAAGCTGCGGCGGCTGCGCGCGGAGCGCGACGAGAGCGCCTGCCAGGACGCGCTGCGTGCGCTGACCGCGGCCGCCCGGGACGGGAACCGACCCGGCGGCGGCCTGGAGGGCAACCTGCTCGCGCTCGCGGTGAACGCCGCGCGCGCCAAGGCGACCGTCGGTGAGATCTCCAACGCCCTGGAGGAGGTGTACGGACGGCACGTCGGCCAGATCCGTACCATCACCGGTGTGTACCGAGACGAGGCAGGAACGTCACCCGGCGTGGAGCGCACCCGCAAGCTGGCGGACGCGTTCGCCGACGCGGAGGGCCGGCGCCCGCGCATCCTGGTCGCCAAGATGGGCCAGGACGGCCACGACCGCGGCCAGAAGGTGATCGTCACCGCCTTCGCCGACCTCGGATTCGACGTCGACGTCGGCGCGCTGTTCCAGACGCCGGCCGAGGTGGCCCGGCAGGCGGTCGAGGCCGACGTGCACATCGTCGGTGTCTCCTCGCTCGCGGCCGGCCACCTGACGCTGGTGCCGGCGCTGCGCGAGGAACTCGCCGAGGCGGGCCGGGAGGACATCACGATCGTCGTCGGCGGCGTCATCCCGCCACAGGACGTCGAGACCCTGCACGAGGCGGGCGCCGCCGCGGTGTTCCCGCCCGGCACGGTGATCCCGGACGCCGCGTACGACGTGCTGAAGAACCTGGCCGCCGCTCTCGGCCACGAGTTGTGAGCCGATGGCACCCACGATCGACATCGACGGTTACATCAAGGGCGTCCTCGACGGGTCGCGGCCGCACATCGCCCGTGCGATCACCCTCGTCGAGTCCACCCGCCCCGCCCACCGCGAGCTGGCCCAGCGGCTGCTGACCGAGTTGCTCCCGCACTCGGGAACGGCCCGCCGGGTCGGCATCAGCGGGGTTCCCGGCGTGGGCAAGTCCACGTTCATCGACGCGCTCGGCACCCTGCTCACCGGCCTCGGCCACCGGGTCGCGGTACTGGCCGTCGACCCGTCCTCGACCAGGACCGGCGGCTCCATCCTGGGCGACAAGACCCGGATGGAGCGCCTGGCGGTGGATCCGGCGGCCTTCGTGCGGCCCTCCCCCACCTCCGGCACGCTGGGCGGCGTGACCCGGGCCACCCGCGAGTCGATCATCGTCATGGAGGCGGCGGGCTACGACGTGGTGCTGGTCGAGACCGTGGGTGTCGGCCAGTCCGAGACGGCCGTGGCCAACATGGTCGACTCCTTCCTGCTGCTCACCCTGGCCCGCACCGGCGACCAGCTGCAGGGCATCAAGAAGGGCGTCCTGGAACTCGCCGACCTGGTCGCCGTCAACAAGGCCGACGGTCCGCACGAGCGCGAGGCCGCCTCCGCCGCCCGGGAACTGGCCGGCGCGCTGCGGCTGCTGCAACCGCTGGACGCCGGCTGGACGCCGCCCGTGCTCACCTGCAGCGCCCGCGAGAACAGCGGACTCGACGCCGTCTGGGAGCGCCTGGAGCAGCACCGGAAGGTGCTGCTGACCGATGGCCGGCTTGAGGCGAAGCGGCGCGACCAGCAGATCGAGTGGACCTGGTCCATGGTCCGCGACCAGCTCCTCGCCCGGGTGCGCGAGCACCCGGACGTACGCGGTCTGGCGCCCGCCGTGGAACGGCAGGTCCGCGAGGGCACGCTGACCGCGACGCTGGCCGCCGAGCGCCTGCTCGCCGCCTTCCAGCCGCCGGACGGCGGCTGACCCGCCGCGGCGGGCGTCAGGCGCAGCCGGCGGTGCGGGACAGCTCGTCCTCGTACAGCAGCGGGGTGTTGTTCCTGGCCAGCCACTGCCGGTACGTGGCGGCCCCGGCGGCCGCCTCCCGGTAGGCCGCCGCCAGGTCGGCGTAGAGCGCGTCGACCCCGTCGGTTCCCACCCCTCCGGGGGCGCCTTCGGGCAGCGCTCGGGAGGCCACGAAGAGTTCGACCGCTATCGGGTCGCCGCGCAGCGGCCGGATGGCCATGCCGTGCCGGGGCTGCGAGGTCGGCTGGCACGGCGCTACCGCCTCGCCGGCGGCGACCATGTCGGCGGCGGTGAGGTAGTCCCCGTACGCGACCCTCGGCGTGAAACCCGAGGCGCGCAGGGCCCGCTGGACACCGTCCCACTCACCGTCGACACTCGGGTCGACCATCCAGCGGTCGCCGGCGACGTCCGACAGCGACACCACGCTCTTGCGCGCGGCCGGATGGTGCGCGTGCAGGGCGATGAACTGCGGTTCCCGCGCGACCAGGACCCGCCGTTCGAGGCCGTCCGGGATCCGCAGCGGCGCGCCCTCGACCTCATGGACGAACGCGACGTCGAGCTGGTTCAGCGCGACCATCTGCAGCAGCGCGTTGGCCGACACGTCCACCCGGATCGTGGTCTCCGCCTCGGGCAGCCGGGCGTGCACCCTGCTGACCCAGCCGGCCATGGCGCGGCTCGCCGTGCCGCCGATCCGCAGGTGCGGCCCCGCGGCCCTGACCACCGCCGCCTGGGTCTCGGCCACCAGCGTGTTCATCTCGGCGACGAGGGGCCGCGCCCGGCACAGGACCGTCCGCCCCAGCGGCGTCGGGCGGCTGCCCGTGCGCTCCCGGGAGAACAGCTGGCCGCCGAGCGCGCTCTCGATCCGTCGGAGCTGTGTCGTCAAGGACGGCTGGGTCATCCCCAGCTGCCGCGCCGCCTTGCGGACACTGCCCGTATCGGCGATGGCGCACAGCGCGCGAAGGTGCCTCACCTCGAGCTCCATGAGCGGAGGATATGGCGGCGTCCGCACGTCGCACCAGGGTCCCGAATCGCAGCAATACCCGTCTTTCGCGTACGAGTTGGCCTCCCCGTTTCGGGTGATGTCGCCGGCCTATCGGCCCCTGACATCATCCGCGGCGGCGTGCGCCTCCCGCACACTCACCGGCATCAGCAGTTCATCCCCCAGCCCCGGTCGCCGTTCCCCCCAATTCAGCTCCACCCGACGGCGATCGACGGCTTCTCGGAGGAGAAGGAGACCCCCCATGCGATACCCCAAGGTGCTGCTTTCGGCAGCGCTGGGCATCGGCCTCGCTGTGAGCCTGGGCACCGTGCCCGCCATCGCCGCCGCCCCCCAGTCGGACCGGACCGCGGACGCCTCGGCGTCCTACGCCGCCTACGCCGGATCGAACGAGAACGCCGCTGCCAACAAGGCGTTCTTCGAGGCGGTCCAGCGGTCCGTCGCCGCCAAGCGGGCGGCCAACCCCGCGCTGCAGACCGTCACACTGATCTACAGCACCGGCAGCGCGCCCTCGTTCAGGTCCCAGATATCGCGCAGCGCGCAGATCTGGAACGCCGCGGAGAAGAACGTGAAGCTCCAGGAAGGCAGCAACGCGGACTTCGCGTACTACGAGGGCAACTCCAGCCAGGGTTCGTACGCCAGTACCGACGGACACGGCAACGGCTACATCTTCCTGGACTACCGGCAGAACCAGCAGTACGACTCGGTCCGTGTCGTCGCGCATGAGACCGGGCACGTGCTCGGCCTTCCGGACCACTACTCGGGCCCGTGCAGCGAGCTGATGTCGGGCGGCGGCCCGGGCACCTCCTGCCGCAACGAGGTCCCGAACGCCACGGAGCGCGCCCGCGTGGACCGGCTGTGGGTCAATGGCCTGGCCGCCGGGATAGCGGCACGCGGCTGATCCACCTCGCCCGACGGCCCCGAGGTCCCCGCGCCGCACAGCGCGGGGACCTCGCGGCGTTCCGCGCCATGGTTCACGGACCGGCCGGCCGGCGGCGCACCCAGGTGAGGACGACGACGGAGGCGGCCGCGGCGAACGCGCACCAGGTGGAGATGAACTCCAGCTGCCAGGCCGCCGCGCAGATCACCGCCCCGGCCGCGACGAGTCCGCCGAGCAGCCACAGCCACCGGTCGCCGCTCAGCAGCAGGGAGCCGATGGTGGCGAGGAGGTAGCCCGCGATGATCAGCGACGGTCGCGGCAGGTGGACGCCGTAGCCGACGGTGTGGCCGCGGACCTCTGCGGTCACGGTCCCGGTGGCGAGGAAGTACGCGAGCGCCATGGCGGTGACCAGCCCCACTGCGGCGGGAAGCGCCAGTAACCGCCGTGCGCTCCCGGGCGCGGCGAGCAGGACCCCGAACGGCACCAGCACCGGCAGCACCGGCAGGGCGATGACGGCCCAGGCCGTGGTGTCCGGCCCCGCGCCGCCGTCGGTGCGCCAGACGGACGCCTCGATGATCTGGTGGGCGCCGAGGAGCAGTGGCAGCGCCGCGAGCGGCAGATCGCGGGGCTGCCGCACCCGCGCCACGCAGGCCACGCCGATCGCGGCGATCCCGGCACCCGCCACGAGGTCGGCGGTCGCGCTCCAGCACATGACGTCATCCCGGGTTCGGCGGAGGAAGGGGCAAGTACACCGTTCGCCACCGTACGTCCCGGGAGGCGGCAGACGGCTCAGGCGCCCCGCCCCTCCCCCGTCAGCCCGCCACCGCGACCGCGAGGGCGGTCTGGCACTCGGCGAGTTGGCCCTCGATGGCGTCGCGGTCGGCGCCGGTCAGGTCCAGGGCCCGCCGGTAGTCCGCGATGGCGGACCGCCAACTGCCCGCCGCCTGGTGCGCGAAACCGCGGTTGTACAGCAGGTCGGCGTCGTCCCCGGTCACCGACAGGGCGCGCGTCAGGTCCTCGACGGCCGCGGCGTGGTCACCGGCCTCGTAGTGCAGGACGGCGCGGTTGGCGAGCGCCGCCGAGCGCAGCGGGTCGGCGGCCAGCGCCGCGTCGAAGGCGCGCAGGGCCGCGTCCGCGTCCTCCTGCTCCATGGCGAGCAGTCCCCGCGCGCACAGCAGGTCCGGTTCGCCCGGGTGCAGTTCCAGGCCCTGCGCGAGGTGCGCGGCGGCGTGGTCCGTGTCACCCGCGTCGATGAGCAGGGAGACGAGGTTGACCCGTGCGGCGAGGTAGTCGGGTTCGAGCTCCAGCACGTACCGCAGATCGCTCAGCGCGCCGTCGGTGTCCCCGGCGGCCGCGCGGGCGTCGGCCCGGTTGTAGTACAGCTCGTGGATGGGCGGGGTGAGGGTGGCGGCCGTGTCGTAGTCGGCGAGCGCCGCCTCCAGGTCACCCCGCCGGTACTGCAGCGCGGCACGGTCGCAGTAGTACTCGGGGTAGTACGGGTCGAGCGCGAGGACGCCGTCGAAATCCTCCAGCGCCTCGTCCAGCCGGCCGAGGGCCACGTTCACCTGGGCCCGGTTGTGCAGCAGCACCGAGCGGTGCAGCGACTGCGCGCCCGGCTCCAGTTCACGGTCCAGCCGGGCGAGTCCCTCGGTGACCAGCCGCAGGGCGGTCTCCGGGTGGCCCCGGCGCAGTTCGACCAGGGCCAGTCCGTTCTCGTGGAAGACGGTGTGGAAGGCGCGGTCGGCGGGGTCGGGAAGCTGCTTGGCGATGGCGATGGAGTTGTTGACGTACTGCTTCGCCAGATCCGAGTCCTGCCGTTCGACGGGGTGGATCCGCGTGTACAGCATGGCCAGGGCGTAGCTGGAGACCATGTGCACCACCGGGTCGGCATACCGGCCGCGCAGCTCGCGGTAGATCGCCTCGGCCTCCTCGGTGCGTCCCAGTGCTCCCAGCGCCTGGGCCGTCTTGCCGCCGGCCACGCAGTACAGCCGCTCCTGCGCCACCGGGTCGAAGCTCTCGCGTCCTTGGGTGGCGAGTTCGATGGCCGCGTCGTAGTAGCCCATCCGCAGGCAGTAGTCGGCGGCGGTCAGCAGGTCGCGGCACTCCTCGTCGGTCCGGGCGCCCGCGTGCGCGCGGTGGTAGGCGATGGCGCCGAGCCGCAGGCTCCAGTCGTCCTCCTCCTCCAGTTCGACGGCGCGGACACGGTGCAGTCCTGAGCGCAGCCGGGGGTCGGCGTTCCGGTAGGCGGCCGCCTCCGCCGGGTCGTCGCCGGTGCCGTCGGAGGTGATGTACGCCTGGAGGAGTTCGTTCGGGACGCGGGTGTCGGGCGCGGTGGGCGCGGCCGGCAGTTCGGTGCGCAGCGTGTGGCGGCCCAGTGCTTCCGCCAGGGTCTCGGGGAGGTCCGGGTCGGCACCGGTGCCGATGGCGAGCGTGAGGACCTCGGTCCTGGCGCGGCGCAGCAGAACCGCGATCAGCTCCTGATCGGTGGGGTCGGCGGCGTGCAGGTTGTCGAACAGGACCAGTTGCGGCCGGCCCGCGCCCGTGCCGGCGTCCTCGGCCCAGGCGTTGAGGAACTCGGTGAGTCCATGGGCGATCCTGCGGGTGCGCAGGGGCGAGTAGTACCGGGTCCGTTCGGTCGGCGACGCCAGGGACGTCAGCGTCTGCGGCGGCGCGTCGACGGTGTCCTTGAGTTCGGGCGCCACCGACAGGATCTCGATCGCGTGCCGGGCGACGAGCGCGGGTCTGCTCCGCAGCACGTCGGGCACGATGGCGCGCAGCAGGCTGCCCGCCGCGGTGTACGGTCCGCGCAGCCGTCGGTGGCAGTCGACGGTGGTCAGGTGCCCGGGGGCGGCGAGTTCTCCGGCGGTCGCGGCCCGCACCGTGCGGTCGGGTCCGCTGAGCCAGTGGTGGCGGGGCGCCTGGCGGTTGCTGGTCATGCGGTGGGTTCCTCTCTGCGGGCGCTCTTCCTGGCCGGCAGGAGGAACGGCAGGGCGAATTGGGCGAGGATCACGGTCACGGAGCCGATGGAGTCCCAGAAGTGCGGGTCGGTGCCGCCGTCGCCGGTCAGCCCGGCGGCCACCCGGGTCGTGAACTCCACCAGCGCCGGGATGATGGCCAGGGCAGCCCAGCCGAACAGGAGGAGGACGCCGCCGATCATCGCGGGCGCGTACCACCGCGCCACCGCGGCGTCGCGCGGCGACCAGGGCCCCGCGTCGGCGGGCCGGGGGCGCACACCGGGCACCCACCGCCACTGCCGGCGCAGCCGGGCGGTCGCCGCTTCGTGCAGGTCCGTGCAGCCCAGCACCGTCGTCACCAGGTAGTAGAGGTCGGTGCGCAGGAAGAAGAAGAACTGCCAGGCGATCCTGAACAGGGTGGGGAAGGCGAACGCCAGGGCGAGGCGGCCCGGCCAGGACAGTCCGCCGTCGGCGGCGTCGGCCGCGGCGGCCAGCGTCAGGGCCGAGAAGAGCAGGACGTCGGCGAGGACCCCAGCGGTGAAGGGCAGGTAGCGGCGCCGGCTCGGTACACCGAGCAGGCCGTCGAGATGGGTCTCCAGGACGAGGAAGTACATCCGTCGACCGACGGTCATCCGGGATCCGACGCCGAGCCGGCGGGAGGCCAGGACGTGGAACATCTCGTGCCACAGCAGGCCCGGTATCTGGCCCAGCAGCAGGACGAGTTGCGTGAGCAGCAGCGAGTCCGCCAGGAAGATCGCGTGGGGGTGCGGGCGGGCCTGCGGCTCCCGCACCATCGCCATGACCCCGGCGGCGGTCAGCGCGGCGAAGACGATCCAGGCCGCGGGCGAGAACAGCCACCGGCCCAGCCGCTGGTAGCGCACCGTGCCCAGCCGTGCGGTGTCCTCACCCTCGGAGCGGACGAATCCGCAGTCGTCGAGGGTACTGAGGAAGTCGGTGATGTCGACCGGCTCGCCGTAGGTCTCCTGGTACCAGTGGGCGGCGGCGGCCGTCTCCATGCCGGCCATGAGGCGTCGCAGCAGTGCGGCGCCGTCCGCCGGGAAGGTCACGTAGGACTCGATGTCCGGGCGTCCGACCGTGACCTCGTCGCGTTCGGTCACGAAGGTGAGCTCATGGAATTCCGGGTGCGGTGCTGTCATCACACGTCTCCTGCGACGGCCCGAGCCCGCGCACGGGAGGGCTTCCCGCGCACGGGCCACCAGCGGGAACTCAGATCAGCACCAGGGCCAGGTCCCGTACTGGGACGAAGCCGAGGTCAGCTTGACCGGGCCGTTCTTGCGCACAGTGATCTTCTTCATGACATCACCTCCTCCGGCGGAAGGTGATGACCGTGTACGTTCACACTTCAGAGACACTCAGGTCCTGCGGGATCCCCAGCTCAGCACGGTGTGCGCGACCGGCGACACACCGTCATACGGAAGCAGTGACAGTCAGTTCTGCGGCCCGTCGAGCACCACGTCGTAGCAGATGAAACCGCGGTGGCGGGCGATCTTGTCATACAGGGCACGGGCCTGCGCGTTGTCCTGGCGGGTGTGCCAGTACAGCCGCGGCACACCGCGCTCCCGCGCCGCGTCGGCCACCTGCTCGATGAGGGCCCGGGCCGCCCCCCGCCCCCGCGCCGCCTCGTCGACGAACAGGTCCTGCAGGTAGCAGGCACCGGCCGACCAGACGTTGGCGTGGAACAGGTAGTGCGCGATGCCGACGACCTCACCGTCCAGGCGCGCGGCGATCCCGTACAGTTCACCGCCGTTGATCAGCCGCTGCCACGTCTCCTCGTACCCGGCGTCGGGCACCACCGTCTCGTAGAACGCCTTGTAACCGCGCGCGAGCGCTTCCCATTTCACCCGGTCCCAAGGACGGAGGGGACTGATTTCGACCATGCCGCCATCCTGACACGGGCTGGTGGAACCCGGTCCCCTCACGCCGTCCGCCGCCGGGCTTCCCCCTGTCAGCGTGCGGCGCGGAACGCCCGGCCCGCCTCCGTCGCGACGGCGCCGCTGCGGAACAGCCCGCTGCTGGGAGCGGTGTCCGACGCCCCGAGGCCGAACCAGGCGTAGCGCTGCAGGTAGGGCAGACCCGCGAGCATCGAGGTCGAGGCGGTGACGAAGGATGCCTGCTGCCGGGGGGTGGGGAACCGGGTGCCGTGCGAGAAGTCGATCAGGGCGTACTCGGTCAGCCAGATCGGCTTGTGGTACCGGTCGTGGACGGCCTGCAGGTACGACTTCAGCCGGCTGACGGCATTGGGGGTGGAGAAGTCCCCGCCGTACCAGTGCAAGGCGATGAAATCGACGCGGTAGCCGCGGGCGGAGGCCCCGGACATGAAGCGGTCGAGCCAGCCGCCGGGGGTGTCGCCGCCGTAGGCGACGGCTGGGCTGCCGAGCGTCCGGCCGGCCGTGGTCAGCCGCGGCCACAGGGACAGCGCCTGCTCCACCGTCATGTTGGACTGCTCGGCCATGTCGGGCTCGTTGAAGCCGAGCAGGTAGGGGCTGGCGGCGCGGGCCTGCGCCAGGGCGGTGTCGGTGACGGAGGCGGCGCCCCAGATCATCGGGACGAAGCCCGCTCCGGATCCCGCGACCCCCGGGTGCTGCGTGGACCAGGTGTAGTACCAGCTCGCGCCGGACTGCGTCAGCGCCTGGTCCACCCCGGGGAACGTCCAGACGCCCACGCCCTTCTTCGACGAGCGCGCGACGGGGACGGTGGCCGCCGGCGCCGGGTGCCGGGACGGGGTGCCGGCCGCCGTGGGGGTGGGCGTGGGCTTGCGGGAGGAGCTGGGCGTCGCCGACGGCGGGACCGACGGCGTCGCGGACGACGGGGTGGCGGACGCCGACGTGGACACGGCCGGCGTGGGTACGGCGTCGGCGGCGAGCGGGACCGGGGGTTTCGCGGTCAGGTGGCCGGCGATCAGGACGCCCGCGACGATGACCGCCGCGGCCGCCAGCGCCGCCGCGCCGGCGACGGGCGGGCGCCGGAGGACCGACCTGGGGCCGCGCGGCGGCCGGGAGTGCGTCCTCCGCGACCTTCCGGGCGCGCCGCTCGAACCGAGCCCGTGCGGTACGGCGCTCTGGGGTGATGTGGCCGGAAGGACGCGTGCGGCCAGGTCGGCCGGCGGCACCAGCAGCGGCAGCCCGCCCAGCAGCCGGTTCATCGGCAGCAGCTCGCCGATCTGTCCGCCGCACGCGGCGCAGCCGCGTACGTGCCGGGCCAGCCGCTTGCGCCACAGCGGGCTGGGGGTCCCGTCCCAGTCCCGGGTGAGGACGCCCAGCTCGGCGCAGCCGCCCGGCTGTCCGACGTGGTGCAGCGCGCGCACCACCGAGCGGGCGGCCTCCATCTGCTCCTTCATCCGCTGCACGCGTACGGCGGCGTGGCGTCCGGACAGGCCGAGGGCGTCGGTCAGTTCGGCCCGGTCGAGTTCACCGGTCTGCTCCAGCCACCACAGGGCGAGCAGCTCCCGGTCGTCCCCGTCGAGCCAGCGGGTGGCCTCGGCCACCTCGCGGCGCTGGTCGGTCAGGCGCAGCCGCAGGATCGTGACGGCGGCGAAGTCGGATCCGGGGTCGGGCAGTTGCTCGGCGGTCTCCAGATCGGCGCGGCGATGGCGCGCGGCCCGGTGCTGCTGCTCCCGGTCGCGCACCTGGTGGACCGCGATGGCGACCATCCAGGACCGGAAGGACCGCGGGTCCCGCAGGTCGGGCAGTCCGCGCACGATCCGCAGCAGCGTCTCCTGGACCACGTCATCGACGTCGCTGTGCCCGTTCAGCGCCCGTCCGACGATGTTGTAGACGAGAGGGACGCAGTCGGCGAGCAGCTCGTCCAGCGCCCGCCGGTCGCCGCCCCGGGCCGCGATCACCGTGCCGGTGTCCGGTCCGCTCCGCTCGGTTCCTCGCATCGCGCTGCGCTCCCTGTCGTTCGCCCGTCGTCCCGCCCCGCGCCGTCCGCCGGGATCGGCACTTACCTGCCGTTCAGGAGACTCCCGCGCGGCGGCGGGACAACAGAAAACGTCGGACTTCCCCGACGGGGGCGGGCGCTGCCGCCCCCAGTGTGCGGCAGGCAGCCGCGCCGGCGGTCACCCGTCCGGCATGTAGTGCTGCGGCAGGTGCCGTTCACCGGCCGGGGGGAGGTTGCGCGGCGGGGTGTGGACGGTGGGCGCGTACGTAGGCAGCCGGCCCCGCTCCCGCTGCCAGCCGGCCCGCGCCCGCGGGTGGAAGCGGCGCTCGTGCGGCACGAGCCGCCAGCTCCGGTTCACGAGGTGGCCGAGGGCGCGCAGTCTGCGCTCGTCGCGGCGTGTCCACGCGTAACCCAGCCGGTCCCGTACGGCCTGCGGGTACATGCCGACCGTCATCCACACCGTCAGCCGGGCCAGGGGTATCCGGGCCGCGGCCCACACCGGGGCCGGCAGCAGACGCAGGACGGGCGGCCTGGCGACCTCGCCCACGTCGAGGACCTGCCGTGTGGGCGCGTTGTCCTCCAGCACGTCCGCGCACATGTGGTCCCAGTACGCCTGGAACTCCTCCCAGCTCGCGGGGACCGGCTTCATACTCAGCCCGTACAGCGCGTACCAGCGCACGTGCTCGTCGAAGAGCTGCCGCCGCTGGGCCTCGGTGAGCCCGCCGCCGAAGTACTCCGCCACATGCATCGTCAGGACGAAGAAGGTCGCGTGCGCCCAGTAGAACGTGCCGGGGTTGAGTGCGTGGTAGGGGCGACCCGAGCTGTCCACACCCTTGATCGTGTCGTGGTAGCCGCGGACGGTCCGCGCGGTCTCGGCGGCGCGCGGACCGTCGTAGACGACGCCCCCGATCGGATAGAACGAGCGGAACAGCCGCTCCCAGCGCTCCTCGAAGAACCGCGAGTGCTCCGCGACTCCGGCGCCCAGTTCGGGGTGCATGTTCTGCATCGATCCCGCCCAGGTCGCCAGCAACAGGGCACGCCAGTCCCCGAAGTACTTCCAGGTGAGTGATTCCGGTCCGAGCGGTATGACGTCCGACATGGTGCACCTCCAACCGCGGGCCCGCTACCCCGTCGTGCAGGCGACGGACAGCCGGCCCGCCGCGTCCGCGAGGGGCGTGACGTCCGGGCCCTTGCCGGTCCCGGCACGCTCCTCGACGCGGCCGAGGGCGACGGACAGATCATCGACGGCCTTGCGGACGTCACCACCGCTGTCACCCCCGACCTGCTGGAGGTCCTTCTTCAACTTCGCCAGGGACGCGGCGGTGTCCTGCCGGCGGCTCTGCTCCGACAGTTGGCCGATATTGGTGGCCGTCGACTGCAGGTCCTGTACATCCCCGGCGATCCGGGTGGCGATCTTGGCGCAGTCCAGGGCCTTGTCCATACCGTCGCAGGCGGCGGCCAGGGGAAGGGCCAGGAGCAGCGAGAGCGCGGCGACCAGCGGGCGCGTCAACCTCTGGGGCATGTACGGGACTCCTCCCCGAGGGGCACGGCGAACTGCCCCGACCACTCTTGCACCGCTCACCTCGAACGGTACTCACGTCCGGGTTCCGAACGGCCGGAACGGGACATCTGCCGCCGCGACCCCTCAGGCACTCCCCTCGGCGATGAGGTCGTCCTCGGAGCTGCCGCGCTTCCAGTACCCCGTGAAGGTGATCGCCCGCCGGTTGATGCCGCGCTCGGACACCAGGTGGCGACGGAGCGCCTTGACCGTCCCCGACTCGCCCGCGATCCAGGCGTACGGCGTGCTCCCCGGCAGTTCCGCGGCGCGCACCGCCTCCAGGACGGGCGGCGCGTCGTCACCGATGAGCCAGGTCACCACGGTGTCGGCCCGGCTGGGCAGTTCGCGGCGGTCGTCCGCGTGCGGGATCTCGATCCAGACCTTCGCCGGCAGCTCGGGCGACAGCCGGGCCAGGATGCCTTCGACGGCCGGCAGAGCGGTGGCGTCGGCGGTGAGGACGATCGAGTCGGTGCCGGGCGGCGGCCGGAAGTCGACGCCCCCGTTGTCCTCCTCGACCGGACCGAGGATGGTGACGCGGTCGCCGGGGCGGGCGGTTTGCGCCCAACTGGAGGCCGGTCCGAGGTCACCGTGCAGGGCGAAGTCCACGTCCAGTTCGGCGGTCGCGTCCCCCGCGGCCCGCAGTTCCCGGACGGTGTAGGTGCGCATGATGCCGCGGACCGCCGGATCGAGGGCGCGCCAGGCCGCGAACCAGTCGGGGTCGGACGGGTCGGGCATGACGGGGGCGTCCTGGTCGCGCTGCGGCAGGAACAGCTTGAACCGCTGGTCCCGGCCGCCGGAGACGAGCAGGGTCGGCTCCGTGCCGCCGAAGGTGACCCGGACGAAGGTCGGTCCGATCCGGGCCGTCCGCAGGACCCGCAGCGCGAAGAAGCGGAAGGGCAGCGCGCTCACGCGACCTTCGCCGCCTTCTCGACCGCGGCGGCCAGCCGCTCGATCAGCGGGGCGGCGCCGGCGTAGGAGAAGCGCGGCTCGCTCGCCCACGGGGTGACCTGGCCGGCCTTGACGGCGGGGAGCTGGGCCCAGGTGGGCTTCGCGGCGAGGTCCTCGGGCTGCAGCGCGGACGAGCGGTCGTCGAGCAGGATCAGGTCGGCGGGGTACTTGTCGGCGTTCTCCCAGCTGAGGTTCTCGAAGAAGCCGCCGGTGACCTTGCCGGGCGTGATGACGTCCACACCGAGGGAGCGGAAGTAACTCAGGTCCGCGTAGACGCCGGGGGTCGAGACGTACAGCAGGTCGGCGCTGCCGGAGGCGGCGAGGACCTTGAGGCCGCCCTTGGCCTTGGCCGCGCGGCGCAGGGTCTCGGATGCCCTCTCGAAACGCGCCTTGGCGTCGGTGACCTTCGCGGCCTTCAGGTCGGCGCCGAGGGACGCGGCGAGTTCGGCGTAGCGCCGGATCGGCTCCGTGAGCGAGACGTCGGCGACGGTGAAGGCGATGCCGGGGGCCAGCGAGAGGATCTTCTTCTTGCTGTCGTCCGGCACGTACCACAGGGCGCCGGGCTGATACATGTTGGTGACCAGCAGGTCGGGGGCGAGCGCCGCGTACTTCTCGACGTTGAACTCGCCCCAGACGTTGCCCAGGACGGTGACCTTGGCGATGTCGATGTCCCCGGCCTGGGGGTCCGCCGTGCCGTCCTTGAGCTTGGTGGGTCCGAAGACCCCGACGCACTCGATGCCGAAGTCGTGCAGCGCGGCCGCGGCGGCGGTGAAGGCCACCACGCGTGCGGGAGTGCGGTCCGACTTCGCCGTCGTCCCGCGGTCGTCCGTGAAGCTCCACGGGCCCTTGGCGCCGGCCGGCTCCGAGGACGTCTTCCCGCCGCTCCCGCAGGCGGCGACGAGCGCTCCGAGGCCGAGGGCGCCTCCCGCGGTGAGCAGGGCGCGGCGGGACGGTGACGAGGAGCGGGGGGTGTGCATGACGAGGCAGCTTCTCTCTCGGGGAGGCGATGTGAGGTTAGGCTAACCTAACTACATGTTGGTAGACAGCCCCGCCCACGCACCGGCGGCCGAGAGGGCCGCGCCCCGGCGCCGTGACGCGACCCGCGCCGCCGGCCTGCTCGCGGCGACCGGCGTCCTGGCGCTGATCGCCCTCGCGAGCATCGCGACCGGCGCCAAACCGATCCCCCTCGACCAGGTCTGGCACGGGCTGTTCCACAGCACCGGCACGAGTACCGACGTCGTCATCCGTGATCTGCGAGTGCCGCGCACCCTGCTCGGTCTGCTGGTCGGCGCCGGGCTCGGGTTGGCGGGCGCCGTCATGCAGGCGCTGACCCGCAACCCGCTGGCCGACCCGGGCCTGCTCGGTGTCAATGCCGGCGCCTCCGCCGCCGTCGTCTCGGCCATCAGCTTCCTGGGCGTCACCTCACTGACGGGGTACGTCTGGTTCGCCTTCCTCGGCGCCGCGGCGGTGTCGGTCCTGGTGTACGCGCTCGGCGGCAGCCGCGGCGCGACCCCGGTGCGCCTGGCGCTGGCCGGCACCGCGCTCACCGCCGCGCTCTACGGCTACGTCAACGCCGTCGAGCTGCTGGACAGCGCGGCGCTGGACACCATGCGCTTCTGGACGGTCGGTTCCCTCGCGTCCGCGACGATGACCGTGGTCGGACAGGTCGCGCCGTTCATCGGCGCCGGAGTGCTACTCGCCCTCGCCCTGGCCCGCCCGCTCAACGCCGTCGCTCTCGGCGACGACACCGCGCGGGCCCTGGGCGCCTCGCTGACCCGTACCCGTGTGCTGGCGATGGCCGCCGTCACCCTGCTGTGCGGGGCGGCGACCGCCGCCTGCGGGCCGATCGTGTTCATCGGCCTGATGGTGCCGCACCTCGTCCGCTCGATCACCGGGCCCGACCTGCGCTGGACGCTTCCGTACGCGGCGGTCCTGTCGCCCGTGCTGCTGCTCGGCGCGGACATCGCCGGCCGGTTCGTCGCCCGGCCCGGCGAGTTGCAGGCCGGCATCATCACCGCCCTCATCGGCGGCCCCGTCTTCATCCACCTCGTACGCCGCCGAAGGATGGCCCAGCTGTGAGAGGTTCCGTACTGCGTACCCGGGGCGGTCTTTCGATCCGCCTCGACACCCGGGCCGCCGCCGTGGTGCTGCTGCTCCTCGCCGTCGCGGCGGTGCTCTCGGTGGCACTCATCGGCACCGGGGACTACCCGATGCCACCGGCCAGGTGCTCGCCACCCTGGCCGGTGGCGGCACCGCCGCCCAGGAGTTCATCGTCCACGACGTGCGGCTGCCGCGCGTCCTGGTCGGGCTGCTCGTCGGCGCCGCGCTGGCCACCGCCGGCGCGGTCTTCCAGAGCGTCTCCCGCAACCCCCTGGGCAGCCCCGACGTGATCGGCCTCGGTCAGGGCTCCGCCGCCGGCGCGCTCAGCGTCATCGTGCTCTTCCACGGCGGGACCTACGCCGTCACGGGCGGAGCCGCCGCCGGAGCGCTGGCCTCCGGGACCGCCGTCTACCTGCTGGCGTGGAGGCGCGGCATCCACGGCTACCGGCTCGTCCTCGTCGGCATCGGCGCGGCCGCCATGCTCGGCGCCGTCAACAGCTATCTGCTCACCCGGGCCGATTACGTCGACGCCGCCCGCGCCGTGGTCTGGCTGACCGGGTCGCTCGAAGGGCGCGACTGGAACCAGGTCTGGCCACTGGCCGTCGCCTGCGCGGTCCTCCTCCCGCTGGTCCTCGGCCACGGCCGGGCCCTGCGCATGATCGAGATGGGCGACGACGCCGCGTACGCGCTGGGAGTGCGGGTGGAACGCACCCGGCTGGTCCTGATGCTCGCCGCCGTCCTGCTCACCGCGGCCGCCACCGCCGCGGCGGGCCCGGTCGCCTTCGTCGCCCTCACCGCACCCCAGCTCGCCCGCCGGCTCACCCGCTCCCCCGGCCCCCATCTGCTGCCCGCCGCCTGCATGGGCGCCGTCCTGCTGGTCGGCGCCGACTGGGCCGCCCAGCGGCTGTTCGGCGACAGCGTGCTGCCGGCGGGTGTGGTGACCGGGATGCTCGGTGGCGGCTACCTGCTGTGGCTGCTGGTCAACGAACGCAAGGCGGGCCGGATATGACCCCCACGAAGAGCCCCGCCGACCGCCCCACAGGAAAGGACCCCATGCGGCACCGTGCCGGAGCCCCGCGGCTCACCGCCGAGGACCTCACCCTCGCCTACGACGAGCGCGTCATCGCCGAGCACCTCTCGGTCGCGATCCCCGACAGCTCCTTCACCGTCATCGTCGGCCCGAACGCCTGCGGCAAGTCCACCCTGTTGCGTGCGCTGTCGCGCATGCTCAAGCCCACCGCCGGCTCCGTACTCCTCGACGGGCAGGCGATCGGATCGCTCCCCGCGAAGAAGGCCGCGCGGATCCTCGGACTGCTGCCCCAGACCTCGGTCGCACCCGACGGCATCACCGTCGCCGACCTCGTCGCGCGTGGCCGCTATCCGCACCAGGGGCTGCTGCGGCAGTGGTCGCGGGAGGACGAGCGCGTCGTCGAGGAGTCGATGGCAGCCACCGCGGTCGGTGAGCTCGCCGACCGCTACGTCGACGAGCTCTCCGGCGGTCAGCGCCAACGCGTCTGGATCGCCATGGCACTCGCCCAGCAGACACCGCTGCTGCTGCTCGACGAACCGACGACGTACCTCGACATCCAGCACCAGATCGAGATCCTCGACCTCTGCGCCGATCTGCACGAGCAGCAGGGCCGCACACTCGTCGCCGTCCTGCACGACCTCAACCACGCCGCCCGCTACGCCACCCACCTGATCGCGCTGCGGGACGGTGAGGTCGTGGCCGAGGGCGCGCCGCGGGACATCGTCACCGCGGAACTGGTGGAACGGGTCTTCGGGCTGCGCTGCCAGGTCATCGACGACCCGGAGACCGGCACCCCCCTCGTCGTCCCCGCCGCGCGCCGCACCCGTAGGGCGGGTGCGGCGGTGAGCGGTTGAGTCAGCAGGGGTCGCTCCGCGGTGTCACTCGTCCGCGATCCAGCTGCCGTGGAAGCCGAGTGGCACCCGGGCCGGCAGATGGATTCGGGCGAGCGGCTTCCCGGTGAAGTCCTGCGCCGACAGGATCACCAGGTCGGACGCCCCGCGATCCGGATTGTGCACGTACGCCAGCGTGTAGCCGTCGTCCTCGGCCGCCGTCGGATGCGGGTCGCAGCCGTGCCGGGAGACGAAGACCGCCTCACTGGCCGCGGCGTTCTTCGGCAGCCGGTGCACTTGTGAGGTGCCCCGGAGCAGGTCCTGCTTGATGAGCGCGTTGCTGAAGGACTCGTCGGGCGGGACGCCGTCGACCGTCTCGTAGGCCGTGAACATCTCGGCGGCGGCGGCCGAGTATCCGTACCGGTGGCGCCGGGCGACCAGCGCTTCGTTGATCCGGGGGAACTCCTGCGGACGGTCGTCGAGCAGGGCGAACCGCACCTGGCCGCGCGTCAGGTCGATGGTCCACCGGTTCAGCGACGGTGTGCCGAACGACGAGGGGCCGCCGGTGCCCCGACCGCCGACGGAGAAGGGGGCCGGGAAGGTGGTGATGTCCACGACCACCGAGTCGCCTTCGTCGTACGCGTTGAGGGTGTGCGAGTAGAAGTACGGCGGCACCTCGAACCAGCGGATCCGCCCGCCGTCGCGCGGCAGCACCCCCACCCGTGACGGGTGGTCGTCGTTCCAGACGTACGGCACCAGCGCGCCCGCCTCGGCCGCCGCCGGGTCGAACGTGACGGGGATGTCGAAGACGATCACGTACTTCCTGGTGAGCGCGAAGTCGTGCATCATCGGGCTGTCCGCCACCGGGATCCGGGTGGTCCTGACGACACGTCCCGCGGGGTCGACGACGAGGTGCCGGACGTGGTCCCACGTCGGGTAGTACGTGATGGCGTGCAGTTCACCGGCGTGCGCGTCGTACTTGGTGTGTGCGGTGTACGGGCCGGTGAGCGTCCCGCCGAAGTCGTACGTGCCGACGGTGTTCAGCTCCTCGTCGAGCTCGTACGGCAGCGGTCCGCTCTCCTGCAGCGCCAGGACGCGGCCCCGGTGCGCGATCACGTGCGTGTTGTTCGCGAAGTCGTCCGGCGGCACCGGCCCGTGGTACGGCTCGCCCAGCTTCTTCGCCACGCCCGACGAGCGGATCCACCGGTTGCGGTACCACTCGGCGCGGCCGTCGCGCAGTCTGACACCGTGCACCATGCCCTCCCCGAGCATGTAGTGGTGCGCGCGGGGGTCCTCCAGACCCAGCACGTTCGGACCGTTCCGCAGGTAGCGGCCGTTCAGTTCGCGGGGGATGCGGCCGGTGACCGGCAGGTCGAAGGCCGTCACCTCCTTGGTCACCGGCGCGAAGGCCCCGTGCAGGAACGGGAACCGGTGGTCCCCGCCGCCCCCGCCCGTGGCCGCGCCGGCCGGTGTCAGGCCGGCGGCCCCGCCGCCCACCATCTGCGCCGCGAACCCTCCCGCGGCCACGATCGCCGCGCTGCGCACTACTTCCCGTCGCGTGTGACCCGTCATCGCTGAACTCCCCGTGCTCCGTCGGTACGAACTGGCATGCACGAGTCTGCGACGGGAGGGACGGCCAGGTCAGTGGGGTTGGGCACCCGGCGATGGTGGTGCCAGGCCCCCTATCGGGGAGGGCGGCCGGTCACGCGCCGCCGTGGGCGCGCAGGTCCCGCTTCGAAACCTTGCCGATGCCGGTCTGCGGGAACGCGTCGACGAACTCGACGTGGTCGGGGACGGCGCCGGTGACCAAAGCCGTACGGCCGGCCAGTTCTTGATACTGCACGGGTCGCTCCCCACCCCGCCCGACCAATGCTGAGGCCTCCATAGATGATGTGGGGCCCGGGTGGGCGCCTGCGGACGGAACGCGGGACCGCGATCAGGCGGCGCGGCCGGGTGGGACCGTCGCCCGGTCCCGCGGCACCGCGGGCGCGACATCGGACGGCTGCAGCGACCGGGTGCCCAGGATGTCGGCGACGACGTCCACGGACGACCGCATGACGTCGGCGGTGAACCGGCCGCGCCGCACGCCGAGATGGCGCAGCGCCGGACCGTGGTCCCAGACGACGACGGCGGTGGCGCCGAGCAGCAGCAGCCGCCAGCCGGCCAGGACCAGGACGCGCAGCGCCCCGGGCAGCGCGCCGAGCGCCTCCCGCAGCCGCAGGCAGTGGAAGGGGACGTGCCGCCGCTCGTCGGCCAGGATCCGCGCCGCGACCTCGCTCACCAGCGGGTCCTCGGTGCCCTCGGCGACAGCCCGGTAGTACCGCAGGGCCACCACCTCGGCGATCATCAGGACCAGCAACTCCAAGCGCAGGCCGAGCAGCCGGCGCAGCCGCACGAAGGCCGAGTCGCTCCAGTGGGCCGCGATGGTCGGCATCCCGCCCGCGCCGAGCAGCAGCGCGAGCAGCCGGGCGTGGTTCTGCTCCTCGGCCACGAACAGCCGGACCGCCGCGGCGTACTCCGGGTCTCCGGCCTCGTCGGCCTTGCGGATCAGGTTCGCACCGTCGCCGTCCTCACCGACCTGGAAGCGCTGCAGACTGCGGGCGAGGGGGCCCGCCAGGCGCGCACCGCCCGCCCAGTCCGGCTCGCCCCGCGCGCTCCGGCGCCCGACCTCGGCCTCGAACGCCCGTGTCCAGCCGGCGAATGTGTGCATGCTCATGCCGCCCCCACCTCGTACGTGTCCCTGGTGCGATGACGGAGAACATAACATTGAACGTGTTCAAATCCTATGCCCGCGCAACGGACGCGCCCGGGCCCGGCCGCATGTCGGCGGCCGGGCCCGGGGAGGCGACCACCGGGGGGAGGTGGTCGCCGAGGAGGGAGAGCGGATCAGGTGCCGTAGACCTCGAACTCGTAGATACGGGTGGCGGTGTCGGTGTTCTGGGTGGGCGTGATGACGGCGAGACGGGCGTAGCGGGCGGTGGCGGTGAACGAGTCGCTGGTGACGTCGGAGGTGTTGCCGCGCACCTGCGCCACCGTGGACCAGGTGGTGCCGTCCGTGGAGACCTGCAGATCGAAGTCCTTGGTGTCCCAGCCGGCCGACTCCCCGCCCGCGCCGGCGTGCCGCACGGTGATGGAGCTGAGCGCGTGCGACGCGCCGAGGTCGACCTGGAGGGTCTTGGTCCCGGCGGCGCCCGAGCACCACTTGTCGGTGTTGCCCCCGGAGACGCTGCCGTTGACCGCCTTGTCAGGTGTCTCGGTGGTGGTGCAGGAAGCGGATCCGGTGGCGGGCCGGTTCAGCGCCAGGTTGCTCGGACCGCCGCTGCCGCCCCCGTAGACCTCCAGTTCGTAGATGCGCGTCGCGGTCGCCCCGGTGTTCCCCGGCGTGTTGACGGTGAGCCGGACGTAGCGCGCCTGCCGGGCGGAGACGGCGTTGTACGTCCTGCTGGACCGGGAGCCGGTGACGGTCGCCGCGGCGGTCCACGTCGTGCCGTCGGTGCTGGTCTGGATCGTGTAGGCACCGGTGTTCCAGCCGGTGTTCTCACCGCCGAGACCGGCGTGCTTGACGACGAAGGAGTCGACCGACTGCGCGGAGCCGAGATCGACCTGCACCGTCGGCGGCGCCGTGTTGGTGCACCACTTGCTGTTGGTCCGCAGCGTGCCGTCGACGGCCTTGTCCGCCGACTCCGCCGCCGCGCAGGGGGTCGCGGAGGTGGTCACCGGCTTGCCCAGGGCGAGATTCGCGCCCAGTTCGGGAGCGGCCGGCACCGAGGTCCCGCCGTCCTGGAACGACGGCGGCACGTCGCCCGCGCCGGTGCCGTAGGTGGCGCTCGGCGTGCCGCCCATCGTGTAGTTCAGCGTCCCGCCCCCCGCCACGTCCGGGTAGCGCAGGTAGCTGTGACTGGTGGCGGCGCCGTTGACACTCAGGCCCTGGACGTAGCTGCCGGAGCCCGAGGAGTTGATGGTGATGTCCCCGGCGGCCCGCTGGATCGTGATCGAGGGGAACGTCGGACCGTGCACGGCGAGCGTGTCGGCGCCCGGGGTGGCGGGGTACATGCCGAGCGCGGCCCAGACGTACCAGGCGGAGGTCGCGCCCAGGTCGTCGTTGCCGGGCAGTCCGCCCGGTCCCGTGGTGAACGACTCGGTCATCACCTTGCGCACCGCGTCCGAGGCGCCGGACGGGTGCCGGGCGAAGTCGTACGCCCACGGCACACCGTGCTCCGGCTCGTTGCCGATGTAGTAGTACGGCCGGCTCTGCCCGGCGTTGACCTCGGTGAAGTGGTGGTCCAGACGCTGTACGGCGGTCTGCCGGCCGCCCATCGAGTTGATGAGGTCGGCGAAGTCGTAGGTGACCATCCACGTGTACTGGGCGGCGTTGCCCTCGGTGAAGGTGGACTGGCTGGCCGGGTCCAGCGGCCAGGGCCAGCTGCCGTCGCTGTTGCGCGGGTGCACGAAGGCCGACTCGGTGTTGTACGTGTTGCGCCACCACTGGGCGCGCGTCATGTGCGTGTTGTAGCTGCTCGTGTTGCCCAGCGACTTGGCGAACTGCGCCGTGGCGAAGTCGGAGGCCGAGTACTCCAGCGAGTCCGACGGGTCCCCGTTGATGTAGTGCAGGCTGGTGAACGTGGACTGCCGGCCGCGGATCGCGGTGCCCTGGATGGTGCCGCCGTTGGAGGACTTCTCCATCAGCGTCAGCGCGGCGGCGGTGTCGAAGTCCCGCGCGCCGAACGCGTACATGCTGCTCACGATGATCGGGCCGGGATCGCCCGTCATCACGAAGTCCTCGTTGGTCTGCTGCGACCACTTGGGCAGCAGACCGCCCTGCTGGCCGTCGAGGACCATGGACTTGGCGATGTCACTCGCCTCGGTCGGCGCGATGAGCGCGATCAGCGCCGCCCAGGAGCGGTAGATGTCCCAGCCGGAGTAGTTCTGGTAGACCGGGCGGGTGGAGTTGTGCACCGCACCGTCGAAGCCGCGGTAGTCGCCGTTGACGTCGCTGGAGATGTTCGGGCTCTGGAAGACGTGGTAGAGCGCGGTGTAGAACTTCAGCAGCTCGGTGGCTCCGCCGCTGGGGATCTGGACCCGGTTCAGGATCTGGTTCCAGGAGGTGTCCGCCGCGGTGCGCACGGCGTTGAAGTCCCAGCCGTTGTTCTCGGTGGTGAGGTTGGTCTTCGCGTTCGCGACGCTGACGTAGGACAGCGCGACCTTGAACTGCACGCTCTGGGCGGCCGTGGTGTCGAAGGTGACGTAGGCGCCGGTGTTGGTGCCGTTGGCGCTCGCCGAGCCTGCGGTCACCGTGCCGCCGCTCCAGGTGCCGAAGCCGGTGGGCGCCTTGTCGAAGCGGATGTCGAAGTAGATCTGGTACGTCTTCGACGAGCCGCAGAAGCCGCCCGCGGTGACGCTGCCGGAGACTTCCGAGCCGCTGATCTGGACTGACCCGCTGCGGTTGCCGGTGGCGCTGCGACTGGTGTTGATCAGCAGCTTCGAGGCGGTGCCGGCGGGGTAGGTGAGCTTACCCATGCCGGTGCGGGTGGTCGCGGTCAGCTCGACGTTGGTGGCGTACTTGTCCAGCCGGGTCTTGTAGTAGCCGGGCGCCGCGGACTCGTTCGCCTTGGTGTAGCCGGACGCGTAACCGGTCCAGCCGGTGCCCGGCGAGGTACCCAGCGTGCCCGTGACCGGGAGCATCGGCAGGTCCTCGTTGTTCGAGCAGCCCGCACCGTCGAAGTGGGTCGCGCTGAAGTCCTCGATGGTGGTGTCGGAGGCGCGGTAGCCGGACGGCGAGGCGGTCGGGGTGTCCGGGCTCAGCTGGACCCCGCCGAACGGGACCACCGCGCCCGGATAGGTGCTCCCGCCGGCGCCGCCCGGCACCGGGTTGGGCGCGGTGCTGTCATCGGTGCCGATGAACGGATCGACGTACTGGGTCGGGTTGGACACCGCCGCGTGCGCGGGGGGTGCGGCGAGGGCGACCGCGCCCACCGCGGTCAGCAGCAGACAGGAGAGGGCCACACCGAGTCTCGGCAACGGGGCAGCCGAGCGGGGAGGCGGATGGACGGCGGGGGCACCGCGGTGCCGGACGGAATGCGATCGGAGCACGGAGGACCACCTTGTCGTGGGGGAGGCCGCTCGCCCGCGAGGCCAGCGTCCTGAAGGCACGGAGGATGCTCGAAGTGCATGTGAACGTTATCAATCGAAACAGGATTCTTGAGGTGTCCCTGACTGCCTGTCAAGAGTGCCCGCAGAGCCGCGGAACCCGGGATTTCCCGGCCCTGGACGGCTGAAAGGCGGCCTTGCGCGGAGTATTGACACATCATCAGGCCAGGCCCACAATCCGGGAATCGCTGCGAACGTTACCAAGGCACGGGGAGGTTTCCCGATGGCAGAACCACTCCTGGAGGCGCGGGGGGTGACCAAGCACTTCGGTCATGTTCAGGCCCTCCAGGGTGCTGATTTCACCGCCTGGCCCGGTGAGGTCGTCGCACTCATCGGCGACAACGGCGCCGGAAAGAGCACTCTGGTCAAGACGTTGTCCGGCACCATCAGACCGGACGGCGGGCAGATCCTGGTGGACGGCGCGCCGGTGCGGCTGACCAGCCCCCTGGACGCACGCCGGTACGGCATCGAGACCGTCTACCAGGACCTGGCGCTCGCGCCGGATCTGGACGCGGCGGCCAATCTGCATCTGGGCCGGGAACTGTTCCGCGGCGGCCTGCTCGGACGGCTCCACGTGCTCGACCGGGGGGCGATGCGCCGCTCGGCCGTCCGGGCCTTCGCCGAACTCGGGGTCGATCTGCAGGACGTGGACGTCCCCGTCGCCTCCCTGTCGGGCGGGCAGCGCCAGTCGGTCGCAGTGGCCCGGGCGGTCGCCTTCGCCAATCGGATCATCTTCATGGACGAGCCCACCGCCGCACTGGGGGTGGTGCAGCGCGGGCGGGTGCTCGACACCATCCGGCGCGTCCGGGACCGCGGTATCGCCGTCGTCCTGATCAGCCACAACATGCCCGAGGTGCTGTCGGTGGCCGACCGCGTCGAGGTACTGCGGCTGGGCCGCCGGGTCGCGCGGTTCACCGCCGCGCAGTCCTCGGTCGAGGAACTGGTCGGTGCGATGACCGGGGCACTGGACCCGGCGGTGAACGGGGGCGGGGCGTGAAGCGGGAGACGGCGGGTCAGGACGTGGCGGGACGCGACATGACGGAACCGGACGGGCCGCGGCTGGAGAAGGCGGCGGCGGACCCGGTACCCGCTCCGGACGCCTCGCCCGCTCGGACGCGGATCACCCTGCCGGGATGGGCCAGGCGCGTCGCGGCGGTCAACGAGGCCTGGACGTTCGGCGTCCTGGTCATCCTGGTCGCCTTCTTCACCATCGCCGCGCCGAACACCTTCCTCACCACGTACGACATCACCCAGATAGCCACCAACGCCGCGATCTACCTGGTGCTCGGCGTCGGCATGACCTTCGTCATCATCGTCGCCGGGATCGACCTGTCCGTCGGCTCGGTGCTCGTCCTGGCCGCCGTGCTGTCCGGCGAGTACACCGTGCACCACGGGGGTGCCGCGTCGGGCTGGGGCACCATCACCGTCAGCGCGCTGATAGCGCTGGCCACCGGCCTGGTGTGGGGCGCCGTGCAGGGGCTGTTGGTGGCCAAGGCCAAGGTGCCCCCGCTGATCGTCACGCTCGGCGGTTTCGGCGCGGCCCTGGGCCTCGCCCAGATCATCACCGGGGGGCAGGACCTCACGGGGGCCGTCTCGGGCAAGCTGCAACGCTCCATTGGGTTCGGCAAGCTCTTCGGGCAGATCCCCTGGCTCGTGGTCATCGCGTTCGGTGCCACCGTCCTGTTCGGGCCTGGTGCTCGCCTACACCCGGTTCGGCCGCTACACGTACGCGATCGGCTCCAACGCGGAGGGTGCCCGCCGGGTGGGCATCGCGGTGGACCGCCACCTCGTCCTGGTCTACGCCCTGGCCGGGCTGCTGGCGGGGCTCGGCAGCGTGATGTGGTTGGCCTACTTCGGCACCACGTCCATCGCCGGCCACTCCACGGACAACCTCAAGGTCATCACCGCGGTGGTGCTCGGCGGCGCCAGCCTCTTCGGTGGCCGCGGATCGGTACTCGGCACGGTGATCGGTGTCTTCATCCCGGCGGTCCTGACCACCGGCCTGATCATCATCGGCGTCCAGCAGTACTGGCAGGACGTCGCCATCGGCGTGGTCCTGGTCCTCGCCGTCTACCTCGACCAGTTCCGCAGGCGCAGCCGCGACCGCGGCTGACCGCGACCCCCACGTACGCCCTCCGCTCCCCCGCTCGGGCCGAACCCTCACAGAAGGATCTCCGCCATGCACAGAGCCACGAAGTTCGCCGGATGCTGCGCGGTGCTGGCCGTGTTGGCCACCACCGCCGGCTGCAGCGACGACAACGGGTCAGCCGGTTCCGGGAAGAAGACCCTCCAACTGATCACCGGCGTCAAGAGCGACCCCTTCTACATCACGATGGCGTGCGCCGCCCAGGCCGAGGCCGCGAAGGTCGGCGTCAACCTCAAGATCAACGGTTCGGCGCAGTGGGACGTCGCGGTGCAGCGGCCGATCATCGACTCCGTCGCCGCCACCCACCCGGACGGCCTGCTGATATCCCCGGTCGACAGCACCGCGCTGACCCCTTCGCTCCAGCAGATCCAGGGCGCGGGCACCAAGGTCGTGCTGGTGGACACCTCGGTCACCGAGGCCTCGGTGGGCGTCTCCAGGATCTCCTCCGACAACGAGGCCGGTGGAAAGGTCGCGGCCAAGGCCCTCGCCCAGCTGATGGGCGACAAGGGCTCGGCCATCGTCATCAGCGTCAAGCCCGGTGTCTCCACCACCGACGCCCGCATCAAGGGCTTCACCGAGGAGATACGGAGCAACCACTCCGGGATCACGCTGCTCCCCGTGCTGTACGACAACGACCTGCCCGCCACGGCCGCGTCGCAGATCCAGGCGACCCTCGCCGCCCACCCCGACCTCGGCGGCGTCTTCGCCGGCAACACCAACACCGCCCAGGGGGTCTCCACCGGACTGCAGGCCGCCGGCAAGCAGGGCAAGGTCAAGGTCGCCGCGTTCGACGCCGAACCCGACGAGATCACGGCGCTGCAGAACGGCACCCTGGACGTCCTGGTCGCTCAGGACCCGGGCGGCATCGGCACCCAGGGCGTCGACCAGGTGCTGGCCGCGATCGACGGCAAGAAAGTGACCGCGCAGATCGGCACCCCCATGGTCGCCATCACCAAGGCGAACATGACCGACCCGGCCATCACCAAGTACTTCTACAAGTCCGCCTGCTGACCGCCGGGCCGGGAGCGGGCGCGACGGTGACGACCGGGTCGAGCCCGGTCCCGCCCCCGGCCCGGACGGCAGGGGTGGGTAACGTTGGCGCCGCCGGTGCCCGGACCGCACGCGGGGAGTGCGGAGGGTCCCGCCGGCCATCAACCACGCGTCGGATACCGGCACCGCACCGGGACCCGTCGATGAGGAGGCCCGTGAAGCGCCCGACGATGAAGGACGTGGCCCGCGCCGCGGGAGTGAGCCCCATGACGGTCTCCCGTGTCATATCCGGCGAGTCGGCCGTGTCCCCGGACACCACGGCGCGGGTCGAGCAGGCGGTGCGGAAGCTGGGCTACCAACGCAACGACAACGCCCGGAACCTGCGGTCGAAGAACCTGGGGACGTCCACCATCGGACTGGTGGTGGACGATCTGGCGAACCCGTTCTACGCCCTGATGGCCCGCTCCGTGGAGGACGAGGCACACCGGCGCGGCTATCTGGTCCTGGTCGGCAGCACCAACGACGAGCCGCGCAGGGAGCAGGAGGTCGTCGCGGCGTTCTGCGCGCGGCAGGTCGACGGGCTGATCCTCGTGCCGACCATCGGCAGTCACGGATTCCTCAAGCAGCCCATGGAAGGCGGCACCCGGGTCGTGTGCGTCGACCGCCCGGCCAAGGGCCTGGCGGTCGACACCGTCACCGTCGACAACCGTGACGGGGCGAACCGGGCCGTCACCCATCTGCTGGACCACGGGCACACCCGGATCGCCTACCTCGGCGACCGGTTGGGCATCTGGACCCAGCGCGAGCGCTACACCGGCTACCGGGAGGCCCTGGCGGCCCGGGGCGTGGCGGAGGACCCCGAACTGGTCCGGCACGAGCTGCGCTCCCAGCCCGACGCGGCCGCGGCACTGGCGCAGCTGCGTGCCCTGAGCCGGCCGCCGACCGCGCTGTTCACCAGCAACGACCTGATCACCATCGGCGTCATGGACGGTCTCGGTCAGGCCGAGGGCAGTCTCTTCGAACGGATCGCGATCGTCGGCTTCGACGACTTCCCGCTCGCCGAGCGGCTCAGCCCACCGCTGACCGTGGTGAGTCAGGATCCGGTGGCACTCGGCAGCACCGCGGCCAACCTGCTGTTCTCGCGGATCGACGGCGACCGCTCCGCACCGCGTTCGGTGATCCTGCTGACCCGTTTCATCGTCCGCGGTTCCGGCGAGACGCCGGGGGCCGGGGCCGACTGACCTATCGGGTGGGCAGCGGGGCCGGCTCCGCCGGGCGGAACCCCCTGGCCACGAGCCAGACCGCCAGGCTCATCTCGTAGAGGAACACCGGAAGCGCGCACGCCGCTCCCCAGACGGAGAGCTGCTCGTACACACCGAACACCACCAGCACCGCCGAGCCGAGGATCAGCGGTCCCGCAACGATGCCCAGGGCCCCGATCCAGCGCGGGACGAGTCGCGACCGGTACAGGAACCAGCCCATCATCAGCGTGCTCGGGCCCAGCGCCAGATTGGGCCCGAAGAGGAACGTCCAGTCGTGCTGCGCCACCAGCAGTCTGCTCGCGGTCAGATACGCGGCGGTGTCGGGTGACTCGGCTTCCGCGAATTCCTGATGCAGCGTCACCACCGAGAGCAGGCTGATGATGCCGATGATGATGATCGCGGCTTCGAGCAGGCGGAAGCAGACGTATCCGAGCGCCGCGACCTCACTGCGCCTGCGCACGATGGGGAACATGAGGATCGCGATGCCGATGACGGAGAAGGCACACGTCACCTCGAGCACCGCCCCCGACGCCACCCTGGCCGTCTGCGCGGACCCCTCGATGACGTATCCGGTGTGATCCAGGATCGGTGCGTACTGCAGAAGGCCGATGATGGACGTGACCGCCGCCAGGATGAACAGCACCCCGGTCGCCGTCGCCGTCCGTCTGTACGTACTCATATGCCCACTCCTCGGCCGCATGGCTGTTTCGGTATGGGCAACACTGCTGTCACCCCGCGCCGCGAACCTCCCCTCCGGGTCCCGAGGCCCTCCACCCCGGGGTGGAGACGAACGAGCCTTTCGGGGGGTCCGCGGTCGCCGAAGGGCCCCTACTCTGAGCCCATGACCACACCACCGCCCCCACGGCAGGACCAGGCGAAGGTACGCCCGCGCTTCGGTCCGCGGGCCCCGGTATGGCGGTTCCTGCTCGCGGCAGGCCTCGGAGGCGCCGCCTGGATCACGCAGGCCGCCGTGCTGCTGTCCGAGCCGCTGAGCCCGGCGCGCACGGACCGCGTGGGCGCCGCGCTCTTCCTGGACCTCCTGCTGGGCGCGGTGGCGCTGGCACTGCTGCCGCTGCGGCGCCGGTACCCGCCGGCGGTCGCGTGCCTGCTGGTCGCCCTGGCGCCGCTCTCGGTGTCCGGTCTGGGGGCGATGACGATGGCCGTCGTCTCGATGGCCACCTTCCGGCGGCGGGGATGGATCGCTCTGGTCGGGGCGCTCGCGGCGGTCGGCGCGGCGGTGGCCGCGGGCCTGTACCGCCCCTGGCTGTCCCCTGCCGTGGACAGCGGCGCGTACTCCGTGGCGGGCAACGTCGTGGTGACCCTGCTGATCTTCGCGGCCGCCGTGGCCACCGGGTACTACGCCGCGGCCCGGCGCGAGCTCCTCGCGTCACTGCGCGAGCGGGCGCTGACCGCGGAACGGGAGCGGGCGCTGGCCGCACAGGCGGCCCGCGACGCCGAACGGACCCGGATCGCCCGCGAGATGCACGACGATCTGGCGCACCGGATCTCGCTGGTGGCCCTGCACGCGGGGGCACTGACGTTCCGCGAGGACCTCAGCCGGGCCGAGACCGCGGCCACCGCCCAGACCATCCAGACCAACGCGCAGCTGGCTCTGACCGAGCTGCGGCAGGTGCTGGGTGTGCTGCGGTCCGGGCAGTCGACGGGCGCCGAGCGGTCCCAGCCGACGCTCGCCGAGTTGCCGGCGCTGCTGGCCGACGCCCGGGAGGCCGGCTCGGTCGTCCAACTCGACACCTCGGGGCTGCCCGGGGGGACCGGCCCCGACCTGTCCGCCATCACGGGTTCGCTGTCGCTCACGTCCTTCCGGATCGTGCAGGAGGCCCTGACCAACGCCCGTAAGCACGCCCCGGGCGCGCCGGTCGCCGTGCGGCTGGCGGGGATGCCCGGCGAGCAGTTGCGCATCGAGGTCCGCAATCCGGTCGGGCTCCCGGCCGGCGCACCGCTGCCCTCGGCCGGGGTCGGCCTGGTGGGCCTGGGCGAGCGCGCCGAGCTGGTGGGCGGGGCGCTGCGCTTCGGGGTCGAGGAGGGCGGGGACTTCGCCGTCCGGGCGAGGCTCCCGTGGCCGGCGTGAGCACGGTGCGGACCAGGGTGCTGATCGTGGACGACGATCCGCTGGTGCGGGCCGGCCTGCGGATGATCCTGGGCGGAGCGCCGGACCTGGAACTGGTCGCGGAGGCCGCCGACGGGCAGGAGGCGCTCGACGCGGTCGCCCGGGAGCTGCCCGACGTCGTCCTGATGGACATCCGGATGCCGCGGATGGACGGGCTGGCCGCCACCCGCAGGCTGCGGGAGCTGGGCAGCGGCGCGCGAATCGTCATCCTGACCACGTTCGACACCGACGAGATGGTCCTGACGGCGTTGCGGCACGGCGCCGTGGGGTTCCTGCTGAAGGACACCCCGCCGGCCGAGCTGGTACTCGCGGTCCGGCGGGTCGCCCGTGGGGAGCCGAGCCTGTCCGCCAGCGTGACCACCCGCCTCATCGCCGCCGTCACCACGGCGCCGGACGACTCCCGGCAGCGTGCCGCGCTCGCCCTGCTGCAACGGCTGACCGCCCGCGAACGGGAGGTGGCGATGGCGGTCAGTGAGGGCCTGACGAACACGGAGATCGCGCGAGCGCTCTACATGGGCGTGGCCACCGTCAAGACCCACGTCGGCAGCGTGTTCGCCAAGCTGGAGGTCTCCAACCGGGTCCAGGTCGCGCGCTGTGTGCACGATGCGGGGGCGGGGCCGGGAACGGACCCCGGATCATCCGGCCCCGGGCCCGGCTAGGCCGTGTCTGACACATCCCGCCTGGCCCTCCGGGCGGACGCCGGTATGTGTCAGACACGGCCTAGGACTCGTGGGTGTAGAAGACGTAGTACGAGGCGGCGGTGGCCGCCGCCGCGAAGCAGAGGCCCACTCCGGCGCACCTGAGGACGCTCTCGTCGGTCAGACTGTGCAGGAAGCCCGCCGAGGTCCCCGCCAGCACCCCGTAGGCCGCGGCCCGCAGCTCTCGGGGCAGCGCCTGCTGCGTCCTGCCGAGCAGGAAGGACAGCGCCGCCATCACGGCACCGGCGATCACACCGAGCCAGATCTGGGCGGCGGTGAGCTCCCCGCTGTCGCGTGCGGCGAAGCCCGCCCAGAAGCCGTAGATCACGCCCAGCGTCAAGGGCAGCGCGAGCCCGAGCGAGCCGTGGTGCCGTGCCTGTACCGGCATCGCTGAGGAAGTGGCCATGACGGAACTCCTTCCGCTGTCTCCTTCCAGGTCACACCCGCGCACTCCGCACGGCAAGTGGATCTCAGGGCTGTCCCGTAATCCCTGGTGGATCAGCGCGCGGCGTCAGGTGCGGTGCATCGCACGGCGGGGGAGCGCCCGCATACTGGACGTATGCGGGCGTTCAGACGACGCGGCGAGGTGCCGTAACTGTCGTCGGGCGCCCGCCAGGGATTGCCGGACAGCCCTTAGGGCCTGTCCGTGTCGTCCTTACGCGCCGGCCGGCGCCGGCGCGTGCGCGGCCGGGTTGCGCTCCCGGCCGCCCGGGTGGCGGTGCCGCCAGACGGTGAAGACCGTCACGGCCGCCAGACTCCAGGCGGCGAGCACCAGGTACGGGAAGACGGACTGGTCTCCCCCGAAGTAGATGGCGTTGTGCTGAGCGTTGACCGAGGCGCCCGGTGGCAGCCACCGGCCGATGTGCCCGAGCGGGGACGGCAGCAGGGGCCAGGACACCGCGCCTCCCGACGACGGGTTGCCGAGCAGCACCATCAACCCCCAGGTCGGGATCATCGCCCAGCGGCCGAAGAGCGTGTTGAACATGGTGAAGACCATGCCCGAGGTGAACATCGTCAGGGCGAGGATCATCCAGGACTGCACGAACGGCAGGTCGAGCACGCCGAGCAGCCAGTCCACCACCGCGCAGATGACGAAGCCGCCGAAGACCGAGTAGACCACCGTGAAGGCGATCCGTTCCCCCGCGTTGAGTGCCCTGGCGTGCACGCTCAGCTGGATCGCCCCGACGAAGCCGATGATGACCGCGGCCAGCGAGATGTAGAACAGCGCGAGCCCCTGCGGGTCGGTGGGCTGCAGGGGTTTGATGTCCCGCACCGCGACCGGGATGTGCAGCGCGGCGCCGACCTTCGGCGCGGCCGTCGTCAGCACCCGGGCGACCGACGCACCGGCCGCCCCCGCCGTGTTGAGCCGCACCGCGGTGGGACCGAGTTCAATGATCGCGAAGGCCTGCTGGTCGTCGATTGCCTCGACCGCCCGGTCGTACGTCGGATAGCGCCGCACGACGAGCGAGGCGCCGAGCGCCTTCTCCATCCCGGCCACGAACGCCTCACCCTGGTCGGAGTCCCCCGTCACCGCCGTGGGGATCCGGTGCGGAGTGGGGTTGGCCATGGCATAGCAGTAGGAGCCCGCGAAGAGGCCGGCCGCCGCACCGAGGATGAGGACCAGCACCACGGCGGGCAGGAAGGGCGACTGCTTGAACGCCCCCCAGTGCTCCGAAGGTGAACGCCGCCTGACGTGGGCACCGTGCTGGTCTGCCATACCGCCACGCTAGGCGCGACCGGCACCGGACCACCCGCTGGAGTGGGCCATGCGGAGTCTCCGTCACACGGGCGCGCGGCGCAGCCGGTGGAACGGGCGCGGTAGGCCGTTCGGGTCACCGCCGGCGGGTGGGGTGCGCCGCAACGGCCGCGGCCTGCGAACCCCGCCTACAGCACGCTCTTCCCCTCGTGCCAGCCCGGCAGGGCGGAGCCGGCCGCCCACGTCGAGTGCGTCCCGCTGGAGATCCGTTCCGGCAGCCGTACCCGGGCGATCGGCCCGTCGGTGACGCGTGCGGCGTCGAAGACCAGGCACTCGGAACGGTCGGCGTTCATGTCGGTCGTGAGCGTGACGAGGTAGCCGTCGTCCTCCGCGGTCGCGCCGGGGCGCGGGGCCATGGCGGTCTCGCTGCCGTACACCCCTTCCGGCAGCGCGTACCGCTGCTCGCCGCCGGTGCGCAGATCGTGCTTGACGATGCCGTCGAAGAGGAACCAGCCGGGGCGCTGGGTGGCGGCGTACGTGTACCGGTACGGCTGTCCGCCGAGGTTCGGGTTGATCATCCCGAACTCGGTGAACCGCTCGCTGAGCCGTTCCTCCTTCACCTGCCCGGTGACCAGGTTCAGCCGCCAGCGGTGCAGCCGGGTTTCCATCCGTTCCAGCGCCAGGAAGCGGAACATCCGCTGGTGGACGCCCTGCCCGCGGGGGTCGGCCGGTTCGGGGCAGCCCTGGTGGAAGCCGTCGACGACGATCTCGTCGCCGTCCTCGTAGGCGTTGACGAAGTGCAGGACGTACGTCGGGTCGGCCTCGAACCAGCGGACCTCGCTGCCGTGGCGGGGGACGACCCCGAAGCGGCTCGGCAGGTCGCGGTGGAAGCGCGAGGCGTACTTGCCCTGGGCGATCAGGGCCGGGTCCCAGAACAGCGGGAAGTCGTTGAGGATGGCGTAGTTCTCGGTGAACGCCATGTCGTGCGGCAGCCGCGGGCCGGGCAGCGGGATGTCGGTGAGGTGCCTGAGTCGGTTGTCCGGGCCGACCACCCCGTAGCGCAGATAGGGCGCCTCGGTGGAGTAGCTGAAGAAGAGCAGTTCGCCGGTGCGGTCGTCGACCTTGGTGTGCGCGGAGACACCCCAGTCCGGCGCCCAGGGTGATGTGCCGAGGGTCTCCAGGGTGAGCGGGTCCAGCCGGTAGAGGTCCCCGCACTGCCAGAAGCTGCTCAGCGCCTGGCCTGCGTGGACGACGATGTCGGTGCTGGAGGCGTCCTTCATCCGGGTCCGCGCGCCCCAGCCGTCGGCGCGCCGGGACAGCGCGGGCCGCTCGGCGATGCCCGCCCACAGCGCCTTTCCTGCCTCCTGTTCGGCGGTGAAGCCGGCGGTGCGCACGAAGCGGTTGCGGTAGAAGGCCTTTCCGTCCCGGAAGCCCACCACGTGGATCATGCCGTCGCCGTCGAAGGGGTGGTACAGCGAGATCGCCGGATGTACCGGGTTCTCCGTGTTGCGCAGGTAGACGCCTTCGAGGTCGGCCGGGATCTCACCGGTCACCTCCAGGTCGTCCGCCCGCCATTCGGTGGTCTGCGGGCGCCAGGGGCCGGTGCGGTACGGATGGTCGTCGTCCTCCGGCAGCGTCGACAGGGCGCGTCCGACGATCTCAACGTCCATGGGATTCCTCCTCCACGAGGGAAGCGCGCAGGACCCGTTTGAGCACCTTGCCCACGGGGTTGCGCGGCAGTTCGTCGCGCAGCTCGAGCCGTTCCGGCAGTTTGTACGAGGCGATGTGCCGCTCCTTGAGATAGCCGACCAGGTCGTCCAGCGCGAGCGGGGACCGGGCGACGACCACCGCGCAGAGCTTCTCGTCCAGCACCTCGTCGGGATAGCCCACGACCGCGACCTCCGCCACCGCGGGGTGCCCGGCGATGAGATCTTCCAGCTCGGCGGGGGCGATGTTCATCCCACCGCGGATCACCACGTCCTTCGCCCGGTCCACGTACTTCAGGAACTGCCCGCGCTCCCCCGCGATCTCGAAGAGGTCGCCGGTCATGAGGTACCCCTGGTCGTCGAAGGGGGTGGGCAGGTCCGTGCCGCCCAGATAGCCCGCGAAGACCTGCGGGCTCTTGATCCGCAACTCCCCCGGCCGGTCCGGCTCGTCGATGTCCTGTCCGGTAACGGTGTCCACGATCCGCACCTTCGTCCAGCGGGCGCCGCGGGTGGACCACTCGACGCCGGGCACGCCGTACCGGGGGAAGTAGCGCGCCCGCTCCTCCGGATCCGGCACGTCGTACGGGTCGGTGAGCATCCCCGTGCCCTCGTTCGACCCGAAGAAGTTGATGACTCCGATCCCGTACCGCTCCTGCCAGCCGCGCACCATCGCCGGGGCGAGCGGCGCCGAGCCGGAGCCGATCCGGGTGAGCGACGAGAGGTCGGTGCTCGCGAGGAGTTCCTCCCTGGCGTTCAGCATGGACAGCAGCGCCGGGGGCGCGACGGTGTAGGTGACGTGCTCCTCGGCGATCTGGCGGAGGAACACCGGCAGATCGAACGGGTGGTGCTGGACCAGGACGCACCCGATCCGCAGCCACGGCAGGAACAACCCTCCGAGACCGGCCATGTTGACCATCGGGAAGGGGTTGAGGAGCACATCGTCCGCCGTCATCCTCGGCGCTTCCAGACACGTCCAGGCGATGGCCAGCCAGTCGTTGTGGCAGCGCGGCACGCCCTTCGGGATGCTCTCGGTGCCCGAGGTCCAGCAGATGGTGACGCAGTCGTTCGGATCCACGGGATGCTCACGGGTGTACGCCGCGACACCGGCCGGGTCGTACGGCGACCGCAGTTCGGCGTCGAGCGCGATGGCGCCGGTCGGGAGCCGAGCGCCGTCGGCCGCTTCGTACGCGAACAGGTGCCGCAGCCGCGGCAGCCGGTCCCGCAGGCCGTCGACCTCGGCGGCGAGCTCCCGCTCGCCGACCCGCACCGCGGTGATGAACGCGGTGAACTCCGCCAGCCCGCCCAGCAGCACCACCTCGTGCTCGCGGTACTGCACCGGCAGCGGGGAGACGATCACGCCGATCCGCCAGCACGCGAGATAGACGCACACCAGCTCGACGATGTTGGGCAGCTGCACCCCCACCACGTCGCCCTGGCCGATGCCGTGTCGCAGCAGGACCGCCGCCAAACGGTCCACGTCCGCGTCGAGTTCCGTCCAGCTCGGCCTGCGGACCGGCCTGCCCACCAGATCCGCCTTGTTCAGCGGATCGACGACCGCGAGCCGTTCGGGATGCGACCGCACCCGCTCACGCAGCAGCGAGTCCGTGGTCTCGCCGTCCCACCAGCCCGCCGCGGTGTACTCGGCGACCCGTTCGGCCGGATGCAGTCTCCAAGCGCCCATGCATGCCCTCCCCCTCGAACGACGCCGCTACCGGTCCCGCAGCAGGGCGAGCGTCCGCTCGCCTCCCGGGTCGGCGTCCGTGCTCGACGCGACGACCGCGATCTCGTCCACCCCCGCCGCCGCGTACTCCGCGAGCCTGGCCCGTACCGCGTCCGGATCGCCCACCAGCCCGACCGCGGCCATCAGTTCCGCCGGGACCGCCGCGAGCAGCTCCCGCGGATGCGGCCGGGACCGTGCGAACTCCACGACCTCCCCGAAACCGGCCTCCACGAACATCTCCGCGTAGCCGGGCGCCGCGAGGTAGCCGACCACGCCGCGCCGCAGCTGCTCGACCGCCGCCGGGGACGGGTCGACGGCGGCCGTCACCCAGGCGGCCACCCGCGGCGACGGCCGTCCCAGCGCCCCGGCCTCCGCCCGCATCCGTCCGATCAGCGTCGCCGCGGAGGCCGGGGTGAGGAGGTTCAGCACCATCCGGTCCGCGAGCGCGGCCGCCGTGCGGACCGCGGCGGGACCGAAGGCGGCCACCGTCAGCTGCGACTTCGGGGCCGGCAGCCGCAGCCGGAACCCGCTGCTGCGCACGACCTCCCCCGCCGCCGTGGCCCGCTCCCCGTCCAGCAACTGCCGCAGTGCCGTCGCCGACTCCCGCAGCGCCACCCCGCTGCGCCGGTGCGAGCGGCCGTGCCACTGCTCGACGACGATCGGGCTGGAACTGCCGATCGCCACATCCACCCGCCGCCCGGTGAGGGCGGCCACCGAGGCGACCCCACGGGCGATCGTCATCGGGTCGCGTACGGCCACGGCGAGCGGGCCCACGGTCAGCGGGATGCTCCGGGTGCGCAGTGCGACGGCGGTGGCGAGGGCGAACACGTCATAGGTGGCCATCTCACCGAGCCACAGCTCCTCGTACCCGTGCCGCTCGGCGGCGGCCGCCGTCAGCAGCGCCTCCTCGGGCGGCCGGTCCTGCCAATAGCCCAGCGACACCGACAGCTTCACGTGCTTCCAGCCTCCCGACCGCGGGGCACGAGCCCCAAGGATCCACGATACGCCGACGCTACAACAGGCGGCGTCACCGAAGGACGGCATTGGATCGGTCGCCACCACCGGACAACCATCGGGGCCCGGGGCCCGTCCTACTCGGCAGTACTCCCCGACGACGAGGCCGCCACCCATGCCCTTCGCCCGCACGACCACGACGACGACCCTGCTCGGCGCCGCCCTGCTCCTGGCCGCCGCCCCGTACGCGCTCGCGGACTCCGGCTTGTCGCTCTCCGTCGACCCCGGCGCCAGCCGCCAGCGGGGCCGCGAGGCCACGTTCACCGTCGCCGCCGACGAAGCGGACCTGAGCCACGGCAAGGGGACGTTCACCCTCGCGTCCCGCGCCTTCGTCGCACCGGTCACCGTCACCAGGCAGCGGTTCCACGACGGCAAGGGCGGCCAACTGTACGCGAAGGCCACGGCGACGGTGCTCTGCGACATCGAACCCGGTCCGTACACGGTGGAGTTGAAGGCCGGTGCCGGTGACCAGGCCGTGGCGGCGGTGACGCTGACGGTCGTGCCCGAGATGGATCCCGGGAACCGGACGTTCTGCGACGATCCCTCGACCGGCTACGACTCCGCCGCCGACCGGACGAGCGAAGCGGCGGCCGACGACAACGTGGGCCATGACGGCATCGGCGTCGGCACCGTCATCGCCGGGGGCGTGGGAATCGGCCTCGTCAGCTCGCTGGCGACGGGCTTCGTCCTCACCCGTCGGCAGCGCCGGGCGGAGCGCTCATGACAGCGGCCATGTGCGCTGTGCCTCAAGGGTGTGGCGAAAGTCCCGCCTGGCCCGCGACGCCTGGCACGCACGCCTGCCGCGTTGCCGGGCTCGTCCAGGTACGTCCAGTACGAGGACGACCCTCCGCCGTGCCGTCGCACGCACCAGACACCGCGGACCCCGCCCTCACGGGCGAACGGCGCTCCTTTCGCAACACCCTTGAGGATGACGAGTACGACATCGCACGCCGGTCACCGGCCGGGTGAGGCGCGGAGGTGTCTGTGAGGTGTCTTTTGGAGGCATTCCACTGTGTCAGTCGAGTTGAACCACACCATCGTCTTCGCCCGGGACAATCGGGCGTCCGCCGCATTCCTCGCCGACATCCTGGGGCTGGAGGCCGGAGCGCCATGGGGGCCCTTCGTGCCCGTCACGACGGGCAACGGCGTCACGCTGGACTTCGCGAGCGTCGGCACGGAGAAGATCTCCCCGCAGCACTACGCCTTCCTGGTGTCCGAGGAGGAGTTCACCGCGAGCTTCGAGCGGATCCGGCAGGCCGGGCTCACGTACTACGCGGACCCGGGTCTGAAGAAGCCGGGCGAGATCAACCACAACGACGGCGGTCGCGGCGTGTACTTCCTCGATCCGGACGGCCACGGGATGGAGCTCATCACCCGCCCGTACGGCAGCGGCGGCCAGTAGCCGCAACGACCCCTCACGACAGGTGACGCACGTCATACGGGCCAATGACGTTTGCCGTCGCCGGACCCGGGCAGCCGACTCTTCAGAGGCCCCCCTTACCTCGTAGTCTCGGCCCGGTCAGCTCTCCCCCCCTGCTGGCCGGGCCGAACTGCGTCCGCAGCCGCCCGGCCCGGCCGGCGTATCTCAGGAGGGGACCCGCTGGCCCTTGCCCAGGGCCACTATTCCGCCGGCGGAGACGGTGTAGTGCCGGGCGTCGTGGTCGAAGTTCACGCCGATGGTCGCGCCCGGGGGGACGACGACGTTCTTGTCGAGGATCGCGCGGCGGACGACCGCGCCGCGGCCGACCCGGACGCCCTCCAACAGGACGGACTCCTGCACGACGGCGCCCTGTTCCACGATCACCCCGGGGGCCAGTACGGATCCGGTGACCTGGCCGCTGATGATGCAGCCCGTGCTGACCATCGACTCGCCGGCGATCCCGCCGGCGACGAACTTCGCCGGCGGCCGCTGGGCCTGGTTGGTGAAGATGGGCCACTGCCGGTTGTAGAGGTTGAAGACCGGTTGAATCGATATGAGATCCATATGGGCCTCGTAGTAGGCGTCCAGGGTCCCCACGTCCCGCCAGTAGCCGTGGTCCCGTTCCGTCTCGCCCGGCACCTGGTTGTCGTCGAAGTCGTAGACCTGCGCCTGGCCGCGCTCGGTAAGCATCGGCAGGATGCTGCCGCCCATGTCGTGCACGGAGCTCTCGTCCTCGGCGTCCTGGTGGAGCGCGTCGATGAGGACCTTGGTGGTGAAGATGTAGTTGCCCATCGAGGCGAAGACGCTGTCCGGGTCGTCCGCGAGACCGGGCGGATCGGTGGGCTTCTCCAGGAAGCCGTCGATCTGTGTGCTGCGGTGCGCGGTGGTGATAACGCCGAAGGAGGACGCCTGCTCCCGCGGTACCCGTATGCCGGCGACCGTCACCCCGGCCCCCGCTTCGATGTGCCGGTCGAGCATGTGCCGTGGATCCATGCGGTACACGTGGTCGGCGCCGAAGACCACGATGTAGTCGGGCTGCTCGTCGTGCACGAGGTTGAGCGACTGGTAGATGGCGTCCGCGCTGCCGAGGTACCAACGGGGACCGAGTCGCTGCTGTGCCGGGACGGGTGTGACGTAGTCACCCAGCAGACCGGTCATCCGCCAGGTGGTCGACACATGCCGGTCCAGTGAGTGTGATTTGTACTGCGTGAGCACGCAGATGCGGTGGATGCCGCCGTTCACCAGGTTCGACAGGACGAAGTCCACCAGCCGGTAGACGCCGCCGAATGGCACCGCGGGTTTGGCCCGGTCCGCGGTCAGCGGCATCAGCCGCTTGCCTTCGCCCCCTGCGAGGACGATGCCCAGCACGTTCGGTCGTCCGCTCACCCTGACCCCCTTCGTCTCCGGCCCGCCCGCTGGCAGCCGGTCACTCCAGTGCCGCCGGTCCTCCGATGGAGCCGGTCACTCCAGTACCGACGCGTAGACCTCCACGGTCCGGCGTGCCACGGCGTCCCAGCCGAACTCCGTCACGGCGCGCCGCCGCCCCGCCTCGCCCATCGCCCGAGCCCGCGCCCCGTCGGTGACGACCTCGTTGACGGCGGCCGCCAGGGCGGCCTCGAAGCCGCGCGGATCGGCCTCCTCGTACGGCACCAGGAGCCCCGTGCGGCCGTGCTCCACCACCTCGGGGATGCCACCGACGGCGGAGGCGACCACCGCCGTACCGCAGGCCATGGCCTCCAGGTTGACGATGCCGAGCGGTTCGTAGACCGAGGGGCAGACGAACACCGCCGCGTGGGTGAGGAGTTGCACGACGTCGGGGCGGGGCAGCATCTGCGGGATCCACACCACGCCGTCGCGTCGTTCCCGCAGCTCGCCGACCAGGGAGCGGAACTCCGCGTCCAGCTCCGGGGTGTCCGGTGACCCCGCGCACAGCACGACCTGCGTACCGGGGGCGAACTCGCGGGCCGCGCGCACCAGGTGCGGGACACCCTTCTGCCGGGTGATCCGACCGACGAACAGCACGAACGGCCGCGCCGGGTCGATGCCGAGGCGCTCCACGACGTCGGTCCCCGGGTCGGGCCGGTACAGGGCGGTGTCGATGCCGTTGTGCACCACGTGGACCCGGCCGGGATCCACCCGCGGGTAGCAGGCCAGCACATCGGCGCGCATGCCGTGGGACACCGCGATCACCGCGTCCGCCGCCTCGACGGCGGTGCGCTCGGCCCAGCAGGAGACCGCGTAGCCGCCGCCCAGCTGCTCGGCCTTCCAGGGGCGCAGCGGTTCCAGGGAGTGGGCGGTCATCACATGGGGGACGCCGTGCAGGAGTTTGGCGAGGTGGCCCGCCATGTTGGCGTACCAGGTGTGCGAGTGGACAAGGTCGACGCCGGTCACCGCGGCCGCGATGGACAGGTCCACCGACAGCGTCCTGAGCGCGTTGTTGGCGCCGTCCAGTCCGGCGGCGGTCCGGTGCCGCACGAGGCCGGAGGCCTTGTCCGCGACCTCGTCGCCGGTGTCGGTGTCCGAGGTGCTCCAGCTGTGGACGCTGAGGTCGACGAGCCCGCGCAGTTCCCGCGCGAGGAACTCGGCGTGCACTCCGGCTCCGCCGTACACGTCCGGTGGGTACTCGCGCGTTAACAGCCCGACCTTCACCGTGTTCCACCTCTCCGCTGATCACCCGGCGTCCGCGGCATTGCCCTCCCGGCCCGTTCGGCTCCGGCGTCAGCGGGGCCGGCCCGGGGCGCGGAGATCGGTGCAGGCCTCGTGACCCTCTTCTGTACCGGATCGTCCGGCGGCAAACGTCACGGAGCCCCCGGCTGCCCGCCACACGGCGGCTTGTCCCGCGACACGGCAATGGTCCGCGGCCCCGGGAGTGCGCCCTCTCGCGCCGGGCACGGAGAATGGGAACAATGCCGAACGACGCGGAACGTCCCACACCACGGGCACCCGCCCACGGTGGCGGACGGACCCGCACCCGGAGGAGACCGAGATGCCGCACGAGCGCGCCGGACAGCCCGCACAGCCCGCCGACCTGGTCGACGTGGCCCGGTTGGTGACCGCGTACTACACGCTCCGTCCCGACCCGGGCGAGGTGGGGCAGCGGGTCGCGTTCGGGACCTCGGGACACCGCGGTTCCTCACTGGCGGTCGCGTTCAACGAGGACCACATCGCCGCCACCAGCCAGGCGATCGCCGAGTACCGGGCCGGGCGGGGAACCGACGGGCCGCTCTTCCTGGGGGCGGACACGCATGCGCTGTCCGAACCGGCGCGGGCCACCGCGCTGGAGGTGTTCGCCGCCAACGACGTCACCGTGCTGATCGACACCGCGGACGGCTACACCCCGACCCCGGCGGTCTCGCACGCCATCCTGGTCCACAACCGCGGCCGCACGTCGGGGCTCGCGGACGGTGTGGTCGTCACGCCCTCGCACAATCCGCCGGCCGACGGCGGCTTCAAGTACAACCCGCCGAACGGCGGCCCCGCCGGCTCGGAGGCCACCTCCTGGATCCAGGACCGGGCGAACGAACTGATCGCGGGCGGCCTCAAGGACGTCCGGCGGATCCCCTACGCCCGCGCGCTGGCCGCCGGCACCACGGACCGCTACGACTTCCTCACCCACTACACCGACGATCTGCCCGCGGTCGTCGACCTGGAGGCCGTCCGGGCGGCCGGAGTGCGGATCGGCGCGGACCCGCTGGGCGGCGCGTCGGTCGCGTACTGGGGACGGATCGCCGAGCGGCACGGGCTCGATCTGACGGTCGTCAACCCGTACTCCGACCCGACGTGGCGCTTCATGACGCTGGACTGGGACGGCAGGATCCGGATGGACTGCTCGTCACCGCACGCCATGGCCTCGCTCATCGCGCGGCGCGACGACTTCCAGGTGTCCACCGGCAATGACGCGGACGCAGACCGCCACGGCATCGTGACTCCGGACGCCGGACTGATGAACCCCAACCACTACCTCGCCGTCGCCATCTCGTACCTGTACGAGCACCGCGGGCAGTGGCCGGCGGACGCCGGGATCGGCAAGACGCTGGTCTCCTCGTCGATGATCGACAAGGTGGCGGCGGGCCTCGGCCGGAAGCTGGTGGAAGTGCCGGTCGGCTTCAAGTGGTTCGTGGACGGGCTGCTGGACGGCTCGCTGGGCTTCGGCGGCGAGGAGTCCGCCGGCGCTTCCTTCCTGCGCCGGGACGGCTCGGTGTGGACCACCGACAAGGACGGCATCCTGCTCGCGCTGCTGGCGGCCGAAATCATCGCGGTCACCGGCCGCAGCCCGTCGCAGCACTACGCCGATCTCACCGCACGATTCGGCGAGCCCGCCTACGCCCGCATCGACGCGCCCGCGACCCGCGAACAGAAGGCCGTCCTCGCCTCGCTCTCCCCCGAACAGGTCCCGGCGGGTGAGCTGGCCGGGGAGCCGGTCACCTCGGTCCTCACCGCGGCGCCCGGCAACGGCGCGTCGCTGGGCGGGCTGAAGGTCTCCTCCGACAACGCCTGGTTCGCCGCCCGGCCGTCCGGTACCGAGGACGTGTACAAGATCTACGCCGAGTCCTTCCACGGGCCCGAGCACCTCGCCCGTGTGCAGGAGGAGGCGAAGGCGATCGTGTCGAAGGCCCTGGGCGACGCGTCGGCCAAGGCCTGACACACCGGCTCCGAAGCGCGTCCCGTCCTGACCGGCCCGCCGGCGCTCATCCACCGGCTGACGAAGGGAACCACCCTTGAGCGGCAGCGGACTGTCCGGCGAACGCCTCGACCGGATGCGCGACGTCATGTCCGGCCACGTCGAACGCGGTGACGTACCGGGACTCGTGACGCTGGTGTACCGGCGCGGTGAGGCACGGGTCGAGGCGCTCGGGACGATGGCCGCCGGTGGCACGGTTCCGATGCGCCGTGACTCCATCTTCCGGATCGCGTCGCTGACCAAGCCCATCACCGCGGTCGCCGCGATGATCCTGGTCGAGGAGTGCGTACTGCGACTGGACGAACCGGTGGACCAGCTGCTGCCGGAACTCGCCGGCCGCAGGGTGCTGCGGCGACTCGACGGGCCCCTCGACGACACCGTGCCGGCGCGCCGGTCGATCACCCTGCGGGATCTGCTGACGTTCCGGCTGGGCATCGGATCGGTACTCGCGCCCCGGGGGACCCACCCGATCCAGCGGGCGATGGACGAGGCCGGCCTCACTCCCAGCCCCAACCCGCCGTCGATCGGTCCCGACGAGTGGATGAAACGGCTCGGCGCCCTGCCGCTGGTGCACCAGCCGGGCGAACAGTGGATGTACCACACGGGTTCCGAGGTCCTCGGGGTGCTGATCGCACGCGCCGCCGGCCAGTCGTTCGCGTCCTTCCTCAGCGACCGGATCTTCGATCCGCTCGGCATGCGGGACACCGCGTTCCACGTGCCGCCGGAGAAGCTGGACCGACTGCCACCCAGCTACCGGATGCGTCCCCGCACCGCGGAACTCGCCCTGCACGACGATCCCGCCGACAGTCGCTGGGGCCGCCCGGTGGCGTTCCCGTCCGGCGGTGGCGGGCTCGTCTCGACGGCCGACGACTACCTGGCCTTCTGCCGGATGATGCTGGACGGGGGGCGGCACGGCAGCGAACGAGTGCTGTCCCGGCCCTCGGTCGAGGTCATGACCAGCAACCACCTGTCGGCGGAGCAGAGGCCGGGAACCCACAGCTTCCTCGGTCCCGACGAGGGCTGGGGCTTCGGCCTCTCCGTCTCCGTCCGGCGCTTCGACCTGGCGACGACCCCGGGGCGGTTCGGGTGGAACGGCGGCACGGGTACCTCCGCCTACACGGACCCGGGGGAAGGCCTCGTCGGCATCCTGCTGACCCAGCGCCACATGGATTCCACCGCTCCTCCCCCTGTCTTCCAGGACTTCTGGACCTCGGCGTACCGGGCGATCGACGACTGAGCCGCGGGGTCGTCACCCCGCAGCCGCGCCGGCCCTCCGCTTGCTCACTCAGTACCTGGCCGACGTGGGCAGCCGGGGCCTACTGGGTGACGGACTCGCTCTGCTGCGGGGCCTCGGCGGCTGCGGTGACGGCGGTCGCGGACGGGACTGCCTCGTAGTAGACCGAACGGGACTGCTTGGAGCGCAGGGCCGCGGACTTGCGGACCAGACCCTCGAGCGCGGTGCGCACGCTCATGATGGTGACAGCGCGCTCCGGCGTCGAGATGGCCGTGGCGACCTCTGCGGCCGAGGCCGGGGCACCCTGCTTGAGCAGGTAGTTCTCCACGACCTTCACGAGCTTGTCCGCCTTGGGGGCGGCCGCCTTGGTGTCGGCCGCCTTCGGGGTGGCGGTCTTGGCCGTGGCGGTCTTCGCCGGCTTCGCGGTCGCGGACTTGGCCGTGGAGGCCTTCTCCGTCGCGGCCTTCGCCGGCTTCTCGGCGACGGTCTTGGTCGCGGTGGCCTTCGTCGCGGTGGCCTTGGTCGCGGTGGCCTTCGTCGCGGTGGCCTTCGTCGTCGCCTTGGCGGGCGCCTTGGCAGCGTGCGCGGCATCGGCCACCGCGCTCTTCGCGTCGGTCTTGCGGCCGCGGCCGGCACGGCCCTGGGTCGGAACCGCCTTGCGGGCGGTACGACGGCGGGCGCCGGGCACCTTCGCCGACTTCGCGTGCGGGGTGACGTGGGCTTCCGGCTCGCTGATCTGCGCTTCGCCCGGCTCGGAGGGGGACTGCTTCGTCGCGCCGACGGCGCTCTGCATGCTCAGCAGCATCTCCCGGTCCTGGACGAGGATCTCCAGCTCCTTCTGGAGCGCGTCGATCTGCGCGAGGACGCGGTCGCGGTCGCCTTCGTTCTGCCGGAGATCGGCGGCGACGCGGGCCTCGTACTCGCCCTGCAGACCCTGGTTCTTTGACATGACGTCCGACATGGACTCGCCTTTCGTTGCTCACTTCGCGTCGTTGATGACGGTGATGGTAGCCATCAACGTATGAGGGGATATTCGAAACGGACGCTCACATCACGTCCCCGTGGTCCGGTCCGGACCGAGCTGCACCGACATCCGTATGAGTAAGACCATCCCAGTCAACGTCCGCGAAAGCCAACTCGGTTCCCGGGATCCCGTCCGGGAGGTTACATCTTTCGGGCGCGCGAGGATAGGAGCAGTGCCCGCCGTTGACCTGGAAGTGCGCCCGTCCGGACGGCGAATTCCATTCACAGCGCGCGGAGTTGCCCCACTCGCCCGTGGACCGGCCGGACGCCTCCGCAGTGCCCGGTGTTCGCGGTGCGCGGGAGAAACTCGGCGAACAGTTCGAGTTCGCTCCCGCTCTCCCCGCGGCGGATCCCACCGTCCCGCACTCGCTTTCCTGGACCGTTGCCGCCGTCTCCGGCACGGCGCGATCCTGGAGTGACGCGAGTGAATGGGCACATCGTGTTCGAGTCTTCGCGGGACTTCCGGGAAGCGGGGCGGTACGACCGGACGGAAAAGGATCCGCCGCCCGACCCCGAACGGCAATCCTGCGGACGGTAGGAGTTGTTCGGCCCGGACGGGCAAGAAGCCGCCTATGAGACCAAGCGACGAAGTGGCCGTGCGACGCATCGGCGTGCTGCTCGTGATGCAGGGCGTGCTGTTGATCGGCTTCGGCCTGTTGCTCACCAAGTGGCTGGTGAAGGTGCCCCCCTTCACCTCGGAGGACGGAATCAACCGGGCTTTCGCCGCGCACCGGTCGGCGGACTGGAACAGCATCACCTACTGGGTGTCCCAGGCGGGCAACACCCAGGCCGTCGTGCTGGTCACGACGGTGGCGCTGGCCCTGCTCCTGCTGCCGGTGCTCGGCGACCGGTACCAGCGCGAAGCCCTGTTCCTGGCCGCGTCGGTGGCCCTGCAGTCACTCGTCTTCCTCACGGTGACGGCGGCCGTCGACCGGGCCCGGCCGGACGTGGCGCACCTGGACGTCGCCCCGCCGACGTCCAGTTTCCCCTCGGGACACACCGGTGCGGCGACGGCGCTGTACGGCGGTCTCGCCGTTCTCGCCCTCCTCCGGTTCCGCGGCGGCCGGCGCTACGTAATCGCCACCGTGCTGTTCGCCGTTCCCGTCCTGGTCGCGGCGGCACGCCTGTACCGCGGGATGCACTATCCGACCGATGTGCTCTGCGGCCTGTTGAACGGCTCCGGAATCCTGCTGATCATGGGGCGTTCGCTCCTGTCGGCACGGGCCCGCCCGCAGCGGCCGGGGCAGGCGGCGCGATCGGACACCACCCATGACGCACCGGCCGCCCGGCGCGAACAGCGGGCCGCGGTCGTGCTGAACCCGTCCGTGGTGGACGACGCGCTGCACGACGCGATCCGCCGCACCCTGGAGCGGTACGGCTTCCAGGACGTGTCCTGGCACATGACCTCGGAAGAGGATCCGGGCAGGGGCGCCGCACGGCGGGCCACGCAGCGCGAGCCCGATCTGATCGTCGTGTGCGGTGGGGACGGCACGGTGATGGCCTGCGCCGGCGCCTTGGCGCACAACGGGATCCCGACCGCCGTCCTGCCCTGCGGCACCGGCAACCTGCTGGCACGCAACCTCGGCTACCCGGTCGATCCCCTCGCCGCACTCGTCGCCGCGCTGGAGGGCACCGCGCGACCCGTCGACCTCGGGATCGCCGAGGGCGACGGCATCTCCGAAGGGCGGTTCGCCGCCATGGCCGGCGCCGGGTTCGACGCCGCCGTGGTCCAGGACGCGTCCTCCCGCATGAAGGCGGGCATCGGCTGGGCCGCCTATCTGGTCTCGGGGGCACGCCATCTGCGCGATCCCGGGATGCGGCTGACCCTGCGGCTCGACGACGGACCGGAACTCGACCGCCGGGCACGCATGGTGCTGGTGGGCAACGTCGGCACCCTGCAGGGCGGCGTTCCCCTGCTCCCGGCCGCACAGCCGGACGACGGCCTGTTCGAGGTCGTGCTGCTCAACCCGACGGGACCGCTCGGCTGGCTGCGCGCCGCCACTCACGTATTGAAGCGGCAGCACCGGGAGAGCGCACCGCGGTCGCCCGGCGGCGGCGAGCGGTTCGCCCACGGCACCCTGGAGTACTTCACCGCGCGGCGTATCGAGATGGCCTTCGAACGACCCCAGGAACGGGAGTTGGACGGCGAACCGGTCGGCCCCGGCACCCGGCTGGCGATCGAGGTCGATCCGGGCGCCCTGCTGATGCAACTGCCGGCGACAGCGCCGGCGGCCTCATCACCGGCGCCGACAGGCACCGGGAAACCGGCAGTTTTGACAGGAGCACACGATGGGTACGGCAACCCGAGTTCCGCAGACCCGGGACATCAAGGGGGAAGAGCTCTCGGGCGATGAGGCATGGCTCACCCTGCGCCGCTACGGCGGATGGAAACTGGTCCGCGACGCCTTCATGCGGTTCCGGTACGCCGACGGCTTCAGCCACGCACGCGCGCTGGCCCTGCAGACGGTCCTGTCACTGGTGCCGCTCGCCATCGCCCTGATCGGCCTGTCCACCGCGGTACACGCGGAAGGCATCGGACGGGTGGCCGAACTCACCGTGCTGCGCATCTCCAGCGGCCCGAGCTCCGACGTCGTCAAGAACGCCCTCGCCGACAGCCGCCGTCACGCCGACCAGGGCGGGCAGCTGGCGTTGTGGTTCGGCCTGCTGTTCGCGCTGGTGAACGTCACCACCGCGATGGCCCAGGTCGAGCGCGGCGCCAATCGCATCTACGGCGTGGAGCGCGACCGGCCCTTCCACCTGAAGTACCGGCGCGGTCTGCTGATGATGCTGCTCGCCGGAGTGCCCTTGGGCATGGGCTCCGTTCTCATGGTCAGCGGCGCCGACATCGCCGGGGCGGCGGCCGAGGTGTACCACTGGACGCCGCACCAGACGACGGCCTGGAACGTGCTGCGCCGGCCGGTGGGCATCCTCCTCGCCCTGTTCTCGACCTCCGTCATCTTCCGCAGCTCACCGCGGCGCCGGCAGCCCGGCTACACCTGGCTGGCATTCGGCGCGGCCGTCTATCTGGCGCTGTGGACCCTGCTGACCTGGCTGCTCAGCCTGTACGTCGAGTTCAGCAGTTCGTTCAACTCCGTGTACGGTCCGCTGAGCGCCTTCATCTCGCTGCTGCTGTGGTCCTACCTCACGGCGATGGCGCTGTTCCTGGGCATCGCGTTCGCCGCTCAACTGGAGGCGGTGCGTGCCCGGGTCAAAAGGCCGATCCTGAAGGATCCGGGGGTCTGAACCGTGCTCAGCCGTGACGCGGCCGGCCAAACACCTCGGCCCCGGACTGATGATTATCCGCCGGAGCGGGTAGCTGTCACCGGCATGACGGCACTGTCGCGAATTCCCGGAAACCTGATCCACCGGCTGCGCGGCCCGGACGAGCGCCTCGGCGTACGGCTGCTGCTCACAGCTGTCGCGTTCGCCGCCGCCGCCGTGCCCTTCGCCCTCGTGCTGGTCCTCGTGGAGGGCCACTGGGGTCCCCTGCACCGCGCGGACCGCGGCGCGGCCGAGAACCTGCACCGGGCGGCACTGGAGCACCCGGCCTGGGTGACGGTACTGCGCTTCCTCACCAATGGGCCGTGGTCGCCCACGGTGATGCGTCTGCTGGTGGCCGCGGTCGTGGTGTGGCTGCTGTACCGCCGCGCCTGGCGGCTGGCGGCCTGGGCCGCGGTCACGTCCGCCCTCAGCTCCTCGATCGGCGTGCTGGTCAAGACGGCCGTCGAGCGCGCCCGCCCGCAACTGCCGGACCCGGTGGCCCACGCACCGGGCTACTCGTTCCCCTCCGGCCACGCGATGACGGCCACGACGTCCTGCGGAATCCTCCTGCTCGTCCTGCTGCCCCTGGTCCCCCGCAGGTGGCGGGCCCTGCCGTGGACGTTGGCGGTGGTGTCGGTGGTGGGCGTCGGGTACACCCGGGTCGCCCTGGGCGTGCACTGGGCGAGCGACGTGGTGGGCGGCTGGCTGCTCGGGCTGGCCCTGCTCACCGCCACCACCGCCGCGTTCCAGACCTGGCGCCAGGAGGCGGGACTCGCCCACACCTCACCGTCCCACGAGGGCCTGGAACCCGAACTGGACACGCCCGACACCGCCCCCGAGCCGGCGCTCGACCTCGGCCACCACGACCACACGGCGCCCCCGGCGGGGCACGACCGGCGGTCATGAGCGCGGTCGTCACCGGCCGGCTCCGCGGGGGCGGCGCAGCACTTCCAACTGCCCGTCGAGGCGGCCCGCGCCGGCGGACGCCGGCCGCGCGGGGCTCGGGCGCCGCGGCGATCGGATCGGGACAACAGGGCGGGTCCCGGCATCCGGCGGGGGGCTCGCGTAGGGTCACGGAGTGGCCTTGATCAGTATCGAGCGCTCTTCCCCGCTGCCCTCCGACGAGGTGTGGCGGCGGCTCACCCGCTGGGAGCGGCACGCCGCCCATGTGCCGCTGACCCGCATCGTCGTCACGACCCCGCCCCCGACCCGGCCGGGCACCGTGTTCGTGGCGCGTACGGGGGTGGGGCCGGTCGGGTTCGACGACCCGATGGAGGTCGTGCGCTGGGAACCGCCGACGCCCGGTGGCACCGGCCGTTGCCGACTGGAGAAGCACGGCACGCTCGTCCTGGGATGGGCCGAGATCGAAGTGAGCGCGCACGGCACCGGATCGCGCGTCACCTGGCACGAGGAGCTGCGGGTACGGGGGCTGCCCCGGCTCTTCGACGGCCTGACGGCGCGCTCCGGCCGACTGATGTTCGGCCGGGCGATCACCGGACTGCTCGCGGAGGCATGACCGGCGCGCCGGGGCCACCCGGTCGCGTCGACGACAAGGACGGCGGAGAGCGGCGATGGACGAACGACTGGTCGTGGTCGGCAGCCTCAACATGGACCTGTCGGTCACGGTGCCCCGTCTCCCCGGGCCGGGCGAGACGGTCTCCGGCGCCGACGTCGTGCGCGGGCCCGGCGGAAAGGGCGGAAACCAGGCGGTCGCCGCGGCGCGCCTGGGCGCACGGGTCCGCATGGTCGGGCTGCTCGGGGATGACGCCCACGGCGGGGAACTGCGGGCCGCCCTGGTGGCGGAGGGCATCGACGACGGCGCGGTGGGCACCCTTCCCGGCGCCGCTTCCGGACTGGCGCTGATCGTGGTGCAGGACGACGGCGAGAACACCATCACCCTCTCCCCCGGCGCCAACGACCGCCTCGACGAGAGCATGCTGCGGGCCCTCACCGACGGGACCGTCGCCAACCGCGCCGACACCGTCCTGCTCCAACTCGAGGTGCCGCTGCCCACCGTGCTGGCCGCGGCCCGCGAGGCCCGCGCCGCGGGGGCGCTGACCGTGCTCAACGCCGCTCCGCTGCCCGCCCCCGGGCCGTTGCTGACCGAGCTGTTGCGGGAGGTCGACGTCCTCGTCGTCAACGAGACCGAGGCGGCCGGACTGCTGCGCCTGCCTGACGTATCCTCCGTGGCCCGGGACGAGAGCTGGACGGCACGCGCGGAGCGGCTGCGCCTGCTGGGACCGGGGACCGTCGTGGTCACCCTGGGCGCCGCCGGCGCGGCGGCCGCCGATGGCCGTTGCCGACTCACCGAACCGGGGTTCCCCATCGACGCGATGGACACCGTCGGCGCCGGTGACGCCTTCTGCGCCCAACTCGCCCTCGCTCTCGGTCCGGGCCGCCCGCTCGCACCCGCCCTCCGCAGGGCCTGCGCGGCCGGCGCCGTCGCCGCCACCCGGCGCGGCGCACAGCAGGCGCTGCCCACCCGGGCCGAGGTCGACGCGCTGGTTTCGCGGGATCCCGTGTGATCGCGGTTCAGGGGAAACGGTCTCGTGCTCTGGCCGGAAGGGTTTGCCTGGTGCGCGGCGTCCGGCACGGTGCGTCGCACGGCGGAGGATCGTCCTCGTACCGGGCGTACTCGGACGACTCCGACAACGCAGCGACGTACCGTGCCGGGTGTCGCGAACCGGTGAACCTTTCCGGCCAGAGCACTAGCCTGAGGCGGGTCGGTGTTCCCGAACGAAGGAAGAACATGAACGGCGCGACCCGATTCGCCGGTGTCTCCCCGACCACGCTCGCCGACATACTCGGGCGTGAGCAGGTCATGGACATCGGCATCCGCCCCCTGTGGCCCTCCCCCCGAGTCGCCGGCCCGGCCTTCACCGTGCGGTGCCCGCCCGGTGACAACCTGATGCTGCACGCGGCCATCCACCGTGCCGAGCCCGGCTCGGTCATCGTCGTCGAATCCGGGGACGTGGACTACGCGCTCGCCGGCGGAAACGTCTGCGCGGTGGCTCAGCGCCGGGGCATCGCGGCGTTCGTGGTCGACGGCGTGATCCGCGACCTCGCCGAGGTGCGCGAGATGGGTTTCCCCGTCTTCGCCAGGGGCGTGATCCCCATCCCGGGAACCAAGACCGCGGTCGAGCCGCTGGGCGCCCCGGTGCGGTGCGGCGGCGTGCTGGTGAGCGCCGGGGACGTGGTGGTCGCCGACGAGGAGGGCATCGTCGTCACTCCCGCCGCCCGTCAGCAGCAGGTGCTCTTCGACGCCCTCGCGAAGGCGGCCAAGGAGGCCGGTGAGTCACTCGATGACTGGGAGGCCGCGCACCGTGCCCGCATCGACGGGACGCTGGCCGAGCACGGCTTCGCCCCCTGACCCGACCCGTCGGCTCAGGGGGCTTCGTGCCGCCGCGCGCCGGGGAAGGTCCGGTCCGGTTGGCGGGTGCGGTGCCTGCGGTTCCAGTGCGGGCGGTGGACGGTGGCGACGGCGGCTCGGCGCGTCAGAGCTCCGAGAGCGATCAGCGTCACCGTCCAGGTGCCGACGAAGGTGTAGATCAGGACCGGTGCGTCCGCCCGTACCGCTTCGATCAGCAGGACCAGCGATCCTGCGGCCAGACAGCTCACGAGCGCCACCAGCCAGCGGACCGGTGTACGCCGCGACCGTCGTAGGGCGGCGGCGGTCCAGCCGGCCAGTCTGCGCAGCAGCCGGCCCTCCCGGCGGAAGTTGACTTCCATGCCGGCGAGGATCCGGCGCTCTTCGTCGGTGAGTTCTACAGCGTCCATGGGCCATCTCCGCGATGTCTGGCCCCCAGGGCGGAGGCCGCCTCCTGCGCTTTGCGTCAACGCCGGCCGCGCTCGCGGCCGGAAGTGGCGCCGTACTCCGCACCTTGCCGTCGCACACCTCGTGATGGCAGGTTCTCCGGCCGGTTCAGCTTCGCGCGGGGGCGAAGGTCCGCCGGCCGGCCGGAGAACTCTGTACTGAAGCCGCTTCCCCCACCAACGGACGGCAAACGCGCGGGACATGAGAGTACTCCCGCGGTCCACGGGGACCCGAGCCCACCCCGACGCACCGCGGACCGGCTCGTGGCACGCCAGGGATCCCCTGGCGTGCCACGAGCCGGTCCACGGCGGACGGGTGGGAGAGCGGGCGGGCGGTCAGAGCCCCGGCTGGGTCTGGGGGATGCGTTCCAGCAGTCCGCGCAGGTCGTCCGCGTGCTCCTCCTCCTGCGAGAGGAGGTCCTCGAACACCCGCCGGGTGGTCGGGTCACCGTCACCGAGCCACTTGGCGATCTCGGTGTAGGAGGCGATGGCGACCCGTTCCGCCACCAGGTCCTCCTTGATCATGTCGATCAGGTCGAGGCTCTCGTCGTACTGGGCGTGCGACCGCTTGGTGAGGGTGTCCGGATTGAAGTCCGGCTCCCCGCCCAACTGGACGATCCGCTTCGCCAGCTTGTCCGCGTGCTCCTGCTCCTCCCCCGCGTGCTCGAGGAACTCGGCCGCGACGGGCTCGGAGTACAGGCCGCCGGCCGTGTAGTAGTGGCGCTTGTAACGCAGCACGCACACGAGCTCGGTGGCCAGCGCCTCGTTCAGCACCTGAAGGACCCTGTCCAGGTCCGCGCCGTACGCGTCGGTCACCGGACCCTTCTCCATCTCCAGGCGCGCCCGGCTCCGGAGCGTTTCGATGTCGGTCAGGAACTCCGCCATGTCGTAACTACCGTCCTTCGTGATCTGCGGCCAAGACGAACGGGAGACCCGTCCACGCGCTGCGCGTACCCGGCCGTTCCCCCTCGTACGCCCGCCACTGCCGCCCATCAGCCGCCCGGCCCCGCCGCATCCGGTGCCGGAAGGTCATTCGGCGCGGTCCCGCACCGCGCCGCTGAACCAGACGCAGGTGTCCCCCGGCACCAGCTCCGAGCCGGAAGGACCGGACGCGAGCGGTCCGCTGCCGAGCAGGACGGCACTGCCGGAGGGCAGTGCCACGAGCGCCGGGGAGAGGTTCACCAGGCAGCGGAAACCGCCCTCCCGCGCGAAGGAGACGACTCCGTCACCGGCCGCCGTCCATTCCAGTGTCTCCGCCAGTCCGGTCAGCCGCTCCGGGCGCAGTGCGAGCCCGGCCCGGTAGAGCGCCGGCGTCGAATCCGAGTCGGCGTCCTGCGCCTCGGCGGTGAGGTGCTCCCGCTCGCCCTGGGCCGCCGTTGCCCGTGCACATGGGCGGGTACGGGGTAGCAGACCTACATGGGATCGGAGTCGGCTCCCGCGACCCGCCGCTCGGCGCACTCCGGCTCGGACGAGCGCCCGCCCGGCCGGGGGCCGAAGCTTGTGCGGGTGGCGCGCAGGACGTGGCGGCGGGGCGTCGAGATCGAGTTGATGCACCGGTCGATGGGCTTCGCCGCACTCGGCCTGGTGACGCTGATTCCGCTGCTGATCGTCGTGGCGGCGGCTCTCGGGCACAACGGCCCGGGGTTCGTGGCGTGGGTGCGGGACGCGCTCGGGGTGCGGGGCAGCTCCGCGCAGGCGGTGGAGAGCCTGTTCGGCTCCCCGGCGCGAGTGCTGAGTACGACGACCGCACTCAGCCTCGCGTCCCTGGCGGTCTTCGGGCTGTCCTTCATCGCCGCGATCCAGACCACCTACGAGCGCATCTGGGACCTGCCGTCCGCGCCCTGGCACGCCACCTGGCGGCGGGCGCTGGCGCTCGCCGTCCTGGTCGGCTACCTGCTGACGGCCGAGTACTCCGACCACGTCCAGGAGGGCACACCGCTGCAGCCCTTCGTCGGCATCCTGGTGACGGGAGGCGGGGGCGTGGCGTTCTTCTGGTGGATCCAGCACTTCCTGCTCTGCGGCCGCGTCGGTAAGCGGCTCCTGCTGCCCGGCGCCCTGCTGACCGTGGCCGGCCTGGTGGGGCTCCGGTTCTTCTCGGTCACCGTCTTCTCACCGCTGATCGTCAGCAGCGCGGTCTCCTACGGACCCATCGGAACCGTCCTGATCGTGCAGTCCTGGCTGATCGGCATCGGATTTGTCATCTATGCGGGAGCTCTGGCGGGGCAGGGGTTGTACGAGCGCAAACGTCCCCAGTGACGTGACGCGCGACCATACGACCGCCTGGGAGGCGACAGTGGAGCGTTGGCAGTACGGCTTTCTGTACATCGGGTACTACGGACCCCAGGGGGCGGAGAAGGTCTACGAGCTGGTGGTCACCAGCGCGGGCGCGGAGATCGTCGCCCTGGAGGACTCGACGCTCCAGACGCCCGCTCTGATCCTGGCCCGGCTCGACCGGCTGGGCGGCGAGGGCTGGCTGCTGGAGGCGCGTGGCGAGGCCGAGTACAACGCGAAAGGCATGGCGCCCGCCTGGATGCTCGACAAGGTCAGGGAACTGGACCCCGCGGGCCACATGGGCACGTACTCCATCTACACGATGCGGCGGCTGCTCGGCTGACGGCCGTCAGCCGTTGTCGCACTCGCGGGCGGTCAGCGGCGGGCCGTCCACCGCGCAGTGCATACGCGGCGCGGGCGGCCCCTCGCCCCGGGGAGCCGCCGGCGCTTCGGCCGGCCGCGGGGGTGTGTTCCGGATCGTGGCGGCGGCCAGGGCGGCGCCCGCCGCCAGCAGGGACGCGGCGATGACCAGCGAGACGTGGAATCCGTGTGAAAACGCCTCGGGGTCGTCGTAGCTGCGGCCGGACAGGCCGGCGACGGCCGGCAGCGCGGCGACGGCGATGAGGCCGGCCGCGCGGGCGACGGCGTTGTTGACCCCCGACGCCACACCGGCGTGCTCGGCGCCGACGGCGTCCAGGACCGTGGCGGTGAGCGGGGCGACCAGGACGGCCAGGCCGAAGCCCAGCACGACAACGGCGGGCAGCACGTCCCGGACGTAGTCGGCGCCCGGCCCGACGCGGAACATCAGCAGGACCGCGCCCGCGCAGATCAGCGGTCCGACCGTCATGGGCAGCCGGGGCCCGATGCGCTGCGACAGCCGGCCGAAGCGCGCGGAGAGCAGCAGCATCATGATCGTGATCGGCAGCATCGCCGTCCCGGCGGCGAGCGGCGAGAAACCCGCGACGACCTGCAGCTGGACGGCGAGCAGGAAGAACACTCCGCCGAAGGCTCCGTAGACGGCGAACGTGACGCCGTTCGCGGCGCTGAACTGGCGGACGGAGAACATGCTCAACGGCAGCATCGGGTGTTCCTGGCGGGCCTCCGCGACGAGGAAGCCCGCCAGCGCGGCCACCCCCAGCACGCCGCTGACGAGCACCGTCGCCGACCCGGCGCCGTGCTCGGGGGCCGCGATGATCGCGTAGGTGACGCCCGCCAGTCCGGCACAGCTCAGGGCCGCGCCCAGCACGTCGATCCGTCCGGCGGCCGCCGGATCGCGGGTCTCGGGTACGTGCCGCCGCGAGATGAGGACGACGACGACGGCGAGCGGGGCGTTGATGAGGAACACCCAGCGCCAGGAGGCCGCCTGCACGAGCCAGCCGCCGAGGAACGGGCCGACCGCGGTCGCGACGCCGCCGAAGGCGGACCACGCGCCGATCGCCCGTGCCCGGTCGTCCGGGTGGAAGGACGCCTGGATCATGGCCAGGCTGCCGGGCATCAGCAGCGCTCCCCCGACGCCCTGCAGGGCCCTGGCGGCCAGCAGCCAGCCGGCCGAGGGCGCCAGCCCGCAGAGCAGTGACGCGGCGGCGAACCACAGGACGCCGACGTTGAAGATCCGGCGCCGGGCCGTACCGGTCGCCCAGCGCTCCGCCCAGCAGGATGAGCGAGGCCAGCGCGACGGTGTACGCGGTCACCGCCCACTGCAGGGTGCCGAATCCGGCACCGAAGTCCCGGCCGATCGCGGGCAGGGCGATGTTGACGACGGTGGCGTCGATCCCGGCCAGCGCCGACCCGAGGATGGAGGCCGCCAGCACCCACCGTCCGGCGGCCGACGCGACGTGGATCTCCCCGGCTCCGCCCGCCTGCCGTCCCGCCTCGCGCGGTTCGCGCCGGGCCGCCTGCGACTTCGAGAACATGCGCGCCTACCGTCCTGATCCGAGCGGCCGGGACCGCCGGGGGCCCGGCCGGCACGACTCACGCTAGGCGCGCCGATCTCCGACGGCAAGCGGTCCGAAGCGCCTCGACTCCCCCGCGCGTCAGACGTCGATGTCCCGCAGGCGCTCCATCTCCCGCCGGTCCCGCTTGGTCGGGCGGCCCGTGCCGCGGTCGCGGCGGCCGATCGCCAGGATGTCCTCACGGGCGGGCGGCGGCGGGCTGTTGTCGACGAAGCACTCCGCGGCGATCGGCGCCCCGACGCGCTTGCGCACGATGCGCGAGACGATCACGATCCGCTCGGCACCCTCCCCGCGCAGCCGGACCTCGTCCCCCGACCGTACGGTCTGGGCCGGTTTCGCCCGCTCGCCGTTGACCCTGACGTGGCCGGCGCGGCACGCCGCGGCGGCCATCGACCGGGTCTTCGTCAGCCGTACGGACCAGATCCAACTGTCGACCCGTACGGTCCCCTCGTCTGCAGCCATGACACGACCTTAAACCGGGGGCCGGCCCCGGACGGTGTCAGTTTCCGCCGACGGCCCCGCTCTCCAGGGGCGCCGGGCGCGGTCCGGCTCGGTGGCCGTCCGAGAGGGCGGCCCGGCGGGGCGGGATCGCCGCGCGCCACAGCCGCACGCACGACAGCACCGTCGCCGCCGCCAGCAGGCTGTTGCGCGCCGCCAGGACGGCGACGCCCTGCCAGGAACTGTTCAGCACCGCGCCGAAGAACAGCGGGAAGTCCACGGAGGTGACGGCGGTGGCGAGGAGCAGCAGCACCGCCACCGGGCGCTGCGTGGTGCCGCGCACCGTCAGGCACACCGCGGACAGGGCGATCAGCCAGATCAGGTACTGCGGGCTGATCACCCGGCTGGTGGAGGTGAACAGCAGCACCGCCGTCAGGGCCGCGTCATACACGGTGGCCTCGCTCCAGACGCGGGCGCGCCAGCGCCACAGCAGCAGCCATCCGAACGCCACCGCGGTCAGCAGCAGGGAGCCGCGGGCGACGGTGGAGACGTACGGGCCGAGGAACTCGAAGGAGCCGTAGTGCAGCCTGACGTGCCCCGGCCAGCCGCCCAGCCGGGCCAGGTGCAGCAGGGTGCCGCCCATCGACTCGACCTCCACACCCCGGTTGCCCTGCGAGGACAGGAAGCCGAACGTCCCGCGGAAGCCGACCGCCAGGATCGCCAGCAGGACCGCCGCGGACGCCAGCACCGCGCTCCAGGCCTGGCGGGTGGACCGGCCCCTGGGGGTGCCGAGCACGACCAGCGCCGGCCACACCTTGATCATCGCCGCGATCCCGGCGAGGGCGCCGCCGAGCCACGGCCGCCGGTCGATCACCAGGAGGGAAACGACGGCCAGCGCGGCGACCGCCACGTCGAACCGTGCGAAGGGCAGGGCGAGCAGCAGGGGCAGGCCGCCCGCCCACAGCCAGGCACCGGCCGCGCTGCCGCGCCCGCCGCGCGCGGCACGTACCAGGACCAGCACCACCACGGCGTCGGCCAGCACCATCAACGCGACGAAGCCCTGCAGGTACGACATCAGGGGCAGCAGGGCGGGGGCGAGCATGAGCAGCCCCGCGCCCGGCGGGTACTGCCAGGTGACGTCCCCGGTCGGGAACGATCCGGCCTCCAGCTCGCCGGCCCAGCGCGCGTACAGCCGGTGCACCTCCGAGGCGATGTCCCCGTGTCCGGTGCGCAGCATGGCCAGCATCACCAGCCGCGAGGCCACCCAGTACACCGCCAGTGGCCACCAGCGGGACCGGCTGCCGTCAGCGGCGCCGCCTGCCCCGCACGCGCATCCCGTGCACCCGGCCTCACCGCACGACGCCACCCGAACCTCCACCGTCCACGTCACCCGCCGACCACACCACCCCTGACGCTAAAACACTGGAAACCCGACAAATTGACCAACACGCAGAAACGTTCACCAAAGCTCAGGTCGGCCGAACCGGTCGGTGCTCGACCGGGTCTTCGGAAGCGCTCGGCTACGCGTCCGCCACCAGGCGTTCCAGGAGCGCGACGGCATGGGCGGGACCGGGCAGGGCGGCGATCTCGTCCCGCAGGCGCTCTGCCGCCAGCCGGTAGGACGCGTCCGCCAGCACCTCGACGACCGCCTCGCGGACATGGTCCGGCGTGGCCTTGACCGCGTCGAGCACGCGGGAGACGCCCAGGGCGGCACAACGGGCCGCGTTCTGGGGCTGATCGGCCCCCATCGGGATCAGCACTGACGGCAGACCGTACGCCAGCGCGCCGATCACGCTCCCGGAGCCGCCGTGGGAGACCACCACGTCGCAGTGCGGCAGCAGCGCCGCCTGCGGGATGAACCGCTCGACGCGCACATGCCCGGGCTGGGGTCCGAGCTCCGCGGGGTCGACGTCCCTGCCGACGGTCACGACCACGTTGACCGGCAGTTCCCGCAACCCCGCCAGCACCCGCGCGAAGAGGTCCCCCGACTCGGCGTTGAACACGGTGCCGAGGGTGAAGTAGACGGTCGGCACGTCGCCCAGTTCCCCGATCCACTCCGGTACGTCCGTCTTCGCCGCGGCGTCCGGACCGCGCGGGCGAAGTGCCTGCCCGGTGGGCGGCAGCGGGAAGTCCGGGTGCCGGAAGCCGGGCGGGAAGGGTGCGAGCACGAGGTGGCGGCCGAGCATGTCGAGCCCCGGATCGGCGGGCAGCCCGTGCGCGGCGCGCAACTCGCCCAGCGGCTCGGCGATCAGGTGGTGCCGTACGAAGGAGCCCTCGGCGATCACGAGCACCCGAGCGTACGGCAGTCCCAGCCGCTCGGCCGCGACCACGCTGCCGAAGTCCATCTCCTCGCACACCAGCAGATCGGGGCGCCAGGCGGCGAACAGGTCGAGCCCGTCGGCGGCGCGCTCACGCGCCATGTGACCGGCGAAGGCCTCCCGCAGGATCCGGTCCTCGCGCGCCGCGCTGACCGCGAGCAGCGGACGCCGACCCGCGTGCCCGTCGTGGTCGGTGTCCGGCCCCAGGACGTCGAATCCGGCCGCCGCCACCGCCCGCGCCATGCCGGGGCGGCAGGTGAACGCGATGGTGTGGCCGGCTTCCCGTGCGGCGTCCGCGATCGGGACCAGTGGTTCGAAGTGGCCGTTTCCTCCGACGAAGGTGAACAGAATGCGCACCGTGGCGTCCCCTCTCGCTCGCGAAGCCCGCCATCATGCCATCGCCACGCGAGCGGGCGGCCGGCCTCCGGCCCCGCTCCGTCATTCGGCGGGATCGGTCTCCACCAGCAGGCGGGCGTAGTTGGCCGCGGAGCGCTGGTAGCGGGGCAGATGGCCGGCCAGCGCCGTCAGCGCGACCGACACCGCCTCACGCTCGCGACCGGTGTCCGCCAGGGCGAGGGCGAGGAAGACGGCGACCGCGTCGTCCAGGTGGTCCGAGCCGGCATCCCGCTCGGCGGTCAGCAGGGCGACGCTCTCCGGCGCGCGACCGAGGTTGCGCAGTGAGCTGGCCAGCTGGATCACGGCCCGGCGGCGCCGTTCACCCGTCAGCCCGAGGTCGAGCGCCCGCCGGTACAGCGGGACGGCGAGGTCGGAGTGGCCGGTCGAGTCGAACGCGGCGGCCCGTTCGAACAGCGCCGCCGGATGGTCCGGAGGCAGCTCGGCGGCGAGTTTCCCGATCCGGGCGCGGAAGTCCTCCTCGCCGTGGCTGTCGATGGCCGCCCACAGCTCCGCGGTCCGCCGCTCCCACCCTGCGTCCGTCGCACCGGCCGCGTTCGTCGCACCGGCCGCGTCCGTCGTGTCGTTCATGTCGTGCTCCCCTCACGGTGGCGCCGCCGGGCGGCGGCGCTGCTCACGGGGATCATCCTGCGAGCCTTGCTACGCTCCCCACCAGTCATTCGGCCCGGACCGAATCACTCATCGGTACGCCCGACCCGCGCGGGGAGCACAGCATCGCCGTCACTCTGCGGTTCAGCCCCGCCGACCTGCGGCGATGCCGCTTCGCGGTCTCCCCGGCGCTGGAGACCCTGGCCGCGATCCGCGTCGCCACCGGCGAGCAGGGCCGGGCCGCGATGCGGCGCCACACCTGGGTGCCGGGCCTGCTCATCTCCCGGCCGTCACTGGGCCCGAACGCCCTGCGCGTCACCGAGTACTTCCTCGGCGCGATGGAGCCCACAGGCCTGGACGGTCCCGCGATGATGGAGGCGTTCACCCTGCTCAACGGTTTCGTCTGCCAGTTCGCCGAGTGGGAGCACGCGAGCAGCGGGCAGAGCGGGGGCGGCGAGGACGCGGCCGGCGCCCCGTGGGCCGCCGAAGTGGTCGCCTATCTGCAGGGCGTCGCGCTGAGCGGCCGCTATCCGCGGTTGACCCGGGCGCTCGCCGGCAGCGGTCCGCCGCCGGACGCCGACACCGTCTTCGAGCGCTCACTCGACCGGCTGCTGACCGTGCTGACGCAGCCCCCGGGGTGACACCGGCGGGTCCGCGACGGCGACTCAGGCCGTGGGGCGCTCGTACAGTCCGTCGAGACGGTGGTCGAGCGCCACCAGGTCCGGGTGGCGGGCGACGAAGCGCTTGCCGCGCTCCCGTTCCCGGACGGCGTCGCGCACGCTGCGCCGGGCGGCCCGGTGCAGGGCCGCGGCGAACCGGGCGGCCGGTTGCCCGGCGGCGGCCAGCTCCGCGGCCACGGCGCGGAACTCCGCGTCGACCTCGGCGAGATGGGGGCCGCGCCGGTCGGCCGCGTCCTCGACCGCGATCCGGGCCTCGGCCCGGTCGATGCCCAGGCGGGCGGCAAGCCGGAACGCGATCGTGTCCAGAACACGCTGCTGCTCGGGCGTCATGGATCCAGTGTCGCGCACGGACCCCCATCGCGACAGCGTGTCGGGTCCACTCGTCAGTCCTGCGACTCGTCGCCCCGCGGGTGGAGCCGGTGGGAGTCCTGCGCGCGGCGGCGCAACGTGTTGCGCCGGTATCCGACCACGGCGATCAACAGGCCCGCGGCGAGACTCACGCCGACCCACAGGCCCAGCCACTCCAGAACGGTGATCGCCAGCGCCGTCACCTCCCCTGCCTCGCGAACCGCGCAGGGCAGCCGACGGCAAGTGGGACGAGCCTGTCAACACGACGAAATGGTCCCGGATCATGCCTAACCACCCTTAGTGGAGTGTCCCACCCGGGATGGCTCACGAGGACGACTTCCCGGAACGGTCACCCCTGCGGGGGAAGTTGTGCCGTCAAACCCCTCAACCCCTCAGCCCCTCGGACCGCTCAGACCTCCGCGCCGTACTCCACTCCCGACCGTTCCTCCTCGTACCGCTCCCGCAGCTGGCCGGCGTAACGGCGCAGGCTGTCGGGGCTCAGCGCCTGACCGGTGCGGCCGGTGACGTTGTACTTGACGAAGAGGATCTTCGCGAGGTCGTCGAAGGTCGGGTACTGGCCCAGGGCGTCGGTCAGTTCGACGAACGCCGCGTAGAGGGTGTCGAGACGGGAGGCCGCGCCGGTCGGACCCGCGGGTGCGGCGACCGTCCGCTCCGGCACCGCCACCGGTTCCGACCCGGGCACCTCATCAGGCGCCGGGTACGGGTCGGGCGCGCCGGACTCGTCCGCCGGCAGCACCGGGACCGGGGTGAACCAGAGGTTCTCGTACCCCTCGTCGGCGGTGGGCTGCCCGGGATGCGCCCGGCCTTCGACGCCGTCCGGGGCGGCGGACTGCTCGTGGTGCGCGGCATCGGTGTCCGCGCCCGCCGTCGCGCTGTCCGGTCCCTCGGGCCCGGCGGTGACGGCCGCCACGACGGGAACGGTGATGCCGGCGGCGGCGAGGCCGAGGGGGGCGGTTTCGGCCAGGGGGATGCCGTAGCGGGCCAGGCGTAGCGGCATGAGGGCTTCGACGGGGGCTTTGCGGCGCCAGGCGCGTCCGTAGCGGGCCTGGAGGCGGGCCTGGTAGACGAGGCGGTCCTGTTCGAGGCGGATGACCTGGTCGTAGGAGCGCAGTTCCCACAGTTTCATGCGGCGCCACAGCTTGAAGGTGGGGAAGGGGGCGAGCAGCCAGCGGGTGAGGCGGACCGATTCCATGTGCTTGTCGGCGGTAAGGTCCGCGACGCGGCCCACGGCGTGGCGGGCGGCCTCGACGCAGACGACGAACAGCACGGGGATGATGCCGTGCATGCCGACGCCGATCGGGTCGGGCCAGGCGGCCGCTCCGTTGAAGGCGATGGTGGCGGCGGTCAGCAGCCAGGCGGTCTGGCGCAGCAGCGGGAACGGGATCCGCATCCACGTCAGCAGCAGGTCCAGCGCCAGCAGCACCACGATGCCGGCGTCCACGCCGATCGGAAAGACGTTCGCGAACCAGCCGAAGCCCTTGTTCTGCGCGAGCTCGCGCACCGCGGCGTACGATCCCGCGAACCCGATCGCGGCGATCACCACCGCACCGGCGACCACCACACCGACAAGGATCCGATGCGTCCGGGTCATGCGTATCGCGGGCACCCGCGACCCCTCCTGTAGGTTTCGTACATCAGTTCAGCGGTGCCCAGAGTCTCATGGGCGGGGTCCGCCGGAACTGACACCCCTGGAAGAGCCGCGCGCCACTCCGCGCGCCCGGGCCTCGAGTCGGCTCGAAGCCCGGGCGAAACGCCGTTACCGCGGAACGGAGAGCGACAGCCCGAACCGGCCGTCCGCGTCCGTCCACCAGTGGCGCAGGTCGAGGCCGGCGGCTTCGAGTTCCCCGCGCAGGCCCTCCTGGCGGAACTTCGCCGAGATCTCCGTGCGCATCTCCTCGCCCGGCTCGAAGGCGACCGCGAGGTCCAGCTCCGGGATCTTCACCGTCTGGTGGGAGCGGGCCCGCAACCGCATCTCGATCCACTCGTTCTGCCGGTCCCACAGGGCCAGGTGGTCGAACTCGGCCGGGTCGAAGTCGGCACCGAGTTCGCGGTTGATCACGTGCAGCACGTTCTTGTTGAACTCCGCGGTCACCCCGGCCGCGTCGTCGTAGGCGGCGACGAGGGTCCCCTCGTCCTTGACCAGGTCCGTGCCCATCAGCAGCGCGTCGCCCGGCGCGAGTCCGGCGCGGACGGCGGCCAGGAAGACAGCGCGTTCGGCGGGCAGCAGGTTGCCGAGGGTGCCGCCGAGGAAGGCCACCAGCCGCGGCCCCTCGGCCCCGGGCACGCGCAGGTCGCCCTGGAAGTCCCCGATGAGCGCGTCGACGCGCAGCTCGGGGTACTCCTTGAGCAGCGCTTCTCCGGCCTGCTGCAGGGCGGCCTCACTGACGTCCACGGGCGTGTACGCCTTCAGCGTCCCGGCGGCGAGCAGGGCGTCCAGCAGCAGCCGGGTCTTGTCGGACGACCCCGAGCCGAGCTCGATGAGGGTGGCAGCTCCCGTGGCGGCGGCGATCTCACCCGCCCTGGTCTGCAGGATCTCCCGCTCCGCGCGAGTCGGGTAGTACTCGGGGAGCACGGTGATCTCCTCGAAGAGCTCGCTGCCGCGGGCGTCGTAGAACCACTTGGGCGGCAGCCACTTGGGCTCCGCGGTGAGTCCTTCGCGTACGTCGGCGCGCAGGGCGTCGGCGGTGGCGTCGGCGGGCAGGCGGCGGGTGAGCGTGAAGGTACTCAACGGTTCGGCTCCTTGAGCGTGGTGAGCTGGATCTCGTCGACAGTGGCGACGAGCAGGGTCCGGTCGGGGACCCTGACCCAGGTGTCCTCGTCGTCGTGGGGTTCCGAGACGACGAGGACCGAACGGCCCGGTTCATGGCGGTAGTAGAGGGTGTCGCCCCAGGCGGTGGCGGCGATGACGGCCCCGTCGGTGAGCAGGAGGTTCAGCCGCCCCTGGTCGGGCGGGACGAGGTCGGCGATGGTGCCCGCGAGTGCGTCGCCCGGCGGCTCCCCGGCCCGCAGCCGGTGCAGCGCGAGGGCCCAGACGAAGGCGGAGTCGCAGCGCGCGTCCAGGGACAGCAGTTCCGCGGCGGAGAGCCGCGCGGCGGCCTGCTCCAGGGCCGCCGGCCAGCCGGTGAGCGCCCCGTTGTGGCTGAAGAGCCAGCGGTCGGCGGCGAAGGGCGCCGCCGCGTTCTCCCCGGCCGCACCGCCCTCGGTCGCGGAGCGGACGGCGGCCAGCAGCGCACCGGTGGTGATGACGCGGGCCAGGTCGGGGAAGGACGCGTCGGCCCAGATCGGTCCGGCGCGGCGGTAGCGGGCGGGCACCGGATCGCGGTCCGCGTACCAGCCGACGCCGAATCCGTCGGCGTTGACGGTGCCGTGCAGTTGCTCGCGCGGTGCCCAGGACTGCCGGTACAGGCTGTGCTCCGGCTCGGTGAGCACGGTGCGCAGCGTGATGGGCGGGCCGAGGTAGGCGAGGTGCCGGCACATCAGCGGCCGTCCTGGGATCGGGCGGTGCGGAAGCCGGAGAATATCTGCCGGCGGACGGGGTGGTCCCAGTTGCGGAAGGTGCCGCGACAGGCGACCTGGTCGACGGCGAACGCGCCACCGCGCAGCACCTTGTAGTCGCCGCCGTAGAAGACCTCGCTGTACTCGGGGTAGGGGTACGCGATGAAGCCGGGATAGGCCAGGAAGTCGCTCGACGTCCACTCCCAGACGTCGCCGATGAGCTGGCGCACGCCCAGCGGGGACGCTCCGGCGGGGTAGCTGCCGGCGGGGGCGGGCCGCAGGTGCCGCTGACCGAGGTTGGCGTGCTCAGGCCCCGGGTCCTCGTCCCCCCACGGGTAGCGCCGGGAGCGGTCGGTGGCCGGGTCGTGGCGGGCGGCCTTCTCCCACTCGGCCTCCGTGGGCAGCCGGCGGCCGGCCCAGCGGGCGTAGGCGTCGGCCTCGTACCAGGACACGTGCAGGACCGGCTCGTCCGCGGGGACCGGTTCGGTGACGCCGAAGTGCCGGCGCAGCCACTGGCCGCCCTCCCGGCTCCAGTACAGCGGCGCGTGCAGGCCCGCCCGCTGCCGGTGCTCCCAGCCGGGGCCGGTCCACCAGCGCGGGTCGTCGTAGCCGCCGTCCGCGATGAACTCCAGGTAGGCGCCGTTGGTGACCGGCGTGGTGTCGATGTGGAAGGCGTCGACGTGGACGCGGTGGGCAGGGCGTTCGTTGTCCAGCGCCCAGGGTTCCGCGGAGGTGCCCATGCTGAACGGCCCGCCGGGCACCAGTACCTCGCGCGGCAGCGTGGCGGCGTCGGCGGGCGCGGCGGGGGGCGCGGGCGCGGTGAGGACCACGGGGCCGGTCCGCAGCTGATGGGTGATGAGCATCGTCTCGTCGTGCTGCTGTTCGTGCTGAGCGACCATGCCGAAGGCGAATCCGGCGTCGAGCAGCCCGCTGCCGTGCAGCGGGGTCTTCTCGATGAGGTCCATGACCCGGCCGCGGACCTCGTGGTTGTATCCGCGCGCCTCACCGGGCGGCAGCAGGGGCAGCCGGGGTCGCTCGGCGCGCGGGTGCTCGAAGGCGTCGTAGAGGGAGTTGATCTCGGTGGGGAAGATCGGCTCATGGCCGCCGACGGTGCGCAGCAGCCACAGCTCCTCCTGGTTGCCGATGTGCGCGAGGTCCCAGACCAGGGGCGACATCAACGGTGAGTGCTGGGCGGCGAGGTCCGCGTCGTCGACGCATTCGGTCAGGGTCCGCGTGCGGGCACGCGCGGTGGTCAGGGCCGCCGCGATGCGGTCGCGCAGCGCGTCCTCATCCTGCCCGGGGGCGGTGCTGTCGTTCACGCGCGGTCCTCCTTGGTCTGCGTGCCGGTCCTGCCCGGCGGGCTGCCCGCCGCGGAGCGGTGCTGGTCGATCAGGTCGTCGGCCGGACATCGGCCGCGCGCGATGTACCGCTCGGCGAACTCGGTGACGGTGTCCTGTACGTGTCCGGGAGCGCCGATCCGCGGCAGCGCGTCCAGGGCGGCCCGGAAGCAGGCGTCGGCCGCCCTGCGCAGGGCGGGGTCGGTCAGGCCGCGGCGGGCCGCGCGGACCCACAGCGGATTGCGCGGGGCGGCCGGACCGCCCGCGCCGAGCGGCAGGACGGCCCGCAGCGCGGCCTGGTGGGCGACCGGGTCGTCGAACAGGGCGGTGACCACGGCCAGCGGCACGATCCAGCCGTCCTCACCGGGCTGCGCGTCGATCATGCGCAGTTCGAGGTGACCCTGCGGGCGGACGGGCGGGAACAAGGTGGTCAGGTGGTAGCGCAGATCGTCGAGGGTGGGTGCGGAGCCGGCCGGACCGCCGTGCTCGATCCAGTCGCGGAAGGTGAGTTCGGTGGGTGTGGTCCAGGGCGTGCCGTCCTGCTGCCGGATGCACATCACGGGCGCGTCGAGGGCGTACCGGGCCCAGGCGGCCCGTGGTTCACGGTCCAGCGGCGGGGCGAGGGTGCGGGCGGTGTCCATCAGGGACCACACGGCCTGGCGGGTGGAGCGCCAGCCGCTGGGGGCGCCCTGGCGCAGCGGCGAGTTGGCGAACGCGGCGACCAGGACGGGGCCCAGCAGGTGGGCCAGCCGCCAGCGGGAACGGATGCCGTGCGGGCCGGGGGTGTCGGTACCCGCGTCCACGCAGACCTGCACGGAGGCGGTGCTGCACATCATGGAACGGCCCGCGGTGCCCGCGCGGTCGAAGTACTCCTCCATCGCGACGTAGCGCGGGAGGTCCAGGATGCGGCGTGGTGTGCGGTAGGGGTCGTGGCCGTGGCCCGCGGCGACGAGGCCCTTCGCCTTGAGATGGCCGCGGACGGCGGCCAGGTCGGCCGAGGTCTCCTCGACGCATTGCGCGAGGGAGTGGGCGGGGCGCGAGCTGAGTTCTATCTGGCCGCCCGGCTCACGGGTGAGCCCTGCGTTCAGCGGGAGCTGCTCCAGGCCGCTGACGGCTTCTGCCAGCCGGCCGGGGTCGATGTGGAGGGCCGGGTCGTGCGCGTCGTACAGGAACCATTCGAGCTCGGTGCCGACCCTGGTCGGTGGTCCGGTCTTGAAGCAGATGCCGTGTATGAACAGCTCGGCCTCTGCCTCGGTGACCGGGCCCGCGGATCCGGGCTGCCGCCGGGCCGGTCGCCTGGCGGTGCCTGCCATGTCATGGCGCATGGTGATGTCTCCCATCAGGCCGCTGTGGCGGCCGCTAACCAATGTGCCTCACCACGGCCGATTGCGCTCGCTATTTCTTACGGTTTGTTCGAATATGTTAACTTTTTGGCCAGTTCCCGGATACCCACACGTCACCGGCGCGCGGACCGCCTTCCCGGTGCCTTTTCGGCGAAACGGGCGATCCGGTCGGCCGCTTCGGCGAGCACCGGCTCCGGCAGCGCGAAGTTCAGGCGTGCGTAGCCCTCCCCGGCCGCTCCGAAAGCGGAGCCGTCCGTCAGCTCCACCCCGCAGGCCGCCAGCAGCACCTCACGGATCCCGGCGTCCGGCGCGACTCCCTCCGGCCGGGCACCGTCGAAAGCCGCCCCACTGAGCCACAGCAGGAACGACGCCTCCGGCACACAGTCGACCGATCCGGGAACCGCCTCCGCCAACCGGGTGACGATCAGGTCCCGCCGGTGCGTCAGCCCGGCAGTCAGTGAACGCAGCCACGGCCCGCCGTGTTCCAACGCGATCTCCTGGGCGAGCGCGCCGAGCAGCCGTCCGCCCTCGAAGAAGCCGAAGCCCTCCAGGGTGGCGACGACGCGTCGCCGCAGGTCGGCGTCGGGTACGAGGAGGAAAGCGTCCGCCAGGCCGCTGACGTTGAACGCCTTGCCCACCGAGTGGACGACGACGGTGTTCCGGGCGAACTCCCCCGCGGCGTGCACGGCGGTGACGTGCCGGCGCCCCGGATGCACGATCTCGCAGTGCACCTCGTCGCTGATCAGCACTCCGCCGCAGCCGGCGGCCGCCGCGGCGAGCGCGTGCAGCTCCGCCGCGCCCCACACCCGGCCGGTGGGATTGTGCGGACTGCTCAGCGCCACCACGGCGCCCGGTGCGCGGCGGCAGGCGCCGGCCAACTCGTCGACGGGCAGGCCGTATACGCCTCCGGTCCGGTCGAGCGGGATCTCTCGGACGGCCCGGCCGGCGGCCCCGGCGACGGCCGCGAAACCGCCGTACTCCGGCGTCGGCGTCAGCACCGGGCCGCGCGGTGCCGGGCCGGCCGCCGCGGCGTCGAGCACCACACGGACCGCGGTGCGGGGACCGAACGGCAGCAGCACCACCCAGTCGGGATCGATGTCGGCCGCGTGGCGGCGGGCGTACCAGCGCGCGACCCGTTCACGGGCGGCGGGATCGGCCCGGGTGTAGCCCAGTGCGTGGTGATCCAGCCGGTCCCGCAGCGCCGCGAAGAGGGCGGGAAAGCCCGGCAGGTCCATGTCGGCGACGCCCAGCGGGATCCGCCCGGCGTGTTGCCCGACGCCCGCGGTCAGCCACTTCACGCTCCGGGTGCCCGTCCGGTCCAGGCCGTCTCCGCCGTCCATCCCGTCTCCCCTCGTCGCGTGAACCAGTCCCGCACCTGCCTCCCCACCCGTCCCTTTGAAGTAAACAGCGATTATCGCTTGCCTCTCCGATCGAGAGGAGTAATTTCTATTACATGATTACATCAAAGGATCGTGCGGCGGTGCGCGGCTGGTTCGCCGGGCGCCTGCCGGAAGGACTGTTCACCGAGCTCCTGGACGTCACCGTCGACCGGGAGGAGATCACCGTCGTGGGCCGCATCCCCGAGCCCGAACTCGCCGCGGACGCCTCAGCGGCGGAGCGGGACGCCGCCCGGGAGGGGCGCATCGCGGAGTTCCGCGGACGCACCCGGTCCGCCCGCATGGAGGTGGGCCCGCGAGGCCGAGGAGAAGTACGGGCGCAAGGTGTCGTGGGGCGTGCAGTGCGCGGACACCCGCGGCTGGTACACCACGGTCGCCGCGCCGGTCATGACGCGACTGCGTCAGCCCGAGCGCCAGGTGCTCGACACCCTCATCGCCGGAGGCGTGGCCCGCAGCCGCAGCGACGCGCTGGCCTGGTGCGTACGGCTGGTCCAGCGCAACGCCGACGCCTGGCTCGGCGACCTGCGCGACTCCCTGGAGCACGTCGAGCAGGTGCGCGCCCAGGGGCCGGACACCGACTGACGGCCCACCGCGGACCGACACCCCTTCGTGCCGGCGCCGTCCCGCCCCGCGCGGGACCGCGCCGGCACGCGCACGTCTCCCAGGCGCCGTTGACACGACCCGCCCGGCTCCCTAGGTTCGGGGCCAACGAGTTAGTAAAGTTTCTTAACTAGAAGTTCGGCACCCCTGCCCTGGCGCGAACCCCCACGAGCCACTGGGAGATCCAGCGTGTTCCTCCGTCCGGCACCACACCGTCGACGGCAGGCCACCGCGGCGGCATTCGCCGTCCTCGGTCTCGCCCTCGCCCTCGTCCTCCCCGCCAACGCCGCTCCCCCGTCCCCCGGCGCCGTCCGCACAGCAGCACCGGTCACCGCGACCGCCTCGGGTCCGGGCACGGCGACCGCCCTCACCGGCTACGCCATCCAGTCGTCCGCCAAGGTCACCGACTCCCCCACGGCGATCTCCACCCCCGGCTACCCGGCCGCCGGTTGGTACCCGGCCGGTCCGCGCTCCACCGTCCTGGCGGCGTTGCTCGCCACCGGCCGCTACGCGGACCCGTTCTACTCGCAGAACCTCAAGAAGATCCCCACCGCGGACTTCGCCGTCCCGTGGTGGTATCGCTCCGACTTCACCGTCGACGACACGGCAGCGCGCACCCACCTGGACTTCAGCGGCGTCGTCTCGGCCGCCGACGTGTACGTCAACGGTGTCCGGGTTGCCACCAAGGACGCGGTGGCGGGCGCCTACACCCGGCATGAGCTGGATGTCACCGCCCAGGTGAAGACGGGTACCAACACCGTCGCCTTCCTCGTCCAGCCCAACGATCCGAAGAAGAACCTGACCATGGGGTGGATCGACTGGCTCCAGCCCCCGCCCGACGAGAACATGGGCCTGGTCCGGGACGTCCTGGTGCGCCGCGGCGGACCGGTGGCGCTGCGCGACGCGCATGTGGTCACCGCGCTCGCGCTGCCCTCCCTCGGCTCGGCCGACCTGACCGTGAAAGCGCAGGTCCGCAACGACTCGGCCGGCCCGGTCACCACGACCGTCTCCGGCACGATCGGCGAACTCGCCTTCAGCCAGGACGTCGACCTGGCGGCACACCAGACGAAGGCGGTCACCTTCGCACCGTCCGGCTACCCCCAACTGCGGCTGAGTCGTCCCGCGGTGTGGTGGCCGGCCGGCATGGGCGCACAGTCGATGTACGACCTGCGGCTGACCGCCACCGTCGCGGGCACCGCTTCGGACAGCGTGCGGGAGAGTTTCGGGATCCGGGACGTCAAGGCGCCGGTGAACGGCGACGGGGCGCGCCAGTACTCCGTCAACGGCCGCAAGCTGCTCATCAAGGGCGGCGGCTGGTCACCCGACGTGTTCCTGCGCTGGGACCGGACGTACACCGAGGACCGGCTGCGGTACGCACTGGACCTGGGTCTCAACACCATCCGGCTCGAAGGCCACATCGAACCGGACGAGTTCTTCGACCTGGCCGACCGGTACGGCATCCTGACGATGCCCGGCTGGGAGTGCTGCGACAAGTGGGAGGGCAACGTCAACGGCGGCGAGCCCGGCGACAAGTGGACCGCGGCCGACTACCCCGTCGCCAAGGCGTCCATGGCCGGCGAGGCGGCCCGGCTGCGCGACCACCCCAGCGTCGTCTCGTTTCTCATCGGCAGTGACTTCGCCCCCGACGCCACCATCGAGAAGGGGTACGTCGACGCTCTGAAGGCCGCCGACTGGCCGACCCCCGTGGTCGCCGCAGCCTCCGCCAACTCCGCACCGCTGTCGGGACCTTCCGGCATGAAGATGAGCGGACCCTATGACTGGGTACCGCCCAACTACTGGTACGCCAAACGCGAGGGCGGCGCCACCGGCTTCAACTCCGAGACCAGCGCGGGCCCCGACATCCCCACCCTGGACACGCTGCGCCGCACGCTGTCCCCCGCCGAACTCGAGACCCTCTGGAAGGACCCCACCGCCAAGCAGTACCACCGCTCGCCCTCGTCGACCTTCAGCGACCTCAAGCTCTTCGGCAACGCGCTGGCCGGCCGCTACGGCAAGCCGACCGGCCTGGACGACTACGTCCGCAAGGCCCAACTGGCCCAGTACGAGGCGGTCCGCGCCCAGTTCGAGTCCTACGGCCGCAACGCCTCCGACAGCTCGCAACCCGCCACCGGCGTCGTCTACTGGATGTTCAACAGCGGCTGGACCTCACTGCACTGGCAGCTCGTCGACCGCTACCTCGACCAGGGCGGCGCGTACTTCGGCGCCAAGAAGGCCAACGAGCCGCTGCACATCCAGTACTCCTACGACAACCGCTCCGTGGTCCTGGTCAACAACCGGCACGCGCCCGCGTCGGGACTGACCGCCCGGGTGAGCCTGTACAACACCGACGGGACCCTGAAGTACGACAGGACCGGCACCGGACTGACGGTCGGCGGCGACGGTGCCAAGACCACCGCACTGACCGTGCCGTCCACGGTGAGCGGGCTGTCCACCACCTACCTGGCCAAACTCGTGCTGACGGATTCCTCGGGCGCCGAGGTCAGCCGCAACGTGTATTGGCTCTCCACCAAGCAGGACGTCCTGGACTGGGGCAACACCGACTGGTACTACACGCCCACCACCGCCTACGCCGACCTCAAGGGGCTCGGCTCCCTGGCCCCGGCCACCGTCTCGGCGACGGCCAGGACCACGGCGGGGAGCGACGGCACGTCCACGACCTCGGTCACCCTGGGCAACACGGGCACGGGCCGGACACCCGCGCTGCTGACCGACGCCCATCTGGTGGACGGCGCCGGCGCCCCGGTACTGCCGGTGACCTGGTCCGACAACCAGGTGAGCCTGTGGCCGGGCGAGTCGGTGACGCTCACCGCCTCGTACCGCACGGCGGACCTGCACGGATCCGCGCCCCGCGTGCGGGTCTCGGGCTGGAACACCGCCACCGCCACCGTCCCCGCCGGCCGGTAGGAGGCGGTACGCGCGGAAGCCGCGCCCGGCCGCCGAGTACAGCGGCCGGGCGCGGCGTCGTGAGCGGGGTCGCTACGGGTGGCTGACGAGGTTGGCGACGTTACTGCCCGAGTTGAACGGGCCTCCGGTGGAATTGATGACGTGGTTGATGGTTCCGGTGCCGCCCAGCGAGACGGTCACCATGTCGTGGAACTTCACGCCCGGGGTGTTCGGGACCTCGAAGGTCGTGCGGTCACGGAGTTCTCCTGTCGTGGTGGAATGCGGCGGCCGTCAACTGGGGAGACCCCACTGCTGATTGGCCGAACCCGCGCAGTCCCACAGCTGGAGGCGGGTGCCGTTGGCGGAGCTCTGCCCGGTGGCGTCGAGGCAGCGGCCGGAGGCCGGGTTCACCAGCGTGTTGCCGGAGCGGGTCCATTTCTGGGCGCCGCCGCCGGAGCAGTCCCACAGCTGGATCTTCGTGCCGTTGGCCGTGCCCTGTCCGGTGGCGTCCATGCACTTGCCCAGGGCCTTGAGCGAGCCGTCGGCGCTGATGGTCCAGTTCTGGGCGCCGGTGCCGTTGCAGTCGTAGAGCTGTACGGCGGTGCCGTTGGCGGAGCTCGCCGCCGCCACGTCGACGCACTTGCCGGCGATACCGGTGATCCGTCCGACGGGCTCGGTCCCGCCGCCGTTGTTGCCGGTGAGCGCGTTGAAGGTGCGGGCGAACTGGTACGGGCTCTGCGGGGTGCCGCTGCAACTGTCGGACAACGTGCCGTTACTGGCGCACGCCGTGTCGCGGCCCAGTGCCCAGAAGGACAGTTCCTGGATGCCGTGGCTCGCGGCGAAGGTCTCCAGCGAGGTGGCGTTGGCGGTGGTGAAGACCTCGTTGGTCGAGTCGTTCACCCCGATCATGGGGGTGTTGCCCTCCATGGCCCACAGCTGGTCGGAGCTCTTGGCCGTCCAGATCTGACCGAGTTGGCCGTGCAGCGCGGTGGCGGCGTTGATGGCGGCCTGGCCCATGTCCATCGAGGGCCCGTAGTCCATCGTCATGATGTTGACGACGCTGACGTTGAGGCCGCGGCTCTTCGCGTTGTTCAGCAGGCTGAGCGAGTCGGACTCCAACCCGGTGGGGTTGACCGGGAGGATGTAGTCGACCGCGAGGGTGCGGCCGGCCGCCGCGTACTGCTGCTGCAGCGCGGCGAGCGCCTGGTTGCGGCGGTCGTTGGCGGCGGTGTCGCCCAGCGCACCGCCCTCGATGTCCAGGTCGATGCGGGTCAGGTTGAGGGTGTCGATCACCCTCTTGTACTGGGCCTGGAGGGTGGAGACCGACGTACACGCCTGACCGAGTTCGGTGCCGGAGGCGCCGCCGAAGGACGCGATGACATCGCCGCCGGAGGCGCGCAGGCTGTTGATCGCGTTGGTCCATCCGGCGTCGCCGATGTCGGTGGTGCCGTTGAACGTCGCGTTGCAGCCGTTGCCGGCGATGACGAAGGCGAGCGTGAAGTACTTCAGGCCGGTGGCGGCCTGCGCACTGGCCATCGCCGAGGGCGAGTTCCAGGTCTCGACGTAGGGGGCCGCGTAGTGCGCGGGGAATCCGGGTCCGGGGTTGGCGGCCGCGTTCGCGGCCGGGCTGCCGCCGAGCAGCAGACCGGCGGAGGTGATCGGGATCGCCGCGGCGACCAGACTCTTCTTCAGGCGTGACCAGGGCATGGCTGTCCTTCGGAACGTGCGCGGGAAAGCGCGTGGGGGGTGCCCGCCGCCGCAGGGGTGGCGGAGTCCTGACCGGGTGGTGCGCCGTGGTGGGACGAGCCGCCGGTGATCTGGTGGGGGGTCGGCGACGGCCGCCGAAGAAGGCCGCGTTGGAAGGTCCGAGAAGCGCGGCTTCTTTTATCACCACTTAGTTCAAGGGGTGATTGAACTCGCGTGATCATGGTCGCGTCAAGGGTCTGGACCAATCAAAGGGAACTCGTCCCACCGGCTTCTTTTCCGCTACCGCCGCGCCCGCACGGGGGGTGGTGGCCGTACCCGGACCGTTCGGCGAAGATGACTCCTGGACGCCCGCCCCCTGCAGACAGGCCCTGTCATGAGCCCTTCCCCCCAGTCATCCGAGACCACGGAGTACGACGTCATCGTGATCGGCGCGGGACCGGTGGGCGAGAATCTCGCGGACCGCACCCGCGCCGCCGGCCTCACCACCGTCGTCGTGGAGAGCGAGCTCATCGGCGGTGAATGCTCCTACTGGGCCTGCATGCCCAGCAAGGCGCTGCTGCGCCCGGTGGCCGCGCTGGCGGGCGCCCGCGGCGTCGCCGGCTCCCGCGAAGCGGTGGGCGGCGGGCTCGACGCCCCCGCGGTACTGGCCAGGCGCGACGACTTCGCCTCGCACTGGAAGGACGAAGGACAGGCCTCTTGGCTGGAATCCGTCGACGTCGACCTGGTGCGCGGCGAGGGGCGGCTCGACGGGCCGCGCAAGGTCGTGGTCCGCACACCCGGTGGAACGGAGCGGGCCCTGACCGCCCGTCACGCGGTCGCGGTCTGCACCGGCAGCCGCGCCGTCCTGCCGCAGCTGCCCGGCCTCGACGAGGCGCGCCCGTGGACGAGCCGGGAGGCCACGTCCTCGCCGGCCGTGCCCGGCCGGTTGGTCGTGGTGGGCGGCGGCGTGGTCGGCGTCGAGATGGCGACGGCCTGGCAGGCACTGGGATCCGAGGTCACCCTCCTGGTGCGCGGCGAGCGACTGCTGCCGAAGATGGAGCCGTTCGCCGGCGAGTCCGTCGCGGCGTCGCTGGCCGACGCGGGAGCCGTCGTCCGCACCGGTGTCGACGTGGCGGCCGTGCGCCGGGTGTCGCCGTCCGCACCGGTGACGGTGGTCCTCAAGGGCGGGGAGGAGATCGAGGCGGACGAGGTCCTGTTCGCCACCGGCCGTGCCCCGCGGACGGACGGCCTCGGTCTGGAGACCGTCGGGCTCACCGACGGATCGTGGCTGGAAGTCGACGACTCCTGCCGGGTCACCGCCGTCGACGGCGACTGGCTGTACGCGGTCGGCGACGTCAACCACCGCGCGCTGCTGACCCATCAGGGCAAGTACCAGGCCCGGATCGCGGGCGCCGCCATCGGCGACCTCGCGGCCGGCCGGCCGCTGGACAGCTCGCCGTGGGGCCCGCACACGGCGACCGCCGACGTGGCGGCCGTCCCGCAGGTGGTGTTCACCGAACCGGAGATCGCCTCCGTCGGCCTGACCGCCCGTGAGGCCGAACAGGCCGGGCGCCGGGTCCGCGTCATCGACCACGACCTCGGCCAGGTCGCCGGCGCCTCGCTCTACCAGGACGACTACCGCGGTCAGGCCCGCATCGTCATCGATCTGGACCGCGGCCACCTCATCGGCGCCACCTTCGCCGGCCCCGGCGTCAGCGAACTCCTGCAGTCGGCCACCATGGCCATCGCGGGCGAGATCCCCGTCAGCCGCCTCTGGCACGCCGTTCCCGCCTACCCGACGATCAGCGAGGTCTGGCTGCGACTGCTGGAGACCTACCGGGGCTGAAGGGGGTTGCGAAGGTAGCGCCGTTCGCCCGTGAGGGCGGGGTCCGCGGCGTCCGGTACGGGCGACCGCACGGCGGAGGGTCGTACTCGTACCCGACGTACCTGGACGAGCCCGGCAACGCGGCAGGCGTGCGGGTCAGGCGTCGGGGGCCAGGCGGGACCTTCGCCACACCCTTGAGGTCGCGTCTTCAAGGTGGGCCGCGGGCCGCCGCCGGGCGCTGTCGGCCGCGACATTCCGGGAATCCGGGTTTACCAGGTTTCCAGCAGGTCAGGCGGACAGTAGAGCCAGAGGCCAGGTCGACGACGCGCCCAGTAGAGAGGCGACCCATGTCCCTTCCCGAGAACAACGCCCGTATCGGTGAATCAGACGCTTCCGTGGGAGAACTCGTCAAACGGGCGTCGGAACAGCTGTCCGAGCTGGTCCGGGGGGAAATGCGGCTCGCACGGGCCGAGCTGACGGAGAAGGGCAAGCGGGCCGGGCTCGGCGGCGGGCTGCTGGGCGGTGCCGCCCTGATCGCGGTGATCGGGCTGCAGGCACTGGTGGCCACCGCGATCGCGCTCCTGGCTCTGGCCGTGTCGGTATGGGCGGCGGCCGCGATCGTCACGGGCGCCCTGTTCGTGATCGCGGCCGTGCTGGCGTTCCTGGGGAAGAAGCAGGTGGCGCGCGCCGTTCCGCCGGCCCCCGAGGCGGCCATCGACAGCGTGAAGGCAGATGTGGAAGAGATCAAGGGAAGGGCACACCGATGACGAGTATCCCCGAGGCCAACGAGCCCGGTGCCGCCGCGAGCAAGGACGAGCTCCGGGAGCAGATCGAGCAGACGCGGGAGGAACTCGGCGACACCGTCGAGGCCCTGGCCGCCAAGGCCGACATCAAGGGGCGGGCCCAGGACAAGGCCGCCCGGGTGAAGGAGCAGGTCGGCCGGAAGTCCGCCGAGGTGACGGCGGACGCACGGGTGAAGGCGGCCCAGGTGAAGACGGAGGCACGGGAGAAGGCCGCTCACGTGAAGACCGATGCACGGGAGAAGGCGGCCGAGGCACGGGAGAAAGCCGCTCACGTGAAGACCGAGGCGCTGGACAAGGCCGCTCAGGTGACCGCGGAGGCACGGGACAAGGCGGCTCAGGCCGCCCATGTCGTGCAGGACAGGACGCCCGAGCCGGTCAGGGCGGTCGCCGTGCGGGCCGCCGACACCGGACGACGCAACCCCGTCCCGGTGGCCGTCGCCGCGGCGGCGCTGGCCGTGCTCGCGGTGGTACTGCTCAGGCGCGGCGGCAAGCGCCGCTGAGGCAGGTACGGCCAAAACGCCGGTGGGACCCCGCGGTTCGCGGGGTCCCACCGGCGTTTCCGCTGACGCGTCAGGTCGACACAGCGGGTTAGGCGGTGTTGCGAAGGTTCCGTCTGGCCCGCGACGCCTGGCACGCGCGCGCTCCCCCAGCTACCGCTGGGAGGGGCCCCCAGTTGTCGGGCCCGCCCCGGTACGTCCAGTCCAGTACAGGGGCGACCCTCCGCCTTGCGATCGCACGCACCAGACGCCCCGGGCCCCGCCCTCCGGGCGGACGCCGGGATGTGTCAGACACGGCCTAGTGTCCTGCGCCGGAGATCCGTCGGCAGAAACGGGCGAGGGAGTCGAGGATCTCTTCCGCTGTCTTGGTCCAGATGAACGGCTGGGGGTCCTCGTTCCAGTTCTTCACCCAGGCGCGGATGTCGGCTTCGAGGTTCTGGACATTCTTGTGTGCGCCCCGGCGGATCATCTGGTCGGCCAGGAAGCCGAACCATCGCTCGACCTGGTTGATCCACGAGGACCCGGTCGGGGTGAAGTGCATCTGGAACCGCGGGTGTTTGCTGAGCCACGTCCTGATCGCCGGAGTTTTGTGCGTGCCGTAGTTGTCCACGATCAGGTGCACCTGCAAGTGCGCGGGCACCTCCTTGTCAATGCGGATCAGGAACTTCTTGAACTCCGCCGCCCGATGTCTGCGGTGCAGGGCGCTGATGACCTGCCCGGTGCTGACATCGAACGCGGCGAACAAGGTGGTCAAGCCGTTGCGGACGTAGTCGTGAGTACGGCGTTCGGGCATGCCGGGCATTATCGGCAACACCGGTTGGGACCGGTCCAGTGCCTGAATCTGGGACTTCTCGTCCACCGAGAGAACCACCGCGCCCTCGGGTGGGTTGAAGTACAGTCCGACGACGTCGTAGACCTTCTCCACGAACAACGGGTCCGTCGACAACTTGAACGTGTCCGTCAGGTGCGGCTTGAGTTGGAATCTCCGCCAGATCCTGCCGACGGTGGACTTCGACAGACCGCTGTGGTCCGCCATCGACTTCCGCGACCAGTGAGTGGCGTTCTTCGGGATCTCCTCCAACGTCGCGACCACGACCGCCTCAACCTGATCGACATCGATGGTGGGTGGCCGGCCCGGCCGGGGCTCGTCGACCAGGCCGTCCAGCCGGTCGATGAGGAACCGTCGCCGCCACTTGCGAACTGTGTCCGCGCTCACCCGCAGATCCCGCGCGACCGTAACGATCGGCGGCACCTCCGGCCCCGCGCACGCCAGCACGATCCGCGCGCGCAAGGCCAGGGCCTGGGCCGATGTCGCCCGACGCGTCCACCGCTCCAACACCGCCCGCTCATCCACACACAGCAGCAACGGCTCCAGTTTCGGCCCCCGACGAGGCACCGACGCACCAGCAGTAGAAGTCACACAGCATCTAACGATCAACTACTGGCGCAGGACACTAGTCGCCTGGCCAGGTACCGGTCACCCGGCGCCAGCCCACGGCTCCTCCACGCTGTACCGCCGCGCGGACGACCGAGAAGATCAGGCCCTCGATGGCCGCGGCCGCGAGCACCTCACCCCATGTGTGGTCGGCCTCGAGCGGTTCCGGGGCGTCGCCGGGCCCGACCCGGTCCCACACCTTCCGGAAGATCAGACCGGCCACCGCTCCGCCCGCCATCCCGACGACCAGACCGATCGGTTTGTACACCACTTTCGCTGTCTTCGGCACAGCGATGCCTCCTTCTCCTTCACCCACGGTCCACCGCTGGTGTCACTTCATCGCATCGGAGCATCCGGACGCCACACCCATCCCGGATCCACCCGTCGCGGCTGTGGTCCGACTGCCCCCTCCCCCTGCGGCTACGCCTTCACCGCGCGACCCGATCAAACGGGTGACGAGATGTTTTCCCTACCGGATCGCGGGTTAGCCGGGAACCATGAAGCCCGTTCACACCGTCCGCCCGGACGGTGACCGGGCTGGGGCCCGCACGACGTCGCGCCGAAGCGATCGTCACCGCGTCGCCGACCCGCGTAACGGACAACGGAGGCTGTGGACATGGACCGACCCCGGATCGTCGTAGTGGGAGGCGGGTTCGCGGGGCTGGAGTGCGCGCGCCGCCTGGAGCGCCTGCTGGGTCCCGACGAGGCGCAGATCTCGATCGTCACTCCCTTCGGCTACTCGCTCTACCTGCCCCTGCTGCCGCAGGTCGCCTCCGGTGTCCTGACGCCGCAGTCGGTGGCGGTCTCGCTGCGCCGGGTACTGCGGCGCACGTCCGTCATCCCCGGCGGGGCGATCGGCATCGACCCGCAGGCGAAGGTCTGCGTGGTGCGCAAGACGACCGACGAGACCGTCAACGTCCCGTACGACTACCTGGTCCTGGCACCCGGCAGCGTCACCCGCAGCTTCGACATCCCGGGGCTGGAGGAGAACGCCCGGGGGATGAAGACCCTGGCCGAGGCCGCATACCTGCGCGACCACGTCATCGCGCAGCTCGACCTCGCCGCGAACAGCACGGATCGCACGGAGCAGGCGTCGCGGCTGCAGTTCGTGGTGGTGGGCGGCGGCTACGCCGGTACGGAGACGGCCGCCTGCCTGCAGCGGCTCACCACCGGCGCCGTCAAGCGCTATCCACGTCTGGACCCCTCGCTGATCAAGTGGCACCTGGTCGACGTCGCCCCCAAGCTCATGCCGGAACTGGGCGACGAGTTGGGCGGCAAGGCCATGACCATGCTGCGCAATCGCGGCGTTGAGGTCTCGCTGGGCGTCTCGGTCGCCAAGGCCGCGCCGGAGAGTGTCACTCTCACCGACGGCCGGGAACTGCCCTGCCGCACGCTGGTCTGGACAGCGGGCGTCGCCGCCAGTCCCCTGATGGGGACGCTGGGCACGGAGACCGTCAAGGGACGCCTCGTGGTGGACCCGTCGATGGAGGTCCGCGGCCTGGACGGCGTCTTCGCCCTGGGCGACGCCGCCGCCGTTCCGGACCTCGCCCGCGGCGACGGCCAGATCTGCGCGCCCACGGCGCAACACGCCCAACGACAGGGCAAGGCCGTCGCGGACAACGTCGTCGCGGTGCTGCGCGGCCAGGAGACGAAGCCCTACATCCACAAGGACCTCGGCCTGGTCGTCGACCTCGGCGGGACCGACGCGGTCTCCCGGCCGCTGGGCATCAACCTCGCCGGACTCCCGGCGCAGGCCGTGGCACGCGGCTACCACCTGATGGCGCTGCGGACCAATGTCGCCAAGGTGCGCGTGGTGACCAACTGGATGCTCAACGCCACCGCGGGCGACGATTTCGTTCGTATCGGCTTCCTGGCCCGCCGCCCCGCCCGGCTGCGGGACTTCGAGTACACCGACGCCTATCTGACACCGGAGCAGATCCGCGAGCACACCGCCCCCCTGGCCACGCGTTCCTGATCGCCGAGGAGGCGTTTCCATGTCGTTGTCAGACACCCCGGACCGTTCGCCCGACACCGGCAGACCCGACGGGGACGGGTCGGAGACCGGGACGATCACCACCGCGGTGCCGGCCCGCCTGGACCGGCTCCCCTGGTCGCGCTGGCACTGGACCATCGTGATCGGCCTGGGAACGGTGTGGATCCTCGACGGACTCGAGGTCACGGTCGTCGGCAACATCGCCGGCCGGCTGTCCGAAGAGGGCAGTGGACTGTCCATCACGTCCGCGCAGGTGACCGGTCTCGCCGCCGCCCTGTACGTCGCCGGGGCCTGCGTCGGCGCGCTCTTCTTCGGCTGGCTCACCGACCGGCACGGCCGCAAGAAGCTGTTCCTGATCACACTGGCCGTCTACCTCGCGGCCACGGCGATGACCGCGCTGTCCTTCTCGTCCTGGTGGTTCTTCACGTTCCGCTTCCTGACCGGGCTGGGCATCGGCGGCGAGTACGCCGCGATCAACTCGGCCATCGACGAGCTGATCCCGTCCAAGTACCGCGGCCGGGTCGACCTGATCATCAACGGCAGTTTCTGGCTGGGCGCCATCGCCGGCTCCCTGCTCTCGGTCGTGATGCTCAACACCAACATCTTCGCCGCGAACGTGGGCTGGCGGCTCACCTTCGCCCTGGGGGTGGTGTTGGGTCTGATCATCCTGGTGGTGCGGCGCCATGTGCCGGAGTCCCCGCGGTGGCTGTTCATCCACGGCAAGGGCAAGGAGGCGGACCGGCTGGTGTCGTCCGCGGAGGAGCAGATCAAGGAGGAGATCGGTAAGGACCTGCCGGAGCCCGCCGGTGAGATCACCATCCACCAGCGCACCTCGATCGGCTTCGGCCTGATCGCGAAGACGGTGTTCCGCGACTACCCCAAGCGCGCCACGCTGGGTCTGGCGCTCTTTGTGGGCCAAGCGTTCCTGTACAACGCGATCACCTTCGGTTTCGGCGCGATCCTCACCACGTTCTACGACGTGCCCACCGGCCACACCGGTTACTACTTCGCGGTGATCGCCGCGGGCAACCTGATGGGTCCGCTGCTGCTGGGACGCCTCTTCGACACCTGGGGCCGGCGCCCCATGATCGCGGGCACCTACATCGGCAGTGGGCTGCTGCTGTTCGGTACCGCGTGGCTCTTCGGGAACGGCCATCTGTCGGCCACCACCCTGACGGCGTGCTGGTGCGTCGTGCTGTTCTTCGCCTCCACCGGGGCCAGCAGCGCCTACCTGACCGTCTCGGAGATCTTCCCCATGGAGACCCGGGCGATGGCCATCGCGTTCTTCTACGCGCTCGGGACGGCGGCGGGCGGCATCACCGGCCCGCTGGTGTTCGCCAAGCTCACCGAGTCCGGGGTGGTCGACGACACCGTCCTGGCGTTCTGCATCGGTGCGGCGCTGATGACGGTGGCCGGTGTCGTCGCGGCCTTCCTGGCGGTGCCGGCGGAGGGACGTTCCCTGGAGGACATCGCCACCCCGCTGTCCGCCGCGAAGCCGTCCGCGCCCCGGACGCCCACGCCCCCCACCGCCCCGGCCACCTGACGGCCCCCGGCGGTCAGGCGGGCGTGCCGAACCAGTCCAGACAGACGACCAGCGCGTCGTCGTCGCCCTGGGACGAGCCGCGGTGCTCGGCCAGCGCCGCCAGCACCGCCCGTGGCACATCGGCCGCGGGCAGGAGGCGGGTGGCCAGCACCGCACGGGCCAGCCCCCGCTCGCCGTACATCTCGCCCCCCGCGTTGGGAACCTCGTGCACTCCGTCACTGATGAACAACAGCCGGTCCCCCGGCAGCACCTGGAGCGCCTCGGGAACGTAGTCCGTGCCGTCGAACATGCCCAGCGGGAGCTGGGCGTCGAACGGCAGCGGCCGCACCGCTCCGTCCCGCAGCAGGAACGCCGTCGGCGATCCCGCCTCGATGATCTCCACCCGGCCGGTGGCCAGCTCGAACCGCAGCAGCAGGCACGCCAGGTGCTGACTGCCGCGGTGGTGGCCGTATACCGCCTGATCGGCGAGCGCGGCCTGGTCGGCCAGGCACAGACCGGCCCGGCGGGCGTTGCGCAGCGCGCCCACGCCCAGGCTGGTGAGCAGCGCCGCGTCGATGCCGTCGCCCATGCCGTTGGTGATCGACAAGGTGAGCGCCTCGGGCGAGGCGGACCAGTCGAAGTTGTCCCCGAAGGTGTCGTACGCGGGCTCCAGCTGCGCACCGAGCGCGAACTCGGGCCGGACGCAGGAGCGGGCGGGCAGCAGCTGCCACTGCATCTCGGCGGCGAGGGTGAGCCGCTCCAGCCGGCGCGCCTGGACGTACAGGTCGGTGTCGCGCTCGGCGACCACCACCTCGTGGGCGAGCAGCCCGGCGATCTCCAGCAGTTCCGCGGTGGCGTCCTTGCCCGGCGGCCGCGCGAAGGTGACGCTCAGCACGCCGAGCCGGTCGCCGCGGGCGGTGACCGGGAGGTGCAGGACGCTGCCGCCGTCCCGTCCCTCGGCGTACGGCTCCTGCGAGCCGAAGGCGCGGCCGGCACCCGATCCGTTCACCGGCAGGGCCGGGGCGGCGTGCGGCGGGACCGTCATCGGCTGGAGGTGTCCCAGGCCGTAGTCGGCCATCAGCAGTACGGCGTCGAGGGCGTCATGGCAGCGGGCCAGGATCGGGCGCAGGACGTCGAGCAGGTCGGGGGGTGTCGCGGCGCGCAGGGCGCGCTCGCAGTCCTGGAGAGCGTTCATGGATGGCCGGCCACGCCTTCGATCGGAGGGGCGGTGCTCACCGGCGGGAGCCGGAAAGCTGACAGTCGGGGTCGGAGAGTGCGAAGGTGAAGGCTATGCACTCCTCCCGACCCGCAACCCACCTCGATGAGGCGGCAGGCGCCGCATCGGAGATCACCGAACTGCTCGAGGTCTTGTGGAACCGCGGACGGAACGATTCCGCGGCTCCGGTCTCCGCCTCGCAGCTGCGGGTGCTGTTCATCCTCGCGGACCACGAGGGCATCAACCTCCGCAGCCTGTCCGAAGCGCTGGGCTCGGCCCCGCCGTCCGTCAGCAGGCTCTGTGACCGACTGCAGGCCGTCGGATTCCTGGAGCGCGACCCCAATCCGGAGAGTCGGCGCGAGGTCCGGCTGCGGTTGAGCGGGCGCGGGACGAAGTTCCTCGAGGAGTTGCGGGCCCGGCGCCGCGAGGAGCTGTCGCAGGTGCTGGTCACGATGCAGCCGGCCGCCCGGAGGGATCTGCTCAGCGGGCTGCGCGCCTTCCGGAACGCCGCCGCTTCCGAGGCGCCCCCACTCCCGGCGCGCACCGCTGCCGCGCACATCGCGTAGGCGCCGTCGGCGCGCGGAACGTTCACCTCGGCCGGAATCCGATGACGCAGGTGTCGTCGTCCGTGTCGGAGTTGCTGTGGGTGAGCAGCCGGTCGAGGTCCTCCTCCAGGTCGCCGGTGGGCGGCCCGGCGTCGCGCAGCAGCTGCTCCAGGGACTGGTTGACGGTCCGGTCCCGGCGCTCCAGCAGCCCGTCGGTGTAGAGCAGCAGGGTGTCGCCGGGCTCCAGGACGACCGTCTCCTCCGCGTACCGCGCCTGGGCGACGGCGCCGAGCAGGATGCCGGAGGGCAGCGGCAGCACCGTGGACCGCGCGCCGCGGACCAGTACCGGCGGCGGGTGCCCGGCACGGGCCCAGCGGACCACCCGGGTCGCCGGGTCGTACAGTCCGCAGATCACGGTGGCGGTGACGTGTTCGGTGAGCCGGTGGGCGACGGTGTTGAGCCAGCCCAGCAGCCGGCCGGGGCCGGCGCCGGTCACGGCCAGGCCGCGCAGGGCGTTGCGCAGCACGACCATGCCGGTGGCGGCGTCGATCCCGTGGCCCGCGATGTCACCGACCACCAGCAGCACCTGCTGGTCCGGCAGCACGACGGCGTCGTACCAGTCGCCGCCGACCAGGTGCCCCTTCTCCGCCGGCCGGTAGCGGACCGCGACCTGCAACCCCGACACGTCGATGGGGGCGGGGGCCGGCGGCATGATGGCGCGCTGCAGTTGCAGGGCGAGCAGGTCGCGTTCGTCGGCGCGCTGCTCGGAATCGGCGAGCCGGTCACGGGTGGCCGCCAGCGCCACCTCCGTCCAGTGCTGCGAGGACACGTCCTGGTAGGCACCCTGCACGGTCATCGGGCCGCCCTCCCAGCCGGGCGCCGGTTCGGCGACCGCCCGGATGTAGCGGACGACTCCGTCGGGCCGCAGCAGGCGGAAGGCGGTCGAGGCGGGGCGGCGCCGGTGCAGCACCTCCCGCAGGAACCTGCCGATGACGTCGGCGTCGTCGGGGTGCGCGTGGTGCCGCAGTCGCTCCAGCGGGATCGGCGCGGAGTCCGGCGGCAGCCCGTACAGGTCGAACAGCTGGCTGTTCCAGATGACCTCGCCGATGGCCGGGGTCTCCTCGAAGCCGCCGATCCGGCCCAGCCGCTGGGTGTGCTCGACCAGGGCCGCCAGCCGTGTCGCGTCGTTGTGGGTGCGCCAGCTCACCAGCAGGGCGTCGCCGTACCGCCCGATGCCCAGCGCGGCGGTCACCAGCGGCACCGTGCTCTCGGCGGCGGCCGGCAGGACCATCCGCTCGGTACGGAACGGCTCGCCGGTGGTGTGGACCCGCAGCGCCCGCTCGTACAGGCCGCCCTCCGCGGCCGCGAGCGGGTAGGCCTCCAGCAGCGACCGCCCGGTGATGTCGGCGCGCGGGCGGCCGGCGAAGTCCGTGCAGTGCTGGTTGATGTACGTGATCCGGAAGTCGCCGACGCGGCCCTGGTCGTCCAGCAGCGGCCGCAGGACCAGCGCGCAGTCCAGGAGGCCTTCCGCGAGGGCGTCGAGCGGGGCGGCGCCGTCCGCCCGGACCGGTTCGGCGGAGGCGGCGGAGCCGATCCCCTCCAGCGTGTGCGCGCACAGTTCGGCGAGACCGGTCAGCTGGCGGTGGACGGCGCGCGACAGCGGCGCGCCCGGTTCCGGCCAGCACACCTCCAGGACGCCGACCGCACGGCTGGTCCGTCGCGCGGGGATGAGCGCCCGGGCGCCGTCGCCGACGCCCGACAGGCCGATGGACACGGCCGACGAGGGCAGCGCGCCGTGCCACAGCGTCCGCCCCGAGATCAGCGTCTGCTGGGCCAGCGTCCCGACCCGGGGCGGCACGTAGCGCCAGCGGACGGCCTCGGCCGCGGGGAACCCCGCGCTGCCGGCGAGGGTGAGCGACCCGTCCTGGTCGGCCTGCCACACCGCGACGGCGGTGGCGCCCAGCGGCTCCAGGGCGTGCACCAGCAGTGACTGCGCGACCGCCTGTGCGTCGGTGCCGCTGAGCGCTCCGGCCTCCGCCATCCGCAGCCGGACGGACGTGGGGGGCTCGGTACGGCCGGCGCCTTCCTGCGGAGCCGGCACGGCTCGCGCCAAGGTGTCGTGCGCGGCTTCGTTGATGATGTCGGCAGCCAGCTCGGCGGCCGGCACCCCGGCGCGGGCGGCGAGTTCCTCCAGGTGCCGGGCGGCCCCGGCGGGTCCGTCCACACCGCGTTCGACCAGGATGCCCTTCGCCACGTCGAGCAGTCCCCGGGTGGCTGCCGCGTTCTCGTGCGCGTCGAGCTCGCGGCGCAGCCGTTCCACGACCGCCGCCAGCCGCTCCACACCGCGCCGACCCGTGCCGGTCTCCGCGAGCGGTCCGCGCAGCGGGGTCCGGTCCGCGTCCGGGGTGGTGGGGCCGGAATCGTTCACAGGCGGGGATCCTTCAGGTGGGGAGTACGGGCTCGGCCGGGCGGCTGCCGCCGGCCGGGTGACGCGTGGACGTCCGGGGGTGGCAGACGCGGGCGGACTACCGGAGCCGGCGCCGTATGCAGGACACCGGCGCGGCGGAGGCCGAACCCGCCGCGGGGACCTGCGGCCGGTCCGCGCGGCCGCGCGGGCCGCCGGGGCGGCCACGCCGCGGTCGCACCCGCGCTCCCGCATCCACGATGTCGCCCATGCCCGTCCTCATCCCGCCATCACGCCGTCACCGCATGTCGAGCGGGTCCCGAGGCACTTGTAACTTCATTGCCGCATGACAAATGTCGCCGTGCACTGCGCAGGCTAGCCCAGCATCCCGTCTTCCCGCGCCACACGCCAGGACTTCGCCGGCGGACACCGGCCGGAGGTAGGGGTCAGCGGGGTGCGATCCTCCGCCGCAACGCGGGCAGACTCCTCATCAAGCACAATGGGGGTCTGAGGGCGGAAACCGCGGTGTGGTCGCGGACAGGGCCGCTGTCGATGGAGGCGTAGTGAAGATGAGCCGGATACCGCAGGAGAGGACGCGCCGCGGCGGCTTCGCCCATCCCGCGCTCCTCTACCGCGATAGCGACGCCTACCTCGCCGGGACCGTGCCGTTCATCACCGAAGGCCTCGACCGGGGCGAGCCGGTCGCCGTCGCCGTTCCCGGTCCGAACCTGGCCCTGCTGGAGAAGGCGCTCGCCGACCGCGCCGGCGAGGTACGGCTGCTCGACATGACGCTGGCCGGCCGCAATCCGGGCCGGATCATCCCCGGCGTGCTGCGCGCCTTCGCCGACGCGCACCCCGGCCGTCGGGTGCGCATCATCGGCGAGCCGATCTGGCACGGGCGCTCGGCCACCGAGTACCCGGCCTGCGTCCAGCACGAGGCACTGATCAACCTCGCCTTCGCCGGCCGCGACGTGACGATCCTGTGCCCCTACGACGCCGAGCGGCTCGCCCCGGACGTCCTGGCCGACGCCGCCGCCACCCATCCCGTCCTGATCGACGAGGCCGGCAGCCTCCCCAGCCCGGAGTACGACCCCGCGCACACGGTCGCGAAGTGGAACCTGCCGCTGCCCGAGGCCCCGGAGGGCGCGCTGACGCTCGCCTTCGACGACGCGACCCTGACCGCGCCCCGGCTCGCCGCGTCCCGGTACGCCGTCGGCGCCGGCCTGGAGCGGGGGCGGATCCCGGACGTGGAGCTGGCCGTCAACGAACTGGCCACCAACACCATCCTGCACGGCGGCGGCTCCGGCACCCTGCGGCTGTGGACCGAGGACGGTCACTTCGTGTGCGAGCTGCGCGACAGCGGACACCTCACGGACCCGCTCGTCGGCCGCGTCCCCGTCGTGCGCGCCACCCCCGGTGGCCGCGGCATGCTGCTCGTCAACCACCTCGCCGACCTGGTGCGGATGCACACGACGACGGCCGGCACGACGCTGCGCGTGTACTTCGCCCTCGCCGCGTAGCGACCGTCCGCCCGTCCCGTGACGGACAACGCCGGTGGGGCCGCTCGCGAGCGGCCCCACCGGCGTTGTCCACGCGTGCCTCCGCGCCGCTACGCGTGCGCGGCGCCCGGGATCACTCCTGGACCAGCAGCTGCGCGCGCAGCCGCGTCAGGGTTCGGTTGAGCAGTCTCGACACGTGCATCTGGGAGATGCCCAGCTCCGCGCCGATCTCCGCCTGGGTCATCTCGGCGCCGAACCGCATGTTCAGGATGCGGCGGTCGCGGGGAGCGAGCTGGGCCATCAGCGGCTTGAGGGTCTGCAGGTTCTCCACGGACTCCAGCGCGGGGTCGAGGTCCCCGAGCCGGTCGGCCAGCACGCCTTCGCCGCCGCCCTCGTCCTCACCCGCGGGGATGTCGATGGACCCGGCGACGTAGCCGTTGCTGGCCAGCTGGCCCTCGATGACCTCGGCGGGAGTGAGGTCGAGCAGCGCGGCCAGCTCGTCGGTGGTGGGCGCGCGGTCCAGCCGGGTAGCCAGCTCCTCGGTGGCCTTGGCGAGCTCCAGGCGCAGTTCCTGCAGCCGCCGCGGCACGTGCACGGCCCAGCTGGTGTCGCGGAAGAAGCGCTTGATCTCGCCGGTGATGTACGGAATGGCGAACGTGGTGAACTCGACCTCGCGCGAGAGGTCGAACCGGTCGATCGCCTTGATCAGACCGATCGTCCCGACCTGCACGATGTCCTCGCGCGGCTCGGACCGGTTGCGGAACCGTCCGGCGGCGAAGTTCACCAGCGAGATGTTCAGCTCGATGAGGGTGTTGCGGGCGTACTGGTACTCGCGGGTGCCCTCCTCAAGCGTCCGCAGCCGGTCGAAGAACAGCTTCGACAGCTCCCGGGCGTCCTTGGGCGCGAGCTTGCCCGGGCACTCGACGCGCGGCAGCTCCGCGGCGTCCGCGTCCGTCTCCGGGAACCGCACCGCGGTCGGGGAAGTCCTCGTCGCTACCGAGCCCGCCATGTCGCCCTCCTCAGGATGTCCACCTCGTCGAGGCGACGTATACCCGTGCCTCCGGGGCACACACGTGGCAGTTTTCCACGAATTCTCAGGCGTTCAGGACACCGGTGCCGAGCAGCGAGAACAGCAGGATCGCGACGATGATGCGGTAGACCACGAAGACGTTGAACGAGTGCTTGGCGACGAATTTCAGCAGCCAGGCGATCGAGGCGTAGGCGACCACGAACGACACCAGTGTGCCGACGGCGAGGGAGATCACGTCGACGCCGCCGCCGGTGGCGTCCTTGAGCTCGTAGAGTCCGGCCCCGGTCAGTGCGGGGATGGACAGGAAGAAGGAGAGCCGCGTCGCGGCCAGCCGGTCCAGGTCACGGATCAGGCCGGTGGAGATCGTGGCGCCGGAACGGGAGAAGCCGGGGAAGAGCAGCGCGAGGATCTGGGAGGAGCCGACGATCATGGCGTCCTTGAGGGTGATCTCGTCCTCACCGCGCTTGAACCTGGCCATCTGCTCGGCCACCCACATCACGACGCTGCCGCCGATGAGCGAGCCGGCCACCACCCACAGCGAGGCGAGCGGGCCGTCGATGAGCGGCTTGGCGAGGAGGCCGACGACGACGATCGGGATGGTGGCGTAGATGACCCACCAGGCGAACTTGTAGTCGTGGCTGTCGCGTTCGGCCTTGTTGGCGATACCGCGTCCCCAGGCGCTCGCGAACCGCACGATGTCGCGGAAGAAGTAGACCAGGACGGCGGCGATGGCCCCGACCTGGATCACCGCGGTGAAGCCGACCACCGCTTTGTCGTCCACCGGGATGCCCATCAGTCCCTCGGTGATCTTGAGGTGGCCGGTGGAGGACACCGGGAGGAATTCGGTGAGCCCTTCCACCACTCCGAGAATGGCGGCTTGGCCGACGCCGATGGCGCTCATTGGTCCCGTCCCTGGAAATCGCGTCGAATGACCGGCTTGGCGGCGCCGTCGTCAAAGGGGTCCCTCGCGGGCGCACCCGACGTCTACAGAATTGTAGACGTCGGGTGCGACTGTAGAGGACGGCCTGCCGACCGCGCAGGCCGGGACCAGGGTAGCGAGGGCGCTCTGTGATCGAAAAGTCGTCCTCACCCGCCCACCGGTGGGCCCGCGTTCGCGTCCGCGCCCGTGAGACCCGCATGCCCCCTACCCCGCGGCCCGATACGGGAGCAGCATCGACAGTGTGGTGGTGTCAGTGGACCTGGCAGCCTGTGACGAGTGCGGCCGTACCGATCGGACGGTCCGCGACCTCGGCCTGCGCGCACCCCTGGCCCTGTGCGACGCCTGCTTCCGCACGTTGCTGGAAGTGCGGGTGAACCGCCAGCCGCTGCCGCTCTCCCGGGTCCTGGACGATGTGCGACGGTCCACCTCTGGGCACGGGTGATCGGGGCCTTCGGACGGGGCCACGGGGCGGAGGCCCGCCGTACGGTCCACCTCTGGGCACGGGTGATCGGGGCCGTCGGCCGGAGCCACGGGGCGGAGGCCCGCCGTCGGGCCGTCACAATGAGGGCGTGACACGGAACAGCGCACGCTCATCGGTGACGGCCCGGCCCACCGCGCCCTGCCCCTGCGGGCTGGACGCGTCCTACCGCGACTGCTGCGGCAGGCTCCACAGCGGCGAGGCCGCCGCGCCCACCGCGGAACGGCTGATGCGCTCGCGCTTCAGCGCGTTCGCCGTCCGCGACGCCGCGTACCTGCTCAGGACGTGGCACTCCACCACCCGGCCGCCCGGCATCGAGTTCGAGCCGGAGCAGCGGTGGACCGGGCTGGAGATCGTCGGGACGACGGGCGGCAGCGCCTTCCACACCGAGGGCACGGTGGAGTTCCGGGCCCACTACTCCCTGCACGGCCGCACGGACTCGCAGCACGAGCTGAGCCGCTTCGTCCGCGAGGACGCGCTCTGGGTCTACCTGGGCGAGGCGGGGGCGTAGCTTCAGGACGGTATGAGGTCGCCGAGCAGCTCGGCGAACTCCTCCGGGGTGATCACCCGGATCCCGAGCTCCTCCGCCTTCGCCCTCTTGGAACCCGCCTTCTCCCCCGCGACCAGCAGGCTGGTCCTCTTCGACACACTCGACGACGCCCTGCCGCCCGCACTCTCGATCAGCTCGTTCATCGCCGTTCGGGACAGCTCCGCCAGCGCGCCGGTCATGCTGCCGGTGACCACGACCGCCAGGTCCGCCAGCGGTCCGGCCGGACCATCCGCCGGTGACTCCGCCGCACCGTCGTCGTCGCCCGGCATCCGCGCGGGCACCCCCGGCTCGGTCATGTTCACCCCGGCGGCCGTCAACTTGTCGATGAGGGGAGCCAGTTCCGCGATCTGGGCGACCACGACCCGCGCCTTCTCGGCGCCGATACCGGCGACGCCCTCCAGGGCGGCGGCGTCCGCCGCGCGGATGGCCTCCATCGTGCCGAAGTGCCGGGCGATCCGCCGGGAGATGCTGCGGCCGGTGCCCAGGACGCCCAGCGCGCAGAACACCCGGTTCAACGGCCGGTCCTTGGCGGCGGCGATCGTCGCCAGCAGTTTGTCCGCGCTCACCTCTCCCATGCGGTCCAGCGCCAGCAACTGCCCGCGGTCGAGGGTGAAGACATCGGCGAAGTCGGCGACCTGGCCGGACGCCACCAATTGGGTGACGAGTTGCTGCCCCATCCCGTCGATGTCCAGGCAGTCACGCGCCACCGCGTAGCGGATCGAGGCGAGCTGCCCGCACTCCCGGCCGCGCACACAGCGCCAGCGCTCCTGGCCCATGTCGATGTCGGACGCGCAGCGGGGGCACTCGATGGGGAAGTCGATCGCGGTCTCCTGCCCGGTGCGGAGCTGGACCACCGGCGCCTCGATGCGCGGGATGATGTCGCCGGCCTTGTAGACGGTGACCCGGTCACCGATGCGCAGGTCCCGGCGGGTGATGTCGGCCGGGTTGTGCAGCGTCGCGTAGGTGACGGTGCTGCCGTCGATCTCGACGGGTTCGAGCACGGCGCGGGGCGCTATCACGCCGGTCCTGCCGACGTTCCACTCCACGGCGAGCAGCCGGGTGACGCGCTCCACGGCGGGCAGCTTGTAGGCGATCGCCCACCGCGGGGCCCGGGAGCTGAATCCGGCCTTCTCCTGGTCGGCCGGATCGTCCGCCTTGATCACCACTCCGTCGATGCCGAACGGCAGCGCGGCCCGCAGCGCCGCGATCTCCTCGACGCGGTTGTGGACCTCGTCGATCGAGGTGAAGGTGCGCAGCCCCACCGGTGTGGCCGAAGTGGTCCGCACGCCCGCCGCGGCGACGACCTCCATGACGCGGCTGTGGGGCAGCGCCGCGAGTTCGGCCGAGCCGCCTTCCAACGGAAGCCCCGAGTAGGCCCAGAACGTCATCTCGATGACGTACGGCCGCTCCTTCGCCCGCAGGGTGCCGGCCGCCCCGTTGCGGGGGTTGGCGAACGGGGTGGCGCCGAACTCGGCGCGGGTGCGGTTGGCCTGCTCGAACTGCTCGGTGGTGAGCAGCACTTCGCCGCGGACCTCGAACGTCACCGGAGTGTCGAGCGCCTTCGGCAGTCCGACGATCGTCCCGATGGCGTGGGACACGTCCTCCCCGTGACTGCCGTCGCCGCGGGTGACCAACTGCTCCAGCCGGCCATCCCGGTAGCGCGCGGCCACGGCGACCCCGTCCAGCTTCGGTTCGACGGCGTAGCCGCTCGTCACCGGTCCGCCCAGTCGTTTGGCCAGCGAATCCGCCCAGGCCGACAGCTCGACACCGTCGAAGACGTTGTCCAGCGACATCATCCGCGCCGAATGCTCCACCTCACCGGCCGGCACCGCGCCGCCCGCGACCTTCCCGGTCGGCGACGCCGGTGCGACCTCGGCCGGGTGCTCGGCCTCGTAGGCCGCGATGCCCCGTGTCAACCGGTCGTACGTGGCGTCGTCGAGGCGGGAGTCCCCGCCGCTGTAGTAGGCGGCGGACGCTTCGGTGGCCGCGGTGACGGCCCGCGCGTACGACTCGGCGTCGGCCGGCTCGGCCGTGATGATCTCGGTCATGAGTACATCGTGCCGCCCGCCACTGACAACGCGCCGTGCGGGCGTGGCAGAGTGGTCGACATGAGCTCCACGCACCCCGCGGAAGGCGCGGCACCGGCGGTTCGGGACGGCTCCGCCCCACCCGCCGGCGCCGTGACCGGTCCTGAGGGCGGCGAGTCCGCCTGCTGGCTCGACCGCGTCTGCCCGCAGTGCGACGCGGTGGCCGACGGCCCCCCGCCGGCCCGCTGCCCACGGTGCGGCGCCGAGCTGCGCGGCTGAGCCCTACAGCGCGTCGCCCACCGGGCAGACGGTGATGACGGCCGCCCTGCCCTCGGACCGCAGGGTCACGGCGTCGGTGCCGGTGCCGGACACGAGCACCGCGTCGAAGCGGGCGAGCCGGCCCTTCTCGCAGCCCGGGTCGAGGACGAACCCGACGTCGTCGGCCAGGGCGACGAGGAGTACGGACCGGTTCCCGGGGACCGCTGCCGTGTGCGTCCCGTTCACGATCCCGACCATGGCCGCCGCCCGTCCGCGCCGGGTCATCACATTGAGATTGACGAGGGGACCGCCGGTCAGCCGGCAGTCGGTGGCGGCGTCACCGGGGAACGCGAACGGGCGCAGCGGGAGGATCGGCGGGCGGACCTCACCGTCGATCGTCAGCACCATGCCCGCGCCGTCGACCACGGTGATGATCCTTTCGACCCCCGGGAGGGCGGAGTACGGCCCGTCCCCCACGACATCGGCGAGGCTCACCCGCCAGCCGAAGTCGGCCAGACCCGCACCCGGCGGATCCGCGGTGATCTCACGCGTCACGCCGCCGCCGTTGCTCCACGGCGTCGGAATCCGGTCGCCGGCCCGCAGCATGCGCGTTTCCATGGCGTCGATGGTCGCGGCGCGCGCCCGCGGCGTCAAATGGTCCGCCCCCGTGCGCGGACCATCCCCGCATCCCACAGAGCGACGCGGCACCGCCCCCACGCCACCCCGCCCCGCCTCGGTTTCGGGGCGGGGTGGGACGTCGTGACGGCATCACGGCGTCTGACGGCGCCCGGGAGGCGGATGGCGCGAACGCCCCGCTGAAGCGCCGCTTCTCGAGTCCGTGCACCACCGGGCCGGGCGTACACGGACGGTGCCTTCACCGCGCTCCTTTCGCCTGCTGTAGGGGAGTATCAGGACTGCTTCGAGCTTCCCGCTTCCCGGCCCGCGCGTCACCGTGCGAACAGCGGGCGCCGGAGCGCGGCGTTCGCACGGGGCGTGAACCCGACGTCCACCGAACGGTGCCTGCAGCACAATGGGCCGACGCACCCCCGACGAAGGGATTCCCGTGGCCCGTCCTTCGGCTGCCGACACCGCCGGCGCGCTCGCCCCCGCGCTGGATTCGATGACCCTGCTCGCGGCCGCCGTGATCGTCCACGATCCCGGGAACCAGCGGGTCGTGCTGCTGCGGCGCGGGCCCGGGGCGAAGTACTGCCAGGGAAAGTGGGACCTTCCCATCGGCAAGAGCGAGCCGGGAGAACCCGTCACGGAGACGGCCGCGCGCGAACTGCGGGAGGAGACGGGCCTCGTGGTCGACCCGTCGGCGCTCCGTGTCGCCCATGTCATCCACGGCGCCTGGGGCGTCGAATCACCCAACGGCTTCCTCACCGTCGTCTTCACCGCTCACCAGTGGTCGGGAGAGCCCGTCAACAGCGAGCCGGAGAAGCACTCCGCGGTCCGCTGGTTCGACACCGGCGCGCTCCCCGAGATGGTGCCCAGTACGGGCCACGCGCTGCGCTGCGCCCTCGACGACGGCCCACGGATCTCGCTGCACGGCTGGCAGCACGCCGCTCCCGCCCAGTAGTCGATTCGCTCCCGCGCACACCCCGTCCGACCTGGTCCGGCACGGACGCCCACGTGAACACGGCACCCACGTACGGCAGCCCGCAGGTGGCCGGTTCAAGATCCGCGGGAGTGAATTCGTTGCACCACGCGCAACGCGCGTTGCGACAGTCGACGGACTCTGCTCCCCTGGAGCACCGCACAGCAGCGGACAGGATCGGCAACGCAGTATCGGGAGGTGTGTCGCGTGGAGGACAACGCAGGCATGGGCAGGCGGGGCCTGCTCAGCGCCGCGGCGGCGGCGGCAGCCGCCACGGTGGGCCTGGGGTGCGCCCCCGGGGCCACCGCGCGGGCGGAACTGCCCGCGGGGACCACGCGCAAGCCGTCCGCCACCGGGCCCAAACCGCTCTACCTCGGCACGTACACCTCCGTGAGCGGCGGCGGCAAGGGCGTCGCGCTGGCGACGTACGAGCCCACGACCGGCGCGATCACGTCCACCGGGGTGGTGACGGGCGTCGCGGATCCGTCCTTCGTGGCCCTCGGCCCGTCCGCCGCCGGCACGCTGTACACCGTCAACGAGCGCTCGCCGGGCTCCGTGACGGCCATCGCCCTGCACGGCGGCAGCGGTGGCGCGCCGAAGGTCCTGGGGTCGCGGCCCACCGGCGGTGACGGACCCTGCCATCTGTCCGTGCACCCGAGCGGCCGCTACCTCCTGAGCGCGAATTACGACTCGGGCAGCGTCGCCGTGCACCCGATCGGCCAGGACGGGAAGCTCGGCGCGCGCACCGCTCTCGTACGGCACAGCAGCCCGCCGCCGGGACCCGGCCAGGACGGGGCGCACGCCCACGAGATCCTCACGAGCCCGGACGGCCGGTTCGTCCTCGCCGTCGATCTCGGCAACGACACCGTGTACACGTACAAGCTCGACGAGACGGTGGGCACCCTGCGGCAGGTCTCCTTCGCCGCCCTGCGGCCGGGCGCGGGCCCGCGATCGCTGACGTTCCACCCCGGCGGGAAGTTCGCCTACGTGGCCAACGAGTTGGACAACACCGTCGTGGTCTGCGGCTACAACGCCACGACGGGGAAGCTGACCCCCGGCGCACCCCAGTCCACCGGGACCGGGAGCGTCAAGAGCTATCCGGCGCAGCTGCTGGTCTCCGCCGACGGAGCCTTCGCGTACCTCGCCAACCGCGGTCACAACAGCATCACCCGCTACGCCGTCGAGTCCGCCGGCGCGACGCTGCGCCTGTTGGACACGGTGCCGGTGGGCGGCGACTTCCCCCGGCACATCGCCTTCGATCCGACGGGCCGGCTGCTCTTCGCCGCCAACCAGAAGTCGAACACGGTCAGCGTCCTGAACGTCGACACCAAGACCGGGAAACTGACGCCGGCCGGCCGGCCGTTCGCCGCCCCCGGCGCGGTGTGCGTACTGCCCTCGCCGTAACCGAATCCGATCCGGCCGGTGGGGCCTCGACCCGGAAGCGCCTCGCGCTTCCGGGTCGTACTTCTTGACATGTCCTGTCAGTACCGCTGTGATGTGGTTGCTTTCGTTCGACCCCGTTGAATTGTGCGCCATTTACCCCCATGGAGCCGCACATGCAGCCCGAACGTCACACCATCAGACAGCGTTTGGCGGCCCTGTCCGCTTCCCTGGCACTCGTCATCGGAGGCGGGGCGCTGGCCGCCACGGCCGCGGTGACCGTGCAGGTCGCCACGGCGGCGCCCGCCGCGGCCGTCGACAACGGCCTTGCCCTGACCCCGCAGATGGGGTTCAACAACTGGAACTCCACGCACTGCCGGGCGGAGTTCAACGAGGCGATGGTCAAGGGGATCGCCGACATCTTCGTCTCGCAGGGCCTCAAGAGCGCCGGCTACACCTACGTCAACATCGACGACTGCTGGGCACTGCCCAACCGTGACGCCGCGGGCAACCTCGTGCCGGATCCGGCGCGCTTCCCCAACGGAATCAAGGCCGTCGCGGACTACGTGCACTCCAAAGGCCTCAAGTTCGGCCTCTACTCCAGCGCCGGCACCAAGACCTGCGACACCCTCGGCTTCCCCGGCGGCCTCGGCCATGAGCAGCAGGACGCCAACCTGTGGGCGTCCTGGGGTGTCGACTACCTCAAGTACGACAACTGCAACAACACCGGTGCGGACGCCCAGACCCGGTACAAGGCCATGGGCAACGCCCTCAAGGCCACCGGCCGCCCGATCCTCTACAGCATCTGCGAATGGGGCTCCAACCAGCCCTGGAACTGGGCCGGAGGAGTCGGCAACTCCTGGCGCACCACCGGCGACATCAGCGACAACTGGTCCAGCATGATCGGCATAGCCCACCAGAACCAGTCGCTCGCCCCATACGCCAAGCCCGGCGCCTGGAACGACCCGGACATGCTCGAGGTCGGCAACGGCGGGATGACGGACACCGAGTACCGCACCCACTTCAGCCTCTGGTCGCAGATGGCCGCGCCCCTGCTGATCGGCAGCGATCTACGCAGCGCGAGCGCCGCGACGCTCGCCGTCCTGAAGAACACCGACGTCATCGCCGTCGACCAGGACAGCCTCGGCAAACAGGGCACCGTGGTGTCCAACTCCGGCGGGAGGGTCGTGATGACCAAGGCGCTGGCGGGCGGCGACCGGTCGGTGACCCTGACCAACGAGAGCGGCTCCGCGCAGACGATCTCGACGACCGCGGAGGCGGCCGGCATCGGCGGCGCCTCCTCGTACACCCTCAAGGACCTGTGGTCCAAGCAGACCAGCTCCACCACCGGCACCATCAGCGCCTCAGTCCCCGCGCACGGCACCGTGATGTTCCGGGTGACACCCGGCAGCCCCGTCCCGCCGCCGAGCGGAATCAACCAGCTCAGCGATCTGCCGATGACCTCGGCGACCAACGGCTGGGGCCCGGTCGAGCGCGACCGCAGCAACGGCGAGCAGGCCGCCGGTGACGGGCGCACCCTCACCATCAACGGCACCACGTACGCCAAGGGCCTCGGCACCCACGCCCCCAGCGACATCAGCTACTACCTGGGCGGCAGCTGCAGTACGGTCAACGTCGACGTGGGCGTGGACGACGAGGTGTCCAGTCCGGGCACGGTGGTCTTCCAGCTCTACCGCGACAGCACCAAGGTCGCCGACAGCGGGGTGCGGACGGCGAGCGACGGCCCGAAGCACCTGACCGCCGATCTGACCGGCGGGAGCCGACTCCGGCTGGTCGTCACCGACGGCGGCGACGGCATCAACTACGACCACGCCGACTGGGCCGACGCCCGACTGGCCTGCGGCAACGGCCCGGCGGCGGGAACCAGCGCGCTCAGCGACCTCAACTGGACGTCGGCGGCCAACGGCTGGGGTCCGGTCGAGCGCGACCGCAGCAACGGCGAACAGCCCGCCGGTGACGGACGCACCCTCACCATCAACGGCACCACCTACACCAAGGGCCTCGGCACCCACGCCGCTTCCACCGTCAACTACTACCTCGGCGGCACCTGCACCTCCCTGACCACGGACGTGGGCGTCGACGACGAGAAGACGGCGGACGGTTCGGTGGTCTTCCAGATCTTCCGGGACGGCACCAAGGTCGCCGACAGCGGGCTGGTCACGGTCAGCGACGCCGCGAAGCACCTGACGGCCGACCTCACGGGCGGCCTGGAGCTGAAGCTCGTCGTCACCGACGGCGGCAACGGCAACACCTCCGACCACGCCGACTGGGCACTGCCCCGCCTCACCTGCGGATGATCCCGGCACCCACCTGAACGATCAGGGCCTGCCCGGCCGTCGGCGTGCGATCGGGCAGGCCCTACCATTCGCGCAACACGGTGATCGCGCTCCGCCGCCGGGCGGCGCCGGCGCCGAGGCCAAGGGAGCGCTCATGTCCAAGCAGCCCGCCGTGGGTACGCCGGCCCCCGACTTCACCCTGCCGGGGCTCGTCCTCGGCAGCCCCGACGCGGTCGCGGGCGAACGTGGCGACTACGCGCTCGCGGAGCAGCGCGGCAATCCGTTGCTGCTGGTCTTCTACCCCGGCGACGAAACGGCCGTGTGCACGAAGCAGCTGTGCTCCTACACCTCGGACCTGGACCGGTTCACCGGCCTGGGCGCCACCGTGTGGGGCATCAGCCCGCAGGACCTGGACAGCCACGAGTCCTTCGCCCGCAAGCACCGGCTCGGCTTCCCGCTGCTGGCCGACACCGAGCGCACCGTGGCCAAGGCCTACGGCATCGCCGTCCCCGGCCTCGGTCTGCGCCGCTCGGTCTTCCTGCTCGACGGCGAGGGCACCGTGCGCTGGAAGCACGTCGCGCTGGCCGGGCTCACTTTCGTGACCACCGACGTCCTGACCGAACAGCTGGCCGCGCTGCAGGCCGGCTGAACGCCGACGGACCCGTCGGCCGAACGCCGGACAGGGCGCCCGACCGTACTCCATAATCGAACGCGCTCCCGTGCAACCACCGGATGAGTACAGACGTCCACCCATCAACCGGTAGTTCGGCGGAATTCCCGCGCCGGAGCCCATCCGATGCGACGAGGTGCGCCCGACGATGACCGACCCACAGGACTCCAGACGGTCAGAACCCGAGTGGTCCCTTCCCGGCTATCGCGCGCTGCGCGTCCTGGGAACGGGCGGTTGCGGCACGGTGGTGCACGCGGTCGATGAGCGCAGCGGCGCCGAGGTCGCGGTCAAGTACCTGAACGAGGAGAGCCGCGCACGGACCGGCCTCCTCAGCAGCTTCCGCTACGAGGCCCAGCTCCTGCAACAGCTGGACTCCCCACACGTGGTGCGCGTCTACGACTACGTCGAGGCCCCCGCGGGCGCGGCGATCGTCATGGAGCTCATCGAGGGCGTGTCACTGGGGGCGATGCTGCGGGCGAACGGCGCGGCCGTCCCCGAAGCGGCGCTGTCGGTCCTGAAGGGGTCGCTGCTCGGTCTGGCCGCCGCCCACGCGGCCGGGGTGGTGCACCGCGACTACAAGCCCGGCAACGTGATGGTCTCCACCAACGGCGTCTCCACGCTGGTGGACTTCGGCATCGCGGTGCGGCAGGGCGCCGACGCCCCCAGCGCCGGCACGCCGCCCTACATGGCACCGGAGCAGTGGCGCGGCGAGCCGGCGTCACCCGCGACCGACGTCTACGCGGCGACCGCGACGTTCTTCGAGTGCCTCACCGGCGAGCGCCCGTACAGCGGGGCGACCATGGCCGAGCTGGCGGTCCAGCACATCACCGCGCCGATTCCGGATCACCGTGCCCCCGAAGAGCTCCGGGCGCTGATCGGGCACGGGCTCGCCAAGAACGCCGACGAACGTCCCGTGAGCGCCACCGCCTTCCTCGCCGAACTCGAAGCGGCCGCCGGCATCGCATACGGCCCGGACTGGGAGCGCCGCGGCCGCCGGGCGCTCATCGCCGTGGTCGCGCTGCTCGCCGCACTGCTCCCGAGCGCCCTCGGCGACGCCACCGCGCCACCACCACCCGCTCAGGGCGGCGGCGCGGGCCTGCCCTTGGGCCACGGCAAGCCCCGGCGGCTGCCGCGCGGGCGCGCAGCGGCTTTAGTGGCCGGATCGGTCGCCCTGCTGGGCCTGGCAGCGGCCGGCACGGTCGTCGCCCTCGGCGGCCACGGCAACACGCCGCACCGCACCGGCGGCCTCTCGGCCCCGCCTTCGGCCTCGTCGCCGTCTCTGGGCACCGTCGCCCCGCCCGGCACGACGCCGCCGGGCGGCGCGACGGTGGGCCCGAGCCTCAGCCCGAGCACATCAGCGTCCACATCCACCACACCAACGCCGACGGACACCACGACCACAGTCCTGACCACCCCACCCACGACGCCCGCGACGACCACTCCACCGGCCACCCCGCCGACTACGGTTCCCACGACGGCGCCCACTACGACGAAGCCGCCTCCGCCCAAGGCGCCAGTGGTCACGTCCGCCTCGGTCGACACGTTCACGGCAAACGGGGGGTTGGCGGCGACAGCCACTTTCTCTGTCGGCAAGGGCAGCACCGGAGCCTTCACCATCACGTTGACGTGGTACGACGCGGATGCCAAAGGCAATCCCCTGACGACGGACGGAAATCCCGAAACGTACACGTTTGACGGGGAGTACACCTTTAACAGACCCCACACCTTCGACGGCTGCGACCGAATGTGGGGTGTCCGCATCACGACGAAGCCGGCCGCCGCCGATCAGAGCACCGCGTACCGGTCCGTCGTGGCTGGTGGCTGCGGCACCGCACGCTAACCGCCCAGCGCGAGCGTCACGCCACCGGCTCCCGTGAGTCGTACCGGGCGAACCGCGGCTGCAGAGCCGCCAGCGTGGCGACGACCGCGATGCACGCCAGTCCCCCGCCCACGATCGCGGTGGCCGGGGAGAAGAGGTCCGCGGCCGAGCCGGCCAGGAAGTCGCCCAGGCGGGGGCCGCCCGCGACGACGACGATGAAGACGCCCTGCAGGCGGCCGCGCATGTCGTCGGGGGCGGCGGCCTGGAGCATGGTGTTGCGGAAGACCATGGAGACGGTGTCGGCGCAGCCGGCCAGTGCCAGGAAGAACAGGCCGAGCCACAGGTCGCGGGTGAGGCCGAAGACCGCGACGGCCGCGCCCCAGCAGGCCACCGAGATCAGTACGGCGAGCCCTTGGCGGTGGATGCGGCCGAGCCAGCCGGAGAAGAGGCCGCCGAGCAGGGCGCCGACGGCCGGGGCCGCGGTGAGCAGGCCAACGGTCTTGGCGTCACCCGCGAACCACATGACGGCGATGGCGGGGAAGAGCACGCGCGGCTGGGCGAGCACCATCGCGGCCATGTCGGTGAAGAACGTCATCCGCAGATTGGGCCGGCCGCCGAGGAACCGCAGTCCGTCCAGGACGGAGGCCCATCCACGGCGGGTGTTCGCGGCGTTCGAGGCGTCGCGTTCCGGCTTCATCGAGGGCAGGCGCCACATCGCGTAGAGGGAGGCCGAGAAAGTGACCACGTCGATCAGGTACGCGGCCTGATAACCCCACAGGCCGACGAAGACGCCGCCGAGCATGGGCCCCGCCATCGTGCCCACGCCGCCGGCGAGCGAGGCCAGGGCGTTGGCGGCGGGCAGCTGTTCGGGCGGGAGCAGGCGCGGGATCATCGAGGAGCGGGCCGGGGAGTTCAGGGCGAAGCAGACGGACTGCAGGGCGACGGTCGCGTACAGCAGCCACACCTGCCGCAGATCGAGCAGCGCGCTCGTTGCCAGGACCCCGGACAGGACGGTCGCGCCGCAGGCGCTCGCCAGCCCGAGTTTGCGGCGGTCCACGGCGTCGGCGATGGCGCCGCCGTAGAGCCCGAATATGACCAGCGGGATCAGGGAGCACAGGCCCACCAGTCCGACCGAGAAGCTGGAGCCGGTGATCGCGTAGACCTGCAGGGAGACCGCCATGGCGGTCATCTGCTGGCCGATCCAGGAGACCAGGTTGCCGAACCACAGCCGGCGGAAGTGCGGGGACTCGCGCAGCGGGGTCAGGTCCGCGAGCACGCGACCGGCGGTACGGGGAATCCGGGCGGGTGGCGGGGTGGTGGCCGTGCCGGGTGCGGTTTCCAGGGGTTTCCGGGGTTCCGCCGAGTCTTCGGATCGCTTGCTTCGGAGCACCCGGCACGGTAACAACCGCTTCCCGGGCTTCCGCTCGGCGGGGTCGGATTATCCGATCGTGCACCCCGGGGCCTCGCAACCCTTGAGGTGCCCTTGAGTGGCGCGCATGTGTACTGGGGTTCTCTTAGGGGTGACCCAGGGAGGAAATCGGCTGGTGACAACCGGTCGGCGGGCTTACTCTGAGCGGAACGAACAGGATCACCGGGCAGCCAACCAGCGCCCCAGACCCTGTCCGGGGAAGCGTCCACCCACCATGGCCGCTCTTCCGGCTCCGCACCAGGCGCCACCGCGTCCGCACTTGCTCGATACACATGCCCCACCGGGTGTCCGACGCCCGGTCGTAGGCCGCGTCGGCGCATCCGGTTCACTCGAAGGAAATGGAGTGCGCGGTGACACCCGAGAAGACCAAGCAGCGCAATCAGGCCACACCCGGACTAGGTGAATGGCCGCCGCCGCTGAAGGAAGTGCGCAACCTCGACGTCTGGGCCCGGTCCGCGCCGATCAAGCTGGCGGGCTACGAGGACGACGTGGCCGAGTCGCACATCCTGCGGAGCATCGACTAGATCGAACCTGTACAGGGGCCTTGAAGGTGGCGTGGGAGCGTATCCCGCGCCACCTTCGGCCGTTGTGGCGCCGAACATCGTGGTGCGGAACAGTGCGGGACAAAAGGATGCCCCGGCCAGGACGGGGGGACCGGGCCGGGGCAACTCGGGGGAAAGGTGTGGTTTCCCGCCACCCTTCCTACATAGTTTAACACTCAAGGAGTGATGTTCGACCGCCTCGGTTTACCCCGATTCCGCGGGGTGCGGTTTCTCAAGGGGTTTGCGAAAGTCCCGCCTGGCCCGCGACGCCTGGCACGCACGCCTGCTGCGTTGTCGGGCTCGTCCAGGTACGTCCGGTACGCGGACGACCCTCCGCCTTCCAGTCGCACGCACCGGACGCCGCGGACCCCGCCCTCACGGGCGAACGGCGCTCCTTTCACAACACCCTTCAGGCTCCGACGCCCGGCCAGAACGCCCGGGCGACCGGGGCGTAGTCGAACGGCTCGGGAGCGGGCACGCCCGGCTCGGGCGGCCGCACGGCCTCCAGCGCACGCGGCCGCAGGTGCAGGCCGCCGAGGGCCTCGCTCAGCTTGCGGGCGTCGACCGGCAGGTCCCGGCGCCAGGCCATGGCCACGACCGGCGAGAACAGCGCCATCCCGGCCGCCAGCGAGCTGTGCACCGAGAGCCGGACCAGCGTGCCGCCGCCGTGCGGTATCAGGTCGAAGCCGTACTCGGGGATCTGCGTGCCCAGCGGATTCCACATGCGCTCGCCCCGGAACACGATGTGCCGGCAGGGCTCGTAGCCCGCGCACACCAGCCGGTGGTCACGGTGGCGTCCCGGGTAGCGGTAGCGGTACTCGGCGTTGGCCCCCGGCGGCACGGATTCCGAGTCGACCCCGGCGACGCCGGAACTCCACAGCGAGAGGTTGCGGGCGTCTGCAAGGAAGTCGAAGACCTCGGAGGCCGGCCTCGACACGATCACGCTGGTGGTCACCCTCGGCATCGCAGACCTCCCCGTTGCCGGCCGCGAGGCCGGCTTGGCTGTTGGCTCAGAGATGCGGGCGGCACGTCGGCGGCCCCGGAAGCCACAGAACTGCAAGTTCTCTCTGGCTCCTCACCGAAATCCTGCATCCCAAAAGCCCGCGTGTCGTGGCAATGCGGCCATTCGAGTGATCAACGAGGCGGGGGGCACCCCGGTGGGAAGAAACCGGGGGGTTAGCCTCAAGGGGTGGTGGACAAGGAGCCCGCGCCGTTCGAGCGCGGAACGGACGGACCCAAGGTCATCGTCGTCGGAGCGGACGGTTCCGAATCCTCCTGGCGGGCGGTTTCCTACGCCGCCGGCCTGGCGCGGCGACAGAACGCGCTGCTCGCCGTCGTCTACGTACAGCCCGTCATCGTCACCGGCGCACTCCTCGGCGCCCCGGTGGGTGAGGTCACCACCGAGGTCGCCGATGAGCTGGAGGCCGAGATCCGCCGGTCGGCGGAGCGGCTCCGGGGGATATACGCCATGCGTTGGGAGTTCCACACCTTCCGCGGCGACCCCTACAACGGGCTGGTCACCGCGGCGGAGTCGCTCACGGCCGACGCTGTGGTGGTCGGCGCCTCGGAGCAGGCCGGACACCGCATCGTCGGTTCGGTCGCCATCCGGCTGGTGAAGGCCGGACGCTGGCCGGTCACCGTAGTGCCGTAGCCGCCACCGGTGCGTACTTGTAGCCCACCCGGCGGACGGTCACGATGCTGCCGCGGTGCTCGGCGCCGAGCTTGCGGCGCAGCCGCGCCACGTGCACGTCGACGGTACGGCCGTCGCCCACGTGCCCGTAGCCCCAGACCGTGGTGACGAGCTGGTCGCGGGAGTGCACGCGGTGCGGGTGCGCGACGAGATGGGCGAGCAGTTCGAACTCCAGGTAGGTCAGGTCGAGCGGACGGCCGTCGACCGCCGCCGTGCGCCGCTCGGTGTCGATCCGTACCCGGGCGCCGAGATCGGGAACGAGTTCGGGCACCGCCTCCACCGGGACCGGTCCCGCCTCGGCGGGAACGAGCACCAGGTAGCCGACCATCCGCTGCTGGCCGGGAACGGACGGCAGGACATGACCGGGCGCCGGCAGCCATGTGGCGCCGGGCGGCAGGAAGTCGGGGGCGGGCGGGACCTCGTCGGGCCGTACGGCACGCAGCCGCGACCGGAGCGGGGTGGTGGTCCCCACGGCGGACGGCTGGGCGAGGCTGACGGCAGGGTGGTTCAGGGACTGGGTGTTCGACATGGGTTCGGCTCTTTCGCGCGAAGGGTCGTTGGACGACGTATTGCGCGGTACCGGAATCCGTACTGCTGACGGCGACGGCCGAAGGCCGTTGTCCGCAGGTCAGCGGGGAGTGCGGGTCCGCGCGGCGATCGCGCGGCAACACTCTCGGTCGAAGTGGTGTCCCTGCCGGGACGGCCAGAAGGGCTCAAGGTCGGTACGACCTGTCGCGATGTCACTGGGGCCGGCCATAGGCCCTATTGAACCAGAAGCCACGCCCCGCGCGGCAGGGGGATGCCGGCGGAACGTGTATTCCGGTCCTTCGTATGCGTCACATGGGGAGGGGTGCCGGATCGGGCACCGGCTCGGGACCGGGCGCCGGCCCGGGTCCCGGCAGCGGCGGGCCGGGCGGCATGGGGCTCGGGCCGGGTTGCGGCACCGGACGCGGGACGGGGTCCGGCTGCACGGGGTCCGGCCCCGGGGGCGTCGGTTGCGGGTCGGGCACGGGAGGAACGCTCGCCCGGATGACTGTCAGGTCGGGATGGGTCATCGACTTCTCCTTCGCGTCGTGTCGCTGTGTGGCTGTGTCGTTCTGTCGGTTTGTCGTCTTCGTTGTCGCTGACGCGGCCACTGCCCGCGCCTACCCATCGGCCCGGCGGCTACGCACGCGCACGCACGCCGGACGCACGCCGTGCACGTCATACGCGCGCTGACGTGGGCCTCCCGGGGGGAGGAGCCGGTCGCACGGCGTTTCCCCCTATCCTCTGGATCATGACCTGGTTGCGCGCGCTGAAGGAGACCGGCCGCTCCGGGTTGAAGGTCGAGCGGACCCGCCTCGAACCGCTGGTCGCGGTCCGCGGCGCGGCCGGCGTCGCGATCGTGATCGGCCTGGCGCTGTGGCTGTCCTCCCCCGCCGTGGCCGCGTCGTCCGCGTTCGGCGCCTTCGCCGCGGGCACCGCCACCTTCCAGCGCAGCTGGCGCTCCCGCCCGGTACTGGCCCTCGCCGCGGGCGCCGGCCTGGCCGTCAGCACCTTCCTGGGGTACCTGGCCGCCTCCCACCTGCTGGTCTTCGTCCTGCTGCTGGCCGTGTGGACCTTCCTGGCCGGGATGGCGTGGTCGCTCGGGCCGACGTCCGGGATCGTCGCCGCCCTGACCGTCGCCGTGATGCTGGTCGTCGTCACCCTGCCCACATCCGTCCTGAACGCTCTGGGGCACGCCGGGGTGATCGCCTTCGGCGGGCTGGTGCAGGCGGCGCTCATCGTGCTCTTCCCCATCCGCCGCTGGGGAGCGCAACGCGACGCGCTCGCGGACGCGTTCGCCGCCGAGGCGGACTACGCCCGGCGGCTGCGCCAGGACCCGCACGCCCCGTTCGATCCCGAGCCGCTGATGACGGCGCGCAGCGCGGCCGCGGTGACGCCCTGGGAGGCCCGCCGCCGTCCGGAGGAACTGCACGGCAAGCGGGCGTTGGCGGAGCGCATCCGCCCGGTGCTGGCGTCGCTGGCCGATCCCACGGTCGGCGCCGCCGCGGAGGGCCCGGAACGCGACCGGGCCCGCGAACTGCTGGCGGCGGCCGCCACGGTGCTGGACGCGGTCGCCCGCGCGATCCGGCACGCGAAGCCGGTGAAACTGCCGAAGGAGGTCGACTCCTTCCTCGCGGTGCCGGAGCCGGAGGCGGAGCTGACGGGCTCGGCCCGCCGGGTGGCCGCCCGCCTGATCAGCCTGCTCTCCGCCGCCGTGGAGAGCGCCAACGGCTCAGGTCCCTCGGACGCCACCGAGGCCGCCCATCTGCTGCGCCCCACCCTGCCGCGGCTGGTACCGCTGGCCGCGCGGGCGATGCGCCGGCAGATGCGCTGGCAGTCACCGGTGTTCCGGCACGCGGTGCGGATGTCCGCGGTCGCCACGGCGGGATACCTGCTCGCCACGGCGCTGCCGCTGGGCCACGGCTACTGGGCGCCGATGGCCTCGGTCATGGTGATGCGCCCGGACTTCTCCCAGACGTACGCGCGTGGCGTGGCCCGCTTCGCCGGGACGCTGGTGGGTGTGACCGTCGCCACCGGCGTGATGCAGGCGGCGTCGCCCGGTGTCTATCTCTGCGCGGCTCTCGCCGTCCTGTGCATCGGCCTGATGTACCTGCTGATGCGCACCGGCTATGCCGTCTCGCAGGCCTGCGTCTCCGCGTACGCGGTCCTCCTGCTGGGCATGGCCGGCAGCCAGTGGACCCAGGCGGTCTTCGAACGCGTGCTGCTGACGCTGCTCGGCGGGGTCCTGGCGATGACGGCCTACGCCGTGTTCCCCGCCTGGGAGACCCCGCTGCTGCGCGACCGGCTCGCGGAGCGGCTGGAGAGCAACGCCGGATACGCGGCCGCCGTGCTGGAGGGCTTCGCCGATCCGGCCCACCGGCGCTCCTCGACGGTGCGGGAGGCCCTGCTCGAAGCCCGCGCCGCCGGCGCCGCCTGGGACCAGGCCGTCGCACGGGCCGATTCCGAACCGGTGCGCCATCGCGGGCTGTCCCGCAGGGCCGCCCAGGACGCCGACACGGCGCTCTCCGCGATGGGGCGGGTGGGCATGCTGATGGAGGCCCACCTCCCCGGCCGGGACGCCGACCCCATACCGGCCGCCGCGGACTTCGCCCGCGTGTTGCGGGAGGCCGCCGCCGCATCGGCGCAGCAGGTGCGCGACGGGGCGCCGCCGCGCTGGGACGCCGCCCGGGCCGCCCTGGACGGCTGGCCAGGCGACTCCAGCCAGGAACGTATGGTGCGCCGCGGCGCGGAACTGCTGGTGGAGACGCTCGACGAGTTCGAGGAAGCGCTGCGCTCCCGCTCCGGTGGCCGGACCCCGTCCCTGTGACGGGATCCGGTGTGACGGGATCCCGCTCCCCCACGCCGGGTTCGTCCGTAAGGTGGGCGGATGGCCGTCCAGAGCTGGAAACCCGTCCTCGCGGCGGTGTCCGCGCTGCTCTCGCTCCTCGCCGTCGGGCTCGTCCTCCCCGCGCTGACCGGCACCGTCGGCTGGACCGCCGTGATCGGCGCGGGCCTCCTGGCCGCCGTGGCGGGAACGGTGGCGCTCCTGTCCGACCTCGGCGAACGTCGCCACTGACGGCCCGCCGAGGGCTGGTTGCGCTTGATCGTCCGGCCGGTATGTGATGGGGCCATGGACTCTCGCACCCTGTACCTGTTCGGCTCGGCCGCCCCGCCCGTCTTCGACATCGCCCGGGTGATCGACGATGCGCAGGTCGACGGCTGGGACGTGTGCCTGGGCCTCACCCCCACCGCGGCCCACTGGCTCGGCCACCACCTCGACGGCCTCGCCGCGTTGACCGGCCACCCCGTGCGCTCGCAGTACAAGCTGCCGGGCGAACCGGACGTCTGGCCCCCGGCCGACGTGATCCTCTTCGCCCCGGCCACGTTCAACACCCTCAACCAGTGGGCGCTCGGGATAACCGACCACTTCGTGGTGGGCGTCGCCGCCGAGGCCATCGGCAAGGGCATTCCGATGGTGACCATGCCCTGCCTGAACTCCGCCTTCGTCCAGCACCCGCGGTTCGAGCGCTCCCTGGCCGAGCTGCGGCTGGCCGGCGTGACGGTCCTGCACGGTGAGGGCGGCTTCGTCCCGAACCGCCCGGACGAGGACCAGCCCGCCGAATACCCCTGGCACCTGGCACTGGCGGCCACGAGGAACGCGGCCACCGCCGTCAGATGACCGGACGGCCGCGTCCCCTGCGCCGCGTGCGGGCGAAGGGGACGCGGCCGTGCGGACGATGCGTTCTCAGCGGATCGGAAGGCCCGACAGGGTGCGGGCGATGACCAGGCGCTGGATCTCGCTCGTGCCCTCGAAGATGGTGTAGATCGCGGCGTCGCGGTGCATGCGCTCGACCGGGTACTCGCGGGTGTAGCCGTTGCCGCCGAGGATCTGCATGGCCTGGGCGGTGACGGTCTTGGCGGTCTCACCGGCGTAGAGCTTGGACATGGAGCCCTCGGCCGAGGTGAAGGGCCGGCCGGCCGCGGCCATCCAGGAAGCGCGCCAGACCAGGAGCCGGGCGGCGTCGATCTGGGTGCGCATGTCGGCGAGCTGGAAGGCGATGCCCTGGTTGTCGATGATCGGACGGCCGAACTGCACGCGGGTCTTCGCGTAGTCGAGGGCGACCTCGTAGGCGGCGCGGGCGATGCCCACCGCCTGGGCGCCGACGGCCGGGCGGGAGGCCTCGAAGGTGGCCATCGCGGCGTTCTTCACGCGCTCACCCCCGGTCTTGGCGCGCTCGCGGGCGCGGGCCAGCCGTTCGTCGAGCTTCTCCTTGCCGCCCAGCAGGCACTCGCCGGGGATGCGGCAGTCCTCAAGCACGACCTCGGCGGTGTGCGAGGCGCGGATGCCGTGCTTCTTGAACTTCTGGCCCTGGGACAGGCCGGGGGTGTTCGGCGGGACGATGAACGAGGCGTGGCCCTTGGAGCCGAGCTCGGGGTCGACGACCGCGACGACGACGTGGACGGCCGCGATACCGCCGTTGGTCGCCCAGGTCTTGGTGCCGTTGAGCACCCATTCGTCCTTGGCCTCGTCGTAGACCGCGCGCGTGCGCATCGCGGAGACGTCGGATCCGGCGTCCGGCTCGGAGGAGCAGAAGGCGGCGACCTTCACGTCGTTGACGTCGCCGTACATCTGCGGGACCCAGGTGCCGATCTGCTCCTCGGTACCGTTGGCCAGGACGCCGACGGCGGCCAGGCCGGTGCCGACGATGGACAGGCCGATGCCCGCGTCGCCCCAGAACAACTCCTCCATGGCCATGGGGATGCCCAGGCCGGTGGGGTCGAAGAACTGCTGGGCGTAGAAGTCCAGGGAGTAGAGGCCGATCTTGGCGGCCTCCTGAATGACCGGCCAGGGCGTCTCTTCGCGCTCGTCCCACTCCGCGGCCGCCGGGCGCATCACGTCGGCCGCGAAGCCGTGGATCCAGTCGCGCACGGACTTCTGGTCGTCGTTGAGCTCGAGCGTGAAGTCGCCCATGTCCCCTCCACCTGGTTGTTACTTGCGGTAACATCAGTCTGTTACCCACGAGTAGGGGATGTCAACTCCCTTCCGCGAACCCGGTCGCCACGACCGGGGTGTTACGTTGCGCAGAGTGCACGAAATCGAACAGACAGGGAGTACCGGGTGGACACCGGCCAGCGGCAGGACCAGCGGACGGCGACGGAGCGACGGCGTAAAGAGCTGCTCGAGGCCGCCGACCGCGTCGTACTGCGGGACGGACCCGAAGCCTCCATGAACGCCATCGCCGCGGAGGCGGGAATCACCAAGCCGATTCTCTATCGTCACTTCGGCGACAAGAGCGGCCTGTACCGGGCGCTGGCCCAGCGGCACACCGACGCGCTGCTCGGCGCGCTGCGCGCCGCCCTGGACTCCGGCAACGACCGCCGCGACCGGGTGGAGGCCACGCTGCACGCCTACCTCGCCGCGATCGAGAGCCGCCCCCAGGTGTACCGCTTCCTGATGCATCCGGCCGAGGCGCCGGGCGACGGGGACAAGGGCTTCGACGGTGGCCGACACTCCTCCTCGCTGCTGCGCCGGATGGGCGAGGACCTGGCCGAGGTGATAGCCGAGCGGCTGGACCTGGGCCCGCAGAGCCAGCAGCTGGCGCGGGTGTGGGGGCACGGCATCGTCGGCATGATGCACGCGGCGGGCGACTGGTGGCTCAGTGAACGCCCCGTCCCGCGCGACCAGTTGGTCAGCCACCTCGCCGACCTGCTGTGGGGACGGCTGGCCGCGGCCGGCGACCGGGCGGGCAGCCCCGGACTCTAACCCCGCCGCGCCCAGGGCGCCCGGCGGGCGGCCCGCAGGGCGCGGCGGCGGCGCAGCCCGCCGAGGCGGTCGGTGAACAAGCCACCGTCCAGGTGGTCGCACTCGTGCTGCAGGCAGCGGGCGAAGAAGCCGGTGCCGGCGATCCGCACCGGCTCGCCGCGCACGTCGAAGCCCTCCACCACCGTGTGGTCGTAACGGGTGGTGCCCGCGTTGATGCCCGGCAGCGACAGGCACCCCTCGGAACCGGTGACGGTGACGCCGTCCACCTCCACCAACCGCGGGTTGACGACGTGTCCCAGGTGCCGCACGTCCTCGTCGTCGGGGCAGTCGTAGACGAACACCCGCAGGGCCGTGCCGATCTGGTTGGCGGCCAGCCCGACGCCGTCGGCGGAGTACATGGTGGCGAACATGTCCTCGACGAGACGGGCCAGTTCGGCGTCGAAGGCGGTGACCTCGGCGCACGCCGCGTGGAGCACCGGGTCGCCGATCAGACGCATCGGACGGATGGTGCCGCTACTGCCGGGGATGGTGCCGTGTCGCATGCCGGCAAGCGTAGAGCCTGTATCCGGCGGGCCTACGGTGCGGGGGCCGCACGGGAATGTGGATAGGCTGATGCGAGACCGAGGCCTCCCGGGTGTTGGATCGGCCGTGGAGGGGCGGAGAGTCGGCCACCGCGAGGCTTGTGCAGGTGGGGGCCGGACGCGAGGAGGATGTTAGACGATGGCAGGCAACTCGGAGCCGCTGACTCCGCGGGCCAAGCTGGCCGTGACGGCGGGCAAGGCGGCTGCGGCGGTGTCCCGTGCGGCGGGCCGCGGCAGCGGATCGGTGATCGGCGGACGGGTGGCCCTTCGGGTCGACCCCGATCTGCTGGCCCGGCTGGCAGGGCACCTCGATGTCGTGCTGGTGTCCGCCACCAACGGTAAGACGACGACGACCCGGCTGCTCGCGGAGGCGCTGCGAGCCAACGGCCCGGTGGTCTCCAACGCCCTGGGCGCGAACATGCCGGCCGGCATCACCTCGGCGCTGGCCGGCGGCGCGGACGCCCGCTACGGCGTGATCGAGGTCGACGAGAAGTACCTGGCAGGCGTCGCCCGCGATGTCGCGCCCAAGGCCATCGCCCTCCTCAACCTCTCCCGCGACCAGCTCGACCGCGCGGCCGAGACCCGCATGCTCGCGGAGCACTGGCGCGAGGGCCTGTCCGGCACGGACGCCATCGTCATCGCCAACGCCGACGACCCGCTGATCACCTGGGCCGCTTCCTCCTGCCCCACCGTGGTGTGGGTCGCCGCGGGTCAGGAGTGGAAGGACGACGCCTGGTCGTGCCCCTCGTGCGGCGGCGTCCTGCAGCGGCCCTCCGAGGACTGGTTCTGCGGTGACTGCGGCTTCCGCCGTCCCGCGCCGACCTGGGCGCTCTCCGGCGACCACGTCATCGACCCGTACGGCGTGGCCTGGCCCATCCGCCTGCAACTGCCGGGGCGGGCCAACAAGTCCAACGCGGCCGTCTCCGCCGCCGCCGCGGCCGCCTTCGGGGTGGAGCCGAAGGTCGCGCTGGAGCGGATGTACGCGGTACAGGCGGTGGCCGGGCGCTACGACGTCGTCACCTACCTGGAGCGCGAGCTGCGGCTGCTGCTGGCGAAGAACCCGGCCGGCTGGCTGGAGACGTTCTCCCTCATCGACGGCCCGCCCACCCCGGTGATCCTGTCCGTCAACGCCCGCGGCGCCGACGGCACCGACACCTCCTGGCTGTGGGACGTGGACTACACCCGGCTCGCCGGGCACCCGATCTACGTCATCGGCGACCGCAAGCTGGACCTCGCGGTCCGCCTGGAGGTCGCGGGCCTGGACTTCCGTGTCTGCGCCGACGTCGACGAGGCGGTGCGCTCGGCGCCCCCCGGCCGGATCGAGACCATCGCCAACTACACCGCCTTCCAGGACCTGCGCCGCCGCGTCGGCAACTGAGCCGGACCCCGGAAAAGGAGAAGCAGCAAGCATGAGCGATTCCAGCCTTCGCCTGGTGTGGGTCTACCCGGACCTGCTCAGCACCTATGGCGACCAGGGCAACGCCCTGGTCGTGGAGCGGCGCGCCCGCCAGCGCCGCCTCAATGTCAGCCGGATCGACGTCCGGTCCGACCAGCCGATCCCCACCTCCGGCGACATCTACCTGATCGGCGGCGGCGAGGACCGCCCGCAGCGGCTGGCCGCGGAGCGGCTGCGCCGCGACGGCGGCCTGAACCGCGCGGTCGCCAATGGCGCGATCGTCTTCTCGGTGTGCGCCGGGTACCAGATCCTGGGCCACGAGTTCGTGAACGACCTGGGCCGCCCCGAGGCGGGCCTCGGGCTGCTCGACGTCGTCAGCGTGCGCGGCGAGGGCGAGCGCTGCGTCGGCGACGTGCTGGCCGACATCGACCCGCGGCTCGGCCTGCCGCCCCTGACGGGTTTCGAGAACCACCAGGGCGTCACCCACATCGGTCCGAGCGCGCGCCCGCTGGCGACGCTGCGGATCGGCAAGGGCAACGGGACCGGCGACGGCACCGAGGGCGCGTACAACGACACCGTCTTCGGCACGTACATGCACGGTCCGGTCATGGCCCGCAATCCGCAGATCGCGGACCTGCTGCTCAAGCTGGCACTGGACGTGAACGCGCTGCCGCCGGTCGACGACCAGTGGTACGAGGCGCTGCGCACCGAGCGGATCACGGCGGCGGGCCAACCCGCCTGAGACGGCGCGCGGTGTCCGCAGTGCGGGCGGCTGTGCGCCGTCCGCACGTGGCTGGCTAAGGTAACGGGGGTTCCACCCGGACGACGGGGTCCGGCCGTCCGTTTGAATCGCGGGAGTGCGAGAGCAATGCGTATTGGTGTGCTGACGAGCGGCGGAGACTGCCCCGGACTCAATGCCGTCATCAGGTCGGTGGTGCACCGCGCCGTCGTCGACCACGGCGATGAGGTCATCGGCTTCCACGACGGCTGGAAGGGCCTCCTGGAGTGCGACTACCGCAAGCTGGACCTGGACGCCGTCAGCGGCATCCTGGCCCGTGGCGGAACGATCCTGGGCTCGTCCCGGGTGCAGCCCGCGCATCTGCGCGGAGGCGTGGAGCAGGCCAAGGGCCACGTACGGGACCTGGGCCTGGACGCGATCATCCCGATCGGCGGTGAGGGCACCCTCAAGGCGGCCAAGCTGCTGTCGGACGCCGGCCTGCCGATCGTGGGCGTGCCCAAGACGATCGACAACGACATCGCCTCGACGGACGTCACCTTCGGGTTCGACACGGCCGTCATGGTCGCCACCGAGGCCCTCGACCGCCTCAAGACCACCGCCGAATCGCACCAGCGGGTACTGATCGTCGAGGTCATGGGCCGGCACACCGGCTGGATCGCCCTGCACTCGGGCATGGCGGCCGGCGCGCACGCCATCGTGGTGCCCGAGCGGCCCTTCGACATCGGCGAGCTGACCGACCTCGTCGGCAAGCGCTTCGCGGCCGGCAAGAAGTTCGCGATCGTCGTGGTGTCGGAAGGTGCCAAGCCGCGCGAAGGCTCGATGGAGTTCTCGTCCGGCGCCAAGGACATCTACGGCCACGAGCGCTTCACCGGCGTCGCCACCCAGCTGTCGGTGGAGCTGGAGCAGCGCCTCGGCAAGGAGGCGCGGCCGGTGATCCTGGGCCACGTGCAGCGCGGCGGCACGCCCACCGCCTACGACCGGGTGCTCGCGACCCGGTTCGGCTGGCACGCGGTGGAGGCCGTCCACAACGGCGACTTCGGCATGATGACGGCGCTGCGCGGTACCGACATCAAGCTCGTGCCGCTGGCCAAGGCCGTGGAGCACCTCAAGACCGTTCCGGCCGAGCGCTACATCGAGGCCGAGTGCGTCCTGTAGCCGGGCCGCCCGCCGCTCCGCGGGCGCTGTGACGGGCTGACGCCCGCTTCCGACGTACGGGGCCGCCCCCGGCCGCACCAGCGGCCGGGGGCGGCTCTAGTCTGGTGCGGGCGCACGGGTCGAATCGGCACATTGCCGGACGGCGCGGGCGGATCAGTCGGCACGGACAGGAGAGAGTGACCCATGGACCACGGCGGACACGGCATGCCCATGGACTTGCCGCCGTTCACCCTTGGGCGGGCGCTGGAGTTCAGCGGGGACCCGGTGTTCCTGGCGGGCTGCCTGCTGGTGCTCGGGCTGTACGGCTGGGGCGTGGTGCGGCTGTGGCGGCGCGGCGACCGCTGGCCGGCCGGCAGGATCGCCGCCTTCGTCCTGGGTGTGCTGACCGTGGCCTCGGTGATGTGCACCGCGATGAACGACTACGGCATGGTCATGTTCAGCGTGCACATGGTGCAGCACATGGTCATCAGCATGCTCTCCCCCATTCTGCTGCTGCTGGGCGCTCCGGTGACGCTGGCGCTGCGGGCGCTGCCCGCGACGGCGCACGGACGCGGCCGCAAGGGGCCGCGGGAGCTGCTGGTGGTCTTCCTGCACAGCCGCTACATGCGGGTCGTCACCCATCCCGCGTTCACCATTCCGCTCTTCATCGCCAGCCTGTACGCGGTGTACTTCTCGCCGATCTTCGACTTCCTGATGGGCAGCAGGCTGGGCCACATCGCGATGATGACCCACTTCCTCGCCGTCGGCCTGGTCTTCTTCTGGCCGATCATGGGCGTGGATCCGGGGCCGCACCGCCCCAGTCACATCATGCGGATGCTGGAGCTGTTCGCGGGGATGCCGTTCCACGCGTTCTTCGGCATCGCCCTGATGATGGGCACCGAGCCGATGGTGACCACGTTCCTGCATCCCCCGGCGTCGCTCGGGGTGGATCCGCTGCAGGACCAGAGCGCGGCGGGCGGCATCGCGTGGGCGTTCAGCGAGATCCCCTCGGTCATCGTGCTGGTGGCACTGCTGTTCCAGTGGTACACCTCCGATCAGCGGCAGGCACGGCGGTCGGATCGGGCGGCCGACCGTGACGGGGACGCGGAACTGGTGGCGTACAACGCCTATTTGGCATCCTTGGAGACTCGCGGTCGCGGCTGACAGCTGCCACAGCTGATGAAGGGGAGGCGCGAGATGGGGGATCGGGTGCGGATATCGGGCGGAGCGCTGGAACTGCCGGGCGGGGTGACGGTGCGCTTCATGCGCACGCTGCGCCTGCCGGAGACGGGAACGCATCCACTGCCGCCGGGGATCGGCACGTTCCCGCTGCGCCGGGTGGCGGACTACCCGGAGCGGGCGCCCGCCGACTGGCTGACCCGGGGCGGGGTGATGCTGCCGGTCTACCAGCGCGAGGCGATGTGGCTGAGCTTCTCCTCGCCGGTGCCGGCCGCGCTCCAGGTGGGCGTGGGCAAGGTGTGCGCGATCTCCGGGCGGCCGTGGAGCGACCGGCTGTCACAGGATCCGCAGAACTATGTCGTCCTCCCCCGGCAACCTTGGCTGGACGGTATCAACTCGGGATCCGGCACGATCCGGCAGTTCGTCGCGGTGCCGCTGGGCCTGGGCGCGACCGTGGAGGGCCAGGTCTCCGGCGAGGAGGTCTGGGGCGGGGTGCAGCTGCAGGTCTTCGAGCTGCGGGACGAGCCGCTCGCGGCCTGGCGCGCCGAGCAGGAGCGACGTGCGGTCGCCACCCGCGGGCCCTGGGGCGTCGCGGCCGAGGACGGTATGGCGCCCACGGCCGCGGGGTACGGAGCGGCGATGCCGATGGCGGCCAGGGCGGCACCGGCCCCGGGGGCGGTGCCGGCCGCGCCGTCGATGGGACTGGGCGCGGGCGGCCGGATGCGGCAGGAGGTCTACCGCGACGAGCGGCTGCCGGGCGACTGGCGGACGGCACCGTCCGGCCGGGTCTTCGTCCATCTGGCCACCGCCCCGCATTGGCGGCAGATCACCGGTGAGGCCGCTCCGCCGTCGCCGGTGGACCGCGCCGCCTACAACGCCGCGGGCCTGCCCTGGTTCGACTACTACGACGCGGACGCCGCCGACCTCGACGCCGCGGGTCCGCTGGCGGACGTGAAGCCGGTGGGCGACTGGCTCGGCGACGACCAGCAGCCGTGGGTGCCGGTCCAGCCCGGCCAGGTGAAGAAGCTCAAGGACGAAGGGCAGGTGGCCGACGGCGACTGGTAGCGCCGGAGGCGGCGACCGGTCACCATGGAGACCGGGCCGCCGACAGGTGGGCCGTCCTGGGATGCTCGGGAGGGGGTGCCATGCCGACACCCGCGAAAGCGATGGCGGTGTGCACCGTGGCATCACTGGTGGCCGTCTCCGCGTACACGGTGGCGCTGGGCGCGAACGGCTGGCTGTGGTTCGCCTGGGTGTTGCTGGGCCTGTGCACCGCCGGCGTGCTCGCCATCCGGTCGCCCCGCTGACGACGGACCCGCGCGCGACGGAACAGCCGGTGCGGTCCTCTCGCGCCCCGCCCGCATCGGCACTACTGTGCCTGGTCACCGGGGTGCGGGCGCGCCCCGGCGTGGAGGGGGAAACAGGCGACGTGTTCTACCACGTGCTCAAATTCGTGATCCTGGGGCCGCTGCTGCGGCTGTTGTTCCGGCCGCGGATCGAGGGTCTTGAACACATTCCGGACGAGGGCGCCGCGATCGTGGCCGGCAACCACCTGTCGTTCTCCGACCACTTCCTGATGCCGGCGATCCTGCCGCGCCGGATCACCTTCCTGGCCAAGGCCGAGTACTTCACCGGTGCCGGGATCAAGGGCCGGCTGACGGCCGCGTTCTTCCGCGGGGTGGGCCAGATCCCGGTGGACCGGTCGGGCGGGAAGGCCTCCCAGGCGGCGCTGAAGTCCGGGCTGGGGGTGCTGCGCCGCGGCCACCTGCTGGGCATCTACCCGGAGGGCACCCGGTCGCACGACGGCCGGCTGTACAAGGGGCGTACCGGGGTCGCGGCAATGGCGATCACGGCTCAGGTGCCGGTCATCCCGTGCGCGATGGTGGGCACGTTCGAACTGCAGCCGCCGGGCCGCAAGCTGCCCCGGCTGGGCCGGGTCACGATCCGGTTCGGAACCCCGATGGAGTTCAGCCGGTTCGAGGGCATGGAGGGGGAGCGCTTCGTGGTGCGGTCGGCGACCGACGAGATCATGTACGCGATCCTGGCGATGTCCGGGCAGGAGTACGTCGACCGGTACGCCAACGAGGTCAAGGCCGAGCAGGCCCGGGGCGTGACGGTACGGCTGCGACGGCCGTCGTGACGGGGTGCGGCGCGGCCGGGGCGGCCCGCTGGGACGTAAACCGGTGGCTCCGCCTCGATCGGTCACCATAGGGTCCGGGGTTGTGCCTACGAACAGAACACGGTGCGGGACATGAGCGCCCGCTTGCGCGACATCGCGCGCCACACCCAGGGGATCGTCACGGCCGGTTGGTACCAGGCGCCCAGCGGGCGGGAGGTCCCGATCGCCGCAGCCGTCGCCCGCGCGGTCGCCGGGACCCGGCTGTTCGGGCCGGAACCGGTGGAGGTGCCGGCGCCGTCCGGCCCGCCCGCGGCCACCGCCTTCGGCGTCAGCGGCGAGAGCAGCCTCCAGGCCGCGCGCCGGCTCAAGGAGGCCTCGGACGAGCCCGTCGCCGTCCTCAACTTCTCCTCCGCCCGCAACCCGGGCGGCGGCTACCTCAACGGCGCCCAGGCGCAGGAGGAATCGCTGTGCCGCGCGTCGGCCCTCTACACCTGCGTGGTGAGCGCACCGGACTTCTACGCCGCCCACCGTGCCGACCGTGATCCCTTCTACACGGACCGGGTCATCCACTCCCCCGCCGTACCGGTCTTCCGCGACGACCGCGGCGCACTGCTGGAACGGCCGTACGGGGTGGGTTTCCTGACCTCTCCCGCGCCGAACGCGGGCGTGATCACGCGCACCCTCCCCGAGCGGGTGGACCGCATCCCGTCGGCCCTGCTGAGCCGTGCCGAACGCGTGCTGGAGGTGGCCGCCGCCGAAGGCTACCGGCGGCTGGTGCTGGGTGCTTGGGGCTGCGGGGTCTTCCAGTGCGATCCCGCGCAGGTCGCGGACGCCTTCCACCGCCTGCTGACCGGCGCCGGGCGCTTCGCGGGCCGGTTCGACGAGGTCGCCTTCCCGGTGCTGGACCGGCGTGCGGACTCCCCCACCCGCGCCGCCTTCGCCGCGCGGTTTAATGAGGCATGACCGACACCGCGGACGCGACGCAGACGAACGAGCACGAGACGTATGACAAGTTGATCGCCCTGCTCGACGAGCACGGTGCGGTCTACCGCACCATCGACCACGCGCCGCAGGGCGCCACCGAGCTGGTGAGTCAGCTGCGGGGCAACGTGCTCGCGCAGGCGGCGAAATGCATCATCGTCATGGTCAAGCTCGGCAAGAAGACCACCAAGTACGTCCTCGCCGTCGTGCCGGGCGACCGGCGGCTGGACCTCGGCGCGGTGAAGGCGCTGCTGGGCGGGACCTACATCTCGTTCGCGCCGAAGGAGACGGCCGAGCGGCTGGCGCGCAGCGTCAGCGGTACCGTCCTGCCGTTCTCGTTCGACGAGAAGCTGGAACTCGTCGTCGACCCCGCGCTGCTGGAGCACGACGAGATCTTCTTCAACGCGGCCCGGCTGGACCGCTCCCTGGCACTCTCCGCCAAGGACTACGCGGAGATCGCCGCCCCGCGCGTCGAGAGCATCACGGAGGCTCCCGGGACGATCGTTCCCTGAGCGCCCGTCGTCATCCGGTGTGCGCGGTGGCGTCGCCCCGCCCGTGCAGGAACAGCGCACGGCCGAGGCAGCCCACGGCCACCGTGCACACCGTCGTGCGCACGATGTTGAGTGCGATCCAGGTGTTCTCGAACCTGTCGAGCACCGCGGTCGGATCACCGATGTGCGCGGGGTCGCCGGCCTTCGCGAGCTCGTCGTTGAGCGGGATGTTCCCGCCCATCGTCACGAGGAGCGCCACGACGTACAGCGCGACGGAGGCCAGCACCCAGCCGAAGACGGCGCGCCGCCCCAGCCGGCGCTGCTGGAAGGCCGCGACGCCCGTCAGCACCAGGGCGCCGAAGAACGCGAGGAAGAACACCGGGTTCTCGATGGCCACGTTGATGTTCTGCATCGCGCCGATGAACGTCCGGTCGTCACCGCGGCTCAGGCCCGGTATCACCGCGACGTCGAAGCTGAAGAAGACACCCGCCATGAGCGCCGTGGCGACGGTGGCGGCGCCCAGAACGGGGCCGGCGGCGCGCTTGCCGTTGGTCGGGTGGGCAGCACTCATCGCTTCGCCTCTTCCTGCCGGGTGTCGGACGGTCGTGTTCGGCTGATCGCTCATGACCTCAGTCAAGTCGCCGACGGGGCCGCGGACCATCGCTCAGACGCGCACCCGCATAAGCAGCCGTCCACGCGCGGACGCGTGGACGGCTGCCGTCACCCCGGGACCGGTCAGGAACCGGTCGTGCCGTACACCTGCATCTCGTAGAGGGAGTAGCCGTACGCGGTGCCCCGCGCGGTGCCGTTCACCCGGACGTAGCGGCCGGTGCCGGTGAGGCCCGTCAGGTCGTCGGTGGCACCGTTGCCGGTGGTGGTCGAGTAGATCGTCGTCCAGACCGTGCCGTCGGGGGACGTCTGGATCGTGTACGCCTTGCCGTACGCGGCCTCCCAGGAGAGCTTGACGCGGCTGACGTTCGCGGTGGCGCCCAGGTCGACGCGCAGCCACTGCGGGTCGGCGCCCTCCTTGCTGGCCCACCGGGTGGTGGTGAGGTTGCCGTCGAAGGCGGCCGACGCCGTGAAGGAGGACGACTCGACCGAGGAGGCCGTCGCCGTCCGGCCCTGGGACAGCAGCACCGGTCCGCCGCCGGGGGCGGTGACGGTCAGGGCGTAACCGGTCGAGTGGGTGGCCGAGGCGGACGTTCCGGTGACGGTGAGCGCCGCGGAGCCGGCGGTGGCCGCCGAAGTGGCGGACACCGTCATCACCGAGGTGCCGCCCGGGGTCACTGTCGCCGGCGCGAAGCTCACGCTCACCCCCGACGGTGCGCCGGTGGCGGAGAGCGTCACCGGCTCCGCCGTGCCGGAGGACGCCGCCACCGAGACCGTGGAGGTCGTGGACGCCCCCGCGCTCACCGAACCGGCGGCCGGGTTCAGCGCCAGCGAGAAGTCATGGGAGGCCGAGGCGGGTGTGAACGCCCACTGGCTCGCGCTGCCGGAGCAGCTCCCGGCGACCACGTTGGAACCCGAGGCCCGGAAGCACTTCTGCCCGGTCTGCATGTCGGAGATGGTGCCGTTGGGATTGATCGACCACTGCTGGGTGGGGCCGCCGGTGCAGGAGTTGAGGACGATGCTGCTGCCGGACGTCGCCGCACAGAGATTGTTGATCACCATGAAGGCGCCGTGGAAGGTGAAGCGCTGGGCCGCCGAGCCGTTGCAGGCGGCGGTCTTGAGGGCGGTGCCGGACGAGGAGCTGTTGCCCGGATCCTCCATGCACTGCGCCGTCGAGCCGTTCTTGTACTGGCCGACCGTGGTGTTGGGCTGGGCGCCGCCGTAGCACTTCCCGGTGCTGGTGTTGAAGATCGGCGTGGCGTCGTAGGGCTCGTTGGCGCCGGGGTTGACGACGACCGGTTCCATCGTCGGCGTGTTGTCCGCGTTGTAGTGCGTCAACGCGTCCTCGCAGTCGATCGCGTTCATCGCGTTGCCGCCCTTGCCGCCCAGCCACAGGTCGATGTGGTGCAGACCGGGACCGCCGTTGGGTCCCTGCTCGCTCCAGTCCGCCTCGCACTCCTGGCAGCTGTCCTCCATGATGAAGTACTTCCTGACCCGCTCGACCCACACCTTCGTGCCGGCCGGGAGTTCCGCCTTGGAGGTCGCGAAGGTGATGGGATCCGCGAAGGTACCGGTGCCGCCGGCCGTGTCGTGGATCTGCGGGTAGGAGATGTCGCCACCGGGCGGCGTGTTGTCGTACCAGCCGTAGAACGTCAAGAACGTCTGCTGCGTCGTCGCCGCGGGGGCCGCAGAACTCGGCGCGGCGTTCACCAATCCGGCGAACGCCGAGATCAGGACGAGACAGGCGGTCGAGAAGAACGCGACAAGAGCGCGCCGACTCATGGTGCGGCTCATGGGGCCTCCGTTGCCAGGGGGATCCAGCGGGGTCACCGCAGGGTCGTTCCGGGCGAGGGCGCGCGTCAATAGTCTGTTAGGAAAGTTTTCTAACAATCTCTGGCGGTGATTCGCGAGGCGGTGGGGAATCAACTGGCCCGGTGCCGCCGCGTGATGACATCCTGACCGCGTGAACGGACCGGAGATCGACATTCTTTTCGCCCCTGAGCTGCACCTGTTCGTCCCAGCGGAGCGGCGTCAGGGCCCCAGCACGGTCGTCACCGACGGCACCTCGACGCTCGGCCACGTCGTCGAGTCGCTCGGCGTCCCGCTCACCGAAGCGGGCGTGCTGCTCGTCGACGGCCGTGCCGTGCACGTCTCGCACATCCCCGCCGAGGGCGAGACCGTCCACGTCCAGGCCGTCGAGCGACCTCAGCGCGTGCCGGGAGCCCCCCTGCGGTTCCTGCTCGACGTCCATCTCGGCACCCTCGCGCGGCGGTTGCGCCTGCTGGGCGTCGACGCCGCCTACGAGAACGAGGACATCGGCGACCCCGCGCTGGCCGCCCTGTCCGCGAAGGAGCGGCGCGTCATGCTTTCCCGCGACCGCGGCCTGCTCCGCCGCCGGGAGATCTGGGCCGGGGCGTACATCTACAGCGACCGTCCGGAGGAACAACTCCGCGACGTGCTGCGGCGTTTCGCGCCCGCGCTCACCCCTTGGTCCCGGTGCGTGGCGTGCAACGGCCCACTCGCGGACGCCGACAAGGAGTCGGTCCAGGACCAGTTGCGGCAGGGCACGCAGCGCTCGTACGACGTCTTCGCGCAGTGCGCGGCCTGCGAGCGCGTGTACTGGCGCGGCGCGCACCACGCCCGCCTGGAAGCGATCGTCGAGGAGGCCCTGCGCGAGTTCGGCGGCGCGGCGGCCTGACCGCTCGCGGGTCGGCGCCCGGCCGCAGGCCCGGTCCTGGTCAACCCGGTCCTCAAGGGTGTCGCGAAAGTCCCGCCTGGCCCGCGACGCCTGGCACGCACGCCTGCCGCGTTGTCGGGCTCGTCCACGTACGTCCGGTACGAGGACGACCCTCCGCCGTGCGGTCGCCAGCACCAGACGCCGCCCTCACGGGCCAACGGCGCTACCTTCGCAACATCCTTCAGTCGGCCAAATCCTTGATCGCGATCACCTTGTCGATGTGCACACGCACCAGGAGTTCACCCGGCACGCCGTTGCGTGCGCCGAACGCGTCGGCCTGCTCGGCGCCCATGTAGCGGTGGGCGATCCGGGTCGCCCAGTCCCGGACCTGCGGCAGGTCCTCGCTGATCCGGGCCTTGCCCTCGATCACGACGAACGAGAACGGCGGACGATCGTCGTCCACACAGAGGCTCACCCGGCCGTCGCGGGCCAGATTGCGGCCCTTGACGGTCTCCTTGCCGGTGTTGAAGACCACGTCGTCCCCGTCGAGGAGGAACCAGACGGGGGCGAGGTGCGGGCGTCCGTCGGCACGGACGGTGGCGAGTTTGCCGGTGCGGGTTCCGGCGCTGATGAATGCACGCCATTCGGCGTCGATCATGGTCGTCATGTCCCCATGGTGCCCGAAGGGCCCGGCAACCGGCACGAGACGCACCGACGCGCCGCAAGCGGCCGACCCAGCCGCTGGAGAGCGCTCTCCAACGCCGGCACCGGACCCGGCGGGCCTCAGCCCGAGTGCCGGATGACGAGGGTGGGCTCGAAGATGGTCGACGTGATGCGCTGCTGGGGTGTGGTGATGCGGTCGAGGAGGAGGCGGGCCATTTCGGCGGCCATCTCCTCGACGGGCTGGCGGACGGTGGTCAGGGCGGGGCGCGACGCGGTGGCCGCGCTGCTGTCGTCGAAGCCGATGACCTTGACCTCGTCGGGGACGTGCCGCCCGTGGTCGCGCAGGACGAGCAGCGCGCCCTGGGCCATCAGGTCGTTGGCGGCGAAGACGCCGTCGAGGCGGGGATGCTCCGCGAGCAGGCGTTCCATCGCCGCTTCGCCACTGTGCTGGGTGAAGTTGCCCTCCGCACACGGCACGTACGGCACGCCGTGGCGGGCCATCGCCTCCCGGAATCCGGCCAGCCGGTCCTGGCTGGCCGGCACGTCCAGCGGCCCGGAGATCGTGACCACCTCCCGGCAGCCCCGCTCCACCAGCCGGTCGGCCGCCAGCCGCGCCCCGTCCTGGTGCGCGACGTCCACATAGCTGATCGGGATCGGCCGGGCCGGCCGGGCGAACAGCACCGCCGGCACCCCCGCCTCGGTGATCTGTCCCGGCAGCGGATCGCCCGCGTGCGTGGAGACCACCATCGCCCCGTCCGCGTTGCCCTGGCGCAGGTAGGACACCACCTGGTCGCGCGCCTCGCCGGTCTCGGCCAGCATCAGCACCGGGTGCATCCCCAGCGGCCGCAGGAACCCCACCACGCCGCTGACCACACGCCCGAAGAACGGGTCCACGAAGACCTCGCTGCGCACCGCGTCGTCCGGCCCGGGCCCGCCCGCGCCCGACACCACCAGCGCGATCGCGCCGGTCCGCCGGGTCACCAGCGACCGGGCGGCGGTGTTGGGCACGTACCCGGTCGCCGCGATGGCGCGGCGGACCGTCTCCTGGATGACGGGGTCGACATTGCGGGTCCCGTTGATGACCCGGGAGACCGTCGCACGCGAGACACCCGCCACGCGGGCCACATCCTCCAGCGTGGGAGGTCCCGAAGGTGCCGGTCGGAGGACTTCGCTCATGTCGGTCTTTATAGCATGGACCGGAGAGCGCTCTCCAGGAGTCACTCCCCGGGCTTGGCAGCCTATCGAACGCCGCGCCGCGCCACTCCCGCACCGGAGCGGAAAACACGTTTCCGGATCGGGAATGCCGGGGCGGGGGGTCGCGTTGAGATGACCAGATACCGAACGACAATGACAATCATTACGTTCGATGTATCGGAGACCACCGCATCTGGAGGGATTCCCATGGCACGTAACGACGCCCGTCCGGTCATCACCCTGCGCTCGACGGCAGGTACCGGACAGAGCTACGTCACGCGCAAGAGCCGTCGCAACAACCCCGACCGCCTGGTGCTGCGCAAGTACGACCCGGCCGCCGGACAGCACGTCCTCTTCCGCGAGGAGCGCTGACCCCACGCATCACGCGCCGGCAGCACCGCGTAGCGACTCCGCCACCCGCTCCGACCACCGGAAGGTATCTCCCATGAAGTACGGCATCCACCCCGTCTCCCGTCCGGTCGTCTTCCGCGACCGCTCAGCGGACGTCGCGTTCCTGACGCGTTCGACCGTGGGCAGCGCCAAGACCGTGGAGTGGGAGGACGGCAACACCTACCCCGTCGTCGACGTCGAGACATCCTCGGCGAGCCACCCGTTCTACACGGGCACGGCCCGCGTGCTGGACACCGCCGGCCGCGTCGAGCGCTTCCAGCGCCGGTACGGCTCGTCCGCGTCCAACTGAGTTCGACGCGCGCCCGAGGGGGCGGTACCGCGGGGAGTCCCCGCGGTACCGCCCCCTCCCCCGTACCCGCCCCTACGCGCGCGGGGTCGTCCTGGCTGTCTTCTTGGCGGCTGTTCCGCCGCCCGACTTGCTCGCCGGCTTCTTCTTGGCGGCGCTGTGCGTCGCGGTCGTCTTTTTCGCGGCGGTCTTCTTGGCGGGAGCCTTCCCGGCCGGGGCCTTCTTCGCGGCGGTCTTCTTCGCGGCGGTCTTCTTCGCCGCGGTCTTCTTCGCCGCGGTCTTCTTCGCCGTGGTCTTCTTCCCGGTCGACCCCTCGCTGTCGTCGCCCTCCGGCGTCGCGGTCCGCGCCGACTTCTTGATCGGCGTGACCGTCGCGTCGGTGGCGTTGTCGGAGCGGCCGCTCCTGGCCTGGGCGACGCTCGCCTCCAGCGCGGCCATGAGGTCGACGACCTTGCCGCCACCCCCGGATCCGTCCGGCGCGGACGGTGCTTCGACACCTTCGACTTTCGCGCTGACGAGAGCCTGGACGGCTTCGGCGTAGTCATCTGTGTAATCGTCCAGGTCGGCTTCGCCGAGCGCGTTGATGAGGGTGTCGGCGAGGGTGAGTTCGGCATCGGTGATCTTCACCTTGCCGCTCGGCGCGGCCTCGGACGTCGGCTTCACCTCGTCGGGCCAGCGCAGCGTCTGCAGGATCAGCACGTCGTCCTGGGCGCGCACCAGCGCGAGGTGCTCGCTGTTGTGCATCGCGAGCTTGCCGACGGCCGCCTTGCCCGACCGCTGGAGGGCCTCGCGCATCAGGACATACGCCTTGTTGGCGGTGGCATCCGCCGGGGCGACGAAGTAGGGCGTGTCGAGCTGCAGGAAGTCGATCTTGTCGGCCTCGAGGAACCCGCTCACCTCGATGGTCTTGGCCGTGGGGAGCGGCAGCGCCTTCAGTTCGCCGTCGGAGATCTCGACCAACGTGTCGTCGGCCGTCGCGTAGGCCCTGGCGATCTCGGCCTGGGTGAGGACCTGCTCGTCGAGCGCACAGACCTTTTGCAGGCGCACCCGGCCGTGGTCGGCTGTGTGGATCTGCCGGAAGCCGAGCTTGTGGCTGCTGACGGCCGAGCCGAGTTTGACGGGTACGGCGACGAGGCCGAATGACAGGGTGCCGGTCCAGATCGATCTCATCATTTCGTCCCTAAATGTGAGAGGTTTCATACTATGCCGATCACGGAAATCGAGGGCCGCAAGCTGACCCTCTCCCACCTGGAGCGGGTCCTGTATCCGCGGACCGGCACGACCAAGGGCGAGCTGGTGCACTACTACGCCACCATCGCCCCCGTCCTGCTGCCCCATCTGCACGGTCGGCCCCTGTCGTTCCTGCGTGCTCCCGGTGGGGTGGACGACAAGTCGTTCTTCGCCAAAAGACCGCCGTCCGGTACCCCCAGCTGGGTGACGACGTCGGTCACCGAGCGCAGCAGCGGCGAGGAGATGGAGCAGGTGCAGATCAACGACCTCGCCACCCTCGTCTGGGCCGCGAACCTGTCGTGCATCGAGCTGCACGTCCCGCAGTGGCGGGCCGCCACCCCGGAGACGGCGGACCGGCTCGTGCTCGACCTGGACCCGGGTGAGGACCGCAGCGTGGTCGACTGCTGCGCCGTCGCCCTCCTGCTGCGTGCGCGGATGCGGGCCGACGGCATCGAGTCATGGGTGAAGACGTCGGGCTCCAAGGGCCTGCACCTGTACGCGCCACTGAAGGGCGCCTCCCCCGACCAGGCCGCGGCCTACGCCAAAGCGCTCGCGCAGGAGCTGGAGGCGGACCACCCCGACCAGGTGGTGTCCCGGATGACCAAGAACCTGCGGACCGAGAAGATCTTCATCGACTGGTCGCAGAACTCGGCGAAGAAGACGACGGCAGCCCCGTACACCGTCCGCGCCCGCGCCACTCCTACGGTGTCGACGCCCGTGTCGTGGGACGAGATCGAGCAGTGCGACGACCCCGCGCAGCTCTCGTTCACCCTCGCCGACGTCCCCGATCGCGTGGTCGAGCACGGAGACCTGCTGGCCCCGCTGCTGGAGCGCAAGCAGGCCGGGAAGCTGCCCTCCTGAGGGCGACACGCCGCAAGAGATGCGCCGGGCCGCTCGAACACGCAGCCTAGGGGGATGGATTCAGAAGCGCAGCAGGTCGTCGTCCACCCGCTGGAGAACGGCACACGGCGGGTGACGATAGGCGGCACCCCGGTCGGCCGCGCGTACTCGCTCGCGGACGTCGTGGAGTTCCTGCGCCGGGCCGGCCTGGACGAGGTGGAGATCGAGGACCATCCGCTCATCGACTGGCGCGGCGGCGGCCCCGAGGTGCAGGCCCGGCCCGAGTGAACCGACGCGCCGGGTGCTGAGCGGCCGGATCGCCTGGCAATCCGCGACCAACGACCGATCCGCGCGTCCCGGCCGTACGCGGTGGCTCTACCCTGATCCGGTGCGCCACTTGACCGATTCACCCGCCCCCGCCCCCGACCGTGCGACGGCCCCCGCCAGGCCGCGGACCACGGCGCGCGTGGTCACCGACGTCCTGCAGCCGCGGAACGTCCTGCTCGCCGGTCTGACCGGGGTCGGGGCCGCCGCGTCGGGTGATGTGAGCGGTGCGGCGTGGGGACTGTTCGCGGCGCTGTGCGCCGGGATCGTCCCGGCCGCGTACATCGAGTGGGAGCGCAAGCGCGGCACCTGGGGCGACCGGCATGTCGTGGACCGCACGCAGCGCGCGCCGATCTTCGCCGTCATCCTCGGCTCCATCGGGGTCGGCGCGGCGGTGATGCTCCTGGGCCACGCGCCGACCGACATCCTCATCGCGATGGTCTCGCTGTGGGCGATCACCGTCGTCCTGCTGGCCGTGAACACGGTCTGGAAGATCAGCGTGGACGCGGCCGTGGCCTCCGGCGTCGTCGCACTGCTCTGCGTGGTGGCCTCGCCCTGGTGGCTCCTCGCCTACACCCTGGTCGCCGCCGTCTGCTGGTCACGCGTCGCGCTGACCTACCACTCCGTCGCACAGACCGTGGCCGGCGCCTCGGTCGGCGCGGCGTCCGCCACGGTGTTCGTGCTGCTGTAGGAGGGCCGCCGGGAGGGGGCGCCGGTCAGAGGACCTTCACGTTCAACGCGTGCGGGCCCTTGGGGCCGTCGCCGAGCTCGTACTCCACCGCTTTGTCGTCGGCGACGGTGCCCTCGATGTTCTTGCCGTGCACGAACAGGTCATCCCCGCCGTCCGCCGGGGTGATGAAACCGAAGCCCTTGCCCGGGTTGAACCACTTGATCTTGCCGTTGAGCTTCGCCATCGCCGTACCTTCGCCTCGCTCGGATGATCCAGCCAAGTTACCCGCTCCGCCGGGGTCCCCCGCGACACGCCGACGGCGCTACGCCTGCCGGGTCCCCGATGCGTCGTATCGCTCCCGTGCGGACCGGCACCGTGGAAGGATTCCGGTCCATCGGCGCTCAGGGGGCGACATGGATGCCAACGGCAGGAACGCGCACGTCGGTTTCGACGGGGAGCAGGTGACGATCCGGCGGCCCGGACTGCTGAGCAGGCGGGTGGAGAATTTCCCGGTCGCCCAGATCGCCGGCGTCCGCTGGCGGGCCCCCAACTGGGGCGCCTACGGGAGTATCCGGTTCGTCCTGCTCCGCGGGGGCACCGGACTCGGAGGCGGCAGCTCGCGGGCCGATCCCTCGGTGACCTTCGGCAAGGAGCAGCAGGCGGAGTGCGAGGCCCTGTACAGAGCCGTCGAAGCCGCGGTCGGCCAGCGCAAGCGCACGCCCAGGACGCCCGCCGCCCCGCCGCCGGTCTCCTTGGCGGACGAGTTGGAGCGGTTGGCGGGGCTGATGAAGCGCGGCCTGCTGACGCGTCCGGAGTTCGAGAAGGCGAAGCGGAAACTGCTCCGCTGACCCGCCCCGGGAACAGCCTCGCCCCGGTCCGCGAGGGACCGGGGCGAGGCGTTCTGCGTCGTCCCTGAGATCAGGAGGCGGCGGGCACCGGTACGGCGTGCGGAGTGCACACGACGTCGTGTCCGTCGAGCTTGCCGTTGATCAGGTAGTCGTCCACCCGCTGGTTGATGCACGGGTTGACCAGGCCGGTGACGCCGTGCGAGCCGGCGCCGTTCTCCGTGATGAGCTGCGAGCCCTGCAGACGCCGGTGCATCTCGAGCGCCCCGGTGTACGGCGTGGCCGCGTCACGGGTGCTCTGCACGATGAGGACACCGGGCAGCCCGCGGTGCGACCGCACGTCGACCGGGGTCTGCTGCTTGACGCCCCAGGTGGCGCAAGGCAAGTTCATCCAGGCATTGGACCAGGTCAGGAAGGGGTACTTCTTGTGGAGCTCCGTGTTGTCACGGTCCCACTTCTTCCAGCTGGTCGGCCACTTGGTGTCGGTGCACTCCACCGCGGTGTACACCGCGGTGCCGTTCTCCGAGGTGATGTTGCCCTTGATGTCGGTCATGTCCGGCCCCGCGGCGTCGACGAGCGCCTGGGTGTCGCCCGCGCGGTACTTGCTCCACACACCGGCCACGGTCGCCCACGACGAGTCGTAGTACGCCGCACCCTGGAAGAAGCCGAGCAGCTCGGCCGGGCCGACGACCCCACCGACCGGGTTCACCTTGGCGGCGGCGCGCAGCGCCTCCCACTGCGTCTGGACCTTCGCCGGGGTGTCACCGATGTGGTAGACGGAGTCGTACTTCGCGACCCACGCCTTCCAGTCGTCCCAGCGGCCCTGGAAGGCCACGTCCTGGTCCAGGTTGTTCTGGTACCAGACCTGGTCGTCGTCCGGGTTGACCACACTGTCGATGATCATGCGGCGCACATGGGTCGGGAAGAGCGTCGCGTACACGCCACCGAGGTAGGTGCCGTAGGAGACGCCGAGGTAGTTCAGCTTCTTCTCGTGCAGGGCGGCGCGCACCACGTCGATGTCACGGGCCGTGTTGGCCGTCGTCATCTGCGAGAGCATCTGCGCGCCGGTGCGCTCCAGGCAGCCCTTGGCGTAGTCGGCGGCGAGCTTGCGCTGCGCGTCCTTGTCCGCCTTGCTGTCGGGCACCGGGTCGGCCTTGGGGGCCTTCACGTACTCCTGCGGGTCCTGGCAGGAGATCGGCGCCGAGTGGCCGACGCCGCGCGGGTCGAAGCCCACGAAGTCGTACGCCTTGGCGGTGTTCACCCACAGCGCCGACTTGTTGACCGACCTGAGCGGGAAGCGCATGCCCGAACCGCCGGGGCCGCCGGGGTTGTAGAGCAGTGCGCCCTGGCGCTCGGCCGGGGTGCCGGTGCTGGCGGCCCGGTCGACCGCGATCTTGATGGTCTTGCCGAACGGCTTGGCGTAGTCCACCGGAACGGTGACGTAGCCGCATTGAACGGGGGCCGGGAAGCCCCAGTCGGCCGGACACGCGGCCCAGTCGACGCTTTTTTCGGCCGCACGGGCGGCCGCTATCTGCACGCCGAAGGACTCGGCGAGTCCGCTCGGCTGATGCCGGCCGGTGGGCCGCTTGTCCCCGGCGGTGGCCGCCGGAGCGGCGGCTATGGCGCCGGCGATGAGAGCGCCGGTGGAGACGAGCACGACAGTGCGTCTCATTCAGTTCCTCCCCCTACTGACCCGCGACTTGTGGCCACGGTGATCACAGAGATTCGAATGGATCCTTCCTGCTGTGAGGTAGCCATGAACAGGTCACACCGGCGATTCTTTACCAATACGTGACACGGCGTGCGACGCGGCGGCCTCAGCGAGCCCGCGGATGTACAGGTGTGGCACGGTGCCGTCGCCGGCCAGCTCCGGTTGGAAGAGCGTGGCCAGGAAGAAGGGATGGTCCGGCAGTTCGGCGATGTTCGGCCGGCCCTCGGCGTCCATTCCGGTGAACCGCATCCCGTGCTCCTGCAGGAGCGGCAGCAGTTCGGCCACCGGGCCGTAGTCGCAGTGGAACCGCTCCTGGGTCTCCCGGCTGCCGAGCAGCCGCTCGGCGAGCGAGCCGGGCGTGGTGTGGATCGTCCCCTCATGGCCCACCAGAGAGCACGCGAGCGGTGCGATGAGCAGGTCGCCGTCCCCTTCGGGGCTGTTCTCGGCGTGCCGGGCGTCGCCGAGGCCGCACACGGTGCGGGCGAACTCCAGCAGCGCGTGCTGGAAACCACCGCAGGTGCCGAGGAACGGGATGCCGTTCTCGCGGGCGGTCCGGACGGCCGCCAGCGCGCCCGCCTCGCTGCGGTACGGACTGCCCGGCAGCAGCCAGACGGCGTCGAAGGCCGCCACCGCGCCGGGCCGGGCGGCCTCCTCCGTCGGGATCCAGTACGCGTCGGCCAGCAGCCCGTGGCGCTCCCGCAACGCCTCCAGCAGGATTGGGATCCGCTGATGGGACCGGACGGACGGGGAGCGGTCGCCGACGAGGGCGATCCGGGGGGCGGGGTGCGGCGCGCGGACGGTGGCGGCCGCCGATTCGGTGGTCATGGCGTTCATCCTGCGACCGACCCCTGCATCACGTCCAACGATGAAGAGTTGTCGCCGCATCAGCAATACTGATGTGCATGGATCCGCATCTGCTGCGCACGTTCACGGCGGTCGTCCGGCTCGCGTCGTTCTCCGCCGCGGCACGCGAACTGGGCTACACCCAGTCCGCCGTCTCGCAGCACATCGCCGCCCTGGAGAGCGACCTCGGGGTGGAACTGCTGGGCCGCCGGCCGGTGGCACCCACCGAGGCGGGCAGCCGGCTGCTGGAACACGCCGGACCGCTGCTGCTGCGGATCGGCGCGGCCCGCGCCGAGGTGGTGCGGGCCGCGCGCTCCCCCGCCACGCGTCTGGTGCTCGGCGCCTCACCGCTGGCGTTCGGCGACCGAACGGCCGTGGCGCTCGCCGAGATCCGGGCGGCGGCGCCGCGCACCGACGTGACCGTACGGCTGCTGGAGCGCGCAGCGGTCGTCGCCGCGGTGGCCTGCGGCGACCTCGACCTCGGTCTGGTGGACGGCGCGGCGGCGCCCAGCGACCCGCTGCGGCTGCCCGACGCCGGGCCGCTGCACACGGCCGGCGTCGGCGAGGAGCCGCTGGCCGTCGTCCTGCCGGCCGGCCATCCGCTGGCCGGCCGGGACGGCCTGCGGCTGACCGACCTGATCGACGCGCTCTGGCTGGACGCCCCGGGCGCGGCGATCCCGCTCGCTGAACTGCGCGCGGCATGCGGCAACGGCTTCCGCACGGGGCCGCGTTACGACGGCACGGACGTACGGGCCGTGCTCGCCCTGGCGCGGGCCGGGCACGGGCTGGCGCTGCTGCCTGCCTCGGCCGCCGGGGCCGGCGCGGTACCGCTGTCCGCTCCGCGGCTGGTGCACCGTACGGAGGCGCTGCACCGCGGCGACCCGGGCCGGACGGCCGTGCTGCTGACGGAGCTGCTCAGCGCGTCCCGGTGACGGAGCGAGCGCGCCGCACGGCGGTCAGCTCCACCCGTAGCGTTCCGTCAGCCGTCCCACCACGCGGTCGAAGCGCGGGCGGTCCAGTGCGCAGGCCTCCCGGCGCATCCCGTCGGGGTGCACACGCAGCACGCGATCGAGGTCGACCCAGGACTCGCGGCCGGCGGCATCCCACGGACCGGTGCCGATCGGTACCCATTCGCGGTCCTCGTCGTGGCGCTTGCTGGACAGCTGGACCGCCAGCAGCGTGCCGGCCACCTCGCGGGCCACGACCAGCACTGGTCGGTCCTTGCCGCGGCCGTCGTTCTCCTCGAACGGCACCCAGGTCCAGACGATCTCGCCGGGGTCCGGGTCGCCGTCGCGGTCGGGCGCGTATGTCGTGCGGACCGGCCCGACCTCGTGGGGCTGCGCCTCGCGCGTCGCGGTCGGTCCTGCGCGGCCGGGGGACGGGGCCGATGCGGCTGCGTCGTTGATCGAAGTGCTCATCGGGCCACGCTAGCGCCGGCTTGTGATCGCGGCGCTCGCCGGGTGGTGGGCACCGCCGGCGTCGCGCGCGCCGTCGACGGGCGGCGTCATCGCGTCGAGCAGCCGGCGCAGGCGCAGCGCATCAGGTGCCACGGCCGTGACCAGGACAGCGGGACCGGCGAGCGGGGTGCGGACGGCCTGGCCGCCGTCGGGGTCGCCGGCGAGGACCACGGCCGACGGATCCTGGATGAAATCCGGCGAGACGACGAGGAGTTGGCCGACGGCGCGGTACCGGTCCAGGACCGCGGGACCGTCCCAGCCCGGGACGCCGGGCCCGAACGACAGCTCCTGGTCCAGCAGGCACTCTCCGGCACACCGCACGGTCAGACGGGCGCTGAGCCGGCCCGGCCGCTCCCCCGCGCGGCCGAGGACCTGCTCGTCGCGGTAGACGAACCGGGCCCCTGCGGCGAGTTCGACCCGCGTCGTCATCCGCAGGTCGCTGCCCGCCGCCACGATGAGCTGTTCGGGCAGCCAGCGCAGTACCGCGTCCTGCCCGACGCCCAGCCGCACGTCGTACGTGGCGGGTTCGCCGGACGCGCCCGGCAGCGAGATGGTCGCGGCGGCGCTGATCACCGTCAGGTGGGCGCCCGCGCCCACCTCGGCGGACAGCTCCAGCCGGTCGCCGCCCAGCGGGGCGCTCATCGCGCCGATGACCGTGACCTGCGCGCCCCGACCGGTGGCGCGGGTACGGCGCAGCGCGAACGGACCCTGGCCGGCGAGCACCGGCAGCGCCGTCCCGCCGCGCCCGTCGGCGGCGGCCACGATGCGGGCGGCGGCGCGCACTCCGGCGGCGACGGCGGGGGTCATGCCGGGACCGCGGTCCAGGCGGCGAGCCGCTCGCGGATCCAGCCGGCGACCGGGGCGATGCCGTTCTCGGCGGTCAGCGCGGTGAAGACCACCGGTAGCTCGCCGCGCTGGGTCCTGGCGTCACGGGCCATGACGGCGAGGTCCGCGCCCACCAGTGGGGCGAGGTCCGTCTTGTTGATGACCAACAGGTCGGAGGTGGTCACGCCGGGTCCGCCCTTGCGCGGGATCTTGTCGCCGCCCGCGACGTCGATGACGAAGATCTGCGCGTCGACCAGTCCCTTGGAGAACGTGGCCGTGAGGTTGTCGCCACCCGACTCGACCAGGATCAGGTCCAGGGGCCCGACCGCGTCCTCCAGGTCCTCGACGGCTTCGAGGTTGGCGGAGATGTCGTCGCGGATCGCGGTGTGCGGGCAGGCGCCGGTCTCCACCGCGCTGATGCGTTCGGGCGGCAGGACGGCGTTGCGCAGCAGGAACTCCGCGTCCTCGCGGGTGTAGATGTCGTTGGTGACCACCGCGATCGACAGCTCGTCGCGCAGCAGGCGGCAGAGCGCGGCCACGGTGGCGGTCTTGCCGGAGCCGACCGGTCCGCCGAGGCCCACCCGCAGGGCCCGGCGGCTGCCGTCGGGACGCTGGGCGGGGATGCCGTAGGCGTAGCGCTCGGGGTAGGTGTCCGGGTGGTCGAGGTGCATGGTCGGCTCCGGGGTCGGATCGGGCGGTGGCAGGGGGGTTGCGCCTGTGCCTCGGCGTCAGGAGGCGAAGAGGCGGACGGGCCAGGCCGCGTGTTGCTCCGCGTGCAGGTCGAGCAGCGGGGCGGACGCGGCGGGCAGGGTGGGGATCCCCTCCGTCGCGGCGCGGGCGGCGGCCAGCGCGGCCCGCTCGGCGACGGCGTCGAGCTCGGGGGCGAGGCGGGCCAGGACGGCGCCCACGGCGAAGGGGTCGAGGCCGAGCAGCCGGACGGCCGCGGTGGTCGGGCCCGTGACGCATTCGTAGACGGCCGCGTGCGCCGCGTCGAGCGGCGCGAGGCCGGCGGCGCGGGCGGTGACGCCGAGCACGATGGGGTGGTGGGCGCCGCGCGGGCGGGCGGCGGCGAGCAGGTCGAGTTCCGCGGCGGGCCAGGCGGCCCGTGCGGCACGCATCAGTTGCCGGCCGAGTTTGCGGGCGGTGGCGCGCAGCGCCGGTGACGGGGTGCGGGCGTCGGCCGCGGCGTCGAGCAGCAGCGGATCGAGGCCGGTAGCGGCCGCCGCGGCGAGAGCGGCGGCCACGAGCCCGGTGGTGTGCAGCCGGCCCCGGCAGAAGGCGGCGAGGGTGGCGGGGTCACGGATGAGGCCGCCGGTGACGGCGGCCTCGCCGCCTCCGGAGTGGGCGTGGCCGCCGGCCGGGAACCGTCCGTCGGCGAGCATCAGCAGCGCGGCCCTCGTGCTTCCTGTGGCGCTCGGCGTCATCAGAAGAGGAAGTAGCGTTGGGCCATGGGCAGTTCGGCCGCCGGGGCCGGTTCGACGACCTCGCCGTCGATGCGCACGGTGAAGGTGTCGGGATCGACCTCGACGCGCGGCAGGGCGTCGTTCTCCCGCATGTCGGCCTTGGTCAGCGCCCGGGTGCTGTGGATCGGCAGGAAGCGTTTGCCCAGGCCGAGCCGGTCCGGGAGGCCGTCGTCGAGCGCGGTCCGCGTGGCGAAGTTGAAGGAGTTGGCGGCCGGTGCGCTTCCGACGGCGCCGAACATCGGCCGGGGCAGCACCGGTTGCGGGGTGGGGATGGAGGCGTTGGCGTCGCCCATCTGCGCGTAGGCGATCTGGCCGCCCTTGATGACGAGCAGCGGTTTGACGCCGAAGAACGCCGGCTCCCACAGGACGAGGTCGGCGAGCTTTCCCGTCTCGACCGAGCCGATCTCCCGGTCCAGGCCCTGCGCGACCGCCGGGTTGATGGTGTATTTGGCGACATAGCGACGTGCCCGGTGGTTGTCCGCGCGCCCGTCCCCGGGCAGCGATCCACGGCGCTTCTTCATCACGTGCGCGGTCTGCCAGGTCCGCAGCACGACCTCGCCGATCCGTCCCATGGCCTGGGAGTCGGAGCTGATGATGCTGATAGCGCCGAGGTCGTGCAGGAAGTCCTCGGCGGCGATGGTCGAGGGCCGGATGCGCGACTCGGCGAAGGCGAGGTCCTCGGGGACGGCCGGGTTGAGGTGGTGGCAGACCATCAGCATGTCGAGGTGCTCGTCGACGGTGTTGACGGTGTGCGGGCGGGTGGGATTGGTCGAGGACGGCAGGACATGGGGCTGGGAGACCACGGTGATGATGTCGGGTGCGTGCCCGCCGCCCGCGCCTTCGGTGTGGTAGGTGTGGATGCCACGGCCGGCGATGGCGGCGAGGGTGTCCTCGACGAAGCCGGCCTCGTTCAGGGTGTCGGTGTGGATGGCGAGTTGGGCGCCGGTGGCGTCGCAGACCGTCAGGCAGGCGTCGATGGCGGCCGGGGTCGCCCCCCAGTCCTCGTGGATCTTGAATCCGACCGCTCCACCGCGCAGTTGGCTGTACATCGCCTCGGACGACACGGTGTTGCCCTTGCCGAGCAGCCCGATGTTGACCGGGTACGCCTCCAGCGCCGCGAACATCCGGGCCAGGTGCCAGGGCCCGGGGGTGATGGTGGTGGCCTTGGTGCCCTCGGCGGGGCCGGTGCCGCCGCCGACGAGGGTCGTCACACCCGAGGACAGGGCCTGGTCGACGAGAGTCGGCGAGATGAAGTGGACGTGCGCGTCGACGGCTCCGGCGGTGAGGATCCTGCCGTTGCCCGCGATGATCTCGGTCTCGGGTCCGATGACGAGGTCCGGGTGCACGCCGTCCATCGTCTCGGGGTTCCCGGCCTTGCCGATCGCGGCGATCCGGCCGTCCCTGATCCCGATGTCCGCCTTGACGACGCCCCAGTGGTCCAGGACGACCGCGCCGGTGATGACGGTGTCGGGAGCGCCTTCCGCGCGGGTGGTCCGGGACTGGCCCATGGACTCGCGGATCACCTTGCCGCCGCCGAAGACCGCCTCGTCACCGGATCCGGCAGGGCCGCCGGACAGGTCGCGCTCGATCTCGATCAGCAGGTCCGTGTCAGCGAGCCGGATCCGGTCGCCGGCCGTCGGGCCGAACAGGTCGGCGTATACGGCGCGGGTGAGTTCAGTCATCGAGGGCTCCCGCGATCTCGCCGCGCAGTCCGGCGACCACCCGCGCACCGCCGAGGGGGACCAGTTCCACGGCGACCGGGATACCGGGCTCGAAGCGCACGGCGGTGCCGGCGGCGATCGACAGCCGCAGGCCGCGGGCTGCCGCGCGGTCGAAGTCGAGGCCGGGGTTGGCCTCGGCGAAGTGGTAGTGGGAGCCGACCTGGACCGGGCGGTCTGCGGTGTTGAGCACCGCCAGCCGGGTGACGGGCCGTCCCGCGTTGAGCGGCACGGGCTCGTCCGCGAGGAGGATCTCTCCGGGGATCATCGGGGGCGCCTCCTGCTCAGACGATCGGGTCGTGCACGGTGACGAGCTTGGTCCCGTCCGGGAAGGTGGCCTCCACCTGCACGTCCGGGATCATCTCCGGGATGCCGTCCATGACGTCGGCCCGACTCAGCACGGTGCGGCCCGAGTCCATCAGCTGTGCGACGGTGCGGCCGTCGCGGGCGCCTTCGAGGACGTGCGCGGTGATCAGCGCGACGGCCTCGGGGTGGTTGAGCCGCAGACCGCGCGCGCGGCGCCGGTCCGCCACGTCGGCGGCGACGTGGACGAGCAGGCGTTCCTGCTCATGGGGGGTCAGTTGCACGGCCAACACCTCACAGACGATCGGGTGCGGAAGGCTAGTTCGACGGCGTTACGCCCGCGTTAACGCACGTTACGCGCGGTGACTCCGGTCGTGGCGGCCGACGCGTCGCGGGAGAACCGCGAGGACCACGGCCCTGCGCCGTCTTTGCGGGTCCTTTGCATCGGCTTTGCCTGGCTTCGTCCGTTCACCGGAACTTCCTGTCCGGTTATCGCCCTTGACGCCCCGTCCGGGACGGCCGGATCATCATGTCCGCATCAAAGAGACTTCTGGCCAGAAGACGCTCCCGCGCGCCGTGGTCGACGCCACGGCGTGCCTCGTTTGTTCCGCGCCCCCACCACGGAAAACGGAGCACCACGTGTCCACAAGACTGACGCTGCGCCATGCCCTGACCGCCATCGGCGCGGCCACCGCGCTCTCCGCGGCCCTCGTCGGCGCGTCGCCCGCGGCCACAGCCGCGGCCCCGGCCGCCCCTGCGCCGACCGTCGCCGCCGCACCGGACATCCCGGTCGCCAACGTCAAGGCGCACCTGTCCCAACTGCAGTCCATCGCCACCGCCAACAGCGGTAACCGCGCCCACGGGCGTCCCGGCTACAAGGCCTCCGTCGACTACGTCAAGGGCAAGCTGGACGCGGCCGGATACACCACCACGCTCCAGCAGTTCACCAGCAGCGGCGCCACCGGCTGGAACCTGATAGCCGACTGGCCGGGCGGCGACGCCAACCACGTGGTGATGAGCGGCGCGCACCTGGACTCCGTCACCGCCGGCCCCGGCATCAACGACGACGGGTCCGGAACCGCCGGCACCCTGGAGGTCGCCCTCGCCGTCTCGCGCGCCGGCCTGCAGCCCACCAAGCACCTGCGCTTCGGCTGGTTCGGCGCGGAGGAGCTGGGGATGATCGGCTCCAAGTACTACGTCAACAACCTGCCGTCCGCCGAGCGGTCGAAGATCGACGCCTACCTCAACTTCGACATGATCGGCTCGCCCAACCCCGGGTACTTCGTCTACGACGACAACGCCCCGCTCGAGACGGTCTTCAAGGACTTCTTCGCCACCAAGGGCATCCCGACCGAGATCGAGACCGAGGGCGACGGCCGGTCCGACCACGCCCCCTTCAAGAGCGCCGGTGTGCCGGTCGGCGGGCTCTTCAGCGGCGCGGACTACATCAAGACCGCCGCACAGGCGCAGAAGTGGGGCGGCACCTCGGGCCAGGCGTTCGACGCCTGCTACCACCGCTCCTGCGACACCTACGCCAACCTCAACGACAGCGCGCTGGACAACAACAGTGACGCGATCGCGTACGCCGTCTGGAACCTGAGCACCGGGACCACGACACCGCCGAGCGGCACGGTCTTCGAGAACACCGCGGACGTCACCATCCCGGACGCGGGCGCGGCGGTCACCTCGTCGGTCACCGTCAGCGGCGTCGCGGGCAACGCGCCCAGCGCCCTGCAGGTGGGTGTCAACATCGTCCACACCTACCGCGGCGACCTCGTCATCGACCTGGTCGCCCCCGACGGGAGCACCTACCGCCTGAAGAACTCCAGCGGCTCGGACTCGGCCGACAACGTGAACACCACGTACACGGTCAACGCGTCCAGCGAGGTCGCCAACGGCGTCTGGAAGCTCAAGGTGCAGGACGTCGCCAGTGCCGACACCGGCTACCTCAACAGCTGGAAGCTGACGTTCTGACACCCTGAGCGCTCCGAACGCATCGAACGTCCCCAACGCATCGAACGCCCCGAACGCTCCGAACGCTCCGAACGCACGACATCCGACCGTCTCACTCGCGGCCCGGACGCCGATCCCCGGCGTCCGGGCCGCGGTGTTCGGCGGCGATGCCGAAGCGGCGGCGTTCGCCCGTGGCGGACGCCCCGGAGCGGAACGAGGAGACCGTGCTGATCACCGACTCCTCGGTCGCCGCATCAAGATCGCGCAGTCGCTGCAGGTCAGCGGCGGACACCAGCGCGACGAGCGGCTTGCCGTGGCGCGTCAGCACCACCTGTTCACCGCCGTAGACAACGCGGTTGATGAGTTCCGCGAGCTCCGCACGTGCTTGTGTCACCGGGACTTCATGGGCCATGCTCCCCATCATATCGAGATGTACGTCCTGTACATTTTTTACGTGGAGGTGCCGCCATGTTCCGACCCACCGCCCGCTACGTCCTGCCCGAGTTCACCGAGCGCACCAGCACCGGGACCCGCTCCATGGACCCGTACTCCAAACTGCTGCAGGAACGCGTCGTCATCCTCGGGACGCAGATCGACGACACGTCCGCCAACGACGTCATGGCGCAGTTCATCCATCTGGAGAGTTCGGCGCCCGGTCAGGACATCTCGCTGTACATCAACTCGCCGGGCGGCTCGTTCACCGCCATGACCGCGATCTACGACACGATGCAGTTCGTCACCTGCGACGTGTCCACCGTCTGCATCGGCCAGGCGGCCTCGGCCGCCGCCGTGTTGCTCGCCGCCGGCGCACCCGGCAAGCGCATGATCACGCCGGGGGCGCGCGTCCTCATCCACCAGCCGTCCTTCGGGCAGGCCACCCAGGGCACCATCGCGGACCTGGAGATCCAGGCCAGGGAACTGCTGCGCACACGGGAGAAGTTGGAGGAACTGCTGGTGCGGCACACCGGCCAGGAGGCGGCACGCATCAGCGCCGACATCGAGCGCGACAAGATCCTCGACGCCTCCCAGGCAGTGGAGTACGGGATCGTGGACCGGGTGACCCTCAGCCGCAAGACCGGTTCCACCCCGCACGGCATCCGGTGACACCGGTGGTGCCGGAACTGCCGGCGCTGCCGGCCCTGACCCGCTCCGAAGGTGAACTGGTCGACCGCTATCTGGAGATCGTGGACCTGTTGGGACGGATCAATCCGTCCCGTTCCCGCGACACCTACGGTGCGCTGCGCGCCGCCCAGGCGCTCGTCGGCAGGGCCACGGCGTTGCGCGAGACGCTGGCGGTGATGCACGCCCGCGGCGAGACCGAGGTCCACACGGGCACGTTGGGAAGGGCGCTGCGTGTCCTCGACGGCGAACGGCGGGCCTCCCTGGTGGCCGTTCCGCCTCCGCCGGAGCGCTGACGGCGCCCCAAGGCGACATACGGCCGCACGTTCGGAGTAGTCACCCTTGCGCGTGACGGGTGGTTGTCGCGACGCCGACTTGCGCGGCCCGTTCACCGCGGCCGCTGTTCCCGCCCAGGTCAACCGGCGTGCGCCGGAACGAATACCGTGGCGGCCGGCGCTCCGGACACCCGAATAGGTGATTGGTGAGGAAGATCACACAAAGCAGTTTCTGCCGTGTTTCGGGCGCTTTCGTGGGTCATGCTCCCTTGGACGACAAGACCCCGCCGCCGTGGTGGGGCGGTCCGAGCGGACGCCCAATCCTGCCGCCGCCCGGATGCCCGGTCGACACTGCACCGGCAGGAACGGAGGACCCAGGCACGACGGGGCCGGCCAGCGGTATCCAGGCCGTCCCCTTGGGGTGAAGCCGCGTCAGCGGCCGGGATTCTTCGCCTGCCCGAACCCGACAGGTCATCCTTCGCAAGCGGACGACGAAGGGTTTTGCATGGCCACCATCGGCATGTCCACGCGTCTGTCCCGCATGGGGGCCGCCTCGGTCCTCACCGCCGCGGCCGTCGCGGTTCCCGCCCTGCTACCGGCCACCGCCACGCACGCCGACGCGGCCACCGCCTCCGCCCAGGCGCTGCGCGTCGCGGCGTCGAAGAAGGGCTCGCCGTACCAGTGGGGCGCCGCCGGGCCGTACCGCTTCGACTGCTCCGGACTGACCCTGTATTCATTCGACAAGGCCGGCAAGAAACTGCCGAGAACCACCGGCGCGCAGTACAACAGCACCACGCATATCGGGGCTTCCAGCCGCCAGGCCGGTGACCTGGTCTTCTTCCACGCGGGCAGCAGCGTCTACCACGTCGGCATCTACGCCGGCAGCGGCAAGATATGGCACGCCCCCAAGACCGGCACCCGGGTCCGGCTGGAGAAGATCTGGGACGGCAGCGTCTGGTACGGCCGGGTCCGCTGACGCGGCGCGGGGCCCGAACCACCGGGCCCCGCGGCCGTGTGGGGGCAGCGAACGGAGCGGGCGGGGCGGGCGGATGCGACCAGCGCAGGCCCGATGGCACGGGGTGGGTGGACATGGCCGATCCGGAGGGCAACGAGTTCTGCGTCGAGCGCAGTGCCCCCGAGCGCGCCGAGGCGGATCGAGCGGCCCGAGCGGCCCGGGCATGAGCCTGGCGGGGCCGCCGGGTACGTCCCGGTGGGCGCGGAGGCGATCCTGGTCGCGGACCTGGGCTGACGTTTCCGGTCAGGTGCCCAGCGCGCGGGTCACTGCACCGGCGCGGCCCAGGGGAGCATGATCCAGACGGTCTTGCCGCCGTCGGACGTGGGGGTCACCGACAGCCGTCCGCCGGACTCCGCGGCGAGATGGCGGATGATGACCATGCCGCGCCCGTTGTCCTGCTGGACGGCGGCCGGTAGCCGCTGAGGCCAGCGCGGATGGCTGTCGGTGACCCCGATGCGCAGGTATTCGGCCCGTTCCAGCTGGACGTCCACGGTGAACGTCGGTGACTGACCGAGCGTGTGCAGCACGGCGTTGGTGGTCAGTTCGGAGACGATCAGCCGCACCACGTCGGCGGTCGGCGTGTGCTCGGGCATTCCCCACTCCGCCAGCAGCGCGCACACGTAACGGCGCGCGGTGGTGACCGAGGCGGGGTCGCTCGGCAGGGTGACGGATGCTTCCTGGAGGTCTGCCATGGCGACGCTGTCCCTTTCCCGCCGTGCCCCGAGACTCCGTCGTGCGGTCCACCCGCAGGGAGCCGCGGACGGCTACTTCGCGCCAGAGTGCCACCCATGGTGCCGCTATTGCGGCCGATCCACGGCGATATGCATATATCTGTCGCTCAAAGCGGTGAACTCTGCTACGCGAGAGCCTATTCAGGCGCAGACTGTCGCACTGGTGACGGTCTGAAAATTTCTTTCAGGAGGAGCGGCGCGCGATGCAACAGATCCCCGCGGTACGACGTCGAAAGCTCGGGGCAGAACTCCGGCGGCAACGCGATCTGGCCGGGATGACAAGCGGCGACGCGGCCAGCAGGGCCGGCTGGCACCAGTCGAAGGTGAGCCGTATCGAGACCGGTCGCAGCGGCGCCCGACCGGAGGACGTGGCGTGCCTGCTGGACATCTACGGCGTACGTGACCGTGAACTGCGTGACTTGTTGGCCACTTTGGCCGGTAAGGGTACCCAGCGCGGCTGGTGGCACGAGTTCCGCGACGTACTGCCCCCGGAGTACCGCGACTTCATCAGTCTGGAAACCAGCGCCTGCCGTGCGCGCACGATGGAGAACAGCGTGGTGCCCGGCCTGCTGCAGACCCCGGGCGTACGCCCGCGCACTCACCCGGTCGGTCCTCCCGGGGGTCGACGCACGGCAGGTGGACGCCCTGGTCGAGGTGCGGATGGCGCGGCAGGCGGTGCTGGAGCAGGATTCCCCGCTGGAACTGCACGCTCTTCTCGACGAGGCGGTCCTACGGCGCGAAGTCGGCGGAGAAGAAGTCATGGGGGCGCAGTTACGGCACCTCGCGGAAGCCGCCGTGCTGCCCCGGATACGGCTGCAGGTTCTTCCCTTCACGGCGGGCGGACACATAGGAGTTACCGGATCTTTCGTAATTTTCTCGTTTCCGCTCATTGCCGATCTGGACGTTGTTGTTATCGACCATTTGACGAGTAGTCTCTATGTGGATCGGCAAGATGATCTCAGGGCCTACAGCGCCGCGTTCGACCGATTGCGCTCCCATGCCCTGACGTACGACGACTCATTGGCGTTCATTTCCGGCATCAGCTCCGGGAACAACTCCGGGATCGGATCCGGGAACAGCTGAGGCGCGTAAGGAGGCACCATATGTCGGTACTGCCTCGGTACGTTTCTTCCAGTACAGCTCTTTCCGCGACCCGGTGGCAGCGCAGCAGTTACAGCACCGCCGCCAACAATTGTGTGGAAACGGCTACGTTGTCCTGCGGACTTCTGGCCGTGCGCGACTCCAAGAACCCCCGGGGGCCGGCGCTGCTGTTCGCGCCGACCGCCTGGGACACCTTCGTACGAGCGCTACGCGCGGGTGAGTTCGCCGGACCGGTCTGAGTCCTGCGGCGCCGTGCGCACGATCACCTCGACCGCCGCGGCGATCTGCGGATCCGTGAGATCGCCGCGGGCGGTCAACCGCAGCCGGGAGATCCCGTCCGGCACCGACGGCGGCCGGAAGCACCCCACCGCCAGACCCGCGGTCCTGCAGTCCGCCGCCCACCGCAGCGCCTCCGCGGCCGACGGGGCACGCACCGAGACCACACAGGCGTCGGGCCGGGCCGAGCGCAGCCCGGCCGTGGTCAGCCGGTCGTACAGCTGCAGCGCCACCGCCCTTGCCCGCTCAGCGCGCTCCGGCTCCGCGCGCAGCAGGCGCAGCGCGCCGAGCGCAGCGCCCGCGGCGGCGGGCGCGAGCCCGGTGTCGAAGATGAAGGTGCGGGCGGCGTTGACCAGGTGCTCGATGACCCGGGCCGGGCCGAGCACCACTCCGCCCTGGCTGCCGAGCGACTTCGACAAGGTGGCCGTCACGACCACGTCGGGCGCGCCGGCCAGGCCCGCGGCCCAGGCCGCGCCCCGCCCTCCCTCGCCCAGGACGCCCAGGCCGTGGGCGTCGTCCACCAGCAGCGCCGCGCCGTGCTCGCGGCAGGCGGCGGCCAGTGCGGGCAGCGGCGCCGCGTCGCCGTCGACGGAGAAGACCGAGTCGGACACGACGACGGCGGCCCCCGCGTGCGCGGCCAGCGCCTTGCGCACGGCTTCGGTGTCGCGGTGCGCCACGACCTCGGTGTCGGCGCGCGAGAGCCGGCAGCCGTCGATGAGCGAGGCGTGGTTGGAGCTGTCGGAGGCGATGAGGGTGCCGGGGCCGGTCAGCGCGGTGACGGCCGCCAGGTTCGCGGCGTAGCCGGAGGCGAAGACCAGGGCGGCCTCGAACCCGCAGAACGCGGCGAGTTCCGCCTCCAGTTCCGTGTGCAGCTCGGTGGTGCCGGTGACCAGCCGGGAGCCGGTGGAGCCCGCGCCCCACAGCAGGCAGGCGTCGGCCCCGGCCCGGGTCACTTCCGGGTGCCGGGCCAGCCCGAGGTAGTCGTTGCCCGCCAGGTCCAGCAGCGCCGACTCCGCCTGCCGCGGTCGCAGGGTGCGGACGAGACCGCCCTCGCGGCGCCGTGCTGCGTGGGCGTCGATCCAGTCGAACGGGTCGCGGCTCATCGGGGTCCCTGGGGTCGGCGGGGCGGGCTGGGGCGGCTCCGCCGGGGTGTCCGGCAGGGCGGGTGGGGCGGTGCGGTCGGGCCTGTCAGCAACGTACTGTCCGGGCCGCCCGGACAGGGTGTGGCGATACACACACCTACTGCCACCCCTGTTGTGCGGTCCATCATTGGCTCCCGGCCCCTCGGTGGGCCAGGATCGCCCCTATGGATCTGCTGAACACGCTGGTGGAAAAGGGGCTGCGCCGAGAGCCGCCCACCCGGGATGAGGCGCTTGCCGTTCTGGCGACCTCCGACGAAGACCTGCTCGATGTGGTGGCCGCGGCCGGCAAGGTGCGGCGCCAGTGGTTCGGGCGCCGCGTGAAGCTCAACTACCTGGTCAACCTCAAGTCCGGGCTGTGCCCCGAGGACTGCTCGTACTGCTCGCAGCGACTCGGCTCGACAGCCGGGATCCTGAAGTACACCTGGCTCAAGCCGCACGAGGCGGCGGCCGCCGCGACGGCCGGTGTCGCCGGCGGGGCCAAGCGGGTGTGCCTGGTGGCCAGCGGGCGCGGTCCCACGGACCGCGACGTGGACCGGGTCTCGCAGACGATCGAGGCGATCAAGGAGCAGAACGAGGGCGTCGAGGTCTGCGCGTGCCTGGGTCTGCTGTCGGCCGGGCAGGCGGACCGGCTGCGCGAGGCCGGCGCGGACGCGTACAACCACAACCTGAACACCTCCGAGGCGACGTACGGCGGCATCACCACCACGCACACCTACGCCGACCGCGTGGACACCGTGCAGCAGGCGCAGGCGGCCGGACTGTCGGCGTGCTCCGGTCTGATCGCGGGCATGGGCGAGTCCGACGCCGACCTCGTGGACGTCGTGTTCGCGCTGCGCGAGCTGGACCCCGACTCCGTTCCGGTCAACTTCCTCATCCCGTTCGAGGGCACCCCGCTGGCCGAGGAGTGGAACCTCACGCCGCAGCGCGCGCTGCGGATCCTGGCGATGGTGCGCTTCGTCTGCCCGGACGTGGAGGTCCGCCTCGCCGGCGGCCGCGAGGTGCACCTGCGCACCCTGCAGCCGCTCGCGCTGCACCTGGTGAACTCGATCTTCCTGGGCGACTACCTGACCAGCGAGGGCCAGGCCGGCCAGGCCGACCTCGACATGATCGCCGACGCGGGCTTCGAGGTGGAGGGCGCGGGCACCGTCACGCTCCCCCAGCACCGCGCGGACCTGGCACACGCGGGCGGCGGCTGCGGCTCCCACGACGACGCGGCCGCCGGCTGCGGTTCCGGCCAGGGCCAGGACGCCGGGTGCGGCTCGCACGCCGACGGCGGCGGCTGCGGTCCCTGCGGCGGCGCGGCGCGGACCGCGCCCGAGTCGGTGGCGGAGTCCGCCGGGTCGCCTGGGCAGGAGCCCGCCGGCTTGCCGGAGCAGGAGCCCGTCCCGGCGGGCGCCGCCCGCACCGGGCTGGTCGCCGTCCGCCGGCGCGGAGCGGGAACGGACCTGCCGCCCAATGCCTGAGCCGCTCGCCGCGTCACCGGTACCCGACGCGCTGACGCCCGACGCGCTGCTGGCCCTGGACCGGCAGCACGTCTGGCATCCGTACGGGCCGATGCCCGGCCGCCAGGAGCCGCTGATCGTCGAGTCGGCGGCCGGCGTCCGGCTGCGGCTGGCCGCCCCGGCGGAGGGCAGGACCGAGCTGATCGACGGGATGTCGTCCTGGTGGGCGGCGATCCACGGCTACAACCACCCGGTCCTCAACGAGGCCGCGCGCGGCCAGCTCGACCGCGTCAGCCATGTGATGTTCGGCGGGCTCACCCATGAGCCCGCCGTCCGGCTGGCGGCGAAGTTGGTGGAGATCACCCCGGAACCGCTGCGCCATGTCTTCCTCGCCGACTCCGGTTCGGTGTCGGTCGAGGTCGCCCTCAAGATGTGCCTGCAGTACTGGCGTTCGCTCGGCCGGCCGGCCAAGCGGCGGCTGCTGACCTGGCGCGGCGGCTACCACGGGGACACCTGGCAGCCGATGTCGGTGTGCGACCCCGACGGCGGGATGCACGACCTGTGGTCCGGGGCGCTCCCTCGCCAGGTCTTCGCCGACGTGCCGCCGCCCGGGTTCGGCGCCGAGCCCGACCCGCGGTACGCCGCGCACCTGCGCGAGCTGATCGGTCGTCACGCCGACGAGCTCGCGGCGGTGATCGTCGAACCGGTGGTGCAGGGCGCCGGCGGGATGGCCTTCCACTCCCCCGGCTATCTGCGGGTGCTGCGCGAGGCGTGCGACGAACACGGCGTGCTGCTGGTCTTCGACGAGATCGCCACCGGCTTCGGCCGTACCGGCACCCTCTTCGCCGCTGAGCACGCCGGTGTCTCGCCGGACGTGATGTGTCTGGGCAAGGCGCTGACCGGCGGTTATCTGACGATGGCGGCGACGCTGTGCACCAGCGCGGTCGCCGAGGGCATCTCCCGGGGCGAGGTGCCGGTGCTCGCCCACGGTCCGACGTTCATGGGCAACCCCCTCGCCGCCGCCGTCGCCTGCGCCTCGATCGACCTGCTGCTGACACAGGACTGGGCCGGTGAGGTCAAGCGCGTCGAGGCCGGGCTGCTCGAGGGGCTGGCGCCGGCCGCCGCGCTGCCGGGCGTGCGGGACGTGCGGGTGCTGGGCGCGATCGGTGTCGTCCAGCTCGACCACCAGGTCGACATGGCCGCGGCCACCCGGGCCGCGGTGGGGGCGGGTGTGTGGCTGCGGCCGTTCCGTGATCTGGTGTACACCATGCCGCCCTACGTCACCGGGGACGAGGACGTGGCGCGGATCTGCGCGGCGGTCGTGGCGGCCGCGGCCGCGGGCTGACACCGGGGGCCGGGCAACCGGGGGCGGACGGCGCGGAGCGGTCGGCGTGCCGCCCGGCATCGATACGAGGAGGAAGCGGTCACATGGCGGTACTGGCGGTCACGGGGACGGGCACGGAGATCGGGAAGACCATGGTGACCGCGGCGGTCGCCGCGGCCGCACTGGCGCAGGGTCTGAGCGTCGCGGTGCTCAAACCCGCCCAGACGGGCGTGGCGGAGGGTGAGCCCGGCGACGCGGCCGAGGTGGCGCGGCTGGCCGGTGGGGTCACGGCGGTCGAACTCGCTCGCTACCCCGAGCCCTTGGCCCCGGCGACCGCGGCCCGGCGCGCGGGCCTGCACCCGGTGCGCCCGGCCGAGATCGCCGAGGCGGCCGCGAAGCTGTCGGCCGTGCACGACGTGGTGCTGATCGAGGGCGCGGGCGGCCTGCTGGTGCGCTTCGACGACGACGGCTCGACGCTGGCCGACGCGGTGAAGCTGCTCGGCGCCGCCGTGCTGGTGGTGGTGCCCGCGGGCCTCGGCACGCTCAACACGGCCGCGCTGACGACGGAGGCGCTGGCCGCGCGCGACCTACGGTGCGCGGGCATCATCATCGGCAGCTGGCCGGTCGAACCGGACCTGGCGGCCCGCTGCAACCTCACCGACCTCCCGCAGTCCGCGGGGGTGCCGCTGCTCGGAGCGCTCCCGGCCGGCGCCGGCGCGCTCTCCCCGGAACAGTTCCGCGGTGCCGCGCCGGGCTGGCTGGCCCCGCAGCTCGGCGGCGTCTGGGACGCCGAGGAGTTCACCCGCACCGCGGGCGGTGACCAGCCGCCGCCCGCGGGGCTTCACGACCCGGTCTAGGCCGTGTTGTGAAAGTCCCGCCTGGCCCGCGACGCCTGGCACGCACGCCTGCTGCGTTGTCGGGCTCGTCCACGTACGTCCGGTACGAGGACGACCCTCCGCCTCGCGACGCACCGCGCCGGACGCCGCGCACCAGGCAAACCCTTCCGGCCAGAGCACTCGGCCGTGTCTGACACATCCCGCCTGGCCCGGGGCGTCTGGCACGCGCGCTCTCCCCCAGCTACCGCTGGGAGGGGCCCCCTGTTGTCGGGCCCGCCCCAGTACGTCCAGTACAGGGGCGACCCTCCGCCTTGCGATCGCACGCACCAGACGCCCCGGGCCCCGCCCTCCGGGCGGACACCGGTATGTGTCAGACACGGCCTAGATGTATTGATCACGAGCGTTGTTGACAGTCGTGGGTCTTGAACATGGCGAAGACCTCCGGTGTGGTGGAGCTGTCTAGGACTGCACCACACGGAGGTCTTCTTGTCCCACCGTAATGCCCGGCTGACTGTCTTCGGGAGACGTCTGCTGATCGAACGTGTCTGCTCCGGTCGTCCGGTCGCTCATGTCGCGGCCGAGATGGGAATCTCGCGGGCCACGGCCCACAAGTGGGTGCGCCGCTGGCGCACGGAAGGCGATCAGGGGTTGTTCGACCGCTCGAGCCGACCGCACACGACCCCGCACCGCACGATCCCCGAGAAGGAAGCCGCGGTCTGTGATCTGCGGCAGGCCCGCAAGCTCGGCCCGGCCCGCATCGGCCCGATCCTCGGACTTCCCGCCTCCACGGTGCACCGAATCCTGACCCGTCACGGCCTGAACCGGCTCGCCTGGCTGGACCGCCCGACCGGCGAGCCGATCCGCCGCTACGAACGCGACCGGCCCGGCGAGCTGGTGCACGTCGACATCAAGAAACTCGGCAACATCCCCGACGGCGGCGGATGGCGCACCGTCGGCAGAACAGCCGGCAACCACAACCGTCAAGCCACCACCGACCAGCGCAAGAGCTGCAAACCGGTGATCGGATACAGCTACATCCACTCCGCCGTCGACGACCACACCCGCCTGGCCTACAGCGAGGTCCTCACCGACGAACGCCAGCACACCGCCATCGGGTTCTGGCAGCGCGCCCAAGCATTCTTCGCCCGCTACGGGATCACCGTCGAGCGGGTCCTGACCGACAACGGCTCCTGCTACAAATCCACACTCTTCACCCAAACACTGACCGCGGCCGGCATCGCCCACAAACGCACCCGCCCCTACCGACCTCAGACCAATGGCAAGGTCGAACGCTTCAACCGCACCCTCGCCGACGAGTGGGCCTACCAGCGGCCCTACACCACCAACGACGAGCGCACCGCGGCCCTGGCAGACTTCCTCCACACCTACAACCACCACCGCGGCCACACCGCACTCGGCGGCAACCCACCCATCACCCGCGCAAACAACCCTGCGGGTCAATACACCTAGACGCCGGTCCGCCCGTCGACCAGCTCGCGCACGATGTCGAGGTGGCCGTTGTGGCGGGAGGTCTCCTCGATGAGGTGGAGGAGCACCCAGCGGAGGTCCACGTGGCGGCCGTCGCTGATGGGGCGCTTGGCGGTCGCGTCCAGGTCGTGGTCGGACACCAGGCGACGGTAGCGGGCGCTCTGCTCCTCGTACTCGGCGAGGAGCCGGGGCAGCGGGATGTCGACCGCGGTGCGCATCTCGGGGTCGGGGTCGTCGTCGGTCGCCTCCGTGAGCGGCCCCTCCTGTTCGTTCCCCAGGAACATCACGTCGATCCAGTAGTTCTCGACCCACCGCAGATGGCTGATCAGCCCGCACATCGTCAGCAGCGGGGAACTCGGGAGCGGTGCCTTGCGGGCGTCCTCGGCGGACACGCCCTCGCACTTGTCCCGCGCCGTGTGGCGGGCGTAGTCCAGGTAGGTGGCCAGCTGCGTGCGCTCGTCCCAGGTGGGAGGCGTGTCGGTTCGTTGAGTCATCGCGGGAAGTCTGCCGTACCGCGGACGGGGTGTCGACGCGTCTTCGATCAACGCCGCCGAACGCCGTTCGGCGGTGTGCGACGACGCCTCGGCAGGATCCGCCGGCAAGCCCCTACCCGCCCCAGCCGCGCAGCTCCTGCGCTATCCGGCCGACGCCCGCGGAGCCGTCCTTGACCAGCCGGGCCAGATCGCGGACCTGTTCCGGCGAGGTGGTGACCTTGAGTCCGCTGGCGACGAGGTAGGCGTAGGCGACCGCCGACGCGAACATCGCGTTGGACCGCTCCAGGGCGGGGACGTGCACGAGGATCTGCAGCAGGGCCGCGGCGCGGTCGTGCGGGTCCGGGTAGACGGGGGTGCCGAAAATCTCCGCCTGGTGCCGGCTCACCGCCGCGAGCAGCGCGCCCCAGTCGGTGACCTGAGGGTCGCCGGGGGTGTTGTGCTCGGCGACCATGAGCAGCCAGGCCAAGTCGATGCGCAGGCTCAACGGCTGCCTTCGTGCTCCGAGCCGAACTCCTCCGCGAACACCGACTCATAGCTCTTCATGAAGTCGGCTGCGGCTTCGACGAAGGTGCGGCCGCGTTCACCCGCGTCCTGCTGGACCAGCTCTTCGATGTACCGGTTCACGCTGATGCCCCGGCGCGAAGCCCGGTCCCGGGCCGTCTCGGCGGTGGACTCTTCCACCCGCACGTTCAACTGGGTCTTGGCCATACCTACAAGCTAGCGCCGATCCGCTAGTATCGGCAAGTGGGCGCGAACGGATCGCGCCGGTGGCCCGCTACCGCAGGGGCTTGGTCCAGTGCCGCTACCGCAGGGGCTTGGTCCAGCGCCGCCACTGCTCCTCCGCGCCGTAGCCGGCCGCCTTCCAGGCGTGGTGCGCCACTTCGTTGCGCTGCAGGACCATCGCGTCCGACCGTCGCCCGCCCAGCGCCGCGAACCGCTCCTCGGTCGCGCGCAACAGCGCCGCGGCGATCCCCTGGCGTCGCGCGCCGGGGTGCACGGCCAACCGGTAGACGTGGCACCGCCAGCCGTCGAACCCGGCGATCACCGACCCCACGAGCGCGCCGCCGCGCTCCGCGAGGAGCAGCGCTTCCGGGTCCCGGGCGATCAGCCGGGCCACGCCCTGCTCGTCGTCGCTGATGCTGGCGCCCTCGGCCGCCACCTGCCAGAACCCGAGTACGGCCGTGATGTCCGAGGGGCCCGCCGCGCGGATGTGGAGATCGTCCATGCGGCGCAGTCAAACATCCGCGCCGTGCCGCGGCCACTGGTTTCGCCCCGTCGCGGCCGGAGCGACGGGGCGGAAACCAGCGTCGGTCAGGCCACGCCCAGCCAGCTCTCGGCGCCGAAGGAGCCCTTGATGTCGGAGGCGATGGTCTCGTGGTTCACCAGGAAGCCCAGCTCGAAGACGGTGGTCTTCTCCGGCCCGCGGACCCGCATGCGCACCGGGCTGTCGCCCGGGTGGGCGCGCAGGATCCGCTTGAGCTCGTTGATCGTGGGCTGGTTGAGCTTGTGGGCCCGCATGAACAGCTGGACGGGGGGCTTGCCGCCGTACTCGGCGGACGAGATGTCCAGCTCCATCAGTTCCTGGCCGGCGATGTTGATCGTTCCGTCGCGGTCGTTGATCCGTCCCGTCACGGCGACCACGGTGTCCGGGACCAGCGCGTGCTGCACGAGCTGGTAGGAGGCGGGGAAGAAGCAGATCTCCATGTTGGCGTCACGGTCGGCGAGGTGCACGATCGCCCACGCGTTGCCCTGCTTCGTCATCCGCCGCTCGACGGTGGTGATCAGCCCGGCGAGTTTCACCACGCCCTGGGTCTGCCCGGAGGCGATCAGATCGGCGATGGAGGTGTCGCGGTTGCGGGCGAGGATGTGCTCGGCCCCGTCCAGCGGGTGCGCCGAGACGTACAGCCCCAGCATCTCGCGCTCGGTCGACAGCAGCTGCTTGCGCGGCCACTCGTCGTCGCCGATCTTGAAGTCCAGACCGAAGCCGCCGCCGCCCTCGTCACCGCTGTCGAGGGCGCCGAAGAGGTCGTCCTGCCCGTACGCCTCGGCCTTCTTGACCGGGATGATGGCGTCGATGGCGTCCTCGTGGACCGCGGACAGCCCCTTGCGGGTGTGTCCGAGCGAGTCGAAGGCGCCGGCCTTGATGAGGGACTCCACGGCACGCTTGTTGAGCGTGGCGATCTCCGCCTTATCCAGGAAGTCGCTGAACGCGACGTACTTCCCCTTGGACTTGCGGGAGGCGACCAGCGACTCGATGACGTTCGTGCCCACGTTGCGCACGGACTTCAGGCCGAACCGGACGTCGTCGCCGACGGCGGTGAAGTCGGCGGTGGACTCGTTCACGTCCGGGGGCAGCACCCGGACGCCCATCTTGCGGGCGTCGGCCAGGTAGATGGCGGCCTTGTCCTTGTCGTCGTCCACCGAGGTGAGCAGCGCGGCCATGTACTCGGCGGGATAGTTCGCCTTGAGGTAGGCGGTCCAGTACGAGACCAGCCCGTAGCCGGCGGTGTGCGACTTGTTGAAGGCGTAGCCGGAGAACGGGAGCATGACGTCCCACAGCGCCTTGATGGACTCCTCGCTGTAGCCGTTGGTCTGCATGCCGCCGTGGAACTTCTCCCACTCGGCCGCCAGCACCTCGGGCTTCTTCTTGCCCATCGCGCGGCGCAGCAGGTCGGCGCCGCCGAGGCTGTAGCCGGCCAGTTCCCGGGCGATGGCCATGATCTGCTCCTGGTACACGAGCAGGTGGAACGTGGTACCCAGGATCGGGTCGAGCGCCTCGCGCAGCTCGGGGTGGATCGGCTCGATCTCCTGGCGGCCGTTCTTGCGGTGCGCGTAGTTGGTGTGCGCGTTGGCGGCCATCGGGCCCGGCCGGTAGAGCGCGAGGACGGCGGCGATGTCCTCGAACCGGGTCGGCTCCATCAGTTTGAGCAGGGCGCGCATGGCGCCGCCGTCGAGCTGGAAGACGCCCAGGGTGTCGCCGCGCGCCAGCAGTTCGTACGTGGTCTTGTCGTCCAGGGGGATGGTCTCGGACTTGATGTCCACCCCCCGGTTCTCCTTCACGATCTTCAGGGCGTGATGGATGATGCCCAGGTTCCGAAGACCCAGGAAGTCCATCTTGACCAGCCCCATGTTCTCGCAACTGGGGTAGTCGAAGCCGGTGATGATCACGCCGTCCTTGTCCCGGCGGTGCATCGGGATCAGGTCCAGCAGGGGTGTCTTCGAGAGGATCACCGCGGCCGCGTGCACACCGGTGCCGCGGACCAGGCCCTCGATGCCCTTCGCGGTGTCGATGACGCGCTTGACGTCCGGCTCGTTGTCGTACATCTGCCGGATCTCGCCCGCCTCGCCGTAGCGGGGGTGCGAGGGGTCGAACATGCCGGAGAGCGGGACGCCCTTGCCCATCACGTCGGCGGGCATCGCCTTGGTGATGCGGTCGCCCATCGCGAAGGGGTAGCCCAGGACCCGGGAGGAGTCCTTGACCGCGGCCTTGGCCTTGATGGTGCCGAACGTGTTGACCTGGGCGGTGTACTCCTCCCCGTACTTCTCGGTGACGTACCGCACCATCCGGTCGCGCTGGCGGTCGTCGAAGTCGAGGTCGACGTCGGGCGGGTTGATGCGCTCGGGGTTCAGGAACCGCTCGAACAGCAGGCCGTGCTCCAGGGGGCACAGCTCGGTGATGCGGGTGGCGTACGCGACGATGGAGCCGGTCGCGGAACCACGGCCGGGGCCGACGGGCACGTCGTTGTCACGGGCGTACTTGCAGATGTCGGCGACGACGAGGAAGTAGCTGGAGAACCCCATCGGACCGATGATCTTCATCTCGGTCTCGAAGCGGTCCATGACGGCGTCCGGGATGGGGTCGCCGTACCGCATCGCCAGGCCGCGCATGCACTCCTTGCGCAGCCAGGACTCCTGGTCCTCGCCCTCGGGCACCACAAACTGCGGCATCTGGTTGACCTCGGCGAAGACCTCGTCGTAGTCCTGGATGCGCTCGGCGATCAGCAATGTGTTGTCGCACGCCTCGGGGAGCTCGGAGAAGAGCTCCCGCATCTCGGCCGCGGTCTTGATGTAGTAGCCGGTGCCGTTGAACCGGAAGCGGCCCGGGTCGTCCTTGTTCTTGCCGACGCCGACGCACAGCAGCGTGTCGTGCGAGTCGGCCTCGCTCTCGTGCACGTAGTGCGAGTCGTTGGTCGCCAGCAGCGGGATGTTCAGCTGCTTGGCGATCTTGAGCAGGTCCTCGCGGACGTTGCGCTCGAGGTCCAGGCCGTGGTCCATCAGCTCCAGGAAGTAGTTCTCCTTGCCGAACATGTCCTGGAAGTCGGAGGCCGCCTGCAGGGCCGCGTCGAACTGGCCGAGCCGGATCCGGGTCTGGATCTCGCCCGAGGGGCAGCCCGTCGTCGCGATGATCCCCGAGGCGTGCTGGGAGATCAGTTCGCGGTCCATGCGGGGCTTGCCGTAGAAGCCCTCGAAGCTCGCGAGGGAGGAGAGCCGGAAGAGGTTCCGCAGCCCCTGCGCGTGCTCGGCCCACATCGTCATATGGGTGAAGCGGCCGCCGCCGCTGACGTCCTTGCTGCCCTCGCCGTCGTCCGAGACGGCCCGCTGCCCGCCGGGACCCCAGAACTCCGGCTTCCGGTTGCGCCGCGAGGACGGCGCCACATAGGCCTCGATGCCGATGATCGGCTTGACCGGGCCCTTCTTCGCCACCTGGAAGAACTCGTACGCGCCGAACATGTTGCCGTGGTCCGACATCGCCACGGCCGGCATCCCCTCCTCCTCGATCTTCTTGAAGAGGATGGGCAGTTTCTGCGCGCCGTCGAGAAGCGAGAACTGGGTGTGATTGTGCAGGTGGACAAAGCTGTCGGACACCGGGCAGGCACCTCCGGGGCGGGTCGCGGGAAGCCTCCACCCTATCCCTCGGCACCCGCCCCGGAAGCCTCTCCACAGCCCTTCGTCCATGATCGAAAACGGGGCCGAACAGTGACCTGGGGCGATCACGGAGCGAGTTCGTACGACACCGCCGGGTGGCCCGCGCGTGGCGTCGCCCGCGACCCGCCGAGCGCTTCGGCGCCCCCGCGCCACGCCGCTCCTTTGCCTTTCCTTTACTATGAGTCAGATCAAGTTCTCCGACGGAACGACCCGGAGAACCGACCCCGAAAACCCAGGAAAGGTGTGAGCGTCCCTCCATGGACGAACCCCCCAGTAGCCGGTGCCGTGCGGACCGACCGCCCCTGTCCGATCATGGGACGGAGGTGACCCGATGACCGAAGTACTGCTGCTGGTGGTCGCACTGCTGCTCACCCTCGCCTGCGGAGTCTTCGTCGCGGCCGAGTTCTCGCTGACCACGATCGAACGCGGCGAGCTGGAACGTGCGGAGCAGGCCGGTGAGCGCGGCGCGTCCGCGGCCCTGCAGGCCGTCCGCACCCTGACGCTGCAGCTGTCCGGCGCGCAGTTGGGGATCACGGTCACCGGACTCGTGATCGGCATGCTCGCCAAGAGCTCGATCTCCCAGCTGCTCAGCGGCCCGCTGCGGGCCGCCGGGCTGTCGGACTCCGTGGCCTCCTCCGCCGCGCTGGTGCTGGGCACCGCGCTGTCGACCGTGATGCTCATGGTCGTGGGCGAGCTCGTGCCGAAGAACTGGGCGATCTCCCGGCCGCTGCCGGTGGCCAAGGCGGTCGCCGCACCGCAGCGCGCCTTCACCACCGCGTTCGGCCCGTTCATCCGGCACCTGAACAACACCGCCAACCGGATACTGCACCGCATGGGCCTGGAGCCCGCGGAGGAGCTGGCCTCCGCGCGCGGTCCGCAGGAGCTGGTGGCGCTGGCCCGGCACTCGGCCAAGGCCGGCACGCTGGAGGCCGACACCGCCGAACTGTTCGTCCGCACCCTGAACCTGGCGGAACTCACCGCGCAGCACGTGATGACGCCGCGCGTGCAGGTCACCGCGCTCGACTCGCGCGCCACCGCCGAGGACGTCGTCGAGGCGACCCGCGCCACCGGCCTGTCCCGCTTCCCCGTCTACCGCGGTTCCCTCGACTCCGTCATCGGCACCGCCCACATCAAGGACGTGCTGGCCGTCCCCGCCGGGCGGCGCCCGCGCTTCCCGATCACCTCGCTGCTGCGCGAACCGCTGCTGGTGCCCGAGTCGCTGACCGTCGACCGACTGCTGGACCGGCTCGGCGGCAAGCAGTCGATGGCGGTCGTCATCGACGAGTACGGCGGCACTGCCGGCGTGGTCACCCTGGAGGACATCGTCGAGGAGGTCGTCGGCGAGGTACGCGACGAGCACGACCCGCACGAACTGTCCGACCTGACCTTCACCGGCGAGGACGCCGACGGCCGGCGGACCTACGACGCGGACGGCGCGACCCGCACCGACGACCAGCTGGAGGAGATCGGCCTGCACGCCCCCGAAGGCCCCTACGAGACGCTCGCCGGACTCGTCGCCCAGCGCCTGGGCCGGATCCCGGCCGCCGGGGACACCGTCGAGCTGGGCGGCTGGCGGCTCGAGGTCACCGAAGCGGCAGGCCGCCGCGCGTCGCGCGTCCGCATCACCGCACCGCCCGTTTCCCACCTCAGCCCGGCACCCGACGGGGAGCGCGCCCGATGACCGTCCTCCAACTGCTCATCGGCGCCCTGACACTCGTCGTCAACGCCTTCTTCGTCGGCGCCGAGTTCGCCATGATCTCGGTGCGCCGCAGCCAGATCGAAGGACGCGCCGACGACGGCGACCGACGCGCCCGCAGCGTCATCTGGGGCCTGGAGCACCTGTCACCACTGCTCGCCGCGGCCCAGCTCGGCATCACCGTCTGCACGCTGGTGCTCGGCATCGTCGCGGAACCGGCCATCGCGCATCTGCTCGAACCGGTCTTCCACGCCGTCGACGTGCCGGACGCGCTCATCCACCCGATCGCGTTCGTGATCGCCCTGGCCGTCGCCACCTACCTCCACATGCTCATCGGCGAGATGGTCCCCAAGAACGTCGCGCTGGCCGCGCCCGCGCGCAGCGCGCTGGCGCTCGGCCCGCCGCTGGTCGCCTTCACGCGGGCGCTGCGGCCGGTGATCTTCGCCATCAACGCCTTCGCCAACGCCCTCCTGCGACTGCTGCGGGTGGAGACGAAGGACGAGGTCGCGGCCGTCTTTTCCGACGCCCAGCTCTCCCGCATGGTGACCGACGCCGGCCAGGCGGGGCTGCTGGACTCGCGCGCCACCGAACGTCTGCAGGACGCCCTGGAACTGGGCCGCCGGCCCGTCGGCGAGGTGGCGCTGCCGACCGACCGCGTCGTGCGCGCCCCGCTCGGCATCACCCCGGAGGGCCTGGAGCAGCTGTCCGCGCGCTCCGGCTTCTCGCGCTTTCCGGTCGCGGAGTCCGACGGCGGCACAGTACTGGGCTATCTGCATGTGAAGGACGCCCTGTTCGCCGAAGGGCAGGACCGGCCCTTCCCCCGTTCCGCGCTGCGCCCCATCACCACGGTCAGCGCCGCCGGCCCGCTGGACGACGTCCTCACCGCGATGCGGGCAGGCCGGGCCCACCTGGCCTCCGTCGTCGACGAGCAGGGCCGGAGCATCGGCTTCGTCACCATGGCCGACGTCCTGAAGGAACTGGTCGGTCCGGCCGCGACCGGCAGGGACGCCAACGCGGAATCCGCATAAAGAAATACCCCGGACGCATTGACGTCCGGGGTATTTCTCTGCGTATATTAAGTGTTTCATGTCTTCGCGCGAAGAATAGCGCGGAAAAGTCTTATGCGAACACTGTACCGCGACAGGAGCTGAATTGTCAACCGAGGAATTGCAGAACGAACAGCAATTCGTCTCGCGTCTCTATGAGCGCCTCGACGCGCTCCGGGAGCAGGCCGAGAGCGCGGTGCAAGCGTCCTTCGCCCAAGTGGGCAAGGGCCTTCAAGCCCGCCTCGAGCGTGATGTGGCGGTCTCCGAGCGGACCGACCGGCTCTCCGCGCTCAATTCCGTGGAGTCCGGGCTCTGCTTCGGGCGCATCGACTTCGCCGACGGGATACGCCATCACATCGGCCGCATCGGAATCCGTCAGGACGACGAGGACAGGACTCCGCTCCTGGTGGACTGGCGGGCACCCGTCGCACGTCCTTTCTATCTCGCCACCGGGCATTCCCCGATGGGCCTGCGCCGCCGCCGGCACCTCACCACCCTCGGCCGTACCGTCACCGCGCTGCACGACGAGGTCCTGGACCTCGCCGACACGGTCCGCACCGGGCACGAGGACCCGCGCGGGGACGCCGTGCTCCTCGCCGCCCTCGGCGCTGCCCGCACCGGCCGGATGGCCGACATCGTGCAGACCATCCAGGCCGAGCAGGACGAGATCATCCGCGCCCCGCACCGTGGCGTGCTCGTCGTCGAGGGCGGCCCCGGCACCGGCAAGACCGCCGTCGCGCTGCACCGCGCGGCGTACCTGCTCTACGCGTACCGCGAGCAGCTCGCCCGCCGCGCCGTGCTGATCGTCGGTCCCAACCCGGCCTTCCTCGGTTACATCGGCGAGGTGCTGCCCTCGCTCGGCGAGACCGGTGTGCTGCTGTCGACCGTGGGAGAGCTCTTCCCTGGCGTCAGCGCCAGCGGAACGGACACCCCCGAAGCAGCCGCCCTCAAGGGGCGGGCCGAGATGGCCGACGTCCTCGCCCGCGCGCTGCGTGACCGCCAGACCGTCCCCCACCCGGCCCTTCCCATCCAGCACGAGCGCGAGACGCTGCTGCTGGAGCGGGCCGTCGCGGAGGACGCCCGGCACTGCGCACGTCAGACCCGGCTCCCGCACAACCTGGCCCGCGCCCACTTCGGCCGCTTCGTCCTCGACGCGCTCACCGCGCAGCTCGCCGACCGGCTGGGCACGGACCCCTACGACGGGGAGAACTTCCTCGACCCGGAGGAGGTCGAGCAGCTGGGCCGCGAACTGAACGACAACCCCGCGGTGCACGCCGCCATCGACGCGCACTGGCCCTACCTCACCCCGCGGCAACTGGTCGGCGACTTCCTCGCCGACCCCGTCCAGCTGCCGGAGGCGGAAGCCGCGTCGATCCGCCGTAGCGGCGGCGACTGGACCGTCGGCGACATCCCGCTCCTCGACGAGGCCGCCGAGCTGCTGGGCGAGGACGACCGGGCCGCGCGGGCCGCGGCGGCGCGTGAGCGCGGCGAACAGGTCGCCTACGCCCAGGGGGTGCTGGAGCTCTCCTACGGCTCGCGCACCTTCGAGTTCGAGGGCGAGGAGTCCGAGGTGCTGTCCGCCCACGACCTCATCGACGCCGAGCGCTTCGCCGACCGGCACGAGGAGGCCGACCACCGCAGCGCCGCGGAACGCGCCGCCGCCGATCGCACCTGGGCCTTCGGCCACATCATCGTGGACGAGGCGCAGGAGCTGTCCGCGATGGCGTGGCGGCTGCTGATGCGCCGCTGCCCGACGCGCTCGCTGACCCTGGTCGGCGACCCCGCCCAGACCGGCGATCCGGCGGGCTGCGACTCATGGCAGCAGATCCTGGGCCCGTACGTCGGCGACCGCTGGAGCCATGCGCGGCTCGGCGTCAACTACCGCACCCCGGCCGAGATCATGGAGCTGGCCGCCGGGGTGGCGCGGGCCGCCGACCCGTCGTACGAGCCGCCGCGCTCGGTACGCTCGACGGGCGTGCGGCCCCAGGTGTGCGTCACGGACGACATCGTCCGCTCGGTCGCGGAGGCCGCGTCCCTCGAGACCCCGGACGACGGCCGGCTCGCGGTGATCGCGCCGCGGGCGCTGCACGAGGAGCTGGCCGGGAAGCTGCCGGGGGTGACGGCCGGCGAGGAGCCCGACCTGACGCGGTCGCCGGTGCTGCTCGACCCCCGGCAGGCCAAGGGGCTGGAGTTCGACTCGGTGATCGTCGTCGAGCCGGCGCTCATCGTCTCCGGTTCCGCGCGCGGAGCCAGCGATCTCTACGTCGCCCTGACCCGCGCCACCCGGTCGCTCGCGGTGGTGCACACCGGCCGGCTTCCGGCGGGCCTGCGGGAGTGACCGCGGGAGCCGGAGCCGGCCGTCGGCCGCGTGCGGTCAGCCCAGCGCCTTGAGGAGTTCGGCGGCGAGCGGCGCGGACGAGGCCGGGTTCTGCCCGGTGATCAGGTTGCGGTCCACGACCACGTACGGGGCCCAGGCCGCGCCCTCCTGGAAGTCCGCGCCGAGCTCGACGAGCCGGTCCTGGAGCAGCCACTTCGCCTTGTCGGCGAAGCCCGCCTGGGTCTCCTCGGCGTTGGTGAAACCGGTCAGCCGGTAGCCCGCGAACGGTGAGGTGCCGTCGGGGCGGGTGGTGGCGAGCAGCGCCGCGGGGGCGTGGCAGACCACGCCGAGCGGCTTGCCGGAGTCCAGGGCGGCGGTGAGCAGCCGGCCGGAGTCGGCGTTGACGGCCAGGTCCTCCATCGGGCCGTGGCCGCCGGGGTAGAAGACCGCGTCGTAGTCGGCCAGTTCGACGTCCTCGAGCTTGATCGGCTTCTTCAGCTCGGTCATCGCGGACAGTTCGGCGACAATCGCGTCGGCGGCCTCCTTACCGCCGTTCACCTCCGGTGCGAGGCTCCCGCGGTCGACCGTGGGGACGACGCCGCCGGGGGTGGCGACCACGATCGTGTGGCCGGCGCCGGTGAAGGCGCGGTAGGGGGCCACGGCCTCCTCGGCCCAGAAACCGGTGGGGTGCTGGGTGCCGTCGGCCAGGGTCCAGTGGTCGGCGCCGGTCATCACGAAAAGGATCTCTGCCATGTCACGTCTTTCGGTGGGCGCGTCGGTCCGGCCTTCCATCGGGGGAAGCGCCGGATCGCTGTGGAGTTCGAACGTAGGGCGCCTTCCCATCGAAATCCAATAGAATCACCACCATGACCCATAGGAATCCCGATGGATCGGAGCTGCCGGGGCCGGAGCCCGCGCCGATGGACCTCACCCTGCTGCGGACCTTCCTGGCCGTGCACCGCGCCGGCTCGTTCACCGCGGCCGCACGACTGCTCGGCCTGTCGCAGCCCACCGTGACCGCCCAGGTCCGCGCCCTGGAGGAGCGGCTGGGGCGGCAGCTTTTCGACCGGCTGCCGCGCGGCGTCGCACCCACCGCGGTCGCCGACCAACTGGCGGCCGACGTCGCGCAGCCACTGGACGCCCTCGCGGCGGTCACCGGCCGGGACCACGCCGACCACCGGATAGCCGCGGAACCGGTGCACCTGGCCGGCCCCGCCGAGCTGCTGTGCCTGCGGGCGCTGCCCGCCCTGGCCCCGCTGACCGGCGAGGGGGTGCGGCTGCGGATCGCCACCGGCCTCACGGACGACCTGCTCGAAGGGCTCCGCGCGGGCCGCTACGACCTCGTGATCTCGACGGTCCGGCCGCGCGGGCGCAGCGTCAGCGCCGTCCCGCTCATGGACGAGGAGTTCGTCCTCGTCGCCGCGCCCTCCTGGGCCGACCGGATCGGCCCGGGGCGGGTCGCGGTCGACGGGCCGGCCGCGCTGCGGGACGCCCCGTTGATCACCTACGCGGAGGACCTGCCCATCGCGCGCCGCTACTGGCGCCACGTCTTCGGCACCCGGCTGTCCGCCCAGGCCGCCATCACCGTCCCGGACCTGCGCGGCGTCCTCGCCGCGGTCGTCGCCGGAGCCGGGGTCACCGTCCTGCCGCGCTACCTGTGCGCCGCCGAGATCGCCTCGGGCGCTCTCGTGCCGCTCCTCGAACCCGAGGACCCGCCCATCAACACCGCCTACCTCGCCCAGCGCCCCGGCGCCGCGGAACTCCCGCACGTCGCCCTGGTCCACGACCAGCTGCTGCGGGCGGGGCGTACTTGGTAGCCGTCCCGCAAAGATTGGATGCCTGCGTCCGTCGCAAGTGAACCGGGACGGGACGTTGCCGTGCGGCGGGCCCTTTTCCAGCAACTTCCCTTGACGGACGACGGCATCGCCCAGCGCTGAACATCGGATGAAGACACACCGGCGAGGCGGCCACGAAGCTGCTCTGGTACGCGCCCGATGAGGCCCAGCGCGTCGTGCCGGCGGGTCAGCTCCACCCGTCCTGACCGCGGGGCCGGGTGCGGCCGCTCCGGCGGTGGCCGCCCCGCCCGGTCCGGTCCTGCCCGGTCCGGTCCGGTCCGGTCCTGCTCAGTCCTTCCTGGGGACGAACGGAGTGCCGGTGCGCGAGGAGACGGCCAGGGTGTGGACCTTGCCGTCAGGGCCGATCTCGATGACCGGCACGGCCTTGTTCTCGGCGGAGCCGTCGTTGGCGAAGGAGATGTACCCGCTCGCCCCCTTCACCGCGTCGACCCCGTGCAGCGTCTGCCAGATCTGGATCATCTGGGAGCCGGTCACCCGGCCGTTGGATTCGGGGAAGGCGCCGACCATGCGGGCGCCGTCGACCGCCGCGCTGACCGCGTCATGCCCCATGATCGCCTGGCCGTCGTCGAGCGCCTCCATCGGGAACTTCGCCTGGAAGTAGCCGTGCCTGCCGAGGATGCCGGAGTCCGTCGTCACCCCCGGCCGGGTACGCGTCCGACCGCTTCTGCCAGGCCTCGGGGTGGGCGAGGCCGGTGTACAGCAGCCGGACGGTGCCGCTGCGCAGGGTCTCCTTGATCTCGTCGAAACCGGCGGCCTGGGCGACCTGCGAGGCGTCGTCGCCGGACAACACGATGAGCTTGCGGTCGGAGCACGGACGGTTCTTGAGCGGTGCCAGGAAGCTGGGCAGGTTCACACCGCGCCCGGCGAAGTAGATGACATCGGGCCTGACCGCGCACAGGTTGGCCATCCGGGTCGCGAACGCGGTGGCGACGCCCTCCTGCGAGGAGTCATACTGCTCGACCTGCCCGGCCAGCCGTTCCTTCGGAAAGGCCGACAGGAACGCCTTGCCGAGCGTGTGGCTGTACTGGTCGTCGGGCCGGGCGTCCTGTATCACCATCACCTTCAGAGCGGCGAAGGGCGGCTGCTTCAGGAAGGCGGCGGCGGCGACCGCTTCGTCGGTGTTGGTCGGGGCGGTGCGCACCAGCCCCGGAATCCTGGCGAGCGTGTCGGCGGTCAGGACGGAGCCGACCGCCGCGAGATGCAGGCCGCCGGACTCCGTGTTGCCCGTGACCTTCCCTATCATCCGCGCGGTCGCGTCCGTACTGGTGCCCAGGCCCGCGACGGCCACGATGTGCTCCGGGCCCACCCGGGCGCGGATCTCCTCCAGCGTGGCGTCCCGCTGCTCGTCGGTGCTGCCGCAGTTGGCCAGGAGCAGCCGGATGCGCGGGACGTCGCCCGCGCCGAGCGTGTTGTTCTTCTCGTACTGTGCCGCGTACGCGCCCTGGATCTCGTGCCGCACCGAGTCCGGAGTGTTGGTGTCCCCGGGGCCGGGGACCAGCGGCATGAGGTAGACGATGCTGACGAAAGAGCGGTTGTCCCGGTCGACCGCCGCGTTCTGCGTGTGGATCAGGTCGGAGACCGCCGCCAGGTCGACGGAGAAGTGGAACGAGCCGTCCGTCACGCCGACACAACCGCGGTCCGCCCCGACGCGCCTGACCCCGTCGGCGCACGAGGTGTCCTCCGGCCACAGCGCCCAGGTGAGCGTGCCACCGACGAGCGCGAGCACCAGCACGCCCAGCACCACGTTCCACGGCCACCGCATCCACAGATGGCGGCTGGTCACCCAATGGCCCCTGGTCGACATCACGCGCTCCTTCGGGAAGGGATCGAACAGGATCGGGAAGTGATCGGACAGGGCCCGCTGCCGACGTCAGTCGGTGAAACGGGCGGCTTCGTCCAGCAGCGTGTCGGTGTCGGCGTCCGCCGCCAGCGCCAGCTGCCGGAACATGGCACTGATCTTGTAGTTGAGTTCAGGGCGGCCCGGCGGCAGCCGGTTGCGGGGATCGCCCGCGAGCCAGAGCGCGGCCGCGAGCTCGGCCAGCGGCCGCCCGGTGACCGGGTCGGCGTACGCGGCCGGCGCGTGCTCGCGGGCCAGCCAGCCGGCGTTGTGCGACGGCTGCGCGTCCGTGAGCTGCGCGCGGCGCATCGGGGCCGCGGTGACGTGGTAGAGCTCGCGCAGCCACGGCACCGCGTCGGGAGCACCGAATCCGCGCGCGAAGTACGCGACCACCGCGTCGAGTTCGTCGAGCGCCAACCGGTGGTAGAGCGCGTCCAGCGGGCGGCCGAAGCGCTCGTGCCAGGCACCCACGGTCCGATGCGCCTGCTGCCACGCGGTCGGGCCGCCGGGCGGGCCCGGCTGCCCGGCGAGTTCCTCCAGCAGAAGCAGTCGCAGCCAGGGATGCAGCACCGGCCGCTGCTCGGAGCCGCCGGCCGCCGGCAGATAGCCCGAAGGCCCGCGCCCGCCACGGGTGTTGGCGTCCTCCGGGACGGGCGCGAACAGCCACAGCTGGTTGCGCAGTTCGAGCATCACGGTGTCCCGGGCGTGCTCTGACAGGTCGTTGAGCAACCCGGAGTTGACGGCCGCCGCCGGGGTCCTGGCCGCGGCGACCGGTACGGCCGCGGCGCGCTGGTCGGTGGTCAGCCCGTCGAGCAGGTAGTCGCGGGCGACGGCGCCGAGCGGCGGCCGGCGCGCCGGGTCGCCGTCGCCGCCCGGCACCGGGGTGTCCAGCAGGCCGTACAGATCACGGTCGGACACGCCCGCCGCGAGCAGCCCGCCGATGGCGGTGTGGACCTGCTGGACGCTCCACGGGTGGCCGTAGGTGAGCCGGTGCACCAGCGGGGTGGCGCGGGCCAGCCGCGTGGCGTGCACGGGGTGGCGTCCCGCCTCGAGCGACACCTCGACCTCGTACAGGTCGCGCAGCCGCACCGGGTACCACCAGTCGGCGGGCGGAGCGTCGGTGCGTGGCCGCCAGTCGGCGTACGAGGCGCGGTCGGCCGGGTGGATGTACGGGTCGCCGGGGCGGCCGTCCGCGGGTCCCGGCACCGCGCGGGTGGTGGCACTCGTCGCCACGATCAGCAGCGGGTCGTATCGGCCCGGCTGCGACACCGCGTGCTCGGCACGCAGCCGTACCAGCAGGTCCAGGAAGCGGGTGCCGCGGCTGTGGTCGATGTTGTCGAGCAGCACCAGGCAGTTGTGGTCCCGGCGCCCGTGCGCGTACGCGGCGCGCAGATCGGCCAGGAACGCCTCGCACAGCCGGCGGTCCACCGCCTCCCGGTGCTCCTCCGCCGTGCTGCGGCTGCGCAGGTTCAGCTCGACCAGCTCGTCCATCGCCGTCGGCGGTCCGAGCGAGCCGTACCAGTGGTAGGTCTGGTTGAGGAAGGTGCGGGTCGGCATGTACTCGAACCCGCGCAGCAGCACGCCGATGATCAGGTCGGTGCCGGGGATCGGTGACAGGCCCAGCGAGTCGACGATCGTCGTGATCCCCTCGCCCGCGTCGACCGCGGCGCCGCGGCTGCGGGCCTGGCGCAACGCGCTGCGCAGTTCACGGGTGGCCTGCTCCCGATCGGTGAGCGAAAGCTCGGGCTGCACCGCCAGCAGACCGAGCAGCAGTCGCGGGAAGCGCAGCGGCCTGATCCCGGTGTGCTTGCGCGCCAGCAGGAACGCGAGGTGCACGGCGACCTCGTACGGCCGCTGCGCGTCAGCCGCCGCGAAGTCGATCCGGGCGGCGGGTGCCCCGCGCGTCACGGTCTCGAAGTGGTCGAGCGCGAACGTCTTGCCGCTGCCGGGACGTCCCAGCAGCGCGATCAGCGGCAGCGCCCGGTCCTGCGCGCGGGACGGTCGTGACCAGCACTCATGCACCAGAGCGTCGATCTCGCCCAGCCCAGCAGGCGGCGCTTGCACCATGCCCGTCCCCCTCGCGGCGCGTGATCGCAGGGACAGCATGGTGCCATGGCGGGCCCCGCGAGGAAGGGTCTTTGGCCGTTCCCGGACACGCCTGGTGTCCGGGTGCACACGGCGCGTGCGGCTTCGGCTGCCATTCGCCCGGTTCCGGGTGAATCCGCTCCCGCAGCGAAACCGGGGGCATACGACACGCATGGAGTGAGTAATCGTGGGCAGACGACGTTTCGCGGGGACCGCGAACGCCGACCACAGGGAGATGCGACCTCATGGGCGCAGCAGCCACGGAACAGGCTCGATCGCACACCGCGATCGCCCCGGGGACCGAACCGGTGACGGTGGCCGCGATCGAGCTGCCCTGGGTGGAGGACGCGGGCAAGGTCGCCCCGACCGACGCGCGAGCGTTGTCGAAGATATTCTTCGAGCGGCTGCAGACCCTCGACGAGGGCACGCACGAGCACCAGTACGCGCGGAACACCCTGATCGAGCTGAACATGGCGCTGGTGAAGTTCGCCGCCCGGCGCTTCCGCAACCGCTCCGAGCCGTTCGAGGACATCGTCCAGGTCGGCACCATCGGGTTGATCAAGGCCATCGACCGTTTCGACCTGTCGCGCGAGGTGGAGTTCCCCACCTTCGCCGTGCCGTACATCGTGGGCGAGATCAAGCGCTTCTTCCGTGACACCAGCTGGGCCGTCCACGTTCCGCGGCGGCTGCAGGAGCTGCGCCTGTCGCTGGCCAAGGCCATCGACGATCTCTCCGCCCAGCTGGACCGCTCCCCCACCACCGCCGAGCTGGCCGCCCATCTGGACCTGACGACCGAGGAGGTCGTCGACGGCCTGGTGGCCAGTAACGGCTACACCGCCGGCTCGCTGGACATGCCCGCCACCGAGGACGACGAGCGGGGCGGCGGCGGTCTCGCCGACCGGATCGGCGACCTCGACCCCGCCATGGCGGGTGTCGAGAACCTGCAGACGCTCAAGCCCCTGATGGCGCAGCTCAACGCACGCGACCGGAGCATCCTGCAGATGCGCTTCGGCGAAGAGCTGACGCAGGCCCAGATCGGCGAGGTCCTCGGCGTATCGCAGATGCACGTCTCGCGGCTGCTCAGTTCCGTGCTGGCCCGGCTGCGCCGGGGGATGCTCGCCGGCACCTGCTGAGCCGGGCGCCCCTCGCCGCCACGGGCGGCCGCATTCGCGGCGCCGTCCGGCGCATGCCGGAAGGGTTCACCGGTTCGCGACGCACGGCACTTCGCTGCGTTGTCGGAGTCGTCCGGGTACGCCCGGTACGAGGACGATCCTCCGCCGTGCGACGCACCGCGCCGGACGCCGCGAACCCGGCAAACCTTTCCGGCCAGAGCCCTAGAGTGGCCGGATGGGACCCACACGCCTTGGCAGGACCCGTCTCGGACGACGCGTCATATCCCGCGCGCTCCGAGCGCGACGGACCACCGCGGCCGTCGCGATCGCGGTGTCGGCCGTCGCCGGCACGCTGGCCGGTTCCGCGCCGGCCCACGCCGGCGCCGCGCCCCCGCCCCGTTTCCCGGTGCCCGTGTCGGTCGGCCAGGCCCGGCAGGTGATCAGTGTTCAGGCCCACGGTACGTACGCGACCGTCATCGCCTGGCAGAAGACCGGCAGCATCTGGATCAGGCGGTACGTGACGACCGCCGCGCGGGTGGGCTCGCACGGCGTCACCAACGGCGCCACCCGCAAGCAGGGTACGTACACGACGCCCACCGGCACCTACACCCTCACCCAGGGCTTCGGCGTCGCCGCCGATCCCGGTACCCGGATGCCGTACCACCGCGTCACGACCGCGGACTGGTGGGTGGAGGATCCGTCCTCCCGCTACTACAACCGCATGCGCCGGGCCGCCCAGGGCGGCTTCCCGCTGACGGAGGCGGGCGTCCACGGCAGCGAGCACCTGGCCGACTACCCGGTGCAGTACCGCAACGCGCTCGTCGTCGACTTCAACATGAGCCCGGCGGTCCCCGGCCGGGGGGCCGGGATCTTCCTGCACGCGCTCGGCCCCAAGGCAGGGCCCACCGCGGGCTGCGTCGCGATCCCGCAGAACGTCCTCACCGACGTGCTGCGGTGGATCGACCCGGCGCAGCACCCGGTGATCGGGATCGGCTGATCGGTGGCCACGGCCGACCGACAGCTTGCTACCGGCAGGTATAGGTCGGCCTGCCCGGGGTAAGACATGCCTCAGTGCCAGGGCCCGGGGGGCCATCGCGGGGGGCGGGAGCGACATGATCGGGATCAAGCGCCGTACGCCGGCAATGCCGCCGCCGGTTCAGGCTGCCGCCCATCACCGGGGGCGGCACACTACGACGGCGCGATCGGCAGTATCGGAGCCGCCCGCCAACTGACGGCGGACTTCCTGCACCAGCTCGCGGCCGAGTGGTACGCCCCGGTCAGCGCGGAGCGGATGCAGGACGTCCTGCTGGTGGTGAGCGAGCTGGCCACCAACGCGGAGCGGCACTCCGGCGGCCCCTATCTGGTGGAGCTGGAGGGTGACGCGGAGTCCGTCCGCGTCACCGTGTGGGACAGCGGCAGCACCCTGCCGCGCGTCTTCGCCCCCGACCCGCTGCGGATCGGCGGTCACGGCATGGAGATAGTGCTGCGGCTGTGCGACGGACTGACGATGGAGCTCGTCCCGGTGGGCAAGCGTGTCCGCGCCCACTTCGACCTCACCCGGCCCACGGTCGCGTAGGTCCCGTGCCGGATCCCGTCTTCCGCTGACCAGCCCGTCTCCTGCCGACTCCTCATGGGCCCCCGTGGGCTGGGTCCGGAGCCTGCCAGGCAGCGGTGCAGAGGGAGTTCTCCGCTGCTTCCGCGTACAGGGCGGCGCCCAGCCAGGCGCGGGCGAAGTGGGTCGTATCGGCCGGCAGCAGTCGCCCGAAGGGGTCCCTGGCGCGTTGGGTGGCCGCCTGCTGCAGCGCGGCCAGGAGGTCGGCGGCGGTGGGGAAGGCGGACCGGCGCAGGCGCTGGGCGTCGGATGCCATCGATCCGGGGACGGCGAGGAAGCGGCGCCCGGCCGCGACGGCCTGTTCGAGACGCCGGTGCAGAAGGTGGAGCGGGGCCTGGTCCAGCGGTGCGCCGTTGTCGGGGCCGGGGCCGGTCGGTGGTGCGGCAGCGGATGGGGTGGGGAGATCGGCGCGCTGGAGGCGGTCCAGACCCATGTCGATGCGGCGTTCCGGCTCGGTGGGGTGCGCGACCGCCAGCAGGTGCAGCCGGGGCTGCGGCGCGGGGACGAGTCGGCCGACGATCCGCAGCCGCGCGCCGGGGAGTCCGGCCAGCATCCGGAGGTTGTCCCGGTGCGCCAGCGCGGGGTGGTCGTGGGCCGCGGTGAGGCGGAGCACCAGCTCGTCGCAGACCGCCAGCAGGCAGTCCCCGCCGGTCTCGCGGGCGGCGCCGAGGATCGTGACGTCGAGGAAGAGCAGATCGGCGCCCGCGTGTGAGGTCGCCGCGCCGGGGGCGCGGGAGCGGAGGGCGCGCGCGACCTGTTCCGCGGCCGGGACGGCCCACAGAGCCCCGAGGGGTTCCTCCGTCCAGGCGGCTCCCGCCGCGCGCACCGCCTTGACCGCGGCGCCCGCGCCGAGCCGGCCCGTCGGCGAGACGGTGGCCCCGGACAGGGCGAGTCCGGCGTGGGACAGCTCCCGGTGGGTGAGAGCGGTGTCACCGAGCCGCACGGTGCGGTCGGCCGCGGCGGCGGCCCGGCCCGGGCCGCCCGGCGCGATGTCCGAGACGGTGTAGAGCCGGCCGTCGGCGGCCGCGGTCCAGGTCGTGGCGCCCGCATAGCCGCCCGCGGTGATCAGCGGTTCGGTGAACAGTCCGTACAGACGCAGCGACCCGTCCGGCACGTAGGCCTGGCGGGCGGTGCCGCGCAGGGCGGCGAGTTCGGACCCGACGGCGTCGGGCAACCGGTGGGCGGTGGCCAGCAGTTCGCGTACCGCCGTGGCCAGGTCCCCCAGCCGGTGTGCCGAGTCGGCGGAGCGCGCGGCGCGCAGCCCGTTGACGACCGAGACGGCCGCCGCGGCCGGGCGGGGCAGCCCGCCGAGCTTCGCCGCGTGGGCCGCCCGCAGCAGCTCGGCCTGCAGGACGGCCCCGGCGCCCTCGATCCCCGCGTCGAGCACGGCGGCTCCGGCGGCCCACAGGGCTTCTGCGGCGGCCCGCTGCTCGGGGGGCGGGACGTCCTCGGCACTCGCGATGGCCTCGACACCCGGCACGGCCTCGTCGTCGGCGGTGCCCTGGAGAGCAGGTGCCGGTTCGTCGTCCGCCACGGGCGCGGCGGACGCGACGGCCGCGCGGTGCAGACAGCCCGGCGCGAGCAGACAGCCGCAGCGGATCGCGGCCGCCGAGGTCACCACGCCGCCCGGGGCGTGGAGTTCCAGAGCGATCTCGTCGTCGACCGCGATCCGTACGGTGTCGCCGTCGCGGATGGCGGCCCTGGCGGCGATCTTGGTCGCGGCGGCGTCCAGGCGTTTGCGCAGCCGGGGCGAGAGGGCGCCGACGATCTCGGCGGTCACGGCGGGCGCGACTGCGGGCAGGTGGTCCTGGCTCATGCGATCTTCTCCCCTACCCAGCGGGCGAGTTCGAGCGGGCTGAGGGCGGCGACCGGCATACCGGCGGCGACGAGCTGACCGGCGACGCCGGTCGAGTACCGGGGACGTCCGGCGTCGTCCAGGCTCGCGCAACCGAGGACGTGGCAGCCGGCCCCGACGAGGGCACGGACCTCGGAGAGCAGTCCGCCCAGCGGGTAGCCCTCCTCGAAGTCGCTGATCACGACGACGAGGGTGCGCGACGGCACGGTCACCAGAGTGCGCGCTTGACGCAGTCCTGCGGCGATGTGGGTGCCGCCGCCGACGCGGACCTCGAGGAGCAGCGAGAGGGGGTCGTGCACCTGGTCGGTGAGGTCGATGACCTCGGTGGAGAAGGCCAGGAAGTGCGTGGACAGGGTGGGTACTCCGGCCAGCACCGCGGCGGTGAGGGCCGACCAGATGGTGGAGGACTCCATCGAGCCCGACACGTCGGTGACCAGGACGAGCCGCCAGTCGGCGGCGCGGCGCGCGCGGGAGCGGAAGACGGGCCGCTCGGGGATCACCTGGACGCTGCCGTCGGCTGCCCGGCGCGCGGTCGCGAGGTTGGCGTGCAGGGTGCGCGCCAGGTCCAGCCGTCCCCCGGGGCGCCGGCTGGGGCGGGGCAGTGTCATACCGGTCATGGCGGGCCGCAGCCGGGTGGCCAGCTGTCGGGTGAGCTCCTCGACGAGCCGGCGCACCAGCGGGCGCAGCGCGCCGAGCCGGGCCTCGGGCAGGCCGCCCGCGTGCTGCAGGACCATCTTGAGCAGATCCACGGAGGGCCGGACGCTGCCGGGATCGAGTTCGGTCAGTACGTCGCGGCGCCCCGAGGCGGCCGCCGCGGCGAGCACCTCCTCGCGGATGCCGGGGCCGAACAGCGCGGCCAGTTCCTCGGACCATTCCCGGACCCCCGGGTACGGGGCCTGACGGCCGCCACGGTTCCCGCCCGCGCTCCCGGTGAGATCACCGCGTGAGCCCTCGCCGCGTCCGCTGCCGTACAACTCGTCCAGGGCCGTCGCCAAAGGCGCCGCCGACGGCGGGAGTCGGTCGGTACGGCGGCCCAGTACCAGCCGCCACCGGTCGGCGGGGGCCAGGACGCGATCCCCGGCGGCCGGTAGCGACAGCGGGACGGTCGAATCCGCTGGGGCGGCGGGTTCAGTCTCGCCGTCGCTTCCGACCGCGGTGAGGAGCGCGGGCAGCAGGCCCAGCCGGGCCAGCTGCTCGCGGGCGGACAGATCGGCCCGGGTCCACCGGGCCAGCGCGGCCGGGTCGACGCCGTCCGTGTCGGTGATGTGTCCGGCGTCGTCGCCGAGTCGAGCCTCCACCGTCGTCAGCAACCGGTCGCGGGCGGCCGGACTGAGGGTGTCGAAGCCCCCGCGCAGCGCGGGCAGGCGGTCCAGAAAGGCGCTGTCGCCCAGCTCCGTGATCCGTTCCAGCAGCGGATCCAGGACGGGTGCCATGGTCTCCAGGAGCGGCCCCGCCGCGGTGAGCAGGCCGGTCAGGCGGGCGGTCAGGGCCGCCCGGGAGCCGGCGTCGGCGGCCGCGTCCACCCAGGACGCGGTGCGGGTGCCGAAGGCATGCGCGTTCTCCTGCCCGAGCAGGACCCGCACGGCGCCCGCCGCGGCGGACATCAGCGGTGAGCCGTCGGCGGCCAGTCGGGCGAGGGAGTCGGTCAGCCGGATGCCGCCGAACGCGTCCGCGCGGTGCGCGAGTTCGAGCAGCGCACGGGCGTCCGCCGGGTCCTCGGAACCGGTCAGCCCGTCGACCTGGCGGACGGCGGCGGCGGTCAGCAGTTCGTTGACCGCCGTGGCCCGCTCGCCGCGGGCCTCCTCCCCGCGGAGTCCGGCGACATGGCCGGCCCTGATGCGGTCCAGCAGCGCGAGGGCGGCGAGCAGTTGGGGCAGGGTGCCGGTGGCGGGCACGCCCTGGCCCAGCTCCTCGAGCCGCTCGTCCGCCAGCGCGGGCAGGCCGCACGAGGCCGCCTCGGCCAGACCGTCGATGGTCTGGGCGGCCGTGGGGCCGCCCGCGTCGTGCTCGCCGCGGCGGCGTTCGCGCAGCAGCCCTTCCGCGGCCTGGCCGGGCGTGACGCCTCGGATACCGGCGGCGGCCAGCATGGCGGCGGTGGCCGGGGTCCAGCGCACCTCCCAGCGGGTGGTGACGGCGTCGCCGCCGCCCGCGCCCGTCACGGCCGTCGCCGCGGCGTAGGGGATGCCGCACACCGTCAGCCGGCGCAGCAGCAGCTCACGGCGGCGGTCGAGGTCCGAACGCAACGGGTCCAGCCGCAGGTCGCGCGCGGCGGCCGTGCCCGCGTCGCCGGGGCCCGGCAGACCCAGGCGGGCGACCTCCTCCTCCACGGCCGGCGCCAGACCGCTGCGCGGCGCTTCCGGCGCGGGCCGGCCGGAGCGGGTACCCACCAGGACCCGCTCCAGGGCCCGGGCGACGGCGCGCCCCCGCCCGAGGGGCTCGCCCTGGGTGAGCACCGTCTGCACGGACTCGATGAGCTCCCCGCGGCCGGGCGCGGGCAGACCGCGCAACCGGGCGAGATCGCCCGCCAGCCGCACGATCTCGCGGGCGTCCGCGGGGCCCGACGGGTGGTCCTGCGCGCGCAGTTCGGCGCAGATCCGCACGGCGGTCCCGAGCAGTGCCTCGTCGATCGCGGCCGGACTGCCCGCCGCCCGCAGGACCAGGTGCTGCCATTCGGGGTCGCGGATGCCGGCCGGGTAGCCGGACCGCTCGTCCAGCAGCGGGTAGGTGTACGGAATGAGGGACACCGTCCACACCGGAGCGGTGGCGTCGACGGCGACGGACGGGGCCGGTCCGGCGTCCGGGCTCAGCAGTGCCGGGGTGTGGAAGGCGCCCACGACGACCGCCGCCCGGCGGCCGGAGCTTCGGACCTCGTCGAGCCGCGCGCGCATCCACCGCTCCCGGGCGAGGTCCGACGCCGCCACGCCCCCACAGCGCTCGGCGTCGTGCCGCAGCGCCCAGCCGGTGAGCAGGGCGGCGCGGCGCAGCGCCTCGGGGGTGGAGCCGGGGGCCGCGGTCTCCACGAGGCGGTCCCAGAGATCCTCTCCGGGACGCCCGGTGAGCCGGGCGTTCAGCGCGTCGCGCAGACCGGGCCCTTCGCCGCCGAAGCCGCCCCGGCCGGACGGCGGGCGGCCTTCGTGCCAGGCCGGGTCGGACAGCGGCAGGTCGCACGCGATGACCGGGACGCCGTGCTCGGCGGCCCAGCGCAGGGCCGCGAGTTCGGGAGAGAAGTCGGCGAACGGATAGAAGGCGGGCCCACGCCCGTCCCCGCCGGCGGCGGGGACGGCGGCCAGTGCGACCGGGGCGCGGGTGTCGGCGTGGGCGAGCCAGGGCAGCCACTCCTGCATCTCGGCGGGCAGCTCGACGAGCAGCACCTCCGGCGCGGCGGCGGCCAGCAGTTCCGGCATGACGGCGGCGAGCGACGGCGCGTGGTGACGGACGCCGATGAGGTACGGGACGGCGGGGCCGGTGAGGGCCTCCACCGCCTCGTCCGGCGTCATCGGCGGCGCGGACGGTGTCACGGCGTCGGCCGTGGACGGAACGGTCATGGCGTCAGCTCTCCAGGACCGAGCGCAGGTCCCACAGGGTGCGCCAGGTCGCGGATCCCTGCTCGGCCCGGCGGCGCACCGCGCCGTCCCAGTACCCCAGCAACCGGGCGGCGTCCGCCGGGTCGTCCTTGCGGACGACGCCGAGCAGATGGCCCGGGAGCAGGGACAGCACGTCCCGGTCGCCGGGGAAGTACGCGGCGGCCAGGGCCAGCGAGCCGGCCACCGACACGGCCTCCGCGGTGCTCATCACCGTGGAGGGCCGTTCGACCTCCCAGCCCTCGGCCGACCGCCCGTCCCGCAGATCGCGGAAGGCCGTCACGAGGGCTTCGAGGATCGCGTCGTCCACCTGGAAGGGTGCTCCCGCCCGTGTGACGGCCGCGTGGGCCTGGCGGCGCACCAGGGCCGTCTCGGCGTCCAGGTCGCCGATGGGGCCGACCGTCTCGAAGTTGAAGCGACGCTTGAGGGCTGCGGACATCTCGGAGACGCCCTTGTCGCGGAGGTTGGCGGTCGCGATGAGCGTGAAGCCGGGCGCGGCGTGCGCGAGGGCGTCCTCCCCGCCGGCCAGCTCCGGGACGGCGATGCGCCGTTCGGACAGCAGCGAGACCAGGGCGTCCTGGACCTCCGGCAGGCAGCGGGTGATCTCCTCGACGCGGGCCACCGCGCCGCGGGTCATGGCGGTGAGGACCGGGGACGGCACCAGGGCCTGGCGGGTGGGGCCCTGGGCCAGCAGCAGCGCGTAGTTCCAGCCGTACTTGAGCTGGTCCTCGGTGGTGCCCGCGGTGCCCTGTACCACCAGGCCGCTGGTGCCGCACACGGCGGCCGACAGCAGCTCGGAGAGCATCGACTTGGCGGTGCCCGGCTCGCCGACGAGCAGCAGTCCGCGCTCCCCGGCCAGAGTGACCACGCAGCGTTCCACCAGAGCGCGGTCGCCGACGAACTTCTGCTCGACCACCAGCCGGCGCGGAACCCCCTCGGGTGCCGTGGCGCCGTCCGGCAGTTGCAGGGTCTCCCCGCTGCCCATCACGAAGGTGACGACGGCGCGCGGGGTCAGCCGCCAGGAGGGCGGGCGGGGGCCGCCGTCATAGGCGGCGAGGAAGGCCAGCTCGGTGGCGTGGCGGTCCTCGGGCGGCGTGACCTGGCGGTCCGGCGCCGCGGGGGAGGCGGTCTCGGTGCGGATGTCGGTGGTCATCGACGGCGGCCCTTCCGGGTGGCACGGGTGGTGAGTTCTTCGAAGGCGGGGGCGTCGCCGTCCTGCACGCGCCCCCAGGCGAGGGCGAACAGGGCGGGAACGGGGAGGTGCGGCCGGGCCCTGGCGTAGTCGCTCAGCGGGTAGAGCCCTTCCTTCCAGGTCTCCACCGGCAGGGCGGGGGACTTGAAGTCGTGCCAGCCGCAGGGCAGGAACAGGCTCCGGCCCGCGCGGGACCGCTTGGCCTCCAGGACCAGGTCCGTGGCGGCCAGTTCCGTCCGCGCCTTCTTCAGCCGCGCGGGCTTCCACCCGGTCCACCGGGCGCAGTCGCGGTCCGTCGGGTCGGGCAGGGCCAGCAGCTGCAGATAGAGCGCGGCCGCGTCCTCGCTCAGCGCGTGGGCGGCGGCCACCTCGGTGACCAGCCCCGGCACCGATCGGGTGGGGTCCTGCGCGTACCCGGTGACGTCGTCGGGTCCGGTGCCCGCGTTGACGGCCTGCTCCAGGTCGCTGCCGAGCAGCACCCGTATCGAGGCGATGGTGCCGGTCCGCGAGGGGCCGAGCAGTCCTTCGAGCAGTCCGAAGACGGGGTCGTCGGCGCCGGTGAGGCCCGCCGTGCGGACCAGGGTCGTCTCGATGTCGGCGTACCAGGGTCGCAGGAGGAGGCTGTCCCCGACACGGGTGAGGCCGTCGGGCCCCGCTCCGCCGCTTGCGGGCAGGCTGTACGCCGTGCGCAGCGCGGCGGCGGTCGGGGTGCCCTTGTCGGTCCACTGCACGTCGAGGTCGAGGACAAGGCCGGGGTCGGCCAGGCGCCGGCGGACGGCGGCGAGTCCCGCGGGCAGGTGGGCCCGCAGCGGGTGTCCGTACGGCAGTCCGTAGGCCAGCCCGCTGAGCGCGGCGACGGCGCCGGTCAGGGCGCCCCGGCCGGGCAGGGCGGAGGGGTCGTCGGGGACGAGGTCGCCGTCCTTGTCGCGACGCATGGTGGTGGTGCGGCTCAGCCACGCGGTACGGGCGGGGTTGAGGACGGCCTCCGCGGCGTCCGTGCCGACGCCGTGCAGCACGTCCGCCAGATCCTCCGGCAGCCGGACCAGCGAGCCCAGGCGCTCGGCCCATACGTGGACCGCCGCGTCGATGTCCGGTCCCATCGCCCACAGCTCTGCCGGGTCGGCCGGCAGCAGGGCGTCCAGCAGAGCCAGCCGGTTGTCGCGGCCGAGCGCGTTGAGGCGGTGGTCGGCCCGTTCCGCCTGGCGGGTCTTGAGGCCGAGCGGGGACAGCCCGGCCGCCTCCGTCTCGCCGGTGGCCGCCGCGATCAGCAGAGTCGCCTGGGCGGGCCCGATGCCGGTGGCGGTGTCGAGAGCGACGGCCGCTTCGGGCCGCCACGCGGTGGCGCCCTGTTCCCGGATGAGGCGGATCAGTGGCAGCAGGCGCTCGTGCGGGAACGCCGGGTCGTGCCGCCGCTCATCGTGCAGGGTGAAGTCGGCGATCTTGCCGAACGCGCCCTCCGGGTCGTGGTCGAGGGCGAGCCAGTGGATGCGTTCGGTCCCCCGGGCGGTGTTCTGCCGACCGAGGATCACCACGGTGCGGCCACCGCGGCGCAGCACCTGCCCGACACGCTCCCGCTTGGGGTCCTCCTCGCACAGGATGACCTCGCGCAGGGCGCCCGGGGGGTCCGCGAGCGGGCCGGCGGCCACCGCTTCGAGCAGCGTCAGCAGCGCCTCCCGGTGCTCGGCGGAGGTGCTGGGTGAGGCGGCGCGGTAGGCGAGGGGGCGCAGCGTGTTCAGGAAGGGCAGCCAGACCATTCCGACGCCGGGGACCGTGTGGGCCTCGCCGTTCCAGCCGTCGCCCAGGGCGGGCAGCGGGACGGGCTCGGGCAGCGGCTTGCCGTCGGCGGGCTTGCCCGACAGGACCTGGTTGACCGCCAGGATCTGCTGGAGGGCGGTCCACACCTCGCCCTGCCCCCACCGCATGTAGCCGCCCGGCACGGCGATACCGGTGGTGGCGGCGCGCAGCGTCGCGTCGTCGCCGTGGGCGGGCCGGTGCTGGGCGAACATGCCCTCGGTCCGCGGTGTCGCGGGCTGTTGGGGCTGCACGGGTGTGACGAACCTGGTGGTGGCGAGCACGTGGTTGACGGCGGCCCGCACGATCGCGGTCACGCCGGTGAGCAGCCGCGGGTCGGACAGCACGGGGAGCGCCGCGGCGACGGCCGTCCGGACCACCGCTTCCTCGGACGGTCCGGTGTACGTCTCCCGCGCGGCGGCGGCCGCGGCGCGCCGCTCTTCCAGGGCGGTGATCGCCGTGCTGAGCAGGGCTTCGACGTCCGTGTCGGTGACCGCCCGCAGGGCTGCCGAGCCCTGCTCGTCGCGCGGGCGCAGGGCGTGCCAGAACGCCGGTGGCGGCACGTGTGCGGTGCCCGCGGCGTACTCCCCGCCCTGTTCGCCGATGGAGACGGAGCCCAGTACGCCGGCGGCGTCGGACGTGCCGTGCGCCGGGTGTAGCTGGATGGTGTTGCCGACCTGGGCGGCGACGGGGCCCGCTCCCCCGGGCAGCCGCAGGACGCCCAGCGGTACCGGGTGGTGGCCGGGGCCGGCGGCCACGGGGAGGGTGACGGTGCGCCCGTCGGGTGTGCCGGCGGTGACCCGTCGCTCGTGGTCGCGGCCCTCGGTCCGTACCCAGCGGCCGAGGACGGTGCCGTCGGTGCCGAACGGGGTGTTCTCCAGGCCGGGCATCAGCGGCAGCACCTCGCAGTCCTGCTGCACGAGCCGGGCGTCCTCCCGGATCCCGGACTGCAGGAACGCGGGCAGCGAAGCCCGGCCGTGCGTGCCGCCGGCCGGGTCGTACTCGACCCAGATGGGCTCGCGGCCCTGCTTGCCCTGGCGCCAGTACCCGGTCCCGTCGCCCAGCACGGGCCGGGAGGACGGCAGGGTCGTGTCACCGGCGTGCAGGGTGCGCCCGCCGGTGGCACGGCCGCCGCCGGGCAGCGGCAGCGACGGGGTGCCCGCCGTCTGCGCGCTCCACCAGTACGGCAGCTGCTCGCCGCCGAGCGTGAACACCTCGGAGGGGCGGCCCGACCAGTAGGCGCGCTGCTTGCTGTCCTCGTACCAGATGACGAGCAGTTCGCCGTCCGTGTAGCGGAAGTGCGGGCGCCGCCACTGGTCGTGGTCGACCGGCAGGCGCAGGTCGTGCTCCAGCAGGACCCCTTCGGGGCCGACGACGACGGCTCTGTTCCGGTTCGCGACGATGAGCGCGGGCCACGCCTCGGCGACCATGACCCAGTGGTTCCGGTCGGCCCGTTCGGAGTCGAGCTGCTGGTAGACCTCCTCCAGGGCGGGCCAGCCCAGTTCGTCCACGATGCCCGCGCGCAGGGTGGCGGCGAGGACGGGGGCCAGGTCGTGTCCGCCGACCCGGGCGACGGCCGCGGCGTTGACCCGCGCGGCCACCGGGCGGAACCGTGCGATCCGGCTGAGCGCCGCGCGCGAGCCGGGCAGACCGGTCGCACCGGTGAACTCCTCGGCGCGATCGCGCAGCCAGTCGTGCAGCACCTCGCTCAGGACCGGGTGGGCGGCGATCGCGTCGAGTACGGAGTTCGCCGCCCGGTGGTCGTTGAGGCCGCTCAGGGCGTGGTGGAGCAGCCCGCGGAAGCGGGGGCGACCCGCGACGGCCGTGAGGTCGCGGCGGCCGGGGGCGTCGTCGGTGAGCCAGCCCTCCAGCGGGAGATGGACCGGGGCGCCGGGGGCCGGTTCGGTGAGGGGGATGCCCCAGGCCAGGCAGGCGTCGAGCAGGTCCAGGTCGGCGCCGGCGTGCCAGCGCCCCTGGAACAGGTCGACCGGACGACCGTCGGAGCGGAGCCGGGGGGTCATCCGCTCGACGAGCGCGAGCGTCACGGCGCAGCGCTGGGAGCTGGACGAGCCGTGCTTGCGGTGCAGCGCCCAGCGGCTGAGCCAGTCCGCCGGATCGGTGCCCGCCGTGCCGGTCTCCTCGGTGAGCAGGGTGTCGGCGCCGGTCTCGGCGAGGAGCCCGAGCCAGGACTCGTCGGCGGACCTGCCGTTTCCGAGTCCGGTGGGCAGGATCTCCAGCAGCCGGGCGCGGACGGCCGGTTCGCCCGCGGCGAGCGTCACCAGGGTGGCGCGGTAGGCGGTCCAGAACGAGGCGGGTGCGCGGACGATGCTGGGTGAGGCGAGCAGGTCGGCGACGAAGGCCGATTCGGCGGTCAGCCGGTCGAGACCCGCGGCTTTGATGAGGCCGCGGGCGTCCTGCGGAAGGGCGGCGTACGGCGGCATCCCGGCGGCGCAGCGTTCGACGGCCAGCCGGCGGAACTGCGCCCACGCCTCCGCCGGGTCGAGCCGCCGGGAGAGGTCCTGTGCGTGGTCCTTGAGCGCCTTGACGGTCAGCGCGCCGGCGAAGGCGAACTCCAGGAAGACCGCCCGCTGGCGGTCCTCGTCGACCGCCAGGCCGTGCACGCGCTCGGCGGCGCGTGCCTTGCCGAAGAGCGTCGCGGCGTAGGTGCTGTTGTCGTGTTGCAGGAAGACCCGGGCGGCCTGCTCGTAGAACGTCGGCAGGAAGTGCGGTACGGCCCGGCCGAGCCGGGTGGCGAGTGCTTCGAAGCCGTCCTTCGCGGCGCCCGCGCGGGACTTGGCCTGGCGGGCGAGCCGCTCCATGTCCTTGACGAGGGCGAGGGCGTGGTGGCCGTTGGCCGGGTCGTTGACCAGGGCCCAGGCGGGGAAGCCCAGCGTCTCCCGGCGGACCTGGCCGACCTCGGGGGTCTCGGGTTCGCGGACCAGCCCGAGGAAGTCCAGCGCCAGGTCCTCGGCATCCCCGAGGGTCCCGGCCACCAGGCGCACCACGCGCCGGTCGTCGAGCGCCGGGTGCGTGTACGTGCGGGCGGTGAGCGCGTCGGCGTCGTCACGGGTGACGGTGCCGGGGCGCAGGATCGCGCCGGCGTCGAGCAGGGCCGCGGCCCGGGTGGTGTCGTCGGTCTTCATGCCGCCTGCTCCTCGTCCTCGATGTCGCGTCCTGCGTACAGGGCCGCGGCCATGCGCATGCCCTCCGACCACGCCACCGGTCCGACCTGGCCGGCGGTCAACGCCCGTCCCGCGCCGTCGGTCCAGGTCAGCGAGCCGGTCTCGGCCTGCTCGTAGCTCTCGTAGTCGCCGATCCAGATCCGCGCCTCGACCGTTCTGCCGTCCTCGACCACCGGGCAGACCGCCTGGCCGCCACGCGCCCGGTAGCCGAACTGGGTGGCACGGCCGTGCAGGAACCGCAGTTCCTTGAAGGTCCCGCCCGCGTAGTCGTCGACCGAGGCGGTCTCCGCGTCCAGGCCCGCCGGGCGGTGCCATACCTCACGGAAGAGCTGCTGCACCTTCTGGTCGACGGTGAGCTCGACCGCGAACTCCCGCAGCTCCTCCAGGTCGTCCAGCAGCACAGGGTGCGGTATGCGGACCAGCTCGGGGCTGATGCGCACGGTGTCACCGTCCAGGTCCACCAGGCCCAGGCCCCGGACGGGGTCGGCGTCCCGCAGGAACCCGGCGACGTCGCCGTTCTCGCCGATGACGACGAGGTCGCGCAGGGCGGACTGCCAGGCGGTGTCCTGCCACACCTGGGCGATGGCCGCGACCGGGACGGGCAGCGAGCGCACCATCCACCGCTCCACGTCGGCGGCGCACTGCCGTTCGTGCCGGTCCAGCCACTCCACCAGCTGGCGCAGTCCGACCACGGCCGGATCGTCGGCCAGCTTCGGCGGTACCGTCTTCAGCCGGCGCCCCGCCGCGTTGCGGCAGACCACTTTCCCGTCGTCGAGCGCGACTTGGTAGTCGCCGGCCGGAACCCACCCCATGTGCTGTCTCCTTGGTCAGACGGCTGTTCCGGGGCATGGCGCAGCGCATGGCACAGCCCATGGCATTCCCCCGGTCGCAGCACCGCCGCGATCACGATGGTGCGACTCTAGGGGGACCCTCGGACAATGCCTCCGGCAGCGTCGGCGGCCCTGTGGACAACCTCGTCGCGCGGGGTTCAGACGGTGCTTCCGGTGACCTTCGCGGCGGTGAAGTCCCAGCTGAGCAGCAGGATGGCGAGATCGTCCAGATGACGTCCCGCGTCCATCTTGCGCGTGACGGTGGTCAGATGGTCCACCAGCGCCTGTCCCGTCGTCCGCGGCGCGCTGTCGATGATCGACAGCAGTCCCTCGGTCCCCAGCCGATCGCGCCCGGGGCCGGTGTGCCCCTCCACCAGACCGTCGGTGTGCAGCAACAACGAGGCCGCGGGCGGCAGTTCGGTCCGCGTGGTGTGCCGGCTGATGCCACCGGGGCCGATCCCCAGGGCGATACCCGGCCGGGAGGGCAGTGGACGGGCGGTGCCCTGCCGCAACAGGAGCGGCTCGTCGTGGCCGGCCAGCGTGACGTCGATCCGGCAGGTGTCCGGGTGGAGCGAGATGGTCGCGACGGTGGCGAACATGGCGGAGTAGGGGCGTTCCGCGACGAGGACCTGTTCCATCAGGGCCAGCAGCCCGGACTCGCGGTGGCCGCCCAGGACGAGCGAACGCCAGGCGATGCGCAGACACACCCCGATGGCGGCCTCGTCGGGTCCGTGACCGCTGACGTCGCCGATGACCGCGTGGACGACACCGTCCGACGTCTCCACCACGTCCAGGAAGTCACCGGCCAGCAGGGCGCCTTCGCGGCCGGGCAGGTAGCAGCTGGTGGGGACGACGGCCCGGGTGGTGAGCATCGGGGTGGGCAGCAGGCCCCGTTCCAGCCGAGTGTTCTCCTGTGCCCGCAGGTGGTTCTCGCGCAGCTCGGTCGCGGTGCGCTCGGCGTGCTTGCGGTGTACGGCGTAGCGCAGCGCACGGTCGAGGAGTTCGCCGGTGACGGTGCCCTTGACCAGGTAGTCCTGAGCTCCGGCGGCGACGGCTTCCGCGCCCGCGCTGCTCTCGGCCATGCCGGTGAGGACGATGACGGCCGCCGCCGGGCAGGCGGTCAGCACCTGGTGGACGGCGCCGGTGCCCGACGCGTCGGGCAGGTGGAGATCGAGCAGGATGCAGTCGGGCGTGCGCCCCTTGAGGCGGGCCAGCCCGGCGGCGAGCGTCTGGGCCCACTCCAGGTCGACGCTCAGACCGGTGTCGGCCAGGTACTCCTCGACCAGCATCGCGTCACCGGCGTCGTCCTCGATGAGCAGGACGCCGTAGCGGCCCGGCGACCGCTGGGCGGGGACGGCGGGCGGCATCGCCGGCGCGTTCATGACGGAACTCTCTCGGTGTCCGCGGCCGACTCGACCTGGGGAAGGGGCAGTCCCGGCAGCGTGAAGGTAATGCGGGCGCCGGGAGTGTGATCGGGGTCTATCGCGATCGAACCACCGTGGAACTCCACGATCTTCTTGCACAGGGCCAGCCCGATGCCGTTGCCCGGATAGGCGTCCCGGGTGTGCAGCCGCTGGAAGATCACGAACACGCGCTCGGCGTACTCGGCCCCGATCCCGATGCCGTTGTCGGTCACCGCGAAGTGCCACAGCCCGTCCTCGAACCGGGCGCTCACGTCGATTTCCGGCACCCGCTCGGGAGCGCGGAACTTCAGAGCGTTGGATATGAGGTTCTGCAGCAGCATGCCCAGTTGGGTGACGTCACCGGACACCGCGGGGAGCGGGTCGTGGGTGACCTTCGCGTCGGACTCCTCGATGGCGATGCTCAGCGCGTCGGTGGTGCGCGAGAACAGCACCTCCAGGTCGACCGGCTCGTTGTCGGCGTGCAGCCGCCCCACCCGGGAGAAGGCCAGCAGGTCGTGGATGAGGGTCTGCATGCGGTTGGCGCCGTCGACGGCGAAGTCGATGTACTGCACGGCCCGCTCGTCGAGCTGGTCGGCGTAGCGGCGCTGCAGCAGCTGGCAGAAGCTGGCGACCTTGCGCAGCGGCTCCTGCAGGTCGTGCGAGGCCACGTACGCGAACTGCTCCAGTTCCGCGTTCGAGCGGCGCAACTCACCGGCCTGCTCGTCCAGCTGCTCGCGGGCCGAGTCCGTGAAGGCCAGTTCGTCCACCAGCCGCCCGCGCATCGCTTCGATGTCCACCGTCAGCCGGCGCAGGTCGGCCGGACCGCTGGCCGTGATCGGGTGGTCGAAGTTCCCCTTGGCGACGCGCCGGACGTCCTCGGACAGCCGCCCCAGGGGCAGCGTCACCCCGCGGCGCAACCCCGCGAAGACCAGCACCGTCAGGGCGAGGATGACCACGGCGATGAGCGAGAAGATCCAGTTGCGCTGGAACCGGACGTCGTGCAGTTCCGCGTGCGCCTGGTTGCGTGCCGTCTCCAGGTCCTTCTCCAGGCGGGCGGCGCCCACGCGGATCGCGTCGAAGTCCTGCCGGCCCTCCTCGGCCCGCTCACTGGCCAGGGCCACCGGGCCACCGGGCGGCGCGGCGGCGACCGGTTGGCCGAACCGGGACTGCCACGTCTTGGCGTTGACGAGGATCTCCTCCAGGTCCGCGGCCGCCGTCGAGTCGTCGGCCAGCAGGTCGCGCAGCAGCGCTACGGCGTCCTTCTGCTGCTGCAGACCGGAGCGGTAGGGCTCGAGGAACCCGGGTTCCCCGGTGAGCCCGTAGCCGCGCGCGCCGGTCTCCTGGTTGATGAACGCGCTCTCCAGCCGCACCGAGGTCACCAGTGCGGGGGTGCTGCCGTCCACCAGTCGGTCCGAGATCGTGGTGGAGCGGGCGAGGACCCACACGCCGGCCGCCGCGAGGACGGTCAGGACGGCGAGCGCCGCACAGACCCCCACGGTCAGCCAGCACCGCGTCGTCCAGCCCGCCGCACGACGAAGGATCCGTCCACCCCCACCCGCTTCGGAGCGCCTCCCCCCGGGCGAACCCTCGTGGCTGCGCACCCCTGCAAGGCCTGTCACCGCGACTCCTCGATCACCCCGCCCCGCCGCGGCCGCGGCGGGGCCCATTGCTCTGCCCCCAGGTACAGCGCGCCATCGTACCGAGTCCGACAACCAAGATTGTCGCCCTGTCGGCACGACCGTAGGGTGGGCACATGCGTCGCGGGCGCCGCCCCGCTTCCGACCCCGCAGACCTCCACAGGAGCGACTTCGTGAACGCCCTCGCCTCCCCCCGCTCCTACAGCATCCTGCTCGTCGAGGACGACGCCGCCGACGCGATGCTTATCGAGGAAGCCCTCGCCGAGAAGGGCATGACCCGCGCCATCGCCCGCGTGGACGACGGTGTCGCCGCCCTGGAACACCTGCGGGACCCGGCCAACGACCGCCCGGATCTCATCGTGCTGGATCTGAACATGCCCCGCATGAACGGCCGGGAACTGCTGGCCGTCCTCAAGGACGACCCGTCCCTGGCCACCATCCCGGTGGTCGTCCTCACCACCTCGTCCACCCCGGACGACATCTCGGACGCCTACCAGCACCACGCCAACGCGTACGTCACCAAGCCGGTCAACCTCGACGACTTCCTGCAGTCCGTACGGGGCATCGACGCGTTCTTCCTCGACATCGCCACCCACCTCCCCCGCGATTGAGCGGCGGGCGGCCCTTCTTACGACCGCGCATGCGGGACAATCGCCATCCTTACCTCCTATACACCAGGCCAAGAAGCACTTTTGGGTTGCATCCACGATTCCGCGGCCGGACGATGGGGCATGACGACGGGAGCAGCCGCCGCGTGCACCGCCCGGAGGGGGAATCGGATGAGCCGACCCATCACACCGGAGGGCTCCGCCGCGGCGTGGGACGGCTTCTTACGAGCCGACATCATCGGGAAGCCGGGTGTGGCCTACGCCGCGGCGCTCCTCGGCCCGGACGGGCGGTATCTGCACACCGCGTCGGCGACGGCCGGCGACGACGGCTCCGGTTACTTCGGCCCGGAGGACGCGCCGGCCGCCCTGTCCGTGCGGGACGCGGCCCGCGGCGGACCCCCCGTCGCCGAACCCTTCTCGCTGGGCGGGCGCCGGGTGAGCATCGGCCCGATCGCGGGCGGCGCCGACCTGTGGGCGACGTCGCTGATCTGCGAGCGCACCGGTCTGAACGTCGGGGTCCTGGGCGGCACCCCCAGGGGGCAGGTGCTGGTCGCCCTCTGCCACCCCATGAGCGACGACATTCCCGTACCGGGCGTCTACGGCACGGAGACCTCCACCTGGAGCGTGTTCAGGAGCCGGATCGGTCTCGCTCTTCTCACCGTCTGATCACCGCCGTTGGACCTTTCGCCGAATAGCCTGGCAGGTGCCATGGAGATTCGCATCATGAATTGCAAATGCCATGGAATTGCCCCTACGGTGTCGCACATGCGGCCCTGGTTGGCCGAACAGCCACGTCACAGGGAGACCACTGCCATGTCCTTCGCCTTCGACAGACGCCGCGCCGCCGCCGCGATCGTGACCGCTGCCCTCTTCGTTCCGCTCGTCGCGGGCTGCAGCAGCGATGACAAGAAGGACACCGACTCCTCGGCCGCCCCGTCCGCCTCCACCTCCGGGGCTCCCAAGGCCGCCCTGACGGTGCTCGCCGCCTCCTCGCTGACCGATGTCTTCAAGACCGCCGGCGCCGCGTACGAGAAGAGCCACCCGGGCACGACGGTGAAGTTCTCCTTCGCCGGTTCGCAGGAACTCGCCGCGCAGGTCAAGCAGGGCGCGCCGGCCGACGCCCTGGTGACGGCCGACACCAAGACCATGGACGGCCTGAAGTCCGACACCGGCACCCCGGCGATCATCGCCAAGAACCGCCTGGTGATCGCCACCGGCGAGGGCAACCCGCTGAAGATCACCGCCCTCAAGGACCTGGCCGACACCAAGTTCAAGGTCGTCCTGGCCGCGCCCACCGTCCCCGTCGGCCGGTACAGCAAGCAGGTCCTCGACGCGCAGAAGATCGTCGTCAAGCCGGTCTCGCAGGAGCCGAACGTCCGCGCCGTACTGAGCAAGGTCGAGCTCGGCGAGGCCGACGCCGGCATCGTCTACGCGACCGACGCCGCGAGCGCCGTCAGCAAGGTCGACGCCATCGAGATCCCCGACGCGCAGAACGCCGTCGCGTCGTACCCGGCCGCTACCTTGAAGACCACGAAGAACAGCGAAGCCGCCGCCGCGTTCGTGGCGTGGCTGAGCACCCCCGAGGCACAGCAGATCCTGCGGGCGGCGGGCTTCCAGCAGCCGTAGTCGTGCGCGGAAGCGGTAGCTTCACCCTGCCGCGAGGTTGTCCGGACCGGGGCCGGGCAGCCCGGTCACCGCTGACGCCCGCCCCGATCCCAGGAACCGCCGATGAGACGCATCCGCAGCCGAGCACGCGGCCCGCGCACCCCGCTCGCGCTGGCGCTGCCCGCCCTGCTGGCGATCGCGTTCCTGCTGATGCCGCTGGTCGGCATCCTCTCCCGCACCGCCTGGGGTGACATCGGCACCCACCTGGCGAGCCCCGACGTCACCACGGCGCTGAGACTGTCGCTGGTGGTGTCGTTCTGGGCGCTGGGGCTGTCGCTGCTGCTCGGGGTGCCGCTGGCGTGGTTGCTGGCCCGGGTCGAGTTCCCCGGCAAATCACTGGTGCGCTCGCTGGTGCTGCTGCCGATGGTGCTGCCGCCCACGGTGGGCGGCGTCGCGCTGCTGCTCGGCTTCGGGCGGCGGGGACTGCTCGGGCCGTGGCTGGAGAACACATTCGGCATCGTGCTGCCGTTCCACACCTCGGGAGCGGTGGTCGCGGCGACCTTCGTGGCGATGCCGTTCCTGGTCATCAGCCTGGAGGGGGCCCTGGCGGGGCTGCGCCCCCGATACGAGGAGACCGCCGCCTCCCTGGGCGCCTCGCCGGTGCGGGTGTTCTTCACCGTCACCCTGCCCATGGTCGCCCCGGGCCTGGCGGCGGGCGCGGCACTCACCTGGGCACGTGCACTGGGCGAGTTCGGCGCGACCATCACCTTCGCGGGCAACCTCCCGGGCACCACCCAGACCCTGCCGCTCGAGGTCTACCTGCTCCTGCAGGACTCGCCGGAGGCCGCCACGTCCCTCTCGCTGCTGCTGCTCGTCATCGCGATGGCGGTGCTGATCGCGCTGCGCGGCCGCTGGGCGGGCGGCCCGGCGGGCCGGGAGCGCGGCTACCTGCGCCCCGCGGACGAGCCGCCGGCCGATGCCGTCACGGACCGCCCTCCGGCCGACGAATCTCCGGAACCGCGGGCCGCACCGGACCGCTGGGCGCTGCACACCGACGTCACCGGCTTCAACCGGCTGACCCTGGACGCGGAGCCCGGCACCACCATCGCCGTCGTCGGACCCAACGGCGCCGGGAAGACCACCCTCCTGCGCGCGCTGCTCGGCCTCACCCATCGGGCCCACGCCGAGCTGCGCCTCGGCGGCACCGACGTCACGGACCTGCCACCGCACCGGCGCGGTGTCGCCTGGGTCCCGCAGGACGGAGCCCTGTTCCCGCATCTGAGCGCGCTGTCCAACACCGCCTACGGTCTGCGGACGCATCGCGTGCCGCGCGCCGCCGCGCGCCGCTCCGCCCAGCAGTGGCTCGACCGGCTCGGCGTCGGCCACCTCGCCCACCGCAGGCCCGCGCAGCTCTCCGGCGGCCAGGCCCAACGCGTCGCCCTCGCCCGTGCGCTCGCCGCCCGCCCCCGGCTGCTACTGCTCGACGAACCGCTGGCCGCCCTCGACCAGACCACCCGCGCCCAGGTCCGGCACACCCTGCGCACCCACCTCGACGGTTTCGGCGGGGTCTGTCTGATCGTCACGCACGACCCCGTCGAGGCGGTCGCCCTCGCCGACCGGGTGCTCGTCCTCGAGGACGGGCAGGCCCTGCAGGACGCCTCCCCCGCCGATGTCACCCGTCACCCCCGCTCCCCCTGGGTCGCCCGGATGCTCGGCCGCAACGCGTGGCCCGGTACGGCGACCGCCCATGGCCTCGCGCTGACCGGCGGCGGACACCTCGTCGTCGCCGAGACCCTCGCCGACGGGGCGCGCGCCCTGGCGATCATCGCGCCGGAGGCGGTCTCCGTCCACCGCGACCGACCCGTCGGCAGCCCCCGCAACGTCTGGCCCGGCACGATCCGCGAGATCACCTCCGTCGGCAGCCGCCTGCGCCTGCTCGTCACCTCCGACCAGGCTCCCGACCTCGTCGCCGAGATCACTCCCCAGGCCGCCGCCGAACTCGGCCTCACCGACGGCACATCGGTCTGGACCAGCGTCAAGGCCACCGAGGTCACCCTCGTCACCTTGTGACCCCCGATCCCGGCGCCACGGCCCGATAAGCTGCGACATCGTTCCCCACTGGACGCGGCGAGGGAGGTGAACGGCGAACGTGACACGCCATGTGCTCATCCTGGGCGGCACCACCGAAGCGCGCGCTCTGGCCTCATCGCTGACCGCCGATCCGGCGCTGCGGGTGACCAGTTCACTGGCCGGGCGGGTGGCCGAGCCGCGACTGCCCGAGGGCGAGGTGCGGATCGGGGGGTTCGGGGGGCCGGACGCACTGCGCCGCTGGCTGACCGAGCACGCGGTGGACGCGCTGATCGACGCCACCCATCCCTTCGCCGCCGCCATCAGCTCGCACGCCGCGCAGGCGGCGGCGTCCGCCGGCGTCCCCCTGCTGGCGGTGCGGCGGCCCGGCTGGACGGCGGGCCCGGGCGACCGCTGGCACCCCGCGGACTCCTTGGTCCAGGCCGCCGCGATGCTCCCGGACCTGGGCCGGCGGATCTTCCTGACCACCGGCAGGACGGGGTTGGCCGCGTTCGCCGGAACGACCGGTGCGTGGTTCCTGATCCGCTCGGTCGACGCCCCGCGCCCGCCGCTGCCGGAGCCCTCGGAAGTGCTGCTCGCCCGGGGACCTTTCACCCTCGAAGGGGAGGCGGAGCTGCTGCGCCGGCACCGCGTCGACGTCCTCGTTACCAAGGACAGCGGCGGACCGGCCACGGCGGCGAAGCTCACCGCCGCCCGCGAGGCCGGCGTTCCGGTCGTCGTCGTACGCCGCCCGCCGGTGCCCGAAGGGGTGCCCGTGGCCGCGACCCCCGGCGAGGCGGTCGCGTGGCTGCGCGCCGGGCCCGTCCAGCCCCGGGACGGGATCAGTCCCGGTCACCGGCGGGTGTGCGGCGCAGCAGGTAGGTGTCCATGATCCAGCCCTTGCGGGCGCGGGCCTCGGCACGCAGCGCCTGGATGCGCTCCGCGACGTCGGGCAGCCGTCCCGAGACGAGGATCTCGTCCGGGGTGCCCAGGTACGCGCCCCAGTAGATCGTGACGTCGGCGCCGTCGTCCGGGAGCTGCGCGAAGGCCTGGTGGGCGTCGAGCATGACGACGACGTCGTCGGCGCCTTCGGGGAAACCCGCGGCCAGCTGCCTGCCGGTGGTGATCTGCACGGGCCGCGCGGGCCGGTTCAGCCCGGTCCGGTGCTTGGCGGCGAGCGCCGCGACGCTGCTGATGCCGGGGACGACCTCGTAGTCGAAGGCGACCGTGCCGCGGTCGAGGACGTCCTCCAGGATGCCCAGCGTGCTGTCGTACAGAGCGGGGTCGCCCCACACCAGGAAGGCGCCGCACTGGTCGTCCGCCAGCTCCGAGGCGATGAAGTGCTCGTAGATGTCGGCGCGGCGGTGGCGCCAGTCACCGACAGCCGACGCGTAGACCGGGGACGGAGCCGTCCGGTCCCGGTCGGGGTCCTGCGCCGACACCAGCCGGTGCGGACGCGTCACGTGCCGCTCGATGATGTCGTGGCGCAGTTGGACCAGGTCCGACTTCTCCTCGCCCTTGTCCAGCACGAAGAACACGTCGGCCTGATTGAGCGCCTTGACCGCCTGGAGCGTCAGATGGTCCGGGTCGCCCGCGCCGATACCGATGACAAAGATCTTTCTCACGGCGTCGAGTCTGCACCATGGCTCGGTGGCCGTACACGCGGCGGGGTCCCATCTCACCGTCCGGCACCTGAACAAAGTTGGCCGCCCGCGCCCTTGCCCTGAGGGCCGCCCCGTAATCCCTGGCGGGCGCCCGACGACGGCTACGGCACCTCGCCTGTTGGCGGAACGCCCGAATACATCCAGTATGCGAGTGCCCCTCCGCCGTGCGATGCACCGCACCTGACGCCGCGCGCTGATCCACCAGGGATTACGGGCCAGCCCTTAGGCCGTGTCGGACACATCCCGCCTGGCCCGGGACGCCTGGCACGCGCGCTCTCCCCCAGCTACCGCTGGGAGGGGCCCCCAGTTGTCGGGCCCGCCCCGGTACGTCCAGTACAGGGGCGACCCTCCGCCGTGCGGTCGCCCGCACCAGACGCCCCGGGCCCCGCCCTCCGGGCGGACGCCGGTATGTGTCAGACACGGCCTAGGCTGGGAGATGCAGCTGGTTCGCCCTGTCCGCCGGACAGGCGCGTCGTAAGAGGGAACCCGGTGGAATTCCGGGACTGCCCCGCAGCGGTGAGTGGGAACGACCGCCGTCATACGCACTGGGACCCGAGCAGGGATCTGGGAAGCGACCGGCCAGTAGGAGTCTCGTGTCCGTACGAGACGCGCCCGCGAGTCCGAAGACCTGCCACTGCCCGCGCGCCCCCGACGGCGCACGGTGATTCCGGAGACCTCGAGGGCGGGTCGGAGCACACATCAGACGGGCACGTGCCGCATGCGTCGTTCCGGCGTCTCGGCGACGTGTATCCCGTCCGGTATGTGGTCCTTCGCGCCGTCGACCCTCCCGGGGTCGTATGGGAGACACTCGCGAAGGAGAGTTCCATGACCAGCACGTCAGCCACCGCGCGTTCCACCGTGCACGGCTATCCCCGGCAGGGCCGGAACCGGGAGCTGAAGAAGGCGATCGAGGGCTACTGGAAGCGCGACGTCGGTGCCGACGCCCTGCGGGACACGGCCGCCGAGCTGCGCCGCACCAACTGGCGGCAGTTGGCCGACGCCGGCATCCAGGAGGTCCCCACCGGTGACTTCTCGTACTACGACCACGTCCTGGACACCAGCGTCATGGTCGGCGCGATCCCCGCGCGGCATCGCGCCGCGGTCGCGGCCGACGCTCTGGACGGCTACTTCGCGATGGCTCGCGGCACACAGGACGTCGCGCCGCTGGAGATGACGAAGTGGTTCGACACCAACTACCACTACCTGGTGCCCGAACTGGGTCCCGACACCGTCTTCAGCGCCGACTCCGCGAAGCAGGTCGCCGAGTTGCGGGAAGCGCTCGCGCTCGGCCTCGCACCGCGCCCGGTGCTCGTCGGTCCGATCACCTACCTCCTGCTCGCCAAACCCGCTCCCGGCGTGGCGGCGGACTTCGAGCCGTTGACGCTGCTCGACCGGCTGCTGCCGGTGTACGCCGAGGTGCTGGCCGATCTGCTGGCCGCCGGAGCCGAGTGGGTGCAGCTCGACGAGCCGGCCCTGGTGCAGGACCGCACCCCGGCCGAACTCAACGCCACCGCACGCGCCTACCGTGTGCTGGGCCGTCTCCCCGACCGGCCGAAACTGCTGGTCGCGTCCTACTTCGACCGGCTGGGGGAGGCCCTGCCGATCCTGGTGAAGGCACCCGTCGACGGGCTCGCGCTGGACTTCACCGGCCCCGCCGCGGCCAACCTCGACGACCTGGCGGCCGTCGGCGGGCTGCCCGGCAAGCGCCTGCTGGCAGGCGTCGTCGACGGCCGGAACGTCTGGATCAACGACTACGAGAGGTCGCTGTCCGTCCTGGGCACGCTCCTCGGCCTGGCCGGACACGTCGATGTGGCGTCCTCCTGCTCCCTGCTGCACGTCCCGCTGGACGCCTCGGCCGAGCGCGACATCGACCCGCAGATCGCCCGCTGGCTGGCCTTCGCCCGGCAGAAGACCGCCGAGATCGTCACGCTGGCGCGCGGGCTCTCCCAGGGCACCGACACCATCGCGGCCGAACTCGGCTCCAACCGCGCCGACCTGGCCTCCCGGGCCGGCTCCGCCCTCACCAACGACCCCGCCGTCCGGGCTCGCGCGGCGGCCGTCACCGACCGCGACGCCCGCGCCGCTCCCAGCCCTACGAGGAGCGCACCGCCGCCCAGCGCGCCCTGCTCGGGCTTCCGCCGATGCCGACGACCACCATCGGCTCGTTCCCACAGACCACCGAGCTGCGCACCGCGCGGGCCGATCTGCGGGCCGGCCGCATCGACACCGCCGCGTACGACGCCCGTATCGAGACCGAGGTCCGCGAGGTCATCTCCTTCCAGGAGAAGGCCGGCCTCGACGTCCTGGTGCACGGTGAGCCCGAACGCAACGACATGGTGCAGTACTTCGCCGAGCAGCTGACCGGCTACCTCGCCACGCGGCACGGCTGGGTCCAGTCCTACGGGACCCGCTACGTCCGGCCGCCGATCCTGGCCGGGGACATCTCCCGCCCCGAGCCGATGACGGTCCGCTGGACGCGGTTCGCGCAGTCGCTCACCGAGCGCCCGGTCAAGGGCATGCTCACCGGACCCGTCACCATGCTGGCCTGGTCCTTCGTCCGTGACGACCAGCCGCTCGGCGAGACCGCCCGCCAGGTCGCGCTCGCCCTGCGCGACGAGGTGAACGACCTGGAGGCAGCGGGAAGTTCGGTGATCCAGGTGGACGAGCCCGCCCTGCGCGAGACGCTGCCGCTGCGCGCCGACGGCCGTGCGAAGTACCTCGGCTGGGCGACGGAGGCCTTCCGCCTCACCGCCGGCGGGGTCCGTCCCGACACCCAGATCCACACCCACATGTGCTACGCGGAGTTCGGCGACATCCTCCAGGCCATCGACGATCTCGACGCCGACGTCATCAGCCTGGAGGCCGCCCGCTCCCACATGCGGGTCGCGGACGAACTGGCCGGCGCCGGCTACCCGCGCGAGGTCGGTCCCGGGGTCTACGACATCCACTCCCCCAGGATCCCGGGCGCGGCCGAGGCTGCGGCCCTGTTGCGCAAGGGCCTTGAGGCGATTCCCGCCGAACGGCTGTGGGTCAACCCGGACTGCGGCCTGAAGACGCGCGGCTGGCCGGAGGTGCGGACCTCACTGGAGAACCTCGTCGCCGCCGCCCGCGAGGTGCGGACCACGCTGCCGGCCATTCCCTCCTGACGCGCGGGGGGCCGGGGCCACCCGTCCCCGACCTGGCTGGCCGGTACACCTAGGCCGTGTCGGACACATACCGGCGTCCGCCCGGAGGGCGGGGCCCGGGGCGTCTGGTGCGTGCGATCCCAAGGCGGAGGGTCGCCCCTGTACTGGACGTACCGGGGCGGGCCCGACAACTGGGGGCCCCTCCCAGCGGTAGCTGGGGGAGAGCGCGCGTGCCAAGCGTCCCGGGCCAGGCGGGATGTGTCAGACACGGCCTAGCGCAGTGCCGGCCGCCAGGCCGGGCGGGGCCGCTCCCGTTCATCCTTTCGGGCTAAGGAAGGAATGTTTGTCCTGGGCCGCATTCGGAGGAGCGCTCTGATGGGGGCGCCGCGCCGATCGTCGTGGACGCGGCGCCCGACAGCGAGCGAACGAGGTGTGGGGGAATGGGCTCTGTTGCTCTGGGCGTCTGGCTGATCACCGCTTCCCTGGGGGCCTACCTGTTCACGATCTGGTTGCGCCACGGCGGCCTGCGGCAACGCGAGGCGGGCATCACCCGGCTGCCGGTCTCGCTGATCCTGGGGCACGTCGCGCTGGCCGTGGTCGGCCTGGCGGCCTGGACGGTCTTCCTCTGCGGGGAGTTGGCGGCCTCCGCGTGGGCGGCCTGCGGCGTCGTGCTCGTCGTGGCGTCCCTGGGCCTGATGATGCTCTTCCGCTGGCTGCCCAGCCCGGGGCGCCATTCACACGGCGAGCGGACCGCCGAGCGGAACTTCCCGGTCACGGCGGTCGTCGCGCACGGCGTCTGCGCGGTCGTCACCGTCCTCCTGGTGCTGGCGGTGGCGATCCGCTCGACCTGAGCGCACGGCCCGGCGCACGGAGCCGCCCGTAATGCGAACCCCGTCCTCCGCGTAGATCCTGAAGATGTTGTTCCATCACGCGAGGAGGTCGACATGTCCATGCTCGACAAGATCAAAGGCATGCTCAAGGGTCACGAGGACCAGACGAAGCAGGGTGTCGAGAAGGGCGGCGACTTCGTCGACCGCAAGACGCAGAACAAGTACAGCGGCCAGGTCGACACGGCCCAGGAGAAGATGAACGAGCAGTTCGGCGGCACGCGTCCGCCCACCGACGAGACAGGCCGGTAGCCGGCCCGCACCGTTCGGCGTTCACCGGCCGACCGATCCCGGAGTTCGGCCCGGCGGGACATCGAGAACGCTCCGCCGGGCGTCCGTTCGCCCCACGTCCGGCAGAAGAATCGGCCGCCGTGGCGGCCCCCGGCAGTCCCGGGGCACGATCCGCCCTCATACCTCTGCCATCGTCCGGCTCCTCGTCAGTGCGCCCTCCCGAACAACCGAGGTGTCTCTCCCAGTACGGCGAGTGGCCGCCAGCCCCCGGAAGGCGCGTCCTGTGCATCTCGATCCCATACCCACGCCCCAGCGCGGCCGACTCCTCCGGCGGCACCGGTCACCGACCGCCGCATGGGCGGTGGCCGCGGGCCTGCTCGCGGGCACCGCCGTAGGCGCGGGAGGGAGTCACAGCGCTGTCGCGGCGCCGCAGCCGTACCCGGCCATCGCGTCGGCGGCCGCGAACCAGCGGGCCCAGCAGGTGGCGCGCCTGGTCAACGCGGAACGCGTGAGGCACGGCTGCCGTCGGGTGGCGGTGAACGCGAAGCTCACGGCGGCCGCCCAGGAACATGCCGACGACATGGCCACGCGCGGCTACTACCAGCACGCGACGCCCGACGGAAAGGACCCCGGCTCCCGGCTGACGTCCGCCGGGTACCGGTGGAAGCGGTGGGGCGAGAACATCGGCAAGGGCTCCAGGGACCCGCGGGCGGTCATGGCCGCGTGGATGCGGAGCGGCGCGCACCGTTCCAACATTCTGAACTGCGCGTTCAAGGAGATCGGCGTGGGCGTGAGCATGCGCTCGAACGGCCCATGGTGGACCCAGGACTTCGCCGCCCGCTGACCGTCTCCCCGCCCGTGGAGGGGCTCCGCCCGGCCGCTCCCAACGCGCGGTGACGGTGACCCGTGCATAGCGTGGACAAGCAGCAGCCCATACGAAGGGACGACGCACCATGAGCGACAGCACACCGCGGAACCGGCCCGAGCCCGACCGTTCCGACCTGGGAGGCAAGCAGCCGGCACGCGGCGCCGCGGGGACCCGCGGCCGGACCACCATCGCCGACGGCGTGGTGGAGAAGATCGCCGGAATGGCCGCCCGCGATGTCGGCGGCGTGCACGCGATGGGCACCGGTTTCTCGCGTACCTTCGGCGCCGTGCGCGACCGGGTGCCGGGCGGCGGCAAGTCCGTCACCCGCGGAGTGAAGGCGGAGGTCGGCGAGACGCAGGCCGCCCTCGACCTCGACCTCGTCGTCGAGTACGGCGTGTCCATCGTCGACGTCGCCAACGCGGTGCGCGAGAACGTGGTCGCCGCGGTCGAGCGGATGACCGGGCTCGAGGTCGTCGAGGTCAACATCGCGATCGGCGACGTCAAGCTGCCGGACGAAGAGGACGACGACGAGGACGAGCCGCAGCAGCGGGTCCAGTGAGCCGCGTTCCGACGCGGGAGACGGTGGGCGGGCGATGAGCATGGCGCTGGTCGGACTGGCCGCGGGCATGGCCCTGGCGTTCGCCGGGTACTTCGGCGGGTTCGGTGCGTTCCTGCTCGTGGCGGCGCTGGGCGCCGTCGGCTTCGTGGCGGGGAAGTTCCTGGACGGAGAACTCGACCCCCACGACTTCTTCCGCAGCCGCGACGCCGGCAACGGCCCTCGCGACCGCACCCGGCGCTGAGCCACCGGCCGGCACCGCCCGGTGGTCCGGACCGCAAACGCTCTCAAGCGTGGCCGCGAACCTCACGCACCGTGCACGCGGCCGGGTGCCCGGCCCGGGAACCACCGTCCCTTCCGACCCCCGCAATGTGCTGGTCACATTGCGGGGGTCGCTTGTTGACGCGCTCAACCACTGCCGCGGCGCGGATCGGGGCCGGTAACTGCGAGTTCGCGCCAATACCTGACGTACTCCCGAGTAACGCTCGCTAGAGGTATAGACCAATGATAGGTATGAGGAACGGATCTCACATGTGCGATCACCATGCGTCACTCCCCATGGGAAGGGATCACCCGCTGTGCCCCGTTCCTCCCGCTCCGCCCCGCCCGCACGTCCGCTCTACCAGCGGATCGCCGACAGACTCCAGGCCGAGCTCGACAAGGGCCGCATCGCTCCGGGAGACCGACTGCCCGCCGAACGCCTGCTCGCCGACCGCTTCGGCGTCAACCGGCAGACCGTACGCCAGGCCCTGCAACTCCTGCGCGAGCGCGGCATGGTCACCACCGGACGCAGAGGCACCCGCGCGGCAGCCGTACCCGCGGCGCTGCCACAGCAGGTGATCGACACGGCGGCCGTCCCGCCCGAGGGGTTCGAGAACTCCCTCGGCGTCCTGCGCACCGCGCCCGCACCCGTCGACATCGCCTGCCTGCTCGGCCTCACCCCCGGCACCCCCACCCTCGTCCACCAACGCGTCGAGCCGGTGCCCGGCGACCAGTTGGCCGACGCCACGTCCTACTTCTCACCCATCGCGCTCGCGGAGATCCCCCAACTGGCCGAGCACCGCCGCTCCCCCGAGCCGCACCGCGGCAACCTGCGCGGCCTGTACCAGTGGATGATCGACGCGGATCTGCGCCCCCACCGGCGCGACACCATCGACCTCACCCCGGTCCACGACCCCCGCCCCGCCGCGGCGGACCAGGTGAAGCCGACGATCCGGCGGACCATCGCCGACCAGCACGGCCGCGTCCTGGAGATCACCGACCTCCGGCTGCCGCCCGGTCCGGCCCGGCTCGTGTACGACTTCGCCCTTCCCAGCATCTGACGGCACGCTCCCCGCCCGCCGGCCCGGACGCCCCGCGCGGACCCCGCCCCCGGGCACCGGCCCCCCTCGGATCTCCCCCGATGCGACCCACCGGGTCCCCGAGGATAGGCCGCCGGTCGCCCGGGGACTATGGTCGGACTTCCCAGATCCGCTACGACGAAGGGGCAGTCGACGATGGCGCGGGACGAGGCTGTTATCGGCTGCACGGGGGAACTTCTGATCGCCACCCGAGGATCCGCCGGACCCGGCGAGATCCTGGTGCGCGTCAGAGGCGGAACCGAGACCTTCCTCGCCTGGTCCGAAGAGCCCCTGCCGCGCGGGACGATCGTGCTCGTCATCGAGTCCCGCGGAGCCCGGCAGGTCGGTGTCATCGAGTGGGCAGATCCCCTGGATGCGTTGGGCGGCGTCACCGACGCCACCCCTTGAAGGAGTCGACATGTTCGGTTATCGCGTTCCCGCCCCCGACGAGGCGATGCTGATCTCAGGCGGCAGGCGGGGACTGGAAGGTGCGCCGTTCCGCGTGGTGACCGGCCACGGCAAGTTCGTGCTCCCGGTCTTCCGCAAGACCCGCTTCCTCACGTTGGCGATGTGCGAGGCCGAGGTCGCCGAGACCTGTGTGACCAAGCAGGGCATCGCGCTGACGGTCAAGGCCGTGATCGCCTTCAAGGTGGGCAACGACAAGGAGAGCATCGTCAACGCCGGTCAGCGGTTCCTGTCCGACCAGGACCAGATGTCGGTACTGACCGGCCGGATCTTCGCCGGACACCTGCGGGCCATCATCGGCTCGATGACGGTCGAGGAGATCGTCACCGAACGGCAGAAGCTCGCCACCGAGGTCCTGGAGACCTCCAAGACCGAGATGGCGAAGATCGGCCTGTCCGTCGACTCGCTGCAGATCCAGTCGATCGACGACGGCAACACCGGATACATCGCCGCCATGGCCGCACCGCACAAGGCCGCCATCCAGCGGCAGGCCCAGATCGCCCAGGCCCAGGCCACCCAGGCCTCGGTCGAGGCGGAGCAGGTCGCCGCACGGAACCAGGCCGAGTACGCGCGGCAGACCGCCGTGGTCAAGGCCGAGTACTCGGCCCAGGTGGACCGCGCGCAGGCCGAATCCGCCCAGGCCGGCCCGCTGGCGATGGCCCACGCGCAGAAGGAAGTGCTCATCGCGCAGACCGAACTGGCCCAGCGCCAGGCCGAGCTGCGGCAGCAGCAGCTGCGGGCCGAGATCGTCAAGCCCGCCGAGGCCGAGGCCGAACGGATCAAGGTGCTGGCGATCGCCGAGGCCGAGCGGATGAAGATCCAGGCCGAGGCCGCCGCCTCGTACGACCGGGTGGCACTGGACCGGATGCTGATCGACCAACTGCCGCTCATCGTCAAGGAGGCCGCGGGCGGCCTCGCCGGGGCCAACGTCAACGTCCTCAACGGCGCCGACGGCCTCAGTGAGATCGCGGCGGGACTGGTCGGCCAGGGGCTGACCATCCTGGACTCGGTCCGCAAGAACCTCAGCGGCTCCGCCGAGTACCCCCGTCCCGGCAAGGACGACGCCCTCGTCGAGCTGCAGGGCTACCTCAAGCCGGCCGGAGGCACTGCGGGGTCGGCGACGACGAAGCGCACCGAGAAGGGCACCGGCCAGGACAAGCCGACGGACGGCCCCGTCACGATCGACTAGGCCGTGTCTGACACATACCGGCGTCCGCCCGGAGGGCGGGGCCCAGGGCGTCTGGTGCGTGCGATCGCACGGCGGAGGGTCGCCCCTGTACTGGACGTACCGGGGCGGGCCCGACAACTGGGGGCCCCTCCCAGCGGTAGCTGGGGGAGAGCGCGCGTGCCAGGCGTCCCGGGCCAGGCGGGATGTGTCAGACACGGCCTAGAGCTCTGGCCGGAAGGGTTTGCCCGGTTCGCGGCGTCCGGCGCGGTGCGTCGCACGGCGGAGGATGGTCCTCGTACCGGACGTACTCGGACGACTCCGACAACTGGGGGCACCCCCAGCGGTAGCTGGGGGAGAAGTGCCGCGCCGCGCGTCGCGAACCGGTGAACCTTTCCGGCCAGAGCACCAGCGGCAGCGCGCCCGGACTCCGCCAAGGGACCGGTGAGCAGGGACGATCCCCCGCCCACCGGTCCCTTCGGCGTGTCCGGCCCCCCGCGCGGACCGGGAGTACTACGCCACCAGCGGGAACGGGACGGCGAACGCGGCAGCCGGGGGCCGCGACCGGGAAGAACGACCGAGCGGCCCGCAGCCGCCGCGGACGGGTGACCGCACACGACGCGCCGCACCGGCAAGAAAGGCCCGGCCCATGCTCCGGCCCCCCTCGCACCCGCCCTCCCGTGCGTTCCGCCGCCTCCGGCGCCGGAGGCGGACGCGGACGGCGGTGGTCGTGACCGCCTTGCTCGTCCTGGTGGCGCCCGCGAACGGCGCCGCCGCCGGCCCCCGGTTCGCGGACGCGACTCAGCTGGCGCCCGGCGTGCGGTACGAGACGTTCTCGGCGCCCACCTCGCACGGCACGGCCCACGGCCACCTGCTGACGGTCGAACTGGATGACGTCCACGTCAAGGTCGAACTGCTGCGGCCCGACACCGCCGACGCGGTGACCGGCGCCCGGGCCCCGGTCTCCCAACTGGCGGACGCGCGCGGCGCGATCGCCGCCGTCAACGGCGACTTCTTCAACATCACGGAGGTCGAACACCCCACCGTGCAGCCGACCGGCTCCACCGTGGGTCCGGCCGTCGCGGACGGTCGGCCGCTCAAGGCCGCGGTCCCGGACGGTCAGCGCTTCGGCCCCGCGCTGGCGCCGGGGACGACCGACGAGGACGTGCTGAGCATCGGAACCGACGGCGCGGCCCGCCTGGACCGGTTGCGGCTGCTGGGCAGCGTCACCACACCGGCCGGGACGCAGGAACTGGCGGGCCTCAACCAGTACGCGCTGCCCGTGGACGGCATCGGCGGCTACACCTCCGACTGGGGCCCCTCCTCCCGCGCCCGCGCCGCCTGCGGCACCGACCACGCGCGCGCCGCCGCCTGCGACACCGACCCGTACGAGGTGACGGTGGACCACGACAGCGTCACCTCGGTCTCGACCACCCTGGGCGAAGGTCTCGTCCCGCCCGGGACGGCCGTCCTGGTGGGACGCGGAGCCGGCGCCGGCGCCCTGCGCGGCCTGCGGCCCGGCGACGCCGTCCACGTCGAGTACCGGCTCCAGGCCACCGGAGACGTCCCGCCGGCCTTCGCGATCGGCGGCTACCCGATCCTGCGCGACGGCGTCCCCCTCGCCGGCCTCGACGACACCGTCGCCGCCACCCGGACCGCCGCCGGATTCGGCCTCCAGGGCCACCGGTTGTACCTGCTGGCCCTGGACGGCGCGACCGAGAGCGGCGCCGGGCTGACCCTCGGTGAACTGGCCCGCCTGCTGCACGACCTCGGAGCCGACGGCGCCGTCAACCTCGACGGAGGCGGCTCGTCGGCCCTCGTCACCCGGCCCGCGGGCGCGGCGCACAACACCGTGCGGAACCATCCGACCGGAGCGGCCGAACGCCCGGTGCCGAACGGGATCGGCGTGCTCTCCTCCGTCTGAGGGGCTACACGCCGGGGTGCCCAGGACCGTGCTGCGGCGGGGGCGGGATCGACCCGAGACCGGGGACGGCTTCCGGCCACACCAGCAGGACGGGGCAGGGCGCGTGGTCGACGACGAAACGGCCATCGCGCCCCAGACTGCGCGGCCCCAACCGGTGCGGATCCCCGTCCCGCGCGCAGATCAGCAGTTCGGCACCCTCGGCCGCCTTGACCACCTCGCGCGCCACGCGCCCGCGGACCCGCAGCCGGGCCGCGGGCCGGCCGAGCCGGTCGGCCGCGGCCTTGAGGAGCTCGGCAGCGGCCGTCTCCGACCGGGCTTCCAGGTAGTCGCCCGGATCCCGCTCGCGGTGCCCCCGCCCCAGCAGACCGGCGAACGCGCCGTGCGCGGCGGCCTCGACGTCATCACCCGTGACATGGAGCAGGGTGAGGTCGGCCCCGTCGGGAACGTGCGAGCGGGCGGCGTCCACCGTCGCCTGCCACGCGCCCTCGGTGATCCAGATGATCGCGGTCACGGGTCGTCAGGCCTCCGGTCGTCTACGGCGCCACCCACCCTGCCACAGCGCTCGCCCGCTCCGTGGGAGTACCGGACCCGTCCGTTGGCCCGGAGGGGCTACAGCGGAGCCGCGCGGCGGCGGGTGCCGGCGTGCGGATGACCGGGACCCGCCCGGGTCCCGGTGCCGCGGCCGGGCTCAGAAACTCCCGTAGTTCACCTGCCAGGTCGGCAGCCCCATCCGCCGCCAGATCGCCACGACACGGTCCCGGTCGTCCAGGCTGACGCGGACGTTGAAGCGGTGGCGGACGTGCGCGTCGAACAGTTCGGCCTTGACGACGTCGTCGCGGCGCTGGTCACCGGCGTGCCGCATCCACAGCTCGTCGCAGGGCACGTCGTGGGCCGCGAGCCAGGCCTCGGTCTGGGCACGGAACTCCTCGCCGCGGCCGGACAGCAGCACGATCCGGTCGCCGCTCGCCTTGCGGAAGGCGACCAGCGCGTCGCGCACCGAGGAGTTCAGGCCGTCCTGCTCGCAGCGGGCGAAGTCGTACGGGTTGCGCTTCTGGTTGACCGCGAGGGTGCCGTCGATGTCGCACATGACCGCGTCCGGCAGCCGCCCGTCCGGGACGTAGGGCAGGACGGACGGGGTGTCGTTCATCCACTCGTCGGTGAGCCGCCAGCCGCCGCGGGTGGCCTTGGCGTGCTTGTCGGCCAGGATGCGGATGATCTCCTCGCCCACCGGGCGCTCGCGCTCCGCGTCGCGGCGCAGGCACTCCTCGAGCGGCACGTCGGTGAAGTCGTGGACGACGAAGACCGCAAGACCCCCGACCGCCGCCTTGAGCCGCTTCGGGATGTGCGGGGTCAGGTGGGTGTTGTCGACGACGACGTCGAAACCGGCGGCGACCGTCTCCCGCACGGCGGCGTCCTGGATGGCCAGCACGGTCTGCTCGTGCTCGTGCGACCACTGCCGGCCGCCGCCGCTGCCGCCGTCCCCGAGCATCACCCGCAGGTCGTCGAGGTTGACGCGCCGGACACGGCCGTCGGAGTCGGCGCACAGCTTGCGGGCGGCGGTGGTCTTCCCGGAGGCGGGCAGACCGGTCATGACATGCACGGTGGGCATCGGGGTTCAGCCTTCTTCGTCGTTCGCGAAAGGGTCGGAGGGGCCGGGCTTGATGGCCCGCCAGAACTGTAGATCGACGTTCAAGCCGTCGAGCAGCTGGAACATCGTGCCGCGCACCCTGCGGTCGCTGATCCGCTGGGCGGCACGGGCGAACGCGGCGCGGTCGTGGGCGAACGGCGCGAGGGCCGCGAACTCCTCCTGGGCACTCGCGGCCAGCGCTTCGGCCTGCGCCACCAAGCCGTCCGCGATGCGGCGCACCCAGGCGTCGAACTCGTCCGGGACCTGTTCGAGCAGCGCGTCGAGCGGTCCGGTGCCTCCCGCCGCGTAGGCGGCCAGTTCCTCGGGCGGGCAGCCGAGCGTCTGCGTCAGCCGCTTGGGGTCGCGGTCGGCGAAGCGCTGGACGCCGAGGCTGCGCCAGATATCCCGTTCGGTGACACCGGTGATGACCTTGTGCAGCCGCACGTAGTCCGCCGTCTTGGCTTTCGTCCGCACCCCGGACGCGAACCGCAGGACGTACCCCTCGGCATCCGTTCCGGTGACCGTCCGGCCGTCGAGCCGGATGTTGTCGGCCGTCAGCGCGAGCAGCCGGGCCAGCTCGGGCGCGGGCCAACTGCGCACGACGGAACCCACCGGCTGCCACTCCCGCGCGGCGTCGGCGAGGACCCGCTCGGTGCCGTCCTGCGCGTAGGCCGCGAGCAGCACGAGGTCGCGGCGTTCGCCGTAGTTCACGACGATGCGGTTCTCCGGGTACAGGATCTCGACGAGGTAGGTGCTCCCCGGGTCGAGCGCGCCGGTGTCGGCGGCACGCAGCCGCCGCGTCGCCCAGGTGGCCTGCTCCGAGGTGAACGAACCCTTGGAGGCGACGTGCCAACGCGCGTCGTAGTGGAAGGCGATACCAAGAGACCCGTCGACCTTGTCGTACACCTCGAACGGCTCGACGGGCAGCGGCGGCGCGTACGGCAGCCCGAGCCCGTGCTCCCCGACGTTGAAGAACTTCTCGAACGGCCACGCCACGATCGCACCGGTCACGTCATCGGCCACCAGACCGCGGCAGCGCGTGGTGACCTCGGTCCAGGCGCGTTCGTACTGGCACGTACGCGTGTAGGTGTAGATCGAGAGCGGCAGCTCGGGGTGCTGCCTGCGCGAGACGTGCCCGGACTCGATGGCCGCGACGAGGTCGGAGGGCTTGACGAGGGTCTCGAGGTCGGTCACGGCTGCTCCTGGTCGGGTCATGGATGTCTGATGCAGCGTGACCGGTAGCGCTGGTTCGCGCGATCGATTTTCGATCACCGACCGGTCACCGACCGATCACCGACCGAATACCGACCGCATGGCGCGGACGGGTAGGATCGCCCGCGCCATGCAGATGAATGCGGAATACACCAGCTTCGTCGCGATCGGCGACTCCTTCACCGAAGGAATGTCGGACGCGCTCCCCGACGGCTCGTACCGCGGATGGGCCGATCTGGTCGCCGCGCGCCTCGCCGCCCGTACCCCCGGCTTCCGGTACGCCAACCTCGCGGTGCGGGGCAAGCTCATCCGGCAGATCGCGGACGAGCAGGTGGACACCGCCGCGTCGATGCGTGCCGACCTCGTCACGCTGGTCGGCGGCCTCAACGACACCCTGCGGCCCAAGTGCGACGTCGACGCCGTCTGCGCGCTGCTGGAGGAGTCCGTCGAGAAGCTGGCGCCCAGCTGCGGGCAGCTCGTCCTGATGCGCAGCCCGATCCGCCGGGGACCGGTCGCGGCCCGTTTCCTGCCGCGCATGGAGCAGCTCTTCGCGTTCCTCGACACGCTCGCGGAGCGGCACGGGGCGATCGTGGTCGACCTGTACGGGTCGGGGGTGCTCGGGGATCCGCAGATGTGGGCGGACGACCGACTGCATCTGAACGCCGAGGGCCACCGCCGGGTCGCCGAGGCGGTCTGGCAGGCGCTGGGCCATGACGCGGAGTCCGACTGGACGGAGCTGCCGGCGCCGGCGGTGCCGCCGGCCTGGATGACCCGACGCAGGACAGATCTGCGCTTCACCCGGGAGCACCTCGTGCCGTGGATCGGCAGGCGGCTGACCGGCCGCTCGTCGGGAGACGGCCTGCCGCCCAAGCGCGGCGACCTGCTCCCCTACGACGACTGACACGAGGGCTGATACGAGGAGTGACCGGTCGCCCGCGGCCGCCGTTCCGGCCGCGGCGCTGGCCTGGGCCGACGCGCACTACACTCTGTGCACGTGACTGCTAAGCCTCGTATCCCGAACGTCCTGGCCGGCCGCTACGCCTCCGCGGAGCTCGCCACCTTGTGGTCCCCCGAGCAGAAGGTGGTGCTGGAGCGCCGCCTGTGGCTCGCCGTCCTGCGGGCGCAGAAGGACCTCGGCATCGAGGTGCCGGAGCAGGCGCTCACCGACTACGAGCGGGTGCTCGAACAGGTCGACCTCGCCTCCATCGCCGAGCGCGAGAAGGTCACCCGGCACGACGTGAAGGCCCGCATCGAGGAGTTCAACGCCCTCGCCGGGCACGAGCAGGTCCACAAGGGCATGACGTCGCGGGACCTGACCGAGAACGTCGAGCAGCTGCAGATCCGCCTGTCGCTGGAGCTCGTGCGCGACCGTACGGTGGCGGTGCTGACCCGGCTGGGGAAGCTCTCGGCCGAGTACGCGGAGCTCGTCATGACGGGCCGTTCGCACAACGTGGCCGCGCAGACGACCACCCTGGGCAAGCGTTTCGCGACGACCGCGGACGAGCTGCTGGTGGCGTTCGAGCGGGTCGAGGACCTGCTGGGCCGCTATCCGCTGCGCGGCATCAAGGGCCCGGTGGGCACCTCGCAGGACATGCTGGACCTGCTGGGCGGCGACGTCGCCAAGCTCGCCGAGCTGGAGGACCGGATCGCCGGTCACCTGGGCTTCTCGCGGGCCTTCACCTCCGTCGGCCAGGTCTACCCGCGCTCGCTGGACTACGACGCGGTGACCGCGCTGGTGCAGCTGGCGGCGGCGCCGTCGTCGCTCGCCAAGACGATCCGGCTGATGGCCGGGCACGAGCTGGTCACCGAGGGCTTCAAGCCCGGCCAGGTCGGCTCGTCGGCGATGCCGCACAAGATGAACACGCGCTCCTGCGAGCGGGTCAACGGCCTCGCGGTGATCCTGCGCGGTTACGCGTCGATGGTCGGCGAGCTGGCCGGCGACCAGTGGAACGAGGGCGACGTGTCCTGCTCGGTGGTGCGCCGGGTCGCGCTGCCGGACGCGTTCTTCGCCTTCGACGGCCTGCTGGAGACGTTCCTGACGGTGCTGGACGAGTTCGGCGCGTTCCCGGCCGTCGTCGCCCGTGAGCTGGACCGCTACCTGCCGTTCCTGGCCACCACGAAGGTGCTGATGGGCGCGGTGCGCGCGGGTGTGGGGCGCGAGATCGCGCACGAGGTCATCAAGGAGCACGCGGTGGCCTCCGCGCTGGCGATGCGGGAGAAGGGCGCCGAGCGCAACGAGCTGCTGGACCGGCTCGCCGAGGACGAGCGGATGCCGCTGGACCGGGCGCAGCTGGACGCGCTGATGGCCGACCGGCTGTCGTTCACGGGCGCGGCTGCCGGGCAGGTCGCGGCCGTCGTGCAGCGGATCGCCGAGGTGGCCGAGCGGCACCCGAAGGCGGCCGCGTACGAGCCCGGAGCGATCCTCTGACGCCGGAGGAACTCGAAGCCGCCCGGGACCGCACCGTCGAGGATGTGGTCGCGGGCGGCCTGCGTGTGCTGTTCTGCGGGATCAATCCGGGGCTGCTGTCCGCGGCGACCGGTCACCACTTCGCCCGGCCGGGCAACCGGTTCTGGCCGGCGCTGCACGCCTCGGGCTTCACGCCGCGGCGGCTGGTGCCCGCCGAGCAGCGCGAGCTGCTCGCGTACGGGCTCGGCATCACCAATGTCGCGGCGCGGGCCACGGCCCGGGCGGACGAGCTGAGCGCCGCGGAGATGGTGGAGGGCGGCCGGATCCTGGACGCGAAGGTGCGGCTGCTGGAGCCGGCGTGGCTGGCGGTGGCCGGGATCACCGCGTACCGGGTGGCCTTCGGCGAGAAGGGCGCCCGGATCGGCCCGCAGGAGCGGACCATCGGCCGGACCCGGATCTGGGCGCTGCCGAATCCCAGTGGCCTCAACGCGCACTGGACGCCCACGACCATGGCGGAGGAGTTCGGGCGGCTGCGGGAGGCCGCCGGCGTCCCGGACGCGACCGCCCGGTAAGGCACTTGGCGGTGCCGCGGTGTTCGGCCGGCGGCGGCGCGCGCGGCGCAGGGTGCAACGGCACTCGCCGGGCGGCCGCTGGCCAGGTACGATCCGCCCACATACACGCGCCGGCTGGGAGGACATACGTTGGGGCGGCTCACCGGCGGGGATCCATCCCTGCTGCGACGGATCAATTCCGCGGTGGTCCTCCATGCGCTGCGCGGGTCCCAGACTCCCACCTTGACCGAGCTGGTGCACAGCACCGGCCTGTCCCGGCCGACCGTCGAGGGCGTCATCGAGGGGCTGACGGAGTCCCGCCTGGTGGTGGAGGTTCCGGCCGAGCCCGGTGACGCCCGCAAACAGGGGCGGCCGGCGCGGCGCTTCCGGTTCCATGCCGAGGCGGGCCACCTGTTGGGCATCGAGATCGGCGCGCACCAGGTGCGCGCGGTGCTGTCCGACCTCAGTGGGCAGCTGCTGGGTTCGCTGGGGCATGACGTGGCGGAGTCGGCGTCCGCGGACGACCGCCTGGAGCGGGTCCGCGGCACCGTCGCCGAGCTGCTGCGCAAGTGCGGGGTGGCCCGCAGCACGCTGTGGGCGGTCGGGGTCGGCAGCCCCGGCATCGTCGAGGCCGACGGCGCGGTGCGGCTGAGCACGGCGCTTCCCGGCTGGACCGGTCTGCCGCTGGGTGAGCGGTTGCAGCGGTCGTTCCGCTGTCCGGTGCTGGTGGAGAACGACGCGAACGTCGCGGCGGTCGCCGAGCACTGGAAGGGCGTCGGCATGGGGACCGACGACATGGTCTTCGTGCTGGCCGGGCTGAGCCCGGGGGCCGGTTCGCTGATCGGCGGCCGGCTGCACCGCGGCTTCGGCGGTGCGGCGGGCGAGATCGGTGCTCTGCACCTGCTGGGTCAGGAAGTGACGCCGGAGCATCTGCTGTCGACGACCGGGACACCGTTGCACCCGCTGGACGAGTCGGCCGTCGCCCGGGTCTTCGCGCTCGCCAAGGGCGGCGACGTGCAGGCCAAGGAGGCCGTGGACCGGTATCTGCGACGGCTGGTGCACGACGTGGCGGCGCTGGTGCTCGCGCTGGACCCCGAGCTGGTCGTGATCGGTGGCTGGGCGGCGGGCCTGGACGGTGTACTGGAGCCGCTCCGCGACCAGCTGGCGCGGTACTGCCTGCGCCCGCCGGAGGTGACGCTGTCGGCGCTGGGCCAGGAGGCCATCGCCACCGGGGCGCTGCGGCTGGCGCTGGACCACGTCGAGGAGCAGTTGTTCGCCGTCGAGCAGACGTCGCTGCCCCGGCGCTGATTGGCCGCCGCCGCGGGGCCTGCCGTAGGACAGCACGAGGCGCCGGAACCCCTGGGGCCCGGCGCTCGCGCTTCAGATGCTGATCAGGACGCCTGACGGCGTTCCTGCTCCTCGTGGTGGGTGACCTCCACGGCGCCGGTGTCGCCGAAGGTGAGCCGGCAGGTGTCCGCGCGGTAGGTGGAGATCGCGACGGCGGCGACCTGGCCGGCCGCGAAGTAGCGCGTGGTGACGACGAGGACCGGGGCGCCGGGCAGCCGGTCGAGCTGCTTGGCGTCCTCGGCGCGGGCCGAGCCCAGTTCCACGGCGCGGTCCTCGCCCTCCAGGTCCAGCCGCTGCAGTTCGCGCAGCACGGCGGGCCCGTGGTTGACCGGGGACAGCAGGTCGGGCAGTCCGGGGACCGAGGCGGCGGGGACGTAGAGCAGTTCGGTGGCGACCGGCTGGCCGTTCATGACGCGCTCGCGCCGGACGGTGTGCACCGGCAGGGCTTCACCGCCGTCGAAGAGGCGGGCGACGGCGGCCGGGGCGAGTGCCTCGACGCAGCCGATCGTGCGCCACGTGTCGTTGCCGATGCCGGGCCAGGCGTTGTCGACCGGTCCGACGGCCACGCCCATACGGGGCGGGGCGACGGTGGTGCCGACGCCGCGGCGGCGCTGCAGCCGCCCTTCCAGCTCGAGCTGCTCCAGGGCCTGGCGGAGGGTGGCCCGGGCGACGCCGAAGCGGGCGGCGAGGTCACGCTCGTTGGGCAGGATCTCGCCCACCGCGAACTCCGAGTCGAGCGCGTCATTGAGCACGGTCTTCAGGTGCCAGTACTTCGGCTCCTGAACCTCCTGCGTCGCCTCGAGCTGCGTGGTCCCCACCCTGTCCTCACAATCGCCGGGCCCTGCGCGGGCCTTGTTCAGCCTTGTTTCGGAACCCCTGTTTATTAAAGGTTCTTGCACTACTAAGGCGACGATAGGGCGGGCTTCCCCCTTGGTCAAGACCAATGCTCGTGCGGGGCTCTGACCAGGGACGTCCTGGACGCATGACGTTCACGCGATGTTGTTGCCGCGCCACGGGCAGGCCACAGGGGAGCGGGCGGGACACCGAGGGTCGCCGCCGGGCGGGAGCGGCGGGGCCGCACGGACCGCGCTCCATGAACGAGAAGGCCCCGACCGAGACGGGGGCGCCCGGTCGGGGCTGCTGGCCGGGCCGGCGATCAACACCGGCCCGTACGCAGTGAACTCACGGTGCCCCATAGGAGTTCCCCGGCTTCCCCGATACGCTTCCTGACGTCAGGTCTATCAACGGTCAGGAGCACCGCATGCCCCGAACCGCCTCCCTCGCCGAGGTCTCCCCCGTCGGCCTCCCGCCCGTTCTCGTCGCCTATGAGCGGCGCGGCACGGGAGAGCCGCTGGTGCTGCTGCACGGCATCGGCCACCACCTGCAGGCATGGGACCCGGTGGTCGACCTGCTGGCCGCCGAGCGGGACGTCATCGCGGTGGACCTGCCCGGCTTCGGCCAGTCCCCCGCGCAGCACGCGTCGGTCCCCAGCGACCTGCCGACCGCCGTCGCGGCACTCGACGCGTTCTTCACCGCGCTCGGGCTGGACCGCCCGCACGTCGCCGGCAACTCCCTCGGCGGCCTCGTCGCGCTGCACCTGGGCCGCGAGCGGCTCGTGCGCAGTGTGACGGCGCTGTCCCCGGCCGGGTTCTGGACGGAGCCCGAACGGCGCTACGCCTTCACGGTGCTGGGGGCGATGCGGCGCGGCGCCCTGCTGCTGCCGCCGACCGCCGTGGAGCGAATGGCCCGCAGTTCGGCCGGACGTGCCGCGCTCACCAGCGCGATCTACTCCCGTCCCGGACGGCGCGCGCCGGAGGCGGTGGTGGCCGAGACGCGCGCCATGCGGGAGGCCGCCGGGTTCGAGGCCACCCTGGCGGCGGGCCGGGCCGGTGTCGTCTTCGGCGACGACGTGCCCGACGTTCCGGTGACCATCGCCTGGGGCACCCAGGACCGCGTCCTGCTGCGCCGTCAGGGGATCCGCGCCAAGCGCACCATCCCGGGCGCCCGGCTGGTCCGGCTGCCCGGCTGCGGCCACGTCCCGATGAACGACGACCCGGAACTGGTGGCCAAGGTCATCCTCGACGGCTCGCGCTGACCACCGGCCGGACCCGTCCGGCCCGGCCCGCCAGGGCTCCGCCCTGCTCCCCCGGCGTCCGCCGGCCGAACAGTCCGGAGCCCACCGCGACCCCCGCCGCGACCAGCAGGCTGCCCGCCAGCCGGCCAGGCCCGAACGTGCCCACCCCGATCAGCGGCGCGGTCAGCGCGGCGGAGACGGGGATCAGCCCGGAGAAGAGCGTGGCGCGCTCGGCGCCGATGCGCTGCATCCCGGCGTACCAGCAGACGAAGCCGACGACGGTCACCGCGACGGCCTGCCAGCCCAGCGCCAGGGCCTCGGCCGCGTCCGGCAGCCGCAGCGCGGCCCGCCCGTCGAGCAGCAGGCCGAGCAGCCCCGCCTCGACGGCGGCGAAGCCGCAGACGCACGTCGACAACAGCCGCGGACCCAGCGGGACGACCAGCGGGACGGCGATCACCGCGAAGGCGACCTCCCCGGCCAGCGCCGCCAGCGACCACACCAGCCCGGCCGTGTCCGAGCCGCCCCAGCCCTGGACGGCGAAGGCCCCGCCCGCGACGAGCAGCGCCCCGGCCAGGACGGCGTGGGCCGGGCGCCGACCGGACAGCAGCGGGACGAGCACCGCCACGACGATCGGCGCGCAGCCCACCAGCACGCCGGGTACCGCGGGTTGCGCGCTGCGCTCGGCGGCGAGCACCGCGAGGTTGAAGCCGACCATGCCGGTCGCGGCGAGCGTCGCGAGCCGCAGCCACAGCCGTCCGGTGAGCGCCCGCAGCCGGACGGCTGTGGCTGCGGCCCGGGTGCCGAGGAGCGTGAGCAGGGCGAGCAGCGCGAAGGCGATGCCGTAGCGCAGCGCCTGACCTCCGGCGTGCGGATAGGCCACGAGTGCGCCGTTGGCGGTGAAGGAGGCGCCGACCAGGACGCAGGCAAAGGCGGACAGCAGCGCTCCACGGCGCTGGAAGGAGTTCATGCGATGACGCTATGAACGGAACCGGTCTTGATTAAGGTCCACTCCCATGGCTGCTTCGAGGACCACTTCCGACGACGGCGACGGCAACGACGGCGACAGCGCGGCCGGGACCGCCGCCTGGGAGCTGCTGCTCCCCTCGGCCGCCGCCCCGGCGCGCGGCCGCGGCCGCGCGCTGCAGGCGGCGCTGCGCGACGCGGTGCGGTCGGGCCGGCTGGCGCCGGGCACCCAACTGCCCTCCAGCCGTGAGCTGGCGGCCGACCTGCGGGTGTCGCGCGGGCTGGTGACGGACGCGTACGCGCAGCTGACGGCCGAGGGGTATCTGAGCGGCCGGCAGGGCTCGGGGACCTGGGTGACGCGCGCGTGCGCGGGCCCCGCGGTGCCGGCTCCGGAGACGTTCGCGGCGGACGACCGGGGCGGCCCCTCGGACTTCCGGCCGGGGCTGCCGGACCTCTCGCTCTTCCCGCGTGCCGCCTGGTCGGCCGCCCACCGCCGGGTGCTGACGCGGCTGCCGCACCGGGCGTTCGGCTACCCGGACCCCCGGGGGCTGCCCGAACTGCGGGCCGCGCTCAGCGATCTGCTGGGCCGCCGCCGCGGGGTCGCGGTGGAGCCCGACCGGGTCGTGGTGTGCTCCGGGGTGGCGCAGGCGCACACCCTGATCGGCCTGGTCCTGGGAGACCGCGGCCAGCGCCGGGTGGCCGTGGAGGATCCGGGCAGCCCCGAGCACACGGCGCTGTTCGCGGCGGCCGGTCTCGAGGCCGTGCCGGTGCCGGTGGACCGCGACGGCCTGCACCCGGCGGCGCTGGCCGCCACCGGGGTGCGGGCGGCCGTGGTCACCCCGGCCCACCAGTTCCCTTCGGGCGTGGCGTACACCGCCCGGCGGCGCGGCGAACTCGCCGACTGGGCCAGGGAGAACGGCGGACTGCTGATCGAGGACGACTACGACGGGGACTTCCGCTACGACCGGGCACCCGTCGGCGCCCTGCAGGGCCTGACCCCCGGCCACGTCGCCTACACCGGATCCGTCAGCAAGTCGCTGGCCCCCGGACTGCGGCTGGGCTGGCTGGTCGCACCGGCCGACCTCGCGGCCGAGGTCGCGGCCCGCAAGCGGACGATGGACCTGGGCAACCCGGTGACCGAGCAGGCCGTCCTGGCGGAATTCATCTCCGGCGGCCACTACGACCGGCAGTTGCGGCGCTGCCAGCGGCTGTACCGCATCCGCCGCAACACCCTGGCCGAGGCGCTGGAGCGGCACTTCCCCGGCTCGCGGGTCAGCGGGATCGCGGCCGGGCTGCACGTCATCGCGGCCCTGCCCGCGCGCTACGGACCCGAGCCGCGCTTCCTGGCGGCGGCCGCGGCGACGGGCATTGCCGTCCGGCCGCTGTCCTCCTACCTTGCGCGCCCGGACCCCGTGGACGACGGCCGGGTACGCCTCGTCCTGGGGTACGCGCACCTGTCGCCGGCGGACATCGAGCGGTCGATCCGCCGGCTGGCCACAGCCTTTTGATCTCGAATCGGCAACAGCGGGTTTAACTTCCCGATACCCCCTTCTGTCGCAGTCGTCCCTCTTGATAGATATGACGCAGCGCGTTCCTGTCGGTCGATGGGCGCTCCACCCCCTTTCGCCCTTCGTCCTGTTGAGAGGTACGCCCATGCCTCCGCGCCCCCGCGCGGCGGTCCTGCCCCTGGTCGCGGTCTTCGCCGCCGGGTATCTCGCCGCCTATCTGCTGCCCACCCTCGTCGGGCACCTCGGTTCCTCCCCCGGTGGCCTCGGCCTGAGCAGCGCCCGTGCGGGCGCTGTCGGCAGCGCCCTGCTGCTCTCCTCGGCCGCCGCGGGCCTGACCCTCGCCTCCCGTGTGGCCCGTGTCGGGGCCGTCCGCCTCGCCCGCACCGGGCTGCTGCTGATGGTGGCGGGCTTCGCGCTCGCCGCCGGTACGTCCCTCGTCCCGCTGGTGGTCGCCGGCTGCGTCATCGGCGGCTTCGGCTCCGGGACGGCGACGGCGGTGGCCGCCGTCGGCATCGCCGCCCGCCCCGATCCGCACCGCGCCTCCGTGCTGGGCCTGTTGACCACCTCGGCGACCGCCGGCGCGCTGTACCTGGTGCTGCCGCGGCTCGGTGGCGGCCACGCGCTGCCGTTCGCCGCCATCGCCTGCGCCGCGGCGCTGGCCCTGCCCGCGGCCGGGCGGCTGCCGGCGGCGGACCCCGCCGACCCCCGGCGCCTCGACGCCCCCACCGCCTCCCGGCTGCCGCATCGCCGCTCGGGAGCGGTGCTGGCCGGAGCCATGCTGTGCTGGTCGTTGGCGCAGAACGCCCTGTGGGGGGTGAGCGGGCGCATCGGCCTCGACCGGGCCGGACTCTCCGAGGCCGCCCTCGGCCTGGTCTTCGCCGTCGCCCTCGGCGGCGGTCTGGCCGGAGTCGGCGCGGCGGGCGCGCTCGGCTCCCGGCTGGGGCGCGCCGTCCCGATCGGCGTCGGCACCGCGGTCATCGCCACGTGTGTCGCGGTGAGCGCCTCGGCCGGCGGAGCCGTGCCGTTCGCGACCGGCGAGGTGCTCTGGAACACCGTCTACCCCGTGGTGCTCTCCTACCTGATCGGCCTGGCCGCCTCCCTCGACGGGCAGGGCCGGTGGGCCGTGCTGGCCGGCTCCGCCTCCAACCTCGGCGTCGCCTGCGGACCGCTGGCCGGGACGCTGCTCGCCGGCCACGCCGGCTACCCGGCCATGGGCGCCGTGCTGGGCTGCGTGCTGCTCGCCACCGCCGTGCCGCTGACCGCGGTCGCTCTGCACGGCGGCGGCCGCGTCCTGCCGCCCGGCACCATCCGCCGGCGCGGCGGCGCGGCCGCGGCGGCCGTCGCGGGTGCGGCCGGCGCCCCGGCGGGAGCCGTCCCCGAACTGGGCGGCACCGAACTGGTGGTGACCGACATCGAGGTCGGCCCGGCACCCACGCCGGAACTCTCGCTCCTCCCGCCGTCGGCGCCGCAGCCGTCCTTGCGCGAGGAACCGGCAGCGGCACAGCTCACGCGGGTGTAGCGCCGAACCGGTTCTCCGGCGGCGTGTTCACCGGGCGTTCGACCGGACGGCATCCGGAGCCAGTAGGAACGGGGGCGACGCGGGAAGCCGAGCACCGGGAGTGGCAGATGTCGCAGGAAACACCGAACACGCAGGAGCGTTCGAACGGCACGGTGGACCGCAGGACGGTCCTCGGCGGCGGCCTCGCCGCGACCGGAGCGCTGCTGCTCCCTGCCATGGCGGCGGCACCCGCGCTGGCGCTGTCGGGGCGGCCGGCCGCCCCGTGGGGTGTGCAGAGCGGTGACGTCACCGCCTCGTCCGGCCTGGTGTGGGTGCGCTCCGACCGGCCGGCCCGGATGCTCGTCGAGACATCGGTCAGCGGCTCCTTCCGCGACGCGCGCCGCTGGCAGGGCCCGCTGCTGGGTCCTGACACCGACTTCACCGGCACGACCTCCCTGCGCGGTCTGCCGTCCGGCGAACAGATCCACTACCGGGTGCTGCTGGCCGACCCGGACGACTACCGGCGCACCGGCGCACCGGTGGCCGGCAGCTTCCGCACCCCGTCGTCGCGGCGCCGCGACGACGTGCGCTTCCTGTGGTCGGGAGACCTCGCCGGGCAGGGCTGGGGCATCAACCCCGACATCGGCGGCTACCGCATCTACGAGGCGATGGGCCGGCTCGACCCGGACTTCTTCCTCTGCAGCGGCGACAACATCTACGCCGACGGCCCGATCGCGCCCACCGCGGCGCTGCCCGACGGCCGGATCTACCGCAACCTCACCACCCCGGAGAAGTCCAAGGTCGCCGAGACGCTCGCGGAGTTCCGCGGCGCCTTCCGTTACAACCTGCTGGACGACGAGCTGCGCGCCTTCAACGCGCGGGTGCCCTCGATCATCCAGTGGGACGACCACGAGGTGCGCAACAACTGGTACCCGGGCGAGATCATGGACGACGCGCGGTACGCCGAGAAGAGCGTCGACGTGCTGGCCCGCCGTTCCCGGCGGGCGTTCTCCGAGTACTTCCCGATCTCGACGCTGCGGCCCAACACCGACGGCCGCGTCCAGCGGGTGCAGCACCACGGCCCGTTGCTGGACGTCTTCGTGCTGGACATGCGCACTTACCGCAACGCCAACTCTCCCGATCAGCAGGCCCAGGACGACCAGGGCATCCTCGGGCGGGCGCAGCTGGAGTGGCTCCAGCGGGAGCTGTCCCGCTCGCGCGCGGTGTGGAAGGTGATCGCCGCCGACATGCCGCTGGGCCTGGTGGTGCCGGACACCACGGAGGGCCGGCAGAACATCGAGGCGGTCGCGCAGGGCGACCCGGGCGCCCCGCTCGGCCGCGAGCTGCAGATCGCCGAGCTGCTGCGGTTCGTCAAGCACCGGCGGATCACCGGGACGGTGTGGCTGACGGCCGACGTGCACCACACCTCCGCACAGCACTACCAGCCGTCCCGCGCGGCGTTCACGGACTTCGCGCCGTTCTGGGAGTTCGTCTCCGGGCCGCTGAACGCGGGCGCGTTCCCGGCCAGCGCGTTGGACGGCACGTTCGGTCCGGAGCGGGTGTTCGTCAAGGCGCCCGAGCGCGCCAATGTCTCCCCCGCCGAGGGGTACCAGTTCTTCGGCCAGGTCGACATCGACGGGCACTCGGGCGAGCTGACGGTACGGCTGCGCGAGCAGGACGGCACGGTGCTGTTCACCAAGGTGCTGCAGCCGGGCCGCGTCGGCCAGTAGGCCCCCGTCCGAGCCGCGCCCGGCCGCGCCCGCGCCATGACCCGCGGGGGCGGCTCGGGCCCGTCCGGCGGGCGGCAAATCCGTTGAAAGGGCAAATTAACCACCAGGAACCACCCTTAACCCACCGGTCATCGAACGTTCGTGATCACGCAACACAGGTTCGACAGAGTGTTCTCATGCCTCAGTTGACTGCGCCGAATGTCCGCCCATCCCGCTCCCACCGCCACCACTGGCGGCGCGACCTGGTGGAACTCTCCGCCGTCTTCACGGCGGTGGCCCTCGCCGACCTGGTGGCCAATGTGGTGGTGCACGGTCCGGAGGGTCCCATCGTGCTGGCCGCCTCGGCGGTCGCACTGCTGGCCACGTCCGGGTTCCACATCTGGTGGGCCCGCCGCCACAGCCACGCTCCCCCCGGACCCGCTCCGGCGGACGGGACGGACGAGCCGGGCCCGACGACGCTGTGGCGGATGCGCACCACGGTGCGGGACACCCCCGGCAGCCTGGGCGCGGTGTGCATGGCACTGGCCGACGCCCACGTCGACATCCTGACGCTGCAGACGCATCCGCTCGCCGACGGCACGGTCGACGAGTTCCTCCTGCGGGCGCCCGCGGCGCTTCCGGCCGCCGCGCTGGCGCAGGTGGTCGGAGCGGCCGGCGGCCGCGACACCTGGACGGAACGGGCAGACGCCCACGACCTGGTGGACACCCCCACCCGGATGCTCACCCTCGCCACCCGCACCGCCCTGGACGCCGCGGAGCTGCCGCTCGCCCTGCGCCGGCTCTTCGGACGGTGCACGATCCGCTCGGTCCCGGCCGCGAAGGACGGCACACCGGCACCGGAGGACGCACTGGAGGAAACGATTATGCGACTGCGCGACCCCTCCGGTGGCACGATCACCGTCGAGCGGGCGTACCTGCCCTTCACCCCGACCGAGTTCGCCCGGGCCCGCGCCCTGGTGGAACTCGACGCCCGCCTCGGCGTGCGGATGCCGGCGAGCAAGGACGTGCTGACGCTGCCGGAGGGCAACGAGATCACCATCCGCCGGGCCGGCCCCGAGGACCTCGCCGCCGCCCGCGCCATGCACGACCGCTGCTCTTCCGACACGCTCGCGCAGCGCTACCACGGCCCGGTCCCCGACGCGGACCGGTATCTGCAGCACCTGCTCAGCCCGCGCTTCGGCCGGACCCTGGCCGTCGAGACGGCGTCGGGCCGGCTGGTGGCCCTGGCACACCTGCTGTGGGACGGCGACGAGAACGAGGTCGCCCTGCTGGTCGAGGACGAGTGGCAGCGGCGCGGCATCGGCGCGCAGCTGCTGCGCAAGCTCGTCGGCCACGCCGTCGAGGCGGGCCGCAGCAGCGTCTACGCCGTGACCCGGTCGAACAACACCGGCATGGTGGCGACCATGCGCGACCTGGGTCTGCCGCTGGACTACCAGGTCGAGGACGGCACGCTGGTGATCACCGCGACGTTGGCGACGTCGGGCGTGCCGTCCCCGCCGAAGGTCACGAGCCGGAACTGACCGCACCGGCGAGGGCCGCGGCCCGCAGCGCACCGTCGAGGTCGTCCCACAGGTCCTCGACGTCCTCCAGGCCGACCGACATCCGCAGCAGCCGGTCACTGACGCCCGCCGCGTGGCGGTCCCGCTCGTCGACGACGCGGTGGCTGATCGAGGCCGGGTGCTGGATGAGGGTGTCGACACTGCCGAGGCTGACCGCCGGGGTGATCAGCCGGACTCCGGCGATCACCTCGTGCGGGTCGCCGTGCACCTCGAAGGCGACCATGGCGCCGCCGATCCGCGGGTAGTGCACCGCCGCCACCCGCGGGTCGGCGGCCAGCCGTCCGGCGAGCACTTCCGCGCTCCGCGAGGCGGCGCGCATCCGCACCGGCAGCGTCGACAGCCCGCGCAGCAGCAGATAGCCGGCCAGGGGGTGCAGAACGCCGCCGGTGGCGAAGCGGACCTTGCGCAACAGCCGGGCGAACCCCTCGTCGCACGCCACCACTCCGCCGAGCACGTCGCCGTGGCCGCCGAGATACTTGGTCGCGCTGTGCAGCACGATGCTCGCGCCGAGTTCGGCGGGACGCTGCAGCACCGGTGTGGCGAAGGTGTTGTCGGCCAGCAGCGGCACCGTTCCGCAGGCGTGCGCGATCGCGCGCAGGTCCAGCTCGGCCAGGGTGGGGTTGGCGGGAGTCTCGACCAGCACCAGTCCGGTGTCGGGCCGGATCGCGTCGGCGATGCCCGCCGGGTCGACCCACGTCACCTCGGTGCCCAGCAGCCCGCCGGTCAGCAGATGGTCGCTGCACCCGTACAGCGGGCGGACCGCGACCACGTGCCGCAGGCCCAGGGAGCCGCGCGCCAGCAGGCAGGCGGTCAGGGCCGCCATCCCGCTGGCGAAGGCGACCGCGTCGTCGGTGCCTTCGAGGCGGGCCAGGGCGGTCTCGAAACGGCTGACGGTGGGGTTGTCCAGCCGTCCGTAGACAGGCGGGCCCTCCAGCCGGGCGCCGGTGGCGGCGAACACGTCGAGGCGGGCGGCCTCGCCGCGGCTGTCGTACGAGGGGTACGTCGTCGACAGGTCCAGGGGGACGGCGTGCACGCCGAGCCCGGCGAGGTCCTCGCGGCCGGCGTGCACCGCCTCGGTCGCCAGCGAACGAGGCCGTGTCACAGAGTGTTGTTCCATGCCCAGAGCATGAACAATCGACGCCTTGTACCGGTCGGATCCCGTGCTACGTTCGGCCGATGACCGATTCCGTCCCTTTGGATCCGATCGATCTGGAGATTCTCCGGGTCCTGCAGAACGATTCCCGGACCACCAACCGCGAGCTCGCGGCGGCGGTCGGCGTCGCCCCGTCCACCTGCCTGGACCGCGTGGCGCGGTTGCGCCGCACCGGGGTGATCCTCGGTCATGAGCTGCGGCTGGATCCGGCCAAGCTCGGACGCGGTCTGGAAGCGCTGCTGTCGGTGCAGGTGCGGCCGCACCGCAGGGAGCTGATCACCCCGTTCGTGGCCAGGATCCGCGCCCTGCCCGAGACGCGGGCGCTGTTCCACCTCACGGGCCCCGAGGACTACCTCGTCCATGTCGCGGTGACGGGGACCGCCGATCTGCAGCGGCTGGTGATCGACGAGTTCACCTCGTGCCGCGAGGTCGCCCGGGTGGAGACCCGGCTGATCTTCCAGCAGTGGGAGTGCGGCCCGCTGCTGCCGCCCGTGCCGGGCGCCTGACGGCCGCCCCGGTCGCTCCGGCCGCCACCCGGCAGGCACGTAGCCAGGAAGGATGATGACGCGGCAGCCCCGTTCGTACGAGGATGGCCGCATGTCCACGATTACCAGCAGCCCGCTGCCCCGCCAGGTGGCCGACGCGTACGTCGACCACCTCATCGAACTCGACCCGATCATGGGTACCTACCTCGGCGTCGCGCAGAGCCACTCCCTCCTGCCCGACTTCTCCCCCGCCGGGACGCGCGCCTTCGCCGACCTCGCCCGCACCACGTTGGACCTGCTGACGCGGGCCGAGGCCCGGCCGGGCGCGGACAGCGACGCGGAGCGCCGCTGCGCCCGACTGCTGCGCGAGCGCCTCACCGCCGAACTCGCCGTGCACGAGGCCGAGGAAGGGCTGCGCGCGGTCAGCAACATCCACTCGCCGCTACACTCGATCCGCGAGGTCTTCAGCGTCACCCCCACCGAGACCACCGAGGACTGGAGCGTCGCCGCCGCCCGGCTGCGCGCCGTCCCGGCCGCCCTGGAGGGGTACCGCGCCTCGCTCGCCGAAGGCCTTGACCGCAAGCTGCCGGCCGGCCCCCTCCAGGTCACGACCGTCATCGGCCAGCTGACCGACTGGATCGGCACCGACAGCGGCTACTTCGCCTCCTTCGCCGCGGCCGGCCCCGACGAGCTGCGCGGAGAGCTGGACGCCGCCTCCGCCGCCGCCACCGGAGCGCTGGTCGCGCTGCGCGACTGGCTGCGCGACACCTACGCGCCGGGCGTCGAGGGCGCACCGGAGACCGTCGGCCGCGAGCGCTACGCCCGCTGGTCGCGGTACTGGAACGGCACCGACCTCGACCTCGACGAGGCCTACGCGTACGGCTGGTCCGAGTACCACCGCATCCACGAGGAGATGAAGACCGAGGCCGCCAAGATCCTGCCCGGTGCGGCCACCCCCTGGGAGGCGCTGGCGCACCTGGAGGAGCACGGCACGCGCATCGAGGGCGTCGAGGAGGTCAGGAGCTGGCTCCAGTCGCTGATGGACGAGGCCATCGAGGCCCTGGACGGCACGCACTTCGAGCTGGCCGACCGCGTCAAGCGCGTCGAGTCGCGGATCGCCCCGCCCGGCGGCGCCGCGGCGCCGTACTACCTGCAGCCGTCGGAGGACTTCTCCCGCCCCGGCACGACGTGGCTGCCGACGATGGGCAAGACCTCGTTCCCCGTCTACGACCTGGTCTCCACCTGGTACCACGAGGGCGTGCCCGGCCACCACCTGCAGCTCGCCCAGTGGACACACGTCGCCGGCTCGCTGTCCCGCTACCAGGCGACCGTGGGCCTGGTCAGCGCGAACTGCGAGGGCTGGGCGCTGTACGCCGAGCGCCTCATGGACGAGCTGGGGTTCCTCACCGACCCCGAGCGCCGGCTCGGCTACCTGGACGCGCAGATGATGCGCTCCAACCGGATCATCGTCGACATCGGCATGCACCTGGGGCTGGAGATCCCCGCCGACTCCCCGTTCCACCCCGGCGAGCGCTGGACGCCGGAGCTTGGCCGGGAGTTCTTCGGCCTGCACAGCGGCCGCCCGGCCGAGTTCGTCGACAGCGAGCTGATCCGCTACCTGGGCATGCCCGGCCAGGCCATCGGCTACAAGCTCGGCGAGCGCGCCTGGCTGACCGGCCGCGAGGCCGCCCGCAAGGCCCACGGCGACGCCTTCGACGCCAAGGCCTGGCACATGGCCGCCCTGTCCCAGGGCTCCCTCGGCCTCGACGATCTGGTCACCGAGCTGTCAGCCCTGTAGGGCCGCTGCGCAAACGTTTCCGTGCGGGCGGGCGGCGGAGCACTCCCGCCGCCCGCCCGCAGGGGACGGTGGGAGTGAACTCCCGGGCCGCGCAGGCGCGTTGCCGGCTTGCCCGCGTCGGAGCCGCGCTGCCGCCGGCGGGAAAAATCCATCTGCGCCCCGCGACCGCCAGGCGATAGCCTGCAGATCCTCTGCCTTCTCCGACAGGACGGTTCCGCTCCATGACCCTGCGCACCTCCCACGACGACGGCCGACAGGTACTCGAGGACGGACGGGTGACGCTGCGCGAGCAACTGCCCGCCGACTGCGCGCTGCTGGCGGAGGGCAAGCCGGCCGACCTCGTCTGGATCGACGGCGTACCCGGTGAGGGCACGATCGTCGCCTCCGGGATGACGGTCGCGGCGGACACGGCCGGGGTGTTCCAGCCCGGCTGGGGCGTCTTCGTGATCCAGCGCTCCGAGGACGGCGTCGCGGTCGGCGGTATCGGCTTCCACGGGCCGCCCGCCGACGGGGTCGCCGAGATCGGCTACGACCTGTCGGTATCCGCCCGGGGCGCCGGCTGGGCCACCGACGCGCTGTTGCTGCTGGCCCGATGGACGTTTACCCGGCCGGGCGTCGGCAAGCTCCTGGCGACCACCGAGCCGGAGAACATCCCGTCCCAGCGGGTGCTGGAGCGGGCCGGCTTCACCCGCGTCGCGGACCACGGGGAACTGCGGGCGTTCGAACTGCCGGCTCCGTCGGACCCGGCCTGACCGAGCCTGGTCTGCGGAGCCGGGTCCGTTCAGCCGAGCCCGGTCGGTTCAGCCGAGTCGGGGGATCTCGATCGCGGGGCAGCGGTCCATGACCATCTCCAGCCCGGCCGCCCGTGTCCGCTCGCTCGCGGCCTCGTCGATCACTCCGAGCTGGAACCACACGGCCTTCGCCCCGGCCACCACCGCTTCGTCGGCGACGGCTCCGGCCAGCTCGGAGTTGACGAAGACGTCGACCACGTCGACCGGGAAGGGGATCTCGGCGAGCGAGGCGTAACCCCGCTCACCGTGCACCGTCTCGGCCTTGGGGTGGACCGGAACGACCCGCTTGCCGAAGCGCTGGAGCACCTGCGCGACCCCGTAGGCGGCCCGTGCCTCGTTGTTCGACAGCCCGACCACCGCCCAGGTGTCACCCAGTCCGGTCAGGATCTTCCGTACCGTCGCGGCATCGCCGTACACGTCGTCCTCCAAGGGTGTCTCCGGTGGAGCCGGGGGGCTTCCCTCCCGTCGTGCCTGGTCAACGAGCGGGACACCCCGCTCATTCCCGGTGGGCGGCATAGGGTGGCCGGATGGTTGACCGGTATCTGACGGTAGGGCGCGAAGGCGTGCACGAGAGCGAGATCAAACGCTCGCGCTTCGTGTGCGCACTGGCGCCCGCGGGCAGCGAGCCGGCCGCGCAGGCGTTCATCGCGAGAATCCGCAAGGAGAACCCGGGCGCGACCCACAACTGCTTCGCGTACGTCATCGGCGCCGAGGGCCGCGTCCACAAGGCGAGTGACGACGGCGAACCCGGCGGCACCGCCGGCACGCCCATGCTGCAGGTGCTGCTGCGCCGTGAGGTGCGTGACGTCGTGGCCGTGGTCACCCGCTACTACGGCGGGGTCCAGCTCGGGGCCGGCGGGCTGGTGCGCGCCTACGGCGGCGCGGTGTCCGCCGCCCTCGACGACCTGGGCACCGTCGAACGCCGGCGCCTCGCGCTGCTGACGGTCGCGGCGGACCACCAGCGGGCGGGCAAGCTGGAGAACGACCTGCGGTCGGCCGGGCGGACCGTGCGCGGCGTGCGGTACGGCGCGGACGTCCGGATCGATGTCGCGCTGCCCGAGTCCGAGGTGGCGGCGTTCCGCTCCTGGGTCGCCGACAGCACCTCCGGTGCCGCCACGGTGGAGGCCGGCGGCACCGAGTTCGTGGACGTCTGAGCCGGCCTCCCGGCCGGCCGGGTCAGCCCAGTTCGAGGCTGGTGACGCCGTACATCCCGGCCTGATCGGTCTGCGGCACGGGCCCTGTGTACATCCGGGCGGTCTCGAAGGACGGCGCCAGCCCGAGCCGCTCCATCAGGCGCACGGCCGGCTTGTTCATGTCGGGCACGTCGATCGAGACGGGTTCGCCCGGCACGGTCGCCGCCAGCGCGCCCACCAGGGCGCTCGCCACCTCCGGCGAGGCCGCGTGGACCGGCCCGATACGCGAGGCCCCACGGCACACGCGCAACACAGCAAGGCCCCGCAGCTCTCCGTCGCGCACCGCCGCCAGTGCGGTGCGCTGCGGCGCGGCGATCCAGGTGGCCAGGAAGCTGTCGCGGGACGCCGGGAAGAACCGGCGGTCGTAGGCGGCGAGTCGGTCGAAGGGCAGGGTGCGGGCGTCGACCAGGGTGACGCCCGCGGGCGTCGCGGTGTCCTCCGCGACAGGCGTGCCTTCGTAGCGGATGTTGTTCCAGGCGGGGTGGAAACCGGACTTGCGGTAGTTGTCCTGCTGGGCCACCACCCCGTCGAGCCCGACGTTGCGCCCGGCCAGCCGCTCCATGCCGGCGCGCCAGAGCTGGATGCCGTAGCCCTGGCCGCGCAGGTCCGGCCGGGTGATGTAGAAACCGAGGAACCCGAAGTCGGTGCCGTACCGGACGACCGAGACGCAGGCGGCCGGCGCACCGTCGAGGCGGCCGATCAAGAACCCGTGCGGATCGGCCGCGAAGAACGCGGCGCCGTCGGTGCGGCCCGGGTTCCACCCTTCCGCGGCGGCCCATTCCGCCATCAGCCCGATGTCGGCGGCGCTGGCGACCGTGATCTCGAATGTCGGCACTTCTCACTCCCGGGGCGTCGGCGGCGGGGCGGCGCGTCCAGTACTGATCCGCCCCAGGCGTGATCGTTTCGTGCCGGACCGGATCGCGGCAATACCGCGCGCTGTCCGGTCCGGCACGGATGACAAACTGAGGTCCGTGGTGGATGAGGTGCGGCCGGGCGCTAGCGTGGTCGGTGCCGACAGCCGGACCCTTGCTGCCTCGGTGCCGGTTCTGGGGTGGAGGAGAGATAAACGTGCAGGTCGGGGCGCCATAGTGAGACTTCTGCACACCTCCGACTGGCATCTGGGGCGTTCGTTCCACCGGGAGAGCCTGCTCTCCGCGCAGGCCGCCTTCCTCGACCACCTCGTCAGCACGGTCCGCGCCGAGGGCATCGACGTGGTGCTCGTCGCCGGGGACATCTACGACCGGGCGGTGCCGCCGCTGGCCGCCGTCGAGCTCTTCGACGACGCCCTGCACCGGCTCGCCGACCTCGGCGTCCCGACGGTGATGATCTCCGGTAACCACGACTCGGCCCGGCGGCTGGGCGTCGGCGCCGGCCTCATGGGCCGCGCCGGCATCCATCTGCGCACCGATCCGGCCGGCTGCGCCACCCCCGTCGTCCTGCCGGACGCCGCGGGCGACACCGTGCTGTACGGGCTGCCCTACCTCGAACCGGCTCTCGTCCGCGCGGAGTTCGGCGCGGAGCGGGCCGACCACACCGCCGTCCTGGGCGCCGCCATGGACCGGGTGCGCGCCGATCTCGCCACCCGCCCGGCCGGTACCCGCTCGGTGGTACTGGCCCACGCCTTCGTGACCGGCGGCGCGCCCAGCGACAGCGAGCGCGACATCACCGCGGGCGGGGTGGAGGCCGTGCCCGCCGATATCTTCGCGGGCGTGGACTACGTGGCGCTCGGGCACCTCCACGGCTGTCAGACGATCACCGAACGGGTCCGGTACTCCGGCTCGCCGCTGGCGTACTCCTTCTCCGAGGACCGGCACCGCAAGAGCATGTGGCTGGTCGACCTCGACCCGGACGGTGCGGTGACCGCCGAGCGCGTCGACTGCCCGGTGCCGCGCCCGATCGCCCGGATCCGCGGCCGTCTCGACGACCTGCTCGGCGATCCGGCGCTGGAGACCCACGAGGACGCCTGGGTCGAGGCCACCCTCACCGACGCGCTGCGCCCCCCGGAACCGATGGCGGCCCTGGCCAAACGCTTCCCGCACGTGCTCAGCCTGGCCTTCGACCCCGAGAACTCCGGCACCGACCCGGCGGTCTCCTACGCCCAGCGCCTGCGCGGCAGGACCGACCAGCAGATCGCCGAGGACTTCGTGGCCCACGTCCGGGGCACGGGCCCCGACGGGCGGGAGCGGACGGTGCTGCGCGAGGCCCTGGACGCGGTACGCGCGCACCACGCGAGGACGGAAACGTAGGCGATGCGTCTGCACCGGCTCGACCTCACCGCCTTCGGCCCCTTCGCGGGCACCGAGAGCGTCGACTTCGACGACCTCTCCTCGGCTGGCCTGTTCCTCCTGCACGGCGCGACCGGAGCGGGCAAGACCTCCATCCTGGACGGCGTCTGCTTCGCCCTGTACGGCGACGTCCCCGGCAGCCGCCCGGCCAGCCGGCTGCGCAGCGACCACGCCCACGCCGGTCTCAGCACCGAGGTCGTCCTCGAACTGCACGTCGGGGGACGGCACCTGGAGATCACCCGGCGGCCCGAGCAGCAGCGCCCGAAGAAGCGCGGCTCCGGGACGACGCAGGAGAAGGCCGTCACGCTGCTGCGCGAGCGCACCGACGGTGAGTGGAAGGCGCTGTCCAAGTCCCACCAGGAGATCGGTGAGGAACTCAAGCAGCTGATCGGGATGAGCCGGGAGCAGTTCTGCCAGGTGGTGCTGTTGCCGCAGGGCGAGTTCGCCAACTTCCTGCGGGCGACCGCCGCCGAGCGCGGCGCCCTGCTGGGCCGGCTCTTCGACACCCGCCGCTTCAAGGCCGTCGAGGAGTGGCTCAAGGAGCGCCGCCGCGCCGCCGAGCAGCGGATCCTCACCGGCGACCAGGAACTGGACAACCTCGCCGGACGCCTCGCCCAGGCCGCGGGCCCGGGGGCGGAGCCGCTGGACGACTGGCTGCCCGAGGACGTGACGGCGCGCGCACCGGCGGGCCACTCCGATCTGACCGGGTCGATACTGCGGTGGGCGGCGGTGCTGCGCTCCACCGCGCGCGAGCGCCAGGCCATCGCCGTGAGCGCGCTGGAACTGGCCGAGCAGGCACACAACAGGGCCCGCGACGAGGCCGGCGCCGTCCAGGAGTTGCACGGGCTGCAGCAGCGGCACGCCGCCGCCCGCCGCCGAGCCGACGACATCGCCGGGGCCCGGGCGGAACGTGACGAGCAGCGCGCCCGGCTGGAGCGGGCACACCGCGCCTCCGGCGTCGAATCGGCCCTGGAACTGCGGGAGAAGGCCGCCACACAGCACCAGCAGGCGCTGGCCGCCCGCCGCACCGCGCGAGCCGAGCTGCCCCCCGAACTCGCCGAAGCGGCGGCCGAACAGCTCACCAGGGCGGCCAACCGGTTGCGCGAGGAACTCGGTTCGCTCACCGAGGCCGGGGAACTGGAGCAGCGCGCCGCCGACCTGGCCGCCCGCCGCGACGGGCTGGACGCCGAGGCACGCGGCGACGACGAGGCCGTACTGGACGCCGACGGCTGGCTGGAGGGCTGGGAGGCGGAGCGACTTCGCCTGCAGCGGCGCGTCGATGACGCGCAGGCCGCCGCGGCCCGCGCCGGAACGCTCGACGCCGAACGCGACCAGGCCCGCCACCGCCTCGACGCGGCCCGGGAGCGGGACCGCTACGCCCGCGCCGTGACCGTGGCCGAGGACCGGCACCGCGCCGCCCGGGACCGGGCCGCCGACACCCGCGAGGCCTGGCAGGATGCCCGCGAGGCACGGATCGCCGGCATCGCCGCCGAACTCGCCGCCGCCTTGGTGCCCGGCGAGAACTGCCGGGTGTGCGGCTCGGCCGAACACCCCGATCCGGCCCGCCCGTCCGATCGGCAGGTCACCCGCGAGGACGAGGACGCCGCCTATGCGGCCTACCAGAGCGCGTCCACCGCGCAGGACGCCGTCGGGGACGAGCTGAGCCGTGCGCGGGCCGGGCGGGACGCGGCCATGACAGCCGCCGGCGACACCCCGGTGGACGAACTGGAGACCGCGCACACCGCCCTGGAGAGCGCGTACGCGCTCACGGTACGCGCCGCCGCCGACACCCACGCCGCCCGCGAGGCGCTCGCCGAGGCCGAGCGGGAGCGCGACCGCCGCACCGCGGAGCGGCACGAGGCACTGAGCCGGGCCGCGGCGCGCACCTCGCGGCGCGAGGAGCTCGACGAGCAGTACGAGCGGGTCGCCGAGCAGCTGGACAGGGCGCGCGGCGGCTTCGCGACGGTGGCCGCCCGCAGGTCGCAACTGGCCCGGCGCGTCGAGCTGCTGGCCACGGCCGCGCAGGCCGTCGACCGGGAGCACGACGGGGCGCAGCGGCTGAAGGAGGCCGACGCGGCGCTGTCGGATGCCGCGTTCCGCGCGGGCTTCGACACCCCCGCCGACGCCGCCCGCGCCCTGTACCCGCCCGACCGGCGGCTGCGGCTGGAACACCTGGTGGCGCAGTGGCGCGACGAGGAGGCCTCCGTCACCGCCGATCTGGCCGCACCCGGACTCGCGGCCGCCGCCGCGCTGCCGCCCGCCGACCCCGCGCGGGCCCGGGCCGCCGTCGACGCCACGACCGCCCGGCTGCGCGAGGCGGCCGCCGTGCACGCGGCGGCACAGACCCGCTGCGCGGACCTCGACCGGCTCGGGGCGCAGGCCGCCGGGAAGGCCGCGGAACTCGCCCCGGCCCGCGCCGAGTTCGCCCGCATCCGGCGGCTGGCGGAGCTGTCGGCCGGCACCTCCATCGAGAACCAGCTGAAGATGGAACTGGAGACCTACGTGCTGGCCGCCCGCCTGGAGCAGGTCGCCGCGGCCGCCAGCGTCCGCCTGCAGCGCATGTCGTCGGGCCGCTACACCCTCGTCCACAGCGACGCCAGGAGCGCCGGCCGCTCACGCTCCGGACTGGGGCTGATGGCCGTCGACGCCTGGACGGGCACCGAGCGCGACACCGCCACCCTTTCGGGCGGCGAGACCTTCTCCGCCTCCCTGGCGCTGGCGCTCGGGCTCGCGGACGTGGTCACCGACGAGGCGGGCGGAACGCGGCTGGACACGCTCTTCATCGACGAGGGCTTCGGCAGCCTGGACGAGCAGACGCTGGACGAGGTGCTGGACGTCCTGGACGCGCTGCGCGAACGGGACCGCGCCGTCGGCATCGTCAGCCACGTCGCCGATCTGCGCCACCGGATCCCCGCCCAACTGCGGGTCATCAAGGGCCAGTCGGGCTCCACGGTCGCGCAGGGCCCGTCCGGCTCGCCCGGCCGGCGCGCCCGCGTCACAACGTGAGCGGTCGGCGGGGCAGCGGCGAGGAGTAGACGACGCTGGTGGTGACCGAGCCGAGCCCCGAGATCCGGCCGGCTGTCTCCTCCAGGTGCCGCATCGAGCGCGCCGTCACCTTCATGACGAAACAGTCGTCGCCCGTCACGTGGTGCGCCTCCAGGATCTCCGGCGTCGACGCCAGCAGATCGTGGAACGGCTTGTAGTTGCCGGTCGGATACCGCAGCCGCACCAGGGCCAGGATCGGCAGACCGACCCGGTCATGGTCGATGACCGCCGAATAGCTCGTGATCACCCCGGACTCCTCCAGCCGGCGGACCCGCTCGGTCACCGCGCTGGGCGACATCGCGACGGCCCGCGCGAGCTCGGCGTAACTGGCCCGGCCGTCGCGTTGCAGGGCCTCCAGGATGCGCCAGTCGGTGGCGTCAAGGGATTCAGCGGTCATGAGGCATGAATAGCAGTGGAAGCCCCGGCATAACAAGGCGAGCGCCGGGAAATCCCCCTTCACGACGCCGTCCCGACTCCGTAGATTTCCAGCCATGACACAGCTGATCGTTTCCGAGAATCCCGTCCTTCGCGTCCCACCCGCCGCGCCCGCCACGGCGGCCGCCTACTTCGCCGCCTCCCTCGCCTTCCACGCCGACGTCTCGGACGTGGCGGCCGGCCTGCGGACGGAAGACCCCGGCTTCGTCGTCGTCGACTCCCGCAACACCGCGTCCTGGGACCAGGGCCACGTGCCGGGAGCGATCCACCTGCCGACCGCCCAGATCCCGCAGCTCGCCGACGAGTTCCTGGACCGCGCGGTCCCCGTCGTCGTGTACTGCTGGGGCCCCGGCTGCAACGGCGCCACCCGCGCCGCCCACGCCCTGGCGACCCTCGGATACCAGGTCAAGGAGATGCTCGGCGGCATGGAGTACTGGATCCGCGAAGGCTTCGCCTACGAGACCCACGAGGGCTCCACGCAACCCGAGGCGGACCCCCTGACCGCCCCGGTCGGCACCGACGACTGCGGCTGCTGAACCTCAGGGCCCTCCGCCGCCGGTGACGACCCGGTAACGCCGCGCCAGCTCGGAGAACTGCGGGTGCGCCGGCTCCCGCCCGGCGTGCCGCAGCGCCCATGCCTGTGCCGCGGCGAGGCTGTCCCGCAGGGACGAGGTCTCCAGACGCCGAACGCACTGCAACTCGAAGACGGCGGGCGTCTCCTCCGTCCGCAGCCGCTGCAACACCGGCCCGCGCGCGGCCCTCCTCACTCGTTGCGTTGCGGCGCGGGCGCGCCCGCACGCCATACCCGAGCCGGGCGCCTACCGTGCGGGGATGAGCAAGGATCGCAAGCCTCCTCCGCCGCCCTTCGGACTGGACGAGAAGACCTATGCCGAGCTGTGGTTCTACGCGCTGCCCGTGCTCGGGTTCGTGGTGGGCTTCGCGGTGTTCGCGTTGCTGCTCGGGGTGCTGCCCGATCACTGGTGGGGGGCGGTGCCGGCCGCTGTGGGCGGGATCGGGGCCGCGGTGGGTGTCGTGTGGGCGGGGCGGCGGGTGCATCGGGCGCTGCACCGGCCCTGAGCGGGGCCGCTCAGATGCCGAGGCCCTCCAGGACGACCGCGCCCGGGAGGGCGGCGAGCACCTTGCCCGGCACGATCAGCTTGCCCCGCCGGGCGCCGCTGCCGATCACCAGGTGCGGGGCCTCGACGACGGCCGCGTCGATGAGCAGCGGCCAGTCGGCGGGCAGGCCGACGGGGGTGATGCCGCCGTACTCCATGCCGGTCGCGCCGGTCGCGGCGTCCATCGCGGCGAACGAGGCCTTGCGAGCGCCGAGATGGCGCCGGACCACACCGTTGACGTCGACCCGGGTGGTGGAGAGCACCAGACACGCGGCGAGGGTGACGTCCTGGCCGCGCTTGCCCGCGACGACCACGCAGTTCGCCGAGGCGTCCAGGTCGACGCCGTAGGTCTCGACGAAGACGGCGGTGTCGGCCTTCTCGGGGTCGGTGTCGACGTAGAGCATCTCGGCGGTCACCGCCGCGGCCACCGGAGCCGGGAGCAGGTCGAGCCGGTCGGTGGCGGGGTGGGCTTCGTCGAAATTGCCGATGGGTGCGCGCATACCGGAAACGTAACAGGCGCTACCTCGGCGGCGGGACGGCGATCGCGAGCGTCATCTCGGCCGGGACGGCACCCGCGTTGTGATAGCCGTGCGGCACGTGGGCGTCGAAGCTCGCGGTGGTCCCGGCCGGGACGCGGTACTCCTGGCCCTCGACGACGAGCGTCAGCTCGCCCGCGTCCACTCGGATCAGTTCGGCGCTGCCGGGCGGGTGGGAGTCGGAGTCGTGTCCTTCGCCGGGCATGAGCCGCCAGGACCACAGTTCCAGCGGGCCGGGCGCCTCGGTGCCGGCCTGGAGGGTGCCGTAGCTGCCGCCCGGGGTGCTCCACAGCGGTACGGCGCGGTCGGCGGGGACCAGCCGGACCTGGGGGCTGTCGGCGTAGTCCAGGAGGTTGGCGATGCTGATGCCGACGGCGTCGGCGATGCGCACCACGGTGCCGATGCTGGGGTTGGTCCTGGCCTGCTCGATCTGGATGATCATGCCGCGGCTGACGCCGGCACGAGCGGCGAGCGCGTCGAGGCTGTATCCGCGCTCCTGCCGCAGCCGTTTGACGTTGCGGGCGAGCGACTGGGCGACGATTTCGAGGTCCGGCACGCGCTTCCATCCAATATTATGAATGACAGAGTTCACTGTGCTGCACTACCGTGAGGTGTACCAGCACGTTCATCACACTGTACTGCGAGGGAAGTCCCATGACAGCGGTTCTCGCGCTCGCCAGCAGCCTGCTCTGGGGGCTCGCCGACTTCGGTGGTGGCCTGCTCACCCGCCGGCTGCCCGCGCTGGTCGTGGTCGTCGCCTCGCAGATCGCCGCCGCGCTCGTGCTCGGCGTCATCGTCGTGGCCACCGGCGCCTGGAGCGAGATCGGCCCACAGCTCTGGTACGCCGTCGCCGCCGGTGTCGTCGGTCCGATCGCGATGATCTGCTTCTACAAGGCCCTCGCCCAGGGACCGATGGGCGTGGTCTCGCCCCTGGCCACCGTCGGCGTCGTGATCCCCCTCGCCGTCGGGCTGACGCTCGGCGAACGCCCCGGGCCGCTGCAGTACGGCGGGATCGCGGTGGCCGTCGTCGGCGTCGTCCTGGCCGGCGGCCCGCAGTTGCGCGGCGCGCCCGTGCAGCGCCAGACGATCCTGCTCACCCTCGTCGCCGCCTTCGGCTTCGGCGCGGTGTTCGCACTCATCGCCGAGGCGTCCTCAACGATCACCGGGCTGTTCCTCGCGCTCTTCGTCCAGCGGGTGTGCAACTCGCTGGTCGGTGGCGCCGCGCTGGCCGTGGCGGTGCGGCGCGACCCGGCCGCCGCCCCGGAGGGCGGCATGGCCGCCGTGTGGTCCGTGATGCCCGCGCTCACCCTGGTCGGCCTCGCGGACGTCGCGGCGAACGGCACGTACTCGCTGGCCGCCCAGAACGGCCCGGTCACCGTCGCCGCGGTGCTCGCCTCGCTCTACCCGGTGGTGACGGCGCTGGCGGCCCGCGGCTTCCTCAAGGAACGGCTGCTGGCGGTCCAGGCCGCGGGCGCGGGACTCGCCATGGCCGGCACACTCCTGCTCGCGGCGGGGTAGCCGACCCACACCTACACCGCGGGACCGGCTGCCCGGTCCGCCTCGTCCTCGACCCCGGCGAGCGCGATCAGCTGCTCGGGCGTGATCCCCTCGGGTATCGGCACCGGCGGCGGCGTCCGCAACGGAGGCTGCCATCCTTTCTCGGGGTCCCAACTGCGCACGATCCGAGCGGGGGCACCCGCGACCACCGCGTGGTCCGGCACGTCACCCCGTACCACCGCGCCCGCCGCGACCACCACATTGCGGCCCAACCGCGCCCCGGGCAGGATCACCGCTCCGGTGCCCAGCCAGCTCCCCGACCCGATCTCGACCGGCTCCGAGCGCGGCCACTGCTTGCCCACCGGCTCGTGGGGATCGTCGTAGGAGTGGTTGTCGCTGGTGACGTACACATAGGGCCCGGCGAAGATGTTGTCGCCGAAGACCACCGGCGCCGAGGCCACGACATGGCTGCCCCGGCCGAGCACCACGCCGTTGCCGAGCCGCAGGACCGGCTCGGGCCCGAGGTCCAGGTCCGGCATCATGCCCGCGGTGAGGGTCACCTGCTCCCCCACCACGCAGTGTTCCCCGATCTCGATCCACTGCTCGCCGAACACCGTGCCCAGCGGGAACGCCAGCCGCGAGCCCGTACCGAAACTGCGGAAACGGTACGGTCCGGGTCGCTGCGCGGTCACCGCGCCCGCCTTCTGCACCCACCGCCATCCGCAGTGGACCAGACGCGAGGCGGTGCGGCGGCGCCAGGCCGCCACGGAGGAGAACACGTTCTCGTTCTTCGGCACGGGATCACCGTATACGGTGCCGCGCGGTGGTGAAGTGCTGGACGTGACGGACGGGCGGGGGAGCCGCGTCGGCGGCGCGGCTCCCCCTGATCCCAGCACCCTGATCCCAGCACCCTGATCCCAGCACCCTGATCCCAGCGCCCGCATCGCAGCACCCGCATCGCAGCGCCCGAATCTCTGTGCCCGCATCTCACCGCCCGGATCTCACCGCCGCGCGTCGCCGGTCATCGCGGCGAGCACCGAGCGCCAGTCCTCACCGGGCCGCTCGTCCAGCGCGGTGGCCAGCCGGCCCGACGCGTAGTGCCAGCGGTGGTCCAGGTCCGGGTGCACCCGGTCGACGAGCGCGATCTCGCTGTCGCTGCCGAGGAGCCGAGTCAGCTCGTCCGCCAGCTCCGGCCAGGCGACGTGCCCACTCACCGCGTTGGCCACACCGTGCACGGGGTTCTCCAGGCAGTCGCCGACCGCACGTGCCAGTGCCGCCGCGTGGACCCAGGGGGCGCCGTACCAGGCGTGCTCCGCGGTGCCCGGCCGCGGCAGGTCGATCGGCTCCCCGGCGAGGGCCGCCTGGTAGAGCAGCCCGGTCGCGCCCCAGCGCAACTGGTCGCGCAACCGGTCGTGCGGGCCCCAGACGATGGGCGAGCGCACCACACTCGCCCCGCCCCGCCCCTCGGTGCCCGCCGCCCGCATCAGCAGGCGCTCGCAGTCGAGCTTCGCCTGCCCGTACGCGCTCAGCGGCCGCTCGGACGGCGCTTCCTCGGCCACCCGCGGGCCCGCCGGCCGGCCGTAGGCGTCCACGCTGCTCACGAAGACGAACGGACCACGGTTCCAGGCCTCCACCATCGCGGCCATCGCCGCCACGTCCACCTCGGGACGGGTGAAGGTGCAAGCCGCGTGGATCACCGCGTCCGCCCTCCCGACGGCGGCGCGCAGCCCGTCCAGGTCGGTCAGGTCGCCCTCGACGACCTCCACACCCTCCCCCGCGACCAGGTGGGCCGATTCGGGTCGGGACAGCGCCAGCACCGACCGTCCCCTGGCCGCCAGCTCCCGCAGGACGAAGGCGCCGACGCCGCCGGTGCCGCCGGTCACCAGGACCGTGCCCTCCCGCGGCTGCCGGGTACGTGCCGTCGGAAGGGAAGCGGCCAGCCGTTCCCGTTCCGCCTCCCGGGTGTCGAGCAGTGCCGCGATCGCTCGCGGCGTGCGGTGCTCCATGACGTCCAGGCCGGTCAGCGGCAGCGCGAGTCCGGTGCGCAGCCGTTCGGCGAGTTGTACGGCGACCAGCGAGTGGCCGCCGAGTACGAAGAAGTCGTCGTCGGGGCCGGGGGTGCGGCCCAGCAGCGTCGCGAACGCCGCCGTCACCGCTTCGGCCCGGACCCCGCGCGGTGCGGGGGCGGCCGGGGCGCCGGGCAGCCGGGGGCCGTGTCCAGGGTGCCGTCGGCGGTTCGGGGCATCGCGTCCAGCAGGGTCACAGCGGCCGGGACGAGGTCACGGTCCAGGCCGGCCCGCAGGTGCGAGCGGAGTTCGGCGGGCGAGGGGCCGCCGGTCCCGCGCAGGACGGCGTATGCCAGCAGCGGTCCACCGGCCGGGGTCGGCACCGCGGCGTCGGCGACCAGCGGGTGCGCGCGCAGCCGCGCTTCCGCCGGGTGGCTGTCGGGCGCGCCGCCAGCGGCCCGGGAGACGGGCAGCTGGGATATCCGCAGCTCCGAGTCAGCGGCGACCGCGGCCAGGAGTGCGGCGAAGCCGTCCGCCAGCCGCTCCCCCGCCGCGTCGTCGAGGGCGGCCCGCCCGTACTGGACCAGACCGGCGGGACGGCCGGTGTCCGACAGGCCGAACGACAGGTCGAACTTGGCCTCGCCGACCGCCACGTCCACCGGCTCCGCGACCAGGCCGGGCAGCCGGAGCGCGGTGGCCTCACCCAGCACGTCGGCGGTGACCCGGACGAGCGAGGCGCCACCGGCGTCCCGGGCGGCGGCGCCGAGCCGCTCCAGGATCAGGTCGAACGGCACGTCACGGTACTGCTGTGCCTCCAGCAGCGCGTCCCGCACCCGGTCCACCACGACTCCGAACGCCGGGTCGCCGGACAGGTCCACCCGGATGGGCAGGGTGTTGACGCACAGGCCGACCAGGTCGCGCATGGCGGCGCCCTCGCGGTGGGAGCCGGCGCAGCCGATCACCAGGTCGTCCTCGCCGGTGAAGCGGTGCAGTGCGGCGAAGGCGGCGGCGAGGGCCACGGTGAACAGCGTGGCCCGGTGCCGCAGCCCCAGCTCCCGCAGAGCGGGCAGCACCCCCTCGTCCAACGGCGCGCTGCGTACGGCGGCGGGCCGCGCCCCCAGGTCGGCGGCCCGCGCGGGGCGCGGCAGGCGCGGCGGAACGGCGCCCGACAGGCGGCGCGTCCAGTGCGCGAGTCCCGTGTCGAGCCGGCGGGCCGCCGCGTGCTCGCGGGCCGCGAAGTCCGCATACTGCGGCGGCGGCGCCGGCTCGTACGGGCTTCCGCCCACGGCTGCCGCGTACAGCGCGGCCAACTCGCCGGCCACCGTCTCCAACGCTCGTCCGTCGATGCTGATGTGATGGAACGTCAGCAACACGGTGTGGTCCTGCGGCCCGTGACGCAGCGCCAGGGCGCGCGGGAGGGGTCCGGCGGCGAGGTCGAAGGGGCGGCGCGCCTCCTCCGCCAGCGCGGCGACACCGTCGCCGACGGCGTCGATCACCGGCACGGTGATCGCGTCCGGTGCGGGGAGCGTCTCCTGGTACGGCTCGTCGCCGTGCTGCCCATAGCGGGTGCGCAGGATGTCGTGACGGGCGACGAGCGTGGTGAGCGCGGCGCCGAGGGCGTCCAGGTCGAGCGGGCCGCGCAGCCGGGTGGCGAACGGGACGCTGTACAGCGCGCCGCCCTGGCCGAGCCGGTCCATCAGCCACATGCGGCGCTGGGCGTGGGACAGCGGCACGGGCCCCTGGACCGGGGTATCGGCGGGCGTCGCGGAATCGACCGCGCGGGCGCGGGCCCGGGCGCGGCGCAGCAACTCCTCCTGCAGGGCGGCGGAGGTGGGGTGGGTGTCAGTGGCCATCGGGGTCCTCCGGCGCGTCGGGGTGGAGATCGCTGTGGTTGGCCAGCAGGGCGCGCTCGACGAGCGCGGCATGGCCGGCGACGGTGGGAGCGGCGAAGAAGTCGGGCAGCGACAGCGTCACCCCCAGCTCCTCGCGGAGGTCGTCCGTGACGATCAGCGCGAGGAGCGAGTGGCCGCCGTAGGCGATGAAGTCGGCGTCCGCCCGCGCGACCTCGCAGCCCAGGGCGTGACTCCAGATGTCGGCGACGGCCTGCTGCAGCGGCGTCAGCGGCTCCGTGCGCTCCTCGGTGACGGCGACATCGTGCAGGGCGGCGAGCGCCCGGCGGTCGACCTTGCCGGACACCGTCAGAGGGAGCCGTTCCACGAGCGTCAGCTCGTCCGGGACCAGGTGCGCGGGCAGGTGTGCGGCGAGCCGGGTCCGCAGCGTCTCGGCGCGGGGTACCGGGCCGGGCGCCGCCACCACGAAGGCGGCCAGTCGCGCGTCGCCCTCGGCGGGCCGCCGTACGGTGACGGCCGCGTCGTCCACGTCGGGCTGCTCGCGCAGCAGGTGCTCGATCTCGCCCGGCTCGATCCGGAAGCCGCGCACCTTGACCTGGTCGTCGGCGCGGCCGTGGAAGTCCAGCACGCCGTCCCGGCGGCGCGAGACCAGGTCGCCGGTGCGGTAGAGCCGGCCCAGCGAGGCGTGCTCCACGAACCGCTCGGCGGTCAGCTCCGGCCGTCCGACGTAACCGTTCGCGAGCCGGCTGCCGCCGATCCACAACTCGCCCCGCTCACCGTCCGGGGCGGGCCGGCCCGCCTCGTCCAGCACATGGGCGGTGGCGCCCGCGAAGGGGCGGCCGATCGGCACCGGGCCGTCGCAGTCCGCGTCGGTGACGCGGTGGGTGGTGGCGAAGGTCGTCGTCTCGGTCGGGCCGTAGCCGTTGACCAGCTCCAGCCACGGGAACGCGCGCAGCACCGCGCGGGCCTGCTGCGCGGCCATCGCCTCACCTCCCACGACGACGGTGCGCAGCACCGAGAAGAGCCGGGAGCGACGGGCGGCGAGCTGGTGGAAGAGCGCGGTGGTGAAGAACGCGACGGTCACGCCGTACCGCTCGACGTGCTGCGCGAGGTCCTCGAACGAGGGCCGCTCGGTGGTGCACACCACGACGGACGCGCCGTTGGCGAGGGCCGTCCATACCTCGAAGGTGGAGGCGTCGAACGTCGTCGGTGAGTGGAACAGCACGCGGTCCCGTTCGGTGACGGTGACGTACCGCGGGTCGGTGACCAGTTCGGCGATGCCGCCGTGGGTGACGGCCACGCCCTTGGGCACGCCGGTGGAGCCGGAGGTGAACAGGACGAGCGCCGTCGCGTCCTGCCCGGTGTCGCCGGCGGGCATCTCCCCGGCGGCGGGCACGGGTACCTCGTCCGCACCAAACCCGGACAGCGGGTCCTCGGGCAGCGCCAGCGTCGCTCCGGTGCCGGTCGCGGACGCGAGCAGCTTGCCGTCGCCGACGGTCAGGGTCGTCCTGGAGTCGGCGAGCATCGCCTCGATCCGCGGACGCGGGTGCGCCGGGTCGAGGGGGACGCAGGCCGCGCCCACCCACCACAGGGCGAGTTGCGCGACCACGGTGCGGGCCGAGCGCGGCATCAACAGCGCCACCCGGTCACCGGGCCGGACCCCGTGGCCGTGCAGATGCGCGGCCAGGCAGCGGGCGGAGGTCACGAGCTGCCGGTAGGTCAGTGTGGTGTCGCCGTCGACCACCGCCAGGGCGTGCGGGGTCCGTTCGGCGTGCCGGGCCACCTGGGCGGGCAGGGCGGTCACGGGAGCTTCCTTCCGGTCGGCGGGATTCCGCGGGGAGGGGGTCGCCATCTCAGGCCACCGCCGGTGACGCGGCCGCGCGGCGCCGGTCGAGCACGGCCGCCACCGACCGGAGGTCCGGCTGGCGCAGCACCTCGGGAGCGCGCAGCCGGGTGCCCGTCTCGCGCTCGAGGGCGGCCAGCAGCCGGGCCGCGATGATCGACGTGCCGCCCATCGCGGTGAAGTTGTCCTCCAGCGCGGCGTCCGGGCGGTCGAGCAGGTCGCGGACCACCCGCAGCACGAGCTGTTCGGCGGCGGTCGCTGCTGCATCGGGAACGGCGGTGCCCGCGGAAGCGTTTACAGCGGCTTCGCCCGCCAGAAGTGCGGCGCGGTCCACCTTGCCGTTGGCGTCCAGCGGGAAGGCCTCGACGACGCGTACGGTCGCCGGCACCGCCTGCTCGGGCAGCCAGCTCCGCACCGCCGCCAGCAGGTCGTCCGCGGTCGGGGCGGCGCCCGCGGACGGCAGGACGAACGCCACCAGCCGGGTCCGGCCGTCGGCCGAGCGGGGCGCGGTCACGACCGCGCCCCGCACCTGCGGGTTCTGCTCGAACGCGGCCTCCACCTCGGCCGGTTCGATCCGCACCCCGCTGATCTTCACCTGGTCGTCGAGCCGCCCGAGGAACTCCAGCCGCCCGTCCGCCGGCATCCGCACCCGGTCCCCGGTGCGGTAGAAGCGGTCGGCGCCCGGAGCGTCCAGCCCCGCGGGCGGGGCGGTGAAGCGCCGGGCCGTCAGCTCCGGGTCCAGGTAGCCGATCGCCAGGCAGGCACCGCCGATGAGCAGCTCCCCCGTCTCACCGCGGGGGGCGACGCCACCGTCCGCGCGGACGACGACCACGGTGGTGCCGGGGATCGGCAGGCCGATCGGCGGCGCGGTCGCGTCGTCCGGCTCCCGGTCGGTGGGCCGCATGGCGTGGGTGGTGGTGACGACGGTGGCCTCGGCCGGCCCGTAGGCGTTGTGGACGGTGGCGGTCACGTCGGGCCCGGGGCGGCGGCGCATCCGGTCGCCGCCGACGACGAGGTGACGCAGCTTCAGGCCTGCGGGCCAGGGCCGGTCCAGGAGCGGCTCCGCCATGGGGGTGGCCGCGACACCGACGGTCACCCCGGCATCGCGCCACCAGTCCGTGAGTTCGGCCGGGTCCCAGCGGACGGCGTCGGGAGCGGGCACCAGCGCGGCACCCGACGTCAGTCCGGCCCACAGCTCCATCACATGCGGGTCGAACGCGACGCCGATCAGCAGGGACTGCCGGTCGCCGGGGGCCAGTCCGGTCTCGGCGCGGTACCAGTCCAGGAGGGTGGCCAGCGCGGGCTCCGCCACCGCGAGCGCCTTGGGGCGGCCGGTGGAACCCGAGGTCAGGACAGTGTAGAAGGCCTCCGGCGGTGCCGGACGGGCACCGGCGGCGGGCGGGGCGAAGGCGGCGACGACCGTGGCGGCGGCGTTGGCCCCCTCGCCGGGCAGCGGAAGTTCGACCCGCCCGGCGGCGTGGTGGCTCGCGGGCAGCAGGGCGGGGTCGCCGATCATGCAGACCACCGCGACGTCCTCGGTGACCGCGCCGATGCGGCGCTCTCCGGGGTGGCGGCCCAGCGGCAGATAGACCGCGCCGAGCCGGGCGAGTGCGATCGCCGTGGCGACCAGTGCGGCCGAACGGTCGAGGCAGACGCCGACGATGTCGCCGGGACGTATGCGGTCGCCGAGCGCGCGGATCAGCTCGTCGGCGGCCTCGTCCACCTGCCGGTAGCTCCACGTGTGGTCGCCGTCCACCACGGCGGGGGCCTGCGGGGAGCGGCGCACCCATTCCTGGTAGCGGGAGAGCACGCCGGACGCGCCGGACGCGGGCAGGGCCGCGCCGTGGGCGACGCTGGGCAGGACGGTCACCGGGTTGGCGCTGGTCAGGGTGTTCGTCATCACGACTCCTTCGGCGTGGACGCGGCGGACGCGGCGGACGCGGCGAGGGACAGGGGGTTGAGCGGACCCAGCGCGCGGGCCTGGTCGGCCAGGACCGGGTTGCGGAAGAGCAGCCGCAGCGGCGGCCGGTCGCCGAGCCGTGGTTCCAGCCAGGCCGCCAGGTGCGCGGCGAGCACGGAGTGCCCGCCGATCTGGAAGAAGTGCGAGGACGCGGTGAACCGGCGGTGGCCCAGCACCGCGCTCCAGCCCTCGGCGAGCAGCGCCAGCGCGGGGTCGTCGGCGAACGCGGCCGGGTCCAGCTCCGCGGCGGCCTCCTCCGCCGGCGCGGCGGGCTCCAGTGCGGCGGCCAGCCGGGCCAGCGCGACCCGGTCGGGCTTGCCGCCGGCCAGCGTCGGCATGGCGTTCAACGTCGCCCATCGTCCGGGGACGAGCGCGCCCGGCAGCCGCTGACTCAGCTCGCCGTGCATCTTCTGCTCGTCCCACACTTCGCTTTCGTCGGCGCTCTCCAGGAAGCCGACCAGCCGGGGTCCGCCGGCCGCCTCGCGGTCCAGGACGACCGCGCAGGACCGGCCGCCGAGCACGGCCGAGGCGGCGGCCTCCACCTCTTCCAACTCGATGCGGTAGCCGCGCAGTTTGATCTGGTTGTCCCGGCGTCCGAGGAAGTGCAGCAGCCCCTCGCCGTCCCGGTAACCGAGGTCGCCGGTCAGGTAGACCCGCTCGCCGCCCAGCGCCGGAATCGTCACGAACCGGGCCGCGGTCGCCTCCGGGTTGCCGAGGTACCCTTCGGCCAGCCCGGCCCCGGCGACGGCCAGTTCCCCGACCGCCCCGGTCGGCAGCGGACGGCGTGCCGTGTCCAGGACGTGGATCCGCTCGCCGGGCAGCTCGGTGCCGAGGGGGATCTCGGCGCCGTCCGTCAGGCTGTCGCGGGTGATCTCGTGCACGGTGGAGCTGATGGCCGCCTCGGTCACGCCGTAGACGTTGAGCACGGTGGCGTCGGTGTCGGCGAGGAACAGGCGCAGCGCGTCGGCCGGGATGCGCTCACCGCCGAGCACCAGCAGCCGCGGCGCCCAGCGGCGGTCGCGCAGCACGTCCCGCAACTCCGCGCGGGTGGCGAGGAAGTAGCTGGTGGGCAGGTTCGCGACGGTGACCCGACCGGCGGCGAGCAGCTCGGCCAGCTCGGCGCCGGTGGGCACTTCGCGTTCCGGTACGACCAGGCAGGCGCCCGCGTACAGCGACGGGAGGACCTCTTCGAGGGCCACGTCGAACGACGGCTGGGCGAACAGCAGCACCCGGTCGCCGGCCGCCAGCGCGAACCGCTCCGCCGCACCGGTCAGGTGGTTCACCAGCGCCGCCCGGCCCACCGCCACCGGCTTGGGTATGCCGGTCGAACCAGAGGTGTGGATGACGTACGCCGCACCGGGCACCACCGCGGCCGGGTGCGCGGCCGGATAGGAGTCGGCGTCCAGCGCGGTCACCGCAAGTCCCTCGGGCAGGGTGACGCCCGCGGCGGCGGAGGTGAGCACGAGCGCCGGCTCCAGCCGGTTCAGCAGCAGGTCCAGCCGGGACCGGGGGTCGGACGGGGACAGCGGGCAGTACACCGCGCCGATCCGCAGGCAGGCCAGCAGCGCCACCACCGAGTCGGCGCCGCGGGGCAGTACGACGGCGACCGGCCGACCGGCCGTCACACCCGCCGCCAGCATCCGGCGGGCGACCGCGGCGACCTGCTCGTCGAGGTCCCCGTACGTCAGGCGGCGGGCGCCGACCAGCAGGGCGGGCAGCGCGGGGTCGTGGGCGGCGGCCGGATCGAGCGGATCCGGGCCCTCCGACGCGACGGGCGCGATCGGCTCGGCGGCGGGCGCCGGGAGCGCGAGGTCGGCGAGCACGGTGCCGGGAGCGTCCAGGTAGCCGCGCAGCAGGTCCAGGAAGCGTTCGGTGAGGAGCTTCGCGGTGGCCTCGCCGAACAGGTCGGCGTCGTAGTCCCACACCAGGGTCATGCCCCGTGCCCCGTGCCGGGGGCTGACCCCGCGCCGGTCGTCCGGGAGCAGCACGACGTCGAGGTCGAAGCGGGTGGTGCCGGTGTTGAACCCTTCGAAGAGTGTGATGTCCAGGCCGGGCACGTCGATCTCGGGAAGCGGGGCGTCGTGCGCGCTGAACATGACGCTGAACAGCGGGTTGTCCGCTCCCGAGGTGTGCAGGCCCAGGGCACGGGTCAGTTCCTGGACCGGCACCTCCTGGTGCGGCAGGGCGCGGAAGAGGGTGTCCGTCACCTCGTCCATGGTGTCCTCGGCCGGGGCCGCCGGGTCCAGGCGCAGCCGTAGCGGGATCGTGTTGACGAACATGCCCACGGCGTCCTCGAAGCCGCGCGGGCGGTTGCCGACGGCGGTGCCGACGACCATCTGCTCGCGGCCGCTGTGCCGGCGCAGCAGTTCGGCGAACAGCCCCAGCAGCGTGGAGAACGGGGTCAGCCCGCGCTCCAGGGTGTGGACGCGCAGCCGCTCGGTCAGGTCCGCGCCGATCGACTGGCGCAACTGCCCGCCGCGGTGCCGGCGGCGCGCTCCGGGCCGGACCAGACCGGGCAGCGGCATGTCGAAGGAGGCGTCGCGCAGTTCGTTCGCCCAGTACTCCAGGCTCGACCGCCGCTCCGCCGTCGCCCGGTCGTCGTCCGCGTCGAGGGCCCGCACATGGTCGACGTAGGAGGTGGCGGCCGGCAGCGCGGCCGGCTCCCCCAGGACGTGGGCACGGTAGACGGTGAAGACGTCGCGCAGCAGGATCGCGAACGAGTGCCCGTCGTGGATCAGGTGGTGCTCGACGTGGATGAGCCGGTGCTGGTCGTCGGCGAGCCGGGCCAGCGTCCAGCGCAGCAGCGGCGCCTCGTACGTGTCGAGCGGGGTCTCCGCCTCCGTGCGCAGCAGCCGCGCGAACGCGGCCTCCGGGTCCGCCTCCCCGGTCAGGTCCACGGTGCGCAACCGGGGCTCGCACAGGTCGGCCTCCCGCTGCACGGGCATCGCGCCGGGGACGGCCACGAGCTCCAGGCGCAGTCCGGGGTGGCGGTCGAGGGCCGCGGCCAGCCCGCGGCGCAGCGCCTCGGTGTCCAGCGTGCCCCACAGGTCGAGGGAGGCGGTGAAGTTGTAGGCGCGGCTGCCCGGCTGCACTTGCTCGTGCAGCCAGACGATCTCCTGCGAGGGAGAGAGGGGGAGCATCGGCGATCCCTGGGGTTGTCGGGTCGGGGTTGTCGGGTCGGGGTTTTCAGGTGCGGGCGGAGGCACGGTCGTGCTGCCGCCCGCGGTTCACCGGCCGGTCCGCGGGTCACACGGTCCGGCCGTACTGGTTCGGGGCATCGGGCGCGGCGCGTCGGGTGCGGCGCGTCGGGTGCGGCGCCGGTCAGCCGACGGAAGCGGGGGCGGGCGCCGTGTCCGCGGCCGGGACGCGCACCGCGTCGCGGAAGGCGGCGAAGGCGTCCTGGGCCGCGTCGTCGTCGAGCACCGCGCGGTCCCACACCATCCGGCCGTGGAGCTCGGGTCCGTGGGTGACGGAGACCGCGAACGGGGCGCGCACCCGCCGGCCATCGAGGTGGACCTCGCGGCCCTCCACCCCGGCCAACCGCAGCGCGGGACGGCGCCGGGCGTCGTCCACCGTCAGCAGTCCGTCCAGCCGGCCGGACCACTGGGAGCCGGCCGAGCGGGCGGCGTGCACCACCTCGTCGAAGGGGGTGTCGGCCCGGTCCAGGTCGTCCCACCACTGCGTGGCCGTCTCGTCGGGGGCGTGCGGGACGTCTACCGTCGCCGCCGGGAAGACCACGGTGTTGAGGAAACAGCCGAGCACCGGCGGTGCGCCCGCCGGGCGGCCGCCCCACGGGTAGCCGATCGGTGGCACATGGCCCGGCCCGTACAGCACCCGGGACGCGGCCCGGCAGGCGTCGAGCAGCGTCGGGAACGGTACGCCGCAGGCGGGCGCGGGCAGCCGCAGTTCGGCGACGCCGGTGGGCAGGGCTTCGGGGGCGGGCGTCCGCGGGCGGAGCTGCGGGGCCCGTTCGTGCACCGCGCGCAGCCGGTCGCCCCAGTACGCCAGCGCCCCGGCGGACCCGGCGCGCCCTTCGGCGTCGAGCTGCAGGTGCACCGCCTCGCGGTAGGCGGCCAGTTCCGCGGCCACCTCGGCGGGCCCCGGCCCCTCGGACTCCTCGCGGTAGGCGGCGGTCAGTTCTTCGACGATGCGCGCGAGGGACTGGCCGTCGCACGCGGTGTGGTCCAGGACGACGGCGAGCAGCTCGTCCCCGGCGGACCCGTCCTCGACCAGGTACAGCCGCAGCGGTGAGCCCTGCGCGGTCCAGCCGTTCAGGACCCGGCGCAGCGCATCAGCCGCGTCCTCGCCGGGGGCGCGGACGACCCGTTCCACCGGTACGTCCGGCTCCGCGAGGCGGAGCACGGGCGTGCCGCGCACCACCTCAGGGCGGGCGCGCAGCACGGGGTGCAGGGCGGCGAGCCGGTTCGCCGCCCGGCGCAGCCGCGCCGGATCCACGGTGCCGCCGGGGAAGGCGAAGAACATCGGTACGAGGTCGGGCCGTCCCGCGGGGTCCATGGAGCGCACCAGGACGAAGCGCCGCTGGGCGCCGGTGACGGGCAGCAGGGAAGTACCGCCGCCGTCGGCGGCGATGCGCTGGTAGCGGGCCAGATACTGGTCCGTGATGGTGCGGGGCACGTGATCCTCACTGACGGGCGAAGCGGGACGGGACGGGGACGTTCCGGGTCGGCGTGGGGCGGTGCGGGGGTGGGCGGCGGGCCGGTCAGCTGACGGAAGTCGACTCGGTGCGGCCCTCTTCAACCGCGTCCTCAACAGCGTTTCCAGCGGCGCTCTCGGCGGCATGTTCAGCAGCGCTCTCGGCGGCGTGATCAGCAGCGCGCTCGACGTCGTCCGGCGCGGGCGGCAGATCACGCATCCGGATCAGCGGGGACAGCAGCAGGCGCAGCGGTACGACGAGGAACCCGACCGCGCAGACCCACAGGGCGGCGCGCGCCCCGAAGGCGTCGGCCACGGCGCCGCCCACCAGGGCCCCGAGCGGCAGCGTGCCCCACACCAGGAAGCGCAGGGTGGCGTTCATCCGGCCCAGGAGCCGGGGTGGGCAGAGGGTCTGCCGGAAACTCACCTGGGCGACGTTGTAGACGACCGCTCCGAAGGAGACCACCCCGGAACCGACGGCGAACAGGACCGCGGCGGCTCCGTGTCCCGACAGCGGCCACAGCAGCGCGAACGGGCCGGTGACCAGGGCGGACAGCCAGATGACGCGGGCCTGGCCGAGCCGGGCGGCCAGCTTGCCGGCGCAGAGCGCACCGGCGAGTCCGCCGGCGGCGGACGCGGAGAGCATCAGGCCGATGGCGGCCGGCTGCAGGCCGATGACCCGCACCAGGAAGATGGTTTGCGTGGCCATCAGCATGGCGGTGAAGAAGTTGCTCAGGCCCGTGGAGGTCGCGATGACGCGCAGCAGCCGGTGGCCGAGTACGAAGCGCAGTCCCTCGCCGATCTCCTTGCGCAGTGACGCACCGGGCACCGGCTCCGGTTTGCTCTCCGGCTTGTCGATGCGCGCGAGGAACAGCCCCGACACGACGTAGCCGATCGCGTCGGCCCCGATCGCCAGATGCGCCCCGACGAGCTGGACCAGCCCGCCGCCGAGGCCGGGCCCGGCGACCTGGGCCGAGGAGCGGATGGTCTCCAGCGCCCCGTTTCCCGCCATCAGCCGCTCTCTGGGCAGGAGTTCGGGCAGATAGCTCTGGTGGGCCACGTCGAAGAAGACCGTCGCCGCGCCGGTGACCAGCGCGACGGCGTACAGCTGCGCCATCGTCAGGACGTCGGCGACGGCGGCCAGCGGAACGCTCGCCATGGCCAGCGCCCGCACCACGTCGGCGCGGATCATCAGCGACCGCTTGCGCATCCGGTCGACCAGCGCTCCCGCGGGCAGGCCGATCAGCAGGAACGCGGCGGTCTCCGCGGCGGTGAGCAGCCCCACCTGGAACGCGGGAGCCTTGAGTTCGAGGACCGCCACCAGCGGCAGCGCGACCAGGGTGACCTGGGCACCGACCTGGCCGGCCGCGGCGCCGGCGAGCAGCAGGCGAAAGTCGCGCATGCGCAGCAGACCGCTCGACGCGGTTCGGGGTAAAGGGGACATGTGCCAGACCTTCACCGCAAACGCCGTCACCCGTCAAAGCGCAAAGAACACTTTCGGTCGAATCTTTTGCACTACCTCCACTAAATCAGCAAATCTTCCGCCAGATCCGGGCAACCTCGGGATGAACTATGCACGTTGGCGCCTTACGGCGACAGGATCTGACGGTCCCCGCCCGGCCGGAGCCGGATGAGCACTGGCGGTGCGCCGGGAATCGCACCTCTGACCGAAAACAGCCCCCGCGCTCTTTCAATGCCTTATGCACCTACCAACCCGTCGGCAGGACCGTCCCGTCGTATACCGTGCTGGTCGACGGCGAACGCGCGGATGCGAGGGCGGGATTCCATGGCGGAGCGGGCACTGATAGCCGATGTGGCGGGGCGCAAGCCCCAAGTGGATCCGGCGGCGTTCACCGCGCCCACCTCGGTCGTCCTCGGCGATGTCACGATGGCGGCGGGCTCCAGCGCCTGGTACCACGCCGTCCTGCGCGGCGACTGCGAGTCGATCAGCATCGGCGCCGACAGCAACATCCAGGACAACTGCTCGGTGCACGCGGACCCCGGGTTCCCCGTGGTCGTCGGCGAGCGGGTCTCGGTGGGTCACAACGCGGTGCTGCACGGCTGCACCGTCGAGGACGATGTCCTGATCGGCATGGGCGCCACCGTCCTGAACGGCGCGCACATCGGCGCCGGCTCGCTGGTCGCCGCGGCCGCGCTCGTACCCCAAGGGATGCGCGTGCCGCCGGGTTCCCTGGTGGCCGGGGTCCCGGCGAAGGTGCGGCGCGAGCTGACCGCGCAGGAGCGCGAGTCGGTGCTGTTCAACGCCGCGGGCTACGTCGAGCTGTCCCGCGCCCACCGCGCGGCCTTCGAGCCGGGTGAGGACGCGACCGGAACGGTGTGAGTCCGATCCGTCGGCCGCCGTGTCACTCGCCGGTGGGCGCCGCCACGGATCCGGGCCGTGCCGCCCACCGGCGCTTCCGGCGTCTCCACGGGGTCCGCGGCCTCGGCGGTCTCCGGCGGCTCGTGCGCCTTGGCACGGCGCTGGACGAAGAGGAAGGAGCCGATGCCGAAGAGCACGGCGGCCGCCAGCCCGAAGTAGCCGAACCGCTTGATCCACGGTTCCGCCACCACGCCGACGTTGTAGATGACGGCGGTGGTGCCGCCCGCCCAGACCACGCCGCCCAGCGCGTTGGCGATGAGGAATTTCCAATACGGCATCTTCAGCACGCCCGCCAGCGGCCCGGCGAAGATCCTCAGCAGCGCGACGAAGCGGCCGACGAAGACCGCCCACATCCCCCACCGCTCGAACGACCGCTCGGCGGTGGCGACATGGCCGGGTGAGAAGTGCTTGGGGAACTTCCGGCCGAGCTTGTCCAGCAGCGGTTTGCCGCCCTTGCGGCCGATCGAGTACCCGATGGAGTCACCGATCACCGCGCCCGCGATCGCGCAAGCACCGACGATCCACGGGTTGATGGTCCCCTGCGAGGCCATCAGTGACGCGGTGACGAGGACGATCTCGCCGGGGAGCGGGATGCCCAGGCTCTCGATCCCGATGACCAGGCCGACCACGAGGTAGACGGCGAGCGGGTCGATCGCCTCGATCCATTCCTGCACGTGCACTGCCGAGTCCTCCCCTGGACACCAAGCGGACCGTGTGCCGTGGCCCACGTCAGTGAAGCCTAACCGAACGGTTCCGCACGGCGGTCCGGTCGGCGGACGGCTCCCCCGGGCCCCGTCACCACAGGTCGGGGTCGGCCGACAGCCGCTCCTTCGCACGGGCGGCCAGCGCGGGATCCGGCTGCGGCGCCAGGTCGGAGTGCTTGACGGACCAGGCCGCCACGTACGGGCACAGGGGTACGACGGACCGGCTCTCGGTGGCGGCCAGCTCGTACAGCGCCCCGGCGAGCGCGCCCGCCACGCCCTCCCCCTGGTGCTCCGGTTCGACCACCGTGTGCACGGCCACCAGCGCGCTCCCGCCGCCGGTCCCGTCGTCCTCCAGCACGAAGTAGTCGATCCGGCCGAGCAGCTCGTCCCCGGCCCAGGCTCCCAGGCGGCCCGCCGCCCGATCGTCACGAATGTCCCTACCGTTGTCCATGCCGTCCATCATGCGCGACGGGGCGGACGAGCGCGGTACCAGCGGGGCCCGAAGGCCGAAACGAGCCCGGGCGCGGGCCGGCGGAGGCCGCCGACCCGCGCCCGGGTCGGGTCAGCGGTTGAGGCGCAGCGTCCAGATGATGCTCATCTCGCCGGTGACCGCGCCGTCCTCGCGGCGGATCGTGACGCGGACGGGGAACTCGGGGCGCTCGCCCTTGTCGAGTTCCGCGACGACGTCCGCGACGGGGCGGCCGAGCTCGGCGGTGGCGGTGACCGGGCCCATCGCGAGCTTCGCGTAGGCGATCTCCGCGCGCACCGCGAGCGGCACGGCGCGGGAGAGCTGGTCGCCGAAGGCGCTCAGCACGATCGCGCCGCTGGCGGACTCGGCCAGGGTGAACATGGCGCCGGCGTGCGGGCCGCCGACGTGGTTGTGGAAGTCGGGCTGGTCGGGCAGCGTGACGACGGCACGCTCCGCGCTGGTCTCCCCGAACTGCAGGTTCAGGGTGCGGACCATGGGCACAGTGGCCGCAAGCAGTTCGCCGGTCGAAGGCAGGGTCTCGGACATGCCTGAATGTTACCAGCGGGTAGCAATCCTGCCCAGGGCATCCGCGGCGCGTTCCTCTGGAACTACCGACCAGTAATGAGGGGCGGCGTGGAACCACAAGCCCGCACCCCCTAGTGTTTCTGGCCATGTGGCCAGGAGAGCAGCAGCCCGGGGGACAGCAGAACCCACAGGGGCCGTACCCGCAGGACCCGAACCAGCAACCGCCGTACCAGGCGCCGTCGCCCTACCCGACGCCGTCCCCGTACCAGACCCCGTCCCCTTACCAGACACCCGGCTACGGCTATCCGCAGCAGGCGCCGCAGCAGCAGTACCCGCAGCCCACCCCGCCCGGCCCGCCCCCGCAGTGGGGACCGCCCACCATGCCCGGCGGCCCCGGCCCCGGTGGGCCGCAGCCCGGCAACCGCAGGAACACGACGATCATCGTGTCGATCGTCGCCGCCGTGGCGGTGATCGCGGCCGTGGTCATCGGCGGCGTCTACCTGTCGGGCGACGACAAGGACAGCGACGTCGCCGACCCGGGCAAGAGCCCGAGCGTCTCGCAGAGCGCCACGCCGACCCCCACTCCCACCGCCTCGGACAGCGCGGCGGCCGCCGGCGGGACCGGCGACGACTCCCGCGGCGACCCGAGCGCCGTCGAGGTCAAGCCGGTGGTCCCGGGCTGGCAGGTCGTCCGCCGCACCGAGCGCAACGTCGCCTTCGACGTGCCGGCGAACTGGACGCTGGCCAGCGAGGGCACCCTCATCGGCTTCGAGGACAAGGGCAAGCCCGCGGTCACCATGGGCGCGCCCGCCTTCTACAAAGAGAACTGGTGCGGCACGAGCGACCGCGCCGCGGTGGGGACCAAGGGCGCCAGCGGCGCCAAGAGCGTCCAGGAGGCCGCCGAGGTCCAGGCCGAGTCGTGGGCGTACTGGGGCTACCAGGAGGACGGCAAGGTCACCGTCGCCAAGACCAGTGCCAAGCCGTTCAGCAACTCGCACGGCATCACGGGCTACTCCTCCTCCGCGACCGCCAAGAACGTGCCCAAGAAGGACAAGTGCTCCTCCGACGGCGTCGTCTACACGGTCGCCTGGGTGGACTCCGCCAAGGCCCTGACCGTGTGGGTGCTCTACGCCGACCGCGGCGCGGGCGTCACCGACGGCGTGCCGGACGCGACCATCACCACCATCATGGGCAGCATCCGCGAGCTGAAGAAGAAGTGAGCTCCGACGGCGGTGGGCCGGGCCGGCCCACCGCCGAAATCCGGTGGCACCGCGGCGGACCGGCCGCGATAGTCGCCAGGTGACTTCCGACGCCGCACCACGGACCCCCGGCCGGCCGCCCCGACTGCCCTCCTGGGCCGGCCGCAACTTCCAGCTGCTCACCGCGGCGTCGGTCATCACCAGCCTCGGCAACTCCGGGGCCCTCATCGCGGCGGCCTTCGCGGTCATCGAGTCCGGCGGCAGCGCCACCGACGTCGGCCTCGTGGCCGCGTCCCGCACGCTCCCGCTCGTGGTCTTCCTGCTCATCGGCGGCGCGCTCGCCGACCGGTTGCCCCGCAACCAGGTGATGGTCGCGGCCAACGTGCTCAACTCCGTCTCCCAGGCAGCCTTCGCCACCCTGATCATCTCGGGGCACGCCCAGCTGTGGCAGATGGCCGCGCTCACCGCGGTCGGCGGCACCGCGCACGCGTTCTTCTCCCCCGCCGCCGAGGGCATGCTGCTCGCGACCGTCGACCCGGCCCACGCCAACAAGGCGTTCTCGGTCTTCCGGGTCGGCATGAACGGGGCGACCATCGGCGGCGCGGCGCTCGGCGGGGCCCTGGTCGCCGCCATCGGACCCGGCTGGGTCCTCGCCGTCGACGCGGGCGCCTTCGCGGTCGCGGCGGCGCTGCGCTCCTTCCTCACCAGCACGGCGAACCCGCGGTCCGAGCCCGGCGGCGGCATGCTGCGCGATCTGCGCGACGGCTGGCGGGAGTTCGCCTCCCGACGCTGGCTGTGGGGCATCGTCGTGCAGTTCTCCGTCGTCAACGCGGTCTTCACCGCCTCCGAGGCGGTCTACGGGCCGCTGGTCTCCGAAGAACGCCTGGGCGGCGCCGGGCCCTGGGGCCTGGCGCTGGCGGCGTTCGGCGCGGGCACGGTGGGCGGCGGCGTGCTGATGATGCGCTGGAAGCCGCGCCGCATGCTGCTGGCCGGCACGCTCAGCATCTTCGCGCTGGCGCTGCCGCCCGCCGGGCTGGCCCTGGTGGTGCCCGCGGCCGGCCTCGCGGCGCTGATGTTCGTGACCGGCGTCGGGGTGGAGGTCTTCGCGGTCGGCTGGATGCTCGCCCTGCACCAGGAGATCCCCGGCGACAAGCTGTCGCGGGTCTCCTCGTACGACTGGTTCGGTTCGGTCGCCATGGTGCCGGTCGCGACGGCGCTCGCCGGCCCCGCCATGAACACCCTCGGCCGCTCCGCCGCCCTGTGGGGCTGCTCCGGGCTCGTCGTGCTGCTCACCGCCGCGGTGCTGCTCCTGCCCGAGGTGCGCGGGCTGACCCGCCACGAGACCTCCGCCGTCGCCGAGTCCGCGCCCGTCCCCGTCCCCGTCCCCGTCCCCGTCCCCGTCCCCGTCCCCGGAGCCACCGTTGTCGGGACGGCGCCGGCTCAGCCGACGGCGAAGGCGCCGTCCGGCGGCTCGGGCGACGGCACCGCCGTGGCGTCGTAGACCGGGGATGACCCGGCCGCGAGCCGGGCGAGGGCGCCCCCGTCGACGACCCGGGCGGGAAACGCGTCGGCGGCCGTCAGCCGGGCGATCCGGTCCAGCGGGAGCGGGTCGTGCGAACCGAGCAGCACCGCGTTGCCGAAGCGCCGGCCGCGCAGCATCCCCGGCTCCGCGATCACGCAGAGGTGCTCGAAGACCTCGCGCACGGTGGCGATCTGTGAGCCGAGGAACGCGAACGGCGCGGCATCGGCGAGGTTGGCCAGATACAGGCCGCCCTCCGCACGCACCACGGACGCGGCCGACCGCAGGAACTCCACCGTCGTCAGGTGCGCCGGCACCCGCGAGCCGCCGAACACGTCCGCGACCAGGACGTCGGCACTGTCCGGCGCGGCCCGCTCCAGCCAGCCGCGCGCGTCATCGGTGTGCACCACGACCGCCGGGTCGTCCACCGGCAGGTGTTCCGAGACCAGCGCCACCAACCCCTTGTCCGCCTCCACCACGTCCTGCCGCGACCCCGGACGGGTCACCGCCAGCCGGCGCGGCAGGGTCAGGGCGCCACCACCGAGATGCACCACGTCCAGCGGCCGGCCCTCGTCGAAGACCGCGTCCACCGCGTGGGCCAGCCGCCGCACGTACTCGAACTCCAGGTACGCGGGGTCGTCGAGGTCGACGTACGACTGGGGGGCGCCGTCCACGGTGAGCAGCCAGGCCCGCGCCCGGTCCACATCGGGCAGCAGCTTGGCGGTGCCGAAGTCGACGGCGCGGGTCACCGGTATCGGTTCTGGGTCCACCGCGCCATTGTCCCAAGCCGGAAGCCGTGCGGGCACCGACTCGAACCGGACGGGTCAGCCGCACCACACGTTGCGGACCTGCTCGGCGTGCACGGCGCTCTGGGCGCGGCCGGCCCGCGCGGAGCCGGCCCGCCGCGTCGGATCGAGCACGTTGCGCCCGAACGCGGTCCGTGACGCCCGGTTCGGGGTGATCAGCGCCACCTGCGCACCGGCCGCCGTCAGCGCGGCGGCTTGCGTCCGGGGTGCCGGGACCGGACCGCCGCCCCGGGCGATCGGCGCGAGGACCACCACCCGCTCGTAGCCCTCCGCGAGGTCGGCGTTGGCGCAGGACCGCACGCCGCCGTCGATCCAGCGCCGCCCTCCGGCGGTGATCGGCGGCCAGACGCCGGGCACGGCGCAACTCGCGCTCACCGCGTCGACGACGCCGACGCCCGCGGCTCTGTCGAAGACGGTGAACTCGCCGTTCTCCGCGTCCACCGCGGTGACCAGCAACCGCTGTTCCGGCCAGTCGTGCGAGACCAGCCGCCCGGCCATGGCGGCGCGCCGTTCCGCCTCGGGTGCGGTGCGCGCGGTCCGCGCGATGTGGCCCATGCGCAGCAGATAGGTCTGCACGTCGTGCGAGCGGGCCGCCGCCCAGACGTACCGGGAGATGAGCCGGCCGCTGAGACGGGCGACGGTCTCCCCGCTCGGGTCGATGAGCTGGCGCTCGTACAGCTCCTCGACCCCCAGCCGCCCGGAGGTGAGCTGCGCCCCGACGATGGCCCCCGCGGAGGTGCCGACGACCAGATCGGCCGTGCCGAGGTCCACCCCGGCCTCCGCGAGACCGGCGATCATGCCGATCTCCCATCCGATGCCGGTCAGTCCGCCGCCGCCCAGTACCAGCGCTGTGCCCTTCATGCCCAGGGTCCTCTCGCCACGGGCCGCGGCTCGGGCGGCTCCGGGAACACGGGAACAGTTGAGGAGCAGTGTGCCGCGTGTGCCGCGCGACGAACAGACGACGGGCCGTGTCCCCCGCACCCAGTGGTGCGGGGGACACGGATCCGGACGACGGTCGATCGTCGCCGGTCAGGCGTCGACGGCGGTGACGGTCCCCGCTCCGACCGTCCGGCCGCCCTCGCGGATCGCGAAGCCGAGCCCGACCTCGAGCGGTACGGGCCTGCCCAGCTCCACCGTCATCTCGGCGGTGTCACCCGGCAGCGCCATCGCGGCCGCGCCGAGGTCCACGTCCCCGACCACGTCCGCGGTGCGGATGTAGAACTGCGGCCGGTAGCCGGTGGAGACCGGGGTGCGGCGACCGCCCTCGGCGGCCGGCACCACGTACACCCGGGCGGTGAACCGGGTGCTCTGCGTCACGCTGCCGGGCGCCGCCACGATGTGCCCGCGCCGCACGACGTCCCGCTGCACCCCGCGCAGCAGCAGCGCCACGTTGTCGCCCGCCTGCGCGGACTCCATCGGCTTGCCGAAGGTCTCCAGACCGGTCACGACCGAGGCCGTGTCCGCACCGAGGACCTCGACCCGGTCACCGACCCGTACCGTCCCGCGCTCGACGGCGCCCGTGACGACCGTCCCGCGCCCGGTGATGGTCAGTACGTTCTCCACCGAGAGCAGGAAGGGGGCGTCGAGGTAGCGCACCGGCATCGGCACGTGGCTGTCGACGGCGTCCAGCAACTCCCCGACCGCCGCGGTCCAGCGCGGGTCGCCCTCCAGCGCACGCAGCCCCGACACCCGCACCACCGCGGCCGACTCCCCCGGGTACCCGTGCGCACTGAGCAGCTCGCGCACCTCCAGCTCGACGAGGTCGGTCAGCTCGGGGTCGCCGGCGTCGGCCTTGTTGAGGGCCACGACGATGTGCTCGACGCCCACCTGGCGGGCGAGCAGCACGTGCTCGGCGGTCTGCGGCATCACGCCGTCGAGCGCCGAGACCACCAGGATCGCCCCGTCGAGCTGGGCCGCTCCGGTGATCATGTTCTTCACGTAGTCGGCATGGCCCGGCATGTCCACGTGCGCGTAGTGCCGGGTGGCGGTCTCGTACTCGACGTGCGAGATGGTGATCGTGATCCCGCGGGCGGCCTCCTCCGGCGCCCGGTCGATCCGGTCGAACGGGACGAAGGTGCCGGTCCCCCGCTCCGCGAGCACCTTGGTGATCGCGGCGGTCAGCGTCGTCTTGCCGTGGTCGACGTGGCCCATCGTGCCGATGTTGAGGTGCGGCTTGGTGCGTACGTATGCCGTCTTGGACATGGGTGTTTCGCTTCTTCCTCGGAATTCCGCGCAACGCACCACGGTGTGGTGATCGCGCACAAGAACACGGGGACCCCCTGGGCCGTACCGACCCTCCCCCTGCGGGGTCCGCCGGAATGTCCGGGGAGGGTCAGCTTCGGGCGCCGTCGAGGAACGAAGCGAGGGCAGCCTCCAGCGCGTCCGCGACTGCGGACGTATCTGCGAAGGCATACCGGTTCATGCCGTTGATGATCCGTCACACGACATTCGCGGTCCAACGGTTTTCGCCCACCGGGTTGCGGTTTTCCCGATCGGGCGCGTCGACCTCATGATCGCTTGGCAACTCACGGTAATCATGCGGTAGCTTGCACCATCGCGCGCCGGGCTCCGGGAGCGCAGGCCACCGCCTGGCTCACGGATTCCGGTCTGCCTCCACCCGGTTGCCCCGCACCACCCCGTGCGCGAACCGGTCGTCGCCCATCACCGCGACCCGCGCGACAGCCACGATCAGCAACATGTCATGCTCATACCAATTGGAGTCGGAGTGGTCACGCAGTGAACGTTGTACGGCGCTTGGGCGATTCGCCACGGGTTCGGGGATGCCTGAACGAGACCAACTGCCCGGATGTCTTCGAATTGAGCACCGGCGACTTCGCCGTCATCGGGGAGGCGATGACCGACCGGCTTCGCGGTCTACTGCCCGACGACGCGGGCGTGGGACCCGACGAACACGTCGTAGTGATCCCGCGCGATGTTCTCGTCAGGGCTCGTCGGGACATTCCGGAGAAGTAGCGGACGGACGCCGAACGAGGGTGGGTGGCAGCGGCCGCTCACCCTCGGTGTCATCCGTTCCGGCGCAGCGGAGTCGTGGTGAGCGCGGCGACGTACGCGCGCTCGACTATCTCGGAGAATTCCGCCTCGGCCGTGCCCGGCGGAATCTCCTGGGCCCGCGAGACGCGCAGGCTCTCCCAGAACTCCCGCCAGAGCCGACTGGCGAACAGATGCTGGAAGGATCCTTCGATGTGCGCGGTGGCGTAACCGGTCTCGTAGGCGAGCAGGTGCAGGGAAAGGACCTGGTTCATGTACAGGTACTGCTTGTTCCGCAGATCTGATCCGTCGGAACTGTACGACGGCCAGGTGGCCGCCAGATCGGGATCGTCCATCGCCATCCGGTGCAGCGACATGTGCAGACCGCGCATCAACGCTTCCGAGGTGCGGTGCAGCTCGCCGTTGGCCCGCCCACTGACCTGACACTGCTCCTGCAGGGCGTCCTGCTGGGTCCGCAGCGCCTCGCGGTGCAACTCCACCTCGCGATGCTGTACACGGATGGCACCGGCCATGTAGACGAGCACCGCGGTCGAACTCACCGCCGAGGCGGCACCGAGCGCCTGGCCCGCGTTACTGCTGTTCTCGCTCTGCAGCCACGGAATGTGAACGAGCAGCAGGCTGAGCACGACGCACGAACAACAGGCCACCATTGTGGCGACCACGGCAAGAGCCACCTGCTTGGCACGAGTGTCCACCGATTTCTCACCCCCGGAATGCCAGTGGATGGCAGATTCCCTGCACGCAGTATCGATCCGCCGGGTGCCGTGCCCCAGAAGGAGATGCGGACGCCGCTCCTCCACAGCATCCGTGCCGTCACGGCGGCGTGGGTGTGGGTGCGGCCTGTGGGGCTCCCGCATCGTTGTGTGCCGAGAGCGTTCATCCCGGTTCGGGCCAGGGCCGGATACGCGGTCGCATGAGCTGTACCCGCCAGTAGCCCCGATCCGCACCACGCCCCCGTGCGACCGCCGTGCGCCCCCGCTTTGGAGGACCGGCCGCTCGCCTGACGACCGGGGTGCCCGTGGTCCCTCCGTCGCGGGCCGCACGATGCCGGCGACGGGGAGGGTGCGGACCCCGCCCGCTCCGGTTGTTCGCACGCCTCGGTTAGGCTCGCCTGATGCTCGACCGCCTCCCGACGTCAACCGGCCACGCCGTACGGTGCACCCGTGCGTTGCGCTCGCCGTGGGCCCGGCTGGCCCTGCTGGTCGCGCTGCTCATGGGCGCGGCGACGGCCGTCCTGCTCTGGCAGCCGCAGCACCTGATCATGGACGGCTGGCCCCAACTGTCGGGCGCCGCCGCCCTGGCGCTCTTCGGCGCCGCGTACGGGGTGTGCGCGTTCGCCTTCGTGCCCCGCCCGCTGCTCAACGTGGCGGCCGGCGCGCTGTTCGGGACGCAGGGCGGGCTGGTCTCCGCGCTGGCCGGCACCGTTCTGGGCGCCGGGCTGTCCTTCTGTCTCGGCCGACTCCTGGGCCGCGCCGCGCTCAGGCCCCTGCTGCGCGGGCGCCTGATCACCTCGGTGGACCGGCAGTTGAGCCGGCACGGCTTCCGCAGCATGCTCGCGATCCGGCTCTTTCCCGGCGTGCCCTTCGCCGCGGCCAACTACTCCGCGGCCGTCTCGCACATGCGCCTGGGCCCGTTCCTGCTGGCCACCGCGATCGGCAGCATCCCCAACACGGCGGCGTACGTCATCGCGGGCAGCCGCGCGTCGTCGCCGACCTCACCGGCCTTCCTGCTGGCCATGGGGTTCATCGCCGCGACCGGCCTCGGAGCCGTCCTGGTCGCCGCCCGGGCCCGCCGCACCCGGAACTCCCCGTCGTCCGGCTGACGTTTCCACGCCGCTCGCTGGTGACGGCCGGTGTGGTGGACGCCGGGGGCGCCGCGTTCGAGTGACCGGAGCCGCCCGGTCCGCGCCGGGCCGCCCGGTCCGCGCCGGGCCGCCCACTCAGGGCTGCGGCAGGACGGAGGCCGGGCGCGGCTCCGACCGGCTCACCTTCCGCAGCGTGACCCTTCGCACACGCCGTTTCGCCCGCATTGGTCGTCAGCGCGACCGGCAACCCGTAGCCTGTCGGGTATGCAAGCAACACCCGTGGCCGAGGCGAACGACGCCCTCCGCGCCTACCTTCACGCGCACGGTTCCCGTGCCTGGACCCCGGCCGAGCTCGCCGAGCTCGAACGTCTGCGGTCCGCGTTCCTGGCAGCGCAGCGCGCCCATTACCGGAAAGCCGCGTAGCGGCTGACCTTCCCGCCGGGCCCGCCGTTCACCGGCCGCCCGCACCCGACGACCGTCACGCCGCCCGCACCGCACATCGGTGCGGGCGGCTTCTGCTTCCGCCGCTACCAGCGCTCCGGGTGGTGGAGCGCGGGCGGCAGTTTCGTCGCGGCATCCCCGCGTGCCGCGTCCAGTTGCGACTGGATGAGGAAGACGGTCCCGGTGAGGTCGGCGCCGCGCAGATCGGCGTCCCGGAAGTCCGCGCCGATCACGTCGGCCATCCGCAGATCGGCGCCCGCCAGATCCGCCCCGATGAGATACGCCCCGCGCAGGTTCGCGCCCCGCAGGTCGGCGTCCCTGAGCCGGGCACCGATGAGGTCGGCTCCCCTCCGGTCCTTCTTCTTCCCCCGCACCTCGGCGCGTACGAGCTCACTGGCCCGCAGTAGCAGGGCGTTGACCTCACTCCGGTGCGCCGGCACGTCGAGTTCCATGAGGAGCTCGGGGTTGTACCGGGTGAGGCGTTCGGTCTCCCGCAGCGCGGCCTCGAGTTCGACGTGCAGCGGACGGGCCGGCCGCAGCGTCAGCGCCTCGGTCAGGTACCAGAGCAGTTCGTGCAGGTCCCGCATGACCGGGAAGACCCGGAACATCTGCTGCGCCGTTCGCGGCGCCTGCCGCCAGTCCTGGCCGCCGAACGTGACCTGCGAGACCTGCTGCCCGGCGCCGAAGCAGTCGTAGACGGTGCAGCCGCGAAAGCCCTTGTCCCTGAGGCGGGTGTGGATGCCGCAGCGGGAGTCCCGCTGCAGGTTCGGACAGGCCTGACCCGCGTTCTTGTCGATCGCGAAGTCCACCGAGGCGGAGAACGCCGGCACGACGCAGCACAGCGCGAAGCAGTTGCCGCAGTCGGCCCGCAAGGCGCCTCCGGAGCCACCCGCAGAGCCACTTTCGGGGCCACTTTCGCAACCTGAACCGGCCTGCGGCTCGGCCGGTGCACTTGCGCGTGCGCGGGTACGTGCGCGGTTCTCAGCCAACGTGCTCGGTCTCCTGTACGAAGCAACCGTGCCGCCCGGGGTCCGCCGGCACATCAGGGCATGGCTGGGTCCGGCACTCTCACCTCACACTTTATCGAACCCCGCACGCGGACTGCCACGCTCCGGGGCCGCCCGGCGCCCGGCCGTCGCCCAGCCGTCGCCCGGCCGGGGAATGGAAAGGCGGCGCTGCCGCGCCGCCTTGACCTTGACGCCGAATAGAACACATGAACTCCAATGCGCCGACTATTCGAACTATTGAGTTCCGCTTTCACGCTCCAGAGGTGAGCGCACCAATCCGGCGAATACCAGGAATCGCAGATGAGAGCCTCGCCGATATCGAACACCCTGCTTCGATCTCCCGTCGGCGCACGGGGGTTGCGAGCAGACCCGTAATGCCGTGCCGCCCCGATGTCGCATATGCCGTTTCTGAAAGCTGGATTCCGATTGCCGCACGGGGCCCATAGTCTTGTCGCATGCGCGGCACACACTCGACCCATGCGAATGATCGACTGCGCGCCTATGTCCAGGCGCACGGCGACCGATCCTGGACACCCGCCGAACTCAAGGAACTCGCCCGCCTCCGGGACGCCTATCTGGCGGCCCGCCGCGCCGAACGCGCGAGCGCCGCATAAGCGCCGCGTACCACCGGTCCCTCTCCCACACGTCCCCGGCCATTCTCTGCCGGGTATCCACCGGGTATGCGGCGGGCAGCCGCGCGCGCCGAGCGTCCGGCGTGCGCCTACTCCCCCGGGCGTAGTTCGGCTGCCTCCGGCCGGACGACGACTCCCGGACGCCCGCCGGGGAATCTTGGGGCATGCAAACCGACAACAGACGCCGTCTCCGTGGACGTGAGATATGGCGCGCCGCCCGGAGCAGCGAACGGCTCTCCTACGCGACCGGCGCCGCTCTCGTCGTCTCGGGCCTGGTGCACCTGGGAGTCTTCGCCGTGGACGGGGGTCCGTGGGAGGGGCCGGTCTCCTGGCGCAAGCCCTTCACGTTCGGGCTCTCCTTCGGTCTGACGCTGATCGCGGTCGCCTGGGTGACGTCGTACCTGCGGATGGGCACGCGCACCCGCGCCGTGCTGCTCACCGTGTTCGCGGCTGACTGCGTAGTGGAGGTCGCCGGCATCACGCTCCAGGCGTGGCGCCGGGTGCCGTCGCACTTCAACATGGAGTCGCCCGTCAACACCCTGGTGTCGATGTCGCTCGCCGTCGGTGGCGCGCTGCTCGTGGTGATCCTCTCCGCGTTCGCCGTCATCTCGTTCACCCGGCGGCCCGAGGGCCCGACCGGTATGCCGCTCGCGCTGCGCGCGGGTTTCGCCATCCTGCTCGTCGGACTCCTGTCGGGGGCGGCGATGATCGCCCGCGGAGTCATCCTGACCCGCACCGGCCACCAGGCCGCCGGTTACCGCAGCACCGCCTCCGTCAAGCCCCTGCACGGCATCAGCCTGCACGCCATCCTGGTCCTCCCCGTGCTCGCCCGGCTGTTGACGTTCACGACGTGGAGCGCGCAGGCCCGGTACCGGGCGGTGGTCGCTTCAGCCGGCTGCTACACGGCGGCCGTCGTCGGCGCTCTGGGGTGGGCGGTCCTGACGTACTGACAGGCGCTCGTGGGACGCGTCCGGCGGGCCGGTGGGCCGGTGGGCCGGCGGCTCGATGACGGTGTCACGGAGACCCGATGGCGGACAGCGGGGACGTCGGCAGGTCACGGGCGCGGCGTACCGGCGAGAAGACCAGGATCAGAGCGGCGAGCGGCACACCCGCCGTCGTGATCCACATGGCGGCGCGCAGGCCGAGCACGGTACCCAACGTGCCGCCGAGCAGCGCCCCGAGCGGGATCGTGCCGAAGTTGATGAACGACGTGCTGGCGGTCAGACGGCCGAGCAGCTCCGGTGGGCAGTAGCTCTGCTGGAAGCTCGCCTTGAGGACATTGCCCGCCACCACTCCGACGGACACGCAGAAGCCGCCCGCCACGTAGAGCAGCATTCCCGCGCCGCCGACGGTGAGCGGGATGAGCAGGGCGAACACCGCGAAGCCGAGCTCGAACAGGAGCGTGGCGCGCGCCGTCCCGACCCGGGCGGCGACCCTGCGGGCGGCGAAGGCGCCGGCGACCCCGCCGCTTCCGGCGGCCGCGATCAGCGCGCCGACCGTACCGGCGCCCACCCCGACCTCCCGCACCAGGAAGACGACCAGGATCGACTGGAACCCCATCAGCGCGAGGTTCGACGTCGCGCCGAAGAGCGTCAGGGTGCGGATCCAGGGATCGCGGGTGGCCAGCCGAAGCCCTTCGCCGACCTCCTTCACCAGTGCCCTGGGCGGACGTTCGGCTCGCGCGGTGCGGGGTTCACGGTGCCGGATGCCCGACAGACAGAGCAGCGAGACGAGGAACGTGGCGGCGTTGGCGAACATCCCGTCGACCGCGCCCGCCAACTGGGCGATCAGCCCGCCGGATCCGAGCCCCACGATCTGCGCGGCCGATGCGCTGCCGTGCAGTTTGGCGTTGCCTTCGGGCTGGTCGGCCGGGGCGAGGATGCTGGGGAGGTAGGCCGTGTAGGCAGTCTGGAAGAAGACCAGGGCCGTACCCGTCAGGAGGGCGATCACGAGCAACAGGCCGACGCTCAGCACACCGGCCCACGCGGCGACCGGGACGCTGACGTAGAGCAGGAGCGAGACGCCCGCCGCGATCAGCATGATCGGACGGCGGCGCAACCGGTCGACCCAGACGCCGACGGGAAGCCCGATGATCAGCCACGGCAGCCAAGTAGCAGCCGCCAGCAGGCCGACCTGGAAGGTGGTGGCGTGCAGCGCGCCGACGGCCGCCAAGGGCATCGTCACCCCGGTGACGGACGCGCCGAACTTGCCCGCCGTCTCACCGCACCACAGCAACCGGAAGTCCCGGTGCCGGCGCAGCAGCCCGCCGCGTAGGCCGACGTCCGGGCGTACGCGGTCGTCCGAGCCTATGCCGTCACCCGGACGCGGGTCATCCGCGGGAACTCCGTCGTCGTGGAGCGCGCCTTCGCCCGGACCGTGGCCCGTGTTCGTACTCACGCGCCGTCACATTCCTTCCGGGGGAACGACTGGAGCTGGATGATGACGGGCAGGGCGTCCTCGCCGGGTTCCGCGTCGGGGTCCGGGGCATGCCGGTCGATGACGGCCAGCAACTCGGCCGCGAGCGCTTCCAGTTGCGCGGGCGTCATCCGCAGGTCGGTCCGGTCGGAGAGGGTGCCGACGCCCTGCCAGGGACCCTGCCAGTCGTCGGCGAGGTAGTCGACGACCCGGGAAAACGTCTGCTGGACCAGTTCGTGCATATAGACGGAGAGGGCGCCCCGGGTGTCCGGGTCGTAGCGGAACTCCGTGCTGTCGAGCGTGCGCCGTTCCCTGACCGCCTGCCACCAGCGCTCGCGCTTGGTGCCCCGTCCGGTCACTTCCTCGATGAAGCCGTGCTCGGCGAGCTGACGCAGGTGCCAGCTGACGGTGCCGGTGTTCTCCCCCAGCCGCTCGGCGAGACGGGTCGAGGTGGCGGGCCCGTCGAGCTTCAGCAGTTCGAGCATCCGCATGCGCAACGGGTGCGCCAGCCCGCGCAGGCTGCGGGCGTCGATGTGCCGGACGGGGGTGCCTGGAGCGGACGCGTGCGACGAGCGTTCAGGGTCATCGGCCATAGCGGCATCGTATGCTACAGAGAACACTCTGCAAAGGATTATCTGCAGAGAAACCTCTGTCTATGTGGGCTCCGCGGCCGCTCGGCTACCGCCCCGCCGCGCCAAGCGGGGTCAAGGCGAGGGGATTCCCCCGCACAACGTCGAGCACGGTCCGGTCGCCGAGCGGACGCGACAGCCGGAACCGCGCGGGCGTCGTGCGCAGGGCCGCGTCGCAGAGCGAGCCCTCGGGCAGCCTCCAAGGGCCGACGCGGCCGATGAGGACGACAACGTTTCCCGTCTCGTACACCTGGCCGGGCAGGACGTCGACGCACGACCCGTGGGCCACCCGGGTAGTGAGGACCAGACCGTCGGAGGAGATCCCGTTCCAGCCCACCCCCGCCGCCAACCCCTCGATCCCAGACGCGGGTTGACCCGACTGCGGACCTTCCGGCGGTTGGTCGGGAGAGATGGCGGGATAGGTGAACGGCTGGGCGTAGCCCTCGATCGTGAACTCCCAGACGGGGATGGTGGCACGCCCGCGACTCGTCGCCAGTGTCCGGGTTCCGGCCTTGACCGCGGTCACGCGCAGCCGCCGATCGCAGTCCACCCCTGCACAGTCGGATCTGCTCCGCACCAACCCGTCGAACACGTGACGTGCTGTCAGCAGATGTCTTCCGGAGGACGATCCGTCCGACCACGTCACCGTCGCCTGCTGACCGTCCGGGCCTGGTGCCGGGAGCCGCGTGGCGAGGTCGAAGTGCCCCCTCAGGAAAGCGATTTTGTCCCCCCCGCTGTGGAACGCGTCCGGCGGAAGCCACGCGGCCCCGTCGAGCGGTCTGTACCCGGCGCGCCAGACGCGTTCCGCCGCCGATCCCGTCCAGGCTCTGGCCACTTCGGCCGCCCGCCGGGCGGCGGCCCCACTCGGACGCCCGGCGTCCCCGGCGGCCACCGCGTCGTCCCCGCTCACCAGGACCCCCCTTCCGGCGGGGGCGTCCGACGCCGTCCGCACCCCATCGGCGCCACACCCCGCGACGGTGAGCGACACGCCTAACAGGATTGCACTGACGCGAACGGCACGGCTGCGCATGACGGTTCCTCCATGACGACGCCCCGGCGGCGTGCCCCTTCGACGTGAGTCGGGTAACGGCGGTTCCGGGTACCGTGGGCCCGGAGAAGCCGATCATGCGGCGCCCGGGTGCGGATGCCGTCAACGCTCCAGGGGGCTGTGCCATGACGACGGACATCGAGATGACGAGCGGCATCACCTACGGGACCGGCGGCCAGTGCCTGGATGTCCACCGGCCCCCGTCCTCGCCGTCGGCGGCGCCCGTGGTGCTGCTCTGGCACGGCCGCGGCCCCGACGAACGGGACGTGCTAGCGCCGCTCGCCCGGGGTGCCGCGGGGCTCGGAGCCGTCGTCTTCGTACCGGACTGGCGTCCTGACGCCCCTGACGGCGGCCGGGCCCAGCTCGCCGAGTCGGTGACGTTCGCGCGCGAGAACGCGGCCCGCTTCGGCGGGGACCCCGAGCGGATGGTCCTGGCGGGCTGGTCGCTGGGCGCCAACGCCGTGCTGGGCGTCGCCCTCGATCCCGCCGCGCTCGACGGCTGGCGGCCGCGCGCCGTCGTGGGTATCGCCGGCGGCTACCGCCTCAGGGCGCCGACCACCGGAACCGTCCCGATCGACGACGCCTCCCGGCGCGGCGGTGCGGTGCCCCCCATTCCGGTCCACCTGGTGCACGGCACGACCGACCCGGCGGTGGACATCGAGCAGTCACGTGAACTGCGCGACGCCCTGGAGGAGCACGGATGGCCGGTGCGGCTCGACGAGCTCGCGACCGACCACGCGGGCGTCGTCATGACCGAGTACGACGTAGAACGTCAGCGCTGCCTGCCCAGTACGGCGCCGCACGCCGTCGACGCCGGCACGCACACCGCCCGCCTGTTGGCCCGCGCCGCCGGAATCCCCGGCATCTGACTCGGCACCCGACACTCGACCTGGGGTCACGGGACCATCGTGAGCCCCGCGGCTCCCCCACCACGGCTCAGGACCATGGTGCGGATGTGATCGCGGGCCCTGACGTAGTCGGCACGGCCCGGGTTCTTACGCAGCGCGTCATTGAGGGTCACGACGCGGTTCGGCGGCCCGAGATCCATCAGCTGCGGAATGAACTCGGCCTTCCGCACGCTCCACCGCTGCCCGGCCGCCGCGGGCGGAGCGAACGTGAACCGGGCGATGGACCCCATGTTGCCGCGGGCGTCCTGCTTGTCGTCGTAGGTGAACATCTGCCCGGCGACCTGATCGCCCATCCCGTAGACGACCCACGTGCCGTTGACCTTCTCGTACGCCTGGGGAATATGGGCGTGGGTCCCGAGGATCAGATCGATGTCGGCCCGCCCGCCGGTCCGCGCGGCGGTCAGTTGCCTGCCGACGGTCAGCTGCATCTCGTCCGGGTCGTCCTGCCACTCGGTCCCCCAGTGCAGGCTCACCACCACCACATCGGCCCCCGCCTTCCGGGCGGCCCGGGCGTCGGCGATGATCCGGTCCGGGTCGATGAGGTTGACCGCCCACGGGTGCCCTTCGGGCTGCGGGAACCCGTTGGTGTCATAGGTGTAGGCGAGCTGCGCGACAGTGGCGCCCCCCGCCTTGAGCAGCGCCGGTCTGCCCGCCTCGGCGGCGGTACGGGCCGAGCCGGCGTGCCGGACCCCGACCGCGTCCATGGCGTCGAGCGTGTGCCGCACCCCGTCCGCGCCGTCGTCGAGCGTGTGGTTGGAGGCGGTGGAACAGGAGTCGTAGCCGGTGTCCTTGAGCGCCTGGGCGACCTGCGGCGGCGACTTGAACGTCGGATAGCCGGTGAAGGGGCCGTCCTTGCCGCCATACACCGTCTCCATATGACAGATCGCCAGGTCCGCCGCGCTCACCACCGGTTTCACGCCCGCGAGCATCTTGTGGAAGTCGTAGCCTGACCCTCCGGCGTCCGCCTGGGCCTGCCGGATGATCACCGCATGGGGCAGGACGTCCCCCGAGGCGACGAGCGTGAACCCTTGCGCCTGCGCGGCAGCGCGTGCCAGTTCCCTCTTCGAAGCGGGTACGGCGTGCGGCCCGGCGCCACCGCCGCAGGCACTGACGGCAACGGTTCCGAGGGCGGCGGCCGCGGCCAGCGCTCTGTGTCGTGTGCGGATCGGCATCGGCGCGACTCCATGATCGGGAGATCCGACTATCAGCCGATCACACCACGCCATGCGCAAGACCCTCGGCCCCAGCCGCCCCCGTCACCCCTGCGAGGCCACGCGATCAGCCCATCCGGGCTAACCACCGGCGCCGGGCCAGTCCGCGTAGCGGATCCGGGAGAGCTCCAGCACCTCCCCGAGCGCACCCCACTCGTCCTTCCCCAACCGCGTCAACGGCCGCAGCTTCCGCACCTCGGGATGCCCGTCGACCAGCACCGCCTCGGACACGGCCGCGTGCACGACCCGCCCGAACACCACCGTCGAGTCCCCCATCCGCAGCATGCTGTGCATCTCGCACTCCAACGCCACCGGCGACGCCGCCACCCGCGACGGCCGCACCCGCAGACTCGGCTCCCGAGCGATACCCACCGCCTCGAACTCACTCACTCCGGCCGGAAAGTCCGTAGCCGTCGCATTGATCTGCTCGAACAGATGCTCCGGAGCGAAGTTCACGACGAACTGCCCCGTCCCCTCGATATTGCGCAACGAGTCCTTCCGCCCGACCGAGGTGAACTGCACGATCGGCGGACTGACACACGACACGGTGAAGAAGCTGTGCGGGGCGAGGTTGTCAGTGAAGCCGTCTGGGCTGATCGTCGACACCCAAGCGATCGGTCGAGGCACAACCACCGAGGTCAGGAGCTTGTAGAAGGCGGTCCGGTCGACGACCGCGGGATCAAAGTCGATGCGCATGCCAGCCAGTATCCACACAAGTCGGCCGTGGACCACCGTGTTCGTGACCACGGCGGACTGTACGTGGCGCCGACGTCGGGCGCCGGTTCAACCTGACGCTGACGCAGCTCCGGCAGGGCTCGGCGCTTACCCATCCGCCGACAGTCCCGTCGTGCGCAACCGATGTACCGTCTGCGCCGAAGTCGCGCGGGGCACTTGGGCCGCCAACGCCGACAGCAACCCTTCCCAGGCATGGGGGAGTCCCGCGTCCACGGCCGACCGGTAGGCGGCGCAGGCCTCGTGCAACCGTCCCTGTTCCAGGTACAAAGCGCCGAGCATGCTGTGGGCCTCCGCGTCACCGGCCGTGCAGCCACGGATGTAGGCGCGTTCGGCGGCGGCGGCGTCGCCCCGTTCCTCACGCACGCGGCCCAGTGCGGTCCAGGCGGCGGAGGCGCCGAGAGCGTCGGCCCGGAGCACCGCTCGCCGAGATCCGTCCCGGTCCCCCACCCGCTCCCGCATCCGAGACAGTGCAGCCCATGCCGCGGGAGAGCCCCGGTCGGCGGCCAGATCTGCGGCGAGCTCAGCTCCCTCGGAATTGCCGGCGCTCTCTCGGCGGCGAGCCAGCCTGATCCAAGCCTCCACGTCACCCACGCGGGCCGCCTCCGCCGCGGCGTGGGCGGCGCCCGCGGCGGAGCCGCGCTCTGCGCGCGCCTCGGCCAGCGCAGTCCAGGCCTCCGGGTCGCCGGTGCGGGCCACTTGCGCCGCGGCCGCCTCCGCGGCCACGCTGTCACCGTCCGAATCGGCGAGCAGGGCAAGTTCGCGCCAGGCCGCTCCGACGCCCAGAGCGGCCGCCTCGCGATGAGCGGCGGCCGCCCCCGACGTGTCACCGGCTGCATTCCGCAGTTGCGCCAGCAGCGACCAACCCTCGGGGTTTCCCGAACTCGCGCCGCCGATGGCTGCCGCCACAGCTGACGCATGGTCACCGAGTGACCACTGCAGCCGTACCAGAAGTGCCCAGGCCGCAGTAACGCCCGCGTCGGCCGCCCGGGTGGCGTGTTGCACCGCCTCGACGAGACCGCCGGCTCGTTCGGCGACCTGCGCGAGGCCCATGTGCCCCCACCCATCGCCAACGCTCACCGCCTGCTCGAACGCTTGCGCCGCCGCCGGGCCGTGCGACGCGCGCATCCGGCCGAGCGTCCGCCAGGCCTCCGCATGCCCCGCAGCCGCTGCCAGGGCAGCGACGGCATCCGCGCCGGCCGGATCCCTCGCCTCCTCCCGGATCCGGGCCATGGCCGGCCAGGCCCACACATCGCCTGCCTCGGCCGCACGACGGTAAGCGTCGTAGGCAGCAGAGTCGTCTCCGGCGCCCTCCCGCGACACGGCAAGGGTCGCCCAGGCGAGGGGGTCCATGGCGGCAGTCTCCTCGGCGGCGGCCCGTCCGTCGGTGGTCTCCCGCAGCACGGCCAGGGCGGCCCGGGCCCGGCTGTGACCCTTCTCGACGGCGTTCTTGTACAGCTCGGCGGCATAGCCGTAGCGACGCCGCTGCTCGGCGGCACACCCTAAGGCGTAGAGGTCATCGGCCGTCCTGGCATAGACCGCTCCGGTCCAGAACCCGGCCGGTGGTGCCCGATGTGCCCTGACCCGGCGTACGTGCTGCTCGAGGTAGTCGTCCGGGCGGTAGCTGTCGGGGTCGCCGACGTCCCGCGCGTACCGTTCCGCGATCAGCGGCACCGGACCGCCTGCCGTGGTGGTCAACGCGCTGATGGCCGCCGGGAACCACTCCTTGCCCGCGGTCGCGCGGGCTGTGGAGTCCATGAACCCCGCCGCGGCCTCCCTCAGCAGACGGGCCGGCACGGCGCTCGCGTGGCCGAGCCTGCGCGCTTCGACGGCGGCCGTCAGCACGGCGTGCTCGGGCGCGGTGAACCATTGGTCGGGGCCCATCTCCCAGCGGCGGACCAACTCCGGTCCCCCGGTGAGGTGCTGCAGGACACGGTCGCCAGGCCCGGCGGCCCGTACGGCGGCGGCCAGGCGCGGGTCACGGGCCGCTGCCGCGGCCACGGCCGAGGAATCACCCGACAGCGTGTCCGGCACCGTGATCATCGCGTGGCGTCCCGTCAACAACGCGTGGGTGTGCGGGGTCTCATCCCCGCTGTCCCTTCGGCTCTCCGTCAGTCGCCTCAGGTGTTCCGGCCACATGGTGCCCACCACGGAAAGGGGAGCGACCTGGTCGAGCAGCCGAGCCAGCGCCCTGGCGGCCCGCTCACCCGGGGCACCCGTCAAATAGCGTTGAGCCTCGTCGAGCCAGAGCACGGTGCGCGGGCCGATGTGCGACGCCTCGATCCACGCGGCCAGTTCGTCAGCGTCCGCCGGGTGCACCACGGGCCAGTCCGGCAGGACGGCCGCCACCGCCTCATAGGCGGCACGGGTCTTGCCGCTCGCCGAACGACCCACCAACAGGACGAACGCGGCGTCGTTCGTGGCGGCCGTGCCGGCCAGCCGCTGCCGCAGGGTCTCGTCATGCGGGCGCGGGAGGTACTCCGTCAACGGCAGGTCGACTGTTCCGTCGGGGCCCGGCGCGGGATGAACTCCCAGGCGTACGGGATTCCATTGGGCGGCGGTGCGGCTTCGGCCCCCGCTGTCAGACATGCGCCTCGGGAACATTTCTGCCGAGGTGCTCGACGGCTGGGCCCACGGTGTCGAATATGTGGAACACCTTAATCAGGCCGGTCAGCCGGAACATCTTCAGGACACTGTCCTTCCGCACGACCAACACCAGTCCGCCGTCGTGGGCGCGGACCCGCTTGAGGGCACCTATGAGCATATCCAACCCGGAGGTGTTGATGTGATCGAGGGCGGTCAAGTCCAGGACCACATGGAGCCTTCCCTGGACCACGAGGTCAACCAGCAGCTTGCGCACGGGCGGCACCGTGAATCCATCCAACGTGTCGCCCCCGACTCTCACCAGGGTGATGTCCTCGGAGAGGTGTTCGTACGCGTGGTCGCCCGATGTGACGACGCCCTGCTCGACTGCGCGCCGCTCGCGGGCCCGTTCCTCGAGGGCCGTACTTCGCTGCTCGATGCCTTTCTCCGCGCCTTCCCGCACGCAGTCGGCGGCAAGTGTCGCGACCGCGCTCGGCACGGCGTCATGAATGCGGAAGCCCCTGAACGGGCCGACCTTGGACAATCCGGCGCGCACCCGCTCGCTGGTGACGACCAAGGCGAGGGTCCCGCCTCTGAGGTGCACGCGCTGCAGGCCGGCGACGAGCACGGCCGAGCCCATGGTGTCGGCGACGTCGACCGCGCTCAGGTCGACGACCAGGACCAGCCGCCCGTCGTCGACCACCTCCACCAGTGCCGTGCACAGTTCCCGTGCGAAGCGGTCGTCGAGCACGGCGCCGCCCTGCCCGTCGCTGCCGACCCGCACGACAGTGATGTCGGCGCGCAGCTCCTCGTACGACATCTTCAGCTGCACCAAGCCCCCTTCATCTCTGGCTCTGCGGATCTTCTCCGCCCGGAGGTAGCGTGAACTCCCAGGCGCACGGGGTCCCACTCGGCGGGAGCGGTACGGCGGCGAGCCCCATCGTCATGCATGGGCGCGGAGATCCTCCCGGCCGAGGAACTCGACGGCCGGGTGCACCGCGCCGAAGATGGGAAACACCTTGGTCAATCCAGTGATCCAAAACTGCTTCCGCACTCTGTCGGACGCCACGACCAGCGCCAGCGCGCCGGCGTGGACATGGACGCGCTTGAGCGCGCCGACGAGGACACCCAGCCCGGTCGAGTCGATGGACTCAACGGCGGTCAGGTCGACCACCAGGAAGAAGCGGCCCTGTTCCAGCAGATCGACCAACGCCTCACGTAGGGACGGCGCACTGTAGACGTCCAGTTCCACCTCAACCGTCACCAGACTGATGCTCTCGGTCAGGTGCTCACGAGTGAAACCGTCCGACACGACGACGCGGGTCGCTGCACCGGCGGATTCCCTGGCGAGCCGCTCGCGGGCCCGTTCCTCAAGGGCAGCGCGTCGCTGCTCGATGCTTTCGTCAGCGTAGTCCTCAAGGAGCTTCCCGACCGCGCTCGGCACCGTGTCGTGGAGACGGAAGACCCTGGTCAGTCCACTCTTGGTCAAAACGGCGCGCACTCGTTCGCCGGTGACGACCAACGATAGCGACCCCCCTTTGAAGTGCACCCGCTTCAGGCCGCCGACCAGCACACGCAAGCCGCTAGCGTCGATGTCGGTTACCGCGCTGAGGTCGACCACCATGAGCAGCCGCCCCTCTTCGGCCAACTGCACCAGCATCTGCCTCAGCTCCGGTGCGGAATCGAACAGGAGCACGTCACCCTGGGCCTCACCATCGACGCGGACGACGGTGATGTCGTCGCGCTGGTCCTCGTACGACACCTTCAGCTGCACCAGGCCCCCTCCTCTCCCGCACTCGGGATCCTATCGACCTGGCACGCGCTACACAGGGATGAGCGCCATGCGAGCCGCATCCAGGAACGCCTCCTGCGCCACGCGGTGTTGGCTGCCGGACGCAGTGGTGGCGAGGGAACTCCACAGCGCCTCCGCCGCCGCCGTCACGGGGTCCGGTCCCTCCAGATGTACGACATTGAGCGCCTCCCCCACCGCGCCCATCGCGGCGTCGTACTCCCGCCGCCGTGACGACTCCTCCGCCGTGCCGATGGCGCTCTGCCAAGCTGACAGGGCCAGTTGCGCGCTGTCGGTCCGGCTCAGAAACGTCACGTATGCCCCCCGCCGAACGGCACGCTGGTTCGCGAGCGTCTGTTCGGCGAGCGTCCGGCGGGCCACGTCGAGCTGTGCCGTGGCCTGGAGTTGGCCCGCGTCCCAGGCGGCGGCTGCCTGTTGCCGTCCGGCCTCCCAGGCGGCGGCAGCCTGCCGTTCCCCCGCCGCCCAGGCGGCCGCGGCCTGACGCTTGGCGGCTGCCAGGCTGAACACCCCCGTCAACGCTCCGCCGCCGATCGCGGCGCCTGCGGCGACGAGCGCCGTCATCACTGCCTCGTCCACGTCAGGCGCCCAGCCCCGCCGCTACCACGGACCTGGCCTCCTTCTGGACCAGGCGCGGATGATCCTGTCCGAGGATGGACTCGCCGTAGGACTTGCAGGAGTCCCCGGTACCCAAAGGCCGGCCCGCCCAGGATGTGTTGGCGGCGGCGCCCTCGATGTCCCCCCGAGCGAGCAGGGCCAGGATGATGCCACCTTTGTCGGTCGTCCACGCCGAGCTGTTCCGGCGCAGGCAGGACGCCCCCGCCGACTCTTGGCCGCCGAAACCAAGCGTGCTGTCGAAGGGACCGTTCACGAACCACTCCGACCCGAAAGGGACTTCGACCAGCGGGCGGCCGACGTCCTCGTTGGCACCCGTTGTTCCCACTCCCACCCAGCACGACCCACCGGTACCACGTTCGCCAGACATGCGCTGACCGTACCGGTCTACCTTGGCCCCGCACCCGCACTGCCCCACGTTGGATCGAGGTCTCGTCTTCGTGAGTTCCTCGAGCGGAGGGCGGGGCCAAGGCCAAGGAGGCAGCCTCGCTGTCCTCGGGTACGGACCCACCGGGCGTGGAGTCATTCACCCGCACACATCTACTGGCCTCACGACCCTCTGTGTCAGCCCGGTCTCGGGCCACCGAGGTCCCCCGTCCGTCGTCCAGGAGTCCTTTGTGCCACCTCCCTGGGCTTCGGGTGGCCGGCGGCCCGGTCCTGCGGCTGACCGACTGGATCAAGGGTGTGACGAACCCCGCTTCTGGGCGGCCTGTTGCTCCTGGTCGACCCGAGCGCACCGTTGGCCGTGGTCGCTGCCTTGGCCGTGACAGCTGCCGTCACCGCAAGGGGCGATGGTGCTGCGGCAGCTCACCGTCCGAAGTCCGGCAGTCTGCGGATCGGATGTCGGACCGTGCGCCGGACTCCGGCGCCGGCCTGGCTGATCGGTGGTCTGGCCTCGTCGAACCTGGCCTTCGGTGTTCTGCAGGCTGCCGCCCCGATCACGGTCATCCACCAGTTCCACCACTCCCCCGCCCCGGTCGGCGCGATCTGGAGCGCGGCAGCCGTCGCCTCCCTGCTCGCCGTGTGGGTCGCCCGCCGAGCCATCGACCGTTGGCATGTGTGGCCGGTAGGCGCAGTAGCCGCCGCCGTGTCCACCGCAGCCTGCCTGGCCATCGCGCTCACTCCAACCTTCTACTCCTATGTCGAGTCGGTGGCCGTACTGATGGCTGCCGCGTGCGGTCGTTGGGAGCGCGGCGTCAGCCGACCTGTCCGGTCGGCCGCATGGTGATGTGGTTGATGTCCACGCCCGCGGGCTGATGGACGGCGAAGACGATCGTGTCCGCGACCTGCTCGGCGGTCATCACCGGCGCCGTCTCGGGGGTGCCGCCGCGCTCGTCCCAGAACGGGGTGTCCACCACCCCGGGGGCGACGACCGTCACGCCGACCCCGTCCTTGCCGACCAGCAGACGGGTGTTCTCGGCCAGTGCGTGCGCGGCCCACTTGGTGACCGAGTACAGGTTGCCAGGCGTGTTGCGCACCCCGGCGACCGAACCGATGATCACGATCCGGCCCTTGGACTCCCGCAGGTGTGGCAGGGTCTCCCGCACCAGCAGGGCCGGGCCCAGGACGTTGGTGAGGACCATGACGCGCATGTCCTCGGGGGCGTGGCTCTCCAGGTTGCCGGGCAGTGAGAAACCGGCATTGGCGATGACGTTGTCCAGTCGGCCCCACGCCTCCACCACGCGGCGCACGGCGGAGGCTACGTCGTGCGCGTCGCTGGTGTCGCCGGTGATCGTCAGCAGCCGCTCGCCCGCTGCGGCCGAAGCAGCGAAAGCGGCGAGCTTGCCCGCGCCACGTCCGGTGACGGCCACGCGGTGGCCCTGCTTGAGCAGGGCGCGGGCGGTGGCGGCGCCGATTCCGGTCGAGCCACCGGTGATCAGCGTGACGGGTTCCATGGGACGGCCTCCTTGGCGATGTGGTCATCGGGGCTCCGCCAGGCCCCCGGATGCCGATGAACACGAGGTGGCGCGTGAGGTCGACCGACTTCAGGTCGCCGGTTCCCCGAAACGCCTGCACTATACCCAGCGATCTTCCCGCTAAGCCGGTACGCCATCGCTGACTGGCCATGATGCCGCACGAATGGGGCCGAACCCGCGCTGCTGGCACCCCTGTTGGGACTGCGCGGCGCGCAGGTCCCAGGCTGCGCTCACGCTGTCGGTGTCAGTGACGGCTGTGATCACCTGGACCACATCCAGGGCCTGCTGAACTGCTGGACCGGCATCTGCACCACCTGGGGGCGTCCGCCCCAGCGGATGCCCCTCTCGCTGCGGATGCGAGCACGCTCCTTGCGTTGAGCGGCCAGGACGTCGGGGTGGCGGGCGCTGGTGTTGCGCCAGCGCAGGTAGGCGTGCGGAGTCCGGGTCTGGACGGTGTGGTTGCGGTGGTTGGAGTTGGCGATCGTGAACTGCCGCAAGGGCCCGAAGTGGGCCTCGATCGGCTTGGCCCAGGACGCGTACGTCGGGGTGAAGCACAGCTCGACCCGATTCTTCGTCGCCCATCGCCGGATCTCCTGGCCCTTGTGGGCGGACAGGTTCTCCAGGAGCACGGAGATCGGGGCGCCGTCCGAGCGGGCCGCACGGATCGACTTGAGGGCGGCCAGGGTGTTCGCGGCGCCCTTCTTGCGGCGGTTGACACCCCACAGGGTGTCGTCGCCGACCGAGTAGCAGCCGTGGAAGTAGCAGACGCCGTGGGTGCGGTGGTAGGTCGCAGGGTGTCGTTCGGGGTGCCCAGCCGGAGCCGCCGGTGGCCAGAGCGACCATTCAGCGTGCGCACGAGGCGACATAGCCCATCTACCGGCCGGCGCCCAGGCCCTCAGGGCTGTCCCGGAATCCCTGGCGGGCGCCCGACGACGGCTACGGCACCTCGCCTGTTGTCGGAACGCCCGAATACGTCCAGTATGCGAGCGCTCCCCCGCCGTGCGATGTACAGCACCTGACGCCGCGCGCTGATCCACCAGGGATTACGGAACAGCCCCTAGTACTACAGCCGGAGATCTTGTGACGGGGTCCGTGTGCCGTCGTTGACCGGGCATGATGCTGGATGTGACGGCTGAGCTGATAGCCGAGTGGCATGACGAACTAGCCAAGCTGACCGGCTCGTTGGAGAGCCTGTTCAACCGGCCGGAGCCGCGGGTGGTGTTCGCGCAGTTCATCGAGGGCCTGCTGGCGGAGCTGCCGAAGAAGAACGGCTGGACGCTCTCGGAGCGGGCCGGGCATGCGACCGCGGACCGGATGCAGTGGCTGCTGAACGGGTCGGTATGGGACGCCGACCAGCTGCGCGACGAGGTCCGCGACTACGTCGTGGAGCATCTGGGCGACGCGGACGCCTCGCTGGTGATCGATGACACCCAGGCCCAAAAGAAGGGCACCAAATCGGTCGGGGTGGCCTTCCAGCACTGCGGGCTGACCGGGGACGTGCGCAACTGCCAGACGATGGTGATGCTCACCTACGCGACCGCCGCCGGACACGCCTTTATCGATCGCCGCCTGTACCTGCCCGAGGAATGGACGTCCGACCGGGAGCGGTGCCGGGCTGCCGGTATCCCCGACGAGACCGCCTTCGCCACCAAGCCCGAGCTGGCCATCGCCATGCTCGACCGCGCCCTCGCCGCCCAGGTCCCCTTCACCTGGGTCCTGGCCGATTCCGGCTACGGGCGCGATCCGCAGTTGCGCGCCTGGTGCCACACCCGGGCGGTGCCCTACGTACTGGGCGTCCCGGTCGATCTCCCGCTGGACGGCCCGCCCGGCAGACCCCGCCATCCCGCCGTCAAACGCGCCGACGACCTGCTCCACTACGCCCGCGTCCGTGACCAGTGGGAACGCCGCTCGTGCGGCCACGGCGCCAAGGGCGATCGGCTCTACGACTGGACCGCCTTCGCCGTCGAGGTCAAGGATGAGAGGCCGGCCAGGGACTTCTCGCACTGGATGGTCCTGCGTAGATCGCTCCACCCCAACCGGCGCGGCAAGGACGGACAACTCCACCGGGAGATCGCCTACTTCCTGGTCCACGCGCCCGCCCGCACCACCGTCGTCGAGATCATTTCCCGAGCGGGCGGCCGCTGGCAGATCGAGGAGGACAACGAGATCAACAAGCAGCTCGTCGGCCTCGCCCAGTACCAGGTCCGCAGGTGGACCCCCTGGCACCGGCACGTCACCGCCTGCATGCTCGCCACCGCCTTCCTCGCCGTCCAACGCGCCGCCGTCCCCGAACCAGAACCAGAGAGCGACGCCGGACAGGAGCCCCATCCGGGAAAAGCGCGGACCACGGCCGAGGGCGAGGCCACCGGCTGATCCCCGGACCGCTGCTGCGGCCCTCCGCCCACACCATCCGGCACTGCCTGGCCGCCACCCGACTCAACCCCCACCACCCCGTAGAGACCATCCTGACCTGCGAGTTCTGGCGCCGCCTGCACCAGACCCGGGCCATGGTCAGCCACTACCGCCGCCGCGGCGACCCCCTCCCGCACCACCTACAAGCCTGGGCCCACCATCGACCGATCCCACCGATCACTGACCCTCAAGATCTCCGGCTGTAGTACTAGTCCAGGGCCACGGCCTGGGCAAATTGCGCCTCATGCAAACGTGCGTACGGGCCGCCCGCAATCACCAGGTCCGCGTGTGCCCCCTGCTCTACGATTGCTCCGCCCTCCATGACCAGAATGCTGTCGGCATCACGGATGGTGGAGAGTCTGTGAGCGATGACAAAGCTGGTCCGCCCGTGACTCAGTCTCTTCATCGCTCGCTGAATCAGTACTTCCGTTCGGGTGTCGACCGAACTGGTGGCCTCATCAAGCACCAGGATCACCGGATCGGACAGGAAGGCTCGTGCGATCGTGATGAGCTGCTTCTCGCCCGAGCTCACCCCTGCCCCTTCGTCATCGATCACAGTGTCATATCCATTCGGGAGCGTACGAATGAAGCGGTCTGCATGTGCTGCGCGGGCAGCGTCCTCGATTTGCTCGCGGGTGCTTCCCTCCGACCCATAGCCGATGTTCTCCGCGATGGTGCCGCCGAAGAGCCAAGTGTCCTGTAGCACCATCCCGATTCGCGCGCGCAGGTCGTCCCGTGCCAGCGTGGCGATGTCCACGCCGTCCAAGAGGATCTTGCCGGACGTCAGTTCGTAGAAGCGCAACAGCAGATTGACAAGGGTGGTTTTTCCCGCGCCGGTCGGTCCGACGATCGCCACGGTGCGACCCGGCTCCACCGACAAGGACAGATCCTCGATAAGAGGCCTTTCCGGCTCGTAGCGGAATGTAACCGACTCGAACTCGACCCGGCCGCGGAGCTTGCTCCAACGCACGGGAACGTCAACAGGGTCCGCACTCTGCTCGGGCGCGTCCAGCAGTTGGAATACCCGTTCTGCGGATGCAATTCCCGACTGGACAATGCTGAAGAGGCTGGCCACCTGTGTTAGCGGTCCGCCAAACTGTCGCGAATATTGGATAAATGCCTGGACGTCGCCAATGGACAATCCTCCGGATGCCACGCGCAGCCCGCCCACAACCGCCACCGCTACGTAATTAAGATTTCCGATGAATGCCATCATGGGTCCCATTATCCCGCTGATGAACTGAGCCCGGAATCCAGAACGCAGCAACAACTTGTTATGTTCAGCGAAAGCTTCCGCAGATTGGGCTTCGCGGCCGAAAGCCTTCACCAGCGAATGACCTGTGTACATCTCTTCGACGTGCGCGTGGAGATGCCCGGTGGTATTCCACTGTTCTGCGAACTGCGGCCGCGCGAGTCTGCGAACCCAGGCTGCGGCCAGTATCACCACAGGTAGGGTAACCAGCGTGATCAGTGCCAACAGGGGAGAGATCCAGAACATCATCGCCAGCACGCCCACGATAAGGAGAAGCGAATTTGTAATCTGAGTCATCGTCTGTTGAAGCGACTGGACAACGTTGTCGATGTCATTCGTGGTCCGACTGAGGATTTCCCCACGCGGTTGCCTGTCAAAATACGACAGAGGCAGGCGCGACAGTTTGACCTCAACAGCTGAACGCAGCTGGCAAGCCATACGTTGAATGAGCGTAGTCACCAATCGGCCCTGCATGATCCAGCACAGCCCGGAAATCGCGTAAACCACGAGTGCAACGAGAAGCACGGCGCCCACGAAGCGGAAATCAATGCCCACCCCGGGTGAGAAATCCGTCGTCTGCGCAATATTCGCGAGGGTGCCTTGGCCGTGTTCACGTAGGTTCTCGACCGCCTGGGCTCTGGTGAGGCCGGGTTCCATCTGTCTGCCGACAACCCCGGCGAAGACGGTGTCCGTGGCGCGGCCTAGAATCTTTGGGCCGGCGACGTTCAGCAGGATACTAACGGTGCCGAGTGTCATTACCCCATAGGCCAATCGGCGCTGCATCCGCATCATTTCCAACAGACGGGCGCCGCCTCCCTTCCGACTCTCCGGCCGGCTGTTGGGCGCTATTTCTTTGTCAATATGGTGGCCGGCGAAGGGCTTGGGGGCACGTTGCTGCTCCGTCGGTCGTGTTGCTTTCACGTATATGCACCAGCCCGGAAATGTGTCGGCACGCCTATGAGCTCCCCAAAATGGATCTTCGTCCTTGTCCCGCAGGTTAGTTTTAGCGTCTGGCGGCTTCCTCCTCGGTGACCTGTGAAAGCACGATGTCCCGGTAGATTTTGTTACTCGACATAAGCTTGAGGTGCGTCCCACTACCGACAATCTTGCCCTCGTCGAGCACGACGATGCAGTCGGCATCCCGGAAGCTGCTCACCCGCCGGGTGACGTTGATGATCGTCGCTCCGGCAGTCTCCGCAACCATTGCGGCCCTCAGTGCAGCCTCCGTTGCCGGATCCAACGCGGAGAAGGAGTCATCCAGGAGGTAGATTTCCGGACGACCAACCAAGACTCGTGCGATGGCCAGCCGTTGCCGCTGACCTCCGGACACGTTCGATCCGCCCTGAGAAATGGGCGCCTCCAGACCGCCCTCCAAGAGCTCCACGAATTCCTTCGCCTGTGCGGTTTCCAACGCGCGCCACAATTCGTCATCCGTCGCATCGTCCTTGCCGTAGCGAAGGTTTGAGGCAACTGTTCCCGACAGAAGGTGCGCTTTTTGCGGAACGAGGCCGATGGTCCTGCTCAGCAATTCAGGAGCTATTCTTGCCACGTTGGTGTCGTTCACAAGAACTTCTCCGGCGGTGGGATCGAAGATGCGTGATACCAGCCCCAGAAGCGTGCTTTTTCCGCTTCCCGTGGATCCGACGACCGCGGTCGTCGTGCCAGGCCTCGCGATCAGGTCCACACCACTCAGCACGGGTTTTTCAGCTCCCGGGTAACCGAACTGAATACCGCGCAATTCCAAGCCACTTCGCGTGGTGAATGTGCGTACGGGCTCGTCTGGTGACCGCACGCTCGATTCGGTCCCAAGTACCTGCCCGATGCGCCGCGCGCACACCTCAGCCCTTGGCAGCATAATGAACATCGACGTGGCCATATTCACGGATATCAAGATCTGCATCAGGTAGCTCAGGAAGGCCGTCAGAGCTCCAATACGCATACCGCCGCTGTCGATCCGGTGCGCGCCGAACCATACCACCGGAACAGTTATGACGTTCACCATGGTCATAAGCATCGGAAACATCAATGTCGTCAGTCGACCCGCCCGTACGGAAGCATCGGCCAGGGCAGTGTTTGCACGTTCGAAACGCCGTCGCTCGTAGTCGCTTCTGACGAACGCCCGGATGACTCGAATTCCCAAGATTTGCTCGCGCAGGACACGGTTGACAGCGTCGATTCGGTCCTGCATTACGCCGAACACCGGACGCATCCGACGGATGACGGCGCCGACCACGAAGCCCAACAGAGGGATTGCAGCCAGCAGGATCAGCGACAGCGGCAGGTCCTGATCCAACGCCATGATAATTCCCCCTACGCCCATGAGCGGCGCCGAGACCATGGTGGTGAACGTGGCGAGGACGAGCATTTGGACCTGCTGCACGTCATTCGTGGTTCGGGTTACCAGTGACGCGGTGCCGAACAGCCCAACCTCGCGGCCTGAAAAGCTTTGGACCCGATCGAATACAGCAGAGCGCAGGTCATGACCGATGGACATCGCCGTCCTGGCGCTGAAGAATAGCGCCCCGATTGCGCACAGCACTTGAAGTACCGTAATGGCAAGCATGACAGCGCCGAACCGGACAATGTAGCCGGTATCGCCCGCTACGACCCCTTGGTCGATAATGTCGGCATTGAGCGCCGGAAGATACAGGGTGGCGGCCGCCTGTACGATTTGTAGGAGCACGATGGCAGCGATCGACAACTTGTGCGGTCGCAGATAGTGGCGAAGAACTTGCATCATCATTGTCAGCCAGCCTAGATCCACTTGGCACTCAACATAAGAGTGCGGTTCCTCGCGTTATTACCTCCGCGAGGATGGCCAGTCCGCTTGGAACCGCGTCCGGGGTCCCCTCGACCCCACCCTGCGCATCCCGGAGGAATAGCTGGGCGGCGAGCGTTGGCTCGGACCTGTTCGGCAACGACGACGAGTCCAGCAGCACCGAGGCGCTCTCGGCGCGGACCGCGTCAGCGAGGAGATTCTGCCCGCCCTGCGGTCGCTGCCGAGTCGCCGCCCGAAGGGTTCCAGTTGGTGATCTCCGAGTGCGCGTCCACCGACCTCCCGCCGGTGCGCTCGTAGAGGATCTGGCGCACCAACCTGCCGGAACGGCTGACCGCGAGGTAGCCGCCGACCCGATGTCGTCCACGTCTTACCCGGTCCCGCCGTCCCGCAGCGACTGGGCGCGGCTCGCCTCGCTGAGCTCATGGCAGGTGTTCGACCGCCGCACCGCCGTCCGACTGGAGCGGACCTACGTAGCTGTGCCGGGAGCAGTAGATCGCAAGCACGGAGTGGTCAACTGGGCGAAGGGGGCCGGCCACCATGTGCCTCACACGGCGGCGCGAGGGCCCGGCACGGTGCTTCCTGCCGTCACCGACTGCGAGCGCCGGTGATTGAACAGCCGCTCGACAAAGGGGAGCTCCCACGTCTGGCTGTCACCATCGAAGCCACCGAACTGGTGCAGGAAGTCTTGATCACCAGGTTCGAACTGCGCGATGAGCTTGGCAGGGACATCTTCCGGGTACAGCCGTGCGGCGTAATGCAAGGCATAAAAGACGCTGTCTTCGCAACCGTAACTGCGGACACGTTCGGGAAGACTATTCAAAACGTCGACCGGTGTCCTGCGAAGGATCTCAACCAGGTCGATGAATTTCAGCAGCGTGAGGTCCTTGCCGATCTCTATGTAGTACAAGGTGGTGGCCTCTACGTGGAGCTGTACACACGCGTCAATGATTTGATCTGCTGGGTCGAGCATACGCGAGGGTTCGCCATAGATGACCGTGTCGACCGCACGCTCGAGAAATGATTCTGAGTCCGCGGTGATACCCGAGCTTTTCTGGAAGAGGCTGAAGCACGGATCGATTATGAACATCTCGACATCGTCTCGATGTGCGAGTTTGACATAAGGCAGGGAAACATTGGTCAGATTGACCTGCCAGAACATCCTCGTCTTTCGGTCGAAAGGTATCACTTCCTCTCCGCTGCGCGACTGCTGTCCCTGCACGTACCCGAGGCCAGACACCACCTTTTCAAAGTCGGGAAAATCCTCTCGCCTCAGAAGCACATCGAGATCGCCCATGCGCCGAACTCCGATATCGTGATAAACCCCCTCGCACATGACTGGCCCCTTGCGAATAGCGTGTTTTAGCCCAGCGTCGTTGAGTCCGCGCAAGAGCTTTGCGTACTCATCGCCCAGGGCGAGATTGCGCCTGCGGTTCCCCTCGTAGACATAGGAGTAGATCCATCGATAGGGCGCAAGAGAGCGTCCAACATCGGACTGGGCCAGGCGGAGTTGGATGAGATTCTTTCCCACCAGAGGCAGCACTCCATGTCGACCTGCCTGGTCGAGGAAGTATCCCCAATCCAAATTCTTTCCGTTGATTGTCAAGAAGTCGAATATTTGCTTCTTCAGATCGTTCGCCAGTCGCAGGCGCGCGAGGGCGAACAGGAGCTGGGCCTCCGGCCGCGCACCACTGACGTCGTTGGGATCCGCACCGGCTGCGGGGTCCATCAGATTCGCATCCGTATCCAACATATTGGGCTCCATTCGAAAGGACTCAAGGCCTGGACGTTATGTTGTGAGGTCAGGCGTCCGGGCCGGTGGGCCGCAATTGCTCCAGGACTTTCCACAGGCCGGCGGGATCTGCGAAACTCGTCGTCGTCAGCAACTCGTCCGGGATACTGATCGAGTACAGGTCCTCGAGGTCGATGAGCAGGCTGACGGTGGCCAGCGAATCCAGTCCGAATTCCACGAGAGGTAGGTCGGGGGTGACCGGGCTTTCCTTGTCCAGCAACGGCAGATAGATGCGGATCGTGTCCTCAAAATTCGGTGGCCACGGAACGGTTCCCATGAATTTCTGACCTCCTGTAGAGCGATGAGGGAAGGGGCTGCTCGGGCAGGCTCTGGTGCGGTGACAGGATCAGCGAGCGCTGCATCGGACGGCCACAGAGCGCTTCACGCCAGTCGGACCGCCCGGTCCAGCAACGTCAGGGTGCCCGTGGCCGTCAGAAGACGATCATTGGAGTAGTTCAGGCTGGCTGAGCGCAGATCCCGGAAGTGGCGTTCGAGTGGAATCGTTGAGCTCTTCAAGTACCCGGTGGACAGTCCAGCAAGTTGGACGAGCCGGTCGACTGCTTGAAACGTCATTTCGGCTGCCGTCACCTTGAGGGTGTTCAGATGGATCTGGGTAGTCGGGTTGTCCACAGAGATTCCGGCCTCTCGGTGGGAGACGATCTCGGCGGTAACGCGGTGCAGGTAGGCACTCACGAGTTCCAAGTCCATCCGCGCACGGGCCAGCCGCTCGGCCGTCAAGTCAGACCGAGAGTTCAAACTCTGCGGTCGCTTCGGAGAGCGTATGAGGCCGACGAGGTCGCACATCGCCGAGCGGGCCGCGCCGAGCCAACACGCGGCCCAACCCAGGTGACCTGTCGCGATCATGCTGTCCGTGGCCACGGCTCTGAAACCCCCGGGCTCGCCGACAATGTGGTCTGCGGGGACTTCTCCCGTCAGCTTCATGCCCACGCTGCGGGTTCCGCGCATGCCCAACGGGTCCCAGTTGCCACGAGTCTCCACCCGGAGCTGGTCCCTGGGCACGTACACCAGACTCACCTTGCTGTCAGGAGCATCCGCGGTGGCGCGCATGGTCATGAGGAAGCCGTCGGCATGTTCCCCACCGGTGACGATCGGCGCATCGCGTTCGATGGTCACCGTTTGACCAGACTGCTGGAGGGATGCCGTGACCGTCAGCAGATGACCGCCCTTGCCGGAGTCAGTGGTGACCGAGGCGATGTACACCTCGCCGCGGGCGATCTTCGGAAGCAGTTCCTCTCGCAGCCGGCTTCCGGCGTGCCGGACCAGTGCGTCCACCTGCTGGCAGTGCATCGCCCAGATCATCGCCGTGGACAAGCAGCCGGCAGCGAGCACCTGGGCGACCTCGACCAAGTCCGCGACGTCACCACCCAGTCCGCCGTACTGCCTCGGGATCAGCAACCCGAACAGTCCGCTCTCGCGCAGCGCGGCGACGCCGGCTACCGGGAAGGCAGCCGTTGTGTCGGTAGTGGCAGCGTGCTCAGACAGCACCGATTGCACAGCTCGCGCCGTGTCGAGAGCAGTCATCCGTACAGCCGTATTGGCGCCATCCATGCAGTACCTACCTTCACAGGCCCAAGGGGCCGTTGGTTGTGGGCACCGACTTGGCCTCTATCGATGTCCGGACGATGTTCAGCTGCGAGGCCGATTCGACGACGTTCCCTCGCAGCACGATCTCCGCGGGCGCCGGCCGGCTGAGGAAAGCCAGGAGACTTGCAGTGAGACCGTAGGCACCGGTGTTGGGGAAGGCCAGCAAGTCACCGGCGTTCAGATGCCGCACCGGTATGTCGCGGCCGATCACATCGGCAGGCGTACAGAGAGGCCCGGCGAGAGTCACGCGCCCAACACTCTCGCTGGAAACTGTGCCCGCATCCGAACACGGCGTCGCCGCCGGCCGCAGCAGACGGCCCAGCCCGGCCATACCGCCCAGGTGGTGGATGCCGCTGTCGAGGAGTACGAAGGTGCTGTCATGCGCACTCTTCACGTCGACGGTGGTGCAGAGGAGCGTTCCGCACTCGGCCACCAGGTATCGGCCGGATTCGAACGCAACCTCCGGCCGACCTTCGCGCCAGCCGGTGAGGTGTGCGTCCAAGGCGGTTTCCAAGGATGCGCGCAGCAACGGGTACCGAGGGCGCTCGCCCGGCTGGGCGTATGGCGCGGCGAAACCGCCGCCGAGGTCGACAACGGACATCTCCATCCCTGCTTGGTCCCGGAGACAGGCGGCCAAGGCGATGCTTGCCGTGAGTTCCGCGATGAGTGCGCCTTCATCGCGCGCATTGCCAAGGGGGAAGAAGTGGGCGCCGACAACGTCTGCACCCTCGACTCCAGTGAATTGGTCCGGCTTGTGCAGTACCTCCTCGGCCTCGACGCCGAACTGTGATACTCCACCCATGCGAAGCCCGGAGGCTCCGACGGATCGGGAGTTGATCCGCACCAGACACTCGGCCGTGACGTTGGCCTTCGCGGCCACTGCCCCCACTCGCCGCAGGTCAGCTGCAGATTCCACGGAGAATCGGCGTACCCCCGCGGTGAGGGCTGCGGCAATCTCCAAGCGGCCCTTGGCCGGGCCCGTGAAAAGGCAGTCGGCTCCTTTGAAGCCGGCCTGGAGGGCAGCACCGAGTTCGCCCGTCGAGCTGATCTCGGCCTTACAGCCTGAAACCCGCAACTCTTGGGCGAGCAGTGGATGGGGGTTCGCCTTCAACGAGTAGTACAGCGAACTGGGCTCGGGCAGCACGCAACGAAGGTCTTCCCGTGCTGCTCGCAGCGTGTCCAGCTGGTAGACGTACATCGGGCTTCCGAAGTCTTCCACAAGCTGGGACAATTCCCCCATCGCGTCATCCCTCCACCAGCGCATGGAGCGCTGTTCGGTCGATTTTTCCTGTCAGGCCACGCGGAAGAGCCTCGACCACCCGGCAAATACCGGGCACTTTGTTCACCTCGAGCCGATCTCGCACCCCACGCAACACGTCCGTTGGTGAAATGGAGGCGACGACACAGAGCACAGCGTCTCGCTGCTGCCCTGGCGGCACGACGGCCGCGTCGGACACTCCGCTGACCTGACGCGCCGCTGCCTCGATTTCCTGGGCACTCGTGCGGGTTCCTTTGAGTTTGAAGATGTCGTCGCGGCGCCCGTGGAAGTACAGGTATCCCTCCGAGTCGAGCCACCCGTAGTCCCCTGTGTGCAGGCGCACTTCGCCGGTTTCGGCGTCACGGCGGAAGACCTCGTCAGACAACGCGGGAGCCTGCCAGTATCCGGCCATCACGTGGGGGCCGGAGACCACGAACTCCCCGATGTCGCCCACGGGGACCGGTGTGCCCGATCCATCCACGACACGAACCCGCGTTCCTGTCAGGGGGAGTCCGACCGCGCCAGGACGGCTCCGGTCGCCGTCCGGCTCCATGATCGACACACGCTTGCACTCACTGATGCCGAACATCAACTGCACCTGCGCACCCGGGAACCGTTGGCGCAGACCATCGATCATGACCTGCGGCATCTCTTCTCCGGTGTTGGTGAACAACCTGATCCGGGTGGACAGACGGTCCCGCCGCCCCAGTTGAAGGAGCAAGGTCGCGAGCGATGGCACCACGGGGACGACGGTGGCTCCGCACTGACGGGCTGCCGCCAGGAGCCCAGCGTCGAACTCGGTTGATACCAGAACCAGTTCGGCTGCTGCCAAGCCTGCGAGGAACACCTGGTACAAGCCATAGTCGAAGGACAGTGGCAGGCGGCAGAAGATGACGTCGTCAGCTTGGTACCGCAGCCGGTCGGCAATGGCGGAGGCCGCGAAGATCACCTGGTCATGGGGACACACGATGCCCTTGGGCGCTGCGGTACTGCCGGACGTATATATGAGGAGCGCCGGCGCCAGGGGGGCGGCTTCCGACCAGTCCGCGGACGGTGCCGGCCTGCCACCCCGTGCGTCGCGATGGATGGCGCCGAGCAACTCACCGTCGTCGGGGGGCAGGTCCGATCCGCGGGCAAGAACGAGCGTCGGCCGGGCATCCCGGATGATCCCCTCTCGCGGGAGGCCCTTCACCGCGACTCCCAGCGGCACGAACGTGGCGCCAACGCGAGAGCAGGCGTAGAGCAGGGCCACCACGCGCCGGTCGGCCGCAGCGTGGATCAAGACCCGATCGCCCGGCCCCACTCCGCGCAAGCGAAGCCAAGCGCTGTACTGCTGACTGCGGGCCGCCAGCTCCGCATAGGTCCAACCCCCGCCCGCATCACGAACAGCAGGGGCGTTCGGGTGAGAGGCCCAGGCAGCGTCCAAAATCTCATGCACGGCCATGAAGCGGCGCAGCGGGTTCGCGGCGGTCGGGGCAGACGTCTCCATAAAAATGTACCCCCAGGTGGATTTTCTTAAGCGCGCTGGCACCCATTCCCTACGCACAAATCGCCATAATTAAGGCACGGCGATTCAGTGGGCTGTCTTGCCGGCCTCTGCGTGAGAGCGCGCGCAAGTCGGAATTCGCTCAGGGCGATGAACTCACCATGGACGCCGCCGTTCAAGGTCGACGCGCTGCAAGGAATCGATCATGAGCACGAGGCTGCCGGAAGTCACAGCGAGGTGTCAACCACGCCTCCCGAGGTGGCCAGTATGCGCGACTTGGTTGATATTGTCAGTCCTTAATAGTCTATGTAACCGCTTACCTAAATGGGGCCAATAATCGGGTTATCCGGCGACGTAGTTAACTAAACCAGCAATTAAATTTCGCGATACATATTTCAAGCCATCCGTTGACACGGAGTTGATGAACTGATGTACGTTTGTAGTGGATCAACCAGCCCGTGCCATTCAACTGGCCTCAGCCGGCGTTCGTGCAAATGTCGGCGACGAGTAGCCCGCACTGACGTGCCGGCTGAAGATAGCCAAGGGGCGTAGCGGCTCCCACCGTCGATGCTGACCCAGTCAGGGTTCGGACACCGGTCAAGCAAGATCAGGAAGTACATCCGAAACGCCACGGCGCGAGGAGAATCAAACATGCCTGATTCACTTTTCAAGCAAGTATCGGCCAATAAGTACTCGGCTGAAGAATTGCTGCTCAACGATGGGCGCGAGAGAATCATCTCGGAGATCTCTCCGTATAGTGATCATGGACCAGTACACGCTTCAACCTGCTACGTGTGGCCTTCTTCCGAATGCCCGGTGGGGTGCGGCCACTGCAACTATGCCGCCCCGATGTCACTGGGCACCCTGACCAGGTACAGCGTCGCGCGTGACCCGGAACCGGTGCTGCGGGTGATGAACAGTATGGGTCTGTGGAAAGCGGTGCTCTCAGGCGGCCGGCGAACCGATGGTGGAGCCGGAGTTCTGCGAGCGTTTCGTGCACGAGATCGACTCGCCGAATCTGGAGGAAATAGAGCTCATTACAGCCGCGCACTTCGCCGCGAATGTCGATGAGACCCGTACCAGACTACGTCGGCTCGTCGACGCGTGGCGCGCCCGTTCAGGAGACTTGGCCAGCGCCAACTTCACGATCCGGATCAGCCTCGACTGGTTCCACGCCCAACGTATCGGGGTGGAACCGGCGGCCCGAGTCATCCGCATGCTCGGGGAGGACGACTTCCGAGACGTGGGCTGCTACATACGTTCAGTGCTGCTCAAGGATGACACGACCATCCTTCAACTTTGCGAGGCTCTCGGGGGACGGCTCACTGAACCCAGTGACTATCAGCAAGAGATCCTGCTGCCAGATGGTCGCTCCATCCTGGTCTACTACAAGAACTTGATCGTCGACGGGCGTATGAGCGAACGGAAGTTGTCCCGCCTTCCGGTAAGTCTCCCCACCGAGTCGCGTGCGGACGTCTTCGGTGAGCGATTCAAGAGCGAGAGCGGCAAACAGGTTCCGGCTCGTGTCTACAACGGGCCGGAAGTTCGACATCTGGACGGACTGGCCTGTCTTATCGAAGACGATGGGAAAATCCGTATCCTCGAGGGCAACGATCCCCACCGATGCCCAGATGTCCGCAAGGTGGACAGCTGGTCAGAGGCCATTACTTTTCTCTACAGCGATCCGATCACCGTGTATTTGGTGGACAACGGACCCCAGGCTTTGGCAGCGCTGATGTCCGACGCGTTTCCTGATTCGGCCCGGATGGCTTCGGATACGAACCAGCTCTACCATCTGACCGAATTGCTCCTGAAATCTCCGGATCGCCGGCTCTACGCAACCTTGCGCACATTGGAGACGCAGATAGCAGAAGGCCGGGTAACGGTGGACGGCAGTGCGATGACCGGTGCGTGGAACCTCCTCGCGCAGCAGGGTATCGCTGTGGGGAGCCGGGGTTGACGATACCGGACCGGGACACCTTAGCCGTCTTCCCGGTGGCGGGGCCGCCTGGGGCCGGAAAGACGACGGCCTTGATCACCCTCGACCGCCAGTTCCCGCATCTGGCTCGCTTCGGCGTTCGGGAATACGGCCTGCGGATCGCTCATGAAGGGGAGCCGCTGGGAATTGAGATGCGGGAGACACTGCTGCAGAACGAGCTGTTGTCGAACGAGCTTGTCCTCCGTGAGTTCTTGCACTTCCTTGATCGAGTCCCGGCCGAGGTCCGGTCGATCGCCGTAGAGGGCTATCCCCGGGATCGCAACCAATGCGCCGACTTCATGGGAGCAATCGCGTCGAGGAAGGCGCGCATTGGTGCTTACGTCATAGTCGATGTCCCCGACGACGTGGTGAGGGCACGCGTAGCCTGCCGGCGTATTTGCGCGCGATGTGGGCTGCCCTCATCAACGGACTCAAACGCCAAGAATTGCTCGGAGTGCGCAGGCCCTGTCAAAGCCCGCAGCGACGATGCGTCCAGCCGACTCAGCCGTCGGCTGGACGACTATCGGCGCCTTGGGGGGGAAGTGCGTTCCTACTTCGCAGGGTACGACATGGTAAAGAGTATCGACGGGCTGAGTAGTCCGGATGAAGTCCGCAGACGGCTCACGGAACTCATGCTGAGTGGCTGAGCCGGGCGGATCCTCCGGCCAGTGACTTGCCCTGCCTTGGTGGCCCTTATGCGGCCCCTTGCGATGGGACGCGTATTCCTTATAAGGAAAGGGGAAGAAGTGTCAGATTCTGCGCTGAATATGATGACTGTGCGGAAGGAGGCGCTCGACTCTATGGCGACGGGTCGCCATCTGCCCGTTCCCCGGCGCCCCTTCAGCGGAATCCACGTTGCACTGAGCGAGCATCCGCCGCTGAGCGGGCCCTCGGTAGCGCCGGCCACCCTGGTCCAGGAAGTAGCCGACCGCCTGGTGCAGGCCCAGGGGATGCCGAGCCAGGGAGCAGCAGTCGTTGTCGGGCTCTCGCAATATTTCAGTCTGAACGACGCACGGATGTTCCATGAAACACTCTTCCGCGCGGTCTGGGGGGAAGTTCAGCATCGGTGCAGCCATGCGGAAGAGACCGGACCGGTCAAGCAATACAGGATCAAGACCAATATTACTTCCGATGGCGCAATTCCGCCCGAACTCTACGGCAGTACCTGGAGTTTCAAGCAGCTTCACATAGACCGGGATGCGCTGTTTTTCTCTCATCTGTACGGCCCGGCATCAGGATTCAGCGGCGGCGAACTCCTCCTTTTGGATATTCGCGTCTATATGTTGCGACACGCCCTTCGCTTTTCGGACGTATTCACCTGGTCCGACGAGCCCACCGAGGGCAGCAAGCCGGTCCTGCGCTCGGAGCACCAGGACGCCGCCATGGCCGAGTCAGGAATCAATCTCGGCGCACTGGGCGCCGATGATGTGCTTTTCGTGAATAACTCGCCGCACGCGGGAATACTGCACGGGGTGATGCCGGTGGTCATCAAGGAACCGGACCGCTTCGTTCGAGAATTTCATCGATGCAGCGTAAAGGAAATCGACGGTTCGTAAATATTTGACTTCACCACGATGAAAGACAATCTTCCATGCTTGACGCGAAGACAGGTACCAGAATTGACTTTCCTTGCAGCAAGAAAGACACAGATCGTTGCTACTCTGGGTCCAGTCAGCGAAACACGGTCCTGCCTTGAAGGCCTTATTCTCGCTGGAATGGACATGGTCAGGCTCAGCATGAGCAACGGCACACGGGAGCAGCACATCAACACCGTGGCGCTGGTCCGTGAGTTGGCAACGGAGTGCGGTCGACCAGTCAGAATCCTTGCGGATTTGCAGGGGCGGAAAAATCGTCTCGGGCGGCTCCCAGGTGGCCAAGTAGAGTGGCTGACAGGCGATCACGTCGTACTGACGACGTCCCAGGAGCAGTTGACATCTCATCGTACGTGGACCCTGTACCCCTGGATCCCGAATCTCGTCCAGCCTGGCTCCGCGGTACTGATCGACGACGGCGCAGTCGTCCTGACCGTCCAGCACGCGGACAGTGCGGAAATGCACTGCACCGTCGCCGAAGGTGGGACCGTCACCGACGGCCGAGGGTTCACTATTCCGGGCGCAACCACATTCGAGCCGGGCCTCAATCAGAAGGATGCCGACGACCTCCTCTTCGCCGCGGACCTCGGCGTTGACCTGGTCGCGCTGTCATTCGCGTGCTCGGCAGAGGATTACGCTGCTGTGCACGCGTTGGCACCGTCCCCCCTTGTCATCGGAAAGGTCGAACATCCGGACGCGGTGAAGGCTCTCTCGTCGATGGCGGGAGCTTTCGACGGCTTGATGGTCGCGCGCGGCGACCTCGCACTGGAGATTGCCTTCGAGGACGTCCCTATTGTGCAGAAGAGCGCAGTGCGAGAATGCTCCCGCATGGGGAAAACATCCATGGTCGCCACACAGCTGTTGCACTCCATGAGAGAAAGCAGCCTGCCGGCGCGCGCAGAAGTCGCCGATATCTTCAACGCAGTTGTCGACGGCGCGGACGCCCTGGTGCTAACGGGAGAGACAGGATACGGCAAGCACCCGGTGCGGGTGGTCGAGGTCATGCGACGTGTGATCGAGAGCGCCGAGCGCCATCTTATGGATGCGGGGCCCAGCCGAACATCCAGCCGCTAAATGCGCTGCCCTGCAGCTCCACGCAAGGAGGTAATGAAAAGTGGCAGTTCGCACAGTACTCGTCACCGGCGGCGCCGGCTACCTGGGTTCGTGCCTTGTCGACCTGCTCGGTCGCCAAGGGTACACAGTCATCTCCCTGGACAACGGGATGATCCCCGATCATGAATCTTCGCATGAGAATGTCCGGCATATACGGGCCGATATTCGGGATGTGAGCGACTGGCGCTCCCTGATGCCGACCGTGGATGCCGTAGTGCACCTGGCAGGGCTCGTCGGAGACCCTGCCTGTTCGGTGAATCATGACCTGACGTGGGAAATAAACTATCTGGGAACCGTATATGTTGCCGAGGCCGCTCGCAAGGCGGGCGTCCAGCGGTTCGTCTTTGCGTCTACGTGCAGCAACTACGGTCTGTCTTTCGGTACGAGTGCTGACACCTTTTCGCCACTTTTTCCTCAGTCCGTTTATGCGGCAAGCAAAATTCAGGCCGAACATTATCTTCTGAGCGTGCGAGGCGCTGATTTCAGCCCTGCGATATTGCGTTTTGCCACCCTTTTCGGGATCTCCCCAAGAATGCGATTTGACCTTGCTATAAATATCATGACGGCAAGAGCCGCAATGGAGGGCTCGATCCTGGTGATCAACGGGGAGCAGTGGCGCCCATTCTTGCATGTGCGCGATTGTGCCAAGATTGTAGCCTCTCTCATACCTGTGGACTGGAGCCGTCCAGGCGCCGAGATATATAATTGCGGATCAGACAGAGAGAACTTCAAGATCAGTGAGATCGGACGGATCATTCAAGAAGAGATCCCACTGGCCACGCTGGACATCAAGAAGTCTGCCGACGACATGAGAGACTATCGCGTCGATTTTGACCTGCAACCGAATTCGATCAACTTTAATAGCCCGATAGGCGTCAGGGAGGGAATACGAGAGATCCGAGACGCGCTGGAGCAGGGTCTTTTTGCTGACTATTCGAACAGGGATTACAACAACTATGAGACGTTGATCCACCGACTGCAAGAAGGTCATTTGTCGACAAGTCTGCGGCATGATCACCCATGGCCTGAGCTGGTTTCAAGCAGTGTATGAAAGTCTATTTGGCCGCGGTGCCGGCCAAGGCAGGAGTTGAGGGGCATGGGTTACATCCAAGAGATGCGGGCGTTGGTTGGAACGAGACCACTACTTCTTCCGGGCGCGCTCGCCATCATCCGGAACGATCAACATGAGATCCTGCTGACCCGGCGCACGGACACGAAAGAATGGTCCCTTCCCGGGGGCCACATGGAACCGGGCGAAACGCTTGCCGAGACTGCAGCACGCGAAGTTCACGAGGAAATTGGTCTAGGGGTGGAGGAGCTCGAGTTTATTGATTTCTACTCGGGCCCGGAATTCTTTTACCGATACCCGAACGGTGATGAGATATACAAGGTAACCGCCGTCTTCGCCACGCTGTTCTCCGGGGGGGATCTGAATCTTGACGACGCCGAGGTGCTAGAGGCACTCTTCTTCAGTCGTGACAACCTTCCCGGCGATCTATTCAGCCAAGAGCGGTACATCATCGAGAAATACTTCGAAAACCGCTAGTCATCCAGTGTTGTGGAGGAACCCTCTGTGGGCGCGATCGAGAAAACGTTCCCGTTGAATGCCGCCCAAGAGAGAAATCTGAGAAACTGGGCCGAGGAAGACATACCTTCAAAAACCCTCGCCGTTGTGGTCCCGCTTGTTGCCGCACAAAGTCTGACTGACGTCCGGACCTCGATCGATTACCTCATAGGTCGACATGAAGCTCTGAGGAGCCGGTTGGGGAGAACCCTTCACGGAATGCCAGTCCAGGAAGTAATGGAAACGGCATGGGTAACTTCCGGCCTTGAATGTGATTACCATCAAGTGTCGTCCAGTCAGGATCCCGTCGAATTTGCCTCCACTCTTCGGGCAAAGTACATAGATCCCATCCAATATTCGTCTCGTTGCTCTTTCTATTTGAAAGGAGACGAAGTAGTAGCGGTCATGCTCTCCGTCTCACATGTCTTCGTTGATGGAATTAGCCGACGCATTCTGACACGAGAGCTTACAGATTTTTTGCATGGCGGCCGGCATTCACCGGAATCTCCGCCTCAGGCAAGCGACTACAGTGACGACGCAGCGTCTCCCATCGTTCAAAAGAACACACAGTACTGGAAGACTATTCTTGCCACGGTGCCTCGATCATGCACCTATTCAGGCGCGGTCCGGGATCCGTACGAACGTGTCGAAATGGCGAAGGTAACACTGACTCCAGACCAGGCCTCTCGAATAATGGCGGCATGCAGTGTGCTTCGAGTGACCCCGTATGCCCTGTGGGTGACTTCCATGAGCGCTCTCGTTCAGCGTGCCACCCGGCAGTACAATCAAGTATTCCGGTCCACCTACGCAAATCGCCTAACTGCAAAGGACTATCGCGCAGTAGCTCAATTGGCGCAGGCAGCCTTCGTTCCGCTCATGGGGACGGAGCATGAGTCTCTGATGGCACGTGCACGTGGTGTTTATAGTTCTACTCTGCGCACGTACAGGCATGGCCTTTACGATGCAAGTCACACCGTGGAGTGGCTGAATCGTCCGTCGGCACACATGGGTGCGACGTTTCAGCCTGCTTTCGAAGTCAACTATCTTCCGGCATCCACTTCCGATCGATCGTTGGTTGAGAAATCTATGATCGGTGGCGACTATGAAATCAAGACCGTAGGCGAGAGGATGGCTATAGATGCTCCGTCAGCAAAAGCCGACCTCGCCATACTCGTATCCTACGAATATTCTCCATGGATTCGACTTGATGCCCGAAGGCCCGTCTACAGTCAACGACGGACCTCTGAGTTGCTTCGGAACTTGTTGAGCATTATGGATGTCCTGTGTGCTGCGCCCGAGACCTCTATTTCGGACCTGTCTGTTCGCGAGTTTCGGTCCATGTCCGGGCAGCTCTTCGGCCACCGCAGCGGAGTCTTCATCGATACGTCGACGACTACGAGCCTTGTCATGGGGTTTCCCGCCGTACAAAGCTGCAGGCTGGAGATGCGTGCTGATACTCTGGTGGCCCACGTTCAGGCTTCTGAGCCCGTGGAGGTGAGCGAAATGCTGGCCTACTATCAGGCACGACAACCGTGGTTCTCTGGATCCGTCGTCCCTGACGCTTTCTGTTTCTGCGGGACGCCTATCGCCACTGGTTCCTCCGCGTGTCACGCACCCGCGACCTTGTAGCGTTCTGTTCCCGACGTTGAATGCGTGGTATCGGCGCAGCTGAATCTGCGGGTCGGCCGTTCGGATGGCTCGTTGCGTGGTGTGTCAGTGCTGGTTACCCGCCGGACCTTGACCCTGCCGAACCTCACCCGCCCTGGCGGGAGTTGATTTGCGGGTGCGGTTCACCCCAAGTGATCGCCCGTTCCTGGCAGCCCTGCTGCACCGGTTGCCGTCGGAGGCACTGCGCAGGGTGCGACTGCTGGTACGTCCGGGGACGGTGCCGCGCCGGCACCGCGATATGGTCGCACGCCGCCATGCTGCCGTCTCCCCGCCCTAGCGCCCGGGAAGGCCTCGGACCGTGCGCTCCATCCGCACCCTGGTTCTGCGGCTCGCACGGGAGAGTCCCCGGTGGGGATATCGCCACCTCCACGGTGAACTCCGCGTCCTCGGGATCAAGGTGGCCGCCTCCCCCGCCTGGCAAACCCTGAAGGAAGCCGGCATCGAACCGGCGCGGCCAACCCCGTGTTCGCCGAGAAGAGCCCCGCGGGCCCGCAAGGGCTGCGCGCTCCAGGCCTGTCCTACAGCCGATAGCGTTGAAGCGACGTAGGTGACGGGATCGGAGAGTGATGAGCGGTACTGGAGCGGAGGTCGACGGCAGCCCGCGCGGGGTGTTCTCAGTGGACTCGACCGACCCGGACGCCGCACCGCGGGGACTCGACGCCTTCCGGCGCGGGTGGGAGACGCAGATCGGCGACGATGTCTTCCAACTGCCGGCCTTCAGCCCGGACACCGTCGGGGACTTTCGGGTCAAGGGACAAGTGACCAAGGTGCACGGTGCGGCGATCGCCGATCTTCACGCCGCTTCGGCGACCCGGACCGCGGACGCCCCGGGCGGCGATCAGGATCTGGTGGCCATGTACGTGGTGCAGCGCGGCGCGTGGACTCTGGGAGGGCCGCCCGGTGACGGCGAGCAGACCGTGTCGGCCGGGCAGTTCCTCGTCCGGCACGTCGGGAACCTGACGGCTTTCGAGACGACGGCGCACCTCACGGCGAAGTTCTTCGTTCTGCCTCCCGACGAGCTCAAGCCCCTGCTCGGGAACCGGGTCATCACCGGGCCGGCGGACTCGGCCGAGATACGCCTGCTGACGGCCTTGACAGACATGATCCACACAACGGCGGCCGACCTCGGCCCGGCCGGTGCGGAAGCCGCCCACGGGGCCCTGATCGAACTGGCCAAGGCGGTGGCGAAGGGCCGGTTCGACGATGTGGAACCCCGGCTGGCTCCCGCGCTCACCCAGGCGGCCAAGGACCTCGCGGACCGTCGGCTCGCTGATCCCGACCTTTCTCCGGCGATGCTCGCGCGCGAACTCAACGTCTCTGTCCGTACGCTGCACCGGGCATTCGCCGCTGTGGGAGAGCAGGTGACCGCCTACATCCGCCATCGGCGACTGCACGAGGCCCGGTTCGCCCTCACCGCGCCGTCAGGTCGCCTGAGTATCTCGGAACTCGCCGCACACTGGCAGTTCGCGGACGGCAGTCACTTCACCCGAGCCTTCAAGAAGCACTACGGTCAGACTCCCACCGAGTACGCCCGTTCGACCGGAGCAGCGTCGCACCCGCCGGGCCGCGGGTCGGCCGATAGCGCGTGACCAGAGGTACGACCGCGGTTCAGCGGCTGCCTCCTGCTTTCGCGCGTATGCGACAGCCGTCCGCACTGGCCCTGGGCCGGGTAGCTCGCCGGCAGCTGGTCGAAGGTTCCGACCAACTGCCGGCGGCCCAGGCGGCGTCGGGATAAGCGCGTTGGGGAAGCGCCGTGGATGCTGAAGAAGGTTCAGTCGATCAGCTCGGCGGCCCGCTCGGCGATGGCGTAGACGGTGGCGTTGGTGTTGGCCGAGGGGATGGACGGCATCACCGAGGCGTCGGCGACCCGCAGCCCGGATATTCCGTGCACGCGGAGGTTGGCAGGGTCGACGACGGCATCGGCGTCGGTTCCCATGCGGCAGGTGCCGGTGTAGTGGAAGTAAGGTCCGGTGGCCTTGCGGAGGAACTCGTCCACGTCTTCGCCGCTCGTCCCGGAGCCCGGCACCGCTTCCTGCTTGCGCCAGTCGGCGAACGCGTCGCCCTCCCCGATGCGGCGAGCCAGGGCCAGGCCCTTGCGCATGATCTCCAGGTCACGGTCGTCGCTCAGATAACCCGGGTCGACCACGGGAGCGCTGCCGGGATGGGCGTCCGCCAGGCGCACGGTGCCGCTGCTGTGCGGAGCCATCGCGGCGAAAGCGATCGAATAGCCGTTGGCCGGCGGCTGGCCCCATGCCGACGGGAGCGGTGCGGCAACGACGTAGACCTGAAGGTCCGGCCGGCCCGCGGTGGGGTCGCTGTGCAGCAGGCCCATCATCTCGGCCGGCGGGTTGGCAGGAATGAACGGTACGGGCCGGGTGGCCTCGTACACCACGCCGGCCATCGGGTGGTCCTGCAGATGGGAGCCCACACCCGGCAGGTCGGCGACGACATCGATGCCGTGTTCCTCCAGGTGTTGTGCCGGGCCGATCCCTGACAGCATCAGGAGGTGTGCGGAACCGATGGCTCCCGCGGTCAGCACCACCTCGGCGCCGTCGACGGACCGGTGCTCCCCGCCAAGGGTGTACTCGACGCCCGTGCAGCGGCCCGCGGTGACGAGCAACCGCTCCACGGTCGCGTCCGTGACGACGTCCAGGTTCGGCCGGTCCAGGAACGGACGGATGTAGGCGTCGGCCGCGCTCTGCCGGGCGCCGCCAGGCAGATTCATGTCACTCCACCCGAACCCGGTCTCCAGCCCGCCGCCGATGTCATCGGCGCGTGCGAACCCGGCCTCCACGGCGGCGTCGACGCCTGCCGTGGCCAGGGGATGGGGTTCCGGGACCGGGGCGACCACGACCGGCCCGTCCGTGCCCCGCACGGAGGCATCACGGCCGCGCGTGCTCTCGCTGCGGGCGAAATAGGGCAGCAGATCGTCGAAACCCCACCCTGGAGCGCCGAGGCCGGCCCATTCGTCGTAACCGGAACGGTGCCCCCGTAGGTGGTAGAGGCCGTTGATGCTCGATGATCCGCCGAGTGCCTTGCCGCGCAGCACGTCAGCGGCCCGGCCCGTACCGGCCTGCACGGTCGAGGCGCCCAGCCAGAGGGACGACGGGTCGAACCCCAGGAAGCCCCAGGGAGACGCCATCGTCTCGGTCGCGTCCCGGGCTCCCGCCTCCAGCAGCAACACCCGCACGCCGGGGCGTTCCGAGAGCCGGGAGGCGATCACGCATCCCGCTGTCCCCGCTCCCACCACGACATAGTCATAAGGGCTCTTGTCCATCATGTCTCCGCTTTCCACGGCAGTCTCGTCCGACCACCGGATTCCAGAAAATCAGCTCCTCGACGAGCAAGGAGCTGATGATGCCTGTGTACCAACTCGTCTTGGGTGTGTATCCGTCCAGGAACAGCGCAGGTGTTCCCTCGGCCTTCGCAGCTTAGGAAGACCGGCACAGCGCGCACTTGAACCACCGCGACGTCTGTTCGGAACCTGCGCGCCACGAGGCGCCGTTGGGCACATCCCGGGCCGCACTGGCGCAACGCCGCGCAGGTCACCGGGCCGCTCATCGAGGCCCCTGAGCCCGAGGCCGTCGGCAGGGACGACTACCAGCCCCCCGTGTGCTCCACCCCGAGCAGGTGCTGGAGCACGAATACGGGGGCCTGCTGCCGCGGGGACTCCGTGAGCGCATCGCCGAGTGGGAGGACGGCGCCGAGCAGGAGGACGAGGAGGGCGTGGGACGCGGGCGGTCGCAGCTGGGTCCCGGTCGCGGACCAGCCCGTCATCGGTGTGTTCGACGCCATGTCCCCACCCGGATCTCGGTGGGGCGCTGGGATCACTGCGGATCTTCACGTGCCCCGCCGCACCGACCCACCCGCACCGCGTCAGTCTGCAGGAGCGGCCGGACTGTCCATCTGGATGACACCCGTCGCCGCTAACGGACTGACCAGCAGACATCACACAGCGTCATTTCTGAACCGTGGACCCCGGATTACCTTCAAATTGCCTACTGTGATGGCGAGTTGACGGCTGAAAAGGGTTGACGTCGAAACGTGGTCTAGTCCAATGTTGAGCCCAGGGACCGTGTGCGTGTCCATCCTCCCGCGGGGTGCGGTCCGCCGCCCTCCGACCGCCATGGGCTCCACGAAGGCATCACCCGCGCTTGCCCCGAGAACGCCGTTTGGGCGGTCCAGGACCTCGCGAAGGTGCCCGCCTTCGCGAGGAACGAGAACATGACCCGATCGCGGAGAGAGACATGGCACGTCAACAGATACCAGGGCCGACCGTAGGCCCTCACCGACGACATCGTCAGGAACGACCGGCCACGGCGGGGATCCGGCCGTCAGAATCCGGTGCGGCGAGGACCAGCCCGAATCCGGCCCCTGTCAGTCCGGCGCTGCACGCCGCCCTCGCGACCGAGTCCGAGGACCGGATCATCTACGACCTCGCCGGGATCGGCGAGCGGTACCGGTCCCTGGTCGAGGAACTGCCCGGCGTCGACGTCCGGTTCGCCATGAAGGCGTGCCCCGTCGACCAGGTGCTGAACCACCTGGCGGCGCAGGGTGCGGGCTTCGACGCGGCGAGCCCCAACGAGATCGTCCAGGCGGTCAGGACCGGTGTGCCGCCCGGTCGGATCCACTACGGCAACACCGTCAAGTCCGACCGGAACATCGCCGAGGCGTACCGCCTGGGGGTTAGGGACTTCGCCACGGACAGTTCGGAGGACGTCGCCGCGATCGCGGCCCACGCTCCCGGCGCCCGGGTGTTCTGCCGACTGGCCACCAGCGGGGAGGGCGCGCTCTGGGGGCTCAGCCGGAAGTTCGGTTGCTCGGCCGAAGACGCCGTACTCGTCCTGGAGGCCGCCCGGGCGGCGGGCCTGACGCCGGCCGGCCTTTCGGTGCACGTCGGCTCGCAGCAGATGACCGCCGACGCCTGGCAGGAGGCCTTCGAACGCATCGGCGACGTGCTGGTGAGCCTGCGGGCGAGCGGGATCCTGCTGGACCACGTCAACCTCGGGGGCGGCCTGCCCGCCCTCGGCTATCTGGACCGGCGGGGCAACCCGCTCGATCCGCCGCTGGACAAGATGTTCGTGGTGATCCGGGAGGGCATGCAGCGACTGCGGGAGATCGCCGGCTCCGAGTTGGACTTCGTCATGGAGCCGGGTCGCCATCTGGTCGCCGACCAGGGCGCGATCAAGGCGCATGTCCTGCGCCTGACGTCACGCCGGCAGCTCGACGGCGAGCGCGAGTACTGGCTCTACCTGAGCTGCGGGAAGTTCAACGGCCTCTACGAGATGGACGAGCTGCAGTACCGGCTGGTCTTTCCGACCCATCCGGACGGGGAGTACGTTCCGGCCGTCGTCGCGGGCCCCAGCTGTGACAGCGACGACGCCTACGCCCAGGAACACCGTCGCGTCCAGGTGCCCGGATCGGTCGCCTCCGGCGATCCGGTGTGGATCCTCTCCAGCGGTGCCTATGCGACCAGTTACATGACCCAGGGGTTCAACGGCTTCGATCCGCTTCCGTGCGGTTGGACGGCCGGTGAGCCGAGAGCCGCGAGCTCCGCGAGCTCCGCGGTGACGGACGTGACGGACGTCATGGACGTCATGGACCTCCTCGACGTGACGGACGTGACGGACGACGAGGCGAGCCGGCCCGCCTGATTCCCGCCCGCACACCCTCACGGTTCGCAGCCACCGGCGCGACGAGGGGGTGCCCCTGTACCCACCTGACCCACTTGGTTTCTGGAGTTCCTACATGCCCGCCTACGATCAGCACCTTCACCGCGCCGCCTCCCGCCGCCCGTATTTCAGTGCGGACGGTGAGACGTACCTCGCGCCGACCCCACTCCGCGACCTCCGCAAGGAGCAGCCCCTGCGCGTGCTCTCCGAGGCGGACTTCGCCTTCTGGCAGACCTACGGCTATGTCGTGGTCAAGGAGGCGATCCCCGCCGAGTCCGCCCGGCGCCTGCTGGACTTCGCCTTCGACTTCCAGGACCTCGACCCGGACCGCCCGGACACCTGGTACGAGCCGCGGCCCTACCGTGACGAGCTGGACCGCCATCTGCATGTCTACGGCTTCGTCGAGGCGTACCACCACCAGTTGATCTGGGACAGCCGGCAGACCCAGCGCGTCTACGACGCCTTCGCCGACGTCTGGGACTGCGAGGAGCTGTGGGTCAGCCTCGACCGTCTCAACCTCAACCCGCCCAACATCAAGAACCGTGACCGCGCCCTCATCGAGCCCACGGCAACGGGTTTCGACATCGAACTCCACTGGGACATCGACAGCACGCTCAGCGTGATACCGCAGCGGGTCCAGGGCATCATCGCGCTCAACGACACCCGGCCCGACCACGGCGGCTTCCAGTGCGACCCCGAGCTGTTCCGCCGGTTCGACGAGTGGAAGCTCGGTCAGCCGGCGGACCGTGATCCGATCCGGCCCGCCGTCGACCGGGACGAATACCCGGTGGTCCGACCGGAGCTGTCAGCCGGTGACCTGCTGATCTGGAACGGCGCCCTGGCCCACGGCGTCGCCCGCAACATCTCCGAGCAAGGCGTGCGGGCGGTCCAGTACCTCTCGATGATGCCCGCCTTGGAGGAGAGCGAGCAGATACGCCGCTCCCGGATCGGCTCCTGGGAAACCCTCAGCACCCCGGACTGGAACGGAACCCTGGTCGGCGACGCCGTCACGCACGAGTCGCTCCGGTACAAGACCGCCGAACTCAACGACCTCGGGGAGAAACTGCTGGGCCTCACCTCCTGGCACGGAGCGGAGTCCGCACAGTGAGTCGTGACACCGGCACGCGCAGGATCTGCCTGACCCTTCCCACCAACCGGGCCTGCACGGCCACCATCGCCGACATCGGCGAGGAGGCCGTCTACGCCGCCGGGCGGTTCGGCGTCGAGGTCCACCTGCTGATCCTCGATTCCTCCGATCCCTCGACGTTCACCGATCACGCCAAGGCCGTCGACGAGCTCCCCGCCGTGCCGAACGTGATCGTGCACCACCTCGACGAGGAGCGGCAGCGTGACTTCCTGCGGGAGGTAGATCGGGCGCTCCGGTCATGCCGAACCCGAGCTGCTGCTCGACCTGATGCTGCCGGACGCCGTCTCCTACGGAGCCTGCACCAACCGGGCGTTCCTGCTCGCCGCCGCACTCGGCTGCGAGTCGATCCACCGCCGGGACTCGGACAGCGGCTACCAGACCCTGGATGGCGAGCCGGTCTTCCCCATCCACCACGAGCTGCTGTCACTCGGTAAGCCGGGGGCCGACGCCGCCGACGGCGTCACCGAGAACGCGCTGGACCCGGCACACGGTCAGAAGCCGGTGTCCATGGTCGGTGGCTCGTTCGTGGGTGAGCTGTCGGTCGACGTCGGCGAGATCAAGGAGACCGACCCCGGGATCTACCGTGACGTGGTCAGCCTCTGGGCGCCGCCCGAGTGGCCGGAGGAGGAGGTGCAGGGACTGGTCGAGGAGTCGTTCATCGGCGCCGGCACCGAGCCGTTCAGCGTCGACCGGTCGGTCCTGGACGTCCCGGACATCTGGCGGCTGGACATGTGCAACATCGGCTTCGACCATGAGCTGTACGAGCGCGTCCCGCTGCCGCCCGCGACCGACACCATCGGCAGCGACTACTTCCTCCTGCACGTCGTCCGCCACGCCCCGCTGCCCGCGGTCGTGCACAACCGGCACATCGTCAACTTCTACACCGCGGAACGGCGGACCGGCAGCGGATTCACCGCCTACCAGATGCGGTTCGTGAAGTTCCTGCTGTCGATGCTCTACCTCCACCCCGTCTACTTCGACCTGGAGGAAGCCGGACCGGCGCTGCTCGACGCGGAGCACCGTGTACGCGCCGCCACGATCGCCGGGTTCGCCCGGCGGTCCGCCGGGGCGGACCGCGCGGAGAATATCCGGCGGCTGGACGTCATCGACCGCTGCTACCGGCAACTCGGCGGCAAGTACGCCGAGTTCGCCGACCACCTGCTGCCGCTGCGGCAGGGCCTGCTCGACCGGGCCCAGCTCGACATCGAGCACTTCGCGCTGCTCATCGACGCGTGGCTTCCGCTGGTGGCGGCGAGCAGGGCCGTCGGCCTGTCCGGCGAAGGGGCGGGAAGAGCGGCCGAGGACACCGTCCGCCTGCGTCCCCTGGCAGAGGCCGACTGGGACGAGGTGGTGGCGCTGGAAGCGCGCGCCTACGCCGAGAGCGGCCTGTCGGAGGGACGGGAGGTGCTGCGGTCCAGGGGCCGCGTATCACCGGCCACCTGCTTCGTACTGGAGCACGACGGGCAGTTCGGGGGTTATCTGCTGGCCCTCCCGTACCCATCGGGCCAGTGCCCGGATCTCACGCTCGTCGAGGCATCCGACCACACGTCGACAAATCTCCACGCGCACGATTTCGTGCTCACCGAGGCACTCCGCGCCAGGGGGCTGACACCGCAGTTCGTGCGGCAGATCGAGCAGCAGGCGCGGTCGCAGGGCTTCGACCGGATCTCCATGGTCGCCGTCCAACGCAGCCATGTCCTGTGGCGTCGCCTCGGCTACGCCCTCCACCCGGAGGTCAGCCTTCCCGAGAGCTACGGCACGGAGGCCGTCTACATGTCCAAAGAGCTGTAGAACGCGCCTCGGACCGGGATCGAAGTACCCAGCGGATCCGCCGCGCGGATCACCACCGTCGGACGAAGTAGGCTGATTCACTCATGTTTCGCATGCACGACCCCTTCCGCAGAGCGCAGTTGGCCATCGCGGCGCTGTTCCTCTTCCTCGGGTTCCAGTACGCCACCTGGGTCTCGCGGCTGCCCGCGTTGAAGACGCACCTCGACCTGAGCGCGGCGCAGGTCGGCCTGCTGCTGATGGCGGGCGGCGTGGGCGCGGTGATCTCGTTCCCGCTGGTTCCGGTGGTGATGGCACGCCTGGGCTCCCGGCTGCTGTCGCTGCTCTCCGCCCTGGTCCTGGGCCTGATCCTGCCGGTCCTGGCGGTGGCGCCGAACTACCCGGTCACCCTGCTGGTCATCTGTCTCGACGGCGTGGCGGTGGGCTTCCTCAATGTCGCGATGAACGCGCAGGGAGCCGCGCTCGAAGTCAGGTACGGCCGGACCGTGATGGCCCGGTTCCATGCGACGTTCAGCGCGGGCTCCCTGTCCGCGGCGCTGCTCGCCGTCGGCGTGAACCTGTTCACCTCGTCCTTGGCGGTGCACTTCACGGCGGCCGCTCTGGTGTTGTTGCTCGCGGTGGGCCTGACGCGGTCCGGGCTGCTGCCCGAGGACCAGCAGCCGCAAGCCGAGCCGGAGAACGCATCGGAACAGCCGGAGAAACCGAAGCGCCGCATGGTCCTGCCGTCCCGGGTGACCATCTGGATGGGCCTTGCCATGGTGTTCGGCACCGTGACCGAGGGTGCGATGAACGACTGGTCCTCCCTCTACCTCAAGGACGTCGCCGAAGCGGGGCCGCAGGTGGCGCCGCTGGGGATCGCGGTCGTGTCCGGAATGATGGTGCTGGCCCGCATCTTCGCCGACGGCTGGCGCGCCCGCTGGGGTGACGGACGGATCGTCGTGGCCGGAAGCGCACTCGCGGGCGCCGGTCTGACGCTCGCCCTGCTGGCCGGCGGTGTGTTCCCCGCACTGCTGGGGTTCGCCTGCGTGGGCCTGGGCGTCGCGGCCGTGACGCCGTGCGTCTACGTGGCCGCCGCCCGCCAAGGCCCGGACGCACTGGCCCTGGTCGCCGCGATGGGGACGATCGGCCTGCTGGCCGGACCGCCCGTCATCGGCTTCATCGCGAGCGGCAGCAGCCTGACGTGGGGCATGGGCGCGGTCGCCGCCTCGGCGACGCTGGTCGCCCTGTGCGCCACCCGAATCCGCTGGCCCGCCCTGACCCCCGCCTGACCGCCCCGGGCGCCCCGGCCGCCCCTCCTCGCGGCCGGGGCGCCCGTCATCCGCGCAGCCTGGCCGCGGCGCGCAGGAGTTGGGCGGCGTACTCCTCCATCGCCCCGGTCAGTGGTGCGTACGCGGGGAGGAGCGTCAGGGCGATGGTGTCCTCCCGCATGACCTTGTCGGCCGCGCTGCGCAGGACGGTCTGCTGCTGTGGCAGCAAGTCCCATCGGGGTACGCCGTCCCCGTGGGCGGGACGCAGGCCGGCGCCCAGTTCCGCGAGCCCGCGCAGGATCGGCGCATCGTCGATCAACTCCCCCGCGGCGGGGAGCGCGCCCACCGCGGCCAGCAGGCCGCGTGCCACCGGGGCCGCGTCGCTCTCTTTGAGGTTCAGCGCCGGACGGCTGGTGACCGCCTTGCCGAAGTCCACCACGGCGGCGACCTGGTTCGGGGTCAGCCTCGCTGCGATCTCCACGGTCCTGAGTCGCTGCCAGCCTCCCAGTGGGCTGCCGTGCCGCTCCCGCCTGGTGATCCACTGGGTGACCAGGGCCTCGGTGTGCAGGGAACTGACCGCACGGTCCCCGAGCCGGCCGAGCAGGTAGGCGAGCCAGCCCGCCGGCAGGCCCACCCTCCGCTCCCCGAGTCGCACGCCCAGCCGGCAGACCGCCAGCAGCGGTGCCAGGTCGACCTCCGCATGGCGCTGCAGCACGGTGTCCTGTCCTTCCGGCGAGCGGAGCCAGGAGCCTACGGCCGCCAATGCCTCCCCCCTGTCGTTCGCGGTGACCGGCTGCTCCGCGTCGTAGGTCCCCAGGGCCCGCAGTACCCGGTTCGCCTCCGCACGCGACTCGGGCTCGGGCTTTGCCACGGCGCCGTACCCCGCCAGGCCCTGTTCGTAAGCGGCCCAGTAGTCGCGGTACCGCTGGTCTACCAGCCGGTCGACGGGTTGCGGCCGGCCGTTCGACAGTCCGTCATGGAACAGCCGCTGCAGCGCACCGGTCATCCAGACCGGCAGGTCGAGCACGGTCAGGTTGCTGCCCGGTTCGACCAGTGACAGCGACCGCCGGCCGTCCGGGCCGCCGATCCGGGAGACCTCGGCGAACAGCGATTTCCCGGTCGCGGGTGATGCGGTTCCGTCCGACAGGGTGTAGACAGCGAGCATTCCCATGGGTTCGACCGACACCAGGCAGCGGCGGGAGGGCTCCGCGGTGCCCGCCGGGTCGGTGGGCAGATCCGGATCGACCACCGTGACGCGCCGCCGCTGGCCGCGAGCCAGGTTGTCGTACTCCCGCACATTCATGGAATGGCCGGTGAACGTGACCGTGCCGGGGCCCGTCCGCAGGACGGCCACGCGCCGCAACCCACTGAGGTGTTCGAGCAGCACGGAGCCGGTGAGGTCCGCGGTCCAGGCCGCGTCCTCCGCCGCCAACCAGCACAGCCGGTGCGACTGCTCGTCGTGGCAGACCACTCCCCGGCAGTTGCCACCGGCGTCGTTCACCGACAACCAGGGGCGGACGATGGTCTCACCCCGCTCGTCCGATCCCGCGGTGGTGTCGTCGGGGTCCGTGCCGTCGGCCGGACGGCCGGTCAGCGACCGGGCTTGCTCGTCCCAGTGCAGCCTCACGGTCGCCCCGCTGCCGACGAAGGCCACCGCTGCCGCCTCCGCCGCGTCCTTGGGCAGTCCGGGCAACAGCGCCGACATGTGCACCCGGAACAGCGCGGATCCCGAACGGACGGCGATCCGGCCGCTGCCCAGGTCGGCCACCGGCTGCACCAGCACGGACCCGGCCGACACCGACCCGCCGGGCTGGGCCCGGCGGGACACCGTGAGCGTGGCGGGCGAGCCCAGATCGACATGGAGCACCGTCACCGGCACGCCCGTCAGCCCGGCCGCCAGGACGCCGCCCCGGTTCGCGGCGACGAGCTCCTCCCGCAGCCAGTCGCAACCGGGCCAGTCACGTTCCGCGGGGCGGGCGACGATCACCCGGGCCTGGGGCAGGCCCAGCACCCGAAGTCCGCCGTCGGCCGCGGCGGAAAGGAAGACCACGTCCCCGGCGGCCACCGGGGAGTCCTTGAGGGACGTCAGTTCGTTGGACCGGTTCAGCCACACCGCGCCGTCGGTGGAGTGCTGGTCCAGAAGCCTTCGGTCGGCCGGATACGGGAAGGCGTCGGCGCCGTCGCCGAGCAGCAGGGCGCCGTTGGTCTCGTCGGCGAACGCGACGGGAAGCAGCATGCGCTGTGCGAGCTTCTGGCCGAGGGCCCCCCGGACTCCGGGGTGCCATGTCTCCAGAACCAGGTGGCCGCATTCGTTCACGCCGCCCTGGACTCGGCCGTAGACCATGTCGCCCGGGCTGAAGAACGACCACTCGAGGTCGGCCAGTGAACTTCCGTCAGCGAAGCGCACCAGTTCGGCGCACACCTCGACGACTCTGCCGGGCACCGTCTCCAGCCACACCGAGCGCCGGTCGGCCCAGGCCACGGCCCAGACGGTCCGGCCGGCGGCCTCGTTCGCCCGCACGTTCTCCACCAGTTCGGTGGCGGGAAAGCCGAACCGCCGCAGTGCGGAGGGCTCATGACGCAGCGTCCAGGTCGTCAGGTGTGGTGAGAAGAACACCGGCTCCTCCACCGCCCTGGCCTGCTTCGGCAGCCGGACGCGCACAGGCCGGTCCGCCCCCTCGGTCCAGTGCCGCGTCAATTCGTCGTGGTAGCGCCAGTTCCGCTCCCGGCAGGCGGTCGCTATCTCCTCCGCGCTGCCGTTCATGAAGGAGAGCCGCGCCCACTCCGTGTCCAGGATCCTTCCCTCGTCCTGGGCGCCTGCGGTGGGCAGCAGCCGGATCCGGACCCCGGAGACCGAGTCCCCGGCCGCGGGGAGGACGATCAGCCCGCCCGCGGCGGCACGCAGGGTCGTCAGGCGCACCGCGTCGGTGCGGGAGCCGGCCACGGTCACCGCTCCGGTGATCTTCGGGTGCGGGGTGAGCAACAGCGGTGCCCCGGTCCCCCTGGCCGCGGTGGCGTTGAGGCCGGGAAGTCCCGCCAGGGTGAAGTTGCCATGGGCGTCGGCGTTCTTGAGGGCCTGCTGAGTCTTCAGGACGTCCTTGGGGAAGGCCACGACCGGTCGCGGCCAGTCCGACAGGAAGGTGGCGTCTGCGGGGATCGCCACGTGGGCGCTCACGCTGCCGTCACCGTGGCGCCGCAGGCGCACCACCGAGCCGGGAGGGACACCGTCCGCGTCGCGCACGTCGGCGGCGGGGAACAGCACGCCGGGGCGGACCTCGATGGAGCCGCCGTTCGCGGCCATCACGCCGAAGCAGTCCGACCCGGTGGTCTTCAGATAGCTGCTCAGCAACTTCGATGTCCTGGCCATGGGTGACTTGGTGGAGCCACGCCACCGGTTCCGGTCCCCCTCGTACAGCTGTTCCAGGCGCACCAGCATCTTCGCCTGCCCCTGGTAGATGTCCGCGCGCGTCTCCACCGCCCGGCGCAGGCAGTTCTCCCGGTGGGAGAAGTCGCGCCGGCTCACCTCCGCGGTCAGCGGCATGCCCTGCTGCTCGAGTTCCGCGTGCAGGCCGAAGTGGAGGAAGTGGTTGTTGGACGACCGGGAAGCCAGTCCAGCCTCCAGGTAGAGGCTTTCGCCCTCGCGCAGGCCCACTCCGTTCCCGTCCTCCGGACACGGGGGGACGAGGGGCGAAGCACAGCCCCCAGCCGGGGCGGCCGCCCGGCACCGTCTCCAGGCGGGCCAGAACCTTCCGCGTGCGCTCCTTCGGCCCGTGAGCGGCCAGCAGAGCGACGACGTCCTCGGGGCGCAGGTAAGCGCTGACGGGCTCGTCCCTGACATGGATGCCCTCCTGCCCGGGGGTGAACCTGTCGCTGCCGGTGTACACCCGGTGCACCGCGACCCGGTTCCGCCGGTGGACCAGGTTGACGTCCAGCAGGTGCACCACACCGTTCCCTGCCTCACGGCGGACCTGGCTCTCGATGCTCTTGAAGACGTCGGCGACGGCGATGTCCACGGTGATCCCGTCGGGAGCGCCCGCCGAGCGGTCACACCTCCCGAAGGACATCGCGTCGATGCGATCACCGTGGAAGAGGGCGATGCCGGCCGGGTCGACGGGCTTGCCACCCACCGTCAGGGCCTGGCTCGGCACGTCCAGGAACCAGCCGTAGCCGAACTCGAACCGGTGGACGCCTTCCTCGGTGTTATCGGGGGTGCTTTGCAATCCGACGTAGAAGGGGCGCCTCGAGGCCTTACCGCCCGCCTTGATCTCCCAGCGCTTCCCGTTGGGGCGTGCCTGCGGTACCACCTCCGCCATGAACTCCGGCAGCGAGACCGGTGGAACCAGCAGATGGGAGCCGCGAGCTCCGCGTCCGCTGTCGACCGGCACGCAGCGGACGCGGTCCACCAGATACGTCCGTCCACCGACCAGCGTCTGCGGTTCGTCGAGCACCGCGAGCCACGGCTGGTAGGCCCCCGCGTCGTCCGGAGCGAGACCCGTGGGAAGCAGTACCCGCCCGTCCGGGGTCAATTGGCCCGTGACGACACCGGCTGCCCGGATGCGCTCCCACTCGGCCGCGGGATCGGCCGCCACCTCGAGCGGCGGGCGCTCGACGGCCTCGGAGCGGGCGGCTCGCGAGAGCACGAACTCACGGTGCACATCCCACAGGAGGAGCGGTCGCCGACTGCCGTCGGGCCGGTCCTCCCAGAACTCGATGGGCTCCAGGTCCAGACCGGTCCGCTCCAGGCGTACGGCCAAGGGGAGAGCGGTGGGCAGCGCCACACCGGTGGTACCACCCACCAGGTTGCGGCTCCCGACCCGGACGACGGCGCGGCGGGTGTCCTTCTGCTGACGGAATCTCACCGCCTCCGCGTCGCAGGCTTCGAACGCCGGGATTGCGCCCTCGGCACCGGAGACCTCACCCGGGTCGACGACAGCGATCCGGCCGAGGGAGGGGTGCTGGTAGAGCACTTTGTCCTCGCCCTCATCGCTGACCACGCCGACCGCCGTCCAGTCGGCTTCGGGCGCGGCGTCCCTGGTCCACAGACCCCGCAAGCGCAGCTGACGACGCTGCACGGCGAAGGTCCAGCCGGCCGCGGTCCGCCGCAGGGTCAGACGGCTTCCCGCCGGGGGCCGCGCGTTGTCGAAGCACGAGACGGGGAGCAGGGCCTCGGTCAGGTGGCTGCCCTGGCGGAGCCAGACCCTGATGCGGGTGATCTCCCGCCCGGCTTTGGTCAACCACGCGGCGACCATGCCGGACGGGGTGCCCTCGGCGAAGAATGCGGGGTCGGGCCGGCCGACGCACGCCCCGAGGAGTTGCTCGTGCGGGAGCGGTGTCGGTTGCCGTGAGGGCCGGCCCGCCGCGCGCGACACGTCCTCCGTCACGATCGCCCATCGACAGGTCGTTCCGCCGTCGGGGAACTTGCCCGTGAGAGTGAGCGACTCGGTGTCGGCGAAGCCGCAGATCCCGTCGACGGTCCGCACCAGGTTGTTGCCCTCCGCGGGGTCCCTGCGCTGCAGCAGCTGTACTTCGACCACCTCGTCCTGTTCGAACTGTTCCAGTAGCTCGAAGTTGCCGACGGTTCCCGGCACGGTGATGCCGATCTCGTCCACCGGGTGCACGTCCACCTCGGCACGCCGGGCCTCCGGCTCTCCCCACCTCCCGATGCTGCACAGCGTGTGACCGCCCTTGAGCCGCCGAGTCGTCCTCGCGGTGGCGACGACCCAGCGCGGGAAGCCCTCGATCCGCGGCATCTCGATCCGCCAGGCCGGCTTGCCGTCCGGACCGGTTTCGAGCACGGCCTCCTCGTACAGGTCCTGGTCGCCGACGCTGTCGCCGTCGGCAGGAGCCGCTGCGGAACGGGAGAAGGCGGACAGCCAGTCACAGTTGCGCCGGTCGATCGCCGAGCCACCGGGAACCAGGCGCAACCGATTTCCGTCCGGCGGGAACTGCGCGTGCACGATGAGCCCGGTCTCGGCATCCGAGCAGGCCTTCTGCAGCAATCGCCAGTCCTTTGCCTCCCAGGCGGACTCGCCGAGCACGTAGGTGCGCCCGGGTTGCAGCGCGAAGCGCAACGCCGCACCGAAGCCGGAGGGGTCCGTAGCCCGACCGCAGAGCACCAGGCGCATCCCCGGGTGGTCCGACCCTTCGGCGCCCGGCAGTTCGCTCGCGGCCGCTGCCAGCTCGACCAGGGGCCCGCGTCCAGCGGGACCCAGTGCCGGTGCTCGCCGTGCCACACGACCAGCGTCCTGGTGGACCAGGTGCGGCCCGGGGAGCCGAACCTCCGGGAGAGATCCGGGTCCCAGAGCCGGCGGGCGGAGATGTCCTTCTCCGCGGACTGCTGCGGATAGCAGTCCCCGCCGACGCCGTCGACGCCGTCGACCCGCAACGACAGCCACGGAAAGGATTCCGTCGTGCGGAGCGTGGCGTTGCGGATCTCTCCGATGCGGGGCTCCGGGACGGCCAGCCAGGCCACGGCGTCAGCCGTCCTGCCATCAGGTCCGACCTTGACCGCCAGGGTGCGGCCCATGGTCCACCGCCGGTCGGTGGGCTGGAGGGTGTGGCTGACCGGGTTGGGCAGGCCACAGTTGATCCACAGGTGGGTTTCCCCGCGGGTATGGACGGCGCTCGCGATGACCCCGAGGACGAAGCCGCCTCCCACCGCCTGCGGGGTGTCGCTCCCCGGACTGAACAGATCCCGCACCGACGGCCGGCCACCGCCACGGACCCTCTTGTCCAGTTGCTCCCCGCGCGGGTAGAGCACCGCCTCGCCGGTGCGCCGGTCGACCGTGGCGGCCACCACGAGCCGGGGGTCGAGCGTGACCGCGTCCAGCTCCTCGCGCCGGGCACCCAGCCGAGCGGGGCGCTGCGCCCGCTCCCACGCCTCGGCCATCACCGCGCCCAGCGGGACCGCCGCGGCTTGGAGCTCCTGGTGCGCGGTCGCCCGTACCAATGTGACCAGCGCACTCTCGGTGCCTCTGGCGCTGATCCTGGAGCCGAAGGTGTCGAATGGCTCGGAGCGGGACGCCGCGAACACGGAGGGTCCCCACTGGTGGTAGAACGCCCGGAGCACCCGGTGCCGCAGCAGGTTGGCGCTCTCGGCCGGCAGTGACATCGCATCGCCCGTCGCGCGGAAGAGCCGGTCGTAGTAGAGCGTCGCCCGTGGACTCAGCTCGATGATCACGTCGATGACCCGTTCCAGCACGGCGGACAGCCGCTCCTGGGAGCCCGCTCCAGCCACCTCGGCGCGGAACAGGTCGAGCAGCCGGCTCCGTACCACCCGCGGCAGCGCGGCGGCGGAGTTCAGCGCCGCGACCGACTCCGACCACGAGGTCACCCAGTCGTCGTGATGCCGCTGGTCGCCCAGGTCGGGGCGGCGCAGCAGCGCCGAAAGGCGCAGGGTGCGTGCGGTGAGCGGCACATAGCGCAACCGCGGCGACCCCTCGCAGCGCCGCTCCATCTCCTGCCCCATCACCTCCCACTCCTCGACGCTGAAATCCCTGCGCTCGGGGTCCGTGGGACCACTGAGCAGCAGCTCCCGGTGTCCAGGGACCACCGACTTGCCGGACGGGTTCCTGACCGGCGGCACGGGTAGTCCCCCGGGGGTCCAGTCCCAGCGGAACAGGGGCTCCTCCACCTTTTCGTCCCCGTGCACCTCCCGCCACGACAGGGGCGCCTGTTCACCCCCGGATATCTCCCGCCGCAGCAGCGCGGCGGTGATCGCGGTGCCGCGGGTCGCCGACCCGGGCTGCGCGGACACCAGATCGAACAGCACCTCGGCGGCGGACCGGTCACCGATGAACCAACGGCCACCCGCCTCCGTACGGTGGCCGCCGACTCCGCCCGCCGAGGACTCCCTCACCCAGAACAAGGCGGCGGCCAGACCGTTCTCCTCGTGCGCCAGATCCCGCAGTGCCTGCCCGGGGGGCAGGGGATCCGTCTGGGCGTGCAGGCTGCTGAGCACGCGCACCAGCTCCGCGGGGTGGACGGTGGGCCGCAGGCCCTTGCCCACCCGGTCCGTCATGTTCTGCGCGTGGGCCATCAGGCCGGCCAGGTGGCCCGCCGGGACCAGCGACCGTCCCGTGTGTTCCCTGATCGCGCCCATCAGCTTCTGGAAACGGCGGCCGAGGACGTCTCTGAGGTGGATGTTCAGCAACAACAGGAAGTTCGGGTGGTTCTCGCGCCGCCTCCCGTCGGTGAGCAGCCGCTCGCCCAGTAACCCGGCGCCCAGCAACCGGACCAGCTGCTCCGGCTCGTTGTCCGTCAGCCGCGTCGGACCGCCACCGCTCGCAGCGACACCGGGCCGATCGAACATCCACGGTGACCAGACCTGTGCCGCGACGGCGGGGACGGTGTCCGCGACCGGTCCGTCGGTGAGGATCGGCATCGGCCGGCGACGCCCGTCGGGCGGGGTGCGCAGGCCGAGCAGCCTGCCCACATGCAAAACGGCGCGGCCGTACTCGGGCCCGGTGTACTTGATGGACACCTGGACCTGCTGGGCCTGGTTCGTGTCGGGGAACGCCTCGGGGGGCTGCCACCAGCGCTGGAGCCGCTCGACCGTCTCCTCTGGGGCGAGTTCGACGGCCAGAGTGCTCAACGCGTTCTGCCACAGCACCGCCGGCATCGCGGAGTCGCGGTGCCCGGCCACGCCACCCAGCCGGGTGTAGGCCGCCTGCCGCCTGGCCGTGGCATCAACCGACCGCCAGTCCCAGGCCGCGGTGAACTCCTCGACCCAGCCGAGCAACCGGGTGCCGGAGAGCGCCTCGTTCTCCATCTCGTCGAGTCGGGTCGCCAGGACCGAGGGATCGCGTTCCTCGGGCAGGATGCCGAAGGACACCCGCGCCGCGCACATCAACAGGTCGGGCTCCATGTCGAGCGCGCCACCCGAAGCCCGGGCCAGGGCGCGCACCTCGTCCCCCGACTCAGGCCATGTGGTCGCGCTCCACTCCGCGGCCTGGGTCAGCGCGAGCCGGCCATGCTCGCCGCGCAGGGCCGCCACCAGAACGGTGGGGCGCTCTCCGAGACGCTCGCGTACCACCTGACTCCGGTGCGAGGCCAGGAAGCGGCCGACGGTCAGCACCAGCGTGGGGGCGAGCTGTTCCCCCAGATCCAGGTACGGAACAAGACCGGGAGCAGTGGCGTGCGACCTGGTCAGCACCTCTTCCAGGGCCGACTCCAGGAGGCGCGCCGCCTTCTCCCACTCCCCGCCGCCGGCCTCCCGGAGCAACGCGCCGAACCGGACCCGCAGATGGTCGGGGCTGATCCGGGCGATGGTCCGGTAGAGCACCAGGGCGCGCGCCGTCACCTCCGGGTTCCCCTGGAAACGCCGATGCGCTGCCAGGACGTGCGGCAGGGCATGCAGGGTGGCGGCGGTCTCGGCCGATCGCAGGCAGTCGAGGGCCGCGCAGACCAGTTCCTCGGCGCGGTCGACGCCCCTGGGCTCTCCGAGCGCCGCGATGATGTCCTGGTGGACGGCAGCGTCCTCGACAGGGAGGCCAAGAGAAGCACAGAAGTACCAGTTGTGAAGCACAGAGATGTCCCTTCCCCGTCCACTGGCGGTCCTAGACGACCCGTCAGATGGTGGCTCGATGGTAGGGGGCCGATCTGTCCGCTCTGAGGCGAGTCATCCGTATCGATGCACTCCTGTGACACGGCCCGTTCCCCCGCCCGCGCAGCTCAGCGGATGGGCGACGACAGTTCGGTGGACGGGCGACCGCAGCTCGAGCGGATGGGGCGACGGCAGCTCAGCGGAAGGGCAACGGAGGCCGCAACGCGTCGCGGTACTCCGCCATGTCCCCCTCCAGCCGGGCGTCGGGGACCACCGCGTCGGGTGCCAGGCCCACCATCCGCCGCCTGGCCTCGGACAGGTCCACCAGCCAGGCCACGACGTCCTTGGTCAACGGTCGCCGGGTCAACAGGGTCCAACGGCCACGGCTACGGCCTTTCGGATCGAGTGCCCACAAGTCGGTCGAGGCCAGCAGTCCGGCCCGGTCCAACGCGACGGCGTCCTCGGGTGTGCCGAGGTCCAGCAGCGTCAGAGGGGTCGAGCGTTCCGCCACGCGGACGGCGGCGTCCACAGCTGCGGACACGCCCTTCGCCTGCCACTCCTCCAGCTCGATCGGCAGGTCCGCACCTCCGAAGCGCGCCTCGGCGGGGTCCCGCTCCCGCAGCAGCCCGAGTACCACCGCATCGGCGACGGACTCGGGAACGCGTACCCGGGGGAAGTCGGACGGGCACGGCAGCCGACGTGCGGCAGCGCGGAGCCAGCGACCCAACTCGTCGTCCCGGGAGGCCGCGAGAAGAAGCGACGCGTAGCGCCCAACGCCGGTGCGGCGGGCGGCGTGCGCCTCCATGAGGGCCGGGAAGACCGCCGGCCACCGCGCCGCCACCGACCGCAGGACGTCCAGTTCGGCACGCCAGTCGCCCCAGCCGTCACCCACGTTCAGGTCGTCCACTACCGCGACGGCGTCGATCGGCAGGGTCGGCCCGCCGGAGAACGGCGCGGGCTCTTTTCGGACTTCTTCCAGAACGTGTGCGGCCGCGGTCAGGGCGTGCGAGCCGGCTCTGGGGGCCGCACCCAGCCGGGCACGCAGGGGCGGCAGCCTGATGAGGTACTCATCGCAGCGAAGGTCACCGGCGATTTCGACGGCGGCGTGGTGCACGTTCTCCGCGTCCTCCCCGTGGACCTGGAACACCACAGCCCGCAGGTCGGGAACCAGACGGCGCAGGCCCGCCAGGCAGGAGGGCCAGTCCAGCAGAGGGGAGTAGGCGTGCACGCGTCGCCGCACCACCAGACCGCTGCCCCGCCCGGGGAGATGGGCTTCCGACGCCTCGTCGTCCGATGCCGCGTCGTCCGAGGACAGCGCGGACAGGAGCTCGCGGCGGGCCCCCGGCTCGTGCAGGCGTTCGGCCTCCACCTCGTACCAACGCCGTCTGTCCGGACGCTCCTTGTCACCCCCCTTGAGGTCGAACTCCGCACGTTCCAGCAGGGTGACGAGGTCGTCCCCCGACGGGTCGGCCAGTACGTCAACGAGCGGACCGGCCTGCAGGCACCAGCGGGTCTCCAGGTGAACCCGGAAGCGTTCGTCCGCGGTCCCGAGATCTCTGCTCCCGGCCGGCGGCAGGGCCATGCGGTGGGCGACGGACGGCAGGACCGCCCGGCGAGGCGGCCGCAGCTCCCGCAGTCGCAGGGTTGTACTCCGTCGGCCGGTGTACAGCACCGGCAGCGCGGTCGGCTCGTTCATGCCAGTGGCCGCCTCGGCGACCGCCACGTCGATGTCCCGCCACTGCAGGAGAGCGTGGAAGAACCGGCCCGCGAAGCGCACCGATGCTCCGTCGCTCACGGTTCCGTGCACCGCGACGACATAGGGGACGCCGTCGATCGCCAGGCGCTCGGCGAGGGAGAGGTTCGACCGCTTCGACGCTGATCCCGATGCGGGGGCCGCTACGGAGGCGGAGGCCGCGTCGCACGCCATCAGCACGGCGATCCTGACCCCGTACCCGGTCAGCCAGCCGGACAGCGTGGCCGCGTCCAGGAGTTCTCCGCGCGACTCGCCTGGAGCACTGGCGACGACCAGACCGTCGTCGAGGTGATGACCGCCGAAGTAGAAGAGTGCCGCGTCCGGCAAGGCACTGCGGATGGCCTTCGCCGTCGCGGGGGCGGCCACTGACCGGCTTTCGAACGGGGAACCTCGCAGGGCTGCCGCGACCTGGCGTCCGTCGCGGTCACTCGTCGACCCGGCCGCAGGCTCGGGGACCGACTCCACCCCCCGCGGAGTGATGATGTCCCCGTGGACGGCCGTCGCGTCGGCGATCACCGCTCCCCCACCGCCGTCTGCCGGCGCGTGGGCCGTCGTCGAACCCGCCACCTCACGAACCACGGAGAACCGCGGATCGAAGCGCAGCTCCCGGTAGGGCTGCGGATCGTCCTCGCCGGCCGCCCACGCGCGCCACGCAGGGGGCCGCTGGTGGACATCGGCCTCCGGCACCCGCACCCGCTCCCAGGGCAGGGCACCCAACGAGAAGCCGCGCTCTGCCGAAGGCCTCGGCAGCCGGACCCGAATTCTCAACCGGTCGCCGTCGTTCAGGGCCTGCAGCTCCGCGAGGATCCGTCGTCGGACGTCCGGGGGCAGCAGTACTTTGCCCAGGAGAACCGCGTGCTGGTCACCGGGGAAGGGGAACGACAGCAGAGACCGCCCGACGAGGGCACCGCGGTGCGGCGCCACGACGAGGCCGTCACCGTCCACGACCGCGGCGACGACCCTCTTGTCGTCTTGCCAGTTCAGGCCGATCGTGATGTCTGGGCCGACGGCCATGGTGCCAGCCCCTCCCGCTGGTGCGATCCATCGCCCGGCCGCCCCCGGTGTGCTGCCGAAAGCGGCCATGACGTGTGGACGATGCCAGCACAATGGCACCACCCATCCGTCTTCTCAACTCGCCAGTGCGGAGCCCGGACCCGGACTGGACGACCGGAGCGTGCCCCATGCCCAGCGACACCACGCCTCCGCCGCCGAGGTCCGCGACCGAGGGGCTGTTACGTCTCCTCCTCGCCTCGGAGGAGGTCCCGGACAGCCTGCCGATGGAGGCTGAGGCACGAGCGGCGCTGCTGTTACTGCTGGCCGACGACGAACTCGACGCCGCCGCCTTCGACGAGGAGTTCACAGCGGTCTTCGTCGACTACGAGGCCTTCGCCCTGCTGTGGGACCACTGGATGAAGACTCGTCAGGACGGACTCCGGGGCTCCGCCCGCACCGACGGTGCGGACCTTCGCGAACAGGCGCCGACCGAACCCGAGGCCGATGCCGATGCCGATGCCGAGCGGCCCGCCGACCGGTTCCTGAACCTCTGCCTCACCTGGCCGCTTTCACGTCGTGTCGTGCCCCGGGACCGAAGGCTCGGGGTCGGCGTGACGTACGAGCTGCGGGTGGACATCGGTGACCTTTCCGCGGAAAGCCTGCTGGCGGCCGCGAGCCAACCCTTCCCGGAGCACCCGCTCGACCACAACGGCGACTGGCTGGACGTCCTCGTCATGAGCGCCGACTTCACCGTGTACGGCGAGCGCCACCCCTATTTCCTGCCGCGTGTCGGCCCCGGTTGGGTCTGCCCCTGTCAACCTGGTGGACACCACACCTGCGCGCCCGAACACCAGGACCGGTACCTGCGCGTACGCGTCAGCGCGCCCCCGGAGACCGGCCCGGCAAGCCTGCGGCTCATCGTGACCAACCGCGGCAACCAGCTCCAGTCGGTGTCCCTGACCGCCCAGGTGGCGTTGCGCGAGGAGCCGGGCGCGGAATCGCTCACGGCCCATATCGACCACACACTGGTCGACGGCTTCACGGGGATCGCCGACCTGCCGGAGCGCACAGCCGGCATCCGGGTCGCGCGCCGACGCGATGGTGGTGTCACCGTGGACGTGCTCGGCGCGGGCACGGCGGTGAGCACGTTCTGGCTGAACGAACTCCTGCTTCGCGGCACACTGGACCGGGCGCGCCGCGTGCTCGGCCGCGTCCACGCCGAGCGCGCCGACGGCGCGTTCCGCAACCGCCTGCGAGCAGGCAACCGCAAACCGGACGACGAACTGTTCGCCGATCTCTCCGCCCTGGCCCAACTCGGCTGGGATCTGCTGCTCGTGCTCGCCCCCCACGTCGAGCAGCGCACACGACTCGCCGAGGTGCTGGGCGGCCCCGGGGAGATCCAGATCTGCCGGCAGGACCGGCAGCCGATCACGTTTCCCTGGGCTTTCGTCTACGACATCCCGGTGGACGTCCGAGACACCTCGGTGCCCCTGATCAGATGCGAGGCCGGACGGAGGGAGATCGACAGGAACCTCGACGCGCACGCCTGCCCGGGCGAAAGCGAACACACCTACAACACGCTGTGTCCGTTCGGGTTCTGGGGATACCGCCACCGCATCGAGCAACCACTCTCCCTGCCGCCCGGCCGCTCGTTGCCGCTGCTCGCGGGCCGCGGGGCACAGGTGCCGAGCATGACCGTCGCGCGGAGCCTGAAACTGAACGAGACGCTGTCCGGCCTTCACATGCGGGCTCTACAGGAGTCATTCCCGGAGGGAATCACGGACTGTGACGGACGGGAGGCGCTCAAAACCGCCCTGGCTGCCGCGCGACACGACTGTGTGTACTTCTACTGCCACGGACGCACGCCCGACGGGTTGGACGAGGCCGAGGAGACCACAGTCCTGGAGATCGGCCTCTCGGACCGCATCACCCCGCCCGCGCTGACCGCCTGGGCAGCGGCGCCGACCACGTGGGAGCCGAGTTCGCCGTTGGTCTTCCTGAACGGATGCCATACCGCGAACAGCGAGCCGGCCACCTGGCTGAGCTTCGTCGACGCGTTCTCCGGGCTTGCGGCCGCAGGGGTGATCGGCACCGAGATCTCCGTCGAGCAGGCTCTGGCAGCCGAGGTCGCCGAGCGGTTCTGGCAGTACTTCCTCGACTCCCAGCCGGTCGGTGACGCGTTGCACCGGGTGCGCATGGAGCTGCTCCGCAAGGGCAACGTGCTGGGCCTCGCCTACACGGCCTACTGTTCGAACGGCTTGCGTATGCGGCGATGAGAGGGCTGGTCCTGCTCCCCGGAGCCCTGCCACGAACTTGTCTGGGGGGGCAGCGACGCCTCCGCCGACGCGGCGCTTCCCGCGCTGTCGGCCGGAGCAGAGGTCGCACCGGGCTGGGCCGAACCGGCAGCGCGTTCGGCCAGCAGGGCCGACCGGTCCCGGATGTCGAACCATGCGGCGGTCACGAAGTACCCGAAGAAGCCCGTGGCCAGGCCCAGTCCGTACGAGGCGAAGAGCTCGGGATCGGCGAAGCGGGCGTCGACGACCGCGCCGCCACCGAGCGCGGCGATCACCGTGACGAGATCACTGAGACCCGAGCCCTGCGAGCGCCGCAACGTCCGGTAAGCGATCCACCCGATCACCAGTCCGAACGCCCCGGCCCCCACATGGCCAAAGACCGACATCTGCCGCCCCCACTTCCCCCACCGCGATGCATCCGGGCACCACCCGTCGGTGATCGCACCTCGACACAGTGCCACACGATGACCCGCAGGGATGGCCGGACGGGATCAAACGATGCGAATCCACCCGCCGGGCATACGCGGGATTCGGCCGACTGTGAACTGTGCCGTGACCATCGCACGGGATTGCCGGTTGAGTGGGCATGAAGAAACGAATGATGCTCGCGGTCGCCACCTTCGCCACGGGAGTGGCGACGGCCCTGATCACCCCCAACGCACACGCCGGGGTCGCCGATGGCACCCTGAACAACCCGCATGCGCTGACGGGCACCGAGCTGCTGAACCCACCGGCGAACAGCACCGCTGACACCCCGGCCGACGGCCACCAGAACAGTCGCGAAGGGTAACGGGCGGCACCGGCACGGCGTTCGAGCGCCGCACTCGCCGGTTCCCGCCCGCCACCGCGCCGCCACCGCGCCCGTAGGACGGTCAGCGGGCAATCTCCCAGATGTGGCCGCCGGGGTCGCGGAAACTGGCGGTGCGGATGCCCCATGGGCGGTCGAGCGGGCCGTTGAGCAGGGTCACGCCGCGGGCGGTCAGTTTCTCGCACATGGCGTCCACGTCGTCCACGGGGAGTGTGAGCTGGAGCCGAGGGCCGGCGGTCGGGTCGCCGGGGTGTGCCGGGCTGATCAGCTCATGTGCCGCGGAGGTTCTCAGCAGGTTGACGAGGGCGTTCCCGAAGTCGAACACGGCTGAGTTGTCGTCCTCGAAGGCCGGCGGCAGGCCGAACACCTCCCGGTAGAACCGCTTGGTTTCGTCGAGGTCCTCGACGAACAGGGTGATGGCACTGATGCCTGTGGGCCACGGCGAATCCTCGGTGTGATGCACAACTACAGAGGATCTACCAAATTTCCCGGCTGTGTACAGGCATTGGCGTGTCACTGCGGGTAGCGCACGATCAGCAGCGCCTCCACGTCCCCCGAGGGCGCCTGATACAGGTGCCGGACATCGGCGGCCCAACTGCCGTGCATACCGGGACCGATCAGGACGGGGTCGGTGACTCCACCGACGCGCGCGGTGCCGGCGAGGACGATGATGTGCTCGGTCGTGCCGGGGGTATGGGCGCCGGACTCCTGTTCCGTCCCTGCGCGGATACGGATCCGGTAGGTCTCCGCGACGGAGGCGGCCGCCTCGAACCGCTCGATGAGGACGGCGTCCACGGCGTGACCGGAGATCCTGGCGGGAGAACCGAGATCGTGCAGCGCGGTGCTCAGAGGCACCTTGAGCGCTGTGGTGAGCGCGTAGAGCGTTTCCAGGGTGGGGTTGCGCCGGCCGCTCTCCAGTTCGGAGAGCGTCCCCTTGCCGATCTTGGACCTGCGCGCCAGTTCGGACAGTGAGATTTCCTGCTCCTCGCGCAACTCCCGCAGACGCGCGCCGACGCGATTCGCCGCGGCCGGCGTCGCGGGTCAGGTGCGTGAGTTGACGGAGTCGACGCGCACGGCCGCGGAGGCCGCCCAGGCCTTGGCGTGTGACGTGGGTGCGATCGCCAACAGCCTGGTGTTCATCTCCGACGAAGAGCCCGTTCTGGTGCTGACCAGCGGCCGGCATCGGGTGGACACCGCGGCACTCGCCGCCCGGTGGGGACGTGGCAAGCTCCGGCGCGCTACCCCGGAACAGGTGCGCCGGGCCACCGGGCAGGCGATCGGTGGTGTGGCACCGGTCGGGCCACCTCCACGTGCTTCCCACCGTGGTCGACGCGGCTCTTGCCGACTACCCCCGGCTCTGGGCCGCCGCCGGGACTCCCCGAACGGTCTTCCCCACCACCGTCGGCGAACTCCTCCGGCTCACGGGAGGGCTCCTACTCCCCGTCGGCCCGTGACCGGGGGCTCGTTCGAACGACTTGCCGGCACCACAGGGCGGCCAGGCTACGCCTCCGTTTCCACCCGGATCTGCGCCTCCGTCTCGGGCGCGCTGCCCTGTTCGCCGACGGTGGCCGCCGCGGCCGCCTCGGCGGCGTCTTCGGTCCCGGCCTTCGAGGCGGCGCGCCGCATGCGGTACCACTCGACCACGTCGAGGGCCACGATCAGGCCGGCCAGCCACACGACCGCTGCCAGCGCAGGCAGGCGGGAGGCCAGTGGCAGGCTGATGAGGACGGCCGCCGCGGCGGTGAGCCGGGTGACGGACCACAGCCGGAACATCCGCCAGCGGGTGTAGGCGAAGACGATGAGGAACAGGCCGCAGCCCCCGTACAGCAGTGCCGCGACGCCGATTCCGAGCCGGTGTCCGGGATGCGCGACCGCGTCGTGCAAGCCGACCGCGATGGCGATGACGGAGCTGATCAGGCCCAGGTGTGCGTACGACAGGACATGCCGGACCATGTCGAACTGCTTGTCGGCGGCCGCCACCGCGAACTGCAGGGCACTTGCCGCGAAGGCGAAGTACACCCACCACAGGGCCGCGGTCAGGGCGAACGCGGCGGCCACCGTCGCCAGTACGTCACCCCCCATGTGTGTGGTGCCGGTGACCGGGCTGCCGATGGCGATGATGGTCTCGCCGAGCGCGACGATCAGGAACAGTCCAAAGCGTTCGGGAAGGTGACCCGAATGGAAGTGTGCGGTCGCGCGGCGGCGCAGGAGTTGCGGAGCGAGCGTGTCGACGAGCGCGGCCGCCGCCCACAGGGCGATGCGCGCGTTGCCCTCCACCAGACCGCCGGCGAGCAGCAGGGGGCCGGTGACGACGGCCCCGACCAGGAAGGAGTTGAGGTGCAGTTTCTGCCAGCGCAGTGCGAGAACCTGGAGCACCAGCCGGGCTACGAAGTACGCGCCGCCGTAGAGCAGACCGCGGTCAACGTAGGCGCCGGGCACCGCCAGACCCATGAACAGCGCGCTCAGCGCGACCGCGAAGATGCCGATCCGGTCGGTGGCGTTCTCCACGTCCTGCCGGTTGGCATGTACCGAAGTGGCCGTCCAGGCCCAGTAGGCGGGGACGAATACGATCAACGCCCGGCCTGCGCCGGCCCAGGTGTGGTCGGCCTGCAACAGGGAGCTGACCTCGGTGATGGCGAAGACGTAGACCAGGTCGAAGAACAACTCGGCCCAGCTCACCTGCTTGTCCGGTTCCTCGGCGGCCCCGGCATCGCCGCCCGCCGTCTCGGGGTGCGGCTGCGCGGGGTCCACCGCCTCCCCGACCGTTCTCACCGTGCCCCGTCGCGTCGATCGGCGCGGTGCCGCAGCCAGACCGGCAGTCCGTACCAGCAGGCGAGGAACCACAGCCCGATGGCGGCGGTGACGATCTCGGCCACGACGTTGTTCAGGGCGACGTGCAGGATCAGCAGCACCACCGAGCCGACGGTCAGCGCGAGCAGGGCCATGCCGCACATCATCAGGCGGCCGGCCACATCGATGATCTCCTCCTTCAGGCGCCGGCCCGCGAGGATGCGGTGGATGGAGGCCGGGGCTATCAACGCGCCCGTCGCCAGGGCCCCGCAGACGACGGCGACGACGTAGACCGTGAGGTCGAACGTCCCCAACTCGCGGAAGTACGGCGTGAAGGAAATGCTGAGCAGGAAACCAAAGAGGATCTGCACCCCCATCTGCGCGACACGCGTCTCCTGCAGCACCTCGTTCCACCGCCGGTTGACGCGCTCCTGATCGCTCTCACCCCCCTCCCCCGGCGCTGGGCCGGAGTCTGCTGCGCGGGGCGGGTTCGCGTCGGCGCGGGCGGGCGGCGGGACGGACATGGAGTCTCCAGATTTTCCTATGGGAAGGTAAATATCTGGTTTCCCGCGAAGTCCGTTTCCATGCTGCGCGACGAGTTCCTCGCCGATCGTCGCCCCGCGCAGCAGCGCCCTGACGAGCGGGGGAAGGTTCGCCGTCGGCCAGCCGGGTAGGTCCTGTGGGGCACTTCGCGCGGTTATGGGGGTTCTGTCATCCGTCACGACTTTCCGCGCTGCGGCCTGGTCCCACTTCCCTACGCACCAACCGATAGCACGGAGACGTCATGGCGGCCGATGCCCGGTTGTTCGACACACCCCCGCTTCCCTTCTCGGCATCGGAGCATCCATGACCTGGTTCTCCCGCAGCCTCCTCGCCGCTGTCCTGGGCTGCGCCGGTCTGGTGGCCGCCGCCGTATCGGGTCCCGCACAAGCGCGGTCCGCGCGGCCCGTTGAGTACGTCGCCCTCGGCGACTCCTTCGCCGCGGCTCCCCTGGTGCCCCCCACCGATCCGGGCAAGGTCGCCTGCCTGCGGTCGCTGTCCGACTACCCGCACGTCGCCGCGCGGGCGCTCGGCGCCCGGCTCACCGACGTGACCTGCTCCGGCGCCAGGATCACCGACTTCGGCGGCAAGCAGTTCGCTTCCGTCCCGCCCCAGTACACGGCCCTGTCCGACGGGACGGACCTCGTCAGCCTCACCATCGGCGGCAACGACACCAACCTGGTCACCCGAGTCATCAGCTGTGTGAACCTGTTCCCCGAGCCTCTCGGCACCAGCTGCGCCGATCGCCTCACCGCCGGTGGAGGCGACCGGATCGCGGAGGACATCGACCGCTGGGCGCCCTCCCTGGGCGACGCGCTGGACGAGATCCACCGCCGTGCCCCGCACGCCACGGTGTTCGTCGTCGGCTACGGCACCTACATCCGGAAGGACGGCTGCTTCCCCAGGCAGCCGATCTGGGCCCGTGACGCGAACTACATCCAGGGCTCCGTCGGCCGGCTCGGCGACGCCCTGCGCACCCAGGCCGCCGCTCACGACGCCACGTTCGTCGACACCATCCCCCTCAGCGCCGGACATGACAGCTGCGCCCCTGCCGGAACGCGCTACATCGAAGGTCTCGTCCCCACCAGCCAGGCACTCCCCCTGCACCCGAACGCCGCCGGCTCGGCGACCTTCGGCGACGCCCTCGCGGAATCCGTGCGCACGGCGACCTGACCCGCCGCCGGCATCAACGGGCCGTACCCGGGCCGCCGGCGTGCGGTCGCAGCAAGCTCGTCAGTACGACGGCGGGGTCGGGGTCGGCTTCCAGGGCGCCCACGTCCACGCCGTCTACACCGGCGTCGAGTGGGGCGAGTGCGACCTGACCGGCATCACCAGCCTGGCCGAGTACCAGCGGCGCGTCGCCTCCTACGCGGCGGCGCACCCGGACCGGGGCTCCACCACCGTGGCCCTGACCTCCGTCGGCGGCGAGCGCGTCCACGCAGCGGCGGACGCGCGCTGACCGCACCTCCGGCCGGTGCCACGGACCACGCCGCGGCACCCCGCGGGAGCCCCCCGCGAAAACCACCGCGAAAAAAGTTCGCCCGGCGGGTAAACGCGGGGGCCGACCGCGGGTGTTCAGCGGTGTTGCAGTCGGCGGAGGACCTGCCGACGTTACGGGGTCGGCGAGGGGCGTGGTCGGATATGTACGAATCAGTGGTGCTGGCGGTGCTGGCCGCTACGGTCGAAGTCGTCTGCCAGGTAGTGGCCTGTTGGTGCGAAGTGACCCGTGAACGTGAACGTGCCCGGCTCGTGCTCGCCGCGGTCCGCCTGGCGGGACACGCGGTCCAGGTGGAGGACCACCGCCCGGATGGGGGCATCCTGACCGTGCGGGGCGATGGCCTGGCCGCCCCGGGCGGTCGGGAGGGGGAGACACGATGAGCAGGGGAACCGACAGCGTGCGCACCGGCGCACAGGAACCCGAACGCGGCGAAGTGGCGGAGGCCGAACGTGTCCCCGCCGACTTCGACGCGTTCTTCACGACCCACCGGCCGGCCCTGCTGGCCCGTGCGGTCATGCTGTGCGGCAATCGACAGGACGCCGAGGACGCCGTGCAGGACGCCTTCCTCGCGGCACTGGAGAACTGGGACCGGATCAGCGGCTACGAGCAGCCGAACGCGTGGGTGGGCTTGGTGATGCGGAGAAAGCTCTGGCGCGTGCTGCGTCTGCGGCTCAAGGTGAAGCGGGCGGCACTGGACGTGGCACTCCCCCGGCAGGCGCTGCCCGATGAGACGGCACAGGCCCGGCGGGTACTGACCGCGATGTCCGGTCTGCCACCGCGCCAGCGGATGGTGCTGGTCATGTTCAGCCTCTACGCCCTGACGCACCAGGAGATCGCCGACGACCTGGGCATCACGGCCTCCGCGGCCCGGGGCAACCTCCGCAAGGGGCGCGCCAACCTCCGGCGGCTGCTCGGCCTCGACCCGACCACCGATCCGCTGGGCGAGGTGCCGCTGCTGGGCACCGGCGGCCCGGCACCCGGGGACCGGCTCGCCGCGGCCCTGAACGCCACCGAGTCCTGGCTCCGCTCGGCCTTCGAGGAGGACGAACAGGCGGCGCGGCAGGCCGGTGCGGACCTGGCCGGCCGGCGAGGCGACGGCACCGGGCGTACGGGGCCGTGCGCGTGAAGCCCCGGTCGACCGCGGGGCGCGCCCTGCTCGGCTGCGCCCTGCTGGCCGGGGTCCACCTGCTCGCCGTCACCATGCTGGCCATCCAGCTCCTGCTGGTCATCGCCATCATGACCACCGAGACCTGGCAGCTCGCCCTGCTCGGCACCCTCACCGTGGTGCCCGTCTCCACCCTGGCCTACGGGCTGCTCGCCGGGACGTCCGCCGTCGTACTCGAAGGCCCCCGGATCGAGCTGACGCCCCAAGAGCAGCCCGAACTGTGGGCCCTGACCCTGCGGCTCGCCGCCGAACTGGACACCGCCCCGCCCACGACGATGCGGCTCACCGACACCGTCAACGCCTCTGCCGGTGAGCGTGGCAGACTGATGGGCCTGGTCGGCGGCCCCCGCACCCTGGACCTGGGCCTGCCCCTGCTCCTCGGGCTCACCCCGGACGAACTGCGCGCGGTCCTGTGCCACGAGCTGGGGCACTACGCGGGCCGGCACACCCGACTGGCGTCCGTCAGCCACCGCGGAAGCATCCGGCTGCAACGCACCGTCAGCTACCTGGAGTTCCTGGAGAACGACCAGACCAGCGTCAAACCGGTCGTGCGACTGCTCCTGAAGGTCACCAAGGCGTACAACGGGTTGTACCTGCGCCAGACCCTGGCCGTACGGCGTGGCCAGGAGCTGGAAGCGGACGCGGCGGCGGCCCGCATCGCGGGAGCGCACACCCTCGCCCGCGCCCTGCGGACCGTGCACGCCCTGACTCCGCTGTGGGCCGATCTCACCGAGAATCCGGACCGGCCCGCGGGACCGGCCCGCGCAAGCGGCGTCGCGTCACCGCAGACGCTTCCCGAGGGCGTGTTCCGGTCCTTCGCGCGTCGGCTCGCCGATCCGGACGACCCGGGACCTGCCACCGTGCACGTCGTTCCCGACGACGGGCTGGGCAGTCACCCGCCGCTGGCGGTCCGGCTGGCGACCCTGTGCCCCGGCGGCGAGCCGGACAGCGCGCACCGGCCGGCCGTGACCGCACCCTCGTCCGCCGCGGGGCTCCTGCGCGAGCTCCCCGGGCTGGTCGAGACTTTGCAGGACGCCCTGCGTCCCGCAGATGCCGCGGTCTCCCCACAGGCTGAGACCACGATGTCGGCGAAACCGCCCGCGTTCGACAAGGCGCTACTGCGCTTCCTGCTCAAGATCAACCTGATCGGCATGTCCCTGGTCCTGGCCGCGAGCATCTTCGTCCACACCGTCATCCACCCACCGCGACCGTACTCGGCGCCGTTCTCCCCGGCGCCCGTCATGCCGAAGGTCTGGCCCGTCGGCGGGTCGCCCCCGCCGACGACCGTCCCTCCGTTCACCCTCCCGCCGGCCCCGTCGCCGAGCCGGCTCAGCACGCTGCCCCTGCTGCCCGCGCGGTGAGCGACGCTCACGCGACGGGGACGGGTGGGGCCGGGACCGCTCGCAGATGGGCGGTCCCGGAGCGTACGGCCCAGACGAAGACCGCCAACGAGACGACGCCGACCACGAGCGTGTCGTACGGCGCGGGCAGCCGGCCGGAGCCGCCGAAGGTGCCCAGCCAGGACAGCAGGGTCAGCGCGGCCAGGTGGCACACCAGCCACGCGCCGTGCCGCAGCTCCTCGCGCACCGGCAGCCCGCCGGCGTCGCGCCGCAGCAGCAGGAACAGGGGCACCCCGGCGAGCACCAGCGGCAGTGCCAGGCGCAGGTCGTGCCAGCCCGACCAGTAGACGAACTCGGCGGCCACCACGAAGCTGACCGGCGCGATCCAGCGCACCCCGGGCACCTGGCCGTCCTTGCGGGTGACTCCCTGATCCCTGTCCTGCGCGCGGAACACGGCGACGGCGACCGCGGACGCCGCGTAGATGAGCAGGTACATGTCGCCCATCACGCTGACGATGTCCTGCCAGCCGCCGAACGGCAGCATGAACAGCACGATGACGACGAGGTTGAGCAGCAGCGCCCGGTGCGCCATGCCGGAGCGGGGGTCGATCCGCATGAAGAAGCGCGGCAGCAGGGCGTTCTTGGCCAGGGCGTAGGTGTGCCGGGCGTCGAGCGCGACCCCGACGTAGGCCGAGCCGCCGGGCGAGACCACCGCGTCGGCGTAGAGCAGGGTGGCCAGCCAGTGCAGGTTGAGCACCAGGGCGAGCTGCCCGAACGGGGAGTCGAAGTCGACGCCCTGCCAGCCGTGGCCGAGCAGTGAGTCCGGCACCGTGTACAGGAACGCCAGTTGCAGCCCCAGGTACACCAGCAGGGCCAGCCCGATGCCGGTGAGCACCGCGCCCGGCACGGTGCGCCGGGGGTTGCGGGCCTCGCCGGAGAAGTCGAGCGGCGCCTGGAACCCGTTGACGGAGTAGACGATGCCACCGCTGGCGAGCGCGGTCAGGCAGGCCGCGTAGCCGTACGGGGCGAAGCCGCCGTGGTCGGTCAGCCGCCCGGAGTGTGTGCCGGACAGGAACAGCGCCACGATGGTGACGATGGGCACGACGACCTTGAAGAGCGACACGAGGTTGTTCAGCCGCGCGAAGGTGCGTACCGCGAACCAGTTGAGCGCGGTCAGCAGGATGCTCAGCCCCGTGGCCACGGCGAGACCGGACGTGGTCAGCCGGCCGTGCGCGTACAGGCCCGGCAGGTAGTGGGCGGCGTACTGCATGATCGCGCTGATCTCCGCCGCCGTGCCGCCGACGGACAGCAGCACCGACCATCCGATCACGGTACCCACCAGCCGGCCGCTCGCGTACAGCGGCCAGCGGACGGTTCCGCCGCCTTCGGGGCGGGTGGCGCCGAGCTCCACCATCACCAGCGCCACCAGCCCGCACAGCACGCCCGCCGCGACCCAGGACAGCAACGAGGCGGGGCCCGCGGTCTGGGCGGCGAACATGGCGGCGAACAGCCAGCCGGAGCCGAGGATGTTGGAGAACCCGATCGCCGCCAGGCTCCAGAAGCCGAGCTCCTTGCGGAGCCGGCGTTCCTCGCTCAGCACCGTGGGAACGTCCGCGGTCGGCCGTGGCTCGTATCGCGGCACGTGCACGCCTCTCCTCGGTGGGAACACTGGGGTCCCCCAGCGTGCCACGCCGGGTGCCGCCTGCCACAGAGGACCGCCCCGCGGCGGGCCTGTCACCGCACGGACGCCGCACCCGGCGGTTGTCACGAAGTGAGTGGTGCTGAGTCCGCCGCGACCTGGCCGCGTAGGACTCCGTAGCGGCCGGAGACGGCGGCCGTGGGCGTCCTGCGCGATCCAGGAGGAGGTCGGTGAGTTGAGCGATCGACATGCGGACAGGCGATCGGAGATCATCGCCGGCACCGCGGCGGCGGTGCTGGCCGGGACGGTGCTCCTGCTCCCCCACGCTCAGGCGGCCCCCGACACCCCGCGCGCCCCCGAGCCCGCCACCTCGCCCGCGGCCGTGCGGCCCGCACCGGCCCGGTAGCGCTGATCACCTCCCGGTTCAGACGCGGTCGGCGGCGATGAGCAGGTACTGGAAGCTGCCGTCCCTGTACGCGGTCAGGAACGGGTCCTCGATACCGGTGACCAGCGACGACTTGGCGCGCAGCTCCCAGTACGGGATCGTCGCGGCGGTGAGGTCCACGACGCTGATCGGCACGAGCCGGTTGGCCGCCATCTCCTTGAAGTAGGTGCTGCGGGGGTGGATGTCGCAGATGTAGTGCGCGTTGATCTGGCTGACGGCCCGGGAGGGCAGTCCGTAGGTGTCGTTGTAGCAGCCGGTGATGGTGACGTACCGGCCGCCGCGTGCCAGCAGGCGGGAGTGCTCGGCGAACAGCAGGCCCAGATCGACGTACATGGTGCTCTCGTTGTTCCAGATCCCGCGGAAGGACCCGGTGTCGAAGCCGGTGCTCAGCATGTTCTTGAGGTGGAAGCGCACCTTGTCGTCCACACCGCGTTCGACGGCCCGGGCGTTGGCGAAGTCGACCTGGGACTGGGAGATCGACACGCCGTCGACCGCGCACCCGAACCGCTGGTTGGCCACGACGCTGCCGCCGCCACGGCCCGATCCGGCGTCCAGCAGCCGGTCCTCCGGCCCGATGTCGCCGAACTGGTCGAGGAGCAGCTCCGTCTGGTTGCACTCCAGCCGGTGCAGCTCCTTGGTGACCAGGTCCTCGCGGATGTCCTCCGGCGCGTCGAGCACCGACCAGTCGACCTCACCGATGCCGTAGTGGTGGTGGTAGATGCCGTCCACGTCGCCCAGGCGCAGGTTGACCGGGTTCTTCTCGGCGTTCCAGTACGCGGCGACGGACCGCTGGTAGGGACTGGTGTTCGGGAGCTGGGCCGGGACGGTGATGTGGTCGAGGGACATGTGTGGGGTGACTCCTTCGGTCGTGGCGTCCTGAGGTCGTGAGGTCGTGGCGTCCTGAGGTCGTGAGGTCGTTGCGGGGCGCCGCGAGGGGGCGCGGTGCCGCGGTTTCGGGGAGCGGCCGCGTTCAGGGCGAGGTGGCGTATCGGCCGCCGACGTGGCCGGCGTGCCATTCGTGGTTGCCGCCCATCCAGTTCGCCAGCCCGGTCACGTACCGGGCGGTGAGCGGATGGGCGGCCAGCGCGGCGGCCTCCGTCTCGAACGCGCGGACCAGGTCGTTGTGCACGTCGATGGCCTTCGCGAAGGCGTCGTCGATCGCGCAGTCCTCCTCCTGCGCGATGACGGTGGGAAGGCTGTAGTGGAACCGGCCGGATGCCTGCTCCTTGCGCAGGGAGTACAGGTCGTTGAGGACCGTGGACGCGGTGGAGGCCAGTGCGGTCGCGCGCTGCACGGCGGGCAGCGCGAACAGTTCGGCCGGCAGTTCGTAGCCGCCGATCGCGTCCGTGATCGCCAGGCACGGGCGGAACGAGTTGAGCTGCCGCTGCACCAGGTACTCCCACACCGGCGGGGTGCGCTCCTCCTGCACGCAGGCGCCTTCGGCCTCGTAGCCCAGGTACAGGCTGGCGATCTCATGGCGGAACCGGTGGGCCTGGGCGGGGGTGGCGAGCCGGTTGAGGGATTCCATGGCCGCGTGCATGCAGCGCAGCGCCGGGTGCCCGGCCAGGGCCGCCCGCCAGTGGGCGTCATACGGGGCGGGCATGTGAGTGGGGTCGATCGCGGACTGGGCGACGGCGAGGCGGGCGCCGAGCCCCTCGGGGGCGCCGCCCAGTTCGGGTTCGCAGAAGTAGTCGTCCACCGCGTTCTCACCGGTCAGGAGTTTCGCGGCGGTCAGGAGGTGTTCGGTGCTGGGGGCGTCGGGATGGCACAGCACGACGGACCGGCCCGGGTCGAACGACAGCAGGCCCGCGCGCAGGTCGGGGGAACGGAACAGCTCCACGCCGTCGGCCCATTCCAGCAGTTGCGCGTTGATCAGGTCCGCCAGCGCCCGGTCATCGCGCACCGCCGGCGGACAGTACACGCCCTCGATCCGCGCGGGGGCCGGTGTCCCCCGGCCCGGCGGGTCGCCCGGCTGCGGGGGCGTGAAGCGGATGGCGGCGCTTCCCAGCCCGGCCGGCCCCGCGAGGACACGTTCCAGCGCCTCGGCCGGCGGCCGGGAGGGACGGGTGGTGGTCGTGGCGTGGCTCTCCTTTCTGATGGTGGCCGGATGTTCGATTCCGTTCACGCGTCCCATCCGGAATCCTTCGCAGTCGCGATAAGTCGGTGGAGAGGAAGATGCGGGTCCATACGGGGCAGCGCCCGAAGAGAAGCATTTCCGCGGTATCCGCGCCTGATACTCATTCGATCGAGTGATGGCGCGGCCGCGGCGGATCCGCGATACTTCAACCGGCAAACACCCCTGCAACCAAGGGTGTTGGACCGGAGGCGACACCGGGTCCGCCGTATGCACAGCGATGTCACTGCCCGCGGCGGCAGTGCCCATCCGCCAGGACCGCGTTCATTCCACGATCCCGCGACCAGGTCGCGGCATTTCGCTCGTTGCGGAAACCGACGTCGTACGTCGCGCGGAAAAATCCATCCACGGACCTTCACGAACGCCACGGCAAAGGACTCTCAGCCATGTCCATCGAAGCACGTCCGGAATCCGCGCCCGCGCCGACCGACAGCCCGCACCGTTCGAGCCTCGATACGGCTGCCGCCCGGAATCTGGCGACCACGACCAAGTCCGCACCGCAGATGGCCGGGATCTCCTCCCGGTGGCTGCTGCGCATGCTGCCCTGGGTCGAGGTCACCGCAGGCACCTACCGGGTCAACCGGCGGCTGACCTACTCCGTCGGCGACGGCAAGGTCACCTTCGTCAAAACCGGCTCCCAGGTCCGGGTCATCCCCGCCGAACTGGGCGAACTGTCACTCCTGCGCTCCTACCAGGACACCGACGTCCTCACCGCCCTCGCCGAACGCTTCACCCAACACGAATTCGCCCCCGGCGACCTCCTCGCCGAAGCCGGCCAACCCGCCGACACCCTCTACCTCCTCGCCCACGGCAAGGTCGAGCAACTCAGCGAAGGCGAGTTCGGCGAGCAGAATCGTCTCGGCGTCCTGGCCGACGGCGCCCACTTCGGCGAACAAGGCCTCCTGGACCCCGACGCCTCCTGGGACTTCACCGCCCGCGCCGCCACCACCACCACCGTCCTCGCCCTGCCCCGCCAGGACTTCCACACCCTCGCCGACCAGTCCCCCACCCTGCGGGCCCACCTCGAGGCCTACCGCGCCATCCCCCGCCAACGCGTCAACAAGCGCGGCGAAGCAGCCATCGAACTCGCCTCCGGCCACAAGGGCGAAACGAACCTGCCCTCCACCTTCGTGGACTACGAACTCGCCCCGCGCGAATACGAACTGAGCGTCGCCCAAACCGTCCTGCGCGTCCACAGCCGCGTCGCGGACCTCTACAACGAACCGATGAACCAGATCGAGGAACAGCTCAAACTCACCATCGAGGCGCTACGCGAGCGCCAGGAACACGAACTCATCAACAACCCCGACTTCGGCCTGCTGCACGCCGCCGAATACGACCAGCGCATCCAGCCCCACGCCGGCCCCCCGCTCCCCGACGACCTCGACGAACTCATCAGCCGCCGCCGCGGCACCCGCTTCCTGCTCGCCCACCCCCGCACCATCGCCGCCATCGGCCGCGAATGGACCCGCAAAGGCCTCTACCCCAACACCGTCGAAGTCGACGGCAGCACGGTGCTTTCCTGGCGTGGTGTGCCAATCCTCAGTTGCGGCAAGATCCCGATCAGTCCGGCGCGGACCAGCTCGATCATCGCGGTGCGTACCGGGCAGGACAACCAGGGCGTCATCGGCCTGCGCCAGACCGGCATCCCCGACGAATACGAACCCGGCCTGAACGTACGCTTCATGGGCCTGAGCGAGAAGGCCATCATCAGCTACCTCGTCAGCGCCTACTACTCCGCCGCCGTACTCGTCCCCGACGCCCTGGGCATCCTGGAGAACGTCAACATCGCCAACTGGCGCGACTGACGTTCTCCAGGGCCCCCGCGGTTCCGCCCGGCGACGGCCCGATCACGCCAGGCCGTCGGCGGTCAGGCCGGCGAGGACCGCCTGGCCCAGGGCCTGCACAGCCGACTGCGGGCGGACCATCACCGTAAATTCCTTGATCCGGCCGGCCTCGTCGAACTGGAGCAGGTCGATGCCGTGGATCTGCCTGCCGTCCACGGTGGCCCGGAAGATCAGGATCTCCGACGGGGCCCGCTCCCCGTCGGCGCTGGTCTCCGCGGTGCCGTCGAGCTGTCCGACGTAGCGGAAGTCCTCGAAGGTACGCAGCAGCACCCCGAAGAGCCCCAGCACCATGGCCTTGCCCTCGAAGGGGGTGAACTTCACCGGGCTGTACAGACGGATGTCGTCGGTGAACAGATCGTCCAGCGCGGCCAGATCCCGTTTCTCCACAGCGGTGCGGAAGCGTTCGGCAGTCTCCATGACCCCTCCTATTACTCAAGGATATGACTAATCATGTTCTTGGGTATGATGCGCCGCAGGACGCGGAAAGGGAAGGGGGGCCCATGGCTCTGCGACATGCCGTGCTCGCGGCGCTGCTGGACGGCGAGTACAGCGGATACCAGCTGGCGAAGGCCTTCGATCTGGGCGTCGCGAACTTCTGGCACGCCCTGCCCCAGCAGCTGTACACCGAGCTGGCGAAGCTGGAGAAGGAAGGGCTGGTCGCGGGGCGGCAGGTCGTCCAGGAGTCCCGGCCCAACAAGCGCATGTTCCACGTCACCGACGCCGGCCGCGCTGAGCTGACCGCGTTCGCCGCGGCCCCCTCCAAGCCCTCCGTCATCCGCGACGACCTTCTGGTCAAGGTCCAGGCCGCCGACCACGTCCGCGCCGCACCGGTCATCGCGCAGCTGGAGGAGCGCGCCCGCGCGGCCGAGGCGAAGATCGAGGTGCTGGGCACCCTGCTGGGCCGGTTGCGCGGCGACCTGAGCGAGGAGGAGTTCCTGCGCCACGGCGAGCGGATCGGGCCCTATCTGACGTGCCTGCGCGGCCTGGCCTTCGAGCAGGACCACCTCGCCTGGTGCCGGCGGACCGCGGCCGTCCTGACCGAGAGGCAGACCACAGCCCCGGCGCCGTAGGGCCGCCGCTCGCGGCGACCGCCGCCTCGAGTTGCGGAGTGGCGGGGAAGCGGTTCACTGTGGAATCGGTGGGGTGGCTTCGGTGACCGGAGGCGGCCGAGATGGGTATGCCTGTTGTCCCGCCCGAGGCCCGACGTCCCTCGGGCCCGGGAGCGACGGAAAAGGGACTCAAGGGCGGCGCGCTGGGACTGTTCTCCAGCATGGTCATCGGCCTGGCCTCCACCGCGCCCGCCTACAGCCTCGCGGCCACGCTGGGCGTCATCGTCGCGGTGGTCGGGTTCCAGTCACCGATCGTGATCATCCTGTCCTTCATCCCGATGTTCCTGATCGCCCACGGGTACAAGCAGCTCAACGCGGCCGACCCCGACTGCGGCACCACCTTCACCTGGGCCTCGCGGGCGTTCGGCCCGCGGACCGGGTGGATGGGCGGCTGGGGCATCATCGCCGCCGACATCATCGTCATGGCGAACCTGGCGCAGATCGCCGGCGCGTACGGCTTCCGGCTCATCGGCGCCGACGGCCTGGCCGAGAACACCACCTGGGTCACCGTGGTCGGCGTGGTGTGGATCGCCGTGATGACCCTGATCTGCTACATCGGCATCGAGCTCTCCGCCAACCTGCAGAAGGTCCTGCTCACCATCGAGATCCTGGTGCTGTTCCTCCTGGCCGTCACCGCCCTGGTCAAGGTGTACGCGGGAACGGCACCGGGCGTGGCCACCGAGGTGTCGTGGTCGTGGTTCAACCCCGCGAAGATCACTTCGCTGGACGCGCTGACCAAGGGCGTGCTCGCGGGGATCTTCATCTACTGGGGCTGGGACACGGCCGTGTCGGTCAACGAGGAGACCAAGGACAGCAGCCGCACCCCGGGCCGGGCCGCGGTCCTGTCCACGGTGATCCTGCTGCTCGTCTACGTCGTGGTCAGCGTGTCCGCGCAGGCCTTCGCCGGGGTCAAGGACACCGGTATCGGACTCGCCAACCCCGACAACTCCGGGGACGTGCTGTCGGGTCTGGGCAGCGAGGTCTTCGGCACCGGAGGCTTGGGCTCGTTCGCCACCAAACTCCTGATCCTCATGGTGCTCACCTCGGCTGCCGCCTCCACCCAGACCACCATCCTGCCGACGGCCCGCACCACCTTGTCGATGGCCGCGTTCAAGGCGATCCCGGACCGGTTCGCCAAGATGCACCCGCGCTTCCTGACCCCGACGTGGTCGACGGTGGGCATGGGGCTGGCCTCCATCGCCTTCTATGTCCTGTTGACCCGGGTCAGCGAGAACGTGCTGGCCGACTCCATCGGGTCGGTCGGCCTGATGATCGCGTTCTACTTCGGGCTCACCGGGTTCGCCTGCGTCTGGTACTACCGCAAGGTCCTCACCCGCAGCCCCCGCGACCTGTGGACCAAGGGGATCATGCCGGGGGTCGGCGGCCTCCTGCTGCTGTACTTCTTCGTCAACGCCTGCGTCGTGTACTCCGCCGCCGACTACGGCAGCACCTCGTGGACCGTGCCGTTCCCGCCGCACTGGCAGTTCGGCGGCGTCTTCGTCACCGGTATCGGCGCCCTGCTGCTCGGCGGGATCCTGATGTTCCTCTACCGGGGAGTGCGCCCCACGTTCTTCCGCCAGGAGACCATCGCGGTCTCCGCCCACGAAGCCGCAGCCGATCCCCAGCGGGGGGAGCGGTAGGCCCCGCTGGGCGGCTCAACCGCCGTGGCCCCCGTGCTCCGGCGCCTGGATCGTTCCACCGAGGGTCGCGCGCAGGCCCGTCAGGGCTTCCCGGGACTGCGCCGTGACGATCCAGCGGGTTCCCACCAGGTAGATCCCGCCGTACGCCTGCGCCTCGGTCAGCCAGGCGCGCTGACCGCTGTCCGCAGCGAAGGTGAGCATGCGGAACTCGCCCTGATCGGTCTTGCACGAACCCTGGCGCAGTTCCGTCGCCACCACACCGATTTCGGCCTTGCAGCCGAGCACGGCGGCGATTTGCTGAATGGAGGCGGGGCCGGCCGGTGCGGGAACGGTGGTGGGAACTGCCGCCACAGTGCTGGGAGTACGCGCATTCGCAGCGCAGCCACTCAGCACCATCGCGCACAACGCCACCACGACGCTTCCCCGTCGCATATTCGGCACATCCACCTCATCGCCTCGGCCGGAATTCGCTGTGCGCCCATTCCGGGTTCCTGGTGCGTCTTTTCCGGTGCGTCGCCCCCGGCACCCGGCCGGGTCGCGCGGAAAGGTCCGGGACCGGACCCGGACCTTCCCCGCGCGAGCCCCTCCGGGGGTGGGGGTCAGGAGCCCGCGCCGGCCTTCTTGCCACCCTGGGTGACGGCGAACCACAGGCCCATCTTGCCCTGGCCGTTGATGTCACCGGGCTTCTCGTCACCGGTGAACCAGTAGACCGGCCAGCAGTCGATGGCGAGCTGCTTCGTTCCGTCGGGCCGGGTGACGGTGCCGACCAGCTTGGACGCCACGCCGCGCACCTTGGTCTTGTCGACGGGCTTGGCGGGCTTCCAGGTGTTCAGGCACGCGTCGAGGCAGGCGAACTTCATCGGCCAGGCGCTGTCCTTGCTGAAGCGGTAGAGCGTCCGCATCTTCCCGTCCACGATGATCTTGCCGAGTTCGTCGTTGTCGGTGACCGACAACGAGACGTCGCTGACCTGGTTCTGGGTCTGGGTGGGGCTGGGCGTCGGCTGGGCGGTGGCCGCCTGCTGTCCGGCCTTCTTGCCGTCGGGTGCCAGCGCGTTCCACGTCCCGCCGACCCCGTGGCCCTTGGTGTCACCGGCCTGGGTGTCCATCGAGTAGCGGTACACCGGCCAGCCCGCGAGCGTCAGTTGCCGGCTGCCGTCGGTCCTGATGACCTCGCCCAGCAGCTCGGGCTTGATGCCCGCGGAGGCGGTGGCGTCGTCCGCCGGCACGGCCGGCCAGGTGATCGCGCAGGCGCCGTCACAGTTGGACTTCGGCGGCTGGGCGGTGTCCTTGTCGAACCGGTAGAGGGTGAAGCCCTTGCTGTCGGTGACGACCGGCCCCAGCTTCCCGTCGCTGCGCACCGCCAGTTCCTTGGCCGGTTCGCCCTTCTTCGCCCCCGCCTGGTCGGCGCCGTAGCCGCCGGTACTGCTCGCACCGTAATCCGAGCCGTATCCAGTTCCGATGTCCTTGGTGTCACCGGCGGGCTGGACGTTGGCCCCCTGGGCGTTGTTGCCGGTCTTTTCGCTGCTGCCGCATCCTGCCGTCAGCAGAAAGACCACGGTGGCCGCTCCAGCGAATGCCGCTCGACGCCTGTTTACCATGACTGCTCCTTCGCATTCGGTCCGGCGGCTTCGTGCCGTCGCCCAGGGATACGGGCGGAACCGCGAAGGGCGTTCAGCCGATTTGAAACTTGTCACGAGAGGCAAAGAAACGAGACGTGTTCCCGACGTTTCCGGGCATCGTCCCCGGTTTCGGGAACCAGCGGGCGGGCCGTCCTACTCCTGGATGCGCAGCGCCAGCGCGGGGCAGCGCCGGATCGCGCGCAGCGCTTTGGGGCGCAGCCGCGCGGGCAGTTCCATCGACGCCTGCTCCGGGTAGCCGTCGGCGTCCAACTGGACGACCTCGGGGAGGACGTCCACGCACAACCCGTGCCCCTGACACCGCGTCCAGTCCACGACGAGCCGCTCGGTGACCTGCGGCGCGGGCGGCCGGGCCGCGGGGCTGCCGTTCAGGGTCAGTGGGAGCGTGCCGAGCACCGGGCGCCCGCAACCGCTGCCCAGCGCGTGGTCGTCGAAGTCGTCGGGGAACGCGGCCAGCGCGGATTCCACGAACGCCGAGGTCCCGTCGGGGTGGCTGCAGGCGCCGCGCTTGCGCACCGAGCGCATCCGGGCGCGCACGGCGTCCAGCGCGGCCTGCCCGCCGCCGTGGGCGGCCTGTTCGAGGACGTCGGCCAGCGCCGGCAGTCCCAGCACGCACGGCCCGCACTGGCCCGCGGTCTCCCCGGCCATCCAGCGCGTCACCCGCACGACCTCGCCGACCGGGCAGGTGTCCTCCGGCAGCGGCAGCACCGCTCCCGCGCCCAGCACGGCGCCGAACGAGGACAGTGACTCGCGCGAGACATCCGCCGCCTTCGCGGAGTACGGGTCCAACCACCGCCCGTGGTACCCGCCGACGAGGACGCCCTGACCGGGGCCGAGGCCGCACAGTTCCAGGACGTAGGTCAGCGGCACCCCGGTCGGGGTCTCCATCACCGAAGCGCCGGCGACGGTCAACAGCACCGTGCCGGGCTCGGTCGGCAGTCCCACCGACCGGTAGTCCAGCGCGCCCATCCGGGCGGCCACCGCGAGTTGGGCGTACGTCTCGGTGTTGGAGAACAAGGTGGGCACTCCGCCCAGGCCCCGATCGCTGGTGCGGATCGAGCGGCCGGACGGCAGCGTCGGACCGCCGTTGAGCCCGCTGGTCATCGCGGAACTCTCGCCGGTGACGAACCGTTCGGGCAGCCGCGTCACCCGCAGCCGGCGTCCGACCGGGCCGCGCTCGGCGATCGCGTCCTGCACCGACTGCTCGACGTCCTCCCGTGTCACGCCCAGGACGACGTCCTCGGCGTTCAGGGCCTCCGCCGCCAGCAGCGCGCCGTCCAGCACCAGGTGCGGGGTGTGCAGCAGCAGCGCCGTGTCCTTCAGGCAACTGGGCTCGCCCTCGCTGCCGTTGACGATCACGGCGGTGCGCCCGTCGCGGCGCTCGGCCGCCCGGGTGACGGCCGTGAATTTGCGGGCGAAGGGGAAACCCGCTCCGCCGCGGCCGCGCAGGTCGATGTTCTCGGCCAGCGCCAGCAGTTCCTCCGGCCGCAGCCGGGGCAGCGAGCCGTGCACCGTCAGATGGGTGACGCGGTCCAGCCGCGCCACCTCGTCGAGACCGGCCAGCAGCCGGGGCGGCCCGACGCAGCCGATCGCCGGCCGGGGGCCGTTCACAGCCGCCACCCGGCGGTGCTGTCGACCCGTCCGTCGGCCCGGTCCGGCCGGTTGTCACGGATCTCATCGCGGCGCGCGGCGAAGGCCACCGAGCGCGGCGGCCGGTCGGGCTGGGCGGCGGCGGGAACGCGGTAGGCGGCCGGCGCCACGGGCGGGCCCGCGGCCACCCGCTGCTGCCGGGAGCGCAGGCGTATGGCGAGCACCCCGGCCACCCCCACCAGGCACAGGGCGTAGGAGACGGTCACCCAGCCGCTCGCGGGTCGGCCGGCCTTCAGGCCGTGCAGCAACGCGGCGCCCCAGGCCGGGTACGCGCTCATGTGCAGCGCCCGCCACCAGCGCGAACGCGCTCCGGAGGCGAACGCGCTGCGCACCGCTCCGGTCACCGCCACCGTCAGGAACAGGTAGCCCGCCAGGGTGCCCAGACCGATCATCAGCGGTTGCGGACCGTCGGTGAACGGCACCGCCGCCGCACCGGCGGTGGTCTCCTGCTGCTCGACCTTCACCCAGATGTGCAGCGCGAGGAAACCCAGTCCGCCGCTGGCCATGCCCCGGTGCACCCCCTGGGCGAGCAGCCGGTGGCTGGAGTGCAGCAGCAGGCGGTCGGTGGCGGCCAGCCCCCACAGCACGGTGGCGGTCAGGCAGACCAGGGCCAGCACTCCCGCCCCGAAGTCCAGGAACGCCCAGGTCCGGGTGAAGGCGCCGACCTGGCCCGCGACGGTCGCCGTGAGTGAGAGCACCACAGCGAGGATGACGAACGTGACGGTCCGGCGCCCGCCGGCGCCGGACAGCAGAGGAGGCCGGCGGACGGCTCGCCGTCCACCGGCCGCTGCGGCACGCAGCCTCCTTCGGTGCGACCGGCCCGCCGGGGTCGACCCGTACGGGCGGGGGGTGGACATGGGGGACAAAGGCATGGGGAAAGCCTCCCGAGCGGGGGGACCGAGCACTGCACGTCGCACCCGGAGCCCAGGGGGTGGAGAGCGGCGCTGCCGGGCGGCAGCTGGTGAGGACCGGGGCAGCACGGCCCGCACGGGGACGAGAAGAGCCGGAACGCGCCGCGACACAGCGGCGGGCGGACCGGCTCCGGTGCGGATTCTCGGAGGGTTCACCTCCACAGCCGATGAGCAGTGCCCGGGGTGCAGCAGCATCGCTCAACTTCCCAGCATCTCCACAAGATTTATCGCATCGTGACAAGTTCCTGCTTCCCCGTCGTCGTCACGGTGTGCAACTGCGGAAGATGCTCACCCAAGTGCTTCCGGTTCCGGCCGGACCGGGTCTAAACCGTCCCGGCCGCACCCTGGTGGTAAAGACCCGGCAAAACAACGGGACCACTGGTGGGAAGCAACCTCTAGGAGGGCGCAGGAGGACCCTCAACTCCTCCGCCGGACAAGGACGACGGCGATGGAGGCAACCTCCGCAAGACCTGTCCTCCCCCCAGGCAGGTCTTACCCCGGCATGAACGAGGTAGAGATGTGCGAACTTCTTAACCGCATCTGGTCCCTCCCCCGTGGCGAATGGATCCGCGTTCTGCGCAAGGAACTTCCGTCACTGGCAGATGAGATGGTCGAAGCGCTGCGTCACGAGATTCCCGGCTTCGCCGGCCTTGTGCAGGACATGGGCCGCGAAACGGTCCGGCAAGGCCTCGAAGAAGCCCTGCTGACCGCTCTCGGCTACCGCACGCCACCGAAGGACGACGACATCCCCCAGGAGCTGACCACCCCCGCAGCCCCCCTCGACCGCTCACGCCAGGACCTGTTCAACGCCCTGACCGGAGCCACCGACGTACCACCGGCAGCCCTGCCGGAACTGGCCCGCAGGGCCGGCTGGCCGCTGCCCGAGACCATCCGCGCCGTCGCCGTCACCTCACCCGGCGAAACCCAGCAACTGGCGGCGGTGTTGGACGACTGCCTGGTCGGCATGGGCAGCGACGGCCCCTGCCTGCTGATACCCAGCCCCGACCCGGACACCCGCGGCACACTGGAGGCCGCTCTGCGCGGCCGCTCCACCGCCGTCGGCCACGCCGTCCCCGTCCGCGACGCCGCCTCCTCCCTACGCTGGGCGCGGCGCCTGCTGAACCTCACCCCCACCCCCCCAGGACCCGACGCCCGACCCGTCTTCGTCGACGACCACCTCTCCACCCTGCTGCTGCTCCAGGACGAACCGCTGGCCAAAGCCCTGGCAGCCCGCTGGTTGCGCCCCCTGGCCGGACTGACACCCCGCCAGAGCGAACGCCTCGAACTGACCCTGCTCGCCTGGCTCGAAGGCGGCGGCGCACCCGAAGCAGCCAAAGCCCTCAGCGTGCACCCCCAGACCGTGCGCTACCGCATGCGCCAACTCGAGAAACTCTTCGGCCAGGGACTGCGCGACCCACGCACCCGCTTCGAACTGGAGATGGCCCTGCGCAGCCGCCGACTCATGGCCGAGATCGGACGCCGCAGCTCCCGGGTGACCCGCCGGGCACGCACCGTAGCCGTCGGCTTCCGCCCCCTGGTCGTCGCCCGCGAAGCCCGCGTCAACGGCCTCTGACCCACCCGGCCACACCGCTCCGGCGGATCACACGACCCACCGTGATCCGCCGGAGACGTCACAACCCCGCCGGCACCGCCGCGCGCATCGTCGCGTTCAGATCGACCAACTCGCGGTAGGCCCGCGCGCACGAACCGCACCCCGCCAGATGCCGCGCCAGCTCACGCCCGCGCACCGCACCGCTGCGCCGTATCGCCGCACCGATCATGGCACTGAAGTGACGGCACCGATCGTCACCCACACTGTCGACATGCGCGTGCAGATACGCCTCCCGCAACCCCTCACGGGCCCGGAAGGCCAACGACGTCACCCCACTGGGCGTCAGACCCAGCAGCGCCGCCACCTCCGCCGGCGAGTCGTTCTCCACCAGCGTGTGCCACAACACCGCCCGCCACCGCTCGGGCAACGTGTTGAAACTGCGCACCAGCAACTGACGGTCCTCACTGGCCAGCAACCGCTGCTGCGGATCACTGCCCGCCGACTGCTGCCACCACGACGCGAAGTCCGCCGTCAGCAGCGCCCGACGATCCCCGGCACCCCACTCGATGGCCGTGTGCCGCACCACCGTCAGCAGATACGGCCGCCACGCCCCCCGCGGACCCGCCCCCGAACGCACCGCCTGGAACGTCCGGATGAACGCCTCCGACACCAGGTCCTCGGCATCGTGCACATCACGGCAGCACCGCTGCGCGTACGCCAGGACCGCGCCCCGGTGCCGGCGGTAGAGGATGTCCCCCGCGGCCGGGTTCGCCGTACCGCACCCATAGCCGTCCTTCAGCTGCCGGGTGAGCTCATCGTCACCCGGCCCGGCGTCCTGCCCCACCGTTGCGTCCCCGTCCTGCGCGGCTTCGAGAGAGCCCAGCACTGCCACCTCGCACCTTCGAGCGACCACGGAGTTCTCCGGATGCGGCCCCGGCTCCGTGGTCGTGTTCCGTGGGACGTGCGCCGTACCGTACGCGTTCCGCGGCCGCCGCACAGCACGGACCCCGGATTACCGCCCCCCACACGGCGGTGGCCCCGGAGACATCTCCGGGGCCACGCCGACTCGGGACCGGGCGGGGGCATGGGGAGCGCCCGACCCCGAGGACCTAACGGAGCCCGCCGCGCCGGATCACCCGGGCCACGGAACTCCCCCGCCGCATCAGCACCTGCGACCGCTGTTCACGCAGTTCACCGCCTGACGCATCAAACGGTCCGACATCGCCTCGACGAAGTCACCGTGATCGGTCACCGGCTTGTGCAACTGCTCGGGGAAACTGTCCACGGCGATCCGCGACCCCTGCGGAACGCTGTAGGTGATCCGCTCCACCAGCGCCGGAATCGCCTTGAACCCCTTGGCACACGCACCGTTGCGATCCGCGAAGGCCACATGCGTCCGGTGGTTGGCACTGTCGATGTTCTTGCCGTCCCAGCAACTCTGGAAATTGAAGGTCCGCACCACGTCACTGCCCTGCGGGCAGATCGGGTACTTGTCCTTCAACTGCCGGTTCTCGAACCCGGTGCAGCTCCACGACGCGTTGGCGTTGGCCGTCCCGTTCGTGAACGCTTTCGCGTCACCCGTGATGATCCGCAAGAAACGGGGCATCGCGGTCACCTTGGACACCGCACTGCCATCCATCCGGATCGTGACGCTCTTGGGCTGCAGAATCGTGCCGACGTTGGCGTCCTGGCCACCACCCGGCGCGTTCACATCCGGGCCCTGCCCGGCGTTCTGCACCCGCAGCACCGGCCAGTAGTACGCCGACTGGTCCCCGTTGGTGCACGTCGTACCGGCGGCGGCGAGCGAGTCGTTGGTGGAGAACGCGTCCGTGGTCTTGTTGCCCACGTAGTCGTGCATGTGGTGCGCACCGTTGCTCACACCGGGCGCGACGATGACATTGTCCGGATTCAGGTGCTTGTCCTCGTTACGACCGCACCTCGAGGTGAACGAACCGGTCGACGCACCCGCCCGCGCCCGCGGCTTCACCACGTTCGGCCTGACCTTCGTGATGTCGACGAAGTCGGCCTTCGACGGACCCTTGCCCTGCTTCTTGTTCTGGGCCTGACCCGACTGGTCCTGTACGGCCACGCCCTGGCCATCCTGCGCGGCCTGCCCATCCTGCGCGACCTGCCCGTCCTGCACCGCAGCGGCGTCCTGCTGACCACCCCCGGTATCACCCGGCTTCACATCCGTGGCCTTCATCGCACAGGCACTCAGCTCGTCCAACCCCGCCGGCGGCTGCGCCACCTGCGCTATCGCGTTGTCGATCTTCGCGATCGTGCCACTGCGCTTCTGCTGCAGCTCACCGAGCGACGTGCCGGCTTCCCACTGACCCGCCGCCAGCTTCTTGTACGACTCCGCGACCTGCGCGTCGAGCTCCGCCAGATTCTGGTCGACCTCCGGCTTGGCCTGCTGGGGAACATCCCGCAACCGGTCCCCCACATCGGGACACGCGATCGTGGACGCCCCCGCCTGCTCGGCCTGCTGGCCGGCCTGCTGCCCGGTCTGCGCCGCGTCCCGCCGCGAACCGCCGGCCGACGCGTTCGCCGCGACGAACGCCACCCCGCCCGCGCCCAACACCAGCGCGGTGACCACCGCGATGGCCTTGTTCGGCAGGCGGGAACGTTTATGGTCCTTCTTGCTCATGAGATCACTTCACTTCACTTCGTTGTTCCGGAGTCGAAACGGAAGCCGTGACGGTGACCACCGGCTTCCCGGAGGGCGAGGCCCCGTCAGCGAGCGCGCCGTAGTCGACGAGCCCGGATTCCTCGAGAACCGAGATGTGGTCCAGGACCACGGTGTTGGCCCGCGTGGCCAAGGACCGCACCATCGAGTTACGGGTCTGCCCCCGCACCTGCGCCACCAATGCGAACACCTTCCCGTGCGCACGACGCAACAGATTCACGAACACCCGGTCGTACTCAGCGCCCTGGGCGGCGTCCATCTGGGCCAGCCAGCCCCGCTGATCCGCGTTCGGCTGATTCGGCAGATCGACGTGGAGCGCCTGACCCACCTGGAGCACCCGCGCATCCAACTCGGTGTGCCCGTCGATGAGATGCCTGCCCGCGGTCCTGATCGATTCCTGCGTACCGCGCTGCTGCGCCTGGTGCCCGGCGGGGCCCTCCCACAGCCCGGCCAGCCGCACCTTCCGGACGAAATCCCGGTCGGTCGGCGTCAGCGGCCCGTACTGCGTGTTCTGAATTCCCAGCCCGTCGTCCGTGATCGTCGGAGGGGCGGCCACCGCGGAATTCTGGCCACCGAACTTCTGCATGGGGATCAGCAACGCCACGAGCGTCACCGCGAGAGCGCCGATGACCAGGACGGTTCCGGTGGTGTACCGGAAGCCGACGGACGCGCTGAGGGCGGATCGCCGGACGATTGTCCGCACAGTGCCTCCTTGCCGCTTGCCGGGAGGGGGCCAACGCGGAGGATCCGCACCGACATACGGCGGCGGGCACCACCTTCCCGGGGTGCCACCGGACGCTAGTGCCGGATGTGCCACTTCGGTTGAGGGATCATCACCATTGGATAAACATCGGAGTGATATCGGCGATGACTGCTACCGTGCCGTACTCGCGTGTGCACTGGCCTCCGACGGCGGCGTGAACACACCCCGACCACACCCCGACCACGCCGCGAACCCGCCGCGAACCCGGCGCCGACCCACCGTTGAACACGGCAGACCGGTGGGAACGGCGACCACGAGGATCACCGCTCCCACCGGCCAGGACACTGGGCCTACAGCACTCAGCTCTGCGTGTAGGTGAAGTGCGGAGTGTCGTACTGCGGACCGTTCTTCTCGTAGGTGAACCAGTACGTGACCACCGAGCCCGCGGAAAGCTGACTGACGGTCTGCGTCCAGGTCCCGGCGCTGTTCGCCATCCGGAAGTTCTGCTGACCCGCCCCGTTGACCAGGTAGTGCACATCCACGTACTGCGCGGCCGTAGTCGGCGTGAAGGATATCCGCGCCTGAGTGGCGTTGATCCGGGTGGCACCCGCCGAGTAGTCGGGCGAGGACGTCCCGCCGCCCGTCGTGCCGCCCGTGGTGGTACCACCGGTCGTCGTCCCACCCGTGGTGGTACCCCCGGTCGTGGTGCCGCCGGTCGTCGTACCGCCGCCGGTGGTGCCACCACCGTTGGTCCGGTAGACACCGAACCAGTCGATACTCATACCGGCGCCCGACGTGATGTCAGCCGAAGGCGAGGTACAGCCGCAGACCTTGTCGGGATACGAACCACCGATCGCCACATCGAAGATAGCGAAGAACCCGTGGTCGACCGCCGCCTGCCACGTAGCGGTGGACACCTGGTTCTGGTTGACCTGGTACGTCACCTGTCCGTCCAGCAGGAACCTCAACTGCTCGGCGGCGGCATTGGTCCGGTCCACGATCACCGAGTAGGTGTGGAACCCGGTCTGGCAGCCGGCACACGCCTGCAGACCGCTGCTGATGCCGTCCGGGTCATGGCACTCCCCGGCCCAGGCACCGCAGTGGAACGTGGTCGAGTGCTGACTCAGCGCGTTGACGTCCTCCATGATGTCCAGCTCACCGATGCTCGGCCAGTTCGTCGCCCCCACCGGGCGGGCTGCCGCACCCATCGCCCAGAACGCGGGCCAGTACCCCAGCCCGTGCGCCGGGTTGGGCTGCCTGATCGAAGCGCTGATCTGCAGCTGACCCCCGGCCGGAGCGGCGAAGTCGGTGCGCTGGGTCTCGATCCGGCCCGAGGTCCAGTGCCCGGCGGCATCCTTGATCGGCTTGATCACCAGATGCCCCGAGCCGTCCTGATAGACGTTGGCCGTCGAGTCGGTCGCCGTCTCCAGCTCCCCGGTGCCCCAGTTCCCGGCCGCTCCGGGGTAGTTGTAGCCGGTACCGAGGTCGTAGAGCCAGTCGGCCCGGTTCAGGCCGGTGCCCGACGCGCCGCTGAAGTCGTCGCTGAAGACCGTGGTCCACCCGGCCGGAGGAGCCGGCGCGGCGGCGGCCGACCCTCCGGAGACGGACAGGCCCAGGCCGCCGGCGACCAGCAGGAGCAGGGCACTGAAGACGGTGAGCGGAAGTCGCCGCATGCGGTGCGCGGCGCCCGGCGCGGAATCGAGCGGAACGTTTCTTCTCATGGGCGGTGGAACCTTTCTGCCGAACCGTGCGATGTACGAGATCTGCGAGATGTGCGGACGCGTGCGGGGACGCGGCACCGCACCGGTGACGGATCCGCCCCGCCCGTCAGTTGAAGGGGTCGAGGAGGAGCGACGCCTGCTGCGGGCTGCCGTCGTGCACCAGTGACTCGTGGTGGCCGACGTCGTCGAAGGCGAACGCGTACGCGTTCCCGTCCGCCATCTGCGCGTGGATGAAGCGTGCGTAGTGGTTGGTCACCGCGTCCTGGTAGAAGCTCGCGGCGGACGGGTCGGGCTGGTTGGGGTTGACCAGCAGCGTCGAGCGGTTGAATCCCGCGCACAAGGTGCGGGAGATCGGACCGCGCACCAGGTCGTTGGGGGCGTCCAGGCGCTTGTAGCAGCCGAAGACGCTGTCGGCGTCGGGCTTCTGGAAGCTGGTGACGACCGCGCCCGTGGAGTCGGTGAAGTTCATGACGTTCCCCGACACCCGGCCGGAGTACTTCGTGTTCGGCTGGTCGGCGAAGGGCGTCACGGTCAGCGTCGACGTGGAGTACTTCTGCCACACCCGGTTGATGTAGTCGTCCAGGACGCCGCTGGGCAGCGCACCGGACTCGATGCCGTGGCCAGGCGCCAGCGCCCGCAGCACCGAACCGTCCGGAGCCGTCTGGATCAGGCCGGCCCAGCCACCGGACTGGCCCCGCAGCGCGTTGAGGACGCCGTTGTAACCTCCGGGCTTCACATGGCCCGTGGTCTGGCTCGCTCCCGTGGTGGACTTCACCGCCACCGCGTAGGGCGCGGAGAACATGTCCACCTGCGTGCTGTTGATCCACAGCCCGCTGTCGTTGAGCGTGTACTCCGACCAGTTGAACAGGATGTTGCGGTTCGGGTCGCTCGGGTTCTGCACGGCGGGCTGCACCAGTCCGCCGGTCGCCAGCTTGAAGACCAGTTTCTGGCCGTAGGAGAAGTAGACCCGGCCCGAGAACTTGGGGATCCGGATCGTCACCGACTGGCCGGCGGCCGGTCCGGCGATCGACGCGTCCGGTGCCGGGGTGGGAGGATTGCCGCCGGCCGGCCAGGCGTGGAACCCGCCGTCGGCGTCGGCCCAGCCCTGTTGCCCGCTCGACAGCTGGGTGCCCAGGTCGTAGATGTAGACGCTGCCGCCGCGGCCGGAGTTGTTGGTGATCGTCAGCGGGATGGTCCCGGGCACCGGCTGTCCGCCGCCCCCGCCGCCGGTCGTCCCACCCGTCGTGCCGCCGCCGCCCTGGGTGTAGGTGAATTGGGGGGTGTCGTACTGCGGCCCGCTCTTCTCGTAGGTGAACCAGTAGGTGATGACCGAGCCCGTCGAGAGCTGGTCGACGGTGCGGGTCCACGTGCCCCCGCCGTTCGCCATCCGGAAGTTCTGCTGACCCGCCCCGTTGACCAGGTAGTGCACATCCACGTACAGGGCCGGGGTGGTGGGGGTGAAGGCGATCCGCGCCTGACTGGCGCTGGTGGGGGTGACGCCCTGGGTGTAGTCGGACGGTCCGGCCGCCGCGGTCCCCGCGACAGCGGTGAGGGCGAACAGGCCCGCGAGCACCAGGACTACGGAGGACACGAGGGCGGTCACGCGGCGGCTCCGGCGCCGCAGGGGCCGGTCAAGGCGCGGAAGTGGGGTTCTGCGCATCGGAAACTGTTTCCCTTCTTCTGTTCATGAAACGAAAGGGAAGTGCCGGTCCGGGCTGGTAGCGCTTACACCTCACAGCCGAAGGCAGGTGATGAGAGCGCTCTCAACCAACAGGATCGTGTTGGATTGTCAGCGCGTGACGAGAGCGCGTCAAGAAGTTGAACAGGATTCGACTGCGGGCCGGGTCTTTCCCCTGCCGGCCGGGTCTTTCCCCGGCGATCGAGACGGTCGGGCCACAGGGCTTGTTATTCGGTGTCCCCCAAGCGGTCGCGCAGGAGTGGCGGGGTCGGATGATCACCCTTAGCTTCGAATCGGCGGCCCCACGCCCACCATGGGCGACACCTGCGGGCCGCCGTCGAACGTCCCTCGGACCCGTCGCCGAGCCCGGCGCCGCTATGGGTGGACCATCCTGGAGAGCGGGTCTGGATCATGGCTGCACGACAGTTTCGTCGACTGGTCGCCACTGCTGTCGGTGTCGCCGCCGCAGGGTTGGCGGCCGCGCCGCCCGCACAGGCGGGGAGCGTGCTCGTCGTCGACAGGGGGCAGTCCATCCAGGCCACGGTCGACCGGGCGAAACCGGGTGACACGGTCCTGGTCCTGCCGGGCACCTACCGGGAGAGCGTCCGGATCACCGTTCCCGGCATCACGCTGCGCGGGTCCGGCGACCGGACGGTGCTCAACCCGCCGGCCGTGACCAAGGGCAACGCCTGCGCCGCGGGGGGCAACGGGATCTGCGTCACCGGAACGGCGGACCGGAAGGTCACCGATGTGACCGTCGAGTCGCTCACGCTCTCCGGCTTCGCCAAGGACGCCCTCAACGCGACCGGGACCGACCGGCTGAACGTGCGGTCCGTGCTCGGCCGGAACAACGGCCAGTACGGGATCAGCGTGGAGAAGTCGACCCGGACCCACCTGTCCGGCAACCGGCTGCGCGACAACGGGCAGGCGGGCGCCTTCCTGGCGAACCTCACCAACGGGGAGGGCGGCGCCCTCGACACCCGGGACGCGATGATCAGCGGCAACGACCTCTCCGGGAACCGGATCGGCTTCGTGGCACGGCGGGTCCGCAACCTGACGTTCCGGAACAACTCGATGACCGGGAACTGCGCCGGCGTGTTCGTCGTCGGGGACGAGGGGAAGCCGAGGGCCGGAGCGCTCCGCATCCGTCACAACAGGATCGTCGCGAACAACAAGTTCTGCCCGGCCAACGCCCGGCTGCCGTTCATCCAGGGATCCGGAATCGTCCTGACCGGCGTGGAGAACACGACGGTGGAACTGAACAGGATCACCGACAACGTCGGAACATCGCCGATGTCCGGCGGCGTCGTGCTGTTCCCGAGCTTCACGGGCGGCCCCAACTCCGGCAACACCGTCAAGGACAACACGGCCCTGCGCAACGGCCCGGCCGACCTGTCCGACCGGGACACCGGCCTCGGCAACACGTTCCGCGGAAACCACTGTCTGGTCTCGGCACCCACCGGCCGCTGCTGACCGCGTGGTCACCGTGCCACGTCCCGACACCCTTGCGAAGACAAGAGAGGCAGTCCATGACGACCCCACCTTCGACCGCGGCGCCCGCGCCGACCATCACCCCGCACGCCGGCATGCGTCTGCGGGAGATCGTGTTCGGCGCCGCCTGCGCCGCAGCCGTACGGGCCGCTGCCCGGCTGCGGATCGCGGACGCGCTGGGCGATGCCCCCGCGACCGTCGAGGAACTGGCCCGGGACGTCAACGCCGAGGCCAAGCCGCTGCGCCGGCTGCTCCGCGCGCTGTCGTGCCACGGGCTGTTCGCGGAGACGGAGGACGGCCGCTTCACCCACACCGAGATGTCGCGGCTGCTGCGCGAGGACTCCCCCGACAGCCTCCGCTACATCTCGCTGTGGTGCACCGAGCCGTGGACCTGGCAGGCGTGGCCGCTGCTCGACGACGCGGTGCGGTCCGGCAAGGACGTCTTCCCCGACCTGTACGGCAAGAACTTCTTCGACTACCTCCATGACGACGCGGGCGAGTCGGCCGTGGTGTTCGACCGGGCGATGTCGTCGTCCAGCAGGCAGTCCGCCGAGGACCTCGCCGCGTTCGTCGACCTGTCCGGGGTGACGAGCGTCGCGGACATCGGCGGCGGCCAGGGGCTGGCGCTCGCCTGTCTGCTGGAGCGGAACCCGGAACTGAGCGGGACCCTGCTCGACCTCCCCAACGTGATCGCGAACGCGGACCCGCGGCTGCGGGACGGCGGCCCGCTGGCCGGGCGGGTCCGGCTCATCCCGGGCGACTGCCGCGACGAGATCCCCGTCCAGGCGGACCTGTACATCATCAAGAACATCCTGGAATGGGACGACGCCAGCACCCGCGCCACCCTCCGCAACATCGTCAGGACCGCGCGCCCCGGCGCCCGGGTGCTGGTCGTGGAGAACCTGGTCGACGACAGCCCGTCGATGCGGTTCACCACCGCCATGGACCTGTTGCTCCTGCTGAACGTCGGCGGCGGCAAGCACTCCAAGGCGAGCATGGTCCTGCTGATGGAGGAGGCCGGGCTCGCGGTCGGGGAGATTCGGCCGGTCAACCCCTACCTGCACGCGTTCGAGGCGTTCGTCCCCGTCTAGAGCGGCCGGCGGGCACAACGCAGTGGCGCCACGCTCCCGAAGGAGCGTGGCGCTTTCGCGTGGGCGCAGCCCGGCTCAGCCGGCGTCGCTGCGCTCCCAGCGGTAGAACTCGCGGGCCATCGCGTCCTTCGGCTCACGCCAGGTGGCCGGGTCGTACGCCTGGACGTGTGCGGCGAGGCGGTCGCTGACGTCGCGGAACTCCGGGTGCCCCTTGTAGCGGGCCACTTCGGGGCCGGGCGGGCGGTCCGCTTCGATCAGGTGCAGGTACAGGTCGCCGAACTGGAACAGGCTGCGCCCGGTCACGCCGATGAGGCGGGGCAGTTCCCCGCGGTCGGAGGCCGCGAAGGTCTCGGCGATGTCGGGGGCGGCGTCGGTCCGCATACGGGCGACGATGAGAGAGCGGTGCATCGGGGTGGTCCCTTCGGGGTCGTAGCGGGGTCGGTCAGGCGACCCGGGCGTGCTGCTCGACCTGCTCGCGGATGCGTTCCATCTGGATCAGCGAGTTGCGGTTGATGTGGTCGGTCATGCCGGCGTCGTCGACCGGCGCGGTGGGCTTCATCGCGAAGTCCTGCAGCCAGCGCATGGACGTGCCGTCCGGCACCTCGCGGTACTCCCACCGGATGTTCATGTGCTCGAAGGGGCCGGTCTCGACCCGGCGGGCCCGCACGGTGAACGTCGTCCGGTCGGCCTCCCGCTCGGAGACCCAGCTCCAGACCGTGCCGTTCTCGTCGGGGTGCATCGTCAGCCGGAAGCGGACGGTGTCGCCCTGCCGCTCGAGCACGTCGACGGACGCGTACTCGCTGAACAGCTGCGGCCAGCGTTCGAGGTCGTTGGTGAGCTCCCAGGTGAGGTCCAGGGGCGCGGCGATGACGATCTGGTTGTCGGTACGTCCGGGCATGTCAGGCTCCGAGGGTGAGTTGGGCGTTGACGCTCTGCAGGAAGGAGTGCGGGGTCTTGCACGAGTCCGCCTCGTCGCCGATCTGCCGGCCGTAGCGGTTCTCGAGTTCGGAGACGATGCCGAGCAGGCCGAGGGAGTCGAGGTTGAACTCCTCGAAGGTCGCCTCGGGCCGGTTCGCCATCTCGCGTGCCTCGACGGACAGGCCGGCTCGGCCCTTCATCAGGGACGCGAGTTCATCGAACGTGACAGGTCCGGTCATCACTGGTTTCTCCTTGGTCGGGGGAGGCTGCGGGCAACAGCGGTCGGGGGAAGGGGACGGCCGGTGCGGGTCAGCGCCGGTCGTCGGGAACGCGGCGCAGCACCAGGGCCGAGTTGCAGCCCATCAGGCCGCGGCTCAGGACGAGGGCGGTGCGCAGGTCGGCGGTACGGGCCTCGCCGGTGACGAGGTCGAGGTCGTGGCGCACCTCGGTGATGTTGGGGGTGGGGGGCACCACGCCGTGCTCCAGGGCGAGGACCGCGGCGGCCACGTCGAGCGCCGAGGCCGCGGAGTACGCCCGGCCGAAGCCGGTCTTGGGGGCGGTGACGGGGACGTTCGCGGCATGCGGGCCCAGGGCGTCGGCGATCGCCAGTGCCTCGGCCTGGTCTGCCGCGGGCACGCCGAGGGCGTCGGCGAACACCACGTCGACGTCCTCGCCGGAGCAGCCCGCCTCGTCGAGTGCGCCCTGGATCGCCCGGGCGAGGCCCTGGCGGGAGTGCTCCCAGCCGGCGGTGCCGGTGAACGTGGCGGCGTGTCCGGCGACCACCGCCCGGATGGGGACACCGCGGCGGCGTGCCGCGGACTCCTCCTCGACCACGAACATCGCGCCGCCTTCGGCGGGCGAGAATCCGCAGGCGTCGTCGGTGAACGGCAGGTAGGCGCGGTGCGGGTCCTTCGCGAGGCTGAGCTCGGGGTATCCGAGCTGGCAGACCACCGAGTAGGGGGCCAGTGGCGCCTCGCTGGCGCCGACGACGACGGCGTCGGTGCCCCGCCGGATCGTGCGGCAGGCGTGGCCGAACGCGTCGAGTCCGCCCGCCTCGTCGTTGGCGAGCACGCCGCAGGGGCCCTGGAAGCCGCCCCTGATGGAGATCTGGCCGGTGCTCGCGGCGTAGAACCAGGCGATGGACTGGTACGGCCCGACGAACTGCGGGCCGTGGCCCCACAGCTGCTGCAGTTCGCCCTGGCCGAACTCGCCGCCGCCGGAGCCGGCCGCGGTCACCACGCCGATGGCGAAGGGTGCCCCCGGGTCGGCCGCCAACTGGGCGTCGCCGAGGGCGAGATCGGCCGCTGCCATCGCGAAGTGCGTGAAGCGGTCGGTCTGGACCAGGTAGCGGCCTTCGACGAGGAGGGCCGGGTCGAACCCGGTGACCTCGCCGGCCACCCGCAGCGGCAGGTCGGCGCAGCCCTCGCGGGTGACGGGGCCGAGCACCGACACCCCCTGCTGGACGGCCTTCCAGAAGGCGTCGGTTCCCACGCCGTTGGGCGCGACGACGCCGAGGCCGGTCACCACGGTCTGCCGGCCGGTGGGTCGGTCCTGCGGTGTCCGCCGCGTCCGGTCCGGGGATATGTGCTTCATGACGGGCTCCTCTCGGCGTGCCCGAGCACCACGGCGGACTGGAAGCCGCCGAAGCCGCTGCCGACCGACAGCACGGACCGCAGGGAGGCGGTGCGCGCGGTCCTGGGCACATAGTCGAGATCGCAGTCGGGGTCGGGGGTGTCGTAGTTCGCGGTCGGCGGCACCACGCCGTGCGTCAGCGCCAGGGCGCAGGCGGCGAGTTCGATCGCCCCGATCGCGCCGAGTGAGTGGCCGACCATCGACTTGATCGAACTCATCGGGACGGTGTGCGCGTGCGCGCCCAGGGAGCGCTTGACCGCGGCCGTCTCGTGCCGGTCGTTCTGCAGGGTGCCCGAGCCGTGCGCGTTGACGTAGTCGATCTCGGTCCGGTCGACGCGGGCCTGGTCCAGCGCCTGGTCGATGGCGTGGGACATCTCCAGTCCCTCTTTGGTGAGACCGGTCATGTGGTAGGCGTTGCCGAACGTGGCGAAGCCGCGCAGCTCGCAGTAGATCCGGGCGCCGCGGCTGCGCGCGTGCTCCCACTCCTCCAGGAGCAGTACGGCGGCGCCCTCGCCCAGGACGAATCCGTCACGTTCGGCGTCGAAGGGGCGGGAGGCGTGGGCGGGGTCGTCGTTGCGCGTCGACGTCGCCTTGATCGCGTCGAAGCAGGCCACCGTGATCGGGGAGATCGGCGAGTCCGCCGCTCCGGCGACGATCATGTCGGCCTTGCCGTCCTGGATCGCGTGGAAGGCGTGGCCCACCGCGTCCAACCCGGACGTGCAGCCGGTCGAGACCGTCTGGACCGGGCCCCGCGCGCCGAGGTCCTCGGCCACTTCCGAGGCCAGTGCGCTGGGCGAGAAGGCCCGATGCAGATGCGGTCCCGCACCCTCGGCCCGCACGTCCCAGCGCTCGCCCGAGTCGCTGACCGCCACGTAGTCGTTCTCGAGCCGGGTGGTGCCTCCCACTGCGGAGCCCAGGGAGGCACCGAACCGCCAGGGGTCCTGGGCGTCCGGGTCGAGCCCGGCGTCCCGGACCGCTTCGCGGGCGGCGACCAGCGCGAACTGGACGTACCGGTCGGCGCGCCGCACACGGTCCGCGTCGAGACCGCAGGCGGCGGCGTCGAAGTCGACCTCCGCGGCGATCCTGGAGCGGAAGCCCGCGGGGTCGAACAGGGTGATGCCCCGGGTCGCGGTACGCCCGGCGGTGAGCAGGTCCCAGAAGGCCGGCACCCCCACGCCGCCGGGGGCGACGACGCCCAGGCCGGTGACCGCCACCCGGCGGGTCACGTCCTCGCCCCCGCGGGGTCGGGGGGAGCCAGCAGGCCGGCCTGGACGTGCGCGGTCTCCTCGGTGTCCACATGGCCCAGCTCCGGGCGGGGCGCGAGCGGTCCCAGATGGAAGACCATCCGGGCCTCGGTGCTGCCCACGTTGCGGAAGCGGTGCCGGACGTCGACGGGGATCAGCAGCCCCTGGTCGAGGCGGAGCGGGTGGCTGACGCCGTCCAGGTCCACTTCGAGCGATCCGCTGACGACGTAGACGAACTCCTCGGAGTACGGGTGGTAGTGCTCGGCGATCTGCTCGCCGGGCTGGATGATCGCCAACCCCATGAAACCGCTCGTGGCCCCCACGGAGGTGGGGGTGAGCACGGCGCGCAGGTCTCCGCCGCGCCGGGTGTTGGGGCTGGTCTCGTCGAGGTGCACAATGCGTGGCTGCTGGGGTGTCATGGCCGCTCCTTGGTGGGTGCGCGTCCGGCTGCGGAGCCGGACGCGCTGGGGGATTTCAGACGGCCTGCGACCGGCGGTCGGTGATCAGGTCCATCGCCGGGACGCCGTACGAGAGCTCGGCGGCGCCGGACGGGTCGTGGCGCTTGCCGAGGTCGAGCAGCTTCTTGAGCTCCGCGGGCATCGCCTCCGCGCGTTCGCGGGCCGGCGCTTTCCCCCGCGGCTCCGCCAGGTCGACGACCCGGACGAGGACGTCGTCGCGGTGGAAGACCGTGCTGCCCACCAGGCGCCGCGTGGGGTCGGCGGCGGCCGCCGCGTCCAGCTCGGCGAGCAGGCGTGCGGCCGCCTCGCCACGGCCGGCCTTGACGGGGTAGAAGTACGCGCGGCGGGTCACGCCGTCGTCCTGACCGGTTTCGGCGGGGCCGGCGACGTGCCCGACGGCGGGGAGCGCGGCGCGGGCGAAGAAGGCGCGGGCGGACGCCCCGTCGGTGAGGTCGCGGGCCTCCTCGAGATACGGGTTGATCGCTTCTTCGACGGCCCTGACCTCGGGCTGGGCGGCGACGTGCCGCAGCGCGTTGCCCAGGTCGCCCGTCACCTCGACGGCCCGCACGACACGGTTGCCGTGCAGGAAGAGCGAGGTGCGGCGCAGCTGCGTGGTGGCGTCGACGCGGGCCTGCGGCGAGCGGTAGCCGGCCAGGATCTCCGCCACGGCCGGCTCGCTGCCGGGCTTGACGGTGAAGGTGATCGCGTGGCGCACGATGCCGCCCGAGCACAGCGGCGGCGCCGGCAGCGGGTCGTGGGCGGCGGCGCGCGGGGTACCGGCCGGTTTGGCGGCGCGCGGGGTACCGGCCGCCTTGGCGGGGCGCGTTCGGGCCGCGGGACGCTCCGGGTGCACCACGTGCCGCTCCGGGCGGGGCGGGGCCAGCGGATCGGGGGTCTCCCGGGCGATCACGAAGCGCAGGGACGTGGTGTCCCGGACGCAGCCGTGCAGCGGTTCGACCATCTCGCGGTGGGCCGCGCTCTCCACCCAGGCCAGGAAGGGCTCGCTGCTCTCCCACTCACTGGTGATGAGCCACTGCGACGAGTTTCCGAGCGACTGGCAGAGCTGGTCGCTGACGTGGCCCGGGACCCCGGCCACCTGGTGCCGGATCTCCTCGTAGGCCTCCAGGAAGCGGTCCTCACGTCCTTCGAGGACATCCAGCAGGAGCACGACGCGCAGCCGCGTCGTCTCCAGGGTGGCATCCGGTATCCGCCGGTCGTCCAGAGTCGTCACCTTGATCGTTCCTCTCGTTTTCGGGTGGCACGCGCCTTGCCCTGCGCATATGCGGCGGGCGTGTTCGGGCTACGGCCGATGCTCACATAGCGCCATGAATCGCGCACGGTACGTGAGGCGGGCGAGTGACTTGCCGGTCAACCGGCTTGCGATCGGGAAAGGAGGAACGCAGCCGGCGAACGGCCGTCACGAACCCGGGGCGGCCCCGGTCGGCGTGACTTCTTGGAGACCTCATGACGTCGGAGATCGACGAACGCGTACCCGTCCTGATCGTGGGCGGCTCGCTGGTGGGGCTGTCCGCCTCGCTGTTCCTCGGCCGCCTCGGCATCGAGCACCTGCTGGTGGAACGGCACGCGCAGACGTCGCACCACCCCCGCGGCCGCGGCAACAACGTCCGCACGATGGAGCTGTTCAGGACGGCGGGGGTCGAACCGCTGATCCGCGAGGCGGCCTCCGTGCTGGCGGAGAACCACGGCATCCTGCAGGCCGACACCCTGACCGGCTCGGACCAGGAGTGGCTGTTCAAGCAGATCGACCCCGGTGGGGCGCTGGCCCGGTTCAGCCCGTCCGGCTGGTGCCTGTGCAGCCAGAACGACTTGGAGCCGGTACTGCTGCGCAGCGCCCGCGACCTCGGCGGCGACCTCCGCTTCGGCACCGAACTGATCTGCGCCGAGCAGGACGCCGACGGCGTGACGGCGGTGGTCAGATCACGGGAGACCGGTGAGGACCGGACGATCCGCGCGGACTACCTGATCGCCGCGGACGGGCCGCGCAGCCCGGTGCGCGAGCGGCTCGGCATCGGCATGACCGGCGCCGGCGACCTGTTCCACAATGTGAGCATCACCTTCCGGGCCAAGCGGCTGGCCGACGCGGTCGGCGACCGCCGCTTCATCGTCTGCTACCTGACCAACCCCGAGAGCCCCGGCGCCCTGCTGCCGGTCGACAACGACCAGAACTGGGTGTTCCACGCCCCGTGGCGCCCGGACGGAGGCGAGACGCTGGAGGACTTCACCGACCAGCGCTGCCAGGCGCTGATCCGCACCGCCGTGGGCGTGCCCGACCTCGAGGTGGAGGTCACCGGGAAGGCGCCGTGGCATGCCGCCGAGCGGGTGGCCGAGCGCTACGGGGCGGGCCGGATCTTCCTGGCCGGCGACTCCGCGCACGAGATGTCCCCGACCGGGGCGTTCGGCTCGAACACCGGCATCCAGGACGCGCACAACCTCGCCTGGAAGCTCGCGGCGGTACTGAGCGGCTGGGCTGGTCCCGGGCTGCTGGAGACGTACGACGCCGAGCGGCGACCGGTGGCGGTGGCCACGAGCGCCCGGGCCTCGACCCGGTCGGCCGAACACCGCCACCCCGGGTACGACGTCAGCCCCGGCACCGGCCGCAGGCCCGGCATGCTCGCGGTGGTGCTGGGCTACCGCTACCTCGACGGCGCGGTCGTGGGCGCGGCGCAGGACCGGCCGGCCGTCCCGGAGGAGTTCAGCCCGCAGGCCGAGCCGGGCGGCCGGGCCCCGCACATGTGGCTGCGCCAGGACGACGTCCGGCTCTCCACCCTGGACCTGTACGAGCGGACACCGGTACTGCTCAGCGGCCCCGACGGCGACGACTGGCACGGAGCCGGGCTGAGCATCGCCGGGCGCACCGGCATCCCGCTGGCCTGCTACCAGGTGGGCCCGGACGAGGACCACGACCTCGTTCCCGAGGAAGGCGCCGACTGGGCGGGGTTGCACGGGACGGAGAGCGACGGCGCCGTCCTGGTCCGTCCCGACGGGTTCATCGCGTGGCGGGCCAGGACCTCGGACCCGAACGCGGAACGGACGCTGCGGGACGTGCTGGAACAGGTGCTGGGCAGCGCTCCCGGCAACGGGTGACGGCTGCCGCGTCACCCATTGCGCCCACTCCGGTGGCACGTCGAGGGCATATGACTGACGGTGATGACGTCGCTACTGCGCTTCCCACGGCTGATCCCCTGTCGGCCGGCGCATCACGCGGCGGAAGGAACCCTCCCATGCGTACTGCTCGCACCCTGCTCGCCGGAGCAACCCTCTCCGCAGTCCTCGCCATAGCCGCCCCGGCCGCCCACGCGGCCACGGGTGCCCACAACGCATACGACCCGAGCGGCTCCTCCAGCGACACCTACTCCACTTCCACCTCGACCTCCACCACCACGGAGCAGGGTGCGAAGTCCGAGGACGGTTGGAAGAGCCAGGAAGCCAAGAAGGGCGCCAAGTCGGAGGACGGCTGGAAGGGCAAGGAGGCCAAGAAGGACGCCAAGCCCGAGGAGGAGTACGCGGGCGGCGAAGAGGCCAAGAAGCCGCACGGTGGCATGCACACCGGCGGTGGCGGCATGGCCCTGTCGGGTGGCGGCCTGGCCGCCGGCTCCGTCCTGCTCCTCGGTGGCCTCGGCGCCGGCGCGTTCGTCCTGCGCCGCCGCAACGCCACGGGCGCCCTCGCGGTCTGATCCGACGACCGGACGGTCCGGCCCGGTCGCCGGACCACCCCGTCATGTCGTTGCCACCGTCGTCCCCGCGATGACGGTGGCAACGACGGTCTCGGGACCGGCCCGGCGCACGCGCCCGGGCCGCACGGCTACGAACACCGAGTCGACGAAAGGCATCGCATGGCCAAGCAGCCCCCACAGCCCGGCGCACAGGCGGCGACGACCACAACAGGCGGCGACAGCTCGTCCCGCGTACTGGTCTGGGCCACCGGCGCGGCTCTGCTCGGCGCCTTCCTCATCTACAACTCCGTCGACGCCTCCGACGCGGCCCCGCCCTCCGAGGCGGTCGTGGCGCAGGCCACGGCCCACGCGGCGGCCCCGCCCGTCGGCGCCCCTCCGCTTCCCGCATCGCGTCCCACCCTGCTGACGATTCCCGACATCGGCGTGAGCGCCCCCTTCACCCCGCTGCGCATCGGCGCGTCGGGCAAGCTCGATCCCCCGCGGGCGGACGACAACAACCTCGTCGGGTGGTACGAAGCCGGTCCCACGCCCGGGGAGCACGGCAACTCCATCGTCGCCGGCCATGTCGACACCAAGACCGGCCCCGCGGTGTTCTACCTGCTCGACATGGTCAAGCCGGGCAGCACCGCCGAGATCACCCGCGCCGACGGCGTCATCGCGAAGTTCAAGGTCGACTCCGTCGAGGTCTTCTCCAAGGACCACTTCCCCGACCAGCGCGTCTACGCCGACACCCCCAACGCCCAGCTGCGCATCATCACCTGCGGCGGCACGTACGACCAGTCGAAGAAGGACTACACGGACAACATCGTCGTCTTCGCCCACCTGGACTCCTCCCGCCGGGGCTGACCGGGGGCCGGCCGGGGCCCGGGACGGTCGCGGTATCGTGCACCCGCGGGTCCGTGGACCGAACGCCGGCCCCGCGGCGTCGCCGCCGGCCTTCCACGCCCGATGGTTCCGTCGCGTCGCAACCACCGGACGAGGGACGAGGTTCCAGGGATGACCGTCTACGAATCGGTCACGGACGCGATCGGCGGGACGCCGCTGTTCCGGCTGGCGCGCCTCGGCGAGGGGATCGCGACCCCCGTCTACGCGAAGGCGGAGTTCCTCAGCATCGGCGGCAGCGTCAAGGACCGTGCCGCGCTGTCGATGGTGCGCGAGGCCGAGCGGACGGGTGAACTGCGGCCGGGCGGCACGATCATCGAGGCGACGTCGGGCAACACCGGCATCGGACTGGCCATCGTCGGACGGCAGCGCGGCTACCGGGTCGTGATCGGAGTGTCCGAGAAGGCCGCCCGGGAGAAGAGCGACATCCTGCGGGCCTACGGCGCCGAGGTCGTCCTCGCCCCGACCGCCCTGTCCAAGGACCATCCGGACCACCTCTTCCACGTCGTGCGCAGGCTCGCGGCGGAGATCCCCGGCGCCTGGCTGGCCAACCAGTACGACAACCCGGCCAACCCGGACGCCCATGTGCTGACCACGGGGCCGGAGATCTGGGAGCAGACCGAAGGGCGGGTCACGCACTTCGTGGCGGGCGTCGGCACCGGCGGCACCATCAGCGGCACCGGCGGCTTCCTGAAGAAGGCCTCCGGCGGACGGGTCGCCGTCGTCGGCGCGGACCCCGAGGCGTCGGTGTACGCCGGTGGCGACGGCAGCGCCTACTTCGTGGAGAGCATCGGCCACTTCGTCCATCCGGAGACCTCTGAGGACGTCTGGCCCGAGTCGTACCACAGCGACGTGGTCGACATGTTCGAACGGGTGCCGGACCGGGAGTCGTTGCTGACCGCGCGGCGGATGGCCCGTGAGGAGGGACTCCTGGTGGGACCGTCCTCGGGGACGGCGGTGGCCGCGGCACTGCGGGTGGCGCGGCGGCTGGGCCCGGACGACCTGGTCGTCGTCCTGCTGCCCGACTCGGGCCGCTCCTACCTCTCCTCGGCGCTCAGCGACGACTGGCTGCGGCAGCGCGGCTTCCTGGAGGAACCGCGGCACGGCGACGACACGGAGCCGACGGTGCGCACGGTGCTGGGCGACGCCGCGGACGGCCGCGAGAGCCTGGTCACCGTCGCCTCCACCGCCTCACTCGGCGCGGCACTGGACGCGCTGCGCACCGCGCGCGCCGACGTCGCCCCCGTCGTGCTCGCCCGCGCCGAGCGGCCGTTCGGCGTCAGCGCCGGGGAGATCATCGGCTCGGCCGAGGCCGCCGGACTGCGGGCGGCGCTCGACGCGGGGGCGCTCCCGGAGGAGCCGCTGCGCGACCACCTCGCCCCGGCGCTGCCCGTCGTCGGCCTCGGCCAGCCGCTCTCCAGCGCGCTCGCCTGCCTCGACACCCCGCAACGCCGCCACGACGCGGCCGTCGTCCTGCTCGACGGGCGCGCGGTCGGCCTCGTCGGCCGCAAGGCGCTGGAGGCCTGAGCGACGCGGGGATCAGCCGGGGGCGCGCTACGCGCCGTCGTCCCGTGCCGACCAGGTCACCAGCGGCGGCCGCACCCGCCCGCACAGCGGCCGGCCCTCCGGGGTCGTCAGCCGCAGCCGCGCGGTCAGCCGGCCGCCGCGTACCGCCGCGGCCAGGGTCTCCGGCGGGATGTCGGCGAACATCAGTTTCGCCCGGCGCAGCATGTCGGTGACGCCCGAGGCGGCGTCCACCGTGACCCAGGCCAGGAAGACGAAGCGCCCGCCCAGCCGGTCCTGGATATACGGGCCTTCCAGGGCCGTTCCGGTGGCGGTCGCAGCGGCGACGGCTTCCAGGGTCCAGCGGGCCGAAGCCGCGTCCCCCGGATGCAGGCCCGTCCACTCGCCCGCCCGGTCCTTGCGCTGCACACCGATGTGGACGGCCTGGGCGGCGGGAAAGTCCGGGCCCGGCGCGACGGCACGCCCGGGCAGGTCGGTGGCCTCGATACGGATCTCCACGCGGTCATCATCCCCCGGCGTCGCACCGGCGTGTGGGTCCCGAGTTCACCGGTCGCCCCTCACCCGCGCACCGCCATGTTCAACCCTCGTTCCCAACAGGCGGGTTGGGGCGATTACGGGGCTACTTCTTGACGTCGGAGAGACGCGGTTGTAAACATCACCCCACCGGGAGAGCGCTCTCACGCGGTTCCGGCTCCATCACGGTCCCCCACCCGTTCAGGAGATGCCATGTCAGGCGATCGTTCCTTGCTGGTGCGCCATCGGTCGATCCGCGGCAGGCGCCGGCCCTATCTCCTCATCACCCTGCTGATCGCGTTGCTGGCGGGCCTGGTCTTCGTCATCACCCAGCCGCCGGCCGGTGCGGCGGGCGCGCTGCTCTCGCAGGGGAAGCCGGCCACCGCGTCGTCCGCCGAGAACGCCGGAACCGCCGCGGGCGCCGCCGTAGACGGCAACACCGGCACCCGCTGGTCCAGCGCGTTCAGCGACCCGCAGTGGATCCAGGTCGACCTCGGGGCCACCGCCTCGGTCAGCCAGATCGGGTTGACCTGGGAGGCGGCGTACGCGCGCGGCTTCCAGATCCAGGTCTCCGACACCGGAACCGGCAACTGGACCACCGTCTACTCCACCACCACCGGCACCGGCGGCACCCAGACCCTCGACGTCAACGGCACCGGCCGCTACGTCCGGATGAACGGCACCGCCCGGGGCACCGCCTACGGCTACTCGCTGTGGGAGTTCCAGGTCTACGGCGTCCTCACCCCCGGCGGCTGCGGTTCCGCCAACGCGGCACTGAACCGTCCGGCGACCGCGTCGTCCACGGAGAACGCCGCGAGCCCGGCGAGCGCCGCGTTCGACGGCAGCACCGGCACCCGCTGGTCCAGCGCGTTCAGCGACCCGCAGTGGCTCCAGGTCGACCTCGGCACGTCCCAGCAGATCTGCCAGGTCGTCCTGAGTTGGGAGGCGGCCTACGCGAGCGGCTTCCAGATCCAGGTCTCCGACACCGGAACCGGCAACTGGACCACCGTCCACTCCACCACGACCGGCACCGGCGGCACCCAGACCCTCGACGTCACCGGCACCGGCCGCTACGTCCGGATGAACGGCACCGCGCGGGCCACCGCCTACGGCTACTCGCTGTGGGAGTTCCAGGTGCGCTCCACCTCCTCCACCACCCCCCCCGACGGACCCCGGCTCGTTCTGGGGCGACACCAGCACCATCCCGCCCGCGCAGAACGTCGTCATGCTCAAGATCCTCAACCGGACGAACGGCAAGTACCCGGACAGCCAGGTCTACTGGAGCTACAACGGGCAGGTCCACTCGATCGCCGACCAGCCGTACTTCGACATGCCCGTCAACTCCGCCGGGCGGATGTACTTCTACGTCGGTACGCCGGGCGGCCAGTACTTCGACTTCATCGAGTTCACCGTGGGCGCGAACGTCTTCAACGGCAACACCACGCGCGTCGACGCGTTCGGCCTGAAGCTCGCGATGCGGCTGCACACCCGTGACGGGTACGACGTGGCCGTGGGTGAGGACCAGGCCACCTTCGCCGAGGACCGGTCGGTGACCTTCCAGAAGTTCATCAACGAGGTGCCCGCGCAGTTCAAGGTGCTCGCGCAGTCCCAGGCCCCGTACCGGATCATCGCGCCGGGCAGCGACCCGACGTTCCGGGCCGGCGGGGTCAACGCGAACTACTACACCGCCTACGCGAACTCGGTCGGCGTCAACGCCCCCACGTCCGACGTCTTCGGCTGCGCGGGCACCCTGTCCGAGAACCCGGGGATGTGCTCGGCGCTCAACCGGCACGTCGCCACGCTGCCGCAGTCGCAGTGGTCGGACCCCAGCCTGTACTACCAGGCCGGGCCGGCGAACTACTACGCGAAGTTCTGGCACGACCACGGCATCGGCAAACTGGCGTACGGGTTCCCGTACGACGACTACGCCGGCCAATCCTCGTTCGTCTCCCACGCCAATCCGCAGTACCTGCTGATCGCCGTGGGCTGGTAGGCACGCTCCGGTGCGTCCGGGCGCGGCGGCCACCGCGCCCGGACGAGCCTCACAGACCTTCCTCGGCGGCCAGCGCCCGCACGCCGGTGACCGTGTCCGCCTCGGCCGGGGACTTGTCGTCGCGGTAGCGCAGCACGCGCGCGAAGCGCAGCGCGAGCCCCGCCGGATAGCGCGGACTGCGCTGCAGGCCGTCGAAGGCGATCTCGACGACCAGTTCCGGCCGGACGTGGACGACGTATCCGTCGCGGCGCTCCTCGCGGGCCAGCAGTTCGGCGGTCTGCCAGGTGAGCAGCTCGTCGGTCAGCCCCTTGAAGGTCTTGCCGAGCATCACCCAGGGGGCGGGGTCACCCTCCTCGCCGCGCGCCGCGAGGTGCAGGTTGCTCAGCCACCCCTCGCGCCTGCCGTTGCCCCACTCGGCGGCCGTCACCACCAGGTCCAGGGTGTGCCGCGGCTTGACCTTGATCCAGCCGGCGCCGCGCCGGCCCGCCGCGTACGGCGCGGCCGGGTCCTTGGCGACCACGCCCTCGTGACCGCGGGCCAGCGCCCCGCGGAAGAAGGCCGCGGCGCCGTCCACGTCGGCGGTGACGGTCCGCGGCACCCGCAGCTCCGCGGGCACCACGTCGTCGAGTTCCGCCCAGCGGCGTTCGGCGGGCAGGTCGAGCAGGTCGGTGCCGTCGCGGTGCAGCAGGTCGAAGAAGAAGACGCTCAGCGGCACCTGCGCCCGCAGCCGCCCGGGATCCTGCCGCGAGGCGGTGCGGGCGGCGGTCTCCTGGAACGGGCGGGGCCTGCCGTCCGGGCCCAGCGCGATGGCCTCACCGTCGAGCACGGTCGTCCGCACGTCCAGGGCCCGCGCGGCCTCCACCACTTCCGGCACCCGGGAGGTGATGTCGTCCAGGCTCCGGGTGAACACGGAGACGTCGTCGCCGTCCCGGTGCACCTGGACCCGGATGCCGTCGAGTTTCCACTCCAGCGCGGCGGGGCTCACCCGCTCCAGAGCGGCGGCGACGTCGGGGGCCGCGGCGGCGAGCATCGGCCGTACCGGGCGCCCGACCTCCAGCCCGAAGGCGCGCAGCGCCTCCTTCCCGCCCGTCATGGCGGCGGCCGCGACGGCGCGGGCGGAGCCGCGGAACATCAGCGCCCGGCGGACGTCCGCGGCGGGCACCCCGGCCGCCTTGGCGACGGCGTCCGCCACCACCGCGTCCAGAGCGCCCTGCCGCAGCTCGCCGACGAGCACCGCGCCCAGGAACGTCTGCTCCTGTGCGGTGGCCCGGGCGAAGAGCTCCTCCAGCAGCCGGCGCCGTTCGCCCTGCGAGCCGGGTCCGTGCACGGCGGCGAGCGCGGCCAGGACGTCCTGGGCCTCCCGCACGCCGATCTCCGGTTCGGCGGCGGGCGGCGGCAGGTCGCGCAGGCCCGCGGGGCCGACCCCGATCCGCATCCGCCGGGACTCGCCGGACAGCAGGGACACGGCCGCGGGCAGCTCGTCGGGGCCCAGACTCCTGAGGTACCCGGCCAGCAGGGCGATCTTCGCGTTGCGCGCCGGCTCGACGGCGAGGGCCTGGGAGGTGACGGCCAGTTCGTGCAGCAGCATGGGCGGGGAACTCCAGGGCTGGGGCGGTGAGGACTGCGGCTGGCCCCATGCGTACCCGCTTTCCGCCCCGTCTCCCGGGGCGACCTCGCCCGAACCCCGGCCGCTACCGGTTCAGCGCACCCCGCGCGGCCGGAACTGCACGCTGATCCGCGGGCCCACCGGCCGCGCCGTCTTGGGGATCGCGTGCTCCCAGGCGCGCTGGCAGCTGCCGCCCATGACGATGAGGTCGCCGTGCCCGAGCGGCATGCGCACCGCCGCCGGACCGCCGCCGCGCGGCCGCAGCACCAGATTGCGCGGCGCGCCCACGGAGACGATCGCGACCATGGTGTCGTCGGTGCCGCCGCGGCCGATGGTGTCGCCGTGCCAGGCGACACCATCGCGTCCGTCGCGGTAGAAGCAGAGCCCGGCCGTGGTGAACGGCTCACCGAGCTCGGCGGCGTAGTGCGCGCTCAGCGCCGAGCGGGCCGCGTCGAGTGCCGGGTGCGGCAGCGGGTCGCGGTCGCCGAAGAACGAGAGCAGCCGCGGCACGTCCACCGTCCGCTCGTACATGACGCGCTTCTCGGCGTGCCACGGGACGTCCCGCGCCAACGCCGCGAAGAGCGCGTCCGCCCCGACGAGCCACTGCGGCAGCACGTCGATCCAGGCGCCGAGCCCGATCTCGGTGCGGCGCAGCCCGTCGAGCGGGCGCGGTGCGATCTCGTCCTCCTGGTCGAAGAGCGAGTTCTGCAGATGTACGGCCATGGGACCAGCCTATACACATTCGTACATCTGTGCGATTCTCGATCACCGGGAGTCCGGCCGGGGTCTCGTCAGACGAGGCCCTGGGAGAGCATCGCGGAGGCCACCCGCTCGAAGCCCGCGATGTTGGCGCCGACGACGTAGTCGCCCGGGGCCCCGAAGCGCTCGGCGGTCTCGTAGCAGGTGTCGTGGATGCCGCGCATGATGGTCGCCAGCTCGTCCGCCGTGCGCTCGAACGTCCACGACTCCCGGCCGGAGTTCTGCCGCATCTCCAGGGCGCTGGTCGCGACGCCGCCCGCGTTGGCGGCCTTGCCGGGCCCGAACGCGACGCCGGCGTCGCGCAGCAGCTTGACCGCGTCCGGGGTGGTGGGCATGTTGGCGCCCTCCGAGACGGCCTTCACCCCGTTGCGGATCAGCACGGCGGCCGCGTCCGCGTCGAGCTCGTTCTGGGTCGCCGACGGCAGGGCCACGTCGGCGGGCACGTCCCACACCCGGCCGCCGGCCACATAGCGGGCCGAGATGCCGCGCCGCTCCGCGTAGTCGCTGACCCGGCCGCGTTCGACCTCCTTGATCCGCTGCAGCAGTTCGAGGTCGATGCCCTTCTCGTCGACGACATAGCCGCCGGAGTCGGAGCAGGTCAGGACGTTGGCGCCGAGGGCCTGGGCCTTCTCGATGGTGTAGATCGCGACGTTGCCCGATCCGGAGACCGTGACCTGCTGACCGTCAAAGTCCTCGCCGCGCTTCTTCAGCATCTCGGCCGTGAACAGGACGTTGCCGTACCCGGTGGCCTGAGTGCGGGCCTGCGAGCCGCCCCACTCCAGGCCCTTTCCGGTCAGGACGCCGGCCCTCCCAGCGGTTGGTGACGCGCTTGTACTGGCCGAAGAGGTAGCCGATCTCCCGGCCGCCGACGCCGATGTCGCCCGCCGGGACGTCGGTGTGCTCGCCGAGGTGGCGGTGGAGTTCGGTCATGAAGGATTGGCAGAAGCGCATCACCTCGGAGTCGGACCGGCCGTGCGGGTCGAAGTCGCTGCCGCCCTTGCCGCCGCCGATGTTCAGTCCGGTGAGGGCGTTCTTGAAGATCTGCTCGAAACCGAGGAACTTCACGATGCCCAGGTTCACCGACGGGTGGAAGCGCAGTCCGCCCTTGAACGGCCCCAGCGCACTGTTGAACTCCACCCGGAATCCCCGGTTGACGTGGATCTCACCCGAGTCGTCCTGCCACGGCACCCGGAACATCAGCTGGCGCTCCGGTTCGCAGATCCGCTCGACCAGCTTCGCCTCGACGAACTCGGGACGCGCCGAGAGCAGCGGCGCGAGAGTTTCCAGCACCTCCTGCGCCGCTTGGTGGAACTCGGGCTCGCCCGGGTTCCGCTCGGTCAGCTGGGCACGGAAGGAAGGCTTCATATCGGATCCATTCAGGAGCGACTGCCGGGCTGGACTCTGTGCGCTGTTCTACGGACGCGGTGGGCCGGGCGTTCACGGCGGTCCCACCGGCACCGTAGCGGTCGATGCTCACACCGGGCCCCGGACGTCCACAAGTACCGCGAAACGAATCAGGGGTCACCTTCCGGCAAGTGTGGAGGGGCCACCGACGATGTCCGCTCGAGGCCCTGTCCAGCGGCACCGGAATCCCGCCTTTCGCTCCGGGGCCGCCGCGCCCGGCACGTCACCTACCGTCGGGTAGCTTCCGCGGTGATACTGACGGACATGACGACTGTGGCCCACTGGGGCGGAACCAGCCGCTTCGCCGACCTCGGCGGGCAGGTGCACTGGGTCGACTTCGGGGGGCCGCCGGACGCGCCGCGGGTGGTCCTCGTGCACGGGCTCGGCGGATCGCACCTCAACTGGTGTCTCCTCGCGCCCCTGCTGACCGCCCGGCTGCGAGTGGCCGCCGTGGACCTGGCCGGCTTCGGTCTGACGGATCCGGCCGGCCGGGGCACGGCTGTGCGGGACCACGTCGCGCTGCTGGACCGCTTCCTGCGGGAGGCCATCGGGGAGCCCGCGGTGTTGGTGGGCAACTCGATGGGCGGGATGATCGCGATCCTGCAGGCGGCGGCCGCTCCGGAGACGACCAGCGGGCTCGTCCTCATGGGCCCCTCCCTGCCGCTGCCGTTCGGCGCCCGCCCCGATCCGCTGGTCCTGTCCACGTTCCTGCTCTACGCCGTGCCGGTGGTGGGGGAACAGCTGCTCGCGCGCTCACGGGCCACCACCACGGCCCCGCAGCAGGTGCGGCGGCTGCTCACCCTGGTGTGCGCCGACCCGTCCGCGGTGCCAGCGGACCTGGTCGGCGCCTCGGTCGAACTGGTGGAGCAGCGCGCCGGGAAACCGGAGCTGGACACCGCCTTCTCTGACCGCCGTGCGCTCGCTGGCGCTGGTGAACGCGCGGCGGAGCAGGTACTGGTCCGCGATGCGGTCGCTGCGCATGCCGGTCTACCTGATGAGCGGGGAGCGGGACCGGCTGGTGCCGGTGCGCGCGGCCCGCGCGGCGGCCGCGCGCCATCCCGGCTGGCGCTTCGAGACGTTCCCCGGCGTCGGCCACGCGCCGCAGCTGGAGATACCGGGCGTCGTCGCCGGACGGCTGCTGGACTGGGTGGACGAGGCCCTGCCGGCGGCCGGGCCGGCGCGGTCCGGCGGCTGACAGCCCCGAGACCGGGGTCAGAGCGGCTGCTCGCTCCAGATCACCTTGCCCTCCGCGGTGTAGCGGGTGCCCCAGCGCTCCGCGAACTGGGCGACGAGGAAGAGCCCGCGGCCGCCCTCGTCCATCGTGGCGGCGTAGCGCAGGTGCGGTGAGGTGTCGCTGGTGTCGGACACCTCGCAGATCAGCGTGCGGTCGAGCAGCAGCCGGACCTTGATCGGCGCCGTCCCGTGGCGAATGGCGTTGGTGACCAGCTCGCTGAGGATCAGCTCCGTCACGAAGGCCGTCTCGTCCAGTCCCCAGTTCGCCAGCTTCCCGGTGACCGCGGCACGGACCTCGGACACCGCCGCCGGGTCGGACGGTACGTCCCACTCGGCCATCCGGTCGGCGGGCAGGACGTGGGTGCGGGCGACGAGCAGGGCGATGTCGTCCTTCGGGTGGGCGGGCAGGAGCGCCTCCAGGACCGCCTCGCAGGTCTCCTCCGGTGTCCGGTCGACGTCCTTGAGGGCGCTGCGCAGCCGCTCGAGTCCGTCGTCGAAGTCCCGCTCCCGGTCCTCGACGAGCCCGTCGGTGTAGAGCACCAGCCGGCTGCCCTCGGGCAGCCGCATTTCCGCCGTCGCGAACGGCAGGCCACCGACACCCAGCGGCGGCCCGGCGGGCAGGTCGGGGAACTCCACCGACCCGTCCGGGAGGACCAGCGCGGGTGGCGGATGGCCCGCCCTGGCCATGGTGCACAGCCGCGATACCGGGTCGTAGATCGCGTACAGGCAGGTCGCGCCCGTAACGTCGTCGCCGGAACCCGCGGCCGTCTGGTCCTGGTCGATGCGGCCGACCAGCTCGTCGAGGTGGCCCAGCACCTCGTCGGGCGGCAGGTCCAGCGTGGAGAAGTTGTGGACCGCGGTGCGCAGCCGTCCCATGGTGGCGGCGGCGTGCAGACCGTGGCCGACGACGTCGCCCACCACCAGCGCGACCCGGGCGCCCGGCAGGGGGATGACGTCGAACCAGTCCCCGCCGACGCCGGCCTGCGCGGGCAGGTAGCGGTAGGCGGCCTCGACGGCGTTCTGCTCGGGCAGCCCGTGCGGCAGCAGGCTGTGCTGCAGGGTGACGGCCATGGCGTGCTCACGTGTGTAGCGCCGGGCGTTGTCGATGGACACCGCCGCGCGGGTGACCAGTTCCTCGGCGAAGGAGAGGTCGTCCTCGTCGAAGCGCTCCGGCCGTTCCGAACGCCAGAACTTGGCGATCCCCAGCAGCACACCCCGGGCCCGCAGCGGGACCCTGACGACCGAGTGGATCCCGTAGTCGAGGAGCTCGGCGGCACGCTCGGGGTCCTGCACCTGCCAGCCGGTGGACGCCGTGAGGTCGGGGTCGTACATGCCCCGGCCGGTGCCGAGGCTCCACGCCTGCGGAGTGGAGGGGAGCACCGTGATCGGCCGGCCCACGGGGTAGAACGGAGCGCCGTCCCTGATGCCGCTGAAGGCGACCCGCTGCATCGGGGTGCCGACGCTCCCCGAGGGCTCCTCCCCGCGCAGGACGGGCACCGCGAGGTCGACGCTGACGAAGTCGGCGAACCGGGGGACGGCCACCCGCGTGAGTTCCTGCGCGGTCCGCGACACGTCCAGGGTGGTTCCGATGGCGACACTGGCGTCGTAGAGCAGCCGAAGGCGCCGGCTGCCGGCCTCGGCCCGGTCCGACAGCGAGTGCAGCTCCGTGGAGTCCCGGAGGGTCGCGACCATGCCGGGAGGGCCGCCGTTGCGGTCGGTGGGTCGGATGTTCACCACCAGCAAGCGGTCGCCGGCCGGCAGGACCTCGTCGCTGACGGCCTGTTCCGATGCCAGCAGCTCCGCCGCCCGGGGGCCCAGCCCGAGGGCGGTCACCGGGCGGCCCTCGGCGTCCGTCGGCAGGCCGAGCAGCCTGCGCGCCTCGTCGTTGGCGAGCAGCAGCCTGCCGTCCCCGCCGACGATGACCACGCCCTCGCGCACCGCGTGCAGCACCGCGTCGTGGTGCTCGTACATCCGGGTCATCTCGGCGGGTCCCAGACCGTGCGTCTGGCGCCGCAGCCGTCTGGTGGTGAGTGCCGCTCCGAACGTGGCCAGGGCGAGTGCGAGGGTCGCGGCGCCGAGGATGAGCGGCAGCTGGTCGTTGACGACCCCGCTGACCTTGGTGATCGTGATCCCGGCGGAGACCAGGCCGACCACCTTGCCGTCGGTGTCGTGGACCGGGACCACGGCCTGGACGAGCGGCCCGATGGTCCCGACGATCCGCTCGGTGATCACCTCACCGCGCAGGGCCGGCTCGAAGTTCCCGACGAACTTCTTGCCGATCCGGTCCGGCTTGGGGTGGGTGTAGCGGATCCCGTCGGTGTTGAGCACGACGATGAAGTCCACCCCGGAGCCGATCCTGGCGGCCTCGGCCTTCGGCTGGAGAATCGCGCTCGGGTTCCGGGAGCGCAGCGCCGCCACCATGCCCGGCGAGTTCGCGAAGGTCTGGGCGACGGCGACCGAGCGGTTGCGGGCCTCCTGCGTGCTGTCGTGCTCCGACTCCAGGACCAGCGCCAGCACCGCCGCCATCACCAGCAGCAGCACCACGACGACTTGCAGCGCGAAGACCTGGCCGGCGACGCTGCGTATCCCCCTGATCCACCTGCGTCGGCCGGCCGGCAGGGCGCCCGAGGATCGGACCGTCAACCGGGCCATGGCCTATGTCTACCTCTGTTGACCCCGGTAAGCGAGTGGCCGGAGTGCACGAGTCCGACCTTCAGCCGTGTGGAGGGGGCGTGTCGCGCGGGTTCGGCGCCCCCGGTGACGTGTCGGAAGCCGCCTCTCCCACCTCGGCCGGCACGAGGGGGACGCCGCCGCCACCTTGGAGGCGTTCCAGGTCGGAGGGGCGTACTTGGATGACCAGCAGGGCGATCAGGGCGCCGACGACGGCGAAGATGGCGGCGGCGACGAACGCGGTCGAAATGCCCGACGTCAGCACCTGGTCGCCCCAGGGCGACGGGAGCTGCCCGGTCCTGCGGAACTCCAGCCGCTGGGCCGGGGACGCCTGCGACAGGAACCGGGGCACCTGGTCGGTGGCCTCGTTACGGCTGGCCGTGCCGAAGACGGTGACCAGGACGGAAAGGCCGAGCGACCCGCCCACCTGCTGGGTGGCGTTGAGGATCCCGGAGGCCGCGCCCGTCTCCTTCGGCTCGACGCCCGATACCGCCATCAGCGTCAGGGACACGAACTGCAGACCCATGCCGGTGCCGAAGACCAGGATCGGGCCGAGGATGCTGCCCAGGTACGAGCTGTCGACATCGGTCATCGTCAGCCAGCCGAGTCCCACCGCGGCCAGGACCGCCCCCACCACCATGAAGGGCTTGGGTCCCCACTTGGGAAGCAGTTGCGAGGTGAATCCCGCGGCGATCGCGATGATCACGCTCACCGGCAGGAAGGCGAGGCCGGCCCGCAGCGGACTGAATTCCAGGACGTTCTGCACGAAGAGCGTCAGGAAGAAGAACATCCCGAAGATCGCGGCGGACAGGCTCAGCATCATCCCGTACACGCCGGCGCGATTGCGGTCCCGGAACATCCACAGCGGGGTGATGGGCTGCTTCGACCGGCGCTCGACGGTGAGGAACACGAAGAGGAGCACCACGGCCGCCACGAAGGACGCGATGGTCAGGTTGTCGCTCCAGCCGTCCTTGGAGGCGCGGATGAAGCCGTAGACGAGCAACACCATGCCCACGGTGGACGTGAGCGCGCCGAGGATGTCGAAGTTGCCCGGGTGGCGCTCGGACTCCCGGATGTAACGGGGTGTCGCGAGCACGATCAGCAGGCCGATGGGCACGTTGACGAAGAAGACCCAGCGCCAGTCGAGCCACTCCACGAGCAGTCCGCCCGCGAGCAACCCGATCGCACTGCCGCCCGCCGAGACGGCGGCGAACACACCGAACGCCCTGTTCCGCTCGGGTCCTTCGCGGAAGGTGGTGGTGATGAGCGCGAGGGCGGTGGGAGAGGCGATGGCGCCGCCCACGCCCTGCAACGAGCGTGCCGCGAGCAACTGCCAGGATTCCTGCGAGAGTCCGCCGAGCAGCGAGGCGAGCACGAAGAGCAGCACACCGAAGATGAAGACCCGGCGACGGCCGAGGATGTCGCCCAGTCGCCCGCCGAGCAGCAGCAGTCCGCCGAAGGTCAGCGTGTAGGCGTTGATGACCCAGGACAGGTTCTCGGTCGAGAAACCGAGGGAGGTCTGGATGTGCGGAAGGGCGATGTTCACGATGGTGATGTCGAGGACCACCATCAGCTGGCACGAGCAGATGACGAGGAGTGCGATACCGCTGCCGTGGCCCCGCTCCGGGGATGCGGCAGACTCCGGGGATGTCGTCTGAGAGTCCGTCATAGGAGTGCCTGCGGGGTTGCCCGCGCCTCACGTCAGAAGTGAGCGAATTCGGTCACTCCTTCGAGGCTAAGCCTGCCCGCACGGCCCCGCCAATCGATCACCGGGGCCGCGACGGAGCGCGTGTCAGGTCAGCGCGAGCAGCTCGTCGAAGCCTGCCCGGATACCGTCCGCGAGCACCTGGATGTCGGGTACCCCGTCGAAGTCGGCGTTGACCCCGAAGGTGATCTGGCCGAGGTAGGAGAAGATCCCGACGCTGATCCGCATGGTGCTGGCGATCGGCACGTAGGGGTAGATCTCGGCCAGCCGCCGGCCCAGCATGTACAGCGGCACGCGCGGGCCCGGGACGTTGGTGGTGACCGTCTGCAGGAACTGCTGCGGGAAGCGCATGGCGGTGCGCGAGCCCAGCGCGAGCAGGGTGGGGGCCGCGAAGTTCGCCATGCCGGTGATCGCGTCGGCGCCCGCCGCCTGGCGGCTGTGCTTGAGGTCGTCCATCTGCTCGCGCACCGCGGCGAGCCGCGCCCGCGGATCGGGCTCGCTGACCGGCAGGTTCAGCAGCACGGCGCTCACCCGGTTGTCCAGCTTGTTGCGCTGGTCCCGCGAGCGGACGGAGACCGGCACCATCGTGCGGACCACCATGCCCTCGGCCAGCTCACCGCGGCTCTCCAGCAGATCGCGGAATCCGCGGGTGATCGCGGCGAGGATGACGTCGTTGACCGTCCCGCCGGTCACCTTGCGTATCCGCTTGGTCTCCGTCAGGTCGGCCTTCGCCCACACCCAGCGGCGGTGCGGGCCCAGGGCGCCGTTGAGGGAGCCGGCCGCGCGGGTGGTCAGCCGGCGGGCGGTGCTCGGCAGGCTGCCGGCCAGGGCACGGCCGAAGCCGAGCAGTTCGGACCCGCTGCGCAGCCGCCGGGCCAGGGCGGGTACGGCGGCCAGGTGCCCCAGCGGGGTCAGTACCGCGTCGCGCACTCCGTCGGCGACGAGGTCGAGCGTGGACGGACTCGGCTCCGGCGTCCAGGGCCGGGGTTCGGACAGCTCGCTGTCCTTGCGCCAGTCCAGCACCAGCTGCATCATGTCGGTGCCGGCTATGCCGTCGATCATGCAGTGGTGCACCTTGGAGATGAGCGCCCAGCGGTCGCCCTCCAACCCTTCCACCAGCCACATCTCCCACAGCGGCTTCGTGAGGTCCAGGCGCTGGGCGAAGAGCCGGCCGGCGAGGTTGCGCAGTTGGTCGTCGCCGCCCGGTGCGGGCACCGCGGTGTGGCGCAGGTGGTAGAGGATCTGGAAGTGCTCGTCGTCGACCCAGACGGGCCGGCCCAGGTGCAGCGGCAGGCTCTTGACCCGCTGCCGGTAGCGGGGCACGTCGGGGAGCTTGGACACCAGCAGTCTGATGACATCGCCGTACGACGGCACGGGCCCCTCGAAGACCAGGACCGATCCCACGTGCATCGGCACGTTCTCGTCCTCGATGAAGTAGAAACCCGCATCCAAGGCGCTCATCCGGTCCACGGTCGCAACCGTAGAGGGGACCCCCGGCCCCGTCCAGGGTGCCTGGGGCCGGTTCTTGGCCGGGAGTCGCCCGTATCCGGCCTCCTGACCGGCGAAGGCGCGCCAATCTTTGACGGGCCCCTGCCAAGGATCGGTTCCACGCCGCCATGCTTCGTCCCGGCGCCCACCCCGGCGCCCCACGAGGCGGGCGCCACCGCGCCGGCGACAGGGAAGGCAGTCAAATGCGACGCAGACTCACCGTGGGGGCCGCTCTCGCGGCCGCGGCACTGCTGGCGACGATGCCGGGCACGGGCGCCGGGGCGGCGGCCGCCGACTCCCCCGCCCTCGGCACGGGGTACGGAGTGCACGACGGCCAGGTCCCGCTGACCACCACGAAGACGGCGGCGGCCTACCTGCTGCAGGACCCGACCCGCGGCAACACCGCCACCGTCAACGGCAGGACCAACGCCGTCCTCACGGACGCGGACAACATCTGGGGCAACAGCCTGCCCTCCAACATCCAGTCCGCGGGCGTCGACGCCCAGTTCGCCGCCGTCTCCACGTGGGACTACTTCAAGTACGCCTTCAACCGCCTCGGCGTCAGGAACGACGGCAAGGGCATCCGCAGCGTCGTCCACTACGGCAACCACTACGCCAACGTCTTCTGGAGCGACGCCTGCGGCTGCATCAACTACGGCGACGGATCCGACAACGCCCATCCGCTGACCGCCCTCGACATCGGGGCGCACGAGATCGCCCACGGCGTCACCTCCGCCACCGCCGGGCTCGGCTACAGCGGCGAGGCGGGCGCGCTCAACGAGGGCACCTCCGACATCTTCGCCACCATGGTGGAGTTCTCCGCCGACATCCCGGCCGACGTGCCCGACTACCTCATCGGTGAGAAGGCGGACCTCAACGGGAACGGCACCCCGCTGCGCTACATGGACCGGCCCTCCCGGGACGGCGCCTCCCCCGACTACTGGTCGACGTCGGTCCCGAACCTCGACCCGCACCTGGGGTCGGGGATCGCCAACCACTTCTTCTTCCTGCTCGCCGAGGGCAGCGGCCCCCGGGTCGTCAACGGGAACTCCTACAACAGCCCGACCGCCGACGGCTCGGTGCTGACCGGCATCGGGCGCGGCACCGCGGCGGCGATCTGGTACCGGGCGCTGACCGTGTACCTGACGGCCGGCGCCAACTACCACACGGCGCGGACCGCGACCCTGAACGCGGCGCGCGACCTGTACGGGGCGGGCAGCAGCCAGTACACGGCGGTCGCCGCCGCGTGGACCGGCGTCAACGTGACCGGCCGCGCGTGACACCGCCTCCGCGCGGTCAGGACCGGCTGACGGTCCACACGAAGCCGGCCGTGCCGATCGCGCCGGTGGGGCCGGTCGCCCTGACGGAGACCGTGCTGGTACCCGGGGCCGTCGCCGTACCGGAGATCACCCCGGCCGGGCTGATCGACAGCCCCGCGGGCAGCCCGGTCGCGGTGAAGACCGGGCCGGGCGCGGCCGTTCCGGTGACCCGGGCCGCGATCGCCAGCCGGACCGGGACCCCGGTCCTGCTGCTCATGCCGTGCGGATTGGCCACGGTGACGCTGCCCGCGGCATTGGCGGTGGCGGTCACCGTCCTGGCCGAGAGCGGCGCGGCGACCGTCAGGGTCCCGGTCAGCGGCAGGTCGCGGGACGAGTCGCCGACCAGGATCCGGTAGTCGCCCGGGGTGGTCGTCCAGCCGTCCGCGGTGTCCGACCAGTGCGCCAGGTCGTGCGCGGTGACGGTGAACCGCACCTGCCGGCTCTCCCCCGGCTGCAGCTCGACCCGCTGGAACCCCTTGAGCTGCCGGACCGGTTCGCCCGTCACGGCGGGAGCGCCGACGTAGAGCTGGGCGATCTCCGCACCGGCGCGGGCGCCCGTGTTGGTGACGGTCGCGGAGACGGTGGTGTCGCCGCTCGCGTCCGGCGTGCCGACCTGCAGGCCGGAGAAGGAGAACGTCGTGTATGACAGTCCGAACCCGAACGGGAACAACGGGGTGGCGCCGCCGGCGTCGTACCACCGGTAGCCGACCTTCAGTCCCTCCGAGTACTGCACGGTGCCGTCGGTGCCCGGCCACTGGGCGGCGGTGTGCGCGGGCACGTCGGCCAGGCTCGCCGGGAACGTCACGGGCAGCTTCCCGGACGGGCTGGTGTCGCCGAACAGCAGCCGGGCGACGGCGTTGCCGACCTCCTGCCCGGCGTACCACTCCTCCAGCACGGCCTGCACGTGGTTCAGCCACGGCATGGTGACCGCGGAGCCGGTGTTGAGGACGACCACGGTCCTGGGGTTGGCGGCGGCGACCTGCGTCACCAGGTCGTTCTGCGCGGCTGTCAGATCGATGCCCTTCAGGTCGGCGCCCTCCCCCTCCATGTACCCGACGCAGACGACCGCCACGTCCGAGGCGCGGGCCAGCGCGACCGCGGCCGCGATGTCCTGCCCGTCGGCGTACTGGACGGTGGTGCCGGTGCCCGCGACCCGGTTCTGGATGCCGGCCAGCGGTGAGACGGTGCCGGAGCTGGTGACGACGGCGCTGCCGCCGCCGACGCTGCGCACGCCCGCGCCGGCGTCGGGGCCGAGCAGCGCGATCGAGTGCGTCGACGCCGTCGACAGCGGCAGCACCCCGGTGTTCTTCAGCAGGACGCTGCCCTGCTCGGCGACCTGACGGGCGGTCGCCTGATGAGCGGCGGAGGTCACCACGGCCGTGGTCGACCCGGTGCGCTCCTTGTCGAAGAGCCCGAAGGCGAACATCTGGGTGAGCACCCGGCTCACCATGGTGTCGAGCGTGGCCTGGGTGACCTTGCCGTCGGCGACCGCCTGGGCCAGCAGGTTGGAGTAGAAGGACCCGCCCGGCATCTCCATCGTCATGCCGCTGTTCGCGGACTCCACGGTGGAGTGCGTCCCGCCCCAGTCGCTGGTGACGAAGCCGCCGAAGTCCGCCTGCTGGTAGAGGGCGGTGTTCAGCAGGTACGGGTGCTGGCAGTCGTAGGCGCCGTTGACGGTGCTGTAGCCGCACATCACGGAGGCGGCCGCGCCCCTGCCGACCGCGCTCTGGAACCCGGGCAGGTAGATCTCCTGCAGGGTGCGGGTGTCGACGACCGCGTTGTCCTTCGGCCCGTTGCGGTTGGTCTCCTGGTTGTAGACCGCCACGTGTTTGGCCTGCGCCATGACGCCCTGGCTCTGGATGCCGCGGATGTCGGCGACGGCCATCTCCCCCGACAGGTACGGGTCCTCGCTGTAGGTCTCGAAGGCCCGGCCCCAGCGCGGGTCGCGCACGATGTTGAGCGTCGGGCCGAGGGCCACGTCGGCTCCCTTGCCCGCGAACTCCTGCCCGGCGACGGCGCCGTACTGCTGCTGCAGCGCGGTGTCCCAGGTGGCCGCGGACGCCACGGCCGCGGGCAGCCGGGTCACGCCGGTCAGGCCGCCGCCCACCCCGCCGGGGCCGTCGTGGAGGCCCACCGAGGGGATGCACAGGGACGCGATCGGGGACAGGTTTCCCACGTACGGCGTCCTGTTGCCGGTGCCGTGGACCATCTGGATCTTCTGGGCCTGCGTCATCTGCGCCATGAGCTGCGTGACGCGGTCGGCCACGGGGGCGCTGGAGCCCGCCCATGGGCAGGTGCCGTCGCCGCCGCCGGGCACGCCGCCGGTGCCGCCGGGGGTCAGGACGCTGAACTCCCAGAGCGAGTAGCCCCACTGGGTGGCTCGCTGGAGGCCGGTCATCCGCACATAGCGGCCGGTGCCGCTCAGCGTGACCGTCTCGATGCCGCCCTGGCCCGCGGTGGTGTCGTAGAGCGTGGTCCAGTCGGTGCCGTCGTCGGAGACCTGGATCCGGTAGGCCTTCGCGTACGCGTCCTCCCAGGCCAGCTGGGCTCCGCAGATCTCCGTGGCGGCGCCGAGGTCGACCTGGAGCCATTGCGGGTCGGCCGCGGCGCTGGACCAGCGGGTGCCGGCGTTGCCGTCGAACGCCGCGGCGGCCGGGGTGTCGGCCCGCTCGGTCGACGAGGCGGTGGCGGGCCGGTTCAGCGCCGCCGTGGTGATCCCGCAGGGGACGGGCGCCGAGCCCGGCGCGGCCTGCGCCGCCGAGCCGGCCACCGCGGGCGTCAGACTCGTCGCCAGCGCCGCGACGAGCAGGACGGCGAGGTGCCGCGGGCGTCCGCGACGGGGGAGGTGGGGAGTGCCGGGCACGGGCGTCTCCTAGTCAAACCGATTCATCCCATATTGCGACGCCGATCCTATGCAGTTTGTATGACATATCCGTGTATTGCGCTCGCTATCCGGGCGTGTCTGATGGCGGGTCAGCGTGGCGCGGGACGTGCTGGGTTACCGGGGCCCCGGCAGCGCCGGCAGCGCGGGCTCGCGCAGCCACGCGGTGAACAGGGCGTCCAGTGGGCGCGGGGTGTACTGCTGCGCGAGGGCGGTGAACTGCTCGGTGCTGACGGTGCGGTGGCGGTACTGCGACGTCCAGGTGCGCAGCAGCGCGAAGAAGGCCGTGTCGCCCATGGTGGTGCGCAGCGCGTGCAGCGTGAGCGCGCCGCGCTTGTAGATCCGGTCGTCGAACATCCACTGGACGCCCGGGTCGCCGACCCGCAGATCCTGCGGCAGTCCGGCGAGCCGGGTCCGCGCCCGGGCGGCCAGGACGGTGGCGGGGGCGCCGCCCGCGGCCTCCGACCACAGCCATTCGGCGTAGCAGGCGAACCCCTCGTTGAGCCAGATGTGCCGCCAGTCGGCGACGGTGAGGCTGTTGCCGAACCACTGGTGGGCCAGCTCGTGGGCCACCAGGCGCTCGAAGCCGCGCCGCCCGTCGACGTGGTTGGCGCCGAACACCGACAGGGCCTGCGCCTCGACCGGCACCTCCAGCTCCTCGTCGACCACGACCACCGCGTAGTCGTCGAAGGGGTACGGGCCGAACAGGTCCTGGAACAGCTCCATCATCTGCGGCTGCCGGCCGAAGTCGTGGGCGAACGGGACGAGCAGTCCGGTCGGAACGGCCGCGGGCTGCGCGATCGGGCCGCCGAGGTGCTCCACCAGCTCATAGGGGCCGATCTGGACGCTGGCGAGGTAGCTGGCCATCGGTGCCCGCTGCTCGTAGACCCACGTCGTCGTGGAACCGCCGATGGTGCACGACTCCAGGGTCCCGTTGGCGAGCACCGTGCACACCGAAGGCGCCGTCACCGCGATGCGGTAGACGGCCTTGTCGGACGGGTGGTCGTTGCAGGGGAACCACGAGGGCGCGCCGATCGGCTGGCCGGCCACCAGAGCCCCGTACTCCAGCGCCTCCCAGCCCAGGTCGCCCCAGTAGCGGCTGCGGATCGGCCGCGGGGTGCCGACGTAGCGCACCTCGACGGTGAAGGCCGTTCCCGCGGGCAGTTCACGGGCCGGGCGCACCCGCAGCTTCCCGGCACGGTGGGTGTAGCGGGCGGGCCGCTTGCCGTCCACCAGGACCCGGTCGATCCGGAACGTCCCGAAGTCGAGACTGAACTCGGAGAGCGCGTGGTCGGCGACCGCCGAGATCCGTGCCCGCCCCGAGAGCCGGTCGGCGCTCGGCCGGAAGTCCAGCTCGAGGTCGTAGCGCACCGTGTGATAGCCGCCGTTGCCGTGCTGGGGCAGATACGAATCGGTGGAGACGGATGCCCCGGGTCTGGCGGGGGCGGCCGCGCGGCCGCCCCCCGGTGCCTTGTTCACTAACTGCGGGTCCCCTCTGCGTGCCGGTCGGTGTGCCAGGCGGCGATCGGATTGCCGAGCCAGCGGGTGCCCTCGGGCACCGACTCGCCGCGCATGACGAGCGACGCGGGACCGATGGTGGTGCGCGGTCCGACGGTCGCACCGGGAAGCACGATGCCATGCGGCCCCAGGGTTGAGCCATCCCCCAGCTCCACGGTGTCCATGCGCATGATCCGGTCGTGGAACAGATGGGTCTGCACCACGCAGCCCCGGTTGACGGTGGCCCCGGTTCCGACCCGTACGAGGTCGGCCTCCGGCAGCCAGTACGTCTCGCACCAGGCGCCGCGGCCGATGCGCGCGCCGAGCGTCCGCAGCCACAGGTTCATCAGCGGGGTGCCGGGGACCGAGCCCACCAGCCACGGCACGGCCAGCACCTCGACGAAGGTGTCGGCGAGCTCGTTGCGCCACACGAACGAGCTCCACAGCGGGTGCTCGACCGTGCGGAACCTGCCGACCAGCAGCCACTTCGCCGCGGCGGCGACCAGGCATGCCACCAGGCCGGCGGCCGCCAGCAGCAGGCCGCCGCACAGCGCGGCGACGGCGAATCCCGCCGTGCCCGCCAGCGCCTCGAACGCGCCGGCGACCAGGACCGCGAGGGCGACGGTGCACATGACCGGGACGACCCGGCACAGCTCGACGGCGGCCCGCGCCGTCATCAGGGCGCGGGGCGGGTCGTAGGTGCGGCTCTGGTCGCCGACCTCGGCCGCCCGGGGCAGTTTCATCGGCGGCATGCCCACCCAGGAGCTGCCCGCCTTGGCGCCCTTGGGCGTCGAGGACAACACACCCACCAGGCCGTTCTTCGGCACCGAGCGGCCCGGTGCGGTCATCCCCGAGTTGCCCAGGAACGCCCGCTTGCCGACCCGGGCGGCGGCGATGCGCATCCACCCGCCGCCCAGTTCGTAGGTGGCGACCATCGTGTCGTCGGCGAGGAACGCGCCGTCGCCGACGGTGGTCATCGCGGGCAGCGCCAGGACGGTCGACGCCTCGACGCGCCGCCCGACCTTCATGCCCAGGGCCCGCAGCCACACCGGGGTGAACAGGCTCGCGTACAGCGGGAAGAGCACGACGCGGGCGGCGCTCATCAGCCGCTCGGTCGCCCAGGCCCGCCAGGCGACGGCGCCGTGCACGGCGTGGTACCCCTCGCGCAGCCCGGCGCCCAGCGCCCTGACCAGGATCAGGACGAGCAGCGCGTAGGCGGCCAGCGACACCGCGGTGGCGAGCGGTACGGCGATCAGCGCGGCGGCGAGCACGGCGCCGGGCGCGGACTCGCCGCGGACGAACGACAGCAGCGTCAGCAGTCCCGGCAGCGCCGCCAGCGCGGGCAGCAGGCCCAGCGCGGTGGAGGTGAGGCCGTAGACCAGGGACCAACGCCGGGTGCGCGGCGGCCGGCTGCCGGGCCAGCGGTGGGCGGCCTTGCCGGTGCGCGCGGCCGGAACACCCGACCAGCGCTGACCGGCCGGCACCGCCCCGATCACCCCGGAGCCCGGCGCGATCTCGGCGCGCTTGCCGACGCGGGCGCCGGGGAACAGGGTGCTGCGCGCGCCGACCGTGGCCGCCGCGCCGATGCGGATCTTGCCGATGTGCAGCAGGTCACCGTCGAGCCAGTGGCCCGACAGGTCGACCTCCGGCTCGACGGCGCAGCCCTTGCCGAGCCGCAGCATCCCGGTGACGGGCGGCAGCGAGTGCAGGTCGGCGTCCGCGCCGATCCGCGCGCCGAGCGCGCGGGCGTAGTGGGTGATCCAGGTGCCGGTCAGGCGGTTCGCGCCGACGCGCTCGGCCAGCCGTTCCGCGGTCCACAGCCGCAGGTGGACGCTGCCGCCGCGGGGGTGGGTACCCGGGCGGACGCCGCGCAGCAGCAGCCGCGCGCCGCCGGCCGCGACGGCCACCCGGCCGGCGGAACTGACGAACAGCAGCCAGCCCAGCGCCACCCACCACCAGGACACGGCGGGCGCCCACGCGAAGTCCGCGTACCGGGCGAGCACGTTGTTCAGCGCGGCGATCCCCACGGCCCAGCGCAGCCCCGGGAACGTCAGCAGCGGGATCATCAGCGCCAGTTGTACGGCGGCGGCGCGCCGCGGGGTGGGCCGTACGGTCCGCACGGCGCTCTCGCGGGCGTCCGACGCCTCCAGCACGCGGGCCAGCGCGCCCAGCGCCGGGTTCTGGTAGATGTCGCTGACGGAGACGTTCGGGAAGCGCGCACGGATGAGGGCGACCAGGCGGGCGGCGCCGAGGCTGCTACCGCCGATCGCGAAGAACTCGGCGTCGGCGGAGCCGACGGAGGTGCCCAGGATCTCGGCCCACTGCTCCGCCAGCCACGCCTCGGTGCCTTCCAGCGGGCTCTCCTGCCCGGAGGTGTCCACCGACGGCAGCGGCCACGGCAGCGCGGCCCGGTCGACCTTGCCCGAGGTCCGGGTGGGCAGGGTGTCGACCACCGCGATGAGCGGTACGAGCGAGGCAGGCAGCGCCTCGCGCAGCCGGCGCAGCGCGTCGACGGGGTCGAACGCGGCGCCGGTTTCGCTGCCCGGTGCCTCTGGGTCGGCCGGGGTGTCGCCGGCCGTGTCCCGCTCCGCGCTCACCACGTAGCCGACGAGGATCTGGTTGCCGCCCCGGGTGGTGCGGACGGCGGCCGCCGCGCCCGCGACGTTCGGCAGCGCCTGCAGCGCCGCGTCGACCTCGCCGAGTTCGATCCGGCGCCCGCCCAGTTTGATCTGCTCGTCGGCCCGGCCGATGAACACCAGTCCTTCGGCGTCGGCACGGACGAGGTCGCCGCTGCGGTACGCGCGCTCCCAGCCCAGCGCGGGCAGCGGAGCGTACTTCTCGGCGTCCTTGGCCGCGTCGAGGTAGCGGGCCAGCCCGACCCCGCCGATGACGAGTTCGCCGACCTCGCCCATGGGCACGACGTCGCCGCGCGCGTCCACCACCGCCAGGTCCCAGCCGTCGAGCGGCAGGCCGATCCTGACCGGGTCCTCGCCGGTGAGCTGGGCGGCGCAGGCGACCACCGTGGCCTCGGTCGGACCGTAGGTGTTCCACACCTCGCGGCCCTCGACGGCCATCCGCTCGGCGAGTTCGGGCGGGCAGGCCTCGCCGCCGAAGATCAGCAGCCGGACGTCGTCGAGCGCCTCGGACGGCCACAGCGCCGCGAGGGTGGGCACGGTCGAGACGACGGTGATGCGCTGTTCGACCAGCCACGGGCCCAGGTCGAGTCCGGTGCGCACGAGCGAGCGCGGCGCGGCGACGAGGCAGGCGCCGTACCGCCAGGCCAGCCACATCTCCTCGCAGGAGGCGTCGAAGGCGACCGACAGCCCGGCCAGCACCCGGTCCCCGGGTCCGATGGGCTCCTCGGTCAGGAAGAGCCCGGCTTCGGCGTCCACGAACGCCGCGGCGCTGCGGTGGGTGACGGCGACGCCCTTGGGCTTGCCGGTCGAGCCCGAGGTGAAGATGATCCAGGCGTCGTCGTCGGGTCCTGGCCGCCGTCCCACGACGCCGTGCGGGGTGCCGCAGGAGCGGATCTCCCGGTGCGCGCCGATGACGGCGCTGACGCCCGCTTCCGAGAAGACCAACTCGGCGCGCTCGTCGGGGTCTTCGGCGTCCACCGGCACATAGGCGGCACCCGCGGCGAGCACCGCGAGGATCGAGACGTACAGATCGTTGGTGCCGGACGGCACGCGGATGCCGACCCGGTCGCCGACGCCGATCCCGGCCGCCGCGAGCCGCAGCCGCAGCGCCTCGGTCTCCGCCGCCAGCGCGCGGTAGTTCAGCGCCGTGGAACCGTCGTCGACGGCTGCGCCGTTCGGGTGCCTGCGGGTGGTCTCCGCCAGGATGTCGAGCAGGGTCCGCTCGGGCGCGGGACCGTTGGCGGAGAAGACCGCGCGGGGTCGTGCCGGCGACTCGGCCGGGTCGGCCACGGTGTCGAGCGTCAGCCCGGGTGCCTCGGCCAGCGTCATGCAGCGCCCCCGTTCCCGGCCGGTGCGAGGGACGGCGGCGCACAGCGCGCGTCAATCCGATCAATGCCGGCCAGGAACGGACGCATGTCTTACCCTCCGAGGTACGTGGACTGCTTGCCGGGTGCCGCGGTCGGGATCCGGGGGACCGGACCGTCGCGGCCCGCTTCGACGGCGGCACACGCCGCCGGCAGGGACTTCCGCCGGGGCCGTGGAGCACGCGCGCTCCACGACATCCCGCGCCACGGCGTTGGGGCCGAAGGGCACGTTACCGGTGCAAGATGAACACGGCCTGTCGGGTTTGACCCGAGTGGCAGGTGTCACAACAGCCGCGACACACCTCGGTGCAGGCGTTCACCCCCGGCTCAGAAGGCGAAGACCGGCCCGGTACCGCCCCCCTTGGCGCAGGAGTTCGCGTAGGTGTGCCGGTACGAGACCCGCTTGCCCTGCCACACCCCGTCCGCGGTGACCACCACCGGATCCCAGATCTTGGGGCAGATCCGGTCGGGGTCGGAAGCTAACAGCGCCTCGAAGTTCCCGCCCGCCAGGGCCAGTTCCGTACACGCGGTCTGCGGGTCCGGGTGGTCGCCACCGGCAGTGGGGCTACAGCGCAGCAGCGCGGCGCGCTGGATCGTGGCGGTCGCGGGGTCCTCCCCCTTGCCGATGGTCAGCACCATCGACGAGGGCGCGTACAGGCTCTGCGGCTGGGCGGACGCGGCCCGAGCGGTCCCACCGGCGCCCGCCGCACAGCTGAGGGCCAGGGCGGCGCCCACTCCGATCGCACCTAGGGTGTATCGCATTCCGAACACTCCTTCTCCGTTGGTTGCGGATAACGGACAGGAGTATGGCGGCGGCGTTCGAACGGATGCACCTCGCACGATCACTTCCGGTCGCGGTGCGTGATCGCATGATGGCTCATTGTTCGATACGGCCAGCTCAGCGACGGCCTCGCGCGCACCCGGCGAACCGTCCAGCATGCGGACACTCGCGCGTGGCGCGCTCTTGGGCACGTCCGTGAGCTGGGATGACGTGGCGCCCTGAGCGTTCCCGGCCCACCGCTCTCGACCGGAAACCGCCGCCGGGGGCGCCCGGAAGGCGAACGGCGACCGGCCCGCGGAGCGACGGCAGGGGTGGATCAGGTGGCCGAACCGGCGGCCGCACCGGTCTTCAGGTCCGGGCCCCAGCGGTCGATCGACTCCTGGAGGTCCAGCGCCCGCAGCTGCGGCTCGCCCCCGGCGGGCCAGTCCGCGCGCGGCACCCGCCACATGACCTCGAACTCGTTGCCGTCGGGGTCCTTGGCGTACAGGGACTTCGACACCCCGTGGTTGGTCGCGCCGACCAGCGAGCCGCGCTCGGTCAGCTTGGCGGCGGTCTCGGCGAGTTCGCCGAGCGTGCCGACCTCCCAGGCCAGGTGGTAGAGGCCGACACGGCCCTGCTCGGGGCCGGGGGCGTCCGCCCCGAGCGCGAAGAGGCCGAGGTCGTGGTCGTTGAGGGTCTCCTTCGCACTGAGGAACGCGGCCCGGCCGGGGATCTCCACGTCGACCTTGAAACCGAAGACGTCGGTGTAGAACTCGACGGCGCGCGGGACGTCGCGGATGTAGAGCACTGCGTGGTTGAGGCGGCGTACGGGCATGGTGACGCTCCTGGTCTCACATCGGTCGGCACCGTGGTGGCGGGACCCTTCCGACGGTACGCCGGCTCGGTTGAAACTTCAAGCAATTGCCTTGAAAGTTCAAGCACCTGGTCCCGGGGCTTCCGGACGGCCGTCAGTGCACCACGTCGGAGAGCCGGACGAACCGATGACCGGACGCGAGCAGCGCCGGCAGGGCACGGGCCATACCCTCGGCCGTACCGCCCGCGGGATGGTTCATATGGCCGATGACGATCGATCCGGCGGTCGCCGTGAGCGCGGCGCGGTGCACCTGGGCGGGGGTGAACGTCGCGCCGGCGTCGGCGTTGACGCTGAAACCCGCGAACCGCTCCCCCAACTCGGCGACGATGCGCGCCGCGACGTCGTCGCAGTACGCGGTGCCGGACCGGAAGAAGCGCGGCGGATGCCCGAGCAGGGCGGTGAGCTTGTCCCGGTTACCCGCGACCTCGTCGAAGACCTCGCCCGCGTCGCGCGTCCCGGCGATGCCGTACGCGGAGCGGCCGGATACCGACAGCGGCCGGTGACGCGTGCCGTGGTTGGCAATCTCGAACAGCGGATCGCTCATGAGCTGGTCGAAGCGGGCGCGGTTGGCGTCCGTCCAGCGCGCGTTCAGGAAGAGCGTCGCGGGCACCTTGCGGGCCCGCAGCAGGTCGATCAGCTCCCGGTCGTAGCCCCCGCCACCCGGCCCGCCGCACGCGTCGAAGGTCAGCGCTATCGCCCGTCCGGCGGCGGGCGGCAGCTCGGTGACCACTCCGGGGGCGGTGAAACCCCAGCTGACGGGGGTCATCCGGCCGTAGCGGGCGACGGTCGCGACCCGGGTCGCCCGGGGAGCCGGCCCGGGCGGGGCGGACGCCGAGGACGGCGGGGCCGGGGGCGGCGTGCGGACCGTGGCGGAGCCGGGCCGGGAAGACGGGCCCCGCGGCCGTTCGCCGGGGTCGGACGACGCGGCGCAGCCCGCCAGGAATCCGCCCGCTCCAGCGGCGAGTACCACCCGGCGACCCAGCGACATCCGTTCCCCCGCACATGATCCACAACGCGCTCACCCGGCCGCTACCAGCTATTTCCGATGACCATACGATGTGACCGCCGCCGGGGCGAACGGAAGATCGCCGAGCCGGGGCGCGGGCGGGTCGGCCGGTGCGGCGGCCGGACGCTCGGCGCCCGGTTTACGGAACTTTCTCCCTCCGGAGCGCGTCCAGTAGACCGGAGGAGAGGATCTCCGCGGCACGAAGCGGTACGGGAACGAACGGAGCTCTTGGTGTACATCGGCCTTCTGACAGCCGTCGCGGCATCGGCCTGCTACGGCACGGGGTCGGTCCTCCAGGCCGTCGGATCCCGTAAGTCCGCCCGCCGCGAGGCGTCCGCCGCCTCCACCGCCGGCACCACAGAGCACGGCGGACCGAGCCTGTCCTCCACCGCCAAGGCCGCCGTGACCTGGGAGTTCATGCTCGGAACGGTGCTGGACTTCATCGGCTTCGGGCTCGGGGCACTGGCCGCCCGGCTGCTGCCGCTGTTCCTCTCGCAGACGGTGATCAGCGCCAACCTGGTGATCACCGCGGTGCTGAGCATCCGCATGCTCGGCATCCGGCTGAGCCGCCCCGAGTGGACCTCCATCGGCGTCGTCTGCTCCGCCCTGGTGCTGCTGGCCACGGCGGCCGGCCCCGAAGGCAGCGGCCACACCCCGCGCGCCACCCACTGGTGGCTGCTGGTGGCCGCCGTGACCATCATCGGAGCCGGCAGTCTGCTGGTGCGCCGCCTCGGCACCCGCGGCGCGATCCTGGCCGGGCTGCTGTCCGGGCTGGGCTTCGGCGCCCTGGGCGTCGGCGTGCGCGTGCTCGACGGCGTGGACCCGTTCGACCTCCCGACGCTGCTCGCGGACCCCGCCCTCTACGCCATCCTGGTCGCCGGCATCGGCGGCATGTACCTCCACACGGTGGCCCTGCAGATCGGTTCGATCAACGGCGCCACGGCCGCCCTGGTGGTCGGCGAGACGGTGGTGCCGGGCATCCTGGGCGTGCTCTGGCTCGGCGACACCTCTCGCGACGGCTTCGGCTGGGTGGCGATCGCCGGCTTCGTCCTGGCCGTGACGGGCGCGGTGGCCGTCGCCTGGTACGGCCGGCACGAGAGCGCCGGGGCCGCGGAACCGGTGGCGGAGCTCACTCCCGCCGGAAGCTGACACGGCGGAGCAGGGGGGTGCGCGGCCGTACGCGTGGCTGGGCGTAGCGTCGCGGGGGTTGAGCACGTCAAGAGAAGAGGGACCTGCCATGGGTGAACTGATCCTGGTCCGGCACGGCGAGACCGAGTGGAGCGCGTCGGGGCAGCACACCAGCTACACCGACCTGCCGCTCACCGCCCGGGGCGAAGAGCAGGCGCGCGGTCTGGCGCCCCTGCTGGCGGAGTTCAAGATCTCGCTCGCGCTGACCAGCCCTCTGACACGCGCGGTGCACACCGCCGAGCTGGCGGGCCTCGCGCACGCCACCGTGGAACCCGATCTGCACGAATGGGACTACGGCGGCTACGAGGGCGTCAGCACGATCGAGATCCACCGCACGCGGCCGGAGTGGAACCTGTGGACCGACGGCGTGGCCGGCGCTCCCGGGCACCCCGGCGAGTCGCCGCAGGAAGTGGGCGAACGCGCCGACCGGGTGCTCGCCCGGGTGGACGCCGCGTTCCGGGACCTGGGGGACGACGGCGACATCGTCCTGGTGGCCCACGCCCACTTCCTGCGGGTGCTGACCGCCCGCCGGCTGGGACTCCCGCCGGCGGACGGCGCTCTGTTCCAGCTGGCCACCGGTACCGTCAGCCGGATCGGCAGCGAGCACGGCCGTCCGGTCCTGGTGTCCTGGAACCGCATGCCCTGAGCGGCGCCGGGCACCCGACTGCCGTGGGCCGTCAACACGGGACACGCCGGGTCACCGGTACGTCGCCCTCTGTGCAGCACGGCTCGCGCCCTCGACACTGGAAAAACACTCACAAGGGAGCGGGTATGACGGTGACAGCCGACCGGCAGGTATCCCGCCTCACCTCGCCCTGGGTACGCGGCCTCGCCGCGGCCGCGGCGGGCGCCCTGCCCGCGCTGGCCTTCCCCGCGCCGTCGCTGTGGTGGCTGGCCTACGTGGCGCTGGTGCCGTGGATCCTGCTCGCGCGCTCCGCCCCGACCGGCCGCCGCGCCGCACTCGACGGCTGGCTGGGCGGCGCCGGCTTCATGCTGGCCGTGCACCACTGGCTGTTCCCGAGCCTCAACGTCTTCATCGTCGTGCTGGCCCTGCTGCTGGGGACCTTCTGGGCGCCGTGGGGCTGGCTGCTGCGGCGGACGCTGGGCGGCAGCCCCGACGCACGGCACGTGGCCGCCGCCCTGGTGCTGGCGCCGTGCGGCTGGCTGATGGTCGAACTGGCGCGCTCCTGGCAGTACCTGGGCGGCCCGTGGGGGCTGCTGGGGGCCAGCCAGTGGCAGGTCGCCCCCGCGCTGCGGCTGGCGTCGATCGGCGGGGTCTGGCTGATCAGCGCGCTGGTCGTGGCGGTGAACACGGCGGTGGCCGCGCTGATCGCGGCGCCTTCCGTACGCGCTCCGGCAGGCGCCGCACTGGCCGCCGTGGCGGTCGGCACGACCGCCGTGTGGCTGGGCGCGCCGGTGCCGGAGCGGACCGGGACCGTACGGGTGGCGGTGGTGCAGCCCGGAGTGATCGAGGGCGCGCAGCAGCGGTTCGACCGCGAGGAGGAACTGACCCGCACCCTGGTCGGGCAGCGGGTCGACCTGGTGGTGTGGGGCGAGAGCAGCGTCGGCTTCGACCTGTCATCCCGGCCGGACCTCGCCGACCGGCTCGCCACGCTCGCCCGGGAGGTCGACGCGGACGTCCTGGTCAACGTGGACGCCGAACGGGCCGACGGGCGCGGTATCTCCAAGACGTCGGTGCTGGTGGGCGCCGACGGGGTCACCGGCGAGAGCTACGACAAGATGCGCCTGGTGCCGTTCGGCGAGTACATCCCGTTCCGTTCGATGCTGGGCTGGGCCACCTCGGTCGGCAAGGCGGCGGGCGAGGACCGGCGGCGTGGCGACCACCCGGTAATCATGACGGCCGGGCAGCTGCGCTTCGGACCGCTGGTGTGCTTCGAGTCGGCCTTCCCCGACATGAGCCGGAAGCTCGTCGACAGCGGGGCGCAACTGCTGGTGGCGGAGTCGTCCACCTCGTCGTTCCAGGGCAGTTGGGCGCCGCCCCAGCACGCCTCGCTCGCCGCTCTGCGGGCGGCCGAGACCTGGCGTCCGATGGTGCACGCCACCTTGACCGGGGTGAGCGCGGTCTACGACGGCCGGGGGCGGCCGGTGGGCTCGTGGCTGGGCACCAGCGCCGGCAAGGCGGCGGTGTACCAGGTGCCGCTGTCGGAGGGCCGCAGCCCGTACGTCCGGTTCGGCGACTGGGTGCCGCACCTCGCGCTGCTGCTCGTCGTGGTGGCCGCGGGGTACGAGGTCTCGCTGCGCGTCAGGCGGTCTGCTCGCCGATCGCGGTGACGATCCGCTCGCAGAGTTCATGGGTGCGCAGCGCGTCCTGGGCGTCGAGCAGCTTGCCGCTGCGCACCGCGTCCAGGAAGGCCAGGATGATCTGTTCGATGCCGCGCTGGCGGGCGACCGGAACCCAGTCGCCGCGGCGGCGCAGCGTCGGCTGGCCCTTGTGGTCGATGACCTCGGCGAGGTTGACGACCTGGCGCTTGGTGTCGTCACCGCTCACTTCGAGGATCTCCTCGGTGGAGCCGCTCATCCGGTTCATCATGCCGATGGCGGTGAATCCATCACCGGACAGCTGCAGGACGACGTGGTGCAGCAGCCCGTCGCGGACCTTGGCGCGGACGTTGGTGTGCTCGACGGGTCCCGGCACGAGGTAGCGCAGGGTGTCGACGACGTGGATGAAGTCGTCGAACACCACCGGCCGAGGCGCCTCGGCGAGCCCGATCCGGTTCTTCTGCATCAGGATCAGATCGCGCGGGTGGTCCGCGCACTGGGCGTAGCCCGGCGCGTAGCGACGGTTGAAGCCGGCCATCAGGCTGACCCGGCGCTGCTCGGCGAGGTTCACCAGGTGCCGCGCCCCGGCCAGGTCGGGCGCGAACGGCTTGTCGACATAGGCCGGGACGCCCGCTTCGATCAGCGCCTCGGTGATCTCGACGTGCCGGTCGGTGGGCGCGTGCACAAAGGCGGCGTCGAGCCCCTGGTCGAGCAGGGCCTCCAGCGCGGTGTGCCGGTGCGGCAGCCGCAGGGCGTCACCGACCCGGTCCAAGGTGGCGGGGGTGCGGGTGTGCAGGTGCACTTCGATCCCCGGCAGGGAGGCGAGCACCGGCAGGTATGCCTTCTGGGCGATGTCACCGAGGCCGATCACCCCGATTTTCAGGGGGGCGTTGCCGGATCCCATGTGCCTCTCCCGTTCTGCCGCTGCATGCGATGTGCTGTGGCAGCATACGGGGCGGCACACGGGGCCGCGGGAGCTCGCCCGCCGGTGGTGTCACCGCGCGTCACTCTTGCGGGGAATACCCAAAGGCGCCACCGACCGGCAAAGTTTCCCGAATGCGTCAATTCGCGGCAGTAGTGCTCATTGCGGCGGCTTCGGCCGTCACCGGGTGTACGACGGTGTCCTCGCAGCCCGCCCCCACGCCGTCGGCGGCGCCGGCTCTGCCGGACCTGCCCCGCACCCAGGACCGTACGGTCGTCCAGCGGCCGGACCCGGACCTGCAGTCCCTCGCGACCGTGGCCGCGGAGACGGACGCCGCTCCGCGGACACCCGACGCCTCCGCGCCGCCCGAGCGCGTTCGGCACCACCCCCGGGCGCACTCCCCCGTGGCGCCCGCCCGACGTGACGCGGCGCCTGCCGCGAAAGCCGCTCCGCACCCCCGCCCCCCGGCGTCGCTGCCGGGCGGGGTGGGGGTCTGCGCGCTGGGTGAGACCTACGGCGGCTGGGGCAAGGGCAGTGACGCGTCACGCATCTGCCACGAGGCCTACGGCCGGTGACCGGACCCGTCCAGACGCAGTTCCATCCGGCCGATCGCGGCCCGCAGGCCGTCGCCGTAGTCGTCGTCGCCAAGAGCGTCCGAGGCGTTCCTCGCGCGGAGGAGGTGGTTGCGCGCCAGCTCCCGCTCACCGACCTTGAGGTAGTCGGCGGCCAGGTTCAGGTGCAGTGACGGATAGAAGCCGCGCACGGCGAGCGACTCCTGGTGGCGGCCGGTGCGTTCGTCGCTGAGGCCGTCCGCCGCCCGCAGGGCTCGCAGGTCCCACTGCAGTTCGTCCTCGGGATCGTCCTGGACGTCGGCCATGAAGTGCGCGAGCGTGCAGCGGTGGAGGGGATCGCCGTCCTCGCCGATCTCCTCCCACAGGTGACCGAACCGGATCCTGGCCTCTTCCCGGTCGCCGCCGTGCAGCAGCATCATGACCTGGCCGATCCGCGTCATGACCGCGTCCTGACCGGCCCCCCAGCCCTGTTCCCGATCCGTCACTGCCGCCTCCTGCGCCCCGCGTGCGTCCCGTTCCCGCCGATCCCTGACGACGCTAACCGCCGGGTCCGCCAAACCCGGTCAGGCGCGGACGCCGAGGTCGGGCACCCGCCAGTCGATCGGGTCGTGGCCCTGCGCCTTGACCGCGTCGTCGATCTGCGTGAAGGGGCGGCTGCCGAGGAAGAGCTTCGCGGACAGCGGGGAGGGGTGCGCTCCCTGGATCACCGTGTGCCGCTCCGTGTCGATCAGCGGGAGCTTCTTCTTCGCGTAGTTGCCCCACAGCACGAACACCGCCGGGTCCGACCGCTCGGAGACTGCCTTGATCACCGCGTCGGTGAACTTCTCCCAGCCCTTGCCCTTGTGCGAGTTCGCCTCGGCCTCCCGCACCGTCAGCACCGCGTTGAGCAGCAGGACACCCTGCTCGGCCCACGGCATCAAGTAGCCGTTGTCCGGCACCGGGTGGCCAAGCTCCTCTTTCATCTCCTTGAAGATGTTGCGCAGCGACGGGGGGGTCCTGACGCCCGGCCGCACGGAGAAGCACAGCCCGTGCCCCTGCCCCTCGCCGTGGTACGGGTCCTGGCCGAGGACCAGCACCTTCACCTTGTCGAACGGCGTGGCGTCCAGGGCCGCGAAGACCTCTTCCCGGGGCGGGAAGATCTTGTGCGTGGCCCGCTCGGCCTCGACGAACTCGGTGAGCTGCTGGAAGTACGGCTTGTCCAACTCCTCGCCGAGGACGTCCTGCCAGGAGTCGGGCAGCATGCTGGGCACGTCAGGAACCTCCGGTACACGATCCGTTGCTGGAACTGCGAACGTACCGGGACCCACTGACAACGCGTCCCCCGGGTGCGCGCACGGCGGGGGAACAGCACAGCCGGGCCCGGGCCGAGGCCCGGACCCGGCTCGGGTGCCCGGCTCAGGCGACGCCCGCGTGCAGGAACAGACCGCCGTCCGCGACGAGGGTCTGGCCGGTGATCCAGCCCGCCTGCTCGGACAGCAGGAACGCGGCGGCGGCGCCGATGTCCTCCGGCACCCCGAGCCGCTTCAGCGGATAGCCCGACGCGGCCTCCTCCTCACGGCCCTCGTAGAGCGCCGCGGCGAACTTGGTCTTGACCACCGCGGGGGCGATGGCGTTCACCCGCACCCCCGGTGCCATCTCCGAGGCGAGCTGCAGCGTCAGGTTGACCATGGCGGCCTTGCTGATGCCGTAGGCGCCGATGAAGGGCGACGGGGCGAGACCGGCGACCGAGGCGATGTTGACGATCGCCCCGCCGTTCTCCTTCTGCCAGGCCTTCCAGGTCTGCTGCGCGAAGCCGAGCGCGGAGATCACGTTGGTCTCGAAGACCTTGCGCGCGACGTTCAGGTCCAGCTCGGCGATCGGGCCGAAGACCGGGTTGGTGCCGGCGTTGTTCGCCAGGTAGTCGACGCGACCGAACGCCTCCATGGTGCGTTCGACGGCGACGGCCTGGTGGGCCTCGTCGTGGGCCTTGCCGGCGACGCCGATCACCCGGTCGGCGCCGAGCTTCTCGACGGCCTCCTTGAGCGCGTCCTCGTTGCGGCCGGTGATGCAGACGCGGTCGCCGCGGGCCACGAGGGCCTCGGCGATGCCGTAGCCGATGCCGCGGCTGGCGCCGGTGACGAGGGCGACCTTGCCGCTGTCGGTGGGAATCTCACGTGTCATGGTGCTCAGATCTCCGATGCGCGTCAGTTGAGCGGGCCGCCGGCCACGTACAGGACCTGGCCGGAGACGAAGCCGGCCTGGTCACCGGTGAAGAAGGCGATCGCGTTGGCGATGTCGTCCGGGTTGCCGACCCGCTGGACGGGGATCTGGGTCGCGGCGGCGGCCTGGAACTCCTCGAAGCCCATGCCGATCCGCTCGGCCGTGGCGGCGGTCATGTCGGTGACGATGAAGCCGGGTGCCACGGCGTTGGCGGTGACGCCGAACTTGCCGAGCTCGAAGGCCAGCGTCTTGGTGAAGCCTTGCAGGCCCGCCTTGGCGGCCGAGTAGTTGACCTGGCCGCGGTTGCCGAGCGCGGAGCTCGACGACAGGTTGACGACGCGGCCGAACTTGGCCGCCACCATGTGCTTCTGCACCGCGCGGGACATCAGGAAGGCGCCCCGCAGGTGCACGTTCATGACGGTGTCCCAGTCGGAGGCGCTCATCTTGAACAGCAGGTTGTCCCGGAGCACACCCGCGTTGTTCACCAGGATGGTCGGCGCGCCGAGCTCCTCGGCGACCCGGGCCACCGCCGCCTCGACCTGCGTCTCGTCCGACACGTCGCAGCCGACCGCGAGCGCCCTGCCGCCGTCCGCCGTGATCTGCTCGACGGTCTCCTTGCAGGCGTTCTCGTCGAGGTCGAGTACGGCGACGGCGCGGCCCTCGGCCGCCAGCCGCCTGGCGGTGGCGGCGCCGATGCCGCGCGCGGCCCCGGTCACGATCGCGACGCGCTGCTCGGTCGTGGACATGCAGTCTCCTTGCCCTCAGATGCGGCGCCGCACGGAATCCCGCACGGACTCCGCACATGAGCAACCGCTTAGTAGGTTAGTTGTCGAAACCGTAGGAGTCCTGTGACCCGCTGTCAACGGAACCCCTCTCGAGTGTGTTTCAGCGCACCAGGAGACCGAGCAGCCGATCCACCTCGGCCTCGGGGTCCGCGGTCAGCCCGGTGTGGATCGGGCCGGGCTGCACCACGGTGCTGCGCGGGGCCGTGAGCCAGCGGAAACGCCGTCCCGGGTCGTCGCCGGCCGCCTGTCCCGCCCGCTCGCCGCCCTCGCAGATGCCCTCGTACCCGCGCAGCGCGGCACGCACCCCTTCGACGTCCGCCTTCTCGTCCAGACAGCGCAGCCGCGCCTCGTCCAGATGGATCCGCGCGCCGACGAAGGACTGGGCGCGGCAGTAGACCAGCACCCCCGCGTTGATCATCTCGCCGCGCTCGATCCGCGGGACCACGCGCACCAGCGCGTACTCGAACACATCGCGGCCACTGCCCCGGTACCCGGTCACTTCGCGGCCTTCCCGTCCACCCACGTGCGCAGCCAGTCCGGCGCGTCCTGCTTCGGTTTCCGCCCCGCCACGAGCACGATCCGCTCATGGACGTCGGCCGCGCGGGCGAGCAGCACCCGCTCGTAGGCCCTGCGCACCTCGTCGGGGCCCGCGAAACCGGGCTCCCCGGCTAGCCACTCGTCGGGCACCAGCGCGGTGACCTCGCGCAGCAGCTCCTCGGTGATCCTGGGGGCCAGCTCGGCCGCTGCGGCCGCCGGGTCGGGCGAGAACCGGGACAGCGCGTGGTCGGCGGCGTCGTACGGCTTCGCCGAGGCCTGCTCGGCGGTCTTCCAGTTGTGGTGCCAGATCAGCGAGGCGCCGTGGTCGATGAGCCAGAGGTCCCGATGCCAGATCAGCAGATTGGGGTTGCGCCAGGACCGGTCCACGTTGCCGACCAGGGCGTCGAACCAGACGATGCGGCCGGCCTCGACCGGGTCGATCTCGAAGACCAGCGGGTCGAACCCGAGCGACCCCGGCAGGAAGTCCATCCCCAGGTTGAGGCCGCCGCTGGATTTGAGCAGGTCCTGGATCTCCGCGTCGGGCTCGCCGAGCCCGATCACCGGGTCGAACTGGAACCGGACGAGTTCCGGTACGCGCAGCCCGAGCCGGCGGGCCAGCTCGCCCGCCACGATCTCGGCGACCAGCGCCTTGCGGCCTTGTGCGGCGCCGGTGAACTTCACGACGTACGTGCCGAGGTCGTCGGCCTCGACCACCCCGGGCACGGAGCCGCCCTCGCGCAGGGGGGTCACGTATCGGATCCCTGTTACCTCTGTGAGCATCGCACCAGGCTACTGGCGCGCCGGAGGGCGGCGGGGGTCGCGGCCGGTCGGGCGGGCGGTCGCTCGGTCGGGTGGCCGGTTGGGCGAGCGCGCGGGTGGCCGGTTGGTTGAGCGGGTGGGTGGCCGGTCGGTGGAGCGGGTGGGTGGCCGGTCGGTGGAGCGGGTGGGTGGCCGGTTGGGCCATCAGCCGGAATTCCCCCGCCGCTTTGAACGCACCGGAGGATCCCTGCGTATGACGGGGCGGGCGCGGCATCACGTCCTCCGGGTGGCTCCTCCCCGCCACCCGGTTTATCTACCGACAGGAAGTGCCACATGACCGACACCTCCGGCATTCCCGCTGCTCCGACCCGCCGCACGATGGTCGCCGCGGCGGGCGGCGTGGGTCTCATCGCCGCTCTGTCCGCGTGCGGCGGATCGGATTCGAAGGCCAGTGACACCCCGGCGGGTACGACCCCGGCCCAGCCGTCGGCACCGGCCGACTCCTCGGCGCCGGACGCCTCGGCTCCGGCCGCGGACGGCGGCGACGCGCTGGCCAAGACCGCGGACATCCCGGTGGGCGGCGGAAAGATCTTCGCGGACAAGAAGGTCGTCGTCACCCAGCCGACCGCCGGTGACTTCAAGGCGTTCTCGGCGATCTGCACCCACCAGGGCTGCGCGGTCAGCGAGGTGGCCGACGGCACCATCAACTGCCCCTGCCACGGGAGCAAGTTCAGTGTCGCGGACGGCAGCGTCAAAGCCGGTCCCGCGACCAAGCCGCTGGCCGCCGCCAAGGTCACCGTCGCGGGCGCCTCGTTGCAGCTGGGCTGAGCGTCGCGCCGGCGACATCGCGCTGGCTGGTGCTCTGGCCGGAAAGGTTTGCCTGGTGCGCGGCGTCCGGCGCGGTGCGTCGCACGGCGGAGGATCGTCCTCGCACCGGGCGTACTCGGACGACTCCGACAACGCAGCGAAGTGCCGTGCCGGACGCCGCGAACCGGTGAACCTTTCCAGCCAGAGCTCTAGGCCGTGTCTGACACATACCGGCGTCCGCCCGGAGGGCGGGGCCCGGGGCGTCTGGTGCGTGCGATCGCACGGCGGAGGGTCGCCCCTGTACCGGACGTACCGGGGCGGGCCCGACAACTGGGGGCCCCTCCCAGCGGTAGCTGGGGGAGAGCGCGCGTGCCAGGCGTCCCGGGCCAGGCAGGATGTGTCAGACACGGCCTAGCGCTCTCCGGTGCGCGGCCCCTGCCGTTTCCAGCAGGCCAGGATGTCGTCGGTCGCGCTGACCGTGGAGACGAGCGCGAGGGTGTGGCGGACGACGGCCTCGGTGTACTCGCGGGGCACCCCCGCGATGGCGTCGGCGGGAACCACCACCTGGTACCCCAGGTTGACGGCGTCGAAGACGGCGTTGGGGATCGCGATGTTCGCGGAGACCCCGGCGACGACCAGGGTGCGGCAGCCGAGGTTGCGCAGCAGCGCGTCCACGTCGGTCCCGGCGATCGGCGACAGGCCGTGCAGCCGCCGTACGACCAGGTCGCTGTCGGCGAGCGGTATCCCTTCGGCGAGCCGTACGGCGGGCGTGCCGGTCAGCTGCCGCACGGGCAGCCGCCCGGCGGCACGGAAGAGCCGTGCGTTGCTGTTGGCGCCGAGCCCGTCCGGGCGGCGCTCGGCGATGGCGTGCAGCACGGCGGCGCCCACCTCGTGGGCGCCGCCGACCAGCCGTGCCACGTTGCCCAGCGCCCCGGAGTCCCGGGCCTCGGCGGCGAGCTCCGGCAGTGCGCTGTCCGGGCCCACGACGCCGCGCTGGCACTCCACGGTCAGTACGGCGGTGGCCGCCGGGTCCAGCAACTCCCTCAGCCGGTCGCTCGGCGCCATGACTGCCCCCTCGTACGACGGACCTCGACGGATGACGACGCAGCGACCGTAACTGACGGGTCGTCAGTCGGGAAGGGAGTTGCGGGCGCGGACGCATGGGCCGGACCCGCCCACCACTGGACGACCGCTCCACCGTCCTCCATTATTTCTGACACCCAGTCAGATGTCAGACGCAATGGAGGTGCTCGACTCATGGCCGTCATTCAGCGGCGGGGCCGCAGGATCATGATGACCCCGCACGAGGTCGACGCCTTCCTCGCGGAGCAGCGCACCTGTCGTGTCGCCACCGTCTCCAAGGACGGCCGGCCCCACGTCGGCGCCCTGTGGTTCGCCTGGGACGGGGAATCGCTGTGGCTCTACTCCATCGTCCGCAGCCAGCGCTGGACCGACCTGCTGCGCGATCCGCGCGTGTCGGTCGTGATCGACGACGGGGTCGAGTACGGGGAGCTGCGCGGCATCGAACTCTCCGGGACCGTCGAGTTCGTCGGCGAGGCGCCGCGCACCGGCGAGCCCGTCCCTGAACTGGACACCCCCGAACGGCTCTTCTCGGCCAAGAACTTCGGGCTCGACACCATGCCCCACGACGGCCGCCACGCCTGGCTGCGCCTCACCCCGGAGCGGATGGCCTCCTGGGACTTCAGCAAGATCTAAGGGCTGCCCCACAATTCCTGGCGGGCGCCCGACGACAGCTGCGGCACCTCGCTGTGTTGTCGGAACGCCCGAATACATCCAGTATGCGGGTGTCCCTCCGCCGTGCGATGCACCGCATCTGACGCCGCGCGCTGCTCCACCAGGGATGACGGGACAGCCCTTAGGTGTTCTGTCCCGCGTCGCCCTCCCGTGCCGCGGCCTTCGCGATGTTGCGGGCCATGCCCCCGAAGACCACCGAGTGGAACGGTGCCACGCTCCACCAGTAGAGCTGGCCGGACAGGCCGCGCGGGTGGAACAGCGCACGCTGGCGGAAGACGGTGGCGCCCGCGTCGTCCCGGTCCACCGACAGCTCCAGCCAGGCCAGACCCGGCAGCCGCATCTCGGCACGCAGCCGCAGCAGACTGCCCGGTTCGATCACCTCGACCCGCCAGAAGTCCAGCGAGTCCCCCACCCGCAGCCGCGCCGCGTCGCGGCGCCCCCGGCGCAGCCCGACGCCGCCGACCAGCCGGTCCAGCCAGCCCCGTACAGCCCAGGCGAGCGGGAAGGAGTACCAGCCGTTCTCGCCGCCGATACCCTCGATCACCCGCCACAGGGCCGCCGGCGGGGCGTCCACCGTGCGTTCGCGGCGGTCGGTGTACAGGCTGCCGCCGGCCCAGTCGGGGTCCGTGGGCAGCGGGTCACTGGGGGCGCCGGGCACCGCGGCGGACGACCAGCGGGTCGGGACGTCGGCGTCCCGCAGCCGCTTGAGCGCCAGGCGCACCGACGCGTCGAACCCGATCCGCCCGGCGGGCGGGTCGGGGACGTAGCGCACGAGATCGTTCTCCGCGCAGACCACCTCGTGCCGCAGCGACTCGGTGAGCGGACGGGCGATGGAGCGCGGCACAGGCGTGACCAGCCCGATCCAGTGGCTGGACAGCGTCGGCGTGAGGACCGGTACGGGCAGGATCACCCGTCGCGGGAGCCCGGCGACGGCCGCGTACCGCCGCATCATGCCGCGGTAGGTGAGGACGTCGGGGCCGCCCAGGTCGAAGGTCCGGCTCACATCGGACGGCAGGGTGGCGGCGCCGACGAGGCAGCGCAGTACGTCGCGCACGGCGATCGGCTGGATGCGGGTCCTCACCCAGCTCGGGGTGATCATCAGCGGCAGCCGCTCGGTGAGGTAGCGCAGCATCTCGAAGGAGGCGGAGCCGGAGCCGATGATCACCGCGGCCCGCAGGACCGCGGTGGGTACCCCCGAACCGAGCAGGATGTGCCCCACCTCGGCGCGGGACCGCAGGTGCGGTGAGAGCTCCGACTCCGGCACCCCGGTCGGTGTCAGGCCGCCCAGGTAGACGATGCGCCGCACACCGGCGGCGCGGGCCCTGCTCGGCGAAGAGCCGGGCGGCACGGCGGTCGGTCTCCTCGAAGCCACGCCCGGTGCCCAGCGCGTGCACCAGGTAGTACGCGGTGTGCACGCCTTCGAAGGCAGGACGCAGCGAGTCCGCGTCGGTGACGTCGCCGCGGACCGTCTCCACCCGGTCGACCCAGGGGTAGTCGCGGAGCTTCTCGGGCGTGCGGGCCAGGCAGCGGACCGCGTAGCCGGCATCGAGCAGCTCGGGCACGAGCCGGCCGCCGATGTATCCGGTGGCTCCGGTGACCAGACAGCGGCGGGTGCTTTCGTCTTCGGGCATACGGGGATGCCTACCCGACTGCCGGCGGCAATCACAGCAGGTGGGTGGCGGGTGCGGTGGGGGTGCGGCCGGGAGGCTTTGGGGATGCGTCCGGGAGGCTTTGGGGGTGCGTCCGGGGGGCTTTGGGGGTGCGTCCGGGGGGAGCAAGGGCCACGGCCTTCGGCTCGGGCCGGGGGGGTAGCGTCGCTACGTAGAAAGGTAGCGTCGATACGGTATTGCTGTTAGCGTTGCTCTCGTCAGGTCGCGGAGAAGCCGGATCGGACCGAACCAGGGAGCACCGCCATGAGCGAGCAGCAGTCCACCACCTCGGCCGCTTCGAACCGGGTCGCGGTCGTCACCGGCGGGTCCCGCGGGATCGGCCGGCAGAGCGCTGAGCGACTGGCCGCCGACGGATTCGCCATCGTCGTCAACTACGCCGGCAACCAGACCGAGGCCGACGCGACCGTGGCGGCCATCAGCGCAGCCGGCGGCAGGGCGGTCGCCTTCCGCGCCGACGTCGCCGACGAGGTCTCGGTCTCGGCCCTCTTCGACACCGCCGAGCGCACCTTCGGCGGTGTCGACGTCGTCGTGCACGCGGCGGGCGTCATGACGCTGGCGCCGCTGGTCGACACGGATCTGGACGCCCTGGACCGTATGCACCGCACGAACATCCGCGGCACCTTCGTCGTCGACCAGCAGGCCGCCCGCCGGCTGCGCGGCGGCGGGGCGATCATCAACTTCTCCAGCTCCGTCGTCGGACTGGCCATCCCCGGCTACGCCGCCTACGCCGCCACCAAGGGGGCCGTGGAGGCGATGACGCTGATCCTGGCCCGGGAGTTGCGCGGCCGGGACATCACGGTCAACGCCGTGGCCCCGGGCCCCACCGCCACCTCGCTGTTCCTGGACGGCAAGGACGAGGAGACCATTGCGAGGATGGCCGCCCAGGCGCCTCTGGAGCGCCTCGGCACCCCGCAGGACATCGCCGAGGTCGTCTCCTTCCTCGCCGGCCCCGCCCGCTGGGTGAACGGCCAGGTCCTACGCGCCAACGGCGGCATCGTCTGACCACCGCCACATCGTCCGACCCGCGCCCACCACCGTGCGGCACCCCCGACACCCCCCCCCACGCGGCGAAGCCGCCCCGCATCGGACAGGAGATCATCATGGACACGACCGAACGGCACGCCGCCGGCCGCCGCGCGGAGGACGCCGGGCGCACCGCCGTCCGTAGCACCGCTACGCCGTGCTTGATAGCGTCCTCCTCGTGAGTACCCGAGCGCGCATCCTGGAGGTGGCGGCCGACCTGGTCGCCGAGTCCGTGGACGGGGACGTGTCCACGCGGGCGGTGTGCGAGGCTGCGCAGGTGGGAGCCCCGGCGCTCTACCGGTACTTCGGGGACAAGGAGGGCCTGCTGTCGGCCGTCGTCGACCACGGCTTCGACCGGTACCTGGCGACGAAGCGGCGGCGCGGCACCGGTACCGATCCCATACAGGACCTGCGCGACGGCTGGGACAGCCACGTGGAGTTCGCCCTGCAGAACCCGAACCTGTACCGGCTGATGAACTCCCCCGCGATGCGCACCGCGCCGGCCGCCGCACTGGAGTCCCACCAGATCCTCACCCGGGACCTGGAGCGGGCGGCGGCGTTGGGCCGACTGCGGCTCGCCCCCGATCTGGCCGCCCAGATGGTCATGTCGGCCAGCGTCGGCGTGGCGCTGATGCTCGTCGCCCGGCCCTCGACGTTCACCGACCGGAGCATCTCGCGCCGCATCCGGGACGCGGTGCACGCCTCCATCCTCACTCCGGACGGGTTCGACCCCGGGTCCGCCCAGGACACCACCGCGAGCAGCCGGGACGACGCACAGCTGCGGTCGACCGCCAGCCGGCTCAACGCGCTGTTGCGCCAGTCGCCCGACCAGTCCCTCAGCGTCGCCGAGACGGTTCTGCTGACCGAATGGCTGGACCGGCTGTCCAACGCTCCCACCGACGCCCCCGAAGCCGGCGGCCACCGCTAGTGCTCTGGCCGGGGTTTGCCGGTGAACCTTTCCGGCCAGAGCACTGGCCACCGAAAGCGTCAAAAGTTTTCGCCACGGGTGTCGATCCGGGGCCGAGCCGTTCGTTCAGAGAGTGAGAAGCCGGCTCGAGCCCGGCACGACGACCTGGGAGGACACCATGCCGCAGTACCTGCTCAGCGTGATGCAGCCGCAAGGGGAGCCGCCGGCCCCCGAGGTCCTGCAAGGGATCATGCGGAACGTGGAGGCCCTGCACGAGGAACTCAAGGCCGCCGGGGCGTGGGTCTTCGCCGGCGGTCTGCACGCCCCGAGCACCGCCACCGTGGTGCGTCTCCAGGACGGCGACGTGCTCACCACCGACGGCCCCTACCTCGAGGGCAAGGAGTATCTCGGCGGCCTGAGCATCATCGAGGCGCCCGATCTGGACGCCGCGCTGGAATGGGGCCGCAAGAGTGCCCGGGCGATCACCCTCCCGATCGAGGTGCGCCCCTTCGTCGGGGGAAGCACCGGCTGATGCCCGCCCCGCCGGCCGTCTCCGCCCCGGAGATCGAACGGGTCTTCCGGGCGGAGTACGGCCGCTCGGTGGCGGTCCTGGTCCGCGTCTTCGGCGATATCGACATCGCCGAGGAGGCGGTCCAGGACGCGTTCACCACGGCTCTGGAACGGTGGCCCTCTACCGGACTCCCCCCGAGTCCGGCGGGCTGGATCATCACCACCGCGCGCAACCGGGCGATCGACCGCCTCCGCCGGGAGGCGTCCCGCCAGGACCGGCACGCCCAGGCCGCTCTGCTGCACGCCCGCGACGCACCGCCCGAGGAGGGCCCCGTGCGCGACGACCGGCTCCGTCTGATCTTCACCTGCTGCCACCCGTCCCTCGCCACCGGAGCGCAAATCGCGCTGACGCTCCGGCTCCTGGGAGGGCTCAGCACCGCCGAGATCGCCCACGCGTTCCTGGTGCCGGAACCGACGATGGCCCAACGGCTGGTGCGCGCCAAGGGCAAGATCCGCGACGCCCGGATCCCCTACCGGATCCCGTACGAGGCGGATCTGCCGGGCCGGCTCCGGGCCGTGCTGGCCGTGGTCTACCTCATCTTCAACGAGGGCTACACGGCGAGTTCGGGCGACCGGCTGGTCCGCGACGACCTCTGCGCGGAAGCCCTCCGCCTCGGACGGCTGCTGACCGAACTCATGCCGGACGAGCCGGAGGTCATGGGCCTGCTGGCCCTCATGCTGCTCACCGAGTCCCGCCGCGGCGCCCGCTCCGCCCCGGACGGCGGGTTGGTGCCGCTGGCCGAGCAGGACCGCGCACGGTGGGACGGCGCCCTCGTCGCCGAGGGGCAGGCCGTCGTCCGGCGGTGCCTGCGACGCGGCCGGCCCGGCCCCTACCAGGTCCAGGCGGCGATCAACGCCGTGCACAGCGACGCCCCGAGCACGGCCGCCACCGACTGGGGGCAGATCCTGCGGCTCTACGACCACCTGCTGGCCCTCACCCCGACCCCGGTCGTGGCCCTCAACCGGGCGGTCGCGGTGGCCGAGGTCGAGGGGCCGCAGGTCGCGCTGGCCCTGGTCGACGAGCTCGGCCTCGACGGCTTTCACGTGTTCCACGCCATCAGGGCCGACCTCCTACGGCGGTTGAACCGCACCGGCGAGGCGCTGGCGGCGTACGAGCAGGCGATCGCGCTCGCCGGCAACGAGCCGGAGCGCGACTTCCTCACCCGCCGCCGCCAGGAACTCGGCCCCTGACCAGTGGCACTGGGTCGTGTTGCGGAAGTCCCGCCTGGCCCGCGACGCCGGCACGCACGCCTGCTGCATTGTCGGGCTCGTCCACGTACGTCCCGTACGAGGACGACCCTCCGCCGTGCAGTCGCACGCACCCCAGCCGCGCCCCAGCGCCTCCTCGGCGACCGCGCGCCCGACGAACTCCGTCCCACCCAGCAGCAGAATCCTCATGGCGTCACCCTGCCCCCCTGGCCGCAGCGGAGTTGACCGCGCACGCTGAGAGCGCAATCGCTCGCAGCGGAATCGGCGCGCCGGGCCGGGGCAGACGGGCGGGCATGGGAGAGATTCGCCTAGGCGCGTGTTCGTGGACGGACAAGGAACTCCTGTCCGGCGGCTGGTATCCGGAGGGCCTGCGCACCCCGGAGGCCCGGCTGCGGTACTACACCTCCCGCTTCCCCCTGGTGGAGGTGGACGCCACCTACTACGCGCTGCCCAGCACCCGCAACAGCGTCCTGTGGGTCGAGCGCTCCCCAGCCGGTTTCCGCTTCGACGTGAAGGCCTTCTCGCTGCTCACCGGGCATCCGACACGTCCGGGCGCGCTCCCCGCAGATCTGCGGTCGGCCCTCACCCGGCGAAGCGGGCGGCCGGCGGCGGACCCCGGGCTGCTGGACGACGTGTGGGGCCGGTTCAGCGGAGCCCTCGAACCCCTGCGCCAGGCGGACCGCCTCGGCACCCTGCTCTTCCAGTTCCCCCCGCAGCTGGGTCCGGGCGAGCGCGCGGTCTCGTTCCTGCGCGAGTGCCGGGAGCGCACGGCGGGATGGCCCGTCGCCGTGGAGTTCCGGCACCCCGACTGGTGGCGGGAGGAGCACTCCGCCTCCACCTTCGGCCTGTTGGCGGAGCTGGACATGACCGCCGTTGCCGTGGACATGGTGCAGTCGCTCCCCACCTCCATCGCCCCGGTCACCCCGGTCACCACCGACCGCCTCGCGGTGGTGCGCTTCCACGGACGCAACCGTGCCTGGGGAACCGGTTCGAAGGAGGACCGTTTCCGCCACCGGTACACGACCGAGGAGCTCTCCTCCTGGACGCCGCGCATCCGCGCCATGGCGGACCGCGCCCACGAGGTCCACGTGCTGTTCAACAACTGCTGTGGCGACGCGGCCGTCCGCGCCGCCGAGGCGATGAGTCCCCTGCTCGCCGCCACCTCGGCGGAGAGCGGAACGCCTTCCGCCCCGTAGGCTCGGGACCACGCGACTCAGTACAGTGATCCTTCCCGTGTACCGCTGGTCCGAGGGCCGGGAGGCGTGGCGGCGGGCCGAGTACCTCGGCTTCCACGCCGCCTACACCTACGACCACCTCTCCTGGCGGACGTTCCGGGAAGGCCCGTGGTTCGGCGCGGTGCCCACCCTGACCGCCGCCGCGACGGCCACCGAGCGGATGCGGCTCGGGACCCTCGTCTGGGAGAGAGCCTCGCTGTCGAGAACGAGAGTCCCGCTCATGCGGCGTCCGCTGGAGCGGATTCACCGCGGTGGGCAGCGTGGTGGGCGCGGATCCGCTCGGCCCTGGCCGACACATCAGCCGGGTCGACGGGGCCGTGCTCCGCTTCAGCGGCGGCGATGTAATCGTCGATGGCCTCGCGCTGGAGCTGCCGCTGTACGGCCTCCTCGATGTATGAGGAGACGCCCTGTTTACCGGCGCGTGCGCGAATCGCCTCCAAGGTCTCGGCACGCAGAGATACGCTGGTCACTCGATGACCGAGATCGACCGCAGGTGGGGGTGGTCGGCTCAGCCGGTCGCCCCGCGACCGCCGTGCCCGCGTGAACTGCGACTACCGGCGGCCGGCAAGGAGCGCACTGAGGCGGTCGCCGATCACGGAGACACCAGGGCGGGGCTCGTTCGCGAAGTACCAGGTCTTGCGTCGGCGCAACAGTGCCTCACCGTGCTCGCTCCAAGCGAATTCGGGCTTCCTCAGCAGCTTCTGGAACACCGCGTCGGCTGTCTCCGGGTGGGCGGCGACCAGCCGGCGGATCGGCAGTGGCGCGATCGACTCCTCGCGCAGGTACGTGCGCAGCAGGTTCTGGTGCTGCCGACGGCCCGCGAGCGTCGGGTCGGCGAAAAGGTCCCGCAGCATCCCGTAGTCCGCGTAGAAGTTGAGCCCGTCGACTTCGTCGTAGATGACGCCGATGGTGTCCGAGTCCGCGAGTTCTCGCGGCAGTTCGAAGAACGGCAGGTCCAGGCCCTGGAGCCGCCTGCGTCGGGCTGGATCGGACTGTTCGGCGACGGCGGCCTCCTGCCGGTGCCGGTAGTAGGCGTTGAGCCGGCCCTCGGCTTCGGCCGGGGGAACAACTAGTTCGTCGCTGCCGCAGAACTCGACGAACGCGGCCCGGTCCTCCCGCATCCGGTACCACCCCTGCTCGATCTTCTCTGGGTTACGGAAGACCAGCTCGGGTTGAGCGGTGGCCAGTTGGAGCGCTGCTTGAGCGATCTGCGCGGCGCTGGACTTCGGGTAGTACGACAGCGCCCCGGAGACCAGCCACACCCCGCCGGCTGAGCGGACGGGCACCAGGCAGGCGTGGAGGAACCCTCCCCTGAAGGCCCCGCGGAACGCCGCCCGCCCCGCATTCGAGTACGTGCGGTACTCAAGGTCGTCGACGAGGTTCAGCAGGATGACGGCATCCCCGTCCTTGCGCTGGACCTCGAAGATGCCGTCAACCGGGTCACGCCAGCCGAGCAGCATCTCCCGGTCGGATGCGGTCAGGTCCCGCCGTCCGGCAAGGAACCGGTCCACGACAGTCGCACCGCCGGGCAGGCGGTACCGCAGGATGAAGTGGTCGATGACCCGGATCGCGTCGCCCTCCTCCAGCTGCCGCTCGGGACCCGCGGCCTCCAGCAGGGCGGGAGTCAACCACCGGTCAAAGCGTGCGCTCTGCGCGAAGGCGACCAGTTCCCCCTTCAACTCGGCACTGCGTTCGATGAGATCGGTAAGCGACGGCTCACCGGGGCCTGGATCGGTGTACCCGACTGTGATGGCCACGTTCTTCCCTTCCGCGCAACCCAGTGCCCAAGCGAGCTCTGGGTTCTCTGCGTCTCAGCCGGCCCAGTGACGGTAAGCCTCGATCCACTCCGCGCCCGCCGGGGTCGGGGCAGGCAACGGCAGCTCCAGAATCCCGATCGACTGCCGTACGCGGCCGCGAGAGCACAGCGCGACGATCCGATCATCCGCGGCGAGATCGATACGGCGCACGGTCACCTCTGCTCCAAGAACCGTGGTGGTGAACGGCAGCATGAGGTTCTCCTGGAGCAGGGTGAGCAGACCGGTCAGCTGTTCGTCCTCGTTGTAGGCGTCGACAGTCGCCTCGTCGATCATGGCCTCGAGTTCAGCCTCGCTCAGCGCACCCATGGCGCCACCGTAGTGGTCGGGCACGTGCCACTGTCGCGACCTGGTCAGAACCTCAGCCCTCTCGCGTACGCGTATCGTCGCCGGTATGCACTTGAGTACGGTGATCCTCCCCATCCACCGGTGGGCCGAGGGGCAGAAGATCTGGCGGCGGGCCGAGGACCTCGGGTTTTACGCCGCCTATACCTACGACCACCTGTCGTGGCGGTCGTTCCGGGACGGGCCGTGGTTCGGGGCGATCCCGACGCTGACCGCAGCAGCGACGGCTACGCAGAGCATGCGTTTGGGCACGCTCGTCACGTCGCCCAACTTCCGGCACCCCGTGACGCTGGCGAAGGACCTGATCACGCTCGACGACGTCAGTGGAGGGCGCGTCACGCTGGGCATCGGCGCGGGTGGGTCCGGGTTCGACGCGACCGCGCTGGGCCAGGACGCGTGGACGCCGCGCGAGCGGGCGGACCGCTTCGGGGAGTTCGTTCCGCTGCTCGACCAGTTGCTCACGAACGACGTGGTGTCGTACGAGGGCGAGTTCTACTCCGCGCACGAGGTCCGCAACATCCCCGGGTGCCTGCAGCGGCCCCGGCTCCCGTTCGCGGTGGCCGCCACCGGGCCGCGCGGGCTGAAGCTGGCCGCGCGCCATGGGCAGGCCTGGGTCACCACCGGTGATCCGAAGCTCTTCGAGACGGGCACTCCCGAGCAGTCGCTGGAGGCCGTCCGCGGCCAGATCGCCAAGCTCGGCGCGGCCTGCGACGCGATCGGCCGGAACCCCGCCGAACTGGACAAGATCATGCTCACCGGATTCACCCCGGACCGCCCGCTGGACTCCTTCGACGCTTTCACCGACTTCGCCGGCCGCCACGCGGAGCTGGGCATCGACGAGATCGTCATCCACTGGCCGATCGCCGACTCCGACTTCGCCGCCGATGTGAAGCTCTTCGAGCGCATCGCCACGGAGGGGCTCGCCCAGCTCGCCGCACCGCGGTAACAAGTGGTGCCATAAAGGGCATTGCGGACGGAAGAGCCGACTCGGTCATGTCCGGATGGACCCAGTACGGCGATTCACGTGCGCACCTGGCGTCGCAGTGCGCACACTTGGTTGTGCGCTCAACGATTGACCCCGGTGCTTCCCCGCACGGTTCCGGCCGTCCGGCAGACGTGCACCCGCACACCGGCCTGACCGGGGTCATCCATGCCGTGCCCCGAACCCGCGCGCGGGCCGTACCGGCCTGTCGGGCGTCAGGTGGTCGTCGTGGTGAGGGCGGCGCGCGCTGAGGACTGGAGGGCTTCGACCGCGGCCCGGATCGCGGGGCGGCGGTCGGCGTCTTCGCGCCAGACCGCGTAGACGTGGCGGTGCATGGTGTGCCGGACGGGGACGACGCTCACGCCGTCGGGCACCGGGCCGCGGCCGAGTCGGGGCGCGACCGCGACGCCGAGTCCCGCCGCCACCAGGGCGAGCTGGGTGTGATGCTCCTCGGCGGAGTGCGACAGCCGCGGTTCGATCCCCTTGCCGCGCAGGGTGAACATGAGCCAGTCGTGGCAGAACTCGCCGTCCGGCCAGGAGACCCAGTCGTCGTTCGCGAAGTCCTCCAGCTCGATCTGCGCCCGGCGCGCGAGGGGGTGGTCCGACGACATCGCGACATCGGCGATGTCGTCCAGCAGCGGCGCCTTGGCGAGGCCGGGCGGAAGCGACAGCGGCCTGTTGTACCAGTCCAGGACGACGGCGAGGTCCATGTCGCCGCGCACCACCCGGGCCACCGACTCGGCCGGCTCCATCTCCTGCATCCGGGGCCGCAGCTGGGGGTGGTCCCGGCGCAGCGTCGCGAGGGCCTTGGGCAGCAGCCCGCGCGCGGCGGTCGGGAACGCCCCCAGGACGATCTCGCCGACGGCCGCTCCCCGGTGCGCCTCCAGGTCGGAGTGCGCCAGCTCGACCAGCGAGAGGATGCGTTCCGCGTGGCCGGCAAGCAGCCGCCCGGCGTCGGTGAGCCGGACCCCGCGGCCGTTCTTGGCCAGCATCTGCTGACCGGTCTCGCGCTCCAACTTGCCCATCTGCTGGGAGACGGCCGAGGTCGTCACATGCAGGACGTCCGCGGCGGCGCTGACCGAGCCGTACGTGGCGATGGCATGCAGGATCCGGAGGCGCTCCAGGTTCAACATGTAAGTGATTCTACGCGTTCCGCCGTACCGAATCTCCCTTGTTCTACGGAATCAAATCCGGCATCGTAGGGCCATGAGCGTTCCAGCCCCCCTCCGGCCCGCCCCCTCCGCGTCCACCCCGATACCGGAGCCGGCACCTGCCGTCCGCCGTGCGGTGGACTGGCGGATCCGCTTCGCCCTCCTGGGCCTCATCTGGGGTTTCAGCTTCCTGTTCATCAAGGTCGGCACGGAGGCGTTCGCGCCGTTGCAGGTGACGCTGGGCCGGATGGTCTTCGGCACGGTCGTGCTCGTCGCCACCCTGCTCATCAAGCGCGACCGGCTGCCCCGCGGGAAGCGCACCTGGCTGCATCTGACCGTCGCCGCCCTCCTGCTGAACGCGCTGCCGTTCTCGCTGTTCGCCTACGCCGAGCTGACCATCCCCTCCACCCTCGCGGGGATCTGCAACGCCACCACTCCGCTGTGGAGCATGGTGGTCTCGGTCGTCGCGCTCTCCGAGGACAAGCCGACTCGGCAGCGGTTCGCGGGGGTCGGCCTCGGCTTCCTCGGCGTGCTGACCGTGCTCGGCGCCTGGCAGGGCTTCTCCGGCCAGGACCCGGCGGGCACCGCGATGGCCCTGATCGCCGCGGCCAGTTACGCGGTCGGCTGGGCCTACGTGCGCCGCACCCTGGCGGGTGCCACGACCTCCAACCTCGCGCTCTCCAGCAGCCAGCTGCTGCTCGGCACGGTCCAACTCGCGGTGATCACCCCGTTCTTCACCTCCGTGCCGACGTCGTTCCCGATCCTGTCCGTGCTGTCGGTCGTCGCCCTCGGCGCCCTCGGCACCGGCATCGCCTTCCTGCTCCAGTACGCCCTGGTCGCCGAGAAGGGACCGACGATCGCCGTGATGGTGACGTATCTGATCCCGGTCGTCGCTACCGCCGCCGGCGTACTGCTGCTGCACGAGCGGCTGGGCTGGAACGAGCCGGTCGGCGCGGTCATCGTCCTCGCGGGCGCCGCCCTCACCCAGCTGCGCCCCCGTTCGCGACCGGCCGCCGAGCCCGTCCCGTAACCCCGACACCTCAGCCGTACCGTCCCCCGTCCGACGCGCCGACCACCCGGGCGACCGCGTCGGCGAGCGGCCCGATGTCGGTGTCGGCGAGGGTGGAGACCGTGAGCCGCACGCCGGGTGCGGACGCGAGGCGGAAGCGGGCGCCGGGCGCGGCGGCCCAGCCGGCCTGCAGCAGGCCGGCCACGGCGCCGGTCTCGTCGGGAAGCGGCACCCAGACGTTCATGCCGCTGCGTCCGTGGGCGGCGATGCCGCGTTCCGCGAGAGCGCGGACCAGGGCGTCGCACCGCCGCCCGTACGACCGCCCCACCAGCTGCGGGTCGACCGCCCCCGACTGCCACAGGTGCACCACCGCGCGCTGCAGCAGATGGCTGACCCAGCCGGCGCCCAGCCGGTAGCGGCCCTGGACGCGGTCGACGGTGACCCGGTCGCCGGTGAAAACCGCGAGGCGCAGGTCCGGGCCGTACGCCTTGGCCGTGGACCGGACCAGCGCCCAGTGCGTGGTGACCCCCGACAGACAGTGCAGCGGCAGGTCGACCAGTCCGTGCACGTGGTCGTCGTCCACCACCAGCACCTCCGGGTGGCGCGCCAGCACGTCGCGCAGCTCCCGGGGCCCGGTCCGCCGAGATCACCGCTCCGGTCGGGTTCTGGCCGCGGTCGGTGACGACCAGGGCGCGCGCGCCGGCCAGCAGCGCCCGCGCGACGTCCGCGACGACCGGGCCGTCGTCGTCGACCCCGACCGGGACCGCGCGCAGCCCGAGGGCGGGCACCAGGTCCAGCACGCTCCCCCACCCCGGGTCCTCGACCGCCACGGCGTCGCCCGGGCGCAGGTGCGCCGACAGCACGCGTTCGATGGCGTCGAGCGAGCCCGAGGTGAGCCCGATGGGGCCGTCGGGCACGCCGTCGCGGTCGAAGGCCGCGCGGGCGAGGCCGCTCAGCTCGGCATCGACGGCGGGACCGCCGTAGAGCGCCGGGCGCGCGGCGTTGTGGGCGACCGCCGCCGCGAACGCCGCGTCGAGCGACGGCAGCAGCGAGACGTCCGGGTTGCCGTCGGAGATGTCCCGCGTCCCCGGCGGCACCTCGATGCGGATCTGGTCACGCGACGTGGTGGCGGGCCGCGGGCGCACCCGGCTGCCGCGCCGCCCGGCCGTCTCGATCACCCCGCGGTCGCGCAGCAGCCGGTAGGCGGCGGCCACCGTGTTCGGGTTCACGTCCAGGTCCTGGGCCAGTTCGCGCAGCGGCGGCAGCGCCGCGCCGGGCTTGAGCGCGCCCTCGCCCACCGCCCGCTCGATGTCGGCCGCGATACCCGATGCGCCCCGGCCTGTGATTCGATACTCTCCTAGCACAAAGCCAATTATGCACTAGTTCAAAGGATTCCGCCATGGCCGACATCTCCGCCGCCCCCGCCCCCTCGTACGAGGTGACGGACCGTACCGTCCCCACCCGGGCACGGGAGCGCGCCACCTACGACCGTGACACCGTCCACGCGATCCTCGACGAGGGCTACCTCTGCCACCTGGGATTCGTCCGCGACGGCGCCCCCGTCGTCCTGCCGACCCTCTACGGCCGGGTCGGTGAGCGGCTCTACGTCCACGGTTCGACCGGATCGCGTCCGCTGCGCGGCGCGAGGGACCCCGGGCTGGCCGTCTGCCTGACCGTCACGCACCTCGACGCCCTCGTGCTGGCCCGTTCCGCGTTCCACCACTCGATGAACTACCGGTCGGTGGTGGTGCACGGGACCGCCCACCAGGTCACGGATCCGGCGGAACGCGCCGAGGCACTGGACGCCCTGGTCAACCAGGTCGTGGCCGGCCGCGCGGACGACTCGCGCCGGGCCGACGCCAAGGAGCTGGCCGCGACCACCGTCATCCGGCTCGATCTCCTGGAGGTGTCGGCGAAGGTCCGGACCGGCGGCCCGAACGACGAGCCGGAGGACAGCGGACTGCCGTACTGGACCGGCATCGTTCCGGTCACCAGGACCTACGGCACGCCCGTTCCGGCCGACGACCTCGACCCGGCCGTCGCCCTGCCCGCCTACCTCGCCTGAGGGGCCCGACATGCTGATCCACCCCTGGGACGCGGCGCGGGACGACGCCGAGTGGCAGAACTGGCTCGCCGCGCACGACTTCGGGCAGCTGGCCGTCAACGGCCTGCCGGACGAGCCACCGTTCGTGCAGCCGCTGCACTTCGCCTACGACGCCGGGCGCGACGAGGCGTTCACCCACCTCGCCCGCCCCAACCCGCTGTGGGCCGCCCTCGAGGCGGACCCGCGGGTCACGCTCAGCGTCGTGGACGACTACACGTTCATCCCCGGCCCCTGGCACGCGCCCGAGGGCACGCCCGCCGAACACGGCACCCCGACGAGCTTCTACGCCGCCGTCCAGCTGCTGTGCACGGCGCACGTCATCGACGACGAGGAGCAGAAGGCCGCCGTGCTGCACCGCCAGCTCGCGCACTTCCAGCCGGCCGGCGACTACGCCTCCGTCGCACCCGGGCAGGCCCCGTTCGGGCGGATGCTGCCCGGGATCCGCGCCATCCGCCTGGAGGTGACCGAGGTCCGCGCGAAGTTCAAGTACGGCGGCAACAAGCCCCGGCAGATGCAGCGGCGGGACGCGGAGCGCCTCGCCGAGCGGGCCGCCCCGCACGACGCGGCGGCCCGCGCCCACCAGCTGCGCCGGCTGGCGGCCGACGGCACAGCCTAAGTCGTGCCGGCCGCCGCGCGGCGGCCGGAGGCCAGCCGGGCCTCCTCCAGGCCCAGTCCCGTCACGGCGCCGAGCAGGATGACGGTGCCCAGTACGGTCGCGCCGGTCAGCCGTTCGCCGAGGACGAGGACGGCGAGGGCCGCCGCGGAGACCGGTTCGATCAGCGCGATGACCGAGACCGTCGCCGAGCGGACCACCGCGGCGCCCGCGAAGTACAGCCCGTAGGCGAGCGCCGTCGGCACGGAGGCCAGGTAGACCAGCAGCCACAGGGTGTGGCCGAGGTCCGCGCCGCTCGGCCACAGCCCCTCCGTGAGGGCGAGCGGGAGCAGGGTCACCGCGCACACGGCGAAGGACCACAGGGAGGTCGTGAACGGGTCCCCGCCGTCACCGTCGCGGCCCATCCAGCGGGTCAGCAGCGTGATGCACGCGTAGCCGGCCGCGGACAGCAGCGCGAGCCCGACCCCGGCCGGGGCAACGGACCCGCCGCCGTTGCCGAGGACGAGCACCGCGAGCCCGGCCAGGGCGCCGAAGACCGCCACAGCGCCCCCGCGGCCGAGCCGTTCGCCCAGGGTGAGCCGGGCGACGACCGCGATGATGACGGGGCCGGCGCCCAGGGTGACGACGGTGGCGACGGCCAGCCCGGTCAGGTGGACGGCGCCGAAGTAGGCGGCCTGGAAGACGGTCAGGCCGAAGCCGGTGGCCAGCACGCGCGGCACCGCGCGCCGCCGCGGCTCCTCGCGGACCGGCGTACGGTCGGCGCCGCGACGGCGGCGCACCAACTGGACCAGCAGCAGCAGTGCGAAGCCGCCGGCGGCGCGCCAGAAGGTCAGGGCGAGGGGGCCGAGGCCGCTGCCCGCGAAGAGCAGCGCGGCGGCGCCGCCCGCGGTGCCCCAGGCGGTGGCGGCGAAGGTGACGTAGAGCAGGCCCCGTCCGACGGACGGCGCAGGGGTGTGGTCAGGGAAAGACGGCACGAGTGTTCTCCCGCGGAGGACTTGAGATGGTCGCGTGGTCCCGTGTGCGGGCAGCCGCGACCTGCTCGGGTACGTGCCCGAGCCGGGTCGTCCGTGGGTGGCGGCCCGCCTAGGAGGCGGGCGGCGGCAGAACGGTGAGGTGCATGCCCAGCACCCTACGAGGGGCGGATGTGCCACAACAAGCCGGTTCCGAAGGGCGAGATCCGGACGCCGGCGGTCCGGGCTCCTTCCGGCGTGCGCCCTCAGACCAGATCGGGCTGCGGCAGCGGCTCGACCACCGGTTTGCTCCCGCCGCTGCGGGTGGTCTGGGCGACGAACGCGCCCGCCAGCACCAGCGTCCCGCCGATGATCTGCGGCACGCCCAGGTGCTCGCCGAGCAGGATCCAGGCGAAGACCGTGCCCACCACCGCTTCCAGGCACGCGACCACCCCGGCCACCTGCGGGGTCAGCGTGCGCACGGCGAGCACCCCGGTCAGGTACGCGACCACCGTCGCCACCAGGACGATCCACCCCACGAGCAGCACCGCGGGCACGTGCTTGTCGCCGAGCGCGGCCTGCCGGCCCAGCACGTCCCACTCCATCCCCCACGGCCGCGCGACCACCGTCATCACCGCGGCGCCGATCAGCAGGCCGAAGGCGATGACGCCGATCGGGTCGGGAGCGTCCTCGCTCTCCGTGCCGTGGTCGGCCAGGACGAAGTAGCTGACCTGGCAGCAGGCCGCGCCGAACGCGAGCAGCAGACCGAAGGCGTCGAAGGCCAGCCCCGACCACACCTCGACCACCGCGGCCATGCCGCCGACCGCCAGCACCACCCCGATCGCCGCCGCCCGGCTCACCGGCCGGCGCTGCACGAAGCGCACCCAGCCCAGCAGCAGGGCGGGCCCGAGGAACTCGACGAGGATGGCGACGCCCACCGGGATCCGGGATATCGCGGCGAAATAGAACGTCTGCACGCCCGCGATGGCCAGGAGGCCGAAGCCGGCCAGCAGCCCGGGGCGCCGCCGCAGCAGGGCGCGGTGGCGCAGCGCGACGGGCAGCATGATGAGCGCCGCTCCCGCCACGCGGAGCCAGACCACGTCCAACGGGTCGAGTCCCGCCTCGATCAGCGGTTTCGCCGCCACCCCTGAACCACCGAACGCGAACGCTGACGCCAAGGCGAGCCCCAGCCCCGCGTTCCTCCCCTGAGACGCATGCATCCGGCCATGATGTCAGCTCGCGACAGGGCCTTCGTCCAGGTAGCGGCTGACATCCGGCACGCCGCTCACGGCCACAGCAGTCCGCGCCGCCACTCCCCGCCCTGCCGGACGTAGTGCAGCCGCACGTGGGAGGCGCCCTGGCTCCCCTGGAAGAACTCCATCTCGTCGGCCCGCAGCCGGTAGACGGTGTGGCCCGCGGGAACGGCCCGCGGGTCGGCCGCGACCACGTCGGCGGCCCGCCGCCGCTCCGCGTCGTACGTGCCGGGATCGGCCAGTGGGGCGCTCATCCGGCCGGTGAACCCGGCGATCCGGGAGGCCTCGCGGCGCCGCAGGAAGTCCTCGCGCGCGGCATCGGCGCCCAGCACCTCGACGGCGCCGGCCGCCCGGATCTGCCGGCCCTGGAGCGGCCAGTACCAGCTCAGCACCGCGTACGGGTTCGCGGCGAGGTCGTGCCCCTTGTGGCTGCCGGCGTCGGACGCGAACACGAACGTGCCCGCGTCGGCGCCGAGGCCGCGCAGCATCAGGACCCGCGCCGAGGGGCGCCCGTCGCGGTCCGCGGTGCCGAGCGTCATGACGTGGGGTTCCGGCACGCCGTCGTCCAGCGCCTCGTCCAGCCAGCGGGCGAACTGGCGCCCGGGAGAGGGGTCGGCGCCGTCCGGGTCGAACGACGGCAGGGGTCCGGCCAGCACCGGTACGGCGCGCAGCCGGGCCGGCAGTTCCTCGTCCATGTGTCCTCCTGTCGAGCGTGCGGCCACCAGGGCTCCGATCTTCGCCCCTCGCGGGCGCCCCCGGCGGCATTCACCGCGTACGAAATCCTGACGGGCCATCAGTTCTGACGCTTCATCAGTATTGAATGTTCGGGCGGCTGCGGCTACGTTCCGCGACAGCGTCGCTGCGCGCGAGCCGCAGCGCCTTCGCACAAGGAGTGATCGCATGGCCGAAGTCTCCGCACAGGCGCGCATCGCGGCCCCGGCCGAGAAGGTCTGGAGGCAGCTGACCGACTTCGCGTCGTACGGCCAGTGGAGTGCCACCCACACCAGCTTCCCGAAGGGGGGCCCGTCGCCGCTGGCGGCCGGTGCCACCTACCAGGAGAACATGAAGATGATGGGTTTCCCGGCCGAGGTCACCTGGACGGTGGAGGCGCTGGAGGCCGAGCGGGTACTGGGCATCGCGGGCAAGGGCCCGATGGGCGTCAACCTCAGCATGCGCTACACCCTGGTCCCCGACGGTGACGACACCGAAGTGCGGATCGACAGCAGCTTCGCCGGCGCCGCCGTCGCCATGATGGCGGGCAAGCTCAAGGACTCGGCGACCGCCGCCCTCAACGAGTCGCTGCGCAAGCTGGCCGGGCTCGTCGAGTAGCGGTCGTACGCTCCGGTCCGGCCGCGTACCGGCCGGCTCCACCACGGACGACCGCGGTCGGCTTCCCCCCGCGGACGGACGGAAGCGGGGCGGCGGCCCCGGGAACGTCGCCCCGCGTCCGCCGCCCCGCCCCGGTCGACTCAGCGCACCGTCACCGCCGCGCTCTTGTCACCCGCCGAGAAGGTGTACGCGCCGCGCTCGACCTTCTGCGCGCCCGCGCCGTCCAGATCGCCCGGCGTCACCGCCAGGGTCCCCGGCAGTACCCGCAGCCGCACCGTACGGGTCTCCCCCGCCGCCAGGTGCACCTTGGTGAACGCGACCAGCCGGGTCGCCGGCGTCAGCACGGCACTGGTCGGCCGCGACACGTACACGGGCACCACCAGATCGCCGGCCCTGCCCCCGGTGTTGGAGACCGTCACCTTGAGCCCGACCGCGTCGCCGGCCCGTACCGTCGCCTTGTCGGCCGTGATCGCGCCGAAGCCGTACGAGGTGTACGAGAGCCCGGCGCCGAAGGGGTAGGCCGCGTCGTACGAGGACTCCGGTCCGCCGTTGGTGCCCGGCAGCTGCTGGTAGTACAGCGGCGCGTTGCCCAGGTTCTTCGGCCAGGAGACCGGCAGCCGGCCGCCGGGGTTGACCGCGCCGAACAGCACGTCGGCCACCCCGTGCCCGCCCTCGCTGCCCGGCAGCCAGGACATCAGCAGTCCCTGGGTGCCGTCCGCGTCGCCGAGCACGAGCGGCCGGCCCGCCACGACGACGGTGACGACCGGCTTGCCCGCCGCCTTCAGCGCCTTGACCAGCGACTGCTGGTCCGCGGAGAGTTCCGGTCGCGGGCTGTCCGCGGCGCCTTCGGCCCCGGCCTTCTCACCGACGACCACCACGGTCAGATCGGCGTCCTTCGCCTGCGCCACCGCGTCGTCGGCGGTCGTGGCCCGTACCACCTCGGTGCCCGCGGGCGCCGCCTCCTTGATCCCCGCCAGCACGGTCGTGCCCGGCAGCGTCACCCCTTCGGGGACGCCCTGCCAGCCGATGGTCCAGCCGCCCGCCTGGTCGTTGATGTCGTCGGCGTAGGAGCCCGCGACGACGATCTTCTTGGCCGCCGGGGAGATGGGCAGCACCCCGCCCTCGTTGCGCAGCAGCACCTGCGACTCGGCGGCCGCCTTGCGTGCCAGGTCCTTGTCCACCCCCAGCACCGCGGCGTCGGCCTTGGTCGCGTCCACATAGGGGTGCTCGAACAGGCCGAGTTCGAACTTCATCCGCAGGATCCGGCTGGCGGACTCGTCGATGCGCTTGACCGACACCAGGCCGCGGTCGACGGCGGTCTTCAGGCCGGTGCTCCACTCCTTGGCGAAGTACGGCTCCATGGCCATGTCGAGGCCCGCGTTGACCGCGAGCGCGATCGCCTCGGGGTAGTCGGCGGCGAGCTTGTACTTCGTCTGCAGCGCCCGGACGTCCTCCCAGTCGCTGACGGTGACGCCCTTGAATCCCCACTGCTCGCGCAGCACCTTGGTGAGCAGGTACTTCGAGGAGGTCGCGGGGATGCCGTTGATGGCGCCGGAGTTGACCATCACCGTCTTCGCGCCGGCCTGCAGGGCCTGCTTGTACGACGGCAGCAGGGTGTCCTGCAGATAGCGCATGGAGACGTCCGCGGGCACCCGGTCGTGGCCGTTGGAGGGCTCGGAGTAGCCGCCGAAGTGCTTGACGCTGGCGACGACGTGCTTGGCGCCGTTCGCCGTCTCGATGCCGGTGACGCTCGCGGCGGCCAGCGTCCCGGCCAGCAGCGGGTCCTCGGCGAACGTCTCGTAGTAGCGGCCCCAGCGCTGGTCGCGGGCGAGGTCCGCGACGGGGGCGAAGTTCCAGTCGATGCCGGTCGCGGCGACCGCGCGCGCCGTGGAGGCGCCCGCCGCCCGCACGGTGGCCGGGTCCCAGGTGGCGCCCAGGCCGATCTGGTGCGGGAAGACGGTCGCGCCGAGCACGTTGTTGTGGCCGTGCACCGCGTCCACCCCGTAGAGCACCGGAATGTGCAGCCGCGTGTTGTCGACGGCGTACTTCTGGACGGCGTTGACCATCTTCGCCCACTCGGCGGGCGTGTTGACGGCGGGCCCCATGCCGCCGCCGGAGAGGATCGAACCGGCCGCGTAGTCGCCCAGCACCGACTTCAGGCAGGTGTCGTTGAGGGCGCCTCCGCTCCACTCGCAGTCGCCCTGGACCCGGGCGACCGCGATCTGGTCCATCTGCCCGATCTTCTCCTCCAGCGTCATCCGCTTCAGGAGGTCCTTGACGCGCAGATCGATCGGCGCCCTGGAGTCGGTATAGCTCGTCGAGCTCTTGGCGGTGGCCGGCACCGCACCGACCGCGGCGACACAGGCCGCAGCGGTGGCCAGGGTGACCAGCGCTCTGAAGCGGGTTCTGGGTGACTTCATTGTCATCGCGCGTGGCATCGCAGCATCCCGTTCCTGTCGGGCCCCGTACACGGAGCCGCATCACGTAAACGTTTCCGGTGCGCCGGAAGTCTGTCCTCGCCATGACACATCGTCAAGACTGTGTGCAGCACACACCCTCACCACTCCAGGAACAGGTGCATCCGCCGTGAACATCCGCGAACTGGCCCTCCGTAGCGGCGTTTCGACCGCCACGGTCTCCCGAGCGCTCAACGACCGCGCCGAGGTGAGCGAGGCGACGCGCGACCGCATCCGGCGGCTGGCCAGCGAACTCGGGTACGCCCCGAACGAACCCGCCCGCACCCTGGTGCGGCGCCGGTCCGACACCATCGGCCTGGTCTGGGACACCGGTTACGAGACCCTGGGTTTCCAGCACCCGTTCCTGCAGGGGCTGCTGAGTTCGGTGCGCAACGCGCTGTCCGAGGCCGACTACCACCTGATGCTGCTGACCACCTCGGGTCCCGACGACGCCGACACCGCCTATCTGCAGGCGGTGCGGCGCCACAACCTCGAAGGCGTCGTCGTGCTGGGCACCCCCGCCGACAACCGTGCCCTGCGGACCCTCGCCGCCTCCGACGTCCCGTGCTCCGGGATCGACGTCGCGCTCAGCGGCCCCCGCACCGTCCGGGTCACCTCGGACAACGCGGCCGGCGCGGCCGCGGCGGTGGAGCACCTGTACGCGCAGGGGCACCGCCGGATAGCCACCGTCACCGGCCCGCTGTACCTGCCGCCGGCCGCCGAACGGCTGGCGGGCTTCCGCTCGGCGTGCGCCCGGCTCGGACTGGCCGTTCCTCCGGAGTACGTGGCCACCGGGGACTTCTTCCTCAACAGCGGCGAGGACGCGGTGCGCGCCCTGCTCGCCGCGGAGCGGCCGCCCACCGCGGTCTTCGCGGCCGGCGACCAGATGGCGATCGGCGCCCTGCACGCGGCAGCGGCCGCCGGGCTGTCGGTACCCGACGATCTCGCGATCGTCGGCTTCGACGACATCGACGCCGCCTCGCTGGTGCGCCCCGCCCTGACGACCGTCGCCCAGGACCGGCACGCGCTGGGCTCGGCGGCCGTCAAGGCACTGCGCGGACTGCTCGACGCCGATCCGGCGGAGCCGGCCGAGCCCTGGATCGTGCCGACGCGCCTGGTCGTGCGCGCGTCGAGCCGGCCCGGGGCGTGATGCTCCGGGCCGGCTCGTCGGTACCGCTCCGCTCTCAGTCCTCTTCGGCGAGGATGAGGTAGAGCTTCTTGCGGGCGTCGTTGACCACGACCAGCGCCTTCTCGCGCTGGGCGGGCGTACCGGTCGACCAGACCTGCTTGAAGGCCTCGACGAGGCCGCCGCCGGCCTTCCTTATCTCGTTCATGGCATCCCAGTCGACGCCCCGGCCGACCTCTTCCCACGGGGCTTCGGGCCCCGCCTCGGATTCGGTCGTACCGGCGTCGGTGAGCGTGAACAGCTTCTTGCCGCCCTCGCTCGCGCTGGTGATCAGGCCCTCGTCCTCCAGCAGCTGCAGCGTCGGGTAGACCGAGCCGGGGCTCGGCTTCCACGCGCCGCCGCTGCGCTCGGCGATCTCCTGGATCATCTCGTAGCCGTGCATCGGCCGGTCCTTGAGCAACGCCAGGATCGACGCGCGTACGTCGCCGCGCCTCGCCCGGCCCCGGGGCCCGCCCCGACCGCGCCCGCCGGGGCCGCCGAAGGGGCCACCCCCGAAGGGCGGTCCGAACGGTCCGAAGGCCGCACGTCGCTGTTCTCCCCGCTCTCCCCTGCCGTGGTGGCCGGGTCCGCGGTGTTCGTGTTCATGTCCTGGGGAACGCATGGTTACGCTCCTTCCATCGTTGATCGGTCGCGATGCTTCAACGATATATCGGAAGCGTTCGTTCGGCAACCCTTTCCGAGTCCACGTCCCCTCTCTCGACCTGTGACAGCGATCGTTCATCGATTGCCACGGAGAGTTGATCAAAGCTGGTTGGTGTCAGATGGGTCAGCGCCCCCAGACGACCATGCGCGGCAACGGCGGCTGCACCAGCGGCGAGGGGGATCGGCGAGCGGCTTCGCTTTTATCGGGATGCCGCAGAACACGCATGTCCTGGAAGGCAGGGGAGGCCCGTGCCTCTCGATCAGTCGGCCCCAGCGGGAGATGCCGGCATAGGCAAACGTCGCGGGGATGCGCTCGGAGAAGTAGTTGAGTGTGTCCGACGCTTCGGCTCCTGTGCGGGTGTGCAGGGAGATCGTGTGGATCTCATCGACCAGGACGAGACCGGTCTGGCCCTGGTGCGGACTCCGACCACGGCTTCGGTGAGGTCGGTGATGTTGGAGCTTCTCAGAACTGGGAGCCCGAGGAAACGGGCGAACTCCGCGGCGATCTTGCGGGGTGTCGCGGCGGGCGGGACGGTGATGTAGATGACCGGTATGCGCTCGTCCTGGCCAGGGTGCCGGCGGCGGTCCTGCAGCTCGTGCGCCAGCCCGAGCTGGGTCAGGGCGATCGTTTTTCGTACCGGGCGTACTCGGACGACTCCGACAACGCAGCGAAGTGCCGTGCCGGGCGTCGCGAACCGGTGAACCTTTCCGGCCAGAGCACTAGCGTTGATCATCCTCCACTGGCAATCGCTCAATGATCACTGTCACAGGTCACACGTCCCCTCGATTGGCTCTGGCCTGAGGATGTGCCACCGCCTACCGTCGTCCCATGCGGATGCGAATCGTCGACGCCTTCACCGACCGGCCCTTCGCCGGCAATCCGGCCGGGGTCCTGCTCCTGGACGCCTCCGCGTTCCCCGACGAGCACTGGATGCAGCGGGTCGCCTCCGAGGTCAACCTCTCCGAGACCGCTTTCGCGCACCCCCTCGAAGGCAGCGCGAAGGAGGCCGCGGACGCCGACTGGGCGCTGCGCTGGTTCACCCCCGCGACCGAGGTCGCCCTGTGCGGGCACGCCACGCTCGCCACCGCGCATGTGCTGTTCTCCACAGGCGCCGCCACCTCACGGGTGCGCTTCGCCACCCGCGGCGGCGTCCTGAGCGTCCGGCCCGCCGACGGCGGCGCGTTCACCATGGACTTCCCCACCGCACCGCTCACCGCCACCGCCCCGCCGGCCGCCGTGGCGCGCGCGCTCGGCGCGCAGCCGCTGACCGGGTACGACACCGGCCCCGACGTCGGCGACCTGCTGGTCGAGCTGGCGGACGAGGCGACCGTGCGGGCCCTGGCCCCCGACTTCGCCGCCCTCGCGGCCCTCGGCCCGCGCGGGGTCATCGCCACCGCCGCGGCCGAAGACCCCTCCCGCGGCTACGACTTCGTCTCGCGCGGCTTCTTCCCGGCCGTCGGCGTCGACGAGGACCCGGTCACCGGCAGCGCCCACACCGCCCTCGCGCCGTTCTGGTCCGCCCGGCTCGGCCGCGCCGAACTGACCGGCCTGCAGGTCTCCGCCCGCACCGGTCTCGTCCGCACCGAACTGCGCGGCGACCGGGTCCTGCTCACCGGCACGGCCGTGACCGTCATCGACGGCGAACTGCACGCGGCGCTGTGACCGTCCGAACCGCCGCGCGGCGTCAGCCCGTGGGCAGCCAGCCGACCCTGCCCTCCAGCAGCGCGTAGCCGACGAAGGCCACCGTGTCGATCAGGGCGTGCGCGGCGACGAGCGGGCCGACCCGTCCCCAGCGGCGGTAGAGCAGCACGAACAGCACCCCCATCACCATGTTCCCGACCATGCCGCCGACGCCCTGGTACAGGTGGTACGAGCCGCGCAGCACCGCGCTCGCCGCCAGTGCGGAAGCCGGAGACCAGCCCAACTGCCCCAGCCGGCGCAGCAGGTAGCCGACGACGATCACTTCCTCCAGCACCGCGTTCTGCACGGCGGAGGCGATCAGGACCGGGATCTTCCACCACACGTCCGGCAGCGACTCCGGCACCACCGTCAGGTTGAACCCGGCCGCGCGGACGCCGAGGTAGAACAGCAGGCCCGTGCCGCCGACGGCCGCCGCGACCAGCGTGCCGCGCCCCAGATCGCGGCGGGGTTCGGTCAGATCGAAACCGATGGAACGTATCCCGACCCGTTCCCGTGCCAGCAGGTGCGCGACCAGGGCGACGGGGACCAGGGCGGTGGCGATGCCGAACAGCTGCCAGGCCAGGTCGAGCCAGGGCCGTCCCGGCGCCTGCGAGCCCACCAGGGTGGCCGCCTGGTCCTTGAGCGACCCGGGCTTGGTCAGGGACCCGACGAAGCTGATGAGCGCGGCGACACCGCTGGCCCCGAGGGACAGGGCCAGTACGAGCAGGACCTCGCTGCGCAGGGTCCGCCGCGCGAGCCCGGCCGCGTCCTCCGCCCGGTATGACTCTGTGTGCACCCGAACCTCCATTTACGTCATCCCGCCTCGGTGCCGTTCCCGCTTGGCTAGGGTCTCGAAAAAAGATATGAAGATCGCGCGCGACAGGCCGGAGCCCCCTCAGGAGAGACGCAGCAGCCATGGGACGTCACCGCATTCCAGATGATCCCCGGGGGGCCGGCGGAGCGCCGGGTCCACGGGTACGCCGCCGCACCATAGCGGTCGCCACCAGCTTCGTACTCGCGTTGGGCGCCGGTACCTTCGTCATCCTGCGCGGCGGCCTGCTGCCGCTGAGCGGGAACTGCGCGCAGGGTGTGGTCAAGATCGACGTCGCCGCCTCGCCCGACATCGCGCCAACCCTCATCACCATCGCCCGGCAGGCCAGGACCACCGGCGTGAAGACCGACGGGCGCTGCCTCGACGTCGCCGTGACCGCGCGCGCCTCGGCCGACGTGGCGGACACCCTCGGCAAGGCTCCCGCGCACCCCGGCTTCCAGGTCTGGATCCCGGACTCCAGCGTCTGGCTCGACCAGGTGACCCTCGGGGGCCGCGGCACCCCGCTGACCTCGATGACCAGCATCGCCCACTCCCCCATCGTCGTCGGGACGCTCGAGACCCAGGCCAGAAGTCTGGGCTGGCCCTCCAAGGCGTACACCTGGGCCGATTTGACCACGGCCGCCGGGGAGAAGAGCAACTTCCGCCTCGGCACCGCGAATCCCTCGCGCAGCGCGACCGGGCTGCTGGGGTTCACGATGATCACGCAGTCGATCGGCCGCAGGGGAGGTGACGTGGACACCGAGTCGGCCGCCGCGGCGAAGATGCTGGCGCAGTACACGGCCCCAAGCGACGCGCAGATCACGGCGACCCTGCCCCACGACACCAGCTCGGCCGAACTGGCCGACCCGCGGCGCAATCAGGCGCTGGTGATCTCGGAACAGGCGGCGTTCGTCCGCAACACCGCGGGCGGCGGGCTCCCCGGCCTGAAGCTGTTCTATCCCAAGGACGGCTCGGTGAACCTGGACTACCCCTACGCGGCGCTGGACAACGACACGCTCTCCACCGACCAGTCACGGGCCGTGTCGCGCTTCATGTCACTGCTGGGCAGCGACGAGAGCGTGCGGCTGCTGTCCGGCCGCGGATTCCGGCCGCCGACCGGCGCCGCCGACCCGGCGCTGGTGCGCGGCGCCGGCGGCGAGGAGCCGCAGCCGGTCGGCGCGGAACCGGTCCCCGCGCCCACCGGGCAGGACCTGCAGCAGCTGCGCGTCATGTGGCAGATCACCGTGCAGCGCGCGCGGATCACCACGGTCGTCGACGTCTCCGGGTCGATGTCGGCGCTGGTGCCCGGCACTCAGGGCAAGACCCGCCTCGACGTCACGAAGGCGTCGCTGCTGCAGGCGCTGACGCAGTTCACGCCGGAGGACGAGGTGGGCCTGTGGCGGTTCTCCACCCGGCTCGACGGCGCCCGCGACTACCAGAAGATCGTCGAGACGGCCCGGCTGGGCGTGCGCACCGCGACGGGCTCCACCCAGCGGGACCGGCTGACCGGCGCGTTCGGCGCACTGCAGCCCGTCGAAGGGGGCGCGACCGGCCTCTACGACACCACGCTGGCGGTGTACCAGGACGCCAGGAAGACGTTCGCCGTGGGCAAGTTCAACACGGTCGTCGTCCTCACCGACGGCGCGAACGAGGACCCGGGAAGCATCTCGCTCGACGCCGTGGCCGACCGGCTGAAGGCGCTGGGCGACCCGGCCCACCCCGTACCGCTCATCGTCATCGCCGTGGGTCCCGACGCCGACAAGGCCGCGTGCGACCGGCTGGCCAGGGCCACCGGCGGGGCGGCATACCGGGTAACCGACCCGGGGCAGATCCAGGCGGTGCTGTTCAAGGCGGTGGTGGCGGCCGCGGCGAGCGCGGCGGCCGCCACCAGCTGAGGCATCCGAAGGACGTCGCCGCCGTCCGGCGACGTCCTCCGGAGCCGCTCGGCCGCGACCTCGTCAGCTCACCGGCCAGGTGTGCACCGGCTGGCCGGAGTGCATCAGCTCGCTGTAGCGCAGTGTCATCGACACGAGCGCGGCCCGCCGGTCGAGGCCGCGCTCCATCGCCCGGTGGAACACCGCCGACTGCCATTCGGCGCCGTTGGTACGCAGCCGGCAGCGGGCCTCGATGATGCCGAGGTAGTGGTCGCGGTCGGCGGGCTCGATGCCCCAGGCGTCGAGCCCGGCCGATGCCAGCGGCAGCAGTTCCTCCAGCACCAGCTCCGTGGCGGGCAGTTCCATGAGTCCGCCGCCCCGCCCCGGCCGCGGCCAGTGCATGACGGCGCCGATCCCGTGCCGGCAGGCGGCGTCGAAGTTCGCCGCCGCGGCGCCGAACGGCAGCCGCTGCCAGACCTGGCGGGGCGCCTCCGCCAGCGCCCGTACCAGCCCGTAGTAGAAGGCCGTGTTGGCGATCACGTCGGCGACGGTGGGTCCCGCGGGCAGCACCCGGTTCTCCACCCGCAGGTGCGGGACACCGTCCACCACGCCGTACACCGGCCGGTTCCAGCGGTACACGGTGCCGTTCTGCAGGGTGAGCTCCTTCAGCTGTGGAACGGTCCCCGCGTCGAGGGCCGCCAGCGGGTCCTCGTCGTCGCAGATCGGCAGCAGCGGGGGGAAGTAGCTCAGGTTCTCCTCGAACAGGTCGTACGCCGAGTCGATCCAGCGCTCCCCGAACCACGTGAGCGGGCGTACGCCCTGCGCCCGCAGTTCCTGCGGGCGGGTGTCGGTGGCCTGCTGGAACAGCGGCGGCCTGGTCTCCCGCCACAGTTCCCTGCCGAACAGGAAGGGCGAGTTGGCGCCCACCGCGACCTGCGGCCCGCTCAGCGCCTGCGCGGCGTTCCAGACCGCGGCGAACCGGCCGGGCGTCACCTGCAGGTGCATCTGCATCGACGTGCAGGCCGCTTCGGGGGCGATGGATCCCGAGGTGTACAGAAGGTGCTCGACACCGGCGATGTCCAGGGTGATGTCCTCGCCGCGGGCGGCCAGGATCCGGTCGTTGAGCAGCGTGTACCGGTCCGCCCGGGACAGGTTCGCACCCACCAGGTCCTGTGCGCTCAGCGTCGGCAGAATTCCCACCATGACGATGTGCGCACCGACTTCGCGGGCCTTGCGGTCCGCGTATCCCAGTCCGATGCGCAGCTCTTCGGCCAGTTGGTCGAGCACGCGTCCGGAAAGATGATGAGGAGCGATGTTCACTTCAATATTGAACTGTGCCAGCTCGGTCTGGAAATCAGTGCTGGCGATCCGCTCCAGCACCTCCTCATTCATCATCACCGGCAGACCCGCGGAATCCGCCAGATTCAACTCCAGTTCGAGTCCCATGAGATTCCGTGGGCGGTCGAACCTCTTCTCGTCCAGTAGTCTCTCGAGCCCCATGAGACACTGGCGGAGCTTCACGCGGTACCGCTGCCGGTCGAACAGGTCGACCCCGGTGGCTACGACTTTCTCCCCCATCGGAGCGTCCCTCCTCGAGTGGGCCGTGTGGCGATGATGCCCACCCCATAAGATCGATAACGGTGCGGCGGAGCCGAGCGGACGCTAAGCTGCCGGATAGACACTCCGGCACATTCCCCCGGCATGGTCGAACTAACCTGTGACGAGGGGTACCCCTCGTGACAAACACCGACGAGATCCAGCCGTCCGCAGCGGCAGGGAATGTGCAGTTCGCGGGAGCGCGCTCCGGCGCAAATGCGGAGGAATTATCCGGTGAAGAAGGCCTATTACCTTCTTGCCCGCAATGCCGGCGACAGCTAGCCGAAACATCGCGTGAACACGGGTCGTATAAACTTCGCCCACAAGGCAGAGACTCCGCGATCCACCGGACATGCCTGCGCAGGAACCCCCTCACCGCTCCGCCGACAGTGACGTCCGGACCCCGCTCGCATCACCGTGTCTCCGATTGAGAGGCAACCCATCATGCCGCTGCACGTACCCCCCGTACCCGCGCCCGCACTTCGGAGTGTCCTCGCCGCCCTCAGTTCGCCCACCGCCGTTCTTGAGGCGCGTACGCCGGCGCTGCGCTCGGCCGAGGGCCCCCTCATCCCCGAGCACCCGCTGCCCGTCCATGTCTTCGAGCCGGCCGCCCCGGGCCGCGGTCTGCCGCAGGCCCGGCTCACCGGCTGGCGTTTCCACATCCGCGCGGGCGACCGCGTGGCGGCGGCGGGCGAGACGGTACGCACCCCTGATGGGTGGGCGTTCTCCCACTTCTCGGAAGGCCCCTACCTGGCCTCCACCGAACGCGCCCTACGACAGGCGGAAGCCCTCTCCACCGCCTACCAGCCGCACCTGCTGTCCGTTCCCGGGCTGTACATGCTGGCGCTCTGGCTGCACAGCGACATCTCGGCCGAGGCCGGCTCCGCCCAACCCGCCGCGGCCGACCTGCTGGTGCCCCTCGCGCCGGCGCCGCCGGGGATCGCCGCCCACCGGCTGCACCGGCTGACCGACCTGGTGCCGGTCCTCACCCTGCGCCTGGCCCCCGCGCCCCTCCTGGAGTCAGCCGTCTGACACGTTGTCGGAAGACACTCGAACGCCCCCGTGACCCATGGGCCACGGGGGCGTCGTCGTGTGCGTACCGTGACGGCCTGACCCGGATCGGTCATGCGTACCACCCGAAAAGACACGGGCTGTGAGGGCAACCGCCCGGTCGGGTGACGCGTCCTCACCTATCAAGGACAGCTCAAGCGAAATCCCTGCGGATTCCGCGCCGTAGAGCAACACTGGGACCGACCGAAGAACGGGGGCGGTTATGAACCAGGTATCCAGCCGAACGAGCCGTACGACTCCTCTACCGCAGCGAAAGACACCTTCCATGTGCCAGCACCAGCCGCAGTGCCCCACCGCCGAGTGTTCCGACCGGGAGGCCGCGCTCATCGTGGCCCACCACCCGGAGCAGGGCTGGAGCCTGCTGTGCAACGGCGTCCTGCTCTTCGAGGACACCGGCGAGCTGCTGCCCGACGGGCAGATCATCGCTCCGCACCGGCCGCTGGGTACCGAACAGATCGCCACGGCAGCCTGAACCGCCGGACCCCGCCGACATCAGCGGGGCCCGGACAGTATCGGCGGCCGTTTGGGGGCACCCCCGGAGGTTGGGGGACGGCCTCGACGCGGGGACTACGCGTCGTACTCGTCGAGCGGCGGGCACGAGCACACGAGGTTCCGGTCACCGAAGGCGCCGTCGATGCGCCGCACCGGCGGCCAGTACTTGTCCGCGGCCGACACGCCGGCCGGGAACACCGCCTCGTCGCGGGTGTACGGACGGTTCCACTCCCCGCCCAGCGAAGCCGCGGTGTGCGGCGCGTTGCGCAGCGGGTTGTCCTCCACCGGCCACTGACCTGAGCCGACCTTGTCGACCTCCCGGCGAATGGCGATCATCGCGTCGCAGAACCGGTCGAGCTCCGCCAGGTCCTCGCTCTCCGTCGGCTCGATCATCAGCGTCCCGGCCACCGGGAACGACATGGTCGGCGCGTGGAAGCCGTAGTCGATCAGGCGCTTGGCGATGTCGTCCACCGAGACGCCCGTCTCCTTGGTCAGCGGCCGCAGATCGACGATGCACTCGTGCGCGACCAGACCGTTCGGACCCGTGTAGAGCACCGGGTAGTGCGGCTCCAACCGCTTGGCCACGTAGTTGGCACCGAGCACCGCGACCTGGGTGGCGCGCCGCAGCCCCTCGCCGCCCATCAGGCGGACGTACGCCCAGGAGATCGGCAGTATGCCGGCCGAGCCCCACGGCGCCGCCGAGATCGGGCCGACGCCCGTGGCGGGCCCCGCGGTCGGCTGCAGCGGGTGGTTGGGCAGGAACGGGGCGAGGTGCGCGCGGACCGCGACGGGGCCGACGCCGGGACCGCCGCCGCCGTGCGGGATGCAGAAGGTCTTGTGCAGGTTCAGGTGCGAGACGTCCGCACCGAACTTGCCGGGCCTGGCCAGGCCGACCAGCGCGTTGAGGTTGGCGCCGTCCACGTACACCTGGCCGCCGGCCTCGTGCACCGTCGCGCAGATGTCGGTGATGTTGTCCTCGAACACCCCGTGGGTGGACGGGTAGGTGACCATCAGCACGGCCAGCTCGGCCCGGTGCAGGTCGATCTTGGCGTGCAGGTCCTCGACGTCCACGTCGCCGTCGTCGCGGGTCTTGACCACGACGACCTTCATACCGGCCATTACGGCGCTCGCCGCGTTGGTGCCGTGCGCGGAGGACGGGATGAGGCACACCGTGCGCTGTGCGTCGCCGTTGGAGCGGTGGTAGGCGCGTACTGCGAGCAGCCCGGCCAGCTCACCCTGCGATCCGGCGTTGGGCTGGATACTGACCTTGTCGTAGCCGGTGACCTCGGCGAGCTGCTCCTCCAGCTGGTGGATCAGCGTCAGGTACCCCGCGGCCTGCTCCACCGGCGCGAAGGGGTGCAGCCCGGCGAACTCCGGCCAGGTGACCGGTTCCATCTCGGTGGTGGCGTTGAGCTTCATCGTGCACGAGCCCAGCGGGATCATGCCGCGGTCGAGCGCGTAGTCCCGGTCCGAGAGCCGGCGCAGGTAGCGCAGCATCGCGGTCTCGGAGCGGTGCTGGTGGAAGACCGGGTGCGCCAGGTACGCGTCGCCGCGCAGGAGGCCGGCGGGCAGCGCGTCCGGGACGGCGGCGTCGAGCGCCTCGACGTCACCGCTCACCCCGAAGGCGCCCCAGACCGCTGCCAGCTGCTCACGGCCGGTGGTCTCGTCGCAGGAGATGCCGAGCAGATCGGCGTCCCGCTCCCACAGGTTGACGCCCGCGGCGCGGGCCGCGGCGGCGACCTCGGCGGCGCGGCCGGGCACCCGGACGGTCACGGTGTCGAAGTACCCGCCGTGCACGACCTCGACCCCGCCGGCCCGCAGGCCCTCGGCCAGGATGGCGGCGTAGCGGTGGGTGCGCCGGGCGATCTGGGCCAGCCCGTCCGGGCCGTGGTAGACCGCATACATGCCCGCCATGACGGCGAGCAGCACCTGGGCGGTGCAGATGTTGCTGGTGGCCTTCTCGCGGCGGATGTGCTGCTCGCGGGTCTGCAGGGCCAGCCGGTACGCCTTGTTGCCGTCGGCGTCGACGGAGACGCCCACGAGGCGTCCCGGCAGGCTGCGGGCGAACTTCTCGCGGACGGCCATGTAGCCGGCGTGCGGCCCGCCGAAGGCCATCGGGACGCCGAAGCGCTGGGTGGTGCCCACCGCGATGTCCGCGCCGAGCTCGCCGGGCGAGGTGAGCAGCGTCAGGGCGAGCAGGTCGGCGGAGACCGTCACGATCGCGCCCAGCTCGTGCGCCCGCTCGATGACCGGCTTGAGGTCACGGACCGCGCCGGAGGCGCCGGGGTACTGCAGGAGCACGCCGAAGACGCCGCGCTCCGCCACCTCGTCCGGAATGCCGTCGGTCAGGTCCGCGACCACGACCTCGACGCCGGTCGGCTCCGCGCGGGTCTCGATCACCGCGACGGTCTGCGGGAAGCAGTCCGCGTCGACCAGGAAGACGCCCTGCTTCACCTTGCCGACCCGGCGGGCCAGCGACATGGCCTCCGCGGCGGCGGTGCCCTCATCCAGGAGCGAGGCTCCCGAGGTCGGCAGCCCGGTGAGGTCGGCGACGACCGTCTGGAAGTTCAGCAGCGCCTCGAGCCGGCCCTGCGAGATCTCCGGCTGGTACGGCGTGTACGCCGTGTACCAGGACGGGTTCTCCATCACGTTGCGCAAGATAACGGGCGGGGTGAATGTCCCGTAATAACCCAAACCAATCATCGGCGCCAGAACCTGGTTGCGGTCCGCGAGATCGCGCAGCTCGGCCAGTACCGCGGCCTCGGTGCGCCCCGCGGGCAGCCGCAGCGCCTCGACGCTCTTGATGGTGGCGGGCACGGCCGCGGCCGTGAGTTCGTCCAAGGAGCCGTAACCGACGTGAGCCAGCATCTTGGCCTGGGCACCGGCGTCGGGGCCGATGTGGCGCTGTTCGAACGGGATGCCGCTCTCGAGCTCGGAGAGTGGGATGCGGTGGGCAGTCATCTACGGAGGCCTCCTGGTCTGACACGACCTGCGAGGGGTGCCGCGGCGCGGGCACCCGAACGGCCTCCCCCTCTGTCATCACAACCTGAGAGTTTCGCCGTGCTGCCTAAAGCACGACTTTCACCGTCGGTGAGAACGCGCCCCGCGCATGATTCATGCCCGGCGCCCGCCCTGCTTTCCAGAGTGACCTCATCCATGCGGTACCGGTTGCCTGAGAGATTCCGGGGAGGATTTGCTCCTTCGGCGCCCCCGACACGATCTCGGAGGACTCTCCCGCATGGGGTCTGCAGCCGCCGTTCAGCCTACCAGCGGGGATGGGGGCGGATTCCTCGCGGATCCCTCGAGTCGACACCGCCCCCGATGTGGCCTTTGGTAGGTCTAGGCGAGCAGCACCGATCTCTTGGAGGGACCGTTGCAGACCGATATCGATCCGCGCAGCCTGATCGGCCGCCGGGCTCTGGACAGCGACGGAGCGAAGATCGGCACGGTCGACGAGGTGTACCTCGACGACGCCACCGGCGAGCCCGAGTGGGCCGCGGTGCGCACCGGACTGTTCAGCCGTGACGCGTTCGTACCGCTGGAGCCGAGTGAGGTCGTGGACGGGCAGCTGCGGGTGCCCTTCCCCAAGGCCCTCATCAAGGACGCCCCCGACTTCGGCGTGGGCCGCCACCTCTCCCCCGAGCAGGAGATCCAGCTCTACCACCACTACGACATGGACGTGCCGTCCGCGGGATCCGAGACCCCGCGCTCCGACGACCACGACTTCGGCCGCCTTGCCGGCGAGGACTGAGCCACCGGCGACGGGTCAGGGCACCAGGGGCAGCGGCTCGGCCGCCTCCAGTTCCGGATCCTCCACCGCGAACGTCCGCACCCGGCCCGGTACGCGGTCCGTAGGCCGCTCGAAACGCACGGTCACCCGCCCCACACCGCTGCCCTGCACCCATCCGGCACCGAGCGCCGCGTGCCGTACGTCCTGCCCCGGCATCCACCGCACGGCCCGCGGGGGCTCCGCCGGAGGCGGCGCCGGACCGGCCGGATCCGCCGCCTCCCGCTCGGCGAGCTCCTCCGCCGCGCGTACCGCGGCGGCCTCCGCCACCTGCTCGGCCTCGAGCTCGGCCGCCTGGGCGAACAGGTCCTCCTGGGTGAAGTCGGCGAGCCCGGTCACACCCACGCCCAGCAGCCGGACGCCGTGGGCCGTGTCGACGACCTCCAGCAACCGCCGCGCGGTCTCCCGCACCACTCCGGGGTCGTCCGTGGGCGCCCGCAGGGTCTCGGACCGCGTCAGGGTGCTGAAGTCGTAGCTCCGCACCTTGATGACCACCGTCCGCCCCGACCGGCCCGCTTCCCGCAGCCGCCGCACACAGCGGTCCGCCAGCCGGTCGAGTTCCGAGCGCACCCGGAAGCGGTCGGTGAGGTCCACGTCGAAGGTGTCCTCCACCGAGACCGACTTCGCGTCGCGGTCCGCGACCACGGGCCGGCTGTCCAGGCCCAGGGCCATGGCGTAGATCGAGACGCCGTGCGCCTTGCCCAGCAGCTGCACCAGCTCGGACTCCCCGGCCAACGCCACCTCCCCGACCGTGCCGATCCCGGCGCGGCGCAGGTGCTCACCGGTCGCGGGCCCGACGCCCGGCAGGACCCGGACCGGCATCGGGTCCAGCAGCTCCCGCTCGGTACCGGGCTCGACCACCATCAGACCGTTCGGCTTGCCCTGCTCGGAGGCGATCTTGGCGAGCAGCTTGGAGCCCGCCAGGCCGACCGAGGCCGTCAGCCCCGTGGCGGTCCTGATCCGCGCCCGCACCCGCTCCGCCACCTCGCGGGGGGCCTCGGTCGTCCCGCCCGCCTCCAGGTCCACGAAGGCCTCGTCCAGGCTGAGCGGCTCCACCAGCGGCGACAGCTCCCCCAGGATCCCCATCACGGTCTCGCTGACCCGCCGGTACAGCTCGAAGCGGGGAATGAGGTAGGCGGCGTTGGGTGCGAGGCGCCGCGCGTGCGCCATCGCCATCGCGGAATGGACGCCGTGCACACGGGCCTCGTAGGACGCGGTCGCGACGACGCCGCGCGGCCCGAGACCGCCGACCACGACCGGCTTGCCCCGCAGGCTCGGCTTGGAGGCCTGTTCCACCGCGGCGTAGAACGCGTCCATGTCCAGGTGCAGGATCGTCGGAGCGGTTCTCACATCACCGATGCTCCCGCACGGCACTGACATCCACCGTACGGACGTACGGCGAAGGGATCACCCCGCGCGGTTCCGGCGCCGCGCCAGCTCGTCCGAGGGGTTGTGGCCGGCCAGCGTCTCGCCGGTGTCCACCCGCTCGCCGTGCAGCTGCGACAGGGAGCTCTCCACGTCCCGCCACACCACTCCCACGGCGATCCCGAAGACGCCCTGGCCGCCCTGGAGCAGGTCCACGACCTCATCGGGCGACGTGCACTCGTACACGGTGGCGCCATCGCTCATCAGGGTCATCCGAGTGAGTTCGGCGGGTGCGGTGGTGCGCAGATGGCGTACGGCGGTGCGGATGTTCTGCAGGGACACCCCGGTGTCCAGGAGCCGTTTGACGATCTTGAGGACGACCACGTCCCGGAAGCCGTAGAGGCGCTGCGCACCCGATCCGTAGGACGCCCGGACACTCGGCTCGACCAGGCCCGTGCGCGCCCAGTAGTCCAGCTGGCGGTAGGTGATGCCGGTCGCCGCGCACGCCGTCGGCCCCCGGTACCCCACCGTCTCGGTCTCCGGTTCCGCCGCGCCGGCCGTCGCGCCGCCGACCGGTTCCGGCTGCCGGGCCAGGGCCCCGCGGGTGGGATACGGGCCGCCCGTGGCCATACCGTCGCCGGTGCTTCTCACGCCGCCCTCCGTCCCTTCGCGTCCCGGTCGGCACGTGCACGTGCCAACGGGACTTTCCAACTCGACGGTAGGCAGTCACTCGCGGTGCGTCAACGATCGCCACACTCGGCACGCCGAGTGATATCAACCCCAAGAGTGGTTTCGCGTGCCCCGAAACGGGGAACGGCTAGCCGAATGGGCCAAAAAGCCCGCTACTGGTTGCTCGTGCCGAAGTCCTCCGGCGAGATCTGGTCCAGGAACTCGCGGAACTTCTCGACCTCGTCCTCCTGCTCGTCCGGAATGGCGATCCCCGCGTCGTCCAGCACGCCGTCGCTGCCGTAGATCGGCGTCCCGGTGCGCAGGGCCAGCGCTATGGCGTCCGAGGGGCGGGCGCTGACCTCGACGCCGCTGGCGAAGACCAGCTCGGCGTAGAAGACGCCCTCCCGAAGATCGGTGATGCGCACCTCGGTGAGCGTCTGCCCCACCGCTTCGAGCACATCCTTGAACAGATCATGGGTCAGCGGGCGAGCAGGCGTCATGCCCTGCTGCGCGAAAGCGATGGCCGTGGCTTCTCCAGGCCCGATCCAGATGGGCAGATACCGGTCGCCTCCTACTTCGCGCAGGAGCACGATCGGTTGATTGGAGGGCATTTCGACCCGGACACCCACGACGTCGAGCTCGTTCACACAGCAACCCTAGGACGTGCCCGGCCGGTTTGGGTAGTCGGGCATCCCGCACGGCGGACTTGACAGGTATCGCGCAGCTGCTCAGAAGAGTCGCAGGCGAAGGGCGGACTGGACCATGGCGGCGTGCAGCCGGACCGACAGCGCCGCCAGTTCCCTGGCGGTTGTCTCAGCATGCGTACGCGTCTGCGGGTTGCGGTGCCGCCGCAGCGGGGCGACCACCTGCTCCACCAGGCCGACCTCCCGCTCGGCGGCGGCCTTCACCGCGCGCAGATGGCGCGGCTCGAGCCCGAAGCGGCCCATGTCGACGATCAGCTTCCCGATGTTCACCGCTTCGGCGTCGTAACCGCCGTCACGGCCGGCCTCCACGAGACCGTAGGACTCCCACTGCTCGAGATCCCCCGGCGCGGCCCCCGTGGCGGCCAGCAGCGCCTCACGGCCGATCCGCAGCTCACCGGCGCTCTCGGCGCCGGCCGGGTCGTCCACGAGCTCCCGGGACTCGCCCGGCCCCGGCAGCGGGATCTGCTCGCCGCGGTCGAGCGCGTCCAGGTGCTCGCGGATCACACGCAGCGGCAGGTAGTGGTCCCGCTGCATCCGCAGGACGTGGCCCAGTCGCTCCACGTCGCGCATCGCGAACTTCCGATAGCCCGAAGGAGTGCGCTGGGGCTCCACCAGGCCCTCCGCCTCCAGGAAACGGATCTTGGAGATGGTGACCTCGGGGAACTCGTCCTGCAGGTGGGTGAGCACGGCCCCGATGCTGAGCAGCCGGCCATCCGCGGTGGCGGTGCCGTTTCCGGCCCCGCCTGACGGTGTTCTGAGCATGGACCTTCCCTGTGGGGTCCCCCCGGACGGAGTCTCGGGGGGTCCCCCCGGACCAGAAGTCAGATGCCCCGCTGGCTCGCGTAGAAGACCAGTCGGTACTTGCCGATCTGGACCTCGTCGCCATTGGCCAGGGACACCGCGTCGATCCGCTCCCGGTTGACGTACGTGCCGTTGAGGCTGCCCACGTCCGAGACCGTGAAGCCACCGTCACCCGCACGGCGGAACTCCACGTGCCGGCGCGAGACGGTGACGTCGTCGAGGAAGATGTCGCTCTGCGGGTGACGGCCGGCCGTGGTCAGCTCGCCGTCCAGGAGGAAGCGGCTGCCCGAGTTCGGACCGCGGCGCACCACCAGCAGGGCGGAACCGATCGGCAGCGCGTCCACCGCCGCCTGGGCCTCGGGGGACAGCGACGGCGTCATGGTCTGACCCGTCGCCTCGGCCTCGTAGGCCTCGAGACCCGAGATCGAGATCGTGGACGTGGTCTCCGACGGCCGTTCTGACGGAGCCCCGGCGCGCAGCGGCGCACCGCAGTTGGAGCAGAAGCGGCTCGCCTCCGCATTGGTGTGCCCGCACCTCGTGCATACCGGCAAGGCCGTCATGGACTGAGCCTCCTGCCGCGGATCGCCCGCGGGGATGTTCGAAGCGTACGCACCGGAGGGAAACCCTCCACCCGTACTTGAGGTTGATGGTTCCCCGAAACCTATGCGGCCGGACGTGGCAGGGTCAACAGACGCCACACCTTGTCCGCCCGAAATGTCGCTACGTCCCCCGACAGGCTCATCGCGGAACAGCGGCCGCTCCTCGACCGGCCCGTCCTCCTGCCCATGGCGCGGGGCACGATGGCGCGCGGTGGCGGGATCGCCGGCCGCCTTGGCCTGCCGCGCGCTCTTGCCGAACAACTTCCCAAAACAACTTCACGGGCGCTTCCCCTTGACCGAAACAGACCCGCCCGTGGGGCAGGACGAACCCTCGCTACACACAGTTTCCAACACGGACCACCCCGAGCATGTGCCGACCCCCCGCGTCACTGCGATGACGACCGAGCGTAGTCAGGCTGCTTCGATGGCCGCAAGGCGTCCACGACGATCTTCTCAGACCGGACGACCTCCGCCGTGGCCTGCTCCTTCTTCAAAGTCTGCACCACTCCGCCGGGAATGTTGAGCGCCGGCTCCAGGTCCTGCGGGTTTCCGATGACCTTGAACCGGTAGGGCTGGGCGACTTTGTGGCCGTCGATCTCGACGCCGTCCGAACCCTGGGTGAAGTACGTGTCCGCCACGACCCGGACGTCGTTGATCTGGATCGCCTCGGCGCCGGCCGCCCGCAGCTCCTGCAGGGTGTCCAGCAGCTTGTCCGCCTCCAGGCCGCCCTTGGGGTCCGCGATCGTCAGATTGATGCCGGGGCCCTGCGCGGCGACCGTACCGGCGAGCACACCGAGCTGCTGCGCCTTCTGCTCGGTCTGCTTGCGAGCCTCCTCGGCCTGGTTGGAGCTGGTCTCCAGCTCCGAGCGCTGCGTCTCCAGCCGGCGCTTCTCGTCCTGCAGCCGCTGCGTCCTGTTGTCGAGCTCGGTCAGGATGCGCACCAGGTCCTCCTGGCGGGCGCCCCGCAGGGCCCCGCTGTCACTGGTGGAGCGCACCTGGATGGCCAGGCCCAGACCCAGCACGAACAGCAGCAGCGCGACGATGAGCTGCGCCCGTGACATCCGCGGCGGCCACAACCCCGCCAGCAGCCGCTGCCGGCCCGTCTCGCCGGACGCCCGCTTCACGGGCCCGGGTTCGGGTTCGGGAGCGGCAGTGGGCACCTCGGGCGGCAAGGGCGTCCCGGGCGGCGTCGGCACGCCGCCCGGCTCGGGCACACCCTTCTCTTCGGGCACGCCCGCCGGCTCGGGCGTCGTGGGGCGCTCGGAACGTTCTTCGTCGCTCATACGCCGATCACGCCCGGAAGACGTGGCGGCGGATGGCCGCCGCGTTGGAGAAGATGCGGATGCCCAGGACCACGACCACGCCCGTGGACAGCTGGGCGCCGACGCCGAGCTTGTCGCCCAGGAACACGATCAGCGCGGCCACCACCACGTTGGACAGGAAGGAGACGACGAACACCTTGTCGTCGAAGATCCCGTCGAGCATCGCCCGCAGACCGCCGAAGACGGCATCGAGCGCGGCGACGACGGCGATCGGGAGATAGGGCTCGACCACGGTCGGCACGACGGGGCGGACCACGAGTCCGACCACGACTCCCACGACGAGGCCCAGTACGGCGATCACTTCGTACCCTTCCCTGTTTCGACGGCGTTTTCGGCGGCGTTTGGCTTCGTATTGCCGGGCACCGGCTTGGCGTAGCGCACGATGAGACTGGGGGCGGCCGGCAACCGCACCTCGTCCTGCGCGGAGATGCTGGTGCGGATCCCGTAGCTCTCCTGCAGCACGTGCAGGTACTGCCCGTCCGCGCTCTCCTGGAAGGCCGTGGCCAGCCGCTGCCCGTCCCCGATCGCCAGCACCGTGTACGGGGGCGCCAGCGGCTTGTTGTCGACCAGTATGGCGTCCCCGGCGGCGCGGATCGCCGACAGCGCCGTCAGGCGCTGGCCGTTGACGGAGATCGCCTCGGCCCCCGACGCCCAGAGCCCGTTGACGACCCGCTGCATGTCACGGTCGCGCACGCGCCCGGTGTCGGAGAAACCGTTGCTCTCCCGGGGGCCGCCGCCGTTCCCCGTCGACGCCTCCTTGGCGTCGTCGACGACCAGCTTCACCCCCGGACCCTTGACGGGCGTGGCGCCCGCCTCCAGCGCCACCAGGGCGGTACTGCCGCCGCCCGTGTCGCCCAGGGCGGCGCGCTGCTTCGCGTCGACCTCGTCCCGCAGCCGGTCCACGTTCTTCTGCAGACCGTCCGCGTCGCTCGTGCCGCTCTGGATGCGCTCGATCAGCTTCTGCCGCTCCAGCGCCACCGTGGGCGCCGCGACGTTCGCCTGCGCGGCCCCGAGGGTGACGACGAGGGCGGCCAGCACCAACCCCACGGCCAGCCCCAGCTTGGCCCGCAGCGTGGTGGGCAGCCGTGAGCTGCCCACCACGCCACGACGCTCCGCCGCCTCCGCGTAGCCGTCGTCGAGGCTGTGATCCATGACGTTGGTCAACAGCGACATCGAGGCGTCGGGGCGCCGTGGCGGGGCGTTCGGGCTGGGGCTGCTCCCATCCTGGTGCTGCTGCGGCATGCCGCACATCGTTGCACGTCGGGGCCGCTCCACTCGAACGGCCCCCTCGCGGCGCGCCGTTCGGGCCCGGAATCAGTGACCCGCGCCCTCCACGATGGTCGCCCACTCGTCGAGCAGCGCCTGCGCGGAGGCGTCGTCCGGACCTTCCGCCCACAGATGGGTGACCGCTTCCGCGGGGTCGGGCAGGACCATCACCCAGCGGCCGTCGGCTTCCACGACCCGGACACCGTCGGTGGTGTCCACCGACCGGTCGCCCGCGGCCTCGACCACGCTTCGCATCACGAGCCCCTTGACCGCCCACGGCGTCGCCACGTCGCGCCGCAGCACATGGGCGTGCGGGATCCGGGCGTCGATCTGGCTGAGCGTGAGCTGCGTACGGGCCACCAGGCCGATCAGCCGCACGAAGGCCGCCGACCCGTCGAAGACGCTGCTGAACTCGGGGATGATGAAGCCGCCCCGGCCGTCTCCGCCGAAGATCGTGCTCTCCTCCCGGCCGACCCGCGTGAGGTCGTCGGGCGACGTCGTCGTCCACGCCACCTGCGTGCCGTGGTACGCCGCCACCTGCTCGGCGATACGGGTCGTGGTGACCGGCAGTCCCACCCGTCCGCTGCGCCGCTCGGCCGCGACCAGATCCAGCATCACCAGCAGCGCGCGGTCGTCCTCGACGATCTTGCCGCGCTCGTCCACCAGCGACAGCCGCTCGCCGACCGGGTCGAAGCGCACGCCGAAGGCCGCGCGCGCCGAGGCGACGATCTCGCCCAGCCGCACCAGCCCGGACCGGCGCTCCTCCGCAGTCTCCGTGGGCCGGGCCTCGTTCAGCCCGGGGTTGATGGTGAAGGCGTCGACGCCCAGCCGTCCGAGCAGGCTCGGCAGCACCAGGCCGGCGCTGCCGTTCGCCGCGTCCACGACGACCTTGATCCCGGACTCCGCGACGCCGGAGGTGTCGATCTCCCGCAGCAGCGAGCCGGTGTAGGAGTCGAAGACGCTCGAGGGGAAGCGCAGGTCACCGATCTCGCCGGGGAAGGCGCGCCGGTACTCCTGGCGGGCGAAGACCCGGTCCAGTTTGCGCTGCCCGCCGGCCGACAGGTCCGCGCCGCGTTCGTCGAAGAACATGATGTCGACGGAGTCCGGCGTGCCCGGGGTCGTGCGGATCATGATGCCGCCGGCGGCGCCGCGCGCCGTCTGCTGCCTGGCCACCGGCAGCGGGACGTTCTCCAGGTCCCGGACGTCGATGGCACTGGTCTGCAGGGCCGAGATCACCGCGCGCTTCAGCGCTCGCGCGCCACGCGAGTGGTCTCGCGCGGTGGTGACGGTGGAACCTTTCTTCAGCGTGGTGGCGTAGGCGCCGGCCAGCCGCACGACGAGTTCCGGGGTGATCTCGACGTTGAGGATTCCCGAGACACCGCGCGCACCGAACAGGTTCGCCTGGCCCCGCGACTCCCAGATGACCGACGTGTTGACGAACGCGCCGGCCTCGATGGTCTTGAACGGATAGACGCGGACGTTGCCCGCGATGACCGACTCCTCGCCGATCAGGCACTCGTCACCGATCACGGCCCCGTCATCGATCCGGGCGGCCCGCATGATGTCGGTGTTCTTGCCGACCACGCAGCCGCGCAGATTCGTGCCCTGGCCGACGTAGACGTTGTCGTGGATCACGGCCTTGTGCAGGAACGCCCCGGACTTGACGACCACGTTGGAGCCGATGACGGTGTGTTCGCGGATCTCCGCGCCGGCCTCGACCTTCGCGTAGTCCCCGATGTACAGGGGTCCGCGCAGGACGGCGTCGGGGCTGACCTCGGCGCCCTCGGCGACCCAGACGCCCGGCGAGATCTCGAAGCCGTCGAGGTCGACGTCGACCTTGCCCTCGAGGACGTCCGCCTGCGCCTTGATGTAGCTCTCATGCGTGCCGACGTCTTCCCAGTAGCCCTCGGCGATGAAGCCGTAGACCGGCTTGCCTTCCTTCATCAGCTGCGGGAAGACATCACTCGACCAGTCGACGGACGTGTCGGCGGCCACGTAGTCGAAGACCTCGGGCTCCATGACGTAGATACCCGTATTGACGGTGTCGGAGAAGACCTGGCCCCAGGTCGGCTTCTCCAGGAAGCGTTCGACCTTGCCCTCGTCATCCACGATCGTGATGCCGAACTCCAGCGGGTTGGGCACCCGCGTCAGGCATACGGTGACGAGTGCGCCCTTCTCCTTGTGGAATTCGATGAGCTCGGTGAGGTCGAAGTCCGTGAGGGCGTCGCCCGAAATCACAAGGAAGGAGTCGTCCTTGAGCGCCTCTTCGGCGTTCTTCACACTCCCGGCTGTCCCGAGTGGCTTTTCCTCGTTCGCGTAGGTGAGCTCCATGCCAAGTTCTTCGCCGTCCCCGAAGTAATTCTTGACGAGAGAGGCGAGGAACTGCACGGTCACCACGGTCTCGGTGAGACCGTGCCGCTTGAGCAGCGTCAGCACGTGCTGCATGATCGGCCGGTTCGCAACCGGCAGCAGGGGCTTGGGCATACTCGAGGTCATAGGGCGAAGGCGTGTGCCTTCACCGCCGGCCATCACGACGGCCTTCATGTCGGAAAAGTCCTCCTTGCGGCTCAATCAGCCTTGGCGTCCATCCGCACCAATCTGCGGACCTGCACTACATAGAGGATCCCTGCCCACCAGTACAGAGTTGTACCCCATCCGGCGAACGCCCATCCGCAGATCGCGGCCAGCGTAGCGAGCCATCCACTGCCGTCACTCAGCAACAACAGCGGGAAGGCGTACATCAGGTTGAAGGTGGCGGCCTTGCCCACGAAGTTCACCTGCGGCGGTCCGTATCCGTTCCGCCGGAGGATCAGGAGCATTACCCCCATCATCACCTCTCGGGCCAACAGCAGCAACGGCAGCCACAAGGGGAGGATGTCCCTCCAGGTGAGCCCGATCAGTGTGGAGACGACGAACAGCCGGTCCGCGGCCGGGTCGAGGAGCCGGCCGAGATTGCTGACCTGGTTCCACCGACGCGCGAGCTTGCCGTCCAGATAGTCGCTGATACCGCTGAGCGCGAGCACCAGCAGGGCCCATCCGTCGGCCTTCGGCCCGCCGAACTCGGGCCACAGGATCAGCCACAGGAACACCGGCACGCCCGCCAGGCGGGCCATACTCAGGATGTTGGGGATCGTGAAGATCCGATCCGTTTGCACCCTTGTCTCCTGGACCTCCACCGGGGGGCCCCTCCTGTATGTACGTGCCGATGATTCCACCCGACCCTACCCCAGACGACAAAAAGGCCTGACCTCGGATCGAAGATCCGAGGTCAGGCCTCGTAATAATTGTTCGGCGGCGTCCTACTCTCCCACAGGGTCCCCCCTGCAGTACCATCGGCGCTGAAAGGCTTAGCTTCCGGGTTCGGAATGTAACCGGGCGTTTCCCTAACGCTATGACCACCGAAACACTATGAAGTTAACCAACCGGGTATCATCACGGTTCGTTACTTCAGAACTACACAGTGGACGCGAAGCAAAAATAATTAGACAAGCCCTCGGCCTATTAGTACCAGTCAGCTCCACCCGTTACCGGGCTTCCACATCTGGCCTATCAACCCAGTCGTCTACTGGGAGCCTTAACCCCTCAAAGGGGGTGGGAATACTCATCTCGAAGCAGGCTTCCCGCTTAGATGCTTTCAGCGGTTATCCTTTCCGAACGTAGCCAACCAGCCATGCCCTTGGCAGGACAACTGGCACACCAGAGGTTCGTCCGTCCCGGTCCTCTCGTACTAGGGACAGCCCTTCTCAATATTCCTACGCGCGCAGCGGATAGGGACCGAACTGTCTCACGACGTTCTAAACCCAGCTCGCGTACCGCTTTAATGGGCGAACAGCCCAACCCTTGGGACCGACTCCAGCCCCAGGATGCGACGAGCCGACATCGAGGTGCCAAACCATCCCGTCGATATGGACTCTTGGGGAAGATCAGCCTGTTATCCCCGGGGTACCTTTTATCCGTTGAGCGACGGCGCTTCCACAAGCCACCGCCGGATCACTAGTCCCGACTTTCGTCCCTGCTCGACCCGTCAGTCTCACAGTCAAGCTCCCTTGTGCACTTACACTCAACACCTGATTGCCAACCAGGCTGAGGGAACCTTTGGGCGCCTCCGTTACTCTTTAGGAGGCAACCGCCCCAGTTAAACTACCCACCAGACACTGTCCCTGATCCGGATCACGGACCGAGGTTAGACATCCAGCACGACCAGAGTGGTATTTCAACGACGACTCCACCATGGCTGGCGCCATGACTTCACAGTCTCCCACCTATCCTACACAAGCCGAACCGAACACCAATATCAAGCTATAGTAAAGGTCCCGGGGTCTTTCCGTCCTGCTGCGCGAAACGAGCATCTTTACTCGTAGTGCAATTTCACCGGGCCTATGGTTGAGACAGTCGAGAAGTCGTTACGCCATTCGTGCAGGTCGGAACTTACCCGACAAGGAATTTCGCTACCTTAGGATGGTTATAGTTACCACCGCCGTTTACTGGCGCTTAAGTTCTCAGCTTCGCCACACCGAAATGTGACTAACCGGTCCCCTTAACGTTCCAGCACCGGGCAGGCGTCAGTCCGTATACATCGCCTTACGGCTTCGCACGGACCTGTGTTTTTAGTAAACAGTCGCTTCTCGCTGGTCTCTGCGGCCACCCCCAGCTCAGGAAGCAAGTTCCCTCACCAGTTGTGGCCCCCCTTCTCCCGAAGTTACGGGGGCATTTTGCCGAGTTCCTTAACCATAGTTCACCCGAACGCCTCGGTATTCTCTACCTGACCACCTGAGTCGGTTTAGGGTACGGGCCGCCATGAAACTCGCTAGAGGCTTTTCTCGACAGCATAGGATCATCCACTTCACCACAATCGGCTCGGCATCAGGTCTCAGACTTAATGTGTGACGGATTTGCCTATCACACGCCCTACACCCTTACCCCGGGACAACCACCGCCCGGGCTGGACTACCTTCCTGCGTCACCCCATCGCTTACCTACTACCACCTTGGACCGGCGGCTCCACCACTCCCCTTTGCCCGAAGGCTCCAGGACGGCTTCACGGCCTTAGCATCAGAGGGTTCGATACTGGGCGTTTCAAAGCGGGTACCGGAATATCAACCGGTTGTCCATCGACTACGCCTGTCGGCCTCGCCTTAGGTCCCGACTTACCCTGGGCAGATCAGCTTGACCCAGGAACCCTTAGTCAATCGGCGCACACGTTTCCCACGTGTGTATCGCTACTCATGCCTGCATTCTCACTCGTGTACCGTCCACGACTGGCTTCCGCCGCCGCTTCACCCGGCACACGACGCTCCCCTACCCATCCCCGCACCCGTTAGGGCTTCACACGGGAATGACACGACTTCGGCGGTACGCTTGAGCCCCGCTACATTGTCGGCGCGGAATCACTTGACCAGTGAGCTATTACGCACTCTTTCAAGGATGGCTGCTTCTAAGCCAACCTCCTGGTTGTCTCTGCGACTCCACATCCTTTCCCACTTAGCGTACGCTTAGGGGCCTTAGTCGATGCTCTGGGCTGTTTCCCTCTCGACCATGGAGCTTATCCCCCACAGTCTCACTGCCGCGCTCTCACTTACCGGCATTCGGAGTTTGGCTAAGGTCAGTAACCCGGTAGGGCCCATCGCCTATCCAGTGCTCTACCTCCGGCAAGAAACACGCGACGCTGCACCTAAATGCATTTCGGGGAGAACCAGCTATCACGGAGTTTGATTGGCCTTTCACCCCTAACCACAGGTCATCCCCCAGGTTTTCAACCCTGGTGGGTTCGGTCCTCCACGAAGTCTTACCTCCGCTTCAACCTGCCCATGGCTAGATCACTCCGCTTCGGGTCTTGGGCGCGCGACTCATTCGCCCTATTCGGACTCGCTTTCGCTACGGCTACCCCACACGGGTTA
>NZ_JAQFII010000001.1:892500-1770000 GCF_029504575.1 Streptomyces sp. SPB162
GCCAGGATCAAACTCTCCGTGAATGTCTCCACGCAAGAGCGGCACCACCGGCCGGAATAAGGCCCGTGGTGCACAGCGTCCTCGCTGTGTTATTCGCCTCCCGCCAGTTCCCGTCCCGAAGGACCGGAGGGCGAAAGGACTTTTTCAAAGGAACCACCAAACGAAACCCGTATGGGTTCCGCCCGGGGTGTTTTAAGTCTGGCGTTGACTTTTGGCACGCTGTTGAGTTCTCAAGGAACGGACGCTTCCTTTGGTGCCGTTTCCGGCGCCCTCCGGGCTTCCCTTCGTGTTTCCGACTCTATCAGACGCTTTCGTGTCCGATTCCCAGTCAGCGGGAGTCCTGCAGTTCTTGCTTTGTGTTGCTCCAGCGTTTCCGCCTTTCGGCTTTCCCGCTGCACCCGACTTTAGCAGAAGCCATTCGTCGGATTTACCGGCCAATTCGAGTCTGCCGTGGAAAACATACGTTTCCGAGGCACTCGTCCAGGCGGCTGTGCCACGGTACTGGACACCTTCGCCCCGTGCAAATCGGCTGTCAGGGTCCTTCGGCCCCCGATCGGGTCCGGTGCGGATGCCACACTGAGTGGTCGGGATCGATCACCCGATGGTCGGATCCGCTCGGGCGGAATCCTTACTTCACATGACTTAGGCTGCTCAAGCGGCATCGCCGTCCGGTGACAGGTAGTGACGGCGTCTTTGAGCTCCGCATCTAGGAGGCTTCCCCAATGACGATCGTTTCGTCTCCCCTGGCCGGACGGGCCATCGGGCTCGCGGCTGTGCCTGATCCGGTGTTCTCCGGCGCGATGGTGGGCCCCGGCACCGCCATTGACCCCGTGCGAGAGCCTTCGGCCGCGGTCTCCCCCGTCGACGGCGTCATCGTCTCCCTGCACCCGCACGCGTTCGTCGTCGTGGATGACGAGGGCCACGGTGTACTGACGCACTTGGGCATCGACACCGTTCAGCTCAATGGTGACGGTTTCGAACTGCTCGTCGCGAAGGGCGACACGGTGCGGCGGGGACAAGAGGTCATCCGCTGGAACCCGGCCGCGGTCGAGGCCGCCGGCAAGTCGCCGGTCTGCCCCGTCGTGGCCCTCGAGGCCACCGCCGAGGCGTTGAGCGACATGACCGCCGAAGGTGACGTCAAGGCCGGCGCCCAACTCTTCGTCTGGCAGTAGTTCCCCCCGCTGTACCCCGCAGTACCCCAGGGGGCGTCAACGAGGACGTCGGAAGAATCTGAGCGACGGCACGACCGTCGCAGTGACCGGAGACAGGTGAGATGGAGACAACGCTGCGAGGCGTCGGTGTCAGCCACGGTGTGGCGATCGGCGAGGTACGGCACATGGGTACCGCTGTTCTGGAGCCCCCGGCCAAGCAGATCCCGTCGGACGAGGCACCACGGGAGCAGGGCCGTGCCCGGCAGGCCGTCGAGGCGGTGGCAGCCGACCTGATCGCGCGTGGGAACCTGGCCGGCGGTGAGGCCCAGCACGTGCTGGAGGCCCAGGCCATGATGGCCCAGGACCCCGAGCTGCAGGCCGACGTCGAGCGCCGGATCGCGGTGGGCAGTTCCGCCGAGCGCGCCGTGTACGACGCTTTCGCCTCCTACCGTGCGCTGCTGGCCAACGCGGGCGAGTACCTGGCCGGCCGGGTGGCCGACCTGGACGACGTCCGCAACCGCATCGTGGCGCGGTTGCTCGGCGTCCCGATGCCGGGTGTCCCGGACAGCGACGAGCCCTACGTACTGATCGCGCGGGACCTGGCGCCCGCGGACACCGCGCTCCTCGACCCGACCCTGGTCCTCGGTTTCGTCACCGAGGAGGGCGGTCCCACCAGTCACAGCGCGATCCTGGCGCGCGCCCTGGGCGTCCCGGCCGTCGTGGCCATGCCCGGCGCGGGCGAGATCACCGAAGGCACCGTCATCGCCGTGGACGGCAGCACCGGTGAGCTCTTCGTCAACCCGAGCGCCGAGAAGCGCGCGGAGCTCGAAGAGGCCGCCGCCGCCCGCAGGGCCTCCCTGTCGGCGACCTCGGGTCCCGGTGCCACTTCCGACGGCCACAAGGTCCCGCTGCTCGCCAACGTGGGCGGCCCCGGCGACGTCCCCGCGGCGCTGGAGGCGGGTGCCGAAGGTGTGGGCCTGTTCCGCACCGAGTTCCTCTTCCTCGACGACTCCGCGAAGGCGCCGTCCGAGGAGAAGCAGGTCGAGGCGTACCGCAAGGTCCTCGAGGCGTTCCCCGAGGGCCGGGTGGTCGTGCGGGTGCTCGACGCGGGCGCCGACAAGCCGCTGGACTTCCTCACCCCCGCCGACGAGCCCAACCCGGCGCTGGGTGTGCGGGGTCTGCGATCGCTGCTGGACCATCCCGACGTGCTGCAGACGCAGCTGCGGGCGCTGGCCAAGGCGGCCGAGGGTCTCCCGGTGCACCTCGAGGTCATGGCGCCGATGGTGGCCGACCGTATCGATGCCAAGGCCTTCGCCGACGCCTGCCGCGAGGCCGGGTTGCGGGCGAAGTTCGGTGCGATGGTCGAGATCCCCTCGGCGGCGCTGCGGGCCCGGTCCATCCTCCAAGAGGTCGAGTTCCTGTCGCTGGGCACCAACGACCTGGCGCAGTACACGTTCGCGGCCGACCGGCAGGTCGGCGCGGTCTCGCGTCTGCAGGACCCCTGGCAGCCCGCGCTGCTCGACCTGGTGGCGGCGGCGGCCGACGCGGCCAAGGCCGAGGGCAGGAGCTGTGGTGTCTGCGGCGAAGCGGCGGCCGATCCGCTGCTGGCCTGTGTGCTCACGGGTCTGGGCGTGACGAGCCTTTCCATGGGCGCTGCCTCCATTCCTTATGTGCGCGCCACGCTCGCGAAGTACACGCTCGCGCAGTGCGAGCGTGCGGCGGTCGCCGCTCGGGCGACCGACACCGCCGACGAGGCGCGCCGTGCCGCGCAGGCGGTGCTGTCGGGCGAGTGACAGCCACCGGCCGTGCGGCCGGGAGCTTCGAGGGGCGTTTCACCGGAGTCCGGTGGAACGCCCCTCGCTCGTGGGGGCGTCGGTCGTGTGGGGCCCGCGTCAGTCGTGCGGTGAAGGCCTCAGCGGCAGGCCGGCCCGGTAGGTGACGCCGGGTTCCGGCGGTACCGGTTCTCCGGTTTCGGCGTCGGTGCAGTAGGCGTTGAAGACTTCCGCCTCGGTAAGGGGTCGCGGCCAGCCGTCGCGCACGGACCAGCCGCGTACCTCGTCCCGGCCGTCGGCGACGGTGGTCCGGATGACGATGCCGGCGGAGCTGCCGCTGACGGCGGCCGCGGCGAGGACCGTGCAGAACACCAGGGCGTCGGCCTCGGCGCAGTGGATCCGGCCGGAAGCGGTGCGCTCCGTGGTGAGGACGGCGAGCAGTGGCGCGTCGTCCAGTTGCACGCTGCAGACCACGTGGTGGATGCCGGTGCCGGCGGTTTCGATGAGTCCCACCAGCGCCCGGGAGGCCCGTTCGAAGGCGAGCCGGGCGAGATCCCGTCCGCTGTCGGTGTGGTCTTCGGCGGCGGTCAGAACGTCGGAGGCCCGGTCCCAGGCAGCCTGCCGGTCGGTCTCGTGGTCCAGTTGGGAGATGAGTTGGCGTACCGGCTGCCCGCTGTACGGGACGCCGGGCCCGTTCGCGGTGATGTCGGCGGTGTAGCGGGCGCGGCTGGCGGGGGTGTCCGGGTCACGGCCGGTGTCGGCGCAGTACTCCGCGTACTCCTCCGGGTCGAAGAGGGTGACGGTGACGAACAGCCCCTGGGAGAGCAGCGAACGCAGCACGCCGTCCATCTGCCGCAGGTACTCCGTGTGGTCCTCGCAGGGGAGGCCGCGGGGGCCGCGCATCGCGGCGAAGTCCCTTTCGCCGGCAAGCAGCGCGACGATGCTGGGCGCTTCCCTGCGCAGGGAGCGCCGCACGCTCGCCCGGCGCGGTGCCCGGCCCCGCGAACGGCCGCCGGTCCGGCCGCTGTTCCTCCGGTGGTTCCGCTTCCCGTTCCTGGTGTGTGCCATGGCTCCCCCTCGGCGCGACGATCAGTTCTCACTCACCGTAATCGTCGGCACTGACAATCCGGACGGCTCCGTCACCGTCCGTGTGGATCCGAGGCGCCGCAGCACCATGTGCTTCTGCAGGAAGGCGGTTCCGGCGAGGGCGGTGCCGAGGCCGAGCCAGCCGAGCGGCCCCGCGGCGATCACCGCGGTGGTCATGATCAGCGGGCCCGCCGCGCGTTCGGCGGACTGGGCCAGTCCGTGCACTCCGACGTACGCGCCCTGCGCGTCGTCCGGGGCGAGCGCCACGGACAGCTCCCACGAGACCGTGGCCTGGTACATCTCCACGAAGGTGAAGGCGACAGCGGCGAGCAGCAGTGCGGTGGTGGCCGCCCAGCGGGCGTCGACGACGGAGGCCGCCACGGCCGCTCCGCCGAGGAAGTAGCAGGCGGCGACGTGCCGCAGGGTCCTGGCGGCCAGCCGCGGGGTGCGCCCGTGCCGGGAGAGCCGGACCTGGAAGAGCACCACGACGACGGTGTTGATGACGAAGAGCAGCGCGGCGAGCCCGTGCGGGGCGGTGGTGGAGCTGATGATCCACAGCGGCATGCCGACCCGCAGCACGGAGCCGTCGAGGAAGAGCAGGGCGTCGGTGGCGGCGTAGCCGAGGTAGCCGCGGTCCCGCCACGGGTTGGAGGACGGTGCCGGGCGGGCGGCGAGCGCCGCGGCCGGCGGTTTGGTGGCGGAGGAGGCCACCGTCCGGGTGGCGGACGGGGGTTCGGCGCAGCGGGCGACGAGTACGGCGACGACGCAGAAGGAGAGGCCGTCGGCGAGCAGGAGGCCGCGATAGACGGTGGCGTTGCCGAAGGCGAGGCCTACGGAGGCGCCGAGGCCGCCGAGTGTGTAGCCGACGTTGACGACGGTGCGCTGCACCGCCTGGTAGCGGGACCGGTCGGGGCCTGCGACGCGGGCCGCGTAGAGCTTGGTGAGGACGGAGGCGGAGCGTTCGCCGAAGCTGCCCAGTGCCACCAGGGGCAGCAGTTGCCAGAAGCCGTCGGCCGCGAGCAACAGCAGACCGGAGGCGGCGCGCAGCAGTTGGACGGCGAGCAGCAGCCGGGTGAGCGGGAACCGGTCGGCGAGGCGGCCGGCGACGGGCGAGCCGGCGATGCCGACGGCGCCGGCGAGTCCCATCAGCAGACCGATCCGGCCGGCGCTGAGGTGGGCGACGACGAGGAAGTACAGCGCCGTGACGCTCAGCCAGAGACCGGAGCCGGTCTTGTCCACGAAGTTGATCCAGAGCATCCGGCGGCCGTCGGGGCCTCCCGGTATCCGCGCCGCCATCGCTGTCCCTGTCCCCGGTCGCCTGCGCACCCGTTCCCCCTTGACCACTTCTTTGTATCAATACATACTTGTTAATGTGGCAACACAATATGCGATCAGCGGTACGACCGCCAAGGGAATCGCCGCTTCCGTCGAACGCGCGGTGGCGGACGGCTCGTTGCCCCCCGGCAGCGCCATGCCGCCGGTACGCAGGCTCGCCGAGGATCTCGGGGTGAGTCCGGGCACCGTGGCCACGGCCTACAAGGAGTTGCGGCAGCGCGGCATCGTGCTGACCCGCGGGCGTGGCGGGACGGTGGTCGCCGAGGCGCCGGCCGTCGGGACCAGCGGCTCGCGCCGCCCCCCGAAGACCCCGGCGGGCGTGCGCAGCCTGGCCGGCGGCCATCCCGATCCGGCGTTCCTGCCCGATCTGGTGCCGCCGACCCGGGTGGTTCCGGGGCCCGGCTCGCACCGGACCTCGCCCCGGCTGCCGGCACTGGAGGAGGCGGCCAGGCGCTGGTTCGAGCGCGACGGCGTTCCGGCCGGGCAGGTGACGTTCGCCCATGGCGCGTTGGACTGCGTCGGCCGGCTGCTCTCGGCCGAACTGCGGCCGGGCGACGCCGTGGCGATGGAGGACCCGGGCTTCCACCGGCTGCTGGACCTCGCTCCGGCTCTGGGGCTGCGGATCGTGCCGGTGGCGGTGGACGAGGAGGGGATGCGGCCGGAGGCACTGCGGGCCGCGCTGCGCGCGGGGGCCAGGGCGGTGGTGTGCATGCCGCGGTCGCAGAGCCCGATGGGCGCGTGCTTCTCCGAGCGGCGCCGGGCGGAGCTGCTGGCGGTGCTGACCGCCGCCCCCGAGGTGCTGGTCATCGAGGACGACTACACGGCGGACACCTCCGGCGTTCCCCTGCACTCCCTCACCACCGGCGGCCTGCCCCGCTGGGCGCAGGTCCGTACCGTGTCCAAGCACCTGGGCAGTGACCTGCGGTGGGCCGCGCTCGCCTGCGACGAGACGTCGCTGGCCCGGCATGACGGCCTGCTGCTGCTCACTTCGGGCTGGGTGAGCCATGTGCTGCAGGAGACGGTGCTGCGGCTGCTGGCCGATCCGGCGACGACCGCGTTGGTGGCGCGGGCCGAGGCCGCGTACACCGCCCGCCGCGAGGCGCTGATCGGCGAACTGGCGCGGCGCGGCATCCCCGCGCACGGCCGCAGCGGGCTGAACGTCTGGGTGCCGGTCAGGGACGAGTCGGCGGTGGTCAACGGGTTGCGGTCGCACGGGTGGTGGGTCGCGGGCGGGGCCCGGTTCCGTACCGCGTCGGCGCCCGGGGTGCGGATCACCACGGCGGCCCTGCCGGTGGAGGACGCGGCCGGACTGGCGGCCGATTTCGCCGCGGTGCTGGGCGAGTCGGAGAGCACCTACGGAGGTTGACGAGGTTGACGGGTCGTCAGTGACTCCTGACGTGAGCCTTGACGCGCACCTGGTGGTCAAGTATTCACAGAGTGGGCGGCATTGGTACAGACCTATGGGAGTCCAGTATGCGAAGATCCCTCACGCTCGTCCTGGCACTGCTCGGGACGCTCGTCCTGTTCCTCTCGCCGCCCGCCGCCGCGGCGGGCGGCGCCTCGGCGGCGTTCTCCAAGACCTCGGACTGGGGCTCCGGCTACCAGGCCCAGTACCGGATCACCAACGGCTCCACCTCCACCCTGACCAGCTGGAAGGTGGAGTTCGACCTGCCGTCGGGAAGCGGTGTCGGCAGCTACTGGGACGCGCTGCTCACCAAGAACGCCTCCCACTACACGTTCACCAACCGCGAGTACAACGGCACCCTGGCCCCCGGCGCCTCCGCGGTCTTCGGCTGGGTCGCCGCCGGCTCGGGCACCCCGGCCAACTGCCTGCTGAACGGCGGCTCCTGCGACGCGGGGCCCGCCGACACCACCGCCCCCTCGGTGCCCGGCGGCGTCACCGTCGGCTCGGCCACCGGCTCCTCCCTCACCGTGCGGTGGACGGCCTCCACCGACGACTCCGGCTCCGTCGCCGGCTACGAGGTCTCCCGCGACAACGCCGCGCCCGTGGCCGTGAGCGGCACGTCGTACACGGCCACCGGGCTGCAGCCCACCACGGGCTACGGTTTCCGGGTCCGGGCCAAGGACACCGCGGGCAACACCTCCGCCTACAGCATGTCGGTCAGCGGCACCACGACCGCGGGCGGCGGCCCCGGGCCCGGCACCGTGCACACCGCCCCCTATGTCGACATGGGCGCCTGGCCGACGCCGAGCATGCCCGCCATGGCCGCGGCGAGCGGGCTGAAGAGCTTCACCATGGCCTTCATCACCGCCTCCGCCTGCAAGGCCATGTGGTTCAACGCCTACGACCCGCGCGCCGGCTGGGCCAAGGACCAGGTCGACGCCATCAGGGCGGCCGGCGGTGACGTGAAGATCTCCTTCGGCGGCGCCTCCGGAGCGGAACTCGCCCAGGCCTGCTCCACCGTCGACGCGCTGTACGCCGAGTACGACGCCGTCGTCACGGCATACGGCCTCACCTACGCCGACTTCGACATCGAAGGGTCCGCCACCGCCGAGCCCGCCTCCATCAGCCGCCGCTCCCAGGCGCTGGCCCGGCTCCAGCAGGCGCACCCCGGGCTGCACATCTCCCTCACCCTGCCGGTGCTGCCCGAGGGGCTGACGGCGGACGGCATCAACATCGTGAAGTCCGCGCGCGACGCGGGCGTCACCCTCGACGCCGTCAACGTCATGGCCATGGACTACTACCGCGCCACGGACTACGGTGATGCGGCCGTCCAGGCGGCGCAGAGCACCCAGGCGCAGCTCAAATCGCTGTACCCGACCAGGACCGACGCCCAGCTGTGGGCGATGACCGGAGTCACCCCGATGCTCGGCCAGAACGACGACGGGCACGTCTTCGACCAGGCCGACTCCCGTCAGCTCGTGTCGTTCGCCCAGGGCAGGCACCTGGGCATGCTCGGCTTCTGGGAGGAGACCCGCGACCGCAACGCCTGCAACGGGGCGTTGTACCTGTGCACCAACGTCCCGCAGGCGCCCTACGAGTTCTCGAAGATCTTCGCCCAGTACACCGGGTGAGGGCGGCGCCGTGCTGACGCGGTCGGCCGCGTCAGCACGGCACTCGCCGTCGTCGGATTCAGGCGCGGCGCTCCTGCGCGAGCCGCTCGTAGAAGCGCAGCGCCTCGATGTCGTCAACAGACCCGGGGTTGACCGTCTTGTCGAAGGCCGCGCCTTGCAACAGCCGCTTGACGGGGACCTCCAGGCGCTTGCCGGTGAGGGTGTGGGGCACCGCGGGGACGGCGATGACCTCGTCGGGGACGTGGCGCGGGGAGAGCTCGACGCGGATCACGTCCTTGATGCGGCCGCGCAGCGCGTCGTCGAGCTCGGCGCCCGGCGCGAGGTGGACGAAGAGCGGCATCCAGTAGCCGCCGTCCGGCAGCTCGACGCCGATGACGAGGGACTCGCGGATCTCCGGGAGCCGTTCGACGGCCTCGTAGATGTCGGCGGAGCCCATCCGGACGCCCTGCCGGTTGAGGGTGGAGTCGGAACGGCCGTGGATGATCACGGTGCCGCGCTCGGTGATGGTGATCCAGTCCCCGTGCCGCCACACCCCGGGGAACATCTCGAAGTAGCTCTCGCGGTAGCGGGCGTCCCCCGGGTCGTTCCAGAACCGCACCGGCATCGACGGCATCGGGTTGGTGACGACCAGCTCCCCGACCTCGCCGGTGACCGCCCGGCCCGACACGTCCCAGGCCTGCAGGTCGGTGCCCAGACCCGCCGCCTGCAGTTCCCCGATGTGGACGGGAAGGGTGGGCACGCCGCCGGCGAAGCAGCTGCACACGTCGGTGCCGCCGCTGACGGACGCGATCCACACGTCCTCCTTGACCTCCTCGTGGATCCAGCGGAACCCGTCGGGCGGCAGCGGTGAACCGGTCGAGGCGACGCACTTGACCGCGGAGAGGTCGAAGTCGCGGCCCGGCCTGACCCCCGCCTTGCGGCAGGCCATGACGTAGGCGGCGGAGGTGCCGAAGACGGTGGCGCCGGTGCGCTCGGCGATCCGCCACTGCGCGCCGGTGTCGGGGTGGCCGGGGCTGCCGTCGTAGAGCACGGCGGTGGCGCCGGCCAGCAGGCCCGACACCAGGAAGTTCCACATCATCCAGCCCGTGGAGGTGTACCAGAAGAAGCGGTCGCCGGGACCGAGGTCCATGTGCAGGCCGGTCTGCTTGAGGTGCTCCAGCAGGATGCCGCCCTGGGACTGGACGATGGCCTTGGGCAGGCCGGTGGTGCCCGAGGAGTACAGCACCCACAGCGGGTGGTCGAACGGCACCTGCTCGTACGCCGGCGCGGTGTCGTCCGAGACGACGGCCTCCCACTCCAGCGCGCCGTCGGGCGCCTTGGTGCCCAGCAGCGGGATGTGGACGACCGCGCGCAGCGAGGGCAGTTCTGCCCGCAGCTCGGCGACGCTGTCCGTCCGGCCGTGCTCCTTGCCGCCGTACCGGTAGCCGTCCACGGCGAACAGGACGACGGGCTCGACCTGCTGGAAGCGGTCCAGAACGCTGCGGGCGCCGAAGTCCGGGGCGCAGGAGGTCCACACACCGCCCACCGCGGCGGTCGCGAGCAGCGCGACGACGGCCTGCGGGATGTTGGGCAGGTAGCCGCTGACGCGGTCGCCGGGTGTGACGCCGAGGGCGCGCAGCCGGCCCGCGACGGAGGCGACCTGCCGGCTCAGTTCGGCCCAGCTGGTCTCGGCGATCTCCGGGCGTTCGTCCAGGTGGACCAGGGCGGGGGTGTGGGCGCGCTCGGGGTCCAGCGCCGGACGCAGCGCGTGCTCGGCGTAGTTGAGGGCCGAGCCGGTGAACCACTGGGCGCCCGGCATGGAGGCGTCGGCGAGCACGGCCTCGTACGGGGTGGAGAAGCGCACCTGGAACCACTCCGCGACGGCCCCCCAGAACACCGCCGGCTCCCGGACCGACCAGGCGTGCAGCGCCCGGTAGCTCGCGGCTGGGTCCGCCGGGTCGCCGGCCGGGGCGCCGTGCCGCTCCGCTGCCCAGGCCTGGAAGTGCGTGACCCGCGCGCCGGCGACCCGCTCGGGGCCGGGGGTCCACAAGGGCTCCGGGGCGTGGGCGGGCTCGGTCGTGGTGCTCATGGGGCGGCTCCCGGACGGTACGGCGACGTCGCTTTGTGTGCGGCTGGACCCTGCGCGGGCGGAATGTCCTACGGCAGGGCTGGGCAGGACGATGCCACGTGATCGTCTCCGGCGCCAGGGCGGGGCCCCCACAACGGGGAGTGTCGCGATGTGGTGCACCTACAGGTGAACACCGGTTGAACGCGCGGTACAGCGGCGGGGAGCAATGGAAGGGTGGGCGCCATGAATGCTCGGGACGTGGTGCGGTCGGTACGGATGGTCGGCTCCGCGAACGGCTTGCGGACGCTGCGGTCCGCGTGGCGCCGGCAGCGCACGGACGGGCGCGACCTGCCACCTCGGGGGACGGAACGGGCCCGGGTGCCCGGGCCCGCGCTGGGGATGGAGCCGCTGCCGGGCGGCGGGGTGGTGCGGTTCACGCGCTCGACGCTGCGGGTGCGGGTCGCGGTGGGCGGCGCGGTGTTCTGCGGATGGGACGGGGCCGAGCCGGAGCCGTCGTACGCGGTGGCCGGGGACGGGCCGCCCGTCGACACCCGGGTGGAGATGGAACGCGACAGGACCGGGGACGGCTGGCGGGTGGTGTCGGAGCGGGTGACGGTCCTGGTCTCGCGCCATGGCGCGGTGGAGTTCCGCACCCCGGGCGGTGTACTGCTGCGGCGGGACCTTCCGCCCCGCTGGTGGGATCCGGCGGGCCGGCAGCCGGGCGACCGCACCCGCTGGGTGCAGCGCTCGGAGACCGCCGCGGACGCGTGCGTGTTCGGCCTCGGTGGCCGGGCGTCGGGCCCCCGGCTGCGGGAGGGCTCGTACCGGCTGTGGAACACCGACCCGGGCGGCGCCTTCGGCCCCGGCGACGACCCGCTCTACATCACCATGCCGGTGCAGATGGTGGTCGCGGACGCCAGTTGCCATCTGGTCTTCCACGACAACACCTGGGACGGCCGGGTGACGCTGCGCGACGGTGAGGAGGGCGCGGGCTCCGGGCACGACCGGGCCGGCGGCTGTGAGCTGCGGGCCGACGGCGGACCGCTGCGCTACTGGGTGCTGACCGGTTCTCCGGCCCGGATCCTGGCGGGCTGGACGGCGCTGACCGGGCGGCCGGCGCTGCCGCCGCGCTGGGCCCTGGGCTACCAGCACTCGCGCTGGGGGTTCAACGACGAGCAGGAGGTCCGCAGGATCGCGGCCGGCTACCGGGAGCGCGGGCTGCCGCTGTCGGCCCTGCACCTGGACATCGACCACTACGACGGCCACCGGGTCTTCACCGTGGACCGGGAGCGGTTCCCCGATCTCCCCGGGCTCGCCGCGGATCTGCGGCGCGACGGGGTGCGGCTGGTGTCCATCATCGATCCCGGGGTGAAGGCGGAGCCGGGCAACCAGGTGTACGACGGCGGGACGGCCGCCGGGGCGTTCGTACGGGACGCCCGGGGCCAGGAGGTGCGCGGCATGGTGTGGCCGGGCGAGGCGGTCTTCCCGGACTTCACCGACGCGCGGGCGCGCAAGTGGTGGGGCACCCTCTACGCGGAGCGGCTGGCGCAGGGCTTCGCCGGGGTGTGGCACGACATGAACGAGCCCGTGTCGTTCACCGCGTTCGGCGAGCCGACGCTGCCGCGCTCGGCGCGGCACGCCCTGGAGGGCCGGGGCGGCGACCACCGCGAGGCGCACAACGTCTACGGGCTGGCCATGGCGCAGGCCGGCTACGAGGCGCTGCGGGAACTGGCGCCCGACGCCCGGCCGTTCCTGTTCTCCCGCTCCGGTTGGGCGGGGATGCAGCGGTACGGCGGGACGTGGTCGGGCGATGTGACCACCGGCTGGCCCGGGCTGCGGGCCTCACTCTCCCTGGTGATCGGCCTGGGGCTGTGCGGGGTGCCGTACTCGGGACCCGACGTCGGCGGGTTCAGCGGATCACCGTCCCCCGAGCTGTATCTGCGCTGGTTCCAGCTCGGCGCCTACCTGCCGTTCTTCCGCACCCACTCGGCGATCGAGGCGGGACGGCGGGAGCCGTGGGGGTTCGGACCGCAGGTCGAGGAGCACGCGACGGCCGCGCTGCGCGAGCGGCTGCGGCTGCTGCCGTACTTCGACACGCTCGCCCACCTCGCCCGCCGCACCGGAGCGCCGTACGTGCGGCCGCTGTGGTGGAACGATCCGGAGGACCGCAGGCTGCGCGGCTGCGGGGACGCGTTCCTGCTGGGCGACGCCCTGCTGGTGGCACCGGTCATGGAGCGCGGCTCGGTCACCCGGGCGATCCGGCTGCCACGGGGCCGCTGGTACGACACCGCGACCGGCACCGCGTACGAGGGGCCCGGCCAGGTCCTGCTGGACGCGCCGCTCGGCCGGATCCCGGTGCTGGCGCGGGCCGGCGCCGTCCTGCCGGTGACGGGCGACGACGGGACCGTGGAACTGGAGGTGTGGGCGCCGGCGGCCGGGCGTACGGGCGGCGGGATCGTGTTCACCGACGAGGGGGACGGCTGGGCCGCACCGCTGGTGGAGCGCTTCACGTCGCGGCTGGTCGACGGGCAGGTGGTGGTGGAGCGCGAGGGGGAGGACGAGGTGGGTCACCCGGTGCGGGTGCGCGGGCTGCCGGGGTGACGGGGTGTGGGCTGCCGGGGTGGCGGGGTGACGGGGTGTGGGGTCACCCGCGCTGTCGGGCGGCCCCGTGTGCGTCCTGTGCACCGTATCCGCCGTCGAACCAGCGGCGGACGGCCAGGGTGTGCAGCGGGAACGCCAACTCGGCCGGCGCGTGGAGCACTTCCCAGCCCTCGGTCTCGTCGGTGGGCACTGACGGCGGCAGGTCGGCCGCGTCGCGGAGCGGCAGCAGCCCGAAGACCAACAGAAACCCGCCCTCCGGGTCGGTGAGGGTGTCGGCGAGCACGGGGTCGGCCGCCGCCTCGATCCCGGTCTCCTCGACGAGCTCGCGGACCACGGCCCGCTCCCACGTCTCACCGTGGTCGATGAAACCGCCGGGAAGGGCGAGCAGCCCGTACCCCGGCTCGATGGTGCGGCGGATGACGGCGAGCCCGGTGCCGGCGTCGTCGCGGACCGGGAGCAGCGCGATCGCCACCGGAAGCGGGTTGCGGTAGGCGGTGGATCCGCAGGAGGCGCAGGTCCGCGGCCAGCCGGGGGCGGGCCCGAACGCGGTACCGCAGTAAGAGCAGTTGGAGTCCTTCTCGCGACGGGGCACGCCGGGACTGTATCCGATCACTCCGCCCGGGAGCACTTGTCCGCACCCTCGATCCACGACACTGTTGCGCGTCGACGACCGCGCCCACATGCGGTACCCACATCCGTCCGACCGCTGGAGGACCCATGCCACGACTCACGACCGTGCTCCGCACCCTCGCCGTGTCCGTCGCCACGCTGATCGCCGTCACCGCGGGCTCCGCCGCCGCACCGGCGCAGGCGCGTTCCGGGCACGGTGACGGAGGCGGGCCCAAGGCCCCCGAGGCGTTCGTGGCACTCCACGACGTCGACCCGACGATCCAGCAGGAGATGCGCTACTTCACCCCGCACAACTTCGTCGGGGTGCCCATCGACGGCTACCGGCAGCCGATCTGCCTGCTGACCCGGCCGGCCGCCGAGGCGCTGCACGCGGCCCAGGTGAAGCTGCTGCGCCGCGGGTACACGCTCAGGGTCTACGACTGCTACCGGCCGCAGCGCGCCGTCGATCACTTCGTGGCGTGGGCCAAGGACCTCGACGACCAGCGGATGAAGGACGAGTTCTATCCGAATGTCGACAAGTCGCGACTGTTCGAGGACGGCTACATCGCGGCGAAGTCCGGGCACAGCCGGGGCAGCACCCTGGACGTGACCATCGTGCGGCGCTCGGGCGCGACGGTCGACATGGGGACCCCGTTCGACTACTTCGACACGCTCTCCCACACCCTGGACCCGCGGATCGAGGGCGTGCAGCGGGAGAACCGGCTGCTGCTCAAGGACACCCTCGAGGGGCTGGGCTTCGTCAACCTCGCCGAGGAGTGGTGGCACTACACGTACAAGCCGGAGCTCTTCCCCGACACGTACTTCGACTTCCCGGTCTCGCGGAGGTCCCTGACGTCCTCGCACGTCGGCCCGTAGGACTCCAGCGCGACGGGGGCGGACAGCGCCTCGCCGACGGCGGCCGACCAGGCGTCCGGGTCGGCGCCGGGGGTCTCCCAGACGGCCGGTCCGGCCGCCGCCAGACGGGCCGTCAGCTCGGCCTGTCCGCTGAGGTCACCGGGGGCTCCGGCGGGGAGCCGTTCGACCAGCCGGCCGTCCATGCCGTAGGCGCGGGCGATCCGCAGTCCCGGGCAACGGGCGGGGGCGTCGAGGTGGGTGACGGCCAGCGCGTCCACTCCCCCGCAGACCTCGACGGCGTAGGCGTGCGCCACCGCGTCGAAGTGCCCGATGCGGAAGGCGCCCTGCCAGCGGCCGTGCCCGTTGTGCGGTTCCGGCAGCTCCCGGGCCAGTTCCGGGTCCTCGGTGACCAGCGGGCCCGGCCCGTGCCGGGTGGTGTAGGTGCGCACCACTCCGAGCCGCCGCGCCGTGCCCGCGCCGCCCGCCTCGGCCAGCAGCGTCTCGGCGTTCGCGAAGGTGGTCGTCGACCACGTCGTGTACGGGTGGAAGCCGTGCCACTCGTCGAGCAGTACGCCCTGCGCGCCCTCGAAGACCACCGGCCCCTCGGCCAGCAGCCCCGCGAGATGCCCCTCGCCGGCCAGGGTGACGGCACGGGCGAACGCCGCGAAGGCGTCCGCGCAGTGCTCGACGGGCGGCGCCGGCAGCCGCCCCAGCTCGTCGGACAACCGGTCGCGCAGCAGGGTCAGTTTGCGCAGCAGGCGGGGGCGGGAGACGCAGTCGCCCACCCGGGGCGCGTCCTCGGGGTGGGCGAGGGCGTACGCCGCGGTCTCGCCGATGCCCATGCCGCACGAGCCGTGCCGCTGCCCACCGCGGGCCTGTTCGCGCAGCCGGTTGGCGGCCGCGTGGTACGGGGTGGTGAGCGCGGCGTCCCGGTCGACGGTCAGCAGCGAGAGCGGCTCCCGGACGCCGAGCGTGGCGAGGTGGTCCGCCTCCGCGATCAGCGCGAGCGGGTCGACGAGCATGAAGCGGGACAGGTACGTGGGCGTCCCGTGCAGGGTGCCGGAGCCGAACTGGGCGAAGGTGTGGTGGCGTCCGTCGGGTGCGACGACGTTGTGCGCGGCCTGGGCGCCGCCGTTGAAGCGGACCACCGCCCGGACCGGCTCCGCCGAGCAGAGCCGGTCCACGACGGCGCCCTTGCCCGCGTCGCCGTAGCCGAGGTCGACGACGATGCTGTGCATGGCCCCTCCGGGGGGTGCGTGTGGGGTCTGGCGTGCGGGTTGGGGTGCGTTGCGCTCTGGGATGGGGGTTGAGCTCAGGGGTCGGGGGCCCGCCGGGGTATCTCCTCGGGCGACGAACGCTCGTGTCCGCGTCAGGGTGCGGGTCGAGTGCGTTCGCCGCCCTGCGGGGACACCCCGCCGTGCCCCCTCCGCCGCGTCCCGGCTCGGCTCACAGACGCGTTGTGCCCCCGGTCGGGGATGTGCCCGCTCCTTCGATCAGGGGGGCCGAGGCGGCCGCTGACGTGCGGTCGCGGTTGATGGCTGCCAGAGCCTTGCCGACGGAGGCGCCCGCGCCCGAACCGACGTCGTCGAGGTCGGCGAGGCCCTCCGCGAGGTCGATGGCCTCCTCGCCGAGACCGATGGTGAGCGCGATCGTCTCGCAGACCGCGTCCAGGTCGTCGAGTTCGATGACGTTCTGGCCCAGCAGCTTGCGCCACAGGCCGAGGACCTCGGTGTTGCCCACGTACGAGGACCCGGCCGGCAAGATGTAGTACACGTCGAACTTGCGGCGCAGCTCGGCGATGATCGCGGTGATCGGGATGTCCTCCCGCAGGTCGTCGCCGATGACGTCGCGCACCTCGCGTGCCTTGACCTTCCCGTACGGCATCTCGTCGCCGATGAGGAACAGGTAGCCGCGCCGGCCGCGCTTCTCGTGGCAGTCGATGGAGGTGTGCCGGGCCATCGCGTACAGGGCGAGCTCGTACGACTCGGTCATCTGCCCGCCGCCGCCGCCCTCCAGCAGGATGTTGCCGAGGTCGGCGTCCATCCGGTTGTCGGACTCGAACTGGCCGAGCTGGAGCGGTACCCGGTCGCAGGTGGCGTCGCCGACCGCGCCGAAGAGGATCTGCGGGTGCTCGACATAGCCCTTGCGGAGCAGCAGCCCGAACAGCTCCGGCAGTTTGGTCTGCAGCGTCTGCGGCACGGACCGCATCGAACCGGTCACGTCGAAGAGCACCGAGATGGCGACTGACGTGGGGTGCTCGTCCGAGTCGCGGCTCTCGCGGACGGTGAGGTCCTTGGGGTCCAGGGACGGGTGCGCCGTCCAGGAGCCGCGCGGGGCGGACGAGGTGACGTGGTCGCTGTAGGCGAAGGCTCCGGCGCCGGATGCGGCACGGTAGCGCGCGGCGGCGTCGTAGACATTGGTGGACCAGCTTCCGCTGCCCATGGTGTTCCCCCTTGGTGAGGTGTTCGGGTGTGCTTGTCGGGGTCGGTCGTCGGATCGGTCGCCGGGACGCCGTCAGCCGACCGGCATCGTGAACGGGCGGAAGGTGCGCGGCCCGTAGAGCCGGTCCAGGAGCTCGTCCAGTTCGGCGAGCAGCCGCCAGGCGTCGTGCGGCCGGCCCGCTTCGCCGGGGAGCGTGCAGCCCCGCACGAAGGCGGCCAGCGGTTGGGGGATGCGCTCCCCCATCAGGTGCTCCATGCAGCGCGCCGCGAGGTGGAGGTCGGTGGCTTCGGTGACCGGCCGGCGGCCGGGGATCTCGGGCGGGTACCGCTCGCGGTGCCGCTCGATGAGGACCGGCGCAGTGGTGCCGGTCGCGGTCGCGTAGCACCAGTCGACGAGCACCAGTCCGTGCATCGCGGGGTGGATGAGGACGTGCTCGGGGAAGACCGCGCAGTGCGCCAGTTGGGCCCGGTGCGCCCAGCCGAGGGCGACCAGCAGCCTGCGCCACATCCAGACGGCGTCCAGCGGGTCCAGGCCCCCGGGGTGCGCGGCGGCGACCTCGGCGAGGCTGTGGAAGCCGTCCAGCGGTTCGAGGGCGTTGACCCGGCGCTCGGTGCCGTTGGTGTCACGGTGTCGGAACGTCTCGATCAGCCGGGGGGCGTAGGCGCGGTGGCGCGGATCCGCCCGGGTGTCGAGTCGGGTCAGCACATCGGCCTCGTGCTCGATCAGGTCGTTGTCGTAGGGCCGCAGCGGGATCTTCAGCAGCGCGTCGTGCCGGGTCCCGTCGACGCGCCGGTAGGTGGCGCGGCGCAGCACGGCGAGGTCGCCGGTGGCCTGCGGCCCGCCATCGCCGAGCAGGTACGTGTGCCGGCGGGTGGTGACGGTGGCGGGCGCGGGGTTCGCGGCGTCGCAGTACTCCGTCCACCGCGCGGTCAGGGCCGGGAAGGCGGCCGAGGCCTCCGCCCGGCGGCCGGGCGGCGCGGTGTCGGGGTGCAGCAGCCGGGCGAGCCGGCGGTGCAGCCGGCCGGCGGCCGCCCGGTCCTCGGGGAAGCCGTGGCGCAGGGCGGCCAAGGCCTGGTCGAAGGTGTGGCAGGCGCCGCTGGTGACGGTCATCGCACGGTCTCCTCGCGGTCCGGGCGCAGCAGGGCGGGGTGCAGGAGGCGGGCGTCGCCCGCGCGGTAGAGCCGGGCGCGCGGGCCGCCGCGGGCGCTGCCGTGGGTGGCGGTGCCTCCGGTGGACTCGACGAAGCCGGGGACCGAGAGCACCTTGCGGTGGAAGTTGCCCGCGTGCAGGGTCGCGCCCCAGACGGCCTCATAGACGGCGCGCAGTTCGGAGACGGTGAACTGCTCGCCGAGGAAGGCGGTGGCCAGCGGGGTGTACTCGATCTTCGAGCGCGCGCGGTCGAGGCCGTCGGCGAGGATGCGGGCGTGGTCGAAGGCCAGCTCGGGGCCTGCGGGCCGGCGACCGGGACCACCCCCGTGGGCCCCGGGCCGCCGGCCCTGTTCGTTGGGACGCGGGTCCGGCGCGTCCGGTTGCCCGCCGGGTTCAACTTCTGCGACGGGAATCCACGCGGCGGCCGCGGCGTCGCTGCCGGCCCGTGCGTCCGGCAGGTCGGGGGCGAAGGCGAGGTGGGCGACGGAGACCACGTGCATCCGCGGGTCACGCTCCGGGTGGCCGTACGAACCGAGCTGTTCGAGGTGCACCCGGCCGAGCCCGTCGGCGGCGTCGAGACCGGTCTCCTCGGCCAGCTCCCTGGCCGCGGCCTGGTCGAGGGACTCCCGGCCGGCCCGGACGAATCCGCCGGGCAGCGCCCAGGCGCCCTCGAACGGCGGCGCGCCCCGGCGGACCAGCAGGACGTGGAGGGCGCCTTCGCGCAGCGTCAGGGCGACCACGTCGACGGTCACGGCGATCGGGTCGAAGGCGCGCGGGTCGTAGGCGGCGAGGAAGCGCTCCTCCTCCTGCTGCGGTGCCATGGCTGCCTCTCGTCGGGTTCCGAGTTCTTCTCACATTGAGTAATTCTCGATTCGAGAAGAACTTAGCACCGGCTCCCGTCCGCGTCCAGGGATGCGAGGGCTGTCGGCCGGATGGGCGGTGGGGTTAGCGTGCGGACATGACACAGCGGACATTCGAATCGTTCGAGGATTTCTGGCCCTACTACGTGGCGATGCACTCCAGGTCCGCCACCCGCTGGGTGCACCTGACCGGGACGCTGACAGGGCTCGCCGTCAGCGCGTACGGGCTGGCCCGGGGACGCAAGCGGTACCTGGCGGCGCTGCCGCTGATCGGCTACGGGACGGCCTGGCCGGCACACTTCCTGATCGAGGGGAACAACCCGGCCTCGTTCGGACACCCCGCCTGGTCGCTGCGCGGCGACGCGAAGATGATCGCGACGATGCTGGCCGGCCGGGACGCGGAGCTGGGCGACATCGCGGCCAAATGGCTCGCGGAACAGCCGCGGGACTGATCCGACCGCCGACGCGACTCCCGGGGCCGGGCCCCGGGCCCGGCCCCGCCATTCCCTCCCCCGGCCCACCGTGGCAGACTCCTGACGAACCGTCAGATAAAAAGGGGAGGCGGCACGTGGCGCGAGCACGCAGACCTGTGGTGGCCGGCTGGTTCACGGAGCCCGGCCCGCCCACCACCGACGGACCGGCCGCCGGAGGCACCGGCGAGGACTTCCGGCTGATCGGCACCCGCTGCCAGGACTGCGGCTCGGTGTTCTTCCCCCGGGAGGACACCTTCTGCCGCAACCCGGCCTGCTCCGGCACCACGCTGGAGGAGACCCGACTGTCCCGGCGCGGCCGGGTCTGGTCGTACACCGACGGGCGCTACCGCCCGCCCGCGCCCTACGTCTCCGACCCCGGCCGGGAGTGGGAACCGTACGTCCTGGTCGCCGTGGAACTCGCGGCCGAGCGCATGGTGGTGCTCGGCCAGGCCGCCCCCGGCACCGCTCCGGCGGACCTCGCCGTCGGTATGGAGGTCGAACTCGTCCCCGGCGTACTCAACGAGGACGACGAGACCACGTGGACCACCTGGCACTGGAAGCCCCTGGGAGGCGGCCGATGACGCGCGACGTGGCGGTGCTGGGCGCGGGCATGCACCCGTGGGGCAAGTGGGGCCGGTCCTTCACCGAGTACGGCGTCGCCGCCGCCCGCGCGGCCCTCGCCGACGCCGGGTTGGCCTGGACCGACATCCAGCTCGTGGTGGGCGCGGACACCGTGCGCGGCGGCTATCCCGGTTATGTCGCGGGCGCGACCTTCGCCCAGGCGCTGGGCTGGCAGGGGGCCAGGGTCAGCAGCGTGTACGCCGCCTGCGCGTCGGGCGCCCAGGCGGTCAACGCCGCGCGGGCGCAGATCCTGGCCGGGATGGCGGACGTCGCCCTGGTGATCGGCGCGGACGCCGCGCCCAAGGGCTTCTTCGCCCCGGCCGGCGGCAACCGCCCCGACGACCCGGACTGGCTGCGCTTCCGCGTGCTGGGCGCCACCAACCCCACGTACTTCGGCCTCTACGCCCGCCGCCGCATGGCCGTGCACGGCGACACCCTGGAGGACTTCGCCCAGGTCAAGGTGAAGAACTCGGCGGCCGGCGCCGCCAACCCCAACGCCCGCTACCGCAAGGCCGTCTCGGCCGGCGAGGTCGCCGCCTCCGCGGTCGTGGCGGATCCGCTGCGGCTGCTGGACATCTGCGCGACCTCCGACGGGGCCGCCGCGGTCGTGCTGTGCAGCATGGAATTCGCCCGGCGGCACACCACGGACCCGGTGCGGATCCGCGCCGTCTCCACCGTCACCCCGTCCTATCCCAAGACCGTGCTGGACCTGCCCGACTTCGCCACCGACTCGGCGGTCGCGGTGGAGCCGCCCGCGCTGGGACTGCGCGCGTCCATCGCGGCTGCGGCGTACGAGGAGGCCGGGATCGGACCGGCCGATCTGGACCTCGCCGAGGTCTACGACCTGTCCACCGCACTGGAACTGCAGTGGTACGAAGACCTGGCGCTGTGCGCGCCCGGCGAGGGCGCCAAGTTGCTGCGGGACGGCGCGACCGCGCTCGGCGGCCGGATTCCCGTCAACACCAGCGGAGGGCTGGCCTCGTTCGGCGAGGCGGTGCCGGCGCAGGCCATCGCCCAGGTCTGCGAGCTGACCTGGCAGTTGCGCGGGCGGGCCGGCGACCGGCAGGTGGCGGGCGCCCGCGTCGGGATCACCGCCAACCAGGGGCTGTTCGGCCACGGCTCCTCGGTGGTGGCCGTACGGTGAGCCGTTCGCGGCCTTGACGCTCCATCACGCCAGGAGAACACTTCCGGTGGTGCGCAGGTCCGCGGGAGGCCCTTCCCCACCGCAGGCGATGACGCGCGCCCTGTCGATGGCACAGCCCGGTCAGTGCAGCCTGCGCGAGGGAGCCAGCCATGCATTCCAACGGGGACGTCTTCATAGGCGAGATCATCGGAACCGCGATACTGATCCTCTTCGGGGCGGGAGTGTGCGCCGCCGTCACCCTCAAGCACTCCAAGGCCAGGGCGTCAGGGTGGATCGTCATCGCCTTCGGCTGGGGCTTCGGCGTCCTCGCCGGGGCCTACACGGCCGGGCCGCTCTCCGGCGGCCATCTCAACCCGGCCGTCACGCTCGGCATCGCCATCGACACCGGTGACTGGGACCAGACGCCGTACTACATCGGCGGTCAGCTGATCGGCGCGGTCATCGGCGCGACCCTGGCCTGGCTGGTCTACTACGGCCAGTTCGCCGCCAACGACGGCCAGGACGAGGAGCCGCTGGGCACCCTCGGGATCTTCTCGACCGTCCCGGAGATCCGCGTCCCCTGGCAGAACCTCGTCACCGAGGCCATCGCCACCATGGGGCTCGTGCTGCCGGTGCTCGCCCTCCCCGGCAACAAGGGGCTGGGCGAGTCGGGCACCACCACGCTGCTCGTCGCCCTGCTGGTCGTCGGGATCGGCCTGTCCCTGGGCGGGCCGACCGGCTACGCCATCAACCCCGCCCGCGACCTGGGCCCGCGCATCGTCCACGCACTGCTGCCCATCCCCAACAAGGGCACGTCCGACTGGGGTTACGCCTGGGTGCCGGTCGCCGGTCCGCTGATCGGCGGCGCGCTCGCGGGAGCCCTCTACAACGCCGCGTTCTAAGGATGCCTTATGAGCGACGAGTCCCATCTGTACGTAGCCGCCATCGACCAGGGCACGACCTCCAGCCGGTGCATCATCTTCGACACCCACGGCTCCATCGTCGCCGTCGACCAGCGCGAGCACCGCCAGATCTTCCCCCGGCCCGGCTGGGTGGAGCACGACGCCACCGAGATCTGGTCCAAGGTGCAGGCGGTGGTGGCGGGCGCGCTCGCCAAGGCCGGGCTGCGCGCCGAACACCTCACCGCGCTGGGGATCACCAACCAGCGGGAGACCACCGTGCTGTGGGACCGGGCCACCGGCCGGCCCGTGCACAACGCGATCGTCTGGCAGGACACCCGCACCGCCGCGCTCTGCGAGGAACTCGGCGGCCAGGACGGCCAGGACCGCTTCCGCGAGCTGACCGGCCTGCCGCTGGCCAGCTACTTCTCCGGGCCGAAGGCGGCCTGGCTGCTGGACAACGTGCCGGGCCTGCGGCGCCGCGCCGAGAACGGCGAGATCGCCTTCGGCACCATCGACTCCTGGCTGATCTGGAATCTGACCGGCGGCGTCGACGGCGGGGTCCACGTCACCGACGTCACCAACGCCTCGCGCACCCTGCTGATGAACCTGGAAACGCTGCAGTGGGACCCGTCGGTGCTCGCCGCGATGAACCTCCCCGAGGCGATCCTGCCGGAGATCCGGGCCTCCTCCGAGATCTACGGCACCGCCGTCGGCCAGTTGGCCGGCGTTCCGGTGGCGGCGGCGCTCGGCGACCAGCAATCGGCGATCTTCGGGCAGACCTGCTACGAGCCCGGCGAGGCCAAGAACACCTACGGCACCGGCAGTTTCCTGCTGCTCAACACCGGCACCCGGCCGGTGCCCTCCAAGAACGGCCTGATCACCACCGTGGGCTACCAGCTCGGCGGGCAGGCGCCGGTCTACTGTCTGGAGGGCTCGATCGCGATCACCGGCGCACTGGTCCAGTGGTTCCGCGACCAGCTCGGCATCATCCGCTCCGCCGACGAGATCGAACCGCTGGCCGCGAGCGTCGAGGACAACGGGGGCGCCTACGTCGTGCCCGCCTTCTCCGGCCTGTTCGCCCCGTACTGGCGCTCCGACGCCCGGGGGGTGATCACCGGCCTGACCCGCTACGTCACCAAGGCACACCTGGCGCGGGCGGTGCTGGAGGCGACCAGCTGGCAGACCCGCGAGGTCGTCGACGCGATGTACCAGGACTCCGGGGTGCGGATCACCTCACTGCGGGTGGACGGCGGCATGACCGTCAACAATCTGTTGATGCAGCATCAGGCGGACGTCCTGGGGGTGCCGGTGATCCGGCCGGTGGTCGCCGAGACGACCTGCCTGGGCGCCGCCTACGCGGCGGGCCTGGCCACGGGCGTCTGGTCGGACCTGGACACCCTCAGGGCGCACTGGAAGCGCGATACCGAGTGGACCCCGGGTATGGACGAGCCGACCCGGGAGCGCGAGTACCGGCGCTGGAAGAAGGCGGTCGAGCGCAGCTTCGGCTGGCAGGACGAGGAGGACGGCCGGCCCTGAGCGTCAGGTGGCGGCGGGCTCCCTGCGGTCCGCCGCCACCTTCGCGGCATGCTCGACCACGGTGATCAGCACCTGCTTGGCGGAGGCCCGGTCCCGCGCGTCGCACATCACGACCGGCACGTGCGGGTCGAGGTCCAGCGCGTCGCGGACCGTCTCCGCCGCGTGCTGGGTCGCGCCGTCGAAGACGTTCACGGCCACGGTGAATGGGATGCCGCGCCGCTCGAAGTAGTCGACGGCGGCGAAGCAGTCCTCCAGGCGACGGGTGTCGGCCAGCACGACCGCGCCCAGCGCGCCCTGCGCCAGCTCGTCCCACAGGAACCAGAAGCGGTCCTGGCCGGGCGTGCCGAACAGGTACAGCACCAGGTCCTCGCGGAGCGTGATCCGCCCGAAGTCCATGGCGACGGTGGTCGTGGTCTTCGCCTCGACACCGTGGATGTCGTCGACCGGCCGGCCCGCCTCGCTCAGCGGCTCCTCGGTGCGCAGCGGCCTGATCTCGCTGACCGCGCCCACCAGAGTCGTTTTGCCGACCCCGAAACCGCCCGCGACCAGCAGCTTGAGCGCTACCGGATCGGGGGCGGACCTACGGCGTCGGTCAGAGCGCCCGAAGCCCATTGATCACCTCTCGAAGAATGCTCTCGTCCACCAGTTCGGCCGGCGGAACAGGCATGCTGACGTGGACGAGTTCCGCGTCCAGCAGGTCGCCGACGAGCACGCGCACCACGCCCACCGGCAGATCGAGGTCGGCCGCCAGCTCGGCGACCGAGGTCGCCATCAGCTGGCAGCGTTCGATGATGTCGAGGTGCTCGGGCGACAGGGTGTGGTCGCCCTCGGCCGCGCCGTCCTCACCGTCCGGCTCGGTCATCACCAGGGCGATGAGGTCGAGTCGGCCTTCGGCGGCGTGGCTGGTGCGGCCACGTGTCATCGCGTACGGACGCACCACCGGGCCGGCGGCGTCGTCGTACCATCGGTCCTTTTCTGAAGTCATGTCACCCCGTACCCCGTCCTCAGGTCATGCCGTCAGCCGCTGAGCGCCGCGCCACTGTCGGTGCGGGGGGCGGTGCCCAGGTGGGCGCCGACCCGCTTGACCAGCAGCGCCATCTCGTACGCCACCTGCCCGACGTCGGAGTCGGCGTCGGTCAGTACGGCGAGACAGCTACCGTCACCGGCCGCGGTCACGAACAGGAAGGCTTCGTCCAGCTCCACCATGGTCTGCCGGACCCCACCCGCGTCGAAGTGCCGGCCGACACCCTTGGCCAGGCTGTGGAAGCCGGAGGCGACGGCGGCGAGGTGTTCGGAGTCCTCGCGGGTCAGTCCGTCCGAAGCGCCGATCGCCAGGCCGTCGCCGGAGAGCACCAGTGCCTTGCGGATGCTGGCCACACGGGTGACCAGGTCGTCAAGGAGCCAGCTCAGCTCACGTGTCGGGCTCGATGGTGCGGTCATCGACCGTTCCCCTCAGGAGTCGTTCTCGGTGCTGTGTGTTCGTCGTCCGGACCGTCCGGGCCGACGGGGCCCTCTGCGAGGTCGTGTTCACGTCCGCGCTGCCAGCCGCGCTGCAGCGCGGCCATCCGGTCCCGCACCTCGTCGGCGGTGCGTTCGCGCGGTGCCTCGGCGCCGGGCCGCGCCGCGGCACCGGTGTCCTGCGACGCCGATTCGACGCGCAGCTGCGGGGCGAGGTTGGCCTGCCGGAACCCGCTTCGGCAGCAGCGCCGCCGTCGGGGCCGGGGGGCCGGGCGGGGCGGGCGGGCCGGAGGGGCCGGACGGCTCCGCGGAGCGGGCCGCCGGGATGGTCGGCGGGGCGACCGGGCGGCCGCGGTCCGAAACCAGGACCGGAGCGGTACGGCGGCGCCGCGGCAGCGGCAGCGGGTCGCCCTCACCACCGTCGGGGCCGGGACCGGCGGCGTCGGGGGCCACGTCCGGTACCTGCACGTGCTCCCTGCTGTCGTCGCTCCGCGCGGTCTCCAGTCCCCACTGCCGGAAGGAGAGTTCGGTTCCCGCCGAGTCCATGTCGATCTCCTCCGCCCCGAGGATCCCGCCCAGGCGGGTCGCTCCGGTGTCCTCACCGGCTTCGGTGAGCAGCGTCGCCGGGATGAGGACGACCGCCGTGGTGCCCCCGTACGGCGACAGGCGCAGGGAGACCCGGATGCCGTGCCGCTGGGCGAGCCGGCTGACGACGAAGAGGCCGAGCCGGTCGGTGTCGGACAGCTCGAACTCGGGGGTCTCGGCGAGGCGCAGGTTCGCCTCCAGCAGCGCGTCCGGGGTGAGGCCGAGACCGCGGTCGTCGATCTCCAGGACGAAGCCGTTGGCGACGTGCTCGCCGTGCACCCGGACCGCGGTGTGCGGAGGCGAGAAGACGGCGGCGTTCTCGATGAGTTCGGCGACCAGGTGCGTCACGTCGGCGACGGCCGAGCCGGCCACCGCCAGTCGGGGCAGTCGGCGGACCTCGATGCGCTCGTAGTCCTCGACCTCGGCGACCGCCGCGCGCACCACGTCCATGAGCTGGATGGGCTTGCGCCACTGCCGGGAGGGCGCGGCGCCGGAGAGGATCACCAGGCCCTCGGCGTGCCGCCGCATGCGGGTCGTCATGTGGTCGAGCCGGAAGAGGTCGGCGAGTTCCTCGGTGTCCTCGGTGCGCCGCTCCATCGCGTCCAGCAGGGTGAGCTGGCGGTGCAGCAGGACCTGGCTGCGGCGGGCGAGGTTGACGAAGACGTCGGAGACGCCGCGCCGCATGTCGGACTGGCGGACGGCTGCCTCGACGGCGGCGCGCTGCAGGGTGTTGAGGGCCTTGCCCACCTGCCCGACCTCGTCGTCGCTGTACTCCAGCCGCGGCACCTCGGTCTCGACGTCGACCTTCTCGCCGGCCGCGAGGCGGCGCATGACGCGGGGCAGCCGGGTGCCGGAGACCTCCTGGGCCTCCTTGCGCAGCCCGGACAGGTCGCGGATCAGGCTGCGGCCGATGCGCACCGAGACGAAGAGCGAGGCGATGACGGCGAGCAGGCCGGCACCGCCCGCGATCGCCGCCATGATCAGCAGCTTGAGGGCGTAGGGCTCGGCACGCTTCTTGTGCAGGTCGCCCGCCTGGGTGTTCAGCCGGTCGAGCTCGCCCAGCGCGGTGGTCGCGGTGTCGAGCCAGGAAGCCTGGTCGGCGGCCCGCGGCGCCGCGGCGGCGCCCGCGGCCATGACGGAGTCCTCCGCGGCGAGCAGCGCCTTGCCGTTGGCGCCCCGCCAGAACTCCTCGTAGAGCGACCGTTCGTTCTCGGGTAGGAGCTTGACGTTGTCCTCGAAGTAGTCCCGCTGCTCGGCGACGGCGAACGTGAAGGAGCGCATCTCCTGCGGGCTCATCCGGCCGGTGGTGATCGTCGCGGCCATCAGGGCGTCCTCGCGGCTGATCGCTTCGCGGGCCCGGGTGATGATGATGAGGGCGCGGCCCTGCTTGTCGATCTCCACGTTGTTCAGCGGGTTGAGCGCGTCGAGGAAGTCGTAGCAGGGGTCGACCATCTCGTTGTAGGCGTCGAGTGCCTCGTTGCGCGTGATCGTCTGGCCGTCGACCCGGGCGCGCAGTGCGCTGAGGTCCTCGAACCCGCGTGTCACCGCGTCCAGTCGGAGCTTGGCGTCGCCGCTGAGGTCGTCCCTGACGTCCGCGTCGGACGCGTTGGCGCGCAACTTGGCGAAAACCTGGTCGGTGGCCTGTTCCTGCTTGGCCAGCCCGGCCTTGAAGTCCGACCGGCGGGGATCGGCCAGATACAGGATGGCGGCGCGCCGCTCCTGTTGCAGGGCCTGGACCGCGTCCTCGGTCGGGTAGCCGACGTTGTTGACGACGCGCTCGATGTCCAGCAGACCCCAGACCTCGCGGCCGGTGAGCGTGGCGGCGAACGCCCAGATGGCCGTGAGCGACACCAGCGGGATCAGCAGCAGCGCCACGATCTTCCGGCGGATCGTCGTACCGCGAAAGCGCATGGCCTCCCCAACGTCAGCCCCGTTCGGGGGGTGTTCGATCGCATGGAATCTGCGCGAGCCTACTACTGCCTCACAGGTATCTCGAAAGCCAGTCCGGTGGCTGGAGTGCGTCGGCCAGATTTGACGATGGCTCGTTTTCGGGTTTAATCCGGGCAACACGGATGACACCGAGGTTCGGGTCACCCCGGTTCGGGCGCGATGCACCTTTGTGCTACGTGGCTGGAAAGGTACTGCGGAATGTCGAGGTCGATTCGGGGGCAGTCACCTTCTATGGACACAGAACCCCTTTCCCTGTGGGTCGAAGATCCCGTCGGGACCCCGCGGATGGCTGATCCGGTCCGGGCCGCCGCCGTCCGTGCCTCGCTGATCGCGTCCTTGACGCTGATCGAAGCGGTGATCACCACGCTGCTGACCTTCGGCGGCTCCTGGCTCTCCGCGCCGGCCATGATCTTCACCGTGGTCAGCGTGATCGTGGCGACCTGGGCCGTGTTGGACGTGTGGGTGACCCGGCAGGTGTGGAACCAGCGCAACGGCGTGGTCTCCAGCCCGAGCAGCGCCGCGCGTGCTCTGCGCCGGGAACGGCGCAGAGCACGGCGCCGGGAGCGGACCGCGGCGAGGCCGAAGCCGCGCGGGCACATACCGCAGTCGCTGTCGCGGGCCTGAAGCACGGCTACCGGGGCTGCGGCTCCGGTCGCGCCTCCTGCTGCGGGCGCGGCTCCTGCTGCGGGCGCGGCTGCTCCGGCGGGCGGCGGAACATCCGGGTGGCGGTGATCTCCCCGTGCACCGTCTCACTGCCGGTGTCCTGGACGGGCAGACCGGGCCGCAGGTGCTCCTCGACGGTGATGTACTTCAGTCCGGCGCGCAGGTCCGCGTCATTGCGCAACCGGACGACCAGCGGGAACTCGGCGAGCGCCGTGGTGTCGAACAGGCCGGTGGTGTAGATCAGCTGGACGCCCAGCGCGTCGGCGACCGCCCGCTGCAGCTCCAGCAGATACGTCGCGTTGGCGCGCCCGATGGGGTTGTCCAGGAAGAGCGTGCCCGCGTGCCGGTGCCGGTCGCGCCCTCGGTCGTTGCTGCGCAGCGCCGCCATCGTGCAGTACAGCGCGATCGCCGCGGTGAGCAGCTGGCCGCCGGAGAACACGTCGCCCATCTGACCCACCGGGACGCGCTCGGCGCGCAGCACGGCGTCCGGCTTGAGGATCTCCACCGCGATCCCCTTCGGCCGGAGCGCCGCCGCGACGCCGCGCAGCAGCAGGGACATCCCGTCGCGCCGCAGGTCGGAGTTCTTACGGACGGCGGAGCTCGTCGCCTCGTCGATGACCTCGCCGAGGCGCTCGGTGAGCGCCGCGTGGTCCGGGTCCTCGAAGCGGATGCGCAGGAACTCCTGCCCCGACCAGTCGCCCAGCCCCTCGGGGAGGCGGGAGAGCCGCTGGGCGGAGCGCAGCGTGGCGAGCGAGGACTCGACGAGGCCGCGCAGCCGGTCCACGATGCTGTCGCGGTTGCGCTCCAACTGCTCCATCTCGTCGGTCAGCACGCGCAGCCGCGGTGCGAACGCCACCGCCCAGGCCGCCGCGTGCTCGGGCAGTCCGGCCGCCGGCAGTTCCCGGATCTGCTGCCTGGCCGGGGTCCTGACCTGCTCGAACCGGGCGGCGTTGGCGTGCCGCACCAGGATGTCGGACGCCTCGCGCAGCTGCGACTCGGCCGCCGAGAGGTCGGTGGCGCAGGCGCGCAGGCTCCGGCGGACCTCGGCGGAGACCGTACGCGCCTCCTCCAGGGTGCCCGCGTAGGGCTCGGGCTCCGCCTCGGCCTCCTCGTGGGCCGCCGACCCGTCCCTGAGCAGATCACGCAGCAGCGCGGCCAGTTCGTCGAAGCCGCCCGCCGCGTCCTCCGCGGCCCGGTGCGAGCGCACCAGGTCCACGTGCGCGCCCCGGGCCTCGTCCAGCGCCTCGGTGCGCGCGGCGAGTTCGCCGTTGGCGCCGCGCAGCAGTTCCTGGGCGTGCCCGGCGTCGCGCGGCAGCAGTTCGGCGGGCAGTTCGGTGTGCGACTCCCCCGCGGCGGGGGCGAGCCGCTCGGCCTCGCCGCGCAGCCGGCCCAGCTGCTCGCTGGCCGCCGAGGCGCGGGCCTCGATGGTCTGGACGAGCTGCTCGGCGCGGGCCGCGGCGGCCTGCCGGGACGGGCCGTCGGCGCCGTCGGACCCCTCCAGGAGCTGGGCGGCGCGAGTGCGGACCTTGTTGCTCAGCCGGTCCAGTTCGGTGAGGGCCGAGCTCTCGGTGCTCTCCGCCCGGGCCTGTTCGGCGCGCAGGTCCGCGCCGACGCCGACCTGTTCGTACAGCTGTGAGGCCGCGCGGTAGGCCTCGCGCAGCGCGGGCAGTGATTCGCCGGAGGGCGGCGCCGCGTCCCGCGCGGGCTCGTCGGGCGCGCCCGCGATCTCGGACCGCTCGGCGCGCAGCACCCGGGCGGTGCGGCGGGCGTCGTCGGCGCCGCGCTGGGCGGCCCTGCGGTCCTCGTCGGCCGCCTGGGCCAGCGCGAGGCAGGCCTCGGCGCGTGCCTCGGCCTCGGACGCGTCCTCGGTCAGCTCGCGGGCCCTGCGCTGCCAGGTGGCGCGTTCGCGCAGCCGGTGCGCGAGACCGGCCAGCAGATCCGCGCGGCGCCTGGCCTGCTGCGCCGCGTCCTGGCGCGCGTCGCGCTCGCGGGCCGCCTCGGCCGACACCTCGTCCGCTTCGGCGCGCAGGGCGCGCACCTCGGTCAGTTCCGCGCGGGCCGCGGCGGCGGCCTCCACCGCCGCCTCCACGGCGGCCGCGAGCTGCCCCAGCTGACCCTGCGGGCAGCCGGACCGCCAGGACGCGAGCCGCGCGGCCAGCGTCCGGTCGTGGCCGAGCCGGGCGGCCAGCGCGCGGATATCGGCCTCCCGGGCGCTCGCCCGGGCCCGCAGCTCCCGGCGTTCACCGTCGGCCGCCAGTTCGTCGTGCATCGCCGGGTTCGGCGGTACCAGGAACACGTCGAACCCGGGCCCGTCCGAGGGGGTCGGCGCGAGCAGGGCCGCCGCGGTGCCCACCGCCACGGTCGAGCGCGGCAGCAGCGCCGCCTGCGCCAGGACCTCACGGGCCCGGCGGTACGTCTCAGGATCGGTGACGACGACGCCGTCCACCAGCTCCGGGCGCGCCGACAGCACCGCGGTGTGGTCCGCCGGGTCCACGGCCTGCGCGAGGTAGCGCCAGCCGGGCAGCGCCGGGATGCCGTGCTCGCCCAGGTACTCCACGGTGGCCAGCACGTCGGGGCCCGGCGGCAGCAGGCCGCCGTCGCCGAGCGCCGCGAGGATCCGCGCGTCGTCGGCGGCCGAGGTCCGCAGGTCGAACAGCTGCCGTTCGGCCGCCGCGACGGTGCCGTCCAGCAGCTCGCGCAACGGTTCGGCGAACGCGTCCAGCTCCAGGGCGCCCAGCGGCCCGGCGTCGGGCCGGCGCGGTGCGGCGGAGCCGCCCTCGGGCCGCTGCGGGGCGCCTGGGGAGGACGCCGGGCCGCGCGGACCCGGGATGGCGTCCCGGGTGACGGACTCGGCCGCCGGCAGGCTCAGCAGTTCCGACAGCCGCGGTTCGGCGGCGAGGGCCTCGGCGACGCGGAAGTCGGCGGAGTGGGCGGCCTCGGCGGCCGCCAGGGCGTCCGCGGCGCGGGCGGCGGCCAGCTCCACCCGGGACTCGGCCGCGGCGGCATCCCGGGCGTGCTCCGCGGCCTGGCGGGCGGTCTCCCGGGCGGTCTCGGCGATCGCGGCCGCGGCGCGCTCGGCGTCGGAGGCCTCCAGGGCGGCACGGGCCGGGTCGGCGTCCGGGGCGGAGTCGTCGAGCCAGCCGGCGCTGACCGCCTCGGCCGTCTCCTGCGCCACCTCGGCGAGTCGCTGACCGAGGTGTCCCGCCTCGCTGCGGGACCGCTGCGCCTCGGTGGCCGCGGCGGTGGCGTCCCGGTGGGCGGCCACGGACTGCTCCTGGAGCGCCGCGGAGCGCTCCTCCTCCCGGTCCGCCTGCCGGTCGGCGCCGTCCGCCGCCGCATGCAGCGCGCGGACCAGGTCACCGGCGGCCAGCGTGCGGGCGGCCAGCGCGGGGGCCGCGTCGCGCTCGGCCTCCTGGATGGCCGCGCTGACCCGCGCCAGCCGGTCGCCGGCCGCGCGGTGCCGCAGCACCGTCTCGGCCGCCTGCCAGGCGGCGTGCAGGGTGCGGGCCTCGTTCAGTTCGCGGCGCAGGCCCGTCGCGCCCTTGTCGGACGCGGCGAGTGCCAGCGAGGCGTGCCGGTAGGCGAGTTCCGCGGCGACCAGCGCGCTGCGGCCGCGGGCCCGCTCGGCGTCCGTGACGTCCCGCGCGGCCCGCTCGGTGTTCTGCGCGAGCTCCTCGCCGCGGCCGCGCTCCTCACGGGCGCGCGCCGACAGCCGGCGCGCCAGGGCGCGGGTGCGGCGCTCGGACTGGGTGTGGATGCCGCGCGCCAGCTCGCGGGCACTGGCGTGCTCGACGATCCGCTCCAGCAGCTCCAGCGAGCCGGCGGTGAAGTCGCGTTCCGCGGTGAGTTCCGCGCGGCGGCCGAGCTTGCCCGCGAAGCTGTGGACCAGGTCCGCGAGACCGTCGGTGTCGCGGGTGTCGGTGACGGCGCGCAGCAGCAGGTCGGCGAAGTCGGAGTCGTGCCGGACGGCGAAGAGCCCGGCCGCCTCGCCCTCGTCGGCGTTCATCTCCCGCTGGTAGCGGAAGAGCTCCGGGTCCAGGCCCAGCTCGCCCAGGTGCTCGTTCCACCGATCGTGGATCTCCTCCCAGGCCACTTCCAGGTGCGGGTAGAACTTGCCGGCCTCGGTGAGGGCGTCGCGGAAGCCCTTCATGGTGCGGCGGCGGCCCGTCGCGCCCGAGGCGCCCTCGGCGGGCGGCCGGACGGCGGTCGACTCGGCGACCGGCAGCGAGTCCAGGCTGAGCCCGGGGCCGGGGCGGAAGGAGTACCAGGCCTCGGCGAACTTGCGCGGGTCGGACGACACCTGGCGGCCGCGCCACTCACTGACCTTGCCGACGACGACCAGCTCGCCGGTGACGGTGTGCTGCCACTCCAGCGCCACATGGCCGCAGTCGTCGGCCAGCAGGAACTTGCGCAGCACGCCCGAGCTGGCCCCGCCGAGGGTGTTGCGGTGGCCGGGCAGCATCACCGAGAAGATCAGCTTGAGCAGGACGGACTTGCCGCCGCCGTTCTCCAGGAACAGGACGCCCGCGGGGGCGGGACGGCGCAGCGGGCCGGTCGGCTCGTCCTGGAAGAACTCGGCCTGGGCGGGCGCGGGCTGCGGCACGGGCGCGCCGACCCCCCGCAGGTCCAGGACGGTGTCTGCGTACCGGGCACCGGCGGGGCCGATGGAGTACAGGCGGAGCCGGGACAGCTCGTACATGGCGGCGGACTCTCGTTCATCTGCGCGGGTGGGCGTGCGGGTGGGGGCGGCTCAGGAGTGGCTGTGCTGGTCTTCCCGGCTGTGCCGGCTCTCGCCGCGGGGGCTGTCGCCCCCGTGGCCGCCGCTCTCGTGGAACGGCAGGCCGGCTTCGGCGACGAGGTCCAGCTCCCCCGTGTCGTCGGGCGGCAGCAGGGTCGCAGAACCGTCGCTCACCGGGACCACGCCCAGCTCCAGGAGTTCGGCCATGGCCGCGCTGCCCGCCATGTCACGGACCTGCAGCTGGTACCGGGCGGTGGTGCGGAACGTGCCGCCCGCGTCGTCCCCGGTGCGCTGCAGGAAGCCGGAGTCGACGAGGAAGGCGACCGCCTTGCCGACGATGCCGGTGGTGGAACCGGACAGCCGCCGGGCGTCCTTGGTGGCGCCGGTGGAGGTGCGGCGCGTCCACACCCGCCAGGCCGCTTCCAGGCCGGGGGCGTCGCTGGCCGGGTCGGTGTTCTCGCCCTGCTCCGCGGCGCGCTCCTCCAGCCGGCGGCAGGCCTGGCGGACGAACCCGTCGACGCCGTTGACGGTGATCCGGCCGATGTAGCCGTCGTCGGCGAGGTCCTCGGGGCGGGGGAACGCCATCGTCGCCGTCGCCAGGTGCGCCAGACCGTGCAGGAAGCGGTCGGCGGCGTCGGAGGCGGCCCGCCGCGAGTACTCGCCCATCCGAACCGCGAACACCGAGTCCTCGGCGGCCGCCACGGCCATCCCGGCGCGCGGCGACACCTCCAGCACGATCAGGCCGAGCCCGGCGGCCACCGCGTCCGCGAGGCGCGCGAAGGCGGGCTCCTCGCGGTGTCTGCGGATCAGTTCCGCGTACTCCGCGTCCCTGGCGGGGAGCAGCTTGGGCTGCAGCCCGTAGGAGACCAGCCGGGCGGCGTCCGCCGCGTCGGCCGCGGTGACGGGCGACGGGGCGCCGGAGCGCGCGGCCGGCGCGGCGTCGCCGTGGGCGGCCGGCGGCGCGGTCTCGGCGTCTCGGTACTCGGTCACGGGTGGATCTCCTCGGGGGCGCTGAGCGGTCTGGTGGGGGTGGCGGCCGTCATGCGATCTCGGAACGCGCCGCGGCCATGCCGGCCGTGTCCAGCCGGGCGGTGCCCACGATCAGGTCGGCGCCGCCGAACTCCGGATCCGTCAGCTCCTCGCCGTCGTCGACGGAGAAGAGCAATCGCGGCTCGCCCTGCCGGTAGGCGGTGCCGACCGGCGGGCTGGCGGCGTGCACCGCCAGCAGGGCCACCAGGTAGGGAAGTTCCGGATCGCGGCGGCGGGCGTCGGCGAGCAGCCCGGACAGCCGGCGCGGCGCGTCGTCGGGCAGGTCCAGCAGTTCCAGCGCGCTCTCCAGCTGCTCCTCGCTGAAGCGGCTGTCGGCGGGGGTGGCCACGAGGTCCGGTTCCGGCATCGCCGCGCCCAGGTGCTCGCGTTCGGTGGGCGGGGTGAGCAGTATGTCCACGAGGTCGCAGACCCGCACCGCAGGCGGGGTGCGCAGGCCCGTACCGCGCGCGAAGAAGGCGTCGGTGACCCGGGACGCCTGCTCGACGGGGAGCGGCAGGATGGGCGAGACCAGCTGCCCGTACAGGTCGAGCCCGGCGCGGGCGGGCGCCGAGGCGAACGCCTGCCGGTCCTGCTCCGCGCGGAACAGCGGCCCGGCCTCCAGCAGCCGCGACTGCAGCTGGGTGTGGCGGCGGATGCAGTCCTTGACGATGTCGACGAGCTCGGCGGCCCGCCGCTTGTGCCCGGGGTCCTCCGCCTCGTCCCGCGCCTTGCGGATGTTGGTGAGGATCGCGTTCTCGTGCCGGTACCGGTCGGCGACGTGGTCGAGCGCCTCGGCGATCATGTCAGGGACGGCACGCAGCCAGTCCACCGCCCGGACGTTGCGCCGGGTCGCCTCCAGAGCGCGGCGCAGTGTCTCCGCGTACTGCACGGTGCGGTAGCGGGCCTGCTCGGCGGCGAGCTGGGCGTCTGCCAGCCGCCCCCGGCTGATCAGCACCTCCAGCTTGACCTCGGCGGCGATCTGCGCGCTGGTGACGTCCGTGTCGAGCGCGCCGACCAGGACGTTGACCGCCTCGTCGGTGGTGCGCAGGTACACGCCGCCGCCGGGACCCGGCACCTCCTCGATCAGCTTGAAGTCGTAGTCGCGGCGGACGTACGCGCCGTCGGCGCCGAAGGTGCCGTAGACCGCGCGGAAGCCGCGGTCCACGCTGCCGACGTTGACCAGGTTCTCCAGGACCCAGCGGGCGACCCGCTCGTGCTCCTCGACGGGCCGGCGCGGTGCCTGGGCGGCGACCCGGGGCAGCAGCCTGGTCACTATCTGCTCGGGGTCGGCGCCCGTGTCGAAGTCCATGTTGAGCGTGACCATGTCGATGGCGGACAGCGCCACCTCCGCCATCGCGTACACCGAGTACTCGCCGGCCAGGTTCGCCTTGCGCACGTCCAGGTCGTGCAGCGGCGCGGTGCACGCGAGCGCCTTGAGGCGGCGGGCCAGGCCCTCGTCGGCGGCCGGGCCCGGAGCGGGGCGGGGCGCGCCCGTCGTCGGGTACGGGGTGGTCGTTACGGTCACGACCCACACATTAGGCGGTGCCACCGACATCGAACGAAACGGCACGGATCACCCGCCCGGCCACAAGTCACCCGCGGGGCGGTCGTCGAACCGCCTCCCGGCCACCGCTGGGTGGCGCCTCCGGTTGCCGGCCCTGGACCACCCCGGTGCCTCAAGTACCGGGGCGGGTGCGGCCGATCGCCTTGGATCGCCCGCACCCGACGCCCCCCTTCGAAGACGCAGGCGCCGCGCCGGACGCGGTGGCACCATGGCGGTCATGGTCATCGATCTCAACGCGGATCTCGGCGAGGGCTTCGGCCGGTGGACCCTCACCGACGACGACGCGCTGCTGTCCGTCGTCACCAGTGCCAACGTCGCGTGCGGCTTCCACGCGGGCGATCCGGTCACGATGCGGCGGGTCTGCGCGCTCGCCGCCGAGCGGGGCGTCCGGATCGGGGCCCAGGTCTCCTACCGGGACCTGGCCGGCTTCGGGCGGCGCGCCATGGACGTGCCTCCGGACGAGCTGGCGGCCGAAGTCGCCTACCAGATCGGGGCACTGGACGTCTTCGCGCGGGCGGCCGGCTCACGGGTCGCGTACGTCAAGCCGCACGGCGCGCTCTACAACCGGACGGTGGGCGACGCGGCGCAGGCCGCCGCCGTGGTGGCGGGCGTCCTGCTGGCCGGGGGGCCGGACGGCGGACTGCCGGTGCTCGGGCTGCCCGGCTCCGAGTTGCTGGCCGCGGCCGGGAAGGCCGGTCTGCCGGCGGTCGCCGAGGCGTTCGCCGACCGGGCCTACACCGAGCGCGGCACGCTCGTGCCGCGCGGCGAGGCGGGCGCGGTGCTCCTGGACGGCGACGCCGTCGTCGCCCAGGCCCTGGCGGTCGCCCGCGACGGCCAGGTCGTCGCGGCCGGCGGCCGGCGGATCGCCGCCGGCGCGCGGTCGCTGTGCCTGCACGGCGACACGCCGGGCGCGGCGGACCTCGCCCGGCGGGTGCGGCGCGAACTCCAGGACGCGGGTGTCGTGTTGGGGGCCTTCGCATGAGGACGCTCCCGGTGGGGGAACGCGCGCTGCTCGTGGAGCTGGACACGGACGGCGAGGTCGGGGCGTTCCACGCCGAGCTGTCGCGGCGGCGCGCGGCGGGGACACTGCCCGCCGTGCGCGAGATCGTCCCGGCGGCCCGCACCATCCTGCTCGACGGCCTGGACGACCCCCGCGCGCTGGCCAGGGAACTGGCCGCCTGGACCGTTCCGCCGCTCACGCGGGGAGCGGGGGCGGAGACGGAGATCGCGGTGCGCTACGACGGGCCCGATCTGGCGGAGGTCGCCGAACTGTGGGACGTGCGGCCCGAAGACGTCCCGGACATCGTCGGCGGCCTCGTCTTCCGGGTGGCGTTCTGCGGCTTCGCTCCCGGTTTCGCGTATTTGACCGGGCTCCCCGAGCACCGGCACCTGCCGCGCCGCGCCACTCCCCGGACCGCGGTCCCCGCCGGTTCGCTGGCGCTGGCCGGACCGTACGCGGGCGTCTACCCGCGTTCCTCTCCCGGCGGCTGGCAGCTGATCGGCACCACCGACGCCGTCCTGTGGGACCCGCGCCGGGAGCCGGCGGCGCTGCTGACCCCCGGCACCCGGGTGCGCTTCCTGTCGGACCCCGCATGACGCGGGCATGGGTGCGCGTGGTGCGGGCGGGCGCGCTGACGACCGTGCAGGACCTCGGGCGGCCGGGCCACGCCCACCTCGGCGTGCCGCGTTCCGGTGCGCTCGACCCACCCGCGCACCGCGGGGCCAACCGGCTGGTCGGCAACCCGGAGGGGGCCGCGACCCTGGAGACGACCGTCAACGGCTGCGCGGTACGGGCGGGCCGTCCGGTCGTCGCGGCCGTCACCGGCGCCCCCTGCGCCGTCCGGATCGACGGCGCCCCCGCACCCTGGGGCGCGGCGGTGCGCGTCCCGGCCGGCGCCGTCCTGGAACTCGGCGCCGCCGAGGGCGGGCTGCGCTGCTATCTGGCGCTCGCCGGCGGCATCGACGTCGAGCCGGTGCTCGGCAGCCGCTCCGCGGACCTGCTCTCGGGGCTCGGCCCGGCGCCGCTCGCGGAGCACGACACGCTCCCGCTGGGCGTGCCCCGCGGCCGGTCCCTCGGCGCCGACACGATGCCGTGGCCCGCCCCGCCGGCCGAACTCGTGCTGCCCGTCCTGCTCGGCCCGCGCGACGACTGGTTCACCGAGGAGGCGCCGCGGCTGCTGGCGGCCGGCGCGTACACCGTCTCGGCCGCCTCCAACCGCATCGGGCTGCGCACCGAGGGCCCCGCACTGCGGCGGGCACTCGACGGCGAACTGCCCAGCGAGGGCATGGTGCTGGGCGCCGTCCAGGTGCCTCCCGACGGCCACCCCGTCATCTTCCTGGCCGACCACCCCGTCACCGGCGGCTACCCCGTCATCGGCGTCGTCCCCGAGGCGCGGCTCGCCGCGGCGGCGCAGGCCGTCCCGGGCACCCCCGTACGGTTCCTCCCGCTTCGGGGGCGCGGGTCCGGGCGGCGGTAGCCGTATTCCGGCGGCCGGCGGTTACGGCGTGGCCGCCGCGGTGTGGACGTGCGGAGCACCGAGGGGGGCGTCGTGGGCCGCGAGGAACGCGGAGACGGCGGCGGGCCAGCCGTACCGCTCGGCCCGGAGGCGGGCGGCGGCGCGGCGGGCGGACTCCGGCCGGGCGAGCAGCCGCTGCACGGCGGCCGCGAACGCGCGGCCGTCGGTGGCGCAGGCGCCCGCCGGGCCGATCAGGTCCGGGAGCGCGGACAGGGCGCTGGCGACGACGGGCGTGCCGCAGGCGAGCGCCTCGATGGCGGCCAGCCCGAAGGTCTCGGCGGGCCCCGGGGCGAGGACGACGTCGGCACAGGCATGGAGGGCGGCCAGCCGGTCGCGGTCGGCGACGTGGCCGAGGAAGGTGACCGGGAGTCCCGCGGCGCGGGCCCGCGCCTCCATGCGGCCGCGCAGCGGGCCCTCCCCGGCCACGACGAGCGCCGCCCCGACTCCGCGCCGGCGGAGTTCCGCGAGGGCCTCGAGCGCGCGCCCGGGCCGCTTCTCGGCGGACAGCCGCGAGCACATCACGAGCAGCACCGCCGCGCCGTCCGCGTACCGCGCCCGCAGCGCCCCGTCGCGGAGTGCCGGGCGGAACCGGTCGAGGTCCACCCCGAGCGGAGCCCGCACCACGTTGCGCGCCCCGAGGCGTTCGAACTCGGCGGCCGCCCACGGGGTCGTGCACACGACCCGCGAGTAGGCGTGCGCGGTACGGCGGTTGAGCCGGTCGGCGGCGGAGCGGGCGGCGGCCGACGGCACCCCCCAGGTGCGCAGGACGGCGTCGGCGCTCTCATGGGAGACCATGACGGCCGGGACCCGGTTCTTGCGGGCCCACTCCCCCGTCCAGCGCAGTGTCGTGCGGTCGGAGACCTCCAGCCGGTCCGGGGCCAGCGCGTCGAGCAGCGTCTCGACCGGACGCCGGCGGGCGAGCACCTGGTAGCCGCCGGTGCCCGGCACGACGGTGCCGGGGAGGGTGATGACCCTCCCCTGCGCGGTCGTTTCGGCGCGGATCGCCGGGCATCCGGGAGACATGTCCCCGGGGATGACGAGGACCGGCTCGTGGCCGGCCGCGAGATAGCCCTCGCCCAGGTGCTGGAGGGCGGTGCGCAGCCCGCCGGAGACGGGGGTGACGAAGTTCGCGAGGCGGACGATCCGCAGCGGCCGGCTCATGCCGCGACCACCGTCCGGGCGCCGAGCACCTGCGCGTAGTGGTCCAGCAGCTGGTCACCGACCGCCTCCCAGGTCCGCGCCGCGACGTCGGCACGCCCTGCCGCCCCGTACCGCGCGCGCAGCGCGGGGGCGCGCTGCAGGAGCCGCACCGCGTCGCACAGCGCCTCGTCGTCTCCCGGCGGCACCAGCAGGCCGGTGCGTCCGTGGGCGACGAGGTCGAGCGGGCCGCCGGCGGCGGGCGCGATCACCGGCACCCCGCTGGCCATCGCCTCCTGGACCGTCTGGCAGAACGTCTCGAAGGGGCCGGTGTGCGCGAAGACGTCGAGCGAGGCGAAGATCCGGGCCAGGTCGTGGCCGGTCCTGGGACCGAGGAAGAGCGCGCCCGGCAGCGCCGCCCGCAGCCCGGGGGCGCTGGGACCGTCACCGACGACGACCACCCGCACACCGGGCAGCGCGCAGACCCCGGCGAGCAGCCCGACCTGCTTCTCGGGGGCGAGCCGGCCCACGTAGCCGACGATCAGCTCGCTGCGCGGGGCGAGCGTGCGGCGCAGCTCGGGGTCGCGGTGCTCCGGCCGGAAGCGCACCGGGTCGACCCCCCTCGGCCACAGGTGTACCCGGGGGACGCCCTGCCGTTCCAGCTCCCGGACGGAGGCGGTGGACGGCGCGAGGGTGCGGGCCGCGGCCGCGTGCACGGCGCGGATGCGCCGCCAGGCGGCGGCCTCGCCGACGGGCAGGTAGGAGCGGGCGTAGCCGGCGAGGTCGGTCTGGTAGACGGCGACCGCGGGGACCCGCAGCCGCCCGGCGGCCGCCATGCCCCGCACCCCGAGGACGAACGGGCTGGCGAGGTGGACGATGTCGGCGCGGTGCGCGGCGATGGCGGCGGTCGTCCGCCGGCCCGGGAGGGCCACGCGCACCTGGGGGTAGCGGGGCAGCGGCAGGGAGGGCACGCGGACGACCGGGCAGGGGTCGTCGCCGGGCGGTGGGGCGTTCGGCACGGCCGGTGCGACGACCAGCGGCTCGTGCCCGCGCCGGGCGAGGTGTTCCGCGGTGCGCAGCGCGCAGTGCGCGACGCCGTTGAGGTCGGGAGGGAAGGACTCGGTGACGATCGCGACTCGCATACCCCTGTTGTCGCCATACCGAGCGTTGTCAGGGCCACGACGATCTGTACCGCCGTGGAACGCGTGATGACCCTTCGGGCGGCGGCCCCCGCCGAGGAGGCGGGGGCATCGCCGGCCTGCCCTACCGGGCGGGCTCTCCCGAGCTGAGGCGGCCGCGCACGGCGGTCTGCACCTCGGCCTCCTCGGCCGGATCGGCGGCCATCCGGCGCAGCTGGGCCAGGACCCGTACGTCTCCGGTGGCGGCTTGATGCGCGGCGAGTTCGCGCGTCGTCTCCTCGCAGTCCCACAGGCACTCCACCGCGAAGCCGGCGGCGAAGCCGGGGTCGGTGGCGGCCAGTGCCTGGGCGGCGTACCCGCGCAGCTGGGAGGAGGAGGTCTCGCGGTAGACGTGGCGCAGCACGGGTGCCGCGCGGTCGATCGTGAGCCGGCCGGCGCCCTCGATGAGGACGGCGAGGCCCTCGGCGTCGGCGCCGTCGTTCTGGACGAGCCGGCGCAGTCCGGCCAGCACCCGGCCGGCGTCCTCGTCGCCGCCTCGGCAGGCGAGCATGCGGGCGGCGGAGATGCCGAGCGCGTCCTCGCGCTCGGACCAGGCGCGGGCCCGGTCCATGGCGTCGCCGCCGCGCATCCGCTCGAACGATTCGAGGGCGGCTCTGACGACGAGGTCCACGGGGTCGGCCGCGGCGGCTTCGATGAGGTCCAGGACCTGTGGGTCCTGCCGGTCCGCGAGGTGGCGCAGCGCGGCGGCGCGGGCGGCGGGCCGGCCGTCCTGGGCGGCGGCGACGAGCTCGGGGCGGTCCTCGGGCCCGGCGACGGCCGCCAGGCAGCGGGCCGCGGGCTGATCGCGGTCGACGGCCGGGTACTGGACGAGGCCCTCGTCGGCCCATTCGAGTACGGCGCGGACGCTCCAGCCGGGGGTGGGTCCCGTCGGGCGCAGCTGGCGCTGCCAGCGGCTGAACGACACCTCTTCCAGTGCCTTGCGGACCCGGGCGGCGCTCGCGGGGCGCCGGGAGTCCTCGGCCCACAACTGCCACGGCCTGGGCTCGTACGCCTCGCGCACGGCCGCGGCCAGCTCGGTATCGCCCTCGGCGGTCTCCGGGAAACGGGCGAGCAGGGCGGGACCGAGGTCGCGCAGTCCCTGTTCGTCGTCACGGACGGCCAGCTCGTCCAGGGCCCACTCCCAGTTGCCGCCGGTGGCCGCGTAGCGCCGCAGCAGGCGCAGGGCGTCACCGCGCCCGTAGCCGGCGAGGTGGCCGAGGACGGACAGCGCGAGACCGCAGCGGTGCTCGTCGGGGGCCAGGAGGTCGTCCGGATGGAAGAGGTGCTGTTCGATCCCGTCGAGCCCGGCTTCCAGTTCGGAGTACAGCCGCGCGTAATAGAGGGAGCGTGATTCCACCCGCCAGTCGAGGCGGGGGTCACGCAGGACGCACTGCTCCAGAGCGGCGAGGGCGTCTGCCCGCTGCGCCGCCAGGGCATGCAGGGTCCCGTCTCCGCGTCCTCGCTGGAGGAGGCCGAGAAGGGTTCCACTGGGCGCTATGTCTGGGTCGAACATGAGGTCAGCATCCGGTGCGGGGGGTTCCAAGGCAACGGGATTTCCGCTGCGGGTGCCCGGCATCCTTACCGGCCGCCGGGCGTTTCAAGCCTGGCGGCGGATGAGAATGTGTGGGGCCGGGGCGGGCCGCAGCCTACCGAGGTTTCGCCGCCCGTGTCGCTCCGGGCCGCCAGACGTTCCGGAAGGCTCGTGGCATATGCCAGGAGCACCACCGGATCGGGTATTGCAGAAAGCCTTACGGCCCATCACGCCGTGTGCCACAGTCGTTACCGGCCCTTCCGTCCCGCCCTGGCCGCTCAGCCCGGTATCCGGTATCGGAGTCACCTTCGGAGAGCGTCATGCCGTCTCACCTGCACGCGGACCGCTCCGCCGCACAGCCGACCGACCCCGGCACGGTGGACGCGCTGATCTCGAAAGCCCGCCGGCTGCGCAGCGAGGTCGACGCGGTACGCCGTGAGGCCGCCACCCCGGACGGGGACCCCCAGGTCCGCTGGGAGCGCGCTCTGTGCGATCTCGCGGTGCACCAGCTCGACGATCTGGGCGAGCACCTGGGACAGCTCCGCGAGGGTCTGGCCGACGACGACGGCACCGCGGACCCCTTCGTCCCGAGCGACTTCGCCGGCTCCTACGTCCCGTCCGCGCCGGTGCCGGACCGTGTCCCGGATCACGCTCCCGGCCGGGCCGGCAGCGCCGAATGGGACCTGCTGACGGACGAGGCGGAATGGTCCGACGAGCTGTACCGCATCTTCGGCCGTGACCCGGACGACGGGCCGCTGACACTGGACGAGCTCCCCTCCTGGCTCTACGAGGAGGACCAGGCGTCCCTCACCTCGATGGTCACCGGTTGCCTGGTCGACGGCAGGCCCATCGACGGCGAGTTCCGCATCGTGCGCTCCGACGGTTCCACCCGGACGCTGCACATGGTGGGCGAGCCCGTGCTCGACGCTGACGGCGGCACCGCTTCGATGTGGGCCGTGCTGCGGGACGTCAGTGAGCTGCGTCGCAGCCAGCTGACGCTGAGGGAGACCCGTGACTCTCTCCAGCGCCAGCGGCAGTTCGCGCGGTCGGAGCACCGGCTGGCGGTCGAGCTGCAGGAAGCCGTGCTCCCGCCGTGGCGCGGCTCCCTGCGGTTCCCGCAAGGAGGCGGCCCCGTCACCCTGGACCTGGCCGCCCACTACCTCCCTTCCGGTACCAGCGCGCTGATCGGCGGCGACTGGTACGACGCACTGTTCCTTCCCGACGGCGCGACGCTGCTGACCGTCGGCGATCTCACCGGACACGGTGTGAACGCCACGTCCGGCATGGCGATGATGCTCGGCGCGCTGCGCGGCATGGCGGTCGCGGGACTGGAACCCGGACCGTTGCTGGGCAGGCTGAACCACCTGCTGGACACCTCGGCCCAGCCCACCCTCGGCAGCGCACTGTGCTGCCGCTACAACCCCGCCGACCGCACCCTGAGCTGGGCCCAGGCCGGCCATCCCGCCCCACTGCTCTTCCGCGACGGGACCGGACGCGCCCTGGACCCGCCCGAGGGCGTGCTCCTCGGGGCCACCTCCGACGCGCGGTACACCCAGGCCGCCGAGCCCCTCAAACCTGGCGACCTGCTGGTACTGCACACCGACGGACTCGTGCCCCGCCGGACGTCGTTCCCGGCCGGGACGGAGCCCACGGACGGCGCACGCCGACTGCTCGCGATGGCACCGCTGTTCGCCCGGGCCCGCACCGCGCAGGACTGCGTACGGCTGGTCGTCGAGGAGTTCGGCGCCCCCGAGCGTGAGGACGACGCCTGCGTGCTCGTCGCGAGGATCGGTTGAGGATCGGTAGGAGACCGATCTGTCGTCAGACCTGGCGGGTGCTCCTGTTCTTCGGAAGCGGTGGCATCGCCGCCTCCAACTCCGACCTCAGGTCCTGGATCGTCGTGCAGTCCGCGTACCGCCCGGTGAGCCGGTACATCTCCCGCAGCCGGTCCCACGTCCGGTGCGAGGACGTGCTGCCGATCGTCAGCAGTGCCATCCGCGCGTAACGGTCGGCCTGCTCGGGGTCGTTGCCGAGGAAGCAGGCCGAGGCCAGCGAGATGTAGTCGAAGATCTTCGACCGGTCCCGGCCCGCCGCCCGCAGCTCCAGCGCGTACTTGGCGTGCCTCTGCGCCTGGGCCGCGGCGGACGGATCGTGCTCGGCCAGCGTGCGGTACGCCAGCGCCTGCATCCCGTGCAGGTCCGCCTCGTCGAACATCTGCATCCAACTCGGTGGCGGCACGTCGCCCTTGTCCGAGGCGAACAGGTCCTCGGCCTCTCCCAGCGTCCGCCGCATCGCCTGGCCGCGCCCCATCGACGCCTGGGCCCACGCCTCGATGGTCTGCAGCATGGCGCGGGTGCGCGGCAGGGCCTGCTCGCCCGAACCCGACTTCGCCAGCTTCATCAGATCGAGCGCGTCGTCCGGCCGGCCGATGTGGACCATCTGCCGGGCGGCCCGGGACAGTGCCTCGCCGGCCCGCGGCCGGTCCCCTCCCTCCCGCGCCGCGTGCGCGGCGATCACGAAGTACTTTTGCGCCGTGGGCTCCAGACCCACGTCATGGGACATCCACCCGGCGAGCACGGCCAGGTTGGCGGCCACGCCCCACAGCCTGCGCTGCAGATGGTCCTGGTGGTGGTAGGCGAGCATGCCGCCCACCTCGTTGAGCTGGCCGACCACAGCCTTGCGCTGCAGCCCGCCGCCGCGGGCCGCGTCCCAGGCGCGGAAGACCTCGACCGAGCGCTCGAGCGCCTCGATCTCCTGGGAGCCCACCGGAGCCGCCTCGTACCGGTCGTACGCGGCGGGGTCGGCGTGGAGTGGATCGTTGATGACCGGGGCATCGGCCACCAGGGCCGGGTCGGTGTGCAGCCAGTCGTACATGGCGCTGCTGAGTGCTGAGCCAGCGGTGAGCGCTGCGCCCGCGCCCACCAGACCGCGTCGGTTGAGCATGAGGTCCATTCCCGTGAATTCGGTGAGGACCGCGGCTGTTCTCTCCGGTGGCCACGGCAGACCGTCTCCGGTCTGCTTCTTCCCCGCGCGCCGGTGCCGGTCGAACCCGAGATCCTCGATGGTCACGACACGGCCGAGCCGCTCGGTGAACAGAGCCGCCAGCACCTTCGGAACGGGTTCGCGCGGCGACTCACCGGTCTCGATCCAACGGCGCACCCGCGAGGTGTCGGTCGCCAGCTGCGGATGGCCCATGGCCGCCGCCTGCCGGTTGACCAACCGTGCGAGTTCGCCTTTGGACCAGCCGGTGAGGCCGAACAGGTCCGCAAGTCGGGTGTTGGCTTCTTTGCTCACGTCAAGCCCCCAGGTTCCTCGGCACCGTTGACACTAATCGCCCGACAAAGGCCCCGCGAGTATTCGCCACGCTTCGCCAGGGTGCGCCAGATGGTCTGCCACCCGCGCCAGGGTGTGATGTAGGAACGCGCCAACCCGGCCCGGCAACAACCGGCTCCCGGAAGGTCGTTCGAGTCGCCCGCGAGTCGCGCAGAAGCGCTCCCGTCGAGAAGACGACCGCCCCAGGGAGGGGCGTACGGCGCGTGGAGGGACCGGGCCGTTTCGGCTCGAACCCGCATTCCCCAGGGTGCGGGTCCGGACGCCGACACGGTGCCGTGCCGTCCACGCGCCGGCCACGCCACCGACCACCACGTCGCGGCTCCGCGACGCGGCAACCGCCGAAGGCTCTTCGCCACGACGAAGTACCGCATCACCGTCATGAGCTCACAGGCACACGAAGGGATCTGTTTCCCCCTCATGTATTCAGCATCGTCCTCCGTGTCCGCTCCGCCCCGGTTGTCGCTCCCCGCTGGTACGGACTCCCCCATGCGCTCCCGTCCGCCGCTCACCGCCGCTCGGCGGGGCCTCCCGACGGGTACCTCCCATCCGCTCAGCGGGAGACTCGACTTGACCGGCCCCCAGGGCGCTCAGTTGCGGACGGCCATCGCCGCCGTGCAGCGGATATGTCCAGAGTTCAACCCTGTCCAGATGCTGCGCCGCAGTGGGCGCACCGCACTGCTGGTCGGGACGTCGGGACGGAGTCCCGCGGTCGCCAAGTGCCTGCTGGACCAGTCCCCGGCGTGGGTCGAGCGGTTCCAGCATGAAATAGCGGCATACCGGGCGTTCGTCCGCCACCGGCCGCCGGCCCGGGTCCCACGGCTGATCGCCGCGGACCCGGAGAGCTGCGTGCTGGTCCTGGAGCGCATGCCCGGACGTGTCGTGTCGGTGCACCGCCACCCGACCGAGACCTTCCCGCGGTCCGACGTCCGTGCCGCCATCGGCGCCTTCGGCCGGGTCAACCTGTGGCGGCCGCCGGCCGGCGTGTTCGACGCGCCGATCGACTACCCGGCACGGATCTCGCGCTACCACGAACTGGGGCTGCTCACCGACCGGGACATGGGTGACCTGCAGAAGCTGCTGCACGGGCTGGCCCATGTGCAGGGGCAGTTCTGCCACGGCGACGCCATGCTCTCCAACGTGCTGCTCTCCCCGGCCGGCCCGGCGCTGGTCGACTGGGAGCACGCCGGCTGGTACCTGCCGGGGTACGACCTCGCGGTGCTGTGGTCCGTGCTCGGCAACGACCCGGTGGCGCGCCGCCAGATCAGCCAGCTCGCCCAGAACCAGGGTCCGGCCTCCCGCGACGCCTTCCTGGTCAACCTGATGCTCATCCTGACCCGGGAGATCCGTACCTACGAGACCGCCGTGCAGCGCACCATGCGGAGCACCGCCCCGCCCACCCAGACCATGGCCGGAGCGGGCGAGGAGCAGCGGCTGCTGCTGCGCCGGCTGCACGACGACTGCGGTCTGGCCCGGCGGGCGGTACGTGCCGCCGTCGGCACGCGCTGAGTTCTACGGGACCTGTCCCGCCCCCCGATCACGGGGGCTCACACCGCCCGCCGCCGACCGCGCCACCGGTCCAGACCACTGACGCGAGGCAGGCCAGCGCGCCCGTGTCGGGGAAACCCCCGGCACGGGCTTGTGACGTGCTCAAACAGCTTCCTGTCAGGGCCTGTTGACGGATCGTCCGGAAGCCGATACCTCTGTGGAGCCGTTCGCCCCAGTACCGCTTCAAGGAGGCCGCATTGCGAGAGTCCGCCGCCCGACCAGCGAGGCACCGCCGGAGCACGCTGCGCACGGTGACGGCCGCGGCCGCTGCCGCGGCATTGCTGCCCGTGCTCTCCACGGCCACGGCCACATCCGCGAGCGCCGCCCAGCCGGCCACCTCGTCGCTGCAGCAGGCGTTCAGCGACGCGGCCCTGCGCTACCAGGTGCCGACGAGTGTCCTGCTGGGCGTGTCCTACATGGAATCGCGCTGGGACACCCACCAGGGACTGCCCAGCGTCACCGCGGGATACGGCCCGATGCACCTCACGGACGCCCGTACGGCGCTCGCCGACTTCCCCCGCAAGGGCGACGGCGGCGACGATCCCCGAGGTGACGACTCCCGGCCGCTGACCGGTACCGCGCCGGCCGTCCCCGGCACCGACCTGTCGAAGCTGCCCGCCACCCTGACCACGCTCGACCGGGCCGCGGGGCTGACCGGGCTGCCGGCCCGGGACCTGCGCGAGGACCCGGCGGCCAACGTCGCCGGCGGCGCGGCGCTCATCGCCGACGCGCAGAAGTCCTTGGGGCGGCCGCTGAGCGCCGACCCCGCGGACTGGTACGGCGCCGTCGCGCGCTTCTCCGGCGCCGACGACGCGGCCACCGCCACCGCCTTCGCGGACGACGTCTACGACCTGCTGCGGCAGGGCCAGTCCCGCACGACCGACACCGGGCAGACCGTCACCCTGGCCGCGGCTCCCGGGCTGGCCCCGGCCACCGCGCGGACGGCGGCACCGGGACTGAAGCCCGCCGACGACAGCAGGACGGAGTGCCCGCGCACGGTGGGTTGCGAGTGGGTTCCCGCGCCCTACCAGGAGACGACTCCCGGGGACTACGGCAACCACGACCTCGCGGACCGGCCCGCCTCCCAGAAGATCGACACCATCGTCATCCACGACACCGAGGGCAGCTGGGACGTCTCGCTGAAACTGGTGCAGGACCCGACCTACCTGGCCTGGCACTACACCGTCCGCTCGGCGGACGGCCACATCGCCCAGCACCTCAACACCAAGGACGTCGGCTGGCACGCGGGCAACTGGTACCTCAACGCCAAGTCGATCGGGATCGAGCACGAGGGCTTCCTCACCGAGCCGGGCGCCTGGTACACGGAGTCGATGTACCGCGCCTCCGCGCGACTGGTCGCCTACCTGGCGAAGAAGTACGGCATCCCGCTCAACCGCCAGCACATCCTCGGCCACGACAACGTGCCGGGACCGACCGGCGCGTACATCGGCGGGATGCACACCGACCCCGGGCCGTACTGGGACTGGGCGCACTACTTCCAGCTGATGGGCGCGCCGCTGCACGCCACGGCCGGCCCCGCCGGCGGCCTCGTCACCATCCGCCCGGACTACGACACGAACCGGCCGCTGTACACCGGCTGTGTCACGGCCGGCGACACCTGCCCGTCCCTCGGCTCCGAGGCGGTTCGGTTGTACACCGCGCCGAGCGAGGACGCGCCGCTGGTGAAGGACATCGGCCTGCACCCGACGGGTGACTCCACCACGGGTGTCAACGACGTCGGGGCGCGTGCCTCAACCGGTCAGCAGTACGCCGTCGCCGAGCGCCAGGGCGACTGGACGGCTGTGTGGTACCTGGGCCAGAAGGCCTGGTTCCACAACCCGCGATCGCAGCCGACCGCCGTCAACGCCTGGGGCTTCACCGTCACCCCGAAGGCGGGCCTGGCCGACATCCCGGTCTACGGGCGCGCCTACCCCGAGGCCGCGGCGTACCCGGCGGGCGGTTCCCGTCCAGGCGATCGTGCCGATGCCGTACAAGCTCCCGGCGGGCCAGGAGTACGCGATCGGCAACCGCGTCCGGGGCGAGTACTACTACTCGACGACCTTCGACACCGCCTCGCACCAGGTCGTGCGCGGCAACCAGGTCTACTACGAGATCCAGTTCGGCCACCGGGTGGAGTACGTCAAGGCCGAGGACGTCACCGTCCAGCCGTCCCAGGTGGGCGCTCCGCGCTGAGCGGTACTGGCGCGGGACGCGAAGGGGCGCCGCCGGATCCCGGCGGCGCCCCTTCACGTGCGGTACGGCCGTGCCGGTCAGCCCTGCTGGAACATCTCCGCGGGCAGCGGCTTCAGCAGCTGGTACAGGTCGTCGGTGATGGGGCGGTCCCAGGTGGCGATGGTGACCTGGACGCCGTCGCTGCGGTCGAACTGCGCGCAGGCGATCCGCGCTTCCGAGACCTTGATCCGCCGGACGATGAGCAGGCCGTCGCCGTGCATAGCGGGGTGTGTCCTCGGTGCTGACCACCTCCACCGGCTCCTCGTTGCCGAGGGCCACCATCAGCTGCGCCACCTCGAAGGGGACCTGGCCGTCCTCCAGATCACGTGCCGGGGAGCCCTCGGGAAGGTTGCCGATCAGCATGGCGGGACCGCGGCCGCCGAAGAGGTCGTAGCGCAGGAAGATGCCCTGGCAGCTGCCGTCGGGACCGGGCAGCAGCCCGGCGCCGAGAATGCCGGGCCAGTCCCCCGGGTCCATGGCCAGGACATCGAAGTCCGGCCCGGTGGGCGTGGCTGCGGTGCGGCGGCGGAGGAACGACATACGGCCATCGTACGTGGCCCGCGGCCCCCCGCGCGGCGCCGGGGGCCGTGGCCGCCGGACCTCCCGGCGCCCCGCCGTCATTCCTCTCCCGCGACCGCCTCCGGCGGGCCCCCGGACGGGTCCGCCGGATAGGCCGCCGGCAGCCCGCCGGGGTCGGTGCCGAGCTTGCGGTAGACGGCGGAGAGCAGCCGGCCGACCGTCGCCTCGTCGGTGGACAGCGCCGCCGCTGTCACCGCCGGCGTCGAGCCCGTGGCCGCGCGGGCGGCGGCCGCCCGTTCCCGCTCGGTGAGGGTGGCGCTCCCGGGGGCGGTCAGCCGCAGGGGCCGCAGCCCGGCCGCGGTGAGTTGGCCGCGGGCCCGGGAGGCCAGCTCGTCGGCGCCGCACTGCAGGGCGCCCTCCAGGCCCCGGTAGAGCTGTTCCGCGGCCTCGGCGGGGCGCCCCGCCCGGCGCAGCGCCGTGCCGTGCGCGACCAGCGAGCAGGCGAGCTGGTAGCCGGCCGGGGAGCGCTCCAGCCAGTCGACGGACTCCTCCAGCAGCTTCATCCGCTCCGCTCCCCCGGACACCTCCGCGGCGACCCGCAGGGTCTGGCCGATCGTCGAAGCCGCACCGAACTGCCGGGCGCGGGCGACGGCCTCCAGGGCGGTGGCGGGCGCCCTTTCCGGGGCCGTGGACGCCTGCGCGAGCGCCAGGTGCGACTGCCAGGGGCACCACGCGGGGTTGCGCATGCCGCGCCGGTTCAGCCGGCGGCCCACGGCGGCCAGCTCCGCGGCGGCCTCCTTCGCCAGACCGCGCGCGAGCAACAGCTCGGCGTGGACGCCCTGGGCGTCGGGGAAGGTGACGGCGCTGGGGAAAGGGGCGTGGAAGCCCTGGTCGGCGGCGAGTTCCGTCGCTTCGGCCACCCGGCCACGGGCGAGCAGCACCTCGATGAGGACCGCGACGGAGTACCACTGGACAGGGGTGCCGCGGCCGACGCGCTCGGCGAGCCGCAGTCCCGCGCGGGCGAAGTCCTCGGCCTCGGAGAGCCGGCCGCGCCGGAAGCGGACGTAGCCGAGCAGCACGTAGCCGAACGACAGGTGGGCGCCGCGCCAGCCCTGGCGCTCGAACTCGGCGATCCCGTCGGCGAACAGCTCTTCGGCCCGGCCGGGCCGGTCCGCGTACATGTACACGAGGGCCACCAGCACCGGGACCTCGAACCCCCAGTCCACCTCGGCCCAGCGCAGCCCGCCGTCCAGGGCCCGGCCCGCATGGCGCAGTGCGGTGCCGGTGGGCTCGCCGCGCAGGACGGCGTCCCAGGCGCGCAGCCCGATGATGTAGCGCTCGGTGAGGTCGCGGCCGGTCAGCCGGTCGGCGAGCCGTGCCAGCCGCCGGGAGCGGGCGGGCGAGTCGGGCTCGTCGGCCCGGAAGGCGTCCCACATGAACTGCTCGGCCTGCATGCGCAGCCGCACGCGGGGGTCGGTGGCGGCACGGGCCGCGTCGCCGACGGTGTCGGCTGCCTCGTCGAGCCGGTCACTGTGGGCGAGGGCCTGGGAGAGGTGGAAGACGATCCCCTCGCGCAGGGCGGGGTCGCCGGCCGGCTCCTCCAGCGCGGCCCGCAGGTGGTTGACGGTGGTCGCGGGTTCGAGCAGCAGGGAGGCGCAGCCCAGTTCGTACAGGACGGCGGCCCGCTCGCCGGGCGACGGGGGTTCGCGCAGGGCCCGGGCCAGGTAACTGCGGGCGGCTTCCGGGGCGCCCGCGCGCAGCGTCTCGCGGGCGGCGGAGCGCAGTTGGCCCACGACCCAGGGGTCGCCCTCGGGGTGGGTCTCCAGCAGGTGGCGGGCGGCGGCCGACGCGCCCAGCCCCGCGCCCACCACCGACCAGGCCGCCTGGCCGTGCAGCGCGACGCGTGCGGCGTCGGGGATCGCCCGGTAGACGGCGGTGGCGATCAGCGGGTGGACGAACTCCAGGGTCGCGCCGCCGGTCAGCACCCGGGCGTCGCGCAGCCGGTCCGCGGCCTCCGCCGCCTGCGCGGCGCCGAGACCCGCGATCTCGGCGGCCAGTGCCGGCGAGATCTCCGTTCCCAGCACCGCGGCGGCCCAGGCCAGCCGGACCGCGGGCACGCCCAGCCGTTCCAGCCGGGTGGTCAGCCCGCTGCCCTTCACCGCGGCCGCCAGTTCGCGCAGCAGGTGCGCGCTGGTCCGGTCGGGACGCAGGCCGCGGTCGCGGATCTTGGCGGTCAGCTCGACAGCCTCGAACGGGTTGCCCGCCGTGACGGACCAGAACTCGCGGCAGAACGCGTCGTCCGCGTGCTCGCCGACCGACGCGCGCACGAGGTCGCCGATCGCGGCGGCGGTGAGCGGTTCGAGGCTCAGGGCCTGGTGCGCGGTGCCTTCCGGCCCGACGCGGAACGATGCGGCGTGCTCGGGCAGTTCCTCGGGCCGGTAGGCGACGACGATCAGCAGGGACAGTTCGGCGGCGCGCGGCGCGAACGCGGCGAGCCACCCCAGGGACTCGGGATCGGCCCAGTGCGCGTCGTCCAGGACCAGGACCACCGGGGCGCGCCGCTGGGCGAGGTGGGTGAGCACCCAGTCCAGGCCGTCCCGCAGGCCCTGCGGGTCGGGCGCGGCGCCCCCGGCCGCGGCGCACAGGCCCAGTGCCGGGGCCACGATGCCGTACCAGCCGCCGAGCGTGGCGCGCAGTTCCCCCTCGCCGGCTCCGGCGAGCTGTGGCTGCAGGAGTTGGCGCGCCACATGGAAGGCCACCCGCTGCTCCTGGTCGCCGCCGCGGGCGGACAGTACGGTGCAACCCCGGTCCGCCGCGCGGCGTCGTGTCTCGGCCAGCAGCGTGGTCTTGCCGAGCCCGGCGGTGCCGGAGAAGCCCAGCAGCCCGCCGAGCGGCCGGTCGAGGCTCTCCCCGTCCGCGCGCAGTCCCGTGAGCCGCCGCAACGCCTTGTCGACGGCGTCCAGTTCGGGCTCGCGTTCGAGCAGCGGCCGGCCTGGGCGGGCCCTGTGCTCCGGCATCGTGCCACCCCCTGCCACCACCGCGTACGCCGGGCGCCCGGTGTCTTCGGCGCACCCGCGTCCGGTGCCACTTCAGCGTACGCCCGCGGCAGGGGCCGGGACCCTCTCCCGGCCCCTGCCGCGGGCTACCCGGCGAACTCCTCGTTCACCGGCCCAGCGCGGAGTGCTGGAACACGCTGTCCGACGTCTGTTCGAGGGCTTTGGGTAGCCCGGCGTGATCCGTGCCGGCCTTGCGGTAGACCGCGGACAGCATGCGCGTCACCTCGCGTTCCGCGGTGCCCATCTCCTCGGCGACGTCGGCGGTCGACCGGCCGTTGGCGATCCGTTCCGCCACCGCCCGCTCCGGGCCGGTGAGCGTGTCGGTCCCCGTGCTGTGCAGCTGCAGCGGGCGCATCCCCGCCGCCGCGAGCTCGTCACGGGCCCGGGCGGCGAGCGCGTCGGAGTTGCAGTGCAGCGCGCCCTCGAGACCGGCGTGCAACCGGTCGGCGGCGTCCTGCGGCAGTCCCGCCCGGCGTAGCGCGGCACCGTACGCGACCTGGGCGCGGGCCAGTTCGAACGCCGAGGGTGAGCGCTCGAGATGGCCCACCGCCTCGGCCAGCAGCCGCAGGCCGTCAGGGCCGCCGGTCACTTCGGCGGCCACGTGCAGCGCCTGACCGATCGCCGACGCGGTGCCGAACTGGCGGGCCCGCTGGACGGCCTCCCGGACGGTTGCCGCCGCTCGCTCGGGCTCGACGAGCGCGACCGCCTGGGCGAGGTGCAGCTGCCACGGACACCAGCCGGGATTGCGCATGCCGCGCGCCTCCAGCCGCTGCCCGACCGCCGTGAGGTGGCGTTCGGCGTCGCCCCGCATGCCCTGGGCCAGCAGCAGTTCGCTGTAGACCGTCTGGGAGTCGGGGTAGACGACCGCGTTCGGGATCACCTCGCCGTAGTCGTACGTGTCGGCGAGCTCCTGCGCCTCGTGGGTGCGGCCGCGGGCGAGCAGGATCTCGATGAGGATGCCGATCGCGAACCACTGCGCGGGCACTCCCGTCCCCACCCGGTCGGCGATGCCGAGCCCGGCGTGGACCAGGTCCTCGGCCTCGGCGAGCCGCCCGCGTCGGTAGCGGATGTACCCGAGGAGCGTGAAGCCGAACGACAGGTGCGCGCCGCGCCACCCCTTGCGCTCCAGCTCCGCGATGCCCTTGTTGAACAGGTCCTCGGCGCGACCGGGCTGGTCGCAGTACATGAAGGTGAAGGCGACCAGGACCGGTACCTCGAAGCCCCAGTTCTCGTCGGTCCAGCTGAGGCCGTCGCCGAGGGCCTCCTCGGCGTAGCGCAGGGCGACGGCGGCCGGTTCACCGCGCACCATCGCGTCCCAGGCGCGCAGTCCCAGGATGTAGCGCTCGGCCTGGCCGCGGCCGGTGAGGTGGTCCGCCAGCCGGTTCAGCCGCCGGGAGCGGGCGGGCGAGTCCTGTTCGTCGGCCCGGAAGGCGTTCCACATGAACTGCTCGGCCTGCATGCGCAGCCGGGTGCGGGTGTTGGTGGCCCGGCTGGCCTCCGCCTCGACGGTACGGGCGGCCTCCGCCATCCGGCCGGTGTGTCCCAGGGCCTGCGCGAGCCGGTAGGTGATGGCCTCGCGCAGCTCCGGTTCGAGCTCCGGCTCCTCCAGGGCGGCCCGCAGGTGGTTGACGGTGTTCGCGGGTTCGTTGAGGAGCGAGGAGCAGCCCAGCTCGAAGAGCACGGCCGCGCGCTCGCCGTAGGGCGGCGGTTCGCGCAGGGCGCGGGCGAGGCAGCGCTGGGCCGCCTCGGGCGCACCGGCCCGCAGGTACTCGCGGGCGGCGGCGCGCAGTTGCTGCACCACCCCGTCGTCACCCTCGGGGTGCAGTTCCAGCAGGTGCCGGGCGGCGGACGTCGGGCCCAGTCCCGCCTCCATCACGGCGGCCGCCGCCTCGCCGTGCATCCCGACGCGCAGCGCGCTGGGGATCGCCCGGTAGACGGCGGTGGCGATCAGCGGGTGGACGAACTCCAGGGTGGAGCCGTCGGCGGCGCCGACGGTCAGGATGCGCGCGGCGCGCAGCCGTTCGAAGGCGTCGGCCGCCTCCTCGTGGCCGAGCGCGGCAACCCCTGCTGCCAGTTGCGGTGCGATCGACGTGCCGAGGACGGCCGCGGCCCAGGCGAACCGGACCGCGGACGTGCCCAGCTTCCCGATCCGCTCGATGAGGCCGCTGCCCTTGACCGCGGAGGCGAGGTCGCGCAGTTCCGCGATGTCCTCGCGCTGGCCCTTGAGTTCGTGGTCGCAGACCTTGGCGGTCAACTCGGTGACCTCGAAGGGGTTGCCGCCGGTGACCGCCCACGCCTCGCGGCAGAACGCCTCCTCGGCGCTCTCCCCGACGGCGTCGCGCACGATGCGCCGGACGGCGCCCGGGGTGAGCGCCACCAGGTCGAAGGGGCGGGAGCCGTGTCGGCCGGCGAGTTTGAGGAACGCGATCGCGTCGGCCGGCAGTTCGTCGGGCCGGTAGGCGACGATCACCAGCATCGGCAGTTCCTCGGCCCGCGGGGCGAAGGCGGTCAACCACGCCAGCGACTCCGCGTCGGCCCAGTGCGCGTCGTCCAGGATCAGGACGACGGGCGCCTGCTGGACGGCGAAGCGTGTCACCACCCAGTCCAGGCCGTCCCGCACACCGGTGGGGTCGGCCGCGCCGTCGCCCCGCGAGGCGACCAGCCCGACGGCGGGGGCGACGATGTCATACCAACTGCCCAATATCCGGCGGTGCTCCTCCTCGGAGGCCGCCGCGAGGACCGGCTGGACGAGCTGGCGGACGACATGGAACGCCATGCCCTGCTCCTGCTCGCCGCCGCGAGCTGACAGCACGGTGCAGCCACGCGCCGCCGCCCGCCTGCGGACCTCGGCGAGCAGCGCGGTCTTGCCGAGCCCGGCGGGACCCGCGAAGGCGAGCAGGCCGCCGTGCCGGGTGCCGGACCGAGTCCCGCAGAGATCGTTCAAAGCGCCGTCCAGCGCGACGAGTTCGGACTCACGTTCGAGAACCAAGCGATTCACTCGTCCTAATTGTTCTACCGCGTCTGGCATGTCCGTTCCCGTTCTCGTTGCCTGTTCGGCAGGTAACGCCGAGCGTACGCCCGCAGGGACGCTCCGTAGTGCCCGCTGGTGATATCCACGTCGGACGAACGGGTAGATGGCAAACGCCAGTTCACTTTCCCCCCCGGTCCGGGCGGCTCCGGACCGACCGCGACGCAACCCGAGGTGGGCACCTTGACGGACACCACAGCCCCCAGCGGCCCCATCCAGCGCGACATCCTCGCGGAGCGCACCACCCTGCTCAGCATTCCCTTCACCGGCCGGTCGAGCCCGTATGCCGACCGGTCCCGCCGACACACCCTGCAATGGCTGCGCGACCTGGAGATCCTGCGCTTCGACCGCGATGTCGAGGAGTACGACGCCCTGCGGCTGGAGCGGCTGATGGCGTTCTTCTACCCCCGCGCCACCGGGCCCGACCTCGACCTCGCCGCCGACTTCAACGCCTGGTTCTTCATCTTCGACGACCAGTTCGACGGCCCTTTGGGGCGTCGGCCGGACGAAGTGGAGCGCGAGGTCGACACGTTGGTGTCGATCCTCTACGAACCACCTTCCCCCACCGACGGGGTCCCGAACCCGTCGGGGAACCCTCTCGCGGACGGATTCCGCGACATATGGATCCGCTCGGCCGCGGGCACGCCGACCGTGTGGCAGGACCGGTTCCGCGAGCACTGGCGGGACTACCTGCGGGCGTACCACTGGGAGGCCCTGAACCGGACGCGGCGGCCCGCCATGACCCTGGAGGCCTTCCTGCGGGGCCGACGGGACTCCATCGGCGTCCAACCGTGTCTGGACTTCGCGGAACGGTGCGGCGGCTACACCCTGCCGGACATGCTGCACTCGGGCGCACTGGCCGAGATGCGGGAGATCACCGGTGACGTGGTGATCTTCGTGAACGACATCATGTCGGTGGACAAGGAGCTGGCGGCCGGGGACGTCAACAACAGCGTCATCCTGCTGCTCGACACCACGGACCACACCCTGAACGGAGCCGTGGAGCTCATCGCGCGGGCCGCCAACGCCCGCGTGCGGCGGTTCCAGCTGCTCGCCGACCGCCTCCCCGGGGTGCTCGACGAGTACGACGCCACGCCGGAACTGCGGGCACAGGTGGCGGACTACGTGCGCGCCATGTGCCATGTGATGCGCGGCAATCTCGACTGGTCCCTGGAGACCGCCCGCTACCGCGCCTCGGGGGTCGCCGCGGTGAGCGGCGGCCGGCAGCGGCCGTGGTCGGACCTGTTCGGCACGGACGCGGACCGCGGCGGCCTCGACTGAGCCCGTACCGGGAACGGACAGCGCGACGGCCGGGGCCGCACGAGGGTGCGGCCCCGGTCCCGTCCGCTACTGGGCGGGGTGGACGCGGCCGGCGAAGCGGCGCTCGAAGCCGTCACCGGTGTTCGCGGTCACGGTGTAGTCGTAGCCGCCGTCGGCCGCCGCCGTGAGCGCGAGCTGCTGGGAGCCGCCCGCCGCGACGGTCACCGTGCTGCCGCCGGTGCCGTCCCCCGCGGCGTTGCCGCCGACGGTGAAGACCACCCCCGCGCCACCGGCGTTGGTCAGCGTCAGCGCCAGGTTCCGCGGCGTTGCGCGGGCGATGGCCACGGCCGCCTCGGGGTGCCCCTTGGCCGCGTTCGACCAGGTGCGCACGTCGCCCTTGAAGCCGCGCAGATACCCGTCGGGGCCGTGCGCGTCGATGTCGTACAGGCCGCCGCCGTACGTCTGGGCGCTGAAGTAGTCCTGCACGCTGCCGCCGACCGGGACGGTGTAGCGCCAGGTGTCGTACGCGCGGTGGTTGACGGTGTACATCGCGAACCCGGCGCCCAGCGTGCCGGTGTTGGCGACCTTGATCCAGATGCGGCCCGTGGACGTCTCGGTCCACGAGGTGGTGTCGAAGCCGTAGCCGATCCGCCGGGCCGGCCGGGTGCCCGCCTCCTGGACCGGCGCCACCTGCGCGGCCGGCGGGGCGGCGTCGGGCAGGGAGTTCTGGGCGTCGCACGCGGCCACGAGCGCGGCGGTGTCGGGGAGCGAGGGGAAGGTGGCGTTCTTGGTGGTGAAGTCGAAGGCGCTCATCAGATCGCCGCAGACGGTGCGGCGCCAGGCGGAGATGTTGGTCTCCTTCACCCCGGTCCAGTTCTCCAGGAACCGCAGCGGCGAGGTGTGGTCGGCGACCTCGGAGTTGACGTACCCGCCGCGGCTCCAGGGCGAGATCACGATCATCGGCACGCGCGGGCCGAGCCCGATGGGCGCACCGCCGACGAACTCGTCCGCGGTTCCGGCGGGGGCGACGGGCGGTGCCACGTGGTCGAAGAAGCCGTCGTTCTCGTCGAAGTTGAGGAAGACCACGGTCTTGGCCCAGACGGCCGGGTTCGCCGCGAGCGACTCCAGGACGTACTGGGAGGTGTAGTTCGCGCCGTACGCGGGCGGGTACTCCGGGTGCTCGCTCTGGCTGGCGGGGGCGACGACCCAGCTGACGGCGGGCAGCGTGCCGTTCTTCACGTCCTGGTTGAACGCGTCGGCGCTCCGCCGCTGCATCCCGTTGACGTACAGCGGTGAGGTGGTGGCGGCGCTCTTGAAGTTCTTGAACCAGGCCAGCGGGTTGTCGTCGTAGTTGTCCTGCTGCTGATAGACCCGCCAGGAGATGCCCGCCGACTGCAGGCGCTCGGCGTACGTGGTCCAGGAGTACCCCTTCTCGGAGTTGTCCGTGACCGGCCCGCCGTACTTGCCCGCCGGGTCGACGGTGGCGGTCCACTGGTACAGCCGGTTGGGGTTGGTCGGCCCCTGCACGGAGCAGAAGTACTGGTCGCACAGGGTGAACGACTCGGCAAGCGCGTACTGGAACGGGATGTCGGCGCGCTGGTAGTACCCCATCGACCAGGCGCTCTTGGCCGGCACCCAGTTGTTGTACTTGCCGCCGTTCCAGGCGCTGTGGGTGCCCGACCAGCCGTGGTCGAGGTCCCGCACCCGCTGCGCGTCCGTGGTCACCGTGTTCAGGTGCCAGGGCAGGACGAGACTGCCGCCGGAGGGCCCCGCCGCGGTCTGGCGCAACACGTCCTGGCCGTTGGGGAAGCGCAGCCGCGACCGGTCGCCGAAGCCGCGTACGCCCTTGAGCGTGCCGAAGTAGTGATCGAAGGAACGGTTCTCCTGCATGAAGATCACCACGTGCTCGACGTCGTCGAGCGTGCCGGCCGCCGAAGTGGCGGCCATGGCCTGCTGGAGGGACGCGGGCAGCGTGCCGAGCGCGGCGGCGGCGCCGGAGCCGGCGGCCGCTCCCAGGAATCCGCGGCGGGACAGTGGCGTCAAAGCGACTCCTCGGTGAGGGGGCACAGATGGCGGGGTCGCGCCGAATTGAACGCTCACAACACGGCGGTGGCGCCAATACCCGCGGAGACTGCCATGACCGCTCGGCACACACCAGATGACGGGCGCCCCAAGTACCGGCAAAACGGCCGGACTTCCCGTACGCGCCACAGAAGCCGCGGGAACCGGACACTTCAGAGAGGGCGCCTAATGCTATATTCGCGGCAATGCATTAGGTGATGCGTCCGGTTGGACTACCGCCGTCCCAAGGAGTTGCTGTGGCCGTGAACCGTCCCGACCCCGTACCGGCGATCCTGGACAGCCAGGGCCCGGCTGCGGGTGCTGCTCGGCGACCTGTCCGACGCCGAGGTGCGCGCCCCGAGCGCACTGCCCGGCTGGACCCGCGGGCACCTGCTCAGCCATGTCGAGGGGGTCGCCCTCGCCCTGGCCCGGCAGGCGCGCTATGCCCTGAAGGACGAGCTGATCGACCCCTACGACGGCGGGCCGCCCGCTCGCAACGCCGCGATCGAGGCAGGTCACGGCCGCTCGGCGGCGGAACTGCGGGCGGCCGTCAGCGCGGCCCTCGACGAGGCCGAGCAGGCGTGGACCGCGATCGACGCGCGCGACCTGCGGCGACCGGTGCGCTATCGCGACGCGACGCTGTCGGCCGCCGCGCACGCCTGGTGGCGGGAGTTGGAGATCCACACGGTGGACGCGGCGATCGGGTACCGCGCGGCGCAGTGGTCACGGCCGTTCTGCGCGCACGTCCTGGACTTCCTCGCCCCGCGCGTGCCGGACGGCGTGCGGCTGACGCTGGAGGCGTCGGACGGCCCGGAGTCACGCGTCCTGGGGGACGGGCGACCGGTCACCGTGCGCGGCGCGCTCACCGACCTGACCGCCTGGCTGGCGGGACGGGCGCCGGAGGGCCCGCTGGACGGCGGGACCGCGCCGCTGCCCGAACTCAAGCCCTGGCCGTGACCGTTACCGCGAAACGCCGGCCGCCGGGCCTCGGTGACGAGGTTCGGCGGCCGGCGGCGGGCGTCCATGCCGGACGCCTCAGGTGAGGTCGAACTCGCCGTCCCGCGCGCCCAGTACGAAGGCACGCCACTCCGCCGGGGTGAAGATCAGCGATGGCCCGTCCGGGCTCCGCCCGTCCCGCATCGCGATGTAGCCCTCGATAAAGGCGATCTGGACGTCGCCCGTGCCCTGACTGCTGGACTGCCACTGCGCGCCCGCAAGATCCAGCTGCGGCTTCCTACCGTTCGTCAACGGCTGTCCGATGGTGCTCTCGGCCACGTCCGCTCTCCTCCCAGGTCGTCATCCGCGACCCACCCTAGCCACCAGGCTCCTTGCCTGACAGGCAATGGGACAAGCTGCCCGGATACACCGCCCGATCAGGTGGTGGGCCGGTCCGCGCCGACGAGCCACATCGAGAAGAACTGCGCGCCGCCGCCGTACGCGTGGCCCAGCGCCCGGCGGGCCCCCGCCACCTGGTGATCACCGGCCTGGCCGCGTACCTGCAGCGCCGCCTCGGCGAAGCGGATCATGCCGGACGCGCCGATCGGGTTGGTGGACAGCACCCCGCCCGACGGGTTGACGGGCAGCTCCCCGTCGAGTTCGGTGACGCCCGCCTCGGTGAGCTTCCAGCCCTCCCCCTCGGCGGCGAAGCCGAGGTTCTCCAGCCACATCGGCTCGTACCAGGAGAACGGCACGTACATCTCGACGGCGTCGATCTCCCGGCGCGGATCGGTGATCCCGGCCTGCCGGTACACGTCCGCCGCGCAGTCCTTGCCCGCCTGCGGGCTGACGTAGTCCTTGCCCGCGAACATCGTCGGCTCGCTGCGCATGGCCCCGCCGTGCAGCCAGGCGGGCGGTCGCGGCGACCGGGCCGCGCCCTCGGTGTCGGTGAGCACCATCGCGACCGCGCCGTCGGAGGACGGGCAGGTCTCGGAGTAGCGGATCGGGTCCCAGAGCATGGGGGCGGCCCGCACCTTCTCCAGCGTGATGTCCTTCTCGTGCAGATGGGCGTAGGGGTTCTTCAGCGCGTTGCGGCGGTCCTTGTACGCGACGAGGGAGCCGATGTGGTCGGGCGCCCCGGTACGCCGCATGTAGGCGCGCACATGCGGCGCGAAGAACCCGCCGGCGCCGGCGAGCAGCGGCTGCTGGAAGGGGATCGGCAGCGACAGCCCCCACATGGCGTTGGACTCGGACTGCTTCTCGAACGCGACGGTCAGTACGGTGCGGTGGACGCGGGCCGCGACGAGGTTGGAGGCGACCAGCGCGGTCGACCCGCCGACGGAGCCCGCGGTGTGCACCCGCAGCATCGGCTTGCCGACGGCTCCGAGGGCGTCCGCCAGGTACAGCTCCGGCATCATCACCCCCTCGAAGAAGTCCGGGGCCTTACCGATGACGACGGCGTCGATGTCGGCGAAGGTGAGTTCGGCGTCGGCGAGCGCCCGCAGGGCCGCCTCCCGCAGGAGTCCCGCGATCGACACGTCGTGCCGGGCCGCGACGTGCTTGGTCTGGCCGATGCCGACGACCGCCACAGGTGCCTTGCTCATCTCGCGTCCCCTTCCAGGACGGCGACCAGGTTCTGCTGCAGGCAGGGGCCCGAGGTCGCGTGGGCGACGGCGCGGTCGGAGTCGCCGCGGTGGATGCGGGTGGCCGCCTCGCCGAGCCGGATCAGGCCGGCGGCCATGATCGGGTTGGCCGCGAGCGGACCGCCGGACGGGTTGACGTTCACGTCGTCGCCGAGCCGCAGTGCCCTGCGCAGGACGACCTCCTGGGAGGTGAACGGCGCGTGCAGTTCGGCGGTGTCGACCGGTGCGTCGAACAGCCCGGCCCGCTCGGCCGCGAGCCGGGTGGACGGCGAGTCGGTGAGGTCGCGGACGCCGAGGCTGTGGGCCTCGATGCGGTGGTCCAGGCCGCGGATCCACGCCGGGCGGTCGCACAGCCGGCGGGCGGTGTCCCCGGCGGCCAGCACGATCGCGGCGGCGCCGTCGCCGACCGGCGGGCAGTCCTGGCGGCGCAGCGGCCGGACCACGTACCGCTCGCCGTCGCGGACGGAGGTGAGCTGCGCGTACGGGTTGTTTCGCGCACAGGCGCGGCTGCGGGCGGCGATACCGGCGAGTTCGGGTTCGCCGGTGTGCCCCGCGTCGATGAGCGCCCGCGCCTGGAGCGCGGCGAGCGCGACCGGGTCCGGCCACAGCGGCGCCACGTAGTAGGGGTCCAGCTGGCGGGTCAGCACCTCGCGGACGTCGCCGGGCGAGGACTTGCCGTAGGAGTACACCAGCGCGGTGTCGGCCTCACCGGTGAGGATCTTCACCCAGGCCTCGTAGAGCGCCCAGGCGCCGTCCATCTCGACGTGCGACTCGGAGATCGGCGGCCAGGCACCGACCCCGTCCAGGGCCATGGTGAAGGAGAAGGCCCGGCCGGCGAGGTAGTCCGAGGAGCCGGAGCAGGTGAAGCCGATCTCTCCGGCCCGCAGTTCGACCTGCCCGAGCGCCTCGTGCAGCACGGGCATGAGCATCTCGACCTCGGAGACCTCGGCCGAGCTGCGCACGTGCCGGCTCTGGGCGAACGCCACGATCGCGACGTCCCGCATCTAGACCATCTCCTTGTACGTGTCGTAGTCGGCGTCGGGCTCCCCGGTCGGCCGGTAGTGGTCGGGGAAGCCGCCGTCCTCGCTCCACACGGGTTCGACCCGCATGCCCATCCGCACCTGGTCGTAGGGCAGGCCGCCGATGCGCCCGTGCAGGGCGAGGTCGGCGCCGTCCAGGGCGATGTGCGCGTAGACGTACGGCACTTCGATGTCGAGGCCGCGGGCCTTGATGTTGACGATGCAGAAGGTGGTGATGGTGCCGCCGGGACCCACTTCCACCTGTTCGTCGGTGGCGACGCCGCAGGTGGGGCAGGCGCCCCGGGGCGGGATGTAGACCTTCCGGCAGGCCGGGCAGCGTTCGCCGATCATCTTGCGGTCGGCGAGCGCGGCGAGGTAGCGGGTCTGGGCCCGGCCGGGGCTGTAGACGTAGTCCAGGCGCGCGAGGGCGACGATGCCGGTCACCGGATCGGCGAACTCGCCGGTGTGCGCGGCGGCCTCCGGCCGTCCGGTCCCGCCGGTCCCGTCGTCCGGTTCGAAGCACGCGATGTCGGTGATCGCGCCGACCCGTTCGGCGGCCCACCGGATCCGTACCCGCATTCCGGTGCCGACGGCGTCGGGCCCGGATGCGTCCAGTGCGTGCAGCATCGCGGTGTCGGCGCCGTCGAGGCGCACCAGGACCCAGGCGAAGGGCGTGGAGAGCGGCTGATTGCGCCCGGGTTCGGGGTTCCACGCCCAGGTGGTGACGGTGCCGGTGGTGCCGACCTCGACGAGTTCGCGCAGCTCCGCCGAGGTGACGGGGTCGTACTCGACGGGCGGCACGAGCACCCGGTCGTCGCCCGTGCGCACCCCCAGCACGATCCGCTCGCGCAGGCCGGTGAGGAACGCGCTCTGGACGGGGCCGAGCGAGCGGGTGAACGGGAACTCGACGACCAGGGGCGCGCTGAGCACCTCCGGTGCGGGGGCGGACGTCATGGGGTCTCCCTTCGTTGCGCGGTGCGCGACCTACGCCGCGCCGGACGGGCCGACGTCTGACCCGGCGCTCACAGGCGCCGGTAGACGGGCGGGCGCTTCTCCGCGAAGGCGCGCGGGCCTTCCTTCGCGTCGGCGGTGGCGAAGATCGGCCAGCCGCGCTCCAGTTCGTGCTTGAGGCCCTCCGTCTCGGTCATCTCCGCCGTGTCGTACACGGACGCCTTGACCGCCTCGACGGCCAGCGGCCCGTTGGCGTTGATCTGCTCCGCGATCTCCAGGGCCCGCTCCAACGCCGTGCCGTCGGCCACGACATGACCGATCAGGCCGATCTCCTTCGCCTCCGCCGCGGAGTAGGGGCGGCCGGTGAGCAGCATCTCCAGGGCGTGGGTACGGGGGATCTGGCGGGGCAGCCGCACGGTGGAGCCGCCGATGGGGAAGAGCGCGCGCCGGACCTCGAAGAGCCCGAGGGTGGCGCTCTCCCCCGCGACACGGATGTCGGTGCCCTGCAGGATCTCGGTGCCGCCCGCTACGCAGTACCCCTCCACGGCGGCGATCACCGGCTTGCGCGGCCGGTGGTGCCGGAGCATCGCCTTCCAGTGCAGGTCGGGGTCTGCTTTCATCCGGTCGCGGTACTCCTGCCCGGCCATCGCGCCGTCGTCGGAGGCCAGCGCCTTGAGGTCCATGCCGGCGCAGAAGGTGCCGCCCGCCCCGGTGAGGACGATGGAGCGGACCGTGTCGTCGGCGTCGGCCTGCAGCCAGCCGTCGTAGAGGCCGACCAGCATCGGCAGGGAGAGGGCGTTCTTCGCCTCGGGCCGGTTCAGGGTCAGGACGAGCGTCGCGCCCAGGCGTTCCACCGTGAGATGTTCCGTGCCGCCCATGGCCGGCCTCCAAGGTCGCAGTCTTCCGTCGCGGACCTAGAACAGGTTGCAGTAGGCGCAGGTCGAGTTCAATAGTTTTCTGACTACCAGTCAGATTTCTCGCCCGGTATCCCTTCCCACCACACCCCGGGAGGGTTCTAATGACGGCCGAGACCTTCGCAGCATCGAGGCTGGAGGAGCCGTGGAGTACAACCTTGCCGACCTCTTCGAGTCGGTCGTGGACGTGGTCCCGGACCGGGAGGCACTCGTCTACATCGACCACCCCGGCACCGGCGCCGAACGCCGCCTGACGTACGCCCGGCTCGACACGGCCGCGAACCGGATCGCGCACCACCTGATCGACCACGGGATCGGCCCCGGTGACCACGTCGGCCTGCACCTCTACAACGGCATCGAGTACCTGCAGACGGCCCTGGCCTGCGTCAAGGCCCGAGCCGTGCCGGTGAACGTCAACTACCGGTACGTGGAGGAGGAGCTGGTCTACCTCTACCGGGACGCGGATCTGACGGCGCTGGTCTTCGACGCCGAGTTCACCGATCGGGTGGCCGCCGCGCTGCCGCACACCGAGAAGCTGCGCCACCTCGTGCGGGTGGGCGTTCCGACCGCAGACGCGCGGGAGCCGGCCATCGCCCCGGTCGCCTTCGCCGACGCCGAGGCGGCCGGATCACCGGACCGCGGCTTCCCTCGGCGCTCCGCCGACGACCAGTTCATCATCTACACCGGCGGCACCACCGGGATGCCCAAGGGCGTCATGTGGCGCCAGGAGGACCTGTTCTTCTCCGGCATGGGCGGCGGCGCCCCCACCGGCGAGCCGGTCAAACGGCCCGAGGAGCTGGCGGAGCGGGTCGCCGCGAGCGGCGAGGGGCTGGTCTTCTTCCCCGACCCCACCGCTGATGCACGGCACCTCCACGCTCACCGCCTTCATCGGTTTCAACTTCGGCCAGAAGATCGTCATCCACCGCAAGTACGTGCCGGAGGAGGTGCTGCGCACCATCGAGAAGGAGAAGGTCAGCAGCGTCTCCCTGGTCGGCGACGCCATGCTCCGGCCGCTGGCGGACGCGCTGGCCGGACCGATGGCGGGCACCGACTGCTCCTCGCTCTTCACCATCTCCAGCTCGGGCGCGATCATGTCGGAGACCGTCCGCGCCCAGTTCCAGGCGCTGGTGCCGACCGTCATGATCCTCAACAACTTCGGCTCCTCGGAGTCCGGTTTCAACGGGACGGCCACCGACGACTCCGGTCCCGCCAACGGCTTCCGGCTGCGGGTCAACGCGCATGTCGCGGTGGTCGACCTGGCCACGACGGAGCCGGTCGCGGTCGGCGAGCCGGGACGCATCGCCCTGCGCGGGCACGTTCCGCTCGGCTACTACAACGACCCCGCGAAGACCGCGGAGACGTTCTTCCAGCGGGACGGCGAGCGGTGGGTGCTGCTCGGGGACATGGCGACGGTCGACGAGGACGGCGTCGTCACGGTCCTCGGGCGCGGCTCGCAGTGCATCAACACCGGTGGCGAGAAGGTCTATCCGGAGGAGGTCGAGGAGGCGCTCAAGGCGCACCCCGACGTCTACGACGCCCTGGTCGCCGGGGTGCCGGACGAGAAGTGGGGCAACCACGTCGCCGCCGTCGTGCAGCCGCGCGACGGCGCGGACCCGCTGACCCTGGACGACATCCAGGCGCACTGCCGCACCCGGCTGGCCGGCTACAAGATTCCGCGCAGCCTCGTCGTCATGGACCGCATCCAGCGCTCCCCCAGCGGCAAGGCCGACTACCGCTGGGCGCGTTCGGTGGCCACCGACGCCGCGGAGGCCGGGCGGTAGCTCCCGGGTGCTGCGCCGGCCGGTGGGTGGTTCGCGATCTGTTCCGGGGGGTCGGCGGCGACCCCGGCCGACCACCTTGCGCACCCCCACCGGCCCCCACCGGGCGTCCGGGCGCTCCCCGGCCCCGGCGGCAGCCGAACCGTACCCGCCGGCCGGCCGGCCGCCCCGCAGTACCGTCTGTACCTACTAGTATGTACACTCGGTTCATGGACACGGCGGAACGGTTGATCGAGAGCACCCGGGAACTCCTGTGGGAGCGCGGCTACACCGGCACCAGCCCCAAGGCGATCCAGCAGCACGCGGGCGCCGGCCAGGGCAGCATGTACCACCACTTCTCCGGCAAACCCGAGCTCGCGCTGGCCGCGATGCGGCGCAGCGCGGACCAGCTGACGGCCCAGGCCGAGGCCCAGATGTCCGGCGGCGGCAGCGCCGTCGAGCGCGTGTCGGCCTACCTGTTGCGCGAGCGCGACGCGTTGCGCGGCTGCCGGGTCGGCCGAATGGCCATGGACCCGGACGTGATCGACAGTCCGGAGCTGCGCCGCCCGGTGCAGGAGACGTTCGCCTGGCTGCGCGGGCGGCTCGCGGAGATCATCGCCGAGGGGCTGGCGGCGGGCGAGTTCGACGCCGCGCTCGATCCGCGGGACACCGCCGCCATGATCACCGCCGTCGTCCAGGGCGGCTATGTGCTCGCCCGCGCCGAGGGCTCGCAGGAGCCGTTCCACCAGGCGGTGCGCGGCGCGGTCGCGCTGCTCGCCGCCCGCTCGACCGCGTCCCGGAAGTGACCGCCGCCCGGACGGCCGCCCCGAGGTAGGGAGTTCAGCCCGATGCACGCCATGCAGTACCGGATCACGCTGCCCGCCGACTACGACATGAAGATCATCCGCCGTCGGGTCGAGTCCAGGGGCCGTCTGCTCGACGACTTCCCCGGCCTCGGGCTCAAGGCCTACCTCATCCGCGAGCGGGGAACCGACCTCTCGCCCGTCAACGAGTACGCGCCCTTCTACCTGTGGAACACCCCGCAGGGGATGAACAGTTTCCTGTGGGGGCCGGGGTTCCAGGGGATCATCGACGACTTCGGCCGCCCCGCGGTCGAGCACTGGACGGGGCTGGCCTTCGACCACGGGCCCGCGGCGGCCACGGTCCCCCGCGCGGCCGCCCGGCGCGCCCTGCCGATCCCTCCCGGCGAGGCTCCGGCCGCCGTCATCGACCGCGCGCTGGGCACCGTCCGCGAGTACGCCGCCACGCCGGGCGTGCACTCGGCGGCGCTCGCCGTCGATCCCCGCCGCTGGGAACTGCTGCACCTCACCCTCTGGGAGCACACCGCCCCCGCCGAGGCCGGGGACCGCTACCAGGTGCTGCACCTGTCGGCCCCGGAACAGGACACCATCGAGACGGGACGGCACTGGTGAAGCAGGCGCACATCGACCGCGAGGCCGGCTACCGGCTGCTCGGCGAACTGGCGGGCCCGGAGACCATCGAGGCCACCCTCTCCCGCCTCGACGCGATAGCCCCCGGATTCCCCGACTGGATCGTGACGGCCCTGTTCGGCGGCACCTACCAGCGCGAGGGGTTGGCGCTGCGCGACCGGCAGATCGCCAATCTCGCCGCGCTGGCGGCGCTCGGCGGTGTGGAACCGCAGTTGGACGACCACGTGCGGAACAGCCTGCGCATCGGGATCGAGCCGCGGGAGATCGTCGAGGTGATGGTCCACCTGGCCCCGTACATCGGGGTGCCGAAGGCACTGGCGGGGCTCCGCGTCGTAACGGCGGCGCTCGCGGAGGACACCGTATGAGGACGGTCCGTACGGTCCTCGGCGACGTCCCGCCCGCCGAGTTGGGCGTGACCGACGCCCACGACCACCTCTTCTTCCGCGTTCCGGCCCTCGCGGGACAGGAGCTGGACTCCGCCGAAGCGGCCGAGGCCGAGCTGCGGGCCTTTCACGAGCTGGGCGGCCGGAGCGTCGCGCAGTGGACCCCCTTCGGCCTGGGGCGGCGCGCCGCCGACCTCCCGGCGGTCTCCCGGGCCTCGTCGGTGCACGTGGTCGCCGCGACCGGGCTGCACCAGGCCGCGCACTACGCGCCCCAGGCACTGGACCGGTTGCGGGGCAGGCCGGCCGAGTTCTTCGTCTCGGAGCTGACGCACGGGATGCGGCCGGGCGACGACCCCGACGCCCCGCCCGGCGCCGCCCGCGCGGGCATGATCAAGGTCGCGGGAGGTTTCCACGGCCTGGACGCGCACGCCCGGTACGTCATGGGGGCCGCGGCCGAGGCCCATCACGCGACCGGCGCCCCGATCGGTGTCCACCACGAGCTGGGCACGGCCGCGCCCGACGTCCTCGAACTGCTCTGCGGGAAGCTGGAGGTGCCGCCGACGAGCGTGATCCTCGGCCACCTCAACCGCTCGCCGGACCCACGCGCGCACCGCGAACTCGCCGCGTCCGGCGCGTTCCTCGCCTTCGACGGCCCCTCCCGGGCCAACCACGCCACGGACTGGCGGCTGCTGGACTGCCTGCTGGCCCTCGCGGAGGCCGGCCACACCGGGCAACTGCTGCTCGGCGGCGACACCACGACGGCCGGGGCCCGCGCCGCCACCGGCGGCGGCCCCGGCATGCCGTACCTGCTGCACACCCTGCGCCCGCGGATCGAACGCGAACTGGGCGTACGGGCCGCCGAGGCGGTCTTCACGGCCAACCCGGCGCGGGCGCTGTCAGCCGACTGGATCGGCGGGTAGGGGCCGCGAGGCCGCAGTCGCCAAGGAGCGGGAGGCCGCCCGCGGCGACCGGCCCGCAGGCATGGCGCGGAGCCAGGCCCTGCTCGTGCACGAAGGGGTCGACTACGACCTCGAGGTGGACACCACGAGCACGCCGGCCCTGGTGTGCGCCCGCGCCGTCGCGGCGCGGCTGACCGCGCGGTCCCGGGACCCGCCGTCACGGGCGTCTGGAAGGATGTCGGACCACCGCTGTCTCGGGAGAAGGCCACTATGCAGCCGTCGCACGCCTCCTCGCCCCGGCCCGTCGGGCCGGTCGGCGGCCCCGGCGCCGGGGCCGTACTGGAGAGCAACCGGCTGCGGACGGACCCGGCGCCCTGGTGGATGCCGCCGTCGACGGCCGCCGTCGCGGGGGCGCTCGCCTCTGTGCTCGCGGACGACCGGCTGCTGCGGGTGCTGGTGCCGCTCGCGGTGGCGGCGCTCGCCTGGGGCGCCGCCACCCTGTGGTGGCGGTTGCGCCCGCTGACGTTCTGGCGGTTGAGCGCGAGCGGGCTGCAGCAGTTGCGGGGCGGCCGGGTGCGGGTGACCCACTCCTTCTCCCGCGAGCAGCCGCTGACCCTGCTGGTGCCGGGTCTCGACGTGCTCGCTCCGGCGGAGTACGGCGCGACGCGCGTCGGCAAGCTCTGCTCGGTGGGCGTGGAGGAGATGGGACTGGCGATGTTCCCGTTCCATCTGACGGCCCGGCGGCTCGGCGCCCCGGTCCGGATCACGGACGGTCAGGGCGCGGCCTCGGGCGCGGCGGTGCACTGGGAGACGGTCTTCGCCCGCCGTGAGGCGGCGCTGCTGACCGCCGCGGCCGAGGGCCCGCTCCCCGCTGCCCAGGAGGGCGCGGTGGAGCTGTCCCGAGCCCAACCGGGTTTGCGCGCCCGGCAGTACGGACGCCGGCTCGTGGCGCTGGCCGTCGGCGCCACCGCGCTGCTCGTCGCGGCGGTCGCCGACGGCGCGTCGGCGGTCCCCGCACACGTCGCGCTGATCAACGCCCTCGGAGCCGCGGTGGTGGTCCTGGCCGCGGGGTACCTCGTCCGGCTGGCCGGGAACCGGCCCACGCACTGGACGGTCTCCCCTCAGCGGATCACCGCCTTCGATCCGGTCTACGGCACCACCGACCTGGCCGCCGGGCGTGTCGCCGGCCTGATCGCGCAGCCGCTGTCCGCCGCCGGCACGGTCGGTGGCGGCGGCGAGCCGTCGGCGCTGCTGCAGGTCTACGGCCACGACCTGGCACTGCTGGGCACCGCGCACACCGGCCGGATCCCGGCGGGAGAGCTGTTCGCGGTGCTGCGGTCGCGTGGCTACCGGGTGATCGAGGACGGGCCGCGCAGCCGCGCCTACGACCTGCGTCCCGGCTTCCTGCCCCATCAGATCGCCCCGGACGCCGCCCTGACCGTCACCTCGGAGTGCCTGCGCTGGGAGGGCGGCAGCACGGAGATCCGCGTCCAGCGCGCGGACATCGGCGCGCTGGAGATCAACACCCGCCACGGCCATCCCTGGCTGCGGCTGCGCGGCGCGGACGGGACCGAGCAGCTGAACGCGCCGCTCAGCGCACTCCGCGTCTCCCGCACCGAACTGCGGGACCGGGCGCGGGCCTTCGGCTATCCGGTCAGCGATCCGGAGCACGACGCCTACCAGACGGCGGCCTACGCGGGCCTGGCGGCGGGCGTCGTCCAGGACCGGCCGGCCGCGCCCGCGGCGACGTCCGCCGAGCCCGTCGTGCTGGACATGCCGTGGAGCACCCGCAGGTGGTATTACATCGCGGGCGCCGTGCTCATGGTCGTCGTGGTGGGTGTCATCGGCTTCAAGACGCGTTATCTCAGCGGCGACATGAGCTGGCTCCTGTGGGGTCTGCCGGCGGCCGCGGCCGCCGGCGCGCTGTTCGGCGGCCTGTACGACCTGCGCCGCCCGGGGCTCGCCCTCGGCCCGGACGGCGTCCGCCTCGCCTCGCGCGGCGGCTCGGGCCGCACCCGGTGGGAGCACCCGCGCACCGCGATCGGAGGCATCGGCGTCGACACCCACGAGGAGGGCCAGGAGGCGCTGTTCGTCTGGTCGCCGACCGGCCAGGTCATCCGCAAGGAGAGCTTCGACCTGCCGGACACCGATCAGTTGCGCCGGGCCTGCGAGAGCGCCGGCCTCCCGTTCGGCCGCCCGGACCCGGGCCGCTGGGGCCCACCGCCGGAGATCTGACACGTGGCGGCGGGCGGCCCGACCGGGACTCGGCGTCACAGCGCGCGGTCGCGGCCCTCCCAGTACGGGTCGCGCAGCCGCCGCTTGTAGAGCTTGCCGTTGGGGTCGCGGGGCATCTCCGTGATGAAGTCGACGGTCCTGGGCCGCTTGTAGCCGGCGAGCCGCCTCTCGCAGTGCGCCAGGATCTCGTCGGCGAGTTCGGGCCCGGCCCGGTGGCCGGGGGCGGGTTCGATGACGGCCTTGACCTCCTCGCCCCAGCTCTCGTGCGGGATGCCGAAGGCCGCGGCGTCCGCGACGGCGGGGTGGGTGAGCAGCGCGGCCTCGATCTCGGCGGGGTAGATGTTGACGCCACCGGAGATGATCATGTCGATCTTGCGGTCTCGCAGGTACAGGTAGCCGTCCTCGTCGAGGTAGCCGAGGTCGCCGACGGTGAAGAAGTCGCCGATGCGGTTCTTCTTCGTCTTGCCCTCGTCCTTGTGGTAACTGAAGCCGCCGGTCTTCATGTTGATGTAGACGGTGCCGACCTCGCCCGCCGGCAGCCGGCCGCCCGCGTCGTCGTAGATGGCGATCTCGCTGATCGGCCACGCCTTGCCGACCGTGCCGGGCCGCTTGAGCCAGTCGGCGGCGGGGGCGAACGTGCCGCCGCCCTCGCTGGCGGCGTAGTACTCCTCGACGCACGGCCCCCACCAGTCGAGCATCGCGCGCTTGACGTGCTCGGGGCAGGGCGCGGCGCCGTGGATGGCGTGCCGCATCGAGGAGACGTCGTAGCGCTCCTTGACCTGGTCCGGGAGGGCCAGGAGGCGGTGGAACTGGGTGGGCACCATGTGCGTGTGGGTGCAGCGGTAGCGGTCGATGACGCGGAGCATCTCCTCGGGCGACCACTTGTCCATGAGGACGACGGGGTGCCCGATGTGCAGCGCCGCGCCCGCGAACTGCAGGACCGCGGTGTGGTAGAGCGGCGAGCAGACGAGGTGGACGTTTCCGTCGAACGGCTTGATGCCGAAGATGCCGAGGAACCCACCGAGGTAGGTCTCCTCGGGGAGCTTGCCGGACAGCGGGCGGCGGATGCCGCGGGGGCGTCCGGTGGTGCCCGAGGTGTAGTTCATGACCCAGCCGCTGGTGCGGTCCGCGGGGGCGCCGACCGGCTGCCCGTCCGTCAGGTCGGCGTACGGCCGGAAGCCCGGCACCTCGCCGACCGAGAACCGCCGCTCCGCGGGGAAACCGGCCTCGTCCGCGGCGGCCCGCGCGTCGCCCGCGAAGCGCTCGTGGGCGACGAGGACCTTGGCGCCGGAGTCGGACAGGATCCAGGCGATCTCGGGTGCCACGAAGTGGTGGTTGATCGGCACGAGGTAGAAGCCGGCCTGGAACGCGGCGAGGTAGGCGGTGAAGAACTCGACGCTGTTGGGGAGCACGACCGCGAACGCGTCGCCGGGTTCGAGCCCGGCCTCGCGCAGTCCGTGGACGAGCTGGTTGCAGGCGGCGCTGAGCCGCCCGGCGCTCCATTCGTCGCCGTCCGGGGCGATGAGCACGAGCCGGTCGGGGTCCTGGGCGGCCTGTGCCCAGAAACCGTTGGGTGCGGTGGAAGTCATGCGGGCCTCCTCAGGCTCGGCTCAGGCTCGGGCCGGCGATGCGGTTGATGCGGTCGACGGCCCGTTCGAAGCCGCGGGTGAGATCGTCGAAGACGGCCTGGACGCTGCGCTCGGACGTCATCTGGCCGACGATCTGCCCCACCGGGGTCCCGAGCAGCGGCTCGGTCTCGTACTTCTGGATCCGGGAGACCGCGTCGGCGACCAGCAGGCCCTGCAGCGGCATCGGCAGGGTGCCGGGTCCTGCCGGGTCCTCCCAGGCGTCGGTCCACTCGGTGCGCAGTTGGCGGGCCGGTTTGCCGGTCAGGGCCCGGGACCTGACGGTGTCGCCGGAGCCCGCCGCCAGCAGCTTGTCGATGAGGACCCGCGAGGGCAGCTCCGCCTCGGTGGTGGTGAGCCACACCGAGCCGAGCCAGGCGCCCTGGGCGCCTAGCGCCAGGCCCGCGGCGACCTGTTCGCCGGTGCCGATACCGCCCGCGGCCAGTACGGGCAGGCCCTCGACGGCGCTGACCACCTCGGGGACCAGCACCATGCTGGCGATCTCCCCGGTGTGGCCGCCGGCCTCGTACCCCTGGGCGACGACGATGTCGATGCCGGCGTCCTTGTGGTGCCGTGCGTGCCGGGCGCTGCCGGCCAACGCTGCCACGAGGACGTCGTGCTCGTGGGCGCGGGCGATGACGTCGGCGGGCGGTGAGCCCAGCGCGTTGGCGAGCAGCCGGATCGGGTAGTCGAAGGCCACGTCGAGCTGGTTGCGGGCGACCTGCTCCATCCAGCCGGTGATCCGCCAGCCCGACACGTCGTCCGGTCCCAGCTCCGGTACGCCGTGCTTGGCGAGCACCTGGCGGACGTACTCGCGGTGCCCTTCGGGGATCATCGCCTCGATGTCGGCCTCACTCACGCCCTCCACCTTCTTGGCGGGCATCACGACGTCCAGGCCGTAGGGCCGGCCGCCGGTGTTCTCCTCCATCCAGTCCAGACTGCGGGCGAGTTCGTCCGCGTCCGAGTAGCGCACCGCACCGAGCACGCCCATTCCCCCGGCGCGGCTGATGGCCGCGGCCACCGCGGGGAACGGCGTGAAGCCGAAGATGGCGTGCTCGATACCCAGCCGTTTGCTCAGCTCCGTCTCCATGGGGGGCAGGATGCCGCAGCGGGCGTGGAGACGGAAGAGATTATCTGACGCAACGTCAGTTATTTGCGGAACCCGACCGACCTCACAGCCGCTGCGGGCCGCCCTGCTGCGCCGCGACCTTGCGGTAGAGCGCGAGCGCCTCCGCCGAGCGGCCGAGCTGTTCCAGGCAGTGCGCCTCGTCGTTGCGGCTGGTGAGGGTGTCGGGGTGGGCCGGGCCGAGTACCCGTGTCCGCGCGTCGGCGACCTCGCGGTACACGTCCAGCGCGGTCTCCCAGCGGCCCAGCCAGCCGAGGCCCACCGCGACCTCGCGCTTGCTGACGAGGGTGTCGGGGTGGTCCGCGCCCAGCGCCCGCTGCCGGATCCCGGCCACGTTCTCCGCCTCGGCCAGCGCCTGGTCCCAGCGGCCGAGCCGGCCCAGGTTGACGCCCAGGGCATGCCGGGCGCGCAGCGTCTCGGCGTCGGACGGGCCCGCGGTGCGGGTACGGGCCGCGACCAGGTCGCGGTAGAGCTCCAGCGCCTCGGCGCTGCGCCCCAGCCGGCCCAGGCATATCCCCATCTCGTAGCGGGCGGCCAGGGTGTCCGGGTGGCCCGCCCCCTGGGTGCGCTCATGGGCGGCGGCCACGTCCCCGTACACCTCCAGCGCCTCGGCCCAGCGGCCGAGCTGGCCCAGCACGTAGCCCACCTCGTAGCGGGTGACCAGCGTCTCGGGGTGGTCCGGGCCCAGCACCGCCGCGCGGACCGCGGTGAGTTCGACGGCCAGGGCGTACGCCTCGTCGAGCCGGCCCAGCCGGCCCAGGTTGAAGGCCAGGTTGTGGCGGCAGCGCAGGGTGTCGGGGTGCTCGGCGCCCAGCGTGCGCTCCCGGGCTGCGAGTACCGCGGAGTATCCCTGGTGGGCCTCCAGGTGCAGTCCGAGCCGGCCCAGCGCGTACGCCGCCTCGTGGCGGGCGGCGAGGGTGTCGGGGTGGTCGGGGCCCAGGACCCGCTGCCGGACGCCGGCAACGTAGTCGTACAGCCGCATCGCGTCCTCGGTCCTGCCCAGCCGGGCCAGGCAGGACGCGGCCTCATGGCGGCTGGTCAGGGTGTCCGGGTGCTCGGTGCCCAGCGCCCGGTCGCGTTCCGCGGCGACCGCGGTGTGCAGGTCGTACGCCTCCTGCCAGCGGCCCAGCCGCTCCAGGTCGACGCCCTCGGTGTGCCGGGCGGCCAGCGTCGCGAGCTGCTCCGGCGCGGGCGCGACGGCGCCCGAGGGGGTGCGGGTGGACCAGGCGCCGGTGAGTTCGTGGCGCGGCGGCGCCGCGGCGTGGAAGGCACGGGTGGCGCGGGCCCCGGAGTCGGAGGCCAGGCCGCGCGCCCAGGCGGGCAGCGGGACCACCGGGCGTTCCGGGACGCCGCTCATCGCCTTCAGCCGGCCTCCGACGTCGGCCGCGTTCTGCGGCCGGTCGTCCGGGTCCTTGGCGAGCAGGTCCAGGATGAGCCGCTCCAGCTCCCGCGGCAGGTCGGGCCGCCCGGCGCGGAGCGGCTCGGGCACGGTGTCGCGGTGCGCGACCAGCACGGCCCAGGCGTCGTCCATGTCGAACGGCGGCCGCCCGATGGCGAGCTCGTACAGCACGCAGCCGAACGAGTACAGGTCGCTGCGCTGGTCGACCTCGGCCGCGCCGATCTGTTCGGGCGACATGTAGTGCGGCGTCCCCATGGCGATGCCGGTGCCGGTGAGGCGCGAGGTGAAGCCGATGTCGTGGCCGAGCCGGGCGATGCCGAAGTCGCAGATCTTCACCGCGCCGTCGCTCAGCCGGATGATGTTGGCCGGTTTCAGATCCCGGTGCACGATGCCCTGCGCGTGGGTGTACGCCAGCGCCGACGCGACCTGTTCCGCGATGTCCATGAGGTCGGGGACCGGCAGCGGCTGCCGCCTGGCGTCGTCCAGCACCTGCAGCAGGTTGCGTCCGTCCAGCAGCTCCATCACCAGGAACAGCACGCCGTCGTGTTCGCCGAAGTCGTGCACGACGGTCACCCCGCGGTGCTGCAGCGAGGCCGCCACCCGGGCCTCGCGCCGGAAGCGCTCCTGCAGGACCCGGGTGAACCCGGCGTCCGCCGCCGGGCTCAGCGGCTTGAGGCATTTGACCGCCACCCGCCGCCCCAGCGACTCGTCCAGCGCCAGCCAGACCTCGCCCATCCCGCCCCGGCCGATCAGCTCGTCCAGCCGGTACCGGCTCTGGATCAGCGTGCCGCTTCCATCATGTACAGCCGCCATCATCCGCCGCCGCCCCCGTCGTCCCGCGTACGTCCCCCGGCCTCCAGTATGGCCGCAGCCACCCCCGGGCGGCACGTCGCATTACGGCAGGGAACGAGCCCCTTCGCGCGGCTTGTACACGGACGGGTGGCTTCCGGGTCCGGAGCCGCCCCACCACCGTGCTCGTACCCGGCACGCTCCCACGCCCGCGCTAACGCCGGACGCGCGGCATACCCAGGCCGATCCAGGAGATGATCTCCCGCTGGATCTCGTTGTTGCCGCCGCCGAAGGTGAAGATGACCGCGCTGCGGTAGCCGCGCTCCAGCTCGCCGTGGAGGACGGCGCCGGCGGAGCCCTCCTTCATCGGGCCGGCGGCCGCGGCGACCTCCATCAGCCAGGCGTAGGCGTCACGGCGCGCCTCGGAGCCGTAGACCTTGACCGCGGAGGCGTCCTGCGGGGTGAGCGTCCCCTGCTGCAGGGCGTCCACCATCTGCCAGTTGAGCAGCTTCATGGCGTCGAGCCGGGTGTGCGTCAGGGCGAGCCGGCGCCGCACCCAGCCCAGGTCGATGACCCGGCTGCCGTCGGCGAGCTTGGTGTCCGCCGCCCAGCGCCGCACGTCGTGCAGGGCGCGGATGGCCATGGTGCCGTGCGCGGCGAGCGTGACGCGCTCGTGGTTGAGCTGGTTGGTGATCAGCCGCCAGCCCTTGTTCTCCGCGCCGACCCGCCGGCTCGCCGGGACCTTGATGTCCTCGTAGTAACTGGCGGTGGTGTCGTGCGAGGCGAGGGTGTTGATGATCGTGCACGAGTAGCCGGGGTCGGAGGTGGGCACCAGCAGCATCGTGATGCCCTTGTGCGGCGGGGCGTCCGGGTCGGTCCGGACGGCGAGCCACACCCAGTCCGCGGTGTCGCCGTTGGTGGTCCAGATCTTCTGGCCGTTCACGGTGTAGTGACCGGTCTCCTCGTCGCCCTCGCGCACCGCGCGGGTCTTGAGCGCGGCGAGGTCGGTGCCCGCGTCCGGCTCGGAGTAGCCGATCGCGAAGTCCAGCTCACCGGCGAGGATCCCGGGCAGGAAGAACGCCTTCTGCTCCTCGGTGCCGAACTGCATGATCGTCGGACCGACGGTGTTCAGGGCCATCAGCGGCAGCGGCACCCCCGCCTGCGCCGCCTCGTCGAAGAAGATGAACTGCTCCATCGGCGACAGCCCCCGGCCGCCGAACTCCGCCGGCCAGCCGATGCCCAGCCAGCCGTCGGCGCCGAGCCGGCGGACGGTGTCCCGGTAGAACTTCTTCTGCGCCGCGGGATCGGCGTAGCGGGCGTAGACGTTCTCCGGCACCAGTCCGGCGAAGTACGAACGCAGCTCCACGCGCAGGCGCTGCTGCTCGGGTGTGTAGTCGAGGTGCACGGCCCCTCCTGAGGTCTCCGGGTCCCCGGTCCCTGCGGCGACGGCGCACAGACTAGAACGCGTTCCAGAAATTCGGAAGGGGTAGCGCCCCGCGGTGGAACGGCCCGGGCCGGCGCCGCGCCGGGGCCGCCGCGCCGAGGTGCCTTCACCGGGCCCGGTCCGTAGGCTGCCTGCGTGCACAGTGGACGCAACGACAGCTGTTGAAGCGGAGGGCCGCACCTCATGAAGATGCTCATCAACGTGGCCGAAAGCGTGGTCGCCGACGCCCTGCGCGGCATGGCGGCCGCCCACCCGGAACTGCTCATCGACGTCGACCGCCGGCTGGTCGTCCGCCGGCACGCCCCGGTCGCGGGCAAGGTCGGCCTGGTCTCGGGAGGCGGCTCCGGGCATGAGCCCCTGCACGGCGGATTCGTCGGCCGGGGCATGCTCGACGCCGCCTGCCCCGGCGAGGTGTTCACCTCGCCCGTGCCGGACCAGATGGTCCGCGCGGCCGCCGCCGTGGACAGCGGCGCGGGCGTGCTGTTCATCGTCAAGAACTACACGGGCGACGTGCTGAACTTCGACATGGCGGCCGAGCTCGCCGAGGACGAGGGCGTGCAGGTCGCCAAGGTCGTCGTCAACGACGACGTCGCCGTCCTCGACAGCCTGTACACGGCCGGCCGGCGCGGTACCGGTGCGACGCTCTTCGTCGAGAAGCTCGCCGGCGCCCTGGCCGAGGAGGGCGCGCCGCTGGAGCGGGTCGAGGCGCTGGCGCGCAGGGTCAACGAGTCCTCGCGCAGCTTCGGCGTCGCGCTCAGCGCGTGCACGACCCCCGCCAAGGGCAGTCCCACCTTCGATCTGCCCGCGGGCGAACTGGAGCTGGGCGTCGGCATCCACGGCGAACCCGGCCGCGAGCGCCGCGGGATGATGACGTCGGGCGAGATCGCCGACGTCGTCGTCGAGGCGGTCGTGGAGGACCTGCGCCCCGACGCGCCGGTGATCGCCCTCGTCAACGGAATGGGCGGCACCCCGCTGCTGGAGCTGTACGGGTTCAACGCCGAGGTGCACCGGGCGCTGGCCGAACGCAAGGTGGCGGTCGCCCGCACCCTGGTCGGCAACTACGTGACCTCCCTGGACATGGCCGGCTGCTCGGTGACCCTGTGCCAGGTGGACGAGGAGCTGCTGCGGCTGTGGGACGCCCCGGTCTCCACACCGGCGCTGCGCTGGGGCTGCTGAGTCGCGTCGTCGAAGTCCGTAGATCCGTAGAGAGGACCGCATGAACGCATCCACGGCTCCCGGCCCGGTGGTCGACGCCGACTTCGTACGCCGCTGGCTGGCCACGGCGGCCGCGGTCGTCGACCGCGAGGCGGACCGGCTGACCGAACTCGACTCCCCCATCGGCGACGCCGACCACGGCAGCAACCTGCGGCGCGGCTTCACCGCGGCGCACGCGGCGGTGGAGCAGGAGCCGCCGCAGACCCCCGGCGGGGTGCTCACCCTCGTGGGTGCGCAGCTCATCAGCACCGTGGGCGGGGCGGCCGGCCCGCTGTACGGGACGCTGCTGCGCCGAGCGGGCAAGGCGCTGGGCGACGGCACCGCGGCCACCCCCGAGGAGTTCCGTGACGCCCTGCGCACGGGGGTCGAGGCGGTCGGGAAGCTCGGCGGGGCCGTACCGGGCGACAAGACGATGCTCGACGCGCTCGTCCCGGCGGTGGAGGCCCTGTCCTTCGCCCTCGACGCGGGCTCCGGGCTCGCGGACGGCCTCGCCGCCGCCCGGATCGCCGCGGACGAGGGCGCCTCGGCGACCGTACCTCTGCAGGCCCGCAAGGGGCGCGCGAGTTATCTCGGGGCGCGCAGCATCGGACATCAGGACCCCGGCGCGACCTCGGCCGCGCTACTGGTCGCCGCGTTCGCGGACACCGCGGCGGAGGCGGTGGCATGAGCGGCGGCCTGGTCGGCATCGTCCTGGTGTCGCACAGCGCGGCGGTCGCCGACGCGGTCGGCGGGCTCGCGAAGGGGCTGGCCGCCGGCGGCGCCGTCGCGCCCGTCGCCCCGGCGGGCGGAACTCCCGACGGCGGGCTGGGCACCAGCTCCGACCTGATCGCGGCGGCGGCGCGCTCGGTGGACCAGGGCGCCGGAGTGGCGGTCCTCGCCGATCTGGGCAGCGCCGTGCTCACCGTCAAGGCGATGCTGGCCGATGAGGACGAACTGCCTCCGGGCACCCGACTCGTCGACGCGCCCTTCGTCGAGGGCGCGGTCGCCGCCGTGGTGACGGCGTCGGCGGGGGCGGACCTGGCGGCGGTCGTCGCCGCGGCCGAGGAGGCCTACACGTACCGCAAGGTGTGACCCTCCGGCGGGTCCTTCGAGCGGAGGGGCCCGCCGGGACACCGGGCGGATGTTCGGAATGCGAGCGGGAGACGCCGGTTTCGGCCATCCCGCCCCACCGGGCCCTTGCGGCGCTTAGCCCCCACCGGAATCGGGCAGGCACGGTGCGGCCATGTCAGGTTCGATCCGGAGGGTCCTCGTATGAAGCGCAAGCAATGGGCGTTGCTCACCGCCGCCGCCGTTCTCCCGCTCGGCATGACGACGGCCGCGGCCGCCGACGATCCGCCGCCGGCGCCCCTGCCCTGCGCCTACACCGCGGCCGTCCCCGCCGACAACTTCAAGGGAATACCGGTCTTCGACGCGCGGAAGGCCGCGAGACCGTACAGCGCCACACTGAAGACCAGCCAGGGCGCCATCACCGTCAGGATGCTGACGGACAAGGCCCCGTGCACCACCTGGTCGTTCCGGTTCCTGGCCGAGCGTGACTACTTCAACCGCTCGCACTGTCACCGCCTCACCACCCAGCGGCTGTACGTCCTGCAGTGCGGTGACCCGACCGGTACCGGGAGCGGCGGCCCCGGGTACTCCTTCCCCGACGAGAACCTGACGGGCGCCACCTATCCGGCCGGAACGCTGGCGATGGCCAACGCCGGCCCGAACACCAACGGCAGCCAGTTCTTCTTCGTCTGGAAGGACACCAAGCTCTCCCCCGCCTACACCCCGTTCGGCAAGGTCACCGCGGGTCTCGACGTCCTGCGGAAGATCGCCGCGGCCGGCGAGGACGACCAGAACGGCCCCGGCGACGGCTACCCCGCCCTTCCCGTGGACATCAGGAAGGTGCAGATCGGCAACAGGTGACGGTGCGGCCGGCGGCCGGTTCCGCGAGCCCGCGGCCGGCCCCCGCCCGGCGCCTGCGCCGTACCGCCACCATCCCGCGCAATCATGACTATCGGTCACCAAGTATGGGGATCCCGCCTGTAGCGTGGTAATCCGGATCTCCGCGGGGAGCACGCATGGGTGGGCCGGACGACACACCGCCGAGCGCGACGGAGGAGGCCGATACGCCGCCGACCGGGGGCGGACCGACCGGGTTCGGCGCGGAACTGCGCCGGCTGCGCGGCGAGCGAGGGCTGTCGCTGACCGCCCTCGCGCAGCGGCTCCACTACAGCAAGGGCTACCTCAGCAAGATCGAGACCGGTGGCAAGCCGCCCACCCCTGATCTCGCCCGCCGCTGCGACCGGGCGCTGTTGGCCGCGGGCGCGCTGGAGCGGCTGGTGCCCGAGGTTCCACCGGCCAGGACGCCGGAGCCGGACGACCCGGGGAACGCGGAGTGCCCCTACCCGGGGCTCGCGGCCTTCCGGGCGCGGGACGCGCGGTATTTCTCCGGCCGGGACCGGGCGACCGCCCGGCTGCTCGAACAGCTCGCGGGCCGGATCGGCGGTGGGCCGCTGGCGGTGATCGCCCCGTCCGGCGCCGGGAAGTCCTCCCTGCTGCGGGCCGGGCTGGTGCCGGCGCTGGAGCGCGGGGCGCTGCCGGTCGCGGGCTCCCGGGACTGGCCGGTGGTGGTGTGCACCCCGACCCCGGACCCGTTGAGGGAACTGCTGCGCTGTGTGACCGAGGCCCTGGGAATCGGCCTCGGCGTCACCCCGGAGGAGCTGACCGCACGGCCCGGGCGGCTGGCGGAGGTCCTGCGCCCCGTCCTCGGCACGGCGCGGCTGGTGCTGCTGGTCGACCAGTTCGAGGAGACGTTCACCCTGTGCGCGGACGAGGGGGAGCGGTCCGCCTTCGTCTCCGTGCTCTGCTCCGTCTCGCGCGCGGCGTTCGGCGGTGCTGAGCCGCCCGGCGTGGTGGTGCTCGGCATGCGTGCGGATTTCTGTGGCCGGTGCCTCGAACACGAGGAGCTGGCGGCGGTCTTCGCCCACGGGCTGTTCGCGCTGGGCCCGATGACCGCCGCCGAGCAGCGCGAAGCCGTCGTCCGCCCCGCCGAACGGGCCGGGCTCGCACTGGAGCCGGGCCTGGTGGAACTGCTGCTGCGCGACCTGGAGGTGCGCGGCGCGCCCCGCGGTGCGGCGGCCGGCGCGCTGCCGCTGCTCTCCCACGCCCTGCTCGTCACCTGGCAGCAGCGCAGCGGCCGCACCCTGACCGTGGCGGGGTACGAGACGACCGGGGGCATCCACGGGGCGGTCGCCCGGTCGGCCGAGGAGGTCTTCGCCGGGCTGCGCCCGGCGGAACAGGACCTCGCCCGGCGCATCCTGGTCCGGCTGGTGCATGTCGGCGACGGGGATGTGGAGTCCCGGCGCCGGGCGGACCGCGAACCACTGCTGGCGCAGCTGCCCGACCGGCGGGCCGCCGAGGCGGTGCTCGACGCCTTCGTGCGCGCCCGGTTGCTGACGGTCGACCGGGACGCCGTGGAGATCACCCACGAGGCACTGCTGCGCGCCTGGCCCCGGCTGCGCGGTTGGATCGACAACAACCGGGCGGGTCTGCTGATCCACCAACAGCTCGCCCAGGCCGCCGGCGAGTGGGTGCGGGAGCGGCGCGACCCGGGTCTCCTGCACCGCGGCAACCGGCTGGCCGTCGCGCGGGAATGGGCGGAACAGGCCGACCGGCGCGCGGAACTCGGTCCGCACGAGACGGAGTTCCTGGACGCGAGCCTGGCGGAGGAGCGCGGCCGCCGGACCACCGCACGGCGCCACGCCGTGATCCAGCGCCGGCTGATGGCCACCCTCGCCGCGCTGCTGGTCGTCGCGGTCCTCGCGGGCGGTCTGGCGTTCCAGCAGCGGTCCCGCGCGGTCGACGGACGCCGGGTCGCGCAGTCGCAGGCGATGGCGGTGCGGTCCGGCGCGCTGGCCACCGGCCGGCCGGAGGCGTCGATACTGCTGGCCGCGGCCGCTTACCGCACGGCGCCGACCACCGAGGCGCGCGGCGCCCTGCTCAGCACGCAGTCGCAGTACTTCGCCGGCCGTCTCAGGGGGCACACCGGGCCGGTCAACGCGGTCGCGTTCAGTCCGGACGGCCGGTTGCTCGCCTCGGCGAGCTCGGACGGGACGGTGCGGCTGTGGCGCGTCGCGGACCACCGCACCGTGACGACCCTCCCGGGCTCCGGTGCCACGGTGCGCTCCGTCGCCTTCAGCCCGGATGGCCGGCTGCTGGCCTCGGCCGGCTCGGACGGCGTCGTACGGCTGTGGGACGCCCTGAACCACCGGGCGGCCGGCCCGCCGCTGACCGGTCACAGCGGCAGCGTCCGTGCGGTCGCCTTCGCGCCGGACGGGGCGACCCTCGCCTCCGGGGGGACGGACGGCACCGTCCGGCTCTGGGATGTCGCGGCCCGGCGACCCCTGGCGACCCTCACCGGCCACCAGGGCGACGTCAACGCCGTGGCCTTCGGCCCGGACGGCAGGACCCTCGCCTCCGGCAGCGCCGACCGCACCGTACGCCTCTGGGACGTCGCGGCTCGCCGACCACTGGCGACCCTCAGCGGCCACAACGACCAGGTACTCGCCGTGGCCTTCGGCCCGGACGGCAGGACCCTCGCCTCCGGCAGCGCCGACCGCACCGTACGCCTCTGGGACGTCGCGGGCCGCCGACCACTGGCGACCCTCACCGGGCACAACGACGACGTGAACGCCGTGGCGTTCAGCCGGGACGGTAGCGCCGCCATCAGCACCAGCGGCGACGGCACCGCGAAGCTGTGGGACACGGCGACCCACCGGGTGACCGCCACCCTCGCCGGGCACACCGACTATGTGCTGTCGATCGCCGTCGGGCCGGGAAACCTGCTGGCCACGGCGGGGTTCGACCAGACCGTCGTGCTCTGGGACCCGGGCAGGTCCACGCTGACCACGCGGCCCTTCGCGGAGCTCTGGCAGTCGGTGTTCTCCCCGGACGGCCGGCTGCTGGCCTCCGCCGGGGCGGACCGCACCGTCAAACTGTGGGACGTCGCCCACCGCCGGCCACTGGCCGACCTCACCGGACACAACGGATCCGTCTTCGCCGTCGCCTTCTCCCCCGACGGCCGACTCCTCGCCTCCGCCGGCGCGGACCACACCGTCAAACTGTGGGACGTCGCCCACCGCCGGCCACTGGCCGACCTCACCGGACACAACGGATCCGTCTTCGCCGTCGCCTTCTCCCCCGACGGCCGACTCCTCGCCTCCGCCGGCGCGGACCAGACCGTCAGACTGTGGGACGTCGCGCGGCACCGGCTCGTCACGGTCCTCACCGGGCACCAGGACTTCGTCAACACCCTCGCGTTCAGCCCCGACGGGCGGACGCTGGCCAGTGGCAGCGATGATCTGACGGTGCGGCTGTGGGACGTCGCCGGGGGCCGTGCGGGGGCGGTCCTCCGGGGCCACAGCGGCTCGGTGCGCGGCGTCGCGTTCAGTCCGGACGGCCGGACCCTGGCCAGCGGGGGCAACGACGGAACCGTGCGGCTCTGGGACCCGAGCGGGCACGGGGCCGCCGGGCGCAGCACCGAGCAGTCCGGCCACAGCGGCGCGGTGCGCTCGGTGGCGTTCAGCCCGGACGGCCGGACGCTGGCCGGCAGCGGCAGCGACGGCACCGTTCTGCTCTGGGACACCGGAACGTGGCAGCTCACCGCCACGCTCACCGGCCACAGCGGGGCCGTCTGGGGGGTCACCTTCGACCCACGGCTGCCGCTGCTGGCGAGCAGCAGCAACGACGGCACCGTTCGGCTGTGGAACGTCGACGTGCGGCAGCGCTGGGCGGAGATCTGCGGGCTGGTCGGCCCGGTGGACGGCGCGCGCTGGGAGCAGCTACTGCCCGGGGTGCCGCCGCAGCGGCTCTGTCCGTCCTGACCGCTGATCGGGCCTGATCAGCGCTGTTTCCCGCGGTGTTTCCCGTTTCCCGTCGCAGCGGGCGACGGGCCGGACCTCGACACCGGCCGGACCGCCGCACAGGCTCGGAGGGCAGCAACTCACTCCCAGCACCGACGTAGTCATCTTCTGGAGGAGTCATGTCCGCACGCATGTCCACCCGCAGCAAATTCACCCTCGCGCTGGCCGCCACCGCTCTCACCGCAGGGCTGACCGCCGCCGTCCCCGCCGCCGCGACCACCGCGACTGCCGCCGGTCCGGCCACGGCCGCCGCCGACTGCAGCGTCCACTCGGACGGCAAGCTGTGGTGCGGTAACCGGGTCGGGGCGAAGGGGTACGTCGACCGCTCGTACGGATCCGGCATCCGGGGTCCGCTGAACTCGTCGTACAGCTGGTTCCAGTGCTGGGGGCACGGCGACCGGCACGGGGGCGGCAACGACATCTGGTACTGGACCCTGCTCGACAACGGCCAGTGGGGCAACGTTCCCGCCGTCGACGTGTACACCTCGGTGGACCCCGCACCGCATCTGCAGGAGTGCTGACCTGACGGCCTGACGGCGACCAGCAGGGCGGGCCGGTCCCGGATCCGGGGCCGGCCCGCCGTGCTGCGCGGGGCAGGACGGTTCAGAGGCGGGCGGGGACGGGCTCGCGCTCGGCGGACGGTGCGGGCGCCTTGGTGGTGGCCGGTCGGGTGCGGGCGGTGGTCCGGCGCTCCAGGGAGCCGGACAGGATCGCGAGCACCAGCGCGGCGGCGGCGAGGGCGCCACCGACCCAGTTGGGCGCGGTGTAGCCGAGTCCCGAGGCGATGACGAGGCCGCCGAGCCAGGCCGCGAGGGCGTTGCCCAGGTTGAAGGCGCCGATGTTCACGGCGGAGGCGAGGGTCGGGGCGCCGGCCGCCTGGTCCAGCACGCGCTTCTGCAGCGGCGGGACGGTCGCGAAGCCCAGGGCGCCGATCAGCAGGATGGTGGCCGCGGCCGTGATCTTGTTGTGGGCGGTGAAGGTGAACAGCGCCAGGACGACGGCGAGGGAGCCCAGCGTCACGTAGAGCATGGGCATCAGCCGGCGGTCGGCGTAACGGCCGCCGATCAGGTTGCCGCCGACCATGCCGAGGCCGAACAGGACCAGCAGCCAGGTGACGGAGGTGTCCGCGAAGCCGGCGACGTCGGTCATCATCGGCGTGATGTAGGTGACGGCGGCGAAGACCCCGCCGAAGCCGAGCACCGTCATCGCCATCGCGAGCAGCACCTGGACGTTGCGGAAGGCCGCTATCTCGTGGCGCAGCCGTACGCCCTCGGGGCGGGGCTGTTCCGGCAGCAGCCTGGCGATGCCGAGCAGGCCCAGGACGCCGAGTCCCGCGACGACGAAGAACGTGGTGCGCCAGCCGAAGTGCTGGCCCACGAGGGTGCCGAGCGGCACTCCGACCAGGTTCGCGACGGTCAGTCCCGTGAACATCATCGCGATCGCTCCGGCCTTCTTCGCCGGGGCGACCAGGCCGGCCGCGACGACCGCGCCGATGCCGAAGAACGCGCCGTGCGCGAGGGAGGCCACGATCCGGCCGGCGAGCATCACGCCGAACACCGGGGCGACCGCGGAGATCACGTTGCCCGCGATGAAGAGCCCCATCAGCAGCATCAGCATGCGCTTGCGGGAGATCCGGGTGCCGAGGACGGTCATCAGCGGGGCGCCGAGCACGACGCCGAGGGCGTAGCCGGTGACCAGGAATCCGGCGGTCGGGATCGAGACGCCGTAGTCGGCGGCGACCTCGGGCAGCAGCCCCATGATCACGAACTCGGTGGTGCCGATCCCGAAGGCCCCGATGGCGAGGGCCAGCAGTGCGAGAGGCATGGGGTTCACTTCCCGTAACGTTGCGAATGCTCCTTACGGGACTCGACAATAATTGCAGACGCCTTTCATTGCAAACGCGGGCTATCGCGGTTGTGCCCTATCCTGGGCTGTACGCGCGCTCACGCCCGCGCCTCGCCGCAGAAGGGACCCCATGACCGCCACCGACCCCGCACTGACCGGTCTCGCCCAGGGCTGGTGCGCCCTGTCCCTGCTGCACGGCCGGATCGAGGCGCACATCGAGCGGGCGCTGCAGGCGCGGCACGAGCTGAGCGTCCGCGAGTACTCGCTGCTCGACGTCCTCAGCCGCCAGCACGACGGCGAGGGCGGCCACCTGCGGATGCACCAGGTCGCCGACTCCGTCGTCCTCAGCCAGAGCGCGACCACCCGGCTGGTCTCCCGGCTGGAGGACCGCGGGCTGCTCTCGCGCTACCTGTGCCCGACCGACCGTCGCGGCATCTACACCAACGTCAGCGAGGCGGGCCTGAAACTCCTCGCCGAGGCGCGCCCGACCAACGACGCCGCGCTGCGCGAGGCCCTCGACGAGGCCGCGAAGAACCCCGGGCTGACCCCGCTGGTCGACGCCGTCGAATCGCTGGGCGCGCCTGCCTGACCGTTTCGCGGCGGGCGTTCACTCCAGCGTGAAGTCCTCGAAGTCGAACCCGGGGGCGACGACGCACGTCACCAGGACCGGCTCGTCACCCGCCGGCTCGGCGGACTGCCAGTAGCCGCCGGGCACCAGGAACTGCGGCTGCTCCCCGTTCTCGACGCCGTTGCCCAGCACCTCCTCGACGGCGCGCGCCCCGTCCGGGCGCTCGCCATCGCCGCCCAACCGCATCCGCAGCGGGCCGCCGCGGTGCCAGAGCCACAGCTCGTCCGAGCGCACCCGGTGCCACTTCGAGACCTCGCCCGGGTGCAGCAGGAAGTAGATGCCGGTCGCGAACGCGCGCGGACCCGGATATCCAGCGGGAACCGCCTCGCCGGGCGCCTTCCACGTCTCCCGGTACCACCCGCCCTCCACATGGGGTTCGAGACCGAGCAGCGTGACCAGTTCTGAGATGTCGTCCGTCATCACCCCAGACTCTCGCAGCCGGCCGCGGCATGGGGCCGGAGCGCACAGGACGTGATGGGACTGTGGTGTCCCACCACATGGGTCTACGGACCACCTCTTCCTACCGTGTGGCAGCACCCGGATAATCCGTCCCCGCCTGGAAGTGGACCCCCGTGACTACCCAGCCCGCCCAGCCTGCCCAGGCTCCCGCGCCACCCACCCCCGGCTCCCTGCGGCGCATCGTCGCCGCGAGCCTGATCGGCACCACCATCGAGTGGTACGACAACTCATCCGATCAGAGCTGCGACCTGCGGTTTTGACGCCATTGGCCCTCCGAAGTCAGCACCGAACCAGCACCGGGAAATCTCGTGCTCGGTGGGAGACAAAGCCGTGCTCAATCTGACTGGCCGTGGGGCTTGGTGACAGGTACCGAAGATCGTCACTCACCGTAGCGCTTCCCGCGTCATTAGCGCCACGCCGACCGGCCGCCTGCCGACCTCCTCAGCGGGTCTGGGCCACCAAACCGCACGCGTGGGGGCATCACCAGTTGTCTGGCTGATGCCCCCACGCGTGCGCGGATACACGTCAGGCCACCTCGACCACCGCCTCGAACTCGAGGGGCAAGTCGAGCTCGGTCTGCATTGCGAAGACGCCATCCATCAGTGACCTCAGGCGCTCGGGAGCGTCCGGCATGACATGCGCGTACGTCTGATGGGTGATCCTGGGGTCGCGATGCCCCAGCCACTCAGCCATGTCCGTCACCGGAACGCCCTTCGACAAGCCGGCGGAGGCGAAGAAGTGGCGAAGCCAGTGAGTGGTGATCCTCCGCGAGATGCCCGCCGCCTTCTTCGAGTTACGCCACAGTCGGTCGACGAGGGAGTACATGAGGATGTTGGTGCGCCCGACGTTGGAGAAGAGATAGTTCCCTTCCAGGCGGTTGAGGCCCTCCTCCACGCGAAAGGTGCCGTACATCCGGATGTGCTCCTGCACCTTCGCGGCGATGGTGGGTGGCACGGGAACCGCTCGCCCCTCATCGAGATCGCGCCACTTGAGGTGGCGGATGCAATGGGCGCGCCCCCTGCCCTTGGTGATGGCCTTTTGGACGGTGGTCTTGGGCTCCTCGTTCTCGCCGTCCTGCGTCACCTGACGGTCGACGTAGAGCGTTCCGCTCTCAAAGTCGAACTGCTGCAACGTCACGGCACACGCCTCACCGATGCGCAGTCCACACCCGGCCATGAGCCACACGAGCAGCTTGTAGGGCCCGGGTAGGTGCTGCTCAATCGCCTCGATCTCCGCCAGGGTAGGCAGGCGGATCATCTTCTTGACCCTCCGCTTTACCCGCTGGCGACCGGTGCGGACATGCTGGCACGGATTCTTGGTTATGTACTCGTTGGCGACGGCGAAGCTGAAGACACCCGCGAGCGTCTCATAGCGATTGATCGCCGTGCTTTCCCCATAACCACGCTCTTCCACCATCCACTTCAGCCATGCATTGAGGTGCTTTGGCTTGACGGCACCAATGGCAGTAGCCCCGAAGTAGGGCTCCACGTGGAGGCGAAGGCTCGTCTCGTACTGATACCGTGTTCCATTTACCCGGCTGCCGGAGTCGATGAACTCGTGGTACACCGTCACGAGCGGGACAAGCAGCCCCGTCGGGGCGATGTAGGTTCCGAGATCCTTTTCCCGCTCAACCTTGGCGGCAAAGGAGTCGGCGGCCCCTTTCTTCTCGAACGACTTCTCGCGCTGCCGTCCACCGCGTCCACCAGGCTCCCGATAGCGCACCGTCCAACTGTGGCCGCAGCGAGTAGCAGTACAGGGGTAGTTACCGCTCTTCGCATCTTCCTTGCATTTCTGGAAAACCCGAGCCAACCTAGCGGACCACCAGCCGATGCACTGACAGAGTGCGTTTCATCAGGTTATCCATACTTCCTTTCCAAATACGCGACGATGTCGCGCTCGCGAAATCTCAGAAGTCGGCCGACTTTTTGAGGTCGCAAACCCCAAGATCTGTACTTATTCTTGATCGTCTGCTCACTAACTTTCAACCAATCAGCCACTTCAGCCGGCGTTAGAAGCCGGTAGCTTCCACCCTGCGTCAAGAACGCACCTCATCTCCTCGAGTAAAGATCAGTAGGACAACGGGGCGCTGAAGGATCTAGGGCGGCGCCGCCAGCTCTTGTCCAGTGGCCGCACCCATGAGGGAAGCAGTAAGACGGTGCCGCCCTTCCTCGTCCAAGGATTGCGGCACTACCTACTGCGCCCCCTAAAGCTCCCCTGCCGAGGGGAGCCCAATGCGGGCTCACTCAATGGTCGTCACGATCGCCGGTTTGGCTAACCGTCGATCGTGGTCTATGTTTTGCGCCCCCACGGGGAAACTCACGGAGGATTGTTAGCGGGCAAAACTCAGGGAGGCCCGCCGGTACGACCGGGAGGACGGGCTCACGCCGTCCGCCACAAGCACCCGGAGCCCATCGTCAATGAGCCGGTCAAGATCGCGTGCAACGACGCGTTCGGGAACAACGCCGGCTCGGGCTACGTGTCTGGGTGGGCTCCAGGTGTGTCGCGATGTGCGCGAGGACCCCTCGGTCCCGTCGGCAGCTACATTGCAGCAAGTCCTCGCCGGCCAACACGGCCGCACTGGCACAGCGCTGTGGAAAAGCACCGTAGTTCACTCGCTCCGATGTGGTCCGTACGTTCAGGGCGCCAAGTGCCAAGCGGATGGGGGCAATGAATCGAGCGGGTCGGAGAGCGGCATTCGACCGGGGGCTCCTTTGGGTCGGGGTCTCTGCGATGAGGCCGAGCAGCATGAGGTACTGGCCGACCTGGCCGTAGGTCGGCTCGAAGGCTGGCTCCCCCCTCACTGACCTGGTTTTTTCCGGGACGTTGTACGTTGACATGGTTCCGGAGCAGGTTCCAGTCCTTCGGGGTCCTTTCTCGTCTGCCGTCGGCGAATGCCAGGCCGAGGAAAGGGCAACGGGACAATGTCATGCGGCGCTTCCTTCTGTGCGGAGCAGCCGGGCATGCTCCCCGTCGGCCTGGCTGGGTCGCACCGTGATGCCCGGTATGCACGCGCCAGCGAACAGCCCGGACGAGTGGCCCACAGCCGAGACAGAAGCGGCACCGAAGTCGCTGGCTGCGAAGAATTTGTAACCCGGAGTGCAGTAGCCGGGCTACAACGTCTGAGTGTCGCGGAGTCCGCGAGGGCTACATGATCCTTTTTTAGTGCCAGGGTCGCGGAGATCCCACTTCAGCGGGCACGCCGGAAACCGCTCGAAGTCCATCAGTAGCCTCTGGGCCGCTGTGCGGGCGTCACTGCCGACCCGCGCGTCACCGTGCGCGACGCACTCGGGGGTGCCCGCGAGCCTGTGCTACTACCACTCGCGGAGTTCCGCATGTCGACGCCTCAACCAGCCGAGATCACCCTCGGTCGGGAGATGTCACCGCCTCGATCCGCTAGGCGACCCGTATGAGCGGGTCGAGCGTGTCGAGCCGAAAGTCCGGCACGGGCAAGGGCAGCAGCGTGACGTGTGACCTGGGCGGCTGGGTAAGGTCGCGGTACCCGAGCTGGAGAGGTAATTGCATGGCCAACGAGATTGTGATCGCGCAGACGACCAGCGACACCGAGGATCAGGCGAAGGCGCTGGCCCGTGGCGCGGTCGAGAGCAAGCTTGCAGCGGGAGTTCACATCGATGCGCCAATCACCGCCTTCTATTGGTGGAAGGGGGAGGTCGAGACGGCGCAGGAGTGGCGGATCTCGTACATGACTACGGCGGACCGTCTCCCGGCACTGGAGGCGTGGCTGCATGAGAAGCACCCGTACGACGTCCCCCAGTGGATCACGCTGCCCGTGACCGGCGGTTCGGAGGCGTACTTGTCCTGGGTTGTCGCGGAGACGGCATAGGTCCGCCGAGCGACGGACCGGCCGTACGACTGCGTTCGCGTCCTGGGCTTGTCCGCGTGCCACGCAGGGACTCAGGATGCGAACTGCCGCAGATGGCGGCTGAGTTCCTGCTCGCTGTCGGGGAGCGACGCTGCGATTGCCAATGCGCGCTCCTTGCCCATCGTGTTCGGCTTGGCCTGTGCCGCTGCGGCGAACTGGCGTGACACGTAGACCCCTTGGTCGACATCACCTCCACGCAGCAGGGCAGAAGCGAGATCACCGAGAACCACGACGCCTCCGTCCGGGAGTTCGTCTCCGAGGCGGTCGACTGCGGTGTCTGCTGTAGCGGTGAGTTCGGGACGCCCCAACTGCCCGTATACAGAGAGGGCCAACGAGTCCATGCGGTATGGGGTCACGAACCGGACCCACGCCTGCTCGCTGGTGTGATCTGCGAAGTCGTAGGCGAAGCGCGCTCGCTCCAACGCCCGGAGCGCCCCCATTTCGTCGCCAGCCGCCGCAGCCTCCTCCGCGTGCCTGCCGAAGACCCAGGCAGCAGCAGTAGCGTTGCCACGGCCTCGCACGTCGCTGGCCGCTTGGGAAAGGAACTCCGACTTCGCCTTCGGCGTCGAGGCGCCGTAGCTGCTGTAGGTCAGGGCCAGGGCTCGGAGCGGAGGGTGCCCCGCAGTCGTCGCGCACTGCGACGTGACCTTGTAGTAGGCGTCGGCTTTGTCGTGCTCACCCAGGTCCCAGGCCACCCAACCGGCCAAGGCGGCGGTTTCTCCGGCGGCGATAGTGAGAGCCCGCTCGTGCTCGCCGGCACGAGGCAGAGCCGCGGTGATCGCGTCAAGATGCGACTCGACCGTGCTTTGTAGCCGCCAGGCGCTGAGATTGAGTTCCTGGACGTGTAGCTCAGCGGCCCGGTCGATGAGCGCGACGGCGGAGGGCGAATCGATCTTGGACCCCTTGCTGAGGGCGAAGGCGAGGCGCCCCCAGGGCTCTGCAGCCGCGCTCACGCCAGCAGCGGCGCCACCCAGCAGCGTGCGACGCTTCACGGCGTCCTGGACCTCCTCTGCATTGGCATGCCCCTTTCTCTTCCGAGCGCGGGCAGCCTTGGCCTCCTGCTGTAGCTCCTCGAAGGGCACACCACAGGCCGCCGCGATGTGGGCGATTGTGTGATTGGTAGGGACGTTCTCGAAGTTCTCATAGCGGCTGATCTCTCGGCGGGTCATGGTGTCCCGGCCGGAGACAGCGTTGATCGCCTCTGCCTGCTCCTCCTGCGTCCGGCCCGCATCCTGCCGAAGCCGCAGGAGCAGGTCGGCGAACGGATCTGGCACGAGTGTGACCTCTGTTGGTGGGCGGAATCTAATCATGGCCTCAATTCCCCCTCCGGCTCTCCCCCTTGACAGATTTTTCCCCCTCTGGATTCCCCTGGTCGACGGCGTCGCCACGCGGTGCGATAGCCCCCATGACCAGGCTTCAAGAGCAGGCCCCGCCCGGCGGGGGCATCCGTAGCTTTACCGACGTGGCAGGCGTGTCATGCACGAGGTCGGTTCACGAAGACCGGCACAGCACATCGGCGAGGGCAGACATACCGGCGCCATCCCATGGCTGTCAGGCCGCCTTTCTCCCTGCTCTCACGAGAGTTGGGGAAATGCGGCAGACAGCCGGGGCGTTCCTGCGGCGGTGCCGCGTTTCGGAGCCGGTGGCGGGGGTCGTCGTACTGGCCGTCTCGGAGCTGGTCACCAACGCTGTGGTTCACGGTGAGGGAGAAGTCGTGTTCCGGATCACGGTGGCCGTCGACGTGGTGCGCGTCTCGGTCACCGATCACAATCCGGCCCCAGCTGTACTCAGGGAAGCCGGACCCGCTGGTGAATCCGGTCGAGGGATCCGGCTTGTCGATGCGATCTCAGACGCGTGGGAGAGCAGCGGCAAGGAGACGTGGTGTGAGTTCCGGTGTGCGAGCGCCGCGGGTTGAGCCAGACTTCTAACTGGTTCCCGGCCATGCGGTTGACGAGTCGGGCAGCTCAGTCACTTCCCCTACAAGGGACGCTCCGAGGGCCGTTCGCTTGCCTTCGCCCAGTAGCTCGGTTCAAGCATCTCGCCAGGCCATGCGGGCTGACGGATCAGGCCCTGAGGCCCCATCTGTTCGAAGTACGGTGCGAGGTCGATCACGGGCGTCCCGTCGACGGCGTCGAGATCGGTTACCACAAGGTCCCTGCCTTCGACCTTGAGCAACCGTGGGTAGCTGACCGCCAGTTGGTTGGGGCGCCGGTGGTTGCGGTGGACGAACGTACCGGTCGCCGGCCAGTTCGGATTTCCCCTTGCACTGCGTGCGTGGAGCTGGACGTCTTCGGGTCGGGCCAGATGAAAGCGCCAGGTCACGGTCAGGTGGGAGAACTCCTCGATTCCTTGCAGCGTTTCAAGGGGATACGCGTCGTCGAGCCGGATGATCGATTCGACCCCGCCTTGGTAGTCGTCCTGTACGCGGGTGTGGCCGCCGACGACCGTTGCGATCGACTTGACCTCGTAGGTCGGCATCAGCGCTCGTTCCTCTCCCTGGGCGTAGCGTGCGCGGCGGCCTCCGGTCGGCGCCGCGAAACCGTTCTGTGGTCAGCCTATGGCGCGCAACATGCCTCGCGCGCGACGGTCCAGTTCGGCGACGTGGAGACCACCGCGCTGCCGGACGGGCGAGATGTCGATCTGCATACGGACGATGACGTCGCGGGCTCGCCCGGACTGGATACCGGCCATGGCGTCGAGTGCTTCGTTCCAGGTTGCGCATGCCTCGTCAAGGTGCCCCTGCTGGACTTGGACTGCGCCGAGGTAGCCGAGGGTCACGCTGTGGGTACGGGCGAACTGCTGGCGTCGGCGCGTGGCCACGCTGCGCTTGAAGTGGATCTCCGCATCCCGAGGCTGACCCATGTCACGCAGAGCGCAGGCCGTCTCGTGGGCGAGGGAGGCTTCCTGGAAAAAGCCGACGCGGACCGGTGCCTCGGTGGCGTCGGCGCGGGCGAGGTCCCGCTCCGCGCGGCTAATGGCCGCGAGGGTGCCAGCCCGGTCGCCATCGGACGCGAGGGCGCGTGCATGGACGATCGCCAGCAGCGCCTTTTCACGATGGCTGGCCTGGCCGTAGCGGTCGCGGGACATCGAGGCGTCGGCCAGGGCCAGCGCCCGGCGCGGATGCCCGAGGTCCACGGCCTGGTGGGCGAGGGCGCGCAGGACATGACCACCAAGCGGTCCGTCTCCCGCTTCCGCCGCGATGCGGGCGGCAATGGTGAGGTAGCGCTGAGCAGTGCGGTGTTCACTGGCGTCGAAGGCCATCCAACCGGCGAGGTAGGTCATCTCCGCCACGGCGGAGTACGTGTCACGGCGAAGCTGATCTGTACGGAATCGGCCGCCGAGGAGCGGCACCGCCTCGTCGAGCAGGTGGCTGGCAAGGGCTTTGCGGCCGGATGCGCCGCCTCGCTGCTGGTCGCGCGCGGAGTAGTAGACCGTGAGGTCGCGGACGTCGTCGACGTCGGCCTGAGTCACCGAGCGCGAGGAGGCTGGTCGGCGGTTCGTCGCTGCAGCGGGGGCGGCTGCCCACCACGAGGTGGTGGGCAGGGCAAGGCCGGCCGCGGAGTAGGCGGCGGTGGCCAGCAGCTTGCGTCGGTGCATGTCGAGATCGTCGCTTCCCAGCTCGGCCAGTGCGGTCAGAGGGTCGACGCTCCAGTCGGATCCGGTGTCGGTCGTGCCTGTCGGCGCTTCTTCCAGCCCGAGGTCGGCCTGGGAGAGGCGGCGGCCGAGTCTGCGGGACAGCGTCTCGCGCAGGATATGCGGCGCTCTCCCACTCGGCTTCGTGCCGAGCACCCACATGGAGATGTGCGAGCGGGAGATCGCCTCCAGCTCGCGCACTCCGCACTCCGCGGCCACGCGGGCAACAGCGGCGGCTGCTTGCGGCTGGGACCAGCCTGCTTCGCGCAGGAGTGCGGCGAGGGCGACGTTTCGTTCACGGGCCATGGACTGCCCCTCGGTTCCGAAATGATCTTTGGCGCCTTTGGCGGCCTTCCCGTCCGCACAGGCATACCCCTCGGACGGGATTCACGGTTCGCTCAACGTAGCTGCCAGGTCACCCACTTCGCACGCCAGCCGTCGGCTCCGACCGGCGATCTCGGCTCACTTTGGCTTGATCCGAACAGGAGTTGCGTCATGCGCCTTTCGCTGGACCCTCACCGAGACGGCAGCCAGCCCGTGGGAGAGCGCGGGCGGCGAGCGCCCGTCACTGAGGCGCCGGCGCCGACGCGCGATCACGTGGTGGCCGCGTCGGAGACGGTGACGCTGGTGCTGGGCGAGGATTCGCCACTGCCCGAGAGCGCTGCCGATGTGGAGGACCTCGTTCGCCTTCTGCGCGGCCACATTGCCCAGTTGGGCGCACAGACCGCTCCCGGGATTCCCGCCCTGCTGCGCGCGCAGCGGCTCTGCTCCGACAGCGTCCCCGAGGGCTACATGCCGAGCCGGGTGTACCTGGTCAGGCTCGCCGAGGCCACCCAGGAGCTGATGGCACACGTGGAACGCGGCGGTCCCGGGCCGATCAGCGTGCAGGGCGGGCGGCGTTGGCGGAAGCCCACGGTCAACGTGCTGCGCGGGGCCGTCTTCGCCCTCGCCCTGGCCTGCCTGGTCTTCGCCGCTTCGGTGCCGCGGACATGACGGTGACCGGCGCCGTCGTCATCGCTTTGATCCTCGGGCAGACGGCCTGGCTGGTGCTTCGCGGCGAGCGGGCGGCCGGCCCTGCACGAGCCGTCGAGGACCTGCCGCCGCCCGGCAATGCTCCCCCTCGCCCCGGTGACCACCGACCTGCCTTCTGCCCACCTTTCCCTGCCGCTGCGGCGGCCCCGAAACCACCCCGGACCCGCGGGGCTCACGGAGATCGACACGATGAAACGGCTTCCGCGCATCGAGCAGTACGGCCTGATCGGCGACATGCAGACCAGCGCCCACGGCTGCGATGACGGTTCGATCGACTGGCTGTGCCTGCCCCGCTTCGACTCGCCGGCCCCGTTCGCGGCCCTGCTCGGTTCGGAGAAGCACGGGGCATGGCGCATAGCCCCCGCCGCCGCCTGCCAGGAGGGCGCCGCGGCGAGCGCCGAGCGGCGCTATGTCGGCGAGTCCCTCGTGCTGGAGACGGTGTGGAGGACCTCCTCCGGCAGCGTGACGGTCACCGACTTCATGCCGCCGCGCAACGGAGCGCCGCAGGTGATCCGGATCGTGGAAGGCACGGCCGGTCAGGTCTCCATGGTGTCCGCGCTGCGCGCCCGCCCGGGGTACGGCCGCATCAGTCCGTGGGTCCATGAGGTGGGCGGACGCATGGTGGCCGAGGGTGGCGAGGACGCGCTGTGGCTGGACACGGCCACCGAGCAGCGGGAGAAGGACGGGGCGATCGTGGGTTCCTTCACGGTCGCCGTCGGCGACAGCGTGGCCTTCGTGCTGAGCTGGAGTCCGTCCCACGGCTGCGCGCCCGAGATCCCTGAGCCCGAGGCGGCGCTGGAGGCGACCCTGGCGTTCTGGGAGGACTGGGCGAGCCAGTGCACCTACACCGGGCCCTACCGCGACGCTGTCCTCCGCTCGGTCATCACCTTGAAGGCGATGACGTACGCGCCCAGCGGGGGCATCGTCGCCGCGCCGACCACGTCGCTGCCCGAGGAACTCGGCGGCGAACGGAACTGGGACTACCGCTACACCTGGCTGCGCGACGCCTCCACCACCCTGGCCGCACTGCTCGGGTCCGGCTTCCGCCAGGAGGCCGACTTCTTCCGCCGGTGGCTCCTGCGGGCGGTGGCCGGCGATCCGGAGAACCTGCAGATCATGTACGGCATCACCGGCCAGCGGGACCTGTCGGAGCGGGAGTTGGGATGGCTGCCCGGATACGAGAACTCGGCACCGGTCCGGATCGGCAACGGCGCGGCCGACCAGGTGCAGCTCGACGTCTACGGCTACGTGATCGAGACCCTCTACCTCGCGCACGAGAGCGGCGTCGCCCCGTGCGGGGACACCGCGGTCCTCCACCAGCGGCTCGTTGAACACCTGGCCGAGCGTTGGCAGATGCCCGACGAGGGGATCTGGGAAGTCCGCGGAGAGCGGCGGCACTTCGTCCACTCCAAGATCATGACCTGGGTGGCCGTCGACCGCACCATCCGCCTGGTCGAGGCCGGTGCCATGGAAGCCGACCTGTTCGCGCTGATCGAGCTGCGCGAGGCCATCCACCACGACGTGTGCACGCGCGGCTTCGACGCCGAGCGCAACACCTTCACCCAGTCCTACGGATCGCAGGAGGTTGATGCCGCCCTGCTGCTGATCCCCCAGGTGGGCTTCCTACCGCCGGACGACCCGCGCGTGGTCGGAACGGTGGAAGCGGTGCGCCGGGATCTGTCCACCCCCGAGGGCTTCGTGCACCGGTACCGGACCGCCGGGAAGCGCACCGGGATCGACGGCCTGACCGGTAACGAGGGGACCTTCCTCCTCTGCTCGTTCATGATGGTCGACGCGCTCGCCCTGACCGGCCGCCTGGACGAAGCCCACGCCCTGTTCAGCCGACTGCTGGCCCTGCGCACCGACCTCGGCCTGCTCGCCGAGGAGTACGACCCCACCAGCGGGCGGCAGCTGGGCAACTTCCCGCAGGCGTACAGCCACATCGGGGTCATCGGATCCGCGCTCCTGCTGCAGCAGCTCGGCGCGGGTGCGCCTGCGGCGGAGGCGGACGCCCTCGTGGCGGCGAGTGCCTGATGAACACGCTCGCCATCACCACACTCGTCCTGCTCACCCTCGCGGCCGTCGTCGCCGTGGCAGCGGTCTGGGTCACCCGTCGCCGCTGGCTCGCGGCACGACAGCAGGCACTTCTCCTGGCCCGCGAGCAGCAGGCAACCGGGCAGGCTCTGGACCGGCTGGTCCACGAGGTGCTGCCGCAGATCCACACGGCCGGCGGCCGGGCTGCTCCGCCTGTTCTGGCGCCGGAGCTGGCCGGCACCGCGGTCGGCTGGCGGCTGGAGCTCGCGGTCAAGGCCACCGCCGGCCTCGCCCAGGCCATCGTCCGTGACATCCAGTATGCCGCGCACCAGGAGATCGAACAGGTCAAGACGCGCGGGGCGGAGGAGCTGCACCGTGCGCACACCGACGCGCAGGCGGAGATCACACGTGTGCAGGCGAACGCCGTGCGGTCGACCGAGGCCGCGGTGCGCAGCGTGTCGTCGGCGCTGGTGGGAATGGCCGCCCGGACCAGCCGCAGGGTCAGCGAGGGGGTCCGGGCGCACCAGGACGACGCCGCCTTCGAGACGCTGACCGGGATCGACCGCACCGTCCAGCAGACGCTGCTGGTCGCGCAGGGCTGGACGGTCCTGGCCGGCGGCAAGCTGACCCGGCACTGGACCACCACGAGCCTGACCGATCTGGTGCGGGCTGCGATGGGCTACGTCGAGGACTACCAGCGCGTGGCACCGCAGGAGTTGCCCCTCGCGGTGAAGACCCGTGTCGTCGGGCCCGTGGTGCACACCCTCGCACTCTTGCTGGACAACGCGCTGCGGTTCTCCCCGCCGCAGTCCCGCGTCCACGTCTCCTTCGAGCAGGGCCACCACGGGGTCACCGTCATTGTGGACGACAGCGGTCTGCAGATGACGCCGGAGCAGCTCGACGAGGCACGGGACGTCCTCACCGGCCAGCGAACCGACGACATCACACGGCTCGGCGCCCTGCCCAAGACCGGCTTCCGGGTCGCCGCCGCCCTCGCTCGCGCCTACGGCTTCCGGGTCGACGTCCAGGCCCCCAACGCGCTGCTGGGCACCCGCGCGCTCCTCACCCTGCCCCAGGACCTCCTCACCACCGTGGCCGAGGCCGCACCCGCACCCGCGCTGTCGGCGGACAGCGTCCCGCAGGGCGCGCTCGCCCCCGTCCCGGAGAGCCGCCTGGCACTGGCCCCGCCCGCGCGAGGACCGCAGCCCGTCGCCGTACCGGCACACCCGCCGGCAGAGGAGCGCCTCGATGCGCCGGCCGCTGTCGGGACGACGGCCAGCGGGCTGACGCGGCGCAACCGGCGCGGCACCCCGGCACCTGCTCCAGCCCGCCGCCCGGCCAATGCGGAGCCGGGACGCGCGAGCGTGATCGCCTCCTGGGCCCGCGGCACCCAGGCGGCACGCGCCGAACTTGACGCCGCCCCCTCCCTGACCCCTGACGAGCAAGGACACGAGGCATGAGCGAGAAGAACATCGGCTGGTTCCTGGAGCGCCTGGAGGAGACCGACGGCGTGGAGTACGCCGTGCTCGTCGCGGCCGACGGCATGAGCCCGGACTACACGCCCCGCCTCCCGCAGGAGCAGGCGGAGAAGATCGCCGCCATCACCTCGACGCTGTGGGCGGCGTCGCGGGCCTACGACCACGAGACCGGCGGCGGGGGCGTGCGCCAGTTCGTCATGGAGTCGGTCGACCACATCTCCCTGCTCGTCCCGGCCGGGGAGAACACGATGCTCGCCGTCCGCACCAGCAGCCCCAACGTCGACGTCGACGTGATCAGCGAGGCCGCCCTGCGGCTGGCGGGAAGTGTCGGCGATCATCTGGGCGTCAAGACCCGGGTGACCAGCGGCGTGGAAGCACCGCCGGCATGAGCAGGCCGCGGCAGGATCCCGACCTGGTCAGGCCCTACGTCCGCACGGGCGGACGTACCCGCCCCAGCACGGACGTGTGTCTGGAGAGCGTGGTCTTCGCCGCGACCGGCACACACCCCGGACTTAATGCCGACGGACGCCGCCTGCTGGCTCTGTTCGCCGGCTCCCGCGGCGGCGGTCTGGCCGTCGCCGAGATCGCATCCGAACTCGCCTTGCCGCCCTCGACCACCCGCATCCTCGTCGCCGACCTCATCGGACTCGGGCTGATGACCCTCGCCCAGGTCCACGACGCCGAACGCCCTCCCGCCTCACTGATCGAAAGGGTCCTTCATGGCCTCCGCGCTCACGCCTGACCGGTTCGTCGCGCCGACGGTGACGGCGACCGCGAAGATCGTGGTCGCCGGAGCCTTCGGCGTGGGCAAGACCACGTTCGTCGGCAGCGTCTCCGAAGTGCCGCCCGTGCACATGGAAGAGACCATCACCCGGGCCAGCGCTCTGGTCGACGACCTGGCCCGCACGCCGGAGAAGTCCACCACCACCGTCGGCGTCGACTTCGGGCGCAAGCACCTCGGCGACGACCTGGTGCTGTACCTGTTCGGCACCCCGGGCCAGGTCCGGTTCCGGTTCCTGTGGGAGGAGCTGATCGTCGGCGCCCTCGGCGCCCTGGTCCTGGTCGACCCCCGCGACCTCGATGCCTCCCACGAGATCCTCACCCTCCTCGAAGAGGCCGAAGTGGCGTACGCGGTCGCGGTCAACCAGTTCGACGGCGCACCCCGCTACCCGCTCGCCGAGATCCACGAGGCGCTCGCCCTGGAGGGACACACCCCGCTGAGCGTGTGCGACGCCCGCGAGCGGGCGTCGTGCATGCAGGCACTGATCCAGCTCACCGAATACCTCGCACGTCTGGAGCCCCGACCGTGAGCACCGCGCCCCCTCGCATCTCCCTGTACGAGCCGGACTTCGCCCAAGACCCGCACGCCTTCTACCGGCGTATGCGCGAGCAGTTCGGGCCCTTGGTCCCGGTGGACCTGGCGCCCGGCGTGCCCGCCACGCTGGTCGTCGGCTACGAGGCGGCCCGCCGTATCCTCGGCGACCCGCAGCGTTTCCCCGCCGACCCGCGCCGGTGGCAGACCACCGTCCCGGACACCTGCCCCATCCGGCCGATGATGGAGTACCGGCCCAACGCCCTGCGCTCCGCCGGCGCCGAGCACGCCCGCTATCGGGCCGCGAACACCGCCGCGTTGCAGGCCGTCGACCAGCACGCGCTGCGCGATCACGTCGAGCAGGTCGCCGCCCAGACCATCAGCGCCTTCGCTGCCGAGGGGAAGGCCGACCTGCTGGCCCAGTACGCCTGGCCGCTCGCGTTCCAGACGCTCAGCCACCTGCTCGGCTGCCCCGACGAGGTCGGGCGACGGATCGCGGACGGCATGTCCAAGATCTTCGACGGGGTCAACGCCTCCATCGGCAACCAGATCCTCGCCCAGGCCGTCACCGACCTCGTCTCCCTGCGCCGGGCGCATCCCGGAGACGACGTGACCAGCAGGCTCCTCGTCCACGTCGCGCGGCTGAACGACGTCGAGATGGGCCAGCAGCTCATCACCCTCTACGGCGCGGGCATCGAACCGCTGACCAACCTGATCACCAACACGCTCCTGGAGATGCTGACCAACCCGGATTTCTCCGGCGACCTGCACGCCGGCGACGCCTCCGTCCGCGAAGCCCTGGACATGGTCCTGTACCGCGACCCCCCGCTCGCGAACTTCTCCATGAGCTACCCGCCCCGGCCTGCCGACGTCGGCGGCTACCTGCTCCCGGCCGACGAGCCGGTGGTCATCAGCTACGCCGCCTGCAACAACGACCCCGATCTCGGCGGGCGCGCGCCGCTGGGCAACCGCGCCCACCTCGCCTGGGGCGCCGGCCCGCACAGCTGCCCGGCCAGCTCTCACGCCTACCTCATCGCCGAGGCCGCCATCCTCCACATCCTCGACGCCCTGCCCGAGATGGACCTCGCCACCCGCCGCGAGGACCTCACCTGGCGCCCCGGCCCCTTCCACCGGTCCCTGGTGACCCTGCCGGTCACCTTCCCCACCAACTGAAAGAGACCTCGACGTGCCCGAACAGCAGATACTCGTCCTCGACCCCACCGGCAGCGACCCAGACGCCGAACACCAGGCCCTGCGCGAGCGCGGCCCCGCCACCCTCGTAGACATCCTCGGCGTGCGCGCCTGGTCCGTCTCCGACCCGGCTCTCCTGAAGGAACTGCTCACCAGTAAGGACGTCTCCAAGGACGGCCGCGCCCACTGGCCGGCCTTCGCCGAGACCGTCCCCACCTGGCCGCTGGCCCTGTGGGTCGCGGTGGAGAACATGTTCACCGCCTACGGCGCGAACCACAACCGCCTGCGCCGCATGGTCGCCCCCGCCCTCTCAGCCCGCCGCACCGCCGCCCTCCAGACGGGCATCGAGACCCTGGTCACCGGGCTGCTCGACGACCTCGACGCCCTCCCGGCCGGGGAAAGTGCCGACCTGCGCGAGCACCTCGCCTACCCGCTGCCGATCGCCGTCATCGGCCAGCTCATGGGCGTCCCCGCCGACCAGCGCGCCGAGTTCCGCACCGTGGTCGACAACGTCTTCGCCACCCACCTCACCGCTGAGGAACAGACGGCCAACACCGCCGCCCTCTACGGCCTGCTGGACGCCCTCATCGCCACCAAGCGGATCACGCCCGGCGAGGACATGACCTCGCTGCTGATCGCCACCCGCGACGAGGAAGGCGACGGTTCCACCCTCAGCGACGCCGAACTGCGCGACACGCTCCTGCTGATGATCAGCGCCGGGTACGAGACCACCGTCAACGTCATCGACCAGGCCCTCACCACCCTGCTGTCCGACCCGCAGCAGCTCGCCCATGTCCGGGACGGACGGTGCACCTGGCAGGACATCGTCGAGGAGACCTTGCGGCACGAGCCCGCGGTCAAGCACCTGCCCCTGCGCTACGCCCTCACCGACATCCCGCTCCCCGACGGGCAGACCATCCGGTTCGGCGACGCCGTCCTCGCCTCCTACGCCGCCGCCAACCGACACCCCTGCCTGCACCAGGACGCCGACCAGTTCGACGCCACCCGGATCAGCAAGGAGCACCTCGCTTTCGGGCACGGCGTCCACTTCTGCCTCGGTGCTCCGCTGGCCCGCCTCGAAGTCGCCACGGCCCTGCGCCTGTTCTTCGAGCGCTTCCCCGACGCTCAGCTCGCCACCCAGCGCGAAGACCTGCAGCGCCTGCCGAGCCTCATCAGCAACGGACACACCAGCGTCCCCGTCCTGCTGCGCCCCACGACGACCGACTGACCGGCCCTCAACGAGGAATCCTTGCCATGACCGCCCTCGCCCCAACACAGCCCCTCACCCCGTCCGAACAGCGCATCGCCCAGCACGTGATCAAGGGCCTGGACGCCCGCGAGATCGCAGCCGCCACCCAGCTCAAGCCGAACACCGTCCACTCCACGCTGCGCACCGTGCGCTGGAAGCTGGCCTGTCCCGAACGCTGCTCCCTCACCGTCGTCGCCCACCGCCTGGTGGTCCTTGCGCACAGCTGGCAGCTGCTGCCGGCCGAGCATGCCGCCCACGCGACGCGAAGCGGGGCAACCCAGTGACCCGCCCTATGACCCCCACGGCCAGCGAGGACCGCTCCGTCCCCGTCCCGTTCACGCAGACGCCGCCGGCCGCCATCTACGAGATGCGCATGCTGAGCACCGCGGCCGAGCGCAAGGAAGCCGCCGCCCTCGTCCAGGACCGCCAGCACTGGCTCACCCTGCACAGCCTGCCCGTACCCGCCCGAGCCGACATCCCCGCGCAGTTCCGCGAGGCGCAGACCTTGCCCACCGGACTGTTCGAGGACGGGAGGCTGCTGGCCTGCATGATCCCCGAGGGCGACCCCGACCTCGGATGGGGCCAGGGGCCGTGCCTCTTCCTCCACAGCATCCACACCCTGCCCGGCCACTCCGACGACATCACCCGCCTGATCACCCTGTGGGCGTCCGACTTCGCCGCCCGACTCGAGCTCCCTGTCGTACGGGCCGAGACCCTGGCCCGCCACGCCCTCGAAGCCGAACCCCTCGCTGCTCTCCTGCGTCGGCTCACCGACACCGGCTGGGACGTGTGCGGATCCGGCTCCGGACGCGACGGTGATCGAGTCGCCCGCCTCGAACTCCCCGCCGAGCCCCGCCCCGGGCTCAGCGCGCTGATCAGCTGCCAGGTCCACGCGCCTCAGCAGGCCCCGGGTGATCGGAGCAACGCGTGACAACCGACGAACCGCTGCGGCCCGACCTCGCCCACGAGCTGATCGCCCGCGCCACGGAATCGGCCGCGCACCGGGCCAAGCGCGTGCGCGACCAGCTCGACGCCGTCCAACTCGGACAGGGCCGGCACACCGACCACGCCAACACCAAGGCGCTGCGCCGCATCCTGGCCGACCACGACTGGCCCGGCCACCGCCTCGTCGGCCCCGACGCGGCCCGCGCCGCTTGGAGCATCGCCCTGCACAGCGACGACGAACCCGACTTCCAGCGCGCCGCCGCCACCCTGCTGGGACGTGCGGTCCAGGACGGCGACGCACTGGTCCAACACTGGGCGCACCTGCACGACCGCACCCTCATCACCAGCGGGCGAGACCAGGAGTACGGCACCCAGCTCCTGCTGCGCGCCGACGGCATCGAACTGTGCCCGCTGCGCGCGCCGGAGTCAGTCGACGCACGCAGGGCCACCGTCGGTCTGCCGCCGATCGCCGTCGCGCGGAAGACGGTGCGCCGCCGGTACACCCCCCACGGCTCTGCCGATGAGGCCCCGACCGTCGTCCTCGCGGGGGCCGCGTGAAGAAGCGGAACCCCAACTTCTCGACCAGTCGGTCTCGCGGCCGCAACTCCGCTCTGCGAAAGGATTGCTGACGCATGAAGCTCACCACCGCCGTTCTCGCTGCCGGTGTTGCCGTCTCCCTCACCACCGCCGTGGTCGGAACGGCCCGGCTCCGGCAGGACGCGCGACACCAGGCCGAGCGAAACGAGGCGCTGCTCGCGGGCAACCAGATCGACTGGCTGGCGCAGATGTCCACCAATCCCGATCTCGCCAAGCTCTGGAAGCCGGAGGACATGGAGGCCGAGGAGTACATGCAGCTCATGTCGGCCAACCGGCTCATCTGCGCGCTCAGTCTGCGCGACCGCCTCGGCTTCGTCCCGAAGGGGCACCTGCCCTTCTTCGCTGCCTGGATCATGAAGAGCGACATCAGCCGACGGTACTGGAAGCGGTTCGGTGACCTCCGCGCCCAGGAGGCCGAGGGAGACGAGCGCGCCGAGCGGTTCACGAACGCTCTGGACCGGGCCGCTCAAGCCCATTCGCACGAACACACCGCAGCCGCCTGAAGAAGAGGCTGCCTCACCCTCAACTCGTGGAGGAAATCCGTGGACTTCAGTGCTGTTCCACTACCCGGCGACTTCACCATCGGGAAGACGTTCAACTTCGAGGCTGGCCACCGGCTTCCCGGGCTGCCGGACGAGCACAAGTGCTCGCGCCAGCACGGGCACAGCTACGAGGTCGAGGTCATCCTCACCGCACCCTCGCTGGAGGAGCCCGGCTTCGTCGCGGACTTCGGGGCGCTCGCTCCGTTCAAAGAGTTCCTGAACACCGAACTCGACCATCACAACCTGCACGAGATTCTTCCCTGCGAGCCGACCTCGGAGCGCCTGGCCCAGTTCCTGGCCGGGTGGTTCATCCAGAACCTTCAGCCCGCCATCCCTGGCCGCCTGGTCGCCGTTCTGGTCCGCGAGACCCAGAGCAGCTGGGCCCGCTTCGATGTGGAGGGACGGTGACCGCATCCGAGACGATCACCGACGAACCGACGGCTGCCGAAGGCGAATCCCGCCTGATCGTCGCGGAGTGCTTCGGCGTCGAGATGCCGACCTTCCAGGGCGAGGGACCGAGCTGCGGACACCCGGCGCTGTTCATCCGCCTGTCCCGGTGCAATCTCACCTGCGCGAAATGCGACACGAAGTACACCTGGGACTGGTCCCGGTTCGATCCGCGCAAGGAGTCGGCGAAGCGGTCCGTGGCGGACCTGGTGGCCTGGGCCGCGTCCTCGCCGGTCGGGCTGGTCGTGATCACCGGCGGCGAACCGTTGATCCAGCAGGCGCGGCTGGTGCCTCTCGTGCGGGGGCTGACAGCAGCCGGCAAGCGGATCGAGTTCGAGACAAACGGCACCATCGCGCCCACTCCCGAGCTGGTGGCCGACGGGGTCCGGTTCAACGTCTCGCCCAAGCTTGCCAGCTTCGGCGTGAAGGAGACCAAGAGCATCGTGCCAGCCGCGCTGGAGGCGTTTGTGGCCTCCGGGCGGGCGGCGTTCAAGTTCGTCGCTTCCACGGTGGCCGACCTCGACCGGATCGCCGAGCTGACCGACACTTACCGGCTCGCGCCGGTGTGGGTGATGCCGGAGGGCACCACCCCCGACGTGATCACCGCGACCACGCGGGTCCTCGCGGACGCGGTCGCGGCCCGGCACTGGCACTTCACCACCCGGCTTCACGTGTTGGCCTTCGCGGACGCCCGAGGCCGCTGACCGCACGCGCCACCATGCCCCATCCGTTCCCCAGTCCCCGGAAACGAGAGACGCCCATGACGACCTCTATCGCCAGCCCTGCGGCGGCGCCGACCGCCGCCGTCCCCGGGCCCGCTGCGGTCATCGACACCAGCCGGGTCGCCGGCCTGATCCACCAGCTCTTGGTCGAGCTGGGCGAGGACCCCGCCCGCGAGGGGTTGACCGGCACCCCGGACCGCGTGGCGGCCTGGTGGAACGCCTTCCTGTCCCCGGACGGCGCCGCAACGGCCACTTGCTTCACCGAGTCCCAGTTGGGCGGTCAGCTGGTCATCGTGGGCGGCATGAGCGTGTGGTCGCTCTGCGAGCACCACATGCTGCCCATGAACTTGCAGGTCACGGCCGGATACGTGCCGGACGGCGAGGTGGTGGGCCTGTCGAAGTTCGGGCGGATCGCCCAGCATTTCGCCGGCCGACTGCAGGTCCAGGAACGCTTCACCCGCCAGGTCGCCGAATACCTCAACGGCGTGATCGGACACGAGAACATCGCCGTCGCCGTGCGCGGCGTGCACCTGTGCATGAGCATGCGGGGCGTACGGATGGAGGAGGCCCGCACCACCACGGTGCACTCGGGCGGGCGCTTCGGCACTGATCCCGTCCTTTCCCAGCAGTTCCTCACCCTCACGACCGGCCTGTGGGGGGCGCCGTGATCACCACTGCGGGAATCGACGTCTCCGTCATCGCTCCGCCTGCCTACCTGGAGAACTTCGTCGCCCAGGAGCCGGCCCGCGTCCACCACGTGGCCGCCCAGCACGTGCTGTCCGACGAGATCTACCGGGCCTTCTTCGCTCGCGAGGCCGAGCGAGGCGCCGAGATCATCGTCGACAACGGGCTCTTCGACCTCGGCTACGCCCTGCCGGCGGAGCGCCTCGTCGAAGCCGCGCTCGCGGTGTCCGCGAGGGAGATCATCCTGCCGGACGTCATGTGGGACGGGGCCGCGACCTTGAAGGCGAGCGAGAAGGCCGCGCGCGAGATCCGGGAGCTGTCCGGCGACGCATTCCGGCTGTGCGCGGTCCTGCACGCCGCGGACGACGACGAGTGGCTGCGCACCTACGACGCCTTCGTGACCAGCGACTGGGCCGGGGCCATCGCTCTGCCGGCCTCGCGTCGACCGGATCCCGACGAGCAGCTGTGCCGCACCCGCTGGTTGGCAACTGCCTATCTGCAGGATCGCGGCCTGGTCGACGATCTGCTCATCTACCGGCTGCTCGGTCTGGGCCGGACCGGGCACCTGGAACTGATCGAGCAGCGCGAGCACGAGTGGATCTCCTCCGTGGACGGCGCAGCCCCGGTCATCCTCGGTGCGATGGGCATCGCCTTGCTGCCCGAAGGCCCGTACGCGAAGCCCTCCACGCCCCGCATCGAGAAGCTCGGCCCGATCCCCGAAGACCGGTTCGACCTAATCCGGAAGAACATCTCCGTGGTCCGCGCGGCGGCCGGCAGCACCGTGACGATCGCCGAGGAGCACCGATGACCCCCTTACTCGCCGACCCCGCCCCCGGACTCCTGCGCGCCGCCCCGATCGAGCCGGCCGGGCACACCATGACCCACGCGAGGCTGCTGCGCTACCTGGAGATCAAGGTCCACCACCTCATCCAGGACCAGGACTGGGACAGCATCCGCGTCATCGGCGGCTACGACCGCACGGCGGTGGTCTCCCGGTACGAGAAGACCGGGAAGCTGTTCAACATCGAACGGCCCACCGCAGAGATCCACGGCCGTGACCTCATCGTCAAGGCGTTCCCCGGAGCCGACTACGTCCAGCACTACGCCCTGATCATCGCCACGTACCTGGCCATGACCGGCCGCCCCGCTGGCACCGTCACCTATCAGCCGCCCGAGCAGGAGGAGTGCCGAGCGGCGCTCGACGCGCTCGACCTGGAACTGGACGGCGACCTGGTGATCGTCGGCTGGGGCCTTCAGTACCTCGCTCCCGAGAACGGAGTGTGGACGCGCGGACCCGGCTACGCGTGGCAGCGCATCGAAGTCGCCGACCGTCGCGTGGTCTACCTCGGGTTCCTCCACAGCATCTGGGGAGACGTGGCCGGACGGGTCGTCGCGCGCCTTGCCGAACTCGGCGCAGGCGATGTCGTCTACGTCGGCAAGGTCGGCTCGCTGACCCCCGGTGTCGAACCGAACGCCTGGCTGGCGACCGGCAACACCAGCCTGGTACGCGGGGCGATGGTGAGCTGGGACGACTTCTTCGGCGACTACGCCGCCGCCCACGAAGGGGTGCGCAGCGGCCTGCACGTCTCCTCCCCGTCGATCCTGCTGGAGAACCGCGACTGGCTGGCCCAGCACACCGCCTCGTACGCCTTCGTCGACCCGGAGATCGGCCCCATGGGGGCGGCGGCTCGCCAGGCGGGGATCAGATTCGGCTACCTCCACGTCATTTCCAACAACCTCGCCACCCATTATCCCGCCGACCTGTCCAATGAGCGTCACAGCGACGTCCTGCGCCAGCGCGCCGTCCTGGTGGACCGCATCCGCACCATCATCACCGGCCGCCTGAGCGCCAGCCCGACCCACCCCCTGGGAGAAACCCGATGACGGCGAACACGCCGGCCACCACCGCAGCCGGGAAGCTGATCACCTTCGTCGGCGGTGACGGGGCCGGCAAGTCCACCCTCGCCGCCCGCCTGCACCAGGCCCTCAACGACGTCGGCCACACGGCAGTCCTCATCGGCAAGCACAGCACCGACGTCCCCCAGGACCCGGAGCTGTCCGGCTACCTCGACCGCCTCAACGAGCTGGTCTTCCGGCGCGACGCCGGCGTCGCCCAGGCATGCGGCGACCACTACTGGCTGCTTGCCCTGGCTTCCTGGCACACCCTGCAGGACCGGCTCGTCATCCAGCCGGCCCTCGCCGCGGGCACCTACGTGATCCTCGACAACGCGCACCACAAGATCCTCGCCCGGTACGCGGTCAACCCCGAGGTCTCCCCCCACCTGTGCGAGCAGGTCTTCGCGCATCTGACAAAGCCGGACCTGGTGTTCTTCCTGAACATCGGTGCCCGCGAGGCTCTCGTCCGCAAGGGCTCGTTCACTTCCCTGGAAGCCGGCCACGCCGGCGGCGGTGACGAGGACTTCATCCGCTACCAGGACGCCGTCCTGGACCAGATGCGCGAACAGGCGCAGCGCGGCGCCTGGTTGACGCTGGACGTCGCCCAGCTGGACCGCGACCAGGTCTTCAAGGCCGCCGCCGCTGCCCTGGCCGACCGTCTGCACCTGACCGTCTGACCCAGCCCCGATCCCGATCGACAAGGAACGCACCATGGACCAGGCCCTGCCCGCTAGCGGGACATTCGTCTGCCACGGCATCACCTGGGCGAGCGGAGACCCCCGTCTTCTGCTTGCCCCCGTGACCGGCGGACCGCTCGTCTACGCCCCGGTCACGGGCAGGCGCCTGGGTTACCAGGTGAGCGGTACCGGCCGGTGGTGCACCGGCCGGTACCGGTTCGCCGACCGCGTCCGCGTCGAGGCGGTCGCCTGCCCTGACCGGGCCCCAGCCGAGGCCGGCGGACAGTGCGCGGCCTGCGCCGGGCGGGACGACTTCCGCTTCGCCCACCGGTTCCACTCCGGCGGGCACGTTCCCGACGCCCTGGCGGCGTACATGGCCCAGCCGCACTGGCTGTACCTGGCGACGTTCGCCGACGGCACCACCAAGATCGGCACCGCGGCCGAACCCCGTAAGCGCTCCCGCCTCGACGAGCAGGGCGCGCTGATCGCCACCTACCTCGCCCACAGTGCTGACGGCCGCGCCGTGCGGTTCCTGGAGGAGGCCCTCGCCCGCCGCCTCGGCCTGACGCAGACCGTGCGAGCCGCGGCCAAGCTGGCGGCCCTGGCCGAGCTGCGCGACCTCGCCCCGGCCCGCGCCGCCCACCAGCAGCACCTCGCCCGCGCCACCGAGGCCCTGAGCGGCCTGAACGTCCCGGCCACGCCGGAGCCGTGGACGCCGCCGGGCGAGGGCGACCTACTACGGACGCCGGAGGCCGGGCGCGCCTTGTACCCGCACGACCCGCGCTCCGGTGAGCACGGGCTGACGGTGCTCTCCTGCCTCGGCTCCCAGGTCCTCGCCACCCTCGACGGCGACGGTGAACAACTGCCCTACCTGCTCGACCTCGGCGCCCTCAAGGGCCGGCGCATCGTCCTCGGCGCACAGTTCTCTTCACCGCCCGCCGCCGTACAGTCCGCGCTCTTTTGACCCTGACCGAACGCCCGGCCTGCACTGCCGGGCCGCCCTGAGAAGCGAGGCCACAGCAACATGGGACCCCAGGACGCCCTCCTCGGCTGGGACGAGGACACCAACGCCGAGGCGTACCACGCCTTCACCCGCGCCCACCCCATGTACGACGCGACCAGCCGCGACCTCGCACGCCGAGGCCATCTGGCCAACGCCAGCCTGGTGGTCGACCTGTGCGGCGGCGCCGGCGCGACCGCCCGCGCGATCCTCGACCTCATCCCGGCCCACGCCAGGGTCGTCTCCATCGACAACGCCGCCGCGATGCAGCGTGTCGGCCGCCGCACCCTGACCGACGCCCGCCTGACCTGGATCACTTCCCCGGCCGAACGGCTCGCCGACCACCTCCACGCCGAAACCGCCGATGCTGTGGTGTGCAACTCCGCTATCTGGAAGACCGATACCGCCGCAGTATTCGCGGCCGTCGCTCACATCCTGCGCCCAGGTGGGCACTTCGTCTTCAACATCGGCGGCGGCTTCGCCGGCGTCCTGCACCCCGACGAACTGTCCGCCCGCACCGGGCCTTCCCTGAACGCCCTCATCCGTCAAGTCGCCGCTGAGGGCCACGGATACACCCCGCCGCCGAACGACCCGGACGGGCCGCCGAAGCTGCCGCTGAAGACGGTCACCGAGCAGCTGTCAGCAGCCGGACTGGCGGTCGTCGGCAGTGAGGTCACCGCCCAGCACAGCACCATGGCCGAGAAGAAGGCGTGGCTGTCCATCCCCGTCTTCGCGCGGCCTGAGGGCGACTTCACCCACGCCCAGCGGATGCAGATCCTCGACGCCGCCTACGCCATGACCACCCCCGGTGCCCCAGCCGTGACGAGCTGGCTCGTCGTCGTCGCCCAACGGCCGGAGGCCGCCGCATGACTCCGGCCGCCCTGGCTCTCGGCGGCGGGGCCCGCCTCTGTGACCACGCAAGCGTTGGGGTACTGATCTCCTCTCCGAGCGGCCTGCTGGTGTTCGAGCGGGCGACTCCTCCGGCCGGAATCGCCCTGGTCGCCGGCCACGTCGACGAGCATGGCGGCCCCGAGCAGGCAGCCCGCGAGGAGGTCACCGAAGAGGTCGGTCTCAACGTCGCCCACCTGCACCTGTTGCTGGATCAGTGGCGGCCCAACCGCTGCCGCCTCACGCCCAGCGGTCCGGTCGGCCACCACTGGTGGATCTTCCAGGCCGAGGTTTCCGGGTCGCTGTGCCCCTCGCCCCGGGAGGTCCGCGCCCCTCGGTGGATCCGCCCCGATCAGCTGCAGCAGCACGCGCTGCGGACCGCCGCGTACGCCAACGGGTGCCTGGACCGTGAAGAGTTCGAGCGCGAACCCGGCCTGGAGCCGGTGTGGTGCCGTTTCCTGCACGACCTTAAGCTCGTCACCCTGCCCTCGGCCGACCTCGACCGGATCGAGGCCGCCCTGTGAACGGCGGCCAGGGTCCTACCTCAGCGGGAGCCGGCCGGCCGCAAGGCGGCGAGCGTGCGCACGGATCCGCTCGCGGTCCTCGGGGAAGACGCTGTCCCAGCTCGTGTCCAGACGGAACCATGCCGCCGGCTGGTTCTGCTCTCCGGCGAGCGGTACGTCGCGTCCGACGACCGCGGCGTAGGACAGGCCCAGCGTCGGAGACCAGTCGGCCCGGTAGGAACGCACCGCCACGGCTGCGGGCTCGGGCAGCAGCTCGCTGCGCAGGCCGGCCTCCTCCAGCAGCTCTCGTGCCGCCGCCGCACGCGGTGCCTCGCCCGGCTCCACCTTGCCACCGGGCGGCACCCATCCGCGCACGCGGTGCTTGACCAGCAGGACGTGCTCGAAAGCAGGGTCGGTGACCCACACCTCGGCCGCCAGCGGCTCCATCGGATACCGACGGGCTTCCTCCAGCCAGGCCCGTGCACCGTCGAACTCCCATGCGGCGAGGCGGGCATCCGCAACAGCCTCGTCCAAGATCACCTGACCGACTTCACCATGACTCACCCGCCCCACCCTAGGCCGACGAACCGCCCGGACGTCACATCGACGACCAGGCAGCCATCCGGGGATGCCCGGCCGACCCGGTAGCCCCTTCGGGCTGCAGGGCGATCACCCATGGTGCCCGCTTCACACGAAGGAGACCAGCGTGCACGATGAGCAGCCCTCGGGCCAGGGAGCCTGGGTCGTCCTCGGCGGCGTCCACCTCCTCAACCGCACCGCGCCACGGCGACCAGACGAGCCGATCGTCGTCGTACGGGTGCCACCGCAAGAGGTATGCAGGCCGGCCACCACCGTGATCGTCCACTGGAACGCACTGGGGCCCTGCCAGGCCGAAGCGCTCCACCCCGGCGGCACCCGCCTCGGGGCGGCCAGGATCGACGGCAGCGAACTGTTCCCCGACGCCATCGCCGGCCCCGGCCTGCGCGACCTGGTCGGCACCGAGGCCGCCCCCGGCCTGGTGCCGCTGTGCTACCTGGCCGAACACCCCGGCGGCGGCTACCACGCGTACGCGCAGATCCGCTTCCACCCCGAGGACGCCTGCTTCGTCCGCACCACCCGAGAACCAGTCGGCCACGGCCCGGTCCAGGAGCTGCGCTGGCTCGAGCCCATGCTGACGGCGCACGCCGAGTCGAGCACGGCGCTCAACAACCACCTGCGGTACTTCCACAAGCACTTCTCCGGCACCGAGCTGGAGTTCAAGTACACCCTCGACCCGGCACCGAACATATGGGCCGCGTCCATGGAACTGCTCAAGGCACTGCGCGACGGCAAGCTGGAAGGCTGCCGTCCGGAGTACCGGGAAGAGTTCCAGATCCACCACACCGAGAACCATCTGTTCGACGTCACCGGCCCCGAGCCCGAGATCGGCTACGCCTCCTTCATTCCCACCGTCACCGCCGGGCACGTGCTCAAGCGGAAGTGGTTCACCGAGGACGCCTTCGCCCGCCGCGAGGAACTCACCTATGGCCTCGACATCACCCCCGACCGTTTCGGGACGTTCCTGCGCGAGGACCTGGGCCTCCAGGTCCGGGCCATGCCTCCCTTCCAGCGCGTCCGTTACGACATCCAGTGCGAGTCGCTGCGTACCGGACACGTCTACGGCATCTTCTTCGACCGCTGCGCCCTCCTCGCGGCGCCCGACGTGGTGCTCTCCCAGTGCGAGCTGGAGTACCTCCGCTCGCGCAGCATCCTCGACCACGACGAGGACGAGGTCCTCATCGAGATGAAGCGGATCGACAGCTGGCTCTGCGAGTACCTCGCCAGTCACAGCTGGGCGGCCGAGCACACCTTCTACTCCAAGCGCAGCTTCCTTCGCGACGCCGTCGCCTTCCGCCCGGACCTCGCCGCGCCATGACCGGCCAGGCGGTCTCCGGCAATCCCCCGCAGGAGGTACCGCAACCCACATGAGTGATCGAACACAGCATCACAGCCCACCTTGCCCGGCCACAGAACGCGAGGGCCCGGTATTCGAAATCAGGTTCTAGTGTTCTGAGTCTTGAGTTCGGTGCAGTTCGGTAGGCTTGTCCTGTGGCACGTCTGGGGCGGCCGAAGGCCGAGTTGGTAGTGACCGCTGTGGAGCGGGCGAGGTTAGAAGAGTTGGTGCGGCGGCGGTCGACGCCTCAGGCGCTGGCCATGCGATGCCGGATCGTTCTGGCGTGTGCGGCCGGTGCCACGAACCGGGAGGTTGCGCGGCAGGTCGGGGTTGAGGAGCACACGGTCGGCAAGTGGCGGGCCCGCTTTGTGCGGGACCGTCTGGAGGGCCTTGGTGATCTGCCCCGGTCTGGTGGTCCGCGGTCGGTGAGTGATGAGCGGGTCGCCGCCGTCGTGAGCAGAACGTTGGAATCGAAGCCGAAGAACGCCACGCATTGGTCGACGCGGTCGATGGCGCAGGAGCTCGGTTTGTCGCAGTCGACGGTGTCCCGGATCTGGCGGGCATTCGGTCTGCAGCCTCACCGCTCGGAGACCTTCAAGCTGTCGACCGATCCCTTCTTCGTCGACAAGGTCCACGACGTGGTCGGCCTGTATCTGGACCCGCCCGAGCGGGCGCTGGTGTTCTGTGTCGATGAAAAATCGCAGATCCAGGCCCTGGACCGGTCCCAGCCCGTGCTGCCGATGATGCCGGGAGTGCCTGAACGGGCAACTCATGACTACGTCCGGGCCGGCACGACCACCCTGTTCGCCGCACTCAATACCGCGACCGGCCAGGTGATCGGTTCCCTGCACCGCAGGCACCGCGCCGAAGAGTTCAAGAAGTTCCTGGTCAAACTTGACCGTGAAGTGCCGGCGGGCCTGGACGTCCATCTCGTGCTGGACAACTACGCCACCCACAAGACGCCCGCAATCAAGAAGTGGCTGTTGGCCCACCCCCGCTTCCGCCTGCACTTCACTCCGACCGGCTCGTCCTGGCTGAACCTGGTCGAGCGGTGGTTCGCCGAGCTGAGCAACAAGCGGATACGGCGAGGCGTCCACCGCTCCGTCCAGGCCCTTGAAAGAGACATCCGCACCTGGATCGGCAACTGGAACGAGGATCCCAAGCCGTACGTCTGGACCAAGACCGCCGACGAAATCCTCGAACGCCTCGCTTCCTATCTGAAGCGAATTCCTGACTCAGAACACTAGATTTCGCCCGCCTCCACCCGTTACGGCGACAGCAGACCCGCCGTTACCCGATCACCTGTCCGCATCTCGGCAGAAAACTCCGTCGCCGCAGGTCAGTGGGTGGCCAGGAGATCGCTCCGGAACGCACACTCATCGATTGGGAAACGCCCAGCTGATCGCTGCAGGTCAGAACGTTTGCTCGGAGCATGTCGTTGGGTCCTCAGGTCGGACCGTGGCCCAGTGGCTGACCACCCTCCAACATTCCTGTACGCCGCACGGGTCCCGCCAGCACTGCGGTTCAGGTGAGCTCACCATGATCGCCACGAGTGAAGGGGGCCGCAGTCGACGTTCCGCGGCGCCTCCTCGCGGCGGGCACGGCAGCGAACAACGGCGTTCTCCCACGCAACCCTCGCGCGCATACGGCGTTCTCCCACGCGACCCTCGCGCGCATTCCGACCGAGTCCGGCAGTGAACCGCGGCCGCCACAGCGGAACGGGTAGCAGTGCAGTGCAGGAGCTGCGCATCCCGCGTTCGCCCCAGCAGCGTCCGGCGTACGTCCACGGCATGGCCGTCACGCCGGCGATGCCGTGGTGGCCCACCGCGCACGGGGCAGGAATACCGCGCGCCGGCTTCACACCCCCCGCGGAATGAGACGGAGAGGTGGACACCCGGGAATTCATATCCAGGGGATGATTTCTTCCCCCCATCGCGAGTGGACATCATCTCGGCACCGGCGAATCATGGTGTGCGGACCGCCGATGGGCGGATCGCGGCCGACAAAGGGACGGGCGTCATGGTCGAGGCTGTTTCATTCAAGAACAAGGCAGTAGAGATCGCGGGACACCTCCACCTGCCGGACGATTTCGACGAAGATAAGAAATACCCGGCCCTTGTCGGAATTCATCCGGCCGGCGGTGTAAAGGAACAGACCATCGGCCAGTACGCGAAGCGGCTGGCTTCCGAAGGATTCGTCACCGTGGTCTACGACTCCTCCTACCAGGGAGAGAGCGGCGGCGAACCGCGCCTTCTGGAAGACCCGACGACCAGGGTGGAGGACGCCCGCTGCGCGGCGGACTTCCTCACCACTCTCCCGTACGTGGACACCGAGCGGATGGGCGTCTTCGGCATCTGCGCCGGTGGCGGTTACGCGCTCAGCGTGGCGCAGACCGAACGCCGTTTCAAGGCGGTCGCCACCGTCAGCGCGGCTCCGATGGGCGAGGGTTCCAGGGCCTTCCTGGGGCATACGTCTCCGGTGTCCGAGCAGATCAGGAACCTGGAGATGGCCGCTCAGCAGCGCACAGCGGAGGCGAGGGGAGCGGAGCCCGCCTACGTCCCGTTCGTCCCGGAAACGCTGGAGGAGATCGACGACAACACGCCGGACCTCCTCCGCGAGGGATACGACTACTACCGGACTCCGCGTGGTCAGCATCCCCGTTCCAAGGGCCGCTTTCTGCTGACCAGCATGGACAAGATGTACGCGTTCTCGACGTTCCATCAAATCCCGGAACTGCTGACCCAGCCGCTGCTCCTCATCGCGGGGAGCAAGGCGGACACAAAAGTGTTCAGCGACCAGGCTTACGAGCTTTCCAAGGGCCCGAAGGAACTGTTCGTCGTCGACGGGGCGACTCACATCGCCATGTACGACGTTCCCGAGTACATGGATCAGGCGCTCACCAAGATGGCGAAGTTCTTCGCCGTCCTTCAGTAGAAGGCCCCCAGGGCAAACGCCCGGAGAGCCTAGCCCGCCGTAGAAATCATTCGAGGAGCACCATCACCATGTCCCATCCCGGCCACCCCACCGTCGCCATCGCCTTTCATTCGGGCTACGGCCACACGGCCGTCATCGCCGAAGCCGTGGCGCGTGGTGCGGCGGGAGCGGGCGTCGAGGTCGTCTCGATTTCCGTCGACACCATTACGGACGAGCAGTGGGCACAGCTGGACGCCGCTGACGCGATCGTCTTCGGCGCCCCCACCTATATGGGTACCGCCTCCGCGGCCTTCCACGCGTTCGCCGAGGCCAGCAGCAAGCGCTGGTTCTCCCACTCCTGGGTGGACAAGCTCGCCGCAGGTTTCACCAACTCCGGGGCCAAGAACGGTGACAAGTCGTCCACCCTGGGCTACTTCGCCACGATGGCCGCCCAGCACGGCATGCACTGGATCAGCCTGGGCCTGCATCCGGGCTGGGACTCCACCACGGGCAGCGAGGACGACATCAACCGGCTGGGCTTCTTCCTGGGCGCCGGCGCCCAGAGCCCGACCGACGCCGGCCCGGAGGCGGTCCACAAGTCGGACATCGCCACCGCGGAGCACCTGGGCGCGCCCGCGTCGCACGCCAGACCGCGATCTTCCGCGCCGGGCGGACCGCCCTCGCCGCCTGATCCCAGAACTCTTTCCCCGCTCCATCCATCACCCCCCCGCAAGGAGTACGTCGTGTCCGATTCCCCGAGCCTCGCCCTCATCCGCCGGCTGTACGAATCCGGAATGTCCCCGGAAGTGACCGCCGAGGTCATGGCGCCGGACCTCGTCTGGGACATCACCCCCGGCTTCCCGAACAGCGGCGTCTACCACGGCTGGGACGACGCGGCCAAGAACTTCTTCGGCAGGACGATGCCGAACTACGACTCCTTCGGCGCGGTGCCCGAGGAGTTCTACGCCGACGACGAAGGCCATGTCTTCGTGTTCGGCCACTACCACGCCGAGACGAAGACCGGGAACAAGGCCGACGTCCGGTTCATCCATCTGTGGACCGTCCGTGACGGCAAGGCCGTGAGCATGCGGCAGGCCGCCGACAGCCACATCCTCCAGGAAGCCCTCAAGGGCTGACACCCTCACCAGGAGACGACAACCATGGCGAAGATCCTCTTCGTGATCACCGCGTCCGACCACTGGACGCTGGCCGACGGCACCCGCCAGCCGGCCGGCTTCTGGGCCGAGGAAGCGATCGGCCCCTACCAGGTCTTCAAGGAGGCCGGATACGAGATCGCGGCGGCGACGCCCGGCGGTGTACCGCCGACCGCGGACGCGCTCAGCCTCACCGCCGAGTTCAACGGCGGCGAGGAAGGCGCCGAGCACATGCGGACCGCACTGCGGGAGGCGACCGAGCTGGCGCACCCGATGCGCATCGAGGACGTGAACATCGCCGACTACGTGGCCGTGTTCTATCCCGGTGGCTGGGGCCCGATGGAGGACCTGCCCGACGACGCCGCCTCCGGCAAGCTGCTCACCGAGTGGCTCGCCTCGGGCAAGCCGGTGTCCCTGGTGTGCCACGGCCCCGCAGCACTGCTGGCGACGATCGGCCCGGACGGGACCTCCCCGTTCCACGGTTACCGCCTCACCGGCCTGTCCAACGCCGAGGAGAAGCTGAACGGTCTCGCGGACCGCGCGAAGTGGCTGCTGCAGGACCGCCTCGTGGGCGAACTCGGGGCGGACTACCGCGAGGCCGACCCGTTCACCCCGCACGTCCAGGTCGACCGCACCCTCTACACCGGCCAGAACCCGGTCTCGGCCGTTGCCCTCGCCCAGGAGCTGGTCAAGGCACTGAGCTGACACCTCGGAAAGCTCCAGCCGGTGGCCCGTGGCGTGAGCACGCCACGGGCCACCGGTCCTGCTGCGGGACGTACCACAATCGAGGGGATCGTGCCCACTGGCCGATCAGCCAGGGGACGGATCCGTCCCCCTCACAAGATGCGGCGTTTATGCCAAGCTGAAGGTCATGAACCGCAACCCTCATCTGAACGAGCTGGGTGAGTTCCTCAAGGCTCGTCGCGCTGAGCTCACCCCCTCCGAGGTCGGCCTCCGCGGCGGGCAACGGAGGCGCGTGAAGGGTCTGCGCCGCGAGGAGGTGGCGCTCCTCGCCGCGATCAGCACCGAGTACTACACCCGGATCGAGCAGGGCCGGCTCCAGGCGTCAGCTCCCCTCCTCGACGAGATCGCCCAGGTGCTCCGTCTGAACGACGCCCAGCGCACCTATCTCTTCGACCTCGCGGCGAAGGAGCGAGTGCGCCCGGCCGCGTACCGCGAGCGCCAGCAGGTGGACCCACAGCTGCAGCGCATGCTGGACGACCTCAGCGCCTCCCCGGCCTTCGTCATCGGCCGGTGCACCGACATCCTGGGCTGGAACCGCCTCGCCGCCGCCCTGTGGACCGATTTCGGGCGCTACCCCGAGCAGGAGCGGGTGTTCGTGCGGCTGCTGTTCACCGAACCCTGGATGCGTGAGCTGTACGTCGACTGGGAGGAGGTCACCCGGCTGGCCATCGCCCAGCTGCGCATGGAGAGCGCGCGCTATCCCGACGACCAGCCTCTCACCGCACTGGTCGAGGAACTCTCCGCCCGTGACCCACAGTTCCGGCAGTGGTGGACCGAACACGACGTCGCGATGCGGGGCAACGGCGTCAAAAAGCTGCGTCACCCGGTGGTGGGCGAACTGACGCTCGACTGGAACACGCTCACCTGCGGCACGGACCCCGACCAGCACATCATCGTGTGGAACGCGGAACCCGGCACCCCCTCCCACGACGGGCTACGCCTGCTCGCTTCCTGGACCGCCGACCAGAAACCGTCGGCGTCCGACGCGGCTACCTGAGCCTTCTCTCACGCGTGCCCACAAGGGCTGACCGGCGGTGCGGTGCCACACATGGGGGGGAGGGATACGTCCCCCTTATGGCCGTATCCCGGCCAAGAACCTTCCCCTTTTCCGGGCGTACGCGAGACGGAAAGGTCGGACACCTCAACGACCGCATGTCAGACAATGAGGTGCTTCGCATGAAGGCTGTAGGTTTCACGGAATTCGGTGGGCCGGAGGTGCTTCAGGTTCTGGAGCTGCCTGTCCCGGACGCCGGTCCGGGCGAGGTGCGTATCCGGGTGAGTGCCGCGACCGTAAACGCGGTCGACGCCATTCAGCGCCGCGGACCCGCCAGGTCTCCGGACGCCCGGCCGCCGTTCGTTCCCGGCATGGAGGCCGCCGGTGTCGTGGACCAGATCGGCGCGGGTACGGAGACGGACCTCAGCGTCGGTGACCAGGTGATGGCGTTCGTGCTTGCCGACGGTTCCCGTGGAGCCTACGCCGAGCAGGTCGTCGTACCGGCGGATTCGGTGGTGCGCGCACCCCACGGCGTAAGCGACGCGCAGGCGGCGTCGCTGCCGATGAACGGGCTGACCGCGCGCCTGGCCCTGGACACCCTCGGCCTGGAACCCGGCCAGACCGTCGCCGTCACCGGAGCGGCCGGCGCGGTGGGCGGCTATGCCGTCCAGCTGGCCAAGGCGGACGGGCTGCGGGTGGTGGCCGACGCATCGGAGCAGGACGAGACCCTGGTCAAGGAACTGGGTGCCGACACCGTCCTGCGTCGCGGCGCCGAGTACCCGGACCGGGTACGCGCAGAGGTCCCGGAGGGCGTCGACGGCCTCCTCGACGGCGCGTCGCTCGGCGCTCTCACCGCCCGGGCGGTGCGTGACGGCGGCCGGGTGGTGACACTGCTCGGCTACAACGGTCCCGGCGAACGCGGCATCGTCTACGAGCCGATCGTCGTGTTCCGCTACGCCCGCGAGCACGCCAAGCTCGACCGGCTCCGGCAGCAAGCGGAGGACGGCCAGATCACCCTCAGGGTCGCCAGGACCTTCCCGGCGGAACAGGCCGCCGAGGCACACCGGCTCCTCGCTGCGGGCGGAGTACGTGGCCGACTGGTCCTGACCTTCTGATGCGGGGCACGTACGGGCACTGAGACGACTGCCCTCCACGTCACCCGTGTGTGTGGCCGGGCGTCGCGCGACGTCCGGCCCCACTCACGCGCTACGCGGCGAACGCGTTCACACCCGTCAGCTCCGCCGACAGCTCCCACAGCCGCGCCGCCTGCTCGGGGTCGGTCGCCCAGTCCTTCACACCGCGCATCTCGCCGTCGGCGGGGGCGGGCTCGGCCACGTCGCAGTCCTCGAGGTAGAGACCGCCCAGGCCGGCCAGCTGGGGGGAGTTCGCGGCCCACACCTGCGTGGCCGCGCCCTGCTGAGGGGTCTTGAAGAAGTCCGGGTCGCGCAGGTTGCCGTCCTCGTCGAACCAGCCGAACTCCACCTTCTCCTCCTCGGGCACGTGCCGCAGGAGCGGTGTGATGATGACGCCGGGATGCACGGCGAAGGCGCGGACGCCGAAGTCCTTGCCGAGCCTGTCCAGGTGCACCGCGAAGAGCGCGTTCGCGGTCTTCGCCTGCCCGTACGCCTGCCACTTGTCGTAGCCCCGCTCCCACTGGACGTCGTCCCAGCGGATGCCGGACATGTGATGGCCGCCGGAGGAGACGGAGACGACCCGTGCGCCGTCGGGTTCGAGCGCCGGCCACAGCCTGTTGACGAGGGCGAAGTGACCGAGGTGGTTGGTCGCGAACTGCGCTTCCCAGCCGGGCCCGACCCGGGTTTCGGGGCATGCCATGATCCCGGCGCTGTCGATGACGATGTCGACACTCCTGCTTGAGTCAAGGAACCGCTCCGCGAATCCGCGGACACTCTCCAGGTCGCCGAGATCCAGCTCGTCCACCTCGACGCCGAGGACCCCGTCGAGCGCGCCCCGGGCGTCCGCGGGCCTACGCGCGGGGATGACGACGTGGGCGCCGGCCCGGGTGAGCGCACGGGTGGTCTCCAGGCCGATGCCCGAGTAGCCGCCGGTGACGATCGCGAGCTTGCCGCTCAGGTCGATGCCCTGGAGGACGTCGTCGGCGGTGCTCCTGGCGTCGAACCCGGAGCCGATCTTGTGCTGTGCAGTGGTCATGCGCAATCACTCCTGACTAGAGCAGTGGAAGAAAACTGACGTTCGAGGGAGGGCGTTCATCCGCTTCTCTCGGAGAGGAGCGGTCCGCGGCGGCCGAGGGCCCACACGAGGAGTGCGACGCAGGCGAGGCCGGCGCCGGTCAGCGAGACGGCCGTCCAGCCGGCGGCGGACCACAGGACGGAGGCTGCCGCGGAGCCGGCCGCGCCGCCGAGGAAGTTGCAGGTGACGAAGGCCGTGTTGAGGCGACTCCGGGCCTGGGGCGCGAGCGCGAACAGCCGTGTCTGGTTGAGGATGTTCACGCCCTGTACGGCGATGTCGAGCAGCACGACGGCCACGACGATCCCCACGACGGAACGCTCGGCGAAGGCCGCGACGATGAACGAGACCACGACCGCCGCCCACCCCCACCCGGTCGCCGGCATGGACCGGCCCCGGTCGTGAAGTCGCCCCGCACGCCGGGCGGCCAGCGCCCCGGCCAGACCGACGAGGCCGAACAGGCCGATCACGGAGACCGGGTAGGAGAACGGCTCCGCGCTGAGCAGGAAGGTCAGCCCGGTCCAGAACAGGGTGAAGACGCCGAAGGCGGTGGCGCCGAGGAACAGCGTCCAGCGCACCGCGCGTTCCTGCCGGATCACCTGCCACACCGAGAGCAACAACTGTGGGTAGGGCAGGTTGACCTTCGAGGCGACGGGAGGAATCGCGCGGTGAAGGAGCAACGCGAAGGCGGCGGAGATCGCCGCGGCGACGAAGTAGAGGGCGCGCCATCCGGCCGCGTCCGCGACGAATCCGCTGATGGTGCGGGAGGTGAGGATGCCGATGAGCAGCCCGGAGACCACCGTCCCCACCACGCGCCCGCGGTTGGTGTCGTCGGCGAGGTCACCGGCGAGCGGGGTGAGCAACTGGCCGCTGACGGTCGTCAGCCCTAGGAGAGTGGTCGCCACCAGGAGCGCGCCCAGGGAAGGAGCGATGGCGCAGGCGATGAGCGCGAGGGCAGCGCAGAGCATCATTCCAGGGATGAACCGGCGCCGGTCGAGGACATCGCCGAGCGGGACCAGCAGCAGTGCTCCGGTCGCGTAGCCGATCTGCGTGGCTGTCACGAGCCAACCCGCTGACGCGGTCGAGGCGTGCAGGTCGCCGCCGATGAAGCCGAGCAGCGGCTGTGCCCAGTAGAGGTTGGCGACGGCGGTGCCACCGGCGACTGCGAACAGCAGAGTCAGGCCGCGGCTCATCCTGTTCCCGTCCGCTGTGGAGGGGACTCTCGCGGTGGGCGGCGTGGGGGTGTCCGGAGTAGTCATGGTCGAGTGTCCAGGTGAGTACGGGCCAGTCGGCTGTATCACCGCGAGGTGAAGTGGGCCTGTGCGATGGGGTAATGGCGGAGATCCGTCGGCCTTCCGCGCGATGCCGGGGCTACGCCTGTGCCGGTGGCAGCACGTCACGCACGCGCAGCGCCATGCTGATCATGGGTGGGGACAACACCGCGATGTAGGCGCCGTAGTAGGCAGCGACCAGGGCAACGGGCAGCAACAGGCCAGCCCGCGCCGTGGGGGTGGCTCTGGTCATCCGTGACTCGCTTCCTTCGGCCGAGGCTGCGACAAGGCGCCGCGTTCGGAGGTGCGACGTCCGAACGGCCGAGACGCATCACGACAGCAAGTGCATCTCCGCAGTTCTGAGTTGGACAGTAAATCTCCCAGTGTCGAGGAAAAAGCGAAAGGGGACCTTTTCTTCCCCGGCATGAATTACCCAGGGGATGAATTCCTCCCCCCATACACCGATGTGCACGTGCAGGCCCTGCGGATATGGTCAGCGGCGCGGCCCGGGCGGAAGCAACACGTCCGATTGCCTGTATCGGAGGGAACGGAATTGTGGTCCAGGAGGTAGGCGAACAGGTGGTGGAGCCGCAGTCGGCGGCGGGAAACCGGCACAGGGTGCGGGTGTCCATCGGCGCGTTGCTGCTCGGCATGCTCATCTCGTCCCTGGACCAGACCATCGTGTCCACCGCTTTGCCGACGATCGTCAGTGACCTCGGCGGAATGAGCCACCTGTCGTGGGTCGTCACCGCCTACCTGCTCGCCTCGACCGCCGCGACCCCGCTGTGGGGCAAGCTGGGCGACCAGTACGGGCGCAAGAAGCTGTTCCAGGCCGCGATCGTGATCTTCCTGATCGGATCGGCGCTGTGCGGTCTGGCGCAGGACATGCCGCAGCTGATCACGTTCCGCGCGCTTCAGGGGCTCGGCGGCGGTGGCCTGATGGTCCTGTCGATGGCGATCGTCGGCGACATTGTGCCGCCCCGGGACCGGGGCCGCTACCAGGGCCTGTTCGGTGCCGTCTTCGGCGCGACCAGCGTGCTGGGGCCGTTGCTCGGCGGGCTGTTCGTGGACCGTCTGAGCTGGCGCTGGGTCTTCTACATCAACCTGCCCGTCGGTGCCGTCGCCCTCGTGGTGATCGCCGCCGCGCTGCGGATCCCGGTCCGGTCGCAGAAGCACCGGATCGACTACCTGGGGACGCTTCTGATCGCGTCCGTCGCCACCTGCCTGATCCTGGTGACCTCGCTCGGCGGCCGGACCTGGGGATGGACATCGGCCCCGTTGATCGGGACCGCGGCCTTGGGTGCCGTACTGCTCGTGTGGTTCCTGGCCGTCGAGCGCAGGGCCGCCGAACCGGTGCTGCCGTTGAAGCTGTTCCGCATCCGTACCTTCGCGCTGTCCTCGGCGATCAGCTTCGTGATCGGCTTCGCGATGTTCGGTGCGATGACCTACCTGCCGACGTTCCTCCAGGTCGTGCAGGGGGTGTCGCCCACCATGTCGGGTGTGCACATGCTGCCGATGGTGCTCGGGCTGCTGCTGACGTCCACACTGTCCGGCCAGGTCGTCTCCCGTACCGGGCGGTGGAAGATCTTCCCGGTGCTCGGCACCGCCGTCACCGCCGCGGGGCTGTTGCTGCTGCACCGGCTCGATGAGTCCTCCGGCAACCTCGAGATGAGCCTATGCTTCTTCGTCTTCGGCTTCGGGCTCGGCCTGGTCATGCAGGTGCTCGTGCTCATCGTGCAGAACGCGGTGTCGTACGAGGATCTGGGGGTCGCCACCTCGGGGGTCACGTTCTTCCGGTCGATCGGCTCCGCGTTCGGCGTCGCCGTCTTCGGCACGGTCTTCACCAGCCGGCTCGACGACAAGCTGCACGACGTGTTCACCGGCCCGGCCCAGTCCCGGTCGGCCGCCGTGCTCGAGGCCGACCCACGTGCCATGGACCGGCTCCCGCCCGAGCTGCGCCCGTCCGCGCTGCACGCGTACGCCACATCGATCACCGACGTGTTCCTCTACGCTGCCCCGGTCGTCCTGCTCGCCTTCGCGCTGACCTGGCTCCTCAAGGAGGACAGGCTGCGCGGCTCGGTCACCGCGCCCGACCTGGCGCAGACCCTCAGCGTCCACCCCGTGCACCGCTCCTCGCGTGAGGAGGCGCATCGGGCCCTGTCAGTCCTCGGGTCACGAAACGGACGGCGCGGCATCTACGAGAAGATCACCGCCGCAGCCGGATACGACCTCCTGCCCGCTTCCAGCTGGCTACTGCTGCGGGCCCTACGACCGGACAGGTCATTGCCGCCGGCACGGCTCGCCGAGTACAGCCAGGTGCCGCTGCCGGTGATCCAGACCGCCCTGCAGCAGATCGAGCAGCGGCAGTTGGCCACGATCGAGGGCACGGACCTGACCCTCACCGACGCGGGCCGCGACGCCGCGGCCCGGCTGTCGGCGGCCCGCCGGGACTCTCTCGCCGAGCTGCTCGGCGACTGGTGGGCACCCGACCAGCCGACGGACCTGGTCGAACTGGTCGACGAGTTGTCGTCGCAGCTCTCCGGCTCCGACGGGGAACGACCGCGCCTCCCGGCGCCCGGGGAACACGCTCGTCGCACCTGATCCCGGGGCATGCGCCACTCCGGATGGGGAGGGGCAGCGTCTCTCCCCGCGCCGGGCCGGGGCCCCTCCACGTGCGGTCGCCCGGAAGCCCCATGGCGGCTATGGGTCCGTCCCGACGGACCTGTGGCTGCGCGGTGGCACACCTGGTCCCTTAGGCCTCAGGCTGCCGCGTCCTGTGCGGGCCGGTCCGAGTCGGCGGTCCATGACGCCAGGAACAGAAGCCCGTCGTGGGACGGGGCCCCGGGATCGGCGGTCGCGACGACCAGTTTCTGTGTGGGGTCGGCGGTGCAGGTCAGGGTGTCCCAGTCGAGGGTGAGGTCGCCGACGATCGGGTGGCGCAGCCTCTTGGTGCCCATCCGCAGGCCGTTCATCTGTCGGCCCGCCCACCACTGCCGGAAGTCGGCGTCGGTGACCGACAACTCGCCGACGAGTGCGGCCAGCTTCGGGTCGCCGGGGTACCGGGCGGCCTCCAGGCGCAGATGGGTCACGCAGATTCGGGCGTTCGTCCTCCAGTCGAGGCAGAGCTCACGGAAGGCCGGGTCGGTGAACATCAGCCGCGCGTAGTTGCGCCTGTTCGCGGGGAGCTTGTCGAAGTCGGTGAGCAGAGCGGCTGCCAGAGGATTCCAGGCGAGGATGTCCAAGTGCCGGCCGAGGACGAGTGCGGGGGTCGTGGACAGTTCGTCCAGGATGCGTCTGAGCTGCGGATGGACCTTCTGCGCCGGCCGGCGACGCGGTTCGCACGTGCCCCTTGCCGCCAGCTCGAACAGGTGGTCGCGCTGGGCGTCGTCGAGGTGCAGGACGCGGGCGAGCGTGGCGAGCACCGTCCTCGGCACGGGGGTGCGCCCCTGTTCCAGCCGCGCGTAGGCACGCGTGCTGATCCCCACCAGTTGAGCGACCTCCTCACGGCGCAGCCCGGGCACTCGCCGGGGCGCCCCGGACTCGGGCAGACCGACGGTCCGCGGGCTGAGCTGGGCCCGGCACACCTTGAGGAATTCTCCCAGTTCAGGCAAATGTTCTTCGGTGTACATAACAGCGAGTGTCGCAGTATCCAGTCGAAATGTAAGGGGGAGAGTTTTGTCCCAGGTCTGTCGCCTGTCGAATCGCAGGGGCCGCCGAGACCTTCGTATCAGCCGGTCTCACCGGCCTGATCGGTGAGACCGGGCCGACCGGTGGCCCGCGAGGCGAGGGCGCTCAGTCCGTCGTACGACGGCGTGCCTGGCTCCGCCGTCCAGACGACGAGTGCCTGATCGGGGTCGCCGCCGCAGATGAGCGTGTCCCAGTCCAGGACGAGTTCGCCCACGACAGGATGGTGGAACCTCTTGACGCCCGCCCTGCGTGACGGCGCGTGACGGCCTCCCCACCACCGACCGAAGTCACTGTCCTCCACGGAGAGTTCCCCGACCAAGCTGATCAGCCCCGGGTCCTCGGGACGTTTGGCGGTCTCCATGCGCAGATGGGACACACAGTCACGGGCGACGGCCCGCCAGTCCGCGTAGAGCGTCCGCATGGAGGGATCGGTGAAGAGGATGCGGACGCAGTTCCGCCTGCCTTCCGGCACCTTCGCGAAATCGGTGAACAAGGCGGCAGCGAGCGGATTCCAGGCCAGGATGTCCATACGGCGACCGATCACCACACCGGGACTCACGGTGAGATCGTCGAGCAGGCGGAGCAGCTGCGGGTGCGCCTTCTGTGCGGCTGGTCGGCGGTGTCGTGCTCGTTGCCGGCCGGCCAGTTCGAACAGGTGGTCACGCTGGTGATCCGACAGGCGCAGGACCTGGGCGAGAGCGGCCAGCACCGATGCGGACGGCTGGATACGGCCCTGCTCCAGCCGTGTGTAGTAGTCGCTGCTGATGGCAGCGAGCAGGGCGACCTCCTCTCTGCGCAGACCGGGCACACGCCGACCACCGGTGTCGGGCAGACCGACGGTACGCGGGGTCAGCTCGGCCCTCCGCGCCTTGAGGATTTCTCCCAGCTCACTCAGATGCGCGTCGCCGGCCATGACTCCAGTGTGGCATCGGTCGGTCACTGGAAGGGGGGTAAGGATTTCTCCCCTGGATACGGGATTCCCCGGATGGAATTCTCCCCTTTGCGGGTTCCCGTGAAAGTGGCAGGGTCTGTGGCGTGTTCGGTGACCGGAACCGGCCTGCGGAGCGCACACACCCCGGATGAGCGGGAAGGCCGACCTCCGGCAAGAATGATTTCCCGGATGTCACCGATAACCGATATCCAGCATTCCTGAGGCGGGCGGAGGAGCCGAGACGGCCGACTCGAAGGTTACGTACATCCCCTCCGCCCTCGTCGGGCTCGCCTTGTTCTTCGGTGAGCAGCCCATCCAGCCCCGGTCGAAGGCCGGGCTGCGCACAGTCCCCCCACCCGAAAACATGCCAGGAGCACCACCTCATGTCCGAACGGAAGAAGTTCGCGCCGCCGGCGATCCAGGAGTTCGCCCCCAAGCTCGCGGAGGTGACCGACACCGTCCTGTTCGGCGACATCTGGGAGCGGCCGGGTCTGTCCCCACGCGACCGCAGCCTCGTCACCGTCACCGCTCTGGCCTCCCTGTACCGAACCGACCAGCTCGGCTTCCACCTCGGCAAGGCCCTGGAGAACGGTCTCACCAAGGACGAGCTGGTCGAGGTCATCACGCATCTGGCCTTCTACGCCGGATGGCCCAACGCCATGACCGCGATGACCCAGCTCAAGGAGATGGTGGAGAAGGCCGACCAGTCCGGCTGACGTCTCTTCGCCGCCCGCACGTCGCAGGCTCTCCCCCACACGCAACCGCCGTCACGCGCCCGGCGGCGGCTTCCGGAGACGGCCGGCACAGCCTGGCTCGCACACGTCTCCGACCACGACCCCAACGGCCCGCGTTTCCGCACCCGCGCCCACCCCTGACGGCACGACAGACACGACGAGAGCTGGGAAGGCACCATGCGAGCAACCATCATTCACGCGCCGGGTGACATCCGGGTGGAGAACGCCCCCGAGCCGAAGATCACGGCGCCGACGGACGCGGTCCTCCGTATCGTCGCCGCCTGTGTGTGCGGCTCCGACCTGTGGAGCTACCGGGGCGTCCTGCCGGTCGCCGAGCCGCAGCCGATCGGCCACGAGTACGTCGGCATCGTCGAGGAGGTCGGCAACGACGTCTCCAGCGTCAGGCAGGGACAGTTCGTCATCGGTTCCTTCGTCGCCTCCGACAACACCTGCCCGATCTGCCAGGCCGGCTACCACACCTCCTGCCAGCACGCGCAGTGGGTGAACGGCGCCCAAGCCGAGTACCTGCGCGTCCCCCTCGCCGACGGCACCCTGGTCACCACCCCGGAGCAGCCGGCCGACGAGCTGATCCCCAGCCTGCTGACCCTGTCCGACGTCATGGGCACCGGCTGGTACGCCGCCAAGGCCGCCGAGGTCGAGCCCGGTTCGACGGCCGTGGTCGTCGGTGACGGCGCGGTGGGCCTGTGTGGGGTCATCGCCGCCAAGGAACTGGGCGCCGAGCGCATCATCGCCATGAGCCGACACGAGTCCCGGCAGAAGCTGGCCCTGGAATTCGGCGCCACCGACATCATCACCGAGCGGGGTGAAGAAGGCGTCGCCCGCGTGAAGGAGCTGACGAACGGCATCGGCGCCGACTCGGTGCTCGAGTGCGTCGGCACGCAGGAGTCGATGCGCCAGGGCCTGCAGTCCGCGCGTCCGGGTGGCAACGTCGGCTTCGTCGGCTTCCCGCACGGCACGCAGATCGACGGCCAGGAGCTCTTCTTCTCCCACGTCGGCCTGCGCGGTGGCCCCGCCCCCGTGCGCGCCTACCTTCCCGACCTGATCGGCCGCGTCCTCGACGGCCGTATCAACCCGGGCAAGGTCTTCGACCTCACCCTGCCCCTGGACGAGGTCGCAGAAGGCTACAAGGCCATGGACGAGCGCCGCGCCATCAAGACGCTGCTGCGTCCCTGACCTGAAGCCCCGGGGGTGGTGGGCGCCCAATCAGCCGCGCCCACCACCCCCGGCACCACCGAGCACCAGCGGCCGCTTGCCGTCGCAGCCGCCGAGCAGAACGGACCGACAGCCATGACCAGCGAGGCGATCGCCACCGTCGAGGCATACTTCGAGGCCTTCGGCACGCGCGACATGGAGCGCGTCCTCTCCCACTTCACCCCCGACGCGACTTGAACGATCCCGGGCGATCCCGCCCTGACCCCCTGGGCCGGGAGCCGCACCGGACCGGAGGAGATCCGGCAGTCCCTCACCGCCTTCTTCTCCGCCGTCGAGCCGCTCGCGTTCGAACTGGGCACCATGCTGGAGATCGACGGACAGGTCCCGGCACCGGGCCGGTACACCTCCCGGTTCCACCCCTCGGGACAGGTACTCGAAAGCGAGATGATCCTGCGCCTCACCGTCACCGACGGACTGATCACCGACTACCGCGTCTTCGAGGACTCACTCGGCATCACCCGCACCCACCTCGGTGACCCGCTCACCAGCACCCCTGGCTGACCACGAGTCCTCCTGCACCCTCCACCACAGCGGCGCCTGCCCCACGCCCTGCCCGGCCCCAGGAGTTCCCCCATGTCCGCCCCGCCCGCCGCCTCCTCACCGACCGTCGAAGGCGCCCCCCGCCGCGGTTTCGCCCCTGTCTTCGCGCTCTCGGCCGCTCTGCTCGGCTTCTTCGTCATCACCCTCGACGCTTCGGTCGTCAACGTCGCTCTGCCTGACATCCGCAGCGATCTCGGCGGTGACATGAGCGGCCTGCAGTGGGTGATGGACGGCTACACGCTGATGTTTGCGGCGCTGCTGCTGTCCGCGGGGTCCCTGAGCGACCGGGCCGGCGCACGGCGTGCCTTCGGGATCGGTCTGGCGTTGTTCGTGGCCTCCTCGACGGCCTGCGGCCTGGCACCCGACCTGGTGACCCTGGTCATCGCCCGCATGGTGCAGGGATTGGGGGCGGCGACAATGACACCGTCGTCCCTCGCGCTGATCCGCGAGGCCTACGACGACCCGGTCAAGCGGGGCCGGGCGATCGCGCTGTGGACCATCGGCGGCGCCGTGGCCGCGGCCGCCGGGCCCGTCGCGGGCGGTTCGCTGGCCCTGGTCAGCTGGCGAATGATCTTTTTCATCAACCTGCCGGTCGGTCTGGTCGCGCTGTTGCTGCTGCTGCGCGTGGCGCACTCGCCGCGCGACGTGACGTGCCGTTCGACTGGATCGGGCAGGTCGCGGCGGTACTGGCCATGGGCGCGCTGACCTTCGGGGTGATCGAGGCCGGCGCCGACGGTCTCGGCGGCCCCCGGGTGCTCGTGTCGATGGCGATCACCGTCCTGGCGCTGGTCGTCTTCGTCGCCGCTCAGGCTTACGGAAAGCAGCCGATGGTTCCGCTGGACCTGTTCCGCTCCCGCAACCTGGTGATCGCCTCGGGTACCGGTTTCGCGTTCATAGGCGGCTTCCAAGGAATGGTGTTCGTCTACAGCCTCTACTACCAGCAGCAGCGCGGGCTGTCCTCCTTCGCCACGGGCCTGGCCTTCGTACCGATGACCGTCCTGTCCGCCTTCGTCAGCGTGCTCGCCGCCAGACTGGCCGAGAGGTTCGGCCCTCGCGTTCCCATCGTCGGCGGCATGCTCCTCATGGGCACCGGCACGACGATGCTGACCTTCCTTCCCTCCTCCACCCCCGTGTGGGCCCTGTCTTTCGTGATGATCCCGGTGGGCATCTGCGGCCCGCTGGCCATGGCTCCGACGACGGCGCTCCTCCTGGAGAGCGTTCCCGCCCACCGCGCAGGCGTGGCCAGCGGCGTGTTCAACACCAGCCGCCAACTGGGCGGAGCGCTGGCCGTTGCCGTGTTCGGCGCCCTGCTGGCGGGACGCGGCGACCTGCTCCACGGCCTGCGCGAAAGCCTGGCCATCACCGCGGTGATGGCCTTCGTCAGCGCCGCCGCGAATCTCTTCCTCGGACCAGCCCGACAGCCTTGACGCGCTTTCAAGAACGGAGAAGCACCGATGACGACATGGACTTACGCCGAGCTCGACCGCATCGCCGAGGCTGACGAGTTGCAGATGGCGGCGCTCCGCGACAACGGCACCCTCCGCAAGCCGGTGCCGGTCTGGGTCGTCCGCGACGGCCACGATCTGTACGTCCGCTCCTTCCGCGGTACGGACGGCGGCTGGTGGCGCACCGCGCGGGCCAGCCACGCGGGACACGTCCGTTCCGGAGGCGTCGACAAGGACGTCACCTTCGTCGAGCGGACATGCGGGTGATCGTCCCGCACTGCGGCGGCGCGATCCCCGTCCTGACCGACCGCATCAACGAGTTCGTGCAGCTTTTCGTGCCCTCGCAGGAGGCACCCCCGCACGACGCCGTGCAGCAACTGGCTGCCCTGTACTACGACATCGCGGGTACGGCCTTCCCACGCCAGGTTCCCGCTCTGGTGAAGCTGGTCGGTCCCGACCCCGTGCTCTTCGGCAGCGACTACTGCTGGACGCCCGCGCCCCTCGCCGACGCCCACATCGCGGCGATCGACACGGCCGAACCACCGACGCGGGACGCGACATGGCGATCACTCACCTCAGCGAACGCCCTGCGCCTGTTCCCGCGGGCCCCGCGGTGAACGGGGGCGCCGCCACTCGGCGCGATCACGCGCGCATGGGCGCCGCCGACCCGATCGTGGACGCCAGGTAACGCAAGGCGTCGGAGGCCGGACTGCCGGGCTCCGCAGTCCACACGACGAGTTGCTGCCCGAGGTCCTCAGCGCACTGGAAAGTGGAGCGCTCGAGGGCCAGGTCACCGACCACGGGATGACGAAGCAGCCTGGTGCCGCCGGCCCGCGTGGCGACGTCATGCGAGGTCCACCACCGCCGGAACTGGGGATCCATCGCGGAAAGTTCCTCGACAAGCGCCGTGAGCCGAGGGTCGTCGGGGTTACGCCTGCTGTCCATGCGCAGGTGGCAGACAGCCAGACGGGCCATGACCTCCCAGTCCCGGTACAGCACGCGGATGGCGGGCTCGGTGAACACCAGGCGCACATAGTTGCGTTCTTCCTCGGGCACCCGTCCGAAGTCCATCACCAGGGCCGCGGCCATGGCGTTCCACGCCAGGAGATCCGTGTTGTGTCCGATCACGAACCCCGCGGACAGGGTGAGGTCGGCGAGCAGGTGGCGCATTTGCGGCTGGACATCCTGTCGAGCGTTGCCGGCCGTGGGCGGGGCGTTCTTCCCCGCCAGGGTCAGCAGGTACTCACGCTGGTCGCCATCGAGGCGGAGTACCTGCGCGAGTACGTCCAAGACGGCCCCCGACACCTGGACCCGGCCCTGTTCGAGCCGGGTGTAGTAGTCGGTGCTGATCGCCGCCAGTCGGGCGACTTCCTCTCGGCGCAGACCTGGGACCCGCCGGGGCGCAGCGCTGCCGGGCAGACCAGCCATGCTCGGGCTCACCTGAGCCCGGCGCGCCTTGAGGAACGCTCCCAATTGCTCCCCGTTGGCCTCGCGTCGCACATCCACAGCTTCGCACGTTGCCGCGATCCCGTGGAGCAAACACCCGGGCATCAGTCGTACCTCTTCGCGCCGCGCTCGGGTCGGTCGTCGACCCGAGCATCGCGAGGGCAGCGTTCTGATAGGGAGCCGCTGGCTCTCAGCGGGCCGGTGGCCGGTCGGCAGCACTCATGCCTGTGGCGTTCCGAGGCGTGTAGTGCTCCTCGATCGCGGCGACTTCTTCGTCCGTCAACGTGATGTCGAGCGCCGCAGCGGCGTCCTCCAAGTGACGCGGCTTGGAAGCCCCGACGAGCGGAGCGCTGACGACCGGATTCGCCAGGACCCACGCGAGTGCGATCGTGGCCATGGACACCCCGCGTGCCTCGGCGACCGACTGCACCGCCCCGACGATCTTTCGATTCGACTCCTCCTCGGTGAACAGACGCCCGTAGGCGGGGTCGGTTCCTGACCGCGTGGTCTCCGCTCCCCATGGCCGGGTGAGCCTGCCGCGCGCCAGCGGGCTCCAGGGAACGCTCCCCACACCCTGGTCGGCGAGCAGCCCGAACATCTCCCGCTCCTCCTCGCGCATGAGGAGGTTGTACTGGTCCTGCATGGACACGAACCGTGTCCATCCGTTCAGGTCGGCGGTGTACTGCAGCTTGGCGAACTCCCACGCCAGCATCGACGACGCTCCGATATAGCGCACCTTGCCCGCCTTCACGACATCGTGCAGGGCCTCCATGGTCTCCTCGGCGGGCGTCTCGTAGTCGAGGCGGTGGATCTGGTAGAGATCCACATAGTCGGTGCCGAGCCGGGTCAGCGACGCGTCGATCTGCTCCATGATCGCCTTGCGTGAGGTCCCGGATCCGCCCGGGCCGGCGTGCATCGGGTAGAAGACCTTGGTGGCGAGCACGATGTCCTCGCGGCGCGAGTACTTGTTGATCGCGCGCCCGACGATCTCCTCCGAGCTGCCGAAGCTGTAGGCGTTGGCGGTGTCCCAGAACGTGATGCCCAGTTCGACGGCCTGCCGGAATATCGGCTCCGCTTCCTCTTCACCGAGCGCCCATTTGCTGAAGCCGCTCGCGGTGTCCCCGAACGTCATACAGCCGAGCGCCAGTCGGCTGACAACAAGCCCTGAGCTTCCCAGTCGTGTGTATTCCATACGTCCTTGTCCTTGTCCTCGTCCCCCCTCGTCACCGAGCTACCAGGCGTACGCTTCGGGCGCCTCTCCACCCGGCCCCGGCCAGATCTCGTCGAGCTCTCGCAGGGTTTCGGCCGACAGGTTCAGGTGTGGGGCCCGGAGTGTCTGGTGCAGTTGCTCGGGCGTTCGTGGTCCGACGATGGTGGTCGCGACCGCCGGGTTGTGCAGCAGCCAGGCGAGCGCGACGTCCGCAGGTCGCTCGCCGAGGTCTGCGCACAGTGCTTCGTAGCGTTCGAGTTGCGACCGGTGGCGCTCGACGGCGGCCAGGAAATCGGGAGATGAGCGTCGACCGCTGTCGGCCTTCTGCAGGGCACCGCCGAGCAGGCCCCCGCCTAGCGGGCTCCACGGAATCAGGCCGATGCCGTAGTGGCGCAGTGCGGGGAGCAGTTCCAGTTCGACCGTACGAGCGGTGAGGTTGTAGAGGCTCTGCTCGGAGACGAGGCCGAGAAAGTGACGCTTGCCGGCTTCCTGCTGGGCGGTCGCGACGTGCCAGCCGGCGAAGTTGCTGCTGCCGATGTAGGTGACCTTGCCCTCTCGGACGAGTTGCTCCATGGCCTGCCAGATCTCGTCCCACGGTGTGGAACGGTCGACATGGTGCATCTGATACAGGTCGATGTGATCGGTTCCCAGCCGCTGGAGACTGTCTTCGGCCGCCTTGCGGATCTTGTAGGCGGACAGGTGCCTGTCGTTCGGGCCGGTTCCCATGGGCTGGTACAGCTTGGTCGCCAGCACGATCCGGTCGCGTCGGCCTCCGCCCTGGGCCAGCCACCGGCCGATGATCTCTTCCGAGAGGCCGTATCCCTGTTCCATGTCGGGGGACTGCGGCCCTCCGTAGGCATCGGCGGTGTCCACGAAGTTGATGCCTTCCTCGACTGCCCGGTCGAGAAGGTCGAGACTGGTGGACGCGTCCGTGACCCAGCCGAAGTTCATGGTTCCCAGGCCGAGTTTGCTCACCTTCAGACCTGTTCGGCCGAGGTGGTCGTACGTCATTGTCATCGGTGATTCTCCGTTGGTACCGGTAGTACGTCGCCGACGGTCCGGGTCAGGCCAGCGTCGCGATGTCGATGACGAAGCGGTAGCGCACATCGGAGGACAGGACGCGCTCATACGCCTCGTTTGTCTTCTCCACCGGGATGACCTCGACCTCCGCGCCGATCCCGTGCTCGCCGCAGAAGTCCAGCATTTCCTGCGTCTCCCGGATGCCGCCGATGGACGAACCGGCGTAGGAGCGGCCTCGGGAGAGAAGGGAGAACACGTTGAGCGACAGTGGTTCCGCCGGGGCGCCCACGTTGACCATGGTGCCGCCCACGGCCAGCAGGGAGAGGTAGGCATCGACGTCGAGTTTGGCGCTCACGGTGTTGACGATGAGGTCGAAGGAACCTGCCAGTTCCTCGAACGTCCTCGGGTCACCGGTGGCGTGGTAGTGGTCGGCGCCCAGGCGCAGACCGTCGTCCATCTTCTTCAACGACTGCGAGAGGACGGTGACTTCCGCGCCCAACGCGTGCGCGAACTTGACGCCCATGTGTCCGAGTCCGCCCAGCCCGACGATGGCCACCTTCTTGCCGGGACCCGCTCCCCACCGGTGCAGCGGCGAGTAGGTCGTGATGCCCGCGCACAGCAGCGGGGCGGCCTCGTCCAGGGCGACGCCTGCGGGGACGCGGACGACGAAGTGTTCGTCGACGACGATGTGGGTGGTGTATCCGCCCTGGGTCCGCGTCCCGTCCCGGTCGACGGAGCCGTAGGTGAGCGTGCTGCCGTTGAGACAGTACTGCTCCTCACCCTTGCGGCATGAGTCGCAGGTTCGGCAGGAGTCGACCAGGCAGCCGACGCCGACGCGGTCACCCGCGGCGTACTTGCTGACCTCGGTACCGACTCGGGTGACGACTCCGGTTATCTCGTGGCCGGGGGCCACCGGGTAGTGCACCGGGCCCCAGTCGCCACGAACGTGGTGAATGTCCGAGTGGCAGACGCCGACGTACTTGATCTCGATAAGGACATCCCGCGGGCCGACTTCGCGGCGCTCGACGGAGGTCCGGGTGAGCGGTTCGGTCGCGGACGTAGCGGCGTACGCGTTGACGGTGAACACGTTTCTCCCAATCTCCCAAGAGTGGATCTGGTCGCTGGCGCGGCATGTCGGTGCGGCAGCCCTTGCCTTCACGACTCGTTCACGCAAGGCTCCGCTTCTTCACTGACGCCATGAATTCGGCGTTCATGATTCATGGGCCCGCGAGAGAACAGGCCGCTGCATGCCGCGCATTAGACGCTTGCACAATCACCCAACCCTGTGCAGGGGGAGGAATTTATCCGGGGAAGATTCCTTACCCCCTTGGGATATCGCGTGCTGGGTACGGTGCTCGAAGGCTCGACACCGAAATACAGAAACACACACACCCGACCGGCCGGCTCATCAACGATGCGCAGGAGGAAGAATGCACACACGAACCCTCGGACGCGACCTCCAGGTCTCCGCCATCGGCCTCGGTGCCATGGGAATGTCCCAGAGTTACGGTCCGAACCCCGGTGACCGGAGCGACATGATCGCCGTACTGCGTGGCGCCGTGGACCGCGGAGTCACGTTCTTCGACACCGCGGAGGTGTACGGCCCCTACGTCAACGAGGAACTCGTCGGAGAGGCCCTCGCTCCGTTGCGTGACCAAGTCGTCATCGCCACCAAGTTCGGCTTCCGCATCGAGGACGGTGCCTCCGTCGGACTGAACAGCCGGCCCGAGCAGATCCGCGCCGTCGCGACAGCCTCCCTCAAACGGCTCAGGGTCGAGACGCTCGACCTCTTCTACCAGCACCGCGTCGACCCGGACGTGCCAATCGAAGACGTCGCCGGAACCGTGGGGGAGCTTGTACAGGAGGGCAAGGTCCGCTGCTTCGGGCTCTCGGAGGCCAGTGCCGAGACCATCCGGCGGGCCCACTCGGTTCACCCCGTGACAGCAGTGCAGAGCGAGTACTCGTTGTGGACCCGGGATCCCGAGCCGGAGGTCCTGCCGACGTGCACGGCGCTCGGCATCGGCTTCGTGCCCTTCAGCCCGCTCGGCAAGGGGTTCCTGACCGGGGCGGTGGACGCCTCGACACCGTTCGCGGCCGACGACGTCCGCACCACCATTCCGCGGTTCACGGCCGAGAATCGGGCGGCGAACCAGGCTCTCGTCGAACACATCACGTCGCTCGCGCGAGGCAAGGACGCAACACCGGGACAGATCGCACTCGCCTGGCTGCTCGCCCAGCATCCGTCGATCGTTCCGATTCCGGGAACCCGGCGCAGCGTGCGCATCGAGGAGAACGCCGGCGCCACTGACGTTCCGCTCTCCGCCGACGAGCTGTCCGACCTGAACGAGCTCGCAGGCCGGATCGGGATCAAGGGAGACCGTTACAACGAGCACCACATGTCCCTGGTGAACAGGTAGTCGACCGGTTCACACCAGGTGGGCCGATCTTGATCACCCTCTGCGCGGGGCCGATTGCGAAGACCGGAGCTTTCCCTACGGGCGCAGGAGCAACTTGCCGCGCGCATGGCCGGACTCGCTCAGCTCGTGCGCCCTGGCGGCGTCGGCGAGCGGGAAGCTCTGGTCGACGCGTATGCGCAACCGACCGTCGGCGGCGCGGCGGGCGTACTCCGCGAGCTCCGGTCCGAAGCGTCGGCCTCCGATGGAGAAGGTGATGCCCAGCTCGAAGGCCCGCGGGTCGTTGGTGGTGACGATGCGGTCGGTGGTGCCGCCGCGCAGCTCCATGGAGACGTCCAGGGCGTCCATGCCGGCGACGTCGTAGACGGCATCGACGCCCTGGGGGGCGACCGCGCGGACCCGGTCGACGAGGCCGTCACCGTACGCCACGGAGATCGCGCCGAGAGAGCGCAGGAAGTCGTGGTTGGCCTCGGACGCCGTACCGATCACGGTGGCACCGCGCGCCACGGCGATCTGGACCCCGACGGAGCCGACCACGCCCGCGGCTCCATGGACCAGCAGGGTCTCGCCCAGGCCCACCGCGAGTTCGCCCAGCACGCGGTCGGAAGTCTCGACAGCCACCGGCAGCGCAGCGGCTGTCTCCCAGTCGAGGCCGGCGGGCTTGAACGCGAAGTCCGAGGCCACGGCGTACTCGGCAGAGGCGCCGGTGTCGGTCCAGACCATCACCTCGTCACCGATCGACACACCTCTGACGCCTGCCCCCACCTCGTCGACGATGCCGGCTCCTTCCAAGCCCGGGACAGCCGGGAGGGACGGAGGGCCCATCTGCGGGGCCCGGCCCTAACGGATCTTGAAGTCGATGGGATTGACAGCAGCGGCCACGATCTTCACTCGCACCTGCCCGGGCCCTGCGTGCGGCTCGGTCACCTCCGCCAGCCGCAGAACCTCCGGACCGCCGTACTCGTCGTAGGAGATCGCCTTCATGCCTATCACTTCCCGTCGTACGGATGGCTCGGTCCGCCCTGGCAGCGGGCCGGTCGTGAACAACGCCTCCAGCCTCGGGCGCGGCGGCTCGGACGCCGCCGTCCTTTCGGACAGTTCCAACTGACCGAAAGGACAATCCGGTGGGAGAAACCCGCTGCCTACGCTGGCGGGCATGGACCTGATGGCAGCAGTCGAGTTGATCCAGGCGCCGCCGTCCGAGCATCTGGCACGTCTGTCCTCCGCTCTGGCGGAGGCGATTCCGCACCGGGAGATCGCCCAGCTGACCCGTAACTCCTCGTACGCATCGTTCAAGATCATCGGCGAGCCTCGCAGCCGGCCTGGCGTCGCCATCACTGCCACCGACGTTGCGGCCCTGAGGTCGCTGGTGACGTCGAAGGGAAGCTGGCAGGGGCGGGCACCGATGGCTGGCGTTGACATGCCCGTGCTGGCTCTGGCCAGCGGCATCATGGGCCAGGCCGCGCTGCTGGTCCTCATACGAACCGAGGACACCCCGGTACCGGAGGAGCACATGAGGCCGGCCCAGGCGCTGTGGGAGCTGGTGACCGTGTACCGGGAGGGCCTGCGCAGCGAGCCGCTGGCCGCGTTGCGTGCGGCGGCCGCCGCACGTGCCGTGGCCATCGCCGAACTCCGCGACGCGCACGGGGCCGCGCTCACCGCTCTGCTCGGCGTCCTGCGCGACCGCGCCCTGAACGACGCGCACGCCCGTGCGCGCTCCGTCGACCTCGCCGTCTCCGCCGTCACCGAGCTGCGGTCACGGGTCGAACTCGACCGGGTGCTGATGGAGGAGCGGCCTGGGAACGCCTTCGAGCGGCTGGCCGAGTCACTGCGCCAGATCCTGCGCGCCCGCGGCGTGCGGCTGGACCTGGGACCGCCCGACGCGGAGGACAGCACCGACCGACTGCTGCCCGCGGACGTCACCCACACGGCGCTTGCCGTGGTCCGGGCCACCGTGCACGCCTCCCTGGATGACCAAGGGCTCGGTTTGGGCGGTGATGGCGAGCACCGCGTTCACATCGGCTGGCACGTTAGCACGGACGAACTGCGCGCCACCGTGCGGGACAACGGGCCCGGCACGCTCACCCGCCACACCCTCGACACCCGCCGCGTCACCGAGCTGCTGGCACCGCTCGGAGGGCGGCTCGACGTGGACGCCGTACCAGGGTGGGGCACGACGGTGACCTTCGAGATCCCGCTCTCATCGTCCAGTACGCCCTGTCAGGACCCCCTGGCCAAGCTCGGCGCACGGGAACTGGAGGTCCTCGGGCAACTGGCCCGGGGCCGCCGCAACCGCGACATCGCCCAGACGCTGCACATCAGCGAGTCGACGGTGAAGTTCCACGTCGCCAGGATCATCGGAAAACTCGGCGTCAGCACCCGGGGGGAGGCGGCGGCGCTCGCCCATCAATGGGGGGCCGCATAAAAGTCGGCAGTCGGGGTCCGCCCTTCCGGTCACGCCATTCCCCCTTCAGCCCTCAATACCTATGAATTCGTGTACCCACTTTTCCCGTTTCACCCATCGATCCGGCCGTGCCGACTCCGATCCCTCATGGCGCCGCGCCGACACCCGCAGGCGTCACCGGCCGATCAGTTCGAACTTCTTTCACGAGAAGGCAGCTTGAGCATGTTCGGTTTCCCAACACCCCCCACGTTCTGAGAGAACTACATGAACAGAAGAGCAGTCGTTATGTGCGGCGCGGTCATCGTGCTGGCCGGGACGCTCACGGCGGCCCCCGCCGAGGCCGGCGCATCGCCCGCCGCAGGCAAAGTCCGCGCGGCGAAGCTCACTTGGACGAAGTGCGGCACCGACGACACCCCAACCCTCCAATGCGCGTCGCTGGAGGTTCCCCTCAACCACGCCAAGCCGCACGGTCGCCGGATCACCCTCGCACTGACCCGCGTTCCCCATACGTCCACGAGGTTCCAGGGCCCCCTGCTGGTCAACCCCGGCGGTCCCGGACAGAGCGGACTGTGGCTCGCCGGAACAGTTGCCTCCGGGCTACCCGAGAAGGTCGCGGCCCAGTACGACATCATCGGTTTCGACCCGCGCGGAGTCGGCTCCAGCAAACCCGCCCTGGACTGCAAGCCGGGCTATTTCGCCCCGACACGTCCCGCCTACGTGCCGAGCGATCCCGCCATCGAGAAGGCCAACCTGGCGCGTGCCAAGTCCTTCGCCGACGCGTGCGGCGAGAAGTACGCCGACGTGTTGCCCTACATCAGCACGATCAGCGCAGCCAAGGACATGGACTCGATCCGCGAGGCAGTCGGCGCCAAGAAGATCAACTACCTGGGTTACTCGGGCGGAACCTACCTGGGCGCGGTCTACGGCAAGCTCTTCCCGCAGCGGATGCGGCGCATGGTCCTTGACTCGATGGTCGACCCCACCACAGCGTGGTACGACTTCAACTTCACCCAGGACTCGGGGATGGAAGAGCGCTTCAAGGCGCTCATGGCGTGGATCGCCAAGTACAACGCGACATACGAGCTCGGCACCGACCCGGCCGCGATCGAGGCCAAGTGGTACGCGATGCGTGCGGGACTCGCCCGGAAACCGGCGGGCGGCAAGGTGGGAGCGTCCGAGCTGGACGACACCTTCCTGGCCGGCGGCTACGGCAACGACGCTTGGCCCTACCTCGCCCGGGCCTTCGCGGCTTACGTGAACGACAAGAGCGCCGACCACCTGGTCAAGGAGTACGAGTTCTACGCGGAGCAGACCGGAAGCAGCAACGCTTACAGCATCTACACCGCGATCGAGTGCGGTGACGCCGCCTGGCCGCGTGACTGGAACCAGTGGCGCAAGGACAACTGGGCGATGTACAAGAAGGCGCCGTTCTATACATGGAGCAACGCCTGGTTCAACGCGCCATGTGCGTTCTGGCCCACGAAGCCCCACAAGCCGATGAACGTCGCCAACGCCGAGCTGCCGCCGCTGCTGCTGTTCCAGGCGACGAACGACGGGGCCACGCCGTATGAGGGCGGTGTCACCGTCCACCGCCTGCTCAAGGGCTCCAGCCTGGTGGTCGAGCAGGGCGGCGAGAACCACACCATCACGCTGAGGGGGAACGCCTGTCTGGACGAGCACCTGGCGAGCTATCTCTCCGACGGCACGGTGCCGCGCGGCATGGGCGTGGCCGATGCCGTCTGCCAGAAGACGCCCGACCCGAAGCCGCTGAGCACAGCGAACTCCTCGACTGCCACGGCACCGCCGGCCGCCACAGCGGTCGGCGGCACACGGCACGGGATGCACGGATTGCGCGGCTGAGCGTACGAGGGCAATCCGTACGCAGTGCCTCCTGGTGGCTCGGTTGAACGCCGCCGCTACGAGCCCCGGAGGCCCTGTTGCCATCGCTGTAGGCGCCTGAACCTGCGTGGTGAGGCAACGAGTTGCTGCCGCTGATCGCGGCGCGGCCGCCGGTGTCCGATGGGGCGCTGGTGGTCGAGGTCTGGGACAGCAACCGGGGCCACGCCGAAGACGCAGACGCCAGAGCCGGATGCCGAAGTCGGCCGGGGTCGTTGCCGAGCCAGGTCCGCAAGCCGCGCGGGGAGTCGAGGAGTGGGCCGGACGTCGCGTTACTGACCCACCCTCAGGAGGGGAGAAGGATTCCCAGCAGGGCGAGCAGCGCGCACGAACTGAGGTTGACCGCCCGGTAGTGGAGGAAGATCGCGGCGAACTCACGCATGGTCGCGCTGGGCCAGAAGTAGGCGGCGGTGGGCGAGCCGATGACCTGGCCGTTCACGCCGGTGCGCCGGGCCGTCAGGGCGGCGCGGAAGACGTGGAAGTTGTTGGTGACGACCACACACCGGTGGTCCGGCACACGCTCCCGCATGAGCGCCTCGCTGAAGCGCAGATTCTCCTCCGTGGTGCGCGAGCGGTTCTCCCGTACGACATGTCGCTCCGGGACGCCACGGGCGATGAGGTAGTCGGCCATCGCTCGGCCTCGGGCAGGTCCTCGTCGGGGCCCTGGCCGCCGGAGGTGACCAGCACGGGCGGCTTACCCCGCGCCACCTGCGCCTCGTACACCGCACGCGCCCGATCGAGTCTGCTCGCCAGCAGGGGCCGCACCCGGGAGCCGCCGACCAGACCGGAACCGAGGACGACGACGAAGTCCACGTCGTGACGGACCTTCAGCCGCGCGTAGAGGAAGGCGTAGGCGAGGAACGACAGGAAGACGTACGAGACGTAGCCGGCCGTGCGCTGGAGCTCGTCGCGGCCGGTTGACGGGCCCACCTGCCCGGCGTCGGCCGAGCACCCCACCGAGGCCGCCACGGCTTCGGATCGTTGCCAGGAGCGGATCACAGTCCGGTCGGCGTACCTGTGAACGCGGCTCTGGCAGGATTTCCGTAACTGGAAATCATTCCGCCAGGGCCGCTCTCCCGGGTCACCCCTACGCACACCGCTTGCCCAACGCGGAAGCCGCCGAACGGAAGGTATCGAGTATGGCGGCGCGGCCCACAGCGGATTCCTGTGGGCCGCGCGGACCATCAGCGGGCTACTTGGCCCCACAAGGCGAGCCCGCCCGAGGAAGGGCGAGAGGCCTGCTACGGGCGAAGGATCAGCTTTCCGTGCGGGTGGCCCGCTTCGCTGGCCACGGCGGCCACGGCGGGCCTCGGCGAGCGGAAGGCTGCGGTCGACGCGGATGCGCAGTCGGCCGTCGGCGGCGAGGTCGGCGTAGGCGGCGAGCTGGTGCCCGAACGGGCGGCTGTCGCCGGTGAAGGTGACGCCCAGTTCGCGGGCGCGGAAGTCGGCGATGGTGACGATGCGGTCGGTGCTCCCGCCGCGCAGTTCGATGGAGGCCTCCAGGACGTCGTAGCCGGTGGCGTCGAAGACGGCGTCGATGCCCTGCGGGGCGATCGCGCGGACCCGGTCGGCCACTCCGTCGCCGTAGGTGACGGGGGTGGCGCCGAGGGAGCGCAGGTAGTCGTGATTGGCCGCGGAGGCGGTGCCGATGACGGTGGCGCCGCGGGACACGGCGAGCTGCACGCCGACGGAACCGACCACGCTCGCGGCCCCGTGGATCAGCAGCGTCTCGCCGTCCCCCACTTTGAGGACGTCCAGCACGCGGTCCGAGGTCTCGGCGGCCACGGGCAGCGCGGCGGCCGTCTCCCAGTCGAGACCGGCCGGCTTGCGCGCGATCTCCGTGGCCAGGGCGTACTGGGCGTAGGCACCGGTGACGGTCCAGCCCAGCACCTCGTCGCCCACCGCGAACCCGGTGACTCCGTCACCGACCTCGTCGACGATGCCGGCCGCTTCCGTGCCCGGCACAATGGGGAAGGTGGCGGGGCCCGCGAAGCCCATTCGCTGCATCCAGCCGCTACGGATCTTGCCGTCGACCGGGTTGACCGCGGCAGCCATGATCTTCAGTCGTACCTGCCCGGGGCCCGCGTGCGGCTCCTCGACCTCCGTGAGCCGCAGCACCTCGGGCCCGCCGTGCTTCTGGTACGAGATCGCCTTCATCATGTACGTCACTCCAAGTCATATGTGTACGCCGCCGTCGAGATGCCGAGGCGGTGGTGGCAACGCCTCAAGCCTCTAGCGGGACGTACTGAACCCCCGCCGTCCTTTGGGACGGTTCGGCCTGGCCGAAAGGACAGCGCGACCGGACGGCGGGCTGGTTACGCTCATAGGCATGGAACTGATGGCCGCAGTCGACGTGATCCGGGCGCCGCTGGTGGAGACCATGTCGCGCCTGTCCGCTGCCCTGGCCGAAGGCATCCCCCACCGGGCGCTGGCGGATCTGTCCGGCAACTGCTCGTACGCGCCGTTCAAGACCGACGGCGCGTCCCCCGGCGGCCCCGGCACCGCCATCACCACCGCCGACGTGGCCGCTCTGCGCCACCTGGTGCCCGGCCGGGGAAGCTGGCAGGGCCGGGCCAGCCTGGCAGGCACCGACGTGCCCGTGCTGATCCTCTCCAGTGACATCACCGAGGAGGGCGCGCTCCTCGTCCTCGTACGCACCGAGGACACCCCGATACCGGACGAGCGCCTGGAACCTGCTCAAGCGCTGTGGGACCTGCTGACCGCGCACCGGGAGGGCATGCGCAGCGAGCCGATGCCCGGCACGCTGGGCGCGTCGCGAGCTGCGGCAGCGGCCCGCGCACTCGCCCTCGCCGAACTCGGTGACGCGCACGGAGCCGCGCTGGCCGTCCTGCTCGGTGTCCTGCGCGACCGGGGCCTGGACGACACCCACGCCCGGACGCGCGCGGTCGACCTCGCCGTCACGGCCCTGGCCGATCTGCGTTCGCAGGCCGAACTCGACCAGGCGCTGGTGGAGGAGCGGGTGGGGGACGCCTTCGAAGAGCTCGCCGAGTCGCTGCGCCGGATGCTGCGCGCCCGCGGCGTACGGCTGGATCTGGGCACACCCGGCGCGGAGGAGGGCGCGGACCGGGTGCTGTCCGCCGACGTCATCAACACGGCGCGCGCGGTCGTACGGAGCGCTGTGCACGCCTGCCTGGAGGACCAGGGGCACGGACTGGACGGTGGCCAGGTGCACCGGATCCACGTCGGCTGGAAGGTCGGCGCGGACGAACTGCGGGCCACCGTGCGCGACGACGGGCCCGGGACCCTGCCGCGCAGCGCGCTCGACGCGCGCCATGCCGGGGAGCGGCTGGCGCCGCTCGGCGGTCGGCTCGAGGTGGACGCGGTGCCCGGGTGGGGTACGACGGTGACGATCGAGGTCCCTCTCGGACCGCCCGACACTCCGCGCCAGGACCCGCTGACCGTCCTCGGGGCGCGGGAGCTGGAGGTGCTCGGACAGCTGGCCCGCGGGCGGCGCAACCGGCACATCGCCCAGGAGTTGCACATCAGCGAGTCGACGGTGAAGTTCCACGTGGCGAAGATCCTCGACAAGCTGGGCGTCAGCTCCCGCGGCGAGGCGGCCGCACTCGCCCACGAATGGGGTGTGTCGTAGTCGGCGGGGCTCGAACGTGCCTCAGGACTCCCTGAGCGGGAGGGTCCTGAAGCACGTCCTGAAGAAGACCTCATGAGCGAGGCGGGCTCATGCGACGCCGAAGCTGTAGGTCCCCGAGCCGACCTCGAACACGGCGGCTCCGTTCTCCATCCGGAGGAACCGAACTCCCTTGGCCTTGTCGGCCGGTCGGCCGCTCTCGGTGACCGTCCAACGCGACGTCGCCGGTACGTGGACCTCCGCGACGGTGTTGACCGGCACTGTCACCTTCAGGTCGAAGGTGCCGTTGTGCGTGCTCCACTGCGACGACAGCAGACCGTAGACGGTCTTGAGGCGTCCGGAGCCTTCCGTCAGCCCCCCGCCGGGTACCGGCGCGATCCGGGAGCGCTTGTAGCCGGACTCAATCGCGGAGAGGCCGCCGATGTTCTGGAACATCCAGTCACCCACGGCACCGTAGGCATAGTGGTTGAAGGAGTTCATGTCGACCGGGCCGAAGCTGCCGTCGGGCATGATCGAGTTCCAGCGCTCCCACGTGGTGGTGGCACCGTTGACGACCTCGTAGCCCCAGGACGGATAGTCCTTGAGCAGCAGCATCTTGTAGGCCAGGTCGCTCCGGCCGATCTTGCTCAGCGCCGGCAGCAGCAGCGGGGTGCCGATGAAGCCGGTCCTGAGGTGGTAGTCGGTGAGCGCCAGTTTGGCCACGAACTTGTCGCCGACCTTCACGACCAGTGCCGGATCCTGGACCAGGTTCATGCCGAGGGCCATCGCGTACCCGGTCTGCGAGTTGCCCTTGACGGTGCCGTCGGCGCCGACGTAGGCCTTGGTGAACGCGTCACGGATGTCGGCGGAGAGCTTGCCGTAGTCGGACGCCGCCGTGTCGTCGCCGAGGGCCTCGGCCACCTCCGACATCATGCGGGCGTCCTCGCCGAAGTAGGCCGTGCCCAGGATGCCCTGCTCGGTCGGGTCGTCCAGATTCAGCCAGTCGTTGGTGAAGAAGGTGGTCCGGCCGGGTTCGAGGAGATCCGGTCCGGCGCTGTCGCGGACGAACTGGAAGAACTTCTGCATGGCAGGGTAGTTCTCGCGCAGGATGCGGGTGTCGTCGTACGAGTGCCACACGTTGTACGGCACGGTGATCATCACGTCGGACCACCCGACACCGCTGTCGCCGAATTGACCCTGGGGGGTCGGTACGACCGCCGGCAGGTCACCGTTGGCGTACTGGGAGTTGCGGACGTCCGCCATCCAGTGGGACAGGAACGCGCGGGTGTCGACCAGATAGTTGGCCGTCGGCGCGAACAGGCTGATGTCTCCCGTCCAGCCCAGGCGCTCGTCGCGGGCCGGGGTGTCGGTGGGGATGGAGAGGAAGTTGCCCCGCTGGCTCCAGGAGATGTTGCTCACCAGTTGGTTGAGCATGCTGTCCGAGGACTTCAGGGTGCCGGTGGAGGGGAGGTCGGAGCCCCATACGACGCCCTTGACGTCGGAGGTCGCCGGCGGCTCGTCCACCCCGGTGATCTCGATGTAGCGGAACCCGTGCTGGGTGAAGGTGGGTTCGTAGGTCACTGTTCCGGGCTGGGCGAAGGTGTAGCGGTCGGTGACCTTGGCGCTGCGGAAGTTGTCGGTGTAGAGGGTGCCGTCCTTGTTGAGCACCTCGGCGTAGCGGATCTTGACCGTCTGTCCGGCGGAGCCGGTGAGAGTCAGGCGTGACACGCCGACCATGTTCTGACCCAGGTCGTAGACGTACGTGCCGACGGTGGGCTCGGTCATCTTCTGCGCCTGGAGCACCTGGGTCTGCCGCACCGGCTCGTCGCGCTGCGGGACCAGGAGGGCGGTCTGGGACTTCACGCTCGCGGCGGGTTCCCACGTCGCGTCGTCGAATCCGGGCCAGCTCCAGCCCGTCGGCTCCAGGCGGGCGTCGTAGGTCTCTCCGTCCTGCAGGTCCGCCTTTGCGTAGGGCCCGTCCGCCGCCTTCCACGAACCGTCCGAGGCGATCCACTGGACCGAGCCGTCGGTGTAGGTGATGCGTATCTTGGCCACGAGGGCGGGGGCGTCCCCGTACTGACGGGTCCAGCCGAGCCCGACCTTGCCGGCCCACCAGCCGTCCGCGAGGGACGCGCCGATCGCGTTGTCACCGCGTGTGAGCAGCTTCGTCACGTCATAGGCCTGGGCCTGGATGCGCTGGTGGTAGTTCGTCCAGCCCGGGGCGAGCTCCTGATCGCCGACTCGCTTGCCGTTGAGGTGCAGTTCATAGAGGCCCAGTGCCGATGCGTAGACCCGCGCGGAGGCGACTTTCTTGCCTGCCTCGGTCGCGAAGTCCTTGCGCAGCAGCGGCAGCGGCCGGACCGCGGGAGCGTAGAGGGCGTCCGTGGTGCCGGACACGACGAGGGCGGAGTCGACGATGTCACCACCGCTGAAGGGATTGCGCCCGGAGGCGAAGTCGGTGTCGAGCAGGGTGCTGCCGTCGGTGCCGGTCACGACGGCGTCGTAGACGGTTCCGCGTTCGCCGCAGCATGCGTGTGTGCGGAAGCCGATGTAGCCCTTCGTGAACGTGGAGTCCGTGAAGGTGTTGACCAGTTGGCCGTCGAGGGTCGTCTTGATGGTGGCGCCCACCACGTCGTAGCGGACGGTGTGCCGACCGGCGAGGAGACTCGCGCCGGTGAAGCCGAAGGGCGCGAGATCCACTTCCTGGAGCACGGTGTAGTTGCCCGCGACCTGCTTGTGGAGTCTCAGTGTGGGGGTCGGGCTGGTCACGTTGAATTGCCACATGTAGCCGTTGCTCGTGTCGGAGGCACGCAGGAACATGCCGAAGGCAGCGCTGTCCAGCTTGAACTCGACCGTTGCGGTGTAGTCGGTCCACTTGTCGAGCTCACTTGGCCCCGCAGGACGAGTGATCCACTGGGCACCGTCCCAGTCGCCGGGATTCAGGAGGCCCGTCTCGAAGTACGCGTCCGCGCTCCACCCGCTCGCAACTCCCCTGTCGTCCCAGGCCCGGACACGCCAGTAGTAACGCGTTGCCGCCTTCAGGCCGGGACCGCCGTACCGCACGTCGACCTGACGGTCGGACTTCACCTTGCCGGACGACCACACATCGGCGGACCCCGGCGTGCGTCCGACCTGGATCTCGTAGGCCTTCTGCGAGGTCGCCCGCCGTGTCGATGCCAACTGCCAGCCGAAGACGGGGTCTTCGCCACTGATGCCCAGCGGGTTGACCCGGCCGTTGACGGTCAGAGCATTCACGGTGACCGTTGTATCCGACGCCGATGCCGCGGAGGATACGGGCGCTGGCAGGGTCGCCACGCTTGCGACGACGACCAACATCACAAGACCTCTGACGAATTTGAGCAGGAGCGAGCGCTTGCGGAGCATGACATCTCCATGAATTGAAACGTTTCAAAAGGCTGGATTGCCGGAACGCTACGCATGTGACGAGTGACACGTCAACAGGCGGAACGCAGATTCACGGAGAGTTCTGTCCGCAACGCGACGGCGACAGAGCAACATCCTGCGCGAGCTTGCCCGGCTCCGGGTGCCAGTGGGTGTGCAGTGTCTAGGCGGGCGGCGGACCGGCCAGGACTGTCAACCCGTACTGGACCATCAGGTCCGCATGATCCAGGTCATGACGTGTGTCGGCCGGTCCGATCGATCGGAAGTACCCTTCGACGGCACCGGGGTTGTTGATGACCAACAGGTCTGCCGTCTTGCTGAGCGGCCTGTATGCGTGAGGAACGAACCGGGGACCGAAGACATAGGCGCCCGCCTCGGCGTCATGGATTTCGCACTCGTCGAGTGAGGCCGATCCGACCCAGAACCGGACACGGCCGGACAGGACCACCCAGCTTTCGTCCTCCCGGCTGTGGGTGTGCAGAGGCAGCGCGTCCGCCTGCCGCATGGTCACTCGCACGACGCTGACTGCTCCTTGCGTCTCGGAGCTCGACACGACCTGCTCCTGGACGCTGTCGTAGTACTTGAAGACGGTGCCTTCACCCGGGTTACGCACGAGCGGAATGCTCATGGAGGTCCTCCTGTGCTGGGTGCGAGGGGCGACGGGTCGTCATGGGCCACCGGTCCACATTGGACAAGGTAGGTACCAGCGGAGTACCTCCGCCCGGCGATGTCGGCCGGTTGCCGCGCCGCCGGGTCGGCGGGCGCGGCCTGCGTGGGCGGGCTAGAGGCGAGAAGCAGAAGGCCGCCGGCGACTGCCGGGGCCAGGAGCGACGCGGCTCTGCGGCCGAGGCGGCGGCCCAGGTGTTGCTGAGACACAGAGTGCAATTCCCCTGCGCACGCCTGAGACAGGCATGCGCATGACATGGAGTGGTCAGTTCCCCGAGATCACAGCTATCTTGTTGTCAATGAATCCACTTGAGAAGAGTCAAACGCTTGATATTACCACTGCACATTTCCTCCACGGAGTTCTCCGACCACTGCCATCTGGGACGGCAAAAAGTGGCCCTGCCCGGCGGGGAGATGGCGGGCGGCGGCCGTGCACGCGAGGCAGGCCCTGGGGGAGCAGGCTGCGCTGGAGTTCGCGGAGCGGGTGTGTTCGGCGTCGTACGGTCGGGCCCACCGCGTCCGGGCACCCGTTCGGAGTGTGCGTGGTCAGCTACGACCGGCCGAGCCGCCTCACGGACGAGGAACGCATCCTGCTGAGCACGATCAGCGCCCTCGTCGCTCAGCCTCCGGAGACTCCCTGTGGGTGGAGGGTCGGCGCTGAGCGTGGCGCGGGGCGGGACGCCAGCCTGGTAAGTGAGGATTGCGAGATCCGGTCGGCGGCGACGTGCTCCGCAGCTGTGGCCGGCCGTCGAGCTCCTCCGACACAGCAGACGGAGGCCAGGGCGGTACGGAAGCCCGCCCACAGCCGCGCGACAGAACGATGATCACGCCAGCCCAAGGTGAGCCTGACTGCTCTCCGGGAGAGTTGCAATCAGCCGAGTGAGTAGGAGGTCACGGTGACCGGAGACTGGGCCCTGGAGTTGGCCACAGCCGCCGCCGACGAGATTCTGCCACGCCTGTCGGCGGCGGTCCGCGAAGAGGTCCCGCACCGCTGGGCCGCCGTCCTGGTAGCCGGACGGATCAGCGTCACACCGCACAACGGCGACCGCCGGCCGAGCGCCGCCGAACTGGCCGCGCTGGACGCGGCGGCTGTACCCGGTCAGCCCTGGCACAGGCCGGTGACCATCGGAGGCACCACGCGCCCAGCCTTGGTGGCGGCCACCGCCGGCCCCAGGGCATCCGGCAGTCTGCTCGTCCTGGCCGACGCCGACGACGCCCGGCACGCCTATCCGATGGTGCAGCGAAGTTGGGAGATCGCGGCGGCCCTGCTCTCCCGCTCCGATTCTCCACCGACCACCGCGGCAGAACGCTTCTTCGCCGGAGAGCACGCCAAGCAGCTCCTCCTCGCCCGCGACACCCATGCCGCCACGCTCAGGGCGCTCCTGACAACCCTGCGCTCCCGGGAGCTTGACGACTCCCGGGCCCGCCGGGCGGCAACCGACCTGGCCTCCACCGCCCTGACCGCGCTGCAGGCCGCCTCCACCGCCCAGGAATGCACCGTCCAGCGCGCCTTCTCCCTGCTCACCGAGCAACTGCGGCCGCTGGTGCTCCACACCGAGGTGGACCTGGAGACTGTGCCACCCGCCACCGCCGACAGGCTCCTTCCGGGCCCGGTGGGCCAGGCCGCCACCGCCTTGTCCCGCGGCTGCGTGCTCGTCATGCTGGAACACACACACCCTCGTCGGATCCGTGTGGCCTGGCAGGCGACCGACGACCAACTGTCGGTGGACGTTCGGGACGACGGTGACAGCGCACAGTTTCCGCTGAACCAGGCGGAATACCGGATGCGCGAACGTCTGGCCCCTCTCGGTGGCGACTTCAGCGTGGAAACCGTTCCCGGCTGGGGCACCACGATCACCGCCCGCTTCCCGCTCGCCCTGCCGCCCAGTACGGATGTCGAGTTGCTGCGCGAACTCAGCCCGCGCGAACTCACGGTGATGGCGGAACTCGTCCGCGGCCTGACCAACCAGCAGATCGCCGAACAGCTGCACGTCACCGAACACACCGTCAAGTTCCACGTCCGGCAGATCCTCTCCAAACTGGGCGTACGCACCAGGGGAGAAGCCGCAGCCCTGGGGCGCGCGGCACGCTTCTAATAGGCGGTCAGGGCTGAACCGCTCCGGGCGACAACCCGCCTGTCGACGCGGGCAGGACGCCCAACGACGACCCCGAGATCCGTAAGAGCCTTCTCTGCAGAGACGTAGGAGCACCCATGACAGAGGAATCCGTCAACACCCTGGCCACAAGACGCGGAATGCTCGGAATAGCGGGGGCGGTAGCGGGCGGACTTGCGGTCAGCCAGATGGCTGCCGGCAGCGCCTCGGCCACCACCGTCAAGGGTGGATCGATCGCGACGCGGACGATCAGCCTGGCCCAGGCTCAGCTCTCTCGTCGCCGCCGGCGCCAGACTGCTGGCCGGCGGTCGACCGATCTTCGAGAACAGTCAGTTCATCGGCGCCCTCGCCGTCGGCGGGGGCACACCGGCCCAGGACGACGAGGTGGCTCGCGCCGCGCTGAGCGCACTCTGACTCTCGTCCGCCCGTCGCCGGGCGGTGGCCGGGAGCCCGGAAGCGCTCCACGGCCGGCCCCAGGGGCCAGCGGAGGCGTCCGGTCTCGGGCAGGGGCGCATGACTGAACTACGAGGATTTTCCGGTTCGATGCGGACGCCGCAATCCGCACCGAACCGGAAGACCCTCACCTGCGTCCGCACCGTGAGGGTGCCGGTCTTGGACCTGACCGGTTACGCGGCAGCTCCGCTTCGCGTTTCTGGCGGCAGGGAACCGAAGCGGCGGTTCAGCCTCTGCCGGCGCGGCGGCCGGCGGTCAGGAACAGGTCCCAGCCTCGATGACCAAGTTGGTCGGCTTCACCTTCGACCAGCAGGCGGGAGCCACGCAGCGCCCTGATATTCGTCGCCAGCGTCTCGTCCGTGTTGCAGGGCGCGCCGGTGTCGGAGCCGTAGACCAGGTGGTTACGCGGGACCGTGGCGAGCGCCGATGCGAGGGGGGCGTCGTCTCCCGCATTGGCGGTGTCCAGGTACAGCCTGGCCAGATGCTCGCGAATCTCGTCCGGGGTGATGTTCTGCGGGTTGGGCACCCAGGGCTCCGCTCCCAACTGCCCCAGCCGTCCTGACATCGCCGGCAGCGCTCCACCGGCGTGGGCGAGAATCAGCGTCAGGTCCGGGTAACGGCGGAACACCCCGGCATAGAGCATGTCGACAACGCTCCGGGCGGTCTCGAACCCCACGTCCATCAAGGTGACGGGGAGGCCGAGTTGCGGCGGCGCGATCGTATTCGGGTGCACGAAGACAGCCGCACGACGGCGGTTCAACTCGGCCCACACCGGTTCCAGCCGGTCGTCGCCGAGGAACACCTCGTTGTACCGGGCGCTCACCGCGTATCCGTCAGCGTGCAGGTCCGATGCGGCCCGATCGATCTCGGCCAGTGCCGCCTCGGGATCGTCGGTGGGGAACGCCGCCAACAACCCGAATCTAGTCGGATGATCCGCGACGATCTTCGCCCCGTAGTCGTTGCTGTCACGCACCGCCTGCGACGAGAACACGTGGGTGTTGCTGAGCAACTGCATGGCGATACCGGTCCGGTCCATGTAGTCCAAGGCGGACTCCGGACTCCAGGAGAACGGCTGCGGCGCCAGGAACTGCTGCGCGCGCAGGCCCTCCCACTGCCTGAGCCGCTGCTCTTCGGTGAGCGGCGGTGTGAAGTGCGCGTGCACATCGACCCAGCCATTGACCATCGTCATGAATCCTGTCCTTCTGTCAGCACAGCCACCGACGACCGCCCACCACTCCATGGCTCCGGCAGCGTCGCCTACCGGGACCGCTTACCCCGGCGTCGACGGTTGGTGGGAACCTGCCTGCGGTCTTCATGCATCTGGCTTCCCGTCATGCATGTATACGCCGCCGAGGAGGCAGACCTGGGTAACGCCTTCATTCTGGGACGGGACGGCCCCACGCCCGACCATCCTTTCTGATGGTTCCGCCTGTCCAAATGGGTAGACTGCCCGGCCACAACGCCCGCGCCCGCGGCGATGTCCCTGTCTACGTACGAGACAGCACCCCTGGCGTCGTGGACGCCAGGGCATGTGGTGAGCGCCGAAAGCAACGATCAGTGGTGCTCTGTGACGCAGCCCCGATACCCGTCGCGGCGCTCCAAACTCGGGCAGGCCCACCGTTTGCGGCCCGAGTTGCGCCCTGCACGCCTTGAGGAATTCTCCCAGTTCAGGCAAACATTCATTTATGCGCATGGCATTCAGTGTCGCGATACTCACCTGAAAAATCAGGGGGAGAGTTTTCTCCCAGGTCTGGCAGAAATCTCGTTCCTCCCAAGTCGGCGCGGCCGGATCAGACCGTCAGGCCGGTCGACCTGATCGGCTGCAGGCCCGCCGAGCCGACCTCATTCCCGCGAGGCGAGGGCACGTAGCCCGTGGCACGAGGGCGCCCGGTTTCGCCGTCCTGACGACGAGTTCCTGATCGGGATCGCCGCCGCAGGTGAAGACGTCCCGGTCGAGGATAGCGCGACGCCACGCGACTGCTTCTCCACCACCGCCTGAAGTCCTTGTCCTGCACGGAGAGTTCGCCGACCAGGCCGGTCAGCCGCGCGTCGTCCGGGTGTGCGGCGGCCGATAACCACGCCGGGACTCACGGTGAGATCGTCGAGCAGGCGGCGCAACCGCGCATGCACCTTCGGTACGGCCCAACGACGAGGTCGGGCCGACCGTCGGTCGACCAGCTCGAACAGGTGGTCGCGCTCGTCGTCGGCCAGACGCAGGACCTGGGCGAGCGCGGCCAGCACTGACGCGGACGGCTGGATGCGGCCCTGCTCCAGCCGGGTGTAGCAGTCGGTGCTGATGTCGGCGAGAAGGGAGACCTCCTCCCTGCGCAGGCCAGGCACCCGCCGGGTACCGGTGTCGGGCAGACCGACTGTGCGTGGGCTCAACTCGGCCCTCCGCAGCTTGAGTAATTGTCCCAGCTCGTTCAGATGCGCGTCGCTGGACATGCCAGCCAGTGTCACACCGCCCGGTCCGCACAAGGGGGGTAAGAATCCCTCCCCTGGATAAGTGATCCCCCGGGTGGAATTCTCCCCTTTGCGGATTCCCGTGGAGGTGACAGGGTCAGTAACGTGTTGGGCGATCAGAGGCGACCCACGGAGAGCATCCACCCGAACAAGCGGGACGGCCTACCCCCGGGTCGGAATTGCTTTCACAGGTCACCGATATCGCGTATTTGCATGCTGCAGGCGGAGGAGGCGAGTGAGAACAGTGCGGACGGATGTCACCTTCGTCAGCAATGGCCTGACGCCGACCGGTCACCTGCACACTCCCGACTTTCGCTCCGGACATCCGCTGCCCGCGATCGTCGTCATACACCTGTGGGGTGGGGTGAAGGAGCAGACCGCCGGACGCTACGCCCGGCGTCCGGCCGAGGCGGGCTCGGGCTTCGCCGCCCTCGCCTTTCACGCCGCTCACCAGGGTGCGAGTGAAGGCGAACGCCATTTCCTCGAGCACCCCGTTCAACGAGCCGAGGACATCAAGAGCGCCGTCAGCTGCCTCAGCACCCGTAAGGACGTCACTCCCGACCGCCTCGGACCACTGGGCATCTCCGTCAGCGGCCACGCGGTGTACGCCGCCATGCACGGCCTTCACTCCAGGACTACCGCCGACACGACCAGCGCCGCCTGCCTCGGCAGCCTGCTGCGCGTCCGGCTCGGTGGCGGCCATGACCCGGTCGTCTTCCGCGATCCAGTCGCCCGCGCCGGCCTGCTCCGCGTGGCCGAGGCCCTCGGCGAACCCACCGTCCCCGAACCTCCTCGCACCGCGCCCGCCGCTGATGACCGCGGTCAGCGAGGCCTCCACGGCCCACGCCGGCCGAACGGCCGTCGAACGCGCCGGTGCACCGACGGAGTTGTTCTGGCTCGACGCTGCGTCCCGCTTCGACCTGCACGGCGAGGACGAATACGTCTCCCTACCGTCGCCGAACCCACCTCGTTCTTCGGTGAGCACCCCTCCCGCCACCCGGTCCAAGACCGAGCGGCCTGAATCCCCCCACACAGGCTAGGAGCACCACCTCATGTCCGAACGGAAGAAGTTCGCGCCGCCGGCGATCCAGGAGTTCGCCCCCAAGCTCGCGGAGGTGACCGACACCGTCCTGTTCGGCGACGTCTGGGAGCGGCCGGGTCTGTCCCCGCGCGACCGCAGCCTCGTCACCGTCACCGCTCTGGCCTCCCTGTACCGGGCCGACCAGCTCGGCTTCCACCTCGGCAAGGCGCTGGAGAACGGCGTGACCAAGGACGAGCTGATCGAGGCCATCACCCATCTGGCTTTCTACGCCGGATGGCCCAACGCTATGACCGCGATGACCCAGCTCAAGGAGATCGTGGAGAAGTCCGACCAGTCTGGCTGATACTCCTCCGCCCGCACACACCCCACATCCCGGGGGTTTCCCCACATCCCGGGGTCTCACCCACATCGCCGCCGCGTGGTCCGGCGGCAGCACCACACCGGAGGAACGACACGCCATGGAACTGCTGAAGCGGCCTCCCACCATGAAACTCCCGGCCGAGTGGTTCACCGGCGACGCCTACGCCGACGTGATCCACCGCGGTGAGGACCCCTCCCGGCTGCGGGCCAACCTGGTCCGATTCACTCCCGGAGCCCGCACCGCCTGGCACTCCCACGCTCTTGGCCAGACTCTCCACATCGTCGAAGGCGTCGCCCTGGTGCGGTCCCGTGGCGGCGACATCATGGAGGCCCACCCCGGCGACGTCATCCACACACCCCCGGGTGAGGAGCACTGGCACGGTGCCTCGCCCGACCAGTTCATGGTCCATCTCGCGCTGTGGGAGACGGACGACACCACCTGGCTCGAACACGTCCCGGACGACGACTACAACGGCCCGCGCGTCAGCACCCGTACCCGTCCCTGACGCCACGACAGACCGAAAGGAACCGGGAAGCCATCATGCGAGCAACCATCATTCACGCGCCTGGGGACATCCGGGTGGAGAACGCCCCTGAGCCGAAGATCGTGGCGCCCACGGACGCGGTCATCCGCACCGTCGCCACCTGTGTGTGCGGCTCCGACCTGTGGAGCTACCGCGGCATCAACCCGGTCAACGAGCCGCAGCCGATCGGCCACGAGTACGTCGGCATCGTCGAAGAGGTCGGCAGCGGCGTCTCGGCTGTGAAGCCCGGCCAGTTCGTCATCGGCTCCTTCATCGCCTCCGACAACACCTGCCCGATCTGCCGGGCCGGCTATCACACCTCCTGTCTGCACCGGGACTTCCCCAATGGCTGCCAGGCCGAGTACGTCCGCATCCCCCTTGCCGACGGCACCCTGGTCGCCACCCCGGAGCAGCCGGCCGAGGAGCTGATCCCCAGCCTGCTGACCCTGTCCGACGTCATGGGCACCGGCTGGTACGCCGCCACGGCGGCCGAGGTCAGGCCCGGTTCGACGGCCGTGGTCGTCGGTGACGGCGCGGTGGGCCTGTGTGGGGTCATCGCCGCCAAGGAACTGGGCGCCGAGCGCATCATCGCCATGAGCCGGCACGAGTCCCGGCAGAAGCTGGCCCTGGAATTCGGAGCCACCGACATCGTCGCCGAACGCGGCGAGGAAGGCGTCGCCCGCGTCAAGGAACTGACCGACGGCATCGGCGCCGAGTCCGTCCTCGAATGCGTAGGCACCCAGCAGTCCATGCACCAGGCCCTGCAGTCCACCCGCCCCGGCGGCAATGTCGGCTTCGTCGGCATGCCGCACGACGTGCGGATCGACGGCCAGGAACTCTTCTTCTCACACGTCGGCCTGCGCGGTGGCCCCGCCCCCGTGCGCGCCTACCTTCCCGACCTGATCGAGCGCGTCGTCGGGGGCCGTATCAACCCGGGCAAGGTCTTCGACCTCACCCTGCCCCTGGACGAGGTCGCAGAAGGCTACAAGGCCATGGACGAGCGCCGCGCCATCAAGACGCTGCTGCGTCCGTGACCGGAAGAACGGATCGACAGCCATGACCAGTAAGGCGATCGCCACCGTCGAGGCATACTTCGAAGCCTTCGGCACACGTGACATGGAGCGCGTCCTCTCCCACTTCACACCCGACGCGACCTGGACGATCCCGGGCGATCCCGCCCTGACCCCCTGGGCCGGGAGCCGCACCGGACCGGAGGAGATCCGGCAGTCCCTCACCGCGTTCTTCGCCGCCGTCGAGCCACTCACCTTCGAGCTGGGGACCATGGTGGAGGCCGACGGACAGGTCCTGGCACCGGGCCGGTACGCCTCCCGGTTCCACCCCTCGGGACAGGTACTCGAAAGCGAGATGATCCTGCGCTTCACCGTCACCGACGGACTGATCACCGACTACCGCGTCTTCGAGGACTCACTCGGAATCACCCGCACCCACCTCGGTGACCCGCTCACCAGCCTCCCCGGCTGACCACGAGTCCTCCGGCACCCTCCACCACAGCGGCGCCGCCTTACGCCTGGCCCGGCCTCAGGAGTTCCCGCATGTCCGCCCTGCCCGCCGCCTCCTCGACCGGAGAACACCGATGACGAAATGGACGAATGACGAGCTCGACCGCATCGCCGCGGCAGACGAGTTGGAGATGGCGCCGCGCCGCGATGACGGCTCGCTGCGGGGGCCGGTGCCGGTCTGGGTCGTCCGCGACGGCGACGATCTGTACGTCCGCTCCTTCCGCGGTACTGACGGCGGCTGGTGGCGCACGGCCCGCGCCGGCCACGAGGGGCACATCCGCTCCGGAGGCGTCGACAAGGACGTCACCTTCGTCCAGGTGGCGGACTCCGAGGTCGACGACCGCGTCGACACCGCGTACCGCACCAAGTACGGCCGCTTCGGCGACGCGTACGTCAACCCCTTGATCGCGGCGCGCTCCACGACACTGCGACTGGTGCCACGTTGACCGAGACGATCCCGCTGGCAGCCGCTGAGCCACCACCGACAGCCAGTCCCGCACAGGAGTAAGCACCATGCTCGGTCTCGAACTCGTCGTCGTCCTGGGTGCGGCCGTGCTGGTGGGCAACGTCCTGGGGCAGCGCTTCCACGTCGCGCCGCCCGTCGTGCTTCTCGTCGTGGGCGCGCTCATCGGCCTCGTCCCGGCCGTCCGTCAGACCCAACTCCCGCCCGACGTCGTGTTGTTGCTTTTCCTTCCCGTACTGCTCTACTGGGAGAGCCTGACCACTTCGATGCGGGAGATCCGGACGAACCTGCGCGGCATCGTCCTGCTGAGCACTGTCCTGGTGATCCTCACCGCAGGGGCTGTGGCGGTCGCCGGGCACGCGCTCGGGCTGCCGTGGGGACCGGCGTGGGCCCTCGGCGCGGCCGTGGCGCCCACCGACGCCACCGCGGTGAGTGCCCTGGCGGGCTCCCTGCCGCGCCGTCAGATCACCGTGCTACGTGCGGAAAGCCTCGTCAACGACGGCACCGCACTGGTCATCTACGGCCTGGCTGTCGGTATCACCGTCGGCGAGGAACACCTGACACTGCCGCACGTCGGCGCGCTGTTCCTGCTGGCCTACGGCGGCGGGGCCGCGGTCGGCGTCGCGGTCGCCTGGGTCAACATGAACCTGCGACGCCGGCTGGACGATCCCCTGCTCGGCAATCTCGTCATGATCCTGGCGCCGTTCACGGCGTATCTGCTGGCCGAACAGATCCACGCCTCCGGCGTCCTCGCCGTCGTCGTGAGCGGCCTGATCATGGCCCAGGTGGCGCCCAGCCTCATCCGCGCCGATCACCGCCGCCAGGCACTGGCCTTCTGGCCGCTGGCCACCTTCATCATCAACGGCGCCCTGTTCGTCCTGGTCGGAGTGGAACTGCAGTACGCGCTGCGCCACTTGAGCCGGTCCGACCTCAGAGACGCCCTCATCGCGATCGGAGCGATCAGCGCGGTCCTGGTCGCGGTCCGCTTCGCGTTCCTGTTCTCCTCCGCCTACCTGATCCGCGCGATCGACCGGCGCCCCGAGCAACGCCTGCGGAGAATCAGCGACCGGGCACGAGTGGTCAGCGGGCTGGCAGGCTTCCGGGGCGCCGTGTCACTGGCCGTGGCGCTCTCCGTACCGGAGACCCTCGACTCGGGCGAGCCGTTCCCCGGCCGCGCGTTCATCGTCTTCGTCACCTGCGGCGTCATCGTGGTGACCCTCGTCGTGCAGGGACTGCTGCTACCGGGCGTGGTGCGCTGGGCCCGGCTGCCCCACGACACCTCCGTCGACGAGGAACAGATCCTCGCCGAGACCACGGCGACCGAGGAAGCCATCAAGGCGCTGCCTCAGCTCGCCGCCGAACAGGGGACCACTCCGAAGGTCGTGGAGTGGCTGCGCCAGGAGTACGAGGCCAACCTGGCGACCGTACGGGCAAGGGGCGCAGGCACCGACGACGATCCGGCCCTGCTCCACAACCGCCACTACACCGAGCTCCGCCTCGCCCTCATCGCCACAAAGCGGGCGACCGTCGTCCGCCTGAGGGACGAGTCGCAGATCGACGACACCGTGCTCCGCCGACTCCAGGCGGCCCTGGACAACGAAGAGGTCCGGCTGGCCGGAGGCGAGCAGGTGGAGTAGGCCTCTTGCGGTATGTGCCCTGACAACGCGAGCCCACGAGAAGGAATCCCGCTGCCATGTCCTCCAGCCTCATCGATGTCCACGCCCACATGCTTCCCGACTTCTACGTCCAGCAGGCGACGGCGGCCGGCCACGCCCACCCCGACGGCATGGCCGGCTGGCCGTCATGGTCCGTGCAAGCCCATCTCGATCTGATGGACCGCAACGGCATCGAGACCGCGATGCTCTCCATGTCCTCCCCCGGCGTGCACTTCGGCGACGACAAGGCGGCCCGCCTCCTTGCCCGGCGCGTCAACGAGTACACCGCTGAACTGACCCGGGACCACCCGGGCCGCTTCGGCAACTTCGCGTCCCTTCCGCTGCCGGACGTCGACGGCGCCTTGGAGGAGATCGCCTTCGCCTTCGACGAACTCGGCGCCGACGGCGTGGCGTTGATGACGCACACCCACGGGGTGTACCTGGGCGACCAGCGCCTCGACCCGGTCTTCGCGGAGCTCGACCGGCGGCGGGCGGTGGTCTTCCTGCACCCCACCTCCCCCGTCTGCTGGGAACAGTCGGCGCTCGGCAGACCGCGTCCGATGGTCGAGTACATCTTCGACACGGCCCGCACGATCACGGACCTGGTGATGGCGGGCGTCCTGACACGTCACCCGAACATGCGGGTGATCGTCCCGCACTGCGGTGGCGCGATCCCTGTCCTGGCCGACCGCATCAACGAGTTCATGAGCCTGTTCCTGCCCGCGCGGACGCCGCCCAGCCCCGACGCGGTGCAGCAACTCCGCAGTCTGTACTACGACATGGCGGGCACAGCCTTCCCACGCCAGGTCCCCGCACTGCTGAAGCTCGTCGACCCTGACCGCGTGCTCTTCGGCAGCGACTACTGCTGGACGCCAGCGCCGCTCGCCGACGCCCACATCGCGGCGATCGACGCGGCCGAACCACCGGCGCAGGACACGACATGGCGATCGCTCACGACGGCGAACGCCAGGCGCCTGTTTCCGAGGACAACGCGGTGAACCGCAGCACGCCGTTGACAGCAACGAGTTGGCAGTAACGAGGAGGAAGAATGCACACCCGAACGCTCGGACGCGACCTGCAGGTATCCGCCATCGGTCTCGGCGTCATGGGAATGTCCCAGAGCTACGGACCCAATCCCGGCGATCGCACCGACATGATCGCCGTACTGCGTGGCGCCGTGGACCGCGGAGTCACGTTCTTCGACACCGCGGAGGTGTACGGCCCCTACGTCAACGAGGAACTCGTCGGAGAGGCCCTCGCTCCGTTGCGTGACCGAGTCGTCATCGCCACCAAGTTCGGCTTCCGCATCGAGGACGGTGCCTCCGTCGGGCTGAACAGCCGGCCCGAGCAGATCCGGGCCGTCGCTACGGCCTCCCTCAAACGGCTCAGGGTCGAAACGCTCGACCTTTTCTACCAGCACCGCGTCGATCCGGACGTGCCGATCGAAGAGGTCGCCGGAGCCGTGGGAGAGCTCGTACAGGAAGGCAAGGTGCGCTGCTTCGGGCTTTCCGAGGCCAGTGCGCAGACCATCCGCCGGGCCCACGCGGTCCACCCGGTGACGGCAGTGCAGAGCGAGTACTCGCTGTGGACCCGGGACCCCGAACACGAGGTTCTGCCGACCTGCTCGGAGCTCGGCATCGGATTCGTACCTTTCAGCCCACTCGGCAAGGGGTTCCTGACCGGGACGGTGAACGCCACGACGCCCTTCGCCGCCGACGACGTCCGCACGAACATCCCGCGGTTCACAGCCGAGAACCGGGCAGCGAACCAAGCGCTCGTCGACCATGTCACGCTGCTCGCGCAGGCCAAGGACGCCACACCGGGACAGGTCGCGCTCGCCTGGCTGCTCGCACGGCATCCGTCGATCGTTCCGATCCCCGGAACCCGGCGCACCGCACGCATCGAGGAGAACATCGGCGCCACCCAACTGCCCCTCTCCGCCGACGAACTCGCCGACCTCAACGGACTCGCCGGCCGCGTCGGAGTACAGGGAGACCGCTACAACGAGCACCACATGTCCCTGGTCGACAAGTAGTCCGGCCTATCCAAGTCGCCCAGCGGTTTCCTGCACCGCTGGAAGCCGCTGCCTCCTCCCACTCCCCTGCTTCCCCTTCCCTCGTTGATTGAGGAACCCCTTCATGCGCATCGACACGCACGCTCACGTCTACCCCACCGACTACCTGGACTTCCTGGCCGACTCGGGCGTCACGACCACCCGCGGCCAGCGCGGGCTCGGGGCCGACGACACCGACAAGGAACTCGAGGTCCGCTTCTCCCTGATGGAACGGGCCGGTGTGGACCGACAGGTGATCTCGGCTTCACCGCTGACGGGCGCGCTGCCGGATCCAGCGCGGGCCGCCGCAGCCGCACGCATGATCAACGACCGGTACGTCGACCTGGTGGACCGCCACCCCGACCGCTTCCTGGCCTTCGTCGTGCTTCCTCTGCCGCACGTCGACGTGGCCTTGGCCGAACTCGACCGTGTCCTCGACGCGCCGGGGGTGGTGGGCGTGGCCCTGACCACCTCGGCCGCGGGCCGGGCGCTGACCGACCCAGCCTTCGCACCGGTGTGGCAGGAACTCGACCGCCGCGGCACCGTGATGTACCTCCACCCCGCCGGCGACGGCGTCGCCTCCCCGCAGATCACCGACCACCACCTCACCTGGATGGTCGGCGCGCCCGTGGAGGACACCGTCGTAGCGGCCCAGCTCATCACCCGTGGGTTCGTGACGCGCTACCCCCGTGTACGCATCCTCAACTCCCACTTCGGCGGCGCGTTGCCCATGCTGCTGGAGCGGTGGGACAACCTCGCCCACTTCGAGGCACCTGAGACCCCCCTTCCGCCAAGCCAGGCGGCGCGCCTGATGTGGTACGACACCGTCGCCCACAGTTCCCAGGCGGCACTGCATGCCGCAGTCCAGGCGGTCGGCGCGGACCGACTCGTCCTCGGCAGCGACTTCCCGTACCAGGGTGGCGAGCACTACCTCGACACGGTCGCCTACATCGAACGGGCCGGTCTCGACGCAGCGGACACCCAGGGCATCCTGGCCGGCAACGCCGAAGCACTTCTGGGACTGGCCTGATCCTCGAGGGCTGTGGGGACGATCCGAAACCGGCAGCAGAGCCCGGTGGCCGGTTCACACGTGCAGACAATGCCCCCCTCGGTCGGCCGGTCCTGGCGCGGCGCCGACGGGAACAAGGCCACGGGGTTGTACCGCGGTACCACCTGATGGTGCGGGGTTCCTCCCGCGGTACCACGATCTGCTCGACTGTCGCACCTAGCGTCCTTGCAGGGCACCGAACGGCGGTGGCCCGGTTCGAAGGATGAGCAGATGATCAAGGTACGACAGTCGGTTCCCGGGGGTTCCGCCTCCGCTCTCCCCGGAGAGCCCTCATGACCGATATAAGCCAGGCACGACGCAACGGATTCCCCTACGCCAAGGTTCCCGCCCTGACAGCGTTCTTCTGGGTCGTCAAGCTGCTCACGACCGGTCTGGGGGAGTCTGCCTCGGACTTCATGTTTCTGGGCGGACACTGGATCACGCTGATCGTCACCGCCGTCGCCGTCGTCGGGGCTTTCTTGTGGCAGTTCCGGACGTCCCGGTACCAGGCAATCCCGTATTGGACCGCGGTCCTCGGCGTCGCCGTCTTCGGCACGGCCGAAGCCGACATCGTGGCCTTCGTCGTCGGCGTACCCCTGCCGCTCGTGGCCGGCGGATACGCCGCTGCCACCGCTGCCGTACTCGCACTCTGGTACCGGTCGGAAGGGACACTCTCGGTTCACAGCATCAACACGCGGCGCCGCGAGACCTTCTACTGGCTGACCGTCATGTGCAGCTTCGCCCTGGGCACCGCGGCGGGTGACCTGACAGCCAGCACCCTGGGACTCGGCTTTGTGGGCTCCATGGCGTTGTTCGGCGTCGCCATCGTTGTTCCGTGGATCCTCCACCGCCGCGGGGCCCTCCATCCCGTCACGGCTTTCTGGGCGGCATACGTCCTCACCCGGCCGCTGGGCGCCTCGGTGGCCGACTGGCTCCTCAAGCCTGTCCACGATGACGGTGAAGGGGGTGGTGGTATTGGCCTCGGGTCAGGCGCGGTCACCTTCGGGGGGCTCCTGCTGTTCGTGATCGTGGTCGTCTATCTCGCGATCAAGCGCCCTGACGTGCAGGATTCACTCGAGAGTGTCGACACCCACCGCGTCGCCTCTTCTGCCGGAACGCCGAACGCCTGAGTAGAGGGAGTTCGGGACGGGCCGGCGACGCTGGTGGTCATGGCCCCGATCGCCGATGCGATCCGGGCGTCGCCGGTCAGGATTCCCGCAAGACGTCGGCTGTGTCGCGCGCCGCGGCAGCCGCACGGTCGCCGGAGCCGCGACGCACACTGAGCACACGGGTCGGCGACTTCGCAACCGCGACCTGCTCATCACCGCCGCTCCGGGCTGGGGCGATGGTGTCAGCGGGAGACCGGAGGAATGGCGACCCCGGGGACGTGTTCCTGCGGTAGGCGCAAGGTGAACGTCGCGCCCTTGCCCAGGCCGGCGGATTCCGCGGTGATGTCGCCGCCGTGGGCCCGGGCGATACCTCGGGCGATGGTCAGGCCGATGCCGCTGCCACCGGCAGCAGCAGGTCGACCACGACGCTCGAGGCGTTCGAAGCGGTGGAATACGCGTTCGAGGTCGGGTGGGGCGATGCCGATGCCGTCGTCCGTGACGCGGACAATCACGTGGCGTACGGGAGCAGGTTCGGTGTGCACGGACAGCACCACATGCCCGTTCGGATCGCATGCGGCCAGTGCGTTGCCCAGCACGTTCACCAGGATCTGAGTGATCCGGTCCGGGTCGCAGAACGCGCCGACTTGGGTGCCTGCGTCCACGGTCAGGGCTACCGTCTGGTCGTCGTACTGGGGGCGCAGACGCTCGGCTGTGGCCCGGGCCAACGTGGCCACGTCGGTAGGCTTGCGGTGAAGATCGAAGGCCGCCTCCTCCGACCGGGACAGGCTGGAGAGGTCGCCCGCCAAGCGCTGCAGCCGGTGAAGGTCGTCGGCGAGGGAAGCGAACATCGCCTCGTCGGGGACGAAGATGCCGTCGGCCACACCCTCGATCTGACCGCGGAGGATGGTGATGGGGGTGCGCATCTCGTGAGCGACCTCGGAGATGAGCCGGGCACGGCGGCGTTGGGTGTCAGCGAGGGCTGCCGCCAGCGTGTTGACGTCTTGGACCAGCGCTGCCAAGCCCGGCTCGCTGGGGAGTTCGAGGACGTCGTCGTAGTGTCCCTCGGCGAGCCGACGCGTGGCGGCGCGCACCCTGTCGAGAGGACGCAGCAGAAACCGGGACAGGGCGAGGGACGCCGGAAAGGCCGCGGCCCCTCCGAACAAGAGGCCGATCCGCAGGACCACATCGCCTTCGATGTCGTCAAAACCGAGCCACACCTCGATCACCGCGCTGACTGCCGCCATGGCCGCCAGAGCCAGGAGGAGGACCATCACGTGCGAGAGCACCAGCCGGTCACGCAGCGACATCCGCTGCAGGATTCGGCGCAGCCGGGCACGAAATCGGCGGGAGGCCGGCAAGCCTGAGAACGGCATCGATGGGTGTCCTTCCGGACCGCCGGCTAGGCGGGGCGCCCGACGAACCGGTAGCCGATGGTGCGGACGGTGCCTACGAACCGAGGTGCACTCGCCTCGTCGCCCAGCGCGCGCCGCAGAGTACGGATGTGTACGTCCACGACGCGCTCGTCGCCGAAGAAGTCCTCGCCCCACACCTGGGCCAGCAGGCCGCGCCGGGTGAAGACCCGCCCGGGGACACGGGCCATCGCGAACAACAGATCGAAGTCGAGGGCGGACAGCTCCACCGTCCGGTCGGCATCGACCTGCACGGTCCGCGTCGCGCGATCGACAGTCAGCCCGTCGAAGGACAGCACGCCGTCCTCGTGATCCGCCTCGGACCGGCTGTCGGTGCGCCGCAGGATGGCCCGCACCCGTAGTGCCAGTTCGCGAGGGCTGAACGGCTTGGTGACGTAGTCGTCGCTACCGGTGGTGAAGCCGATCAGCCGGTCGACCTCCTCGTCGCGGGCGGTGAGCATGATGACCGGGATCTGGCTCGCCTCCCGGATGCGGCGCAGGACCTGGAAACCGTCCAGGCCCGGAAGCATCACGTCGAGTACCACGAGGTCCGGTCGGTCCCGGGTGAGCGCCTGCAGGGCGGACGGTCCGTCCGCGGCTTCGACGACGTGGAACCCGTCCGCCTCCAGGTAGCCGCGCACAGTCATGCGGATCTTGGGCTCGTCATCGACGACCAGAACGCGCTGCGTACTCATCGTGCTCGCTTTCCATCGCCGAGTTGAGAAGAGGGAGGGGGAAGGCAGTCATGGCCGCGGGACGTCGGCGGCATGGAGGCAGAGGGCCTCGAATGCAGCCAGCGTACGGTGTCTGTCCTGACCGGCGACGCTTTGCTGGCCCGACCCAGCGAGCGCCGCGCCGCCGGGGCGCCGAGCAACTCGATGAGGGGTCAGCAAGGGCGCCCACGGCACCGGGCGGAAGCGGCAGCCGTTGCGAGCGGCTCCGCGGTGCCTGGTATGCAGATGACGGCGCAGTGGGTATTGAAGTCCAAGTCCTCTTGGTCGGCAGTTGGACCGCCCTCGTGGTGGCCGCGGGCCCGGCGGGACACACGCCACAGGCCCCGCCGGGCCAACCGGGAAGTCGCGTCCGTGAGTCGGGCTGAAAGCCGGGTGCAGCCCAGGATGCTCTCCACCATGAAGTGGTCGTGGCCGCCAGTGGTGTCCCTCGTCGGCGCGAGGCAGCCGCCAGGCTCCAACAGAGGGCGAAGTGGGACGGGATGCACCGCGTTCGTCCCGGCACCGCCTCCGCCGCCGGGCAGGTCACGCACCTGCTTCCCCGTCCTCCGTGTCGCGTTCGCCCGGCCAGGCGACGTCGATCTCCGCCGATGGCCTTTCCCCAGAGCCAGACCCCGCCCGCGCCCGCGCCCCTTGGCGGGGCAGCGGGCGGCAGGCCGGGCCGGCGTACGGTCGCGGGTCAGCGAGAGCCGGCGCGGCGTATACGCGCCTTCAGCTTCGGGAACTGCTCGAGGGCGTTGTTCCGCTCGAGAGCGATCCGCTGGCGCCGGGTGTAGATCGCGTCGACGGTCGGTTCGGGGTCGCCTGCCTTGAGATTCGGCAGGCTGCCCTTGAGGAAGGGCATCGTCTCGACGTTGTCGGCCGCGTAGAGATGGCGGGTCGCCGGCCAGTCACTGCCGAACATGATGTGGCTGTCGGGCACCAGTGACGACAGCGGCTGCAACTGCGCGGCGGTGAACGCCTGCGCGTTGTCGAAGTACATCCGCTTCATGTAGTCGAGGGGGCCTTCGGGCAGCACCTCGTTGAACGGTGGGAAGGCCGAGTGGCGGGTCGCGAGCCGGAAGGCCAGGAACGGCAGTGTCCCGCCGCTGTGGGTGAAGTGCCAGCGGATGTTCGGGTAGTCCCGCAGGACACCGTTGTAGATCAGGCTCGTCATCGCACGGGTCGAGTCGAAGTTGTACTCGAAGACGTTGTTCCCGGCCGGGATGTCGGGGCCGAAGCACAGCTTGGGGGCCGGGTTGTTCTCCGGACCCGTCGGGTGGACGTAGACGTAGGCACCGCGGTCGTTGAGGATCTCGTACAGAGGCGCGAACGAAGGGTCCCCCAGGTAGGTGCCCTTGTAGTTGGTGAGCAGGCAGATACCGTCGAGATCCAGTTCGCCGAGCGCGCGGTCCACCTCGGCCACCGAGCCCTCGATGTCGGGCATCGGGGTGACCGCGAAGATCCCGAACCGGTCACCACGGGTCTGCACGAGGTCGCGGGCGTAGTCGTTGACCGCGCGGGCGGTGGCGCGCCGGTCGTCGACCGGGCCGACGGTGACCTGGAGGTCACCGAACGACAGGACGCTGGCCTGGATCCGGTACTCGTCCATAAAGGCCAGGTGCCGATCCACCGACCAGGGACCGTACGCCCCGGTGATGGCGCCGAGAAGGCCATAGCGCTTGAGGTAGTCGTTGTACACGTCGGGCGAGTAGTGCGCGTGGGTATCGATCCGCCAGTTGCCCTTCGGCAGACCCTGGCCGGACGGTGCCGCCTCCGGACTGGCCATGGCAGCAGGCATGGTGGCCGCGGCAGCCGTGACAAGTGCCGCGGCCGATGCTCCTTCGATCATCCTTCGACGCGAGATGTTCCGTCGCAGGTTCATGTCCGGTTCTCCTCTTCATTCTGTGTGCGAGTCAGTTCGTGTGTGTCTGTGTGTGCGTGCGTCACGGCGCCGTCGCCAGGCCGGGCAGGATCCGCGCAGGACGGCGATGGCCCCCCGTCAGGGGGCCGCTATCTCCTCGGGCGTGCGTGCGCAGTGGAGGCCGATCGGGGAGCGCAAGCGGCCAACTCGTTCCTCGGCCGGGCCAGTCGCCGTAGGCAGGTCGGAGTCCACGTGACTGGCCGACTCCGGACGAAGGAACGCGCCGATCACGACGGACCCGGACAGCGCGGTGTCAACCGTCGTCAGGTGCCGCGCAGCAGGGTGATCAATGCTGTCCATCGGCGGGGACGAGGAATACGTGCATGACCGCCAGACAACAGCCGCCTCATCAAGCACGTACCACTCAGCACATGAAGCTTCCATGAAGGCAACCGCCGGACTGGCCCCCACTTCGGGCAGCGGTCGTGGCCGGTCCGGACGAGGACAGCACCACGTTGGCGATCGCAGCCGGGCAGCGCTCGCCGGGCGGCCGACTGTGGCCTCGGTGTGGCTCGCGACCACTGAACCGGCCTATGTGGACAAGGCACGCCCGACTGCGCTACACGCCGCACTCGGACTTGCGGACACGGCTGGGGCGTTCGATCTCGGGGCGGGTATCCGGTCCGGTGCGGCCGCGCCCGTGGCCGCGCGGGAGCGGCTTGGCGCTGCCGCCCGAACTGCGCGAACAAGTCCCGCGGTTGCGCCCTTTCACCACTCCCCGAAGCGGAGAGTCGCTTACCCGGCGACGGATAGGGAGGGGACGCTTCCTTACCCCCACAGTGCACTCTTCCGATGCAAGGCTTGATCCGCACCGAGCGCAGACATCCCAGGAGTCCGATCATCATGTTCTCGTCTGGCTCCTCGCAGCCAGGCGAGATGTTGCCTCACTTCCACGGCTCCCAAAACATTCGTGGCGGGGTGGCGCGGGTTGTTGGGGGGTGTGGACACTGCCCCCTACGTGGGCACCGCCTCAGGCGGCTGCCGCTCGGGGGCGGGTGACGGGCACGACGGTCCACCAGGTGACGCAGCGCAGGCACCACTCAAGGGGGCCGTAGCGGAAGCGGCGCAGCCACCAGCGGCTGAAGACGGCCTGCGCCGTGAGGATTCCCGCGGTCAGCAGCATGGCGGTGCCCCAGCGCGCGGATTCTCTGAGGCCGAGCAGTGGGCTGGCGGCGGTGACGGCGACTGTGGCGGTGAGGTAGTTGGTCAGTGCCATCCGGCCGAGTGGTTCCAGCACCGCCGACAAGGGGCGGCCGAGCGGCGTGCGCAGCAGGAGCAGCAGGGCGGTGGCGTAGGCGAGGGCACCGAGCAGTCCGGCGCCGGCGGCGATGCGGGTGGCGAGCGGCTCGATCTGCGGATAGGTCTGCTGCCACCACACCGCGGCGGCTGCCGCCGGGGCCGCCACGGCGAGGACGGCGGCCAGTTGGCCGGCGCGGCGGTCCAGGGTATGGGCGATGCCTAGGCGGCCGACCGCCAGACCGAGCAGGAACAGACCCGGGATGCTGACAAGGCCGCCGCTGACCAGCGTGACTGAAGCGACCGTACCCAGCAGGCCGCCGCTCAGCACCAGCCAGGTCGGCAGCCAGGTGGCAGGCAGCAGGACGACGAGTCCGATGATCGCGTACGGAGCCAGCGCCTCCCCCGGCTGGAGGAGTTGGTGGGCTGCGCCGAGCAGGCCCAGAGCGATCAGCCGGCGCACCAGGAGCAGCCGGGGGTGGTCCGACCGCTGGGCGGCGCTGTCCAGGAAGACCGCGAAGCTGAGCCCGAAGAGGAAGGAGAAGATCGGGAAGAAGCGCTCCTGGACGAACAGGTCCAGGAACCTTGCGATGGGGTACCAGTGGAAGGTTTCGCCTACCTGCCTCATGGGCGTGATCTGGTTGATGTTCACCAGGAGGATGCCGCAGAGCGCGAAGCCGCGCAGGGCGTCGAGCGCGGTGATCCGTCGTGCGGTTTCCCGTCGGGCTGCCGGAGCCGGTGCCGGTGCCGTGTCGCCGAGCACCGAAGTCGCGAGATTCATAGGGCCCACGATGCTGCCGAGTGGCGGCTGCGCGCTTCGGCCCGGCGGCCGATCGGCCTCGGCCCACGGGCCGGTCTTACCTGGACGCGGCTGTTCCCGTTGGCCTCCGTGATGAGCTGTCGGTGACGACTACTCCGAGTCCAGCTGTGCGTCGGCAGGCTGCAGCATGGTGAGCCATTGGGCGACGACGGCGTCGATGAAGGCGTCGGTGACCTGGCCGCGGTCGAGGAAGAGGCGGGCGAGGACGGGACCGTACAGGAGGGTGAACTCGTCCTCGCTGATCTGGACGCCCGAAGGCTGCAGCAGCTTGTTGAAGCCGACGTAGCGGTCTTCGCCGATGCGGACGAGCGCCCGCGCACTGTCGGGGTCGTGGTCGGCCTGGGCGGTGACGGCCAGGGCCGCGGATCGCACGGCCGGCACGCTGACGCCGGCGCGCAGGCTCTTCAGCCAGGCGGTGGCCACCTCACGCACGTCGCTGCCCGGTTCCGGGTAGTTGCCGAGATCGGGGCCTTCGAGGACGAGGTCGAAGAGCAGCGCGGCCCTGGTGGGCCAGTGCCGGTAGAGGGTCTGGCGGGTGACGTCCGACCGCTCGGCCAGCAGGGCGTAGGTCAGCCCGGCAGGTCCGACCTGAGGCAGCAGTTCCCGCGCGACCGCCAGCACGCGATTGCGGGTGCGCTGCACGCGCGGGTTGCCCGGAGTCGGCTGACGGCGATGGAGGGGCTGCTTCATGCCACCACCATACCTGCACATCATACGGCGTGTGTGATTGACGTCACAGGCGGCAATCATACGCACTGTGTGATAGACCTGAGGAAGTAATCACACGCACTGGATGATTCTCGCGTGTCGACGATTCGAAAGGCAGACGCCCATGTCACCCCGCAACCTCACCGCGCCCACCTTCGCCCGCACTCGCCTCGGCTCCGGCCCCGGCCTGCTCCTCGCCCACGGCGCCGGCAGCAGCCTGGCCGGCACCTACGGCCCCGTCCTGGAAGCCCTTGCCACCCGCCACACCGTGGTCGGTATCGACTACCCCGGCAGCGGCGAGACCCCCCGCTCCACCACCCCGCTGTCCGTCGACGACCTCGCCGACCAGCTCGTCGCCGCCGCCGACGCCGAGGGCCTCGACCGCTTCGCCGTGTCCGGCTACTCCCTCGGCGGCCCGGTCGCCATCCGCGCCGCCGCCCGCCACCCCGAGCGCGTCACCGCACTCGTCCTGACCGCCGCCTTCCCGCACCGCGACAACCGGCTCGCTCTCGCCTCCTCGATCCAGAGCAAGATCGCCGCGTCCGGCGACCGCGAGCTGCTCGCCGAGTTCCAGCTCATGGTGGCCCTCGGCACCCAGGCACTGGAGTCGATGCCGGCCGAGCAGCTGCGGCAGACCCTCGGCTACGTCGCCGCCGGTACGGTCGACGGCAGCGCCGACCAGACCGACCTCGTCGGCCGGGTCGACGTCCGGGACGACCTCGCCGGCATCACGGTCCCCACCCTGGTCATCTCGACCACCGACGACCGGCTCGTCTCCAGCGCCCTGCACCGCCGGCTCGCCGAGACCATCCCCGGCGCCCAACTCGCGGAAATCGCCACCGGCCACCTGCCGATGCTGGAGCGGACCGAGGAGTGGCTGCAGCTCATGACCGACTTCCTCGACAAGCACCACGCCTGAACGCACACCACGGGCGATACCACAGGGGCTCGGCCCCTCGCCCGGACCGCTCCTTGATCACAACTCACCACACACGCGTACGCGGAGGAACCATGCTCAAGTTCGGCCAGCTCGACGAGTCCACCAACTTCCACGACCAGCAGAAGGAGGAAGCCGGCCCGGTCACCATCATCAACACCTTTGTCGCCCCGGAGGGCAAGGAGGACGAGGTGGTGGCCGCCTGGAAGGACGACGCGGAGTACATGCAGAGGTCGGGGAGCCTCCTCTCGGTACAGCTGTACCGCGGCATAGCCGGCAGCCGACTCTTCACCAACGTCGCGGTCTGGAAGTCCACCGAGCACCTCCGTACGGCGCTCGGCACGCCGGAGTTCGCCTCACATCTGGCGAGCTACCCTGCCGGCACTGTGGCCTACCCGCACCTCTACCAGAAGTTCGCCGTAGAGGGCGTCTGCGACGGGGAATGACGCCCGCCACCCGATTCCGGACCGCCGTTAGCCACCCGCACGCATGCCGCCGGCCACCGGGACGGCGTACATCCCGCTGCTGGTCCGACGGGTCGGGACACGGGGCCACGGCGACGGCGGTACCTGGAGCTGTTTCCCAGGTACCGCCGGAAGGGCCGGCACCGTCACACCGCCTCGACGGAGTCCGCCTTGTCACGGACGACCTCCCGCAGACGCTTCTTGTCGATCTTGCCGACCTTCGTCAGCGGCAACTCCTCCACGACCAACAGGCCTTCAGGGAGTTTGTAGCGCGCCACCTGCATGGCGGTGAGGGCGGCACGGACCGATTCGAGGCTCAAGCGGGTCCCCGGCTCGACGACCACGACCGCGCACACCCGCTCCCCCAGATCGGGGTCGGCCTTCGCGACGGCCGCGACGCGGGCGACACCGGGCAGGCGGTAGATCAGGTTCTCGACCTCCTCGGCGGAAATCTTCTCGCCGCCCCGGTTGATGAGGTCCTTGTCCCGTCCTTCGACGACGAGATTGCCCGACGGGTGCAGCCGGACGACGTCACCGGTGCGGTACCACCCCTCGGGGGTGAATGCTCGGGCGTTGTGCTCGGCGGCCCGGTAGTAGCCGCGTGGAGTGTACGGGCCACGGGTGAGCAGCGCGCCCATCTCGCCGGGCCCGACCGGCTCGTCGGAGGCATCGACGACGAGGATCTCGTCGTCCGGGCACATAGGGCGCCCCTGTGTCTCGACCTTGATGTCGTCGGGGTCGTCGGGGCGCGTGTAGTTCAACAGTCCCTCTGCCATGCCGAACACCTGCTGGAGCGTGCCACCGAGCACGGGTTCGACGCGGCGGGCGACCTCCGGCGCGAGGCGGGCGCCCCCCACCTGCAACAGCCGTAGTGCGGGCGGGGCGGGGTGGCGGCCGGAGGCCACCGCGTCGATCCAGCGCTGGACGACCGCCGGTACAGCGGCGGTGGCCGTCACTCCCTCGGCGGCCATCAGCGGCAGCACCTTGCCGGGTTCCGGGGTGCGGGCCAGGACGACCCGGCCACCGTTCATGAGGGTGCCCAGGATGCCGGGGCAGGCCAGGGGGAAGTTGTGTCCGGCGGGCAGGGCCACCAGGTAGACGGAGTCGGCGTCGAGGCCGCAGACCTCGGCGCTGCGCCGCGCGTTGTACTCGTAGTCGTCATGGGTGCGGGTGATGAGCTTCGGCAGTCCGGTCGTACCTCCGGAGAGCAGGAAGACGGCGATGTCGCCGCTGTCCGGGGCGATGTCGTCGAGCCGGGCCCGTGCGCCGGCCGGGTCGTCGGCCGGTTCGGCCAGGGCGCGCAGGTCCGTGGCGTCGGTACCAGCCGTGCCACCCGCGACGAGCAACAGCCGTACGCTCGGGGTATCTTCGGCCACCTCCAGCCCCAGGGCCTGGTGGTCGAAGTCGCCGAGTCGGTCCGGTACGGCGATCGATGTCACCTCGGCGTGGGCGGCCAGGTAGCGCAGTTCGTGACCGCGATGCGCGGGCATCGCCATCACGGGAGCGATTCCAGCCCGCAGACAGGCGAGGGTGAGTGTGACGAACTCCCAGCCGTTGGGCAGCTGGACGAGCATCGCGTCCCCGGACCTGAGACCACTGTCCAGCAGGCGGCATGCCAATCCGTCGGCCCTGTTGACGAGTTGACGGTAGGTCAGACGCGTGTCGCCGTCCACCACGGCCACAGTGTCGCCGTAGGTCTCCGCCCATTCGTGAAGGTACGAGCCGAGCGGCCTGCCACGCCAGTACCCGGCCTCGCGGTAGCGGTCGGCCGTCTCCTTGGGCCAGGGTACGAATCCCTCACGCGTCATCGGATCCTCCTTGATCCCGGGGGTCACGCAGCAGCAGTACGGCGTCGAGCGCGACGACGTCGCCGTCGGGCAGGACGCGCAAAGGGTTGATCTCGCACTCGGCCACGGCGTCGGCGGCGGCGAGGGAGGCCAGGGCGAGCAGCACGTGGGTGAGTCGCGCTCGGTCGACGGGGGTGGCGCCGCGCGCGCCGAGGAACAGCTGGCGGGTGGCGAGCTCGTCGAGCATCGTGTGGGCCTCGTTCGCGGACAGGGGCGCGAGGCGCAGGGAGACGTCGCCGAGGATTTCGGCAGCCGTTCCTCCGGCGCCCAGGGCCAGCACGGGGCCGAAGACCGGGTCCCGGCGTACGCCGACGATGAGTTCGGGACCCGCAGGGGCCATCTGTTCCACCAGCAGCGCATGGCTCGCGGGCATACGGGCGAGGGCTTCGTCGAGCTCCTCGTGCGTGCGGATGCCGACCTGGACCCCGCCCACCTCCGTCTTGTGCAGGATGTCCGCGTCGAGGATCTTCACCACGACCGAGCCGCCGAGCTCGTCGAGAGCCGCGTGCGCCGCGGCGGGGTCGGCGCACACACGCCGTACGGGCGTACGGATTCCCAAGTCCGCGAGGACGCCCTTGGCCGTGTGCTCGTCGACCGGCCCCGTCGGGGGCAGCGTGGGGGCGTCGGAGGCGGTGAGGACGGCCTCCAGTCGAGTGCGCGCGGCCGCGTCCTCGACGAGCGCGCGCACCATCGCCGATCCGGAGGCCGGCGTGGCCGCGCAGGGAATGCCGGCTTCGCCCAGTTCACGGCGGGTCCGCCGCGCCTGCTCCACGGGTCCGCCGACGACGGCGACGAGCGGGGTGGCCGTACGGACGGCGGTCAGCGCGGCCGGGAGGTCCACGGTGGTGGGTTCCAGCAGCCCGTAGACGGCGGTGACATCGATACCGGGGTCCTCCGAGACCCGTTCCACGATCTGGGTGATCGTGGGTGAGGGTCGGCCTGTGTCGACGGGATTGTTCTGGTAGGTGAGGGCGGGGAGCAGTTCACGCAGCTCCTTCACCGTGCGTTCGACCAGCGGGGGAACCTGCACTCCGTGGGAGCGCAGGTCGTCGGTGAGCAGCAGACCAGGTCCGGCCTGGGCGGTGACCAGGCCGACGCCCGCACGGGGACGCGCGGGGAGTCGTACGCGGCTGAGCGCGGTGACGGCGTCGACGAGGTCGCGTTCGTCGTCGACGAGGACTGCTCCGGCCTGGCGCAGGGCCGTCCTGGTCACGCGCCAGGAGGTGGCGAGGGCGCCGGTGTGGGAGCGGGCGAAGTCTCCGATGTCGCTGCGGCCCACGACCAGGGCCACCACGGGGACTCGATCGGTCAGACGCCGTACCGCGTCGGTGAGGCGGCGGCCTTCCGCGGCGGTCTCCACGTGCAGGGCGACGGCCCGCAGGCCGTTGTCCTCGGCGAGGTGGCGCAGGACGTCGCCCTGGGTGACGTCCAGGCTGTTGCCGAGGCCGACCCCGAGGCGCAGGCCGACGCCGGCCTCGGCCAGGGCGAACGCCAGCGCGTGGTTCACGCCGCCGCTCGCGGCCACGACCGCCACCGGACCCGGTTCCAGGTCGGGCGCGCCCGGGACGAAACTGGCCGTGAGCCGCAGGTGGGGGACGAGGAAGCCCGAGGTGTTCGGTCCGAGGACCCGGATGCCGGTGTCCCGCACCACCTCGGTCAACGCCTGCTGGTGCAGCACACCGTCACCCCCGGCTTCCGCGAACCCGCCGGCGCACACGAGCGCGGCACGGGCGCCGACCGCTGCCGCCTCGCGCATGGCGTCGGCGGTCACGGCGGCGGGGATGCAGGAGACGACCAGGTCGGGCGTGCTGCCGTAGCTCGCGGCGGCCTCGCCGACGGTGGGGAAGAAGCCCTGATCCAGGTCCGGGCGGCCGGAGTTGACCTTCATCACCGGCCCCGGGAAGGAGGCCAGGGAGTCGGCCATCGCCGCGCCGAGCTTTCCGGGCGTGGCCGATGCGCCGAGCACGGCAATGGCTCGGGGGGCGAACAGCGCTTCCAGGGCGGTCACTTGGTGCCTCCGACGAGGTCGGCCCGGCCGGAGAGGACGAGCGTGGCCGCGGTGTCGTCGTCGTACGCGCCGACGATCGCGGCGGGCAGGCTGTGTGTGAGCCGGGCCTCCTCCGCGACCAGCACGCGGGTCAGCGCCGTACCGCCGCGTACGCCGACGAGCAGGGCGCCCGCCTCCGCCGTCTCGCGCACCTGCTCAAGGGCGAGCGGCAGGCCCTCCTCGGTGTCCGGGGCGTCGATCCACACGCCCACTCCCGACGACCGACCGCTGAAAGGGGCCATCGGGATGCCGGTGCCGTCGGTCCCGGTCAGGACGTCGTCGTCGGCCGTCACACTCCGCGACGGCAGTCGGTACGGCCCACCCCGGAAAGGCGTCCGCAGGGGATCCGCATCGTGACGGCCCCGCCACCATCCGTCGACGCGGTCCACGTACGCCGCGTCGCGCACCGCGATTTTTCCGCGCGGGATGCTGCGGGAGAGGAAGTGAAAGGCGAACTGTGTCGGATCGTCGAGCGTACGGACGTAGCGGCCGAAGTGCTCCCACCAGGACAGGCTGGGCCGCGCCGAGTTCTGGATCTTCTCGACCTTGGGGCGGCGGCGCTCTTCGTAGCTCTCCAGTGCCTCCGGCACGCTGTGGGACGCCTCCCCCAGTGCCTCGGCCAGCGCGACCGCGTCTTCCATGGCCATCTTGGTGCCGGACCCGACGGAGAAGTGCGCGGTGTGCGCGGCGTCGCCCAGCAGCACCCAATTGCCACGTCGCCACGAACGGGCCTTGCGAGTGGCGAAGTTGGCCCAGCGGGAGTTGTTGCCTACCAGCGGGTGCCCGTCGATCTGCTCGCGGAACAGGCCCTCCAGGTATGCCTTGGTCTTCTCGTCGCTCAGGCCCGGCGGGGTCGACGGATCGAAGGCGTCGAGACCGGCCCTGGTCCAGGAGTCCGCGTCGGTCTCGACGATGAAGGTGCTCAGCGAGTCACTGATCGGATAGGCGTGGGCGGCGAAGACACCGTGGGGACCGTCCTGGTGGACGAAAGTGAGCCCGTCGAACGCGTAGGTGGTGCCGAACCAGATGAACTTCGCGCTCGCCACCTCGGCGGTCGGTCCGAGGTCGTCGGCGAACAGGGTGCGGAAGCGGCTGTTGGCGCCGTCGCACACCACTACCAGGTCGAAGTCGCCCAGCTCGGAGGGGTCGTGGACCTCGTGCTGGAAGCGCATCTGCACACCCTCGGCGCGGGCCCGTTCCTGCAGCAGGCTCAGCAGCGTCTTGCGGACCACGGCCGCCATGCCCATACCGCCCACGCGCTCCCGGGCGCCGTGCACACGGACCTCGATGTCGTCCCAGTGCCGGCCGTGCTTCTCCAGCGCCTCGCTGAGGACGGGGTCGGCGGCGTCGATGGCGTCGAGAGTGGCGTCCGAGAAGACCACTCCGAAGCCGAACGTGTCGTCGGGACGGTTGCGTTCGAAGACCACGACCTCGGCGTCGGGCCGGCTCCGCTTGAGCAGTGTGGCGAAGAACAGTCCTCCGGGACCTGCGCCGATGCAGGCAACTTTCATCGTCTTTCCTTCGTGCTCACAGCCACGCGGGCAGCTTCGGCAGGGATCCCCCGCCGGTCGGGTACAGGGGACCGGGCACGGGGCGCCCGGTCACATAGGCGGCCAGGCCGCCCAGATCACCACTGACCACGACCGGCTCGGCGCCGCCCGAGTCGCCCAGAAGCCAGGTGTGGGCGCCGTCCTCGGACCGCAGCCGGACGGAGGGACAATCCGGTCGATCCTGGAAAGACGCCGCCACGTCGTCGACGAGGGCCACGCACACGTCGTGCGGCACGTCGTCGAAGCTGGTGTCGATGTTCAGATCGACGGCGTGGACCCATACCTCGCGCACCCGCATCCAGGGCACCAGAGACACGGGCACCTCACGGCCTCGCGCGGTGCGGACGGTCGCCGCCCAGCACTCGTCGGGCAGCGCGGCGAGCTCCTTGGCGAGACGGCCGTCGGCCGCGAGCAGATCGGCACGCAAATCCTCGGCCGGCCGCCGGGCGCCCTCCTCTATCTCACGCCCACGCTGGTCGCCACTTGCGTACATGGGAGTCTCGACACCGGTACGCGCCCAGATCAGCAGGTTGACGAGTGCGTGGGCGTTGCGGGCGACGTGCGCGACGACGTGGGCGCGGCTCCAGCCCGGCAGGTACGAGGACCTGGTGAATCCCGGATCGGTCAGCCGGTGTACGGCGGCCTCGAAGGCCGCCGTGCCCTTGGCCGCCTGCTCCAGCACCACGGCCGGGCCTGCGCTCACCGTGACTCCCGACGGCAGGTGTTGCGAGTCTCGCCGATCCCCTCGATCCGGGTGACGAGGAGTGTTCCATCCTGCAGATAGCGGGCGGGCTTGCGGGCGTGGCCGACCCCGCCCGGAGTGCCAGTGGCGATCACGTCGCCGGGTACGAGGGTGACGACCTCGGAAAGGTACGCGACCAGCGCGGCCGGGTCGAAGACGAGGTCACCGGTGTCGGCCTTCTGAACCGTGTCGCCGTCGACCTCGCACGTCAGGCTCAGGCCCTGTGCGGAGACCGCGGGGTCGTCGGCGGTCACCAGCCACGGTCCGATGGGCGTGGTGGCCTCGAAGTTCTTGCCCTGGTCCCACTGGGTGGTGCGGTACTGCCAGTCGCGGGCGGTGAGATCGTTGAGCACGGTGTACCCGGCGATAGCGGCCCGCGCCTGCTCCGTGTCGGCGTGTCGGACCTCGGCACCGATGACGACGCCGAGTTCGGCCTCCCAGTCCATCTGCGTGGACGCGGCGGGCAGGATCAGGTCGTCGTACGCGCCGACCAGCACTCGCGCGAACTTGGAGAACAGCGTCGGGTGCGAGGGGAGTTCGCGGCCCATCTCCAGAATGTGGGTGCGGTAGTTGAGACCGACGCACACGACCTTCTCCGGGGCGACGACCACTGGGGCGTAGTCCAGCGGGCCTTCGTACGTCTCACCGTCGGCGTCCGCGGCGCGCGTCGCCCAGTCACTGTGGCGCAGGAAGACCGCCAGGTCGCTCTCGCCCAGGTCCACCGCCTTGTCGTCATCGATGCGGACGGCGCGCGTGGTGCCGTTGACCCGGATGGTGGCGAGCTTCACTTGTGTTCTCCTCGGGAGGTGCGGGCGAGGCCGAGTGCCTCGTAGACGGGCTCGTCGCTGAAGCGGAAGAGGTCGACCTGGGTGCGGGCGGACAGCGAGACCTCGCACCAGGAGGGGACGACGAACAGGTCGCCCTTGGCGATCTCGAAGACCTTGTCGCCGACCTGCGCGACCGCTTCGCCCTCGAACACCTGCCAGACCGCGGAGCCGACCGTGCGCACTGGGGTGGTCCGGGTGCCGGCCCGCAGTCGGCGCATCTCGGTGCGCATCGTGACCAGGGCGTCCCTGCCGGTGGTGGGGTTCGAGAAGCGGACTCCGGCGTGTCCGGGCTCGAGCACGCCGGGGACGCCCTCGTCCTCCAGTTCCAGCTGGGCGGTCAGGGCGGCATCGGTGTGCTCCCAGCGGTACGCGTTCAGCGGGGAGTTGGGCTGGTCGGGCCGGCTGATCGGGCGCAGCCCAGGGTGGCCCCACAGTCGCTGGCCGCGCGAGCGCTCGGGGGTTTCGCGGGTGGAGAGCTCGTCGGGGCCGAACTCGAAGAAGCCGGCGTCCAGCTTGGAGACGAGCGGGATGTCGAGGCCGTCGAGCCAGGCCATCGGCTCATCGGTGACGTTCTGGTGCTCGTGGAAGGCCCAGCTCGGGGTGAGCAGCAGGTCACCCCGCCGCATCGCCACCGCGTCCCCGTCGACGTTGGTCCATACGCCCTCGCCTTCGACCACGAACCGGAAGGCCCCCTGGCTGTGCCGGTGCGAGGGAGCGACCTCGCGCGGCCCCAGGTACTGGATCGCGGTCCACAAGGTCGGGGTGACGTAAGGAAGGCCAGGAAGGCCGGGGTTGGAGAGGGCCATGGCGCGGCGCTCGCCGCCACGGCCCACCGGCACGAGTTCGCCGGAGCGCTGCGCGATGGGCAGCAGCTCCGCCCATCGCCACAGGTGCGGCACCGCGGCAGGCTGCGGCGACATCGGCATCAGGCCGTCCACCTGCGTCCACAGCGGGATCAGACCCGCGTCCTCGAAATCCGCGTACAGCTCGTCGAGCAGCTTGCGCTCGGTCTGTTCGCTGGTGGTGTCGGTCACGGAAACCTCCAGGTCGTGTGTTCGGCGACCGCCGGAAGAAGTGCGGTCCACCGCGCTGTCCTCGACGCTACGTGCCGTTTCCTCTGACAAGAATCCTTGATGGCTATGATTCCTCTATGGAGAATTCAGCGGATCATTCGCCCGGCCCCTCGTATCCGGTGAGCGCCGCCGGCAACGCCCTACGCGTCGTCCGGCTGCTGCACGAGCTCGACGAGCTGCGCGTGATGGACGTCGCCGACCGACTCGGCGTCGCGCGCTCGACCGCGCATCGGGTCCTCGCGATGCTCGTCTTCGAGGGATTCGCCGTGCAGGACCGTCACAAGGTGTACCGGCCCGGGCCGGCTCTGCAGGCGATCCGGGGAAGCCAGGCGCCCCCTCCCCCGGACCTGATCACCATCGCCCACCCTCATCTGCAACGGCTGGCGGACGCCGTCCGGGAGACGACCCACCTGATGGTGCTCGAGGGCAACGGCAGCCGCTTCCTGGACGGCGTCGAGGGCTCCCAGGCGCTGCGCGTCAGCTACCGCACCGGCACGCTCCTGCCCGCGCATGTGACCTCGGGCGGCAAGGCCCTGCTCGCGGCACTGCCGGCGGACCGACTCCGGGCCCTCTACCCCAACGGACTACCCGACGGCCGGGCCAAAGCCCCCAAGGACTTCGAGAGCCTGATGAACGAGTTGGTGTCCGTGCGCCGCCACGGCTACGCCCTCAATTTCCAGGAGAGCGAGCGCGGAGTGCACGCCGTCGGCGCGTGTGTGCGCGACCGCACCGGCGCCGCGGTGGCCGCCGTGGTCGTGGCCGCCCCGTCCGTCCGCTGCACCCGCGCGCGGCTCACCGAACTGTCCCAGCCTCTCCTCACGACAGCGCGGGACATCGGTCAGGGACTGTGAACGGCAGCGGCGCGCGCCACCTCGACCCACAGGGTGGCGCGCGTCGCAGCAGTCCCCGCCCTGCCCTGCTCGCCCGCTGGACGCGACTGCTGGTCATCGACGGGGACGAGACCCCGTCAGAGTTTGAGAACGGTCTTCGGTCACAGCCCGAGAACGCGCTCGGCGTTACCGTGCGCGATGCTCGCGAGGTCGGCCGGCGCATACGGTGCCGAACGCAGGAACCCCACCGCTTCGGCGCTGGATTCGAACGGGTAGTCGATGGAGAACAGCACCCGGTCGACACCCACGGCGTGAACGGCTCCCAGCAGAGCAGCATGCGACATGACTCCGCTGGTCGTGACGTACACGTTGTTCCGCAGGTAGTACGAGGGCAGGTGCTGCAGCCTTCGCTCAGCGGGCACCTGGCCGAAGCGGCTGTCGAGCCGGGCCATCTGGAACGGCAACAGCTCGCCCATGTGGCCCAGCATCACCGACGCGCGCGGGAACTGGTCGAACACACCGCCGTAGATCAGCCGGAGCGCATGGGCACCCGTCGTCGCGGTCCACCCCCACGACGGCCCGACCAGCACGGGGTACCCGTCGAAGACGCGCCAGTTGTCGGCCGGGATGGCGGCCGGGTGCAGATACAACGTCACACCGAGGCGCTCCAGTTCGGCCCATACCGGCCTGAACTGCGGCTCGTCCAGGTAGTGCCCCCGCACATGGTCGTTGTACAGCACGCCTTTGAGCCCGAGTTCCTGCACCGCTCGGCGCAGCTCCACGACCGCGGCCTTGGGGTCCTGCAGCGGAAGGACGGCGAAGCCCGCGAACCGTTTCGGATCTGCGGCGACCGCCTTGGCCAGATGGTCGTTGACCCGCCGCGCGACGGCCACCGCCTCCGCCGGGTCCTCGATCACTTCCAAGCCCGGCGTGGCGTACGAGAGGACCTGGACATCGACGCCGTTGGCATCCATGTCCGCCAAGCGCAGGTCGGTCAGATCGTCCAGACGACGGAACCACTCCTGCTTGATCGCCTCCGGCGCCTCCAAGCGCTGACGGATCACTGCCTCCTGCCGGATGGCTCCAGGGATGGCGAACGCCTCTTCCACGGCCACGATGCGCATCTTTTTCTCCTTTTTGGCGTTCCGATGTCCCTTTGCGCCGGCCGTCGCCGTGGAGGCACGGCTGCCGGACACCGCCTCGGCGGCGAGCGCGGGTTGTCCCGCGGCCAGACCGCCGACCACGGCAGCTCCTCCGGCAGCGGCAGTAGTGGCGATGAATCTTCGCCGGGTGGACTCGGTACGGGGCTCGGGCATGTCGACTCTCCCCTTGGGCGCGCGGGTGATTGCCAGGGTCCTGCCAATGGCTGTTGCGCTCCGCGAGGGTGCGCGTCGTTCGCGATCAGGCCGACGCCCCTTCGAGCCACATCCGTCGAAGGCATGGCGGCAGGCAGGGGGTGGGCCGGCAGTGACCGGCTCGCAGAGTCGACGGGCCGCGTCCGACGGCCGGGTCGTGCTCCAGAGCGTTCCTGGGTGACGTGGGGCGGCTCCCCACTCCCTCTCTTGAACTGGAGCCAAGCTAGTTCTAGGATATTTTCCAGTCAAGGCCAGTGACGTAGCCAGATGGGCTCGAACTCACCTCATGACTCGTAGTCAAGAACCCGAGCGGTCTGTCAATCTGTACCGACCGCCACGGCCAGCCCACACACGGGCTACCCCGGATCGTCAGACTGGTCAGCTCCCTGGTCCGCCCCGCATGAGCCGCGTGGGCAGGGTCTGCTCGCGCAGGGTCTTCCCGGGGCGGGTGAGGTGCCGGCGGCCGTGCCGGGCCTGCGATGAACCGCGCAACGATCTGAAGGAACGTGACAGTGGAACAGACCATGATGGCGGTCCGCCTGTTCGAACATGGCGGGCCCGAGGTGCTCAAGTACATCGAGGCACCGATCCCCGACATCGGCCCCGACGACGTCTTGTTGCGCGTGCACGCCACGGCCGTCAACAGCTGGGACCTGCGCTACCGCTCGGGCAACTTGCCGCAGCCTCTCCCGGGACGGCCGGCCTGGCCCGTGCCGTTCCAGCTCGGCCGTGACGCGGCCGGTGAGATCGTCGCCACCGGCGAGAACGTCACCCGGTGGCGCACCGGCGACAGGGCGGTTCAGCTTCCGCACCCGCCATGCCGCAACTGCGCCCTGTGCGTACGCGGACTCGAAAACCTGTGTGTCGACACCGCCTATCCCGGACATCAGGTCTTCGGCGGATACGCCCAGTACGTCGCGCGCCGCCAGGACGCCGTCCTGCCCATCCCCGACGGCGTCGACTACGAGACGGCCGCGGCCACCATGTGGACCTACACCACCCCGCTCAACTGCGCCCGGCAAGCGCCCGTCGGCCCCGGCGACACGGTGGTCATCACCGGCGCCAGCGGCGGCATGGCGATCGCCTGCGCACAACTGGCCAAGCTGAGCGGGGCCACCGTCATCGGCACCACGACCAAGCCGGACCGCGACGAAGCACTCCGCAAGCTCGGCTACGACCACATCGTGCACTCCACCGATCCCCGGATGCCGGCACGGGTACGGGAGCTGACCCACGGCCTGGGCGCCGACGCCGTCTGGGACTGCGTCGGCGGCAACGACTTCTTCCAGCTCTCCCTTGCCTGCACACGCCTCGGCGGCACGGTCATCGTCCTTGGCACACCGACCGACCAGGGATCCCGCCTCGAACTGGACGCACTCGCCCTCATCGGCCAACAGGTCAAGATCGCCAGCGTGCGCGGCGCCACTCTGCGCGACCAGCAACTGTGCCTGGAACTGCTGGCAGACAAAAAGATCACCCCGATCATCGACCGCGTCTACCCCCTCGAAGAGGCAGCCGAAGCCCACACCTACCTCGAAAGCCAACGCCAGACCGGCAAAGTCATCCTCCTGCCCTGACGCCCGGCCAACCACCGACGGGGTGCGGGTGCGGTCCGGGGCGGCGGTCTTCACGGGCCGCCCGCCGCTGTTCGCTGCGTGACCCCGCCGGGGGCTTCGCGCACACCGTACGTAGCCGGGCCTGAGCGGGACACAGGTCGTCAGGCGCAGGTACGGGGAACTGTACGGGCGTCGACCTGGAACTGACCGTAGACATGCTCGTCGGCACCCTGCTCCACGGCCTACGGCCCGTCGCCTCCCGCGCCGCCACCTGACTCCGGCGCACCGCACCCGGTGGGAGCGCGAACCCGGCATGGTGTTGAAGTCACTGCGCGGGGGGTGTCTCCCCTCCTTCAGGAAGACACCCCCCGACTCCATCAAGAGCGCTCACTCTCGCGCGGCGAACGCCGTGGCCGCTTCCTCAAAAGACGCGGGCTCACGGCCGAGCAGCATCCGCAGGACGTTGCTGTTGCCGCGCAGGCCGTGCCGGTCGTAGTCCTGCCACATGGCACGCATGTCCGAGGCCCGGGACGCGGAGTCGACCACTCCCGGCGGGAGCGGGGCGACCGCCCAGTGCACCGTCCTCGGCTCCAGATCCACTCCTCGTGCACGCCCGGCGAGACGCACCGCCTCGGCAAACGTAAGGGCGGGTCCCGCGAGTTCGTAGGCGGCCGAACCGTGCCCCTGCTCGGAGAGCACCCTGACTGCGGCTTCACCGAGGTCACGCAAGTCGATGAACGAGAACTCGTTGTCGACGTCGAACGGCACCTCGACGGGGCCGGCCGGAGCCCTCCCCCACGTCGACAGGACGATCTGCGCGAACATCGAGGGCTGGAGGACCGTCCAGTTCAGCGGCGAGTCCGCACGGCGGCTTCGGCGTTCGCCTTGCGCAGGTGGTGGCGCAGCCCGGGGGTGTGCGGGTGGAGGACGGACAGATACACGAACCGGCGGGCGCCCGCGTGCTCAGCCGCCTCAAGTGCCGTGATCGCGAGTACGTCTTCCTCCGGGTGGAACGCCGGCGGAATCATGAACACCAAGTCCGCGTTCTTCAGCGCCCGACGGACGGTGTCCGGCCTCTCCAGGTCGGCCTCGACAATGTCGTCCACGCCCAGGGCAGCCACCCGTTCCCGCCCCGCCGGTCCGTGCACCACGGCCCGGACCTGGAACGGAGTTCGCAGCGCGGCCTCCAGCATGTACCGACCGCAGAGTCCGGCCGCCCCGATCACCGCGATCACGGGCGGTTTCTGACTGCGTACGGCGTCTGATTCGGACACCTTTCCTGCCTCCTCTCCCGCTGTTGTGAGGCGGCTCCGTGGAGCCGTGACGTGCTCGTGCGTCGCGTCAGGGGTTGATCACGGTCATCCACATCGGGTCGTCGGCACGTTGTTCCATGGCGTCCATGGCCTTGAGCGCTTCGGTGAGCGGGAACCGATGGGTGATGAGCTCGTCGGCAGTGAGGGTGCCTGTCTCAAGCAGCCGCAGGACATCCGTCGTGTCCTGGCGGGTGCACGCACGAGTGGCGACGAAGCGCCAGCAGTGCATCATCAGCGCGATAGGGGGCAGCGACAGCGGGGCGGAGTTGCCGCCCATGTGCACGAGTGTGCCGCCGGTGGCCATACCGGCCATGACCTGGCTGAGGGCGGGACCGTCCGGGATGAAGTCGATGACGGCATGGGCTCCCGCGGGGGCCAGCTGACGCAGCCTGCGGGTGAGAGCGCCATTCGTCGACCAGTCCTCAGGGAGTTCGTCGAGTGCGACGATGTCGGCCGGTATGCCGCCGGCGAGCCCGGCGACGCGCTGGAGGCGCTCGGTGTCGCGGCCGACGAGGATCAGACGGGCGACTCCGAAGTGCTCCGCGAGTCTGACCGTCGCGGTCCCCATGGTGCCGGTCGCGGCGGTGACCACGAGAGTGGCCCGTTCCGGAAGGTCGGCGCACTTGAGTGCGCGCACGGCGTTGGCCAGGTCCTGGACCTTGGCCGCGACGTCGAAGCTGACGGAGTCCGGCAGGGAGTCGATCAGCCAGTGCGGGACACGGACGTACTCCGCGAGTCCGCCGTCGTGGTACTGCTCGTACAGGGGCATCGGAGCATCACCGAAGCCGGCGTGACCGAGCATGGCCTGCTCGGCGCACATCATGTCCCGGCCGGTACTGCAGTAGTCGCACTCACGGCAGTTCAGCAGGGGATGGACCCGCACCCGGTCGCCCACCGCGTGGCCCGTGACATCGCGGCCGACGGCGGAGACGACTCCTGCGGCCTCGTGGCCGAGAGTGGTGGGCAGGTGCTTGAGCGCTCCCATCCGCAACAGGCGCATGATCCCCGGGGCCAGGCCGGCGGAGGCGACTTTCACGACCACGTCGAGCGGCCCCGGCTCGGGGACGGGCAGCTCCTCCAGGACGAGCGCTTCGGCGCCCTGGTGTGCTCGCAGGGCAAGCATCGTGGCCATCAGCGGACCTCCACTGCGAGGCTCGAAAGCCGTTCGGGCGTACAGGCATCCGCCGTACGCGAGGTCTCGGCGACCTGGGGCAGTTCCTGATGCGAGAGGAGCGTCACGTAGTCACCGGGCTCGGTCACGACGCTAGCGTGGGAGATGCCGAGCGGGATGCGCACGAAGTCGCCCGGCTGAAGGTCGACGATGCCCCGCTGGGTGATCAGCGTGCGGTGGCCGTGGGCCTGGTACTGGATCTCGTCGGCGTCAAGGGTGCGCCGGTAGCGGCGCTGTCCGCCAGGGGTGGTGGTGATCACGCCGAGGCGGATGCCGGCGGTCGCGTACAGCCAGGTGACGTCACGACCGGGATCGGCACGCAGCACCGCCATCCGCTGGTCCTCCTGGTGCACCTGATCGAGCAGGAACTGTTCGTCGACCCCGAAGACGGTGATGTCGTGGCCGAGCGCGGCCATGCACTGGGTGATCGCCTCGTTGGCCTCGCCGGGCTGCCAGCCGGGGAACGGCGGGAGCACGGCCTCGGACTCCCGCTGGGCCGGTGCCAGTTCGGTGACCGGTGCGGGGATGTAGAACAGCAGGTGGCTGTCCTCGCGGCCGTAGTTGTCGTGGGCGACGCCGCGCGGGATACGGGAGAAGTCGCCGGGCTGGAACTCGATCACGCCGAGTTCGGACATCAGCGTCCGCTCGCCGGCGATCTGGTAGGAGATCTCGTCGACATCGCAGTTGCGGTGGTAGAACGGCTGCCGGTAGTCCATTTTCTGCCACTCGACGCGGATCTCGTCGTTCTCGTAGACGCCGCGTGGAGGAGCGAACGCCTCCGGCTCGTACTGCTGCGGGTAGTGCACCACGGTCAGCGGCGGGTGCTCCTGCCACAGTTTGACGGGCGCCTTCGCGGGATGCGGCGGCGAGAGCAGCAGGTCCTCGTCGCGGACGATACTGCGCAGCGGATGGTCGGAGCCCAGGACCATGACGTCTTCAACGACACTCACGGGGACCTCCTTGTCCTTCAGTGAATGGCTGGATCAACTTGGGTGACGGGGAGGGAATGTGTGCCGCCTCCTGCCGGCCGAAGCCGGTGACAGTGGTCACCTCTTTCGGCCCCAGTACATCTCGATGCCCTTCCACTCCATCAGCTGAGGGCTGTCGACCTTGTCACCGAACGCCTCGCGGATCTGCTCTCCGGAGTAGTAGGGGATGTCGTCCACGGGGACGTGCCCGAAGAGTTTGTCGAACCACTGCCGAAGGTGGACGTCGGAGTCGATACGGGAGAAGAACGTCGCTCCCTTCAGGACCGCTTCGGCCAGCACGATACGCCGGCCGGGCTTCATCACCCTCAGTAGGTCCGCGGCCGTCTCAGGCCAGTCGTCACAGTGCTGTGTCGCCTGCAGCACGGCGACGCAGTCGTATGCCTCGTCGTCCACCGAGTCCGTGTACGACCAGCGCCAGCAGCCAACCTGGCCGTTCCGGCCGGGAACCTTGCCCAGGACGGCGTTTCGTCCGTCCTTGATGATCTCCACGGTGTCGATGACGCCCTCCGGTCCCACCAGGGCCCGCATGTCCTCGACCCACCCAGCGGGCGCGATGCCCTCACCGATGAGCAGAACCCGGTCTCCGCGTCGGAGTTCGAGGAGACCGTAGACGATCTCGGAGATCGGCCGGGCCAGCTCCTGCCAGATGTACGGCAGGCCACCGGCGATGGCCATGGCCATTTCCCACTTCGCGCGCAGCTTGACATCGTGGATCTCCGGGCCGAAGCGCTCCTCGTCCCACGGCTGGATGTACCCCCACGGGTCACCGCCACCGAAGCTGTCCTTGGCTTCCGTACTCATGTCGTCATGTCCTCCGTTGACTGCTGGAATCATGTGGTGAGGGCGGCATTTCCCCGGCTGGAACGCCACCGCCGACGCGCCCGGCCCCTAAAGCGCAGATGTTGACCAGGGCGCCGATGCCTTCGACCTCGATACGCACCTCGGTGCCCCCGTCAATCTGTGAGGCGCAACGGACTTGAGGGGCGTCGCGTGATGCGCCACTGGACGCGGTCCGGGACGTAGGCACCGTCGGGCTGCCGCATATGGGCAGTCACGCGGATGGTCTGCCGTCTGCTGACAGGTCGATCCCGGCATCGCCGTGATCTGCGGGAGTCACCATGACACTCCCTCTCTCTTGAACCCAAGACGAGCGTAGCACCGCACACGATCGGTCAAAAGTCTTGTGTTTTTCCAGCTCTTCCATACAACGACATGCGCGTGTAATTCTGACCCGGGTTCAAGAGATGGGACCATGAGTGGTCCGGCCCCTGCTCAGGAAGGCAGATCTTCAATGTCTGACCAGCACGAGAGCGCCGCATCCCGGCGCGTCCTGGTCGTGGGAGCAGGGCCTGTGGGCCTCGCCCTCGCGACCGAGTTGGGGTGGCGTGGTGTACCGGTCACCGTCATCGATCAGGGCGACGGCCACGTGCCCTTTCCCGCAGGTGAAGCGATCTTTTCGCGCACCATGGAACATCTGCGCCGCTGGGGTTGCGCGGAAGAGGCGCGCACGGAGTCCGCACCGCCCCCGGACTACCCGCATCGCACGGTGTTCGCCACCTCCGCCACGGGGCGTGTCCTCACCGCCTTCGACTACGGCGTCACCAACCGGTCTTCGGGCGTGTACACCCAGCTGACGCCGGAGGGTCCCGCGTTCCTGTCCAAGTTCTCCTTCGTGCCGTTGCTCGCGCGCACCGCCGTTGAACTGCCAGGAGTCGAGATCAGGTACGGCACCCGCCTTGAGACAATGGAGCAGGACACCGAGGGAGTCCTGGCCGTGGTGCGCGACGTGGCGAGCGGTGCCACCGAGACGCTGGCCGGCGCGTATCTGGTGGCCTGCGACGGAGGCCGCAGCGGCATCCGTCGGGCACTCGGCATCGAGTTCGAAGGCATGTTCGCCCAGGGTCACAACTTCGCCGTGCACTTCCGTGCGCCACAGCTACTGGACCTGCTGCGGGAACGGCTGGGCGGCCCCGCGGTGCAGATCCACACCCTGTCGTCGGCACGCAGGCCGTACATCACGGTCGTCAACGGCGTGGACGAATGGCGGCTCTCGGTCTATCTGGACGAGGAGCCCCACCCCGATGACGCGGTCGCCTGGATACGCGAGGCCGCCGGTGCGCCGATCGACGTGGAGATCCTCGCAGCGCAGCCCTGGAGCGGACACTGTGTCGTGGCCCGCACCTACCGTGAGGGGCGGGTGTTCCTCGCGGGCGACGCGGCGCATCTGCTGTGGCCCAAGGGGGGCTTCGGAGCCAACACCGGGATCGGTGACGCCGTGGACCTCGGCTGGAAGCTCGCTGCGACACTCCAGGGATGGGGAGGACCGGCGCTCCTGGACAGCTACGAGCAGGAGCGACGGCCGATCGCCGTCCGCAACGTCACCGAAGCCTCCAGCAACTGGAAGGCCGACGCGCAGCTCGTCCCCGATCCGGCGCTCGACCGCATGGACGCAGAAGGCGAACGGCTGCGACGCGAGCTGGGCGAGGAGATCCGCCGGTCCCGGGCCAAGGAGTTCCGCTGCACGGGCGTCCAGCTCGGATACCGCTACAGCGGCTCCCCGATCTGCGTGCCGGACGGCAGTCCGGAGCCGCCCGACGAGCCGGACGAGTACGTTCCGTCGACATGGCCCGGCTGCCGCGCACCGCACGCCTGGCTGCCAGACGGCAGTTCGGTGCTCGACCACTTCGGACGCGGGTTCACGCTCGTGGTATCGGGTTCCGCGGACCCGACGCCTCTGGTGAACGCCGCCCGCCGGTGTGGTGTGCCGTTGACGGTGCTGCGCCTCGCCGACCCGGCCGCCGAGGAGCTGTACGAGCGGCCGTTGGTGCTCGTCCGTCCGGACGGTCACGTCGGCTGGCGGGGCAGGCAGGCTCCCGCGGATCCCGCCGCCGTGCTCGACATGCTGCGCGGGGCGACGCTTTCGCCCCGGGACGCGGAAGCGGCCGGTGCGGGGCGGGTGGTGTCAGCGGGAGTCGGGCCTCACCTCGTCTGAAGTACCGCGTTCAGCGCTTCCGCCCCTTGGCCGCCGAACTCCTGGCCACGACGGACTCCAACAGGAACCGGATCATCTCGTGGGCCGGTCTGTTCCAGTCATTGGGCACGTGCGCCCCTTCGAAGACGGCGATCGCTACATCCCGGACGAGATCGGCATCGATGCCCGAGGAGTCGTCGAGGCCGCGCTCGGCCATGAACTCGTCGACCAGTCCGACGATCCAGTTCAAGAAGGTGTTGTGGGCCTCGCGAACTGCCTCCGAATGGGGAAGCCGGTCGTGCATGGCCTGGTGCATCGGCCGGGAGTAGCGCATGTCGGACAGCCCGCGCACCAAGCGGCTCAGTGGGTCGGCACCAGCCTGCTCCTCGTTCAGGATGCGGATCTCGCGACTGAGCATGCGTGTGATGACGGCGGCGAAGATGTGGTCCTTCGAGTCGAAGTACCAATAGACGTTGCCCCGGGCCACGCCGGCGGCGGCACTGATGTCCGCCATCGTCGTCTTGTCGTAGCCCTTCGCCAGAAAGAGCTCGGTGGCCGCGGCTAGCAGATCACCCGTGCGCTCCTCCCGGGGGATCTGCTGGCGGTTCCGCGGCATCCCGACTCCTCCCGTGAGTTCACCCGTCTCCGGTGAGTCTAGACACCTGGCAGGCCTCCCCCTACGCAGGAGGAAGGAGTGCCGTGCCCATCGGGCCCGGCGGAGAGTTCCTGGAAATCCTTCGCCGAGGAAGAGGCGGCGCGTTCCACGCACGGCGATGGCGGCCATCAGCGCAGCAGCAGGAGGTCGTCCGAGGCAATGTCCACGGGTACTACTCGTCGCGGTGATGGACTCGCTGCATCGGCCGTATCTGGGCCGGCGGGATGCCAGGTGCGCTCATCGTCGATCTCGAAGTCGTCAGGGCCCCGGATACTGGCAGCCCGCCCTGCCGGCCAGGTCGGAGTGTTCGACGGTCTCTCCCGAGAGGGCGCGTTTCGCTGTCCGCCGCCAAGGACCGGACGGCCCGATTGACCAAGGCCAGCGCGGCCGTTCGCCCCTTGTTGCAGGCGGGCCGCCGGCGCACCCTGCCTCTGCCTGAGAACTCCGCATTGGGACCTGCTCGTCGGTTCAGTCCGCGGTGGGCCGGGCGAGGCCGTGGTCGTAGGCGAAGATCACGGCCTGGATGCGGTCACGGGCTCCGATCTTGGCCAGCACCCGCCCGACGTGCGTCTTGACCGTGGACTCGGACAGCACGAACCGGGCGGCGATCTCACCGTTGGTCCAGCCCTTGCCGACAGCCACGAGGATCTCGCGTTCACGGTCGGTCAGGGAGGTGAGCCTCGGGTCCTCGGCCGGGTCAGTTCTGTGGGAGGGGACGTAGCGCGCGTACTCCTCGAGGAGGCGGCGGGTGAAAGCGGGCGCGATGACCGCGTCGCCGACGGCGACCGCGCGGATCCCGGCGAGGAGCTCCTCGGGACGCGCGTCCTTGAGGAGGAACCCGCTCGCGCCGGCCCGCAGGGCGGCGTGGACGTACTCGTCGAGGTCGAACGTCGTGAGCACGAGGACCCGGGAGCGGCCGCCGGCGGCGACGATGCGGCGGGTGGCCTGGATGCCGTCCATGCCGGGCATGCGGACGTCCATCAGGACGACGTCCGGGCGCAGTTCGGACGCCTTGCGCACGGCCTCGGCGCCGTGTCCGGCCTCACCGACGACGTCGGTCTCGGGGACGGAGTCCAGGAGCAGGTGGAAGGCGTAGCGTTGCAGCGGCTGGTCGTCCACGATGAGCACGGTGGTCATCGGTCACCGCCGCTTCCCGGCGTGAGGTCGAGGACGGCCTCGACGCTCCAACCTCCGCCGGCCGTCGGTCCCGCGCTGACATCGCCGCCGTACAGAGCCGCTCTCTCCCGCATGCCCACCAGGCCATGTCCTTCCTCGTTCGGCGGTCCGGGCGATGCGCCCGAGCCGGTGTCCTGGACCCGAATGGTCAGCCGGCTGTCCTCGGCGAGGATCGCCAGACGTACCCGGGCGTCGGGTGCGGCGTGCTTCATGGTGTTGGTGAGGGCTTCCTGGACGATGCGGTACACCGTCAGCTGCACCCCGCCGTCCAGGGCGTCCACGTCGCCGGAGGTCCGGTAGACGACCTCCAGTCCTGCGGCGCGCACCGTGGCGCACAGCGCGCCGAGGTCCAGGATGCCGGGCTGCGGACTGAGCTCGGGCCCACCGGTCGGGCCGCCACCGGCCTCGCGCAGCACGCCGAGCACGCGCCGCAGTTCGCCGAGGGCCTGTCGGCCGGTGTCGCCGATGAGGAGCAGGGCCTCCTTGCCTCGCGCAGGTTGGATGTCCGTGGCGTAGGCGCCTGCGTCGGCGAGCGTGATGATGACGGAGAGGTTGTGGCCGACGATGTCGTGCATCTCGCGGGCGACACGGGTGCGTTCGGTGGCCGTGGCCAGCCTGCTGCGCTGGTCGCGCTCGACCTCCAGCCGGGCGGCCCTCTCACGCAGTCCGGCAAGCTGGGCCCGGCGGATCCGGACCATCATGCCGAGCGCGAGGGCCGCGGTCGCCGTGCTCAGCAGGAAGAAGAGCGCGTCCCCGACGGACACGGCCGAGGACGCGCGGACCGCGACCAGCACCATGGCGACCGCCATGGCCGCACAGGCCCACGGCAGCTGCCGCAGCCGCCCGTGCAGGGCCAGGCTGTACAGAGCGACGAAGAGGGCGATGTCCGCGCGCAGCGCGGCACCCAGGGACCACTGCAGGACGAACACCGCGGCGATGACACCGAAGGCCACCGCGGGCTTGCGCCGCCGCCACAGCAGCGGCAGTACCAGGCCGGCCTGCAGGGCCAGCATTCCCGCCACGGGCAGCTCGGTGAAGGCGAGCCGGAACCGGGGCGGGCTGTCGCCGTCGTCCCAACTGCCGTGGATCAGGTCGGGCAGGCAGAACATCAGGAAGACCAGGACGACGATGGCGGTGTCCAGCACCCAGGGATGCGTCCGGTCGGCCTGCCGCAACCGCTGGCCGCCCCGGGAGAGCCGGGCGACCAGCGGTCCCATCCCGCTGATGTCATCAGTGGTCACGGACGTCACCAGTCCATGGTGCGGGGCGTCAGACGTCACTGCGTACGAGCCGGTACGCCGCGCCGCCCAGCGCCAGCAACGTCCAGCACAGGAAGACCAGCAGTCCCGCGCCCGGCGAGAGGGACGTCGAGTCGTGAGTCAGGGCGAACATCGCCTCACCCGCGTTCGATGGCAGGTAGGGGCTGATGTCGTTCTGCCAGGAGCTCGGCAGCAGTGAGATCAGTCCGGGGATCAGCATCAGGGAAGCGACCAGGACCGAGATCCCGCCGGCCACCGACCGCAGCAGTGCGCCCAGTGCGGCGCCGATCACGCCGACCAGGCCGAGGTAGAGACCGGCGCCCAGCAGGCTCCGCAGGACACCTGCGTGCGAGAGGCTCATGGCCGCGGGCGTGCCCGAGACGATGCCGCTCCCGATCAGGAAGGTGACGAACGCACCCAGCGTCCCCACCACCAGCGCGACCAGCCCGAACACGGCCGCCTTGGACCACAGCACCGGCAGCCGGCGGGGCACCGCCGCCAGCGTCGAGCGGATCATGCCGGTCGAGTACTCCCCCGCCGTGACCAGCACGCCGAGCACACCCAGGGCCAGCTGGGCAAAGTTCGTACCGAACAGGGACAGGCTGACGGTCGTCGAGTCCGCGAAGTCCGAGTCCAGGTTGCCGGAGTCGATTCCCGACTTGTAGCGGCTCGCGGCGATGAGACCGAAGGCCACCAGGAACAGCAGGCCCAGGCCCAAGGTGATCCAGGTCGAGCGCAGGGACCACAACTTGGCCCACTCGGAGGCCAGCACGCGCCGTCCGGTCACCCGGTAGACAGGGCGGGCGGGGGCGGTGCGGGGTTCCTCGGCGGTTGCGGTGAGGGTGCTCACGCGGGCCTCCCTGCGGCCTCGATGGTCTCGATCCCGGTCGTGGTGCCGTGATACTCCACGGCGTCCCTGGTCAGGTCCATGAACGCCTCCTCCAGCGACACGGTCCGTGCACTCAGCTCGAAGAGGGCGATCCCGTGTTCGGCGGCCTTCAGTCCGATCTCGCGGGCGGTCAGACCAGTCACCAGCAGCTCCTCGGAGCCGATCCGGCCGGTGACATCGACACCTGGCCCGGCCAGCACGTCCCGCAGCCGCGCCGGGTCCTGGGTCGTCACCTTCACCGTGTCGCCGCCCGCCTCGCGGATCAGGTCCGCCACGGTCGTGTCGGCCAGCAGCCGCCCGCGCCCGACGACAATCAGGTGGTCCGCGACCAGCGCCATCTCACTCATCAGGTGCGAGGACACGAACACCGTCCGCCCTTCTTCGGCGAGCCCCGTCAGCAGGTTGCGGATCCAGAGCACACCCTCCGGGTCCAGCCCGTTGACCGGCTCGTCCAGCATCACCGTCTGCGGATCGCCCAGCAGCGCCGCGGCGATGCCCAGCCGCTGACCCATTCCGAGGGAAAAGGCGCCGGCCCGCTTCTTCGCCACACTGTCCAGTCCGGCGAGGCCGATGACCTCGTCGACCCGGCTGCCCGGAATTCCGTGAGTCAGCGCGAGTGCCTTGAGGTGGTTGTACGCCGAGCGGCCCGGATGGATCGACTTCGCCTCCAGGAGAGCACCGACCTCCTGCAACGGCGCCTGGTGACGGGCGTAGTGGTGGCCGTTCACGGTGACGGAGCCGCTCGACGGGGCATCCAGGCCGACGATCATGCGCATCGTCGTGGACTTGCCCGCACCGTTGGGCCCCAGGAACCCGGTCACCGTGCCCGGCTTCACGACGAAGTCCAGCCCGTCGACAGCCGTCTTCTCGCCGTACTTCTTGGTCAACTGCCGTGCGTCGATCATGTGCGTTCTTTCTCTCGGGCTCCGGCGCCCATCACTTCGACGCCGCACCGCAACGCTAGGTGCCGAATCACCCCGGTCCGGTGGTACTGAGAGGCTGACCTGCGCCGTACTCGTGGTACCGCGGTACTACGCACCCACGCGGCAGCGTCAACCCATGGGTGCCGCACGCCGTACCTTCGAGGCGGTTACCACGCCGCCTCGAAGGCCGGGTGGTTCATTCCTGGTGTCCGGTCACCTCGAAGGCCGGCGCCCAGCGCGGGATCTCGCTCCTTCCGGAGACCAGGCGGATGTTCTTGCTGTAGCCGTACTCGCGCAGGGTTTCCGCCGCGGTCTCCCGGCCGAAGCCGCTCGCACCGACACCGCCGAACGGCGCGCCCGTGAAGTTCCGGTTGTAGTTGTTCACGAAGACGAACCCGGTGTGCAGGGCGCGGCTGACCCGCAGCGCGCGCTCTGAATTCGGCGTGAACACTGCCGCGACCAGGCCGAAGTCGGTGCCGTTGGCGATCTTGACGGCCTCGTCCTCGTCGCGGAACGGGATCATCGAGATGACCGGGCCGAAGATCTCCTCCTTCGCGATGCGCATGTCCGGGCTGACGCCGGTGAAGAGCGTCGGTGCGACGTAGAAGCCTCCTGCCAGCTCCGGGTCGTCGGGGAGCGGCGCCTGTGCGGCGATCGTGGCCCCCTCCTGGACGCCGATGTCGATGTAGTCGAGCACCCGCTTGCGCTGGGCGGCGGACACCATCGGTCCGATGTGCGTGCCGGGGTCGGCGCCGTTGCCGACGCGCAGCCGCTTCACCGCGTTGCCGTAGCGGCGCGCGACCTCGTCGTAGATGTCGGCGTGTACCAGGACGCGGGACGCCGAAGTGCAGGCCTCCCCCTGGTTGAAGAGACCTCCCTCGATCGCCCACGGGAGCGCGAGGTCGAGGTCCGCGTCCTCGAAGATGATGAACGGGTCCTTGCCGCCGAGCTCCATCAGGGTCGGGGTCAGGTTGTCGGCCGCCGTCTTGATGACGGAGACGCCGGTGGTGGGCGACCCGGTGAACGAGACCTTGCCGACGAGCGGGTGCCCCGCGAGCTGCGACCCGATCGGGCCGGTGCCGGGAATGATGTGCACCACGTCGTCGGGCAGGACGGACTGGATGATCTCCACCATGCGCAGGGCCGACAGCGGGGCCTGCTCCGGCGGCTTGATCACCACTGCGTTGCCGACGGCCAGCGCCGGGGCCAGCTTGCTCGCGGTGTGGATCGGCGGCCAGTTGAACGGCACTATCGCGCCGATGACGCCGTAGGGTTCGAGCACCGTGATGTCCAGCAGACTTCCGCCGTCGTTGACCTGGCCAGGCATGGAGTCGCACAGGCTCGCGAAGTACTCGAAGATCCCGATCGCCGCATTCACGTCCCAGTTGCGCGCCTGGGAAAGGGGTTTGCCGTTGTCACTGCACTCCAGGACCGCGATCTCGTCGGCGTGCTCGCGCACCGCCTGGGCAACCTTCCGCAGCCAGCTGCCGCGTTCGCGGGCGGTGCGGGCCTTCCAGGAGAAGTGCGCGTCGTAGGCCGTCTGAACAGCCTGGTCGACTTCCTTGTCGCCTGCGCCCTGCACGACGGCGAGCGGCGCGCCGGTCGCAGGGTTGTCGACGGTGAACTGATCGGCGGCGTCCTCGGACGACCACCGGGTGCGGATCGCGCCTTCGGGTTGTGACGACCTTGCCATGGTTCTGCTCCGTTCAAGGATTTGCTGCGGGATGACGACTCGCTCGCCGGATGCGGCAGCCGTCGCTTGGTGATGGCCCCACAGGGCCTGAGAACGATCTGGCCGTTCATGTCTCGGCGTTCCAGCGCTCGGAAGCCCTCTCGGAATCCACCGCGCCGGTGGACACCTTCGCCGGGGATCTCCAGCTCCCCGGCGGGGATCAACCCGTCGTCGCCCCCACCGCGCGAACTGGCTACTCCCGCTTCCCGGTTGAGGGCGGACAACAGCGTCGGCGAACTCCCGCAGCACGTCGACGCTCGACGCCGCCGCGCGAATGCCCTCGCCGACGCCCTCTCAGCAGGCCAACCGGTTCGCGCGAGAACCCACTCCGCCCGCGGAGCCCGGAGACGACGACTGTCTCGCCGCCTCCAGGTCAGCTGATCAGTCGGTCTACTGGCCGTCTTCGGCCAGGATCCTGTTGCGTACGCCGGCGAGGGCTCCCGCCATCGCGCCCGCGGGCCTGCCGAAGGTCGTCGCCGAGAACTGGGCGGGGCCGGTCTTGGCCGTGAAGGAGTGCGGGTAGGCAAACTCCCGGAGTCCTTCCTCGCCCTGCTTGCGCCCATAGCCGCTGTCGCCGCGACCGCCGAAGGGCACGGCGGGGTTGATGGAGAACACCAGGGCGTCGTTGATGCTGGTCATTCCGACGCGGAGTTGACGGGCGATGGCTTCGCCGCGGTCGCGGCTGAAGACGGCGCTGCCCAGTCCGTAGCGGCCGGAGTTGATGTGCGCGATGGCTTCCTCGGTGTCGGTGACCTTGACGACTGCGAGCGTGGGCCCGAACGTCTCCTCCGTCACCGCCAGGGCGTCGGGGCTCACGCCGATGAGGATGGTGGGAGTGACATAGCGTTCCCCCACCGCCTCGATGCCACCGACAGTGGCTGTCGCGCCGCGATCGAGAGCGTCCTTGATGTGCTCCCGGATGATCGGGATCTGGGTCGGCAGGGGAACCGGCCCGATCTCCGCGTCCTCGTCGCTGCCGACGCGTACCTGCTTGGCGAGTTCGCTGATCTTCTCGACGAACTCGTCGTGAACCGACTCGGCGACGTAGGCCACTTCGAGGCTGATGCAGCCGTGGCCGGTGTTCTGGATGGCGCCCCAGACCACGTGCCTGGCGGCTTCGTCCAGGTCGGCGTCCTCAGCCACGATGACGCCGTCCTTGCCCCCGAGTTCCAGCAGAACGGGGGTCAGGGTCTGCGCGCACTGGGCGGCCACCGTCTTGCCAGTGGTGACGCTGCCGGTGAACGCGAGCTTGTTCAGACCGGCCTCGATGAGCGCTCCGCCGGTGGCCCCGAACCCGTTGAGGCACTGAAGGACGTTCGGGAAGTCGGGGACCGCACGCTGCCAGGTCCGGACGATCCACTCCCCGACGCCGGGCGTGATCTGGCTGGGCTTGAGGATGGCGGCGTTTCCGGCCGCGATCGCCTCGATCAGGATGGCCCCCGGCGTCAGGAGAGGGAAGTTCCACGGGCCGATGACACCGACGACGCCGTAGGGCTGGTATTCGACCCACGCTCGCTGGTTGGGCACGGTGGGGCTGGCGGGGAGCTCCCGGCGTCCCAGCACGCGCTCGGCGTTATCGATGGCGTACTGCACATGCTCCAGAATCCCGAGCACCTCGACACGGGCGTCGTCCAGAGGCTTGCCGTTCTCGGTGTGGATGAGGGCGGCGCCCTCCTCGCCGCCTACGGCTATCTCCCGCCGCCACGCGCGCAACCGCTCCGCGCGGCCCTCGAATCCGAGGTCCCACCAGGGCCCGGCGGACGAGCGTGCGGCAGCGACAGCCGCGACCGCCTCTTCCTTGCCGGCCACGGGGTACCGGGCGAACTCTGCCCCGGTGGCCTGATCGACGGTGACCACCTGGTCCTCGTTCTGGCCGATGACTCCGTCGCGCGTGATCGTCGGAGTGTTGTTGGTCATGAATTTCCCACTTCCTTGGGACCGCCGGCACCCGAGCAGCACCCTGCGGGTGGTGGCAGATGGGGGGCGCGGTCTTCGGCGCGATGAAGGGCCGCCGCGTGACAGCGGGGGCGGGGGCGCGCCGACATGAATGACTTCAGCGAAGGCTCACGAGCCTGACAAGCACTAGAGTATCAAGCAACCTATTGATGTCAAGCGTTTGATAGGCAGCAAGGCCATTGCGACTCGGCGAGTCCCCAGGAACGCCACAACCCAAACCGCCGCGGTGAACACGCACCGCGGTTTCTCATGCCGGGCACCACCCGGTCCGGGGATTGCCGGTTCAGACCAACAATCCGGAGCACCTCGCCCAGTTCACCGCCAACCGGATCGAGCGGGAAAGGCACCGACCGGCGGGCAGACGGCCGGCGACACTCACCTACCCGCCGACTGCCACTGCCCTAGCCCCGCGGCTCCGTGTAACGAGCCGCGGGTGTCGGCTGGTTACCGCCCCTGACGAAAGCGGCCTCTGCGGCGAGCAAAGCGTCCAGGGCCGACTCCTGACCCTCCAGGCCAGGGGCACAGACGGTCTCTCCGAGGCGCAGCCCGGCCAGGCTGGCCGCTGCGACGTCCTCGGGAGACATCGCCCAAGGGATGCTGCGGCCGGCGCCGCTGTTCCACTCTGTTGCCACAACGCCGGGGCACACCACCTGGACGCGAACCGGGGTGTCGGCGAGCTCACCGGCGAGGGTGCGCGTGAAGCCCAGGATGGCGGCCTTCGCGGCGACGTACAGGGTGCGCCGGGGTGCTCGCGAGTCAGCGAGGCCCGCACTGAAGGCGAGGAGCGAGGCGACGGTGACGATCGCGCCTTCGCCCGCCGCGAGCATTCCGGGGAGTGCGGCGTGGACCAGCCGGACGGGGGCGACGGCGTTGAGGGTGAGCAGGCCGTCGATGTCGGCAGGGTCGACGTCGACGAGCGGGGCATAGCCGCCGGCGCCGGCATTGCTGATCAGCATGCGCACGTCCCCGGCGGCCAGCCGGTCGGTGACAGCGGCGATGCCGTCGTGGGCCATTAGGTCGGCGGGCAGCACCTCGACGGCTGCTCCGTGGGCGCGGAATTCCTGGGCGAGATCGGCGAGCCGGTCGGCGCGTCGCGCGACCAGGACGAGGTCGTGATCGTCCGCCAGGAGACGGGCATAGGCGGCGCCGATTCCGGAGGAGGCACCAGTGATCAAAGCGAGGGGGCGAGTCATGGAACCAAGGTTCATCAACCCATAGGCACATGTCAAACATTTGATGTCCATGAAGTGTCGTATCCTTCTCGCGTGATACGTAATGACGAGGAGCCGGTCGGGCTCGGCGCACTTGACCGGGTGACCTGGGCGCTGCGCCGCGCGGAGCTGGCGGTGCAGAGCCTCAAGGAGCAGCGGCTGCGCCCGCTGGGCATGGTGGCGGCGCACTACACGCTCCTGATCTCCGTGCACGACGAGCCGGGACTGACCGGTGCCGAACTTGCCCGCCGCCTCAACGTGACCCCACAGGCCATCGCCTCATTGGTGGCACGCCTGGAGGGCCGCGGGCAGCTGGAGAGACGTGAGCATGCGCGCCACCGGCACATCCAGGAGCTGCACCTCACCGACGCCGGTCGGGAGGCGTTGCGCGCGGCCGACGCAGTGATCGCCGACATCGAGCGGCAGGTCACCGATGGTCTCGGCTCGGAGACAGCACAACTGCGAGCGCTGCTCGACCAGGTGACAGAGGCGGTTCGCGAGGTCTCGGCTCGCGGACCCGTCGATGAGTGATTCACGCACTTGATGGCAATCAAGTACTTGACAACCACCAGGTGCCGTATTCTCGCCGGGTGACAAAGGATGATGAACGGTCGATCCCTGCCGAGCACCTGACCCGGGTGACCTGGGCCCTGCGGCGGGCGGAGTGGGCCGTGCAGGCCCGCAAAGAACAACGGCTTCGACCGCTGGGCATCGCGGCCGCGCAGTACACCCTGCTGATCTCCGTCCACACCGATCCCGGCCTGACCGGCGCGGAACTGGCTCGCCGTTTGAACGTCACTCCGCAGGCGGTGGCCTCCCAGGTGGCCCGCCTGGAGGAGCGGGGTCAACTGGAACGCCGATCGCACCCGCGCCACCGGCACGTGCAGGAGTTGCACCTCACCGACGCCGGCCGCGACTCCCTGCGGGATGCCGAGGCCGTGATGATGGACATCGAACAGCAGATCGCCGAGAAGCTCGGTGCGAAGAAGACCGCACAGCTGAGGGCGCTGCTGGACGAGGTGGCCGACGTGGTCCGGGAGGCGTGAGACGGTACCGCCGACGACCGTGGTAGCCGCGTGCCTCGTCGCCGGGCGGGCTGGCGCACCGCTACGCAGCGGGAACTTCGGCCGAAGCGCTTGTGCGGGGGGTTACGTCGCCGTCACCAAGCCGGGCTGAGGCTGCGGGGGAACGTGTATGGGACCGGTGCCGCGTGAAAGCGGCCGTCCCGTGCCGCGGTTGGTGTGCGCGATGATCTCCGACGTGATGGAGATCGCTGTCTCCTCGGGCGTCAGGGCTCCGATGTCCAGGCCGATCGGTGAGTGCAGACGCGCCAGTTGGTCCTGGGAGACGCCGACTTCCCGGAGCAGGTCGACGCGACGCTCGTGGGTGCGTCGCGAGCCCATGGCGCCGACATATCCGACGGGGAGGGTCAGTGCCAGAGACAGCAGGGGGATGTCGAACTTGGCGTCGTGGGTGAGGACGCAGACGGCGGTACGGGCGTCGGTCTCGGTGGCCGCGAGGTAGCGGTGGGGCCACTCGGTGACCACCTCGTCGGCGTGCGGGAAGCGGGCCGGGGTGGCGAAGACCGGGCGGGCGTCGCAGACGGTCACCCGGTAGCCGAGGAAGCTCCCCGCCCGGCCGAGAGCGGCGGCGAAGTCGACGGCGCCGAAGATCAGCATGCGGGGGCGGGACGCGTGCACGTGGACGAGGACAGTGAGCTTGCGCGGGCAAGTGCCGTCGTCCGCGTCCTCTGCTTCTCCCTCACCGCCGCCGACCTCGATCGAGGCGGTCCGGCCCGCCCGCAGCAGCGCACGCGCACGCGCCACGACCGCCCGGTCCTCACTCTCGACCCCGAGTGTGCCGTCGTGGGTGCCCTCGGCGGGGATGTGGAGCATACGGCCGACAAGTTCACCGGGACCGTCGACGACGTGGGCGACGGCCGACGGACGCCCCGCGATCACGGCATCGAGGGCGGCGGCGAGATGGGGTTGGGCGCCGGGCTCCACGCGCTGTACCAGGACACCGATCTCTCCGCCGCAGGTCAGCCCCGCGGCGAGGGCATCCGAGTCGGAGTACCCGAAGGCAACGCGTGCGGGGGCGGCGCGGTCTGCCAGCACTTGGCGGGCCAGTTCGTACACCGCTGCTTCGACGCAGCCGCCGGAGACGCCACCGACCGCGTTGCCGTCGGCGTCCACGGCCAGTGCGGTGCCGACCGGCAGGGGTGCACTGCCTCTGACGTCGATGACGGTGGCGAGGGCGAACGGCCGACCCTCGCGGCACCAGTCGTGGAGTGTGTCCGTGATGTTCAGCATGGGGGGCTTTCCGTGAGGTGTGGGTCAACGGGCCGTCGTCGCGCCCTAGGGGAGGAAACCGCGACGACGGCCCTGGTACCCGGGCAGCCGCGTGTTGTGGGGCACACCGGCCGCCCGGGAGCTCAGAGCAGTGCTTCCGCGGTGATGGGCAGTTCGCGGATGCGGCGGCCGGTGGCGTTGAACACCGCGTTGGCGATGGCGGGCGCCACTCCGACGATGACGACCTCACCGAGTCCTTTGACGCCGATGGGGTCTGCTTCGTAGTCCTGCCCGTCGATGAAGATCGCCTTCAGGTCGGGCATGTCGGCGTGGGTCGGCACGAGGTAGTCGGCGAGGTTGGCGTTGACGATCCGGCCATCGCGGTGGTCGGTGACCGTGTGCTCGAGGAGGGCTTGTCCGATCCCGCCCGTCATGGCTCCGATGGCCTGGCTGTCGGCGAGTCTCGGGTTGACGATCCGGGCGGCGTCGTACACGCCGAGCATGCGCCGGACCCGCACCAGGCCGAGCCTGGCGTCGACAGCCACCTCGGCGAAGAGCGCGGCGTAGGCGTAGAGGGAGAACCTCTCCGGCTCCGACGGGCCGGCGTACGAGCCGAGCACTTCGAGATGGGTGCGGTCGTTGCGGTCCAGGAGCCGCTGGTACGTCTCCCCGCGGGTGGGCTCGTCCTTCGCATACAGCCGACCGCCTCGTACGACGATGTCGGCGGCGTCGACGCCGTACAGCGGTGATCCCTCGTCGTTGACCGCGAGCGTGATCGCCTGCCTGCGCAGCTTGTCACAGCCGTCCTGGACGGCGGATCCGACGCTGGCCATGGTCTGCGAACCGGCGTGGACGGGGGCCGGAGGCATGAGGGAGTCACCGAGCCGGAAGGTGACCTGGCGCATCGTCAGGCCGAGGGCGTCGGCGGCGACCTGGGACATGGACGTGGCCGTGCCCGGGCCCATGTCGCTGGTCGCGGACTGCACCAGGGCGGTGCCGTCGGCGTCGAGCCGGACCGAGGCTTGGGCCTCGCTGCGCATGGTGTCGTAGACACCGGCGGCCATGCCCATCCCGATGAGCCAGTCACCGTCACGCGTCGAGCGCGGCTCGGGACTGCGCCGGTGCCAGCCGAACTCACGGGCGCCGGTGCGGTAGCACTCCCGCAGACGGCGGGCGGGTGGAGAACGGCAGTCCGCTGGACTCGTCGTCGGCGGGTTCGTTGCGCAGCCGCAGTTCGATCGGGTCGATGCCCAGCTCGTGGGCGAGTTCGTCCATGGCCGACTCGACGGGGTAGGCACCGCTGGCGTAGCCGGGGCCACGCATGAACCACGGCGTGCTCACGTCCAGCGGGACGTGGTGATACGCCTGGCGGACGTTGGGGGTGCTGTAGAGCATCCGGCCCGGGACGAGAACGCTCTCGCTGTACGTCTCGTAGCGGGAGGACTCGGCGCGGACGTCGTGCGTCGACGCGGTCAGCCGGCCCCGCCGGTCGGCGCCCAGTCGCAGTCCGTACTCGTACGCGGGCCGGTATCCCACGGTGAAGTACATCTGCCTGCGGGTGAGTACGAGTTTCACGGGGCGTTTCACCTCGCGCGCGGCCATGGCCGCGATGACGGAGTGCACCCAGGCGCGGGCCGCGTTGCCGAAGGCGCCGCCGATGAACGGCGAGATGACGCGGATGTGGTCCGGCGGGATGCCGAACTCTCCGGACAGGGTGAACACGGTGCCCAGCACGTACTGGGTCTTCTCCCAGACGGTCAGACGGTCGCCGTCCCAGCGGGCGACGATGCCGGCCGGTTCCATCGGGTTGTGGTGGTTGCGGGCCGTCCGGTACGTCGCCTCCAGCCGGACGGGGGCGGAGCCCAGGGCCCGGTCGGCGTCACCACGCTCATAGGTCTGGGGGTTGCCGGCGGCGTCGGCGACGCTGATGTCGGTCGTGGAGGTCTCGGGATCGTAGGAGACCCTCACCAGGCTCGCCGCGTGCTGCGCGGTCTCCAGCGTGGTCGCCACCGCGACCGCGACGGGCTGTCCGAAGAACTGGACCCGGTCGTCCTGAAAAGCACGCAGCGGTTTGCCCGGCGGGAACCGCCCTTCCACCGGCGGCAGCTTGGGCGCGTTGAGGTGGCTGATCACCTTCAGGACGCCGGGCAGGGCGAGGGCGGCGCGGGTGTCGATGCCGGTGACCCGGCCCCGACCGATTCTGCTTTCCACGATGACCGCGTGCACGACCCCGTCGGGGCTGTTGTCGGCGGCGTACTTGGCTCCCCCTGTCACCCTCAGCCGTGCGTCGACCCGGGGCACGCCCGCACCGACGGCTGCCTGTGGCTGGCTCACTTGGTGCCTCCTACGATGCGCAGCTGGCGTTCGACGGTACGTTTGAGCAGCTCGGCCTTGAAGCCGTTGTGGGCGAGGGGGCGCGCGCCCTCGGCCGCGTGCTCGGCGGCATCCGCCCACAGCCGGTCGGAGGGGCGTTCGCCGATGAGGTGGCGCTCGACGGCGGGCAGTTTCCAGGGCACGGTGCCGACGCCGCCGGCGGCGACCTTCGCCTCTCGGATGACGCCGCCACGGATGTGCAGCGCGACCGCGGCCGACGTGAGCGCGAACTCGTAGGACTGGCGGTCGCGCACTTTCAGGTAGCCGGACCTCAGCGGGCGCGGAAGGGCGGGGATCTCCACAGCAGTGATCAACTCACCCTTGCGGAGGGCCTGTTCGCGGTTCGGGGTGCTGCCGGGCCGCAGCAGGAAGTCGGCGAAGGCCATACGCCGTTCCCCGCCCGGGGCCCAGCACGTGCACCGTCGCCTCCAGTGCCGCGAAGGCCACGGCGACGTCGGAGGGATGGGTGGCCACGCAGTCGTCAGAGGATCCGAGGATCGCGTGGCTGCGGTTGTAGCCGTGCAGCGCCGCGCACCCGGAGCCGGGCTCACGCTTGTTGCAGGCGGCGGTCACGTCCCGGAAGTAAGTGCACCGGGTGCGCTGCATGATGTTGCCACCGATGGTCGCCATGTTCCGTAGCTGGGCCGACGCGCTCAGCTCCAGCGCCTCGGAGATGACGGGGTACAGGACACGCACCTTCGGGTGGGCGGCGGCCTCGGCCATGCGGACCAGGGCGCCGATGCGCAGGCCCCCGCGCTCGGTGACGGTGACCTCGCGCAGCGGCAGGGCGCTGATGTCGACCAGCATGCCGGGACGCTCCACGGTCTCCCGCATCAGGTCGACGAGCGTGGTGCCGCCGGCGAGGTAACGCCCGCCACGCCAACCAGCGTTGAGGGCCTCACGCATGTCCGCGGCCTTGGCGTAGGTGAAGGGATGCATGAGGTCAGCCCTTCCGGCCGGCGGCGGCCTGCTCGACCGCGCGCTCGATCTTCACGTAGCAGCCGCAGCGGCAGAGGTTACCGCTCATCCACTCCCGGATCTCCGCCCTGGAGCCGGTGTGACCCTCCTGGATGCATCCGACGCCCGACACGATCTGGCCCGACGTGCAGAAGCCGCACTGGAAGGCGTCCTGATCGATGAACGCCTGCTGCAGCGGGTGGAGCCGGTCGCCCTTCGCCAGGCCCTCGATCGTGGTTACCTCGGCGCCCTCCAGGCGCACCGCCAGCGTCAGACAGGAGTTGACCCGGCGGCCGTCGACCAGGACCGTACAGGCGCCGCAGGCACCGGCGTTGCAGCCCTTCTTCGAGCCGGTCAGGTCGAGATGCTCGCGCAGGAGGTCCAGCAGCGAGGTCCGGTTGTCGATCGTGACGGTGTGCCGGACGCCGTTGACGGCCAAGGAGACACGGCTGCCGGGCGGCACCTCGTCGGCCACGGCTTCCTCGGCGGCGAGCGCGGGCGGTCCGGCGCACAGGCCGCCCACCACGGCGACTCCTCCCGCAGCGGTCGTCGTGGCGATGAACGTACGCCGGGTGGGCGCGGACGGGGGCTCGACGGGGGAAGTCTCTGATTCTGCGTGTTCGGTGGACATGTCCACTCTCCCTCTATGGGGTGCGGGTGGTGGGTGGGGGGCGTGTCGGTGACCGAACCGTCCACGGAGGTGCGCCATGCCCGTCGCTCCGGCGGGCTGCCGTTCCCCCGGGACGGCGGGAGAGGAGTGGCGGCGTGGCGTGCCAGCAGCCTGACGTCACCGGAGGCCGGACGGTGCACTGCGACCGGGCCGACCGCATCCGGATCGACGGCCGGGTGGTTTCGCCGCCACGCCAACAGGAACACCGGGAGGAGGCCGCGGTCGGCGGCCGAGGGCACGGCACAGGCGACACCGCCGACCGAGGAGTCACCGGTGATCAGAGCCAGGGTTCTGGACACAGACCAAGCATTAACCTCCTGATTCACATCAAACAAGCGTTGGTGCATCAACCATCTTTATAACTCCATGAGTGGATGACCGGACGAGCAGGTTCGGGATAGGAGCCGCTCAGGCGAGGACACAGGGCCGGGACGGACACGTCGACACCGTCCAGGGCCCAGGTCGGGCCGCAGGATTTCTTCGGACCGGCACACACCAGGACGGGGGGCGGTGGCCGTATGGAACGACTTCATCGGGCGGAATCGACGGTGATGAGGGCGCACAGGACGAGGCACAACCCGGCGAGCGCAGCCAGGGCCCATTCGAGAGCGGTGAGGATCTGCATGTCGTCGACGATCCCGTCGGACACACGCGCCCACCCTCGGCCGCCGGGCTGGTCCCAGGCGGCCGGCATCGGCCTGCGGGCCGACCCACTGCCCGGCCGAATCTCCGTACTCTTTGCGGCGTGGAACCTGATACTCCGCTCTCCCCAGTCGTCCGGCGTGCCATCACGGTCCCCCTCTGCGCCGGCCTGGCCCTGACGTGGCTGTTCGACCTGGTGACCTACTACGACCCGCAGGACCGCTGGTCGAACTGGCTGCCCCTGGTTTCCGGACCCCTCGCCGCCGTACTGCTCCTTCCCGCGCGCCGGCCGGGTCCCGAATGGCGTGTCGGCGCCGCCGCGCTGGGCTCCTTGGCCCTGACCCTGGGCCTGGGTGCCTTCGCCCCGCTCACCAGCGGCACGTGGGGCCTGCTGGAAACGGTCGCCCTGCTCGCGCTGCTCCCCCGGACCGCGCGCCGGGTGGAGCGCCCGGCCACCGCCGTGACGCTGTCCGCGGCGCTGGCAGTCGCGGTGATCGTCCTGCCGCTGCGCTATGGCGCGGAGCACAGCTTCTTCAGATACTCCTTCGTGCTGACATTCGCCGTCGGCGCCGCCGTGGGGCTCGGTTGCTATCTGCGCCTCCTGGACGCCCGCCGGGCCCGGGCGGTGGCATCCGTACGCCACAACGAGCGCCTGGAACTCGCACGGGACCTGCACGACTTCGTCGCCCACCACGTCACCGGCATCGTCGTGCACGCCAACGCCGCGCTGATGATCCAGGAGACCACTCCGGAGCAGATCAAGCCGCTGCTGGAGGGCATCTCCCGAGCCGGAGGGGAGACGTTGGACTCCATGCGCCGCCTGGTGCGTGTGCTGCGCGAGGACGATCAGCGCTCCGCCCGCCCGGGTGAGCTACTGACCGAGCTTGACCGCTTGGTCTCCGCGTTCGCCGAGAACGGCACCGCGGCCGCGCTGCACGTCGCGCCCGAGGTGCGCGGGATCCGGCTGGCCCCCGAGGTGGAGACGTCCGTCCACCGCGTGGTGCAGGAGGCGCTGACGAACGTGCGCCGCCACGCCCATGGTTCGGACGTCGCCGTCCGCCTCGAACTGGACTCCCGAGGTCACCTCCGGGTGGAGGCGCGCAACGCGGCGCCGCAGACGCGCGCCGCCGGGCCTATCGGCGGGCGGAGCGGCTTCGGCCTGGTGGGCCTGCGGGAACGCGTGGAGGCCGTGGAGGGGTCGCTGACCAGCGGACGGACAGCGGACGGCGGCTGGTGCGTGAGTGCCGACTTCCCCGGTCTGGCGGCTATGGAAGGATCGCGGTATGAGCGGCGGCAGTGATCGGAACGGGCCACGGACGCGCGTACTGATCGCGGACGACCAGGAGATGGTTCGCACCGGCTTCCGGCTGATTCTCGGCACCCAGCCCGACCTCGAGGTGATCGGCGAAGCCGCCGACGGCGCCGAGTGCGTCGAACTCGCCCGAAGGATGCGTCCCGACGTGTGTCTCGTCGACATCCGTATGCCCAGGCTGGACGGCCTGGAGGTCACCCGGGCCCTGGCCGGGCCAGGTCTCGTCGACCCGATCCGCGTGGTCGTCGTGACCACCTTCGACCAGGAGGACTACGCCTACACCGCCCTGCGCAACGGCGCCTGCGGCTTTCTCCTGAAGGACTCCGGCTCTGCCCTGCTGATCGAGGCCGTGCGTTCCGCCGCCCGTGGGGATGCCCTGATCTCCCCCGCCGTCACCGTCCGGCTGCTCAAGCACCTCGCCGGACAGCAGCCGCCGGAAGCGGTCCGGCATCCGCTCTCCGAGCGGGAACTCGACGTCGTACGCCTGGTGGCGGTGGGCCGCACCAACCAGGAGGTCTGCGGCGAGCTGTTCGTGTCCCTGGGCACGGTCAAGACCCACCTGGCCAACATCAAGGACAAGCTCGGAATCCGCAACCGCGTGGAGATCGCCGCCTGGGCCTGGGACAGCGGGCTCGTGCGCGACCGCCAGACGCCGCCCGCCTGACCTGTGGGTCGGACTTGGGTCGGCCTGCGGGCCGACCCCGGCCACACGCTCTCGGCCGGCGGGCCGAAGCCCGGCCACCGCCAGGTGGGCCACTCTCCCGGTGACAGCTTCACCGCAGCAAGCGCATCGCAGGAGAGAATCATGAAATACGTCGCCGCGTCCCTGGCAACCGCCACCGTCCTGACCCTGGGCGGGTTCGCCATCGTGGCCGTACCCCGGCTGCTGAGCACGGAGTCGACCAGCACCGTCACTTCCACCGGGTCCGTGAGCCGTGCGGAGGTCGAGAAGCAGGTCCGCGAGAACTACTCCGTGCCGCTCGTCCAGGAGAAGCCGAAATCCGTGAGCTGCGCCGGAGGTCTCAAGGCACGCAAACGCGACTCTGTCGAGTGCACGGTGACGTCCGAGAACGGGAAGCAGCAAAAGATCATGGTGTCCGTGACCAAGGCCAACGGGAACAGCGTCTCCTACGACTACGCGGTGCTGGAGGACTAGGAGTGGCATCCGTCTGGCCTCGCCCGGACACGGACGCAGCGCGCTCAGGCCTGCCGGACGCAGCCCACCCAGATCACGCCGCTCCGGAATCCGCGCCGCGCAGATCCAACGGCGGCAAGGCATCCGGATTGAGCTCGGCAAGCACGCGGAGCAGCAAGGAATGAATTGCCGCCTGCTCGGCGGGGGCGAGGACCGCGAGCGCCTCTGTGTCCAGTCGCTCCACCAGTTCCCGCGCCCGGTCGGCGAGCTTCGCGCCGCTGTCGGTGATGGTCAGCTGCACGGTTCTCCGGTTCGAAGGATGCTCGCGGCGCGCCAGAAGGCCGCGGTCGACCAGCGCGTTGACGGCGGCACCCATGGACTGGGGCGTCAAGCCGGTCCGACGCGCGATCTCCGCCGCGGAGGTTCCCGGCGTCCAGCCGACATGCTGCAACGCGTTGTGCTGCGCCGCCGTGAGGTCGAGCGAACGCAACGCTCTCTCGAGCCGCGTTCCCATCACGTGGACCACCTGCCATGCCAGGTAGCCCACGCGCGTGGACGGATCTGCGTACGTGCGGCTCACGAGCGGCTCCGACAGTAAGGTACCTGATATTTCTGTGATACAACTATAAGGTACCTTCTAATTGGCGATGGAGAACCTTCCCCATGTCCACATCACCCACCACTTCCCCCGAGGCGCGCCCTGCACCCCACCACCACGCGATGGACACCGCTCCAGCGCCGCCGGGTGCCACCGGAGCGAAGGGAGTGCTGCTACCGGTCGCGATCGTGCTGGTCATCGGCTCGATCTTCGTCAGCGTGTTCCTGGCCGCCTTCCATGCCCCCCGGCCTCATGACCTTCCGGTCGCCGTCGTCGGGACGACCCAGCAGGTCGAACAGGTCACCGGAGGGCTGGAGCTCGGGCTGTCCGGCGGCTTCGAGGTGAAGCGCTACGCCGACGAGAACACGGCCCGCCACGCGCTGCAGGACCGCAAGGTGTACGCCGCCTATGTCACCGGCCCCGGGAAGTCCGCCACACTGCTGTATGCCGGAGCCAACGGCCCTTCGGTGACCTCGACGGTCACCGGCGCCTTCTCCGGTGTCGCCAAGGCGAACAATGACCGACTGACCGTGCGGGACCTCGTGCCGGCCTCGGCGGGCGACACCCGCGGCCTGTCGGTGTTCTACGCCGCCTTCGGCGTCGTGCTGGCCGGATTCCTGTTCGGCATGATGACCTACCAGATGGCTCCGCGACTGGAGTACCGGTGGCGGTTGGTCAGCCTGGCCTCCTTCAGCATCCTCGCAGGCGTCATCGTGGCGGCGATGGCCGGCAGCCTCGGCTTCGCGGCACTGCCCGGGCCCTTCCTGGGCATCGCGGGGATCATCGCCCTGATGGCCGCGGCCGTCGGCAGCGCGACCATGTTGTTCATGCGCCTCTTCGGCCGCGCCGGGATGTCGCTGGCCGCCGTGGTCCTGCTGACCTTCGGCAACAGCACGAGCGGTGGCACACTGCCCACCCCCTACCTGCCGGACTGGCTGCATCCGCTCTCGGAGGTCCTCCCGGTGGGGGTCGGCGTACGAGCCGTCCAGGGCTTGTCCCACTTCAACAACGACGGCCTCACCGCGGGTATCACCGTCCTGGTGGCATGGATCCTCGTTGCCGCCGTGGTGCTCTTCTGGCTCGATGCCCGTGGACCCCGCCGCGCAGCCTTCGACTGACCCGGCTGCCCGGTAACGCCCCGGCGAGCAACACACCTCGCTCTCGTAGAATGCGGCCGTGACCGACGCCGCGTTCCCCACCACCGGATACCTCGCCTGGCAGTTCTCCCAGATCATCGCCGGACGGCTGGAGCGGGCACTGCGCGCGGAAGACCTCACACTGGCGCAGCACAACGCTCTGCAGCAGGTCCTCTGGACGCCAGGCGTGTCCTCCGCCGAGATCGCGCGCCGCTCGGGCATCACGGCCCAGTCCATGGGAGCCGCAGTGAGTCAGCTCGTCGAGAGAGGGCTACTACGCCGTGAGCCGCATCCGACCAGCCGCCGCAGCGTGCGCCTGTTCGCGACCACCGAGGGAGAGGCGACTGCCGCTCGTGCCGCTTCGATCGCCCGGCGGATCGAACAGGAGACGACCTCACCCCTCTCCCCGGACGACAAGGACAGCATTCACCGTCTGCTCTACCGTTTGGTCGAGGAACTGCATCCCGATGCCCTCGCCATCGACAGTCACCGCTTGAACTAGCCCTGGAGTCCTGGCTGTCCAGTCGATGCCGCTGCCGGCTCCACCGCGTCGATGTGAGCAAGAGACATGGGACATGGAGAGGCTGAACGACGGAGAGCCATGACCCCTCCCAAAAGCCGTCCGCCGTCGAACGGACCCACCCGCGGTCGCCCTCGCAGCGAAGCCGTGGAACAGGCCATCCTGGAGGGAGTGATGCTCCTCCTGGAGGACGGCGTTCCACTGGGCGATCTCTCCATCGAGCGCATCGCCCGCACCGCCGGCGTCGGCAAAGCGGCCATCTACCGCCGCTGGAGCGACAAAGAGGATCTGTTCGTCGACGTCATACGCGCCGCCGAGTCCGCCGAACCCGAACTCCCCGGCACCTCGATGCGGGACGACCTCGTCGTTCTGCTGGAGTCGCTGCGGCAACGCAGTCTGGTCGGCCGATTGTTGGCGATCCTGCGCAACGCGCACGCCCAGACAAGGAGCAGCCCGAAGATATGGGCCGCCTACCATGCCGGCGTGATCACTCCCCGGCGTGACCTCGGACTGGCGATCCTCCGTCAAGGCCGGGCGAACGGGGAACTTCGTGCGGACGTCGACCTGGAATTGGCTGTCGAAATGTTCGTCGGTCCGCTGCTCATTCGCTCGTTCGCCGGCCCCGACCACCCAGACCTCCCTGACGGACTGGCCGAGCAGATCGTCGACACCGTGCTCCACGGCCTGCGGCCCGTCAACTCCCCGAGCGCTTGATCAGGATGGGCGGCCTGAGCGGTGTGGAAGCCTGAGTAGTCGCTGCCGTACATCAGTCGTTCGGGGTCGACCAGGGCAGGGACCTGGCGGGTGAGAGGGGAGAAACCCGCAGTGTCGTAGTACAGCCGACGCAGTTGCGCGATGACGTCCGGAGGGCCGTTGGTAGACCCCCTCGGTGTGGGTCTTGAGGATCACCCCGCCGAACATTCCGAAGCAGCCAAGGTGGTCGCGAACCACCCGGGCTCCCTCCTCGTTGAGGTCGCGGGCGGCGCCGTCGTCGCCGAAGTGCGGACCCGGAGACGACACCGACAGCAGTGCGGTGTCAATGCCCGAGCGGTCCATCCGCTCAAGGTGCGCCTCGACGGACCAGGTGGCCCACCGCATACCGTCGGCCAGGTCATGGCCGGCGGCGCGGGCCTGGGCAACGTAGGGAGCCCGTCACCTAGTCGCCGGTGCTTCGGACAGCGTGATCGATCGTCGGCCGGAGGCACGGGTCCTGGTTTACGGCACCAGGACGATTTTCCCGCTGGTGTGACCTTTCATGATCTCGCGATGGGCGGCAGCGGCTTCGCTGAGCGGGTAGCTGCCGGCGATCAGGACTCGCAGTCGCCCGGCCTCCGCAGCCTCGGTGAGCTGCAGGCGGGCGGCGGCACGGATGTCCGTACCCGGATCCGCGCCGGGACTGCCGCCGAGAAGCTTGATACCGGCCTGGGCCCCGCGCGCGATGCCCGCGATCGTGGCGATGCGGGAACGGTCCGCCACCAGTTCCACGGAGACGTCCACCGCCTCGTCGGTACCCACCAGGTCTGCCGCCGCCTGGACGCCCTCCGGTGCTGCTGCGCGTACCCGGTCGGCCAGACCCGGCCCATATGCCACCGGCACCGCCCCCAGCTCGCGCAACAGGTCGTGCTTGGCCGGGCTTGCGGTTCCCAGGACAGTGGCGCCGCGTGCGACCGCCAGCTGCACGGCCATCAGACCGACTCCGCCGGCAGCGCCATGGATCAACACCGACTCGCCCTTGCCCAGGCCGATCGCCTCGAGAGCGTGCACGGCGGTAACGCCGGCGAGCATCAGCCCGCCGGCCTGCTCCCAGGACAGGTTGGCGGGCTTCGGCACCACCGAGGAGGCCGGGACAACGAGTTCGGCGGCATAGGCGCCGGGCGCACGGTAGGCGATCACCTCGTCGCCGACCTCGACCGGACCTGCGGGGCCGGTCGCATGGTCGCCCGCCGCAGTCACCACTCCTGCCGCCTCAAGACCTAGCCGTAGGGGCAAGTTCCCCGGATCGGTGCCGAAGGCGCCGCTGTACATCCTCTGATCGAAGGGGTTGACGCCTGCGGCACGGACCGCGATGCGCACCTGGCCCGGCCCAGGTTCCGGTACGGCTTGGTCGATCACCGACAGCATCTCAGGACCGCCGTATGCGCTCGCCACTACTACCCGGGCTTCGCTCATGTCAGACGCCAATTCTGTGTCGGAGGGGTTGATCCTGCTCACTGGTGGTCACTTCCTATCCGTGCCGCACTGTGCGTCGTGTGCGTTGGGTCATCGGTGTTTGACACCGGTTCGGGCCAGCGGGGCGAGCGTCGCCGGACAACTCCACGCCGATGGCGGCGGCATTGCTCCACACCTGTTCAGGGCGGGAGAAACCTGGGATCGCGAGGGCGACTTCGCCGCGGCGCAGAGCTGGAGCTTCTCAGGCCCCGTGGTTCCAGGCTCAACCGTTTTCAGGAACAGTGGACTACAGGGCAGGGGTGTCAATGCCCCAGGACCTGACGAAGTTGGGTACTACCTCGATCCAGTTCGGCCCGAACCCCGGCTCCAGAACCTCGCCACCCTCCGTGTGCAGGACGGTCGTCCCCTTGATGAGGATTCCGCGCGGCTGCCACGTCTGCACATCCGGCACGTCGTCGACCACCAACGCCGCCTGCGGATTGACCCCGAGATGGCGAAGGCACAGCCGCTCCTGGCCTTTTCCTTCCATCTAGCGACCTCCAATCTTGATCACCTCGTGCTCAGGATCGAAGTGGTACCGGATGGGCACCACATGCGGCTTGCCCGACTTACCTGTCGTTGCGAGTCGCCCAAGAAATTGCTCTTCCAGGTAACCGACTTCTTGCGCGTTGAACCTACTCATATCAATCTCCATTTGATTGGTTGAATCCGACGCCCCCGAAACTCGTTCTGAACATCTCCGGGTTGCGCAGGGCAACCAGCCGTCGCTGTTTTCCGCAGGCGAGCCCGGCCCGGCCGTCGTTCCCGGGCAGACGGGCCCTCCTCCAGGCCGGAGACGCAGATCGTCTCTCCCGGGCGAAGCCCGGGGAGGCCAGCTCGCGCGACGTCCTCGGCGGCCATGACGGGGACGGCTTGTCCCATGCTCTGGTGAAACTCGGTGGCCACCAGGACGGGGCCGATTACCTGGGTGCGTATCCCGGTGAAGGCAACAGCGGCGGCCTGGCCGCGATGTACAGGGTGCTGCGGGGCCCGTCCGTCCGGCGCCGACAGCGGGCAACGCTCAGACGGTGCCTCACCGTGGCGATGCCCTCGCGGGTGGAAAGGTCCGCGGGAAGGGATTCCACTGCGGCACAGGCCTTACGGGGTTCATCAGCCAGGCCCTGCAACCGGTCGACACGGCGGGCCATCAGGACGACATCCGAGGTGTCTGCCAGGAGGCGGGCATACGCGGCACCAATGCCGGAAGAAGGGCCCGTTGTCAGAGCAAGGGTCCGAGGCATGTCCTCAAAGTATTTCAGGGGACTGTCTCTGGTCAAGCGTTTGATATCTATGAAGGTGCCTTACGCTCGGACCTGGAAGGGGAGGCAGCGATCCACTCCCTGCCGATGGGGATCTATGGCGCGTCCGGACGCACAGGCTCACGGGCAGTATCGGCGCAGGGCCCGAACGTCACGTATGAGGCGTTGCCAGCCGGCAGCGGGTCCTCGGCGCGGATCACGAAGGCTCGGACTCTCGCTCGCTGCAGCCCGAGGCCGGTCAGCTAACCCAGGGCGGCCGATACGAGGGTGGGTGAGTGGTTGGCGGGTTCCGGCAGAATGCGTGTACGTGCGGTGGAGCTGCGGTCGGCGTAGCGCACGGTGGGGGTGAACCCGCCGGCGATCCGGCTCTCGCCGCGGAGACGTTGGCCGATCCGGTCGGCGAGCCCCACGACGGTTCGGTGATGCTGCAGCGGATCGAGGCAGTCCCGTTCCAGCACGAGGTCGGCGACCAGACGCGCTGCCGGTTCCGACGGGACGACCGGGCGAGGGTCGAGGGTCGAGGGTCGAGGTGGGCAACGAACAAAATGGGCACCACCCCGCCACCTCCCCAACCAGGCAGAGCAGTTGAGAAAATCGCCCAGCATTTCGTCGAGGATCTGGGCAACCACCATCCTGTCGGCAGAGCCCGGGGTGGTCGTCGTTCTACGGAGCCACCGCGCCTGCTCCAGTTCGCTCCACGGCAGCGGATCGCGGCCGAGGCGAAGGCTGCGCAAGACTCCAATCGGCAGCCGGACCCGCCCTTGAGAGTCCATGCGTAGTGCGCACTGCACGGCGAGCAGCCGGGCCCCGGCCCCGGTGTGGCTTGGCAGGGCTGCGGCCAGGTAACTGAGCATCTTCCGGACCCGAATATGGCGCAGAGGTCATCCGCTCCATGGTGCGATGACGCCCTCGGCCGTCCCTCCGAGCAGGGGCGCCAAGTGGTCGGCCATCACGAGCAAGGTCCGATCAGCATAGGCCGGCCCTACGAGCTGCACACCGATCGGGAGGCCGTCGTCGCCGTACGCAATAGGCATGACAAGGCTGGGCAGACCGACGTGGCTGGTGAGGTTGGCCCATCCGGTCTGATCGAAGAAGCTCCGTTCGACGCCGTCGACCGTGAGAGAACGGCTCCCGGTCGGGATCGCCGCGGTGGGAGCGGCGGGCGTGATGAGGACGTCGTACTGACCGTCGACGAAGAACAGGTGCCACGTCTGCTGGAGCCGGAGGCGCTCCTCGTTGGCGCGGAGCCAGGCGCGGTGTGTCTGCGTGCGGTGACGGAGGATGGCGGCCCGTGGGCTCGCGTCATCCGTGTGCAGGTCACGGGCGGCGGCGAGTTCGGCCTCGCCGGCGGCGTCGTCGGTGACGGCCGTCGCGGTGGCGTGGAGGAGCTGCTCGAAGAGGCGGAGGGATTCAGCGAAGCCGACCGGCCCCGCGGTGCGGTGGACACTGGCGCCGGCGGATGCCAGTTTCCGTTCGAGGGCGGCGAGGGCGTCGGCGGTGTTGCGGTCGACGGGGCAGCTCCTGTCGTCGGCCCACACCGCCACGCGGAGCTGGCCGATCGGGCACTGCGCCGTGGGCAGCGTGACGCTCCAGGGGTTGTTCTCGTCGGGTGACGGTGTCGTCAGTGCGGCGAGGAGCAGGTCGAGGTCTCGGGGGTGGCGGGCCAGGGGGCCGGGGGTGACCATGTCGCTGCTGGTGACCGGGCGGTCGGACATGCACGTGCTGGCCGTGGCGGTGGCCGGGACAGCGGGGATCGTGCGGGGTCCGGGCCTGTTCACGGTAAGCGCGGTCGCGTACGACCGGCTGTTCACCTTCGCCGAGGAACGGTCCTACCGGGTGCGGGCGATGATCCACTCCCACCCCGAGGAGGCTTTCCTGTCGCGGACCGACCGCGCGTACTCGTTGCGGGTGCCGGGGTTCATCAGCGCTGTTGTCCCGACCTACGCGGCGCCGCCCGCCGACCCGGAGTCGTGGGGGTGGTGGCGTTTCGAGCAGGACTGGGTGCCCTGCACCGCTCCGGTTGTCGACCCGGCGCTGCCCCCGGTGCGCACCGTGGTGTTCGACGAGGAGGGTGTCCGTGAGTACTGACTACAGCCGCAGCGTCCGCCTGGGCGGCCTGGCCGCCGGCGTAAAAGAGGCCACCCTGCGGGAGCGGATGGAGGGCATCCTGATCCACCTGACGGCGGACGGGCACCTGCCTGCGGCCGCCGAGACTCTCGAAGTTCTGGTGGCGGACCTGCGCCGGTGGCCGGTCCGGCTGAGTCTGGACCCCGGCCGCGGACCGGGACGGCTCGACGACGAACTCATCCGCAGGCTGGTGGAAACGGCGAACGGGATCGATCCGGACCGGCCGCTTCGCATCGGCGAGGCCCAGAGCAGGGCGCCGCTGCATCTGCACGTGGGAACCGCACCACCGCTGGGTACTGCGGTGGCCGGTGCACCAGACGGGCACGGTGCCCGTCTGCGGCACACCGGTCATCCTTTCCCCCGGCTCAACGCGCCCGGCACCGGGCTGGGCGCGGTCCTCACGGCGGCGATGCTGGCCGGCGAGGCGTTCAAGGTCGTTGCCGGGCTGCCGGAGGGGAAGTTCCAGGTGACCCCGGTGGTGGACTTCTGCCCCGTCCTCCCCAGTGAGCAACCCGGGATCGCCGTCGTCCCGCTGCCTGCGCTGGAGCAGGTGCTGCTGGGCGGAGGCGGTGCGATCGGCACCGGCATCGCCCTGGTCCTGGACCTGCTGCGGGTCTCCGGCGAGTTGACGGTGGTGGACAGGGAGGTCTTCGAGAAACCGAACGTCACCTCGTACAGCATCGGCACCCTGGCCGACGCGGCTGCAGGCCTGCCGAAGGCGCGGTTGATCGACGCACGCCTACGGCGGATCGAGGTGATCCCGTTCCACGGGACGATCCAGGCTTCCATCGAGGCCGTCGATGCGGGCACCCTGCCGTGGCCCCGGATCGTCCTGGGCGGACTGGACAGCGTCGAGGCCCGGCACGACCTGCAGCGGCTGCAGGTCGATCTCACCCTAGACGGCAGCACCGGCGGCCCGGTCGGCACCACTGTCGCCCTGCACGAGGCACTGCCCACCGGCCCCTGCCTGCGCTGCTACTTCAAGGCCAACCACACCGGGAAGAGCGCGGAGCAACGACTGCATGAACTGACCGGGCTCCCGCTATCCCGAATCGCCCGCGGGCAGGAGCCGCTGACCGAACGGGACCTGGAATGCCTGGACAATCAACAGCGTGAGCTCGTCGGGCAGTTCCTCGGACGGCCGGTGTGCGGGCTGATCAACTCGGCTGAGCTGACCGGTGGAACGGACGACGGGTTCCGTCCTTCGGCCGCGTTCGTGGCCCAGCAGGCCGCCTGCCTGGTCGTCGGCGCCTGGATCGCACGCGGCACGGGCCTGGTCGCCGGGCCTCCACGACGCATCGAGTACGACACCCGCTTTGGCCCCCGGCCCGACCAGATGATCGACCACCGGCTTCCCACCCCCGGGTGTGTGTGCCAGAAGGACGCCGCTCTCATCAACCTCATCCGAGAAGCCCGACGCACCCGGCGTTGACGGTACATGGTGCCTACGGTGGTACCGCTGGGGAAGGACAGGCGGAGTTCGGCGAAGAACTTGACGGCGTGCAAGGACAAGAGGATCTCCGGTCAACTGGGCGGTTTTACCGGCGCGGGCCGGGCAGGGTCAGTCGGCCGGTGGTGCTCCAGCGCGGAACGCTGGCTGCGGGCAGCGCAGCCGGACGGCGGGATGCGACGGCCCGCTGCACGTCGAGCGGAGTGGGAGACGGCGGGCCGGGCGGGAGGATCGGGGTGAGCTGGGCCATCCCCTTGATGTAGCTGGAGGTCACCGCGCGCCACCGGGGAAGGGGTGCCGGGTCGGCGACGCACTCGGTGACGGCGGTAAGCAGAGCGACAGGAGTGTCGGTGCTGGCCGTGGCGTACCAGACAGGCCGGTCGACGGACTTGCCTGCCCACAGCTGCCAGCGGGCGTCCCGTGTGGTCAGTTCGGCTTCCGGATCCAGGTCGCCGGTGGTGAACTCCATGCCGGCGAGCCCGTCCGGGGCCTGGACCGCGAAGACGCCCCAACGCGGACGGTCGATCTCCCAGCCCTGCTTCAGAAGCGGCACGACCGCGAGGAAGGGATCGTGCTCGTCGATGCCGGGGAGCGGCCGGGCAAGGTATGCGTCCGGCCCCTGCTCGTACGCCGTGGCCAGGACGGTGATGAACGCCTGGACAAACTCGGTGGGGACGCGGTCGTTGAAGCAGACGCCCCACGCCGGCTGTCCGAAGGACTCCTTGTAGGCGTTGATGCGCCAGAGTCCGTCGTCCTGGCCTTCGGGCAGGTAGCCCAAGCGTACGCGCCGGTCAGGAGCGCTCACGTACACGTTGGAGTCCTCGTCGTACCGCAGGTCCCAGCCAAGTGCGAGCAGCGGGGCGAGGGCGCGGTCGCCGGTTCCGGTGGTGGAGGCGAGGTGGCGTGGGGAGACGTAGACGTCGCCGTCGATCTCGTGGTGCGAATCGGGCTGTGGGTTCAACGGTCCGCCCTCGTGGTGACGGTGATCTCGTCAGCGGCGGTGTCAAGGCGTCCGGTGACCTCGGCGGTGGTGCGGCCGGTGACGATGTAGAACCCGGCCCGAGCGGTGAACAGGTCGCCATCGGGCGGCAGGACGAGCTGGTCGCCGATCTCGCGGATCCACTGCACCTGGCGCAGCCAGGGGGTGTGGGCGGCGAAGGGCTGGTTGATGTGCCGCGCGGTGAGAGTGCCGGAGGCGTCCGGGTAGAGCATGCGGATGCCCGCAGCCCCGCAGCGGGTCGGGGCAAGGTCCGGCGCTCGGCCGCAGGCGAGATCGGCGGCGGCCCGAGGCAGGTCGATGCCAGTGGCGAGACGGACGAGGTGACCGATCATGTCGCCGCCGAGGCGCGCGTTGACCTCGATCAGCCGCGGACCCCCGTCCACAAGGCGCAGTTCGACGTGCTGCACGCCGTCGGTGATACCCAGGGCCTTGACTGCGGCAGCGGCGGCCGGGGCGACCTGGGCCAGGAGCGGGTCGGAGGCATCGACGGTGTGCCCAGTCTCGTCGAAGTACGGCGCGGGGCCGAGGTGCTTACGGGTCACGGCGACCGCAGTGGTCGTGCCGCGGTGGGTGACACATTCGACCGAGACTTCCGGCCCGTCGAGGTACTCCTCGACCAGGACGCCGGTGTCCTCGCGGCTGCGGCTCGCGCCGGCCGAGGCGAACGCGAACGCGGCGGGCAGCTCTTCGGGCCGGTCGACGCGGATCACGCCGATGCTCCCCGCGAACGCCGCGGGCTTGACGACTGCCGGCAAGCCGAGGGTCATCGTCGCCAGGCCGGCTTCCAACAGGTTCGGCGCCCTCATCGAGGCGGCCGAGGGCACGCCATGGCGGGCGAACAAGGTGCGGGCGGTGGTCTTGTTGCGGCAGGCCCGCATCACCTCAACGGACGTCGCGGACAGACCGAGCGCGCGAGCGAGACGGGCGGTGGGGACGAGGTGCCACTCGTCCCAGGTGACCACGCCGGCAAGGTCGTGGCACTCGGCCAGCGCTCGGCCGCCGGCGAGCAGCGCTGCGGGGTCGCTCAGATCGACGACGGCGTGGGCGACGATGAACGGCTTCTCCCACGACGGCTCGGTGCCGGTGAGCAGGACGACGTCGTACGCGGCGGCCACCTGCTCCAGGCAGTAGCCGCGATAGGTCTCGTCGCCGGGAGAAACGACGAGCAGGAGGGGACGAGCGGACAAGAAGTGGTTCTCCGTATCGGTGGGCGGCAGGACGAGAGAAGAGGGGCGTCTCAGGCAATACGGCGGCGGCCCAGGTCTTGAAGCTCACCCGAGTGGCGCCGGCGGCCAGACGGCGGGTGGCCATACCCTTCTGGGCCCGGTGAACGTACGGGTTGTGGCGTCGAAGGCGGGAACTGCTTCGTGATGGTGCGACCGGGCGCGCGGCGCGATCCGAGGACGGCCATGGACAGAAGTTCCCCACGGGCTGGGAACGCAGCAGGGTCAGGCGCGCAGGGCGGGATCAGTGCGCAGGCGGACGAAGGCGCAGAACAGTCCCAGGGCCTGCAGCGCGGCGCAGACGGTGATGACGCGGCCCAGCGCGTCGGGCGGGGTGAGCGCGGTGAGCACACCGGCGACGGGGAAGGGCAGCAGGAGGATGAGGTTCGTCGCCGACAGGGTGCTGCCGAACCTCTCCGGAGGGATCAGACGCGAGCGCAGGGTGCGCAGGACGACCGTCATGCCGCCTTCGCCCGCCATGAGGACCGCGACCAAGACGAGGTAGGACCGGTAGTCGGGGGCCTGGGCAGCGGCAAGACAGCCGAGCGAGGAGAGGGCGGCGCAGGCGGCGCCAACGGGCCACAGGCCGAGGCGGTCGAGCGCGAACCGGCAGAGGGTGACGCTGAGGAGCGTCGCTGCGGCAGCGGCGGACCAGACCAGGCCGACAGCGGTGGTGGACTGCCCGAAATGCTTGACGACGATCACGGGGCCGGCCGCTTGGAGAAGGCCGGTGGCCAGATTGGACAAGGTCAGTCCGGTCACGAGCCAGCCGAGCGCGGGCAGCGAGCGGATGGTGCGCAACCCGGTGAGCAGTCCGGTGCCGGACTCCCCCTTCGGTGCACGGGCCGGTGCCACGGGCGAGGGCGGAGTGCGCAGGGCCAGCAGCGCGGCAAGCAGCGAGAGCATGGTGATCACCGCGAGCATCGGCGGCGGCCCAGCAAGCAAGAGCACTCCGGCGAGCGCCGGACCGGTCAGGGTCGCCGTCTGGTCGATGCCGAGCAGGGCGGCCTGGACACGGTGGGCCTGCCGTCCGGCTCTGCGTCCGGCGGCGGCGCCCGCGGTCTCGGCCGCGATATAGCTGAACTCGGTGAGCACGCCGGTCGTCGCCGCCAGCACCATCACGGTCGCGCTCGCCACGGTGCCGGACGGATGGAGGTAGAGCAGGACCGCGCCGACGGTCAGTGCCAGCGCCCGGCCCAGGGAGGCCAGCCGGAAGACCACCGAGGCACCGCGCCGGTCGACAGCCGATCCGGCCCACCCGAACGCAATGAGCCGCGGGATCCATTCCAGGGCGAAGGCTGCGCCCGCCAGCGCGGCGGAGCGCGTCGTAGCCAGGACGAGCAGCGGGATGCCGTGGGTGGACATCGCGAACGCCAACGCGTCCGCCGTGCGCGGCAGGTAGATGCTTCGCATCAGCCCGCCGGTGCGGCGTGCGTGCCGGGGGTTGACCGCTGTGCTCACGCGACCGGCTCGGGCTCAGAGACTCTGGTCACCTGGGGGTTTTCGGCCAGCCACTGGATCAGGAGTGTGCGGGGACGGGCCAGGCCTGCCTCGGTTCCGCCGCTGATCAGCGGGGAGGGACGGTCGGCTCGCTCGGCGGTGAGCGATGGTGCCAAAAGGTCGAGGACGTGCCGGATACGGCTGCTGAACTCGCAGACGGGGGCGGGGACGGTGTGCCGCCGGGCCCAGCGGGCCATCGCGTCGTACAGGTCTGCCAACTCCATCCCGGCGTCTGTCAGTTCCAGACCGGCGCCGGGCGCGACCCGGACGAGACCGTGAGCGCGGGCCGTGCCGGAAGCACTCCGCAGTTGGCGCGTGGAGAGGTCGGGCAGGACGCCGGCCAGCCGTCGCGGCGGTACGGCGCCGTTGTCGTCGATCTCGGTGACCAAGCGGACCAGGGGGCGCGAGGCGAGCAGTTCGACAGCGCGGTGCACTTCGGCAGAGGTGTAGAGGGTGCTCATCGGCGCGGGCCTCCCGCCGGCACGGCTGCCTTCGGGCGGGCGGTCGTGGGGTGCGAGAAGAGATCACGGTTGTGCCACGTCAGAGAGGACTGGGGCGGCCGAGCGGGCGGGAGATCCGCGGGGGCCGGCCGTGACTGGCTGCTTACCCACGGCCTCTGCGCGGGCTTCGCCTGCGGGATTCCCCAGACCGGGTGTTGGGACGCCTGGTCGAGGGGCTGCCCGGCGGACCAGGCGGACAGGGTGCCGAGAACGGGGCTCAGGCCGTCGCCTGCTGCGGAGAGCCGGTAGGGCCGGCCGGTGCCCTTGGTGTCGACGAGGCCGTCGGCGACCAACTGCCGAAGCGGCGGGTAGATGTTGGTCCAGTCGCTGCTGGGCATCACGATCCGGGCCAGGGCCCGCCCGCTTACCTCTTGGCGGGACTTGAGCACCCACAGGATGGCGGCGGCGTGACGCCGGGTGAGCAGGGTGAGGCCGTCCTCGATCTGCTCGATCGCGGGCACCGGGCGGGCCGCCTTCTCCAGGTGTTCCTCGGCCCAGGTGACGATCACCGGCAGGACCGGCAGCAGTGCAACACCACGTTTGGTGTGGCCGTAGGTCACGTGTCGTGAGGTGTGTTCGGTGCGCTCGACGAGTCCGGCGTCGCACAGCGCCTTGAGCTTGGGGTGGAGCTGGCCGTTCTGCAGCCAGGACACCTTGGCCGCCAGCTCGCTGTAGCGCAGCGGCGGGCCGGAGAGGGCCAGGAGGATCCTCACGTTCCAGCGCGGGGTGATCATGGCCAGGGCCTCGGTGACCCGGGCGATGTCAGCGTCGGTGTCAGGGTGTAGAGCGGTCATGGCCAAGGCAGGAACTCCTGGGTAAATAAAGGGGGGATGGTCTGCGGGTCAGCGGCTGTGCGCCGGGCTCTGCGCCGCAAGAGGCGGAGCTGGAGCAGGCGTCGAGGAAGCCGGCGGGGCCGGCCTCGGGGCCGGGATCCGTGCCAGGCTTTGCAGGACGGCGGCGACCGATTTGGCCTGGACCTCGCGGACGGCGACGGCTTCGGCGAGGCGGCGTGCACCGTCGAGGAGGTGGGCGACCTCGTGCGGGCCGATCTGCCGCTCGGGGTGTATGAGCCGGGCGATGTGGGCGCGGTGGAGGTCGATCCTGCGCTCGGCGAGGGCGAGATCGTCGTGCATGCCGAGCAGGGCGGAGAGCATGCCGGGCGGCTGGTCCTGGGCGTGCGCTTCGAGGTCGGCGAGCGGTGCGCCGTACAGGTCCTCGATCCGTCCGGCTATGTCGGTGGACTTGGGGTGGGGCAATCGAGGGCTTTCACGGTCGGCGGGCCCGGGCCGCCCCGGCACGCGGGGGTGCCCGGGCGGCAGACAGGGGCAGGGTTGCGGTGGCCCTGAGCTGTGCCGTGCGAACGGGCCGCGCCTGCTGGGCGGGCGGGGGCATGGTGCGCAGCAGCTCGCCGAGGGCAGCGCGGTAGCCGTCGCGGGCCTCCAGTGCGGCTTCCAGCCACTGCGCGTCGAAGCGGAGCTTGTCCGCCGAGAGTTCGCCCATGTCGCGGTCCGGATCCATGTCGGCGTGGACTCGGTCGCGGACGCGGGCGACCTGCTCCTCGGCGAGTGCCAGGAAGGACCGCAGTTCTAGGGCCCGGGCGAGCGCGGGCGAGGCATCGTCCCCGGCGGCCGCCTCGTACAGTTCGGGGACCGGATTACCAAAGCCCTTCTGCAGGTCGGCATCCACGGTGCAGGCCTTGCCCCGGCTCATCGGGTTGCCCTTGCCGATCGCCACGCTGTCGCCGGTGCGGTTGTACCCGCGGGCCGGTTGGGGGCGCTGGTGTGCACCGCCGGGCCGGTGCGGGGTCGGAGGCGGGCGAGGCGCTTTGCGGCGAGGTCCTTCTTCCCCGGGGCGTCCGTGTCGAGGAGCCATCGCACGACCATTGCACGGCCGTCGCGGGCGGTGACGGCCGCGTTCACCCGGTGGGCGAGGTCCATCGTCGGGTCGTCGACCTCACTGGGCTGCGTCTGCAGTGCGACGAGGAGGTCGAATTCCGCGCGCTCCAGCACGGACTGGGCCTCGACGAGAAGGCCGTGCCACTTGACGACGTCTGTGGCGTCAACGTCCGCGGTCGGCGCGGCGGCGACCGCGGCCTTCAACTGGTCCATGCCCACGCCGAAGCGCGCTTCGATCCGTTCGGTGAGGATGCCCACGACATCCGCAGAATCCTCGGATACGCATTCGGACAAGGGGGTCTCCTGTTCTGGGGAGGCCGATGCGTAGGAAAGGTGAGGGGCCCCGTACCGGGCGATCGGGCGCTTGCCCGGGACGTGCTGAAGTCCGGTCAGTCCAGGCACATACGTACGTCGCGGTAGACGTAGGTGCCGGAGACCCAGCCCTTGACGTCGGTTGTCTTGTCTGTGATGTAGACCCAGTTGCCGCTCTTCTTGGAGCCGGTGAACTTGTGGCTCTTGTAGAGCACGCCGAGCGCCGTGGACTTCGAGCTGGCCTTGGACCGGATAGTCACAGCCTTGGCGTGCACTGCGTACGGCAGCGGCGGAAGGGACGAGCAGCCGCTCGCAGGGAGAGCTGAGTCGGCGGTCGGTGCCGCGTTGGCGGTGGTGGCGGACAGCACCGGCAGAGCGAGTGCGCCGAGCATGGCAGCGGATATGGCAATTCGGGTGGAGCGCATGCGGAAGAAACCTCCGTGAAGGCGTGGGGAATGTACGGAAGGGTGCCGCGGGGTTGTCCCGGCGGCTGTATAAGAGTCCGGAGAATCGCCGGTTTGGCTAACCGGCGATCATCGACTATGTTGCGCCGCCCGCCTCGGGCTGAGCGCTCAGCGCGAACGGCTGGGCAGGCGCGGAGCAGGGGCCTTCGCCACACCGGCCGGACGGCTGGCGGCGGCTGCCGGGCGGACCGGCGGGAGAGGGCCGGCCTCGCCAGCGAGCCGGTCGTCGCACCACTGCAGGGCCTCGCCCACCGTGTCGAAGCCGCCCTCGCGCAGGGTGTGCGTCCACGCCCTGGTGTCGACCTCTTCGACCACGACGCGGAACGGCGACGGGGCACGCTCGTCCAGGGCGCGCAGGACCACGACGACGACCATGTCGTCGGGGTCGTCGCTGGTGTAGGAGTAGCCCGTGGCGTAGTGGTCGCCGTCGTCGGCGAGGCGTCGCTCCAGCGCTCGCGTGGCATCGTCCGCCGGCGGCGGCCCCAATTCGAGGTCGAGGCCGATGGCGTCGTGCGGGCAGCCGCGGTGGATGAGCCAGGACTGCGCCATCGCGGGCAGCGGCAGCAAGGCCTGCTCGAAGCTGAACGTCTGCTTCTCGTAGTCTCGTTGCAGATGCACGGCGAGCACCTGGGGCGTGCCGGGATGTCCCCAGGTCGCGGTGCGGTCGAACAGGGCATAGTAGCTGTGCTGCCCGTCGTGGTGTAGGGCGAGTGGGACGAGCATGTCCTCGTGGACGCCGATCCTGCGGTAGAAGTCGAGGTATTTCTCCTCGTCGGCGTCGAGGTCGTCGAGGTCGAAGTCGACTTGGGGGATGGGCTTCCGGACCGGCGCCGGTTCGGTGGGAGACAACAAGGGGCCTTTCGGTGGAGTTCAGCGCCGCTGTGCCGGGGTGGACCGCGATGGGCCGGGGCGAGCTGGGACCTTCGACGTCCGCGTCGTGGGGGTCCTGCAGGCGGCGAACAGCGCGGCAGTGGTCGCTGCCGCGGTTTCGACGGGCTCCAAGGCGGCGAGCACCGACCGGGCGGCGGCGTCCCTCGCGTCGGCAAGCTCTTCCATCCGGTCCACAGTGCGGTCGATGCGCCTGAACAGGGCGCCGTCGACATCGAACTAGCCGGTGGCAAGACGGTTGAGGAAGCGCAGGTAGAAGATGACGCCAGTCTGGGTCTTGGCCAGCTCCCAGTGCCAGTCGACCAGCAGGGCGTGCTGGTCGTCGAGGACGCCACGGTCGCGCTAGGCCATAGGGTGTCGATGTCGTGCCCGGTGGCGGCTTCGAGGCGATGGTCGAGCGGAGAGACCGCAAGCCGGGTGGGTGTCGGCACGGGTTCAGGGGACGTGGACGACGCTCGATGCGTTCATCGGGTGGGATGGTGCGCGGGGCTCGGTGCGGGACGGGGCAGACCCGGCGTCGCGGTGAACGGCGGACCGGGCAGGGGCACGGGCGCGCGGGTGGTCAGCTGCGGGGAACGGGAGCGTGCCGCGTGGGTGCGGGCGCTCAGCGGTCGGCGAGTCATGCCCAGACGGCGGCCGACCTCGTCGTAGACGTCGTTGCCCGCTCGCGGCCGGATCGCGACGACGTGGATCTCCTTGCGGTGGGCGGATTCCGCGGGTGCCGGGCGGACTCCGTAAACGACGCGCCAGTCCCTGCGCGAGTCCACGAACAGCTTCCTGAAACCCTCCAGGTCACCGTCGAGGCGCAACCCGGACCGCTGCCCGTTCACGACTTCCTGCAGGTAGGCGAGGGTCAGGTCGCGTACGTCGCTTGGGGCCTGGAGGAGATCGGTCAGCGCGCGCGGATCGAAGCTCAGTCCAAAGGCAGGCTGTCCCTGTCCCGCGGTCATGACGTCGGCTCGTCCGGCTCCGCGGGCCCTGCGGCTTCCGCCGTGGCCGCCGTCTCCGTGCGTACGGAAGGCGGCGGGCCGGGCAGGAGACGGTGTGCGGGCCGATCGGGAGAGGTCATGCAGGCCGACAGCGGGCCGCCCGGTGCACGGATCGCGGCGACGGCGTGCGTGAGGAAGTCCCGGTGCCACACGAGCAGGCCGGAGAGCCCGGATTCGGGGTCCTTGTGCTGCTGGTAGGCGAGCCACAAGGCATGCAGCCAGGCCACGACGTCGTCGTGCTCCTGCCACTGCAGACACCAGGGCGCCGCGGTGGTGACCTCCGCCCCGTAGACCGGGAGGAAGAAGTCGTCAACCCAGTCGGACAAAGCGTCGAGTTCGTCCTCGCGTTCCTCTCCGTCCAGTTCCAGGATCGGATGGGGCTCCGATAGAGCAGCGGTCGGCGAGCCGCCGAGTCCCGGAATGCCGAACGCGGCGAACGGTGATCCACTCGGCGACGGGGCAGATGCGAGGTGGTCGAGTTGCTGAGCCTGTTGCGCCGACTGCTCCATAAGCCGCCGCACGCTCGCCTCGATTCCCTCCAGCTGCGGATCCGGAAGGCGAATCGGCTCCAACTCTTCGTCGTCGGCGGGTTTTGCGGATTCGGGCATGGAGAAGTTCGGCCTCCTATGAGACGCGGAATGAGGGAAGTGCGGGGCGCTCTCGCGTGCCGCCGCCAGCGGATTGCACGTTGCTTCGGCGGTATTCCACCGAAAGCTGCGCGTGGGAGCTGGTCGCCGTGGCGGCGGGCAAGGGCCCGGCTCAGGCGGTGAGAATCACGTCGTCCTGCGCGAGGGACCGGCGGATCGTCTCGGTGAGCCGGTCGGCCGCGATCGACGCGTAGTGCTCGGTCTTCTCCACTCCGACGAAGTCCCGGCCTTCCAGCAGTGCGGCCACGCCCGTGGAGCCGGAGCCGGCGCAGAAGTCGAGGACCGTGCCGCCCTCGGGGCTGATCTTGACCAGCTCGCGCATCACCTCGACCGGCTTCTGCGTGATGTGCTGGCGCTTCGCGCCAGAGGGCTGCGAAGCCGAGTACATGCCAGGCAGATAGACGGGGTTGCGGGAGCCGTCGATCGGCCCCTTGCTGGCCCAGACGATGAACTCGCAGTTCTGGGTGAACCGGCCCTTCTGGGGCCTGGCCTGCGGCTTGTGCCAGGCCAGGACACCGCGCCACAGCCAACCGGCAGCCTGGATAGCGTCCGTCGTGGTCGGGAGTTGGCGCCAGTCGGTGAACAGCAGGGCGGTCCCGCCGGTCTTCGTGAGGCGGTGGGCTTCGGTCATGATCTGCGTCAGCCAGAAGCCGTAGCTGCGCTGATCCATGTTCTCGCCGGTGAAGTCAGCGAGGTCGTTCTTGGAATCGGCGGAGGTGTATTTCTGCTTCGCGGAGCGCGTGGTGCGCTCCTTCGCGGTCCGGCCCCCGCTGTTGTAGGGCGGGTCAGTGATGACGGAGTCGACGCAGCCGTCCGGAAGGCCGGAGAGTACGGCCAGAGCATCGCCCTGGTGAAAGGAAAAAGGCACAGAGGAACCCCGATTCGGTGCGGAAACGCGGAGGGAAATAGCCGCCTCGCACGGGAGTCCTCGCGGGCGGGACGAGGGCATGCAGATGCCCAGGGCCGCAGACCGAGGAGGGCGAGGGGAGTCCAAAAACTGTAGGGGCGAATCGGCCGACGGCCAAGAAGCGCCCTGTCGAGGTACCGGTTTCCGGTACCTCACGCCAACTTTTTGGTCAACCGCCGATTCACGCCTACTGTTTTTGAACCGCCCGGGCACACCGCCGCTAGCTACTCCACTGCCACATCTCACGGAGGCATCTCTGCCCCGGCACACGTAGCTCGCGGCCCGGCCACACGTAGCGGAGGACGGCTCCGCCGTGGCTGACGGCCCGGGGGCCCGGTCCGTCGCCGTGGCGTGGCCCGGCCACACGGAGCGAGCGGCAACTCGTTCACACCGGCACCCCTTTGATCGCCCACCCCGGCCGCCGCGCCCTTCCGAGATGCTTCGCGCACGCAGCGCGCCGCACACCGCACCCTCAAGGACACGTTCATGACCTCTCGCTACCCACCCATGCCCGAAACCGTTGACCGGCCAGCGGTCCGCTCGGGTTGAAGGGGCTCGCCGCCGGCATCGGCGTCGTCTTCCTCTCCCCGATCCTGATCGCCGGCACCGGCATGATGCTGGCCTCCTCGGCCGACGCCGTGCAGAGCAGCGGCTCCTTCAGCAACTGCCTGACCGACGTCGACAGCAACAAGGTCGCCGAACAGGTCGCCAAGATCCTCGACGGCGCCTCCGCTAAGGACGTGCACGTCGAGGGCCTGGATCTGCCCGCCGAGCAGGTCCCCAACGCCCAGACCATCGTGGCCGCCGGCCTCTCCCTCGACGTTCCCAAGAAAGGACAGATCATCGCGCTCGCCACGGCGATGCAGGAGAGCCGACTGCGCAACCTCTCCTACGGCGACCGCGACTCCCTCGGCCTCTTCCAGCAGCGCCCATCCCAGGGCTGGGGCAGCGCAGAACAGGTCCGCGACCCCACCTACGCAAGCGAGCAGTTCTACAAGCACTTGCTCAAGGTGAGCGGGTGGCAGCAGATGACCGTCACCCAAGCCGCACAAGCCGTGCAGAAGTCCGGCCTGCCGGACGCTTACACGCAGTGGGAGAAGCTGGCCACCGCGCTGCAGGGTGCCATCGCCAAGACCTTCCCCGGTGGCAATGACGCGGACGGCAAGGACACGGACCACGACCAGGACCAGGCCCAGCAGTCGGCCACGCCCCGCTGCGCGCCGGGTCAGGACGGTTCCGGGTTCGGCCGCATCCCCGAGGGGAGCGTCCCGAAGGGTTACTCGACCCCCAAGGACGCAGATCCGAAGGCGCGCAAGGCCATCGCCTGGGCGATGCAGCAGCTCGGCACGCTCTACCAGTGGGGCGGATCCTGCACGAACTCGCACGGCCCCGACCCCATGGGCCGCTGCGACTGCAGCTCGCTGATGCAGCAGGCATACGCCCACGCCGGCGTCACGCTCACTCGCACCACGTACACGCAGGTGGGCGAGGGTAAAGCGGTCTCGCCCGCCCACCTCGAGCCCGGTGACCTGATCTTCAGCCGCGGCAGCGCCGCACGGCCCGAGCACGTCGGCATGTACATGGGCGAGGGCCTCGTCATCGAGGCGCCCCGCACCACCAAGCCGGTCCGGATCACCCCGATCAAGGATTGGACGATCCTCGCCGCCCGCCGCATCCTCTGACGCCGCACCCACCCGGTTTAGCCCAGGGCGGTCCGGCCTTGCGGCCACTTCCCGCCCTTCGCGCACCTCCCCCTCCGCTTTCGCCGTCCCTGCCGGCCCTCGCTGGGCCCGCGTATGCAAGGAGCCCCACCACCCCTATGTCCGTCCCCCTCGCCGACCGCGTCATCCAGCTCGCCTACGACCCAGGAATCTCGCCCAAGGGCGGCGGCCCTGCCCGGCCTGAGCGTGCTGAAGAACGTCGTCAACTCGATCAACATGTTCGGCATCATCGCCGTCGTCGGTGCCCTTGCCATCTCGCTCGGCGTTTGGGCCTGGGGCCACCACACCGGTGGCCACCAGGCCGAGGCCAACGGGAAGAAGGGCGCCGTCGTTGCCGCAGGTGCCGCCCTCGGTCTGGGTGCCGCGAACGGCATTGTTGCCTTCTTCTCCGGCCTGGGCTCGCAGGTCCACTGATGCGGAAACGATCCCCCTCCCACTCACTGTCCTCGTACGGCTCGGGGTGGTCGGCCAACCGACGCGTCGCGATCATCGCCGCCGCCGTCGCCATCCTGCTCGCCATCGCCGGGCTCGTGGCCATGCTGACCGGGGGCGGGACCAGCCACCAAGCTCCGGACACCGCGGCGCCTGCCCAAACCGGCAGCCCGTCGTCCTCCGAGCCCGATCCGAAGCCTTCATCCGGATCCGGGTCGGTGCCCAAGCCGCCACAGATCTCCGAGCCGGTCGCCTACGCCAAGGCAGCGGCCCAGATGCTGTGGTCCTACGACACCCGTGACACCAGCCGCGACAAGCAGCTCGCCGCCATGCGCGCCTGGATGACCACCGAGACCAAGTACGCCGACTGGGCCTCGGTCTCCGGCCAGGTTCCCGACCCGGTCCTGTGGTCGAGGATGGCCGACCAGAACCAGCACGCCATCGCGCACGTGATCGAGGGCCACTATCCCGGCGCGTTCAAGCAGGCGGTGGCCGAGGACCCGTCCGCGATCACCGAGGCGTACATCTACGTCGTCACCGTCAACGGCAAGCAGACGCTCAGCTGGAAGAAGGGCGGCGTCGGGGCCGAAGAACGGGCCGTGACCCTCGCCGTCCAGTGCCGCCCGAACCACGACTGCACCCTCGCCGCCATCGCTCCGAGCGTCACGCAGTGACCCGCACCTGAGACAAGAAAGGAGGAGTAACTCCTCGTGGGTTTCTGTGATTACCCCCTGGCCGACAAGCTGTGCGCGGTCGGTGACGCGGTGGATTTCGCCTCGGACCCCGGCAAGGCCATCGGAGACTGGATGGCGAAGTCCGCCGGTGAACTGGCCGCCGCAGCAGCCGACCTGGCCGCCGAGGCTGTCAACACCACCACGAAGGTGGACCTGAACGCCGGATGGTTCCGTGACAACTACGAGATGCTCCTGCCAATGGGCCTGGTCCTGCTGGTCGCCACGTTCTGCGCACAGCTGGTCCGGGCCGCCATCCGACGCGACGGGCAAGCGCTGACGCAAGCGTTCACCGGCACCATGAGCGGCGTTCTGTTCGCGTTCGGCGCCATCGCCCTGACCACGGTGGCCGTCGAAGTCGTCGACGCCGTCAGCGACGGCCTGTTCAAAACCGCGCACCTGAACATCGAGTCAGCCGTGCGCCGCATCGTGAAGGTCAACCAGATCGGGGGGCTCTCCGCCCTGGGCTGGCTCGTCCCGGTCGTCGCCGGGCTCGGCGCCGCCATCGGAGCCTTCCTCTACTGGTGCGTGATGATGGTCCGCAAAGTCGGCATCCTCGTCATGGTCACCCTTGCCGTGTTCGCATCCGCCGGCGGCGGCTGGGAAGTCGCCCGGCGCTGGCGCAAGGGCTGGATCGAAGCCACCGCCACCCTGGTCGTCTCGAAGCTCCTGATGACCGTGATCTTCGTGCTCGGTATCGCCGCCATGGGCAAGACCGAGGCCAAGGATGGCATCGCCGCCCTCGCCGACGTCATGGCCGGCATCGTGATCATGATCCTGGTGCTGCTGTGCCCGTACGCGGTCTTCAAGTTCGTGCACTGGGCAGCCGACGGCACCGACGGTGAATCCATCCACCGGGCCGGCGGCGCCGGTGCGCAGATCGCGAAGGCCCACGCCGAGAAGGCAGCCCGCAAGGCCGCCGCTGCTGCAGCCACCGCCGGAACCGGTGGCGCTGCCGCCGGCGTGGGTGCCCCACCGCAAGGCCCCGACGGCGGCGGGTTCCCCGGCGACATCGCTGCCAACCCCACCGGCGGAGGCGGCGAGGGCAAGGAGGGTTCGCAGAGCGGCGGAACCGGTGTCTCGCCAGGCGGCGACGCGGTCAAGTCCGGCCTGGAGACGGCCGTTCAACCCCCGCTGACGAGCGTGTCCGACGACACCGGCGGGCAGGTGGGCGGCGGCCCGGGGCCGGGCGGATCCGGCGCGAGTACCGCGTCAGGGCAGAGCGGCGAATGGCAGTCCACCCCGCCCACCACGACCCCGCCGCCGCAGGGCGCACGCCCGTCCTCCGGCACGCAGAACGCCCCGTCCAGGGGCGCGGGCGGATCCCCGCCGCCTCCGACCGGCTTCTGATCCCCTGACCGACTCCCGGGGGCGGGACCTGCACGCTCCCTCCCGTCCCCGGGTTCCAAGCGCGCCTCCAGGACCCGCCCCATGACTGATCTCTCCGTCGCCCCGGTCACGGTGAAGTTCCCGTACCGGTCCCGCCGCGGTATTCTCCTCGGCCTCTCCCTGCCCCAACTCGTCCTCGTCTCCTGCACGCTGACACTGCTGCTGATGACGGTGATCTCCACCGGAGTGCTCGGTGTCATCGCCCTGGCACCGCTGTGGGCCACGTCCGGCGCACTCGTCGCCATCCGCCGACACGGCCGCTCCCTCATCGACTGGGCACCGATCGTCACCCGATACGCGCACCGCCACCGCACCGGCCAGACACTCTGGCTCGCCCGACCCGTCACCCGGCCCCGGCAGGACGGCGTCCTCCACCTGCCCGGCACCGCCGCTTCCCTCAAGGTGGTCACCCCTGGCGACTCCGCCAGCGGCGCCGCGGCTGTGCACGACCCGCACCAGCAGACCCTGACCGCCATCGCCCGCGTCACCAGTCGCGCCTTCGCCCTCCTCGACCCCGCCACCCAGAACCACAATGTGAGCAGCTGGGGACGCGCGCTCGCGGGCATCGCCCGCACCGGGCACGTCGCCACCGTCCAGGTGCTGGAACGCACCGTCCCCGACAGCGGTGACACCCTCAACCGCCACTGGACCCACCACGGGCAGCCCCAGACCCCCGTCGCCGGACAGATCTACGCCGAACTGGTCGCTTCGGCCGGCCCCGCCGCCGCCCCGCACGAGACCTACCTCGCCATCTCCCTCGACCTCAAGGCAGCCCGGCGCCTGATCAACCAGGCCGGCGGAGGGCTGCCCGGTGCGTTCACCGTCATGGAGCAGACCACCGCCTCCATCGCGCAGGCCGCCCGCACCGCCGGGCTCCAGGTCACCGGCTGGCTGAGCGCGCGGGAGATCGCCGCCGTCATCCGCACCGCCTACGACCCGAAGGCGCTCGCAGCCCTCCAGCAGTGGTCCGAGACCGGCCGCGCCGAGGCCGACCCCGCAGCCGCCGGTCCCGTCGTGCAGTTCGAGGAGTACGACCGCCTCGCCACCGACAGCGCGCGGCACGCGACGTACTGGGTGGAGAACTGGCCGAGGACCGAGATGGGAGCCGGGTTCCTGCACGGGCTGATGTTCACGGCCGGCGTGCGCCGCAGCCTCTCCCTTATCTACGTGCCGCAGGGGCTCGAGTCCGCACTGCGGGACGTCCAGCGCAAGAAGGCCGCGATCATCGCCGACGCCAACGAGCGCGCACGCCGCGGACAGGTCGATTCCGAAGAGGACTCCGTCGAGTACGCCGACGTCAAAACCCGCGAACGCCAGCTCATCGCCGGACACGCGGATGTAGCACTGACCGGCCTGGTCACCGTCACCGCCGAGACCGACGCCCTCCTGGACGCCGCCTGCGCACAGATCGAGACCCACGCCGTCACCTCCGGCGTCGACCTTCGTCGGCTCAACTACCAGCAGCCGGACGCCTTCGGCCTCACCGCGCTCCCGCTCGCCCGCACCGCCCTGTGAACCAGCCGTGTGCCCGTGTGCGCCCTGACCCACCGCACGCCGGTTCACCCGCGACCGACAGGACACCCCCGCACTGCCCTGGCTACCGGCAGGAAGGACCACCACCTTTGACCTCTCCTACGCGCCCCGACGACGCGCACCCCTACCTCCGCGCCGCGAGCGCCGGCATCCGCCACCACACACGGACCTTGGCACCGTCGGACGCGGACACGCCCAAGCCCGGAGATCGTCTGCACCTTGACGTGCTGCACGCCCACCTCACCGCTCTGCTCCAGCTTCTGGACCGGCTCGCCGACAACACCCGGCCCCCGCACCCGGCCGCCGGACGTCACCTGGCCACCGCCCACACCAGGCTCTGGCAGGCCACCAGCGAAGTCCACGCCGCCTTCCACCTGCTGCCCGGCACACCTCAGGCCGACGCTGAGACAAGCGCCTGCCAACGAGAGCGGCTCCCCGAGGGCCCGCCTGTGCTGACGATCTGCCAGCGTCACCTGGCCGCCGGCCACGTCGTCCGCCGCAAGACCACCCCCACCGACCTCCACCCGCGTAGCACGGCCTGCGTGCGATGAGCACCACCCGCAGAATCGAGGGCCCCAGATGAGCCACCGGCCCGCCAGTCGCGCACGCCGCGCGTCCGCCAGCCCGCTGTTCACCCCCCACGGCGCCGACCGCGCCAGCCGCAAGGCCGCCCGCCGTCAGCTCGCTGAGGCCACCGCCAAAGCCCGCGCCGAAGCAGGCGCCCACCAGAGCGACAGCGCGCCCGCCATGCACCAGATGCCCGCCTCGCTCTACCCAGCGGGCGGACGCCCCGGGCCCGCCTCCGCGCGCGGGAATCGGCTGCGGCTGGCCGCCCACCGCATGACCACCGCGGTCGCGGCCGGTGCCTATCCCTTCCTTGCCGAAGGCGGCCTGGGCGCCGAGGGCATCTACATCGGCCGCGACGTCCACGCAGAAGCGTCGTTCGTCTTCGACCCGTTCGCTCTGTACGGCAAGGTCGAGGGATTCACCAACCCGAACCTGCTGCTCGCCGGCGTGATCGGCCAGGGTAAGAGCGCCCTCGCGAAGTCCTTCGCGCTACGGTCGGTCGCCTTCGGATACCGCGTCTACGTACCGTGCGACCCGAAAGGCGAGTGGACGCCGGTCGCCGAGGCCCTCGGCGGTCGGTCCGTCGCCCTCGGTCCCGGACTGCCCGGACGCCTGAACCCCCTTGACGCGGCGCCGCGCCCGGAGAGCATGCCCGAGGCCGACTGGGTCGGCGAGATCCGCAAGCGGCGCCTGCTCCTGCTCGGCTCCCTTGCCCGCACCGTCCTGGGCCGGGACCTGATGCCCATGGAGCACACCGTGCTGGACATCGCCCTCGACGCCGTCGTCACCCGCGCCGCCGACACGCACCGCCCCCCGCTTCTCGGCGACGTCGCCGTCGCCCTCAACAACCCCCACGCGCTCGACGAGGCCGCCGGAATGATGTCGGGCCAACTCGGCGACGCCGCCCGCGACCTGGCCCACGCGATGCGGCGCCTGGTCCACGGTGACCTGGCCGGCATGTTCGACGCCCCCTCCACCGTCGCCTTCGACCCGAGCGCGCCGATGCTCACCATCGACCTGTCCCGCCTCGGCGGCTCCGGGGACGACACCGCCCTCGTCCTCGCCATGACCTGCGCGAGCGCCTGGATGGAATCCGCCCTCTCCGACCCGAACGGCGGCCGGCGCTGGATCGTGTACGACGAGGCATGGAGGCTGATGCGACACGTCGGCCTGCTCCAGCGGATGCAAGCCCAGTGGAAGCTCTCCCGTGGGCTCGGCATCGCCAACCTCATGGTGATCCACCGGCTCAGCGACTTGCTCACCGCGGGTGACGCCGGATCACAAGGCCGGGCCCTGGCCGAGGGACTCCTCGCCGACTGCAGCACCCGGATCATCTACCGCCAGGAGACCGACCAACTCCACGCCGCGGCCTCCCTGCTCGGCCTGACCTCCGTCGAGATGGACGCCGTCGCGCACCTCAACCGAGGGCGCGGTTTGTGGAAAGTCGTAGGTCGGAGCTTCATTGTGCAGCACCTCCTGCACAGCCACGAACTGGCGCTCTTCGACACCGACGCCCGTATGCACGGAGGATCAAGAGGCCCGTGAAGCCTGACTTCCAAACGCGACCTGAGACCGAGCGACGAGGTGCTCCAGCTCAATTACGCGCTCAACGTGATGAAGTACCCTGCCCCGGTCTGCCAACCCGACCGACGGGCACCCCTCACAAACCGCATGGTCATCGACCATGCCTCGCCCCACGAGGGCTGGATCGCGACTCGCGAGCACCCGGACGACCAGACCCTGTTCGAGGTCCTCTACGACTCCGCCCCCGGCGCTCGCCAGCGGCCTGAAACCCGCCACGGCGGCAGTACCCCACCCCTGATCGACGCGATCGACCACCGCCTCGCCCTGCTCGGACTGCTCCCGGGGTCCTCCCTCGACTCCCCGCCCGCCATTCGGGCATCCCGCGGAAGGCGGTCCCTGAGCGCACCTGCCGCAGCCCCGGTGAAGGCCGGCACCTGCGGCCCACCACCCGCCGCTAGTTCCACCTCGCCTTCAGGGAGCCTTCCCTGCCCCCGCACACGACGCCCCTGACCACCGTCGTCATCGCCAGCCGCCTGCGCGAAGACCGGCTGGACTACCTGGCCGCCATGCACGCCAGCCTCACCCGGCAGTCCGTGTCGTGGGAGGCCATGATCGCGCTCGCCGGTACATCGCCCGACCGTCTGCCGACCCCGCTCGCACAGGCCTCCGCGTTAGCTGGTGCGGATCGCCTTGGCGCCCAGTTGCTCGGCCGGACGGTCAGAATTCCAGGGAAGAAGGGACGTTCAGCTAGCCGATCGACCACGACGGGCGTTCGCACCGCTCATGTTCATGCGCCACGTGAGCATGCTCTTGCTGACCCCGTACGCGAGCATCGCCTCCTCAGGATTGAGCCCTTTCCTCGCAATGGACCAGGCAGCCTCGTTGGTGATCAGGAGATTTCCCGCCAGCCAATCCGCTTCCTCCTCGATCTCGCCGTCCCAGTGCCTACAACCGAGAGCGTTCAGCGCCGGGCCGGGCGGATGCATCAAGAGCGCATGGGCGATTTCATGATCGGCCGAGCTGTTCTGCCGCCCCGGGTCGTGGGAATCGTTCACCCAGATCTCGCGTCGTGACCCTGCGTGTACCGTCAGGGCGCTCAAGGACTCCCGCTCGGTCGTGAGGAGGCACTCGATGCGGGCGTCATGGGCTATCGCCGAGCTGAAGGTCTTGACCGGGATCGCCAAGTGTTCAGCCAGCTGCGCTGGCGCAAGAGGTGCGGCGGGGTGCAGCCCCAACTCCTTCCGCATCCGCACCGCCAAGCGATTGGCCTCAGCCTTGAAGCCGTGACGCAACGACATGGGAGCTCCCCTACTCCGGCTGATCAGCCACCAACTGCTTGTAGGCAACAGTGATCAGAGCCTCGAGGGCTTCCGCAGCCTCAGGCGTGAGGTTGCGGTCGCCCCGCAGGTGCGTGACCACCTTTGTCAACGTGTCCTGGTTGCGTGGTGCGTCGGCCCGGCGAACAAAGTCATCCGCACTCAGATTGGCCCAGGTGACCAGGGCCGCGAGTCCGTCCACGTCAGGTCTGCGCCCCTGGGCCAACCGCGTCAGCGTCGAGGCACTGACACCGGCTGCCCGGGCTACGTCCTTCCAGAGAAGACCTCGCTCCTGACGCGTGCGATCCAAGGCTGCATGGAACGCAGCCGCGTCAAAACGGCCTGCTGCACTTCGCTCGCTCACGATCTCCTCCTCTCGCCCGCATGCTTACACATCAGGTACCAGTTGCGAAAGTCGAATCGAAGGCCCTACCCTTCCGATTGCAAGATCGGTACCAGTATCGATCTTGCAATCAGGTTGCTCGAGAGATGAATGGTTGTGGCTCCATGGCTACGAACTCCGGCAAGGGCTTCCGTCGCGGCAGCGTCTCCCGACGGAGCCAGGTCCACAATCCCCGCACCGGGGCGTGGACGAAGCGCGGCGAGAACGGCCGCTTCATGGACGGGAAGGCAGACGGCGCACCTTTCAAGGGTGTGCGTCGCGAGAAGTAGGACGTCTCGTGCTGGTGGGGGGACGGATACCTCGTCCCCCCCCACCAGCGGCAAGGAGGTACCGATGGTTCGCAAAGAGACCCTTGCGCAGCTCCTCGACGAGGGGCGACGCAAGATCCAGGTGACCGACGAAGAGCTCGCCGAGGCAAAGCGTCGCCGCCAGCTCCTGGCCGCGTCCGCGCGCCGGGCTTTCCCCAGCTCCACCACTTACTACAACGGGAGCGTTGCGCACGGCGACGCCAACAGCCCCCTGACGGACGTCGACTTGGGCGTCGTCCTCACGAAGAAGGACGCCGAGCCGTACGGTCCCGGCAAGAAGAGCGCCCTGGACCTCATGGAGAAGGTCCGTGAGGTGATTCACGAGGACCTCGACGACGAGTTCGACAAGCTCACCATTGAGGTCGAGGGCCGCCGCCGTGCCGTGCTCGTACGCTTCGGCGACCCGGTCACCCCGGGACAGGACGATTTCACCGCGGACGTGATGACCGCGCTCCCGCACCCCTCGTGCCGCGGGCTGTACATCCCCAACACGAAGATCGCGGACCAGTGGGACCGCGCCGACCCAATCACCCACACGCGGATGGTGCTCCAGGCCATCGAGGACACGAAGGTCGTCTTCGCCCGTGCCGTGCGGCTGCTGAAGCACTGGAACTGCACGCACAGCAAGCCGGTGTGCAGCTGGAACATCAAGGCCCTCTGCCTCGGCTGCCTCGACGAGCCCATGCCTCTGATCAATGCGCTGCAGGTGTTCTTCACGTACGCGGCGGACGAGACCGACAAGGGCGCGACGCCCGACCCGGCCGGTGTGGCCGGCCCGATCCCGCTCAACATGCCGCGCGTCGACGTGCACAAGCGGCTCTGCACCGCCCGGGACTACATCGCCCTGGCCATCGAGCACGAGAAGGCCGGGCGGCCGCTCAGTGCTCAGCACGCGCTGCACCAGGTCCTTCCGGAACTCGTACCGGACGCGGACGGCACACAGGAGGAGGCCAGCCGCCTCGCACAGATCGTCCTCGCGGGCGGTGCGGCCGCATCAGGACTGGGCCTCGTCACCCGGATCACCGCGCCGACCAGGCCCCGGGCCTGGGGAGAATAACATTATGCCCCTCTGGTACGGGGCTCAGCCGGCATGGTGGGCCCCGTTCGAACGAGACGCCCGGCGACACTTCGGCGACGCACTACAACACACATACGACCGCGGGTCGTTGACGTACGACCTCACCGGACTCGACGTCATAGGCGAGCCCGGCCCCATCGCCGTCCGGATCCGCTTCCACGCGGACCCGCCCTATCCCACCTACGGCCAGCGGCCCGAGGACTTCCCTCGCGTCCACGCCAAGCCGGGAGTCCCGTCGAAGCACCGATACAAGGACGACGACGCCCTGTGCCTCTGGTACCCGCTCGACCCAGCAGAACGACGTTGGACGAGTTCGAAAGGGCTGCTGGACCTCATCGAGTTAGTCCGCACACACTTGTTCCTCGAACACTACTGGCGGCTCACCGGCGGTGAGCACGGCGGCCAGTGGCTGGTGGAGGATGCTCCTCACGGCAATCCGGGAAGTGGTGCGTGGCAGTCATCACGGCGGCACAAGCGGCGGACGGCGGCTGGACCTGGGGGCAGACCGCCGCACTGATCGTCCCTTGCATCGCCTTCTTCGGCGCCTTCCTGACGTACGCCCTCAATCAACGGGCCGTACGCAAGGAGCGCCGAGCGAAGACCTTCGCGGAGGCGCTGACGGCGGTCGAGGAGTACTTGGAGATGCCGTACCGCATACGGCGTCGTCCCAAGTCCTCCTCCGCCGTACGGCAGCAGCTCACCGACGAGGTCAGCGGGCTACTGGCTCGGATGGCCTTCCACCAGGCGTGGCTGCAGATCGAGGCATCGGAGGTCGCGGGCCCCTACGCGACCCTCGTGGCCACGGCCCGGGCGGAAGCAGGGGCCCAGATGAGTCTGGCCTGGCAGCAGCCACCCATCACCAGCGACGGCGGCATGAATCTCGGCGTGCCGAATCCCCGTGACCGGTCGAACGCTGCCCGGGCCACGTGTCTTGAGATGATGCGCCGTCATCTCTGAGAAAAAGCACCGATTTTGCGCCAACTATTCCTGTTTTGTGCCACCTAAAAATCCTTGCCACAGCTGCCCGACCCCGCCTTCGGCACGTCGCGCTCGCCCTCGACGCCGGCACCGGCACCGGCACCGGCACCGGCACCGGCACGCAGAGCCTGCGCTACATCGTCGGCCCCCTGCTCGTCGCCGTCCTCGCCTCCGCATACAGCCCCACCGTCGCGCTCACCGTCACCGCCGTCCTCGGCCTGGCCGGCACCAGCGTGGTCGCGCTCGCGTGCGGCGCCCGTAGACGAGTCCACCCAGGAAGCTGCCGGTGGAGAAGCGGCGGCAATGATGCCCCTGGAGTCTGACCACCGCCGACCGACTGATCACCGCCAGCGCCGCGTTCCTCGCCGGGTGGCTCCTGCTCGCAACCCTGCCCGCGCCCTTCGCCGCCATCGCCGCGGTCGCCGTGCCCGATGCGTTCCTGACCGTCGTGGTCGCTTGCGCCTACGTGACCACCGATGCCCTCGCCCCGGTGGGCCCGACCAGCGGGGCGGTACGCGTGGCTGCTCCTCCCGACCGGCGTCGGACAGTCCCCGGGTACCGCCCTGGCCGGACGCCTTGCCGAGCAGCCGCGCACCGACACTCCGTCAAACCGGACAGCTGCCGCACGGCAGCACCGCCGCCCACTCCAAGGCCGGCACAAGACGCCCCGATCAGGGCGCAACCCCCCACCTACTAACCCCTTTGAGGAGACCGACTTATGGCCGTGCGTACGCACTGGACCGTGGAGCACACCTGCTCCCACCGAGTGGATCATGACCTGGCCAATCGCCCTGCCGACAAGCGGGCAGGATTCGCCCGCTGGCTCGCGTCGAAGGACTGCACGGACTGTTGGAAGGCGGCGCGCGACGCCGACTCGGAGTCCAAGGAGGAGTGGCTCTCGACCAAGCGGGCTGAGGAGCAGGAGGCAGCCGTCGCGTGGGCGAAGCAGTTCGACATGCCGCAGTTGGAGGGCCCGGTGAAGGCCCTGGATTGGGGCGAGCGCTCCCGCCACCAGCTGATGACCGCCGCGCACATCGCGTTCGTCATCGAGGGCACTTGGGACGAGGCGGACTGGGCGGAGCTGGAGGACAAGGCCCGCTCCATCACTCATGCCGGATGGTGGATCGACCAGCGCGACGCCGAAGGCACTGACCTGCTCGAACTCCTCGACGCGGCGAGTGAGACGGACCGCGGGACGGAGAACCCGTTCCGCTGACGGCCGGGCAACATAGGCGGAGAACGCCGGTTAGCCAAACCGGCGTTCCTCCGGACTATTGATGCTCCCACCCCGCCAGCAAGCGCGCGGAAGGAACTCATGTCCAAGCCCCCGCCCACCTCAGCGTTCGCACCGATGCCCGACGCGCTCACCCCGGACCGGGACATCACCCACGCCCACTTCCAGGCCGGTGACACCGTCGTCGTCCTGAAGGGGGTGGCCGGCGGAGAACTGTGGGGCGACGCGATGCGCGTCGTCGCCCCGTCCTGGCACACTCCGACCGACGAGGACGGGTGGCGGCTGCGTGATGCGACCGGCGGCGACCAGTCCTACGTCACCGCTCACCCTCGCTACCTTGTGCACCTCTCACGCCGCTGCCCGGACTGCCTGATCTATCTCCGGGCCATGGAGGACACCCTCCTCGCGCGGTTCGCCGACTGCGACGAGCTGATCGACTGCGGCTGGTACACCACCACCGCCCTGGGCCAGCTCGTGCACATCGCCGACATCCGGAGCAGCCGGTAATCCCCCGCGTTCGCGAGCGGAGAGGACCTCCACCTGATCCCTGTCCGATCCGCCCCCTTCGCGGGCCGCCGTCCGCGCGGCGCCCGCGGCGTCGGCCCAGCTCGCGACCATCCTCACGCAGCTCGCCGACGAACAGGCTGGCCCTCTAGCCGCAGTGCGCGGACTCGTCGAGCACACTTCGCACCAGATCGCCCGCCAGCCGGGGGCAGCCAGCGCCGATACGTCGCACCGCCTGGAGCTGATCGCCCGCCGCCTCTACGCCATCCAGCAGAACCTGGACACCACCGCAACCCGCCTGGGCCAGCCCCGGGCCGTCCCGGCCCCGGCCGCCGTCCGGCACAACGCCCAACGATCGCCGTAGGAGAAACGCCTCCCTGCCCCGCACCGACCCCCTTCCTGGACATCCGCCACGACCCTAACTCCGACGAACTCCTCGCCCGCGGCGGCGACTCCGAGGCGCACGGCATCCTCCAGCGCGCGGGCTTCGTCGCCGTCGTCCGCGTCCACGAGACCTACCACCGCGCCCCCACCTGCTTCGCGGAGGACGAGGAGTCCCGTCTCGCCACCGACGCCGTCGCCCGCCTGCGAGCGGCCGGTTACCACGTCGACTGCGACGCGGACTACAACACCGACTCGCGTCCGGCCAGCTACCTGCCGCTGGGCTCCTCCGTCACCCACGTCGCCGAGCGGATTCGCGAGGCCATCACCACGGACGAGGCAGCCGACGCGCTGACCGAGCTGATCGCCGCCCACGACGGCGTCCTCACCGCGCTCGAGGAAGTCCTCACCGCCACCGCCGACTTCCACGACGGACTCGGCCAGACGGCCGACCCTTACATCGCCCGGCGGCTGCGCTGCCTCGCTGACGAGCACCTTCGCGTCATCCGTACCGACCTCTCCGGGACCCGCAACCAGCTCGCCGACCGGCATGCTCCGCACCCCGGCCGCAGCACCTGCACCGGGGAAGTCCCGCCAACCGAGCAAGGGCGCTCCGCCGTGTGCGCCTGACCGCCACCGCCGCGCATCCTCCCGGCAACGCCGCCCCCGATGGCTGCCGGACTGCGACGCTGACTCCCACCTCGCCCAAGGACACCATGCACGACCACGACACCTCCGAGCGCCTCGCCTCCTACGCCGACGTGCTCGTCGGCGGACTCCCCGGCACCTGGACCAGCTCCCACCTGCAGCCGGATGAGAAGGACGACCTCGCCGAACTCGCCGACCGGATCTGGGACCTGGACTTGATCGCCGCCTCCCTCGCCGAGCACCCCCTGCAGCAGGCAGCCGTCCTGAGTCGACAGGACGGTGCGCAGCTCGTCCTTCTGGACCGGCACGACGGGCGCGACGGCTTCCTCATCGCCGCCATCGCCCCGCGGGCCCTGCCCGACGAGGCCTACCACGCCGTTCCCGAGCCCAACGGCATCGCCCTGGCCGATGACCCATTCCTTTGTGCCGAGCAGGTCGCCGGCGACCTGCTCGCCCGCTACGACAGCACCCTCGCCCAGGTCCGCCACAACGCCCTCGGCGGCACCCAGCCCTCCCAGCCGGACCGGGTGGTCCTGATCTGGCAGCCGGACGGCAGCATCGCCACCGCTTCCGCCGACGACCGCGCAGGCGCTGGCCTCTTGGCCCACGACTTCGTCCAGGACCCGCAGAGTGGCATCTACCGTCTGAGTGGCGACGACACCCAGGCCCAAGCCCGCGCCTTGCGCGAGATCGGCCCGCGCCTCGACGCGCTCGGCATCGGCACCGCTCTGCAGCATCCCGCAGGCCGGACCGCGCCCACCGCCGCCGCCCCTCCCGTGCCGCCCGTCCCGGCAAATCCCCGCACGCCGGCCACCCGGTCTCGGTGAAGCAGACGGAACCCGAGGGCCGTGCAGGACCTGCGCACCCGAGCGGGCCGCCCTTACGCGCGGCCACAGGCACCGGTTCGGCTCCGCCCCCCCCCCGACTGCAACCCCGGCCCACCGCACCCCGTAAGGGGCGTGGGCGGTCCCGGCACCGCGCCGGGACCGCCCACCTCACCCCCCGAGACTCGGAGAGATCCGTAGCAACCCGCACACCCCCACCGATCAGTAACCGGCTCAAGCCCCGACTCGCCACGGCCCTCTTCCGCCGCTATCTGCGCGCCTGCATTCCGACCGGGCCCAACCACACCTCCGCGCTGGCCGGCGCCCGCCCGGAGGCCGCCCTTGCCGAGACACAGCGCGTCGAGCACCGCCACCACCACTGACCGTCCACCGCCCCGGAGAACCATGTCCCACCCCACCCCCTACGCGGTGAGACTGGCTGACGAGATCACCCGCCAGCTTGGCCAACTCGCCGACCACCTCTCTCGGCTTCCCCCGCCCCAGGCCGCTCAGGTCATCGCCCACGTGCTCGCCCCGGAGAGCGGAGTGTTCGGCGGCGTCACCCACCTCGTCGCCACCGGCAGCGTGTTCGCCAAGGACCAGGCAGAACGAGGAGCGCTCCCTGCGGAGGTGTGGCTCGCTCTGGGCCGTGCCTCGAACGAACTCGTCGACATCGCCCTCGACCTGGACGAACACAAAGACACCTTCCAGCGCGTCGGCGCCCAGCCCACCGCTACGGCGGCGAAGCCTCCGGCACCCGCACCGCTCGTCGTCCGGCGCCGCCGGTGAAGAAGAAGCAGTGGCAGGGCTGGGAACCCGGCGAGCAGGCCGAGCAGCACTACCTCATCCAGCCCCGCGCCCTGGCCGGCGGCGGCGGCGTCCGGCACGTCTCGGAGTTCCTGCGCGCCTCCGGCTGGCGGGACAGGTCCAAGACGGGCGGCCCCCTGCTCATGCAGAGCCCGGATCGCACCGTCCGCATCACCTACGACCCCTATGTCCTGCCGGGCGGGTGGACCATCCACGGCAGAGGAGGCGGAACGAACGGCGAGTGGACCGCCCACCTGGGCCGGCAAACGCCGGTGGAGATCGTCGCCGGCCTGACCGACGCCCTCACCCGCCCCCGCTCCGCTCACGCCCCAAACGTCTGGGCCCCGTTGCAGGAGCAGAACTGGCACACGCGCTTTGAGGGCCAGGACTACATGGCGACGAGCCCCGACGGCACCGCGTGGATGCAGTACCGGCAGAGCCCCGACGGGGCGCTGATGTGGTGGACCGGAGCGCAGGACAAGCAGGGCAACGGCTGGACGGCCAACTTCACGCCGAACACCCCGATGCACCTGGTGCAAGCCTTCTCCGCCGAACTCGCCAGCCCGGACCCCGTGATGCGCCCGCGCGGACGCGTGCCGCACAGCGCGCAGATCCGTACCTGGTCGGTCTCCGTCAAGCCCTCCCAGCTCAGTGCGTGGCAGCAGGCCCGGATCACGGCCGCCCGCGCCGCCACCTGGGCCCGCAACAGCGCCCGAAGCACCCGGCCGCCCACCGCCGCCCGTCCCTACACCCCGGCCGGCGGCGCACGCACCCACCGCTGACCGCAAAAGTCCCGTCCCGAGGAGCCCGATGCCCGCACTCACCTCGGACACCATCCGTACCCTGCCCGAAACGCTGGCGGACCTCACCGACTACCTGCGCGAGAACCCCGACCCCGCAGAAGCCCTTGCCCTCGTCGAGCCCCTCCTCGACGAGTACACGGGCCTGCCCGTCCAGTTCGCCGACACGCTCCGCGCTCTCGCCCGCGCCGTACAGGAGAACCCGGACACGCCACGCACGGCGCAGGGCGACCGTCTCATCACCGAGCTGCGTACGACTGCGTGGGAACTGGCCGACCAGCACACCCTCCACTACGTGCTGGACGATCTCCGCGATCTGTACGGCAGTTCGCCGAGGAGCGAGCAGGGGTGCTGCTGATGCCGCTGAGCGAACGGCAGCTCGCCGCCTTCGCCGACGAGCACGCCGCGCAGATCCCGTACGACACCAGCCCCCGCCACCTCGCCGGCCCCGGAGACGCTCGCCACGTCACCCACGGTCTGGCCGCCGCCGGATGGAACGCCGTCTCCGATCCCCTGAGCGCCGAGATCATCATGGCAAGCCCTGACCTTCGCCACCGGCTCCAGCTCGCCCCGCAGTCCCACACCTCGGCGTGGTGGCGGCTTCGGGCGGAGCCCGTCGGCACCGATCCCGGCTGGTACGCCGAGTTCGGCGGACTCGTGCCCGCCGAGGTCCTCGCCGCCGTCACCGACGCCCTCGTCGCCCCACCGCCGCAGCGACCGGACCCGTGGCAGCACGTGACCTCGGCAGGATGGCACCACAAGCCGGACGGCGCGCGCTCGCCGGACTCCATGTGTCACATCGAACTCCAGCCATCGAGCGAATTCCACGACCGGTTGTCCTGGCACATCGACACCCACGAGCCCGGCCACGGGGAGTTTCCCGGCCCGCGTATCTGGCACGCCTACCTCGACGAGAACACCCCCGCTCACCTGGTCAGCGCGTTCCTCACTGCGCTGACCGACCGCAGCCCGCTCCAGCGTGGCATGTTCGAGCGCACCGGCCACTGCAGCGCCGTACAGGAGCCCAGCGCGCTGCGCCCGCAGCAGGTGGTCGACGCCCACGCCACGCGCATCAAACACCTCCGCGCCCGGACACACTCCGCCGGCAGCCAGCAGACGAAACCCGCGACAGCCCCGGCGCACGCCAGCACCGCGCAGCCGGCCGCTCGCCGCTGAACCGACAGGACCCCTCCTCATGTCCAAAGACCACCACGCACACCGCGACTTCCTGCGGCACCTCGACCACTACGTGCGGGACAGCCAGAAGATTCTCGACGCCTGGGACGCGTACTCCGACGAGCACACCGACCTCGACGGCTGGCCCTACGACGTCCACGCCTACGGCATGCGCAAGAGCCAGCGCGACACGGACACCGCCGAGGCGTTCGAGACGCTCCGCTACGGCGCCCGGCACCTGCTGGCGACGACCGAGACACAGCTGGCCCAACTGCCGGAGAACACGGTCCAGAGCCGCTGGGTCTACCAACTGGGCGTCCTGCACACGGCCCTCGACCGGCTCGACGAACTAAACGAGCAATGGCTACTCACCCGCGACGCCCTCCCCGCCACCGCAAAGCCCGGCACCGCCGAATTCGACGACGCCCTCGCCGAACATCACGCCGAATCATGGAGCTACCTCGACGACTGGGCCACCCACGGCAAAGCGCTCCGGGAAGTCAACACCGCATCCCTCAACGCCCCTTCACCCTTGGCCCCCACACCGGCCCTCGCACCCACCCGGCGAGCCGCCGCACGGAAGTGACCACGCCCCCGACTCCCGAGACCGTCGAGGTCGACTTCATCACCCCGGGCCACCTCGCCTGCGCCCCCGCCTGGATCACCGTCCCCCTCCACCGTGCCTGCGGATGGAGTTACGGCGGGCCCCCTGATGCCGCGCGTCCTGCTCTCCAGCCCCGACCAGAAGGCCCTCCTGCGCCTCGAGCCCGCCCCCGACGACCAGTGGTGGACCCTCCACCACGCCGCCGAGGCCGCCGAGCCGAACCGGCCCGCCTGGTACGCGAGCTTCGGAGCCCGCCCCCGGTCGAGCTGATCGCCGCAGTCACCGACGCCCTCACCGATCCGGCCCCAGCCACTGACGCGCCTTACAACCCCGGTCACCCTCGGCACGCACCGGATGGTCTGGCAGGCCCGCTTCGGCGCCCAAGCCCCGCCACACCTCGTCGCCGCGTTCACCGTCGCTCGCCGATACGAAGCCGGTGCTCCGCACCCACAGCGGGCGCAGTCTGTCGACGCTCGGCCCGGGCGTCGTCATCCGCCAGACGACCGGCGCCGACAGCCCCGAGCCCCTCGCGGCAGGAGCCGCCCAGGCACGGCCGCAGCCAGCTGGCCCTCCCCTCCCCCGCCCGGAAGCACGTAGCCCTTGCCCTCTTCCTCCCCCAGCAGCAACACCGACGGATACGACCTCGTCCTGCGCCTCCTCCTCGGCGGGCTCGCCGTCGTCGTCCCCCTGTCCCACCTGGCCTGGCTGTCCGGCAACATCACCGCCTACCTCACCGGCACCAACTGGGCCCCCTACCAGCCGACCAACGCCCTGCTCCACCCCGAGCAGGTCTGGTCCGGCGCAGGAGAAACGTCCCTGCTGATCGGCGCCCGCATCGTCCCCGTTCTCCTTCTCCTCGCCCTCGGGGCGGGGGCGGGCTTCCTATGGGCTCGCCACAAAAACCGGAGCAGCGGCAAGAAGACGAAGATCACCGACATGGCCAAGGCCCGGGACATCGAGCCACTGATGGCCAAGGCGGTCACCGACAAAGCCCGCTCCCTGCGCCCCAGCTTGAAGGACAGCAAGCACATCGACGCGAAGGACACCGGCATCCTCCTCGGCAACCTGCAGGACAGCCGCCACGAGGTACGGATGGGGTTCGAGGACGTCGCCGTCGCGATCATGGCGCCCCGTTCCGGTAAGACCACCTCGCTCGCCATCCCCTCCATGCTCGGCGCGCCGGGCCCGGTCCTGCTGACGTCGAACAAGGCCGCCGGCGACGCCTTCACCACCACGTACGAGGCAAGGGCCCAGGCGGGGACGGTGTGGACCATGGACCCGCAGCAGATCGCGCACGCCGCCCGCGAGATGTGGTGGAACCCCCTCGCCAGCGCGAAAACCCTGGACGGGGCGAACCGGCTCGCCGGACACTTCCTCGCCGCCTCGGTGGACGCCTCCCAGCAGGGCGACTTCTGGTCGAAGGCCGGCAGCAACATCCTCTCCCAGCTTCTCCTGGCGGCAGCGCTCGACGAGCGGCCCATCACCGACATCATGCAGTGGCTCGCCTTCCCCGCCGACCGCACTCCGCTGGACATCCTGCGCGACCACGACGTCGCCGCCGTCGCCGCGCAGCTCAAGGGCACCGTCGAGGGGCCCCCGGAAACGAGGGACGGCATCTACGAGACCGCCCGGCAGTACGCCTCCGCCCTCCTGAACGTGGAAATCGCCGCGTGGGTCACCCCGCAGAAGGATGTCCCGGAATTTCGGCCGGAGCAGTTCGTCAGGTCCACCGACACGCTGTTCCTGCTCAGCAAGGACGGCGGCGGCGGAGCCTCGGCGTTGATCGCCGCGTGCGCAGATTCGGTGATGCGGGCCGCGACCGCCCAGGCCGAACGTGCTGGCGGGCGCCTGGATCCGCCCATGCTGGCGATCCTCGACGAGGCCGCCAACGTGTGCAAGATCAGCGACTTGCCAGATCTGTACTCTCACCTCGGCAGCCGCGGGATCATCCCGATCACGATCCTGCAGTCCTACCGTCAGGGCCAGAAGGTCTGGGGAGACACGGGTATGGACGCCATGTGGTCCGCCTCGACCGTCAAGGTGATCGGCAGCGGCATCGACGACCCCGACTTCGCCGACAAGCTCAGCCGCCTGATCGGCGACCACGACGTGCAGACCACGTCCACCTCGCACTCGGAGTCCGGCAAGAGCACGTCAGTGTCGATGCGGCAGGAACGGATCCTGCCTGCCGACGCGATCCGCGCTCTGCCCAAGGGCACCGCGCTCTGCTTCGCCACCGGCATGCGCGCCGCCATGCTCGACCTCCGGCCGTGGTACCGGGAGCCCGGCGCGGAGGAACTGTCCGCGGCGTCCGCCCGCGCGTCGCAAGCGATCACCGCCCGCGCCGTGGCGAAGCACGCGCCGACGCAGGACGACTTCGGGCTGGCCACGTGATACTCGACCTCTTCGCGGGGCCGGGCGGCTGGAGCAGGGCGCTGCACGTCCTCGGCGTGCGCGACATCGGGCTGGAATGGGACGAGTGGGCGTGCAAGACCCGGGCCGCGGCTGGGCAGTTGACCATCCGCACCGACGTGGCAAGGTATCCGACCTGGCCCTTCATCGGCCGCACCCGCGGAATGATCGCTTCCCCTCCGTGCCAGGCATGGAGCATGGCCGGCAAACGCCTCGGCCTGGTGGACCAGCCGCTGGTGCACGCGGCGGTCGAGGACCTGGCCGCCGGACGCGACACTCGCGAGCGCCTCCTCGCCGCATGCCGTGACGAGCGTTCCCTGCTCGCGGCCGAGCCGATGCGCTACCTGCATGCCCTGAACACGGTCGGAGAACCCGACTGGGTCGCCATGGAGGAGGTCCCGGGCGTCCTGCCCTTGTGGAAGCAGTACGCGGCCGTCCTGCGTGGCTGGGGATTCTCGGCCTGGTACGGGATCCTCAACGCCGCCGACTTCGGCGTTCCGCAGACCAGGAAACGGGCGATCCTCCTTGCCTCCCGGGTGCAGACAGCGCAACCTCCCACACCCACGCACTCCCACGTCGCCGAGCCCGAATCGCTGTTCGGTCCGGGTCGCGCCCGCTGGGTCAGCATGGCCGAGGCCCTGGGATGGGGCGCGACCGACCGGCCCGTCCCCACCGTCTGCGCGGGTGGTGGACCCGGCGGCGGGCCGGAACCGTTCCCGTCGGGCTCCCGCAAGACGCTGTCCGACGCCCGGGATCGCGGCACCTGGATGCCCCGACCGGACGGGGTGGTCCTGCAGTCCCGTCGCGAAGGCGCTGGTTGGGCGGCCCGGCACGGCACACGCGAGAACCGGGCCGCCGACGCTCCTGCGCCGACGTTCACCGCCGAGGCCCACCGCTGGTCCTGGTCCCTGCGCAGCAACAACCAGACCAACGCCACAGTCCGTCCGCTGTCCGAGCCAGCTGGCACGCTGTTCTTCGGGCACCGCGCGAACGAGTGCACCCGGGTCGCCGCACCGGCCTCGGCTGGGATCGAGAACACGGATGCGCCAACGGTGCTGGAGCCGATCCGGATCACAGCGCGCGAGGCCGGCCTCCTGCAGACCTTCCCGGCCGACTACCCCTGGGCCGGTAACAAGGGCCAGCAGTTCTCGCAGATCGGCAACGCCGTACCGCCGTTGCTCGCCGGCCACCTTCTCGCCCCGCACCTCGGCCTCGCCCTCACCCCCGACGACTTCACTCTCGCCGCCTGATGCCCCACGCCCCCGAACCTGACGAAGACGGCTTCGACGCAACACCACCCCAGCCGGTGTTCCACGTCGAGCAGGCCCTCCTCGGCGCACTCCTTCTCGAGCCGCACCGTCTCGGCGACGTGACCGGCATCGCCGCTGACTCCTTCTCTACCGCCGCGCACGCCGCCCTGTTCGCCGCAATCAGCACACTGCCTCCGCCCGACCCGGCCGAGCACGCGAAGAACGCCAATTGGCTCGTCCGCGTGCTCGCCACGGGTCAGGAGCAGGCGCGCGGGCTGACCGCCTCGTACCTGCACACCCTCGTCCAGGTCTGTCCATGGCCCCGTCACGCACCGGCTTACGGATGGTCGAGGCCGAACATGCCCGTCGCCGTCTGCAGACAGCCGCCGAACGCCTCGTCCAGACCGTCCACGATGACTCCCTCCCGCACGCCGTGCAGGCGGTGCTCGCCGAGGCCGACGCGCTCGCCGCGGTCGTGGACGACATCGCAGCCAGATTCCCACCGCGCGCAGGCGTGCTGCCCCGCACCGCGGCACCATCGCCGCCAGTCGCGCCCGACTACATGGAGGCGGTCGAGGAGGAGCAGATGCTGCTCGCGACCGCCACCGCCAACCCTGCCGACATCGAATCCGCCCGGTGGCTACTACCCGACGACCTCACCCTGCCCTTGCACGCCGGCCTGTGGCAGTGCCTGACCGCCCTGGCCCGCCGCCGCGAGCCCGTCGACCCAGTCACCGTCCTGTGGGAGGCCCAACAGCGCGGCCTGCTCGACGACGGAAGCGAACCGGGCGAGGTGCTCCACCTGCTGGCCGAACCGGCCGGTTCCGTGGAGCACTGGGGCGAGCGCGCACTGCAACGCTCCCTGCTGGCCACCGCCGATCACACCGGCCGACGCATCGAGGCGTACGCCGGCGACACGGCGAACACGCCGTTCCAGCTCGTCGTCGGCGCCCGCCGTTCCCTCGCCGACATCGGCGCCGTCCGCACCCGCTGGCAGCACGCCACCGGAACGGTCCCGACGCCGCAACCGCGACCGGCGCCCACCACCCGTGCCGGCCCGCCAACCACGACGGTCGCGTACACCGGCCGCGTCGCGCGAGCAACCCGATAGCACCCCGCATACACGCCTGCACGGGCCGGCCGCAGTCCGGCTGCCGCACGCAACGGCGGCGTTTGACCACTGCACGACTACGGACGGATGGTTCGGTAGAGCGCGAGCGGGATGCAGCCCTCTCGCCAAGACGACCTGCACACGCCTGCACCGTGGCCCGCAGGTTTCGCGCGATTGCCGTGCTGCGCGGTGGACTGTATTTGAGATGCCGGTGCGTTCCACTTCTTGATCAGAAGAGTGAACTTTGTATAGGCTCCTCGATACGGTGTGTGACGCCTGGGGAACATCCTGTGTGCAGCCGCCGAGGGGGTGGGTTGTGCCTGACTCGATAGCCGTGCCGACGGGTGTCCAGCCAATCAGCTTCGACGTGCACGCAGTCCGCGGAGGAAGCCCCGGCGGAGCTCGCGACGACTTTGAAACGATGATCGCTCAGCTTGCCGCCGCGACGACCCCAAACGTACGATCCGTCGCTGCCAACCCGGGCGACTGGGGTATCGACGCTTTCGCCGGGAACCTCGGCGGAGCGATCACAGTGTGGCAGTCCAAGTACTTCATGCCGGTCACCACCAAGAAGCACATACAGCAGGTCAAAGACTCGCTCGACAACGTGCTGAAGGCAGCCGTCACGAACGGCCACACCATCGCCAGCTGGATTCTGTGCATCCCATCCAGCATGGACGGCCCCATGACGGCATGGTGGGACACGTGGACGAAGGCGAGGGAGAAGGAACACAACCTCGTCATACAGCTCTGGGACGAGACCGCCCTCCGGAAGAAGCTGCTTAGCCCCGAGGGCGACGACGTGCGTCGCGGCTTCTACGAGACGTACGCTCAGGCCGCCCCCACCCCCGCCCCCGGGGAACAGCTTCGGCTGGTACACGAAGTCGAGGACGACAAGGCAGCCACCCTTGGCTCCGCCTTGTTCATTCGGCAGATGACCGAGGCCGGCCACGTGGAGCTGGACTCGGCCAAGAGGCAGTTCTTCAATGCCGATCTGGTGGCTCGCGAGATCGCGCACAAGGACGTTCCGGCGGAGGTGGCGGCGCTCAGTTCCGCCGATGCGACGCTCCACGGTCTATGGGAGATGCAGTTCAACGAATGCGCGGCCGAGGACGCGCTTCGGGTTCTCCACACCCGTGTCTGGCGGGATGTACGCAACGAGCACGACAAACTGCCGAAGTCGCTCCGCCTCGAGCTGGTGCACAGCTGGGGGCTGGTCCACCGGCTCGTGGACAACCGCAAGGCGGGCTGGGTCAAACACTGGCGGCAGATCGCCGCCGAGCACTCCGACGGCTGACCGCCGTCGCCTGTCCTGCCAGACCTACGAGGAGTTCGCTGTGGAAGCACACCGGCCGGTGATGATGCCGGAGGACGAGGTGACCTTCCGCCTGGCGCAGCTGCTGCTTCTTCTCGACGCCGTCGCCAGACAGGACGCCAAGGGGGCGAGCCTGGAGCGCCTCGGCTACTACGACTTCCTGTCGGCGAACCCCTTCCTCGTCGTCGATTCCGACGGCCGGGAGGGCAACATGCTCAGGCTGGCCGGCTTCGATCCGCAGGTGCTCTCGTACGCGTCCTCCTCACAGCGCTTCACCAGTCGACGCGAGCGCATCCAGCACGACCTCGGACTGCTCGTGGCTTACGGGTGTTGCGAGGTCCACAACCGCAACGGCGCCTTCGCCTATTCGATCAACAACCGCGGTCGGGAACTCGGGGCTCGCTTCACCGCCACCTACGCCGCGTCGTTCACCACTGCGGCGTCCATCGTCGTGCGTCGCCTCCGCAAGCTCAGCGACAAGGCGCTGCGGGAACAGACCGCACGGTGGCTGCGGCCGGATGGCGAGGGCGGCCCTGGTGCCGCGCTCCTCAGCGTGCTGGGACTAGGACCGCAGGCACCTGACATGCCCTGGGAAGGATGACCACCATGCAGCCGCTGCCTGGCATCCGGATCCGGCGCCTGCGCCTTGCTGGCGTCAGCCGGAACTATGACGTCGATTTCACGCAGGACCAGCGGGTGCGGGGCCTGTCCGTGGTGGCCGGGGCATTCAGCTCGGGCAAGACCGCGGTGTTGGAGTTCATCGCCTACGGCCTCGGAGGGAAGCGCCATCCACGGCATCCTGAGGTGCTGCGGAAGGTCCGTTCCTGCCTTCTGGAAGTCGAGCTGTCCGGGGAACCGCACGTCATCGAGCGGCCCGTCGGGGAACCATCGAAGGTCGCCTACGTACGCCGTGGGACGCTGGACAGCCCGCCGCTCTCCAAACCTGAGAGCAGGACCATCGAGCCGGCGGGAGCGCCCGAGAGCCTTTCCGCTCTGCTGCTGGGGCACTGCAAGCTCGAAGGCGTTCAGCTGCGGGAGGCCCCCTCCAGCCGTGAGTCCCGGACCGACCCCCTGAGCATCCGCGACCTCATGAACCTCGCGTTCCTGCCCAACGAGCGCATCGCCTCCAAGAACTTCCTGTTCGAGAACGAGTACATGAAGAAACACAAGCTGAAGCAGGTGGTCGACGTCGTCTTCGGCGTTCACGACGACCGCGCCGTCGAGCTTGGGCAACGCATCAAGGAACTGGGCGCCCGACTCACCCAGGCACGCTCCGAACTCGCCGCAGCACGGGCGTTCGTCGACGAGCAGGACGTTCCCACGGTCGGCGCGCTGATCGCTGAGCAATACGAAGGCGAGCTGCGGGAGCTGACCGAGCAGCTACGGGCCCTCGACGAGGCAGCGCAAGCCGGCACCACCTTCGCCGGGCGTCTGCGCCGCGAGCACCAGCAAGCGGCCCAGCGCGCCCGGCGAGCCGCTGGCGTGGTACGTGACTGCGAGACGCAACTCACCCGGATGATGCCGCTGCGGGCGCAGTACGCGGACGACCTCGTCAAGCTCAACATGCTGGCCGAAGCGCAGCGCCTGTTCGATCCCCTCAGCGTCACGACCTGCCCGGCGTGCCTGAATCGGCTGCCCGCTCCCCCGTCGGTGGAGAACGGCTCGTGCAGTCTGTGCAGCCACGAGCTGCCCCACGACGACAGGCACCTGACGCTCGGCACCGCCACAGCCGAGCACGCGTCGGATGAAGGACGGCTGGATGTCGCGGCGGAGATCAGAGCCACCAAGGCCCGTTTGAAGGAGATCACTGCCTACGTTGAGGGCCTGGACAGCTCGCTCGCCACGTTGAAGCTCCAGGCAGAAAACGCCGCCATCGACGAAGAACGTGCCGCAGCCGCGGTCGACGAAGCCACTTCGCCCACCGTCACCCCGTTCCTCGCCGCTCGCGACAGCCTCCAGCGCCGACGCGAAGAAGTCCTCCGGCATCTCCAGCACGCCGAGAACGCCACGAAGCTTCAGGCTGGCCTGGAGAAGCGCGCCGCGCTCGTCGAACGGCAGGAGACACAGATCGAACGACTGCGGGAGGAACGCGACCGGCTGGGAGATGCCGCACAGGACCGGGACCTGGTCGTCGGCCGAATCAGCGGCCGGTACAGCGAACTCCTGCGGCAGTGGCGCTACCCGAAACTCAGCCAGCCGATGATCGACACGAATCTGGTTCCTCACGTACGCGGCGACTCCTACCGCGAGGCGTCATCCGGCGCCCGGACACTCCTGACCCTGGCCTGGCAGCTGGCCGTCTTCGAGGTGGCCGTCGAAACATCGGCCGCCCACCCCGGCTTCCTCATGATCGACAGCCCGCAGAAGAACCTGGGCCACGGCGGTACCCGGGACGCGGTAATCGCAGACGCGATCGCCATCGACGACTTCTACCGCCACCTGACCAGCTGGCTGACTGAACAAGGGGCGGGTGCCCAGGTGATCATCGTCGACAACAGTCCGCCCGCGCTCGTGGAAGAGAACGTCGTGGTCCGGTACAGCCGCAACGAGGACCGCCCTCCCTACGGGCTGATCGACGACGAGACCACTACAGACGAAGGCAGCCCCGAATAGCCTCGTCACCCCGCCTAAACGGCGTTTGTTCCGATTGCTGGGCAGTTCAGGGGCTGTGTCCGCGTCGTTTGCGGTGGCTGATGCTGGCTTGGTGCTGGCGTCGTCGGCGCCATGTCGACCAGTGCAGGATGTATGACTTGTGGATCGGATCGAACCACCATGTCGATTCTCTGCGAGCCCTTAGGTCGGGGGCACATCAGAGCCTCCACCGATCCCGGAGTGGTTCAGCGCGACACGGAAGGATGTTTTCCCCAACGATCAAAAGAGGCCCGTGCGTGCCTGTCACTGAGCGATGATGTCCACAAGGCCGAGCGGATCGGGGGATCTGTCGTGCATCTGAGCCGAGTTGCGGTGAGCGGTCTGCGCGCGAGCGCAGAGACTCTCATGACGTGCGACCTTCCCGGCAGGTTCAGTGTGCTGATCGGCGCCAACGGCGCCGGCAAGACGACGCTCACGGACGCGCTCTATCTCGCGCACCCTGGAAGCCGGTTTCCCGTGCTTCCAAGACCGACATCAGCCGTACTGGCACCCCCTGATACCGGCGTGGAGCGCAGCATCGGCATCACCTACGCGCTGGGAGAAGACCTCGAAGCGGAAGGGCGGCTTGGCCGCGAGCTTCACACCACTGGCCACCGGCGTCTCGGCGGAGACGCTGAATCCTGGAGAGTCTCACTGCAGCCACAGCTGGGAAGCGTCACCTCCCGGCTGGACATCAACCACGGGCTTGCCCCGAAGCTGGACAACTTCAAACTGATATACCTGCCCGCTTGGCGGCACCCGCTGGACGAACTGGCCCGACGCGAGGCACGCATCCTGGTCGAGTTGCTACGGGCGCGCCAGCAGGAACTCCACGGCAGCCGCAACCTGGTGGCTCTACGAGCCCGCGCCTCCCGGCTGCTGGAGGACCTTGCCAAAGACAGTCTGATCGACGCCGTGGAAGCGCGAATCGGCGAACATCTGGGCAGGCTCTCCGCCGGAGTAAGTCCTCAGTGGCCATACATCCGAGGCCAAGTCATCGACGACACGTACCTTGCGCGTGTCCTGGAGGTCATGCTCGCCGTCGTCGAAGGCCGCTCCGAGGCCCGTCCTCTGGAGGTCTCCGGGCTGGGGTATGTGAACCTGCTTCATATCGCGGTGATGTTGGCAGCGATACCCGATTCTACGGAAGTTCCCGTCACCATTCCGGACCCGTCCGGGGGGCGCGGAGACGGAGAGGTTCTCTCTGAGGAGGAGCAGGCCCGGCAGGCGTCCGAGAACCAGGTCCAAGCACAGGCCGAGGCAGCAGCGGAGGAAGACTCCTTCTTCTCCACGGCCCCCTTCCATGCAACGCTCGTCATCGAAGAGCCCGAAGCGCACCTCCACCCCCAGTTGCAGCACTCGCTGGTCCGCTACCTGCGCAGGACCGTCAAGTCGCGACCTGAACTGCAAGTGATCCTCTCCAGTCATGCGACCGACGTCATCACCGCCTGCGACCCGGAGGAACTCGTGGTCGTACGCCGCACACACCAGGGAAGCATCAGCCGGTGTGTGAAAGACGTCGTCCCTCGCCAGCATCGCGAGGCCACGCTGCGCATGACCAGACTGCACCTCGACGCCAGCCGTTCATCAGCGCTCTTCGCTGAACGGCTGCTCCTGGTGGAGGGGGTGACAGAAGGCGCCGTGGTACGCGAGTTCGGCCGGGCCTGGGCTGCCGACGATGACACGAAGCAAGCCTTCATTGATGCCCTGAGCATCGTACCTATGGGCACCAAGGTCGGTCAGTGGGCTGTCCGTCTCCTGGCTACCTCCGGGGCAGAGCTGTGCACGAAGCTGGCCGTCCTCCGTGACAGCGACAGCGACACGCCCTTCGACAGTGCACGGGACTCGCCCAAGTGGCTTGCCGAGCACGATCCAGCGATCGTCCAAGCCTTCATCAGCCACCCCACGCTGGAGCCGGCCATCACCCCGGGCAATGAGCATCTCATCGCAGCCGCCCAGCAAGCTGTCGACCCGGAGCACCCGCTGGCCGAAGTCACCGTCGAGGCTGTCCGCGCCTACTTCGGGAGCCGGCGGGCGGGCAAGGACGGTGAGGAAAGCCTCAAGGAAGGGCGAGGCGCCCGGCGAAAGGCTGAGTTCGCCCTGACGCTCGCCGCCCTGTTGCGCGACGCCACGGATACCGATCGCCAGTTGGCTGGCGGACTCACATCCGTCCGCGTGCCCGACCACCTCAGGAACCTCTTCGACTTCCTCTACCCAGCTGCCCCAGAGTCTGTTGCTACAGATTTCGCGATCGACGAGGGCGTCACGGAACCGCCCAACTGGCTTGCTCCGGACAGCATCTGGGATGAAATGCCAGAGGATATCGAGTGGCCCGAGCTCGAAGAATCGGCTTTCTGGCAGGACCACGAACCCGAACCGGTGAAGGAAGAGCCCGAGCCGGCAATCGGCGATGCCGAGGAGGCAATGGGCTGGGATGATCTGCTCCTCGCCCGTCCGACGCAGGATGAGCTGCACCCCGTTTCGTGGAGTCCATGAAGCCAGGCTTATGATCCTGGCTCGAAGGAGAACCACGAGCTGTGCCAGCACCACGTAAGTACCCGGACGAGCTCCGCGAGCGGGCCGTCCGCGAGGTCCGCACCTCCGGCCGTCCGATCGCGCATGTCGCGAAGGACCTGGGCATCCACAAGGAGGCCCTGCGTGGCTGGGTCCGCCAAGCCGAGGCGGACACCGGTGAACGCGACGACCGGCTGACCACCGCCGAACAGGAAGAACTGAGGCAACTTCGCCGGGAAAACGCGGAGTTGAGGCGGGCAAACGAGATCCTCAAAGCCGCGAGCGCGTTTTTTGCGGCCGAACTCGACCGTCCCCGGACGAGGCCGACGAGGTGATCGAGCATCTCAGGAACAAGGGCCTCGGGGTCGGGTTCGCCTGCCGGGTGCTGGGGCTGTCGGAGTCGGCGTACTACGCGCGCAAGAAGCGGCCGAAGTCGGCACGCCGGCTGCGCGACGAGCAGGTCATGCCGCTGATCGAACAGGTTCATGCCGAGTCCGGCGGCACCTACGGCGTTCGCCGGATCACCCGCGCGCTCAAGCGCAAGGGTGTGCAGGTGGCCCGCTGCACCGTCGAGCGGCTGATGGACGAGCTGGGCCTGGAGGGCGTCATCCGCGGTCAGCGGCGGCGGACCACTGTGCCGGAGCCGTCGGCACCCAGGCCGCCAGACCTGGTCGACCGCGACTTCACAGCCTCGCGGCCGGATCAGCTGTGGGTGGCGGACATGACGTATGTGCGCACCTGGTCCGGCTGGGCATACGTGGCGTTCGTCCTGGACGTGTACTCGCGGATGATTGTCGGCTGGCAGGTCGCGAATCACATGCGGACCGAACTGCCGTTGGACGCACTGGAGATGGCGTTGTGGAGACGCCGGATCAAGAAGGACTCCGGTCTCATTCATCACAGCGACCGCGGGTCGCAATACGTATCAATTCGGTATACCGAGAGGCTGTCCGAGATCGGGGCTTCAGCCTCGGTCGGCTCGGTCGCGGACAGCTACGACAACGCGATGGCCGAGGCCCTGAACGGCACCTTCAAGGCCGAGCTGATCGAGATGCAAGGACCGTGGCGGGACGTTGACCAGGTGGAGCGGGCGATCTTCCAATGGGTCACCTGGTACAACGAGGAACGGCTCCACTCCGCCCTCGACTACGTACCGCCTGCCGAGTACGAACGCGAGTGGTGGCGACAACAGGAAGCCAACCCGCAGTCCGCCTGAAACAAGATCACCGGACTCTACGAAACTCGGGGCAGCTCAGGAGGATCACGCGGTACGGCGCGATCCTGGAGGATGGCCCACACGAGTGCAGGTACCCGGGCAATGGCCGGGAGCACAGAGCAATGCTTAAGCCGAGGGCGGGAGTCAACGCCCTGACGCCACGACAGCTCATGGCCAGCGGCAGTCCGCACGGCCGCGTGTACGTGGAAGCCGAGCCGGGCTCGGGAAAGACCACGGTGTCGGCCTTCCGCTTCGGACTGCACCGCTTTGCTGGCACCACCGACAGACGGGCCGTCGTAGCTGTCAGCTTCACACGCTCAGCCACCGAGGAGCTCCGGGCCCGCGTCATCCGGCACTGGGGCCTGTCATCAGTGACCTGGCCACACCGCATCGTCACCCTGGACACCCTGCTATGCGACCTTCTCTTCCATCTCCTTCAAAAGGGTGTCCTTCAATGGCCGGGAGGACACACCGACCTTGAGGTCCTGGATACCTGGCGAACGGCCCTCCCCGGGAAACCCGGGCGCATAAGACCCGTTCTGAGAGTCGACAGCGGACAGGTCGTCATCAGAACCATCAACGAGTCTCAGTCCGCGAGCCACCCCTCGGTCACGGACTTCATGACAGCGGTCTCCGCGGGCAGGTGCACACACGATAACGTCCGGGAAGCTCTGCAAGGAGCCCTGGCAACCCGCGTGGGAAGGGAAACCCTCACCTCATATTTGGAGAGCACCGTGCGTTCACTGACAGTGGACGAGGTGTTCGACGCTAACGACCTGGACAGGGACATCTTGTCGCTCGCCGCGTCAGGATGCAGATCACTCACCCTGGTCGGAGACCCCTGGCAAGCCCTCTACCAGTTCAGAGGCGCACGTCCCGCAGCGATGACCACCTACATCAGCGAGAACGGCTTCACCACACATCATCTGGACGAATCATTCCGGTGGGGAAGCGACAGGCAGGCGTCACTCACGAGGCAGCTGCGCCAGCGGATGCCAGTGGAACTGCCGCCAGGTTTCGCTCAGGACGCAGATGTGGTCATTGCGCATAAATGGAAGACACTCTGGGAGGCGGACCCACACGTACTCCCCCTGGCGATCAGGCCTGGCGTAGGGCAAGCCCAGGAAGCGATATGCACACTGCTCCTCAACGAGATCACCCAGCGCGCGCTCGGGTTGCAGGCAGTGTTTCTGCACGACGCCTTGGCCACGCTGGGACTGGAAAAAGAGGATCTAGTGACAACTCTCCACCCCTGCCTGCAGACTGCCATCTTTCATCTGAAGGACGGCGCTCGGCCTCGGCAAGTATGGGAGAGCCTCGCAGACAGCCTGGCCGATCTCATTCCGGCGCTTGCTGCACAACGGTACGCACGCAAACCTCTCCTCGCACTGAACCGTCTACAGCTGCGGCTCGAAGATGACCAACTCGTGCCTGGACTGACATGCCACCAGTCCAAAGGCCGAGAGTGGAACACAGTGGCAATTAAGCTGAGCAGCTCAGACGCTTCGGCCCTGAAGCTCGGCCTCGATCCAACGCAGGCAGACCATCGGGCCCTCTACGTGGCACTCACGCGCGCGCGCCTGGGCACCGTGGCCCTCACATGAAGCACGCCCAGCCAGCTTCGGTGCCCCGCGCTGCTGGCTCATAGGGCACGGGGGGGGGAGTTGATCCGCTGTTGGTTCGCGCCGCAGCGCTGCCCCCGGACACGACCAATGCTGCTGCCGTCAATGCGGTCACGACAGCTCGGTTCATCCTGCACACCATCAGATTTCGGAGCGGTCGCAGTCTAAAGCGCGGCCCGGCGGGCGAATACCCGTCCGCAAGCCACATCCGCCTCCCAGCCATCGGCCCGCGGACGCAGACGACTTCGTGCGCATGCGGCACAGCGTCGGCTGGCCGATCAGGGCGTCCACCCGGTGCACGACGGATGCTCCCCGAATCCGGTCGAGCGGCCTCCCCAGTCCACGCAGAGGCGCGCACCGAACGCTGCGTGCGCATGAGGCGATCTCACCGGGGGTGCCGCTGTCGATACTGAAGGTGCCGCTGACGTCACCTTGGGTCACTCCGGGGGAAGGGGTCGCCGGTCGGCCAGCGTTCCGGCAGACCGAGAGCGGTGTGGACGGAGCGAATCGCGGACCGACGCTCGACCTGGATCCCAGCCAGTTGCGCGGTTGCCCAGGTAGGGAAGGTGGGGGGAGGAAGCGAGGCGGGGTCCGGGCTTTGCCAGAGAACGGGAGTGTTTTTCGTCCAGGTCCAGGGTGCTGGGTTGTTCACGACGAGCACGCCGCTGACACGGCTGTGGGCATGGTCGTAGGTGGCAGTCCAGTAGCCATCGGGCTTTCGGCTGAAGGTCGATCCGCTTTCGTAGGCGTACTCGACGGTACTCCCGTACAGCGCTCTCTCGATGTCCTCATCTTCGGGGAAGTCGGCTGCATGGCCTACCGCCACGATGAATGGCAGCTCCAGGTCACCGTACTTCCCGCCCTTGTGTGTGACGGCGTGGAGCACTCGCTCCGATCCGTCCTCGACCGCCCATGCCGAGGAGTAGACGCCGATTGTCCTGCAAGAGGGATTGCCACGTTTGCCTGGGCTGCGGGGGATCGCTTGAAACGTGAGGCACCAGCCAGCCTCTTGCCAAGAGTGACGGGGAAGCGGCACCTTGCGCTCATGGTCGGCGATGACCTGATCGGGGTCCAAGCTTGCCAGCCATCGCGTCAGCTCGGACTTCAGCCGTCTCTGCGGCGGCGTTGCCGTACCCGCGCTGCGGAGTTCGCACGATACGAAGAAGTTCGGACTCGGCAAGCGATCGATGGCATCGCTCAACTGCGGTGGAAGCGAGTAGGACCCAGCTTCGCGCTTCTGAGCCTTCCAGATCGCCTCGACGACGAACTGCTCGTTGCCGCGAGTAACCAGGAAGTCGGGCCTATAGCCACCTGTTCCCGTTTGCCGCTCAACCTCCACGCTGCAACCGGAACCGCGCAACATCTCGTGCAGATACAACTCCCACAGCGCAGAGTAGACATTCGTGTCGGAGTTTCGATCCCCCAGCCGGCTGAGCAGGCCGGGTTGAGCCTGGCCAGGGAAGCGCAACCACCATTCGTTGATCACATCCCGAACCTGGTCCCAAAACGGACCGGCGACCCTCTCGAAGAACTCGGCCTGTGGCTCGGCCGCCCGCTTCGGCGCCGTATCCGTCCGATTCCGGTTCGCGTATACACCCATGACAGATGATCCTAGTTCGCTCCGCGGGACATTCTCCTTCCTTTTCCACTGCGTCCCGACGACCAAAGGGCTCAACCGGGTCAGCCGTTGTCAACCCTTCCCTGCCCCCGTTGAAGCAATCGAACCGAGGACCTCCCCACAGGCCGCTTTGGCCTCCAACAGGGGCATAGGCGCGACATGCGCGAGGTCTCGGCCCAAGTCCGGCGAGCGCCCTACCGCCAACCGCGTTGACCATCACCTCGCTGGCGAGGCAGACGCGGGTGCCCCAACCAGCAATGCTGGTTGGGCTTTCGCCCGATCCTCATAATAATCGGAGCAGGGAAACCGTCCAATTGCTAGTCACCGAGACCGGTGATTCCTTGGACTGTTGCAGTCCACCGCACCTCCCCGCTTCCTCGCTTCCCGGGAAGCAATCGAACCGGAAGGGCACTGTTGACAGGAACGCCCAGCCAGGGTAGCGAAACGCATCACGGCCCGTTCAGCCCCTAGCACATCCGCGCCACCTGGAATAGGACCGCGAGCGTCGACGACGCCGCCCAGGCGTTCCACGTGTCGGGATCGAAGAGCTACGACCGTGTTGGCCGCGGAGGAATTCCCCTGTGGCGTGCAGCCTCCAGTGCGAGCCCTATTCCGACATGACCAACTCCACGACGACATCCGCCGCAGCAAGCCGGCGGGGCGTCGTCCTATCAGACCCCATCTACGCAGGACCCCCCGCACGGAGCAAGCCGACGGGATCCTCACGAGCCACGAGCGGGTCACCAACCCCGCGGACGTACTCTTGCCACAAGGTCCTGACCTTGACTTACACGCTCACCGTGAACCAACTGGACGCCCGTGGACGGCTTCTACGCCATGTGGCATGTCGTAAGGCGGACTCGCACGCCAACACCACGACCAAGATCCGGACCAGGTGCGGACCAACGCGGCTCAGCAGCAGACGATTCCATCCTTTGCCGCAGGTCAGAGGCGGCGGTGAGCGTGTACCACCAGCAGACGAAGAATCTGCTGGCACGAACGCGCACCACACCCAGGCGCAGCGCTTTGTCCGTGCCCGCAGAGCCGAGCGGCAAAGCCGGGTCGGCCTATCAGTCAGGTCGCCTACCGCGCGACGACCCTGAGCCGATCAGCCCCAAGATGTCCGAGTTCACGGAGCGTAGTCAGCACCAAGTCAGCACGGGACAGGTGAAGACGGGTGATGACGTGGGCTTTTAGTCAGCACCAAACCAGCACGGGAGTCAGCACCACACCGTCAAATCACCCTGAACTACGCATCCCAGACGACACTCATCTCGACCACCATCGATCCCCTGAACCGCCTTTCCACGAGCTGGCATGGTGGCCGCATGCATAGCGAACCCTCGAACTATGTTGCCCCGCCACATGTGCGCCTGACCTGCGGATTCCTACGGTGTGGCGACACGCAAACGTCCCCGTCACACCCCAGGAAGTGGTGCCGATGTCGTCGCCCGCAACCCCTCCACCAGCCCCGAACAACCTCAAGCGCATCGTCGCCGCCAGCCTCATCGGGACCACCATCGAGTGGTACGACTTCTTCCTCTACGGCTCCGCCGCCGCCCTGGTGTTCAACAAGCTGTTCTTCCCGGGCTCCGATCCGCTGGTCGGCACGTTGCTGTCGTTCCTGACCTACGCGATCGGCTTCGCCGCCCGGCCGGTCGGCGCGCTGGTGTTCGGGCACTTCGGCGACCGGCTCGGGCGTAAGAAGCTGCTGGTCATCAGCTTGCTGATGATGGGCGGCGCGACCTTCTGCATCGGCCTGCTGCCGACCCACGCCGCCGTCGGCTCCGCCGCACCGGTGCTGCTGACCGCGCTGCGGCTGGTGCAGGGCTTCGCACTCGGAGGCGAGTGGGGCGGGGCCGTGCTGCTGGTGTCGGAGCACGGGGACGCGAAGCGCCGCGGGTTCTGGGCCTCGTGGGGGCCGCAGACCGGGGCGCCCGCCGGGCAGCTGCTGGCGACGGGGGTGCTCTCCGCGCTGACCGCGCTCCTGTCGGACTCGGCGTTCCTGGCCTGGGGCTGGCGGATACCGTTCCTGCTCTCCGGCCTGCTGGTCATGGTGGGCCTGTGGGTGCGGCTGTCGGTCGACGAGTCGCCGGTCTTCAAGGCGGCGCTGGCCAAGGCCGCGGCAAGGACGTCCGAGGACCCGGTGGAGCGGATGCCGCTGGTCGCCGTGTTCCGTGACCACTGGCGCGATGTGCTGGTCGCGATGGGCGCCCGGATGGCCGAGAACATCAGCTACTACGTCATCACCGCGTTCGTCCTGGTCTACGCGACCACCCACGCGGGGCTCGGCAAACAGACCGCGCTCAACGCCGTCCTCATCGGATCCGCTGTGCACTTCGCGGTGATCCCGGCCTGGGGCGCGCTGTCCGACCGCATCGGCCGCAAGCCGGTGTACCTGCTGGGCGCGGCCGGGGTGGGGCTGTGGGCGTTCCCGTTCTTCATGCTCATCGACCACGAGAACTTCGGATCGCTGGTACTCGCGATCACCGTCGGACTGATCTTCCACGGCGCGATGTACGCCCCTCAGGCGGCCTTCTTCTCGGAGATGTTCTCCACCCGCATGCGGTACTCCGGAGCCTCCATCGGCGCCCAGTTCGCCTCGGTCGCGGCCGGCGCCCCCGCACCGCTCATCGCGACCGCGCTGCTGAAGGACTACGGCAGTTCCACCCCGATCTCCCTGTACGTGGTCTGCGCCGCGGTCGTCACCCTGGTCGCCGTCCTGCTCGCCAAGGAGACCCGCGGCCGGGACCTCGCCGCGGTGGAGCCGGAGCGGGAGCGGACCGCGGGCCCGGCGCCCGCGGTGACCGCCGCGTCCGCCCCGCGCTGACGGAGGGCCGGTCCGCGGCCGGGACGGTCACGGACCGGCCGCGTCTCAGCCCGCGCCGCCCAGCCGGTGCAGGCGCAGGGCCAGTTGGAGTTCGAGGGTGCGCTCCGGGAGCTGCCAGTCGGGCCCGAGCAGGTGGGCGACGCGCTCCAGGCGCTGCGCGACGGTGTTGACGTGGACGTGCAGCTCGTCCTTGGTCCTGGCGGGGCTCATCCCGCTCGCGAAGTAGGCGTCGAGGGTACGGACCAGGTCGGTGCCGCGCCGGCCGTCGTAGTCGATGACCGCGCCGATGGTCCGCCGGACGAAGCCGCCGACGTCGCGGGAGTCGGCCAGCAGCAGGCCCAGGAAGCCGAAGTCCTCGGCGGCGGCGCCCTCGCCGCCGCGGCCGAGCACCCGCAGCGCGTCCACGCAGCGCTGCGCCTCGGCGTACCCCGCGGCGACCGCCTCGGGGTGCGCGGCCGGGGCGGGCACGCGGCCGGACGCGCCGACGGTGACCTCGGCGCCGACGGCCGCGCCCAGTTGCGCGGCCAGCCGGCGGGCGGTGCGGGACGCGTCGACGCCGTCCTCCAGCGGCAGCAGCAACACGGTGCCGCCGTCCCGGGCCGCGGCCAGCCCGTGCCGGGTCGCGGCGAGGTGCGAGGCCGCGGACCACAGGCGCTGACGGTCGACGGTGGCGTCGTCGGCCGGCCGTGCGGCGAGCACGACGTGCGGTACGTCGAGGTCGGCGCGGAGCCGGCCGGCGCGTTCGCGCAGCAGCCGGGGATCGCGGTGCGGCGCGTCCAGCAGGTCGTCCAGCAACTCGCCCCGGAAGCGCTGCTCGGCCTCGCCGGCGGTGCGCCGGGCGAGCAGCAGCAGCGCGGTGACCATGGCGGCGCGCTCCAGGGTGCGCTGGTCGACGGGGTCGAGTCCGGGGTGGCCGCGCAGGACGAGGGCGCCGAGGAGTTCGCCGCCGGCGGTGACGGCCGCCGTCCAGGTGTCCTTCTCGCGCACCGCGTGGCCGTCGGCCCGGGAGCGGGCGACGGCGGCCGCGAGCGCGGCGGGCACCGGCTCGCCGCCGGTGCCGGTACCGGTGACCTGCACCGTTCCGGAGAGGACCTCGGCGACGGCGGCGGCCACGTCGTCGACCCCGCCGCCGCGCAGCACCAGCTCGGTCAGCCGGTCGTGGACCTCGGAGGCCCGTTCCAGGACGGCGCTGTGGGTGCGGATGGTGTCGTTGGCGGCGCTCAGGCCGTCGAGCGCCGAGCGGGTCTCCTCCAGCAGGTTGGCGGTGTCGATGGCCACGGCGGCCAGTGAGGCCAGCGAGGCGAGCAGGGCGATCTGCTCGCGTTCGAAGACCCTGATCCGCCGGTCGGCGGCGAAGAGCACTCCGATGACCCCGCTGCCCAGGGCGAGCGGCACGCCGAGGATCGCGACCAGGCCCTCGTCGCGGACCCCGGAGTCGATGGTGTGAGTGTGCCGGAACCGCTCGTCGTCGAAGTAGCTCTCGGTGACGTACGGCATGGCGGTCTGGGCGACGAGCCCGCCGAGCCCGGCGCCCATCGCGAGCCGCAGGCTCTGGAAGCGGGCGGAGACCGAGCCCTCCGTCACCCGCATGTAGGTGTCCCCGGCCCGGGGGTCGTTGAGGGTGAGGTAGGCGACGTCGGTGCCCAGCAGCGAGCGGGCCCGCTGCACGATGGCCTGCAGCACGGAGTCCAGGTCGCGCAGCCCCGCCAGGTCGCCCGCGGTCGCGAAGAGCGCCGACAGCTCCGCCTCGCGGCGGCGGCGCCCCTCCAGCTCGTCCCGGACCCGCAGGGCCAGCCGTTTGGCGCGTTCGAGCTCCGCCAGCCGGGAACCGGGCGCGCCGTCGGCGCGGGCGAGCAGCACCGGGCGCTCGTACTCCTCGGCGGGCGCGGCCCGGGCGAGGAGCCGCAGGTACGGAGCCTCGGACGGTTCGTCGACTGCCGGGTGATCGCCATTCATGGGCACAGGCATACCGGCCCGGCCGCCCCCGGCGCCAGCGGTGGTCAGTGAGCGGTCCATCCGCCGTCCATGGTCAGGGACGCGCCCGTGATGAAGGAGGCCGGTTCCGTGCAGAGGTAGGCGGCCAGTTCCGCGACCTCCGCCGGCTCCACCAGCCGTTTGACGGCCGAGTCCGCCAGCAGGATCTCGGTCACCACCCGCTCCGCCGGGATGCCGTGCGCGGCGGCCTGGTCGGCGATCTGCCGCTCCACGAGCGGGGTGCGCACATAGCCGGGGCACAGGCAGTTGGAGGTCACGCCGTGCGGCGCGCCTTCCAGGGCGGCGGTCTTGGACAGCCCTTCGAGACCGTGCTTGGCGGAGACGTACGCGGACTTGAACGGCGAGGCCCGCAGCCCGTGCACCGACGAGATGTTGACGATGCGGCCCCAGCCCTGCCCGTACATGTGCGGCAGCGCACCCCGGATCAGCCGGAAGGGGGCCTCCAGCATGACGCGCAGGACGGTGGAGAAGACGTCGGGCGGGAAGTCCTCGATGGGGCGGACGAGTTGCAGCCCGGCGTTGTTGACCAGGATGTCGGTGCCGGCCGCCGCCTGCTCGGCGGCGTCGAGGTCGGTCAGGTCCAGCAGCAGGGTCTCCACGGAGCCTGGCCGGCCCGCGGCCTCCTCGTCCAGCGCGGCGAGCCCTTCGGCATCGCGGTCGACGGCCCGCACCTTGGCCCCGGCGGCGGCCAGCCGCAGGGCGCAGGCCCGGCCGATGCCTCCGGCGGCCCCGGTGACGAGTGCGGTGCGGCCACCGAGGTCCGCGGGCGAGGGCGAGATCAGCGTCATGCTGGGCAGGCTAGACAGCGATCGCCCGCCGACCGATGTCGGCCGCGCCCACACTTCGCCGCCGGCAGGTGTGGCCGGGCGCCATGGGTGCTCAGCGGTCCCCGGGGTCAGGCGCCGGCACGAACCAGGCCGCCGCCTCGTCCTTGAGGGCGAGCGCGACGCGCTCGCGGTGCAGCGGCGCCAGTTCCGGCAGCGCGTCGACGGCGAACCAGCCGACGTCGAGCGACTCGTCGTCGTTGACCTGTGCCGTGCCGCCGACGGCGTGGCACAACAGCACCACGTCCATGTACTGCGCGAGATGGCCGTTGGGGTACTCGATCACCTGGTTGGTGAACACGCCGAGGATCCGCTCGACCACGGCGTCCACCGCGGTCTCCTCCTGGATCTCCCGCACCGCGGCCGCGGCGGGCTGCTCCCCCGGCTCGGGGATGCCGGCGATCAGCGCCCACTGCCCGGAGTCCGAACGGCGGTTCAGCAGCACCCGGCCGTGGTCGTCGAAGACCACCATGACGACGCCCGGCATGAACAGCAGCGTGTTGCCCGCCTTGGCACGGATCGTGCGGATGAACTCGGGGATCGGCATGCTCCGAGGGTATCGACAGCCCGTCGTTCGCCACACCAGCACCAGGGCTACCAAGTGGTGCTTCGTTCCTGCACTACATATCCACAACTCACCGCCTGAGCCGTTACGGTGACCGGGACAGCGCCCACGCGGGGACCCGACGGCGACGGCACCCCGTCGCGTCCGGGTGGCGTCAGGGGGTACCGGGGGATGAGAACGGCGACCGGCGGGGCGTCAGGAGCGATGCGTGCGGACGGCCGGGACAGCCCGGACGTACGGGTCCAGGGCAGCAGGACCGACGCGCTCGGCGTCGCCGTGCTCGTCGGCTGCGCCACCTGGTCGCTGATAGCCGCGGCGGGCCGCCCGGCCCGCCCCGAGGGTCTGCTGCTGGCACTGCTCGCGGTGACCGCCGGCTACGCGACCGGCCGGATCGCCGGAGCCCTGCTGCCCGTCGCCGCCCCGGCGGGCATGGCGCTCGCCATCGTCGTCGCGTCCCTGGTGATGCCCGGCCGGCTGTCCGGGGCCGTCGACACGCCGCCGCTGGGCTATCCGAACGCCGACGCCGCGCTGCTGGTCCTGGCCACCGGCGCCGCCTGCTGCGCCGCCTGGGGCTCGCCGTCCCCGTCGCTACGGCTGACGCTGCGCGCCCTCGGGGCCGGAGCGGGGGCGCTGGCGCTGGCCATCGGTTCGACGGCCGGGTTCGCCGCGTCCGTCGGCGTACTGCTGTGCTCACTGGCCGCCTCGCACATGCGGCGGCGGCTGCTCGCCCTGGTGGGCTTCGCGCTGGCGACCGCGATCGCGGTCGGCGGGACGTACGCGGTGGCGACCGACACCCTGCCGTCCGGCCTGTCGGCCTCCCTCGCCGGACAGCTGACGGCACCCCGGGTCGAGCTGTGGCACGACGCGGTGGGGATGGCCGAGGACCATCCGGTACGCGGTGTCGGTCCCGACCGCTTCCGGGTGGAGAGCGCGGGCGCGCAGACGGCCTCCGAAGGGCCGCCCACTCCGCAGTCGGCCGTCTTCCAGGTCGTCTCGGAACAGGGCCTGCCGGGCCTCGCGCTGCTGGGGGCGGCGTTCGCCTGGGTCCTGTGCACGCTCTGGCGCTCGCCGCGCGGCACACCGGTCGTCCTGACGGCGGGAGCCGCCCTGACGGGCCTCGCCATGCTGGCGACCGTGGACCACGTGCTGAGCTACGCCGTCGTGACAGCGGCGGCGGGGATCGTGGCGGGGCTTGCGGCGGCCCGGGCCGCTGCCGGACTAGGCCGGGTCGGACCTGACCGGTTGCATGCCGGACTTCACCCATTGCCGGATCGCCTGCACGGCGCCCTCCGCGTCGTCCACCGTGAAGGTGAAGACGTGCCCGGTGCCCAGTACCAGCACCACTCCCGGGCCGCGGCGCACGATGACCGCGGTGCCCCTTTCAGGGCGCCAACGGTAGCCCCAGCCGCCCCAGGCGCGGGGGCTGATGTGGGGTTCGAGGTCGGCGGAGGTGACCTGGTCGAGGGGGATGCGGCGACGGGGCACTCCGATGTGGCCGCAGCGTACGTAGAGGCCTTCGCCGTCCACCGTCACGCGCACGTGGGTGAACGCGACCGTGCCGAAGAGCACCAGCAGTCCGACGGCCACGCAGCCCACCACCGACATGATCAGGGCGGCCTGACCTGAGGTGTAGGGGCCGGCCACCGCCAGCTCGATGCCGAGCGCCAAGCAGGCCGCGCCGGCCGCCGCCGGCAGCCACTGCATGCGGTTGCGGGCGTGTCCTGTCCAGACCTGGGGCCAGATCTGGGACGCGGGTGCATCTCCCTGCGGCGCTTCCGTCATGTTTCGCAGCCTACTCAGCCACCGGCGGATCGGCAGCCTCGTGAGCCGTGCGGATGAACGTGGCCGGATGGGCTCAGGCGGACGCGGTCGCGCCGAGGGCGACGCCCTCCGCGTAGGCCAGCGCGGACGCGGGAAGCGCGGCCCGCTGACCGCTGAGGATCACCGTCAGTCCGCCGGACGGATCGGCCGCCGGATCGGCGACCGCGCCGATCCTGCGCAGGGCCTGGGCGGCGACCGCCTCCGCCGATCCGAGCAGGGTGACGGCCGGTCCTCCGGACCGCTGGACGGCGGCGCGGATCCGTTCGCCCACCAGCTCGTAGTGCGTACAGCCCAGGACCACGGCGCGCACGGCGCGCGGCGTCAGGGCCGCCGCGGCCGCGATGGCCGCGTCGATCGCCGCGTCGTCCGCGTGCTGCACCGCTTCCCGCCAGGCCGGGACACGGCACTTCCGTCACCGCCGCGCCGCCGCCGAACTCCTCGATCAGCCGGCGCTGGTAGGCGCTGCCGGTGGTCGCGGGCGTGGCCCAGATGGCCACCACTCCGCCGCCCGCGGCGGCGGGCTTGACCGCGGGTACCGTCCCGATCACCGGCACGCCCGGTTCCAGCTCCGCCCGCAGCGCGGCCAGCGCGTGCACGGAGGCGGTGTTGCACGCGACGATCAGCGCGTCGGGGCGGGTTTCGGCGGCCGCTCGCGCGCAGGCCAGCGCGCGCGCCGTCACGTTGTCCGCGGTGCGGCCCCACGGCATCCCCTCGGGATCCGAGGACAGGACGAGGTCCGCGTCGGGCCGCAGCCGACGCAGCGCGGCGGCCGCCGCCAGGAGGCCGATTCCGGAGTCCAGCAGCGCGATCTTCACTCTGTCACCTTATGCGACGACGCCCGCGGCCCCGGGTCGTGTCGTGACACGCCGCGATGGGGCGGCGTTGCGGCAGACTGCGGCGGGTGACGGTGCTGACGTGGGTCGCCGGGGTGTCGCTGCCGGTGTGGGTGTGGCTGCTGCTGGCGCAGGGGTTCTTCTGGCGGACGGACGTCCGGCTGCCGGGATCCGGGGCCGAACCGCGAGCCTGGCCGACGGTGGCCGTCGTCGTGCCGGCCCGCGACGAGGCGGCCGTGCTGCCGCTGAGCCTGCCCTCGCTGCTGGCGCAGGAGTACCCGGGCCGGGCCGAGGTCTTCCTGATCGACGACGGGAGCTCGGACGGGACCGGTGACGCCGCCCGCTCGCTCGCCGCCCTGCACGGCGGGCTGCCGCTGACGGTGGCCTCGCCCGGTGAGCTGCCGGCCGGCTGGACCGGGAAGCTGTGGGGCGTACGGCACGGCATCGCGCTGGCCACCGAGCGCACGCGCGCCGAGTACCTGCTGCTCACGGACGCGGACATCGCCCACGAGCCGGACTCGCTGCGCGCGCTGGTCGCGGCGGCGTGGGAGGCGGACCTGGACATGGTGTCGCTGATGGCCCGGCTGCGCGTGGAGACGGGCTGGGAACGGCTGATCGTCCCGGCGTTCGTGTACTTCTTCGCGCAGCTCTATCCGTTCCGCCGGATCAACCGTCCGGGGGGCCGGACGGCCGCCGCCGCCGGGGGCTGCGTGCTCATCCGCCGCTCGGCCGTCGAGGCGGCCCGCGTCCCGGAGTCGATCCGGCACGCGGTGATCGACGACGTGGCGCTGGCCCGTGCGGTGAAGGGCGGCGGCGGCCGGATCTGGCTCGGGCTCGCCGACCGGGTGCACAGCGTGCGTCCTTACCCGGACCTGGGTGAGCTGTGGCGGATGGTCTCGCGCAGCGCCTACGCGCAGTTGCGGCACAACCCGGCGGTCCTCGCGGGGACCGTCGCCGGGCTCGCCCTGGTCTACCTGGTGCCGCCGCTGGCTGCGCTGGCCGGGGCGGCGGCGGGCGCCCCCGGGCTGTGCGCCCTGGGCGCGGCCGCGTGGGCGGTGATGGCGGCGACGTACCTGCCGATGCTGCGCTACTACCGGCAGCCGCTCCGGCTCGCGCCGCTGCTTCCCTTCACCGCCGCGCTGTACCTGCTGATGACCGTCGATTCCGCGGTGCAGCACTACCGCGGCCGGGGCGCGGCGTGGAAGGGCAGGACCTACGCGCGCCCCGACGCCTCGGTGTAGACGGTGGCCAGCCGCGCGCCGACGGCCTGCGGTCCGAAGTGCCGCCGGGTCCTGGCCGCGAGCGCCCACGGCTGCCGCAGCGGCAGTTCGGCGGCGGCCTCGACCAGCGCGCGGGCCAGCGCCCGGGGGTCGGAGGGCGGGACGAGGATGCCGCCGTCGCCACCGACGAGTTCGGGCAGCGCGCCGGTCCGCGCGGCGACGACCGGGGTGCCGCAGCACAGCGCGTCGAGCGCCGTCGTGCCGAAGCCGCTGACGTGCCGCGGGTCCGCGAAGAGGTCGGCGTGCGCGAGGGCGTGGAGGATCTCCGCACGGCCGAGCCCACCGGCGAGGACGGCGGCTCCGCCGGCCCCGGAGCGCTGGATGTGTTCGTGGACGGCGCCGCTCCCCGGTCCGTCACCGATGATCCGCAGCCGTAACCGCGCGTCCTGGTCGAGCGCTTCGGCGAAGGCGTCGACCAGGACGTCCCACCCCTCGTTCCCGACGAGCGGTCCCGCGGCCACGATGCGGACCGGGTCCTGGCTGATGCGCACCCGGGCGGGCACGTCCGGCAGCGCGTCGGCGTCCACCGGGTGCGGCACGAGCAGATGGCGGCCGGGGAGCCCGAGTTCACCGATCCGGGCGAGCAGGGCGTCGCTGACGGGCAGGACCGCGGCCGCCTCGCGGTACAGCCGGGCCGCCCGCCGCCGGTCGAGCAGTCCCGGCAGCGGCCGCGACGGGTGCCCGAGCCAGCGGCGGTCGTGCTCCGACAGGACGTACGGGATGCCGGCGGCCTTGGACAACCACGGAAGCTGACCGACCGCGCCCGGGGTGTGGGCGTGCAGGACGTCGATCGCGCCGCCCTCCGCGCCCGCGAACCGCAGGACGGCTTCGACGCGGCCCGCGGTGCTCCGCTGCCCGGTGGATCCGGCCGCCGGACGGCTCCGCTCCCGGTGCGCGGCCTCGATCTCGTACCGACGGGGCCACCGCGGGTCGCGCCCTGCGAACGGCAGTCCCGGCAGCGGTAGCGCACTCAACGACCCGACGACGGCCAGCTCGACGACGTCGGCGACCGTGGCGGCGGCCCGCTGCCATGCGTCCGGCCACCCTGGCCCGTCCGGTCCTGACAGCATGGCGACACGCACGGCCTCACCCCTCGTGACTCGGCACGGAGCGCGGCGGGACCTTCTCCCATGCCGGAATCCACCGCTCCGGTGCGCCACTGTGGCACGTCGGCGCGGCCGTTATGGCCGGTTCGGCACGCTCCGGGTCACTTACGGCCGGGCGTCCAGTTCATGCCCCATCCGTAGGCGTAGTCGACCGTGCGCTGCGGGCTCACGCCGCGCTGCGGCACCAGGTAGCGCGCCTCGCGCTGCACCACCAGGTCACCGCCCTGGTTGGTGATCAGCGCGAGGGCGCAGACGTTCGACGGCACGGTGCACTCGTCGAGCGAGAAGTCGATCGGGGCGCCGTTCAGCGGCTGCAGGGTGACGGTCGCGTGCAGCCCGGCGAAGCTCCGCGCGCCTTCGTAGATCGTCACGAAGATGAGGATCCTGCGGAACGCCTGCTTGTGGTCCAGGTTGATGGTGAGGTTCTCACCGGACTCGGATCCGCCGGTCCTGTCGTCGCCGTCCAGGTGGAGGTACGGCGGCTGGTGGAGGGATCCGAACGCGTTGCCGAGCGCCTGGATCACGCCCTTGCTGCCGTCGGCGAGTTCGAACAGGGCGCACAGGTCGAGGTCGAGGTCGGAGTGGAACGCCGACGGCTTCCCGCTCTTGCGCCCCCAACCCTTGAACTGCTTGTGCACCTGCCAGCTCAGGTTCACCCGCATCGCGCCGGAGGTGCCGCCCTGCTTGGTGAGGGAGACCGACGGCGCCTCCTTCGTCAGCGTCACCTTCGTGAGCCGCACGGGCTGCGGCGCGACCGGAGAAGCGGCCGGCACGGGCGGCGCCTGGTACGGCTGCTGCGGGGGCTGGTACTGCTGCGGCGGAGGCGGGGGTGCCTGGTACGGCTGCGGCGCCGGGGGCGGCGGCTGGTACGGCTGCTGCGGGGGCTGGTAGGTCTGCGGTGCCGGGGGCGGGGGCTGGTAGGTCTGCGGGGGCTGGTAGGTCTGCGGTGCCGGGGGCGGCGGCTGGTAGGTCTGCGGGGCGGGGGGCGGCGGCTGGTAGGTCTGCGGGGCGGGAGTCGGCGCGGGAGCGGCGGTCGGCTCGTCGACCGAGATCCCGAAGTCCGTGGCGAGGCCGCCGAGTCCGCTGTCGTAGCCCTGCCCGACCGCGCGGAACTTCCAGCCGCCCTGGCGGCGGTAGAGCTCGCCGAGCACGAACGCCGTCTCCACGGACGCGTCGGTGCTGTCGAAGCGGGCCAGTTCCGCGCCGCTCGCCGGGTCGCTGAGGCGGATGTGCAGTCCGGGGACCTGCCCGAACGTTCCTCCATCGCTGGAGGCGGCGAGCACGATGGTCTCGATGGCCGGTTCCACCCCACCGAGATCGACGGACAGTGCGTCCGTCACGGCGTCCCCCGCGGTGCGCTTGCCCTCATGGCGTACCGCACCGGACGCGTGCGCCGGCTGGTTGTAGAAGACGAAGTCGGCGTCGGACCTGACCTTGCCCCCCGCCAGCAGCAGGGCGGAGGCGTCCACGTCCGGGACACCGGGCCCCGTACGCCATCCCAGCTCCACGCGGACGGTCGGCACGGACACCGGCACGTTCGTGCCCTTGCGCATCGTCATGCTCTCCCCTTTTGCACACGGTGCCGTCCACCGTAGCCCGGACCCCTGACCGTCGGACATACACTGCGCCGCGACGGGCGGGGCGACCGCCGGTAACGCCCCGCGGGCATGGCTTTTACACGATCTCGCGCTCAATGATGACCGATTTTCATCGATTCGCTCGCATTGAGGGACGACCGTCACTCACAGCACACAAAACAACCTACTAATCGGTCTCCCCAACCAGCACATCGTGGGCTTAACTTAAGTGCCATGAGCTCCCCCCGCGGCACCTATGGTGGCGGCTACTACGCAGCGCCGTCCTTCCCGGACACGCCGATCTACGACAGCCTCGTCGCTGAGCGTGGCACCCCCCAGATCGCCCCGATCAGGGTGCCGTCCGAGTACGCGTACCCGACGTACGAGACCGGCAGGAACCTTCCGGCCCTGCCGGCCGCCCTCCCCGCGCTTCCGTCCGGTTCGTCGCAGTACGCCCCGTACCCGGCCGCGCAGGGCATGTCCAACGGCTACCCGTCGAACGGTTACCAGCCGCAGCCCGCGCCCGTGCAGCACACTCCCGCGCCGTACATCCCGCAGCAGGCCGGCGGTGGGCGCGCGAGCGGCTCCTACAACGGCTTCAACGGGGCGAACGGCTTCTCCGGGGCCAACGGTTACAACCCCGGTTCCACCGGCAGCTATCCGGTGCAGCAGCCGCAGCAGCAGGCCCCCGCGCAGGGCGGTCCCGGCTACGACTCCGCGCGCCAGCCGCAGCGGCCGGCGCCACGCCAGACGCCGAACGGCTATGTGGAGGACCCGTACCAGCAGCGGCGTCCGCTCGGCCAGGGGAACCAGGGCTACTACCAGGGCTGAGCCCGCGCGATACCGGCTGGCCGGGCCGTGACCGGTCCTGGCAGGATGCCGGTATGCCGATGAACGCCCTGCTCAGCGCCTTGCACACCTACCCGGTCAAATCGCTTCGGGGCCTGGCCCACGAAACGGCGGACGTGGAGCCGTGGGGGCTCGCCGGAGACCGCAGATGGATGCTGGTGGACGAGGACGGGCGCGTCATCACGCAGCGGCAGCACGCGGGAACGGCGCTGGTGACCGCGCAGCCGTCGGGGGGCGGCGCGCTGCGGTTCACCGCGCCCGGCCGGGAGACTCTGCGGGTGGCCCCGCCCGGGCACGGGCCGGCGGAACCGGTGCTGATCTTCAGCGACAAGGTCGAGGCCGTGGCGGCGGACGACGCGGCCGCCACGTGGTTCAGCGACTACCTCGGCGTGCCGGCGCGCCTGGTGTACATGCCCGACCCGGCGGTCTGCCGCCCCGTCGACCCGGAGCACTCCCGCCCCGGCGACACGGTCTCGTTCGCCGACGGCTTCCCGCTGCTGCTCACCGCCACCGCGTCGCTCGACACCCTCAACGCCCATGTCGCGCAGGGCCCGCACGCCTCCGAGGGACCGCTGCCGATGAACCGGTTCCGCCCCAACGCGGTCGTGGACGGCACCGAGGCCTGGGCCGAGGACGACTGGCGGCGGATCAGGATCGGCGAGGTCACCTTCCGGGTCGCCAAGCGCTGCGCTCGCTGTGTCGTACCGACCACGGACCAGGAGACGGCCGAGCGTGGCCGGGAACCGATGCGCAGCCTGGCCAAGCACCACCGGATCGACGGAAAGACGATCTTCGGCCAGAACCTGATCCCCGAGCACCCCGGAACCCTGCGGGTCGGCGACCCGTTGACCATCCTGGAGTGACGCGCCAGGGCATCGCTCCTGCGACCACCGCGTGAACGGCTCCGCCCGCCCCGCGCGGGTCCGTGCCGTTCGATGGACGTGAACGGTCGAAAGGGGTGCTGCTCCTTGGGTTCCAGGGTGCTTTGGTGGCGGTGGCGGCGCAATCCGCTGCGCCGGGCGTCGGACCTCGTCGAGGCGTGGATCAGCCTGTTCGCCGTGGTCCTCATGGTCTGCGCCGTGCCCGCGGCCGGCTGGTTCACCGGCCAGACCGCCAACCGCGCCCTGCAGCGCACCGTGCGCCATCAACTGGCGGAGCGGACACTGGTCCCCGCCGCCCCGGCCACCGCCGCGTCCGGGCCGGCGGCGGGGACGGACGCCGACGCGGGCCGGGCGGCGGGGCAGCGGCGGGCCGCCGTGCTCACCTGGAACGCGCCGGACGGCTCGGCGCGCAGCGGCACCGTCCGCGTCGAGAACCAGGAGAGGGTGGACGGCCGCCTGCGCATCTGGATCGATCGCGGCGGCCGGCCGGTGGATCCACCGCTGGACCGCGCCACCGCCAGGGCGCACGCGGCCCTGGCCGGGATCGGCGGAGCGGCCCTGGCGGGCGCTTCACTGCTGGCCGTACGGCAGTTGCTCCTCCGGCGCCTGATGCGCCGGCGGCTGCTCGAATGGGAGCGTGAATGGACCCGCGTCGGGCAGGATTGGGGACGGGCGGGCGCCGGCGGCTGACCGTGACTCGTCATGGAGGGCGCCCCGCGCACGCTACGGTGGATCCCCCGGTGGCGATACGCAAGAGGTGGGGGCAGGGCAGCCCGATGGCACATGGCGTGGTGCAGGTGACCAGCACGAGCAGCTCGCGGTGGCGCCGCCGTTCGGGAGAGTACGAAACCCTGGCCGCCGCCCTGGAAGCGGCCGGCGACGGCGACGTCCTGTCGATCGCGCCGGGCACCTACCGGGAGAACCTCGTCGTGACCCGGGCCGTCACCCTGCGCGCCGCGGAAGGTCTGGGCTCGGTGCGGATCGCCCCGGTGGCCGGCGTGGCGCTGACGTTGCGCGCGGCGGCGCTCGTACAGGACCTGACGGTCGAGGGGCAGGACACCTCGGCGGCCGCGCTGCTCATCGAGGGCTGCGCGCCGGAACTGACGGGCCTGCGGGTCGCGACCAGGTCCGCCGTCGGGATAGAGGTGCGCGACAGCGCGCGCCCCACCGTCCGGCAGTGCACCGTGGACAATCCGGCGGGCCTGGGGATCAGCGTCCTGGAGTCGGCGGGCGGGCTGTTCGAGGACTGCGAGGTGGTCTGCGCGGGCCAGTCGGGCGTCTCGGTGCGCGGGGGCGCCTCGCCCCGGTTCGAGCGCTGCCGCATCCACCACAGCAATGGCGCGGGCCTGGCCGTCACCGGCGAGGGCAGCTCCGCCGAGGCCGTCGGCTGCGAGGTCTACGAGATCAAGGGCACCGGCGTACAGGTAGCCTCGCGCGCCACCGGGCACTTCACGGACTGCCAGGTGCACCGCACCACGGGCGACGGCATCACGCTCGACACCGACGCGGTGCTCACCCTGTCCGACTGCGACATCCACGACATCCCCGAGAACGCGATCGACCTGCGGGCCCGTTCCGTCCTCACCCTCACCCGCTCCGCCGTGCGCCGCTTCGGCCGCAACGGCCTGTCGGTGTGGGACCCGGGCACCCGGGTGGACGCCAACCAGTGCGAGATACACGACAGCACGGGCGACTACCCCGCGGTCTGGGTGAGCGACGGCGCGACCGCCGTGCTGGACTCCTGCCGGGTGCACGACGTGCCCGACGCCCTGTTCGTCCTCGACCGGGGCTCCCGGGCGGATGTCGTGGACAGCGACTTCGCCCAGGTGCGCAACACCGCGGTATCGGTGAGCGACGGCGCGACCGTCCAGCTCGACGACTGCCGGATCCGCGAGGCGGCCACCGGCGCCTGGTTCCGCGACCACGGCAGCGGCGGCACCCTCGCCCAGGTCACCATCGACGACACGGCCACCGGCGTCATCGTCACCAAGGGCGCCGACCCGGTGCTGGACCGCTGCACGGTCACCAACCCCGCGGAGGCCGGGTTCTACGTGTCGGCCGAGGGCCGCGGCACCTTCACCGGCTGCCGGGTCACCGGCAGCCGCGGCTACGGCTTCCACGTCATCGACGGCTGCCGCAGCACCCTGACCCGCTGCCGCACCGAGCGCTGCGAGCGCGGCGGTTACGAGTTCGCGGAACCGGGGCCCGTCACCGAGGACTGCACCAGCGACCGGGCGGCGGAGCAGACCGCGGCCACCGGCGCGCCGGTGGCCGCGGTCGCCGTCCAGTCCTTCGGGCTGCTCGGCGGAGTGCCGCCGCAGGGTTCCGCCGAGCCCCCGGAGCCGGCGCCGGTGGTCCGGGCCTCGGACGACGTACTGGGCGAACTCGACGCGCTCGTCGGCCTGGACAGCGTCAAGCGCGAGGTGCGCACCCTCATCGACCTGATCGCCGTCGGCCGCCGCCGTCAGGAGGCCGGTCTCAAGGCGCCCTCCCTGCGCAGGCACCTGGTCTTCACGGGCTCCCCCGGCACCGGCAAGACCACGGTGGCACGGCTGTACGGCGAGATCCTCGCCTCGCTGGGTGTGCTGCAGCGCGGCCACCTGGTCGAGGTGGCCCGGGTGGACCTGGTCGGCGAGCACATCGGCTCGACCGCGATCCGCACCCAGGAGGCGTTCGACCGGGCGCGTGGCGGTGTGCTGTTCATCGACGAGGCGTACGCGCTGTCGCCCGAGGACTCCGGGCGGGACTTCGGGCGCGAGGCGATCGACACCCTGGTGAAGCTCATGGAGGACCACCGCGACGCGGTGGTGGTCATCGTCGCCGGGTACACCGCCGAGATGGAGCGCTTCCTCGCCTCCAACCCCGGTGTGGCGTCCCGGTTCTCCCGCACCATCACCTTCGGCGACTACACGTCCGAGGAACTGCTGCGGATCGTGGAGGCGCAGGCGATCGAGCACGAGTACCAGCTCGGCGAGGACGCGGGCGACGCGATCCTCAAGTACTTCAACGCCCTCCCCCGGGGTCCGGGTTTCGGCAACGGGCGCACCGCCCGGCAGACCTTCGAGGCGATGGTCGAACGGCACGCGGGACGCCTCGCGCACGTCACCGAGCCGAGCCACGACGAGCTGCAGCTGCTCTACCCGGAGGACCTGCCGGAACTGCCCTGAGCCGGAAGGCCGGCCGGTCCCGGGGCGGGCAGCCGGCGCAGCAGGGCGGCCCGTTCGGCGGCGAAGGCCGGGTCGGACGGGAAGCAGGAGTGGCCCAGCACCGGCTCCGGCAGCGGGTGCCGCGGTGTACGGCCGTACGCGACCGGGTCCTTGAGCGGCCCGCGGTCCACCACGGTGCCCTCGCCGACCCGCACCGGGCCGCCGATCGGATCCGTCCGCCGCCACAGGTTGCGCCACGCGCTCAGCTCCCGGTGCAGGGAGCACAGCTGCGACGGCCCGAAGTGCGCGGGGAACCAACGCCCGTAGAGCCGCTCCAGCGGGCAGCCGTAGGTGAGCAGGGCGACCCTGCGCCGGGTCGCCGGATCCAGCTGCCAGACGGCCGCCGCCGCCAGCACGCTGCCCTGCGAGTGGCCCGACAGGATGATCCGGCCGCCGGTGCGGGCGGTCCAGGTGGACATCCGCCAGGTCAGGTCGGGTACGGCGCGCTCGGCGTAGCAGGGCGGCGCGAACGGGTGGGCGGCGCGCGGCCAGAACGTGCCCACGTCCCACAGGATGCCGACCGTGCGGCGCGCCGAGGCGTCCCGGTAGGCGCGGCGCCCGAGCGCGAGCAGCGCGACGACCCCCGCGCCGACCAGCCAGGAGCCCAAGGACTGCGCGGCCCGCGCCACGTCCGGCAGCGGTCCCGGAGTGCCCCCCGGGCCGCCTCCCCCGGCCCCGACCCGCCGATCCACGCCCCGACGACGGCGCCCGCGCCGAGCACGAACGAGACCCCGCAGACCAGCGCGACCAGTGACGCGACGGAGTCGGTCAGCCCGGCCCGGGCGATCGCCCCGGCGATCTGCCGGGTCCTGGCCGGCTGCCCGGCCTCCCCCGGATACAGCGTGGCCATCTCCTCGCCGACCGCCAGCCGCTCCCGCCACAGCCGCCACGCCGCACCGGCCACCACACCCACCAGCACGACCAGCAGCACCGGGATGATCGACGCCTGCCACGTCAGCAGCGCCGGCGGCCCGCCGTCCCGACCCGGCGCCGCGCCCCGGTCCAGCCAGTCCGCTATCCGCTGGGAGACGCCACCGGTCAGTACCCCGCCCAGGGCGCAGGCGAGCAGCGCGACCGCCGGTCCGCCGAGGCCGCGCAGCACCGCCTGCCCGGCGCGGCCGCCGAAGTGCGGCGCCGCCGCGGACTGCGCCGGGATTTTGAGGGCGTCCGGGGCCGGGTGTGCCGCGCGGTGCATCAACGCGGCCGTCACGGCCAGGGCGGCGATCAGGGCCCCCTGGACGAGGGTGAAGGCGATGAAGGTGGCGTCGGCCGGTAACCGGCCGGTGGAGACCCAGCCGGCACGGTGCCAGCCGGCGTAGACGGCGACGGCAATCAGCACGGCCGGGCCGCCGCACAGCAGCAGCCGGGCGGTGCGGTGGTCCGTGGCGTCGTCCGGTTCCGTCTCGCTGCGCCCGGCCCGGCAGGTCTCCAGGACCGCCACGGCGGACAGCGCGACGATCGCCCCGCCGAGGGCCCAGCCGGTGGCGCCGAGCGCGCGGGTGCCCCGGTCGTGGTCGTGCAGCAGCGCGGGCACCAGCAGCGCCGTCGCGACGGTGAGGAGGCCGGCGGCGGTGTGCGCGGAGCGCAGCCGGGCGACCAGCCGGCGGCCGTACCAGAAGCCGGGCAGCGCGAGCGCGGGACCGTCGTCGTCGCGGGGCCGGTCGTCGGTGGCCGGGCGCTGGGACTCGTAGGCGTACCAGGTGCGGTGCGAGAGCCACCACAGCAGTGCGGTGAGCAGGCCCGGCACCAGGGCCGCCAGAGCGAGTCGGCGGCCCGGCTCGGCCCACCAGCCGCCGTGGTGCGCGGCGGCGAAGCCGAGCCAGTACTTGCCGCGGACGCAGGAGGCGCGGCCCGCGCACTGCCAGCCGACCAGGTCCATGGAGACCTCGCAGACCGCGGCGACCAGCAGCAGGGTCAAGGTGAGCGCGATGAGCCGCACCAGCACGTCATAGGTCCGGTTCAGGCCGCGCCGGTCGGTCGGTGGACGCATCCAGTGGGCGAGATTGACGATCATGAACGGCGTCAGCAGCAGCCACAGCGCGCGGCTGGCGTTGCCCGAGGTCAGATTGCACCAGGTGTAGGCCTCGGGCACCGGCGTGTCCCGGTCACCCTCGGAATGTTCGGCGTCGACGTCCACCGTGCGGCGGTAGAGCCCCGCCGTGTCGTCGCCGGCCACCCGCGCCGTGCGCGGATCGCCCAGCATTCCGTCGGGTGTGGCGCCGCCCACGCCGTGGACGAGCAGTTCGAGTGCCGGCGCCCACGCGTCCGCGGGCCCGGTTCCAGGGTGCCGGTTCACACGTTTCCCGTCTGTCGCGCAGTCCCAGGATCGCCGGCGCGGCGGCCGGACGCGGTCCCCCGTACGGAATGTGCCCCGAAATGGTGACAAGGACGCGCGCCGGAGTCCCGATCACCCCCCGCACGCCCTGATACCCCCCCGCATGGAAGGATGACCGTGGTTCGATGGCGTTCGACGGGACGCATGAAACGAGAGACAGGCCACGGGTGAGCGACAACCAGAATCTCCTCGCCGAGCAGCGACGTGCCCTGATCCTCGACGAGGTCAGGCGGCGCGGCGGCGTACGGGTCAACGAACTCACCCGCAAGCTCAATGTCTCGGACATGACGGTCCGCCGCGACCTGGACGCGCTGGCCCGGCAGGGTGTCGTGGAGAAGGTGCACGGCGGCGCGGTCCCGGTGGTCGAGGCGAGCAGCCACGAGCCGGGCTTCGAGGCGAAATCCGGCCTGGAACTGGGCGCGAAGGAGGCCATCGCGCGGGCCGCCGCCGAGCTGGTGACACCGGGCAGCGCGATCGCCCTGTCGGGCGGTACGACGACGTACTCCCTGGCCCATCGACTCCTCGACGTGCCGGACCTGACCGTGGTGACCAACTCCGTGCGCGTCGCCGACGTCTTCCACACCGCGCAGCGGCGCCCGGGCGCGCAGAGCCGGGACGGCGCGGCGACGGTGGTGCTGACCGGCGGGGTACGGACCCCGTCCGACTCCCTGGTGGGACCGGTCGCGGACCGGGCGATCGGCTCGCTCCACTTCGACATGCTGTTCCTGGGCGTGCACGGGATCTCGGTCGAGGCCGGCCTGTCGACCCCGAACCTCGCGGAGGCGGAGACCAACCGGCAGTTCGTACGCTCGGCCCGCCGGGTCGTGGTGATCGCCGACCACACCAAGTGGGGCACGGTGGGGCTCAGTTCCTTCGCCTCGCTGGAGGACGTGGACACCCTGGTCACGGACGCGGGCATCCCCGAGGTACTGCGCGCGGAGATCTCCGAGTACCTGTCGGACCTGGTCGTCGCGGGCGAAGCGGACTCCCCCTCCCCCGCAGACAGCTGACGACGCGTCACGTAGGGTGCGCCCATGCCCCGCCGACCGCGCTCCCCGCGCCCCCTGCGCCGCGTCGAACCGGACTTCCTCGACACCGCGCCCGTACGCCTGGTCTTCACCCTCGCCATCACGGCGTCCCCCAAGGCGGTCCACCACGCCCTGGCCGTGGACACGGAGGCCTGGCCGGCCTGGTTCCACGCCGTGAAGTCCGCGCGCCGCACCTCGGTCGGCCGGGACGTCGCCCTGGCGGGCGGTGTGCGCTTCGAGGAGACGGTGCTGGTCGACGAAGCGCCGTCGCGCTACGTGTACCGGGCCGACACGTGCAACGTGCCCGGCCTGCGGGCCCTGGTGGAGGAGTGGCGCGTCGAGTCGACGGGCGCCGGCAGCCTCGTCCAATGGATCTTCGCGATGGACGGGCCGGCGCCGCTGCGCTTTTTGATGCGGGTGTCGCGGCCGGGGTTGGGGCGGGCGTTTCGCGCCGCGGTGCTTTCGCTCGACCGGCGGCTGGCGGAAGCGGGGTAATCCGCAGGTCCGCTGGGGGTGCGGGCGCCGGGCCCTCCGGGGCAGGGCTTCGAAATCGTATGTTCACGATCCCCCAACCTCCGGCCGGGGGTGCCTCCAGCGGCCCACACACAGCTCGGCGGCCTGTCGAAACCCCACCCCTGCGGACCCGTCCCCCTCACGTCACGGCAGGTCGGCACGGGCTGCGCGTTCTATTTCCTCAGCAGGAGGATGACACCCGCTATGGCGACGCCCAGTGCGACCGCCGATGCGCCGTAGGCGAGGCGGTGGGAGCGGAGGACGGGGAGGTAGCGGTCGGCGGCGAGTCGGCCGGGGCCGGTCAGGGCCAGGGCGGCGGCCGCGGCGGTCAGCAGCAGTTCGTACTCGACGCCCTTGGGTGCAAAGAAGCCGCCGCCCCACTTCACGGCCAGCGCGTTGACCATGGTGCCGACCACCGCGGCGCCCGCCAGCGGGGTGAGCAGGCCGACCGCCAGGCCGAGGCCGCCCAGGGTCTCGCTGAGACCGGCCACCACGGCCATCGCCTTGCCCGACGGGTAGCCGCTCATGGTGAAGAACTGACCGGTGCCGTCGATGCCACCACCGTCGAACCAGCCGAACAGCTTCTGGCTGCCGTGCGCGGCCATGGTGAGGCCTACCGCGAGCCGGAGGAGGAGCAGCCCCGCGTCATACGCGTGTGGAGTGGCCGCCGCGGTCGCCGGGGCGGCCGTCTGGATCGCGGGCGATGTGAGTTCGGTGGTGGGGGACGGCATAGGGCGGATCTCCTGGAGTGGGGGACGGGACGTGGTTCAAATTCAAACCATCGAGCTCGACCGTATCGGCTAATTCGAATTTGAACAACAGCGCTACGATGACCCCATGGACAACACACGGTGGCTCGACGAGCAGGAGATGGCGGCCTGGACGGGCTTCCTGGCGGCCAGCAGCCTGCTCGGCCGCCGGGTGGAACAACAGCTCAAGGACGACGCCGACCTCTCGCACCCGCAGTACGAGATCCTCACCCGGCTCTCCGCGGCCCCCTGCGGCGAACTCCGGATGACCGAGCTGGCCGACGCCCTCCTCACCTCCAAGAGCGGGCTGACCTACCAGGTCACGCAGTTGGAGAAGACCGGCCTCGTCCGCCGCCGCTCCTTCCCGGGCGACGTGCGCGGCGTCGTCGCCTGCCTCACGGATGAGGGATGGACCAAGGTCCGCGAGACCGCCCCCGGCCACGTCGAGCTGGTCCGCGAGCTCCTGATCGACGTCCTCACCCGCGACCAGCTTGCCGCGATCGCGGAGGGCCTGGGCGAGGTGAGCCGCCGCTTGCGGGCATCGAACGTCCGATGAGTCGCGCCGGCGGATGCGTATACGTCCGCACCAGCGGACAGGTCGTGCCGTGAGGGAGCCGGGTCCGCTGGTGGGGGTCCGGCCCCCCACCAGCCGGATCAGAGGTCAGCCGTCACCCCGAGCCAACCGCAGGGTACGGATCTCGAACGGCCGCAGCGACAACTCGACGCCGGCGGACCCACCGGACACCGCCCCACCCACCGGCCGCTCCAGCAGGTCGCACACCGTCACCGACCCCAGCGCGAACCCCGTCGTCAGTCGCGCCCGAGCCCGGCCGCCGGCCGACTCGTACAGCCGCACCACCACATCCCCGCTCCCGTCATCGGCGAGCTTCACCGCCGTCACGACCACCGCGTCCTGGCCGACGGAGACCAGCGGTGACACCGCCGTGTCGCCCGGAACCCGCCGTTCCGGAAGGTTGATGCGGTAGCCCTCCCGGACCGCGTCCCCGATCGAGGCGCCCGGGACCAGCGCGTAGCGGAACCGGTGCGTGCCCTGGTCGGTGTGCGGGTCGGGGAAGCGCGGAGCGCGGAGCAGGGAGAGCCGGACGGTGGTGGTGGTACCGCCGGTGAGCGAGGTGAACGCGTCGGGCCGTACGGTGCGGGTCACGTCGTAGCCGTACGTCGAGTCGTTGACGACGGCGACACCCCAGCCCGGCTCCTCCAGATGCACGAACCGGTGGGCGCACGCCTCGAACTTCGCCGCGTCCCAACTGGTGTTGGTGTGCGTGGCGCGGTAGAGGTGGCCGAACTGGGTCTCGGCGGCCGTGCGGTCGGCGTGCAGGTCGAGCGGGAACGCCGCCTTGAGGAACTTCTCGGTCTCGTGCCAGTCCACCTCGGTGGCGATGTCGAGTCGGCACTCCCCCGCGCTCAGGGCCAGCACTTGCGACACCCGCGAGGAGCCGAAGCTCCGGGTCACCCGGACCGACGCGACACCGCCGCCGACAGCGTCCAGTTCCAGCGTGTCGACGCCGGTGAGGTCGGTGACCGTGTTGCGGTAGAACGTGTCGACGTCCCAGGCGTCCCAGCGGTTGGGGAAGTCGGGGTGCAGCTGCAGGAGGTTCGCGGCGGCGCCCGGGGCGACCGTCTCCCGGCCGGCTTCGAGGTCGTAGACGGAGACGACGAGCCCGCGCGCGTCGATCGCCACCCGCAGCAGCCCGTTGGCGAGGACGAACCCGCCGCCCTCGCGCGGTGTGGCGGTGACCGGCGCGCCGGTGTACGGCGACGCGACGGCGGCGCCCCCCGCGGCGACGCCGGAACGGGCGTGCGGCGCCGCGTTGAACAGTACGGAGGTCCCGTCGGCGGGGCTGCCCGCGAGGGCGACCTGCGCGTCGGTGATGATCTGTTCCAGCTCCGCGCCCACGGCCGCGTACTTCGCCTCCGCCTCGCGGTGCACCCAGGCGATGGACGAGCCGGGGAGGATGTCGTGGAACTGCAGCAGCAGTACCGTCTTCCAGATCCGGTCCAGCTCCTCGTACGGGTAGGGGAAGCCGGTGCGAACGGCCGCGGTCGCGGCCCACAGCTCGGCCTCGCGCAGCAGGTGTTCGCTGCGGCGGTTGCCCTGTTTCGTGCGGGCCTGGCTGGTGAGCGTGGCGCGGTGCAGTTCGAGGTACAGCTCGCCCACCCAGACGGGGGCGTCCGGGTACTCGGCGTGGGCCTTCTCGAAGAACGCCGCGGGCTTCTCGAAGACGACCTTCGCCGAGCCCTCCAGGTCCGCCAGCCGCTTGCCGTGCGCGAGCATCTCGCGGGTGGTGCCGCCACCGCCGTCGCCCCAGCCGGTCGGGGCCAGCGACCGGGTCGCGGAGCCCTTCTCCTGGAAGTTGCGGACGGCGTGGGCGACCTCCTTGCCCGACAGCTGGGCGTTGTAGGTGTCGATCGGCGGGAAGTGGGTGAAGACCCGGGTGCCGTCCAGGCCCTCCCACCAGAAGGTGTGGTGCGGGAACTTGTTGGTCTCGCTCCAGGAGATCTTCTGGGTCAGGAACCACTTCGCACCGGCCTGCTTGACGATCTGCGGGAGCGCGGCCGAGTAGCCGAACGTGTCGGGCAGCCACACCTCCTCGGTGTCGATGCCGAACTCCTCGAGGAAGAACCGCTTGCCGTGCACGAACTGCCGCGCCAGCGCCTCGGATCCCGGCATGTTGGTGTCGGACTCCACCCACATGCCGCCCACCGGCACGAACCGCCCGTCCGCGACGGCCTTCTTGACCCGGGCGTACACCTCGGGCCGGTGCTCCTTGATCCAGGCGTACTGCTGCGCCTGCGACATGGCGTAGACGAACTCCGGGTTCTCCTCCAGCAGGGCCGTCATGTTGGAGGTGGTGCGCGCGACCTTGCGGACGGTCTCGCGCAGCGGCCAGAGCCAGGCGGAGTCGATGTGCGCGTGGCCCACCGCGCTGATGCGGTGCGCGGAGCGGTGCGCGGGCGCGGCCAGCACCCCGGCCAGCAGCTCGCGGGCGGTGGCGGCCGACCCGCCGACGTCCTGCAGGTCCACGGCGTCCAGCGACCGTTCCACCGCGCGCAGGATCTCCCAGCGGCGCGGTGAGTCGGTGGACAGCTCCGCCATCAGACCGCCGAGCACCTCCAGGTCCTGCACCAGCTCCCACACCGTCTCGTCGAAAACCGCGAGGTCCATCCGGGCGAGCTTGTACTGCGGCTCGCCGCCCGCGGTCTCCTTGTCACCGAGGTCGGTGGGCAGGAAGGGGTGGTAGTCGAGCAGGACCGGGTTCGACGAGGCCTCGATGTGCAGTTCCACCCGCTCGCCGCCGGCGACGGGGGCCCCGATCCGGATCCACTGGTTGCGCGGGTTGAGCCCCTTCACCGGTGAGCCGTCGGACCGGTAGACCAGGCCCTCGCACTGGAAGCCGGGCATGTTCTCGTCGAAGCCGAGGTCCAGCAGCGCCTCGACGGTCCGCCCGGCCCATTCGTCCGGCACGACGCCGGTCACGGTGATCCAGCTGGTGCCCCACGGCGGACCCCAGGGCTCACCGGTCTCGATGGGGGTGCGGGGCGCGGCCAGGCCCTCGGCCACCGGGACGGGCTCGCCGGGGGCGTTCCAGATGCCGATGTCCAGCGGCACCGACTGCGGGTGGACGGCGGGGCGGATGCGTTCGTCGAGGACCCGCTTGAGCCGGTCCTCGGTGACGGTTCGGTTGCTGTGCATGAGGGTCTCCTAGATCCGGGTGACGGCGGCGGACGGCGGGGTGGAGGCGGCGGACGACCGGGTCATGGCCTCTCCATCTGTACGCCGCGGAGCGGGCGAGCGGTAGCGGCGCGGCCGCGGTGGCCGGTCATCGGTGTGCTCCGCCGGGAAGGCCGACCTGGTCGACGGTGAGGACCTCGGTGATGCCGCGGGCCGCCAGATGGGCCGCGTCGCCCACCAGTTCGGCGAGTACGGCGGTGGGCCGCACCCCGTCGGCGGCCAGTCGCGCCCACGCCTCGAAGAAGACCCCGCCGGGCGCGCACACGGACCGGGCCGGCGCGCTCACGCGGTCGCCCGCGTCCACCACCAGCGCGGTGGTGCGCGGCGCCGGGCGGTGTTCGCGCCCGCGCCACCGCTCGACGGCGCGGGCGACGGCGGCGCCGGCGGGCTTGACCGCGCGGTCGGTGGTGAGCAGTCCCAAGCTGTACTCCAACTCGGGGAAGTCCGCGAGCGCGCGGTCCACGTCGTGGGAGCACCACCACGTGATGCCCCACACGTCCGGGCAGTCCAGGGCGGCGGCGATGGTGGCCTCGGTGAACTCCGCGGCGTGTTCGGCGGGGATGTGCGGGGCGGGCGCCCCCACTTCCTGCAGCCACACCGGCCGGTGCGGGTCGGCGGCCCAGGCCTTCGACAGCTCGATCAGGTAGGCGGCGTGCTGCTCGGTGGCGGTGCCGGTACGTCCGTGGCGCTGCGCGGTGCCGTTGAACACCCAGGAGTGGACGGCGGTCGCGGCGCCCAGCAGGGCGGAGTGGCCGGGGGTGAAGGGGTGGTCGTCCTGGTACCAGGCGGCGTCGTAGGACGCGTGCAGATGGAACTTGCCGGGCGCGCCCTCCTCGCACGCTCCCAGCACCCGCCGCAGCCAGGACTCGGCCTGGCCGGGGGTGATCCGGTCGGGGTCGGGGTGCGGGCCCGAGGAGAACTGGTTGATCTCGTTGCCGATGGTCATGCCCAGGAAGCCGGGCCGGTCGGCGAGCGCGGTCGCGAGGGTGCGCAGGTACGCGGCCTCGCCGTCGATGACGTCGGGGTCGGTGAAGAGGTTCCGGCGGTGCCAGGTGGAGGTCCAGGAGGGGAGGAAGTCGAAGCTGGACAGGTGGCCCTGGAGGCCGTCCACCGCGGTGTCGAGCCCGCGCTCGGCCGCCGCGTCGACCAGCTGGACGAGCTGCTCGACGGCACGCGGCCTGATCAGGGTGCGGTTCGGCTGGAAGACCGGCCAGAGCGGGAACACCCGGATGTGGTCGAGGCCGAGGGCGGCGATGGAGTCCAGGTCGGCACGGACCTCGTCGAGGTCGAAGTCGAGCCAGTGGTGGAACCAGCCGCGCGTGGGCGTGTAGTTGACGCCGAAGCGCATGGTGTTCATCCGGTGCGGTGTCCTCAGTGCGGGGAGGGGGAGCGGGAGGCTCAGCCCTTGACGGCGCCTTCGCCCACGCCGCGGAAGAAGTACCGCTGCAGGCAGGCGAACATGACGATGAGCGGGGCTACGGCGATGATGGTCCCGGCGGCGACGAGCCTGGGGTTGTCGGCGAACGTCCCGTGCAGGAAGTTCAGCCCGACGGTCAGCGTGTACTTGTCCGGGTCGGACAGCACGATCAGCGGCCAGAGGAAGTCGTCCCAGGCGCCCATGAAGGAGAAGATCGCCACCACCGCCAGCGTGCCCTTGACGGAGGGCAACGCGATCCGGGTGAAGCGCTGCCAGACGTTGGCGCCGTCGATGACGGCGGCCTCCTCGATCTCGTAGGGGAGGTGGCTGAACGCGTTCCGCATCAGCAGCACGTTCATCGCGCCGATGCAGCCGGGCAGTACAACGGCGATCAGGGTGTTGTTCAGCTGCAGGTCGCGCAGGGTGGTGAACTGCGCGATGAAGATGGACTCGAACGGCACCAGCAGCGCCATGACGAAGGCGGTGGTCGCGAGCTTACGGCCGCGGAAGCGCAGCCGGGCGAGCGCGTAGCCGGCCAGGGCGGAGCCCACGCAGTTGGTGACGACGCTCGCCGCCGCGACCTTGAGGGAGTTCCAGGCGTACTCCCAGACCGGGATGATGTCCGCGACACCCGAGTAGTTGTCCAGCGTCGGGTGCTCGGGGAGCAGCTTCGGCGGGTAGCTGTACATGTCCTCGGTCGGGCCCTTGAGCGAGGTGCTCAACTGCCACAGGAACGGGCCGATCGTGACGGCCAGGACGGTGAGCAGCAGGGCGTAGCGCAGGACCAGCTGCCAACGGGACATACGGCCGCCCATGTCACTCACCGTCCTTGCGGTCGGCGCGCAGCACCAGCAGCATCAGTCCGAGGGTGACCACGAAGATCACCACGGAGAGCGCCGAGGCGTAGCCGGTGCGCCCCGACAGCCCGGTGCCGACCCGCTGGACGAGCATGACGATGGTGGTGTCCTCACCGGCCGGCCCGCCGGTGGGGCCGGCCATCAGGTAGACCTCGGTGAAGACCTTGAAGGCCGCCACCGACGACAGCGCGCCGACCAGCACCATCGTGGAGCGCATCGCCGGGACGGTGATGCTGACGAAGCGCCGGAACGCCCCGGCACCGTCCACGGCGGCCGCCTCGTGCAGTTCCTTCGGCACGTTGGCCAGCGCCGCCAGGTAAATGATCATGTAGTAGCCGAGGCCCTTCCAGACCGTCAGCGCCATCGCGCTGAACAGCAGCAACCACTGGTCGCCGAGGAACTCCACCGGGCCGGTCCCGAAGTACCCGAGGATCCCGTTGACCAGCCCGCGGTCGTCCAGCATCCACACCCAGATCAGCGCGACCACGACGACCGACGCGACGACCGGGGTGTAGAAGGAGGAGCGGAAGAACGCGATGCCGGGGACCTGCTTCTGCACGAGCAGGGCCAGCAGGAGCGGCAGCAGCACGGTGCACGGCACCACGAGCAGCACATAGAGCGTGCTGTTGCGCAGCCCGGTCCAGAACTGCTCGTCGTCCAGCATGTCCTGGAAGTTCCGCAGCCCCACCCAGTGGCCGGGGGTCAGGGTGCGGGCGTCGGTGAAGGCCGTGCCGACGGTGCTGATGAACGGGTAGAGGCTGAACGCGGCGATGATCACCAGGCCGGGCAGCAGGAACAGCCAGGGGCTGGCGGCCCGGTGGGTCCTTGCACTCATGTCGGATCCGCCCGCTCAGCTCTGCTTCAGCAGCTTGTCGCTCTGGGCGACCGCGGCGTCCAGAGCCTGCTGCGGCGACTTCTTGCCCTGCAGCGCCTTCGCCACCTCGTTCTTGAGGATGGTCTTCATCTCGTCGGTCATCACGACGGGCGTGTAGTTCACCGCGCCCTTGAGCAGCCGCGCGGAGGCGACCCGGACACGGCCCTCGTCGGTGCCGTCGTCCGTGGTCCAGTAGGGCTGGTCCAGCGAGCCCGCGGTGCTCGGGAAGATCGCGACCTTGTGCGCGAAGGACTCCTGGTTCTGCTTGTCGGTGATGAAGTGCGCGAAGGCGATGGCCGCGGCCTTGTGCTTGCTGTGGCTGTTCACCGCCATGCCCATCACGTACATGTTGGGGTGGCCGGTGTTGTTGGGCGCGTCCGTGATGCCGAGGTTCTTGTACAGCTCCGGCGCGTTCTGCTTGAAGGTGCCCAGGTCGTGCGCGCTGCCCGGATTCATCGCGACCTTCTGCTGCAGGAACTTCTGCCCGACGGCGTCAGGGCCGCTGGTCAGCGCCTGCGAGTCCAGACCGCCGTTCTTGAACAGCTCCAGGTACTTGGTGAGCAGCTCGGTGCCCTTGGCGTCGTTGTACGTGAACTTGGTCGCGTCCGCGTTCATCAGCGGGACGCCGTAGCGGCCGAAGTCCTCGATGGACGGCGTGCCTGCGAGGGTGGCGGTCTTCCCGCCGGACTTCACCGCGATGGCGTTGGCGGCCGTGAAGAGCTCGTCGTAGGTCTTCGGCGGCTTGGCGGGGTCGAGGCCGGCCTGCCGGAACAGCGTCTTGTTGTAGAACAGCGGGCCGGTGTTGAGGTACCAGGGGAAGGCGTACGAGCCTTCGAGGCCCGGCAGTTCATTGCCCTTCCACGCCTCGGGCGTGTAGTCGGCCTTGAACCTGGCGGCCACGGGCTCCTTGTCCAGACTCATGATCATGCCCGCCTTGGCCAGCGGGTACGACAGGTCGGGCGAGACGTTGACGACGTCGGGGAGCGTGCCGCCGGCGGCGTCCGCGCTGAGCTTGTCCGCGTAGTTCTCGGCGGGCTGGTCGAGCCACTTCACGTGGACGCCGGGGTTCTGCTTCTCGAACTCCGCGGCCAGGCCCTCGAAGTAGTCCTTGTAGTTCGCCCGCAGGTTCCAGGTCTGGAAGCTGATGTCGCCCTCGATCTTGCCGTCGGCACTGCTGCCGGCGTCGTCCCCGCCGGAGCCGCAGGCGGTCAGCGTCAGCGCGGACAGCAGCAGGGGCAGGACGACGACAGCTGTTCTGCGGGTTCTTCCACCGGTTACGGGCATGGCTGACAAGCTCCTTCGCTCGGGCCAGGAGGGTGTGGGTGAGGCGGCGGGGTAAGGCTGCACCCGCGTCGGGAGCATCGTCAACGGTTAACTCCCGATGAATTCACGACATCTGGCATATGTGCAGGTGAGAGCAGTTTTGCTAATCAAAACTAATGCGCTTTAGTTCCATTGGACTCAAGCGCATTAGTAGACGGACGCACTCCGCGTCCCGGAGTAGGACATAATCCAGCCATGGATCCCGTGCGCCGCACTCCGGCCCGCCGACCGACGATGAAGGACATCGCGCAGCGCGCGGGCGTCTCCGAGAGCGCCGTGTCCTTCGCGCTCAACGACCGGCCCGGTGTCTCCCCCGCGACCCGCGACCGGGTCCGCCGGGTCGCGGAACAGCTGGGCTGGCGCCCCAGCACCGCCGCCCGCGCGCTGTCCGGCGAGGGCGCCGCCACCGTCGGCCTGGTACTGGCCCGGCCCGCGCACACGCTCGGCGTCGAGTCGTTCTTCCTGCAACTCGTCTCGGGCATCCAGGTGGTGCTGGCGCGACGCCACCTCGGACTGCTCTTCCAGGTCGTGGAGGACCTCGGAGAGGAGTGCGCGATCTACCGCCGCTGGTGGGCCGAGCGCCGGGTCGACGGGCTGCTCGTCGTCGACCCCCGGCTCGACGACCCCCGGCCCGCGCTGCTCGACGAACTCGGCCTGCCCGCCGTCGTCATCGGCGCGCTCGCGCCGGGCGCGCCCGGGCACTGCGGCATCTCCACCGTGTGGGCCGACGACGCGGGCGCCATGGCCTCGATCGTCGACCATCTGCACGGGCTCGGGCACCGCAGGATCCTGCACATCGCCGGTCTGCCGCACCTCGCCCACACCCAGCGCCGGATCCGCTCGCTGCGGGCGGAGGCCGCCCGCCGCGGGCTGCCCGACGTCCACTCGATCAGCACCGACTACTCGGACACCGAGGGAGCCGAGGCCACCCGCCGCGCCCTGGCCCAGCCCCGGCCGCCGACCGCGATCGTCTACGACAACGACGTGCTGGCCGTGGCCGGCCTCGCCGTCGCCAACGAGCGCGGCCTCTCGGTACCCGGCGATCTGTCCGTCGTGGCCTGGGACGACTCCGTGCTCTGCCGCAGCGCGCACCCCGCGCTGACCGCGCTCGTCCGCGACACCGGCAGCTTCGGCCGCCACGCGGCTGAGCAGCTGCTCAGCCTCCTCGACGGGAACCCCGCCGAGGAGATCCAGGACGACCTGCCACGCCTCATGGCCCGCGCGAGCACGGGTCCGCCTCCCGCGGGCTAGTGCTCTGGCCGGAAAGGCTTCACCGGTTGTCGGGGCTCGTCCACGTAACCCGGTACGTGGCCGCCCCTCCGCCTTGCGACACACCGCGCCGGACGCCGCGGGACGCGCGCTCGGGGCGAGCGAGCGCCCACACGTCAGGCACGGCCGGCGCCGACGATTCAGCGGTACTCGGCCAGTCGGGGGCGGACGCCCAGCATGACGAGGACCGCCGCGGCGGTCAGCGCGCCGGCGGGGACGGCCGGCCAGCCCGCGAGGGCCGAGCGGGCGCGGCCGGTGTGCCGGTCGAAGTCGGAGCGCTGGTGGTCCGCGAGGGCGTCCAGGGTGGTGGCGAAGTCCCAGAAGTCGAAGGCGACCTGGCCGCGACCGACTTCGGTGAGGACCGTGACCGCCTCGTCGAGCCGGCCGGCGGCGCGCAGCGCGCGCAGCTTCCGGTCGTCGGCGCGGAAGTGGCCGTAGCGGGTGAGGACGTCCTGGTAGGCGGGGCCTTCCGCGGTGGACGACCCGGGGGCGAGGAGGACGTCGAGCCTGCGGGTGAGCGTGTCGAAGCGCTCGCGCTGGAAGCCGGCCGAGGCGGCGTCGTGGACCAGCCACCGGCTCTGCGTGGCGGCGGCGTCGGCGGCCACCGCGCGGGCCTCGGCCAGCCGGGACCAGGGACGCAGCCCCTCCCGTCCGGCGGCCTCGACCTCGGACGCCGCCGAGACGAAGGAGAGCGCGCCCGTCAGGGTGACCACCAGCGCCGCGGCCGTGGCGGCGACCAGCGCCGGGTTGAAGACCCGCTGGTAGCGGCGGGAGAGGTCCCGCTGCCACCACAGGAGGCAGCCGAGGGCGAGGACACCGAGCACCCCGACGAGCGCCGCCGACCAGGACGCACTCCCCCGCGCGGCGGACTCCCGGTGCGCGGCCTGCTGGGCGTAGGTCTCCGACAGCGCCGCCGCGACGGGCAGCAGTTCGTTGCGCAGCACGTCGGCGGCCTCGGAGGACAGGGCGACGGCGGCGTGCGGCGGTACGCCCGCCGGGCGGTCGGGGTTGGTCTCGTCCACGTAGGACGAGCGCGCGCCGGCGTCGTCGTAGCGGCCGAGCGCGTCGAGCAGGGAGCGGACCCGGTCGCCCTGATCCGGATCGGCGCCGAGCTGCCGCAGCAGGTCGCTGACCTCGGCGCGGCGCTGCTGCGCGGTGATCAGTGCGAGCAGCCGGTTGCCGACCTCCACGTCCGGCTGGAGTGCCGAGTGGCCGGGGATCAGGGAGTTGGCCCGCTGGGCGTCGAGGTCCGCGAGCGCGAACCGCAGTTCGGCGGCGACGGCGGCCCGCTGCGTGACGGCCGTGTCCAGGTCGGAGACGTCGCCCCGGACGTCGATCGCGCCGAGTACGGCGGCCGCGCACAGGGCGGCGAGCGCCGCCAGGGCGAGCGCGGCCGACACGACGAGCCGCACGGGGCCGTCGAGCGGCGGCCTCGAACGCGGCTTCGGTGCGCGCCGGACCTGCGGCGGCGGGGCGGGCGGCAGGGCCGGCGCTCCGGCCGGCGCGGCCTGCGGCGCCTCGGGCGCGGACTCCCGCCGCGCCGTGGGCGCCTGAGAGGTCGTCATGTCACGACGCTAGGCGCACGCCGGAAAGGGACGGTGTCCTACCGGCGGACTCCGGGTGACCGGCCCGTAACGGAATCGAACGGACGCCCGCCCTCCGCCACCCGGCCCGCTCAGTCCTTGTCGTCCGGCTTCCACAGCGAGTGTTCGCGACGCGCCCACCACGGTGCCACACTCCCGGTCCGCATCCCCAATCGCGCCTCGGGGTCCTTGGCGGCCATCCAGACGTGTCCGGTGATGCCGGCGGCGAGCAGCAGCGCGAGCCAGTCGTGGACGAAGGTGGCGCCCGTCCGCCAGATCACCGGAGCGAGGTGGGTGAACCACATCAGCAGTCCGGTGCCGATCATCACCAGCACCGCTCCCGCGATGAACGACGCGTAGAGCTTCTGCCCCGCGTTGAACTTGCCCGCGGGTACGCCGTCCTTGCTGCGCGTGCGCAGTACGGTGCGCAGCCAGTGCCGGTCGTGCCGGCCGAAGCGGTTGAGCCTGCCCAGGTCGGCACGGAGCGCGCGGAAGAACACGCCCGCCAGCAGCGGCACCGGCAGCACCAGCCCCGACCACTCGTGCACGGTCACCACCAGCCGCCGCCTGCCGACGAGTTCGGACAGCGGAGGCAGGTAGAGGCAGGCGGCGGTGAAGACGCAGACGCCCATCAGCCAGGCGGTGGCGCGGTGCACCCAGCGCTCCGCGCGGCTGAAGCGGCGCACCCGCCGTTCGGGACGCCGTACGCCGGCCGGAGTGGTCGTGCCGTCAGGAAGTGGGGTCATCGGACCGTCCGTTCGACTTTCCGACCCAGGCGTCGACGTCGTAGCCTAGCTTCTCCCAGTAACCGGGTTCGACGCTCTTGGTGACGGTGATCCCCGAGAGCCACTTCGCCGACTTGTAGAAGTACATCGGCGCCGCGTAGAGCCGGACGGGGCCTCCGTGGGCGTGGGTGACCGGCTTGTCCTGCATCGACAGCGCGACCAGGACGTCGTTCCGGCGGGCCTGCTGCAACGTGAGGCTCTCGGTGTAGGCGCCGTCGAAGCAGTCGAACCGGATGGCGGTCGCCTCCGGCCGCACCCCCGACGCGGCCAGGAGCGCGGAGAGCCGCACCCCGGCGAAGGCGGTCTTCGGCACCCGCCAGCCGGTCACGCACTGCACGTCGTGCACCAGCCGCTGCTGCGGCATGGCCTGCAGGTCGGCCAGCCGGTACGTCGCGGGACGGTCGACGAGCCCGCCGACGGTGAGCCGGTAGTTCTCCGCGTTGCGCTTGGGTACCGACGAGGTCACCGAGTAGTAGCGGAAGCCCCCGCCGCCGGGCAGCAGTCCCGTCACCCCGGTGGGGTCCTTGGCGCTCACCTCGGCGAGCAGCGCGTCGATGCGGTCCTGGACGTGGCCGCCCAGCGCGACCCCCGCGGCGCCCAGCCCCAGCATGCCGAGCACGACGCGCCGCCCGACCGGCGCACCGCGCCGTTCGTCCTCTTCCCCCGGGTCGTCGGGGGTGTCGTCCACGCGGGGTTCGTCCATGACCCGATTCGAGCACGTACGACGGCCGAGGGCCAGGGGCGGCGCCCTGACGTCAGGCTTTCGTCATAACTCGGGCGAGGAAGCGGTCGAGCGCCGCGTTGAACTCCTCCGGGCGTTCGAGGTTCGGCAGATGCGCGGCGCCTTCGATCACGACCAGCTCGGATCCGGCGATCCGCCGGTGCATGTCCTCCGCGTCGGCGACCGGGGTGTACTCGTCCTCCCGGCCGACCACGACGAGGGCGGGCACGGCGATCCCGTCCAGCAGTTCCCGGTAGTCGGGCCGTTCGGCGCGCCCGCGCAGCGCGGCGGCCGCGCCCTCCGGCGGCGCGCCGTACATCATGCGGCGCACGTGGTCGGCGACGGCGGGTAGTGCCGCGAGGTTGTGGGGCGCGACCATCTTGGACAGCACCTCGTCGGTGTACCCCTTCAGCCCCTCGCGCACCAGCCGTACCGCCAGGTCGCGCCGGACCCGCTTGCCGTCCTCGGTCTCGGCCGCCGGGAAGGTGTCGGCGAGCAGCACGCCGCGGACCCGGTCGGGGAAGAGCCGGCAGAACTCCATGACGATCTGGCCGCCCATCGACAGCCCGCCGATGACGACCCGGTCCAGGCCGAGGTGGTCGAGCAGCGCCGCGAGGTCGCGGGCGAAGGTCTCCAGCGGCGTCGTGCCGGGGACGACGGTGGTCCCGCCGTAGCCGCGCAGGTCCGGGGCGACGACGCGCACGCCCCGGGCCGCGAATGCACCGAGCTGCGGTGCCCACATCGAGCGGTCGAAGGGGTGTCCGTGGACCAGCAGGAGCGGGTCGCCCGCACCCGTGTCCTCGTACCCGACGGTGATGCCGTTCAGTTCCGCTGTTGCCGCCGTCATCGCGCTGACCACCTGTGCTTCCCGTTCATGAATCCGGTCCGACCGGTCGGACCGGTCCCCGGCCCGATGCTAGGGGTGCGATGCGATGAGTGCAATGTCTGTATTGTTCTCGGTGCAATCATGGACGGGTGGAGGTCTGATGGAGGACTACCGGGCGGTCGCCGACGCGGTCGCGGCGGACATCGGGGCCGGTCGGCTGCGGCCGGGCGACCGGCTCGCCACGCAGCGGGCGTTCGCCCGCGAACGCGGCATCGCCGACTCGACGGCGAACCGGGTCTACCGCGAGCTGGCCCGGCGCGGCCTGGTCGTCGGTGAGGTCGGACGCGGCACGTTCGTCCGGGCCGCTCCCCGGACGCCGGGTCCGGCGCTCGCCGAGCCGGCCGCCGCGCCGGTCGATCTGGAGCTGAACTACCCGGTGGTGGAGGGGCAGACCGCACTGCTGGGCGAGGGACTGGGCCGACTGCTGCGGACCGATGTGCTGGCGGACGCCCTGCGGCCGGTCGGCCCGGCCGGCACTCCGCCGGCGCGCGAGGCGGCCGCCGCCCTGCTCGGCGGGGCCGGCTGGTCCCCCGATCCGGCGCGGGTGCTCTTCGCGGGCAACGGCCGGCAGGCGATCGCCGCCGCGGTGGCCGCACTGGTGCCCACCGGCGGCCGGCTCGGGGTCGAGGCACTCACGTACCCGGTGGTGAAGGCCATCGCCGCCCGGCTCGGCGTCACCCTCGTCCCGCTCGCCCAGGACGAGGACGGGCTGCTGCCCGACGCCCTGCTGGCGGCCCACCGCAGTGCCCCGCTGGCCGCCGTCTACCTCCAGCCGACGCTGCACAATCCGCTGGCGACGACGATGCCGGAGCGCCGCCGCGCCGAACTCGCCGAGGTGCTGCGCCGCACCGGCGTGCACGCGGTGGAGGACACCATCTGGGCGTTCCTGTGCGAGGGGCCGCTCCCGCTGGCCGCCTGGGCGCCGGAGCACACCGTCGTCGTCGACAGCCTGTCCAAACGGCTCGCCCCGGGCCTCACCACCGGTTTCGCCGTGACGCCACCCGGCCTCACCGACCGGATCGCGACCGCGTTGCGCTCCGGCGCCTGGACGTCCGCCGGGTTCGCCCTCGACGCGGCGACCGGCTGGATGACGGACGGCACGGTGACGGCCGTCGGCCGCGCCAAGCGTGCGGACGTGACGCTGCGCCAGGAGATCGCGCACCGGCACCTCGCGGGCTTCTCGGTGCGCACGGCTCCGGGCTGCTACTTCGTCTGGTGGGAGCTGCCCGAGCCCTGGCGCGCGGAGACATTCGTCGCCGCGGCGGCCCGGCGCGGCATCGCGGTCACTCCGGGCGCGGCGTTCGCGGTGGGCGCGCACAGCGCCCCCACCGCGGTCCGGATCGCGCTCGCCTCGCCGCCGCCCGGCACACTCTCCGCGGCGCTCGCCACCCTGGCGGCGATCGCCGCGGGCTCCCCGGACGACGCGATGGTCGGTTGAGCCCCTCCGGGGTCAGCGCGGCCAGGCGCCGGTGGCGAGGAAGTGCGCGATGGCGGACGTGTACGGGGCGATGTCCAGGTGCTGCTCGGCGACCCAGGCGTCGGAGTAGTACTTGTCGAGGTAGCGGTCGCCCGGGTCGCAGATCAGGGTGACGACGCTGCCGGTCTCCCCGGCCGCGACCATCTCCGCGATGATCTTGAAGGCGCTCCACAGCCCGGTCCCCGTCGAGCCGCCGGCCTTACGGCCGATCGCGCCGTCCAGCGCCCGCACCGCCGCGACCGACGCGGCGTCCGGCACCTTCATCATCCGGTCGATGGCGCCGGGCACGAAGCTCGGCTCCATGCGCGGCCGTCCGATGCCCTCGATGCGGGAGGCGGCGTCGCTGGTCACGCCCTGGTCGCCGCCGACCCACCCGTCGAAGAAGCAGGAGTTCTCCGGATCCGGGACACAGAGCCGGGTGTCGCGCTGGGTGTAGTGGACGTAGCGGGCGATGGTGGCGGAGGTGCCGCCGGTCCCCGCGGTGGCGACGATCCAGGCCGGTTCCGGATACCGCTCCAGCCGCATCTGCTCGAACATCGACTCGGCGATGTTGTTGTTGCCGCGCCAGTCGGTGGCCCGCTCGGCGTAGGTGAACTGGTCCATGTAGTGTCCGCCGGACTCGGCGGCGAGCCGGGCGGAGACGTCGTACACGGTGCGCGGGTCGTCCACCACATGGCACCGTCCGCCGTGGAACTCGATCAGCCGCTGCTTCTCCCGGCTGGTCGTGCGCGGGATCACCGCGATGAACGGGACCCCGATGAGGGTGGCGAAGTACGCCTCGGAGACCGCCGTCGACCCGCTGGACGCCTCGATCACCGGCTTGCCCGGCCGGATCCAGCCATTGCAGAGCCCGTACAGGAAGAGGGAACGGGCCAGCCGGTGCTTGAGGGAGCCCGTCGGATGCGTCGACTCGTCCTTCAGGTACAGGTCGATGCCCCATTCGAGCGACAGCGGGAAACGCAGCAGATGGGTGTCGGCCGAACGGTTGGAGTCCGCCTGGACCTTGCGAACGGCCTCCTTGAGCCACTGCCGGTATCCGTGGTCCGTCCGGTCCACGTCCCCGGTGCGCGTACAACCGCTGTTCCCCGTCTGCCCGATCGTGCCCACCGCGCCAGCCTCCGCTCGTGCCGGTCCCCGGCGTCAGGCCGGGCCGTTTCGGATCATAACGACCCAATCCTCCCCTTGTCGCACACCGGCTCCCCGACATTCCCCCGCCGGCGAACCCGCTCGAATGCGCCCTGTCGGACCGTCGTGGATCGGGGCAGACTGACCGCCGTACGAGGCCGTGAAAGCCGCAGTTCTGGCCGACGGGCAGCGGTTGCGACGGCCCCGCGAGAGGCGCACGGCACCATGCGGGTTGCGGATCCCGCCACGCGGGGTGACCCTGAAGTCACATCACGGAGTACTGCAGCAGTCACTCTACGCATTTTCGCTCAGGTGTTCTCATTCCGAGCGGTCCAGGACACGGCTTCCGACACGGCGGCCGGCCCTCGCCGCGGAGGGAGTCGCAGCCGTGATCATGCAAGCCGATCGACAGTGCACTCTGGAACTCGAAGCACTGCCGCCCCGTATCCAGCAGATACGCAGAATCGTCGCGGCCCAGTTGCGTTACTGGCATCTCGACCCGCTGCTCGATCCCGCCCTGCTGGGCATCACAGAACTGCTGGCGAACGTTCACCGGCACGCCGTGGCCGACAAGCACTGCTCGGTGCAACTGACCGTTGTCTCGGGCAGGCTGACGGTATCCGTCCTGGACAGCGACCCCCAGCTGCCCGAGGTCCGGGCACCGGAACCGCTGGCCACCGGTGGCCGGGGGCTGGCCATGGTGGCGGCGCTCAGCGACAGCTGGGGAGCCGAACCGGTGGCGGGCGGCGGCAAAAGGGTCTGGTTCAGCCTGCATGTCGAGGCTCCCGCCCCGGCTCCGCGCAGGCGGCCCGCGGCCCGGCGGATCACCGTCGTCGCCGCAGCCTGACCCCCGACGGCCACGGCCGCCGCGTCCCCCCGTGTGGGCGCGGCGGCCGTGGCCTGCGGGCGGTCATCGGGGACCGTCCCCGGTGCCGGGCTTGCTCGACGTGCCGGGCTTGCTCGACGTGCCGGGCGTGCTCGACGTGCTCGACGTGCCGAACGGTCCGTACTGCTCGTTCAGCACCGCGAGCCGGCTGCGGTACTCGTCCTCGTCGATCTCGCCCGCGGCGTAGCGGCGGCCGAGCAGCGCCACCGGGGCGTGCTCACCGTTCGCGGCCCGCCACTGCCACGGTCCGCGGCCGCAGCCCCGGCCGCGCCCGACGGTGCGGCGCAGCACCAGGACGACGCCGACCACGACGAGCGCCCAGACGAGCGGGAAGAACAGGATCCACGGGCCGGGCCCGCCGTCGTGCCATGCCAGGACGTTCATCGCAAGCGTCTCCTCGGTGCCGGTGGGATGCGGTGCATCCCGACACCACCGAGACTGGTCCGAAACCGCGGCCGGGTCGTCGTACGGCCGGCGGCACCGCGCGTACCGCGCGGGGAGTACGCGCGCCGGGCGCGACTACGTCCGACGCCGTGTCAGAAAGTGACGGCGATCCCGACCTGCGGCCGCTTGCCGAGCCGGAGCATGGTGCCGCCCACGTCCAGCACCCGGAAGCGCAGGCCGTACTTGCCCGCCATGGCCTTGCGGACCCGGTCGAGCTGCGACGCGTCCAGCAGCCGCGCGGTCCCCTCGGCGGTCGGCGCTCCGGGCGCGATCCTGCCCCGGGCGTCGCACGCGGTGACGGTCACCCGGCCGCTGTTGCGGATCCGCTTGACCTTGCCGGTGTCGTTCTTGGTCCAGATGAGCAGCTCGTCCCCGTCGCGGACCGCCCACACCGGGGTGGGCACCGCGGCACCGCTGCGGCGGTAGGTGGTCAGGCTGATGTAGGGACTGCGGGCGATCTCGTCGGTCACCATGGAACGGGAGGGTACTCCGCGGGCACGGGGACCACCACGCGCCGCCTACCATCGGGGTGGTGGAGACGTGGCGATGCACCGGACTGCGCTGGAAGGGCGGCCCCGCCTCCTGGGAGCCCTGCTGGCAGTGGTCGCACCCCCGGTACGGCGAGCGCAGCAGCCCGGTCCCCGTGAGCGGCCCGCTGGCGCTGGCCGTGGGCCCGGACGCGGTACGGCGCTGTACGGGTGTGCGGCGGGCCGGCCGTCATCTCGTGTGCCCGCGCGCCGCGGAGCTGGGCCCCACCGCGCGGCGGGACCTGTGCGACGACTGCGCGGCTCTGGACCGGCTCTCCTCCGTCGCCGCCGACACGATGGCCGACGATCCGCGGCCGTACTCCGTCTATCTCGCGTACTTCGGTACCGGCCTGACCAAGGTCGGCATCACCGCCGCGGAGCGCGGCGCGGCCCGGCTGGTGGAACAGGCCGCCGTCTGCTTCAGCTTCCTCGGTCGCGGTCCGCTGATGGCCGCCCGGCGCACGGAGGCCTCGCTGGGCGCCGCGCTGGGCATCCCGGACCGCGTGTCGGCCGGCGCCAAGCGGACGGCGCGGTGGGCACTGCCGCCCGCCGGCGAGCGGGCCGCCGAACTGCGCGCCCGGTACGAGGCGGTGACCGGGTTGCCGGACACCCTGGAGCGGGTGCCCTACGCCCTGGTCGACCACGCGGCGCTGTTCGGGCTGGAGCCGAATCCGCCCCGGCCGGTGGCCCGGATCACCGCACTGGCGCCGGGCACGTCCGTCACCGGCACTGTCCGGGCGGTGGCCGGAGGCGACCTGTACCTCGACACGCCGGACGGCTGCCTGCTGCTCGACTCCCGGCTGGTCTCCGGCTGGCCGCTCACCACGCCCGCTCCCGGACCGCCGGTCCCGGCTCCCACGACTCCCGTGCTCCGGCCGCGCGACGTTCCGGAACCGCTCTTCTGAACGCGGTGGGCCGGACGCGTCAACCGCGGCTGGGCTCCTGTTCCCTGGCGGCCTGTCCGTTGCTCAGCGCCGACGGCCCGGACGTCTGCCCGGCAGCCGGAGCGGAGGGCGGCACGGTCCCGGCCGTATCGCCGACCGTCGGCCGTCCCGTCCTGATCGCCAGCAGGACCAGCAGGAAGCCCGACAGCAGCAGCAGGCAGAGCGCGGCGGACCAGCCCACGACGGGCGGCTGCCACTGCACCGCGCCGCCGGAGAACTGGTGCCTGCGGCCGAACGTGTAGCGCAGCGCCGCCCAGACGAACGCGCCGCCCTGGGCCAGCGCCCAGGAGCCGATCAGCAGCAGGGGCAGCCGGCTCCGCAGCGTCGCGGGGAGGGCGACCCAGTTCCTTCCGGCGACCACGGCCGCCAGCACCGGGACCCCGACGGCCAGCGCCAGCAGATAACGGCCCTGCCAGATGAGTCCCAGATGGGCGGCCTTCGGGGCCATCAGTACCAGCGGGCCGAAGGCGGTGCCCGCCATCAGTGCCACCAGGACGAGGTTCTCGCGCGCCCGTCCCGTCGCCAGCGCGAACATCACCAGGCAGCCGACCAGCACCCACCAGAGCACGTGCGTGAGTTCCGGAGCGGCGACGTTCAGCGAACCGAAGATCGCCACCATCTGGTGGAGGTAGTTCGGGAGGAGGTCGAAGACCGCCTTCAGCGCGGAGCTCAGCGGTGAGTACTGCTCCAGGGTCTGGGTGGGCAGCGCGAGGGTGTCGGCCGTCGTGGTCCATGCCACGGCGGCCAGCCCCGCGGCCGCCGCCACTCCCAGGCACACCCACACCGGGCGCAGCCGCGCCAACTGCCGCAGCCGCCCCGGCCGCGCCAGGATCAGGCCTCCGGCCAGCACCAGCGCGATCCACAGCGGACCCAGCGCCCGCATGGACGCGAGCAGGACGCAGGCGGCGCCGAGCCGCACCAGCCGCCGGCGCAGCAGCGGCAGGCCGTCCTGGTCGGTCGCCAGTCGGACGACGACGGCCCAGGCCAGCACGGCCGCCGCGACCTCGGGCCCATTGGGGTTGACGACCCCGCCGAGGTAGACGGCCGTCGGTGTGGCCGCGGTCAGCACCCCGATCAGGGCGACGCGTCCGCTGTACCCCTTGGCCGCTCCCTCCACCACCGTCACCACGGCGCTCGCCAGCAGCGCGGCGCACAGCAGCGCGCTCAGCAGCCGCATCGCGTACAGGCCGGCTTCGCCGGTGAGGAACAGGCTCGGCCAGCCGACCAGCAGGTAGTAGCCCGGACCGTACGTGCCGGCGCTGGTGATGACGCTCGCGGTGTCGTCGGAGGAGGCGACGGTGCCGCGGCAGGCGACGGAGAGCTTGTCGTCGTCGCGGAAGCACCGGTAGGCGCCGTTGGTGACGTCCAGGTCGCGGTATCCGGCGGGCACCCGCACCGCCGTGAACCCGACCTCGACCTCGACCCCGACGTGGTGCGACTCGATGACCCGCTGCTCGCCGCCGAACTCACCGCGGGCGACGGCGGCGGCCTTGACCATGTGGGCGGCCTCGTCCGGAGGCGCGGTGACGGGTGTGGCCAGCGACCACGCGGTCATGAGCGTGACGAACGTGGCGAAGGCCAGCGTCCAGACCGTACGGGCGGCGGCCCACGCCGACACCCGTTCCCGCAGCCAACCGGCCACCGTATGGCTCCACTTCTCACGCCGCCGGCGCCGCCACCGACGGCCGGTCCCGCTGACGGTCGCGCCGTCGATTTGAGGCGCACCATATACGCGCGAGCTGACGGCGGGGTTCCGCCGGCCGATACCCCTGCGGGTCCTCCGGCGGCACCCCTGCCGCTCGGAATCGTCCCTGCTCAGATGGGTCTTGTCCCGGGCACCGGACACTCCCGGCCGGCCGTCGCGCGGCCCGCCCGACGGCGCGCCACCGCCGTGAATTCCCCCACCCGCCCCGCACTGTTCAGCGCGGCGTCACCCTTTCGCGGGCCACCGCCCATCGATCGGCGGGGCCCGCCCCGACCGGGCCCGGGCCTCACGGATGCGCGGGCCCCGGCCGGGACACGCCGATGGCCCCGACGCTCGGGGCGGTTCGCCGCGATGGCCGGGCGAGGAACCAGCCGGGCACGGCCCGGCTCAGCCGCCGAGTGCCGCCGGCGGGTCGTCGAGCACCGGCTGCCAGGCCAGCTCGGCGGCGCCGACCAGACTGTTGTGGTCCAGCGCGCAGGCGAGCAGCGGCACGCTGCCGCTGCGCCCCCACAGGCTGCGGTCGGCCACGACGGCCCGCAGCCGCTCCGGGTCGGCGTCCAGGAGGTGGCGGTGCAGGCCGCCGAGGAGGATGCGATCGGGGTTGAGGACGTTGACGAGGCCGGCGAGACCGAGCCCGAGCCGGTCGATGAGGGTGTGCGCGGCGGCGCGGACGGCCGGGTCCCCGTACTCGTCCCGGAGCAGGTCACCGGCTTGTTCGAGGAGGGAGACCGCCGGTCCCGGCGGGCGGCCCGCGGCTTCGAGGAAGGCCAGCGGGTCCACCTCTACGTCGAGGCAGCCGCGGCTGCCGCAGTGGCAGGGCCGGCCCACCGGATTGACCGTCAGGTGGCCGACCTCCAACGCGAGACCCGAACTCCCGGTGTGCAGCCGCCCGCCGAGCACGAGCGCTCCGCCGACGCCGCGGTGACCGGTGGCGACGACCAGCAGTTGGCCGGCGCCGCGCCCGGCGCCGTGCCGGTGCTCGGCGAGCGCGGCGACGTTGACGTCGTTGCCCAGGAAGGAGGGCATCGGGGCGCCGCCCGGTCCGGTGATGCCGGCCCGGGCGATCTGCTCGGCGAAGACCTGGCGCACCGGGGAGCCCGCGGGCCAGGCGACGTGCAGCGGATTCAGGGCGGTGCCCTCGGGTTCCGCGACGGCGGACGGTACGGCGAGCCCCGCGCCCAGGCAGGTGCGCCCCGAGGACCGCAGCAGTTCCGCGCCGGCCTCGACCACCGCTCCCAGGACGTGCGCCGGATCGGCGGGGACGGTCATGCAGCCGGGCGCGGTGGCGACGATCCGCCCACCGAGCCCGACCAGCGCGGCACGGAAACCGTCGGAGTGCACCTGGGCGGCGAGGACCACCGGCCCCGCGGGGTCGAGGTGGAGTCCGTGCGAGGGCCTGCCCTGGGCCCCGGAGGCACCGTTCGGCCGGGTGTCCACCCGGATGAACCCGAGCGCCTCCAGCTCCGCGGCGACCGCGCCCGCGGTCGCGCGGGTCACGCCGAGTTCCGAGGTGAGCAGGGCGCGGGTCGGCGCGCGGCCGGTGTGCACGAGTGCGAGGGCCGGGCCGAGTGCTCCTCGGCCCCGCTCGAGCCTTGTCCGAATCTGGGTCACCCCCCTATTCTGACTTTGTGCCGACGCTAAACAAAATAGGGATGGCCCTGACGGGCTCCCGCCGCTCCCCGACCGACCCCTCCCTCACCCGGCTGCGCGTCGCCCTCACCACCTTCTTCGCCCTCGACGGCTTCATCTTCGCGGGCTGGGTGGTTCGCATCCCGGCCATCAAAGCGCAAGTGGGCGCCTCCGCAAGCGAGCTGGGGCTCGCGCTGCTCGGTGTCTCGGCGGGCGCCGTGGCCACGATGGTGCTGACCGGAGGCCTCTGCCGGCGCTTCGGCAGCCGCCGGATCACGGTCGTGACCGGTGTGCTGATGTCCCTGAGCATCGCGCTGCCACCCCTCACCCATTCGGCCCTCACCCTCGGCCTGGTGCTGCTGGCGTTCGGCGCCGCCTATGGCGGGATGAACGTCGCCATCAACAGCGTCGCCGTCGATCTGGTGGCCGCGCTGCGCCGTCCGGTGATGTCCGGATTCCATGCCGCGTACAGCCTCGGCGGCCTGCTCGGGGCCGCCGTCGGCGGAGTGCTGGCACCGCACCTGTCGCCCACCACCCATCTGCTGCTGCTCACCCCGATCGGTCTGCTGGTCGCCGCCGTCGCCGGTCGTACGCTCCTCGGCCGACGGATCACCTCGCCGCCGGACGACCGGCGGGTCCCGGGCGCGGGCACCGCTGCCGGAGGGACCGCGCCGGCCGTGCGCAGGACCGGTCTGCTGGTGGCGGTCTTCGGGCTGATCGCGCTCTGCACCGCCTACGGCGAGGGCGCGCTCGCGGAATGGGGTCCGCTGCACATCCAGGAGGACCTCGGGGGCGGCCAGGGCATCGCCGCGGCCGGATACGCGGCCGTCGCGCTCGCGATGGCGCTCGGCCGACTGTCCGGCACGGCGCTGCTGGAGCGCCTCGGCCAGACCAGGGCGCTGGTGCTCGGCGGGCTGACCGCCGCCGCGGGCATGCTCCTCGGCGCACTCGCCCCGTCCGTCTGGATGGCCCTCGCCGGCTTCGCCGTGACCGGCCTCGGGCTGGCCAACCTGTTCCCGGTCGCCATCGCCCGCGCGGGCGAACTCGCCGGACCCGGCGGCGTCGCGGCGGCCTCCACCCTCGGCTACGGCGGGATGCTCCTCGGCCCGCCCTCCATCGGTTTCCTGGCCGACGCCTTCGGGCTGCCGACCGCGCTGACCACGGTGGCCCTGCTGGCCGCGACCGCGTCGGCCATCGCCTATGCCGTACGGAACATCCGTCCCTCCCCCTGAGGGCCCAATTCCGGAACGGGATGTCACAATCCCGCCATGAAGATGGCCGAATTCATCGAAATCCTGCGCCACGACGGAACACGGCTCGCCGACGCGGCGGGCCAGGCCGGCCTGGACGCGCCAGTCCCGACCTGCCCTGACTGGCGGGTTCGCGACCTCGTGCAGCACACCGGCACCGTCCACCGCTGGGCGACCGGATTCGTCGTCGAGGGGCGGGAGCAACCGGCGCCGATAGGGGGCAAGGTGCCGGACGACAGCGCGCTCCTGGACTGGTACCGCGAGGCGCACGCCGACCTGGTGGCCGCCCTCACCGCCGCCCCGGTGGATCTGCGGTGCTGGCACTTCCTCGCCGCCCCGTCCCCGTTGGAGTTCTGGGCGCGCCGTCAGGCGCACGAGACGGCCGTCCACCGGGTGGACGCCGAGGCCGCGCTGGGCACCGACCCCTCCCCTGCGACCACGGACTTCGCCGCCGACGGCGTGGACGAACTGCTGGCCGGCTTCCACACCCGTCCCCGCAGCAAGGTGCGGAGCGAACTGCCGCGCACGCTTCGCGTCCAGGCCGTCGACACCCCCGCCGGCACCGGCGACTGGCTGGTGCACCTCTCGCAGAAGGCCCCGCGGGTGGAGCGCGGGGCGCCGGGTGCGGCCGACTGCACGGTGAGCGGGCCCGCCGCCGACCTCTACCTCGCACTGTGGAACCGCGGACCGTACGACGGGCTCGATGTCTCCGGGGACACGAAGCTGCTGGAGCTGTGGCGGCGGGCCTCCCCCATCGGGTGACGGCGCGCCGCGGCCCGGTGGTTCAGCCGTCGATCCCCGGGTCAGTCGTCGATCCCCCGGGCCTGCCGGAAGCGTGCGGCGGCCTCGTCGAGGTCGACGATCGGCTCCGGGTACTCCAGGGCCGCGCGTTGGGCGGCGGGCAGCCGCCAGGGCCGGTGGACGGCGCCGCCGGGGACGCCCGTCAGCTCCGGGACCCAGCGGCGTACGTAGCTGCCGTCCGGGTCGAACCGCTTGGCCTGGGAGAGCGGGTTGAGCACGCGGTTGGGGCGGGTGTCGGTGCCGGTGCCGGCCGCCCACTGCCAGTTGAGCTGGTTGTTGGCCATGTCCCCGTCGACCAGCAGCTCCAGGAAGTGGGCGGCGCCGATCCGCCAGTCGGCGTAGAGCGTCTTGGTGAGGAAGCTCGCCGCCAGCAGCCGCGCCCGGTTGTGCATCCACCCCTCGTGCCGGAGCTGACGCATCGCGGCGTCGACGATCGGATAGCCGGTGCGGCCCGCGCGCCAGGCGTCGATCGCGTCCGTCTCGGTGCGCCAGCGGTCGCCCTTGGTCCGGTAGTCGCGGTGCGCGGCGGCGGGGCGGGCGGCCAGCACCTGGTAGTGGAAGTCCCGCCAGGCCAGCTGCCGCACGAAGGACTCCGCGCCCTCACCGTCGACGGCCGCCGTCCGGTGCACCAGCTCGGCGGCCGACAGGCAGCCGAAGTGCAGATACGGCGAGAGCCGCGAGGTGAGGTCCCCCGGCATGTCGTCGTGGTGGTCCGCGTACCCCTCCAGCGGCCCGTCCAACCAGCGGTCGAGCAGCCGGCGGCCCGCCGTCTCGCCGCCTTCCGGGAGCGCGGGCGACGGTGTGCCGCCGGCCAGCGAGGCGGGGGTCGGCAGCGGGTCGTACCGGACCGGGGCGCCGGAGATCCGCTGCGGCGCGGACAGCGGTTCACGGACGCCGCGCTCGGTCCAGCGCCTGAGGTACGGGGTGAAGACCGCGTAGTGGTCCTTGCCGATCGGCGTCAGGGCGCCGGGGGCGACGGCGGTCGCCACCGCGTCGTGCACCACGAGGACCCGGCCGTCGAGCTCCAGCGCGCCGCGCAGCCGCTCCTCGCGGCGCTGGGCGTAGCCGCTGACGCCGGCCGCGATGTGCACCTCCCGCGCCCCCGCCTCCGCGGCCACCGCGCGGACCTGCTCGACGACGTCGCCGGTGCGCACCGCCAAGCGGGCGCCGGTGCGGCGCAGTCGGGCGTCGAGGTCGGCGAGACAGCCGGCCAGGAAGGCGGCGCGGTTGGGGACGCAGAAGCCGGCGGCGCGGATCGCGTGGTCCACGACGAAGAGCGGGACGATCCGGTCGGCCGAGCCCAACGCGCCGCGGAGCGACGGGTTGTCGTGCAGCCGGAGGTCGCTGGTGAACAGCGCGATGGAGACGGACATACGCCAACAGCTACCGACCCCGGCGGGCCGCCGCCGTGCGACACGCGGAAGGCGAGGTCACCCGGTACTCGAAGGAGGCGTCAGGCGTCGCCGAGCATGCGCTCCAGCACGGCGCGCTGGCCGGGCTTCGCCACGTCGTAGCGGGTGCGCCCCAGGTCTGTGATCCCGACCCGCACGCCGCGTCGGTCCTCGTCGCAGATCCCGCGGTTGACCAGGCCGTCCTTCTCGAGCCGGGCCACCAGCCGGGACAGCGCGCTCTGGCTCAGATGGACCCGGTCGGCCAGCTCCTGGACGCGGAAGGTGCAGCCGCCGTCCGCCGGATCCCCGCCGGCGAGCACGTCGAGGACCTCGAAGTCGCTGGCTCCCAGACCGTGCTGATGCAGCTCACGGTCGAGTTCACACGCCGTACGCGCGTGGACGGCGAGGATCGCCCGCCATTCCTCCACGAGCGTCCGCTCACTTTTGGTCCCGGTCATATCTGCACGGTAGCAGAGAAATCCGGCTTCATGCGCAAGCATTAAATGCACTTGCATTGGATGCATGCGCATGTAGTCTGCTCCGCATGACCTCTCCGTCCTCCACCGTCCCCGGTAACGAAGCGCGTTGGAGCGCCCGGCAGTGGGGCACCCTTCTGGTGCTCTGCGCGGCGCTCTTCCTCGACGCGCTCGACGTGTCCATGGTGGGCGTCGCCCTCCCCTCCATCGCCCACGACCTCGACCTCACCACCGCCTCGCTCCAGTGGATCGTCAGCGGCTACATCCTCGGCTACGGCGGCCTGCTGCTGCTCGGCGGCCGCGCCGCCGACCTGCTCGGACGCCGCCGCGTCTTCCTGATCGCGCTCGGCGTCTTCGCCGGCGCCTCGCTGCTCGCCGGCGTCGTCGACTCCGGTGAGCTGCTCATCGCCACCCGGTTCATCAAGGGCCTGAGCGCCGCGTTCACCGCTCCCGCCGGTCTGTCGATCATCACGACCTCGTTCGCCGAGGGCCCGATCCGCAACCGAGCGCTCACCATCTACGCCTCCTGCGGCGCGACGGGCTTCTCGATGGGCCTGGTGCTCTCCGGCCTGCTCACCGAGGTGGGATGGCGCTGGACGATGCTGCTGCCCGCGCCGGTCGCCCTGATCGCCCTCGTCGTCGGCCTCAAGCTCATCCCCAGGAGTCCCCGCGAGACCGGCGCCGGGCGCGGCTACGACCTGCCCGGCGCGCTGACCGGCACCGCCGCGATGCTGCTGCTGGTCTACACCGTCGTCGAGGCCGGGCAGACCGGCTGGGGCTCGGCCCGCACCCTGGTGTCGTTCGCCGTCGTCGCCGTCCTGCTGGCCGGCTTCATCGCGATCGAACGGCGCTCCGCGCACCCGCTGATCCGGCTCGGCATCCTGCGCTCCCCCAACCAGATCCGCGCCAACCTGGGCGGTGCCACCTTCATGGGGTCGTACATCGGCTTCCAGTTCCTCGTCACCCAGTACATGCAGTCCCTACTCGGCTGGTCGGCGCTGCACACCGCGCTCGCCTTCCTGCCGGCCGGCGCGCTGGTGGCCATCGCCTCGCCCCGGATGGGGCCGGTGGTCGACCGCTTCGGCACCCCTCGGGTGATCACGGCGGGCTTCGCGTCACTCGTCCTCGGCTACGTGCTCTTCCTGCGCGTCGACCTGTCACCGAACTACGGTCTCGACATCCTGCCGTCGATGCTGCTGCTCGGCACCGCCTTCACGCTCGCCTACTCGTCGCTCAACATCCAGGCCACCAACGGGGTCCGCGACCATGAGCAGGGCATGGTCTCCGGCCTCCTCAACAGCTCCTTCCAGGTGGGCGGGGCGATCTTCCTGGCCATCGTGACCGCGGTGGTGACCGCGAGCGGCACCGGCTCCCCGAGCACACCGCAGGCGGTCCTGGACACCTACCGCCCCGGGCTCGTGGTCGTCACCCTCATCGGGGTGGCGGGGCTGCTGATCACCGTCACCGGGCTGCGCACGCGCCGTCCGGCCCGCGAGATCATCGTCGCGGGGTCCGTCCCGTCTGCGCCGTCCACTGCGCTGGTGGCGGAGGCCGAGGCGCAGCCGGTGGCGGTGCGCGACTGACCGGGCGGCCGTACCACCCGGGATCCGACCAGCCGTCCGGTCCCGCGCCACGAGGGAGGGCGCGGGGCCGGACGGCTCCCGTGCTGGGTGCCGCAGGCCGGACCGGCGGGAGTACTACGGGTCCCTCCGGGGGAGAGTGGTTCTATGCGTGGTACTCGTACACAGGCCGAACGGGACGCGGCCACCGTGGAGATGATGTACGCGGCGGCTGCCGGAACCCTCTTCGCTGCGATCGTGTTCGCCCTGGTGGTGAGCCCGGTGCTCGCGGGGCGGGTCCACGGGGACGCCCGGCACAGCTGGGTGACCGCGGCCGTCGCGGTGGCGATGGTGACCTTCTGCGGCGCGGTCGCCGGGATCCTGCAGCGCCATGAGAGCCGGAGGCGTGCGGCCCGGGACGTACAGGGCGGCGGGGAACCCCCACTGAGCCGGTCGATCCGGTAGGGGCGCGGGCCGTCGGTTGCCGCGGCGGTCGGAGCGCGGGCCGGCCGGTTGCTGCGGCGGCCGGGGCGTGGGCCGTTGGTTGCCGCGGCGGTCGGGGTGGGCCGGCCGTTGCCGCGGCGGTCGGGGCGCGGGCCGGCTGTTTGCTGCGGCGGTCGGGGCGCGGGCCGGCTGTTTGCTGCGGCGGCCGGGGCGCGGGCTGTCCGGTCGGGGCGCGGGCCGTTGGTTGCCGCGGCGGTCGGAGCGCGGGCCGGCCGGTTGCTGCGACGGCCGGGGCGCGGGCCGTCCGTCGGGGCGCGGGCCGTCGGTTGCCGCGGCGGCCGGGGTGCGGGCCGTCGGTTGCCGCGGTGGGCCGGCCGTTGCTCAGCCGAGCCAGCCGGGGCGTACCAGCCCGGACTCGTAGGCCAGCACGACGAGTTGCGCGCGGTCACGGGCACCGAGCTTGATCATGGCGCGGCTGACATGGGTCTTGGCGGTGAGCGGGCTGACGACGAGCCTGCGGGCGATCTCCTCGTTCGACAGGCCGATGCCCACCAGCGCCATCACCTCGCGCTCGCGGTCGGTGAGGTGTTCCAGTCCCGCGACGGTCGCCGGCTCCTTCGACCGGGCCGCGAACTCCGCGATCAGCCGGCGGGTCACGCCGGGCGACAGGAGGGCGTCGCCCTCCACCACCGCCCGGACGGCACGCAGCAGCTCGGCCGGCTCGGTGTCCTTGACCAGGAAGCCGGAGGCTCCGGCGCGGATCGCCTCGAAGACGTACTCGTCCAGCTCGAACGTGGTCAGGATGACCACCTTGACGCCGGTCAGCGCCGGATCCGCGGTGATCTGCCGAGTGGCCGCCAGGCCGTCCATACGCGGCATGCGGATGTCCATCAGGACGGCGTCCGGGGTGAGTTCGCGCACCAGGCGCAGCGCCGCCTCCCCGTCGTCGGCCTCGCCGACCACCTCGATGTCGCTCTGGGCGTCGAGCAGCGCGCGGAAGCCGGCCCGCACCAGGACCTGGTCGTCGGCGAGCAGTACGCGGATCATCGGCCCTCTTCCTCGGTGGGGCCCGCCACGGTACCGGCCGCGCCGGACGGCAGCCTCGCCAGGACGCGGAAGCCTCCACCCGGGCGCGGTCCGGCCTCGACCGTGCCGCCCAGTGCCGCCGCCCGTTCGCGCATGCCGACCAGGCCGTTGCCGCCGCTGTCCGGGCCCTCCGGCCGCGGCGACGAGGGTCCGTCGTCGTCCACGCTCAGTTCGACCCCCTCCGGCCCGAAGCCCAGCCGGACGCGGGCGGTGCGGGAGCCGGAGTGCCGGACGATGTTGGTGAGCGCCTCCTGGATGATGCGGAAGGCCGCGAGGTCCACGCCGGGCGGCAGCGGGAAACGGGTTCCGGCGGTGGCGAGGTCCACCTCCAGGCCGGCGCCGGCCGCCTGCTCCGCGAGTTCGGGCAGCCGGTCGAGGCCGGGAGCGGGCGAGCGCGGCGCCTCACCCGGCGCCCGCAGCGTGCTGAGCACCTGCCTGACCTCGCCCAGCGCCTCCTTGCTCGCGGCCTTGATGGTGGTCAGCGCCGTGCGGGCCTGCTCGGGGTGCTCGTCCATCAGCGCGAGGGCGACACCCGCCTGCACGTTGATCACCGAGATGCTGTGCGCCAGGACGTCGTGCAACTCCCGCGCGATCCGCAGCCGTTCCTCGCCGGCGCGCCGGCTCTCCGCCTCCTCGCGCTCGCGCCGCTCACGCGCGATCCGCTCGCTGCGCGACCGGAACAGCTCGGCCCCGGCCAGGATCGCCAGCAGCCAGGCGGCGATCCCGGACGCGGCCACCCAGGACGAGGGCCCGTCGCCGTGCGGCGGCAGCCAGCGGTACAGCCACTGGCCGACGAGCAGCTCCGCGGCGAAGACCACGCCCGCGATGATCAGCACGGCGCGGCGGTGGCCCGCGCAGACGGCGGCGAAGAAGGCGACGATCATGCTGAGGAAGACCGGCCCGTACGGGTAGCCGAGGGCGAGGTAGGCGGCGGCCACGGCGGTGGTGCCCGCGGCGACGAGCACCGGCAGGCGGTGGCGCAGCGGCAGCATCGCCGGTCCCGCCAGCAGCAGGACGTACGCCGGCACGTCCAGGTGCACCCGGCCCGTCTGGTTCCTCGCCGCCCCGTTGGATCCGACAAGCTGAGCGACGGCGACGGCGACCGGGGTGATCCAGGGGTGGCGGGCGGCGAGGCCCCGGGCCTGGGGTGTCCGGGGCGGCTCCTGGTCGGTCATGCCGCAACGCTAGTCCGGCGGACCGGTGGCCGTCGTCCGTCGCCCGTGGTCATCGGCACTACTCCTGCGGGAGTACGGGCGGGGGCACGGAGGGGGGCGACAGCCCGACCTGACCGGCGAGGGCGCCGACGGCCTGGTCGAAGAACTCGTCGCGGGCCTCCAGCATGCGGTTGAACTGGCCGAAGAGCTCGAAGCTCAGCAGCCCGAAGAACTGGGCCCATGTGCTGACCAGCGCCGCGATGACGGGAATGGGGAGCTCGGGGGCCAGCTCCGCCGCCAGGCGCGCGGCGTCCGCCCTGACCGGCGCGGCCAGCGGCGATCCGGGGGGCGGGGCCAGGACGCCGGCCGCGTGCGCCTGCCGCAACACGGCGACCAGCGTGAGCGGGAAGCGGGAGGCGGGTCCCACCGTGTCCAGCGGCGCGCTGTAGCCGGGCACCGGCGAGCCGTAGATGAGGGCGTACTCGTGCGGGCGTGCCAGCGCCCACTCGCGCACCGAGCGGCAGACCGCGACCCACCGAACGTACGGGGCGTCGTCGTCCGCGGTGCGGGCGAGGGCGGCCTCGGCCTCCGCTCCCATGCCGTCGTACGCGTCGATGATGAGCGCGGTGAGCAGGTCGTCACGGCTCGGGAAGTAGCGGTAGAGGGCGGAGGAGACCATGCCCAGCTCGCGCGCCACCGCGCGCAGCGAGAGGCGGGCCGGTCCCTCGGCGGCCAGCTGCCGTCCCGCTTCTTCCTTTATGGCGGCGGTTACTTCGATTCGGGCCCGTTCCCTGGCTCCACGGATCACACTCATGTCGTTCAGTCTGCCAGCTTCCGGAGCATTGGCCAAGAACGAGAGCACCGCTCTTGATTTTATCCGGCGACGGTGTCACGCTGATCTCAAGCGAGAGCACCGCTCTCATCTCTCCCTCAGGGGGCACCGATCATGTCCGACCGCGACCACGTCAAGAAGCCCGGCTGGTTCACCGTCAACGTGCTCAACCGCACGGTCGCTTGGCTGACCCGGCGCGGGCTGAGCATCTGGGGCTCGCGGGTGCTGGCTGTGAAGGGGCGCAAGAGTGGCGAGTGGCGCCGCACCCCGGTCAACCTGCTGACGGTCGGCGAGGAGCGCTACCTCGTCGCCCCGCGCGGCCACGTCCAGTGGACGCACAACATGCGGGCCGCCGGCGGCGGGCAGCTGATCCTTGGCCGCAAGACCGAGGAGTTCACCGCGACCGAGATTGCCGACGATGACAAGCCGGTGCTGCTGCGCGCCTACCTCAAGCGGTGGAAGGCCGAGGTCGGGGTGTTCTTCGGCGGTGTCGGGCCCGATTCGACCGACGAGGAGCTGCGCGCGATAGCGCACAAGCACCCCGTCTTCCGGGTCACGACGTCGGGCTGACCGCGCCACCGGCGGCTGCGGGGCCGACCGGCGGCGCGGGTGCGCCGCTACGCGGGTGCACGGCTACGTGACGAAGGTCACCTCGACCTTGGTGAACCCGAGCGACGTGAGCAGCCGCTGGAGCATCGACTGGGTGTTGGCCTCCGCGCGCTTGCCCAGCTCGGTCGACTTGGCCGCGTCCTGGATCTTCTGCGCGGCCAGTTCGTTCAGCTGCTTCTCGTTACCGGGGTTGTTGCCCAGGAAGTCGCCGAGCCGGTCGAAGAAGCCCCGCTGCTGGGAGACGACGTAGGAGTTCTTCGGGTCGAGGGACGTGCGCTCCAGCTCGGCGTGGGGCAGCCGGATGGTCGCGGCGGTGCGGTCGGCGGACACCGTGACCGCGTCCTTGCCGACCTTGCCGAGGTCGACGTAGGAGTCGACGCTGCCCGCGCCGACGTACAGCGTCCGCTTGCCCTTCACCGAGTCGGGAAGGAAGTTCGCGTCCTTCTGCAGGTCGACGACGACCTGGAAATTCCCGCTCGCGCCCTGGAAGCGGCTCATGTCCTGGATCGACTTCAGTACCACGGGACCGCTGCGGTCCTTGGTCTTCTCGCCGAACGGATTGGGGATTCCGGGTAGCAGGTTCGCTTTGGCGAACAGAAAGAAGAGAGCGGTCAAAGCCACCACCGTGGCGGCCAGCTTCGCCCACCACGGCATCCTGCCCGCATTGTCGCGCAACACCATGTTGACGGCACCTCCTGGGAAGTCACCTTCCCCGCAAGTGCCGTTCCATGGGCGGCCGTCAGGAGCGGTCCATCGCCCACAGCGCGCGGCGGGCGAGCGGGTGGTTGCGGACCAGATCCGCCAGGGTGCCCTTGCCGCGGGTGATCCCCGCGAAGGCGTGCCAGGCGGGCGGGAAGGTGGTGAGGGCGGCGTGCAGCAGACCGGGGCGCTTCTCGAACAGGGCCAGCATCCGCCGTCCCACGCCCATCTCCACCCCGAGCCCGGCCTTCACGGCGAAGGCGTAGTTCAGCGCCTGCCGGCGGGCGTCGACCGCGTCGTGCGCCTCGGAGATCCGGACCGCCCACTCCCCCGCCAGCCGTCCGGAGCGCAGGGCGAACGAGATGCCCTCGCGGGTCCACGGCTCCAGCAGCCCCGCCGCGTCACCGCAGACCAGGACCCGGCCGCGGGACAGCGGGGAGTCGTCGGTGCGGCAGCGGGTGAGGTGGCCGGAGGAGATGCTCGGCTCGAAGCCCGCCAGCCCGAGCCGGGCGATGAAGTCCTCGAGGTACCGCTTGGTGGCGTTGCCCTCGCCGCGCGCGGAGATCACCCCGACGGTGAGGGTGTCGCCCTTGGGGAAGACCCAGCCGTAACTGCCGGGCATCGGCCCCCAGTCGATCAGGACCCGGCCGGCCCAGTCCTCGGCCACCGCGGCCGGTACCGGGATCTCGGCCTCCAGACCGAGGTCGACCTGGTCCAGCTTGACCCCGACGTGGGCTCCTATCCGGCTGGCACTGCCGTCGGCGCCGACCACGGCGCGGGCCAGCACGGTCGCTCCGTCGCTGAGCACGACGACGACCGTCCGCCGGTCGGGCACGGCCGGGCCGTGCTGCTCCACGCGGGAGACGGCCACCCCGGTCCGCAGCACGGCTCCGGCCTCCTGCGCCGCCCGCACCAGGGCTTCGTCGAACTCGGGGCGGTTGATCAGGCCGAACAGCATCTGCCGTGAACGCTTGGTGCGGGTCAGCTTGCCGTTGAGGCTGAAGGTGACCGCGTGCACGCGGTCCCGCAGCGGAAGCTCGAAGCCGGGCGGCAGCGAGTCGCGGGAGGGGCCGATGATGCCGCCGCCGCACGTCTTGTACCGCGGGAGTTCGGACTTCTCCAGCAGCAGCACCCTGCGGCCGGCGGTGGCCGCCGCATGGGCGGCCGAGGCGCCTCCGGGGCCGGCACCGACCACCACGACATCCCAGACCGTTTCGTCCGCCCCGTCGTCCGCCGAACCGCTGCCCTGCGCCGCTTGCTCGCTGCTCACGTGTGATTCCGCTCCCGCTCGACCCGCCGACTCTCGTCGCCCCTGCTCAGCCGCATCCTATGGCGAGAACCCGGCCGCGGCCGCTGTGGCACCATCGGCAACGTCCACTTGTGCGCACGAACACACCATCACACCCGCAAGGAGCGCCCATGCAGGCCGTCCCGCTCTCCGAAACCGTCGCCTCGCTCATGCCGCGCGCCCGCGCGGAACTCGCCGAGCTCGTGTCGTTCGCGTCGGTCGCCGACGAACGCCAGTTCCCGAAGAGCGGCTGCGAGAAGGCGGCCGAGTGGGTCGCCGACGCACTGCGGGCCGACGGCTTCCAGGACGTGGCACTGCTCGACACCCCGGACGGCACCCAGTCGGTCTACGGCTTCCTCCCCGGACCGCAGGGCGCGCCGACGGTGCTGCTGTACGCGCACTACGACGTGCAGCCGCCGCTGGACGAAGCCGCGTGGATCTCCCCCCCGTTCGAGCTGACCGAGCGCGACGGCCGCTGGTACGGGCGCGGCGCCGCGGACTGCAAGGGCGGACTCCTGATGCACCTCACGGCGCTGCGTGCCCTGCACGAGCACGGCGGGTCGCCGGTGAGCGTCAAGGTCATCGTCGAAGGTTCCGAGGAGCAGGGCACCGGCGGTCTGGAGCGCTACGTCGAGGCGCACCCCGACCTGCTGACGGCCGACGCGATCGTGATCGGCGACACCGGCAACTTCCGGGTCGGGCTGCCGACGGTCACCGCGACGCTGCGCGGCATGGCCATGGTCGACGTGCGGGTCGAGACCCTCGGCGGCAACCTGCACTCGGGCCAGTTCGGCGGCGCGGCCCCGGACGCGCTCGCCGCGCTCATCCACATGCTCGGCACCCTGCGCGACGCGAACGGCGCCACCACCGTCGACGGGCTGGAGGCCGGCGGCAGCTGGGAGGGGCTGCAGTACCCCGAGGAGGACTTCCGCAAGGACGCCAAGGTGCTGGACGGTGTCGGTCTCGTCGGCACGGGCACGGTCTCGGACCGGATCTGGGCTCGGCCGTCCGTGACCGTGCTGGGGATCGACTGCCCGCCGATGGTGGGCGCGACCCCCTCCGTCCAGGCGAGCGCCGGAGCGGTGGTCAGCCTCCGGGTGCCGCCGGGTATGGACGCGCAGGAGGCCGCCGACGCGCTCATCGCGCATCTGCGGGCGGCCGCCCCTTGGGGCGCCCGGGTCGAGGTCACCCAGCGCGGCAGCGGCCAGCCGTTCCGCGCCGACACCACCAGCCCGGCGTACACCGCGATGGCCGACGCCATGCGCACCGCGTACGGGCAGGAGCTGGAGATCGCCGGTCAGGGCGGATCCATCCCGCTGTGCAACACCCTGGCCACGCTGTACCCCGAGGCGGAGATCCTGCTGATCGGCCTGAGCGAGCCCGACGCCCAGATCCACGCGGTGAACGAGAGCGTCTCCCCGCAGGAGCTGGAACGCCTGTCGCTGGCCGAGGCGCTGTTCCTGGGCCAGTACGCAGCGTCCAAGTCCGTGTGACCCGGTGGGGTCCCTCCCCCGATCACCCCTGGGGGAGGGACCCCACCGGAGCCGTTCACTCGAGGGGCCGGCCGGCCTCCAGGTTGATCGGGACGCCGCGTTCGCGGGCGCGCAGCGCCCAGCGCAGCCGGTCCAGACGGACCGGCGGGAGCAGCGCCGGGGCCTCATCCTCGGTGACGAAGCGCCAGCCGCGCAGTTCGGCGCCGGGCAGCAGCAGCCGGGCGGCGTCGGCGGCGGGTATGCGGCCGCCGTCGAAGAGCAGCCGCATCCCGCCGAATCCCGGAGGCGACGGAGGTTCCCAGTCGACGACCAGCAGCTTCGGCACCACGGCGAGTTCGATGCCCAGTTCCTCGGCGACCTCACGCAGTCCCGCCTGCGCCGGTGCCTCACCGCGCTCGACGACGCCGCCGGGGAACTCCCAGCCCGGTTTGTAGGTCGGATCGACGAGCAGCACCCGGTCCTGCTCGTCGAAGAGCAGCACCCCGGAGGCGACGGTCTCCGCCGTGGGTTCCGGGGTCTGCACGATGTCGCAGCGCCCCACTCCCTGGCGCAGCGCCTCGGCGATCCGCTCCGCGGTCTGCCGGGGCGTCAGCCTCGTCGTCCTGATGACGTACGCGTCGAGGCTGAGCCAGGACAGCGCGTCCAGGTACGCCGGAAGGCTGTTCGCCGACCAGCGGCGCCCCTGCGCGCCGGCCAACCCCTCGCCGGGTTCCGCCGCCGCCTGCTTTTCCTTGCGGGCGAGACGCTCCCGCAGGATCGTTTCTCCTGGATCGAGGAGCACATGCCGCACCACGATTCCGCGCGACGCCAGGCCGCCGAACATCTCGTCGCGGTACTCCTGCCGCAGCAGCGTCGACGGGACGACCAGCACTCCCCCGACCTCCTGGAGCAGCGCGGCGGCGGTGTCGACCACCAGCCGCCGCCAGATCTGCAGGTCCTGGAAGTCGATCACCTCCTGGAGCCGCTTCTCCGACAGCAGTTGGCCGAGTCCCGTACCGACGACCTCCGGATCGTAGAGAGTGCTGCCCGGTAGTAGGTCCAGCAGTTCGCGTGCGGCGCTGGTCTTGCCCGCGCCGGACGCCCCGTTCACCCAGACGATCACGGTGCCCCCTTATCCGTAGCCCCCTACGAATTGCCCGGATCATCGCCATCGGCAAACGCGCAGTACCGGCCATCAGCCCGCACCGGCTCCCGGCAGGCCCCTTCCACCCCCTTCCGGCCCTCACACCCCACGCGCGTCATCCCTTGCTCGCGCCGAGGGTGAGGCCCGCGATGAACTGCCGCTGAAGGATCATGAAGACCAGGATCGTGGGCAGCGCGACCAGGACCGAACCGGCCGCCAGCAGGTTGTAGTCGGTGAAGAACTGTCCGCGCAGGTTGTTGAGCGCCGAGGTGATCGGCAGTTTGTCGCCGGAGGACATGAAGACCAGCGCCCACAGGAAGTCGTTGTACATCCAGGTGAACTGCAGCGTGGCGAGCGCGGCGAGCGCCGGCCGGCACAGCGGCAGCGTGATGCGCCAGTACTGCGTCCACACGCCCGCGCCGTCGACGATGGCCGCCTCGATGATCTCCATGGGCAGGGTGCGCATGAAATTGGCGAGAACGAATACGCAGAACCCGGTCTGAAAGGCCACCTGGACGGCGACGACGGCCCAGTAGGAGTCGTACATCGTCATCGAGTCGGACATCCAGTACGGCAGCGGAACCCGGTTGAACAGCGCGTACAGCGGGGTCACTATCACCTGCTGGGGCAGCAGGTTGCCCGCCGTGAACATCACCAGCAGGAAGACCCGGCCCCTGAGCTGGATCCGCGACACCGAGAAGGCGACGAACGACGCGAAGAACAGCGTCAGCAGCAGCGCCGGCACCGCGATGATCAGGGAGTTGACGAAGTACTTGCTCATCTCCCCTTCGGTGAAAGCCTGCTTGTAGTAGTCGAACGACAGATGCCGCGGGAGGGAGAAGTACCCGTACTTCGCGGTCTCCTGGTAGGGCCGCAGCGAGGCGTAGACGGCGAGCAGCAGCGGGGCGAGGAAGGCCAGCGACACGACCCCCAGGAACGCGTGGAGCCCCAGGCGCGCGGGGCGCACCCGCCGCCGTCCCCGCGGCTCGTCGGTGGTGGCCCGGGCGTGCCGGGAGGGCCGGGCGGCAACGGCGGACGTCATGACTTCTTCTCCTCGCGCATCTCCTGGACCAGGTACGTCACGATGAATCCCAGCGAGATGGTGAGCAGCACCACCGCGATCGCCGAGCCGAAACCGATCCTGCTGGCCTCGCCGATGATGTTGTCCGTGACCAGCACACTGAGCAGTTCGAGCCCGTTGCGCCCGTGGTTGACGGCGTAGACGATGTCGAACGCCCGGAGCGCCTCGATGACGGTGATCACCGCGACGATGACGTTCACCGGCCGGAGGGTGGGCAGCACGACCCGGAAGAACGCCTGCACCTCGCTCGCCCCGTCGATGGCCGCGGCCTCCTTGAGGGCCGGGTCCACGGACTTCAGCCCAGCCAGGAAGAGGATCATCACGTAGCCGGTGTGCCGCCAGGCCGCCGCGAGCAGGATCGCCCAGATGTTCAGCGAAGGATCGCCCAGCCAGTCGGTCGGGTCGTCGGTGTTCGCCAGGACGGCGTTCAGGGCGCCCTGGTCACGGGAGAAGACCAGCTGCGCGATGAAGCCCACCACCGCCAGCGAGAGCACCACCGGCATGTACAGGGTGCTCTGGTAGAAGCGGCTGAAGCGGATGTTCTTGTCCAGCATCACCGCGAGCAGGAGCCCGAACGGGGTGGCGACCAGCCCCAGGAACCCCAGCCAGAGCAGGTTGTTGCGGGCCGCCCGCCAGAACGGCGGATAGTTCGTGAACAGGTCGTGGTAGTTGCGGGTGCCGACCCAGTGGATGCTGCCGACACCGTCCCAACTGGTGAACGACAGCCCGATGGACGCGAGGGTGGGGCCCCAGATGAGGCCGATCTCCAGCAGGACGGGGATACCGAGCAGCACACCGAGGACGGCGAGGTCGCGAGGGGTGAACCTCCGCGCGCCCCGCCGTCCGGCGCGCCGCGTGATGATCTGCGGCACAGCCTGTACTCCTAGTCCGCGGCGAAGATGGACTTCTTCTGCCTCTCGATGCTGTTGACCAGCCCGTCGACGTCGTCCGGCTTGTTGATGAACGTCTGCAGCGCCGGGATGACGACGGTCGATGCGAAGTCCGGGCGGGTGTCGCGGTCCAGGAACTGGGAGATGTGCTTGGCTCCGGCGACCAGGGCCGCCGACTTCTTCTGCAGCTCAGTGTATTTGGCGGTGGAGGCCGCTGAGTTGACACCGACGTTGTTCGGGTCGCCGGCGAGGTAGGAGTCCTCGGCGGCCGGCGTGGCCAGGTACTTCAGGAAGTCCCGCGCCGCGTCCTTGTTCTTGGCCTTCTTCGCCATCAGGAAGCCGTCGATGGGTGCTTCCACGGAGTCCTGGCCGTGCGCCGGGTCGATCTCCGGGAAGGGGAAGAAGTCCAGGTCCGCGTGTTCGGCCTCGGGGAACTGGGTGCCGGGGTGCGGCAGACCGAAGACCGCCATGCCGGTCTTGCGCTGCTGCAGGCTCTGCCCCGCCTCCTCCCAGGTCCGCCCGTTGGCGCCCTTCTGGTGGTAGGGCATCAGGCTGCGCCACAGGTCGAAGACGTGCTTGACCTTGGGGTCGGTCCAGGACTCCTTGCCCGCCATGAGCGAGGCGTGGAAGTCGTAGCCGTTGGCCCGCATGTTGATGTAGTCGAACGTGCCCATGGCGGGCCAGCCGTCCTTGTCGCCGAAGGCGATCGGGGTCAGCCCGTCCTTCTGCATCTGCTTGGCGAGCGCGGTGTACTGGTCGAACGTCTTCGGCGCCTCGTAGCCGTGCTGCTGGAAGAGGCTCTTCCGGTGGAAGACGGCCCAGGGGTAGTAGTAGTACGGCACGAAGTACTGCTTGCCGTCATGGCCGGTGGACTGGGCCTTGAGGGCGTCGGAGAAGCCCTTGAACCCCGACCACAGGTCACTGATGTCGGTCAGCAGCCCCTTCTCCGCGAAGAACTGCATCCGGTTGCCGGCGAACCACATGAAGACGTCGTCCGGGCTGCCCTGCAGATAGCGGTTGATGTTCTCCTGAAAGGTGTTGTGGTCGACGGTGTTGACCTTCACCGTCTTGCCCGACTGTTTCTGGTAGGCGTCGAACGCCGACTGGAACGCCGCTTTCGGCACGGCATCCGACGCGTTGGAACCGAGAGTGACCGTTTTGCTGTCCCCGGAGGGACCACTGCTGCAGGCGGCGAGCAGCGAGGGAAGGGTCACCGCTCCCGCACTGATCGCCGCACCTCGCAGCAGACTTCGGCGGGAGATCCGATGTCCGACCGCTTCCCTGACGATGGGCCGTTCTCCGAACGATGACTGCGCCATGTCCCCCTCCTCAAGGGTGGAACTGAACACAACCGAACGCAAGCGGTGCGATCTCATCGCCAGGCGGGGGCCATGTCAAGGGTTCTGACGCGATAACGAACAACAGTTACCGGATCGCTCGCAACAAGCTTCAACAGCTTCTAACGAAAACGACCGTCGCCCTCGGCGGGGCAACGCAGAGTGATTCCCATGGGGGCTGCACGCTCCGACGATCGGCAGCGCGGCGCGCGGCCAGTCGTCGGAGCGCTGGTCAGGACTCGAGGGCGAACTCCGCGGAGAACTCCGTCAGTCCCAGGGCCTGGGCGGCGGCGGCCGCGGCGCCGACCAGGCCCGCGTCGGTGCCCAGCAGCGCCGGCACCACCTCGATCCCGGCGGTGAACGACAGCGTCGCGTAGCGCGCCAGATGCGCGCGCAGCGGGCCGAAGAGCACGTCCCCCGCGCCCGCCACCCCGCCGCCGATCACCACGACCCGCACCTCGGCCAGCGTCGCGGTGGCGGCGATCCCGGCGGCCAGCGCCTGGGCGGCCCGATCGAAGGAGGCCAGGGCGACCGGGTGGCCGGCGCGCGCGGACTGCGCCACGGCCGCCGCGGTCGGCTCGGCGCCGTCCGCCGGCAGCCAGCCGTTCTCCAGGGCGCGGCGGACGATGTTCGGTCCGCTGGCCAGCCGCTCCACACAGCCGCGCGATCCGCACGGGCAGGGATCGCCGTCGAGGTCGACGCTGATGTGGCCGATGTGGCCGGCGTTCCCCGTGGGACCCGGCAGCAGCGTGCCGCCCAGCACGAGCCCGCCGCCGACGCCGGTGGAGACGACCATGCACAGCGCGTCGTCGTAACCGCGGGCCGCGCCCAGCCAGTGCTCGGCCGCGGTCATCGCGACGCCGTCGCCCGTCAGGACGACCGGAAGCCCGTCCGCCGTCCGCGCCACCCGCTCGACCAGCGGGAAGTCCCGCCAGCCGGGGACGTTCACCGGGCTGACCGTCCCCCGTGAGGCGTCCACCGGTCCCGCGCTGCCGATGCCGACGGCCACCACCCGCCGCCATTCGGCGTCCTGGCGCAACTCACCGAGGACCTCACCGACGGCGCGCATCACCGTTTCACCGTCCTGCTGGGCGGGGGTCGGACGCAGCGCGCGCACGAGCAGCCGGCCGCTCGCGTCGACCAGAGCGCCGGCGATCTTCGTTCCGCCGATGTCCAGTGCGGCGATCAGCGAGCCTGCGGCGCGGTCGGTGTGCATCGGGTTCCGTTCTCCCTCTCATTGATCCGGCTCATTGTCCGGATACCCGCACGTGGCGCGGGGTTAGGAGTAGTGTTTCTTCCGCTGACAACGTTGTCCATTCATTGCGGCAAGGAATATGGCGACCGTGACCCACACCCCGGGGCATGCCCCCCGCCCCACCATGAAGGACGTCGCGGCGCGGGCCGGAGTCGGGCTCAAGACGGTCTCCCGGGTGGTCAACGAGGAACCGGGCGTCACCCCGGACACCATCCAGCGGGTACGGGAGGCGATCGATGCCCTCGGTTTCCGGCGCAACGACAGCGCGCGACTGCTGCGCACCGGCCGGACCGCCAGCATAGGGCTGGTGCTGGAGGACCTCGCCGATCCCTTCTACTCGCCGCTGAGCCGGGCCGTCGAAGAGGTCGCCCGCGCGCACTCGACACTGCTGTTCACCGGCTCCAGCGCCGAGAACGCCGCACGCGAGCAGGAACTGGTCCTCGCGTTCTGCGCCCGCCGGGTGGACGGCCTGGTCGTGGTGCCCGCCAGCGACGACCACCGCTATCTGGAACCGGAGATCGACGCCGGCGTCGCGACCGTCTTCGTCGACCGGCCGGCCGGCCGCATCGACGCCGACGTCGTCCTGACCGACAGCGCGGGCGGCACCCGCGAGGGCGTCGCCCACCTGATCGCGCACGGCCACCGCCGGATCGGCTTCATCGGCGACCAGCCGCGGATCCACACCGCGACCGAGCGGCTGCGCGGCTACCGCGAGGCGATGGCCGCCGCGGGGCTGCCGGTGAACGAGGAGTGGGTCTCGATGGGCCCCACCGCGCCCGACCGGGTCCGCGCCGCGCTGACGGCGATGCTGTCGGGACCGGAACCGGTCACGGCCCTGTTCGCGGGCAACAACCGGGTCACCGTCACCGCGGTGCGGATACTCGCCGGCGAGGTGCGGCCGGTCGCCCTCGTGGGCTTCGACGACTTCGAACTCGCCGACCTGCTGCGCCCGGCGATCACCGTGATCGCGCAGGACGCAGTCGGTCTCGGGCGGGCGGCGGCCAAGCTGCTCTTCCGCCGGCTGGACGGCGGATCGGACGAGCCGCGCCGGATCGAGCTGCCCGCCCGGCTGATCGTGCGCGGCTCGGGCGAGATCCCGCCGGCGCCGTGATCACGGAGCCGCGCCCCGACCGGGTTCAGCGGCCGGCCAGGGCGTCCAGCTCCGCGCGGCCGAGCGCGGTGCGGGCGGTGACCTCCTCGAGGTCGACGGCACCGCAGTCCAGGCCGCGCAGGAGGTAGCCGCTGAGCGCCTTGGCGGTGGCGGGCTCGTCCATCACGTCGCCGCCCGTCTTCGCCACGTACGCCGCGAGCCGGGCCGCGGCGGTGTCCAGACCCTCACGGTAGAACGCGTAGACGGCGGCGTAGCGGGTGGGCAGGTGGCCGGGGTGCATGTCCCAGCCCTGGTAGTAGGCGCGGGCGAGTGAGCGGCGGACCAGCCCGTGGTGCAGCCGCCAGGCGTCGTGCACCTGGGCGGTGGGTCCGACCGGCAGCACGTTCGTGGAGCCGTCGGAGAGCCGGACGCCGGTGCCCGCCGCCGCGACCTGCATGACGGCCTTGGCGTAGTCGGCGACCGGGTGGTCCATCGACTGGTAGGCGGCGCTGACCCCGCAGGAGGCGCTGTAGTCGAAGGTGCCGTAGTGCAGTCCGGTGGCGCGACCCCCGGCGGCTTCGATGAGGCGGGGCACGGTGGCGGTTCCGTCGGGGCCCAGGATCGACTGGGTCGTCTCGATCTGGATCTCGAAGCCGATGCGGCCGGGCGTCAGGCCGTGCGCCGTCTCGAACGCCTCGCAGAGCCGGACCATCGCGGCGACCTGCTGTGGGAACGTCACCTTCGGCAGCGTCAGCACCAGACCGTCCGGCAGGCCGCCGGATGCCATCAGGGTGCTGAGGAAGAGGTCCAGGGTGCGGATGCCGCGGTCGCGGACCGCCGCCTCCATGCACTTCATGCGGATGCCGATGTACGGCGGCGCGGAACCGTCCTCGACGGCGGCGGCGACGATCCGGGCGGCCGCCACGGCCGCCGCGTCCTCCTCGGCGTCCGGGCGCTGCCCGTAGCCGTCCTCGAAGTCGATCCGGAGGTCTTCCACGGGCTCGCGCTCCAGCTTGGCGCGCACCCGGTCGTGGACCGGCCCGGCGAGGTCGTCGCTCAGGCCCAGCACCCGCGCGAACGCGTTCGCATCCGGGGCGTGCTCGTCGAGCGCGGCCAGCGCCTGCCGCCCCCAGTCGCCCGCGGTGGCGGCGGTGAAGGCGTCGGCGGGGACGTAGACGGTGTGCACCGGTTGCCGGGTGCCCGGGTCCCCGGGGTAGCGGCGGGCCAGCTCCGCGTCGGTCGCGGCGAGCGAGGCGCCGACGCCCTCCCGTACGGCGTCCGCCAACGTCGTGCGGACCGTCTCACCCTGCGCCATGTGCCAGCCTCCGAACTTCAACAAATCGTTGAAGGGAAGCTATCCGCGCCGTCGGACCAGGTCAACCCCCACCCGACGGGGTTCGGCCGGACGCACGACGGCCCCCGCACGCGCCAGGCGTGCGGGGGCCGTCGAAAACGCTCCGCGGATCAGCCCTTGCGGGCGGTGATCACCTCGGTCAGCTGCGGGACGACCTGGAACAGGTCGCCGACCACGCCGTAGTCGACCAGGTCGAAGATCGGCGCCTCGGCGTCCTTGTTGACCGCCACGATCGTCTTCGAGGTCTGCATGCCGGCCCGGTGCTGGATGGCGCCGGAGATGCCGTTGGCGACGTAGAGCTGCGGCGAGACCGACTTGCCGGTCTGACCGACCTGGTTGGTGTGCGGGTACCAGCCGGCGTCCACCGCGGCGCGGGACGCGCCGACGGCCGCACCGAGCGAGTCGGCGAGCGCCTCGATGATGTGGAAGTTCTCGGCGCCGTTGACACCGCGTCCACCCGAGACCACGATCGCGGCCTCGGTCAGTTCCGGGCGGCCGGTGGACTCCCGCGGAGTGCGCGTGAGCACCTTGGTGCCCGTGGCCAGCTCGCCGAAGGAGACGGCGAGCTGCTCGACCGTGCCGGCGGCCGGGGCGGCCTCCGGGGCGGCGGAGTTCGGCTTGACGGTGATGACCGGCACGCCGGTGGTGATGCGCGACTTGGTGGTGAACGACGCGGCGAACACCGCCTGCGTGGCGACCGGGCCGTCGTCGCCGGGCTCGACGTCGGTGGCGTCGGTGATGATGCCGGAGTTGAGGCGCAGCGCGAGGCGGGCCGCGACCTCCTTGCCCTCCGCGGAGGACGGCACCAAGACGGCGACCGGCTGCACGGACGCGGCGGCGGCCTGCAGCGCGTCCACCTTCGGCACGACGAGGTAGTCGGCGAACTCGGCCGCGTCGGCGGCCAGCACCTTGACCGCGCCGTACTCGGCGAGCACGGGGGCGGCGGTGTCGACGCCGGTGCCGAGGAAGACGGCGACGGGGTCGCCGATCCGGCGGGCCAGCGTCAGCAGTTCGAGGGTCGGCTTGCGGACGGCACCGTCCACGTGGTCGACGAGGACGAGGACTTCACCCATGGGAATGGTCTCCTGCGAGAACTAGAGGTCGGGGGGCAGCGGGGCTCGCGGCTCAGATGAACTTCTGGCCGGCCAGGAACTCGGCAAGCTGCTTGCCGCCCTCGCCCTCGTCCTTGACGATCGTGCCGGCGGTGCGTGCCGGACGCTGCGTGGCCTCGTCCACCGCGGACCAGGCGCCGGCGAGGCCGACGGTGGCCTCGTCGATGTCCAGGTCGGACAGGTCCAGGGACTCCACCGGCTTCTTCTTGGCGGCCATGATGCCCTTGAACGACGGGTAGCGGGCCTCGCCCGACTGGTCGGTCACGGAGATCAGGGCGGGGAGGGACGCCTCGAGCTGCTCGCTCGCCGCGTCGCCGTCACGGCGGCCGGTCACCTTGCCGTCGGCGACCGACACCTCGGACAGCAGGGTCACCTGCGGGACGCCGAGGCGCTCCGCGAGGATCGCCGGCAGGACGCCCATGGTGCCGTCGGTGGAGGCCATGCCGCACACGACCAGGTCGAACCCGGCGTGCTCCACGGCCTTGGCGAGCACCAGCGAGGTACCGAACACGTCGGTGCCGTGCAGTGCGTCGTCCTCCACGTGGATGGCCTTGTGGGCGCCCATCGACAGCGCCTTGCGCAGCGCGTCCTTGGCGTCCTCGGGACCGACGGTAAGCACCGTGATCTCGGCATCGTCGGCGGCGTCGGCGATCTGCAGCGCTTGCTCGACCGCGTACTCGTCGAGCTCGGACAGCAGACCGTCGACGGCGTCGCGGTCAGTGGTCAGGTCCTCGGCGAAGTGACGGTCGCCCGTGGCGTCGGGCACGTACTTCACACAGACAACGATCCTCAAGCTCACGCCTGCTCTCCTACTGCTTAGTCTCGTCAACTGCCCTTGCAGGCAGCATAGGCGTCTTGGCGGGGCGTCCCCCCACCGGCACGCGCCAGCGTTCCAGCAGAAGGTTACTCGTCAGTACACCCAGCTGGTGCCCCGCAGGCAAGGGGGATGAACTGTGACGTTGACGACCCGGAGGCCAGGAACGGCTCAGTCGCGCAGCCCGTTGAAGCCGCCCTGATGGTAGAGGAGCGGGCCGCCGGGTCCCGTCGGGTCGCCCGCGACGGCCTGTGCCACCACGATGCGGTGGTCGCCCGCCGGTACGCGGGCCAGCACACGGCAGACCAGCCAGGCGGAGACCCCGCCGAGCAGGGGCACGCCGTGCGGCCCCTCGTGCCAGTCCGTGGCCGGTCCGAAGCGGTCGGCGCCGCTGCGCGCGAAGGTCGCGGCCAGCGGTTCCTGGTGCTCGGCGAGCACGTGGACGCCGACGAAGGGTGCTTCGGAGAGCGTGGGCCAACTGGAGGATCCGGTGCTGATGCCGAACGAGAGCAGCGGCGGTTCGGCCGACACGGAGGTGAGCGAGGTGGCCGTGAAACCCACCGGCCGGTCGCCGGGCGCGGTGATCACGGCGACACCGGCCGCGTGGCGGCGGAACACCGAGCGGAAGACGGCCGGGTCGAAGCCGGCGGCGGTGCCGGAGTACGTGCCGAGGTCGGTCAGGGCAGTCATGGAGTTGTCCTTCTGGAGCGGTCGGGCCGGAGGCGAATGGTCGTCTGGGGCGCTCAACAACTCGGACAGCGCGCACTCGAATGGCGACCGAAGTCGACATCCGCGCGCGTGTGAAGAAGGGGGTCTCGCGACATAACGTCAGAGTGACGATGACGGGCGGGCCCCGTCAAGAGCCGTTCGCGATATGGGATCCCCGTCACAAGATCACCTATCCGGGTCCGCGGTCCGGATCACCGGCCCGGCGGCCGGTCCTCATACCGCCGCGCCCAGTGCCGCGATCACATCCGCCTTACGCGGCTGGCCGGCCGCGCGGCGCACCACCGTTCCGCCCGCGTCGAGCACGAGGACCGTCGGGGTCTTGAGGATCGCCAGCCTGCGGACGAGTTCCAGCCGGGCCTCCGCGTCGATCTCGACGTGGGTCACCCCTTCGACCATGGCCGCGATCTCACCGAGGGTCCGCCGGGTGGCCCGGCACGGGGCGCAGAAGGAGCTGGAGAACTGCACCAGCGTGGCGCGGGCGCCGAGCGGCCCGCCGATCTCGTCGGCCGTCAGCCGCTCCTGACCGTCCTTCGTCCGCACGCGAATCCTCCCGTTCCGGCGCTGGTGCACCAGGCCGAACGCGCTCGCCGCCGCGAGCACGGCGAGGCACACCATCAATCCGGTCATCTTTCCTCCTGCTGCGGTGCAGCGTTCACGGGACCGCAATGATTCCCGGGGGGCCGGTCGCCCCCCGGTCCGGAATCATCTGCTCCATGAACGCCACGAACCCCTTGAACGCCGCTCCCGCCGGCCTCGATGTCCGGGGGCCGCGCTTCGGCGCCGTCCTCACCACGGTCGTACTGGCCGCCGTCCTGGTCACGGGGAGCGGCCGGCTGCTGGCCGCGCAGGCGGTGGTCTTCGCGGTCGGCGCCGCCGCCGGCGTGCGGCGCTCCCCGTACGGTTGGCTCTTCGCCACCCTCGTCCGCCCCCGGCTCGGCCCGACGGTGGAGACCGAGGACCCGGCGCCGCCGCGCTTCGCACAGGCCGTCGGACTCGCCTTCGCGATCATCGGCCTGATCGGCTACTTCGCGGGACCGCTGTGGCTGGCCATGGCGGCGACCGGCTGCGCACTGGCCGCGGCGTTTCTCAACGCGGCCTTCGGGTACTGCTTGGGATGCGAGATGTACCTGCTGTTCCGGCGCGCGACCCGGTGACGTGACGAGAATCTCGCGGGATCGTGGGCACGCAAGGTGACACGGGGCACGTTGTCGGTGCACGATCCATCAGCGACCGGAACCTACGGACGCGTAACTTTTCCGCCGGGAGAGCCGGCCCCGGAGAGAGCAGGTACCCGGACATGGCTGAACTCGTCTATCCCCCGGTCATCGGCGCGGCCCGCGCGATGTTCCGCGTGCAGGGACTGCGCTTCGACATCCGCGGCACGGAGAACGTCCCGCGCAAGGGCGGAGCGCTCCTGGTCTCCAACCACATCGGTTACCTGGACTTCGTCTTCGCCGGTCTGACGGCGCTGCCGAACAAGCGGCTGGTCCGCTTCATGGCGAAGGAATCGGTCTTCCGGCACAAGGTGTCCGGTCCGCTGATGCGGGCCATGAAACACATTCCGGTGGACCGCTCGGAAGGCATGCACGCGTACGCGCACGCGCTGGACGCGCTGCGGGCCGGAGAGATCATCGGCGTCTTCCCCGAGGCCACCATCTCGCAGTCGTTCACCTTGAAGTCCTTCAAGTCGGGCGCGGCGCGGCTCGCCGAGGAAGCCGGCGTCCCGCTGCTCCCGATGGCGCTGTGGGGCACCCAGCGGCTGTGGACCAAGGGGCACCCGCGGCATCTGGGCCGCAACAAGTTCCCCATCAGCATGCGGGTCGGCGAGCCGATGCGGGCGAACGAGGGCGAGAAGCCGGGCGCGCTGACCCGGCGGCTGCGGATGCGCGTCCAGGAGCTGTTGGAGGACGCGCAGCGGGCCTACCCGGGCAAGCCCAGCGGCCCCGACGACCGCTGGTGGCTGCCCAGCCACCTCGGCGGCACGGCTCCCACGCCGGAGGAGGCCGCCGAGCTGGACCGCGCGGACCGCGACGAGCGGGCCGCCAAGCGCTGACCCACGTCCCGGGGCGCCCGGCCGGGCTCAGTCCGCCGCGCGGACCGTCACCTGGGCCCCGGGACTCAGCAGGCGCAGGCCGTCGGCGAGTTCGTCGGCGGCGGTGCGCAGTTCGTCGAGCGGCATCGGCGCGAGGCGCTCCAGCAGGAAGACGGCGTTGACGGAGTCCTCCGTCAGCCGGGTGCGGACGCCCTGGCGCCAGTTCCAGCGGCGGCAGGTGATGCCGGCGTCGTCCTGCCAGACGACCTCGCCGGGCTCGGGGTGCTCGACGACGGGCGCGCCACCCGCCGCGGTCTCGAACCTCTCGTCGCCGCCGGCCCGCACCAGCCGCATGCACCCCAGGATGTGGTCGGTGTCCTCGCCGCCGACCGGGACGAGGTGGGCCACGCTGACGGCGTTGTAGAGGTCCACGAGGCGGTTGATCCTCGGCAGGGCCGCCGTCGGCGACCGCGCGCCTGGCCAGCGCCTCGGCGGAGTTGCGGGTCCGGGACGGCTTCGCGCCGAAGGCCGTGTACGCCGCCCGCCAGGCCGCGATGTGCGGGTCCTCGTGCGGGGGCCAGCCGTCCGGTGAGCCGGCGTACCGCGTCGTCGAGCAGCGCGGAGCTCCGGTCGTCGCTCGGCCCGTTGGCGAGACCGCGGGCCTCGACGACGAGGGGGACGAAACCGGGTGCGAGGTCGTGCACCTCGGGGGCCACGGTGATGTTCAGGGGCTGGGCGGTGTTCATCGGGGGCATCGCAGACCTTGGTTCGTTGACGGGACGGCGTTCACAGCGCGGTGGGCAGCAGCCGCCACAGGTGCTGCCGGTCCGTGGCGTGCCGCAGTGATTCCAGCACGGCCCTTGCCGGCGCCGCGTACAGCACCGGGTAGTCGACCTCGCCGAACTCGGGGCGGACCCGCCAGGCCAGCCGTTCCCGCTCCACCGAGAAGTGCGCGTCCACACCCGGCTTGTTGCCCCGCGCGTCCTGGCGCGCCCAGCGTGTGCTCCCGGGCAGCAGGACGGCGACGAGGCCGTGCAGCATCGGCGCGGAACCGTCCTCGTCGGCCAGCCGCTGGTAGCAGAGCCCCGCGGGGATGCCCTCGGCCCGCAGCAGCGCGGTGAGCGCGTGGGACTTGGCGTGGCAGATACCGGTGCGCAGCCGCAGGACGTCCGAGGCGCGCCAGGTCACCCGGGGGTCGTCGGCGTCGCCGGAGTGCGGGATGGTGTCGCGGACGAATTCGAAGGCCGCCCGCGTGTAGTCGTGGGGGCTGTCGGCGCCGGCGCGCAGCCGTTCCGCGGTCTCGCGGACCAGGGGGTGGCGGTGGTCGATGACGTCGTCGGCCGCGAGGTAGGCCGCGTGACCGGGCGTGTCCTGGAGGAGTTCCATGCCCGGAACCCTAGGCAGGATCGCGCTATGGATCAATCGAAATACGACCTGGCGCATATATATTCAGCGTCAGGCGATCGCGCCCTTCGTCGCGCCCGGCCCCGAGTCGCCCGTGTGCCGGGTCAACGCCGACGCCAGGTCGACGTGGACCTCGAAGACCCGCGCCAGCCGGGTGAGCCGCAGCAGCCTCACGAAGGACGGATCGGCGCTGACGATACGGACGTCGCTGCCCCGCTCGATGGCCCGCGACCGGAACCGGCAGAGCAGCGACAGGCCGCTGCAGTCGACGAACGTCACGGCCCGCAGGTCCAGGATGAAGTCGGAGCCCGCGACCCGGGCGAGGGCGTCGAAGCACGGGGTGAGCCCCGTCGAGGCGAGGAGGTCCAGTTCACCCCAGAGCTCGACCACCGTGGACCCGGCCACCGATCGCCGGCCGGCGCCGAAGGCGGGTTGATCGTCGTCCATCGAAGCCCCCCACTCCCGGTGATGAGGCGTGCGCCGCTGCGCATGTGTACGTGTCATACCCGCGCGTCGGCATTGAAGTCAACGGTTGCGACAGCAGCGGAAGTTGGCCGGTTCCGTGCCGTGGCCGGGTCCCGACGGTCGGGACCCGGCCAGGGCCGGTCTACCGTCCGGCCAGCTCCGCGGCGACGGCCGCCGCGAACGAGTCGACATCGTCCGGCGTGGTGTCGAAGGAGCACATCCAGCGGACCTCGCCGGTGTTCTCGTCCCAGAAGTAGAAGCGGTAGCGCTTCTGCAGCCGCTCGCTGACCTCGCGCGGCAGGATGGCGAAGACGGCGTTGGACTGCACCGGGCGGACGATCGTCACCCCGTCGACCCCCCGCACCGCGGCCTCCAGCCGCTGCGCCATCGCGTTGGCGTGCCGCGCGCCGCGCAGCCACAGGTCGCCGGCGAGCAGCGCCTCGAACTGCACGGACACGAAGCGCATCTTGGAGGCGAGCTGCATCGACAGCTTGCGCAGGTGCTTCATGGCGCGCACCCGCTCGGGGGTGAGCACCACGATGCACTCCCCCATCAGCAGGCCGTTCTTGGTGCCGCCGAAGGAGAGGATGTCGACCCCGGCGTCGGTGGTGAACGCCGCGAGCGGCACGTCGAGCGTCGCGGCGGCGTTGGATATCCGCGCCCCGTCCAGGTGGACGGCCATGCCGTGCTGATGGGCGTGGTCGCAGATCGCCCGGATCTCGTCGGGGGTGTAGCAGGTGCCCAGCTCGGTGGTCTGGGTGATCGAGACGACCTGCGGCTGCGCCCGGTGCTCGTCCTCGAAGCCGAACGCCTGGAGGTCGATCAGTTCCGGGGTGAGCTTGCCGTCCGGCGTCGGGACGGTCAGCAGCTTGAGGCCGCCCATGCGCTCCGGCGCTCCGCCCTCGTCCACGTTGATGTGCGCGGACTCCGCGCAGATCACCGCGCCCCAGCGCTCGGTGACGGCCTGCAGCGCCGTGACGTTGGCGCCGGTGCCGTTGAAGACCGGGAAGACCTCCGCGCGCGGGCCGAAGTGACCGCGGAAGACGTCCTGCAGGTGGACGGTGTAGTCGTCCTCGCCGTACGCGACCTGGTGGCCGCCGTTGGCGAGGGCGAGGGCGGTGAGCACCTCGGGATGCACGCCGGCGTAGTTGTCGCTGGCGAAACCCCGTACCTCCGGGTCGTGGCGCCGGACGGCGTCGGTGGCGAGCTGCTCGGTCACGGTTGGGGCGTCAGCCACAGTCGGGTTCCGTTCACTTCCTCGGCGGGCCGGTTCCAGATGTCCGTCACGGCCTCGGCGAGGTCCGTCACGTCGGTGAAGCCGGCGAACTTGGCGTTCGGGCGCTGCGCCCGCATCTCATCGTGCACCAGCGCCTTGATGACGACGACGCTGGCCGCCGTGGTGAGCGGGTCCGCGCCCGACAGCTTGCGGAAGGAGTCCCCCATCGCGAGCGTCCAGGCCTCGGCGGCGGCCTTCGACGCGGCGTAGGCGGCGTTGCCGGCCGTCGGGCTGCTCGCGCCGGCGGCACTGACCAGGACGTACCGGCCGCGCGTGCTGCGCCGCAGCGGGTCGTGGAACGCCAGCGAGGTGTGCTGGACGGTGCGGATCAGCAGCCGGTGCAGGAAGTCCCAGTCGGCGAGGTCGGTCTCGGTGAACGACGCGGAACCGCGCCAGCCGCCGACCAGGTGGACCAGGCCGTCGACCGGACCGTGGTCCTTCTCGATCCGCGCCGCCCAGTCGCGGGTCGCGGCGGGGTCGAGCAGGTCCACGATCTCGCCGGTGATGTCCGCGCCGCCGGCGTCGTAACGGGCCTGGTCGACCGCCTGCGCGAGCCGTTCGGGGTTCGCGTCGGCGGCGACGACATGGGCGCCGGCCTTCGCGAGTCGCTGCAGCATGGCGCGGCCGGCCGGCCCGCCGGCCCCCGCCACCGCGATGACCGCTCCGTCGAGCGGTCCCTGGCCATTGGTTGCGTTCGTCATCTCCGCCTCCTCGGCAGCGCCGCTCACGCCGCGGTCCGTGCGACGCCGGTGATGCCCCGGGTCGACGCGATCACGTCGCGCAGCTTCTTCGCGAGTGCCTCGTAGAACATGCTCAGCGGGAACTCGTCGACGAGCACCTCGTCCACCAGCTTGCGCGGCGGCAGCGACAGGTCGAGGGCGTCCGGGCCCTTGGCCCACACCGATCCGGGGTGGGGCGCGAGGTACGTCGCGACCAGGTCGTACGCGGCGAACCAGTGCACGAGCTTCGGGCGGTCGATGCCGTCGCGGTACAGCTTCTCGATGTCGGCACAGAGCTGGTTGGTGACCTGGGGGGCCAGCTCCCAGTCGATGTGCAGGGTGTTGTCCGTCCAGCGTACGGCGTCGTGCTTGTGCAGGTACGAGAAGAGCAGCTGGCCGCCCAGGCCGTCGTAGTTGCGGACGCGATCGCCGGTGACCGGGAAGCGGAAGAGGCGGTCGAAGAGGATCGCGTACTGCACGCCCAGGCCCATCGGGTGGCCCTCGGCCTGCAGCTTCACGGCCTCCTTGAACGTCGTGAGGTCGCAGCGCAGCTCTTCGAGACCGTACATCCAGAACGGCGCGCGCTGCTTGATCATGAAGGGGTCGAACGGCAGGTCGCCATGGCTGTGGGTGCGGTCGTGGATCATGTCCCACAGGACGAACGTCTGCTGGGAGAGCTCCTGGTCCTCGATGAGCCGGACTGCCTCGCCGGGCAGCTCCAGGCCGAGGGTGTCCACGGCGGCGGCGGTCACGGCACGGAAGCGCGCGGCCTCGCGGTCGCAGAAGATCCCGCCCCACGTCCAGCGCTCGGGCGCCTGGCGGACGGCCACGGTCTCCGGGAAGAGCACCGCGGAGTTGGTGTCGTAGCCGGGCGTGAAATCCTGGAACGTGATCGGCACGAACAACGGGTTGTCGTAGCGGGTGCGCTCCAGCTCGGCGAGCCACTCGGGCCACACGACGCGCAGGGCGACGGCCTCCAGGTTGCGGTCCGGGTTGCCGTTCTGCGTGTACATCGGGAAGACGACCAGGTGCTGCAGGCCGTCGCGCCGGTCGGCGGCGGGCTGGAAGGCCAGCAGCGAGTCCAGGAAGTCCGGGACGCCGAAACCGCCGTCGGCCCAGCGGCGCAGGTCCACGACGAGCGCCCGGTGGTACGCCGCGTCGTGCGGCACCAGCGGAGAGAGCTGCTCGATCGCGTCGATGACGCGTTCCAGGGTGTGCTCCACCTCGGCGAGCGGCGGTACGACCTCGGCGGAGAAGTCGATCGAGCCGTCCTTCTGCTGCCAGGGCCTGATGGCGACGACGGCTTGCTTCAGTTCGGCCCACGCCGGATGCGAGGCGATGCCCTCGCCGGATATACCGGTCCCGTCAGCCACTACAGCCGAAAGATTTTCACTCATGACCCCTCCTTCACAGAAGAAACGCGCTTGATCCGCCACGGAAGCGTATCTATACGAGCTTCCTCCGTTCAAGGGGGGTCGGAGCAAATTATCCTGTGCGACCCCCAGTGAGGCCGACTATTTTCCTGTCATGCGCCGTTCTCGCGATGACTTCTGTTAGTTGCGTCATGTCGGCAGCGGAGCTTGGTGGGACATTCACGACCGAATGCCGCAAACCGGCTCCGCTCCAGTCTCACCCAGCTTTCCGGCGTGCGCGATCCCCGCACCGGATCCCGCGGCCCCCGTGGCAACCCGGGCGGGCGGCACGCCCTCGCACGAGTGACGGAACCGGCCCGCCGGGTCCGGCGGCGGTAGGAGAGGGGCCATGAGCACCCGCGCTGTCCTCGTCGCCGCCCTGATCACCGGGTTCGTCCTCGGTACGGCGGGTGTCCGCTCCCAGCACTCCGCGCCGTCACACCACGTTCCGCCGGTGGTCACCGTCCGTCGCTAGGGTGTCGGCCATGAACTTCCTCACCGTCGGTCACCGGGGTCTCATGGGCGTGGAACCCGAGAACACCGTGCGCTCGTTCCTCCGCGCCGAGGGCGAGGGGCTGGACCAGATCGAGCTCGACCTGCACCTGAGCAAGGACGGCGCGCTCGTCGTCATGCACGACGCCGAGGTCGACCGCACCACGGACGGCACCGGCCGGATCGGCGATCTCACCCTCGACGCGCTGCGGGAGCTGGACGCGGGGCAGGGCGAGCGGGTGCCCGTCCTCGAAGAGGTGCTCAACGCGGTCACCGGACCGATCCAGGCCGAGATCAAGGACGTCGCCGCCGCCCGGGTGCTCGCCGAGTTGCTGCGCGAGCGCGACGAGGTGGGCCGGGTGAGCGTGATCTCCTTCCACGACGAGGCGCTGCGCGCGGTCCACGAGCTGCTGCCGCAGTCGCACCGCGTGCTGGTCGCCGGCGAGCTCGGCCGGGACCTGGTTCCGCGCGCGCTGGCGGTGGGCGCCCGGATGGTCAGCCTGGAACTTCCGCACCTCAGCCTCGACGTGGTCCTGCGGTGCCGGGACGCGGGGCTCGCCGTGATCGCGTGGACGGTGAACACGCCGCAGGAGCTGGAACTCGCGCACGCGCTGCGGCTGGACGGGATCGTGACGGACGTGCCGTCGATCGGGGCGGGCGGGCGATGCGTCAGATCGCCGGACGGGCCTGACGGGGGTCCTGACGGGGGGTCCTGACGGGAGGTCCTGACGGGAGGCGACCTGGCGCCGCGCGGCAACACCGCGGACACAAACGTCCGGCATTCGGACGTACGTGCCTTCTGCCTGGACAGATTCACCCGGCCGGTGCCAATGTCCGGCCATGCGTTCCGCGAACCCGCTGTCCCCGCGCCGTGCCGCCATCGCCGCGGCCGCCCTGCTCACCCTCGCCGCCGCCGGCTGCGCACCCCAGGAGGACTCCTCCGCGGGCAGCACCACCCCGCCCGCGGGAACGTCCGCCGCGAGCTGTGCCCCGGCTGATCTGTCCACCCGCACCGCGGGCAAGCTGACGGTGGGCACGGACACGCCCGCCTACGACCCCTGGTTCACCGAGGACAAGCCCGCCAACGGCAAGGGCTTCGAGTCGGCGGTCACCTACGCGGTCGCCAAGCAGCTCGGCTACGCCCAGGCCGACGTCGTCTGGCAGACCGTCGCCTTCAACAACGCCTTCGCCCCCGGCGCGAAGGCCTTCGACTTCGACATCAACCAGGTCTCCATCAGCGAGGACCGCAAGAAGGCCGTCGACTTCTCGTCCGGCTACTACGACGTGCGCCAGGCCGTCATCACGCTGAAGACCTCGAAGATCGCGAACGCGAAGTCCCTCGCCGATCTGCGGGGGGCCAAGCTCGGCGCCCAGGTCGGCACCACCAGCCTCGACGTGCTGAACGACGTCATCAAGCCGACCCAGCCGCCCGCCGTCTACCAGAAGAACGACCTCGCCAAGAGCGCGCTGAAGAACGGCCAGGTGGACGGCATCGTGGTCGACCTGCCCACCGCCTTCTACATCACCGGCGCCGAGGTGCCGGAGGCCAAGGTCGTCGGCCAGTTCGAGGCCGGCGGCGCGCAGAAGGAGCAGTTCGGCCTCGTCCTGGACAAGGGCAGCAAGCTCACCTCCTGCGTCAGCACGGCGGTCGACGCGCTGCGCAAGGACGGGACCCTCGCCGGTCTGGAGAAGCGCTGGCTGTCCGAGGCCGTCGACGCGCCGGTGCTGAAGTGACGGTGGAGGACGTCCGACCGGACACCTACCGGCCGTCCGAGCGGCGGATCGAGCGGGAGCGCTACCGGCGCGCCCGTACCCGGCGCGCGGTGACGATCGGCGCCGTCAGCTCCCTCGCCACCGCCGGACTGCTCGTCGGGCTCGTCGTCAGTTCCCCCGGCTGGCAGCGCACCCGCGAGACGTTCTTCAACGCGCACGACGCCCGCGCGTCGCTGCCGAAGATCCTCGACGGGCTCTGGCTCAACCTGCAGCTGATGGTGGTGTGCGGGGCGGTCGTGCTGGTCCTCGGGCTGCTGCTCGCCGTCACCCGCACCCTGCGCGGACCGGTCTTCTTCCCACTGCGCGCGCTCGCCACCGCCTATGTCGACTTCTTCCGTGGGCTGCCGCTGATCATCTGCCTGCTCGGCGTGGTCTTCGGCGTCCCCGCGCTGCGGCTGCAGGGCGTCACCACCGATCCGGTGGTGCTGGGCGGCACGGCACTGGTCCTCACCTACTCGGCGTACGTCGCCGAGGTCTTCCGGGCAGGCATCGACACGGTCCACCCCAGCCAGCGCGCGGCCGCCCGCTCACTCGGGTTGAGCAGCGCGCGGACCATGCGCCACGTGGTGCTGCCACAGGCCGTCCGGCGGGTCGTGCCGCCGCTGCTGAACGACCTGGTCTCGCTGCAGAAGGACACCGGCCTGGTGTCGATCGCCGGCGCGGTCGACGCGGTGTACGCCGCGCAGATCTACGCGGGCAAGACCTTCAACTACACCTCGTACGTCGTGGCCGGCCTGATCTTCGTCGCGCTCACCATCCCGATGACGCGCTTCACCGACTGGATCACCGCCCGGATGAACCGCCGCCAGTCGCAGGGAGGGACCGTATGAAGGACGACGTGAGTGCCACCCCCGTGCTGCGGCTGGAGTCGGTGCGCAAGACGTTCGGCTCGACCGTGGTGCTGCGCGACATCGATCTCACGGTGCCGCCGCACACCGTCACCGCGCTGATCGGCGCCTCCGGCTCCGGCAAGTCGACACTGCTGCGCTGCGCCAACCTGCTGGAGGACATCGACGACGGGGCGATCTTCCTGGACGGCGAGGACATCACCGATCCGCGCGTCGACCCCGACTCGGTACGCCGCCGGATCGGAGTCGTCTTTCAGGCGTACAACCTCTTCCCGCATATGACGGTCCTCGACAACATCACCCTCGCGCCGCGCCGGGTGCACAAGGTCGCGCGCGCCGAGGCGGCCGAGCGGGCCCGTGAACTGCTCGAACGGCTCGGCCTCGGCGACAAGGCCGGCGAGTACCCGGACCGGCTCAGCGGCGGCCAGCAGCAGCGCGTCGCGATCGTCCGCGCGCTCGCCGGGAAGCCGCGGCTGCTGCTCCTCGACGAGATCACCGCGGCGCTCGACCCGGAACTGGTCGGCGAGGTACTGGGGGTCGTCCGCGATCTCAAGGAGCAGGGCATGACGATGGTGATCGCCACGCACGAGATGGGCTTCGCCCGTGAGGTCGCCGACCAGGTCTGCTTCCTCGACGCCGGCGTGGTACTGGAGCGCGGCACGCCGAAGCAGGTGTTCGGGGCGCCGGCGCGGGAGCGCACGCAGCGCTTCCTGCGGCGCTTCGCGGAGGCCGGGCGGCTCTAAGGGGTGTTGTGAAAGTCCCGCCTGGCCCGCGACGCCCGGCCCACCGCTGGGCGGTGGTGGGCGAGACCTGGAAGCGTTCGGCGGCCCGGCGCAAAGTCCAGCCGTCGTCCACGACGCAGCGGGCCAGGCGTAGGCGTCCGGTCTCGGTCAGGGGTGCATCACGGTGGGGCACGAGGGCCTTTCTGTTGGTGTGGACGTCGCAATCCACACCGAACAGGAAGGCCATCACCCGTTCAAGATCCCCCTTGCCGAGACCTGAATCACCCGTCCGCAACCTCCCGAGACAGAACAGCTAGCGGTCAGCCGGTGGCCGCGGTCGCGAGGTCCTTCACCAGCAGTTCGAACTCCAGGTCGTCGCGCTGCGGCAGCCCGAAGCGCTCGTCCCCGTAGGGGAAGGGATGCGTCTGACCGGTCCGGGTGTAACCGCGGCGCTCGTACCAGGCGATGAGGTCCACGCGCGCCGTGATGACCGTCATCTGCATCTGCGCCACGTCCCACTCCTCGGCCGCGAAGCGCTCGGCCTCCGCGAGGACCGTCTTCCCGAGGCCGCCTCCCTGCGCCGACGGCCGGACCGCGAACATTCCGAAGTAGGCGTGGTTCCCGCGCCGTTCGAGGTGGCAGCACCCGATCAGCTCGCCCGCGCGCTCCACCAGGACGAGTCGGCTGCCCGGCTTCTCGATCACCTCGACGACACCGGCCGGATCCGTCCGCTGCCCCTCCAGGATGTCCGCCTCCGTCGTCCACCCGGCCCGGCTCGCGTCCCCCCGGTACGCCGACTCGACGAGTGCGACGACGGCGGGGGCGTCGGCCGGCGTGGCCGTGCGGAAGGTCGGCTGCACTGTGCGCTCGCTGGTGTCCATGGGGCCGAGGCTACCGGCAGACGCATCCGGGGTGCGGGGGGCGGGTAGCTACAGCGCATGGTGAATGTGGTGAGCAGCCGGATCCTGTTGCAACCGGCCGACCTGGAACGATCCCGCGCCTTCTACCGGGACGATCTCGGGCTGGCGATCTACCGGGAGTTCGGCAGCGGTCCCGAGCGCGGCACGGTGTTCTTCCTGGGCGGCGGCTACCTGGAGCTCTCCGGGCGCTCCGGGGCGCCGATGAGTTCGGCGCTGCGCGTCTGGCTGCAGGTCCCGGACATCGCCGCGGCCCACACCGAGCTGGCCGACCGCGGGGTCCCCGTGCTGCGGCCTCCGCTGAAGGAGCCGTGGGGGCTGTTCGAGATGTGGATCGCGGATCCGGACGGACTGGAGATCGTCCTGGTGGAGGTGCCGGCCGACCACCCGATCAGATACCGGCCCTGACTTCGGCGAAGGCGGTCGCGAGCCGGCGGATCCCCTCGTCGATCTCCTCGCTGCCGCTGGTGTCGGCGAAGCTGACGCGGATGTACGGCGCCGGGGCCTCCGCGGCGAAGTAGGCGCGTCCGGCCGCGACCGCGACCGAGGCGCGCAGCGCCGCCGTGCACAGCGCCGTCTCGTCGGTGCCCTCGGGCAGCCGCAGCCACAACAGGTAGCCGCCGGCCGGGACCCGGTCGGGGACCAGTTCCGGCAGGTCGCGGCGGAGCGCGGCCAGCATCGCGTCGCGCCGCTCGCGCAGGCCCGCCGCGACGGTCCGCAGGTGGCGCGGCCAGGCGGGCGCGCCGACGAGTTCCAGGGTCGCCTCCTGGAACGGGCGGGGGACGAAGAAGCTGTCGACGACCTGGATGGCGCGCAGCCGTTCCACCACCGGCCCGCGGGCGATGAGCGCGCCCACCCGCAGACTGGGCGAGGTGGGCTTGGTCAGTGACGTCACATGGACGACGGTGCCGTGCGGGTCGTCGGCGACCAGCGGCGCGGGCAGCGGGCCGCCGTGGCCCAACCGCCGGGCGAAGTCGTCCTCGATCACGAATGCGCCGGCCGCGCGGGCGATCGCCGTGACCCGCTCCCGCCGCGCCGGGGCGAGGACCGCGCCCGTCGGATTCTGGAAGAGCGGCTGGCAGAAGAACACCCGCGCACCGGTGGCGTCGAAGGCTTCCTCGAGCAGGTCCGGCCGTACGCCGTCGGCGTCGGTCGGCACCGGGACCGGCCGCAGTCCGGCCGCGCGGGCCACCGCGAGCACACCGGGGTACGTCGGGGACTCGACCAGCAGCGCGGAGCCGGGCGGGGCGAGCGCGCGCAGCGCGGTGGTGAGCGCGGCCTGGCCGCCCGCCGTGACCAGCACCTGGGCGGGTCCGACGCCGGCCTCCCGCGCGAACCAGGCGCGCAGCGCCGTCAGCCCCTCCACCGGCGGCCGGTCCCACGCTCCGGGCCGGCGGGCCGCGCGCGCGAGCGCGGCGCCGAGGGCTTGCTGCGGCTGGAGGTCCGCGTGCAGATAGCCGCCGTTGAGCGGGATCACGCCGGGCGGCGGAGCGGCGAGGGTGGCGAGCACGCCGGAGGCGTCGACGACGCGGGGCGCGGGCTCGGCGTGCTGGTCCCCGGCGGTCAGGGCGACCTGCTGCCATGAGGTGTCGGCCAGGGCGGCGGGGGGCGCCGCCTGCGACCGGTACGTGCCGGAACCGGGGCGGGTCTCCACCAGACCCTCGGCCGCGAGCGCGGCCAGCGCTCGGGAAACGGTCACGGGGCTGACGCCGAACCGGTCGACGAGCGAACGACTCGACGGCAGTTTCGCTCCCGGCGAGAAGCGCTTCAGCTCCCCCCGCAGCACGTCTGCCAAGGAAGCCGAACTGCTACTGTCATTCATGACAGCACACAATAGCGCTATCGCTCTCCGGCCGATAGCGGTGAACGGCACCGCCCTCGCCGCCCTCGGCGTCGCGATCTTCTCCTTCACCTTCCCCGCGACCCACTGGGCGCTCGGCGGCTTCGGGCCGTGGACCACGGTCGCGGTACGCGGCGTACTGGCCGCGGTCATCGCGGGTGCCTGTCTGCTCGCCGGACGGGCACCGGTCCCCGCGCGGAAGCACTGGCCGGGGCTGCTGGTCGTCGGGCTCGGGGTCGTCGTCGGGTTCCCGCTGCTCACGACCCTGGCGCTGACGACCACCAACACCTCGCACGCCGCCGTCGTCATCGGCGCCCTGCCGCTGGCGACCGCCATCGTGGCCGCCGCCCGGGAGGGGAACCGCCCGTCGCGGACCTTCTGGGCCGCCGCCGTCGCGGGCGCCGGCGTGGTCACCGTCTTCACCCTCGCGCAGAGCGGCGGGGCACCGACCGCCGGTGACCTCTACCTTTTCGGCGCGCTGGCGGTGTGCGCGGCGGGCTACGCCGAGGGCGGCCGGCTGGCGCGGGTAATGCCCGGGCTGCGGGTCATCTCCTGGGCGCTGCTCGCGATGCTGCCGTTCACCCTGGTCGGCTCGCTCCTCGCCCTGACCTTCGAGCCGGTGCACCTCAGCGGCCGGCCGCTGCTGGGGCTGGCGTACCTCGCGGCCGTCTCCCAGGTCCTCGGCCTCATGGTCTGGTACCGGGGCATGGCCGCCATCGGCGTCGCCCGCGCCAGCCAGCTGCAACTCGCGCAGCCGCTGCTGACGCTGGTGTGGTCGGCGGCGCTGCTCGGCGAGAACCTGGGCGCCGCCACCCCGCTCGCGGCGGTCGCCGTGCTGGTCTGTGTGGCGGTCACCCAGCGCGCCCGGACGTGACCGCGACCCGACCGTAGCGGGCGCCCCCCGGGTACGTCCGTGCGCTCGGGTGTGCGCCCTCGTGGCTGGGCAACTCTCCAGCGGACCGCCGTCGCCGACGGACGCGGGGCGGCCGGTGGGCGGGAACGCCGCGAACGGGAGGCCGGTCATGCACGGACCACCGCTGGTGGGGTGGCTGCTGGTCGTACTCAGCGCCGCGACGGGGCTGTCGTGCCTGCTGCGGCACGCCGCGCGCGACGAGGCCCTGATGGGGGCCGGCATGGCGGTGATGGCCGTACCGCTGTCCGTACTCGACCCCAGGCCCTGGGTGACGCTGCTGCTCGCGGTGGTCTTCGCCGCCGCGGCCGTCCGGGCCCTGCTGCTCGCCCGGCGCCCCGGTCACCATCTGCACCACGCCCTGGGCGCCGCCGCGATGGTCTACATGGCGGCGGCGATGGGCACGTCGGCCCCCGCCGGCGGCCACGCCGGGCACCCCGCGGCGGGCGCTCCGCTGCTGACCGGGGCGCTGCTGCTGTACTTCGCCGGGTACGTCCTGGCGGCCGGGGCCCGGCTGGTGACGGTGCCGGCCGTCGCCCCGGCGGGCGGTCCGCCGGCCGGGGCGCCGATCGCGCCGGAACTGGCGGCGTGCCGGGTCTCCATGGCGCTGGGCATGTTCGCCATGCTGCTGGCGCTGTGACCCCGGTCGTCCCGGGGCGCGTCAGCAGGCGAGGGCGAGCGGCGGGTGCCAGACCTGGCCGTCGCCGGGGGTGCCGGACGGCGGGGTGGAGTTGAGCGGTACGAACCGCATCCGCGCTCCGGCCTCGTTCCGGTCGCCGGTCCACAGGTCGATGGACTGCCAGGCCTGCCCGTCGACGACCGACACGGTGCGGGCCTGTCCGCCGCAGCTGTTGGCGGAGATGAGACGGCGGCCGTTCGCGGGCTGGCCGAACCCGAGGTTGGGGGGCGCGACCCAGCTCCCGTACAGGTTGGTGGTGGTGGCGTAGCCGGTACCGGTACCGGTGCAGTAGCCGCAGCCGGGATCCGAGTAGGTGAGGAAGTACTGCCCGCTGGAGCGGTCGTACCAGCCGCCGGGGCTCTCGATGTTCTTCAGTCCGGCGACGCTCAGTCCGCCCACGCCGGACCCACCGACGCCGTACACGTTGAGCTCCTCGATGGAGAGGGAGAGCGCGCCGCCCATCGTGCACACCAGCGCCGGCGCGGCGCCCGGGGTGACGGAGTCGATGAAGCCCATGTCCCCGTTCCCGGTGCAGAACTTCAGGCTGGGCTTGGCGTACGAGCCGTACGGCGGACCGGCGGAGGGACCGCAGGGGCCGGCGGGTCCGTTGCAGCCCATCGCGTTGTAGGCGTGGGTCTTGTCGCGGGCGAAGTCGGCCGGGGAGTTGAACCACAGGATCCACACCCCGTCGTCGCTGCCCCAGCCCCTGCGCTGGATCATCCGGGCGTTGAAACAGCCCGCCCCGGTACCTCCGCACTCCACCTGCCAGGACGTTCCGGTGAACGGATCGGTCTCGTTCGGGCCGAACAGCAGGGTCGGTGTGGACCACGGGCCCAGGAGCGAGGGCGCGGTGGACACCTTGAACCCGCAGAACGGCGTGTTGGCCGTCCCCCACTGGAACCCGCAGCCGTACGCGGTGCCGTACGCGTAGTAGGTGCCGCCGAACTGCTGGACGGTGCCGTCATGCAGGTCGAGCGAGGCGGGCAGCGTGAACGCCGCTGGTCCCCCGGGCGCCGGGTCGGCGTGGGAGACGGACGCGCTCCCGAGGAGCGCGACGCAGGAGAGGACAAGGGCGGCGAGCAGAGCACCGATACGGCACACCACGCCTCCAGTTCGGTGAGGTCCTCGCGGACGAGGTCGCGGGCGAGTCGTTCCGATGATCGGCTCGCATCACGCAGCGTAGGGGGAGGGTTCCGGTACGTGGCGCGACGCGGCGGAGCGCCGCCCGACGTCACCCATAGCGACGAAGCGAAGTGCGGCGTGCAAGGGTCGGCGTGCGGGACGGGTGAGGCGTGAGGGGCGAGGGGTGTGTGAGGCGTGCATCACTTAGTGCGGCGGACCGTACCCGCGGATCCACCCGCCTCCTAGGCTGGGCGCCATGACGGTCCCGTTCGTGCTGCTGGTGGTCGGCGCACTGGCGGCGGCGATGACGCCGCGCCTGCTGTCCCGTGCCGCCTGGCCGGAGCGCGAACCCGTGCTGGCCCTGTGGGTCTGGCAGTGCGTCGTCGGCGCCGTCCTGCTCTGCTGTGTCCTGGCGATGGCGCTCAGCGCCGCGGCGGCCTCGGCCGCGGTGCGCTGGCACCTGTTCGGCTTCGCCCCGCACGGTGTCGTGGACGCGTACGGTCTGCCCGGCTACGGGCGCTGGGCCGGATCGCTGGCGATCCTGCTGGCCTGCGGCGGCGTGTGGACCGCCGCGATGCTCACCCGCGAGGTGCGCGGGGCACGCGCACGACGCCGGCAGCGGCGCGCGGAACTGCTCGTCCGCTCCCCCCGGCTGCCCGGCGAGGAGCCGCCGGCCGGTGACCGGCTGGTGGTGCTGGAGGGCGACCGGCCCGACGCCTGGTGGCTGTCGGGCGCGCAGCCGCAGCTGGTCGTCACCACGGCCGCGCTGCGCCGGCTCAAGGGCCGCCAGCTCGACGCCGTACTCGCCCACGAACAGGGCCACGTCCGTGCCCGGCACGATGTACTGCTGCACTGCGCGGGTGCGCTGGCCTCGGGCTTCCCGCAGGTCCCGGTCTTCGCCGGGTTCCGCGACCAGGTGCACCGGCTGATCGAACTGGCTGCCGACGACACCGCCTCCCGCCGCTTCGGCCGGCTCACCACGGCACTGGCGCTGGTCGAGCTCAACGAGGACCGCGGGGTCTTCGGCCCCTGCCCGACCCCGCTCGCCGAACTGCCGCGCCGGGTGCACCGCCTCCTGGACCCGGCCCCGCGACTGGCCCCGGTACGCCGCGCGAGCCTGACCGCCACCGCCCTCCTCGTCCCGGCCGTCCCCCTGCTGATCGCCTTCGTCCCGGGCCTCAACGCGCTCACCTAGTGCTCTGGCCGGAAGGGTTTGCCTGCTTCGCGGCGTCCGGCGGGGTGCGTCGCACGGCGGAGGATCGTCCTCGCACCGGTACTCGGACGACTCCGACAACGCAGCGAAGTGCCCTGCCGGACGCCGCGAACCGGTGAACCTTTCCAGCCAGAGCTCTAGGCCGGCCCAAGGGCGTGTCGTGTCGCGGGCCAGGCGGGACTTTCACCACACGCCCCAGCCCGCCGGAACCGCGGAAGATCCTCAGTCTTCCGCGGTCGCACCAATCCGCGCCCGCCGCCGTTCCGAATACCCGACAGGACATGCGGGTGCGAGGAGGGCGGGCTGTGATGACGGAACGACGTCGGGTCGCGATCATCGGGAGCGGGATCGCCGGACTCAGCGCCGCGCACGTCCTGGGCGGGACGCACGACGTCTCGCTCTTCGAGGCGGACGCCCGGCTCGGCGGTCACGCCGACACCCATGAGGTGGTGGCCGCGGACGGCGGCCGGGCGTTCGCCGTCGACACCGGATTCATCGTGCACAACCGCCGTACGTACCCGCTGCTGACGCGGCTCTTCGCCGAACTGGGCGTGGCCACCCAGGAGACCGACATGAGCATGTCGGTGCGCTGCGACGGCTGCGGCCTGGAGTACGCGGGCGCCCGTGGCGCGGCGGGACTCTTCCCGCGCCCGGGCAACGCGGCCAACGGCCGCTATCTGCGGCTGCTCGCCCAGGTACCGCGCTTCCACCGGGCCGCCCGCGAACTGCTGGCACGGCCGGCGGACGGCCCGGAGCCGACCCTCGGCGCGTTCCTCGCCGAACGGCGGTTCCCGCCCTACTTCGTCTCGCACTTCATGACGCCGCTGGTCTCCGCCGTCTGGTCCTGCGGCGCGGAGCAGGCCGCCGGCTATCCCGCCCGATACCTCTTCCGCTTCCTGGACAACCACGGGATGCTCGCGGTGACCGGCGCCCCGGCCTGGCGGACCGTCACCGGCGGCTCGCACGAGTACGTCCGCCGGATCGCCAAGCAGCTGACCACCGTGCACACCTCCGCCCCGGTCCACGCGCTCACCCGGCACCCCGGCGGCGTGCGGCTGCGGACCCGCGACGGCGCCGAGCACACCGCGGACGCCGTGGTCGTCGCCGTCCATCCCGACCAGGCGCTGCGGCTGCTCGCCGACCCGACGCCCGCCGAGGCCGAGGTGCTGGGCGCGTTCTCCTACTCCCGCAATCCCGCGCTGCTGCACACCGACGCCTCCGTGCTGCCGCGGGCCCGCGGCGCGCGAGGCTCCTGGAATTACCTGCTGCCCTCGTGCGAAGCCACCCCCGACCGGGTCCTGGTCAGCTACGACATGACGCGTCTGCAACGGCTGGGCACCCCGCGGGAGTACGTCGTGACCCTCGGCGGCGAGCGGCTCGTCGACCCGGCCCTGGTCCTGGACCGCATGGACTACGCGCACCCGGTCTTCACCACGCGCTCGGTCGCCGCGCAACGCCGGCTGCCGGAGCTGAACGGCTCCGTCACCACGTTCGCCGGGGCTTACCACGGCTGGGGATTCCACGAGGACGGCTGCCGCTCCGGGGTCGCAGCGGCGGCTGCGCTGGGGGTGCGGTGGTGACCGCGGCACTGTACGAGTGCGTCGTGGCGCATGTGCGCACCGCACCGCTGCGGCACGCCTTCCGGCACCGTACGTACCTGTGGCTGGTCGACGTGGACGCGCTGCCCCGACTGCCGCGCCCACTGCGTCCGCTGGCCCGTTTCGAGGCGCGCGACCACTTCGGCGGCGGGGCGCCGAGCATCCGGGCGGGGCTCGACCGCTTCCTCGCGGCGAACGGGGTGGAGCGGCCCGGCGGGCGGGTGCTGATGCTCACCGCGGCGCGGGTGTTCGGCCATGTCTTCAACCCGTTGACCGTCTACTGGTGCCACCGCTCCGACGGTTCGACGGAGTGCGTCGTCGCCGAGGTGCACAACACCTACGGCGAACGCCACTGCTACCTGCTGCGGCCCGATGCCGAGGGCCGGGCGGGTACCGCGAAGGAGTTCTACGTCTCGCCGTTCTTCCCGGTGGACGGCGCGTACCGCATGCGGCTGCCGGAGCCCGGCGCGCGGCTCGACCTGACGGTCCATCTGGAACGCTCCGGCACCCGGCCGTTCACCGCGACGCTGCGGGGTGAACGGCGCCCCGCGACCACCGCGGGCCTGCTGCGGACGGCCCTGCGGCACCCGTGGCCGACCGCGGCCGTCTCCGTGCTCATCCGGCTGCACGGCGTCCTGTTGTACCTGCGCGGCCTGCCCGTGCGGCCCCGTATCCCGCACCGACCCCAGGAGGGTGTGCAGTGACTGCGCCCGTCTTTCGTCCGACCGCCGCCCGTACGACCGTTCCCCGTCCGCCGACGGCCCGCGTGCCCGCGGCCCGCGGTCTGCCGGTGGACGCGGAACGGTGGCCCGACATCGTCCGGGTGCCCGGCGCTCCGGTCCGCGCGGCCGTCGCCGAGCGCCTGGTACGGCGGGCGCTGGCCGGCCTGCCGCTGCGCCTTGGCCTGCCGGGCCGCGCCCCCGAGGGGTCACCGGACGCGGACACCCCGCTGCTGCGGGTGCACCGGCCCGGCCCCTTCTTCGCCCGGATAGGCGCATCAGGACTCGTCGGTTTCGGCGAGTCGTACATGGCGGGCGAATGGGACTCCGACGACCTGGTCGGGGTGCTCACCGTGCTCGCCTCGCACGTCGGGTCCCTCGTCCCGGCCCCGCTGCAGCGGCTGCGCGGCGCCTGGGCGCTGCGCAAGCCGTCGGCCCAGCGCAACACGGTCGCGGGGGCGCGCGGCAACATCAGCCGCCACTACGACCTGTCGAACGACCTGTTCGCACTCTTCCTGGACAGGACCATGACGTATTCGGCGGCCCTGTTCCCACCGGACGGAGCACCCGCCGACGCCCGGTCCCCCGAGGGGGACGAGCCGCTGACCGTGGCCCAGCACCGCAAGATCGACCGGCTGCTGGACCTCGCTTCCGTCGGACCCGGCACCCGGCTGCTGGAGATCGGCACCGGGTGGGGCGAGCTGGCGCTGCGGGCGGCGCGACGCGGCGCGGAGGTGGTGACGGTGACCCTGTCGCGGGAGCAGCGCGAGCTGGCCCGGCTGCGGATCCGCGAGGCGGGGTACGAGGACCGGGTGACAGTACTGCTGCTGGACTACCGGCAGGTCCACGGCGAGTACGACGCCGTGGTCAGCGTGGAGATGGTCGAGGCGGTCGGCGAGGAGTTCTGGCCGGTGTACTTCCGCGCGCTGGAACGGCTGCTGGCCCCCGGTGGGCGGATCGCACTGCAGGCCATCACCATGCCGCACGAACGGCTGCTGGCCTCCCGGCGCACCTTCACCTGGATCCAGAAGTACATCTTCCCCGGCGGTCTGCTGCCCTCGGTCACCGCCGTCGAGCAGGTCCTGGCCCGCCACACGGGGTTGCGGATCACCCAGGACACCGGGTTCGGGCCGCACTACGCCCGGACGCTGCAGCTGTGGCGCGAGCGCTTCACCGAGCGGGCCGCCGAGGTGACGGACCTGGGGTTCGACGAGACCTTCCGGCGGATGTGGACCTTCTACCTGGCCTACTCCGAGGCCGGGTTCCGGTCCGGCTACCTGGATGTGCGCCAGCTGCTGCTGACGCGCGGCGCGGAAGGCATCCGATGAACGAATTCCCATGGGGCGACTTCGCCACCGGCCTCGCGGCCTCGGCCGGCGCGGCGCTGGCGGTGCTCCTCACGGCCTTCGCCGTCGGCGCGGCGAAGGGCCTGCACCGCGTCGTGGACGTGGCCTGGGGGACGGCCTTCGCCGCGGTGGCGGCCGTCTCGTACGCGCTGTCCGCGGGCCACGGGGACGAGGCCCGGCGGCTGCTGGTCCTGATCGCGACGACTGCCTGGGGGCTGCGGCTGTCCGTGCACATCGGCGTGCGCGGCTGGGGCCACGGCGAGGATCCGCGCTACGGGCGGATGCTGTCGCGCGCGCCCGGTAGCCGCAACCTGTACGCGCTGCGCATGGTCTACCTGCTGCAGGCGGTACTGGTGTGGGTGGTCGCCCTCCCCGTCCAGTTCGCCATGTACGTGCCCGGCGCGCTCAACGGGTTCGCGTCGGTGGGCGTGGCGCTGTGGCTGGTGGGGTTCTTCTTCGAATCCGTCGGCGACTTCCAGCTCGCCCGCTTCAAGCGGGATCCGGCCCACCGCGGCGCGATCATGGACCGCGGGCTGTGGAGCTGGACGCGGCACCCCAACTACTTCGGCGACTTCTGTGTCTGGTGGGGACTGTTCCTGCTCGCCTGCTCGACCCCGCTCGCGGCCGTCACGCTGGTGTCGCCGCTGGTCATGAGCTTCCTGTTGATCCGCGGGAGCGGCAAGCCGACGCTGGAGCGACATATGGCGCGCCGTCCGGGATTCGCCGAGTACACCACCCGGACCAGTGGTTTCTTCCCCCGGCCGCCACGTCACCGCTCCTGAGCGGCTTCGGCCGCCCGCGCGCTGTGACCGGGTCGACGCCCGGCGGTCCCCCGCGCCGCCGGGCGCCGATCCAGGCCCCCGTTCCCCGCGTAGCCGCGTAGGCTCGCGGGGGTGCGTTGAGTATATTGGCTGTGAGCCAGTCAACGCAGGAGTAAAGCATGTCTCCCCGAAGCGCATCGGTCAATGAAGAGATGCGGCGGCGTTCCCGGGAACGGCTCCTGCAGGCGACGGTGGAGCTGATCGAGGAACGCGGCTACGAGGCCACCACCCTCGCCGACATCGCCGACCGGGCGGGTTCCGCCCGCGGTCTGGTGTCGTACTACTTTCCGGGAAAGCGCCAGCTCGTGCAGTCCGCGGTGCACCGCCTGATGCATCTGGAGCTGGCCGCCGCGCTGGAGCGGGAGCCGCGCACCGAGGACGGCCGGGAGCGGATGGCGCGGGCCATCGACGCGATCCTGGGCCTCACCCAGACACACACGAAATTGATGCGCACGCATATGGCGTCGATCCTCGAGGGCGAGGGCTTCATCCAGTGTGCCGAGCAGCAGCGGCTCGCGGCACTGTTGGAGAACACGGTCGTCCGCTGGGGCGCGGAGGATCCGGGGGCGGAGTACCCGATGCTGCGCGCGCTGCTGATGGGCGCGGTGGTCGCGCTCCTGGTGCCGGGCGTGCCGATGCCGCTGCCCCGGCTGCGGGCCGAGCTGTTCACGCGGTACGGGCTGGACTGGGAGCTGGGCGTTCCCCCGCCCGTCGACGGTCCCGGGGCAACGGCGGTCGGCCGCCGCCCGGTGCGCTCACCGCGGCACTGAGGCGGCGCCCGCGGCTCCGGGGACGGCGCGCGCCCTCCCGCAACGCGATGCGATGGCGCATGCTGGGCGTAGGCGGAAGGAGCCAGCTTGTGCTTCGTGTCGCAGTAGTCGGTTCAGGTCCCAGTGGTGTGTACGTGGCCGAGGCGCTCACCCGGCAGACCTCCGTGCCCGATGTGGCGGTGGACGTCCTCGACCGGCTGCCGTGCCCGTACGGCCTGGTGCGCTACGGAGTGGCGCCGGACCACGAGAAGATCAAGTCTCTGCAGGGCAATCTGCGGCAGGTGCTGGAGGACCCGCGGGTGCGCTTCCTCGGCAACGTCGAGGTGGGCCCCGGGCTCGGCCCGGAGCAACTCGGCGAGCTGTACCACGCGGTGGTCTACTGCTTCGGCGCCGCCGCCGACCGGCGGCTGGGCGTCCCGGGCGAGGATCTGCCCGGCAGTTACTCCGCCACCCGGTTCGTCTCCTGGTACAGCGCCCATCCGGACGAGCCGCCGGAGGGGTTCGCGCTGCTCGCCCGGTCCGCCGTGGTGATCGGGGTCGGCAATGTCGCGGTCGACGTGGCCCGCGTCCTGGCGCGCGGCGCGGACGAGTTGCGGCACACCGACATCCCGCAGTCGGCGCTCACGGCCCTGGACTCCAGCCAGGTCACCGATGTGCACATGGTGGGGCGGCGCGGTCCCTCGCAGGCGAAGTTCACCACCAAGGAGCTGCGCGAGCTGGGCGGACTGTCCGGCGCCGATGTCATCGTGCACGCCGACGAGTTGGCACTCGATCCCGGGTACGCCGATCCCTCCGGGCTGTCGACCGCGGCCCGGCGCAATGTCGAGGTGCTGCGGGAGTGGACGACGCGGGTCCCGCAGGGCCGGCCGCGCCGGATCCACCTGCGGTTCTTCCTGCGCCCGGCCGAACTCCTCGGCGACGGGCGGGTGTCGGGCGTCCGTTTCGAGCGGACGGTCCCCGACGGGCTCGGCGGCGTGCGCGGGACGGGGCAGCTGGAGGAGATCGGGGCGCAGCTCGTTCTGCGGTCGGTGGGGTACCAGGGCGTGCCGCTGCCGGGCCTGCCGTTCGACGAGCGGCAGGCGGTGGTGCCGAACGACGGCGGTCGGGTGCTGCGGGACGGGGTGCCGTCACCCGGCGAGTACGTCGCCGGGTGGATCAAGCGCGGGCCGACCGGGGTGATCGGCACCAACCGGCCCTGCGCCAAGCAGACCGTGGCGGCGCTCCTCGAGGACGCGCCGCGGCTGCTGGCCAGATCACTTCCCCGCGATCCGCTGGAGGCGCTGCGGTCGGGCGGCGGAGATCCGGTGGCGTGGCCGGGCTGGTTGTCGATCGAGGCCGCAGAGATGGCGCTCGGCCGGTCGCTCGACCGGGGCACCGTCAAGATCCAGGCCTGGGAGCGGCTACTGGCCGCCGCGCGGCCGGCCGGCTGAGCCTTCCGTCGTCCTCAGCGGTGGGCGGCTTTCCTCAGCGGTGGGCGGCTTTCCTCAGCGGTGGGCGGCTTTCCTCACCGGTGATCGGCTTTCTTCACCGGTGATCGGCTTTCTTCACCGGTGGGCGGCCGGGCCCCCGCCGAGCCGCGCGCACTGCCCGTCGAGCGCGGCCAGCACGGTGTCCAGGAGACCGGGGAAGAGCGCGTCCAGATCCTCGCGGCGCAGGCCGCTCATCTTGGACGTGCCCCGGTAGTTCTGCTCGATGACACCGGCCTCGCGCAGCACCCGGAAGTGGTGCGTGGTGGTGGACTTGCTGACCGGCAGCACGACCTCGGAGCAGGCCAGCTCCGTCTCGGCGACGGCCAGGGTGTGCACCACGTGCAGTCGCATGGGGTCGGAGAGCGCGTGCAGCACGCCCTCGAGGCGGATGGCCGCGCGCTCCGGGTGCTCCAACGCGCGGACGGTGGGGGCGGTCTGCGGTGTCATGGCTCCATAGTACGAGGCCTCTCGTAGTTTGACATCAACCGTAGTACGATGCCTATCGTAGAAGGCGGCCGGTGAAGCGATCCGGCGACCCCCACGACTATGACGAGGAGAGCGTCGTGAGCGCACTGTTCGAGCCCTACACCCTGCGGTCCCTGACGATCCCGAACCGCGTGTGGATGGCGCCGATGTGCCAATACAGCGCACCGGTCGACGGCCCGGAGCAGGGCGTGCCGCAGGACTGGCACTTCGCGCACCTCGCCGCACGGGCGACCGGCGGCACCGGCCTGATCCTCACCGAGGCGACGGCCGTCAGCCCGGAGGGCCGGATCAGCCCGGCCGACCTCGGCCTGTGGAACGACCGGCAGCAGGAGGCGTTCGGCCGCATCACCACCTTCCTCAAGGAGCAGGGGACCGTCCCCGGGATCCAGCTCGCCCATGCCGGTCGGAAAGCATCGACGGACCGGCCCTGGCGCGGCGGCGGCCCCGTCGGCACGGAGGACCACGGCTGGCAGCCCGCCGGCCCGAGCCCAGCGCCGTTCGCCGACGGGTACTCCGTACCCCGGGAGCTGACGACCGGGCAGATCGCGGAGATCATCGCCGCGTTCGCGGACTCGGCCCGGCGGGCGCTCGCGGCCGGCTTCCAGGTCGTCGAGGTGCACGGCGCCCACGGCTACCTGATCCACGAGTTCCTCTCCCCGCACAGCAACCACCGCACCGACGAGTACGGCGGCAGCTTCGAGAACCGGATCCGCCTCGCGCTGGAGGTCGTCGACGCGGTGCGCGCGGTGTGGCCGGCGGACCTGCCGGTCTTCTTCCGGGTCTCCGCGACCGACTGGCTGACGGAGAACGGCGAGGGCGAGGGCTGGACCGCCGACGAGACCGTCCGACTGGCGAAGGAGCTGCGCTCCCACGGCGTCGACCTGCTCGACGTCTCGACCGGCGGCAACGTCCCCAAGGCCCGGATCCCGACCGGCCCCGGCTACCAGGTGTCCTTCGCCGAGCGGGTCAGGACCGAGACCGACCTGCCGGTGGCCGCGGTCGGCATGATCACCGATGCCGCACAGGCCGAGGAGATCGTCGCAACCGGCCGCGCGGACGCCGTCCTGCTCGGCCGCGAACTGCTGCGCGACCCGCACTGGGCGCTGCGCGCGGCGCGGGAACTGGGCGCGGACTCCCGTGTCCCCGACCAGTACGGATGGGCAATCTGAGAGCTGCGCCGAAGCGGCTCGGGGGCTGGGGCGGCGCTACGGGACGACCGGGTCCACGGAGCCGCCGCCGACCCGGAGCGCGCCGCCGGTGGTGGCGGACGCCTGCGGCGAGCCGAGGTAGACGACCATGTTGGCTGTCTCCTCGGGCAGGCCCCGGCGCGCGCCGGCCCGGTCGCGATGACCGCCCCGATGCCCCGCGTCGACCCCGTTGCCAGGGCGGCCTTTCCGGTGCGGTCGATGCGCACGACGCGGGCCCGTTCGGTAGATCGCCGGGATGGATCGCCCGGTAGATCACCGAAGCCCGGGAAGGGGGCGCGGGACGCGGCGCGGGGGCCATTGTCAGTGGCGGGGTGTTGAATCTGTGACGTCGGACACATTCCATCCTGGAGGCGGCGTGCCATGAACGACGTACTGCTCGCGGTGGGCACTCAGAAGGGCCTGTTCCTCGGGCGCGGGAACGGCCGCGGGGGGTGGGAGTTCAGCGGCCCGCACTTCCCCATGCAGGCGGTGTACTCCATCGGCATCGACACCCGCCGCGACGCCCCCCGCCTGCTGGTCGGGGCGGACAGCTCGCACTGGGGGCCCTCGGTCTTCCGCTCCGACGACCTGGGGGCGAGCTGGCACGAGCCCGCCAGGCCCGCCGTGAAATTCCCCGCGGACACCGGCACGTCCCTGGAGCGCGTGTGGCAGCTGCATCCGGCCGGGCCCGCCGCTCCCGACGTGGTGTACGCGGGCACCCAGCCGGGCGCGCTGTTCCGCTCCGAGGACGGCGGGGAGAGTTTCGCCTTCGTCCGCAGCCTGTGGGAGCACCCGCAACGGGCCGAGTGGAACGCGGGGTTCGGCGGCCAGGCGGTGCACACCGTGGTGACGGATCCGCGCAACGCCGACGCGGTGACCGTCGCGGTGTCCACCGGCGGGGTCTACCGCTCGCTGGACGGCGGGGCGAGCTGGACACCGTCCAACACCGGGGTGCAGTGCACCTTCCAGCCCGACCGGTTCCCGGAGTTCGGCCAGTGCGTGCACAAGATCGCGCAGGACGCCGAGGACCCGGACCGGCTCTACCTGCAGAACCACGGCGGGGTCTACCGCAGTGACGACGCGGGTGCGAAGTGGTCGGCGATCGACGCCGGCCTGCCCGCCGACTTCGGCTTCACCATCGCCACCCATCCGCGCCGCGGCGGCGTCGCCTACGTCTTCCCGCTCACCGCGGACGCCCACCGACTGCCGCCCGACCTCCGCTGTCGGGTCTTCAGGACCGAGGACGCGGGCGGGACGTGGGCCCCGCTGTCCGAGGGGCTGCCGCAGGAGCCGCACTACGGCGCCGTGCTGCGGGACGCGCTGTGTCTGGACGACGCGGATCCGGCAGGCGTGTACTTCGGCAACCGCAACGGCGAGGTGTACGCCAGCGCGGACGAGGGCGACAGCTGGCAGCTCGCCGTCTCCCATCTGCCCGACGTCCTCTGCGTGCGTGCGGCCGTCCTCGGTTGAGCCACTAGAGTGACGGATCGTGACAGCGCGACCGTTGAACGAAATCGTCGAGGCCGGCTGGGCGAAGGCCCTGGAGCCGGTAGCCGGGCAGATCGGCGCGATGGGAGACTTCCTGCGCGCCGAGATCGCCCAGGGGCGCACCTACCTTCCGTCCGGGGCCAACGTGCTGCGCGCGTTCCAGCAGCCGTTCGACGAGGTGCGGGTGCTGATCGTGGGTCAGGACCCGTACCCGACGCCCGGTCACGCGGTGGGGCTGAGCTTCTCCGTGGCCCCGGACGTGCGCCCGCTGCCCGGCAGCCTGGAGAACATCTACCGGGAGCTCGGCACCGACCTCGGCGTGCCCCGGCCGTCCGACGGAGACCTGACGCCGTGGACACGCCAGGGCGTGCTGCTGCTCAACAGGGCGCTCACGACGGCGCCCCGCAAGCCCGCGGCACACCGCGGCAAGGGCTGGGAAGCCATCACCGAGCAGGCCATCCGGGCGCTGGTGGCGCGCCGCACCCCGCTGGTGTCAATCCTGTGGGGCCGTGACGCCCGCAATCTGCGCCCGCTCCTCGGCGACCTGCCCGCGCTCGAAGCGGCCCACCCGTCACCGATGTCGGCGGACCGCGGTTTCTTCGGCTCCCGGCCGTTCAGCCGGGCCAACGCCCTGCTGACAGGACTCGGAGCCGATCCTGTGGACTGGCGCCTGCCCTGACGGACCCGGACTGTACGCTGCCCGGGTGACCACGCATTCGAATACTCCTGCGGGCTGGTACGCGGACCCGCAAGGCACCCCGAACCTGCTCCGCTACTGGGACGGATCCCAGTGGACCGAGCACACGAACACCGGCCAGGCGGGCCAGGTGCCGCAACAGCCGGCGAACAACGCCTGGGAGCTGAACGTCGACGGCGGCCACGACCCGTCCAAGGTGCAGCGCCAGGTGCAGCACCAGGCGGGCGTCGCGCCGACCGGCGGTGGCGGCGGCACCCTGTTCAGCGAGCCGATCCTGGTGGTGAACCAGAAGGCCAAGCTCATCGAGTTGAACAACGAGTACAGCGTCTTCGACCAGCAGGGCCGTTCGCTGGGCTCGGTGAGCCAGGTCGGCCAGAGCACGGCGCGCAAGGTACTGCGCTTCGTCTCCAGCGTGGACCAGTTCCTCTCGGTCAAGCTGGAGGTGCGCGACGCCCACGGGCAGCCGCAACTGCTGCTCACCCGCCCGGCGAAGTTCATCAAGTCCAAGGTGATCGTGCAGCGTCCGGACGGACAGACGCTCGGCGAGATCGTCCAGCAGAACGCCATCGGTAAGATCAACTTCTCGTTCGAGGTCAACGGGCAGAAGATCGGCGCCATCAAGGCCGAGAACTGGCGCGCCTGGAACTTCGCGATCGTCGACCACACCGAGACCGAGGTCGCCCGCATCACCAAGACGTGGGAGGGCCTGGCCAAGACCATGTTCACCACGGCGGACAACTACGTCCTGCAGATCCACCGGCCGCTCTCCGAGCCGCTGCTGAGCATGGTGGTCGCCTCCGCGCTCACGGTGGACACCGCGCTCAAGCAGGACTCCCGCGGGCTCGGCTGACCCGATGGCCGCTTCCGGCGGTTGGGTCCTCGGTGTGGACTCCGGCGGCTCCGGGGTGCGGGTGGCACTGGCCCGCGCCGACGGCACCGCCAGGTCCGCGCCGGCCTCCTCGAAACGGCCCGCCGTGGTCGGCGAGCGGGGAATCGACGCCGGCAGCCTGCTCGACGAGGTACTCCCCGCCGCCCGTGAGTTGATGCGGGCGGCGGGCACGGAGACGCTCGCCGCCGCCGCGGTCGGCGCCGCCGGCATGGCCACCCTCGGCGACGACCTGCGCGCCGCGCTGCCCGGTGCGCTGCGCGAGGCCTTCGGGGTGCGGTCGCTCGCGCTCGCGGCGGACGCCGTGACGGCCTACGCGGGCGCCCTCGGCATGCGCCCCGGCGTCGTGGTCGCCGCGGGCACCGGCATGATCGCCCTCGGCACCGGGCTCGACGGCTCCGGCTGGCGCCGCGCCGACGGTTGGGGCCATCTCCTCGGCGACGCCGGCGGCGGCGCCTGGATCGGCCGCGCCGGGCTGGAGGCCGCCCTGCGCGCCCACGACGGCCGGGCGGGCGGCTCCGCCGCGCTCCTGGAACGTGCGGAAGCGCTCTTCGGCCCGGTCGACGACCTGCCGGCACAGCTGTACCCGCGGCCCGACCGTCCGGCCGTACTCGCCTCGTTCGCCCCCGCGGTGGCCCGCTGCGCGGCCGCCGACCCGGTGGCGGCGGACATCCTGCGCCAGGCCGCACGGCACATCCTGGAGACGGCCGCGGCCGTCCGTCCGACCGCCGGAGCCGCCGGCACCGGCTCCTGCCGGACCGCACTGACCGGTGGTCTGTTCACGATGGGCGAGCCGCTACTGGGACCGCTGCGCGAGCTGGCTCCCGAGGTGTTCCCCGAGGCGGAGTTCGTGCCCGCCGATGGAGATCCACTGCTCGGAGCCCTGCGCATCGCCGGGGCGCTCGCCTCGGGCGCGCTGTCGCTGCCGGAGGACCCGGCATTGCTGCACATCCGGATGCACGTGCATCCGCACAACCAAATGTGACCAAACGTGAAGGAAATTCGGACGGATCGGGACAGGTCCCCCCTAGGACGTACCCACCCGAACACCCGCGCACCACGAGGCATTAGCATGCGACGCCATGAGCACTGCCACTGGCCCCGCACCCGGCCTCCCCGTTCGAATGCCGCGTCCCCGCCAGCCGGGACGCCACCGCCGACCGGAGCCCCTGGCCGCGCCCGAGGGCGCGCCGGTGCTGGTTCTCGCTGTTCCCGGCACCCCGACCCCCGCCGTGCGCAGCCTGGCGGAAGAGGTCCTGAGCATCGCCCGTTCCGAGCTGTCGGGCCTCGACCCGCGCATCGGCTACCTCGAAGGGGACGACACCGAGTTCCCGACGCTGGAGGCCGTGCTGACGCAGGCCGCCGCCGACCGCGCCGACGACTCCCCCGCCGCTGTCGTGGTCCCGCTGCTGGCCGGGCCCGACGCCTCGGTGGTCCGCCGGATACGCCAGGCCGTGACGGACAGCCGCTGCGGCACCGAGGTGACCGACGTCCTCGGCCCGCACCCGCTGCTCGCCGAGGCGCTGCACGTGCGGCTCTCCGAGGCCGGTCTGGCCCGCGCCGACCGCGCCCGGCTCTTCACCGTGGCGACGGCGGCCGACGGCATCATCCTGGCCACCGTGGGCGGCGAGGAGGCCGTCCAGGCGGCCGGTGTCACCGGTCTGCTGCTCGCGGCCCGCCTCGCGGTGCCGGTCCTGGCCGCGGCGCTGGACGTGGACGGGTCGATCGCCCGCGCCGCCGAGCAGTTGCGGTCCTCCGGCTCCACCAACCTCGCCCTCGCACCGTGCCTGATCGGTCCCGAGGTCGCCGCCCAGCTGCTGCACTCCGCCGCCGAGGAGGCGGGCTGCGCCGGCGCGGACGCGCTCGGCCCCTACCCGGCGGTCGGCAAGCTCGTGGTCGCCAAATACACGACCGCGCTCGGTATCGCCCCGCAGGGCGCCCCGGTGCACTGACGTTCCGAAAAGACGGTGCGGGCGGCGCTTTCCGCGCCGCCCGCACCGTCTTTCGTTCGGAACCGCTCAGCGCAGCAGCACGCAGGACGCGGCCGGCACGTCCACCGAGCCGGCCTGCTGGGGAATACCGGTCTCCTGGTCGATGTCGAACCAGGTCACGTCGCCGGACCGCTCGTTGGCCGCGTACAGCCGGCGGCCTGACGGGTCGGCGGTGAGGTGGCGCGGCCAGTCCCCGCCGCAGGGGACGGTGTCCAGCAGCTCCGTGCTCTCCCCCGACGCGTCGAGGGAGAGCACGGCGATGCTGTTGTGGCCGCGGTTGGCCGCCCAGGCGAAGCGGCCGTCGGGCGAGACGACCAGCTCCGACGGGTAGTTGGGCTCCTCCGGGCCGGCCGCGCCCTCGGGCAGCACCGACACCTCCGTCACCGGCCGCAGCGATCCGACAGCCGCGTCCCACCGGCAGACGGTGACGACGGACCGCAGCTCGTTCATCACGTACGCCCGGTCGCCGCGCGGGTGGAAGGTCATGTGCCGCGGCCCGGCCCCGGAGCGCAGCCCCAGCTCCCGCTCGATCTCCAGCACACCGGTGGCCGCGTCCAGCTCGCACACCCGCACCGAGTCGGTGCCGAGGTCGACACTGAGCAGCCAGCGGCCCGAGGGGTCCGGCAGGACCATATGGGCGTGCGGACCGGTCTGGCGGTCCTGGTCCGGCCCCTCACCCTCGTGCTCCAGCACGCTGCGCACCGCGTCGAGTCCGCCCGCCGCGTCGAGGGCCAGGACGCTGACGCCGCCCGACGTGTAGTTGGCGGTGAACAGGTGCCCTCCGTGCAGGCACAGGTGCGTGGGCGCGCTGCCGCGTACCGGCACGGTGCGGCCGGACTGCCGCGGCGCGGTGGGGTCCGCCAGCGAGAAGGCGGCGACGCCGCCCTCCCGCGTCTCGCTCACCGCGTACAGCACCTCGCGGTCGGCGGAGAGTGCCAGGAAGGACGGGTCGGCCACCTCAGCCGCCGACCCCAGCACGGTGAGCGCACCGGTCCCGGGGTCGACGGCGGCCGTGGTGAGACCGTGGCCGCCCGCCGACGTGAACGATCCGATGTATGCGTGCGCCGCCACCACTGCTCCTGTCGCTCCAGCTACGTGTGCTGCGGTGACATTAGTGGGCGGCGCGGCCGGCCGCGCGGGCGGGGCTACGCGGGCGCCGTCCTGGGACACGTGCCGGGGTCCGTCCGGGGCGTGGCGGAGCGGTGCACGTACGCCGGGGTGCGGTCCCCCGTCGCGTAGTAGCGGTGGAACACCTCCGTGGCCGAGCCGGAGATCGGCGGCACGATCCACGACCAGTCGGCCGGCACGCTGCGCCCCTTGCTCTCCTCGCGGTCGACGTGGGCGAGGAAGCGCCGGGACTCGGTGTGGTGGTCGGTGACGGTGGCGCCGGCCCGGTCGAAGGAGTGCAGGACGGCCCGGTTGAGTTCGACCAGGGCGCGGTCCTTCCACAGCGACCGGTCGCTGCTGGTGTCCAGGCCCAACCGCCGGGCGAACCGCGGCAGCAGGTTGTAGCGGTCGGTGTCGGCGAGGTTGCGGGCCCCGATCTCGGTGCCCATGTACCAGCCGTTGAAGGGCGCTGCCGGGTAGCGGATCCCGCCGATCTCCAGGCTCATGTCGGAGATCGCCGGGACCGCGTGCCAGCGCAGTCCCCATTCGGCGAGCCACTCCAGTTCCGGGTGGACGATCGGGATCTCGAAGAGCGCGTCGGCCGGAAGGGTGAACAGACGCGGCGCCTCGCCGCGGCCCTGCACGATCAGCGGGAGGACGTCGAAGGCGGTGCCCGGTCCGCGCGGCCAGCCCAGCCGCTCGGCCGCGTCGGTGAGGCCGACGTTGCGCGGATCGCCCGTCACCCCGCCGTCCGCGCGCCGGTAGCCCGCGTACCTGATCAGCTGCTCGTTGTGGATCCGGGGTCCGGGCAGGCCCGGTGCGTCGGGCGCGAAGACGGTGATGACCGGCCGGATCCGACCGCCGTTGGACGCCGCGCGCAGATGGGCGGCCGACTCCTCGGCGACCCCGGCGGCGTCGGAGATCCGGCGCCGGTCGCGGATCCGCAGGGAGTTCCAGTACAGCCGCCCTATGCAGCGGTTGTTGTTGCGCCAGGCGACCCGGGCGCCGAAGACCAGTTCCTGTCTCGTGTGCCGGTAGGTGCCGGTGGCGTCGATCTCGGCCCGCACCCGCGTCAGGCGGGCGTCGAGACCGTCGGCGTCGGCCTCCTCGCGGTGCAACTGCCGCAGGAACTCCCTGGCCAGCGGCCAGACCTCGCTCTGCGCTCCCCGCTGCTCCGGAGGTCGCACCACCGGGCGTGGGGCGGTCGCCTCCGCTGTCCGTTCCTGACGCGCCCCGACGTCGGTCCTTCGTAAAAAGTTCAGCACGCCGCGCGCTCCCCAAGGTGTCCGGCTCCCGGACCGCATCCCGCTGCGGCCCGCGGAATTCCGATGCGCAGGGTCTTACCCGAGGAGTGGCTGATCCATCCTGTTCGTGGCCGATGCACATGCCTCGGACCTGGTCCCCGCGTCCACGTCGCAGGTCAGGCGGCCAAAGGGGCGCGCGGAGTCGCACGAAGGGGTGCGACCAGTTCGATGAGCGCCCCTTCCAGTGCGTGCAGGTGCGCCAGCGCGTGTTCCGCGTGCGGGTGCTCAGCGGCCTCGGCGGCCACGGTGAGCGGTGCCGGGACGTGCGGCACGCCCGGGGCCACGAGGCGGGTGACGGCCTCCTCGACGCGACGGCAGGCGGCGAGCAGCCGCTCGTCGTGACCGGCGTCCGGGTCGGCCACCACGGCGGCGAGGCCCCGTACCCGGTCCGCGCACTCGTCCAGCAGCGCCAGCACCTGGCGCGCCCGAGCCCTGCGGGCCCGTAGCGGGCTGAAGGGGTGGACGAGCGGGGCGACGGTGGTCCTGACCCGGCCCAGTACGACGTCGAGTTCCCTCGCCCGCTGCGCGAGGTCCTCGCCGGGGCCGCCGGCCAGGTGGTGCGCGGCCTGGGTGGTGAAGTCGCGCACGCCGTGCAGCGCGTGCCGGATCCAGGCGTCGGTGGCGGAGTGCGTGCTGATCGGCAGGACGACGGCCACGGCCAGTGCCGCGGCGAGCGCCCCGACGGCGGTCTCCTCGAGACGCAGCCACAGCAGACCGGGGTGGAGGATGCCCAGCAGGCCGTAGAGCGAGCCCGCCATGACGGTGACGAAGAACATCATCCAGCTGTACGACACGGGCGCGGTGTAGAAGATCCCGAAGACGCAGACCGCGAGCAGCAGCGCGGTCGGCGCCCCTGCGCCGTGCAGCGGCAGGGCCAGCGCCAGACCGGCCGCGATGCCCGTCACGGTGCCCAGCACCCGGCGGAACCCGCGGACCAGCGTCTCTCCCCGGTGGGCGGTGTTGACGAAGATCCACCACGCGGTGCCGACCGCCCAGTACCAGCGGTCCTCGGAGAGCGCCTGACCGAGCGCGAGGGCGCAGCCGGACGCGGCGGCGGCCTGGAAGGCCTGGCGGGTGGTGGTCCTGCGCAGCCCGCGCGCCTGCGGCAGCGCGACGACGGCCGGCGGGAGGGTCCGGCGCTCGTAGCACCAGAGGCCGAAGCGGACGAGCGCGGCGGAGCCGAGCCCCAGACCGACGGCCGCGCACAGCTCGGGGAGCGCGGCCGGGGCGGCGTGCAGGAACTGGGAGATGAAGAACATCATGAACGCGAACACGCCGAGCGCGTGCCCGCGCGGCCCCCAGCGGCGGGCGTAGACGCCGGCGAAGACCACGGCCACGAAGACCGCGTCACGGGCGTACGGGACGCCGTGCAGCCAGGCGGCGGCGACGAGGACCGGGAGGCCCACGACGGGCATCAGCGCGGTGGTGACCGCCTGCCGGCCGACCCGGGCGTCCGTGACGACGAAGAGCGCGAGCAGCGCGGCGAGCCCGCCGGCCGCCACGGCCGGCATCGGGAGCCCGGCCAGGAGGGCGGAGGTGACGGCCGTCCCGATGCCCAGGACCGCGCGGGACGCGGTGCGCAGCCGCACGCGCCCCGGGTCCGGAGCGATGAACATCCTCTTCACGTCGGTGGTTCCCGCCCCTTGCTCAGCGTCGTTCGATCGACGGACAGACACAGCGAAGGCGTTGCGGAGGACCGCAACGCCATCGTCACGCCAAGGAAAACATCATCAGGGGCAATGGCTCAAATCGAGCGGCCAGCTATGAGCCATTGGTACAGTGAAAAGCCGTATCCACCGACCAGAAGGAGACCAGTGGCCCATGGCCGTCGACGCGCTGGACGCCCGCATCCTGCGGCTGATGCTGGAACAGCCGCGCACCAGCGTGCGGGAGTACGCCCGCGTCCTGGGCGTGGCCCGCGGCACGCTCCAGGCCAGGATCGACCGGCTGGAGCGCGACGGAGTGATCACCGGCTTCGGTCCGCGGCTGTCGCCCGCCGCGCTCGGCCACCCGGTGCTCGCCTTCGTGCACATCGAGGTGACCCAGGGGCATTTGGACGACGTCGGTGACGCGCTGGCCGCCGTGCCCGAGATCATCGAGGCGGTCTCCGTCACCGGCGGCGGCGATCTGCTGACCCGCGTCGTCGCCCGCGACAACGCGCACCTGGAGGACGTCGTCCAGCGCCTGATCAGCACCCCCGGGGTGGTCCGCACCCGCACCGAGGTGGCGTTGCGGGTGCGGGTCCCGCACCGGGTGCTGCCGCTGGTCGAGGCGGTGGGGAGGGGCGCCGCGGCTGCCGGTGGCGTCCGGGGCGCCGGTCCTACCGGTTGAGGCCCGCCTTGAGGAGGTCCTTGGCGGCCCGCGGCGCCTTCGCGAGCGAACCGGCGTCGAAGGGCGGCTGCGGGTCGTACTCGATCATCAGCTGGATCGCCTCGGCGGTGGTCCGACCGGCGATCCGCCCGACGAGGGCGAGTGCCATGTCGATCCCCGAGGAGACCTGGGCGATCCGGTCCGCACGCCGGGCGGCCGCGGCGAACCGCCCGACGACCTCCGCGTCGTGGATCGCCCGCCGGATGCCGGGATGGCGGCAGGGACAGGCTTGTGACGATTCCCGCCACCCACGCGGAGGGACGGACCGGGCACGAGCCCGGACCGTCCCTCCGCGTCCTGCGGGCGTGCGGGTCTTACGCGCCGCTGGCGTCCAGCATCTCCTCGCGTTCGACGATCTTCACGCGCTCACGGCCCTGCGGTTCGCCCAGCGCCTTCTCCGCGGCGTCCAGCCGGTACCAGCCCTCCCACGTGGTGAAGCGGACGTTCCGCTCGCCGAGGAACGCGTCCACGTCCTCCGGGGCGGGCGACGCGGGTGTGTGCAGCCGCCCGTTCGCGTGGTCGTCCAGCAGACTGGCGACCGTCTCGTTGGCGTCGCCCTTGGTGTGGCCGATCAGCCCCACGGGACCGCGCCGGATCCATCCGGTGACGTAGGTCGACCGCAGGTGCTCGCCAGTCTCCTCGATCACCCGGCCGCCCTGGTCCGGCACCGTGCCCGACGCGACGTCCCAGGGCAGCTTGGGCAGCTCGTCGGACAGGTACCCCACCGCGCGGTAGACCGCGCTGACGTCCCAGTCCTTGAAGGTGCCGGTGCCCTTGACGTTGCCGGTGCCGTCGAGGGCGGTGCGCTCGGTGCGCAGGCCGACCACCTTCCCGTCCTCGCCGAGGATCTCCGCGGGCGACTCGAAGAAGTGCAGGAACAGCTTGTGCGGGCGCTCGCCGACGTCACGGATCGCCCAGTTCTCCAGCGTCTTGGCCACCATGTCGGCCTGCTTGTTGCCGCGCCGGGTCGCGATCGAGCCGTCGTCGTAGTCGATGTCCTCGGGGTTGACGATGACCTCGATGTTCGGGGAGTGGTCCAGCTCCCGCAGTTCCATCGGGCTGAACTTCGCCTGCGCCGGACCACGGCGGCCGAAGACGTGCACCTCCAGCGCCTTGTTGGCCTTGAGGCCCTCGTGCACGTTCGGCGGGATCTCGGTCGACAGCAGCTCGTCCGCGGTCTTGGCGAGGATGCGCGCCACGTCGAGTGCGACGTTGCCGACACCGAGGACGGCGACCTTCTCCGCATCGAGCGGCCAACTGCGCGGTACGTCCGGGTGCCCGTCGTACCAGGAGACGAAGTCCGCCGCGCCGTACGAGCCGTCGAGGTCGCTGCCGGGGATGTCGAGCGCCCGGTCCGCGGTCGCTCCCGTGGAGAAGATCACCGCGTCGTAGAACGTCCGCAGATCGTCCAGGCTGATGTCGTTCGGATAGTCCACGTTGCCGAAGAGGCGGACTTGCGGCTTGTCGAGCACCTGGTGCAGGGCCGTGACGATGCCCTTGATCCGCGGGTGGTCGGGGGCGACGCCGTAGCGGATCAGGCCGAACGGCGCCGGCATCCGCTCGAACAGGTCGATGGAGACACCGGGCGTGACGGCCGCCGGGGACTTCAGCAGCGCGTCGGCGGCGTAGATCCCGGCGGGGCCGGCTCCGACTATTGCTACCCGCACAGGGCGAAGCATGATCAGGTTCCCTTCGAGCGGTGGCACGCGGACTCCCGGGAAGCCTAAACTAAGGCAAACCTAACTCAGTAGTCGGGTTCGACCTATGACCTCATAAGGCAGCCTTATGGGTCCTCCAAGGCAAGTCGTGCACCATCGGTCGGACCGCATCCGTCATCCCGAGTAGTAGCTCCAGCGGGCGCGACCGTCCTTGCCCATGTAGCACTTGGCGGGGCGCCCGTCGGCGGTCGTCGCGGTGCCTCCGACGGGAGAGCAGAACTGCCCGAACCGGACGCCGCCCCGGCTGCTGCCGCCGCCTCCCCCCGAAGTGCCGTACGAGGGCGCGGGATCGGCTTGGGGCTTCGGTTTCGGCTGCGGCTTCGGCTCGGGACCGGCGCTGCCGGCACTGGGACTGGGTGCGGTGCACGGGTCGCCGGAGCCGATCAGCCACAAGGAGACCTGCGCCCTCGTCGAGACCTCGGCACCGGCCCCCGGCTGCTGCCGGCACACCTGCCACGTGGCATGGTCGCTCGCTCCGCCGTCCAGTCGCCTGCCGGTAAGGGCGTGGAAGAGGACCGTGCGGGCGAGGCCGAGATCGCCCAGGACGCCCGCGGCGGCGTCGAACCGTTCGCCGACGAGATCCGGCATCACGATCCGGCCTGCGCCGAACAGCTGCTCCGGGCACGTCTCCCGGTCCGGCACCGCATAGAGCGTCAGCGTGGTGAGGGACGGAAGGGCCGTCTCGCCCCGAGCGGGTATCTGGAAGCAGACCCGCCACCCCGCCTCGGTGCCCGTCACCGTCCGGAAGGCGGACGACGCGTCGGCCGCCGAGACGTGCACCCACGGCTGGGCACCGGCCGTCGCCTTTGCCTCCCGCAGCGAGAACCCTTGGAACGCGGGGACGGCCACGGCATACTCCACGCGCGCCCGCGGGGCGGCCTTCTCCTCATCAGCGGACCCCGCGTTCGCAAGACCGTTCACGCCCGTCCGGAGGACGATCAGCAGGGCCACCACGAGGAACGTCAGTACAGGGTGCTGACGCACCCACGCCCGGGACCGCGCACCGCGCCCGGGAGGCGCGGAGAAGCCGGAAGGCAGAAGCTCCCCCGCGGATTCGAGAAGCCGCCCCTTCGGGTCGAGCTTCGAGCCCCACAGCCGGTGCCGCTTCCCGTCGACAAGGATCGTGACGGAACCGAACACGCCCTGCGCACCACGAACGATCCCCAGCGGCTGGTACACCCGGATCCCCCCGCCCCCCGCCATGCCCGGAAGCAGGATGACGCCGTTCCCCGTCAGCGCGGCGTATCCCCAGCCGTCGCGGTACACGGCCAGAACCGTCTCCCCGTCCGCAAGGACCCGCAGCAGAGCCTCCGCTGCAAGTACCGGCAGCTGCGCGGCCTCATGCGCAGCCACCCGCACGGTTCGTGGATCGTTTCGCAGCAGGCGCTGCGCGGGAGTCTCCGACATGCGGGGATGCTAGCGCTCTGGCCGCGCCATCCCACCCCGAAGCAGCCAGGTCAGCCCAAGACCGACAACCACACCTGGCGCCGGGGGTCGTCCCCGTCGGTGTCGATTCACCGCGGACCAGATCGGCCGGCCGGGGTTCGGAGTCCCGCCCGAACAGGTCGGGGTCTCACGTCCAGATCAGGCGTAGGGAACGATAGCGACCGGGCACACCGCGTGGTGGACCGCCGAGTGGCCCACTGGTCCCAGGCGGGATGTCGATGTCTCTCGGCGGCTATGGCGGCCGATCACCAGTAGCTCGGCACCTTCCTCTGCGCTCACCACGATATGACCGGGGCTGCCCGTCTCGACTCTCGTCGTGACCTCAACGTCCGGAAATTTTTCGCACCATGGAGTCACCGCATCGTCCAATGCGCCCTGTGCCGCGGGATCAGCGTGGTCAGTCTTGTGGTGAAGGTGAACATGCCTGCCTTCGACGCTCAGCACGACAAGGGGCACGCCGTGCAGCGATGCGGAATCAAAGGCGAACGCCAGCACCTCGCCACAAGGACGATCCGGGTTCATGGCGACGACTACGGGACCTTCGAGCGTTTTTGGTGCGTTCTCGCCGACATGTGCACCGCGAAAGAGTGCCACTGGCCGCTTGGCATGGCCGATCACATGATAGCTGGCATCCCCCAAAAAGAAGTTCCCCGTGGCCCCCATCCCTTTCGATCCCAGTGCCAGCAAGGTAGACCTACCGGAAACTTCAAGCAGCGCATCCGAGGGGTCCTTGGCAGCCAGTTCCACAGACACAGGCAAATCCGGATACAATTCACCTATCATCTTTCTCGTGTCATCAAGAAGACGTCGGGACCAGTAGTTCTGATCGTCTTCAATGGAATCCGCTTTGAGCATTATCCATGCATGCATCATATGCAGCGGAAGATTTCTCAGGTGCGCCTCACGCGCCGCCCAGTGTGCTGCAGCAACACTCGTCGGCGAACCGTCGAGGCCCACCGAGATGACGGAATTCATGTCGAGACCTCCCTCGAGCCGTATGGGCATCCATCGCGGCAGGCCACCCGGATAAAGAGGGCCGGAAAGGTCGAACGGCGCCCGCGGCTTGGCGGTGCAAGCTCTTCATCAACCAGGATGTCACGCCCAGACCCGCGGCGCCCGTCGCGCGTTCAGGGCCCCCGGCACATCCCCGGGATCGCGGCCCGCACCCCCGGTCATCGTCTCTCCGCGACGTGACTGCCCTGTCTGGAGCTGCCGGACATCAAACCTACAGTCGTCACGCTTCGGCCCTCAGCCCCGGAAGGACAGCCGCACCTGGCGCCGGGGGTTGTTTGGGCATCTGCCACAAGGACCATGGGCCGGCGCCTGCCCCGCCTGCCACCGCGACATACCCACCGGACAACAGACCTGACCAAGCCCTACTGGTGCGTTGTCCGTGACTGTCGGCCGGTTGGGGTGTGACGGCTGGGCTCGGCGGCGAGACGCCGGGGCGTGTTGCCCTGCTCTCGGGAGGAGTCCTGTCATGGCCAAGCCGGTGCACGCCCGTCGATTGACGGACGATGAGGGGCAGACCCTGCTGCGGATCGTGCGGCGGGGCCGGCACGGCACGATTAAGAGGTCGTCTCATTTGGTGAGTCTGCGATAGCAGATCAGTGTGCAGGCGATGCTGGTGAAGGCGAGGAAGTGTTCGGCTGTGCGTTCGTACCTGCGGTGCAGTCGGCGGCAGCCGGCGAGCCACGCCATGGTGCGTTCGATGGTCCATCGGTGACGGCCCAGCCGCTGGGAGGACTCGATGCCTTTGCGGGCGATCCGTGGGGTGATGTTGCGGGATCGGAGCCATTGCCGCAGGTGGCGGTTGTCGTACGCCTTGTCCGCGTGCAGCTTTCCAGGCTTGCGGCGGCGTGGTCCGCGGCGCGAGCGGATCGGCGGTATCCCGCGGACGAGCGGCTCCAGGGCCTGGCTGTCGTGAAGGTTCGCCCCCGAGATCCCGATCGACAGGGGTAAACCGGTGCGGCCGGTGATCAAGTGGATCTTCGAGCCGTTCTTGCCCCGATCCACAGGATTCGGACCTGTCAGGTCCCCCCTTTCAGGGCCCGCATGTTCACCGAGTCGATCGCGCACCGAGACCAGTCCAGGTCACCGCGCGAGCCAAGTTCGTCGAGCACCAAGCGGTGCAGCTTGGCCCAGACCCTGGCCTTGGACCACTCCGTGAGACGACGGTGCGCCGTAGGTCCGGACGGCCCAAAAACCCCAGGTAGTTGCCGCCAGGTGCAACCGGAGGTGGCCACGAACACGATCGCAGCCAGCACCTCGCGGTCCCCGTACCGCCGCCGACCGCCACCTTGCGGCCGCGTCGGAGCCGACGGCACCACCCGCTGAAACATCACCCACAACTCGTCCGGCACCAGCCGCTCGACAATATCCACACCGGCAGAATACCAACCACGCCTAATGAGACGACCTCTAAGGTACGCCGCGCGATGATGGTGCCGGCCTCGGCGTCGGGAACACCAACGAGGCGATTGCCGCGCTGGTGGCCGCCGACCCCGACACCGGTAAGGGGGCGGAACAGCTGACTCGTCGCGTACGCTCGAGACCAAGGAGTTGGCGTACAAATTATCTGGCCTAAACGGTCCCTCGGAATGTGACGACGGATAAACCACTATCCATCGCCTGTTTCTCCATGACCCAATTGACCCCCTCTCACACCTCACGTTTCCTGTTCCGCCACGCGTGAATTCCTGGCAGCAGAGAAGAGTCCTCACCGACTCCTCGCCCTTCTAGCACACCTTCGACATTGTCAAAGAAACCCACGGCGAAGCGGCGTTCCCAACCCCACAGAGCTGGGCCGACAAGTAGGGACCACCCGCCTGTCGAATACGCGAGCGCAAGCGAACCAGCGGCTACGATTCCATTCTTTACCGTGGGAAACTTCAGCACGACCATGGAACTACCCGGATCGGCGTCAACTACTTCCCCGGTAATCACGCCACCGCGGCGGGCGTTGAAAACCACGCGGGCAGCTTCGGGACTCACTTCAACCACCGGGTAGTGCAACATTTCAACTGCACCTGCAAGCGCGTCAAACGCTCGACGGCGAGACGCTTTGACCGTCCGCTCATATCGCCTGAGCTTGGTGACCTTTACCTCGGCTGTTTCGTTTCCCTTCGCGTCGCGGATAGGGAGCACCGCATGGCGCTCCAGCGTCTCTAAGAGGCGACCAAAGTCGTAGGGCCAGTCGTCATCAGAAAGCCTAACGGCTTGCAGGCGGGCGAGGGTGCCGAGCGGGCGTGGCATTTCACTGCCAGACGGCATTGTCGCCCCTCCGACGAGTACCGGCACGAGGGCGATACCGTTCTTAAGGGCGGTTTCGATCTCCAGACGCACCAGGTCGCTCGCATCGTCGAGCCGTCGCTGCCCGTTGCCGTCCGAGCTGTTAAGCCAGTCGGGCCCAATAAGCGCAACTACGGCACGAGAGCCGAGCAGGGCTCGCTCCAGTTGAATAATATAGTCTTGCGCTGATCGGTTCGAGTCCAAGTCGAAATAGACGCGTTCTTTTCCGAAGTAAGTCCGCAGATCAGCAACGAGCCGCCCGGACCAGGGTTTTGAGTCCATGCGCCGGTAGGATACAAAGATCGCTCGTGGTTCCTTCTCGACCTTCTCAACTCGCGAGTCTTGCATGGCCCCTCCTACCCGCGTTTTTCGCCCAGCGTCTCGCAGCCCGAGACCTTGCACCGGGGCATTCCCAGCATTCACTGAGGTGCCAGGGGCGTACAAGAGCGCATCCTGACGGCGCACGAGGCGTAAGCCACGCGGTCACTGGTCGAAAACACTCCCAGGGGGCATTGCATAGTCGCGATCGGTCCGGTTCATCTGCCTCATGCGTGACGTGGCGTCATGTCCCGGCCTGGTCTGGGATGTCCCCCCGGGAATGCAGAGCAGGCACGGTGCCGATGATCATGTGGTTGTCGAAAACCCATGAGAACCGAGCGAGACCGTGCCTGCCCGAACATCATCGCCCATGCCCGCCGGGCTGGGGAATTGGCCCTCCCGAACCTCTGCGCCGCTACGCAGGACGCTGCTGACCTGAGACGCTTCCTTGTCTGAGTGTCCGATCCGCGTGGCCTGCGGGGACGACGGTATCCACTGCTCCCCCTGTTGTGCGCGCCCGCGGCAGCCGTCCTGACCGGAACCCGGTCCCTCATGGCGAGCGGTGAATGGATCGGCGATGCTCCGGAGGCCGTCCTGGGTGTCCTCGGCTTCCCGGCCGACCCGTTCACCGGCATCCGGCCGGCGCCGCACGCCGCCACCGTCCGTCGCCTGCTGCGACGCATCGACGGTGACGCGCTGGATGTGGCCATCGGCGCCTACCGCCAGGCCAGAACGGCACGGCCGGAAGAGTCCGAGCCGCCGCCGAAGCCGGCTCTGCGGTGATCGCGGTCGACGGCAAAACAGTCCGCGACTCCCGCACCGTCACGACCGCCGCGGTCCAGCTGCCGGCCGCGATGGACCACCACGCCACTGGGGCATCGAGAACCTCCCGCACCACGTCCGCGACCGCACCTTTCGCGAGGATGACTCCAAGGTCCGCACCGGCCGGCTGTCCCGCGCCATGGCCGGTCTGCGCAACCTCGCCATCAGCGTCTTCCGCCAGAACGGCGAGACCAATATCGCCGCCGCCCTCCGCTCCTTCCGAGTTGCTACATAGTCAACGGTGGGGTTGTTTACGAATCGCTGCGCCTAGTACCTCAACTCCTGGAAAACGGTTTCGTTGGCGTTGCACTGCAGGAGAGTTCGCCCAACCGCCCTGGGTAAGTCCTGCCCAATTGTTGGCGGTGTTCCCGTGGATGCCGAAGAGATCGCTGATGATGATCGGCGGCAACTCAGAGGAGTCTCACGTGGCAGTTTGCCAAGCGAAGGAAGGCTCCCGGGTGGTGGGCGAACGCTGCCTGCTGCACGGTTCCGCGGACATGAAGGTCGGCCCGGTGGATGAGCTGGTCGGCGGCTTGCGTCTGGCCTGAGGGGCAGGTGGCGGCTGCCCCGGTGAGGAAATCCCCGGCCAGGGTCGCGGCCAGCGCCAGCCCGGCCACCGCGGTCACCGCGGTCACCGCGGTCACCGCGGTCACCGACGCCAGCGGGCGTAGCGCGGGGCGATGCCCCGCCCCTGTCGCCGCCGCAGTCCGCGAGAGCCCGTGGCACCGGGCGGGAAGTGCGGGCCGGCCTCTTCGTGTGGTGGCGTTCTGCTCGGCTGTCCGGCGGGCGCGGTGCGGGAGTTCGTCGGCCTCGTGCCGGGCCTTGGGCGCGTACGCGTGTGGCCTCGGTCTCCGCGCTGGTGCGGAGCTCCACTCGCCCGGCGGGGGAGCTGCTCCGACGAACAGGCCACGGAGCTACTCGCGGTCATCCCCTGCCGCCGTGGCCGCGCTCCTGAAGCAGCGGCGGCAGCATGAGCCCCGGTCCAACCCTGCAGGCCTGCGGGAAATCTGAGCACCCGCCAGGAGAAGCAGCAAATCAAGGGCCGGGGGCCGAGCGTCGGGAGTCAGGTCCACTGCCCGGGTTCCGTATGCCGCTGACCACTGTCAGTAGCTGCACTTACGATGCGTACAGGCACCTCCACTGAGCGTAAGGAGTCTCATGCCCCAGCGTGCGTTCGTCAGCTTCGACTACGACTACGACTACGACTACGACAAGACCCCCAAGGACTTCCTCATCGGGCAGGCCAAGAACCCTGACTCACCCTTCGCGGTCCATGACTGGTCAATCAAGGAAGCGTCTCCCCACTGGAAAGCAAAGGCTCGCGCCAGGATTCGGGCATCGGATGTCGTCATCGTCATCTGCGGGGAACACACGGACGCCGCAGTGGGAGTGGCACTCGAGCTCAAGATCACTCAGGAAGAGCAGATCGACTACTTCCTGCTGAACGGGTACCCGGGCAAGACCGGTAAGAAGCCGACAACGGCGAAGGCCACCGACAAGATCTACAAGTGGGAGTGGGACAACCTCAAGACGCTCGTTGGAGGAGGACGGTGACAACACCATCTGAACCAAACGTGCGGCCAGAAATATTGGAGCTCTACCAGCTCGCCGTGGAGATGGCTGACCGGGTCTCCGCGCGCCGGGGGACGGCCAACGCTTTCTTCCTGTCAGTGCAGTCCGCACTGGTCACCCTGGTGGGTTTCGGCATACCCAAGCTCTCCGAGTCCCCGTGGTGGGTGCCTTTGGCCGTTGCCCTGGCCGGCGTCACCCTGTCTGCCGCCTGGTGGATGCAACTTCGCAGTTACCGGGACCTCAACACGGCGAAGTTTGCGGTCATCATCAAGCTGGAGGACCGTCTCCCCGTCAAGCTCTTCGCTGACGAATGGGAGACCCTGAAAAGGGATCCGATCCCCGGCTGGCGCAAGCGCTACGCGGAGCTGGGCACGTCCGAACGCATCGTGCCCGTGGTGTTCGCCGTAGCGCACCTGATCCTGTTTGTTGGCACACTGTCCGCGTGACCTACCTCGATCACCTCGCCGATCTGATCCGGTCCTGTCTCTCCCCGAGCGCGGAGCCGCCCGCAGACTCTGACGACCTGTTCCGCATTTACGCGGTGCTGCTGCAAGCCAAGGGAGAGCAGGTCACCGACGAAGACGTCCACAACGCCTGGTCCGCGTGGATGCAGTCAGTGGACAGCACCCACGCCGCACTGGTTCCGTTCCAAGCTCTTGACCTGGAGACGCGCGCCTTCGACGCCCCGTACGCCGAGGCCATCCGCTCAGCAGCCCGCCGAACGGAAGGCGACAAATAGGCATTCCTGCAGCCGCCGATCAACACCCGCCCATGACGTATCGGCCGGGCGCCCTGCGAATCTGTGGTGGCTATATCACCGGCGCGGCCCGGCTCGACTGACTTCGCGAGATGCTGCCGTCACGCTTCGGCGCCACTACATGACCGGCGAAAATGCTCCGGTCCTTCCAAACGGTGGGAAGCTTCAACCGAGTCTGCGCGTACGCCTTGGGCAGCCGGTCGGCCTGCTCCTGGTCGCACTCCACCCAGGCGAGACGGAGCTGCCCTCCGGCCGTCCCCAGAGCCGTGAGACGCCATCACAACGGCCCTCCGAGCCTACGTCGAGTAATAGTCAAGACCTGTGGATCAAGTCAGCTCGGCTGTCGGGGGTGTTGTAGGCCGCGGGTGGCTGCGTTGCGAACGCGGCGGGTTCGTCCGTGTTCGGCGAGCAGGATAAGGGCCTCGGGCGAGGTGGCGAGCTGACCGGTCGCCGCCGTGCGCTGGCACCAGTCGGATGCGCTGGTCAGTTCCTCGGAGGCCCAGGTTTCCCCCAGGGCGATCGCTCTGAGCAGGGTCCACTCCTGCAGGCGGCGGGTGAGGAAGTCGCGTTCGGCGATGACGCCGGTCAGGGTGTGGGCCCAGGTCGTGAATCGGGGGTCGGTCAGCAGCCGGGCTGCCCGTTGGTCGATGTGACGGACCACCGCGCTCTGGGCCATGGTCGCGTCCGCGTCCCGCAGGACGGCGGCAACCAGCTTGGCCTCGTCTGTCTCGGTGACGGTGTCCAGGGCCGTGAGGTAGCGGGTGAAGCGCCGGTGCTCGGCTGGGTCCTCGGCGATGTGGGAGTCAGTCATGCGGCTCGCCCTTCCGGTCGATCGACGGGTTGCCCGCGTTCGTAGCGGGCTCCGGCGCGGACGAGGGCAACCAGATGCGGTGCGTTCAAGTCGTGGAACGCCGGCAGATCGTCCTCGTCGTCGACGATCTTCTTGACGGCCGGGGCGTGCCTTCCCGACCGACGCGCCAACGTCGGCCTACTCGATACCAGTCGATCGATCACTCGGGAAGGTACGCCCTCCCGAGCCGATCCACAGGATCTGAGCATTGCTCACCGCCGAGAGCCCGCCGCTCCATGATGCTGTCACGATCCAGTCCGTACGCATGGAGCCGGGAGACCTGCTCCGGAGCCACATCCTCACACCCCATCGGGTCACCAGCGGGTCGGCCCGAGCATGAGCATCAACCTCTCCCACGACGGCCTGTGCCACCACGGACGCTGCGCGGACCGTGAGATTGCGGTCCGCGAGCACTGACGAAGCCCCTTACGGGGTGAGCCGGTTCGGTCCGCGGAACAGGAAGGTGGCCTCGCGGATCGATTCCAGGCCGAGCATCACCATCAGTACCCGGCCCAGCCCCATACCCAGGCCGCCGTGTGGCGGGCACCCGAACCGGAACGCGTTGAGATAGTCCTGCAGCGGCTCGGTGCCCATGCCCTTCTCCGCAGCCTGTTTGAGCAGCACGTCGTAGCGGTGCTCGCGCTGCGCCCCGGTGGTGATTTCCAGCCCCTTCCACAGCAGGTCGAAACTCAGCGTCACGTCCGGCCTGTCGGCGGGTCGCATGTGGTAGAAGGGCCGGATGCTCGTCGGGTAGTGCGTGATGAACACGAAATCGTGCCCCACCTGCTCCCTCATGTGCGCGGCGATGCCCCGCTCGCCCTCCGGGTCCAGGTCCTCCTTCAAGCCCTCCGGGTCCCAGCCCTTCGCCCGCAGGAACGCCTGGGCCTCGGCCATGGTGATCCGAGGGAACGGCGTGATCGGCACCACGACCTCGACGCCGTATGTCTCCCGGATCGCCTCCCCGTGGACCTCAGCGACCTTTCCGATGGCGTGGGCGAGCATCTGCTCCTCGAACGCCATCACGTCCTCGACGTCCGTGATCCATGCGAGTTCGACGTCCACCCCCGTGAACTCGGTCGCGTGCCGGGATGTGAACGACGGCTCCGCTCGGAAAACCGGGCCGATCTCGAAGACCCGGTCGACGCCGGCCGAGATCGCCATTTGCTTGAAGAACTGAGGTGACTGCGCCAGGTAGGCGGAGCGGTCGAAGTAGCCGAGCTTGAAGACCTCAGCGCCGGACTCCGAGGCGGTGCCCATCAGTTTCGGGGTGTGCATCTCGGTGCAGCCGTGGGCGTACGCGTACTCGCGCATCCCTTGCTCAAGTGTGGTCTGTACAGCGAACAGCAGCTGCGCTGTCGATCGCCTGCGTACATCGAGGAACCGCCAGTCAAGGCGCTGCTCCAGGCCGGTGTGCTCGTCGATCGGCAGCGGGGCCTCGGCGCGGTTCAGAACTTCGACGGACTCCGGAATGATCTCCAGGCCGCCGAGCTTCACCACCGGGTTGTCGACCACCCGGCCCGTGATCCGTACGGCGGACTCGGTGGTCAGATGCTCCAGCTCGGCCTCGATGGCGTCACCGCCCCGCTTGTGGGTGACCTGGGCGGTGCCGGTGTGGTCCCGGACGAGGATGAACTGCATCGTGCGCTGCAGGCGGTGCGTGTTCACCCAGCCCGAGATCGAAACAGTTTGACCGACGTGTTGCCGCAGTTCAGCGACCAGTACGCGGCTCGTAGCGTGGATCATCGCAGCCCTCCGGGGGCGTCGTCATGATCCCTTGGGAGCGTGGGCGAGAAGGGTACTCGCGGTGCCACCACGCCTTTGCCACCGCCAGAAAGCGACGGCCTCATTCGGGCCCGGTCACGGGGGCCAGTCGGCGGGGCATCGGACCGGGTGGATCGGCCGTTTCTCCCCGCGCTCGGGAGGGTCTTCACGTCGGGCGCGAGACTGCCTTCACAGCTACCAGCAGTTCTCTCTGCTCGTGGATCCCGACGCTACTTGTCTCCTTCGACGCGTTGGTCCTGAGCATAGCGGGCCGGGAACGCAGAGCGGCAAGATTTCCCAGCAGGCCATCAGCGGCTGACCTCGGCCGTCGAGGCGCCCCGCGTAGCCGCGGCCGGGTAGGTCGACCGGTGTGCAGAAGGAGGCCACCCTGATCCGGCCTGCGGCCATCGGGTCACGCCTGCCATGGAGACGCGGGTGCCGGCCGGGGTTTCCCGGAACGTGACTCGGCCGTGGGCAATGCGCGTGTCGGCCCACGAGCCGACGTCTGCCGAGGCAGTACCTCTGATGTCCGCGTCGAACTCTTGTTATCAGCACATGAGTTGATCGCGATCCTGCTGGCCCGCGACCCTCGCAATGTCTTCCCCCGTTCCGCGCGCACTGTAAGGAGAATCGGCGGCCACGCCTGGACGATCTTGATCTGCCCGATCAGGCCAGGAAACTCAACCGAACCTGACGGTTGTGATTGGAGACGTTCGTGTCCACCAGGACGACGGACTGCCATGTGCCCAGTTCCAGGTGACCGTTGATTACCGGGAGGGTGGCGTGTGGGGGGACCAGGGCGGGGAGGACGTGGTCGCGGCCGTGGCCCGGGGTGCCGTGGCGGTGGCGCCAGCGGTTGTCGGCGGGGAGCAGGTCGTGCAGGGCGGCCAGCAGGTCGTCGTCGCTGCCGGCGCCCGTTTCCATGACGGCGATGCCCGCGGTGGCGTGCGGGACGAAGACGTTGAGCAGCCCGTCACGGCCGCGCGCGGCGTCGTCGAGGAAGGCGGCGCAGGCCGCGGTGAGGTCGTGGACCGTCTCGCTGGAGCCGGTCGCGATGTCGAGGGTTCGGGTGGTAAACGTGTCGGCCATGCCTCCATGGTCGCGCAACGTCACCGGATCCGCGTTTGAGACGTCCGTCCGCGTGGCGAGACGACATTGACCGGGCTCGGGGCGGCTCGCTAGGTTCTCCCGCATGTTGCGTCCCGTTCTGCTCACCACGCGCGGTCACATCGACCTGCTGCGGGTGGCCTCCGCCGCGTGTCCTCGCGGCTGCTGACGCCTTCTCACTCGCTCGACCTTCTTCTCGCCTCGCTCTTCAGCGCGCTCCCGGGCTGATCCCGTAGGGATCCAATCCGCCTGGAGGCTGCGCGCCGAGGCGTGCTTCCCTCTGCCTTCCGTCGTGGAGCCGCCATGCCCAGCACCGCATCACCGCCGGACATATCCGTAATTCCTGAATTGAGCCCCATCCTGGAGCTCGAACCGCTCATCTCGGCAGCCTCCCGGCGCCGTCATGTGCCCCGTTGGCTGCGCCGTACCGCCGGGCCGCTGCTCCTGCTGGCCCTGTGGCAGGTGCTGAGTGCCACCGGGGTCCTGGAGCCCGACATCCTCGCCTCTCCCGGCACGATCGCACGGGCCGGGAAGGAGCTGATCGCGGACGGGACGCTGCCGTCAGCGATGCTGGTCTCGCTCCAACGTGTCGCTCTGGGACTGCTGTTCGGCGTTCTGGCGGGCACCGCGCTCGCCCTGGTCTCCGGGCTGTCCCGACTCGGCGAGGACCTCGTCGACGCGAGTGTGCAGATGCTGCGCACCGTGCCCTGGGTCGGTCTGATCCCGCTGTTCATCATCTGGCTCGGCATCGGCGAGGCGCCCAAGATCGCGTTGATCTCGCTGGGTGTCGCCTTCCACCTCTATCTGAACGTCTACGCGGGCATCCGCGGCGTCGACGAGCAGCTCATCGAGGCCGGTACCTCGCTCGGACTGTCCCGCTGGGGCCTGGTGCGGCACGTCGTCCTGCCCGGCGCGCTGCCGGGGGCGATGACCGGGCTGCGCTACTCCCTGGCGACCGCCTGGCTCGCGCTGGTGTTCAGCGAGCAGATCAACGCGGACGACGGCATCGGCTTCGTCATGAACCAGGCTCGCGAGTTCTTCAGGACCGACGTGATCGTGGTCTGCCTCGTCGTGTACGCCTTCCTCGGCCTGACCGCCGACATCGTCGTCCGCACTCTCGAAAGGCTGCTGCTGCAATGGCGACCGACCTTCACCGGCAAGTGACCCGCCCCAAGGACCGCAAGGCCGAGCACCCGGAGGACCGCAGGACGGAGCGTCCGGCGACCGCGGTCCGCGTCGAGGGCCTGACCCGTGCCTTCGACGGGCGCGCGGTGATCGACCGGCTCGATCTGGACATCAGGCCCGGCGAGTTCACCGCCCTGCTCGGGCGCAGCGGCTGCGGCAAGAGCACGCTGCTGCGCGTGCTGGCCGGTCTCGACCGGGAGGTCGAGGGTTCGGTGCTGGTGCCGCGGCGGCGCGCGGTCGCCTTCCAGTCGCCGCGCCTGATGCCGTGGAAGCGGGTGTGGCGCAACGTCCTGCTCGGGCTGCCCGGCCACCCCGACCGGGCGGTCGCGGAACAGGCGTTGGAGGAGGTCGGGCTCGGCCACCGGTCCGGCGCCTGGCCCAAGACGCTCTCCGGCGGCGAGGCCCAGCGCGCCTCGCTGGCCCGCGCCCTGGTGCGGGAGCCGGATCTTCTGCTGCTCGACGAGCCGTTCGGCGCGCTGGACGCGCTGACCCGGATCACCGCCCAGCGGCTGGTCGGCGAACTGTGGCAGCGGCGCGGGTGCGCGGTGCTGCTCGTCACCCATGACGTGGACGAGGCGCTGCTGCTCGCCGACCGCGCGCTGGTGATGGAGAACGGCGTGATCGCCCACGACAACCCCGTCGCCCTGCCGCGCCCCCGCGACCCGGGCGACCCCCGGTTCGCCGAACTGCGCTCCCGTCTGCTCGATCAACTCGGGGTGGAGAACCACCCGTCCGCGCAAGCGGCCTGACGACCACTCCTGAACGGAAGAAACGACCATGAAACGCTTCGCCCCCGCCCTCCTGCTCCCGCTCGCCCTCCTGCTGACCGCATGCGGCGGGTCGTCCGCCGCCGATGACGCCTCGGGCTCGTCGGACGGCGGCCTGGGTGGCGTCACGCTCAACGTCGGTGACCAGAAAGGCGGCTCCGAGGCGATCCTGCGAGCCGCCGGGGAACTCGACAAGGTCCCGTACAGAATCACCTGGTCGACCTTCACCTCCGGGCCACCGTTGCTGGAAGCGGTCAACGCGAAGGCGGTGGACATCGGCGGGGTCGGCAACACCCCCGCCGGTGTTCGCGGCCGGCGCCCGCTCGAAGATCACGGTGGTGGGCGCCTCGCACGGCTCGTCCGCCGGTGAGGTGATCGCGGTGCCCAAGGACTCGGACCTGAAGTCGGTGGCCGACCTCAGGGGCAAGTCGGTGGCGGTCGCGCAGGGCAGTTCCGCGCACTTCCAGTTGGTGTCCTCGCTCGCGAAGGCGGGTCTGAAGCTCAGCGACGTCAAGGTCAGCTATCTGCAGCCGGCCGACGCGCTGGCGGCGTTCAGCCGGGGCCGTGTCGATGCCTGGGCCATCTGGGACCCGTACACCTCCCAGGTCCTGCGCAACGGCGCCAGGGTGCTGACCACCGGCGAAGGCGTCGTCAACGGGCTGGGCTTCCAGGTCGCCGCGCCCGCGGCGCTCAAGGACAGGAACAAGGCCCAGGCGATCGGCGACTACCTCACCCGGCTGCGCCGCGCGCAGGACTGGGCACACGGCCACCCCGAGGAGTGGGCGAAGGTCTGGTCGAAGGAGACCGGACTGCCGTACGAGGTCGCGCTGGACGCGGTGAAGCGCAGCAGCGGCACCCGGGTGGCGGTGGCCGTGGACGACGCCGCGATCGCCTCCGAGCAGAAGATCGCCGACACCTTCGCCGACCTCAAGCTCATCCCGAAGCACTTCGCGTTCGAGGACTTCGTCGACAAGCGCTTCAACGCCGAGCTGCCGGCATCCACCGCCCCGGCACACTCCTATGGAAAGGCCTCCTCCTGATGTCCGTGCACCTGCACTGGTTCCTGCCCACGGGCGGAGACGGCCGGACGCTCGTCGACCGCCACGCCTACACCGACGGCGGCATCAAGCGCTCGCGGATCACTCCGATCAGCGGCGTCCGCGCGCCCGACATCGACTACCTGGCGCAGATCGCCCGGGCCGCCGACCAGTTGGGCTTCGAGGCCGTACTGACGCCGACCGGCACCTGGTGCGAGGACGCCTGGCTGACGACGGTGGCGCTGTCGCAGCACACCGACCGGCTGAAGTTCCTGGTGGCGTTCCGGCCCGGCGTCATCTCGCCGGTGCTGGCGGCGCAGATGGCGGCCACCTACCAGCGCATCACCCGGGGCCGGCTGATGCTGAACGTCGTGACCGGCGGTGACTCCACCGAGCAGAAGCGCTTCGGCGACCACCTGGACCACGACAACCGCTACGCCAGGACCGACGAGTTCCTGACGGTGGTGCGCGGGGCCTGGGAGGGCAAGCCCTTCGACTTCCAGGGCGAGCACTACCAGGTGGAGGGCGGGCTGGTGGCGCTGCCGCCCGAGCCGCGGCCGCCGATCTTCTTCGGCGGCTCGTCGCCGGCCGCGGGACCGGTCGCGGCCCGCAACGCGGACGTCTATCTGACCTGGGGGGAGCCGCCGGAGCAGGTCAAGCAGAAGATCGACTGGATCCGCGGGCTCGCTGAGGCGGAGGGCCGCACGGTCCGGTTCGGCATCCGGATGCACGTCATCTCGCGCGACTCCTCCAAGGACGCCTGGGCGACCGCGAACCGGCTGCTGGACGACCTCGACGACGACACCGTCGCCGCCGCCCAGCAGGCGCTGGGCAAGAGCGAGTCGGTGGGCCAGCAGCGGATGCTGGCCCTGCACGGCGGCTCCCGCGACAAGCTGGAGATCTCCCCCAACCTCTGGGCCGGGGTCGGCCTGGTGCGCGGCGGCGCGGGTACGGCGCTGGTGGGCAACCACGCCGAGGTCGCGGACCGGATCGAGGAGTACCACGCCCTGGGCGTCGAACACTTCGTGCTCTCCGGGTACCCGCACCTGGAGGAGGCGTACTGGTTCGGCGAGGGGGTGACACCCGAGCTGGCGGCACGCGGTCTGCTCGACACCGTCCCCGGCTCCCGGCCGGCGGGGGTTCCGGCGGTCAACGGGCGTCCGGCGTCCGCGCCGGGCGGCGCGCCGCTGCTGCTCGCCGGGGGGCGTTGAGCGGCAGCGGAGTATGAGGTAGCCCGTCCGGCCGGGAGACCGTTCCGGCCGGACGGGCAGCCGCTCCCTGATTGGTCTGGACCATTTGGACGCTCTCGGGATACCCTCCCACTGCCGCCGCGCGCCAAAGGGGGACAGCGACGTGAACACCCTGCACCGTATCGCCGCATTGGTCGACGCCTGCCTGCTCCCCTCCTGCCGCACCGAGCGGCTGCCGGAGTGGATCCGTCTCGGGCTCGACCGGGGAATGCCGGGAGTGGTCGTCCGCGCGAGCACTCCCGACGCCTCGCGCCGGATCACGGCCGCGCTGCACGAGCGGCTTCCCGACGGCCTCACCGGGCGGCCGGGCCGGACCCGGAGCCCGCGCGGCCGGAACGGAAACGATTCCGGAAGCCGTGCCAGCGGCAGTTCCGCGGCCGCCGAACTGGTGGCCCTGGGAGCCAACCTGCACCTCGGCGTCCGGCCCGCGCTGCGCGCCGACGAGACCCGCGTCTTCGTCACCGATCTGCAGGCGCACGGGGTCGCCGCGGCCCTCGGCCCCTTCACCGGCGAGGGCCCGCTGCGGCCGTTCGCCGAGGGGGCGGCCGCCGGAGTACGCGCGATCACCGCCGGGCGGACGCCGGTACCGGGCGGCGAGGGCCTGCCGGCCACCCTCAGCAGCCGGGCCGTGACGGGCGTGCTGCGCGGCGACCTCGGCTACGGCGGAGTGGTGGTCAGCGACACCCTCGACGCGCCGTCGATCGTCAACGGCTGGGGCGTGCCGGGCGCGGCCGTACTGGCCTGGATCGCCGGCGTCGACCTCGTCCAGCTCGGCCCGGCGTGCGGCGCGGGCGTCCACGAGGCGATCCACACCGCCGCCGCCCGGGCGGTGGGCGACGGGGACCTCCCACCCGCCCGGCTGGAGGAGGCCGCGGAGCGGGTGGCGCGGCTGCGGCGCTGGGCCTCGGAGCCGCGGATGCCCGCGGCGCCGGTCCCGGCCCCCGTTCCCGCTCCGGTGCCGGCGCGCACTTCGGTCATCCCGCGCTGAGGTGGCGCGCGGGAAGCTTTCCGCGCCGGCCCGGGTTGGTAGAACCGTGAACGACTTGAGCGGAGCGCACGAGGGCCATGAGGTCGATGTAGCCGTCATCGGGGCCGGGCAGGCGGGCCTGTCGGGCGCGTACTTCCTCACCCGCGCCGGGCTCCGCCCCGACGAGGGCTTCGCCGTCCTGGACCACTCCCCCGGCCCCGGCGGCGCGTGGCAGTTCCGCTGGCCCTCGCTCACCTACGCCAAGGCCCACGGTGTCCATGACCTGCCCGGCCTCCCACTCGAGGGCGCCGAGCCGGCGCGGCCCTCCGCCGAGGTGGTCTCCGGGTACTTCGACCGTTACGAGCGCGCCTTCGACCTGCGCGTGCACCGACCGGTGAACGTGTCGGCGGTCCGCGAGGCGGGCGGCGGCCGGCTGCTCGTCGAGACGGACGCCGGAGCGTGGTCCGCCCGCGCGCTGATCAACGCGTCCGGCACGTGGGACCGCCCCTTCGTCCCGCACTACCCCGGCCAGGAGACCTTCCGCGGCCGCCAGCTGCACACCGCCGGCTACCGGGGCGCGGCGGAGTTCGCCGGCCGCCGGGTGGTCGTCGTCGGCGGCGGGACCTCGGCCGTGCAACTGCTGATGGAACTCGCGGAGGTCGCCGACACCACGTGGGTCACCCGCCGTCCACCGCTCTTCCGCGACCAGCCGTTCGACGAGGACTGGGGCCGGGCCGCGATAGCCCTCGTCGAGGAGCGGGTCAGGGCCGGGCTGCCGCCGCAGAGCGTGGTCAGCGTCACCGGACTGGCGGCCACCGAGGCGGTGCGCGCCGCGCGGGCGCGCGGCATCCTCGACCCGCAGCCGATGTTCGACCGCGTCACCGAGGACGGTGTCGCCTGGAACGACGGCCGTGAGCTGGAGGCGGATGTCATCCTGTGGGCCACCGGCTTCCGCGCCGCCCTCGACCACCTCGCGCCGCTGCGGCTGCGCGAGCCGGGCGGCGGCATCCGGTTGGAGGGCACCACCCGCGTCGCCAAGGACCCCCGCGTCCACCTCCTCGGCTACGGACCCTCGGCCAGCACCATCGGCGCCAACCGGGCGGGGCGCACCGCCGTCCGCGAGATCCGCGAACTCCTCGCGCGGGCACCGGAGGACGCCGCGCCCGTACGGTCTGCCGCGTTGACGCACTGAACGCCCGGCCGCGGGGGCGCTAACCTTCCGCCCATGGTCACCTCGCGCTCCCGGCGGGAGTTCCCCGCCTCTTCCCGCGCCGTCGGCGCGCCCTCTCGTGCGGCGCTACGCGGCCGCTGGAGCACGGCACCCGAGAAAACATCCGATGTCTGCTTCCCAGTGATCTCGCGCTACGGCAGTATGAGCCCATGCGCGTAGCCCTCTTCGTCACCTGTGTGAACGACACGCTCTACCCGGACACCGGGCGGGCCACCGTGGCGCTGCTCGAACGACTGGGCGTGGACGTCGACTTTCCGCCGGCGCAGACCTGTTGCGGACAGCCCCAGTTCAACACCGGCTACCGGCACGAGACCGAACCGCTGGTGCGCCGGTACGCCGCCGCGTTCGAGGGATACGACTACATCGTGACCCCGTCCGGGTCCTGTGCGGCGATGGTCCGTGAGAACTATCCGCGGATCGGGGCGAAGGCCGCCGCCGAGGGGCGCGGCGACGCTCTCGCGGAAGCGGCCGCGTCGGTGGTGCCCAGGACGTACGAATTGACGGAGTTCCTGGTGGACGTGTTGGAGGTGACCGACGTCGGGGCGTACTTCCCGCACACGGTCGCCTACCACCCCACCTGCCACGGGCTGCGGGTGCTGGGGCTCGGGCGGCGTCCGCTCGCGCTGCTGGAGAAGGTCCGGGGTCTGGAGCTGCGGGAGTTGGAGGGCGCGGAGGAGTGTTGCGGCTTCGGCGGCACCTTCGCCGTCAAGAACCCGGCGGTGTCCGGCGCGATGGGCGCGGACAAGACCCGGCACATCACCGCGACGGGGGCCGCCACCGTCTGCACCGTCGACAACTCCTGCCTGATGCACATCGGCGGCACGCTGGCCCGGGAGGGCTCGCCGGTCCGGCCCGTGCACATCGCCGAGATCCTCGCCGCGACGCAGGAGCACCCGTACCGGAGGGAAGAGGTCCGATGAGCGGCACGTACGTGGGGATGCCGACCTTCCCGCAAGCGGCGGAGAAGTCCACCCAGGACACCCAGCTGCGGGGCAATCTGCGGCACGCGACGCACACCATCCGCGCCAAACGCGCGGTGGCGGTCGCCGAGCTGGACGACTGGGCGCAGCTGCGGGCCGCCGGCGCCGCCGTCAAGGACCGCACGCTGCGCCATCTCGACCACTACCTGGAGCAGTTGGAAGCGGCGGTCACGGCCGCGGGCGGCGTGGTGCACTGGGCGGCCGACGCCGACGAGGCCAACCGGATCGTGACGGAGCTCGTCCGCGCCACCGGCGAGACCGAGGTCGTCAAGGTCAAGTCGATGGCGACCCAGGAGATCGGGCTCAACGAGGCCCTCGCCGAGGCCGGTATCCATGCCTACGAGACGGACCTCGCCGAACTGATCGTCCAGCTCGGTGACGACCTCCCGTCGCACATCCTGGTCCCCGCCATCCACAAGAACCGGTCCGAGATCCGCGACATCTTCACCGAGCGGATGGGCGACTGGGGCCGGGCGGCGCCCGACGGGCTGTCCGACGAACCGGCCGACCTCGCCGACGCGGCCCGGCTCCACCTGCGGGAGAAGTTCCTGCGGGCCAAGGTCGCCGTCTCCGGCGCGAACTTCATGGTGGCCGAGACCGGCACCCTCGTCGTCCTGGAGTCAGAGGGGAACGGCCGGATGTGCCTGACCCTGCCCGAGACCCTGATCTCGGTCGTCGGCATCGAGAAGACCATCCCCACCTGGCAGGACCTGGAGATCTACCTCCAGACGCTGCCCCGCTCCTCGACCGCCGAGCGGATGAACCCGTACACCACGACCTGGACCGGCATCACGCCGGGCGACGGGCCGCAGGCGTTCCACCTGGTGCTGCTCGACAACGGCCGCACCGACACCCTCGCCGACACAGTGGGGCGCCAGGCGCTGCGCTGCATCCGCTGCTCCGCCTGCCTCAACGTCTGCCCGGTCTACGAGCGGGCCGGCGGCCACGCGTACGGCTCCGCGTACCCCGGTCCGATCGGCGCCATCCTCACCCCGCAACTGCGCGGTACCGCCTCGGCGCTGGACGCCTCGCTGCCGTACGCGTCGACGCTGTGCGGCGCCTGCTACGAGGTCTGCCCGGTCGCGATCGACATCCCCGAAGTCCTGGTCCACCTGCGGGAACGGGTGGTCGAGGGCGGAGCGGTGACGCTGCGCGGCACCCGGGCCGTCATCAGACCGGCCAAGGGGCACGCCGCCGAGCGGGCCGCGATGCGCGCCGCCCGCTGGGCGCTCGACCATCCGGCCGCGCTCCGCGCCGGCCAGCGGCTGGCCGCCCGCACCCGGCGGCTGCACCCGGCGCGGCTGCCAGGGCCCGGACGTGCCTGGTCCGCCACCCGCGAACTGCCGGCCGTGCCCGCCGAATCGTTCCGTGACTGGTGGCAGCGCACCCGGGGAGAGGGAAAGACCACATGAGCGACCCGAGTCCCGAACACGGAGTCCCGATCCACCCGGGCGGCGCGAGCAGCCGGGAGCGGGTTCTCTTCCGGATCCGCCGCGCACTGGCCGACGTGCCGCGCGACGAGCTGCCCGGCGGCGCGCCGCCGGCGCGCGACTACCTGCACGTGCACGGGACCCGAACGCCGGCGGAAACCGCCGACCTGCTGGCCGTCCACCTCGCGGACTACCGCGCGCTGGTCCACCGGTGCCCGGCCGACGGACTCCCGGCGCTGATCGCCACCCTGCTCGCCGAGCGCGGTGCCCGCTCCGCGGTCGTCCCCGACGGTTTGCCCGACGGCTGGCTCTCCGCCGTCAGCGGAGTGGAGCTCGTCGCGGACACCCTCGCCCTGACGGCGCGTGAACTCGACGCGGTGGACAGTGTGGTGACCGGCTGCGCGGTGGCCGTCGCCGAGACCGGCACCATCGTGCTGGACGGTTCGCAGGGCCAGGGTCGGCGCCGCATCACCCTCGTGCCGGACCACCACATCTGCGTGGTCCTGGCGCCCGGCCAGATCGTCGATTCGATCCCCCAGGCGATGCCGCGCCTCGATCCCACCCGCCCGCTGACCTGGATCTCCGGCCCCTCGGCCACCAGCGACATCGAGCTCGACCGGGTCGAGGGCGTGCACGGTCCGCGGACGCTGGAAGTGATCCTGGTCGACGCGTGACAGGGGCGGCCGAGACGCGTCTTCGACCAGGATCAGGCCTGGCGGCGCGTCTCGTGGCGGCTGACCCGCAGCGCCCACAGCACCAGCGGAACCTGGACCGGCAGCCGCACCAGGGCCGCGGTCCGCAGCGGCGCCGGGCGGTGGCGCCAGTCGTAGGCCATCTTCACGTTGGCGGGAAAGACGGCGGTGAGCAGCCCCGCCGCGAGCAGACCGCCGACCCGGCGGGTGGCGGGGACCGCGACGGCTCCGGCCACCGCGAGTTCCACCGCCGCGCTGCCGTAGGTCCAGGCGCGCGGCGTGCCCGGCAGGGCGCGCGGAACCATCGCGTCGAACACCTTGGGGAGCAGGAGGTGCGCCGCGGCGCCGCCGGCGAGGAGCCCGACGAGGAGTCGTGCGGAGCGCTCGTGGGAAGCCAACGCGGGTACCTCCGGAGGATGGGCGACAGGTCCCCGCCGGGCGGGTCCGCGCCACCTTACCCGGGAGTCAGTTCCGGTGGGAGCCCCCTTCGTCACACGGACTTGGCGAGTTCGGCGGTGGACAGCCGCTCGTCCCGGCGGACCAGCGCCGCGTAGCGGCCGTCGTACGCCAGCAGCTCGTCGTGGTTGCCGCGTTCGACGATCCGGCCCGCGTCGAGGACCACGATCTCGTCGGCGTCGCGGACGGTGGAGAGCCGGTGGGCGATGGTGATGGTGGTGCGGCCGGCCGACAGCGCGTCGATCGCCTCCTGGACGGCCTGTTCCGTGCGGGTGTCGAGTGCGCTGGTGGCCTCGTCGAGGACGAGGACGGGCGGGTCGCGCAGAATGGTGCGCGCGATGGCCAGCCGCTGCTTCTCGCCGCCGGAGAAGCGGTAGCCGCGTTCGCCGACGAGGGTGTCGTACCCGTCAGGGAGACCGGCGATGTGGTCGTGGATCTGGGCGGCCTTCGCCGCGGCGACGATGTCCTCGTCGGTGGCGTCGGGCTTGGCGAAGCGCAGGTTCTCGGCGACCGAGGCGTGGAAGAGGTAGGTCTCCTGGGCGACGACGCCGACCGTTTCGGCGAGCGTGTCGAAGGCGAGGTCGCGGACGTCGACGCCGTCGATCGTCACGCGGCCGCCCGTCACGTCGTACAGCCGGGGCACCAGGTAGCTGAGCGTGCTCTTGCCCGAACCCGTCGACCCGACGATGGCCAGGCTGCCGCCGGCCGGCACGGCGAGGTCGATGCCGTGCAGCGTGCGGGGTGCGCCGGAGGGGTCGTACGAGAAGTCGACGTGCTCGAAGCGGACGTCGCCGCGGGCGCGGTCCATGCGCACCGGGTCGGCGCGCTCGGTGATGTCGACGGGCAGGTCGAGGTATTCGAAGATGCGCTGGAAGAGCGCGAGCGAGGTCTGCACCTGGACGCCGGTCGACAGCAGGCTGACGGTCGGGCGGAACAGGCCCTGCTGGAGCGAGACGAAGGCGACGAGGGTGCCGATGGAGAGGGCCGGCCCGCCGTTGCTCATGGTCACTCCCGCGGCCCAGTACAGCAGCGCCGGCATGGCGGCCATGACGATGCCGATGGTGGACATCCGCCACCGCCCGGCCATGTTGGAGCGCACCTCGAGGTCGACCAGTCGCTCGGACTCCTCGGAGAAGGAGCGTGTCAGCGAGTCGGAGCGGCCCATGGTGCGGCCGAGCAGGATGCCGCTGACGGACAGCGACTCGGTGACGATGGCCGACATGGACGCCATCTGCTTCTGCCGCCGGGTGGTGATCTTCTTGCGCTCACGGCCGACCCTGCGGCTGATCCACACGAAGACCGGGAGCAGCAGCAGCGAGACGATCGTCAGCCGCCAGTCCAGCGCGAGCATCGCGACCACGGAGGCGATGACGGCGGTGAGGTTGGAGACCAGCGAGGTCGCGGTGGACGTCACGGTGGCCTGCATGCCGCCGATGTCGTTGGCGATACGGGACTGCACCTCGCCGGTGCGGGTCCTGGTGAAGAAGGCGAGCGACATGCGCTGCAGCTGCTCGTAGACCGAGGTGCGCAGATCGTGCATGACGCGCTGGCCGACGGTGGTCGATATGAGGGTCTGCAGGACGCCGAAGACGCTGGTGACGACGGCGGTGGCGATCATGCCGAGGGCGAGCAGGCTGAGCAGCCCGGTGCGGCCCTGCGGGATCGCGGTGTCCAGGATCGCCTTCAGCAGGAAGGGCGAGGCGACGGAGACGAGGGAGGAGAGCGCGACCAGCACGCCCACGATGGCGAGCCTGCCGCGATAGGGGCGGAAGAGCCGCACGATGCGGCGTACGTCGGTGGGGTTGTCCGGATCTTTGGGCGGTGGCGTCCACCGGGTGTTGTCGGGGTGCAAAGGGCTCCTCGGAGAGGTTGCTGAGGGCGTTCGGCCGCCGGTACGGCCGGCGGTGTCGGGGCAGTGCCCGCACAGGACCGCCGGGCCGGGCCGACTTTAGGAGTGTAGGTCATTGTTACCTATGTTCACAATGACTTACATCCTGATATCCTTGGGCCATGGATCCCCGCACCACCACCGCGACCGAGCCCGTGACCGACGCAGCCGCCGACTCCGCGGCGGAGTCCGCCGCCGAGACCACCGGCCGCCTCGCCGATCAGCTGCTGCAGCTGACCAAGCGGCTGCACCGCGCCCAGCGCCGGCACCTCGAACCGCTCGGCATCACCCCGGCCCAATCCCGGCTGCTGCGGACCGTCGCGCACAGCGAGGAACCGCCGCGGATGGCGGACCTGGCCCAGCGGCTCGACGTCGTGCCGCGCGCGGTGACCACGCTGGTCGACGCACTGGAAGCGCACGACCTGGTGCGCAGGATCCCCGATCCCGCCAGCCGCCGGGTGATCCGCATCGAGCTGACCGAGGCCGGCGGCGCGACGCTGCACCGCCTGCGGCTGGCCCGCCGGGCCGCGGCCGAGGATCTCCTCGCCCCGCTGGACACCCCGCAGCGCGAGGCGCTGACCGCGCTGCTCGCGGCCCTGGACGCGGCGGCGCCCCCTCGGCAGCGCTGCTGAAGCGCGCCCGAGGGGGCGTCGTGGTGGCACCTTCCGGCGCCCGGCCGGCGTTCCCTACTGCGAGGTCGTCACGCGGTGCGCGCCGTTCTCGGAGGGCGCCTGCTGAACCTGCGCGGTGCACGCGCTGCACCGGCGGGCGGCCTGGGGTATCGGGGTCAGGCACTCCGGGCACTCACGCATCGGAGCCGCGGCGGCCTTCGGGAAGAACCGCTCCTGCATCCGGTTCATCGGGAGGATGACCAGGAAGTAGATCACCGAGGCGACGATCACGAAGCTGATCGACGCGTCGATGAAGGCGCCGTACGGGAAGGTCACTCCCGAGACGGTGAACGCCTTGCGGGAGTAGTCGCCGGAGGCTCCCGACATGAGCCCGACGATCGGGGTCAGGAACGCCTTGACGAAACCGCTGACCAGCGCGGTGAAGGCCGCACCGACCACGATGCCGACCGCGAGTTCGACGACGTTGCCGCGCAGCAGGAACGTACGAAAACCCTTCATAACTCAGGTAACTCCCTCTGTGAGCACGAACTGGAATGTGCCAGTCTCCCCTGCTCCCGGCCTCCCGCTCACCATCACCCGCGCCAGTTGTCGGCGAGTGACACCTTTCCGCTCGCGGGCACCGTGGCGGTGCGATTGGCCCCGGTCTCCCAGGTCGCGTTCCCGGCACTGTCCTTGCGTATGTACTTGTACTCGAACGACGTGCCGGCGCCCAGCGCGACGTCCAGCTTCCACAACGGGTAGGCGGCCGACGAGAGCAGCAGCGCCTTGCCCGTGTCCCAGTTGCCGAGAGTCGCGGTGTTGCCGGTGACGTAGATGTTCTGGCCATTCGTGGTCGTGGCGTTCACCGCGAAGGACGCGCCGGAGGCCGGGGTGGTCCCCCCGCCGCCGGCGCAGCTCGCCCCCGCGTACAGCGCCACCGCGTCGTTGGAGCCGATCGTGGCCGTGAACGTTCCGTCGGCGCTGACGGTGTAGCGGGTGCCGGAGTGCTGGACGTCGCAGTAGCTGCCCGCCGGCAGCGAGGTGGCGTACGTCCGCGTGAGCGCGCCGCCCTCGTGGTTGATCGCGACGAAGCCCTTGCCGCCGCGGCCGAACGCGATGGCGTTGCCGCCGTTGGACCACCAGTTGGTCACCGCCGTACCGGAGACGGCGTTGCGGAAGCCGACCATGCCGGCGATCTGCGGCCAGGCGTGCTGGCACTTCCACCCGTCGGCGTAGCAGGCGTTGACGGTGCCGCCGTTGGGCGGGCCGGAGTCGTTGTCCGAGAACTCGTAACCGGAGTAGACGTTCGGCGATCCGTAGGGCCAGGCCAACAGGTAGACGTTGGCGAGGGTGTAGGTGGCGCCCGCCTTGTAGTTGAGGGTCGAGCCGTTGCGCTCGGTGTCCCAGTTGTCGGTGAAGGTCCGGGCGTTGGCGCTGGGCAGGTAGCCCCAGGAGGCGCCCCAGTTGCTCAGGTACGACAGCTTCTCGCTGGTGAAGATCCGCTTGAGGTCGGTGGCGGCGCGGAACTCGTCCACGTCCCCGGTGCCGGTGTACTCGCCGGGCTGCACCGCCTCGCCGGACCCGTAGATGACCTCCTGCGCCCAGTAGACGCCCGGGTTGCTGAGCTTGGACTTGATGGCGGCGAGGTCGCCCGCCGCGATGTGCTTCGCCGCGTCGATCCGGAAGCCGTCGGCACCCAGCGAGAGCAGGTTGTTGAGATAGCCGGCAATCGTGGAACGGACGTAGTCGCTGCCGGTGTTCAGGTCCGCGAGCCCGACGAGCTCGCAGTTCTGGACGTTGTTCCGGTCGGCGTAGTTGGTGATGTTGCTGCGGCAGGAGTGGAAGTCCTGGTCCTGGTAGTAGCCGGGGTAGTTGTACTTCGAGTAGTTGGTGCCGCCGGTCCCGGTGCCGGAGCCGGCCGCCATGTGGTTGATCACCGCGTCGGCGATGACCTTGACGCCCGCGCCGTGGCAGGTGTCCACCATGTGCTTGAACGCGGTGCTGTCCCCGAGCCGACCGGCGATCTTGTAGCTGACCGGCTGGTACGAGGTCCACCACTGGCCGCCCTGGATCTGCTCCTGGGCCGGGGAGACCTCGACGAAGCCGTAGCCGGCGGGACCGAGCGTGTCGGTACACGCCTTGGCGACGGAGTCGAAACGCCACTCGAAGAGGGTGGCGGTGACGTCCTTGCCGCCCGGCGTCGTCGCCCGCGCCGGCTGCTGGGCGGCGAGGGTGAGGCCGGTCGCGGCGAGGAGTACGGCGAGCGCGCTGTGCAGGGCCCGGGAGCCACGGGAGGGCCGGGAACCGCCGGATGTTCGAGTGCTGCGCGGCGTTCGACGTGTTGGGGATGTGCGGGATCGCATGAGCGGCTCCTCGAGTGCGGGCACAGCTGTGCCCTCGAAGGCAGCCCGCGCCAAGCCGCCGGGTGGGGGGTGCGGAACCCCGCGTCCCACGGGGTTCCGCCGAGGAGCTTCCCGCTGTGGCCGTGAGCACGTCAAGAGATCAGTAGGAAGAATTTCAACTACTTGCTGAAAACTCTTCCACCGTGCGGTCCCGCGTCAGCGCGCCCTGCGCGGTCGCGATCCATCGGTCGTAGCGGACACCGGGACCACGTATCCGGTAGCGCTCGGACGACGTACCGGTGGCATGCCGCTGCTCGCGCGGCACGTTGAGGGTGAACGACGCGTCACCCCGGTAGACGTCGTCCAGCAGCGACCGGCTCACGGTCCGGCCACCGCGGGCGACGGCGGTGTCGGCGCGGTCGCCGAGCAGCATCACCGTACGCAGCCGGTCGGCCGTGCCGACCGAGGTGCGGCCGTCCATGGTGTAGGCGCGGCGCACCGTCGTGGCGGTGGCCGGGCCGCGGCCGGCCGTGGTCACCGTCGCGTCGTCGGTCCACCGGGCGGTGAGCGCGTCGGTGCTCTCGTCGGCGTTCCACCGGTGGGTGGACGTGGCGGACAGCGCGCGACGGACGGTGGTGGCGACCCGGCCGTGCGACGTGTCGACGTAGCCGGAGACCGTCAACTCATGGCTGCCGGTGGCGTCCAGGGCGCGTTCGTCCCCCGGCCGGTAGGAGGTCGAGGTGGCCGGGGTGCTCTCCCGGTGCCCGGTCAGCGCGCCGGGGACCTGCCCGCGGTGCGCGTCCTGCCAGACCAGCACGTTCGTCGGCACGCTCCACCCGCTCTGTCCTTCGGGCACACCCAGCACCGACACCTCGACGCGGTGCGCCTTCCCGTCGTTGAGCAGGCCGGCGTACGGCGTCAGGTCGTACTCGACCGGTCTGACGTCGAAGGCCTGCGGCCCCGGGATCACGTACCAGAGGAAGGGGTTGGACCAGCCGCCGGTCCACACGGTCGGGAACGGCGCGGCGATGCCGGCCAGCCGGCCGTCCACCCGCAGTTGCACCTCCCGGTAGGGGCCGCCTGCCTGGCAGGAGTACGGCACGTCGGCGGGGACCGCCAGGTACCAGAACTCCTCGCAGCCGCCACCCGACCCGGTGGCGTACACCTCGGCGACGATCCGCTCGCTGTTGCGCGGCGTGGTGAGGTCGCCGACCAGCGCCGTTCCCTCGCTGTGCGCGCCGGCCAGGGTCAGCACCCGGTCCGGCCCGGCTCCCGCAGGACCGCCGCCGCCCGCTCCGCGCGCCGGGTGGAACGTGAGCGAGACCTTGACGTCGATCACGCCGGTGTACGTGTCGTTGACGACGTTGCCGATGAGCATCTCGACCGGCTGCGGTCCGCGCAGCGTGGCCGCGTACCGCGTGACGTCCTTCTCGACCTTCCAGGCGATCCCCTCGGGCGACGGTTCGGGCGTCGAGGTGGCCAGTACCTCCACCCCGCCGATCCGCAGGTATCCGAGCCGGTCGTACTGCCGCCCCGCGACCTTGCCGTCCAGCCGCAGGACGACCTTGCTCCAGCGGTCGCCGCAGCCGCGCGGCGGCGTGTACGTGCTCGTGTACGGCGTGAAGTCCCTGAACTGCGCCGCCACGATCTGCGTGGTGCAGGAAGGACCGCCGGGGGTCGCGACGGGCGGGGCGGCTGTCAGGGGGTCGTGCCAGTCGGTGCCGAACTCGGCCGGGGGCGCGGTGGTGGCCGCGGCGGCCGGGCCCGCCAGAAGCGCGAACCCCACTGCCGCGGCGAGCGCCGCGAGTATCCGTCTTCCCACGCGGTGGTGCCTCCTTGTCGTGCGATGGCCATGGATCACGCCGCACAGCTTGGCCCGGTCGCACGCCGGGCGACAGACCGCCTCGTGCCGCGCCGGCCCGCCGACGGCCTGGCTTGATACCGACTTAAATCGGGCACGGCGGCCGTAAATCGGTTGACCTGATACGTGTTGTACCGCGAACCTTGCACGTCTTCTCACCCCTCTCCAGAGCATCTCGGGACGTCATGTCGCTTCGCCAACTCCCCTTCCAGGACCCCGGTGTACCCGACGTCAGATCGGGGTTCCGTTTCCTTCTCTGGCTGGAGAAACGCCAGCTGCGCGGGCAGATCGTCGCCGCCGCGTGGGGCACCTTGCTGATGGCGTCCGTCGCGCTGTTCCCGGCCGCCGTCGGCATGGCCGTGCAGGCGGTCGTCGACCATTCCGGCCGTCGGCTGGCGCTGGCGGGCGGGCTGATGCTGCTGCTCGGCGGTCTCAGCGCGCTCGGCGACACCATGCTGCACCGCACCGCGGTGACCAACTGGATCACCGCCGCCGCCCGCGTCCAGCAGTTGCTGAGTCGCAAGACCGTCGAGCTGGGCTCGGTGCTCACCCGGCAGGTCGCGGCCGGCGAGATCGTCACGGTCGGCGCGGGCGACGTCGAGAAGATCGGCTGGTTCGTCGAGGCGTTCGCCCGCTTCACCTCCGCCTTCCTCGCCACCATCGGCATCGCGGTGGCCCTGGCCTTCTACCAGCCGGAACTCGGCCTCATGGTGGCCGCCGCCATCCCCGTCCTGGCGCTCGCGGTCCTGCCACTGCTGCCGGCGGCGACCAAGCGCGCCGACGTGCAGCGGGAGAAGGCCGGCAAGGCCACGGAACTGGCCTCCGACACCGTCGCGGGTCTTCGGGTGCTGCGCGGCATCGGCGGCGAGGAGCTCTTCCTCGACCGGTACCGCAAGGCCTCGCAGGAGGTCCGTACGGCCGCGGTGCACAGTGCCAGGATGTGGGCGCTGATCAGCGCCCTGCAGGTGGTCCTGCCGGGACTGCTGCTGGTGGGCGTGGCCTGGTACGGGGCCGTCCTCGCGCTGGACGGCCGGATCTCGGTCGGCGAGCTGGTCACCGTGTACGGGACCGTCGCCTTCCTGATGTTCCCACTGCGGCACTTCGAGGAGATCGCGATGGCGTGGTCCTTCTCGCGCCCTTCGGCGAAGCGCGCGGCGCGGGTACTGGCTCTGGTGCGGAGCGCGCAACCGGAGGCGGCTCCCTCGTCCGCTCCGGCCGCCACGCCCGCGGCGGCTCCTGCCGGTGACCTGTACGACCCGGAGACCGGCCTGCTCGCTCCGGCCGGGCTGCTGACGGCGGTCGTGTGCGGGGACCCGGACGCGGCCGGGCGGCTCGCCGACCGGCTCGGCGGGCACAGCCCGGACCGGGTGCCCGGCCAGTCCTCGGTCCTGCTGGGCGGTACGGCTCTCGACGAGCTGCCGCTGCCGGCGGCGCGCGCCGCGGTACTGGTGCAGGACAAGGACCCGGTGCTGCTCTCCGGCACGCTGCGCGAACTGCTCGACGTACCGTCCTCCGGCAACGTTTCCGCCACGGACGCGCTGGCGGCCGCCCAGTGCGCAGACGTACTGCAGGCGCTCGCCCAGGCCTCGGTGGATGACTCCGGTGATCCGATGCGGACCAGGATCACCGAGCGCGGACGCTCCCTGTCGGGCGGCCAGCGCCAGCGGCTGGCCCTGGCCAGGTCCCTGGTCGCGGATCCGGAGGCGCTGGTGCTGGACGAGCCGACGTCGGCCGTCGACTCGCACACCGAGGCCCGGATCGCCCGCGGCCTCAAGGGGATCAGGCCGGACCGCACCACAGTGGTGTTCACCTCCAGCCCGCTGCTGCTGGACCGCTGCGACCTGGTGGTCTTCATCGCCGACGGTTCGGTCGCGGCCACCGGCACCCACCACGAGCTGCTGCGTGCCGACGCGCAGTACCGCGCGGTGGTCACGCGCGAGACCGAGGAACCGGCCGGTGTCACGGCCGGCACCGCTGCCGAAGGCCCGTCCGTGGTCCCCTCCGGGGCCGGGAAGAACACCAGGATCGAGGAATCCGCATGATCGGCGTGAACCCGCCGGAGCACGATCCGGACGCGCCGCAGCAGACGACGACGCTGCCGGTCGGGTCGCCGACCACCGTACGCACCTACGTGACCGAGCTGGCCCGGCGCCACCGCGGCGCCTTCATCCTGCTCGTCACCGTCAACACGGTCGCCGTCGTCGCCTCCATGGTGGGGCCGTACCTGTTGGGACGGCTGGTCGAGGACCTGTCGGCCGGACGCCGGGAGCTGCACCTGGGCCTCACGGTCGGGCTCTTCCTCACCGCGCTCGCCGTGCAGGCCGGATTCGTCCGGCTGGTGCGGCTGCGTGGTGCGATCCTCGGCGAACGGATGCTGGCCGACCTGCGCGAGGACTTCCTCGTCCGGTCCGTCGGGCTGCCGCCCGGCGTGCTGGAGCGGGCCGGCACCGGCGACCTGCTGTCCCGGATCACCACCGACATCGACCGGCTCTCCAACGCCATGCGCGAGGCCGTGCCGCAGCTGGCCATCGCCGTGGTGTGGGCCGCGCTGCTGCTCGGCGCGCTCGCCGTCACGTCTCCCCCGCTGGCGCTGTCCGTGCTGGTCGCGCTGCCGCTGCTGCTGGTCGGCTGCCGCTGGTACTTCAAGCGCGCACCCGCCGGCTACCGCTCCGAGGCCGCCGGCTACGCGGCGGTCGCCGCCTCGCTCGCCGAGTCGGTCGACGCCGGCCGGACCATCGAGGCGCACGGGCTGGGCGCTCGCCGGATCACCGACTCCGACGAGCGGATCAGGACCTGGATCGGCTGGGAGCGCTACACGATGTGGCTGCGCAGCGTGCTCTTCCCGGTGATCAACCTGACGCACACGCTGATCCTGGCGTCGGTGCTGATGATCGGCGGGACCTTCGCGCTGCACGGCTGGGTGTCGGTCGGCGAACTGACCACCGGGGCCCTCTACGCCCAGATGCTCGTCGATCCCGTCAACCTGATCCTGCGCTGGTACGACGAGCTGCAGGTGGCCCAGGTCTCGCTGGCCCGGCTGGTCGGGGTCCGCGAGGTCGAGGAGCAGCAGTCGGACGACCGGATCGTCCCGGACGGCCGCGACATGCACGCGGACGAGGTGCGCTTCGGCTACCGGGCGGGCAGCGACGTGCTGCACGGGGTGTCGCTGCGGCTGCGGCCGGGCACCCGGCTGGCGCTGGTCGGCCCCTCGGGGGCGGGCAAGTCCACCCTCGGGCGGCTGCTCGCCGGGATCTACGCGCCGCGCACCGGTGAGGTGACGCTCGGCGGGGCGGAGCTGGCCCGGATGCCGGCCGAACGGGTCCGGCGGCATGTGGCGCTGGTCAACCAGGAGCACCACGTCTTCGTCGGTTCGCTGCGGGACAACCTGCGGCTGGCCCGGCCCGAAGCCGACGATCCCGAGCTGTGGGACGCGCTGGTCTCGGTGGACGCCGACGGCTGGGCGCGGGCGCTGGACGACGGCTTGGGCACCGAGGTCGGCTCCGGCGGCTTCACCCTCACCCCGGCCCAGGCCCAGCAGGTGGCCTTGGCGCGTCTGGTGCTCGCCGATCCGCACACCCTCGTGCTGGACGAGGCGACCTCGCTGCTCGACCCGCGGGCCGCGCGGCATCTGGAGCGCTCGCTGGCGCGGGTGCTGGAGGGCCGCACCGTGATCGCCATCGCGCACCGGCTGCACACCGCGCACGACGCGGAGGTCATCGCGGTCGTCGAGGAGGGCCGGATCAGCGAGCTCGGCAGCCACGACGAGCTGGTCGAGGCGGACGGGGCGTACGCGGCCCTGTGGCAGTCCTGGCACGGATAGGCCGGGCCTTCCGGCCCGCGCCGTTCCCGCGGTCCGTGCCCGTCGCCCATCAGGTGACGGGCACGGGACCCGGGGCGTCAGCCGAGGAAGCCCAGGGCACCCAGCGCCCCGACGCCGCCGAGGAGGAAGAACGCGGGCGTGAGCACCTTGATCTCGACCCAGCTGCCGGCCCGGAACCGCATGAACTTCGGCGGACCCATCGGGTACCAGCGCTTGCGGCCGATGGGGATGGGCCACAGCACCGGGCAGCCGGACACGGTCAGGGCGTCGCCGATGCAGTGCACGAGCGAGCCCAGCACGATCGGGATACCGATCCACAGGTAGTGCTGGCCGGGCTCGGTGAAGAGCCAGTCCCTGCCGTTGCCCGGGTCGTCCAGGACATCGGCCAGCATCCAGGCCGCGGTCGCACCGAGCAGCCAGACCAGCACATCGCTGGAAGCACGGGCCTGGCGCCACAGCAGACCCTCGACGGCGAGCACCATGTGGACGAAGAGGATGCCCAGCACCGCCCAGCGCCCGCCGAGCAGCGCCGCCGCCGAGCACCCGCCGCCGATCAGTGCCGCCCACAGCCAGGTGTGCGTCAGGGTGCGGTGGCCGCCCGTACGGCGCGGGTCGCCCTTCATGCGGGTGGCCTTGTAGGTGGCGTACGACAGTTTGTCGATGATCTCGCACAAGGCTTTGGAGATGGGCCCGAAGGCGCGCGATATGGTCGCCGCCTTGTGGTCCAGGTCCGGAGCGAGAGCGGCGCCGGCGCAGATCAGCGCGCCGACGACCAGCGTCGGCCACGGCATGGGGTGATCGAGCGCGGCCGCGCCCGCTCCCACCCCCAGCCATGCCGCCGCTCCGGAAAGTGAATGTGCCGGTCCCATCATGTGTGGTGCCCCGCCCCTTTCGGCCCGCCCGCGGGCGGAGTTGACGCCCAGTCGACGGCACACCATACCTTTGGTGATCTTCGGTATGACCGCCGGTTCCGCCGCAGGGCCCGAAGCCAGGCAAGATGGTGGGGTGACCCTCATTGATCAGCTGCCTTCCGAGGCCGACCCCGATGCCCTGTACGAAGCCTTCTCGACCTGGGCGGAGGGCCAGGGCATCACGCTCTACCCCGCCCAGGAGGAGGCGCTGATCGAGGTCGTCTCCGGGGCGAACGTGATCCTTTCGACGCCGACCGGCTCCGGCAAGAGCCTGGTCGCGGCGGGGGCGCACTTCGCCGCGCTGGCGAAGGACCAGGTCACGTTCTACACCGCTCCGATCAAGGCGCTGGTGTCGGAGAAGTTCTTCGACCTCTGCAAGCTCTTCGGCACCGAGAACGTCGGCATGCTGACCGGCGACGCCTCGGTGAACCCGGACGCACCGGTCATCTGCTGCACGGCCGAGGTGCTCGCCTCGATAGCGCTGCGCGACGGTCGGAACGCCGACGTCGGCCAGGTCGTCATGGACGAGTTCCACTTCTACGCGGAGCCGGACCGCGGCTGGGCCTGGCAGATCCCGCTGCTGGAACTTCCGCAGGCCCAGTTCGTGCTGATGTCCGCGACCCTCGGCGACATGTCCCGCTTCGAGGAGGACCTCACCCGCCGCACCGGGCGCCCGACGACCGTCGTGCGTTCGGCGACCCGGCCGGTGCCGCTCTCCTACGAGTACGTGGTGACGCCACTGACGGAGACGTTGACGGAGCTGCTGGAGACGCGGCAGTCGCCGGTGTACATCGTGCACTTCACCCAGGCCGCGGCCGTCGAGCGGGCGCAGGCGCTGATGAGCATCAACATGTGCACGCGCGCCGAGAAGGACGCCATCGCCGAGTTGATCGGCAGCTTCCGCTTCACCACCGCGTTCGGCCGCAACCTCTCCCGGTTCGTCCGGCACGGCATCGGCGTGCACCACGCCGGCATGCTGCCGAAGTACCGGCGGCTGGTGGAGAAGCTCGCGCAGGCGGGACTGCTGAAGGTCATCTGCGGTACCGACACCCTCGGTGTCGGTGTCAACGTGCCGATCAGGACCGTGCTGTTCACCGCCCTGACGAAGTACGACGGCACACGGGTCCGCACCCTGCGGGCCCGGGAGTTCCACCAGATCGCCGGGCGGGCCGGCCGCGCCGGGTTCGACACCGCGGGCTTCGTCGTCGCGCAGGCGCCCGAGCACGTCATCGAGAACAAGAAGGCCGTCGCCAAGGCGGGGGACGACCCGAAGAAGCTCCGCAAGGTGGTCAGGAAGAAGGCCCCCGAGGGCTTCGTCAACTGGTCCGACGCGACCTTCGAGAAGCTAATCGCCTCCGACCCCGAACCGCTCACCTCGCGCTTCCGGGTCACGCACACCATGCTGCTCTCGGTGATCGCCCGGCCGGGCAACGCTTTCGAGGCGATGCGGCACCTGCTGGAGGACAACCACGAGACGCGCCGCAACCAGCTGCGGCACATCCGGCGGGCCATCGCCATCTACCGTTCCCTGGAAGCCGGCGGCGTGGTGGAGCGGCTGGCCGAGCCGGACGCGGAAGGCCGCATCGTCCGGCTCACCGTCGACCTCCAGTCGGACTTCGCGCTGAACCAGCCGCTGTCCACGTTCGCGCTGGCCTCCTTCGAGCTGCTCGACAAGGAGTCGCCGTCGTACGCGCTGGACATGGTCTCCGTCGTGGAGTCCACGCTCGACGACCCCCGGCAGATCCTGGCCGCGCAGCAGAACAAGGCGCGCGGTGAGGCGATCGGGCTGATGAAGGCCGACGGGGTCGAGTACGAGGAGCGGATGGAGCGGCTGCAGGACGTCAGCTACCCCAAGCCCCTGGAGGAACTGCTCTCCCACGCCTACGGCGTCTACCGGCAGAGCCACCCGTGGGTCGGCGACCACCCGCTGTCCCCCAAGTCGATCGTGCGCGACATGTACGAGCGCGCCATGACGTTCTCCGAGTTCACCGCGTACTACGAACTGGCCCGCACCGAGGGGATCGTGCTGCGCTACCTGGCGGGCGCGTACAAGGCGCTGGAGCACACCGTCCCGGACGACCTGAAGTCCGAGGACCTCCAGGACCTGACCGCGTGGCTCGGCGAACTGGTGCGCCAGGTCGACTCCAGCCTGCTGGACGAGTGGGAGCAGCTCGCCAACCCCGAGGTCGAGACGGCCGAGCAGGCCGCCGAACGGGCCGACCAGGTCAAGCCGGTCACCGCCAACGCCCGCGCCTTCCGGGTGCTGGTGCGCAACGCCATGTTCCGCCGGGTGGAGCTGGCCGCGCTGGAGAAGTACAACCTGCTGGCCGAGCTGGATGCCGAGTCCGGCTGGGACGCCGACACGTGGGCGGAGGCGATGGACGCGTACTGGGACGAGTACGACGACCTGGGCACCGGTCCGGACGCCCGCGGCCCGAAGCTGCTGCAGATCGAGGAGCAGCCGGAGCACTCGCTCTGGCGGGTCCGCCAGACGTTCGCGGACCCCAACGGCGACCATGGCTGGGGTATCTCCGCCGAGGTCGATCTGGCAGCCTCCGACGAAGAGGGCCGGGCGATCATCCGCGTGACGGCCGTCGGCGAAATGTGACCGGACACGATACGAAGGAGTTCCGATGACCAACCCCGCCGAGCGGCTGGTGGATCTGCTCGACCTGGAACGGATCGAGGAGAACATCTTCCGCGGCCGCAGCCCGGAGGAGCGGCTGCAGCGCGTGTTCGGCGGGCAGGTCGCGGGCCAGGCCCTGGTCGCGGCCGGCCGCACCACGGACGGCGAGCGGCCGGTGCACTCGCTGCACGCGTACTTCCTGCGGCCCGGCCGCCCCGGCGTGCCCATCGTGTACCAGGTCGAACGGGTCCGTGACGGCCGGTCGTTCACCACCCGGCGGGTGGTGGCGATCCAGCAGGGCCGCACGATCTTCAATCTGACCGCCTCCTTCCATCAGCCGGAACCGGGTTTCGAGCACCAGATCCCGATGCCGGAGGTGCCCGAGCCCGAGAGCCTGCCGAAGCTGGGCGACGAACTGCGCGAGCACTTGGGGGTACTGCCGGAGTCGCTGGAGCGGATGGCCCGCCGCCAGCCGTTCGACATCCGCTACGTCGAGCGGTTGCGCTGGACGCCCGAGGAGATCGAGGGCGCCGAACCGCGCAGCGCGGTGTGGATGCGCGCGGTCGGACCGCTGGGTGACGATCCGCTGGTGCACACCTGCGCGCTCACCTACGCGAGCGACATGATGCTGCTCGACGCGGTACGGGTGCCGATCGAGCCGCTGTGGGGCCCGCGCGGTTTCGACATGGCCTCCCTCGACCACGCGATGTGGTTCCACCGCCCGTTCCGCACCGACGAGTGGTTCCTCTACGAGCAGGAGTCACCTATCGCGACCGGCGCACGGGGGCTGGCCCGCGGCCAGATCTACGACCGCTCGGGCCGGCTGCTGGTCTCCGTGATGCAGGAGGGGCTCTTTCGCAAGATCGGCGGCTGAGCGCCGCCCCGGCCCGGCGGCCGACCGCCCCGCTTCACGGACGCCGGCACAGCTTCTTGCGGCGGCGGGTCCCCGCGCTGTCCCCCGGCGGTCGCAGCCGCCACCCCCGGGGCGGGCTCGACGCGGACCCCGCGCGCAGCGCGCTTCCGCATCGCGCTCCGGATCCGCCACGGGACCCCTGCAGAACTCGGGCTCGTGGTCCGGTTCCGGCTCGTGGTCCGGTTCCGGCTCATGGTCCGGCTCCGGCTCATAGTCCGGCTCAGGCTCCGGCTCATGGTCAGGCTCCGTCACGGGGGCCGGGCGCTGCTCGGGCTCGGCCAGGGGGGCCGGCCGGGGGGCCGGGCGCTCCTGCCTGGCGCGGTCGAGGGCTTCGGCCAAGGAGAGCGTGGCCAGGGCGATCTCGTCGGGATGGTCCGCGGTGACCGTCCGGGCGATCAGTTCGCGGGAGGCGAGCTCCCCGGGCCTGCCCGGTGGCAGACCGGCCCGCAACCTGCGCAGACAGGCCCGTTCGTACAGATCCGGCACCACCTCGGCCGCGCCGTCCGTGCCGAGCAGCGCCGCCCAGACCGCCGCCTCCTCCCAGGCGTCGGCCGCGTCCCGCACCAGGTGGCCCGCGCGGCGGGCCCGCCAGCAGCGCGCCCGATAGTCCGCGCCGTCCTCAAGAACGTCACGCAGCGTCGCGGGCAGCCGGCTGTGGAGCACCTCGGGATGATCCCGGGCGTACTGCTCGACCTCGTCGGCCAGATACATCCAGACGACGGCCCGGTACCGGTTCACGTACCAGCGGACCGGGCGGATGAAGCCGCCCTTCGCCAGCTTGACGAAGCGGTCGCGGCTGACGCCGACCAGCTCTGCCCCGTCGCCGCTGCCGACCACCCGCAATCGGTCGCGCAGTGCCCGCGGGAAGTCCTCGGCCGCTCGCAGCCGGTCGACCTCTTCGCGCAGGACACGCCTGCGGCCGAGCCGGGCCGGGACGACACGGACCTCGCCGAGCTGGACCGCCAGCTCGAACTCTCCCGTTCCCAGTTCCAGTTCTTCCCTGGCCCGGTTCATCCCGAGCGCTTCGCCCGCCGGCGTCCGCCCTGCGACTTCGATCGCGAGTGACTCCCGTACCACCATGACTTCCCCCACCGCCTCGACTACTGACAGTGACGAATCTAGCGCAGTACGGTGACCCCCCACCCCGGCCTGTGGATAACTCCCCCGCGGCAGCCGCGCTTCAGGAAGAGGTCGCCCCCGGCTGCCGAGGTGCGACTCCGAGGTGTTCGCCGACCCGGTGCACCAGCAGCGTCATCTCGTAGGCGACCTGCCCGACGTCCGCCTCCATGCCGCTCAGCACCGACAGGCAGCTGCCGTCGCCCGCCGCGGTCACGAAGAGGTAGCCCTCGTCGAACTCCACCATCGTCTGCCGTACCGCGCCGACCCGGAACTGCCGGCCCGCGCCCTTCGCAAGGCTGTGGAACCCGGACGAAACGGCCGCCAGATGCTCGGCCGTCGGGCGGTCCAGACTGCCGCTGGCCCCGGTCACCAGGCCGTCGTTGGACAGCACGAGCGCGTGCTGCACATGCGGTACCCGCTCCGTCAGGTCGTCCAACAGCCAAGCGAGTCCATTGCCCACCGTCATTCCCGGCCTCCCCGTATCGACTGCGGTACGAGACTGTCCTGAACAGCGCGCTACGGCAAGTCCCCATCGGGTCACGACCGGCCCCGGATCCGACGCGAAGGCCCTCGCAAGCGGCCGACCCCCGAGCCGACCACCGGCCGACCCCGGACCGCCACCCGATCAGCGTCTCCGTCAGCCGACCCGCCGCAGCTGCCGCTCCGCGTGCATCCGTTCGGCGTGCTCAACCAGGGCGATCAGCACGTCCTTGCCCGACTCGCGGTCCCGGGCGTCGCACAGCACGACCGGCGTCCCCTCCGTCAGGTCCAGGGCCCGTGAGACGTCCTCGGGCCGGTAGGAGCGCGCGCCGGAGAAGCAGTTGACGCCGACCGCGAAGGGGATGCCGCGGTGCTCGAAGAAGTCGACGGCGGGGAAGCAGTCCTCCAGCCGGCGGGTGTCGGCCAGTACGACGGCCCCCAGCGCGCCGTGGGACAGCTCGTCCCACAGGAACCAGAACCGGTCCTGGCCGGGGGTGCCGAACAGGTAGAGCGACAGCCCCGCCCTGATCGTGATCCGCCCGAAGTCCATGGCGACCGTGGTGGTGGTCTTGCGTTCCACCCCTCCGGTGTCGTCGACTCCCCTTCCCGCCTCGCTGAGCGCTTCCTCGGTCCGCAGTGGCCGGATCTCGCTGACGGCTCCCACCAGGGTGGTCTTCCCGACCCCGAAGCCGCCCGCAACCAAGATCTTCAATGCCAGGGCGGGTTCATCACGTCTGCCCGGTTGCTCAGAGCGCACGAAGTCCATTGATCACCTCTCGCAGAATGTCCTCGCCGGGGAGTTCGGCGGGTGCCACCGGCCGGCGCACGTGCACCCACCCCAGCGTCAGCAGGTCGCCCAGCAGGACGCGTACGACGCCCACGGGCAGGTCGGCGTCGGCCGCGATCTCCGCGACCGACAGCGGATCGATCCTGCACAGGGCGAGGATCGTGCCGTGTTCCGAGGTCAGAGACGGGTCGCCGGCGGCGCCGGGCTCCGCACCCGGTTCAGCGACGACCTGCGCTATCAGGTCGAGATGTGCGCTGCCGCCGTCTCCCCGGGTCCGGCCGCCGGTCAGGGCGTAGGGGCGGACCATCGGGCCCGCCTCGTCGTCGTACCAGCGGCCGTCCATCCGTGCTCATCCACCTGCCGTGCTGTCGGCGTCCGGCCGGGCGGGCGTGCGCAGATGCTCCCCGACCTGTTTGACGAGCCGGGCCATCTCGTAGGCGACCAGCCCGACGTCGGCCGCCGTGGTCGCGAAGACCGCGAGGCAGGACCCCTCCCCCGCGGCGGCCACGAAGAGGAATCCGCCGTCGAGTTCGACCATGGTCTGCCGTACGTCCCCGGCGGCGAAATGCCGGCCGGCGCCCTTGGCGAGGCTGTGGAACCCGGACGCGACCGCCGCCAGATGCTCGGCGTCCTCCCGGCTCAGCGCCCGTGAGGCACCCACCGCCAGACCGTCGTTGGACAGGACCACGGCGTGCCGCACTCCGACCGCCCGGTCCGTCAGCTCGTCCAGCAGCCAGTCCAGCGGGCCTGACCGGTTCGCCTCGATCATGCCGGGTCTCCCTCGTTCGACGCCGGGCGGCCGGCCGGACGGCCACCGCCGCGCGCCCAACCGCCGCGGTACGCGGTCATGATGGCGCGGATCTGCTCAGGGGTACGCCCGCCCGCGTCCTGCGACTCATCGTCCGGCCCGTTCCCCGGCGGCGGGTTGCTCCGCTCCGGGGCCGGCCGCTCCAACAACTGCGGGGCGAGATTCGCCCTCCGCACGCGACGGGGCAGGTCGTCACCGCCGCCGGCGGCGCCGTTCGCCCCCGGACCGGTGGGACCGCCCACCCCCGCACCGTCCGCCCCCGGACCTCCAGCTCCGTCCGCCCCCGGACCCGCGGCGCCGTTCGTCATCGGACCCGTGGCGCCGTTCGCCCCCGGACCCGCGGCGCCGTTCGCCCCCGGACCCGCCGTCCCGGACGGCTCGGCGGCTGCACGGACCGGTCGAGGTGGACGCGCGGACGAGGCACCGGACGAGGCAGCGGACGTGGCGGCCGACGCGGCGGCGGTAGAGGCGGTGGACGCGCGGCCCGCTGCCGTGAGCGGCCGGACGACCACCGGGTCCTCGCGGTGGGCACGCTGGGCGCGGTTGCGCTCGGCGGCTCTGCGGGACGGCGCCGGGTCGGGAACGTAGCGCTCGATCAGCGCGGTGGGCAGCAGCACGACAGCCGTCGTCCCGCCGTACGGGGACGGGCGCAGCGAGACCTTGACGTCGTGCCGGGCGGAGAGCCTGCTGACCACGAACAGCCCGAGCCGGTCGCTGTCGAACAGGTCCAGCGCCTGGGCGCGCGCGATGCGCCGGTTGGCCTCGTCGAGCACCCCGCCGCCCATGCCCAGGCCGCGGTCCTCGACCTCGAGCACATAGCCGTTGCCGACCTGTTCGCCGTTGATCCGCACCTTGGTATGTGGGGGTGAGAACTGCGTGGCGTTCTCGACGAGTTCGGCGATCAGGTGGGTGAGGTCGGCGACCGCGCCGCCGATGACGGCGGCCTGCGGCAGACCCCGCACTTCGACGCGCGCGTAGTCCTCTACCTCGGCGACCGCGGCGCGCACCACGTTCTGCAGGAGAACCGGTCGGCGCCAGGCCCGGCCAGGGGCCGCGCCCGACAGGATGATCAGGCTCTCGGCGTGCCGGCGCATGCGGGTGGTGAGGTGGTCGAGCCGGAAGAGGTCCTCCAGTTCGCCGGGGTCCTCCGTACGCCGCTCCATGCCGTCCAGCAGGGCGAGTTGGCGGTGGACGAGGACCTGACTGCGGCGCGCGAGGTTGACGAAGACCCCGGTGACGCCGCTGAGCAGCTCGGCGCGTTCGACAGCCGCGGTCAGGGCGGCGCGGTGGACGGTGCGCAGCGCCTCGCCGACCTGGCCGATCTCGTCCGCGCCGTGGGTGCCCTGCGGCGCCTCGGCGTCCAGGTCGATCTCCTCCCCCGCGCGCAGCCGCAGCATGGCGGAGGGCAGCTTGCGGCGGGCGAGTTCCAGCGCGGAGTTGCGCAGTTCGACGAGTTCGGTGACCAGGGCGCGCCCGATCCGCACCGAGACGATGAGCGAGACGACGACGGCGAGCAGGCCGAGCAGCACCGCCGCGCCGGAGGTGCTCAGCAGACCGCCGAGCACCGGGTCGGTGCCGGACGAGCCGGCGGAGGACGCGCCGTCCGCCGGGACGTCAATGGCGCGCAGCCCGCCGATGACCGCGCCGGAGGCCGTCGTCCAGGTGCTCGCCGGCGCGGCGGCCGCGGCACGCGGGCCGGGGTCGGCGCGCAGCACGCCGTCCTCCACGCCGAGAACCGCGCTGTACGGCGCGGAGCCGCTGAGCTTCTCCCAGGACGCGCGCCGGCCGCCTCCCAGGTCGCGGGCCGACGCGTCGAGCAGCAGCCGCCTGGCCTGCACGGCGCCGGTGAAGTCGCGGTAGCGCGGGCCGTCCAGGGTGCCGGTGAGCTGCGCGACGGAGAGCAGGGCGTCCTCGCGGGCGAGCATCTCGCCCGCCCTGCCGAACTCCAGGGCGACGCGGCTGCCGGGGGTCAGGACCGGATCGGAGCCGGCGGTCAGCACGCCGATGGCGGAGAAGGCGTTCTCGACCGCGTCGCAGTAGCCGCGGTACGTCTCGTCCCAGGCCGCGCCGCGGCCCGTGACCCGCGTCCGCAGTGCGCGCAGCCCGGTCACGCCGTCGAGGAATGTCCGCAGCCGGGGCGCGACGTCCGACGGCAGTCCGATGCCGTCGGCGACCGTGTGGGTACTTCCCTGCCGCAGCACGCCGGCCGCCCGGTCGGTGGCGGCGGCGGCGCTGTCGAACTGCGCCGCTCGGGCGGCGGTCGGGTCGGCCAGGTACAGGGCCGCGGCGCGGCGTTCCGCCTGCAGGGCCGTGACGGAGGCGGCGACGGGACCGCTGACCTCCTTCTCGACCTGCTGTGTCCGCAGGCGGCCGGAGACGTCCTGGGCGGCGTTGACGGCGGCGAAGGCCCACAGGGCCATCAGCGAGACGACGGGCACCATGAGAATGGAGACGATCTTCGCCCGTACGGTCCGCGGCCGCAGCACCACCCTCGGGGCCGACCGGGACCACGGACGCGATCCGGGCCCCGGTCCCCGGGGACCCCCGCTGCCGGCCGGCAGGTCCGGACCGGCGGCAGTGTCATCTGCAGGGTCCGAGCCACCGGGAGCCGCCTTCGTGGCCCTGGCGGCCGCCGGCGCCGGCGCCGGCGGCGACATCCGTTCGTCGGCGGGCCGACCGGCATGCGCGCGGCGGCCGCGCGGAGCGCTCACGCCGCGCCCTCGGGCAGCGACTGGGCGGACGCGGAGGCGGCGTGTTCCCGCGCGCTCGGCGAGAGCGCGACGAAGGCGGATGTCAGGAAGAGGTACGAGCCCAGGCCGACGACCAGCGGGAAGAGGAACGCGGTGGCGCTCGCGCCCGGCAGCACCTCGGACGACGGAAGGACCGTCACCCGCACGGCGAACATCCCCGTGTAGTGCATGCTGCTCACCGCCGCGCCCATCACCAGCGACGCCCCGGCCACCACGACCGGCCGGCGGACGGTCAGCGCCGCCCACAGCGCGGCGGTGGCGGCGGCCAGCGCGATCAGTACGGAGAGCACGACGCGCACCGGGTCGTAGGCGATGGTGCCGTGCAGCCGCAGCGCCGCCATTCCGACGTAGTGCATGGCGGCGACGCCGAGCCCGGTCGCCAGGCCGCCCGCCAGCAGGGAGCGGAGCCGGCCCTGCCCGTAGCCGACGAGGAACACGCCGACGCCCACGACGCCGACGGCGATCAGCAGGCTCAGGACGGTCAGTGGCACGTTGTAGCGGATCTCGGTGCCGGAGACCCGGAAGCCGAGCATCGCGACGAAGTGCATCGTCCAGATGCCGGTGCCGAGCGCGCTGGCCGCGGTCAGCAGCCAGTTACGCCGGGAGCGGCCGGTCGCGCCGAGCGCGCGCACCGTGCAGCGCAGGCCGAGGGTCGAGCCCACGCAGGCCATCAGGTACGACAGCGTCGGGGTCAGCCAGCCGAAGCCGGCTTGGTCCATGTGTCCCATGGCTCCGGGACGCTAGCCCGATGGTGTTCGCAGACCTTCGGGCATTGCGGAACCCGGCGGATATTGACAGCCTCGTACGCTGATCCGGCCCCGAACGATCGCGCAACGCTCGAACATGCGCGCAGGGGGTGCGTTTCAGCCACTGCGTGGGGCATACATGGTGCATGGAGACCGAACGTGAACGCCTCCGCGAGTTCTTCGCGGCCAAGGCCGTGGGCTGGGAGAAACGCTTCCCCGACGACGATCCCGCGTACGCGGCCGCCGTCGCGGAACTGAGGCTGCGGCCCGGTCGGTCGGCTCTCGACGCGGGCTGCGGCACCGGCCGCGCGCTGCCGCGGTTGCGCGACGCCGTCGGCCCGGCGGGCGCGGTCATCGGCATCGATCTGACCCCGGAGATGCTGCACGAGGCGACCGCGCTCGGCCGCCATCGCGCCGGCGCGCTCATCGAGGCGGACAGCGGCCGTCTCCCGCTGCGCGACGCCTGCCTGGACGCCGTCTTCGCCGCCGGACTCGTGCATCATCTGCCGGACGCCGCGGCCGGGTTGCGCGAGTTCGCCCGTGTCACACGGCCCGGCGGGCGGCTCGCGCTCTTCCACCCGATCGGCCGCGCCGCGCTCGCCGCCCGGCGCGGGCACGCCCTGCGCGAGGACGACGTCCGCGCCGAGCCCACCCTCGTCCCGCTGCTCGCGGGGGCGGGATGGGAGCTGACGGTGTACGACGACTCCGAGGACCGCTACCTCGCCGTCGCTACGCGGGCGCTGTCGTAACGTCAACGCCCCTACGCCGCGGGCAGACCGAGCAACGTGCGTGCCATGGCTTCCGGTTCCGTCCCGTGTTCACGGGCCAGCGTCAGCACCGCGCGCTGCGCGAGCTCGTTGACGCCGAACATCAGGGCGTCCGGGGCGACCCGGCCCACGGCCTCGTCGATACGGTCCTGGTCGTCGGCGATACACGCCACCACGTAGGTCGCCGCCGCGTCGAACAGGTTGTGCTCCAGTGGGGCCCGGTCCCCGGGACCCGCCGGGTCGGGTGCTCGCACCGGCAGTCTGAACACGTCTCCGATCCTGTGCAGCAGGCCGGGCATGTCGATCACCTCTCAGCGTCGCCGAGTTCGTGCTCTCCCCTGGGTTATCTCCGCTACAGCGGCCGGGAACCCGGCTTGCCCGGACGGCGGTCGGCGAAGGACAGGTCGTCACGGGTCAGAGCGCGTACGACGGGCTCACCGGTGGCGGCCGCGTGGGCCAGGCGCTCGCGCACCGCGCGCGGAGTGCGCGGGCGGAAGCCGGGACCGCCGCAGCAGGACTTGTGGAATCCGACGCCCGCCGTGAGGAGGACGGTGAGCGCCCGCCATGCCGGGGCGTCGCTCCGGCGGGGCGCCGCGAAAGCGGAACCCGCGTGGATCAGCTCGGCGGCGCAGCGCGGACAGCGCCGCGCGCGGTCCGGACCGTACTCCTGTTTGTAGGAGGCGCGGCACGGGAGGCAGACGTAGTGCGTGCGGTGGACACCCATACCCCGCAGCGTAGAGGTCGGCACACCCCGGCTCCGAGCGGTTTTCCCTCCGGGCGGGCCCCGCTATCGACGCGGACGTTACCCGCTGGTTAAGGTGCGCGGGACCGAAGAGAGGGAGGAGCCCCGTGACCGAGACGGACGACTACACGCAGGCGGACGACGACGCGTTGTTCGTGCTCACGGCGGCGATGATGACGCCGGCGCAGTTCCCGAGCGTGCTCGCAGACGACTACCCGCAGGCTTGCGAGGTGCTCGGCCTCGAACCCGCGAGGGACGGCTACGGTCTGCTCTTCGGACAGGACGGCGGCGGCGCCCGGTGGACCGTCGCGATCACCGACACGGCCCTGGTCGCGTGCGCGCTGGCGGCCTGGGACTGCGGGCTGGAGTACGACCTCTCGCCGGACGAGCGCTCCGTGGCCGCGGCCCTGCCGGGCTGGCCGCTGCCGGTGGCGGTCGCCGCGCCGGGCATGCCCGATCCGCACGATCCGTCGGAGGAGGACGGCGGCCGGCCTCCGCTGGCGCCGCCCGACCTGGAGGTCTGGGGTGCGGCGCAGCGACGGCTGGGCGCGGACGAGATCGCCCTGCGGTGGTGGTCCTGGCGCGATCAGCTCACCGACGACTCGGGCGACTCAGGCGACGCCCCGGCTTCCGGTGACGACCCGGCGCCCGAGGGCGAAGCTTCCGAGGGCGAAGCGTCCGAGAAGGCGGCCCCGGCGACCGGTGACGATCCGGCCGACGTCGAATCCACCGCGGACGAGACGGGCGAGCCCGTCGCCGTGCGTCATCCGGGCGTGCGCCGGGCGCTGGAGGGCGCGGAGGCCTACCTCAGCTCACCGCCGCCGCCCGGACGCGTGCGCTCGGCCCATGGCGCGGTCCGCGCGGACGGCCCCGGCTGGAGCCTGGTGGCGCGGACCGACGACATGGCGTTCGTGCTGCTCGACGACGAGCCGGGCGAGGTTCACCCGGTCCGGCGTGGCCCGGCGCTGCCGGCCCTGCTGGAAGCGCTCGGCGAACTGGCCGCCCGGATCGGCTGAGCGCCTCCGCCGGGCCGCCCGGATCGGCTGAGCGCCTCCGCCACCGCCGGCGCGCTGATGCCTCAGTGGCCCCGCAGTTCGGCCTCCACCTTGTCGGCGGCCTTCCGTGCGGCGACCAGCACCGGGTCCCAGACGGGGGAGAACGGCGGCGCGTAGCCGAGGTCGAGGGCCGTCATCGCGTCGACGGTCATGCCCGCGGTGAGGGCGACGGCGCCGATGTCGACGCGCTTGGCGGCGCCTTCCCGTCCGACGATCTGCAGGCCGAGGAGCCGCCCCGTGCGCAGCTCGGCGAGCATCTTGACCGTCATGGTCGCGGCTCCCGGGAAGTAGCCGGCCCGGTTGCTGGACTCGACGACAGCGGTGACGAAGCGCAGCCCCGCGGCCCGTGCCTGGGACTCCTTCAGACCGGTGCGGGCGATCTCGACGTCGCAGACCTTGCTGACGGCGGTGCCGACGACGCCGGGGAAGGTGGCGTAGCCGCCGCCGATGTTGATGCCGATGATCCGTCCGTGCTTGTTGGCGTGGGTGCCCAGCGCGATGTGCTGGTGGGTGCCGGAGATCATGTTGAGCACCTCGACACAGTCGCCGCCGGCCCAGACGCCCTCGGTTCCGCGCACCCGCATCGCCAGGTCGGTGAGCAGGCCGCCGTGGTCGCCGAGGGCGAGTCCGGCGTCCCGGGCGAGCACGGTGTTGGGCTGGACGCCCAGCCCGAGCACCACCACGTCTGCCGGGTACTCGGCGTCCGCGGTCGCGACCGCCCGTGCCCGTCCGTCGTCCCCGGTGAGGACCTCGCGCACCTCCGAGCCGGTCACCACCACGATGCCCATGCCCACCATCGCGTCGCGCACCAGCCGGCCCATGTCGGGGTCGAGGGTGGACATCGGCTGCTCACCTCGATCGAGGAGGGTGACCTCCAGACCGCGGCGGATCATGGCCTCGGCCATCTCGACGCCGATGTATCCGCCGCCGACGACCACGGCTCGACGTGCGCCGCCGCGTTCCAGGGTGCGCAGCACGGCCTCGCCGTCGTCCAGGGTCTGCACGCCGTGCACACCGTCCGCGTCGATCCCGGGGATCTTCGGCCGGGTGGGGACCGCGCCGGTGGCGATCACGAGCTGGTCGAACCCCGTCCAGGACTCGTCACCGCCCGCCACCTCCCGGGTGCGCACCCGTCGCCGGTCGAGGTCGATCCCGACGGCCTCGGTGCCGAGCCGCAGGTCGATGCCGCGCTCGCGGTGCTCGGCGGCGGTCCGCGCGACCAGCGCGTCCGCGCCGTCCACCTCGCCACCGACCCAGTACGGGATGCCGCAGGCCGAGTAGGACGTGTGGTGACCGCGCTCGAAGGCGATGATCTCCAGGTCGTCCGGCCCCCGCCGCCGGCGCGCCTGCGAGGCGGCCGACATCCCGGTCGCGTCCCCACCGACGACGACCAGTCGTTCCGCCATGCCCCACGCTCCTTCTCCGCCGCCACGACGACCGCGGCCCGCGCCACGGCGGCCCGCGCCGCCGCATGATCACTCAACGGCGTCCAGCCCCTGAGAGTTTCCCGACCCGCCTGTCCGGGCGCGCCGCGGCTGCCGCACACTTGTCCGTCATGGAGCTGCAGATCACCGCGACCGCGCCCGAACACCCGGCGGCCCTCCTCGACCTGCCCTGGGGCATACCGCTCGAGGAGTGGCCCGACGAATACCTGGTCGCCCTGCCGCGCGGTATCTCGCGCCATGTGGTGCGGTTCGCCCGCGCCGGCGACGAGGTCGTCGCGGTGAAGGAGGTCGGCGAGTGGGCCGCGGTGCGCGAGTACGGGCTGCTGCGCGACCTGGACCGGATGGCCATCCCCGCCGTCGACCCGGTCGCGGTGGTGACCGGCCGCGCCGGAGCGGACGGGGAGCCGCTGGAGCCGGTACTGATCACCCGGCACCTCAACGGCTCGCTGCCCTACCGGTCGATGTTCGAGACGACGATGCGGCCCGGCACCGTCAGCAGGCTCCTCGACGCCCTCGCCGTGCTGCTGGTCCGGCTGCACCTGACCGGGTTCGCGTGGGGCGACTGCAGCCTGTCCAACACGCTCTTCCGGCGGGACGCGGGAGCGTACGCCGCCTACCTGGTGGACGCGGAGACCGGGCAGATCCAGCCCAAGCTGACGCGCGGGCAGCGCGAGTACGACATCGAGGTCGCCCGCGTGAACATATCCGGCGAGCTGATGGACCTGGAGGCGGGCGGCTCGCTGCACCCGTCGGTCGATCCGGTGCTGTTCGGCCAGGCGATCGCGGACCGTTACGAGGAGCTGTGGCACGAGCTCACCCGGGAGTCGGTCTACCCGGTGGGCAAGCGGCACTACATCGACCGGCGCATCCGGCGGCTGAACGACCTCGGCTTCGACGTGGCCGAGATGCAGATCCAGCGGTCGCCGGCCGGGGACGCGGTCACGTTCCTCCCCAAGGTCGTCGACGCGGGCCACCACCAGCGGCAGTTGCTGCGGCTGACCGGCATGGACGCCGAGGAGAACCAGGCGCGCAGCCTCCTGAACGACCTGGAGACGTGGATGGCCTCGCAGGACGACTACGCGCCGGGCGACCCGCTCGGTGCCCGGCCCGAGGTCCTCGCGCACCGCTGGGTCCGCGAGGTCTTCCGTCCGACGGTCCGGGCCGTCCCCCAGGAGCTGCGGGCCTCCCTGGACACCGCCCAGGTCTTCCACGAGCTGCTGGAGCACCGCTGGTTCCTGTCCGAGCGGGCGCAGCACGACGTGGGTCTCGACGCCGCCATCGAGGACTACGTGCGCGTCGCGGCCGCCGAACAGGCGACGGCGGGCCCCGACCCGGACCCGAACCCCGATGCCGAGACCGCCGCCGAGACCGCCGCCGTCACCGGCCCCTGATCGTCAGCTTCCCGTGCCCGCCGGGTCCGCCGCGAGCCGGGCGCGGGCCTCCATGAGGGCGAAGCCCAGCAGGTTGAGCCCGCGCCAGCGGGCCGGGTCCCCGGCCCGCTCGTCGTCGGCGGCCAGGCCGATGCCCCAGACGCGGTCGAGCGGGCTGGCCTCGACGAGCACGCGCCCGGTCGTGCCGAGCAGATAGGCGTACAGCTCGGGATGCTGCCCGAACTTGGCGACGCCGCCCTCGACGACGAGCTCGAAGCGCTCCCGCCGCCACGTCTCCTCGTCGAAGCCGCGCACCGTGCGCCCCACCGACTTGGCTGCCTTGGGGTGGACGGCCGCCACGGCGGCGCGCTCGGCCTCCGCGTCACCGAAGATGCGCGCCTTGCCCGCCATCATCCAGTGCTCGGCGGTGGCGTACTCGACGCCGTCCACCGTGAAGGGTGACGGCCACCACTGGCTGAGGCAGCCGGCGCCGGCACTGCCGTCGCGCTGCGGTCGGTGGCCCCAGAAGGGGAGGTACTTCACCCGCCGGCCGTGCCGGGCGTACTCGATCAGCTCCTCGACGGACCGGCCGTCCGCGGCCGTCGCTGCCGTTTCCGCATCCGCCATCTCAGACACGATCCAGCGGCCGGTGCGGGCCCTCGGGCAGTTCGACCTCGATCGGGTCGCCGGGGCGCACCTCGCCCCCGGACAGCACGATGCCCATGATCCCGGACTTGCGGACCAGCTCGCCCGCCGTGTCGCGGAAGACGACCTCCTTGAGGACGCCGGGGCGGAAGCGGTCGATCTGCAGGCAGGGGTTGCGCAGGCCGGTGATCTCGACGACCACCTCCGTACCGAGCCGCAGCCGGGCGCCGACCGGCAGGCCGAGCAGGTCCACGTGGCGGGTGGTGACGTTCTCGCCGAGGTCGCCGGGAGCGATGTCGTATCCGGCGGTCCGCAGCTCGTCGAAGAGCTCGGCGTGGATGAGGTGGACCTGGCGCAGGTTGGGCCGCGTCGGATCCTTGGCGACGTGGGAACGGTGCTGGACCGTTACGCCCAAGTGGGCGTCACCCTCCACGCCGAGACCGGCGAGCAGCCGGATGCACTCCTCGTTCGACTTGCTGAAGTGGTGTTCCGAACCGCGGCTGACCGCGGTGACCGTCCCGCCCATGCCTGTTGCCCCCTCCACCGGTGGATGATTTCCCGATCACCCTACTCTCGGCGAGGACCAGGTCAGCGGCCTATTTCCCGGCGGGAGATCCTCTTGAGCCGACGCCGCTGCGAGGGATCGAGCGTCAGGTACGCGGCCACCGGCACACCGACGACCACCAGCAGTGCGAGCCACCAGGGGACGCCCAGAATCAACAGGACGATCCCTATGCCCACGCCACCGACGGCGAGTTTCGCACGATTGGACATCTTCACGCCTCCGTCCGCGGCACCTGCCGCGCTTGTCAGGAAGAACGCCGGGCAACCCCTTCCGGTTCCCGGCGTTCCCGGTGTCCGCCGTTCCCACTGTCCCGGCGTTCCGCTGTCCCGGCGCTCCCGCTGTCCCGGCGTTGGCGGATTCAGGACACGACGTCCTTCGTCCGGAAGCCGCGGAAGGCGAGGGCGGTCAGCACGATGGCGTAGGAGACGGAGACCGCCGCGCCCTGGATCATGCCGGACCATTCCAGGTGCGGCTGCAGGGCGTCGGCCCAGGAGTACTGCCAGTGCGCGGGAAGCAGATCACGCCAGGAGCCGAGGGCGGTGACGGCGTCCAGGACGTTGCCGACGATGGTGAGTCCGACGGCTCCGCCGACGGCTCCGAGCGGCGCGTCGGTGATCGTCGAGAGCCAGAAGGCGAGCGCCGCGGTGACCAGTTGGCTGACGAAGATGAACGCGATGACGATGCCCAGCCGCGGCAGCGCGGTAGCGGCGGGCAGCGACCCGCCGGTGGGGATCTGCAGATCGCCCCAGCCGTAGGCGACGGTGCCGGCCGCGAGCGCGACCACGGGCAGCAGGAGCATCGCCGCCGCGCTGAACCCCAGCGCCACCAGGAACTTGCTGGTGAGCAGCCGCGTGCGCGGCACCGGCGCGGCCAGCAGGTAGCGCAGCGAGGACCAGCTGGCCTCCGAGGCGATGGTGTCGCCGCAGAACAGCGCCACCGGCACCACCAGCAGAAAGCCCGCCGAGACGAACAGGCAGGTGGCGGCGAAGTTGGCGCCGGAGGCGGTCGCCGTGTCGATGAGAGAGGGCCCGTTGCGGTTGTCGCTGCCGTCGGGCTGGCCGCCGATGGCGAACGCCGCGATGAGGATGAAGGGCAGCGCGGCGAGCACGGCCCCGACAACAAGGGTGCGGCGGCGCCGCAACTGCCGCATGGCCTCCACCCGCAGCGGCAGGGTGCGCCGCGGGCGGTAGCCGGGGGCCGTGGAGGTGGCGGGAGCGGGGGCCGGGGAAGGAGCCGGGGCGGTGGCGCTCATGCGTTGCCTCCGATGAGGGTGAGGAAGGCGTCCTCCAGGCGGCGCTGCGGTCCGACCCGGGTGACCGGGACGTCCAGCCGGACGAGTTCGACGAGGAGTTGCGGCACGGTCATGCCGTCCAGCGCGATGAGCAGGCCGTCGTCGCCGCGGACCGCTCCCGACAGGCCCGGCAGCTCGGCGACCTTCTCCAGGACCCCTTCCGGCAGTTCGCCGTCCACCCCGACGAGCAGGGTGTCGGCCGAACCGGTGATCTCGCCGACCGGACCCGCGGTGATCAGCCGTCCGCGGTCCATCACGACGAGGTGGGTGCAGCTCTGCTCGACCTCGGCGAGCAGATGGCTGGAGACGATCACGGTCCGGCCCTCGGCCGCGTACCGGATGAGGACCTCGCGCATCTCACGGATCTGCGGCGGGTCCAGGCCGTTGGTCGGCTCGTCCAGGATCAACAGGTCCGGCATGCCGAGCATCGCCTGCGCGATGGCGAGCCGCTGCCGCATGCCCTGCGAGTAGGTGCGGACCGCCCGGCGCAGCGCGTCGCCGAGACCGGCGATCTCCAGCGCCTCGTCGAAGTGCGCGTCCTCGGCGGGCCGTCCGGTCGCCTGCCAGTACAGGTCGAGGTTGGCGCGCCCCGACAGGTGCGGCAGGAAGCCCGCGCCCTCGACGAACGAGCCGACGCGGGAGAGCACCGGCGCACCCGGCCTGATGGCCTCGCCGAAGACCCGGACCTCGCCGCCGTCGGGTTGGATCAGGCCCATCAGCATCCGCAGGGTGGTGGTCTTGCCCGCCCCGTTGGGGCCGAGGAGTCCGAGCACCTGGCCGCGTTCGACCCGGAACGTCAGATCGCGGACGGCGTAGCGGTCGGCCGACTTGGCGTACTTCTTGCTCAGGTCGGTGATCTGCAGCGGTACCCCGGACAGCGCCGGGTCGGGGGCAGGCGTCCGCACCCGCCGGCGGCCGACGAGCAGCAACAGCGCGGCGATGACGGCCGCGCCCAACGGCATGCCCCAGGTCCACCACGGCAGCCCGGCGGCCGCGGTGGCGACACCGGGGTCGGTGGGCAGCGTCAGCGCGGGAGCGGTGAGCGAGACGGTGTACGTGGCGGCCGGGGCCGGTGAGGCGTAGGCCAGGTCGGTGGCGGCCAGGACCAGTCGCAGCCGGTGGCCGGCCGCGAACTGGTGGTCGACGGCGGGCAGCCGCAGCTCCACGCTCTTCCCGCCGGCCGCGCCCTCGACGCGTACCGGGGTGACGAGTTGCGCGGGCAGCGACTGGCGGCCGTCCGCGGAGACGTCGTAGAGCTTGGCGAAGAGCACGGCGTCGTCGGTGGATGCCTTGACGCGCACGGTGACAGTGGGCGAGCCGGTGACGCGGATCCCGGAGCCGAGCGGACCCGAGTCGAAGCGCGCCGACTGGCCGGGGAAATCCAGCGAGATGCCGGCGCCGAGGCTGGACAGCTGGGAGAGGCCGCCGATGCCGGGGAGTGCGGAGATCGCGGGCGGGCTGCCGCCCGCGGGGTTGGTGATCGTCTGCTCGCCGCCGGCGAGCGTGACCTCGCGGGACGAGGCGCCGGCCAGGCCCGGGTAGCGGTCCGCGCTCGCGCCGCGCAACACGGCGCGGCCGTCGGTGGAGTTCACCCCGCCGGTGCGGGTCACCCGGAAGGCCGGGCCGGTGCCGGCCGACGTGTCGCCCTTGAGGTAGCGGTCGAACCAGGCGGCGACACGGCCCTCGACCCGGCCGGTCTCCAGGTCGCCGCCGTCGTGGCCCCCGGCGATCCAGTCGACGGCGACGGGCGCGCCGTTCGCCGCGATCGCCTTCGCCATGGCGTCGGCCTGGCCGAGCGGGAAGAGCGAGTCGCTCTGGCCCTGCACGATCAGGGTCGGCACCTTGATGCGGTCGGCGACGGCGGACGGGCTGAGCTTGTCCAGCATGGCGCGGGCGTCGGCGTCGGGCTTCCCGGCGACGGCGACCCGCTGGTACATCGCGCACACGTCCGGCGCGAAGCGCCCGCACGCCGGGTCGCCGGTCCGTGCGCCGCTGGAGAAGAAGATCCCGGCCCACAACTTCTTGTAGACGCCGCCCGGGAAGAGCGAGTCGGCGAGATTCCAGTACGTGATCTGCGGGGCGATGGCGTCGATCCGCCGGTCGTACCCCGCGGCGAGCAGCGAGACCGCTCCGCCGTACGACGCCCCGGCGACGCCGACGCGGGGGTCGCCCGCCGCGTCGAGCCGCACCTCGGGCCGCTTGGCGAGCCAGTCGACGAGCCGGCTGACGTCGGCGACCTCGCCGGCTGACGCGTTCAGGCCGATGGTGCCCGTGGACTTCCCGAAGCCGCGGGCCGACCAGGTGAGCACGGCGTAGCCCTGCCGCGCCAGGTTCTCGGCCTGGTCGCGCAGGTCGTCCTTGCTGCCGCCGAAGCCGTGCCCGAGCAGCACGGCGGGCCGGCGCCGCGTCCCGCCGTCGGTGAAGAACGACGTGTCGAGACGTTCCCCCTGCCCGGGAAGCATCGCGTCCTCCTGGTGCACGGCGGCGCCTCCGGACGAGGCGGCCGAGGACGCCACCGCCCAGGTTCCGCCGCCGCCCAGCAGGGCGAGCACCACCGCGCCGGTGAGCAACCGCTTGCGCCGCGGCAGTCGAAGATCCATGGTCCGATCCTACGGTCGCCCTGGTGGCCGACCTCGAACGGGCCGACGGATTCCCCGCGTATTCACAGACACCGGCGCCGCACGGCCACCGCCCTTGACTTCTCTCACGGCCCGTGCGATCCATGGCGGTTCCGACCGCCCAACGGCCCCTCGGGGCCGCGAAGTACCGGGAGCCGCATGCTGACGCTCACCGAAATCTCCGACCGGCTGGAGATACAGGATCTGATGGTCGACTACTGCCACGCCGTCGACACCCGGCAATGGGACCTGCTCGACGAGGTGTTCGCCGCGGGCGCCGTCATCGACTACACCGCGACCGGCGGGCCGCGCGGCACGCTCCCGCAGGTCAAGGAGTTCCTCGGCTCCGTGATGGGGCAGTTCCCCGCCTACCAGCACCTCCTGGGCAACGCCTCGATCCGGCTCGACGGCGACACCGCGACCGGCCGCACCATGTGCCACAACCCGCTGGTCCTGCCCGGCGAACCGGGCGCGGCGGACGGCGGGGTGCTGCACTGCGGTATGTGGTATATCGACGTGTTCGTCCGGGTCGCGGGCGCCTGGCGGATCGCCGAGCGCGTCCAGGAGAAGTCGTTCCTGCACTTCGCGCCGGGCGCGCCGGGCCGGCCGAAGGGCTGACGCCGCTGTCCGCGAGAAGGGCCCGTACCCCTGGGAGTTCCAGGAGTACGGGCCCTCCGACGCGCTACGGGGATGCCGTTTGCGGGGGGATCCGGTGGATCAGCTGTGCGCGGAGCGGCGCTTGCGGTTCATGAGGAGCAGACCCGCACCGGCGGCCACGACTGCCGCGGCGATGCCGCCGATGATCGGCGTGGAGCTGGAGCCACCGGTCTCGGCCAGGTTGGCCGGCGGGGTGGACTGACTCGGCGAGACGACGGGAGCGCTCGACGTCGGCGTCGGGGCCGGAGTCGTGGTCGCCGGGGTGGTCGGCGTGCCCGGAGTCGTGGTCGCCGGGGTGGTCGGCGCCGTGGTGGGCGGGGTGGTGGGCGGCTTCTCCTCGTCACCCTTGCAGGGCGCGACCGTCTGGGTCTCGTCCTTGTCGTAGTTGTGCTTGCCCGTGTCGCCCGCCTTGACGACGAGGTGCACGGCGACGTCCTTGCCGTGCTTCGGCAGGTCCAGCACCTTGTGGAACTGGGCCTTGAAGGTGGTGGTCGCCAGCAGGTCCTTGCCGTCCACGGTGATCGTGACGGTGTTCTCGACCCGGTTGTTGTACTGCGTGAGGTCAACGGTGACCTTGTCGCAGGTGACCGACCAGACCGGCGTGTGCGCGGACGCCGGAGTGGCGAGGACGCCCGTTCCGACAAGTGCCGCGAAACCGGCGACGGCTATCGCACCGGTACGTACCCGGCCGCGGTGCTTCATCTGCATGAATCCTCCATGAACAACGCTTTGCGGCAGCCCCGTTCAGCCGCGCATGTACGAGACGCGGACCCTACACCCGCCCCTCCCGCGTCCCGACACCGCCCCCGGCGTCCTGTCCACGCCGCTCAGCGGTGACCCCCGGCGCCACAGTGGCACCGGGGGTCACCGATGGATCGGCCGACCGTCAGGAGGCGGCGCTGTGCCACACCGTGGTGGTGTTGCAGAACTCGCGGATGCCGTGTCCGGACAGCTCGCGCCCGTAGCCGGAGCGCTTCACCCCGCCGAACGGCATGGCCGGGTGGGAGGCGGTCATGCCGTTGAAGAAGACGCCGCCGGCCTCCAGGTCGCGTACGAAGCGCTCCTGTTCGGCTTCGTCCCGGGTCCAGACATTGGAGCTGAGGCCGAAGGGCGAATCGTTGGCGAGCCGCACCGCCTCGTCGAGGTCCGCGACCTTGTAGAGCGTGGCCACCGGGCCGAACGCCTCCTCGTGGTGGATCCGCATCCGCTCGGTGATGCCCGCGAGTACCGTCGGCTCGTAGAACCAGCCCGCCTGGTGGGAGGCGGGGCGCTGCCCGCCGCACAGCGCCGTGGCGCCGAGCTTCTCGGCGTCGGTGACGAGTTCCTCCAGGTCGGCCCTGCCCTGCTCGGTGGCGAGCGGCCCGACGTCGGTGGACTCGTCCATCGGGTCGCCGACCCGCAGGGCCGCCATCGCCTGGGTGAAGAGCGCGGCGAACTCGTCGTACACGTCGGCGTGCACGATGAAGCGCTTGGCCGCGATGCAGGACTGCCCGTTGTTCTGCACCCGGGCGGTGACCGCGGTCTTCGCGGCCCGCGCGATGTCGGCGGACGGCATGACCACGTACGGGTCGCTGCCGCCGAGTTCGAGGACCGTGTGCTTGACGACGTCACCGGCGATCGCGGCCACCGAGCGGCCGGCCGGCTCGCTGCCGGTCAGCGTCGCCGCCACGACCCGGTCGTCGCGCAGGATCTCCTCGATGGCACCGGAACCGACCAGCAGCGTCTGGAAGCACCCTTCGGGGAACCCCGCGCGGTGGAACAGGTCACCCAGGTACTGCGCGGTCTGCGGGACGTTCGAGGCGTGCTTGAGCAGACCGGTGTTGCCCGCCATCAGGGCCGGCGCGGCGAACCGGACCACCTGCCACAGCGGGAAGTTCCACGGCATGACGGCGAGCACCACGCCCAGCGGCCGGAAGCGCACGAAGGCGCGGGCGCCGCCGGAGTCCTCGACGTCGGCCTGGCCCGGGTGCTCGTCGGCCAGCAGGCCCTCGGCGCGCTCCGCGTACCAGCGCATGGCCTTGGCGCACTTGGCGGCCTCCGCGCGGGCGGCGACGAGCGTCTTGCCCATCTCGGTGGTCATGGTGCGGGCGATGTCCTCGCCCTCCTCCTCCAGCAGCGCGGCCGCCCGGCGCATCCGGTCGGCGCGCTCGCTGAAGGGGGTCGTGCGGTACTCACGGAAGGCCGCATGGGCGCGGGCGAGCTTCTCCTCGATCCCGGCGGCATCGAGGGCCTCGAACGTCCTGAGCGTCTCGCCCGTCGCCGGGTTCACGGTCGCGATCGGCACGGCAATGCCTCCTGGGGCTCGGCTGTCCTGATCGTTTGCCCCATTTTCGCGGAGGAACCCGGATTCGGCCCCCGGCGGAACGCCACCGGGGGCCGGACGGCGCAATCGGGCCGGGAATCGCCCGCGATCCACGGCCGGGAATCCCCCGTGATCCACAGCGTTGAACCGAAGGTGACATCAGCACTTCGAGGGACCCCGCTGTCCGTCCTGGACCGGTCGCGCACCCGCCAGGGACAGAGCCACGCCCAGGCGCTGCGGGACACGGTCCGCTTCGCCCGGCAGGCCGAGGAGCTCGGCTACCGCCGCTTCTGGGTCTCGGAGCACCACAGCGTGCCCGGGGTGGCCGGTTCTGCGCCCACCGTGCTGGCGGGCGCCGTCGCGGCCGCCACCTCGCGGATCCGGGTCGGCACGGGCGGGGTGATGCTGCCCAATCACCGGCCGCTGGTGGTGGCGGAGCAGTTCGGGGTCCTGGAGGCGCTCTTCCCCGGCCGTGTCGACATGGGCCTGGGCCGGTCGGTCGGGTTCACCGACGGCATCCGGCGGGCGCTGGGACGTGACAAGGAGGCGGCCGAGGACTTCGGCGCGCAGCTGACGGAGCTGCTCGGCTGGTTCACCGGCGACCAGCGGACGCACCCCGAGGTGCACGCCTGGCCCGCCGAGGGCCTGCGGCCGCCCGCGTTCGTCCTGGCCACCGGCTCCGGGGCCGACCACGCGGCGGCGCTGGGGCTGCCGCTGGTGATCGGCGCCGTCCGCGGCGAGGACCCGATGCTGCGCGCCATCGAGCGGTACCGGGACGGTTTCCGCGCCTCCGCGTGGTCGGCCGAACCGTACGTCGTGGTCTCCGCCAACGCCGCGGCCGCCGCGACGCCGGGCGACGCGCGCCGGCTGCTGCTGTCCGAGGCCTGGTCGAGCGCGTACTCCCGCACCCACGGCGCCTTCCCGCCGCTCCTGCCGGCGGCGGAGGTGGAGGCGCTGCGGATGTCCGAGCGGGAGCGCGGGTACTTCGACGCGGCGCTGGAGGGCCAGATCCACGGCACGGGCGACGAGGTGGCCGCGGCGCTCAGCGCCCTGGTGGGTCGCACCGGCGCCGACGAGGTCCTCGTGACCACCAGCACCTTCGACCGGGCGGAACTGCTCGACTCCTTCAGCCGGCTGGCCGCGGCCGCGGGTATCGGCGCACCGGCGGCCGCCCTGTAGCGTCGCCCCATGGACGAGTTCAGCGGGCCGCCGGCCGGGCCGGGAGACCTCGACGTGCGGTGGCACGCCGGCTGGCCGTCGGCGAAGCACGACCCCGCGCCGGAGATCCAGGTGCACGCGTTCGACGAGAACACGCTGATCCTGCGGCAGAACATGTCGGTGCACTTCGAGGCGCCGTTCGTGTTCCTCCTCCTCGGCGCGGACCGGGCCCTGCTGGTGGACACCGGGGCCACCGCGGACGAGCGGTACTTCCCGCTGCGCCGCACGGTCGACGCGCTGATCGAGGACCGTCTCGTACGCCGGCCCCGGCCGGGTTACGGGCTGCTGGTCGCCCACACCCACGGGCACGGCGACCACATCGCGGCCGACGGCCAGTTCGCCGGCCGCCCGGACACCACGGTCGTGGGCACCGGTCTGGCGGACGTGACCGCCTTCTTCGGTCTGACGGGCTGGCCGGACACCCGGGGCGCGCTGGACCTCGGCGGCGGCCGGATCGTGGACGTGATCCCGGGCCCCGGCCACCAGGAGGCGGCCGTCGTCCTCTACGACCGGGCCACCGGTCTGCTGCTGACCGGTGACTCCTTCTACCCGGGCATGCTCTACGTCCAGGACACCGCCGCGTTCACCGCCACCGTCGACCGGCTGCTCGAGTTCTGCGCCACCCGCCCGGTGACCCACATCCTGGGCTGCCACGTCGAGATGACCACCACCCCCGGCGAGGCGTATCCGCGCGGCACCACGTACCAGCCCGACGAGCCGCCGCTGCAGTTGGGCGTCGATGGGCTGACGGCGCTGCGCAAGGCCCTCACCGAGACCGGCGGCCGCCGCGGTGCGCACATCTTTGACAACTTCATCGTGGACATCACGGGTTGAGGGCGCCCCCGTTGTCCGTCGGCACCAAGTAGTTCACGTCCCGTCGTTCCACGATCATCCCGCGGTAGGACAACCCCCTTAATCTGCTTCCCACTTGCTCTCAACGGGAGGCGGCTCATGCGCATGTTCGGACGCACATCGGCAGCGGCGGCGCTCGCCGCGGCGGCGGCACTGACCCTGCTCGCCCCGACCGGATCGCAGGCGGCGGGCACCGACGCCCTCCCCTACTCCGGCAGCACCGGCGTGGGGGTGCACAACGCGTACGACAAGGCCAAGTACCCCTACTTCGCGGACGCGCTGGACTCCGGCGCCGCGCTGCTGGAACTGGACGTCTGGACCAACTCGCTGGGCGGCACGAAGTTCCGCGTCGGGCACGACAACCCCTTCGGCAACAACAACAACTGCGAGAACGCCGCCAACGCCTCCCAGTTGCGCGTCAAGCCGGTCAACCAGGGATTCGACGGCTGCCTCGCCGACATCAAGGCGTGGAGCGACGCGCACCCCGGGCACGCACCGGTGCTGCTCAAGGTGGAGATGAAGGACGGCTTCAACGACAAGGGCGGCCTGGGCCCCGACGAGTTCGACACCCTGGTGGGCGGCAAGCTCGGCAGCGCCCTGTACCGCCCGGCGGACCTGGTGGGCGGCCGGGGCACCCTGGACGCCGCGGCGCTCGCCAACGCCTGGCCGACGCGGGCCGCGCTGGCGGGCAAGTTCCTCGTCGACCTGATCCCCGGCACCGTCGAGGAGAGCAACCCGTTCGACAGCCTGTGGACCGACAAGGAGTACGCGACCCGGTTGCGCAACCTCGCCGCCGCCGGGACGCTCCCGCAGGCGGCCGCCTTCCCCGCCGTGCACGGCGCGGCGGCGGCCGACCCCCGGACCTCCCGGTACCCGGACGCGACGCTCCGCCCCTGGTTCGTGTTCTTCGACGGTGACGCCGCGGCCTATGTGGACGGCGGGATCGACACCGCCTGGTACGACAGCCGGCACTACATCGTGGTGATGACGGACGTGAACAAGGTCGCGCCGGCCATCGACGGCACGCATCCGACGGAGGCCGAGGCGTCGGCCAAGGCCGCGCAGGTCGCCGCGCGGCACGGAAGCCTGGTGACCGCCGACTGGTACGCACTGCCGTCCGTGCTGTCCTCGGTGTACCCGCGCGGCTGACGCCGCTCGCCCACCGGCGCCGTCGGGTCCGTCCGATCCGCCGGGCCGGTGGGCGGTACGGCCGCCACGTTCCGCAGCGCGTACAGCGCGAGGACGGCCGCCGCGACGCACACCACCACCATGCCCAGCGCGCCGCCGAGTTCGGTGGCCGACTCCGGGAAGGCCGAGGCGGCGCCGGCCCGCTCGGGCGGCGCCACCCCGATCACCATCTCGGTGACCAGCGCCATCACCAGGACCAGCCCGGAGGCGTAGCCGCTCGACGCCACCAGCAGCCACCACAGCGGGGAGTCCGCCCCCACCAGGGTCACGGCGCGGAACCCGGTGGCGGCCGGCAGGAACCCGGCGCACATGATGGAGGCCCGGTTTGATGCCGCGCCCGGCGAGACCGGGTGCGAGCGGAGCGGTCGCGCCGACCACGAAGGACGGCACCAGCGCCCACAGGGCGGCCCGCGGCGGACTCGTGCCGAGCACCGACTGAAGGTACTGCGTCAGGACGATGGCGAAGCCCACGGTGGCGAGCATGGCCAGGACGTTCACCGCGAGGGAGCCGCTGAAGGCGCGCTCGCGGAAGTGCTCCAGCCGCATCCCGCTGAGCACCGGGCCGATGGCGATGCCGCCCGCCATCGCCCCCGTCCGGATGCCGGCGGCCATCGCCCACCGCATGCTCGACGGGATCGAAGTCTTCGCCATCCGCTAAAGGGTGTTGCGAAAGTCCCGCCTGGCCCACGACGCCCAGCTCAACATCCGTTTGTGCCACGGCACTAGCTTGTCTTTGCATTTGATCGTCGCAATATTGCGCAGACTTATGGACTTGCTGCAGGGGTGCTCGTAGTCTCTCCCACGCCCGGCCGAAACCCCCACGACACACGCCCGCAGCGCGACCGCAATGTGCGCCGCTCGCCCCCCACCTTCGACCTGCAAGGACGTGCCTCTGTGATGCATGCACCCCCAAGTCCCCGCCTCCGGCGCAGTACCACCGCGATCGTCTCCCTCGTCGTCAGCGCGGCCGCCGCGCTGACCGGGGTGGGTCTCGCCACCGCTCCCGCCGCGCACGCGGCGGGCGTCGCCGCGCTGTCCCCGCTGGATGTTCCGAACCGCGGCGCGGTCGTGCCGTTCAAGGAGCAGGAGGCGGAGTACGCCGCCACCAACGGCACCGTGATCGGACCGGACCGGCTGTACGGCAAGCTGCCGTCCGAGGCGCAGGGCCGGCAGGCCGTCACGCTGAACGCGGTCGGGCAGTACGCCGAGTTCACGCTGACCGCCCCGGCGAACGCCATGTCGTTCCGCTACAGCCTGCCGGACACGTCGGACGGCGCCGGGCGGGACGCGGCCATCGACCTGAAGGTGAACGGCTCCACGCTGAAGAGCGTGCCGGTGACCTCCAAGTACAGCTGGTACTACGGCGGCTACCCGTTCAACAACAACCCGGGCGACACCAACCCGCACCACTTCTACGACGAGACCCGGACCCTGCTGGGCTCGACGCTGCCGGCCGGGACGAAGATCCGGCTGCAGGTGGCCTCCACCGCCGCCTCCCCCACGTTCACCATCGACCTGGCCGACTTCGAGCAGGTCGCGGCCCCGATAGCCAAACCGGCCGGCGCCCTCGACGTGGTCGCCGACTTCGGTGCGGACCCGACCGGCGCGGCCGATTCCACGGCCAAATTCCAGGCCGCGGTCAACGCCGGACAGGCGCAGGGCAAGACGGTCTACATCCCGCAGGGCAACTTCACCCTCTACGACCACGTCGTCGTCGACGGGGTCACCCTGGCGGGCGCGGGGCCGTGGTACAGCGTGCTCGGCGGGCGCGACCCGGTGAACCGCAACCGCGCCGCGGGCATCTACGGCAAGTACGTCCCGGGCGGCGGCTACACCGGCGGGGTGCGGCCGCAGGAGGCCAACGGGCCGAGCCGGAACGTCACCCTCAAGGACTTCGCCATCATCGGCGACATCCGCGAGCGCTCGGACGACGACCAGGTCAACGCCCTCGGTGGCGCGATGTCCAACTCCGTGGTCGACAACCTGTGGATCCAGCACACCAAGGTCGGTGCCTGGATGGACGGCCCGATGGACAACTTCACCATCAAGAACAGCCGCATCCTGGACCAGACCGCGGACGGCGTGAACTTCCACACCGGAGTGACCAACTCCACCGTCACCAACACCTTCCTGCGCAACCTCGGTGACGACGGGCTGGCGTCCTGGCCGGAGCGGGTCGCGAACGTCGGTGACTCCTTCACCCACAACACGGTGATCCTGCCGATCCTGGCGAACAACATCGTCACCTACGGCGGCAAGAACTTCACGATCTCCGACAACGTGATGGCGGACACCATCTCCAACGGCGGCGGCCTGCACATCGCCAACCGCTACCCCGGGGTGACCTCGGGCAACGGCACCGCCGTCGCGGGCACCATCACCGCGGCCCGCAACACCCTGATCAGAACCGGGAACAGCGACTACAACTGGAACTTCGGGGTCGGCGCGATCTGGTTCGACGGCCTGAACGAGGCCATCAGCGGCGCGGTCATCAACATCACCGACACCGACATCCTGGACAGCTCGTACGAGGCCATCCAGACGATCGAGGGCGGCGTCACCGGGGTCAACTTCACCAATGTCAACATCGACGGCGCCGGCACCTACGCCATCCAGGCCCAGGTGCAGGCCAACATGAAGTTCACCAACGTCAAGGCGAAGCACATCGCCCAGGCCGCCACCCCGATCCACAACTGCGTCGGCGCGAGCTTCGTGATCGTCGACGGCGGCGGGAACTCCGGCTGGAACACCGGTTCCACCTGCACCGGCAACTGGCCCGCCCCGATCTGGACCAACGGCGGCATCCCGTCGGATCCCTCGAACCCGCCGACCACCCCGCCCACGACGCCGCCGACCACTCCCCCGACCACCCCGCCGACCTGCGTCCCGGGCACCGGCAACCTGGCCCAGGGCAAGCCCGTCACCGCCACCAGCGTCAACGGCTCCTACAGCGCGGCCAACGCCGTCGACGGCAACGCGGGCAGCTACTGGGAGAGCGGCGGCGCGTTCCCGCAGTCGCTGACGGTCGATCTCTGCGCGGCCACGAGCGTCGACAGTGTGACGTTCAAGCTGCCGCCGGGCTGGGAGTCGCGCTCGCAGAGCATCGCGGTGCTCGGTTCCGCCGACGGAACGGCCTTCAGCCAGCTGGCCGCACCCAAGGCGTACGCGTTCGACCCCGGGTCCGCGAACACCGTCACCGCAGGCTTCACCGCCGCGAACGTGCGCTACGTCCGGGTGACCGTCTCGGCCAACACCGGCTGGCCGGCCGCGCAGCTCTCCGAGCTGGAGGTCCGCCACACCGGTACGACGCCGCCGACGACCCCGCCCACCACTCCCCCGACGACCCCGCCGGCCAACAGCAACCTGGCCGCGGGCAAGAGCATCAGCGCCACCAGCACCAGTGACGTCTACGTGGCCCGCAACGCCAACGACGGAAACTCCGCCAGCTACTGGGAGAGCGCGGGCAACGCCTTCCCGCAGTCGGTGACCGTCGACCTGGGCGCGGCGACCGCGACCGGCCGGATCGTCCTCAAGCTGCCGCCGCCGGCGGCCTGGGGCACCCGCACGCAGACCTTGAGTGTGCTCGGGAGCACCGACAACTCCTCGTGGAGCACCCTGAAGGGTTCCGCGGGCTACACCTTCGACCCGGCGAGCGGCAACAGCGCGACCATCACGCTGCCCGCCGGAACCACCACCCGCTACCTGCGGCTGACGTTCACGGCGAACACGGGATGGCCCGCGGGCCAGCTCTCCGAGTTCGAGGTGTACGCCTCCTGACCCCGGCACGGCGAAGGGCCCGACCGGCGGTACGCCGGTCGGGCCCGCGTCGTCCGCGGAGGCCTCGGGTCACTTCGTGTCGCGCCGCTCCACGTCCAGCCGCGCGGTGACGCGCTTGCCACCCTCGACGCGCTCGGCGGTGACCTCCCGGCACAGCCGGTCGACGATCTCCATCCCGTGGCCGCCGATCCGCGCGGGGTCGGGCTCGAACCGCCGGGGCAGCTCGGTGCTGGAGTCCCGGACGGTCACCTCGACGGCGCCGCCGCAGTAGGTCAGCTCCAGCTCGTAGGATCCCGGGGCGTAGCGGCTCGCGTTGGTCACCAGTTCGCTCACGATGAGCAGTACCTCCTGCACGCGCCCCTCCGGTACCGGGGCGGCGCGGTCCGCCGTGAGGTTGTCGAGGAAAACGCGGGCGGCGTCGCGGGCGGCGGCGATGCTGCCGCTTCTGCCCGAGTAACGGATCGACTTCCGCAGAGGCTCCATCACTGTGGTGAGGACGTCCAGCATGTCGGGTATGCCCCTTCTGCCTCGGCGGTCACGTGCTCGTTCTCTTCGCCCTCTGCCCCAGCGACGGTGTTCCATGCGTGGCGGGATCCACCGGACGGTCGCCATCCGGGTCGCCGATCCCGAGTCCCGCCCGGCGCGCCGCGCTCTCCAAGGCGCGCACGGCCAGCCACAGCACGCCGATGTCATCGATGAGGATCGGGTCGGGGAGCAGGTCCACCGGGCAGACGAGATAGGCGATCGCTCCCCAGAACATCGCCTTCCCGGTGAGCGGCACATGGGCGGCCACCAGCAGCCGGCGTACCCGGACCAGGCGCACCGCCAGCCGTACGGCGATGACCAGCATGACCACGACGGCCAGCGCCGCCAGGGTCCACAGCAGGGTGGTGTCGCTCATCCGGTCCTCCAGTCGGCGCGCCGTCCCGGCGGGCGCGCGGTGTGATGTCTGATACCCGCTGCGCCGGCCGGGACCGCCTCAGCGGTGCGTCGAACGTGCGTCCGTGGTCAGCGGCGGCCCCGGCGACGGGCCGGGACGGACCAGCCGGAGCCGAGTCCCGCCAGGTGGAGGGCGACCAGCACGAGCCCCACGAGCTGCAGGCTGCCGGGTGCGAATACGATGTCGGTCGAGGTTTCGGTCGCGTTGATGATGAAGGCGATCGCGAAGACGACAGCCGCGGCGATGGCGAGCATCCGGACTTCCTTCCCAAGCTTCTTTCGAACCTCCCGAACAGCTCGGGGGTTCGGACGATGGCTACAACTGTTCGGACACCCCTGCGTCTTGCCCGCCTTGCGCGCTTCAACCGTTGAATACCCGACGAGCGCGGACGGATCCGAAGTCCGGCTGGACCGGCCGTACGCGGGTATCAGACCGACAGATCGGCACCTCGCCGACTCCGTACCGCCCGCCGGGCCCTGTCCCGGTGGACACCGTTCCACCGCGCACGCACCACCGAGGAGCCGGAATGATCGACGAGCGGGCAGTACTGGCCCTGGGGCCCACCGGCCGCGAGCCCGCGGCACACGTCGCCGCGGCGCGCCGCCCGGCCGGGCGCCGGCGGCGGATCCTGACGGCGCTGCGCGGTGCCCTCGTCGCCGCGTGGGACCAGGACGCCTCGGAGCGGGCGGCGGCGCTCACGTACTACGCCATGCTCGCCCTGTTCCCCAGCCTGCTGGTGACGGTCTCGGTGATCGGCCTGGCCGGGGCGTCGTCGACCAGCGATCTGATCGCGCAGGTCACGGCGGTGGTGCCGGCCGAGTCGCGGCAGCTGGTCGCGAGCACCATGAAGGACATGTCCCAGGAGCACTCGGCGGCCTGGTTCCTGGCCGTCAGCGGCACGGTGGGGGCGATGTGGTCCGCCTCCAGCTATCTCGCCGTCTTCCGGCGGGCCCTGCACTCCATGTACGGCGTGAGCGACCACCGGCCCGCCTGGCGGACGGCGCCCCGCATCGTCATCACCGCGCTGGTGCTGCTCTCCCTGCTCGTCTGCAGTGCGGTCACCTTGATGGTCACGGGTCAGCTGGCCCGGCGCGCCGGTCAGGTGATGGGGATGGGCGAGGCCGCGGTGACCAGCTGGAGCGCCCTGAAGTGGCCGCTGCTGGTCTGCGTGGCGACGGTCCTGGTGCTGATCCTGTTCCGCTCGGGGCCGGCCAGGTTCCGGCCGGTGCGCGCGATGGCGGGGGGCGGCGCGCTGGCCGTCGTGCTGTGGCTGCTCTCCTCCGTGGGGTTCGCCCTCTACGTCTCCGTCTTCGGGACGTACAACCGGCTGTACGGCTCGCTGGCCGGGACGGTCGTCTTCCTGGTGTGGTTGTGGGTGTCCCACGTCGCGCTGCTCATCGGCGCGCACTTCAACGCCGAGCTGGCCAAGGGGCGCTGTGCCCGCGAGGCCGCGGGCGCCCCGTCGGATCCGCCGCTCGCGGCGGACTCCGAGGTCGCGTGACCCGCACGGTCCCCCGTCCGAAGGTCGCGTGACCCGCACGGGGTCCCCCGTCCGGTCGCCTGCTCCACCGGATGGAGCACGTCACCGCGCAGAAGCGGCGCAAGCGTTCCTACCGTGAGCGCATGACTGCTTTCGGCCCCGGCCGCACTCCGTCCCCCTGGTCTCGCGCGGTGGTCCTCACCACCGTCTGCCTGAGCGTGAGCTACGCGGGCGCCCCGGCGTTCGCCGACGGGCACGACGGCCGCGCGCCCGGCCGCACCGTGATCGGCGGCGCGGCGCTGGGGCGGCCGGGAGTGCAGGTGCTGCCGAAGTCCGGTTCGCCGGAGCTGCCGCAGGGCCTGTCGGCACTGTCCTGGCTGGTGGCCGACGCGCGTACGGGAGAGGTGCTCGCGTCCAAGAACGCGCACCGCCCGCTGCCGCCGGCCAGCACCCTCAAGACCCTCTTCGCCGTCACCGTCCTGCCCCGCTTCCCGCAGGAGACCCTCCACACCGTGACCGAGGAGGAGCTCGCGGGTGTCGGGGCGGGCAGCAGCAAGGTCGGTGTGCAGGCGGGCGAGGAGTACACGGTGGCCGACCTGTGGCGCGGGGTGTTCCTCAGCTCGGGCAACGACGCGGTGCACGTGCTCGCCCGGATGAACGGCTCCGTGCCCCTGACGGTCTCCCAGATGCAGGCCAAGGCGCAGATGCTCGGCGCCGACGACACCGAGGTGGTCTCACCCGACGGCTACGACGAGCCGGGCCAGGTCTCGTCTGCCTATGACCTGGCGCTCTTCGCCCGCGCGGGCCTCGCCACCCCGTACTTCGCCGGCTACACCTCCACCGCCACCGCGATGTTCCCCGGCGGCAAGGACGCGAAGGGCAAGCCGGCGCCGCCCTACCAGATCCAGAACACCAACCGCCTGCTGACCGGGGCCGACGGCGTGGGCAGGTACCCGGGGATCATCGGGGTGAAGAACGGCTACACCACGAACGCGGGCAACACGTTGATCGCCGCCGCCCAGCACGGCGACCGCACGCTGATCGTCACGGTGATGAACCCGCGGTCCGGCGTGGCGATGGCCGTGTACAAGGAGGCCGGTGCCCTGCTGGAGTGGGGCTTCGAGGCCGCCGGGGTGAACGGCTCGGTCGGCACCCTCAACACCGGCGACCGTGCCGTCCCCGCCTCGGCGCCGCGCCGGCCGGCGGATTCCGCGCCCGCGCCATTGGGGACGGCGGCCACCGCCACGCAATCCACCTCGGAAGGCGGCTGGGCCTGGTCGGGCGCCGCGGGCGTCCTGGCGCTGGCCGCCGGTACCGTCTTCGCCCGCCGCCGGAACCTCCGCTCGAACTGACCCGGGTCCTTTCCGACCCCTTTCCCTGAACTTCTCCCGAGGTTTTTCCCCGCCCGCCCGAAACGGCGTGCTACAGTGCGAACAGCACTCGAGTACGCCGCTTATCGGCGCCGGTGCTTGTTCCACCTCTCACCGTGGCGAAATTCCGTCCTTCAGGACCGGCCGCCCGGTAACTGCATCTCCTTCCTTCACCCCTCGCGGGTCGGCAAGCCAGTGGTGCGTGACACGTCCGCCCCTTGCTCCACGCCCCCGCCGGGACCTCCTTCGGTATGTCCTCGAAAGGACCCAGCATGACCACCACACTCGAACACCCCCCTGCCAGAACCACCCGTGCCGCCCAGCCCACGCCGGTCACCGGCATCCTCGACATCGTCGGCGGCCAGGGCTTCCTGCGCACCGGCGGCTACCACCCGCGGCCCGACGACCCGCAGGTGACGACCGCTCAGATCCGCAGGTTCGGGCTGCGCAAGGGCGACCTCGTCGAAGGCACCACCGAGCGGCCGCGCGCCCTCGGCAGCGTCGAACGGATCAACGGCCGCCAGGCCGGAGCTCCGGGGCCGCGCCCGCACTTCGGTGACCTCACCCCCGTCCACCCGCGAGCGCGGCTGCGGCTGGAGACCTCGCCCGGCGCCCTCACCACCCGGCTCGTCGACCTCGTCGCGCCGGTCGGCAAGGGCCAGCGCGGACTCATCGTGGCGCCGCCCAAGACCGGCAAGACCCTGCTCCTGCAGAGCCTGGCCAACGCCATCGCCGTCAACCACCCCGACGTCCACCTCATGGTCGTCCTCCTGGACGAACGCCCCGAGGAGGTCACCGACATGCGCCGTTCGGTGCGCGGCGAGGTGCTCGCCTCGACGTTCGACCGCCCGGCCAAGGAGCACATCGCCCTCGCCGAACTCGCCGTCGAACGCGCAAAGCGGCTCGTCGAGCTCGGCCAGGACGTGGTGATACTTCTCGACTCCATCACCCGGCTGTGCCGCGCCCACAACAACGCGGCGCCGGGCAACGGCCGCACCCTCAGCGGCGGCGTCGACTCCGCCGCCGTGCAGGCGCCCAAGCGGCTCTTCGGCGCCGCGCGCTGCGCCGAGGAGGGCGGCTCCCTGACCATCCTCGCCACCGCGCTCGTCGACACCGGCTCCCGGGCCGACGACTACTTCTTCGAGGAGCTGAAGGGAACCGGCAACATGGAACTGCGGCTGGACCGCTCGCTCGCCGAGAAGCGGATCTTCCCCGCTGTCGACGTGACCCCGTCCGGCACCCGGCGCGAGGAGCTGCTGCTGCCCGCCGCCGAACTGGCGGCCGTTCGCGGCCTGCGCCGTGCCCTGCAGTCCAGGGACACCCAGCAGACCCTCGAAGTGCTGCTCGACCGGATGCGGCAGTCGCCGGACAACGCCACCTTCCTCCAGCAGATCCACCGCACGGTCCCGGGCGCCTGATCCCCGGCGGCCGCGCCCCGGCACCGGTGCCGGAACCGCTCTCTCCAGCCGTTCCCGACCGGAAGTCGCTTGGCAGTGAATCATCATTCACCTAATGTGGTGAACGACTATTCACCTCCTCGTCCGGCTTATGGGAGCGCACCCCGTGGATTTCCGGAAACGGCTCATGGTCCCCGTCCTGGCATTCGGCGGGATTCTGATGGCGATCATGCAGACCGTCGTGGTTCCGCTCCTTCCCGACCTGCCGCGCCTCACCGGTGCCTCGCCCGCCGGCGTCTCCTGGATGGTCACCGCGACCCTGCTGGCCGGAGCCGTCCTCACCCCCGTACTGGGGCGGGCCGGCGACATGTACGGCAAGCGCCGCGTGCTGCTGATCGCGCTCGGGCTGATGACCTTCGGATCCCTGCTGTGCTCCGTGACCTCCGACATCCGGCTGCTGATCGCCGCCCGCGCCCTGCAGGGCGCCGCCGCCGCGGTCGTGCCGCTGTCCATCAGCATCCTGCGCGACGAACTCCCTCCCTCCAGGACCGGCTCCGCCGTGGCGATGATGAGCTCGACCGTCGGCATCGGCGCCGCCTTCGGCCTGCCGCTGGCCGCTCTGATCGTGCAGTACGCCGACTGGCACGTCATGTTCTGGGCGACGACCGCGCTGGGCGCGCTCGGCCTCGCTCTGGCCTGGTGGGTCGTGCGCGAGTCGCCCGTCCGCTCCCCCGGCCGCTTCGACTTCACCGGCGCCGCCGGGCTGGCGGCCGGACTGGTCTGCCTGTTGCTGGCGGTCTCGCAGGGCGGCCAGTGGGGCTGGACCAGCCCGGCCGTGCTGAGCCTTGCCTGCGGCGCCGTCGTGATCCTCACCGGGTGGCGGTGGCAGCAACTGCGTGCCGCGAGCCCGCTGGTGGACCTGCGGCTGGCCGCCGGCCCGCGCGTCGCGCTGCCGCACATCGCCGCGCTCCTCGCCGGCTTCGCCTTCTACGCCAACTCGCTGGTCACCGCGCAGCTGGTGCAGGCCCCCAGGGAGACCGGTTACGGGCTGGGGCTGTCCATCGTGGCGAGCGGGCTGTGCCTGCTGCCCAGCGGCATCATCATGCTGCTGCTGTCCCCCGTCTCGGCCCGGATGTCGGCGGCGCGCGGCCCGAAGTTCACCCTCGCCGCGGGAGCCGTCCTGCTGACCCTCGGCTACGTGCTGCGCATCGCGGACAGCCGGCAGCTGTGGGCGATCATCGTCGGTGCCTCCGTGGTCGCGTCGGGCACGACGCTCGCCTACTCCGCGCTCCCGACGCTGATCCTGCGGGCCGTACCGGCCGGGCAGACCGCGTCCGCCAACGGGGTGAACGTCCTCATGCGCACCGTCGGCCAGGCCACCTGCAGCGCCGCGGTCGCCGCGATCCTGATCCACCACACCGCGCCGATCGGCGCACTGCAGGTCCCCACGCTGCACGGCTACCTGATCGCCTTCACCATGGCGGGCGGGGTCGCGATCCTCGCCTTCCTCGCGGCGGTGTCGATACCCGGCAGCCGGCGCGACACGCCGGAACGGCCCGCGCCGCGCGCGGAAGCGGCCGCGGACCCCGCCTTGGAGGGAGCATGAGCCATGTGCCCACAGCTGCTCCCGACACCCGCCGCCGTGACGCCGACGCCACCAGGGCCGCGATCCTGCGCGCGGCCCGCACCATGCTGGGCCGGCGCTCCTACGGCGACATCACCCTCAAGGCCATCGCGGAACGGGCCGGGGTGAGCGCGCCGCTGATCGTCAAGTACTTCGGCAACAAGGAGAAGCTCTTCGCCCGCGTCATCTCCTTCGAGTCCGACGCGGAAGCACTGCTGGACGCCCCGCTGGGCGAGCTCGGCCGGCACATGGTCACCCAGGTCCTCACCAGTCAGAACGAGCGCGGCATCGACCCCATCCTGCGGATCGTCTTCGCACCGCTGCACTCCGCCGAAGGACAGGGCGACCTCATGCGCGCCAACTTCCGCGAGCAGGTCATCGCCGGTCTCGCCCGCCGGCTGACCGGTCCCGAGGCCGGGCTGCGGGCCGAGCTCGCCGTGGGCATGCTGCTGGGCCTGGGCGCCGTCTACGGCATCGCGCGCGGCGAGGCGGTCCGCGCGATGACGGTTCCCGCCCTCGTCGAGCGGTGTGCTCCCGCGCTGCAGGAGCTCATCACTCCGACCGGAAACCCGTTGGCTCCCGCCGCCCGGTAGCGGTGAGGATGGCCGGGTGGACCCTACGACGATCGAGCACTTCCTCGACAACGGCTTCATCAGGATCGAACGGGCCTTCTCCGAGGAGACCGCGCGGGCCTGCGCGGAGCTGCTCTGGGCGAAGACCGGCACCGATCCGGACGACCCGGCCTCGTGGACGGAACCGGTGCACTGGGTGTCGGACATGCCGGACACGCCCTTCGTCGAGGCGGCCAACACCCCGGTGTTGCACGACGCGTTCGACCATCTCGTCGGTCCCGGCCGCTGGGTGCCGCGGCCGTCGCTGGGCTCCTTCCCGCTCCGTTTCCCGCACCCGGACGAACCCGACGACGCCGGCTGGCACATCGAGGGCAGCTACTTCCCCGAGGGCGCGAAGTGGCCGTTCGCCAACCTCCGCTCCGAGGGCCGGGCGCTGCTGATGCTCTTCCTCTTCACCGAGACCGGCCCCGAGGACGCGCCGACCCGGATCCGGGTCGGCTCGCACCTGGACGTCCCCCCGGTCCTGCGGCCGTTCGGCGAGGAGGGGGCGTCGACCCTGGAGATCGCCGCCGAGATCGACGAGGTGAGTGCGCACCGGCTGGTCGCGCTCGCCACCGGCAGCCCGGGGGACGTCTATCTGTGCCATCCCTTCCTGGTGCACGCGGCCCAACCGCACCACGGCAGCCGCCCCCGGTTCATGGCGCAGCCCCCGCTGTATCCGGCGGTCCACTACGAGTTGGAGCGGTCCAACGGCGCCTACTGCCCCGTGGAGACCGCGATCCGCCGGGGTCTGGAAGCCGCCCGCGGCGACGGCGGCGGCCGGTCCGTTGGGTAGCGTTCGGAACATGTTGCACGGGCGTACCGAGGAACAGTCGGCGATCGGGGATCTGCTGTCCGGTGCCAGGGCGGGCCGCAGCGGAGTGCTGGTGCTGCGCGGCGAGGCGGGCATCGGGAAGACGGCGCTGCTCGACGACGCGGTGGACACAGTGGCCACAACCGGCGCGCTGACCGTCGTACGCGGCTCCGGCACCGAGTTCGAGGCCGAGCTGCCCTTCGCCGGGATCCAGTTGCTGTTGCGTCCCGCGATGGGCTCGCTGGGCGCGTTGCCCGAGCCCCAACGGCTGGCGCTGGAGGCCGCGTTCGGGATGACCGTCGCCGCGGCACCCGACCCGATGTTCGTCGGGCTCGCCGTGCTGTCCCTGCTCTCCGCGCACTCGGGGGACGGTCCGCTGCTCTGTGTCGTGGACGACGCGCAGTGGCTGGACCGGGTGTCGACCGACGCGCTGATGTTCGCCGCCCGGCGGCTCGACGCCGAGGGCATCGCCCTGGTCTTCGCGGCCCGCGACGGCGAGGGCACGTTCCCCGCCCCCGGCCTTCCCGAACTGCGGTTGCGCGGGCTGGCCCCTGCGTCGGCGGCCGCCCTGCTGGCGGGGCAGGGCGCCGAGCTCTCCCCCAACGTCCGCCACCGCGTCCTGACCGAGGCCCAGGGCAACCCGCTGGCGCTGCTGGAACTGCCGGTCGCGTTCCAGGCGGAACGCCCCGACGGCCGTTTCCGGCCGGGCGCGCTGCCGCTCACCAGCCGGCTGCACATGGCCTTCCACGGCCGGGTCAGCCACCTGCCGGCCGCCACCCGGCTGCTGCTGCTCGTCGCAGCCGCCGAGCACACCGGCGATCTGCGGGTCGTCCTGCGAGCGGCGCAGGCGCTGGGCGCCGGAGCGGGCGATCTGCCGCCCGCGCAGGAGGGCGGCCTGATCCGGCTGGACGACGACCGGCTGCGCTTCCGTCATCCGCTGGTCCGTGCCGCGGTCTACCAACGCGCGCCGCTGGCGGATCGGCTGATTGCCCATCAGGCACTGGCCGGCATCCTGGACGCCCCGCAGGACGCGGACCGCAGGGCCTGGCACCTGGCGGCCGCCGCGCCAGGACCCGACGAGGCGACGGCCGCCGCGCTGGAGGACACCGCGGGACGGGCCAGGGACCGCAGCGGTTACGCGGCGGCCGCCCTCGCCTTCGAGCGGGCCGCCCGGCTCAGCACCGACCCCGGCGCCGGCACCCGGCGGCTCACCCTGGCGGCCGAGGCGGCCGCCGAGGCCGGTGAGCTCGACCGGGCCCGTGACTTCGCCGAGCAGGCCGCGCGCCGGGCCGGTGATCCCGCGCTGACGGCGCGGCTCCACCATGTCCGGGCGCTGGCGAACTTCCTGGGCGGCTCCTTCCCCACCGCGCACCGGCTGCTCACCGACGGCGCCGCGCACGCGACGGCGGCCGATCCCGAGCGCGCCGCGCGGATGCTCATGCAGGCCGCGCACACGGCCTGGTACCTCGGCGAACAGGACGTCGCGGACACGGTGGCACGGCTGGACGCCCTGGAACTGCCCGCGACGAGTCCGGTGGCACCGGTGGCCCGGTTCATCACCGCCGCCCTCGGCCCGCCCACCGGTGACGGACCGCCGGACCTGACCGCCGCCGTGACCGCGGCCCGGGTCGCCGGGCCCGGCGACCCGCGTGACCTGATGCTGCTGTGCGGCGCCGGGCTGGCCGTCGGGCAGGACGACGAGGCGCACGAACTGGCCGCCGCGCTCGCCGCCGAGAGCCGCGAACTCGGCGCCATCGGCCGGCTGCCGACGGTGCTGTTCTTCATGGCGGAGGCCGAGGTGTTCGCGGGCCGGCACCGTGACGCGCTGGCCACCGCGCAGGAGGCGCTGCGGATCGCGGGCGACACCGGGCAGCAGCAGTGGACCAGCCAGTTCAGCAGCGTGCTGGCCTATCTGGCGGCCGTCGAGGGGGACGAGGAACGCTGCCGTCGGTACACCGCCGGCGCGCTCGCCGTCGTCGCCGGCGCGGCGATGCCGCCCGGCGCGCCCTGGTCGTACTGGGCACAGGGCATGCTGGATCTGGGTCTGGGACGGGCGCAGGCGGCGCTCGACGGGTTGGAGCGGCTCACGCACGAACCGCTGCGGCACCACTTCTGCGCCACCCGCAGCATCCCCGACCTCATCGAGGCGGCCGTCCGGCTGGGTCTCGGCCCGCGCGCCGCCGAGCCGCTCGCCCGCTTCGAACGGTGGGCGGCCCGCACGCGGCAGTCCTGGTCCGACGCGTTGGTGCTGCGCTGCCGGGCGCTGCTCGCCGCCGACTCCGAGGCCGAGGCGCACTTCACGGCCGCGCTGAAACTCCACGACGAGCACCGCCGGCCGCTGGAGCACGCCCGCACCGCGCTGCTGTACGGCGAGTGGCTGCGCCGCGCCCGCCGCAAGAGCGAGGCCCGCGGCCACCTGCGGTCGGCGCTGGACGTGTTCGAGCGGCTGGGTTCCCACCCCTGGGCGGACCGGGCGCGCAGCGAGCTCGGGGCGACCGGCACGGCGGCGCCGCGGAGCCGGGAGCCCGGGGTGCTCGCCGGGCTCACGCCGCAGGAACTGCAGATCGCACGGTTCGCCGCGCAGGGCATGTCGAACCGGGACATCGCGGCCCGGCTGTTCCTCAGCCCGCGCACCGTCGGCTACCACCTGTACAAGGCGTACCCGAAACTCGACATCGCCTCGCGCGGCGAACTCGCCGCCCTTTTCGAGTGATCGCCCCCGGCGGAAGGCCGGTCGGGGGATGCTGAACGGATGAACGCACCTGATCAGGCTCTGCGGGCACCGAACCGCCTGCTGGCCCTCCACGTCGACGACGTGCCCACCACCGAGATCGGTCCCGGCGTCCTGCTGCGCGAACTGCCGGGGCCCGGCCCCGTTCAGTTTCTGGGTGGTGGACTTCGATCCCGGCTCCCGGTGGCCCGGCGTCGATGTGCACGAGACCGTCGGCGAGGGCTACTACGTGGCCGAGGGCGAGGTCATCGAGGGCGACCGGCGGTACGGCCCCGGCACCTACGTCCTGCTCGAGCAGGGCTCCAGCCACCAGCCGCGCTCGGAGACCGGGGCGCGGGTGTTCGGCTACAACCACCCGGCGGGCTGACCGCTGCGGCCGCCGGCCCCCGGAAACACCGAAGTGCCCACCCGGACCTGGTCAGTTTCAGGTCCGGGTGGGCACTTCCCACGGTCGGGTCCGACGGATCAGACGCTGACGCCGTGCTCGCTGAGGTACGCGACCGGGTCGATGTCCGAGCCGTAGTCCGGGCCGGTGCGGATCTCGAAGTGCAGGTGCGGGCCGGTCACGTTGCCGGTCGCGCCGGACAGGCCGATCTGCTGGCCCTCGGTGACGGTCTCGCCGGCCGAGACGGACAGCGAGGACAGATGCGCGTACTGGGAGTACTTGCCGTCGCTGTGCTGGATGACGACCTCGTTGCCGTAGGCACCGCCGTCGCCCGCGGACACGACGGTGCCGGCGGCGATCGCCTTCACCGTGGTGCCGGTCGACACGACGAAGTCCACACCGGTGTGGTAGCCACTGGACCAGCTGGAACCCTCCTGGTGGTACGGGGTGCCGATGGCGGCGCCGTCGACCGGGAGGGTGTAGCCGGAGGAGGACGAGGACGCCGTCGAGGACTTCGTGGACGCGTCGGTCTTCGCCTCGACCTTCTCGACCGGGGCCTTCTTGACCGGTGCCTTCGCCGTCTTCGCGGTGGAGGACTTCGAGGCGGAGGTCTTCGGCGCCGCTTCGGTGGACGGCGCCGAGTGCTTCGGCGCGGCCTTGCCGCCGAGGGCCAGCGTCTGGCCGGGGTAGATCAGGTTCGGGTCGCCACCGACGGTCTGCTCGTTGTCGGCGTACAGCTTCTGCCAACCACCGTCGACGTGGTGCACGTCCGCGATCTTCGACAGGCTGTCACCGCCGACCACCCGGTAGGAGGTGTCGGCGCTCTTCGCCGGGGCGGCCTTGGCGACCGGAGCGGCCTTGGCCACCGGCTGCGCGGGGTGCGTCGCGGCGGTGGCGACGCCGTTCGCGGCTACCTGGGTCTCGGCGGCGAAGGCGTTCGAGGACATGGCCAGCGGCAGTGCGAGAGCGGCGCCACCGGTGCCGGCCGCGACGCAGATCCTGGTGAGTCGGCTCATGCGGACGATGCGGTGCTTTCCCTTTGCGGGCATGGGGGAGTTCCTCTCCTACGCCTGCGAGGTGAGCTGTCGGGTTCGGGCCGGAGATGCCCGGGCGCGGCACGCACCACCGAATGGCGCGGCGTACAGCGACTTCACCCCAAGCCATTCCCGATGTGCGGGAACGGCACTTACCTGGGTCCCCCGCTCCTGCCGTAGAAGTTTGGTGTGCAGAACACCGGGTAGCGGCAGGACTAGGCGTTCCACCCGGTGGGATCCTGCGGGCATTTGACCCGCAGGAGAGCGAAGCTAAACGAGCACCCGACATTCCGGCAACATTCCCGTGGTGAGCCGCATATCACGTGCGTGAGCGCCCGCTCACTTTGGTGACCGTGAGTCGGCCGGCCCGATCCGTGCGTGTGCGATTCCTTTACTATCCGTGAACGGAAACGCTGAAGGCGTCATCATGCGCCCGCAAGGGAAACGCACTGTGGAGAAGGCGGCAGCTCAGCGTGCCTCACCTGTGAGCCCGGTCACGTGGCAGCGCGGCCGTGAGCGCCGTCACGTGCCGAACGGCGCCTGGGCGTTGCTGTTCCTCGGGTCGAGTACGCGGCTGAGGCGGTAGGCGGCGACACGGAAACCCACGGCGGGCCAGTGCCCGGCCGCCAGTGGCGAAGCGGAGTGCCAGCGGGCCCCGATGTGCCGGTACTCGTGGTCGTATGCCCACGCCACCGCGGTGGCCAGCAGGATCCGGCTGACGCCCTCGCCCCGCGCGGACGGCTCGACGTACGCCTCGGCCAGCTCCACGCAGGCCTCGGGGGTGACGGGGTCCACGGCGGACGGGGCGAGCAGGACCATGCCGATCTCCTCGCCTCCGCGGCCGGCGATCCAGGCCGCGCAGCGGGGGTCGGAGAGGGTGTCGGTGTACCGGGTGCGCATCGCGGCCAGCGCGGCGTCCGACTGCGGCAGGAACATCGCCGACCGCCGCTGGTAGCGGGCCGACTCCGCGGCCATCCGGCCGATCTGCGGCAGATCGCCGGGGCCGGCCCGGCGGATGCTCAGCCCGTCCACGCCGCGCGGCTGGCGGCCGCGGGGCTTGACGGCCATCAGCCCGTACATCTCCTCGAACCCGAAGCCCAGCCGGCACCAGTCCATCGCGGCGCTCTCGGACGCCGGCAGTTCGACGTAGTGGACCAGCCGCCGTTGGGCGACGAGCCGGGCGGCGGCTTCGGCGTACAGGGCGAGCAGCGCCCCGTTGTCGCGTTGCCCCGGCGCGAGGGCGTGCCCGCCGTGGCGGACCACCGCGGAGCGCGGGTGGTTGCGGAGTGCGGCGGGGGCGTCCTCGGCGAGGTCGAGCGGGGAGGCCGCGAGATAGCCGGCGGGCCTGCCGCCGCTGTCGCGGGCGAAGCAGGCCTCGGTGTCCGGCTCCGCGAGCAGCTTCCCGAGCAGTTCCCCGCCGGTGGGGGCGCCCGGCGGCCTGCCCTTGCGGGAGTGCCCTGACCAGCGGTCGTACAGAGTGGCGGCCTCGGGTATGTGCTCGGCGCTCATCGGCGCGATCGCGAAGGTCATGGTGGGGGGCGACGCTAGCCGTCCGCGCGGTCCGGCGGCAAGGGATGTCCGCTCCACGCCGGGTGCCGGGGGTCGTCCGCGTGCACCAGGACGTCGGCGGCCTCCGCGGGACGGACCTCGTCGGCGTACCGGCCGAAGGCGGGCAGCGTCCAGTGCTCCTCGTCCGGGGTGCGGCGGGCCAGGGCCGCCGGGGAGAGCCGCAGATGGACCGTCAGGTCCAGCTCGAGGCCCTGGCCGAGCAGCAGTTGGCCGTCCAGCAGCAGGACGCCGCCGGGCGGCAGTTCGACGTATCCGGCCCGGGTCGCGCGGTCGGTGGCCGCGTCCCACAGCGAGGGCAGTACCCGGCCGCTGCCGCCGGGCGCCAGCGGATCGAGGACCTCGCGGCGCAGCGCGCCGGTGTCCAGCCACAGGTCGTAGTACGCGTCGGAGTCCTCACGCCCGTACTCGAAGCGGAGCGAGGCCGGGCGCCAGAAGTCCGCGGCGCGCACCCGCAGGACGCGGTGGCCGCGGGCGGGCAGTTCGGCGGCGAGCGCGTCCGCCAGGGCGGCCGGCCCGGCGGCGGGGGCGCCGTCCACGGCCACCCGCAGCCACGGCACGGCGGCGGTCGGGGTGAGACCGGCCACCCGGTCGGCGAGGCTCCCGGCCAACCGGGGCCAGGTGATCGGAGTCAGCCGCATGCGCGGCATCGTCGCACACGCCGCGCCACTCCCCGGATTCCGTGGTCACTCGGCCGTCCGGGCGACGTGGATGCGCCATCGGTGTGGCGGCCGGCATGACGGGTGACGGGTCAGGCAATGCTCGCGCCGGGGTCGCTCCGGCGGGCTTCCGAAGCGCCCATTCAGGGGGAATTTACTACAAATCACCCGTTTGCCACTTTCCTCCTCCATCACTTCTGGTGAGCCTGGAAGGACTCATGGTGACCGTCCCCATCACCCAGGAGAAAGTCCAATGATCCTGTCCATCTCAGGTGTCGTTCTTCTCGGCATCATCGCCTTCCTGTTCTTCCGCAAGGACGGACTGAAGATCTCCCACCTTCTCGTCTGCTCCCTCTTCGGCTTCTACCTCGCGGGTACCGGCATCGCCCCGAGCATCAAGGCCGGCGGAGCCAGCCTCGCGGGCCTGCTGGGCGGGATCAAGATCTAGGCCGTGTCTGTCTAGGTCCTACGGGGCCCGGGGCCGCATGCCGGCGCCCCCGGGCCCCACCGCGTCACCCACGACCCGCCACCATCCCGCCGCACCCACCCACTGGAGCCGTCCGTGGCCAGGCGCCCCCTCCCCAGCATCCTGAGCAACAGGCCGTCCTTCGCGACCCTCGTGAGCGGCAGGCCGTCGCTCGCGCGCAGCCGCGAACTCGCGCGCACCGCCGCTGACAGTGCCACCGACGTGCTCCACCCGCTGATCACCATCACCCGGGGCATGCGCATGCAGGTGGGCTGGGCCCGCAGCTGGTGGGCCCGCACCCCCAAGGACCGGCGCGGCCCGGCACTGCTGCTCTGCGGCGCCGGGGTCGTCGTCGTCACGCTGATGCCGTACGGCCCACTGCTGGCGCTCGGCGCGGTCCTGGCCTGCGCCGGCTGGATGGGCCGTGACCGCACCGCGCCGGAACCGGCAGGGCCCACCGAGGCCGAGGCCGACAGGCTCCAGACGCTGTACGAGGCGCTGGTGCCGTATCTGTCCGACCCCGACGACCCGGCTCCGCTCTACGCCCGCGACGGAGACTGGGACAGCGCCTTCAGCGAGTACACGTTCGAGGACGGCCGGCTGGCCCGGCTGCACCTGCGCTATCCCGCGTACTTCACCGACGGCGAGGCCGCGGCCCGGTCCCGCATCGAGCAGCTGCTGCACGCCAAGGCGGGGCGCGGCCGCGAGTACAGGTTCGACTGGAACGAGGAGGAGAACCACCTCACCCTCGCCGCGCTGCCGCCGCTGTCCACCGGCATCACCGCCCAGCGCTTCGTCACCGCGCCCGGCGAGACCGTCCTCGGCTTCACCGACTCCGCGACCGTCCGGCGCACCGTCCCGGTCGTCGACGGGGACGAGGTCCGCGACGCACCGCCCGTCGTGTGGCGGACCGGGCCGCGTTCCACCGAGCCGCACCTGCTGGCGCTGGGCCGGCCGGGCTCGGGCACGACCGGTCTGCTGCGGTCGATCGCCCTGCAGGCGCTGTGCCACGGCGACGTCGTGATCATCGACGGCAGCGGTAGCGGTGAGTACGCCTGCCTCGTCGGACGTCCCGGCGTGCTGGCCGTCGAGAGTGGCCTGGCCGGGACCTGCGCCACCCTCGAATGGGCCGCGCACGAGACGGAACGCCGGCTGATCGCCGTCAACCGGGCGCGTCAGGCCGGACGTTCGGCGCCGGAGGACACCCGCCGCCCGCTGTGGATCCTGGTCGACCGGCCCACCGCGCTCACCCAGCTCGCCCACGCCGAGGGCCGCCCCGACCCGCAGCTGCTGCTGGACGTGCCGCTGCGGCACGGGCGCACCGCCGGTGTGGCGGTGGCCGTCGCCGACCAGCTCGACGCCACCGAGGTGCTGACTCCGGCCGTCATCGCCCACACCCGCGCCCGCGTCCTGCTGGGCGCGCTCGACCCGGAGCACGCGCGGGCCGTCCTCGGCGCCCCGCAGTGCACCACCTCGGCGGCCGAGGTCCCGGCCGGCCGCGGTTACGCCCGGCTCGGCACCGGCCCGGTGCTGCGGCTGCAGGTGCCCGCCACCCCGGACCCCTACGACGAGGAGACCGGCACGGCCCAGCGCGAGGCCGTCCTCGGCCTGCTTCCCGCGGTCGATGCCCCCGCCGACGCCCTGGAGCACGAACCGGAGCCGGAAGCGGACCCGGAACCGGAGCCCGGCCCGGTGGCGCTGCCGGAGCCGCTGATCCGCCCGACGGCGGACCTGGAGCGCTGACGCCGGCCGCGGCGACGGGCGGGGGGCTCAGGCGACGAAGAGGCCGGCGCCCTCGGCGTCGGAGCCGCCGCCGGAGCGGACGATCCTGGCAGCCGCGGCCAGCCGGGAGACGGCCTCCACGGCCGTGGCGCCGCCCACCGTGAACGGCAGCCGTACGTAGGACTCGAAAGCCCCGTCGACGCCGAACCGCGGCCCGGACGGGACGCGGACGCCGAGTCGCTCACCGGCGACCGCCAGCCGGGAGCCCGACACGTCACCGGTCCGCACCCACATCGTCATGCCGCCGCCCGGCACGGTGAACTCCCAGTCCGGGGTCTGCGCGCGCAGCGCCGCCACCAGGTCGTCCCGGTGTTCGGCGGCGCGGGCCCGGCGGGTGGCCACGGCCTGGTCCCAGCCGCCGCCGCGCAGCAGCCAGGCCACGGCGAGCTGGTCGACGACGGGGGATCCGAGGTCCAGATAGGCGCGGGCGGAGACGAGGCGCCGGACGACGTCGGGCGCCGCCCTGACCCAGCCGATCCGCAGTCCCGCCCAGATCGCCTTGCTCGCCGAGCCGACCGTGATCACCGTGCCGCCGCGGTCGAAGGCCGCCATGGGTCGCGGCATGGTCGTGTCGGCGTCCAGCACCAGCTCCGCCATCGTCTCGTCCGCCACGACCACGGTCCCGGAGGCGCGGGCCGTCTCGACCAGGGCGCGGCGCTGCTCGTCGCCGACCAGGGTGCCGGTCGGGTTGTGGAAGTCGGGCATGACGTAGGCCATCCGCGGCGCCGCGTCGCGCAGCACCCCGCTGCCAGGCGTCGATGTCCCAGCCGCCCAGCCCGTCGCGCATGGCCACCGGCACCAGGCGGGCGCCGGTCTCACGGAACAGCTCCAGCACGTTGGCGTAGCTCGGGGACTCGACCGCCACCCGTTCGCCCAGCCCGACGAGCCGGCGGGCCGAGGCGGCGATGGCGCCCATGGCACCGGTGGTGACCATGATCTGCTCGGGCATGGTCGGCACCCCGCGGGCCGTGTAGCGGTCGGCGATCGCCTCGCGCAGCACCGGGAGCCCGGCGGGGAAGTCACCATGGGTGGCCGCGTAGGCCGGGAGTTCGCCCAGCGCGCCCTCCATCGCCCGCGTCAGCCACGGCTCGGGGGCCGGCAGGGCCGCGCAGCCGAGGTCGATGACGGTGCCCGCGGAGTCCGGCGGGAGCGGGTCGAGGATCCGGCTCGGCAGCGCGTGGCCCTCCGGTACGGCGGTCCAGCTGCCGGCGCCCCGCCGGGAGCGGGCGAAGCCCTCGGCGCGCAGCGCCTCGTACGCGGCGGCGACGGTGGTGCGGCTGACGCCCAGCGCGAGGGCGAGCTCCCGCTCGGCGGGCAGCCGGGCGGCGACCGGCACCCGGCCCTCGAGCACCAGCAGCCGTACCCCGTCGGCGAGTCCGCGGTAGGCCGGGACGCGCCGGCCACCGCCGCCGGGGGCCGGGCGGGGTTCGAGGAGCCGGGCGAGCGGCGCCGCTCCTACCGATGCAGTCCACTGCGACATAAAATTCAGTCCACCTTTCCCTGATTGGCTGTGGCGGTCACCCACATCCATGCCACAGAGTGCCACGTATCTCGCCACCTTCACCAGGGGGACCCCATGCACACCACTCGCCGCGCCGTCGATCTCTATGCCGGTCTGGTGCTGTACGGCGCCAGCGACGGCCTCCTGGTCGGCGCGGGGCTCGGCCTGGACCCCTGGGACGTCTTCCACCAGGGGATCTCGGAGCGGTCCGGGCTGAGCATCGGCCTGGTGTCGATCATCGTCGGCGCGGCGGTGCTGCTGCTGTGGTGGCCGCTGCGGCAGCGGCCCGGCCTGGGCACCGTCTCCAACGTCTTCATCGTCGGGCTGGCGATGGACGGCACCCTGCGGCTGCTGCCGGAGATCCACGCGCTCGGCATCCGGATCCCGCTGCTGGTGGTGGCGGTCGTGCTCAACGGGGTGGCGACCGGCCTGTACATCACGGCACGCTTCGGGCCCGGCCCGCGCGACGGGCTGATGACGGGGCTGCACCGCAGGACGGGACGGTCGATCCGGCTGGTCCGCACCGGCATCGAACTGACGGTGCTGGCCGTCGGCTTCGCGCTGGGCGGCAGTGTCGGGGTGGGGACCGTGCTGTACGCGGTGGCGATCGGACCGCTCGCCCAGTACTTCCTGCGGTTCTTCGAGATCCCGCGGGCAAAGCAGGGGCCGGACCGCGAGCCCGTCGCCCAGCGGGAGCCGAAGCCGGTGGTCGGGGCCACGGCGGACCGCGAGCCCGTCGCCCAGCGGGAGCCGAAGCCGGTGGTCGGGGCCACGGCGGACCCGGCCATACTGCCGTAGGTGAGCGCACCTCCCCCTCCCCCGGCCCACCCGTATCTGGACCATCCGGCACCCCTCGCCTTCGCCCACCGCGGCGGCGCGGCGGAGGGGCTGGAGAACACCCTGGCGGCCTTCCGCCGCGCGATCGACCTCGGCTACCGGTACCTGGAGACCGACGTCCATCTGACGTCGGACGGCGTCCTGGTCGCCTTCCACGACGCGACCCTGGACCGGGTCACCGACCGGCGCGGCGCCATCGCGGACCTGCCGTGGAGCGAGGTCGCCCGAGCCCGCGTCGGGGGCCGCGAGCCCGTCTCGACGTTCTCGGAGCTGCTGGCGTCCTTTCCCGGGGCCCGGTGGAACGTGGACGTGAAGGCGGAGGCCGCCGCCGTGCCGCTGCTCGACGCGGTTCGCGCGGCGGACGCCTGGGACCGGGTGTGCGTCGGATCGTTCTCGGAGGCGCGGGTGGCCCGGCTGCGGGCACTGGCCGGGCCCCGGCTGGCCACCTCGCTGGGCACGCGGGGCGTGGCGGGCCTGCGGCTGCTCTCGTACGGCGGCCGGCCGCTGGAGCGGCTGCCCGCGCGACTGCTGGACGCGGCGGGACGGCGCGGCGCGGTCTGCGTCCAGGTGCCGGAGCGCGTGGCGGGCGTGCCGGTGGCGGACCGCAGGTTCGTCGACGCCGCGCACCGGCGGGGGCTGCAGGTCCACGTCTGGACGGTCAACGACCCGCGGCGGATGACCGCGCTCCTCGACCTCGGGGTGGATGGCATCATGACCGATCACATCGAGGCACTGCGCACGGTGCTGTCCGAGCGGGGGACCTGGTGGGCACGGCGATAACGGAAACGGCGGTCGCGGAGCGCGCCCTGGAGCGGCGCCGCGAGCAGCAGGGCTGGTACTTCTACGACTGGGCCAACTCGGTCTTCTCCACGACCGTCATCACCGTCTTCCTCGGTCCGTACCTCACGGACGTCGCGAAGGCCGCCGCCGATGCCGACGGGTATGTGCACCCGCTGGGCGTCCCGGTGCGGGCGGGCGCGTACTTCGCCTACACGATCTCCGCCTCGGTGCTGCTGTCGGTGCTGGTGATGCCGCTGGCGGGAGCGATCGCGGACCGCACCGGCCGCAAGAAGCCGCTGATGGGCGGGTTCGCCTATCTGGGTGCGGCGGCGACCGCGGGGATGTTCTTCCTGGCCGGCGACCGCTATCTGCTCGGCGGCGCGCTGCTGATCGTGGCGAACGTCTCGTACGCGGCGTCCGTGGTGCTCTACAACGCCTTCCTGTCGCAGATCGCGGAGCCGCACGAGCGGGACGCCGTCTCGTCGAGGGGCTGGGCCTTCGGGTACGCGGCGGGAGCGCTGATGCTGGTGGCGAACCTGGGGCTGTTCCTGGGCCATGACGCCCTCGGCGTCTCCCAGGGGACGGCGGTGCGCATCTGCCTCGCCTCGGCGGGACTGTGGTGGGCGGTGTTCACCGTGGTGCCGCTGCGCCGGCTGCGCGACCGCCCGGGGCCGCGCGCCGCGGCCGCCGGCCCGTCCCCGGCCCGCGACGCCGGCTCCGGGGCGCTCGGCCAGGGCTGGCGGCAGCTGGCCGCCACCGCGCGGGACATGCGGCGCTATCCGCTGACCCTCGCCTTCCTGCTGGCCTACCTCGTCTACAACGACGGCATCCAGACGGTGATCTCGCAGGCGTCGGTGTACGGCTCGGAGGAGTTGGGCCTGGCCCAGGGGACGCTGATCACCGCCATCCTGCTGGTCCAGGTGCTGGCCGTCGTCGGGGCACTGGCGCTGGGCCGGCTGGCCGCCCGCTACGGAGCCCAGCGCACCGTGCTGGGCTCGCTGGCCGCCTGGACGGTCACCGTCGGCGCCGGGTACTTCCTCCCCGCGGGTGAACCTGTCTGGTTCTTCGCGCTCGCCGCGGCCATCGGAATGGTCCTCGGCGGCAGCCAGGCGCTGTCCCGGTCGCTCTTCTCCCACCTGGTGCCGCGCGGCAAGGAAGCCGAGTACTTCTCGGTGTACGAGGTGAGCGACCGGGGTACGAGCTGGCTCGGACCTCTGCTTTTCGGCCTGACCTACCAGCTGACCGGCAGCTACCGGGACGCGATCGTCTCGCTGGTGGTCTTCTTCGCCGTGGGGTTCGTGCTGCTGGCCCGGGTACCGGTGCGCGCGGCCGTGGAAGCCGCCGGAAATCGCGTCCCGGAGATTATTTAGGTATTGGGGGTCGCGGGCCGGTAGTGTACGCGGTTGTCCCGCCAGGTTGACCGTTACTGCGCGCCAAAGATATGAAAACACCGGGTGACATCTGGTAACAGATGTGACAAAACGGTCAACGGTGGGTACAAACAGGGGCGGCACGACGGACGACACAGGTCCCTCAACGGGAATCTTCACCGCCGACCGGACGTTGACCGGATGACGACGACAGCGACACCTGTCCTGTGGGCGACAAAGCCCGGGAGGCACGATTCATGAGTGAGCGAGCTCTCCGCGGTACGCGACTCGGGGCCACTAGCTACGAGACCGACCGTGGTATCGATCTGGCACCTCGCCAGACCGTTGAGTACGCATGCCGGAACGGACATCGCTTTGAGATGCCGTTCTCGGTTGAGGCCGAGATTCCGTCGGAGTGGGAGTGCCGCGCATGCGGCACCATCGCACTTCTGGTGGACGGAGAGGGCCCGGAGAAGAAGGAAACCAAGCCCGCGCGCACGCACTGGGACATGCTCATGGAGCGGCGCACGCTCGAGGAGCTCGAGGAGGTGCTGGCCGAGAGGCTGGCCGTCCTGAGGTCCGGAGCGATGAACATCGCGGTGCATCCGCGCGACAACCGCAAGAGCGCCTGACCAACAGGCATCGGGCCCGTGGTGACACACGGGCCCGCCCAACACTTCCGCCCCGTGGCGGAGCGCTGATCAGCGCTCTGTCCCGGGGTTCTTGCGTTCCGGGTCCACGACCTCGCCCTGGATGACCTCGCCCTGGATCACCTTGCCGTCGGGGCGGTGGATCCGGACCTGCTCGTTGACCACCCGCGCCTGCTGGAACAGATCGCCGACAGAGCCGGAGTCGTAGGTGCCGCGCCGCCGCAGGGCGCGGTCCGCCGCCTTGCGCACCAGGATGCGGGTCGGCGGGAACAGGCAGAGCAGCCCGACCGCGTCGGAGGCGAAGCCGGGGATCATCAGCAGCAGGCCGCCGAGCATGCCCAGCGCCGCCCCGGTCGCCTCGCTCCCCGAGGGAGCGATCCCCGGCGTTCCGGCGGTGCCCGGGGCCCCGGGCTGCACGGACACGGTCAGACTGCGCCAGGCGCTGCGCCCGGCCCGCTTCACCACGACCGCCCCCAGCACGATCCCGGCCGCGAGCAGCAGCAGGACGGCCCCGACGCTGGTGGCCGAGGCCACCACGATCAGCAGCCAGATCTCCAGGGCCACCCAGGCCGCCACCACGAGCGGCGCGAAGGTGCGGACACGGGAGCGCCGGGGGCGGACCGGGGGCGGGGTGCTGGTAGTCATACGGTCAATTGTGCCTGGGCCCGGATAAAGCCACGATCACCGGCGGACATCGCCGATCACGTTCAGCCCGAACCCGTTCAGCCCGAACCCGCTCCGCAGATCAGGTTCGGCCGGACGTGCGGCCCAGGGTCCGCTTCACCCGTGAACCCACGCCCCAGGCGGTGACCCGCCACAGCGCCTCGACCACGATGTTGCGGCTCATCTTGCTGTCGCCGCGCTCGCGCTCCACGAAGGTGATGGGGACCTCCACGACGTGGTAGCCGGCCTTGACCGTGCGCCAGGCCAGGTCGACCTGGAAGCAGTAGCCGGCCGAGGCCACCTCGTCCATGCCGAGACCGGCCAGGGTCTCCTTGCGGAAGGCCCGGTAGCCGCCGGTGACGTCGCGGATCGGCACGTCGAGCAGGATCCGCGAGTACGTGCTGCCGCCGCGCGAGAGGAACTCGCGGGACTTGGGCCAGTTGACGACCCGGCCGCCGGGGATCCAGCGGGAGCCGAGGACCAGGTCCGCGCCTTTGAGGGCGGTCAGCAGCCGGGGCAGTTCCTCGGGCTGGTGCGAGCCGTCGGCGTCCATCTCGACGAGGACGCCGTAGCCCTCGTCGAGGCCCCAGCGGAAGCCGGCCAGGTAGGCGGCGCCGAGGCCCTCCTTGCCCTTGCGGTGCAGCACGTGGACGTGGTCGTCCCCGGAGGCCAGTTCGTCGGCGAGCTTGCCGGTGCCGTCGGGGCTGTTGTCGTCGGCGACCAGGATGTGCGCCTCGGGTACCGAGGACCGGACCCGGGCCACGATCGGTTTGATGTTCTCGGCTTCGTTGTAGGTCGGGATGATGACCAGAACCGTGCCGAGCGGACCGAAGTCCCTCCCCTGGGCTCCGCCATGGGGAACCCCACCGCCGTCGTTCACTGCTGCCCCTTCGCTTTTGTGGCTTCGCGCCTGCCGAGCGCGATGGCGACAGCGCAGGACAGAATCCCCACCATAGCGAGAGTCCACTCGGGAACCGTACCGACGCGGTCGGCCACCGTGAGCTGGTCGCGCAGTGGGATCCGGGCACTCAGGACATCCCGGGTGAATTCCTTCGTGCGCTGCTCGATGGTGCCGTCGGGGGCCACCACGGCGCTGATGCCGCTGGTCGCGGCGGTGACGATGGCGCGCCCGTGCTCGACGGCCCGCAGCCGCGACATGGCGAGCTGCTGCTCGGGCTGCCCGGTGCGGCCGTACGTCGCGTTGTTGGTCTGGACGATGATCGCGCGGGCGCCGGCCTTCACGGTGTCGTGCACGATCTCGTCGTAGGCGACCTCGAAGCAGATGACGTCGCCGAGCGTGGCGGGCCCGATCTTGAGCACGCCGGTGTTCTTCCCCGGGTAGAAGTCCCGCGGGATCTGGTCGAGCCGCTTGATGACCTTGCTGAGTTCCGCGCGGAAGGGCACGTACTCGCCGAACGGCACCGGGTGCTGCTTGGTGTACGAGGCGCCGGGCCCGGAGACCGGGTCCCAGACGATGCCCTCGTTCTGCACGTGCCGGGCGTCCGGGCCGTCGACCAGCGCGCCGACCAGGATCGGGACGCCCACGGCGCGGACCGCGCGGGTGATCCGGTCGTACGCCTGGGGGTTGCTGAACGGGTCGAGGTCGGAGGAGTTCTCCGGCCAGATCACCAGATCCGGCTTGGGCGTCCGCTTCGCCTTGATGTCCTCGGCCAGCTGGAGGGTGGCCGCGACATGGTTGTCCAGGATCTGCAGCGGCCGGCCGAGGAAGTGCATCCCCGGCTGCTCGACGTTGCCCTGCACGACGGCCACCTTGACGAAGTCGGTGGCGTCGGTGGGCACCGGCACCGCGTACCCGGCGGCGACCAGGGCGCCCGCGAGCGCCGCGGACCCCACGGCGGGCAGCAGCGTCCGGGCGGTGCGGGCGGTCCCGGCGGCGCGCAGGCGCGGGGCGGCGAGCACGGCCGCGGCCAGCAGCGTGCGCGGTCAGCGCGACGGCGAAGGTCACCAACGGAGCCCCGCCGAGGGCGGCCAGCGGTGTGAAGGTCGAGCCGGTGTTGGCGAAGGCGAGCCGGCCCCAGGGGAAGCCGCCGAACGGCAGCCGGTCCCTGGCCAGTTCCTCGGCCACCCACAGGCAGCCGCCCCACAGCGGCCACCACGGCAGCCGCGAGGTGACCGCCAGGCCGGCCCCGAGCGCGGCGATGAAGAGCGCCTCCAACACGGACAGCCCGAAGACCGCGTCATAGCCGACGACCCGCAGCCACAGCAGGAGCCACAGGAAGAAGGGCAGCGCGAAGGCGAAGCCGAGCCAGGCGCCCTGGCGGGCGGTCCTGCCCCGGGTGAGGACGGACAGCCCGGCGACCGCGGCGATCGACAGCGGCCACACGTCGTAGGGCGGGAAAGCGGCGGCGAGCGCCAGTCCGCAGAGCACGGCGGCGGCGCTGCGGGGGGCCGCGCGGCGGGCGGCGAGCGCGGCACGCCGGCGGCGGCCGGGCCGCTCGGGCGCGGGGCCGGCCCGGTCCTGCGGCGCGTCCGGAGCGGCGGCCTGGTCCACGGCGGCCTCCTCGGAGGGCTCCACGGCCGGTTCCGCGGCTGGGTCCACGGCCGGGGCGGTGTCGGGTCGCGGGCGCACGTCGCGGCCTTCCTGCAGGTGGTGAGCTGGTGCAGTGACGGTACAGCGTGTGCGCGCCGCCGCGGGTCGCGGGTGCGTAACGGACAAAGACCCGGCTGGGGTGACGCGGGAGCGCGGCGGCGCGGGAGGGTGGCGGCCCGGGAGCGCCCGCTGCGGAACGAGCCCGGAACGCCCTTCGGGCCGACCTGGGACCCGCTGGCTGCGAGTCGGCGCCAAGGCCGTTGTCTACTGGGCGTCCGGGCCCTTCCCGGGTCACACCTGCCGTCCGGCGGCACTCGCCGTGGAGCGAGCCGCTTTCCGTGCCGCTGACGCTGGACCTGGCTGCCAGTGGCGGCGTGCACGTGCGGCGCGACACCCCATGGCCCAGCGGCGGCCGACGGATTCGCGGAGGGTCCCCGGTCCGACGTCCTGTGGTGGACTCGGCCGAACCTACTCGCCCTCGACCACTGGCTGTCAATAGCGGCTTGACCTGCGAGGACGCGTCAAATCAGCAGGTCAGTGCGGGCCCTGGCGACTCGGCGCGACAGGCCGAGGGAACACCGTTCGGCCGCATGTGACCGCCGCCGGTCACTCATTCGGCCGTGCGTAGACGGTCCGACCGGCCACGACGGTACGCAGAGCGACCGGAAGCGCACGGTCCGGTGCGACGTCCGGCAGCCCCGGAGTGCCGGAACGCGGGTCGGTGGACCAGTTGGCGACCCGTTCGTCCGGGGCCTGCACCACCAGTTCGCCGCCGCGCCACAGCACGTAGTCGGCGGGCGCGCCCGGCACCAGGACGCCGGTGTCGTCCCGGCCGACCGCGCGCCAGCCGCCCCGGGTGTGGGCGTTGAAGGCGGCGCGGGCCGAGATGCGGTGCCCGGAGGTGCGGTGGAACGCGGCCGCGCGCACGGCGCCCCAGGGGTCGAGCGGGGTGACGGGGCTGTCGGAGCCGAGGACCAGCGGCACTCCGGCCCGCACCATGGCGGCGTAGGAGTTGAGTGTCCTGGCCCGCTCGGCCCCGAGCCGCTCCGCGTACATGCCGTCCTCGCCGCCCCAGGCCGCGTCGAAGGCGGGCTGGACCGAGGCGATCAGGCCCAGCTCGGCGAAGCCGGCGATCGCGTCGGGCGTCATCATCTCGGCGTGCTCGACCCGGTGGCGCAGTGCCCGGACGCGGTCGGTGCCGACCCGCTCCGCGGCGGCCCGGACCCCGGCCACGACGGAGGACACGGCGGCGTCCCCGATGGCGTGGAAACCCGCCTGGACGCCGGCCTCGGTGCAGGCGGCGACGTGGGCGGCGATGGTGTCGGTGTCGAGGAAGGAGATGCCGTCGTGCGGCGCGTCGGCGTAGGGCGCGTGCAGGCAGGCGGTGTGGGAGCCGAGGGATCCGTCGACGAACAGGTCGCCGCCCGCTCCGACGGCGCCCAGCTCCCGGATCCGGTCGAGCCCCGACGCGTCCTTGACGGCCTCCGCCCAGTAGCCGAAGACCTGGGGTCCGGATTCCGCCGCGGCGAGTGCCAGCAGCCCGGTGAGGTCGTCCTCGGAGGAGATGTCGGGCCCCGCGCACTCGTGCACGGCGCTGATTCCCAGCGAGGCGGCGTGGCGCAGGGCCGCGCGCTGCGCCGCGAGCCGCTGCGCGGGGGTGACGGCGGCGTGCGCGGCGCGGCGTACCGCGTGGTGCGCGTCGGCGGTGAGCGGGCCCCGCGGGTGGTACCCGGGCAGCTCGCGCACGCCGGGGACGAGGTCGAGCAGCGCGGTGGTGACGACGGCGGAATGCACGTCCACCCGCGTCAGGTAGAGCGGACGGCCACCGACGGCCTCGTCCAGCTCCTGGCGCGAGGGGGTCCGCCGCTCGGGCCAGCGCGACTCGTCCCAGCCATGGCCGAGCAGCACCCGGTCGCCGGAGCGGTCGCGGGCGAACGCGGCGGTGCGCGCGAGCGCGTCCGCGAGCGAGGTGGCCGCGGTGAGGTCGAGGCCGGTGAGCGCCAGTCCGGTGGCGGTGGTGTGCACGTGCGCGTCGGTGAACGCCGGGGTGACGAGCGCGCCGTCGAGTCGCACCACCTCGTCGACGCCCTCCACGAAGGAGTCGGCGGCGCCCTCGGATCCCACCCAGGCGACGGTGCCGCCCTCCACGACCATGGCCGTGGCGAAGGGGTCGGCGGGGCTGTAGACGGTTCCGCCGCGCAGCAGCACGGTGGTGGAGGGGGTGCGCTCGTTCATGAGGAACAGTCTCTCCCCTGCCCGGAGCTCAGATGCGCGGGGGCCTGGCCTCGTACGGGGTGGACAGCACGACGGTGGTGCGGGTGGAGACCCCGGCCAGGGTGCGGATCCGGGCGAGCAGGTGCTCCAGCTCGCCGGGGGTCGCGACGCGGACCTTGAGGATGTAGTTCTCCTCCCCCGCGACACTGTGGCAGGCCTCGATCTCCGGCACTTCGGCGAGGCGCTCCGCGATGTCGTCGGGCGCGCTCGGGTCGAACGGCTTGATCGAGATGAACGCCGTCAGGGACAGGCCGACCGCTTCCGCGTCGACGATCGCGGCATAGCCGCGGATCACCCCGCGCTGCTCCAGACGGCGCACCCGCTGGTGCACCGCCGAGGTGGACAGGCCCGTGGCCTTGCCCAGGTCGGTATAGCTCATCCGCCCATCGGCGACGAGAAGTTCCACGATCTGCTGGTCCAGCTCCTCCACGGCGGTCAACCTACTGCCCCGGAGGCACTCCGGCACAGCGGGCGGGGGGCACGCCGGGGCGGAAGGGCGTTCTCCGGGGGCGCGTATGTCCCGTACGGCGCCCGATGTGATGAAGGCCACACCGTACGCACCCCACGATGACGGCCGCAGAGGTTATCGGCGGCGCTGGACGGGAAGTGCTCGCTATGGCCGTGGCCGTCGCGCCCGGCGGGCCCGTCGAACGGGCGTTCATCCAAGGGGGATCCACCTATGCGCACCCATGTGCGGCCCAGCCGCAGCGACCGTACGCAATCCGTGCTCGAGGAGGACGACGAACGGGCGCAGGCGCTCGAAGCCGCCGCCCTGGACGCCGAGGAGGCGTTCGACGAGGAGGTCTACGCCGTCCTGCGGGTGCACTGCCCGGACTGCGCGCGGCCGATAGCGCTGTTCGAGGGTGAGGACGTGCTGCCGCAGCACGCGCTGTGCCCCACGCCGTGGAATCCCTTCGGCCTCACCGTGTGCGCCGGTTCCGGGCGCGCGATGCGGGACGCGCAGCCCGTGGACGGCATGGAGTACACCGGCGAGGATCTCGCCACGCTGCTGACGCTCCCGGTCGGACTCGACTGGCGCACCCAGCCGTTCTCGCACGCGTACGGCCCCGAGTCGCGCCCGGTGCGGGTGCCGCGTCAGCGCGCGGCCTGAGCCCGGCGGCGACCGCCCGCGCGACGGTGCCGCGTCCCCGGGGGGCGCGGCACCGGCCCGGATGTTACGGCTTGCTCTCCGGCCCGGCGAGGTGCCGGGCGATGACCATCCGCTGGATCTGGTTGGTGCCCTCGACGATCTGCAGCACCTTGGCCTCGCGCATGTAGCGCTCGACGGGGAAGTCGACCGTGTAGCCGTAGCCGCCGAGGAGTTGCACGGCGTCGGTGGTCACCTGCATCGCCGCGTCCGTGCAGAAGAGCTTCGCCATGGCCGCCTGCCGCGAGAAGTCCCGGCCGGCGTCGCGCAGCCGGGCCGCGGCGAGATAGAGCGCCCGGCCGGCCTCGATCTTGGTCGCCATGTCGGCGAGCATGAAGCGCAGCCCCTGGAAGTCCACCAGGGGCCGGCCGAACTGCTTGCGCGCCAACGTGTAGGCCAGCGCCTCGTCGAGGGCGCCCTGGGCGACCCCGACGGCGCAGGCCGCGATGCCGAGCCGGCCCGAGTCGAGTGCGGACAGCGCGATGGAGAAGCCCTGGCCCTCCTCGCCGACCCGCCGGCTGTCCGGGACGCTCACGCCGTCGAAGTGGACCTGCGCGGTGGGCGAGCCCTTCATGCCCATCTTCCGCTCGGGCTGGGCCGCGGTCAGGCCCGGTGAGTCGGCGGGGACCAGGAACGCGGTGATCCCGCGCGGGCCTTCGGCGCCGCTGCGGGCGAGCACGGTGTAGAAGTCGGCGACGCCGCCGTGGGTGATCCACGCCTTGGTGCCGTCGATGGTCCAACTCCCGTCGCGCAGGACCGCGCGGGTGTTCAGGGACGCGGCGTCCGAGCCCGCCGCGGGCTCGGAGAGGCAGTACGCGCCCAGCAGCGCGCCGCCGAGCATGGCGGGCAGGTGCTCCGCACGCTGCTCCTTCGTGCCGAAGTGCGCCAGCGCGTGGCAGGCGAGGGTGTGGACGCTCACGCCGAGGCCGACGGTGAGCCGGGCGGCCGCCAGCTCCTCCAGCACCTGCAGGTACACCTCGTAGGGCTGTCCCCCGCCGCCGTGCTCCTCCGCGTAGGGGAGGCCGAGCAGCCCCGCCTCGCCGATGAGGGAGAACGTGTCCCGCGGGAAGTGCCCGCTGTCCTCCTCCTCGGCGGCCCGGGGAAGGATCTCCCGCTGGGCCAGCTCGCGAGTGAGGGCGAGCAGGTCTCGGGCCTCCTCGGTGGGCAAGTGGCGGTCTACCGGTTGCGGGCCGTTGCGGGGCATGGCGGCACGCTCCTCCCTGTCAGGCGCGGCGGCGGCCGCCCAGGGTGTGGCGGCGCCGTACGTCTTGCGGTGCCCAAATGCCGATCGTCTCCCGCCGGGTCGCGGCGGGGCTTGATCAGCGGCTGTGGCGCGATGGAGTATGCCCGATCGGGCGCCCGGCGTCACGGGGCGAGGCCCGCTTCCGGTACGGACCATGGGTCTTCCAGGGGTCGGTGGGGCCCGGCACCCTGCGCACCCGGGGGTACGCCGCGGTGCGGCGGGCGACGGGTTCGACGGCGTACCCGCCCGTCGTCCGTACCGCCGCTGTCCGGCGGCGGCGGGCGTGTCCGTCCGGGCCTCCCGCTCGGCCTCGGCGGTACGACGTTCGCACCAGCGGCCGGGACCGAGTCGTCCCGGCGGCCTCCGGATGGCCGCCTGGCGGCCGCCAGGGGCCCCTCAGGTGCCCGTCAGGCGCAGCATGGCCCACAGCGCGGTCGTGGCCCCCACCAGCGTCACAGGCACCGTCAGCAGGCCCAGGCGGGTGAAGACGCCCAGCTGCGGATCCTTGCCGTGGTCGCTGAGGATCCGGCGCCACAGCAAGGTGGCCAGCGAGCCGGCGTAGGTGAGGTTCGGTCCGAGGTTCACTCCGATCAGGACGGCGAGCACGGGGCCCGGCCCGGCCGTCGCGACGAGCGGCAGCAGGGCCAGCACCGCGGGCAGGTTGTTGATCAGGTTGGCCAGCACGGCGGCGAACGCGGCCACCGCCAGCAGTTCGGGCAGCCCCGCGCCGTCCGGCAGCACCCGGCCCGCCGCGTCGGCCAGACCGTTGTCGACCACGGCCTTGACGACGACGCCCAGCGCCAGCACGAACAGGCAGAACAGCGGGTTCGCGGCGCCCACCAGGCCGCGTACGGTCGTCCGCCCGCGGCGCAGCGCCCGCGCCCCCAGCACCAGCGCCCCGGCCAGCGCCGCCCAGGCGGGGTCTGCCCCGGCCAGGGACGCCACGACGAAGCCGACGAGGGTCAGGGCCACGACGACGAGGGTGAACACCGGCAGCGCGGGCCGCGCCACCGGTTCCATCGCGCGCGGCGGGGCGGCCAGATCGGCGGCGAAGAACCGGCGGAAGACCAGGTACTCCAGCCCGATCGCCACCAGCCAGGGCAGCGCCATCAGCGCCGCGAAGCGGGTGAAGGACAGCCCGGCCGCGGCGAAGGCGAGCAGGTTGGTCAGGTTGGAGACCGGGAGCAGCAGCGACGCCGAGTTCGCCAGGTGCGCGCACGCGTAGACGTGCGGCCTGGACCGGGTGCCGGCGCGGGCGGCGGTCACGATGACCACCGGGGTCAGCAGCACCACCGTCGCGTCCAGGCTGAGGACGGCGGTGATCAGCGAGGCCACCGCGAACACCCCGGCCAGCAGCCGGCGGGGCTCGCCCCGGCAGGCACGGGCCATCGCGTCCCCGGCCGCGGTGAAGAGGCCCGCGTCGGCGCAGAGTTCGGCCAGCACCAGCACGGCGGCGAGGAAGCCGACGACCGGCAGCAGTTCCCTCGTCTGCGCCCAGGCGTCCTGCCACGTCACCGCGCCCGTCGCGGTGACCAGGACCGCCGCCGGCACCGCCGCGACGGCCTCGGGCAGGCCGCGCGGGCGGGCGACCGCGAACCCCAGGACCAGCAGGAGCAGGACGACGGACAGGATCTCGGCTGCGGTGGTGCTCAGGGTCGCTCTCCACGGGCCTGCGGCGGGCGGTCGGCGGAGCCGCCGGAAGCGGGCACGCAGGACCAGGTCAGGAGCCAGCATGCACCACGCCGCCGACAGGCCGGGCGGCAGCGGCGGTGAGTCCCCCCTTGAGGTGCGGACGGGCCGCCGTCAGGCGCTCATCGCGTCGGCCAGCGTGAGGGTGTGCAGATGGTCCGGCGGCCCTGGCCGGGCGTAGTACCAGCCCTGGGCGGTGTCGCAGCCGAGCAGCCCCAGGTGTTCCGCCTGGGTGCGGGTCTCCACGCCCTCGACGGTCACCGTGAGGCCGAGCGTGTGCGCGAGGGAGACGATGCCCTCGACGATCTTGAGGTCGACGGGGTCGGCGGGGTGCTGCCGGATGCCGCGGGTGAAGGCCCGGTCGAGCTTGAGGTTGCTGATCGGCAGCCAGCGCAGCGACGACAGGTTGGAGTAGCCGGTGCCGAAGTCGTCGAGGGCTATGTCCACGCCGAGGTCGACCAGCCGGCGCAGCGGCTTGAGGGCGTCCTCGTCAGCGCCGATCAGGGCGCTCTCGGTGACTTCCAGGCAGAGCGCGGTGGGGTCGAGGCCGGTCTCCTCCAGCACGGCGGCGACCTCGTCGACCAGCCCCGGGTGGTACAGCTGGCACGGGGACAGGTTGACGTTGACCCGGACCGGAAGCCCGTCGGCGCTCCTGCGCTGCCAGGCGCGCGCCTGCCGGGCGGACTCCTGCAGCACCCAGCGGCCGAGCGGGACGATCTGCCCGGTGCTCTCCGCCAGCGGTATGAACTGGTCGGGACCGAGCACGCCGTGCAGCGGATGGCACCATCTGACCAGCGCTTCCGCGCCCTGGACGCTGCCGTCGGCGAGCCGGATGAGGGGCTGGTACTCGATGAAGAACTCGCCGCGCTCCAGGGCGGTCGGCAGCCGGTTCGTCAGGCCGTGCCGGGTGATCGCGCGGGCGTCGGAGTCCGGGTCCGCGACCTCGTAGCGGTTGCCGCCCGCGGCCTTGGCCCGGTACATCGTGATGTCGGCGCTGCGCAGCACGTCGGCCGCGCCGCGGGTGCCGGTGGGGCCCTCGACGATGCCGATGCTGCCGTGGACGGGCAGCTCGCGCCCGTCGAGGCGGACGGTGGTGGACAGGGCGGCCAGGATCCGGTCGGCCAGGTCGGTGACCTCGCCCTGCGTCGCGGGGTCGACGATCAGGGCCGCGAACTCGTCGCCGCCGATCCGGGCCACCAGCTGGTCGGGGGCGGTCACGCACGCCTGCAGCCGCTCGGCGACCGCGACCAGCAGCCGGTCCCCCACCGCGTGGCCGAGGCTGTCGTTGACGGCCTTGAAGCCGTCGAGGTCGAGGTAGCACAGGCCGAGGCGTTCGGTGCCGGTCCCGGGCGACAGGGCCTGTTCCAGCCGCTCGAAGAACAGCGCCCGGTTCGGGAGCCCGGTGAGGGTGTCGTGGGTCGCCTCGTGCCGCAGCCGCTCGGTCAGCAGCCGGGCCTCGGTGATGTCCTCCATGAGCGCCAGCTGGTACTGCGGGACCCCCGAGGAGTCCCTGAGCAGCGACACGGAGAGGTTGGTCCACAGGGCGGTGCCGTCGGGCCGGTAGTACGGCTTGGTGATCCGGTACTCGTCGCGCTCACCGCGCACCAGTTCCCCGTACAGCCCCCAGACCTCGGCGCCGTCCTCCGGGTGCACGAAGTCGCTGACGTTCCGGTTGCGGACGTGGTGCTCGCCGCCGAACATCCGGGTCAGCGCGCCGTTGAGTTCGAGGATCCGTCCGTCGAGGTCGGCGATTCCGATGCCGATCGCCGCACCTTCGAAAACAGCGCGAAAACGGGCCTCGCTGGCCTGGAGCGCCGTTTCCGCCTCGGCACGGGCGGCGATCGCCGCGCGCGAGATGGCCTCCTGCTCGTAGCGGGTGCGCTCCACCAGCGCGCGGGCGAAGCCGGCCGCGACGGCGTGCTGCAGCCGCGCGCAGCGCGACCGGCTCTCGTCGGCCGGCAGCGCCTGCGGCGGGCAGTAGAGCACCAGATACGCGTCGACCACGCGCAGGATGCTGGGCAGCGCCTCGGGGTCGGTGCAGTGCGCCGCGACCAGCGCGGCACCGACCTCGGAGGCCGGGCGCGGGTCGAACGGCGTGGCGCACAGCGCGTCGTCGAGCGTGCGGGCCAGCGGGAGCAGGTACTCCTCGAACTCGGAGCGCGTCATCGACGTCGCGGTGGCCGGGTAGATGGCGCGGCTCCATATGGTGGCGAAGCGCCGCAGGCCGTCGGCCCGTACGTTCGTCCCGGTGTCCCCGGTGGCGTCCCGCCCGGTGCCTCCGGCCAGGTGCAGCCCGGAGTCGTCGGTTCCCGCCGGCTGTGAGGTCACGCCTTGAGCCCCACGCCGGCGAAGCCGACGAAGGCCGCGGGGTCTTCATCGTGGCCGGCCGGGTTGTCCGGATGCCAGTCGGGCATCGACACGAGACCGGGGTCGACGATGTCGAAGCCCTCGAAGAACGGGGCCACCTCGGCGCGCGTGCGCATGATCAGCGGGGAGCTGGCCTTGCGGTAGACGCCCTGGACGGCGCCGCCCTGCTCGGCCGAGATGGGGCCGCCCTCGGTCGAGGCGTGGGTCAGCACCAGCAGGCTGCCGGGGGCGAGAGCGTCCCGCAGTTCGGCCACCGCGGTGACCGGATCGTCCTCGTCGGGCACGAAGTGGAGGACGGCGACGAGCAGCAGCGCCACCGGCTTGTCGAAGTCGAGCAGTTCGAGCGCCTCGGGACTGGTCAGGATGTCCTTGGGCTTGCGCAGGTCGGCGGCGGCGATCCGGGCCGTCGGATTGCCGTCGAGCACCGCCCGGCTGTGCGCCACGGCCACCGGGTCGCTGTCGACGTAGAGCACCCGGGCACCGGGGCTGGCGGCCTGGGCGACCTCGTGCACGTTGCCGAAGGTGGGTATGCCGGATCCGATGTCCAGGAACTGGGTGATGCCCTGCTCGACGGCGTAGCGAACCGCTCGGCGCATGAACGCGCGGTTCGCCTGCATGATCTTGGGAAGCCCCGGAAAGAACTCCATGGCCTGACGGGCGGCCTCGCGGTCCACCTCGAAGTTGTGCGAACCACCGAGGTAGTAGTCGTAGATGCGCGACACACTCGGTACCGAGAGGTCAATACCCTGGGGTGCCCAGGCGGGACGCTCCATCACGGTCTCCAGCTCATCAGATGATCTTGGTCAGCCCAAGATACCGGCCTACTCTCCACCAAAGGCTATCGATCACCGGAGCTAAGCGGAATATCATCCGGAAATGGTCCGTCCGTTTTCGGCGAGAACTCCCGGCATATGCACCTGCCAAAACGCGCCGGTGCGGATTCGCGCACATGTACGGGTCCACCGGCCGTCGACCGGTGGACCCGTACTGCGCCGCGGTCCCGGCGGTGCGTGCCGTGACCGGGCCGGACTTCAGGGAGACGTCAGCAGGCGCCCTCGTCCAGCCAGACGCCCCACTCGCCGGTGGTGCCGGGCTCCTCGTTCTGCGTCCACCACTTGGCCTTCCACTTGTGGCCCTTGTGGGAGACCTCGTTGCCGTTGACGTATACCGCGGAACCGCTCCACGCCGCCACCGTGCACTGGCCCGGGGGGTTGGTCGGAGGCGTGGTCGGCGGGGTCGTCGGGGGGTTCGTGGGCGGGGTCGCCCCGGCGAACTTCACCGAGAACTTGGCGAATTCCCAAGGGGTCTGCGGAACGCTGCTGCACACGCCCGAAGTGGTGCCGTTGTCGGGCGGAGTGCACTGCCGGTCACGGTTGAGTGACCAGAAGGTGAACCGGCCCATCGCGTGACTCGTGGCGTAGTCGAGCACCGTCTGGAAATCGGCCTGCCGGAAGTATTCGCCGGTATCGCTGCGGCCGTTCATTCCGGAGAAGCCCTCGTGGGCGTAGGCCGTAGCGGCGTTCCAGCCGAACGTCGTCTGCAGGATCGTGTTGAAGTTGGTCAGGGCGCTGGTCTGCGCCGCGGCGCTGTTGAAGCCGCCGTCGAACGGCATGATGGAGAAGTTGTTGGGCGTGAAGCCCTGCGCCTTGGCCTCGTTGAGCATCTGCTTGCCGAACCAGCCGGTGCCGTCGGCGGTGCCGGCCGTGGTCACCGAGACGTAGAGGCCGGGGTTGTTCGACTGGAGGATCTTCGCGGCGCCGATCTCGTGGGCGATCGCGGTGGTGTTCTCGTACTCCGGCTCCTCGAGGTCGAAGTCGATCGCCTTCAACTGGTACTTGCTGATGACCTGCTGGTACGCGGCGGCGGTCGCCTCCGAGGTGGAGCAGGCCTGGCCGAGTTTGGTGCCGCCGTAACCGCCGATGGAGACGGAGACGTCGCCGCCCTTGGCGCGGATCCCGCTGATCACCGCGGCGACCGCGGTGTCGGAGGAGACGGCCGCGGTTCCGTCCCAGGTCGGGCTGCAGCCACCGCCGTTGGGCGCGAGGATGAACGCGAGCTGGAACGCCTTGAGCCCGGTGGCGTCCATGATCGCCCCCGCGTCGGGCGGGTTGTTGTCCCGGGGCATCAGATAGGGCGCCGCCGCGTACCAGTTGTTGCCCAGGGCGGCCGCCGAGGTCTCGGCGCCGGATGCCTGGCCGGTGCCCAGCGTGGCGGCGGCGGCGAGTCCGGCTGCCGCGAGGGTGGCTGCCGCCACCCCGGAACAGAGTGCTTTGAGGCGCTTCACGTCGTACCTCCTGTGGGGGGAAACGCAGCCAGAATCCAGCCGTGACGCGACCCCGTCAAGGCTTTGGACTAGACCTAGGACTAAACCACTAGAAGCCTGCGACCTGGCGTCCCGTCAGATCTTGAAGAGAACTGACGCGTTGTCGTGGCACACGGCGCGCAGCCAGGCGTCCCCGAGGCCGAGTCGCCGCAGCGACTCCAGGCCATGGGCGTAGGCATACGGGATGTTCGGGAAGTCGCTCCCCCACAGGATCCGGTCGCCGAGGTCCGCGAGCCGGGCGTACTCCCCCTTCGGCAGCGGGGCGGACTCCTCGGAGAAGTCGGTGAACGCCATCGTCGTGTCCAGCAGCACGCCGGGGTGGCGTTCGGCCAGGTCGAGGAAGGCGGTGTAGTCGGGCATCCCCATGTGCGCGACGACCAGCCGCAGCCCGGGGTGCCGGGCCAGCACCCGGGCGATCGGGCCCGGACCGGTGAACGCGCCGGGCACCGGCCCCGACCCGCAGTGCGTCACCACCGGGATCCCGGCTTCGGCCAGCAGCCCCCAGACCGGTCGCAGCAAGGGGTCGTCGGGGTCGTAGGCACCCACCTGGACATGCGACTTGAAGACCCGGGCGCCGCCCTCGACGGCCGTCCGGACGTAGCGGGCGGCGCCCTCCTCCGGGAAGAAGGTGGCGGTGCTCAGGCAGTCCGGCGTGCGGGCGGCGAAGTCCGCCGCCCAGCTGTTCAGCCAGCGCGCCATACCCGGTTTGTGCGGATAGACCATCGAGGTGAACGCCCGGACGCCGAAGCCGCGCAGCACCGCGAGCCGCTCGTCCTCCTGGTGGCGGTAGGCGATGGGCCAGTGCCGGCCCACGAGCGGTCCGGCGGCGTCGAAGTACGCCCACACCTTGTCCAGCACGCGCTCCGGCATGAAGTGCGTGTGCACGTCGATCAGCCCCGGCAGCCCGAGACCGCGCCAGAACGCGGTCACCCGTGCGTCGTCCGCGCCCGTCTCCACCATGCGGGGGCCTCCGCCCGTTCCGTACGGTCCCGCTCCGTCCGGTCGGCGGCGTCCGTCCGGGTCCCGGGGTCCGTCCGGACATGATCGCAGAGGGCCCCGAGCCGGTGGTGGCCCGTCGGCCCGGCCCGTGCTTTCGGGCCGCGGCCCTGGCCGGGTCGCAATTGTCGGTCGGGCGGCGGATCCTGGCCCTATGGGAAACACCTATCGGGGCTGGGCGACAGTGATAGCGGACGGTGCCGGAACTCCGGTCGAGGCCGATCTCTACGCGATCCAGGAGAAGGGCCGCCTCTCGGCCTGGCACGGCAGTCTCCACGCCGCCGCGGGCGGCAGCCGGTGGGCGGTGCGCGGCCGGACGCTGGACCTGCGGTTGCCCAACGGGCGGCAGGGAGAGTGCGTCATCACCAAGGTGTTCCCGGAGACGGGACGCGCCGAGGTGACCGGGAACGGACCGGTGCCGTTCGGGGCGGAGCCCGGGAGGTAGCGGGATTGCGGCGACGCCCGGCCGTGCCGCGGTACGGGTCCCCTCCGGCGCGGCCGGAGGGGACCCGTCAGCGTCAGTGGACGCCGACGGAGGCCAGGGCGCGGCGCTGGCCCGGGCTCGGGTGGGCCGGCCAGTAGAGGTAGCAGACGCCGCCGGTCCCGCTGCTGACCTTGCCCGAGGCGTTGTAGCGCTTGGTCCGCAGCCAGATCGTCTCGAACTGGGACCGCTTGTAGACGTGGCGCACCGCGTCGTCGCCGGAGCAGGCCGGGTCGTTGGCCACCACGTCGCCGTCGGCGGTGAAGCCGGCGACGCACATCAGATGGCCGGAGGTGCCGTAGCCGGCGCCGTCCAGCTCGGTGGCGAGGAAGGACTGGGACGTTATCACCGGGATGCCGGCGCGGATCAGCCGTTCGACGTCGTCCAGCGAGCGCAGCCGCGTGATGACGGCCTGCAGGTCGCGGTAGGTCGCGGCGTAGGCGGCGTTGAACGGCCAGTTGCCGCAGCCCTCGTACTGGTAGTCGTACGTGAAGCGGGCCGCGTGGTCGACCTGCGGATCGGCGTAGGCCGGGTCCACCCAGGCGAGGTCGGCCGCGGAGGGCCCCCGGCCCCAGTACTCGACGACCATCTGCGACGACGTCGGGCTGCACCAGGCCTCACCGCCGTTGTCGTACTGCGGGTACTGGCCCTTGTGGACGTTCTGCGAGTAGCGCGGCACCGGGAGTTCGACCCCCGCGCCCGTGCCGGGCACCGAGGCCGGCACGGTGAAGCGGTCCGGGATGGTGGAGGCCATCGCGCCCAGCCGCCAGAGCGTCGGGGAGAGCCGACTGCCGGGCTTGCGGTACAGGGTCGCCCGCAGCCGGTACGAGGCGAGCAGCGGACCGGTCGCCGCGTCGTCGATGGAGAAGGTGTCGGTCCAGATGCTGCTCTTGCCGTCGGTCTGGCCGTCGACCGAGGTGCGCCTGATGTCGCCGTCCCCCGAGGCCCAGCGGCCCAGGACGTAGGCGGGGGTGGCCGTGCCGTCGGTGTAGGTGCCGAGGAGCTCGACCTGGAGCCAGGTGCCGGCCGGGGTGCGGGCGTTCCACGACGCGATCAGTTCGCTCGCCGGGTGGCTCAGGGTGTGCACCGGGGAGGCCCAGGTGGCGGAGTCCCAGGTGGACGTGGTGCCGGTGTGCGGGTCGGTGTAGGCCAGTGAACCGGTGGGGTGGTCGATGACCAGGCCCGGCCGCGCCCCCGGCACCGGGCGGGTGCCGGCGCGTTCGCCGCTCCGCCAGTCGGTGTACGAGGTCCAGCCGGTGTACTCCACCGGCGCGCTGTCCGCCGGGGCGTCGTGGGGCGGAGCGCCCCGGTCCGCGGCCCCCGCGTCTCCGGGCCTCCCGGCGGCTCGCGGGGCTGCGGCCGCCCGGGTCGCGGGCGCGGCGGCGGTGGCGGCGACGGCGGCGAGCGCGGCGGTCAGGACGGTGCGCCGCGGAGCGGGTCTGGTCATGGCGGTGTTCCCCTCGCTGTGAACGACGGAGTCGGTCCTGCCGCGTCGGCGGGCACGCGGTGGATGCGCCTTACTATCGCGGCTCCCCCGGCGTTTCTGCCAGGGTTTCCGCCGCGCGCCACGGAGCAACATTGGCGCAGACCACTGGCACTCGGCCGGGACGAACACCCAGGTCCGGCCCTTCGCCGCGGTGTCGGACCAGGGCCCCGTCGTGCTACCCCGGCAGCACGACGAGGTCACGGCCCGTCAGGTTCAGCCGCTCGCCGGAGTTCTCGGTGCAGATCGCGATGTCCTCGATGCGGGCGCCGAACCGGCCGGGGAGGTAGATGCCGGGTTCGATGGAGAAGGCCATGCCCGGCTCCAGCGGGCGGTCGCTGCCCGCGACGATGTACGGCTCCTCGTGGGTCTCCAGGCCGATGCCGTGCCCGGTCCGGTGGATGAAGTGGTCGCCGTAGCCGGCGGCGGCGATGATGTCGCGGCCGACCGCGTCCAGCGCCTCGGCGGTGATCCCCGGGCGCACCGCCTCGACCTGCGCGTGCTGCGCGCGCTGCAGCACGTCGTACAACTCCCGGAAGTCGGCGTGCGGTTCTCCGACGGCGTAGGTGCGCGTCGAGTCGGAGCAGTAGCCGTCCTCGGTGGTGCCGCCGATGTCGACCACGACGGGATCGCCGGCCTTGACGACGCGGTCGGAGACCTCGTGGTGCGGGCTGGCGCCGTTGGGTCCCGAGGCGACGATGACGAAGTCGACGGTCGCGTGGTCCGTCGCGAGGATCGCGTCCGCGATGTCACGGGCGACCTCGCGCTCGGTGCGGCCGGCCCGCAGCCATTCGCCCATCCTGCGGTGCACCCGGTCGATCGCGGCCCCCGCCCGCCGCAGCGCCGCCACCTCGGCCGGGCTCTTGCGCATCCGCAGCTCCTGGAGCACCTCGCCGGCCAGGATCGCCTCGGTCTTCGGCAGCGCGGCGGTGAAGGCGAGCAGTTTCTCGGCCCACATGTGGTTGTCGACCGCGACCCGGCGCACCCCGGCCGGCAGCCGGCCGGCGATCAGCCGGTAGGGGTCGTCGGTCTCGGCGAAGCCGGTGATGTCGATGCCGAGGGCGCCGACGGGCGAGGCCAGCGCGGCCGGCCGTTCCAGGGCGGGGACGACGAGGAAGGCGTCGCCCTCGGCGGGCACCACCAGGCACGTCAGGCGCTCCAGCGGCAGCGCGTGGTAGCCGGTGAGGTAGCGCAGGTCTGCGCCGGGCGAGATGAGCAGGGCGTCGAGACCCGCACCCGCGGCGGCCTTGCGGGCGAGTTCGAGACGCTCGGCCGGGAACAGCCCGGCGGAGGCGGAAGCGGAGGAGTCGGTCACGCGTCACACCGTAGACGCCTGCGGCGTCCGGCGGAGGGCGCCCGGCAGGACGCGTCGCGGCCCCGGCCGCGCCGTACCGCGGGCTCGCTACGCTGAGCCCGATGAACGATCACGCCGCCTCCACCTTGAGCGACCCCCTGGCGGGGTTCGCCGCACATCTGCGGGAGCTGCCGCCGTCGTGCGGACCGGTCAGGATCGTCGCGGTGGACGGGCACGCCGGCTCGGGCAAGACCACGTACGCCGCCCGGCTCGCCGCCGCGCTCGGCGGGGCGCCCGTCGTCCATCTGGACGATTTGGCCACCCATGACGAGCTGTTCGGGTGGACCGGCCGGCTGCGCGAGCAGGTCCTGGAGCCGCTGGCGGCCGGCCGGACCGCCCGGCACGGGGTCTACGACTGGACGCTGCGGCGCTTCGAGGGCGTCCGCGAGGTGCCTGCCGCGCCCGTGCTCCTCCTGGAGGGCGTCGGGAGCGGGCGGGCCGCCCTGCGACCGCTGCTGTCGCACCTGCTGTGGCTCGAGGTCCCCCGTGACACCGCCAGGAATCGCGGACAGCTGCGGGACGGACCCGAGATGGACGCTTTCTGGTCCTCCTGGATGCGCGCGCAGGACGCGCACTTCGTGTCCGATCCCTCACAGCCGTTCGCGGACCATCTGGTACTTGTGCGACCAGAGGGATACAAGATGCTTCCGGGGCCTGGGAGACACTCCCGGATGCCATGATTCCTCACGGACGGTGACCGATCACGGTCGGTGCGCTGCCACTTCCGGACGACCCCGACGGAGCCTTCGGGAGCGGCTTGACCGGGGGGGTGTACAGGAATTACGTTCTCAATACGCGGCCAGTGCGGGCCGCTCCCATGATCCGAAGCCCCCGGTTGTTCCCCCGTGACCGGGGGCTTCGCCGCGTCCCCGCCCGGTCCACCGGCCCCCTCGCGCCCCATCGCCCTCACCCACTGTCACCACGTGGAGTCCGTGCGTCGAACGGCGCGGCACCGAGGGGAGCGCTGCGCCGCTCTACGGCACGCCGGTTATCGCAGGTACGATGCGATCGGGGTGCGGTGGCAGGCGGGGGCGACTCCCCTGCGCCAACTCCCGTCCCCGTCCTCAAGGTTGGGACGGGATACAGCAGCAAGCCGCGGGGGAACGGTTGGTGGGGACCTGATGGACTTCGGGACAGAGCGCTCGGGCGCCCCCGCCGGCCTCGCCTGGCTGCGCGCCGTGGACGCCTACACCGTCGGGGCGTACGCGCAGGCCGAGGAGGAGTTCCGCACCGCCGTCCGGCTCGATCCGGGGATGGCGGACGCCTGGCTGGGCCTGCACGCGCTGCGCGCGGACACCTCGACCGCGCTGCTCCAGATGTACCGGCACCGGGACCGCTTCGGCGAGGAGCGCCGGCTGCACCGCAGGTCGCTCAACTCCTGGTACTGGCTGGGCTGGTGGGTGCAGCCGGTCCTGGAGTCCGAACGTGATCTGCTGCTCGCGCACGCCTCGCACTGGCTGGACGGCCGGCATGTCGCCGAGCTGGACCGCGCGCTGGCCGAGTGCCCTCCCGTCGACACCGACCGGCAGGTCCGCTTCCTGCACGCCTGCCGGGCGTATCTGGTCAAGGACTGGGAGCAGCTGGTCCGCAACACCGAGCCCCTGCTGGGCGATCCGGTGCTCGGCATCGAGGCGGGCCTGTTCGGCGGGATGGCCCGGGTCCGCCTCGAACTGTGCGGGCAGGCTGAACCGCTGCTCGCCGCCGCGCTGATGCGCTGTCGCAGCGAGCAGCCGCAGCGCAAGGAGCTGCGCTACTGGCTGGCCCGCGCCTACGAGGGCACCGGCCGCACCGCGGCGGCACTGCCGCTGTACCGGGCGGTGCACCGGGTGGACCCGGCGTTCATGGACACCGCCGCCCGGCTGGCGGCGATCAACGAGTCGGATGGGCTCGACGAGGGCGAGGGCGCGGCTGCCGGCATGGCGGCCGTCTCGCTGTCGGGCTTCGGCCAGGCCTCCCCCGACGTGCTCGACAGCCCGGACTCCGCCTTACTGACCGGGGAGCCGATGGACGGCCGCGGCCCCGGCACCGAACTGGAGGAGCCCGCGCTGACGCTCGGCCCGCCGGACGACGACGTACGGGAGAAGTCCGTGGTGGGGTCGCCGGCCCTGCCGCCGCTGTCGATGACGGCGCCCGACCCGATGCTGCTCGGCCAGGCACTCGCCGAGTTGGACCGCATGGTCGGTCTCGAGCCGGTGAAGCGGCAGGTGCGGGCGTTGTCGGCGCAGCTGCGGATGGCGCGGCTGCGGGCCGGCCAGGGGCTGCCCGTGCAGCCTCCCAAACGCCACTTCGTCTTCTCCGGCCCCTCCGGTACCGGCAAGACCACCGTGGCCCGGATACTCGGTCGGGTCTTCTACGCGCTGGGCCTGCTCGGCGGCGACCATCTCGTCGAGGCCCAACGGTCGGACCTGGTGGGCGAGTTCCTGGGGCAGACCGCCGTCAAGGCCAACGAGCTGATCGACTCCGCGCTCGGCGGGGTGCTCTTCGTGGACGAGGCGTACGCCCTGTCCAACTCCGGCTACTCCAAGGGCGACGCCTACGGCGACGAGGCACTCCAGGTGCTCCTCAAGCGCGCCGAGGACAACCGCGACCGCCTCGTGGTGATCCTCGCCGGCTATCCGGAGGGTATGGACCGGCTGCTGGCGGTGAATCCCGGGCTCGGTTCCCGCTTCACCACCCGGGTCGACTTCCCCAGCTACCGGCCGCTGGAGCTGACCCGCATCGGCGAGGTCCTGGCCGCGGACAACGGCGACCACTGGGACGAGGAGGCGCTGGAGGAGCTGCGGGCCATCAGCGCCCATGTCGTCGACCAGGGGTGGATAGACGAGCTGGGCAACGGCCGGCTGCTGCGCACCCTGTACGAGAAGAGCTGCGCCTACCGCGATCTGCGGCTGACGGACTACCCGGGATCGCCCAGCCGTGACGACTTGTCGACCTTGCGGCTCCCGGACCTGATGCAGGCGTACGGCGAGGTGCTGTCCGGCCGCGGCCCGGGGGTGCCGCCGGGCGAACCGGCCGAATAGTGCCGGTCCGCCACAGGGGCCGGAAGGGGCGTCAGGCCCGGCCGGCGATGGTCGGCAACTGCCGGTGCGCCGGGTCGCGCACCTCGCCGACCAGCATCTCCAGCACGTCCTCCAGCGCGACCAGCCCGATCGGGCGCCCGTCGGCGTCCGCGACCGCCGCGAGGTGCGACGCCGCACGCCGCATCTGGGTGAGCGCGTCGTCCAGCGGCAGGTCGGCGCGGAGTGTCGCCATCGGGCGCCAGAGCCGCTGCGGCACCGGGCGACTGCCGTCCTCGACGTCCAGGACGTCCTTGACGTGCAGGTAGCCCAGGTAGAGGCCGTCGGGGCCGGCCACCGGGAACCGCGAGTACCCGGTGTGGACGGTGAGTTCCTCGACCTGGCGCGGGGTCACCGACGGATCCACCGTGATCAGCTCGGCGGGGCGCAGCAGCACCTCGGTGACGGGGCGGGTGCCCAGCTCCAAGGCGTCCTCCAGCCGCTCCTGCTCGTCATGGTCGAGCAGCCCGGCCCGCCGGGCGTCCTCGACGAGCACCGTCAGCTCCTCGCTGGTGAAGACGGAGTCGACCTCGTCCTTCGGCTCGACCCGGAACAGCTTCAGAATCAGCCGCGCGCAGCTGCCCAGCACGGTGATCACCGGCCGGAACACCCGGGCGAAGGCGACGAGTCCGGGGCTGAGCCACAGCGCGGTCTTCTCCGGGGCCGCCATCGCCAGGTTCTTCGGCACCATCTCGCCGATCACCAGGTGCAGCGAGACCACCACCGCGAGCGCCACCACGTACCCGACGGCGTGCACCAGCCCTTCGGGCATCTGTACGGCCTCGAAGAGCGGTTCCAGCAGCTGCGCGATGGTCGGCTCGGCGACCGCGCCCAGGGTGAGCGAGCAGACGGTGATGCCGAACTGGGCCGCGGCCATCATGCGCGGCAGGTTCTCCAGCCCGTACAGGACGGTACGGGCGCGCCGCTGTTCGGCCGCGAGCGGTTCGATCTGGCTGCGGCGGACCGAGACCAGCGCGAACTCGGCGCCGACGAAGAATCCGTTGGCGAGCACCAGCAGGACGGCGAAGATCAGTTGGAGGGCGCTCATCGGGCGGCCTCCTGTTCGTCCTCGGCACCGGTGTCGGTTCCGGTGCGCACGATGCGCACCCGCTCCGCCCGGTGGTGGGAGACGTCCCGCACCCGCAGCTCCCAGCCGGGCAGCTCCGCGGTGTCGCCGGGCTCGGGAATGCGTGCCAGCAGGTCGGCGACGAGCCCGGCGACCGTCTCGTACGGCCCCTCGGGGGCCTGCAGCCCGATCCGGACGAGCGTGTCCACCCGGCAGCCGCCGTCGGCGTCCCAGGCCGGCAGGCCGTCCTCGGTCGGGGCCTGCGCCAGTTCCGGCAGGTCCACGGCGTCGTGCTCGTCGCGCACCTCGCCGACGAGTTCCTCGATGATGTCCTCCAGGGTCACGACACCGGCCGTGCCGCCGTACTCGTCGACGACGACGGCGATCGGCTGCTGGCTGCGCAGCAGTTGCAGCAGCTGCCGTCCCGCCAGCGTCTCCGGGACCAGCAGCGGCGAGACCGCGATCCGGCCGACCGGGGTGCGGTCGCGCAGCGGGGCGGCGACGGCGAGCGCGTTCTTGAGGTGGACCATGCCGATGATGTCGTCCAGCCGCTCCCGGTAGACCGGGAAGCGGGACAGCCCGGTGGCCCGGGTGAGGTTCAGGACGTCGGCGGCGGTGGCGGTGTCCTCCAGCGCGCTGACCCGGACCCGCGGCGTCATCACGTTGGCGGCCGTCAGGTCGCCGAGCGACAGGGTGCGGACGAACAGGTCGGCGGTGTCCTGCTCCAGCGTGCCGGCCTGCGCCGAGTGCCGGGCGAGGGAGACCAGTTCGCGGGGGGTGCGGGCCGAGGCCAGCTCGTCGGCCGGCTCGACGCCGAGCGTCCGCACCAGCCGGTTGGCGATCCGGTTGAGCACTTCGATGACCGGCCGGAACGCGGTGGAGAACACCCGCTGCGGGCCGGCCACGAACCGGGCCACCTGCAGCGGGCGCGAGACCGCCCAATTCTTGGGGACGAGCTCGCCGACGACCATCTGCACGGCCGAGGCGAGCATCATGCCGATGACGACGCCGACCCCGGGGGCCGCGCCCTCGGGCAGTCCGGCCGAGGTGAGCGGGCCGGTGAGCAACTGGGCCAGGGCCGGTTCGGCGAGCATGCCGACCACCAGCGAGGTGATCGTGATGCCGAGTTGGGTGCCGGAGAGCTGGAACGACAGCTTCCGCAGCGCCGCCACGACGCTCCGGGCCCGTCGGTCACCCTCGGCGGCGGCGCGTTCCGCGGCCGGCCGGTCGACGGTCACCAGACCGAACTCGGCGGCGACGAAGAAGCCGTTGGCGAGAATCAGGACGAATGCCGCACACAGCAGCAGCAACGAGGTGTTCATGCCGCCGCTCCGGGAATCACGTGGACTCCGCTGGAGGGAGGGGCGGCGCAGGTACTACCAGACGATTTGGACATCGTCGTTTGGGTGTCACTCCTTGGGTCGGTGGGGCCCCGCGCGGCAGTCTCCGCAAGCACTGCCCGACTACCAGAGTAATCAGGAGCGGGGCTGGGTCGGCAGCCCTATCCGGTGCCCGGCTGCCCGGTGCCGCGCGCTTCGGCCAGGGCCCGCAGCCGACGGGCGGCGCGGACCGCCTGGTCCCGGCCGCCGCCGGGCTGGATGCCCATGGCGGCCAGGCTGGTGCCGTCGGTGAGGTCGAGGTACGCCCACGGGTCGCCGGTCCGGAGATTGACCTTGACGATCTCGGCCCACTCCAGATGGCGGCGGACGACCAGGTTCACCACGGTGACCCCGGCGTCGTCCGCGACCACCTTGGGCCGGCTGAGCACCGCCAGCAGGGCGAAGATCAGCACTCCCGTGATGATCATGGTGGCCCGGTCGCCCGGGCCCCAGGGCTGCGCCCCGCCGCTGGGCATCATCAGCGCGACGACGGTGAGCACGACCAGCAGCCCCGCCCCGATCGTCAGCAGCACCACGCGGGTGCGGACCGGACGGAAGGTGACGGGCAGCTCGGGTTGGGGCACGGCGGCGGACGGGACGGGATCGCCGGACATCACAGGCGGGCGGCGTGGATGCCGGTGGTGAGGATCGCCCGGGCGCCGAGGTCGTACAGCTCGTCCATGATCCGCTGCGCGTCGCGGCTGGGGACCATGGCGCGGACGGCGACCCAGCCCTCGTGGTGCAGCGGCGAGACGGTCGGCGACTCCAGGCCCGGGGTGAGGGCCACGGCCCGTTCGACCTGCTCCACGCGGATGTCGTAGTCCATCATCACGTACCGGCGGGCCACCAGGACGCCCTGCAGCCGGCGCAGGAACTGCGCGACCTTGGGGTCCTCGCCGTCCACGCCGGTACGCCTGATGACGACCGCCTCGGACTCCATGATCGGCTCGCCGAAGACCTCCAGGCCCGCGTTGCGCAGCGAGGTGCCGGTCTCGACGACGTCCGCGATGACCTGGGCGACGCCCAGTTGGATCGCGGTCTCGACGGCGCCGTCCAGGTGCACGACGGAGGCGGCGATGCCGTTGTCGGCCAGGTGCTTCTCGACGACGCCCTCGTAGGAGGTGGCAACCGTCATGCCCCCGAGGTCCTTGACCGACTGCGCCGTACCCGGCTCCGCGGCGTAACGGAACGTGGAGCGGGCGAAGCCGAGCTGCAGGATCTCCTCGGCGTCCGCGCCCGAGTCCAGCAGCAGGTCGCGGCCGGTGATGCCGATGTCGAGCCGGCCGGAGCTGACGTAGATCGCGATGTCGCGCGGCCGCAGGTAGAAGAACTCCACCTCGTTGTCGCGGTCGACCAGGACGAGCTCCTTGGACTCCTTGCGCTGCCGGTAGCCGGCCTCATGGAGCATCGCCGACGCAGGCCCGGAGAGTGAACCCTTGTTGGGAACGGCGATGCGCAGCATGAGAACGGCTTCCTTTGCGGTTCGGAGGGTGCGGGAGGTCTTCGGGAGCGGGACCGCGGGGTTCGCGTGCCCGCTCAGAGGTGGGCGTAGACGTCGTCGAGGGAGATTCCCCGGGCGACCATCATCACCTGCAGGTGGTAGAGCAGTTGCGAGATCTCCTCGGCGGTGCGGTCGGCGCCTTCGTACTCGGCGGCCATCCACACCTCGGCGGCCTCCTCGACCACCTTCTTGCCGATCGCGTGCACCCCGCTGCCCACCAGTTCGGCGGTGCGGGAGGTACTGGGGTCGCCGGTGGCGGCCTTGTGCTGGAGCTCGGTGAAGAGCTCCTCGAATGTCTTCTTGGCCATGGTGGCTCACACCCTACGCGGAAGTGCCGGACGCTCAGCGCCAGGGTTCGGATACTGAACGCAGGATGGTCGCGGTGGCCACCGCCGCGGTGACCGCTTCATGGCCCTTGTCCTCGTTCGAGCCGGGCAGCCCGGCCCGGTCCAGCGCCTGCTCCTCGGTGTCGCAGGTCAGCACCCCGAAGCCGACGGGCACTCCGGTGTCCACGCTGACCTGGGTGAGGCCGGCGGTGACGCCGTGGCTGACGTATTCGAAGTGCGGGGTGCCACCGCGGATGATGACGCCGAGGGCGACGATCGCGTCGTAACCGCGGCCCGCCAGCACCTTGGCGACGACCGGCAGCTCGAAGCTGCCGGGCACCCGCAGGACGGTCGGCTCGTCGATGCCCAACTCGGTCAGGGCGCGCAGCGCGCCCTCGACCAGGCCGTCCATGACCTGGGTGTGCCACTGGGCCGCGATCACTGCCACGCGCAGGTCACCGCAGTTCTTCACGGTCAGCTCGGGGGCGCCCTTACCGCTCACGTCTCTCCTCAGTTCCGGTGTGCTGGTCGTACGGGGTGGTGTCGTGCGGGTGATTACTGGTTGCCACAGGGGCTGGTCACGACCGGGTCGAGCCACGGCAGGTCGTGACCCATCCGGTCCCGCTTGGTGCGCAGGTACCGCAGATTGTGCTCCCCCGCCGCGACGGCCATCGGCTCGCGGGAGAGGACCTCCAGGCCGTGGCGGGTGAGCGCGTCGACCTTCTCCGGGTTGTTCGTCAGCAGCCGCACGGACCGCACCCCGAGGTCGGCGAGCATCTGCGCCGCGGCGCCGTAGTCGCGGGCGTCGGCGGGCAGGCCGAGTTCCAGGTTGGCGTCCAGGGTGTCGCGGCCGAGCTCCTGCAGTTCGTACGCGCGCAGCTTCGACAGCAGGCCGATGCCGCGGCCCTCGTGGCCCCGCAGATAGACGACGACACCGCGCCCCTCGGAAGCCACCCTTTCGAGCGACGCCTGGAGCTGCGGTCCGCAGTCGCAGCGCTGCGAGCCGAACACGTCCCCGGTGAGGCACTCGGAGTGCACCCGCACCAGGACGTCGTCGCCGTCGGCCAGCGCGCCGTCCGCGTCCAGGTCGCCGGCGATGAGCGCGATGTGCTCGATGCCGTCGGTGGTGCTGCGGTAGCCGTACGCCCGGAAGTCGCCGAAGGCGGTGGGCAGCCGGGTCGCCGCCTCACGGCGCACGGTGGGCTCGGCGGCGCGGCGGTAGGCGATCAGATCCTCTATGGAGATGATCGACAGGCCGTGCTTGCGGGCGAACGGCACCAGCTCGGGGAGCCGGGCCATGGTGCCGTCCTCACGGGCGATCTCCACGATCGCCGCGGCCGGCCGCAGTCCCGCCAGCCGCGCGAGGTCGACGCCCGCCTCGGTGTGGCCGTTGCGGACCAGGACGCCGCCCGGCCGGGCGCGCAGCGGGAAGACGTGGCCGGGGCGCACGAAGTCACCCGCGACGGAGGAGGGGTCGGCGAGCATCCGGATGGTGGTGGCCCGGTCGGCGGCGGAGATGCCGGTGGACACGCCGTGCGCGGCGCTCGCGTCGACCGAGACGGTGAACGCCGTCTTCATCGACTCGGTGTTCGCCTCGACCATCTGCGGCAGTTCGAGGCGGTCGAGCTCCGGCACCTCCATCGGCACGCAGATCAGCCCGCGGCACTCGGTCATCATGAAGGCGACCAGCTCGGGGGTGGCCTTCTCGGCGGCGATGATGAGATCGCCCTCGTTCTCGCGGTCCTCGTCGTCGACCACGACGACGGGACGGCCGGCGGCGATGTCGGCGATGGCCCGCTCCACCGGGTCGAGCGTGAGATCACCGTCATGGTCGGCGTACCAAGTCTGCAGCGCGGTCATGCTGTGGCTCCATCCGGGACGGTCCCGCTCGGCGTCCTGTCCGTCCGGGTCTGCAGCCACCAGGCGCGCAGACCGAGGACGACCAGGACGAAGTAGATGACATAGACCAGGCCCGAGAAGGCCAGCCCGTTGTTGAAGGCGAGGGGGACGCCGACCACGTCCACGGCCAGCCAGGCGAACCAGAACTCCACCCAGCCGCGGGCCTGGGCGACCATGGCGGTCAGCGTGCCGACGAAGATGTACGCGTCGGGCCACGGGTCCCAGGACAGCTTCGGGTAGGCGGTGAAGAGCAGCGCCAGGGCGACGGTGCCCGCGGCGGTGCCGGCCACCAGCCAGGGCCCGTTCGGCCCAGGTGGCGAACCGGATGGCGAGGCGGCCCTGCGTCGCTCCGCCGCGCCGCCACTGGACCCAGCCCCACACCGCGACGGTGATGACCACGAGTTGCTTGCCGATGCCGCCGCTGAGGTGCGCGGAGGCGTAGGCGGCGACCAGCACGAGGCCGGAGAGCAGCTGGACCGGCCAGGTCAGCATGGAACGGCGCCAGCCGAGCGCGAGGGCGCCCAGGCCGAGCAGGTTGCCGGCCATGTCCGACCAGAGGATGTGCTGGTCGAAAGCGGTGAACGCCTCGCTGTTGAGCCAGTCGAGCGCACTCATGGCGTGGTCTCCGTCCGGTTCGCGCCGAGCAGCCGCTCGACGTACTTGGCGAGTACGTCCACCTCGAGGTTGACCGGGTCGCCGGGCTGCTTGAAGCCGAGCGTGGTGAGCGCGAGGGTGGTCGGGATGAGGCTGATGGTGAAGTGGTCGGAGCCCGCGTCGACGACGGTGAGGCTGATGCCGTCGACGGTGATCGAGCCCTTCTCGACGACGTAGCGGGTCAGTTCGGCGGGCAGCGAGACCTTGACGAGCTCCCAGTGCTCGGCCGGCGTGCGCTCGAGGATGGTCCCGGTGCCGTCCACGTGACCCTGGACGAGGTGGCCGCCGAGGCGTCCGCCGAGCGCCATCGGGCGCTCCAGGTTGACGCGGGAGCCGGTGGCCAGCGCGCCGAGGCTGGAGCGCTTGAGGGTCTCGGCCATCACGTCGGCGGTGAACTCGCCGTCTCCGAAGTCCACGACGGTCAGACAGACGCCGTTGACGGCGATGGAGTCGCCGTGCTTGGCGCCTTCGGTGACGACGGGGCCGCGCACTCGGAAGCGGGAGGCGTCGGCCAGCTCCTCGACTGCGGTGATCTCGCCCAGTTCTTCGACGATTCCGGTGAACACTCAGTTCTCCTCGGCGTGCGGGTATGCGGTGATGCGGAGGTCGGGACCGATGCGGACCGTTTCGGTCACATCGAGCCGCAACGCCTGCGTGATGGTGGTGATTCCGGCGTCGGCCAGCGCGGCCGGTCCGGCGCCGAGCAGGACGGGCGCGAGGTAGCCGACGACCTTGTCGACGGCGCCCGCGGCCACGAAGGCGCCGGCCAGGGTGGGGCCGCCCTCCAGGAGCACGGAGCGGACTCCGCGGTCGTACAGGGCGGTGAGCAGGGAGGGGATGTCCAGCCCGGGGCCCGCTGCCGCGCGGGGCAGCCGGACGGTCTCGGCGAGGCCGTCCAGGTGCGCGGTCGCGGTGTCCTGGGCGACGGCGATCAGGGTGCGGGCGGCGGCGTCCAGCACCCGGGCGCCGGGCTTGACGGTGGCGGCGGTGTCGACGACGACCCGCAGTGGCTGGGTGACGCCGTCCAGGCCGCGCGCCGCCAGGTGCGGGTCGTCGGCGCGCAGGGTGCCGGAGCCGGCGACGACGGCGTCCGCCTCGGCGCGCAGCCGGTGGACGTCGGCGCGGGACTCCGCGGAGGTGATCCAGCGGCTGGTGCCGTCGGCGGCGGCGATCCGGCCGTCGAGGCTGCTCGCGTACTTCCACACCACGAAGGGGCGGCGGCGGGCGAGGGTGGTCAGCCAGACCTCGTTGCCCCGGGCGGCCTCGGCGGCGAGCAGCCCGCCCTCGGCGTCGATGCCGGCGGCGCGCAGGGTGGCGGCGCCGCCGCTCGCGTCGGGGTTCGGGTCGGCGACCGCGTAGACGACGCGGGCGACGCCGGCCTCGATGAGGGCCTGGGAGCAGGGGCCGGTCCTGCCGGTGTGGTCGCAGGGTTCGAGGGTGACCAGGGCGGTGCCACCGCGGGCCGCCTCTCCGGCCGCGCGCAGCGCGTGGATCTCGGCGTGCGGGCCGCCGGCCCGCTGGTGCCAGCCCTCGCCGACGGTGCGGCCCGCGGCGTCCAGGACGACGCAGCCGACGACGGGGTTGGGGCTGGTGGAGCCGAGCCCGCGGGCGGCGAGCCCGATGGCTCGGCGCATTGCGGCGATGTGGGCCGGAACTGCTGTGGCCACCGGGTCCTCCTGCCTCATAGGGCACGGACTCCGGGGCTGTCACGAGGACAGTAAGCGGGTTGCACCAGGAGACGCCGAGGCGGGAAACGGTTCGCCCGAGGGACGAGCCGACAGCAGCGGCGCACCGGTGATAGCCCGCCGCGCACTGCCTCCCATCCGGACTTTCACCGTCGGTCCAGGAGTTTCACCTGGTCAACCGGCCGCTGGCTGCGGACGGGTCGCGGACTGTAACCGCCGGTTCGGAATTACACCGACCCCGGAGTGCGCAAACGTCACTGATACAGCCCCCAGTCTGCCACGTCCGATCACAGCGCCGGTAGAGAGGTGACTGTGGTCTCACTCACGAGAGGGGCGGCGCGGGGGTCCGCCCGGGCAGCCGCTTCAGGCCACCGGCGCTCAGGGGGTGGGGACGAACAGATCCTCCTGGGCGGCGTCCATGGCGGACAGCACGGCGCCGCGCAGCACCGCGCTGCCGGTGACCGTGCCGGCCCGTACGTCGGTGCTCAGCGGCGACATCAGCGGGAGCCGCCGCGCGACCCTCCCGGCCAGCGCCTCGCCGCCGGCCCGGCCAATCTCTCCCGCCAGCACCACGCAGCCGGGGTCGAGGACGGCGCAGACCGCCGCCGCGCCGATGGAGATCCGGTCGGCCAGCTCGTCCAGGAACGCCTCGCCCCGCTCCCCGGGACCGGGGCCGCAGGCCCAGCGGACGGCGGCCTCGGCCGTCTCGATGCCGTCGCCGGGCTCGGGAAAGCCGTGCCGGCGCGCGAGCGCGCAGACCGCGGCGGAGCCGGCCAGCGAGTGGAAGCCGCCTTCGCAGTCGGTGACGGACGGCAGCCGCGAGGTGCCGGGCACCGGCAGGAAGCCGATCTCGCCCGTTCCGCCCGAGGCGCCGCGCCGCAGCCGGCCGTCGAGCACGACGGCCGCCCCGACGCCGGCGCCCAGCCACAGCAGGACGAAGGTGTGCCGGCCGAGGGCGGCGCCCACGCGCTGCTCGGCGATCGCGGCCAGGTTGCACTCGTTCTCCAGCAGGACCGGGATCCCGAGCCGGCCGCGTACCTCGGTCACCAGGTCGCCGTGCCAGGCGGGCAGCGCGCCGGTGGCGCGGAGCTGCCCGGTGGCGGGGTCGACGAGGCCGGGTGCCCCGAAGGCGACGGTGTGCAGCGCTTTCGCGCCCGCCTCGTGCGCGGTGCGCTCCAGCAGCTCGGTCCCGCGCCGGGTCACCTCGTCCGGGGCGTCGGACGGACCGACGGGCATGGCCGCGGTGCCGACGGTGCGGCCGAGCAGATCGGCGACCGTGACGGCGATGCCGGAGACGCGGATGTCCACTCCGGCGATGTACGCGCGGTCGGCGACGATCGCGTAGAGCCGGGCGTTGGGACCGCGGCGATCCTCCCCCGCCGTCCCGGCGACCTTGATCAGCCCGGCGTCCTGGAGCCGTTCGACCAGGTCGGCGACGCTGGGCCGGGACAGCCCGGTGAGGTTCTTCAGCTGGGCGGCGGTCAGCGGCCCCTCGCTCTGCAACAGCCCCAGCGCCAGCCGGTCGTTGATGACGCGGGCCGTGCGCGGCGAGGCGGTGGGGCCGGGGGGCGGGGGGCCTGCGTGCGCGCGGGTGGCGGTCATGCCGGGATCCTTCCAGACACCGGACGCCGAACGGGCATCCGAAAAGCCATTTCTATCAGGCAGGCTCCCTGATAGTTTACGCGCCATGACAAGTGCAGCGACGCAGCAGGCCGATCCGGGGCTTCGCCGGGCCCACATAGCCATCGCGACGGTATTCGCCGTGCACGGCTCGGTCGCCGGTAACTTCGCCACCCGGATTCCCTGGATCAAGGACCATCTGGACCTCAGCGCGGGCCAGCTCGGCCTGGCGCTGATCTTCCCGGCCTTCGGCGCGTCCGTGGCGATGCCGCTGGCCGGCCGGGTCATGCACCGTTTCGGCTCCCGTACGGCGCTGCGCGGGCTGCTGGCCCTGTGGTGCGCGGCGCTGGCGCTGCCCGCCGCCGCCCCCAACCTGATCTCGCTGTGCGGCCTGCTCTTCGTCTTCGGCGCCACGGCCGGCATGGCCGACGTGGCGATGAATGCGCTGGGCGTCGATGTGGAACAGCGCAAGGGAAAGTCGATCATGTCGGGGCTGCACGGCATGTGGAGCGTGGGCACGCTGGCGGGCTCCGGGATCGGGGTCGCCGCCGCACACGCGGGCATCGACGCCCGGCTGCATCTGGCGGTGGTGGCGGCGGTGCTGATCCCGCTCGGGTTCTTCGCGTGCGCCGGCGCCCCCGACATCCACCCGGAGGTGGAGACGGAGGCGCCGCCGCGGTTCGCCCTGCCGCCGCGCTCCGCTCTGGTCATCGGGGCCATCGGCTTCTGCGCGGTCTTCGCGGAGGGCGCGAGCATGGACTGGTGCGCGGTCTACCTCCGCGACGTCATCGGGGCCTCCGCCGGTGTCGCCGCGGCCAGTTACACCGCCTTCGCCTGCACCATGGCCGCGACCCGGCTCGCCGGGGACGCGGTGGTGCGGCGGCTCGGACCGGTGCGGACGGTGCGGGCCGGCGGCGTACTCGCCGTCGTGGGCGGGCTGCTGGTGGTCGCGGCCGATGCCCAGCCGCTGGCCATCACCGGCTTCGCGCTGCTCGGCGTGGGCATCGCGGTGGTCGTGCCGCTCTGCTTCGCCGCGGCCGGGCACGCGGGTCCGGTGCCCAGCCAGGCGATCGCCGGTGTCGCGACCGTGACGTACACCTCGGGTCTGGTGGCGCCGGCCGCCATCGGGTTCATCGCCAACGCCAGTTCCCTGACGGTGTCGTTCGGGCTCGTGACGCTGCTCGCGGCGGGACTCGTGGTGGGCGCGGGGGTGTTGCGCCCGGCCGCCGGACGAGCCGTCTCCGGCTCGTCCGGCGCGTGAGCGGCGGACTCAGCCGGTGATCGAGTCCAACTGCTCGGCCGCGGGACGCAGCGCCCACAGGTCACCGCCCGGCGGGGCCTGGAGCGCGGACACCGCCGCGCGGGCCCTCGGGTCCCCGGCGTCGGCGGCCGCATGGACGAGGTCGCTCGCCGCGTAGGCGTGGAAGTCCAGTTCCGGGTGCGGCCAGGGCGCCTTGCCGGTCGCCGCGGGCAGCAGGTAGTCGACGGCGGCGGAGAGCCGCTGTCCGGCCGGCCCCCGGTAGGACCACAGGTTCACGCCGACGTGCTCGCCGATCGCCGCGAGCCGGGTGAACGCCACCAGGTTGAAGGTGGAGTAGTGCCAGCTGCGGGTGCGGGAGATCTCGCCGGGCTGGCTGCCGTCGGCGGCGATCTGCGGGTCGATCCGCGAGGAGCGCGCCGTGGCCACCGTCCGGGCGGCGAGGTCGCGGTGACCGGTGGCGAGTTGGAGCGCGGCCAGCTGCATGTCGAAGAAGGTGCCGTGGTTGTTGGCGGCCGCGGCCTCCTCCGTACCGAAGGCGCCGCCGAGCCAGCCGCGGAAACCCTCGTACCAGGTGCGCATCCCGCCGCGGTCGCCCGCGGTCCAGCCGGGGGCTCCGGTGTCGAGGATGGCGGTCGCGTCGAGGACGCTGGTGAAGCCCTGCGAGAAGTCGATGATGCCGATCGCCCGGCCGTCGTACTTGCACGGGATGATCTGCGCGTGGTCCAGGTTCGGGTTCATGCGGGTCGCCGGGTCGGTGAACCAGGTGCGCAGGATCTCGGCGGCGTGCCGCGAGTAGGCCGGGTCGCCGGTGTAGTACCAGGCGAGGCTGAGGGTGTAGGCGGAGGCGAACACCTCACCGCGCTCGTCGTGGTCGGTGAGTTCGTCGACCTCGGGATTGCGCTGCCCGTCCTTCTGCACGTAGGGACACCCCATCGGGTTGTCCGCCGTCTTCGGCAGGCTCGCCCACCAGTAGGGGGCCTGGCTGAGGTAGTCGTGCTTGTCGCCGCCGGGCGGCGTGCGGTCCTTGTCGGTGACGGTCCACGGCCCCTGGCCCAGCCAGCCGTCGGCCTGCGTGCGCAGCGCGGCGACGGCTCTCCGCAGCGCCGGGTCGCCCTTCGCCAGCCGCGCCTTCGTCTGCCGCAGGCGCTCGCCGTCCAGCACGACGGTCCGCGGCGCCTTCGACCCGGCATGGGCGGCGGGCGGGGGCGCGTGATCGGGCGCCGCGGACGCCGGCGATGCCATGGGCACGAGCAGGGCGGCGAGCCCGGCCAGGGTGGCGAGCAGCGCTACCCGACCCCTACGTCTTCCGCTCATCAAACGCTCCGATCACATACATGAATGGTGTTCACAATGGCGACCGTGTGAGCGTAAGGCAGCCACTGCTGCCTGACAACGCCTCGTACGGGATTCACGGATGAGACCAAAAAGGGGCGCATGGCCGGTACGGAGCCGGTCCCGGCAGACGTCAGCCGCACGGGTACCCGCCCGGCGTACGGCGGCACCTCCACCCCGCGCTTGCGCTAGATTGCCCTTCCTCGGCACCGCGAGCCCCCAACTCGTCGACCGGATCATGGATTCCCCCTCTCTTTGCTGCGGCCACAACCAAGGAGGCGACCGCGACCGTGCCCGAGACATGGGTAAGCGTCATCATTCCGGTCTACAACGCTGTCGACTTTCTGGACGAATGCCTGGAATCGGTCGTCCAGCAGACGATCGGCATCGACCGCGTCGAGGTCGTGGCGGTCGACGACGGGTCGACGGACGGCAGCGGCGACCTGCTCGACCGGTGGTCGGCGAAACACCCGCAGATCCGGGTGGTCCACCAGAAGAACTCCGGTGCTCCCGGCGGCCCGCGCAACCGTGCCATCGACATGGCCACCGGAGAATTCCTCTTCTTCGCCGATCCCGACGACTACTTGGGCACCGAGGCTTTCGAGCGCATGCTGGCGGCGGCCCACCGCGACGATTCCGATGTCGTGCTCGGCCGTATCCGCGGGGTCGGCCGCGCCGCGGCGACGGGGCCGTTCCGGCAGAACGTCGAGCGGGGCGACATCTACAGCACCAAGGCGGTGTGGAGCCTGACCGCGCACAAGCTGTTCCGCCGGTCGATGGTGGCCGAGCACGGACTGCGTTTCGCGGAAGGTGTCCGGCTGGCCGAGGAGCAGATCTTCATCGTGCCCGCCTATTTCGCCGCCAAGGCGATCTCGGTGGTCGCGGACTACGACTGCTATTACCTGATGATGCGGGAGGGTTTTCCCCACCTCACCCAGCAGGGGCCCGATCCCGAGGTGTTCTACGGGGGCATCCGGAAAGTCCTGGAGACGGTGGTCGAGAAATCCGAACCCGGCGCCCGGCGCAACAGCCTCCTCCTGCGCTGGGGCCAGGTGGAAATTCTCGGCAAGTTCGGGCGCAATTTCCCGCGCTGGCCCGAGGACCGGCAGAAGGCCTACGTGCGACTGGCCTCGGAACTCCTCCAGGACTTCATCCCCGAGGAAGTCCTGACCCCGCTCTCCCCGCTCGACCAGGCGCGCGGGCAGTTGCTCCGCCGTGGTCAGCTGGATGAACTGATCGCCCTCGCCCGGTTCGAGCAGTCCGACTGGGCGGACCTCACCGACGTCGCCTGGCTGCCGGACAACCGGCGGTTCACCGTCGGCGTGCGCACCCGACTGCGGGCCTCCAACCGCCCCGCGAACCTGGCGCACCACTTCCTGCTCCAGCGGGTGGGCGACGGGCACGAGGTCGTGGTCCCCGCCGGGGAGCCGGGGGGCGGCGGGACGGAGTTGACCTTCGCAACCGTCTTCGACGTGCGCCATCTCGGCACCGAGGTCCGCCGGCCGGGCGCGTGGAAGATACTGCTGCGGCTGTCGTACGGCGATCAGTCCAGGGACTTCCCGGTGTGCTTTCCCGGAGCGAAGGTCCCGACGGGCGCGGCGGGCCGCAGGAAGTTCCTCGCGGGCCTGCGCCCGATGCTGGTCTGGCTCTCCCGCGACCAGGACGGCCAGGCGGAACTCATCGTCACCAACTGGCGCGGCGTCGCCGGGATGGTCAAGCGCAAGGTCCGCAAGCGGCTGTCGCGGTGAGACGGGCGCGGCGCCCGTCACCCGTTTCAGGGACTCACCGGCGCGCGGCCGCTCCCCGTGCCGGCCGGCTGGGACGCTGGGCGTATGACGACGGTGCGGCGGACGGTCCCCGGTGACGTGGACGAAGTGGTGGCGCGGATGCGTGCGCTGGGCGCCTCGCTCCCGCCGCATGACGGCGTCGCGGTGTTCAACCGGGTCTACCTCTCCGTCACCGAGGAGGTCCGGCGGCTGATCTCCACCGGGCTCTTCGACGACCCTTACGCGGCCGCCGAGTTGGACGTGCGCTTCGCCGGCCGCTACCTGACGGCGGTCGGCGCGGGAACGCCGCGCCACACCCCGGCCTGCTGGCGTCCGCTGCTGCAACTGCGCGGACACCGCGGGGTGCGTCCCCTGCAGTTCGCGTTGGCCGGGATCAACGCGCACATCGGCCACGACCTGGCGCTCGCGCTGGTCGACACCTGCGGGGCCCTGGATCGTGAACCCGCCTCGATGGAACGGGACTTCGAGCGGATCGGGGACGTGCTGGTGGCCATCGAGGAGCGGGTGCGCGAGGACCTGATGCCGGGGCCGGACCTGCTGGACATCGCCGACCCGCTGACCCACCTGGTCGGCTCCTGGAGCCTGGAACGGGCACGGGACGCGGCCTGGGCCGCGTCCCGCCTGCTCTGGTCCTTGCGGCACACCGGAGAGATGTACCGGGAGTGCGTGGAGCGGCTCGACGCGGGCGTGGGGCTCGTCGGCCGGTTCCTGCTCACCCCGCTGACCGGTCGCTGACGCGGGGTCAGGCGGGGCCGGAGGGTCAGCCGAACTGCTTGACGGCCTGGTAGTACGTCCAGGCGAGGCTGTTGCAGGCCGCCTTCGTCACGACGTTGTAGCCGTGCGAACCGCAGACGCGCTTCAGGTCCTCGTACAGCATGCTGTCCAACCGGGGCTTGTTGGCGCTGAACTGTCCGGCGGCCTTGTAGTTGCGGTAGCCGAAGTCGTGGTGGGCGCAGGACAGGTTGAACGGGAAGCCCAGCGGGTTGTCGGGCGACGACGAGCAGTAGTCCGTGGACCAGTCGAAGCCGTAGGCGGACCAGGCGCCCTGGTTGTTGCGCGCCGAGATGAAGGCGTTGTAGCTGGAAGCGCTGGTCTGGGTCCAGCTGGACAGGACCTGGGGTTTGTCGGCGGGTGCCGCCGACGCCGGAACTGCGGCGCCAGCGACAGCGATCAGGGCGGCGGCCGGAACGGCCAGGAGTACGGGCAGGCGACGGCTCATGCGCTACCTCCGGGTTGCGGCGGCCCGCGTGGGGCGGACCGCTTACCCGGAGGATTGCACCGCTCGCCGCTGGCGTCCCGCTATACGACTCCTTAAGCCCGGATCACCGGAAGACGACACCCTGACGCCGGCTCAGTCCTCGTCGAGGAGAACCGGCGCGATGTCCTCGTACACGTCGCCGGGACCGGGGTTGGTCGCGTCGGTCCCGCCGCCGAAGTGGTGCATGACGCCCCACACCGCGTTGAGCGCCGTCTGCACCGCGCCCTCGGCCCAGCCCGCCGTCCAGGAGATGTCGTCGCCCGCGAGGAAGATGCCGCGCTTGTCGTGCGGCAGCGCGTCCTGCATGAAGTGGGTGAACAGCCGCCGCTGGTAGCGGTAGTGGCCGGGCAGGTTGGCCTTGAAGGCGCCCATGAAGTAGGGCTCGTTCTCCCACGACACGGTCACCGGGTTGCCGATGATGTGCGAGCGGATGTCGACCTTGGGGTAGATCTCGCCGAGCGAGGTGAGCATGACCTCCATGCGCTCGTTGGCGCTCAGTGGAAGCCACTTGAGGCTGTCGTCGCACCAGGTGTACGACAGGCAGATGGTCGCCGGCTTGTCCGGGCCGTCGTCCAGCAGGTACGTGCCGCGGGTCATCCGGTCGGTGAGCGTCATGCTCATCACGTCCCGCCCCGTCTCCGCGTCCTTGTCGAGCCAGAACGGCCGGTCGACGGGCACGAAGAGCTTGGACGACTCCATGTAGTGGGTGCGCTCGATCGCCGTCCAGTGGTCGATCGGGAAGAGTGAGTCGTCACAGGCGATCTTGGACAGCAGCATCCAGGACTGCGCGGTGAAGACCGCCGCCGGGTACGTCCGGATGTCGCCCGCCGCGTCGGTGACCGTGATGCGGTTGCCCGCGGTGCGGTGCAGCCGGGTGACCGCCGGGCGCGGAGCGCCGCCGTGCAGCGAGGCCAGCGAGGTGCCGCGCTCCCAGTGCGTGAGCTTGTCCGGCTCGCGGTCCCACAGCCGCAGCGGCAGCTGCTGGCTGCCGCCCACGATGCCGTGGTGGTCGTCGTCGGCGCCCGTGTAGACGACTCGCAGGATCTCCAGGATGGAGTTGGGGAAGTCGGTGTCCCAGCCGCCGGTGCCGAAGCCGACCTGACCGAAGATCTCCCGATGCCGGAAGGACTTGAAGGCCGGGGAGTCGCAGAGGAAGCCGTAGAACGTCTGGTTGTCGAGCTTCTCGACCAGCGTGGACCAGATCTTTCGGATGGCGGGGACGTCGCGCTCGCGCAGGGCGCGCTGCATCGAGGAGAAGTCGGCGCCGTCCTCCAGGCACGCGTTCCAGGCGTGCATCACCTGGTGGTAGACCTCGGGCAGGTCCTCGACGGACGTGGCGTAGTGCGACTCGCCCTTGAGGTCGACGACGGTGGAGGGGGTGCCGGGCGCCAGCGGGTTGGGGAACGGCTTGGTCTGCAGCCCCACCAGGTCCACGTAGTACTGGAAGGCGGTGGACGACGGCGGGAAGCGCATTGCGCCCATCTCCGCGGTCAGCCCCGCGTCGCAGCCCTCGAAGCCGATGGTGCGCAGCCGGCCACCGATCTTGTCGGCCTCGTAGACGACGGGCTTGAGGCCCATCTTCATCAGCTCGTAGGCGGTGATGATGCCGGACAGGCCGCCGCCGATGACCGCGACCTCGGTGCCGTGCTCGGTCGCCGGTATGGACCCGAGCCCGGCCGGGTGCGCCAGGAAGTCGTCGTAGGCGTACGGGAAGTCCGGCCCGAACATCGTGATGGGGGGCTCGGCCTGCGCCTGGACGTGCTGCTCGTCATGGACCGCGGTGGGCACGGACGTCATCGGGGGGTACTCCTCGCGAAAAACGAAAAAGGGGTCGGACGAACGTCAGACGAGCGTGCTGTACAACTCGGGCCGCCGGTCGGTCAGATAGGGGGTCTCGTCCCGCACGGCCCGCAGCAGCTCCGGATCGGCGTCGGCGATCACCAGTTCCTCGCCGCCGCCGGCGCGGGCACGGACCGTGCCGTCGGGGCCGACGAGCGCGCTGAGCCCGGTGAAGTGGTACTCGCCCTCCGCGCCGCAGCGGTTGGCGTAGGCCAGGTGCAGCTGGCTCTCGTACGCGCGGGCCGGGACGAGGGTCCGGGCCACGAACTCGTACGGGCGCATCAGCGCCGTCGGAACGACGAGCAGGTCGGTGCCCGCGAGGGCGTGCGCCCGGACATTCTCCGGGAACTCGACGTCGTAGCAGATCAGCAGCCCGATCCGGACGCCGTCGAGGTCCGCCTGGACCACGGCGGTGTCACCGGGTGTGAAGTTCTCGCGCTCGAAGCCGCCGAACAGATGCGTCTTGCGGTAGTTCGTCAGCGCGGCGCCGTCCGGGCCGATGAGCTGCGCGGAGTTGAAGACCGCGGTGCCCGCCCGCTCGGGGTAGCCGTACACGATCGCGATGCCGTGTTCGGCGGCGATCTCCGCGACGCGCCGCGCGCCCGGACCGTCGGCGGGCTCGGCCAGTTCGGGGATCCGGTCGCCGAGTGCGTACCCCGTCAGGTACATCTCGGGGGTGGCGAGCAGCCGGGCGCCGGAGGCCGCCGCGCGCCGCGCGGCGGCGTCCAGCGCGGCCAGGCTGGCGCCGGTGGAATCCGGAACGCCGCCGGGGCCTTGGTACAGCGCGATGCGCAGCGGCGGCATGGATCCTCTTCGTCGCTCGGTGGTCTGCTCGGGGTCTCCTAGACGGTACGTTTCCGGCCACTCGGGCGACAAGATCTGAATATTGCGCACCGACCAGCGATCTGTTGCGTCTCGAAGCTCCCCGGCGGCGATTCGTTGCGCATCCCCGAAAGGGCCAGGCCGTGTGGAGAAGTCCCTAGGCCGGCGAGCCCGACGTGTAGCGCCGCAGCAGCGGCGACAGCACCAGGACCGACTTGGTCCGCTCCACGAACGGCTCCCCCGCGATCCGCTCCAGCACCCGCTCGAAGTGCCGGACGTCGGAGGCGAAGACCTGCACGAGGGCGTCCGCCTCGCCGGTGACGGTCGAGACGGTCGCGACCTCGGAGTAGCGGGCGAGGCCGCGCAGGATGTCGCCGGGGCCGGTGTTGCGCCGGCAGTAGATCTCGATGAACGCCTCGGTCTCCCAGCCGAGCGCCGCCGGGTCCACCCGCACCGTGAACCCGGTGATGGCGCCGGAGGCCAGCAGCCGGTCCACCCGTCGTTTGACGGCGGGGGCGGAGAGCCCGACCTGGGTGCCGATGTCGGCGTAGGAGCGCCGGGCGTCCTCGGCAAGGGCGTGGACGATGCGTTCGTCGAGATCATTCAGGCGCACAGCGGGTGGTTCACACTTCTTCTCGGGCGAGCTGGGAGCGGCGCATGCCGTACCCGAAGTACAGCACGAGACCGGCGGCCATCCAGCATCCGAAGTACGTCCAGGTGGTCGCGTTCAGGCTGGTCATCAGGTAGCCGCACAGCAGGAAGCCGATGGCCGGGGTGACCGGGGAGAGCCAGACGCGGAAGGTGCGGGGCATGTCCGGCCGGGTCCGCCGCAGGATGATCACCGCGACGTTGACCAGCGCGAAGGCGAACAGGGTGCCGATGCTGGTGGCGTCGGCCAGTTCGTGGAGCGGGACCAGCGCGGCCAGGACGCCGCAGAACAGCGAGACGATCACGGTGTTCGCGCGCGGGACACCCGATCGGGCGTCGACCCGGGAGAAGATCCTGGGCACCAGGCCGTCGCGGGACATCGAGAACAGGATGCGGGTCTGGCCGTACAGGACGGTCAGCACGACGCTGGCGATGGCGATGACGGCGCCCGCGGCGAGCAGCACGGCCCAGAAGCTCTGGCCGGTGACTTCCTTCAGGATGTGCGCCAGGGCGGCGTCGGTGTCGCCGAACTGCTGCCACGGCATGGCGCCGACGGCGACCAGCGCCACCAGGACGTAGAGCGCGGTGACGATGAGCAGCGACAGGATGATCGCCCGCGGCAGGTCGCGCTTGGGGTTCTTCGCCTCCTCACCCGCGGTGGAGGCGGCGTCGAACCCGATGTACGAGAAGAAGAGGCTGGCGCTGGCGGCGCTGACCCCCGAGATGCCCATCGGCATGAGGGGGGTGAAGTTGCCCGCCTTGATACCGGTGAACGCGACCCCGCAGAACAGCACCAGTGCGGCGATCTTGATGACGACCATGACGGTGTTGAGCCGGGCGCTCTCGCGGGCGCCGCGGAGCAGGAGGACCATGCAGAGCAGGACGAGCACCAGGGCGGGCAGGTTGACGATGCCGCCGTTGTCGCCGAACGGGTTGGCGAACTCCGCGGGGATGGTGACCCCGACGGTGCCGTCCAGGAACTCGTTGAGGTACTGCCCCCAGCCGACGGCGACGGCGGCCACCGACACCCCGTACTCGAGGATCAGGCACCACCCGCAGAGCCAGGCGATGAACTCGCCCATCGTGGCGTAGGTGTAGGAGTACGAGGAGCCGGAGACCGGGATGGTGCCCGCCAGCTCCGCGTAGGACAGCGCCGAGAAGAGCGCGGTGAGTCCGGCGATCACGAAGGCGATGGTGACGGCGGGGCCCGCCTTGGGGACGGCGGTACCGAGCACCACGAAGATGCCGGTGCCCAGCGTCGCCCCGATGCTGATCATCGTCAGCTGCCACATGCCCAGTGAGCGTTTGAGCTCACCGCCGTCGCCGTGGCCGCCCTCGGCGACGAGCCGGTCGACGGGCTTGCGCCGCATCAGCCTGCTGCCGAAGCCACCGCCGGCGGGGGGTCCGCCCGGGGCGGAGTCCGCCCGGGTCGGGTGGGGGGTGGACGGCGCTGCGCCAGATCGTGCCACTGCGGGAGCTCCTTGGTCGTGCCGGCTCGAAGGGCGGCGAGGTCGCGGCGGCACCGTACGGGAGTGCGCGCTGCGGCGCACTGCCGGTGGGAACCGCCGAGCTGGGGGTCGCCACCGCTCCACGTACAGGGCATGACCTTACGAGGTATGACGAGTGCCCGTAATGCGGGTCCATTGCGCATCCGCGGATGATCGTTGCGCGAAACGGGCGTACCGCGCCGAATCATTGCCCCCGGGGCGGCGGGTCGTTGCGTTGTCCGGTTTGTGGGGGCCCGGAACGCGGCAGCGCCGGACCGGTTCGTCCCGGTCCGGCGCTGCCGTGTGCTGGGTGCCGTCAGCTCCAGCTGGCGTGCAGGGCCTTGCCCTCGGCGTAACCGGCGGCGCTCTGAATGCCGACGATGGCCTTCTCCTCGAACTCGGCGAGCGAACCCGCGCCCGCGTAGGTGCACGAGCTGCGCACCCCCGCGATGATCGAGTCGATCAGGTCCTCGACACCGGGGCGTGTCGGGTCGAGGAACATCCGCGAGGTGGAGATGCCCTCCTCGAAGAGCCCCTTGCGGGCCCGGTCGTACGCGGACTCCTCGCTCGTGCGGTTGCGCACCGCGCGGGCCGAGGCCATGCCGAAGCTCTCCTTGTACGGCCGCCCGTCGGCGCTCTGCTGCAGGTCGCCCGGGGACTCGTACGTGCCGGCGAACCAGGAGCCGACCATGACGTTGGACGCGCCCGCGGCCAGCGCCATCGCGACATCGCGCGGGTGCCGGACGCCGCCGTCGGCCCATACGTGCTTGCCGTGCTTCTTCGCCTCGGCGGCGCACTCCAGGACCGCGGAGAACTGCGGGCGGCCCACGCCGGTCATCATGCGGGTGGTGCACATCGCGCCGGGGCCCACCCCGACCTTGATGATGTCCGCGCCGGCCTCGATGAGGTCGCGCACGCCCTCGGCGGCGACGACGTTGCCCGCCACGATCGGCACCTGCGGGTCCAGCGCGCGTACGGCCCTGACCGCGGCGAGCATCGACTCCTGGTGGCCGTGCGCGGTGTCGACGACCAGCGTGTCCACGCCCGCGTCGAGCAGCTGCTTGGCCTTGACGGCGACATCGCCGTTGATGCCGACGGCCGCGGCGATGCGCAGCTTGCCGTTCGCGTCGGTGGCGGGGGTGTAGAGAGTGGCGCGCAGTGCGGCCTTGCGGGTCAGGATGCCGACCAGCCGGCCGTCCGCGTCCACGGCCGGGGCCAGCTTGCGGTTGGCGGCGTCGAGGCGGTTGAAGGCCTCGCGCGGGTCGATGTCGGCGTCCACGAGCAGCAGGTCGCGCGTCATCACCTCGGAGAGCTGGGTGAAGCGGTCGACACCCGTGAGGTCGTGGTCGGTGACGACGCCGACCGGGCGGCCGTCCTCGACGACGACACCGGCACCGTGCGCCCGCTTGGGGAGCAGCGACAGCGCGTCCGCGACGGTCTGGGAGGGGGCCAGCGTGATCGGGGTGTCGAGCACCAGGTGGCAGCTCTTGACGTACGCGACGACGTCGGCGACCACGTCGATCGGGATGTCCTGGGGGATGACGACGAGGCCGCCACGGCGCGCGACCGTCTCGGCCATCCGGCGGCCGGCGATGGCGGTCATGTTCGCGACGACCAGCGGGATGGTGGTGCCGGTGCCGTCGGGGGACGCGAGGTCCACCGCCTGCCGGGACCCGACCGCGGAGCGGCCGGGGACCATGAAGACGTCGTCATACGTCAGGTCGTAAGGGGGCTTCACGTCATTGAGGAATCTCATACTGGCTCTCTCACCTGCGGTTCTACGACTGGGGCGGGTGGGGAGTCAGCACCGAACCAGCACCGTCCAGGCTGCGGCTCCTACGCCATCATCGCCGACGCGACCGAGTTCTGGCGAACCGGCGGCCCCCGTTCTGTGCCTTCCACCAGCACGTCTACTTCCCGTTTGTGGCTTCCTCCACGCTCACGTGCAGGGGGGTGTCGGTGTGCTGCCAGAAGTCGGAGGCGTCCCGGAGGATCTGCGTGACGATGAGCCATTCACGGGGCGAGGCGGCTGCGTACTCCTGCCAGCCGGTGACCCGCAGCCGGCGGGGGGCCGTCGCCGGGCACCAGGACAGGTCGGTGAGGCAGTCCGCGAGGGCGTCCCAGTTGCGGCCGAAGTACTCCGGCAGCGACAGCGACCGGGCGCAGCGGTCCATGAACTCGGGCCGGGTGGTGACACCGGCGAGGTCGAGCACGGTGGCCGTCACCGAAGCACCGCCTTGAAGCTCTCGTAGTGGTCGTCGGTGTAGTAGAACTCGCCGCCCGCGCCGGTGATGATCCGGCGGGCGCCCCGGTCCCGCGAGCCCGGGGTCGTGACGGTGTACTCGTGGTAGTACCCGGACTTCTGGCGCGGCAACTGCTTCTCGAAGTTGCCGAACACCGCACCGTCCTTGGCGTACGGGTACGGGCCGCCCCGGTCGATCAGCCCCAGGGTGTTCCGCGCCTCGACGGGCAGCCGGCCGGCGCCGACCGTGGCCCGCCCGGCGGCCCAGCGCGGGACGGCGGCGGAGGGCCCGGAGGTGGCGCCCGAGGACGCCGGGGGGCGCGTCGTGGTCCCCCCGTCCGACGTCCCGGAGTGCGGGGAACAGCCGGTGAGGAGCACGGCGAGGCACAGTAGGAGCGCGGCGGCGGCCGCGCGCGTGGCGGACCGCAGCAGCATGCGGCCGATGCTGCCACACGGCCCCGACCCGAGCACGGTGGCGCGCGGTCAGACGGTCGGCGTGACCCGGGGGCTCGCAGCGTCCGGCGGCCCGCCGAGGGCCAGCTGGGAGACGAGCCGGTAGCGGTCGCCGCGGTAGACGGCGTGGGTGTACTCGAAGAGCCGGCCGTGCTGGTCGCGGGTGACGCGCTCGCTGGACAGCACCGCCGCCCCCGGGCTGATGCCGAGCAGCGACGCCTGCACGGGGTCGGCGGACAGCGCCTCGTGGACCTGCTCGGCGGCGGACGGCTCGATGCCGTAGCGCTCACGCAGCAGGGAGTAGAAAGAGCCGCCCTCCACGTCCTCGGCGGTGGCGCCCGGCACCAGTTCGCCGAGCACGTGGATGGTTTCGAGCGCCATCGGCTCGGCGTCGACCAGTCGCTGCCGGGCGACCCGCAGCACGGGGGTGGCGGGCTCGACGCGCAGCCGGCTGCCGATGCCCATGCCGGCCGGAATCACCGAGTGGTCGAGGACGCGGCTGGTCCACGTGCCCGGAGCCGCGGGGTAGCCGGACTGGTCGGCGCCCGGCGCCGTCACGATCCGCTGGGAGATCTTCGGTGCCCCGACGAACACGCCGCGCCCGTGCTCGCGGACCAGCCAGCCGTCCCTGACCAGCTCGTCCACCACGGCCCGCAGCGTCGGCCGGGACGTCTCCAACTCGACGCAGAGCCGGCGCTCGGCCGGGATGGCCTGCCCCACCGCGCGGGCCTCGATCAGCGCGATCAGGTGCTCGCGGATCAGGTCGCGTTTTCTCAGTCCGGCAGTCATCGGGTACGCCGCTCCAGCGTGGGGGCACCCCCAGCGGTAGCCGGGGGTGGGCCCATGGGGGGCCGCCTCGTGCCGACAGTTTAGGACCACTGGCTGCTTCGCGCTAAGAAACTGACCACTTCTTGACCACTTAGCGCTTTCTGGTCCACCATCACCCCAGCGCCATCCCCACTGGTCACGATTTCTGGCAAACTCCCCGGAGGCCAGCACCATGCGCAATCGCCGACTCCTCACCGCCGCCGCGGCGGCCGCCGCCTGTATGTTCGCGGCCTTCACCGCGGGATCCGCCCTGGGTTCTCCCCCGGCCGGCACACCCGCTCCGGCCCACGCCGCCCCCGCGCGGGCCGCCGCCCCCGCCGCCGCGCCGGGGGTGCAGCTGCAGGGCTGGCTGTACCCCGGCTCCGCCGGTGAGCCGCAGTGCGCCGGGCAGGCCGAGTACGCCGACAACCGGTTGAAGACCGGGGCGCTCAAGCCCGAGTACTGGGCGGTCCAGCCCAACGGCACGCTCCTCCTGGAGACCACGGCGCAGGGCCTGTGCAATGCCTACAGCGCCGCGAACGTGGCCGATCTGAAGGCGCACTCGACGTACCAGTACCCGACCGTGTCGGGCATGGACACCGCCACCGTCCGTGCCCTGGTGGGCAGTTCGGCCCGGCGCGGGCAGGCCGTCCAGCAGCTCACGTCGCTGGCGGTCAACGCCGGCCTGACCGGTGTCGACGTCGACATGGAGGACTACTGGTCCTGGTCCACCGGCGACTTCGCGAACTACCGCACCTTCCTCACCCAGCTCGCCACGTCGCTGCACGCCGCCGGCAAGCGGCTGCAGGTCGACGCGCCGGCGATGACCGAGGACGCGCCCTACTACGACTACGCGGCCGTGGCCGCGACGGGCGTCGACGAGCTGGCGATCATGGCCTACGACGAGGAGTACGACTCGGACCCGGGCGGGAAGTGCAAGGCCATCGCCCCGTACGCCTGGCTCAGGCAGGTGGTGCAGTACGCCCAGAGCAAGGTCCCGAACCGCGACCGGCTGGTCATCGGGCTGCCCTCGTACGGCTACAGCGCCCCCGCGTCCTGCGACACCTCGGCCATCGAGGGCAACATCCCGTTCAGCGTGATGCGCGGCAAGCCGGGCTGGTCGGGCAACGCGTCCACCATCGAGCAGCGCCGCGACGGCGGCTCCGGCGAGATCCGTTGGACCTCGGGCGGCAAGCTCTACGACTACGTCGACCAGACGGCGCTGGACCGCAAGCTCCAGGTCCTCACCGGCCTCGGCGTCACCAAGGTCTCGGTCTGGTCCCTCGGCGGAAACCCCTGGTTCACCCGCTGAGCTCCCGCTCCCCGCTGAGACACCGCTCCCCGGCGGGCCGTGCCGCTCACGACCCGTCGGGGTCCGCGCGGTCCAGGGCGGGGCGCGGGGCGGCGCCGGTCGCGTGCAGCAGGTGGTCGGCGGCGGCGGTGTCCGTCACGAGGCTGGTGACCAGCCCGGAGCGCAGCACGGCGTCGATCGCGGCGGCCTTGCGCAGCCCGCCCGCGATGGCCAGCACCTCGGGGATCCGGCGGAGCCGGTCGGCCTCGATGGTGATGCAGCGTTCACCCAGGTCGCGGCCGACCCGGCGGCCCGCGGCGTCGAACAGGTGCGAGGACATCTCGGCGGCGACGCCGAGCCCCGCGTAGTGCTCGCGCTCGGCGTCGGTCAGCGCGTCATGGACGGTGGAGATGCCGGCCGCCCAGGAGCCGATGGAGACCACCGCGACGGTGACCTTGTCGAAGTACCCCATCGCGGCGGCGATCCCGCTCTGGGCGCGCAGCGTGGCGGCCGTCGCCGGGTCGGGGAGCACCATCGGCGCGTACAGCGGGTGCGCCTCGCCGCCGGAGACCGCGGCGGCGGTCCGCACCGCCTCGACGGAGCCGCGCTCGGCGGTGCCCACGTCGTACACACCGGTGAGCTGGACGACGGTGCACGGCGGCAGCCGGTCCAGGGCGTTGGCCATGGTGATGATGGAGCGGCCCCAGGCCAGGCCGAGCACGTCGCCCTCGGTGACCAGTTCGCCGAGCAGGTCGGCGGCGACCTTGCCCAGGTTCTCCGGGTCGGGCGCGTCGGACTGCTCGGGCGGCGTCTCGACGACGACCGCGTGCCGCAGGCCGTAGCGGGCGCGCAGCGCGTCGGAGCGCTCGGCGTCCAGCTCGGCCGGGACCCGGATCTCGATCCGGACCAGGTCACGTTCGAGGGCGGTCTCCAGCACCCGCGCCACCTTGAAGCGGCTCACGCCGAACTCCTCGGCGATCTGGATCTTGGACTTGCCCTCGAGGTAGAAACGGCGCGCCATCGCTGCGGCCTGGACCATCTCGCCGGGGCCCATGCGCACCTGTGTGCGGCCTGTGGTCACGTTGCTCTCCCCAGTTGCCCATCTGATCGGCTCCGCGCTCATCCTCGCAGATGGCGCGGTGTTACGGACGCGTAGCCCGATCGTCAGTGGGTACAGGCCGCCGAGGCCAGCTCACGCAGCCCCCGCACCGCCGCCGCCGGGTCGTCCGCACCGTAGACCGCCGAACCCGCGACGAAGACGTCCGCGCCCGCCTCGGCGCACCGCTCGATGGTCCGCTCCGAGACCCCGCCGTCGATCTGCAGCCACAGCCCGAGGCCGTGCTTGTCGATCAGCTGTCGGGTACGCCGGATCTTGGGCAGCATGATGTCGAGGAACGCCTGGCCGCCGAAACCGGGCTCGACCGTCATGATCAGCACCATGTCGAGCTCGGGCAGCAGGTCCTCGTACGGCTCGATCGGCGTCGCGGGCCGCAGCGCCATCGACGCCCGCGCGCCCTTCGCCCGGATCTCGCGCGCCAGCCGCACCGGCGCGGCAGCCGCCTCGACGTGGAAGGTGACGGAACCGGCGCCCGCCTCCACGTAGGCCGGGGCCCAGCGGTCCGGGTTCTCGATCATCAGATGGCAGTCGAGCGGGATGTCCGACGCCCTGCTGAGCGACTCCACGATCGGCACACCGAGCGTCAGGTTGGGCACGAAGTGGTTGTCCATGACGTCGACATGGAGCCAGTCGGCGCCCTCCACGGCCTTCGCCTCGTCGGCGAGCCGGGCGAAATCGGCGGAAAGGATACTGGGGCTGATCTGCACGCTCATATGCCCAGCAAACCAGATGCGGGGAAGCCCCTGACCACTGCCCGCGCAAGGAACGCGCCCGTTCCGTAAAATAGCGGAACGATCTCGAACACCGGTGCCATGCTGGATCACGGAACGCCCTTCCCGCAAGGGTTCGGGAGGGCCACCGGCACTGTACGCAACGGGGAACGGGGAGACTCGTGGGCGGAACCGGACGGTGGGCGCACCTGGTGTGCGGCCGGCGCAGCAAGTGGGTCGTGCTCGTCCTGTGGCTCGTGCTGTTGGTGGTGGTCTCGCCACTGGCGCAGAAGCTGACGGACCAGCAGAAGAACGATTCGTCGACGTGGCTTCCCGGCAACGCGGAGTCCACCCAGGTCCTCAACCTGCAGAAGGACTTCCTTCCCGACACCGCTCCCGCCGTCGTCGTGTACGCCCGGCCCGGCGGTCTCACCGAGACCGACCGCGCCAAGGTCACCCGGGACGCGGCGTCCCTCAAGGCCTTGACGGGGCACGGGATCCTGGGCGCCCGCACCGTCGGACCCGTGCTGGAGAAGTCCGGCACCCCGCGCGCGGCCCAGATCATCGTCCCGATCAGCGTGGACGCGGGCGGCTGGAACGGCCTGGCCGACGCGGTGAAGGACATCCGGGCCACCGCCGAGGCGAACACCGCCGGCCTCGACGTGCACATCACCGGGCCGGGCGGTTACGCCGCCGACTCCGCCGACGCGTTCGCGGGACTCGACGGCACGCTGCTGTTCGCCGCGCTCGCGGTGGTCGTGGTGATCCTGCTGCTCACCTACCGCAGCGTGAGCCTGCTCTTCCTGCCGATCATCTCCGTCGTGGGCGCGCTGTTCACCGCCCAGGCGGTGATCTACCTGCTCTCCAAGCACGCCGGCCTGGTGGTCAACGCGCAGAGCGCGGGCATCCTCACCGTCCTCGTCTTCGGCGCCGGCACGGACTACGCGCTGCTGCTCGTGGCCCGCTACCGCGAGGAACTGCGCCGCCACGAGGACCGGCACGAGGCGATGGCCCTCGCCCTGCACCGGGCCGGGCCCGCCGTACTCGCCAGTGCCTCGACGGTCGCGGTGAGCATGCTGTGCCTGACGGCCGCCGAGATGAACTCGACCTCCGGCCTCGGACCGGTCGCGGCCATCGGGGTGGCCGTCGCCCTGCTCGCGATGATCACGCTCTTCCCGGCGCTGCTCGTCATCGTCGGCCGCTGGGTGTTCTGGCCCGCCGTGCCGCACGTGGGATCCGAGGAGCCGACCCGCAGCGGGGTGTGGGCGCGGCTGGGCGGGCGCATCGCCACGCGGCCGCGCGCGGTCTGGGTGACCACCGCGGTGGTGCTCGGCGTGCTCTCGCTCGGCCTGATCGGCCTGAAGGCGAACGGCCTGACGACCGCCCAGGGCTTCACCGGCACTCCCGACTCGGTGGTGGGCCAGGAGGTCGCGGGCCGCTACTTCCCGGCGGGCGCCGGGCAGCCGCTCGTGGTCGTCGCGAAGGCCGGGGCCGCGGACCGGGTGCGCACCGCCCTCGGCTCGGTCCAGGGTGTCGCGCCGGGCTCCGTCACCACCCCGCCGGGCGTCCCCGCCGAGAAGAACGGCCGGGTCTACCTGGAGGCCACGCTGGCCTCGGCGGCGGACAGCACACAGGCGAAGCAGACGGTCGACCGGGCGCGTGACACGATGCACGCGGTGCCGGGCGCCGACGCCAAGGTCGGCGGCGGCACGGCGGTCATCCAGGACGCCAACCGCGCGACCTCGCACGACAACAAGCTCCTGATCCCGATGATCCTCGCCGTCGTGCTGCTGATCCTCGGGCTGCTGCTGCGGTCACTGGCCGCCCCGCTGGTCCTCATCGCGACCGTCGTGCTCTCCTTCGCGGCCGCGCTCGGGGTGAGCACGTTCGCCTTCCACCACCTGTTCGGGTTCGAGGGCGAGGACACCGCGTTCCCGCTCTTCGTCTTCGTGTTCCTGGTGGCGCTGGGCATCGACTACAACATCTTCCTGATGACCAGGATCCGGGAGGAGACCACCCACTCCGGTACCCGTACCGGCACCCTGACCGGCCTCGCCGCGACCGGCGGCGTCATCACGTCCGCGGGCCTGGTGCTGGCCGGCACGTTCGCCGCCCTGGGCACCCTCCCGCTCGTCGGCTTCGCCGAGATCGGGTTCGCGGTCGCCTTCGGTGTGCTGCTCGACACGTTCGTCGTCCGGTCGATCCTGGTCTCGGCGATCACCCTGGACCTGGGCCACCACATCTGGTGGCCCAGCAAGCTCGACGCCCCGGGAACGCCACCGCAAGCCGCCGCGCACCAGAAGGACGATCTGGCCAAGCGGTCCTAGTGCTCTGAAAGGAGCGCCGTTCGCCCGTGAGGGCGGGGTCCGCGGCGTCTGCTGCGTGCGACTGCAAGGCGGAGGGTCGTCCTCGTACTGGACGTACCTGGACGAGCCCGACAACGCAGCAGGCGTGCGTGCCAGGCGTCGCGGACCAGGCGGGACTTTCGCAACACCCTTGAGACCCGATCCGCCGGCACCCCTCCGATAGCATGATCGGGCTCACGACGATGGCCCTGATCGTCCGTCCTTCACGGAAACGCTGCTGACCAGCACGAAGGGTGAGTTGTTTGACAAACATCTAACACATCGGCCAGACAATTGACTTTCATAGCATCGCAAGTGTTCTCACGACATAACTTCAGAGCTGTGATCACCGCGTGGCGCCGACCACGGGCGATGCTGTGGACCGCGGTGAGTGTGGTGGCCCTCGGATTCCTCGTCACCCTGGAGATCACCGCGCGCCACTACGGCCTGCGGGGGCCGATCACCAACCAGCTGCGCGAGGTGCTCTTCGCACCCAAGTCGGGGCCCCTGCTCTACGCCGGCATGGCCTTGATGATGCTGGTGCTCACCACCTGGCGGGAACGCCTCATCGCGACCGGGATCGCGCTCGGCATCGACGTCGTCTTCTTCCTGGTGCGATGGGCCTTCGACGCCAAGATGATGTTCGGCAACGGCGCTCTGTGGGTGCTGCTGGCCTATGGGGTTATCGCCGTCACGCGCCGCACCGGCCGGGAACGCGTCCTGCTGCTGAAGGGCGTCGGGCTGGGCCTGCTGCTGGTGACCGGTCGCAAGACCGGCGACATCTGGCTGCTCATCACGTCGAAGACCCGCCCGACGGTGCTCGACCCGTACGTGGCGACCGCCGATCACGCGCTGGGCAACCCGTCGTGGCTGGTGGGCCGGGCGGTCGAGGCCACCGGATCGGTCGGCCACTTCGTCCTCGAAGCCGTCTACATCCAGCTGCCGGTGGCCGCGGTCCTGGTCGCGCTGTACCAGCTGCGCAACGTGGCGGCCGAGCGCCGCTTCCCGCGCCACCACCTGGTGCGCACCTTCCTGCTCATCGGCCTGCTCGGGCCCGCCGTTTACATGCTCTTCCCGGTGGTGGGACCGGTCTTCGCCTACGGCACCGAGGGCGCCCACTGGGAGGTGGCCGACCTGTGGCCCAACACCCCCGTGCCGATCGGCATCCCGCACCCGGTCCCGTTCGACGGGATCACCCCGCGCAACTGCATGCCCAGCCTGCACACGGCGTGGGCCACCTCGATCTTCATCCACTCCCGCAAGGGCCCGCGGAGTCTGCGGCACGCGGGCACGTTCTGGCTGATCGCCACCCTCGGCGCGACGCTGGGATTCGGCTACCACTACGGCGCTGACCTCGTCGCCGGCGTCGTGTTCGCCTACACCATCGAGGCCGGGCTGCGCGCGCACGACCGCGGCTGGGAGCGGGCGGGGGTCCAGCTGGTCGGCTACGGCACGGCGGTCTTCCTCGCGCTCCTGGCGGCGTACCGCTGGCTGCCGGTGACGCTGGCCGAACACCCGTGGGTGTTCGGGCCGCTTCTGATCCTGGCGATGTTCTCGGTGGTCCTCGGCTTCCTGCGGACCACCGGGCGGTGGGATGCCACGGCCGAACCGGTGCACGGTGCGGAACTCGTCCCGGGGTCGCGGCTGCCCGCCCAGGGCGGTCCGGCGGCCGGCACCGCCCTCATCGGCGCCCGGACCGGCTCCTCGGTGGACTGAGGCCGGTCGCGCCGAGGGGGATGTCCGGCCGGACATCCCCCTCGGCGGCTCAGCCGGTGCGGCGCAACAGGGCCAGGTACATGGCGTCGGTGCCGTGCAGGTGCGGCCAGAGCTGGACGTCCGGGCCGTCGCCGACGGCATGGACCCCGGGCATCAGCGGGCGGGCGTCGATCCACTCGGCGGTCAGCGGCTCGGCCTCCCCGCGGCCGCGCAGGACGTCCTCGACGACGGCGCGGGTCTCCGCCGGGTGCGGCGAGCAGGTGGCGTAGCCGACGACGCCGCCGACCCGGACGGCGCGCAGCGCCTCGGTGAGCAGTCCGCGCTGGAGCGTCGCGAAGCCCGCGACGTCCTCGGCCTTGCGGCGCCAGCGCGCCTCGGGGCGGCGGCGGAGCGCGCCCAGGCCGGTGCAGGGCACGTCGACGAGCACCCGGTCGAAGGAGCCCTCGGCCCACGCGGGACGGGTGCCGTCCGCGACGATCACCTGGTACGGGCCGGGGTTGCCGGCCAGCGTGCGCTCCACCAGCCGGGCCCGGTGCGGTTGCTTCTCCGACGCGACGAGCAGGGCGCCGCGCTGCGCGGCGAGCGCGGCGAGCAGGGCGGCCTTGCCGCCGGGGCCGGCGCAGCCGTCCAGCCAGCGCGCGTCCCTGCCGTCCAGCGGAGCTGCCGCCACCGCGGCGGCGACCAGCTGGCTGCCCTCGTCCTGCACCCCGGCCCGGCCCTCACGGACGGCGTCCACGGCACCCGGGTCGCCGCCCTCGGCGAGCCGGACGGCGTACGGGGACCAGCGGCCGGGCTCGGTCGCCTCCAGCGGGAGCGAGGCGGCCACCTCCTCGGCCGTGGAACGGCCCGGACGCGCCACCAGCGTCACCTCGGGCCGTTCGTTGTCGGCCTCCAGCAGGTCCTCGATACCGGCCCGGCCGCCGCCGAGCGCGTCCCACAGCGCGGAGACGATCCAGCGCGGGTGCGAGTGGACGACGGCGAGGTGCGCCTCGGGGTCGTCGTCGTACGGCGGGGCGACCTGGGCGACCCACGCGTCGAGGTCCTGCGCGGCGATCTTGCGGAGCACGGCGTTGACGAAGCGGGCCCGGCCGTCGCCGAGCACGCAGCGAGCCAGCTCGACGGTGGCGGAGACGGCCGCGTGCGGCGGGATGCGGGTGCCGAGCAGCTGGTGCGCGCCGAGCGCGAGCACGTCCAGCACCGGCGGGTCGACCTCGCGCAGCGGCCGGTCCACGCAGGCGGCGATCACGGCGTCGTAGGTGCCCTGGCGGCGCAGGGTGCCGTAGACCAGTTCGGTGGCGAGGGCGGCGTCGCGGCGGTCGAACTCGCCGCCCTTCTTGGCCGCTTCCGCCTCGGCATTGCGCAGCAGCGAGGGCAGCACCAGGTTGGCGTACGCGTCGCGCTCGTCGACCGCCCGCAGCGCCTCGAAGGCGAGGATGCGGACGGGATCCCGCTGGGGCCTGCGGTAGGGCTTGCCCTTCGGCCTGCCCTGGGACTTCCCCTGCGAGGTGCCCTGCGGTCGGCTGCGCGGCTGGTCGTTCACGATCAATGTGCTCCGGACTCGGTCGGAAGAAAGTGCCGCACCCGCGCGGCGGGAAGGCCCTCTCCCGCGCACAGGGCGTGAACAAAGCGTACGGCCGCCGGCCCCGCGACCACCCACCCGGGCGGTCGGGGCCGGCCTGCGCGGACGCTCCTAGGCCGTGTCTGACACATCCTGCCTGGCCCGCCCTCCGGGCGGACGCCGGTATGTGTCAGACACGGCCTAGGAACCCAGCCGGGTGCCCGAGGCGAGCCGGACGCCGCGCGCCCAGTCGGCGGCACGCATCAGCTTCTTGCCCTGCTGCTGCACCTCGCCGAGTTCCACGGCGTGGCTGCCGGTGCCCGCGTACACCGCGTTCTTGGCGACGGAGAGCTCGCCGGGGGCCAGTTCCGCGAGGTCCTCGCGGCCGGGCAGCAGGGTCACCGGGCCGAGCTTGAACCGTTCGCCGTCGAGCAGCGTCCAGGCGCCGGGCGCCGGGGTGCAGCCGCGGATGAGCCGGTCGACGCGCAGCGCCGGCGCGGTCCAGTCCACCGCCGCGTCCTCGACGGTGATCTTGGGGGCGACGGTGATGCCCTCGGTGGGCTGGGTGCGGGGCACCAGGCGGCCGTCCGCGATGCCGTCCATGGTCGCGGTGAGCAGCCCGGCGCCGCTGTGCGCGAGCCGGGTGAGCAGGTCGCCGCTGGTGTCGGTGGGCCGGACGTCCTCGGTGACGACGCCGTAGACCGGGCCGGAGTCCAGCCCCTGCTCGATGAGGAACGTCGAGGCGCCGGTGACCTCGTCACCGGCCATCACCGCGTGCTGCACGGGGGCCGCGCCGCGCCAGGCGGGGAGCAGCGAGAAGTGCAGGTTGACCCAGCCGTGCACGGGAACCTCGAGCGCGACCTTGGGCAGCAGCGCCCCGTACGCGACCACCGGGCAGCAGTCCGGGGCGATGTCCCGGAGCCGGGCGAGGAACTCCTCGTCCCGCGGCTTCACGGGCTTGAGCACCTCGATGCCCGCCTCCTCGGCCCGCTGCGCGACCGGGCTGGAGACCAGCTTGCGGCCGCGGCCCGCGGTCGCGTCGGGCCGGGTGACGACGGCGACGACCTCGTGCCGGTCGGACGCCAGCAGCGCCTCCAGGGCGGGGACGGCGACCTCGGGGGTGCCTGCGAAGACGAGCCTCATCGTGGGTTCTGTGCCTCTCGTTGGCAGGGGGGACGGCCGTGGACGGCGGTTCGGGGGGGGTGGGGCTCACTGCGCGCCGCCGAACGTACTGTGCGGGGAGACCTTCACCTGCGGCACGCCCAGGTCCGCCCACTCCGCCTCCCGGATCGCCTTCATGGCGGCCTTGCGCTGCTCGGTGTCGAGGCGGTCGATGAAGATGATGCCGTCGAGGTGGTCGGTCTCGTGCTGGATGCAGCGCGCGAGCAGCTGGGTGCCCTCGATGGTGACGGGATCGCCGTACATGTTGAAGCCCTTGGCGACGACCCCGTAGGCGCGGACGCAGTCGTAGCTCAGCCCGGGGAGCGACAGGCAGCCCTCGGGGCCGTCCTGCTCCTCTTCGCTCAGCGTGAGGTCCGGGTTGACCAGGTGCCCCAGTTCGCCGTCGATGAAGTACGTGAAGACCCGCAGCGAGACGCCCAGTTGCGGGGCCGCGAGACCGGCGCCCGGCGCCGCCTGCATGGTCTCGGTCAGATCCTGGACAAGGGTGCGGAGTTCCTTGTCGAAGGTGGTGACGGGCTGCGCCGTCATGCGCAGCACCGGGTCGCCGAAGAGGCGGATGGGCGTGACGGACACGGCTGGCGGGCTCCCGTGATCGGACGGACAGGGGCACCCCGGGCGGCGGCGGCCCGGGGGCGCTTCCCGGCGGCAGCCGGGGGCCAGTCCGATTCTAGAGGCCGACCCGTTCGGGGGTGCACGCGGTCGTACGAGCCCCCGGAAACATCAGCACGCCCTCTGAGGCGTGACTCGATGGCCCGCTGGAGCGTTGGTCAAACGAGATTGACCGAAATGGGGCCACGCACCACGGACACGGCCCGATCCCTAGCAACGCCGGTAGGAGAGGCTTGTTGATGCCCGACCACGCAACCCATGACGCCCAGGCCCGGGCGAGCCTGCACCTACTGGTGCGGGACATCGAGAGGGTCCGCCGACAGGTGGACGCGCTAAGGACCCTGACCGCCCAGCTGGGCAATGTGTACCGACCGCGGCGCAGCGGTCCCGCCGCCGGGTTCGTCGTCTACGGACGCGCCCCCGCTCCCACCGTGCGACTCGCCCAGGAGCTCCGCGACAGCGTGGAGACCCTGGTGACGGCGGCGGTGGAGTTCGACCGTTCGCTGGGGTTCTCCTGGGACGCGGTGGGCTCCGCCCTCGGGGTGACGAAGCAGGCGGTGCACCGGCGGTACGGTGCGCGCCGCCATGCCGTCAACGGTACGGAGGACGAGTCCTCGCGCCCGGACACCGCGGGGGTGCGCGCCGCGGCGTCCGCTCCCCCGATGGCCGGTGTGCCGGCGGCGCGCTCGATGCCGGACCACTTGCCCGCGCCCCTGTCCGGGCCGAGGTCCGCACCCGTGTCGGGCCCGATGTCCGCCCCGTTGTCCGGGCAGCTGCCGCAGCAGATGCCGGGACACGTACCGGGGCTGGTGCCGGTGAACGCCCGGGAGGACGCCTTCCCCGGCGCGCTGCCCGGGCCGCGCAACGGCTGACCCCGGCACACCGGCCCCCCGCACCACGTCACCAGCCGCCCCGCCGCCCGCCACGCCGACAGGTCGGACGCCGGGGCGGCGCCCTGTCCCGGACCGGCGTCCGGCCGGGAGCCGGTCCCGGGGGCGGTCACGTCAGCCGATGTCCAGCGGGTCGATGCGCACCAGGACCTGGTCGGTCTGCTTGAGCGCGGTGCGGGCCACCTGCGCCGCCTTGAGAGCGGCGGCCAGTGCCGCCCCGCTGCCCGGCGGGACCCTGATCAGCATCCGCTCCCAGTGCTCCCCCTGCGGGGGGTCGCCGGCCCGGCGCGGCCCGCCCGGCCGGTCGGCCGGCACCGGGACCGGCCCCAGGACGGCGGCCCCCTCGGGCAGCCGCGCCAGCTCGATCAGTCCGGCCACCGCCGCCGGGCTGCCGGTCACCGAGGCCATCCGCGAGACCGGCGGGAAGCCCAACTCGGCCCGCTCGGCCAGTTCGCGGGCCGCGTGCCCGGCCGGGTCCCAGCGCACCAGCGCCTGGACCGGCCGCAGCGTGGGCTCGGCCAGCACCAGCACCGTGCCGCCCTCGGTCGCCGGTCTGACCAGGGCGGCCGCGCCCGTCCAGCGGCGCAGCGTCTCCTCGCCGGCGCGCAGGTCCGGCCGGTTGAGCAGCGCCCAGCCGTCCAGCAGCAGCGCGGCCGCGTAGCCGCCCTCAGCGACCGGTTCCGCGCCCGGGGTGGAGATCACCAGGGCCGGTGTACCGGTGACGGCCCCGAGGATGCCGTCCCGCCCGGAGGTGCGGACCGGGACCTTCGGGAACGCCCGGCCGAGTTCGTCCGCGGTACGCCGGGCGCCCACCACCTGGGCGCGCAGCCGGAATCCGCCGCACTCCTGGCAGTGCCACGCCGCCTCGGGGCGGCCGCACCATCCGCACTGCGGCGCGCTGTTTCCGTCCGCCAGCTCCAGCGGTCCCGCGCACTTCCCGCAGCGGGCGGGCTCCCGGCAGCGTTCGCAGGCCAGCCGCGGCACATAGCCGCGGCGCGGGACCTGGACGAGGACGGGCCCGTGCAGCAGGGCTTCACGGGCCACCTGCCAGGCGAGGCTCGGCAGCCGGGCGGCGCGGGCCGCCCCGTCCCGCGCCTGGTCGCCGTCGCCGATGGTGCGGACGAGCGGCGCCGCCGCCCGGACCGCCTCACGGGCGGCGTCCACCGGCAGCGCCCACTGGGTCTCGACGAGCTGGGCGCCCTCGACCGTGCGGATGTGGCCGCCCAGCAGGAACGCGGCCCGCTCCTCCGTGGCCCGCAGCAGCAGCACGTCACGGGCGTGCGGCATCGGCGCGTGCGGCTCGGCGTGGCTGGAGTCGCCGTCGTCCCACAGCGCGACCAGCCCGAGGTCCTGCACCGGGGCGAACATGGCGGCCCGGGTGCCGACGACCGCCCGGACGGCGCCCCGGCTGACCGCCAGCCAGCGCCGGTACCGCGCCTCGGGGCCGGAATCGGCGGTGAGCAGGACGTGGTGGCCCTCGCCGAGCAGCGCGGTGAGCGCCGCGTCGACCCGGGCGGCGGCCCGTCCGTCGGGCAGCACGGCGAGCGCGCCGCGGCCGGAGGCGAGGGTGGCGGCGACCGCCGCCGCCAGCTCGGCGGGCCAGTGCGGACCGGGGAGCGCGGTCCACACCGCGCGCGGGGAGTCGCCGCGGCCCAGCGCGCGCAGCAGCGCGGGGCCGGTCGGGTAGCGCGACCAGGTGCCGGGCTCCGGCGGGGCGGGGGTGGCCGGCGACTGCGGGGACGGTTTCTTCTCCACCCGCCCGTGCCGGGCGGGCACGGCGAGCTGGATGACGTCGGCGAGGGATCCCGCGTACCGGTCGGCGACCGCGCGGCAGAGCCGGAGCAGGGCCGGGCCGAGCACCGGCTCGGGCGACACCACCTGGGCGATGGCGGCGAGCGGCCCCGCGTAGTCGGACTCGGTGAGCCGGGCGACGACGAACCCGTCGATCAGCCCGCCGCCCTCGCGGCGGCCGCTGACGACGTTGTGCGCCCCGGCACCGAACCGGACCCGCACCCGGACCCCGGGCTGCGCGTCGGCGTCCATCGCGGCGGGCACCGCGTAGTCGAAGTACTTGTCGAGGTGCAGCACGCCCTTGTCGACCAGGACGCGGGCGACGGGCAGCCCCTCGGCGAGGTCCGCCCCGCGCCAGGTGCCGCGTCGGGCCTTCGGCTCCTTCGCCTTGCGCACGGACTCGCGGATGAGCGCCAGCTGCTCCCCCGCCGGTGGATTCGTCCGCTCGTCCTCGCTGCTCACAGCCCCAGTCCTACCAGACGGCTCGGACAGCCCGGACAACGCGACGGCCCCGGACCACGAGGGTCCGGGGCCGTGCGCGTGGTGCGGTGGCGGGTCCTACAGACCGGCGGCGGTGCGCAGCGCCTCGACGCGGTCGGTGCGCTCCCAGGTGAAGTCCGGCAGCGGGCGGCCGAAGTGGCCGTACGCGGCGGTCTGGGAGTAGATCGGGCGCAGCAGGTCCAGGTCGCGGATGATCGCGGCCGGGCGGAGGTCGAAGACCGACGCGATGGCCTGCTCGATCTTCTCGACGTCCACGGACGCGGTGCCGAAGGTCTCGACGAACAGACCCACCGGCTCGGCCTTGCCGATCGCGTAGGCGACCTGGACCTCGCAGCGCGAGGCGAGGCCCGCGGCCACGACGTTCTTGGCGACCCAGCGCATGGCGTACGCGGCGGAGCGGTCGACCTTGGACGGGTCCTTGCCCGAGAAGGCGCCGCCGCCGTGGCGGGCCATGCCGCCGTAGGTGTCGATGATGATCTTGCGGCCGGTGAGGCCGGCGTCGCCCATCGGGCCGCCGATCTCGAAGCGCCCGGTCGGGTTGACCAGCAGGCGGTAGCCCTCGGTCTCCAGCTTGATGCCGTCCTCGAGGAGCGCCTTGAGCTCGTGCTCGACGACGAACTCGCGGATGTCCGGCGCGAGCAGCGACTCCAGGTCGATGTCCGAGGCGTGCTGCGAGGAGACGACCACGGTGTCGAGGCGGACGGCCTTGTCGCCGTCGTACTCGATGGTGACCTGGGTCTTGCCGTCCGGACGCAGGTACGGGATGGTCCCGTTCTTGCGGACCTCGGAGAGGCGGCGCGCGAGCCGGTGTGCCAGGTGGATCGGCAGCGGCATCAGCTCGGGGGTCTCGTCGCAGGCGTAGCCGAACATCAGGCCCTGGTCGCCGGCGCCCTGCTTGTCGAGCTCGTCCTCGTCACCCTCGACCCGCTGCTCGTACGCGGTGTCCACACCCTGGGCGATGTCGGGCGACTGTGCACCGATGGACACCGAGACGCCGCACGAGGCACCGTCGAAGCCCTTCTTCGACGAGTCGTACCCGATGTCGAGGATCTTGTTGCGCACCAGGGTCGCGATGTCCGCGTAACCCTTGGTGGTGACCTCGCCGGCGACGTGCACCTGGCCGGTGGTGATCAGCGTCTCGACCGCGACCCTGGAGGTCGGGTCCTCCTTGAGGAGGGCGTCGAGGATCGTGTCGCTGATCTGGTCAGCGATCTTGTCAGGATGTCCCTCGGTGACGGACTCCGAGGTAAACAGGCGGCGGGACACATTGCTCCCTGGGGTTGCAGCGGCTGCTGGCTGATCATGGGGTGGGACGCGCGGGGCTGCGCCCGGCGTTCCCTGGCTAGTTTATCGGTCGCTTCGGCCGGACGGACAAGCCATCTCGGTAGTTGGATAAGCCGTGACCTGCGACACGACTGGCGTCAGTATGACGATTCCTCGCGATCGAGGGGCGAAATGTCGCACAGGTCCGGTTTTGGTACACCCGGAAGAACGCATTCACGTCAACCGGACGACCGCGAGGTCCCACACCTGGTCGGCGAGGGCTTCCTTCGGACCGTACGGTACCGGGGTCTCGCTGCCGTCGGCACCGAGCACCACGGCCTCGTTCTCCTCGGATCCGAACGCCTTGTGATCTCCGACCTCGTTGACAACCAGCAGGTCACAGCCCTTGCGGAGCAGTTTGGCCCGGCCGTTCGCCAGTACGTCGTCGGTCTCCGCGGCGAAGCCGACGACGAGCTGCCCGCGATGTGAACGTTGTGTTGCGAGTTCGGCCAGGACATCGGGGTTGCGGACGAGCTCCAGCGGCGGCTGCTCCTGGTCGTCCTTCTTCTTGATCTTCCCCTCGGCGTAGTGCGCCGGTCGGAAGTCCGCCACGGCCGCCGCCATGACGACCACATCGGCGTCCGCCGCCGCCTTCAGCACCGCCTCGCGCAGTTGCTCGGCCGTGCCGACCCGCACCACGTCGGCACCGGCCGGGTCGGCGAGGTCGGCGTTGGCGGCCACCAGGGTGACGCGGGCGCCGCGGGCGACCGCCGTGCGGGCGAGGGCGTACCCCTGCTTGCCGGAGGAGCGGTTGCCCAGGTAGCGGACCGGGTCCAGCGGCTCGCGGGTCCCGCCGGCGCTGATCACCACGTGGCGCCCGGCGAGGTCCGCCGCGAGGCCCTGCGGGCCGCGGGCGAGCACCCGGCGGCAGACCTCGAAGATCTCGGCGGGGTCGGGCAGCCGGCCCTTGCCGGTGTCCACGCCGGTCAGCCGCCCGACGGCGGGCTCGATCACGATGGCGCCTCGGCGGCGCAGGGTGGCGACGTTCTCCTGCGTGGCGGGGTGCTCCCACATCTCGGTGTGCATGGCGGGCGCGAAGACCACCGGACACCGCGCGGTGAGCAGGGTATTGGTGAGCAGGTCGTCGGCGAGGCCGTGCGCGGCCTTGGCGAGCAGGTCGGCGGTGGCCGGGGCGACCACCACGAGGTCGGCGTGCTGGCCGATCCTGACGTGCGGGACCTCGTGGACGCCGTCCCACACCCCGGTCGACACCGGGTTGCCGGACAGCGCCGACCAGGTGGCCTCGCCGACGAAGTGCAGCGCCGACTCGGTGGGGACCACGCGGACGCCGTGCCCGGACTCGGTGAGCCGCCGCAGCAGCTCGCACGCCTTGTAGGCGGCGATACCGCCGCTCACCCCCAGGACGACCTGTGGCTGGCCCATCGTCTCTCCCGCCGAGATGCGAATTCTTCTTGCGTCCATCACACACCACGGGCCCGGCAGCGGTGCTGCCGGGCCCGTCGTGACAAGGATTCGGTTGCTGCTAGCCGGCGGACTCGATGGCCTCGGCGGTCAGCAGTCCCGCGTTGATCTCGCGCAGCGCGATCGACAGCGGCTTCTCGTGGACGTGGGTGTCCACCAGCGGGCCGACGTACTCCAGCAGGCCTTCACCGAGCTGGGAGTAGTACGCGTTGATCTGGCGCGCGCGCTTGGCCGCGTAGATCACCAGGCTGTACTTCGAGTCCGTGGCCTCGAGCAGCTCGTCGATCGGCGGGTTGATGATGCCCTCGGGCGTGGTGATGGAAGAGGACATTCTCTACCTACCCCTACTTGCTTGTGGAAAAGAATGGAAGTGGATCATACAACTCTCATCAAGGCTAGCAGCTCGCGTGCTACATCCTCGACGGAGGTATTGACAAGGGTGGTGTCGAACTCGGATTCGGCAGCCAGTTCGATCTTGGCCGCGGCCAGCCGGCGCTCGATCACCTCGGGCGACTCGGTGCCCCGCCCGGTGAGCCGGCGGACCAGCTCGTCCCAGCTCGGAGGAGCCAGGAAGACGAGCTGCGCCTCGGGCATCGACTGGCGGACCAGCCGGGCACCCTGCAGATCAATCTCCAGCAGCACGGGCTCACCCGCCTCGAGCCGGTCGAGCACCGCCTTGCGCGGGGTGCCGTAGCGGTTGCCCGCGAACTCGGCCCACTCCAGCAGCTCACCGTTGGCGACGAGCTTGTCGAACTCGTCGTTGTCCGCGAAGAAGTAGTGCACTCCGTGCTGCTCGCCCGGCCGTGGCCGGCGAGTGGTGGCCGACACCGAGAGCCATACCTCGGGGTGGGCCTTGCGCATATGAGCGACGACCGTGCTCTTGCCGACCCCGGAGGGGCCGGAGAGCACGGTCAGCCGCGGACGTACGTCCGGGGGCACGGGGGACGTCCCCCGGGATGTTGCAGCCATGAAGCGATTATCCCGGTTCCCGGAGGTGCTGGGGACCGTCAGGCGGCGCCGCCGCCGAACTCACGCTCCAAAGATGCGATCTGGTTGGAGCCGAGCCCCCGTACACGGCGGCTTTCGGAGATGCCGAGCCGCTCCATGATCTGCTTGGCACGGACCTTGCCCACGCCGGGCAGGGACTCCAGGAGGGCAGAGACCTTCATCTTGCCGATGACATCGTTCTCTCGGCCCGACTTGATCACCTCGTGCAGCGAAGCGCCGGAGTGCTTCAGCCGATTCTTGACCTCGGCGCGCTCCCGGCGAGCCGCGGCGGCCTTCTCGAGCGCGGCAGCGCGCTGTTCAGGGGTAAGGGGCGGAAGAGCCACGCCTACGTCACCTCGGATATCGAACTGTCGGATACGGACCGGTAGTGGAACCCAGTTGCCCCCACCTGCGGGGCAACGAACGAAGCACTTGCGTGCTCGCTCTCGTCGGAGACTAGCGGTCACGGCGGCTCAAGTCAGCGAGAACAGACGAAAAGTCCTGGTCAGACTCGATCCGCTGGGATTTTTGGGACATATAGGCACTGGTTGACGCTGTGGCGGCGCTCGAAGGACGCCCGGAGGGTGCCCGCCGGCGCTCAACCGGCCACGGCGACACGGACCTCGTCGGCGAACCGGGCCGCCGCGTCCCGCAGTCCGGCCGCGTCGGGGCCGTGCCGCAGCACATCGCGGCTCACGCTCGGCAGGACGTTGCCGACGACCGCGGACCCGAAGAGCCGGGGAAGTCCGGCGGGTGTGGCGCCCTGGGCGCCGATGCCGGGAGCGAGCAGCGGGCCGTTGACGTCCAGGTCCGCGCCGGCCTCGGCGAGGGTGGCGCCGACCACGGCGCCGACGGATCCGAGCGGCCGCTCCCCTGCGTTCTCGACCGCGATGTGGTCGAGCATCACCTGGGCGAGCGACTTCCCGTTCGCCGCCGTGGCCCGCTGGACCTCGGCGCCCTCCGGTGTTGGACGTCAGGGCCAGCACGAAGACCCCGGCGCCGGAGATCCGCGCCGCGTCCAGCGCGGGGCGCAGCGAGCCGAAGCCGAGGTACGGGCTGACGGTGACCGCGTCGGAGAAGAGCGGGGAGTCCTTGTCGAGGAACGCTGCGGCGTAGGCGGCCATGGTGGAGCCGATGTCACCGCGCTTGGCGTCCATCAGCACCAGCGCGCCGGCGGCGCGGGCGTCGGCGACGGCCCGCTCCAGGACGGCGACGCCCTTCGACCCGAAGCGCTCGAAGAACGCGCTCTGCGGCTTGAGGACGGCGACCCGGTCGGCGAGGGCGTCGACCACGGTGCGCGTGAAGCGCTCCAGGCCGGCCACGTCGTCGTTCAGGCCCCAGGAGGTCAGCAGCGCCGCGTGCGGGTCGATGCCGACGCACAGCTGTCCCCGGGTGTCCATCGCGTGCCGCAGCCGCGCGCCGAAGGGTTCCAGGTTCTCCGCGCTCATGAACTCGCCTTCCGGTGTTCGGCGCCGATCGCGTCGGCGAGGGTGGCGTACGGGCTCGCGGCCAGCCGGGCCGCGAGGCCCCGGTGGAGGGTCCGGCACCAGAACGGGCCCTCGTAGATGAAGGCGCTGTACCCCTGGACCAGGGTGGCGCCGGCCAGGATCCGCTCCCAGACGTCGTCGGCGGTCGTGACGCCGCCGACACCGACCAGCGTGATCCGGTCGCCGACCCGGGCGTACAGCCGGCTCAGGACCTCCAACGAGCGGGTCCGCAGCGGGGCGCCGGACAGGCCGCCGGTCTCCTTGACCAGGGCCGGGTCCGAGGCGAGCCCCAGGCCGTCGCGGGCGATCGTGGTGTTGGTGGCGATGATGCCGTCGAGACCGAGTTCGACGGCGAGGTCGGCGACGGCGTCGATGTCGTCGTCGGCCAGGTCCGGGGCGATCTTGACCAGCAGCGGCACCCGACGCGCGGTGACCGTGCGGTCGGCGGCCTCGCGCACCGCGCTCAGGAGCGGGCGCAGCTGGTCGACGGCCTGCAGGTCGCGCAGGCCCGGGGTGTTGGGCGATGAGACGTTGACGACGAGGTAGTCCGCGTGGGCCGCGAGCCGCTCGGTGGAGGTCACGTAGTCCGCGATCGCCTCGCCCTCGGGGACCACCTTGGTCTTGCCGATGTTGACGCCGACGGTCGTCCTGAAAGCCGGGTTGCGGGCCGCGAGGCGGGCGGCGACGGCCGCGGAGCCCTCGTTGTTGAAGCCCATGCGGTTGATCAGCGCGCGGTCCTGGACCAGCCGGAACAGCCGCTTCCCGGGGTTGCCGGACTGCGGCTGCCCGGTGACGGTGCCGATCTCGACGTGGTCGAAGCCGAGCATCGCCATGCCGTCGATCGCGACGGCGTTCTTGTCGAAGCCGGCCGCGAGGCCGAACGGGCCGTGCATGCGCAGGCCCAGGGCCTCGGTGCGCAGCTCCTTGTGGCGGGGCGCGAGCACGGCGGCCACGAAGGTCCGCAGGACCGGGACGCGGGCGGCGGACCGGATCCAGGCGAACGCCAGGTGGTGCGCCCGCTCGGGGTCCATACGGCGGAAGAGCAGTTGGAACAGGAGGGAGTACATGCGGAGCCTTCTACGGGATTCTGCGGGGAGGCGGTCACATGGCGAGGGGGACACCGCTGTGGTGTCCCCCTCCTGGAGCTATGCGCTATCCCTCGCGGGAGGCGTTCAGACGTTCCGCGTGTTCCTGCAGTGATCTCACGCCGATGTCACCGCGGTTGAGCGCGTCGATGCCCTGCACGGCGGCGGCCAGCGCCTGCACCGTCGTCAGGCACGGCACGCCGCGGGAGACCGCGGCGGTCCTGATGTCGTAGCCGTCGAGACGGCCGCCGGTGCCGAACGGCGTGTTGACGATGAGGTCGATCTTGCCGTCGTGGATCAGCTGCACCACGGTCGGCTCACCGTCGGGACCGGTGCCCTCGCTCTGCTTGCGCACGACGGTGGCGTGGATGCCGTTGCGGCGCAGCACCTCGGCGGTGCCGGAGGTGGCGAGCAGCTCGAAGCCGTGCTCGGCGAGCGCGCGGGCCGGGAAGACCAGGTTGCGCTTGTCGCGGTTGGCCACCGAGATGAACGCGGTGCCCTTGGTGGGCAGCGCACCGTAAGCGCCGGCCTGGGACTTGGCGTAGGCGGTGCCGAAGACGGAGTCGATGCCCATGACCTCGCCGGTGGAGCGCATCTCCGGGCCGAGCACGGTGTCGACGCCGCGGCCGTGGATGTCGCGGAAGCGGCTCCACGGCATGACGGCCTCCTTGACGGAGATCGGCGCGTCCAGCGGCAGGGTGCCGCCGTCGCCGGTCTTCGGGAGCATGCCCTCGGCCCGCAGCTCGGCGACGGTGGCGCCGAGCGAGATCCGGGCGGCGGCCTTGGCCAGCGGGACCGCGGTGGCCTTCGAGGTGAAGGGCACGGTGCGCGAGGCGCGCGGGTTGGCCTCCAGGACGTAGAGGATGTCCCCGGCCAGCGCGAACTGGATGTTGATCAGGCCTTGGACGCCGACACCCTTGGCGATGGCCTCGGTGGAGGTCCGCAGCCGCTTGATGTCGTGGCCGCCGAGCGTCATCGGGGGCAGCGCGCAGGCGGAGTCGCCCGAGTGGATGCCGGCCTCCTCGATGTGCTCCATGACGCCCCCGAGGTAGAGCTCGGTGCCGTCGTAGAGCGCGTCGACGTCGATCTCGATGGCGTCGTCGAGGAAGCGGTCGACCAGCACCGGGCGGGTCGGGCTGATCTCGGTGGACTCGGCGATGTACGAGGAGAGCCGGGCCTCCTCGTAGACGATCTCCATGCCGCGGCCGCCGAGCACGTACGACGGGCGCACCAGGACCGGGTAGCCGATCTCGTCGGCGATGGCCTTGGCCTCGCCGAAGGTGGTCGCGGTGCCGTGCTTGGGGGCGGGCAGGCCGGCCTCGGCCAGGACCCGGCCGAAGGCGCCGCGGTCCTCGGCGAGGTGGATGGCCTCGGGCGAGGTGCCGACGATCGGCACGCCGTTGTCCTTGAGAGCCTGCGCCAGGCCGAGCGGGGTCTGACCGCCGAGCTGGACGATGACGCCCGCGATCGGGCCGGCCAGCGTCTCGGCGTGCACGATCTCCAGCACGTCCTCCAGGGTGAGCGGCTCGAAGTAGAGCCGGTCGGAGGTGTCGTAGTCGGTGGAGACGGTCTCGGGGTTGCAGTTGACCATCACGGTCTCGTACCCGGCGTCGCTGAGCGCGAAGGAGGCGTGCACGCAGGAGTAGTCGAACTCGATGCCCTGGCCGATGCGGTTGGGGCCGGAGCCGAGGATGATCACGGCGGGCTTCTCGCGCGGGGCGACCTCGGACTCCTCGTCGTAGGACGAGTAGAAGTACGGGGTCTTCGCGGCGAACTCGGCGGCGCAGGTGTCGACGGTCTTGTAGACCGGGCGCACGCCCAGCGCGTGCCGCACCTCGCGCACGACGTCCTCGCGCAGGCCCCGGATCTCGGCGATCTGGACGTCGGAGAAGCCGTGCCGCTTGGCGTCGGCGAGCAGCTCCGGGCCGAGCCGGTCGGCGGCCGCCAGGTCGTCGGCGACCTCCTTGATCAGGAAGAGCTGGTCGGTGAACCAGGGGTCGATCTTCGTCGCGTCGAAGATCTCCTCGGGGGTCGCGCCGGCGCGGATCGCCTGCATGACCGTGTTGATCCGGCCGTCGGTGGGCACCGCCGCCGTGGCCAACAGCGCGTCCTTGTCGCCGGGCTCGCCCACGAAGGTGAACTGGCTGCCCTTCTTCTCCAGCGAGCGCAGCGCCTTCTGCAGCGCCTCGGTGAAGTTGCGGCCGATGGCCATCGCCTCGCCGACCGACTTCATGGTCGTGGTGAGGGTCGCGTCGGCCGCCGGGAACTTCTCGAAGGCGAAGCGCGGCACCTTGACGACGACGTAGTCGAGCGTGGGCTCGAAGGACGCCGGGGTCTTCTCGGTGATGTCGTTCGGGATCTCGTCGAGCGTGTAGCCGACGGCCAGCCGGGCGGCGATCTTGGCGATCGGGAAGCCGGTGGCCTTGGAGGCCAGCGCCGAGGAGCGCGAGACGCGCGGGTTCATCTCGATGACGATGACGCGGCCGTCTTCGGGGTTGATCGCGAACTGGATGTTGCAGCCGCCGGTGTCGACCCCGACCTCGCGGATGATCGCGATGCCGACGTCCCGCAGGTTCTGGTACTCGCGGTCGGTCAGCGTCAGCGCCGGGGCGACGGTGATGGAGTCGCCGGTGTGGACGCCCATCGGGTCGAAGTTCTCGATGGAGCAGACGACCACGACGTTGTCGTTGCGGTCGCGCATCAGCTCCAGCTCGTACTCCTTCCAGCCGAGGATGGACTCCTCCAGGAGCACCTCGGTGGTCGGCGAGAGCGTGAGGCCCTGGCCGGCGATGCGGCGCAGCTCCTCCTCGTCGTGGGCGAAGCCGGAGCCGGCGCCGCCCATGGTGAAGGACGGGCGGACGACGACGGGGTAGCCGCCGAGGGTGTCGACGCCCGCGATGACGTCGTCCATCGTGTGGCAGATGACGGACTTGGCGGACTCGCCATAGCCGATCTTGGCGTTGACGGCCGCGACGACGCCCTTGAAGAGCTCGCGGTCCTCGCCCTTGTTGATCGCCTCGACGTTGGCGCCGATCAGCTCGACGTTGTACTTGTCCAGGACGCCGTTGGCGTGCAGCGAGATCGCGGTGTTGAGCGCGGTCTGGCCGCCGAGGGTCGGCAGGAGCGCGTCGGGGCGCTCCTTGGCGATGATCTTCTCGACGTACTCCGGCGTGATCGGCTCGACGTAGGTGGCGTCGGCGATCTCGGGGTCGGTCATGATCGTGGCCGGGTTGGAGTTCACGAGGATGACCCGCAGGCCCTCGGACTTCAGCACCCGGCAGGCCTGGGTACCGGAGTAGTCGAACTCCGCTGCCTGACCGATGACGATCGGGCCGGAGCCGATGACCAGGACGGACTGGATATCGGTGCGCTTAGGCACGCTGGCCCTCCATCTGGACGGTGTTCATCAAAGACGTGAAGCGGTCGAACAGGTACGCGGCGTCGTGCGGGCCGGCGGCCGCCTCGGGGTGGTACTGGACGCTGAACGCCGGCTGGTCGAGCAGCTGGAGCCCCTCGACCACGTTGTCGTTCAGGCAGACGTGGCTGACCTCGGCCCGGCCGTAGGGCGTGTCGGAGACCGTGTCGAGCGGCGCGTCGACGGCGAAGCCGTGGTTGTGCGCGGTGACCTCGACCTTGCCGGTGGTGCGGTCCTGCACCGGCTGGTTGATGCCGCGGTGGCCGTACTTGAGCTTGTAGGTGCCGAACCCGAGCGCGCGGCCCAGGATCTGGTTGCCGAAGCAGATGCCGAACAGCGGGGTCTTCCGCTCCAGCACCGCGCGCATCAGGGCGACCGGGTGGTCGGCGGTGGCGGGGTCGCCGGGGCCGTTGGAGAAGAACACACCGTCGGGCGCGACGGCGTACACGTCCTCGACCGTCGCGGTGGCGGGCAGCACGTGCACCTCGATGCCGCGCTCGGCCATCAGCCGCGGCGTCATGGACTTGATGCCGAGGTCGATCGCGGCCACCGTGAAGCGCTTGGTGCCGATCGCCGGGACGACGTACGCCTCCTTGGTCGCGACCTCGGCGGACAGGTCGGCGCCCTTCATCTCGGGGGCCCGCAGCACCTTGGCGACCAGTTCGGCGTCGGTGCCGACGGCGGAGCCGGAGAAGATGCCGACCCGCATGGCGCCACGCTCGCGCAGATGGCGGGTGAGGGCGCGGGTGTCGATGCCGCTGATGCCGACGACGCCCTGGTTGACGAGTTCCTCGTCCAGGGTCCGGCGGGCGCGCCAGTTGGAGTGGACGCGGGCGGGGTCGCGGACCACGTAGCCGGCGACCCAGATGCGGGCCGACTCCAGGTCCTCGTCGTTGACGCCGGTGTTGCCGATGTGCGGGGCGGTCATGACGACCACCTGGCGGTGGTACGACGGGTCGGTCAGCGTCTCCTGGTAGCCGGACATGCCGGTGGAGAACACCGCCTCGCCGAAGGTCTCCCCCACCGCCCCGTAGGCACGGCCGCGGAAGATCCGGCCGTCCTCCAGGACGAGTACGGCGGGGGTCCTGTCTGCCCGCTGGGTGGAGGTCGTCATCGTGGGCCTTCCTGGTGGTGCGGGGCGGCGACGGCGCTGTCGCCGGGGTGCTGGTCGGGTGCGGGAGCGTTCGCCGCGGATGCTGATGCCATGGAGTCGACCGCGTCGACCCAGCCCGCGTGCTCGGCCGCGTGCTCGGAGCGGAAGCCGGAGTCGATGAGCCGGCCGCCGTGCTCCCAGGTGATCACCAGCAGGCCGCCCTCGGTGAGGACCTTGCCGGCGATGCCCTTGTCGAGCCGGGCGCCGCGCAGGGCGGCGGTGGGGACGAAGAAGTCCGGCGCGCCGGTCCGCTCCGCGTGCAGGCCCTGCTCCGTCAGGGTGAGGACGGCCGTGCTGCGCACTCCCAGGCCGTGGGCGACGATGCGGTCCAGCCACTGGCCGGCGGTGGTGCTGCCGTAGTAGCGGCCCCGCAGGGTCAGCAGCGGCTCCGCTGCGTCCTCGGGGGCCGCGGGCAGCTCGGGCAGGCCGCCCTGCAGGATGCCGCGCCACTTCCAGCCTTCGCGCATCAGCCAGTAGACGAGCGCGACGAACAGTCCCAGGCCGACGATCCAGCCGATCCGTGAGGACCAGTCGGTGACCTGCTGGGACTTCTGGTCCGCAGCCAGCACAAGAGTCAGAGTTGTCACGCGAGTTTCCCGTCCACGACCGTCGCCCTGCCCCGCAGGAAGGTGGCGATCACCCGGCCCGGCAGCTCACGGCCCTCGTACGGGGTGTTGCGGCTGCGGGAGGCGAAGCCCGCGGGATTCACCGTTCCACGGTAAGCCGGATCGACCAGAGTGAGGTTCGCGGGCTCGCCGGCGGCGACCGGACGGCCGTGGCCGGCCAGCCGGCCGATGACGGCCGGCCGCGCCGACATGCGGTCGGCGACGCCGGCCCAGTCGAGCAGGCCGGTGTCGACCATCGTCTGCTGGACGACGGACAGCGCGGTCTCCAGCCCCACCATGCCCATGGCGGCCGCGGCCCACTCGCAGTCCTTGTCCTCGTGCGGGTGCGGCGCGTGGTCGGTGGCGACGCAGTCGATGGTGCCGTCGGCCAGCGCCTCGCGCAGCGCCATGACGTCGGCCTCGGTGCGCAGCGGCGGGTTGACCTTGTAGACCGGGTTGTACGAGCGGACCAGCTCGTCCGTGAGGAGCAGGTGGTGCGGGGTGACCTCGGCGGTCACCTTCCAGCCCTTGGACTTGGCCCAGCGGACGATCTCGACGGAGCCGGCCGTGGACAGGTGGCAGATGTGCACGCGGGAGTCGACGTGCGCGGCGAGCAGCACGTCGCGGGCGATGATCGACTCCTCGGCGACGGCCGGCCAGCCGATCAGGCCCAGCTCGCCGGAGACGATGCCCTCGTTCATCTGGGCGCCCTCGGTGAGGCGGGGCTCCTGGGCGTGCTGGGCGACGACGCCGTCGAAGGCCTTCACGTACTCCAGGGCCCGGCGCATGATCACCGCGTCGTCGACGCACTTGCCGTCGTCGGAGAAGACCCGTACGCCCGCGGCGGAGTCGGCCATCGCGCCGAGCTCGGCGAGCTGCTTGCCCCCCAGGCCGACGGTGACGGCGCCGACCGGCTGCACGTCGCAGTAGCCGGACTCGCGGCCCAGCCGCCAGACCTGCTCGACGACGCCCGCGGTGTCCGCGACCGGGAAGGTGTTGGCCATGGCGTGCACGGCGGTGTAGCCGCCGATGGCGGCGGCGCGGGTGCCGGTCAGGACCGTCTCGGAGTCCTCACGGCCCGGCTCGCGCAGGTGGGTGTGCAGGTCGACGAGGCCCGGCAGCAGGATCAGGCCGTCGGCCTCGACCACGGTGGCGTCCCCGGCCTGCAGGCCGGCTCCGACGGCGGCGATCGTCTCACCGTCGATCAGGACGTCCTGCGGGTCGCCGCCGAGCACCTTGGCGCCTCGGATAAGGGTCTTGCTCATGACTGGTCGTTCTCCTCGGTGCGGGCGGCGGGGGCGGCGGTGGCGATGGCGGGTTCGTTCCCACCGAGCAGCAGGTACAGGACGGCCATCCGGATGCTGACGCCGTTGGCGACCTGCTCCACGACGGTGCAGCGCCCGGAGTCGGCGACCTCGGCGGTGATCTCCATGCCGCGGTTCATCGGGCCGGGGTGCATGACGATGGCGTGCTCCGGCAGCGCGGCCATCCGGGCGCCGTCGAGGCCGTAGCGGCGGGAGTACTCGCGCTCGGTGGGGAAGAACGCGGCGTTCATCCGCTCGCTCTGCACCCGCAGCATCATCACGGCGTCGGACTTGGCGAGCACCGCGTCCAGGTCGTAGGAGACGTCGCAGGGCCAGGTCTCGACGCCGATGGGCAGCAGGGTGGGCGGGGCGACCAGGGTGACCTGGGCGCCGAGCGTGTTGAGCAGCAGCACGTTGGAGCGGGCGACGCGGCTGTGCAGGATGTCGCCGACGATCGTGATCCGCCGGCCGGCCAGGTCGCGGCCGGTGCCGTCGCCGGGGCCCTGATGGAAGGTGGGGCCGCCGTCCTTCGCGCCCGCCAGGTGGCGGCGCATGGTGAAGGTGTCGAGCAGCGCCTGGGTGGGGTGCTCGTGGGTGCCGTCGCCGGCGTTGACGACCGAGCCGCCGATCCAGCCGGAGGTGGCGAGGCGGTGCGGGGCGCCGGAGGAGCCGTGCCGGATGACGACGGCGTCGGCGCCCATCGCCTCCAGGGTCAGCGCGGTGTCCTTCAGGGACTCGCCCTTGGAGACCGAGGAGCCCTTGGCGGAGAAGTTGATGACGTCGGCGGAGAGCCGCTTGGCGGCGGCCTCGAAGGAGATGCGGGTGCGGGTCGAGTCCTCGAAGAACAGGTTGACGACGGTGCGGCCGCGCAGCGTCGGCAGCTTCTTGATCGGCCGGTCGGCCACGCGGGCCATTTCCTCGGCGGTGTCGAGAACGAGGATGGCGTCGTCGCGGGTCAGGTCGGCGGCCGAGATCAGGTGGCGCTTCATCGGGTCACTCCGAAGGGGGTGCTGGGGCGGCGGAGGGCATGCTCGTGGGCCCGGTCCACGAAGGGTCCGGGTCGGTGCCTGCGCTATTCGTCCGCCGGGGAGCCCTCGCGCACGCCGAGGAGGACCGTGTCGCGGCCGTCCTCTTCGGTGAGGTGGACCTTGACGGTCTCGCGCAGCGAGGTGGGGAGGTTCTTGCCGACGTAGTCGGCCCGGATCGGGAGTTCGCGGTGACCGCGGTCGACCAGGACGGCGAGCTGTACGGCGCGCGGCCGGCCGATGTCGTTGAGCGCGTCGAGGGCGGCGCGGATCGTGCGGCCCGAGAAGAGCACGTCGTCGACGAGGATCACCAGCCGGCCGTCGACGCCGTCGGCGGGGATGTCGGTGCGGGCCAGCGCGCGGGCCGGGTGCAGCCGCAGGTCGTCGCGGTACATGGTGATGTCGAGCGATCCGACCGGGACCTTGCGGCCGGTGATGTCGGCGAGCTTGTCGGCCAGCCTGCGGGCGAGGAACACGCCGCGGGTGGGAATGCCGAGGAGCACCACGTCATCGGCGCCCTTGGCGCGCTCGACGATCTCGTGGGCGATGCGGGTCAGGGCCCGTGCGATGTCCGGTGCTTCGAGCACCGGACGTGCGGGGGTACTGCGGTCTTCAGCCATGGAGGGCTCTCCTTCCCCGCCTCACGGGACGGGTCTTAAAGGACGCCAGGGGTACACCCTCACGCTACCAGGCGCGCAGGTCGCGTTCTCGGGCGGGCACCCGCAGGATGAGCACACCGGTACGAATCGGACGCCTGATCAGTACAGGGAGGCCGGTCCGGACCATTCGGCTTGACGAAGTCAAATTACGCTGCGTAACCTCACAGTGAGTCACCGAGTTTCCGTCCGGGGAGCCTTATGTCCAGCGATTACGCCAAACAGCTCGGAGCCAAGCTCCGCGCCATCCGCACCCAGCAGGGTCTCTCCCTCCACGGGGTGGAGGAGAAGTCCCAGGGCCGCTGGAAGGCCGTCGTGGTCGGCTCGTACGAGCGTGGCGACCGCGCCGTGACCGTACAGCGACTGGCCGAGCTGGCGGACTTCTACGGAGTTCCCGTCCAGGAGCTGCTGCCCGGCACCACGCCGGGCGGGGCGGCCGAGCCGCCGCCGAAGCTCGTCCTGGACCTGGAGCGGCTGTCCCAGGTCCCGCCGGACAAGGCCGGTCCGCTGCAGCGCTACGCCGCGACCATCCAAAGCCAGCGCGGGGACTACAACGGCAAGGTGTTGTCGATCCGCCAGGACGACCTGCGCACGCTGGCCGTGATCTACGACCAGTCGCCCTCGGTCCTCACCGAGCAGCTCATCGGCTGGGGCGTCCTCGACGCGGACGCGCGCCGCGCGGTCGCGCACGAGGACAGCTGACAAACACCAGTGCAGAAACGTCCCGCCCGGGGCGGTGCCCGCAAGGACACCGCCCCGGGCGGTTCTGTTCTCCCGCGCTGCTTCCCGGACCTCCCGACGGGCCGACGACGGCCTCCGTCACCCATACGGCCCAGTCCGCGCCCGGAAGAGGCGGCCGATGACCTCCGGCAACAACCGCTCGGTCAGCCGGGACGGCAGCGCCTGCAGCACCGCCAGCACCGGAGCCATCCGCTGCGGGAGCGCGCCGTCCGCGGAGACGCCCGCGAGCCGCAGGGCCAGGGCGACCTCCTCGGGGCCCAGCTTCTCGGGGTCGAGCGCGCCGGCGAGGTCGACGAGCCCCTCGTCGACGGTGGCGGGACCGAGGTCCCGGGCCCGCCCTACGGCGCCGCCCAGCTCCTCCAGCAGCAGGGCGATCCGCCCGGGGGACGCCACCGCCGCCGTGACGGTCAGATGCAGATTGGCCGGGGAGCCCCCGAAGGCGGGCTGCGGCTGCAGGAACCACCCGCGCATCCGCAGCTCGTCGGCGACGACGAAGGGGTCCACGCCCGGGTCGTCGGAGGCCACGGCGATCAGTGCGGCCTCCGGTGTGCCCAGCACCCGCAGCCCGTCGATCCGGCCGATACCCCCGACGAGGGCCTGTACCGCCTCGTGCACGCGCCCGGACAGCTCGCCGTACCCCGCAGGGGTTATGCGCTGCAGCACCGCCCAGGCGGCGGCCAGCGGTGCGGCGGACTTCGTTCCCTGCAGGGTCGCGTTGACCACCGGGTATCCGGGCCAGGAGGCGTCCGCGAACCAGCCGTGCCGGCGCAGCTCGGCGTCCCGGAAGAGCAGCACCGAGGCGCCCTTGGGCGTGTACGCGTACTTGTGCAGGTCCACCGAGAGCGAGGTGACGCCGGGGACCGCCAGGTCGAAGGCGGGCGGCCGGGGCAGCGCCGGGGGCAGGTGGGCCAGGTACCAGCCGCCGATGCAGGCGTCGACGTGGCACAGCACCCCGCGGGCGGCCGCCGCGGCGGCGACCGGCGCGACCGGGTCGATCACCCCGTGGGCGTAGGACGGCGCCGAGGCCACGACCAGGGCCGTCCGGTCGGTGAGGGCGTCCGCCATGGCCCGCGGACGGGCGCGGAACGTCACCGGGTCCACCGGGACCGGGACGACGGTCAGGCCGAAGAGGGCGGCGGCCTTGCGGAAGGCCGCGTGGGCGGTGGCCGGCAGCACCAGCTCGGGCTCGGTGACGCCCCGGGTGCGGCGGGCGTGCTCGCGGGCGGTCAGCACGGCCAGCAGGCAGCTCTCGGTGCCGCCGCTGGTGAAGGTGCCGGCTGTCGTGTCGTCCCCGCCGAGCAGCCGGGCGGCCCGGCCGACGATGTCGTTCTCCAGGGCCACCACGCTGGGAAAGGCCGTCATGTCCAGGCCGTTGACCCCGGCGAAGGTGGCCTGGGCGCGCTCCGCGAGCTCGTCGAGACCGTCGAGGCCGGAGTCGTAGACGTACGCCATGGTGCGGCCGCCGCGCACCGGCAGGTCCTGGGAGCGCAGCGCCGTCAGCCGGTCGATGATCTCCCGGTCGAGCTCTTGATCGGACATGCGAGCGAAACTAGGCCACGGTCCGGGAACCGCACCAGGCCCAAAGCAGAGGTTTGTTCAACTTCTGCTCCGGGCCTGGTCTTTGGTGCGGGTGGCGCTGTACTGCTGCCGCCGGGCGGGCTATCGCCGCAGCGTCGGCTTGAGATCCTTCAGACGGGCCAGCAGCCCGTTGACGAAAGCGGGCGACTCGTCCGTGGAGAACTCCTTGGCGAGTTGGACCGCCTCGTCCAGCACGACCGCGTCCGGGGTCTCGTCCTCCCAGATCAGCTCGTAGGTGCCGAGCCGCAGGACGTTCCGGTCGACGACCGGCATCCGATCCAGCGTCCAGCCCACCGAGTAGGTCGCGAGCAGCTCGTCGATGCGGGGCGCGTTGGCGGCGTACCCCTCGACCAGCTGCATGGTGTACTCGGTGACCGGCGGCTGCCGGTCGTCGGTCCGGGCGAGCCGGATCCAGTCCGCCATGGCGGTCTTCGGGTCGACACCCCGTTGATCCGCTTCGAAGAGGATCTGGAAGGCGCGCTTGCGGGCCTTGTTCCGAGCAGCCACGTTAGCTGTTCACCCGGCCGAGGTAGTCACCCGAACGGGTGTCGACCTTGATCTTCTCACCGGTGGTGATGAAGAGCGGGACGCCGATCTCGTAGCCGGTCTCGAGGCGGGCCGGCTTGGAGCCACCGGTGGACCGGTCGCCCTGGACGCCCGGCTCGGTGTACTCGATGACCAGCTCGACGGAGGCCGGGAGCTCGATGTACAGGGGCGAGCCCTCGTACATCGCCACGACGGCGTCGAAGCCCTCGAGGAGGTAGTTGGCGGCGTCGCCGACGACCTCGGGGGTGATGTACACCTGCTCGAAGGTGTCGCTGTCCATGAAGACGAAGTCGGTGCCGTCCTTGTAGGAGAACTGCATACCGCGCTTGTCGACGTTGGCCGTCTCGACCTTGATGCCGGCGTTGAAGGTCTTGTCGACGACCTTGCCGGACAGCACGTGCTTGAGCTTCGTGCGGACGAAGGCGGGGCCCTTGCCGGGCTTGACGTGCTGGAAGTCGACAACGGTCCAGAGCTGGCCGCCGTCGAGCTTGAGCACGAGGCCGTTCTTGAGGTCGTTCGTGGATGCCACGGTTGCGGAATCTCCTGAAAGTGCAGCTTCGGAGACCGAGGAACGCGCCCTTCTACAGGGCGAGCAGCTCCTTGGTCGTAATGGTGAGTAGCTCAGGCCCGCCGTCCGTCGGAGGACGTACGACGAGTGTGTCGTCGATGCGGACACCGCCGCGGCCCGGAAGGTGGACCCCCGGTTCGACGGTGACCGGCACGCAAGCGTCCAGTTTACCCATGGCCGCAGGTGACAGCCGAGGGTCCTCGTCGATTTCGAGTCCCACACCGTGCCCCGTCACCTCTCCGAGGGCCTCCGCGAAGCCCCCGGCGGCCAGTACGGAGCGTGCCGCGTGGTCGACATCACGGCAGGCCACACCGGGTGCGAGGGCCTCCCGGCCGGCCCGCTGGGCGGCGAAGACCAGCTCGTACAGTTCGATCTGCCAGTCGGCGGGAGAAGTCCCCACGACGAAGGTGCGGCCGACCTCGCAGCGGTATCCGCGGTAGCAGGCGCCGAGCCGGACCGTGAGGAAGTCCCCCTCCTCGACGCGCCGGTCGGTGGGGACGTGCCGGGCGGCGCCCGAGTGCGGGCCGGTTCCCACGCAGGTGGGGAAGGCCGGGCCGTCCGCGCCGTGGTCGATCAGCCGGCGCTCCAACTCCAGCGCGAGGTGCCGCTCGGTCCTGCCGATCAGGATCGACTCCAGCAGCTCGCCGAGCGCCTGGTCGGCGAGTTCGGCGGCGATCCGGATCGCGGCGATCTCCTGCTCGTCCTTGACCACCCGCAGCTGTTCCACGGCTCCGCCGAGGTCGGACAGCCGCACGCCGGGCGCGACCGAGCCGATCACCCGGTGCCGGGCGACGGTGAGGTGGTGCTCCTCGACGGCCAGGGTGTCGCCTCGCCGGTCGAGGACCAGGCCGGCGGCGGTCACCACCGGATCGGCGTCCGACCTCGTCAGGACCACGGTCCGCACGTCGTCCGGCGGCTGCCCCTCGGAGAGGTCCCCGGCAGTGGGGCGGCGGCGGACCAGCACGTCCTGTGGTCCCGGGCCGACGAGCAGGACCGCGCCGGGCGGCGCGCAGCCGGCCAGGTAGCGGATGTTGGCGGGGCGGGAGACCAGCGCGGCCGCCGCTCCTGCCGCCGCGCATCGGTCGCGCAGGCGTTCTCTGCGGGCTGCGTGCACGTCGGACATGTCGCGAGCGTACGTGCGGGCCGTCCGGGGGGCCGCCCGAGCGCGTCCGACCGGGGGCGGGGCCGCCCCGCGCACGGTGGTGGGCGCCACCGGCCGGGCGGCTCAGGGCTCCGGGCCGGCTACCAGACGGGCGGGCCCTGGACGCTGCGGGCCACGACCCGGTCCAGCGCGGCCGCGGCGGCGACCACGTCGAGCTGCGAGTTGTCGATGATCGGCAGCCCCGATCCGTACCAGCCGGCCATCCGGCCGTGGATCCGGGCGACCTCCTCGTCGGACAGCCGCCGGTTCCCGTTGCGCGCGGCGTTGCGGGCGAGGACCACGTCCAGGCCCGGGAGCAGGACCACGGGCAGCAGGCCGGGCCCGACGTGCCGCTTCCAGCCGCCGAGGCCGACGACCGGCCGGTCGGGGAAGACCGCGTCGTCGATGATGCACGAAATGCCGTTGGCCAGGAAGTTCCTGGCCGAGAAGCCGCAGGTGCGGCGGGCCAGCCGGTACTGGGCCTCGGAGTGCTCGTTCCACCCGGCCTGCGGGTCCGCGAAACCGGAGCGGACCCATTCGCGCACGTCGTCGAGGCTGATGTGCGCGGTCGGAACACCGCGGGTGTCGGCCCAGTGCCGGGCGATGGTGGTCTTCCCGGCCCCGGCGGCGCCGATCAGCAGGACCGCCACGGGCCCGGACCCGCCGCCCGGCAGCTGGCCGCCGGAAGCGGCGGGCAGCTGCACCGGGCCCGCGGCGGGCAGGGGGAAGTGGCCGGTGGTGCTGGGGGCCGGCTGAGGTCCCGGCCGGCCGGGCTGCGGTGCCCCCACAGCGTGCTGCATCCCGTCCCACTCCATCTCGTGCCGGAGGTTCTGCTTCCGTGACGGCCGGGAACGGGCCGTTCGAACCGAACCGTACCGTCCCCGGCGGGTCTTGTGTGAACGGCCGGGGAGCGGCACAGGTGCCCGGACGGCGGTGTCAGCCGCTGATCTCCTCCGCCAGGGCCCGCAGCGCCAGCCGGTACGAGCCGATGCCGAAGCCCGCGATCGTGCCGGTGGAGACGGCCGCGATGACCGAGGTGTGACGGAATTCCTCACGGGTGTACGGGTTCGAGATGTGCACCTCGACGAGCGGGGCGGTGCGCTGGGCCGCCGCGTCCCGGATCCCGTACGAGTAGTGCGTGAACGCGCCCGGGTTGATGACGACCGGGATCCGTCCGTCGGCCGCCTCGTGCAGCCAGCGGATCAGCTCGCCCTCGTCGTTGGTCTCCCGGACCTCCACGTCGAAGCCGAGCTCCTTGCCCACCGCGGTACAGGCCTCGACGAGCCCGGCGTACGAGGTGGCGCCGTACACGTCCGGCTCCCGGGAGCCGAGCCGGCCGAGGTTCGGCCCGTTCAGCACCAGGACGCGGCGGGTCACTTGGAGACCTCGGCGTAGGCGGCGACCAGGACGGCCGGGTCCGGGCCCTCCAGGACAGTGGGCTTGGCCAGGCCGTCCAGCACGATGAAGCGCAGCAGGTCACCGCGGGACTTCTTGTCGACGCGCATGGTGTCCAGCAGCTTCGGCCACTGGTCCCCGCGGTACGTCAGCGGCAGCCCCACCGACTCCAGGACGGTGCGGTGCCGGTCGGCGGTCGCGTCGTCGAGCCGACCGGCCAGCCGGCCCAGCTCGGCGGCGAAGACCATGCCGATGGAGACGGCGGCGCCGTGCCGCCAGTTGTAGCGCTCGTTCTTCTCGATGGCGTGCGCGAGGGTGTGGCCGTAGTTCAGGATCTCGCGCAGGCCGCCCTCCTTGAGGTCGGCGGAGACCACGTCGGCCTTGACCCGAATGGAGCGCACGATCAGCTCGGCGGTGTGCTCGCCCTGCGGCGTACGGGCCCCGGCCGGGTCGGACTCGATCAGGTCGAGGATGACCGGGTCGGCGATGAAGCCGGCCTTGATGATCTCGGCGAGACCGCTGATGTAGTCGTTGGGCGGCAGCGAGTCCAGCGCCGCGAGGTCACACAGCACCCCGGCCGGCGGGTGGAACGCACCGACCAGGTTCTTGCCCTCGGCGGTGTTGATGCCGGTCTTCCCGCCGACCGCCGCGTCCACCATGCCCAGCACGGTGGTGGGGACGGCGATCCAGCGCACCCCGCGCAGCCAGGTCGCCGCCACGAAGCCCGCGATGTCGGTGGTGGCTCCGCCGCCGACGCCGACGATCACGTCGGTGCGGGTGAAGCCGGTCTGGCCCAGCGCCTTCCAGCAGTAGGCCGCGACCTCGACGGTCTTGGCCTCCTCCGCGTTCGGCAGCTGGATCGCGATGGCCTCGAAGCCCTGCTCGGCGAGGTCCGCGCGCAGCGCCTCGCCGGTGGCGGCCAGCGCCTCCGGATGCAGCACGGCGACCCGCTTGGCGGCCGGACCGATCAGCGCGGGCAGCTCGGCCAGAAGCTGGCGTCCGACCAGCACCTCGTACGGCTCCGTGCCCGCGCTGCCGGCGATCGCGATCCGGGTGGGGTTCTCGCTCATGCGTCCTTCAACTCCAGTGCGTCGAGGACCGCCTCGGCGGCGTCCTCGGGGGTGCGGCCGTCCGTGGAGACGACCGCGCGGGCGACCTCGGTGTACAGCGGACGGCGCTTCTCCATCAGCTCGCGCCACTGCTGGCGCGGAGCGACGGCGAGCAGGGGACGCGGGGCGTCCAGGCCGACCCGCTTGACGGCGTCGTTGACCCCGACGTCCAGGAAGACCACCGGGCGGCCGCGCAGCAGGCTGCGGGCGACCGGCGACAGGATCGCGCCGCCGCCGAGCGCCAGGACGCCGGTGTGCTCGGCGAGGGCGTCGGTGACCGCGGCCAGTTCGAGCTGCCGGAAGTGGTCCTCACCGTCGTTGATGAAGATCTCCGGGATCGACTTGCCCGCGGTCTGCGCCACATCCGCGTCGGTGTCGCGGTAGTCGGTGCCGAGCCGGGCCGCGAGCAGCATGCCGACGGTGGTCTTGCCCGCGCCGGGCGGGCCGACGAGGACGACCAGCGGCCCGGTCACCGGATCGCCAGGTTCTTCAGGTACCCCTCGACGTTGCGCCGGGTCTCGCCCACCGAGTCGCCGCCGAACTTCTCCGCGACCGCGTCGGCGAGGACCAGCGCGACCATGGCCTCCGCCACGATCCCGGCGGCCGGCACCGCGCAGACGTCCGAGCGCTGGTGGTGGGCCGCCGCGACCTCACCGGTGGTGACGTCGACGGTGGCCAGCGCGCGCGGCACCGTCGCGATCGGCTTCATCGCCGCCCGGACGCGCAGCAGTTCACCGGTGCTCATGCCGCCCTCGGTTCCGCCGGAGCGGCCGGTGGAGCGGCGGATGCCCTCGGGCGTCGGCACGATCTCGTCGTGCGCCTGCGAACCGGGGACCCGCGCCAGGCCGAAGCCGTCACCGATCTCGACGCCCTTGATCGCCTGGATGCCCATCAGGGCGGCGGCCAGCCGCGCGTCGAGCCTGCGGTCCCAGTGAACGTGGCTGCCGAGCCCGACGGGGACGCCGTAGGCCAGCACCTCGACCACGCCGCCGAGCGTGTCGCCGTCCTTGTGGGCCTGGTCGATCTCGGCGATCATCGCCTCGCTCGCCTCCGGGTCCAGGCAGCGCACCGGGTTGGCGTCGAGCGCCGCCTCGTCCGCGGGGAGCGGCACGACCCCGTACGGGGCCTTGGCCGCGGCCAGCTCGACGACATGGCTGACGATCTCGATGCCCGTCGTCTCCTTGAGGTAGGAGCGGGCGACGGCGCCCAGCGCGACGCGGGCGGCGGTCTCGCGGGCGCTGGCACGCTCCAGGATCGGCCGGGCCTCGTCAAGCGCGTACTTCTGCATGCCGGCGAGGTCCGCGTGGCCGGGGCGCGGACGGGTCAGCGGCGCGTTGCGCCCCAGACCGGCCAGGATCTCCGGGTCGACGGGGTCGGCCGCCATGACCTGCTCCCACTTGGGCCACTCGGTGTTGCCGACCATGACGGCGACCGGGCTGCCCATGGTCAGGCCGTGCCGCACGCCGCCGAGGAAGGTGACCTCGTCCTGCTCGAACTTCATCCGGGCACCGCGGCCGTACCCCAGCCGCCGGCGCGCCAGCGCGTCCGCCACCATCGCCGTGGTGACGGGAATGCCGGAGGGCAGCCCCTCCAGCGTCGCGACGAGTGCGGGGCCGTGCGACTCCCCCGCGGTCAGCCAGCGCAACCTGCTCAACGGTGCTCCTCTTGCTCGCGCCTCGAACGTCCGAATGTCGACGGCACGGCCGGGTGCGCGGCCCTGGCCCGCCGCCACCGATCCTCCCACGGCCGGAGACACCTCCCACCCCCGGTCCATCTTGTGGACGCCCCGGGGCGCCGGGTTCAGGACGGTCGGACGGCCCCGAGTGCGGCCTCGCCGGCGGCGCGCATCGCTGCCAGGGGGGCGGGGGTGCGGGTGGTCATCCGCTCCACCTGGAGGACCGCCTGGTGGACCAGGAGGTCGAGGCCGCCGAGGACCTCGCCACCGCGGGCCGTCCAGGCGGCGGCGAGGGCGGTCGGCCACGGGTGGTACAGCACGTCGAAGAGCGCGCCCGGCCGCTCCGGCACGGACGCGGCGAAGCCGTCGGTGGCGCCCGCCGGGGTGGTGGCGATCACCAGCGGCGCCTCGAACGCCTTCGCCGCGTCGCCCCAGTCCCCGGTGCGCACCCGCACGCCCAGCCGCTCGCCCCACTCGCGCATCTCGGCGGCGCGGGCGGCGCTGCGTACGTACACGGTGACCTCGCCGGCGCAGATCCGGGCGAGCGCGGCCAGCGCGGACGAGGCGGTGGCGCCGGCGCCGAGGATCGCGGCCGACTCGACCGCCGTCACCCCGCGCTCGCGCAGGGCGGCGACCATGCCGGGGATGTCGGTGTTGTCACCGGTGCGGCGCCCGTCGGCGGTGAACACCACGGTGTTCACCGCCTCGACGGCGGCCGCGGTGTCACTGACCTCGTCCAGCAGCGGGAAGACGGCCCGCTTGAGCGGCATGGTCAGCGACAGCCCGGCCCACTCCGGCGCGCTCAGCCGGTCGAGGAAGCCGGGCAGCGACGCCTCGTCCACCTCGAACGGGTCGTAGCGCCACCCGCTGAGACCGAGCTCCGCGTAGGCGGCCCGGTGCAGCACCGGTGAGAGGGAGTGGGCGATCGGCGATCCCAGAACCGCTGCCCGGCGCTGCTCCACGTTCACGTTGTCCGTTTCCGTTCCGTCGGGCCCGGTCGGCCCCGGGTCAGGCGCACGATCATGTCCGGCGTGATCATGTCCGGCGCCGCATCTAGCCCTTGTACTGCCTGGCGAGCTTGTCGTGTTCCGCCAGGGTCTTGGTGAACTGGGTGGTCTTCCCGTCCAGCGAGATGAAGTAGTACCAGTCGCCGACTTCCGGATCAATGGCCGCCTTCAGCGCGTCGATCCCCGGGTTGCCGATCGGACCGGGCGGGAGACCCGTGTTGTGGTACGTGTTGTACGGGTCGTTCAGCTTGCGCATCTCCGCGAGGTTCAACTTCGTCTCGTGCTGGTTCTTGATGTAGTTGAACGTCGAGTCGAATTCGAGCTTGCCATTGGTCTCGGTGTTCTTCGGATTCAGGCGGTTGTAGACGACGCGCGACATCTTGCGGAAGTCGTCGGTCGTCTTGCCCTCGGCCTGCACCAGGCTCGCGACCGTGATGACCTCGAGCGGCGTCTTGAGGCCCAGCTTCCGCGCCTCGCCCGCGAGGTCGTACTTCTTGTACTGGTTCGAGGCCTCCTCGACCATCTTGCCGAGTATGGCCTCCGGCTTCATGCCCTTTCCTACGCTGTAGCGCGTGGGGAAGAGGAAGCCCTCCAACGGGTCCTTGATGTTCGCGCCCTGGTTGGCCCAGTCGGGCAGACCGAGGGTCTTCGCCTTGGCGATCGCCACGCCCTTGGTCGTGCCGTCCGCGAGTCCCAGCTTCTTGTCGATCACCGCGTAGATCTGGGCGTCGCGCATCCCCTCGGGAATGATGATCGCGCTCTGCTTGGTCGGGTCGGTCATCATCGTGACCGCCGACGCGGCCGACATGTCCTTGTGGAGGAGGAAGACGCCGGCCTGGATGCTCTTGCCCTTGGGGTTCTTGCCGGCCGCCGCGGTGAAGGCGTCGACGCTCTTGACCACGCCCGCGGTCTTGAGGATGTTGCCCATGTCCGTGAGCGTCGAGCCCTTGGGGATCTCGACCTGGACGTCTCCGGTGCCCTCGCCCGAGAAGTCGGGGGCCGCGCCGAAGTGGCTCTCGTAGAACTGGTAGCCGAAGTAGCCGGCGCCGCCGACGCCGCCGCCGAGGACCAGCAGGACGACCAGGCAGGCGCAGCCGCTGCGGCGCTTCTTGCCCTCCTTCTTACCGCCCTTGCCACCGCGCTTGCGGCCGCCGCGGCCGGCGGGCACGTCCTCGTCCGGCTCGGACTCGTCGCTGTCGTCGGCGAAGAAGGCGTGCGTCTCCGGCTCGGCCTCGGCCTCCCAGTCGCCCGTGTTCTCCGGGGCGGACCGCATCGGCTGCTGGGGCTGCTGCTCCGGCTGCCGGTGCTGGGGCTGCTGCGGGGGCGGGTAGCCGCCCTGCCCGTAGAAGTCGGGCTGCTGCGCGCCGTAGGGATCGGCCGGCGGCTGGCCGCCGTAGGGGTCGCCGGGGTTGGCACCGTAGGGGGCGGACGAACCCCCGGAGGTGTCCCAGTCGTTGTACTGCTGCTGCCCGTGCTGCTGCTGCCGGCCCTGCGGGTGCTGCTGCGGATACTGCTGCTGCGGGTACTGCTGCTGTTGCTGTTGCTGCTGCTGGGGGTACCCCTGCTGCGGGTACTCCTCCTGCTGGGGGTACTGCTGCTGGTTGGGGTACTGCTCCTGCTGCCCGTACTGCTGCTGCTGGGGTGCCTGCTGACCGTTGTACGGGTACTGCGGCTGCTGCCCGGTGGCGTAGGGATCCCAGTCGTCCTGCTGCTGCCGGTGCGGCTGCTGCTGGTATCCCTGGTCACCGAAGAGCGGGTCCTCGGGATGCCACGGTTCGGAGCCGGAGCCCCGGCCATAGTCGGTCATCGATCCCCTTGGTACGCGTCGGTACGCGGGGCGATCGCTCCGTCCGAAACTGGCCGCCCCTTGCGAAACGGGCGGCGCCAGGTGGCGCCGCCGTGTCGCGCGGAACGTTACCGTACCGCGATCAGATGACCACTTCGACGCTCTCCCCCGCTGGTTTGCCGGACACCCGCTCCGTCTCGAGGGCGCTCTGCAGGATGACGATCGCGGCTGCCTGGTCCACCACCGCACGGCCCTTCTTGGCCTTGACGCCCGACGCGCGCAGTCCCTGGGTCGCGGTGACCGTGGTCATCCGCTCGTCCACCAGGCGCACCGGGACGGGGGCGATGATTTTCGCCACATCCAGCGCGAACGCCCGGACCTTGGCCGCCGCGGGACCCTCCTTGCCGCTCAGTGAGCGTGGCAACCCGAGGACCACCTCGATCGGCTCGTACTCCTCGACGATCGCCGCGAGGCGGCGCAGCGCCGCCGGGACGTCCCGCCCCGGTACCGTCTCGACCGGCGTCGCGAGGACCCCGTCGGGGTCGCACGAGGCGACCCCGATCCGGGCGTCCCCGACGTCGACGGCGATACGCCTGCCCCTGCGCACCGTCAGACCTTCTCTTCGACCAGGCGCTGGACCGCGGCGACGGCCTCGTCCACGGCGGCCGGATTCTGGCCGCCGCCCTGGGCGACGTCGTCCTTGCCACCGCCGCCGCCACCGAGGGTCTTGGCCGCGGCCTTGACCAGTTCGCCGGCCCGGACGCCGCGCTCGCGGGCGGCCTCGTTGGTGGCGATGACGGTGAGCGGGCGGCCGTTGGCCACGGTGAACAGCGCGACGACGGCGGCCCGGCCGGCGGTACCGACGCGCTGGCGCACGTCCAGGACGAGCTTGCGCAGGTCGTCGGCGCCGGTGCCCTCCGGCACGGTGCCGGTGACCAGGGCCACGCCCTTGATGTCCTGGGCGCCCTGGGCCAGGCCCGCGGCGGCCTGCAGGACCTTGTCGGCGCGGAAGCGCTCGATCTCCTTCTCCGCGTCCTTGAGCTTGGCGAGCATGCCGGAGATCTTGTCGGGCAGCTCTTCGGGACGGCCCTTCACCAACTCGGTGAGCTGGGCGACGACCGTGTGCTCGCGGGCCAGGAACTTGTACGCGTCCACCCCGACCAGCGCCTCGACGCGGCGGACCCCGGAGCCGATGGACGACTCGCCGAGCAGCTTGACCAGCCCGAGCTGGGCGGTGTTGCCGACGTGCGTGCCGCCGCACAGCTCCTTGGAGAAGTCGCCGATGGTGACCACGCGGACCCGGTCGCCGTACTTCTCGCCGAACTCGGCGATGGCGCCCTGCTTCTTGGCCTCTTCCATGCTCATGACCTCGGCGGTCACGTCGAGTTCCCGGCCGAGCACCTCGTTGATCTTCTGTTCGACGTCGGTGAGCACCGTGCCGGGAACGGCGGCGGGCGAGCCGAAGTCGAAGCGGAAGCGGCCCGGGGAGTTCTCGGAACCGGCCTGTGCGGCGGTGGGGCCGAGCGCGTCGCGCAGCGCCTGGTGCGTCAGGTGCGTCGCGCTGTGGGCGCGGGCGATGGCCCGGCGGCGCACCAGGTCGATCTGGGCGAGCGCGCCGGCGCCGAGGGTGACCTCGCCGACCTGCACGACACCCTTGTGCACGCTGACGCCGGCCACCGGCTGCTGCACGTCGCGGATCTCGATGACGGCGCCGGTGTCGATCCTGATCCGGCCGGTGTCGGCGAGCTGGCCGCCGCCCTCGGCGTAGAACGGGGTGCGGTCCAGGACGATCTCGACCTCGTCGCCCTCGTGGGCGGCCGGCGACGGGACGCCGTCGACGAGCAGCCCGACGACGGTGGCCTCGTTCTGGTTGTTGCTGTAACCGGTGAACTCGGTGGTGCCGGAGCGGTCGGCGACCTCGCGGTAGGCGGAGAGGTCGGCGTGGCCCTGCTTCTTGCCCCGGGCGTCGGCCTTGGCGCGGTCCCGCTGCTCCTTCATGAGGCGGCGGAAGCCTTCCTCGTCCACCGAAAGGCCCTGTTCGGAGGCCATTTCGAGGGTGAGGTCGATCGGGAAGCCCCACGTGTCGTGCAGCAGGAACGCCTTGTCGCCGGAGAGGACGGTGCCGCCGGCGGCCTTGGTCTCGCTGACGGCGGAGTCCAGGATGTTGGTGCCGCCGCTGATCGCCTTGAGGAAGGCGACCTCCTCGGCGAGCGCCACGGTCTCGATGCGCTTGCGGTCGGTGACCAGCTCCGGGTACTGCTCGCCCATCGTCTTGATGACGGTGTCCACGAGTTCGCCGACGACCGGCCCGGTGGCACCCATCAGCCGCATGTTGCGGATGGCGCGGCGCATGATGCGGCGCAGCACGTAGCCGCGGCCCTCGTTGCCGGGGGTGACACCGTCGCCGATGAGCATCACGGAGGTGCGCATGTGGTCGGCGACGACGCGCAGCGAGACGTCGGTGCCGTGCTCGGCGCCGTACCGGACCCCGGTGAGCGCGGTGGCGGTGTCCATCACCACGCGCAGGGTGTCGGTCTCGTACATGTTCTGCACGCTCTGCAGGATCATCGCGAGGCGTTCGAGGCCGAGACCGGTGTCGATGTTCTGCGACGGCAGCTCGCCGAGGATCTCGAAGTCGTCCTTGCCCTGGCCGGGGCCGCGCTCGTACTGCATGAAGACCAGGTTCCAGATCTCCACGTAGCGCTCGTCGTTGACGGCCGGGCCGCCCTCGACGCCGAACTCGGGGCCCCGGTCGTAGTTGATCTCGGAGCAGGGTCCGCACGGTCCGGGGACGCCCATGGACCAGTAGTTGTCGGCCTTGCCCAGGCGCTGGATCCGCTCGGCGGGGACTCCCACGACCTCGCGCCAGATGCGCTCGGCCTCGTCGTCGTCCAGGTACACGGTGACCCAGAGCTTCTCGGGGTCCAGGCCGTAGCCGCCGTCCGCCACGGAGCCGGTGAGCAGCTCCCAGGCGTACTTGATGGCGCCTTCCTTGAAGTAGTCGCCGAACGAGAAGTTGCCGCACATCTGGAAGAACGTGCCGTGCCGGGTGGTCTTGCCGACCTCTTCGATGTCGGGCGTGCGCACGCACTTCTGCACGCTCGTGGCGCGGTCGAAGGGCGGCTTGACCTCGCCGAGGAAGTACGGCTTGAACGGGACCATGCCCGCCGGGACCAGCAGCAGCGTCGGGTCGTCGGCGATGAGGGACGCCGAGGGCACGACCGTGTGCCCGCGCTCCTCGAAGAAGCGCAGCCAGCGGCGGCGGATTTCTGCCGACTCCATCAGTGATCGTCCTTCCGGTTGTACGACTGCTTGTGCGACTGCTTGTAGGACTGCTGCGGGCGCGGCAGGGGCGCGTCGAGAGCGGCCCTGCGCTGCTCGGGGAGATCGCGCTCGGCGGCCTCCAGGCCCAGCGCGTCCTTGAGTTCGATCTCGCGCTCGGTCATCCCGGCGCGCACGTCCTGGGCGAAGAGCCGCAGGCGGGCGCCGGTTTCGAGCGCCTTGTCGGCCGCTGTCGCGGCGAGGCTGTCCGGAGAGAGCCTGCGCACCGCGCGGTTGACCTTGGTGGTGGCCCAGACGCCTGCGGCGGCGCCGGAGAAGAACCAGAACAGGCGGCGGAACATGGTGTGTCAGCCCTTCGAACGGTTGCGTCGGCTGCCGCGCCGGGCGGCCGGCAGCACCTTGCCGGCCACGACGGTCGGGGTCTTCCCCGCCTTCCCCGCACCCTTGGCCTGCAGGCCTACCGCGCGCCGCACCCCGTAGCCGAAGGCGGCGACCTTCACCAGCGGCCCGCCGAAGGTGGAGGCCACGGTGGAGGAGAGCGCGGAGGCGTTGGCGGTCACCTCGGCGACGTCCGCGGTGATCGTGTCGACGCGGTCGAGCTGGGTGTGCGCGGAACGGAGCGCCGAGGTCGCCTCGCCCAGCAGCGGAACCGCCTGCTCGGTGACGCTCGCGACCAGCTCGGTGGTCTTCCTGAGCGTCTGGGACAGCCGGACGAGCGCCACCGCCAGGAACGACACCAGGATCGCCCAGAAGACGGCCACGATCAGGCCGGCCACCTCTCCACCGGACACGTTCTGCGCTCCCTCACCCTCACCACTTCACAACGACAATCAGCTCCCGACCCTATCGCGCCCGGCCTCGGCGTTCGTACCGCGTTCCCGGCGCGGCGGCAGCGTCGCAGGGTAGTACCCCGGGCCCCCGGCGGGAGCGTGATTGTACGTTCCGCTCACCACCCCGTACGCTCCGTAGACCATGGACACAGCGGGAAACCTCCCTGCCGAGCTGAACAGCTTCGTCGGGAGGGCCGCCGAACTCGCGGCCCTCGGCGGTCTGCTGGAGCGGGCGCGGCTGGTCACCATCACCGGGGTCGGCGGTGTCGGCAAGACCCGGCTCGCCATGCGGACGGCCCGGCAGCTGCAGAACCGGTTCCCCGACGGGGTGTGGCTCGTGGAGCTGTCCGCCCTGTACGACGCGGAGCTGCTGGAGTACACCCTGGCCGAGGCGCTGCGGCTGGCGGACCACACCGGACGCCCGCCGCGGGCCGCGCTCGCCGAGGAACTGGCCGAACGCGAACTGCTGTTGGTGCTGGACGGCTTCGAGCATGTGGTGACGGAGTGCGCGGAACTCGTCGCGGAGCTGCTGCGCCGGGCGCCCGGCCTGCGGGTGCTGGCCGCCGCACGCCGGCCGCTGGGCATCACGGGTGAGCACACCGTCCCGCTGGCGCCGCTGCCCGTGTCCGCCGAGGACGGGGACGCCGTCCGGCTGTTCGCCGACCGGGCCGCCGCCGTGCTGCCCGGCTTCACGGTCACCCCGGCCGACCGGGACGCGGTGGTGGAGCTGTGCCGGCGGTTGGACGGCATCCCGCTGGCGCTGGAACTGGCGGCGGGCCGGCTGCGGGCGCTCTCGGTCGACCAGGTGCTGCAGCGCCTCGACGACCGCTTCCGGCTGCTGACCGGCGGCGACCCCAGCGCGCCGACCCGCCACCACACGCTGCGGACCGCGATCGGCTGGAGCCACGAACTGTGCACACCCGCCCAGCGGCTGCTGTGGGCGCGGCTCTCGGTCTTCGCCGGGCAGTTCGACCTGGAGGCCGCGGAATACGTGTGTTCCAGCCCCGATCTGCCCGCCGAGGACGTCATGGAGACGGTCGCCCAACTGGTGGCGCAGTCGGTCGTGGCCCACGAGGAGGGTGTCGGCTACCGGATGCTAGAGACCGTCCGCGAGTACGGCGCCGGCTGGCTGGAGGCGCTGGACGACACGGCGCGCATGCAGCGCCGGCACCGCGACTGGTACCTGGGGCTGGCGACCTGGTGCGAGCTGGACTGGTTCAGCCCCCGGCAGGCCGAGGTCGCCGCACGGGTCGAGGCGGATCTGCCCAATCTGCGGCTGGCGCTGGAGTTCAGCCTCAGCGGATTCGAGGATCCGCACGTCGGCCAGTACCTCGCGGCCACCCTGTGGTTCTACTGGGTGGGCTGCGGGCGGCTGTCCGAGGGCCGGTTGTGGCTGTCCAGGGCGCTGGAGCTGGAGACCTCGCACGCCGAGGCGCGGGCCAAGGCGATGTGGGTGTACGGGTACGTCGCCGTGCTGCAGGGCGATCCGGTGTGCGCGCTCGGCGTGCTGCAGGAGTGCCGTGACGAGGCCGCGCTGACGGGCAACGCGCCGGCCTCGGCGTACGCGGTGCACCGGCTGGGGTGCCTCGCGCTGCTGTCGGACGACATGGTCAGGGCCGAGGAGCTGATCGGGAGGGCGCTGGACGCCTATCGCGCGATCGGCGAGCTCAACAGCAACGTGCTGATGGCGCAGGTCGAGCTGGCGATGGCGGTCGCCTTCCGCGGTGACCTGGAGCGGGCGGTGGCGCTGAGCGAGGAGGTCCGCGACATCTGCCGCGACCACGGGGAGCGCTGGACCCTGGCCTACGCGCTCTACGTGCTGGGGTACGCGGCCTGGCTCGCCGGGGACCCGGCGGCCGCGCGCGAACTGGTGGAGGAGTGCCTGGTCATCGACCACGCCTTCCACGACCTGGTCGGCGCGGTGCTCGCCATCGAACTGTTGGCGCTGATCACCGAGGGCGAGGGCGCGCCGTACGAGGCGGCGGTGCTGCAGGGGGCGGCGGGCCGCGTCTGGCGCTCGGTGGGGCTGCGGCTGTTCGGTTCGCGGTTCTTCAACGCGCCGCACCAGCTGTGCGAACAGCGGGCGAGGGACGCCCTGGGCGACACCGACTACGAGTCCGGGCTGGCGGAGGGCGCGCGGTTCGACCTGGACGCGGCGGTGGCGCGGGCCCTGGGCGGCCTGCCGGCGGACCAGCCGCCGGGGCGGCCGGCCACCGGAGCGCGGCCGGCCGGCCCCCGTACGCACGAACCCGCCGCCTCCCCTGCCGTGGGCGGCGGGGAAACGGCGGGCTGAGGGTACGTGGGCTCTCGCCGGATCAGCGGGCGTAGTACTCGACGACGAGCTGCTCGTCGCAGATCACCGGGATCTCGCGACGGTTCGGGTCGCGGTCCAGGCGGAAGGCCAGGGCCTGCAGGTTGACCTGCAGGTACTTCGGCGTCTCACCCTCGCCGGCCCAGCCACCCTCACGGGCGACCTGGAACGGGGTCTTCTCGCGGCTGCGCTCGCGGACCATGACGACGTCGTCGGGGCGCACGCGGAAGGAGGGCTTGTCGACCTTGCGGCCGTTCACCTCGATGTGGCCGTGCACGACCATCTGCCGGGACTGGTAGATGGTGCGGGCCAGACCGGCCCGCAGGACGAGCGCGTCCAGACGGCGCTCAAGCTCGATGATCAGCGCTTCGCCTGTCTTGAGGTCGACCTTCCGAGCGCGGTCGTAGGCACGGCGCATCTGCGTTTCGCTGATGTCGTACTGGGCGCGCAGACGCTGCTTCTCGAGCAGACGCGTCTTGTAGTCGCTGTTCTGCTTGCGACCGCGGCCGTGCTCGCCGGGCGGGTACGGGCGGGCCTCGAAGTACTTGACTGCCTTGGGGGTCAGCGCGATGCCGAGCGCACGCGACTTCTTGACCTTGGGACGCGACTGGTTCACGTGGAACGATCCTCCATGTAAATTAGGTAAGGCTTACCTTAGCTGAGGAGATCGCATGATTCGACCCGGGAACCCCATGCCTGCGCACGGTCAGCCGCGCCCCGATATGGACGATGCGCTCCGGATGCCATCGGCAGCCGAACGCGCGCGAACTCTAGTCGAGGGTAACCCGTCGGCTGTACTGGTCATTCCCGGGCTGACCACCGTACCGCCCGGTCAACTGGTGCCCGAGATGCGCAGCGTCGGCCCCGAGGGCGACGTGTTCCTGCTGTTCCCCACCGACTCCCCGGCCGTGCGGGCCGCGACCCACGCCGACGCCGACGAACTGACCGCTGTGTTGGAGATCACCGACGTGGCGCCGGTCTCGGTGCCGCACCGGATCCGCGGCCGCGCCTGGATCGCGGGCTGGCTGACGCCCGTGCGCGACGAACCGGTCGTGCCCGGCACGGCGCTGCTGCGGCTGGAGGTCGGCGAGGCGTCGGTCGACGACCTGTGGGGCGCGGATCAGGTGGAACCCGACGAGTTCGCCGACGCCGTCGCCGACCCGCTGGCGCCGCACGAGACGGAGCTGCTCCAGCACCTGGCCACCGCGCACGGGGACCAGGTGGGGTGGCTGTGTGGGCTCGTCGACGGCTACGGCGGCCGGGACGGCGCCGAGTGCGCGGCGGCCCGGACGGCGGTGCCGGTGGCGCTGGACCGTTTCGGCCTGCGGGTGCGGTTCACCGACCCCGACGGCACCTTCGACGCCCGCTTCGACTTCCCGGAGCCGGTGCGCGGCCAGGAGGAGCTGCACCGGGCGATGCACACCCTCTTCGACGCGGCCCGCGCCTCGGCGGACGATCTGCGCGGCTAAGGGCTGTCCCGTAATCCCTGGTGGATCAGCGCGCGGCGTCAGATGCGGTGCATCGCACGCACCAGACGCCCCGGGCCCCGCCCTCCGGGCGGACGCCGGTATGTGTCAGACACGGCCTAGCCCGGTCCGGCGAAGCCGCCGGGGTCACTCCCCCGCCAGGCGCTCCCGGACGCGGTCGAGGACATCGGCATACCGGGCCTCCGCGCCGTAGCGGGTGGGTTCGTAGTAGCGCCGGCCGTGCACCTCGTCGGGGGCGTACTGCTGGGCGGCGATGGCGCCGGGCAGGTCGTGCGGGTACCGGTAGCCCTGGGCGTGGCCGAGCTTGGCCGCGCCCTTGTAGTGCCCGTCGCGCAGATGCGGCGGCACCGGCCCCGCCAGCCCCTTGCGCACGTCGGCGAGCGCCGCGTCGATCGCCAGGTACGCCGCGTTCGACTTCGGCGCCAGAGCGAGGGCGATCGCGGCCTGCGACAGGATGATGCGCGCCTCGGGGAAGCCGATCATCGCGACGGCCTGCGCCGCGGCGACCGCGGTCTGCAGCGCGCCCGGGTCGGCCAGGCCGACGTCCTCACTGGCCGAGATCATCAGCCGGCGGGCGATGAAGCGGGGGTCCTCCCCCGCCTCGATCATGCGCGCCAGGTAGTGCAGCGTGGCGTCCACGTCCGAGCCCCGGATGGACTTGATCAGAGCGCTCGCCACGTCGTAGTGCTGGTCGCCGTCGCGGTCGTACTTCACCGCGGCCCGGTCGACGGACTCCTCCAGCGTGCTGAGGCTGATCTCCTCCTCGCCCTTGGCGATGGCCGAGCCGGCGCCCGCCTCCAAAGCGGTCAGGGCGCGCCGCGCGTCCCCGCCCGCGATGCGCAGCAGGTGCGCCTCGGCGTCGGCGGGGAGGGAGACGGCCCCACCGAGACCGCGCTCGTGGGTGAGCGCCCGGTGCAGCACTCCGCGCAGGTCGTCGTCGGTGAGCGGCTCCAGGGTGAGCAGCAGCGAGCGGGACAGCAGCGGGGAGATGATCGAGAAGTACGGGTTCTCGGTGGTGGCCGCGATCAGGGTGACCCAGCGGTTCTCGACGGCGGGCAGCAGCGAGTCCTGCTGGGCCTTGCTGAACCGGTGGATCTCGTCCAGGAAGAGCACCGTCTCACGGTCGTAGCCGCCGGACTGCCGCTTGGCACTCTCGATGACCGCGCGGACCTCCTTGACGCCCGCGGTGATCGCCGAGAGCTCGACGAAGCGCTTGTTGGTGGCCTTGCTGACCACGTATGCGAGGGTCGTCTTGCCGGTGCCGGGTGGGCCCCACAGGATCACCGAGGACGGTCCCGCCGGGCCGCCGCTGCCCTCGCCGACCAGCCGGCGCAGCGGTGAGCCCTGCTTGAGCAGATGCTGCTGGCCGACCACCTCGTCCAGGACGCGCGGGCGCATCCGCACGGCGAGCGGGCTGTTGCCCGGCTCCCTCTCCTGGCGGTCCTCTGCGGCTGCGGTGAACAGGTCGGGCTCCATATCGTCCGAGCCTATGGCACGGGTGTGACAGCACCTCCTGCCGCGGCCAGCAGGGCCAGGACCAGTCTTGGGTCCGATCCCATCTCGGGGTGCCACTGCACACCCAGCGCGAAACCGGGTCCCGGCAGCTCGACCGCCTCCACGGTGCCGTCCTCGGCGTACGCGCTCACGGCCAGCCCGGCGCCGAGCGTGCCGACGGCCTGGTGGTGGTACGTCGGCACGCTGGTAGGGGCGGGGGCGATCCGGGCGAGCAGGGTGCCCGGCACCGGGGTCACGACATGGTCGCCGAAGACGCCCGGCGAGACGGCGTGGCCGTCGTGGCCCACCCTGTCCGGCAGGTGCTGGACGAGGGTGCCGCCGTACAGCACGTTCAGCAGCTGCATTCCGCGGCACACGGCGAGGACAGGGGTGCCGGAGTCGATCGCGGCCCGCAGCACCGCCAGTTCCCACCGGTCGCGCTCGCGGGCCCGCGGCCCGGTGCGCGGATGGCGCGGCTCCCCGTAGAGCGAGGGTTCGACGTCGGGGCCGCCGGACACGATGACGGCGTCCATCCTGGCGACCGCCGTCGCCGCGACGTCCGGATCGTCCGGCGGCAGCAGCACGGCGATACCGCCCGCGGAGCGGACCATGCGGGGGTAGACCTCCGGCAGCAGCACGACGTCGGTCTCCCAGACGCCCCACCGGGCGGTGTCGAGGTAGGTCGTGACGCCGACCAGCGGCTGCTCGGGCATGGACCGGTCCTCCTGAACGAGTTTCTCCAAAGGTCTGTCTGCGTACCTTTACGACTACCGGGACGCTGCGCAAGCCTCGCCCGGATCAGGCGAGGAAACCGCGCAACAGGGCCGCCGTGCCCTCGGCGTGCTCGCGCATCACCGCCCCGGCGGCCGCCTCCTCGCCCGCGAGGATGGCCTCGACCAGCACCGCGTGCTGGCCCTGTGAGTGTTCGAGGTTGCGCACCAGGATGGGGATGCAGTCCAGGAGTTCGTTGACCTGGGCGCGCACCGCGGCGTACTGCGTGGCCAGCGACGGGGAGCCGCAGAGCTCGGCGATGGTCAGGTGCAGCAGGGTGTCGGCGCGCCGGTAGTCGGCGGTGGCCGCGTCGCCGGTCTCGCGCAGCCGGCGGCGCAGCAGGTCCGCCTGCTCCCCGGTCAGTTCCGTGCGGGCGCACAGCCCGGCCGCCCCGACCTCCAGGACCTCGCGGAAGCGCAGCACGTCGTCCAGGCCGCCGGCGCCCAGCCCGGCCGCGCGGCGGCGCAGCTCGTCCTCCGCGTCCGCCCGGCCCGCGCCGTGGGACGGCAGGCGGCCGCGGACGAAGGTGCCGCCGTGCCGGCCGCGGCGGGTCTCGACCAGCCCCTGCTCGTGCAGCACCTTCAGCACCTCGCGCAGGGTGACGCGGCTGATCCGCAGCCGCTCGGCCAGCTCGCGCTCGGCGGGCAGCCGCTCCCCGTCGGGCACCAGGCCCAGGCGGACGACCTGGAGCAGCTGTTCGAGCGCCTCCTCGAAACCGTTGCCGCCGCGGACCGGCCGCAGCACCGGGGCCAGCGGATCGACGGAGATCCGACGCTCACTCATGCGCGGGCCCCTTCCCCTTCAATGGTTCCAACACATACCTTAGTGCTTCCGTCCGATCCGAGAGGAACCCCCTCGTGGCAGATCGCACACCCCCCTTGTCCGTCGACGCGCTGCGCGCCCTGGTGGAGGCGGGGAAGGTCCACACCGTCATCCTCGGCTTCGCCGACATGCAGGGCCGGCTGCAGGGCAAACGGTTCGCCGCGCCGTTCTTCCTCGACGAGGTACTGGCCCACGGCACCGAGGGGTGCAACTACCTGCTCGCGGTGGATGTCGACCTCAACACCGTCGACGGCTACGCGATGTCCTCCTGGGAACGCGGCTACGGCGACTTCGCCATGCACCCCGACGTCAGCACCCTGCGCCACGTGCCCTGGCAGGACGGTACCGCTCTGCTCATCGCCGACCTGGCCTGGAACGACGGCGAACCGGTGGTCGCCGCGCCCCGGCAGATCCTGCGCCGCCAACTGGGACGGCTGGCGGACCGGGGCTGGAGCGCCCACGCCGGCACCGAGCTGGAGTTCATGGTCTTCCGCGACACCTACGAGCAGGCGTGGGACGGCGGCTACCGCGGCCTGACCCCCGCCAACCAGTACAACGCCGACTACTCGGTGCTCGCCACCTCCCGCGTCGAGCCGTTGCTGCGCCGCATCCGCAACGAGATGGCCGGGGCGGGTCTGACCCCGGAGTCCGCCAAGGGCGAGTGCAACCTCGGCCAGCACGAGATCGTCTTCCGCTACGACGAGGCGCTCACCACCTGCGACCAGCACACCGTCTACAAGACCGGGGCCAAGGAGATCGCCGCCCAGGAGGGCGCCTCGCTCACCTTCATGGCGAAGTTCAATGAGCGCGAGGGCAACTCCTGCCACATCCACCTCTCCCTGCGCGACGAGGCGGGACGCCCGGTCATGGCGGGCGAGGACGGCGGGATGTCACCGCTCATGCGGCACTTCCTGGCCGGGCAGCTCGCCGCCCTGCGCGACTTCGCCCTGCTGTACGCGCCCAACATCAACTCCTACAAGCGCTTCCGGCCCGGCTCCTTCGCGCCCACCGCGGTCGCCTGGGGCGTCGACAACCGCACCTGCGCGCTGCGCGTCGTCGGGCACGGCGCCTCGCTGCGCCTGGAGAACCGCGTCCCGGGCGGCGACGTCAACCCGTACCTGGCCGTGGCGGGCATGGTCGCGGCGGGCCTGTACGGCATCGAGCACCAACTGGAGCTGCCGGAGGCCTGCACGGGCAACGCCTACACCGCCGACTACGAGCAGGTGCCCGGCACCCTGCGGGAGGCCGCCGGGCTGTGGGCGGCCAGCCCGATCGCCCGGGAGGCCTTCGGTCAGGACGTCGTCGACCACTACGGCAACATGGCGCGGATCGAACAGGAAGCGTTCGACACCGCCGTCACGGACTGGGAGCGGTTCCGCTCCTTCGAGCGGATGTAGGGAAGCAACCCGTGACCGAGCACCACCAGGTACTGAACCCCGCCACCGAAGAGGTCATCGCCACCGTCACGGCGACCACCCCGGAAGGCGTCGACACCGCCGTCGCCGTGGCGGCCAAGGCGCAGCTCGGCTGGGCCGCGCTGGCCCCGGCCGACCGGGCGCGGGGCTTGCGCCGCTTCGCCGCCGAGGTCGACGCGCACGTCGAGGAACTCGCCGCGCTGGAGGTCCGCGAGGCCGGCCACACGCTCGGCAACGCCCGCTGGGAGGCCGGCAACGTCCGCGACCTGCTCGACTACGCCGCCGGCGGAGTGGAACGGCTCAGCGGCCGGCAGATCCCGGTCGCCGGTGGTGTCGACCTCACGTTCCACGAGCCGATCGGCGTCGTCGGCGTCATCGCCCCGTGGAACTTCCCGCTGCCGATCGCCGCGTGGGGCGCCGCCCCGGCGCTCGCCGCCGGCAACGCCGTCCTGCTCAAGCCGGCCGAGACCACCCCGCTGACCGCACTGCGGCTGGCCGAGCTCGCCCTGTCCGCGGGCCTGCCGGAAGGGCTCTTCCAGGTACTGCCCGGCGCCGGTCCGGTCACCGGGACCCGGCTCGTCGAGCACCCGGACGTGCGGAAGATCGTCTTCACCGGCTCCACCGCCGTCGGCAAGCGGATCATGGAGCAGTGCGCCCGGCAGGTGAAGCGGGTCACCCTGGAACTCGGCGGCAAGAGCCCCAACATCGTCTTCGCCGACGCGGACCTGGAACGCGCCGCCGCCGCGGCCCCGATGGCCTTCCTGGACAACGCGGGGCAGGACTGCTGCGCCCGCACCCGGATCCTGGTCCAGCGCGGGGTCTACGAGCGGTTCCTGGAGCTGCTGGTCCCGGCGGTCGAGGCCGTCAGCGTCGGCGACCCGGCGGACCCCGCCACCGAGATGGGCCCGCTGATCTCCGCGGTCCAGCGCGAGCGGGTCCGTTCCCTCGTCACGGACGACCTGCCGGTGGCCGCCCGCGGCAGTGTCCCCAAGGGGCCGGGCTTCTGGTACCCGCCCACGGTCCTGGCCCCGGTCGGCGCCGCCACCCCCGCCGCCACCGAGGAGATCTTCGGCCCGGTCGCCGTCGTGCTGCCCTTCGAGGACGAGGCGGACGCGCTGCGGCTCGCCAACGCCACCCGCTACGGGCTGTCCGGCTCGATCTGGACCCGCGACCTCGGCCGGGCCCTTCGGATGTCGCGCGGGGTCGCGGCGGGCAATCTGTCGGTCAACAGCCACAGCTCGGTCCGCTACGCGACCCCGTTCGGCGGCTTCGGCGAATCCGGCCTGGGCCGGGAACTGGGCCCCGACGCCCTCGCCGCCTTCACCGAGACCAAGAACGTCTTCATCAGCACCGAGGAGTAGCAGCGCATGTCAGAGCCAACCACCACCGAAGTCTGCCGCCGCCTGGTCGGCCGTACCGCGGTCATCACCGGCGCCGGCAGCGGCATCGGCCTGGCCACCGCCCGCCGCTTCGCCGCCGAGGGCGCCAACGTCGTGGTCGCCGACATCGACGAGGGGTCGGGCAAGGCCGCCGCCGAGGAGGTCGGCGGGATCTTCGTGAAGGTCGACGTGACCGACCCCGAGCAGGTCGAGGCGCTGTTCAAAACGGCGTACGACACCTACGGATCGGTCGACATCGCCTTCAACAACGCCGGGATCTCACCGCCCGACGACGACTCGATCCTGACCACCGGCCTGGATGCCTGGCGCCGGGTCCAGGACGTCAACCTGACGTCCGTCTATCTGTGCTGCAAGGCCGTGCTGCCGTACATGCAACGGCAGGGCCGGGGCTCGATCATCAATACCGCGTCCTTCGTGGCCAAGATGGGCGCGGCCACCTCGCAGATCTCCTACACCGCGTCCAAGGGCGGGGTCCTGGCGATGACCCGCGAGCTGGGCGTGCAGTTCGCCCGTGAGGGCATCCGCGTCAACGCGCTGTGCCCGGGGCCGGTCAACACCCCGCTGCTGCGGGAACTGTTCGCCAAGGACCCGGAGCGCGCCGCCCGCCGGCTCGTGCACATCCCGGTGGGCCGCTTCGCCGAGCCGACGGAGATCGCCGCCGCGGTGGCGTTCCTCGCCAGCGACGACTCCAGCTTCATGACGGCGAGCGAGTTCCTGGTGGACGGCGGCATCGGCGGGGCCTACGTCACCCCGCAGTAGCCGCCATGGCCGCCCGGTCCCGCCGGGCCCCACGACGGGTGCGGCGGGACGGCGCGCGGGCTCTCAGACGAGCGACTTCCAGTACGACCACCAGCGGGTCAGGATCAGCATCACGATGATGCCGTACCAGAGCACCGGCACGACCCAGTGGAACTCCAGGACCGCGGTGCGCACCCCGGCGGGGAGCCGGATGATGTCGTGCTTGATGTTGTGCACGGCCGTGTACCAGAAGAGCGCGATGGTGACGACCCAGGCCAGGCAGCACCACAGGCACAGCGAGTTGATGCTGTAGAGCGACTGGTACTGCAGCCACGTCACGAACCCGACGCCGAACAGGGTGCCGGCCTGCAGGCCGAGCCAGAACCAGCCGCGGTAGCGGGCGCCCGCGAGCACGCCCACGCCGATGCAGAGCACGATCGGGTAGGCGATCATGCCGATCATCGGGTTCGGGAAGCCGAACGCGTGCGCCTGCTCGCTCTTCATGATGTTGCCGCAGGAGATGATCGGGTTCAGGCTGCAGGCCGGAACGAAGTTCGGGTCCTCCAGCAGCTTGAACTTGTCCTCGGTGATCACGAAGGACGCGAGCGTCCCGAGCGCGCCACAGATGATCAGCAGCCACGCGAAGGCACGTCCCGCGCCGATGGTGCCCCTGGTCTCGCGGTCACCGTCGGTGATTGTCTGGTCGAGCGCCGAAGTCGTCATATCGCCGTTCCGTAGATCCGTCGTTAGCCCGCGCGGCTTTCATTGTGCACCAGTGGAAGGGCCCGCCGGTGCCCGGAGGTCCATCGAACGGTGGACACGGAAGGGTCCTCCTGGTCATCCCCGACGGCGACCCGGACATGGCGAGGGGCCCGGACGGCGTCTGCTGTCCGGGCCCCTCGCCATCGTTCAGGCCAGCTTCTGCCGGAGCGTGGCGAGCAGCGCGTCCAGGGCGACCGGTGACTGCTCACCGCTCTGCATGTCCTTGAGTTGGACGATGCCTTCGGCGAGGTCGCGGTCACCGGCCACGATCGCGAAGCGGGCGTTGGCGCGGTTCGCGGACTTCATCGCGTTCTTCAGGCCCTTGCCGCCGAACGCGAAGTCCGTGGCGATGCCCGCCCGGCGCAGCTCGGTGACCGTGCCGAAGAGCGCGCGGCGCGCCTCCTCGCCGAGCGGAACGGCGAACACGTCCGTCGTCGCGGGCAGTTCGAGCTCGACGCCCTCGGCCTGCAGCGCCAGCACCGTACGGTCCACGCCCAGCGCCCAGCCGACGGACGGCAGCGCGGGGCCGCCGATCATCTCGGACAGGCCGTCGTACCGGCCGCCGCCGCCCACCGCGGACTGCGAACCGAGTCCGTCGTGGACGAACTCGAAGGTGGTGCGGGTGTAGTAGTCGAGGCCGCGCACCAGCTTCTCGTCGTCCTCGAACACCACGCCCGCCGCCGTCAGCAGCTCGCGCACCTGCTCGTGGTAGGCCTTGCACGCCTCGCAGAGGTAGTCGCGGAGCACCGGCGCGCCGGTCAACTGCTTCTGCACCGCGTCGCGCTTGTCGTCGAGCACGCGCAGCGGGTTGATCTCCGCCCGGCGCACGGTGTCCTCGTCCAGGTCGAGCCCGGCCAGGAACTCCTGGAGCGCGGCCCGGTAGACCGGACGGCACTCCTTGTCGCCCAGCGAGTTGAGCAGGATCCGGAAGTTCCGCAGTCCGAGCGTCCGGTACGCCTGGTCGGCGAGGATGATCAGCTCGGCGTCCAGCGCCGGATCCTCCATGCCGATCGCCTCGGCGCCGACCTGCGAGAAGTGCCGGTAGCGGCCCTTCTGCGGGCGCTCGTAGCGGTAGTACGAGCCCGAGTACCAGAGCTTGACCGGCAGGTTGCCGAGCTTGTGCAGGTTGTTCTGCAGGGCGGCGCGCAGCACGGAGGCGGTGCCTTCGGGACGCAGCGCCAGCGTGGTGCCGCCCTTGGTGGTGAGGGTGTACATCTCCTTGCTGACGATGTCGGTGGACTCGCCGACGCCGCGGGAGAAGAGTTCGACCGCCTCGAACCCCGGGGTCTCGATGTAGCCGTAACCCGCCCGCCGCAGCGGGGCGGAGATGGCCTCGCGCACCGCGAGGAAGACCGCGGAATCCGGCGGGGTCAGGTCGTAGGTGCCTTTGGGGGCCTGGAAAGTACTCACAGCAAGCCTGGTCACAATCCTCGTCGCGGAGCCGGCGAACCGGCTCCGAAGCCGCGGGCCGCTTCCCCCAGGTAGGGGTTGGCGGCGCGCTCGCGGCCGATGGTCGTCTGGGGGCCGTGGCCGGAGAGCACCACGGTCGAGTCGTCGAGCGGCAGGCACACGCGGGCCAGCGACTCCATCAGCTCGTCCGCGGCACCGCCGGGCAGGTCGGTGCGTCCGACGGAGCCGGCGAACAGCAGGTCGCCCGAGAAGAACACCGACGGGATGTCGGAGGTCTCGGGGAGCCTGAAGGTCACCGACCCCTTCGTATGGCCCGGCGCGTGCGAGACGGTGAACTCCAGGCCGGCGAGTCCGAGGGCGGCGCCGTCCGTCAGCTCCCTGACGTCGTCGGGTTCGCCGATCGTCAGCTCGCCCAGGAGTTGCTGCCCGATGGAGCGCCCGAGGGCCTTCTCCGGATCGCTCATCATGTAGCGGTCCCGGGGGTGGATCCAGGCCGGGACGTCATGGGCCCCGCAGACCGGCACGACGGACGCCACATGGTCGAGGTGCCCATGGGTGAGGATGACGGCGACGGGCTTGAGGCGATGCTTGGCGAGCGTGTCCTCGACGCCCTGGGTCGCTTCGTGACCCGGGTCGATGATCACGCACTCCTCACCGGCGGCGGGGGCGACCAGATAACAATTGGTCCCCCAGGCCCCGGCGGGGAACCCGGCAATAAGCACGTTCGTCCTTCTGTCGTCCGCGGAGGTGTCGGCAGTTAGCGAGCCTACCGGCGCGGGAGTGGCCGGAGCGAACCCGTATCGTCCCCGCGGGGCGCCCGCCCGTACCGTGCGGGTACTGGACTGCGGGCCGGGTGGGGCGCGAAGATTCGCCGCACGCGGATTCACGTTGGACAGGACGTCGACGACAGACGTCGACGAGAAGACTGAAGCAGAAGACCGGGAGACGGCGAAGTGGTCACCAAGGAACAGCGGCGGCGACAGCTCGCCCGAGAGAAGTTCGAGCGGCAGCAGCAGCGCAGGACCCTGGAGCAGTCCAAGGCCCGCCGGCGCAACGCCGTGGTCGCGGCCGTGGTGGCCGTCGTGGTCGCCGCCGGTGCCACGGCGTACGCGACCGGCAGCCTGGACGGCAAGGACAAGCCGAAGACGGACGCGGCCGCCAGTGGCACGCCGTCGGCCACGACGCCGCCCCCCAAGGCGCCGGACCCGTGTGCCAAGCCGAGCGCGGGTACCCCGGGCAAGCAGCAGTGGAAGACCGCGCCGGCGATGGACATCGACAAGAGCGCCAAGTACTCCTTCACGCTGCAGACCACCTGCGGTGACATCGCGATGACGATGGACGCCGCGAAGACCCCGGCCACGGTGAACTCGTTCAAGTTCCTCGCCGACAAGGGCTTCTTCGACCACACCAAGTGCCACCGGCTCACCGCCGAGGGCATCTACGTCCTGCAGTGCGGTGACCCCACGGGCACCGGCCACGGCGGCCCGGGCTACACGATCCCGGACGAGAACCTCAAGGACCCGGCCGTCGCGAAGGGCACCTACCCGGCGGGGACGCTCGCGATGGCGAACCAGTACAGCGCCCAGACGGGCAGCGGCCGGAATTCCGGCAGCAGCCAGTTCTTCCTGGTCTACAAGGACAGCCCGCTGCCGGCCGACTACACCCCCTTCGGCACCATCGGCGCCGACGGGATGAAGGTGCTGCAGAAGATCGCGGCGGCGGGCGCGGCAGCCGCCGACGCCCAGGGGACCACCGCGCCGAACGCGACCGTGGTGATCAACAAGGCAGTCGTCAAGCAGTCGTGAACCCCTGATGAACCGGGTCCCGGCGGTAACGATCCGCCCCGTGGTCGCGAGCACGCTCATTACCACGGGGCAGGTCGTAATCTCGCGTGTGCTGGATGCGGACAGCCGGGGCGCCGGTCGCCTATGTTGGCGTTGGACCGGTCAGGGCGCAGCCCGGCCGGAAGAAACTGTGAACGATGCCGGCGAGCCGTACAACGGCCGGGCATCACGTGGAGGAGGCGCTGTGAGCAGCGACCCATGGGGCCGCGTCGATGAGACGGGGACCGTGTACGTGCGTACGGCCGACGGGGAGCGGGAGGTCGGTTCGTGGCAGGCGGGGTCTCCGGACGAGGCACTGGCCTACTTCGAGCGCAAGTACGAGGGGCTCGTCGTCGAGATCGGCCTCCTCGAGCGGCGGGTGAGGACCACCGACCTCGCGGCCAAGGACGCACTGACCGCGATCGAACACCTCCGGGCGTCGGTCACCGAGGCGCACGCGGTGGGCGACCTGGCGGCGCTCGCCACGCGGCTGGACGCGCTCGTCGGGCTGGTGGAGGCGCGCCGCGAGGAGCGCAAGATCGCCAAGGCCAAGGCGACCGACGAGGCCAAGGTGGCCAAGGAGGAGCTGGTCGCGGAGGCCGAGGGGCTGGCCGAGAGCGAGCAGTGGCGGACCGCGGGCGAGCGGCTGCGCGCACTGGTGGACACCTGGAAGGCGCTGCCGCGCCTGGACCGCAAGGCCGACGACGAGCTGTGGCACCGCTTCAGCCACGCCCGTTCGGTCTTCTCCAAGCGGCGCAAGGCGCACTTCGCGTCGTTGGACTCCCAGCGCGAGGATGCCCGCCGCGTCAAGGAGAAGCTGGTCACGGAGGCGCTGGCGCTGGCGAACTCCACCGACTGGGGTCCGACGGCCGCCCGCTACCGCGAGCTGATGACGGAGTGGAAGGCGGCGGGCCGCGCGCAGCGCGAGTCCGAGGACGACCTGTGGAACCGCTTCCGCGGCGCCCAGGACCAGTTCTTCCAGGCCCGTACCGAGGTCTTCAACGAGCGCGACTCCCAGGAGCGGGAGAACCTCGCGCTCAAGGAGGAGCTCGCCATCGAGGCCGAGAAGATCCTTCCGGTGACGGAGCTCAAGGCGGCCCGTGCGGCGTTCCGCGCGATCAACGAGCGCTGGGAGGCCATCGGCCACGTGCCGCGCGACGCCCGGCCCCGGATCGAGGCCCGGATGCACGCGGTCGAGCGCGCGATCCAGGACACCGAGGAGAACGAGTGGCGCCGGACGAACCCGGAGGCGCGGGCGCGCGCCGCGGGTCTGACGGGCCAGCTCCAGGCGGCCGTCGACAAGCTGCGTACCCAGGCCGAGGCCGCCAGGGCCGCGGGCAACACGTCGAAGGCCGACAAGCTCACCCGTGAGCTGGAGGGCCGGCAGGCCCTGCTGGACCAGGCCCTGAAGGGCCTGGAGGAGTTCGGCGGCTGAGCAACCGAGCCACACGCGAGCGGCCCCGGTACGGAATTCCGTATCGGGGCCGCTCGCGTGTGTACCCAGAGCACTAGCGCTGGCGGCCGGAGGTGACGCGGTAGACGTCGTAGACGCCCTCGACGCCGCGTACGGCCTTCAGGACGTGTCCCAGGTGCTTGGGGTCGCCCATCTCGAAGGTGAAGCGCGAGGTCGCGACCCGGTCCCGGGACGTCTGCACAGCGGCGGACAGGATGTTGACGTGCTGGTCGGACAGCACCCGCGTGACGTCCGACAGCAGCCGCGACCGGTCCAGCGCCTCGACCTGGATGGCGACCAGGAAGACGGACGACTGGGTGGGCGCCCACTCGACCTCCAGGATCCGCTCGGGCTCCTGGGACAGCGACTCGATGTTGACGCAGTCCGTGCGGTGCACCGAGACCCCGCTGCCCCGGGTGACGAAGCCGATGATCGGGTCGCCCGGCACCGGGGTGCAGCAGCGGGACAGCTTGACCCACACGTCGTCGACGCCCTTGACGACCACGCCGGGGTCGGCATTGGCGCGCCGCTTGGAGCGGTTGCGCGAGGGGGTGGTGACCTCCTCGATCTCCTCGGTCGCACCTTCCTCGCCGCCGAGCGCGTCGACCAGTTTCTGGACGACGGACTGGGCGGTGATGTGCCCCTCGCCGATCGCCGCGTACAGCGCGGAGATGTCCGGATAGCGCATCTCGTGCGCGAGGGTGACCAGCGAGTCGCCGGTCAGGACCCGCTGGATCGGCAGGTTCTGCTTGCGCATCGCCCGCGCGATGGCGTCCTTGCCCTGCTCGACGGCCTCCTCGCGGCGCTCCTTGGAGAACCAGGCGCGGATCTTGTTCCGGGCGCGCGGGGACTTCACGAAGCCCAGCCAGTCGCGCGACGGGGCGGCGCTCGCGGCCTTGGAGGTGAAGACCTCCACCAGGTCGCCGTTGTCGAGCGTCGACTCCAGCGGGACCAGGCGGCCGTTGACCCTGGCCCCTATGGTGCGGTGCCCGACGTCGGTGTGCACCGCGTAGGCGAAGTCCACCGGGGTGGCGCCGGCCGGCAGCGCTATCACGTCACCCTTGGGGGTGAAGACGAAGACCTCGTTCTGCGAGAGGTCGAAGCGCAGCGACTCCAGGAACTCGCTCGGGTCCTCGGTCTCCTTCTGCCAGTCCAGGAGTTGCCGCAGCCACGCCATGTCGTTGACCGCGTTGCTGCCGGTGGCGCTGTCGCTCTTGCGGGGGGTGTCGGTGCGTACCTTGGAGGCGCCGGAGACCGGATCCTGCTTGTACTTCCAGTGCGCGGCGATGCCGTACTCGGCGCGGCGGTGCATGTCGAACGTTCGGATCTGCAGCTCGACGGGCTTGCCGCTGGGCCCGATGACCGTCGTGTGCAGCGACTGGTACATGTTGAACTTGGGCATCGCGATGTAGTCCTTGAACCGCCCGGGCACCGGGTTCCACCGCGCGTGGATGGTCCCGAGCGCCGCGTAGCTGTCGCGGACGGTGTCGACGAGGACGCGGATCCCCACCAGGTCGTAGATCTCGGCGAAGTCGCGACCCCGCACGATCATCTTCTGGTACACGCTGTAGTAGTGCTTCGGGCGGCCGGTGACGGTCGCCTTGATCCGGGCCGCGCGCAGGTCCTGCTGGACCTGGTCGGTGACGACGGCCAGGTACTCGTCGCGCTTGGGGGCGCGCTCGGCGACGAGCCGCACGATCTCGTCGTACATCTTGGGGTAGAGGATCGCGAAGGCGAGGTCCTCCAGCTCCCACTTGATGGTGTTCATGCCCAGCCGGTGCGCCAGCGGGGCGTAGATCTCCAGCGTCTCGCGGGCCTTCTTCTCCTGCTTCTCCCGCTTGAGGTACCGCATGGTGCGCATGTTGTGCAGGCGGTCGGCGAGCTTGATGACCAGGACGCGCGGGTCCTTGGCCATCGCCACGACCATCTTGCGTACGGTCTCGGCCTGCGCGGCCTCGCCGAACTTCACCTTGTCGAGCTTGGTGACGCCGTCCACGAGGAGCGCGACCTGGTCGCCGAAGTCGCGGCGCAGCGCGTCCAGGCTGTAGTCGGTGTCCTCGACGGTGTCGTGCAGCAGCCCCGCCATCAGCGTGGCCGGGTCCATGCCCAGCTCGGCGAGGATCGTGGTGACCGCGAGCGGGTGCGTGATGTACGGGTCGCCGCTCTTGCGCTTGACCCCGCGGTGCCAGCGCTCGGCGACCTGGTAGGCGCGCTCGATCTGCCGCAGCTGCGCGGTGTCGCCCTTCGGGTCGTTGCCCCGGACGATGCGCAGCATCGGCTCCAGCACCGGGTTGTACGGGCTGGAACGCTGCACACCGAGCCGGGCGAGGCGGGCACGGACGCGGTTGGAGGAGCCTGCGGCGCGCGACGGTGTCGCGCCACCTGGGGTCCGTGCGGGCCGGACGGCAGGCGTCGGCGGCTCGGGAGCGGCTCCGTTGCTCCCGGCGGGGGTTTCGTCCCCGCCTTCGGCGTCGAGCGGCTGGGCCTCGTCTGGCAAGAGCACTCCTCACGCGGGTTAGAGCACCCATGGTATCGATCTGTGGCAGGAGGCGGGCGCCCGGTGGTTCCGGGCGCCCGCCTCCGGGCCGTGCTGGGTGCCGCGGGCCGCTGGGCCCGCGGTGTCAGACGATGATCAGCGCGTCCAGCGGGGCGCCCGCGAGGACGGTGGAGAGCCGTTCGCGACCTCCGAGGAAGCCGAGCTCCAGCAGGACCGCGACCCCGGCCACCTCCGCGCCGGTCCGCCGGATGAGCTCCAGCGAGGCCTCGGCGGTACCGCCGGTGGCCAGCACGTCATCGATGACCAGGACCCGGTCGCCGGCGGCGAGGGCGTCCTGCTGCACCTCTATCTCGGCGCTCCCGTACTCCAGCTCGTAGCGCTGCGACAGCGTCGCGCCGGGCAGCTTGCCCGCCTTGCGCACGGGCACGAAGCCGAGGTGGGCGCGCGCCGCCGCGGGGGCGGCGAGGATGAACCCGCGCGCCTCCAGGCCGGCGACCTTGGTGGCGCCGTGGCGCGCGCAGAGCACGGCCAGGGCGTCCACCAGGGCGTTGAACGCGTCGGGGTCGGCCAGCAGCGGGGTGATGTCCTTGAACATCACACCCGGCTGCGGGTAGTCCGGGACATCCCGGATCCGGCCCAGCAGCTGCTCGCGCAGCGCTTCGGCCGCTGCCGCGGTCGCCGTCACCGCCGCTTCCCGGAAGGCCGGTTCTTGCTGCGGTTGCGGGCGGCGGCGCCCTGCGGACGCTGGCCGACCACACCGCCGGCGGCGGCGCGGTCGCCGTCCTCCGGCTCGTCGTCCGCGTCGGCGGCCTCGGCGGCGGCGACGTCCTCACGGGCCCGCCGGTCCTCGTCCGCCGGGTCGACACCCTTGGCGGCGTCGGCCTTGCGCTTGGCCAGCACGCGCTTCTTGAGGGCCTTGAGCTCCGGGTCGCGCTCCTTGAAGTCCGCGACCAGCGGGGTCGCGATGAAGATCGAGGAGTACGCACCGGCGGTGAGGCCGACGAAGAGCGCGAGCGCGATGTCGTTGAGCACACCGGCCCCGAGGATGCCGCCGCCGATGAAGAGCAGGGCGCCGACGGGGAGCAGCGCGACGACCGTGGTGTTGATCGAACGCACCAGGGTCTGGTTCAGGCTGCGGTTGGACAGCTCGCTGTAGGTGAAGCGGGTCTGCTTCGTGATGCCGCGGGTCGTCTCCTTGAGACCGTCGAAGACGACGACGGTGTCGTAGAGGGAGTAACCGAGGATCGTGAGCAGACCGATCACGGTGCCCGGGGTGACCTCGAAACCGACGATGGCGTAGACGCCGACGGTGATCGTGAGGTCGTGGATCAGGGCGATGAGGGCGGCGATGGCCATCCGCCACTCGAAGGCGATGGCGAGGTAGATCACCACCAGGATCATGAAGATGATCAGGCCGGTGAAGGCCTTCTTCGAGATCTCCTCACCCCAGCTGGGGCCGACGATCTGCGCGTCGATCTTGGTCGCGTCCAGGCCGAGGTCGGTGGCGACCTTCTCCTGGATGCTCTTCGACTCCTCCGTGGAGATGTCGCTGACCTGGATCCGCACGCCGCCGGTGCCGAGCTTCTGCACGGTGGCGACGTGGCCGCCGGTGTCGCCGGCGATCTTGTTCTGCACTTCGGTGACCGAGTACGACGTCTTCGGGGTCGTGAAGACCGCGCCGCCGGAGAACTCGATGCCGAGCTTGAGGCCGTTGATCGCCAGGCCGGCGATGGCCACGATCGTGATCAGGATCGAGACGCCGTACCAGAGCCTGCGCTTGCCGACGAAGTCGTAGGCGATCTCGCCACGGTGCAGCCGGTGTCCGAGCTGTCCGAGGTTGCCGAGCTTGGACATCAGGCCTCCTTCGTCTCGGTGCTCGTCCTGCGGCGGACGCGGCGGATGGGGGCCTGGACGCCCAGGCCCTTCGGGTCGAGTCCGGACCACTTGTGGCCGTTGGCGAAGAACTTGCGGCGGGCCAGGATCGTCATGAGCGGCTTGGTGAAGAGGAACACCACCACGACGTCGAGCAGCGTGGTCAGACCCAGGGTGAACGCGAAGCCCTGGACCTTGCCGACCGTCACCGCGAACAGCACGGCGGCGGCGAGGAAGGACACGAAGTCCGACACCAGGATGGTGCGCCGGGCGCGCGGCCAGCCGCGGGCCACGGCGGGCTGCAGGGAGCGGCCCTCGCGCAGCTCGTCACGGATCCGTTCGAAGAAGACGATGAACGAGTCCGCGGTGATACCGATGGCGACGATGGCTCCGCAGACGGCCGGCAGGTTCAGCGCGAAGCCGATGGCCGGGCCGAGCAGGGACATCAGCGTGTAGGTGAGCGCCGCCGACACCAGGAGGCTGACGATCGCGACGAGGCCGAGGCCCCGGTAGTACGCCAGCATGTAGAGCACGACCAGCGCGAGGCCGACGGCGCCCGCGATGAGGCCACCTCGCAGCTGCTCGCCGCCGAGCGCGGCGGAGACCGTGGTGACGTCCTGGATCTGGAAGGACAGCGGCAGCGAACCGTAGGACAGGACGTTCGCCAGGTTCTGCGCGGACGTCTGGGTGAAGCTGCCGAAGATCGTCGCGCTGCCGCCGGGCAGGGCCTGCGAGACCGAGGGCGCCGAGACGACGTTGCCGTCGAGGTCGATCGCGAACTGGTTCAGCGGGGCCTGCTGGGTGGCCAGCTGGGTGGTGACCTTGGTGAACTTCTTGGCGCCACCACCGGTGAAGCTGAGGTCGACGACCCAGCCGTTGCCGGACTGGGTGTCGAACTTCGCACTGGCCTTGGAGACGTCCTTGCCGTCGAGGACGGCCGGGCCGAGCGCGTACTTGTACCAGATCTTGTCTTTCTTCTCACCGCGCTCGCCGCAGCCGATGACCTTGTTCTCAGGCTTGACGCCCTGGTTCGCCGCCAGGCGCTGCTTCGGGTCGTTGCAGTCCAGGACGGTGAACTTCGCCTGCAGATCGGCCGGAATCGTGCTGTCCAGCGTGCCGGCCGCGGGCGCGCTGGGCGCCGGCGTCGGGGTGGGCGCCTTGGCGGGGGCGGCCTTCAGGCCGTCGGTGACCGCGCGGCCCTGGGTGGTGACGCTCGACGAGGGCTTGGCCTGCGGCGGCGTGCTCGTCTTGCCCGTCGGGGTCGGCGAGCTGCCCGCCTTGCCCGTCGGAGTCACGGACGGGGAGGGCGTCGCCGGCGGCGTCTTGACGGCCGGGGGGTTCGCCTGCTCGGCGAGCACCTGCCGGAAGAACAGCTGGGCGGTCTGGCCGACCTGCTCCTGCGCCTGCTTGGGGTCGGTGCCCTTGGGGATGTTGACAATGATGTTCTTGTCGCCCTGGGTCTGCACCTCCGCCTCGGAGACACCAAGACCGTTGACACGCTGGTTGATGATGCTCACAGCGGTGTTCATGTTGGTCTTGTTGACCGCGCCGGCCTGGTCGCTCTTGGCGGTCAACGTGATGCTGACACCGCCTGCGAGGTCGATACCCAGTCGCGGAGTCGTGTTGTGCGAGAGGAACATCGTCCCCGTCAACGCCACGAGCGCGATCAGGATCACGGCCAGTGCGCGCCCGGGGTACCCCTGACTCCCCGAGGACCTGCGGCCCTTCTTGGGTGCTGCCACCTTCTTGTATCTCCCTGTCCAACCAGCCCCCGGGACCTGCGCGCCCGTGGGGTGGCCACGAAGTGATGTGAGAGTCCGGACCGACGCGCCCTTACTTGGGGTCGGTGCCGTCCTTCTTCGGCTCGTCCTCCGTCTTGCTCAGGTCGATGCGCTCGTCATCGGCGGCCTCGGACGTCACGACGTCCTCGTCGTGGACCGCGTCCTGGTCGTGGACCGCGTCCGCGTCGACGTCCTCGGAGCCGTCCTCCGGCTCCTCCGGCTCGATGCCGTGCACGATCCGGTCGTACTCGGCCTGGTCGAGGACGGCGCCGATGGAGTTCTTGGCGAAGTGCGCGTGCACCCCGTCGGCCAGCTCCAGGAGGACCGTGTCCTCGTTGACTTCCTTCACCACGGCGTACATGCCGCCGATGGTGCGGACACCGGAGCCCGGTTCCATCTGGTTCCGCATCGTCGCCGCCTGCCGCTGCTTGTTCTTGGCAGATCGGGTCATGAGGAACATGGCACCGATAAGGATGATGAACGGGAGGAGCAAGCCGATACTCACGATTTACAACGTTCCTTCGCACGGCCGCGGTGGCTGGCCTGATCTACGGGGGTGTATGCCGATCCGGAGGAAGGGCGTCGGCGGAGTCTAAGCGAGTCCTCGCCGGTGAAACAACGCCCAGCATGGCACTGGGGTTCCTGGGGGGCGAGTCCCCGTGCCGTCACGGTCCGAACAGGCCACCCTGGCCGGGGCCCGCGGGCTGCTGGGGCGGGACCAGTCCGAGGTGCGTCCACGCCGCCCGGGTGGCCACCCGGCCACGGGGGGTACGCGCCAGCAGACCCTCGCGGACCAGGAACGGCTCGGCGACCTCCTCGACCGTCTCGCGCTCCTCGCCGACGGCGACCGCCAGTGTCGACAGCCCGACCGGGCCGCCGCCGAACAGCTGGAGCAGGGCGCGCAGCACGGCCCGATCCAGCCGGTCGAGGCCGCGACCGTCCACCTCGTAGACCTCCAGGGCCTGGACGGCGATCTCGCGGGTGATCCGGCCGTCGGCCCTGACCTGCGCGTAGTCCCGGACCCGGCGCAGCAGCCGGTTGGCGATGCGGGGGGTGCCACGGGAGCGGCCGGCGATCTCCGCGCCGCCGTCCGTCTCGATCTCGACGTCCAGCAGCCGGGCCGAGCGGTGGATGACGCGCTCCAGCTCGGCGGGGGCGTAGAACTCCATGTGGCCGGTGAAGCCGAAGCGGTCGCGCAGCGGGGGCGGCAGCAGGCCGGCCCGGGTGGTGGCACCGACCAGGGTGAAGGGCGGCAGCTCCAGCGGGATGGCGGTGGCGCCGGGGCCCTTGCCGACGATCACGTCGACCCGGAAGTCCTCCATCGCCATGTAGAGCATCTCCTCGGCGGGCCGGGACATGCGGTGGATCTCGTCGAGGAAGAGCACCTCGCCCTCCTGGAGGGAGGAGAGGATCGCGGCGAGGTCGCCCGCGTGCTGGATGGCCGGGCCCGAGGTGATGCGGATCGGGGCGCCCATCTCGGCGGCGATGATCATCGAAAGGGTGGTCTTGCCGAGACCGGGCGCTCCGGAGAGCAGGACGTGGTCGGCGGTGCCGCCGCGCTTCTTGGCCGCTTTCAGCACCAGGTCCAGCTGCTGCCGCACCCGTTCCTGCCCGACGAACTCCTCGAGGTCCTTCGGCCGCAGCGCGGCCTCGACGGCCTGGTCCTCACCGTCGGCGTCGGAGCCGACCAGCCGGTCCGGCAGGTCACCGGCGGTGGGGGGTGCGGGCTCGTCCCAGTTCATGTCGGACTTTCGGGTCGTCGGTCAGGGGTCGTCGGTCAGGGTCGGTGGGTCGGCGCGTCGGCGGCGCGGCGGTCGCGTCAGGTGCGGCCGCAGGCACTCAGCGGGTGCGGTTCAAGGTCTGCAGGGCCGCGCGCAACAGTGCGGACACGTTGGGCGTCCCGCCCTCCGCCAGCTCCGCCTCGGCCCGCGGTGCGACCGCGGAGACCGCTTCGTCCGCCTCGCGGGTCGCGTAGCCGAGGCCGATGAGCGCCGCGTGCAGCTGGTCGCGCCAGGAGGCGCTGACCGGGCTGCCGATCCCGCGGTTCGCCCCGGGGCCGACGGGCTCGCCGAGCCGGTCCCTCAGTTCCAGCAGGAGTCGCTGGGCGCCCTTCTTGCCCACGCCGGGCACGGCGGTGAGCGCCTTCTCGTCGCCGGTGGCGACCGCGACCCGCAACGCGTCCGGCGAGTGCACCGCGAGCATCGTCTGCGCCAGGCGCGGGCCGACGCCGCTGACGGTCTGCAGCAGCTCGAAGACCAGCCGCTCGTCGTCGTCCGCGAAGCCGTACAGGGTGAGCGAGTCCTCGCGGACGATGAGCGAGGTCGAGAGCCTGGCCTGCTGGCCGGTCCTGAGGCCGGCGAGGGTGCCCGGGGTGCACAGGACGGACATGCCGATGCCGCCCACCTCGATGACCGCGGCGTCCGGGGCGAGTGCGGCGACCGGGCCGCTGACGAAGGCGATCATGCTCGGGGCTCCTGGATTCGTTTCGGCCGGTGGGCGGCGATGGCCTGTTGGAGGCGGTTGGTGGCGGTACCGCGCCAGATGTGGCAGATGGCCAACGCCAGCGCGTCCGCGGCGTCGGCCGGCTTGGGCGGGGCGTCCAGCCGCAGCAGCCGTGTCACCATGGCGCCGACCTGGGCCTTGTCCGCCCGTCCGCTGCCGGTGACGGCGGCCTTGACCTCGCTGGGGGTGTGCAGATGGACGGGGAGTCCGCGCCGGCTGGCGCAGAGCATCGCGACGGCGCTGGCCTGGGCGGTGCCCATGACCGTGCTGACGTTGTGCTGGCTGAACACCCGTTCCACCGCGACGACTTCGGGCTGATACTCGTCCAACCACGCCTCGATGCCGCGCTCGATGAGGACGAGGCGGTGGCCGATCTCCGCGTCGGCCGGGGTGCGCACCACGCCGACTCCGGCCATCGTCAACGGCCGCCCCGGAACGCCGTCCACGACTCCGATGCCGAGCCGGGTCAGCCCCGGGTCCACGCCGAGTACCCGCACCCCGTCACCCCTCAAGCCCTGTCGGTCAACTGTTCCTGCAGGTTAGCCGTTCCGACTGACAACGCCGCAAAAGCCGACGGGCCGGCGGGGTGTGTCCCCCTCCGGCCCGTCGGCTGACAGTGCGCGATCGAACGGCGATCAGGCGTCGACCTGTTCCATGACCTCGTCGCTCACGTCGAAGTTGGCGAAGACGTTCTGCACGTCGTCGCTGTCCTCCAGCGCGTCGATGAGCTTGAAGATCTTTCGGGCGCCGTCCTCGTCCAGTTCCACCTGCATGGTGGGGACGAAGTTGGCGTCCGCCGAGTCGTAGTCGATGCCGGCGTCCTGGAGCGCGGTACGGACCGCGACCATGTCGGTGGCCTCGCTGATGACCTCGAAGGACTCGCCGAGGTCGTTGACCTCTTCGGCCCCCGCGTCCAGCACCGCGCCCAGCACGTCGTCCTCCGACAGCTCACCCTTGGGGACGATGACGACGCCCTTGCGGTTGAACAGGTAGGAGACCGAGCCCGGGTCCGCCATGGCGCCGCCGTTGCGGGTCATCGCGACCCGGACGTCGGACGCCGCGCGGTTGCGGTTGTCGGTGAGGCACTCGATGAGCACCGCGACGCCGTTCGGCCCGTAGCCCTCGTACATGATCGTCTGGTAGTCGGCGCCGCCGGCTTCCAGACCGGCACCGCGCTTGACCGCGCTGTCGATGTTCTTGTTCGGGACCGAGCTCTTCTTCGCCTTCTGGATGGCGTCGTAGAGGGTCGGGTTACCGGAGACGTCACCGCCACCCATGCGCGCCGCCACCTCGATGTTCTTGATCATCTTGGCGAAGAGCTTGCCGCGCTTGGCGTCAACCACGGCCTTCTTGTGCTTGGTGGTAGCCCATTTAGAGTGGCCGGACATCGCCAGCTCCTTACAACGTCGCCAGTAGAAATGAACAGGAGAGATCCTACCGGGGTCGGGCTAGGTAGCGGTGCGCGCCATGGCGACGAAGAGCTCGTGGACCCGGTGGTCGCCGGTCAGCTCGGGGTGGAACGAGGTGGCCAGCAGGTTTCCGGAGCGCACGGCGACGACCGTGCCGTCGTCGAGCCGCGCCAGCACCTCGGTGCGCTCGCCGGTCGACTCCACCCACGGGGCGCGGATGAAGACGCCCTCGACCGGGCCGCCGCCGATACCGGTGATCTCCACGGCCGCTTCGAAGGACTCGTTCTGCCGTCCGAAGGCGTTGCGGCGCACGATCATGTCGATGCCGCCGATCGTCTCCTGGTCGTCCCGGCCGTCCAGGATCTTGTCGGCGAGCATGATCATGCCCGCGCAGGACCCGTAGGCCGGCATACCGGCCGCGACCCGCTCGCGCAGCGGCTCCAGCATGCCGAAGATGACCGCCAACTTGGACATCGTGGTGGACTCGCCGCCGGGGATGACCAGGCCGTCGACCGCGGCGAGCTCCGCCGGCCGGCGCACGGGCACGGCCCGTGCGCCGGCGGCGGTGAGCGCCGCGAGGTGTTCGCGTACGTCGCCCTGCAGGGCCAGTACGCCGATGGTGGGTATGGCGCTCACGGTCCGGTTACCAGCCGCGGTTGGCGTAGCGCTCGGACTCGGGGAGGGTGTCGCAGTTGATGCCGACCATGGCCTCGCCCAGGCCGCGCGAGACGTCCGCGATGACCTTCGGGTCGTCGTAGAAGGTGGTGGCCTTCACGATGGCGGCGGCGCGCTGCGCCGGGTCGCCGGACTTGAAGATGCCGGAGCCGACGAAGACGCCCTCGGCGCCGAGCTGCATCATCAGCGCGGCGTCCGCCGGGGTGGCCACACCACCGGCGCTGAAGAGCACGACGGGCAGCTTGCCGAGGCGCGCCACCTCCTTGACCAGCTCGTACGGCGCCTGAAGGTTCTTGGCGGCGACGAACAGCTCGGTCTCGTCCAGGGTGCCGAGGCGGCGGATGTCGGTGCGGATCTGGCGCATGTGGCGCACGGCCTCGACGACGTTGCCGGTACCGGCCTCGCCCTTGGAGCGGATCATGGCCGCGCCCTCGGCGATACGGCGCAGGGCCTCGCCCAGGTTGGTGGCGCCGCAGACGAAGGGGGTGGTGAACGCCCACTTGTCGCTGTGGTTGACCTCGTCGGCCGGGGTCAGGACCTCGGACTCGTCGATGTAGTCGACACCGAGCGCCTGCAGGACCTGGGCCTCGACGAAGTGGCCGATGCGGGACTTCGCCATGACGGGGATGGAGACCGCGCCGATGATGCCGTCGATCATGTCCGGGTCGGACATACGGGCCACGCCGCCGTCCTTGCGGATGTCGGCGGGCACCCGCTCCAGGGCCATGACCGCGACGGCGCCGGCGTCCTCGGCGATCTTCGCCTGCTCGGCGTTGACGACGTCCATGATCACGCCGCCCTTGAGCTGCTCGGCCATGCCGCGCTTGACGCGCGCGGTGCCGGTCTCGGGGTTCTGGGCGGTGGCGGGGGTGCTGGACACGGTATGACCTCACTCGATGACGAATGGTGCGTTGTAGCCATCGTGAACCGGTCCACCTTGCCGGAAAAGGGCCAATCCGGGTTCAGTGGCCTGCCGCGCCGTCCGCTGTGAACGCCGTCGGTGGCTCGTCGTCCATCTCGAAGGCCAGCGGGAAGGGCGCGTGGCCGGCCAGCCGGAACCAGCGCACCACCCGGTGCCTGCGCACCGCCCGCGTGCCCCGGACCGCGTCGTTGTGGAAGCGCCGGGCCATCGGCACCCGGCGCACGGCCTGGGTCAGCTCGCCGACGGTCTCCTCGCCGCCGGGCGCGGCCAGCACCGCCTCGACGGCGTCCGGCTCGGCGAAGACGGCCCGCAGCGCCTGGCTCAGCTCGCTCTCGGCCACTTCCCGGTGCTCGTCCTCGCTCTGCCGGGCGGCGTGCGCGGACTGGTACAGCACGATGGAGGCCGCCGGGTCCAGCACCCCGGACGTCGCGAGCTCCTGGGCCACCGAGGCGCGGCGCAGCAGCTGCGCGTCCAGGGCGGCACGGGCGGCGTCGATACGGGCGTGCAGCCGGTCAAGGCGGCCCGCGGTCCAGCTCAGGTACAGGCCGATGGCGACGACAGCCACCGCGACCCAGATGAAGGTGGTCACGGGCGGCAAGGCTACCGTCGCGCCGGGTGCCTCAGTCCCGGGCCAGCCCCAGGCGGGCCCGCAGGCCCACGCGTTCGTCGGCGGCGACCGCGGTGGCGCCCTCCGTCACCGTCTCGTAGACGGAGAGGATGTCGGCGCCGACCGTGCTCCAGTCGAAGCGGCGCACATGCCGGCTGCCCAGCTCCCGCAGCTCCCGCAGTCGCTGGGGATCGCCGAGCAGCCGCACCGCGGCGACCGCGAGCGCGTCGGCGTCCTCGACCGGGAACAGTTCGCCGGCCGCTCCCCCGTCCAGGACCTGGCGGAACGCGTCCAGATCGCTGGCCAGCACCGGGGCGCCCGCCGACATCGCCTCGACGAGGATGATGCCGAAGCTCTCGCCGCCGGTGTTGGGGGCCACGTACAGGTCGACGCTGCGCAGCAGCCGGGCCTTGTCCCGGTCGCTGACCATGCCGAGGAACTCCACCTGGCCGCGCAGGTGTTCCGGCAGGGCCTCGACGGCCTCCTTCTCGTCGCCCTTCCCGGCGACCAGCAGCCGGGTGCCCGGGCGTTCGGCGAGGATCTTCGGCAGGGCCCGCATGAGCGCGGGCAAGCCCTTGCGCGGCTCGTCGATCCGGCCGATGAACCCGATCGTCCCGCCCGCCGGGGGCCGGCCGTCCGCGCCGGTGCCCGGCGTCTGCCACTTCGGCTCGGCCTCGGCGGTGGCGAAGAAGTCGACGTCCACGCCGTTGGGAATGACCACCGCGTCGCCGCCGAGGTGCTCCACCAGGGTGCGCCGGGCGTACTCGCTCACCGCGATGCGGGCGCTGATCTTCTCCAGCGCGGGCTGCAGGATCGGATAGGCGGCGATCATGGCCCGCGAGCGCGGGTTGGAGGTGTGGAAGGTGGCGACGATCGGCCCCTGGGCCGCCCAGCACGCCAGCAGGCCCAGCGACGGCGAGGTCGGTTCGTGGATGTGGATGACGTCGAAGCCGCCGTCGTGCAGCCAGCGGCGCACCCGCGCGGCGGACAGGAAGCCGAAGTTGAGCCGGGCCACCGAGCCGTTGTACGGGACGGGGACGGCGCGGCCGGCCGAGACGACGTACGGCGGGAGCGGCGTCTCGTCGTCGGCGGGCGCGAGCACGGAGACCTCGTGGCCGAGCTTGATCAGGTGCTCGGCGAGGTCGCGGATGTGGAACTGGACGCCTCCGGGGACGTCCCAGGAGTACGGGCAGACGATCCCGATCCTCAAGGCTTCTCCGTTCCGGAACTGTTCGAGCGCGCTTCGAGGTCGGCGAGCCACAGCCGTTGGAGCATGTGCCAGTCCGCGGGGTGCTCCGCGATCCCGGAGGCGAAGGCGTCGGCCAGGTCCTGCGTCATGACCGCGGCCTTCTCGGTCCGGTCCCCGAGCTCGGGGACGTCGACGGGCGGGTGGATCCGGCCGCGCATGACGGGGCCGTCGTACCAGAGGGTGACCGGCAGGAGCAGGGCGCCGGTCTGCTGCGCCAGCAGCGCGGGCCCGGCGGGCATCCGCGTGGCCTCGCCGAAGAACGTGACCTCGATGCCCGAGGCGGACAGGTCGCGGTCGGCGACCAGGCAGATCAGACCACCCGCGCGCAGTCGGCGGGCGAGGGTGCCGAAGGCCGCGCCGCCGGTGTGCGGCAGCACCTCCATGCCGAGCCCCTCGCGGTAGGCCACGAAGCGGTCGTACAGGGTCTCGGGCTTGAGGCGCTCCGCGACCGTGGTGAAGGGCACCCCGATCTTGGTGGTCACCCAGGCGCCGGCCAGGTCGTAGTTGCCCATGTGCGGCAGGGCGATGACGACGCCGCGGCCGGACGCCAGCCCGTCCTCCAGGATGTGCGCGTCCTGGATGAGGACGTCGGTGCGGAAGCGTTCCCGGTCCCAGGCGGGCATCCGGAAGGACTCCATCCAGTACCGCAGGTAGGAGCGCATCCCGGCCCGGGACAGCTCGCGCAGCCGGGCCTCGTCCGCGTCCGGGACGACACGGGCCAGGTTGGACTCCAGCCGGAGCACTCCCTTGCCACGCCGCCGCCAGACCGTGTCGGCGATCCGCCGGCCGAGGGCGTTCGCCACCGGTTCCGGCAGCTTCTTCACCGCTCCCCAGCCCAGCCCGTACAGGCCGTCGGTCAGCCGGTCCTTCACGCGGCGCCGCCCCCGTTCGCGCCGGCGACGGCGTCGGCCGCGTCGGCCTCCGCCGCCTCGCGGCGCACGGTGACGACCCGCTGGACCAGCGTCACCAGGCTGCCCACGGCGACGACCCACAGGGCGATCGGCAGGAGCCACTCGATATAGGGAACGCCGAACTTGTGCAGTCCTGCCAGACCGCACAGGACGAGGGTGATCACGAGCCGTTCGGCGCGCTCGACGAGCCCGTTGACGTTCACCGGCAGGCCGATGGCCTCGCCGCGGGCCTTGGTGTAGGACACCACCTGGCCGCTGGCGAGGCAGAACAGCGTCACCGCGCAGAGCACGAGGTCGTCGCCGCCCCCGGCGTACCAGAGCGCGAGCCCGCCGAAGACCGCGGAGTCGGCGACCCGGTCGAGGGTGGAGTCGAGGAAGGCGCCCCATCGGCTGGAGACCCCGGACTGCCGGGCCATGTTCCCGTCGACCAGGTCCGAGAAGACGAACAGGGTGATGACGACGGTGCCCCAGAAGAACTCGCCCCTGGGGTAGAAGACCAGCGCACCCGACATCACTCCCCCGGTGCCGATGAGGGTCACCGCGTCGGGGGTGACCCCGATGCGGAGCAGGAACGAGGCGAACGGCGTGAGGACACGCGTGAAGAATGCACGCGCGTACTTGTTCAGCATGGCCTTCCCGGATGGAATCGGTGGAAGTCGGCTGGCCCGGTCGGCCACTGGACGGCCCATCGTAGCCAGCCCGCGTCGTCCGTACGCGTGAGGCTCCCGCCGGGACCCCGGGCGGTACGACGTATGGACGCACCGTGACCGTCGTGGGAAGGTCGAAGTACCGCGGGCGTCGCCGGAAACCCTCCTTTTGTACCCCGTCGGGGCACTCCGGTGCGGTCTCTCGTGACGCTGCGCGTTCGTGCCCCCGCAGAGGGCGCGGTCCCCCATGCAATGACGGACATGGAGGCGAGACCCGTGGGTGGAGCAGCCGACAGGAGAGACGTACATCCAGGAGCCGCCGGAAGGGCACCGGCGGCCGGCCGTCCCGAGAAGGTGCGCAACGTGGTGCTGGTCGGCCACAGTGGAGCGGGCAAGACCACACTCGTCGAGGCGCTGGCGCTGGCGACCGGCGCGGTGAACCGGGCGGGGCGGGTGGAGGACGGCGGATCGATCTCCGATCACGACGAGATCGAACAGCGGCAGCAGCGGTCGGTACAGCTGTCGCTGGTGCCGGTCCTCTGGGGCGACATCAAGATAAATCTGCTGGACACTCCCGGATACGCCGACTTCGTCGGGGAGTTGAGGGCCGGGTCTGCGAGCTGCGGACGCGGCCCTCTTCGTCGTCTCGGCGGCGCAGGACGCCACGGGCGTGGGCGGCGCGACCCGGCTGCTGTGGGACGAGTGCGCCGCCGTCGGGATGCCGCGGGCGGTGGTGGTGACCCATCTGGAGGCGACCAGGTCCGACTTCGACGAGATGACGGCGCTGTGCTCGCGGGTCCTGGGCGGCGATGCCCCCGACGCGCTGCTGCCGCTGTACCTGCCGCTGCACGGCCCGCAGGGCGCGGACGGGCACGCCCCGGTGACCGGGTTGATCGGCCTGCTCTCGCAACGGGTCTTCGACTACTCCTCGGGTGAGCGGACCGAACGGGCCCCGGAGCCGGGCGAGTTGCCGCTGATCGAGGAGGCCCGCAACCGGCTCATCGAGGGGATCATCGCCGAGAGCGAGGACGAGACCCTGATGGACCGCTACCTCGGCGGTGAGGAGCTGGACCTCAAGACCCTCACCGAGGACCTGGAGCGGGCGGTCGCCCGCGGCAGGTTCCACCCGGTGCTGGCCGCCGCCCCGGCGGCCGACGGCGCCCGCCAGGGGCTGGGCACCCTGGAGCTGCTGGAACTCGTCACCGGCGGCTTCCCGACCCCGCTGGAGCGCGAGGCGCCGCCGGTGAGCACCCCGCAGGGCGGCTCCTGCCCCCCACTGACCTGCGATCCCGACGGGCCGCTCGCCGCGGAGGTGGTGAAGACCTCCTCCGACCCGTACGTCGGGCGGATCAGCCTGGTGCGGGTCTTCTCGGGGACGCTGCGGCCGGACGAGACGGTCCATGTCTCGGGCCATGGCATGGCGGACCGCGGACACGCGGACCATGACGTGGACGAGCGGGTGGGCGCCCTCTCCTCGCCCTTCGGCAAGCAGCAGCGCGGGGTGGGGAGCTGCGTCGCGGGCGACCTGGCCTGTGTCGCCAAGCTGACCCGCGCCGAGACCGGTGACACCCTCTCGGCCAAGGAGCAGCCGCTGCTCATGGAGCCGTGGGTGATGCCCGACCCGCTGCTCCCGGTGGCCATCCAGGCGCACAGCAAGGCCGACGAGGACAAGCTCTCGCAGGGGCTGGCGCGGCTGGTCGCCGAGGATCCCACGATGCGGCTCGAGCAGAACCCGGACACCCGGCAGGTCGTCCTGTGGTGCCTGGGCGAGGCGCATGTCGATGTCGCGCTGGAGCGGTTGCGCAGCCGCTACGGGGTCCAGGTGGACGCCGTGCCGCACCGGGTCTCGCTGCGCGAGACGTTCGGCGAGAAGATCACCGCGCGCGGCCGGCACGTCAAGCAGTCGGGCGGGCACGGGCAGTTCGCGATCTGTGAGATCCAGGTCGAGCCGCTGCCGACCGGTTCCGGCATCGAGTTCGTCGACAAGGTGATCGGCGGGGCGGTACCGCGGCAGTTCATCCCATCCGTGGAGAAGGGCGTCCGCGCGCAGGCCGCCCGTGGCGTAGCCCTCGGCCACCCGGTGGTGGACATCAGGGTGACCCTGGTCGACGGCAAGGCGCACTCGGTGGACTCCTCCGACGCCGCGTTCCAGACCGCCGGCGCGCTCGCCATGCGGGAGGCGGCCGCCGGGGCCAGGATCGATCTGCTCGAACCGGTCTCCGAGGTCGGGGTGATGGTCCCGGACGACTACGTCGGCCCGGTGATGAGTGATCTGTCCGGACGGCGCGGCCGGGTCCTGGGCACCGAACCGGCCGGGCCGGGGCGCACCCTGGTACGGGCCGAGGTGCCCGAGATTGAGATCGGCCGGTACGCCGTCGACCTCCGGTCGCTGTCGCACGGCACCGGCCGCTTCAGCCGCGCGTACGCCCGCCACGAGCCGATGCCCCCGCCGCTGGCGGCCAAGCTCAGGCAAGAGGCGGACGGCCCCAAGTAACCCCGTACGAGGGCCGGTCGGTGGTCCGCGCGCCCCGCGCGGACCGCCGCGCCGATACGCTGGGCACTGCTCCATAAGTGTGACGGCCCCCCTCGCGGGGAATTGGGTCGGGGGAGTCGCTGTGCCCGCGGGGTCGTGTGGGGGAATGAAGGAGCGGTAGTGGCAGACGGCAAGGGGTTCGACTTCAGCCCCGGGGCGCAGGTCCCGCTGATCGGTACGGAAGGCGGCACCGCCGCGACCCAGGCCCTGTCGTCCGCGGCCTATCGGGACTCCCCGGTCGAGGACCTCAGGAAGGCCAACGAGGACGCGGTCTTCACGCCTCCCCGGCTCTCCCTGTTCGAGCCCAACCTCGGTGAGGCGTTCGCCCGTTCCGTCCAGGTGCGGATGCTCGGCGCGGCGCGCGGGGAACTCGTCCAGTCCTTCGGCGCCGAGCCCCAGTCCGTGGTCGAGCACTGCCTCGCCGCGAACCGCATCCGCCAGGAGCGCGACAACAAACTGACGATCGTGATGGCCGTCTTCGGGCTGCTGTTCCTGCCCGGGGTGTTGGTCTGGCTCGGCGCGTTCCAGCTGCGCAGGTCACTGGCGAAGGTGCAGGGCTCGAAGGCCGGCCCGCTGGGCGGGGTCATCCTGCTGGTCGTCGTCGCGTTCGCCCTGCTGCTCCTGCTGCGGCCGCCGCTGACCGGCTTCTGGCGCCAGTACCTCCGCTTCATGATGCTCGTGCCGGTGCTGGGCTGGTTCATCGCCAAGCGCATCTGCGAGAAGACCGCGCAGGACCTGCGCGAACGCTGGGCCGGCCTGGTCTCCGGCAGCGGCGTCGGGGCCAAGATCCCGGAGGCCGTCCCCCGAAACCCCAACCAGGTCCGGGCCGAGACCCTGCGGCAGAGCCTGGCCAAGCTCTCCGCCGAGCAGAACAGCAACGTGATCTTCTACGCCGGCCCCAAGGGAATACTGGGCATGGGCACCCGCTGGGGCAGCTGGCAGATGGCCGAGGAACTGGTACCGCGCGACGGGCTCGCCGAGATCCACCCGTTCCGCAGCTGGGACGTGGTGCGCGCCATCCACGACAGACTGCGGATGCTGGAGCGCGGCCCGCTGCACACCGGGGGCTTCCCCAAGGCGTCGATACGGCACTGGGTCGTCGCCCCGACCGGGGAGAACGCCAAGACCATCTCCCGGCCCACCGGGGCCGAGGTCGAGGCGTTCACCGTCAAGGACTTCGAGATCCAGCGGATCTGTAACACCCAGCAGTTCGGCAAGGGCAACCGGCACTACCTGGGCATCCAGTTCGTCCTGTGGGACGGCCAGCTGGTGATCAGCCTGATGGTCACCGTGACCGTGCTGGCGCACACCCTGCGGGTCGAGGTGACCGGCCACGCGCTGGGCCCCGTGCACCCCATCTTCACCGCCGCGCCCGCCCCCAACTCCAAGACCGTCTCCCACCCGGTCAAGTTCTGGGAGACCCGGACGGTGCAGCTCCCGCTGATCCACCCCGGCGAGGTGGTCCGGCTGGCGGCCCGCGCGCCGCTCACCCGCTTCCCCAGCGTGCTGGACCACCTCGGCGGCACGCTCTCGCTGCCCGAGCCGTTCGGCCTGCGGCACACCTGGGCGGACAAGCCGTGGAAGCACCGCTTCATGGCCGATGACGCACTGCGCGCCGCGACCCCGGTGCTGCGGGCGGTACACGCGGCGGCGATCAGCGTCATGAAGGAGAACGGCGTGGACGTCTCGCACTTCACCAGCCGCTCGCTGATGCTGAGCGGCCTGGTCCAGGGCGCGGAACCGCGCAAGGCGGACGTGTACGACGCGTGACGCCCTTCCGGCGGATCGTGGGAGCCGGGCCCGGAGGGGCCCGGCTCTTCCGGCCCTGAGCCCTTAGTCCTTCGGCCAGACGTCCGCGAGCATCTTGCGGGTGTCGGCCAGCAGTTGGGGCAGGACGCGGGTGTGGCCGACGATCGGCATGAAGTTGGTGTCGCCGCCCCAGCGCGGCACCACATGCTGGTGCAGATGGGCCGCGATGCCCGCGCCCGCCGCCCCGCCCTGGTTCATGCCGATGTTGAAGCCGTGCGCCCCCGACGCGGTGCGCAGCGCCCGCATCGCGCGCTTGGTCAGTTCCGCCAGCTCCGCGGTCTCCGCGAGGTCCAGCTCGGTGTAGTCCGCGACGTGCCGGTACGGGACCACCATCAGGTGGCCGCCGTTGTACGGGTAGAGGTTGAGCACCGCGTAGACGTGCTCGCCCCGCGCGATGATCAGGCCGTCCTCGTCGGATGTGGACGGGATCGAGCAGAACGGACATCCGTCGCCGGCCTCCGGGCCGGTCGGCTTGTTCTCGCCCTGGATGTACGCCATCCGGTGCGGGGTCCACAGGCGCTGGAACGCGTCCTGCGTACCCACTCCGATCTGCTGCTCCGGCTCACTCGTCATGCCGATCAGCATAGGACTTCGGTCCGCGCCGCGTGTCGCAGGGGCGGTTACGTCCGCGGTGTGCCGGTAGCCGGGCACGGCAGCGCGCGAAGGCCCCCGGAGCACACGCTCCGGGGGCCCGCGTACGCCGTGCGTCAGACCTGGACGCGGTCCTCGACGGCCTTGGCGATCTCGGCGATGGCCTCGTCGACCGGCACGCCGTTCTTCTGCGAGCCGTCGCGGTAGCGGAAGGACACCGCGCCGGCCGCCATGTCCTCGTCACCGGCGATGATCATGAAGGGCACCTTGGCCTTCTGGGCGTTGCGGATCTTCTTCTGCATCCGGTCCGAGGACGCGTCCACGTCGACCCGCAGCCCGAGCGCCTTCGCCTTGGCGGCGAACTCCTGCAGGTACGGGATGTGCGCGTCGCCGATCGGGATGCAGGTCGCCTGCACCGGCGCCAGCCAGGCCGGGAACGCGCCCGCGTAGTGCTCCAGCAGCACGGCGAAGAACCGCTCGATCGAGCCGAAGAGGGCACGGTGGATCATCACCGGACGCTGCTTGGAGCCGTCGGGCGAGGTGTACTCCAGGTCGAAGCGCTCCGGCAGGTTGAAGTCGACCTGGATGGTCGACATCTGCCAGGTCCTGCCGATGGCGTCGCGCGCCTGAACGGAGATCTTCGGGCCGTAGAAGGCGGCGCCGCCCGGGTCCATGACCAGTTCGAGGCCCTGCTTCTCGGCGGCCTTGCGCAGCGTCTCGGTGGCCTCGTCCCAGTTCTCGTCCGACCCGATGAACTTCTCCGGGTCCTTGGTCGAGAGCTCCAGGTAGAAGTCCTCCAGGCCGTAGTCGCGCAGCAGGTTCAGCACGAAGGTGAGGGTCGAGTCGAGCTCGTCCGCCATCTGCTCCTTGGTGCAGTAGATGTGCGCGTCGTCCTGGGTGAAGCCGCGGGCGCGGGTCAGGCCGTGCACGACGCCGGACTTCTCGTACCGGTACACGGTGCCGAACTCGAAGAGCCGCAGCGGCAGTTCGCGGTAGGACCGGCCCCGGGCGTCGAAGATCAGGTTGTGCATCGGGCAGTTCATGGGCTTGAGGTAGTAGTCCGTGCCCTCGTCGAGCTGCATGGGCGGGTACATGCCGTCCGCGTACCAGTCCAGGTGCCCGCTCTTCTCGAAGAGCGCGCCCTTGGTGGCGTGCGGGGTGTAGACGAACTCGTACCCCCTCCTGCTCGTGCCGCCTGCGCGAGTAGTCCTCCATGACCCGGCGGATGATGCCGCCGCGCGGGTGGAAGACCGCCAGGCCCGAGCCGATCTCCTCGGGGATCGAGAAGAGGTCCAGCTCGGAGCCGAGCTTGCGGTGGTCGCGCTTCTCGGCCTCGGCGAGGAACTCCAGGTACGCCTTCAGCTCGTCCTTCGACGGCCACGCGGTGCCGTAGATGCGCTGCAGCTGCTTGTTCTTCTCGCTGCCGCGCCAGTACGCGGCGGCGCTGCGCATCAGCTTGAAGGCGGGGATGAGCCGGGTGCTGGGCAGGTGCGGACCACGGCAGAGGTCCTTCCAGCACAGGTCGCCGGTCCTGCTGTCGATGTTGTCGTAGATCGTCAGCTCGCCCGCGCCGACCTCCACGTCCGCGCCGTCGTCGGAGGAGGCGGAGCCCTTGAGGCCGATCAGCTCCAGCTTGTACGGCTCGGCCGCCAGCTCGGTGCGCGCCTCGTCGTCGGTCACCACGCGGCGCGAGAAGCGCTGGCCGCGCTTCTGGATCTCCTGCATCTTCTTCTCGATGCTCTTGAGATCCTCCGGGGTGAAGGGGGTCTCGACGTCGAAGTCGTAGTAGAAGCCGTCCTTGATGGGCGGGCCGATGCCGAGCTTCGCCGACGGGAACAGCTCCTGCACGGCCTGGGCCATCACGTGCGCGGCGGAGTGCCGCAGGATGTTCAGCCCGTCCTCGCTGGTCAGGGGGACGGCTTCGACCTCGTCGCCGTCGGCGACCGGGTACGCCAGGTCTTTGAGCGCACCGGCGACGCGCGCGGCCACGATGCTGCGGTCGCCGTCGAAGAGCTCGCCGGCGGTCGTCCCGGTCGTGACCACCCGCTCTTCCCGCTCAACGGAATCGCGAATGATGATCACTCGGACGTCAGACACCGGTTCTCTCCCATGACTCAATACCGCACGGCGGCGGATGCCGCACGGGTGAATCGTACCGAGCCCGGCGGGTGCGCCGCGAAGCGCGATCCGCTCCGCGGGGGTGGACGGGGGCGGCCGCCGGGCCGGTCCGCGTCAGGAGTCCCCGCCGCAGGCGTCCTCGAAGGTGTCGACCCCGCCGTGCAGCGACTTCAGCAGCCGGTCCCGCTCGGCCTCGTCCACCTGGACCGGCGTGACGCCGACGGCCTCGGTGAGCCGGCGGAAGCCGCCCCGGCTCTCCAGTTGCCCGCTGACCCGGATCGGCAGCCCGACCAGGTGGGCGTGGGCGGCTATGCGGTACGCCGCCTCGTCCAGCCGGACCCGGACCTGGCGGACGTCGGCACCCGCGAGGACGCGGAGCCGGACCGAGCCGCCGCCGGACGGGGTGGGCCGGCGCAGCCGGACGACGGTGCCCGTCACCCGGACCGGGATCGACGGTTCGCGGCGCAGGTAGCGGGCGCTCGCCGCCTCCAGGGCCGGCAGGTCGCCGGGCGAGAACTCCACCGGCTCGGGGCGGCCGCCGAAGCCGCCGGGCGGCCCGGCCGCCGCCGGCGACCAGGCGAAGGCCACCTCCATGCCCTCGGTGCCGCGCACCAGCCGGACCAGGGCCTCGGCCAGCTCGTGGCAGACCCCGAGGTCGACCGCGGCGTCGAACGCCTCCATCCCACCGGTGGCGCGCTGGAAGTCCACGGCGTCCCTGGCCGCCTGCAGGGCGCGCAGCAGGGTCGAGGTCACCGGCCGGCCGTCGGGAACGGGGGTGTACGCGGTGAGCAGGTGGCCGCCGGTCACCGGCCCGACCAGGACCTGCTCCAGGAACCCGGCGGCGTGCGGCCCGTGCCGCTCGCCGAAGTACCCGGCGGCCTGCCGGGCGCCGCGGGCGGCGGCCAGCAGCATCGCCCGGGCGCCGGCCCGCAGCTGCTCCGCCGTGGTCCACGGCACCGCGTCGCCGACCCGCGGCACGTCGCGCCGCCAGCGGATCTCGTCGCCGGGGACGGTGAGGGCGAGCAGCACCTCGCGGGCGGACGGGGCCGCGGAGCGGGCGAGGGCGGTGAGCGCCTCACCGAGCAGGTCGGTGTGGTCCGCGTAGCCGGCGTCCGTGGCCCGGCCGCGGCGCGGGCGGCCCTCGGGGACGAGCAGGCTGGTGCCGCTGCCCGCCGTCGGGCCGGCGTCCGCCGCGGAGCCCTGGAGGTGCGGGAGGCGGCCGGCGCCGCCGGGCGGGGTCCAGCGGCTGTAGCGGCCGGGGGCGCCGCCGCGCCGCTCCCAGCCGTGCCGCGCGAGCAGCGCGGTCAGCACCGCCGGGTCGACCCGCTCGGGGTCGGGCAGGGCGGGCTCGTCGGTGTCGGTGGGCCGGTACATCACGGTCTTCCTCCCGCCCCGACCCGCGCCATGATCTGGCACAGCGCTCGGTCGTCGAAGATCCGCGCGGTCGGTATCCGCACTGTGGTCTTGCGCTTTCCGGTCACGGCGACACCGGCCAGGTTCGTCCAGTAGCAGCAGTGCCGCAGTTCCAGCCGGTCGTGCCCGGCCGCCAGCCAGTCGTCCTGCGTGCGCGGCACGAGCATCACCACCAGGATCTTGTGCACCGACGCCGGGGTCCTGGCCAACTTCACCAGGTGCTCGTTCTCCAACGTGAAGCCGAAGGACGGCCCCGGCGGCCGCGGGGCGACCTGGTAGGTGCACTTGAGCTGCACCTTTATCGTCACCTCGTCATCGACGGCGTGCGCGCGCGAACTGTGGCTGAGGTGCCAGTCGATGCCGTTGTCCGGGAAGGGCTGGGCCAGTGAGCAACCGGCCGCCGCCGCGACCGCGTGCAAGTACCCCACCTGCAAGGTCTCCATGCAACTGGTGGTGGCGAGCCCTCCTCTGAGCGGTGCCGCCCGCTCGGCCGTCGGCTCGCCCGGGGCGGGCTGCGTCAGCGCCATCGCTCTTCCGTGCCTTCCGTGCCTTCCGGGCCGTGCGTCGTCAGTGCGTGTGTCACTACGCGCTCCGGTACGTATCCGTCTCCCGTGTCTTCTCCACCAGCGGAGCGTCGCAAACAGTCGCGGTTCAGTAACCCGGGGTTACGGGTACATACCGCACAACGGCGGCACGCCTGACCGCCCGTCAACCTCCCCGACATCCTTGGGAGTACGCCATGCCTCGCTGGTACGACGGACCACTGGCCTCCTTCGACACCGAGACCACCGGCGTGGACGTGGAGCACGACCGCATAGTCTCCGGGGCCCTCGTCGAACAGGACGCCCCCGGGGCCGAACCCCGCGTCCTGCGCTGGCTGGTGGACCCGGGCGTACCCGTGCCGGACGGCGCGCGGGCCATACACGGACTCAGCGACGCCTTCCTGCGGCGGCACGGCCGCCGTCCCGGTCCCGTCATGGAGGAGATCGCGCGGGCGCTGGCCGGGCGGGCGGCCCTGTCCGTGCCGCTGGTGGTGATGAACGCGCCGTTCGACCTCACACTGCTGGACCGGGAGTTGAAGCGGCACCGCGGCACGACGCTGAGCGGCCGACTCGACGGGGCGCCGCTGTGCGTCCTGGACCCCCGGGTGCTCGACAAGGCGCTGGACCGCTACCGCAAGGGCCGGCGCACCCTCACCGACCTGTGCGCGCACTACGGCGTCGAACTGTCGGCCGCGCACGACGCCGCGGCGGACGCGACCGCGTCCCTGGACCTGGCCCGGGCCATAGGCCGCCGCTTCGCGGAGCGGCTCGCCGAGTTCGGCCCCGCCGAGCTGCACGAGCGCCAGACGGCCTGGCACGCGGGCCAAGCCCGCGGCCTGCAGGCCTACTTCGCCAGGAACGGTTCGCCGGAACGCTGCGACCCGTCCTGGCCGCTGCGCCCCGCACCGATGATCCCCGCACAGCGCGCCCGACCCCCGGCCGCCTGAGCCCGTGCATGCGCCGGCCCGGACGTGGACGCACGGCCGGACGCGGACGCACAGCCGGCCCGGACGCACGAAACCGGCCGGTCCTGAAGGACCGGCCGGCTGCGATGCTGTGGGCGATACTGGGATCGAACCAGTGACCCCTTCGGTGTGAACGAAGTGCTCTCCCGCTGAGCTAATCGCCCGGGACGTTCCGAACAATACAGGGCGCGGGGCCGTCCGTTCAAACGCCATTGCCGGCCGGGCCGGCTGCCAGCAGGCCCCGCAGCCCGCGCCGTCCCTGGCGCATCATGAGCGCGTGGTTGGCCCGGAAGAACGGCCGGCACGGCACCGCGAGGCGGCGCATCAGGGGCTTGCGGACGACCACGTCCTCCTCGAAGAGCAGCCGCGTGCCGTCGCCGTCGGCCGTCACCGTCCAGCGGACCCAACCCTCCAGGTCGCCGGTCATGGCCACCTCCAGCACCCCCGCGGCGTCGTCGTGGCGCGACTCGCGCGCGTCGACCACCAGGTCGTAGGGGAGCACCGAACGGAACCGGAGGGTGCCGGTGGTGCCGCTGGTGCGCCGCACCTCGCGCACCTGCCGCCACCAGAGCGGGTACTCGTCGAGGCGTTCGAGGACGGCGTGGACGGCTTCGGGCCGGGCATCGAGGCGCCAGCTGTTGCGGAAGCGGTAGCGGCTCCAGTCCATCGGGCCAGTGTGGGCTCTACGGCGGGCTCCCGGTACCCGGTTCCGGAAACGCCGAAGGCCCGGAAGCTTCTCGGCTTCCGGGCCTCCGGTCGGGGTGGGCGATACTGGGTTCGAACCAGTGACCCCTTCGGTGTGAACGAAGTGCTCTCCCACTGAGCTAATCGCCCTCGTGCGGGGACAACGTTACCGCACCTCAGACGGTGCCCGGGACCACCCGCGGATCAGCTGATCCGCCACGGCATCTCGAATCCGAACCGCCAGACGTAGTAGCCGGCCAGTGCGGCGATGATCACGAGTCCGACGGTCGTCAGGATGATGTTGCGCCGCCGCACCTTGGGGTCGAGCGCGCGCTGCGCCGCCTCGGTCACCTTGCGCTTCGTCCAGCGCAGCACCAGCTGCGCCCAGACGAACTCGGTGGCCCAGATCGCCATGCCGCCGAAGATCACCAGCCAGCCGGGGCCGGGCAGCGGCAGCATCACCACGCCTGCCGCCACCACGGCCAGCCCGACGATGAAGACCCCCACCTGCCAGCTGAGGTGCAGTCCCCGGGATTTCCTGATGAATGCAGGAGCCCTGGAACCGAGCCCCCGGTCCACGGCGGCCTCCTCCTCCTGAATTTCGTCACTCTCCGCAGTCATGACACCAAACTTACCCGACGCGCGGAGATCACCGGAATGGCCTTCGACACCGTAAAAGTACTGGGCCGGACGAGGTACCAGAAGCCTCACAAACCAGTCAGAGGGGTTTACAACGTCCCTGCAGGTGGCATGTCGATTTCGCCGACGTGCGAATCCCCGAGCGCACACTGAGCGAAAGGCCCTGGCGCTTATGAACACCACGGTCAGCTGCGAGCTGCACCTGCGCCTCGTTGTGTCGAGCGAATCCTCACTGCCTGTACCCGCAGGCCTGCGGTACGACACGGCCGATCCCTATGCCGTGCACGCCACATTCCACACTGGTGCCGAAGAGACGGTCGAATGGGTGTTTGCCCGCGATCTTCTCGCCGAGGGCCTGCACCGGCCTACCGGCACCGGAGACGTCCGGGTCTGGCCGTCCCGCAGTCATGGCCAGGGCGTCGTGTGCATCGCCCTCAGCTCCCCAGAGGGGGAGGCGCTGCTCGAAGCCCCGGCGCGGGCACTGGAGTCGTTCCTCAAGCGGACCGACGCCGCCGTGCCCCCGGGCACCGAGCATCGTCACTTCGATCTGGACACCGAGCTCTCCCACATCCTCGCGGAGAGCTGACCCCAGCCCATAAGCCGTCCGGGCCGTCCTACTCGGGGGCATGGCCCGGACCCGACCAGCCGTACGAAGCCTGGCAAGCGCTTCCCAGAGCCACCGCCGCGGAGCACGACTCCCACGGCGGTGGCTCTCGCGCGCTAGAGTCGCCGGAACGCATCCGCCCGCCCCCTCACCGGCCAGGAGCGATTCCGTGTTGGTCAACCATGACACCAGGTACGCACTCGACTGCGTGGTGGACCTGATCAACACCTCCCCGGAGAGCGAGGGCCGGGAGGGCCTGCACGACGTCGCCGCGCTGCGCGCGTTCGTCGAGGAGCACCGCGTGAGCGAGGTGGGACGGCTCGGCGAGAGCGACCTCGCCGCCGTGCGCCGGGTGCGGGAGCGGTTCGCGCAGGTCTTCTGCGCCCCCAGCGTCCAGGCGGCGGCCACCCTGCTCAACTCGATGGTCGCCGAGGCCGGGACCACCCCGCGGCTGACCGACCACGACGGCCACGACTGGCACGTGCACTACTTCGCACCGGGCGCGTCGCTCTCCGACCACCTGGCCGCCGACGGCGGCATGGCGCTGACGTTCCTGGTCGTCGCCGGCGAGTGCGAGCGGCTGCGGCGCTGCGACGCCCCGGCCTGCCGCCGGGCCTTCGTCGACCTGTCGCGCAACCGCTCACGGCGCTACTGCGACAGCCGCACCTGCGGAAACCGGCTGCACGTCGCCGCGTACCGGGCACGCCGGCGCGAGGCCAACCGCTAGTGCTCCGGCCAGAGCACTGGGTCGCGTCTTCAAACTGGCGCCTGCCCGGCGACGCCTGGCACGCACGCTCTCCCCCAGCCACCGCTGGGCGTGCCCCCAGTTATCGGGCTCGCCTCGGTACGTCCAGTACAGGGCGAGCCTCCGCCGTGCGATCGCACGCGCCAGACGCCGCCGGGCCCGCCCTTCGGGCGGACACCGCCCGTTTGACGACACGACCCAGGTCCAGGGGTCAGGCGGCGCGCGTCACAGCATGACGATGTCGTAGAGCGCCCCGAACCCGATGAGCCCCGCGATCACGCACAGGAAGAGCATCAGCGGCGGTTGGGAGAGCGCGAACAGACACCCCTTGGGTTCGTCGGCGCCTCGGTCGGCGCCCTCGTCGGCACCCGTCCTCGGCCGCGGGATGTCTCCGGGGGCCGGCCTCTCGGCCTCGGATGTCGGCCTTGGGCACGGGGGTGACCCCCCGGAAGATCGCAGCACACCGCGATGATGACGCAGCACCCCGTCCCGCCGCGCCCAAGACGCGAACTCTCAGGGGTGGTTCTGCGTTCCGAAACCCGTCGGCAGGTCAGATACCGCGCCGCTTGAGGATCTCCTCGACGTCCGAGAAGTCGGACAGTCCGCCGTCGGCCGAAGCCTTGGGCTTGGCCGCGGGCTTGCGGCCCGTGGGCAGCGAGGGCCGGTCGGCACCGGGGGCCACCGCCGGGGCGCCCGCGGCGCCGGCGGCGGCCTTCCGCTCGCGGCGGCTGCGGCCGCCGTCGCGTCCGGCGGCGAAGCGCGTCACCGTGTAGAGCGCCGCGGAGACCGCGAGCACCCCGAAACCCACCCACACCGAGGGCTTGAAGACCAGGTCCGCGGCCCAGCTCCCGGTGGCCGTGCCGACCTTCCGGCCAAGCGTCACCAGGCCCGTCATGTACAGGCCCACCGGCAGCAGGGCGAACGCGGCGGTGCGGACGGCCGCGAGGTACCGCCGGCGGTACGCGGTCAGCATCGCGATCGCCAGGCCCGCCGCGGACAGGGCGACGCATACGGTCACGGTCAGCATCCAGTGCTCCTGATCCTGTACTCCTGCGGCTGTGTCTTCGGGGTCCTCGGGGTCTGAGGTTCCCGCATCCATCGTGCACCCGTCACGAAGCCGGAGGCCACGTCCCGGGGCCCGTCTCAGGGTGATCTCGGGGGAGGGCTCCTCCCCAGGTGCGAGACTGGGCCGCATGAACGACGTCACTCCTCCGACCGCCGCCCGCGCCGTCCTGGAAGTCTGGTGCGAGTTGCAGTGCCCCGACTGCCGCACCGCCCTCGACGACGTACGGGCCCTGCGCGCCCGCTACGGCGACACGCTCGACATCCAGCTGCGGCACTTCCCGCTGGAGAAGCACCGGCACGCCCTCGCGGCCGCCCAGGCGGCCGAGGAGGCCTGGGCGCAGGGGCAGGGCTGGCCGTACACCGAGGCGGTGCTCGCGCGGACGAAGGAGCTCGGCGAGCGCGGCGAGGAAGTCCTCGTCGAGGTGGCCCGCGAGCTGGGGCTGGACGCGGAGGAGCTGGACACCGCGCTCATCGACGGACGGCACATGCTGATCGTCGACGCCGACGAGGCCGAGGGCCGGGCGATCGGTGTCACGGGCACGCCGACGTACGTGATCGACGGGCAGCGGCTCGACGGCGGCAAGAGCCAGGAGGGACTGCGCGCGCGGATCGAGGAGATCGCGGACCGGCTGCTGGCCGGATGACCCGCTGCCGGCCGGATGGGCGCGACCTGGGTCAGAGCAGCCGCTTGAACAGGTACCGGCGCGTGGTCGCGTACCTCAGGGACTCGTACAACCGCAACGCCGGCGTGTTGCCGCCGAAGACGTTCAGGCCCAGGTCGGTGACCCCGGCGTCCAGGCACTCCCGTTCCGCGACGAGCATCAGGGTGCGGCCGTGCCCCTGGCCGCGGTGCTCCTCGCCCACCTCGACGGAGTAGACCCACGCCGGTACGGCCGGGTCGGCCGCGTCCCGCAGCCGCAACCACAGGATGCCGACGTCCCGGCGCCCGTGGACCAGGGTCAGCAGCAGGGTGCCCGCGGTGCGGGGTCCGTCGGGCAGGATCGCGCCGTGCTCCGTCTCGGCCTGGGCGGAGGCCTGGGCGAACGGGACGCCGCGCGCCACCAGGCCTTCCACGTAGCCGATCGTCTGGTGCTCGTTCCAGACCTCGTACTCCGCCTCGGTCATCGGCCGGACGGTGCTGCCCGCGGGCAGTTCCGGGGCCGGACCGGACAGCGGCTTGGCCATGTTGCGGTTGCGCTCGGTGTAGCCGAGGGTCTCCGCGAGCCGCTGCGCGGGGGTGGCGTCCCCCGCGAGGTCCACCTGCACCTCGTCGCAGCCCCAGCCGCGGAGCACCTCCTCGGCGGCGAGCGCGGCGACCGTGGCGCGGCCGCGCCGCCGGTCCGCCTCGTGGATCTCCAGTGCGGTGATCCGGCCGGCCATGACGCCGAACCGCAGCCCGGCGGAGAGCTCGATCCCGCCGACCGGTCTGCTGTTGACGCATACCGTGTAGCGGCGCGAACGCGCGCCGCCCGTTCCGTGCCGCTCCGGCTGATCGGGTCGCAGGGTGGTTGTCATGGCGTCTCCCCCGTTCGGAACTCCCCCGTTCGGACTGAGGCCAGTTCTACCCAATCCTCGGTGCCACGTCACGGATTCAGGTCGGCTCCGGCCCGTTCCGCGAAGACCCGCATCGCCTTGGCGGTGACCGGGCCCGGCGCTCCCGGCACTTCCCGCCCGTCGACCAGCCGTACGGCCTGGACGTCGCGGAGGGTGGACGTCAGGAAGATCTCCTCGGCCTCGTCGAGCGCTTCGAGCGGCAGATCCGCCTCCTGGGCCCCGCTCCACTCGGCGACCAGTTCGCGGGTGATGCCCGCCAGGCAGCCGGAGGAGAGCGGCGGGGTGAGCAGCTGCCCGCCGAGCACGACGAAGACGTTGGAGCCGGTGCCTTCGCAGAGGCGCCCGACGGTGTTGCCGAAGAGGGCTTCGGAGGCGCCCTGCGCGTGGGCGCGGGCCAGGGCCACGACGTTCTCGCCGTAGGAGGTGGTCTTCAGGCCGCTGAGCGCGCCCCGCTCGTTGCGCGTCCACGGCACCGTGACCACGGCGGTGGTGTCCGGCCGGACGGAGGCCGCGCCGAGGGCGATGACCAGGGTGGGGCCCGCGTCGCCCCGGTCGGAGCCGAGCGGGGAGATACCGCCGGTGTAGGTGATCCTGAGCCGGCCGAGGGGTGCCGGGTTGGCCGCCAGGACCGCCTCGCAGCCCCTGCGCACCTCGTCGAGGTCCGGGTCGGGCAGGCCGAGACCGCGCGCGGACCGGGTCAGCCGGTCCAGGTGGCGGGTGGTCGCGAAGGCCGCGCCCTCGACGGTCTTCAGCGTCTCGAAGACGCCGTCGCCCACGGTGAGTCCGTGGTCGAGCACCGACACCGTGGCGTCGTCGGCGTTCCGCAGCGTGCCATCGACCCAGATCCTCAACGTGTGATCCCTTCGTGTCCCTGATGTTCCCCCGACGCTACCGCCAGCAGCCGGGACGCCTTCAGCTCGGTCTCCTCCCACTCCCGCACGGGGTCGGAGCCCCACGTGATACCCGCCCCCGTGCCGAAGCGCAGCGTCGCGGCCGGGCCGGTGCGGTCGAGCCAGAACGTCCTGATGCCCACGGCCAGTTCACCGGTGCCGCGGTCGGCGTCGACCCAGCCCACGCCCCCGCAGTAGGGGCCGCGCGGCGCCGTCTCCAGCTCGGCGATGATCCGCAGTGCGCTGGACTTGGGGGCGCCGGTGACCGAACCGGGCGGGAAGGTGGCGGCGAACAGCCCGGCCCAGCCGGTGTCCCGGCGCAGCTCGCCCCGCACGGTGGAGACGAGGTGGACCAGGCCGGGGTGCTTCTCGACCGCGCACAGCTCGGGGACGGTGACCGAGCCGGTGGCGCAGACCCGTCCCAGGTCGTTGCGGACCAGGTCCACGATCATCACGTTCTCGGCGTGGTCCTTGGGCAGCAGGTCCGCCTCCGTACGCCCGGTGCCCTTGATCGGGCCGGATTCGACGAGGGAGCGATCACGGCGCAGATAGAGCTCGGGGGACGCCGTGGCGATCTCCACCCCGTGCGCCGGGAGCCGGATGGTGCCGGCGTACGGTGCGGGATTGCCGTGGGCGAGCACCGTGGCGAGCGCGTCGACGTCGGACCGGGCGGGGTCGGGCAGCGGCGCGGACAGCACCCGGCAGAGGTTCGCCTGGTAGACGTCTCCGGTCGCGATGTACTCGCGTATGCGGCGGACACCGGCGATGTAGGCGTCCCGGTCCAGCGAGGAGGTCCATGCCGCGGCGTCCGGTCCGCGCCAGCGTTCGGGGGCCGTCCGCGGCGCCGGGCGGACGTCTCCGAAGCGCGCGCACAGCACCCGTCCCTCGAAGTCCGCGGAGACCGCCCAGAAGCCGGCGGAGTCGAGCGCGGCAAGATCGCTGGTGACATCTCGCAGGTCGGAGGCGACGAGGCCGCCGAAGCGGGCCATCGGGACGAGGTCTCGCACAGTGCTTCCAGGGTCGGTCCGAAGGGGTGGGCCCGAGTCTAGAGCGGCGCCCGTCGCGGCGCCCCGCTGGTCATTCGCTGGTCAGCAGCCCGGCACGCTGCGGAAACCGGTTTTTGAGCTGGCCGGGGAATCCGCTAGAGTTCAACACGTCGCCGGGACGCGGAAGCGCCCCGGAGCTACGACACCTGCGGACGTGGCTCAGTGGTAGAGCATCACCTTGCCAAGGTGAGGGTCGCGAGTTCGAATCTCGTCGTCCGCTCGGCGTGGGGGATTCCCGTCCCTCGCGATGTTGGTGGAGTGGCCGAGAGGCGAGGCAACGGCCTGCAAAGCCGTCTACACGGGTTCAAATCCCGTCTCCACCTCACGCGCGATTAGCTCAGCGGGAGAGCGCTTCCCTGACACGGAAGAGGTCACTGGTTCAATCCCAGTATCGCGCACGCAGCACAGCAGCACGTGTACGGCAGTAGTCGTAGTGGTCCCGCGCGATTAGCTCAGCGGGAGAGCGCTTCCCTGACACGGAAGAGGTCACTGGTTCAATCCCAGTATCGCGCACGCAGCACAGCAGCACGTGTACGGCAGCAGTTGTAGTGGTCCCGCGCGATTAGCTCAGCGGGAGAGCGCTTCCCTGACACGGAAGAGGTCACTGGTTCAATCCCAGTATCGCGCACACGTCATGACCGAGGGCCGGAGCGATCATCGCTCCGGCCCTCGGTCGTTCCCGCGTCCGGGATCACTCCGGGATCACTCCGGGATCAGGACGAGAAGAGCATGTGCCCGAAGCTGCGGTGCTTCTGGTGGTGGCCGTGGTGGCCGCCGTGGCCGCCGTGCTGCGGGGCGCCCCAGGCGGGACCCGCGGGGTACGCCTGCGGCGCCGGGTAGGGCTGCTGGGCCGGGTAACCCTGCTGCTGCGGCGGCGCGACCGGCTGGCTCCACTGGCCTTCGACGCGGGTGAGGGCCTCCAACTCGCCGTAGTCCAGGAAGATCCCCCGGCAGTTGCCGCATTGCTCGATCTGGACACCGTTGCGATTGAACGTCTGCATCGGGCCCTGGCACTTGGGACAGTGCATCTCCGGCTCAACTCCTCGATTTGCGGTGATTCGCCGCCGGAACGCCCGTCCGGCGGAGCTGGGTTCACGATACGTCGGCGATCCGGGCGCAGGCAGCGGTGAGGTCCTGTTCGACCTCGTCCAGGGGGCGGCCCTCGCGGGCTGCGCGCACCACCGCCAGGGCGGCCGACTGGACGGTCAGGGCGCGGGCCGGCACATCCAGGGACGGCCAGGGGTCGCCGTCGGCGGGCACCGCCCGGCCGCCCGCCTCCCGGTAGGCGCCCAGGAAGCGCGTCCAGGCGTCCGGGTCGAGCAGGCCGGTCGCGAACCACATGGCGGGGCGGGCCAGGTCCCAGGCGGGATCACCGATCCCCATGTCGTCGACGTCGATGAGCCGCCACGGGCCGCCGGGGACGGGATGGCGGACGAGCTGGCCGAGGTGCAGATCGCCGTGGCAGAGGGTGTCCGCCCGCGGTTGCGGGGCCTCGTCGCGGGCCCAGGCCGGCAGCCGCTGCCAGGCGCGCAGCACGGTGCCCGCGGCGGGCGACGGGGTGCCGGTCGCCATCCGCGCGACGGCGCGGGCCGCCTTGGCGGGGCCGCGCATCGGAGGCAGCGGAGACGGCAGGGCGTGCGGGGGGACGGCGTGCAGCCGGGCGAGGAGGACGGCGGCGTCCTCCCAGGGCGCGCTGCCGGGCTCCGCCCGGTCCACCGGTTCGCCCAGCGGCCAGCCGGTGACCGGGCGGCCGTGCAGCAGGGGGCCGGTCGCGGGACCTGGCAGCGGGGCGAGCAGGATGCCGTGCAGCAGCCGGTGCGCGGCGACGGCGAGGCGGACGGCGAGGGCCGCACGATCGGTGTCGGGCGCGTGGGCCTTGGCGACGAACGCACCGCTGCGGACCACGGTGCCGTCGGGCCGGTGGGCCAGCACCGAGGTCTCGGGTATGCCGGAGATTCCCGCGGCGAGCGCGCCGAGCTCCGCGGTCAGCTCGTCCCCCGGCTCCTCCCCCGGCACTGTCATACGTGCAGTCAAGCACCCTCGCGGGCCTTGACGTCGCGATGCCCGGGTGCCCACCACGGGTACCCGGGCATCACGGCCGTCCGTCGCACCCCCGTCCCCACGGGGTTTCGAACCGGTTCCCCCGCCCGGACCGCTCTTCCGGGCATGGGGCCGATCGACGGGACGCTGAGGATCAGCGACCCATCAACCCGGCTACGGACGACGCTTGGGTGACCACCGCGTCGAATCCTCCGAAGAGCAGGGCGAGGAGCACCGCGAGCGGCAGCACCATGGCCGCTGCGACCAGCGGATGGCGCGTGCCGGACGGGCGGGTACCGAAGGCGGCGATCCTGCTGCCGCGCATGGGGCGCACCGTGCGACTCACTGTGTTCGCCATGGCCCTCTCCTGAGGTGTCGGTCGTGCACGCTGGTGGTACGTCGGTTGGTCGGTCAGGCAAGCGGCGGGCGTCTGACCTCGGGGGACGAGTGCTACGCCCGCCGCTTGACTTCAACATTAGGCACGCGCCGCGGCCGGGTCGTCATGCCGTCGTACCGCTTCGCGGGCCTCCGGGAGGATGACGCGGGACCGCCCGAGGTACTCCCTTGGGTGGACACCGGGCCGCCGGTCCCAGGGTGATCCCGGAGGGGGCTTCCCCCAGGTACCACCCAGGGAGGGGCCGCCCGGCGGGGCTCCGGCTATGGCTGGGCTTCGGTGTCGTCCCTCGGAATGGGCTGTTCCACCAGGGCGAGCACCCGGGTGGACATGAAGCGGGCGGTGCGTACGACGGTGCCGTTCCGGGTGACTTCACTCACTTCCACCACGCCGCGGCGCACCGCGGTCTCGACCCGGCGGCCGGCCCTGGTGGCCACCACCTCATAGGTACGGGTGGTGTCCCCGGCATCCACGACTATCTCCACGCGATCACCTTTCACGGCGTCATTCCCCCTTGGCAGAGCGGCCGTTGACGGTGCGGGCACAGCCTTTCCACGCCTTCGGAGCGGCCTGTTCCCACCTCTCAAGGATCCCACCCGGCACTGACAATCCACCGTCCGGCGCATGCGCGGCCTATCGGCGCACCGGGAGTTCAGTCCGTAAGCTGTGGACGTCCAACTGGCCAGGCAGCGGGGAAGAACATGGCGATGATGCGGCTCCGGCGCGAGGATCCGCGTGTCGTCGGCTCGTTCAGGCTGCACCGGCGGCTGGGCGCCGGCGGTATGGGTGTGGTCTACCTGGGCGCGGACAAGCGCGGCCAGCGGGTGGCGTTGAAGGTGATCCGGCCGGAACTGGCGGAGGATCAGGAGTTCCGTTCGCGGTTCGCCCGTGAGGTCTCGGCCGCGCGCAGGATCCGCGGCGGCTGCACGGCGCGGCTGGTGGCGGCCGACCTGGACGCGGACCGGCCGTGGTTCGCCACCCAGTACGTGCCGGGACCCTCGCTGCACGACAAGGTCGCGGAGGGCGGGACGCTGCCGGCGTCCGAGGTCGCCGCGATCGGCTCGGCGCTCGCCGACGGCCTGGTGGCGGTGCACGAGGCCGGGGTGGTCCACCGCGACCTGAAGCCCTCGAACATCCTGCTGTCGCCGAAGGGCCCGCGGATCATCGACTTCGGGATCGCGTGGTCGACGGGCGCGAGCACCCTGACGCATGTGGGGACGGCCGTCGGCTCCCCCGGGTTCCTCGCCCCCGAGCAGGTGCGCGGCGCGGCCGTCACCCCGGCGACCGACGTCTTCGCGTTCGGCGCCACCCTCGCCTACGCGGCGACCGCGGACTCGCCGTTCGGGCAGGGCAGCTCCGAGGTGATGCTGTACCGGGTGGTGCACGAGGAGCCGGACCTGAGCGCCGTGCCGGACGCGCTCGCGCCGCTGGTCTACGCGTGCCTCGCGAAGGATCCCGGGGACCGGCCGAGCACCGTCCAGCTCTCCGAGCGGCTCGCGGAGATCGCGGCGCGCGAGGCGCGCGGGCTCGGCTCGCCGCGGCGCGAGGCGGTGCCGAAGGCGGCAGGACCGCGCCCGGAGCGGCCCACCGGCCGGCGGGCCGAGGAGTACGCCCAGCAGCACACCGAGCGGCGCACGGCGGGCGGCGCGTCGTCCACCGCGCGGCACACCGGCCGTACACCGGTGCCGCGGCCTCCGGCGCAGCGCACGCCCGCACCGCGCAACCCGGCGCCACGCACGCCCACCGGGCGCCGTCCCGGCCACCCGGACCGGCGGCTGCTGCGCCAGCGCCTCATCGTGTTCGTGATCGTGACGCTGCTGGCCGCGGCCTGCATCGCGGTCGCGCAGGGCGCCTGGCCGCGCTGATCGGCTGGGCTCCGGCTGCGCTGGGTCGCTGTCCTGCCGTGCCGCTGTGCTGCGGGCGCTTGGCCGTACCGGCCCGCTGGGCGCTTGGCCGTACCGGATCGCTGGGCGCGTGGCCGTACCGGCCCGCTGGGCGCTTGGCCGTACCGGATCGCCGGGCGCCTGGCCGCACCGGCCCGCTGGGCACCTGGCCGTACCGGATCGCCGGGCACCTGGCTGCACTGCCTCGCCGGGCACCTGGCTGCACCGGATCACCGGGCACTTGGCCGTACCGGCCCGCTGGGCACGTGGCCGTACCGGCACTGCCTCGCTGGGGCGGGTGGCCGCACCGGCCCGCTGGGCGCTTGGCCGTACCGGATCGCCGGCCGCTTGGCCGTACCGGCCCGCTGGGCGCCTGGCCGTACGGGCACTGCCTCGCCGGGCGCGTGGCCACGCCGGCCCGCCGTTCTGTGGGGCGCTCGGCCGCCATGCCGGCTGCGTTGCCGTGTGGGCGCTTGGCCGCGCCAGGCGCTTGCCGCGCCGGCCTGCTTTTCCGCGGCGCCCCCCGGAGGGGTCTGGCGTCGACACCCTCACATCGACTACGTTACCAAGCGCTTGCTTAGTCACGATGAGATGGATGAGCGGGAAGGACGTGGCGTATGACGACCGAACCGGCGGGCACCCCCGACGAGGAGGGCCTGCGCCACCGCGTGCGGGCGCTGCTCGACGCGAACGACCCCGCCTCCACCGACCGCCTCGCGTTCCTGCGGGCGCGGTTCGACGCGGGTCTGGCCTGGGTGCACTACCCCGAGGGTCTGGGCGGGCTCGGCTCCCGCCGCTCCCTGCAGGGCGTCGTGGAGGCCGAGTTCACGGCCGCCGGAGCGCCCGACAACGAGCCGCGGCGGATCGGCATCGGCCTGGGCATGGCGGCCCCGACCGTCCTGACCTACGGCACCGACGAGCAGAAGGCGCGCTTCCTGCGGCCGCTGTGGACCGGTGAGGAGGTCTGGTGCCAGCTCTTCAGCGAACCGGGTGCCGGCTCCGACCTGGCCTCGCTCGGTACCCGCGCGGTACGGGACGGCGACGACTGGCTGGTGACGGGCCAGAAGGTCTGGACGTCCAACGCGCACAGCGCTCGCTGGGCCATCCTCATCGCCCGCACCGACCCCGACCTGCCCAAGCACCGCGGCATCACGTACTTCGTCTGCGACATGACCGACCCCGGCGTCGAGGTCCGCCCGCTGCGGCAGATCACCGGCGAGGCCGAGTTCAACGAGGTCTTCCTGACGAACGTCCGGATCCCGGACGCGCACCGGCTCGGGGCCGTCGGTGACGGCTGGCGGGTGGCGCAGACCACGCTCATGAACGAGCGGGTCGCGATCGGCGGCGCCTCCATCCCGCGCGAGGGCGGCATGATCGGCACCGTCGCCGCCACCTGGCGCGAGCGGCCCGAACTGCGCACCCCGGACCTGCACGACCGGCTGCTGCGCCTGTGGGTGGACTCCGAGGTCTCCCGGCTCACCGCCGAGCGGGTCCGCCAGCAGCTCGCCGTCGGTGCGCCCGGCCCTGAGGGCTCCGGGCTGAAGCTCGCCTTCGCCCGGCTCAACCAGCAGGTCAGCGGCCTGGAGGTGGAACTCCTCGGCGAAGATGGACTGCGCTACGGCGACTGGACGATGACCCGGCCCGAGACCGTGGACTTCTTCGGACGGGACGCGGGCTACCGCTACCTGCGCGCCAAGGGCAACTCGATCGAGGGCGGCACGTCCGAGATCCTGCGCAACATCGTCTCCGAGCGGGTGCTCGGCCTGCCGTCCGAGCCCCGCACCGACAAGGACGCCGCCTGGAAGGACCTCCCCCGATGAATCAGCCGTCGTCGCAGCCCGCGACCCCTGACCTGCTGTACTCCGACGTCGAGGACGACCTGCGGTCCGCCGTGCGCGGCCTGCTGGCGGACCGCTGCCCGCCGACCTCGATCCTCGCCCGGATCGAGAGCGGCACCCCGTACGACCTGGAGCTGTGGCGCACGCTGGCCGCGGAGATCGGCGTCGCGGGGCTGCTCGTCCCGGAGGAGTTCGGCGGCCAGGGGGCGTCCGCCCGCGAGGCCGCGGTGGTCCTGGAGGAACTCGGCGGCTCGGTGGCCCCGGTGCCGTTCCTCGGCAGCGCGGTGCTCGCCACCTCGGCGCTGCTGGCAGCGCCCGCGGCGGCGGGGCCGCTGCTGAAGCGGCTCGCCTCCGGCGAGGCGACCGCGGCGCTGGCCGTGGCGCTGCCGACCGCGCCCGGCGCGGCGTTCCCTTCGGGCGTCCGGGTCGCGGCGGACGGCACGCTGAGCGGCCGGATCACCAGCGTCGCCGACGCCTCGGCCGCGGACGTGCTCGTCGTGCCGGCTGTCGGTCCCGACGGGGAGCCGGGGCTCTACGAGGTCGCGGCCGACGCGTCCGGGGTCGGCATCGAGGTGCCGGTGTCGCTCGATCTGACGCGGCCGATCGCGGATCTCGCCTTCGACGCGGTTGCCGCCCGATTGGTCGTCGGTCCCGACTCTGCTGCCCGAGCGCTGCACACGGCGCTGCTCACCGGGGCGGGCCTGCTCGCCTCCGAGCAGCTGGGCATCGCCCAGTGGTGCCTCGACGAGACCGTGCGCTACCTGAAGGAGCGGCACCAGTTCGGCCGTCCCGTCGGTTCCTTCCAGTCGCTCAAGCACCGGCTCGCCGACCTCTGGCTGGAGGTCGTCTCGGCCCGCGCCGCCGCGCGCAACGCCGCTGACGCCCTGGCGTCGGGGTCCGACGGGTCCGACGGGTCCGACGTGGCGGTGGCGGTGGCCGTCGCCCAGGCGCACTGCGCCACGACCGCCGTGCACGCGGCGGAGGAGTGCGTCCAGCTGCACGGCGGCATCGGGATGACGTGGGAACACCCCGTCCACCTCTACCTCAAGCGCGCCAAGGCCGACGAGATCGCGCTGGGGACGCCGGGGCGGCACCGGGCGGCTCTCGCCGAACTGGTGGACCTGCCGTCGGCTTCCGGCTGACGGGCGCCTCCGGCTGGAGGGTGCGGTGTCTTCGCGCCCACCGGCCGGTGGACGTGCGGACCGTCGTTGCCGGGTCGGGGACGCGACGGGGCACCTCCTCGGCGCTCGAACCCGCGGGCCGTCCGCACAGTGACGGTCGTGGATTCTCGTCGCCTGCGGGGGCACCCCGCCGCGTCCCCTCCGGTCGGACGGGCGCCCGCAGACGGCAGGGCGCCGGGCCGTCCGCCGTGTCGACAGGTGGGGGTGTTACGCCGTGGGGCCCGCGCCCGGATGGACGCCTCGGGGCCGACTGGTGCGGGCGCTTCTCAGCTCTGGGGGCGGCCGGAAGCCACTGCGTAGAAGGCGACAGCCGCCGCCGCGCCGACGTTCAGGGAGTCCACGCCGTGGGCCATGGGGATGCGGACCCATTCGTCGGCGGCGACCAGGGCCTGGGTGGAGAGGCCGTCGCCTTCCGCTCCGAGGAGCAGGGCTACCCGTTCCAGCCGGTGCGGGGCGGCCTCGTCGATGTCGGTGGCCTTGTCGGCCGGGGTGAGGGCGAGCAGCTTGAAGCCGGCCTCGCGCACCGTCTCCAGGTCGCGGGGCCAGCTGTCGAGGCGGGCGTAGGGCACTGAGAAGACCGCGCCCATGGAGACCTTGACGGAGCGTCGGTAGAGCGGGTCGGCGCAGTCCGGGGAGAGCAGCACGGCGTCCATGCCGAGCGCCGCGGCGCTGCGGAAGATCGCGCCGATGTTGGTGTGGTCGTTCACGGACTCCATGACGACGATGCGGCGGGCGGTTCCCAGCAGCTCGTCCGCCTCCGGCAGTGGCTTGCGGCCCATGGACGCGAGCGCGCCGCGGTGCACGTGATAGCCGGTGACCTGCTCGGCGAGCTCCGGGCTCACCGCGTACACCGGCGCCGGCACCTCGTCGATGACGTCCCGCATGACGTCGACCCACTTGGCCGACAGCAGCATGGACCGCATACGGTACCCGGCGTGCCGGGCACGCCGGATCACCTTCTCGCCCTCCGCGATGAACAGCCCTTCGGCGGGCTCACGGCGGCGGCGCAACTCGACGTCGGTCAGGGCCACGTAGTCGTGAAGGCGCGGGTCGTCCGGGTCGTCGATCGTGATGAGCTCAGCCACAGGCTGATACTGCCCTGTCCGGCGGCACATGCCAACGCCGGGGTGGCTACCCGGCCGGTACGCAGCGGCCGGGGGCCCGGCCCTGTCCGTCGAAGGGGCGGGTCAGGCTGCCCCGGCGGTGGCTGGAAGCCGGATGCGTCAAACGCGGCTTCAGCCGCGCACGGCGCGGCCGACGCCGACGACATCGCCGATGACGATGACGGCCGGGGGGCGGATCTCCGTGTCGGTGACGACCTGGGCGACGGTGGCCAGGGTGGCGTCCACGCGGCGCTGCGTGGCCATGGTGCCCTCCTGGATGACGGCGACCGGGGTGGTCGCCGAGCGGCCGTGCCGGACGAGGGCGGTGGCGATGGCGCCGATCCGCTCGACGGCCATGAGCAGCACGAGGGTGCCGCGCAGCTTCGCGAGCGCCTCCCAGTCGACGAGGGAGCGCGGGTCCTCGGGGGCGACGTGGCCGCTGACGACGGTGAACTCGTGGGCGACGCCCCGGTGGGTGACCGGGATGCCCGCGGCACCCGGCACGCTGATGGAGCTGGAGATGCCCGGCACGACCGTGCAGGCGATGCCCGCCTCGGCGAGCGCCTCGGCCTCCTCCATGCCGCGCCCGAAGACGAACGGGTCGCCGCCCTTGAGCCGGACCACGGCCTTGCCGGCCCTGGCGTGTTCGATGAGCGCGTTGTTGATCGCCTCCTGGGCCATGAAGCGGCCGTAGGGGATCTTCGCCGCGTCGATCACCTCGACGTGCGGCGGGAGTTCGTCCAGCAGGTCGCGCGGGCCGAGCCGGTCGGCGATCACGACATCGGCCTCGGCGAGCAGCCGCCGGCCGCGCACCGTGATCAGGTCCGGGTCGCCGGGGCCGCCGCCGACGAGCGCCACGCCGGGGGTCCGCTCGCGGTGCCGGGGGGCGACCAGGGTGCCGTCCCGCAGCCCTTCGACGACCGCGTCGCGCACGGCGGCGGAACGGCGCGGGTCGCGGCCCGTGAGGACGGCGACGGTGACTCCCTCGCTGCGTCCGGTGGCCGGCGTCCAGGCGGTGGCGGCCTCGGCGTCGTCGCTGCGCACGCACCAGACGCGGCGCGCCTCCGCCTCCGCGGACGCGGCGGCGTTGGCCGTGGTGTCGGTGGTGGCGATCAGCGCGTACCAGGCGTCCGCGAGGTCACCCTCCTGGTACGGACGGCGCTCCCAGCGCAACTCGCCCGCGTCGGCCATCGCTTCGACGGACGGGGTCGCCGACGGGGAGATGAGCACGATGTCGGCTCCCGCCGACACCAGCGCCGGCAGCCTGCGCTGGGCGACGGTGCCGCCGCCGAGGACGACGACCCGCCGTCCGGACAGCCGCAGCCCGACGGGGTAGGCGGGAGCGTCGTTGCGGTCGTCGGCCATGGCTGTACGGCTCCTTGGGGCGAAGTATCTCTGCCGCTGCTCCCTCGGAGCGGCTGGGGTGCGTACGGGGCCGGGCCCCTGGGGCAAACCATACGGTCCGACGCCCCCCGACCGCAGCGCGCAAGATCACACCCGCGCACGCATCCACGGAACTGAGCCGGTAGCAATGCAGCCCGCCGGGCGTCTGAGCGTGCGGCCGAGCAGGACGACATTCAGCCCGTCGGGCGTCTGAGCGTGCGGCCGGACAGAACGACATTCAGCCCGCCGGGCGTCTGAGCGCGCGCCCGGACAGGCCCACATTCAGCCCACCCGGGGTTTGAGGGCGCCCGCCGCAGGCGCAGGGGGGCCGCAGGCTCCTGGTCGAGCCCGGCCGCAACCCAGCCCGCCCGGCGTCTGAGGGCGCCCGCCGCAGGCGCAGGGGGGCGGGGCTCCGCCCCCCTGGGTGCAAGGGCGTCAGCCCTTCTCGGTGACTCCCGCGGAGTCGAACGTCGCGACCTCGTGCATGACGCGCGCAGCGCTCTGTACCAGCGGCAGCGCCAGCAGCGCCCCGGTGCCCTCGCCGAGCCGCAGGTCGAGATCGATCAGCGGGCGCAGGCCCAGCTTGGTGAGGGCCGCGACGTGGCCCGGCTCGGCGCTGCGGTGGCCTGCGATGCAGGCCGCGAGCACCTCGGGGGCGATGGCGCGGGCGACCAGCGCGGCGGCGCCGGCGCTGACACCGTCCAGGATCACCGGGGTGCGCAGCGCCGCGGCGCCGAGCAGGAGGCCGACCATGGCGGCGTGCTCCAGGCCGCCGATCGCCTCCAGTACGCCGATCGGGTCGGCCGGGTCCGGGCGGTGCAGGTCCAGCGCGCGGCGGACGACGTCGATCTTGCGGGCGTGCATCTCGTCGTTGATGCCGGTGCCGCGGCCGGTCACCTCGGCCGGGTCCTGGCCGGTGTAGACCGAGATGAGCGCGGCCGACGTGGTGGTGTTGGCGATGCCCATCTCGCCGGTGAGCAGCGCCTTGTTGCCGGCCGCGACCAGGTCGCGGGCGGTCTCGATGCCGACCTCGATGGCGCGCAGCACCTCGTCGCGGGTCATGGCGGGCCCGGCGGTGAAGTCCGCGGTGCCGTACCTGACCTTGCGGGGCAGCAGCCCGGGTGTGCTGGGGAGTTCCGACGCCACGCCGACGTCGATGACGCAGACCTCGGCGCCGACCTGGTTGGCGAACGCGTTGCAGACCGCGCCACCGCCGAGGAAGTTGGCGACCATCTGGCCGGTGACCTCCTGCGGCCAGGACGTGACGCCCTGGGCGTGCACCCCGTGGTCGCCGGCGAAGATCGCGACGGCCGCGGGCTCCGGGATCGGCGGCGGGCACTGCCGGGACAGGCCGCTGAGCTGCGCGGAGATGATCTCCAGCATGCCGAGCGCGCCGGCCGGCTTCGTCATCCGCTTCTGCCGTTCCCAGGCCTCGCCGAGCGCCTTGGCGTCCAGCGGGCGGATGCCCCGCAGCGTCTCCTCCAGCAGGTCGTGCGGCTCCTCGCCGGGCAGTGCCCGGTTTCCGTACTCCTCCTCGTGGACCACCCAGGAGAGTGGACGGCGCTGGGACCAGCCGGCCTGCATCAGTTCGGGCTCTTCGGGGAACTCGTCGACGTAGCCGATGCACAGGTACGCGACGACTTCGAGGTGCTCGGGCAGCCCCAACTCGCGAACCATCTGGCGCTCGTCGAAGAAGCTGACCCAGCCGACGCCGAGCCCTTCGGCGCGGGCGGCGAGCCACAGGTTCTCGACCGCGAGGGCGGCGGAGTACGGGGCCATCTGCGGCTGGGTGTGCCGGCCGAGGGTGTGCCGGCCGCCGCGGGTCGGGTCGGCGGTGACGACGATGTTGACCGGGGTGTCGAGGATCGCCTCGATCTTCAGCTCGCGGAACTGCTTGGCGCGGGCCTTCGGCAGCGACTTGGCGTACGCGTCGCGCTGCTCGTTGGCCAGTTCGTGCATGCGCTCGCGCGTCTTGGCGGAGCGGATGACGACGAAGTCCCAGGGCTGCGAGTGGCCGACGCTGGGGGCGGTGTGGGCCGCCTCCAGGACGCGCAGCAGCACCTCGTGCGGGATGGGGTCGTCGCGGAAGCCGTTGCGGATGTCCCGGCGTTCGCGGATCACCCGGTGGACCGCGTCACGGACGGCGGGTTCGTATCCGTCGGCGGCGGGCAGCCGCATGGGCGGTACGGGGGTCTCGACGGGAGCCTCGGCAAGAGCGGGGGTTTCGGCGGGGGCGGCGGACTCCGCGGGCTCACCGGGGAGTTCGGCCGCGACCGGCGCGGCGGGTGCGGGCGGCTGCTCCGCGGCGATCGGCGCGGGGAGTGCGGGGGCCTGCTCCTGGACGGGGGCCCGCGGCGCGGGGGCCGGCACTTCCAGGGCGGCGATGGGCTCGGGCAGCGCGTCCGGCAGGACGTACGGCTCCGCCGGGAGCGGGGCGGGAGCCGTCGGGGGGATGAGCGCTTCGGCGGGGGCCTCGGGGGCCTGCCCCGCGACCACGACGGGCTCTGCGGCGGGAACCGCCTCCGGCGCCACGGGCGGGACGAGCGCGATGGATTCGACGAGTGTGAGGGATGCGACGGGCTCGGCCGGAACGGCCGGCTCGACGGCGATCGGTGCGGCCTGCTCGGGCGCGGCGTCCGGAACGGGAGTGCCCGCGGGCGGCGTTGTCGGCTCTTCCTGGGCCGGCGCGGCCGGCGTCGGAACCGGGTCGTGGTGCTCGGCGGCCGGAACGGGCGGCAGGTCCGCCACCGGCTGCTCGACCGCCGCCTGCGGCTCGGCCGGCTCGGGCGCGGGCGCCGCCGCGAGGACCACGGGCGGGACGTCGTGCTGCCGCTCGACCGGGGCGGTGGACGCCGCCGACGGCCACGCGCTGCCCTGGACGGGCGTGCCCGGCTGGGCGACGGCGGACGGCTCGGGGGCCTCGCCGTTCTGCTGCGCGGGGATCGCGACGGAGTCGCTGTGGGGTACGTCGAGGTACTCGGGTCCGGCGGTGGCCGGGCCGCCGGTCGCGCGCAGCGGGGCGGGAGTCTGGCCCTGGGCCGTCGCCGGGCCGCGGTCGGCCAGCGAGCGGACGGAGGCGTTGGCGGAGGCCGGGTCCGGCATCGGCGGACCCATGTGCAACGGCCGCCGCGGCGGCGCCGGCGGCTCGGCGGCCGGTGGCGGAACCTGCTCGGCGGCGGGCTGCGCCACCGGCTCCTGCTCCTCGACGGCGGCAGCGGGGACCGCCTCGGGCGGCGGGGTCTGCGCCAGCCGGACCGTCCCGTAGTCGAAGGATCCGGAGTCGCGTCCCGCGGACTCGTGGGTCTCGTGCCCCTCCCCGTTCAGGGGGGGCATGACGACCTCGGGCTGCGGCGGAACGGGCTGGGGGTCGCTCCAGGAGCCCTGCAGACTGGGCATCAGGAGCAGGTCCTCGTCGTCGTCGACGGGTGCCCCGGGGGCGCCCGACTGGTCGAGGAAGGTGTACGCGGGAGAGCCGTCACCGCTCAGCTCGTCCGTGCTCCAGCTGGGAGCGGTCGGTTGGTGAGCGGCGCTGCCGTGCAGGTCGGCGGGCGGCTGCGGAGCCGCTTCCCCGACTGCGTTCTCCGGCAGTCCCTCGCCCGGGACCTGGCCGGTGTCAGTCATGCGTGCCCCTCGCCCATCGGTATCGCTCCTTCCAACGCCGCGCCGCGCACACTGTCCGCCCGCCGGCCGAACCGGCCGAAAAGCAGGGAATGCGGCGCGTCGGCACCGCGTGTGCTGCCCGGCGGCGACGGATGACCAGCGGATCGAAAACTGTTCGATCCGTCAACGCACGACGACGGCACAACGATCCGCCAGCCTACCGCGCGTGCGCCGGAGGGCCGTCCAAGGGTCCACACTGCGGGCGGACCGACGGCCTCGCCGTCACCTGCGGTGGCCGCAGAGTGCGAAGGTGACGAGGCGTTCGCGTTCCGCCCAGCCGGAATCAAGTTCGACGGTCTGCAGCAGGGCGCGTTCGACGTCGTAGCCGCCCTCCTCGAGGGCCCGGCTGACCGCCTCCGCCTCGTCCCGGTTTCCCGCGCTCGCGACGATGCGCTCGGGGCGCCGGGCGGCGCACGCCGTGACGACTTCCGCGTCTCCCCCGCCGATCCGGATGACGTCGGGTTCGGGGAGGTCCTCCAGCGCCTGCGGCGCGGTGCCGTGGACGACCTGGAGTTGGACGCCGAAGCGCCGGCCGGCGGCCGTGATCCAGTCGCAGGCGTCCTCGTCCCGGTCCACCGCGATCACGGCCGCGCCGAACCGGGCGGCCTCGACGGCGAACGCACCGTCCGCGGAGCCGATGTCCCAGACCAGGTCGCCGGTGCGCGGGCCCAGCCGCGCGAGTTGCAGCGCCCGCAGCTGGTGGGAACCGTCGCCGCCGTACTCCGAGGACGGCAGGCCCCAGCCGCGCACCGTGCCGGGGAACGCCGGATCGCGGCCGGCGATCCAGCCGCTGCGACCGGCGACCGCCGGGTCGCGCGAGGTGATCCCGCCGACGACCAGGACGACGTTGGGGTCGCGCCAGACGTGGTCGGCGACCTTGTCCGAGGTGAGGACGCTGACCTGTTCCTGCTCGGTGCCGAGCGCCTCGCAGATGACGAAGGTGCGGTGCACACCGTCGAGCAGCAGGGAGAGTTCCGCGGGGCCCGCGCCGGGCGCGGTCAGCACGGCGACCTTGGGGTAGGCGCGGCACACGTTGACCGCGCGCCGCAGCGAGCGGCTGTGCGCGACGACGACGCGGGCGTCCTCCCACGGCATGCCGGCCAGCGCGAAGGCCCGCGCGACGGAGGAGACGCCGGGTACGACCTCGATCTCCAGGCCGAGCTCCGGGTCACGCAGGGCGCGCACGACGCCGAAGAAGCCCGGGTCGCCGTCGGCCAGCACCACCGCGGTGCCCCGGTGCTTGGCGATCCGGCGGGCGGCGAGGTCGATGCTGCCGAGCACGATCCGTTCCGCGGACTCGGGTACGTGGGGGAGGTCCAGATGACGGCGGGTGCCGGCCACCAGCGTGGCGGCGGTGAGCGCCGACAGCGCGGCTTCGGACGGCGGCGAGCCGTCCCACCCGATCACGGTGACCCGGTCGGCCATGTCGTCAGTCTCCTGGGCGTGGTCGCGGTCGGTGTCCGGGCGTGGTCGCGGTCCGAGTGCGGTCGCGGTCCGGGTGCGGCGCGGCTGGGCGTGGTCGCGGTCCCCGAGGAAGCACAGTACCCCGGGCCAGGGCCTCGGCCGACGACGGTGTCGGCGGTGCCGACCCGGGAGCCGCAGGGTCGTTTACTCCCAGTCGGCGAAGGCGGTGTACCCCTGGTCCCCGGAGTCCCGGCCGGGCAGTACGTCCAGGTCTTCGGGGAGCAGGCTCCACACGATCAGGTCGGTGCGGATCTCCGCCCATCGGCCGCCCGGATCCTCCTCCGGCCGGCTGCGCACTATGCCGGCGTTGCGCAGCACGCCCTCGCTGATGCAGCCGATCTTCTGGGCGACCTGCTGGGAGGCGGTGTTGTCGGCGGCGATGCGCAGTTCGAGGCGCTCGAACTTCTGGTCGTCGAAGAGCCACTGGGTCACGGCGAGCACCGACTCGGAGGCGTATCCCTCACCACGCGCCCACGGGGCGGTCATGTAGCCGATCTCGCTGCTGCGGATGCGCCAGTCGGTGTTCTGCAGATGGACTGTGCCGACCAGCCGCTGGGTCAGGAACTCGGTGACGGCGAAGACGATGCCGCGGCCCTCGGTGCGTTCCGCGGGGGCGATCCGGGTGGCGAAGGCGCGGGCGTCGTCCTCGGTGTACGGCTGCGCGACGGAGGTCCAGGCGATGACCAGCTCATCGTTCACCATCTCCGCGAGGGCGGGGATGTCGGCCTCCTCGTAGGGGCGCAGCACCAGCCGCTCCGTACTGATGGAGATGTCCGGAAAGGTGGAGGTCATTCGCTGCTCCGTAACCAGGGCATGTGTGGAGAGCACAGCATGCAGCATCGGCCGCGACATTCGCAGAGCGGGCTCGCGAGAACCGTTCGTGGGAGCGTGATCCGCGAACGCCCTTCCAGGGTAGGCCGTATGACGGCCGGGGCGGGTATCGGCCGCCGTCACCCGACCCTGCTAGCGTCTGGCCGCGTGACATTGCACCACGCAGCAGGAGTCGGATCCCAGCGGGCCGCGGGTTTGTACGAGCGCTCCCGCCCGTCGTACCCCATGGCCGCGCTCGCCGCGCTGGCGGACGCCCTGCCGTTGCAGGCGGGTCGGACGGCGGTCGATCTCGGGGCGGGCACGGGCAAGTTCACCCGGCTGCTGGCGCTGACCGGGGCCGAGGTGCTGGCCGTGGAGCCGGTGCAGGAGATGCGCGAACGGCTGGCCGCGCTGCTGCCCGGCGTGGTGGTGACGGCGGGCACCGCGGAGGCGACGGGGCTGCCGGACGGCTGCGCGGACGCGGTCGTGGCGGCGCAGTCCTGGCACTGGTTCCAGGAGACGGACGCGCTCGACGAGGTGGAGCGGCTACTGCGGCCGGGCGGGGCGCTCGCCCTGGTGTGGAACACGTACGACACCTCGGTGCCGTGGGTGCGCGACTTCCAGGACATCTTCTTCCGGCTGGCGCCGCACGATCTGCCGAGCCCGCCGCTGGCCTCCGGGATCGGGGACCCCGACAACCGGTGGCGCAGGTCCTTCGAGGGGCGGCCGGGCTGGGGCCGGGTGCACGAGCGGCACTGGCCCAACCCGCATTCGACGACCGTGGAGGACGTCGTCGAGCGGATGATGTCGTCCAGCCACATCGCGGTGCTGGACGCGGCCGAGCAGGAGCGGGTGCGGGCCGATCTGGAGTCGCTGCTCGGGGCGCACGAGCCGACCCGGCGCGGCGGCGACATCGAGATGCCGTACATGACGGACGTGTACTGGGTGCGGCACCGGTAGCGGAGACGCACCGCACCCCGGCCGCCTGGTCGGGCGGCCGGGGTGCGCCGGGTCGGGTGCGGTCAGGCGGTCTTGCCGAACGCCGGGACGACCGAGCCGTGGTACTTGGTCTCGATGAACTTCCTGACCTCGTCGGAGTTGAGGAGCTTGGCGAGCTTCACGACCCGCGGGTCGTTCTGCTTGCCGTCCTTGACCGCCAGGAAGTTGGCGTACGGGTTGCCCTCGGCCTTCTCCAGGGCGAGGGTGCCCTTGGCCGGGTCGAGCTTGGCGCCGAGCGCCACGTTGCCGTTGATGACGGCGGCGGCGACGTCGGGCAGCTGGCTGGGGAGCAGCTCCGCCTTCGCGTCCTTGAACTTCAGGCCCTTGGCGTCGGCGATGTCCTGCAGGCTGGCGTTGGCGCCGACGCCGGGCTTGAGGGTGATCAGGCCCTTGGAGGCGATCAGCTGCAGCGCGCGGCCCTGGTTGGTCGTGTCGCTGGGCACGGCGATGGTGTCGCCGGACGTGATGTCGGCCAGCGTCTTGGCCTTGCCCGGGTAGAGGCCGAGCGGTTCCAGCTCGACGTTCACGACCGGGACGATGTGCGTCTTGTTCTTGGCGTTGAAGTCGTCGAGGTACGGCTTGTGCTGGAAGAAGTTCGCGCCGACCTCGCCGTTCTCGGTGGCGGTGTTCGGTATGACGTAGTCGTCGAACTCCTTCACCTCCAGCTTCAATCCGGCTTTCTCCGCCAGGTTGTCCTTGACGAACTTCAGGATGTCGGCGTGCGGCACGGGGCTCGCGGCGACGACGAGCGCGTCGTTCTCGCCGTCCTTCTGAGTCGGGTTGGAGGCGCACGCGCTCAGGCCCAGGGCGAGGGCTCCGGCGGCCAGCACAGCAGTGGTGATCTTGGTGGTGTTACGCACGAAAAGTGCCTCTTTCTCAGTGGATGGAACGAGCCGGAAGGAAGTCCGGCGGGTCAGGAGGTCTCGGTGGCCCGCGCGACACGGGCGGACCGCAGCAGCCGGAGTCCGGGGGCGCCGGACGTCCGGCCGCCGCGGCGGGCCAGGGCGCGGGCGGTCAGGTCGCCGGCCAGCTGGACGACGGTGACCAGGGCGATGAGCAGCACGATCGTGGCGACCATGACCTTGTTCTCGAACCGCTGGTAGCCGTAGGTCCACGCCAGGTTGCCGAGGCCGCCGGCGGAGATCGTGCCCGCCATCGCCGAGTAGCCGACGAGGGCGATGACGGTGGTGGTGAGGCCGGAGACCAGGGACGGCAGCGACTCGGGCAGCAGCGCCTTGACGACCACGGTGCGGGTGTTGCCGCCCATCGCGTGGACCGCTTCGACGAGACCGGGGTCCACCTCGCGGATCGAGGTCTCCACCAGGCGCGCGAAGAACGGGATCGCGCCGACGGACAGCATCACGACGGCGGCGTTGAGCCCGAACGCCGCACCGACGAGCCAGCGGGTGAAGGGGATCAGCGCGACCATCAGGATGATGAACGGCAGCGACCGCGTGATGTTCACGATGACACCGGTCACCTTGTTCACCACCACGTTCTGCAGCAGGCCGCCCCGGCTCGTGAGCACCAGGAGCACGCCCAGCGGCAGTCCGACCGCGGCCGTGATCACGGTGGACCAGCCCACCATGTAGAGCGTCTCCCAACAGGCCGTCGTGAGCAGCGGCTGTATCTCGGCCCAGGTCATTTCACGGTCTCCTTCACACGCGCGGCGGCGGTCCGCGCCACCTCGACCTGGATGCCCTGCTCGCGCAGGAAGCCGATCGGTACGACGTTGTCCTCGAACGGGCCCGGCAGCTCGATCCGCATCCGGCCGATCTGCCGGCCGGCGATGGTCTCGATGGCCGCGCCCAGGATCGACACGTCCACGTTGTAGGTGCGGGCCAGCTGGGAGACGACCGGCTCGGTCGCGTTCTCACCGTGGAAGGTGAGGTCGACGACGGTGCGGTCGGGTCCCGACGGCTCACCGCCCACCGGGAACAGCTCGTGCGCGAGCTCGGAGCCGGGGGTGGCGAGCAGCTCGGTGACGGTGCCGGACTCCACGACCCTGCCGTTCTTCATCAGCGCGGCCGAGTCGCAGATCGCCTTCACGACGTCCATCTCGTGCGTGATGAGCAGCACGGTCAGCCCCAGCTGCCGGTTGAGGTCGCGCAGCAGCTGCAGGATGGAGCGGGTGGTCTCCGGGTCGAGCGCCGAGGTGGCCTCGTCGGAGAGCAGCACCTTGGGGTCGCCGGCCAGCGCGCGGGCGATGCCGACGCGCTGCTTCTGGCCGCCGGACAGCTGCGCGGGGTAGGCGCGGGCCTTGTCGGCGAGGCCGACCAGGTCCAGCAGTTCCAGGGCCTTGCGGGAGCGCTGCTTGCCGGAGACGCCGAGGATCTCCAGCGGCAGCTCGACGTTGCCCTGCACGGTGCGCGAGGCCAGCAGGTTGAAGTGTTGGAAGACCATGCCGATGCCGCTACGGGCGGCGCGCAGCGCGGCTCCGGCCCGGTCGGTGCGGCCGCCGAGCGCGGTCAGGTCCTGCCCGGCGACCTCGACGGTGCCGGACGTGGGGCGCTCGAGGAGGTTGACGCAGCGGATGAGGGTGGACTTGCCGGCGCCGCTCTGTCCGACGACACCGTAGACCTCGCCTTCGCGGACGTGCAGATCGACGCCGTCCAGGGCGGTGATCTCGCGGTCACGCGAGTGGTAGACCTTTCTCAGGTCCGTGGTGGTGATCACAAGGGGTATCCGTCACTGTCGAGTTCGCGGCGGGCATAGCACCGCGCAAGGGGCATTTCTCTCGGATCGCGGCACGGATCGGCCCGTCAGGGGCCAAGCGGAGATCAGCGACGGGAAGAGGGAGTCGCTGGAACCACAGGTGACGCGGGGCTGAGCCCTTCGCTAGTCACACATTCGACACATACAACGAACACCGGGCGTGGTCGCCTCGGTCGCGCGGCAGCGGCTGTTCGTCGTGGTCATGAGATCCAGTAAAGCAGACCTGGACACCGCGTCCCGCATTCCGGGCGAGGTGTTCACTATGCGGACAGCCGGGGGTCGCGTCCGGGTCCTTTTGGCCCGTAATAGAGTCACGGCATGCTCGACGCAGTCACCATCACGGTCTCGGTCGCGGCGCTGCTGCTCGCGGCGTGGTGCGGCTTCGCCGCACTCCGGGACCAGCCGACCAAGGACTGGCACTTCATCGGCATGGCCGTGGTCACGGTGCTGGCGCTGGTCCAGCTGGTGATCGCCCTGGTGAAGCTCTCGCACGGCGAGAAGCCGGAGCAGGGCACGTTGATCTTCGTCTCCTACCTGGTCGGCGCCGCCTGCACGATCCCGGCGGCCGGCTTCATGTCGCTGACCGAACGCACCCGCTGGGGATCGGCGATCGTCGCCGCGGGCGGAGTGATCCTCGCCGTGCTCGAAGTACGGCTTTTCGACATCTGGGGAGGCGGCGGTGTCTGACCCCGCACGCGAGGCATCCGGGGCACCGGCCGTGAACGAGTCCGGGCAGCCGGCCGTGCCCGAGGACGACGGGGCCGGGACCGGACGGATCGGCCGTGGTCCCGGGCGGTTGCTGCTCTCCCTCTACGGGGTGTTCACCGTCGCGGCGGTGTCGCGCTCGCTCGTCCAGATGTTCACGAAGTTCCATGACGCGCCGCTGGCGTACGTGCTGTCGGCGGTGGCCGGGCTCGTGTACGCGGTGATCACCGTCGCGCTGTGGCGCGGCGGCGAGGCGGCCCGCAGGGTGGCGCTGGTGTGCTGCTCGGCCGAACTGGCCGGGGTGATCGCGGTGGGAACCTTCACCCTCGTCGACCCGGCCGCGTTCCCCGACGCGACCGTGTGGTCGGACTTCGGGATCGGCTATCTCTTCCTGCCCCTGCTGCTGCCGGTCGCCGGACTGCTGTGGCTGCGCAGGTCGGCGCAGCCACAGCAGGAGCGGTGACCCGGGGTTCGGATCAGGCGCTGGCGGCGAACGACGTCCTCGGCGCGTCCTTCTCCATGGTGACCAGGCTCAGCCGCCGGGTGATCGGCTCGGCGTCGCCCACCTGCTCGTACCCCAGCTTGCGGTACAGCCGCAGGTTCAGGTCGCTGCGGTGCCCGGTGAACAGCCGGTAGCGCTTCGCCTCGCTCTCGGCGGACAGCCGCTCCTCGACGGCGTGCAGCAGCCGGCCGCCGAGGCCGTGCCGCTGCATACGGGGGTGGACGATCAACTTGGCGATCCGCGCGGTGCCGTCGTCGTCGACGACCCCGCGTACGGAGCCGACGACCTCGTCGCCGAGCCGCGCGACCAGGACGCACCCCTGAGCCAACTCGGCGCGCAGCGCCTCGAAGGTCTGGGTGAGCGGCTCTATGGAGTAGTCGCCGTAGAGCTCCGCCTCGCTCTGGTAGCAGAGGTACTGGAGTTTGAGGATCTTCTCGGCGTCGCCTTGGTCCGCCGTAGAGATGGTCACGCTCATGCCCATGGGCCGCAGGCCTCCCCTTCGAGTCCGCCCGGGCTGATGAGGGTGGAATGCGCGCCCGGGACGTATGCCTGACCGGAGTTGGTACGGGTGTGCGCCGTCTCCGTGGCGCTGATGATCGCACAAACGCCCCGGCGCGGTAGATGCCTCGCAATACCCGCATCCGGCCGCGCTCGAACGCGCCAGGAACGCCTTGTCGCCGACTGTTTACCGTGCCTTACCCCGTCTTACCGGGGATGCAACCCCGGATTTCAGGATCGAGCGCAGGCAGCCGAGACAGCGTGAGCGCAATGGGCCGATACTGCCCTGTGAGATTCCCAACTCGCGGGAGATTTCCTGGTATGTGGGGTCGGAACGGGACATCAGGGCGGTAACCACCTGCGGGCAGCGCCCAGGCAGCCGCTCCACGGCGGCGTGCACGGCCGCCCGCTGCTCGGCGCCGAGCACCTGTTCCTCGACGGACGGCCCGCGGTCCGCCACCGGTTCGCGGCCCGGGGCGTACCGCAGCTCGCGGCGGACCCGGCGAGCGGCCTCGCGCACCTCGCGGCGCACCGCCGCCCGCAGCCAGCGGGCCGGATCGGACGGCGGCACGGCCAGTTCCAGCAGCCGCAGCCACACCGCCTGTTCGAGGTCGGCGGCCTCGATGCCGCCGGAGACCGCCTCGGCGGCCGCCTCCGCGGCGACCAGGGGACGCAGCCGGGTCAGTTCGTCTTCTCGCAGCGACACGTTCACGATCGCCGGGACGACACGGCCGCGCCCGGCGGTTGCCGGACGCGGCCGTCTTCACCCGTCAGAGTGGATCACCGGTGCGGATGGTTCACCGGTTCTTCAGGAAGTCCTCGCGGGCGAGGAGCGCGGTGTCGGCGTTGTCGGAGAAGATCCCGTCGATGCCCTGCTCGAAGTACGTCGTGAACGCGCCGAAGGAGTCGCCGTAGGCGTTCGGGTCGGTGCCCTTGCGGAAGTCGACGGGCAGGAAGGTGTTCTCGTTGCGCATCGTGTAGGGGTGCAGGATCAGCCCGGCGGCGTGCGCGTCGCGCACCAGCGTGGTCGGGGTGCCGAGCCTGCCCGTGGCGTCGAGCGGAATGACCAGCAGCAGCGTCGGGCCGATGCCCCGGGCGAAGCGCGCGATCCACCGCAGTCCGTCCGGGGTGACCAGGTCGGCGACGGTGCGCGGGTCACCCGCCTCGACGAAGTCGTACGGGCGCGAGGTGAGGTCGGACAGCAGGAAGATCTTGGGGGCGCCCACACCCAGCGAGCCCAACCGCTGCAGGCTGCTCGACTCGAACGACTCCAGGAACTGCGGAGAGTCCCTGCGGTCGCGGCCGTAGCGGCGCAGCAGCCCGGCCAGCCGCTCCTCCAGGCCGAGGCCGAGCTTGCGGAAGTAGGTGGGGTGCTTGGTCTCGGAATGCAGCCACACCGGGCGGCCGCGCTTGCGGCCCTGCTCCTCGGCCCACCGGAGCACCTCCTCGAAGGTGGGGATCTCCCAGCGGCCGTCGTAGAGGGTGTTGCGCTGCCGATTGGCCGGCAGCCGTTCCACGGCACGCAGCGTCTTGAGCTCGGCGAGGGTGAAGTCCTCGGTGAACCAGCCCGTGGTGGTGGTGCCGTCGATGGTCTTGGTGGTCCTGCGGCTCGCGAACTCGGGGTGCTTCGAGACGTCGGTGGTGCCGCCGATCTCGGGCTCGTGCCGGCAGACCAGGTGGCCGTCCTTGGTGGGCACGACGTCCTGCTCGATGACGTCCGCGCCGAGGTCCAGGGCGTGCTGGTAGGAGCCGAGGGTGTGCTCGGGGCGGTAGCCGCTGGCGCCGCGGTGCCCGATGACGGTCGGCACCGGCAGTTTGTACGAGTGGTGTCCGCCGCGGCCGGCGGACGTGCCCGCCGCCTCCGCCACGCCCGGCAGGGCGAACACCGCGCCGCCGGCGCCCAGCGCCGCCGCCGCGCCGAGGACGGCCCGGCGGCCCGGTCCTGAACCCTGCTGGTCGTGCGTCATGAGCTCTCCCTGAGTCCGGTGGATCCGGCGATCGCGGCCGAACGCCCGTGCGGCACCTGCCGGTCGACCCGCGCAGCGTAGGCGCGTACACCTTTCGTACGGCCCACGACAGGCGAAACACGTGCGGAACGTACGTCAACACTGCGTAGCCACTGTGTGAACCCGGCGTGCGCTCACCCGGCGAACGGAAGTATCGTCCTCATCCATAGGGGGTGTGCGCCAGTGGGCGCGCGCCCCTGGTCTTCGATCCGTCGATCCCCTGCCCGGAGGGCCCGTTGTTCCGTTTCCTGATCAATACGCTGCTCGTACCGCTCCTCCGCGTGCTGTACCGCCCGCGTGTCGAGGGAATCGAGAACATCCCCGCCACCGGTCCCGTGATCCTGGCGGGCAACCACCTCGCGTTCTCGGACTCACCGTTCATGACCCTGGTGGCTCCGCGACCGGTCTACTTCCTCGGCAAGGACGAGTACGTGACCGGCAAGGGCCTCAAGGGACGCGTGAAGGCCGCGTTCTTCACCACCGTCGGCATGATCCCGGTGGACCGGGACGGCGCCCGCGGCGGCGCCGCGGCGCTGATGACCGGCCGCCGGGTGCTGGAGGAGGGCCAGATCTTCGGCATCCACCCGGAGGGCACCCGCTCCCCCGACGGCCGGCTGTACCGGGGTCGCACGGGTGTCGCGCGGCTCGCCCTGATGACGGGCGCGGTCGTCGTGCCCTGCGCGCTGATCGGCACCGAGCGCGTGCAGCCGGTGGGCAAGAAGCTGCCCCGCATCCCACCGGGTGACCATCCGCTTCGGCGCGCCCCTCGACTTCTCCCGCTACGAGGGCATGGACCGCGACCGCTATGTGCTGCGTGCCATCACCGACGAGGTGATGAGCGACGTCATGCGGCTGTCGGGCCAGGAGTACGTCGACATGTACGCCACCAAGGCCAAGGCCGCCTGACGTTCTCCGGCGGTCCCGCTCTCAGTGATGGGAGCGGGTCGTCGCCAGCTTGGTGTGGCGCAGCATCCGCCAGGCCCACACGGCTGCCCCGAGCAGCACCACCGCGCCGACCATGGCCGCGATGCGCAGCCCGTCGGTGAACGAAGCCTGCGCCGCCAGGAGCAGCGCGTCCCCGTCCCCGCCGGGCAGCGTGTCCGCCACCTCGACGGCGCCCGCCAGGGAGTCCTTGGCCTGCGCCGCGCCGTCCGCCGACAGCCCGGCGGGCAGCGTCAGGTTGGAGTAGATGCCGGTGACGATGGAGCCGAGCAGCGCGATGCCGAGCGCGGCGCCGAGTTCGTAGGCCGTCTCGGAGACCGCGGCCGAGGCGCCCGCCTCCTCCTCGGGGACGCTGGAAAGGATCACGTCGGCGGTGACGGTGAACGAGAACCCCGCGCCGACGCCGACGATCAGCAGCACGGCGAAGAGCAGCGGGTACCCGGTGTCCGGCGTGAGGCCGAACAGCCCGGCGAGCGCCAGGCCGCTGGCGCCCAGGCCGCCGGCGACGACCATCCGCACGGAGAACCGGCGGGCGGCGACGCCCGCGCACAGCCCGGCCCCCACGGCCCCGACCATGGCCGGCAGTTCGGCGAGGCCGGCCTCCAGCGGCGAGCGGCCCTGCACCATCTGCAGGAACTGCGACAGGAAGAAGATCAGCCCGGACAGGCCCAGCACGGTGAGCAGGTCGGCCAGCACCGAGGCGGAGAAGCCCCGGTTGCGGAAGAGCCGCATGTCCAGCAGCGGCGCGGGCAGCGTGTGCTGCCGCCGGACGAAGGCGTAGAGGCAGACCAGGGCCCACCCCGCCCGCGGCGAAGGCCGCGGTGCCGGGACCGTGGGCTGCCAGCTCCTTGATGCAGTACACAACGCCGAACATGCCGACGAGGGAGAGCGCGACGCTGAACAGGTCCCAGGGGCCCGGGTCGGGGTTGCGGGACTCCGGCAGCAGCTTGGAGCCGACGATCAGCAGCACCGCCATGACCGGCAGGTTGATCAGGAAGACCGAGCCCCACCAGAAGTGCTCCAGCAGGATGCCGCCGACGACCGGTCCCACGGCGGCGCCCGCCGTCGAGGCAGCACCCCACACGCCGATCGCGAAGCTGCGCTCGCGCGGATCGGTGAAGAGGTTGCGGATCAGCGCGAGGGTGGACGGCATCAAGGTGGCCCCGGCCACGCCCATCAGGGCGCGGGCGATGATCAGCGTCTCCGGGGTGTGCGCATACGCGGCGAGCACCGACAGCCCGCCGAACGCGGCGGAGCCGATGAGCAGCAGTTTCTTGCGGCCGACGCGGTCGCCGAGGCTGCCCATCGAGACCAGCAGGCCGGCGATGACGAACGAGTAGATGTCGCCGATCCACAGCACCTGTGTCGAGGACGGCTGCAGGTCCTCGGTCAGGAACGGCATCGCCAGCCCGAGCACCGTCGCGTCCACCGCGACGAGCAGCAGCGCCAGCGTCAGGATGGCGAGCGCGAGCCAACGTGAGGGGTGCGGGGGCGTCGGTGACACGGGTGCGGACGGCTTGTGCAGGGCGTCGCGGGTCATGACGCGCTCCGCAGCATCCCGCCGAGCAGCAGCTCGGAGACCATACGGGCCGAATCGTTCCGTGCCATACGTCCATCCTGGACGCACCAGGCCGAGGCCGCGATCAGGGCGTACAGCGCCTCGCCCAGCCAGGTGGGCGTCAGGTCGTACCGGAACAGCCCCTGCTCCTGGCCGCGCCGGAACAGCGCGCTGACCCGCTCGTCGACCCGCGCCCAGCCCTCGGTCACCTCCGGCACGTCGTACAGCTGGTTCTCGCCGTAGAGGAAGGCCAGAAATCCGGAGACGGGGATGGCCTCGTCGATCAGCCGGCGCACCGCCGCGACCGGGTCGCCCTCCTCTATGCGGGCGGCGTCCAGCCTCTCGTCCATCTGCGCGTTCCCGAGCAGGCCCAGCGCCCGGACGAGGGCGTCGCGGCCGGGGAAGTGCCGGTGCAGGGTGGCGCGGCTGATGCCGGCCGCCTTGGCGATCTCGTCCATGGACGCGGTGGCTCGGCGACTCAGCAGGGCCGCGGCGTCGCGCAGCACCTGGTCACGATCGAAGCTCATGAGACAAAGATAGCGCGCATGAGACAGTGATGTCTCATGTAGAAGGCGCAGAAAGGGCGGAGGCCGAGCCGTCGCGGCCCGGCGCTCCGCCCGGTGTCAGCGTTCGGCCAGCGCCCAGGCCAGCTGCGCGGCCACGTCCTGCTTGACCTCCGCCAGCTGCTCCGCCACCCGGACCGGCGCCGTGCCGCCCCTGCCGTCACGGGAGGCGAGCGCGCCCTTGACGTTCAGGACAGTGCGGACCTCGGGGGTCAGGTGCGGTGAGATCTTGGCGAACTGCTCGTCCGTCAGACCGTCCAGCTCGATGCCCTCGGCCTCGCAGACCTTGACGCACTCCCCCGCGACCTCGTGCGCGACCCGGAACGGCACGTTCTGCTTGACCAGCCACTCGGCGATGTCGGTGGCCAGGGAGAAGCCGGCCGGCGCCAGCTCCTCCATCCGCGCGGTGTTGACGGTGAGGGTCGCCATCATGCCGGTGAAGGCGGGCAGCAGGACCTCGAGGGTGTCGCAGGAGTCGAAGACCGGCTCCTTGTCCTCCTGCAGATCGCGGTTGTACGCGAGCGGCAGCGCCTTGAGCGTCGCCAGCAGGCCGGTCAGGTTGCCGATGAGCCGGCCGGACTTGCCGCGCGCCAGCTCGGCGATGTCCGGGTTCTTCTTCTGCGGCATGATCGAGGAGCCGGTGGAGAAGGCGTCGTGGAGGGTGACGAAGGAGAACTCCTTCGTGTTCCAGATGATGATTTCCTCGGCGATCCGTGACAGGTCGATCCCGATCATCGCGGTGATGAACGCGAACTCCGCGACGAAGTCGCGCGAGGCCGTGCCGTCGATGGAGTTGGCGACCGAGCCGCGCTCGAAGCCGAGCTCGGCGGCGACCGCCACCGGGTCGAGGCCCAGCGACGAGCCCGCGAGCGCGCCCGAGCCGTACGGGGAGACGGCCGTCCGCTCGTCCCACTGCCGCAGCCGCTCGGCGTCCCGGCCCAGCGCCTGCACGTGCGCCAGGACGTGGTGGGCGAAGAGCACCGGCTGGGCGTGCTGCAGATGCGTGCGTCCCGGCATGGCGACGTCCGCGTGCGTCTCGGCGAGACCGACCAGCGCCTCCTGCAACTCGGCGAGCAGCCCGCCGATCGTCCGCGCGTGGTCGCGCAGGTACATCCGGAAGAGCGTGGCGATCTGGTCGTTGCGGGACCGGCCGGCCCGCAGCTTGCCGCCCAGGTCCGCGCCGATCCGCTCCAGCAGGCCGCGCTCCAGCGCGGTGTGCACGTCCTCGTCGGCGATGGTGCCGGTGATGGTGCCCGCCTCGACGTCGGTGGCCAGCTGGTCGAGTCCGGCCAGCATCCGCCCCAGCTCGTCGTCGGTCAGCAGCCCGGCCTTGTGCAGCGCGCGGGCGTGGGCGCGGGAGCCGGCGATGTCGTAGGGGGCCAGCCGCCAGTCGAAGTGGACCGACGCGGAAAGCTTGGCCAGGGCCTCCGCCGGGCCGTCCGCGAACCGGCCGCCCCAGAGCCTGACATCGCCGTTGCTGCTCACCGCTGCTCCTCAAGGTGTCGCGTGGACCGTCGCCTGGTGACGGCCGCACTGACTGGCATAAGTATGCATTGGACTGCATGATTCGTCAAAAGCCGGATCCGGCGGGTCCGCCACCCCGAAAACACGGAAGGACCCCCGCGAACGGGGGCCCTTCCTTCGAGGATGCGGCTCAGTGCTGCCGGTGGTCGCCCGCCGCGAGCCGGAGCAGGTGGTCGGCCAGCGCCTGGCCGCCGGCCGCGTCCCGGCTGATCAGCATGAGGGTGTCGTCGCCCGCGATGGTGCCCAGGATGTCGTGCACCTCGGCCTGGTCGATCGCGGAGGCCAGGAACTGGGCCGCGCCCGGCGGGGTGCGCAGGACGACCAGGTTGGCGGACGCCTCCGCCGAGATGAGCAGCTCGCCCGCGAGCCGGGCCATCCGCTCCTCCTTGACGGACTCCCCCAGCGGCGCCTGCGGGGTGCGGAAGCCGCCCTCGGACGGCACCGCGTAGATCAGCTCGCCGCCGGCGTTACGGATCTTGACCGCGCCCAGCTCGTCCAGGTCGCGCGAGAGCGTCGCCTGCGTGACGCTCAGCCCGTCGTCGGAGAGCATCTTGGCGAGCTGGCTCTGCGACCGCACCGGCTGCCGGTTGAGGATGTCCACGATCCGCCGGTGGCGTGCGGTGCGGGTCTGCGGTACGGCCTGGCCGCCCTGCTGCGCCTCGGTCATCGTCGCGTTTCTCCGGATCGTTGGCCCTTGTGTACCGCGTCGAGGACGGCGGGCAGAGCCTGGAGGAACACCTCCACCTCGTCATCGCCGAGGATGAGCGGAGGGGCGAGCCGTACCGTGTCGGGCACAGCCGCGTTCACCAGGATTCCGGCGTCCTGAGCCGCCTGTTGCACCTGCGGCGCGAGCGGCTCCGTGAGAACGATACCCAGCAGGAGCCCCGCACCGCGCACATGATCGACCAACGGGTGCCCGAGCGCCTCGATCCCGTGCCGCAGCCGGTCGCCCTGCCGCTTGACGTTGTCGAGGATCCCGTCGGCCGCGATGGTGTCCAGGACGGCGAGCGCGGCGGCGCAGGCGACCGGGTTCCCGCCGAAGGTGGTGCCGTGCTGACCCGGCGTGAGGAGGTCGGCCGCGGCGCCGAAGGCGATCGTCGCACCGATCGGCAGACCGGCCCCCAGGCCCTTGGCGAGGGTGACGACATCGGGCTCGACGCCGTGCGCCTGGTGCTCGAACCACTGGCCCGTCCGTCCGATGCCGGTCTGCACCTCGTCCAGGACCAGCAGGGTGCCGGTGGCGGTGGTGATCTCCCGCGCGGCCTTCAGGTATCCGGCGGGCGGCACGACCACGCCGTTCTCGCCCTGGATCGGTTCGATGATCACCAGCGCGGTGTCGGTGGTGACGGCGGCGCGCAGCGCGTCCACGTCGCCGAACGCCACATGCGTGACGTCACCGGGCAGCGGGTGGAACGCCTCCTGCTTCTTCGGCTGGCCGGTGAGCGCGAGGGCGCCCATCGTCCGGCCGTGGAAGGCGCCCGAGGTGGCCACCATGTGCCGGCGGCCGGTCAGCCGGCCGATCTTGAAGGCGGCCTCCACCGCCTCCGCGCCGGAGTTGGAGAAGAAGACCCTCCCGACCCGGCCGAAGAGCTGCAGCAGCCGCTCCGCCACGGCCACCGGGGGCTCGGCGATGAAGAGGTTCGACACATGGCCGAGCGTGCCGATCTGCTCGGAGACGGCCCGGACCACGGCCGGATGCCCGGTGCCCAGGGAGTTGACCGCGATGCCGCCGACGAAGTCGAGGTAGACCTTGCCGTCGGCGTCCCAGAACTTCACGCCCTCGCCGCGGACCAGCGGGACGCGCGGCGTCCCGTAGTTGTCCATCAGCGAGCCCTGCCAGCGCCGCGTCAGTTCCTCGTTGCTCATGATCCGTCCCCCCGCGCGTCCGGCACGATCATCGTGCCGATGCCGTCGTCCGTGAATACCTCGAGGAGCATCGAGTGCGGCACCCGGCCGTCGATGATCCGTGCGCTGCCGACACCGTGGCGCACGGCGTACAGGCAGCCCTCCATCTTGGGCACCATGCCGCTCGACAGATCGGGCAGCAGCTTCTCCAGTTCGCTCGCGGTGAGCCGGCTGATCACGTCCTCGCTGGACGGCCAGTCGGCGTACAGCCCCTCGACGTCGGTGAGGACCACGAGGACCTCGGCGTCCAGCGCCGAGGCGAGCGCGGCGGCGGCGGTGTCCGCGTTGATGTTGTAGACGTGACCGTCCTCGCCGCGGGCGATGGACGAGACGACCGGGATCCGGCCGTCGTCCAGCAGCGCCTGGATGGCGCCCGGGTCGACCTCGGTGATCTCACCGACCAGGCCGATGTCCACCTGCTCCCCGTCCACGACCGCGTGCCGCCGGACGGCCGTCATGGTGTGCGCGTCCTCGCCGGTCATCCCGACGGCGAACGGCCCGTGCTCGTTGAGCAGCCCGACCAACTGCCGCTGGACCTGCCCGGCGAGCACCATCCGGACGACGTCCATCGTCTCGGGGGTGGTCACCCGCAGTCCGGCGGTGAAGGACGACGCGATGCCGAGCCGGTCGAGTTGTGCGCTGATCTGCGGGCCGCCGCCGTGCACGACGACGGGCTTGAGGCCGGCGTGCCGCAGGAAGACGACGTCCTGGGCGAAGGCCGCCTTCAGCTCCTCGTCGACCATGGCGTTGCCGCCGAACTTGATGACGACGGTCTTGCCGTTGAAGCGGGTGAGCCACGGCAGCGCCTCGATGAGGATGCGGGCCTTGGGCAGCGCGGTGTGGTTCCGCGCGGTGGGGTTGGTCATGAGCTGTACGCGCTGTTCTCGTGGACGTAGTCCGCCGTCAGGTCGTTGGTCCAGATGGTGGCGGCGGCGGCGCCCGCGTTCAGGTCGGCGGTGATGACGACCTCGCGGAACCGCATGTCGACCAGGTCCCGGTCCTCGCCGACCGAACCGTCCTTGCAGACCCAGACGCCGTTGATGGCCACGTTCAGCCGGTCCGGCTCGAAGGCGGCGGCGGTCGTGCCGATGGCGGACAGCACCCGGCCCCAGTTGGGGTCCTCGCCGTGGATCGCGCACTTGAGGAGGTTGTTGCGGGCGATGGAGCGGCCCACCTCGACGGCGTCGTCCTCGGTAGCGGCGTTGATCACCTCGACCTTGATGTCCTTGGACGCGCCCTCCGCGTCACCGATCAGCTGCCGGGCCAGGTCGGCGCAGACCTGCTCGACGGCGGCGGCGAAATCACCGTAGGCGGGAACTTCCCCTGAGGCGCCGGAGGCGAGCAGCAGCACGGTGTCGTTGGTGGACATGCAGCCATCGGAGTCGGCCCGGTCGAAGGTGGTGCGAGTGGCGGCGCGCAGCGCGGTGTCGAGCGTGCCGGCGTCCAGGTCGGCGTCGGTGGTGAGCACGACGAGCATGGTCGCCAGGCCCGGCGCGAGCATGCCCGCGCCCTTGGCCATGCCGCCGACTGACCAGCCGTCCTTCTCGGCGACGGCCGTCTTGTGCACCGAGTCGGTGGTCTTGATCGCGATGGCGGCCTTCTCGCCGCCGTGTGCCGAGAGTTCGGCCGCGGCCTTCTCGATCCCCGGCAGCAGCTTGTCCATCGGGAGGCGCAGCCCGATCAGGCCGGTGGACGCGACCGCGACCTCGGCCGCGTTCTGTCCGAGTACCTCCGCAACCTTCTCGGCGGTCGCGTGCGTGTCCTGGAAGCCGAGCGGTCCCGTGCAGGCGTTCGCGCCGCCGGAGTTGAGGACGACGGCGGACACCTGGCCGCCCTTGACGACCTGCTCCGACCAGACGACGGGCGCGGCCTTCACACGGTTGGAGGTGAAGACGCCCGCGGCGGCCAGGCGCGGCCCGTTGTTGACCACGAGGGCCAGGTCGGGGTTGCCGCTGTCCTTGATCCCGGCGGCGATGCCCGCGGCCGTGAATCCCTGCGCTGCCGTGACGCTCACGGTGCTACTCCTGTCGTGGAAAGTCCGGTGTCCTCGGGAAGTCCGAGGGCGATGTTCATGCTCTGCACCGCGCCGCCCGCGGTGCCCTTCGTCAGGTTGTCGATCGCGCTGACGGCGACGATGCGGCCGGCTGCCTCGTCGTACGCGACCTGCACCTGCACGGCGTTGGAGCCGAGCACGGCGCCGGTCGACGGCCACCGCCCCTCGGGCAGCAGGTACACGAACGGCTCGTCCGCGAAGGCCTTCTCATAGGCGGCGCGGACCGCGTCGGCGGTGACGCCCGCCCGGGCCCGCACACTGCAGGTGGCGAGGATGCCGCGCGGCATCGGGACGAGGGTCGGGGTGAACGAGACGCTCACCGGCTCCCCGGCCACGGCCGACAGGTTCTGCATCATCTCGGGGGTGTGCCGGTGCACGCCCCCGACGCCGTACGGCGTCACGGATCCCATGACCTCGCTGCCGAGCAGGTGCGGCTTGGCCGCCTTGCCCGCGCCGGACGTGCCGGAAGCGGCGACGATCACGGCCTCGGGCTCGGCGAGCCCGGCCGCGTACGCCGGGAAGAGCGCCAGCGAGACACCGGTCGGGAAGCAGCCGGGCACCGCGACGCGCTTCGAGCCCCGCAGGGCCGCCCGCGCCCCGGGCAGCTCGGGCAGCCCGTACGGCCAGGCCCCGGCGTGCGGGGAGCCGTAGAACTTCTCCCAGTCGGCGGCGTCGCGCAACCGGAAGTCGGCGCCGCAGTCGACGACCAGCACGCCGTCGCCGAGCTGCTCCGCCACCGCCGCGGACTGCCCGTGCGGCAGCGCGAGGAAGACCACGTCATGCCCGGCCAGCACCTCGGCCGACGTCGGCTCCAGCACGCGCTCGGCCAGCGGCGGCAGGTGCGGCTGCAGTGCGCCCAGTCGCTGTCCCGCGTTGGAGTTGCCGGTGAGTGCGCCGATCTCGATCTCCGGGTGCCCCAGGAGCAGCCGCAGGATCTCACCCCCCGCGTAACCACTCGCCCCTGCCACCGCTGCCCGCAAAGCCATCGAACCTCCTCGTCGAAGGCATGACTATACGTTCCACCGAAGCTTTATGCAAAGAATTACGGATTCCCTGGCCTTAACCTGGGCCGCATGGACGAGGTCGACGGGGTGGAGATCATCGCTTTCGCGGACGCGGCGGCGTTCGAGGAGTGGCTGGCCGGGCACGTCACCCGTGACGAGGGCGTGTGGATCAAGATGGCCAAGAAGGGATCCGGCATCCCGACGGTCACTTCCGACGAGCTGGTCGACGTCGGGCTGTGCTACGGCTGGATCTCCGGGCAGCGGCGCTCCCTCGACGCGCGGTACTACCTGCAGAAGTACGTGCCGCGCCGGCCCAGGAGCCTGTGGTCGCGGGTGAACGTGGACAAGGTCGCGGCGCTGACGGCCGCCGGGCGGATGCGCGAACCCGGGCTCGCCGAGGTGCGCAGGGCGCAGGAGGACGGGCGGTGGGCCGCTGCCTACGACTCGCAGCGGACGGCGACCGTACCGCCCGATCTCGCGGCCGCGCTCGACGCGGACCCGGTGGCGCGCGAGGCGTTCGAGGCTCTCGACAGAACCGGTCGCTACCTGGCCGTCCTGCCGCTGCTCCAGGCGCTCACCCCGGAGAGCCGAAAGGCCCGCCTCGCGAAGACGCTCCGGTCGCTGAGCGGTGCGACCCCCGGATAGGGCGCTCAGCGCGAGCAGCCGCCGACGGCCACCGACCCGGCCGCCGCACCCGCGTCGGCGCGCGGCCGCGCCGGGCGGCGGGTCAGGCCCACGCCGACCAGCACCACGGCCATGCCCGCGACGGTCCTGAGGCCGACGTTCTCGTGCAGCACGATCGCGCCCAGGCCCACCGAGACCACCGGCAGCAGGTATCCGACGGTGGAGGCGTTGGTGGCGCCCTCGTCCGCGATGAGGCGGTAGGTGAGGTGGAAGGTGATGCCGGTGGCGAACACTCCCAGGACGACGACGGCCGACAGCGCCGCGGGCCCGGGATGCACGGCGGTCAGACCGCCGAGCGGCAGGGCCAGCGCGCTGAGTCCCGTCGCGGCGAGGAGTTGCGACGCGGAGAGCGCGATGGTGGCGGTGCCCTTCCCGACCAGATGGCGTCCCATGTAGGCGAACGCGACGGCATAACTCGCCGCCGCCCCGAGCATCGCGGCGGCGCCCCAGCTGACCAGCCCGGCCCGGCCCCACGGGGCGAAGATCAGCAGCGTGCCCGCGAATCCGAGCAGCAGTCCGCCCAACCGGGCGGGGTGGAGCCGGCGTTCGGTCCCGATGGCGAGTCCGATCAACAGGGACCACAGCGGGGTCGTCGCGTTGAGGACGCCGGCTACGCCGGAGTCGACCGTCTGCTCGCCGACGCTGAACAGGGCGAAGGGCAGCGCGTTGCAGAAGAATGCGGCCACCACGATATGACCCCAGGTCACGCGGTCGCGCGGCAGTCCGCGGCGTCCCGACAGGCACAGGACGAGCAGAACGACGGAGCCCAACGCGCAGCGGGTGAAGGTCACTTGAGCGGGCGACAGCCCGTCCAGCGCCAGTTTGATCCAGAGGAACGTCGATCCCCACAGCAGGGCGAGGACGCCCATCCGCACCCATGACATCGGGCCGGATCTGCTACTGCCGCTCACTGCTGTCTCCTCTGTCGCCGTTCCGGTCCATCGCTGGTCCGGTCTCCTGTGATCACCGTGCCCGCGATCGACCCGACAGGACAAGAGAAAAGAGTTGCACGCACCGTTAAGCTCTCCTACATGCTCGATGTGAGACGTATGCAGGTGCTGCGGGCGGTCGTCACCAGTGGTTCGGTCACCGCGGCGGCGCTGAACCTCGGGTACACGCCGTCCGCCGTGAGCCAGCAGGTGGCGGCGCTGGAGAAGCAGGCCGGGACGGCGCTGCTCGAACGCTTCGGTCGCGGCGTACGGCCGACGGCGGCCGGACTGCTGCTCACCGAGCACGCGGCCGTGATCAGCAGGAACGTCGCCGAGGCGGAGACGGCGCTGGCCGACCTCCGGGCCGGCCGCACCGGGCAGCTGTCGATCCGCTATTTCGCCACGGCGGGCGCGACGCTGGTCGCGCCCGCCGTGGCGCGGCTGCGCGCCGAACACCCGGGCGTGCGCATCGACCTCCGGCTCGACGACACCGAGGAGTCTCCGGCCTCCGCCGACGGCGGCCCCCTGACCGAGGTGCGGCAGGGCCGGGCCGATCTGGCGATCGTGGTGCTTCCGCGCGACCTGCCCAGCCCGGGCGTCCGGCTCGTCCACCTGCTGGACGACACCTACCGCGCCGTGCTGCCCAAGGGCCACCGGCTCGCGGCGAAGAAGACGCTGGACCTGAGTGAGCTGGCCGACGAGCCGTGGGTCGGCAACGAGTGGCCCGCGGGCCCCTGCCTGGAATCCGTGGTCGACGCCTGCGCGGCGGCGGGCTTCAGCCCGGACTTCGTGGTCGAGAGCAAGGACCACACGACCGCGCAGGGGTTCATCGCCGCCGGCCTCGGAGTCGGTCTGATGCCGACGCTGGGACTGGGACACCGCCATCCCGGCGTCGCCGTGCGGAAGGTACGCGGACCGGAGCCGGTCCGGTCGATCTACGCCGCGGTGCGCGAGACCTCACCGGCCGCGCCGGCCCTGTCGGCCCTGATCGGCGCCCTGCGGGACGCGGCGGCCGCGTGAGGCCGCCGGTGGTCAGCGCTTCACCGCTCGCAGGATGACGAACTTCGGGTCGCTCGCGACGACCTCGCAGTTCCCGAAGAGCTTGCGCAGCTTCACGTGGTATCCGAGGTGCCGGTTGCCGATGACCCACAGCTCGCCCCCGGCGCGCAGCGCGTCGCGGGATCCCGTGAACATGCTCCAGGCCGTCGTGTCGGTCGTCGCCTGGTGGCTGTGGAACGGCGGGTTGTTCAACACCAGGTCCACCGAGCCGGCGGGCACGGACGACAGGCCGTCACCGACCAGGAACTCGGCCTTGGCGTCCGGCCCGGCGTTGGCCCGGAAGGTGGCCTCGGCCGAGGCCACCGCGGAGTAGGACTCGTCGACGAACGTCACCTCGGCGCCGGGATCGGCCAGCGCCGCGGCCGTTCCGACCACCCCGTTGCCGCAGCCCAGGTCCACGACGCGCTCGGGGCCCTGCCGCCGCGGGAGGTTCCGCAGGAAGAAGCGGGTGCCGATGTCGAGGCGGTCGGCGCAGAAGATGCCCGCGTGGTTGGTGACGGCCAGGCCGGAAGCCGCGCCCACGTCGGCGGGCAGCTCGTACGTGCGCGGCCACGGGCTGTCGCCACGGACGGGCGAGGCGGCCGGCGTGCTGAAGATCAGCCGGGCCTTCTTCGCCGCCAGTGACGTCCTGGTCGGACCGATGAGCCGCTCGAAGAGGGTGAGCGTCGAGGTGTGGATCTCGGTGACCATGCCCGTGCCCACGACGACGGTGCCCGCGTGCAGCCGCGGTGCGAGCCGGTGCAGCTGGTCCTCCAGCAGCGCGAGGCTCTTGGGCACCCGGACCAGCAGGACGTCGATGCGGTCCGGGACGGGGTCCATGGCCGACAGCAGCCGTACCGCGCCGGCCCCCGCCCCGCTGCGCGCCAGGTTCGCCCGGGTCGCCTGCTGGGTGAGGAAGGAGTCGGTGATCTGCACGGGCCGGTGCGCGGCGAGCGCGGTGACCAGCGCGCCCCACCGGTCGCCCAGCACGACGACGGTGCCGGCGAGGTCCACGGGCTCCGCGTCGATGCCGTCCAGGTACCGCAGCAGGTACTCGTCGGCGGCGTCCCAGGCGCGGAGCCTGTCGCGGGGGTCCTCGGGGAAGCGGGTGAGGTCGTACGCACCCGATGACGTCGTCAAACGGTTCATTGTGCCCTCAGGCTACCTGGGCCTGCGCACGGGCCGGGACCCGTGCCCGGACACGGAGCGGGGCCCTGGTGCGGGAAGGACCGGGACACGGAGCAGGGCCCGGAAGCGTGTCCAGCTTCCGGGCCCCTGTTGGTGCCGCCCATATGCACACGCCGGCGCGAGGGGGTGCGGGTCAATTTCACGTCGACTTGTTCTGCCATTGAACTACCGCCGCAGGAAGGAGAGCGGCGGACCGGATTCGAACCGGCACCTGACGACCAAGCCCGAACCCGGTGGATCCGGCGATCGGCGGCGAATGCTGAGTCTGGAGCAAGAGTCTGAGATTGATCACGGTCTGCCTCTGCCTGTTGGGCTACCCCGGCCGGTGGTGCCGGGAGAGGGACTCGAACCCCCACTGGAACCGTGTCGTCACGACAAGCTTCAAACTGAGCTTTGCGCTCCTGGCGCACCCTCCGCACACCGGCGGAGGGGGTCTGTTGGGTGTGGCCTGCTACGGCCCGAGAAGGTAGCCGAGTACGGCGTCCCCGACCCGCTGGTCGGTGACTTCCGCGCTGTTGGCCTCCTCGCGGGCGAACTTGACCGCGTTCTGCAGCTTCTCGATCCGCTCGAGCAGCTCGTTGACCCGCCGGGCGGGAAGGGCGCCGGAGAACTTGACGGTCGTCCAGTAACCGACCGGCACGTCCTCGTAGTACACGTCGACCTGGGCGGGGTGCTTCTCCGTCGCCTCGGCCTTCACGTGGTTGCGCGGCACCTTCTTCGTACGGATGGTGCGTACGGGCTCGGTCTTCCACGCGTCACTCGACGGGTCGAGGTTCCACGACTCCGCGGCGTCGAGCACCGGGAGCTTGCGGATGAAGGTGTGCAGGTCGACCAGCTGCTTCTCGAGGAACAGCAGGTACGAGACCGGCACTTCGCGCACCAGCGGGCGGCCGTCGACCGTCACGTCGGCGCGGGCCTCGCAGTTCGCCCAGTCCTTGGTGGCGGTGACGTCGAAGAGCCGGGTGAGGGTGAGCGCGGTCGTCCGCAGCACGTCCTCGGCCTTGATCTGGACCCGGGTCGACTCGGGGGGCAGCTGTTCGCCCTCCTCGTCCTTCGGCTGGTAGGTCCGGGAGAGCCCGGAGAGCAGAGCGGGCTTCTGCAGGTCGTGATGGGAAGCGGTCAGTTCCTGATGGGACTTGGACTTGACGCCCTTCTCGACCGCGATGATCTGATTGAGTTTCGCCACACCGTGACGTTAACAGGCGTGACGCCCTTGATCGAACGAATATCCGACGCGGCCCGCGGTAACCACCGCACCCGGGACGGGACTTGGCGGGCCGCGGGCTCGGGGTGTCAGTGCGGTGGGTTCGCGCGGCTTCCGTAGTGGTCGGCCACGACGCGGGTCATCGCCCCGAGCGGGTCGGCAGCCACCTGGGTCGACGAGAAGAAGACGTTGCCGCGCACCTGCGGAAAGTCGCGGTCGAAGGTGAGGTGGCGGGAGAGCTCGGCGGGGTCCTGCCAGGCCGCGGGCTGGCCCGCGACACCCACCTTGTAGAGCGCCTCGCCCACGTACAGGTCGACGCCCGTGCCCGCGACCACGTCCGCCCACCAGGGGACGAGCTCGGCGTAGTCGGCCGCCGGGAACCCGATGTTCCAGTACACCTGCGGCACGATGTAGTCGATCCACCCCTTCTTCACCCAGCCGCGGGTGTCGGCGTTCAGGTCGTCATAGGTCTGGACGCCCGCCGTGGTGTCGGAGCCGAGCGGGTCGGTCGCCCGGTTGCGCCAGACCCCGAACGGGCTGATCCCGAAGCGGGTGCGCGGCCGGATCCGCCGGATGCGGACGGCCGTCTCGCGCACCAGTCGGTCGGTGTTGTCGCGCCGCCAGGCCGCCCGGTCCGGGAAGCCGGCACCGTGGGCGGCGTACGCGGCGTCGTCGTCGAAGACCTGCCCCGCCACCGGGTACGGATAGAAGTAGTCGTCCCAGTGCACCGCGTCGACCGGATAGCGCCGCACGGCGTCGAGCATCGCCTCCTGGACGAACCGCCGCACCTGCGGCAGCCCGGGGTTGTAGTACAGCTTCCCGCCGTACGGGACGACCCACTCGGGGTGCAGCCGTGCCGGGTGGGTCGGGACGAGCCGGCTCGGGTCGGTGTGGTTGGCGATGCGGTACGGGTTGAACCAGGCGTGCAGTTCCAGACCACGCCGGTGCGCCTCGCGCACCGCCGTGCCGAGCGGGTCCCAGCCGGGGTCCTGGCCCTGGGTCCCGCTGAGGTACTGCGACCACGGCTCGTACGGCGACGCCCACAGCGCGTCCGCGGTGGGCCGGACCTGGAGGATCACCGCGTTGAGCCGGCGTTCGACGGCCGTGTCCAGCAGGTCGAGCAGCTCCTGCCGCTGCTCGGCGGCCGGCAGACCGGGCGCGGAGGGCCAGTCCGTGTTGGCGACGGTCGCGATCCACATGCCGCGGAACTGCCGCGCCGGGCGCTCCGACGCCGCGTCCCGTGCCATGGCGGCCGCCGCCGCGGGTGTCCCGGTGGCGGCCGCCGCGGCCACCGCGCCGGCGGTGCCGATGGCACCCACGGCGAAGGTCCTGCGAGTGATGTGCCCCATCCGTGCCCCCTGGTCGTCGGGTGCTGTCCCGCTGATGATGGTGGGGCCGGGGGGCCGGAGCAATCCTCCACACCGGCGGAGTAACGTCGGATCGGGCATACCCGCTACCGCGTGGTGTGCCCGCTTATTCCTGTACCACAGCGAAAGGCTTACGAGTGAGCGACATCCAGCGCGTCGGAGTGGTGGGGGCCGGCCAGATGGGCTCCGGTATCGCGGAGGTCTGCGCCCGCGCCGGACTGGACGTCCGCGTCGCGGAGACCACCGGCGAGGCTCTGGAGCTCGGCCGCACCCGGCTGACGAACTCCCTCGGGAAGGCCGCGGAGCGCGGCAAGATCACCGAGGAGGAGCGCGACGCGACACTCGCCCGCCTGAGCTTCACCACCGACCTCGGCGAGTTCGCCGACCGCGATCTCGTGATCGAGGCGGTGGTCGAGAACGAGCAGGTCAAGACCGAGATCTTCCAGGTCCTCGACCAGGTGGTGACCCGGCCGGACGCGATCCTCGCCTCCAACACCTCGTCCATCCCGCTGGTGAAGCTCGCGGTGGCCACCTCGCGTCCCGAGTACGTGCTCGGGATCCACTTCTTCAACCCGGCCCCGGTGCAGAAGCTCGTCGAGCTGATCCCGGCCCTCACCACCGCCGACGAGACGCTCAAGCGCACCGAGAGCCTCGTCACCGACGTCCTCGGCAAGCACGCGATCCGCGCCCAGGACCGCTCCGGCTTCGTCGTGAACGCGCTGCTGGTCCCTTACCTCCTGTCGGCGATCCGGATGTTCGAGTCCGGAATCGCCAGTCGCGAGGACATCGACAACGGCATGGAGATGGGCTGCGCGCACCCGATGGGTCCGCTCAAGCTCTCCGACCTCATCGGTCTCGACACCATCGCCGCCATCGCGGACTCGATGTACCACGAGTTCAAGGAGCCGCTGTACGCCGCTCCCCCGCTGCTCCAGCGCATGGTCGACGCGGGCCGTCTGGGCCGTAAGACCCATGCGGGTTTCTACCAGTACTGACAGCACGTACCGACAGCACGGATACGGCGCGAAAGGAGCCGGCCCGCCGTTCCGACGGCGGGCCGGCTCCTTTCTTTTCATGACGGTTCTCTGTATGACGGTCTTCTACGCGTGGGCCTTCTCATACGCGCTGACCACTTCGTCGGTGGGGCCGTCCATCAGGAGCTCGCCCTTCTCCAGCCACAGCACCCGGTCGCAGGTGTCACGGATCGACTTGTTGTTGTGACTGACCAGGAAGACCGTGCCCGCCTCCTTGCGCAGCTCACGAATACGGGCCTCGGAGCGGCGCTGGAAGGAGCGGTCGCCCGTGGCGAGCGCCTCGTCGATCATCAGCACGTCATGGTTCTTGGCCGCCGCGATCGAGAACCGCAGCCGCGCCGCCATACCCGAGGAATACGTGCGCATCGGCAACGAGATGAAATCACCCTTCTCGTTGATCCCCGAGAACTCCACGATCCCCTGATACCGCTCGCGGATCTCCTCCTGCGACATCCCCATCGCCAACCCGCCGAGAATCACGTTCCGCTCACCGGTCAGATCGTTCATCAACGCCGCGTTCACCCCCAACAGCGAGGGCTGGCCATCGGTGTAGACCCGGCCGCTCTCCGGCGGCAACAGACCCGCGATCGCCCGCAACAACGTCGACTTACCCGACCCGTTCGACCCGATCAACCCAACCGCCTCACCCCGATACGCGGTGAAACTCACCCCCCGCACCGCATGCACCAACCGCACGTTCGGCGACGACTTGCGCGACACGATCCGCCCCAGGGCAGCCGTCGCACTACCCTTGCCGGCGCCCGCACCCCGCACCCGGTACACAATGTGCACCTCATCCGCGATCACGGTCGGCACACGGGATTCGCTCTGCTCAGCCACGGCCGTACTTCTCCTCAGCCTTCCAGAAATACACATACCCGCCGACACCCGCCACGACCGCCCAGCCCACCGCGACCGCCCACACATGCGGCGGCATCTGCTCCGCCGTCACACTGTCGATCAACGCGAACCGCATCAGATCGATGTACACCGCGATCGGATTCACATCCAGCAACACCCGCACGAAATACGGGGCATCCTTCGTGAAGTTCGCGATGCTGTACATCACCCCCGACGTGTACATCCACGTCCGCAAGATGAACGGCATCAACTGCGCCAAGTCCGTCATCTTGCTGCCCAACCGCGCCACCGCCAACGCCAGACCCGCGTTGAACACCGACTGCACGAACAACGCCGGCACCGCCAGCAACCACGACCAGGTCGGCACCTCACCGGTCATCAACACGATCGAGAACAGCACCAGCATCGACATCAGCAACTGCTGCAACTGCATCAACGTGAACGCGATCGGCATCGACGCCCGCGGGAAATGCAACGCCCGAATCAACCCCAGGTTCCCCGCCACCGCCTTCACACCACTCATGATCGACGACTGGGTGAACGTGAAGATGAAAATGCCCGTCACCAGGAACGCGATGAAGTTGTGCACACCACGATCGGTCCCCAGCAACAACCCGAAGATCAGGTAATACACCGCCGCATTCAGCAACGGCGTCATCACCTGCCACAACTGACCCAGCCGCGCATCGGTGTACTGCGCCTGCGTCCGCGCCTTCGCGAACTCGTTGATGAAGTGCCGCCGGCCCCACAACTGCCGGGTGTACTCCGCAAGGCCCGGCCGGGCACCACTGACCGACAGCCCGTACTTCGCCGCCAGATCAGCGGCCGACAGCCCGCCGTCGGGCCTGTCCAGGTCCTGCGCCGCCGCGGGGGCGTCCGTGTGCAAGCTCATGTGAGGCGCTTTCGTTCGGGGCGAAAACGGGGAGTGAACGCGCCGCGACGGAACGGATCCGTCTCGTCGTGTGACACGACCGTAGAGCATGAATTGAAGGGAACGCAACCGTTCCGTCGCTACGTCACGCTAGGCTCGGAGGCATGCCTACGGAGCCCCGAACCCCTCGTCGCGCCCCCGCGGGAGCCGCCGTGCTCCGGGAGGACGTGACGGACGCCATCCGCAGCGCCGTCTTCGACGAGCTGGCGGCGGTCGGCTACGGCCGGATGTCCATCGAGGGGATCGCCCGCCGGGCCGGGGTCGGCAAGGCCGCGGTCTACCGGCGCTGGCGCTCGAAGCTGCCACTGGTGCTCGACACGGTGTCCGCCGTGGCGGTCCAGGGGATGCCCGCGCCGGACACCGGCTCGCTCCTCGGTGACGTCCGGTTACTGCTGGAGGTCACTTCACGCGCCCTGCGGCACCCGGTCGCGTCGCAGATCATCCCGGACCTGCTCGCCGAGGCGGCGCGCAACCCGGAGATCGCCGCGGCGCTGCAGACGGCGCTGCGCGACACCCAGCGCGGCATCTCGGCGGCCGTCGTGCGCAAGGCGGTCGAGCGCGGCGAGCTGGCGGCGGGGACCGACGCGGACATGTCCCTGGACCTCATCGCGGGTCCGCTCTACTGGCGGCTCGCCGTGATCCGCTCCGCCCTGCCCGCCGGCTACCTGGACAGCCTCGCGGCGGCGACCGTGACCGCCCTGAAGGCGGCCGGGCCGGCGCGCTGACGGTTGCGGCCGGCGCTCTGACCGCCGCCGGGAACGGGCGCCGGTCGTCCGGTCAGTGCTCGGGCGACCGGATCGAGACGATCTCGCCCTTCCAGAGCTGGAACCAGTGCCCTGCCGCGAGGAGCTCCTCGCAGGCGCTGTTGAGGGCCGCGACCCCGTCATGGGTGTGGTGGCGGTCGGAGAGGTAGACCTCGACCCGGCCGCGGCGTTCGCGGACGACCGCGCCGACATCGGGTTCGAGAGGGGCCAGGAGGTAGACGATCCGGAGCACGGTGTTTCCCCATCGGTGGCACGCGCGGCCGGCGGAATCCAGGCACCGGATGCGCGTCACGGGGAACGTACCGCCGGGTCCGTGTACCGACAACAGCCGTACCGGCCAACTACCGCACGACCGACGGGCCGATTGGCCGGACATCGCCGCAGACCGGCGGGAGCGCGTTCACCGCTCCTCGGCGCGCGCCCGCTCCCATGCCTCGACCGTCGCGCGCAGCTGCCGGCGCTCCGCCGGCGGCATCGCCTCGGCGTACGTGACGATGACGCGCATGTCGTCGTCGTAGCCCTGCACCTCGTCCGAGACCCAGCCGAGGTACTGCTCGGCGGCGGCCCGCTGCACGAGCGCGGCCGGCCGTCGCAGGGCGGCGGCGATCGCCCGCAGCTGGACGGGGCCGGGCGCGGTGGCGACCTGGCCGCGGGCGAGCTTGTGCAGATAGGGCTTGGAGACGGTGGGCCCCGGTCACCGGGTCGATGGCGCGGTCGGCGAGGTCCTGGTACGAGTCCCCTGCCGTCTGCGCCTCCTGCACCAACCGGGACAGCTGATCGCGGCGTTCGCTGCCCACCATGCCCACCGTCCCAATTCGTAGACGAAACGTCTCTACCGTGCTTCACTATTTTTACATGAGACCGGACCATCCCCATAGAGCACTCTCCCCCGTGATCCTCAGCCTCCCTCTCAGCACACTCACCATCCTCGTCGGCGGGCGCCGCGCGCTGCTGCCCGCGGTCGCGGTCGCCGCCCTCTCCCTCCTGCTGCTGATCGGCGCCGCCGCACCCGCCGTGTGGTCCCGCAGGCCCGCACGGCGGGCGGCCGCGCTCCACGTCCTGAACAGCCTGCTCGGCCGGGAGCATCAGCCAAGGCGCAGGTGATGCAGCATCAGGAGCGCGGCGGCCATGTTCGACGCGGGGACCTCGCCCCGCGCGACCATGTCCGGCACGGTCTTGAGCGGCACCCACTCCCGCCGGTCCGACTCGAAGTCGTCCTCCGGGTGACCGACGAACGTAGCCTCCTCCGACCAGTAGACGAAGTGACGGGCGTCGGTGAGGCCGTTGGAGGGCTCGACCGTCAGCAGGTGCCGCAGTGTCCCCGGGCGCCAACCGGTCTCCTCCAGCATCTCCCGGGCCGCCGCGGTCTCGATGTCCTCGCCGTCCTCGACGACCCCGGCCGCCAGCTCCCATCCCCAGCTGTCGGTGATGAAGCGGTGCCGCCACAGCAGGAGCACCTCGTTCGCCTCGTTGACGGCGGTCGCCAGCGCGACGGGGCGCAGCCTGATCAGGTAGTGGTCGAGGTGCCGCCCGTCCGGCAACTCGACATCGGCGAGATTGACGCGCATCCAGCGGTTTCTGTACACAGTTCGCTCACTAAGGTTCTTCCATTGCACGATTCCGCCACCTTCCTTTCGGATGGTGACAACATCGCAGCTCGCATCAGCGTCACAGTGGAACGCGGAGCAGCTCGTCGATGAGCCCCGCGGCCTGGACCGCCAGCACACTGTCGTAGGTGGCCAGGTGGTGGCGGACCGCCGCGAACCGGTCGCGCAGACGCTGCGATTCCATACCCCGCCCCTGCTCCACCATCCGGACCGCGAGCGTCGCGCCGTGATCGGCCTCGCCCCGGCGCAGCTCCACGTGGGTCAGCACGGCCAGCCGGTGCACCCGCCCCCGCGCGTGCGAGGGGGAGCTCACCGCCTGGACCGCGTGTTCGAGGGCAGGCCGCAGCTCGCCGAGGCTCATGTACGTCTCGGCCAACTGCACGTCCACCAGACCCGGTTGGACATAGGCGGTCTCCGCGGGTTCCTCCTCGGCCCTGATGCGCTGCTCCGCGGTCTCGGCGAGCCGGGCGCAGCGGTGGGCGCTGGGCCGGTCGCCGAGCCGCCCGTACGCCTTGGCCTGCATCGCGTACAGGTCGGCGGCCAGCGCCGGGGTGACGCTGTGACCGGCCGTGCGCAGCGCCGCCTCGGCGAACGCCACCGCCTGCCGGTAGTCCCGCAGATGGAGCGACTGGTAAACGAGCATGCCGACCACGCAGGCGCCGAGACCCCGGTCCCCGGACGCCTTGGCCAGCCGCAGCGACTGGTGGAAGTAGCGCTGCGCGAGCCCGTGCGCGTCCGTGTCGTAGGCGCAGATCCCCGCGATCCCGACGAGCGCCCCGACCGCGCGGTGCAGCTGCCGGCCCAGCGGATCGGAGTAGCGCCCGCGCAGCAGCGGCGCGGCCTGGACGTTCAGGAAGCCGACGACGCGGTCGCGGGTCGCCACGCCGCCCGCGCCCCGGTACAGCTCCTCGTAGTGCGCGCGGGCGGCGTGCAGCATGGCCACGTCCGCGCCGGTCACCCGCTGCACCCCGGTTCTGGAGACGTCCATGTCCTCCGGCGGGTTCTCCCACTCCCACAGCGGCATGACGGCCTTGGGCCCGGTCAGTACGGGTGCGGTGCGCACATGGGGGCGCTGCTGCTCGTCGGCACGCCATAACGCCGTGGCGCGTTCCACGAATCCGGTCAGCGGGGAGCCCGCCGTCGGGACCACCGCCCCCCGGTCCATCCCGATGTCGGCGAGGGTCAGCGGGCGTTGGACCAGGCCGCCGAGCACCTCGCGGATCAGGTCGGGCACCTCACCGCGAGGGCGCTGGCCCTTGATCCAGCGGGTCACGGCCGTGCGGTCGTACCGGAGGGGCACCCCTCGGGTCCGGCCCAACGCGTTGACCCGGGCCGCCAGTCCAGCGTGCGAGGCACCCGCCTCGTCGAGAACGGCGTCGAACAGCGTGTTGGGTTCCATCCGGGCCCCCTGGGTTCGCCCACTGCGCGCAGCGTAGTCCCACCCCGTTCACACGGGGTGTGAACGGAGCACCCGCATATGCCGGTCGCACACGCTCCCCCAGGGGTGGGCCGGAGGATTGACTGTGACCCAGGCCGCCGACTCCCCCTCGTGCATTGGCGGCGGCCCCACCCCGCACCACTCGTCCTGCGTTGCCAGGCACACCGCGGCAGGGCGGGTGGTGCGGTCCGCGAAGACACTCCCCTGGAGGCCCGACCGTGACCGGTACATGCTTCCGCTGCGCGGCGAGCGGCGCCGGGACGACACGGGTCGGCACTCTGAGCCCGCGTGAGGGCGGCGACTTCGCCGTCTGGGCCTGTGACGCGTGTCTGCCCGCCGCGCCGGACCGCGACTACTGCTTCTTCGTGCCCGCGGCCTCCCGCGCCACGGGATCACGGGCCCTGCGCCTGACGGAGTCCGCCCCGTTCACCGCGCTGGACCTGGACTCGTGCGTCCCGCCGGTGGTGACGATCACACCGTTGCCCGCCGTGCGACGGAACCTGCATTTGTCCGGCCTGTCCTGGTGAACCCCTTGAGCTGCCTCAGCCGTTCGGCGTTGCCGACAGGGCGGCGCGGCGGAGCCGCAGCGGGACGCGGGCCACCTCACGGAGCAGGACGAGCAGCGCCGTGTCGTCCACCGGTCGGCCGGCGGTGTGCCGCAGGGCCGCGGCGCTCAGCGCACGGGCGAGGGGCGCGGCGGTCAGTGCGCCGCCGATCCGCGCGTCGGCGGCCGCGGACGCCACGGCTTCGGGCAGCGGGAAGAACGTCCCGGACGTGTTGCGGGCATCCTGCAGTCCGTCGGTGTAGAGCACCAGCGCCTGGCCGGGCAGCAGCACACCGCGGTGGGCCGGGGCGGCGCGGTCGCCGTCGTCCAGCAGGCCCAGCGGTGGCAGCGGATCCCCCAGAGCCAGCGCCCACGGCCGCTCGCCGCTCGCGTACGGTCCGGCGACATAGGGTTGCGGATGGCCGCAGTTGACGCTCTCCAGCGTGCCGTCGTCGCCCAGCTGCACCAGCAGCAGGGTGACGAACTCCTCGGCGACCGGGTTCTGCGACTCGGTGCCCGCCACCGCCGGGTGCTCGGCGCACGAGCGCTGCCGCAAGTGGCGGTGGAGCGAGCGGTCCAGCCGGGCCAGCACGCCGGTCAGCTCCGGTTCGTCGTACGCGGCCTCGCGGAAGCTGCCGAGCAGCGCGGCGACCGAGTCGATCGCGGTCAGGCCGTGTCCCCGGACGTCGCCGAGCACCGCGCGCAGACCGTACGGCGTGGCCAGCACCTCGTACAGATCGCCGCCGACCCGTGCGCCCTCGCACGCCGAGAGGTACTCGCCCGCCACGGCGTACCCGTTCACCCGCGGCGGCAGCGGCCGCAGCAGCACCCGCTGGGTGGCGACGGCGATCTCGCGGGTGCGTTCCAGTTCTGCGGTCATGCCCGCCCGGCGACCGGCCATCCGGTAGCACAGGGCCACCACCGCGAGGACCGCCAGCGCGGTGCCCAGGCACTCCTGCGCCTCGCGGGCGCCCCGCCCCACCGCTTCCGACAGCAGCGCCACGAGCGCCGTGGCACCGCTGGCCAGCACGCACTGCCGCCGGCCGCTGCCCACACACGCGATGGCGGGTGCCACCGCCAGCGCCGGCAGCAGCTTCACTCCGGGCGCCACCGAGGCGGCCACCAGCACCAGCCCGCACCAGACGCCGGGCAGCACGAACAGCAGGAAGCCCGGGAGACCGGACGGGAGGCCGGGCGCCCCGGAAACCGCTCTGATACGGATCATCCGCCGGCTCCCCCTCGCAGCCGTTGGCGCGGTCGGCGACGGTACGCCCCACAGGGGGCGGGCCCCGCGTCGTGACCGATTCTGTCGATCAATACCTCACCCGCGATGCTGCGCCCTGCGGAATCACCCGATCGAGCGAAGGAACCTGCGGTTGAAGACAGGCACTGACGCATAACGCCTACTTCTGCACCTCATACGATCCATCTCTTCGACTTCCGCACATGAGCGCCGCACCCTGGACAGGAGAAGCGCACCATCCGGTGAACGACGATAGGAGGGCGAACGCCCATGGCCACCACCCGAGAAGCCGCCGCACACCCCGAGGACCTGGCCCGGCTGTTCGTGGAGCGGGCGAACGCGGGCGACGCCGAGGGGGTCGCCGCGCTCTACGAGCCGGACGCCGTGCTGGGATTCCCGCCCCGCAGCGAGACCGTCGGCCGGCAGGCGATCCGCGGCGTCATCGAGCAACTGCTGCGGCAGGCACCGCGGTTCACCCTGGAGGAGCCGCTGCCCACCCTGGTCAACGGCGATCTGGCACTGACCGCGACCCGGTCCGCCGACGGCACCGGCGGCCGCGCCCAGGTGGCCCGCCGCCAGCCGGACGGCAGCTGGCTGCGCATCCTGGACCGGCCGGAATCCCGTGAGTAGGCCCGCGGCTGCGCCCTTCGCCGGGCCGGCAGCGACGAATGGGGCGCACCCGGAGATCCGGGTGCGCCCCATCGGCGTTCGGTCAGGCGCTCCTTCGAGCACGGCCTCCGGTCACGCGCCGCGCAGCACCGCACCGGTGGCCGCGGTGGCCGCGGCGACGGCCGCGTCACGGGCGGCGGTCGTCTCCTCGGCCGTCAGCGTGCGGTCGGCGGCCCGGAAGCGCAGGGCGTAGGCGAGGGACTTCCGGCCCTCGCCGACCTGCTCGCCGGTGTAGATGTCGAACAGCCGCAGCGACTCCAGCAGCGCGCCGGCGCCGGAGCGCAGTGCGGCCTCCACCTCGGCGGCCGGTACGGACGCGTCGGTGATCAGGGCGACGTCCTGCGTGGCCACCGGGAAGGTGGACACCCGGGGCGCCGGGACCGGGCCGGAGGAGGCCCGCTCCACGCGGTCCAGGTCGAGCTCCATGGCGGAGGTCCGGTCCGGCAGGTGCAGCGCCTTGAGGACCCGCGGGTGCAGTTCACCGGCGTGGCCGACGAGGATCTCCGCGCCCTCCACGACGGCGAGCAGCGCCGCGCAGCGGCCCGGGTGGAACGGGGCGTGCTGGTCCTGGCGGACGATCAGCTCGACCCCGGCCTCGCGGGCGACGGTACGGGCCGCCTCGACGGAGTCCGCCCAGCTCGCCGCGTACCCCTTGCCCCACACGCCGGCCTGCTCGCGCGCGCCCGACAGGGCGACGGCGACCCGGCGCGGCTGCTCGGGCAGCGCGGCGTTCAGGGCCGCGATCTCCTCGTCCGTGGGCCGGCGGTCGACCGGCAGCCGAGGCGGCGCCGGCTCCGTGCCGGTGGGCCGGAAGACCAGTCCGGTCTCGAACAGGGCCAGGTCGTGCGCACCCCGTCCGATGTTGCGGCGCAGCGTGCCCAGCAGCCCCGGCAGCAGCGTCGTGCGCATCGCCGGTTCCTCGTCGGAGAGCGGGTTGACGAGCTTGACGGTGCGACGGCGCGGGTCGTCCGCCTCCAGGCCGAGCTGGTCGAAGGCGGCCTCGCCAAGGAACGGCGTGTTCTGCACCTCGACGTAGCCGGCGCCGGCCAGCGCCCGGCCGACCCGGCGGCGCAGCTGCTGCGATCCGGTCAGACCGCGGCCGGACGGCAGCTTGGGCAGCGTCGACGGCAGGTTCTCGTACCCCTCGAGCCGGATGACCTCTTCGGCGAGGTCGTTCGGGTCGGTGAGGTCCGGGCGCCAACTCGGGACGGTGACGACGAGTTCGTCGGAGCCGTAGACGTCGCAGCCGACCTCCTGCAGCCGGCGCACCACGGTCTCCCGGCCATACTCGGTGCCCGCGACGCGGTCCGGGTGATCGGCCGGGATGGAGATCGAGCGCGGGGCGGACGGGGAGATGACCTCCGTGACGCCCTGCTCCGCGGTACCGCCGGCGAGCAGCACCAGCAGGTCGGCGGTGCGCTGCGCGGCGGCCGAGGTGGTCTGCGGGTCGGTGCCGCGCTCGAAGCGCTTGGACGCCTCGGAGGACAGCTTGTGCCGGCGGGCGGTGCGGGCGATGGCGACCGGCGCGAAGTGCGCGGCTTCGATGACGACGTCGGTGGTGCCGCGCACCTCGCCCGTCGTCTCGTCGCGGACGGCGTCCGCGATCTCGGTGTTGGCGCCGCCCATGACGCCGGCCAGGCCGATCACACCGCTGTTGTCGGTGATCACCAGGTCCTCGGCGTCCAGCACGCGCTTGGCGCCGTCGAGCGTGGTGAGCTTCTCGCCGGGCTGCGCGCGGCGGACGCCGATCGGGCCGTCGATCCGAGCCCGGTCATAGGCGTGCAGCGGCTGACCGAGCTCCAGCATCACGTAGTTCGTGACGTCCACGGCCAGGCTGATCGGCCGCATGCCGGCCTTCTGCAGCCTGCGCTGGAGCCAGATCGGGGAGCGGGCCTCGGGGTCCAGGCCGACCACGGTGCGGGCGGTGAAGCGGTCGCAGCCGACCGGGTCGCCGACCTTGACGGGGTAGCCGTACGCGTTCGGCGGCGGCACGTCGAGCAGCGCGGGGTCGCTCAGCGAGATCCCGTAGGCGATGGCGGTCTCGCGGGCGACACCGCGCATCGACAGGCAGTAGCCCCGGTCCGGGGTGACGGCGATGTCGAGCACCTCGTCGACGAGCTCCAACAGCGCGATGGCGTCCGTGCCGGCCTCGTGCTCCGGCGGCAGCACGATGATGCCGTCGTGGTCGTCGCCCATGCCCAGCTCGGCGGCCGAGCAGATCATGCCGTGCGACGTCCGCCCGTACGTCTTGCGCGCGGCGATCTTGAAGTCGCCGGGCAGCGTCGCACCGGGCAGCACCACGACGACCTTGTCGCCGACGGCGAAGTTCCGGGCGCCGCAGACGATCTCCTGCGGCTCACCGGTGCCGTTGGCGGTGCCGACGTCGACCGTGCAGAAGCGGATCGGCTTCTTGAAGCCCTCCAGCTCCTCGATGGTGAGGACCTTGCCGACCACCAGCGGGCCGGTCAGGCCGGCGCCGAGCTGCTCGACGGTCTCGACCTCGAGGCCGGAGGAAATGAGCTTGGCCTGGACGTCACGGCCGGTTTCGCCGGCGGGCAGGTCGACGTACTCCCGCAGCCAAGAAAGCGGGATCCGCATCAGATCTCCATCCCGAACGGAAGGGTGAAACGCACGTCACCCTCGATGATGTCTCGCATGTCCTCGATGTTGTGACGGAACATCAGCAACCGCTCGATGCCGAAACCGAAGGCGAATCCGCTGTACTTCCTGGGGTCGACACCGCACGCGGTGAGCACCCGCGGGTTGACCATGCCGCAGCCGCCCAGCTCGATCCAGCCCTCGGAGGAGCAGGTCCGGCAGGGGCGGTCCGGGTTGACGGCCGACTCGCCGCGGCACGCGAAGCACTGCATGTCCATCTCGGCGGACGGCTCGGTGAACGGGAAGTACGCGGGCCGCAGCCGGGTGGTGAGGTCGCCGCCGAACAACGCCCGGACCATGTGGTCCAGCGTGCCCTTGAGGTCGGCCATGGTCAGGCCCTCGTCGATGGCGAGCAACTCGACCTGCGCGAAGACCGGGGTGTGCGTGGCGTCCAGCTCGTCGGTCCGGTAGACCCGGCCGGGGCAGATCACGTAGACCGGCGGCTCGCGGTCGATCATCGACCGGATCTGCACGGGAGAGGTGTGCGTGCGCAGCACGACGCCGGACTCCGCGGACTCCCCGTCGGAGCCGCCGTTCAGCGGCTGGACGAAGAAGGTGTCCTGCATCTCACGGGCCGGGTGGTCCGGCGGGAAGTTCAGGGCGTCGAAGTTGAACCACTCGGCCTCGATCTCGGGGCCTTCGGCGACCTCGTAGCCCATGGCCACGAAGACGTCCTCGATCCGGTCCGAGAGCGTGGTCAGCGGGTGCCGGGCACCGGCCGGGACGCGGTCGTAGGGCAGCGTGACGTCCACCGCCTCCTCGACGAGCACCCGGGCGTCGCGCTCGGCCTCCAGCTCGGCCTGCCGACCGGCCAGCGCCTTGTTCACCGCGCCGCGGGCCTGGCCGACGCGCTTGCCGGCCTCGGCCTTCGCCTGCGGCGGCAGCGCGCCGATCTCACGGTTCGCGAGCGCGAGCGGCGAGCGGTCGCCGGTGTGCGCCACCTTGACCTCGCGCAGCTCCTCGAGGCCCGCGGCCGCGGCGATGGCGGCGAGCGCCTCGTCCCGCATGCGCTCGATCTCTTCGGGTTTCAGTGCCTCGACCTCGACAGGGTCGTACGACTTGTTCGGTGCCGACATCTCTTCCCGTTCCGATGTGGGTGCTGTGAGCGGCCTGCCCGACCGGACACAAGCCAAGGGTCCGAGTCTACTGGGGCCGCGCTGATGAGCCGGTCACGCCCGTCGGACCGGATGGGCCATGGCTCAGGCCATGAACGCCGGCGCCCCGACGGGCAGGATAAATCGGAACTGCGCGCCGCCGCCGGGAGCGCGGCCGACCGCGATCGTCCCGCCGTGCGCCTCGACGATGCCCTTGACGATGTAGAGGCCCAGGCCGGTGCCGCCGCGCTTGCTCCCCCGCCAGAAGCGGGTGAAGACGCGGCTCATCGACTCCTCGGGGATGCCGGGGCCCTCGTCGCTCACCGTCAGTGCCGTACCTTCCGCGCGGTCCTTGTCGGGGGCGCTCAGGAAGGAGGGCCCCAGCTCGATGGTGACCTGTCCTTCGCCGTGCCGCACCGCATTTTCCAGCAGGTTGCCGAGGATCTGGTCGATCTTGTCGGGATCCGCCCACAGGGCGGGCAGCGGCTGGGTGACGTCGATCAGGAAGCGTTCCCTGGACTGCCCGGCCGCCACGTGCGAGTCCACGTGCCGCAGCACCATCGCGGCGATGTCGATCGGCTGCCGGCGCACCTCCAGGCGGCCGGAGTCGATCCGGGAGATGTCGAGCAGCTCGGCGATGAGCCGGGTGATGCGGTTGGCGTCCTGGTCGACGGTCTCCAGCATCAGCTTCTTCTGGTCGTCGGTGAACCGCTCCCACTTGGCCAGCAGTGTCGCGGTGAACCCCTTGACCGAGGTGAGGGGCGAGCGCAGCTCATGCGCGACGGTGGCTATCAGCTCGGCGTGGCTGCGCTCCGTGCGGCGGCGCGCCTCGGTGCCGCGCAGGGCGACGACGAGCCGGCGGACCGGCCCGGTCGGGTGGGTGCGCAGATAGCGCGCGGAGACCAGCACCTCGCGGCCGCCGGGCAGCAGCAGGTTCCGCTCCGGCTGGCCCACCCTGATCGCGAGCCCCCGGTACGGGTCGGTCAGCGCCCACCAGCGGCGGCCTTCGAGGTCCTCCAGCGGCAGCGCCCGCTCGATGGGCACGCCCAGCACGTCCGCCGGGTGCAGCGCGGTGATGCGGGCGGCGGCGGAGTTGAAGCAGATCACCCGGCCGTCCTCGTCCGCTACGACGAGCCCGTCGGGAAGGTCGTCGGGCGTCAGCCCGTACTCGTCCAGGCCCGCCGCCCAGCCCGTGAGCGTGGCAGGCGTGGTGCTCTCGGTCGCCGCGACATCCATCCCCGCACCCCCTTCTCAGGGCTCCCCCGGGCCGCAACCCTACTAGCTGGATGTGACGGAGCGGCACCCTCCGGGCGCACGCTGCGCCCGGGCGGAGGCGTAGAGGCACACGGCGGCGGCCGTGGCGAGGTTGAGGCTCTCGGCCTTGCCGTGGATCGGGACGCGTACCACCTCGTCGGCGAGTGCGCGGGTCTCCTCCGGCAGGCCCCAGGCCTCGTTGCCGAAGATCCACCCGGTGGGACCGCCCATGGTGCCCTCGTCGAGTTCGGCGTCCAGGTCCCGCACCCCGGCTCCGTCGGCGGCGACCAGCCGCACGCCGGCGGCGCGCAGGCCCGCCACGGCCTTCTCGACGGGCACCCCGACGGCGACGGGCAGATGGAAGAGGCTGCCGACCGAGGCCCGGACGCACTTGGGGTTGTACAGGTCCACGGAGGCGTCGGTGAGGATCACCGCGTCGGCGCCGGCCGCGTCGGCGCAGCGCAGCACCGTCCCGGCGTTGCCGGGGTCGCGGACGTGCGCGAGGACCGCGACCAGCTTCGGGGCGGACGCCAGGATCTCGTCGAAGGGGGAGTCCAGGAAGCGGCAGATGCCGACGATGCCCTGCGGGGTGACGGTGTCGGAGATCTCGGCGACGACCTCGTCGGTGGCGGTCAGCACCGGGGCCCCGATCGCCCGGGCGGCCGCGACGATGTCGGCGTGGCGCTCGGCGGCCTCGGGGGTCGCGTACAGCTCGACGAGGGTGCGTCCGGCGGCGCCCCCGGGGTGGCCGATGGCCTCCCTGACCGCCTGTGGGCCCTCCGCGATGAACCGTCGCTCCTTGCCGCGGAAGCTGCGCTTGGCCAGCCGGTGGGCCGCGGTGACACGCGGGGATCGCACGGAGGTCAGCTCGGGCTCGGGGCTCGCCATGGGGAGTGCTCGCTTCTCGGTGGATCCGGGAGATGGCGTACGGCGCGGGACAGCACACGGACCCGCAGGCTCAGCCTGCGGGTCCGGGGACTGCGGTGGGGATCACTCGGGGCGACCCCGGCAGTACCCCGTCGCGTCGTTCTCAGGCGGCCTTGGGCGCGTTGACGTCCGTCGGCAGCGCCTTCTTGGCGACCTCGACCAGCGCGGCGAAGGCGTTGGGGTCGTTGACGGCCAGCTCGGCGAGGATCTTGCGGTCCACCTCGATGTTGGCGGCGTTCAGACCCTGGATGAGGGCGGTTGTACGTCATGTCGTTCTGACGGGCAGCGGCGTTGATGCGCTGGATCCACAGCCGACGGAAGTCGCCCTTGCGCTTCTTGCGGTCGTTGAAGTTGTAGACCAGGGAGTGGGTGACCTGCTCCTTGGCCTTGCGGTACAGGCGCGACCGCTGGCCGCGGTAACCCTTGGCCGCCTCGAGGACTGCCCTGCGCTTCTTGTGGGCGTTTACCGCCCGCTTGACGCGTGCCACTTGATGACTCCTTGTAGGGGACCGCGGGGGGACTCACGCGGCCCGAAAGCGATGGGATCCCGGTTGGACGTCGCGCCCCGTGGTGTCCTCACGGACGATGGGGCGCGGCCGTCACAGACCGAGAAGCTTCTTGATCTTCTTGGTGTCGGCCTTGGCCAGCTGAACCGTGCCGGCGAGGCGGCGCGTCTTGCTCGAGGGCTTGTGCTCGAGCAGGTGACGACGGCCGGCGCGCTCACGCATGATCTTGCCGCTGCCGGTGACCTTGAAGCGCTTGCTGGCACCGCTGTGCGTCTTGTTCTTCGGCATGTCGCCGTAGTCTCCTCGTCGCTGGCCCTCCCGTCCGCCACAGGTGCGGACGGAGAGCGTCAGTACTGTTCTTCCATCCCGGAACGGTGCCCCGGGGCGCTGCGCGGTCTCAGTTGCCCTCGACCGGCTTGTCGGCGGGCTTCTCAGCCGCGTCGACGACCGGCGCTTCGGCGGCGGGCGCCTCGGCGGACTCCTCGGAACCCTCGGAGTTCTCGACGGTGCCGTCGAAGGACTCGTCCTGCTCCTCGGACTCGTCGTCGGAGCCGTAGCCCTGACGCTCGGCCTTGCGAACGGCCGCTGCCTCGCGGGCTTCGGCCATCGCTTCGGTCTTCTTCTTGTGCGGACCGAGAACCATGATCATGTTTCGGCCGTCCTGCTTCGGGTTCGACTCGATGAAGCCGAGTTCCTCCACGTCGGACGCCAGTCGCTGCAGCAGTCGGAAGCCCAGCTCGGGGCGGGACTGCTCGCGACCACGGAACATGATCGTGATCTTGACCTTGTCGCCCTGCTTCAGGAAGCGGACGACGTGGCCCTTCTTGGTGTCGTAGTCGTGCGGGTCGATCTTCGGCCGGAGTTTCATCTCCTTGATGACCGTGTGCGCCTGGTTCTTGCGCGCCTCACGGGCCTTCATGGCCGATTCGTACTTGAACTTCCCGTAGTCCATGAGCTTGCACACGGGCGGACGTGCGGTCGCTGCGACCTCGACCAGGTCGAGGTCGTATTCCTGCGCAAGCTCCAGGGCCTTGGCAAGCGGCACGATGCCGACCTGCTCACCACTGGGACCGACGAGTCGCACCTCGGGGACGCGAATGCGGTCGTTGATGCGAGGCTCGACGATGCGGGGCTCGGCGCTGATGGGGCCTCCTCGGTTGCACCACGCGGCCGCCTGGCGGACAGCCACGTAACGTCTGTGTCGTCCGACCCCTGTGACGGAACGCAAAAAACGCCCCATACAGGTCACAGGCAGGGCTCCTCAAAACCGGGAGCACCGCCACGGAACACCGCGGGGCGCATCGGGCAGCACGTTCGGCATCCGGAAGAACCATCCGCCGAAGAACGCTGCCTGACCGGACCCGCCAACCTCTCGGTCGGTCGGGTGGGAGATCGGAGCCTCCACTTGTGGGCCGGGCACAGGTGTGTCCGACCGGTCGATTTGCAAGCATACCAGTGACCTGGGGAAGCCTGTAATCGGCGGGACGGTACCCGACCGCACCCGTCTGCGTGTGCCGGTCGAGCGGTCGCCTATCGTGAGGGCCATGAGTGACGAGAACCAGAGCCCCGACTTCGACGCGATGACCCGCGACATCGCGGACGTGCCCGCCGTCGAGGTCATCACGACGGTAGCGGTCCACCTGATGAGCGCGGCGGCCGTCAACCTGGGCCTCGCCGAGGAGGGCCCGGAGCACAAGGACCTGGACGAGGCCCGGAAACTGATCACCGCGCTGGCCGGCCTGGTCGCCGCCGGCGCGCCGGAGATCAGCACTTACCACGCCGCCCCGCTCAAGGACGGCCTGAAGTCGCTGCAGCTGGCCTTCCGCGAGGCCTCCCTGGTGCCGGACGAGCCCGGCCACGGTCCCGGCGAGAAGTTCACGGGTCCCGTCTACAGCTGAGTCCGGGGCGAGGACACACACGGGACCGCCGGGACCGCCGGGCGCGAGCGCGTCAGGTCGCCTGCGGCCGTTCCGCCTCCGGATCGTCAGCCGCTCCGACGGTCCGGTCGGCCCTGTCGTCCACTCGCAGGCCGCCGTGCCGTGCGGCCGTCGGCGGATGGGTGACCTGGTGCACCAGCGCCGCCAGCGCGCCGCCGATCAGCGGCGCCACGATGAAGAGCCAGAGCTGCGAGAGCGCCGCTCCGCCCGCGAACAGGGCCGGGCCGAGGCTGCGCGCCGGATTCACCGACGTGCCGGTCAGCGGGATGCCGACCAGGTGGATCGCGGCCAGCGCCAGGCCGATCGGCAGGCCGTCGAAGCCGAACACCGCCACCTTGTGCGTGACGGAGAGCACCACGAACACCAGCAGGAACGTCAGCACCACCTCGACGACGAAGGCGCCGCCGGTGTTGATGCCGACGGCCGAGCGGCTGCCGTAGCCGTTGGTGCCGAACGCCCCGCTGGTCCGCAGCCCCGGCACCTGCTTGGCCACCAGGAAGAGCAGCGCGGCGCCCGCGATGGCGCCCAGCAGCTGGGCGACCCAGTACTCGACGGCCGTCCTGACGTTGATCCGCCCGGCGACCAGCATGCCGAGGGTGACGGCCGGGTTGACGTGGCAGCCGGAGACCGGGCCGAGCGCGTAGGCCAGCGCCAGCAGCGTGAAGCCGAAGGCGAGAGCGATGCCGAGGGTACCGATGTACTCGCCCGCCAGCACCGCGGAGCCGACGGCGAAGAAGACGAGCAGCAGCGTGCCCAGGAACTCACAGGTCACTGTCCGCTTGTCCATGCCATCTCCCGATGTCCGTTCCACCCGTATGCGCGCTTCACTCGCCCGCTCTCGCATTCTCCGTCCCGCGAGCCCACCGCACATCTCAGCACACAGCGCCCGGCGCCGGCCGCCCGGCGGCCGAACAGGCCCGCTCAGCGCGCGAACAGCGGCGTGCCCGACACCTCGGTGTCCGCGCCCAGCAGCGCGAGGTCGAGCCCGCGGACCAGCCGGGACCGCAGCACCTCGTCGGTCGAGAGCGCGGTCGCGAGGCGCCGGGCCACCTCGGCCACGGCCGTGTCCCGGGCGAGGACCAGGCCGAGGGTGCCGTCCGAGTCGCCCGCCGGGGACAGGTACGCCCGCAGCACGCCCGGTTCCGCGGCGACGGCCGCGCGCAGCGCGCCGAGCACCTCCGGATCGGCCAGCGGGTCCACGCGCTCACGCCCCTCGGCGACGGCGCGCAGCGCCGGGCCGGTGAGGGCGTACGGGGCGGGCCCCGCCATGTCGATCAGCAGGGTGTCGGCCTTCTCGTGCGCGAGGGCCTGCAGCGCCTGGTGCAGCGGGACCGCGACCGGGCGGGCGTCGGCGCGCCAGCGGGCGAGGGACGCGACGGAGGTGAAGGCGGGCAGCGCCCGCCGTCCGTCGGCGGCCTGGATGGTGGGCACCGCCATGTCGCTGGTCTTCTCGCGGCGCAGGCCGTCGGGTCCGGTCTCGACCTCCCCCAGGACGGCCACGACGGGGACGAGCAGGCGGGCGCCGGGCAGCGCGGCGAGCACACCGGGCTCGGCCCGGCCGTCCTCGGCGTAGGCGGCGAGTGCGGCGGCCAGCGTCGCGTCGGCCGAACCGTCGTCGTCGGCGAAGCCCGGGTCAGGGATATTCTTGAGTGACACGCTGGGCAGCGTATCGGGACCCGGCCGGCGCCCGTTGACGGCCGTGCCTCGACGCCTCGTCCGGTGCGGCGCGGCCGACCGGGAGGGGGCGGAGAGCGTGGAACCCGAGGCGGCCGCCGCGGACAGGGACCAGGAGCTGAGCGACGCGCTCGGCACCGTGGCCGGCGCGACCTCCGCCGACTTCTCCGTCGCCGTGCTGGACACCGCGTCCGGCGCGCAGGCGGTCTACGGGAGCGGGACGTACGACACGGCGAGCATCGTCAAGGTCGACATCCTCGCGGCGCTGCTGCTGCGGGCGCAGGACGCCGGGCGCGAGCTGACCGCCCAGGAGAAGGCGTCCGCCACCGTCATGATCGAGCAGAGCGACAACGACGCCGCGACCGCCCTCTGGCACGCCGTGGACGGCGCTGAGGGCCTCGCCGAGGCCAACGAACGCCTCGGGCTGACCGGGACCGTGGGCGGCGACGGCGATCTGTGGGGGCTCACCAGGACCACGGCCGCTGACCAGCTGCGACTGCTGCGGGCTGTGTTCGGTGACGACTCACCGCTGGACGCCGGCTCGCGGACGTATCTGACGGGGCTCATGGGGCGGATATCCACCGGCCAGGACTGGGGTGTCACGGCCGCCGCGGCGGCGGGGTCCGACACCGCGCTCAAGAACGGCTGGCTGCGGCGCAGCACGACCGGGCTGTGGGACATCAACAGCATCGGCCGGGTCGACGCGGACGGGAACACCTATCTCGTCGCGGTCCTGTCCAGCGGGAACCTCACGCTGGCCGAGGGGATCGCGCTGGCCGAGGACGTCGCGCGGGCGGCGGTCGGGGCGTTCACGTAGGAAGGCTCAGGTCGGGAGGCCGTGCGTTCCGCGGCGCCTCGCCCGGCCGGGGCGGGGGCGGAACCAGAGCAGCGCCGCCGCGGCCACCAGGACGCCGCCCAGCAGCGCGCAGGAGACCGCCACGCCGTCGCCGAGGCCGCCGCCGTCCGCGGCCGGTGCGAGCGTGATCGTCGGGCCCGCGCCGAAGTACCGCCGTGCGGTGGGCGCCGGAGTCGGCGCCTCGGCCCGGGGCTCGAGCTTGGCCGCCGCCTTGAGCGCCGCGGCCGGGTCCACCAGTCCGGTGCCGACGGCGTCGTTGCGGCCGCCGGCCGGCCGCTCGCGGGTGGTGCTCTCCAGGAGCTGCTTGATCTGCGCGGGGCTCAGCTTCGGGTGCACGGAGCGGATCAGTGCCACCGCGCCGGAGACGTACGCGGAGGCGGGACTGGTCCCCCACCCCTCGTAGTACTTGCGGTTGGGGTCGGCCAGGATGACGTCGACGCCGGGCGCCGAGACGGAGGCGTACCAGCGCCGGGTGGAGAACGAGGCGTGCGCGCCGACCCGGTCCACGGCCGCGACGGCGATCACCCCCGGGTAGGCGGCCGGGTACGACGCCCGGTCGGCCTGTTCGCCGCCGTTGCCCGCCGAGGCCACGACGACGACGCCCTTGCCCAGGGCGTACTGGATCGCGTTGTCGTACTCCGCCGTGGGCGCGGCGGTCGCGCTGTCGTCGCCGAGCGACAGGTTGATGACGCCGGCGCCGTGGTCGGCGGCCCAGCGGATACCGTCCGGCACGGCCCTGCCCCTGCTCGCACGGGCTTCGTCGCGCCGGGGGTCCTTCTCCTCCAGGATCACCCGGACCGGCAGGATCTTGGCGCGCGGGGCGATGCCGAGGACGCCCTGCGAGTACCCCGGACCGTGGCCGTGGCCGGCGATGATCGCGGCCATGCCGGTGCCGTGCTTGGCCCAGGTGTTGTCACCGGGGCCGGCCCCGAAGCCGATGAGGTCGTTGCCCGGCAGTACCTGTCCCGCCAGGTCGGGGTGGGTTCCGTCGACGCCGGTGTCCAGTACGGCGACGGTGACGCCCGCGCCCTGGCTCGTGCGCCAGGCGTCGTGGGCGTGCATCGCGTCCAGCGTCCACTCCGCGTCGCGGATCGAGTCGGCGCGGGCGGACGTGGCGGGCAGCACCGCGAGGAGCGCTGCCAGCACGACGGTGGCGGTGCGCCCGAGGGCGGCGGACTTCCTCACGATGCCTCCCGGGTGGACGTGGTGTCGGCGGAGACGCTCCTGCGCAGCCGGGCGTCGAGGTCGGCGGTGAGGACGAGGGCGTCCGTGCCGAGGCCCGCCTGGGCCGGCGCGGAGGTGGCACCCGGCGCGCTGGCCACGTCGGCCGGCTGGGGTTCGGGGACCCGGCGGCCGTCCGCGAAGCCGCTCACCGCGTAGACCACGACGGGCAGGGTGGCGGAGACGCTCACCGTCCAGCTGGCCCGCTGCGCGTCGCCGAACGAGGCCGCCGCGGTGCCGGGGAACGCGACCGGACGGGGCATCAGATCCGTGCGCGAGCCGAGGTGTTCGGTGCTCCAGCGGCGGTTCAGCGCGGCCATCCCGGCGGCGTCGCCGCCGGTGACGAGCAGACCGACGGTGGTGACACGGCTGGAGGTGGCGTCGACATAGGTGGCGCGCACCACCTGGACGCAGCCCACCGGGGCCAGCACCTTCGCCAGCAGCGGGTCGAAGGCGCCCGCGCAGCCTGCGGCCGGGGCGACCCCGACACGGGTGTAGGTGCGGTCGGCGCCGCCGGGGCCCGCGCCCGGCCGGCGGACGACGGGCGGCAGGAGCGTGTCGACCGGGACGCTGTGCCACAGTTCGCCGGCGCGGGCGTAGGCGCTCTGGGTGGTGCCGACCGCGGCCGGGTCGTGGTTGATCAGCGCGCCGGTGGCGGCGCCCGTGAACAGCCCGAGGCCCAGGACGAGGCAGAGCGCCGCCGCGGTCCGGCCGGCGGCCGTACGGGGCGGGCGGGCGGGCGGCGCGGGGACCGTGAACGGCACGCTCGCGGGCGGCGGTGCGGACCCCGGCTCGTCCCACGAGTGCCCTTGCGGCGGCGGCATGGCGGGGCGCGGCGGTTCCGGGTGCCGCGACAGGAACGGTGACGGGGCGGCTGCCGGAGGGGGCGCCTCGGTCGGATGCGGCGGGGTGGCGGGAGTCGGCGGGGCGGTCGGTGGTGCGGGCGGTGCTCCCTGCGACCGGTCCTGCGGGCCGCGGGCGGCGATCGGCTCGCGGGCGGCCGGACGGTGCACGGGCCGCGGCGGGGTCGTGGGGTACAGCGCGGGGAACGCGGGCGGCTGCGGAGGGGACGGCTGCCCCGGTCCGTTCTCGACGCCCGTGCTCACCGGTGCCCCCTCGTGATGTCCGTACCTGGCCCGGCCCGCGTCTGTCGAGCTGCGCCGGGAGGTGCCCCACCCGGGAACGCCGGGGCCCGCCGCTCCGGGCGGACTCCGCCGTTTTCAGAGACGGTCCGGGCGCCACTCTACGGGCTCGGGCGATGCCGTGGATCGGGGGCGGCGCAGGTCGCGGGGGGTACTGCGGGACGATTGCCGCGATCCGGCCGCGCAGATCCGGCGGTACCGGGATGTTCCGCCCCGGCACGGTCCCGGCACTCCCCCGGCACAGCCTCAGCTCCTTCGGCGGCTACTTCCCCGGTGTTCCGCCGGGCCCACCGCGCACCGCCCGGAACGGGCCGGTGCCCCGAGACCCCTACCGCTCGGTAGTGGCGGTCTGGCAAGCTGCGCGCATGTCTGATCCCGCAGCCGACCGCGCCCGGTACGACCGGGCCACCGCCCACCTCGACGCCCCGGTCGCCATCGTCGATCTGGAGGCGTTCGACGCCAACGCCGCCGATCTGACGCGCCGCGCCGGCGGCAAGCCGATCCGGGTGGCATCCAAGTCGGTGCGGTGCCGGGCGCTGCTGGAACGGGTGCTGGCCCGCGACGGGTTCGCGGGCATCATGTCGTTCACCCTGGACGAGTCGCTGTGGCTGGCACGGGCGGGCTTCGAGGACGTGCTGCTCGCGTACCCGTCCGCCGACCGCGACGGCTACGCGGAGCTGGCGGGGGATCCGAAGCTGGCCGCCGCAGTGACGGTGATGGTCGACGACCCCGCCCAGCTGGATCTGATCGACGCGGCCCGACGCGGCGGCTCGGAGCGGATCAGGGTCTGCCTGGAACTCGACACCTCGCTGCGGATGCTGGGCGGCCGGGTGCGGATCGGCGCGCTGCGCTCCCCGCTGCGGGAGCCCGCGCAACTGGCCGAGCTGGCCCGGGCGGTCGCCCGCCGGCCCGGGTTCCGGCTGGTCGGGATCATGGCGTACGAGGGTCATGTGGCCGGCGTCGGGGACTCGCTGGCGGGGCGGCCGCTGCGCTCGCGCGTGATCCGGCTGATGCAGTCGGCCGCGCGCAAGGAACTCGCGGCCCGGCGGGCCGAGGTGGTGCGGGCGGTGCGCGCCGTCGCCCCCGAGCTGGAGTTCGTCAACGGTGGCGGGACCGGCAGTGTGCAGCACACCGCGGCGGAGGACGCGGTCACCGAGATCGCGGCCGGCTCCGGGCTGTTCGTGCCGCGGCTGTTCGACAACTACACGTCGTTCCGGGGGCGTCCGGCGGCGCTGTTCGCGCAGCCGGTGGTGCGCCGTCCCGGAGTGGGCATCGTGACCGTGCTGGGCGGCGGCTACCCGGCGTCGGGCGCCGCGGGCGCCGACCGGCTGCCCGTGCCGTACCTGCCGCAGGGCCTGCGCTACGACCCGCAGGAGGGTCCCGGCGAGGTGCAGACGCCGCTGATCGGATCGCCCGCGGACGACCTGCTGATCGGCGACAAGGTGTGGTTCCGGCACGCCAAGGCCGGGGAGCTGTGCGAGCGCTTCGCGGAGTTGCGGCTGGTCGAGGGCGACCGGGTCACGGCGACGGTGCCGACCTACCGGGGCGAGGGCAAGACGTTCCTGTGAACATCCGGCCCCCGCCGCCGGGGGCCGGATGCCTCGCGCTCAGACGCCGGTGCCGCCCGTGCCGCCGGAGCCGCTCGCGGCCTTGATGCCCTGGGTGATCCTGTCCATGACGTCGAGCCCGGGGGCCTGCGCGTTGATGTCGAAGCCGTAGCGGACCAGCACGAGCTGCTTCGGGTCGGACGGTGACGGGAAGACCAGCGACTGGACGTAGCCGTCGTCGCCGACCTTCGTCACGACCTGCCAACGCACCAGGTACCCCTGCTGCCCGGCGACGGTGACCGGCTGCGACAGCAGCTCCTTGTGGGAGGTGAGACCGCCCGCGTAGGACTGCTCCGCGTTGACCGCGATGTCCTCCTTGGCGGCGGCCTCGGGCGTGGTGCCCTTGAGCTTGGCCGCCGCTGCGGGCACGGAGAAGACCCCGCCGCGCACGCACTTCTGCGAAGGGTCGGCGACGCACGGGTAGCCGCCGATGGTCAGCCCCGCGCCGTTGGCGCCCGTCTTGCCCTGCCAGCCGGGCAGGATCGGCAGACTGATCCTGTCCAGGGCGTCCACGACGACGCCACTGGTCTTCGGCGCCTGCTCGGGGCCCTGCGAGGGAGCGTCGGGCGCACCGCTCGGCCGGTCGCCTGGGGTGCGCGGCGCGCTCGTAGACGGTGCCGCCCGGTCCGCGCTCTTGTCACCGCCGCTGTCCTTCAGCATGACGACGCCGCCGACCACCCCGGCGGCCAGGACGAGCACGGCCGCGACGCCGATCGCGATCGCCCCTCCCCGGCGGGCGGGCCGGGCCGGCAGGCCGCCACCGGGATAGGGCGCGTAGGACGGAATGCCGGGCGCCCCGGCCTGGTCCGCGGGGGTCTGGGCGGTCCGCGTGTACTCGCTCCACGCGGCGCCGTCCCACCACCGTTCCAGAGCCGGGCCGTTGCCTGTGTGCCCGGGCTCTGGGTACCAGCCGGGAGGGGTCGTCATCGTCACGGCCGTCACCCTAAGGCCACAGCATGAGAATCCCGTAAGTACGGGGGTTACAGGCAGGTCACATGACCGGCTTGGCCGAATCCGGGCACCCCGCCGTACGGGGGCTGTCACGCCCTACGGGTTCTCCCGCCGTCACGCCGGCCGTTCCGTCACGCCGGCCTGCGGGTGAGCGACAACAGGTCGCGGCCCGGGCCCGTCGGGCGGTGGCCGGTGGGCCAGACGGCGCGCAGGACGCGTTCCAGCGCGACGCCGTCCACCGGGACCTCGACGAGCCGGCGGGCGGCCAGCTCGTCGGCCACCGCCAGTTCGCTGAGCACGGCCGGGCCCGCGCCGCTCAGCGTGGCCCCCTTGAGCGCGGTGGTCGAGGCGAGTTCGAGCAGCGGTACGGCGAGACCGCCGTGCCCGGCGAGGGCGGCGTCCAGCACCTGGCGGGTGCCCGAACCCTGCTCGCGCAGGATGAAGGCGGTGGCGGCGAGTTCGGCCGCGGACAGCGGCCTGCGCCGCCGCGCCCAAGGGTGCGACGGCGCCACCACGACGACCAGCCGGTCGTGTGCGATGACGGCCGCGTCCAGACCGCCCGGCACGTCGAGGCCCTCGACGAAACCGAGGTCGGCGCCGCCGCCGATGACGCGTTCCGCGACGTCCGCGGAGTTCCCGGCGAACAGCGACACGGCGGTGTCGGGGTGCCGGCCGTGCAGCACGATGAGCCACCCCGGCAGCAGGTACTCGGCGATGGTCATGCTCGCCGCGACCCGCAGGCGCGAGTCGCGCCGGGTGCGCAGCGCCCGTGCCCCGGCGTCGAACGCCTCCGCCGATTCCACGACCCGCCGCGCCCACTCGGTGACGAGCGCGCCCGCGTCGGTGAGGGTGGACCCGGTGGGCGAGCGGTTCACCAGCGCCACACCCAGCTGGCGTTCCACCGCCCGCACCCGGCTGCTCGCGGCCGGCTGGCTGATGCCCAGCTCACGGGCGGCCCGGCCGAGGCTGCCCAACCGGGCGACGGCGAGCAGCAGTTCCATCGCGCCGAGGTCGGGCACCCGGTGGGCCAGGCCCGCCCGGGGGACGCGGTCGCCGGTGTCGCTGTCTGTGCTCATAAGCCCAGGTTATGCCCCCATAGGCAGCCGCCGCCTTCCGGCCGGCCCACCGGGCGGCCAGGGTGAACAGCATGGCAACCACCCTCGCCCCCGTACGGGCCCGCGCTCTCCACGACCTGGAGATCCGCTCCGGCGCCCTGCGTCACCTCGGACCCAACTGGTACGCCACCGTGATGGGCACCGCCATCGTCGCCGGCGCGGGCGCCGCCCTCCCGCCGTACGTCCCCGGTCTGGCCACCGCCTGCACCGCCGTCTGGGCGCTCTCCGCGGTCCTGCTGGCCGCGCTCCTCGCCGCCCGGGCGGCGCACTGGCTCCGCCACGGCGACCAGGCCCGTCTGCACCTGATGGACCCGGCCGTCGCCCCCTTCTACGGCTGCCTGCCGATGGCACTGCTCGCGGTGGGCGGCGGAGCCCTGAGCGTGGGCCCCCCGCTGATCGGCGGGACCGCCGCGATCGCCGTGGACGCGGCGCTGTGGACGGCGGGTACCGCCGCCGGGCTGCTGATCGCGGCGGCGGTCCCGTATCTGATGATCACCCGGCACCGTGTCGAGCCGGGCAGCGCCTCGCCCGTCTGGCTGCTGCCGGTGGTCGCGCCGATGGTGTCGGCCGCGCTCGGCCCGGCGCTGGTCGCGCACCTGCCCGCCGGCCAGTGCCAGGAGGCGATGCTGCTGGGCTGCTACGCGATGTTCGGACTGAGCCTGCTGGGCACGTTGGTGATGCTGCCACTGATCTGGGGCCGGCTCGTGCAGCACGGGCCGCCGCCGACCGCGCTGACCCCGGCCCTCTTCCTGGTCCTCGGCCCGCTGGGGCAGTCCACGACGGCCGTCAACCAGCTCGCCGACGCCGCACCGGGCGTCGTCCAGGCCCCGTACGCGGCGGCCATGAACGGCTTCGCCGTGCTCTACGGCGTGCCGGTGATGGGCTTCGCCCTCCTCTGGCTGGCGCTGGCCGCCGCCCTGGTCGTGCGCGCCGCACGCCGGGGAATGCCGTTCGCGATGACGTGGTGGGCCTTCACCTTCCCCGTCGGCACCTGCGTCACCGGCGCCGCGGGACTCGCCCGCCACACCGGCCTCGACGCCTTCACCTGGCTCGCGACCGGCCTGTACGCCGTGCTCGTGACGGCCTGGGCGATCGCCGCCATCCGAACGGCCCGCGGCCTGGTCAACGGAACGCTGCTCGCAGCGCCTCGCTGATCACGGCGGCGGCGGTCGTCAGTGAGGGCCCGTACCAGGTGAGGTGACGGCCGCCGACGAGGGCGGCGGGCAGGTCGGGGAAGGCTTCCGGGGCCGTCCTCGCCGGTGAAGGCGTACGGCTCGTCGGGCAGCACCACCAGATCGGCGCCGGCGGCGCGCAGCTCCTCGACGGGGACCGCCGGATAGCGGTCGGCGTGCGCCGCGTACACGTTGTCCACGCCCAGCCGGGCGAGCAGATCGCCCGCGAAGGTGTCGCGGCCGAGCACCATCCAGGGCCGCCGCCAGATCGGGACGACCGCGCGCAGCCGGCGGTCGGGCACGGGCAGGGCGCGCCAGGCGGCCGCCGCCTCGTCGAGCCAGCGGGGGCGCTCCAGACCGCAGCCGTCGACGAGCACCCGGTGGAGTTCGCCGAAGGCCTGGCCGAGGTCGCGGATCTCGGTGACGAGGACCGGAACACCGGCGGCCCGCAGCGCGGCCAGGTCCGGCGCGCGGTTCTCCTCCTCGTTGGCGATCACGAGGTCGGGCGCGAGGGCGATGATCCGGGCGGTGTCCGGGTTCTTGGTCCCGCCGATCCGGGTCACATCGAGACCGGCCGGGTGGCCGCACCAGTCGGTCGCGCCGACCAGCAGCCCGGATGCGCTCTCCGCCACCGCCTCGGTGAGCGAGGGGACCAGCGAAACCACGCGCCGCACAGCGGGACGATTCGTCATCGGCCCACCGTACGGCGCGTGGTCGGAGCCCGGCGCACGGTGTCAGGTCGCGCGGCCGGGCGGTCTGTTCAGGAAGCCACCGGCGCCATCGCGTCGACGATTCCCGGGTTGGCGGCGATCCACTTCTCGACGCCCTGCGCCTCATGACCCTGGCCGGCGTCCTGGATCTGCTTCTCCAGGCTGCCGAGCTGCGCCTCGGTCATGTGCCACTTCTTGAGCCAGCCGGCGAACTCGGGGTACTTCTGCGGGAAGTCCTGGTGCGCGAGCGTTTTGATCTGGTTGTTCGCACCGAAGGACTGCTGCGGGTCCGCGAGCTTGGTCAGTTGGTACTTGCTGTAGGCCCAGTGCGGGGACCACAGCACGACCGCGACCGGCTCCTTCTTCGCGTAGGCCCGCTCCAGTTCCGCGAGCATGCTCGGTGAGCTGCCGGTGGTGACCTGGTACTCCTTGTCGAGGCCGTATGCCGGCAGCACCTTGCTCTTGAGCAGGTTCATCTCGCCGGTGCCCGGCTCGATGCCGATGATCCGGCCCTTGAAGAGGCCCGCCTTGCCCTTGAGGTCGGCGAGCGTCTTCACGTCCTTGACGTAGGACGGGACGGCGATCTCCAGCGAGGTCTTCTCGTACCAGGCTCCCAGGTCGACGAGGTTGGCCCGGTACTTGTCCCAGTACTGCTTCTGCGCGACCGGCAGCCACCCGTCGAACTCGACGTCCACCTGCCCGTCGGCCATGGCCGTGAACATCGACCCGACGTCGTACTGCGCCATCTTCGGCTTGTAGCCCCGGCGTTGCAGGACCGCCTGCCACAGGTACGTGGTGGCGATGTCCTCGTCCCACGGGAAGTAGCCGATGTTCGGGGCGGCTCCGGCGTCCTTGCCCGGGGTGTCGCCCGCGGCCTTCTTCACCGGCGCCATCTTGTCGAGCAGGCCGGGGTTCTTCTTCAGCCAGGCGCGCACGCCGTCCTGCTCGTGGTTCTGCCCGGCGTCCTGGATGGCCGCTTCGAGGCTGCTGAGCTGTGCCTCGGTGAGCTTGAAGTCCTTGAGCCACTGGGCGACCTGCGGCTCCTTGGCCGCGAAGCCCTTGTGCGCCAGGGTGTGCAGACCGTCGCCCGCACCCCAGGCGGCCTGCGGGTCCTTGAGCTTCTTCAGGTCGTACTTGCTGTAGGCCCAGTGCGGGGACCACAGGGTGACGACGACGGGCTCCTTGGCCTTCAGCGACCGGTCGAGCTGCGCGAGCATGCTCGCGGTGCTGCCGGTGGTGACCTGGTACTCACCTTCCAGGCCGTACTGCTTGAGCACCTTGTCGTTGAGCGTCTTCATCATGCCGGCGCCCGGCTCGATACCGATGATCCGGCCCTTGAACTGACTGCCCTTCCCCTTGAGGTCGGCCAGCGAGTCGACGCCCTTGACGTAGGAGGGAACGGAGAGTTCCAGCGAGGTGGGGCCGTACCAGGAGCCCAGGTCGTCCAGGGTGTCCTTGTACTTGTCCCAGTACGACTGGTGGGTGGTCGGCAGCCAGGCGTCGGTCTGCAAGTCCAGCTTCCCGGCGGACAGCCCGGTGTAGAGCGCGCCGACGTCGTACTGCGAGAGCTTGGGCGCGTAGCCGCGCTGCTCCAGCGCCTCCTTCCACAGGAAGCTGGAGGCGATGCCCTCGTCCCACGGGATGTAGCCGATGTTCACCGGGCGGCCGTCGCCGACGTTCTTGCCCGCGGCGGCGGTGTTGGTGTCGGCAGAGCCGCCGAAGATGTTCATGCCGCCCGCGACCAGCGCGAGGACGACCACGCCGACCATCGCGACGCTGGTCTGCGGCCGGTAGTTCCACACGCGGGTGCCGCGCAGCGACGTCAGGGCCGCGGTGGCGCGGCGGCCGAGCGGGGAGACGCGGGTGCCGAGCGAGGCGGTCATCCGGTCCAGGTACATGGCCAGGATCACCACGGAGATGCCGCCCTCGAAGCCCAGCCCGACGTTGACCTGGCTGATCGCGGTGAAGACCGACGCGCCCAGGCCGCCGCCGCCGACCATGCCCGCGATCACGACCATGGACAGGCCCAGCATGATGACCTGGTTGATGCCGGCCATGATGGTCGGCAGGGCGAGCGGCAACTGCACCCGCAGCAGGGTGTTGCGCGAGGTCGTGCCGAACGCCTCGGCGGCCTCGATGAGCTCGGCGTCGACCTGCCGGATGCCCAGTTCGGTCATCCGGACGCCCGGCGGGATCGCGAAGACGATGCAGGAGATGACGCCGGGCACCTGGCCCACGCCGAAGAAGAAGATGCCCGGGATCAGGTAGACGAAGGCGGGCATCGTCTGCATGAAGTCCAGGACCGGCCGCAGCACCGCGCTGACGGTGCGGTTGCGGGCCGCCCAGATGCCCAGCGGCACCGCGAGCACGATGGTGATCACGGTGGCCACCAGCACCAGCGACAGCGTCGCCATCGCCTGGTCCCACTGCTGGATCGAATCGATCAGCGCGAATCCGGCGAAGGTGAGCACGGCCGCGGTCGGGCCGCGCAGCCACCAGGCGAGGACCGCGAGGATCCCGGCCAGCAGCAGCGGCGCCGGGGCGCCGAGCACGGCGTCCAGGCCGTCGTACATCCCGGACACGACGTTGGTGATGATCTCGAAAAGCCAGGCGAAGTGGTCACGGAGGTAGGTGACGGCGCTGTCGATCCAGTCGCCGAGGTGGAGTCTAGGCATCGGCCGCCGCCTTCTCCGTGAGGGAGCCGCCCGGGGTGGTGGAGGAGCCCCGGGTGGTGGAGGAGTCCGTGGCGGCGGAGGAGCGCGCGCCCAGATTCGCCAGCACCCGGGCCCGGTCCACGTCCTCCATGAAGGAGGCGACGTAGGAGTCGGCGGGCTGCAGCAGCAGCTCCTCGACGGTGCCGTTCTGCACGATCCGGCCGTCGCGCATCACCGCGATCCGGTTCCCCAGGCGCACCGCCTCGTGGGGGTCGTGGGTGATGAAGACGATGGTCTTGCGCAGGGTCTTCTGCAGGTCCACGAGTTGCTGCTGCATCTCGCGGCGGATCAGCGGGTCCAGCGCGCTGAACGCCTCGTCCATCAGCAGGACGGGGGCCTCGGTGGCGAGCGCGCGGGCCAGTCCCACGCGCTGCTGCATGCCGCCGGACAGCTCGTCGGGCCAGGACTTCTCCCAGCCGCCGAGTCCGGTCAGCTCCAGTGCCTCGCCGGCCCGGCGCTCGCGCTCGGCACGGGCGACGCCCTGTACCTCGAGGCCGTAGGCCGCGTTCTCCAGCACGCTGCGGTGCGGGAAGAGCGCGAAGTGCTGGAAGACCATGCTGATGCTGTGCGAACGCACGCGGCGCAGTTCCGCGTCGTTCAGTGCCGTGAGGTCCCGGCCGTCGAAGAGCACCCGGCCGGCAGTGGGGGGAAGGAGCCCGTTGAGCGTGCGCAGCAGGGTGGACTTGCCCGAGCCCGACAGGCCCATGACGACGAAGACCTCGCCCTCCCGCACCTCGAACGAGGCGTCGATGACGGCGGCTGTGACGCCGTCCTCCCGCAGCTCGTCCCGGTCCGCACCGGCTTCGAGCCGTCGGACCGCCGCTTCGGGTTGTCGCCCGAAGACCTTGTACAGATGCTCGACTTGCAGCCTTGACACAAATACCTCACGGCTCGCAGGGAGAGCGACGCACAGCCCCCGCTTGTGGGTCGCTCACTTCAAGACCCGCCGCTGCCCGCGATCGCCGGGCGCAAACCCGGGGGAGACCCAGCTCACACCCCGCCCCGTCCGCAGTTCCGTCCCACCGGCGCCGTGCGGCCGCGGCGCGGCGGCACCGGAATCACCCCGCGTGGGCGTGCCATGCTGACCGGGTGACTGACGCGCACCCGAACAAGCTGCTCCTGCTCGACACCGCGAGCCTGTATTTCCGCCGCCTACTTCGGCGTCCCGGAGTCGGTGAAGGCACCCGACGGCACGCCCGTCAACGCGGTGCGCGGGCTGCTGGACTTCATCACCCGCCTGGTCACCGACCACGGCCCCGACGAGATCGTCGCCTGCATGGACGCCGACTGGCGGCCGCAGTGGAGGGTCGACCTCATCCCCTCGTACAAGGCGCACCGCGTGGCCGAGGAGGCGCCCGCGGGCACCTCGGGCCCGGACACCGAGGAGGTCCCCGACACGCTCTCGCCGCAGGTCCCCGTGATCGAGGCGGTGCTGGACGCCATCGGCATCGCGCGCGTCGGCGTCGCGGGCTACGAGGCGGACGACGTCATCGGCACCCTCGCCGGCCGGTCCCGGTGGCCGGTGGACATCGTCACCGGCGACCGCGACCTGTTCCAGCTGGTCGACGACGCCCGCGGCGTGCGGGTGCTCTATCCCCGCAAGGGTGTCGGCGACTGCGACCTCATCACCGAGGACGTCATCCGCGAACGCTACGGAGTCCGCGCCGACCGGTACGCCGACTTCGCGGCGCTGCGCGGTGACGCCAGCGACGGCCTGCCGGGGGTGAAGGGCATCGGCGAGAAGACCGCGGCGCAGCTCATCGGCGAGTACGGCGACCTGGCGGGCGTCCGGCGGGCCGCCGCGGACCCGGTCTCCAAGCTCACGCCCGCCAAGCGCAAGGGCATCGTGCAGGCCTCGGCGTACCTGGACGTCGCCCCCCAGGTCGTCACGGTCGCCCCCGACGTCCCCCTCCCCGCGTTCGACCCGGCACTCCCCCGCGAGCCGGCCGACCCCGAGGTCCTCGAAGCCCTCGCCGCGCAATGGGGTCTGGGCGGCTCCCTGATGCGGCTGCTGGCCGCGCTGGGCGAGGCTCGCTGAAGGGTGTTGCGGAAGTCCCGCCTGGCCCGCGACGCCTGGCACGCACGCCTGATTGCGTTGCAACCCTGAGGCGCAGTCCGACACTTCGGACAGAACCGGTCCGTTGATGGCCAAATTCCAAAGGATCTTCTTCCAAAACAGTGCGAGACCAGTCGATCGCAGTGTGTACTGTGCGGATCCGCTTTCGGGGCGGATCCCGCACCGTCTCCCCCGCTCCCTGATCTCCCTGAGGTCCATTCGATGATCGAGATACCGGACCTGGCCGCCGGCGGCCTGGCCGCCGGGACCGTGTTGGCGTTCGTCCTGGGGGGCGGGCTGCTGCGCTCGCGCCGCCATCAGGCCCGGCAGGGCGAGGAGATCGCCGCCCTGCGCTCCCACCTGGACGGCGCCCGGCAGGAGATCGGCCGCTCCTCCGAGGCGTTCACCGCCGAGATCGTCCATCTGGCGCACCAGCGCATGCCCGCCGAGGCCACCCGCGCCGCCCACCCGCACATCCAGGTGCCGGGCCCCCTCCACCCCGAGGTCGACGGCACTCCGGTGGGCGCGGGCCTGGACAGCGTCCTGGAGGGGCTGCTGACCGCCATCGCGCAGGAGCGCAAGCGGGTCGACGCGGCCGCCCGCGCGGGCATGCGCGGCGCCACCCGGGACATCCAGGCCGGGCTGTACCGGCTGCAGGACGTGCTGCGGGGCATGCAGGAGCGCTACGACGACCCGGAGTTGTCGCAGACGCTGTTCGCCCTCGACCACGAGAACGAGCAGTCGCTGCGGCGCGCGCAGGTCACCGCCGTGGTGTGCGGGGCCTGGGTGGGCCTGGCCCGCGAGGAGTCCCACCTGGTGGAGGCGGTGACCGGTGGCCAGTCCCGGCTCGTCGGCTACCACCGGGTGCAGATCAACAACCACCTGGAGTCGGGCATGGCGCTCGTCTCGCACGCCGTGGAACCCGTCGCGATCATCGTCGCCGAGCTCCTCGACAACGCGCTGCGGCACTCCGCCCCGGACACCGAGGTCGTCGTGCACCTCGAACGCGCCCACCACGGCGTCTCGATCACCATCGACGACGCCGGGGTCGGCATGGCCATGGACGAACGGGCCTACGCGCAGCGGATGGTGGCGGGACGCGACCCGATCCTGCTGTCCGAGCTGGGCGACCCGCCCCGGATGGGACTGGCGGCGATCGGCCAGTTGACCCGGAAGTTCGACCTGTCCGTCGACCTGTCGTCGCCGTCGCCCTACGGCGGCGTCCGTGCGGTGCTGCTCGTCAAGAACCACCTGCTCAGCCGGATCGACCCGGTCGAACGGCCGCCGGCGGCCAGCACCCCGCGCTCCACCCGCCCGGAGCCGGCCCCCGAGCCGCGGCCGGTGCCGCACGGCAGGACGCCGCACAACGACACGGCGCACGGCGACACGGCGCACGGCACGGCGGCACCCGCCCAGGCCCTGCCGGCGGCCCCGATCGCCGCGCGCCCCGCCGTCAGCCACGAACCCGCGCCGGACGGCGACGTCCTGCCGCAGCGCCGCCGCCGGGTCCGCGCCGACACCGCGACCGCCCACGTCAGGTCCGACCACCCCACCTCCGGCCACGGCACGTCCGATCACGTCACGTCCGACCACGCCAGGACCGAGGCCGCAGAACCGGCCGCGCCGCGGGTGCGGGAGCGGACCCCCGAGGAGGCGGCGGCCGCACTCGGAGCCCTGCAGTCCGGCACCGCCGCCGCCCGATCCGCACTCGAACTCGAAGGGAACGACCCGCGATGACCAGCCGAGAAGCCGGTGACACCGGCTGGGTGCTCGACCCGATTCTGGAGATCCCGCACGTCCGGGCAGCCGTCCTGCTCACCAGGGACGGCCTGGTCTCCGGATTCTCCGCGGCGCTGTCGCAGGCCACCGCCGAGCGCACCGCCGCGATCACCAGCACGGTGCAGGGCGCGTGCCGGGCCGCCGCGGCGGCCTTCGCCGACCGGGGCGACGCGCAGATCCGGCAGATCGTCATCGAGTCCGACCACGGCTACATCCTGGTCGCGCCCACCACGCACGGCACCGTCGTGGCCGCCTTCGGCGACCCGGAGGTGCGGCTCGACCTGCTCGCCCACCGGGTGCACTCGCAGGTGGCGCGGCTCGGCGAGAAGGCGATGGCCGCCGCGCCCCGGGGAGTCGATGGCGGCTCTCCGGTATGACCGGCCGCCGGAGCGGCCGCCCCCTGGTCCCCGCGTATCTGTCGACCGGCGGGGTGGCGCGTCCGACCCGCAACAGCCTGGAGCGCCTCTCGCTGCTGACCGGGGACGAACACGTCCCCGACGGGCTTCCCGCCGCCCGGCACGCGCTGCTCAAGGCCCTGGACGGCGGCTCGCTGACCGTCGTGGAGACCGCTGCCCTGCTGGAACTGCCGGTCTCCGCCGTCCGTGTCCTCGCCGCCGATCTGATCGACCTGGGGCTGGTGAGCGCCCGCCCGCCCGTACCCCCGGCCGCCCTGCACGACCCCGACCTGTTGAAGAGAGTGGCCGATGGCCTCCGCGCCCTCAAGCAGTAGCCCCGGCACCAGCACCGGACCCCGCGACGGCACCGATGACCTGCACCTGCCGGACAGCGCCCGCGACCTGGTGAAGATCCTGGTGGCGGGTCCCTTCGGGGTGGGCAAGACCACGCTGATCGACTCGGTCTCGGAGATCCGTCCGCTGCACACCGAGGAGCACCTGTCCGAGGCCTCGGTCCAGGTCGACGACCTGGCGGGGGTGCGGGACAAGACCACCACCACGGTCGCCATCGACTTCGGGCGGGTCAGCCTGGCCGGCGGCGTCGTGCTGTACCTCTTCGGCACCCCCGGCCAGGAGCGCTTCCGCTCCCTGTGGGCGGACATCGCCTACGGGGCGCTCGGCGCGCTGGTGCTGGTCGACACCCGCCGTATCGACGACTCCTTCGACGTCCTCGGCCTGGTGGAGGAGACCGGACTGCCGTACGCCGTGGCGCTCAACACGTTCCCCGACTCGCGGTCCTACACCGAGGACCAGCTCCGCCGCTCCCTGGACCTGGACCCCGGCACGCCGATGGTGAGCTGCGACGCCCGGGACGCCAACTCCTCGATCGACTCGCTGCTCGCCCTCGTCCAGCACCTGATAGCCCGCGACCGTCCGGAGACCTGGTGAACCCCTCTCCTTACCCCGCCCCCGCCGAGACCTTCTCGCTGTCCGCGCCGGTGCGCCTGTGGGAGGACGGTTTCGCCGCCGACCCGCACGCCTACTACGCGGCGCTGAAGGCCCAGGGCCCGATCGGTTGGGCCGAACTCGGTCCCGGCATACCGGCGTACGTCGTGACCGACCGCCGCGCCGCCCTGGAGGTGCTGCACGACCCGGCGACCTGGTCGCACGACCCCAGGCCCTGGGAGGCCACGGTCGCCGAGGACTCGCCGATCCTCGGCATGATGCGCTGGCGGCCCAACACCCTGTTCTCCGACGGCGACGAGCACGTCCGCTACCGCCGCACCCTGGTGGACGCCTTCGCCCTGGTGGAGCCGCACGACCTGCGCGAGCGGGTGCACCACGCGGTGGACGTCCTGGTGAACCGGTTCGGCCCGGCGGGCAGCGCCGACCTCGTCGGCGACTTCGCGCGCCCCCTGATGTCGCTGATCTTCAACAACCTGTTCGGTCTGCCGGACAGCGAGAGCGGTCGGCTCGAAGCGGCGCTCGGCAAGATGATGGAGGGTGGGGCCGACTCCGCGCAGGGCGAGGCCGAGTACGGCAGCTACGTCATGGGGCTCGTCGGCGCCAAGAGCGCGCAGCGCGGCGAGGACCTGACGAGCTGGCTGCTGGACCACCCGCTGGACCTCACTCCCGAGGAAGTCGTCTGGCAGGTCTTCCTCACCCTGGGCGCGGGCCACGAGCCCAGCGCGAACCTCGTCTCCAACGCGCTGTCCCGCATCCTCGGCAATCCGGCCTACTACTCGACGCTGACCAGCGGTTCGCGCCCGGTCATGGAGGCCGTCGTCGAGGTGCTGCGGTACGAGACCCCGCTGGCGAACTACGGCATCCTCTACGCCCGCGAGTCGTTGAGCTTCCACGGCGTCTGGGTGCAGGCGGCCGTTCCCGTCGTCGTCTCGTACGGCGCCCTGGCGCTCTTCTCCGAGCAGGAGTTCGCCGGGACGCACCACCCTCGCGACGCGTCGCACCTGTCGTGGGGGGCCGGTGAGCACGCCTGCCCCGTCAAGCAGCCGGCCCTGCTGATCGCCACCGAGGCCATCGAGCGGCTCACCCAGTGGCTGCCCGACCTGACGGCGACGACTCCGCGCGAGGACCTCAGCTGGCGCCCCGGACCGTTCCACCGCTCCCTGAAGGCGCTCCCCGTCCGCTTCACCCCGCGTATCCCCGACCAGCCAGGAGACCGAGCATGACCGTGTCCCCCCGTGTGGCCATCGACCCGTTCGGCGCCGACATCCCCGCCGAGAGCGCGCGGCTGCGCGCCCTCGGTCCGGTGGTGGCCGTCGAACTGCCGGGCGGGATCCCCGCCTGGGCGCCCACCGGCTACGACACCCTCAAGGCCCTGATCCTGGACCCCCGGGTCAGCAAGGACCCGCGCAAGCACTGGTCGCTCTTCGCGGAGGTCGGCGAACACCCGGCCTGGGGCTGGATCATGGGCTGGGTCGGCGTGGTCAACATGCTCTCGACGTACGGCCCCGACCACACCCGGCTGCGCAAGCTCGTCGCGCCCAGCTTCACCGCCCGGCGCACCGAGGCGATGCGGGCCAGGGTGGAGGCGATCACCGCCGAGCTCCTGGACGGGCTCGAAGCCGCGGGCGCCTCGGGCGAACCGGTCGACGTACGGACCGGCTACGCGCACCCGCTGCCCATGCAGCTGATCTGCGAGCTCTTCGGCGTCCCCGACGACCTGCGCGAGGACACCGGCCGGCTGATCGCCGCCATCATGGACACCTCCGACCCCAGCCCGGAGCACGCCACCTTCGTCCAGCAGCAGATCGGCACCGTGCTGCCCGCTCTCATCGGCTACAAGAGCGGGCACCCCGGCGACGACATGACGACCGAGCTCATCAAGGTCCGCGACGAGGAGGGCGACCGGCTCAGCGACGAGGAGCTGCTCTACACCCTGCTCCTCGTCATCGGCGCCGGTTTCGAGACCACCGTCAACCTCATCGGCAACGCCGTGGTCGCGCTGCTGTCCCACCCCGACCAGCTGGCGGCCGTCCGCGCCGGCGAGATCGGCTGGGACGGCGTCATCGACGAGGTGCTGCGGGTCGCGCCGTCGATCGCCTCGCTGCCGCTGCGGTTCGCCGTCTCCGACATCACGGTCGGGGACGTGACGATCCCGGCGGGCGACGCCATCGTCACCACGTACGCCGCCTCGGGCCAGGACCCGGAGCACTACGGGCCGGACGCCGCCGAGTTCGACGCCGCCCGGAAGTCGGACGACCACCTCGCCTTCGGCGTCGGCGTCCACCGCTGCATCGGCGCCCCGCTGGCCCGCATGGAGGCCCTCACGGCGCTGCCCGCGCTCTTCGAGCGCTTCCCGGACCTGCAACTCGCCGCCAAGGTCGAGGAGTTGCGTCAGGTGCCGTCGTTCATCGCCTACGGCTGGCAGGAGATTCCGGTCCGGCTGCACGGCTAGCCCCCGCCCGCGGCGCTGCTCCCCCGGGAGTACGCGCCGCGGACCGGCTGCCGCGGACGCGGTACGGCCGGCCCCTCCTCGCGCCGGACGCGGCGGAGCGCAGCGGGGGGCGAGAGTGGTCCTGCGGGGGCGGACCACCTCCGACGGGCCATCGACGACCGGGACAGCCGCCTTGGATCACATGCGAACGAACGACGAGTCCGAGCCGGACCCCCTCCCGCGGGAGCCGGAGGCGCCGCCAGGTCCCGCCCCCGCGCCCACGCCACCGCGCTCCCGGATGCGGCGGTGGGTCCGGCGTACCGCGCTGGTGTGCGCCGCGCTGCTGGTCGCGGTGACGGCGGCGTCGTTCACGTACAACGCGTTCACCTCCGACCGGGCCGCGCCGCCGCGGGGACTGACGTACGTGGAGGCGGCCGGTATCCACACCCGCTACGAGCGGTGGGGGACGACGGGCTCGCCGGTCGTCCTCGTGCACGGGGCGTTCGAGTCGGCGGACACCTGGTCGCGGCTGGCCCCGCTGCTCGCGCGGAACCACCGGGTGTACGCCCTGGACCTGACCGGCTCGGGGTACAGCGAGCGGAGCGGCCCCTACACGGTCGATCACCTCACCCGGCAGCTGCTGGGCTTCCTCGACGCCGTGCGGCTGGGCGGTCCCGGCGAGCGCCCGATCCTGGTCGGCCACTCCAGCGGCGCGGCGATGGTCGCCGAGGCCGCGCTGCGCGCGCCCGGACGGATCGGCGGGGTGATGCTCCTCGACGGTGACGCCCTCGACACGGGCGCCGGGCCGCCGCCCGGGCTGCGCTACGCGCTGATCGACCCGTACCGCACCACCCTGCTGCGGCTCGGCCTCGGCTCCGACTGGCTGATCCGCAAGGTGTACGACTCCCAGTGTGGGCCCGGCTGCCCACGGCTGGACGGCGCCGGGCTCGACCAGTGGCGCCGGCCGCTGCGGGTGGCGGGCGCCGAGGGCGCGCTGTGGAGCATGCTCGGCGAGGGCGTACCCGGGGTGTCCGCCGACCGGCTGGCGGGGCTGCGCGGGGTGGACCTGCCCAAAGCGGCCGTCTTCGGCGAGCGGGACGACGTGTTCAGCGCGCAGACCCCCGCGGAGACCGCCGAACGCGTCGGAGCCCCCGCCCCGACTCTCATCCCGGGCGCCCGCCATCTGACGATGATCTCCAGCCCGGACGCGGTCGCCGCCGCGGTGGAGGCCCTCGCAGGCCGTACCGCGCGCTGAGCCCGGGGCGGCCATACCCGCGCGCTGAGCCCGGGCGGCCGTCTCCGGCTCACGCCGGCCGAGCCCGTACGCTGCTCGGACGACAGCCCGACCGAGGGAGACAGCGCATGGAACTGGCGCCACGAGTGCGGTACGCCGTCACCGACCGGCACGGCGGGGTGAGCAGGGCCCCGTACGACAGCAGGAACCTCGGCGGGGCCACCGGCGACGACCCGGCCGCCGTCCGCCGCAACCGGCAACTGACCGCGTTCGAGCTGGGTCTCGACACGTCCCGTGTCGTGCTCATGCGCCAGGTGCACAGTGCGACGGTGGCGGAGGTGACGGCGCCCTTCGGTCCCGACGCGCCGCCGGTCGACGCCGTCGTGACCTCCGAAGTCGGCCTCGCGCTGGTCGCGCTGGCCGCCGACTGCGCCTCGGTGCTGCTGGCCGACCCGGTGGCCCGGGTCGTCGGCGCCGCACACTCCGGGCGGGTGGGGACGGTGGCCGGAGTCGTGCCCGCCACCGTCGACGCCATGGTCGCCAAGGGCGCCGACCCGGCCCGCGTCGTCGCCTTCATCGGGCCGACCGCCTGCGGCTCCTGCTACGAGGTGCCCGACGCGATGCGCGAGGAGGTCTGCGCCACGGTTCCCGAGGCGTGGGCCACCACCACCCAGGGCACCGCCGGGCTGGACGTACGGGCGGGCATCGTCGGGCAGCTGACCCGGGCCGGGGTGACCGGGGTCCGGCACGACCCGCGCTGCACCATCGAGTCGAAGGAGTTGTTCTCGTACCGGCGGGAGCAGACCACCGGACGCTTCGCCTGCTATATCTGGCTGACGCCGTAGCGCACCGATCGGTTAGGCTCACCTAAGTTGATATGAGGTACCCGACGAAGGGTGGGAACAGTCCATGGCGGACCGTCCGGCGCGCAGGACCCCGAAGCTCAACCGGGCGCGCGTGCTGCGCACCGAACGCATCACCCCGCACATGATCCGCGTGGTGCTCGGCGGCGAGCAGCTCGCGGACTTCGACGCGGGCGAGCACACCGATCACTACATCAAGCTGCAGTTCCCGGTGGACGGGGTCGCGTACCCCGAGCCCATGGACCTGGAGACGGTCCGCCGGGACTTCCCCCGCGACCAATGGCCGCGCACCCGCACCTACACCGTGCGCGCCTGGGACCCGCAGGCGGTGGAGCTGACCGTCGACTTCGTGCACCACGGCGACGAGGGCATCGCCGGCCCGTGGGCGGCCCGGGTCCGGCCCGGTGAGCACGTGCTGTTCGCCGGCCCCGGCGGCGCCTACTCGCCCGGCGAGGATGCCGACTGGCACCTGTTCGCCGGTGACGAGAGCGCCCTGCCGGCCATCGCCGCCTCCCTGGAGCGGCTGCCGGAAGGAGCGCTCGCGAAGGCGTTCATCGAGGTGGCGGGCCCCGCGGAGGAGCAGGAGATCACTCCGTCGGGGAAGGCGGACATCGTCTGGCTGCACCGCGGCGACCGGCCGATCGGCGCCGCGCTCGTCGAGGCCGTCCGGGCCCTGGAGTTCCCGCCGGGCACCGCGCAGGCCTTCGTGCACGGTGAGGCGACGTTCGTGAAGGAACTACGGCGCCATCTGCGGATCGACCGCGGTCTGGAGCGGGAGCAGCTCTCCATCTCCGGCTACTGGCGGCGCGGCGCCGACGAGGACGGCTGGCAGGCGTCCAAGCGTGAGTGGAACCAGCAGGTCGAGCAGGAGCAGGAGTCGGCTCCGGCCACTTCCTGACGCGGAAGGCGGCCGGGCCCGGAATGGTCCGGGCCCGGCCGCCTTCCGTGAACGATCCTCAGACCGACTTCTGGTAGGCGCGGAAGGTGCGGGTGGACAGCCACACCGCGGCTACCGCCAGCGCCAGCAGCGCGCCGCCACGGCTGAGCACCAAGCCCCAGTCGGGGTCGGCCGCCATCGCCGAACGTCCCGCCACCAGCGCCCAGTTGACCGGGTTGAAGGCGGCGATGTGCCGCATCCAGGACGGCATCAGCGTCACGGCCATGAAGGCCGAGGACAGGAACGTCAACGGCAGCAGCAGGAAGGTGTTGATGCCGATGATGCTCTCGCGCTGCCGCACCAGCATGCCGAGCGCGTTGGAGAACGCGCCGAACACCGTACCGAGCAGGATCGCCGCGACGACCAGGACCAGCAGCCCAGTGGCACCGCCCGGGTAGTCGGCGCCGCCGAGCTTGCCCAGCAGCACGATCACCACGGACTGCAGGGCGGTGCTGATGCCCTGCTGCACCACGTTGGCGTTCATCAGCGCCGCCCGGCTGACCGGGGTGACCAGGAAGCGGTTCAGCGTGCCGCGTTCGATCTCCTCGAGGGTGCCCATGCCCGCCCACATGCTGGAGGACAGGGCGCTCATCACCACCACGCCGGGCACCAGGTAGTCCAGGTAGGACGTGGTGCCGAAGCCGCCCAGCTCGACGACCTTGCGGAACAGGGAGCCGAAGAGGAACAGCCAGATCACCGGTTGCACCAGGGTGATCACCAGGAAGGCCGGCTGCCGCAGGATCGCCATCAGCTGGCGCTGCGTCATGTACCAGGTGTGGTTCAGGGTCGCGGTACTCATCGGGCACCTCCGGCGGTGGCGGGGACGGGGGCGCCGTCACCGGCGTCGGCGTCGGCGAAGCGGCGGCCGGCGTAGCGCAGATAGACATCGTCGAGGGAGGGCCGGGCCACGGTCACGGAGGCGACGGTCGCGCCCTCGCGTTCGAGGACGGCGAGCACGTGCGGCACCGCGGAGGGGCCGTCGTCGGCGCGGGCCCGCAGATGGCGGCCGTCGACGACCGCCTCCCGGACGCCCGCGAACTCCGACAGCGCGGTCTCCAGCAGCCGGGCGTCGACCGCGCCGGTGTCCTCCCGCAGCACGACCTGGACGGCGTCGCCGTGCAGCTCGCCCTTCAGCTCGTCGGGGGTGCCCTCGGCGACCACCCGGCCGCGGTCGACGATCGCGACGCGCTCGGCGAGCCGGTCGGCTTCTTCCAGGTAATGGGTGGTCAGTAGAATTGTCAGTCCCTCGTCGCCGGCCAGCCGGGAGATCTCCTCCCACATGGCGGTGCGCGCCTCGGGGTCGAGACCGGTGGTGGGCTCGTCCAGAAAGAGCACCTCGGGCCGGTGGACCAGCCCGATGGCCACGTCCAGCCGGCGCTGCATGCCGCCGGAGTACGTCTTCACCATCCGCTTGGCGGCGTCGGTGAGGTCGAAGCGGTCCAGCAACTCGTCGGCCCGCCGGGTCAGCTCGGCGCCCCTGAGCCCGTACAGCCGCCCCTGGAGGATCAGGTTCTCCCGGCCGGTGGCGACGGGGTCCGCGCCGGACTTCTGCGCGACTACGCCGATGGCCCGGCGGACCCGGTCCGGATGGCGCAGCGCGTCATGTCCCGCGACGATCGCGGTTCCGGAATCAGGACGGGCGAGCGTGGTGAGGATCTTCACGGTGGTGGACTTGCCGGCGCCGTTGGGGCCCAGCAGTCCGAAGACCGTGCCCGCGCCGACGGTGATGTCCATGCCGTCCAGGGCGGTGATACCGCCGGGATAGGTCTTGATCAGGTGGTGCGCCGCCACAGCGGGCGCGCGGGTGGTGGTCATGACGTGCCTCCGCATATCGGTGTCCGGTGTCTGCCGAACCGATCGCGGGAAGGGCGCCGGTTATCCTGGGTGTGCCGCACCTGGATCGCCTGGCACCTGCTTCTCGCGGTTGTCCGGTCGATGGGTTACGCCTCCGGCGTCCGCTGTTCCCGCAGCGGGCGCCGGAGTTGTCGTTTAGGGGGTGCTTTTCGGGGGTGCTGCCGCCCCGGTGTCAGAGCTCCTTCATGTGCTCCCGGAACTGTTCGCCGATCCCGGAGTCCGCGACCCGCTCCTCGATCTCCGCCCACTCGCCGGGGATCTCGCCGCTCTCCTGCCAGGACCGCCACTCGGCGACCCCGGAGACCGTTCCCTCGGCCAGTTCGGCGAGGAAGCCGCGCGTCCAGGCGATCTCCGCCTCGACCATGTGCACCTGATACTCGGTCTCGATGAGGAACATCCGCGGCAGGTCGCCGTCCAGCTTGTCCAGCACCCCGCGGATGGCGGCGACCTGGATCTCCAGCTTCGCGACCCGCTCCCCGAGCAGACCGATCGCCTCGTCCGGCGGCAACATGAGGATCAACGAGAGCGCCGCCTCGAACGCGGGATACTCCCGCACCGGCACGGCCACCAGATCCGCCAGCCAGTCGTGCATCTCCACCCGACCGGACTCGGTCAGTCCGTACAGGGTCCGCTCGGGGCGGTTGCCCTGCCGCTGCGTACCGGCGATCTCGACGAATCCGTGCTTCTCGAGGTTCTGGACGACGGTGTAGAGCGAACCGTAATTGATCTTGATGCTCTGCTCCTTCCCCCGCTGCCGGAGCACCTGTGCGATCTCATACGGATGCATCGCCCGCTCCCCCAGCGTGGCCATCACCGCCAGCGCCAACGGATTCGACAACTTCCGCCGCTTCGCCATCACCCTCACCTCGCTCCCGTATATCCGTGGCCGAGCATATCGCGTTTGCGGGATCGCGACAAGCGCGATACATCGCGAGTTTCGCGCGGCTCGGCGCAGCCGGAAGGGGATCGGGCACAACGAAAACCCCGCCCCCCGGGTGATCCGGTGGGCGGGGTGACGGGCTACCGCAAAGGCTCAGCCGACAGAGGAGTAGGCGACTACTCCGCGGCGGAGGGCTTCGACCGCTTTGCGGGCGGTTTTGCGGACCGGGCTGTCTTCCGGGGCCGCGTCGGAGATCTGGCCCAGGACGTCGATGACCTGCTTGCACCAACGCACGAAGTCGCCGGCCGGCATCTCGGCGTCGCCGAGCACCGCGTCCAGGCCGTGGCCCGACGCCCAGCGGTAGACCGGCCAGGCGAAGCCGAGGTCCGGCTCGCGCTGGCCGACGCCCTCGGTCTGGTGGATCCGGTGGTCCTCCTCCAGGGCGTCGAGCCGGCCCCAGATCCTGATCATCTCGGCGAGCGCCTCCTTGGCGTTGCCGGTCGGGAGCTTGGGCGCCAGCGCGTCGTCGGACTGCCGTGCCTCGAAGACCAACGCCGAGACGCAGGCCGCCAGTTCGGCCGGGCCGAGGCCCTCCCAGACGCCCTCGCGCAGGCACTCGCTGGCCAGCAGGTCCAGCTCGCCGTAGAGCCGGGCGAGCCGGCGGCCGTCGGCCGTGACCTGCTCGCCCTTGAGGTAGCCGAGCTCCGTGAGCAGCCCGCAGATCCGGTCGAAGGTCCGCGCGATGGTGTTGGTGCGGCCCTCGATGCGCCGCTCCAACTGCTTGGTGTCGCGCGCCAGCCGGTGATAGCGCTCGGCCCAGCGGGCGTGGTCCTCGCGCTCATCGCACCCATGGCAGGGGTGCGCGCGGATCTCGGTGCGCATCCGGGCGATCTCGGTGTCGTCGGCCGCCGCGGCCCGCGACTTGCGGTGCCGCTCCGGCTCGTAGTGCCCCGCCTTGGTCCGCATCGCGGAGGCCAGGTCCCGGCGGGACTGCGGGCTGCGCGGATTGAACGACTTCGGGATCCGCATCCGGTCGACGGCCGTGACCGGAACCGGGAAGTCCATCTGCGCCAGCCGCTTGACCTGCCGCTCGGCGGTGAGCACCAGCGGACGCGGACCGTCCTGATGGTCCTCGTGCCGCCGGTGGCCGGGGCTGCGACCGGCCGGGACACCGGGTTCGAGCACCAGGGCGAGCCCGGCGTACTTGCCCGCCGGCACATGGATGATGTCGCCCGGCTTGAGCTTCTCCAGCGCATCCGACGCCGCGGCCCGGCGCTGCGTCATGCCCTGCCGCGACAGTTCCGCCTCGCGCTCCTTCAGCCTGCGGCGCAGTGCCATGTACTGGTCGAAGTCGCCGAGGTGGCAGGTCATCGACTCCTTGTAGCCGTCGAGCCCCTCCTCGTTGCGCTGCACCTGCTTGGAGATCCCGACGACCGACCGGTCCGCCTGGAACTGCGCGAAGGAGGTCTCCAGCAGCTCCCGCGAGCGGTGCCGTCCGAACTGGCCGACCAGGTTGACCGCCATGTTGTACGACGGCTTGAAGGACGAGCGCAGTGGATACGTACGGGTGCCGGCCAGTCCCGCGACGGCGCCCGGGTCGAAGCCGCGCTGCCACAGCACGACGGCGTGGCCCTCGACGTCGATCCCGCGCCGCCCGGCGCGGCCGGTCAGCTGGGTGTACTCACCGGGGGTGATGTCGGCGTGCGTCTCCCCGTTCCACTTCACGAGCTTCTCGAGCACCACGGAGCGGGCCGGCATGTTGATGCCCAGCGCCAGCGTCTCGGTGGCGAAGACCGCCTTGACCAGGCCCTTGAGGAACAGCTCCTCGACGACCTCCTTGAAGGTCGGCAGCATGCCGGCGTGGTGGGCGGCGACGCCGCGCTCCAGGCCCTCCAGCCACTCGAAGTACTTGAGGACGTGCAGGTCCTCGTCCGGAATGGCCCGGGTGCGTTCCTGGACGATGGCCCGGACCCGCTCCCGGTTCTCGTCGCTGTTCAGCCGCAACCCGGCGTAGAGGCACTGCTGGACGGCCGCTTCGCAGCCGGCCCGGCTGAAGATGAAGGTGATGGCCGGCAGCAGGCCCTCGGAGTCGAGCCGCTCGATCACGTCGGCCCGGCTGGGCGTCCACACCTTGCCGGCCGAGCGGCGCTCGCGCTCGCGGTCCGCCTCGTACCCGCGCTTGTAGCGGTCGCGGGGGTGGACCGTCCGCTGGTTCTCCATGCGGGCGAGGCGTACGAGGTCGGGGTTGACCTCGCGGCGGGCGGTCTCGGCGGCGCCCTCCTTCTCCTCGAAGAGGTCGTACATCCGGCGGCCGGCCAACACGTGCTGCCACAGCGGGACCGGACGGTGCTCCGAGACGATCACCTCGGTGCTGCCGCGCACGGTGTCGAGCCAGTCGCCGAACTCCTCGGCATTGGAGACGGTCGCCGACAGCGACACCAGCGTCACGGACTGCGGGAGGTGGATGATCACCTCTTCCCAGACGGCGCCGCGGAAGCGGTCGGAGAGGTAGTGCACCTCGTCCATCACGACATAGCCGAGGCCGTCGAGCGCCGAGGATCCGGCGTAGAGCATGTTCCGCAGCACCTCGGTGGTCATCACGACCACCGGGGCGTCGCCGTTGACGCTGTTGTCACCGGTCAGCAGGCCGACCTTGTCCGCGCCGTACCGCTTGACGAGGTCGCTGAACTTCTGGTTCGACAGCGCCTTGATCGGGGTGGTGTAGAAACACTTGCGGCCCTCGGAGAGGGCGAGGTGGACGGCGAACTCGCCGACAATGGTCTTTCCGGAGCCGGTCGGCGCGGCGACCAGCACTCCGCTTCCGGCCTCCAGAGCCTGACATGCCTCGATCTGGAACGGATCCAGGTCGAAGTCGTACAGCGCGCGGAACGGCGCGAGGGCAGTGGCCTGATCGGCCGCGCGACGCTTGGCTGCGGCGTAGCGCTCGGAGGGGGACATCTCATCGCTCATCTTGTATCCGAGCGTACCGGCCCCCACCGACACACCGCGTGATCTTTTATTCGTATCGACGTCCGGACATGCGGCGGACCGTATATCGCACCGGCGCCGTCAAACATCAGACCAGCAGGCGTACAGCTTCCGGCACCGTCACCGCGGTCATCGGCAGCGGCCCTATCCGCTCGCCGTCCGCGTACCCCGTCACGTCGTCCGCGGCGAGACGGACCCGCGCCGCCCGGTGCACGGTGACCTTCGGGTGGGTGGGGTGGGTCCCCCGGTAGACCCGCGGGAAGACCGTGAGCAGCGTGGTGCGGCTGCACGGGCCGACCACGGTGACGTCGAACAGCCCGTCGTCGAGGACCGCGTCGGTGCAGATCCGCATGCCGCCGCCGTACGACGACCCGTTGCCGACGGCGATCAGAGTCGCCTCGATCTCCCGTTCCGGGCCGTCGTCGAACCGGATGCGGTACGGGATCGGGCGCAGGGCGGCGAGTTCGGCGAGCATCGCCACGTCGTAGCGGAAGCGCCCGGTGGGCCAACGCATGCGGTTGCCACGGTCGTTGACCCGCGAGTCGAAACCGGAGGCCAGGACGGTCCCGAACCAGCGGTCCCCCACCTTGCCCAGGTCGACGGCCCGGGTGCGCTCGTCCTTGAGGGCGTCCGCCGTCACGCGGCCGGCCGCCGCGGGGTCGCGAACGGGCAGCCCGGTGGCGCGGGCGAAGTCGTTGCCGGTGCCCACCGCGATCACCCCGAGCGGGGTCTCGGTGCCGGCCACCGCCTGGAGTGCCAGCGAGACCATCCCGTCGCCGCCGACCGCGACCAGCGCCCGGGTCCCCGCGGCGACCGCCTCACGGGCCCGCACGAGGGCGTCGGCGGCGTCCTCGCCGACGACCGTGCGGACGGTGAAGCCGGCCTCCCGCATCGCGCGCGCGGCCGGCTGCGCGGCGTGCGCGCCACGGCCGCGTCCCGCGGTGGGGTTGACGAAGAGGGTGATGTCGCTGGTCACGCGCGGACCCTACCGCGCGCCCACCCGTCGCCCGCCACCACCCCTACAGCGAGGCGCTTCGCGCCGCACCTTCCCCGTCGAGATCGGACCGAGGGCCGGCGGCAGAGCCGGCCCCGGCTCGGGTCGCGGTCAGGTCGCGTCGTCGAAGTCGTCGGTGGGGCGCTCCAGCGCGGGCGGGGTGGGCCCGGCGCCGACCTGCTCGGGGATGTGGTCGAGGCTGGACGCCTCGTCGTCGTCGAGCGCGAAGTCCGGATCGGCCTCGCGGCGGCGGCGCCTGCGGAGGTCGTTGAAGAACGCGATCGCCACGGCCCCGAAGTACAGGAAGACGATGGGGGCCGCGAGCAGCGTCATCGAGAACGGGTCGCCGGTGGGCGTGGCCACCGCGGCGAAGATGGTGATACCGAGGACCATCACCCGCCACCAGCTGAGCATGCGCTTGGCGGTGAGCACCCCGGTGAAGTTCAGCAGGACCAGCAGCAGCGGCAGCTCGAAGGCGCAGCCGAAGACGATGATCATACGCACGACGAGGTCGAGGTAGTCGTCGAGCGGGAACAGGTTGCGCGCGTCGTCGACGGTCAGGTCGATCATGATCTGCGCGGTCTGCGGCAGGATCACGTAAGCGAGGTAGCCGCCGCCCAGGAAGAGCGGGACGCCCGCGGCGACGAAGGAGATCGCGTAGCGCTTCTCCTTGGTGTGCAGTCCCGGCGCGAGGAACGCCCAGAGTTGGTAGAGCCAGATCGGCGTCGTGGCCACCAGCCCGGCCATCAGGGAGACCTTCATGGCGATCGCGAAGGGGCCGGTCAGCCCGTTCACGGTCATCTCCGCGCACGGCTGGCCGTCCGCGCCCTTGATCTTGCCGTCCACACAGCCGACGGACTTCAGGACCGGGTGCATGAAGAACTGGATGATGTCGCGGTAGAAGAACGACGCGACGATCGTGACGACGATGATCGCCAGGACCGACTTCAGCAGCCGGTTGCGCAGCTCACGCAGGTGGTCCGCGAGCGGCATCCGCCCCTCGGGATCCTTCTCCTGCTTGCGGGCAGACTTGAGCACCCACGTCCTCGTCTCGTGCGGCAGCCGTCAGCGGCTTGTTGCGAACCGGAGCGGGCCGGGGTCAGCCCTGGGTGGTGTGGTTCGGCTCCGACACCGGGCGGGCGCTGGTCACGTCACCGGGCGCGGCCTGGATCGTCTTCGGTGCGGCCGGCGCGGACTCGGCGGTCTGGGTGTCGGCCACCGGAGCCTCGTCGTCCTTCTTCATCGCCTTGGCCTCGCTCTTGAGGATGCGGGCCGACTTGCCGAGCGACCGGGCCATGTCGGGAAGCTTCTTGGCGCCGAACAGCAAGATGATGACGAGAAGGATGAGGACGATCTCGAGGGGCTTGAGATTGCCGAGCATAAGTGTCTACCTTCTCACCGAGGGCGGCGTGGGTCCTTGTCTTCGGCGACCCGGACAGGTGTCCGCACCGCCGTACTGGCTGCGATCGTAGCGTGCGGTGGTAAACGACCGGCAACCCGTCGGCAACTTCCAAGTGCGACCCCCGCCGCTCACTCATGGGGCCACGTTACGCAGCGTACCCTCCGGGACGGCCGGGAACGAGGCCTGTGGACGACGGCCGGGCGGGCCCGGTGCGCGGGCCCGGGAATCACGCCAGGTCCGGAGGGCCCGGGCGGGCGCCGCGTCATGTCCGGGAGATGTCCCCGGCGCGCTCCATGAGCGGCTCCGCGGCCCGGCTCAACCGCTCGGCGGCGCGGGTGAGGTCGTCGGTGCTCCTGGCCACCTGCCCGGCCAGCCGCTGAACCTCGGCGAAGACCCGGACGGCCAGCACGCCGAGTACGAGGATGCCGGCGGTCGAGAGGCCGACGTACAGGTAGAGCCACCACATGGCACCGACCCTACCGGCTCAGCAGATGTGCAGGCGCATGGTGCGCACCCCGCCGCCGGTGAGCAGCTCGATGATCCGCTCCCCCGCGGGCTTGCGGACCGCCTGCCCGCACTCCGGGCAGGTGAAGGAGTAGAACGTGGTCCGGTGGGTGCGGCCTATCGCCAGCCGCAGCTCCTGCGACCCCAGCTCGAAACGGCCGCGACAGTCCGGGCACGCGGCCTTGAAGAGCACCGGGGACGGCGCGCGGGCCGTCATCATCGAGGTCGCTGCCCCCGTCATCGTCACTCCCTATTCTCCGTACGCCGCCAGGGCCAGCACGGCCGCTTCGCGCGCCCGGTCCGCGAGGTCGGCCGGCGAGACGATCCGGCCGTCGCGGCCCAGCCGCAGCGCGAGCCGGCGCAGCGAACCGGGGTCCGGGGTGCGCAGGCTGATCCGCAGGCCCCCGTCGGGCAGCTCGTCGGCGCTGTCGTACGGGTAGTACTCGGCGACCCAGCGGCCGCCGGGCCCCACCTCGATGACGACCTCCGGGTCGTCGCCCGCCGGCTGCACCAGGCCGAGGGAGAGGTCCCGCGGCTCGATGCGCGGCGGGTCCGACGGCTCGTCGAGCAGCTTGATCTCCGCGACCCGGTCGAGCCGGAAGGTCCTGCGGTCCTCCGACAGCCGGCACCAGCCCTCGAAGTAGGTGTGGCCGACCGCGAAGAGCCGGATCGGGTCCACCTCACGCTCGGTGAGCGCGTCCCTGGCGGGCGAGTAGTAGCGGATCCACACCCGGCGCCGCTCGGCGATGGCCCGGTCCACATCGGCGAAGACGCTGCCCTCGGACTCGAACGTCACCGACAGCTGCGAACTGGCGGCCGCCACCTCGCCCGCCGCGGTCTCCAGCTTCGCCGTCGCGCGCAGCAGCGCCTGCCGGTCGCTGTCGCGCAGCCCCGGCAGGTTCGCCACCGCCCGCGCGGCCACGAGCAGCGCCGTGGCCTCGTCGGCGGCCAGCCGCAGCGGCTGCGCCACGTCGTCGACGTTGTGCCACCAGATGCGCTCGCCGTCGGTGTCGATGTCGAGCAGGTCACCGCCGCGGAAGCTCGTACCGCACAGCGGCAACACGTTCAGGTCGCCGATCAGCTCGGCCTCGGTGACCCCGAAGGCGCGGGCCACGTCGGTGACGCGGGCGCCGGGCCGCTCGCGCAGGTAGGTCACCAGGGAGAGCATCCGCCGGGTCTGGTCGATCGCGTTCGCCATGTCGTGAAGTCCCGTCAGTCCTTGGCCACGGCACGCAGCCGGTCCACCACATCGGCCCGCAGTTCGGCGGGTTCCAGGACCACCACGTCGGGGCCGAACTCCACCAGCCAGGCGTCGAGTCCGTGCCCGTACGGGATCTCCAGTTCGTCCCAGACGGCGTCGATCGGCTCGGAGGTCACGGCCTTGGCCCGCAGCGGATAGCCCGAGTCGCGGCGCAGCCGGATCCGGGCGGTCGCGGTCGCGCCCTCGCCGGCCCAGCTCGCGACGGCGGCGCGCACGTCCACGTGGTCGGGGACCGGGGCGCCGAAGGCACCACCGCGGGAGCGGACCTTGCCGGAGATGCGCGAGAGCCGGAAGACCCGGACCGCGCCGCGGTCACGGTCCCAGCCGGCCAGGTACCAGTGGCCGCGCCAGCACTCCAGGGCCCACGGCTCGACCTGCCGGGACTCGGGGCGCACCGCGTTCGCCTTGCGGTAGTCGAAGGAGACGGCCCGACGCTCGCGCGTCGCGACCATCAAGGGCTCGAACGCCGGCTCCGGGGTCGGGATCCGCGGCTCCAGCGCGCTCTGGGTGTCCTCGAACGGAACGCCCGCGGCCCGGAGTTTCTGCAGCGCGCCACTGGCCGCCTCGGCGAGCCGGGCCTGCTGCCACACCTTGGCCGCCAGGCTCAGCGCCGCGGCCTCCTCGGCGTCCAGCGCGATCTCGGGCAGCCGGTTGCGGTCGCGGCGGGCCAGATACCCCACATCGCCGTCGACGCTCTCCACGGTCTCGATGATGAGTCCGAGTTCGCGCAGGTCGTCCTTGTCGCGCTCGAACATCCGGTTGAACGCGTCGTCGGAACCTATCTCGTGATAGGCCTCGATCGACTCGCGCAGTTCCCGCTTGCTGACGGGACGCCGGGTGTTCATCAGGCACAGCGCCAGGTTCATCAGTCGCTCGGCCTTGGCAATCGCCATCGCGCACCCTTCGTCTTCAGCTCTCGATCGACGACCGTACCGCTCCGGGGAGCCACCGCAAAAGCGAGGGCCCACGCCTGCCGGCGTGGGCCCTCGCTTCGCACCTGCTCAGACCGAAATCAGGTCCACGACGAAGATCAGAGTCTCGCCCGGCTTGATCGCCGGGGTGGGGCTCTGGTTGCCGTAGGCGAGGTGCGCGGGGATGGTCAGCTGGCGACGGCCGCCGACCTTCATACCCTGCACGCCCTGGTCCCAGCCCTTGATGACGCGGCCGCCACCGAGCGGGAAGGTGAACGCGGAACCGCGGTTCCAGCTGGCGTCGAACTCCTCGCCCGTGCTGAACGAGACGCCGACGTAGTGGACGCTGACGTTCTGACCCGCCTTGGCCTCCTCGCCGGTGCCCTCCCAGATCTCCTTGATCTCAAGGTCGGCCGGCGGCTCGCCTGCGGGGAAGTCGATCTCGGGCTTCTCGATGCTCACTGCGGTAACTCCTCGATACGTTGCGGACAACTGGGACAGTCTTACAGAAGCCCGAGGATGTCCAGCGAGAAGACCACGGTCGAGTTCGCCGGGACACCCTGCTGCGCGGTGGCGCCGAAGCCCTCGGACGGAGGCAGGACGAGCAGCAGCCGGCTGCCGACCTTCTTCCCGGCCACGCCGTTCGCCAGGCCCTTGATCTGCAGCTGGTTCAGCGCCGTGATCGGCGTCGTCTTACCGGTGGCGTAGCCGTCGTCGAACTTCTTGCCGTCCTTCCACACGTACCCCACGTACTGGATGACGATACCGTCGGTGGCCTTCACGACGGGTCCGGTGCCCTCGATGATGTAGTTCGAGACCAGCGCCTTCGGCGGGTCCACCTTGGGGATCGTGACGGTCGGCGCCTTGCCGTCGGTGTTCGTACCGACCTTCGGCAGCTTCGCGTCGTCCTGCTTGACCTCGGTGCCCTTGGCCGTCTTCAGCACCGGCGGCGGCGTGCTGGCCTTGAGGATGTCCACGACGAACACCAGCGTGGAATTGGCCGGGATGTCGCCCTGCCCCTGGGCCCCGTAGCCGAGGGAGGGCGGGATCGACAGCATCACGCGGCTGCCGACGTTCTGGCCCTGCAGACCCTGGTCCCAGCCCGGGATGACACCGCCCGCGCCGAGCGTCAGCGCGAACGGCTGCTTCCGGTCGAAGCTGTTGTCGAAGGGCTTGTCCGAGCCCCAGACCTGGCCGAGGTAGTTGACCTCGATCTTCTGGCCCTTGGCGGTCTTCGCGCCGCTGCCCTTGCTGACGACCTCGACCTTCAGATCCTTGGGCGGATTCCCCTCACCCTTGGCGATGGTCGGTTTCTCACCGACCTTCGCCCCGGCCGTGATGGATGGCAGCCCCATCGAGGACTTGAAAGCAGCGGAATCGGAGTCGGAGCCCTTGTCGCCACCGCACCCTGCAGCGAGCAGCAGCGCGGGAACGACGAGCAGAGCGGCAAGTCGGCGCACGTAATCCTCAGATCTCGGTTGGCACTGGCGTTTCGCGCCACTCTAAGGCGTGCGACAGGCCCCGTACGAAGACGTACGGGGCCTGTCGGTGAGCTGTGACGCATTCCCGCCGGGTTTCGCGCAGGTCACATTCCGGCGATCAGCTTCTCCACCCGGTCGTCAACCGATCGGAAGGGGTCTTTGCACAGCACCGTGCGCTGCGCCTGGTCGTTGAGCTTCAGATGCACCCAGTCGACCGTGAAATCCCGCCGCTGCTCCTGCGCCCGGCGGATGAAGTCGCCGCGCAGCCTGGCCCGAGTGGTCTGCGGGGGAACCGACTTCGCCTCGAAGATCTTCAGATCGCTGCAGATCCGCTTGGCCTGGCCCTTCTTCTCCAGCAGGTAGTACAGCCCCCGGCGGCGGTGGATGTCGTGGTACGCGAGGTCGAGTTGGGCGACGCGCGGGTGGGACATCGTGATGTTGTCCCGGTTCCGGTAGCGCTCGATCAGCTGGTACTTCATCACCCAGTCGATCTCGGTGCCGATCGCCGACAGGTCACCGCTGCCGATCGACTCCAGCGCGCGGCCCCACAGCTCCAGCACCTGCTCGATCACACCGGAGCGGATTCCGCGGCGCTCGCAGAAGTCGACGGCCTTGGAGTAGTACTCCTCCTGGATCTCCAGGGCGGACGCCTCGCGGCCGGTGGCCAGCCGCACCTTGCGGCGGCCGGTGATGTCATGGCTGACCTCGCGGATCGCCCGGATCGGGTTCTCCAGGGTCAGGTCCCGCATCACGATGCCCGCCTCGATCATGCGCAGCACGAGGTCGGTGGCGCCGACCTTCAGCAGCATGGTCGTCTCGGACATGTTCGAGTCGCCGACGATGACGTGCAGCCGCCGGTAGCGCTCCGCGTCCGCGTGCGGTTCGTCACGGGTGTTGATGATGGGACGGGAACGGGTGGTCGCCGAGCTGACGCCCTCCCAGATGTGCTCCGCGCGCTGACTGACGCAGAACACCGCACCGCGCGGCGTCTGCAACACCTTGCCCGCGCCGCAGATCATCTGTCGGGTGACCAGGAACGGAATGAGGATGTCGGCAAGGCGCGAGAACTCGCCGTGCCGCGCGACGAGGTAATTCTCGTGGCATCCGTAGGAGTTTCCCGCGGAGTCGGTGTTGTTCTTGAACAGATAGACATCGCCGGCGATGCCCTCTTCGTGCAGACGCCGTTCGGCGTCCACCAGAAGGCCTTCGAGGATGCGTTCACCGGCCTTGTCATGGGTGACCAGCTCGGTCAGATTGTCACACTCCGGAGTGGCGTACTCCGGGTGCGAGCCGACATCGAGGTACAGGCGGGCGCCGTTGCGCAGGAAGACATTGCTGCTCCGGCCCCATGACACGACACGGCGGAAGAGGTACCGCGCCACCTCGTCAGGAGACAGACGCCGCTGCCCCCTGAACGTGCATGTGACGCCGTACTCGTTCTCCAGCCCGAAAATGCGGCGGTCCATGACTGAACATTACGCCTGATGCGTGGTGCTGAAACCGGGTTCGACGCCTCCGATTCGATCTTTTTCCAACTCGGTTTTCAGGTTTGGGGACGCGAGGAATCGGCTGGTCGCGACCAGCACCGCCAGCGCGGCGAACCCGCCGCCCGCCGCGACGGCGAATCCGGCGGTGACCCCGCCGAACTGCGCGGCCGGTCCCGCCGCCGCCGTTCCCAGCGAGGCGCCGACGCCGATCGCGGTCACCAGCCAGGAGAACGCCTCGGTCACCGTGCCGCTCGGCGCGTGCCGGTCCACCACCACGAACGCGCAGGCCAGCACCGGCGCCAGGAACACCCCGGCGAGCCCCGCCAGGACCGTCATCGCGACGACCCCGGGGACGAGCGCCAACGGCGCGTAGCAGACCGCGAGTCCGACGGTCAGCAGCCGCAGCCGGCGCTCCGGCGTGCCCGCTGCAGGTGCCCTGGCGCCGTACGTCACACCGCCGATGAGCGCGCCGAGACCGAGCGCCGACAGCAGATAGCCGTCGACCATGCCGCCGCCGTGCACGTCCCCGTACGCGACCGCGGCGACCGCGATCGAGCCGAGCGCCACCCCGACGAAGAACAGGCAGGCGATCAGCGCCCGCAGCCCCGGCGCGCGCAGCGGCCCGAGCCAGTCGGCCGCCCGCGGCTCCGCCCGCCACTCGCGGGACGGCCGCGCCGTGACGACACCCAGCGCCCCCAGAACGCCGACCGCGGCGATCCACAGCACCGCGGCGGCCTCGGAGGCCGCCGCCACCAGCCCGGTGACAAGCACCGGGCCGATCGTGAACAGCAGCTCCTGGGCGGCGGCGTCCAGGGCGTAGGCGGCGTGCAGCCGGTCCTCGCTCCTCAGCACCCCGGGCCACAGGGCGCGCAGCCCGCCCTCCAGCGGCGGGGTGAACAGCCCGGCGACGGCCATCGCGGCACAGGCCACCGGCAGCGGGTCGGGGCCGACCAGGGCGAACAGCGCCATGCCCGCCGCCGACAGCACGGCCGCGGGCAGCATCACCCGCGGCTGGCCGTACCGGTCGACGATCCGTCCCAGCAGCGGCTGGCCGACGGCCGTGCCCAGGCCGTAGAGCGCACCCAGCGAGCCGGCGAGCGAGTAGCTGCCGCCCTGCGAACGGGTGAGCAGCACGATGCACAGCGCGGCCGTCGCGTTGGGCAGCCGGCCGACCAGCGTGCCCGCCAGCAGCCGCCCCGCGTACCGCGTCCGCAGAAGATCCCCGTACCCCGCCGCCATGCCGGCCCCTCTCCCCCGGACAACCGCCGAAGTGTTACGTATAACTAGAGCGTCATACGTACCATGACCGCAGGCCGCGGGTCCATCCGCGGGGACTGGAAGGATGCCCGGAGTGACCGAAACCGCACGCCCCACCTCACGGGACGTGGCGCGGGCCGCGGGTGTGTCGCAGGCGACCGTCTCGCTGGTCCTGGGCGACAAGTCACGCGGCCGGGTCTCCGAGCGCACGGCGGAAGCGGTCCGCGCGGCCGCCCTGGCCCTCGGCTACCGGCCGAACCTGGCCGCCCGCAACCTCCGCCTCGGCCGCACCCGGACCGCCCTGCTGGTCGTCCCGGCCCTGACCAACGAGTACTTCGCCCGCGTCTACACCGGCGCCGCCCGCGTCGCCGCCGAGCACGGCTTCGGCGTCGTGCTCTACCCCTCCCCCGACGGCGTCGGCCCGGCCCGCGACCCCTTCGGCTCCGCCCGCGCGCCCCTCGACGGCGTCATCGCGTCCTCGATGGCCGCCGACGCGCTCGACGCCATCGGCGGCGGCGACCTCCCGCTCGTCATGCTCGACAGCGACCCCGCCGCGTCCGGCGCCGCCGCCACCGTCAACTTCGACGTCGCCGACGGCATGCGCCAGGTGGCCCGCTGCCTGCTCGACCTCGGGCACCGCCGGTTCACCCACCTGGCCTCCGCCGTCGACACCTGGACCTTCCACGTCCGCGCCGAGACCCTGGCCACCACTCTTTCAGCGGCGAGCGGGGACACCGTCCTGCACACCGAGCGCTCCGCGCACAGCGTCGAGGACGCGCGGCTCGCCGCCGAACGCGCCCTTACCCGCCCCGGCCCCCGGCCCACCGCCCTGATCTGCGACGACGACATCCTCGCCGCGGGTGCCTGCAAGGCCGCCCGCCGCCTGGGCCTGCGGGTGCCCGCCGACGTCTCCGTAACCGGCTTCGACGATCTGGCCCTCGCCACCGCCGTCGAACCGGAACTCACCACCGTCCGTCTCCCCGCCGACGACATCGGCGGCCGGGGCATGGCAGCCCTCCTGGCCGTCCTGGACGGCCGGGAGGCCGACCGCACGGTGCTCCCGGTCGACCTCGTGGTGCGCGGCTCGACGGGACCACCGATGGCCTGAGCCAGGTGCCCGAACGCCGTACGCCCGCACCCCGGCGACGGGTGCGGGCGTACGGTACGCCGGAGGAGCCGGCCGCGGGCCTACTCCTCTTCCTCGTCCGAGGGGTCGTCCGTCTTCGTGGTGGCCGCGCTGTCCGCCTCCAGGAGGCGGGCCAGCTGACGGCCCAGGATCCGCTTGAACTTGCGCTGCTGAGGACGCGTCCGATCCAGCACCGCGACCTCCAACTGCTCGGCGGTGAGCGTGCGTTCCCCGCCGTTGCTGTCCCGGCCGAGGGACTCGGCCGCGAGTTTCAGCGCCTCCGCGAGCGTCATGCCGTCGCGGTGCCGCTGATCCAGATACGCGCCGATCGAGTCCGAGTTGCCGCCGACCGCCACCGCGCCGTGCTCATCGACGATCGAGCCGTCGTGCGGCAGCCGGTAGATCTGGTCGTCCTCGGCGGCCGCGCCGACCTCCGCGACGATCAACTCCACCTCGTACGGCTTCTCGCCGACGCTGGAGAAGATGGTGCCCAGCGTCTGGGCGTAGACGTTGGCCAGACCACGGGCCGTGACGTCCTCACGATCGTAGGTGTAGCCCCGCAGATCGGCGTAGCGCACGCCACCGATCCTGAGGTTCTCGAATTCGTTGTACTTGCCCACCGCCGCGAACGCGATCCGGTCATAAATCTCGCTGACCTTGTGCAGGGCGCGGGACGGGTTCTCGGCGACGAACACGATGCCGTCGGTGTACTGCAGCACGACGACGCTGCGGCCACGCGCGATGCCCTTGCGGGCGTACTCCGCACGGTCGGCCATGGCCTGCTGGGGTGAGACATAGAACGGCGTCGACACCGGCTATCCGTCCCTTTCTGTCAGTGGCGAGGGAAGTCTTCCGCTTTCCGGTCCTGCCGGACCGTCAGAGCAGCTCGGCCCGCGGGCCGTCGGGCTGCTCCAGCCGTCGCGCGTGGATGGCGCTGACGACCTCGGACGACTCGTCGTCGGTGAGCCTGCGGAAACCCTCGTCGGTGATGACCGTGACGATCGGGTAGATGCGCCGCGCCAGATCCGGGCCTCCGGTGGCCGAATCGTCGTCGGCGGCGTCGTACAGGGCCTGGACGACCAGCGTGACCGCCTGGCCCTCCGTCAGGTCCTTGCGGTACAGCTTCTTCATCGAACCCCGGGCGAAGACCGAACCCGACCCGGTCGACGCGAAGCCGTGCTCCTCGGAGCGCCCGCCTGTCACGTCATAGGTGAAGATCCGGCCGCGTTCACGGTCCACGTCGTATCCGGCGAACAGCGGGACGACGGCCAGCCCCTGGAGCGCCATGCCGAGGTTGCCGCGGATCATCGTGGAGAGCCGGTTCGCCTTGCCGTCCAGGGACAGCACCGCTCCCTCGATCTTCTCGTAGTGCTCCAGCTCGAGCTGGAACAGCCGCACCATCTCGACGGCGAGACCGGCGGTGCCGGCGATGCCGACGGCCGAGTACTCGTCGGCTGGGAAGACCTTCTCGATGTCCCGCTGCGCGATGATGTTGCCCATCGTCGCGCGCCGGTCACCGGCGAGGATCACCCCACCGGGAAATGTCGCGGCCACGATGGTGGTGCCGTGCGGGATCTCGATGGCCCCCTGCAGCGGCGGCAGGCTCCGGTTGCGCGGCAGCAGGTCCGGCGAGTGCTCGCCGAGGAAGTCGATGAACGAGGACGAGCCAGGCGTCAGGAAGGCAGCCGGTAGACGCCCTGTGCTACGAGTGTTGGCTTCCACACGTTTCCTTCCAGATATGCGACGGCCCGACGCCTTGCATCGGGATCATCTCTCAGCTTGCCGAGTGCCGAATTGCAGTTGAAGCACAGTACGCCTCGGACCCTACCCGTCTCGTGGCAGTGATCCACATGTTCCGCCGAAGCGGCCGGACAGATCGGGCACCGGCCCACCTGAGAGGCGATCAGCTCGTCACGCTCGGCCATGGTGATGCCGTACTTCCGCTTGACGTAGCTCTCACGGTTACGGCCGGCGCGACAAGGCCCGCAGTGGCTGGACCAGCCATCAGCCGAAGCGCGGTTGCGTTCCCCATCCGCAAACGGCTTGATCGTTTCGCATTGCGGGCACCTCTTGGAGCCTTCCGGCACTGCGAACTTCGGCCGGACCGCAGGGCCTTTGGCTTCCTGACGCTGCCGGTAGTACTCAGCTGAGCAGTGTCGGCAGTACGCCTGGAGACCATCCTCCGTCGATCGATTGCCCGCGAAGGCGTCGTGCGGCAGTGTCCTTTTACACCGAGAGCATCGCTTTGAGCTCGCTCCGTTCATATCCGTGGACTACTGTCCACCCTTCTGAACGAAGGACCTCACGAAGTCCTCAGCATTGGCCTCGAGCACATCATCGATTTCGTCCAGGATGTCGTCGACATCCTCGGAGAGCTTCTCGTGGCGCTCCTTGAGTTCGTCGGAGGTCTGCGCGTCCTGCGCTACCTCTTCGACTTCCTCTGTGGCGCGTGTCGCCTTCTGCTGTCCGCCGTCGGTGTCCTTCGTAGCCATGACGCTCACCCCGCTCGGTTGCGTTTCCTACTTGATCAGACCCTACAAGCCGGGTCCGACATCGGCCCTGTTTCCGCTCACTTGCTTGATTCCCGGTTCTGGGCCATTTCAGCCGCCGGAAAGGATGCGGACCAGATCTTCCGCCGTACGACAGCGGTCGAGGAGCTCCTTGACGTGGTTCCGGGTGCCCCTCAGCGGCTCCAGGGTCGGAACCCGCTGCAGGGAGTCCCGGCCCGGCAGATCGAAGATGACCGAATCCCAGGAGGCGGCGGCGACGTCGTCGGCGTACTGCTCGAGGCAGCGGCCGCGGAAGTACGCGCGGGTGTCCTCCGGGGGCTTGGTCTCGGCGCGCTCGACCGCCGGCTCGTCCAGCAGCCGCTTCATGCGGCCGCGGGCCACCAGGCGGTTGTAGAGGCCCTTGTCGGGCCGTACGTCGGCGTACTGGAGGTCCACGAGGTGCAACCGCGCGGCGTCCCACTCCAGGCCGTCGCGGCGCCGATAGCCCTCCAGCAGTTCCCGCTTGGCGACCCAGTCCAACTCGCCCGACAGGCTCATCGGGTCGTTCTCCAGCCGGTTCAGGACGTCCTCCCACCGGCTCAGGACATCCTTCGTCTGGTCGTCCGCGTCGACGCCGAAACGTTCCTCGACGTACTTGCGGGCCAGGTCGAAGTACTCCATCTGGAGTTGTACGGCGGTGAGGGTCCGCCCGCTGCGGAGCGTGACGAGGTGTTGCAGCGTGGGGTCGTGGCTGACCTGGTGCAGGGTGCGCACCGGCTGGTCCACGGCCAGGTCCACCTTGATGAAGCCGTCCTCGATCATCGACAGCACGAGTGCGGTGGTGCCGAGTTTGAGGTACGTGGAGATCTCGGAGAGGTTGGCGTCCCCGATGATGACGTGCAGACGGCGGTACTTCTCCGCGTCCGCGTGCGGCTCGTCGCGGGTGTTGATGATGGGGCGCTTCAGGGTGGTCTCGAGGCCGACCTCGACCTCGAAGTAGTCGGCGCGCTGGCTGAGCTGGAAGCCGTCCTCGTGGCCGTCCTGCCCGAGGCCGACGCGGCCGGCGCCGGTGACGACCTGGCGCGAGACGAAGAACGGCGTCAGGTGGCGCACGATGTCCGAGAAGGGGGTCTCCCGCTTCATCAGGTAGTTCTCGTGGGTGCCGTAGGACGCGCCCTTGTTGTCCGTGTTGTTCTTGTACAGGTGGATCGGCTGCGCGCCCGGGAGCTGCGCGGCCCTTTCGGCCGCCTCGGCCATGATGCGCTCGCCCGCCTTGTCCCACAGGACGGCGTCGAGCGGGTTGGTGACCTCGGGTGAGGAGTACTCCGGGTGGGCGTGGTCGACGTAGAGCCGTGCGCCGTTGGTGAGGATGACATTGGCCAAGCCGATGTCCTCGTCGGTGAGCTGGCTCGAGTCCGCCGTGTCGCGGGCGAGGTCGAAGCCCCGGGCGTCACGTAGCGGGTTCTCTTCCTCGAAGTCCCAGCGGGCGCGCCGCGCCCGGTGCATCGCCGCCGCGTAGGCGTTGACGATCTGGGACGAGGTGAGCATGGCATTGGCGTTCGGGTGGCCGGGAACGGAGATTCCGTACTCCGTTTCGATACCCATTACTCGCCGTACGGTCATGCGGCCCTCCTTGCCCGGCGCCACCCCGTGCTGGGGCTGACGCTCAAGTACCGCTGCGCATATGGCCCGAGCGCGACTGCTGTTCCCTGAGCCGCACTGCAGGGCGCGGTACGGAAGAGCCTAGAACGCGATGGCGGCGGTGGGGAGATCATTTCACTCATTGCTCCGGTCCTGGCCTACCTGTGGACAAACACTCCGGCTGCGGGAACCCGGTCGGGGCGCCCGCAGCCGGAGGTCTGCTTTACAGGTACTGCCCGGTGTTGGCCACGGTGTCGATGGAGCGGCCGGTGTCCGCGCCCTGTTTTCCGGTGACGAGCGTGCGGATGAACACGATCCGCTCGCCCTTCTTGCCGGAGATGCGGGCCCAGTCGTCGGGGTTGGTGGTGTTGGGCAGGTCCTCGTTCTCCTTGAACTCGTCGACGCAGGCGGCGAGCAGGTGGGCGACGCGAAGACCGCGCTGGTCGTGGTCGAGGAAGGCCTTGATCGCCATCTTCTTGGCCCGGTCCACGATGTTCTGGATCATCGCTCCGGAGTTGAAGTCCTTGAAGTACAGGACCTCCTTGTCACCGTTGGCGTACGTGACCTCCAGGAAGCGGTTCTCCTCCGTTTCGGTGTACATCCGCTCGACGACGGCCTGGATCATGGCCTCGACCGTGCCGGCCTTCGATCCGCCGTGCTCCGACAGGTCCTCGCTGTGGAGCGGGAGTGTCGGAACGAGGTACTTCGAGAAGATGTCCTTGGCCGCCTCGGCGTCCGGCCGCTCGATCTTGATCTTGACGTCCAGACGGCCGGGCCGCAGGATCGCCGGGTCGATCATGTCCTCGCGGTTGGAGGCGCCGATGACGATGACGTTCTCCAGGCCCTCCACCCCGTCGATCTCGGCGAGCAGCTGGGGGACGATGGTGTTCTCCACGTCCGAGCTGACACCGGATCCGCGGGTGCGGAAGAGGGATTCCATCTCGTCGAAGAAGACGATGACGGGGGTGCCCTCGCTCGCCTTCTCCCTGGCTCGCTGGAAGACCAGGCGGATCTGACGCTCGGTCTCACCGACGTACTTGTTGAGCAGTTCGGGACCCTTGATGTTCAGGAAGTAGCTCTTCCCCTGTGGCTTCCCGGTGACTTCGGCGACCTTCTTGGCAAGGGAGTTGGCCACTGCCTTGGCGATGAGGGTCTTTCCGCAGCCGGGGGGGCCGTAGAGCAGCACGCCCTTGGGCGGGCGCAGCGAGTACTCCTTGAACAGATCCGCGTGCAGGTAGGGGAGTTCGACCGCGTCCCGGATCTGCTCGATCTGACCGGCGAGGCCGCCGATCTGCTTGTAGTCGATGTCAGGGACCTCTTCGAGTACGAGGTCCTCGACCTCGCTCTTGGGGACCCTCTCGTACACGTAGCCGGAGCGGGGCTCCAGCAGGAGTGCGTCGCCTACGCGGAGAGCGCCGTCCAGGAGTGGCTCGGCGAGCCACACCACCCTCTCCTCGTCGGTGTGTCCGACCACCAGGGCTCGTTCGCCGTCCTCGAGGATCTCCTTGAGGGTGACGATGTCGCCGATGCGCTCGTACTTCATGGCCTCCACCACGTTGAGCGCTTCGTTGAGCATGAGTTCCTGACCTCGTCGGAGGTCTTCCTGGTCGACGGAGGGGCTGACGTTCACCCGCAGCTTTCGGCCGCCGGTGAAGATGTCCGCCGTTCCGTCCTCGTTCGCCTGCAGAAAGACGCCGAAACCGGCAGGAGGCTGCGCGAGCCTGTCCACTTCTTCCTTGAGGGCCACGATCTGGTCGCGGGCCTCGCGGAGAGTGTTCGCGAACCGCTCGTTCTGAGCGGACACGCCTGCCAGATTGGTCTGCAGCTCGACGATCCGCTCTTCGAGAATCCTCGTGTGACGCGGAGAGTCGGCGAGCTTACGTCGCAGGACGGCGATTTCCTGCTCAAGAAAGGCGACCTGGCTCGCGGTGTCTTCTGAACCACGAGCGGGTCGGCCGCCACGGGTGATGTCGTCGTCGTGGGCCGCCACGGTCCTCACCTCCTCCAAGGGGAGCTGGACGTTTCCAGACCCTACCTGGGCCGGTGGGGGTTGAAACCCCTAGATCACAAAGACGGTCGGGGTGTGTCCGATCTTCACCCTTGCGTACGTCCTCACGCCAGGGGTGATACCCACGGATCAACATCGGAAAGCGGCCGGTTGTATCGTCGGTTCGGTCAACACCCGTCAGGGACTGTTGCGGTCCGTGCGCGGGCCGATCCATGAACGGCAGGCGAGGTACCCCGTGAGTGACGTGTCCGAGGCCGGCGCGCAGGAGCTGGAAGTCTGGATCGACCAGGACTTGTGCACCGGCGACGGGATCTGTGTGCAGTACGCGCCGGAGGTGTTCGAGCTCGACATCGACGGGCTGGCGTACGTCAAGGGCCACGACGACGAGCTACGGCAGGCCCCGGGCGCCACGGCCCCGGTGCCGCTGACGATGCTCACCGATGTGGTGGATTCGGCCAAGGAGTGCCCCGGCGACTGCATCCACGTCCGCCGCGTCGCCGACCGGGTCGAGGTGTTCGGCCCGGACGCCGCCTGACGGCACCGGCCGGAAGGGCCGGGGACGCCGGGTTCCGGGGGGCCGGTGCCGGCTCAGACGCTGTTCGCGAGCGCGCCCGGGGTGGCGTAGTACCGCCCGGACCGCCATTGCCAGGTGTACGCGCGCTTCTGGTCCGGGCAGCAGCGCGGGGTGGTGTCGCTGGAGTACCCGAGGACGGTCGCCCGGATGGTGCGTCCCTGGAGTCCGAAGCCGATGATGCCGCGCTCCTCCGCCGGGTCGACCAGGGTGGCCACGACGCGCGGCGGGCTGCCGGGGGCCGCGCCGGCCGCCAGCACGTAGACGCCGGTGGGCGGGGTGCCCGCCTCGGCCGGGCAGTGCACGACGGCGACCGTCTCGGGCCGGCCGTCCTGGTCCAGGTCGCCTGAGGCGCGGCTGACGACCACCACGGGGGCTCCCGCGCAGTCGAGCGGGTACGGGGCCGTGCTGGGGTCCGGGGCGAGTCCTGCGGGCGCCTCCGAGGCGCGCGAGGAGGTGTCGGGGGAAGCGTCGGCGGGCTGGACGAGGGCCCCGGCGCCGATGACCGCGCCGAGCAGCGCGGCGGTGGAGATCCAGTGCGCCGGGCGGGCGCGGGTGTGCGGATGGGCCGGTCCTGCGGAGGGCTGCACTCGCCTGGCTCCTGGGGAGTTCGTTCGAGGGGGTGGCCAGCATGGTGCCACACGTCACACTCCGGTGGAACCGCGGGTGCGGAGGGGATGCCGGCGCGGCGCGAACGCGGGAGGCGCCGGTGCCGGAAACCCTCGCGGGGGTTCCGGCACCGGCGCCTCCGGTGCTCTGGGCGGGGCGTGGCCGGTACTACTCGGCGGGCGCCTCGGGGGCGGCCGGCGCGTCGACGGCCGGCGCGACGACGGCGGGAGCCTCGACGGCGGGTGCCTCGACGGCCGCGGGTGCGTCGGCGGACGCGCGCTTGCTCCCGCTCTCGCTGCCGGGGCCGGTGTAGTCCTCGCCGTACGAACCCTTGGAGGGGCGGCGGCGGCGCATCGGCGGCTCGACACCGTCGGCGAGCCGGCGGGCGGTGAGCAGGAAGCCGGTGTGCCCGATCATGCGGTGGTCGGGACGTACCGCGAGACCCTCGACGTGCCAGTTGCGGACCATGGTCTCCCAGGCCGCGGGCTCGTTGAACGTGCCGTGCTCACGGATGGACTCGACGGTGCGGGCCATCTGCGTGGTGGTGGCGACGTAGCAGCACAGGATGCCGCCCGGGACGAGCGCCTTGGAGACGGCGTCGAGGCATTCCCACGGGGCGAGCATGTCCAGGATGACGCGGTCGACGTCGGCGTCGGACAGGTTGTCCTGGAGGTCGCCGACGGTCAGCTGCCAGGCGGGGTGTTCTCCGCCGAAGTAGCGCTGGACGTTCTGGGTGGCGATCTCCGCGAAGTCGGCACGGCGCTCGTAGGAGTGCAGCATGCCCTGGTCGCCGACGGCGCGCAGCAGGAAGGTGCTGAGCGATCCCGACCCGACTCCCGCTTCGACGACCCGGGCGCCGGGGAAGATGTCGGCCATCGACAGGATCTGCCCCGCGTCCTTGGGGTAGACCACTGCGGCACCGCGTGGCATGGACAGGACATAGTCGGGGAGCAGGGGGCGCAGCGCAAGGTAGGCGACGTTCCCCGTGGTACGGACAACACTTCCTTCGGGACTACCGATCAACTCGTCGTGCTGGAAAGCGCCCTTGTGGGTGTGGAACTGCTTTCCGGCTTCGAGCGTGAACGTGTAGTGGCGTCCCTTGGGGTCGGTGAGCTGGACCTGGTCCCCGACTTGGAATGGGCCGCGACGGCGGGCGGCACCGGTCGGTTCGGACATGCCGACAGCCTAGCTGGCTTTTTTGGGGCTCGGTTCGCCGCCGGGGGTTCCGGGCCGGCGCTGCAGACCTCTGGGGTTGCTGCTCAGGCCTGGGGGCGGGCCATGGCCGCCAGGAAGGCCTTCTCCACGTCCGCCGTTGACAGCACTCCGTAGATCTCGCCCGTCGGCTCGACGACCAGGTACTCCGTCGACGGGGTCGCGCGCAGTATGTCGAGCAGGTCTTCGCCCGCCAGCTCGGTGGAGACCCGCATCCCCGGCTTGAGGTCCTGGGCCAGGCCGCTGACGGCGACCCAGGGTCGCCGGTGCTCGGGGATTCCGACGATGGCGGCCTCGCGGACGACCGCGGTCGGGTCCCCCTGGCCGTCGACGACCACCAGGGCGCGGGCGCCGGCCTCGTTGGCGCGGCGCAGCGCCTCGGACAGCGGGGTGTCGGAGCTGACGGGCACGGCGCGCCGGGTGAGGGCGCGGGCCTGCAGCGCGGGGAGGCGTTCGCGCAGGCGGGCCATGCGCAGGCTGTTCCCGGCGCCGGTCCAGATGATCGCGGCGAGGATCGCGGCGAGCAGCGCGTCGGTGAGCGAGTCGAAGCCGCTGCTGTCGGCGGTGCTGTCGTACGTGAGCAGGGGCAGGCCGAGGACGGCGATGGCCAGCGCGCGCCCGGTCCAGGCGGCCGCGACGGTGCCGCTCATCGGCTTGCCGGTGATCTTCCAGACGACGGCCCTGAGCATCCGGCCGCCGTCCAGCGGAAGGCCCGGCAGCAGGTTGAAGACGGCGACGATCAGGTTGCTGATCATGAGGCCGGCGAGCAGCACGCCGGGGACGGTGCCGGGCTCGACGAGCTGCATCCCGCCGTAGAAGACGCCGGCCAGCACCAGGGAGAGCAGGGGGCCGACGAAGGCGAGGACGAACTCCCGGCCGGGGGTCTCGGACTCCTTCTCGATCTCCGAGACGCCGCCGAAGAACTGCAGCTGGATGCGGCGCACGGGAAGGCCGAAGCGCAGGGCGGCGACGGTGTGCGCGAGCTCGTGGATGAGGACCGAGGCGTAGAAGGCGACGGCGAAGAAGAGCGAGACGAGGTAGCGGATGTTGCCGAGTTCGGGCAGCACCTCGTCGAGCTGGCCGCCGAAGACCCAGGTGATGAGGGCCGCGACCAGGAACCAGCTGGGAGCGACGTAGACGGGCACGCCGAAGATGCGGCCCATGAGGATGCCGCCGCCGACTTCGCGCGGGCGCTTGTTCTGACCGTTCCCCGGCTGGGCCTGCGTGCCCTGGGACGGCGGCTGCCCGCTCTCGCTCACTGGTTCCCCTCGTTCATGTGTGAACCCTCGCACACCGATCGAGTGGATCATGCGATGCGAGGGGCTCTGCCATCGATGGTATTGCCCGGTGGTCCGCGGCCGACACCGGCTGTCGGTGGGAGGCCGTAGGGTCGTCTGCCATGGGCACCAGCACCGCAGACATCCCTCCCCGGCCACCGTCGTCGCTCTCGCCGTCACGGGCGGCGGACTTCATGCGGTGCCCGCTGCTGTACCGGCTGCGGGTGATCGACAAGCTGCCGGAGAAGCCGAGCGAGGCCGCCACCCGGGGCACCGTGGTGCACGCGGTGCTCGAGCGGCTCTTCGACGCGCCCGCCGTCGAGCGAACGGCGGACCGTGCCCGCTCGATGGTTCCGGGCGAGTGGGAGAAGCTGCTGGCCGCGCGGCCGGAGCTGGCCCAGCTCTTCGAGGTGGCGGACGGGCCCGCGCTCACCCGGTGGCTGGAAAGCGCCGAGCAGCTCGTCGACCGCTGGTTCACGCTGGAGGACCCGACGCGGCTGGAGCCCGCCGAGCGGGAGATGTACGTGGAGACGGTGCTGGACTCGGGGCTGACGCTGCGCGGGTACGTCGACCGGCTCGACGTGGCGCCGTCCGGCGACCTGCGGGTGGTCGACTACAAGACGGGCAAGGCTCCGCGCCCGGAGTACGCCGGCGAGGCGCTGTTCCAGATGAAGTTCTACGCCCTGGTGCTGTGGCGGCTGCGCGGAGTGGTGCCCCGCCGGCTGCAGCTGGTCTACCTCGGCAGCGGCGACGTGATCATGTACGACCCGTCGGAGGCGGACCTGCGGAGCGTGGAGCGCAAGCTGCTGGCGCTGTGGGAGGCGATCCGCGAGGCCACCGCGAGCGGCGAGTGGCTGCCGCGACGGACCAAGCTGTGCGGCTGGTGCGACCACCAGGCGTTCTGTCCGGAGTTCGGGGGCACTCCCCCGCCCTATCCGCTGCCGCTCCCGGCCCCCGCGCCGTCCGGGGACGACCTGGTCTAGAGCTGTCCCGTAATCCCTGGTGGATCAGCGCGCGGCGTCAGATGCGGTGCATCGCACGGCGGAGGGGCGCCCGCATACAGGATGTATTCGGGCGTTCCGACAACGCGGCGAGGTGCCGTAGCCGTCGTCGGGCGCCCGCCAGGAATTACGGGACAGCCCTTAGGCAAGAATGGGGCGGGTCCGGCAACGACGAGGGAGATCTTGTGGCGATTCGCGTCCTACTGGTGGACGACCAGCCGCTGCTGCGTACCGGCTTCCGCATGATTCTGGAGGCTGAGCCGGACCTCGCCGTGATCGGTGAGGCCGGGGACGGCCAGCAGGCTCTGGACCAGGTGCGGGCGCTGCAGCCCGACGTGGTGCTGATGGACATCCGGATGCCGCGGATGGACGGGGTCGAGGCGACCCGCCAGATCACCGGCCCCGGGCGGGACGGACCGGCGAAGGTCCTGGTGCTGACCACCTTCGACCTGGACGAGTACGTGGTCGAGGCGCTGCGCGCCGGTGCCAGCGGTTTCCTGCTCAAGGACGCGCCGGCCGCCGAGCTGGTGCAGGCCATCCGGGTGGTCGCGGCGGGCGAGGCCATGCTGGCGCCCAGCATCACCCGCCGGCTGCTGGACAAGTACGCGGGGCGGCTGCCCTCCGGCGAGGACTCCGTGCCGCAGCCGCTGCACACCCTCACCGAGCGCGAGGTCGAGGTGCTGAAGCTGGTCGCCCGGGGGCTGTCGAACGCGGAGATCGCGGCGGAGCTGTTCGTCAGCGAGACGACCGTGAAGACGCATGTCGGCCACGTGCTGACCAAACTGGGCCTGCGCGACCGCGTCCAGGCGGCGGTGTACGCGTACGAGAGCGGGCTGGTGCGCCCCGGAGCGGGCTGAGTGGCCGGGGCGGCTGTCCTGACCGCGCCGCGGCCGGTGGGTAACGTCCCCGCCATGCAGACCACTCTTCACGGCGCCTCGGTCACGCTTCGTCCGGCCACGGCCGCGGACATCCCCGCGCTCACCGCGATCCGCTCGACGCCCGAGGTGTACGCGCGGTGGCGCGGCGATCTGGACGGCATGGCCGCGTCCATCGCCGAGGATTTCGCCGAGCGGGACACCGAGCACTTCGTCATCGAGTACGAGGGCCGGGTGGCGGGCGCGATCCAGTGGAGCGCCGAGGAGGAGCCGGACTACCGGCACGCGAACATCGACATCTACCTCGACCCCGCCTGGCACGGCCGCGGGCTCGGCACCGACGCCGTCCGCACCCTCGCCGGCCATCTGATCACCGGGCACGGGCACCACCGGCTGGTCATCGATCCGGCGGCCGACAACGCGGCCGCCATCCGCTGCTACACCAAGGCGGGATTCCGGCCGGTCGGCGTCATGCGCGACTACGAGCGCGGCCCGGACGGATCGTGGCACGACGGATTGATGATGGATCTGCTCGCCCGGGATCTTCCCACGGGTTCGCCCACCGGAGGAGGAAAACAGCAGGGTCGGAGCGATCCCGGGCCTGTTGTCAGACCCCCCGCCTAGGATCGGTCGCAACGGCTGGAGCTGACGGCCGACGGTCGACAAGGGGCCCCCGATGAGTGATCTCGCGGCAATGGACGGCGTGGCGTCGGAGCTGCAGCTGGAGCGGCACCGGGTGGAACTGACCGGCTACTGCTACCGGATGCTGGGATCGGCGTTCGAGTCGGAGGACGCCGTTCAGGAGACGATGGTCCGGGCGTGGCGGAGTTTCGACCGGTTCGAGGGCCGGGCGTCGCTGCGGTCGTGGCTGTACCGCATCGCGACGAACGTCTGTCTGGACATGCTCAAGGCGCGCGAGCGCCGGGCCCGCCCGATGGATCTGGCGTCCCCCGTCCCGTCCTCCTCGCCCCTGACCCCGGCGCTGCCGGAGGCGACGTGGATCGAGCCGATGCCGGACGCGCGGATGCTGCCCTCGGGCGGCGACCCGGCCGAGGTGGCCGCGCAGCGCGACTCGGTCCGGCTGGCGTTCGTCGCCGCGCTGCAGCACCTGGCGCCCCGGCAGCGCGCGGTGCTGATCCTGCGGGAGGTGCTGGCGTGGAAGGCCAGCGAGGTCGCCGAGCTGCTCGACACGACGGTGGCGTCGGTCAACAGCGCGCTGCAGCGGGCCCGTTCGGCGCTCGCCGCGGGCGACGTCACCGTCAGTGACCCGGCCCGGCCGATGGACGAGGCGCAGCGCGCCCTGCTGGCCCGCTACGTCGACGCCTTCGAGCGCTACGACCTGGACTCGCTCACCGAGCTGCTGCGTGAGGACGCGACGCTGTCGATGCCGCCGTACGAGCTGTGGTTCCGCGGTCCCGCGGATATCCGCGGCTGGATGTCGGGGACCGGCATAGGCTGCGCGGGCTCGCGGCTGCTGCCCGTGACGGCCAACGGCTCACCGGCCTTCGGCCAGTACCGGCCCAGCTCCGACGGCGGGCACGTGCCGTGGGCACTGCAGGTCATCGAGATTTCAGGGGACCGGATCACCGGGATCAACTCGTTCCTCGACACCGCGCACCTGTTTCCGCTGTTCGGGCTGCCTCCTCGGCTGGAGCCCTGAGGGCGGGGGACGTGACGGCTCCAGGGGCAGCACGTCCCGCAGCCCGGTCAGGGCCAGCAGGCCGCGCAGCCGGCCGCCGGCGTCGCGCAGCCGTATGCGGCTGCCCAGCCGGCGGGCGGTGAGCTGGAGCCGGGCCAGGGCTTCGACGGTGGCCGCGTCCGGGTCGGTGAGCGCGGCCACGTCGCAGGTCACCCAGCCGGGTTCCACGCCGTGCAGCCGGTTCCGCAGGCGTGCGCACAGTTCGGGGACGCGGGCGCGGGTGAGCGGGCCGGCCAGGACCCAGACGACCGCGTCCGGCTCCTGTTCCGGCCGCCCGCCGGGCCGCTCCGGCACCTCGTCGGCTGCACTCACCGTCGGCCTCCTGTCGTGGGCTTCTCTCACGACAGACCGGCCGGCGGGCCGGAACTCATCGCCGGCCGCGAGCCAGGCCACCAGCCCGGCCCGTTCCGGCTGCGCCGGATCGTAGAACCGGCAGCCGGTCAGCGGGTCGACGCGGGCGGGCGGCAACACTCCGAGTTCGTCGTACCGACGCAGCGTCTTCGGCGACAGGACGGCCGCGTGTCCGAACTCCCCGTCGTCAGCAGCACCGTGCTCGCCTCCTCCCGCCGGGCGGCGCGCCCGGCGGCCCCGATGCCGCGGTCTGCGCCGGGGTCAGGGTCCACCCGCTGCCCGTGGACAGCGCGACGGGCTCGGACGACCGTGTCGTCCGAGCCCGTCGCGGTGGCCTGATCAGCCCGTCACGCCGCGTCCCAGCTCCCAGAACTGGGTCGTGGAGGACGCGTTGAGGGTCCACTCGGTGCCCGTGATGTCCTTGCGGGCGGCGAGGTACTGCTTGCCCTGCCACAGCGGCAGCAGCGGCACGTCACCGGCGATGATCTTCTGCACCTGCGAGAAGTCGGAGAAGGTGGCGCTGCGCTGCGTCTTCTGCCGGGTGGCGTTGATCAGCTGGCTCTGGATGACCGGGTTCGCGTACGCCAGCTCCAGGAAGTTGTCCTTCGCGAGGAACGGCGAGACGTAGTTGTCCGGGTCCGGGAAGTCGGGGAACCAGCCCATCCCGTACACCTGGTACTGGTGCTTGCGCCCGCCGTCGGTGTACGAGTGCCAGTCGGAGACCGGCTGCAGCTTGATCTTGAACAGTCCGCTGGCGTCGAGCTGCTTCTTGAGCAGCTCGAACTCCTGCTTCGTCGCCTCGCCGTAGTGCTCGGTCGTGTAGGTGAGCGTCAGCTCGACCGGCGCGGTGATGTCGGCGTCCTTGAGGAGCTTGCGCGCCTTGGCCGCGTTCGGCTCGCCGTAGGCGTTGTAGAACGAGGTGGCGTGGGCGGTGATGCCCGCCGGGATCATGGAGTAGAGCGGCTCGGCGGTGCGCTTGTACACGTCGCGCGTGATGGCCTGCCGGTCCACGATCTGGGCGAAGGCCTCACGGACCGCCTTCTGCTTCACGACCGGGTCGGCCGTGTTGAAGACCAGGTAGCGGATCTCGGTGCCGGCGGTCTCGGTCAGCTTGACGTTGCCGGTGGTGCTGATGTTGAGACGGTTGAGCTGCTCCGGCGTCATCGTCCGGTTCATCACGTCGATGTCACCGGCCTCGAGCGCCTTCTCCATCTCCGTGGAGTTCTTGAAGAACTTGAGCTCGATCTTGCTGTTGTTGAGCTTGATCGTGCCCTTGTAGTGCGGGTTCTTCGTGAAGACCGCCGACTCGCCCTCCTTGAAGGACTCCAGCTGGTACGGCCCGGAGCCCGTCATGTCGAAGCCCGGGTGCTGCTTCTTCGCGTCGTACACCTTGCTGTCCACGATGGCCGCGGCGGGCGTGGCCAGCTTGTACGGGAAGGTGGCGTCGGGGTCCTTGAGGTGGAAGACCACCGTCGCGTCGTCCGGCGTCTCGACCTTGTCGATGTTGGTGAGAAGGCTGTAGGGGCCGTTCTCGTCCTTGATCGTGAGCATGCGGTCGATGGAGAACTTCACGTCCTTGGACGTGAGCGCGTGACCGTTGGAGAACTCCAGGCCGTCGCGCAGGGTGCAGCGGTACTGCTCGCCGACCCCATCGGCGAAGTGGCATTCCTTGGCGGCCTCGGGTTCCGGGTCCGTGCCGCTGCGCGGGTAGCGCAGCAGTGTCTGGAACGTGTTGTAGAAGACGTTCCAGGTCTGGATGTCGTAGCCCGTGACGGGGTCCAACGGCGCCGGTGCCTGCGTCGTGAGGTGGAACTCGTCGGTGGTGCCGAAGACGATCGCCTTGCCGTCGTCCCCACTGCCACTGCCGGATCCACAACCGGCGAGCACGGGCGTCATCAGACCCACGACTATCGGCAGCGCAAGCAGCTTGCGATTCATCCTCGACGTTCTCCCTATGTATGTGCTGATCAACGCGTCACACCCCGCCCGAGCTCCCAGAACTGGGTGGTGGTGGAGGAGTTGAGCGCCCATTCCACGCCGGTGATGTCACTGCGGGCAGCGATGTACTGCTTGCCCTGCCACAGTGGCAGCATCGGCACGTCCTGGGCGATGATCTTCTGAGCGGTCTCGAAATCAGTGATGGTGGCGCTGCGCTGGGACTGCTGGCGGGTCTGCGGGATCACCTCGCGCTGGATGACCTCGCTCTGGTAGGGCAGCTTGAGGAAGTTGCCCTGGTCGAAGAACGGCGCGATGTAGTTGTCCGGGTCCGGGAAGTCGGGCAGCCAGCTCAGAGCGTAGGCGGCGTACTTGTGCTTCTTCACCTCGGTGAGGAAGACCGTCCACTCCTCGCTCTTGAGCGTGACGTCGAACAGGCCGCTCGCGTCGAGCTGCGCCTTGATCGCCTCCGCCTCCTCCTTGTTGCTGGAGCCGGCGAGGTCCTTGCGGTACCAGTAGTCGAACGCGACCTTGTTGTCGATCCCGGCCGCGTGCAGGAGCGCCTTGGCCTTGACCGCGTTCGGGTCCCCGTAGGTCTTGAAGAACGAGTTGGCGTGCCCGGTGATGCCCACCGGGACCGGCGAGTACAACGGCTCGGCGGTCCGCTGGAAGACATCGCGGGTCAGCGCCTGGCGGTCCAGGACCTGGGCGACGGCCTGACGGACGGCCTTGGGCCGGACCGCCGGGTCCGTGGTGTCGAAGAACAGGTAGCGGGCCTCGGTGCCGGCCGCTTCGGTGAGCTTGACGTTCTCGCCGTCGCCCGCCTTGAGCAGCCGGTTGATCTGGTCGGGACGCATGGTGCGGGTGGCGACGTCGACGGTGCCCTTCCTGAGCTCCGCCTCCATCGTGTCCGCGGACGTGAACATCCGCAGCTCCACCTTGCTGTTGTTCAGCTTGAGGGAGCCCTGGTAACTCGTGTTCCCGGAGAAGACGGCCTTGTCGTCCTGCTTGAAGTCGTCCAGGGCGTAGGGGCCGGACCCGGCGATCTTGAAACCGTCGTACGGCTTGTCCGCGGGGTAGACCTCGCTGTCCACGATCGCCGCGGCGGGCGTGGCCAGCTTGAGCGGGAAGGTGGTGTCCGGTGCCTTCAGGTGGAAGATCACCGTCAGGTCGTCGGGCGCCTGCACGGTGGCGACGCCGGAGATCAGCGACGCGGGGCCGTTGTCACTGTTGATCTTCAGCATCCGGTCGACCGAGAACTTGACGTCCTCGGCCGTCAGGGCGTGGCCGTTGGAGAAACGGAGCCCCTTGCGGAGCGTGCACTTGTACACCTGCCCGACCTGGTCGCTGAAGCCGCACTGCTCCGCGGCGTCGGGTTCCGGGGTGGTACCGCTGCGCGGGTAGCGCAGCAGCATCTGGAAGGTGTTGTAGAAGACGTTCCACGTGGCGCTGTCGTACGACGTGGCCGGATCCAGGGGTGACGGGTTCTCCTTGGTCAGCTTGATGCTGTCCGTGGTCCCGACGACGATGGGCTTACCGCTGCTGTTACCGCCACTGCCCGAACCGCCGCAACCGGCGAGGGCGGGTGCGACGATGCCGACGAGCATCGCGGGCACCAGTAGCTTACGGTTCATCCTCGTCGTTCTCCCTCGGGTCCTTCAGTGCTCAGTCGGTCGGTCCTTACCGTTCCCGGGCGGGCGACGCGACGCCTGCGCCGCCCGCCACCGTGTAGGTGATGATGCGGTTATCCGCCGGATCCGGGGTACAGGTGGCAGGCCACTTGGACATCCGTTTCCGGCAGCAGGTTGAGCCGCGGGTCCTGTGATGGCGAGAACTCCACCACGGCCCGGCCGCCTTCGGCGTGCATCGTGATCACGCCCCGCCAGAAGGGCTCGCGCGGCTCGGCCGCCGAGGCCTCCTCACGGAGCCGGCGGAGGTATTCCAGCACATCTTCCGCGCTGTGGCCCTTGCCGGGGGCTACTGCGGCAGAAGTGACGCCTGATTCGGAGAGCGCGTCAAGATCGCCGAAGAGCGCCCGCTCCTTCCCCGCCTCCTCGGGCGACAGTTCCAGCCACCGGCGTTCCAGCAGGCCACGCAGGTCGCGCGCCTCCCAGCCGCAGCCGGCCAGGGCGACCGGGCAGCGGGGGTGGAAGGAGCAGCCGAGCGGCGGCTTGGCCGCGTCCGGAATCTCGCCGCGCAGCAGTTCGCGCTCGACGGCCAGGGTCGGGTCGGGCTCGGGGATCGCCGCCAGCAGCGCCTTGGTGTACGGGTGCTTGGGGTCGGCGAAGACCTCCGCGGTGGGCCCGTACTCCACGATCCGGCCGAGGTACATGATCGCGATGGTGTCGCAGAAGAACTTCGCGCTGGCCAGATCGTGCGTCACGTAGACGTACGTCAGGTCCAGGTCCCGCTTGAGGTCCAGCATCAGCTGCAGGATCTTGGCGCGGACGCTCATGTCGAGCATGGAGATCGGCTCGTCGGCGACGAGGAGTTCCGGCTCGGCGATGATCGCGCGGGCCAGCACGGCCCGCTGCTTCTGGCCGCCGGAGAGGTCACCGGGGAACTTCGTCAGGTACCGCTCGGGAGGGGTCAGGCCGACCCGCTCCATGGCGTCGATGACCTTGGCGTCGTACTCCGCGTCGCTGCTCACCAGGTTGTGGATGCGCAGCGGGTGGCCGACGGCGGTGCGGATGTCCATCGCCGGGTTGAGCGAGGCGTGCGGGTCCTGGAAGACCATCTGCAGCTTGCGGCGCAGCGGCCGCATCTTGCGCTCGCCGAACTCGGTGATGTCCTCGCCGCGGTAGCGGATGGTGCCGCCGGTGGCGCGGTTCATGCCGAGCAGGGTGCGGCCGAGGGTGGTCTTGCCGGAGCCGGACTCACCGACCAGGCCGAGTACCTCGCCCTTGCGCAGCTTCAGGTTCACGCCGTCGACGGCCTTGACCGCGCCGGCCGTCTTGCCGGCGAGCCGGCCGAAGACGTTGCCCCGCATGCCGAAGTGGACCTCGAGGTCCTCCATCTCGACCAGCGTCTCGCGGTCGTCGAGTGCCACGACGCCGCTTGCTTCTGTATCAGGCTTCGTCAGCAACGCTGATCTCCTTCACGGCGGCGAGCGGCTCGCGCCCACCCGTTCCCAACTCGTCGGCCATCGAGGGGTCGACCTCGATCGCCTGCTGCCAGCAGACGCTGTGCACGCCGGACGGCAGGACCACCTCGGGCGGCTCCACCTTCGCGCATCCCTGCATCGCCACCGGGCAGCGCGGGCTGAACCGGCAACCCTCCGGGGGGACCACCAGGTCCGGGGGGCTTCCCGGGATGAAGTGCAGTCCGGTGGTGGAGAGCGAGATCGTGGAGCGGAGCAGCTCCTTGGTGTACGGGTGCTGCGGGTTGGCGAACACTTCGCGGGCATCGCCCTGTTCGACGATGTGGCCCGCGTACATCACCGCGACCCGGTCGCACGCTTCGGCGACGATACCGAGGTTGTGGGTGATCAGCACAAGGGATGTGTCGAAGTTCTTGCGCAAATCAGCAAGGATTTTGATGATCTGTGCCTCGACGAGGACGTCGAGCGCGGTGGTGGGCTCGTCCGCGACGATGAACGCCGGACGCAGCACGAGGGCCAGCGCGATCATGATGCGCTGGCGCATACCGCCCGAGAACTCGTGGGGGTAGCTCTCGTACCGGCTGGCCGGGATGCCCATGCCGGCCAGCGCCTCGAGAGCGCGCTCGCGCAGCTCCTTCTTCGAGAGGTCCTTGTGGTGCGTGTGCAGGGCCTCCTCGAAGTGCTGGGAGATCCGCATCAGCGGGTTCAGCCGGGTCATCGGCTCCTGGAAGATCAGCCCCAGGTCCGGGCCGCGGAGCTTCTGCAGCTCCTTGGCCGGCAGGCCGACCAGGTTGCGGCCCTTGCCGCCCTTGCTGTTCAGGATCACTTCACCGTCGACGGAGGCGACGGTGGGCGCCAGGCCCAGGACGCCGCGGCCGAGGGTGGACTTGCCGCAGCCGGACTCGCCGACCAGGCCGAGGGTCTCGCCGGGGCGGACGTCGAAGCTGACGCCGTCGACGGCGCGGACCGGTCCGCGCTCGGTGCCGTACCAGACACGCAGGTCGCGTACGGAAAGAACGGGTTCGGTCATTTCGCGGCCTCCCCTTCTTCTGCAGATTCTGCGGTGGCGGCCTCCGCGGTGGCGGTGTCCGGAGTGACGGCCTTCGCGGTGACGGCCTTCTCGACGACGGGCTTCGCGGTGACGGGCTTCGCGGTGACGGGCTTGGACGCGACGGCCTGCGCGGGTACGTCGACGGCGCTCGGCGCGGTGACGACGCGGCGCCGGCTGAACGCCGGCAGCAGCACCTTGGTGATGCGGCGGCGGCGCATGGTGGGGTTGAGGACGTCGTTGAGGCCCTCGCCGAGCAGCGTGAAGCCGAGGATGGCGATCACCATGGCGGCGCCCGGGTAGACCGTGGTCCACCACATGCCGGCGTTGACGTCGTCGATCGCGCGGTCGAGGTCGTAGCCCCACTCGGCGGCGTCGGTGGGCTGGATGCCGAGGCCCAGGAAGCCCAGACCGGCCAGCGTGCCGATGGCGTCGGCGGCGTTCATCGTGCCGATGACGGGCACCGACTGGATGACGTTGCCGAACAGGTACTTGCGGATCACCACGGACGGCTTGGCACCCATCGCGCGGGCCGCCTCCACGAAGGTGGCCTCACGGGCGGACAGCGCCGAGGCGCGGACCACCCGGAAGTACTGCGGGATGTAGACCACGGTGATCGACAGCGCGGCCGTCACCACGCCGCCGCCGGTGATGCCGGAGAAGACGAAGCCGGTCACGATGGCGAGCAGCAGGTACGGGAACGCGAAGAGCGCGTCCATCACCAGCACCAGGATGCGGTCGAGCCAGCCGCCGAAGTAGCCCGACAGGAGGCCCAGGAGGACCCCCAGGACGAGCGAGAAGACGACGGCGAGGACCATGACCTCCAGCGCCGTGCGGGCGCCGTAGACGGTCCGGGAGACCACGTCCAGACTCTGCACGGTGGTGCCGAACCAGTGGTCGCCGTCCGGCGCGCCCTGCTTCGGGAAGTTCTTGCCGTCGGCCTGGTACGTGTCGAAGTTGTACGGCGCGATCAGCGGCGCGAAGACCGCGGTGATCACGAAGAGCGCCGTGAGGGCCGCGCCGGTCCACAGCATGAACTTGGGCACGCCGTGGGCCTGCCGGACGGCGATCACGATGCGTCGCAGACCGCCGAAGCGGACGGACTTTCCGGGGCTCGGAGCCTTGGGTGTGATCTCCGGGTCCAGCGGAACGGGGAGCGTTGTCTGGGTCATCAGTACCGCACCCTCGGGTCGATCAGCGCGTTGACGAAGTCGATCAGCATGCTGATCGCGACGACGACGAGGGCGAAGACGGTGACGATGCCCTGGACGGCGACGTAGTCGCGCTGGGTGATGTAGTCGATGAGCTGGCGGCCGATACCGGGCCAGCTGAAGATCTTCTCGGTGAGGACCGCACCGCTGAGCAGCATCGCGACCTGCAGACCGAGGACCGTGATCACCGGGACCATGGCGTTGCGGAAGGCGTGCCGTCCGACGACGGCGCCCTCCTTCACACCGCGGGCGCGGGCCGCCTCGATGTAGTCGCCCTGCAGCGACTGGATCAGGTTGATGCGGATCATGCGGATGAAGACACCGACGATGATCAGGCCGAGCGCGACCGAGGGCAGGACCAGGTGGGTGGCGATGTCGCTCACCGCGTCCCAGTCCCCCGCGATCATGGCGTCCACGATGAGGATGTGGGTCTGGGTCGGCACGTTCAGCTGCACCAGCGGCGAGGCCTGGCCGGAGGTGGCGCCGAACGCCAGCATCAGCATCGGTCCGGCGACGGTGACCGGCACGGCGTAGCTGAGGATGCCGAAGAGCCGGCCGCCCACGTCGATCGCGCTGTCCCGCAGCCGGCCCGCGAGCAGGCCCACCGGGATGCCGATGACGGTCGCGAAGACCAGGGCCCCGAAGGTCAGGGTGAGGGTGGCGCCGCCGTTCTCGATGATGATGTCACGCACGCTGCGGCGGTCCGAGAACGTGGTGCCGAAGTTCAGGGTGACGACGGACTTCAGGTAGTCCCAGAACTGCTGGTACAGCGGGGCGTCGAAGCCCGCGGCATGCTTTCGCGCGGCGAGTTCCGCCGCGTTGAGCTTGCCGCCCTGGGAGGCCGAAATGGGGTCACCGGGGGCCACCCGCATCAGGACGAAGACCATCACCAGCAGGATGAGGACCATGGGTATGGCGAGCGCGATCCTGATGAGGATGTAGCGGCGCAGTGACCCGGACTGCTTGCTCATGAGGGGGTGTCTTTCTTAGCCGGAGTGGCGGCCGGCCCGCGGGGGAGCTGCTCCCCCGCGGGCCGGCCGGCCGTCACTTGCCCGTCGAGAGTTCGTAGAAGCGGAACATCGTCGGGTCCAGCGCCTTTTCCACGCCGGTCACACCGTCACGCACGACAGCGGTCTGCTTGCCCTGCCAGATCGGGATGATCGGAGCGTCCTCGGCGACGATCTTCTGGATCTCGGCGAAGGCCTCGTTGCGCACCTTCGGGTCGGCGGAGCCCTGCTCCTTGACCAGCAGTTCCTGGATCTGCGGGCTGTCGTAGCCCGTGCCCAGGAACGGCGACTTGCTCAGGAACGGCGACACGTCGTTGTCGGCGTCCGGCAGGTCGGGGAACCAGCCGATCATGTAGGAGGCGTAGCTGCCCGCCTTCTCGTCCTTCTGGTACTGCTGCCACTCGGTCGAGCTCAACTTGACGTTGAACAGGCCGGAGGCGTCCAGCTGACGCTTGATCGCGGTGGCCTCGTCGGCGGCCGCGGCACCGTAGTGGCTCGGCGTCCAGGTGTAGTTCAGCGCGACCGGCGTGGTGATGCCGGCGGCCTTCAGGATGTCGGCGGCCTTCTGCTTGTCGGGCGTGCCGTACTTGTCCTTGAACGCCTCGGTGTGACCGTCGATGCCGTTGCCGACCATCGAGTAGAGCGGGGCGACGGTGCCGTTGTAGGCGTCCTTCGCGATGCCCTCGCGGTCGATGACCTGCGCGACGGCCTGACGGACCGCCTTCTGGTCCGACGGCTTCACCTTCGCGTGGAAGACGAAGTAGCGCTTCTCCGTGCCGGTGCCCTCGACGACCTTGACGCCCTTGGTCGTCTTCAGGTCGGCGGTGTCGGTCGGCGACAGGGTGCGGAAGGCCGCGTTGACGGTGCCGTTCTTGACGGCCGCCTTCAGCCCCGACGGCTCGGCGAAGTACTGCAGCACGAACTGGTCGTTCTGCGCCTTGACCGGGCCGCTGTACTTCGCGTTGACCTTGAAGGAGGCCTGCTGCTTCGCGGTGTACTTGTCCAGGGTGTACGGGCCGGAGCCGATCACCTTGGTGCCCGCGAGGAGCTTGTCGGCCGGGAAGGTCTTCTCGTCGACGATCGCACCGGCGTCGGTGGCGAGCACCGACGGGAAGGTGGAGTCCGCGCTCTTCAGGTGGAAGACCACCTGGTCCGCGCCCTTGGCCTCGGTCGACTCCAGCGTGCCGAAGAGGCTCGAAGGACCGTTCGGGTCCGCGATCTTCAGCATGCGGTCGAACGAGAACTTGACGCTGGCCGCGGTCAGCTTGTCACCGTTGGAGAACTGAAGACCGGACTGCAGGGTGCAGGTGTAGGTCTTCAGGTCGGTGAAAGCACACGACTTGGCCGCGTCGGGCTCCGGCTTGGTGCCGCCCGTCGGGAAGCGCATCACCTTCTGGTAAACGCTGTCGATGACCTCCCAGGAGCCGTAGTCGTACGCTCCCGCGGGGTCGAGTGACGACACGGAGTCGATGGTCCCGACGATCACGGCGCCCTTGCTGCCGGACGCCGAATTGTCCTTGTTGCCACCGCACGCGGTCACACCGACGGCCAGGAAGGCCACGGCAGCTGCGGCGACGACACGCTTAGTACGTGACATCTAGTGATTCCCCTTGCTCAAATGCCGATCGTTCGATTCGGCATTGACCAGTCAGGACACTAGTGGGAACGCTCTACTCCGCTAGAACACGAAGAAGTTGAGGCAAAATCACATCCCGATAACGGCACTGCGAGTACCGATATGCGGACGATGGAACGATCCGCCCCTCTGTGTCGCAACCCGGACACAACGTCGCGTTTTCTGCGTCGTTTTCCCCGAACGGATCATGCGTATGCCTACCTGTCGACCAACTGACGAGTGACAAAAATCACGCCGTGAAAAATCGGGCAGGTCGGAATTCGGCCAACGCATTCGTTACGCGGAATGAGCGGGCAGACGCCCAGAGTTTCCGAACTATTCAACGGCGTACGCTCAGTGAACAGGCGCATTCAGAGAGCGCAGAAAAGGCACGCTCAGCTGCTCCAGGGAGCGCACCACGGTGCGCCCGGGAGCCGCCTCGATCGGGGCGATCGAGGGCACCGCGACCACGTGGCAGCCCGCCGCCTCGGCGGAGGCCACCCCGGTCGGTGTGTCCTCCACGACCACGCAGCGGGCCGGCTCGGCACCGAGCCGTGCGGCGGCGAGCAGGTACGGGTCCGGGAACGGCTTCGTGCGGGCGATCTCGTCCCCGGCGAGGGTGAACGCGAAGTGTTCCGCGCCGAGCGAGCGCAGCACCGAGTCGATGATGTGCCGGTGCGAGGCGGACACCAGCGCGGTGGGCACCTGGTGCGCGGCGAGCTCCGTCAGCAGCCGCCGGGCGCCGGGCATCAGCGGCACGCCCCGGGCGATCAGCTGGACGAAGCGCGCGTTGACCGCGGCCGACAGCTCCAGCAGCGTCGCGTCGGCACCCGTGACGGTCATCAGGTGGCCCAGACTGCGGGCCATGGGCCCGCCGACCACCACGGCACGGTGTTCGGCCGCCAGGACGTGGCCCAGGGCCGCGAAGACCTCCACCTCGGCGGCCCACCAGATGTCCTCGGTGTCGACCAGGGTGCCGTCCATGTCGAGGAGCACGGCCTGCAGCCCGCGGCCTTGGGCCGGACGGGTGTCGACGGCGGGAATGCTACTGGTCATGCGCACCACTCCTCAGCTGGTCCAGGGGGCACAAAGGCCGGTCACGGCACTCTCCGATCGGAGTGCTGCGACCGGCCCGTGCCGGACCGTCCAGTGTACGGCTCATGGCCGACACACGCTTGACAGGAGCCCAACGGGCGCCTAACGGGCGTTGAAGTACTTCGCCTCGGGGTGGTGGATGACGATGGCGTCGGTGGACTGCTCCGGGTGCAGCTGGAACTCCTCCGAGAGCTTCACACCGATCCGCTCGGGCTCCAGCAGCTCCGCGATCTTCGCCCGGTCCTCCAGGTCGGGGCAGGCCCCGTAGCCGAGCGAGAAGCGCGCGCCCCGGTACTTCAGGGCGAACATGTCCTCGACCTCGTTCGGGTCCTCAGCAGCGAAGCCCAGCTCGCTGCGGACCCGCGCGTGCCAGTACTCGGCCATGGCCTCGGCGAGCTGGACGGACAGCCCGTGCAGCTCCATGTACTCGCGGTAGGCATTGGCGGCGAAGAGCTCGGCCGTGGCCTCCCCGATCCGGCTGCCGACCGTCACGACCTGCAGACCCACGACGTCGATCTCGCCGGAGTCCTCCGGGCGGAAGAAGTCCGCCAGGCACAGCCGGCGGCCGCGGCGCTGGCGCGGGAAGGTGAAGCGGGTGCGCTCGCTGCCGTCGTCGTTGAGGAGGATCAGGTCGTCGCCCTTGGACACGCACGGGTAGTAGCCGTAGACGACGGCCGCTTCCAGCAGGCCGTCGGTCTGCAGCCGGTCCAGCAGACCACGCAGCCGGGGCCGGCCCTCGGTCTCCACCAGCTCCTCGTACGTCGCGCCCCCGGCGCGGGCCTCCTTCAGACCCCACTGGCCCTTGAAGAGCGCGCCCTCGTCGACCCAGGACGCGTAGTCCTTGAGCGGGATCCCCTTGATCACCCGGCTGCCCCAGAACGGCGGTGTCGGAATCGGGTTGGTCACGGACACGTCCGAACGGATCTGCCCGAGGTTGACCTCGGGCTCCTCCTCCACGACGCTCTCTCGCTTGGCCACCCGGCGCTGCTTGAGCTCCGGCAGGACCGCTCCGGGGACGCCGCGTTTGACGGCGATCAGGGCGTCCATCAGCCGCAGGCCCTCGAAGGCGTCGCGGGCGTAGCGGACCTCGCCTTCGTAGATCTCGTGCAGGTCCTGCTCGACGTAGGCGCGGGTCAGGGCGGCGCCACCCAGGATGACGGGGTAGTCGGCGGCCATCTTGCGCTGGTTGAGCTCCTGCAGGTTCTCCTTCATGATCACGGTGGACTTCACGAGGAGCCCGGACATGCCGATCACGTCGGCCTTGTGCTCGGTGGCCGCGTCCAGGATCGCCGCGACGGGCTGCTTGATGCCCAGGTTCACGACGTTGTAGCCGTTGTTCGACAGGATGATGTCGACGAGGTTCTTGCCGATGTCATGCACGTCCCCGCGCACGGTGGCCAGCACGATCGTGCCCTTGCCGTCGGCGTCGGACTTCTCCATGTGCGGTTCGAGGTAGGCGACCGCGGTCTTCATGACCTCGGCGGACTGCAGCACGAACGGCAACTGCATCTGCCCCGACCCGAACAGCTCCCCGACGACCTTCATACCCTCCAGCAGCGTGTCGTTGACGATCGCCAGCGCGGGACGGGTTTCGAGGGCCTCGTCGAGGTCCCGGTCCAGGCCGTTCTTCTCGCCGTCGATGATTCGCCGCTGCAACCGCTCGTCCAGCGGCAGCGCGGCCAACTCCTCCGCACGGCCCGCCTTGACCGACTTCATGTCGACACCCTCGAAGAGCTCGAGGTACTTCTGCAGCGGGTCGTACCCCTCGCTGCGCCGGTCGTAGATCAGGTCCAGGGCCACATCACGCTGCTCCTCGGAGAGCCGCGCGATCGGAAGGATCTTGCTGGCGTGCACGATCGCGGAGTCCAGGCCGGCTTCGACGCACTCGTTGAGGAAGACGGAGTTCAGCACGACGCGCGCGGCCGGGTTGAGGCCGAAGGAGATGTTCGACAGACCCAGCGTCGTCTGCACCAGCGGGTGGCGGCGCTTCAGCTCGCGGATCGCCTCAATGGTGGCCAGGCCGTCCTTGCGGGACTCCTCCTGGCCGGTGGCGATGGTGAAGGTCAGGCAGTCGATGAGGATGTCGGATTCGAGGATGCCCCAGTTGGTGGTCAGGTCCTCGATCAGCCGCTCGGCGATGGCGACCTTGTGCTCGGGGGTGCGGGCCTGGCCCTGCTCGTCGATGGTCAGCGCGATCAGGGCGGCGCCGTGCTCCGCGGCCAGCGCCGTGATCTGCGCGAACCGGGACTCGGGTCCGTCGCCGTCCTCGTAGTTGACGGAGTTGATGACCGCCCGGCCACCGAGCTTCTCCAGCCCCGCCCGCAGCACCGGGACCTCGGTGGAGTCCAGCACGATCGGCAACGTCGACGCAGTCGCGAAGCGGCCGGCGATCTCCGCCATGTCCGCCGCGCCGTCACGGCCGACGTAGTCCACACACAGGTCCAGCAGGTGCGCGCCCTCGCGGATCTGGTCGCGGGCCATCTCCACGCAGTCGTCCCAGCGGCCCTCCAACATCGCCTCACGGAACTTCTTCGACCCGTTGGCGTTCGTCCGCTCACCAATCGCCAGGTAGGAGGTGTCCTGCCGGAACGGGACGGTCTGGTAGAGCGAGGCGGCGCCCGGCTCGGGGCGCGGGCTGCGCGGTGCCAGGTCCAGGCCCCGCACGCGCTCCACCACCTGCCGCAGATGCTCCGGCGTCGTCCCGCAGCACCCACCCACCAGCGACAACCCGTACTCCCGCACGAACGTCTCATGCGCGTCCGCCAGCTCCTGCGGCGACAACGGGTAGTGCGCCCCGTCCTTACCCAGCACCGGCAGCCCCGCGTTGGGCATGCAGGAGACCTGGGTGCGGGCGTGCCGGGCGAGGTAGCGCAGGTGCTCGCTCATCTCGGCCGGACCGGTGGCGCAGTTCAAGCCGATCATGTCGATGCCCAGCGGCTCCAGCGCCGTCAGCGCCGCGCCGATCTCGGAACCGAGCAGCATCGTGCCCGTCGTCTCGACGGTCACGGAGCAGATCAGCGGCAGGCTGAGGCCGGCCGCCGTGAGGGCCCGGCGGGCGCCGACGACCGAGGCCTTGGTCTGCAGCAGGTCCTGGGTGGTCTCCACCAGGATCGCGTCCGCGCCGCCGGCGATCAGACCGGCCACGTTCTCCTCGTACGCGTCGCGCAGGGCGGCGTAGGGGGCGTGGCCGAGGGTCGGGAGCTTGGTGCCGGGGCCGACGGAGCCGAGCACCCAGCGCGGCCGGTCGGGCGTGGCGAAACCGTCCGCGACCTCACGGGCCAGCCGGGCACCGGCTTCGGCGAGCTCGAAGATGCGCTCGGGGATGTCGTACTCGCCGAGCGCGGCGAGGTTGGTGCCGAAGGTGTTGGTCTCGACGCAGTCCACACCCGCCGCGAAGTACTCCTCGTGCACCGACCGGACGATGTCGGGCCGGGTGATGTTCAGGATCTCGTTGCAGCCCTCCAGGTCCTGGAAGTCCTCGAGGGTGGGGTCCTGGGCTTGGAGCATGGTGCCCATCGCACCGTCGGCCACCACCACCCTGGTGGCGAACGCCTGACGCAGAGCGTCGGCTCGGGCTTGGCTGGCGAGGGTGGAGGAGGACTGCGGGGCCATGGATGTACTCCCAGAGGTGCGACGGCTGTCGGCTTTGCGTGCCCGGCCAGGGTAGCGGGCGCGGTGCGCGCGCCTCGAAAGAGTTCCGAGGGGTGGACGAAGGTGTCAGAATCGTCTCTGAGACTATGGAGTTCGACAATGTCGAACGACTTGCGGAGGTTGGCGGATGCCCGGACCGATTCAGTCGCTGGCGAGGGCGGCCGCGATCCTACGGTTGCTGGCCGGCGGTGAGCGCCGGCTGGGCCTCTCCGACATCTCGTCCTCCCTGGACCTGGCCAAGGGGACCGCGCACGGCATCCTGCGCACCCTGCAGCAGGAGGGCTTCGTCGAGCAGGACACCGCGTCGGGCAAGTACCAGCTGGGCGCCGAGCTGCTGCGGCTGGGGAACAGCTATCTGGACGTGCACGAGCTGCGGGCGCGCGCCCTGGTGTGGACCGACGATCTGGCCAGGTCCAGTGGCGAGGCCGTCTACCTGGGGGTTCTTCACCAGTCGGGGGTGCTGATCGTGCACCACGTCTTCCGCCCGGACGACAGCCGGCAGGTGCTGGAGGTGGGCGCCATGCAGCCGCTGCACAGCTCGGCGCTGGGCAAGGTGCTCGCCGCCTACGACCCGGTGGCGCACAGCGAGGCGACCGAGAACGAGCGGCCCGCGCTCACCCCGCGCACGATCACCGACACATCCGGCTTCGAGGACGTGCTGGAGCTCGCCAGGACCCGGGGCTGGGCCTGTGACCTGGAGGAGACGTGGGAGGGCGTGGCCTCGGTCGCCGCGCCCATCCTGGACCGGCGGCGGATGCCGGTCGGCGCGGTGGGGATCACCGGGGCCGTGGAGCGGGTCTGCCAGGAGGACGGCGAGATCCAGGCGCGCCTGGTGGCGGCGGTGCGGGACTGCGCCCGCGCGGTCTCCCGGGACCTGGGCGCGGGAAGGTTCTAGATCCGTGCCATGGACCCGGGTCACGATCTGGAGTCCTCGGCCGGAAGCTATTGACGGGACAGACGGAGGAGAGAAAACTGCCGTTCGGCGGTCGACATTGTCGAACACCGGACGGGACCCGGTCCGCCTGAATGGACGTATGACAAGGGAGTCGCGGTGTCCAACAGCCATATCTTCTTCGGCGAGACCATCGGTACCGCCGTCCTCATCCTGCTGGGTGGTGGCGTCTGCGCCGCCGTCACGCTCAAGAGCTCCAAGGCCCGCAACGCGGGTTGGCTTGCCATCACCTTCGGTTGGGGATTCGCGGTACTGACCGCGGTCTACATCTCCTCCAGCCTCTCGGGGGCGCACCTCAACCCGGCCGTCACCGTCGGCATCGCCGTCAAGACGGGCGAGTGGAACGACGTGCCGCTGTACATAGCCGGCCAGATGGTCGGCGCGATGATCGGCGCGGCGTTGGTCTGGGTGGCCTACTACGGACAGTTCCAGGACCACATGGACGACCCGGAGCTGGTGCCGCCGCTGGGGCCCGACAGCCCTCCCGGCGGACCGGTCCTCGGCGTCTTCTCCACCGGACCCGAGATCCGCAACGCCGTGCAGAACCTCGCCACCGAGATCATCGGCACCGCGGTCCTCGTCCTGGCGGTCCTCACCCAGGGCCTGACGGCAGGCCTGGCGCTGTCCGGAACCGGCGCCCTGATGACCGCCCTGGTGGTCGTCGGCATCGGCCTGTCACTCGGAGGGCCCACCGGCTACGCGATCAACCCGGCCCGTGACCTCGGCCCGCGTATCGTGCACAGCCTTCTGCCGCTGCGCAACAAGGGCGGCTCCGACTGGGGCTACGCCTGGATCCCCGTCGTCGGCCCGCTCGTCGGCGCCGTGCTGGCGGGCGGCCTCTACCGGCTGGCCTTCGCGTAACCCTCCTGTCCGACCCGACGCAGACCCCTTGAGGAGAACACCGTGACCGACGCACATACCGCAGGGCCGTTCATCGCCGCGATCGACCAGGGCACCACGTCCAGCCGCTGCATCGTCTTCGACCGGGACGGCCGCATCGTCGCCGTCGACCAGAAGGAGCACGAGCAGATCTTCCCGAAGCCCAGCTGGGTCGAGCACGACGCTTCCGAGATCTGGACCAACGTCCAGGAAGTCGTCGCCAGTGCCGTCGAGAAGGCCGGGATCACCGCCGAGGACGTCAAGGCCATCGGCATCACCAACCAGCGCGAGACCACGCTGCTGTGGGACAAGCACACCGGCGAGCCGGTCCACAACGCGCTCGTCTGGCAGGACACCCGCACCGACGCGCTCTGCCGCGAACTGGGCCGCAACGTGGGCCAGGACCGCTTCCGCCGTGAGACCGGCCTGCCGCTGGCGAGCTACTTCGCCGGCCCGAAGGCCCGCTGGCTGCTGGACAACGTCGAGGGCCTGCGCGAGCGCGCCGACCGCGGCGACATCCTGTTCGGCACCATGGACAGCTGGGTCATCTGGAACCTCACCGGCGGTCCGGACGGCGGTGTGCACGTCACCGACGTCACCAACGCGTCGCGCACCATGCTGATGAACCTGCACACCCTGGAGTGGGACGAGAAGATCTGCGAGTCCATCGGCGTTCCGATGTCGATGCTCCCGGAGATCCGCTCCTCCTCCGAGGTCTACGGCACCGCCACCGTCGGCGCGCTGGCCGGTGTGCCGGTCGCCTCCGCGCTCGGTGACCAGCAGGCCGCGCTGTTCGGCCAGACCTGTTTCGCCGAGGGCGAGGCCAAGTCGACCTACGGCACCGGCACCTTCCTGCTGATGAACACCGGCGAGAAGGCCGTCAACTCCTACAACGGCCTGCTCACCACGGTCGGCTACCGCATCGGCGACCAGAAGGCCGTGTACGCCCTCGAGGGCTCCATCGCCGTCACCGGTTCGCTGGTGCAGTGGATGCGCGACCAGATGGGCATCATCAAGAGCGCCGCCGAGATCGAGACCCTGGCGAGCTCCGTCGAGGACAACGGCGGCGCCTACTTCGTGCCGGCCTTCTCCGGTCTGTTCGCCCCGTACTGGCGCGACGACGCCCGCGGTGTGATCGCCGGCCTGACCCGTTACGTCACCAAGGCGCACCTGGCCCGCGCGGTGCTCGAGGCCACCGCCTGGCAGACCCGCGAGATCGTCGACGCGATGAGCAAGGACTCCGGCGTCGAGCTGGCCGCCGTCAAGGTCGACGGCGGTATGACCTCCAACAACCTGCTGATGCAGACCATCGCGGACTTCGTGGACGCCCCCGTCGTCCGTCCGATGGTCGCCGAGACCACCTGCCTGGGCGCCGCCTACGCGGCCGGTCTCGCCGTCGGCTTCTGGCCCGACACCGACGCACTGCGCGCCAACTGGCGCCGGGCCGCCGAATGGACCCCCCGGATGGACGCGGACAAGCGCGACCGCGAGTACAAGAACTGGCTCAAGGCCGTCGAGCGGACCATGGGCTGGATCGAAGAGGAGAACTGATCAGAATGTCTTCCACCCTGCAGAGCGTCCCCGCCCTCGGGACGCACCCGACCGCCGGCACCGACCCCAGTCGTTCCGAGACCAGAGAGCTGCTCAGCCACGCCACGTACGACCTCCTGGTGATCGGCGGCGGCATCCTCGGCACCTCGGTCGCCTGGCACGCCGCGCAGTCCGGGCTGCGGGTCGCGATGGTGGACGCCGGCGACTTCGCCGGCGCCACCTCGTCGGCGTCCTCCAAGCTCGTCCACGGCGGGCTGCGCTACCTGCAGACCGGTTCGGTCAAGCTGGTCGCCGAGAACCACCACGAGCGGCGGGTGCTCGCCAAGGACGTGGCTCCGCACCTGGTCAACCCGCTCACGTTCTACCTGCCGGTGTACAAGGGCGGCCCGCACGGCGCCGCGAAGCTGGGCGCGGGCGTCTTCGCGTACTCGGCGCTGTCCGCCTTCGGTGACGGCGTCGGCCGGGTCATCTCCCCGGCGAAGGCCGTGGCCGACAACCCGGGCCTGCGCACGGAGAACCTGAAGGCCGTCGCGGTCTACCACGACCACCAGATGAACGACTCGCGGATGGCCGTCATGACCGTCCGCGCGGCCGTGGAGTCCGGCGCCGTGGTGCTGAACCACGCCGAGGTGACGGGGCTGCGCTTCACGCACGGCAAGGTCACCGGCGCGGAGCTGCGCGACAAGCTGGACGGCACGGAGTTCGGGGTCAGCGCCCGGCTGGTGCTCAACGCCACCGGCCCGTGGGTGGACCACCTGCGGACGATGGAGGACAAGGGCGCCCGGCCCAGCATCCGGCTGTCCAAGGGCGCGCACGTCGTGATGAAGCGCAAGGTGCCGTGGAAGGCCGCCATGGCCACCCCGATCGACAAGTACCGCATCACCTTCGCGCTGCCGTGGGAGGACCAGTTGCTGCTGGGCACCACGGACGAGGAGTACACCGGCGACCCGGCGGACGTCCGGGCGACCGAGGCCGACATCCAGCAGATCCTGGACGAGGCCGCGTTCTCCGTGAAGGACGAGCACCTGGACCGCGACCTCATCACGTACGCCTTCGCGGGCCTGCGGGTGCTGCCGGGCGGGCCCGGGGGCGTCGAGTCCGCCAAGCGGGAGACGGTCGTCTCCGAGGGCCGCGGCGGGATGCTGTCGGTGGCGGGCGGCAAGTGGACCACGTACCGGCACATCGGCCGCACGGTGATGAACAAGCTCGCGAAGCTGCCGGGCGGGCCGCTCGGCGAGGACATGGAGCCGCAGAAGCTGCTGCCCCGGCGGATGCCACTGCCGGGTCTCGCCAACCCGAACGCGGTAGCCCACCGACTGCTGGTGGACCGCGACCCGGGCACGCGGATGGACCCGCTGACCGCGCGGCACCTCGCGAGCCACTACGGGTCGCTGTCCTTCGACATCGCCCGGCTCGTCAACGAGGACCCGTCGCTCGGTGAGCGGATCCACGAGGACGGCCCGGAGATCTGGGCGCAGGTCGTGTACGCCCGCGACCACGAGTGGGCGCAGACGGCCGACGACGTGCTGCGCCGCCGCACCACGCTGACGGTGCGCGGCCTGGACACCGAGGCCGTCAGGGCCCGGGTCGAGGACATGCTGGCCCGCAGGGCCTGACGCGGCCTGCGGTACGCGGCCGGGTGGGGCAGGGAGATCTCCCTGCCCCACCCGGCCGTTCGCGCATCAGGCGCTCCAGTGCGGGTCCCGGCCGGAGAGCGCGAGCGCGCGCTCGAAGTCCGTGGCCGGGCCGGTGATCTCCACGGGGTCGGCGAAGCCCTTGTACTGGCGGAACATCTCGGCCTGCTGCCCGACGGCGGCGAGCACCACCGCACCGGTCTCCTCGTCGACGCGGAACTCCTGGCCGACGGTCTTCGCGACGTCCCAGCCGTGCAGGGTCAGCTCCAGCAGCAGCATCGCGGCGATATCGGCGGCGGGCATCTCGGCCCCGCCCATGTCGATGCCGCCCTCCCACGCCTCGGGCCGGCCCCAGGCGGCGAGCGCGCGGTTGAGCTGCGCCGCGTACGCTTCGGCCCACCGCGGGTCGGCAGTGAAGTCGTGCTCGGTGAGCTCCTCCGGCAGGGTCGTGCGCAGGGCGCGGTGCTCCAGGCCGTGCGAGGTGTAGAGCACCCAGTGATTGATCAGCGTGCGGGCGTCGAACTCCGGGCACGGGGTCGGCGCGGCGAGCTGCTCCGGCGTGATGGTGCGGGCGATACGGGCGGCTTCTGCGGCGCCGCGGACCAGCTGCGGATGAAGGTTCATGGATTCCACGCTAGATCCGCGGCCCAGTCGCGTATTGAACAAACACGACAGCTCAGACGGCCTAGGGTGGCGGGATGACGACCCCCGAGATGGGGCGGGGTGTGCTCCGTCCCGCCCTTGCGGCGACCCGGTTCGAGCTGCTGCGGGAGGAGCCGGGCGAGGCGGTGGCTCCGTACGTGGAGTACTACTGGATCGTGCGCTGGGACCTGCGCGGCCAACCGCCGCACGAGCAGGCGGTGCTTTCGCACCCCAACGTGCACCTGGTCTTCGAGGAGCCCGAGACCGCGGTCTACGGGGTGCAGCGCGGGGTGTTCACCCGGGTGCTGCGCGGGTGCGGCCAGGTGCTGGGCGTCAGATTCCGGCCCGGCGGCTTCCGTCCGCTGCTGACGTCGTCGGTCTCGGACCTCACCGACCGGTCGGTGCCCGCCGCGGGGCTGTTCGGGCCCGCCGTCACCACCGCCGAGCGGACGATCCTCGGGGCGTCCGACGTGTCCGTCATGACGGACACCGCCGAATCGCTCCTGCTGAGCCTGCTCCCCGGCCCGGGCACGGCGGTGGACCCGGTCGCGGCGGAGGTCGCCGCCATGGTGGAGCGGATCACCGCCTCCCCGTCCCTGTTCCGCGTCGACCAGCTCGCGGACGACCTCGGGATCTCCGTCCGCAGGCTCCAGCGGCTCTTCGCCGAACACGTCGGCGCCGGCCCCAAGTGGGTGCTGCGCCGGGCCCGGCTGCACGAGGCCGCCGCCCGCGCCGACCAGGGTGTCGGCATCGACTGGGCGGCGCTGGCCGCCGACCTCGGCTACAGCGACCAGGCCCACCTCACCCGGGACTTCACCGCCACGGTGGGCGCCTCCCCGGCCCGCTACGCGGGCGAGTAGCCGGGAGCGGTATCCGTATGCGCGGGACGTCCGCGCGCCGGGCCGTCCAGGGGCATAATGGCCGGATACATCGGAGGTCTGGCGGCGGGTAGCGGGACCAGGACAGGGGGAGGTCGCGATGGCGGTCACCGACGAGGCGATCGAGAAGATCAAGGAAATGATCGTCTCAGGGGCGCTGCGGCCCGGCGACCGGCTGCCGAAGGAGAGCGAACTCGCGGCCGAGCTGGGGCTCTCGCGCAATTCGCTGCGCGAGGCGGTGCGGGCGCTGTCGCTGATCAGGATCCTGGACGTGCGGCAGGGCGACGGCACGTACGTGACGAGCCTGGATCCGCAACTGCTGCTGGAGGCGATGAGCTTCGTGGTGGACTTCCACCGCGACGACACCGTGCTGGAGTTCCTGGCCGTGCGGCGGATCCTGGAGCCCGCCGCGACCGCGATGGCGGCGCTGCGCATCCCCGAGACCGAACTCGACGTGCTCCAGGGGAAGCTGGACGCGCTGGGCCCCGAGCCCTCCGTCGAGGAACTGGTCGCCTCCGACCTGGAGTTCCACCGCGGCATCGTGCAGGCGTCGGGGAACTCGGTGCTCTGCTCACTGCTCGACGGGCTGTCCGGGCCCACCACCCGGGCCCGCGTCTGGCGCGGGCTCACCCAGCAGGACGCGGTGAGCCGCACCCTGCACGAGCACCAGGCGATCCTGTCCGCGCTGCGCGACCGTGACGCGGAGGCCGCCCGCTCCTGGGCGACGGTGCACATCGCGAGCGTCGAGCAGTGGCTGCGCTCCACGCTGTAGAGAGCCTCAGGCAGGCAGTGGGACGTCCTCGTCGAGCAGTCCGCGCTCGACGAGCGCGTCCCACATCGCGGCGGGGATGTCGTACGAGAAGAGCGCCGCGTTGTCCCTGACCTCCTCGGGGGTGGCCGCGCCGACGACGGCGGAGACCACCGACGGGTGGCCGAACGGGAAGCGCAGCGCGGCCGCCCGCAGCGGGACGCCGAACTCCCCGCAGACGTCCGCGATGTCCAGGGCGCGGCGCACCAGTTCCGGCGGCGCCGCCGCGTAGTCGTACGGGGCGCCGGGCTTCGGGTCGGCGAGCAGCCCGGAGTTGTAGACGCCGCCGACGACCACGGCGGTCGAGCGCTCGGCGCACACCGGCAGCAGGTCGTCGTAGGCGGTGCGCTCCAGCAGGGTCCAGCGGCCCGCGCAGAGCACCACGTCGACGTCGAGGTCGGCGACGAGCCGCGCGAGCACCCCGCTGTCGTTCATCCCGAAGCCGATGGCTCCCACCAGCCCCTCGGCGCGCAGCGCCGCGAGCGCGGGGAAGCCGGTCGCGTAGACCTCCGGCAGGTGGTTCTCGACGTCGTGCAGGTAGACGATGTCGGCGCGGTCGGTGCCGAGCCGCTCCAGGGAGCCCTCCAGCGTGGCGCGGATCCCGTCGGCGGTGAAGTCCCACTCGCGGGCGCGGGCGGGGGTGTCGACGAAGCCCTGGCCGTCGGGCCGCTCCCCCGCGGCCAGCGGCCGCAGCCGGCGACCGACCTTGGTGGACAGCACGTACGAGGAGCGCGGCCGTCCGGCGAGCGCCCGGCCGAGGCGTTCCTCCGACAAGCCGACGCCGTAGTGCGGAGCGGTGTCGAGAAGGCCGCAGCCGAGGTCGAGGGCGGCCGCCGTGACGGCGGCCGCGGTCTCGTCCGGCATGGCCCGGTACAGGTTGCCGAGCGGCGCGCAGCCGAGTCCCAGGCGGGGCAGTTCCGGTACGGGCATCGCCTGTCCTCTCCTTCGGGGTGTCACTCAGTCCTGCTTCTCGCCGCTCGCGAAGCGGGAGATGATCAGTGCCACGATGATGATCGCGCCGTTGAGGAACTGGTTCCACAGCGGGGGTACCCCGCCCAGCGTCATCACGTTCACGACCAACTGCAGGGTGAGCACACCGGTCAGCGCCCCGAAGAGGGTGCCCCGGCCGCCGTTGAGGCTGACACCGCCGATGACGGTGGCGGCGAACACCTGGAAGATCCAGCCGTTGCCCTGACCGGCCGAGACCGAGCCGTAGTGGCCGGTGTACAGGATCCCGGCGAACGCGGCGAGCAGCCCGCCGAGGCCGAGCACGATCCAGGTGATGCGGTCCACGCGGATGCCGGCGGCGCGCGCCGCCTCGGTGTTGCCGCCGATCGCGTAGAGCGCGCGGCCGTGCCGCAGGTAGCCCAGCGCGAGACCGCCGGCCGCGAAGAGCACCAGGCAGATCCAGATGGCGGCGGGCGCGCCGAACCAGGAGGCTTTGCCGAGGTAGGCGAACGACTCCGGCACGTTGACGATTGACTTGCCCTCGGCCACCCCGATCTGCAGGCCGCGCAGCATGGTGAGCATGCCGAGGGTGGCGATGAAGCCGTTGACGCGGAGCTTGAGGATGAGGAAGCCGTTGATGCCGCCGATCACCACACCGACCGCCAGGCAGACCGGGATCGCGGACCAGGACGGCAGGACGCCCAGCCCGTGGAAGGTCGCGGGGCCCGATGAGGGCAGCACCAGCCACATGGCGATGACCGGGGCCACGCCGATGGTGGACTCCAGCGACAGGTCCATGCGCCCGCTGATGAGGATGAGCGCCTCGGCCAGCACCAACAGGCTCAGTTCGGTGGACTGCTGGGCGACGCCGATCAGGTTGTCGGAGGTCAGGAAGGCCGGCGAGACGATGAAGCCGATCACGCACAGCACCAGCAGCACCGGGATCAGCGACAGGTCCCGGTAGCGGGCCAGCTGGAAGCCCAGACCTCCCGGCCGGCGCTCCTTCTGTGCGGTGACCGGCTCCGCGGTCAGCTGGGTGGTGTCGGTGGTGTCAGTCATCCTGGTCGTCTCCCTCGCGGCCGCCCGGAGTCACGGGCAGTCCTTCCATCGCGGAGACCACGTCCCTGTCGGTCCATCCGCTGTCGAACTCGGCGATCACCCGGCCGTGGAACAGGGCCAGGACGCGGTCGCAGACCCGTAGGTCGTCCAGCTCGTCGGAGACGATGACCGCGGCGTTCCCGCCGTCGGCCACCTCCCGCACCACGCCGAGCAGCGCGTCCTTGGACTTGACGTCGACGCCCGCGGTCGGCCGGATCGCCACCAGCACCCGCGGTTTGCGGGCCAGCGCCCGCGCGATGACGACCTTCTGCTGGTTGCCGCCGGACAGGTCGGAGACCGACTGACCGGGGCCCGAGGTCTTGATGTCCAGCGAATCGATCATCGACTGCGCGAACTGCCGGGTGCGGGAGGGCAGCACGGTGCCGTACGGTCCGAGCTGGTCGGTGACGGTGAGCGTCGCGTTCTCCGCGACGCTGCGGCCCGGCACCAGCCCCTGCCGATGCCGGTCCTCCGGCACGTAGCCGATCCCCGCGCCGAGCGCGTGCGGCACGCTGCCCGGCCGTACGGTCCGGCCCGCGACCACGGTCCGGCCGGAGGTGGGCTTGCGCAGCCCCACCAGGGTCTCCCCCAGTGCCGTGTTGCCGCTGGCCGTCGCGCCGGCCAGGCCGAGCACTTCGCCGGGGCGCACGGCGAAGTCGATGGCCCGATAGGCGCCGTCGAGGGCGAGCCCCTCGGCGCGCAGCACGGGTTCCTCCTCGGCGACCACGGCGGTGCCCGCCTGCCAGGCCAGGGCGGAGCGCGTCGCGTCCCCGGTCATCGCCTGCACCAGGTCGGCCTTGCCCAGCTCCGCGACGGGCGCGGTGAGCACGTGCCGGGCGTCCCGGTAGACGGTGACGGTGGTGCACAGGTCGTACACCTCCTGGAGGTGGTGGGAGATGAACAGGAAGGCGACGCCCTGCCCCTGCAGTTCGCGCAGCTTCGTGAAGAGCCGCTCGATGCCGGCCGCGTCGAGCTGGGCGGTCGGCTCGTCGAGGATGATGAAACGGGCGCCGAAGGACAGCGCCCTCGCGATCTCGACGAACTGCCGCTGCTCGACGCTCAGGTCCTTGGCGCGCGCCGCCGGATCGACGTCGACGCCGTACTCGGCGAGCAGGCCGCGAGCCCGCTCGCGCAGCTTCGGCCAGCGGATCCGGCCCTCTCCGAAGCGGTTGAGGAAGAGGTTCTCCGCGACGGTCAGATCCGGGACGACCATGGACTTCTGGTAGACGCAGGCGACCTTCGACTGCCAGGCGGCGGTGTCCCCGAACGCGGGCGCCGGTTCGCCCTGGAAGGCGACGGAGCCCGCGTCCGCGGCGTGCAGCCCGGTCAGTACGGAGACGAGGGTGGACTTGCCCGCGCCGTTGCGGCCGACGAGCGCGTGCGACTCGCCGGCCCGCACGGTCAGCCGCACCCGGTCGAGCGCGACGGTCGGGCCGAAGCGCTTGACGACCCCCTCGGCGTGCACGGCCGGCGGCGGGCCGGCCGCCGGCTCCCCACCGGAGGTTTCCTTGGCTGGTGCCTGGGACATGGTCAGCTCTTTCCGAGCTGGTTGGCCCACAGCGCGGCGTCGTCCACGTTGGTCTTGGTGACGAGCGGGGCCGGCAGCTGGTCCTCCAGGCCGTTCGGGATCTTGATGATGTTGGAGCCGTGGTCGGTGGGACCGGGCTGGAACACCGTCTTGTCCAGCGCGGCCTTGGCGTAGAACAGCGCGTACTTGGCGTAGAGGTCGGCGGGCTGCGAGACCGTCGCGTCGATCTTGCCCTCGCGGATCGCCTTCAGCTCCTCGGGGATCCCGTCGTTGGAGATGATGGTGATGTGGCCCGCCGTGCCGGCCGGCTTGAGCAGGTGCTTCTGCTCCAGCAGGGCGAGGGTGGGCTGCAGGAAGACCCCGCCGGCCTGCATGTAGATGCCGTTGACGTCCGGGTCGGCGGCGAGGGTGGCCTGCAGTTTGGAGGAGGCGACGTCGCCCTTCCAGTCGGTGGCCAGTGCGATGACCTTGATGTTCGGGAACTTCTCCTTCATGCAGGCCGCGAACGCCTCGGAGCGGTCCCGCCCGTTGATGGAGTCGAGCGCGCCCTGGAACTCGACGACCTTGCCCTTGCCGGCGAGCTGCTGACCCAGGTATTCACACGCCTTCTGGCCGTACGCCTTGTTGTCGGCGCGCACCACCATGTAGACGTCGCCCTTGTCGGGTCGGGTGTCGACACTGATGACCGGGATCTTCTTGCTCGCCAGGCGTTCCAGGGTGGAGGCGATGGCGCCGGTGTCCTGCGGGGCCATCACCACCGCCTTGGCGCCCTGGTCGGTGAAGGTCTGGGCGTTCGCGACGAGCTTGGTGATGTCGTTCTGCGAGTTGCTGCGCGGCAGTGCGGAGACGACCCCGTCCTTCACGCCCTTCTCGATGTACTGCTGGTAGGAGTTCCAGAAATCGCTGTCCGCGCGCGGCAGGTCGATACCGACCTTGCCCGAGGTGCCGGCCTTGTCGTCGCTGCCGCGGTTGCAGCCGGCGACGGCGGTGACCGCGAGGAGTGCCGCGCACGCCGTGACCGTGGTGCTCGTGAGGGAACGCTGCCGCAGTCTCATCGTCGAGTCCTGCCCTTCTTGGTGTGTAGCGGCTCAGGGGGTTGGGCGGAGTCTCAGTCCTTGCATGCCGCCGTCGACGGCCAGCGCCGTCCCGGTGACGGCGGCGGCGGCGGGGCTCGCCAGGTAGGCGATGGCCGCGGCGACCTCGTCGGCGGCGACGAGGCGGCCCAGCGGTTGCCGGGCGTTCAGTGCGGCGCGCTCGGCGGCGGGGTCGTCCGCCCGGTCGAGCAGCCTGCCGATCCAGGGGGTGTCGGCGGTGCCGGGGTTCACGCAGTTGACGCGCACGCCCTCACGGACGTGGTCGGCGGCCATCGCCAGCGTCAGCGCGAGCACCGCGCCCTTGCTGGCGCTGTACAGGGCCCGTTGCGGGAGTCCCGCGGTCGCCGCGATGGAGCAGGTGTTGGTGATCGACACGCAGCCGGGGCGGTCCGCGGCGGCGGCCCGCAGGTGCGGCAGCGCGGCCCGCGCGGTGCGCACCATCCCGAGGACGTTGACGTCCAGGACGCGGTGCCATTCGTCGTCATCGTTCTCCTCGACGGTGCCGACGGCGCCGATCCCCGCGTTGTTGACGAGGATGTGCAGGCCGCCGAGGAGTTCGACGGCCTCGGCGACCGCGGCCCGTACCGCGGGGCCGTCGCCGACGTCCGCCGTGACGGCCACGGTGCCGGGCGGCGCCCCCGCCGGGTCGCGGTCCAGGATCGCGACGCGGGCGCCGCGCGCGGTGAGCAGGGCGGCGGTGGCGGCGCCGATGCCGGAGGCGCCGCCGGTCACGAGGGCGGTGAGCCCCCGCAGTTCGCCGTCCGCAGTGCCGTCCAGGGTGGTGTTCACGCGGGTTCCTCCTGCCGGGCCTGCCAGACCGGGCCTTCCGGGTAGCGGTGGTCGGCGATGGATCGGGGTTTCATCCGGGCGGAGAACCCGGGCCGGGCGGGGGCCCGGTAGCGGCCGTGGTCGATGACGACGGGATCCTCGAAGTGTTCGTGGAGATGGTCCACGTACTCGATGACCCGGTCGTCCCAGCTCCCGGAGACGGCGACGTAGTCGAACATCGCCAGGTGCTGCACCAGCTCGCAGAGGCCGACGCCGCCCGCGTGCGGGCAGACCGGCACCCCGAACTTGGCGGCGAGCAGCAGGATCGCGATGTTCTCGTTGACCCCGGCGACGCGGGCCGCGTCGATCTGGACGAAGTCCACCGCGCCGGCCTGGAGCAGCTGCTTGAACATGACGCGGTTGGCGGCGTGTTCACCGGTGGCGACCTTGACGGGCTGCCCGGCGCGCACCGCGGCATGCGCGAGGATGTCGTCCGGGCTGGTGGGCTCCTCGATCCAGTACGGGTCGTAGGCGGCCAGGGCCTTCATCCACTCCAGCGCGGCGGACACGTCCCAGCGCTGGTTGGCGTCGACCGCGATCCGGATGTCCGGGCCGACGGCCTCGCGGGCGATGCGCATCCGGCGCAGGTCGTCGCCGAGGTCGGCGCCGACCTTGAGCTTGATCTGGTGGAACCCCTCGGCGACCGCCTCCTTCGACAGCCGGGCGAGCTTCTCGTCGGAGTAACCGAGCCACCCCGGTGAGGTGGTGTACGCGGGATAGCCGTGTTCGCGCAGCCGCGCGGCGCGCGCGGCCCGGCCGGGTTCGGCGGCGCGCAGGATGTCGAGCGCCTCCTCCCGGGTGAGCGCGTCGGTCAGATAGCGGAAGTCGACCATGTCCACGATCTGTTCGGGGCTCATGGAGGAGAGGAACTCCCAGACCGGCTGTCCGGCCCGCTTGGCCGCCAGGTCCCAGGCCGCGTTGACGACGGCCCCGGCCGCCATGTGCATGACGCCCTTCTCCGGGCCCAGCCAGCGCAGCTGCGAGTCATGAGTGAGCTCCCGGTGGAGACCGCCAAGATCGCCGGTAACACTGTCCACGCCGCGTCCCAGTACGTAGGGTCGCAGTGAGCGGATGGCGGCGGCGGTGACATCGTTGCCGCGGCCGATCGTGAAGCAGAAGCCGTGCCCCTCCAGGCCGTCGGGGTCATCGGTGCGCAGAACAACATAGGCGGCGGAGTAGTCGGGGTCGGGGTTCATGGCGTCCGAGCCGTCGAGCTGCTCCGAGGTCGGGAAGCGTATGTCGTAGACGTCGACCTCGGTAATGGTCGGACTCATGTACACCCCCGTCGTTAGACATCGGATCTTTTTTCGAACAACCGATGTATAGCGCCGAAAACCTCGCGAAGTCCAGGGGGTAGAGCGAACTTTGTGGAAGACAGATCGGATGTCTCGCGAGAGACTCCTAAAATGGCTGCGTCGTGGGGCCCTCGTGACCGCCCTGGTGGTCCTGCTGCCCGTGCTGGCGGTGGCCATCGCGCTGCGGCTCGAATACGCCGGGGATCCCGGCCCGGCGGGCCGCACCCGGGGGCACGACGCGGTCTGGCTCGGGCACGCCTGGGTCGACGGCCGGAACGGCGCGGCCGACCTCGAGGCCCTGCGCGTGAAGGTCCGGGGCACGGGGATCCGGGACCTCTACGTGCACACCGGACCGCTGGAACAGGACGGCGGTCTCGACCCGAAGCTCTACCCGAACTCCGCGTGGTTGCTCAAGGAGGTCCACCGGGTCCTGCCGGGCGTCCGGGTGCAGGCCTGGCTCGGCAACGTCATCGCGCACCACGACGGGGACGACGGGCTGCACCTGAAGGACGAGGCCACCCGGGCCCGTATCCAGGCGAGCGGGGAGCAGGTCCTGGCCGCCGGATTCGACGGCGTCCACCTCGACCTGGAGCCCAATTACTCCGGCGACGGGGAGTTCCTGGACATCCTGGACCGGCTGCGCGCCACGACCTCGGCGCACGGCGCCGCGCTGTCCGTGGCCACCCACCAGATCGACCCGCTGCCGGGCCTGCACACCGTCGCGCTCTCGGTGTTCGACCATCCCAAGTGGTGGTCGCAGAAGTACTTCGCGGAGGTCGCCCGCCGCGTGGACCAGGTCGCGGTGATGGCGTACGACTCGGCGATGCCGCTGGAGAGCCTGTTCGGCGGTTACCTCGCCCAGCAGACCGCCCTCGCCCTGGAGGTCACCCCGGCCGGCACCGACCTCATCATGGGGCTGCCCGGCTACCACACCAGCACCGGCGGCCACCATCCGTCCGCCGAGACCGTCACGGCCGCCGTGCGCGGGGCGCGACTGGGTCTGGCCCGGCACGGAAGGGGCCGCGAGGCCTTCGGCATGGCGCTCTACGTGGACTTCGCCGCGACGCCCGGCGACTGGGCCGCGTACCGGTCCGGATGGGGCACGCGCTGACTCCGGGGAAGCGGATGGTGACCGGACGAGTACGTGCGATGACCGTGGGGATCATCCTGGTACGAGGGCTGCGGAGAGGGCCTCCGTAAGCCGTAGGCTGGTCCCGCACTGACACGAACAGCAGCCGACAGGGGACGGGCCCGCCCCCTCCGGCCGGAAGGAGGCGCTGGGTGATCGAGCTCGAGGGAGTACCCGAGCTGATCGACCCGGTCATGGTGGCCGCGTTCGAGGGCTGGAACGACGCCGGCGACGCAGCCTCCACCGCGGTCGGCCACATGGACCGGGAGTTCAAGGGCGAGGTCTTCGCGGCGCTGGACGCCGAGGACTACTACGACTTCCAGGTCAACCGGCCGACGGTCTGGCTGGACGCCGGGGTACGCAAGATCACCTGGCCGACCACCCGGCTGTCGGTGGTCCGGGTCCAGAATCCGCGTCCCCGCGACCTCGTCCTGGTCCGCGGCATCGAGCCGAGCATGCGCTGGCGCTCGTTCTGCAACGAGATCCTGGGCTTCGCCCATGAACTCGGCGTGGAGATGGTCGTCGTGCTCGGCGCGCTGCTGGGCGACACCCCGCACACCCGCCCGGTCCCCGTCACCGGGGTGACCTCCGACGCGGACCTCGCCGTCGCCCTGAACCTGGAGGAGTCCCGCTACGAGGGCCCGACCGGCATCGTCGGCATCCTGCAGGAGGCGTGCACGCACGCCGGCATCCCGGCGGTCAGCCTGTGGGCCGCCGTACCGCACTACGTGTCGCAGCCACCGAACCCCAAGGCGACGCTCGCCCTCCTCAACCGCCTGGAGGACCTGCTCGACGTGCGGATCCCGCTCGGCGAACTGCCGGAGGACGCGCGCGCCTGGCAGGTCGGGGTGGACCAGCTGGCGGCCGAGGACAGCGAAGTCGCCGAGTACGTGCAGACGTTGGAGGAGGCCCGCGACACCGTCGAACTGCCGGAGGCGTCGGGCGAGGCCATCGCCAAGGAGTTCGAGCGCTATCTGCGGCGCCGCGACCCCGACACCGGCGAGGCGCACCCCTACCTGAGGGACACCTCGGGGCCGCACCCCGCCCGGGGCGCCGCCAAGGAGGAGCCCGAACCGGACGACTCCGAGGACGAGTAGCCCTTCCTCACGACGACCGGCCGCCGTCCGGGTGCGTACCTCGCACCCGGCCGGCGGCCGTCTCGTACGCCGTCGCCAGGGGTCAGGCGCAGCTGAACTTCGCCGCGGCCCAGTCCCCGTGGTCACCGCTCTTGGAACCGTTGGTGTCGGTGATCCTCAGCCGGACGTGCCGCGCCCCGCCGAGCGGGACGTCCACCGGCACGGTCGCGGAGGCGCCCGTCACCTTCGGCGAGGTCCACAGCACCTTGCCGTCGGCCTCGACCGAGAAGGCCACCTCCCCGTAGCCGTTGATCTCGTCGTCGATCCCGGTGTCCGCGGTGAACCGGGTGCAGCGGCCGCCGGTGTAGAGCTCGATATCGGAGTCGGCGTGGGCGCCGATCCCCTTGGGGTAGACCGTGCCCGCCAGAGTGATCGGATGACCGTCCGCGGCACCCGACTCCCCGTTGCTGCGGTCGCGTTCCGGCGGCCCGTAGCCGTTGCCCTCGCTCAGCCACACCATGTCGCTCGCCCAGGTGTCGGCCACCGGCGGCCGCGGCATCGTGGAGACCGCGAACGGCTGCGCCGTCACCCGGTCCTGCCCGGCCGTCCGGTAGGCGGCGGAGGCCTGCAGCACGGCCTCCCCCGGCGCCGCGTCCCGCGGCGGGGTGACCGTGACCTGGACCCGTCGGGTCGTCCCGGCGGGGACGCGGGCCACCGGCGCGGGGGCCGTCACCGACCAGCCGGCCGGCGCCGTCAGGGTCACCTGCACCCCGGTGGCGTCCTTGGCGCCTGCCGTCACGTCGACCGGCACGGTCGCCGGCACGCCCGCGCCGACCTCCTGCGCCGGCGGCGACGAGATGGTGGCGGCGGTGCCCGGCGCCTTGCCCCCGAGCGCGCTCGCGCCCAGCAGCCGCAGGGTGAACGGCTTCGCGGTGCTCAGTGACGTGGTCTTGACCTGCACCACGCCGCCCCGGTCGGCGGCGTCGTACCACCAGCCGCGCGTGGCCGCGTCGAAGGCGGCCTTCGAGGTGTACTTCGGCAGCGCGGTCCCGTCCAGCAGGAGCCGGGACGGCGCGTCGCCGGTGTGCACGGTGAACCGGTACGGGCGGGTGGTCTGCTTGCCCTGGAAGGTCCCGTTGCTCGCTCCCACGTCGACGGTCACGTCGCCCGCGCCGGAGGCCGGGGCCCGGACGGTGACTTTCTGCTGCGCGGACTTCCCGGCCCGGCTCTGCCGGGTGACGCCGTCGTCCTCGTACAGCGTGAAGGAGGACGTGCCCTGCGGGTAGACGTCCCAGGCGACCGGCGACGAGGGCGTGCGGTCCTGGTAGGACCTGATGCCGGGCCACATCGGCACGGCGGCGCCGGCTTTGACGAAGAGCGGCAGGGTGCCCAGCGGCGCGCTGTAGCCGTTGACCGTGGTCGGACCCTGGTAGATCCTGCCCGTCCAGTAGTCGGTCCAGGTGCCCTTCGGCAGGTAGATGCCGTCGCGCACCGCGGTGTCCTGGTAGACCGGCGCAACGAGGAAGTCCTCGCCGGACAGGAACTCGTACTTCGCGGCGTCGGTGGCGGCCTTCGGGTCGTCCGGGTACTCCAGCGCGAGCGGCCTGACCTGGCCGACACCGGTGCGGTTCGCCTCGGCCGCGTAGGAGTACGTGTACGGCAGCAGCGACTCCTTGAGCTTGAGGTACTTGCGGTTGATGGACGTGTACGGCTCCCCGTACCGGTAGGGCTGCTTGTCGTTCGCGGCCCAGCCGTCCATCGTCATCACGGCCGGCAGGAAGGACTTCCACTCCAGGTCGCGGGTGTAGGTCTTGGGACTGCCGCCGAAGATGCCGTCGATGTCGCCCGAGGTGTAGGCGAGCCCGGACATCGTGGCGCCCGCGTACGTCGGGATCTGCCAGCGGATGTACTCCCAGCTGCCCGACTGGTCGCCGGACCACTGCACACCGCAGCGCTGCGCGCCCGACCAGCTCTCGGGGGCCCAGGTGAAGCCGCGGGCGTCGCTGTTGTCCTCGATGCCCCGGTAGGCGTCCTTGCAGCCGTCGAGGGCGAACTTGTAGCCGCCGCCGACCCAGGCCACGTCGAGCTTGGCGATCCGCTGGCCGGCCTTGACCTGGTCGGCGAGCTTGTCGATGCCGTCCTCGGTCCACAGGCCCGTCGCCATCTTGCGGTCCTTCAGGCCCGCGGAGGTCTCCGGGAGGTTCTCGTAGCCGCAGCCGTAGCCGTCGTTGACGAGCATCCAGCCGTTCGGCATGTCGTTCTCGACGTAGTCGTCGGCGACCGCGAGGGAGTCCAGGGTGTGGCGCTCGCCCCGGTTGGCGTTGTGCAGGTAGCAGTCGGAGTCGCCGACCTCGAGCCCGTACACGGGCGGCAGGAAGGGGCGGCCGGTCAGCTGCGTGTACTGGCCGATGACGTCCTTGGTGGACGGCCCGGCGAAGTAGTACGCGTCGAAGCGGTTCTCCTGCTCGGTCGTCGCGACCGGGTCGGTGAAGGCGTACGTGCCGGGCGCGTAGGTGTTGCGGTAGGCGCCGTAGCCGGCCGAGGAGAGGTAGAACGGCACGGAGTTGGGGTGGCCGCCGTCGTTCCAGTTGTCGTCGACGCCGACCTCGACGGTCTGGCCCCGGTGCGAGGTGTTGCCCCGGCCGTTCTGCATCCCGGCGCCGTAGAACTGCTCGGTGGCGCCGCGCTCCAGGGTCTGGGTGGTCTTCGCGCCGTTCCAGCTCAGGCCCTTGGACTCGGCCCAGACCTTGGTGCCGTCGGCGCGGTACAGGGCGAAGCGCAGCGGGGACTTGTACGCGCGCAGGGTGACCTGGGACGTGCTCAGCTCATAGCGGTCGCCGGCGTCCCGCCAGCGGGTGGCCGGCGCGGCGCCCTGCGGCAGCACGATGTCGCTGCCGGTGGGGTCGGTGAACGTGCCGTCGGGCGCGAGTTCCAGCCGGAACGTCCGGTCCGACACGAAGCTGACCCGGACCTCGGCCTTGCCCGCTGTCAGGTGGTACACGGGCCCGTCGGCGGTGAAGCCGGTCAGATTCCCGACGGTGGTGTCGGCGGCGTCGGCGGTGTCGGTGCTTTCGGCGGGCGCGGCGTGTGCGGTGCCCGCGACCGGGGCCAGCAGGGCCACGAGCAGGCCCAGGAGTACGAGCAGCGGTATCGCATGGATCCTGCGGAGGTTTTGAGCATCCCTGTGCATGAACACCTCTCTGGCTGCAACTGCGCGCAGTTCGGAGCATCAAATGCGCAACTGTGAGCGTGTATAGCGCAGATGTTGTGCTCATGACCAGAGGGCGGGACGAGAACGGCCCCGGCGGAGATCCGCCGGGGCCGTACCTGCCGATGGGGGCGTGTCGCTACAGGGCGACGCCCAGCAGCGCGTCCACCGCGCGGGAGACCACGCCGGGCGCGCCCTCGTCCGTGCCGCCCGACACCGCCTGCGAGACGGCCCAGCGGTCCACCGCGGCGAGCGCGGCCGGTGCGTCCAGGTCGTCGGCGAGCGCCTCGCGGATCTCCTCCACGAGCGCCTCGGCAGGGGGACCGTCAGGACGGGAGACCGCCGCGCGCCAGCGCGCGAGGCGCTCGACGGCGTCGGCGAGGACGCTGTCGGTCCACTCCCAGTCGGCACGGTAGTGGTGGGCGAGGAGCGAGAGCCGGATCGCGGCCGGGTCGACCCCGTCACGGCGCAGTTGGGAGACGAAGACCAGGTTGCCCTTGGACTTCGACATCTTCTCGCCGTTGAGGGCGACCATGCCCGCGTGCACGTAGGCCTTGGCCATCGGGAACTCGCCGGTGAGCACCTGGGCGTGCGAGGCGCCCATCTCATGGTGCGGGAAGGCGAGGTCGGAGCCGCCGCCCTGGACGTCGAAGCCCATCCCGAGGTGGTCCAGCGCGATGGCCACACACTCGATGTGCCAGCCGGGCCGGCCGCGGCCCAGCGAGGCGCCGTCCCAGCTCGGCTCGCCCTCGCGGGCGGCCATCCAGAGCATCGGGTCCAGCGGGTTCTTCTTGCCGGGGCGGTCCGGGTCGCCGCCGCGCTCCGCGGACAGGATCCGCATCGCGGTCGCGTCCAGCCGGGAGACCTGGCCGAAGTGCGGGTCGGAGTCGACGGAGAAGTAGGTGTCACCGCCCAGTTCGTAGGCCGCGCCCAGTTCCAGGAGCCGTTCGACCAGCGGGACGATCCCGGGTATGGCCTCGACGGCGCCGATGTAGTGGTCCGGGGGGAGCATCCGCAGCGCGGTCATGTCCTCGCGGAACAGGGCGGTCTCACGCTCGGCGAGCGCGGTCCAGTCGTCTCCGTTGGCGACAGCCCGCTCGAGGAGCGGATCGTCGACATCGGTGACGTTCTGGACGTACTGCACCTGGCGCTTCGTATCCAGCCACACGCGCTGCACGAGGTCGAACGCGTTGTAGGTGGCCGCGTGCCCCATGTGGGTGGCGTCGTAGGGGGTGATCCCGCAGACATAGATGCGGGCGACCGGACCGGGGTCCAGGGTTACCGGGCCACCGGTCGCGGTGTCGTGGAGGCGGAGGTCGCGGCCACTGCCGGGAAGGGCAGGGACGTCGGAAGCGGGCCAGGCATACATGTCATGAGCGTAACCGGACGTGGGTTCCGGAATCGAACCCGGAGGGCGACCGGAGTACGGATGGGCCGGATTGGCCGTCTTGACTTTCCCGCGAACCGCCGTCCGGAGGCCGCCCCGGGTCCCCCGCCGACGGCACGGCCCGCACGGCGGGCCCCCGGCCAGAGCACTGGTGCTCTGGCCGGAAGGGTTCACCGGTTCGCGACGCCCGGCACGGCACTTCGCCGCGTTGTCGCAGTCGTCCGAGTACGCCCGGTACGAGGACGATCCTCCGCCTCGCGACGCACCGCACCGGACGCCGCGCACCAGGCAAACCCTTCCGGCCAGAGCACTAGACGGGCGGCCAGGGGATCGCCGGCCACTGGCCGCTCGGCAGCGGGTAGCGGCCGGTGCGCAGCAGCTCCGCCACCCGGGTGCCGACCGCCGCCACCTCGGTGTCGGTCAGCAACGCGGCCAGCCGGCCGCCCAGCTCGCCCGCCAGCTCCGCCGTGAGGCGGCGGAGCACGGCGACGGCCTCGTCGGGCAGCGGTTCGTCCGCCCAACCCCACAGGAGGGTGCGCAGCTTGTCCTCGGTGTGGAAGGAGACGCCGTGGTCGATGCCGTAGAGCCGGCCGTCCGGCGCCGGCAGCAGATGGCCGCCCTTGCGGTCGGCATTGTTGATCACGGCGTCCAGGAGGGCGATCCGGCGCAGTCGCGGGTCGTCGGCGTGCACCAGCAGCGCGGTGCGGCCCTCGCCCACCTCGGCCCGCACGACCGGCTTCCAGCCCTCGCCCGGCTCGTCCTCCTCGACCAGGCCGAGCAGCTCCCGCTCCTCCTCGGCCTCGTCGATCCACAGCTGGCACATGCCCTCGCCGTACGGGCCGTCCCGCAGCACCGTCGGCGGTACGAGCCCCCAGCCGGTGGCCTCCGAGACCAGATACGCGGCCACCTCGCGCTCGGCGAGGGTGCCGTCGGGGAAGTCCCACAGCGGACGCTCTCCGGCGACGGGCTTGTAGACGCACCGCGCGGTCCGGCCGTCGAGGGCGACCTCGCAGTACAGGACGGCGTTGGAGGCGTCGCGCAGCTGCCCGCGCACGGTCAGCTCGCCGCGGGTGAGCAGCTCCACGGCGTCGCCCGCCGGTGTTTCCGCGCCCGGCTCACGGCCGCGCGTGGCGTCCGACGTGTCGGCGGCCGCGTCCGGCGAATCGGAGGGCGCGTCCGGCGTGTCGGCGGTGTCGCCGCTCAGGCTCCCCGCCGGTACCCGTTCTGGCGCGGGCATACGTGTCCTTCCGGATCCAGGGGCAGGCTGCACAGCGGGCACGGCGGGCGGCCCGCCGAGACCACGTCCAGGGCGCGCTTGGCGAAGGACCGGGCCTGCGCGCCGGTCAGGTGGACCCGCAGCAGCGGCGGCCCGTTCTCGTCGTCCTCCCGCAGCTCCTCGGCCGCTTCGAGCGTGGCGTCGTCGGCGTCGGGTTCGACCTCGACGAGCGCCTGGGCCTCCAGGACCATGCGCTCCTGGGTGCTGTCCCAGGCCAGCGCCATGGTGCCGACCCGGAACTCCTCCTCGACGGGGCTGTCGAGCGGCGCGGTGTCCGCCAGTTCGCCCGGCGCGACCGCGGGCACGACGGTGCTGCCGCCGGTCCGCCGAACCACCTCGTCCAGCAGTTCGTCGATGCGTTCGGCCAACGCCGCGACCTGCGTCTTCTCCAGGGCGACGCTGGTGGTGCGGCCTGCGCCGGTGGCCTGCAGGAAGAAGATGCGCTGGCCCGGCTCGCCGACCGTTCCGGCGACGAACCGGTCCGGCTGTTCGTAGAAGAAGACCTGACGGGGCACGTCCTGCTCCGTTTGCTCGACTGTGCGTCTGCTCGACTGTGGGACTGCTCAGCTGCGGCGGTGCTCAGTTACGGGTGTGTTCGGCTCTGGGTGGAAGCGGCTGTCCCGCACCGCCGGACACCGGTCCGGGGCGGCGGAACGCTGCCGGTCCACCACCCTACTGCGGAAGCCGATCACGGTGCGCCCGTGCCTCCGCCGACCACCGCGTCCCCCGCCGTGTCCCCGGTGGCGTTTCCGCCCACCTCCGACGCCTCGGTGGCCGCGGCGGACGGTGCGGGGGCGAGTCCGGTGAGGTCGCCGGTGTCACCGAGCCGCAGCAGGAACGGCCGGTACGCGGTGTAGCGGATCGCGGTCACCGAGCAGGGGTCGACGGCGATCCGCTGGAAGAGGTCGAGGTGCATGCCCAGGGCGTCGGCGGCGATGGCCTTGATGATGTCGCCGTGCGAGCAGATGGCGTAGACCGCGTCGGGGCCGTGACTCTCCTCGATCCTCGCGTTCCAGTCCCGCACCGCGTCGACGGCGCGCGCCTGCATGGACCGCAGCGACTCGCCGTCGGGGCCGGGGAAGACCGCGGCGGACGGATGGCGCTGCACGGTGGCCCACAGCGGTTCCTCGGCGAGCTCGGAGAGCTTGCGGCCCGTCCAGTCCCCGTAGCGGCACTCGCCGATCCGGTCCTCGGTGTGGACGGGCAGCTCGGGGCGGGTGTCCAGCATCGGCTGGACGGTCTCCCGACAGCGCTGCAGCGGACTGGTGACGACGGCGGCCAGCGGTACCACGGCCAGCCGGGCGGCGAGCTCGGTGGCCTGGGCGCGGCCGCTGTCGTCCAGGGCCACGCCCTGGCTCCAGCCGGCCAGCACTCCGTCGGCGTTGGCGGTGGACCGCCCGTGGCGGACAAGGATCACGGTGGGCATGTCGGCCAGCCTACGTCGGTGGTGTGACTTCGCCGGATCGCGGAAGAATAGCCAGCGTGATCGTGGACTGCGCCATCTACAAGGACGGGCACCGTACCGACGGGCCCGACGACCTGTCCGATGCCCTGGACCAGGCGCGGGCGTCCGGCGCCTTCCTCTGGATCGGGCTGCACGAGCCGACGGAGGACGAGTTCGAACTGGTGACGTCCGAGTTCGGTCTGCACCCGCTGGCCGTCGAGGACGCCCTGACCGCGCACCAGCGTCCCAAGCTGGAGGTCTACGACGACTCGCTCTTCGTGGTCCTCAAGCCCCTGGAGTACGACGACGCGACGGCGACGGTCACCTCCGGCGAGCTGATGGTCTTCGTCGGCGACGCCTTCGTGGTGACGGTCAGGCACGGCGAGGGCAGCGCGCTGGCCGAGGTGCGGCACCGGCTGGAGAAGGACCCCGAGCTGCTCAAGCGGGGGCCGTCCTCGGTGCTCTATGTGATCAGCGACACAGTGGTCGACCACTATGTCGACATCGCCTCCGAACTGCAGGTGGACCTGGAGGAGTTGGAGTCGACCGTCTTCAGTCCGAACGTCACGGACTCGGGCAACACCGCGAGCACGATCTACACCTTCAAACGCCAGGCGCTGGAGTTCCGGCGCGCCACCGGCCCGCTGATGGACCCGATGACCCGGCTCTCCGGCGGCGGGACGTCCTTCGTCCCGGAGCCCATCCGACCCTTCTTCCGCGACGTCGCCGACCACCTGACCCGCGCGAACGAGCAGGGCGAGAGCCTGGACCGGCTGCTCTCCGACATCCTCGCCGCGCATCTGACGCAGGTGGGAGTACGGCAGAACGACGACATGCGCAAGATCTCCGCGTGGGCGGCGATGGCGGCGGCGCCGACGATGGTCGCCGGCATCTACGGCATGAACTTCGAGCACATGCCGGAACTCCACCAGGTCTGGGGCTATCCCGCGGTCATGACCCTCATGGGGGGCATCGTCACGTTCCTGTACCTGTTCTTCAAGCGGCGCGGGTGGCTGTAGCGGACGCGGTGGAGGGCCGAAGCCGCGCGGGACGGAGGGCTGAGGCCGGCAGGACGGTGGACTGCGGCCGGCTGGACGGAGGGCTGCGGCCGCCAGGACGGAGGGCCGTGGGGCGTAACCCCCGGGCCGCCGGCGCGTTGTGTTTGCTGACGGCCGTGGCGGGGAAGACCCCCGAGCCCCCACCACGGCCGCAGAATCCCAGCGATTCCGGTCGAGCCACCTCATCCCGCACTGTCCTGCCTCCTGGGTAGGGTGCAACGGGGGCCGAGGGGCCGAAGAGGCCGTGAATCGCGAAGCAGGTGGACATGTTCAGCAAGGCGACGAGGAGCCGCCCGACCACGCGCCGGTCGGGTCCGGCGGGGTCGGACTGGTCGCCGTACGAGCGGCTCGAGGACGCCTCGGACGCCTACTTCCTGCACGCGGACGTCGCGTTGGACGCGATCAGGGGGGTGCTCGGGCGCCGCAAGGTCCTCGGTTTCACCCTGGAGCGGGTGGTGGATCTGACGGAGGCCGGCACCTCGGTCTGGCAGGAGGCGGCGGTCTGCGACGGCCGGCGGCTGATCCTGTGGCACAGCGAGGAATTGGCCGACGACAGCGCGCCCGGCGGGACCGTCCTGGACTCGTCGGTGCAGGTGCTGCCGCTCAACTCCATCGGCCACGTCGGGATGCGGACGCTGGTCGGCAGGAACGACAAGGGGGCGCGCGTCGACCGCGGGGTGTACCTGGTGCTCGCGACGTCGATGCCGCACGAGTTGAGCGCCGTGCAGGGCGATCCGGACTCGCCGGTCGCCGCCGCCCGGTTCCGTCCGGAGGCGTTCCGGTTCAGCAAGTCGCTCGACGACGGCGGACCGGGGCAGATAGCGCGGCTCGTCGCGTTCGGACGGCTGCTGGGACGGTTGGTGCCGAGCTAGGCCGTGTCCGGCCGATCATCTGATTCGTTGATCTGGATATGGGTCGGGGTGATCTGACTGACGAGGAATGGGGGCGGCTGAGGCCGCTTCTGCCCGTGAGCAACGGTCGCTGTGGCCGGTGGAGGGATCACCGGCAGGTGATCGACGGCATCCTGCACCACGTGCGCACAGGCGGGGAGGTGGTCCAGCAGGTGAGGGACCGGGCCGCTCGCGCGGCGGGTTCACCACCACGGTCCATCTGAGCGCGGACGGCCGATGCCGGCCGCTGTCGCTGATCGTGACGCCAGGCCGGCGAGCCGACTGCACCCAGTTCATCCCCGTCCTGGAGGAGATCCGCGTGCCTCGCCTCGGGCCGGGCAGGCCACGCAAGAAGCCGGACAGCGTCGCCGCCGATAAGGCGTACAGCAACGGGCCTTGCCGCCGTTACCTGCGCCGACGCGGCGTCAAGCACGCGATCCCGGAAAAGTCCGACTCCCGGGCCGCCCGTCGGAAGCGAGGTACCGGGGGCGGGCGGCCGCCAGGCTTCGACAAGGAGCGCTATAAGAAGCGGAACGTCGTGGAACGGGCGATCAACAGGCTGAAGGAGTCCCGGGCCGTGGCCACCCGCTATGACAAGCGGGGCCACGTCTTCCTCGGTACCGTGACCGCAGCGGCACTTCTCATCTGGCTCAGGATCTGACCTGCCGCAAGCTCCCACAGTAGAGTTCCTCACCGAGATCACTACGTGCGAAAGAAGAGTCATGCCCCGCAAGACGGCGGCTGCTCTACGCCTGGACGCCCTCTGCCGGTCCCATCTTCGGGGCTACCGGCGCCGGCCTTCACGGCTCTCACCTCACACACTTCGTCAGGCGGCCCGTTTCGAAGCCGAGCGCGGCCTATCCATCCGGCAGCTCGAAGACGCCGTCCACTGCTGGCAAGCGTTCGTACGCCGTCCAGGATGGCCGCTCTACCTGCCCGAGCCGCACCTGCCCGGCTACGACATCTGGGATGACCGACTCCTGATAGAGCGAGCCATCGGCGCTCTCGACAGACGAGCAGCCCGGGAGATCGCGTCGATCGTCAAAGATGCCGACGCCGACTTCCTGGCACGCACCCTGCCCGACCCTCAGGCTCCACGCGCCTGGCCGTGGTGGCGCCGCAGATGCCGGGACCTGGGCAACATCATGCACGTTCCATCTCAGACGAATGATCGGCCGGACGGGACCTAGTTGCTCTGGCCAACTGGCGGTGTCCGCCCGGAGGGCGGGCCCGGCGGCGTCTGGTGCGTGCGATCGCACGGCGGAGGGTCGCCCCTGTACTGGACGTACTGGAGTGAGCCCGACAACTCGCGGCACCCCCAGCGGTAGCTGGGGGAGAGCGTGCGTGCCAGGCGTCGCCGGGCAGGCGCCAGTTTGAAGACACGCCCGAGGGCTTACGTGGCACCGGGGGAACGACACCGGCCCCGGACCCCTTGCGGGGCGGGGCCGGCGCTTGCGCCCGGGTGGGAGCGCCGTTACGCGAGGCCCGCGCGCTCCATGGCCTCGACGCCCGCGCGCAGCGCGGCCACGCGCTCGTCGAGCGTCCAGCCGGCCGGAGTGACGGTCAGGGTGGTGACACCGGCGGCCGCGTACTCCTGCATCCGGTCCGAGATCCGCTCGACCGGACCGAGCAGGCTGGTGCGGTCGATCAGCTCGCGCGGGATCGCGGCGGCGGCGCCGTCCTTGTCGCCCGCCAGGTACTTGTCCTGGATCTCGGCGGCTTCCTTCTCGTAGCCCATGCGCTGCGCGAGCCGGTTGTAGAAGTTCTGCTTCCTGCTGCCCATGCCGCCGACGTACAGGGCGGTGTAGGGGCGGAAGATGTCGGCGAGCGCGTCCACGTCGTCGCCCAGCGCGAGCGGCAGGGTCGGACAGACGTCAAAGCCCTCGAGGGTCTTGCCGACCTTGGCGCGGCCCGCGCGCAGCGGGGCCAGCGAGGTCTCCTCCATGTTCTCGGCGGCGCAGAAGAGCGTCAGCGCGCCGTCCGCGATCTCGCCGGTCTGCTCCAGGTTCTTGGGCCCGATCGCGGCGATGTACAGCGGGATGTGCTCGCGCACCGGGTGCACGGTGAGCTTGAGCGCCTTGCCGGGGCCGTCGGGCAGCGGCAGCGTCCAGTGCTCGCCCTCGTGGGTGAGCCGCTCGCGGGCCATCGCCTTGCGGACGATCTCGACGTACTCGCGGGTGCGGGACAGCGGCTTGTCGAAGCGCGTGCCGTACCAGCCCTCGGAGACCTGCGGTCCCGAGACGCCGAGGCCCAGCCGGAAGCGGCCGCCGGAGAGCGAGTCGAGGGTGGCGGCGGTCATCGCGGTCATCGCGGGGGTGCGGGCCGGGATCTGGAAGATCGCCGAGCCGATGTCGATGCGCTCGGTCTGCGCGGCCACCCAGGAGAGCACGGTCGGAGCGTCGGAACCGTACGCCTCCGCGGCCCAGCAGACCGCGTAACCGAGCCGGTCCGCCTCCTGGGCGACGGCCAGGTTGTCCGCGTCCATCCCGGCGCCCCAGTAGCCGAGGTTGATTCCGAGCCGCATGCCGCTCCCCTTACTGCTGCCTTACTGATGAGTAACGTCTCTGTCACTCCGGACTTTAGCGCCAAGGCGTGCTTCGCGCGCCTGTCGGGTTCGTCACGGCTGCCCAATCAGCCACTTCACCAGTAATCTCAGCGGTCATGGAACAGAGATACCTGGGGCGCACCGGCTTGCGCGTGTCGCGGCTCGGCCTGGGCACGCTCACGTGGGGGCGGTACACCGGGGAACGTGACGCGGCGGACCAGCTGAAGACGTTCTGGGAGGCGGGCGGCACGCTCGTGGACACCGCCGACGTCTACGCGGACGGCGGCGCGGAGTACCTGCTCGGCCGGCTCCTCGACGACTTCGTCCCGCGCGCGGACCTGGTCATCGCCACCAAGGCGGGCAGCGTGCCCGATCCCGACCGGCGCTTCGACTGTTCCCGCGGCCACCTCCTGTCCGCCCTCGACGCCTCCCTGCAACGGCTCGGCACCGACTACGTCGACCTGTGGCAGGTGCACGCCTTCGACCCGGCCACCCCGCTCGACGAGACGCTGCAGGCCCTCGACATCGCCGTCACCTCCGGCCGGGCCCGGTACGTCGGGGTGTCCAACTACTGCGGCTGGCAGCTGGCCAAGGCCGCGACCTGGCAGCGAGCGGTGCCCGGCCGCACCCCACTGGCGAGCACGCAGATGGAGTACTCGCTGCTGCAGCGCGGCATCGAGCGCGAGGTGCTGCCCGCCGCCCTCGACCTGGGCATCGGGCTGCTGCCGTCCTCACCGCTGGGCCGGGGCGTGCTCACCGGCAAGTACCGCACGGGGACCCCTGTGGAGTCGCGCGGCGGCTCGGAGGAGATGGCGGCCTTCGTCGACCCGTACCTCGACGACACCGCCCGGCTCATCGTCGACGCCGTCAGCACCGCGGCCGACGGGCTCGCCGTCCGGCCGATAGACGTCGCGCTGGCCTGGGTCCGGGACCGGCCGGGAGTGACCGCGCCCATCGTCGGCGCGCGCAACGCGCAGCAGCTGGCGCAGGCATTGTCAGTGGAGGCCCTTAGTCTTCCGGGGGAGATCTGCCAGGCGCTGGACGACGTGTCGGCGCCGCTGCACCGCTACCCGGATCACGACTGGAGCACGCTCTGAGCGAGCCCGGTCGGGGATCCGCCGCACCACGCCGCACCACGGAGGCCCACGTGACCGAGGACCGCACCGACCAGGACGTCGCGACGCCCGGCGCCGACGGGCAACCGCCCACGGCTCCTGCCCGCCTCGCCGAGACGGAGCGGGCCGAGGAGCGGGTCATAGACGATGCCGCCGCTCCGCTCGTCCGCGCACCGGCCGCCGGGGCGGGCGCTCGGGCGGGCGCTCGGGCCGCCAAGCCCGCGGTCGACCTCGCGGACCTCGCCGCCGCCATGCGCTCCATCGAGCGCGGCGACAACCCCGCGGCCCCCGCGCCCAAGGGTGACGCCGCGGAGGCCCGCCGCAAACGCCGTGACGCGATGGCCGCCGAGGCGGCGAAGCTCCAGGCCGCCGAAGCGGCGGCCGCGGAAGGCGTGCAGGTGCCGGCGGCGGAGGCGGCGGAACCGGAGGCGGATTCCGAGCCTTCCGGTGCGGTCGAGGGCGTCGAGGACGCGGAGGAGGCGGCGGAGGCACCGGAGGCACCGGAGGCACCGGAGGACACTCCTGCGGCCCCCGACGACGCACCTGAACCCGTCACGGCTCCGGTTCCGGACCCGGTTGCCGCTCCGACCGTCGCCGCTGAACGGCCCCCGCGGGAACGCGAGCGGCCCACACCGGAACCGGTCCGTCGCGCGCGGTTGCCGGTCGTGTACGACCCGGCCGCCGTCGAGGCGGTGCGCAGCGTGCTGGCCGAGGGCGGGGCGCCGGCGGAGCTGGCCGAGCCCGCGGTGGCGGCGCTCGGTGAGCGGGCGGCGCAGGCGCTGCGCGAGGACCCCTGGCAGGTGCTGTCGCTGGCCGGCGTGCGGGTCGAGCACGCCGATGGCTTCGCGCGGGCGCTGCTCGGCGGCGCGTGCGGGCCCGACGACGAGCGCCGCGTGCGGGCGCTGGTCGTGTGGCTGTTGGAGCGGGCCGCCGAGCAGGGGCACACGGCCCTCGAATCGTCCGTGCTGCGCGCCGCGCTGGAGAAGCAGGCGGTCTCCGACGCCGAGGAAGGACTGAGCGCCGCCATCGCAGAAGGCCGCGTGCTGGTCTTCCAGGACACCGAGGACGTCCCCGGGGCGAAGCCCGCCACGGCGGACGAGGGGGATGAGGGGCCGCCGGTCCGACTGCTGCTCGGCCTCGACCGGTACGCGCTCGCCGAGGAGAGCCTCGCGGACGGCCTGGACCGGCTGCTCAAGACCTTCGAAGGGGACGACCTCGAGTGGGAGTCGGCTGCCTCGGCGGCGGCGTCCCCGTCCGCCGCCGCGCTGATCCGCGCCGCCGCCGTCAGCGGGCTGGTCACGCACACCGGTGGCGAGGCGGCCCGCGCGGAGCCGGTCGCGCTGGTCGCCGCCGCGAGGGAGCTGGGGCTGCGCGCCTACGCCGCCGCGTACACCGCGGAGGGCCGGCGACGGCTCGCCGCGCACCTCGGCGAGGACGCCGCCGTCACCGTCGCGGGGCTGCTGTCCGGGCAGGAGGGGCCGGGCCGGGAGGCCGACGGGAGCCTGGCGCTGGACGTGCTGGCCGTGCTGGACGCCCCGCAACTCGACGTGGAGCTCTCCGCGACGCTCGTCGAGGCCGTTCCCGACGGTGCGCGGCTGGTCCTCAGCGGGGACCCCGGGGTGCTGTGGTCGGCCGGGCCCGGCCGGGCCTTCGCGGATCTGCTGGCGGCGAAGACCTGCCCGCAGGTGGCGTCCCGTACTCCGGACTTCGGGCCCATCGGCGAACTGGTGTCGGGGATCGGCATCGGGGAGCTGACCGCGGTGGAGGCCCCCGACAAGGAGGTCGTCATCGTCCCCGTCCGCGACCCCCGCGAGGCGGTGCACCGCACGGTGCAGCTGGTCGCCGACTCGGTGCCGCGCGCCATCGGGGTGGCCGCCGCGGAGACCCAGGTCATCACGCCTGGCCACGGCGGCGCCGTCGGTACCCAGGTGCTGAACACGGCGCTCAAGGAACGGCTCAATCCCGGCCCCGGCCGGTTCGGCGGCTTCGACCCGGGTGACCGGGTGGTGTACGCGCCGGAGCCCGGTCTGGCGCTGCCCGGCACGGTGCTGTCGGCCGACCCGGAGGGGTTGAACCTGGACTGCGCGGGCACCCCGGTCCTCGTACCACGCGACGAGGTGGCGGCACTGCGGCACGGATGGGCGATGACGGCGCAGCAGGCCGCCGGGCTCCGCTGGCCCGCGGTGGTCGTCGTGCTGCCGGGCGACGCGGTGCAGGCGCTGACCCGGGCGTGGGTCTACACGGCCTTCGGTCGGGGCGAACGCCACCTGTCGGTGGTGCAGGGTGTCGAGCAGGGCCTGGCGCAGGCGGTGGCCGGCATTCCGGCGAAGGACCGTACGACCCGGCTGCGTTCGGTGCTCCGCGAGCAGGCGACGGCCGAGTGAACCCGGGCCGGGGCGGGGCGGTGACCCCCGCCCCGCGCCGGCCGCAGGTCCTCAAGGGTGTGGCGAAAGTCCCGCCGGGTCCGCGACGCCTGGCACGCACGCCTGCTGCGTTGTCGGGATCGTCCAGGTACGTCCGGTACGAGGACGACCCTCCGCCGTGCGGTCGCCCGCACCGGACGCCGCGGACCCCGCCCTCACGGGCGAACGGCGCTCCTTCGCAACACCCTTTAGTTGTCCGGGTCGAGCGCGCTCAGCTCGTCGTCGAAGACCGAGCTGACGTCGAACCGGCAGATGATCAGTTGGGGGTCGGCCTGGTCGAACGGGGCGGCCAGCCAGTCCCCCGCCTCGACGGGCTCCGCGGCGGAGACCCACAGGGTCGAGTCGCCCTCCTCGAGCCCGAACTCCTTGTGCCGCTGGGCGATCTCGTCCGGCTCGTACTCACCGAAGAGGATGCCGACGGCCGCGTTCACCCCGGTGTCCGGTCCGGAGTCGGCGTCGGCGACGCGCCGGGCCTGCAGCAGCAGCCGCTGCGGCTCCACGATGCTGTAGTCGCGGCGGATGAGCACGCTGATGGCGGCGGGTTCGTCGGACCCCGCGTACTCGGGCAGCGTGTCGCCGGATGGGACCTCGAAGGGTGTGACCTCGTCATAGGCGTCGTACAGCAGCTCGTCGTAGGCCTCGGCGGCCGCGGCGAGATCGTCGAAAGCGGTGTACACCGCGGGGTCGTCCTCTCCCGTCCGGTTCTCGATCGCCTCGAGGTGGCGGTCCAGCGCGGCTTTGACCGCCTCGGCGGCGGCACGTACCTCGGCAACGGTGGGCTGCACGTCATCAGACATGGTGCAGACGCTATCCGCACCGGGGCGTTGCCCGCACAATAGATGCGATGCCGGAATACGAATTCACAGAGATGTACGTTCCCCGGGGTGTCTCCCGGAAGGACGCGACGCGACTGCTGACCGACCACGCGGAGTACGGCCACTGGGAGTTGGACCGGCTACGCCTCTACCCCGACGGGAGCCGCCGGGTGCGGCTGCGCCGCCGCATCATCCGCCAGGTCAGAGCGACCTGGTGAGCTGACATCCTGCACAGCACATGAATGGGACCCCGCGACCGCGGGGTCCCATCGAGTCGTGCGCTGAGCCGCGCGGCCGTCCTGCGACGGCTTGGCGCGGCTCCCTCCCCGTCAGCGACGGGCGGCGCGGCTACGGCGGTAGAGCATCCCGCCACCGAGCAGCAGCGCGGCACTGGTCGGCAGCGCCATCCCGAGCGGCCCGGCACCGGTGGCGGCCAGCTCAGCGGTCGGAGCCGCGTGACGCGGGGCCGACGCGTAGTGGTGAACCGCCGGCACGGCGGGGTGGGAGTGGCCGACGCCGGGGTGACCCGGGGTTCCGGGATTACCGGGGGTGTTCGGGTGCGTGGGCTGGCCGGGGTGACCGGGGTTACCGGGCTGCCCCGGAGTGCCCGGGTTGCCGGGCGTTCCCGGGTTGCCGGGGGTACCGGGGTTGCCGGGCTGACCCGGGTGCCCAGGGTGACCAGGCTGGCCCGGGTGACCGGAGTGACCTGGCCGGCCCGGGGTCCCCGGGTTGCCGGGGTGACCCGGGTGCCCGTGACCCGGATTCCCGGGGTGGCCCGAATGCCCAGGATTTCCCGGGTGACCCGGGTGACCCGGGTGCCCGTGGCCGGGGGTCCCCTGGTGCCCGCCGGGGTGTTCCACGCAGTCGTCAGCGTCACCGGGCCCGTGACCGTGACCGTGACCGTGCGGCGCGTACTGGTCCTCGTTGACGCAGCCGTTGCCCATCGCGGGGTTGAGCACGCCGATCACGCTGACGCTGTTGCCGCACGCGTTGACCGGAACACCGATCGGGACCTGCGCCGAGTTGCCGGAGAGAACACCCGGCGAGTGCGAGGCACCGCCGTGCGCCACAGCGCCGGAAGAACCGGCTCCGGGTCCGCGTCCGCCGCGCCCCCCGTGGACCGAGGTGTTCGCGCAGTGGTTGCCCATCGCCGGGTTCAGCAGCCCGATGACGCTCGCCGTGTTCCCGCACACATTCACCGGGACGTGTACCGGCACCTGGACGTTGTTGCCGGAGCCGACGCCCGGCGAGTCGGACGTGGTACCGACGGCACCCGAGTCCGCAAACGCGAAGCCGCTGCCGGCGGCGATTACGCCGCTCGTCGCGACCACGGTGATCAGGCCCTTTTTCGCGACCTGTCGCATAGCCTTTCCCTGCCTTCGCTCTCAGTGAGTCCTCGGGGTCGCGGCCCCGGGAAGGGAATCGGACGGCTGTGAAGTCCTCGTCCGGTTCCCCCGTAAATACCGAGGGGCCCCGGAGCGCGGAAATAAGCACTCCGGGGCCGACCCGGATCAGGCCCTCAAAGGGCCGGAGGAGACGTCAGTTGTTGACGCAGGCGTTCCCGAAGGCGGGGTTCAGCAGGCCGATCACGTCGACCGTGTTGCCGCAGACGTTGACCGGGATGTGGACGGGAACCTGGATCAGGTTGCCCGAGAGCACACCCGGGGACCCGACAGCAGCACCCTGCGCGCCGGCGTCCGCAGCGGCGAGGCCCGCGCCGGCGAGCACGAGACCACCGGAGACGGCAACAGCGGCGACAATCTTCTTGATCATGGTTTCCTCCTAGTTCGAAACGCGGTCCCCAGCCGCGGACCGCACAAGTCGTAACGACCCCGAAGGAAACGAGCTACGAGACGGCGAGAGCTTTCACCCGTCTCAGTTCGATTGCGACAGATGGTCGAATCGTCAGCAGTTTTCGATGAAACGGTCCAGCACTCGAACGCCGAACTGCAGCCCGTCGACCGGAACCCGCTCGTCCACGCCGTGGAACATGCCCGCGAAATCCAGCTCCGGCGGAAGCTTCAGCGGCGCGAATCCGAAGCACCGGATTCCGAGGTCGTCGAAGGACTTCGCGTCCGTCCCGCCGGACAGGCAGTACGGCACCGCCCGCGCGATCGGGTCCTCTGCCTTCAGCGCGGCCTGCATGGCGTCGACCAGGGCGCCGTCGAAGTCCGTCTCCAGCGCCTTGTCCGAGTGCACCGACTCGCGCTTCACCCGCGGGCCGAGGATCCGGTCCAGGTCGGTGAGGAACTCCTCCTCGTAACCCGGCAGGAAGCGCCCGTCGACGTGCGCCGTGGCCTGGCCGGGGATCACGTTCACCTTGTAGCCGGCGCCGAGCATCGTCGGGGCGGCGGTGTTGCGCAGCGTGGTGCCGATCATCTTGGCGATGCCGCCGAGCTTCGCCAGCGTCGCGTCCATGTCCTCCGGGTCCAGCTCCGTGCCGAGAGCGTCCGACAGCTCGTCGAGGAATCCGCGGACCGACTTGGTCATCCGCACCGGGAACTTGTGCCGGCCGAGCCGCCCGACGGCCTCGCAGAGCTCGGTGATCGCGTTGTCGTTGTTGGTCATGGAGCCGTGCCCGGCCGTGCCGTCGACGGTGAGCCGCATCCAGTGCATGCCCTTCTGCGCCGTCTCCACCAGATAGAGCCGCAGGTTCTCGTTGACGGTGAACGAGAAGCCGCCGACCTCGCCGATCGCCTCCGACACCCCTTCGAAGAGGTCCGGGTGCTTGTTGACGAGGTACCGCGCGCCGTAGACGCCGCCCGCCTCCTCGTCGGCCAGGAACGCCAGCACGATGTCGCGCGGGGGCTTGCGGCCGCTGCGCAGCCGGTCGCGCACCACCGCCAGCGTCATGGCGTCCATGTCCTTCATGTCGACGGCGCCGCGCCCCCACACACACCCGTCGGCGATCTCGCCGGAGAACGGGTGGTGCGTCCAGTCGTCGGCGTTCGCGGGCACCACGTCGGTGTGCCCGTGGATCAGCAGCGCCGGCCGGGAGGGGTCCTCCCCCGCGATCCGGGCGACGGTGGACGCCCGCCCCTTGTGCGACTCGAAGATCTGCGGTTCGAGACCGACCTCGGCCAGCTTCTCGGCGACGTACTCGGCCGCGGCGCGCTCGCCGGGCCCCGAGTGGTCCCCGTAGTTGCTGGTGTCGATCCGGATCAGATCCCGGCACAGGTCGACGACCTCGTCCTCACCGGTGATCTTCCTATCGCTCCCCGCGCCCGAAACGGACTCGCTCACGCTGTCTCCTCGTCCCTCACGCACTCCCGCGCCCGCGTAGAACGGCCACGGCGGATTCCACTCCCCATACTCCCCCGCCCACCCCCACCGCCCAAGAGCCACCCACCCCGCGTCATGATCCCGTCACACCTGCACGCGTGATCGAGCCCCTGGGATCTTTGCTATGGTTTACCTCGTCGCCGCAGCCGAGAGGCCTGCGGTACACCCGGTCCGGGTGGCGGAATGGCAGACGCGCTAGCTTGAGGTGCTAGTGCCCTTTATCGGGCGTGGGGGTTCAAGTCCCCCCTCGGACACTTGTGAAAGACCCTGGCGACGGGGTCTTTTTTCATGTCCTGACTTCCCGGCCGCCCGCTGTGGGGTCAGGCCGCCGCAACCTTCCGGCCCGCCGCGTACACACCAGAAGCCCCCGGCGAGGCTGTGGCCTCGCCGGGGGCTCCGCTCATGGGGCGGGGGTTACCAGGCGGCGGGGGCGTAGTCCTTGAGGAAGCAGCCGTAGAGGTCTTCGCCGAGTTCGCCGCGGACGATGGGGTCGTAGACGCGGGCGGCGCCGTCGACGAGGTCGAGGGGGGCGTGGAAGCCCTCCTCGGCGAGGCGCATCTTGTCGGGGTGGGGGCGCTCGTCGGTGATCCAGCCGGTGTCCACGGCGGTCATGAGGATGCCGTCCGTCTCCAGCATCTCCTGGGCGCTGGTGCGGGTGAGCATGTTCAGGGCGGCCTTGGCCATGTTGGTGTGGGGGTGGCCCGGGCCCTTGTAGCCGCGGCTGAACTGGCCTTCCATCGCCGAGACGTTGACGACGTACTTGCGCCGCGCGGCGGCGGCGGCCATCGCCGGGCGCAGCCGGCTGACGAGGACGAACGGCGCGGTGACGTTGCACAGCTGGACTTCGAGGAGTTCGAGCGGGTCGACCTCCTCGACGCGCTGGATCCAGGTGTTGCTGGCGTCCAGGTCCGGTACGAGGCCGCCCGCGTCGATGGCCGTGCCGGCCTCGATGCGGGCCGGGGTCGCGGAGCCGGTGGTCAGGGCCAGGGCCGTGATCGACTCGGGCGTCAGCACGTCGTGACCGGACGAGGACGGGCCGGGCAGGGCGATCTGCGCGCCGCTGCCGAAGTGGCCGAGCACGGTCCTGGAGGGCAGTTCGCCGGCCGGCAGCGGGGCGAGCTCCGCGGCGACGAGTTCCGCGTAGGCGCGGGGGCTGCGGCGGACGGTCTGCGCGGCGTTGTTGATCAGGATGTCGAGCGGGCCCTCGGCGGCGACCTCGTCGGCGAGGGCGATCACCTGGGCGGGGTCGCGCAGGTCTATGCCGACGATCTTCAGTCGGTGCAGCCACTCCGCGCTGTCGGGCATCGCCTTGAAGCGGCGGACCGCGTCGTTCGGGAAGCGGGTGGTGATGGTGGTGTGCGCACCGTCGCGCAGCAGACGCAGCGCGATGTACATGCCGATCTTCGCGCGGCCGCCGGTGAGCAGGGCGCGGCGTCCGGTGAGGTCCGTGCGCGCGTCGCGACGGCCGCGGTTCTCCCTCGCGCAGGGCGGGCAGAGCTGGTGGTAGAACGCGTCGACCTCGACGTAGCGGGTCTTGCAGATGTAGCAGGAGCGGGGGCGCTCCAGGATCCCGGCGATCTCCGTCGTCGTGGACGTCGTGAGCATGTTGCCCAGCGTCTCGTCGTCGATGCGGTCGGCCGCGCCGGTGGCCGTGGCCTCGGTGACGGCCTTGTCGTTCGCCGTCTTCGCGGCTCGGCGCTCCTGGCGGCGGCGCTGCTTCACGGTGCGGTAGATGCCCGCGGTGGCGCGACGTACGGCGATGGCGTCGGGGTGGTCGACGTCCAGCTCGTCGAGCTCCGCGAGCACGCTCAGGCAGAGCTCCAGGCGCGCCGGGTCGATGCCCGCGGTATTCTCGCGCCGGGTTTCCGTCTGTTCACTCGCTGTCATGCCGTTGCTGCCTTACTGGATCGTCTGTTCCGTCCCGAGTCCACCCGAGTCAGGCGGAACTCTACGTACGCACGTGTAGCACCACCAAACTCGAGACGGTCGGCGGCCCCCGGATGCACGGTCGGTGCGCGGACCGACACGGAGGGTCGCCATTCCGCACGTCCGCGGCCCCCGTGTCCGGCCCTTGAGACGCGGGATAGTCTCGGAGCGTTTCGTTCTCTCCCTGGAGGCCAGTTGAGCGCCAGCAGCCCGCTCACCGTCCCGGACGACTCCCCGTTCGGTGTGCACAACCTGCCGTACGGCGTCTTCACCACCGCCGAACAGCCGGAGCGGCGCCGGATCGGCGTCGCCATCGGTGACCACGTTCTCGACGCGGGCGCCGCGGCCCGCGCGCTCGGCCGGCTCGGCGAGCCCGGCTTCGGCGCGCTCGACGCGCCCTCGCTGAACCCGCTGCTGGCCGCCGGCCGGCCGGTCTGGACCGCGGTACGTGCCGCGGTCACCCGGTGGCTGACGGACGACTCGCTGCGCGCGACCGTCGAGCCGTGCCTGGTGCCGCGTGCCGACGTCACCCTCCACCTGCCGTTCGAGGTGGCCGACTACGTCGACTTCTACGCCTCGGAGCACCACGCGACGAACCTCGGCCGCATCTTCCGGCCCGGCTCCGAGCCGCTGACGCCCAACTGGAAGCACCTGCCGATCGGCTACCACGGCCGTTCCGGCACGATCGTCGTCTCCGGCACCCCGATCACCCGCCCGTCCGGGCAGCGCAAGGCGCCGGCCGACGCGGTCCCGGACTTCGGCCCGTCCCGCCGTCTGGACATCGAGGCGGAGCTGGGCTTCGTCGTCGGCACGCCGTCCGAGCTGGGCAGCCCGGTCGCGCTCGCCGATGCCGCCGAGCACGTCTTCGGCGTCTGCCTCGTCAACGACTGGTCCGCCCGCGACCTCCAGGCGTGGGAGTACGTGCCGCTGGGCCCGTTCCTCGGCAAGTCCTTCGCCACGTCGGTCTCGCCCTGGATCGTCCCGCTGGACGCGCTCGCCGAGGCCCGCACCACCCCGCCGGAGCGGGACGTCGAGCCGCTCCCGTACCTCGACGACCGGGACGCCGCGGCCGAGCCCTCCGGCTTCGACATCGCCTTCGAGGTCCGGCTCAACGGCCATGTCATCTCGCGGCCGCCGTTCGCCGCCATGTACTGGACGTACGCGCAGATGCTCGCCCATCTGACGGCCAACGGCGCGTCCCTGCGGACCGGGGACCTCTTCGCCTCCGGCACCATCAGCGGTCCTGAGCGCGAGACGCGCGGCGCGCTCATCGAGCTGACGTGGAACGGCCGGGAGCCGCTGAAGCTGGCGGACGGCACCGAGCGCGCGTTCCTCGACGACGGCGACGAGGTCGTCATCACCGCGACCGCCCCGGGCCCGAACGGCACCCGCGTGGGCTTCGGCGAGGTCGCGGGACGGATCGTCCCCCGCCCCACGGCCTGACACACCCGGCCGCACCATCGCGCCCGCTGGACGACGTCCCGACGTCGCCCGGCGGGCGCGGGCGGTTCAGCGCACCCGTCCCCGTGGCTTCAGGGGCACAGGCGGCAGTTCGGGAGCCGCGAGCGGAGCGCCGTCGTAGCCCTTCACTTCGCCGAAGCGGGAGCTGTTCATCCAGTCCGCGCGGGCCTGCGCGATATCCTCACCCGACCGCCCGATGAAGTTCCACCACATGACGATCTTCTCTTCGAAGGGCTCGCCGCCCAGCAGCATCAGGTCGCTGTCCACGTCCGCGCGCAGCGCGAGTTCGCGGCGGCCGCAGCCGAGGTAGAGCATCGAGCCGGGGGCGAGGCGTACGCCGTCGACCTCGGTATCGCCGGACATCGTCAGGGCGGCGTACTCGAAGTCGGGGTCGAGCGGCAGGCGGGTGTCGGTGCCCGCTGCCAGGGCGAGGTCGGCGCCCAGCAGGGGGGTGTGGACCGTGCCGGGTGAGACGGCGCCGTCCAGTTCGCCCAGGATGACCGTGGCGCGCAGGCCGCCGCCCGTGACGACCGGCAGGTCGGCGTGGTGCTCGAAGGTCGCGGCGGTGTTGCGGTGGGCGTCCGGCAGGGCGACCCAGAGCTGGGCGCCGTGCAGGAGCCGCGGGTGGTCGCGCGGGGATTCCTCGGAGTGCGAGATCGCCCGGCCCGAGGTCATCAGTCCCAGCTCGCGGGGGCGTACGGTCTGCAGGCTGCCGAGGCTGTCGCGGTGCAGCACCTCGCCGTCGTGCAGCCAGCTCACCGTCTGCAGCCCCATGTGCGGGTGCGGCGGCACCTGCATCCCGGACTCGCGCGCGATGTCGTCCGGTCCGTAATGATCGACGAAGGCCCAGGCACCGACCATCCGGCGGCCCAGGTTCGGCAGCAGGCGCCGTACTTCGGTGCTCTCGCCGAGGGTGACGGTGCGCCCGGTGAGGAGCTCGCGGACGGGCTGGGCCGAGACGTCGTCGCGGCCGCCGCACACGGTCGGTGTGGGCTTCACATCGAGGTTGCTCATGCGCCGATCATCCCGCACCGGGGCCGACAGCCTGTGGGCGCCGGCCGTCCGGCGGCTCAGATGGCCGGGTGCACGCCTCAGATGGCCGGGTGCACTCCGTGGACCAGGTCCATCGCCTCGCTGGTGTAGCGCTCACGGACGCTGAGGTCGAGGTCGGGGAAGTAGTCCTTGAGCCGGGCGACCACCTGCTGCTCGGATTCGTGGCAGTCGCGCAGCAGGAAGATCGCTTTGTGCAGGATCGACTGGTCCATCGGAGTGCCCCCCTCAAAACGCCCACGCGCCTCGTGCCGTGAGCCGCTTTCCACGGTACGCAGCACACCGTCAGCACTTGGGCAAAGAGGTCTCAGCGCCGGGCAAAGCAACCTACGCACCAGGCAAAAGATCCATGGGAATGTCGACGGGGCGGGCCCGCAGGTACTCGCCCAGGCTCTTGGCCTGCGGGTCGGGGCGGGTGGACGCGGCGACGCCCTCGCCGAGCAGGCCGTGCAGGACGAAGTTGAGGGCGCGCAGGTTGGGCAGTTCGTAGCGGACGACCTCCAGCTCCGCGGCCTCCGGGAGCAGCAGTCGCAGCTCGTCGACGCCGAGGTGGGCGCGGAGCCAGGCGTACGACTCGTCGCTGCGGGCCCACAGGCCGATGTTGGCATCGCCGCCCTTGTCGCCGGAGCGGGCGCCCACCAGCCGGCCGAGCGGCGCCCGGACGGTGGGGCCCGCCTTCGCCGGGCCCCCCTCCACCGGACGCGGTGCGGAGACGGGAGCGGGCCGCTCCCTGCACGCCCGCGCCACCGTCGGCGGGCGCGGCACGTCCAGCCGGGTGCCGTCGGCCAGTACGACCTCCGGCGTGACCTCCGCCGCGGCGACCAGCGCGGGCCAGTAGACCCCGTACTCGGTGGGCCGCGGGGACGCCTGCTCCAGATAGAAGCCGGGGTAGCTCGCCAGCGCCGTGCCGGCGACCGCGGTGAACAGCGCGCGGCCGACCTTGTCGCGGTCGGGGTCCTTGACGGTCAGCGTCAGCCGGGCGGTGTCGGCCGCCGGGCGCTCCATCCGCAGGTCGAACGCGTCGAAGCGGTCGGCGCCGCCCGTCGCGTCGAGCAGGGACGCCTCGGCGAACCGCGCCTTGGCCTCGATGTCGAGGCCGGTCAGCACGAAGGTGGCGCTGTTGCGGAAGCCGCCGAGGTGGTTGAGGCAGACCTTGAGGGTGTCGGGCGCGGGCTCGCCGCGGGTTCCGGTGACCAGGACGCGGTCCGGGCCCTCCTGCTCCAGTCGCAGGGTGTCGAAGCGGGCCACGACGTCGGCGTTCAGGTACTCGGGCCGCTCGATCTCGTACAGCAGCTGCGCCGTGACGGTGTCGACGGTGACCGCGCCACCGGTTCCCGCGTGCTTGGTGATGACGCAGGACCCGTCGGGGCGCATCTCGGCGATCGGGAAGCCGGGGTGCACGGGGTACTCGATCTCGGTGAAGAAGGAGAAGTTGCCGCCGGTGGCCTGGGCGCCGCACTCGATGATGTGGCCCGCGGCGACCGCCCCGGCGAGCCGGTCCCAGTCGTCGGGCGCCCAGTCGAAGGCCCAGGCGGCCGGCCCGGAGACGAGCGCGGCGTCGGTGACCCGGCCGCAGATGACCACGTCGGCGCCGGCGCGCAGCGCGCGGGCGATGCCCCAGCCGCCGAGGTAGGCGTTGGCGGTGACGGGCTCGATCCCGGAGTCGGCGAGCAGCCGGCCGGTGGACAGGTTCGCGAAGCCATGGCCCTTCTCGCGCAGTTCCGGGAGCCGGTCGAGGAGGTCGTCGCCCTCCAGATGGGCGATGACGGGGTGGAGGCCGCCGAGTGCGGCCAGTTCGCCGAGTTTCGCGGCGAGCCCGGCCGGGTTGAGACCGCCCGCGTTGACGACGATCTTGATGCCGCGTTCCAGACAGGTGCCGAGCACGTCGTGCATCTGGGCGAGGAAGGAGACCGCGTAGCCGGCGTCCGGGTCGCGCTGCCGTGCCTTCCACAGGATCAGCATCGTCAGTTCGGCGAGGTAGTCGCCGGTCAGTACGTCGATCGGACCGCCTTCGACCATCTCGCGGGCGGCGGAGAGCCGGTCGCCGTAGAAGCCCGAGCAGTTGGCTATACGCAGGACGTCGAACGGTGCCGGCATGGCGGTCACTCCTGGTCGGTGCTGGGCAGCGGTGGCCGCGCGCAGCATTTCGCGTGTAGTGGCCAACCGGCAAGGGGCCCGTACGGAGCACCCCCCGTTCGCGTGCTGGGCGTAGGCCGCCTAACGTGCGTGCATGAGCTCTGCTGGGACGACCCCTCCGCCGCCGGACGAACCAACCTCCTCGACGTCGGATTCCGGCGATCCGCGTGGTGTTCCGGCGCTCGCCGACGGGTCGGGCGGTTTCGCGGCCGAGTTGCGGGACGCGATCAGCTTCCGGGCGTTCCTGCTTGTCCTCGGGGGTCTGCTGGTCCAGCTGGCGTTCATCGTGTCGTACCTGGGCGCGTTCCACTCCCCCACGCCGCACCGGATCCCGGCCGCCGTCGTGGCGCCCGCGCAGGTGTCGGGCACGGTGGTCAAGCAGCTCAACGCGCTGCCCGGCGAGCCGGTGAAGGCGGTCGCGGTGGCCGACGAGGCCGAGGCGCGGCGGCAGATCATGAACCGCACGGTGGACGCCGCGATCCTCATCAACCCGGCGGGGAAGACCGACACGCTGCTGGTGGCCTCCGCGGGCGGCCCCTCGGTGGCGCAGACCTCCACGCAGATCGCGCAGAGCGTCGAGAAGACGCAGCACCGGCAGGTGGCGGTCATCGACATCAAGGCCCCCAACAAGGAGGACGGCCGCGGTCTGAGCTCGTTCTACCTGGTCATCGGCTGGGTGGTGGGCGGCTATCTGACCGCCTCGATCCTGGGTGTGGCGGGTGGCGCCCGGCCGGTCAACCGGCACCGTACGGCGATCCGGCTCGGCACCCTCGCGCTCTTCTCGGTGGTCTCCGGGCTCGGCGGGGCGATCATCGTGGATCCGGTCTTCTCTGCGCTGACCGGCCACTTCATGGCGCTGTGGTGGATCGGCGCGCTGGTGGTCTTCGCGGCCGCGGCGGTCACCACCGCACTGCAGACGCTCTTCGGGATCGTCGGCATCGGGCTGGCGATCCTGCTCTTCGTCGTGATGGGCAATCCGAGCGCGGGCGGGGTCTATCCGGCGTCGCTGCTGCCGCGGTTCTGGAGCGCGATCGGACAGTCCCTGCCACCGGGGGCGGGGACGACGGCGGTCCGCAACACCGTGTACTTCGGCGGGAGCGCGACGGCCGGTTCGCTGTGGGTACTGGCCGCGTACGCGCTCGCCGGTGTGATCGTCGCGATGGCCACCGTCGTGATCCGCGACCGCCGGGCGGGCGCCGCACCGGCCGGGGCCCGGCCGGCCACCGACGACGCCCCGAAGCTCATCTGACGGCACGTCACGTCTCCGGCCCTCAAGGGTGGTGCGAAAGGAGCGGCGTTCGCCCGTGAGGGCGGGGTCCGCGGCGTCCGGTGCGGGCGACCGCACGGCGGAGGGTCGTCCTCGTACCGGACGCACCTGGACGAGCCCGACAACGCAGCAGGCGTGCGGGCCAGGCGTCGCGGGCCAGGCGGGACTTTCACACCACCCTTTAGGCTGGGGCCATGAGCCCCGACGACGATCTCCCGCCGTCCGCGACCGCCTCCCCCGGCCCGCAACCGCGCTCCGCGGACGAGCTGCTGGACATCGTCGACGAGAACGACGTGGTCGTCGGGCAGGAGCGGCGCGGCGTGGCGTACGCCCGCGGGCTGCGGCACCGCTGCGCGTTCGTCCTGGTGAAGGACGGCGAGGGGCGGACGTTCGTGCACCGCCGCACCGCGGTGAAGCTGGTCTTTCCCTCGCTGTACGACATGTTCGTGGGCGGGGTGGTCGGGGCGGGCGAGACGTACGACGAGGCCGCGCTGCGGGAAGCCGAGGAGGAGTTGGGGGTGTCGGGACTCCCCCGGCCCCGTCCGCTGTTCACGTTCCTCTACGAGCGGGACGGGCACTCCTGGTGGTCCCGGGTGTACGAGGTGCGGTGCGAACTCCCGGTCTCCCCACAGGTCGAGGAGGTCGCCTGGCACGCCTTCCTCACCGACGGTGAGCTGGAGCGGCGGCTGGCCGAATGGCAGTGGGTCCCGGACGGCCTCGACGCGTTCCACAGGCTGCGCGAGTGGCGTGGGCGGTCTCCTGTGGCGTAGCCGTCTTGGCCGAAAAACGTGCTGGTGGACACCCCCGCGCGGTGACACGTTGTGGCCTCGCCCACGGGAAAGGGGAGCCACCATGCGCATGATCTACTCCGACCGCGGTCCGTCTCCACTCGACCTCGGGAAGCCGGGCGAGGCACCACGCGACTCGACGTTCGGCTGGTGGGGCGCGCTCAGCGTCGAGCACTTCGTCAACCAGGTCACCCTCACCTACACCCACGAGGACGCGACCGGCTGGCTGGACTACCTGCAGCAGTTCTACGACCGCAACTTCTGGTTCGCGGACGACGGCGTCAAGGTGTGGGCGTACGAGGAGACGTACGACGACTGGCAGGACCGTTACGGCCTCGACGCGGTGGCCGCCGTCTACCACTCGGGCCACGGCGGCATGTACAACGACGGCACCTTCATCGCGCCGCTGGGCGGCACGTGGGACAACCGCAGTGACGCCCTGTCGTCCAACATGCGGCTGGGCAACAAGAAGGTGAACTACGTCTTCTGGTCCACCTGCAACTCCCTGCGCGTGCTCGAGGGTCACAGCCCGATCCGCACGTGGGCCACGCCGAACGTCGGCTTCCGCATGATCTTCGGCTTCGAGTCCACCAGCGTCGACCACCCCGGCTACGGCGCGAACTTCTGGAAGTACTGGCGCGGCGGGCAGACCTTCACCGACGCCTGGCTCAACGCCAGCTGGGAGATCTCGACCCACCAGGCGCCGTCCGTGGCCGCCGCCGGCACCACCCAGGACGAGGCCGTCAACCGCCTCAACACCGAGCGGTCCTTCTCCCGCGACCACATCGCGGACAACTGGTACGCCTGGCGCTGGTACTACGCCCGCGACGCCATCCGCGAACCGCTGATGACGCTGCCGGGCCAGCCGCAGCTGGTCCTGCTCGCCCCGCGCGAGCCGAGCGGCGAGCTGCTCTCCATCGGCCGGGCCGCGCAGTTCCCCGAGGCCGCGCTCGCCGAGATCCAGGTGGAGCGGCAGGGCGTGCTGAGCGCCACGTCCGGTGACCGGCATATCTCCACCGGGCCCGGGGCCGTACGGTGGGTCAAGCTCGCGGAGCCCAACCGCCGCAACACCGAGCAGATCTCCACCGAGCACGCGATCGCGGCGGCGCAGGCCTTCGCGCAGCAGCACGCGGACGGCGCCGAGCTGGTCGTCGACAGCGTGCACGACCTGATGGAGAACCACGGCAGCAAGGACGGGGAGCTCGGCGAACCCCGCACCGTGGAGACCATGGTGGTGTTCCGCCAGCTGTTCCACGACATCCCCGTCATCACCCCCGGCCGGGGCGAGATGCGCGTGTCGGTGGACAACGACGGCACCGTCGTCCAGGCCATGATCTCCACCCGTCAGCAGGCGGGCAGCAGCCGGCAGCTCACCTCGCTGGTCTCCGAACCGCGGCCCGGTGCGCGCGGTGCGGCCCGCGAGGCGGCGACGCCGTCGACCGCCGACCCGCTGACCGCGCTGGCCACGGCGCAGCAGCAACTGCTCGCCGAGCTGGCGGCCCACGCCGCGGCCGGACCGAAGAACGCGGCGATGACCGGCGCGCGGAGCCAGAGCGGATCCCCGCAGTCCAGGGAGCGCATCGAGTCCCGTGACGTGCCCGGCACGACGCAGGTCGGCTACGAGATCGAGGGCAACCACGCCTACCTGGCCGCCCGCAAGCTCATCGAGATCGGCCCGGAGGGGGGCTTCGTGACCCGCCGCTGGGTGATCGCGCCGCTCGCCCGCTGACCCTGCGACCGACGGGGCCGGAGCCGCTCCGGCCCCGTCACCATGTGCCGAACCGGTGGCGGGTGGGTGGCGGGTGGAAAGCCCTCGGTCCGGGTCCGGACGTACAGTGACCGGGTGATCGTCTTCGTACGGGCGCTGCCGGGCAGGCTGCGGGCCGGGGTGTCGGCCGTCGGGCTGTGGTTCGCCCCGGCCCGGGTGCAGGCGGAGGGTGTGACGCCCGACTACCGGTTCTCGCTCGCCAACGAGCGCACGTTCCTGGCCTGGATCAGGACCGCGCTGGCACTGATCGGCGGCGGCTTCGCGGTGGACCAGTTCCTGCCGGACCTGCCGCGGACCGTCCGGGTCGTCCTCGCGCTGGCGCTGCTGGCGGGCGGGGCGATGTGCGCGGTGCGGGCCGTCAACTACTGGGTGCGCTGCGAGCGCGCCATGCGCCGCAACGAGGACCTGCCGCTCTCCCGCTTCCCGACGCTGCTGGCCGTGCTCGTGGCGGCCATCGCGGTGGTGATGGTGCTGATCGTGCTGCTCGGCCGGGCGGGCTAGACCGTGTCCGAGGGCCCGGCGGGGATGCGCGACCGCGATCCCGGTCTGCAGCCGGAGAGGACCCGGCTCGCGTGGCGGCGGACGACCCTGTCGTGCGCGGTCGCCGCGGTGCTGGCGGGCCGGCAGGCGGTCCACCGCGGGCTGTCGGGCGTGGGGATCGTGGGGGTGGCGCTCGGCGCGCTGGTCTGGCTCGCCTTCCTGCTCGTCGCCCAGCACCGGATCCGCCTCCTGGCCGCGCCGCGGCCGCCCGTGCTGAGTGCACGGGCGGCCGCGGCGGTGGCGGGGTGCACGGTGGCGCTCGCCGTCTTCGGCGCGGCCGTGCTGTGGTGACGGTCTCGCCGCCACCCGGTCGGACTCGTCACGCGGTCGGACTCGTCACGCGGTCGGACTTGTCACGTGGTCGGACTCGTCACATGGTGACGACGATCTTGCCGCGGGTGTGCCCCTCGGCGCTGAGCCGCTGCGCGTCGGCCGCCCGCTCCAGCGGGAACGTGGCCGCGACCTCCACCGTGACCACACCGGCCTCGGCGAGGTCGCTGAGCGCCGCGAGGTCCGCGGCGTCCGGTCGGACCCACTGGAACCGGCCGCCCAGACCCAGCACCGCCGGGTCCGCGATCGACACCAGCCGCTCGGCGTCGGTGAGCAGGCCCGGGGAGACGGTCAGGGCGTCGCCGCCGACCAGGTCCAGTACGGCGTCCACGCCGTCGGGGGCCAGCGCCCGTACGCGGTCGGCGAGGCCGTCCCCGTAGGTCACCGGCTCCGCGCCCAGCCCACGCAGGTAGTCGTGGTTCTTCTCCCCCGCGGTGCCGATCACCCGGGCACCGAGGTGCTTGGCGATCTGCACGGCCATGGAGCCGACGCCGCCGGCGGCGGCGTGGATGAGGACCGTGTCGCCCTTGCCGACGTTCAGCTCGTGCAGGAGCGTCTGGTAGGCGGTCAGGCCCGCCAGCGGCAGGCCCGCGGCCTGCTCGAAGCTGAGATTGGACGGCTTGCGGGCCAGCGTGCGGACCGGGGCACCGACCAGCTCGGCGAACGTGCCGCGGGACAGGAAGTCCTCACGGACGTAGCCGATGACCTCGTCGCCCTCCTCGAACTCGGGCACGTCGGGGCCCGTCTTGACGACGACACCGGAGACGTCCCAGCCGGGGATGACCGGGTAGACCACGTCGAGCAGCGAGTCCAGGTACCCCGCCTGCGCCTTCCAGTCGACGGGGTTGACGGCCGCGGCCCTGACCTTGATCAGGACGGTGTCGGGTCCGACCTTGGGGTCGGGGCGCTCGCCGTACTCCAGGGCCTCGGGCCCTCCGTAGCTGCGGTAACTGACGGCCTTCATGGTGATGGCTCCTGTACGCCGTGGGGGGATCGGGCGGGGATCAGACGACGCCGGCCTTGTCGGCCGCGTCGGGCTGCGCCACCACCTTGAGGGGGGACGGGGTGCTGTCGGCGGCGGAAGCCGTCACTTCGACGGTCCGGTGTCCTTGGTGCGTGCGCAAGCCGAGCCAGCTGACCAGCCCGACGAGGGCGAAGGAGATGGCCGCGATACCGAAGGTGAGGGTGAAGCCCGACTCGGCGGGCAGCGCCGGTGCTCCGGCGGGCAGGTGCTCGATGGTCTTGGACGCCAGGATGGTGGTGACGACGGCGCTGCCGATCGCGCTGCCGGTGGAGCGGGAGATCGAGTTGATGCCGTTGGCGATGCCGCTCTGGTGGTGCGGGACGCTCGCCATGATGACGGCGGGCATGGCCGCGTAGCCGAAGCTGACGGCCGCGCCGACGATGAGGCCGGCGCCGATCACCGAGGCGGTGTGGCCGTGGTCGAGGCCCAGCCAGGCGAAGCCGGCGGCTCCCAGCACGGCGGCCAGGCCGAGCACGACCCGCGGGCCGCGGTGCCGGACGAGCCGGCCGCCGATCGGCGAGGCGAGCAGCGAGACGATCGCGCCGGGGAGCAGGAACTCGACGGAGGCCCGCAGGATGGACGCGTCGAAGCCGTAGCCGGTGACCGCCTTCGGCATCTGGACGAGGTAGGAGACGCCCAGGAAGTTCGCGAACATGCCGAAGCCGACGAGGATTCCGGCGAGGTTGGCCATCAGCACCGGACGGTGGACGAACATCCGCATGTCGACGAGCGGCTCGCGGACCTTGAGCTCGGTCAGCACCCAGACGGCGCCCATGACGACGGCGCCGGCGAAGCTGCCCAGCGTGCGGCCGGAGGCCCAGCCCCATTCGTGGCCCTGCGAGATCGGCAGCAGGAGCAGGAGGAGGGCGATGCCGAGGGTGAGCGCGCCGAGGAAGTCGGTGCGGCCGCCGGTCTTGTGCCGGGTCGCGGGGACCAGGAAGACGACGGCGAGCAGGGCGAGGACGGCGAAGCCGGTCGCCATCCAGAACGCGTTGCGGTAGTCGGCGTCGGGCCCGGAGGTGAGCAGGCCGGTGGCGACCAGCGCGAGACCGCTGCCGAAGGCGAGGGTGCCGCTGACCAGGGCCATCGCCCCGGGGAGCTTCTGCGGGCGGACCTCTTCGCGCAGCACCGACAGCGCCAGCGGGAAGATCGCGGTGGCGGCGCCCTGGAGCACCCGGCCGACGATCAGCAGCGGCAGGGAGGACGCCAGGGCGGCGATGACGGAGCCCGCGACCATGATGCCGAGTACGGCCACCAGGGTCGGCTTCTTGCCGTGCTGGTCGCCGAAGCGGCCGAGCAGGGGGGTGAAGACCGCGGCGGACAGCAGGGTGGCGGTGGTCACCCAGCTGACGTTGGCGGTCGAGGTGCCGAGTCGGTCGTTGCGGATCAGGCCCAGGATCGGGACGGGCAGGGTCTGCATCATCGACACGACCATGGCGGCGAGGCTCAGGGCGAAGACGATGACCGTCTCGTTCCGGTGCCCCGCGGCTGCGGGTGCGGTGCTGGCATGGCTCATGGCTGGCGGGTCCTTCTCCTGGCGTCACGTCATTGCTTCATGACTTGGATGCTTGATGTCGTCAAGCAACTCGACAGACGGTAGACCTCAATAGTTAAGGACGTCAAGTTAATGATTGATGTCGTCAAGCATTCTGAGTACACTCCCCGTATGAGCGCCACCCAGAACGTCCCGACCAAGCTCGAGCTCCTGGAGCTGCTCGCCGCCATCGGCACCGCGCAGTGGCGGGACTTCGCGGCCGCCGCCGCGCACCACGGCCTCACCTCCACCCAGGCCAAGGTCCTCGCCCAGCTCGACGGGCCGCTGCCGATGCGCGGCCTCGCGGCGCTGCTGGTGTGCGACGCGTCGAACGTCACCGGGATCGTGGACCGGCTGGAGGCGCGTTCGCTCGTCCGCCGCGAGGCGGACCCCACCGACCGGCGGGTCAAGAACGTCGTGGCGACCGACGAGGGCCGCGACACCATCCGGCGCGTGCGCGAGGAGATGCAGGCCACGCACGGCGCGCTCGACGCCCTGGACGAGCACGAGAGCGCGACGCTCTACGCCCTGCTCGGACGGCTCCGCCCGGCGATGGAGAACAACGCCTGACGCCGTCAGCTCTTCGGGGTCACGGGGTCACGGGGTCGCGGGATCAGCGGCGGCGCAGCGCCGTGGCGAGCGCCCGCACGTCGCGGCTCGCGAAACCGGGCTCCCGCCCCAGCAGGCGGACCAGGTCGTCACGTACCGCGCGGGTGCGGCCCGCCGCGACCAGCGCCAGCGACTCGGCGAGCGCGGCCGGCAGCGACGGGTGGTACCAGGGTTCGGCCGCGTCCTCGTCGAACCAGCGGACGGCCGGGAACGAGCCGTGCACCTTGGGCTGGCAGTCGCCGAACCACGACCAGGTCCCGGGGTCCAGCGACACGTTGACCACGTGGCCGGCGGGCAGCGTTCGCACCCACGGGCGTGACGCGTCCTGCTGCCAGCGCCAGTGGCCGGGGGCGGTCCTGCCCCGCTGGGTGACGCCCACGTAGCGCAGCTTGCGGCGGATCACCGGCCACGGCTCGTGGCTCTCCTCGATCCACTCGGCGAGCGCGCGGTGCAGGGTGTCGAAGGTGTTGCCCCGGAAAACGACGTCCACGAGGGCCACCGGCCGCTTGCGGCGGGCCAGCGCGTGCGGGTCGAGCCCCACCGCGGCCAGGTGCTCGCGGAAGCGGGCCCGCACCGCGGGCGTCCAGCCCCGGTCGTCGGTGCACGAGACCGGCAACCGCAGCAGCCGCCCCCTCCACGACGAGCCTTCGAACGCGCCGGTCAGCAGGTCGTACATGCTGTCCAGCGACCGTCCGACGAAGCACAGGTCGGCGCCGTCGGAGCGGGCCAGCACCTTCGCGGCGCACTCGGTGAGCGTCGGCAGGTACCCCAGCCTGGTGGGCGGCGCGCCCTCGGTGAGCGCGCCGAGCCGGTCCGGGCCGGCGCCCGCGGACGTGGCGAGGCTCCAGCGGAACGGCTGCGGCGGGGCGGCGGGGCGAGCGGACATACGCCCCAGTGGATCACCGCCGGCCGGACGGGTCATCCGGTTTTCGCACCGGTACGGGTTCTACGGCGCGAGGATGTCCAGTTCGCGCAGCGCGCCGACGCAGATCTCCCGCATCAGACTCTCCGCGCCCGCCGCGTCCCGCGCCCGCACCGCTTCCGCGACCCGTACGTGCAAGGTGACCGCTTCGGGGTCGGGGGCGGTGAACATCACGTGGTGCTCGGTGCGGCCGGTCAGCACCTCGGCCACGACGTCGCCGAGCCGGGCGAACATCTCGTTGCCGGAGGCCCGCAGCATGACGCGGTGGAACGCGACGTCGTGCACCAGGTACTCGTCCAGGTCCGCGGCGCGGCCGGCGGCGGCCATGTCGGAGGCGAGCACCGTCAGCTCCCGGCACTGCCCGGGGGTGGCGGCCTCGGCCGCGAGCCCGGCGGCCACCGGCTCGACTGCGGTCCGCAGCATCGTCAGCGAGCGCAGCTGGCGGGGGCGGTCCGCGCCGGCCAGCCGCCACCGGATGACCGCCGGATCGAAGACGTTCCACTCCTCGGTGCGCCGCACCGTGACGCCGACCCGGCGGCGCGTCTCGACCAGGTGCATGGCCTCCAGGACGCGCACGGCCTCACGGACGACGGTGCGCGAGACCCCGTACCGATCCTCGAGTTCGTCGATGCGCAGCACCGTGCCGGGCGGGTAGGCGCCCGAGGCGATCGCGGGTCCGAGTTCGGCCAGTACGCGGGCGTGCAGGCCGCCGCTCTCTCCCTGCTGAGGCATGGGTGACAGCTTAAGTGCCGGAGCCTTGATATGACGTTTTCGCATCGCCCTCTTGAATAAGTAGTACCTATGGCGTTTATTGGTGCCAGCCGCTTGCACAAGGAGGTACGAGCGCATGACTGCCGAAGCCGCGCAGCACCAGCCGCAACCGAACCCCCCGGTCGTCGTCGTGATGGGCGTGTCCGGATCGGGCAAGTCCACGGTCGGCGGCCTGCTCGCCCAACGGATGGGCGTTCCCTACGCCGAGGCGGACGACTTCCACCCGGCGGCGAACATCGCCAAGATGTCGGCGGGCCACCCGCTGGACGACACCGACCGCGCGCCGTGGCTGGACGCCATCGCCGCCTGGGTCACCGAACGCGCCGGCCTGGGGGGCGTCGTCAGCTGCTCCGCCCTGCGCCGCCGCTACCGCGACCGGCTCCGCGCCGACGCCCCCGAGCTGTTCTTCCTGCACCTGGACGGCCCCCCGGAGCTGATCGCCGCCCGGATGCAGGCCCGCATGGAGCACTTCATGCCGCCCGGGCTGCTCCGCTCGCAGCTCGACGCCCTCGAACCGCTGGGTCCGGACGAAATCGGCACAGCGGGTGCCGTCATCACGATCGACGGCGGCCCGCAGCAGATCACCGAGCGCGCGTACGCCGCGCTCCCCCGCTGACCCCGCACCCCCGCTGACCCCCACATCCGCCGCTGTCCCCCTGGAGTACGAACGTGTCTGCACTCAGCGTCGAGCTGCTGGCCGCGACGACCGCGCCACCCATCACCTCCGCCGGTGACACCCGGCTCGGCATCGCCGCCCTCGTCGGCATCGCCGTCATCATCGTGCTGATCACCCGCTGGAAGGTGCACGCCTTCCTCGCCCTCACCATCGGCTCCTTCGTGCTCGGCGCGGTGGCGGGCGCACCGCTCGCGAAGACGATCACGAGCTTCACGACGGGTCTCGGGTCGACGGTCGCGGGCGTCGGCGTGCTCATCGCGCTCGGCGCCATCCTCGGCAAGCTGCTGGCGGACTCGGGCGGCGCCGACCAGATCGTCGACACCATCCTGGCCCGCACCAGCGAGCGCCGGATGCCGTGGGCGATGGCGGGGATCGCGGGGCTGATCGGGCTGCCGCTCTTCTTCGAGGTCGGCATCGTGCTGCTGATCCCCGTGGTGCTGCTGGTCGCCCGGCGCGGCAACTACTCGCTGATGCGGGTCGGCATCCCGGCGCTGGCCGGACTGTCCGTCATGCACGGCCTGGTTCCGCCACACCCCGGCCCGCTCGCCGCCATCGACGCCATCCACGCCGACCTCGGCACCACGCTGGCGCTCGGCGTCCTCGTCGCGCTGCCCACCCTCGCCATCGCGGGCCCCCTCTTCGGCCGGGTGGCCGACCGCTGGGTCAAGGTCGAGCCGCCGGAGACCATGACGCCGGCCCGCGCCTCCGACGACCTGAAGCACCGTCCCAGCTTCGTCGCGACGGTGTGCACCATGCTGCTGCCGGTGGTGCTGATGCTCGCCAAGGCGCTGGTGGACGTCATCGTCGACGACAAGCAGAGCCTGGTCTTCCGGATCTTCGACGTGGTCGGCACCCCGCTGATCGCGCTGCTCGCCGCCGTCCTACTGGCCATGTTCACGATGGGCCGCGCGGCCGGGTTCAGCAAGGAGCGGATCTCCTCGACGGTCGAGAAGTCGCTCGCCCCGATCGCCGGGATCCTGCTCATCGTCGGCGCGGGCGGCGGGTTCAAGCAGACGCTGATCGACGCCGGGGTCGGCAACATGATCCTCAACTGGTCGGACAGCTGGAACATCTCCCCGCTGCTGCTCGCCTGGCTGATCGCCGTCCTCATCCGGGTCGCCACCGGCTCCGCGACCGTCGCGACGATCTCCGCCGCCGGTCTGGTCGCACCGCTCGCCGCCGATATGTCGACAACGCACGCGGCCCTGCTGGTACTCGCCGTCGGCGCCGGTTCGCTCTTCTTCTCGCATGTCAACGACGCCGGATTCTGGCTCGTGAAGGAGTACTTCGGGATGGATGTCCCACAGACCCTCAAATCGTGGTCGACGATGGAGACAGTCATCTCCGTGGTGGCCCTAGGCTTCGTCCTGCTGCTCTCGCTCGTCCTGTAGTGCGAGACGGCGTCAGTTGACCGTCCTGGGGAGGGCACGCATGGGCACGCCGTCGATTGTCGACACAACGGGCACGGAACCGTATCTCATGGAACTGGCTCCCGATGTCCATGCGTTCTGCCAGCCCGACGGCGGCTGGTGCCTGAGCAACGCGGGCTTCGTCAGCGACGGCACGAGCACGCTGCTCGTGGACACCGCCGCCACCGAGCGCCGCACCCGGCTGCTGCGGGACGCCATCACGGCGGCGGGCGCGCCGCATCCGGAGTACGTGGTCAACACCCACCACCACGGTGACCACACCTACGGCAACGGCCTGTTCGCGGCGGGCGGCTCGGCGATCGTCGGTCACACCGCGTGCCGCCGCGAGCTGCTGGCCGCCGGCCGCCAGCTGCACGGGGTCTGGCCTGACGTCGACTACGGCGACATCCAGATCACCGCGCCCACCGTCACGTACTCCGAGTCGATGCGGCTGCACACGGCCGGCTCCGAGGTGCGGCTGTTCCACCCGGGGGTGGCGCACACGCCCGGCGACACCATCGTGTGGCTGCCGCGCCAGCGCATCGTCTTCACCGGCGACCTGGTCTTCAACGGCGGCACGCCGTTCATCCTGATGGGGTCCCTGCACGGGTCGCTGCGCGCACTGGACCTGCTGCGGTCGCTCAACGCCGAGATCGTCGTCCCCGGACACGGCCCGGTCACCGACCCCGGCGTCTTCGACACCATGGAGGGGTACCTGCGCCACCTCGGCTGCCTCGCGGACACCGGCCGCGCCGCCGGCCGCACCCCGCTGGAGACCGCCCGCACCGCCGACCTCGGCCCCTTCGCCGAACTCCGCGAGTCCGAGCGCCTGGTCGCCAACCTGCACCGCGTCTACGCCGAACTCGACGGCATCACACCGGGCGCCCCGCTGGACGCGGCGGCGGCGTTCGCCGACATGGCGGAGATGAACGGCGGCGTACCGGTGGCCTGTCACGCGTAGTGCGGCGGCGTGCCGCGCGCAACGCCCTTCCGGCCGATCGCCCGCACTACCAGCGCGGCACGGCCGGCGTCCGCCACTCCGGCTCGGCCTGGCGCATCGCGGCCGCGTCGTCCCGGTCGCGCATCGTGCCGTCGTCGTCCAGCCAGCGTTGGTGGAGCGCCTTGAGGGCGTCCCGGTCGAGTTCGACGCCGAGGCCCGGCGCGTCGGAGACGGTGAGAGCGCCGTCGGTGAAGACGTGCCGGGACGTGATGACGTCGTCGCTCTGCCAGGGGTAGTGCGAGTCGCAGGCGTAGTCGAGGTTGGGGACGGTCGCCGCCACGTGGGTCATGGCGGCGAGGCTGATCCCCAGGTGGGTGTTGGAGTGCATGGACAGGCCGACGCCGAAGACGCGGCAGATCGCGGCCAGTTCGCGGGTGTTGCGCAGGCCGCCCCAGTAGTGGTGGTCGGAGAGCACCACCTGCACGGCGCCCGTCGAAAAGGCCTCGCGGATCTCCGGGAACGTCGTCACGCACATGTTGGTGGCCAGCGGTACGTCCGTGCCCGCCGCGACCTCCGCCATGCGGGCGGTCGTGCTGACGGGGTCCTCCAGGTACTCCAGGACGTCACCCAGCTCGGCGGCGACCCGCAGCGACGTCTCCACGGACCAGGCACCGTTGGGGTCCAGCCGCAGCGGCTGCCCGGGGAACGCCTCGGCCAGCGCCCGGACGGCGGCGATCTCCTCGTCGGGCGGGAAGACACCGCCCTTGAGCTTGAAGGAGCCGAACCCGTACGTGTCGGCGAAGCGGCGGGCCTGGGCGACGACTCCGGCCGGGTCGAGCGCGGCGCCCCAGTCGTCCCGCGGCGTGTCCGCGCCGGGGTGGTGCGCCCAGCGGTAGAAGAGGTACGCGCTGTACTCGACGGTGTCGCGGACCTTGCCGCCGAGCAGCGTGTGCACGGGCAGGCCCAGGATCTTGCCGAGCGCGTCGAGGCAGGCCACCTCGAAGCCGGAGATGACGGAGAGCCGCAGCTTGTCGGCGGTCTGCACACCGCGCAGCCCGCCGACGTCGACGGAGTCGGAGACGTCGGCCGGGTCGCCCGGTTCGCCGCAGACCCGCTCGGCGAGCGCGAACAGCCCGTTCAGATCGCTGACCGCGTGACCGGGGAGCGCCTCGCCGAGCGGCGCGGCCAGCTCCAGGTACCGGCTGTCGCCGTAGGTCTCGCCGACCCCGACCGTGCCGTCCGCGGTGACGACCTCGATGATCAGGCGCGGGGTGAAGGGCTGGTGGACGCCCTGGGTATTGAGCAGCGGTGGGTCGGCGATCAGGATCGGCGTGAGCCTGACCTCCGTCACCGTCAGTGCCTTGACGTCCGCCGGCAGTGCCTTGGCGTCAGCCGCTGTCTGCGTATGTGAATACCGTTCACCCATAAGTCCAGAGGCTAGGCGGGGGCCGAGTCCGCGTCAACCCACGCCGGGAGGGCCTCCCTGGCCGCGTGCCAGGCCGGCGGCAGGGCCCCCACCCCGGTGCGGGCGGCGACCACGCCGCCCGCGATGGCGCAGGTGGTGTCCATGTCGCCGAGGCCGGAGACCGTGACCCACAGGCACTCCTGGAGGTCGTCGGGGTGGCTGGCCGCGCACCACAGGGCGAACGGGACCGTGTCGGGGGCCGACACCCGGTACCCCGAGCCGAGCACCTCGGCGGCGTGCCGGACCGAGGCGTACTGGGACATGCGGGAGGCGGTGCGCAGGCCGGAGCGGACGTCGGAGACATCGAGCCGGTCCGCGACGGCGCCCAGGAACGCGGCGCGGTCGGGGGCCGGGCCGCCCCGGCCGCGGGCCGCGAGCGCGGCGGCGACCGCGACGGCCACGGCCCCGGCGACGGCCTCGGGGTGGTGATGGGAGACGGATGCCTGGCGGGCGGCCAGCTCGGCGACCGTGTCCAGGTCCTCGCAGTGCCAGGCGCCGAGCGGGGCCACCCGCATGGCCGCCCCGTTCCCCCAGGAGCCCTGGCCCTCGAACTGCTCGCTCACCACGGCCTGCCAGGGCTCCCCGGTACCGATCCGGCGGAGCACGTCGTGCATGGAGGGGCCGTAGCCGCGGTGGTCGTCGGCCGCGTACTCGTCGGCGAGGCGCCGGGCCAGCCGGTCCTGGTCGACCTCCCCGCCGCTCTCCGCCAGCTCCCGCACGAGCGCGAGTGTCTGCGCGGTGTCGTCACTCCACAGCCAGGTCTCCGGGGGTGGCAGAACGCGCTTCTCCAGCGCCTCGGGGCCGGCGAGCCGGAGAACCGAGAACCAGCGGTCGCCGAAGGCGTCCCCGTGGGCGAGTCCGTGGAGCGAGTCCAGGGCGGCGGCGGGGATGTACATCTAGGCTCCTCGAAGGGCGTGGACGGACTGCCAGTCTTTCAGCAGGAACCGACCCACAACACCGGATTCCGGATCCCTACTGGACGACATACCGACTGGTCGGCATGATGGCAGCAACGCCAGGACCAAGGTGTGCCGGGTGGTGAGGAGCGAACGATGAGCGGTACGGACAATCCACCGGGGCTCGATCTCGGTCGGCTGCGCGAACATCTGGACCGGGAGCGGCCCGGTCTGGTGCGTGGCGCCCTGCGGGCCAGACTGATCGAGGGCGGCCGGTCGAACCTGACGTACGCCGTCACCGACGGCGCCACGCGGTGGGTGGTGCGGCGGCCGCCGCTCGGGCACGTACTGGCCACCGCGCACGACATGACGCGCGAGCACCGGGTGATCAGCGCGCTGAGCGACACCCCGGTCCCGGTGCCGGGCACGGTGCTGCTCTGCGAGGACCCCGAGGTGATCGGCGCCCCGTTCTACGTCATGGACTTCGTGGACGGCACGCCGTACCGCACCTCGGCGCAGCTCGCCGAGATCGGCCCGGAGCGCACCCGCGCGGTCGTGCTGGGGCTGCTCGACACCCTGGTGGACCTGCACGCGGTGGACCCGGCAGCGGCCGGCCTCGACGGCTTCGGACGTCCCGAGGGCTTCCTGGAGCGGCAGCTGCGCCGCTGGGGCAAGCAGTTGGAGGCGTCCACCAGCCGCGACCTGCCCGGTATCGCGGAGCTACACGCCGCCCTCGGCAAGGCGCTGCCCGCCTCGCCCACGCCCACCGTCGTGCACGGCGACTACCGGCTCGACAACGTGCTGGTCGGCGCCGACGACCGGGTCCTGGCCGTCCTGGACTGGGAGATGTCGACGCTGGGCGACCCGCTCACCGACCTCGGCCTGCTGGTGATGTACAGCGAGCAGGAGACCGTCCCTGACGTGCCCGTTTCCACCACCGGCGACGCGCCCGGCCATCCCACCGCCCGGGAACTGGTCGAGCGGTACGCCGAGCGGTCGGGCCGCGACACCTCGGCCATCGACTGGTACACGGCCTTCGCGTACTTCAAGCTCGCCGTGATCCTCGAGGGCATCCACTACCGCTTCACGCTGGGCCAGACCGTCGGGGCCGGTTTCGACCGGATCGGCGACCTGGTGCCCGCATTCATCGACCGCGGGCTGCTCAAGCTCCGGCTCCAGCCCCAGGAGGACTGAGAACTGATGGATTTCGCCTATGACGCCCGTACCGAGGAGCTGCGGACGCGGCTCACCGCGTTCATGGAGTCGCACGTCTACCCGGCGGAGCCGGTCTTCGCCCTCCAGCGCGAGCAGGCCGAGGGCGACGCCCGCTGGTCGGCGCCGCCCGTCGTGGAGGAGCTGAAGGCGGAGGCCAAGCGGCAGGGGCTGTGGAACCTCTTCCTGCCCGGCGAGCGCGGGGCGGGGCTGACGAACCTGCAGTACGCGCCGCTGGCCGAGATCACCGGCCGCAGCCCGCACCTGGCGCCGCCGGCGCTGAACTGCGCCGCGCCCGACACCGGCAACATGGAGGTGCTGAGCGAGTTCGGCACCGAGCAGCAGCGCAAGCAGTGGCTGGAACCGCTGCTCGCCGGTGAGATCCGCTCGGCGTTCGCGATGACGGAACCGGACGTCGCCTCGTCGGACGCGACCAACATCGAGACCCGCATCGAGCGCGACGGCGACTCGTACGTCGTCAACGGCCGCAAGTGGTACATCTCCGGGGCGATGAACCCCAAGTGCGCGATCATGATCGTGATGGGCAAGAGCGACCCGTCGGCGGAGCGGCACCGCCAGCAGAGCCAGATCCTCGTGCCGCGGGACACCCCCGGGGTCGAAGTACGGCGTGGTATGCGGGTGTTCGGCTACGACGACGGCGACCACGGCGGCCACGCCGAGGTCGTCTTCACCGACGTCCGGGTGCCGGCCGAGAACCTGATCGGCGAGGAGGGCGGCGGCTTCGCCATCGCCCAGGCGCGGCTCGGGCCGGGCCGGATCCACCACTGCATGCGGTTGATCGGCATGGCGGAGCGGGCCCTCGAGCTCATGTGCCGGCGGGCGACGGACCGGGTGGCGTTCGGCAAGCCGATCGCCGAGCAAGGGGTCGTCCAGGAGTGGATCGCGGAGGCGCGGGTCGAGATCGAGCTGCTGCGGCTGCTGGTGCTGAAGACGGCTTACCTGATGGACACGGTCGGCAACCGGGGCGCGCACACCGAGATCCAGTCGATCAAGATCGCCACGCCCGCCGCGGTGGTGAAGATCATCGACCGGGCGATCCAGGTGCATGGCGCCGGTGGCGTGAGTCAGGACTTCCCGCTGGCGGAGCTCTGGGCGGGGGCGCGGACGTTGCGGTTGGCGGATGGGCCGGACGAGGTGCACAAGCGGTCGCTGGCGCGGCGCGAGCTGAAGAAGTACGTGTAGCGGTTGTCGGCGGGACGCGGCGCCGCCGCGCTGGCGGCGCCGGTTTCTCCGGCGCAGGGGTCCGAAGTCGACTATGTACGGTCCCCGGACCTTCGGCCGCGGGGGTGGGCCGGATGACCGCATAGCGAAGGTGCGGCCACCCGAGCCTGTTCCTTCGGGGGCAGGGCCGGGCCTGGGCCGAGTGGTCACGGCGGTGCGGAAGTTGGTGCATGGGCGGGGTGCTGGGGCTCAGGTTCGGGCATTGCGGAGTGGTTCTTCTGCGTCGCTTCGCTCCTTGACCGGGCGGAGGGGGCCCGGCGCTGCGCACCTGTGAAGCGGTCCGCTGCGCGGCCCGGGGTGGGGTGGGTGGCGACAGTGGTAGGGATCATGGTGCGGGTCGGCGGTGGTCGGGGTGAGGGATCACGGAGTGGTTCTTCTGCGTCGCTTCGCTCCTTGACCGGGCGGAGGGGGCCCGGCGCTGCGCACCTGTGAAGCGGTCCGCTGCGCGGCCCGGGGTGGCGGATCGATGTCGGTCCGCTGCGCGCCCCGGGGTAGAGGGTGGGAACGGGTGGTGGGGCCGCCGAGGTTGGTGGGTGATGGGCTGCGGGTGTTCGGTTGGTGGGCGGGGCCCGGCGATAGGGGCACATCCCGACCTCTCGAACCCCATCCGTCCCCAAAGGATCAGCTCGTGCGGCCGGAGCATCGGTAGGCGGTCTTTTGGCCGCACTTAGTGATCCGCATCTGCCCAATGACCGCCCCATAGATCCCGCTGGATCCCACTCGTCACACCCGCCCCACATCACGCCAACAAGAGCGGATCAAAGCTCCATCCCCACCCAACAAGGTCATCCGCAGCGCACCCCCATACGCAATCACCCCCGCCCCACCCCGGGGCGCGCAGCGGACCGGCATCGATCCGCCACCCCGGGCCGCGCAGCGGACCGCTTCACAGGTGCGCAGCGCCGGGCCCCCTCCGCCCGGTCAAGGAGCGAAGCGACGCAGAAGAACCACTCCGTGATCCCTCACCCCGACCACCGCCCACCCGCACCATGATCCCTACCACTGTCGCCACCCACCCCACGCCGGGCCGCGCAGCGGACCGGCATCGCTCCCCCACCCCGGGCCGCGCAGCGGACCGCTTCACGGGCGCAGCGGACCGCTTCACGGGCGCAGCGCCGGGTGCAGCGGACCGCTTCACAGGTGCGCAGCGCCGGCCCCCCTGCCAGGCGGCGGTCGGTCACGGCGCCCGGTAGTCCGCCCGCGCGAAGGCCCCGCCACAAGGGCGGGGCCTTCGCGCGGCCGGGGGTGGCGGGGTCAGGCGTTCACGACCACCACGCGCCCCGTCGTCTTGCCGTCCGCCACGCGCTGGACGGCTTCCGCCGCGTCGGTCAGGGCGACGCGTTCGCTGATGTAGGGCTTGACGCTGCCCTCGGCGGCGAGGCGGGTGAGGGTTTCGTGGGCTTGGAGGACCGCTTGGGGGTCCTTGGTGTTGTAGAGGCCCCAGTGCAGGCCGAGGATCGAGTAGTTCTTGACGAGGGCGTGGTTCAGGCCCGGGGACGGGACCGTGCCGCTGGTGAAGCCGACAATGACGATGCGGCCCTCGAAGGCGATGCACTTGGTCGACTTCGTGTAGGCGTCGCCGCCGACCGGGTCGTAGACGACGTTCGCGCCGCGGCCGTTGGTGGCCTCCTTGACGACGGCCACGAAGTCCTCGCTGTAGCGGTCGACGACGAGGTCTGCGCCGAGGTCGCGGGCGACCTTCGCCTTGTCGGGGCCGCCGGTGACGCCGATGACGGTGGCTCCGGCGGCCTTGCCGAGCTGGATGGCGGCGCTGCCGACGCCGCCCGCGGCGGCGTGCACCAGGAGGGTCTCTCCGGGCTGGAGGGCCGCTCGGCGGTGCAGGCCGAACAGGCCGGTCTGGTAGCCGATGTGCAGGGCCGCGGCCTCGGCGTCGTCGAGCGCCTCGGGGGCCGGCAGTACCGACGCGGCGCTGACGACGGCCAGTTCCGCGAACGCCCCGTGCGGCAGGGATGCCGGGGAGATGATCCGGGCGCCGATGTCCAGGCCCGTCACCCCCTCGCCGAGGGCGAGGATCTCGCCGCACAGCTCGACGCCCGGGGTGAACGGCAGCGGTGGGCGGATCTGGTACTGGCCGCGGCACAGCAGGGCATCGGGGAAGTTGATGTTCGCGGCGCGTACCCGCACCAGCACCTCACCGGGGCCGGGCTGCGGATCCGGTACCTCGTCGAGGCGCATCGCCTCGCGCGGCTCCCCGTTCTCGTGCACGCGCCATGCCTTCACCAGGTACCTCCAGGGTTATCGGGGCTGTTGCACCGAGTGCAGCAGCATGTCTGCGAAGTCCTCGGCGACCGTCGCGGCGGACAGCGGGCCGTCCGCGCGGTACCAGGTGCCGAGGTGGTGCACCGAGCCGAAGAAGTAGTCGACGACGAGGTCGGGACGCAGCTCGACGCGGAAGACCCCGTCGCGCTGGCCCTCCTCGATCAGGGCTCGGAACTTCTCGTGGTAGCGGCGGCGCTCGGCGCGTACCGCCTTCTGCTTCTCCGGGCTCAGCTGGTGCATGGACCGGAAGAAGATCTTGGTGTCGTCCAGGTTCTCGATGCTGGTCACGACGACGTCGGCGGCGGCCCGGGCCAGCCGGGTCGTCGCCGGGGCGTCCTGGGCGGCGATGGAGTCGAGGCGCTCGGTCTGCAGTCGCAGGACGCGGCCGTAGATCTCGTGCAGCAGGTCGTCCTTGGAGCCGAAGTAGTGGTACAGCGCTCCCTTCGTCACCCCGGCCGCCTCGACGATCTCCTGCACCGAGGTGCGGTCGTAGCCGCGCTCGGCGAAGAGACGGGTGGCCTCGGCGAGCAGCCGCTCGGGAACCGCGGTCGCCTTCGTGGTCGTGCTGCGTGCCATGGCCTGCCCTTTCTCCGTACCGATGCGCCGGTCGACATTCCGACCGGTATGGACCCTATCCGGCCCGGGCCTTCAGTTCGCGCCGGAGGATCTTGCCCGTCGTGGTCTTGGGCAGCTCCTCGATGACCTCCACCTCGCGCGGGTACTTGTACGCGGCGAGCCGCTCCTTGCAGTACGCGATGAGATCCGCCGGTTCGGCCGCCAGGCCCGGCCGCAGGCTGACGTACGCCTTGACGCTCTCGCCCCGGTAGGCGTCGGGGATGCCGACGACGGCGGCCTCGCGCACGGCGGGGTGGGTGTAGAGGACGTCCTCGACCTCGCGCGGCCAGACCTTGAAGCCGGACGCGTTGATCATGTCCTTCTTGCGGTCGACGACGTACAGCCAGCCCGCCTCGTCCATGAAGCCGATGTCGCCGGTGCGCAGCTCGCCGCCGGGCAGGGCCGCCGCCGACTCCTCGGGGCGGTTCCAGTACCCGGGGACCACCATCGGGCCGCGTACGCCGATCTCGCCGTGCGTGCCGAACGGGACATCCTCGCCCTGTTCGTCGATGATGCGCACCACAGTGTCGGGACCGGGGACGCCGACGGACAGGGTGCCGGACTCCGGGTCGACGGGCGCCTCCTGGCCGGCCGGGACGCTCGCGCAGGGCGCGGTGCACTCGGTCAGGCCGTAGCCGTTGCGGATGTAGGGGCCGAACCGCTCGCGGAACCCTTCGACGATGGCCGGCGGTAGTGGTGCGCCGCCGGAGTAGATGTACCGGAACGACGAGAAGTGGTCCCGGGTGGCCTCGGGGCGGGCCATCAGCGCCATGAAGGCAGTGGCGGGGCCGACGGTGTAGGCCGGGCGGTACTCCTGGAACGCCTCCAGGACGACGCCCGCCTCGAAGCGGTTGGTGAGCGCCAGGGTGGCGCCGTTGGCGATGGCCGAGGAGAGCTGGGCGACCATGCCGGTGATGTGGAACAGCGGCGCCAGCGCGAAGATCACCGAGCCGTCGGGCAGGGCGAGCATGACGCGCTGCCGGTCGGCGTTGTAGGCGATGTTCCCGTGGGTGTTCATCGCGCCCTTGGGGGCGCCGGTGGTCCCGGAGGTGTAGCTGATGAGGGCGGTGCCGTCGCGCTCGGGGAGCGCCGTGGGCTTCGGTCCAGCCGCGGCGCGGGCCGCTTCGAGCAGGTCGTCCGCGCCGTCGGGGGCGGGGAACCGCTCGGCGGGCAGGACGCGGCGGTCGTCGCGCGTCTGCAGGTCCAGCTCGCTGGTGACCAGCGCGATGGTGGCCCGTGATCCGGTGGCGGTCTGCCGGACGTAGCCGTCCCAGGCACGGTCGGAGCAGACGATCGCCCGGACCCCGGCGTCGGCGAGGATGTGGGTGAGCTCATGTGTCTTGTACATCGGGTTGACCGGGACGACCACGCCGCCGGCCTTCCACGCGCCGAGCAGCGTGATCACGAACTGCGGGATGTTCTGCAGCATGACCGCGAGCCGGTCGCCGGGCGCGAAGCCGCGTCCTGCCAGGTGGTTCGCCAGGCCGTCGGAGAGCTCGTCGACCTCGCGGTAGGTCAGTCGGCCGTCGAAGTAGGCAAGCGCGGCGCGGTCCGGGACGCGGGCGACCGAGTCGCGGAAGGCGTGCAGCACGCTCGGCGGGGCGTCGGGCAGCGCGCGCTGCTCCTCGGTGAAGTGCCGGAGCCACGGCTTGGCCGCGTAGGAGATCACGTGCGGTCCCCGCCCTCTGTGGCGCGCTCCAGTTTCTTCTGCAGGCGGTTCATTCCGTCGATCCACTGCTCCGGGTCCGCGGCGCGGGCCGCGTAGTACTGGGCGACCTCGGGGTGCGGCAGGATCAGGAACTGCTCGGCCGCGATACCGGCCATGACGGCGTCGGCGAGCTCCTCCGGCTCGATCGCGGTGGGCGCGAGCACCAGCTCGCCCGCGGTGCCGGCCGCCCGCATCATGTCGGTCCGCACGCCCTGCGGGCAGACCGCGTGCACGCGGATGCCGCGGTGCCGGTAGGTGAGCGACAGCCACTCGGCGTAGGCGTAGGCGCCGTGCTTGGTCACCGAGTACGGGGCGGCTCCCACCATCGTGAGCAGCCCGGCGGCGGAGACGGTGGCGACGAACCGGCCGCTGCCGCGTTCCAGCCATTCCGGCAGCAGCTCGCGGGCCGCCCGGACGTGGCTCATGACGTTGACGTCCCAGGAGCGTTCCCACTCCTCGTCGGTGGCGTCCGGGCCACCGGTGCCGATCCCGGCGTTGGCGCAGAAGACGTCGATCGTGCCGCCGAGCGCGTCGCGCGCCTTGCCGACGACGTCCGAGGCGTCGCCCGGCACCGCGATGCCGCCGATCTCGTCGGCGACGGCCTGCGCGGCTCCGGCGTTCAGGTCGTTGACGACGACCCGCGCGCCCTCGGCGGCGAATCTGCGGGCCAGCGCGGCACCGATGCCACCACCTGCTCCGGTGACGACCACTCGGGCATCGCGCAGGGTTTCCACGGCCACGATCGTGTCTCCTTCGACTCGACTGGGTACGGCTCGGGTACGACTCTCTTCGCATACTAAGCGGTCGGTCAGGCGCACGGAAGGGCAAAATCGTATGCGCGGGGTATGGCCGGTTCCCTCCCCGTTCGGGATGATGCGCGCACGTGGCGCGGATCGAGGCCGAGGGGACCGCCGTGACAGTGACGAGTGTGCAGCCCTACTGGGAACTGACCTTCGACGCGGACGGGGACGTGGACACCCGGCAGCGTGATCAGCTGCTGGCGGGCGCGACCGCCGCGGGAGTCACCGATCTGGTGATGTTCGCGCACGGCTGGAACAACGACCAGTCCATGGCGACCTGGCTCTACGACCGCTTCTTCGCACCCTTCCCGGGGCTGCTCGGGCCCGGCACCGGCGCGCGGCTCGGCTACGTGGGCGTGCTCTGGCCCGCCATGCGCTTCAGCGACGAGCCCATCCCCGACTTCACGCCCTCGCTGACGATCGCCCCCGTCCCGGCCGGCCGGACGGAGCTGAGCGAGGAGACGCGCCGGGCCCTGACCACCATGTTCCCCGAGCAGGACGCGACGGTGAGCCGGCTCGCGGAGCTGCTGCGGGAGTGTCCCGACTCCCCCGAGGCGTTCGCGGAGTACGTGCGCCTGGTCCGCGCGCTCGTGGAGCTGCCGGAGGGTTCCCCCGCCGCCGCGTTCGCGGCGGACTCCGACGACGGGTCGCAGTCCGACCCGGCGATTCTCCTGGACGACCCGGTCGCGCTCTGCGCGGAGTTCACCGCGGCCCTCCAGGAGACCGGCGTCGACTGCGGCACCGACGGGCCCGACGCACCCCAGCTGTTCGGCGGGCTCCGCAAGCGGTTGTGGAACGGCGCGCACGAACTGCTGCGACAGGCCACGTACTTCGCGATGAAGCGGCGGGCCGGCACGATCGGCCAGCGCGGCCTCGGCCCGGTGCTGGGCGCGCTGGCGCGGACGGCGGCCCCGGCCCGCGTGCACCTGGTGGGACACAGCTTCGGCGCCCGCCTGGTCTCGTTCGCCCTGCTCGGCCTGCCCGCCGCGGCGCAGAACGTGAAGTCCGTGACGCTGCTGCAGGGCGCTTTCTCGCACTACGCGTACGCGCGGCAACTGCCCAACGACGCGTCGCGCTCGGGGGTGCTGCGCGACGTCGAGAGCCGGGTGGACGGTCCCCTGGTGTCCTGCTTCTCCAGCCACGACACCGCGCTCGGGGTGATCTATCCGCTCGCGTCACGCCTGTCGCGCGACGACTCCTCGTTCCTCGGGCTCGGCGACCGCTGGGGCGCCATGGGCCACGACGGCATCCAGGCGGTCGCCGGCACCCGGCTGGCGACGGTCGACGACGCCCGAGCCGGACGGTTCCCGGTGTCGGGGTGCGTGAGCGTGGATGTGTCGGCCGTCGTCCGCAGCGGCCCTCCGCCGGCCGGCGCGCACAGCGACATCTGCCACGAGGAACTGGCGCGCGTGGTGCTCGCCGCGGGACGGATCTCGCACTGAGTCCCGTCCCGCGGCGGTCATTTGCCGCCTGTGCAGCGCTACCGAGCCGCTACCGGTGCGCGGGGAACTCGACGACCTGCTGGAACGTCGGCCGGTTCTGCCAACTGATCTTGTCCTGGGTGATCCCGCCCAGCGGTCGCTGGATGATCGCGTCGGAGCACCACTGGTCGCCCGCAGAGCAGTTGGCGTCGGCCGGGTAGACGGTGGTCGCGGGCTTCGCGACCGCCTGCTTCAGCGTGGCCAGCAGCACGTCGCGGCAGCCGCCGAGGGCGCCGCCGCCGCAGAAGGCCTGCGGTGTCCAGCCCTGCACCGGATCGCCGAGGACCGTCCTCAGGTCCTTGTCCGCGTAACTCCACCAGCCGTACTGGAACGCGCTGCCCGCGTGCGATCCGGTCGGTCCGTGGCCGGCCGACGGTGACTCGTCGATCGACAGGTTCGACGTCAGCGCCGTGTACAGGCCGTCGCCGAGACCGGGCCGGAACGCGCCGTCGACCAGCAGCGGCCACCACGCGTCCATGGTGCGGACCGCGTCCGCGTTCGCGTACACGTGGGAGCCCGCCGAGGTCTCCCTGCGCTTGCTGCCCGCCGCGCCCCAGTCGGACAACTGCTGGACGGCGGTGACCAGTTGCGGGTCGGTGACCGGCGCGCTGCGCAGCACGCGCAGCAGCTCGGGCAGGACGTCCTCGCCGCGCAGGTCGGTCAGCGCGGCGTCGGCCATCGCCTTGGTGAGCGCGGACCGGGTCACGCCGCCCGCGGCGACGAGCTGCTTCACCCGGTCGTTCAGCAGGTCCCCGCGGTGCACGGGGCCGTTGCCGAAGCCGGCCGAGGTGAAGTCCTTGGCCTGCTTGTTGTTCCAGGAGACGTAGTAGTCCTGGTCGACGGATTGCGGGTGCTGCGCGGGCGGGGTGTAGGTGGCGGTGTTCGTCGCCGGGTTCCAGCCCTGCCACTCGTAGGCGGCCTCCGCCTTCACCGGGAAGGAGGCGTCGACGCCGGCGGCCCGCACCGGATTCGTCCCGCTGTTGTAGTAGGCGGTCTGCCGCGAGTCCGCGTAGAACCAGTTGAAGGTGTAGTTGATGTTCTGGGTGGCCTGCTGGAACGAGGCCGCGTCATGGACGAAGCCGGGGTCGTTCAGCATCTGGAACCCGAGGATCGAGTCGGCCTCGTGCCGGTACGAGCTGCGCAGCGTCGTGTACGCGACCGCCTTGCCGCCGACCGTCGCGCGGTAGGCCACCGGCCCGTACGCGGTGCGGTAGACCTGCATCCGGTAGGAGCCCGCGGCGGTCGAGTCGGCGACCGTGGGCTTCCAGGAGTTGACGCGCTCCAGCTTCTCCATGGCCGTGCAGACGCCGTGGTAGAGGTAGTGCACGGCGTCCTGGCACAGCTCGACGGCGTAGGTGTCGGTGATGTCCTGGCCGGCTGAGGTGGCGCTCCAGGCGTAGTCCTGGCCGCGGCCGAGTTCCACGTACATCCCCAGCCCGGCGAACGAGGCGCCGCGCGCGCTGATCCCCGGGCCCTGGAGCTCCTGGAGCATCAGCAGCTGCGGTGCGAAGTAGCCGGTCTGCGGGCCGAACACGGCGAGCGGGTGGCCGCCGGCGGTGTGCGCGCCGCTGACCACCAGCGCGTTGGACATGCCCTTCTTGGTGGAGAACAGGTTCGCCGGCAGCGCGCCGTTGTCGAAGATGCCCTGCGCGGCCTTGAGCGGGCCGGCCTTGACCGGGGTCCTCACACCGGTCGCCGCGCCGCCGGTCTGGTCGTACACCAGCGGTTCCGCGACGACCGAACCGGCCGCCGGCATCGCGGCGCCCTGCGGGTTCGCGGGCTTGCCGGCGTACGGGAAGCTGGATCCGTCGTGCAGGGTCAGTGTGGCCTCGGGGTCGTTGCGCTCGCGGAACGTCTCCCAGACCGTGGTGCCCTGCGTGACGCCGTACTTCTGCTGAGCGGCGAGCAGCGAGATCGCGCTCTCCACCTCACCGCCGCCGCCTGAGCCGAAGAGCGCTCCGATGACCGAGCCGAGCGCGATCAGGTCGGTGAGTTTGAATGGCTGGATCTCGCCGGCGTTGGTGACCGCGTCGATCTGGCCGGTCAGCACGTACTCGCCGGGGAAGTAACGGCCGTTCTTCGACGCGGTGATGTAGGCGTTGATGCCGGCGACGTACGCCGTCACGTCGGCCAGCGCCTGCTGCCCGCGCGGGCCGCTGTTCGCCGTGAGCTGGTCCACTTGTGCCTGGAGGTCCGCCTCCGTGTACGGGGCGGCCCGCCAGAACTCCTGCTCCAGCTGTTGGTTGGCGGGCGCGCCGCCCGCGAAGGACGACAGCTGGCCGCGTCCCACGTGCCGGAACAGGTCCATCAGCCACAGTCGGTCCTGCGCTGCCGCGTAGCCCGCGCCGAACTCGGTTCCGTCACGGGTGATGCCCTTGATGTGCGGGACGCCGGTCTTCTTGTCGCGGGTGATGGTGACGTCGGCGCGGGGCGTGGTCACGGACGCGACCTGGCCGGACGGGACGCCGAAGGAGGCGTCGTTGAAGAAGCTGCTGATGGAGGAGTCGGTGAGCGACGGATAGCCGGTGGCGAGGTTGGCGTACGGTCCGAGCTGGTCGGCGGCGTGCGCGGGCCGGGTGCCGAGGACCTTGTGGGCGAGGATGTCGGCGAGCGTGGCGTTGCCGTTCTCGCCGGGCGGCAGGATGTCGCCGCACCGGCCCTGGCAGTAGTCGATGACGGGGTCGGCCGCCTGGGCCGCTTGCGGCAGCGGTACGACGACGGTGACGCCGAGTGCGAGCAGCGCCGCGGCGGTCACCGTTCTGAACGTGCGGGTGACCGCCTTGCCCTTGCGGGCGCCTACCTTGCCGGTGCGTAGTTTGCCGGTGCGTTGTGGCATTCCTGCTCCTCCCGGAGGCCGATGGGCCGGAGGTTACCGCCGGTACGCCCAGGCCGGAAGGTGAACATGCGTCACCTTTTTGTTCGGCATTTCCGGCCTCCGACACGTTTACCGACGACGGGAGGCCGTCTTCGCACGTCCGCCGCTCACCGGCTCACAGCGCGTCCCACGGAGCGGACTCGAAGAGCCCGATCACCCGCTTCACCAGTTCCGCGCCGGTCGGCAGGATCTGCTCGTCCAGCCGCCCGATCGGAGCGATCCCTCGCGAGTTGCAGGCGAACGCGCCGTCGAACGAGGCCACGTCCGCCACCGTCACCCGCCGGTGCCGCCACGGCACTCCGGCCGCGTCCATCTCCCGCTGGAGCACCCGCATCGTGATGCCGTGCAGAGCGGGGGCGTCGGGCCAGACGACCGTGTCGCCGTCCGCGAAGCCGACGTTGGTGATCGACCCCTCGGCGATCACGCCGCCGGGCCCGACGAGCAGCGCCTCGTCGAACCCGGCCTCCCGCGCGGCGTTGCCGAAGTACCCCTGGGCGAAGCCTCCGACGTGCTTCACGTGGGCGACGGGCCGCTGGTAGTCGACGGACATCAGGCTCTGCGCACCGCTCGGTCCGGGCCCCGGACCCCGGACCGACACCAGGAGGGAGACGTCATCGGCCCCGTCCGGACGGAAGACGTTGACCCGCACCGACGCGTCGACGTCGTCTCCGAGCGCGTGCCGAACCGCGTCGAGCACCCGCCCGCCGTCCAGACCGGTCCCGAACAACTCCCGCGTGCCTCCCGCCAGCCGCTCGAGATGAAAGTCGAGCCCGCGCACCGCGCGCCCCCTGACCTGCATGGCGGTGAAGTGCCCATAGCTGCTGACCATGACGAACCGCGCCAGGTCCTCGGCGGTGGCGGGGCGGCCGTCGATCTCGATCCGGAAATCAGGAGTACCAGTCATACCGGCCACTGAATCACGCCGCCCCCATGGGGCGCCGGGAGCCGCGGCCTCAGCTCGCCGCCGGAGCCTCCGGCAGCCAGCCGTCGAGCAGCCGCTCCATCACCGCCGTGGGAAGAGCGCTGTTCTCCGCCGCACCCGAGGCCACGTTCCAGTCGGGGTGGCCCAGCAGTTCCACCACAACCTCCGCGGGCAGTGCGGGGTGCCGGACGGCGAACCGGCATCCGTCGCGGTGTTCCAGACAGATCAGCAGCGTCTCCGCGGTGGCCGACGGGTGGCGGGCGATCGGGCGCAGCGCCTTGCGGACGGCGCGCGAGTCGAGCGCCATCCGGTGCAGCAGATCGGCGGGGCAGTGCGGGTTCGTGGCGACCGCGCTGTAGACGGAGGGCCCGTGCCGTTCCACGATGGCCAGCAGATGGTCCGCGGTGAGGGACGGGTGGGGCGCGATCCGTTTGGCCACGCCCGCGTCCGGGTCCGCAGCGAACCCGGTGAGCAGATCGGCCGGAAGGTCCTCCCTGACGGCGGCGAGTGCGCGCACCTGGGCGACGGGGGACGCGGCCAGCAGCCGCAGTTCGTCCTCGGAGGCGGCGGCGATCCTCGGCGGGATCTCCCGGGCAAGATTCTGACGGGCGGCGAGCGACACGAGCAGGTCCAGGGTGATGGCCGGGTTGGCGCCGACCGCGCGCCGGACCTCGGGCGCCGGGTCCCCGGCGAGGCGTCGCAGCAGCGGTCCGGGGACGGCGGGGTTGCCGGCGAGAGCCCGCCGGACCAACGCGTCTGCGTCGTCGGCCAGCACGGCATACACCTCCTCCGCGAGGCCGGAGCGTTCGGCGATGAGGCCGCGCTGCCAGGGTTCCGGCAGGGAGACCAACGCCGCCATGCCGTCCGGCGGCGTCGCGGGATTCTGCAGTGCGGAGAGCTGGATCTCCAGGATGCCGGGCGTGTGGTCGCCGCACTGGGCACGGCGCTCGTCAGGGTCCGCGACGGTGTGGCACGACCCGCACATGGTGGGCGGCGGGCTGCCGCCGTCGGCGAGCAGCCCGGTGAGGATGCGGGCGGGAACCTGGTCGTTGCGGGCGAGCGCGGACCGTACGGCTGTGCTCGGATGCCGCGCGAGCTTCTCCATCAGGTCGGACGGCAGCGCCGCGTTGAGGGCGAGTTCCCGCAGCACCTCGTGGTCCGGGTCGCCGGCGAGGACGTAGAACGTCTCGCCGAGGTCCTGTTCCAGGACCGCCACCTCGCAACGGACGTCGCGGTCGGGGCAGACGGCGAGCTCCGCCGCCCAGGAGAGCGGCGCCAGGCCGCTGACGAGTGCGGCGAGTGCCACCTTCGGGTCGTCCCGCGGCACTTCCTCCAACGGCAGGGACCCGGCCCAGATCAGTGTCTGCCGCACGGGCCCGCCGCCGCGCTCGACCAGCGCCCGCCGGAGTTCCGGCCCCAGGTCGGTCCGCGTGGCGAGTTCGCCCAGGAGGTCCTCGTCGGCACGGTCGATGAAGCGGGCGAGCAGACGACGCGGCAGGGCCTCGTTCTCGGCGAGGCCGCACAGTTGGGCCCCGTGTTCCAGCATCGGCCGGCTCACCGCTTCCGTCACCTGTCCTCCGTGATGTCGGCCCGCGTACGGGCACCACGGAATCATGACTCACTGTCGCCGGGCACGCGAGGCCGATTCCGTTCGTCGGGCGCGCACGGGGTCTGGCTTGCTACCGGCGGGTAGTGCGAGGATCGCGGCGCACGGTGACGTGATGTCGGGACAACATGATGTCGAACGAGCAGAGGACGGGACAGCCATGGCGCAGCTGCACGATCTGACCGCGGTGGAGCAGGCGGAGGGGATTCGGCGCGGGTCCGTTTCGCCGGTCGAGCTGACCGAGCACTATCTCGACCGCGTCGAGCGGCTGAACGAGAGCGTGGGCGCGTACATCACCGTGACCCCCGAGATCGCCCGCAAGCAGGCGGCCGACGCGGAGAGCGAGGCGCTGTCCGCGCGCCGCGAGGGGCGGGAACTGTCGCCACTGCACGGCGTTCCGGTGCCGGTCAAGGACCTCAACTTCGTGGCCGGGGTGCGCTGCACGCTCGGCTCGCGGGCGTACGCCGACCACGTCCCGGACATCGACGACCACGTGGTGACCAAGCTCCGCGAGGCGGGGACGATCCTGCTCGGCAAGACCAACACCCCCGAGTTCGGGCTGCCCTGCTACACCGAGAACCAGCTCGCACCGCCCGCCCGCACCCCCTGGGACCTGGAGCGTTCCGCCGGCGGTTCCAGTGGGGGCGCCGCCGCGGCGGTCGCGTCCGGACTGGCGCCGATCGCCCAGGGCAGTGACGGTGGCGGCTCGATCCGCATCCCCGCGTCCGTCTGCGGGCTGTTCGGCATCAAGCCGAGCCGGGGACGGGTCAGCGGCGGGCCGGTGCAGCACGATGTGAGCGGCCTGAGCACGTCGGGCCCGCTCGCCCGGAGCGTCGCGGACGCCGCCACGCTGCTCGACGTCCTGGCCGGCCCGATGCCGGGCGTCCCGTACGGCGCGCCCTCGCTGCCGCAGGGTGCGACCTTCGCCTCGTACGCCGGGGTCGAGCCGGGGCGGTTGCGGGTGGTCGCGCTGCCGACCCCGCCGGTGCCCGGCGTCGAACTACACCCGGACTGCCGGGCGGCGTACGACGGGGCGGCCGGGCTGCTGCGCGATCTCGGCCACCAGGTGGACGAGATGGAGCTGCCGGTGGACGACAGCGTCCGTGACGCCTTCAGCAGGGTCTGGGGCGTGATGTCGACCGTCTACCCGGTCGCTCCGGAGCACGAGGAGCTGCTGATGCCGCTCACCCGTCATCTGCGCGAGCAGGGCGGCCGGGTCTCGGGGTCGGAGTTCGCGGGCGCGCTGTACGCGTTCCGCGCGCTGGGGCAGCTGATCGCGGACGCGCTGCTGTCCTCGTACGACGTCATCCTGACCCCGACGCTCGCCCAGCCGCCCGCTCCGGTCGGCGGGCTGCGCGACGACGGCGACCCCGAGGCGGAGTTCGCCGGCCTGGCGGCCTTCACGCCGTTCACGCCGCTCTACAACGCCACCGGCCAGCCGGCCGTGAACGTTCCGCTGCACTGGACGCCCGCCGGCCTGCCGATCGGCGTGATGTTCGGCGGCCGGTACGGCGACGAGGCCACCCTCATCTCGCTCTCCGCACAGCTGGAGGCGGCCCGGCCGTGGGCGCGGCGGCACCCCGCGATCTGGTGAACGAGGGACGCTGATCCCTCCGGTGTCCGCCGTCCGGGCGTTGACAGGGCCGACGACCGGAACCATGCTGAGCAAGCGCTTAGTAACCCGTCGGACAGTTGGGCACAGGAGGCATCAGATGTCGCAGGCCAGGATCTTCGCTTCACTGGACGAGCTCCGGGCGGCGGTCGGCGAGCAGCTCGGTACGACCGGCTGGCTGGAGATCGACCAGAAGCGGATCGACCTGTTCGCGGAGGCCACCGGCGATCACCAGTGGATCCACGTCGACCCGGAGAAGGCCGCGCAGGGACCGTTCGGCACCACCATCGCGCACGGCTTCCTGACGCTGTCGCTGATCCCGTCGCTCACGCCCGACCTCTTCCGGGTCGAGGGCGTGAAGATGGGCGTCAACTACGGCGTCAACAAGGTCCGCTTCCCCGCGCCCGTCCCGGTCGGCTCGCGGCTGCGCGCGACCGCGCAGATCGCGGAGGTCACCGAGGTCGGCGGCGGCGTCCAGCTCGTCACCAAGGTGACGATCGAGCGTGAGGGCGGCGACAAGCCGGTGTGCGTCGCGGAGACGGTGGCCCGCTTCTACCTCTGAGGCCGCGGGGCGGCTACGGCCGCCTGGGGCTGACCATGCGCCCGACGAGGTCGGCGTAGAGCACGCCGACGTCGTCGGGCGTACGGCGTCCGTCGGGGTTGAACCAGCGGGCGACGTCGATGCACAGCGACAGGATGGCGAGCGCTGTGCCGGCGACGTCCGGCACGTCGAACTCGCCGGTCCGCACGCCGTCCTCGATGATCGAGCGGACCGCGCGCTCGGACTGGCGGCGCAGCGCGACGATCTCGGTGTAGTGGTCCTCGGCGAGGGCGCCCAGCTCGTACTGCACCACACGGGCGGTGTTGTGCCGCCCCGCGTGCCAGCTGACGAATGCCCGGACGGCGACGGCGAGCCGCTCGCCCGGCGCGCCGGCGCCGTTGGCCGCTTCCTCCAGCAGGCCGACGGAGCGCAGGTGCCCGACGCGGCTGATCTGGTAGAGCAGCTCTTCCTTGGTCTTGTAGTGGATGTAGAGCGCGGCCGGGCTCATGCCGGCGCGGCCGGCGATGTCCCGGGTCGTCGTCGCGTGGTACCCGCGCTCGGCGAACGCCTCGACCGCGGCGATCACCAGCCGGCGCGCGGCATCGGGCGTGACGTCGCTCCACGTGCCGGGCGTTCCTGCCTCCACATCCATGGCCGCCACCCTACAGCCAAGGTGAGCAAGCGCTTAGATACCGGCCGGTCGGTCAATACGACCGGCCGGCGCCCCGGAAGGCACCTCAGAACGCGGAGACCCCCGTCAGGGCGCGCCCGATGAGCAGCTTGTGTATCTGGCTGGTGCCCTCGTACAGCGTCATGACGCGGGCGTCCCGCAGCAGCTTCCCCGCCGGGTACTCGTCGATGTACCCGTACCCGCCGAACACCTGCAGCGCGTTGTTCGCGGCGCGCACCGCGGCCTCGCTCGCGTAGAGCTTCGCCACCGAGGACTCGGTGGCGAAGGGCAGCCCGCGGTCGATGTGGTCGGCGACGCGCCAGGTGAGGAGCCGGGCGGCGTCCACGTCCACGGCGATGTCGGAGATCAGCTCCTGCACCAGCTGGTGGTGGGCGATCGGCTTGCCGAACTGCTCGCGCTCCCCCGCGTACGCCACGGCGGCGTCCAGGCACGCCTGGGCGATGCCGACACAGCCGGCCGCGACCGACATCCGGCCCTTGGCCAGGGCGGACATCGCCACCGAGAAGCCCTTGCCCTCAGGCGCGATCATGGCGGAGGCCGGCACGCGGACGCCGTCGAGCACCAGCTCCGCGGTCGCCTGACCGCGCAGCCCGAGCTTCCCGTGGATCTCCCGACGGCTCAGCCCGGGAGTATCGGTCGGCACCAGGAAAGCGCTCACACCCTTGTGCCCGGGCGTCCGCTCGGGGTCACCGGTGCGCGCGAAGAGCAGCACGACATCGGCCCAGGTGCCGTTGGTGATGAACATCTTGGAACCGGTGATCACATAAGAGTCGCCGTCGCGCACCGCGCGGGTGGTCAGGTTCGCGGCGTCCGACCCGGTGCCGGGCTCGGTCAGCCCGAAGCAGCCCACCGCCTCACCCGACGTGAGCCGCGGCAGCCACGCGCGCTTCTGCTCCTCGCTCCCCCAGTACGCGATCGACTTGGCGACCAGCCCCAGCGACACCGACACGATGCCGCGGACGGCGGAGTCACCACGCCCCAGCTCCTCGGTGACGAGGCAGTAGGCAAGATGGTCACCGCCCGAGCCGCCGTACTCCTCGTCGATCGTGAGCCCGAGGAATCCGAGCGCGCCGAGCTTCTTGACGATCCCGCGGTCCACGCTCTCGGCGCGGTCCCACGCCACGGCGTGCGGCGTGATCTCGCGCTCCGTGAAGTCCCTGGCGAGCTGCCGGACGGCGGTCTGCTCCTCCGAGAGCGCAAGGTCCACGAGGGCACCTCCATAAATTAGCACCGCTAGTTTTGAGTACGCAGGCCCTACTATGCGTCCCATGGCCCGCCCTCGCAAGCCCCTCCTGAGCCGCGAACTCATCGTCGCGGCCGCCCTGGCCCTGGTGGATACGGAGGGGCTGCAGGCACTCTCGACGCGGCGGCTCGCGGCCGAACTCGGGGTCAGCGGGCCGTCGCTCTACAACCACTTCAAGGTCAAGGACGACATCCTGGACGCGGTGGCCGACACGGTCGTCTCCCAAGTCGATCTGTCGATGTTCCAGGGCGGCCCCGACTGGCGGACGGCGCTGCTGGCATGGGGCCGCTCCTACCGCGCGGCCCTGACCGCGCACCCGAACATCGTGCCGTTCCTCGCCCAGGGCCCGGGCCGCAGACCGGCCGGCCTGCGGATGGCCGACGCCGTCTTCGGCGGCATGGTGGACGCCGGTTGGCCCCCCGCCCAGGCCACCCGGATCGGCGCCCTGATGCGCTACTTCGTCGCGGGCTCGGCCCTCGGCTCCTTCGCCCGCGGCTTCGTCGACGACGCGGGCGCGTACGACCCGGCCGACTACCCCCGCCTCGGCAGCGCGCACCTGCTGGCGGAACACCAGCAGCAGGTGGACGAGGGCGCGTTCGAGACGGGCTTGCGGGCGCTGGTCGACGGGCTCGCCATCCAGTACCAGGACGGCGGCTACGATGCCCCGCATGTCTGACGACGTACGGGTGAGGTACCGGAAGTACGACAGATCGCTGCACTGGAACATGGAGATGCGCCGACTGGGCGAGGACGAACACGGCGTCTGGCTCGGCGTGCCCGCCGACAACGTGATGCGGAAGGGGCACGGCCCGGACATCTCGTTCCCCGAGGCATACGTGCTGCTGTTCCCCCACGACCAGTGGTGGACCGCCACGTTCAACGCGGCACCACGCTCGACCGAGATCTACTGCGACATCACCACACCGCCGCAGTGGATGTCCGCGACCGAAGTCACGATGATCGACCTGGACCTCGACGTGGTCCGCAAGCGCGGCGTCCCGGCTCCGGTCCTCATCGACGAGGACGAGTTCGCCGAACACCAGATCCGCTACGGATATCCGGCTGACGTCATCGCCCAGGCCGCCGAAGCGGCGCAATGGCTCATGCGGCAGATAGGCGACGGAGCCGAGCCGTTCACGACGGTCTACCGCGAGTGGCTGACCCACGTCGAGTAGAACCTGTCCGAACGGACAGCCAGTGCTCTGGCCGTGTTGCGAAAGTCCCGCCTGGCCCACGACGACTGGCCCGCACGCCTGCTGCGTTGTCGGGCTCGTCCAGGTACGTCCGGTACGAGGACGACCCTCCGCCGTGCAGTCGCCCGCACCGGACGCCGCGGACCCCGCCCTAGCGGGCGAACGGCGCTCCTTTCGCCACACGCCCTAGAAGACCACCAGAGCCCGGCCACCCACACCGCGCGACATCGCCGAGAACGCCGCCGGGATCCCCTCCAGCCCGATCCGTTCCGTCACCATCGCCCCCAGGTCCAAGCGCCCCGCGCGAATATGCTCCGCCAGCACCGGCAGGTCCCGCGCCGGATCGCTGTTCCCGTACACGCACCCCGACAAAGTGCGGCCGAAATAGAAGAGTTCCAGCGCGGAGAACGTGACGACCTGATCGGCGCCGCCGATACCGACCACCGTCGTCCGCCCCCCGCGCCGCGTGGACGACCACGCCGTGCGGATCGTGTCGGCGCGGCCCACGCACTCGATGGCGACGTCCGCCCCGTACCCGCCGGTGAGTTTGCGGATCTGCTTCGCCGTGTCGTCGGAGGCGAGCAGGAAGTCGGTGGCGCCCGCCGCCCTCGCCAGTTCCTCCTTCGCGGGCGAGACGTCGACGGCGATCACCGGCCCGGCATCCGCGATCCGCGCGGACTGCAGCACGGAGAGCCCGACGCCCCCGACGCCGAAGACCGCGACCGACTCCCCACCGCGGACCCGGGCGGCATGGTGGACCGCCCCGTAACCGGTGAGGACCGCGCAGCCGAGCAGCGCGGCGTCGGTGAGCGGGATGCCGTCCGGAAGCGGCAGGATCGCGTTCTCGGGGACGACCGTCTCCTCGGCGAAGACAGCGGTTCCCAGCCCGGCGTACAGCTCGCTCCCGTCGGAGGCGAGCTTCGCGTACGGGGCGGTGGCGCCGGCGCCCGCGTTGGCGCAGAGCCACGGCTCGTCGAGGGCGCAGAAGTGGCAGGCACCGCAGGAGGGGGCCCAGTTGAGGACGACGCGGTCGCCCGGTGCGACTGCCGTGACCCCCTCCCCGACCTCGATGACGGTTCCGGCGCCCTCGTGCCCGAGGACGACCGGGACGGGCTGCCGCAGCGTCCCGTTGGACAGCGACAGGTCGGAGTGGCAGACGCCCGCGGCGGCGAGGCGGACCCGGACCTGGCCGGGGCCCGGTGCCGGGATCTCGATCTCGGTGACGATCAGGGGCTGGCTGACGGCGGGAAGGACGGCGGCGCGGACCACGGGGTTCCTCTCGGACTCTCTACTCGGACTACGGACCACCACCTCACGGCCGGACGAACCGCCGACCGGCCGTGAGCGCGGAGCCTCAGAACTGGAGTGACTTCGTCTGCAGATACTCCGCCAGCCCGTGCGCACCCAGCTCGCGCCCGACCCCCGACTGCTTGTAGCCGCCGAACGGCGCCAGCGGGTTGAACCGGCCGCCGTTGATGTCGACCTGCCCGGTGTCCATGCGGCGCGCGAAGGCCACGGCCTCCGACTCCTCCCCGGCCCACACCGCCCCCGCGAGACCGTAGACGGTGCCGTTGGCGATGCGCAGCGCGTCGTCCTCGTCCTGGTACTTCAGGATCGCGACGACGGGGCCGAAGATCTCCTCCTGGGCGATGGCCATGTCCGGGGTGACGTCGGCGAAGACGGTCGGCCGGACGTAGTAGCCGTCGCCGAACCCTTCGGGGGCATCCGGTCCGCCCGCGACGACCCGGGCGCCCTCGTCGATTCCGCGCTGGATGTAGCCGCGGACCCGGTCGCGCTGCTTGGCGTTGACGACGGGGCCGAGCCGGTCCCCGGGGACGTACTTGGCGGCGGCGGCCGTGGCGATCTCCACGGCCTCGTCGTACCGGTCGGCGTCGACGAGCATGCGCGTCCAGGCGCTGCAGGTCTGGCCGGAGTTGGCGAAGACGTTGCCGAGCCCCACGTTGACGGCCTTGGCGAGATCGGCGCTCGGCAGGATGACGTTGGCGGACTTGCCGCCGAGTTCGAGGGCCACGCGCTTGACGGCGGCGCCGGCGGTGGCGCCGATCTGCTTGCCGACCGCGGTCGAGCCGGTGAACGAGACGAGGTCCACGTCCTCGTGGGCGGCCAGCGCCTGTCCGGCGACCGGGCCGAGACCGGTGACGAGGTTGAACACCCCGGCCGGGATGCCCGCCTCGTCGACGGCCTCGGCGAAGAGCTGCGCGGTCAGCGGGGTGTCCTCGGCGGGCTTGAGGACGATCGTGCAGCCGGCGGCCAGCGCGGGCGCGACCTTGGCGACGATCTGGTGCAGCGGGTAGTTCCAGGGCGTGATGGCACCGACGACACCCACCGGCTCCTGCAGCACGGTGGAGTTGCCGACCTTCTCCTCGAAGGCGTACGACGCGGCGAGCTGCGCGTACGAACCGGCGACGGCGATCGGCAGGTCGGTGTGGACGGCGGCCGCGAAGCCGAGCGGGGCGCCGAGTTCGGCGCTGATGGTCGCCGCGACCTCCTCACGGCGGGCGGCCAGCCGGTCGCGCACCGCGCCGATGAGGGCGGCACGGTCGGCGGGCGCGGTCGCGGCCCAGCCGGGGAGCGCCGCCCGGGCGGCGCGCACGGCGGCGTCGACGTCCTGCGCGGTGCCGGCCGGCACGGAGGCGATGACCTGCTCGTCCGCCGGGTTGACCACCTCGATCGACTCGTGCCCGGCGGCGGGGCGCCAGGCCCCGTCGATGTACATGCCGTCGTGAGCCTTCACGTCGTCGTCCTCCCGGTAGGGGGCGGGTCTGCCCGATCCGCCCAAACTAGCGCCGTTAGTTTTCGCACGCCAGAGGCTCTCCCGTGCTCTGGCTCACGTCGCGGCCAAGGTCCGCAACCCGCCCGACCGACGCCCGCGCACCGCGCCGGCAGGCGTCCGCGCACCGTACCGGGCGTCGGGTACCGGGCGTCGTGTACCGGGCGTCGGATCACCTGCTGGACGGCAACGCCGAGACCTGCACCGGGAAGCCGTTGAGCACGGCGGTTCCGGAGAGCGGGTCGAGGCGGCTGCCGTCGAGGAGCTGGTTGACGTTGACTCCCGGGCGCAGCCCGGCGGTGGCGAGCCGCGTGCCGTCGCGGTCGTGCCCCCAGCCGTGCGGCAGGCTGACGACGCCGGGGCGTACGGCGTCGGTGACCTCGACCGGCGCCTCGACCTCGCCGCCGTCGCCCTTGATCAGGGCGGTCGCGCCGTCGGCGAGCCCGAACCTGGCCGCGTCCTCCGGGTGGACCTGCAACGTGCACAGGTTGGTGCCGCCGGAGAGCGCCGGCAGGTTGTGCATCCAGCTGTTGTTGGAGCGCAGGTGCCGGCGGCCGATGAGGACGGGTCCCGCGGCCCGCTCGGTCAGCGAGCGCAGCAGTCGCGGCACGTCGGCGGCGATCGGCGCCGGGGCGAGTTCGATCCGGCCCGACGGGGTGCGCAGCACCTCGGGGACGCGGGGGGCGAGCGGGCCGAGGTCGATGCCGTGCGGCTGGGCGAGGACCTTGTCGAGGGTGAGACCGTACGGGCCGAGCCGGAGCATGAGGTCGATCCGCCGCTCGTATCCGGTCTCGCCGTCGAGCCGGGCCGCCAGTTCCGCCGGGTCGCCGCCGTGCAGCGGCGAGTGCGGGTCGGCGGTGGCGCGGGCGAGCAGCCGGGCGATCGCCTGTTCGTCCACGGCGGCGGGGTCCGCGTCCGGCGCCCCGCCCGACAGGATCTGGACGAGCCGGGCGTAGATCTCGGGCTCGCCGGGGCGGCCGTCCTCCAGTTCGACGGCCGGGCGGCTGTAGCGCACGGTGTTGCGGACGGCGAGCGTGGAGAAGGCGAAGTCGTAGTGCGCGCTCTGCGTCGGCCGCGGCGGCGGCAGGACGACGTGGGCGTGCCGGGAGGTCTCGTTGAGATACGGGTCGACGCTGACCATGAAGTCAAGACCGGCCAGGGCCCGGTCCAGGCGGTGGCCGTCGGGCGCGGAGAGCACCGGGTTGGCGGCCAGCGCGATGACGGCGCGGACACGGCCCTCGCCGGGGGTGTCGATCTCCTCGGCGAGCGCGGCCGTGGGCAGTTCGCTCTTCACCTCGGGGTGACCGGAGACCCTGCTGTGCCAGCGGCCGACGGTGAACCCCTTGCCGGGCGCGGCGGGCCGCGGTGCCCGCGCGGTCGGGGCGAGCGGGAACATGGCACCGCCGGGCCGGTCGAGGTTGCCGGTCAGCACGTTGAGCACGTCCACGAGCCAGCTGCACAGGGTGCCGAACTCGACGGCGGTGCTGCCGAGCCGCCCGTAGACCGCGGCGCTGGACGCGGCCGCCAGTTCGCGGGCGAGGGCGCGGATCTCGGCGGCCGGCACCTCGCACACGCCCTCGACGGCCTCGGGGGTGAAGTCGGCCGCGAGCGCGCGCACCTCCTCCACCCCGGTCACGTGGTCCGCGAGCGCGCCGAGATCGGTGAGGTCCTCGGCGAACAGCACCTGCACGACCGCGAAGAGCAGCGCGGCGTCGGTGCCCGGCCGCAGTGGGACGTGCCGGTCGGCGACCTCGGCGGTGCGGGTGCGCTTGGGGTCGATGACGGTGATCCGTCCGCCGCGCCGCCGCAGCGCCTTGAGCTTGCCGGGGAAGTCCGCGGCGGTGGCCAGGCTTCCGTTGGAGACCAGCGGGTTGGCGCCGATGATGAGCAGGTGGTCGGCGCGGTCCAGGTCGGGGACCGGGATCGCGTTGGGGTCGCCGAAGAGGTAGCCGCAGGCGACGTGCTTGGGCATCTGGTCCAGGGTGCTGGCGGAGAAGATGTTGCGGCTGCCCAGCGCGCCGAGGAGCTGCGCCGGGTAGAGGCCGCCCGCGACGGTGTGGACGTTGGGGTTGCCGAGGACGACTCCGACGGCGTCAGGCCCGTGCGCGGCGGTGACCGCGCCGAGCCCGGCGGCGACGGCGGCGAACGCCTCGGCCCAACCGGTCTCGACCAGCCGGCCATCCTTGCGGACGAGGGGGCGGGTCAGCCGGTCGGGGTCGGCGTCGAGGGCGCCGAAGGTCGCCCCTTTGGGGCAGATGAAGCCGGCGCTGAACACGTCGTCACGGTCGCCGCGGGCGCTCGTGACCGTGTCGCCGTCGAGGGTGAGCGTCAGACCGCAGGTGGCCTCGCACAACGGGCAGATTCGCAGGGCGGTACGGGTCATCGGGCTCTCCTGGGACGACGGCGACACGCGTACAGCCGAGCATACCGACCAGTATGCATGTGTGAACCCCCATGACGGTTGTCATCAGCCGACCGCGTGTCGCGCATCGTCAGCAGCGGCCCGCCCCCGCGCCTCCCGCGCTTACCGCGCAAGATAGGCCCGCAGCAGCCGTTTGGTCTCCGCGATCACGGCCGGATCCCCCGCCGGATCGGTACGGAAGGCCAGCTGGAGCAGCGCGTCGGCGGCTTCCACGCTGATCACGAAGGTGAGCCGGGCGTACGCGTCCGCCGGGTCGAGGCCGAGGCGCCCGGCGAGCAGCTCCAGCAGCCGGTCGGCGACGTGGAGGTTGGGCTCGGATTCCCCGGGGACGCCGAAATCGACGAGCTCGAACCCGGGGGTGGCGCCCTTCATCGCGATGTACTCGTCGACGACCACCTCGACGACCACGTCGAGGGGTAGCGGCCCCACGCCCGATCCCGTCCCGGCACCACCCGCCGGCTCCGCCAGCCGGGCCGTGACGCGCTCCAGGTACCGGTCGAGATTGCGCTGCGCCAAGGCGTCGGCCATCGCCCGCTTGTTGGAGAAGAACCGGTAGACGGAGCCGATCGGGACACCGGCCCGGACGGCGACCGCGCGGGTGCTGAGGCTTTCGTAGCCGGCATCATCCAGCAGCGCGGCGCAGGCATCCAGGATGCGGCCGAGGCGTTCGGTGCTGCGCTGCTGCACCGGCGCCCTGCGGAGCCCTTGGCCGGTCACGGCGCCCCCCTTCGGGGCCAGCCTAGCGGCGGACCGCCCCAAGGTCATTGACGGTTTGCCGCACTCATTCCTATGGTCAACCATAGGAATCGGACAACGGCACCGGGAGCGCGCGATGGGCAGCACACACGGCACGGACCTCACGTACTCCCCCGGTTTCGGGAACGAGCACGTCAGCGAGGCGGTGCCCGGAGCGCTGCCGATCGGCCGGAACTCTCCACAGCGCGCCCCACTGGGCCTGTACGCGGAGCAGCTCAGCGGCACCGCCTTCACCGAGCCCCGGCACCAGAACCGCCGCAGCTGGCTGTACCGGATCCGCCCCTCGGCCGCGCATCCACCGTTCCGCCGGGTCGGCAACGGCGCGCTGCGCAGCGCGCCGTTCCTCGACGTGGAGCCGGACCCCAACCGGCTGCGCTGGAGCGCGCCCGCGCTGCCGGACGTCCCCACGGACTTCGTCCAGGGCCTGGTCTCCGTCGGCGGCAACGGCGACGTGCTGCGCCGCGAGGGCATCGGCATCCACTGGTACGCGGCCGACACCTCGATGACGGACCGGGTCTTCTCGTCCTCCGACGGTGAGTTCCTGATCGTGCCGGAGCACGGCACCCTGCTGCTCCGCACCGAGCTGGGCCTGCTCCAGGCCGGCCCCGGTGAGGTGGCGCTGATCCCGCGCGGGCTCCGGTTCCGCGTCGAGCTGCTGGACCCCACGGCGCGCGGCTACGTCTGCGAGAACTACGGGCAGGCCTTCCGGCTCCCCGACCTCGGCCCGATCGGTGCGAACGGGCTGGCCAACGCGCGGGACTTCCTGGCACCGGTGGCGGCCTTCGAGGACCGCGAGGAACCGGTCGAGGTGATCAACAAGTTCGGCGGCAACCTCTGGGCCGCGACCTACGACCACTCGCCGCTCGACGTCGTCGGCTGGCACGGCAACTTCGTCCCGTACGTGTACGACCTGCGGCGGTTCAACGTCCTGGGCTCGCTGAGCTACGACCACCCGGACCCGTCGATCTTCACCGTGCTGACCTCCCCCTCCGACACCCCCGGGCTGGCCAACGCCGACTTCGTGGTCTTCGCGCCGCGCTGGCTGGTCGGCGAGGACACCTTCCGCCCGCCGTACTTCCACCGCAACGTCATGAGCGAGTTCATGGGCCTGATCGAGGGCGCGTACGACGCGAAGGCCGAGGGGTTCGTCCCCGGCGGTGCCTCGCTGCACAACATGATGTCGGCGCACGGCCCGGACCGCGCCACCTTCGACAAGGCCAGCGCCGCCGAGCTGAAGCCGCAGAAGGTCGACGACGGGCTGGCCTTCATGTTCGAGACCCGCTGGCCCGTCGTGCCGACCGCCGACGCGCTCGCCGCCGACCACCGGCAGGAGGGTTACGACGAGGTGTGGAAGGGCCTCGAGCGGCACTTCGGGACGTCATGACCGCCTTCGCCCCGGACTCGATCGTCCTCAACCGCAAACTGCCGCTGTGGTACCAGGTCTCGCAGTCGCTGCGCGCCTCGATACTCGGCCGCCGCCCGGACGCCCCGCTGCGGCTCCCGACCGAGGACGATCTGGCCGGCCACTACGGCGTGAGTGTGCTGACCATGCGCCAGGCGCTCAAGGAGCTGGAGACCGAGGGGCTGATCAGCCGGCACCGGCGGCGCGGCACGTTCATCGAACCGGCCGCGCTGCGCGGCGCGCCGGTCCGGCTGCTGGGCTCGGTCGACGCGATCGTGGCCCAGCAGTCCGGTGAGCGGACCGAGGTGCTCGGGCACGGGACGGCGCCCGTGCCGCCCTGGGCCGCCGAGCACTTCCCCGGCCTGGCGGAGGCGGCCTTCTTCCGGCGGCTGCGCCGCGAGGAGAGCGGCGAGCCGACCAACTGGGCGGAGAACTTCGTCCGTCCGGACCTCGGCCGCCGCATCGATCTGGCTGATCTCGAACGGTGGCCGATGACGAAGGTCCTGCGGGACGTGCTCGGCGTGCGGATCAGCCGGATCACCGACACGGTGGAGGCGCGGCTGGCGGACCCGGAGACCGCCCGGCTGCTCGACGTCCCGCTGCTCAGCCCGATCCTGCACTACACCGGGGTGACGTACGACGAGTCGGGCCGCGCGGTGGACGTGGTGCGGATCCACTACCGCGGGGACCGGTTCTCGTTCACCGTGACGATGGAGGCGCGCTGACGCCGCCGGAGGCGCGCCCCCCGGCAGACCGGCGGTGCGGCCGTCACCTCGGCTCAGTACGATGCCCTCGGTGGGAAGCGCATCCGCGAATCCAGGCGCTGGGGAGGCCCGTGACGTGACACCGCCACGAGCCGCCGGCTCCAACTCCGGGGCGGCCCACGTCGCTCCCGTGCTCGCCGATCTGATGCCGTGGTCCGTGCCGCCGCTGGTCTACGGCCGGTCCTGGGCGGTGGCACCCGACGCGAAGGCGCTGCGGGCCCGCTGGGACGCGCTGCTGGCGGCGGCCGACGACGCGGAACGCGAGCGGCTGCTGCGGCCGAGCCGGGCCCGCGGGCTGCACACCCCCGCGCCGCAGCTGGCGGTTCCGGGACGGGAGGGGCGGCCCGCCGCCACGACCCGGCTGGCCCGCGAGAGCGGCCGGTGCCCCGAACCGGTCCGCGTCCTGCACGGCGCCTTCGACCTGCAGTGGCTGATTCCCGACCACCGGCTCATCGACGCCGCCCGCCCCGAGCTGTGGCGGGTCGCCGACGAGCGCCAGATCTTCGCGGTGGAGCAGGCCAGGCTCCCCAACGTCCCCGGTCCCGCGCTGTCGTTCGGCGCCGTCCTGCCCGACGGCCGCTCGCCCGCCGGCAAACCGGGCAGGATCCGGCCGCTGTACCGGCGGCCCGGCGGGCAGGACCCCAACCTCGCGCCCGGCCTGACCGAGCTGCTCGGCGAGCTCCTCGGGCTGCCGGTGGGCGCCGAGGACGTGCTGGCCTGGATCACCGTCGCGGGCCTGCCGGCCCGGGACCCGCGGGAGGGTGTCGCGGTGCCGCTCACCCGCGACCCGGAACTGTGGCTCGCCGCCGTCGAACTGGGCCGGACGTCGATCTGGCTGCACACCCGCGGCGAGCGCTGCGCGGATCCCGCCGCCGGCCGGCCCGCCGGCCAGCCCCGGCTGCCCGGCGGCCGACGCCCGTACGTCCGCGCCCCGCTGCCCGCGGTGCCGCGGCCCGGGGAGCTGGCGTACGACCCGGAGGAGGAGGCGCTGCGGATCGGCGAGGGGCTGATCTCACCGGTACCGGCCGCCGCGTGGGAGTTCCACGCGGGCGGGGTGCGGGTGCTGGAGGCCTGGTATGAGCGGCGGGCGGCCGTCGCGGCTCCGGCGACGCTGGAGGCGCTGCGGCCCGCTCGCTGGACCCGGGAGACGACCACGGAGCTGCTCGAACTCGTTTCCGTACTCACCCTGCTGGCCGCGCTCCGACCGGAGCGGCGGAAGCTCGCGGAGCGGCTGGCGGCGGAGCCGGGGTCGCGGCGGGCGCGCGCGGCGGGAATCTCCGCCGAAGCACTGCGCCTGGCGGGGGTCCTGCCCGCGCCCGTGGGGGCGCGGCGGCCCGCATCGGTGCTGGACCATCACGAGGAAGGTCCGGACGGGCAGTTCGCGCTGCTGTGAGGCGTCGACAGGACGCCACGGGTGTTACGGGTGGTGGAAAGCGTCCGAACGCAGGTGGACGCGCGTAGAGCCCTTGCCGTTCACGGCGAGCACACCGCAACGCCGCTGGCCGCAGCGTTGTGCCGGGACGGTGTGACCGCCGGAAGGTGGGATCAGCCGCGGCTGCCGAACAGGGAGCGCCGCAGGCGCCGCAGCGGCGCGAACAGGGACACCCGTGCACTGCGGCTCGCTTTGGTGCGCGCCGAATCCCGCGAGGTCAGCTCGCGCATCAGCAACGTCGCCTCCGCACTCTCACGGTGCGGGACGACAGGGCCGCCCAGTATCGCGAGATGACGATCCAGACGCGTGCTGGTCGTGCTGCTTCCGCAGTTGATGGCAGGCACTCTCGGCCTGCTACGCATAACTATCTGTTCCATGACACTCCCCACCCGTACGAGGGCACCCGGCCCGGGCAGGGTAACCCTATCGCCCCGACGCGTCACCTGCGCATCCCAGGCCCCGGATTGACCCTCCGGCTCTGGGTGTTGACGACTGAACAGCGAATTACCGCCGCGCGCAAGGAAGTTGGCGAACGGCGGACAGTGAGAGCCTACCCCCCTCCCGGCCGTTCCATCATCGCCGCGACCGGCCGCCGTCGGCGTCGACCACGACACCGGCGGCGGCCGGGACGAGCGGTACGGATCAGGCGGCGGAGCTGAACGCGGGCAGGTAGCCGCCGGACTGGCCGGCCGCCTTGGGGTGGTAGGACTCGTCGATCGGGAAGGTCAGGCTGTTCAGCCAGGGCGATCCCGAGCAGAGTTCGTGTCCGGTGAAGGTGCCGCGCACATCGGCGAAGCCGAAGCCGTGGTCGGCGGCGCGCTTGGCCGTCACGGTGTCGAGTTCGTCGGCCGCGCCGTTGATGGCGGCGCGCGAGGTGTCGCTGAGACCGGCCCAGCAACTGCCCCCGATCTTGTAGAAGTGCGGGTAGCCGACCACGACCACATGGGCGTTGGGGGCCTTGGCGTGGATGGCGTTGTACACGTTGTCGAGGAGGCCGGGGAGGGTGTTGTCCGCGTAGGCGCGGGCCGTCGCGATGCGGGCCAGACAGGTGCTCTCGGAGTTGAGCACGCAGGTGGTCATGACGTCGGCGAAGCCCGCGTCGTTGCCGCCGATGCTGATACTCACCAGGCCGGTGGACGCGTTGAGCGGCCCGAGCTGGTTGTTGAGCACATCACCCGTTTTGGCGCCCGAGCAGGCGGTGAAGGCGAACGCTGACGGGGCGTGAGCCGCCGCCCACAGCGCCGGATACGCCTTGGTGCTGCGCTTGCAGGCACCGCTGGAGCTGTCGTAGCTGCCGGCGCCGACGCCCGCGGAGTACGAGTCTCCGAGGGCTGCGTACGAGGGCGCCGCGGCGTGCGCGGGGGCCGCGCCGATGAGCGCGAGGCCAGTGGTGAGGATCAGCGCGGATACGGCTGATGCCAACCGGGACAGTCTCATGGAACCTCCCTGGGCAGGATCTCTGCGAGACCTGTTGTACCGGCCGGTAACCCCCGGGGGAAGTATCCCGACCACGAATTTTTGTCGTGTCCATTGCATTCATATGAAAAGTCCGCGACAGCTCGACTCCGCGCCGACCGAACCGCGTTCAAACCTCGTCCGCGCCTCGTTCCGGCCGCGTCCGCGCCTCGTGTCCGCCTCTTCGGCCGGGGCACGTTTCCGCCCCGGAAAAGCACTGGGCGGAAGCGGCTCCCGTGCCGGATCATGGGCCGCATGTCCGCGAAGCCCCATGACCCGAGGAGGCCAGTGCCACAGAGCCTGCCCGACCCCGCGCCCGCCCGGCACGCGCCACGCCCACCGCACCGCGCGGTCCCCGTCCATGTGCGCCTGGACGACAGCGACTCACCCTCCGACGTGGTCGACGCGCTCTTCCTCGGGCGCTTCACCTCCGGCGAACAGCCGTACTCGCGCGGCGCGTCCCTGGAGAAGGTCAAGTCCGGCCTGACGCTGATCCCGTCGGACGCCACGGTGCTGCGCCAGGCCCGCGACAAGGACCGCAGCGCCACGCTGGCCGAGGGCGAGGGCTGGACGATCCTGATCTCCCGCTGGAACCGCGGCGCGGACGTCACGGTCGCCGCGGTCAGCGACGAGCTGGCCGAGCAGGTGCTCTCGCGCGCCGTCGAGAACGCCGAGGACGAGCCGGAACCCCAGCCCGAGACGGTCACCATGGGGTTCTGGTACGTCTCGACGCGCCGCGGCCCGCACCGCACCACCCGGCAGATCTCCGCCGCCACCTGGGACGAGCTGCGGGGCAACTACACGGCCCCGGTGGCCGAGGCCATGGACGGCCTCATGAAGCTGTCCAAGGACGACATCACCGGCCGGCTGCTGCTCCTGCACGGGCCGCCCGGCACCGGTAAGACCTCGGCGCTGCGCACCCTGGCCCGCTCCTGGCGCGACTGGTGCCAGGTCGACTGCGTGCTGGACCCCGAGCGGCTCTTCAACGACGTCGGCTACCTGATGGACATCGCCATCGGCGAGGACGACGGGACAGCCGGCGGCCGCTGGCGGCTGCTGCTCCTGGAGGACTGCGACGAACTGATCCGCGGTCAGGCCAAGCACCAGACCGGCCAGGCGCTCTCCCGGCTGCTCAACCTGACCGACGGCCTGCTCGGCCAGGGCCGCAATGTGCTCGTCGGCATCACCACCAACGAGGACCTCGAGCGGCTGCACCCCGCCGTCGTCCGGCCGGGCCGCTGCCTGTCCCGTATCGAGGTCGGCCCGCTGACCCGCGACGAGTCCGCCGCCTGGCTCGGCACCACCGAGGGCATCGGGCGCGAGGGCGCCACCCTCGCCGAGCTGTACGCGCTGCGGCGCGGCGCCGGCTCCACCATCCCGGCCCAGGCCCCGACGTCGGACGGCCTGTACCTCTGATCGGTACCGGGTTCGGGTGGGGGTTCGTCCGGGTGTCGCGGACGTCGCAGGTGCGGCGCGCGCTCCGGAGCGAAGGCCTGCCGGTCGTGGACGGGCTACCCGTCGTAGGCGGCGCGCAGCGCTTCCTGGACGGCGGCGAGGGCGGCCGCGCGGTCCAGTCCGAGGCGGTGCGCGCGCTGCGCGAAGTCCGCGGCGGCGGCAGCGGCCTGCCGCTCGGCGGCATCGCCCGCGGCGGCGACGAAGGTGCCGTGCCGGCCCCGCGTCTCGATGACGCCGTCGGCCTCGAGGGCGCGGTAGGCCTTGGCGACCGTGTTGGCCGCGAGTCCCAGCTCCTCGGCGAGCCCCCGTACGGTCGGGAGCTTGTGGCCGACGGGGAGCCGCCCGCTGCGCGCCTGATCGGCGATCTGCTCACGCACTTGCTCGAAGGGGGCGGCGGCCGCGTCGGCGACGACGGTGATCCTCAGGCTCATGACGGCGATCCTGGCACAACGGACGCGGTGGACGAGCCCGCGGGATCGGACCGGGCCACGTCGGGCCGGGTCGTCCGTCAGCTGCGGTCCGGATCGGGATCCAGGTCCGCGCCGGTGCGGGTGCGCTGATAGTGCCGGGCGACCCGGGCCCGGTTGCCGCACGCCGGCTTGCACCATTCCTGCCGGCCGTGCCCCTTGACGAAGTAGCGGACGCAGCGCGGTGCCGTACAGGCCCGCAGCCGGACCCGTTCCGGACCCGCCAGGAAGTCGATGGCCGCACGGGCCAGACCGGCGGTGATCCGCACCCGCGGATCGTCTTCCGTGGACAGCGGCCGGACGGCCGGGGCCTCACCCGGGGGCCACAGCAGCTGCGGGGCGACCGGCTCGTTCGCCGCCGCGGAGTTGAGGCGGTCGAGGGCCAGGTCGGCGGGGATGAGCCGGTCGGCGTCGGCGCGGCTCGGGGGTGCGGGGCTGACGGCCAGCGCGAACAGCGCCCGGACCGCCTGCCGGAGGGCGACGACCAGGTCGCGCAGTTCCTCGTCCGCGCTGAACCCTTCGGCGGCGGGCCCGGGGAGCAGGTCCGCCCGCTCCCGGATCCAGCGGGTCATCCCCTCGACGGTGGCGAGATCGTCCGCGACGCCGCCGTCCCCGTCGTGCCGGACCGTACTCACCAGCTCCAGCGCCAGCTGCCGCTCCATGGATCCCCCTTCACCGTCACTTCACCCCAGCCTACGGTCCCTAATGAGAAGAGAGGACTCTCTCATTAGCCCGCTGCCTACAGTCCGAGGTTGCGGTACCGGGCCCGCCGGGCGGCCAGCCGTTCGCCGCGGTCGCGGGCCCGCAGGGCGGCCAGTTCGGCACCGAGCAGATCGCCGAGCCGGCCGAGGAACGCGTCGGGCGCGTCCGCCGCGTCGGGGCTCTCCTCGACGATGGTGTCGACGATCCGGTTGATGAGCAGATCGGCGGAGCTCACGCCCTGCCGCTCCGCGACCTCGAACGCCCGGTCCGTCGTCCGGTAGAGGATCGCGGACGCGCCCTCCGGCGGCAGCGGCGAGAGCCAGGCGTGCCGGGCGGCGATGACGCGGTCGGCGGGCAGCAGGGCCAGCGCGCCACCGCCCGCGCCCTGGCCGAGCAACAGGCAGAGGGTCGGGGCCCGGAGGGTGACGAGGTCGGCGAGGCAGCGGGCGATCTCGCCCGCGAGGCCGCCCTCCTCCGCCTCCCGGCTGAGCGCCGCCCCCGCCGTGTCGATGACGGTGAGCAGCGGCAGATCGAGTTCGGCCGCGATCCGCATGCCGCGCCGCGCCTCCCGCAGCCCGGCCGGCCCGAGCGGTGCGGGACCGGCCTCGTGCGGGCGCCGGTCGTGGCCGAGCACGACGCACGGCGTCGGCCCGAACCTGGCCAGCGCGAGCAGCAGTCCGGGGTCGCGCTCCCCCGCGCCGGTGCCGCTCAGCGGCGTGACCTCCCGTCCGGCTCCTGCCAACAGCGCTCGCAGTCCCGGCCGGTCCGGCCGGCGCGAGCGGCGGATCGAGTCGGCGGTGGAGACCGCGACGGCCACCTCCGGCGAGCCGCCCGAACCACCGCCCGCGGAGACGTCGTCACCCGCCTCGCCGCACAGCACGTCCAGCGCCCGCGCCGCGACCTCGGCCAGCTGACCCGCCGGGAACACCGCGTCGACCAGGCCGTTGGCCAGCAGGTTCTCGGCGACCTGAACGCCGGTCGGGAACGGCTCGCCGTACAGCGCCTCATGGACCCGCGGCCCGAGGAACCCGATCAGCGCCCCCGGCTCCGCCGCGGTGACGTGGCCCAGCGAACCCCACGACGCGAGCACCCCGCCGGTGGTCGGGTGCCGCAGGTACACGAGGTAGGGCAGCCCCTCCGCCTTGTGGTCGGCGATGGCGGCCGCGACCTTGACCATCTGCAGGAACGCGATGGTGCCCTCCTGCATCCGGGTACCGCCGGAGGCGGGGGACGCCAGCAGCGGCAGCCGCTCCCGCGTCGCCCGCTCCACCGCGGTCACCAGCCGGGTCCCGGCCGCCACCCCGATCGACCCGCCGAGGAACCCGAACTCCCCCGCGACCAGTGCCACCCGCCGCCCCCGGATCCGTCCCTCCCCCGTGACGACGGACTCGTCGAGCCCGGTGCGCAGCCGCGCCCTCTCCACATCGGCGCGGTACTCCGCCGCCTCGGGCAGCACGGTGACGGGCTCGTCCCACCGCCGCCAAACTCCCCGCGTCGACAGCGGCCTCGATCAGTTGCAGCGCGGCAAGCCGTCGGCTCGTATCGGTCATCCCGCCACCCTGCCACGACTGATCACCCGGCCGCGTTCTTAATCGACTCTCAGGGGTCCCTTAAAGCGCCCATAAAGATCGGGTTTCCGCAGCCGGCGGGGGGATTTCGGCGGTGGGGCGGGGCTAGCGTGCCGGGTGTTGGGCAGGTGTCACCGTCGAAGGAGATCCCCGGGATGACCGTACGTCGCAGGGCCGCCGCAGTCGCCGTCGTGGGCTTGGTGCCGCTGGTGCTGACCGGGCTGGCCTCCGCCCCCGCGAGCGCGCACGGCTCGATGTCGAATCCGGTCAGCCGGGTGTCCGCCTGTTACGCGGAGGGTCCGGAGAGCCCGAAGTCGGCCGCGTGCAAGGCCGCCGTCGCGGCGGGTGGGACGCAGGCGCTCTACGACTGGAACGGGGTGCGCGACGGCGAGGCGGCCGGGCGGAGCCGGTCGAAGGTGCCGGACGGGCAGCTGTGCAGCGCCGGCAACGCGGAGTACAAGGGGCTCGACCTGGCGCGGGCGGACTGGCCGGCGACGGCGATGAGTAGTGGTTCGTTCACCTTCAAGTACCGGGCGACCGCTCCGCACAAGGGCGCGTTCGACCTGTACATCACCAAGGACGGTTACGACCCGTCGAAGCCGCTGAAGTGGTCCGACCTGGAGGCGAAGCCGTTCGCGTCGGTCACCAACCCGACTCTCACGAACGGCAGTTACGTGTTCCCGGGCAAGGTGCCGCAGCGCACCGGCCGCCATCTGATCTACAGCGTCTGGCAGCGTTCGGACAGCCCCGAGGCCTTCTACACCTGCTCGGACGTGGTCTTCGGCAAGGACGGCGGCGGCTCCGCCCCGACCCCGGCCACTCCCTCGCACAGCGCTTCGCACAGTGCGCCGGCTACCACGGGAGCGGCGCCGGCCACGTCCGCGCCGTCCGCGCCGTCCGAGGCCCAGATCGCCGCGGGCGCCTCGAAGTCCACCGTCCACCACGACCACCCGGCGGCGACCACCGCCGCCGCGGCCGGTGACGCGCCGAAGGCCGACGGCTCCGCCGCGCCGGTGGCGCCCGCCGAGGACACGAAGCTCGCCGAGACCGGGGGTTCCACCGGCACGGGCCCGCTCGCCGTCGGCGGTGCCGCGGTGATCGCGGTCGGGACGTCGGTGCTGCTCGCCACCGTCCGCCGCAGGGCCGCCGCGGCGGGACGCCACCGTTCCTGACGGGACGTCCACCCCCTGATCCGGTGCCGCTGTCACCCCACGGGCAGCGGCACCTTCGCGTCCCGGTGTGGGTCCCCGCGTGCGTCCCGGTGTGGGTCCCGGTATGTGTTCCGGCGTGCGTCCCGGTGTGGGTCCCCGCGTGCGTCCCGGCCGGCGTCGGGGGCTACCAGTTGGGCCGGATCGGGCCGTTCGGTGCCAGCCGGGACAGATCGTCCCGCAGGGCCCGCAGCCGGCGCTCGCCGAGGAGGTCGGCCCAGGGGCGTACCGCGTCGGCGGCCGCCTCCTCGGCGGCTCGCGTGCAGGCCCAGCCGCGGTCGGTGAGGACGACGAGCCGGGCCCGGGCGTCGTCCGGGTGCGGGCGGCGCTCCACGTATCCCTTGCGGACGAGTTCCTCGACCATCTGGCTGGCCGCCTGGCGGGTGACCCCCAGGTGTTCCGCCAGGTCGGCGGCGGTCGCGCCGGCCGGGGCGAGGCGGGCGAAGGCGAAGCCGTGCGCGGGCCGGAGGTCGCCGAAGCCGCGCGCGACGACGCCGTCGTGGATCACGGCAGTGAGACCGCCGGCGGCGGCCAGCAGGGTCGCGGTCAGGCTCATGGCGTCAGCGTTGTTCACGGGAGCAGCTTGACACACTGCGCAAGCTACTTGACTATATAGACAAGTAGCTTGCGCAAGCAGCTTGACCATTTGGAGATCCCGTATGCCGTTTGTCCCCGCAGCCGAAGCCGTCGTCCACGAGATGCACGGTGTCCGTTTCGTCTCGTACATCCTGCCCGCGCACGGCAGCAAGGAGCTGTGCGCCTGGCGCGGTGAGATACCCGGCGGCACCGCCGGGCCCGCTCACACCATCACCCGCGAGGAGGTCTTCCTCGTCCTGACCGGCACGGTGCGGTTCAGCATCGACGGCGAGGTGTCCACCCTGCGGCCGGGCGACGCCGCCGTCGCGCCCGCCGGCTCCTCCCTGGGCGTCGGCAATCCCACGGAGGAACCGGCCACGATGTGGGTCACCACCAGCGTCGGCCTGCAGGCCGTACTCGCCGACGGCACCGCCATCTCGCCGCCCTGGGTCAACTGAGCACGGAGAGACAGTTCGTCCGGGTCGCGTGGGCGGGGTCGAGGGCGTTGGCCGCCTCATGGAAGGCGATCCGGTCGAGGAGACCGATCGCGACGTGCTCGGAGAGGTCCACCGAGCACAGGTCCTGCAGCAGGACGTTGCGGACGTCCGGTCCGGAGAGGAACTGCGACGTATACGGCGTGACGACCTCGTCGTACCGGGTCGCGATGACGGTGTAGCGCACGCCGGGGACGGTGTCGCCACCGTCGTTCAGGGCCTGCATGAAGGCGGATCCGGCGACCTGGTCGGCGAGGCCCGGAACGACGGAGTGGATGGCGTCGGCGGCGCCGGGGAAGTACGGGAGCAGGTTGGCGAGGCCGTCGAGGCTGGTCCCGTGGTTGTCGGGGGCCAGGCCGACCAGCGCGTTCACCTTCGACGCGCCGCCGAGAAACTTCAGGTAGTAGCGCGGCATCATGCCGCCCTGGGAGTGCCCGACCAGGTCCGCCTTCGGCGCGTCGGTGGCCGTCAGCACCCGGTCGGTGAAGTCCGCCAGTTGCTGCGCGGAGTCCGCGATCGGGCCGAGCCCGTCGAAGAACGGGACGCCCGGCAGCCCGCCATAGTCGAAGGAGAAGACGCAGTAGCCCCGGTCCACCAGGTAGGGGGCGAACGCGAGCCAGTTGTCGGTGCCGTTGCCGAACGTTCCGTGCACGAGCACGACCGGCCGGGGGTGCGCGGCGGAGGGCCGACAGGAGAAGTCGTTCCATCCGCTGGACGGGGCCGGGTGTGCGGACGCGGCGGTGGCCGCGATCGGCGTGACCGCCACCGCGCAGGCCAGGGCCAGAGCGGTGAGCGTCCGCTTCCAGGGCAGCCTCATGTGATCTCCTCGCAGGTCAGGGGAGTTGCGTCACTCCACCCACGCTGTGATCCGGATCACAAGTTGTTACGTTCACGTCAACTTACGCGCCAGTAGCAAGACCTGCTAGTTACGCGTCGGTAAAGAATTGCCCACCTCGGGACGCCAGGGCCGCCGACCCGTCCGCCCCGACGGCCGGGACCCCCCGCAGGCAGTACGCGGCGGTCAGCACGCCCGCCGCGCCGAAGGCGGCGAGCAGCAGGCGGTGGTCGACGACCGCGACGAGGCCGGCGCCCACCAGTCCGCCCACCGCGGTGGGCGCGAAGACCAGCGTGCTCGCGGTCGCCGCGACCCGGCCGATCAGTTCCGCGGGCGTCTCCCGCTGAACGGCGGTCAGTGCGGTGATCAGCACCCACGGCAGCCCGACCCCGATCGCCGCGCCGCCCACGAGGGCGGCGGAGACCCACGGCGTGGCGCGTGCGGCGATCCCGAGCGCGAACAGCAGCATGCCGGTGGCCGCGAAGACCCGTTCCGGCATCCGCCGCAGCAACGCGCCCGCGACCACTCCCCCGACGACGGAGCCCGCGCCCTGCACCGCGTACAGCACGCCCACGAACGCGGGCGAACGGTGCAGGCCCGCGTCGACCACCGCGTAGATCGCCGAACTGCCGAGTGCGGACAGCAGCATGGCGATCGAGCCGACGGCCACCAGCCGGCGCAGCAGGGGGTGTCGTCGTAGCCAACGGATGCCCTCGGCGGTCTGTTCACGCCAGCCCGACGCGGCCGGCGCGGGCGCTTCCTCCCGCACCCGGACCATCGCGAACACGGCGGCGGCGAGCGCGAAGGTGACGGCGTCGAGCACGGCGACGGAGCCGCCTCCGTAACGGACGTACAGGCCGGCGCCGGCGAGGGGTGCGAGCAGCTTCATCGCCTCGTTGGCGGTCATGCGCAGTCCGTTGAAGTCGCCGCGCAGCTCCTCGGGAACGGCGGCGGTGATGACGGCGGCCTCGGCCGCGTCGCACAGCACCGACGCGGTCCCGTACAGGACGAGTACGGCGAAGAGGATCCAGACCAGGTCCGCCGTACGGACCGCGAGCAGCAGCGGCAGCAGGGCCGCCATCGCGGCGTTGACCAGGATGAGCAGCGGACGACGGCGGACCCGGTCGGCCAGGGTGCCGAGCAGCGGACCGGCCAGTGTCGGGGCCCAGAGGCAGACGCCGACCAGCGCCGCGAGGCTGCTGGAGCCGGTCAGCGACTTCACCCAGATGCCGGCGGCCAGCATCATCGCCGAGCTCCCGAAGCCGGAGACCAGCACCCCGCCCAAGTACGTCCCCGCGTCACGGTCGCGCAGGACCCCCCATGCCGTCATGACTCCCAATCTATTGCTTGGGAGTCGCGCTGGGCTACCGGCAGGACGGAACGGCGCGAGCGCGCGTGCGGGTCGGGGCGGTCGTCACTCGCCGTTCCGGGCCGGCGGGTTGCCCTCGATCGGGACCGGCGTGGACACCGGCGGAGAGACGGGCGCGGGATCAGGGGCGGGCGGTACGGCCGCGGTCTCGGCGGCGGGAGCGGCCGGCGCGGGAGCGGCCGGCGCGGCGGGCGTCGGCGCCGCCCGCTCCAGGAAGCGCAGCAGCTCGACCGGGAAGGGCAGCACCAGCGTCGAGTTCTTCTCGGCCGCGACCGCCACCACCGTCTGCAGCAACCGCAGTTGCAGGGCCGACGGATTGTCCTCCATCTGCAGGGCGGCCTGGGCCAGCACCTTCGACGCCTGCAGTTCGGCGTCCGCGTTGATGATGCGGGCGCGCCGTTCGCGCTCCGCCTCGGCCTGCCGGGACATGGACCGCTTCATCGCCTCCGGCAGCGACACGTCCTTGATCTCGACCCGGTCGATCTGCACGCCCCAGCCCAGCGCCGGGCTGTCGATCATCACTTCCAGGCCCTCGTTCAGCTTCTCCCGGTTCGACAGCAGCTCGTCCAGATCGCTCTTGCCGATGATCGAGCGCAGCGAGGTCTGGGCGACCTGGGACACCGCGAAGCGGTAGTCCTCGACTTGGATGACGGCGTCCACGGCATTGATCACCTTGAAGTACACGACCGCGTCCACCTTGACGGAGACGTTGTCGCGGGTGATGCCGTCCTGCCCCGGCACGGGCATCGTGACGATCTGCAGATTGACCTTCCGCAGCCGGTCGACGAACGGAATGATCATGGTGTAACCGGGGGCCTTGGGCTCCGATTTGAGCCGGCCCAGCCGCAGCACCACACCGCGCTCGTACTGTCGCACCACCCGGGACGCGGCCGCCACGTAGACGGCCCCGGCCGCGAGGCCTGCGAACACCAGCTCCACGATCATTTCGGCCCCCTGCCGTATGCACGTGCAGTGCCTCCAGCGTACTGCCGGAACCCCTGCCGGGCTCCGGTCGTACGGGGGCGGTGGCGCACGGAGGGGGCGCGGGAGCCGCGCGGGGCGACGGCGCCCCGCCGGTCAGGCCGGCGGCGTCCGGTCCACGGCGCGCAGCATCCGCGATGCCACCGCTCTCAGCCGGTCGGCGAGCTCGGGCGGCTCGCGCACCTCGAACTCGGCGCCGAGCATGGCGATGAAGACGGTGAGGGCGTCGAGGGACTCGGCGCCCGTCCGCAACTCGCAGGTGCTGTCGTCGATCGCCTCGATCGTGCCGAAGCCCGTCCAGCCGAAGTCGGCGACCTCCTCGGCCGACATGTGCAGGACGACCCGCGCCTGGTGGCGGTAGCCCCGGGTGGTGACGCCCTTGGCGACGTACGTGGCCGCGTCCTCCGGCGGCTCGCGCGGGGTGAAGCGCGGCCCTCCGGGGGTCTTGGGGGCGATCCGGTCGACGCGGAAGATCCGCCAGTCCTCGCGGTCGGTGTCCCAGGCGAGCAGGTACCAGCGGCGCCCGTGGTTGACCAGGCGGTGCGGCTCGACCGTGCGGCGGCTGGAGGCGCCGCTGTGGTCGCTGTAGTCGAAGCGCAGCCGCTCGCGGTCACGGCAGGCCGCGCCGATGACGGTCAGCACGTCCTGGCCGACGGTCGTCCGGCCGCGCGCCGGCGCGTGGACGGTGATCGCCTGCATGGCCTGGACGCGGTGCCGCAGCCGCGACGGGAGCACCTGTTCCAGCTTGGACAGCGCCCGGACGGAGACCTCCTCGATCCCGGCGACTGTGCCGCCCACGCCGGTGCGCAGGCACAGCGCGACGGCGACGGCCTCCTCGTCGTCCAGGAGCAGCGGCGGCAGCGCGGCACCCGCGCCGAGCCGGTAGCCGCCGGCCGTGCCGGGTGCGGCGTGCACCGGGTAGCCGAGGGTCCGCAGCCGGTCGACGTCACGGCGCACCGTTCGGGCGGTGACGTCCAGGCGTTCCGCGAGGTCGGGTCCTGACCAGTCCCGCCGGGACTGCAGGAGCGAGAGCAGACGCAGCAGACGCGCCGAGGTCTCCAACATGCGGTCAGTCTGCCAGCCGTCGCGGACAGCCACTGACCGCATGCGCCGGCGGTCCGCGCGCACGGCGGAGCCCCCGCCGGCAGGTCGGCGGGGGCTCCGTTCCGTCCGCTGCGGGCCGTCGCAGCTGTCGGTGGTGCCGGCGTCAGTAGACGCTGACCCCGTAGGCGCTGAGCGCTTCGGTGACCGGCTGGAAGTACGTCGTCCCGCCGGAGGAGCAGTTTCCGCTGCCGCCCGAGGTGAGGCCGACGGCGATGGAGCCGTTGTAGAGCGAGCCGCCGCTGTCGCCGGGCTCGGCGCAGACGTTGGTCTTGATCATGCCGTAGACAACGTCGCCGCCGCCGTAGTTGACGGTGGCGTTGAGCCCGGTCACCGAGCCGCTGTGGATGCCGGTGGTGGAGCCGCGGCGCTTGACGGACTCACCGACGTAGGCGTTGCCGGCGCTGGCGATGTCCTGGCTGCCGACCGCCCCCGCGTGCGCGACCGAGCTGTTGTCGTAGCGGACGATCCCGTAGTCGTTGTTCGGGAAGCTGTTGCCGGTGGTCGGGCCGATGGAGGTGCCGCCCGATGTGGTCCAGGCCGGGTAGCCCTCGGTGCAGTGGCCCGCCGTGAGGAAGTAGTACGTGCTGCCGCTGCGGACGTTGAAGCCGATGGAGCAGCGCCACTGGCTGGTGTAGATGGCGTCGCCGCCGGAGAGCAGCTTGCTGAACTTCCCGGCCACTCGGTGGATGGTCACGGCGTCGCCGTAGCCCGCGGTGGCCTTCGTGAGCCGGGCCAGCTGGGCGGCGGTCACCCGGCTGTCGACGCTCACGTCGAGCTTGTCGGTCAGCGGGTCGACGGACCACGCCGTGCCCGCGATGTCGGTGGACCTGGCGGCCTCGCCGGCCTTGTCGAGAACGGCCGAGCTGAACCGGACCGTCCTGGGCGTCGCTCCGGCGGCGCGTACGGCGTCGGCCGCACTGGCCGAGGTGACGTTGACGACGGTGGTCTTCGTCGCCGCGTCGTAGTAGCTGCCCGCGGTGGTGGTGGCGCCGAGCGACGTGGCGACCGCTGCCGCGGCCTCCGGGGATGCCGTCGCCGTGGGGGCGGCGTTGGCGGCGGGCAGCGTGAGCGCGGTGACGGCCACCAGGCCGGACGTCACAGCGAGCAGGCCGGCGCGTCGGGTGATCTTCATTTGTTCCTCCTGTGGGGGGTGGAGGTCAGCTCGGCCTGCCCGTGTCGCACCGATTAACGAACTCGACGTGACCCTGACAAGCACTGGACGGGAGTATTCAGAGCCCGCGCGGAAGGCACAAGGGCGCCTTTCGGCCGCGCCGGACCGACACGAAGGCGCCCCGCGCACCCGACGGGGCACCGGAGCGCACCCGGGCCGGCAACGGCTCGGCCGCCGTGGCTCAGGTGCTGAGAACGCGGCTCTCGCCCGCTTCCAGGGCGAACGGCAGCGTGTTGCCGGGCGGCGGGAAGGGGCACACGAACGCGTCGGCGAAGGCGCACGGCGGGAGCAGCGTCCGGTTGAAGTCCAGCACCACGCGGCCGTCCGCGGCGGGCGCGGGCGTCCGCAGGAAACGGAAGCGGTAGCTGCTCCTTCCGCTGGTCGCGTCGGCGATGACGCCCCAGAGCGTGCCGTCCTCCTCGACCGCCACCGCGAGCGCGTGCTCGGCGCCGTCCACGGTGAACGTCAGTTCGCCACTGACGCCGAGTCCGCGCTCCCGGCCGTCGGCGTGCGGCACCAGCACGGCGCGGCCCTCGGGGTACGGCCGGAAGACCGCGGGCAGCACCCACCGGTCGTCGTGGTCGAACACGTCGATCCCCGCGAAATCACGCCGGGCCTGCGCGGCCGGGTCCCAGATCCGGATGGCCAGCAGCCCCTCGCGGTCAATCGCCACGATCCGCTTCTCGCCGAACAGGACCGGCTCGCCCTCGGGTTCCAGCCGTCCGAGGACCCCGTCGTTGTGGTGTACCACCGAGCCGTCCTGCTCCCGCCACTCCCCCGGCAGCCCGGGGATCCTCCCGTCCTCGGTATCGGCGAGCCAGTACGTGCCGGTCAGGGCCAGTGGCCCGTACGGTGCGGCGACCGACTCGGCGCGCCGCTCGCGCCAGTTCTTCCAGTCCTGCTCAGTCTCATAACTCATGGTCATCAACCTTCCATAGCGGCTGCCGCAGGCCGAGATGCCCGCGCGGCGTCGTGCGCCCCGTCCTCCGGTCGGCGGCTGCCCTCCGGCGACGGGATCGGAAGTGGCCGGAATTGGTCCGTCCGGATCATCGGCGGCGTTATCCGACCGAACGGTCCTCCGCACTGCTGACCGGTCGGTTCACCGGCCGGTTCACCACACGGCGCACCGGCCGGTCGAGACCGAGGTGTTCGCGCAGGGTCGTCCCCGGTTGGAAGCGGCGGAACAGCCCACGCTGCTGGAGCACGGGCACCGTCGCGTTCACCAGTCGGTCCAGATCCCGCCGCGGATCGGCGGGCCGTACGTGGAAACCGTCGGTGATGCCGTCGCGGTGCCAGTCGCCGAACAGGTCGGCGAGGACCACGGCGTCGGCCGGATCGAACAGCTCGACGGCGAGCGACGCCAGGACCGTGAGCCGGTCCGGGTCCCGGCCGTACGCGGCCGCCCGGCGGCGCAGGTCGGTGCGGGGCCTCGTACGCCAGCCGCTCGGAGTGCGGGCCGCCGACCCGTACGTACGCCACGTCCGCGTGCCGCGCGGCCGTCTCGCGCGGTGCCTCCAGCGTCGCGTCGACCGCGACCACCGGCCACCCCTCCGCCGGCTCCGCTCCGGCTGACGCCACGTCATGGAGCCCGGTGACGTCCACCGGACCGTCCCGCGGCGGGGCGGGCGCGTCCGCCGTCCCGGCGTCCGGGACCAGCGGCGTCCAGCCGGCCCGGCCCCGGCTGATCCGGTCGAGGAGCACGATCCCCGCCGGAGCGGGGACCGGCCCGGGGTGCGCGGCGGTGACGGCCGCCACCAGGCCGATCCGGTCGGTGGCGGGCGCTGCCTGCGTGAGGACGGCGAGCGCGTCGAGTCCTCCCGCACTGCCGTCGGCCGGAGCCGGCGCGTCGTCGAGCGTGACGAAGTCCAGTGCGCCGGACTCGGCGAGCCGGGCGAGTTCGACGTAGTGCGCGACCTCGTACCGTTCCCGGTGCTGCTCCCATCCGTCGATCGCGAAGGCCAGGTGCAGCGGGCGGATGGGCCGATGGCTCGGAGGGGTTGGTGACATGCGGAGACTCCGTGGACACACAGAAGGAGCACGGGAGTTGCCTTCACGCACGCCGCGTCCCTCAACGCGGCCGGGCCGTCACGACCTTGCCCGAGGCTAATCCCCCGGCGTCACCCACTGTCAAGCATGTCCACCTGGTGGGCATCGCGTCTCAGCGTGGTTGACGGATGGGGACGGCGGCTGTTCCACTGGCCGCATGCGCAGCTGTCAGTTGGTGACCCGCGACCACATCGACTTCGGTCGGGTGTGGTCGTCCTCTTGTTGTCGCTGACCTCTTAGGGCCTGCCCGGCCGGCCCTGGCTCCGCCCCCGCCCCGCGCGCACCGCGCCGCCGCGGCCGCTCCACCTCGGGCCCTCCCCGGCTCTTCCGCAGCTCTCCCGCCAGCCCGGTCTTCCTTCACGTACGCGCACCGCCTTCTCTCCCTCCCTCGTACGCACCTTTCGAGTTCGAGAAGGACCCCGCTCCGCTCTGCGGAATCGTTCAGGCACTGGCGTTGAGGAACACTCAACAGCCGCAGTCACAACCGCAATCGCAGCAGTCGCACCCATCACAGCAATCGCACGCATCGCAGCAGTCGCAGTCGCAGTTCGAGCACCAGCCCTCGCGGCGCCTGCCGTTCCACGGATCGTCGTAGTGGTCGCGGCAGCACAGCTGGCAGGTGCAGCACAGGGCGCTCCACATCGCGCACCCGACGATCAGCCCCCGCCGGCGCGGCGGCTCGGGCGGCGGGAAGTTGTTCGGCGGGAAGCCCGGCCCGCCGGGCGCGTAAGGGCTCTGGCCCGGACTGTACGGATTCCCGCTCAGCTGCGGAGACCCGGCCGGTCGCGACCCGTCCGGACCCCGGGCGTCGAGCGCGTCGGGGTGGGCGTGCGCGCAGGAGCCGCCGAAGGCGCGGTCCACCGAGCGCCGCAGTTCGTGGGCGAGCAGGACGTGCACGAGGCCGCCGTCGGTGAACTCGGCGTCCTTCAGCGCCAGCCGCACCCCGCGGACCGCGTCGTCGCAGAGCCGCCGCGCCTCGTCGCGACCGGTGCCCGTCGCCGTCAGCGGGTTCCACGCGCCCGAAGCGGCGTCGGCCGGCTGGTCCTCGACCGCGTCCAGCAGGTGCGCCAGCCGTCCGAAGAGCCGGCCGGCCTCCTCCAAGGGCGCGCGGTTCCCGGGCCGTCCGGCGAGGACCGCCGTGTAGCCGAAGGCGGCCGCGGTCGCCGTCTCGGTCGGCTCGGTGACGGTCAGCAGCGGGGTACCCGTCCTGGCCAGCGCCTCGATCCCGCTCTGCCGGTCCACCGCGTCCACCAGCACGGCCGTGTCGAAGCCGAGCCCGCCGCCGGTCCGCGCCCCGGCCCGGTCCCAGCGCCGGGCGACGGTCCGCGCCGCGGCCGCGACCGGCCGCCGCGCCATGGCGCCGTCCCGGTCGTCGATGTGGTCGCGCATCTTCGCCGACGCCAGCACGAGCGAGACGGCGGCGGCCAGTCGCGCGCCCTCACCCGTCGCCACCGGCGCGGTGCGCATCCCGCGCAACGGGCAGGGCCCGGCGGTCCGCCGCCACTTCGCGGACGCCTCCGCGCCCGGGACCTGGGCCTCGACCAGCGCCGAGATGATCAGGCCGTCGTAGTTGGTGGCGATCCGGGCCAGTTGCCCGTGGTCGTCGCGCAACGCGAGGCACAGCCCGCACAGGTGCGCCATCCAGGAAGTGGCGAGTCCCTCCGACATCCGGTGGCGACACGGCCTGATAATTCCGAACAACGCTCCCCCAGCGACTTCATCATACGATCGGCCCGACATGCTACCGATGGAACGATCTCATGACCGGCGTACCGCCGTCCGGCCGCGCCGCGTCACCCGGAAGGGGGGAGCGCTCCCATCACTTCGTCACCTTCCGTACGCCTATGGCTACCTGACTCCCCGACACCTATTTTGTGCACCAGTACCGTCACAAGTCCCCTGGGTGGCGGCTATCCGCTTGGCGCATCATCGGCATCATGGACGACCATAGGGGTACGGGCGATAAGACCGTGTGTGAAAGGAGGCGTCCATGGGTTCGGTTCGACGAGCGAGTGCCTGGCTGGGCCTCGTCGACGACAACGGCGACGAAAGCTACTACGACGAGGAGTACGCCGACTACGGCGAGGGGTCCGAGCGCGGTGACACCTGGGTGACCGACCCCAGGGTCCAGGTGGCGAGCGAGACGGCCGAGGAACAGGGCCGCCAGATCGCCACGGTGACCCCGGACGGATTCCGGGACGCCCGCGGCATCGGCGAACTCTTCCGCAAGGGTGTCCCGGTGATCGTCAATCTCACGGGTATGGAGTCGACCGACGCCAAGCGCGTCGTCGACTTCGCGGCCGGCCTCACCTTCGGGCTTCGCGGCTCGATCGAGCGCATCGCCACCCGTGTCTTCCTGCTGACCCCCGCCGACTACATGGTCCTCAACGCCGAGTCCAAGCGCGGCGCGGACGGCTTCTTCAACCAGAACTGATCAACCACGCTCAGCACCACGGAAGCACGGTATGGACAACGCTGTGAGCAGCCTGGGAGCCGTCGTCAACGGTCGTGGGTAGTCCTTGGTCACCCTCGGACGACCCCCAGGCGGCCCGGCGGTGAAACCGTGTGTCCGACCGGCCGCGGACGCCGCTGACCACACCGGCGCGTCCATCACCGAGCCGGGCCGTCGCCCCGCACAAGATGTTTCCATGCCACAGACTCCCTGTTCGCTGCCCCGCCGCCGCTTCCTGGCCGTGAGCGCCGCGGCACTGCTCGGCCTCGGGGCCGCGGCGCCGGCGGCCGCGCGGGCCCGGCAGGTCCCCGTACCTGAAAGCGTCCTCGACGCCGGTCCCCAGGCCATGGCCCTCACCTTCGACGACGGCCCCAGTCCGCAGTACACGCCGCAGGTGCTGGACGTCCTGCGCGACCACGGCGTCCGTGCGACGTTCTTCGTGTGCGGCGACAACGTCGGTCGGTACCCGGACGTCGTCCGCCGCATCGCCGCGGAGGGGCACGTGCTGGGCAACCACACCTGGTCCCACCCCCATCTCGGCGAGCTGTCCGCCGCGGACGTGCGCGACCAGATCCAGCGCACCCAGGACGCCGTCACGGAAATCGGCGGACGGACGCCGGTGCTGTTCCGTGCCCCCTACGGCGAATTCGCGGACGCCTCCCTGGCCGTCTGCGGCGACCTCGGGCTGCGCCCGATCTCCTGGTCGGTGGACCCGACGGACTGGGCCAACCCCGGCTCCGACACCATCGCCGACCGGGTCCTCGCCGGTGCGACCACCGGCGCCATCGTGCTGAACCACGACGGCACCGAGGGCGGCGACGACGATCCCGCGCCCGGCAGCGGCGGCGACCGCTCGCAGACGGTGGCCGCGCTGAAGAGCTACCTGCCACGGCTGATCGAGGCCGGCTACACGTTCACCACCCCTGACGCCCATCCACCGCGCCGGAACCCGTCCCGGATGTTCCGCCGGTCCGACCGGCTCGGATCGGCCTGAACCGGCCGAGCGGGCTCACCGGAAGGCGTCGAGTCCGGTGAGTGCCTTGCCCAGGACCAGCTGGTGCATCTCCACGGTGCCCTCGTAGGTGAGCACGGACTCGAGGTTGGTCGCGTGCCGCATCACCGGGTACTCCAGCGAGATGCCGTTGGCGCCCAGGATGGTGCGTGACGTGCGGCAGATCTCGATCGCCTCGCGCACATTGTTGAGCTTGCCGAAGCTGACCTGCTCCGGACGCAGCCGCCCGGCGTCCATCCGCGTGCCGAGGTGATGGGCGAGGAGGATGCCCTTGTGCAGTTCGACCGCCATGTCGGCGAGTTTGGCCTGGGTGAGCTGGAAGCCGCCGATGGGCCGGCCGAACTGCTCGCGGGTCTTCGCGTACTCCCGCGCCGACTCGAAGCTGCTGCGGGCCGCGCCCATCGCGCCCCAGACGATGCCGTAGCGCGCGTGGTTCAGACAGCTGAGCGGGCCCTTGAGGCCGGCGCCGTCCGGGAGTACGGCGTCGGCCGGCAACCGCACGTCGTCCAGGACGAGTTCGCTGGTGACGGAGGCGCGCAGGCTCCACTTGTGCTTGATCTCCGGCGCGGAGAAGCCAGGGGTGTCGGTGGGGACGACGAAGCCGCGGATGCCGTCCTCCGTGTGGGCCCAGACCACCGCGACGCCGGCCACCGAGCCGTTGGTGATCCACATCTTGCGGCCGTTGAGCACCCAGTCTCCCCCGGACTCCGTCCGGGAGGTGCCCCCACCGTCGCGCTTGGCGTAGGTGCGCATCCCGGCCGGGTCCGAGCCGTGGTCGGGCTCGGTGAGACCGAAGCAGCCGATGACCTCGCCGGAGGCCATCCGCGGCAGCCACTCCTGACGCTGCTCCTCGGAGCCGAAGCGGTGGATGGCGTACATCGCCAGTGATCCCTGCACGGAGACGAGCGAGCGGATCCCGGAGTCGGCCGCCTCCAACTCCAGGCAGGCCAGGCCGTACTGGACGGCGCTGGCGCCCGCGCAGCCGTAGCCGGTGAGGGACATGCCCAGCGCGCCGATCGAGCCGAGTTCGCGGGCGAGTTCCCGGATGGCGGGCAGCTCGCCGGCCTCGTACCAGTCGGCCACGTACGGCAGGACGCGGTCCGCGGCCCAGTCCCTGACGGTCGCGCGCACCGCGCGGTCCTCGTCACTGAGCAGATCGTCGATCCCGAGCGGGTCGTACGGGTCGAACGGCGGCAGCGCGCTCCCGGACATGGCGGTCTCCTGGGTGAGCTACGAGGGGATCTACGAAGGTCGGGGACGACGCTACGTGCGTGCACCCGCCACGTAAAGACCCGTCTGCTGTTCGCCCGTGGACACCAGTCGTTCGGCGTCGGGCGCGTGGTGCTGTGCGGGCAGCGGGTGGCGTTCGTGGTGCTCCGGATGGTCCGGGTGTTCCGCCGTGAGGGATGGCCCGAGCTCGCCGGCGGGCACCCCGGCTCCCTCCGCTTTCGCCAGGAGGGCGCCGCAGTCCATCACCCGCGGCAGCCGGAGCGCGGCGAGCGCGCCCAGCAGGAGCAGCCCCGCACTGACGACGAGCGTGACGTGCAGCCCGTTCACGAAGGAGTGCCGGGCGGCCTGCCGCAGCGCGGCTCCCGCCGGACCGCCGAGCCGGCCGGAGACGTCGTACGCCTCGCCGAGCGAGTTCCCGGCGGCGGCGCCGTCGGCGGCCGACACCCCGGGGACGTGCGCCACGCCCGGACCGTACGCGGCGTTCATCACGCTGCCGAGCAGCGCGATGCCCATGCCCGCGCCGAGTTGGTAGGAGGTCTCGCCGATGGCCGCGGCGCCGCCCGCCTGGGCGGCGGGGGCTTCGCTCAGCATGGACTCGTACGCCCCGAAGATCGTGGTCTCCAGACCGAAGCCGAGCAGGACGAAAGCGCCGGTGAGCAGCATCGGCCGGTCGGTCTGACCCATGAGGATCAGGGACAGGACGGCGACGGCGGTGAGCACGAAGCCGGTGCCGACCATCGTGCGCGGACCGAACCGGTGCAGCAGGCGCGAGCCGCACAGTCCGGCCGCCATCGCGGCGAACGTCAGCGGCAGCAGCCGGAGCCCGGTCGCGAAGGGGCTGAGGCCGAGTACCAGTTGCAGGTACTGCACGGCTATCAGTTCGAGGCCGACGAGCGCGAGCATGGCCAGGACGATGCAGCCGACGGAGGTGCTGAAGGTCGGGCGCGCGAACATGCCGATGTCTATGAGGGGGTGTTCGCGGCGCTTCTGCCGGCGTACGAACAGCACCAGCAGCACCGCGCCGACCACGACGGGGCCGATCGCCCCGAGTTCAAGCGGGCTCGCGCCGCCGCCGAGGCGCTTGACCCCGAGGACCACGCCGAGGACGCCGAACGCCGCCATGAGGGCGCCGAGCACGTCCCACGGGCCGCAGCCCTCGCCCTTGGACTCGGGCAGCAGCCAGCGTGCGAGGGGCAGGATCACGGCCATCAGCGGGATGTTGATGAGGAAGACCGACCCCCACCAGAAGTGCTCGACGAGGAAGCCGCCGAGCACGGGTCCTATCGCGGCGCCCACCGCGGCGACCGCGCTCCACACCCCGATGGCGACCGCGCGCTCGCGGCGGTCGGGGAAGACCTGGCGCAGGATCGACAGCGTCGCTGGCATGATCATGGCGCCGCCGACCCCGAGCAGCGCCCGGGCCGCGATGAGCAGGTGCGCGCCGGTGGCGAACGCGGCGAGGGCCGAGGCGACGCCGAAGAGCCCGTAGCCGATCAGCAGGATCCGGCGGCGGCCGACGCGGTCGCCGAGGGTGCCGAAGAGGATCAGCAGCGAGGCGGCGACGAGCGGATAGGCGTCCACGATCCACAGCAGCTGTATCGCGCCGGGGTGCAGGTCCTCGGTGAGCGCGGGGACCGCGACGTGCAGCACGGTCGCGTCGAGCGCGACGAGCAGCAGGCTCACGCAGAGCACCACGAGGACGGTCCACCGCCCGGCCGGACGCTGATGCGGTGGGACGGCCGTCGGCCTCACCGAGCCGACCGTTGTCGTCCCAGTCATCTACGTACCTCCCAGCGGGGTGCTCTCACTACCTCGGAACTGGACGTCGCTACACCATTCCGGTTGACCGGCGGTGAAGGCGAGTGAGACGTCAGAGTACGCCAGGTGGAGGACTGGTCATGTGGCCCACCTCACCTTGACGGAATGCCCCGCTCCGGAGGCGGTGGGGAGGGGCCTTGGGATGCCTGGGCCGGGAGCGGGTCGGGCAGGGCTCAGTGCGAAGCTCAGCGCGGTTCCGGTGCGGGTCTCAGCGCAGCGTGATGACGGTGGCGGTGCCCAGCGAACCGGTGGTGCGGATGGTGCGGGTGGTGGTGGAGTGGCCGCCGATGAGTTCGCGCAGCGCGGCGGCGCCGGGCTGCAGCCGGCCGTGCCGGAAGAGGACGAGGCTCACCTCGGTCCCCGCCGGGAAGCCGGCTTCCGCGGCCTGGGCGTAGGTGATCGCGTCGCACCCCGAGTACCAGCCCATCTCCGGTTCGTACCCGGTGACCAGCAGGCACGGACGGTCCGAGGCGAGACGTTCCGCCACCGGGACCGTCGACTCCCGTTCAGCGTTCGGCGCGGGCATCGCCCCGTGCGCCACCGACATGGCGGTCGCCGGGACGGTGACGGCGGCGAGCAGCGCCACGGCGGTCAGGACGTGCGCGGACCAGCGGCCGGCCAGCTCGGCGACGGCCTGCACGCCGAGGATGGTGAGCAGCACCACCGACAGGTAGATGAAGCGCGGCTCCCCGTCGGTCGCCAGCCCGAGCAGGACGATGACGAGCACGGCCGTCGACCCGAGGAAGACCGTCCGCCGGGCCGTCCGGCCCTCGGTCCCGGTGCTCCGGCGCCGCCGCAGGGCGGCGCCCGCCGCGTAGAGCCCGGCCGCCATCACCACCGCGCCGAGGTCGCCGGCCAGCCGGTACGGGAAGATGCCGAGGTAGTAGACGAGGCCGTCGCCCACGTAGGCGCGGTTCGCGTGCGAGGTCGCGGAGAAGACCAGCCCCAGCGGCCAACCGGCGACCTTCGTGGCGTAGACGAAGTGCGGCACCAGGCCGGCGAGGAAGACGGCCGCCGCCACGACCAGCCGGCGGCGCTGCGCCAGCCAGGCGCGCGGCCCGTACGCGGCGACGGCGGCGATCGCGATCGCGACGAGGTTGCCGGCGACGCCGTAGCGCAGGTAGAACGCGGCCAGGGCGAAGGGCGGCACCCACAGCAGGGCGCGCGAGGAGGGTTTCTCCTGCGCCCTCGTCAGCAGGTACACCACGATCAGCAACAGGCCGGTGGAGCCGATGTCGTTGAGGAACTCGGGGAGCCGGCGCAGGAATCCCAGCCCACCCAGGACCAGCAGCGCGGCAACGGCCGCCCGGCGCGGGGTCGTCCAGCGGGCGGCGACGACGTAGGTGGCGGTGAGGGTGAAGAGTGCCAGGACGAGCGCCACCGCCCTGACCGCACCGACCGTGTCACCCAGCGCCAGCGCGATCCGGCCCAGCACGGGCAGTCCGATCGGCCGGTAGGTGCCCCACCCGGCGTCCGGGGTGCCGTCCGCCCAGGACCGCGCCTTGTCGGCGTAGACCGCCTCCTCGTGCCCGAGGTACGGCTCCTGGTCCTGCAGCGCGGCCCAGACCAGGGCGGCCGTTGCGAGCACGGCGGCCGGCGGCGCCCAGGACGGGAGTCGGCGCAGTTGGACCGCCGGCCGGGACAGCACGTAGGGCGGCTTGCGCCCGGCCGTCGCCCAGGGGCGGGCCAGCAACCACGCGGGAGCGGCCACCAGAAGGAACGGCAGGGGCTGCCACCCGGGCAGCGGGCCGCCGACGCCGACGGCCAGCAGGACCTGTTGGACGACCGCCGCCGCGGTGAACACGACGGCGACGACGAGTGCCGGCTGCCTCCCGGGGCGGACCACGGCGTTGCTCCTCTGGTTCGTCGGGCGGTTCGACAAGCGGTCGTCAGCCGGTGCGGGCCGAAGGCCCAGGTCACGCGTCTGCCGCCGGGGCGGCCCAAACGCTATCGCACGTCCCCCACCCCATGATCACCGTGACGCCCCGTCATTCGGCCGGGAAACGCGGTGCGACCCTGAGGGTAATAGCCGATAAAAAGGCGGTTGTGATGTGAGTATCGACACCCGAACATAAAATCCAGAGTTCACTGATTTTCGCGGATTGTGTGAGTGGCAATGGAACGGGTGAGACGCACTCCACATCACATCGTCATTACAAAGCAGTCCGTTCGGCCGAGCACTGCTGTCACACGCTGTAACGTCGATTCGGTGCGAACCGATGAGAAGCTCCACCGACCGGCGGAGTACCCGACCACACGCGACCTTCCGCGTATGAGCCGAACACGCCTCTGGCTGTTCGGCTCGACGCTTGCGGTCTACGTGGCCATCGTCGCGGGCGTCGTCACTTCCTCGAAACTGGTGACGCTGGACTGGCAGGTCATGCTGTGGCGCCCCTACAAGCAGTGGCCCCAGATCCACGCGGCCCTGGACTACTTCGTGGTCCTGGGGCAGCGCGGTCCGACAGCGGTGATGGTCGCGGCCTGGCTGGGCTGGCGCGCCTGGCGGCAGCGCAGCCTGCACCCGATGCTGGCGCTCGGTGCCTCCCTCCTGCTGCTGAACATCACCGTCGGCGCCGTGAAGTACGGGCTCGGCAGGCTCGGCCCGCACTACGCCACCACCGTGGGATCGCCTGAACTCTTCGCCGGCGGCGATATATTTCCTTCGGGACACACCGCCAACGCGGTCGTGACCTGGGGCGTTCTGGCCTATCTGGCCACCACGCCACGGGTGCGCCGGTGGGCCTCCGTCGTCGCCGCACTGCTGGCCCTCGGGGTCGGCATGACGACCATCTACCTCGGCACCCACTGGGTCAGCGACGTCCTGCTGGGCTGGGCCGCCGGCCTGCTGGTGCTGCTCGCGCTGCCCTGGTTCGAGCCCGCGATCGTGTGGGCCGAGGAGTTCCTGGTGGCCGTCTGGAACCGGCTGTGGAGCGGTTCCGGCCTGGCTCCCGCCCCGGTTCCGGCGCTCGGGCAGCGCCCCGGCCTGGTGACGCAGCGCACCTCCAAGGAGGGCGTCCAGCCCGCCCTGGAACCCGTCGGCGCCGCCACGGGCGCCCATCCGGTCACCACGCCGCACGCCCCGGGACGGCCGCCGGCCGCCCGCCACGAGCGCACCCCGGTCACCCCGACCGGCAGCCGCCGGCCGCCCGTCGAACGCCCCGCCCGCCCCGTCCCGCTCGCCCACCAGCAGGCGCGCGGCCGCGGCCCGGCAGGCGGCTAGGCCGGACAACGACGAGGAGGCCTCGCGGACCGTTCCACCGGTCCGCGAGGCCTCCCGTCGATTTCCGGCCGTTCCCGCCCCTTTGGGGCCTGTCCGGCGCCGTGGCTGCGCTCCGGGGCCGGTGTCACCCCTGCCAGCAGCGCGTCACCCGGCCGTCCGCGACGCTGAAGTTCAGCCGCCCCTCGACATACTCCATGGTGATGATCGCCCCTTCGGGGAGCGACCGGACCGCGGTCCAGCCGCGCTCTCGCGCACGCCGCTCGGCCTCGTCCTGGGGCAGTCCCACGTAGGCCTTGCCGGGGTCTTCCGGCGGCCGTGATCCAGGTGTCGGTATCGATGCCATACCCCCACCGTAAGCACGGGACCCACATCGGGGAAGGCGCGATGGGCAGCGCTCATCGTTGATCGTCACGCTTCTGTCACAAATCCGCAGAGGCGTCCGGCCCCTCGCGGAAATGTTCGGAAAACGGTTAATCCACTGTCGGCACATGATGCGCATGGCTCGCACACATCATGTCCGCAATGCCTTCAACTCCTCATCGGTCAACAGTCGGGAGCGGATAAGGAAGCGATTTCCCGTCGGCGCCTCCAGAGAAAAACCGCTCCCCCGCCCCGGCACCACGTCAATCGTCAGATGCGTATGGCTCCAGTACGCGAACTGGTCCCGGGCCATCCACACGGGCACCGGTTCCATGCCCGCCACACCCAGGTCCCCCAGGTGCACGTCCGAGTCGCCGGTCAGGAACTCCCCCGCCGGGTAGCACATCGGTGAGCTGCCGTCGCAGCACCCGCCGGACTGGTGGAACATCAGCGGACCGTGCTCGTCGGCCAGCCGCCGCAACAGTTCCGCCGCCGCCCCGGTCACCTCGACCCGGTTGGTCACATCCATGCTTCACCGTCCCTGTCTCGTACCCGACCCGCGCCCCGGTGGCCCCCGTGACCGGCTAGAAGAAGCCCAGCGCGTTCGGGCTGTAGCTGACCAGCAGGTTCTTGGTCTGCTGGTAGTGGTCGAGCATCACCTTGTGGTTCTCGCGGCCGATGCCGGAGTTCTTGTAGCCGCCGAAGGCCGCGTGGGCCGGGTAGGCGTGGTAGCAGTTGGTCCATACGCGGCCGGCCTGGATGGCGCGGCCGGCGCGGAAAGCGGTGTTCATGTCGCGGGTCCAGACGCCGGCGCCGAGGCCATAGAGCGAGTCGTTGGCGAGGGAGACTGCGTCGTCGAGCTCGTCGAAGCGGGTCACGGAGACGACGGGGCCGAAGATCTCCTCCTGGAAGATCCGCATGCTGTTGTCGCCCTCGAAGATCGTCGGGGCCACGTAGTAGCCGCCGGAGAGGTCGCCGCCGAGGTCCAGGCGTTCGCCGCCGATGAGGAGCTTGGCGCCCTCGGCGGTGCCGATGTCGATGTAGGAGAGGATCTTCTCCAGCTGGTCGTTGCTGGCCTGGGCGCCGATCATCGTGCCGGTGTCGAGGGGGTTGCCCTGCCGGATCGAGCGGGTGCGCTCCAGGGCGTCGCCGAGGAAGCTGTCGTAGATCGGGGCCTGGATGAGGGCGCGGGACGGGCAGGTGCAGACCTCGCCCTGGTTGAGGGCGAACATCGTGAAGCCTTCGAGGGCCTTGTCGTAGAACTCGTCGGGGGCGGCCGCGACGTCGGCGAAGAAGATGTTCGGGCTCTTGCCGCCGAGTTCGAGCGTGACCGGGATGATGTTCTGGCTCGCGTACTGCATGATCAGCCGGCCGGTGGTGGTCTCGCCGGTGAAGGCGACCTTCGCGACGCGGGGGCTGGAGGCGAGGGGCTTGCCGGCCTCGGTGCCGAAGCCGTTGACGATGTTGACGACGCCCGGCGGGATGAGGTCCTGGATCAGATCCATCAGGTACATGATCGAGGCCGGGGTCTGTTCGGCCGGCTTGAGGACCACGCAGTTGCCGGCCGCGAGCGCCGGGGCGAGCTTCCAGATCGCCATCAGGATCGGGAAGTTCCAGGGGATGATCTGCGCGACCACTCCTAACGGCTCCTGGAAGTGGTAGGCGATGGTGTCCTCGTCTATCTGCGAGATCGACCCCTCCTGGGCGCGCAGCACACCCGCGAAGTACCGGAGGTGGTCGATCGCCAGCGGCAGGTCGGCGGCCAGCGCCTCACGGACCGGCTTGCCGTTGTCCCAGACCTCGGCGACGGCCAGTTCCGTGAGGTGCTGCTCCATCCGGTCGGCGACGCGGTTGAGGACCGCCGCCCGCTCGGCGGGTGCGGTGCTCCCCCACGCGGGTGCCGCCGAGTGCGCCGCGTCCAGGGCGAGTTCGACGTCGGCGGCGGTGGAACGGGCTATGTCGACGAACGCCCGGCCGGTGACCGGCGTCGGGTTCTCGAAGTACTTTCCGCCGACCGGAGCGGTCCATTCGCCGCCGATCCAGTTCTCGTAGCGGGAGGGGAAGGAGGCGGGGCTGCCAGAGTTTCCGGGGGGCTGATAAACCGTCATGAGCCTGCTCCTTCGATGATGCCGAGAGCGGATGCCGTTCCGGCCATGGCGTGCCGGCCATGCCGCGACAGCGGTGCCGTAACAGCGCGGAGAGCTGATGCCGCGCACGCTACTGCGGCGGAACCGACTCGGCCAGATCGCCTACGCACTCTCGCGTGTTGGTCATATGGACGAGCATGATGGGCTCCTGCCCGGATGGCTCACAGGTGTCCGACAGAAAGGGAGCGCCCCATGGCGGCACCGGCGAAGGAGGCGGCACCGGAACCGGTGCGGGAACGGCAGCCGGGGCGGTTGGTGGTGGATTGGCTCACCACGACCGATCACAAGAAGATCGGCCATCTCTATCTGATCACGTCATTCGGGTTCTTCCTGGCGGCGGGGGTGATGGCACTCCTGATGCGCGCGGAACTCGCGCGCCCCGGACTGCAATTGATCACCAACGAGGAGTTCAACCAGACGTTCACGATGCACGGCACGATCATGCTGCTGCTCTTCGCGACTCCGACCTTCGCCGGTTTCGCCAACGAGATCATGCCGTTGCAGATCGGTTCGCCGGACGTCGCCTTTCCCCGGCTGAACATGTTCTCCTACTGGCTGTTCCTGTTCGGCGGCCTGATCGTCATGGGGAGCCTGCTGGTCCCCGGCGGTCCCGCGGACTTCGGCTGGTTCGCCTACGCGCCGCTGAACAGCCTGACGCGCTCGCCCGGAATCGGCGCCGACATGTGGATCATGGGGTTGGCGCTCGCCGGTTTCGGCACGATCCTGGGCGCGGTGAACTTCCTGACCACCATCATCGGGATGCGCGCGCCGGGCATGACGATGTTCCGGATGCCGGTCTTCACCTGGAACGTGCTCTTCACGTCGATCCTGGTGCTCATCGCGTTCCCGGTGCTGGCGGCGGCGCTGCTGGTGCTGGAGGCGGACCGGCGGTTCGGCTCGCTGGTGTTCGAACCGGCGAACGGCGGGGCTCTGCTGTGGCAACACCTGTTCTGGTTCTTCGGCCATCCCGAGGTCTACATCATCGCGCTGCCGTTCTTCGGCATCATCTCCGAGATCATCCCGGTCTTCTCCCGGAAGCCGATCTTCGGATACACGGCACTGATCGGCGCGACGATGGCGATCACCGGACTGTCGGTCGTCGTCTGGGCGCACCACATGTTCGTGACCGGCGCCGTGCTGCTGCCGTTCTTCTCGTTCATGTCGTTCCTCATCGCGGTACCGACCGGGGTCAAGTTCTTCAACTGGATCGGCACGATGTGGCGCGGGTCGCTGAGTTTCGAGACGCCGATGCTGTGGGCCGTCGGCTTTCTGGTCAGTTTCCTGTTCGGCGGCCTGACCGGGGTCATCCTCGCCTCGCCGCCACTGGACTTCCACGTCAGCGATACGTACTTCGTCGTGGCGCACTTCCACTACGTCGTCTTCGGGACCGTGGTCTTCGCGATGTTCGCCGGGTTCTACTTCTGGTGGCCGAAGTTCACCGGGAAGATGCTCGACGAGCGGCTGGGGAAGATCCATTTCTGGACGCTCTTCCTCGGATTCCACACGACGTTCCTGGTCCAGCACTGGCTGGGTGTCGAGGGAATGCCGCGCCGGTACGCCGACTACCTGGCGGCGGACGGATTCACGACGCTCAACACGATCTCCTCGATCGGTGCTTTCCTGCTGGGCATGTCGACGCTGCCGTTCCTCTACAACGTCTGGAGGACGGCGAAATACGGCGTGCCGGTGGAGGTGGACGATCCGTGGGGTTTCGGCCGGTCCCTGGAGTGGGCCACCTCCTGCCCGCCGCCGCGGCACAACTTCGTGACGCTGCCGAGGATCCGCTCCGAATCCCCCGCCTTCGATCTGCACCACCCGGAGGTGGCGGCGCGCGAGGAGCAGTGACCGACGGCCGTCACTTCCTGAGCGTGCGCCGCGCCTTGCGTCCCGCCGCCAGCGCCACGTCGCCGAGGGTGTACGCGGCGCCCAGCACCTGACCGCCGGCCGACAGCACGGCGGCGCGCCCGCGGCCGCCGGGCCGGGCCCGGTCGTCGAGCAGCCGCTGGAAGAGCGTCTCGTGCAGTCGGGCGATGCGGTCCGGGTCGTACTGCTCGCCCTTGACCGACGCCGCGCGGCCCATCGCCGCGCGCAGGTCGTCGTCGTTGATCAGCCGCAGCAGCGCGGCGGCCATCGCGTCGGGATCGCGCGGCGGTACCAGCAGGCCGTCCACGCCGTCGGAGATGATCTCCCGCGGGCCCAGCGGGCAGTCGGTGCTGACGGCGGGCAGGCCCGCGCGCATGCCCTCGACGATCGTCATGCCGAACGACTCCATGCTGGAGGAGACGGCCAGGATCGACGCCTTCGCCAGTTCCGGCTCCAACGGCGAGGCGGCCCCCCATCAGGCGGACGGCGTCCTGCGCCTCAAGCTCGATGACGAGGTCGGCCAGCTTCTGCCGTTCGGCGCCCGCGCCGTACAGCCGCAGGGTCCAGTCCGGCCGTTCCGCCGCGACCTTGGCGAAGGCCCGGATCAGGTCGTCGTAGCACTTCGCGGGCGCGAGCCGGCCGGCGGCGACCACGACCGGTTCCGTGCACGGCGAGGGGTCGGCGCCGGCGGCCGGGACGCTGTTGGGCACCGCCGTGACCCGGACGCCCGGGATACGGCGGCGGTAGGCGGCGGCATCGGCCGCGGTGGTGGTGACGACCGCGTCGAGCCGCGGGTAGAGCCGGCGCAGCAGCAGGACGAGTTTGGTGGAGTGGGTGTCGAGGGTGAGGTGCTCCTGGGCGACGCGCACCACGGTGCGCGGGGCCTGCCGCGCGATGTGCACGTTGAGCCCGGGGCGGGTGCCGACGACGACGTCCGCGTCGAGCCGCGCCAGGTGGCGGGCGATGCGTTCGTCGGTGAGGGCGCTGTAGTGGCCGTGGCGGCGGTCGGACGCCGGGAAGACCGTGGCGGGGCTGCCACGCCGGGGGTCGTCGAGGTCGGAGTCCTGGCTGTTCTTGCGCAGGTCGACCAGGTGCCGCAGCCGGACGCGGGGGTCGTAGGCGAACTGCGGCCGGTCCAGGTGCCGGAAGACGGAGACGATCTCCACTTCGTGCCGCTCGGCCAGCTTGCCGGCGAGGTTGCACGTCGTACGGATGGTGCCACCGATTCCGTACGCGTTGTGGATCAGAAATGAGATGCGCATGCGTTCTTGTGTCTCCCCCGGTGCCCGGCGGATTTCCCGCCCGTCGTCGTTCTTGGACGACAGTCGGACGATAGCAAGAACGGACCCCTCTCCCCCGGTGGCGCCCGCCAAGTGGCGGCGGGCCGATACCGGACGGGCGGCCGGCCTTCGGCCCGCTCACGGCCGCCGGGGACGACGATACCGGCGGTGTCACGGGGGCTGCCGGCCCGGGCCCGGCTCTTCCTGCTGGACGAGCCGGGCCCCGGACTGTCGCCGACCACCGTGGTCCACGACGTGCGGCACGGGAGGATGGTGTTTACAGGCGAGCCCGCCGAGCGTCCGGAATGACGAGCGTCGTACCGATGTCGAGCTGGTCCGGGTCGGGGCCCACGGCCTTTCTGTTGACCCGGTACAGCTCCTGCCAGCCGCCGCTCACCGCGTACTTCTCGGCGAGCGCCCCGAGGGTGTCGCCCGCCACGACGACGTGCTCACGCCCGCTGAGGTGCGCCTGCTTGGAGCAGACCGGCCAGGCACCCCAGCCCTGGGCGCGCTGGACCTTCTTCGCGACGGCGATCTGCTGCGCCGGGGTGGCCAGGTCGGCCCGCCGCGCGTACTGCAGGCCGCCGAACTCCTCCCACGTCGGCTGCCAGAACTGCAGGCCGCCGTAGAAGCCGTTGCCGGAGTTGATGTGCCAGTCGCCGCTGCTCTCGCACATCGCGAGACGGTCCCACACCGCGGGGCGGGCCGCCGCCGGGGTGTCCACCGGGGTGCTTGCATGGGCGGCGGGCCGCCGCGGTGGTCGGGTCACCCCCTCGCCCGGGTGGGGCGTCGGCGCGGGCGGCCGTGGCCGAGAGCGGGAGCAGGGCGGCCAGGACGGTGGCGGCGGTCGCCGCGAGAACCATGACCCGGCATCCGGCAGATACGTTCATGCGATGAGATGAGGACAGGTCGTTCATAGCGGGTCACGCTAAGCACGTCCCGCCCGCTCCCGCCCTCCCCCGCCCGCGGCGCGCCGTGCGCCCCACCCGGTCGGAGCAGCCGCCCGGGCTCGGAGTCAGGCCGTACGCCGCCCCTGAGGGGGCGTCACCAGGCGGGCCACCAGGCGGGCGGCCGGATCGCCAGCGGCGCTCCGACGGCCTCGGCCGTGAGCGCGATCGCGGCGCGTTCCCGGCTGCGGCTCGAGCGCTCGTCGGCGCGCTTCGGCTGCGCCTTGGGCCGTTCCGTCTTCGGGGGCTGCGCCTTGGGCCGTTCCGTCTTCGTCTTCGGGGGCGTCGCCTTGGGGGTGCCCGCGGACGGGGCGCTGCCGTAGGCTCCGGCGCGGCGGGCGCAGACCGGCCACGCTCCCCAGCCGCTCGACCGCTGCACCTTCGTCGCGACGGCGATCTGCTGCTCGCGGGAGGCCTTGTCGGCGGTCGCGGCGTACTGCGTGCCGCCGTTGGACCGCCAGGTGCCGGCGGCGAACTGCAGCCCGCCGTAGTAGCCGTTGCCGGTGTTGATGTGCCAGTTGCCGCCGCTCTCGCACTTGGCGATGCGGTCCCACACGCCGCTGTCGGCCGCGGCGGCCTGTCCTCCCGCGGCCAGCACGGCCAGCGGGCTCAGTGCCGCCATGCCGGTGAACACGGCGATTGCTCGGTACTTGGCCAAGACCATGGATTTCCCTCTCCACGGACCCGGGGTTCCCCGTCGTGCCTCAAGAACGTCCACCGGCGCGTCGAACGCCGGTGCCCGTCCGAACCCGGGCGGTGCTCGGTGCACACGAGCCGAGAACCTAGACACCCGCGTGCACCGAATCAACCAAAACCGGTTCGTTGCAGGCCACTTGACGGTTACCCGAAGTAAGGACGTATTTTTGCCGGGCGTTTGACGCGTACTTGTCACCGTAAATCAGTATTACGGCGACGCGGCATGTGACCCACTTCACGCGTGCAGGAACTTCCCTCCGTACGGAAGTTCGACGTGGAGTGAGTACCTCCGGGCACTCGGTCACCCTGCGCACCCGGAGACGGGGACGGATGTGCCGCAAAGCGTGACCCTCACCACAGGTCATCCGTTGTCACTGTGCGCGGGGGAACGCTCTGCGCGCCAACCCGCAGCCGCACAGTCAAGGAGGCCTCCGTGCCGCCCATGCTCGACGTCAGCGCCGAGGTACGCGCCGAGATCGGCGAGGAGGAGGCCACGCGCCTGCTCGCCGGGGACAACGCCCCGGGGACGTACGACTGCACCTCCTGCCGCACCCCCGGCGACACCGGCCACGAGCGCACCAGCACCGTCCTGTTCGTCAGCGACGAGACCGCGGTGCTCGCCTTCGCCCACGCGACCTGTATCCCCTCCCAGGTGGTGCCGGTCTCGGAGGAGCAGCTCCAGGGCGCGGTGCGCAGCTTCGCCGCCGACGAGGCGGCCGGCGGGACGGCGTCCGTCCTGGTGGAGGGCGCGCGCGAGACCGGAACGACGGGCACGCCGCGCCAGGCGGTACTGGGCATCACCTGCGGGCTCGTCCTGGTCGAGGGGGTGCTCCGGCCGGCCCTGGTGGTCGAACCGACCGGCGCCATCAGCCGCCCGGGATCCACCGCCGCCGGGGACGACTTCCTGCCCCTCATGATCGAGCAGGGCTTCATGCCCCAGCTCGACGTGGCGGTGCCGCCGCCCGCCCTGAGCGGCTGGTCGGTGCTGCTGGCCATGGGCCAGCTGCACGCGGTCCTGCAGCCGAGCGCCACCGGCGGCCCCGCCGTCTCCTGGTGGCAGGCGCACCAGCCGCTGCAGGTCAGCGACGGCTGGCGCGGCGCGGTGAGCCGCACCAACGAGGTGTACGTCTACGCCGCCCCGGCCGACTCGATCGGCCGTCAGCCGCGCGAGGACCTCATGCGGGACGCGCTGGAGCGCGCGGCCGCCCGCGGCCTGCTGGTGGGCGCGACGATGCCGCTCTCGGGCACCTGAGGGGCCCGCACGGCCCGAGGCGAGGCCTGTCCTGGCTGAGGCCGGGATGACGAAGGGGCGCGTACGGAAAGCCGTACGCGCCCCTTCGCATGCGTCCAAAGATCCGCATTTGGTCCGCACTGCCCGCATCTTGGGCGCTTAGCAGTCGTTGGCACATACGTGCACACCTTTGACGCCTTCTCCCGAGTCCCGTACCAGAGCCAGATTCCGGCGATGCGCACCGCGCAGGATTCCACCGGGGTCACCTCGGGCACGCCGATCTACGACGCTCTCTACTCGGAGTACCGCAGGCTGTTCCGCGCCCTGCCGGGCGACCGCTCCGGCGAGGAGGGCATGCAGTTCAACGCGTTCTCGGCGTGGCACGAACAGCCGCCGTACGACGCCGCACCCGGCCGGCACCGCGGCAACCGTCCGGCCGCGGCGCTGCCGCCGGGCCGCACCGACAGCAACCGCATGTACGGGCTCTGATGTACGGGCTCTGACCGGTCAGGGGGAGCGGGCCGCTCGGGCCCGCTCCCCCCGCGCCGGGTCTACTTGTTGCGGCCGCGCTTCTCGCGGACGCGCACCGAGACCTGGATCGGCGTGCCGACGAAGCCGAACTCCTCACGCAGCCGGCGCTCGACGAAGCGCCGGTAGCCCGCCTCCAGGAAGCCCGAGGCGAAGAGCACGAAACGCGGCGGCCGGGTGCCGGCCTGCGTCCCGAACAGGATGCGGGGCTGCTTGCCGCCGCGGATCGGGTGCGGGTGGCCGGCGACCAGCTCGCCGAGGAAGGCGTTGAGGCGGCCGGTGGGGATGCGCGTCTCCCAGCCCGCGATGGCGGCCTCGATCGCCGGGACCAGCTTCTCCATGTGGCGGCCGGTGAGCGCCGAGACGTTCACCCGGGGCGCCCACTGGACCTGCACGAGATCCTGCTCGATCTCGCGCTCCAGGTAATAGCGGCGCTCCTCGTCGATCTGGTCCCACTTGTTGTAGGCGATGACGACGGCGCGCCCGGCCTCGACGGCCATGGTGATGATGCGGGTGTCCTGGACGCTGATCGACTCGGTCGTGTCGATCAGGACCACCGCGACCTCCGCCTTGGTCAGCGCGGCGGCGGTACGCAGCGACGCGTAGTAGTCCGCGCCTTCCTGCAGGTGCACGCGGCGGCGGATACCGGCGGTGTCGATGAACTTCCAGGTGATGCCGCCGAGTTCGATCAGCTCGTCGACCGGGTCGCGGGTGGTGCCGGCGACCTTGTCGACGACGACGCGGTTCTCGCCGGCGACCCGGTTGAGCAGGCTCGACTTGCCGACGTTCGGGCGGCCGATCAGCGCGATGCGGCGCGGACCGCCGAGGCCCTCGCCGAAGGTCATCGCGGGCGCGTCGGGCAGCACCGCCATGATCGCGTCGAGCAGGTCGCCGGTGCCGCGGCCGTGCAGCGACGAGACGGCGTGCGGCTCGCCCAGGCCCAGGTTCCACAGCGCGGCCGCGTCCGCCTCGCCGGACTGGCCGTCGACCTTGTTGGCGGCCAGCACGACGGGCTTGCCCGACTTGCGCAGCAACCGGACGACGGCCTCGTCGGTGTCGGTCGCACCGACCGTGGAGTCCACGACGAAGACGACCGCGTCGGACGCCTGGATCGCGAACTCGGCCTGGGCGGCGACGGAGGCGTCGATGCCGAGGACGTCCTGCTCCCAGCCGCCGGTGTCGACGAGCCGGAAACGGCGGCCGTTCCAGTTCGCCTCGTAGTTGACGCGGTCGCGGGTGACGCCCGGCCGGTCCTCGACGACCGCCTCGCGGCGGCCGATGATGCGGTTGACCAACGTCGACTTGCCGACGTTCGGGCGGCCGACGACGGCGAGGACCGGGAGCGGGCCGTGGCCCGCCGCCGCCAGGTCGCCCGCGACCTCGTCGAGGTCGAAGCCCTCCTCGGCCGCGAGTTCCATGAACTCCGCGTACTCGTCGTCGCCGAGCGCGCCGACGTCGCCGTGTTCGTTCTGGTTGTCCATGAAAGCTTCTCCGTCGATCAACAGTGGTGGCTGCCGTACCTGGTGCGGTATCAGCGGCCGGTGGCTTGCTTGGCGTGGGCCAGGTGCGCGGTGAGCCGCTCCTGGATGCGCGACGTGGCGGTGTCCATCGCCGTACGGGTACGTCGGCCGCTTCCGTCGCCCGCCTCGAACGGGTCCCCGAAAACGATGTCGATACGGCTGCGCAGCGGTGGCAGCCCGGCTATCAGCCGCCCCTGGCGGGCACTGCCCAGGACGGCGACGGGGACGACGGGCGCGCCGGAGCGCACCGCGAAGTACGCGAGACCGGAGCGCAGCTCCGCGAAGTCACCCACCCCGCGGGTGCCCTCGGGGAAGATGCCGAGCACTCCGCCGCGCGCCAGTACGCCGAGCGCGGCGGTGACGGCGGTGCGGTCGGCGCTGTGGCGGTCGACGGCGAGCTGGCCGATGCCGCGCAGGAACGGGTCCAGCGGGCCGATGAACGCTTCCTTCTTGACCAGGAAGTGCACGGGCCGCGGGGACGTGCCGATGATCATCGGCCCGTCCACGTTGTGCGCGTGGTTGCCCGCCAGGATGACCGGCCCGTGGGCCGGTATCCGCCAGGCGCCGAGGACGCGGGGCCGCCACAGGCCGTTCATCAGGCCAATGCCGATGCGGCGGCCGACCGCCGCTCCGCGCGGGCCGGGCGCCGTCAGGTGCTGGGACGTCACCGAGCCGCTCGCTTCTCCTCGATCAGGGTGACGATGCACTCGATGACCTGGTCGAGGGAGAGGTCGGTGGTGTCGACCTCTATGGCGTCGTCCGCCTTGGCCAGCGGCGAGGTCTTCCGGCCGGAGTCGGCCGCGTCCCGCTTGACCAGGGCGTCCTGGGTGGCCTGCACGCTCTGCGCGCCCTTGAGCTCACCGCTGCGCCGGAACGCGCGGGCCTCGGCGGAGGCGGTCAGGAAGATCTTGAGGGTGGCGTCGGGCAGCACCGTGGTGCCGATGTCCCGGCCCTCCACGACGATGCCGGCCGGCGCGGAGGAGGCGGCCGCGCGCTGCAGCCCGACCAGCCGGGTGCGCACCTCCGGCACCGCGCTGACGGCGCTGACCGCGGCGGTGACCTCGTGGGTGCGGATCGGCCCGGAGGCGTCCTCGCCGTCCACGGTGATGGTCGGGCCCGCGGGCTCGGTGCCGGAGACGATGACGGGCTTGGCGGAGGCGTTGGCCACGGCGTCGGTGTCGCTCACGTCCACGCCGTTGCTCAGCATCCACCAGGTGATCGCCCGGTACTGGGCGCCGGTGTCGAGGTAGCTGAGGCCGAGCTTGGCCGCGACGGCCTTGGACGTGCTGGACTTACCCGTGCCCGAGGGGCCGTCGATGGCGACGATCACCGGAGATTCCACAGCGCGAGGGCCTTCCTTGGGCACGGTTACGGGGTGAGGACGGCCCGGCTGTCGCCGGAGGCCATCCCCCAAGGTTACCGGCAGGGCACCAGCGCACGTACCACAGCCGTTGTCCCCGGCCGCCGGAACCTGTCCCTCCGCGCGTCCTGAGCGGCCGCGGGACCGCTCCGGGCCGCTCAGCGGGACCTCTCGGGGGCGGCTCGGGGCCGGCTCGGGAACTCCCGGGACGGGCTCGGACCCGGCTCGGACCCGCTCGGACCGGCCCAGGAACGCCCGGGACCTCTCCGGGCCCGCTCAGGACCGGATGGACCAGCCCCGGTCGCGCAGCGCGCTCGTCAGGCCCGGCGCCGCCGCCGGCTCCACCATGAGCTGCACCCGGCCGGCCTGCTGACCCGTCGAGTGCTCGATGCGGACGTCCTCGATGTTCACGCCGGCCGCGCCGGCGTCGGCGAAGATCCGTGCCAGCTCGCCCGGCTGGTCGCCGATGAGCACCGCGACCACCTCGTAGGCCTTGGGAGCCGTCCCGTGCTTGCCGGGCACCCGGTCCCGCCCCGCGTTGCCGCGCAGCAGGATGTCCTCGATCCCGGCGGCGCCCGTACGGCGCTTGTCCTCGTCGGCGGACTGCAGCCCGCGCAGCGCCTCGACGGCGCCGGTCAGGTCGGTGGCGACCTCGGCGAGCACATCGGCCACCGGGCCCGGGTTGGCGGCCAGGATGTCCATCCACATGCCGGGTTCGGAACCGGCGATACGGGTGACGTCGCGGATGCCCTGCCCGCACAGCCGCACCGCGGTGTCCGCGGCGTGCTCCAGGCGGGCGGCGACCATGCTGGAGACCAGCTGCGGGGTGTGCGAGACGAGCGCGACGGCCCGGTCGTGCTCGTCGGCGTCCATCACCACCGGCACGGCGCGGCACAGGGCGACCAGTTCCAGGGCGAGGTTGAGCACCTCGGTCTCGGTCTCCCGGGTGGGCGTCAGCACCCAGGGCCGGCCCTCGAAGAGGTCGGCGGTGCCGGCCAGCGGGCCGGAGAGCTCGCGGCCCGCCATCGGGTGCGTGCCGATGTAGCGGGACAGGTCGCAGCCCAGCGCCTGCAGATCGCGGCGGGGACCGGCCTTCACGCTGGCCACGTCGAGGTAGCCGCGGGCCAGGCCGCGGCGCTGCGCGTCGGCGAGGGTGGCCGCCACGTGCGCCGGTGGCACGGCGACGACGGCGAGGTCGACCCGGCCCTCGGGGGCCAGCGCGCTGCCCGCCCCGAGGGCGGCGGCGGTGCGTGCGACGGACGGGTCGTGGTCCTCCAGGTACACCTCCACGCCGCGGGAGACCAGGGCCAGCGCGGCGGAGGTGCCCATCAGGCCGGTTCCGATGACCAGGGCGGTCCTCACTGGGCGATGTCCTTGCGGAGCGCGGCCGCGGCGCCGAGGTAGACGTGCCCGATCTCGCTCTTCGGCAGTTCGCTCTCGACGTGCGCCAGGATGCGCACCACGCGCGGCATGGCGCCCTCGATGTCCAGCTCCTGGGCGCAGACCAGCGGCACGTCGACGATGCCGAGCCTGCGCGCCGCCACCGCCGGGAAGTCGCTGTGCAGGTCGGGGGTGGCGGTGAAGATCACGCTGATCAGGTCGTCCACCGCGAGGCTGTTGCGCTCCAGCAGGGCGGTCAGCAGCTCGGACACCTGTCCGTGCATGTGCTCCGCCTCGTCCCGCTCCAGCTGGACGGCTCCGCGGACCGCTCGTACCGCCACGTCACTGCTCCCTCGTACCCGCACATCCGAACCCACCCAGCGTAACCAGGTGATCGGCGGGGCGGTCGCCGCGACCGCCCTGCGAGACGGGTGGACGCATCCGTCACCTGGAGGCCACCGGCTTCCGGTACAACACTTCACATGATCCTTCATCTCGTTCCGCTGGACAGCTGGCTCCACGAGCCCGACCGCCCGTACGCGCCCGCCTCCCTCGCCGAGGACGGCTTCGTGCACTGCTCTCCCGACGAGGCCGTCACCCTGGCGGTCGCCGGGGCGTTCTACCGGGACACCCCGGGCCCGCTGATGGTGCTGCTCATCGACGAGGCGGAGCTGGACCACCCGGTGCGCTGGGAGGCCGCGGACCCGGCCCCGCCGCCCGGCGTCGCCGCGGACACCCTCTTCCCCCATGTGTACGGCCGGATCAACCGCACGGCGGTGACCGGGATGCTGGAGGTCGAACGGAACGCGGAAGGCCGTCCGCTGCGGCTCACGCCCTGGTCATAATCGCCGTATGCCCGGACCCGATCACGATCACGATCACGATCACGAGCTCGTACGCCGTCACACCGTCTACTCCTGTGTCATGGGCTCGCGCGCCTTCGGACTGGCCACCGACGGCAGCGACACCGACCGCCGGGGCGTGTACGTGGCGCCCACCCCGCTCTTCTGGGGCTTCACCAAGCCTCCGACGCACGTGGACGGCCCGGCGGAGGAGCAGTTCTCCTGGGAGTTGGAGCGCTTCTGCGACCTGGCGCTGCGCGCCAACCCCAACCTCCTCGAATGCCTGCACTCGCCCCTCGTGGAGCGGTTGGACGACACCGGCCGGGAGCTGCTCGTCCTGCGCGGCGCCTTCCTGTCCCGGCGGGTCGACGCCACCTTCCGCGGCTACGCGGCCCAGCAGCTGCACAAGCTGGAGGGCGACATCCGCAACCACGGGGCGCCGCGCTGGAAGCACGCCATGCACCTGCTGCGGCTGTTGATCAGCTGCCGTGACGTGCTGCGCAGCGGTGAGCTGCGGATCGACGTCGGCGAGCACCGTGAGCGGTTGCTGGCCGTCAAGCGCGGCGAGGTCCCCTGGGACGCGGTGACGGCCTGGATGACGGAGCTGCACGACGCGGCGGACGCGGCGGCCCCCCGCTCACCGCTGCCCTCCGAACCCGACCGGGCGCGCGTCGAGGACTTCCTGATCCGCGTCCGCCGCGCCTCGGTCACCGCTCCGGACCCCGCCTCAGACCCCGTCCCACAGGGCGCCGAACCCCAGTAGCTCCTCCCGGTACTCGATCCGCCCCGCCCACTCGGCCGGCCAGGCCGCCGCACCGAGGTGCGCGCCGGCGAAGGCGCCGGCGAGGCAGGCGATCGAGTCCGAGTCCCCCGAGGTGCAGGCCGCCCGGCGCAGGGCGGTCACCGGGTCGTCGGGGAAGAGCAGGAAGCACAGCAGCCCGGTGGCGAGCGCCTCCTCGGCGATCCAGCCCTCCCCGGTGGCCAGGCAGGGGTCCCGCTCCGGGTCCGGGTCGCGCAGCGCCGCCTCGAGCCGCGCCAGCACCGCCAGGCACTCGTCCCAGCCGCGTTCGATGAAACTCGTCGGCAGCGGGTCCTGCGCGTACGTCCACAAGTCGTCCAGCCAACGGTGGTGGTAGACGGACCGGTTGGCGGTCGCGTAGCCGCGCAGCAGGCCGACCAGCTCGTCCGGCCGGGTGCCCTGGGCGAGCAGCAGCACCGCGTGCGCGGTGAGGTCGCTCGCCGCGAGCGCGGTGGGATGCCCGTGGGTCAGCGCCGACTGGAGCTGCGCGGCGCCCGCGCGGGTCTCCTCGTCGAGCCCCGGCACCAGCCCGATCGGCGCCACCCGCATATTGGCCCCGCAGCCCTTGGAGCCGGTCTGGCTCGCGTCCTGCCAGCGGCGCCCCTCATGGCTGAGCCGCTCGCAGGCCACCAGGCAGGTCCGGCCGGGCGCCCGGTTGTTCTCCGGCGACCGCCACCACTCGACGTACTCGTCCCGCACCGGCCGCGTCATCCGCAGCGGTGCCAGCGGCCCGCGCTCCATGGCGGTGCGCAGACCGCGCGCGAGCGCGAGCGTCATCTGGGTGTCGTCGGTGACGATCGCGGGCCGGAGCAGCTCCATCTCGCGCCAGGGGCCCATCTTCCGCAGGATCGCGGGCACGTCGTTGAACTCGGTCGGGAAACCGAGCGCGTCCCCGAGCGCCAGTCCGATCAGCGCGCCGGTCGCCGGGCGCCGGGCGTCGGTGGTCACGCCGCCACCCGCGTGCGGACCGCGAGGTCGTGCAGGGCGTCGTGGGCGGTGCTCTCGTCCGGGAGGCGGGAGGCGGCCTGTGCCTCGTCGAGCACGGCGTGCAGCGTCTCGACGTCGCGGGCGACGTGGGCTATGCCCATGCCCGTCGCCGGGCCGTGTTCGGCCACCGCCTTGGCCTCGATGAGCTCGGGGAGGTAGGCGGGGGCGGTGATCTGGCTGATCAGCGTCGGCAGGTGGGCCTCGACACCACCGCCGCGCATCAGCCGGATACCGGTCAGCAGCGCGCGGAAGGTGTAGAGCAGCGGCTTGAGCTCGCCGTTCCTCTCGTACAGGCGCCACTGCGTGGCCGCGAACCCGCGGTAGTGGTGGCCGTGCTGGCGGGTGATCACACCCGGTGCCAGGGACGCGAGCTCGCGGTGCACGGCGCTGGTGTGCACGACCAGCGGGGAGAGCAGCTGTTCCAGCACGTAGCCGTTGCGGCGCAGCATCAGCCGGCAGAACTTCAGCAGGTCGTGCGTGACCAGGTCCAGCTCCAGGCCCTCCCGGTTCCACATCCGGGTCCTGGTCTCCTCGCCCTCCCGCAGCCCGATGAGATCGGCCAGCGGCAGGAGGTGGACTCCGCGCAGGTCGACGTCCGAGTCCCGGGACGGGAATCCGTACAGGTGCGCGCCGGAGACGGTGGCGAAGAGCAGCGGCTGTTCCCGGGCGGTCAGCTCGGCGAGGACCGGGCTCAGATCGGGCAGTCCGGCGTGGAGAGGGTCGGCGTGGATGGTCATGGTGACCATCCTCGCCGTACCGCGGGCCGCCGGGCCACTGTTTTCGTCCGCCGGTCCCTACGGCGACGGCCGGTCGCAACGGCCCGGAGGACCGTTGCGACCGGCCGGAAGGCGGTGCGGTGACGCTTTAGAGCTCGACCTCGCCCATCAGCATGCCGACCTCCGTGTTGGTGAGGCGGCGCAGCCAGCCGGACTTCTGGTCGCCCAGCGGGATCGGACCGAAGTGGGTGCGCACCAGCCGGTCGACCGGGAAGCCGGCCTCGGACAGCATCCGGCGCACGATGTGCTTGCGGCCCTCGTGCAGGGTCACCTCGACCAGGTAGTTCTTGCCGAGGTTCTCCACGACGCGGAAGTGGTCGGCGCGCGCCAGACCGTCCTCCAGCTCGATGCCGTCCTTGAGCTGCTTGCCGAGGTCACGCGGCAGCGGGCCCTGGATCGCGGCCAGGTAGGTCTTCTTGACGCCGTACCGCGGGTGGGTGAGGCGGTGCGCCAGCTCCCCGTGGTTGGTCAGGAGGATCAGGCCCTCCGTCTCGGTGTCCAGTCGGCCGACGTGGAAGAGCCGGGTCTCACGGTTGGTGACGTAGTCGCCGAGGCACTGGCGCCCGTCGGGGTCCTCCATGGTGGAGACGACGCCGGCCGGCTTGTTCAGCGCGAAGAACAGGTACGACTGGGTGGCGACCGTCAGGCCGTCCACCTTGATCTCGTCCTTCTCCGGGTCGACGCGCATGCCCTGCTCGACGACGATCTTGCCGTTGACCTCGACGCGGTGCTGGTGGATCAGGTCCTCGCACGCACGGCGCGATCCCATCCCGGCACGGGCGAGGATCTTCTGCAGCCGCTCGCCCTCCTGGTCGTTGCCGAAGGTCTTCGGAGTCTTGATCTCCGGGCGGTTCTCGTACCGGGAGCGGTTGCGCTCCTCGATCTTGGCTTCGAGCTCGCGCGACTTCGCGGGGATCGGCTTGCGGCCGAGGTTGCCGGTGGCGCGGTAGCGCGGCTTCTCGGGCGGCACGCCGCCGGGCCGGTTCGCGCCCGACTGGCCGGTGTTCCCGACGTCGTAGCGGCGCTCCTCGGGACGCGGGTTCTGCGTGCGCCTCTCCTCGTCGCGCTGCTGGCCGCTGCCAGACGTGCGGGGCGTGCTGCCGCCGCCGCGGGGGTAGCCGCCGCCACCGCGGGAGCCGGCGCCGCCGGCGCCGCTGCCGCCGCGGGGGGCGCCACCGCTGCTGCCGCCGCGGGATCCGCCACCGCCGCCCGCACCGCTGCCGCCACGGGAGCCGCCGCTACCGGAGCCCCCGCCCGCGCCGCGGGGGGTGCCGCCCCGGGGGTTCGGGTTCCGGTTGCCGCCGCTGTTCCTGTCGCTGCTTCGCATCAAAGTTCCGTCGTCGAGTGAGTCGTCGTATCTGCATCGTCCGGTGCATCCGGGTCGAACGACGGAACCCCTTCCAAGGAGTCCGCCTCGACGGCGTCCGCCTCCGGCAGGAAGGGGGCGAGCTCGGGTAGCTCGTCCAGGCCCCGAAGGCCCATCCGCTCCAGAAAGTAGTTCGTCGTCCTGTACAGGATCGCACCTGTTTCGGGTTCCGTCCCACCCTCCTCCACCAGACCGCGCTGCAGAAGGGTGCGCATCACGCCGTCGCAGTTGACTCCGCGGACCGCGGAAACCCGTGATCGGCTGACCGGCTGGCGGTACGCGACGACCGCCAGCGTCTCCAGCGCGGCCTGCGTCAGCCGGGCCTGCTGACCGTCCAGCACGAACTTCTGCACGGCCGGCGCGAAGGCCGGCCGGGTGTAGAACCGCCAGCCGCCGGCGACCAGCCGCAGGTCGAAGCCCCTGCCCTGAGCCGTGTACTCGTCGGACAGCGTGCGCAGGGCGGCGGCGACCGCGCGCTTCGGACGCTGCAGCACCGTCGCCAGCTGCTCCACGGTGGCCGGCTCGTCCACGACCATCAGCACGGCCTCCAGCGCGGGCCCGAGGTCGAGGGCGGCCACCTCGGCGGAGAGCGGTCCGGCGGGCGCCGCTGCGTCTTCCGTCATTTTTTGCTGCCCTCCGGGTCGAATTCGTCGGTGACGAGCCGCCGCGCGGCCTCCTGGGGGCCACCGGTCCAGCGCACCAGCAGGGCGCCGAGCGCCTCCTCCTGGTCCAGCGCGACCACTTTCTCCCGGTAGAGCTCCAGGAGGGCCAGGAAACGCGCGACGACGGTGAGGGTGTCGGGAGCGTCCGCCGCGAGGTCGGCGAAGCTGCTCTCCCCCAGCTCGATCAGCCGGGCCACCACCAGCTCGCCCTGCTCCCTGACGCTGACCAGGGGCGCGTGGATGTGGTCGGTGTAGATCTGCGGCACCGGCTTGGGCTGCATCGCCTTGACGGCCAGCTTCGCGAACCGCTGCGGGCCGACGCTGAGGACGACCTCCGGCAGCAGGTCCGCGTGCTGCGGCTCCAGGCCCACCGTGCGGGGGTGGTGCAGCGCCTCCGCCTCCAGCCGCTCGGCGAAGATCGCCGCGATCCGCTTGTAGGCGCGGTACTGCAGCAGCCGGGCGAAGAGCAGGTCGCGCGCCTCCAGCAGCGCCAGGTCCCCCTCGTCCTCGACCTCGGCGGTCGGCAGCAGCCGGGCCGCCTTCAGGTCGAGCAGTGTCGCCGCGACGACGAGGAACTCGGTGGCCTGGTCGAGGTCCCAGTCGGCGCCCATCGCGCGGATGTGCGCCATGAACTCGTTGGTGACCGTGGACAGCGCGACCTCGGTCACGTCCATCCGGTGCTTCGAGATCAGCTGGAGCAGCAGGTCGAACGGCCCCTCGAAGTTCTCCAGCCGCACGGTGAACCGGCCGTCGGGCGGGACGGCGGGGACGTCGGGCGCGTCAGGGGTCTCCTCGGGAGCCGCTTCGGGGGCGGGAGCCGCTTCGGGGGCGGAAGCCGCCCTTTCGGGGGCGGAAGCCCGCTCCCCCAGCGCCGCCGGTTCGACGGGCGCCGGTGCCGGGACGGGCTCGGGTCCCGCGACGGGCTCCGGAACGACGACGCGCTCCGCCGCCGCGCCCGCGCGGCCCGGACCCCGGCCGAGGGCTCGGCGGGGCGGCTGGGGGGCGTCGTCGTCGGGAATCGGCATCGCTGTCCATCGTGCGGGGTCGGCGGGGGCGGCCCCCCGGCAGGGAGCCTACTGAGCCGCCCCGTCCGACGTCGCCGAGGCCACGCCGACCACCACCCGGTGGCTCAGCGGCCCCGCAGTCGGCGCACCAGGATGCTCGCGTCCCCGCGGGACTCCAGGTCCGCCAGCACCACGGCGACCGCCTCGCGGACGATCCGGCCGCGGTCGATCGCCAGCCCGTGTTCACCGCGCAGCACGAGCCGCGCGTGTTCGAGATCCATCAGCTCCTCGGCGGAGACATAGACGGTGATCTTCTCGTCGTGCCGTTCACGGCCGCTCGGGCGCGGCCGCTGCTGTTTGCGGCGCGTCTGCTGGGCCGGCACCGGGGCCGTCGGCGGCTGGCCCGCGGCCTGCGGACGGCGGCTCTGGCTCCCCTCGCGGCCGCTGTGCTCGGCCGCGCTCCCGTCCTGGCCGCCGCCGTCGGGCGCCGTGCCCGTCTGCGGCTCGTTCCCGTCCGCCGGGGCGTCGGGAACCGGCCGCAGCCGTCCGTCGGCCCCAGCGGCCTTCTGAGCGTCCCCGTTGGCGTGCTTACGGGGCTGGGAGGCCTGCAGCCCCATGCCCCCGGTGGTGCGGAACAGTTCGTCCGCACCCGGGAGACTCACTCGGCGTGACACCGGGCGAGCACCTCCCTGGCGAGCTGACGGTAGGCGGCGGCGCCCACGGAGTTGGACGCGTACGTGGTGATCGGCTCACCGGCGACGGTGGTCTCCGGGAAGCGCACCGTACGGCCGATGACCGTGTGGAACACGTGCTCGTCGAAGGCCTCGACCACGCGGGCCAGCACCTCACGGCTGTGCACCGTGCGCGAGTCGTACATGGTGGCGAGGATGCCGTCGAGTTCGAGTTCGGGGTTGAGCCGTTCCCGGACCTTCTCGATGGTCTCGGTGAGCAGCGCGACACCGCGCAGTGCGAAGAACTCGCACTCCAGCGGAACGATCACCGAGTGCGCCGCGGTGAGCGCGTTGACGGTCAGCAGGCCGAGCGAGGGCTGGCAGTCGATGACGATGTAGTCGTAGTCGGCCATCAGCGGCTTGAGGGCGCGCTGGAGGGTCGACTCGCGCGCCACCTCGCTGACCAGTTGGACCTCGGCCGCCGACAAGTCGATATTGCTCGGCAGCAGGTCCATACCGGGCACCGCGGTCTTCAGCAGCACCTCGTCCGCCGCCAACCCGCGTTCCATCAGCAGGTTGTAGACGGTGATGTCGAGTTCCATCGGGTTGACGCCGAGTCCGACCGAGAGCGCGCCCTGCGGGTCGAAGTCGACGAGGAGTACCCGGCGGCCGTACTCGGCGAGCGCGGCACCCAGGTTGATGGTCGAGGTCGTCTTGCCGACCCCGCCCTTCTGGTTGCACATCGCGACGATTTTCGCCGGGCCGTGGTCGGTGAGCGGATTGGGGATCGGGAAGTACGGCAGGGGCCGTCCCGTCGGACCGACCCGCTCGCGGCGCTGACGGGCAGCGTCCGGGGCGAGTGTGGCCGCGTATTCGGGATCCGGCTCGTACTCCGCGTCTGGGTCGTAGAACTGACCGTCCTGCAGATCGTCCTCGTATGGCGCCATGGCGTGTGTGGGGTGCGTCTCCGTGTTCTTGTCGGCCCGGCGCGCCTCGAAGGTGCGGACCGCGACGGAACCGACGGTCTCGAGCCTGTTGGGGCTCTCGACCTGAACGGTCATTCCTGGTTGACCACCCCCGGGAGCAAATGTCGACTCATTCACAAGTCGTCTTACCTCCTTGGTGACCAGGAAACTTCTCGATAGGTCAGCGCGACAGCATGCCGACGGTTGGCGACTCTATGGCGTGTCAGTGGTTCACAGCAACACAATCCGCCGGACACGGCACGATGTGTCGGCAACCGAACACCCCGCTGTCAAGGGTGTAACCGCCTCGACGACGATGTTTCGGCGGGGTACGAAACGGTGAAACTGGTACGTTCGACGCACTCGGCCGGGCCTTGGATCTCCCAAGGCCCGGCCGTTGTCGCCGTGTTGACGTGTAGACGTTTCGCGGCGCGTCACCCGCCCGTCACACGCCCGCTGATCAGCCCAGCAGGGTGTGCAGGTCCGTGCTGTGCAGGTCGTGCGCCTCGGCGACCGGGCCGTAAACGACCTGTCCCTCATGGGTGTTGAGGCCGAGCGCCAAGGCGGCGTCGCGGCGCAGCGCCTCGCGCCAGCCCCGGTTGGCCAGCTCCACGATGTACGGCAGCGTGGCGTTGGTCAGCGCGTAGGTCGAGGTGTTGGGCACCGCGCCGGGCATGTTGGCGACGCAGTAGAAGACCGAGTTGTGGACCTCGAAGGTCGGGTCGGCGTGCGTGGTCGGACGCGAGTCCTCGAAGCAGCCGCCCTGGTCGATCGCGATGTCGACAAGAACCGATCCCGGCTTCATGCGGGAGACCAGCTCGTTGGTGACGAGCTTCGGCGCCTTCGCGCCCGGGATCAGCACCGCGCCGATGACCAGATCCGCGTCCAGGACGGCCTTCTCCAGCTCGAAGGCGTTGGAGGTGATGGTCTGGACCCGGGTGCCGAAGATCTTGTCGGCCTCGCGGAGCTTGTTGATGTCCTTGTCGAGCAGGGTGACATGGAAGCCCATGCCCAGCGCGATCGTGGTCGCGTGCCAGCCGGAGACACCGGCGCCGATGACGACGGCCTTGCCGGCCTGGACACCGGGGACGCCGCCGGGCAGCACGCCGCGGCCGCCGACCGAGCGCATCAGGTGGTACGCGCCGACCTGCGGGGCGAGTCGGCCGGCCACCTCGGACATCGGGGCGAGCAGCGGGAGGGCGCGGTTCGCGGTCTCCACCGTCTCGTACGCGATGGCGGTGGTGCCGGACTCGAGCAGCGCGTCCGTGCAGGCGCGGGACGCGGCCAGGTGCAGGTACGTGAAGAGCGTCTGGTCCTTGCGGAGGCGGTGGTACTCCTCGGCGATCGGCTCCTTGACCTTCAGCAGCAGGTCGGCCGTGGCCCACACCTCGTCGGCGGTGGACAGGATGTTCGCGCCGGCGCCGGTGTACTCGGCGTCGGGGATGGAGGAGCCGAGACCGGCGCCCTGCTCCACGTAGACCTCATGTCCGTGGCGCACGAGCTCATTCACGCCGGCGGGGGTGATGGCCACGCGGAACTCGTTGTTCTTGACCTCGCGGGGGATGCCGACCTTCACGTCGATCACGGTCCTTGCACTCATGGGAAGACAGGAATGGCTGCAGGTGTCCGTCTATAACGCGAGAAAGCGTCACACGTCGGACCTGACCGCGATGTGCGCGGCGGAGCCAAGTCTAGTGAAGGAAGACTTCCTGTCTAGCCTTACAAAGTGATTAGTTTGGACGAGATTTCTGACTGATTCGTTAGGAGCGGGGCGCTGACGCCTTCAGGCCACCGCTTTTCGGCCCCCCTCAGTCGGCGACCTCACCCGGGTTGAGCAGGCGCTTCGCGACCGCGCGCTGCAGGCGGGCGCCGCCCGGGTCGCCGAGCCGGTCGAGGGTGTCGGCCATGCGCAGCAGCACGGCTCCCTCCAGTCGGCGGTCGCCGGCCTGCCGGGCCCAGTACAGGGCGTCACGGCAGGTCCGCAGAGCGTCCTCGGGGTGGCCCGCGTACTCCTGGACGCGCGCCGCCTCGCTCAGCGCACGGGCCTGGGCCGGCACGTCGCCGAGCCGCCGGTGGGCACCCGCGGCGGCCCGCCACTCGCGCAGCGCGGTGCCGTACCGGCCGCCGTAGGTGTGCAGCGCGCCGAGCCGGCCGTGCAGCCGGGCGGCGTGGCCGGTCTCGCCGCGCGCCTGCCGCAGCGCGAGCGCCCTGCCGTACCAGTCCGCGGCCCGCTGCGGGTCGTCGAGTTCCAGGTACGTGCCGCCGATGGCCTCCATCGCACGGCCTTCGGCCTCCCCGTCGTCACCGGCCCGCGCCTCGCCCAGGGCCAGCCGGTAGCGGTCGAGCGCCTGCCGGGTCCTGCCGGCCTCCACGTCGAGATCGGCGAGGTTGATCAGCGCCGCCGCCTTCTCCCGGGGCAGCCCGCGGCGGGTCGCCACGTCGAGCACCAGGGCGTGCAGCTGGTACCGCTCCCCCGCCGTCTCCCGGTCGCCCAGGTCCATTCCCAGCGCCCGCACCATGTTGGCGACCAACCGCCGTGCCAAGGTGTCGAGTTCCCCGTCGGCGACCGCCGCGCGGGCCGCCGCGAGCAGCGCGGGCAGCCGGGCCCGCAGCCAGACCGCGGCGGCGGCGCGCGACGCGAAGCGCATCGAACGGGGCAGGCCCTCCAGCGAGGCCCGGCCCAGATGCGAGTCGGGCTCGAGCGTGAGGCGGCACGACTGCAGCAGCCGCACCGTCCGCTCCAGCATCCGCGCCCTGGCCAGCTGTACCTCGCCCGTGCGGTCCCGGGTCTCCAGCAGGGCGCGCAGCAGCGGTTCGAGGCAGCCGGGCACCCGGTACTGCGGCGGCAGCGGCGGCTCCACCGGGTCCGCGTGCAGCAGCCCGTGCGCCGCCAGGTCGTCCAGCGTGCTCTGCGCGGCGGTCACCGAGCAGCCGGCCAGCGCGGAGGCGATGTGCGAGTCCACCAGCCCGGCCGGCGCGAGCGCCAGCAGCCGTAGCATCCGGGCGGCGGTGGGCGGCAGCGAGCCGTGGACCAGCCGGAAGGCGCGCACCAGCTGCGGCGGCGCGGTGGCGCGCGGCGCCTCCGGCGCGGGGGTGGCCCTGACGGCGGAGTCGGCCCCGGCCGCGTCGCGGCCCTCTCGTCCCGCGGGATCCCGTTCCCCGGCCGCCGGTGGCGCGGTCTTCTCGAAGCCGGCCTTCGATCCGGCCCCGGGCCGGATCCCGGACCCGGGCCGGATCCCGGACCCGGTCCTGGGCTCGGACCCGGTCCTGGGCTCGGACCCGGTCCTGGGCTCGGACGTGGGCGCGCTCCCGGGCTTGACCTTGGACCCGGACCTGGACCCGGACGCCGGCGCGCTCTCGGGTTCGGTCTTGGGCCCGGCCTTGGGCGCAGCACCGGAGCCGTCCTGGGAAGCGGCCTCCGGCCGCAGCAGCGGCACGCCGCCCGGCCCGGCCTCGGTGCCGAGCCCGGCCTTCACCGCAGGCACCGGCGCCGGCTCGTCCGGTACCTCGCGCAGCCGGCTCGTGGCGTCGGTCACCGAAAGCCGCGGCTGGGCGGCGAGCCAGGCGGCGACGAGCCGCAGCGCGGTGGGATGTCCGGCGCACTCCTGGACCAGGGTCTCGGCCGCACGCGGGTCGCAGGTGACCCGCGTCGAGCCGATCGCCTGCGAGAGCAGGTCGACGGAGGCGGCGGTGTCCAACCCGCCGAGGGTGCAGGGCCGGACGTCCGGGACACCGGGCAGCGGGCCCTCGGACGTCGCCACCACCAAACTGCCGGGCCCTTCCGGCAGCAGCGGCAGCAGCTGATCGGCATGGGCGACGTCGTCGAGCACCAGGACGGTGTGGCGGCCCGCCATGGCCGCCCGCAGCGCCGCGAACACCTCGCCGGGCGCCGCCTCCGGCAGCGGCGACGCGGCGCCGAGTGCCCGCAGCAGCGCCCGCGCGGCCTGTTCCGGCGGGACGCGCTCGCCGCCGGAGCCGCTGAGCCGGACGAAGTGCTGCCCGTCGGCGTAGCGCGCGGCGACGTCCCGGGCGAGGTGGACGGCGAGGGCAGTGCGCCCGGATCCCGGCCGTCCAGCGACCAGCAGGACGCGGCTGCCGTCGGCCACCCTGCCGCCCAGTGTGGCCAGGCCCGGCCGGTCGATGTCGGCCCGCAGCCCGTCCAGCTCCCTGCGGCGCCCGACGAAGTGCGGCGCGTCCTCGGGCAGGGCGCAGCCCGGCGCCGGTGGCGGCGGGACCGCGGCCGTCGCTTCCGGCCGATGGCCGGGTGACGGCACGAAGTCCGCGTCGGTCACCGATCCACCGGCGTCCAGCACCTGATCCGCCACGGGCACACTCCCGTTCTGCCTGCGCGCACGAGCCCGCCGCCGCTGCGAGCGGGAACACCATCGAGCCTAGGCCCTGCCGGCGCGATCACGAACGGGCAACCGCGCGGCCTCTCGCGGCATCCGGAAGTGTCGCCCGAACGGCCGGACCCGGTGCACGGGGACATGCCCGCCGGGGACCCTCGCGCAGCCGGGGCGCGCAATGATCACTGAATCGGATCAGCGGCGCGCCGGGACCGGCTACGCCGTGTAGGGCCTGGCGGGCCAGGGCGCGTCGGCGGGGCGCAGCGCGTCCACGCCGTCGCCCGACAGTGCGGCGTGCAGCGCGAGGACACCGGCCACCAGGCAGGTGTTGTGCACGTGTCCGGCCAGCACGTCGCGCACCAGTTCGGCCAGCGGGACCCGGGCGAACTCCATGTCGGCCTCCTCCTCGGAGACGTCGAACCGCTCGCCGTCCGCCTCGGAGACATCGCGCGCCAGGAAGATCCGGACCGCCTCGTCGCTGCCGCCGGGCGAGGTGTAGAGGTCGGCGAGCACCCGCCAGTCACCGGCCTTGACGTGCGCCTCTTCGTACAGCTCGCGCTGGGCCGCGTGCAGCGGGTTCTCACCGGGCACGTCGAGGAGCCCGGCGGGCACCTCCCACAGCTTGTGCCGTACCGGGTGCCGGTACTGGCGCAGCACCAGGACCCGGCCGTCCTCGTCGAGGGCGACCACGGCCACCGAGCCCGGGTGGATCTGGTAGTCGCGCTTGGCGGTGGCACCGTCCGGCATGACGACCTCGTCGGTGCGGACGCTCGTCTTGGCCCCGGAGAACGGTGTCGAGGTCGCGGTGACCTGCCACTCCTCGGCGATGTCCTGCAGCATGGTGCCTCCGTGAACCGGTGCGAACGAGAAAAGGTGCTGGGGACGGATCACGAAGATCCGTCCCCAGCACCGTACCGATCAATCCGATCCTCGGAGGATCAGCCCTGCTGGCGCTTGACCGCCGCCGCGACCAGACCCGCGAAGAGCGGGTGCGGGCGCGTCGGGCGGGACTTCAGCTCGGGGTGCGCCTGGGTGGCGACGAGGTACGGGTGCACCTCACGCGGGTACTCGACGTACTCCACCAGCTTGTTGTCGGGCGAGGTCCCGGAGAAGACCAGTCCGGCCTTCTGCTCCAACTCCGCCCGGTAGGCGTTGTTGACCTCGTAAGCGGTGGCGGTGGCGCTCGTCGGCGGACGGCGCGTCGCCGTACACCTCGCGCACGATGGAGCCCTCGGCCAGCTTCGCCGAGTACAGCCCCAGCCGCATGGTGCCGCCCAGGTCGCCCTTGCCGTCCACGATGTCGAGCTGCTCCGCCATCGTCGAGATGACGGGGTGGGACGTGGTCGGGTCGAACTCGGTGGAGTTCGCGTCCGGGATGCCGGCCAGCGAGCGGGCCGCCTCGATGACGACGCACTGCAGGCCCAGGCAGAGACCCAGCAGCGGGATCTTGTTCTCGCGGGCGTAGGTGATGGCCGCGACCTTGCCCTCGACACCGCGGTCGCCGAAGCCGCCGGGCACGCAGACCGCGTCCACGCCGGCGAGGTGCTTCTTGGCGCCGGCCGGGGTCTGGGTCTCGTCCGAGGTGACCCACTTGACGGTCACCTTGGCGTTGTTGGCGAAGCCGCCGGCGCGCAGCGCCTCGGTCACCGACAGGTACGCGTCCGGCAGGTCGATGTACTTGCCGACGAGCGCGACCGTGACCTGGTGCGCGGGCTGGTGAACCCGCTTGAGCAGGTCGTCCCACTGGGTCCAGTCCACGTCGCGGAACGGCAGGTCCAGCTTGCGGACGACGTACGCGTCCAGGCCCTCGGTGTGCAGCACCTTGGGGATGTCGTAGATCGACGGGGCGTCGACGCAGGCGACGACCGCGTCCTCGTCCACGTCGCACATCAGCGAGATCTTGCGCTTGATGGCGTCCGGCACCGGGCGGTCGGCGCGCAGCACGATCGCGTCGGGCTGGATGCCGATGTTGCGCAGGGCGGCGACCGAGTGCTGGGTCGGCTTGGTCTTGAGCTCACCGGACGGGCCGATGTAGGGGAGCAGCGAGATGTGGACGACGAAGACGTTGTCGCGGCCGACCTCGTGCCGGACCTGGCGGACGGACTCCAGGAAGGGCAGCGACTCGATGTCGCCGACGGTGCCGCCGACCTCGGTGATCACCACGTCCACGTCCTCGGTCGCCATCCGGCGGATCCGGGACTTGATCTCGTTGGTGATGTGCGGGATGACCTGGACGGTGTCGCCGAGGTACTCGCCGCGCCGCTCCTTGGCGATGACCGTGGAGTAGATCTGGCCGGTGGTGACGTTCGCCGAACCGTCGAGGTTGACGTCCAGGAAGCGCTCGTAGTGGCCGATGTCCAGGTCGGTCTCGGCGCCGTCGTCCGTGACGAAGACCTCACCGTGCTGGAACGGGTTCATCGTGCCCGGGTCCACGTTGAGGTACGGGTCGAGCTTCTGCATGGTGACCCGGAGGCCGCGCGCCTTCAGCAGCGCACCGAGGCTGGAGGCCGTCAGGCCCTTGCCGAGGGAGGAGGCGACACCCCCGGTGACGAAGAGGTGCTTGGTCGTCGTGGATTTGGGCGCAATTGCCAAGAGGGGGCTCCCGTGGTCGCGAGGTGAGGGTCGGGACGGCACGGGATCAAGGGGAGTGCCGTCGCGGCGGTTCAGTGGTTCAGCCCACCGGCCCACGGGCTACCAGGGTATCAGCGACCGTGGGGGGCTGCGTCCGGCGGCGACCCCACTAGCCTGCTTTTAGCAGCTCGCAAGGGGACTAATGGCATGCTCGGGCATGAGCGGAACAAGTGCACCCGACCGGCCCAGTGAAGACCACCGTCACGCGCGCACCTGCCTCCCCGACGACGTATCCTGCTCGGACACATCGCTGCGAGCCGGCCGGCACGGCATCAACCCCGCCCGCTCCCGGAACACGAGCTCGCCGAAAATCCCCAGACCGCAAGACCGGCCCTACGAGGCCGGCGCCGTCATTCGACTGGAGATGCAGGTGGCCGGGCGCATCGAGGACTACGCACTCATCGGCGATATGCAGACCGCTGCACTGGTCTGCCGGGACGGGACGGTCGACTGGCTGTGCCTGCCCCGGTTCGACTCCCCCGCGGTCTTCGCCGGCCTGCTCGGAACCGAGCAGCACGGCTTCTGGAGGCTGGGCCCGGCCCACGCCCCCGGAACCGGTCCACCGGCGTCGACGCGTCGGCGGTACCGGGGTGACTCCCTCGTGCTGGAGTCCGAGTGGGACACCCCGCGCGGAACGGTCCGGGTGATCGACTTCATGCCGCCCCGCGACGGCGCCCCGCAGCTGATCCGGATCGTGGAGGGCGTCAGCGGACGGGTGCCGATGCGCTCCGCGCTGCGGATGCGCTTCTCCTACGGCCAGATCGTGCCGTGGGTGCACAAGGTCGGCGAGCGCACGGTCGCGGTGGCCGGGCCGGACTCCGTCTGGCTGGACACCGAGGTCGACACGTACGGCGAGGACCTGACGACGTATTCGGACTTCACCGTCTCACCGGGCGAGCGGGTGGCCTTCACCATCAGCTGGGAGCCCTCGCACCGCCCGCCGCCGTCGCTGCCGGAGCCGGAGGCCTCGCTGGAGGCCACCGAGCAGTTCTGGCAGGACTGGGTGGACCAGTGCACGTACCACGGCCCCTACCGGGACGCCGTGGTCCGCTCGCTGATCACCCTCAAGGGCCTGACGTACGGGCCCACCGGCGGCATCGTCGCGGCTCCGACGACCTCGCTGCCCGAGGACATCGGCGGGGTCCGGAACTGGGACTACCGCTTCACCTGGCTGCGGGACGCGGCGATCACGCTGTCGTCGCTGCTGCGCACCGGCTACCGGGACGAGGCGCGTGCCTGGCGGGAGTGGCTGCTGCGGGCGGTGGCCGGCGACCCGGAGAACCTGCAGATCATGTACGGCATCGCCGGCGAGCGCGAGCTCGGCGAGAACGAGCTGCACTGGCTGCCCGGCTACGAGGGCTCCACCCCGGTCCGGATCGGCAACGGCGCGGCGCACCAGCTGCAGCTGGACGTCTACGGCGAGGTCACCGAGGCCCTGCACCTGGCCCATATGACCGGTCTCGCCCGCAACGACTACGCCAGCCTGCTGCAGCTCAAGCTGATCCGCTACCTGGAAGCGCACTGGAACGAGCCGGACACGAGGGCATCTGGGAAGTGCGCGGCCCCCGTCGGCACTTCGTGCACTCCAAGGTGATGACCTGGGTCGCGGTGGACCGCACCGTCAAGCTCATCGAGTCGGGCGAGGCGGACGGGCCGCTGGAGCGCTGGCGCGAACTGCGCGACGACATCCACCGGGACGTCTGTGAGAAGGGTTACGACAAGGAGCGCAACACCTTCACGCAGTCCTACGGCTCCCGGGAGCTGGACGCCTCGCTGCTGCTCATCCCGCAGATGGGCTTCCTGCCGCCGGACGACAAGCGCGTCATCGGCACCATCGAGGCGATCCAGCGTGAGCTGAGCACCGAGGACGGCTTCATCCTGCGCTACCCGACCAGCAGCGGCGACGACAACCTCGACGGGCTGCCGGGCGACGAAGGGGCCTTCCTGGCCTGTTCGTTCTGGATGGCGGACGACCTGGCGATGATCGGCCGGGTGGACGAGGCCCGCCAGCTGTTCGAGAAGCTGCTGGCGCTGCGCAACGACCTCGGGCTGCTCGCCGAGGAGTGGGACCCGCGGCTCAAGCGCCAGGTCGGCAACTTCCCGCAGGCCTTCAGCCACGTGCCGCTCATCGACACGGCGCTGCGGCTGAGCGCCTGTGGAGCGTACGGCGGCGGCTGACCCGCGGGGAACGCGGCGGAGGGGCGGGACCGCGAGGTCCCGCCCCTCCGCCGTTGCCCAGGGGGTCAGCGCTGCGCCAACTCGTCGTAGATGCTCAGCACCTGGGCTACCGTGTCGTCCTCGGTCGGCCAGGTCGCGGCCTGGGCCCGCCCGGCGGCGGCGAGCGCCAGCCGCCGCTCCGGATCGCCGAGCAGCCGGCCCAACGTCCGGGCCAGCGCCCCCGGATCGCCGTACGGCACCAGTTCCGCCGCGTCACCGACGAGTTCGGGGATCCCGCCGACGGCGGTGGCGACCAGCGGCACACCCGCGTGCAGGGCCTCCTGCGCGATCAGGGCACGCGCCTCCCACCGGCTGGGCAGGACGACCACGTCGGCGGCGGCCAGCAGATCCACGACGTCGGTGCGGCGGCCGATCAGCCGGACGGGCAGCGCTTCGGTGTCGATCCGCTGCTCCAGCGCGGCCCGCCCGGAGCCCTCTCCCGCGACGATCACCAGCGGCCGGGGGTCGTGGCCGGCCAGCATGCGGCAGGCGTCCAGCAGCAGGTCGTAGCCCTTGTGCGGCTCCAGCCGGCCGACGGCCAGCACCAGCGGCCGGTCCACCGCCCCGAACTCGGAGCGCGTCTTCTGCCGCATCAGTTCGGCGTCGCCCGGCGGTTCCGGCGCCGCGGCCCGCGGAACGGGCACCGCGACCGGCGCCAGCCGCGCGTCCCGGGCGCCCAGCGCCCTGGCCCGGTCCACCAGGTCGGACGAGGCTCCCAGCACCACGGCCGCGGCTCGCACCACCCGGCGTTCCAGCCAGCGCACCAGGCGGGCCCTGGGGCCCTCGGCGAGGCTCACGCTGTGCCACGTCACCACGAGCGGGGTGGGCCGGCCGCTGAGCGCCAGCGACGACAGCAGCCCCGCCCGCAGTCCGTGCGCGTGCACCACGTCGGCGTCCGCGCAGGCCACCCGCAGCTCCGTGATGACCGTCGCGTCGGACCTGGCGGCCCGCTGCGAGATCTCCACCGGCTCGAAGCGGGCGCCCGTGCCGGTGAAGGCGTAATCGTTCTCGGCGGCGGCCGGACCGCACACCGTGACCCGCACTCCGCGCGCGACGAGACCGCCCGCCAGCGAACTGACGTGCGCGCCGGCGGGACCGCCCGCCCCGCCCAGCACCAGGACGGCGTGCAGCGGTCCTCGCGGGGGGATCGGAGTGCTGCTCACCCGGTTACAGCTCCTGACTCGGCGTCGGACGACGGCTGTTGCGCCACACCCCAGGATGCCAGGCCCCTACGGCATGCCGTAGGCACCGACCGCCTCCCGGCCCGGTTGCGGGCGCCGTGGATCACTCGAACGAGTGTGTTCGCACGCCGTGCCGGACGCGGCCTCAGCTGGTGGCGCGGGCCGCGGCCAGCAACTCCTCGGCATGCGCCCGGCCGAGCTCGGAGTCCTCGAGCCCGGCGAGCATACGGGAGAGTTCACGCACCCGGTCCTCGCCTTCGAGAACTTTGACACCGCTGCGGGTCACCGAACCGTCGTTCGTCTTCTCCACCAGCAGCTGCCGGTCGGCGAACGCCGCCACCTGGGGGAGGTGGGTGACCACGACGACCTGCGCGGTCCGCGCGAGGCGCGCGAGGCGGCGGCCCACCTCGACCGCGGCCTTGCCGCCGACCCCGGCGTCGACCTCGTCGAAGAGGTACGTCGGCACGGGATCGGATCCGGCGAAGACGACCTCGACGGCGAGCATCACGCGCGACAGCTCACCGCCGGACGCGCCCTTGGCGATCGGCCGGGCCGGGGCGCCGGGGTGCGGGGCGAGCTGCAGCTCCACCTCGTCGGCGCCGGTCGCCCCGAAGGCGACGAGCTCCCCGCCGACCCGGATCCCCTCCGGATCGGTGGTCTGCCGGATGGCCACCCCGACCCGGGCGTGCGGCATCGCCAGCTCGGCCAGTTCCGCCGTGACCGCGGCGGCGAAACGGTCCGCCGCCTCCGTACGGGCATCCGTCAACGCCTGCGCGAGGTCCCCGAGCTCGGACCGCAGCGCGTCCCGCTCCCCGGTCAGCTCCGCGATCCGCTCGTCGTCGCCCTCCAGCTCACCGAGCCGGGCGGCGCTCTGCTCCGCCCAGGCCAGCACCCCGTCGATGTCGGAGCCGTACTTGCGGGTCAGATGGGAGAGCACCGCACGTCGCTCCTCCACCGCGGCGAGCCGCAGCGGGTCGGCGTCCAGGTCGTCCGCGTACCCCGCCAGCTCCCCCGCGACGTCGCCGACGAGGATGCCGATCTCGCCGATGCGCTCGGCGAGCGCCGCGAGCGCCGGGTCATGGGCGCGGACGGCCTCCAGCGCGCGCTGGGCCCCCGAGACGAGGGTGTTGGCGTCGTTGCCCTCCGGGTCCTCCGGATTGCCCGCGAGCGCGGCGTGCGCGACGGCGGCGGCGGAGGCCAGCGCCTCGGCGTGGCCGAGCCGTTCGGCCTCGGCCGCCAGTTCGGCGTCCTCGCCGGGCAGCGGCTCGGCGTCGGCGACCTCCCCGATCCCGAAGCGGATCAGATCCGCCTCCTGGGCCCGCTCACGGGCGCGGGTGGTCAGCTCGTCGAGTTCGCCCGCCACCTCGCGCAGCCGCCGGTAGGCGGCCCCGTACTTCGCCAGCGGCCCGGCGACGGCGTCGCCCGCGTACCGGTCCAGCGCCTGGCGCTGCCGGGCGGGGCGCAGCAGGCCCTGCTGATCGGTCTGGCCGTGCACCGCCACCAGGTCGTCGGCGAGCTCGCCGAGCAGCCCGACCGGCACGGAGCGCCCGCCGACGTGGGCCCGCGACCGCCCCTCGGCCGAGACGGTACGGCTGATCAGCAGCGCGCCGTCGTCCAGCTCCGCCCCCGCCTCCTCGGCGCGGACGGCGGCGGGCGAGCCGCGGTCGAGCGTGATCCGCCCCTCGACCACCGCCGCCTTCGCACCGATCCGCACCAAAGCGGGATCGGCCCGGCCGCCCAACAGCAGGCCGAGGCTCGTGACGACCATGGTCTTACCCGCACCGGTCTCGCCGGTCACCGCGGTGAAGCCGGGTGAAAACTCCACCACGGCATCCTCGATGACACCCAGCGACCGGATCCGCATCTCCTCCAACACGGATACGACCATACGAGGTTTGCGACCCGCCGCGCGACGGAGGCCGGTCCCAAGTACTACCGGGTTACTGCGGGGCACCCCGCCAGCCCGCGACGGGCAGGGCGAACTTCGCCACCAGACGGTCCGTGAAGGACGCGTGGTGCAGCCGGGCGAGGCGTACTGGCACGGCGCCCCGCCGCACCTCCACCCGGGCCCCTGCGGGCAGCTCGACGGTGCGACGGCCGTCGCACCACAGGACGCCGTGCGGCGTCTTGGGCTGCACCTCGACGGCGAGCACCGAGCGCGGCGAGGTCACCAGCGGTCGCGCGAAGAGGGCGTGCGCGCTGATCGGCACCATCAGCAGGGCCTCGACCTCGGGCCAGACCACCGGGCCGCCCGCCGAGAAGGCGTAGGCCGTCGATCCGGTCGGCGTCGCGCAGACCACGCCGTCGCCGCCGAACCGTGACACCGGACGGCCGTCGACCTCGGTCACGACCTCCAGCATCCGCTCCCGCGCCTGCTTCTCCACCGACGCCTCGTTCAGCGCCCAGTCGGTGTGCACCACGTGCCCGTCGTTGCGGACCAGGACGTCGAGCGTCATCCGCTCCTCGACCTCGTACTGCTTGGTGACCACCCGGTCCACGACCTTGTCCAGGTCGTCCCGCTCCGCCTCGGCGAGGAATCCGACCCGCCCCAGGTTGACCCCGAGCATCGGCACCCCGGAAGCGCGCGCGAACTCCGCGCCGCGCAGCAGCGTCCCGTCACCGCCGAGGACGATGATCAGTTCGCACCCCTCGACGGCCCCGGGGCCGCCTTCCGTCACCAGCTCCACCTCGGCGGGCAACGGCAGTTCGGCGGCCAGGTCCGCCGCCTCGTCCGTCAGTACCCGCACCCCGATCCCGCAGCGCAGCAGGCCGAGTACGACCCGTTCCGCGCTGCGGATCGCCGCCGGGCGGCCGGTGTGCGTGAGCAGGAAGATCATGCGGCCCTTCGGCCCGGCACAGTCCTGCGTTTCGGTGTTCGTCAACGGGGCCCCTCCGCCACAGCACGGTCGACATCCGCCGGGTCCAGTTCTGGCGCACCGGCGCGCAGCCACAGAAAGTACTCCACATTGCCGGAAGGTCCCGGCAACGGACTCGCGGTGACGCCCATGACGCCCAGTCCGAGCGCCGCGCCCTGCCCCGCGACCGTCCGCACGGTCTCCGCGCGCAGCTGCGTACTGCGCACGACACCGCCGGTGCCGAGCCGCTCCTTGCCCACCTCGAACTGCGGCTTCACCATCAGCACGAGGTCCGCGTCGGGCGCGGCGCACCGCACCAGCGCGGGCAGCACCAGGCCGAGCGGGATGAACGACAGGTCGCCGACGATGATGTCCGCGGGGACGCCGTCGATGTGCTCCAACGTGAGCTCACGCACGTTGGTGCGGTCCTTGATGACGACCCGGTCGTCGCTCTGCAGCGACCAGGCCAGCTGGCCGTACCCGACGTCGACCGCGACAACGCCCGCGGCGCCGTTGCGCAGCAGCACGTCGGTGAAGCCCCCGGTGGAGGCCCCGGCGTCCAGTGCGCGCCGCCCCTCCACCTTCAGGCCGAGCGGGGTGAACGCGGCCAGGGCGCCGGCGAGCTTGTGGCCGCCGCGCGACACGTAGTCGGGTTCGTTGTCGTCCTTGGCGACCACCACGGCCGCGCTGGTCTCCACCTGCGTGGCGGCCTTGGTCGCGGTGGCGCCGCCGATGGTCACCCGCCCCGCGGCGATCAGCTGGCTGGCGTGCTCACGCGAGCGCGCCAGGTTCCGGCGCACCAGCTCGGCGTCGAGTCGGCGTCGTGCCACGTACGGTTCAGCTCCTGTTGTCGTCGAGTGCGGTGAGCGCGTCGCGCAGGCCGCGGTGCACATCCTCGTACACCTCGAGGTGGTCCGCGGTCGGCAGGTCGTCGGCGTCGCTCAGCCGTACCATCAGCGAGTCCACCGCGGTCTGTCCGGTGGGTGCCGGGGTAAGGCCCAGAGGCGCGATCGCGCCTGCCGGCACCTCCCCGGACGGCGGCTCACTCATCGGGGGTCGCCTTCTTCCGGGCGGGAGCCTTCTTCGCGGGCGCGGTCTTCTTGGCCGGTGCGGCTTTCTTGGCGGCGGGGGCCTTCGTGGCCGGTGCGGCCTTCTTCGCGACGGGGGACTTCTTCGCGGGGGCAGCCTTCTTGGCGGCGGGGGTCTTCGTGGCCGGTGCGGCCTTCTTCGCGGCGGGGGTCTTCGTCGCCGGAGCGGCCTTCTTCGCGGCGGGGGTCTTCGTGGCCGGTGCGGCCTTCTTCGCGGCGGGGGTCTTCGTGGCCGGTGCGGCCTTCTTCGCGACGGGGGTCTTCGTGGCCGGTGCGGCCTTCTTCGCGGGCGTCGCCTTCGCCGGGGTCGTCCTCTTCGCCTGCGTCGCCCTGTCAGCGGCGGCGGTCTTCTGGGCCGGGGCCGTCTTCTCGGCGGCGGACGGCTCCTTCGCTGCGGCGGTCTTCTGGGCCGGGGCCGGCTTCTCGGCGGGAGCGGCCTTCTTGGCAGGGGCGGTCTTCTCGGCGGGCGGGGCGGTCTTCTTCGCCTTCGCGAGAGCCTTCGGCTCCGGCTGCACCTCCGGTACCGCCTTCACGGCCCGTACCGGCGCGGTGGCCCGCTCCGCGGCGGCCGGCCTGACGGGAGCCGCCGGGTCGACGGGGTGGACCGCGGGCGCCGGCTCTGCCGGCTCCATCGGATCGACCGCGATCCGCTGGAAGAGCGGGTCCGCGGTGGGGGCCGGAGCCGTACCGAAGCCGGTACCCGCCGCCTCGTCCCGGTCCTGGTCCTCTTCCTCGTCCTCGAGGTTCCGGACCCGGCGCTCCAGCGTCTCCAGGACCACGCCGACCTTCGTCACCTCGTCGGCGACCCGTCCGACCCGGACCATCGCCTTGTCGACCTCTTCGCGGATCAGCCCCATCAGCAGATCGCGGTTGACCCGTCCGGCCGCCATCAGCTCGTTCGCCAGCGTCTGCACCTCCGGCGGAATGCTCGCGCCGATCTTGCGCTGGACGGCGTCGACATCGATTCCCGTCTGGTCGAGCAGCTCCTTGGCCGCTCCCGCCGCCCGCCGCCGGGTCGCCTCGGTCAGGCCGCCCGCGATCTGCAGACAGGTACGCAGTGCGTCCCGCATCGCCCTCACTCCTCGCCTCGCCATTGACGTATCCGCACCTGACGCTACCCGTACTGCCCCGCTCACGGCGTACGGTGCCCTGAGGTACCGTCGATCGAACAGATCACATGATCGTGGCGCGGGCGACCCCCCGGCGCCTGTACGTACCACCCGAACGGGAGACGCCCGACCGATGGCGACCATCGAGGAGTGCCGACGCGCGCTCGACCAGCTGTCGGAGAACCTGACGCGCGCGGACGGCGACGTCCGCAGCGCCACCTCGCTGGACCGGTCGCTGAGCTGCCACATCACCGACCTGGACACGACGTTCGTCGGACGCCTGACGGACGGCCGGATCCATGACGTGACCACGGTCCAGGGCGCGCCCGCCGAGAAGGCGCAGATACGGCTGACGATGGCCGGCGACGATCTCGTCGCCCTGGTGGGCGGCGAACTGAACTTCGCCAAGGCGTGGGGCAGCGGCCGCGTCAAGCTGGAAGCCGGTCTGCGGGACCTGCTGAAGCTGCGCTCGCTGCTCTGACCGCGGCCGCCACCGTTCCCACCCCTCAGAAGCCCAGCCGGGCGAGTGCCTTTCCGGCATCGAGCCCACACGCTCCGTCGCCGGCCGCCGCCCAGGCGGCCGCGCACAGTGCCCGCAGTCCGTCGACCGCGTCACCGTCGCCCTCCACCGTGAGCGCGTCGCCCTCCGCCGAAGCCGTCCAGCCGCCGCACTCCGACCCGCCGCCGTCGCTCGAGACCTCCGGTTGCGGCTCCAGCAGCCCGCGCAGATCGGCCGCCACATACGTCGGCCGGTGCTCCGGCACGGCGGCGAGCAACTGCGCCGCCGTCGTCACCCCCGTCAGGACCAACAGCGAGTCCACCTCGGCGCCCGTGGCCCCCTCGATGTCCGTGTCGAGCCGGTCGCCGACCACCAGCGGCCGCTTCGCGCCGGTCCGCAGGATCGTCTCGCGGTGCATCGGCGGCTGCGGCTTGCCGGCGACCTGCGGCTCACCGCCGGTCGCGATCCTGACGACCTCCACGGCCGCGCCGTTGCCCGGCGCGATGCCGCGCGGGTTCGGGATCGTCAGATCGGTGTTGGACGCGAACCACGGCACGCCGCGCGCCACCGCGAACGAGGCCTCCGCCAGCAGCGACCAGCGCAGCTCGGGGTCGTACCCCTGCACCACCGCCGCCGGATCGTCCTCCGCCGACGCCACCGGCTCCAGACCGCGCTCGCGCAGCGCCGTCTGCAGCCCCTCGCCGCCGATCGCCAGCACCCGGGAGCCCGCCGGCACCTGCTCGGCGATCAGCCGGGCGACCGCCTGCGCCGAGGTGATCACGTCCGCCGCGTCGGCGGGCACCCCCAGCTCCGTCAGATGCCCGGCCACCGTCCCCGGAGTCCGGGCCGCGTTGTTGGTGACGTACGCGAGGTGCATCCCGTGCTCCCGCGCGGTGGCGAGCGACTCGACGGCGTGCGCGATGGCCTCACCGCCCGCGTAGACGACCCCGTCGAGATCGAGCAGGGCCGTGTCGTACGCCGCGTCCAGTGCCCGGTCGCAACCGCTCGGACTGGTCCGGTGGGTCATCGCGTGTCCGCTCCTCGTATGTCGTCAGTCACCTTGATCATCGCCCATCGGCGCGGGCGACGTAGCATGCGCTGATGACCACTTCAGGACCCGCCCCCCACGGCTTGCGCCTCGCCCCCTTCCGCGGGCTCCGCTACGTGCCGGAGAGGGTGGGCAGCCTGGCCGCGGTCACCTCGCCCCCGTACGACGTCGTGGTCAGGCCGGACGGGCAGCGTCATCTCGAGACCGCCGACCCGCACAACGTCGTCCGTCTCATCCTGCCCCACAACGCCGATCCCACCAGCCGCCACCGGCAGGCCGCGACGGCCCTCGAGCTGTGGCAGCGCGAGGGCGTCCTCGCCCCCGACCCGGAACCGGGGCTGTACCTGTACGAGCAGCGTGACGGCGACCATCTGCAGCGCGGTCTGATCGGCGTCCTGGGACTCACCCCGCCTGCGGAGCGGATCGTGCTCCCGCACGAGGACGTCATGCCGGGCCCGGTGGCCGACCGCGCCGCCCTGATGCGCGCGACCGGCGCCAACCTCGAACCGCTGCTGCTCGCCTACCAGGGCGGCGGCTCCACCGCGGAGATCGTCGACCGCACGGCGAGCACGGAACCGCTGCTCGCCACCACCACCGAGGACGGCATCCACCACAGGCTGTGGTCGATCACCGATCCCGGGACCATCACCGCGATCGACGCCGACCTGGCGCCCCGCCAGGCCCTCATCGCCGACGGCCACCACCGCTGGGCGACCTACCTGCGGCTGCAAGCCGAGCAGGCCGGGCCGAGCCCCTGGGACCGCGGCCTGGTGCTCCTCGTCGACACCGCCCACTACCCGCTGCGGGTCCGCGCCATCCACCGGGTGCTCCCGCGGCTCCCGGTCGGCGCGGCCGTCGAGACCGCGCGGCACGCCTTCCGCGTACGGGACGTCGACGGGCCGCTGCCGGAGGCGTTGGGCGTGTTGGCGGAGGCCGCGGCGGAGGGCAACGCCTTCCTGCTCGCGGGCGACGGCCGGTTCCGGCTGCTCGACCGGCCGGATCCCGCGCACCTCGAGCGCTCCGTCCCGCACGACCGGCCGCGGGAATGGCGGCAGCTCGACGCGACGGTCCTGCACAGCCTGCTCCTCGACGACGTCTGGCGGGTGCCCGACGTCCCCGAGCACATCACCTACCTGCACACGTCGGAGTCGGCCGTCGAACAGGCGGAGCGGCACGGCGGCACCGCGGTTCTGATGCACCCCGTGGACGAGGCCGTGGTCCGCCGGCTGGCCCGTCAGGGCGTCACGATGCCCCGCAAGTCCACGTCCTTCGGGCCGAAACCGGCCACCGGACTGGTCATGCGCAACCTCGAACTGGGCTGAGCGGGCACTTCACACGCAAAGAGGCGGCACCCGCGGATGTCCGCGGGTGCCGCCTCTTTATGCAAGGGTGCGCGTGCTCAGGCCCTGGTGCTGCCCGTACCGGGCTCCTTGAACGGCGAGTCCAGGAACGACGCCGGGTCGGCCTCGTCCGTGATGTCGACCTCGGCCTCGGCGATCACGACGTCGTCCTCGTCGTCATCGTCATCGTCCTCGTCCGTGTCGGCGTCCTCGGCGTCCTCGGCGTCCTGCGCGTCGGCCGGGGCGGCGGACTTCGCCGGGCCGTGCTCCGCGTGCTCCTCGCCCAGGGCGTCCACGAACTCGACACCGTCCAGCTCGGCGAGCCGGTCGGAGGCGTCGGTGCTGCCGCTCTGGTCGGCCTCGGCCGCCTTGGCGAACCACTCACGCGCCTCGGCCTTGCGGTCGACGGCGAGCAGCGCGTCGGCGTAGGCGTACCGCAGCCGCGCCGTCCACGGGTTCATGCCGTGGGCCGCCAGCTCGGGACCCTGCAGCGTCACCACCGCGGCCTCGGGCTGGCCCATGTCCTGCCGGGCGCCCGCGGCGACGAGCCGCATCTCGACCTGGCCGGCCTTGTCCAGCTTCTGCACCTCCGGCGCACCCGCCATCGCCAGCGCGCGCTCCGGGCGGCCCATGCCGCGCTCGCAGTCCGCCATGACCGGCCACAGGTCCACGGAACCCGTCATCCGCTTCGTGGCGCGGAACTCCGCGAGCGCCTCGCCGTAGCGGGCGGTCGCGTACGAGGCGAAGCCCGCGGCCTCGCGGACGGCGGCGACGCGCGAGGCGAGCCGCAGGGCGATCCTGGAGTACTCGTAGGCCGCCTCCGGGTCCTCGTCCAGCAGCTGGGCCACCATGACCAGGTTGCGCGCCACGTCGTCGGCGAGCGTCTTCGGCAGGCTCATCAGCTCCTGGCGCACGCTCGGGTCGATCTCCTGGCCCGTGACCTCGTCCGGGATCGGCAGCCGCTTGACCGGCTCCCGCTCCTCACGGCGGTCCTCGCGCCCGGCGCTCTCGAACCGTCCACGGCTGTCGTCCGCCGGCCGACGGCTCTGGCCGCGGTCGTCGTCGCGGCGCGGCCCACGCGGGGGCGCGTCACGACGATCGTCCTGACGCGGGCCGCGCGGCGGCCCGTCACGACGGTCCTCACGGGGACGGTCGCTGCTCGGGCGGTCACTGGTCGGGCGGTCACTGCTCGGGCGGCCGCCGGCCGGACGCTCGTAACGCGGCCGGTCGTCGCGGGGACGCTCGTCCCGGCGGTCGTCACGGGGGCGGTCGCTGCTGGGACGGTCGTACCGGGGGCGGTCGCCCTGGGGGCGGTCGTCGCGGCGGAAGCTGCCGCCACGGTCGTCCTGACGCGGGCCGCGCGGCGGGCCGTCACGGCGGTCGCTCTGCGGGCGGTCACCGCTGGGCCGGTCGTAGCGCGGACGGTCACCCTGCGGGCGGTCGTCACGACGGAAGCCGCCACGGTCACCGCTCGGGGGGCCGGAACGCGGGCGGTCGCCCTGGGGGCGGTCGTCGCGACGGAAGCTGCCGCCACGGTCGTCCTGACGCGGGCCGCGCGGCGGGCCGTCACGGCGGTCGCTCTGCGGGCGGTCACCGCTGGGGCGGTCGTAGCGCGGACGGTCACCCTGGGGGCGGTCGTCGCGGCGGAAGCCGCCACGGTCACCGCTGGGGGGGCCGGAACGCGGGCGGTCACCCTGCGGGCGGTCATCACGACGGAAACTGCCACCACGGTCGTCGCGGCGGAAGCTGCCGCCACGGTCGTCCTGACGCGGGCCGCGCGGCGGGCCGTCACGGCGGTCGCTCTGCGGGCGGTCACCGCTGGGCCGGTCGAAGCGCGGACGGTCACCCTGCGGACGGTCGTCGCGACGGAAGCCGCCACGGTCACCGCTCGGGGGGCCGGAACGCGGGCGGTCACCCTGCGGGCGGTCATCACGACGGAAACTGCCACCACGGTCGTCGCGGCGGAAGCTGCCGCCACGGTCGTCCTGACGCGGGCCGCGCGGCGGGCCGTCACGGCGGTCACCGCTCGGGGCGCCGAAGCGCGGACGGTCACCCTGCGGACGGTCATCACGACGGAAGCCGCCACGGTCACCGCTCGGGGGGCCGGAACGCGGACGGTCACCCTGCGGGCGGTCATCACGACGGAAACTGCCACCACGGTCATCACGACGGAAGCCGCCGCGGTCGCCGCTCGGGCGGTCCGTACGCGGACGGTCTTCACCCGGACGGTCCGAACGGGGGCGATCAGAGCTCGGACGGTCAGAACTCGGACGGTCGGTGCGGGGTCGGTCGTCACGACGGTCATCCCGGCGGAAACCGCCGGCCCGGTCACCATCGCGGCGCGGGCCGCCGGTGCGGAAACCGCCCCGGTCGCCACCGCTCTGTCGCGGCTCCCGGCGCTCAGGCCGATCCGACCGATCCTCGGGCGAGTTGGACATCGTCGTAACTCCTTGGTTCGTGCTGCTGTAGTGCCAGTCTCTCGTACCTGCCGAGCGACCGCGCACCGGTGGGGCAAAACAAAAAGACCCTCGGTCCCAGCGCAGAGGCCGGGACCGAGGGTCCATAAAGATTGTTCGGCGGCGTCCTACTCTCCCACAGGGTCCCCCCTGCAGTACCATCGGCGCTGAAAGGCTTAGCTTCCGGGTTCGGAATGTAACCGGGCGTTTCCCTAACGCTATGACCACCGAAACACTATCGGGCCATCCCGCTGAACGGGATTATTGACAGTGCCAAGCGAACAAGCACACTTTTCAATTTAAGCGGTACTGGTTCAACCGGAGCGACTGTTCGCAACCCGGGAACCAAACAGTGGACGCGAGCAAAATAGTTAGACAAGCCCTCGGCCTATTAGTACCAGTCAGCTCCACCCGTTACCGGGCTTCCACATCTGGCCTATCAACCCAGTCGTCTACTGGGAGCCTTAACCCCTCAAAGGGGGTGGGAATACTCATCTCGAAGCAGGCTTCCCGCTTAGATGCTTTCAGCGGTTATCCTTTCCGAACGTAGCCAACCAGCCATGCCCTTGGCAGGACAACTGGCACACCAGAGGTTCGTCCGTCCCGGTCCTCTCGTACTAGGGACAGCCCTTCTCAATATTCCTACGCGCGCAGCGGATAGGGACCGAACTGTCTCACGACGTTCTAAACCCAGCTCGCGTACCGCTTTAATGGGCGAACAGCCCAACCCTTGGGACCGACTCCAGCCCCAGGATGCGACGAGCCGACATCGAGGTGCCAAACCATCCCGTCGATATGGACTCTTGGGGAAGATCAGCCTGTTATCCCCGGGGTACCTTTTATCCGTTGAGCGACGGCGCTTCCACAAGCCACCGCCGGATCACTAGTCCCGACTTTCGTCCCTGCTCGACCCGTCAGTCTCACAGTCAAGCTCCCTTGTGCACTTACACTCAACACCTGATTGCCAACCAGGCTGAGGGAACCTTTGGGCGCCTCCGTTACTCTTTAGGAGGCAACCGCCCCAGTTAAACTACCCACCAGACACTGTCCCTGATCCGGATCACGGACCGAGGTTAGACATCCAGCACGACCAGAGTGGTATTTCAACGACGACTCCACCATGGCTGGCGCCATGACTTCACAGTCTCCCACCTATCCTACACAAGCCGAACCGAACACCAATATCAAGCTATAGTAAAGGTCCCGGGGTCTTTCCGTCCTGCTGCGCGAAACGAGCATCTTTACTCGTAGTGCAATTTCACCGGGCCTATGGTTGAGACAGTCGAGAAGTCGTTACGCCATTCGTGCAGGTCGGAACTTACCCGACAAGGAATTTCGCTACCTTAGGATGGTTATAGTTACCACCGCCGTTTACTGGCGCTTAAGTTCTCAGCTTCGCCACACCGAAATGTGACTAACCGGTCCCCTTAACGTTCCAGCACCGGGCAGGCGTCAGTCCGTATACATCGCCTTACGGCTTCGCACGGACCTGTGTTTTTAGTAAACAGTCGCTTCTCGCTGGTCTCTGCGGCCACCCCCAGCTCAGGAAGCAAGTTCCCTCACCAGTTGTGGCCCCCCTTCTCCCGAAGTTACGGGGGCATTTTGCCGAGTTCCTTAACCATAGTTCACCCGAACGCCTCGGTATTCTCTACCTGACCACCTGAGTCGGTTTAGGGTACGGGCCGCCATGAAACTCGCTAGAGGCTTTTCTCGACAGCATAGGATCATCCACTTCACCACAATCGGCTCGGCATCAGGTCTCAGACTTAATGTGTGACGGATTTGCCTATCACACGCCCTACACCCTTACCCCGGGACAACCACCGCCCGGGCTGGACTACCTTCCTGCGTCACCCCATCGCTTACCTACTACCACCTTGGACCGGCGGCTCCACCACTCCCCTTTGCCCGAAGGCTCCAGGACGGCTTCACGGCCTTAGCATCAGAGGGTTCGATACTGGGCGTTTCAAAGCGGGTACCGGAATATCAACCGGTTGTCCATCGACTACGCCTGTCGGCCTCGCCTTAGGTCCCGACTTACCCTGGGCAGATCAGCTTGACCCAGGAACCCTTAGTCAATCGGCGCACACGTTTCCCACGTGTGTATCGCTACTCATGCCTGCATTCTCACTCGTGTACCGTCCACGACTGGCTTCCGCCGCCGCTTCACCCGGCACACGACGCTCCCCTACCCATCCCCGCACCCGTTAGGGCTTCACACGGGAATGACACGACTTCGGCGGTACGCTTGAGCCCCGCTACATTGTCGGCGCGGAATCACTTGACCAGTGAGCTATTACGCACTCTTTCAAGGATGGCTGCTTCTAAGCCAACCTCCTGGTTGTCTCTGCGACTCCACATCCTTTCCCACTTAGCGTACGCTTAGGGGCCTTAGTCGATGCTCTGGGCTGTTTCCCTCTCGACCATGGAGCTTATCCCCCACAGTCTCACTGCCGCGCTCTCACTTACCGGCATTCGGAGTTTGGCTAAGGTCAGTAACCCGGTAGGGCCCATCGCCTATCCAGTGCTCTACCTCCGGCAAGAAACACGCGACGCTGCACCTAAATGCATTTCGGGGAGAACCAGCTATCACGGAGTTTGATTGGCCTTTCACCCCTAACCACAGGTCATCCCCCAGGTTTTCAACCCTGGTGGGTTCGGTCCTCCACGAAGTCTTACCTCCGCTTCAACCTGCCCATGGCTAGATCACTCCGCTTCGGGTCTTGGGCGCGCGACTCATTCGCCCTATTCGGACTCGCTTTCGCTACGGCTACCCCACACGGGTTAACCTCGCCACACACCGCAAACTCGCAGGCTCATTCTTCAAAAGGCACGCAGTCACGAGACGCTAGCAAGCTAACGTCCGACGCTCCCACGGCTTGTAGGCACACGGTTTCAGGTACTATTTCACTCCGCTCCCGCGGTACTTTTCACCATTCCCTCACGGTACTATCCGCTATCGGTCACCAGGGAATATTTAGGCTTAGCGGGTGGTCCCGCCAGATTCACACGGGATTTCTCGGGCCCCGTGCTACTTGGGTGTCGTACAAGCAAGCCGTACAGATTTCAGCTACGGGGGTCTTACCCTCTACGCCGGACCTTTCGCATGTCCTTCGCCTATCCATACGGTTTTTGACTCGCCTCATCGCCGGCAGACGATGAAAGTACGATCCCACAACCCCGCATGCGCAACCCCTGCCGGGTATCACACGCATACGGTTTGGCCTCATCCGGTTTCGCTCGCCACTACTCCCGGAATCACGGTTGTTTTCTCTTCCTGCGGGTACTGAGATGTTTCACTTCCCCGCGTTCCCTCCACATACCCTATGTGTTCAGGTATGGGTGACAGCCCATGACGACTGCCGGGTTTCCCCATTCGGACACCCCCGGATCACAGCTCAGTTGACAGCTCCCCGGGGCCTATCGCGGCCTCTCGCGTCCTTCATCGGTTCCTGGTG
>NZ_JAQFII010000001.1:1772500-3040000 GCF_029504575.1 Streptomyces sp. SPB162
CTCACTGGTCACCTTGGCGTTGTTCAGGTAGGCGCCACCCTCCTTGATGGCGCGGCGGGCGGCGGACTTGCTCGCCACCAACTCCACCGCGGTCAGCAGGTCGACGATCGGCTCCAACGCCGTGACCTTGGCGTACGGCAGTTCGGAGAGAGCGGCCGTGAGCGTCGCCTCGTCCAGGTCCGCCAGTTCCCCCTGGCCGAAAAGCGCCTTGGAGGCGTCCGTGACCGCGGCGCACTGGGCCTCTCCGTGCACGAGCGTCGTGAGTTCCTCGGCCAGGGCGCGCTGGGCGGCGCGGGCCTGGGGGCGCTCCTCGGTGAGGCGCTCCAGCTCCTCGATCTCCTCGCGGGACTTGAAGCTGAAGATCCGCAGGAACTTGGAGATGTCACGGTCGTCGGCGTTCAGCCAGAACTGGAAGAACGCGTACGGCGTGGTCATCTCGGGGTCGAGCCAGATCGCGCCGCCCTCGGTCTTGCCGAACTTGGTGCCGTCCGCCTTGGTGATGAGCGGCGTGGCCAGGGCGTGGACGGACGCCCCTTCAACGCGGTGGATCAGGTCGATGCCGGCCGTCAGGTTGCCCCACTGGTCGCTGCCACCGGTCTGCATGGTGCAGCCGTGCCGCCGGTAGAGCTCCAGGAAGTCCATCCCTTGGAGGATCTGGTAGCTGAACTCGGTGTAGCTGATGCCCTGGTCGGAGTTGAGCCGCCGGGCGACGGCCTCCTTGGCGATCATCTTGTTGACGCGGAAGTACTTGCCCACGTCGCGCAGGAACTCGATCGCCGACATCCCGGACGTCCAGTCCAGGTTGTTCACCATCAGCGCGGCGTTCGGGCCCTCGAAGGAGAGGAAGGGTTCGATCTGCCGCCGGACGCGCTCGACCCAGTCGGCGACGACATCGGGGGCGTTGAGTGTCCGCTCCGCCGAGGGCTTGGGGTCGCCGATCAGGCCGGTGGCCCCGCCGACCAGGCCCAGCGGGCGGTTGCCCGCCTGCTGCAGCCGCCGGATGGTGAGGATCTGCACCAGGTTGCCGAGGTGCAGGCTGGGCGCCGTGGGATCGAAGCCGCAATAGACCGTGACCGGGCCGTCCGCGAACGCCTTGCGCAGTGCGTCCTCGTCAGTGGATACGGCGATCAGCCCGCGCCACTGCAGCTCGTCGACGATGTCCGTCACGGGTCTCTTGTCTCCTTGGGTCAGTGCGATGGGTCCGGCTCCGCTTCCCGCCCGGGGGCGGTCGCAGAGCGTCTGTGCAGCGTGTCCGAGAGTACGCGTTCGCGGCGAGTCGTTATCGACGGCGTCTCGGGGCGTGCGCGCGGTAGGGACTGACGGTGGGGTCGCCGTCGATCCAGAAGCGCCAGGGGTGGACGGCGCCCTCGCCGCCGACACCGGTGCGGGGGCCGCTGCGCACCAGGCCGGCGGCGGCCGGCGTGCCGGTGAGGACCCGGAACGGGCTGTCGCCGGGTTCGCCCGCCACGCTCGTATAGGGCTCGCACACATCGGAACCGTTGAGCGACCGGTCCACGGCGAGCGCGGTGCCGAGCCGGGCCGGCCCCTGGGCGAGGTCGGCGTCCTTGCGGGACGTGGGGCGGTTCGCCCGGGCGAGGTCCGCGCCCCGGATGACCTCGCCGCCACGCAGCAGGATCCCGCTGGGCGTGCCCTCGGGGCCGCAGACCAGGTTGAGGCAGTGCCACATGCCGTACGTGAAGTACACGTAGCTGTGGCCGGGCGGGCCGAACATCACCGCGTTGCGTGCGGTACGCCCGCGGTAGGCGTGTGATCCCGGGTCGACGGGCCCTGCGTACGCTTCCACCTCGGTGAGGCGCAGCTCGATCGGGCCGTCGGGAGTGGCGCGGACGAGGATGCGGCCGAGGAGGTCCGGTGCGACCTCGAGGACCGGGCGGTCGAAGAAGGACCGGGTGAGCGGGGTCCTTTCGGGGTCGGTGATCATGCGGTACGAGGGTACTGGAACCGTTCACGCCGGTTCTGTGTTCGTAGTGTGCGTAGCAACGTAAAGAAACAGTCAACCGCCGATATGAGGAGAGAACCAACATGGGCTTCAAGAAGCTGCTCGCCAGCATGGGTGCCGGTGGCGCGTCCGTCGAGACGGTGCTGACCGATCCCAACGTGGTGCCGGGTGGTGTCGTCCGGGGCGAGGTGCGCATCCAGGGCGGTTCGGTGGCGCAGCAGATCGAGGGGCTCTCCGTCGGGCTGCAGGCCCGCGTCGAGGTCGAGAGCGGTGACAACGAGTACAAGCAGGACATCGAGTTCCACCGGCAGCAGCTCGGTGGGGCATTCGAGGTCGCGCCGGGTGCCGTGCACACCGTGCCCTTCGCGCTGGAGATCCCGTGGGAGACGCCGGTCACGACGTTCCTCGGCCGGCACCTCTCGGGGATGAACATCGGGGTGACGACCGAGCTGGCGATCGCCCGCGCGGTGGACTCCGGTGACCTCGACCCGGTCAGCGTGCACCCGCTGCCGGCGCAGCAGGCGCTGCTGGACGCGTTCGGGCAGTTGGGCTTCGCGTTCAAGGCGGCGGACCTGGAGAAGGGGCACATCCGGGGGACCCGGCAGCGGCTGCCGTTCTACCAGGAGATCGAGTTCCGGGCCCCGCACCAGTACCGGGGGCTGAACCAGGTGGAGCTGACCTTCATCGCGGACGGCAACGAGATGGACGTCATCCTGGAGATGGACAAGAAGCCGGGTCTGTTCGGCGAGGGCAGCGACTCGTACCGGTCGTTCACGGTCAACCTGCAGTCCTTCCAGGGCACCGACTGGGCGGCCTACCTCAACCAGTGGCTGGCGGAGGTCGGCGGCAAGCGCAACTGGTTCTGACGATCTAGGCTCGGTCCGCAGAGGCTGCCGCCGGCTCCGGCCGGGCGGCGGTACACAGTTCCCGCGATCAGGAGGTGTCGAGGTGACCGAGCAGAAGCGGCGGCCGCTCCCCCACGAGTTCCATCCGCCGGTGCCGTCGTTCACGGTGGTGAGCGACGACGTGGCGCCGGGCGGGGTGTTGCAGGACGAGCAGGTCCACGCGGCCGGGAACACCTCGCCGCACCTGCGGTGGGAGGGCTTCCCCGCCGGGACGAAGAGCTTCGCCGTGACGTGCTTCGACCCGGACGCGCCGACCGGCAGCGGTTTCTGGCACTGGTCGCTCATCGACATCCCCGCGTCCGTCACCGAACTGCCCGCGGGCGCGGGCGGCGGGGATTTCAAGGGGCTGCCCGAGGGCGCGCTGCACGTGCGGAACGACTACGGGACGCGGGACTTCGGTGGCGCCGCGCCGCCGCCCGGGGACGGCCCGCACCGCTACGTCTTCACCGTGTACGCGGTGGACACCGAGAAGCTCGGCCCGGACGCGGACGCGTCGCCGGCCGCGATCGGTTTCAACCTGCGCTTCCACACGCTGGGCCGCGCCCAGCTGATCGGCGAGTACGAGGTACCGGCCGGGAGCTGACGGTTCGTGTCCGCCGCGGCCCGCGGAGCCGCCGGGTCGTCCGGGCGCGGTAATTGCGTTGCGCCCGGGCGTCTCGGATCGCACAGTGGTACGTGTCTGGTGGTGGCCCACCATCACCGGGCAGTCGGTACCGCGTCAGCGGGGGCGGTGGTGCGTCGTGTCGTGGTGGTTCTCGCCCGTGCGACGCCGGACGTCCGTCGGAGCCGGGTGTTTCCCGCCCGGTGCCCGCGCCGGCTGCCGCACGCTCCGGACGCTTCCGTTACGCACGGGGGGAAGCGTCCGGGGCGTTCGGCATTTTCGGCTGACCGCCCGCCGCGCCTGCGTGCGCGCGCCTCTTCACCCCCCTTTTCCCCCACGGAAATTGCGTTGTCCGCGGGGGTCCCGGCAGGCACAGTGGATCCACTTCGCCATGGGGCGGAGACGGATCCTTGGGGTGGGCGCAATGCGTGAGACTCTGGTGCTGAACGCGAGTTTCGAGCCGCTGTCGACGGTGTCGCTGCGACGTGCCGTGGTGCTGGTGATGCAGGAGAAGGCCGTCGTCGAGCAGGCTCATCCCGGGCTGCGCATCCGGGCCGCGGCCGTCGAGGTTCCGGTTCCGCTGGTGATCAGGCTGCGCAGATACGTTCGGGTGCCCTTCCGACAACGGGCTTCGTGGTCGCGGCGGGGAGTCCTGGTGCGTGACCGGCACCGGTGCGCCTACTGCGGTCGACGGGCGAGCACGGTGGACCACATCGTCCCGCGCTCGCGCGGTGGCGGGGACACCTGGCTGAACACGGTCGCGGCCTGTTCGCAGGACAACGGCCGCAAGGCGGACCGGACTCCCGAGCAGGCGGGGATGCGGCTGCTGGTCCAGCCGTTCGAGCCGACGCCGGCGGACACGCTGCTGCTGGCGATCGGGATGAGGGACAGCGGCGCGCTGCCGGGGTGGCTGGCGCTGCCGGCCTGATCCCGGTGGGGCGCGGACGGCGGCGGCCCCGGGGCGGTGTGATCGCCGCGGGCTGATCGCCGCGGTGTAACCGCCGCGGTGTGATCGCCGTCCCGGTCCGCGCGCGGCCGGTCATCTGAGGACGAGTTGGACGATCGCCACGATGCCGACGGCGACGATGACCCCGCGCAGCGCCGTCGGCGGCAGCTTGCGGCCGACGCGGGCGCCGAAGACGCCGCCGAGGGTGGCCCCGGCGGCGATGAGGCCGACGGCGGCCCAGTTGAAGTCGGCGACGAAGAGGAAGAAGACGGCGGCGATGCCGTTGACGAGCATGCCCAGGACGTTCTTGACGCCGTTGATCCGCTGCAGGTCGTCATGGAGCAGCAGGCCCATCAGCGACAGGTAGAGGACGCCCTGGGCGGCGCCGAAGTAGCCGCCGTACATGCTGGCGAGGAACAGTCCGGCGAGCAACAGGGGGCCGCCGTCGGTAGGGACCGCGGTGCCCTCGCGTTCCCTGCGGGCCTTCAGCGCGCGGGCGAGCCGGGGCTGCAGCACGACCAGGACCAGGGCCAGTCCGATGAGTACCGGGACGATCGCGTCGAACGCGTCGGACGGCAGGGTGAGCAGCAGGACCGCGCCGGCGAGGCCCCCGGCGAGGACGGTGCCGCCGAGCCGCATGACGCGGTGGCGCTGGCCGCGCAGTTCGCGGCGGTAGCCGACGGCGCCGCTGAGCGAACCGGGTACCAGGCCGAGGGTGTTGGAGACGTTCGCGGTGATCGGCGGGAGGCCGACGGCGAGCAGCACCGGGAAGGTGATGAGGGTTCCGGATCCGACGATGGTGTTGATGGTGCCGGCGCCGATGCCCGCCGCGAAGACGGCGAGTGCCTCCCAGAACGTCACGCTGTACCCCTCGATGACCGGTGTCGAATACACCGATCATGCCCGAGGGTCAGTCCTTGTCGAAGCGTGGGGTCTCGCGGCGCGGGGCGGGGAACTCGCCGCTGTCCCCGCCGGCGCCGTTGGTCGGAGCACCGGGCAGGTTGACGATGCCGCCGAGGCCCTTGAGCGCGTCGTTGAGCTCACTGGGGATGATCCAGAGCTTGTTGGCGTCTCCCTGCGCGATCTTCGGGAGCATCTGGAGGTACTGGTAGGCCAGCAGCTTCTGGTCCGGATCGCCCGCGTGGATGGACTCGAAGACCGTACGGATGGCCTGGGCCTCGCCTTCGGCGCGGAGCGCGGCGGCCTTGGCGTCACCTTCGGCGCGCAGGATGGAGGACTGCTTCTCACCTTCGGCGGTGAGGATCTGGGACTGCCTGATGCCCTCGGCGGTGAGGATCGCGGCACGCTTGTCGCGGTCCGCGCGCATCTGCTTCTCCATCGAGTCCTGGATGGAGGTGGGCGGCTCGATCGCCTTGAGCTCGACGCGGTTGACGCGGATGCCCCACTTGCCGGTGGCCTCGTCGAGCACACCGCGCAGCGCCGCGTTGATCTCCTCGCGGGAGGTCAGCGTCCGTTCCAGGTCCATGCCGCCGATGATGTTGCGGAGCGTGGTGACGGTGAGCTGCTCGATCGCCTGGATGTAACTGGCGACCTCGTACGTCGCCGCGCGGGCGTCGGTGACCTGGTAGTAGATGACGGTGTCGATGTTGACGACCAGGTTGTCCTGGGTGATCACCGGTTGCGGCGGGAACGGCACGACCTGCTCGCGGAGGTCGATGCGGTTCCGGATGGTGTCGATGAACGGGACGACGATGTTCAGGCCCGCGCTCAGGGTCCGCGTGTAGCGGCCGAACCGTTCGACGATGGCGGCACTCGCCTGGGGGATGACCTGGACCGTCTTGATGAGCGCGACGAAGACGAGCACCACCAGGATGATCAGGACGATGATGATCGGCTGCATGTCCACTCCCGCGCCGTTTGCGGACGTACTACGACATGATCAATTCTGGCAGACCACTACGGCGGTGCGCTCGGGTTCGGCGAATTCCCGGAGCACGGCCGCGGCGGCCGTATCGGATGATTTCGGGTCACATGACGACCGCGGTCGCCCCGTCGATCTCCACGACGTCCACCTTCTCGCCCGGGTCGAAGCTCCGTTCCTCGTCCAGGGCGCGCGCCGACCAGACCTCGCCGGCGAGCTTGATCCGTCCCCCGCCGCCGTGGACCCGTTCGAGCACGACGGCCTGTCGCCCCCTCAGCGCGTCGATGCCGGTTCGCTGTTCGGGCCGCTGAGTGCGGTGCCGGTAGGCGATCGGGCGGACGACGGCGAGGAGCGCGACCGAGACGACCACGAAGACGATGACCTGGATGACGATGCCGCCGCCGAGCGCGGCGGTGATCGCCCCCGCGACGGCGCCGACCGCGAACATCCCGAATTCGGGCATGGTCGTGATCACGAGCGGTATACCGAGTCCTACGGCGGCTATCAGCCACCACACCCATGGGTCCACCTCCCCATCGTAGGGGGGCGGGGGTGATCTGTGACAGGCCTTCCGGGTGCGGGGACGGGCGCGGGACCGGCGCGGAGAAGCACGAACGGGGGCGCCGCCGGGGGGTGTTAGGGGTCCGTCCCCCGGCCGGACCCGTCTGATCGCTAGGCCGTGTCTGACACATACCGGCGTCCGCCCGGAGGACGGGGCCCGGGGCGTCTGGTGGGTGCGATCGCACGGCGGAGGGTCGCCCCTGTACTGGACGTACCGGGGCGGGCCCGACAACTGGGGGCCCCTCCCAGCGGTAGCTGGGGGAGAGCGCGCGTGCCAGACGTCCCGGGCCAGGCGGGATCTGTCAGACACGGCCTAGGAGAGGGGCAGTCCCGTGGCGGCCCAGCGGTCGCCCCTGCGCTCGACGATCAGCGGGAGTCCGAAGCAGTGGGAGAGGTTGCGCGAGGTGAGTTCCAGTTCGATCGGTCCGGCGGCGACGACCTTGCCCTGACGGATCATGAGGACGTGGGTGAAACCGGGGGCGATCTCCTCGACATGGTGGGTGACCATGATCATGGAGGGGGCGATCGGGTCGCGGGCGAGCCGGCCGAGGCGCCGGACCAGATCCTCGCGGCCGCCGAGGTCCAGGCCCGCGGCCGGCTCGTCGAGCAGCAGCAGTTCCGGGTCGGTCATCATGGCGCGGGCGATCAGGGTGCGCTTGCGCTCGCCCTCGGACAGGGTGCCGAACTTGCGGTCCAGGTAGTCCGACATGCCCAGCCGGTCGAGGAAGGCGCGGGCGCGGTCCTCGTCGACCTGCTCGTAGCTCTCCCGCCAGTGCGCGGTCATGCCGTACGCGGCGGTGAGCACGGTCTGCAGGACGGTCTGGCCGCGCGGCATCTTGTCCGCCATGGCCGCGCCGGCCATGCCGATGCGGGGGCGCAGTTCGAAGACGTCGACGCCGCCGAGCTTCTCGCCGAGCACCTGGACGGTGCCGGTGGTCGGGAAGAGGTAGCTGGAGGCGACGTTGAGCAGGGTGGTCTTCCCCGCGCCGTTCGGCCCGAGGATCACCCAGCGTTCGCCCTCACTGACCGACCACGAGACCTGGTCCACCAGAGCCCGTCCGTCGCGGACCACCGATACGTCCACCAGCTCCAGCACATCGCTCATGAGCGCGTTGTCTCCCATTGCAGTTTCGTTGTCACGGGCAGGGCCCCGAGGGAAAACCTACGCCACGCGTCGGGCCGTCCACTCCTTAGGCTGGGGGGATGCTTGACGAACCTCGATCAGGACGGCTGGCGGCGTGGGGAAATGCCCTGCTTGCCGGACTTGCCGCACCGGATGATGTCGCCCAGGAGATCCTGGGCGAGGACGCGATCCACCGGATGACCGGACTGCCGGGCGAGAACGGCCCGGTCGGGCTGACCCTCGGCCTCGGCCGGCTGCGCGCGCTCGGTACGACCGGGCTGCGGATCGCCCTGCCCGCGCCGGGACACCCGCTGGGCCTCAGCGGCCCGGCGGAGTTCAACGCGCGGGCGCTGGCCGCGGGCGAGGCCGTGATCGCCGTCGGCGGCCCGGCGCTCGGCCTCGTACCCGACGTGACGGAGGCCGGGCCGCGCGGCGACGTCCACGTGGAGGTGGAGTGGCGGTGCCTGGACGTGCGGAAGGGCCCGCCGGCCGACGTGCCCTCGCTGAGCGAGGCCGAGCGGGAGCTGGCCGAGGCGCTGCGGGACACCACCGAGGCGCTGACCCGGCTGGACGTGGCCGGGGCGGGGCCGGTCGCCCAGGCCGCCCTGGAGGCGTACCGGGCCCGCGCGGAGCGCGGCCGGGAGCTGCTGGCGCCCGGCTATCCGCCCCGGGCGGTGCGGGTGCTGGCGCTGGCCCAGCGGGTCGGTGCCCTGGTCGCCATCGCGTCCGACGGGCACGGGGGCGCGGTGAGCGCGTCGCAGATCGCCGCGCGGGCGGAATTGCTGCGCCCGGTGGAGCGCACCGCCCGGCGCGCTCAGGTGGCGGCGTACAACGCGTACGTGGAGGAGTCGGGGCGGCGGGCCTGAGCGGCGCCGGTTCCGCTGTGGGGTGGTCAGGCGTCCGGCGGGGCTCCGATGCCGTGTCTGACCGCCCACAGCGCGGCCTGGGTGCGGTCCGAGACGTCGAGCTTCATCAGGATGTTCGAGACGTGGGTCTTCACGGTCTTCTCGGAAAGCACCAGCGCGCGGGCGATCTCGCGGTTGGAGCGCCCGTCGGCGATCAGTGTCAGCACCTCGCGCTCCCGCTCGGTGAGGGCGTTGCCGCGCCCCTGACCGGCGGTGGGGAACTCCTGGGAGAGCAGGGCGTCGGCGACCTCCGGCTGCAGCAGCACATGGCCGGCGTGCACCGAGCGGATCGCGCCGGCCAGCGCCTCGGGGTCCACATCCTTGTAGACGTAGCCGGCGGCGCCGGCCCGCAGGGCGGGCACGATGGTGCGCTGCTCCGTGAAGCTGGTGACGATGAGCACCCGGGCGGGGTTGCCGAGCTCGCGCAGCTTGCGCAGGGCGGAGATGCCGTCGGCGCCGGGCATCTTGATGTCCATGAGGATCACGTCGGGACGCAATTCCTCGGCGCGGGCGACACCCTCGTCGCCGTCCCCGGCCTCCCCGACGACATCGATGTCGCCCTGCACCTCCAGGAAGGTCCGCAGTCCGCGGCGCACCACCTGGTGGTCGTCGACGAGCAACACGCGGATGCGGGCCTGTCCCTCTGCCTCAGCCACCGGGCACCTCCATCTCGATGACGGTGCCCTTGCCGGGCTCCGATTCCACTGTCAGCGTCCCGCCCGCACCGCTCGCCCGGTCCCGCATGGACACCAGGCCCAGATGGCGTCCGGCGCGGCGCACCGCGTTCGGGTCGAAGCCGCGGCCGTTGTCGCGGACCCGCAGGACCGCTCCCTTGCCCCGGCCGGTGAGGCAGACGGTCACGTTCTCGGCGCCGGCGTGGCGCAGCGCGTTGTGCAGCGCCTCCTGCGCGACGCGCAGCAGCGCTTCCTCCTGGGCGGCGGGCAGCGCTTTGACGTGGCAGGACGTGAAGGTGACATGGGCCGCGTGGGCGCGGTCGAGCACCTCGGCTTGGGTGCGCAGCGTCGCGACGAGGCCGTCCTCGTCCAGTCCCGCGGGCCGCAGTTCGACGACGACGGCGCGCAGCTCCTCGGCGGCCTCGGCGGCGAGCGCCGCCACCTGCTTCAGCTCCTCCTTGGCGCGCGCCGGGTCGCGGTCGACCAGGGCGGCCGCGGCCTGGGCGGTGAGGCGCAGCGAGAAGAGCTTCTGGGAGACCGCGTCGTGCAGCTCGTGGGCGATGCGCGCCCGCTCCCCCGCCAGCGTCAGTTCGCGGCCGCGCTCGTAGAGGCGGGCGTTGGTGAGGGCGATGGCGGCGTGCGCGGCCAGGGTCCGCAGCAACGTCTCGTCGTCCTCGGTGAAGGCGCAGTCGGTGGCGGGGCCGGTCCTCGGGCCCAGCTTGTTGGCCAGGAAGATCGCGCCGAGGATCTCCTCGCCGTCGACCACCGGCATCCCGATGAAGTCGCTCATGCCGGGGTGGGCTCGCGGCCAGCCCCCGAAGCAGTCGGCCCGCGTGACGTCCGCGAGCCGCTGCGGGGTCGCTTCATGGAGCATCGCGGCGAGGATGCCGTGCTGTCGGGGCAGCGGGCCGATCGCCTTCCACTGCTCGTCGCTCACCCCGTCGACGACGAACTGGGCGAACCCGCCGTGATCGTCCGGCACACCCAGCGCGGCGTACTCGGCGCCGAGCAGTTCGCGGGCGGACGCGACGATGGTCTGCAGCACCTCGCGCACCTCCAGGTGCCGGCTCATCGCCAGGACCGCGGCGCTGACCGCTTCGATTCCGCCTCGGGGCGACCCGTTGACCATGTCGCCAACCTACCGGCGCCGCGACGCCCGCGGATCGGGCCGACGACCTAGGACGAAGTGCCCCCCGAGCTGCGGCGCACGGCCGACGCGCCGGGCGCGGCGGTGTTCCTACGGTGAAGGCAGCCGCCGGGCACCGGGTCCGGCGGCGGCTCGGAGGGTGGGACGACGATGACGGTAGCGATCATCACTGGGGCGTCGCGGGGGCTCGGTCGTGCGGTGGCGGGCGTGCTCGCCCGGCGCGGATGGGACCTGGTCCTCGACGGGCGGTCCGAGGGGGTGTTGAAAACAGCGGCGGCGGAGCTGGAGCGGGAGGGCCCGGGGCGGGTGGCGGCCGTGCCGGGCGATGTCACCGACGCCGCCCACCGCACCGCGCTGGTCGCGGCGGCCCGCGCGTTCGGCGGCGTCGATCTGCTGGTGAACAACGCGAGCGCGCTGGGCGCCGAGCCGCTGGTGGCGTTGGCGGAGCTGTCGGTGGACGGGTTGCGCGCCGCGCTGGAGACCAACGTGGTGGCGCCGCTGGGGCTCGTGCGGGAGGCGCTGCCGCTGCTGCGGGCGGCGGGCGGCGCGGTGCTGAACATCAGCTCCGACGCGGCGGTGGAGGCCTACGCGACCTGGGGCGGGTACGGGGCGAGCAAGGCCGCGCTGGAGCAGCTGTCCGCGGTGCTGGCCGTGGAGGAGCCGGGGCTGCGGGTGTGGTGGGTGGACCCGGGTGACCTGCGGACCGGGCTGTACACGGCGGCCGTCCCCGACGACGACCCCTCGGACCGGCTGCCGCCGGCGGACGTCGCCCCGGCGTTCCTGCGCCTGCTGGACGAGGAGGCGCCCAGCGGGCGCTACACCGCTCCGGCGCTGCTGGAAGCGCGGTGACGGTCGTGGCGGGGCTGCGGGGGTTGCGGGTGCCGCCCGAGCTGTCGGCGCGGGCGCCCGCCGAGCGGCGGGACGGCGTACGGCTGCTGGTCGGGCGCGCGGCGGCGGGCGAGGTCTCGCACCACGCCTTCCTGGAGCTGCCCACGTTGCTGCGGGCGGGTGACGTCCTGGTCGTGAACACCTCGCGGACGCTGCCGGCCGCGGTCGACGGCCGGCTCGCCGGGGAGGCGGTGACCGTGCACTTCTCGACCCGCCAGGACCCGGGGCACCCGGAAGCCGACGCGGTGGGCCAGCGCTGGGCCGTGGAGGTGCGGACGCCCGACGACCGAGGCACGACCGTGCCGCGGGCCGGCGGGCCGGCCGGCGCGGTCGTGGGGCTGCCGGGCGGGGAGCGGCTGGTGCTGGAGGAGCCGCTGTCGCCGCGCGGGGACCGCATGTGGCTGGCGCGGCCGTCGATGGCGGACACCGCGGCCTATCTGCACCGGCACGGCCGGCCGATCCGGTACGCCTACACGGAGCGGGACCAGCCGCTCGCCGCGTACCAGACGGTGTTCTCGGTTCCGTCGCCCGACGGCCTCGGCTCGGCGGAGATGCCGAGCGCCGGCCGGCCGTTCACGGCCGGGATCGTGACCTCCCTGGTCAGCAGGGGTGTGCAGATCGCGCCGATCGTCCTGCACACCGGGGTCGCCTCGGCCGAGACGCACGAGCCGCCGTATCCGGAGTGGTTCGAGGTGCCGCCGAGCACGGCATGGCAGGTGAACGCGGCCCGCGGCGGCGGGGGCCGGGTGGTCGCGGTCGGTACGACGGCGGTGCGGGCGCTGGAGTCGGCGGCGGACGACCGGGGCACGGTCGGCGCCGCGCGGGGCTGGACGGACCTGGTGTTGACGCCGGAGCGCGGGGTACACGCCGTGGACGGGCTGCTGACCGGGCTGCACGAGCCGGAGGCCTCCCACCTGCTGATGCTGGAGGCGGTGGCGGGCGCTCCGCTGTTGGAGCGGGTCTACGCGGAGGCCGTGCGCGGCGGCTACCTGTGGCACGAGTTCGGCGACGTGAACCTGCTGCTTCCGTAGGGCTCTCGCCGGCTCCCCGCGGCCGCTTCGATCCGCGTCCCGGTGACCCGCCGAAAAGCCGTCACCGTGCGCACCCCCGCCATGACGATACGTCGATGGCGGGGGTGGCGCCGTGTGACCTGCCCGATAGGACGCACGTCACTTACGAAGCCGGTTAGTTGACCCAGGGGGTGGCTGCGGCGCGTAAGACACCCGTAAACGCGCACTCCCGTTCAGTACACAACTACGACATTCGTTAGTAATAGACCTCTTTGCCCTGCGGTTTTTAGCCAGCTATCAATGCCGGAGTCCGCAAATGGAAGAGGTAACTCCGCATGCAGTTCCCGACGCTCCCGAAGCTCGGCCGCCTGAGCAAGGTGCACTCCTTCGCCGTAGCAGGCACCGCAACCGCCGCCCTGACGGTTCTGGCCATCACGGCCGGTGTCCAGGGATCCGACGGAACGGCCCTCGCCGCCAACGAGCCCTCCAGCCTGGCGTCGGTCAGCACCGCTGACCCGCAGACCATCGCCGACCAGGCCGGCGCCGCTTCGCAGCACGCCGCCGCCGACGCCGCGGCCAAGAAGAAGGCCGCCGACGCCGCGGCGGCCGCGAAGAAGAAGGCCGCCGCCGACGCGGCCGCGAAGAAGAAGGCCGCAGACGAGGCCGCCAAGCGCAAGCAGGAGGAGCAGGCCGCGAACCGCTCCAACGAGCGCAAGGCCCTCGCCGCCGCCAAGGAGAAGGCCGCGACCGAGGCCCCGGCTCCCGCTCCGGCCGCCGCCGTCACGTACTCCAACGACCTCGACGGCTGGATCAAGGAGTCGCTGTCGGTCATGGCCGCCCACAACATCCCGGGCAGCTACGACGGCATCTACCGCAACATCATCCGCGAGTCCTCGGGCAACCCGCAGGCCATCAACCTGACGGACTCCAACGCCATGGCCGGCATACCCTCCAAGGGGCTGCTGCAGGTCATCGACCCGACGTTCGCGGAGTACCACGTCGAGGGCACCTCGATGGACATCTACGACCCGGTCGCCAACATCACCGCCGCGTGCAACTACGCGGCCGCGAACTACGGCTCCATCGACAACGTCGACTCGGCCTACTGAGCACCGGTACCAACGCCGAAGGGCGGCCGCACCCACGGGGGTGCGGCCGCCCTTCGGCGTTCTGCGGTCCCGCGCGCTACTTGCGCATGACCTCCGGCTCGTGGCGGCGCAGCAGCCGCGCGACCACGATGCCGCAGATGACGCCGAGCACGACCAGCACGCCCATGTCGACGATCCACTGGGTGGCGGTGTGCTCCCAGAGCTGGTCCGGATTGGCCGCGTCCCACGGCATGAGGACGTTCAGCTGGGCGGTGGTGCCCAGGGCCGAGACGGCCCAGCGGGCCGGCATCAGCCAGGCGAACTGCTCCACGCCGATCGAGTCGTAGAGCTGGAAGAGCACGCCGGTGAAGACGACCTGGACGATCGCGAACATCACCAGCAGCGGCATGGTCTTCTCGGCGGTCTTCACCAGGGCCGAGATGATCAGACCGAACATCATCGAGGTGAAGCCGAGCGCGATGACGGCGAGCGTCATCTCGATCGCCGGCGAGCCCTTGAAGATCACGCCTTCGACGGGCATGTCCCGCGGGGCGAAGCCGATGCCGCAGATGATGACGCCCTGCAGCGCCGTGATCAGACCCAGCACGATGACCTTGGACATCAGGTATGCCGAGCGGGACAGGCCGGTGGCCCGTTCCCGTTCGTAGATCACCCGTTCCTTGATCAGTTCTCGTACCGAGTTGGCGGCGCCCGAGAAGCAGGCGCCGACCGCCAGGATCAGCAGGATGGTGCCCGCGTCCTTGTTGATCAGGTGCGACTTGAGCGGGCCCGGGCCCAGGCCGCTGTCGGCCGGGATGACGACGCTGACCACACCCAGGACCGCGGGCAGGATGAACATCAGCCCGATGAAGCCGCGGTCGGAAGCGATCACCGACAGGTAGCGGCGCACCAGCGTCCACAACTGGGAACCCCAGCTCTGCGGCTTCGGCGGCCGGGTGGCCAGCTGCGGGACGACCGCCGCGGCCTGCGGGGCGGCATCCAGGTCGGCCGCGTACATCTGGTAGTGCTGGGAGCCCTGCCAGCGGCCCGACCAGTCGTAGTCGCGGTAGTTCTCGAACGCCGAGAAGACGTCCGCCCAGGTCTCGTAGCCGAAGAAGTTGAGCGCTTCCTCCGGCGGGCCGAAGTAGGCGACGGAACCGCCCGGCGCCATCACCAGCAGCTTGTCGCACAGCGCCAGCTCGGCCACCGAGTGGGTGACCACCAGGACCGTGCGGCCGTCGTCGGCGAGACCGCGCAGCAGCTTCATGACGTCGCGGTCCATGCCCGGGTCGAGGCCGGAGGTCGGCTCGTCCAGGAAGATCAGCGACGGCTTGGTGAGCAGCTCGAGCGCGACGGAGACACGCTTGCGCTGACCACCCGACAGGGAGGTGATGCGCTTGTCCGCGTGGATGTCGAGCTTGAGCTCCTGCAGCACCTCCTGGATCCGGTGGTTGCGCTCGTCGGTCGCGGTGTCACCGGGGAAGCGGAGCTTGGCCGCGTACCGCAGTGCTTTGCGGACGGTCAGCTCCTTGTGCAGGATGTCGTCCTGCGGGACCAGCCCGATGCGCTGGCGCAACTCGGCGAACTGCTTGTACAGGTTCCGGTTGTCGTACAGCACCTCGCCCTGGTCGGCCGGGCGGTAGCCGGTCAGCGCACGCAGCAGCGTGGACTTGCCGGAGCCGGACGGGCCGATCACCCCGATCAGCGACTTCTCCGGGACACCGAACGAGACGTCCTTGAGGATCGTCTTGGTGGTGTTGCCCTGCGGGACCGTGACGGTCAGCCGCCGGGCGGAGAAGGAGACCTCGCCGGTGTCGACGAACTCCTCGAGCCGGTTGCCGTTCAGCCGGAAGGTGGAGTGGCCGACGCCGACGATGTCGTTCGGACCCAGCAGATGGCGCTGGATCGCCTGGCCGTTGACGTAGGTGCCGTTGTGGCTGCCCAGGTCGACGATCTCGTAGCGGCCGTCCGGGTGCGCCTTGAACTCGGCGTGGAACCGGGAGACCAGGATGTCGGAGACGACCAGGTCGTTCTCGAGCGCGCGGCCGATCTTCGTGACCTGGTTGATCGAGAAGTGGTGCATCGTGGTCGGGCTGCGGTGCTGCTGCCCGGCCTGCGGCTGCTGTTGACCGCCCTGCGGCTGCTGCGGCCAGCTCTGCTGCGGCGGGACCTGCGCCGCCGGCGGCTGGTTCCAGCCACCCTGCGGCGGCTGTTGGGCCGCCGGCTGCTGCGGCGGCTGGTACGGCGGGGCCGGCTGCGCGGCCGGGGCCCCGCGGCCCGCGGACGCCTGGTGCGGCTGCGCCAGCGACGTCTCCGCGCTGTAGAGGTCGGCGCCGACCTCTACCCCGGAGCTGAAGTTGAGACGGGGGCCGTCGGTCGCGTTGCCGAGGTTGACGGCGGAGCCCGGCCCGACCTCCATCTGCTGGATGCGCCGGCCCTGGACGTAGGTGCCGTTGGTGCTGCCGAGATCCTCGACGACCCAACTGCGCTCGCCCCGGCGGATGGTGGCGTGCCGCCAGGAGACCCTGGCGTCGTCGAACACCATGTCCCCCTGCGGATCCCGCCCGAGGCTGTACGACCTGGATGGATCGAGCGTCCAGGTTTGACCGTTCAATTCGAGTACGAGTTCAGGCACCCCAAGCCCCAAAAGTTGTCCCCCGGTATTTCCCCATGCGGGGAGTCTAGGGATTGCGAACATCGGGAGGAACTATTTCAGGCCCGGCAGTCGAACCGGAACCCGCCCTCCGACAAGTACGCCCGCCGGCAGCGTTGACTGTGCTCAAAAGCCACCGGAGAGTAGTAACCGCCCAAGGACACGACCTCGGAGGGCCGGGATGACCGTTAGGACCACGCCCTGGGTGAGCGTACTGCTCTCCGCCGTCGCGTCCGTGAGTTGGGCGTTTCTGGCCATGACGGGCACCGCCGCGCTCGGTCTGCACTTACTCGGGGCGGACACCGCCGGCTCGCTCGGACCGATGACGGCGGCGGTGGTCGCGATGGCCGCGGGCGGCCGGGTCAGCCCGTCCGGCGACGTCGCCGTGTTCGGGATGGACGGCATGGGGACGCAGGGCGCCATCGGCGTCATGCCGTTGGGCGTCGCCCTGGTGGGAGCGCTGCTGCTGGCGTGGGTCTTCCTGCGGTCGTTGCGCAAGGCCGGGACGGTCGTCCCCGCCGGCGAACTGGCCGCCCGGGTGCTCTCGGTCGCCGTGCTCTTCCTGGTCCTGCTCGGCGGCCTCGCCTGGGCCGGCCAGGACACCATCGCCATCGACGGCGCCTCGCTCGGCTCGTCGCAGACCGGCGGTCTGCTGGACAAGCTGCCCGGCATCGGGGGCAGCGGACTCTCCGACGGGTTGGAGGGTCTGATCAAGGCCAAGACGTCGGTCGGCTTCCACGTCGACACCGTCCCCACGCTGCTGCGCGGCCTGGTGTGGGTGCTGGCGGTGCTGTTGCTCGCGCTGCTCGCCTCACGCCGTACGCCGCTGCCGCCGGGTTGGCAGGCGGTGCACCGGGTGGTGCGGCCAACCGTTTCGGCGCTCTGCGGAGTGCTGGTGCTCGCGGTCGCGGCGGGGTTCGCCGCCGCCGGGTACGCGGCGGTCACCGGTGACGAGCCGGGCCGCATCATGGGCGCCGCGCTGCTGGGGGCGCCCAACGGGGTCTGGCTGGCGGTGCCGCTGGGCCTGTTCGTCCAGTGGAAGGGCGTCGCCACCGGCGAACTCGCCAAGCTGCTGCCCCATCCCGTCGACAAACTGCTGAGCGACGGGGTCAACGAGCCCATCACGCTCGGCCGGCTCGCCGACCTGGACAACCGGGTCTGGCTGCTGCCGGTCGCGGTTGCGCTGATGATGCTGACGGCGGGCGCGCTCACCGCGACCCGCACCCCGCTCGGGGCCGGCCCGCGCGCCGGGTTCGTGGGGCGCTGCGCGCTGCGGCTGGGGGTCGCGTCGGCCGTCGCGTTCCCGCTGCTGGTGTGGCTCACCGGCGTCTCGGTCAACGCGAACCTGTCGGTCTTCGGCTTCGACGCCGTCGGAGCCGGGATAGAGCTGCACGGCAGTGCCCCGTGGGCGCTGCTGCTGGGCGCGGTCTGGGGCGCGGGGGCGGGCGGCGCGGGCGCGCTGCTGGCGTTGGCGACCGGCGCCGCGGGGCGGCAGGCGGCGCCCCTGGCGCTCGGCAGGCCCCCGGAGGGCGCGCACAACGACTCCGGCTCCGGCTCCGCGCGGACGTACCCGGCCGTCGCCTACGAGCCGGGGCCGTACGTGCCCAGCCCGGTGTACCGGCCGGAGGAGGACGGGCCGAACCCGTACCAGCAGTCGGCCGGGTCCGCCGGGTCCGCCGCAGGCACCGGCGGTGGGTCGCCGCACGCGGCCCAGACGGTGGCCGGCACTCCGCTGCCCCCGCCGCTGCCGCGCCGCTCCGGTGGCCGCGGCGGCTCCGACAAGTGGCCGGACCCGCCGGGCGAACCCCCGCCCCCACCGGGAGCGCCGCCCCGACGGCGCTGAGCGGCGCCTGCGGAAGGCGGTAGAGGGGGGCATTCCGGTTGATTGCTCCTCCTGGGTCCGTACGGGTGTCCGCCACGCGGGACGGCTCGTCGTGTCCTTGAGGGCGCCGGATACGGTGGTGTCACCATGAACGACGCCACGCAGCCCATCCCTGTCGCCGCCGTTCCCTCCGCGGACGCGCCCACCCTCCTCGTCAAGATCTTCGGCAAGGACCGCCCAGGCATCACCGCCGGACTCTTCGACACCCTCGCCGCGTTCGGCGTCGACGTCGTGGACATCGAGCAGGTCGTCACCCGGGGCCGGATGGTGCTCTGCGCGCTGGTGACCGCGCCGACCGCTCCCGGCGCGGAGGGCGAGCTGCGCTCCACCGTGCACAGCTGGTCCGAGTCGATCAAGATGCAGGCCGAGATCATCTCCGGCATCGGTGACAACCGGCCGCGCGGTGAGGGACGTTCCCACGTGACGGTCCTGGGCCACCCGCTGACCGCCGAGTCGACCGCCGCCATAGCGGCCTGTATCACCGGCACCGGCGGCAACATCGACCGTATCTTCCGGCTCGCCAAGTATCCGGTCACCGCGGTCGAGTTCGCCGTCTCGGGCGCCCGATCCGCTGGCTTTGCGCTCCGCGCTGGCGACGGAGGCGGCCGCGCGCGGGGTGGACGTGGCGGTGGTCCCGGCCGGGCTGCACCGCAGGGCGCAGCGGCTGGTGGTCATGGACGTCGACTCCACCGTCATCCAGGACGAGGTGATCGAGCTCTTCGCCGCGCACGCCGGGTGCGAGGCGGAGGTCGCGGAGGTCACCGCCGCGGCGATGCGCGGTGAGCTGGACTTCGAGCAGTCGCTGCACGCGCGGGTCGCGCTGCTGGCGGGTCTCGACGAGTCGGTCGCGGACAAGGTGCGCGCCGAGGTCCGGCTGACCAAGGGCGCCCGCACCCTGATCCGCACGCTCAAGCGGCTCGGCTACCAGGTGGGGGTCGTCTCGGGCGGCTTCACCCAGGTCACCGACGATCTCAAGGAGCGGCTGGGGCTGGACTTCGCGGCCGCCAACACCCTGGAGGTGGTGGACGGGAAGTTCACCGGCCGGGTGACGGGGCCGATCGTGGACCGGGCCGGCAAGGCGCGGCTGCTGCGGAGCTTCGCCGAGCAGGCCGGGGTGCCGCTGAGCCAGACCGTCGCGATCGGTGACGGGGCCAACGACCTGGACATGCTGAACGCGGCGGGACTGGGCGTCGCCTTCAACGCCAAGCCGGTCGTCCGGCAGGCCGCCGACACCGCGGTCAACGTGCCGTTCCTCGACACCGTCCTGTACCTGCTGGGCATCACGCGCGAAGAGGTCGAGGCGGCCGACGCGCTGGACGGCACCCCGCCGGAGTCCGGCCCGGGCGAGTAGCCCCCGGGAGGGTCGGGACTCAGGCCTCGTGCGGCACCCAGTAGTCGGCCAGCCTGCCGACGCCGTGCTCCACGGACTTCCAGGAGCCGGAGAACGTGATGACGGCGAAGGCCGCGGTCGGGAAGCCGCCGCGGTTCATCCGGGCGAGGGCGTCCGCCTCGGCGCTGCCCGCGAGGGCGTCGGCGAGGGCGTGCACGCCGGGGTTGTGGCCGACGACCAGCAGGGTGCCGATCTCTTCCGGGGTCTCGTTGAGCAGGGCCAGCAGGTCGCCCAGGCCGGCTTCGTACAGCCGCTCCTCGTAGACCGTCCTGGGCCGCTGCGGCATCTCGTGCGCGGCGAGCTTCCAGGTCTCCCGGGTACGGGCGGCGGTGGAGCACAGGACCAGGTCGGGGGCGATCTCCGCGTCGGCGAGTCGGCGGCCGGCCACAGAGGCGTCCGTGCGACCGCGTTCGGCCAGCGGCCGCTCGTGGTCGGCGACCGCGGGCCAGTCGGCCTTGGCGTGACGGAGTAGGACGATCGTGCGGGGCGAGTCGACGCTCATGCCCCTCAGCTTTCCAGAAAATCCGCGATCAGGCGCGGGCTGGCCGTCACGGCCCGTGCCCGCCGGTCGGTGCGGGGGGTCACAGCAGGCGCTGGGCCAGGCCGGGGAGCTCGTCCGCGATACGGGCGATGAGGTGGCCGGCGGGCTCGGCCGCCCCGGTGTCGGTCTGACCGGGTCCCGCGATCAGCATGAGCAGCGCGGCGAAGGCCAGCGCGGGGAGCGCGACGGCCCACCACGGCAGGCGCGTCTGGACCCCGCCGACCCCTCGGCCGACCGAGTGCCGCGAGGGCCGGGTGTGTGCCTGGACGGGCTGGGTGGACACGGTGACCGCCTCGGTGGAGTGCTGGGATGTGCTGACCCTTCGAAACTACGGAAGGGCGCTCGAAGATCCCATCGGGCGGGCCACCCACTCGACCCTGACCTGGCCCCCCTAGGGATGGTGGGGTTGTCCCCACCATCGGCCTCAGGGGCGGCGGTTCAGCGGCGGTTCAGCGGCGGTCCGGGCTCGGTCCTGGGTGGCTCAGCCGAACCTGGCCGCGACGGTCGCGATGACCGCGACGAAGGCCGGAACGGCCAGCATCAGGCCGATGATGACCATCAGCCGCTTCTGGCTGTTCGGGGGGTTGGGCTCGAGTACGGGCATGGTCCCAGTCTCGCATCGGCGCCGGTGCGGACGGCGGCGGGGTGGCCCGCGGCGCGCTCACAGTTCGTCCTCGATGTACCGGTTGCGCCCGGCCAGCACGCCGACGGCGATCTGCGGCAGCATGAGCGCGGCCATCAGCGCGATGGGCAGGTCCCAGCCGCCGCTGTGCTGGTAGAGGGCGCCGACCAGGATCGGTCCCGGGATCGAGATCAGGTAGCCGGTGCTCTGCGCGAAGGCGGAGAGCCGGACCACTCCCGCGCCGGTGCGCGAGCGCATCCCGACCATCGTCAGGGCCAGCGGGAAGGCGCAGTTGGCGATGCCGAGCAGCAGGGCCCACACCCAGGGGGCGCCGGCCGGGGCCAGCCACAGGCCGGTGTACCCCGCGAGGCCGAAGAGCGCGAGGACGACGACGAGCGGGCCCTGGTGCCGCATCCGGCCGGCGAGCGAGGGCAGCGCGAAGGAGAGTGGGACACCCATCACCATCGTCACGGCCAGCAGCGCCCCCGCGGTGCCGGCGGAGAGCCCCGCGTCGCGGAAGATCTGCGGCATCCAACCCATCGTGACGTAGGCGGCGGTGGCCTGCAGCCCGAAGAAGCAGGCCAGCGCCCAGGCCGTGGGGCTGCGGACGATCCGTCCGCCGCCCTCCGCCGTGCCGGCGCCCGCGGCGCTGGGGGCGCTGGGGGCGCTGGGGGCGCTGGGGGTGGGCCGCCCCGCGGCGCCGCGGTCCCGGACCAGACCGAGCCACGGCACGATCGCGACGACGGCGAGCGCCGCCCAGACGCCGAGGCCGAGCCGCCAGCCGTGGCCCATGGCGGAGGTCAGGGGCACGGTCGCCGCGGCGGCGGCCGCGGTGCCCAGCGAGAGCGCCATCGAGTAGAGCCCGGTCATCGCGCCGACCCGGTCGGGGAAGTACCGCTTGACGATCACCGGCATCAGGATGTTGCCGACCGCTATGCCGGCCAGCGCGACAGCGCTGGCGGCGAGGAACAGGACGGTGCCGTTCGCGAACGGGCGCAGCAGTAGTCCCGTGGCGATGGCCGCCATGCCCGCGCACACCACGGCGCCCGCGCCGAAGCGGCGGGCGAGGCGCGGGGCGGCGATCCCGAAGAGCGCGAAGCACAGCGCGGGCACGGAGGTGAGGAGCCCGGCCACGGCCCCGCTCATGCCGAGGCCGGCCCGCACCTCCTTCATCAGCGGCCCGAGGCTGGTGACCGCGGGGCGGAGGTTGAGCGCGGCGAGGATCAGCCCGGCGAGGACGAGGCGCCGCGTCCAGCCGGGGAGCGCCGCCGCCTCCCGTCCGGGGGACGGGGCGGGGGCCAGCTCCGGGTCCGGTGGGGACACGGTTTCGTCGCGGTCGAGGGTGAGGGGTTCGTCATCGCGCATGCGCCCATCATAGAATGATGGGATGAATCTCGGCCCACTCCCCCGGCAGTCCACGCTCGCCGACCAGGTGATCGCCCGGCTGCGCACCCAGATCACGTCCGGTGAGTGGCCGGTCGGCTCCCGCATCCCGACCGAGCCCGAGCTGGTCGAACAGCTCGGCGTCGCCCGCAACACCGTCCGTGAGGCGGTCAGGGCCCTGGCGCACAACGGCCTGCTCGACATCCGGCAGGGCTCCGGCACCTGGGTCCTGGCCACCAGCGAGCTGGCGGGCGTCATGCACCGCCGGTTCGCGGACGCCGACCCGCGGCATGTCGCCGAGCTGCGCAGCGCCCTGGAGGCGTCCGCCGCCGGGCTGGCCGCCGCCCGCCGCACCGACCGCGATCTGCGCCATCTCGACACTCTGCTGGACCGCCGCGAGCGGGCCTGGGAATCGGGGGACGCCACCGCGTTCGTCGACGCGGACGCGACGCTGCATTTGGCGATCGTCGGCGCCTCGCACAACGACGTGCTGGTCCAGCTCTACGCGGACCTCGGCGAGGTGCTCCGCGACTTCCTGCGCGCGGACGTCGGCGAGGTGCTGCGCCCCGAGCAGCACCTGGACCACGCCCGGCTGGTCGAGGCGATCCGCGCCGGCGACGCGGAGGCGGCCGCCGCCGAGGCGGCTGGGCACGCGTTCCACTGCCGGGGGCTGGGCGCCGCGTAACCCGGCCGACCACGGGAAACGCCCGGTCCCGGACGCCGTCGAGGCGTCGGGACCGGGCGTTCGCCGTGGGTCGGGAGCGGTACGGGTCGGGAGCCGTACGGGTCAGGCTCCGACCGCGTGCAGGCCGCCGTCGACGTGGATGATCTCGCCGGTCGTCTTCGGGAACCAGTCCGAGAGCAGGGCGACGACACCGCGGCCGGTCGGCTCGGGGTCGGACATGTCCCACTCCAGGGGGGAGCGGTGGTTCCAGACGTCCGCGAGTTCCCCGAAGCCCGGGATGGACTTGGCGGCCATCGAGCCGATCGGCCCGGCCGAGATCAGGTTGCAGCGCACGTTCTGCTTGCCCAGATCGCGGGCGAGGTAGCGGGAGGTGGCCTCCAGCGCGGCCTTGGCCGGGCCCATCCAGTCGTACTGCGGCCAGGCGTACTGCGCGTCGAAGGTGAGGCCGACGACCGAGCCGCCGCCGTTGCTCATCAGCGGCAGGCACGCCATGGTGAGCGACTTCAGCGAGAACGCGGAGACGTGCATCGCGGTGGCGACGGACTCCCACGGGGCGTTGAGGAAGTTGCCGCCCAGCGCGTCCTGCGGGGCGAAGCCGATGGAGTGCACCACGCCGTCGAGGCTGCCCAGCTCGGCGCGGACGGTGTCCGCGAGCGAGCCGAGGTGCTCGGCGTTGGTCACGTCCAGCTCGATGACCTTGGTGGGCTTCGGCAGCTTCCTGGCGATGCGCTCGGTCAGGGTGGGCCGCGGGAAGGCGGTGAGGATGATCTCGGCGCCCTGCTCCTGCGCCAGCTTGGCGGTGTGGAACGCGATGGAGGACTCCATCAGCACTCCGGTGATCAGGATGCGCTTGCCTTCGAGAATTCCACTCATGGTGATCAGTGACCCATGCCCAATCCGCCGTCTACGGGAATGACGGCACCAGTGATGTATGCGGCCTCGTCGGAGGCGAGAAAGCGGACCGAGGAGGCGATCTCCTCGCCCTGCGCGTAACGGCCCAGCGGGATCTGACCGAGGTACTTGGCGCGCTGCTCGTCGGTGAGCGCGCGCGTCATGTCGGTGTCCACGAAGCCCGGGGCGACGACGTTCACGGTGATGTTGCGCGAGCCGAGTTCACGGGCGAGCGAGCGCGCGAAGCCGACCAGGCCGGCCTTGGAGGCGGCGTAGTTCGCCTGGCCGGCGGAGCCGAGCAGGCCCACGACCGAGGAGATGAGGACGATGCGCCCCTTGCGGGCCCGCAGCATCTTCCGGGCGGCGGCCTTGACGACGCGGAAGGTGCCCGTGAGGTTCGTGTCCAGGACCGAGGTGAAGTCCTCGTCGGTCATCCGGAGCAGCAGCTGGTCGCGGGTGACGCCGGCGTTGGCGATCAGCACCTCGACCGCGCCCTGCTTCTCCTCGATCTCCTTGTAGGCCTGCTCGACCTGCTCGGCGTCCGTGATGTCGCAGCGGACCGCGAGGAAACCCGCCGGTGGCTCGCCCGAGCGGTACGTGATGGCGACCTTGTCGCCCGCGTCGGCGAAGGCCTGGGCGATGGCGAGGCCGATGCCCCGGTTTCCTCCGGTGACGAGAACCGAGCGGCTCAACGGATCACCCTTTCCCATAGTTGTGGCTATCACCACGAAACTATCGGTCCGGGTGGAGATCCGGGGAACCGGCCCCGACAGGGGCATCAGGCTGTCCCTGTCGGGTCCCTACAGTCGACCTTGCTACGCCTGGGTGCGCGACGCCGTCCGGCGCCGGCCGCGCAGGATCATGCCGACGGCTCCGGCGGCGAGGACGGCGCTGCCGCCGAGTGCCGTCCTCAGGGTGCCGGCGGCCCGGCCGCTCGCCGCCGTGTTCTGCGCGACGAGCGAGGTGTCCCCGCCGTGGCCGTGGTGGCTGACGGTCGACCGGCTCGTCCCGGCGGCGATCTGCTGTTCGCTGGGCGCCGCCGGGGCCGCGGCGGCGGTGCCCGCGGTTCCCGTGCCGCCCTGTCCGAAGACGACATCGGAGCAGCCGTAGAACGCCTCGGGGCTGTCGGTGCGCTGCCAGACCTGGTAGATCAGGTGGCGGCCGGAGCGGCTGGGCAGGTTCGCGGTGAAGTTGTAGGAGCCGCCCGTCACGGTGGAGCTGGTGGTGTAAGTGGCGATCGGGGTGGTGTCCAGGTCCGACCACTTGAGCGGCTTCGTCGGGTCGTAGCCGGCCTTGGTGATGTAGAGGGTCATGACGCCGCGGTGGGGCGCGGTGACCCGGAAGGCGATGGCGCGGGAGCCGGCGGTGACGGAGGTGGCCGGCCAGTCGGTACGGGCCATGTCGAGGGCCTTGTACTTGTCGCGGTTGGCCGAGCACAGCTTGCCGTCGGGGATGATGTCCCGGCTGTGGCCGTCGGCGTTGGCGATGTTGACCTCGTTCCAGTCGTACAGCGGCTGCGTGCCGCTCATGGCGACCAGGTCCTTGCAGACCTGCGACTGGGGGTGCTCGGGGCCTTCGGCGTAGCAGGCGGATATCCGGCTGACGGGGCTGCTGAGGGCGCCGTGCGCGCTCGCGGACGCCGGAGTGAGCGCGACGAGCGCCAGCGCCGCGGCGCCGGCGGCACCGATCACCGCGGCACGGCGGACGGCGGGCAGCCGGGGCGGGGGCACGCGGAGGGCCGGAAGGTGGGGGGTTGGCATGGGGGGGCTCCTTGTCGTGCTGTTTCTCAGGACTGCGCGGACAAAGGCGTGGGGGACCAGCAGCCCTGAGCATAGGATTGGTCTGGACCAACGACAAGAGGCGTGCCACTGCCGGGTTCTGACGGATCATCATCGCTGGGGCGGACGCGCCGGAGATACCGTGGCCCCCGGGCTGTCCGAGCGGCATGATTCACTGCGGAGACCTGTCGAAGCAGACCTGTCGAATTGGGCGAAGGGGGAGGCCGCTGTGCCTCACGAGGTCGATCAGTCATTCCTGGCGCTGCCACTGCGGGCGCTGGCCGACGCGGCACTCGCCCGCGCCAGGGCGCTCGGAGCGGAGCACGCGGACTTCCGCTTCGAACGCATCCGCAGCGCCACGCACCGGCTCCGGGACGCCCGGCCGTCCGGCACCACGGACACCACCGACACCGGGTACGCGGTCCGGGTCGTGCACGGCGGCGCCTGGGGCTTCGCGTCCGGCGTCGATCTGACGATGGACGCGGCCGCGCGCGTCGCCGGCCAGGCGGTCGCCATGGCGCGGCTGTCGGCGAAGGTGATCGCCGCCGCGGGATCCGACGAGCGGGTCGAGCTGGCGGACGAGCCGGTGCACGCGGAGAAGGTGTGGGTCTCCGCGTACGGGACCAACCCCTTCGACGTCCCGGACGCGGAGAAGACGGCGCTGCTCGCCGAGTGGAGTGGCCGGCTGCTCGCCGCCAAGGGCGTCGCGCACGCGGACGCGTCCCTGATGACCGTCCAGGAGAACAAGTTCTACGCGGACTCCGCGGGCACCAGCACCACGCAGCAACGGGTGCGGCTGCACCCGCAGCTCACCGCGGTCGCGGTCGACCCCGCCAGCGGTGACTTCGACTCCATGCGCACCCTGGCCCCGCCGGTCGGCCGCGGCTGGGAGTACCTGACGGGCACCGGCTGGGACTGGGACGCCGAACTCGCGGAGATCCCGGAACTGCTGGCGGAGAAGATGCTGGCGCCGACCGTCGAGGCCGGTTCGTACGACGTCGTCGTGGACCCGTCCAACCTGTGGCTGACGATCCACGAGTCGATCGGCCACGCCACCGAGCTGGACCGGGCGCTGGGCTACGAGGCGGCCTACGCAGGCACCTCCTTCGCGACCTTCGACCAGCTGGGCACGTTGAAGTACGGCTCCGCGCTGATGAACGTCACCGGCGACCGCACCGCGGAGCACGGCCTCGCGACCATCGGCTACGACGACGAGGGCGTCGCCGGGCAGACCTGGGACCTGGTGAAGGACGGCACCCTGGTCGGGTACCAGCTGGACCGCCGGATCGCGAAGCTCACCGGCTTCGAACGGTCCAACGGCTGCGCGTTCGCCGACTCCGCCGGCCATGTGCCGGTGCAGCGGATGGCCAACGTGTCGCTCCAGCCGGCGCCGGACGGACCGTCGACGCAGGAGCTGATCGGCGGTGTCGAGCGCGGCATCTACATCGTCGGCGACCGCTCGTGGTCGATCGACATGCAGCGCTACAACTTCCAGTTCACCGGCCAGCGGTTCTTCCGGATCGAGAACGGCCGGCTCGCGGGCCAGCTCAAGGACGTCGCCTACCAGGCCACGACCACCGACTTCTGGGGCTCGATGGAAGCCGTCGGCGGCCCGCAGACGTACGTGCTCGGCGGCGCCTTCAACTGCGGCAAGGCCCAGCCGGGGCAGGTCGCGGCGGTCAGCCACGGCTGCCCGTCCGCGTTGTTCCGCGGTGTCAACATCCTGAACACGACCCAGGAGGCCGGCCGATGAGCCCCCGCAGCACCGCTCCGCACGAGATCGTCGAGCGCGCCCTGGCGCTGTCCCGCGCCGATGGCTGCGTCGTCATCGCGGACGAGGAGTCCAGCGCCAACCTGCGCTGGGCGGGCAACGCCCTGACCACCAACGGCGTCACCCGCGGCCGCACGCTCACCGTCATCGCGACCGTGAACGGCGCGCAGGGCGCCGCCTCCGGCGTGGTGTCCCGCTCCGCGGTGTCCGCCGACGACCTGGAGCCGCTGGTCCGGGCCGCCGAGGAGGCGGCCCGCGCGGCGGGTCCCGCCGAGGACGCGCAGCCGCTCGTCGAGGGCCGCGCGCACTCCGCCGGCTTCACCGAGCCGCCCGCCGAGACCTCCTCCGAGGTCTTCGGCTCGTTCGCCCCCGCGCTGGGCGAGTCCTTCGCGACCGCGCGGGCCGGCGGCCGGCAGCTGTACGGGTTCGCCTTCCACTCGGTGACCTCCAGCTACCTCGGCAGCTCCACGGGCCTGCGGCTGCGGCACGACCAGCCGACCGGCACGATGGAGCTCAACGCCAAGTCGCCGGACCGTTCCCGCTCCGCCTGGGCCGGAGCCTCGACCCGGGACTTCAAGGACGTCGACCCCGCGGCGCTCGACGCGGAGCTCGCCCAGCGGCTCGTCTGGGCCGAGCGGCGCGTCGAACTGCCCGCCGGCCGGTACGAGACGCTGCTGCCGCCGTCAGCCGTCGCCGACCTGGCGATCTACCAGCTGTGGTCGTCCGGCGCCCGGGACGCGGCCGAGGGCCGCACCGTGTTCAGCAAGCCCGGCGGGGGCACCCGGGTCGGCGAGAAGCTCTCCGAGCTGCCGCTGACGCTGCGCAGCGACCCCTCGGCGCCCGGTCTGGAGTCGGCCCCGTTCGTCATCGCGCACGCGTCGGGCGACGAGTCCTCGGTGTTCGACAACGGCCTGCCGGTCGGCCCGGTGGACTGGATCCGCGACGGGGTGCTCACCCGGCTGCCCACCACCCGGCACAGCGCGGACCTCACCGGTCTGCCGGTGACCCCGGCCGCCGACAACCTGATCCTGGACGGCGGCGGCACGAAGTCGCTGGAGGAGATGGTGGCGGCCACCGAGCGCGGGCTGCTGCTGACCTGTCTGTGGTACATCCGCGAGGTCGATCCGGCGACGCTGCTGCTCACCGGCCTCACCCGGGACGGCGTGTACCTGGTCGAGAACGGCGAGGTGACGGGCGCGGTGAACAACTTCCGGTTCAACGAGTCGCCGGTGGACCTGCTCGGCCGCGTCGCCGAGACGGGCCGCACCGAGCGGACGCTGCCGCGCGAGTGGAGCGACTACTTCACCCGGGCGGCGGCGCCCGCGATGCGGATCCCGGACTTCAACATGAGTTCGGTCAGCCAGGGAGTCTGACCGGCCCCTGCCGGGGCCCGCGAGGAGGATGACGGTGGACGAGAAGCGGACGGTCAAGGTCTCGAAGTTCCTGGCCCTGGTGCTGCGGCACGATCCGGGAGCGGTCGGGCTGGCCCTCGACGAGGGCGGCTGGGTGGCGGTGGACGAGCTGATCGCCGCCTGCGACCGGACCGGCCGCCGCTTCTCGCGCGCCGAACTGGACCACGTCGTCGCGACCAACAACAAGAAGCGGTACGAGTACGCGCCGGACGGCCGGCGGATCCGGGCCACCCAGGGGCACTCGGTCCCGGTGGACCTCGGGCTGGCGGCCGCGGCGCCGCCCGACGTGCTGTTCCACGGAACCGCGACGACGACCCTGCCGCTGATCCTGCGGGACGGGCTGCTGCCGATGTCCCGGCAGGACGTCCACCTCTCGGCGGACGTGGAGACGGCCGCGCGCGTGGGGGCGCGGCACGGCCGTCCCGTGGTGCTGGAAGTGGACGCCGCCCGGCTGGCCGCGGAGGGCCACGTGTTCCGGGTCAGTGCCAACGGAGTGTGGCTGACCGACCGGGTTCCGGCCGAGCGGTTGCGGCAGCGGCAGGTCTGAGGAGAGGCCGGACCGCCGGCGTCAGGCCGTCCTCTTGCCCCTGATCGCCGCCCACAGTCCGTCGCCCACGGCGACCACCGCGATGGCTCCGAGCAACTGCAGCAGGTGTCGGGTCCAGTCGATTCCGCTGGTGTTGTTGACGCCGATCCAGGTCGCCACGGCATTGCCCAGGACGCTGCCGAGCATGCCGAAGATCACGGTCAGCCACAGCGGGATGGCCTGCTTGCCGGGCAGGATCGCTTTCGCGATCAGACCCAGAACCAGACCGACGATGATCGCCCACAACCAACTCATGTCACACGCCTCCTCGCGTTCAAGTGACATTGCACTCGTGACGCCAGTCTGGTCCGAGGTGGGCTACGCCGCATGTCGGGGGCGTCCGTACGCTGTACGGCGGGGTGCGCACGCCATCCGCGGGGCGGCCCCGGTCTCGAATGCGGCGGACTCGCGGCGTACCGTGGGTAAGGCCCGGGGCAGGTCCCCGCAACGGAATTCGGTACGGCCCGAGAGGCCGAGCGGACGGTGGAATGTGATGCGGAAGCACAGTGACGGTGAGGTCTTCCGGATCACCGGAGCCCGCACCGGTCTGACGCAGGACGTACAGGGCCGGCAGCGCCGCTATGTCATCTCGATGCTGGTCCGTACCGCGTCGGTCATCGCGACCGTGACCTTGTGGAACGTGCAGCGGCCGCTGGCCTGGGTCGCGCTGGTGCTGGGCGCTCTGCTGCCCTATGTCGCGGTGGTCATCGCCAACGCGGGACGGGAGAACGCGCCCTCGCTGCCGTCCTCCTTCGTCCCGCCGCCGACCCGGCCGATGCTGGAGCAGGCCGTCGTGGAGGGCCGCGTGGTGCCGGGAACGGAATCCCAGGAGGGCCCGTACAGCGGTCGGAACTGAGCCACCCACGGCCGGATTAACCTCAAGAAAAGCTCAGATCAATCATGGGGTTCCCCTCCTCGACCGGGGTGCATGCGTGACATACTTCGTACGCGCTCCGCATCCCCCGTCGGAGCGACGGACCGACGCCGGGCGGCTCCCCCCGTGGCTGCCCGGCGTCGCCATGTTTACTGGCGGCTATGAACGACGTGTCGCCGATCTGCTCGGCCAAGGGCTGCCGCACCACCGCCGCGTGGGTGCTGGCGTGGAACAACCCCAAACTGCACACCCCGGACCGCCGCAAGACCTGGCTCGCCTGTGACGAGCACCGGGAGCACCTGTCGCGGTTCCTGGATCTGCGGGGGTTCCTGAAGGACGTCGTGCCGTTCGGGCAGTGGCAGGAGCCGGAAGACCCCGCGGCGACACCGAATCCGGCGGCTCCGGAGGCTCCTGAGGCGTCCTGATAGCGGACGCAAGCACGCCCCGGACCCCTGCCCCTCGGAGGCCTGACGGGCCTCCCGGAGCGCTAGGCCGTGTCTGACACATCCCGCCTGGCCCGGGACGCCTGGCACGCGCGCTCTCCCCCAGCTACCGCTGAGAGGGGCCCCCAGTTGTCGGGCCGCCCCGGTACGTCCGGTACAGGGGCGACCCTCCGCCGTGCGATCACACGCACCAGACGCCCCGGGCCCCGCCCTCCGGGCGGACACCGGTATGTGTCCGACACGGCCTAGCCGCCGATCGCCGACATCGGGCGGTCGGGCTGCAGGAACGACGGGTCATCGAGCCCGGAGCCGGCCTTCTTGCCCCACATCGCGGTCTTCCACAGCGCGGCGATCTCCGCGTCGGTGGCACCGGAGCGCAGCGGGGCGCGCAGGTCGGACTCGGTGCGGGCGAAGAGGCAGTCGCGGACCTGGCCGTCGGCGGTGAGCCGGGTGCGGTCGCAGGCGCGGCAGAAGGGGCGGGTCACGGAGGCGATGACGCCGACCCGGGCCGGGCCGCCGTCCACCAGCCACCGCTCGGCGGGGGCGGAGCCGCGGGCCCCGTTGGGCTCGGGGGTGAGCGTGAAGCGGGTCCCGAGACTCTCCAGGATCTCTTCCGCGGTCACCATGTCGCCGCGCTGCCAGCCGTGCTGGGCGTCCAGCGGCATCTGCTCGATGAAGCGCAGTTCGTACGCGTTCTCGACGGCCCAGGCGAGCAGCTCCGGGGCCTCGTCGTCGTTGACCCCGCGCATCAGCACCGCGTTGACCTTGACCGGGGCCAGGCCGGCGGCGCGGGCCGCCTCGAGCCCGGCGATGACGTCATGGTGGCGCTTGCGCCGGGTCATGGCCTGGAAGACGTCGGGGCGCAGGGTGTCGAGGGAGACGTTGACCCGGTTCAGACCGGCGTCGCGCAGGGCGGCCGCGGTGCGACCCAGGCCGATGCCGTTGGTGGTCAGGGAGATGCGGGGGCGGGGTTCGAGGGCCGCGACGCGTTCGATGATGCCGACCAGGCCCGGGCGGAGCAGCGGCTCACCGCCGGTGAAGCGGACATCTTTGACGCCGAGGTCGGTGACGCCGATCCGCACCATCCGGACGATCTCGTCGTCGGTGAGCAGCTCGGGCTTGGCCAGCCACTGCAGGCCCTCTTCGGGCATGCAGTACGTGCAGCGCAAATTGCACCGGTCGGTGAGCGAGACCCGCAGATCGGTGGCCACGCGTCCATAGGTGTCGATCAGCACGCGTTCCGCCTCCCTCGCGGGCACCAGGTGCACCCGCCCTTCCAGCTTATGACCACGGCGGCCCATCGCGTATCGCCGCAGCGTACGCGATGGGCCGCCAAATGCAACAGTTTGTTGAAACAGGGGTGGAGGGGTGGATCGGTGCGCTCCGGGTCGGTGCGCACCGGGTCAGTGCGTCCCGGGTCAGTGCGCTCCGGGTCAGTGCGCCCCGGGTCAGTGCGCTCCGGCGCCGGTCATGGAGCGGACCTCCAGTTCCTTGTACTTCTCGAGGTCCGGTTCCTCCTTGGACAGGACCGTGCCCAGCCAGCCGAGCAGGAAGCCGAGCGGGATGGAGACGATGCCCGGGTTGGACAGCGGGAACCAGTGGAAGTCGCTGCCGGTGAAGAGCGAGTCCTGGGCGCCGGAGACGACCGGCGAGAAGATCACCAGGACGACCGAGGAGACCAGGCCGCCGTAGATCGACCAGGTCGCTCCCGAGGTGGTGAACTTCTTCCAGTACAGGCTATAGAGGATGGTCGGGAGGTTGGCGGAGGCGGCGACCGCGAAGGCGAGCGCCACCAGGGCAGCCGCGTTGAGCTTGGTGGCATACATGCCGAGCCCGATGGAAACCGCGCCGATCGCGACCGCGGCGATCTTGGCGGTGACGACCTCGTTCTTCTCGCTGACCTTGCCCTTGCGGATGACGTTCGCCCACAGGTCGTGCGCGAACGAGGCCGACGAGGCGAGGGTGAGGCCCGCCACGACGGCGAGGATGGTGGCGAAGGCCACCGCGGAGATCACCGCGAGCAGGATCGCGCCGCCGGTCGTGCCGGGGCCGCCGCCGACGTACTCGGCGAGCAGCGGCGCCGCGGTGTTGCCGGACTTGTCGCTCGCCTTGATCTTGGCGGCGCCGACCAGGGCCGCCGCGCCGAAGCCGAGGGCGATGGTCATCAGATAGAAGCCGCCGATGATGCCGATCGCCCAGTTCACGGACTTGCGGGCGACCTTCGCCGTGGGCACGGTGTAGAAGCGGACCAGGATGTGCGGAAGCCCGGCGGTGCCCAGGACGAGGGCCAGGCCCAGCGAGATGAAGTTGATCTTGCTGGTGCTGTCGACGCCGTACTTGAGGCCGGGCTCCAGGAACTTGTGCCCGTGACCGCTCTTCTCCGCCGCGGCGCCCAGCAGCGTGGACGGGTTCCAGTGGAACTTGTTGAGCACCAGGATGGTGATCAGCAGGGTGCCGAGGATCAGCATCACGGCCTTGATGATCTGCACCCAGGTGGTGCCCTTCATGCCGCCGATCGTCACGTACAGCACCATGACGATGCCGACCAGCGCCACGATCAGCCGCTTCGGCCCCTCACCGGTGACACCGAGCAGCAGCGAGACCAGAGCGCCCGCGCCGACCATCTGGGCCAGCAGGTAGAAGATCGACACGATGATGGTCGAGGTGCCGGCGGCGGTGCGCACCGGGCGCTGGCGCAGCCGGTAGGCGAGCACGTCGGCCATGGTGAAGCGGCCGGAGTTGCGGAGCGGTTCCGCGACCAGCAGCAGGGCGACCAGCCAGGCGACCAGGAAGCCGATCGAGTAGAGGAACCCGTCGTAGCCGACGAGCGCGATGGCGCCGGCGATCCCCAGGAACGAGGCGGCTGACATGTAGTCGCCGGAGATCGCCAGCCCGTTCTGGAAGCCGGTGAAGCCGCGGCCGCCCGCGTAGAAGTCGGTGGCGTCCTTCGTCTGGCGGCCGGCCCAGACGGTGATGCCGAGGGTGATGGCGACGAACACGGAGAACAGGGTGATGATCAGGGTGCGGTGCTCGGACGCCGCCGCCTCGGCCGCCAGGTTGATCGTGCCGGTGGTCATGAGCGGTCCTCCAACGTAGCGCCGTTCTCCAGGCGCGCCTTGAGGGCCGCGGCCCCCGGGTCGAGCCGGGCGTTCGCGTACCGGGCGTATATCCACGCGATGAGGAACGTGGTGAGGAACTGCGCGAGGCCGAAGACGAACGCCACGTTGATGTTGCCGACGACCTTGGTCGCCATGAACCCGCCCGCGTAGCTCGACAGGAGCACGTACAGCAGGTACCAGGTGATGAAGGCGATGGTGACCGGGAACGCGAACACCCGGTAGGAGTGCCGCAGTTCGGCGAATTCCGGACTCGCCTCCACCGCGGAGTACGAAGCGGGGGTCGGGGGACCCGGGGTGGCGGACGGTGGTGCGGGATCCACGGTGCCTCCATGAGTGATCTGCGTCACGTCGATGATCGGAAACCGCATGCTAGAGGTGTGGCGGCAGGTGTTCAACAGGTCCAGGGGCAAAACTGCCGCCATCCGGGCCGGGGCCGACACCGGGGCCGGGGCGCTTCGTTGTACAGAGCGCCCAGCACCGTCGCCGAGCGGCCCCGACGCGGCCGAGACGTCAGCCCGAGGACAGCGCCCGTGAACACCCAGCCGAGTTCCCCGCCACCGGGTCCGCGCCGACTGCCGTACGGGGCCGTCCGGTTGCCCGTTCCGGTGGCCGCGGCTCCCCAGCCGGCCGGCCGCGCGGCGCCCGGGCGGTGGTACGGACCGCGGGTCGCCATACCGCTGTTGAGCATCGAGGCGCTGCGTTCCGGCCACGGCGGCGGATGACACGCCTCCGGATTGAACGGGAATCGTAGGAATCCGGGATTTCGACCGCAATCCATTGATGGCGCCACCGGTACGACGATAGTTTCCATCGTCATGTACCCGTCCAACGGCAACCGGGCCGTCAGGGCGGGTTGTTGGACGATTGGAGACCCCATGGTTCCTCTTCACAGACGGTCCGGACGGCGCCGCGTGCTCGCGGCGACCGTCGGGATGGCGCTGGCGGCAGCGGTCGCCGTACTGCCGGGCGCCGCTTCGGCGGCCGCGGCGGAGAGCACGGCGGCGGCCGACGGCCCACTGCTGTCGTACGTCGTCAACACCAAGGTGGACCACGGCACCATCAAGAGCGTCGAACGTGCGGTGGCCCGCGCCGGGGGCCAGGTCGTCATCTCGTACGACAAGATTGGCGTCATCGTCGTCCACTCGGCGAACCCGGGGTTCGCCGCCGAGATACGCAAGGCCCACGGGGTGCAGACCGCGGGCGCCACCCGTACCGCGGCCATCGCCCCCGCCTCGACCACCGAACTGGGTGCTCCGGAGCGGCTCACCGCGGCCCAGGTCGCCGCGGCCACCGCGAAGGCCGGCCCCGCGCAGGAGCCGCTGGAGGCGAACCAGTGGGACCTGGTGGCCATCAAGGCCGACCAGGCAGCGAAGGTCAACCCGGGCAGCCGCAAGGTCACGGTCGGTGTCATCGACACCGGCATCGACGACACGCACCCGGACCTCGCCGCGAACTTCTCCGCCTCGCAGTCCGCGAACTGCGTGGGCGGCGTGGCCGACACGACCCCGGGCGCCTGGCGCCCGTACGACCCGGCCAGCGACTACCACGGCACGCATGTGGCGGGCGAGATCGCCGCCGCGCGCAACGGCGTCGGGGTGGCCGGTGTCGCCCCCAACGTCAAGGTCGCGGCCATCAAGGTCAGTGACCCCGTCACCAGCCTGTTCTACCCGGAGAGCGTGGTCTGCGCGTTCGTCTTCGCGGCCGACCACGGCATCTCCGTGACGAACAACAGCTATTACATCGACCCGTGGCTGTACAACTGCCTCGCCGACCCCGACCAGCGGGCGATCGTCGACGCCGTCAACCGCGCGTCGAAGTACTCCGAGCGCAAGGGCGTTCTGAACGTCGCGTCGGCCGGCAACTCCAACGACGACCTGGACTCGGCCGCGCTCACCGACGCGTCCAGCCCGGACGACGGCACCCCGGTCACGCGCACCGTCGACCCGCACCAGTGCTTCGACATCCCGACCCAGCTGCCCGGCGTCGTCACCGTCGCCGCGACCGGCGTGCAGAACCTCAAGTCGTACTACTCCAGCTACGGCCGGGGCGTCATCGACGTCGCCGCCCCCGGTGGAGACAAATACCAGATCCCCGGCACTCCGGACGCGAACGGCCGGATCCTGTCCACCCTGCCCGGCAACACGTATGGATATCTGCAGGGCACCTCGATGGCCAGCCCGCACGTGGCCGCCGTCGCCGCGCTCATCAAGAGCAAGCACCCGCACGCCACACCCGAGCAGATCCAGTGGATCCTCAAGGCCGAGGCCGACAACCCCGGCTGCCCGACGGGCCTGTACGACCCGGACGGCAACGGAGTGCAGGACGCCACCTGCACCGGCCCGAAGCGGGTGAACAGCTTCTACGGGTACGGCATCGTCGACGCCCTGGACGCCGTCACCAAGTAGCCGTCACCGGGTAACGGTCACCGAGGACGCCGGGCGGGCCCTGATCGAAGGGCGCGCCCGGCGTTCGTCCGTCCGCCGTCAGAACCTGACGATCGTCTTCAGTGCGGTGCGCTGGTCCATCGCCTTGTACCCGCCGGGGACGCCGTCCAGGTCGACCGCGAGGTCGAAGACCGGAGACGGGTCGACGGCGCCGGACAGGACATCGGGGAGCAGCTCCGGGATGTAGCTGCGGACCGGGGCCACGCCGCCGCGCAGGGCGATGTTGCGGTTGAACATCTCGCCGAGGTCCAGGCCGGTCCCGCTGCCGTGCGGGACGCCGACGTAGCCGATGGCGCCGCCGTCGCGGGTGATGCCCACCGCGGTGCGCATGGACTGCTCGGTGCCGACCGCCTCGATGACGGCGTGCGCGCCCTGCCCGCGGGTCAGCTCCCGGACCGCCGCGACGGCGGCCTCGCCGCGCTCGGCGACGACGTCGGTGGCGCCGAACGCGCGGGCCAGGTCGGTGCGCGCCTCGTGCCGGCCGAGCGCGATGATCCGCTCCGCGCCCAGCCGCCGGGCGGCGAGCACCCCGCACAGGCCGACCGCGCCGTCACCGACGACGGCCACCGTCGTGCCGGGGCCGACACCGGCGCCGACGGCGGCGTGGTGGCCGGTGCCCAGGACGTCGGACAGGGCGAGCAGCCCGGAGAGCAGCCGGTCGTCGGAGAGCGCCTCGGCGGGCAGCTTGACCAGGGTGGCGTCGGCGAACGGCACCCGGACGGCCTCGCCCTGCCCCCCGTCGGAGCCGACCGAGCCCCAGAAGCCGCCGTGCACGCAGGAGGTCGTCAGCCCCTCGACGCAGTACTCGCACACCCCGTCGGACCACATGAAGGGGGCGACGACCAGGTCGCCCGCCCTCAGCCCCGACACCTCGGAGCCGGTCTCCTCGACGACGCCGAGGAATTCGTGGCCGATGCGCTGCCCCGGCTCGCGGGCGGCCTCGCCGCGGTACGCCCACAGGTCGCTGCCGCAGATACAGGCGCGGACCACCCGGACGACCGCGTCACCGGGCTGCCGGACCGCCGCGTCGGGTACGTCCTCCACCCTGATGTCGAACGGGGCGTGGATGACGGTGGCGCGCATGGGGTGTCCTCGGTGCTCAGCTCAATGGGGTGACTTCACGGTACGCCTGGGGGCCGGGTGCCGCGCGCCGCGGGTCCGGGCAGGTCAGGGCACCGGCCAGCAGGTACTGGGCGGCGAGGTAGGTGAGCATGATCCAGAAGTCGTGGGCCGGGAGCAGCGGCCAGTCGGCGATGCCGGCGGCGATGAGCGTGTCGGAGAGCAGGAACAGCGCGCCCCCGGCCGCCGCTCGCGCACCGAGCCCGGCGGCCCCGGTGGCCATCGCGGTCAGCAGCAGGCTGTAGCCCGCGACCGGGATCCGCATCGACGCTTCCAAGCCGCCCCACAGCAGCGTGATCATCACCAGCCACACCACGGTGTACCCGGCGGCGCGCCGCAGCGCATTCCGGCGGTCGGCGAAGGCGCCGTGCCGGACGAAGAGCACCAGGTAGCAGACGTGTCCGGCGGCGAAGGAGCCCATGCCGGCCAGAAACGCCAGGTCCCCGCCGATCTGCAGGGCGACATCGCCGCCCCAGCCGAACAGCAGCGCGGCGATCAGCGGCCGCGGACCGCCGCGGGCCGCCGCCCAGCCGGCCAGGACGGGCAGCAGGGCGGGCTTGGTGAGCTGCCGCCCCAGGTCCCAGCCCGCGAGGGTCGCGGCCAGGTGGGCGGCGCCGACGACGGCGAACGCGACGAGCAGCGCCCGCTCCGTACGGGCACGGCTCACGCGGCCCGCTCCCCGGCGGCCGGGACCGCGGAGACGGGCGCGGGTGCGGGCACCGGGGCCGGCTGCCAGCCGGGGCCGCGCAGCACATGGCCGAAGCGGGCCCGCCAGGTACCGGCGGCGGCCACGTCGCGGGCGATGGCCGCGTACTCGTGGGTGGCCACGCGCAGCGGGTTGTACGTGTCGATGTTCTTGGTGAGGCCGAACACCGGCCGCTCGGTCTCGGGCGCGAACGAGCCGAAGAGCCGGTCCCAGACGATGAGGATGCCGCCGAAGTTGCGGTCCAGGTAGCCGCCCTGGGAGGCGTGGTGCACCCGGTGGTGCGAGGGGGTGTTGAGCACGTACTCGAAGGGCCGGGGCAGCTTGTCGACCCGCTCGGTGTGCACGAAGAACTGGTAGACGAGATTGGCCGACGAGCAGAAGGCCAGCGCCGCCGGGTGCACCCCGCAGGCGATCAGCGGCACGTAGAACGGCCAGACGGTGAGGGTGGTCCAGGGCTGGCGCAGCGCGGTGGAGAGGTTGAAGTTGCGGCTGGAGTGGTGGACCACGTGGCAGGCCCACAGCAGCCGGATCATGTGGTGCCCGCGGTGCGACCAGTAGTAGAAGAAGTCCTGGCCGAGCAGCATCAGCGGGAGCGTCCACCACAGCACCGGGATGCGCAGCGGGGTGAGTTCGTAGACCGCCGCGTACACGGCGACGATGGGGATCTTCCACAGCAGGTCGAAGACCAGGCTGCCGAGGCCCATCGTGATACTGGTGGCGGCGTCCTTGCCGACGTATCCCGCGGCGTCCTCGTCGGGATGGATGCGGTAGCTCACCATCTCCAGGACGGTGAGCAGGACGAAGGCCGGTATCGACCACAGCACGACATCGGGCAGTTGCGGCATGCACGCACGATAGGGGCGCTCGGGCGCCCACCGCTAGGGGTTGTTACCGACAAGTACGCAGAGTGTTACGGCGCCCGTTACGGTCCCCGGCGCCCGGGGGCCGCCGGAGCCCCGGAGCCGCGGCGGGGCGGCCCGCCGGGATACGGGGTGATCCACCCCCGTACCCCCGCCGCCCGGCCGGGCCCTCCTCACCACACGCGGACCGAACCTCCCGGTGCGAACGCCGGGCTGGTCGCGTCGGCGGGCACCTCCTCCAGCGGTTCGGCGAGCTCCGCCACCGTGGGGCCGGACTTCGCGGCGACCGCGTCCAGCAGCCCGAGGTCGAAACCGTAGACGCGGGCCGCGTTGCCGCCCACCATCGCGGCCACCTCCTCGGCCGGCAGCCCGGCGAACGCGATCCGCAGGCCCTCCCGGGTGTACGGGTACGTGCCCTCGTCATGCGGGTAGTCGCTGCCCCACATGATCTTCTCCAGGCCGATCCGGTCGCGCAGCGGCACCTCGTGGGGACGCATGAAGCTCGCGCCGACGAAGCAGTTGTCCCGCCAGACGGCCCGCGGGCCCTTGCCCATCGAATCCGCCAGTCCGGTACCGAACTTGGCCTCGGCGGTGGCCGCCCGGGTCGCGGCGCTGACCAGCCGCCCGTGGTAGTACTCCAGCATGTCGAGCACGGCCGGGATCCACCCCGAGCCCTGCTCGGTGAGGACCAGCCGCAGCCCGGGATGGCGTTGGAACGCCCCGCCGAAAATCAGGTGCCACAGTGCCCGGTGCGAGAACCACGTCGTCTCGACCATGAAGACCGCGCGCGCCGCCGGTTCGTCGCCCAGCGGCGGGGACGCCGAGCCCCCGTGGTGGTTGACCGGCACGTCCAGTTCGTCGCAGACCGCCCAGAGCGGGTCGTACACGCCCGAGTACAGCTCGGGGACGCCGGAACCCGGTGGCGCTCCCGGCAGCAGGATGCCGCCGGTCAGCCCGTGCTCCCTGGCCCACCGCACCTCGCGGACCGCCGCGTCCACGTCGTTGAGGAGGATCTGCGCGACGCCCGCGCGCCGGCCGGGGGCCCGCGCGCAGAAGTCGGCGAGCCAGCGGTTGTGGGCCCGCAGCCCGGCCCAGCGCAGCGCGAACTCCTCCTTCGTCGGCGCGGGGGCCAGCAGCGAGCCGCTGGGGAAGAACGGCGGCACGGTGTTGGGGAAGACGACCTCGGCGACGATGCCGTCCGCCTCCAGCTCCGCGAGCCGGCGGTCGGAGTCCCAGTTGCGCGGCGCCTCGGGCGCGATCAGGTCCTCGTACGGGTTGACGTAGGTGGCCGCCCACGCGTCGAACTCCTCGTGGTGGGCGCTCTCCAGGTACGGCCGGTAGTCGAGCAGGTCGGCGCCGGCGTGGCAGTCCGCCGAGATCACCGTGCAGCGGTCGTCGGGTCCGGGGCCGGGGCCGGGGTCAGGGGCCGTCATGTGCCCGCCTCCATCCCGACGTACGGGAAGTCGTGGCCGGTCAGCCAGTGCCGTCCCGTCTCGCGGGCACGCGCCCAGGACGCCTCGACGGCCTGCTGGTCGTCCGGCTGGCCCAGCTCCGCCGGGGTCGGGCCGATGCGGGCGGCGATCGGCGCCAGTTTCCCGGTGTCGAAGCCGAAGACCTCGGCGGCGGCCAGCCCCAGCATCTGCCGGGTCTCGGTCACCGGGATGTCGTGGAAGGTGTTCCGCAGCCACTCCCGGGTCGCGGGCCAGGTTCCCTCCGGGTGCGGGAAGTCGCTGCCCCACAGGATGTTGCCGACCCCGATCTCGTAGCGCTGGGCGAGCTCGCGCCGCTTGGTGTTGGTCGCGCAGATGAAGACCTGGCGGTCCAGGTACTCGCTCGGCGGCCGCTTCAGTTCCGCGAACGGCGAGAGCTTCTTGCCGCCGTGCGCGCCGAGGTAGAGCCGGTCCATGAACCACAGCTGGTTCGGCAGCCACCAGCAGCCGGACTCGGCGATCCCGAACCTGAGCCCGGGGAAGCGCTCGAAGACCCCGGCCCACAGCAGGAACCACAGCGGCCGGGACGGCCAGAACGTCACCTCGCTGACGTAGATGCCCAGGTGGTCCCCGTACTCGTGGTGCGGGGCCGACCCGGAGTGGGTCACGATCGGCATCTCCAGCTCCTGCGCCACCGCCCATACCGGGTCGTAACGGGCGTCGTGGTAAGCCGCTTTGTCGACCCACCGGGCGGGGATCATCAGGGCGCCCAGACCGGACGCCTTCGCCCGGCGCACCTCGGCCACCACCGCGTCGACCTCGCCGGTGATGGGCAGCAGCGCCACCCCGCAGCGGCGCTCGGGGCTGCGTTCGGCGCAGAACTCCGCCAGCCAGCGGTTGTGCGCCTGCGCGCCCGCCATCCCCAGCGCGGGGTCCTGGTCGCCGGAGAGCCCGAGGCCCACCCCGAAGGGCGCGGCGGTCTGGCTGTCGACGGCGTCGGCGTCCGGGAAGACGACCTCGGCCGCCACCCCGTCGCCGTCGAGCTCCTTGTCACGCTGCGCGCTGTCCCAGCCGCCGCGCAACCCCTCCTCGTTCTCGCTGAACCACTTCCGCGCGAACGCCTCGTTGCGCACCCCGAGCCGCGTCATCGCCTCGCGGCGCGCCTGGCGCTGCCCGAGGAACTCGTCGAAGTCCGGGTGGAACCTGCTGTCGAGGTACGGCCGGTACTGCTCCGTCGGCAGGCCCGCGTGGCAGTCCGAGGAGATGATCAGGTACGGATCCGTCATGGTGTCTCCTGTCCCCTCGTTCAGTCGAGGATGAAGTTCTCCAGGTAGCCCGGGTCGGCCCGGTCGAGCATCGACTGCGAGCGCGCCCTGATCTGGGCGTCGCTGCGCTCGCTGTCCGGCAGCATCCAGAAGCGGCCCGCGCGGATGCCGTCCACCACGAAGGCGGCGACCTCCTCCACGGGGGTGAACGCCACCTCGTGCCCGGCCTCCTTCATCGCGGCCTCCCACTGGTCGAGGCTGCGGTAGGGGGTGCGGCGGGGCGCGGACTTGGCGTACCGCTCGGGGCGGTTGCGGTGCGACTCCCACAGGCCGGTGCGGAGCATGTGGGGGCCGGGGAAGAGCACGGAGGCCCCGACGGCCGCGCGCTCGGCCTTGAGATGGGCGTACAACGACTCCGTCATCGTCACCACGGCGGCCTTGGTGACGGCGTACACCGACGCGGTCGGCAGCGGGGCGATCCCGCCGTCGCCCGACGAGGTGTTGACGACGTGTCCCGGCTCACCGGCCGCGAGCATCCGGGGCAGGAACGCCTGGATGCCGTGGAAGACGCCCCAGACGTTGACCGAGAACGCCCACTGCCAGTCCTTGGGGTCGTGCTCCCACATCCGGCCCTCGGCCCCCGAGCCGACCCCGGCGTTGTTGCACAGCACGTGGACGGCGCCGAAGGCCCCGTACGCGGCCTCGGCGAGCGCGTCGACGGACGCCCGCTCGCTCACGTCGGTGAGCTGCCCGACGGCCTCCGCGCCGCCCTCCCGCAACCGGGCGACGGCCTTGTCGAGGGCGCCCTCCTCCACGTCGGCGAGGACCACCCGCAGCCCTTCCGCGGCGAACCGTTCCGCCATGGCGTACCCGATGCCGCTCGCCGCGCCGGTCACCACGGCCGTCTGTCCGGCCCGCAGCTCCATCAGGCCTCCCGGTGGGGCGCGTCGAGGAGCTGCTGGACGTCGTCGTAGCGCTGGTGGATGTAGGGCAGCAGCGCCTGCGCGCTGACCCGTTCGACGACCTGGCCGGACTGGTCGCTGGTCTTCTCGCCGATCGTGATCCCGACGAGCCGGCGCACCACGAGGTCGGCGACCGGGTCGTAGGCGGACTCGCGGAGCACCACGCTGCCGGTCACCGCCTCCAGCTTGCGCACCCGTTCGCGCCGGGTGCAGCGCACGAGCACCGGGTCGCCGTCGAAGCCCTGGCCGTCCACGGCCGGGAGGAACTTGAAGTAGAAGTCGGTCTTCTCGGTGACCTCCGGCAGCGGCAGCGCGCCGCTGACGGCGCCGGCGACCTCGACGAACGCGATGCCGTGCCGGGCGAGTTTGGCCATCACGACGTCACCGACCCGCTCCACGGCGACCTCGCCGAGCTTCTTCGGTTCGCCGAAGACCTCCCGGCCGCCGATCAGCGCCCGTTCGGTCGTCATGGGCATCACCAGCGGATACCAGCCTTCGACACCGTCGTGCTGTGCGGAGACCGCGACCGAGCCGGCGCCCAGCGGGTGCCCGAACAGGTCGACACGGCTGATGTTCACCCGCACCAGGGGCCGTTCCCCCGGCTTGAGCGGCGGCGGCAGGACCTGCGCCACCACGTCCGGGTCGGTCTCCCAGACCGCCACCACCCCGGTGGACCAGATGTCGGGGAGCTTGCCGCCGACGGCCTTCGCCGCCCGCATCTCCGCTGCGCTGCGCGGGCCGTACCGTACTCGCGTCATGTCGTGCCGCCCTTCGTTCATGCCAGTCACACGGGTGTGTCATGAGAGATTCGGGACGAGCTCTGTAACACAGTTACACCGACGCGCTCGAAGGGTAAATAGGCGTGCACGGTCCACAATGGGAGCACCATGCCGCGCACCGCCCTGACCCGCGACGACGTACTCGACGCCGCTGCCGTGCTCGTCCGGCGGCTCGGTCCCGAGGCGTTGACCATGCGCAAGCTCGCGGCGGAACTGGGCACCGCGGTCACCTCGATCTACTGGCACGTGGGCAACCGTGAATCGCTGCTCGACGAGCTGGTGGCCCGCACCGTGCGGGAGATGGGCGCCATCGCGCCCGCCGGCCGCGGCCCGCTCGACCGGGTGCTGTCCATCGCGCGCGCCCAGCGCCGGATGCTGCGCGACCGCCCGCACCTGATCGCCATGGTGCACGAACGCGGCCTGACCGAGCTGATGTTCCTCCCCGCCCAGCAGGCCCTGATCCGCGAGCTGCACGACGCGGGGCTGCGCGGGGGGCGGGCCGCGGAGGCGCTGCGCGCCATCGAGTTCCACGTCATCGGCTTCGTCCTGGTCGAACGCAACCGCGAGCGTTCCCCCGCCCAAAGCCCTGCGGAACAGGACTTGTGGGACAGCGCCGCGGCCGGCCACGACCCGGCGCTCGCCCGCGCGCTGGCCGCCCCGCCCGACCCCGAACGCCTCTTCACCACCACGACGCGCGCCCTGGTCGGCTCCCTGCTGCGTGGCTGAGTGTCAGCGACGCCCCCTATTCTCAATGACCATGCTGGACAACCGCACCGAGCCGACCGCCTCCCCGTCCCCGTGGCCCGCCGCGTACCCGGACGGATATGCCGTGGTCGACGTCGAGACCACCGGTCTCGGCCGCGACGACCGGATAGTGTCCGCCGCCGTCTACCGGCTGGACTCCCGGGGCGAGGTCCAGGACCACTGGTACTCGCCGGTCAACCCGTTGCGCGATCCCGGCCCGGTGTGGATCCACGGACTGACCAGCGCGATGCTCGCGGACGCCCCGCTCTTCCCGGAGATCGCCGCCGAACTGGCCGAGCGGCTGGCCGGCCGGGTCCTCGTGGCGCACAACGCGGTCTTCGACTGGTCCATGCTGGCCCGCGAGTACGCGCGGGCGAAGTCCACCGCCCCGGTCGAGCAGCGGCTGTGCACGATCGTGCTCGCCAAGGAGCTCCGGCTGCCGCTGGCCAACCACAAGCTGGAGTCGCTCGCCGCGCACTACGGCGTCATCCAGCAGCGCGCCCACCACGCCCTGGACGACGCGCGGGTGCTCGCCGAGGCGTTCCGCCCCAGCCTGCACCTGGCGGCCGCCACCGGCCTGCCGCTGCCGCTGCACACCTGCCGGGCGCTGACCGAATGGGTCGAGGGCGGCGTCCCGGCGGCCCGCCCGGCGCCGGCCGGCGGCTCGTACGGCTCCTACCGCCCCGGCAGCTGGCGCCCCGCGCGCAAGCGGCCGTCCTGCCCGTACCCCAACCCGGGCCGGCTGGCGGCCGACGGTCCGCTCATGCAGGGGATGCGGGTGGCGTTCTCCGGTGACACCGGGATCGACCGCGAGCTGCTGGAGGACCGGGCGACCGACGCGGGGCTGCACGTCGCGTCCAGTGTCAGCCGGCTCACCAGCGTGCTCGTCACCAACGACCCGGACTCCTCCACTGGCAAGACCGTCAAGGCGCGCGCCTTCGGCACCCCCGTCATCGACGAGCGGCGCTTCGCGGAACTCCTCAAGGCGGTGACGCCCGCGCCGGGGGTACACGGCTGATCGAGTGGCGCGGCCGCGACGCGCCCGGCCGCGTGTTGCCCGCCGCCTCCCTGCGGCGCAATCTGTGCCCCATGGCCCGTTGTGAAGTGTGCGGAAACGACTACGTCATGAGCTTCGAGGTGCACGCCCAGGGGGCGGTGCACGTCTTCGACAGCTTCGAGTGCGCCATCCACCGCATGGCGCCCATCTGTGAGCACTGCCGGGTGCAGATCGTCGGCCACGGCGTCGAGGCCGACGGCCAGTGGTACTGCAGTGCGCACTGCGCCAAGGCGGAGGGCGCGCACGGCGTAGTCGACCGTGTCGGCTCCGCCCCGATCTCCTGATCCGTCCCCATCGACCCGCTATCGGCAGGCATCCCGCGACCGAGTACCGTCGTGGGGTGTACCGCTTTCTGCTGTCCCGCCAGTGGGTGATCCTCACGCTGCTCGGCCTGGTCATGATCCCCACGATGGTCAAGCTGGGCTACTGGCAGCTGCACCGCCACCAGCACCGGGTGGCCAACAACCACCTGATCAGCCAGAACGTCAAGGCCGCCGCCGTCCCTGTGGAGGAGCTGGCAGCGCCGGGCAGGACCGTGCCCCGCAAGGACCTGTACCGCGCGGTCAGCGCGACCGGCCGCTACGACCCCGCGCACGAGCTCGTCGCCCGCCAGCGCACCGCGGCCGACGGGCAGAAGAACGGGTATCACGTCATCACCCCGCTCGTGCTGGACGACGGCAGGGCGGTCCTGGTCGACCGGGGGTGGATCGACGCCGACGGCGGGCTCACCACGCTGCCGAGGATCCCGGCCGCCGCGTCCGGCGAGATCACCGTCACCGGGCGGCTGCGCCCCGACGAGACGAGTTCGAGCACCGGCATCAGGAACAAGAGCGGTCTGCCGGACCGCATGATCATGCTCATCAACTCCGCCGACCTGGCGAAATCCGACCCCCGGCCGCTGCTCGGCGGCTATCTGGAGCTGGCCACCACCTCCCCCAAGCCCTCAGGACCCCAGCCGGAACTGATCCCCGAGCCGGACGACTCCAGCATCGGCCCGCACATGGCGTACGCGATCCAGTGGTGGCTGTTCTCGGCGATGATCCCGGTCGGCTGGGTCATTCTGGTGCGCCGCGAGCGCAAGGAGCGCGACTCCGGGCAGGAGTCCCCGAAAGGCGTTCCGGTCGCGGTGTGAACCCGTCCCCGGCACGCTACGACCAGCAGTGTGTACGAAAGGCGGCCCCGTGCCAGGACTGATCGAGGACTACGCGCTCATCGGCGATCTGCAGACCGCGGCGCTCGTCGGCAAGGACGGCTCCATCGACTGGCTGTGCCTGCCCCGCTTCGACTCCGCCGCGTGCTTCGCGGCGCTGCTCGGGGACGAGGAGAACGGCTCGTGGCGGATCGCCCCGGCCGGCGGCGACCAGTGCACCCGGCGCGCGTACCGCGGCGACACCCTGGTGCTGGAGACCTTCTGGGAGACCGAGACCGGCACGGTCAAGGTCATCGACTTCATGCCGCAGCGCGACCGCGCCCCCGACGTCATGCGGATCGTGGAGTGCGTCTCCGGCACCGTGCAGATGCGCAGCGAGCTGCGGCTGCGCTTCGACTACGGCAGCATCGTGCCCTGGATGCGGCGGGCCGACGGCCACCGCATCGCGGTCGCGGGACCCGACTCGGTCTGGCTTCGCAGCTATCCGTCGCAGCTGCCGATGTACGGCAAGGACTTCTGCACCTACGCCGACTTCTCCGTCTCGGCGGGCGAGCGCGTCGCCTTCGTCATCACCTGGCACCCGTCGCACGAGACGCGGCCACGCCGGATCGACCCGTACGAGGCGCTGGACACCAGCATCGAGGACTGGGAGAAGTGGTCGGCGCAGTGCACCTACGACGGCCCCTGGCGCGACGCCGTGCTGCGCTCCCTCATCACCCTCAAGGCGCTCACCTACGCGCCGTCCGGCGGCATCGCCGCGGCCGTCACCACGTCGCTGCCGGAGGAGATCGGCGGGGTGCGCAACTGGGACTACCGCTACTGCTGGCTCCGCGACGCCACCCTGACGCTCAACGCGATGGTCTCCAGCGGCTACCTCGAGGAGGCCTCGAAGTGGCGCAACTGGCTGCTGCGCGCGGTCGCCGGGGACCCGGCCGACCTGCAGATCATGTACGGGATCTCCGGTGAGCGGCGGCTGACCGAGTACGAGGTGCCGTGGCTGGCGGGGTACGAGGCGTCCGCCCCGGTCCGGATCGGCAACGCCGCGGCCGGGCAACTGCAGCTCGACGTCTACGGCGAGGTGCTCGACTCGCTCTACCTGGCGCGCGAGAGCGGACTCGCCGACGACAAGCACGCCTGGAGCCTGCAGCGCACCCTGATGGACTTCCTGGAGTCGAACTGGCGCGAGCCGGACGAGGGACTGTGGGAGGTCCGCGGGCAGCGCCGGCACTTCACGCACTCCAAGGTGATGGCGTGGGTCGCCGCGGACCGCGCGGTCCGCACGCTGGAAGCGCAGCCCAAGCGCGGCGGGGACCTGGCCGGCTGGCGGGCCATGCGCGACCAGGTGCACCTGGAGGTGTGCAAGCGCGGCTACGACAACGAGCGCGGCACGTTCACCCAGTTCTACGGCTCCACCCAGCTCGACGCGGCGACGCTGCTCATCCCCCAGGTCGGATTCCTGCCCGCCTCCGACCCGCGCGTGATCGGCACGGTCGACGCGGTGCGCAGGGAGCTGGACCACGGCGGCCTCGTCCGCCGCTACACCCTGGACGAGAAGGCCGTGGACGGGCTGCCCGGCCAGGAGGGCGCCTTCCTGGCCTGCTCGTTCTGGCTGGTCGACGCGCTGCACTCAACCGGCCGCGAGCGCGAGGCGCGCGAGCTGTTCGGGCACCTGCTGAGCCTGCGCAACGATGTGGGGCTGCTCGCCGAGGAGTGGGACCCGGTCTCCCACCGCCAGCTCGGCAACTTCCCGCAGGCCTTCAGCCACATCGGGCTCGTCAACACCGCGCTGCACCTGTCCGGGGCACGTAAGGGAGCATGAGCGCATGGATCTCGAACTGAAGGACCGGGTGTACATCGTCACCGGCGCCACCCGCGGGCTGGGCCTGGCGGCCGCCCGCGAGCTGGCGGCGGACGGCGCGAAGCTGGTCGTCACCGGCCGCTCGCAGGAGTCGGCCGACGCGGCGGCCGGCGCGCTGGGCGGCCCGGGGAACACCGTCGGGCTGGCCGCCGACAACACCGCCGCGGACACTCCCGACCGGCTCATCGACGCCGCCCGCGCGGAGTTCGGACGGCTGGACGGCGTGCTGATCAGCGTCGGCGGCCCGGCAGTCGGCCTGACCGAGGACATCACGGACGACCAGTGGCGGGACGCGTTCGAGACGGTCTTCCTCGGTGCGGTGCGGCTGGCCCGGGCCGCCGCGGCGGCGCTCGGCGAGGGCGGCGTGATCGGCTTCGTGCTCTCCGCGTCGGTGTACGAGCCCATCACGGGCCTCACGGTCTCCAACGGACTGCGGCCGGGGCTGGCGGGCTTCGCCAAGAACCTCGCCAACGAGTTGGGCCCGCGCGGCATCCGCGTCGTCGGGCTGCTGCCGTCGAGGATCGACACCGAGCGGGTGGCGGAACTCGACGCCCTCAGCGGCGACGCGGCGGCCGCCCGCGCCCGGCACAGCGCCGGCATCCCGCTGCGCCGCTACGGCACCCCGGAGGAGTTCGGCCGCGCCGCGGCCTTCCTGCTCTCTCCCGCCGCCTCGTACCTGACGGGCGTCATGCTCCCGGTCGACGGCGGCGCCCGGCACGGCTTCTGACCTACGGCGCGCGGGGGCCCTCCCGGGCCGCCGCGCGCCGGTCAGCTGACGCGGCTGGCCCGGTGCTTGACGGCGCGCAGCCGCGCCTCGGCCGGGAGGTGGTCGAGCCCGGCGGAACTGCCCGCGCGCCGCAGGATGTCGGTGTCCAGGCGGGAGACGACGGTGTCGGGGGCCGCGTGGGGTGCCAGCGCGAGGGTGAGGCGCGCCCGGGGCGCGGAGCGCTTGCCGGTCAGCGTCGCGCCGGCCCGGTCCACGCCGTGCAGCGCCTCGGTCTCGGTGACCAGGACGTCCTCCAGGGCGCGCCCCCGCAGGACGGCGTCCTGGCCGTCACGGCTGTCGACGCGCAACTGGCGCATCCGGTGGCTGCGCAGCTGCGCCAGGAACCACCACAGGGCCGCGAGCACCAGCACGCCCAGGGCGGCCAGCACGGCGGGCCACCACCAGCCGTCGTCCCGGTAGCGGGTGCGCTCGTGGGCCGTGAGGAGCACGTCCTTCGGCCCGTCGAAGGGCCACTTGTCCGGCAGCGTGAATCCCCAGCGGCGCTGCAGGTCCAGGCTGCCGACCAGCACGGCGAGACCGGCGACCAGCAGGAACAGGCCGGTCAGTGCCAGCAGGATCCGGTTGAGGGTGCTGCGCATCGGCGGATCAGCCCTTCTGGGCGCGCTGGACGGAGATGGTCAGGGCGGGCGGACGGGCCAGCCCGAGCTGGACGACTCCCTCTCTCAGGGCGGTGTCCAGATCGGCCCGTACCTCGTCCAGGTCGCGGAAGTGCGACGCGGCGCGGGCGGTGACCCGGTGGCGGCCGACGCGGACCCGGACGGTGTGCACCCCGCCGACCTCCATCGCCCGGTCGCGCAGCGTGAGTTCGGCCGCGTGCCGGTCGAGCCCGGCGCGCACCCCCGTCGTGCTGCGGCGCATCGGCAGGACGTCGCGCAGACCCGGGGTCACGGCCAGCACGATCAGCCACAGGCCGATCGCCGCCGCGACCGCCGCGGCGGTGATGACGAGCCAGTCGTCCAGCGGCCGGGTGGCCAGTTCGCGCGCCAGCCGGGGCCGCCAGCTCATCGCGGCGCGGTCGGTACGGACCGCGGCGATGTCGTAGAGCAGGATCCCGGCGGCGCCCAGCACCACCAGCGCGGTCAGCGCCGACGGCACCCTGCGCTGCGACCAGAACCGGGACGCACGGCCGGCCGGCGGCTCGGCGGGGCGCTCGGCGGTGGGCCCGTCGGGCCGGTCCGGCTCATGGGAGCCGATGACCGGCAGCTGCCGTGTCGTGCCATCGGGTTCGGATGACGCACCGGTCCCGGTCACAGCACCCTCCCCTCACTCTGCTGCCGAGCTGTCGCGGAGTGCAGACGCTCGATCTCGACGGCGACCTCGGGTACCTCCATACCCGTCAGCGCCCGCACGCGGTCCGCGACGTGGCTGCGGACCGAGCCGCAGACCCTGCCGAGATCACCCGGATAGCCCAGTTCCACCGACAACCGCACCCGCGCGGTCTCCTTGCGCACCGAGACCGACGCGTGCGGCTTGCGGTCCGGCGGCACGAGCCCGGACTCCGGGACGTCCGCGAGCACCTCGGACGCGGCCCGAGCGGCGATCTTCGCCACCACCCGGTCAGCGATCCTCAGCGCGCCGCGATCCGCGGCCGGCAGGGTGGCCGGGGCGGCAGCGGCCATCACCGCCGCCGGTCGCGGCTGCGGAAGAACTCTCCGGGCTCCAGGTCGCCGTCCAGGAACTTCCCGGCCACGAAGCCGACCGCGCCGAGCGCGGCCACCAGCAGGAACGCGCCGAATCCGCCGAAGTACCCGGCGAACCCGAGCGCCATGCCCACGATCAGTCCGACCAGTGACATCCTCATCGTCCGCTCACCGTCCTCGTCTCACCGCTGTCGCCGGCGACGCCGGCCGCCGTCCCACCTGTCCGCGCGGTCGTCACTGGACCCTCTGCTCGCGGTCGTCCTCGTCGTCCTCGTCCGGCAGCTTCACATCGCCGACCGCGACGTTGACCTCGACGACCTCCAGGCCGGTCATCCGCTCGACCGCGGCGATCACGTTCTCCCGCACGGCCCGGGCCACTTCGACGATGGACACCCCGTACTCGACGACGATGTCCAGGTCGAGCGCGGTCTGCACCTCGCCGACCTCCGCCTTCACACCACGGGTGACGGACTTACTGCCGGGCACCCGGTCGCGCACCGCGCCGAAGGTGCGGGCGAAGCCGCTGCCCATCGCGTGCACGCCGAGCACGTCACGGGCGGCCAGCCCGGCGATCTTCTCGACCACGCCGTCGGCGATGGTGGTCCTGCCGCGGGTCGCGGGGTCGCCCAGCGGCGCCCGCCGGCCGGGCGTCCCCGAACCCGCGCTCGTGCCCTTCTCCAACGTTCTGCCTTCGCCCGCGGCATCGGGGCCGTTCGGCTCGGACATGTTGCGCTGTGCCGCCTCGGTCATCGCGAGTCGTCCCTTCGTCTGGGCTGCTCCGTGCACCACACTATGTGCGCATGCCCTACCGCGCTGCGGAGATGCGGCCAGGAGATACGGGGCGGACCGCCGTTCGGGTGGTGCGCGACGAAGGAGGCGGAGACCGGTGACTGTGGACCGTTTGACCCGTGCGGTACGGGAGCAGATCGCGTTCGGGCGCGTACTGCCGCTCGGCGGGGTGGGAGACGGTGTCTGGATCACCGAGAGCGCGGCCGCCGAAGCGCTGCGCCGGGCGGTGGCCGGGCTCTCCGGTGTACGGGTCGGGTCCCTGCGCATCAGTCCGGAAGCGGAGGGGCCGACGGGCCCGGCTACGGAGGTGGAGCGGACGGCGGACGGGGCCGGCGCTACGTCGCCCGTACCGCCGGGTGCGGTGCCGCCCGGCCCGCTGTGCGTGTCCGCGGCCTTCGAGGCCGCCGTGGACCGGCCGCTGACCGCCACCGCCGAACGGCTGCGGGCGGCTCTGTGGAGTGCGGCCCACGATGTGCTGGGGCTGCCCGTCGCCTCGGTGGACCTCGACGTCACCGGCCTGCTGGACCTCCCGGCCGGGCAGCGGGCCGTGCCGGTCCTCGATGCCGTCCCCGCCCCCGTTCTCGAAGGCGGCGCCACCGGTCAGGACCTTGAGGACACCGGGCCGGCGCCTGCCGCGAACGGCGTGGTCGTCGCCGCGCTCCTGGTGCCGGGCGTCGCCCGGGTGACCTCGCGGCTCGGCGGTTTCGCGTCCGGGATCCGCACGGCCGACGTCGGGGACCCGCCGGCCCGGGAGGTCAGGGCGCAGATCGCGGTCGTGCCCGGCCACCGCGCGCTGGACGTGGCCCGCGCGGTGCGCGTGGCGGTCACGAAGGCCGCGGACGCCGGTTCGCCGGGCCCGGTGACGACGGCGGTCGTGGTCACCGCCATCGGGTGACCACAACCGTCCATCGCCCCGGTGGAACTACTCGCCGACCCCGGCGAGGTCGCGCAGCCGGCGGCCCTGGGCGGCGCGCTCGGCGGGGCGCTGCTCCTCGTAGGAGCGGCCGACGGCGCCCTGCAGCAGGGCCTTGGTCTCGATGACGGCGTCGCGGGGCGCGGCGAGCAGCGCGGCGGCGAGGTCACGGACGGTGGCGTCCAGTTCGGTGACCGGGACGACCAGGTTGGCGAGGCCGAGGCGCTCGGCCTCCGAGCCGTGCACGAAGCGCCCGGTGGCGCAGATCTCCAGCGCCCGCGCGTAGCCGACGAGGTCGACCAGCGGCTTGGTGCCACCGAGGTCGGGGACCAGGCCGAGGCTGGTCTCGCGCATGGCGAACTGAGCGTCGTCCGCGCACACCCGCAGATCGCAGGCGAGGGCGAGCTGGAAGCCGGCACCGATGGCGTGGCCCTGTACGGCCGCGATGCTCACGATGTCGCTGCGCCGCCACCAGGTGAACGCTTCCTGGTACTCGGCGATGGTCGCGTCGAGCTGCTTGTCGGAACCGCGCGCGAGGTCGATGAACGACGGCTCGCCGTCGAAGCCCTCGGGCGTGAAGGCCTGCCGGTCGAGTCCGGCGGAGAAGGACTGACCTTCGCCGCGGAGCACGACGACGCGTACGTCGCCCGGCAGGAGCCGGCCGGCTTCTGTCAGCGTCCGCCACATGGCGGGCGACTGGGCGTTGCGCTTGGCCGGATTGCACAGTGTGACGGTCGCGACGGAGTCGTCGGCGGTGAGCCGCACTCCGTCCCGCTCGAGCAGCACGGTGGGGTCGGGCATCGGGCACCTCCGAGCGAACCACGGAATTGATTACCGAAGAGTAACCACCCGGTCGACACACGCGACGACCGGGTGGGCACGCCGGGAATCCGGATCGCGGGAGATGCCCTGCCCGTCAGGCCGTAGCGGCCTTCGACTTGCCTCGTGTTGCGCCGCCGCGACCGCGAAGGGTCACGCCGGACTCGCTGAGCATCCGGTGCACGAATCCATAGGAGCGGCCGGTTTCCTCGGCCAACGCCCGGATGCTCGCACCGGAGTCGTACTTCTTCTTCAGGTCTGCCGCGAGCTTCTCGCGCGCGGCGCCGGTTACCCGGCTGCCCTTCTTCAGAGTCTCGGCCACCCGTGCCTCCTCTAGGGAAGTGCGCTCTGGACTCTCATGATCACCCCTAGGCGGCTTCCTGGCCACCCATTCGGCAAGGTCCGTACGACAACATTTGAAGAGGAGACCTTTTTTCGGCGACCGAGCAGCACGGGAAGATCCCTGAATTCGGCCGTCGTTTTCCGGACAATTGTCCGAGCGCCGCGAGAAGCGGCAGGTCATCCATGGTCGGTAAGGAGTTTCCCGACGTCACACCACTGATCGACTCAGGGCGGCACCCATACCGCGCCACCGGGTGGCGCGGTATGAGCTCGTCTCACACAGATGATGGATCACCCATAGGCCGAATGATCCACTGCCAAGTGATCAGAGGGGCCGGCGGCGATCCGACAGGCCGCGCGGGAGGGGTCAGGCCAGCGAGACCAGATCCGCGTAGTCCTCGCCCCACAGGTCCTCGACACCGTCGGGCAGCAGGATGATCTTCTCGGGCGCCAGCGCGTGCACCGCGCCCTCGTCGTGCGTCACCAGGACGACGGCGCCGCTGAACGTGTGCAGCGCGCCGAGGATCTCCTCGCGGCTGGCCGGGTCGAGGTTGTTGGTGGGCTCGTCGAGCAGCAGCACGTTCGCGCTGGAGACCACCAGCGACGCGAGCGCCAGCCGGGTCTTCTCACCACCGGACAGGACACCGGCCGGCTTGTTCACGTCGTCGCCCGAGAACAGGAACGAGCCGAGGATCTTGCGGATCTCGACCAGGTCGGTGTCCGGGGCGGCCGAGCGCATGTTCTCCAGGACCGTGCGGTCCGGATCCAGCGTCTCGTGCTCCTGGGCGTAGTAGCCGAGCTTGAGGCCGTGGCCCGGCTCGACCTTCCCGGTGTCGGGCGTCTCGACGCCCGCCAGCAGGCGCAGCAGCGTCGTCTTGCCGGCGCCGTTGAGGCCGAGGATGACGACGCGGGAGCCGCGGTCGATGGCCAGGTCGACGTCGGTGAAGATCTCCAGCGAGCCGTACGACTTCGACAGTCCGGTCGCCATCAGCGGGGTCTTGCCGCAGGGCGCGGGGTCCGGGAAGCGGAGCTTGGCGACCTTGTCCGAGACCCGGACGGCGTCGAGGCCCGCCAGCAGCCGGTCGGCGCGCTTGGCCATGTTCTGCGCGGCGACCGTCTTGGTGGCCTTGGCGCGCATCTTGTCGGCCTGCGAGTTGAGCGACGCGGCCTTCTTCTCGGCGTTGCTGCGCTCGCGCTTGCGGCGCTTCTCGTCGGCCTCGCGCTGGGCCTGGTACAGCTTCCAGCCCATGTTGTAGACGTCGATCTGGGTGCGGTTGGCGTCCAGGTAGAAGACCTTGTTGACGACCGTCTCCACGAGCTGGATGTCGTGGGAGATCACGATGAAGCCGCCGCGGTACGTCTTGAGGTAGTCGCGCAGCCAGGCGATCGAGTCCGCGTCCAGGTGGTTGGTCGGCTCGTCCAGCAGCAGGGTGTCGGCGTCGGAGAACAGGATCCGGGCCAGCTCCACCCGGCGTCGCTGACCGCCGGACAGGGTGTGCAGCGGCTGGCCGAGCACCCGGTCGGGCAGCCCCAGCGCGGCGGCGATGGTGGACGCCTCGGCCTCGGCCGCGTAGCCGCCCTTGGTGAGGAACTCGGTCTCCAGGTTGGAGTACTTCCGCATCGCCTTCTCGCGGGTGGCGCCCTTGCCGTTCGCCATCCGCTCCTCGTTCTCCCGCATCTTGCGCAGGACGGAGTCCAGGTCGCGTGCGGAGAGGATGCGGTCGCGGGCGAGGGTCTCCAGGTCGCCGGTGCGCGGGTCCTGCGGGAGGTAGCCGACCTCGCCCGACCGGGTCACGGTGCCGCCGGCGGGCTGGCCCTCACCCGCCAGGACCTTGGTCAGGGTGGTCTTGCCGGCACCGTTGCGGCCGACGAGGCCGATGCGGTCGCCCTTGGCGATACGGAAGGAGGCGGACTCGATGAGGATGCGGGCTCCAGCACGCAGCTCGAGGCCGGTGGCAGTAATCACGGGAAAAGCTCCAGGGCATGGCGAACGACAGAAAGGGGCGCGGGGAGGTCGTACGCCGCCGGCTAATGAACGAGAGGGACTGCCATACAGGCCAGTCTACCGGGGCGTGGCAAGCCGGTTGTTGCCCGAGACGGGGGGTCGAGGTGGTACGCACCGGGCGCCGTGGGCCCCGATCAGCGGACTTCCGGCGCGCCGGTGTGGGGCACATCACCATCCGGGCGCGAGGACGGTGCGGCCCCTCGCCGGGGCCGCACCGTTCGCCGTAGTCCTTCAGACGCCGCCGGTGTGCACCTGGAAGGCGGCGCGGCGGACGGCCTTGGCGACGGCCGGGTCCGGGTGCGCGGCGGCCAGCGCCACGAGCACCTGGACGGTACGGGGGTGCCCCGCGCCGCGGATCTCCACCAGGAGCGACCGCACCGAGCCCTCCACCGCCGCGTCGAGGTGGCTGACGAGCAGCTGCCCCTCGCCGTGGTCGGCGACGGCCGCGGCGGTGTCCACCCACAGCCAGGCCGTCTCCTCGCGCGTCAGCAGCCCCGCGACGGCCTCCGGGTCGTCGCCGTCCTGCTCGGCCAGCCACAGCAGCGCGTACGGACGCAGCGTCGGCTCCTCCGAGGCGGCGCGGACGGCGGGCTCGGCGGGCGCCCCGACCACCCGGAGCGCCTCGAAGGCCAGGCCGCGCAGCAGCGCGTCGTCACCGCGGGCGGTCTCCAGCAGCTCGGCGACGGCCAGGCCGGCGGGCCGGGCGGCGAGCCAGGCGCGGTACTCGGCGCGGGCCGGGCCGGGGGACAGCCGCGCGCAGGCGCGCAGCATGTTCTCGGCGGGCTGCTCGATGTGGCCGGCCGGGCCCTGGGCGGCCACACAGATCTGCTCCAGCTTGACCCAGACCGCCCAGTTGCCGAGCGGGGTGAGCACGACCTCCCGGGTGTCGGAGCAGGCGTCGCGCGGCTGCAGCGCGCCGACCCCGGCCACCGCGTCGAGCACCCAGTCCAGGAGCCCGGGCAGCGGGTCGTGGGCGCCGTCGGCGGGCGGCTCGTGCCGTTCGGTCCGCAGCTCCGCGACCCGCTGGCGCAGCAGGTCGAGCAGGGTGTCGACCGGCACCGGCCCCGAGGACAGGTGCAGGAAGGACAGCAGCTGGGGGGTGGCCTCGACGACCTCGGCCACCAGCGAGGGGTCCGCCGCGGCGGAGTCGCCGGGGGGATGCGCGAGGGACCAGGCGTCGAAGAGCGCGACCCAGCCACGCAGTACGGCGGTGTTGTCGCGGTCCCAGGCGCGCAGCCGCCAGCCGGGGCGGGCGGTCCCCCGGTGGAGTTCGATCAGGCCGGCGAGCCGGGCGCGGTCCCAGCCGGACCGGATCTGCCGTTCCGTCAACTCCAGCTCGGCTGCCGCCTGCTGGACGTCGGCGTCGGGAAGTATCCCGGTCGGGCCGGCGGTGCCGGGGCCCGCTTCGGACCACCGCGCGAGGCGGACGGTGTCGGCGAGTTCGGCACGTGCCTGGCGCGCGAGCTCGGAGAGCGCGGGGGTGCCCTCGGGCGGCCGCGGCGGCCGGGAGCGCCGCGCCGTCGCCGTGGGGCGGGCGGCGGAGCCCCCCACGGCGAAGGCCAGGGAGGGTCGTCGGGGGACAAGACGGAGCGGAGTGTCTCGCGAAGTACGGGACGTCACTGGAGCAGTGTCCCGGGTGAGGCCCCAGAATCCCAAACGCGCTCCGGGGCGGCGCCCCTCACGCTGTGCTCCCGGCCCCGCGCCGAGCGCTACATCAGGGGGGTCAGAAATCGCCGCAGAGCCTCTTCGTACGCCACCGGGTCGACATTCCACATAGCGCCGTGGGAGGCCCCGGGGACGGTGTGCAGCGTGACCAGTTCCGGTCGTCTCGCGGCGAGTTGGCGCGAGCCTGACCAGGACGAGAGGGTGTCGTCGGGACCATGCGCGATGAGGGTGGGGACGCTCAGCCGGTCTGGGTCGGCGGCGTCCGAGATACGTTCCGCATGCAGCCCCGTGCGCCCCTCCGCGGCGCGCACGCCGAGCGGCACCAGCGCTCCCGGCACGCCGTGCGAAAACGCCGCGGAGCGCACGGTCGACTTCCAGTCCAGAACGGGCGAATCGAGGATCAGCCCGCTGATCCGGTCCCGCAGCCCCGAGTGGTCGGCGGCCCGCAGGGCCATCGTGGCGCCCGTCGACCACCCGTAGAGCACGATCCGTTCGGCGCCGTACTCGACGGCGTACCGCATCGCCGCGTCCAGGTCGCGCCATTCGGTGTCGCCGAGGTGGCCGAGGCCGTCGGGTGAGGCCGGGGCGCCGGGATCGTTGCGGTAGCCGAGGCCGAGCACCGGGAAGCGGTGCCCGCTCAGGGCGGGCAGGACGTTGAGCGGGAGTTCGCGGGTGGTGCCCAGGCCGTGCACGGCGATCACCCACGTCGAGCGGTCCCCGGGGACGAACCAGGCGGGCAGCGGGCCGAGTTCGCCCGGCACCAGCACCTCGGCGTAGTCAAGACCGAGGGCGCCGCGCGGGTCGCCCGCGTGGACCTGGGCCGTCAACCGCACCCTGGTGCCCGGATCCAGCGCACCGGTGTACACGCGGTCCAGGCGCCGCGCGACCGTGCCCGGCGTCGTCCACAGCACCTCGCCGACCGCGGCGTGCACGCCGTCGCCGGACAGGCCGTAGACGCCCGGCCGCAGGGAGGCCAGGGCGCGCGTCAGGGTGACCTGGCCCGCCGCGGTGGCGTGGACGGTCAGCCATTCGTCCGGTTCCGCGCCGTCGGTGGACGGCTTGAGGGCAACGTCGGACACGTACCGTCCGGCCGCCACAACGGCCGCCCCGGCACCGATCACGGTGGTGGCGGCAAGGACCGCCACGGTTCGCTTACGCATCGGTTCCAGTGTCCGCGCAGCGGCGCGATGCGGCCAGTGGACGTCGGCCGCCCGTGTCAGGGGGCGCTGCCGCCTGGACGCCGTCGGCCCGGCTGGCCGTAGCCGCGCAGCCGCCCGGCCGCCTCGTCCATCTGTGCGTCCGACAGCAGGGCGGGGGTCAGCCCGGGGACGGAGCGGGCGGTGAGCCAGACCCGGCACATCCACTCCAGCTGCGCCGTACGGTCGTACGCCTGGTCCAGCGTGTCCCCGTACGCGACGGTGCCGTGGTTGCGCAGCAGGCACGCGCTGCGGTCGCGCAGCGCTTCCAGCACCCGCTCGGCCAGCTCGTCCGTCCCGTAGAGGGCGTATCCCGCGACCCGGATCCGGCCACCCATCGCGGCCGCCATGTAGTGGATCGAGGGGAGCTCGTCCACCAGCGTCGAGACGGCCGTGGCGTGGACCGCGTGGGTGTGCACGACGGCCCGCGCGTCCGTGCCGCGGTAGACGGCCAGGTGCATCGGCAGTTCACTGGTGGGGCGCAGCCGTCCGGAGACCTGGCGGCCGTCCAGGTCGACGGCGACGGCGTCGACCGGGCCGAGCCGGTCGTACGGGACGCCGGTCGGGGTCACCAGCACCAGATCGCCCACCCGGACCGAGACATTGCCGGACGTACCGACCACCAGGCCGTCCGTGACGCTTCGCCGGGCCGTGGCGACCAGTTCCGACCAGGCTTTCTCCATGGCATCGCGCATCCGTCGATCCTTACAGGTTGGCCGTTGCCGCGTGCTCGCGGGGCGCAGTACCGTCCCGCACACCACCGGCCGCACACCACGGCCGAACGCACACGGATTGCAGGGGCATCATGACCACCGTCAACGGCGGCATCTCCTTCTGGTACTCGCAGACCGGCGTGCCCGTGCCCCGCGAGCCACTGCCGGGGGACACCACCGCCGACGTCTGCATCGTCGGGGGCGGCTACACGGGGCTGTGGACGGCGTACTACCTCAAGAAGGCCGTGCCGTTCCTGCGGATCACCGTCCTGGAGCAGAAGTTCTGCGGCTACGGCGCGTCCGGGCGCAACGGCGGCTGGCTCTACAACGGCATCGCGGGCCGCGACCGGTACGCGAAGCTGCACGGCCATGACGCCGCCGTGGCGCTGCAGCACGCGATGAACGAGACGGTGGACGAGGTGGTGCGGATCGCCGCCGAGGAGGGCATCGACGCCGACATCGTCAAGGGCGGGGTGCTGGAGGTGGCGCACTCCCCCGCGCAGCTCGCCCGGCTGAAGGCGTTCCACGAGGCCGAGGTGGCCTTCGGCGAGAAGGACCGGTTGCTGCTGGGCGCCCGCGAGTCCGCGGAGCGGATCCGGGTCGCCGGGACCTCCGGCGGCACCTGGACGCCGCACGGCGCTCGTATACATCCGGTGAAGCTGCTGCAGGGGCTGGCGAAGGCCGTCGAGGCACTGGGGGTGGTGATCCACGAGTCCACCGCGGTGACCGAGATCAAACCGAAGCACGCGATCACCCCTTACGGAACCGTGCGCGCCCCGTACGTGCTGCGCTGCACCGAGGGCTTCACGGCCTCGATCAAGGGGCAGAAGCGGGCCTGGCTGCCGATGAACTCGTCGATGATCGCCACCGAGCCGCTGCCGCGGCAGGTCTGGGACACCATCGGCTGGGACGGCCGCGAGACCCTCGGCGACATGGCGCACGCGTACATGTACGCGCAGCGCACCGCCGACGACCGGATCGCGCTGGGCGGCCGCGGGGTGCCCTACCGCTTCGGTTCGCGGACCGACAACGACGGGCGCACCCAGCCGGCCACGGTCGAGGCGCTGCGCGAGATCTTGGTCCGCTTCTTCCCCGCGACCGCCGGGGTGGCCATCGATCACGCCTGGTCAGGGGTGCTGGGCGTGCCGCGCGACTGGTGCGCGAGCGTGGAGCTGGACCGGGCCACAGGGCTCGGCTGGGCGGGCGGCTACGTCGGCAGCGGCGTCGCGACGGCGAATCTGGCGGCGCGGACCCTGCGCGACCTGGTGCAGCTGGACTCGGGCCAGGGCCACGGCACCGAGCTGACGGCGCTGCCCTGGGTGGGGCACCGGGTGCGGCGCTGGGAACCGGAGCCGTTCCGCTGGATCGGGGTGCACGGGATGTACGCGGCCTACCGCGGCGCGGACCGCCGTGAGCTGGCCGGACGCAGCAGCGAGACCGACCCGGTGGCGCGCGTCGCCGACCGGATCTCCGGGCGGCACTGAGCGCGACCCGCGGGCGGCGCCGTACGGAATTTCCGGGTGATACCGGACACGGTGCCCGGACCGCGCCGGAGCCGGTCCCCAAGGGGCGCCTGAACCGTCCAACACCCGCCGTGGCCCGGAGAATCGGACGCGCGGACACCGGCACCATGCGGCCGCCACCAGTTAACCTTCCGTTCACTCAGGCTCCGTACGGTCGCCATCGCCACTGTCCGATCAAACGATTGCCTGGGTACATGGAACACATCACGCTCCTGATCGGAATCGTGATCGTGACCGCACTCGTGTTTGATTTCACGAACGGTTTCCACGACACCGCCAACGCGATGGCCACCACCATCTCCACCGGCGCACTCAAGCCCAAGACGGCGGTGGCCATGTCCGCCGTGCTGAACCTCGTCGGCGCCTTCCTGTCCGTGGAGGTCGCCAAGACCATCTCCGGCGGCATCATCGACGAGAGCGCCGGGATCCGGCCCGAAGTCATCTTCGCGGGCCTGGTCGGCGCCATCGTCTGGAACATGCTGACCTGGCTGGCCGGGCTCCCGTCCAGCTCCTCCCACGCACTGTTCGGCGGCCTGATCGGCGCCACCCTGGTCTCCGTCGGCGCCCACGGCGTCAACGGCGACAAGGTCGTCATGAAGGTCCTGATCCCGGCGCTCGCCGCCCCGATCGTCGCGGGCCTGGCGGCGATGCTCGCCACGAAGCTCACCTACCGCATCGGCCGGAACAGCGACCCGAAGGCGACCGCCAAGGGGTACCGCGCCGGGCAGATCGCCTCGGCCGGGCTCGTCTCGCTCGCGCACGGCACCAACGACGCGCAGAAGACCATGGGCGTCATCACCCTCGCGCTGATCACCGGCGGGGTCGTCGCCCCGCACGCCGACCCGCCGATGTGGGTCATCGTCGCGGCGGGCAGCGCCATCGCGCTCGGCACGTACCTCGGCGGCTGGCGCATCATCCGCACCATGGGCAAGGGCCTCACCGACATCGAGGCGCCGCAGGGCTTCGCCGCCCAGACCGGCGCGGCGGCCACCATCCTGGCCTCCTCGCACCTCGGCTTCGCGCTCTCCACGACGCAGGTCTGCTCCGGCTCCGTGATGGGCTCCGGTGTGGGCCGCAAGGGCGCCGTGGTCCGCTGGAGCACCGCGGGCCGCATGGTCGCCGCATGGGGCCTGACGCTGCCCGCCGCCGGCCTGGTGGCCGCCGGCGCCGCGCTGCTGGCCGACCAGGGCAGATGGGGCATCACGGCGGTCGCCGTCCTGGCGCTCACCGCCTGCACCGCGATCTGGCTGGCCTCGCGCCGCAAGCCGATCGACCACAGCAACGTCAACGAACTCCCGGCCGAGCCGCAGGGTGCGGTCACCGCCGCCATCGCGGCCGTCACCCCGCCGCCCGCCGGCCCCGTCGCTCCGCTCGCCGCGACCATCCCGGCTCCCGCGTCCGTCGTCGGCCCCGTCGACGCCGCACCGGCCACGGCCTGATCCCGGCCCGGAAGGAACCAGCACCATGCAGATCGACTGGCAGGCCCTCGGCACCGTCCTCGGCGTCACCCTCGCGGTGACCATCGGGCTGGTGGGCGTCTTCACCCTCGGCATCGTCGGGCTCGCCAAGCGGGAGTCCGCCGCGGACGGCGCCGCCGTCTCCGGCGCCTCCGCAGCCCTGACCCGGACCGGCGCCTACGCGTGCTTCGCGCTCTGCGCGGCGGCCGTCGCGTACGGCATCTACCTGATCGTCGCCTGATGGTCGCCTGATCAGCGCCCGATCACCGTTCGACCGTCCCGCGATCACCGCGCCGCCCCGTCGAAGGCCCACATCCGCGAACCGCGGGTGTGGGCCTTCGCACATCTTCCGCCGCAGGTCAACAGTGAGTTGACGGGGTTCGCGGCACGTGGTGGACTGCCCGGTGCCATACGGCGGTAGGAGAGGAAGTCCGGTGCGAATCCGGCGCGGTCCCGCCACTGTCACCGGGGAGTGCACCCCACCCGAACGTCACGGCCGAGCGATCGGCCCGACGGACCGGGGTGCGCGCATCCGGGAGCCAGGAGACTCTCCACCGTCGGTCACGTCGAAACCAGGGCGCGGACCCTGAGTGAGGACTCCTGCCATGCCCGGCCGCCGTCGTACTCCACCGGATTCCCAGGCCCTGTCCCGTCGAGGCGTGACGGCGGGCTGACGCCGTGCGAGCCGGACACGCCTTCGCGTGCGGCGCCGCCCTCGGCCACCTCGTCGACCTGATCGCGGGCGATCCACGCCGCGGCCACCCGGTCGCCGGCTTCGGACGTGCCGCGGCCGCCGCCGAACGCCACCTGTGGCGCGACCACCGCGGCAGCGGCGCGCTCTGGACGGCGCTGTGCGCGGGCGGCGCGACCGCCGCCGCCGCGCTGGCCGCCCGCGCCGTACGCCCCTCCCCCGCCGCCACCGCCGCCCTGACCGCGGCCGTCACCTGGTCGGTGCTGGGCGGCGCCTCGCTGGGCCGCGAAGCGCTGGCCATCGGTTCCGCGCTGGAGGCCGGCGACCTCGAAGCCGCCCGCGAGCGGCTGCCGAACCTGTGCGGCCGCGACCCGCAGGCCCTGGACGCCGCGCAGATCGCGCGGGCCGTCGTGGAGTCCGTCGCCGAGAACACCTCGGACGCGGTCGTCGGCGCCCTGGTGTGGGGCGCGGCGGCGGGCGTGCCGGGGCTCGTCGGCTTCCGCGCCGTCAACACCCTGGACGCGATGGCCGGCCACAAGTCGCCGCGCCACCGCCGGTTCGGCTGGGCCGCCGCCCGCCTCGACGACGTCGCGGGCTGGCCCGGCGCCCGGCTGACCGCCGTCCTGGCCACGCTCGCCGGCCCCGACCCGCGCGGCGCGCTGCGCGTCTGGCGCGCGGACGCCGCCGGCCACCCCAGCCCCAACGCGGGCCCCGTGGAAGCCTCCTTCGCCGGCGCGCTGGGCGTCCGGCTCGGCGGCACGCTCGCCTACGCCGGCCGCGTGGAGCACCGCGCCGTGCTCGGCGCGGCCAACCGGCCGCCCGAGGTCGCCGACATCGCCCGCGCCGTACGGCTCTCGCGCCGGGTCGGCGCGCTGGCGCTGGCGGTCTGCGTGGGCGGCCGACTGGCCGCCACCGCGCTGTCGTCCGTTGAGGAAGGATCCCGATGAGCGGTACTCGCGGCGCGAGCCGTACCGGCGGAGGGCTGCTGGTCGCCGGGACCACGTCCGACGCGGGCAAGAGCGTCGTCACGGCGGGCATCTGCCGCTGGCTGGTCCGGCAGGGCGTGAAGGTCGCGCCCTTCAAGGCGCAGAACATGTCGCTCAACTCGTTCGTCACGCGCGAGGGCGCGGAGATCGGCCGGGCGCAGGCCATGCAGGCGCAGGCGGCGCGGGTCGAGCCGACGGCGCTGATGAACCCGGTGCTGCTCAAACCCGGCAGCGACAGCAGCAGCCAGGTCGTGCTGCTCGGCAAGCCGGTGGGAGAGATGAGCGCCCGCGGGTACCACGGAGGGAAGCAGTCCACACTGCTCCCCGTCGTCGTGGAGTGCCTGGCCGAACTGCGGGGCACGTATGACGCGGTGATCTGTGAAGGGGCGGGCAGTCCGGCCGAGATCAACCTGCGGCACAACGACATCGTGAACATGGGCCTGGCGCGCGCGGCACGGCTGCCGGTCGTGGTGGTCGGCGACATCGACCGGGGCGGCGTCTTCGCCTCGTTCTTCGGCACGACGGCGCTGCTGAGCCCCGGGGACCAGGAGTTGCTCTGCGGCTACCTCGTCAACAAGTTCCGCGGCGACGTCTCGCTGCTGGAGCCCGGCCTGGACATGCTGCGCGGGCTGACCGGCCGGTCGGTGTACGGGGTGCTGCCGTTCGCGCACGGACTGGGCATCGACGAGGAGGACGGGCTGCGGGTCTCGATGCGCGGCGCCGTGCGCGAGTCGGTCGTCGCGCCCCCGCACGGCGAGGACCTCCTACGGGTCGCGGTCGTCGCCGTGCCGCTGATGTCGAACTTCACGGACGTCGACGCGCTGGCCGCCGAGCCCGGCGTCGTCGTGCGCTTCGTCGACCGGCCCCAGGAACTGGCCGACGCCGACCTGGTGGTGCTGCCCGGCACCCGGGGCACCGTCAGGGCGCTGGCCTGGCTGCGCGAGCGCGGGCTCGCCGACGCGATCGTCCGTCGGGCGGCGGAAGGCCGTCCGGTGCTGGGCATCTGCGGCGGCTACCAGATCCTCGGCGAGAGCATCGAGGACGACATCGAGTCGCGCGTCGGCCGGGTCGACGGGCTCGGACTGCTGCCCGTCCGCGTCCGGTTCGCGGCGGAGAAGACCCTGGCCAGGCCGGTCGGCGAGGCGCTCGGCGAACCGGTCGAGGGGTACGAGATCCACCACGGGGTCGCCGAAGTGCTGGGCGGCGACGGGCCCTTCATGACGGACGACGACGGCCGGGCGCTGGACGGCTGCCGGGCAGGCGCCGTCTGGGGCACCCACTGGCACGGCTCGCTGGAGAGCGACGGCTTCCGCCGCGCCTTCCTGCGCCGGATCGCCGACCAGGCGGGACGCCGTTTCGTCCCCGCCCCCGACACCTCCTTCGGGGCGCTGCGCGAGGAACAGCTCGACCGCCTCGGCGACCTGATCGAAGAACACGCGGACACCGCCGCGCTCATGCGGCTCATCGAGGACGGCGCACCCGCCGGCCTCCCCTTCGTCCCGCCAGGGATGCCATGAACACGAATCCCGCCAGGGATGCCGTGCACACGACTTGCTCCGGGGGCACCGTGACCACCGTTCTGCTTCTGTCCACCGCCGACACGGACCTGCTGGCGGCCCGCGCCTCCGGTGCGGAGTACCGGATCGGCAACCCGACCCGGATCTCCCCCGAGGAGCTGGCCGCGCTGACCGAGGGCGCGGACATCGCCGTCGTGCGCCTGCTCGGCGGCAAGCGCGCCTGGGAGGACGGACTCGCGGCGCTGCGCACGTCCGGCATCCCGACGGTGCTGCTCGGCGGGGAGTCGGTACCGGACGCCGAACTCATGGCGGAGTCCTCCGTTCCGGCGGGCGTCGTCGCGGAGGCGCTGCGCTACCTGGTCGAGGGCGGTTCGGCGAACCTGGTGGAGCTGGCCCGCTTCCTGTCGGACACCGTGCTGCTGACCGGCGAGGGCTTCGAACCCCCCGCCGCCATGCCGCAGTACGGGACGCACGGCGCGTACCCGTTCACCGAGGGCCGCCCGACCGTCGGTGTGCTCTTCTACCGCGCCCACGAACTGTCCGGGAACACCGGCTTCGTGGACACGCTCTGCGCCGCGATCGAGGCGAAGGGCGCCAACGCGCTGCCGGTGTACTGCGGGACGCTGCGCGGCGCCGACGACGGCCTGTACGCGCTGCTCGGCCGGGCGGACGCGCTGGTCGCGACCGTCCTGGCGTCCGGCGGCACCCGCGCCTCCGACGCCTCGGCGGGCGGGGACGACGAGGCCTGGGACATCGGCGCGCTCGCCGACCTGGACATCCCGGTCCTCCAGGGCCTGTGCCTGACGTCGTCCCGCGCGGCCTGGGAGGCCTCCGACGCGGCCCTGTCCCCGATGGACGCGGCGATGCAGGTGGCGATCCCGGAGTTCGACGGCCGGCTGATCACCGTCCCCTTCTCGTTCAAGGAGACCGGCGAGGGCGACGTGCCGGTCTACGTCGCCGACCCCGAGCGCGCCGCGCGCGTCGCCGGGATCGCGGTCCGGCACGCCGTGCTCAAGCACAAGCCGAACGCGGAGAAGAAGCTCGCGGTCGTCTTCACCGCGTACCCCACCAAGCACTCGCGGGTCGGCAACGCCGTCGGCCTCGACACCCCCGCTTCGGCGGTGGGCCTGCTGGACGCGCTGCGCGGCGCCGGATACGCCGTCGACGGCTACCCCTCGGAGGGCGACGAGCTGATCCACCGGCTGATCGCCGCGGGCGGCCACGACGTCGAGTGGCTCACCGAGGAGCAGCTGTCCGCCGCCCCCGCCCGGGTCCCGCTCGCCGACTACCAGCGGTGGTTCGCGACGCTCGACCCCGAGCTGCGCGCCGGGATGCTGGAGCACTGGGGCGAGCCGCCGGGCACCCTCTACCTCGACGGTGAGGACATCGTCCTGGCGTCCCTGCGGTTCGGGAACGTCGTGGTGATGATCCAGCCGCCGCGCGGTTTCGGGGAGAACCCGATCGCGATCTACCACGACCCGGACATGCCGCCCTCGCACCACTACCTGGCGGCCTACCGTTGGCTCGACCAGACCTTCGGCGCCGACGCGATCGTCCACATGGGCAAGCACGGCACCATGGAGTGGCTGCCCGGCAAGGGCCTCGGCCTGTCGGCGGGGTGCGCGCCGGACGCGGTGCTCGGCGAACTGCCGCTCGTCTACCCGTTCATCGTCAACGACCCGGGCGAGGGCACCCAGGCCAAGCGGCGCGGCCACGCGACCGTGGTCGACCACCTGGTGCCGCCGATGGCGCGCGCCGACACGTACGGCGACCTCGCCAAGCTGGAACAGCTTCTGGACGAGTACGCGCTCGTCTCGGACCTGGACCCGGCGAAGACCCCGGCCGTCCGCAGCCAGATCTGGACGCTGGTGCGGGCCGCCGAGCTCCACCACGACCTGCACGTGGACGACCAGCCCGACGAGGACGCCTTCGACGAGTTCGTCATGCACATCGACGGCTGGCTCTGCGAGATCAAGGACGTGCAGATCCGCGACGGTCTGCACATCCTGGGCGGCGGCCCCGTCGGCGAGGCCCGCGTCAACCTGGTCCTGGCCATCCTGCGCTCCTCCCAGGTGTGGGGCGGCGTCGGTGCCGCCCTGCCCGGTCTGCGAGCCGCGATGGCCGAGGCGTTCGGCCTCGACGAGAAGGCGCTGCTGGCCGAGCCCGGCGCCCGGGTCACGGTGCCGGCCGCGCTGACCGCGCTCGCGGACGGGCCCGCGCGGACCGCCGCCGACGCCGTCGACCTGCTGGAGACGCTCGCGCGGCGGCTGGCCGGGGCGATGGAGGAGGCGGGCTGGAGCCGGGCGGCGGTGCCCGCGATCGTCCGGGACGTGCTGGGCACGGAGGTGGCCGACGCCGTCCGGATCCTGGAGTTCGCCGCCGAGGAGGTGGTGCCCCGCCTGGCGCGCACCACCGACGAGATCGACAACATCCTGCGCGCGCTGCGCGGCGGCTACGTGCCGGCCGGTCCTTCCGGGTCCCCGACCCGCGGCCTGGTCAACGTCCTGCCGACCGGCCGCAACTTCTACTCCGTCGACCCCAAGGCCATCCCGTCCCGGCTCGCCTGGGACGTCGGCACGGCGCTGGCCGACTCGCTGCTGGCGCGGCACCTCGCCGACACCGGCGCGTACCCCAAGTCCGTCGGCCTGACGGTGTGGGGCACGTCCTGCATGCGCACCCAGGGCGACGACATCGCGGAGATCCTCGCCCTGCTGGGCTGCCGCCCGGTCTGGGACGACGCGTCGCGCCGGGTGACGGGCTTCGAGGTGGTGGGCCTGGAGGAGTTGGGCCGCCCGCGCATCGACGTGACGGTCCGCATCTCCGGCTTCTTCCGGGACGCCTTCCCGCACGTCATCCAGCTCCTCGACGACGCCGTCCAGGCCGTCGCCGAACTCGACGAGCCCGCCGAGTCCAACTACGTCCGCGCGCACGCCGACGAGGACACCGCGGAACACGGCGACCGCCGCCGGGCGACGGCCCGCATCTTCGGCTCCAAGCCGGGCGCCTACGGGGCGGGTCTGCTGCCGCTGATCGACGCCCGCAACTGGCGCTCGGACGCCGACCTCGCCGAGGTCTACGCGGTCTGGGGCGGCTACGCGTACGGGCGCGGCCTGGGCGGGCGGGCGGCGCGCGGGGACATGGAGCAGGCGTTCCGCCGCATCCAGGTCGCCGCGAAGAACGTCGACACCCGTGAGCACGACATCGTCGACGCCGACGACTACTTCCAGTACCACGGCGGCATGGTGGCGATGACGCGCCACCTGACGGGCGTCTCCCCCGCCGCCTACGTCGGCGACAGCGCCACCACCGACCAGGTCAAGACCCGCACGCTGGGCGAGGAAACCCACCGCGTCTTCCGCGCCCGGGTCGTCAACCCCCGTTGGATGGCCGCGATGCGCCGGCACGGCTACAAGGGCGCCTTCGAGATGGCCGCCACCGTCGACTACCTCTTCGGCTACGACGCGACGGCGGGCGTCGTGGACGACTGGATGTACCAGCGCCTCGCGGCGGAGTACGTGTTCGACAAGGAGAACCAGGACTTCATGAAGAAGTCCAACCCCTGGGCCTTGCGCGGCATCACGGAACGGCTCCTGGAAGCCGCCGACCGGCAGCTGTGGGCCGAACCCGACCCGGAGACCCTGGACCGGCTCCGCGAGATCTATCTGCAGCTCGAAGGCGACCTGGAAGGCGACTCATGAGCACCCCTTACCCGTTCACCGCGATCGTCGGGATGACCGACCTGCGGCTCGCGCTGCTGCTCAACGCCGTGTCGCCGGCGGTCGGCGGGGTGCTCGTGCGCGGCGAGAAGGGCACCGCCAAGTCCACGGCCGTGCGGGCGCTCTCCTCGCTGCTGCCGGACGTCGCCGTCGTCGCCGGGTGCCGGTTCAGTTGCGATCCGGCGGCGCCGGACCCGGCGTGCCCGGACGGGCCGCACGCGGGCGGTGCGGGCACCGCCCGCGCGGCGCGGATGGTGGAGTTGCCGGTCGGGGCGTCGGAGGACCGGCTGGTCGGTTCGCTGGACATCGAACGCGCCCTGTCAGAGGGCAAGAAGTCGTTCGAGCCGGGGCTGCTGGCCGACGCGCACCGCGGTGTCCTCTACGTCGACGAGGTCAACCTGCTCCACGACCACCTGGTCGACCTGCTGCTGGACGCCGCCGCCATGGGCGCCTCCTACGTCGAGCGCGAGGGCGTCTCCGTACGGCACGCCGCCCGCTTCCTGCTCGTCGGCACCATGAACCCGGAGGAGGGCGAGCTGCGCCCGCAGCTCCTCGACCGGTTCGGGCTGACGGTGGAGGTCGCGGCGTCCCGCGAGACGGACGAGCGCGTCGAGGTCGTGCGCCGCCGGCTCGCGTACGACGAGGACCCGGCGGCGTTCGCCGGGAAGTGGGCCGGCGACGAGGACGAGCTGCGCGCGCGGATCGTGGCGGCGCGGGCGCTGCTGCCGTCCGTGGTGCTCGGGGACCGGGCGCTGCGCCAGATCGCGGCGACCTGCGCGGCGTTCGAGGTCGACGGGATGCGCGCGGACATCGTGATGGCGCGTACCGCGACCGCGCTGGCGGCGTGGGACGGGCGGACCGAGGTCATCGCGGAGGACGTCCGGCAGGCGGCGCTGCTGGCGCTGCCGCACCGGCGGCGCCGCAACCCCTTCGACGCGCCGGGCCTCGACGAGTCGAAGCTCGACGACACGCTGGAGCAGAACAGCGGCGGCTCCGACCCGGAGGACGACCCGGATCCGGAGGGGCCGGACGACGGCGGCGGGCAGCCGCCGGAGGGTGGTCCCGAGGGCGGCCGGGACGACGGGCCGCAGGACGCCGCTTCCGACTCCTCGGAGCAGCCGCAGGGTGGGGCGGCGGGCGGCGGCGAGCAGAGTGCCGCTCCGGCCGGCGATCCGTTCAAGACCAAGGCGTTCACCATCCCCGGCATGGGCGAGGGCGCGGCCGGCCGCCGGTCTCGCGCGCGGACGGCGCACGGCAGGACGACCAGCGCTCGCCGCCCGCAGGGCCAGTTGACGAAGCTGCATCTGGCGGCCACGGTGCACGCGGCGGCCCCGCACCAGCGGGCGCGCGGGCGCAGCGGCCCCGGGCTGGTGATCCGGAAGGACGATCTGCGGCAGGCGGTGCGGGAGGGGAAGGAGTCGAATCTGGTGCTGTTCGTCGTGGACGCCTCCGGCTCCATGGCCGCCCGGCAGCGGATGACCGCCGTCAAGGGCGCTGTCCTGTCGCTGCTGATGGACGCGTACCAGCGGCGCGACAAGATCGGGATGATCACCTTCCGTGGCGCCGACGCCGAACTGGCGCTGCCGCCGACGTCGTCGGTCGAGGCGGGCGCCGCGCGGCTGCAGGTGCTGCCGACGGGTGGCAGGACGCCGTTGGCGGCCGGACTGCTGAAGGCGCGCGAGGTGCTACGGATCGAGCGGCTGCGGGACGCGTCCCGCCGGCCGCTGCTGGTCGTGGTGACGGACGGCCGGGCGACCGGCGGACCCGAGCCCGTGCAGCTCGCCTCGCGGGCGGCGCGGCTGCTCAACGCCGAGGGTGTGGCGTCGGTCGTCGTCGACTGCGAGTCGGGCCCCGTGCGGCTCGGCCTCGCGGGCGCGCTCGCCGCCGACCTGGCGGGGACCGCCGTGACGTTGGAGGAACTGCGCGCGGACACCGTGTCCGCGCTCGTACGGGATGTGCGGAGGGCCGCGTAATGCCGCAGGGACAGCCGAGCAGCGTGCCGGACGACGGGCTCACGACGCGCCAGCGCCGCAACCGGCCGCTGACGATCGTGCACACCGGCATCGGCAAGGGGAAGTCGACGGCCGCCTTCGGGCTCGCGCTGCGCGCGTGGAACCAGGGCTGGCCGATCGGGGTGTTCCAGTTCGTCAAGTCGGCGAAGTGGAAGGTCGGCGAGGAACGGGCGCTGCGCGTGCTCGGCGATTCCGGCGAGGGCGGCACCGTCGCCTGGCACAAGATGGGCGAGGGCTGGTCCTGGGTGCAGCGCGACATCGCCGACAGCGAGGAGGCGGCGCGCGAGGGCTGGGAGCAGGTCAAGCGGGACCTGGCCGCCGAGACCTACCAGCTGTACGTGCTCGACGAGTTCGCGTACCCGATGCACTGGGGCTGGGTGGACACCGACGAGGTGATCCAGGTGCTGAACGACCGGCCCGGGACCCAGCACGTGGTCATCACCGGCCGCAACGCGCCGGAGAAGCTGGTCGGCGCCGCCGACCTCGTCACCGACATGTCCAAGGTCAAGCACCCGATGGACGCGGGGCAGAAGGGCCAGAGGGGCATCGAGTGGTGACGTCCGTCCCCCGTCTGGTCATCGCCGCGCCCTCGTCGGGCAGCGGCAAGACCACCGTGGCCACCGGGCTGATGGCGGCCTTCACCGGGTCCGGCCTCGCCGTGTCCCCGCACAAGGTCGGCCCCGACTACATCGACCCGGGCTACCACGCGCTGGCCACCGGCCGCCCGGGGCGGAACCTCGATGCCTTCCTGTGCGGGCCCGATCTCGTCGCCCCGCTCTTCCTGCACGGTGTCGCCGGAACGGACCTGGCGGTCGTCGAGGGCGTCATGGGCCTGTACGACGGGGCCGCCGGGCAGGGTGAACTGGCGTCGACCGCGCATGTGGCGAAGCTGCTGCGCGCGCCGGTGGTGCTGGTCGTCGACGCGTCGTCGCAGTCCCGCTCGGTGGCCGCGCTGGTGCACGGCTTCGCGTCCTGGGACCCGGAGGTGCGCCTCGCGGGCGTCATCCTCAACAAGGTCGGCTCCGACCGCCACGAGGCTCTCCTGCGCGAAGCGCTGGACGAGTCCGGCGTCCCGGTCCTCGGCGCCCTGCGCCGAGCCGAGCAGGTGGCTACGCCGTCGAGGCATCTGGGATTGGTCCCGGTCGCCGAACGCAGCGCCGACGCGGTCGCGGCGGTCCGCGCGATGGCGGCCCAGGTCCGCGAGGGCTGCGACATGGACGCGCTGCTGGCGCTGGCGCGCAGCGCCCCGGCGTTGGACGCGCAGCCGTGGGACCCTGCGGGGCTCTTCCCCGGGGTCGGGGAGACGCCCCGCCGCGGGCGCCCGGTGATCGCCGTCGCGGGCGGGCCCGCGTTCACGTTCTCGTACGCGGAGCACGCGGAACTGCTGACGGCCGCCGGCGCGGAGGTCGTGACCTTCGACCCGCTCCGGGACGAAGCCCTCCCCGACCACGCCGCCGGCCTGGTGATCGGCGGCGGCTTCCCGGAGGTGTACGCGCCCGAGCTCTCGGCCAACGAGCCGCTGCGCAAGGCCGTGGCGGCGCTCGCCGAGTCGGGGGCACCGGTCGCCGCCGAGTGCGCGGGGCTGCTCTATCTGGCGCGGGAGCTGGAGGGCAGACCGATGTGCGGGGTGCTCGACGCGACCGCGCGGATGTCGGAGCGGCTGACGCTCGGATATCGCGAGGCGGTGGCGGTCTCGGACAGCGTTCTGGCGGAGGTCGGAACGCGGGTGCGCGGACACGAGTTCCACCGCACGGTCGTCGAACCGGGCGCGGGCGCCACGCCCGCGTGGGGGGTGACGCGGCCGGAGCGCCGCGTCGAAGGATTCGTCCACGGGGGCGTGCACGCCTCGTATCTGCATGTGCACTGGGCCGCCGTTCCGAGCGTGGCCCGAAGACTGGTGGAGAGGTGTGCGACATGAGCGGTCGGCTGATCGGGGTCGGGGTGGGCCCCGGCGATCCGGAGCTGGTGACCGTCAAGGGGGTGAACGCCCTGCGGGCGGCGGCGGTCGTGGTCGTCCCCGTCATGGACACCCTCGAACGCGGCAGGGCCGAGGCGACCGTGCTGCACTACGTGGAGCAGGCGAAGATCATCAGGATCGTGTTCGCGCTCAATGAGCGGACCGACCGGGCCCGGCGCGAGGCCGCGTGGGACGCGGCGGGCGAGCAGGTGGCCGAGCTGCTGCGCACGCACGGCACGGTGGCGTTCGCGACGATCGGCGACCCCAACGTCTACTCGACGTTCACGTATCTCGCGCTGACCGTCGGGGAGCTGGTCGCCGGCGTCGCCGTCGAGACCATCCCCGGCATCACCGCAATGCAGGACCTGGCCGCGCGCAGCGGCGCCGTGCTGGCCGAGGGGACCGAGCCGCTGACGCTCGTGCCCGTCACCGCCGGGTCGGCGGTGCTGAAGGAGGCCCTGGAGGGTCCCGGCACCGTCGTGGCGTACAAGTTCGGACGGCTGGCGGCGGAGGTCGCGACCGCGTTGCGCGAGACCGGCAGGACCGAGGGCGCCGTGTGGGGTTCCGCGCTCGGGCTGCCCGAGGAGTCGATCCGGCCCGCCGCCGAGCTGCTCGAAGGCCCGCTCCCCTATCTCTCGACACTGATCGCGCCCGCTCGCCGGGACACCCGTGGAGGCAAGCTGTGACCGGCAAGGTGACCATCGTGGGGGCGGGGCCCGGCGCCGCCGACCTGTTGACGTTCCGGGCGGCCCGCGCCATCGCCGCCGCCGACATCGTCATCTGGGCGGCGAGCCTGGTGCAGGCGGAGGTGCTGGAGCACGCCCGTGAGGGCGCGGAGATCCTGGACTCGGCGACGATGTCGCTGGAGGACGTCGTCGCGGTCTACGAGCGGGCGCAGGCCGAGGACCTGAAGGTGGCGCGGATCCACTCCGGCGACCCGGCCCTGTGGGGCGGCACCCAGGAGCAGGTCGACCGGCTCGACGGGCTCGGCATCGAGGTCGAGATCGTTCCGGGCGTCTCGTCCTTCTCCGCGGTCGCGGCGATCGCGCAGCGCGAGCTGACGATCCCCGAGGTCGCGCAGTCCGTGATCCTGACCCGGCTGGGCGGCGGCAAGACGCCGATGCCGCCGGGCGAGGAGGTACGGGAGTTCGCCCGGCACGGCACGACGATGGCGCTGTTCCTGTCGGCCGCCCGGTCGGGCCAGCTGGTCACGGAGCTGCTGGAGGGCGGCTATCCGACGGAGACGCCGGTGGTGATCGCCCACCAGGCGACCTGGCCGGAGGAGCTGGTGCTGCGCTGCACGATCGCGACGCTCGAGGAGACGGTCAAGGAGCACAAGCTCTGGAAGCACACCCTCTTCCTCGTCGGCCCCGCGCTCGCGGCGTCCGGCACCCGCTCGCACCTGTACCACCCGGGGCACTTCCACGGTTTCCGCCGGGCCGACCCGGTGGCCCGGCGCGCGTTGCGCGAGTCCAAGGCGTAAACCGCCCGCGCCCCCGACCGCACCGAAGCAACCCCCGCAGCAACCCCCGACGGAAGGGACGGCCTTGAGTCGGACGACGCCGTACGAGCCGTACGCCCAGCCCGGCCCCCGCGAGCCGGAACTGCCGCGTACCTCCAGCCCGCCCGCACCCGGCGCGATCACCGTCATCGGCACCGGAACCGGCGGCGCCGCCACGGCTCCGGCCGGCGCCACGCTCGTCGTCGGCGCGCGCCGCCATCTGGAGGCGGCGCGGCTGCCGGACACCGTGGAGCGGATCGTCCTCGGTCCGCTCGCTCCGGCCCTCGACGGTATCGAGCGGCACCTCGGCTCACCGGAGCACCGGAACCGGCAGGTGACCGTACTCGCCTCCGGCGACCCCGGGTTCTTCGGGATCGTCCGGGCCCTCGGGGCGCGTTTCGGCCCGGCGGCCCTCAACGTCCGCCCGTCCTCCCCCTCCATCGCCGTGGCCTTCGCCCGGCTCGGTCTGTCCTGGGACGACGCGGTCGTCGTCAGCGCGCACGGCCGCGATCCGCGCACGGCCGTCAACGTGTGCCGCGCGCACCCCAAGACCGCGGTGCTGACCGGGCCGGGGGCCGGTCCCGCCGAGCTGGGCGCCGCGCTCGCCCGGACCGGCATCGAGCGCACGCTGGTGGTCGCGGCGGCCCTCGGGACGGCGGACGAGACCGTCGAGCGGGTCTCCCCCGCCGACGCCGCCGTCCGCGACTGGTCGGGGACCGGGGTGAGCGTCGTGCTCTGTCTGGACGAGGCGCGGGTGCTGTCGCCGGTCCAGCGGATCGTCGCGGGACCGCCGGCCGCGCCGGCCGGATGGGCGCTGCCCGAGTCGGCGTTCGGGTACCGCGACTCGATGATCACCAAGTTCGAGGTGCGGGCCCTGGCCCTGGCCCGGCTCGCCCCGCGCACCGGTGACCTCGTGTGGGACATCGGGGCCGGTTCGGGCTCGGTGGCCGTGGAGTGCGCCCGCTTCGGCGCCGCCGCGGTCGCCGTCGAGCAGACCTCCGACGGGATCGGGCGGATCCGGGCGAACGCGGCGGCCCACGGCGTGGACGTGCAGATCGTGCACGGCGCCGCGCCGACCGTGCTCTCCCAGCTCCCGGACCCCGACGCCGTCTTCATCGGGGGCGGCGGGCGCGATCTGCCCGGCATCGTCGGCGCCTGTGCCCGGCGCGCCCGCAGGACCGTGGTCGTGACCCTGGCGGCCGTCGACCGCGTCGGCGACGTACGCGACGCCCTGTCCGCGGCCGGTCTCGAGCCGGACGGACTGCTGCTGCAGTCCTCCCGGCTGGCGCCGCTGCCGGGCGGCGTCACCCGGCTCGCCGCCAACAATCCCGTATTCGTCCTGTGGGCCACCCGGCCCGGCACCGAAGGAGCAATTCTGTGATCGGCCTGATTTCCGCCACGTCGGCGGGGCAGCGCGGCTGCGAACACCTGGCCGCCGCCTGGCCGGACGAGGTCCGGGTCTACGACCGGCCGGTCCGCGAGGCGGTCGGGCGTGCCTTCGCCGAGTGCGAGCAGCTGGTGTGCTTCCTCGCCACCGGCGCCGTCGTCCGCATGGTCGCGCCGCTGCTGCGCGGCAAGGACACCGACCCCGGCATCGTCACGGTGGACGAGACGCACCAGCACGCGATAGCCCTGCTGGGCGGCCACCGCGGCGGCGCGAACGAACTGGCGCAGCGCGTCGCGGACGTGCTGGGCTGCCGTCCGGTGGTCAGCACCGCCACGGACGCCGCCGGTGTGCCCGGCCTCGACATGCTGGGCTGGCCCGTCGAAGGCGCGGTCGCGGCCGTCAGCCGCGCGATCCTCGACGGCGACCCCGTACGTCTGGACACCCCCCATGGCGTCCACCCCCTTCCTGCTCTGCCACCCAACGTAACGGCCACCACTGACAGTGACGTCTCACTCATCGTCACCGACCGTGTGACCAGTGCCGATGTGGCCGCTGCCACCGTGCTGCTCCGTCCGCCGTCACTGGTGGTAGGCGTGGGCGGTAGCCGGGGAGTACCCGTCGACGAGGTGCTGACGCTGATCGGGGAGGCGCTCGCCGATGCCGCTCTCTCGCCCCGGTCGGTCGCCGCGCTGGCCACCGTGGACGCGAAGGCGGACGAGGTGGGGATCGTCGAGGCCGCCGAGCGCCTCGGGGTGCCGCTGCTGACGTTCGGCGCGGACCGGCTCGCCGGGATCGACGTGCCGAACCCGTCGGACGCGCCGCTGGCGGCCGTCGGCACTCCGTCCGTCGCCGAGGCGGCCGCGCTCGCGGCGGCGCCCGGCGGCGAACTGCTGGTGCCCAAGCGGAAGTCCGCGCCCGCGCGGGGGGCCGCCATGGCGACCGCCGCCGTGGCGCGGCGCCGGCCGCGCGGCCGCCTCGCGGTGGTCGGGCTCGGCCCCGGCGCGCGTGACCTGCTCACGCCGCGGGCCCGCGAGGAGCTGCGCCGGGCGTCGGTGATCGTCGGCCTGGACCAGTACGTCGACCAGATCAGGGACCTGCTGCGGCCCGGCACCCGGATCCTGGAGTCCGGTCTGGGCGCCGAGGAGGAGCGGGCCAGAACCGCCGTGGAGCAGGCGCGCGCGGGCCACGCGGTGGCCCTGATCGGCAGCGGTGACGCCGGCGTCTACGCGATGGCGTCGCCCGCGCTCGCCGAGGCCGCGGACGACATCGACGTCGTCGGGGTCCCCGGCGTGACGGCCGCGCTCGCCGCCGCCGCGATCCTGGGGGCGCCGCTGGGCCACGACCACGTGTCGATCAGCCTGTCGGATCTGCACACCCCGTGGGACGTCATCGAGCGCCGGGTCCGGGCGGCGGCCGAGTCCGATCTGATCGTCACCTTCTACAACCCCCGCAGCCGGGGCCGCGACTGGCAGCTGCCGAAGGCGCTGTCGCTGCTCGCGGAGCACCGGGAGCCCGGTACCCCGGTCGGCGTCGTACACGCCGCGTCCCGGCCCGACGAGCGCAGCGAGGTGACGACCATCGCGGCGCTGGACGTGACGACGGTCGACATGGTGACCGTCGTGACCGTCGGCAACACCGCCACCCGCAACGTGGCCGGCCGCATGGTGACGCCGCGCGGCTACCGGTGGCAGGCATGACCGGCCCGCGCCCGCACCCGTGCCCCGCCCCACCCGACAACGACAGACCGGGAGGTTCCCCGTGACCCGCACCGTCCACCCCATCGAGCAGGAGTCGTTCCGCAGACTGCGCTCCCGCCTCGACACCTCGCACTTCCCGCCGCTGACGCGGGCCGTCGTCGAGCGGGTCATCCACTCCAGCGCCGATCTGGAGTACGCCCGGGAACTCGTCTGCGACGAGGACGAGTTGCGCGCCGCCCACACGGCGCTGCACGCGGGCGCCCCGATCGTCGCGGACGTCGAGATGGTCGCCGCCGGGATCACCACCCGGCCTGTCGTCTGCCGGCTCAAGGACGGACGCTCGGGACCTGGACTGACCCGCAGCGCGCACGCGATCCGGCTCGCCTACGAGCAGGTCGGGCCGGGCGCCGTCTGGGTGATCGGGTGCGCGCCGACCGCGCTGGAGGAACTCCTGACGCTGGACGCCGCCCCCGCCCTGGTGATCGGCCTGCCGGTCGGCTTCGTGGGGGCCGCGGAGAGCAAGGCCGCGCTGCGCGCCACCGGCCTGCCCGCCGTCAGCAACATCTCCGAGAAGGGCGGCTCGGCCGTCGCGTCCGCCGCGCTCAACGCCCTGCTCTACACCGAATTTCCCGGCACTGCCCCCGGTACTGCACCCGTCACCGCACCCCTCAACAACAAGGAGAACTCCCTGTGACCCCGCCCGCACTCCTGCTCGTCGGCCACGGAACCCGTGACGAGGCCGGGGCCGAAGCCTTCCGCGCCTTCGTCCGGCAGCTCGGCGAGCACAACCCGGGCCTGCCGGTCGGCGGCGGTTTCATCGAGCTGTCGCCGCCGCCGCTGGCCGACTCCGTCGCCGAACTGGTCGGCCAGGGCGTCCGCGGCTTCGCGGCGGTGCCCATGGTGCTGGTCTCCGCGGGGCACGCGAAGGGCGACATCCCGGCGGCCCTGGCCCGCGAGGAGCAGCGGCACCCCGGCACGACGTACACCTACGGCCGGCCGCTGGGCCCGCACCCGGGCCTGCTGACCATCCTGGAGCGGCGGCTGGACGAGGTGCTGGGCGACGACGACCGCTCGGACACCACCGTGCTGCTCGTCGGCCGCGGCTCCACTGACCCGGACGCCAACGCCGAGATATACAAGGTGGCGCGCCTGCTGTGGGAAGGCCGTGGTTACGCGAGCGTCGAGACGGCGTTCGTGTCGCTGGCCGCGCCGGACGTGCCCTCGGGTCTCGATCGCTGCCGCAAGCTGGGTGCCGGGCGCATCGTGGTGCTGCCGTACTTCCTGTTCACCGGAATCCTGCCGGACCGGGTCCGTGACCAGGCCGCCGAGTGGGCCGCCGCACACCAGGAGACCGACGTGCGGCAGGCGGCCGTCATCGGGCCGGAGCCGGAGCTGGCCGACCTGGTGATGGAGCGCTACCGCGAGACGCTCAAGGGCGATCTGCGGATGAACTGCGACTCCTGCGTGTACCGCGTCAAGCTCCCCGGTTTCGAGGACCGGGTCGGCGCCCCACAGCAGCCGCACCACCACCCCGACGACCCGTCGGGCGAGCACGGCCACGACCACCACCACGGTCACCATGCCCACTCCCACTGACCACACCGAAGGTGACGGTTACGACCTGCGGCACCACGGCGACGCGGAGGTGCGCGACGACGGCGGGGTGCTGACCGACCTCGCCGTCAACGTCCGCACCGGTACGCCGCCGCAGTGGCTGAAGGACGTGATCGCAGTCTCGCTCGATGGCCTGGCCGCCTACCCCGACGGGCGGGCGGCCCGTGCCGCCGTCGCCCGGCGGCACGGGCGGCCGGTGGACGAGGTGCTGCTGACGGCGGGCGCGGCGGAGGCGTTCGTGCTGCTGGCGCGGGCCTTCGCGCCGCGGCACGCGATCGTGGTGCACCCGCAGTTCACCGAGCCGGAGGCGGCGCTGCGCGACGCGGGGCACCGGGTGCACCGGGTGGTCCTGGAGGCCGCCGACGGCTTCCGCCTCGATCCGGCGGCCGTCCCCGAGGACGCCGACTTCGTCGTGCTCGGCAACCCGACGAACCCGACCTCGGTGCTCCATCCGTCCGACGCGGTCGCACGGCTGGCCCGGCCCGGCCGAACCCTGGTCGTCGACGAGGCGTTCATGGACGCCGTGCCCGGCGAGTCCGCCTCGCTGGCCGCGCGCCGCGACGTGCCGGGCCTCGTCGTGCTGCGCAGTCTCACCAAGACCTGGGGTCTGGCGGGACTGCGGATCGGCTATGCGCTCGCCGGGCCGGAGCACATCGCCCTGCTGGAGCGGGCGCAGCCGCTGTGGGCGGTCTCGTCGCCCGGGCTGGCCGCCATCGAGGCGTGCGTGGCACCGGACGCGCTCGCGGAGGCGGACCGGGCCGCGGCCGACATCGCCGGCTGCCGCGCGCATCTGCTCGCCCGGCTGGGCGAGTTCGACGACCTGAGGGTCGCGGGCACGCCCGCCGGGCCGTTCGTCCTGGTCGAGCTGCCGGGGGCGGCGGCCGTCCGTGAGCGGCTGCGCGACCTCGGCTTCGCCGTCCGCCGCGCCGACACCTTCCCCGGGCTCGACGCGCGGTGGCTGCGGATCGCCGTCCGCGACGCCGCCACCACGGACGCCTTCGTCGAGGCCCTGGCCAAGGCGCGCGGCAGCGGGCCGGAGCGGGGGAACCCGACGCTCAGCCCTTGACGCCGAGCGCCTGAAGGTCGATACCGCCCAGCGCCGGGTGGAGGTAGACGTTGGTCAGCCGCGCCGAGCGGTAGTTCAGCTCCCGCACGTACATGAACGGGATCAGCGTGCCGCGGTCCTGCGAGGTGGAGTCGACGGTGCGCCAGACGCTGTCGGCGGAGTTCCGGTCGGTCTTGGCGTCGGCCTCGTCCATCAGGTCCTTCAGCTGCTGGTCGGCGAGGGCCGCGTAGTTGGACGGGCTGCCGGTCAGCAGCAGCGGGCGCAGGAAACCGGCCGGGGTTGGCCAGTCGGCCTGCCAGGTGGTGAGGATGATGCCCCACCCGCGCTCCTTGAGCTTCTTCTGGTCGGGCAGCGTCGCGTACAGGTCCGCGGCCTCGGGGTACTCCGTCCTGGCAGTGATCCCGACGGCGGCCAGCTGGGTGCGCAGGCTCTCCGCGACGGCCTTGGTCCGGGGATTGCCGTTGGCCGTGACGATCGTGGTCGAGAAGCCGGACGCGTGACCGCAGTCGGACAACTGGCGCTTGGCGAGGTCGGGATAGGCGCGGCCGGAGGTCGTCCCGTAGGTGTTCAGATGCGGGTCGTAGCCGCCGACCGTCGGCGGCAGCATTCCGCCCGCGACGTCCCCCGCGTCCTTCCCGCCGCCCGCGTCGCGCAGCGCCGTGCGGTTCGCCGCGTACTGCACCGCCCATCGGCAGCGGTAGTCGTTCAGGGGCGCGACGGCCGTCTGCAGGGAGAAGTACCGGACGGCACCGACCAGGGCGGAGTCCGCGTTCGCCTTGAGGCTGTCGCTGGCGAGGATCTTGGTTCGGGTGGCGTCCTGGACACCTGCCTGGCCGGGATCCAGGTCGGCCTCCCCACTGAGGAGCGCGGCGTCGACCGCGTCCGAACTCGCCGCGACCGTGAAGTCGACGGTGTCCGGCAGGGCCGTGCGGATGCCGTCGGTGGCCGGGTCCCACTTGTCGTTGCGCACCAGGCGCAGCTTCTTGTCGCGGTCGTAGGAGGCGATCTTGTAGGGACCGCTGGCGACCGGCTGCTTCTCGTAGTTGTCCTTGGTGTCCTTGTCCTGCGGCACGGGCGAGGACATCGGCAGCGCCAGCACGTACGGGAAGTCGGCGAAGGGCGCGTCGAGATGGAAGACGATGGTCCGGTCGTCCGGCGTCTGCACGCTCTTGAGGCCCAGCTGGTCCGGGTCGGTGTCCTTGTAGGGGCCCGGGTAGGACTGGCCCTGGTCGAGCAGGTCCCTCAGATGCGTGGGCCCGCCGCTGAACAGGTCGGTCGCGAACGTCCGCTCGATGCCGTACTTGATGTCCTTGGACGTGATGGCCGTGCCGTCCTCGAACGCCACGCCCTTCTTGAGGGTGTACGTGTACGTCCGCCCGTCGTCGCTGATCGTGCCGGTGGTGGTGGCGAGGTCCGGCGCGAGCGCGGCGCCCGCCTGGCCGGGTTGGGGGGCGAAGTCCACGAGCTTGCGCAGCAGGAGCCGGTCCAGGTTCCAGGCGAGCGGGGAGTAGGAGCGCGCCGGGTCCAGCGAGTCGGGGGCGTAGAACGACATCAGTTTGAGGGTGCCGCCCTTGGCCGTGGACGGGTTGACGGTGCCCGTGACAGCCCCGTTGAAACCGGTGCCGGGGTGGCGCTGGTCGACGAGGTCAAGAGCCGTGACGGTGTGCTCGGGCGAGCGCGACGAGGTGCCGAGGCGGACGGCGAGCACCGTGCCGACCGTCAGCACCACGGCCGCCGAGACGGCGACGAGCGCGATCCGCCGCACCTTGCCGCGCCGCGGGTCGGCCGGTGCCGCGCCCCACCGCTGCGCGGTGTACACCTCCGCGGGCCGCTGGGACACCGGCGGCAGGAACTGCGGCACCGGGGTGTGCGGTGGTGTGTGCGGCGGGTTGTAGGCCGGGTGCAGGGGCACGACCGGCCGCGGGGCGGGGGCCGGGACGGCCGGCGGGGCCGGGGCGGCACCGCCCCGGGGAGCCGCGAGCCAGCCGTTCAGGTCGTCGCGCATGGCGGCCGCGCTGCGCGGGCGCAGCGCCGGGTTCTTGGAGAGGGCGGCGATCACGACCGCGTCCAGTTCGGGCGGGACCGCCGCGTTCCGCGCCGAGGGCGGTTCCGGGGTGGAGTGGACGTGGGCGTACATCACCGTCAGCGGCGTCGGACCGGGGAACGGAACGGTGCCGGTGAGCAGTTCGGTCAGCATGCACCCGACCGCGTACAGGTCGCTGCGCGCGTCGACCTCGCGGTCCTCGATCTGCTCGGGTGACATGTAGCCGGGGGTGCCGAGGGCGGATCCGGTGCCGGTGATGCGGGTCAGCGAGTGCACGACCCGGGCGATCCCGAAGTCGGCGACCTTGACCGAACCCGTCGAGGTGATCAGGACGTTGGACGGTTTGACGTCCCGGTGGACCAGCCCGCGGGTATGGGCGTGGGCGAGCGCGTCCAGGATGTCGCAGGTGATCCTGACGGCCCGCTCGATGTCGAGCCTGACCTGGCTGCGGGCCAGGTCGGCGAGGGTGCTGCCGTCCACGTACTCCATGACGAGGTACGGCACGATGTCCTCGTCCGTCCGCACCTCGTCCTGGTCGTGGACGGTGACGATGCCGGGGTGGTTGAGCCCGGCGGCGGCGCGGGCCTCGCGCGCGAAGCGGCGGCGGGCCTCGGCGTCCTTGGCCAGCTCCGGCAGGAGGGTCTTGACGGCGACGGTCCTGCCGAGCCTGGTGTCGTACGCGAGATGGACCCGCGCCATGCCTCCGGACCCGAGCAGCTCCCGGATCTCGTACCTGCCCCCGAACAGCGCGCTGTCCATCGCGTCCCCCGACCCCCGGCCCGTCCAGCGGACCCCGTGACCCCTGAAGCGAACCCAGAAACGAACTTTGTAACGAACCGTGAAGCGAACCGTGAAGCGAACCCTGTGAACTCTGCTTGCTCTCCCCTGGACACCACAGTAGAGGGCGACGCCGACAACGGCGCCGCCCTCCACTATTCCCCCTCCGGGACCCTCGGTTCCCCCTCACACCCCCTCGGGCCCCCATCCGGTCGTAAGCCGGCCGTCTACGCGTCCGCTTCGGCGGCCGCCGGCGCCTGCGCGGCCTTGCGGCGGCGGGACGCCAGGTACAGTGCTCCGCCGCCGACCACCACGAGCGCACCGGCGCCCGTGGCGAGCAGCGGGGCGTTCGAACCGCTGCCGGTCTGGGCGAGGTTTCCGGGTGGTGGGACCGGACTGCGGCTGGGACCCGCCGCTGCCGCCGGTGCCCCCGGAACCGCTCGCGCCGCTCGACCCGCCGCTCGCCCCGGAGCTCCCGCCCGAGGCGCCACCGGTCGACGACCCGCCGGACGACGCTCCCCCGGTGGAACCGCCGTCGCCGGTACCGCCGTTCGCAGCGCCGCTGGTAGCACCACCGTTCGTGGCACCCCCGTTGGCGGCCCCGCCGTCGGTAGCACCACCGTTCGTGGCGCCCCCGTGGGTGCCGCCGGTCGTCGGGTCGATCACCTTCGGTGCCTCGCACGCCGCCTTGACCAGCGTCACGGTGCCGCTGACGTCGGCGACGTTCAGGTGGCCCGGGTTGACCTTCACCTTCAGCTCCAGGCCGGTGGCCGCGGCCGTCCGCGTCGTGATCCAGGTCTTCGACAGGTCGAGGCTGACCTCCCCGACCCCTGGCACCGCCACCTTCGTCGCCGGCCCGGTGGCGGTCAGGCTGATCTTCTTGTCGAGCACCCGCACACCGGCGAGGGTGGCCGACGCGGTCGGCTTCCGGCCCGCCTCGCAGGTGGCCTTGGAGGTGACCGCCTCGATCCTGATCAGGGACAGCAGCGGCAGGCCGGGCAGATGCACCTCGGCGCGGACCAGGTTCGCGTAGCCCTCCGCCTTGTGCGCGTCGGCCGTCGCCCGGGCGGTGGCGACGTCCGCCCGGAGCATGGTGAACGGCTTGCCGTTGTCGACACCCGCCAGTTTCGCGGTGAGCGCGGTCTCGTCGGCGTCGGCCGGCGCCTTCACGTCGTTGAGCGAGACATTCAGGGGCACGTCGACCGTCTTGTTCAGCAGCGACACGTCGAGACCCGCGCGCAGAACGGTCGCGGTCGACCTGCCCCTCTCCGAGCCGCTGCCGGAGGCGCCCCCGGAGGTGCCGGAGGGATGCGCCTGGGCCGCCGGGGCGACGGCCAGCGCACCTGCCGCCAGCGCGACGGCCGCGCCGATGGCGGCGGCCGAACGGCGTGCGGGCAGGCTGAAGTTGGAGCTGTACACGGTGGAACCCCCACGAGTGGCTTGGAGTCAGCGGCGTCGCTTGAGGGGACAACGCGTCCGCCGGGGACCTCGGTCCCGCCATATTTACGCACCGAGAGTGAACCGACGACTACCCGAAGCTAGTTCACCCATACGGGTGGTTTCCGGCACTGTCTTCGAATCTCGCTGCACGTACGTTCCCACCTGTCACCCGTGCCACGTGATGGCGGCCTCGCTCCCGTTGACGCACCACCGCGTCCGCGTTGCTGTCCAACGATCCACAGCCCCTTCACGTAACGCTGCGTCAACCCACCACCCGCCCGCGCAGCACGATGCGCCGCGGGTCGGCCAGCACCCGTACGTCCGCGCGCGGATCGGTGGCGTACACGACCAGGTCGGCGGAGGCGCCCTCGGTGAGCCCGGCACGGCCCAGCCACGCGCGGGCACCCCACGTCGCGGCGGAGAGCACCTCGACGGGCGGGAGGCCGGCCAGGACGAGTTCGGCGACCTCGTCCGCGATCAGGCCGTGCGCCAGCGAGCCGCCCGCGTCGGTACCCGCGAAGATCCGGATGCCGGCGTCGTGCGCGGCGCGCACCGTGTCGTGCCGGCGCTCGTGCAGCCGCCGCATATGGGCCGCCCAGCGCGGGAACTTGGACTCGCCGCCGGCCGCCATCGCGGGGAAGTTCGCGATGTTGACGAGGGTCGGGACGATGGCGACGCCGCGTTCCACGAAGAGCGGGATGGTGTCCTCGGTCAGTCCGGTCGCGTGCTCGACGCAGTCGATACCCGCCTCCACGAGGTCGCGCAGCGAGTCCTCCGCGAAGCAGTGCGCGGTGACCCGGGCGCCCTCCTCGTGGGCGGCGGCGATGGCCTCCTCCAGGGCGCCGCGCGGCCAGCAGGCCGTCAGGTCGCCCGCCTCGCGGTCGATCCAGTCGCCGACGAGCTTCACCCAGCCGTCACCGCGCCGCGCCTCCCGGCGGACGTACGCCGTCAGGTCGCCCGGCTCGATCTCGTGCGCGTAGTTGCGGATGTAGCGGCGGGTGCGCGCGATGTGCCGCCCGGCGCGGATGATGCGCGGCAGGTCCTCGCGGTCGTCGATCCAGCGGGTGTCGGACGGTGACCCGGCGTCGCGCAGCAGCAGGGTGCCGGCCTCACGGTCGGTCAGCGCCTGCTTCTCCGCGGTCTCCGCGTCCACCGGGCCGTGCGTGTCCAGGCCCACGTGGCAGTGCGCGTCGACGAGGCCGGGCAGCGCCCAGCCCTCGACGGTGGTCACCTCGCGCGCCCCGGCCGGCCGGTCGTAGGAGATCCGGCCGTCCAGCACCCACACCTCGTCCCTGACGTCCTCGGGCTCGACCAGCACCCGGCCCTTGACGTGCAGCGCACCGCGATCACCCAGGAGACTCATGCCCAGCACCCTAAAAGGTCGGAGGTACGCTCGCGACGGCGCCCTCGGGCGCCGGAAGGCCCCAGGTCCACCCCGGGCTCCTCACACGTACGGAAGAGACACATCGTGACGCACCCCCTCCTCGACCTGCCACCGCTGACCGCCGCGCGTTTCGCCGCGATCGAACGACGTGTCGCGGCGTTGCTGGACACCGAGCAGGACGTCGTCATCACCCAGGGCGAGGCGCTGCTGCCCCTGGAGGGCTGCATCCGGAGCGGGGCGCGGCCCGGCTCGGCGGCGCTCAACGTGGTGACCGGCCCGTACGGCAAAACGTTCGGCGACTGGCTGCGCGACGCGGGCGCCGAGGTCATCGACCTGGCCGTACCGTTCCACGGAGCGGCGAGCGCCGAGCAGGTGGAGCGCGCGCTGGCGGAGCACCCCGGGATCGACTTCGTCTCGCTGGTGCACGCCGAGGCGGCCACCGGCAACACGAACCCGGTGGCGGAGATCGGCGAGGTGGTGCGCGCGCACGGCGCGCTGTTCATGCTGGACGCCGTCGCCTCGGTGGCCGCGGAACCGCTGCTGCCGGACGCGTGGGGCGTGGACCTGTGCGTCATCGGCGCGCAGAAGGCGATGGGCGGCCCCGCGGGCGTCTCGGCGGTCTCGGTCAGCGCCCGCGCCTGGGAGCGGATGGCGGCCAACCCGGCGGCGCCGCGCCGGTCGTACCTCTCCCTCCTGGACTGGAAGGAGCGCTGGATCGACGCCGGGCGCGCCGTGCTGCCGCACGCGCCCGCGCAGCTGGAGATGCTGGCGCTGGACGCGTGCCTGGAGCGGATCGAGGCCGACGGCCTCGGCGCGGTGATCGCCCGGCACCGGGCGGCCGCCACCGCGACCCGCGAGGGCGCACTCGCGCTCGGCGGCGGCCTGGAGCCGTATGTGCACGAGGTGCGCGACGCCGCGCCCGTCGCGACGACGCTGCGGGTGCCCGCGGGCACCGACGCGACCGCGCTCGTGTCGCGGGCGCTCGCCCTGGACCCGTCGGTACCGCTCGTCGCGGGCGGCGGCGCGCTCGCCAAGGAGATGGTCCGCGTCAACCACTACGGGCCCGCCGCGGACCCCGCGGTGGTCGCGCGGAGCCTGGCGGCACTGGGCACGGCGCTTTCTGGCTGACGCCGCTTCCGGGGAATTCGGCTTTTCCTGACACTTCTCAGGTGAATTCCCCGGAGGTATTCTTCCGAATGACTCCTGCCCAACACCCCAGAGGCTAAACACATTGATTTTTCTCCTACTGCCGGGCGCAATCCCATAATGTGACGGAGTCCACACCAAGATCTAATTGCCCGGTAATATCAGGACATACCATCAGGTCTCGGTACGGTTTCAGCCACCCGCACCTGCCCGCGCGATAACATGGCCGACCAGCTCCGTAAAGGCCTTTGCCCCATGCAATTCCACTTTTAGCTCGGTAAGTTCGTTCCGCATGAACGCCGCTACGGAATTGAAGGCGCCGATCGCCCCCGCATTCCTCGACACCCCCTCGGTCGACGACGGCGGAGCGATGTGGCGCATAGCCCGCGACGCAAGGACGCTCGACCTCAACTCCTCGTACAGCTATCTCCTGTGGTGCCGCGATTTCGCCGCCACCTCGGTGGTGGCCCGCGACGCCGACGAGGCCCCGGTGGGCTACGTGACCGGTTACATCCGTCCCGAGGAGCCGCAGACGCTGGTCGTCTGGCAGGTGGCCGTCGACGCCGAGCAGCGCGGCCGCGGTGTGGCCGCCGCCATGCTCGACCACCTCGCGGCACGCGTCGCCGCCGGCGGGGTCCGCTGGATCGAGACCACGATCACGCCGGACAACGCCGCCTCGCAACGGCTGTTCACCTCCTTCGCCGAGCGCCACGGCGCGCCGGTCGAGCGCGACGTCCTCTTCCCCGAAGCCCTGTTCCCGGACGGGCACGACTCCGAGGTGCTGTTCCGCATCGGCCCGACGGCCTGACGCGACCGCGCTCACCCTGACTTCGCACCACCAGAACCACCAGCACCACCCCCGCACCCCCCTCATCCCGTCTCACGGAAAGCAGGCACAGTGACCATCACCGCCCCCGACATGACCGTCTTCGAGGCCCTGGAGTCGGAGGTCCGCAGCTACTGCCGCAGCTGGCCCGTCGTCTTCGACCGGGCCCAGGGCAGCGTCATGTACGACGAGGACGGCCACGCCTATCTCGACTTCTTCTCCGGTGCCGGCGCGCTCAACTACGGGCACAACAACCCGGTGCTCAAACGCGCGCTGCTGGACTACCTGGAGCGCGACGGCGTCACCCACGGCCTCGACATGAGCACCACCGCGAAGCGCACCTTCCTGGAGCGCTTCCAGCAGGTGGTGCTGGAGCCGCGCGCGCTGGACTACAAGGTGATGTTCCCCGGCCCGACCGGCACCAACGCCGTCGAGGCCGCACTGAAGCTGGCCCGCAAGGTCAAGGGCCGCGAGTCGATCGTCTCCTTCACCAACGCCTTCCACGGGATGTCGCTGGGCTCGCTCGCCGTCACCGGCAACTCGATGAAGCGGGCCGGCGCGGGCATCCCGCTGGTGCACGGCACCCCGATGCCGTTCGACAACTACTTCGACGGCCGGGTACCGGACTTCCTGTGGTTCGAGCGGCTGCTGGACGACCAGGGCTCCGGCCTCAACCAGCCGGCCGCCGTGATCGTCGAGACGATCCAGGGCGAGGGCGGCATCAACGTCGCCCGCGCGGAGTGGCTGCGGGCGCTGGCCGACCTGTGCAAGCGCCGCGACATGCTGTTGATCGTCGACGACATCCAGATGGGCTGCGGTCGCACCGGCGCGTTCTTCTCCTTCGAGGAAGCCGGGATCACGCCCGACATCGTCACGCTCTCCAAGTCCATCAGCGGCTACGGCATGCCGATGTCCCTCCTGCTCTTCACGCCGGAACTGGACGTCTGGGAGCCGGGCGAGCACAACGGCACCTTCCGCGGCAACAACCCGGCGTTCGTCACCGCCACCGCCGCGCTGGACGCCTACTGGGCCGACGGCCAGCTGGAGAAGCAGACGGTGATGCGCGGCGAGCAGGTCGAGACGGCGCTGCGCGCGATCTGCCGGGCGCAGGCTCGCGCGGGCGCCGAGTACCGGGGCCGCGGCATGGCCTGGGGCCTGCAGTTCATCGACCCCTCGATCGCCGGCCGGGTCTGCGCCCGCGCCTTCGAGCTGGGTCTGCTGCTGGAGACCTCGGGACCGCGCAGCGAGGTCGTCAAGCTGCTGCCGGCCCTGACCATCACCCCCGACGAGCTGGACGAGGGCCTGCGCACCCTCACGCGGGCCGTGAGCGAAGTGGTCGGCGAGACCGTCTGAGCGAGCACCCGCACCCGGCCGCGAACGGAACGAAAGCAGAGGCACGTACATGATCGTCCGATCCTTCAAGGACATCGAGGGCACCGACCGCGATGTGACCGCCGAGACCGGCACCTGGCGCAGCAAGCGCATCATCCTCGCCGCCGAGGGCGTGGGCTTCTCGTTGCACGAGACCACGATGTACGCCGGGACCGAGACGTCCATGTGGTACGCCAACCACATCGAGGCGGTGCTGTGTGTCGGGGGCGAGGGCGAGCTGACCAACGACGAGACCGGCGAGACCCACTGGATCTCCCCGGGCACGCTCTACCTCCTCGACGGCCACGAGCGGCACACCATGCGCCCCAAGACCGATCTGCGGTTCGTCTGCGTCTTCAACCCGCCCGTCACCGGGCGGGAGGTGCACGACGAGAACGGGGTCTACCCGCTGCTGACCGAGACCGGGGGCGCGACCGCCACCCGTACCAAGACCCGGACCGAGACCGAGGGAGCCTGACGCCATGACGACGATCACCACCGACACCATCACCAGCCGCTACCCGACGCGTGGCGCGTCCGAGGTCGTCACCCCGCGCCGGGACCCGGTCGTGTGGTCCGAGTACGGCACCCCCGGCCCGATCCAGCCCGCCGAGCTGCGCGGCTACGACCGGGACGGCTTCCTCGCCGTCGACCAGCTGCTGATGCCGGGCGAGGTGGACCGCTACCGCCAGGAGCTGGACCGACTCTGCGCCGACCCGGCGGTCCGGGCCGATCCGCGGGCGATCGTCGAGCCGAAGTCCGGATCGATCCGCTCGGTCTTCGAGGTGCACAGGATCAGCGAGGTCTTCGCCGAGCTGGTGCGCGACCCCCGGCTCGCGGACCGCGCCCGCCAGATCCTCGGCTCCGACGTCTACGTCCACCAGAGCCGGATCAACGTCAAGCCCGGCTTCGGCGCGTCGGGGTTCTACTGGCACTCGGACTTCGAGACGTGGCACGCCGAGGACGGCCTGCCCGCCATGCGGACGGTCTCCGTCTCGGTCGCGCTGACCGAGAACCACGACACCAACGGCGGCCTGATGATCATGCCGGGATCGCACCGCACGTTCCTCGGCTGCTCGGGCGAGACGCCGAAGGACAACTACAAGCAGTCGCTGCAGATGCAGGACGCGGGCACCCCGTCCGACGAGGCGCTCACCGAGCTCGCCGGGGAGCACGGCATCAAGCTCTTCACGGGCGCGGCGGGTTCGGCGACCTGGTTCGACTGCAACTGCATGCACGGCTCCGGCGACAACATCACGCCGTTCCCGCGCAGCAACGTCTTCATCGTCTTCAACAGCGTGGAGAACGCGGCGGTCGAGCCCTTCGCGGCGCCGGTGCGGCGGCCGGAGTTCATCGGCGCACGGGACTTCACACCGGTGCGTTAGTACGTGCTCCTCGGTGCGTTAGTACGTGCTCCTCGGTGCGTTAGTACGTGCTCCTCGGGGACGGGTCGCCGCGGGCGGCCCGTCCCCGACGTCTGTCCCGGGGCGGAAACGCCGTCAGATCTCCAGCCGGCCGTCATAGCGGCGCGGCAGGCCCAGCGGGTTCTCATCCCGCAGTTCGGCGGGGAGCAGCGCGACCGGGGTGTCCTGGTACGCGACCGGGCGCAGCCAACGCTCGATGGCGGTGCCGCCGACCGAGGTGGACGTGGAGGTGGTCGCCGGGTACGGGCCGCCGTGGTGCTGGGCGGGGGCGACGGCGACGCCGGTCGGCCAGCCGTTGACGAGCAGCCGGCCCGCCAGCGGGGTGAGTTCGGCGAGCAGCGCGGTGGCCGGGCCGTCCTCCTGTCCCGCCTCCTCCTCGCCGATGTGGACGGTGGCGGTGAGGTTGCCGGGCAGCCGCTCCAGCACCGCGGTGATCTGGTCGCGGTCCTCGTAGCGCGCGACGACCGTCACCGGCCCGAAGCACTCCTCCAACAGCAGGTCGTGCGGCCCTTCCGCGGCCAGCCGGCCGGCGGGAACGGTGAGGTAGCCGGCGCTGACGGTGTGCTCGCCGCCCGAGCCCGGCGTCACCGGGGCCTCGACGCCGGGCAGCGCGGCCCTGGCCTCGACGCCCGCGACGAAGGCGTCGCGCATCCGGGTGTCGAGCAGGACGCCCGCGTCCGAGTCGCTGACGGCCGCGGTGACGGCCTTGAGCAGCCGGTCGCCCGCCGCACCGGCCGGGGCCAGCACCAGTCCGGGCTTGACGCAGAACTGGCCGACGCCGAGCGTCATGGACCCGGCGAGTCCCGCGCCGATCTGCTCGGCCCGCTCGTCCGCCGCGGCCCTCGGTGATCACGACGGGGTTGAGGCTGCCCAGCTCGCCATGGAACGGGATCGGCTTCGGACGGGCCGCGGCCGCGTCGAAGAGCGCCCGCCCGCCACGTACCGAGCCGGTGAACCCGGCGGCGCTGACCAGCGGGTGCTTGATGAGGTCGATGCCGGCCTGGAAGCCGTGCACGACGGCGACGACGTCGGCCGGCAGCCCGACCTGGACGGCGGCGCGGCGCAGCACGCTCGCGCACAACTCCGACGTGGCGGGGTGGTCCGGATGCGCCTTGACGACGACCGGGCAGCCGGCGGCCAGCGCGCTCGCGGTGTCGCCGCCGGGGACGGAGAACGCGAGCGGAAAGTTGCTGGCCGAGTAGACCGCGACGACGCCGAGCGGGATCTTGTAGCGCCGCAGGTCGGGGCGGGGAGCCGGCTTGGCGGCCGGGTCCGCGTGGTCGATGACGACGTCCAGGAAGGCGCCCTCATCGACGATGTCGGCGAACGCGCGCAGCTGGAAGGTGGTGCGGGCGAGCTCACCGGTCAGCCGGCCGGGGCCGAGCGCGGTCTCGGCGTCGGCCGCCTCCAGCACCTGCGGGCCGGCCTCCTCCAGCAGGTCGGCGGCGGTGCGCAGCAGCCGGGCGCGTACGCTGCGGTCGGCGAGCGCGGGGAGCACGGCGGCCGCGGCGCGGACGGCGGCGTCGATCTCCGCCGTGGTGGCCTCGTCCGCCACCTGCTCCCGCTGCTTCCCGGTACGGGGGTCGACGGACCAGACTGGAACAGCCACCGGGGAACCTCCAGATTTGCCTCATGCGGATCAGCCACTGTTCGATATGCTGAACAGCGTCTTCACTTATGAATCTTTGAACCATTCCGGAGCCTACTTGCAGGGTCCGGGGCCGAACAAGAGGGGTCAGGACGATGTCTGCTGGCGAGGGTGGCGGTTCCCAGGTCAAGTCCGCGGTCCGTACGGTCGAACTGCTGGAGTTCTTCGCGGGGCGCCCCGGAATGCACAGCCTCGCGGCCGTACAGGAGTCCGTCGGCTACCCCAAGTCCAGCCTGTACATGTTGCTGCGCACCCTGGTCGAGCTCGGCTGGATCGAGACCGATGCCACCGGGACGCGGTACGGGATCGGCGTCCGCGCCCTGCTGGTCGGCACCTCGTACATCGACGGTGACGAGGTCGTCGCCGCGGCCCGCCCGACCCTCGACCGGCTCTCCGACGACACCAGCGAGACGATCCACCTCGCCCGACTGGACGGCACCAGCGTCGTCTACCTCGCGACCCGTCAGTCCCAGCACTACCTGCGCCCCTTCACCCGGGTCGGCCGCCGCCTGCCGGCCCACTCCACCTCGCTCGGCAAGGCACTGCTCGCCACGTACTCCGACGAGCAGGTCCGCAAGCTGCTCCCCGAGACCCTCGAACCCCTCACCGAGCACACCCACACCGACCGCGAGAAGCTCATCGAGGAACTCGCGGTCATCCGGGAGCAGGGCTTCGCCGTCGACCGCGAGGAGAACACCCTCGGACTGCGCTGCTTCGGCATCGCCATCCCGTACCGTACTCCGGCCCGGGACGCGGTCAGTTGCTCCGTCCCGGTGGCCCGCCTCACCCCCGCCCACGAGCAGATGATCAAGGACGCCCTCTTCGACGCCCGCGACCGCCTGACCCTGGCCACCCGCCGCCTCTGACGGGCCCTCGGCTCCCTCCGTCAGACGCGGAGGGTCCGGCCGCAGTCCTTCGGCTCCGCGTCGAGGGACTTGCTGCGGTCGTAGGGGTCCACGGCGGGGCCTGAGGGGTCCGGGGTCCCGTCGCCGGTCGCGGCGAGGTTCGGGTGCAGGAAACCGTCGTCGGTGTCGCAGGCCGTGTTGCTGATGTCCAGCTGGTTCTGGATGAGCCAGAGCTTGCCCGCGGTCGCCCGCCTGGCCTGGGGGTCGGCGACGTCGAAGTCCAGCACGCGCCGCACGATGGTGCGGGTGACGACCGACGAGTGGCCGTCGGCGGCGGTCACCGGGTAGACGAAGGAGAAGTCGGCGTGCACGGCGACCGAACCGAACCTGCCCTCCTTGAACGTGACCAGGCCGCGGGTCTTGACCACGTCACCGACCAACCGCACCTTGGCCGGGTCGAACCGGCTCGCCAGGTCCAGCGGGTCGTGATCCTTGCCCGGCTTGTGGAAGGAGGCGTCCCAGCCCGCGAGGGTGTCCGTCTCCAGCGGGTCGATCAGGCCCATCGCGGTCCGCGGGCGCTCCCCGCGCAGCGTCGCCGGATTGAGGTTCGTGTCGACCAGGAACTCCTTGGTCCGGCTCAGCGCGCTCTCCACCTGCTGGAGCGTCATCCGGCCCACCGGCTTGGCCGGGGGCAGGACGATCCCGGCCGCGCCGTCCGCGTACAGCAGCGCCGGCGAGCCGCGGAAGGGCTCCTCGAGCGTCGGGGTGTCCGCCATCGGGTCGAGGGGCGGGGCGGCCGTGGGCGGCGCCGTCTCCGGAGGCAGGGGGGCGGGACGGCCGGAGCCGTCGGAGCGGTGGCCCGTCGCGTCGGTGGAGCCGGAACCGCCGAAGTCGCCGTGCAGCCAGTCCAGCGCGGTGCCCGGATTGAGCACCACGAGGAGGACCACCACCACCAGCGCCACACCCAGCGCTCCGCGCAGGCGCCGCCGGGTCGCCCGGCGCTCCCTGTCCTGCCAGCTGGGCCCGGTGCGCCAGCCCGAAGGCTCAGCGGACCGCGCCGGTTTCGCGCGACGCCCCCACCGCCCGCCGCTCCTCTGCTGCCGGCGCGCGTCAAGTTCCGCCTCACGCCGGAGCCGCTCCGTCACCATCCGGGCGCGCGCCGAGGGCTCCTTGGGAGCCTGCGCCCGGATATCCCGTTCGCTGTCCTGGAGCAGCCTCTCCCAGACGTCGTCCGGTATGGCCGACTCGTCCCCGGAAACGGGTGGTTCAGTGGTCATGGAAAGCCCCCCACAGGCTGGTCCGACAGGTGAGGGCAGTTGTACAGGCCCATCACACACCCTACAAATCGGTTCAGGACCGCAGGGTCCCGAGGGCCGCGCGGACCGTTTCCAGGTCCGCGTCGGAGGCCAGACCCGCGTGGTAGAGCCGGACTTCGGTGGCGCCGAGGCCCGCGGCGTGGGTGATGTCGGCCGCCAGGGTGCCGGGGCTGCCGCCCATGCCGGCGACGACGGGGAAGTTGGCGGCGAGGACGGTCCCCGGACGCCGGTGCGGCGCGAAGGGGCCGAGTACGGCGGCCCGCTCGGCCGGGCCGCCGGCGCAGGGCAGGACGAGGCCGTCGGCGTGCGCGAGCACGTCCTCGGCATCGACGCCGACGTTCGCGCCCGTGCGGTGCGTGCCGGGGTCGCCGTGCAGGAGTATGCGGAAGCCGGGGCCGGCCTCGGCGCGGACCGCCGCGACGATCTCGCGCTGGAAGTGGCGGGCCACCATCGCGCGCCAGGACAGCGTCGCGCCGGCCAGGTCCACGCCGAGCACCTTTTCGACCTCGGCCCACTCGGCCGCGCGGTCGCCGGGCGCCGGCTCCCGCTCGCCGGACCACACGGGTGTCAGCGCGGCCCGCACGGCACCCTGCAGCGCGTCCGGGTCCTGCCCGAGCCCCTCGTAGCCGTCCCGGCAGGTGCGGCAGAAGCAGAGCGACATCAGATACTGGGCCGCCCCGTCCAGCGGCACTCCCCCGACCTTGTCGTGCGCGTGCAGATGGCCGAATCCGTACCAGCCGCAGGACTCCAGCTCGGTGCCGTCGGTCCCCGGCCTGACCGCCGCCTCCACCGCGAGGTCGACGGCGTAGGCGCGTACTTCGGGCTGGGCGATGCACGGCGCCCACGGGTAGCGGTCGCCGTAGGCGTTGCGCACGGAGGTGCGGGGGAACTCCTCGCCCAGCCGGGAGTTGTGCGCGAGCACCACCCACGAGTGGACGGAGAGCCCGGCCGCCGACAGCGCGGCCGCCGCCTCCCCGTAGGCGTCGGTCGCCGGCACCCACGACTGCGGGTACGGGTGCAGCGCGCGGCCGCTCCAGCGCCGGGGGTCCGGCGGGTAGAGCACGGCCGCGTGCCGGGCCGTGACGATGCGCCGGCGCGGGTGGCGGGGGGTCAGGGCGCGCGTGGAGTGGTACGCGGACGCGAGCGTGACCTGCTGAACGCCGAGGTCGGCGATCCGGCGTGGGGCGTCCGGGTCACCGACGACGTCCCACGGGTACACGAAGGCGGAGGCTTTCACTGTGGCTCCTCAAACAGCGGGTCGGCACTCGCGGGCCCGATGCTGCCGCACCGGGCGCCCGTTCGTCAGCTGTCGCTCAGCAGCGCCATGCCGCGCTCGATCAGTTCGGCGAGCTCCTTGACATGCGCGGGCGCGGGCTCGACCAGCGGTGACCGCACCTCGCCGACGTCCAGGCCGCGCAGCCGGACACCCGCCTTGACCAGGGAGACCGCGTAACCGCGCCCTTGGTTGCGCAGCGCGACCAGCGGCCGGTAGAAGCCGTCAATGAGCCGGTTGACGGTCGCGTCGTCGCCGGTGTTCAGCGCCTTGTGGAAGGCGAGGGCGATCTCGGGCGCGAAGCAGAAGACGGCCGAGGAGTAGAGCAGCACGCCGATGCCGCGGTAGGCGAGCCCGGTGAGTTCGGCGGTGGGCAGCCCGTTGAAGTAGAGGAAGTCGCGCTGGGGCAGCCCGGTGCGCACGGCGCTGACGATCCGCTGCATCAGGTCGAGGTCGCCGAGGCCGTCCTTGAGGCCGATGATGTTGGGGATCCTGGCCAGTTCGATGACGGTCTCGGGGTCGAAGACGGCGTTGTCACGCTGGTAGATGATGATGTCCAGGTCGGTGCCGGCAGCGAGGCCGGAGTAGTGGCGCAGCAGGCCGGCCTGGTCGGGGACGACGAGGTAGGGCGGCATGGCGAGCAGGCCGTCCGCGCCCGCGTCCTGTGCCAGCCGCGCGAACTGCACCGCCAGCGCGGTCCCGTAGCCGGCGCCCGCGACCACCGGCACGCGGCCGGCCGAGACCTCGACGGCCGCGGCGACGCAGGCGCGGAACTCCTCGGGGGTGAGCGCGTGGAACTCGCCCGTGCCGCAGCACGCGAAGACCGCCGCCGCGCCCGCTTCGATGCCTTCGCGCACGTGCGCGCGGAAGGTGTCGAGATCCAGCTCGCCGTCCGGGCCGTAGGCGGTGACGGGGAAGAACAGCAGGCCGTCGAGGCGCTCGGCAAGTGAGGCTGAGGTCATCGGATCCCCTTGAAGTTCTGTGCGCTCATCTGGCTGTGCGCTCTTCTGATTCACGTCCATATTCGTGAACGCTGCCACGCTAAGCGAGCCCAGCCGCGCCGGTCAAGCGAACGGACATGCCTTGACGGTGATCGGGGCGCTCTTTAGCCTGTCCATAGATATGAATGATGTCCACGGAGGAGAACAATGCCCGTCCCCCGTACCATCCTGCTCACCGGCGCCGCGGGCGGCCTGGGCACCCTGATGCGCGAACTGCTGCCCGCGTACGGCTATGAGCTCCGCCTGCTGGACGTCCGCCCCGTCGAGGGGGCGCCGGACGCCGTCACGGCCGATCTCACGGACGCCGACGCGCTGCGCGAGGCGGTCCGGGGCGTCGACGCGATCATCCACCTCGCGGGCATCTCGCTGGAAGCACCCTTCGAGAAGATCATGCGATCCAACATCGAGGGGACCTACCACCTCTACGAGGCGGCGCGCCAAGAAGGCGTGCGGCGTGTGGTGTTCGCCTCCAGCAACCACGCGGTCGGCTTCACCCCGCGCCCCACCGGTGACGACCCGCTGATCCCGATCGACACCCCGCGCCGCCCGGACACCTTCTACGGGCTCTCCAAGTGCTTCGGCGAGGACCTCGCCTCCCTCTACTGGGACCTGCACGGCCTGGAGACCGTCTCGCTGCGGATCGGCTCCTGCTTCCCGGAGCCGACCTCCGTGCGGATGCTCTCGGTCTGGATGAGCCCCGCGGACTGCGCCCGGCTGCTGCACGCCGCGCTCACCGCCGAGGACGTCCGGCACACCGTCGTCTACGGCAGCTCGGCCAACACTCGCCTGTGGTGGGACCTGACGACCGCCCGCGAGCTCGGGTACGAGCCGCAGGACGACTCCGAGCCCTTCGCCGCCGCCCTCATCGCCGAGCACGGCGAACTCGACCCGGCCAACCCCGACCACGCCCACCTGGGCGGCCCCTTCTGCACGAACCCGCCCGTCTGGCCGTACTGAGGGCACGGGCGCACCTGCGACCAGGCCGTTCCTCACGGGTGGCGCAAGGTAATGGAACCGCAAAGCCCGGTCGATCGTTAGCGGGACATGACCGCTATGACACCCGGCTCGAATGTCCCGCTCTCCGTACCGCGCGTCGCGGTGGACGTCACCGCTCCCGTGCGGCTGGACGTGTCGGGCCTGCTGCTCACCGCCGACGGCAAGGTGCGCTCGGACGACGACTTCGTCTTCTACAACCAGCCGGCCGGCCCGGGCGTGACGCACCAGTCGGGCCGTGGCACCGGACCCGACTCCATCACCGTGGACACCGGCGCCGTGCCCGAAGGAATCGAGAAGATCGTCGTGACGGCGAGCCTGGACGCGGCGGCCGCCACCTTCGCCGGCACCGAGCCGACGGCCACGGTCCGGGACGCGGACACCGGCAGCGTCATCGCGACGTTCACCCCGCCCCGGCTGGGCTCGGAGACCGCGCTCGTGGTCGCCGAGGTCTACCGGCGCGGGGGCGCGTGGAAGGTGCGCGCGGTCGGCCAGGGGTACTCCAACGGGCTGGCCGGGATCGCCACCGACTTCGGGGTGAGCGTGGAGGAGCCCGCCGCCGCCCCGGCCGCCCCGCAGGCACCCGCGGCCCCGCAGCCGCCCGCGGCCCCCCAGGCACCCGCCGCCCCGCAGGGCTTCGGCCCGCCGCCCGCCATGCCGAGCACGCCCCCGGCGCAGCCCCCGGCCGCGCCCGCGAAGATCAACCTGGACAAGGGCCGGGTCAGCCTGACGAAGAACCAGTCCGTCTCGCTGGTCAAGGCCGGCAAGCCGTTGATGTCCTCGGTGCGCCTCGGCCTCGGCTGGGAGCCGGCCGCGGGCGGCCGCTCCATCGACCTGGACGCGTCCGTCATCGCGTACGGCCCGACCCGCAACCACATCGAGACCTGCTATTTCGGCCGGCTCAGCATCATCAACGGCGCCATCCAGCACTCCGGCGACAACCTCACGGGTGCGGGCGCGGGCGACGACGAGACGATCACCGTGCACCTCGGTGGGCTGCCGCCCGAGGTCACCGGCCTCGTCTTCACCGTCAACTCCTACTCCGGGCAGAAGTTCAACAAGGTCGCCAGGGCGTACTGCCGACTGCTGGACGGCGCCACCGGCGAGGAGCTGGTGCGCTTCGACCTGACCAACGGCGAGGCCCGCACCGGGGTCCTGATGTGCAAGATGGTCAAGCAGTTCTCCGGCGAGTGGGAGATGACCGCGCTGGGCGACTTCATCGACTCCCGCAGCGCCAAGGGCATGGTGAAGCCGGCCGCCGCGGCGCTGTAGCGCCAGGACGGCCGGCCAGGCCCCGCATCAGATCAGCCGATCAGCTGGTCAGCAGTGCTTCTGCCGCCGCCAGGGGCCGGTGATCGCGAGCATGATCCCCGGCTCCTGGATGTTGGCGAACAGCATGTGCCCGTCGGGCGAGAAGGTCACCCCGGTGAACTCGCTGTACGCCGGCTCCAGATCGGTGCCGATGTTCAGCTCGTTGCGGGCGATCGGGTAGGTCCGGCCGTCGTCCAGCGCTCCGAAGAGGTGCTGGATGCCCTCGCCGTCCTCGGCGATGACCAGGCCGCCGTAGGGTGAGACGGTGATATTGTCCGGGCCGTCGAACGGGCCGTCGGCGCCCGGGTCGGGGTTGACGCCGAGCAGCACCTTGAGGGTCAGGGTGCGGCGCTTCGGGTCGTAGAACCAGACCGCGCCGTCGTGCTGGACCGGGCTCTCGTCACGGGCGAAGGACGAGACGATGTAGGTGCCGCCGTCGCCCCACCACATGCCTTCGAGCTTGCGGGCGCGGGTGACCTCACCCTCTGCGAACTGCTTGCGCACCGAGACGGTCTTCGCGTCGCGGTCCGGGACGTCGACCCAGTCCACGCCGTAGACCGTGCCGGTCTTCGTGGCCCGCGACAGGTCGTCGATGAACGTGCCGCCCGAGTCGAAGCACTTGAAGGCCTGGAGCACGCCCGCGTCGTCGGCGAGGTGGCGGAGCTTGCCGCGGCCGTGGTGGAAGCCGGCCGGCGGGGTCCAGCGGTAGAGCAGGCCGTTGGGGCCTGCGGCGTCCTCGGTGAGGTAGAGGTGACCGCGCTTCGGGTCGACGACGACCGCCTCGTGCGCGTAACGGCCCAGCGCCTTGATCGGCTTGGGGTCGCGGTTGGCCTTGCGGTCGTGCGGGTCGACCTCGAAGACGTAGCCGTGGTCCTTGGTGAAGCCGAACTTGCCGGCCTTGTCCTCGGTCTCCTCGCAGGTCAGCCAGGTGCCCCACGGGGTGGACCCGCCGGCGCAGTTGGTGGCGGTGCCCGCGATGCCGACCCATTCCGCGACGTGACCGCCGTGCTTGGCGACCTCGACGACGGTGCAGCCGCCGGCCGCTCCCGGGTCGTACGTGATGCCCTCGATCAGCGGCACCGGGTGCGGCCAGTCCGCCCGCGCGCCGCGCAGCTCGTGGTTGTTGACGAGCAGCGTCGCGCCGCGCACGCCCTCGAAGGTGGCCGTGCCGTCGTGGTTGGACGGGGTGGACTCACCGGTCTCCAGCGTGGTGACGCCAGTGCGGGTGATCACCCGGTAGGAGAAGCCCGCGGGAAGCCCGAGCAGACCGTTCGGGTCCTCGACGATCGGGCCGTAGCCCAGTTCGGGCGCGTGGTGCCCGGCGGCCGGCTTGGCGGCCGTGGCCGGGGTGTCGGCGGCGAGCGCCCCCGGGGCGGTGGCGAGGACGTCGACGGCACCCGCCAGTGCGACGCCGGCACCGGTGATGGCTGTGCGCTGGACGAAGTCTCTACGGCTGAGCGGCACTCTGGGCTCCTTTTGTCGCGGGCTGCGGCGGTTACGTTCCCTTCCCGAGACGAACGCCGCATGAACGACATCCGGCCACGGGGAAGCCACGTATGGATAAGCTCAAATACCTGTAAAGAATCTTCGTATACAAGGTCAAGTCATGACCAATGGCCTGAACTATGAGTTTCTGTGGGAAAGTGCTTGACCTTCGCTACGGGCCGCAATAGACGGGCAGTTGTCGCAACCGTTCACCGGGAGCGCGCGCCGGCCGGACCGGGTTCCGACGGCCCGGTCGGCGCGCACCGCTGTACGCCGGGGCGGATCAGCGTTCCGTGCCCGCCTTGGAGCGGGCTTTGAACGCCGCCTTGCGGGCGGTCTTGGCCACCGACTTGTCGGGGTGCAGCCGCCCCATCGCCTCCAGGACGTCGGAGGTGGCCGGGTGGTCGACGCGCCAGACCGCGTCGAAGAAGCCGTCGTGCTGGGTGACGAGGCCGGTCACGAGTTCGGCGAGCAGTTCGGGGGCGTGGTCCGAGTCGAGCTGCGCGGCCAGGGTGTCGACGGTCAGCCAGAACACCATCGCCTGGTCCGGCGCGGGTACGTCCCGCGCGTCGCGTTCGGTCAGCCATACGCGGGCGAGCCCGCCGAGCTGCCGGTCGTCGAGCACCTCGCGCAGCGCGGGCTCCGCGTCGGCGCCGAGCAGGCTGAGGGTCTGCTGGCACATCAGCCGGCGGCCGGGCGCGCCCAGGTCGTCCCCGGTGGACGCGGCGAGCAGTTCGCGCGCCGCCTCGACGGGCTTGCGGCCGTCGAGCCACAGTTCGGCCTCGGTGCGGGCCGCCTGGTCCGGGTAGTCGGTCATCGCGTCCAGGAGCACGGACGCGGGCCGGTCGGCGAGATCGCCGACGGCGGGGGCGTGGGCGCCCGCGTCGAGCAGCCGGGCGCGGACGCCGAACACACCGAGCGGGGTGAGCCGGACCATGCCGTAGCGGGAGATCTCCTCCGGGTCGAGTTCGGCCGGAAGGTCCCGGTCGCCCGCGGCGCCGCCGTCCTCGTCGCCCTCCTCGATGAGCGCGTCGTCGACCGGCTGGTACTCGATCAGGCCGGTGGGGGCGAGCAGCCGGAAGTGGTCGTCCAGTCGCATCATGACCTCGGTGACCTCTTCGAGGACGTCGTCCGACGGCTCGGCCATGTCCTCGGGGACGACGAGTGAGGCCGCCAGGACGGGCAGCGGCACGGACTCGTACCCGGCCTCCTCGAGCGCGCAGTACGCGTACAGGTTGGCGAGCGCCGCGTCGAGGAACTCGGCCTCCTCCTCCGGGTCCCAGTCCAGCGCGTCGAGGTCCAGGACACCGTCGTCGTCCTGGTCGTCGCCGCCGATGGCGGCGCGCAGTCCCTCGAAGTCCGGCGAGGCGGCCTCGCCGAGGGCGGTCTCGGCGGTGGCGAGCCACACCTCCAGGACGTCCTGCGGCTCGCCCGCGGTCAGTTGGGCGAGCGCCTCGCCGGGCAGTGCGCTGCCCGCGGGCTCACCGGGCTCCGTGGCCTGGGCCGCGGCCTCGTCGATGTCCAGCTCGACCATGCCGGTGTCGATGGCGATGCCCCAGGCCTGCGAGGTCTCGGCCAGGCCGTCCTGGTCGTCGGCGAGGCCGAGTTCGGCCGCCGCGCGCAGCCGGTCGTCCTCCGTCAACTCGCCCATGACGTCGACCCGGGTGTCGGGACCGGCCCAGCGGGCCAGCCGGACCGCGCGCTCCAGCAGCGGCACGGCGAGCGCGAGCCGTGCCAGCTCGTCCTCGGGCAGCAGCCGCACAGGCGGCAGGGCGAGGCGGTCAGCGGCCATGGCGGGGTTCTCCTCAACAGCGGTGGGGGGTGACAGCGCCGCGCTTGCGGGACAGCGCGGACCCAGCCTAGACGCGTCGGGAGGCGGCACGTCCGGTTCGTCTCCCCTTCACGGTGCGTTCCCTTTCCGTCCCTTGTCCGGCTCTTGACAACACCCATGCCCTACAAGGAAATTGACGCGCGTAGACCTTTGCGCCGGACCTGTGCCCAGAGACCTTTGCCCGTCAAGACCTTTGCCCTCACGGAGGCCACGTTGACCACCCCTCGCTCCATCGGCGCCATAGTCACCGCCGCGCTGGCGGCAGGACTGATCGCCATGCCGCAGTCCGCGACCGCGGACACGTCCGCTGCCGACGGCGTGCGCGTGCACGACCTCCAGGGCGCCACCCGGCTCTCCCCGCTGGCGGGCCAGGCCGTCACCGCGGTGCCCGGCATCGTCACGGGCGTGCGCGCCTACGGCTCGTCCAAGGGCTTCTGGATGCAGGACCCGACGCCGGACGCGGACCCGGCGACCAGCGAGGGCGTCTTCGTCTTCACCAGCTCCAACCCCACGGTGGCGGTCGGCGACTCGGTGACGGTCTCCGGCACGGTCAGCGAGTACTACCCGGGCGGCAAGGCCGCCGGCGACCAGTCCGTCACCGAGATCACCAAGCCGGTGGTCACGGTCGTCTCCTCCGGCAACGCGCTGCCCGCCCCGGTGGTCCTGAACAGCACCGCCGTCCCCGCCGCGTACGCCCCGGCCGGCGACCCGGCGGCCGGTAACAGCATCGAGGCGCTGCCGCTGCGGCCCGCGGCGTACGCGCTGGACCTGTACGAGTCCCTGGAAGGCATGAACGTCCAGGTCGCCGACGCCCGCGTGGTCGGCGCCACCGACCCGTACTCCGAGCTGTGGGTGACGGTCCGGCCCCAGGAGAACCCGACGCCGCGCGGCGGCACCGTCTACGGCTCGTACGCGAACCAGAACTCCGGCCGGCTGCAGATCCAGTCCCTGATCCCGACGGCCCAGCAGCCCTTCCCGTCCGCGAACGTCGGCGACGTCCTCACCGGCACCACCGAAGGCCCGCTGGACTTCAACCAGTTCGGCGGCTACACCCTCACCGCCCGCGCCATCGGCACCGTCGCCTCCCACGGTCTGCAGCCGGAGACGACGCGCAAGCAGCGGAAGGACGAGCTGGCGGTCGCGACGTACAACGTCGAGAACCTGGACCCGTCCGACCCGCAGACCAAGTTCGACCGCCTCGCCGTCGGCGTCGTCACGCACCTCGCCTCGCCGGACATCGTCGCCCTGGAGGAGATCCAGGACAACAACGGTGCCGTCAACGACGGTACGGTCGCCGCCGATCAGACGGTGAACAAGTTCATCGACGCGATCGTCGCCGCCGGCGGCCCGCGCTACCAGTGGCGCTCCATCGACCCGACGAACGGGACCGACGGCGGCGAGCCGGGCGGCAACATCCGCCAGGCGTTCCTCTTCAACCCGGCGCGGGTCGCCTTCACCGACCGGGCCGGCGGCGACGCCACCACGCCGGTCTGGGTCACCGGCAACCACGGCAAGGCCGCGCTCAGCGTCTCCCCCGGCCGCATCGCCCCCGGTGACAGCGCCTGGGCCGACAGCCGCAAGCCGCTCGCGGGCGAGTTCACCTTCCGCGGCAAGCCCGTCATCGTCATCGCCAACCACTTCGCGTCCAAGGGCGGCGACAGCCCCCTGACCAGCCGCGTCCAGCCGGTGGTGCGCAGCTCCGAGACCAAGCGCCTGCAGCAGTCCGTCCAGGTCAACACCTTCGTGCGGCAGATCCAGGCGGTCCAGAAGGACGCCCGGGTCGTCGTGCTCGGCGACATCAACGACTACGAGTTCTCCGCCGCCGGGCTGCGGCTCACCGAGGGCCGCGCGCTCAAGGACCTCGTCCTGTCGCTGCGTCCGAGCGAGCGCTACTCGTACGTCTTCCAGGGCAACTCGCAGGTGCTCGACCACATCCTCGTCAGCCCCTCCCTCGGTTCGCCGGACTACGACGTCGTCCACATCAACGCCGAGTTCGCCGACCAGGCGAGCGACCACGACCCCCAGGTCGTCCGCGTCCGCCCGTAACGCTCTCCCGGACCCGGGGCGCTCCGCCGTTGTGGCGGGCGCCCCGGGCCGTCTCACATCCGCCCCGCCCCCGGTGGCCGCTGGAGGGCGTCGCCGCCGATCAGCGCGGCGTTCACCAGGTTGGAGTCGCCGTAGATCAGGGTGTTGTTTCCGGATGATGCTCACCTGGCGAACGAACCCCGCGACGGCCACGCGGTGTTCCTCCGGCGTGGCCGACGACGCGGTACGCGCCGACCGCCGGCGCGACGGTGTCCGCGACGCAGTCCACCGGCAGTTTGGAGGCCTGCAGCGCGAGCCGGCGCCCCGGCGCGGCCGGCCGGCGTCTGGAAGAACGGCGGGGCGATGATGTGCGGCCGGGTCACGAAGTGCGGGGTCCTGCCCTCCGGCGCCGCGTGGACGAAGACCGTGACGACGACGTTCCCGCCCCAGCTCACCACCTGTGGCGCGGGGCGTTCAGCGGGGCGGGAGTGCGGCGCCGGGCGGGTCGGACCCGCCCGGCGCCGTCGGCTCAGTTGTGGCTGTGCAGCAGCTCGTTCAGGCCGCCCCACGAGCCGGTGCGCTGCAGGACCTCGACCGTGCCGGTGGTGGAGTTCCGGCGGAAGAGGAGATTGTCGGCGCCGGAGAGCTCCAGGGCCTTGACGATCTTGCCGTCCGGGAGCGTGACGCGGGTTCCGGCGGTGACGTAGAGGCCGGCCTCGACGACGCAGTCGTCACCGAGCGCGATGCCGATGCCCGACTCGGCGCCGAGCAGGCAGCGCTCGCCGATGGAGACGACCTCCTTGCCGCCGCCCGAGAGGGTGCCCATGATGGATGCGCCGCCGCCGATGTCGGAACCGTCGCCGATGACGACGCCCTGCGAGATGCGGCCCTCGACCATGCTCGTCCCGACGGTGCCGGCGTTGAAGTTGCAGAAACCCTCGTGCATCACGGTGGTGCCGGCGGCGAGGTGCGCGCCCAGGCGGACCCGGTCGGCGTCGGCGATGCGGACGCCGGCGGGGGCGACGTAGTCCGTCATGCGGGGGAACTTGTCGACACCGTAGACGGACAGGTGGAGACCCTCGCCGCGGGCGGCGAGGCGCGCGGCGTTGATCCCGGCGACCGGCACCGGGCCGATGGAGGTCCAGGCGACGTTGGCGAGCAGCCCGAACAGGCCTTCCAGGTTCTGCCCATTGGGACGCACCAGGCGGTGGCTGAGCAGGTGCAGGCGCAGGTAGGCGTCGTGCGCGTCGAGCGGCTTGTCGTCCGTCGAGGCGATGACGGTACGCACGGCGACGACCTCCACCCCGCGTCGCGGGTCCGGCCCGAGCGCCTTCGGCGCGGCGGCTCCCAGCAACTCGGCGGCGCGCTCGGCGGTCAGCCGCTCGGTGCCGGCCGGACCGGGGTCGGCGACGAGCTCGGGGGCGGGGTACCAGGTGTCCAGGACCGTGCCGTCGTCGGCGATGGTGGCAAGGCCGGCGGCAACGGCGCCGGTGGAGCGGTGAACAGTCGAAGCGGTCGTGTCAGTCATGCCTCGCACGCTAGCCGCTGGCCCTGCCCGATGCCCAACCGGCCCGACATGCGAAATGCGCTTTCCGCGCGCCGCCTATCGCACCGCCGGCCGGCGCGCGGCGCCCCCCGTCAGCAGGCGGGTGAACATGTCGCGTGCGTAGGGGCGGTCGTAGGGGGAGTCGGTCAGGAGGGACTGGAGGCAGACGCCGTCGATGAGGGCGATGAGGGCTCGGGCGGTGGAGGGGTCGGTGTGGGCGGCCAGGAGGGTGGTGGCCTGGGCGACCCACTCGGCCGCGATGGGGCGGACCGCCTCCCGGCGCAGCGCGGCCAGGTAGAGGTCGTAGTCGAGTTCGATCAGCGTGCGGTCGCCGGTGAGCCAGACCTCCAGCAGCCGGGACAGTTCGTCCGCGAGAGCGGCCGACGAGGCCGGCCTCGGGCCCGGGTCGGCGAAGAGCGGGCTGTCCCGGATGGTCTGGGCGAAGCCCTCGTTGGACTGGCGGAGCGCGGCGACGAGCAAATCGTCAAGGGTCGCGAAGTGGTACGTGGTCGAGCCGAGGGGCACGTCCGCCTCGGCGGCGACCGAGCGGTGGCTCAGCCCGGCGATGCCGCGGGCGCCGACCACCCGGATCGCGGCGTCGATGATGCGCCGGCGCCGCTCGGGGTCGTAGCGGCGGGCCATCAGTGCGAACCGCCGAGGTTGAGCACGATGACGCCCGCGATCACCAGCAGCACCCCGAGAACCTTCGCGGCGTTCGCCGCCTCCCCCAGGAAGACCATCCCGATCGCCGCGATGGTCGCGGTGCCGACGCCCGCCCAGATCGCGTAGGCGGTGCCGACCTCGACCGTCTTCAGCGTCTGTGCGAGCAGCGTGAACGCGATGACGTAGCCGGTGATCGTGATCGCGGACGGCCAGAGCCTGCTGAAGCCCTCGCTGTACTTCATCGCCGTGGTGCCGAGTATTTCGGCGATGATGGCGCCGCCCAGCATGATGTACCCCATGTGTACAAGCGTACGCAGCGATGCGTACGCCCGTACACACCGAGATACCCCATACACCGGAACGGCCCGCACGCTCGAGGCGTGCGGGCCGTTCCGGTGTATGGGCCGTGCGATGGAACGGTCCTGCTCAGCCGATGTTGAAGCCGAGCGCCCGCAGCTGCTCGCGGCCGTCGTCGCTGATCTTGTCCGGGCCCCACGGCGGCATCCAGACCCAGTTGATCTTCAGGTCGGCGACGATCCCGTCGGTCGCCGAACGCGCCTGGTCCTCGATGACGTCGGTCAGCGGGCAGGCCGCCGAGGTGAGCGTCATGTCCAGCGTCGCGACGTTGGAGTCGTCGACGTGGATGCCGTAGATCAGGCCCAGGTTGACGACGTCGATGCCCAGCTCGGGGTCGACGACGTCGTACAGCGCCTCGCGCACTTCCTCCTCGGAAGCGGGCTTCGTCGTCACGTCTGCGTTGTCGGTCATGCGGTCTCCCTCGCCGTGCCATTCGCCAGTGCCTGCGAGGTGGCGTCTTTCCACGCCATCCAGCTGAGCAGGGCACACTTCACACGCGCCGGGTACTTCGAGACGCCGGCGAACGCGACCGCGTCCTCCAGCACCTCTTCCATCGCGTCGTCCGGTTCCACCTTGCCCTTGGACTGCATCAGCTCCAGGAAGACCTCCTGGACCTTCAGCGCGTCCTCCAGCTCGCGGCCCACCACCAGGTCGTTCAGCACCGAGGCGCTGGCCTGGCTGATCGAGCAGCCCTGTCCCTCATAGGAGACGTCCACGATCTTCGAGCCGTCGAGCTTGACCCGCAGCGTGATCTCGTCACCGCACGTCGGATTGACGTGGTGCACCTCGGCGTCGCCGTCGCGCAGGCCACGCCCGTGCGGATGCTTGTAGTGGTCCAGGATCACTTCCTGGTACATCGAATCCAGCTTCACCAGTCAGCCCTCACCCGCTGTGCCCAACTCAACCGAAAAAGTTCCGTACGTGCTCCAGCCCCTCTACGAGGGCGTCGACCTCCGCGGGGGTGGAGTACAGATAGAACGACGCCCGCGTGGTCCGCGGGAATTCCGTAGCGCAGGCAGACAGGGCGTGCGCAGTGGTGTCCGACGCGGACGGCGATGCCCTGTTCGTCCAGCACCTGGCCCACGTCGTGCGGGTGGATGTCACCGAGCACGAACGAGATCGCCGCGCCCCGGTCCTCGGCCGTCATCGGGCCGATGATCCGCAGGTCCGGGACCTCCAGCAGGCGCTTCACCGCGTACTCGGTGATGGCGTGCTCATGGGCCTCGATCTTGTCCATGCCGATCGCGGACAGGTAGTCCACAGCCGCGCCCAGCCCGACCGCCTGGGCGATCGGCGGGGTGCCGGCCTCGAACTTGTGCGGTGCGGGCGCGTACGTCGAGGAGTGCATCGAGACGGTTTCGATCATCTCGCCGCCGCCGAGGAACGGCGGCAGGTCCTCGAGCAGCTCCTGGCGGCCCCACAGCACGCCGATGCCGGTCGGGCCGCACATCTTGTGGCCGGTGAAGGCCACGAAGTCGGCGCCGAGCGCCTGCACGTCCAGCGGCATGTGCGGCGCGGCCTGCGAGGCGTCGATGAGGACCAGCGCACCGACGTCCTGGGCGCGCCGGACGATCGCGTCGACCGGGTTGATCGTGCCCATGATGTTGGAGACCAGGGTGAACGAGACGATCTTCGTCTTCTCGGTGATCACCTGTTCGATGTCGGAGAGGTCGAGCCGGCCGTCGTCGGTCAGCCCGAACCACTTCAGCTTCGCGCCGGTGCGCTGCGAGAGCAGCTGCCACGGGACGATGTTGGAGTGGTGCTCCATCTCCGTGATGACTATCTCGGTCTCGCGGTCCACCCGGTAGGGCTCGTCGGCCCAGCCCAGCATGTTCGCGACGAGGTTGAGCGACTCCGAGGCGTTCTTGGTGAAGATCACCTCGTCGCGACTCGGCGCGTTGATGAACGCGGCGACCTTGTCGCGGGCGCCCTCGTAGAGCGCCGTGGCCTCCTCGGCGAGCACGTGCACGCCGCGGTGGACGTTGGCGTTGTGCCGCTCGTAGTACGCGTTCAGCGCGTCGAGGACCTGGCGCGGCTTCTGTGACGTCGCCGCGTTGTCCAGGTAAACGATCTTCTTGCCGTCGTGGACGACGCGGTCCAGGATCGGGAAGTCCTTGCGGATCGCCTCGGTGTCGAGGAGGCCATGCAGTGGTGTCACGCTGTTGCGCCGCCCTTCGTGCTGTATGCCTCGTAGCCCTCGTTCTCCAGCTTGTCGGCCAGCTCGGCGCCACCGGACTCGGCGATGCGGCCGTTCGAGAAGACGTGGACGAAGTCGGGCTTGATGTAGCGCAGGATGCGGGTGTAGTGGGTGATCAGCAGCGTCCCGACCTCGCCGGTCTCGCGAACACGGTTGACGCCCTCGGAGACCTGGCGCAGCGCGTCGACGTCCAGACCGGAGTCCGTCTCGTCCAGGATCGCGATCTTCGGCTTGAGGAGCTCCAGCTGGAGGATCTCGTGGCGCTTCTTCTCACCGCCGGAGAAGCCCTCGTTGACGTTGCGCTCGGCGAAGGCCGGGTCCATCTGGAGCTGCTCCATCGCGGACTTGACCTCCTTGATCCAGGTGCGGAGCTTGGGGGCTTCGCCGCGGATCGCGGTGGCCGAGGTGCGCAGGAAGTTGGAGACCGAGACGCCGGGGACCTCGACCGGGTACTGCATGGCGAGGAACAGGCCGGCGCGGGCGCGCTCGTCGACGGTCATCGCGAGGATGTCCTCGCCGTCGAGCGTGACGGTGCCGCTGGTGATCGTGTACTTCGGGTGGCCGGCCACCGAGTAGGCGAGAGTGGACTTGCCCGAGCCGTTGGGGCCCATGATGGCGTGCGTCTCGCCCTGCTTCACGGTCAGGTCGACGCCGCGGAGGATCTCGCGGGGGCCGTTCTCGGCCTCGACGGAGACGTGCAGGTCGTGGATCTCAAGCGTTGCCATGGGTGCCTCAGGACTCCTGGGTGACGGAGACGAGCACGTCGTCGCCGATGATCTTTACGGGGTATACGGGTACGGGCCGCGTGGCGGGTAGCCCGGACGGCTTGCCGGTGCGCAGGTCGAAGCTGGAGCCGTGCAGCCAGCACTCGATCTGACAGTCCTCGACCTCGCCCTCCGAGAGGGAGACGTTCGCGTGCGAGCACATGTCGTTGATCGCGAACACCTCGCCCGCGGTGCGCACCACGGAGACCGCCGTGCCGTCGAGGTCGACCCGCTTGGGCGTGTCGTCCTCCAGCTCGGTCACCGCGCACACGCGGACGAAACCTGGGGCCGTGGTCATCAGACGGACGCCTCCAGCTCCGCGTCGATCTTCGCCATCAGGCGCTCCTCGAGGTCGGGCAGGCCGATCTGCTGGACCAGCTCGCCGAAGAAGCCGCGGACGACGAGGCGGCGGGCCTCGGCGGCCGGGATGCCGCGGGCCATCAGGTAGAAGAGCTGCTCGTCGTCGAAGCGGCCGGTCGCCGAGGCGTGGCCGGCGCCGGCGATCTCGCCGGTCTCGATCTCCAGGTTGGGGACCGAGTCGACCCGCGCGCCGTCCGTGAGGATCAGGTTGCGGTTGAGCTCGTAGGTGTCGGTGCCCTCGGCCGCGGCGCGGATGAGGACGTCGCCGATCCAGACCGCGTGCGCGTCCTTGCCCTGCAGCGCGCCCTTGTAGGTGACGTTGCTGCGGCAGTGCGGCGTGTCGTGGTCGATGAAGAGCCGGTGCTCCTGGTGCTGGCCCTCGTCGGTGAAGTACAGGCCGAACAGCTCGGCCTCGCCGCCCGGGGCGCCGTAGACGACCCGCGGGTGCAGCCGGACCACGTCGCCGCCGAAGGTGACGATCACGGACTTGAAGCTGGCGTCGCGCCCGACCAGCGCGGTGTGCTGGGCGACGTGCACCGCCTTGTCGTCCCAGTCCTGGACCGAGACGACGGTGAGCTTGGCGCCGTCGCCGATCAGGTACTCGACGTTCGCGGCGAGCGTGGCGTCACCGGTGTGGTCGATGACCACGACGGCCTCGGCGAAGGCGCCGATCTCGATGACCTGGTGGCCGTAGGCGGTGCCGCCCTCGCCGTGCACGGCGATCCGGACCGGCTCGGTGAGCACGAGGTCCTTGGGGATCGAGACGAGCGAGGCCTTCTCGAAGGAGCTGAACGCCTGGGCCACGACCCGGTCCGCGGGCTTGCCGGCCTTGCCGACGCGGGCGTCGGTGCGGTCCACCGACTCGACGGTGACGCCCTCGGGGGCGGTCACGTCGACGCGCAGGCCGCCGTTGGCCTTCGCGGTGCCGTCGTGCAGGCCGCGCAGCCGCTCCAGAGGAGTGAAACGCCACTCCTCCTCGCGGCCGTGCGGCACCGGGAAGTCGGCCACGTCGTAGGACGGCGCGGCGCTGACCCGGGCATCGGCGGGGTGGCCCACCGTGATGGCACCCTCGGTGGTGCTGCCGGCAGGGATGTTGTCAGCCATGGCTTGTCGTACTGCTCTCTTTCTGGAGAAACGTCGACTATCGAGTCTCTGGAGGAACGTCGTCGCGTCGCCGGTGGACGGCCGTCAGGCCGTACGGGTGCGCGGGCGCACCCGTACGGGGACGTCGTACTAACCGACGGAGCCTTCCATCTGCAGCTCGATCAGGCGGTTCAGCTCCAGCGCGTACTCCATCGGCAGCTCACGCGCGATCGGCTCGACGAAACCTCGCACGATCATCGCCATCGCCTCGAACTCCGTCATACCACGGCTCATCAGGTAGAAGAGCTGGTCGTCCGAGACCTTCGAGACGGTCGCCTCGTGGCCCATGGACACGTCGTCCTCACGGACGTCCACGTACGGGTACGTGTCCGAGCGGGAGATCGTGTCGACGAGCAGGGCGTCGCAGAGCACGTTGGACTTCGATCCGGCAGCGCCCTCGCCGATCTCGATGAGACCGCGGTAGGACGTACGGCCGCCGCCGCGCGCCACGGATTTGGAGACGATGTTGGACGACGTGTTCGGCGCCATGTGCACCATCTTCGCGCCGGCGTCCTGGTGCTGGCCCTCGCCCGCGAAGGCGATGGACAGGGTCTCGCCCTTGGCGTGCTCGCCCATCAGGTAGACGGCCGGGTACTTCATGGTCACCTTGGAGCCGATGTTGCCGTCGACCCACTCCATCGTGGCGCCCTCGTAGGCGACCGCGCGCTTGGTAACCAGGTTGTAGACGTTGTTCGACCAGTTCTGGATGGTCGTGTAGCGGCAGCGGCCGCCCTTCTTCACGATGATCTCGACCACGGCGCTGTGCAGCGAGTCCGAGGAGTAGATCGGGGCGGTGCAGCCCTCGACGTAGTGGACGTAGGCGTCCTCGTCGACGATGATCAGCGTCCGCTCGAACTGGCCCATGTTCTCCGTGTTGATACGGAAGTAGGCCTGCAGCGGGATGTCGACATGGACGCCCTTGGGGACGTAGATGAACGATCCGCCGGACCACACGGCCGAGTTCAGCGAGGCGAACTTGTTGTCACCCACCGGGATGACGGTGCCGAAGTACTCCTGGAACATCTCCGGGTACTGCTTCAGCGCCGTGTCGGTGTCCAGGAAGATGACGCCCTGCTCCTCCAGGTCCTCACGGATCTGGTGGTAGACGACCTCGGACTCGTACTGGGCGGCGACACCGGCGACGAGACGCTGCTTCTCGGCCTCCGGGATGCCCAGCCGGTCGTAGGTGTTCTTGATGTCCTCGGGCAGGTCCTCCCAGGAAGCGGCCTGCTTCTCGGTGGAGCGCACGAAGTACTTGATGTTGTCGAAATCAATACCGCTGAGGTCCGAGCCCCAGGTCGGCATGGGCTTCTTGCCGAACAGCTTCAGACCCTTCAGCCGCAGCTTCAGCATCCACTCCGGCTCGGATTTCTTCGCGGAGATGTCGCGCACGACATCCTCGTTGATTCCACGCCGGGCGTTGGTACCGGCGGTGTCCGAGTCGGACCAGCCGAACTCGTACGTGCCCAGCCCATCGAGTTCCGGGTGCGTGGTCTCCGTGGGAGCAGTCATGCGGGGTTCCTCCCGGCCGTACTGGCGGATGCGTTATGCACTGCGGTGGTGGTATTCACTGCGGTGTTGATATCTACTGCACTGCTGACCTGCTGGTGCCGCGGGATGTACGTCGTGCAGACGCCGTCGCCGTGGGCGATGGTGGCCAGCCGCTGGACGTGGGTTCCCAGCAGGTGGGAGAAGACCTCGGCCTCCGCCTCACACAGCTGCGGGAACTCCTCGGCGATGTGCGCCACCGGGCAGTGGTGCTGGCAGAGCTGCTCACCGGCGGGCTCCCGTGCGCCGGCGCCGGCCGACGCGCTACGGGTGGTAGCAGCGTACCCGTCCTCACTCAAGGCCTTCGCGAGCGCCTGGGTGCGCTGGGCGGGCTCCGCGGCGTCGACCGCGGCGCGGTAGCGGTCCGCCTGCTGGGCGACGCGGGCCCGGGCGAACGCGGTGACCGCGGCATCGCCCATCTCCCCGCCGCCGGCGGACTGCGCGATCCAGCGCAGCGCGTCGGCCGCGATCTGGTCGTACGCCTGGTCGAAGGCGTCGCGGCCGCAGTCGGTGAGCGCGAAGACCTTGGCGGGGCGCCCACGGGTGCGCGCTCCGTAGACCCGCTGCTCACGCGGCTCGACGATGTTCTCTGCGACGAGGTGGTCCAGGTGGCGACGGACGGCGGCCTGCGTGAGGCCCAACCGCTCCGCCAGGTCGGCGGCGGTCGAAGGACCGTGGTCCAGGATCGACCGGGCGACCCGGTTGCGGGTACTCCGCTCCCCGGTCGTCTGCTCCTCCTGAGCCGCGCCGACGTTTTTCACAACTTCATTGTTGCGTAATTCATCGGGCCCCGGCAACCCGCGTCGGATTCGACTCCGGTGGAGTTCGTCACTTAGGTGAACCTAAGTTGACCTGCGAAATTGCCTGAACAAGATCCATTCCCCGGGTATTCCTTCCACCCGCCGACCGGCGGGGCCATGGGCGGGTTCTGAACGGAGAACGGCGCTCCCTAGACTCACGGGTATGCGAAGCGGCAGCACCAGTCAGTCACCGGCGGTCGAGATCGCCGGCCTGGTCAAGCGGTACGGCGACAAGACCGCGGTGGACGGTCTGGACCTGACGGTGGCGGCCGGCTCGGTGACCGCCGTGCTCGGGCCGAACGGCGCCGGCAAGACCACCACCGTCGAGACCTGCGAGGGGTACCGGCGCGCCGACGCCGGCAGCGTGCGGGTCCTGGGCCTCGATCCGGCCACCGACGGCGCCGCGCTGCGGCCGCGCATCGGGGTGATGCTGCAGTCCGGCGGCGTGTACCCCGGGGCGCGTGCCGAGGAGATGCTGCGGCACACCGCGGCGCTGCACGCCCGCCCGGTGGACCCCGCGCTGCTCATCGAACGGCTCGGCCTGGAATCCTGCGGCCGCACCACGTACCGCCGACTGTCCGGCGGGCAGCAGCAGCGGCTCGCGCTCGCCATGGCCGTCGTCGGCCGTCCCGAACTGGTCTTCCTCGACGAGCCCACCGCCGGGCTCGACCCGCAGGCCCGCCGCGCCACCTGGGACCTCGTACGGGAACTGCGCGCCGACGGGGTGACCGTCGTCCTCACCACGCACTTCATGGACGAGGCGGAGCAGCTCGCCGACCAGGTCGTGATCATCGACCACGGCCGGTCGATCGCCCACGGCACGCCCGAGGAACTGTGCCGGGGCGGCGCCGAGAACACCCTGCGCTTCACCGGCCGTCCCGGCCTCGACCTCGTCTCGCTGCTCAAGGCGCTGCCGGACGGCACCGCGGCGGCCGAGCTGACGCCGGGCAGCTACCGGATCGAGGGCGCGGTCGACCCCCAGCTGCTCGCCACCGTCACCTCCTGGTGCGCGCAGCACGGCGTCATGCCGGACCGCCTGGCGGTCGAGCGTCGCACCCTTGAGGACGTCTTTCTGGATCTGACCGGCAAGGAGCTGCGCGCGTGACCACGGCAGAGAAGAAGGCCGCCGAGGCCGCCGGAACCTTCGTTCCCGACCCGGGCGCGGCGCCGCTGTCCCGGATGATCGGTGCGCAGACCGCGTTCGAGACGAAGATGCTGCTGCGCAACGGTGAGCAGCTGCTGCTCACCGTCGTGATCCCGGCGCTGCTGCTCGTCCTGTTCAGCGCCGTCTCGATCGTCGACACGGGTTCGGGCAAGGCCGTCGACTTCCTGGCCCCCGGCATCCTGGCGCTCGCCGTGATGTCCACCGCCTTCACCGGTCAGGCCATCGCCACCGGGTTCGAGCGCCGCTACGGCGTGCTGAAGCGGCTCGGCGCCTCGCCGCTGCCGCGCTGGGCGCTGATGACGGCGAAGACCGGCTCGGTGCTGGTCACCGAGGTGCTGCAGATCGTGCTGCTGACGGCGATCGCGTTCGCGCTGGGCTGGTCGCCGCACGGGAACCCGCTCTGCGTCGTGCTGCTCCTCGTGCTGGGCACCGCCGCCTTCTCCGGGCTCGGCCTGCTGATGGCCGGCACGCTCAAGGCGGAGGCGACGCTCGCCGCCGCGAACCTCGTCTTCCTGCTGCTGCTGGTGGCCGGCGGGATCATCGTGCCGCTGGACAGGTTCCCGGGCGCGGCGCAGGACGTGCTGCGGCTGCTCCCCGTCTCCGCCCTGTCCGACGGCCTGCGGGACGTGCTGCGGGACGGCGCGGGCATGCCCTGGGGCGACCTCGCGATCCTGCTGGTGTGGGCGGTCGTGGGGCTCGGCGCGGCGGCGCGCTTCTTCAAGTGGGAGTGACGCCCGGCGGGACGGTCCTCAGCCCGGCGTGATGCAGTCGACGAAGCGGGCGAACGTCTTGTCGTGCGCACCGGCGGCCACGAACGCGTCCGCGGGATGGTCGACGATCCGGCACATGTCGTAGCGGACGCTGGTCGGCAGCTGCGCGCCGGCGGCGGCCCGGTACTGGTGGGCGCCGGAGAGCTGGCACATGTCGTACCGCACCAGCGGCCCTGCGGGGCCGATGTTGTAGCGGTGCGCGGTCAGTCCGTCCGAGTACTGCTTGTAGGACTGGGACGTGTCGTCGCAGTCGTTGAAGTGGACCGTGCCGCTGCTCCACTCGCAGTCGATGACCACGACCTGCGGGTCGCGTATCTCGAAGCGGATGTCCTCGGCGTGGAAGCGCTGCACGGAGTCGAAGTGCGAGGCCCGCGGGAAGCGGAAGAAGGCACTCTCGAACCCGTACTCCGGGTGGGGGGTGGGGCGGCGGCCGGTGATGATGTAGCTGCCGCTGCGGCAGGTGATCGAGCCGCCGTAGGGGAACTCCAGGAAGTTGCCCCAGTCGTAGGTGACCGTCATGTCGGTGAACCAGTAGTTGAGGAACTGGTCCTGCTGCTCGCGCTTCTCCGACCGCTTGGAGAGCCCCGAGTACAGGAAGGCCTTTCGCCAGGCGCCGCCCACCCGGCACGCCTCCCAGCGCATCTCCGAGTTGTTGTTGCTGCCGTCCAGGGCGAGGCCGTACTCCCACTCCCCCATCCACTCGCACTCGGAGAAGCGGTAGTTCTGCGCCCAGCCGGTGGAGTACGAGGAGAAGAACGACGCGCCGGGGGTGCCCGAGGTGAAGCGCAGCCCCTCGAAGGAGATGTTGCTCCACATGTTGTTGTTGCGGCACAGATAGGCGTCCTTGGGCGACTCCGGAGCGAAGACGATCTCGCTGATCCGCATGCCGGCGCCCCGAAAGCGCAGGCCGCTCGCGCGCTTGTCCGGCTTGTCGCCGGCGAGCAGCGCGCCCGGCTTCTTCACCAGGTACACCCCCGGCGGCACGTCGATCACGGTGTGTCCCACACCGCCCGAGATCCGCGACTCGGCGTAGGCGTACGCGGCGGCGAAGGCCGCGCTGTCGTCCGTCCTGCCGTCGCCCTTGGCGCCGAAGTCCGCCACGACGTCCGCCACGCCGGGATGGTCGGCGTTCCCCTGCGCCGCCGCGGGGGCGTTCCACTCCCCGCTCGCGTAGCCCGCGATGCCCGCCCCGGCGACGACGGCCGCGCCGCCGTAGAGCATTCTCCGCCGGTTGACCGAACCGCTCTTGTCGGTTGTCATATTTCCCCCAGTCGCGGATCCTCCGCTCGATGTTATGCGCGCGGGCCAGCTCCCGACCCCCTCGTGAAAAGTTGCACAAGCGGCCGCTTACGATGGACGCGTGCCGAAGTCGCTCGAAGTCGCCCGTAACCCCCTCGCCTCCATCGCCCGGCGCTGGACCCCGTCCCCGGTGACGGTCCGGCGGGCCTGCGCGGCCGCCCTCGCGATGGCCGTGGTCATCGTGGTGACGGGCGGGGCGGTCCGGCTGACCAGTTCGGGGCTCGGCTGCCCGACCTGGCCCAAGTGCACCGACGACAGCCTGACGACCACCGGCGACATGGGCTTCCACGGCGCCATCGAGTTCACCAACCGGATGCTGACGTACGTGCTGTGCGCGGCGGTCGGCTGGGCGATCATCGCGGTGCGCTCGCAGAAGCCGTGGCGGCGCAGCCTGACGCGGCTCGGCTGGGCGCAGTTCTGGGTGGTCATGGGCAACGCGGTACTGGGCGGGCATCACGGTGCTGACCGGCCTCAATCCCTACGTCGTCGCCGGGCACTTCCTGCTCTCCAGCGCTCTGATCACGGTCGCGGTGGTGACCTGGCAGCGGGCCCGCGAGGGCGACGGCGCGGCGCGCGCGCTGGTGGGCCAGCCGGTGCGGCAGCTGGCGTGGGTGCTGACCGCCGGCTCCGCGCTGCTGATCGCGGTGGGCACGATGGTGACCGGCGCCGGGCCGCACGCGGGTGACTCGGCCGAGGTGCACCGCATCCCGATCGACTGGAAGACCGTCGCGCAGCTCCACGCCGACCTCGCCTGGGTCGTGGTGGCCCTCACGCTCGCGCTGTGGTTCGTGCTGCGCGCCGTGGACGCGCCCGCCGGCCCGAAGGCCCGTACGCGGGACCTGTTCCTCGTGCTGCTGGCGCAGGGCGTCATCGGCTATGTGCAGTACTTCACGCACCTGCCGGAGGTACTGGTCGGGCTGCACATGCTCGGCTCCGCGCTGATCTGGATCGGGGTGCTGCGGGTCGCGCTGTCGATGCGCGAGCGCCCGTCGGAGCAGCCGGGCATCCCGGGCCCCGCGCAGTCCGGCTCCCCGCTCGCGTCAACGGTCTGAGCCGGCGCTTCAACCATCTGAGCCTGCGCCCAAGGGCCTGAGCCGGCACGTCAGCGGTCCGGTCCGGCCCGGTCCAGGCGCTCCAGCCCGTACACCCGCCGCGCGTTGCCCGCGGCGATCAGTCCCGCGACGCGGTGCGCGTCGGCCGGGGTCCAGGCCCCGCCGACCACCCGGTCGGTGAGCAGCCGCTCCAGCGCCTCGCGGAAGAGGCGGGCCCCGACCACGTACAGCTCGGGCAGCGCGTGCGCCCCGGTCGAGAAGAGCACCTTGCCGAAGGGCGCCAGTTCCAGCGTCTCGGCCAGGGCCGACGCCGCCGGCGCGGAGCCGATGTCCGCGTAGACGTGCGGGAACGCTGCCGCGAGGCGGGCGACGGGGCGGTGGCTCGGGAAGCCCCGTAAGAGCACCACGTCGGTGCCGAGGCCCGCGGTGGCCCGCAGAAAGCCGGTGAGCCGCAGCGGGTCGGCGCCCGCCGAACCGCGGATCTGCAGCGGCAGGCCGGTCGCGACGGCGTTCCACACCAGATGGCGCAGCAGCACCGGGTCATCGAGCGCCTCGCCCGCCGTACGTCCCGCGAGCCACGCTCCGGCGGCGCGCCGTACCGGTCCGACGTCGGGCGGCCCGGCGGGGAATCCGGGCGGACAGGTGTCGGCGACCGAGAAGGCGACGGCCGTGCGAGCCGCTCCGTGCACCGCCTCGGCGACATTGGCGAGGAACGCGCCGACGGTCCCCGAGGTGTCGGCGACCTGCTGCGCCAGCGGTTCCAGCCGGACGGTCTCGTACACGGGAGCCGCCGCGGCGGCTCCCAGCTCCTCGGGCGAGGTGACCTCGGGGGGCGGCGCGGGGGGACCCCAATCGGCGGGACCGTCGCCGGCTCCCCCCGCCGCGTCCACCAGGTAGGCGCCGATCCCGGCGCCGCGCAGCAGCCGCCGGGTGGCCTCGTACGCGCCCAGCTCCCGGCGCCCCGCCAGGTAGTGCGCGGGGGTGCAGTGCGGTTCCAGGCCCAGCAGGGGCGGGCACCAGCGGCGTACGGCGAAGCCGGTCGGACTGTCGAAGAGCGTGGTGCCGGGCGCGGCGGCCCCCGCGAGGAGCGCCTCGAACGAGCCGAGGCCGAGCTCCCCGAAGACCACCCCGTGGCAGTGCGCGTCCACCAGTGGTGGCAGCTCCAGCATCACTGACTCCTCGCGCCGCCGGTCGGGACCGCTTCCATGGTCCCTAACGTGCGGGCGGGGCGTCAGGTGTTGCTGGGCCCGCCGACCTGGATGCCGGCCATCCGGGACCACTCGTACGGGCCGGTGCGCACCTTCGCGGCGAACTCGCCGTCGAAATCCTCGTGCACGGTGACGCCGGCGCGCTCGACGGCCTCGCGGGCCATGGCGTACGTCGGGGCCACCAGGTCGCCCCACTCGCCGTTCTCGCCGACGAGGACGATTCGGGTGCCGACCCCGCCGATGTAGGCGATGTTCGCCTCGGCGGCGCCGCCGTGGCTCTTGGCGAAGGCGTGGATCTGCTTCGTCAGCCTGGCGGTGCGGCGCTCGGCGCGCGGGTCCGCCTTCGGGGTCTCTTCCACGGGGTTCTGCGCGGTCTCAGCCATGAGGCAGATGCTACCCGTCGGTAATCAGTGAAGGAAAGGATCCACGGCCACGACGACGAAGAGCAGCGACAGATAGGTGATGGACCAGTGGAACAGCCGCATCTCCTTCAGCTTCGCGCCGCTGACCCCGGCCTTCGCGCGGCTGTACAGGCCGTGCGCCTCCTTGAGCCACATCGCGCCGAGCAGCACCGCGGCCACCGGGTAGAGCCACGACGTCTCGTTCAGCGGCCACCACAGGGTCAGCGAGACGAGCACCATCACCCAGCTGTAGATCACGATCTGCCGGGCGACCACCAGGTTGCCCGCCACGACCGGCAGCATGGGCACGCCCACCCGCTCGTAGTCGTCCTTGACCTTCATCGACAGCGGCCAGTAGTGCGGCGGCGTCCAGAAGAAGATCACCAGGAAGAGGACCAACGCGGCCCAGGAGACGGAGTTGGTGACCGCGGACCAGCCGATGAACACCGGCATGCACCCCGCGATGCCGCCCCACACGATGTTCTGCGCGGTGCGTCGCTTGAGGCCGAGCGTGTACACGAAGACGTAGAAGAGGATGGCCGTCAGCGACAGCGCCGCCGACAGCGTGTTCACCAGGACCGCGAACCAGACCGTGGAGACCACGGAGAGCGCGATGCCGAAGACCAGCCCCTCGCGCGGCGAGACCATGCCGGTGACCAGCGGACGCTGCTCGGTGCGGTGCATCAGGGCGTCGATGTCGCGGTCGATGTACATGTTCAGCGCGTTGGCGCCGCCCGCCGAGAGGTAGCCGCCCACGACGGTCGTCAGCACCAGCCACAGGTCGGGGACGCCACCCGCCGCCAGGAACATCACCGGAACGGTCGTGATGAGCAGCAGCTCGATAATGCGTGGCTTGGTCAGCGCCACGAACGCCATGACACGAGCCGCGAACGGCCGCTGTCCGTGGCTCGTCCCGATGACCCCTGCGGGTCGGGATTCGACGGCCGTCACAAACACCCCTGGGGAAGGATTAAGTCCAGCAAGTCCCGGTCCCAGACGTGAAGGTCCGGTAAGTCCTTGCGCGTACCACGCCACTGTAGACGTAGGGAATACTCCGCCCGCCCCGGGGGGTGACCCGTGTTGCCGCCCGCCCTTCGCCGCCCGTTCAGCAGGCGAACGCGCCCGGGCCGGGGCAGGCTGTCAGTATCCCGGCAGGCCGGGAATGGGTGCGCGAGGGTCCTGGTTGCCCGAAGTGAGACCGGGAGCGCTGCTCGAGGCAGTACTCCGGGCGTCGTACGGAGGGTCGAACAGCCCGCTCGAAAAGGTGCAGGTCCTTGCGGCGGTAGGCTCGACCACGCCGGGTAGGCGCCACGTCACCGGCATCTCAACATGTGGAAAGGAGCCCTGAACCAGGGTGAGCAGCAAGCCGACCACCACAGCCCTTGAGTGGACCGATCTGGACAAGCGGGCCGTTGATACCGCTCGTGTTCTGGCCATGGATTCCGTGCAGAAGGTCGGCAACGGCCATCCCGGCACGGCCATGAGCCTCGCGCCCGCCGCGTACCTGCTGTTCCAGAAGCTGATGCGGCATGACCCGTCAGACCCCGACTGGACCGGTCGCGACCGCTTCGTCCTCTCGGCCGGCCACTCCAGCCTGACGCTCTACATCCAGCTCTTCCTCGCCGGGTACGGCCTGGAGCTGGACGATCTGAAGGCGTTCCGCACCTGGGGCAGCAAGACCCCGGGCCACCCGGAGCACGGCCACACGGTCGGCGTGGAGACCACGACGGGACCCCTCGGCCAGGGCATCGCCAACGGTGTCGGCATGGCCATGGCGGCCCGCTACGAGCGCGGCCTGTTCGACCCGGACGCGGAAGCGGGCACCTCCCCGTTCGACCACACCGTCTGGGTCATCGCCGGTGACGGCTGCCTGCAGGAGGGTGTCTCGGGCGAGGCTTCCTCGCTCGCCGGGCACCAGAAGCTCGGCAACCTCGTGCTGCTGTGGGACGACAACCACATCTCCATCGAGGGCGACACCGAGACGGCCGTCAGCGAGGACACCCTCAAGCGCTACGAGGCGTACGGCTGGCACGTCCAGCGCGTCGAGCAGCTGCCCAACGGCGACCTGGACCCCGCGGGTCTGTACGAGGCCCTGAAGGCGGCCCAGGCCGAGACCTCGCGGCCGTCGTTCATCGCGGCCCGCTCGATCATCGCCTGGCCGGCCCCGAACGCGCAGAACACCGAGGCCGCGCACGGCTCGGCGCTGGGCGACGACGAGGTCGCCGCGACCAAGACCGTGCTGGGCTTCGACCCCGCCAAGACCTTCGAGGTCGAGGACGGTGTGCTGTCGCACACCCGCACGGCCGCCGACCGCGGCCGTGCGGCGCACGCCGTCTGGAACAAGCGGTTCCTGGAGTGGCGCGAAGCCAACCCGGAGCGCGCCGCCGAGTTCGACCGCGTCAACGCGGGCGAGCTGCCCGACGGCTGGGAGAAGGCGCTGCCGTCCTTCGAGACCGGCAAGAGCCTCGCCACCCGCGCCGCCTCCGGCAAGGTCCTGCAGGCGCTCGGCGCCGTCGTACCGGAGCTGTGGGGCGGCTCCGCCGACCTCGCGGGCTCCAACAACACCACGATCGACAGCGGCTCGTCCTTCCTCCCGGAGGGGAACCCGCTGCCGGGCGCGCACCCGTACGGCCGCACCGTGCACTACGGCATCCGCGAGCACGCCATGGGCTCGACGATGAACGGCATCGCGCTGCACGGCAACACGCGCATCTACGGCGGCACCTTCCTGGTGTTCTCCGACTACATGCGCCCCGCCGTGCGACTGGCCGCGCTCATGCAGCTGCCCGTCACCTACGTGTGGACGCACGACTCGGTCGGCCTCGGCGAGGACGGCCCGACGCACCAGCCGGTCGAGCACCTGGCCGTGCTGCGCGCGATCCCGGGCCTGAACATCGTCCGTCCGGCCGACGCCAACGAGACGGCGATCGCCTGGCGCGAGATCCTCAAGCGCCACGCGTCCAAGCCTGCCCCGCACGGCCTGGCGCTCACCCGCCAGGGAGTGCCCACGTACCCGGCGAACGAGCACGCGGCCAAGGGCGGCTACGTGCTGTTCGACTCCGAGGGCGGCCGTCCGCAGGTCATCCTCATCGCCACCGGCTCCGAGGTGCAGCTGGCCGTCGAGGCCCGCGACGCACTGCAGGCCGACGGGATCCCGACGCGTGTCGTCTCGATGCCGTCCGTCGAGTGGTTCGAGGAGCAGGACCAGGCGTACCGCGACAGCGTGCTGCTGCCGGACGTCAAGGCGCGCGTCGCGGTCGAAGCCGGTATCGGCCTGACGTGGCACCGCTACATCGGCGCGCAGGGCCGGATCATCAGCCTGGAGCACTTCGGTGCCTCGGCCGACGCCAAGATCCTGTTCCGCGAGTTCGGCTTCACCTCCGACGCCGTCGCCAACGCCGCACGTCAGTCCATCGACGCCGTCGACGCCGTCAGCCGCTGACGAACCGCACCCGACCAGTAGGAGATGTAATTTCCATGACAGACGCACTCAAGCGCCTCTCCGACGAAGGCGTCGCGATCTGGCTGGACGACCTGTCCCGCAAGCGGATCACGTCCGGGAACCTGGCCGAGCTGATCGACCAGCACCACGTCGTGGGTGTCACCACCAACCCGTCGATCTTCCAGAAGGCGATCGCCCAGGGCGAGGGGTACGAGACCCAGCTCACCGACCTCGCCGCCCGTGAGGTCACGGTCGAAGAGGCCATCCGCATGATCACCACGGCGGACGTCCGCGACGCCGCCGACATCCTGCGGCCGGTCTTCGACCGCACCGACGGCCAGGACGGCCGGGTCTCCATCGAGGTGGACCCGCGCCTGGCCCACAACACCCGGGCGACCGTCGCCGAGGCCAAGCAGCTCGCCTGGCTCGTCGACCGGCCGAACGCCCTCATCAAGATCCCGGCGACCCTGGGCGGCCTGCCCGCGATCGCCGAGGTCATCGGCCGGGGCATCAGCGTAAACGTGACGCTGATCTTCTCGCTGGCCCGCTACCGCCAGGTCATGGACTCCTACCTGGAGGGACTGGAGAAGGCCAAGGCCTCCGGCCTGGACCTCTCGAAGATCCACTCGGTGGCGTCCTTCTTCGTGTCCCGCGTGGACACCGAGATCGACAAGCGCCTCGACAAGGTCGGCGGCGACCAGGCCAAGGCGCTCAAGGGCAAGGCCGCGCTGGCCAACGCCCGGCTCGCCTACCAGGCGTACGAGGAGGTCTTCACCTCGGACCGCTGGAACGCGCTGGAGAAGGCGGGCGCGAACAAGCAGCGTCCGCTGTGGGCATCGACCGGCGTCAAGGACCCCGACCTGCCGGACACGCTCTACGTGACCCAGCTGGTCGCCCCCAACACCGTCAACACCATGCCGGAAGCCACCCTGGAGGCCACCGCCGACCACGGCGAGGTCACCGGCGACACCATCCGCGGCGAGTACGTGCAGGCCCAGGCCGACATCGACGCGCTGGCGGGCCTCGGTGTCTCGTACGACGACGTGGTGCAGCTGCTCGAAGAGGAGGGCGTCGAGAAGTTCGAGGCCGCCTGGAACGAGCTGCTGGAATCCACCAAGGCGGTACTCGAGCGTCAGACGCCCAAGGGGGCATGAGTTGACCAGCAGCAATCCGCTGCGTGACGCACAGGACCGGCGGCTCCCGCGTATCGCGGGGCCGTCCGGCCTGGTCATTTTCGGCGTCACGGGCGATTTGTCCCGTAAAAAGTTGATGCCTGCCGTCTACGACCTCGCCAACCGCGGTCTGCTGCCACCGGGCTTCGCGCTCATCGGCTTCGCCCGCAGGAGCTGGGAGGACGAGGACTTCGCGCAGGAGGTCCACGACGCGGTCAAGGAACACGCCCGCACGCCCTTCCGCGAGGAGGTCTGGCAGCAGCTCGCCGAGGGCTGCCGCTTCGTGCAGGGCGAGTTCGACGACGACACCGCCTTCGAGAAGCTGAAGTCGACGATCGACGAACTCGACAAGGCGCGCGGCACCGGTGGCAACTTCGCCTTCTACCTCTCCGTGCCGCCGAAGTTCTTCCCGAACGTCGTGCAGCAGCTGAAGAAGCACGGCCTGTCCGAGGGCCCGGGCGAGTCCTGGCGGCGCGCGGTCATCGAGAAGCCGTTCGGCCACAACCTGGAGAGCGCGCAGGAGCTCAACCAGCTCGTGCACGACGTCTTCCCGCCCAACGAGGTCTTCAGGATCGACCACTACCTGGGCAAGGAGACCGTCCAGAACATCCTGGCGCTGCGGTTCGCCAACACGATGTTCGAGCCGATCTGGAACCGGTCGTACGTCGACCACGTCCAGATCACGATGGCCGAGGACATCGGCATCGGCGGCCGGGCCGGGTACTACGACGGCATCGGCGCGGCCCGTGACGTCATCCAGAACCACCTGCTGCAGCTGCTCGCCCTGACCGCGATGGAGGAGCCCGGCTCGTTCCACCCGAAGGCCCTGGTCGCCGAGAAGCTCAAGGTGCTCGGCGCCGTCGAGCTCCCCCAGGACCTGGCGTCGCACACGGTGCGCGGGCAGTACGCGCACGCCTGGCAGGGCGGCGAGGAGGTCGTGGGATACCTCGAGGAAGACGGCATCGACCCCAAGTCGAAGACCGACACCTTCGCCGCGGTCAAGCTGGAGATCAACAACCGCCGCTGGGCGGGGGTCCCCTTCTACCTGCGCACCGGCAAGCGGCTCGGCCGCCGGGTCACCGAGATCGCGGTCGTCTTCAAGCGGGCCCCGTACCTGCCCTTCGAGGCCGGATCCACCGAGGAGCTGGGGCAGAACGCCCTGGTCATCCGGGTGCAGCCGGACGAGGGCGTGACGGTGCGCTTCGGCTCGAAGGTGCCCGGCACCTCGATGGAGGTCCGGGACGTGACGATGGACTTCGCCTACGGCGAGTCCTTCACCGAGTCCAGCCCGGAGGCGTACGAGCGGCTCATCCTCGATGTGCTGCTCGGCGACGCCAACCTCTTCCCCCGCCACCAGGAGGTCGAGCTGTCCTGGAACATCCTCGACCCGATCGAGAAGTTCTGGGACACGCACGGCAAGCCCGCCCAGTACGCCTCGGGCACCTGGGGACCGGTCGAGGCGGACGAGATGCTCGCACGAGACGGTAGGAGCTGGCGCCGGCCATGAGGATCGATCTGACGGACACCACGTCGTCCCGTATCAACGCCGGGCTCATCGACGCCCGCCGCGCCATCGGCACACCCGCCGTCGGCATGGTGCTCACCCTGGTCATCGTCACCGACGAGGGCAGTGCCTACGACGCCCTCAAGGCGGCCAGCGACGCGTCGCGGGAGCACCCGTCCCGCATCCTGGCCGTCATCAAGCGGCCCGGCCGCTCTCCGCGCGACCGCGCGATGGCGCGGCTGGACGCCGAGGTGCTGGTCGGCTCGGACTCCGGCACCGGTGAGACGGTCGTGCTGCGGATGCACGGCGAGCTCGCCAACCACGCCGAGTCCGTGGTGCTGCCACTGCTGCTGCCGGACGCCCCGGTGGTGGTGTGGTGGCCGGAGGAGTCCCCGGTCAACCCCGCCGAGGACCCGCTGGGGAGGCTCGCGCAGCGCCGGATCACCGACGCGGCCGCGGCCGAGGACCCGGTGGCCGCGCTCAGTGAGCGTGCCGACGCGTACGCCCCGGGCGACACCGACCTGGCCTGGACCCGGATCACGCCGTGGCGCAGCATGCTGGCCGCGGCCCTGGACCAGAAGCACACCAAGATCGCCTCCGCGACCGTGGAGGGCGAGGCCTACAACCCGAGCACCGAACTGCTCGCGCTGTGGCTCGCCGACCGGCTGCGGATCTCGGTGGAGCGCAAGGTCTCGGAGGGACCCGGGATCACCGGTGTCCAACTGGTCACCGCCGACGGCGAGATCCGGCTGGACCGGGCCGACGGCTCACTGGCCGAGCTCGCCATGCCGGGGCAGCCGGACCGTCACGTGGCGCTCAAGCGGCGCGAGACCTCCGAGCTGATCGCCGAGGAGCTGCGGCGGCTCGACCCGGACGACATCTACCGTTCCACGGTGAAGTTCGGCGTCGGCCGGCTGGCCGACTTCGGGTCGCAGGACTCGGAGGAGCCGGTCGAGGCGGTGGAGCTGATCTCCCCCGCCAAGGACGCCAAGGCGGCCGGGGCGGCATCGGCCGACAAGGCTCCCGCCAAGAAGGCCGCGCCGACGAAGAAGTCGGCGGCCAAGGGAACGAGCTCGTCATGAGCACCCCGCAGGTCGTCGTGCACCGCGACAAGGAGCTGATGGCGAAGGCCGCGGCGGCCCGGCTGATCACGAAGATCGTGGACGCCCAGGCCGCCCGCGGCTCCGCCTCGGTGGTGCTGACGGGCGGGCGCAACGGCAACGCGCTGCTCGCGGCGCTCGCCGGGTCCCCGGCGCGGGACGCGGTGGACTGGGCGCGGCTGGACCTGTGGTGGGGCGACGAGCGGTTCGAGCGGGAGGGTGACTCCGAGCGCAACATCACCCAGGCCCGGGAGATCCTGCTCGACGCGGTGCCGCTCGATCCGACGCGGGTGCACGCCATGCCCGCGTCCGACGGCGCCCACGGCCGTGACGTCGACGCCGCGGCGGCCGAGTACGCGGTCGAGCTCGCCAAGGCGTCCGGGCCGGAGGACCACGGTCCGGTGCCGACGTTCGACGTGCTGATGCTGGGGGTCGGCCCCGACACCCACGTCGCGTCGCTCTTCCCGGAGCACCCGGCGGTGCGGGAGACGGAGCGGACGGTGGTGGGCGTGCACGGAGCGCCCAAGCCGCCCCCGACCCGGATCTCGCTGACGCTCCCGGCGATCCGCGCGGCGCGCGAGGTGTGGCTGCTCGCGGCGGGCGAGGACAAGGCCGGCGCGGTCGCGATGGCGCTGTCCGGCGCGGGCGAGATCCAGGCACCGGCGGCCGGAGCACGCGGCCGCCGTCGCACGCTGTGGCTGCTGGACCGGGCCGCGGCGGCGAAGCTGCCACCACAGCTGTACCCGCCCGCTTCGGCGTAGCGGGCGCTCCGTACGTGACGGCCGCCGGCCGGGCTGATCATCAGCCCGGCCGGCGGCCGTTGTGCGTCTGTCAGCGGCTGTTACGCGTCCCTCAGCGGCCGCGCAGCTCCCGGTAGCGCCGGACCAGCGCCTCCGTGGAGCCGTCCAGGCCGGGGATGGTCGCGCCCTCGCTGAGCGCGGGCTCGATCCGCTTGGCGAGCACCTTGCCCAGCTCGACCCCCCACTGGTCGAAGGAGTCGATGTTCCACACCGCGCCCTGCACGAACACCTTGTGCTCGTAGAGCGCGATCAGCTGGCCGAGCACCGACGGGCTCAGCTCGGTGGCCAGGATGGTGGTCGTGGGGTGGTTGCCGCGGAACGTCTTGTGCGGCACGAGTTCGGCGGGCACGCCCTCCGCCGCGACCTCTTCCGGCGTCTTGCCGAAGGCCAGCGCCTGGGTCTGCGCGAAGAAGTTGGCCATCAGCAGGTCGTGCTGGTCCGCGAGCGGGCCGAGTTCACCGATGGGGTTGGCGAAGCCGATGAAGTCCGCGGGGATGACCTTGGTGCCCTGGTGCAGCAGCTGGTAGTAGGCGTGCTGGCCGTTGGTGCCGGGCGTGCCCCAGACCACCGGGCCGGTCTGCCAGGTCACCGGGTTGCCCTGCCGGTCGACGGACTTGCCGTTGGACTCCATGTCCAGCTGCTGCAGGTACGCGGTGAACCGCGACAGGTAGTGGCTGTACGGGAGGACGGCGTGCGACTGCGCGTCGTGGAAGCCGCCGTACCAGACGCCCAGCAGGCCGAGCAGGAGCGGGACGTTCTCCTCGGGCGGCGCGGTGCGGAAGTGCTCGTCCACCAGGTGGAACCCGGCCAGCATCTCGCGGAAGTGGTCCGGGCCGATGGCGAGCATCAGCGACAGGCCGATCGCCGAGTCGAAGGAGTACCGGCCGCCGACCCAGTCCCAGAACTCGAACATGTTCGCCGGGTCGATGCCGAACTCGGTGACCTTCTCCGCGTTCGTGGACAGCGCCACGAAGTGCTTGGCGACGGCCGAGGAGTCGGCGTTCAGGCCGCTCAGCAGCCAGTCGCGGGCGGAGGTGGCGTTGGTGATGGTCTCGATGGTGGTGAACGTCTTGGACGCGATGACGAAGAGCGTCTCGGCCGGGTCCAGGTCGCGCACGGCCTCGTGCAGGTCCGCTCCGTCGACGTTGGAGACGAAACGGAGCGTCAGCCCCCGGTCGGCGTACGGGCGCAGCACCTCGTACGCCATCGCCGGGCCCAGGTCGGAGCCGCCGATGCCGACGTTGACGATGTTCTTGATGCGCTTGCCGGTGTGGCCGGTCCACTCGCCGGAACGGATGCGGTCGGTGAAGACGGACATCTTGCTGAGGACGGCGTGCACCGCGGGCACGACGTCATGGCCGTCGAGCTGGATGACGGCGGAGCGCGGCGCGCGCAGCGCGGTGTGCAGGACCGCACGGTCCTCGGTGACGTTGATCCGCTCGCCGCGGAACATCGCGTCGCGCAGTTCGGCCACGCCACTGGACGCCGCCAACTCGCGCAGCAGCCGCAGCGTCTCGTCGGTCACCAGGTGCTTGGAGTAGTCCAGGTGCAGATCACCGACCTGCAGGGAGTACCGGTCGGCGCGCTGCGGATCCTGGTCGAACAGGTCGCGCAGCCGCACCTCCCCCAGCTCTTCGCGGTGTTTGCCCAGGGCGTGCCATTCGGGCAGCTGGTCGAGACGGGGACGGCCATGCGTATGGGTGTCGGACATGGGTCCAAACTAATTGATGACGGCCGGTACGAGCACGATCACCCCGCAGGCGAACAGCGCGGCGGCGGCCAGCGCCGGGGCGTTCAGCCCCCAGGCCGTCGCCACCGAGCCGCCGAGCAGGGCGCCGAGCGGCGCCCCCGCCACGGACAGGGTGCGGTTGGCGGCGCTGACCCGGCCCAGCAGCGCGGCGGGTGTCCGCTCCTGCAGCAGGGTGACCTCGTTGACGTTCCACACCATCCCCACGGCGCCGAATACCGCCAGGGCGACGACGGCGACGGGCAGCGAGCGCACGGTGCCGAGCACGGTCAGGGCGCAGCACTGCAGCACCAGCCCGGCCACCAGCGCCCTGATCCTGCCCAGCAGTTCGGAGAGCCGGCCGGCCACCAGACCGCCGGCCACGCTGCCGGCGCCGTAGGCGGTGAGTACGGCCGCGTACCCGAAGTGCCCGGCGTGCAGCCACCCGGTGACGTGCAGGACCAGGGTGGCGATGAGCGCGCCCACCCCCACGTTGACGACGGTGTTGGCCGTACAGAGCGACCGCAGGACCCGGTCCCGCCACAGCACCCCGATGCCCTCGGCGACGTCCTGACGCAGCGTCCGGCCCGCGGGGCGCGGCGCGCGCTCGCGCGGCGCCGTGCGTATGGAGGCGACCAGCGCCGCGGCGAGCAGGTACGTCACCGCGTCCACAGCGAACGGCAGCCCCGTGGACAGGCCGATCAGCACGGGCACCAGGGGCGCGCCCAGGAAGGTGCCCGCGATGGTCTGCCCGGTCATCAACCGCGCGTTGGCGCGGCCGAGGGCTGCCGTGGGGACGACCGACGGCAGCAGCGCGGTCGCCGCGTTGTCGAACAGGGTCTGCAACGTCGTCAACACGAACGCGAGGACCAGCAGCAGGGCGACGCTCACCTCGTGCAGCCACACCGCGAGCGCGAAGCAGGCCATCAGCCCGCAGCGCACCGCGTCGACCGACCACATGGCGCGCCGCTGGTCCACCCGGTCGGCGATCGCTCCGCCCAGCAGCCCGAACAGGATCCAGGGCAGGAACCCGGCCGCCGTGACCAGGGAGACGAGCAGCGGGGAGTCGGTGAGCCCCACCGCGAGCAACGGCAGCGCCGCCGTGCGCAGTCCGTCCCCCAGCCGGGAGACCGCGGCGGCGCTCCACAGCCGGCCGAAGCCGCCGTGCCAGGACGGCACGGCGCGCTCCACGGCCGGCCGCAGATCGCTGTCGTTCGCGGTCAAGACTCCCCCTCGGACCAGGATTCGATCAGTCCTGGCACCGTAACGGGCGCCACTGACAATGCCCGGGGGTCGGTGGGGAGCCGAGGTCAGCGGGGTCGTGTCGGGGTCGTCGGGGTCATCGGGGGTTCAGAACCCGCCGCGGTGCAGCCTGCCCTCGTAGCGGGCCTCCAGGACGGCGTTGCGCTCGAACCCGCCGGGCAGGTTGGCCGATATGTAGACCGGCGGTTCGTGCCCCTCGGCGGTCAGGATGCCGACCGCCTCGGCGACGACCATCTGGACGAGCAGCGCTGAGGTGATGGTGGAGACCCCGCACAGCGCGCCGCCGTCGGGCATCGGCAGCAGCGCGTCGCCGGCCGGCGCGCAGTTGTCGAGTACGGCGTCGGCGAGGTCGGCGAGCCGCTTCCCGCTGCTGTGCAGGGTGGGCACCGCGTGGGTGTGCTCCAGGGAGGTGAGGGCGACCAGCCGGTGTCCCGCCTCCTTGACCCGCAGGGCCATGTCGACGATGGAGTTGTTGACGCCGGAGTTGGAGATGATCACGAAGAGGTCCTGCGGCCGCGGGGTGGCCAGTTCGTAAAGTCGTTTGGCCAGGCCCGGGGAGCGTTCCAGCAGCGGGTCGGCGAGCACGGAGCGGTCCTCGCCGCCGCGCAGCACCAGGTCGGACAGGCCGATCCGGCTGGTCGGGACGAGGCCGCCGGCCCGGCCCGCGATCTCCAGTGCGGTGGCCTGCGAGTGGCCGGTGCCGAAGGCGTGGATGACTCCGTCGGCGGCGACGCTGTCGGCGACGAGGCGGGCCGCGGCGGCCACGGAGTCGGTGTTGGCCGCGATCGCCCGCTCCACGGCGGCGCGGCCGTGCTCGGCGAACTGGGCGGCGCTGAGCTGTGCTTCGGCCATGACCGACTCTCCTCGGTTGAATTAACCATCGCTGCGACAAATCATTGAAACAATGAACCGAGTAGCGTGGTCACGTCAATAGCCTCGCGAGCGCCACCGCCCCCGCACCGCCGTCGCGAACCGGGACGACCCGCAGTCCCATCGCCTCCGCACGCTCCGCCAACCTGCCCAGCAACGGCCCGGCGGGGGCCAGCAGACCGCCGGTGACCACCAGCGGCTCGCCCGCCTCGGGACGCAACGCCGCGACGGTGCTGCCGAGTTCCGCGGCCGCCGCGTCGAGCAGCGCACCGGCGACCTCGTCACCGGTCCGGTCCGCCGCGACGACCAGCGGGCTGAGCGCCGCCAGCCGCACCGGCGGCTGCGCGTACACCAGGGGCACGATCAGCTCCCGCAGCCGGCCCGGTCGGCGCGGGTCGGCGCGGTCCACGGGCACCGCGCGGCCCGGCATATCCCCGCCGGGCGCCAGGTAGTGGGCCGCCACCGCGTCGACCAGCGAGGTCCAGGGCCCGCGCCCGCTCAGCGCCCGCAGCGCCGCCCTGACGGCCTCCCGGCCCAGCCAGAAGCCGCCGCCCTCGTCACCGAGCAGCCACCCGTCGCCGTCCACCGTCAGCTCCTGCCGGCGCCCGGTGATCCGGGCCGCCGCGGCGCCCGTACCGGCGATGAGCAGCAGCCCGTCGGCGGGCATGCCCGGCGCGGAGGCGAAGGCGATCTCGATGTCGCCGCGGACCGCGACCCGCCCTGCCCCCATCCCGGTCGCGGCCAGCGCCGCCCCGAGGCAGGACCGCGCCAGGTCGTGGCCGGTGTCGGGCCCCGTGTCGAGGGCCGCGCCCGCGAAGCCGCCGAGCACGGCGACGACCGAACCGCGCAGGTCCACCGGAACGGCGGCGCCGAGCGCTGCCGTCAGGTTCCGGGTCAGCTCGGCCCGCGGCACGCTCATCGCGTTGCCTGGACCGCCGGCGCCCTCACCGATCACTCCGACCGCGTCGGCCAGATAGGCGCGGATCCGGGTGCCGCCCGCGTCGATGCCGACCACCAGCGACCGACCGCCGGGAACGGACCGGAGGCCGTGGTCGCCGGAAGCGCTTCGGTTGTGAATTTCATTCATCACACCGCATGGTGATTGATAGATTCACTGACCGACAAGACCCCAGCCGAGACGAGTCGTCATGGTCATCGCCCTGATCCGCTCCGAACTCCCCCGGATGTCCGACTCCTTGCGCAAGGTGGGCGAGCTGGTGCTGGCGGACCCGGCGGCGGCCACCCGGGGCTCCGCGGCCGAACTGGGCCGCCGCACGGGCACCTCGCAGGCCACCGTCACGCGGTTCTGCCACGCGCTGGGTCTGGACTCCTACCAGCATCTGCTGATCGAGCTGGCGCAGGAGCAGGGCCGCAGCCAGGGCGGCGACGGGGAGGGGCCGCTCAGCCCTGTGCTGGGCCCTGACATCGGCCCCGACGACGACCTCGACCACGTCATCGCCGTGGTCGCCCAGGCCGATCTGCGGGCGTTGCGGCACACCGTCGAGAACCTGGACCGGGAGGGCCTGGAAAGGGCCGCCCAGGCGCTCGCCAGGGCCCGCCGGATCGACGTGTACGGCGTCGGCGGCTCCGGGATCGCCGCCCGGGAGGCCGAGGCCCGGCTGTTCGGCATCGGCTGCGCCGCCCGGGGCTGGACGGAGGTGCACGCCGCCGAGACCTCGGCCGCACTGCTGACGCCGTCCGACGTGGCCGTGGCGATCTCGCACTCCGGCACGACGCGTGAGGCCCTGGACCCGTTGCGACTGGCCGCCGAACGCGGCGCGACCACGGTGGCCGTCACCAGCGACGCGCGCTCGCCCCTCGCCCAGGCCGCCGACATCCGGCTCACCTCGGCCTCGGCGGAGACCAGCTTTCGGCGGGGCGGCTACGGCACCCGTCATTCGGTCCTGCTGATCATCGACTGCCTGTCGGCCCGGGTCGCCCAGCTCACGTACGAGCGGGCCACCGCGGCGGTCGCGTTGACCGCCCACATCGGCGACAGCCACAGCGCCCGCGGCCGCCGGCGCTGACGACGGCACCGCCGGCCGCGCGGCACCGGTAACCGACGTCCGCAGTCCGCGCGCTCCCCCCGGACAGCGAAACACCCCTGTTCACCGGGTGGCCCCCGGCCTCAGCCTTCGGGCCGCCCGGCGAACAGGGGCGTATATCCGCGTGCCGTACGCGGGAAAAGCTCTCAGATCTCGCCGCGGAGCTTCGCGAGGGCCTCGGCGAGGATCGCCTCGCCGTCGGCCGCGCTGCGCCGCTCCCGCACATAGGCCAGGTGCGTCTTGTACGGCTCGGTCCGCGGCGGCGCCGGCGGGTTCTCCTCGTCCTGCCCGGCCGGGAAACCACAGCGCGGGCAGTCCCAGGTCTCCGGGATCTGCGCGTCGCTGGCGAAACTCGGCTGGGTCTCGTGCCCGTTCGAGCACCAGAAGGAGATGCGGAGGCGTGGCGCGGACTCGCCGCGCTCGGCCTCTCCCATCGGCCCCGCTCCGACCCGACTGCCACGGATCGCGTTGCCACTTGCCACGGTCGTAACTCCCTGCGTGATGGTGCTGCGAGGTCGCCCAGTTTACGGAGACCTTACGTGCCGTCCAGTGGCAGGTGGTGTACCCGGCCCCGTGAGACGCCCTCCCATGATAAGCCGCGTTTGCGACGAGGCGTCAGTTCTCCCTGGACTCACGGGAGTACGCCAGGGGCGCTACTTCTGGAACTTCAGCACCAGACCAAGTACGACAATGCACGTAAACCACAACAGACCGATCACCACGGTGATCCGGTCGAGGTTGCGTTCGGCCACCGAGGAGCCGCCGACGGAGGACTGCATGCCACCACCGAACATGTCCGAGAGGCCGCCGCCCTTCCCCTTGTGCATCAGCACCAGCAGCAGAAGCAGCAGGCTGAAGATGATGAGGGCGATGGAGAACCCGAGAACCACGGCTGGACCAACTCTCTCGACTACAAACTGGACGGCGCAGGGCCGAACCGGGCGCCAATGCGCCGGTCCGGCCCCGACAGGGTACTTCGTGCGGGCCCGCTCGGCCCACCGCCTACTGGTCCTACTGGTCCCGGAAGCGGACGATCTTGACGAACTCCTCCGCGTCGAGCGCCGCGCCGCCGATCAGGGCGCCGTCCACGTCCGGCTGCGCCATGATCGCGGCGACGTTTCCGGACTTGACCGACCCGCCGTACTGGATCCGGACCTTTTCGGCCAGTTCCTGGCTGTACAGCTCCGCGAGGCGGCCGCGGATGGCACCGCAGACCTCCTGCGCGTCCTCGGGGGTGGCGACCTCGCCGGTGCCGATGGCCCACACCGGCTCGTAGGCGACGACGATCGTCTCGGCCTGCTCGGCCGGGATGTCCTTGAGCGCGCCGTCGAGCTGGGCGAGGGTGTGCGGGACCTGCTGACCGGCCTTGCGGACGTCCAATCCCTCGCCGACGCACAGGATCGGGGTCAGCCCGTGCCGGTACGCGGCCTTGACCTTGGCGTTGACGAGCTCCTCGTCCTCACCGTGGTACTGGCGGCGCTCGCTGTGACCGACGGCCACGAACGTGCACTTGAGCTTGGCCAACATACTGCCGGAGATCTCACCGGTGTACGCGCCCGAGTCGTGCGCGGAGAGGTCCTGGGCGCCGTACTTGATCTTCAGCTTGTCGCCGTCGACCAGGGTCTGCACGGACCGCAGGTCGATGTACGGCGGCAGGACGGCGACCTCTACCGCGTCGTAGTCCTTGTCGGCGAGCGCGAAGGCGAGCTTCTGGACGTGCGCGATGGCCTCGAGGTGGTTGAGGTTCATCTTCCAGTTGCCGGCCATCAGCGGGGTACGGGTACTCATGCTGGGTCAGTCCTCCAGAGCGGCGAGGCCGGGGAGCGTCTTGCCCTCGAGGTACTCGAGGCTCGCGCCGCCACCGGTCGAGATGTGGCCGAAAGCGTTCTCGTCGAAGCCGAGGATGCGCACGGCCGCGGCCGAGTCACCGCCGCCGACGACCGTGAAGGCCGGGCTGTTGATCAGTGCCTGGGCCACCGCGCGGGTGCCCTCGGCGTAGTCCGGGTGCTCGAAGACACCCATCGGTCCGTTCCAGAACACGGTGGCCGCGTCGGCGAGCTTCGAGGCGAAGAGCTCACCGGACTTCGGGCCGATGTCCAGGCCCATCACGTCGGCGGGGATCGCGTCGACGTTGACGGTCACATGCTCGGTCGACGCCTGCGCCTTGAGGTCGGGGAACGCGCCCGCGGCGACGACGTCGACCGGCAGGACGAACTCCACGCCCTTGGCCTCGGCGCGCTTGAGGTACTCCTGGACGACCGGGATCTGGTCCTCCTGGAGCATGCTCTTGCCGACCTCGTGGCCCTGGGCCTTGAGGAAGGTGAAGACCATGCCGCCGCCGATCAGGATGCGGTCGGCCTTCTCCAGCAGGTGGTCGATGACGCCGAGCTTGTCGGAGACCTTCGCCCCGCCGAGCACGACCGCGTACGGCCGCTTCACCTCGGAGGTGAGCTTCTTCAGTACGTCGACCTCGGTGGCGATCAGACCGCCGGCGGCGTGCGGGAGGCGCGCCGGGAGGTCGAACACGGAGGCGTGCTTGCGGTGCACGGCGCCGAAGCCGTCACCCACGTACACGTCCGCGAGCGAGGCCAGGCGGTCGGCGAAGGCGCCGCGCTCGGCGTCGTCCTTCGCGGTCTCGCCCGCGTTGAACCGCAGGTTCTCCAGCAGCACCACGCCGCCGTCGGCCAGCGCGGCGACGGCCGCCTGCGCGCTGTCCCCGACGGTGTCGGTCGCGAAGGTGACCTCGGTGCCGAGCAGCTCGCCGAGGCGTGCGGCGACCGGTGCGAGCGAGAACTGCGGGTCGGGCTCGCCCTTGGGGCGGCCCAGGTGGGAGGCGACGATCACCTTCGCGCCGGCGGCGACGAGCTGGGTGATGGTCGGGACGGCGGCGCGGATGCGGCCGTCGTCGGTGATGTCGGTGCCCGAGAGCGGCACGTTCAGGTCGGCGCGGACGAACACCCGCTTGCCCGCGACCTGTCCCTCGGTCAGGAGGTCGTCGATCGTCTTCATATCCGGTGGGCTCCTCGTGGTCGACAAGGGACAGGGCCCGGCCGACGCGTCATCGCGTCACCCGGACCCTGTCCCTCACATCTGCGCGGCTGGGCCGTGACTTAGAGCTGGCCGCCGACGAAGGTGGTCAGGTCCACCAGGCGGTTGGAGTAGCCCCACTCGTTGTCGTACCAACCGAAGATCTTGACCTGGTCGCCCTGAACCATGGTCATCTGCGAGTCGAACGTGCACGAGGCCGGCTCGTTGACGATGTCCGTCGAGACGATGAGGTCCTCGGTGTACTCGAGGATGCCCTTGAGCTGGCCCTCGGCCGCCTTCTGGAAGGCCGCGTTGACCTCTTCCTTGGTGACGTCGCGCTCGACGGTCACCACGAGGTCGGTGATCGAGCCGGTCGGGACCGGGACGCGCAGCGAGGTGCCGTCCAGCTTGCCCTTGAGCTCGGGGATGACCAGCGCGGTGGCCTTGGCGGCGCCCGTGGAGGTCGGGATGATGTTGATCGCGGCGGCCCGCGCACGGCGCAGGTCGCTGTGCGGGAAGTCCAGGATCTTCTGGTCGTTCGTGTAGGCGTGGATCGTCGTCATCAGACCCTTGACGATGCCGAAGTTCTCCAGGAGGACCTTGGCCATCGGCGCCACACAGTTCGTGGTGCACGAGGCGTTGGAGATGATGTTGTGCTTCGCCGCGTCGTACTTCTCGTGGTTCACGCCCATGACCACGGTGATGTCCTCGTCCTTGGCCGGAGCCGAGATGAGGACCTTCTTCGCGCCGGCCGCGAGGTGCTTGGCGGCGTCGTCGCGCTTGGTGAAGAAGCCCGTGGACTCGATGACGATGTCCGCGCCGAGCTCGCCCCACGGCAGGTTCGCCGGGTCCCGCTCGGCCATCGTCTTGAAGGTCTTGCCGCCGACCGTGATGGTGTTGTCGGTGTGCGTGACCTCGGCCTTGAGGCGGCCCAGGATGCTGTCGTACTTAAGAAGGTGCACCAGGGTCGCGTTGTCGGTCAGGTCGTTGACACCGACGATCTCGATGTCCGCGCCCTGCTCAAGCACGGCACGGAAGAAGTTGCGACCAATACGACCGAAGCCGTTGATGCCTACCCGGATCGTCACGAACCGATCTCCTCGCTGATGTGCCGGAATACACTCCGGCTGCGAAATATGGGATGTCCCCGACCACCCACGACCCTACCTCGCCCAGGTGTTCCCAGTGACATCGACAGCCCCTGAACGGGCTCAGGACGGCCTCTGAGCGCCCGCTCAGGGGCTGTTTTCGCAGTTCAACCCGCTTGTCACGGAGTGTCACCGAGGAGGTCCGGGGCAGCCGCTCCGGATGCTGAGACGGCCGATGGGTCAGCCGACCATTTCCTCGGTGAGGTTCGCCTCGGTGCCGGGCATCCCCATGTCGATCGCGCGCTTGTCGGCCATGGCCAGCAGCCGGCGGATGCGGCCGGCGACCGCGTCCTTGGTCAGCGGCGGCTCGGCGAGCGAGCCCAGCTCCTCCAACGACGCCTGCTTGTGCTCGATCCGCAGCCGGCCGGCCGCCGCGAGGTGCTCGGGCACCTCCTCACCGAGGATCTCCAGGGCGCGCTGCACCCGGGCGCCCGCCGCGACGGCGGCCCGGGCGGAGCGGCGCAGGTTCGCGTCGTCGAAGTTGGCCAGCCGGTTCGCGGTGGCCCGGACCTCGCGCCGCATGCGGCGCTCTTCCCAGGCAAGGACGGAGTCGTGGGCGCCGAGCCGGGTCAGCAGCGCGCCGATCGCGTCGCCGTCCCGGACGACGACCCGGTCGACGTTGCGCACCTCGCGGGCCTTGGCCGGGATCTGCAGCCTGCGGGCCGCGCCGACCAGGGCCAGCGCCGCCTCGGGGCCGGGGCAGGTGACCTCCAGCGACGAGGAGCGGCCGGGCTCGGTGAGCGAGCCATGGGCCAGGAAGGCACCGCGCCAGGCCGCCTCGGCATCGCAGGTGGCGCCGGAGACGACCTGTGGGGGCAGGCCCCGGATGGGGCGCCCGCGGCCGTCCACCAGGCCGGTCTGCCGGGCCAGCTGGTCGCCGCCGGCGACCACCCTGACCACGTACCGGCTGCCGCGGCGCAGCCCGCCGGGGGCCATCACCACCAGGTCGGAGGTGTGGCCGAAGATTTCCAGGATGTCCTTGCGCAGCCGCCGGGCCGCGATCCCGGTGTCCAGCTCCGCCTCGATCACGATGCGGCCGCTCACCAGGTGCAGACCGCCCGCGAACCGCAGGATCGACGAGACCTCCGCCTTCCGGCAGCAGGTCCGGGTGACGGGGAGCCGGGAGATCTCATCCTTCACCGCTGGCGTCATCGCCATGGGCCGATCCTTCCACGCATACGAAAAATCCGGTCATACGCGGTGGCCAACAGCTCCGGATCGTGCCGCGGCCCGTCGGGGGCCGCTATCCGCGCCAGCTCGACCGTGCCGCACAACCGTTCGGCAGCCTTGACCAGGCTCTCGCGGTCGGGCACGGCGGCCTCGTCGGCCAACACCACGTCGATGGTGAGTTTAGGGGCGTGTCGGCCCAAAACCTCCAAGTGACGCTGCGGAGAAAAGCCGTCGGTCTCCCCGGGCTGGGGCGCGAGGTTCAGTGTGAGGACCTTGCGGGCCCGGGTGTTCATCAGTGCGTCGGCCAGCTCGGGGACCAGCAGATGCGGGATCACCGAGCTGAACCAGGACCCCGGTCCGAGGACCACCCAGTCGGCGTCCAGAACCGCCTGTACGGCCTCGGGAACGGCCGGCGGATCGGCGGGCTCCAGCCACACTTCCTGCACGTCACCGGGGGTGAGGGCGACCGTGGCCTGACCCCGTACCGTGGTGGTCTCGTCGGGCGCGGCGGGGTCGTGCCCGCGGACGCTCGCATGGAGGTCCAGGGGCACCGCGGACATGGGCAGCACCCGGCCGTGCGCACCCAGTAGCCGGCCGACCCACTCGAGGGCCGCGACCTCGTCGTTGAGCTGCTCCCAGAGGGCGACAATCAGCAGATTGCCCACGGCGTGTCCGTGCAGATCGCCCTCGCTGACGAAGCGGTGCTGGATCACCTTCGCCCACGTCCGCCCCCACTCGTCGTCCCCGCACAGCGCGGCCAGCGCCTTGCGCAGGTCGCCGGGGGGCAGGACGCCCATCTCCTCGCGCAGCCGGCCGCTGGACCCGCCGTCGTCGGCGACCGTGACGACGGCGGTCAGGTCGCCGGTGATCCGGCGCAGGGCGCTCAGCGACGCGGCCAGGCCGTGGCCGCCGCCCAGGGCGACCACTTTCGGCGGTACTCCGGAGCGACGGCTCGTGCGACGCAGGCGCCGTGCCGTCCGGATCACTCGCGCCCCATGTCCCGGTGGACGATGACGGTCTCCACCCCGTCCGAGGAGAGCCGCGCGGCGAGCCGCTCGGACATCGCGACACTGCGGTGCTTGCCCCCGGTGCAGCCGACGGCGATGGTCACGTACCGCTTGCCCTCCCGGCGGTAGCCGGCGGCGATGATGTGCAGCAGCTCCGCGTACCGGTCCAGGAACTCCTTGGCGCCGGGCTGGTTGAAGACGTACTGCGAGACCTCGTCGTTGAGACCGGTGAACGGGCGCAGCTCCGGTACCCAGTGCGGGTTCGGGATGAACCGGCAGTCGACCACCAGGTCGGCGTCGACCGGGAGCCCGTACTTGAAGCCGAAGGACATCACCGTCGCCCGCAGCTCGGGCTCCTCGTCGCCCGCGAACTGGGCGTCCATCTTGGCGCGCAGCTCGTGCACGTTCAGACTGGAGGTGTCGATCACCAGGTCGGCCTCGCCGCGCAGCTCGCGCAGCAGGTCGCGCTCCTTGGCGATGCCGTCCACGATCCGGCCGTCGCCCTGCAGCGGGTGCGGGCGGCGGACGGACTCGAAGCGGCGCACCAGGAGGTCGTCGGAGGCCTCAAGGAACACCACGCGGCGCTTGACGCCCTTGGTGTCCAGGGCCGCGAGCGACTCCCGCAGGTTGTCGAAGAAGCGGCGCCCCCGGACGTCCACGACGACCGCGATCCGCGCCACGTTCCCCTGCGAGCGCGCGCCGAGGTCCACCATGGTGGGGATCAGGGCCGGCGGCAGGTTGTCCACGACGAACCAGCCGAGGTCCTCGAGACACTTGGCCGCGGTGCTGCGGCCTGCTCCGGACATGCCGGAGATGATCACCAGTTCGGGAATGGCCTCGGCGGCCTCCCCCGCTCCACCGGTCGTCACAGTCGCTCCGTCTCCGTCGTTCTCTGTCATCGCTGTCTCCCCCGTTCCACTGAGGCGGCCCCCGGGTGCGGCCGACTACTCATCCTCAATGATCTCTCCCGTGGTGGTGTTTACCGCGGGACCGGCGGGCACGGCGCCGGCCAGCGCCGCGACGACCGTCTCGGCCGTGCGCCGGCCGATGCCCGGCACCTCGCAGATCTGGTCCACCGTGGCGGTCCGCAGCCGCTTGACGGAGCCGAAGTGCTTGAGCAGCGCCTTGCGGCGTGTCTCGCCGAGGCCCGGCACCGTGTCCAGGGCGCCCGCCTTCATCGATTTCGACCGTTTGGTGCGCTGGTACGAGATCGCGAAGCGGTGTGCCTCGTCCCGGATGCGCTGCAACAGGTACAGGCCCTCGCTCGTGCGCGGCAGGATCACCGGATCGTCGTCATCGGGCAGCCAGACCTCTTCCAGCCGCTTGGCGAGCCCGCAGACGGCCACGTCCTCGATACCCAGCTCCGTCAGTGCCCGCCGGGCCGCCGCGACCTGCGGCTGGCCGCCGTCGACGACGACGAGCTGCGGCGGGTACGCGAACTTGCGCGGCCGGCCGGTCTCGGGGTCGATGGGGCCGCTCACGGCCTCCGGGGCCGCTTCGGCGGCCGCTCCCGCCTCCGCCCCGGGCACTGCCTGTGCGACCGCGCCACCCTCGGCGGCGACCTCGCCGCCGGCCGCGCTCGCGTCCCACTCCCCCGTCCTCTGCTTCTCCGCCAGATAGCGGCGGAAGCGCCGGGAGATCACCTCGTGCATGGACCGGACGTCGTCCTGGCCCTCGAAGGACTTGATCTGGAAGCGGCGGTACTCGCTCTTGCGGGCCAGACCGTCCTCGAAGACCACCATCGAGGCGACCACGTCGTCACCCTGCAGGTGCGAGATGTCGAAGCACTCGATACGCAGCGGGGCGGTGTCGAGCTCCAGCGCCTCGGAGATCTCCTCCAGGGCCCGGGAGCGGGTGGTCAGGTCCGAGGCGCGCTTGGTCTTGTGCAGCGCGAGCGCCTGCTGCGCGTTGCGCTGCACGGTGATCATGAGGTCCTTCTTGTCGCCGCGCTGCGGGATCCGCAGGCTGACCTGCGAACCGCGCCGCTCGCCGAGCCACTGCGTGAGCGCCTCGGCGGTCTGCGGCATCGCCGGGACCAGGACCTCCTTGGGGACGCCGTCGCCCTTCTCCTCGCCGTAGAGCTGCTGCAGGGCGTGCTCGACGAGCCCGGCGGTGTCGACCGCCTCGACCTTGTCCGTGACCCAGCCGCGCTGCCCCCGTACCCGCCCGGCGCGGACGTGGAAGATCTGGACGGCCGCCTCCAGTTCGTCCTCGGCGACCGCGATCAGGTCGGCGTCGGTGGCGTCGGTGAACACCACCGCGTTCTTCTCCAGGGCGCGCTTGAGCGCTTCTATGTCGTCGCGCAGCCTGGCGGCCCGCTCGTACTCCATCTCCGAGGCCGCCTCGCGCATCTGCTGCTCCAGCCGGCGCAGGTACGTGCCGGTGCGGCCGGCCATGAAGTCGCAGAACTCCTCGGCGAGTTCGCGGTGCTCCTCCGGGCTCACCCGGCCGACGCAGGGGGCGGCGCACTTGCCGATGTAGCCGAGCAGGCAGGGCCGGCCGATCTGCGCGGAGCGCTTGAACACCCCTGCGGAGCAGGTCCGCACGGGGAAGACCCGGAGCATCAGGTCCACGGTCTCGCGGATCGCCCAGGCGTGGGCGTACGGCCCGAAGTACCGCACGCCCTTCTTCTTGGGCCCGCGCATGACCTGCACCCGGGGGAACTCCTCGCCCATGGTGACGGCCAGCGAGGGATAGCTCTTGTCGTCCCGGTACTTGACGTTGAACCGGGGGTCGAACTCCTTGATCCAGGAGTACTCCAGCTGCAGCGCCTCGACCTCGGTGCCGACCACGGTCCACTCGACGGACGCGGCGGTCGTCACCATGGTGCGGGTGCGCTGGTGCAGGTTGGCGATGTCCTGGAAGTACGAGGACAGCCGGGGGCGCAGGCTCTTCGCCTTGCCGACGTAGATCACCCGGCCGTGCTCGTCCCGGAATTTGTAGACCCCCGGCGAGTCGGGGATCTGACCCGGCTTCGGTCTGTAAGTGGAGGGGTCTGCCATGCCACCACCCTACTGGCGGGCAGTGACATTCCCGGTCCCGGCACGGGTCACGCGCGGGGACCGGGAATGACGGTTCAGCTACGCCGCGCGGTGCGGCGGCGTACGCCGAAGGCGAGGGCGGTGATCAGCGCGAGACCGGCGCCGACCGCGCCGAGCGGAGCGCCCGTCCCGAGGGACCCGCCGGGGGCAGGGGTGGCCTCGGGAGCGGCTTGCGGAACGGCCTGGGGAGCGGCGTCGGGAGCGGCCGCCGCGTCGTAGCCGCCGCCCAGGCCGGCCCTGTCGTACGCCGAGCCGGGCAGCTTGTCGCCGTACCGGCGGTGCACCGACCGCTGGTAGCCGGCCAGCGTGGTGCCACCCGCGCCCACGGCCCTGACCGCGTCCGGGTCGAGCGGCAGGACCCTGCCGTCGCGCACCACGTACCAGGCGTCGATCTGCGGCTCGCGGAACACCGTCGAGCCGGCCTGCGCGGCGCCCTTGGCGACGTAGTCGGTCTCGTCGCTGCCGGTGGCGATGTTCACCACCTTCCAGCCGGCTCCGCTGCGCACCGTCCACACGGACGCGGTGTGGCCGTCCGCGGAGACCGCCTTGGTCGCGGCGAAGTCGGGGAGCGCGACGGCCGCGCCCCGGTCACCGGCGACGAAGGCGGGATTGAGGGTGTTGACGGTGACGGTCGCGCCTTCCAGGCGCGGCGCGGCGGCCTTCAGGGCGGTACCGCCGGCACGGGCGAAGAAGCGGGAGAGCGTGTCGAGGGTGGCCGGCGCGGCGGCGGCCTCGCGGGCGGCGGAGGCGGCGGGTGCGTCGTCGGCGTGCGCCGTGGGGACCGCGCCCAGGGTGAGCGCGCCGGACGCCAGGACGGCGGCGGCGCCTGCCGTGAGCTTGTGTGCCGTGTTCGTCCTCATGGGCACCTCACGCTCCGATCCGGTAGAGCGAATGCGTCCAGGAGAAGGAGCTGTTGTTGACGTAGTAGTTGTAGTCCGCCCAGTTGTAGCGGTTGTTGGACGGCCACGGGTCGCCCCAGTAGACGAAGTCGGTGGCGGTGTCGTATCCGTAGAGCACGTGCATGTGCCCGCCGCCGGAGCTCCACTGGATACGGGTCTCCATCGGGCGGTTGGCGCCGATCTCGCTCTGCACGGTCGTGTAGCGCAGGTAGCCGCTGACGTAGCTGCCGGCACTGATGCCCGCCCAGTCCAGCGCGTTCTGGACGTTGTCCAACGACGCCTGCCAGTTGCCGCAGGTCGAGCCCTGTGCCCGGTCGAAGGCCGCGTTGCAGAACTGGGTCTGCGAGTAGGAGCGGCCGAACCAGGTGGCGATGGTGTTGCCGCTCGCGGCCCAGCACCAGTTGGTGTTCTGCTGTGCCTGCATGGTGATGTTCAACTTCTTCGCGCCGGCCAGGTCGCCGGTCGCGGCACCGGCCGTTGGGGTGCCGGTGAGGCCGAGGCCGAGTGTCGCCGCGAGTGCCAGGACGACCGCCGCGGGGCGACCGCGACCGCGGGACCGCATGCGGAGGGGATGGAGCATGGCGTTCCTCCCTGTCGGGAAGTGGGGGGTGGAGGAGCGCGTCCGGACGCTGGATCAGAGCATCGGGGTGTTGTCGGGAACCGGTCAACCGGCTTGAATGTGCGGGCGGGCCGGGTGTGAACGCCCGCTGTACAGGTGTGAACGCACGGCGCGGATCAGCAGGTCAGCAGCGTGTCGCGAGACGTACCGGCCACCACGTGGGTGAACGTTCACAGACCGCGCGGCCCGAGGAGCGCGATGTCCCAGAGAACCGCACTGTCCGACGCGCTGCGCACCGGACCCTTCCACCACGCGCTGCGGACGGCCGTCGCCGCCCGCGGCCTGGCCCTGGAACGGGTGCGGCACCGCCTCGCGCAACGCGGCGTGCGCGTCTCCGTCGCCAGTCTCAGCTACTGGCAGAGCGGCGTCCGCCGGCCCGAGCGGGCCGAATCGCTGCGCGCCGTCCGGGCGTTGGAGGACGTCCTGGAACTGCCCGCGCACTCCCTGAGCCGGTTGCTCGTACCCCGCACGTCGACCGACCGGCCGCCGGCCCGCTCGTACCAGTACCTGATGGAGCCCGCGGCGGCGCTGGCCGGTCTGCTCGCGGAGCTCGACTCCCCGTCGGACGGCGGGTTGCACACCGTCGTGCACTACGAGCGGGTGCGGATCGGGGAGGCGCGGGAACTGGTCGCGCACGACTCACAGCATGTGGTCCGCGCACACCGCGACGGTATGGACCGCTATGTGGCCATCCACCACGGCGACCCCGGCTGCGACGTCGAACGGGTGCGGGTGCGGGCGGCCGACAACTGCCGGGTCGGACGGGTGCGGCGGGACCAGGAGTCCGGCGTGGTCGTCGCCGAGCTGCTCTTCGACGGCCGGCTGCGCGGCGGCGACACCGCCCTGCTCGGCTACGGCTTCGACGACGGCAGCGGCCCGCCGAGCGGCGAGTACGTCCGCGGCTTCCCCTTCGGGGGCGGCCAGTACGTCCTGCAGGCCGCCTTCGCCCCGACCGCCCTGCCGGTCCGCTGCCGCCGCTTCGAACAGCCGACGCAGGGCGCGCCCCAGCAGGCCGTGGCCGAGCTGGTACTCAACGGCCGGGGCACCGCCCACTTCGTCGAGGAGACGGTACGACCGGGGCTGCTGGGCATCGCGTGGGACTGGTCCTGACGGGCCTGTAGGCACCCTGGGGCACCCGGAGCGGGGCCGTCCGGTCGTCGGGCGGCCCCGGGCGGGTCACCAGCCGCGCTCGCGCCACTCGGCGAGGTGCGGGCGCTCGGCGCCCAGCGACGTGTCGCTGCCGTGGCCCGGGTAGACCCAGGTCTCGTCGGGCAGCGCGTCGAAGAGCTTGGCGCTCACGTCGTCCAGCAGCCGGGTGAAGGCCTCCGGGTCGTCGTGGGTGTTGCCGACGCCGCCGGGGAAGAGGCAGTCGCCCGTCCACAGGTGCGGGTGACCGTGCGGGTCGTCGTAGACGAGGGCGATGCTGCCGGGGGTGTGGCCGACCAGGTGGCGGGCGGTCAGCTCGATCCGCCCGACGCGGACGGTGTCGCCGTCCTCGACCAGCACGTCGGTGGGCACCGGGATGCCCTCCGCGTCGTAGCGGCCGGCGTAGGTGCGCGCGCCGGTGGCGGCCTGGACCTCGCCGAGGGCGCCCCAGTGGTCGCCGTGCTGATGGGTGGTGACGACGGAGGCGATTCCGTCGTCACCGATCAGGCCGAGCAGCGTCCGGGGCTCGGCGGCCGCGTCGATCAGCAGTTGTTCGCCGGAGTTCCGACAGCGCAGCAGGTACGCGTTGTTGTTCATCGGGCCGACCGCGACCTTGGTGATGATGAGGTCGGTGAGCTCGTGCACGTCCGGCGCGCCGCCGACCTTCACTTCTCCGTTATAGGACATGCCGCCCAGGTTAGTGGCGTCAGATGAGCGGCGGGAGGACCGGCAGGGGGAGGTCCGGGTCGGTGGCCAGTCCCCTGCCCTCGGCGCGGCCGCTGACCCAGGCCAGCAGGGCGGTGCCGGTGCCGCTGACGGTGAGCTCCGGCTCGGTGGCCGCGCCGAGCTCCCAGGAGGCCCCGCTGCCGGTGTCGCGCACCCGGACGGCGGCGACGCCCTCGTGGCCGGAGAGGCTGTCGAGCAGGGCGTCGAGCTGCCGCCCGGTGAAGTCCGCCGGCAGATCGTCGAAACCGTGCCCGATGCCGAGGTCCACATGATGGAAGTGGATCTCGACCAGTCGCCGCCACGGGACCTCGGCGGCGGCGATCACCTTGCCGGACCGCATCCGGACCTGGGCGGCCCAGGCCTGCGGGGAGATCTCCCCGGCGGCCAGCGCGAAGCGCTCGGCGGAGCTCCGCAGATCGTCCAGGTGCTCGGCGAGCGGGCGGCCCGCGCCGTCGGCGATGTCCTTGTCGCGGACCTCGCTGCTGAGGTACATCGGGGTCTCCTCGCCCGTGCGCGCCCAGGTGAGGAGGTTGACGAGCGAGTCGGCGTTGCGGGCGAGGTGGGCCAGGACGTGGCCGCGGGTCCAGCCGGGCAGCAGCGAGGGCTCGGCGACCGCGGTGGCGGGTAGCGCCGCGACCGACTCGATCAGCCGTTCGGTGGCCGTCGATACGGCAGCCGCATCGCGGGCGGGGTCGGGTCGTTGGACGGACACAGGGGGCCTCCTGATCGACATCCTGATCGACTTCTGGTCGACAATGCAGGGACGACGCTAGCGCGATCACTCGGTCGGGTGAACATGGCACACGCGCTCCGTAAATCGAATGCGCGTGCTATAGGCTCGGTGTGTCACAACAGGAAGAAATGTTCACGGCATCCTGTTTACGCTGACTGGGGGTGCCGACTCTGTCCTTTTCTATGAAAGGTGCGCACTGGCGTGGCCGATCGACTCACAGTCCGTGGCGCTCGCGAGCACAACCTCAAGAACGTCTCGCTCGACCTTCCCCGTGACGCGCTCATCGTGTTCACGGGGCTCTCCGGTTCGGGCAAGTCGTCCCTCGCGTTCGACACGATCTTCGCCGAGGGGCAGCGCCGGTACGTCGAGTCGCTCTCCTCCTACGCCCGGCAGTTCCTGGGCCAGATGGACAAGCCCGACGTCGACTTCATCGAGGGCCTCTCCCCGGCCGTCTCGATCGACCAGAAGTCCACGTCGCGCAACCCGCGCTCCACCGTCGGCACCATCACCGAGGTCTACGACTACCTCCGGCTGCTCTTCGCCCGGATCGGCAAGCCGCACTGCCCCGAGTGCCGCCGCCCGATCTCGCGCCAGTCGCCGCAGGCCATCGTGGACCGGGTGCTGGAGCTGGAGGAGGGCAGCCGCTTCCAGGTGCTCTCCCCGCTGGTGCGCGAGCGCAAGGGCGAGTTCGTCGATCTCTTCGCCGACCTGCAGACCAAGGGGTACAGCCGAGCCCGGGTGGACGGCGTGACCATCCAGCTGACCGAGCCGCCGGTGCTCAAGAAGCAGGAGAAGCACACGATCGAGGTGGTCATCGACCGCCTCACCGTCAAGGAGAGCGCCAAGCGGCGCCTGACGGACTCCGTCGAAACCGCCCTCGGGCTGGCCGGCGGCATGGTGATCCTGGACTTCATCGACCTGCCCGAGGACGACCCGCAGCGCGAGCGGATGTTCTCCGAGCACCTGTACTGCCCCTATGACGACCTCTCCTTCGAGGAGCTGGAGCCGCGCTCCTTCTCCTTCAACTCGCCCTTCGGCGCCTGCCCGCAGTGCAGCGGCATCGGCACCCGCATGGAGGTCGACCCGGAGCTGATCGTCCCGGACGAGGAGAAGTCGCTGGAGGACGGCGCGGTCGCGCCGTGGTCCGGCGGTATGTCCAAGGGGTACTTCCAGCGGCTCGTCGAGGCACTCGGCGAGGAGCTCGGGTTCCGTACGGACATCCCGTGGGCCGGTCTGCCCGTCCGCGCCAAGAAGGCGCTGCTGCACGGGCACAAGACGCAGATCAAGGTCGCCTACAAGAACCGGTACGGCCGCGAGCGCGCCTACACCACCAACTTCGAGGGCGCGATCCCCTTCGTCAAGCGGCGGCACCAGGAGTCCGAGACGGACTCCAGCCGCGAGCGCTTCGAGGGCTTCATGCGCGAGGTGCCCTGCCCGACCTGTGAGGGCACCCGGCTCAAGCCGATCGTGCTGGCGGTCACCGTCCAGGGCAAGTCCATCGCCGACGTCGCGGCGATGTCGATCAGCGACTGCGCCGACTTCCTGTCCGTGATGAAGCTGGACGCCCGCGACAAGAAGATCGCCGAGCGGGTCCTCAAGGAGGTCAACGAGCGGCTGAAGTTCCTCGTCGACGTCGGCCTGGACTACCTGTCGCTCAACCGCGCCTCGGGCAGCCTGTCCGGCGGCGAGGCCCAGCGCATCCGGCTCGCCACCCAGATCGGCTCGGGCCTGGTCGGCGTGCTGTACGTGCTGGACGAGCCGTCGATCGGCCTGCACCAGCGGGACAACCACCGACTCATCGAGACCCTGGTGCGGCTGCGGGACCTCGGCAACACCCTGATCGTCGTGGAGCACGACGAGGACACCATCAAGATCGCCGACTGGATCGTCGACATCGGCCCGGGCGCCGGTGAGCACGGCGGCAAGGTCGTCCACTCGGGTTCACTCAAGGACCTGCTGAAGAACGAGGAGTCGCTGACCGGCCAGTACCTGTCCGGCAAGCGCGCGATCCCGATGCCGGACGTCCGCCGGCCGGTGGACCGCGACCGGCAGCTCACCGTGCACGGCGCCCGCGAGCACAACCTGCAGGACATCGACGTGTCCTTCCCGCTCGGGGTGCTCACCGCCATCACCGGTGTCTCGGGCTCCGGCAAGTCGACGCTGGTCAACGACATCCTGTACACCCACCTGGCCCGCGAGCTGAACGGGGCGCGCAGCGTCCCGGGCCGGCACACCCGGGTGGACGGCGATGACCTCGTCGACAAGGTCGTGCACGTGGACCAGTCGCCGATCGGCCGCACCCCGCGTTCCAACCCGGCCACGTACACCGGTGTCTTCGACCACGTCCGCAGGCTCTTCGCCGAGACGATGGAGGCGAAGGTGCGCGGCTATCTGCCGGGCCGGTTCTCCTTCAACGTCAAGGGCGGCCGCTGCGAGAACTGCTCGGGCGACGGCACGATCAAGATCGAGATGAACTTCCTGCCGGACGTCTACGTCCCGTGCGAGGTCTGCCACGGCGCCCGCTACAACCGCGAGACGCTGGAGGTGCACTTCAAGGGCAAGTCCATCTCCGAGGTGCTCGACATGCCGATCGAGGAGGCGCTGGACTTCTTCGAGGCCGTCCCGACGATCTCCCGCCACCTGCGCACCCTGAACGAGGTGGGGCTGGGGTACGTCCGGCTCGGGCAGTCGGCGCCCACCCTCTCCGGCGGCGAGGCGCAGCGCGTCAAGCTCGCCAGCGAGCTGCAGAAGCGCTCCACCGGCCGGACGGTCTACGTCCTGGACGAGCCGACCACCGGGCTGCACTTCGAGGACATCAGCAAGCTCATCAAGGTGCTGTCGGGCCTGGTCGACAAGGGCAACACGGTCATCGTCATCGAGCACAACCTCGATGTCATCAAGACCGCCGACTGGGTCATCGACATGGGCCCCGAGGGCGGCAACGGCGGCGGCCTGGTGGTGGCCGAGGGCACCCCGGAGGACATCGCGGGCTCGACGGCGAGCCACACCGGCAAGTTCCTGCGGGACATCCTCGGTGACCGGGTGAGCGATGCTCCGACGCCGCCGAGGAAGAAGCCGGCGGCCAAGAAGACGGCCGCGAAAAAGGCCGTGGCACCCGTGAAGAAGGCGGCGCCTGCCAAGAAGGCGGCGCCGCGCAAGAAGGCAGCCGGCAAGGCCTGACACCGGCCGGCACAGGAAGGGGACGTAGGGTACTGGTCGCAAGATCAGTACCCTACGTCCCCTTCCGCGTCCCTTTCGGCCTTCTGAGCCTGGAGCACCACCATGACCGAACCGCACGCCGCCTGCCGCCGTACCGTCCTGCGGGGCACGGCTCTCGCCGGAGTCACCGGCCTGGGCCTCACGGCCTGCGGCGGGTCCGGCGGCTCCGGTGCGGAGAAGGCCCCGGCCACCGGCCCCGTGACCCTGGGCCCGGCCACCGACGTCGCCGTCGGCGGCGCCAAGCTCTTCCGCGAGGACAAGGTAGTGGTCTCGCAGCCCACCCAGGGCGCCTACCAGGCGTTCAGCGCCGTGTGCACGCACGCCGGCTGCGTGGTGGACAAGGTCAAGGACGGCGTCATCTCCTGCCCCTGCCACGGCAGCACCTTCGACGCGACGACCGGCGCGGTCATCCAGGGCCCGGCAACCGAACCGCTGCCCGCGGTCGCGGTGCGCGTCGAGGACGGCAAGCTGGTCAAGAACCCGAAGGCCTGAAGCTCCTGGATGTGCCTAAGGGCTGTCCCGTCATCCCTGGTGGATCAGCGCGCGGCGTCAGATGCGGTGCATCGCACGGCGGAGGGGCACCCGCATACTGGATGTATTCGGGCGTTCCGACAACGCGGCGAGGTGCCGTAGCTGTCGTCGGGCGCCCGCCAGGGAATACGGGACAGCCCTGAGGAGCGGCGGCGCATGCGCCGGCCGACTGTGGCGATCACGATCGCGCCCAGTCCGAGCACGGTGAACGCGGTCGTCCGCGCGATGGTCCGGCGGCCGCCGCCGTGGCGGCGGCGCAGCCCGCCCGCCGCGTAGAGCCCGGCCGGCAGGAGCACGGCGGCGAGCGCCACCCGTCCAGCTGCCAGGCCTCCAGGAACGTGGACATCGTCGGTTCCGGCAGAGCCGCTGCCGTGGTTCCCGGTGCGGCAGCCATGCCGTCCTCGTATCCGTCCGATCCCGATGACCGGGACCGGGTCACGGTCGGGGCCGGGAACGACCTTGGACCCGCCCGAGCGGACGGACACGCACAGGGCCCGGCGGGTCGACCGCCGGGCCCTGGGCGTCACACGCGTGGTCACGCGTCGATGGTCTCCTTCTCCGCCGCTTCGGCCGCCGTCTGCTTCTTGGAGGCGATGAGGCTGGTGACGGTGGTGACCGCGAGCACGACCACGATGACGCCGAGCGAGACGGGGATGGAGATCTCGGGCACGTGCACCCCGGACTCGTGCATCGCGTGCAGGACCAGCTTCACGCCGATGAAGCCGAGGATGACCGACAGCCCGTAGGAGAGGTGGACCAGCTTCTTGAGCAGGCCGCCGATCAGGAAGTAGAGCTGGCGCAGACCCATCAGCGCGAAGGCGTTGGCCGTGAAGACGATGTACGGGTCCTGGGTGAGGCCGAAGATCGCCGGGATGGAGTCGAGCGCGAACAGGACGTCCGTGGTGCCGATCGCCAGCATGACGACGAGCATCGGCGTCATCAGTCGCTTGCCGTTCTCGACGATGAACAGCTTCGTGCCGTGGTACTTGTCGGTGGACGGGACGCGCCTCTCTACGAGCTTGAGGAGCTTGTTCTCCTCGAACTCCTCGTCCTCCGGGTCGGCCAGCGCCTCCTTGATGAGCTTCCAGGCGGTCCAGATCAGGAACGCGCCGAAGATGTAGAAGACCCAGGAGAAGTTGGCGATGATCGCCGCGCCACCGGCGATGAAGACCGCGCGCAGCACCAGGGCGATGAGGACGCCCACGAGCAGCACCCGCTGCTGGTACTTCGTCGGCACCGCGAACTTCGACATGATCAGGACGAAGACGAAGAGGTTGTCGACGCTCAGCGACTTCTCGGTGATGAACCCCGCGAAGAACTCGCCGGCGGGCTGACCGCCCGCGAAGAGCGCCAGGCCGAGCCCGAAGAGGGCGGCGAGGACGATCCAGACGACCGTCCAGATGCCCGCTTCCTTGATGGTGACGTCGTGCGGCTTGCGTCCGATGAGGAAGTCGACGGCGATCAGGGCACACAGACCGGCGATGGTCAGTGCCCACATGGTCAAGGAAACATCCACTGCGCCTCCGGTAGTTCACTACGAACAGCGAACGGTACCGGAATGCCCAAGAGATGGCAAAGGTAAGGTCAAAATCGCAGGTCGGGGGCTTTCAGTGGCAATCAGCGGCCATAGGCCTGCCGAGCTGCCGCGACCTGACGTAGGACCTGCGGCACCACGTGACTACCCGGAGGTACGAGCAGCGGCTCATACGTCCAGGCGTGGCCGACCCACGGGTCCGCGAGGTGGTCCTCCGGGGTCGGGGTGAGCCGCATCAGGGACCGCCACAGCGGGTCGAGGACCGGGCCGTACGCCCTCGCGTCGTCCCGGTCGGCCACCATCAGCAGGTGCACGCCGACGGCGGGCCCCTCGTCGGCGAGGTAGCGCAGCTGGTTGACGGTGCGGTCGTCGAAGCCGTACGGGAAGTCGTTGACGATCAGCAGTTGCTCGGCGGTGTCCAGGTCCACCGGCAGCGAGTCCGGGGCGCCGGCCCGCATGGCCATCTGCACCAGGTCGACCCGCTCGGTCATCTTCCCGATCAGCGCGGCCACCCCGGCCGCGCCGGCGGCGGGCGGCACACGCAGCGTGCCCGACGCGGTCAGCGGGGTGAGTGCGGTGGCGCCGGTGCCGGCCGGGTCGATCACGTGCACCGAGAAGTCGCCGACCGGGTACGACGCGAGCAATCGGGCCGCGATGGTGACCGCGATCTCCATGGCGAGGCGCCGGTCCTGCGAGCTGTCGATCCACAGACCACGCTCCAGCGGCAGCCTGACCAGCAGCGGTATCCGCAGTTCGGGGTTCTCCGGCAGATGCAGGTTGCCGAGCCTGGCGGCCATCGGCACCTCCATCGGCACCGTGTACCCGTGCCAGACCGGGCTCTCCCAGCCGGCGTAGGCCGGCGGCAGCGCCGGTTCGACCACCTCGGACTCGGCGCGCAGCTGCGCCAGGTCGCGGTCGAGCACGGCACGGGCCTGATCCGTGAGGTCGGCCTGCTTGGCGCGTGCCTGGTCCCGGGCGGCGTCGGCGGCCGGTCCGACGCGGGTGCGCGGGTCGGCCAGCAGCCGGTCCAGTTCCTGGTCCAGCCGGGACTCGGCGAAGTCGACCGCGCTGCGGTAGGCGGCGGTGGTACGGGCCAGGTCCTCGAACATGCCCCAGACCTGGTTGTAGAGCCGCTCCTCCATCGTCCAGCCGCCGGCGTCACCGGCGACGGGCTGGGGGGCGCTCTGCGGGGGCGCGGAGTCGGCGGGATGGCCGGCCGGCGCGTCAGACGTCCGTGCGGCCTGCGGGGGCGGCGGGGCGGTGTGCCGCCGGGGGTGCTGGTAGCTGATCGGGCCGCCGGCGGGCGAGGACGGGGCGGCACCCGCGGGCTGCTGCGGCCGGGGCGGCGGGGCGACCGAGCGGGCCAGCCCCTTGGCCACCGCGTCATGGATGCCGGCGGCGAGCCCGGCCGCCTCCGGGACACCGTGGTCGAGCAGCATCGCGGACAGGCCGCCCGCGTACCCCTGACCGACCGCGCGGACCTTCCACGCGCCCTGTCTGCGGTAGAGCTCGACGGCGACGACCGCGGTCTCCGGGCCGAGCCCGGTGATGGTGAATCCCGCGACCTCCGCCCCGTCCAGCGTGGTGACCGCGACATGCGGAGCGGCCACCACGCCGAAGGAGGCCGGAACACCGGCCGCGGTGGGGAGGGCGAGCAGCACATGGACCCGGTGGACGTCCTCGGAGAGGGCGCCCAGGTCCACCGCGAGCCGGTGGGAGGCGGCGGCCTGCTGGGAGACTTCGAGACCGGGGAGGTGCGGCGATCCGGGGTGGGCGATCCACTCCGTGCCGCTCACCCGCCCCTGCTCGTCACCCAGGGTGGCCACGGCCACCACCGGCGTGCCCGCCGTCACCCGGATCTCCAGACGGCCGGCGCCCTCGGGCCCGGCCGGGAGCGGATGATTCTGTCCCCGGACCAGCTCGGCAGCCATGCCGCCACCCCCCATTGGTGTTGTACGCGTCGTGCGTGTGACGCGCGTCGTGCAGTCGTGCAGTCGTGCTGTGTTGCTGTCGTACTGGTGGCGCGGGTGCCGCCGTGGTGCGGGTGCCGCCGTGTGTCAGAGCGCCGGCAGGATCGACGGCATCAGGTCCTGGAACGTGCGGCCCGCGGCCGGCGTACCGATGGCGGTCATCGACCAGCCGTTGCCCGCGCGCTGCACCTTCGCCATGATCTGCGCGGTGTACTGCCCGCCGCCGGTCAGGGTGTAGCGGGCCAGCTCCTGGCCGTTGGTCTCGTCGACGAGGCGGCAGAACGCGTTCTGCACCTCGGCGAAGGTCTGCCCGGTGAACGAGTTCACCGTGAAGACGATCTGGTCGATGTGGACCGGCACCCGCTGCAGGTCCACCAGGATCGACTCGTCGTCGCCACCCTGGCCGGCGCCGCCGACCACGTTGTCGCCGGTGTGCCGGACGGAACCGTCGTCGCTGACCAGGTGCCGGAAGAACACCACGTCCACCGGCTGCTTGTCGGCGAAGAGCACCGCCGAGGCATCGAGGTCGATCTCCCGGGTGCGGCTGCCGAACAGCCCTCGGCGGGGCGCGGCCTGCCAGCCGAGCCCCATCCGAACCGCCGTCAGCGTCCCCCCGTCGGTCTTGGTCAGGCTGATCTGCTGGCCCTTGGTCATGTTGACCGTCACGCGCTGTCCCCTCTCACCCGTCACCGGACTGTGTGCGGTTGTCCCGCACCCTAACAAGACGTTGTGACAGCGCACTCCGGTTCGCTCCAGGGGTTACGCGATACCGGCCTCGCGCATCTGGCGCAGCTCCTTCTTCAAGTCCCCCAGCTCGTCACGGAGTCGGCCCGCGATCTCGAACTTCAGCTCGGCCGCGGCGGCGTGCATCTGCGCCGTGAGCTCGGCGATCAGGTCCGCCAACTCCTCGGCCGGCAGGCTCTTGGACACCCGCTTGCCGCCCGCCTTGGACGACAGTCCCGGCACCGGGGCCTTGCCCCGCGAGCGCTGCCTGCCGGAGCCCAGCAGCTCCTCGGTGTCCGCGTCCTCGCGCGCGAACGAGTCGAGGATGCCCGCGATCTTCTTGCGCAGCGGCTGCGGGTCGATGCCGTGCTCGGTGTTGTAGGCGACCTGCTTCTCACGGCGCCGGTTGGTCTCGTCGATGGCCTGGGCCATCGCCGGGGTGACCGTGTCGGCGTACATGTGGACCTCACCCGACACGTTTCGGGCCGCACGGCCGATGGTCTGGATCAGGGAGGTGCCCGAGCGGAGGAAGCCCTGCTTGTCCGCGTCCAGGATCGCCACCAGCGACACCTCGGGGAGGTCCAGGCCCTCACGGAGCAGGTTGATGCCGACCAGCACGTCGTACTCGCCGGCCCGCAGCTCGCTCAGCAGCTCCATCCGGCGCAGCGTGTCGATGTCGCTGTGCAGGTACCGCACCTGGATGCCGAGCTCCAGCATGTAGTCGGTGAGGTCCTCCGACATCTTCTTGGTGAGGGTGGTGACCAGCACCCTCTCGTTCCGCTCGGTGCGCAGCCGGATCTCGTGCACCAGGTCGTCGATCTGCCCTTCGGTGGGCTTGACGATGACCTGCGGGTCGACCAGCCCGGTCGGGCGGATGATCTGCTCGACCGCGCCGTCGCCGCGCGACAGCTCGTACTTGCCGGGGGTCGCCGACAGGTAGACGGTCTGGCCGATGCGCTCCAGGAACTCCTCCCACTTCAGCGGGCGGTTGTCCATCGCGGACGGCAGCCGGAAACCGTGGTCGACCAGGGTGCGCTTGCGGGAGGCGTCGCCCTCGTACATGGCGCCGATCTGCGGCACGGTGACATGCGACTCGTCGATGACCAGGAGGAAGTCCTCCGGGAAGTAGTCGATGAGCGTGTTCGGGGCGGTGCCCGCCTCACGGCCGTCCATGTGCCGCGAGTAGTTCTCGATGCCGGAGCAGCTGCCGATCTGCCGCATCATCTCGATGTCGTACGTGGTCCGCATGCGCAGCCGCTGGGCCTCCAGCAGCTTGCCCTGCCTCTCCATCGTCGCGAGCGTCGTCTCCAGCTCCTTCTCGATCCCCGCGACGGCGCGCTCCATGCGCTCGGGCCCCGCCACGTAGTGGGTCGCCGGGAAGACGTACATCTCCCGGTCGTCGCTGATGACCTCGCCGGTGAGCGGGTGGAGGGTGGACATCGCCTCGATCTCGTCACCGAACATCTCGATGCGGACGGCGAGCTCCTCGTACACCGGGAAGATCTCGATGGTGTCGCCCCGCACCCGGAAGGTGCCCCGCTGGAACGCCAGGTCGTTGCGGGTGTACTGGATGTCCACGAACTTGCGGAGCAACTGGTCGCGCTCGATCGTGTCACCGACGCGGAGCCGCACCATGCGGTCGACGTACTCCTGCGGGGTGCCGAGGCCGTAGATGCAGGAGACCGACGCGACGACGACGACGTCGCGACGGGTCAGCAGGGAGTTGGTGGTGGAGTGGCGCAGCCGCTCGACCTCCTCGTTGATCGAGGAGTCCTTCTCGATGTAGGTGTCCGTCTGGGGGACGTACGCCTCGGGCTGGTAGTAGTCGTAGTACGACACGAAGTACTCGACGGCGTTGTTCGGCAGCAGCTCGCGGAACTCGTTCGCCAGCTGTGCCGCGAGGGTCTTGTTGGGCGCCATGACGAGCGTCGGGCGCTGGAGCCGTTCGATCATCCACGCCGTGGTCGCCGACTTTCCGGTGCCGGTCGCGCCGAGCAGGACGACATCCTTCTCACCTGCGCGGATGCGCCGCTCCAGCTCCGCGATGGCGGCCGGCTGGTCACCATTGGGCTGGAAGGGGCTGACGACCTCGAAGGGCGCCACAGTACGTTCGATGTCTGATACGGGCCGCATGGAACCACCGTACGGCCCCCCACTGACAAACCACGGGGATCACCTCGGGCGGCGGCCGTGGGCGGGGTGACGGACCGGCTCGCGGACCAGCTCGTACCCGGACTGCCGGGAGACAGCGGGCGGGTCCAGCGCCACCACGACCCCGGCCAGGAACAGGAACACCACCGGGCCGATCAGGACCGGCGCCAGGATCGCGGCGGGCGAGGCGCCGCCCAGGCCGCCCGCGATCCCCGAGTCGTGCAGATGCACTCTGAGCGCGGCCATGCCCGTGTAGTGCATGCCGGTGACCGCGACGCCCATGATCAGGCTGGCCCCGATGCTCGCGGCGAACCCCTTGACCGAGACGGCGGCCCACAGGGCCGCGGTGGCCGCCGCCACCGCGACGCCGATCGACAGGTACACCGTCGAGGTGTTGTAGGCGAGCTCCGCGTCCAGCTTCATGCCGGCCATGCCGAGGTAGTGCATGGCGGCCACCCCGACACCGGTGATCGCGCCGGCGGCGAGCAGGACCGGTGCGCCGCGGCCGAGGAACCCGACCAGGAAGACGCCGGCGCCGACCACCGCGATGGCCACCGCGAGGCTCGCGAAGGTGATCGACTTGTCGTAGTTGATCTCCACCTGGTCGACGGTGAACCCCATCATGGCGATGAAGTGCATCGTCCAGATGCCCGAACCGATCGAGACGGCGCCCAGGGCGAGCCAGCCGGCCCGCCGCGACCGCTCCATCACGAGCGCCCGGACCGTGCAGCGCAGCCCGAGGGCGGCTCCTAAGCAGGCCATGATGTAGGCCACCACCGGGGTGATCCAGCCGTACGTGAATCCGTCGACCGTTCCGTACATGCCGTCCACGGCGGGCCCCCTCCGACGCATCGAGGTGGCACACGATAGGACGAACGGGGGAACGCCTGACCGAGTTTCAGATTCCCTTTACCGACCCGTGATCCGGATGCACGGTGACCCGGTCGAGCGGCCCGTGCGGCCCCGAGGACAGGGCCGCCCGCAGCGCCGCCACGACCAGCGCGGGACTCGTCGTCAGCGCCTCCGGCGGCACCCGGACGACCCGCAGGCCACAGGTGTGCAACCGGCCGTCGCGGGCCGGCGATCCGATCTCCAGGACCACCCCTTCGCGCGCCCAGTAGGCGTCCGGCTTCGCCAGGAAGACACCGTCCAGGCGGAGCTCGGGCCGCCAGAACGGGGGCCGCGTTCCCGTGAGCGCGGCGAGCGAACGCACCTGGCCGCCGAGCGGGCGGCGCACCAGTCCGGGGACCGAGAGCTCCCGCAGCGCCTCGTCGATCCCGGACCTGCGGGCCGGCGGGACGCGGCGCAGCTCACCCGCCAGTTCGGCCGGGTCGACCCCTCGGTCGCACACCAGCTCACGGAGGACCGCGCGCACCCACTGCGGGTCACACGACGCCCGGACACCGTCCCCCGCGGCCCGAACCAGGGGCGCGAGGGGCAGTTCGTCCACCACTTCGCGACCCGGGAGGATGCGCGCGTGGTGGACCCGCACCCAGGTGTGCGTCCTGAGCGCGCGACCGGCCGGCACAAGGACGTCGACCACCCGTACCTCGGCGGGCACCACGACCTCACGCACCCCGTGCAGGGCCAGCGCCGCGATCCCCGTCAGTTGCGCCTGCGCCGCCGGGTAACCGGCGTAGGCCAGGGCGGCACGGCAGCGCTGCCAGGCGGACAGCGCACCCCGCCGCAGCACCACCACTCCGGGCAGCACCCGCTGCCACGGGCCGCCCGGCCCGCAGCGCTTGCGCAGCGCCACCTCCGACACCCCGATGCCGGACAGCTGGCCGACCGCCACCACCTGCCGCTGGTCGCGGGCGAGGATGCGCAGTGCCTGGGTGTAGTCGTTTCGCGTCATGCCGGTCCCCTCCCCCACCGGAAGCGGTCAACTACCCGCTGTGACAAGGCTGTCGAAGAGCGGCACCCGCGCGGGTGACCGCTGCGGGCCGCGCTGACGAGCTTGCGGACGGGCCTGCGGACGGGCCTGCTGGCCAGCCGAGGAGGGGGCGTACCGACGGGCCGGGCCGACGGCGCGGGCTGGCAGGCGCGGGGCGCCGGCGTGGGCTGGCGGATCCGCCCGAGGGGTTAGGCCGTGTCTGACACATACCGGCGTCCGCCCGGAGGGCGGGGCCCGGGGCGTCTGGTGCGTGTGATCGCACGGCGGAGGGTCGCCCCTGTACTGGACGTACCGGGGCGGGCCCGACAACTGGGGGCCCCTCCCAGCGGTAGCTGGGGGAGAGCGCGCGTGCCAGACGTCCCGGGCCAGGCGGGATCTGTCAGACACGGCCTAGGGCGATGGGTTCGACGACGGGCCCGGCCGAGGTCCGGCCGACGGGGTCCGGCCGAGGTCCGGCCGACGGGTTGGTCCGCCGGCGTGACCGCCGGCAGTGGCGCTCGTTACGATCATGGTCCGGTGCGAGATCTGGGCCTTGTGACGACGAAAGGCCCGACGCGCCGCCATGACCCACCCTTCGCGTGACCACACCCTCGCTCACTCCGGTGAAGAGACCCTCCTGCTGGACCACGTAGCACCCGCGGCGCATCCCAAGGTGGTGCGGGATGAACTCATCGCGGCGGCGGAGTGGGTGTCCCAGTACCTGAGCGACCTCGTGACAGCCCCGGTGAGCCGTCCGGTGCCCGCCCGGCAGCGCGCCCTGCTGCGCAACGCCTCGCTCGGCCGCACCGGGAGTGAGCTGGGCCGCGTCCTGGACTTCGTGCGGGAGGACATCGCGCCGTTCCCCACCGGGAACGGTCACCCCGCGTTCTTCGCCTGGATCAACTCCCCGCCCGCACCCGCCGGCCTCATCGCCGAACTGCTCGGCGCCGCCATCAACGCGACCTGCGGCATGGGCGAGAACGCCCTCATGGACCTGGAACGCGGCGGCGTCCGCATCCTCGCCGACCTGGCCGGTCTCCCGGTCACCGCGGGAGGGGTCCTGACGAGCGGCGGCTCCATGGCCAACCTGCTCGCCCTGGCCACCGCCCGCACCTGGTTCCTCAACCGACGCGGCTCCGGCGACGGCCCCGCCTACGACCGGGACCACGCCCGCCTCACCCTCTACTACAGCGCCCAGGCCCACATGTCCGTGGCCAAGGCCGCCGCCTGCATCGGCATCCCCGCCCACCGCCTGCGTCCGATCACCAGCGACCCGCAGCACCGCCTGGACCCCGACGCGCTGCGCGCCGCCGTCGACGCCGACCAGGCGGCCGGGCTCCTGCCGTTCTGCACCGTCACGACGCTGGGCACCACCGCGACCGGGGCCGTCGATCCCCTCGAACCGGTCACCGCCCTGTGCCGACGGGTCGGGATGTGGCACCACGCCGATGGGGCCTGGGGCGGACTCGGTGCCGTCGTCCCCGCCATGGCGCCCCTCTACGAGGGCGTCGCAGGTGTCGACTCGCTGACCGTGGACCCGCACAAGACCCTCAGCGTGCCGGTCGGCTGCGGAGCACTCCTGGTCACCGACCCGGAGCACTTGCACACCGCCTTCGCCCACCGCGCCTCGTACCTCACCGCCTGCGAACCGGACACGCTGCCCTGGCTCTCCCACGCCACCATCGAACTCACCCGCCCCGGAACCCGCGCCCTCGCCCTGTGGGCGACCCTCCAGCACCTCGGACGTGACGGAATCACCACCCTGATCGAGCACTACCTGACCCTCGCCGACCGACTGCGCGAGAAGATCACCGCCAGCCCCCGGCTGGAACTGCTGGCCGGCGGCCCCTGGCCGGTCGCCTGCTTCCGTCTCACCGATACCACCGGCTCCGACCCCGACGCCCTCCACACCCGCGTCGCCCACCACGTCCAGACGGCCGGGCGGGCCTACCTCGCCACCGTCACCGTCGACGGTCGCACCGTCCTACGGGCCTGCCTCTGCAACTACCGCACCACCGAGAGCGACCTCGACCTGCTGCTCCACGAAGTGCTGCACGCCGCCGACCGCGACCGTGAAGCGCAGGTCCGCCCCCCGCGCTGACGCATGGTCATCAACGACCAGCGACGGGCCGTTCCGTTCGCCGTTCCGTTCGTGTTCCCGGTGCTGTCGCAGGGTGGACGTCCGCTGTCAGTGGCCCGGCATACGCTGACGGTATGACGAACACCGAGCCGCGCGATGTGGCCGAGGACGTGGCGGACCGCCCCGCCACGGTGGTCTGGACGCGGATGGACACCCCGATCGGCCCGCTGCTGCTCGCCGCGACGGCCCAGGGTCTGGTCAGTGTGGTCTTCCGGGCCGACGACGAGGTGACGGAGGCCTTCCTGGAGCGGCTGGGGCGCCGGCTGGGCATGGTCCCGGTCGAGGAGTCCGGGGAGTCCGGGCGGCTCGCCCCCGCCGTCGCCCAGCTCCGGGCGTACTTCGCCGGGGAGCTGCGCGACTTCACCCTCGACCTGGACTGGTCGCTGACCGCCGGCTTCAACCGCCGCGTCCAGCGCGAGCTCGCCACCGGGGTGCCGTACGGCTCGGTCGTCGGCTACCAGGACCTCGCCGACCGCGTCGGCGAGCCGGGCGCCGCCCGCGCCGTCGGCACCGCCATGGGCGCCAACCCGCTGCCGATCGTCGTCCCGTGCCACCGCGTCGTGGAGAGCAACGGGGGCATCGGCGGCTTCGGCGGCGGCCTGGAGACGAAGCGCACGCTGCTGGCTCTGGAAGGCGTGCTTCCGGCGCCCCTCTTCTGACGGCGGGAACGGGGCTGCGGCGCCACTCCGGTCAGGGGCAGCCGGGGTTGGCTGCGTCGACCGACAGCGCGTCGCCCTCGGGCACCAGGTACGTGACGTACAGGACGACCGGCACCGTCCCGAGATTGCGCCCGTTGTGCACCTTGCGGGCGCCGTCCGGCTCGATGAAGGACTGACCGGCGCTGCTGCGCTCGACCGAGCAGTCCGCCAGCGTCCTCGTCAGCGTGCCCGCCTGGACGACCGCGATCAGCGGCCCCTGGTGGTAGTGCCAGCCGGTCTCACCGCCGGGCGCGATGGTGATCGTGCGCACCACGACGTCGGTGCGCCCCTTGGTTTTGATCTTCAGGCCCTCGGCGGAGGTGCCCTTGGCCAGCACCGTCGCCGTCACCCCGCTGCCCGGCGTCGCCAGGGCCGCCGACGGCAGCAGCCCCAGCGCCGCCACACATCCCGTCACCGCCGCCGCTCTGCGGATCCGGCTCAGCCGCTTGCCGTCGTCCATGTACGGGGTCCCTTCCGAACGGTTCAGCGATCGTCGAAGCGGGCCGCCTCGACGAAGTCCGGTCGCGGATCGAGCGCGGCCGCCAGCCGGAAGTGCCGCAGCGCCTCGTCCGGGCGGTTGGCGCGCTGCAGAGTCCGGGCGAGCGCGAAGTGGGCGAAGGCGTTGTCGGGTTCCCGTTCGAGAACTATCTGGAACTCGAGCTCGGCCGGGCGGAGTTGGGCGGCGGCGAAGAAGGCTCGGGCCCGCAGCAGGCGCGCGGCGGTGTTCTCCGGATGGGCGGCGATGACCGAGTCCAGCAGCTTCACCGCTCCGCGCGGGTCACGGGCTTCCAGCAACTGCTCCGCGGCACGGAAATCGATGACGTGGGTCTCAGGGGTCTGCTCGGGCACAGCCGCCTCCCTTCCTGGTTCGGGTGACGACTGATCGTCGGCACAGACATACCCAACGCGGTCCCCGGCAATCGCATTCCGGGCCGTCGGGCCGGGCCGGCCGCTACTGCCCGACGCGCTCGCGCAACTGCTGCCAGACCCGTTTGACCTGCGGTTCGAGCGCTTCCAGGGGGCCGTCGTTGTCCAGCACGACATCGGCGATGGCGAGCCGCTCCTCGCGGGTGGCCTGGGCCGCCATCCGGGAGCGCGCCTCGCTCTCGTCCATGCCGCGCAGCCGCACCAGGCGGTCGAGTTGGGTGTCGGGGGACGCGTCCACCACCACGACCAGCTCGTAGAGCTTGGCCAGCCCGTTCTCGGTGAGCAGCGGCACGTCATGGATCACGATGTCGTCCGGGCCCGCGGCCGCCTCCAGCTCCGCCGACCGGCGGCCCACGAGCGGGTGCACGATCGCGTTCAGGGCCCGCAGCCCGGCGGGGTCGGCGAAGACGATCGAGCCCAGTTTCGGGCGGTCGAGCGCGCCGTCGCCGGTCAGCACCTCCGCGCCGAATTCGGCCACCACGGCGGCCAGTCCCGGCGAGCCGGGTTCCACGACCTCACGGGCGATCTTGTCCGCGTCCACCACGACCGCCCCGTACGACGCGAGCAGCCGTGACACTTCGCTCTTGCCGGCGCCGATTCCACCGGTCAGGCCCACCTTCAGCATGCCGCCACCCTAGAGCCTGCCCGCACGCGCAGGAGTGGCCGGTCGAAAGATCGACCGGCCACTCCCCCACGTCTCGGCGCGCTCAGCTGCCGTCGTCCTCCCGGTCCGCGAGGAACCGTTCGAACTCGGCCCCGAGGTCGTCGGCCGACGGCAGGTCGACCGGCTCGGCGATGAGGCTCTCCCGGGTCATCGAACCGGCCACCGCGTCGTACTGGCTCTCCAGCCCGCGGACGACCGAGACCAGCTCGCCGTCGCCCTCCGCGACCTGGCGGTCGATCTCGCCGCGCACCGTGTGCGCCTCGGCGCGCAGCGCGTGCGCCACCTCGGGCAGGACCAGGCCGGTGGCTGCGGTGATCGCCTCGAGGACGGCGAGCGCCGCGTCCGGGTACGGGGAGCGCGACAGGTAGTGCGGCACGTGGGCGGCGACGCCCAGGACATCCCGGCCCGCTTCGGCGAGCCGCAGCTCGATGAGGGATTCGGCGCTGCCGGGCACCGTCGCCTCGTCGAACCAGCTGCGGTGGCCGGGCATCAGGTCCACCCGGTTGCCGTGCGGGGTCAGACCGACCGGGCGGGTGTGCGGCACGCCCATCGGGATGCCGTGGAAGTTGATGGCCAGCCGCACGCCGAGCCGTTCGACGATCTGCAGCACGGCCGCGGCGAAGCGCTCCCACTCGACGTCCGGCTCGGAGCCGGTCAGCAGCAGGAAGGGCGTCTCCGTGGTGTCACGGACCAGGTAGAGGGCGATCTCCGGCGCCTCGTACCCCGACCAGTGGTCGCGCTCGAAGAGCATCAGGGGCCGGCGCGCGCGGTAGTCGACCAACCGGTCGGCGTCGAACCGGGCCACCAGCTGGTTGTCGAGCCGGTCCAGCAGCTGCTCCGCGATCTGCTCGCCGGTGTCCCCCGCGTCGATGTACCCCTCCAGGTGGTACAGCAGCACGGGGCCGGCCTCCCCGACCGCCTCGTCCACGGCCTCGGCGCCGCCCGGCACGAATTCGTACAGCCCCTGCGGATCCAGCACTGTGATCGTTCCTCCTCGTTCTTCCTCCTCGGAAACGTGCGAGGAGCTGGGAGCATTCCCGCAACCGGGTCCGCTTCACCCCCGACAACGCGGAAGGCCCGCTCCCCTCTCGGGGAACGGGCCTTCCGTCCGTACTGCTACCTGCGGGTCAGAGCGTCAGCTCTGGCCGCCGGCCAGCTTCTCGCGGAGCGCGGCCAGGGCCTCGTCCGACGCCAGGGCGCCGGAGTTGTCGTCCGACTCCGAGGAGTAGGAGCCACCGCCGCCACCGAGACCGGCGGAGCTGGCGGCGCCGGCGGGAGCCGCAGCACCCTCGGCCTCCGCCTTCTCGTCGGCCTCGCGGGACTTGATGACCTGGGCCTGGTGCTGCTCGAAGCGGGTCTGGGCCGTGGCGTACTGGCCTTCCCACTCCTCGCGCTGCTTGTCGAAGCCCTCGAGCCAGTCGTTGGTCTCGGGGTCGAAGCCCTCGGGGTAGATGTAGTTGCCCGCGTCGTCGTACGAGGCAGCCATACCGTAGAGGGTCGGGTCGAACTCGACCGAGGCCGGGTCGGCACCGAAGGACTCGTTGGCCTGCTTCAGCGAGAGGCTGATGCGGCGGCGCTCGAGGTCGATGTCGATGACCTTGACGAAGATCTCGTCGTTGACCTGGACGACCTGCTCCGGGATCTCCACGTGGCGCTCGGCCAGCTCGGAGATGTGGACCAGGCCCTCGATGCCCTCGTCGACGCGCACGAACGCTCCGAACGGGACGAGCTTGGTGACCTTACCGGGAACGACCTGGCCGATCTGGTGCGTCCGGGCGAACTGCTGCCACGGGTCTTCCTGCGTCGCCTTCAGTGACAGGGAGACACGCTCGCGGTCCATGTCGACGTCGAGGACCTCGACGGTGACTTCCTGGCCGACCTCGACAACCTCGGAGGGGTGGTCGATGTGCTTCCAGGACAGCTCGGAGACGTGCACGAGACCGTCGACGCCGCCGAGGTCCACGAACGCACCGAAGTTGACGATCGAGGAGACGACGCCGGAGCGGACCTGGCCCTTCTGCAGGGTCGTGAGGAAGGTCTGGCGGACCTCGCTCTGGGTCTGCTCGAGCCAGGCACGGCGGGACAGGACCACGTTGTTGCGGTTCTTGTCCAGCTCGATGATCTTGGCCTCGAGCTCCTTGCCCACGTACGGCTGGAGGTCGCGGACGCGACGCATCTCGACGAGCGAGGCCGGCAGGAAGCCGCGGAGGCCGATGTCGAGGATGAGACCACCCTTGACGACCTCGATGACGGTACCGGTGACGATCCCGTCTTCTTCCTTGATCTTCTCGATGGTGCCCCAGGCACGCTCGTACTGAGCGCGCTTCTTCGAGAGGATCAGGCGGCCTTCCTTGTCCTCCTTCTGGAGAACAAGGGCTTCGATCTCGTCGCCGACCTTGACGACCTCATTGGGGTCGACGTCGTGCTTGATCGAAAGCTCGCGGGACGGGATGACGCCCTCGGTCTTGTAACCGATGTCGAGCAGGACCTCGTCCCGGTCGACCTTTACGATCACGCCTTCGACGATGTCGCCGTCGTTGAAGTACTTGATCGTCGCATCGATCGCTGCGAGGAAGTCTTCCTCGGAACCGATGTCGTTGACCGCCACCTGCGGGGTGGTGCGCGTTGCCTCGGTGCTGCTCGTCATATGGGGAAGGGCTCCGGTACGGACAGAAGTTGTAGGTACTGCTACGCCAGGACCCGTGATCGCACCGCCGAAGCCGGACAGCCGCGAGGCGGACCTTCCAAAAAACGATTCGGAGAGTCGCCTCGAGGACCGAGGGGAAACAACCAGTGCGAGCGCAACCTGCTACGTCTGAGGTGCGCAGGCCCGCAGCGCAACTTGTAGCATACGGGGGCAGCCAGACAGGGTCAATGCGCGAAGGGCACACCGGGGGCGGAACAGCCCAGATCCGGCTCAAGTCTCCCCGTCACAGGTCCAACCAGAGAGTACGACGACAACCGCGATGAGCCAAGGACCCGAACCAGAAGCCACCCGGCGTACCGCCGGTGTCACGGAAAGCAGCCGGGCGAACCGCGGGTGGTGGGACCGGAACGCCGACGAGTACCAGGTCGAGCACGGAGCGTTCCTCGGCGACGGGAACTTCGTCTGGGGGCCCGAGGGCCTGGACGAGGCGGACGCCGGGCTGCTGGGTCCCGCCGCGGACCTCGCGGGCCGGGCGGTGCTGGAGATCGGCGCGGGCGCGGCGCAGTGCTCGCGCTGGCTGGCGGCGCGCGGCGCGCGCCCGGTGGCCCTCGACCTCTCCCACCGGCAGCTGCAGCACGCGCGCCGGATCGACGAGGAGTCGGCGGACGGCGGCTTCCCGCTGGTCCAGGCCGACGCCGGGACGCTCCCCTTCGCGGACGGTTCCTTCGACCTGGCGTGCTCGGCGTACGGCGCGCTCCCCTTCGTCGCCGACCCGGAGCGCGTGCAGCGCGAGGTGCACCGCGTGCTGCGGCCGGGCGGGCGCTGGGTCTTCTCCGTCACCCACCCGATCCGCTGGGCCTTCCCGGACGAGCCGGGCCGCGAGGGGCTGACCGCGGTCTCCTCCTACTTCGACCGCACCCCCTACGTCGAGCAGGACGAGCGCGGGCTGGCCGAGTACGTCGAGCACCACCGCACCCTCGGCGACCGGGTCCGGGAGATCGCCGCGGCCGGCTTCCGGCTGGTCGACCTCGTGGAGCCGCCCTGGCCGGAGTGGAACACCCAGGAGTGGGGCGGCTGGTCGCCGCTGCGCGGGAGCATCCTGCCGGGCACGGCGATCTTCGTGTGCGTGCGGGACTGACGGCCCCTGCTGAAGGCTCGCGGCCTGACCGACGGGGGCACACTGGGCGGGTGATCCGCACCGGCTCCCTCGACCTGCCCGTACAGACCGTCGTACCCGCCCTGCTGCGGGCGCTCGACGAGCGGGGCTGCGCCGTGCTCGCCGCCCCGCCCGGCACGGGGAAGACCACCCTCGTCCCGCTCGCGCTGGCCGGGCTGCTCCCGGAGTACGGGCCGGCCCCGCACCGGGTGCTGGTGGCCGAGCCGCGCCGGATGGCGGCGCGGGCCGCCGCCCGGCGGATGGCATGGCTGCTCGGCGAGGGTGTGGGCGGCCGGATCGGCTTCACCGTGCGCGGCGAGCGGAAGGTCTCGGCGGAGACGGTCGTCGAAGTGGTGACGACCGGGGTGCTGCTGCAGCGGCTGCAGCGCGACCCGGAACTGCCCGGCGTCGCCACCGTCGTGCTGGACGAATGCCACGAGCGGCATCTGGACGCCGACACGTCGATGGCCTTCCTGCTGGATGTACGGGCCGCCCTGCGCCCGGAACTGCGGGTCGTCGCGGCCTCCGCCACCTCGGACACCGCGGCCTGGTCCGCGCTGGTCGGGGGCGAGGACGGCGCCGCCCCCGTAGTCGAGGCGCAGGGGGTCCTGCACCCGGTCGCGGTGGAGTGGGCGCCGCCGGGCCGCCCGGTGCGGCCGCCGCACGGGATGCGGGTCGATCCGGCGCTGCTGGAGCACGTGGCGGCGGTGGTGCGGCGGGCCCTGCGCGAGAAGGAGGGGGACGTGCTGTGCTTCCTGCCGGGTGTCGGGGAGATCGCGCGGGTCGCCGGGATGCTGGGTGGACTCGACGTGGAGGTGCTGCAACTGCACGGCCGGGCGCCGGCCGCCGTGCAGGACGCGGCGCTCGCGCCGGGAACCCGCCGCCGGGTGCTGCTGGCCACGTCGGTGGCCGAGTCGAGCCTGACCGTGCCCGGGGTGCGGATCGTCGTGGACGGCGGGCTGGCCCGCGAGCCGCGGGTGGACCACGCACGCGGCCTCGACGCGCTGACGACGGTGCGGGTCTCGCACGCGTCGGCCCGTCAGCGGGCCGGGCGCGCCGGGCGCGAGGGGCCGGGAACGGTGTACCGCTGCTGGTCGGAGGCGGACGACGCCGGACATCCGCGCCGGGCCGCGCCGGAGATCGCCGTCGCCGACCTCACCGCCTTCGCGCTGCAGTCGGCCTGCTGGGGCGACCCGGACGCCGCCGGTCTCGCGCTGCTCGACGCGCCTCCGGCGGGCGCGATGGGCGCGGCCCGCGAGGTGCTCCTCGCGGTCGGCGCGGTCTCCGCCGACGGGCGCGCCACCGACCGGGGCAAGCGGCTCAGCCGCATCGGCGTGCACCCGCGGCTGGCCCGCGCGCTGCTCGACGGGGCCCGCGCGGTCGGTGCGCGCCGGGCGGCCGAGGTCGTGGCGCTGCTCAGCGAGGAGCCGCCGCGCGACTACGGCGACGACCTGGCCGCCGCCTGGCGGCAGGCCCGGCGCGGCGGCGACGGGTACGCGGCGCGCTGGCGGGCGGAGGCGGGGCGGCTGGAGTCGTCGCTGCGCCAGGCCGGGGCGGCCGGCGGATCGGACGGTTCCGGGGGTGACGACGCGGCCGCCGGGCTGGTGGCCGCCCTCGCCTTCCCCGAGCGGGTGGCCCGGGCGCGCGGCGCCGGCACGTACCTGATGGCGTCCGGAACCGCGGCGGAACTGGGAGCCGGCTCCCGGCTCGGCACGCCCGGCTGGCTCGCCGTCGCGGTCGCGGACCGGCCGGTGGCGGCCGTCTCGGCGCGGGTCCGGCTGGCCGCGGTGATCGACGAGGCGACCGCCCGTACGGCCGCGGCCCCGCTGTTGGCGGCGGGCGAGGAGGTGCGCTGGTCGGACGGCGACGTGGTGGCGCGGAGCGTGGAACGGCTGGGCGCCGTGGAACTGACGGCACGTCCGCTGCGCTCGCCGGACCGGACGCTGCTGCGCGCCGCCGTCGCCGAGGGGCTGCGGCGCGAGGGCACCGGGCTGCTGCGCTGGTCACGGGACGCGCAGGACACCCGCCGCCGACTGGCGTTCCTGCACCGGGAGCTGGGCGCGCCGTGGCCGGACGTCTCGGAGCAGGCGCTGCTGGACGGGATGGACGACTGGCTCGGGCCCGAGCTGGCGGCGGCCCGCCGTCGCGCGGATCTGGAACGTGTCGACGCGGGCGGCCCGCTGGGCCGGCTGCTGCCGTGGGGCGGCGGGGCCGCCGCCCGGTTCGGCGAACTCGCCCCGGAACGGATCGAGGTGCCCAGCGGCTCACGGATCCGGGTGGACTACGAGGGCGACCAGCCGGTGCTGGCCGTCAAGCTCCAGGAGCTGTTCGGCTGGCAGGAGACACCCCGCATCGCGGGCGGGCGCGTGCCGCTCCTCGTCCATCTGCTCTCCCCGGCGGGACGGCCCGCCGCCGTCACCGCCGACCTCGCGTCGTTCTGGCAGGGCGGCTACCGCTCGGTCCGTGCCGAGCTGCGCGGCCGCTACCCCAAGCACCCGTGGCCCGAGGACCCGTCGACCGCCGCGCCCACCCGCCGGACGAACCAGCGACCCGCCGGGGGCCTCAGGCGATGACCGGCTGCGGGTCGGGATCCGGTGCGCGCAGCGCGTCGAGCGGGGGGCCGGATCGGCGGGGCGGCGGCCGCGCGCCTCCAGCAGCAGGCTCAGCGCGAGCAGCGCGACGCCCAGGACGAGGAAGCCCCAGGGGAGGTAGCTGGTCAGCAGCAGGACGAGTTGGCGCTGGGACTTCACCAGGTCGACGGTGGAGTCGATGTAGTCCTCGCGCATCTTCACGTCGCCGGAGAAGACGGTCACCGGCTTGGTGTCGGGCGCCTGCGGGAAGCGCAGCTCCTCGCGGTGGACCTCCTCGCCGTTGACGGGGGCGCCGGTGGTCGGGTCGACCCAGAACTTCCGCACGGTGGTGTACCAGCGCTCCACCGAGCCGCCGAGCGAGTCCTCGGTGACGCCGCCGGGCATCTTCTTCGGCAGCGGGACCTTCACCCAGGGGACGGTCTGCTCGAAGTAGTAGACGGACAGGCCGCGGAAGTTCTGCGTCGCCTTGTAGTGGATGGGCGCGGACGTCCGGGACTGCGCGTCGAAGTAGAAGTAGTCGCGCTTCTCGGTGAGGAACGGGAACTTGAACTCGACTCCCTCACGGTGCACCGGGTCGCCGTCCACGCTCTCGCTCGCGATGTGGACCGGGTCCTGGGTGTGGGCGTCGAAGACGTACCGCTCGGGGATCTCCGAGACCATCTTGCCGTCCGGGCCGGCCACGAAGGACAGCGCGTCCCAGACCACGACGTCGCGGCCGGTGTCCGCCTTGACCCTCTTGGCCTCCGCGACATTGCCCTTGAGCGTCTGGACGATGCTGAGCTTGGGGACGATCTGCGGCTTGAGCGAGAGGTAGTCGACGAGGAGGGTGGCGTTCCTCGCCTCCAGGACCACCGACTGGTACTCGTTGGCCGGCACCTTGGCCAGCCGCGGGAAGGCGTACCAGCGCATCAGGGGCGACAGGGTCGCGAAGAAGACGGCGAAGGCGAGCAGCACCAGGCTGGACTTGCGGCGCATCGGGACGCTTCCCCTCCTTTGTGGCTGTGGGTGACGAGCTCGGGTCGCGGCCGGTGTTACGGGTGGCTCGGAATCGTGGTCAGCAGCGGCTTCGGTGAGGTCTTGCCGGCGGGAGACCCGACCAGGGTCATCCCGAAGACACACACGAGAGCAACGGCGAGTCCGATGGCTGCGGCGATCAGAGCGCGCACGGCGGACCTCCTGGTGGACGACGACGTCGGCTGGGCCGGGGCACCGTAGCAATCCGGGGATCAGATGAGAACAGGTTCTACCGATCGAATGCGGCCACGCCGGGAACGGGTGGGGTCGCGACGCGAACGAGCCCGGTCCCGCCGTGAAGGCGGGGCCGGGCTCGGGGTGTTCGCAGAACGGTCAGCCGGCCGCGGGGGCCGCCGGGCTCGTCGACGCAACCGCGCTCGGACTCGCGGCCGCCGTCGTGGGAGTCGCGGTCGGGGTGGGCGTCGGGGACGTGCTGGGTGTGGGGCAGGTGCCGTCGGTCGGCGAGGGAGTCGGCGTCGGGGTGCCGGTCGGCGTGGGCGTCGGGGAGGCGGACCCGCTCGGAGTGGGCGTCGGCGTCGGGCAGCCCGGGGTGGGGGTCCCGGTCGGTGTCGGGGTGGGCGTGCCGGTCGGCTTGGGTGTGCCGGTCGGCTTGGGCGACGGCGAGGCGGTGCCGCTCGGCGTGCCGGTGGGCGTGCCGGTGGGTGTCCCGGGGCGGGTGGTCGGCGGGGCCTGCGGGACGGTGGCGGTCGGCGACGGCGAGGCGGAGCCGGTGGCCGTGGGGGACGGACTCGTACCCGGCTTCGGCCCGGTGGTGGCGGGCGGCGGGGTTCTCGGGCCGGCGCCGGTGCCCGGTGTGCGGCCGCTGTTCGGGACCGCGACGGCCCCCTGGTCCTTGAAGTGCTGGTACCAGGCCCTGACGGTGTGCAGGTAGTCCTGGGAGTGGTTGTAGCCGAGGATCGCGCGGTCGATGTCCACGGAGACCGACAGGTCGCGGCCGTCGGCGCACAGGTAGTGGCCCGCGGCGAGGGCGGCGTCGTAGACGTTGTTCGGGTTCTTCACGCCGTCCGCGTTGCCGTCGGCTCCCCAGCTGGCCCAGGTGGACGGTATGAACTGCATGGGGCCGACCGCGCGGTCGTGGACGGTGTCCCCGTCGTAGGCGCCACCGTCGGTGTCCGAGATGTTCGCGAAGCCGACACCGTTCAGCACCGGACCGAGGATCGGCTTGTACGTGGTGCCCCGTGCGTCGACGGCTCCGCCGTCGGCCTGGCCGGACTCGACCTGCCCGATCGCGGCGAGCAGTTCCCACGGCAGCTTGCACCCGGGGTCGGAGGCCGCGACGGACAGCTGCGCCCTGCGGTAGGCGTCCAGCACCGTGCCGGGCAGGCCCGTGCCGCCGGTGTCGATGGCGGTGCCGGTGGAGCCGGTGGGTGTGGGGGCCGTGGTGCCGCCGGCGGCCAGGCCGCTGGGGTCCTCGGGCGGCAGGGCGCTGTAGAACGGCGACCCGCCGTCGATCTGCGGGCCGGGTGGCGGCTCGACCGCGGTGCGCGCGAGGCGCTCCGCCTGGGCGAAGCCGGGTGCCTGTGAGGCGCTGAGCGCCGCGACCGCCAGCGCGGCGACCGCCGTGCCCGCCGCGCCGCGGCGCATCGCGCGCAGGCGCCGTCCGTATCGCGCTGCCATGTTCGCGGTCCCTCCCACGTACGTGATGAGCGCGTCACCGCGCCGCAACCCCACGGACCCTACGGGAACTTTTCGCGCGCATCCACCGTGCGTTACTCCGCATACTGGACGGCAGGGAAGACGTCACGAGGGGGATTGATGCCGTTCACCTTGAGCCACGCGGCAGCGGTACTGCCGGTGCTGCGCCGGAACGGAACCGCCCGGGGGCCGCTGCTCGCGGGGGCGCTCGTCACGGGTTCCTTCTCCCCGGACATGCCGTACTTCGCCGCTTCTGTGGTGTCCGGAGTCTTCCGGTTCGGCCGGGTGACGCACGCGCCGGTCGCGGTCCCGACGCTCGATCCGCTGATCGCCGCGGCGCTGGTGGGCGTCTGGCTCTTCCTGCGCGACCCGCTGCTGGCACTGCTGCCCGAACGGTGGCAGGGGCGGGCCGGGACGCTGTTCGGCGGGGAGCGCCGGCCGTGGTCGGCGCGGGTGGTGGTCTGGTTCTGGCTCTCCGCGACGATCGGCGCGGCCACCCACGTCGCGTGGGACGCCTTCACCCACCACGACCGGTGGGGGGTGCGGATGCTGCCGGTGCTGGACACCGTGGTGCACGAGGAGCCGCTGTACCAGTGGCTGCAGTACGGCAGTTCGGCGGCGGCGCTGCTGGTGCTGGCCGTCTTCACCGTCCTGGCGCTGCGCGCCGCCCCCCAGGGGCCGCCGCCCGCGCGCCTGCCGCGGCTGACGGCCGGCGGACGCTGGGGCGCGGTCGCGCTGATGGCCGGCTGCGCGGTGGCGGGCTCGACCGTGCGCCTGCTGCGCGAGTACGCCCACAGGACGCCGGAGTCCCTCCCGGAGATGATCCCCACGGCGGCGTTCGGCGCGGGAGCGGGGCTGGCGGGCGGCGCGCTGCTGTACGCGGCCGCCGCCCGTCTGCGCCACCGCAGGCGGCTCCGTCAGTGGGCCGCGGACTCCCAGTCCCTGCCGACGCCCACCGAGACGTCGAGCGGAGCGCGCAGCGGGTAGGCGCCTGCCATCTCGCGGCGCACCAGCTCCTCGACGCGCGTCCGTTCGCCCGGCGCGACCTCCACCACGATTTCGTCGTGCACCTGGAGAAGCATCCGCGAGGTCAGCTTCTCCTCGGTGAGCGCCTCGCCGACCCGGAGCATCGCGAGCTTGACGATGTCGGCGGCCGAGCCCTGGATCGGCGCGTTGAGCGCCATCCGCTCGGCCATCTCGCGGCGCTGCCGGTTGTCGCTGTTGAGGTCGGGCAGGTAGCGGCGGCGGCCCAGGAGCGTCTCGGTGTAGCCGGTGCCGCGTGCCTCCTCGACGACGCGCTGCAGATAGTCCCGCACACCGCCGAACCGCTCGAAGTACGTCTCCATCAGCGCGCTCGCCTCACCCGGGGTGATGGCCAGCTGCTGCGACAGGCCGAACGCGGACAGCCCGTAGGCCAGCCCGTACGACATCGCCTTGATCTTGCGGCGCATCTCGGCGTCCACCGCGTCCTTGGGAACGCTGAAGACGTGCGAGCCGACGGTGGTGTGCAGGTCCTCGCCGGTGTTGAACGCGTCGATCAGGCCCGCGTCCTCCGACAGGTGGGCCATCACCCGCAGTTCGATCTGGCTGTAGTCCGCGGTCAGCAGCGACTCGAAGCCCTCGCCGACGACGAAGCCCCGGCGGATCTCGCGGCCCTCGTCCGTGCGGACCGGCACGTTCTGCAGGTTGGGGTCGGTGGACGACAGCCGGCCGGTGGCGGCCACGGTCTGGCTGAACGAGGTGTGGATCCGCCCGTCGGGCGCGACCGTCTTGATCAGGCCCTCGACCGTCACCCGCAGCTTGGCCTGCTCCCGGTGCCGCAGCATGATCACCGGCAGCTCGTGGTCGGTCTGCGCGGCCAGCCACGCCAGAGCGTCGGCGTCCGTGGTGAACCCGGTCTTGGTCTTCTTCGTCTTCGGCAGGCCCAGCTCCCCGAACAGCACCTCCTGGAGCTGCTTGGGCGAGCCGAGGTTGAACTCGTGGCCCACCGCCGCGTGCGCCTCGGCCACCGCCTGCTGCACGGCGTCGGCGAAGCGCTGCTCCAGCCGCTCCAGATGGGCGCGGTCGGCCGCGATCCCGGACCGCTCCATCTGGGCGAGCAGCGCCGACGTCGGCAGCTCCACGTCCCGCAGCAGCCCCGTCGCCCCGTCCTGCTCCAGCCGGCCGATGAACGCCGCGCCGAGGTCCAGGACCGTGCGCGCCTGCACCATCAGCGCGTCCAGCGCGGCGGAGTCCTCCTCCTCGTCGCCGAACGCCAACTGCCCGCTCACCGCGCCGGGGGGCGCCAGCTCACGGCCCAGGTACTCCACCGACAGCGCGTCCAGGGCGAACGAGCGGCGGCCGGGCTTGATCAGGTACGCGGCGAGCGCGGTGTCCATGCTGACGCCCGCGACCGTCCAGCCGTGCTCGGCGAAGACCCGCATCACGTTCTTCGCGTTGTGCAGCACCTTGGGGCGGGCGGCGTCCGCGATCCAGGCCGCGAACACCTGCTCGTCCGCCTCGCCGAGGCGCGCCGGGTCGAACCACAGCGCGGGACCCTCGGCCCCGGCCAGCGCGACCTGGGTGACGGTGCCGCTGCCCAGCGCCCACGTGTCGACGGTGGCCATGCCGAGCGGCTCGTCGGCGTGCCCTTCCAGCCACACGCCCAAGGCGCCGTCGACGAGCTGCGCGCCCTCCACGGCGACGCCCTCGGCGACCTCGGCCTCTTCCTCCTTGGCGCCCGGATCCGCCGCGAACAGCCGGTCGCGGAAGTTCTGGTTACGGAACTCCAGGGTCTCCAGCACGATGTTCAGCGCGTCGCGGTCGTACGCCACGCGCTCCAGCTCCGCCGGGCCGCACGGCAGCTCGACGTCACGCACCATCTCCGTCAACCGGCGGTTGAGCTTGACCGCGTCCAGGTGCGCGCGCAGGTTCTCCCCCGCCTTGCCCTTGACCTCGTCCGCCCGTTCCATCAGCGCCGCGAACGACCCGAACTGGGTGATCCACTTGGTGGCGGTCTTCTCCCCCACCCCGGGGATGCCGGGCAGGTTGTCCGACGGGTCGCCGCGCAGCGCCGCGAAGTCCGGGTACTGCGACGGCGACAGGCCGTACTTCTCCTCGACCTTCGCGGGCGTGAACCGGGTCAGCTCCGAGACGCCCTTCGTCGGGTACAGCACCGTCGTGTGCTCGCTGACGAGCTGGAACGCGTCCCGGTCGCCGGTCACGATGAGGACGTCGAACCCCGCGGCCTCCGCCTGCGTGGCCAGCGTGGCGATGATGTCGTCCGCCTCGTACTTCTCCACCGCGAAACGCTGGACGCCCATCGCGTCCAGCAGCTCGCCGATCAGCTCCACCTGGCTGCGGAACTCGTCGGGAGTCTTGGAGCGGGTCGCCTTGTACTCGGGGAACTCGTCGAACCGCCACGTCTTGCGGGAGACGTCGAAGGCGACGCCCAGGTGCGTCGGCTTCTCGTCACGCAACGTGTTGGCCAGCATCGACGTGAAGCCGTACACGGCGTTCGTCGGCTGGCCGGTGGCGGTGTTGAAGTTCTCCACCGGCAGGGCGTAGAACGCCCGGTACGCCAGGGAGTGCCCGTCGAGCAGGAGCAGCCGCGGCCGTCCTCCCGCCGCGGGTGCCGTGCCGGTCGCTTCGCTCGTCTTCGATGCCTTTGCTGCCACGTCCTCGATACTCCCACGCCCCACTGACAAGCCCCGCCAGCCCCCGCCGGCCCCCGTCACGGCCCGGCACCCGCTCCGCGACGCGCCGGCTCGCGTGTCCGCGCGGCGTGGCAGGATCGGACACATGGCAGCGAAACCCCCCGCGGGCGACCCCGTACAGGACGCACCCGACGTCACAGCGCCGCAGCACTCGGCCGCGGGCCTGCCCGCGGTCGCGCACACCCTGCGGATGGCCCGGCAGCAGATGGGGGTGCGCCGCACCGCGCTCACCCTGCTCAAGGTCAACCAGAAGGACGGCTTCGACTGCCCCGGCTGCGCCTGGCCCGAGCCCGAGCACCGCCACAAGGCCGAGTTCTGCGAGAACGGCGCCAAGGCCGTCGCCGAGGAGGCGACGCTGCGCCGGGTCACGCCCGACTTCTTCGCCGAGCACCCGGTCTCCGACCTGGCGCGGCGCAGCGGCTACTGGCTGGGCCAGCAGGGCCGCCTCACCCAGCCCATGTACCTGGCCGAGGGCGCCGACCACTACGTGCCGGTGCCCTGGGAGCGGGCCTTCGACATCGTCGCCCAGGAGCTGCACGCGCTCGGATCACCCGACGAGGCGGTGTTCTACACCTCCGGGCGCACCAGCAACGAGGCCGCCTTCCTCTACCAGCTCTTCGCCCGCCGGCTGGGCACCAACAACCTGCCGGACTGCTCCAACATGTGCCACGAGTCCTCGGGCTCCGCGCTCACCGAGACCATCGGCGTCGGCAAGGGCAGCGTGCTGCTGGAGGACCTGTACCGCGCCGACCTCATCATCGTCGCCGGGCAGAACCCGGGCACCAACCACCCCCGGATGCTCTCCGCCCTGGAGAAGGCCAAGCAGCGGGGCGCGCGGATCGTCACCGTCAACCCGCTGCCCGAGGCCGGCCTGGAGCGTTTCAAGAACCCGCAGAACGCCCGTGGCCTGGCCGGCTCCGGCACCGCGCTGACCGACCTGTTCCTGCAGATCCGGCTCGGCGGGGACCAGGCGCTCTTCCGCGCCCTGAACCGGATGATCGTCGAAGCCGGCGCCGTCGACCGCCCCTTCATCGACGAGCACACGCACGGCTACGAGGACTTTGCCGCCGCCGCGCGCACCACCGACTGGGACGAGGTGCTGCGCGCCACCGGCCTGGAACGCGCCGACATCGACCGGCTGCTCGCCATGGTGCTGGACGCGAAGAGCGTCGTCGTGTGCTGGGCGATGGGCCTGACCCAGCACAAGCACGCCGTCCCCACCATCAAGGAGGTCGTCAACTTCCTCCTGCTGCGCGGCAACATCGGCCGCCCCGGCGCCGGGGTGTGCCCGGTGCGCGGCCACAGCAACGTGCAGGGCGACCGCACCATGGGCATCTTCGAACGCCCCGCCCCCGCGTTCCTGGACGCGCTGGAGAAGGAGTTCGGCTTCGCCCCGCCCCGCGAGCACGGCCTGGACGTCGTGCGCGCCATCCGCGCGCTGCGCGACGGCACCGCGAAGGTCTTCTTCGCCATGGGCGGCAACTTCGTGTCCGCCTCCCCCGACACCGCCGTCACCGAAGCCGCGATGCGCAACGCGGCCCTGACCGTGCACGTGTCGACGAAGCTCAACCGCTCGCACGTCATCACCGGGTCGCGCGCCCTGATCCTGCCCACCCTGGGACGCACCGAGAAGGACACCCGGGCAGGCCGCGAGCAGTTCGTCACCGTCGAGGACTCCATGGGCATGGTGCACGCCTCCCACGGCTCCCTGCGGCCCGCCTCCCCGCACCTGCTGTCGGAGACCGCGATCGTCTGCCGCCTCGCCCGCGCCACCTTCGGCGACGACACCGCCGTCCCATGGGCCGCCCTCGAAACCGACTACGACCTGATACGCGAGCGAATATCCCGCGTCGTGCCGGGCTTCGACGACTTCAACACCAAGGTCCGCCACCCCGGCGGCTTCACCCTGCCGCACGCCCCGCGCGACACCCGCACCTTCCCCACCGCCACCGGCAAGGCCAACTTCACCACGTCGCCCGTCGAGTACCCGGCCGTCCCCGAGGGCCGGCTGCTGCTGCAGACGCTGCGCTCGCACGACCAGTACAACACCACGATCTACGGGCTCGACGACCGCTACCGGGGCATCAAGGGCGGCCGCCGCGTCGTCATGGTCAACCCCGCCGACGCGGACGCCCTCGGCCTGCCCGACGGCTGCTACGCCGACCTCGTCGGCGAGTGGACCGACGGCACGCAACGCCGCGCCGAGGGCTTCCGCGTCGTGCACTACCCCACCCCGCGCGGCTGCGCCGCCGCCTACTACCCGGAGACGAACGTCCTGGTGCCGCTCGACCACACGGCCGACATCAGCAACACCCCGGCGTCGAAATCGGTGGTCGTCCGCCTGGAGCGGACCGCCCCGGTGCACGGATCATGACTACCGTCAGGTAGAAAGTTGACCAGTACACCGATTGACCGACCCCACCGAACGATGACGATCGGAGCCGGCCGCATGGGCGAGCAGACGAGCACGCAGTTCCCACAGGAGATCCTGGCGCAGTGGTCCGGCCTCGGCCTCGACCTGCCCGCCCTCTTCTCGGCCGGCCACCTCGGCGACCGCATGGGCATCCAGATCACCGAGGCCTCCCCCGACCGCGTCGTCGGCACGATGCCCGTCGAGGGCAACACCCAGCCCTACGGCCTGCTGCACGGCGGCGCCTCCGCCGTCCTCGCCGAGACGCTCGGATCCGTCGGCGCGATGCTGCACGGCGGCCCCGGCAAGCTCGCCGTCGGCGTGGACCTCAACGCCACGCACCACCGCGGCATCCGCTCCGGCAACGTCACCGGCGTCGCCACCCCCGTCCACCGCGGCCGCTCCTCGGCCACCTACGAGATCGTCATCACCGACGAGAACGACAAGCGGGTCTGTACCGCCCGCCTCACCTGCATGCTGCGCCCCGCCAGCCCCGGCGCCACCACGGTCTGACCCACCGGCCGGGCCCGCACCGTTGTCGCGCGGGCCCGGAGGCCCTAGCGTTTTCTGCAGGGGGTCGGCCATGGCGGCAGCAGGGATCCGGCACGCGCCGCACCCGCGTGCGCCCGCCCGCGCCCCGGCACCGTCCGCCCCGCCACATCCGCCCGCCCCCGCACCCGGGCCGCCCGATCGCACCAGGGCCGGCGCCCGGTGAGCGGCATCGGCCCGGTGGAAGGCCCCGGCGGCGGTGCACCCAGCGTCAACCCCCCGCTCCCGTCCGGCCGTTGGGCCCATCACTGGCAAGTGCGCCGGGCGGCGCTGTCCGTCCGCGGGCGGCGTACGCTCACGGCCGCCACCGCGGCCCTGGCGGCCATCGCGGTCGTCAGCCTCGGTCACGCGCTGCGCACCCCCGAGCCGGTTCCCGACCCCGGCCCGTGGCCCGCCCAGGTCACCTACATCGCCTACGAGTCGGGCCGCCTGCAGCCCAAACCCGCCGTCGGTTCCGGGGAGTTCGGATTCGTGGTGAGCGTGCGGGACGGAACTCCGGTGACGATTCTCAGCGTTACCCCCTCATTCGAGGGACTCGGCGCCGAAATCGGCCCCTCGGTGCCTTTAACGGTGAAGCAGGGAACAAGCAGGCACATCACGATAAAGATGTTCGTTCGTAAATGTTCCGGACTACCGCTCGACGTCGATCTGCCCGTTCTGGACGTAACGCTGCGTAACACGCGCGCAATACAGAATCAGAGCTTCATCTTCGGCGGCGGCTACCCCCGCGACCTTTCCGCTTTCCTGCACCGAATCTGCCGCCCGACGCCCGCCGACGGCTCGTCCGCGCCGTAGCGGAAGTGCGGATTCTCGATATCCGAACATCGACGTGAAACATGCGGACAGGGTGACAAACCCACCCAAACACCCCACGTAACCTCAACAAAAGCTCAAGAGTTTCCATCCGGCATAACAAGACAGTCACACTCTTCCCGCACCGCTGCCCGAGTTCCCCACACAGGCCTAGAGTCACGGCCAGTCACCGCGCCACCGGATTCGCCAGTTCGGGTTCCAGCGCACGACTCGGCCTCTCACCAGAGCAGGCCGCGCCTGGGGAAAGGACTGATCGTGCGACACCGTTCCTTGCTGCTACTGACCTCCGTGCTCACCACTGGGGCCCTCACACTTACCGCCTGCGGCTCCCGCAGCGACGACAGCAAGAAGGGCGACGACGGCGCCGCCACCACCGTCGTCATCGGAGTCGACGCTCCGCTCACCGGCGACCTGTCCGCACTGGGCCAAGGCATCAAGAACTCCGTCGAGCTCGCCGCCAACACGGCGAACAAGACCAAAGAGGTGCCCGGCGTCACGTTCAAGATCCAGGCGCTGGACGACCAGGGCAAGCCCGGCCCCGGCCAGCAGAACGCCACCAAGCTCGTCGGTGACAAGACCGTCGTCGGAGTCGTCGGCCCGCTGAACTCCTCCGTCGCCCAGTCGATGCAGAAGATCTTCGACGGCGCGAACCTCGTCGAGGTCTCCCCGGCCAACACCAACCCCTCCCTGACCCAGGGCGAGAAGTGGGCGACGGGCACCAAGGCCCGCACGTTCAAGTCGTACTTCCGCACCGCGACCACGGACGCCATCCAGGGCCCGTTCGCCGCGCAGTACCTCTTCGGCGAAGCGAAGAAGTCCAAGGTCTACGTCATCGACGACCAGAAGACCTACGGGGCCGGCCTCGCCGCCACCTTCACCGGCGAGTTCACCAAGCTCGGCGGCAAGGTCGTCGGCACCGCCCACGTCAACCCCGACGACCGCGACTTCAACGCCATCGTCACCAAGGTCAAGGCCGCCGGCGCCGACGCGGTCTACTACGGCGGCGAGTACCCCGCCGCCGGTCCGCTGAGCCAGCAGCTCAAGGACAACGGCGTCAACATCCCGCTCATGGGCGGCGACGGCATGTACAGCGCCGACTACATCTCGCTGAACAAGAAGGCCGAAGGCGACCTCGCCACCTCCGTCGGCGCGCCCGTCGAGACCCTCCCGTCCGCGAAGAAGTTCGTCGCCGACTACGCGGCCGCAGGCTACAAGCAGGCCTTCGAAGCGTACGGCGGCTACTCCTACGACTCCGCCTGGGCCATCATCCAGGCCGTCAAGACGGTCATCAACGACAACGGCGGCAAGCTCCCGACGGACGCCCGCGCGAAGATCACCACGGCCATGTCCAAGGTCTCCTTCAACGGCGTGACCGGCACCGTCTCCTTCGACGAGTTCGGTGACACCACCAACAAGCAGCTCACCGTGTACCAGGTCAAGGGCGGCAAGTGGGCGCCGATCAAGAGCGGCGTGTTCAACCAGAGCTGACCACCCGCCGAACGACACCAACCCGCACCTGACCCACCGCAGTACCCCCCTGTAAGTACGCAACCGGCCGCGCGGTCCCTCATCAGAGCCCGCGCGGCCGGGCGTATCCGTCCCACTCCACGGAGGCCCTGCGGTGCACGAACTGCCGCAACAGCTGGCCAACGGCCTGATCCTCGGCGCGTTGTACGGACTGATAGCAATCGGCTACACGATGGTCTACGGCATCGTCCAGCTGATCAACTTCGCCCATGGCGAGATCTTCATGATCGGGGGGTTCGGCGCCCTCACCGCCTTCCTCGTCCTTCCCAGCGGCACCGCCCTCTGGGTCGCACTCCCCCTCATGATCGTCGGAGGCGTCGTCTGCTCCGTCGCCGTCGCCGTCGCCGCCGAACGGTTCGCCTACCGGCCACTGCGCAACGCGCCCCGGCTGGCACCCCTCATCACCGCGATCGGCCTGTCCATCGCCCTCCAGCAGGCCATCTGGAAGTGGTACCCGGACGCGAACAAGGACCACCCCTTCCCGCGCTTCGCCGGTGAACCCTTCCACCTCGGCAGCGTCACCATCCAGCGCGGCACGATCTTCCTGCTCATCGCCGCCCCGGTCTGCATGCTCGCCCTCGGCCTGTTCGTCGCCAAGACCCGCATGGGCCGCGGCATGCAGGCGACCAGCCAGGACCCCGACACCGCCAAGCTGATGGGCATCAACACCGACCGCATCATCGTCATGGCCTTCGCCATCGGTGCCGCGTTCGCAGCCGTCGCAGCCGTCGCCTACGGGCTCAAGGACGGCCAGATCAGCTACCGCATGGGCTTCCTCATGGGCCTCAAGGCCTTCACCGCGGCAGTACTCGGCGGCATCGGCAACATCTACGGCGCCATGCTCGGCGGCATCACCCTCGGCATCGCAGAAGCCCTCGCCACCGGCTACATCGACAACATCCCCGGCATGGGCGAATTCGGCTCCGCCTGGAAAGACGTCTGGGCCTTCGTCCTGCTCATTCTCGTACTGCTGATCCGGCCCCAGGGCCTGCTCGGCGAACGCGTCGCGGATCGGGCGTGATCCACATGACCACAGACACCATCCCCCGGCAGCAGGGGATCATCCCCCTCCCGGAGAAGACCGCCCGCGCACTCGTCGCCATCGGCGCCGCCGCCACCGCGGTCTCCACCTTCCTCCCCTGGACCTGGACCTCCGAATACCCCGGCGACCTCACCGTCGCCGGCTACCCCGGCGGCCTCCAGGTGCTCGCCCTCGTCGGCGCGCTCCTCACGCTGCTCTACGCCGCCGCGTCCTACGGCGTACGCGGACTGCGCTGGCTGAACCCCGCCGGCACCGACAGCCCCCTCTTCCTGCTCACCCGCGGACTGTTCGGCGTCGTCGGCTACACGGTCGTCAGCATCACCGTGGAACTCAACGGCATCGTCAACCTCGAACCCGGTGCCTACGTCGCGATCGCCGCCGCCCTCGCCACGCTCATCGGAGCCCTCGCCCTACCCAGCCGTGGCGCCGCACCCGTCAACGTCTGGAAGGCTGTCTGGGGCGCGCTCGACACGGACCCGCCCCCCAAGCCCGCCCGCACCCTCCCCTCCTGGGCGGAACTCCTCGTCATCGTGGCCGCGTTCGGCGTCGGCCTCTACGTCTTCACGTACGGCATCGACACCGCATACGCGGAACTCTTCGTCGGCTTCCTGATCGTCGTCGCCTTCAGCTTCGCCGCCCTCATCAAAAGCGGCCTGATCGCCCGACTGACCATCCTCACCACGAAGCACCGCAACGTCACCATCGCCGCCGCCTTCACCGCAGCGGCCGCCTTCCCCTTCACCCAGGACAACGACGCCTACACCTCCGTCGGCGTCAACATCCTGGTCTTCGCCACCGTCGCCCTCGGCCTCAACGTCGTCGTCGGCCTCGCAGGGCCTCCTCGACCTCGGATACGTCGCCTTCCTCGGCGTCGGCGCCTACACCGCCGCCCTGGTATCCGGCTCCACCTCCTCCGCGCTCGGCATCCAGTTCCCCTTCTGGGCCGCAGCCCTCGCGGGCGCCGCCGCCTCCCTGGTCTTCGGCGTCCTCATCGGAGCACCCACCCTGCGGCTGCGCGGCGACTACCTCGCCATCGTCACCCTCGGCTTCGGTGAAATCTTCCGCATCACCATGAACAACCTCAACGGCACCACCGGGCCCGACATCACCAACGGACCCAACGGCATCTCCAACGTCCCCGACCTCGACATGTTCGGGTTCAACTTCGGAGACAGCCACGACACCGGCATCAACAGCCTCGGCAGGTTCGGCAACTACTACCTGCTGATGCTCGTCTTCACCGCCATCGTCGTCCTCGTCTTCCGACGCGCCGGAGAATCCCGCATCGGCCGCGCCTGGGTCGCCATCCGTGAAGACGAAACCGCCGCCACCGCCATGGGCATCAACGGCTTCCGCCTCAAACTCATGGCCTTCGCACTCGGCGCCAGCCTCGCCGGACTCGCCGGAGCCGTACAGGCCCACGTGACCTACAGCGTCACGCCCGACCAGTTCGAGTTCGCCGGGACCGCACCGCCCAACTCCGCGTTCCTCCTCGCCGCCGTCATCCTCGGTGGCATGGGAACCGTCAGCGGCCCCCTCATCGGCGCCTCACTGCTCTACCTCATCCCGGTCAAACTGCAGTTCATGCACGACTACCAGCTCCTCCTCTTCGGCCTCGCGCTCATCCTCCTGATGCGCTTCCGCCCCGAAGGCCTGGTCGTCAACCGCCGGTCCAAACTCGAATACCACGAGACCGACCAGCTCTCCATCCCCGAACAACTCACGCTCTCCGACGCCAACGTCGGCACCAGCAAGACAGGGGCGTGAGCGGCACCATGACCACCGACACCACCACCCCCGAAGCCGGCCCCGCACCCACCACCGGCACCCCCCTGCTGCACGCCTCCGGCGTCACCATGCGATTCGGCGGCCTCACCGCCGTCCGATCCGTCGACCTCACCGTCAACACCGGAGAGATCGTCGGCCTCATCGGCCCCAACGGCGCCGGCAAGACCACCTTCTTCAACTGCCTCACCGGCCTGTACGTCCCCACCGAGGGCACCGTCAGCTACCGCGGCAAGGTCCTGCCACCCAAACCCCACCTCGTCACCCAGGCCGGCATCGCCCGCACCTTCCAGAACATCCGGCTCTTCGCCAACATGACCGTCCTGGAAAACGTGCTCGTCGGCCGCCACACCCGCACCAAAGAAGGCCTGTTCTCCGCACTCCTGCGCGGCCCCGGCTTCAAACGCGCCGAAACCGCCTCCCGAGACCGCGCCATGGAACTCCTCGCCTTCATCGGCCTCGAATCCAAAGCCGAACACCTGGCGCGCAACCTCCCCTACGGCGACCAGCGCAAGCTGGAGATCGCCCGCGCGCTGGCCAGCGACCCGGGCCTCCTGCTCCTCGACGAGCCCACGGCGGGTATGAACCCGCAGGAGACCCGCACCACCGAAGAACTCGTCTTCGCCATCCGCGACATGGGCATCGCCGTCCTCGTCATCGAGCACGACATGCGCTTCATCTTCAACCTCTGCGACCGCGTCTCCGTACTGGTCCAGGGCGAGAAACTCGTCGAAGGCACCAGCGAGGTCGTCCAGCGCGACGACCGCGTCATCGCCGCCTACCTCGGCGAACCCTTCGAAGGCGCCCCGGGCGACGAAGAACTCGCCGAGGTCGAGGCAGCGGAAACCGCGACCGGCAGCACCACCAGCACCACAGGTACGGAGGGCGAACGATGACCGCACTGCTCGAAGTCGAGGACCTGCGCGTCGCCTACGGCAAGATCGAGGCTGTCAAGGGCATCTCGTTCAGCGTCGAAGAAGGCCAGGTCGTCACCCTCATCGGCACCAACGGCGCGGGCAAGACCACCACCCTGCGCACGCTGTCCGGGCTCATCAAACCGCTCAGCGGCAAGATCAGCTTCGGCGGCCAGTCGCTGGACAAGGTGCCGGCACACAAGATCGTGGCACTGGGCCTGGCCCACTCCCCCGAAGGCCGCCACATCTTCCCCCGCCTCACCATCGAGAACAACCTGCAGCTCGGCGCCTACCTGCGCAACGACAAAGCAGCCATCGCCCAGGACATCAAGCGCGCCTACGACCTCTTCCCCATCCTCGGGGAACGCAGGAAGCAGGCCGCGGGAACGCTCTCCGGCGGTGAACAGCAGATGCTCGCCATGGGCCGCGCGCTGATGTCGCGACCCAAACTGCTCATGCTCGACGAGCCCTCCATGGGCCTCTCCCCGATCATGATGCAGAAGATCATGCACACGATCGCCGAGCTCAAATCCCAGGGCACCACGATCCTGCTCGTCGAACAGAACGCGCAAGCCGCGCTCTCCCTCGCCGACCAGGGCCATGTCATGGAAATCGGCAAGATCGTCCTCAAGGGAACCGGCGCGGACCTGCTCCACGACGAATCCGTGCGGAAGGCGTACCTCGGCGAGGACTGACGGCCTCGCGCCACGCCACGTCGAAGGGCCGCACCGTTGTCACGGTGCGGCCCTTCGTCACATCGCTCCCCGGCTACTTCTCCGGAACCTCGTCGATCACGGCCCTGCGCCACCTGCTGCATCGACATCCGGCGATCCATCGACGTCTTCTGGATCCAGCGGAACGCCGCCGGCTCCGACAGGCCGTACTTCGTCTGCAGCACACTCTTCGCCCGGTCCACCAGCTTCCGGGTCTCCAACCGCAACGACAGATCCGCGACCTCGAGCTCCAGCGCCCGCAACTCCTGGAACCGGCTCACGGCCATCTCTATGGCCGGCACCAGATCGCTCTTGCTGAACGGCTTCACGAGATACGCCATCGCCCCGGCATCCCGCGCCCGCTCGACCAGCTCCCGCTGGGAGAACGCGGTCAGCATCAGCACGGGCGCGATCTTCGCCTTCGCGATCTGCTCGGCGGCGGAGATCCCGTCCAGGATGGGCATCTTCACATCCAGGATCACCAGATCCGGCCGGTGCTCCTCCGCCAGCTTGACGGCGGTCTCGCCGTCGCCGCAGTCACCGACGACGGAGTAGCCCTCCTCCTCCAGCATCTCCTTGAGATCGAGCCGGATCAGCGCCTCGTCCTCGGCGATGACGACACGGGTCGTCATCGGCGGTACGTGCGACTGCTCGTCTATGGGCTCGGCGGCGCTCAACGGGACTCCTCGATCACGGCGGGGGTACTGCCCCCAGAGCCTACCTAGCGACACCTGCGCGCGCCGACCCGGTACACTGCTGACCATCACCTAGCCGGGTTGGTGGAAGGGTATACACGGAGGTCTCAAACACCTCTGCCCGAGAGGGCTTGCGGGTTCGAATCCCGCACCCGGTACATATTACGCCTTCGATTCCAAGGTAAGCGTTTCTTGCTAAAGAACGCTGAAGATGGTGAACCGTTACTTAAACGGCCCCTACCGTCCCGTACGCCGCACATGCTCGGCCTATGCACGATCTCGAGATTCGCCATCGGGCCGGCCGCCTCGTCCGCTCCAGCATAGCCAACGCCGAGGTCGGCCGACGTCTCAACGTCCCGCTGGGCAGCGTCTCCTATTGGGTGCACATGGACCGCGCCAAGCGCGGCGAGTGCCCCGGCGCGCACAATCCGCTGTGCCCACGATGCGACGGGCGCGCGCTGGACGAGGCGGCGTATTCGTACCTGCTAGGGCTCTACCTCGGGGACGGCCACATCAGCCACTACGCCAGGGTGCCAAGCCTGATGATCTCCTGCGATGACGCGTGGCCCGGCTTGATGGACGCTGCGGAAGCGGCCCTTCGTTCGGTCTTCCCGAGCAACGCCACATGCCGTGTACGGAGCAAGGGATCGCACAACGTCAAGGTGTACTCCAAGCACCTCGACTGCTTCTTCCCGCAACACGGAACCGGCAAGAAGCACGACCGCCATATCGCGCTGGCGCCTTGGCAGCATGACATCGTCGAGGAGTACCCCTGGGAATTGATTCGCGGACTCATCCATTCCGATGGATGCCGGATCATCAACTGGACCGAAAAGACGGTCGGAGGAGTGCGGAAGCGCTACGAGTACCCGCGGTACCTGTTCGCCAACAAGTCGGACGACATCCGGAAGATCCATACCAACACCCTCAACGCTGTCGGCGTTGAGTGGTCGACGCCGGCACGGGGCTGCGACCCCTTCAACGTCTCCGTGGCCCGCCGCGCCTCCGTCGCGCTCATGGACCTGCAGGTGGGGCCCACGTACTGAGTGCCCGCTCCCGGGGACAGTTTGTGATCTTCGTTTGGCTGGCTGATCCGGGTTGCGACGGGGTCCGGGGGTCGCCTGGCGCACGGGCAACAGGCGGCCACGCGCTGCGGTTTGCCCGCCCACGCCTCACGGACCCGTTTCGTCCGGCAGGCACCACGTGGCACACATCACATTGCACCCTGTTCACAGCACCATCCACAGAACCGTCCTAACCTTGCATCACAGTAATCCGCTCCTGCCACACCGAACTTCCCCTCGTTGGAGGAACGTTGAAGAAGCTCCGTGCCGCCGTTGCGGCTGTCCTGGTCTCTGGCGCCGTCGTGGCCGCCACGGCTGGCGCAGCGGCTCCCGCGTACGCTCAGGATCGCCAGCCCATAGCCACCCCAGCCAGTGCTGCGGCTGCTTGGCAATTCACTGGGAACGTTTACGCGTACAAATCAGCCTGCGTGGATGCTGGTCAGGAGTATCAGCGTGAAGGCTTTCCGTACCAATGCCGTTATCAGTGGTTTCCGCAGACCAGTCAGTACTTGTACTACCTCTACATCTGGAACTGAGGTCGGCAGGGCGTCCTTTGGTCTGGGTCAGCCGGAGGGTCGGAACCGCACCTGCTCACCCTTTGCAGTGGGTCAAGCGGCCAGTAGGTAATCACGGTCCGTCAGCGGCCTGCCGGATCACGCGTCCGGCAGGCCTCCCCCTGCGGCGTGGCGAATCGCGCCTCTATGCGCTTGAGTCCGCTGCGCCGGTGCGGGTGGGGGCCTTGCCTGTGGTGCCGCCGGCTCCGACCCACCGCACGCCGCAGGCGAGATCATCCAGTCAAACAGGGATCACGAGCAGTCGAAGCCAGACCTGAGCTCCCACGGAGTGCCTCCTGCTACTTCGGGGAGTCGTCCTCGCCGATGTGGTGGACGCGTACCAGGTTCGTGGTGCCGGGGACGCCCGGCGGGGAGCCGGCCGTGATGACGACGATGTCGCCCTTCTGGCACTTGCCGACGCGGAGCAGTTGTTCGTCGACCTGGTCGACCATTTCGTCGGTGGTCTGGACCATGGGGCCGAGGAGGGTTTCGACGCCCCAGGTGAGGTTGAGTTGGGAGCGGGTGGCGGGTTCGGGGGTGAAGGCGAGGAGGGGGATCGGGGAGCGGTAGCGGCTGAGGCGGCGGACGGTGTCGCCTGATTGAGTGAACGCGACGAGGTATTTCGCGCCGAGGAAGTCGCCCATTTCGGCGGCGGCTCGGGCGACGGCTCCGCCTTGGGTGCGGGGTTTGTTGCGTTCGGTGAGTGGGGGGAGGCCGGAGGAGAGGATCTCTTCTTCGGAGGCGCAGATGATGCGGCCCATGACTTTGACGGTTTCGATGGGGTATTTGCCGACGCTGGTTTCGCCGGAGAGCATGACGGCGTCGGTGCCGTCCATGATGGCGTTGGCGACGTCGGAGGCTTCGGCGCGGGTGGGGCGGGATGCGTCGATCATGGAGTCGAGCATCTGGGTGGCGACGATGACGGGTTTGGCGTTGCGCTTGGCGAGTTTGATGGCGCGCTTCTGGACCATGGGGACGGCTTCGAGGGGCATTTCGACGCCGAGGTCGCCGCGGGCGACCATGATGCCGTCGAAGGCGTCGACGATCTCTTCGAGGTTGTCGACGGCCTGCGGCTTTTCGATCTTGGCGATGACGGGGACGCGGCGTCCCTCTTCCTTCATGATGCGGTGGACGTCGATGACGTCCTGGGCGCTGCGGACGAAGGAGAGGGCGATGATGTCGGCGCCGATGCGCAGGGCCCAGCGGAGGTCTTGGATGTCCTTTTCGGAGAGGGCGGGGACGGAGACCGCGACGCCTGGGAGGTTGAGTCCCTTGTTGTCGGAGACCATGCCGCCTTCGATGACGATGGTGTGGACGCGGGAGCCTTGGACTTCGGTGACTTCGAGGGTGACGCGGCCGTCGTCGACGAGGATGCGTTCGCCTTTGCTGACGTCTGCGGCGAGGCCTTTGTAGGTGGTTCCGCAGGTTTGGCGGTCGCCTTCGACGTCTTCGACGGTGATGGTGAATTCGTCGCCGCGTTCAAGGAGTACGGGGCCTTCGGTGAATCGGCCGAGGCGGATCTTCGGGCCTTGGAGGTCGGCGAGGATGCCGATGCTGCGTCCGGTCTCTTCGGAGGCTTTGCGTACGTGGTGGTAGCGGCTCTCGTGGTCGGTGTAGGAGCCGTGGCTGAGGTTGAGGCGGGCGACGTCCATTCCGGCTTCGACAAGTGCTTTGATCTGGTCGTAGTTGTCGGTGGCGGGGCCCAGGGTGCAGACAATTTTTGCTCGGCGCATGTTTCGAGCCTATGACTTACTGACGGGTAGACAGATGGGCGGAGGCGACTGTCCAACGTCGGCTGGATTAACGGTTGTTGACAAGTGTCGAACGTGCATGGGAATGCTCATGTGAGCAGTGTTGCGGGGTCAGGTGAGGACGGGTGGAGTCATGGTGAAGTGTGCGGTGACTTGCGCGTGGACGTTCTGGCGTTCGGGTTCGAGGTCGAGGGACGGCGGGGCGGCTGTGTCGGCGGAGTAGCCGCCGGCGCGGGCGCTCATGACGAAGGCCGCCTGCTGGGGGTAGGGGGTCGCTTGGTGGACGCCGTCGTCGGCGAGTTCGATGAGGGCGGTGAGGGTGGCGCCGAGGGCTTCGGCGTATTCGCGGCCGCGCTGGACTGCGTCGCGAACGGCTTGCTGGCGGGCTTCGCGGTAGACGGGCGACTGGGGGCGCAGTGACCACCAGGGGCCGTCGACGGCGGTGAGTTCGAGGTCGGCGAGGCGGGTGGTGAGTTCGCCGAGTGCGGTGAAGTCGGTGAGGGTGGCGCCGATGCGGACGACGCCGTGGTAGGCGCGGATCTTCTCGCCTCGGTCGCGGCCTTTGTCGCGGAGTTCGGGGGTCAGGCCGATGGTTCCGGTTTCGAGTTTTTCGACGGCGTCGCCGTAGCTCTTGATGAGGTCGAGGGCTTGGGTGTTGCGGCGGGTGAGGTCGTCGAGGGTGTGGCGGCGGTCGGCGCCGCGGGATCGGACGGTGACGGTGATGCGGGCGAGTTCGGGTTCGACTTCGATGGTGGCTTCGCCGCGGACGCCGACGCGGGGAGCTTCGAGGGGACGGGGGGTCCTGTCCGTTTCCGGGGTCATGTGCCCCACTGTGGCAGGCGGCTCATTTCCCGGCGGGACATCTGATGGAAACGCCTGGGGGGTGTTGCGGGGTGGGGTTCCTGCGCCAGAATCTACGCGCGTTACCTCACCAGCACAGACCGGGAGCCGACATGCCGCTCAACCGAAGGACCTTCCTCAACCGTTCCGCCGCCACGGGGGCGGGCATGGCGCTCGCGGGCGCGGGGACCGTCGCGGCCGCCGCGCCGGCGCAGGCGCACGACGCGGGGCACGGGCCCGGCCCGAAGACGTACTCGCTGCGGGTGCTGGGCACGACGGATCTGCACGGGCATGTCTTCAACTGGGACTACTTCACGGACAAGGAGTACGACGACAGCACCCACAACGACGTGGGCCTGGCGAAGATCTCCACGCTGGTGGAGCAGGCGCGTGCCGAGAAGGGCTGCGACCGCACCCTGTTGATCGACGCGGGCGACATCATCCAGGGCACGCAGTTGTCGTACTACTACGCGCGGGTGGAGCCGATCACCGGCACCCCCGGCAAGCACACGAAGCCGCCCGTCCACCCGATGGCGCTGGCGATGAACCACATGCGCTACGACGCGGCGGCGCTGGGCAACCACGAGTTCAACTACGGCATCCCGGTGCTGCGCAGGTTTCAGGAGCAGTGCGACTTCCCGCTGCTGGCGGCGAACGCGGTGGACGCGAAGACGCTGAAGCCGGCGTTCCCGCCGTACACGATCAAGCGGATCAAGGTGCACGGCGGGCCGGACATCAAGGTGGGGATCCTGGGGCTGACGAACCCGGGGATCGCGATCTGGGACAAGGCGAACGTGCAGGGGAAGATGGCGTTCCCGGGTCTGGTGGAGCAGGCGAAGATCTATGTGCCGAAGTTGCGGGCGCTGGGCTGTGACGTGGTGATCTGCACGGATCACTCGGGTCTTGACGGCAGTACGTCGTACGGGGACGCGCTGCCGTATCCGGAGAACGCGTCGTCGCTGGTGGCGGAGCAGGTGCCGGGGATCGACGCGATCCTGGTGGGGCACACCCACAAGGAGGTCGCGTCGCGCACGGTCGTCAACACCGTGTCGGGGAAGAACGTGGTGCTGTCGGAGCCGTTGATGTGGGGGATGCGGCTGAGTGTCTTCGACATCGGGCTGGAGTTCCGCCGAGGCCGCTGGTCGGTGACGTCGGTGGTGGCGGAGGTCCGCAACGCGAACGCGGTGGCGGAGGACCCGCATGTGGTGAAGCTGGTGAAGGCGGAGCACGACAAGGTCGTGGCGTACGTGAACCAGGTGGTGGGCACGTGTGCGGTCGCGATGGCGGCGAAGGAGGCCCCGTACAAGGACACGCCGATCATCGACTTCATCAACGCGGTGCAGATGCAGACGGTGAAGGCGGCGTTGGCGGGGACGGAGTACGCGGCCCTGCCGGTGCTGTCGCAGGCGGCGTGTTTCTCGCGGACGGCGGCGATTCCGGCGGGTCAGGTGTCGCTGCGGGATGTGGCGGGGCTGTACGTGTACGAGAACACGCTGGACGCGCGGGTGCTCACGGGTGCGCAGGTGAAGGACTATCTGGAGTTCTCGGCGAAGTACTTCGTGCAGACGGCGCCGGACGCGGTGGTGGACGTGTCGAAGCTGACGAACGCGGACAGCACGCCGGACTACAACTACGACGTGGTGGGCGGGGTGTCGTACGAGATCGACATCGCGAAGCCGGTGGGTTCGCGGATCGTGAACCTGACGTTCCAGGGCGCGCCGCTGGATCCGGCGGCGAAGTTCGTGCTGGCGGTGAACAACTACCGGGCGAACGGGGGCGGCAACTTCCCGCATGTGGCGGCGACGCCGTCGGTCTGGGCGAACTCGGACGAGATCCGGAACACGATCATCGCGTGGGTGAAGGCGCAGGGTTCGATCGACCCGTCCGCCTTCGGTGCTGACAGCTGGAAGCTCACGCGCGACGGAGTGCCGCTGTTCTAGTCGGCACGTTGGATGCGGCCGTCCCGTCGAGGCCGAACGTGGTGAACGCGGTTCTGACCGGCAGGGGGGGTAGTGCTCCTTGCCGGTCAGTGCGTTGAGGATGACGGCGGAGCGCCAGGCGACGAGGCCCAGGTCGGGGGCGCCGACGCCGTGGGTGTGGCGGTTGGCGTTCTGGACGTGGACGGCGCCGCTGATGGAGGGGTCGAGGGCGAGGCGGTGGTCGGCGTCGATGCGGGGCCGGCCGGCGGCGTCGCGGCGCAGGTAGGGGTGGAGGGGGGCGAGGAGTTGTTCGATGGGGCGTTCGCGGTAGCCGGTGGCGAGGACGACGGCGCTGGTGTGGAGGCGGCTGCGGGTGCCTTGTTGTTCGTGTTCGAGGTGGAGTTCGATGCCGGTGCCGCCGAGGCGTCCGGCGGTGCGGACGCTGACGCCGGGGGTGAGGGTGGCGTCGGGCCAGCCGCCGTCGAGGGTGCGGCGGTAGAGCTCGTCGTGGATGGCGTTGATGGTGTCGTGATCGATGCCTTTGTGGAGTTGCCACTGCTGGGGGACGAGCTGGTCGCGGACGGGTTCGGCGAGGCCGTGGAAGTAGCGGGTGTAGTCGGGGGTGAACTGTTCGAGGCCGAGTTTGCTGTATTCCATGGGGGCGAAGGCGGGGGTACGGGCGATCCAGGTGAGGCGTTCGCGGCCGGCGGGTCGGGCGCGGAGCAGGTCGAGGAAGACCTCGGCGCCGGATTGTCCTGAGCCGACGACGGTGATGTGGTCGGCGGCCAGCAGGCGGGCGCGTTGTTCGACGTAGTCGGCGGAGTGGATGACGGGGACGGTGGGGGCGTCGGCGAGGGGGCGCAGGGGTTCGGGGACGTAGGGGCTGGTGCCGATGCCGATGACGAGGTTGCGGGCGTGGGTGCGGCCGAGGGCTTCGGCTTCGCCGTTGCGGTCGAGGTGGGTGTGGTCGACTTCGAACAGGGCGCGGGCGGGGTTCCAGCGGACGGTGTCGACCTGTTGGCCGAAGTGGGTGGTGGGGAGGGTTTCGGCGACCCAGCGGCAGTAGGTGTCGTATTCGGCGCGGTGGATGTGGAAGCGCTCGGCGAAGTAGAAGGGAAAGAGCCGGTCGCGGGTTTTGAGGTGGTTGAGGAAGGACCAGCGGCTGGTGGGGTCGGCGAGGGTGACGAGGTCGGCGAGGAAGGGGACCTGGAGGGTGGCGCCGTCGATGAGCAGACCGGGGTGCCACTGGAAGGTGGGCCGCTGGTCGTAGAAGGCGGCGGTGAGGTCGGGGATGCCGTCGGCGAGGGCGGCGAGGGAGAGGTTGAAGGGGCCGATGCCGATGCCGAGGAGGTCGAGGGGTTCTTCCGGGGGGGCGGGTTCGCCTGCGGGTGGGTTGGGGGGCGTGGTCGTCATCGGGCCGTGCCTTCCGTGGTGAGGTGCAGGAGCGCTGTGAGGTCGGCGGGCCGGGTGTGGGGGTTGAGCAGGGTCGCTTTGAGCCAGAGGCGTCCGTCGGCGTGGGCGCGGCCGAGTACGGCGTGGCCGTCGTGCAGGAGGCGGCGGCGCAATGCGGCGACCTGGGCGTCGTCTGCGTGGGTGGGGCGGAACAGGACGGTGCTGATCTCGGGGCGGCCGCGCAGGGTGAGGGCGGGGTGGGCGTCGATGAGGTCGGCGAGGTGCTGGGCCTGGTCGCAGACGGTGTCGATGAGGGCGCCGAGTCCTTCGCGGCCCAGTGCCCGCAGGGTGACGGCGATCTTGAACACGTCGGGTCGGCGGGTGGTGCGCAGGGAGCGGCCGAGGAGGTCGGGCAGGCCCGCTTCGGTGTCGTCGTCCGCGTTGAGGTAGTCGGTCTGGTGGTCCAGCGGCCGTAGTGCGGAGGTGTCGCGTACGGCGAGGAGGCCGGCGGCGACGGGTTGCCAGCCGAGTTTGTGCAGGTCCAGGGTGACGGAGTCGGCGAACGGCAGACCGTCGAGGCGGTGTGCTTCGCGGTCGCTGAACAGCAGGGGTCCGCCGTAGGCGGCGTCGATGTGGAGTTCGGCACCGTGGGCGGCGGTGAGGTGGGCGATTTCGGGGAGGGGGTCGATGGCGCCGGTGTCGGTGGTTCCGGCGGTCGCCACGACGAGTACGGGGCCGGCGTTGGTCAGCTCACCGAGAGCGGTGTGGAGGGTGGCGGGGTCGAGGATGCCGGCGGGGGTGGGCAGGACGAGGGCCGGTGGCAGGCCGAGGAGCCAACCGGCGCGTTGGATGCTGTGGTGGGCGTTGGCTCCGCACAGCACCCGCAGGGCGGGGGCGCCGGGTTGGCGTTCGCGGGCGAGCAGCAGGGCGAGGTGGTTGGACTCGGTGCCGCCGGTGGTGATCAGCGCGTCGGGGGCGCGGTGGCCGGGGTAGACGAGGGCGGCGAGCGCGGCGGTGGTCTCGGCTTCGAGGGCCGCGGCGGCGGGGGCCTGGTCCCAGGAGTCGAGGGACGGGTTGAGGGCGCCGGCGGCGAGGTCGGCGGCGACGGCGAGGGCCAGCGGTGGGCAGTGCAGATGGGCGACGCAGCGCGGATGCGCGGGGTCGGCCGCTCCGGCGGCGAAGGCGTGTACGAGGGTGCGCAGCGCGTGCTCGGCGCCCGTTCCGGTGTGCGGGATGACGGGGGTGCACGCGTCGCGTACGTGGCGGGTGACGGCGTCGGGGCCGCCGGCCGGGAGGGGGCCGCCGCGGGCGGTGGCTCCGGTGGTGAGTGCGTCGAGGACCGTGTCCAGCAGGGGGCGCAGGTGGGCGGGTCCTGTGATCCCTCCGGCGAGCTGGGGTGGCATGAGGTGGCCCCTTCGCGGTCGCTGCCTGTCGAGCGGGCGGTTCCGCCCGGTGTGCTCAACGAGGGCCACCGGTCAGGGGTATCGCGGGGTGGTACGGAGGATCGGAATCCGGCCGATGAGGACGCGGCGGGCCGCGGTCCGGGGTGCCCGCGCGGTCGTGGGCACCCCGGCTCACAAGCGGTTACGGGTAGGTCGCCCGGATCTTCAACGCGCGCTGCAGGTCGTGGAGTTGGTCGGCGAGCTGGCGGCGCAGCGCCGGCACCGGGTTGGCGTCGCGCAGGCATTCGCCGCCCAGGCGCAGGGTGGAGGGGTCGGTGGCCGTGGTGGGGAACGCGTACCGGCCGGCGGCGGTGGCGAGGGCGGGGCCGCGGCGGGCGGCGACCGCGGTGGCCGCGGCGAAGTAGAGCGGCACGTATCCGTGCAGCAGTTCGTGCTGTTCGGGCTGCCAGAAGCCCTGGGCGGTGGCGGTGAACAGGTAGGCCGACAGGGAGTCGTCCTCGAACATCGAGGTCCAGGCGGCGTGTTTGGCCCGCGGGTCGGGCAGCGCGGCGCGGCAGCGGGCGGCGCCCTCCTCGCCGGAGGCGCTGGGGTCGCGGGCGAGTTCCGCGGCGATGTCGTCGGGGGTGGCGGCGCCGAGGACGGTGAGCCGCAGCAACAGCCGCCAGCGCAGTTCGGGGTCGAGGGCGGGTCCGTCGGTGGTGCGGCCGTCGGTGGTGCGTCGGTCGGTGATGCGCCCGTCGGTGAGCCAGTCGCGCAGCCGTGCGGTGTCGGCCCCGGGGGTGGCGCAGTCGATCAGGGTGCGGGCGGCGCTGAGGTGCAGGGCGGCGGAGTCGCCGGCCAGGAAGGTGTGGCAGACCCCGGCGAGCAGGCCCAGGTCGGTGCTGCGGCGGGCGGGGTCGCGGTAGCGGTCGACGATCTGGCCGCGGGTGAAGGTGAGGACGCCCTGGACGATGGCGGGGTCCGTTTCGGCGGGGAGGTGGCGCAGGACCAGGCCGAGGTAGTCGCCGGGCGGCAGTTCGCCGTCGCGCACCAGGTCGCGGGCGGCGTTCCAGACCACGGCGCGGGAGAGCGGGTCGGGCAGGCCGCTGAGGCATTCGGTGACGGTGGTCCACGACTGGTCGTCGAAGCGGATCTTGGTGTAGCTGAGGTCGCCGTCGTTGAGCAGGACCAGGTCGGGGCGGACGGGCCGGCCTTCGGGCAGCAGCGGGACGCGGGGGGCGGCGAGGTCCACCGCGAGGCGTTCGCGCAGCACGAGCCGGCAGGTGTCGGTCACCGCGCGGTCGTACAGGCCGACGTTGATGTGGTGCGGGCGGCTGCCGGTTCTGGCGATGAACGGTGCGGCCGGGGTGTCGAAGTGCGGCTGGAGGGTGTCGACGCCGGTGGTGCGCAGCCACTGTGCGGCCCATTTGCGGACGTCGCGGCCGGTGGCGCCGCCGAGGGAGTCGATGAAGTCGTCGAGGGTGGCGTTGCCGAAGCGGTGCCGGGCGATGTGGGCGTTGACGCCCGCGAGGAATTCCTTGGTGCCGAGCCAGGCGACGAGTTGGCGCAGCGCCGAGGCGCCCTTGGCGTAGGAGATGCCGTCGAAGTTCAGCAGCGCGGAGGCGGTGTCGGGGACGGCTTCGGGGGCGACGGGGTGGGTGGAGGGGCGCTGGTCGGCGTCGTAGCCGAAGACCTTGCGGGCGATGGCGAAGTCGGTCCAGGTGGTGGTGAAGCCGGTGGCTTCGGCGAGGACCTGGTAGCCCAGGTACTCGGCGAAGGACTCGTTGAGCCAGATGTCGTCCCACCAGCGCAGGGTGACGAGGTTGCCGAACCACATGTGGGCCATCTCGTGGGCGACGACGACGGCCCGCTGCTGGCGTTCGGGGAGGGTGACGGCGGAGCGGTAGACGTACTCGTCGCGGAAGGTGACCAGGCCGGGGCTCTCCATGGCGCCCCAGTTGAACTCCGGGACGAACGCCTGGTCGTAGGAGTCGAACGGGTAGGGCTCGTCGAATATCTCGTGGTACCGGTCGAAGCAGCGGCGGGTGGTGTCGAGGAGTTCGGCCGCGTTGCCGTCGAGGTGCGGTGCCAGGCTCTTGCGGGCGTGCAGGCCGAAGGGCAGTCCGGCGTGCTCGGTGCGGATGCTGTGCCAGGGTCCGGCCGCGACCGCGAGGAGGTAGCTGCTGATGGGCGGTGTCGGGGCGATCTGCCAGTGCCCTTCGCCGGTGCGCTGCGCCGTGCCGTTGCCGAGGACCTTCCAGGCGGGCGGGGCGGTGACGGTGACGTCGAAGACGGCCTTGAGGTCGGGCTGGTCGAAGGTGGCGGTGAGCGCGGGGCAGATGTCGAGGCCGAGCTGGGTGTACGTGTAGACCTCGCCGTCGGCGGGGTCGGTGAAGCGGTGCATGCCTTCGCCGGTGCGGGAGTAGCGCATGTCCGCGTCGATCCGCAGTTCGTTGTCGGTGCGCAGCCCGGGGAGCGGGAGCCGGCCGTCGTCGAGGGTGCCGGGGTCGAGCGGGCGGCCGTTGAGTTCGGCGCTGTGCAGGGCGGCGGGCCGTAGCTCGATGAAGGTGGCGGCGCCGTCTTCGCGGGCGGTGAAGCGGATCACCGAGGTGGAGCGGAAGGTCGCGTCCCCGCAGGTGAGGTCCAGATGGATCGCGTAGTGGTCGACGTCGATCAGGCGGGCGCGGGTCTCGGCCTCGGCGCGAGTCAGGGCTGGCATGCCGGACATGCTGCCGTACGGCGGAGCGTCGTCAAAGTGCCGGCCTCGTGTCCGGCGCGCCGGTCACGTGCCGGGGTGGTCCGCCGACTGCCGGATGATGCGGCGGGGGTCCAGCTGGTCGGTGGAGAAGCCGCCGGGCACGGTGCGGTACTGCTGTTCGCGGAAGCGCACGGGGGCGGCGCCGACCCGGCGGGTGAACAGCCGGCTGAAGTAGGCGGGGTCCTCGTAGCCGACGCGGCGGGCGACGGCGGCGACCGGCAGGTCGGTGGCGGCGAGGAGTTCCTTGGCGCGGCCGAGCCGGATGCCGAGCAGGTAGTCCTTGGGGCTGCAGCCGGCGCTGCTGCGGACCGCGGCACGCAGTTCGGCCAGGGTCATGCCGTGCCGGGTGGCGTGTTCCGCGATGGTCAGTGACAGGAACGCGTCGCGGGCGAGGGCGTCGAGCACCCGGTCGCCGTCGCCGGTGGTGTCGGCGCGGGCCCGGCGCAGGGCGACGAGGAGTTCGTGGACGGCGGCGGAGCTCTCGACTTCCAGCAGGGGGTTTCCCGGGCGGGCGGCGCGGGCTATGCGGGCGATGACGGCGCGCGGTCCTGTGGTGTCGCTGAGCGGGACGATGGGCCGGTCGGGCTCGATGTAGCCGAGTTCGGTGTAGGTGGCGGCGGCCGGTCCGGTGAAGTCGACGAAGCTCTCGTCCCAGCCGCTGCCGGGGTGCGGCGCGTAGTGGTGTTCGGCGTCGGGGGTGAGCCAGAGCAGGGTGGGCGCGGTGATCTCGACGGCGTCGCCGCCGCGGTGCCGGAACCAGCCGGTGCCGGCGCTGATGACGACGGCGACGTGGTGGTCGATGGTGCGCGGCCCGACGGTGGGCAGCGCCCCGTGCTGCATGCCGACGCCGAGGCATACCAGGCCGAGCCGGTGGTGGACCGGGTTCGGGGTGAAGTAGCGCATCCATGTATGGAACATCGAGGACCGATCTTCGCTCATGGAGTGCGGTGGTGGCCAGGGGGCGGGGGCCCGCCCGCGCGCTGTGGGGGCGGCCGGTGTGGTCCCGCGATCCCGGGGTCCTCCTATGGAGGCACCACCAGTGGTTTTGGCGTCCAACCGGGTGTTGACGCGTAATCTCGAAAGGTCACCGGTCCGCACGGGTGGCCGGCGGGGGAGGTGGTTGTGACCGAGATCGAGCACGGGTTCCCGCACCTCGCCACGGTCCGGAGGTCGCTCACCGCGCTGTACCGGCGGCTGTCGGCCGACACGGTCGGGCAGTACGCGGCGAGCGTGCGTCCGGAGTCGGTGGAGTTCCCGCCGGACGAGGACCCGTATCTGGGGGCGCAGCGCGTGGCGCGCGTCATGCTGCAGCACTTCCGGCTGCCGGACGCCCGGATGGTGGTGGGGTTCCGCGACATGGTGCACGCGGGCAATGTCGAGCTGACGGCGGGTCCCGAGTACTTCGTCGAGCTGCACTCGCGGTTCAAGACGGACCGCCGTGACGTGGGCGCCGCGCTGGCGCACGAGGTGATGCACGTCTACCTGCACCGTCTGGGACTGGAGCTGCCCGGCACCCGGGACAACGAGATCCTGACCGACACCGCGACCGCGTTCCTGGGGGCGGGGTGGCTGCTGCTGGACTCGTACCGGGAGGAGCCGGCGATCCGGGAGGACCGGTTGATGATGTCGGCGTACAAGCTGGGGTATCTGACGCCGGAGGAGTACGGCTATGTGCTCGCGAAGCGGGCGCTGGTCTTCGGGGACGACATCGAGCCGTGGTTCAGCAGTCCGCTGGCGCGCGACGCCTACCGGGCCGGGCTGGTCCTCGCCGAGCAGGAGCGGCGGCAGCCGCCGCTGCTCGCGGCGGGGTGGGCGGCCCGGCGGCGCTACGCCAAGGACCGGCGGGCGGGTACCCCCTCCCCCGAAGCGGGCTACGCGTTCGAGACGGCCGCCCCACGGCGCGTCTCGTTCCCGTGCCCGACCTGCCACCAGCGCATCCGGGTGCCGGTGCGGGGACGTGTCACCGTGCGCTGCGCGCTGTGCCGGACGCTCCTGGAGTGCGACACCTGACCGTCTCCGTGAGGTGCGCGGAAAGGGCGACGCGACGCCTGCCCCCGTGGTCGGGGTGGGCAGGCGCCGCGTCTTGTTCCGCACTTCGTTGTACGGGACAGCTGGGGTGGTGCGGGTCAGACGGTGAGCGGGCGGTCCGTCGGCCGGACCGGGGCGTGCAGGGTGCTGTGGCCGGTCAGGAAGCGGTCCACCGCGCTGGCGGCCGAACGGCCTTCGGCGATGGCCCACACGATGAGCGACTGGCCGCGGCCCGCGTCTCCGGCGACGAACACGCCGTTGACGTTGGTCGCGTACTGCTGGTCGCGGGCGATGTTGCCGCGCGCGTCCAGGGCCAGGCCGAGCTGGTCGATCAGGCCGTTCTTCTGGTCGGTGCCGGTGAAGCCCATGGCCAGCGTGACGAGCTGGGCCGGGATGGTGCGCTCGGTGCCCGGCTGCTGCACGAACTTCCCGTCCTGGAACGCCACCTCGACCAGGTGCAGCGACTGGACGTTGCCGTCCTCGTCGCCCTCGAACTTCATCGTGTTGACGGCGTAGACCCGCTCGCCGCCCTCCTCGTGCGCCGAGGTGACCTTGTACGTCATCGGCATCGTCGGCCAGGGCTGGTTGTCCGGGCGGTCCTCGGTCGGCCGCGGCATGATCTCCAGCTGGGTGACCGAGGCCGCGCCCTGGCGGTGGGCGGTGCCGACGCAGTCGGCGCCGGTGTCGCCGCCGCCGATGACGACCACGTGCTTGCCCGCGGCGGTGATCGGAGGGGCGACGAAGTCGCCCTCCTGCACCTTGTTGGCGAGCGGCAGGTACTCCATCGCCTGGTGGATGCCGCCGAGCTCGCGGCCCGGCACCGGCAGGTCGCGGGCCTGGGTGGCGCCGGCGGCGATGACGACCGCGTCATAGCGCTTCTTGAGCTTGTCGCCCAGCAGGTCGGTGCCGATCTGGACACCGGTGCGGAACTTGGTGCCCTCCGCGCGCATCTGCTCGATGCGGCGGTTGATGTGCCGCTTCTCCATCTTGAACTCGGGGATGCCGTAGCGCAGCAGGCCGCCGATGCGGTCGGCGCGCTCGTACACCGCGACCGTGTGGCCGGCGCGGGTCAGCTGCTGGGCGGCGGCGAGTCCCGCCGGGCCCGAGCCGATGACGGCGACGGTCTTGCCGGACAGCCGCTCGGGCGGCTGCGGGGTCACGTCGCCGCTGTCCCACGCCTTGTCGATGATGGTGACTTCGACGTTCTTGATGGTGACGGCGTCCTGGTTGATGCCCAGCACGCAGGCGGACTCGCAGGGCGCGGGGCACAGCCGGCCGGTGAACTCCGGGAAGTTGTTGGTCGCGTGCAGCCGCTCGCTGGCCGCGGTCCAGTCCTCGCGGTAGGCGTAGTCGTTCCACTCGGGGATGAGGTTTCCGAGCGGGCAGCCGTTGTGGCAGAACGGGATGCCGCAGTCCATGCAGCGGCCGGCCTGCTTGCTGATGATCGGCAACAGCCCGCCGGGGATGTAGACCTCGTTCCAGTCCTGCTTGCGCTCCTCGACGGGACGCCGGTCGCACAGCTGGCGGGGCGTGGTGAGGAAGCCCTTGGGGTCAGCCATTAGCCGCCTCCATCATCTTCGCGGTGGTCTCGGACTCGGAGAGTCCGGCCTGCTCGGCGGCGTTCTTGGCGGCGAGCACTGCCTTGTAGTCCCTCGGCATGACCTTGCCGAAGCGGGTGAGGGTGGTTCCCCAGTCGGCGAGCAGCTTCTCGGCGACGGTGGAGCCGGTCTCCTCCTGGTGGCGGCGCACGACATCGTGCAGCCACGTGATGTCCTCGGCGTCGAGCGACTCGACGTTGACCATGCCGGTGTTGACGTTGTCCGGGTCGAGGTCCAGGACGTAGGCGATGCCGCCGGACATGCCGGCCGCGAAGTTGCGGCCGGTCTCGCCCAGGACGACGGCCCGGCCGCCGGTCATGTACTCGCAGCCGTGGTCGCCCACGCCTTCCGAGACGACGGTGGCGCCGGAGTTGCGGACGCAGAACCGTTCGCCGGTCCGGCCGCGCAGGAACAGCTCGCCGCCGGTCGCACCGTACGCGATGGTGTTGCCCGCGATGGTGGAGAACTCGGCGAGGTGGTCGGCGCCGCGGTCCGGGCGGACGATGACGCGCCCGCCGGACAGGCCCCTTGCCGACGTAGTCGTTGGCGTCGCCCTCCAGGCGGAGCGTGATGCCCCGGGGCAGGAAGGCGCCGAACGACTGGCCGGCGGATCCGGTCAGGGTGATGTCGATGGTGTCCTCGGGCAGGCCCGCGCCGCCGTACTTCTTCGTCACCTCGTGGCCGAGCATGGTGCCGACCGTGCGGTTGACGTTGCGGATCGGGAGCTGGACGCGGACGGGGGCGCCGGTGGTCAGCGCCTCCTCGGCGAGCTGGATCAGCGTGTTGTCGAGCGCCTTCTCCAGGCCGTGGTCCTGCACCGTGGTCTGGTGGAGGACCGCGCCCTCGGGCAGTTCCGGCACGTACAGCAGCGGGGCCAGGTCCAGGCCCTGCGCCTTCCAGTGGTCGACGGCACGCCCTGCGTCGATGAGCTCGGCGTGGCCGACTGCCTCCTCGAGGGAGCGGAAGCCCAGCTCCGCGAGGATCTCGCGGACCTCTTCCGCGATGAACTCGAAGAAGTTGACGATGTACTCGGCCTTGCCGCTGAACCGCTCGCGCAGCACCGGGTTCTGGGTGGCGACGCCGACCGGGCAGGTGTCCAGGTGGCAGACGCGCATCATGATGCAGCCCGACACGACCAGCGGGGCGGTCGCGAAGCCGAACTCCTCGGCGCCCAGCAGGGCGGCGATGACGACGTCGCGGCCGGTCTTGAGCTGGCCGTCGGTCTGCACGACGATCCGGTCGCGCAGGCCGTTGAGCAGCAGCGTCTGCTGGGTCTCGGCCAGGCCGAGCTCCCAGGGGCCGCCCGCGTGCTTGAGCGAGGTGAGCGGCGAGGCGCCCGTTCCGCCGTCGTGGCCGGAGATCAGGACGACGTCCGCGTGGGCCTTGGAGACACCGGCGGCGACGGTGCCGACGCCGACCTCGGAGACCAGCTTGACGTGAATGCGCGCCTTGGGGTTGGCGTTCTTCAGGTCGTGGATCAGCTGGGCGAGGTCCTCGATCGAGTAGATGTCGTGGTGCGGGGGCGGCGAGATCAGGCCGACGCCGGGGGTGGAGTGCCGGGTCTTGGCGACCCAGGGGTAGACCTTGTGGCCGGGCAGCTGACCGCCCTCGCCGGGCTTGGCGCCCTGCGCCATCTTGATCTGGATGTCGTCGGAGTTGACCAGGTATTCGCTGGTCACGCCGAAGCGGCCGGAGGCGACCTGCTTGATGGCGCTGCGCCGGGCCGGGTCGTAGAGCCGCTCGGCGTCCTCGCCGCCCTCACCGGTGTTGGACTTGCCGCCCAGCTGGTTCATAGCGATGGCGAGGGTTTCGTGCGCCTCCATGGAGATGGAGCCGTACGACATGGCGCCGGTGGAGAAGCGCTTGACGATCGCGGAGACCGGCTCGACCTCGTCGATGGAGATCGGGGTGCGCTCGCCCTCCTTGAAGGCGAACAGGCCGCGCAGCGTCATCAGACGCTCCGACTGCTCGTCGACGCGGCTGGTGTACTGCTTGAAGATGTCGTAGCGGCGGGTCCGCGTGGAGTGCTGCAGCCGGAAGACCGTGTCCGGGTCGAACAGGTGCGGCTCGCCCTCGCGGCGCCACTGGTACTCGCCGCCGATGTCGAGCCGGCGGTGCGCGGCGGCGATGCCGGAGGCCGGGTAGGCCTTGGCGTGCCGGGCGGCGACCTCCTGGGCGACGACGTCGAGGCCGGAGCCGCCGAGCTTGGTGTCGGTGCCGTGGAAGTAGGTGTCCACGAACTCCTTGTCCAGGCCGATGGCCTCGAAGACCTGCGCGCCGCGGTAGGAGGCGACGGTGGAGATGCCCATCTTGGACATGACCTTCAGGACGCCCTTGCCGAGCGCCTTGATGAGGTTGCGGATCGCGTCCTCGGCCTCGATGCCCTGCAGGAAGGTGTCCGCGCGGGCCAGGTCCTCGACCGACTCCATGGCCAGGTACGGGTTGACGGCCGCGGCGCCGTAGCCGATGAGCAGCGCGACGTGGTGCACCTCGCGCACGTCGCCGGCCTCGACGATCAGGCCGACCTGGGTGCGCTGCTTGGTGCGGATGAGGTGGTGGTGGACGGCCGAGGTGAGCAGCAGCGACGGGATCGGGGCGTGCTCGGCGTCGGAGTGCCGGTCGGACAGCACGATGAGGCGTGCGCCGTCTTCCATCGCGGTGTCGACCTCGGCGCAGATCTCGGTGAGGCGTGCGGCGAGGGAGTCGCCGCCGCCCGCGACCCGGTACAGGCCGGACAGGGTCGCGGCGCCGAGGCCGGGCAGGTCGCCGTCGGCGTTGATGTGGATGAGCTTGGCCAGCTCGTCGTTGTCTATCACCGGGAAGGGCAGCACGACGTTGCGACAGGAGGCCGGCGACGGCTCCAGCAGGTTGCCGCCGGGGCCGACCGTGGAGATCAGCGAGGTGACGAGCTCCTCGCGGATGGCGTCCAGCGGCGGATTGGTGACCTGCGCGAACAGCTGGGTGAAGTAGTCGAAGAGCAGCCGGGGGCGCTCGGACAGCGCCGCGATCGGCGAGTCGGTGCCCATGGAGCCGAGCGGCTCGCCGCCGGTCTTGGCCATCGGGGCGAGGATGACGCGCAGCTCTTCCTCGGTGTAGCCGAAGGTCTGCTGGCGGCGGGTGACCGAGGCGTGGGTGTGCACGATGTGCTCACGCTCGGGCAGGTCCTCCAGGGCGATCAGCCCGGCGTCGAGCCACTCCGCGTACGGGTGCTCGGCGGCCAGCGCCGTCTTGATCTCGTCGTCCTCGATGATGCGGTGCTCGGCGGTGTCGACGAGGAACATCTTGCCGGGCTGCAGCCGCCCCTTGCGGACGATCTTGCCGGGCTCGATGTCCAGGACACCGGACTCCGAGGCGAGCACCACGAGGCCGTCGTCGGTCACCCAGTAGCGGCCGGGGCGCAGACCATTGCGGTCCAGGACCGCGCCGACCTGGGTGCCGTCGGTGAAGGTGACGCAGGCCGGCCCGTCCCAGGGCTCGATGATCGTGGAGTGGTACTGGTAGAAGGCGCGGCGGGCCGGTTCCATCGAGGCGTGGTTCTCCCACGCCTCGGGGATCATCATCAGCACGCTGTGGGGCAGCGAGCGGCCGCCGAGGTGCAGGAGTTCCAGCACCTCGTCGAAGGACGCGGTGTCCGAGGCGCCGGGGGTGCAGACCGGGAAGACCCGCTCCAGGCTGCCGTCGAACAGGTCGCTGTGGAGCTGCGACTCGCGGGCCCGCATCCAGTTGCGGTTGCCCTTGACGGTGTTGATCTCACCGTTGTGCGCCACGAACCGGTACGGGTGTGCCAGCGGCCAGCTCGGGAAGGTGTTGGTGGAGAAGCGGGAGTGCACCAGGGCGATGGCGGTGGCGATCCGCCGGTCCGACAGGTCCGGGAAGAACGGCTCCAGCTGCCCGGTGGTGAGCATGCCCTTGTAGATGATCGTGCGCGCGGACAGCGACGGGAAGTAGACGTCGGCCTCGCGCTCGGCGCGCTTGCGCAGCACGAAGGCGGGACGGTCCAGCGCCAGGCCGGACCGGGTGCCCGTGGGGTCGGCGACGAAGAGCTGCGCGAAGTGCGGCATCGTCGAGCGGGCCGTGGCGCCCAGCAGCTGCGGCGCGACCGGGACCTCGCGCCAGCCGAGGACGCTGAGGCCCTCTTCGGCGGCGATCCGCTCGATCGCGTCGACCGCCTTGGTGCGGTCCTCGGTGTCGACGGGGAGGAATCCGATGCCCACGGCGTAGTGGCCGGCCTCGGGGAGGGTGAACCCGGCGGCATCGCGCAGGAACGCGTCCGGGACCTGGAGGAGGATGCCCGCGCCGTCACCCGAGTCGGGTTCGGAACCGGTGGCACCGCGGTGCTCCAGATTGCGCAGAACGGTCAGTGCCTGCTCGACCAGCGCGTGGCTGGCCTCGCCCGTCAGGGTGGCCACGAAACCGACGCCACAGGCGTCGTGCTCGTTGCGGGGGTCGTACAGTCCCTGCGGGGCGGGTCGCCCGTCCATGAACGCGGAACGCATCGGCTCTCCCGTCGTCGTCATCATTGGCATATATGCAGTGCCTGTCATAGGCATGCGCAATAGGGACGACGTTGGCCCTCTGCGATTTCGTGCAGGTTACATGATGACCGAGTGTTCGAGAAGCGGATACTCAGTTCCATCATGTGGACAAGGCGCGGTGTATGCAGGCAGTACGCAGCACTTACGGACCATGTCGTTACAGAGTCGCCCGAGGCGGATCCCACCCGGCGCCACGGTCTGATGCCCGTTGGCGCGGCTCCTGAAACGAGGGAGAAACAACAGGAGGCTTGTGGCCTCGATCACCTGGCTCAGCCGACGGCGGTACCGATGAATGAACCCAATACGAAGGTAACCCCGGCAGCCGCTCCGCCCAACAGGAGCTGCCGGATTCCGCTGAACCACCAGGAGCGGGCCGTGACCCGCGCCACCGCGGCGCCGCAGCCGAACAGCCCGATCAGCGCCAGTACCAGCGCGGGCCACAGCGCGGTGGCACCCAGCAGGTACGGCAGCACGGGCAGCAGCGCGCCGAGCGCGAAGGACACGAACGAGGAGCCGGCCGCCACCAACGGGGACGGCAGGTCGGCCGGGTCGATGCCCAGTTCCTCGCGGGCGTGTATCTCCAGTGCCTGCTCGGGGTCGGCCGACAACTGCCGGGCGACCTCCATCGCCAGCTCGGGCTCCACACCGCGCGAGACGTAGAGCGCGGCGAGCTCCCGCAGCTCGTCCTTGGGGTGCCGGCTCAGTTCCAGCCGTTCGATGTCCAGCTCCGCCTCGACCAGCTCGCGCTGCGAGGCCACCGAGGTGTACTCCCCCGCCGCCATCGAGAACGCGCCTGCCGCCAGCCCGGCGAGACCGGTGACCACGATCACCTTCGTGTCGACGTCGCCGCCGGCGACACCGGTCATCAGCGCGAGGTTCGAGACCAGACCGTCCATCGCCCCGAACACCGCGGGCCGCAGCCAGCCACCGCTGACGTCGCGGTGCGTGTGGTGCGCGACGTGGTACGGCGCGGGCTTCTCTTCGGTCTCGACGGCCGACGACATGATGGCGCTGCTCCCTCCGACCGGGGCACTCGCCCCGGTTCCCTCCCTGCGAACATCCCGAAGGTACGCGCGAATTCCGTCGCATTCCAGCTAGGAAAGGCTGCCCTAGCTGCGAAAACACCGCGGCCGCCGGACTCGGGAGAGTCGGCGGCCGCGGGAGGAACGGGGAGGATCAGGAGGATTTGGACGCCTCCGCGCCATCGTTCTTCGCACTGTCCTTCTCCGCGCCGGACGTGTCCTTGGCCTCGGGCGCGTCCTTCGCGCCGGACCTGGTGCTGCCGGAGGCCGCGACGTCCTCGGCGTCCCCGCCGGCGGAGTCCTTGTCCAGGCTCACGTCGGCGCCGGCCGCTGCCGGCTCCACGTTCGTCTCGACGCCCGGGTGCCGCTTCGCCGACACCACCATGCCGACCACCGCGCCGATGAAGACGACGACCGCGGTCCAGCAGTTCAGCCGCAGGCCCAGCACGTGGTGCGCGTCGTCGACCCGCATGTACTCGATCCAGAAGCGGCCCACACAGTAGGACGCGACGTACAGCGCGAACGCGCGGCCGTGTCCCAGGCCGAACCTGCGGTCCGCCCAGATCACCAGCAGCGCTACACCGACGCACCACAGCGACTCGTACAGGAACGTCGGGTGGTAGGTGCCCGCCGGGTGCTGGTCGGTGGCGCTGATCTTCAGCCCCCACGGCAGGTCGGTGGCGCGCCCGTAGAGCTCCTGGTTGAACCAGTTGCCCCAGCGGCCGCAGGCCTGCGCCAGGGCGATGCCCGGTGCGAGGGCGTCCGCCCAGGCCGGCAGCGGGATGCCCCGGCGGTGGCAGCCGATCCAGGCGCCGACCGCGCCGAGCGCGATCGCGCCCCAGATGCCGAGGCCGCCCTCCCAGATCTTGAACGCGTTGACCCAGTTCCGGCCCTCACCGAAGTACAGCTCGTAGTCGGTGATGACGTGGTAGAGCCGGCCGCCGACGAGTCCGAAGGGCACCGCCCACACGGCGATGTCCGCGACGGTCCCCTTCTGGCCGCCGCGGGCCACCCACCGCTTGTTTCCGAGCCAGACGGCTACGAAGACGCCGATGATGATGCAGAACGCGTAGCCGCGGAGCGGAATGGGTCCGAGGTACACCACACCGCTGGACGGACTGGGAATGAAAGCGAGGTTCTCCATAGCAGGGCCGACGCTACCGTGCCGGGCGGGCGCAGTGGCACCCAGCCCGGCTACGGACGCGTAACGGCCTTCCGTCAGGAGGTGGGGGTGGGCGTGACCGTGCCCGCCTTCTTGCCCTTGTTGGCTGCCGCGACCTGCTGCTTGAGCTTGGCCGGGGTCAGTGGGTCGGACTGGTTTCCGTAGACGCTCTTGCCGTTGAGCAGGACGGTCGGCGTGGAGCTGAACCCGGAGGAGCTGAAGGCGGCGGCCGACTTCTTGATCCAGCCGTCGTACGTGCCGTTGTTCACACACGCGGTGAAGGTGTCGGTCTTCAGCCCCGGCACCTTGCCGGCGAGCTCCAGCAGGTACGCCTTGTCCCCGAACTTGTCCTCCCGCTCGTCGGGCTGGTTCTCGTAGAGGACGTCGTGGAACGCCCGGAACTTCCCGGCGTCCTGGGCGCAGACGGCGGCGTTGCCCGCGTTCAGCGATCCGGTCCCGCCCATATTGCCGTCGATGATCGTCACGAGGTGGTACTCGGTCTTCAGCGCGCCGCTGTCCTCCAGGGAGTGCACGGTGTCGCGGAAGGTCTTCTCGAACATGCCGCAGCCGGGGCAGCGGAAGTCCTCGTAGACGGTCAGCGTCGACGGCGCGTCGGCCGCGCCGGTCGGGATGACGAGGTTGTCCTTGCCGGTCGCGCCCTTGGGGGACGCCAGCGGCTTGTCCGGTTCGCTCTTGTGGTTGGCGACGACCGCGGCGATCGTCCCCGCAATCGCCAGGACGACGATGACGGCGCCGCCGACGATCCACGTCCTCTTGCGTTTCTCGCGCGCCTTGTCCTTCTCGCGCTGTTCGTACATCGCCTCACGGGCGGTGCGCTTACCCTCACGGTTCTTCTGGCTCACACCCCTGGACAACGAACGGGGGAGGCGCGACGGCGCGGTGGACCGCGGGATTCGCCCGAACGAGGGAGGCCGGGCCGGGGACCACGCCCCGGGTTCGGGCTCCGGGTGCGCACCTCGGGCCGGGCGGGCTGTTCGGCCCGCCCGGCCCGAGGGCAGGCGGCTACGCGCGGCTGCGTACGCCCGCCGCGAGCGCGGTCGCGAGCTCGCGCACCCCGTCCAGGCCCGTTTCCAGGTCCGGTGCATCGAGGAGCCGCTTGACGAACGCGGAGCCGACGATGACGCCGTCCGCGAAGGCGGCGACCTCGGCGGCCTGCTCGGGGTTGGAGACGCCCAGGCCGACGCAGACCGGCAGTTCGGTGGTGGCGCGGGTGCGCCGTACGAGGTCGGCCGCCTGCGCGCCGACGCTCACCCGGGTGCCGGTGACGCCCATCAGCGACGCCGCGTAGACGAAGCCGGTGCCCACCGCGGTGATCTTGGCGAGCCGTTCGTCGCGGCTGCTCGGCGCGACCACGAAGACGGTGGCCAGCCCGTGCAGCTCGGCGGCCTTGCGCCACACCTCGGACTCCTCGACCGGCAGGTCCGGCAGGATGCAGCCGGCGCCGCCCGCCTCGGCGAGGTCGGCGGCGAACCGCTCGGTGCCGTACCGGTCGACCGGGTTCCAGTACGTCATCACCAGCACCGGCGCCCCGGTGGCGGCGTGCGCCTCGCGGACGGTGCGCAGCACGTCCTTGATCCGGACGCCGCCGCGCAGCGCGATGTCGTCGGCGGTCTGGATGACCGGTCCGTCGAGCACCGGGTCGCTGTGCGGCAGGCCGACCTCGACGACGTCGCAGCCGCCTTCGAACATGGCCTTGACGGCCGCGATACCGCCGTCGACCGAGGGGAATCCGGCCGGGAGGTAGCCGACCAGCGCGGCCCGGTTCTCGGCCTTCGCCGCGGCCAGGACGCCGTTCAACAGCTCGATGTTGCCGCTCACTTGGCTTCCCCCTGCTCGTTCCCGTTCTCGTACAGACCGAAGTAGCGGGCCGCGGTGTCCATGTCCTTGTCGCCGCGGCCGGAGAGGTTCACCAGGAGCAGGGCGTCCGGGCCCAGCTCGCGGCCGATCTCCAGCGCCCCGGCGAGGGCGTGCGCGCTCTCGATCGCGGGGATGATGCCCTCGGTCCGCGACAGGAGGCGCAGCGCCTGCATCGCGTGGTCGTCGGTGACCGCGCGGTACTCGGCGCGGCCGCTGTCCTTGAGGTAGGAGTGCTCCGGGCCGACGCCCGGGTAGTCCAGTCCCGCCGAGATCGAGTAGGGCTCGGTGATCTGCCCCTCGTCGTTCTGCAGGACATAGGAGCGGGAGCCGTGCAGGATGCCGGGCTCGCCCTGGCTGAGGGTGGCGGCGTGCTCGCCGGTCTCCACTCCGTGCCCCGCGGGTTCGCAGCCGACGAGGCGTACGTCCGCGTCGGGGAGGAACGCGTGGAAGAGCCCGATGGCGTTCGATCCGCCGCCGACGCAGGCGATGGCGGCATCCGGGAGCCGTCCGGTGCGCTCCAGGATCTGCCGGCGGGCCTCGACGCCGATGACCCGGTGGAAGTCGCGGACCAGCGCCGGGAAGGGGTGCGGCCCCGCGACCGTGCCGAAGAGGTAGTGGGTGCGGTCGACGTTGGCGACCCAGTCGCGGAACGCCTCGTTGATGGCGTCCTTGAGCGTGCGGCTGCCGGACTTTACCGACACGACCTCGGCGCCGAGCATGCGCATGCGGGCGACGTTCAGCGCCTGGCGCTGGGTGTCGACCTCGCCCATGTAGATGGTGCACTCGAGGCCGAAGAGCGCGCACGCGGTGGCGGTGGCGACGCCGTGCTGGCCGGCTCCGGTCTCGGCGATGACGCGGGTCTTGCCCATCCGCTTGGTGAGCAGCGCCTGGCCCAACACGTTGTTGATCTTGTGTGAACCGGTGTGGTTGAGGTCCTCGCGCTTGAGGAACACTCGGGCGCCGCCCGCGTGCTCGGCGAACCGCGCGACCTCGGTGAGCGCGCTCGGCCGGCCGGTGTAGTTGACCATCAGGTCGTTCAGCTCGGCGGCGAAGGCCGGATCGGCCTTGGCCTTCTCATACTCGGCGGCGACCTCGTCCACGGCGGCGACCAGCGCCTCCGGGATGAACTTGCCGCCGAACGCGCCGAAGTAGCCCTCGGCGGTCGGGATCCGGCCCTCGGGGTCGGGAATGAAGAATTCGGGCATGGCAGACACAGGAGTCCCCTGACAGTGAAATGCGGTGGCTGATGGAGGTGTCGCGGCTCAGCCGCGACGCCATCGCATTCCGTTGACCTGTCCGGGCTCGCCGCCGATCACGTACCGTACGCGCCGGCCGAGCACGCGACGCGCAGGCGCGCGGCAGCCGCGGGGGCGGCAGCCGGGGGCGAGGCGGGTCGCGATGGACATGCGGTCAGTTCCGTCCGAACCGGAGGGCGGGGTGGGCGCCGGCGGCCACGAGGTCGGCGACGGCCGCCCGCGGGTCCTTGCCGGTCACCAGGGACTCTCCGACCAGGACCGCGTCGGCGCCGTCGTTGGCGTACGCGATGAGGTCGTGCGGGCCGCGGACCCCGGACTCGGCGATCTTCACGATCTCGTCCGGGATCTCGGGGGCGATCCGCGCGAAGTTGCCGCGGTCGACCTCGAGGGTCTTGAGGTTCCGGGCGTTGACGCCGATGATCCGGGCGCCGGCGTCGACCGCGCGGGCGACCTCCTCCTCGTCGTGCACCTCGACGATCGGGGTGAGCCCGATCGAGGTGGCACGCTCGATGAGCGAGACCAGCGCGTCCTGCTCCAGGGCGGCGACGATCAGCAGGGCGAGGTCGGCACCGTAGGCGCGCGCCTCCCACAGCTGGTACGCGGTGACGATGAAGTCCTTGCGGAGGACCGGGATGTCGACCTTGGCGCGGACCGCTTCCAGGTCGGCGAGCGAGCCGCCGAACTTGCGCTGCTCCGTGAGGACGCTGATGACCGCGGCGCCGCCCGCCTCGTAGTCGGCGGCGAGTCCCGCCGGGTCGGCGATGGCGGCCAGCGCGCCCTTGGAGGGGCTGGAGCGCTTGACCTCGCAGATGACCTTGACGCTGTCACCGCGCAGGGCGGCGACTCCGTCCATCGCTTCGCGTGCCTTGCCGGCCAGCTCCCTGAGCTCGTCGATGGAGACCTGGGCCTGCCGGTCGGCGAGGTCGGCGCGGACTCCGTCGATGATCTCGTCGAGCACACTCACGCGAGCGGTCCCCTTCCGGGCTGGGTGGTGGAGCACGGTCCGTACACCGGGACGATCAAGCCAGTTAATGCTCGCTCCGGCTCACTGATGGTATCCGGCCGAGGGCGGAGGGCGCGCATCCGGTCGATCGCGGTCCCACTACCTGGACAAATGCCGCTGCTCCGTCCGGGGGACCGCGGCGAGGCGGGTCTACGGAGCGAGGGCCGATCCGAACGGCAGGTTCCGGGCCACGCCGAAGAACAGCACCACCGCGCCGATCGCCCACCAGTACGCGGGATGCAGCCGGATCGTGAACGCGCGGCCGCGCAGCGTCCGCGACAGCCACACCGTCCAGACCACGGCGAAGAGCACATATCCGGCCACGGCCAGTGCGTTCAGACCGAGGGCCGCACCGAGGTCTCCGTGCGCGAACGCGTGGGCGCTGCGCAGCCCGCCGCAGCCGGGGCAGTAGATCCCGGAGTACCGCAGCAGCGGGCAGACCGGGTAGTGGCCGGGGGTGTTCGGGTCGACGGTACCGACGTAAGCGAACGCGGCGACGACTCCCGCGAGCACCCCGAGCGGTACGGCGGCCCGCCGCAGCCGGCCGGCGGGCGGCGCGGGCTCGGGAGCGGGCCACGAGCGGGGGCCGGACCACGACCGGGCGTCGGCCTCCGGCTCGGCCGCGGACCGCGGCTCGCGGTGCGGCGCGGCGGTACCGGTCGTCGGCTGCGGCGCGGCGGTCAGCTTGTCGGTCACGTGCCTGATTGTGCCCCGGGACGCACGAGGGCGCAGCCCCGGACCAGCCGGGGCCGCGCCCTGTGTCGTGCCGTCGCGTGCCGTCGCGTGCCGTTGTGCGCCGCTCCGTGACCGTGATGGTCGGAGGTCAGCTGTGGGCGGGCTTCCGCGGCTGGCCCAGGCCCATCGTCCGCATCACGAGGCCGACGACGCCGCCGAGCAGGACCACGACCAGGCCCGCCCAGAAGCCGAGCGGCTCGGCCATCACCATGAAGGCACCCGAGACGCAGAATCCGATGAACGCGATTATGACGCCGGTCCAGGCGGCAGGGGTGTGGCCGTGGTTGTTGCCCGCCATGAGTGCTCCCATATGTTCTCGGTCGGGGAAGTTTTCCTCGACCATTCTTGCGCGTTCCGGCAGCGCCTCACGCACGGGGGTACGGCGCGGCAGGAGCGGGGGTCAGCGCCCGGTCGGGTCCTCGCCGCGGTCGAGGGCCTTCCACAGTTCCTCGGGGCGTTCGGGGTCCGCGGCGACGCGCTGTGGCTTCCGGGACGGCAGGCCGGTGGCCCCGTCCCGGTCGTAGCGGTTGGACATCCCCGGCCAGTGGCGGCCGCGCAGCACGGCGAGCACCCCTGCCGCGAGCAGCAGCGCTCCCCCGGCGGCGGCGGCCCAAGGCCATGTGGTGGAACTCTCACCGACGACGGTCGTACTGGTGAGCGTCGTGACGGCCTTGGCGGCCGCGCCCAGGGCGGAGCCGGGACCTTCCGTGAGGGAGGTGGTGACGATGCCCGCGCCGCACATCACGAGCAGGCCCGAGACCACGGAGCGGGTGACACCGCGGACGGCGAACACGGCGACGAGGGCGGCGAGGCCGACGAGGGCGAGCGCGCCGGGCACGCCGGTGACGTCGCCGCCGGAGACCGCGAGCGGTAGGGAGCCCTCTGCGTACCTGGCGGTCCCGTGCGCCCAGGTCTTGCTCGCCGCGAGGAGGGTGAGGGCGGCGCCGGCGACGCCGAACAGCAGCGCGAGGGCCAGGCTGCGGCGGCCCGCGGCGCGGGCGCGCCGCGGCGGCCCCGTCACCACGGGGTCGGCGGCCGGGTCCGGGGCGGGCACGGGGGCGGCCGAGGGGGTCACGGCGGGGTCCGGGGCGGTCGCGGTGGGGCTCGCGGTGGTCGCGGATTCGTCAGCGGGGCGGGGCGGGGGCACGGCAGTCACGTAGACCACTATCGCGCGTCGGCCCACGAGCGGCACAGGCGGGGGACCGTTCACGGACAGATCACCACGAGTCGATTTCATGCGCCGACCAGGCCATGAGTGAGCAACTTTTCGCCCATGTGATCACTACCGAAAGCAAAGCGGAGGTAGAGAGTCCGTCTGCCGTCTTGTTGACGTGTGCTCGTCACCCATACGTTCGCGGCCGATCCCCCTCGCGAGCACCCTCGCGACGGCGGGTCGACTCCCCCCGCACAGCCCCCGGTTCACAGCCACAGGAGGCAGTACGTTGCGCACAACCCTCTCCCCGGCGTCGCTTCGGCGCGCCGGACTCTCCCTCACCGCCGTCGCGGGACTGGCTCTGGCGGGCTTCGCCATCGCCCCCACCGCCGACGCGCAGCCGGTCGCGCGGACCGCCGCGAACGCGGCGCTCAGCGCGGACCAGCCCGTCCACACCGCGCGGGCCTGCGCGGTGCCCAAGGCGGGCGAGATGGCCTGCAAGGCGCTCCGCGTCACCAGCGGCACCGTGCACACCACCAACGTCCGAGGCACGACGATCACGCCGAACGCGGCCGCCGCCACCCCCACAGGTTACGGCCCCAGTGACCTTCAGAAGGCGTACGGACTGACCTCCGCGGCGGCGGCGAACGGCGCCGGGCGGACGATCGCGATCGTCGACGCGTACGACGACCCCAACGCCGAGTCGGACCTCGCCGTCTACCGCGCGCACTACGGACTGCCGGCCTGCACCACGGCCAACGGCTGCTTCAAGAAGGTCAGCCAGACCGGCAGCACCACCGCGCTGCCCACCTCCGACGCCGGCTGGTCCGAGGAGATATCGCTCGACCTCGACATGGCCAGCGCGATCTGCCCCAAGTGCAAGATCCTGCTCGTCGAGGCCAAGACCCCGTCCATGACCAACCTCGGCACCGCGGTGAACCGCGCGGTGACCCTGGGCGCGAAGTACGTCTCGAACAGCTACGGCGGCGGGGAGTCCTCCTCCGACGCGTCCTACGACAGCAGCTACTTCAACCACCCGGGCGTGGCCATCACGGTCAGCGCCGGTGACTCCGCCTACGGCGCCGAGTACCCGGCCGCCTCCAAGTACGTGACGTCGGTCGGCGGCACCGCCCTGAAGACCGCGTCCAACACCCGCGGCTGGACCGAGACGGTCTGGTCCACGAACAGCACCGAGGGCACCGGCTCCGGCTGCTCCGCCTACGACGCCAAGCAGTCCTGGCAGAAGGACACCGGCTGCGCCAAGCGGACCATCTCCGACGTCTCCGCGGTCGCCGACCCGGCCACCGGCGTCGCGATCTACGACTCCTTCGGGATCACCGCCGGGTACTACACCTTCGGTGGCACCAGCGCCTCGGCGCCGATCATCGCGGGCGTGTACGCCATCGCGGGCGCCCCGTCGTCCGGTTCGTACCCGACCTCGTTCCCGTACGCCCACACCTCCGCGCTCAACGACGTGGTCAGCGGCTCCAACGGCAGCTGCTCGGGCTCGTACCTGTGCACCGCCAAGGCCGGCTACGACGGCCCGACGGGACTCGGTACCCCGAACGGCACCTCGGCCTTCACCGGCTGACGCTCCGTGCGGAACGGCGGGGCGGCCCGGTGCGGGCCGCCCCGCCTTCACGCGTCCGTGTGCAGCCGGTTCGCGGTCGCCACCGCGCGCAGCACCGCCGCCGCCTTGTTGCGGCACTCGGTGTCCTCGGCGACGGGGTCCGAGTCGGCGACGACGCCGGCGCCCGCCTGGACGTACGCCGTGCCGTCGCGCAGCAGCGCGGTGCGGATGGCGATCGCGGTGTCGGAGTCGCCGGCGAAGTCCAGATAGCCGACGCAACCGCCGTACAGGCCGCGGCGGACCGGCTCCAGCTCGTCGATGATCTGCATCGCGCGCGGCTTGGGGGCGCCCGAGAGCGTGCCGGCCGGGAAGCAGGCGGTCAGCACGTCGAAGGCGGTACGGCCCTCGGCGACCCGTCCGGTGACGGTCGAGACGATGTGCATGACGTGGCTGTAGCGCTCGACGGACATGAAGTCCACGACCTCGACGCTGCCCGGTTCGCACACCCGCCCCAGGTCGTTGCGGCCCAGGTCCACCAGCATCAAGTGCTCGGCGCGCTCCTTGGGGTCGGCCATCAGCTCCTCGCCGAGCGCCGCGTCCTCCTGCGGGGTGGCGCCGCGCGGCCGGGTGCCGGCGATCGGGTGCACCAGCGCCCGGCCGTCCTCGACCTTGACCAGCGCCTCGGGGCTGGAGCCCACGACGTCGAAGCCGTCGAAGCGGAACAGGTACATGTACGGGCTCGGGTTGGTGGCCCGCAGCACCCGGTACACGTCCAGCGCGCTCGCCGGGCAGGGGGTCTCGAACCGCTGCGAGGGCACCACCTGGAACGCCTCGCCCGCCCGGATCCGCTCCTTGATGTCCTCGACGGCCGCCTGGTAGGCCGCAGAACCCCAGCGCCCGGTGAACTCCGGCAGTTGTGACGCGGGCAGCTCGACGGCCGCCGACGCGGCGGGCCTGGCCAAGTCGGCCGCCATCGCGTCCAGCCGGGCGACGGCGTCGGCGTAGGCCTCGTCGATGCCGGTGTCCAGGTCGTTGTGGTTGATCGCGTTCGCGATCAGCAGCACGCTGCCGTCCCAGTGGTCGAGCACCGCCAGGTCCGAGGTGAGCAGCATCGTCAGCTCGGGCAGCCGCAGTTCGTCCTCGCCGTGGTCGCCGATCTTCTCCAGGCGGCGCACGACGTCGTAGCCGAGGTAGCCGACCATCCCGCCGGTGAACGGCGGCAGCGCGCCGCCCGCGTGCAGGTCGCGCGGGGTGTGCAGCGTCTCGACCGTGGCCCGCAGCGCCTCCAGCGGGTCGCCGCCGGTCGGCACGCCCACCGGCGGGGTCCCCTGCCAGTGCGCCCGGCCGTCACGCTCGGTCAGCGTCGCGGCGCTGCGCACCCCGACGAAGGAGTACCGGGACCAGGAGCGGCCGTTCTCCGCCGACTCCAGCAGGAACGTCCCCGGCCGCTCGCCCGCGAGTTTGCGGTACAGCCCCACGGGGGTGTCGCCGTCCGCCAGCAGCCTGCGGCTGACGGGGATCACCCGGCGGTCCTGCGCCAGCTTGCGGAACGTCTCGAGGTCGGGCGCGACAGTAGCGGTGGTCATAGCGGCAGCGTAGTGGCCCCTCGACCGGGCTCCGTGTCCTGTCGGCCGCCGGCTCGATCCCGCTCGTCCGCTTCAGCGGCCCAGCGGCAGCTGGTCGGCGTCGAAGCAGGTGCGGTCGCCGGTGTGGCAGGCGGCGCCGGTCTGGTCGACCTTGACGAGCAGGGTGTCGCCGTCGCAGTCGAGGGCGACGGACTTGACGTGCTGAACGTGCCCCGAGGTGTCGCCCTTGACCCAGTACTCGCCGCGGCTGCGGCTCCAGTACGTGCAGCGGCCGGTGGTGAGGGTGCGGTGCAGCGCCTCGTCGTCCATCCAGCCGAGCATCAGCACCTCGCCGGTGTCGTACTGCTGCGCGATGGCGGGCACGAGCCCGTCGGCGGTGCGCTTGAGCCGGGCGGCCACGGCCGGGTCGAGCGGTGAGGCAGGCGGTGTAGCGGGGGTGTCGGGCATGCCTCTATTGTGCAGCCGCCACTTATCACGTTTCGCGCATTCCAAAAGGGGTGTTCGGTGAGGAACACCGCACTTCGGCCGGGCTTGATTCCCTAGTCGCTCGCCGTTGTCACCCGTATGGGGCATCCTTCGTGCATGGGTTTTCCTCCGCCTCCGCCGAACGGTCAGCCGCCACCAGGGCAAGGTGGCGGCTTCGGTCCGCCGCAGAACTTTGGTCCGCCGACACCACCTCCTCCGCCGGGTGACGGCGGCTACGGCTATCCGCAAGGCGGCCAGGGCGGTTACGGGTATCCGCAGGGCGGCCAGGGTGGCCAGGGCGGCTACGGCCCGCCCGGACCTCCCGGACCGCCGGCGCCTCCCGGTGGCGGCTACGGCTACCCGCAGGGTGGCGGTTATCCGCCGCCGCCCGGCAACAACAACGGGCGCAACGCGGCGATAGCGATCGGCGCCGTGGTCGTCGTCGGGGCGATCATCGGCGGCATCGTGCTGGCCTCCGGCGGGGACGGCGACAAGAAGCCGGACGCGCTGACGAGCTCCAGCTCGCCCCCGTCCACCTCCGCGTTCCCGACGCCCACGGTGACGCTGCCGACCGACCTGCCGACGTTGACCATCCCCACCGACCTGCCGACCACCGGCTCCTCCAGCAGCTCCCCGACGTCGGACCTGGTGCCGTACGTCGTGCTGAATCCCGGCAAGTGCTTCGACCACCCGGGCCTGGACAGCAGCGTGTCCGTCGTCACGACCCGCTCGTGCAGTTCCCCGCACGACGGCGAGGTCGTCGCGAACGAGACCCTGACCGGCACCTTCACCACCGAGTCCGAGCTCCAGACCAAGGTGCTGAAGCTGTGCGAGCCGGACGCCAAGAAGCGTCTCGCCCGTATCCCGGCCGACGGGAAGACCTATTACTACTACGCGCTCTACCCGTCGCTGATGACGTACCAGATCCAGAAGAAGGACACGATCTCCTGCTCGCTGACCCTCAGCAACAAGGTCGACGGGAAGAAGCTCAGCAAGGCCCTGCCGTAGCCGCGCGGCGAGGGGTGGACCTAACCTGACGTCATGTCGACTCATGCGCAGCGTGAACGTCTGCTCCTCGCCGATCTGCTGGAGAACGCCGGGGCGGGTGCCCCGACGCTCTGCGACGGCTGGACCGCCCGCGATCTGGCCGCTCACGTCGTCGTCCGTGAGCGCCGCAGCGACGCCGCCGCCGGGATCGTGATCCCGCAGCTCGCGGCCCGGATGGAGCGCGTGCGGCGGGAGTTCGCGCGCAAGCCGTTCGAGGAGCTGGTGCAGCTCATCAGGACCGGGCCGCCGCGGATGTCGCCGTTCGCCCTGAAGCAGATCGACGAGGCGGCCAACACCGTCGAGTTCTTCGTCCACGCCGAGGACGTCCGCCGTGCCCAGCCGGACTGGACGCCCCGCGAGCTGGACGGCGTCTTCTCCGACACCCTGTGGAAGCGCCTGGAGCGCATGGCCAGGGTCGCCGGCCGCCGATCCCCTGTCGGGCTGGTGCTGCGCCGCCCCGACGGCCAGACCGCCGTCGCCCACCGGGGCACCCCGGTCGTGACGGTCACCGGCGAACCCGCCGAGCTGACGATCTTCGCCTTCGGCCGCCAGGACGCGGCACGGGTCGAGACCGAGGGCGACAAGGCCGCGGTGGCGAAGGTGTACGAGGCCAAGCTCGGCCTGTGAGCCGGGCCGTTCGCCCGCTCCACCCGCACGCCCCGCCCTCGCGCGCCCGTCAGCGGCCTCGCGTGGCCTCCAGCAGGATGCGGCGCAGTTCGCGGGCCGCGCGGGGTGGGGAGACGTCGCCGCGGTGGGCGATGGAGATGGTGCGGTGCAGGCCGGGCGGTGCGAACGGGGTGACGCGCAGGCCCGAGCGCTCCGCGACCATGCTCGGGACCACGGCCGGGCCGAGCCCGGCGCGGACGAAGCCGAGGACCGCGTCCATCTCGCCGCCCTCCACCGAGAAGGACGGTTCGAAACCGGCCGCGCGGCAGGCCGCGAGGGTGTGCTCCCGCAGGTCGTAGCCGCGCCGGAACATCACCAGCGGACGACCGCGCAGCTCCTCGATCCGCAGGCCCTCGCGGCGCACCGGAGCGGGCTCGGACGGCGCCGAGACCACCACCAGTTCCTCGCGCAGCAGCTCCTCGGTGGCCAGGGCGGGGGCCTGGACGGGCAGCGGGGTGATGATCAGGGCGAGGTCGAGCTCCCCGGCGGCCAGCACCCGCACGAGGTCCTGCGAGCCGTCCTCGTGGACCATCAGCTCGACTCCGGGGTACCGCCGGTGGAAGTCCTTCAGGACGTCGGGCACCAGGCTGGCGCACAGGCTCGGCGGCGCCCCGAGCCGCACCCGGCCGCGCCGCAGCTGCGCCACCTCCTGGACCTCGCGGCGCGCGGTCTCGGTGTCGGCCAGGATGCGGCGGGCCAGCGGCAGCAGGGCCTCCCCCGCGTCGGTGAGGGTGATGTGGCCGCGGGCGCGGTGGAACAGCTCGGCACCCAGCTCCCGCTCCAGCGCCCGGATCTGCTGCGACAGCGACGGCTGGGCCACGTGGACGCTCTCGGCGGCGCGGGTGAAGTGCCGCAGGTCCGCGACGGCGGCGAAGTACTGGAGCTGGTTCAGCTGCATACGTCCAGCCTAGGCCCCGTCATAGACATCGGCTATGGAAAGCAGCTGGATCATGTCTTGGACGAATGCCGCGGCCCGGGCCTAGCGTCCCTCCCATGGCTCTGGCGACACGTACCGAACGGCGACCCTCCCCCGCGGCGGCGCTCTGGCGCTCCACCGTCGGGAAGAAGGCCGTCATGGCCGTCACCGGGGTGGCGATGCTGCTGTACCTCGTCGCGCACATGCTCGGCAATCTGAAGATCTTCTTCGGCGCCACGGACTTCAACGGCTACGCGGGCTGGCTGCGCACCATCGGCGAGCCGGTGCTGCACCACGGCTGGTTCCTGTGGCTGGTCCGGGCAGGCCTGCTGGCGGCCGTCGTGCTGCACGGCGTCGCCGCGTACCAGCTCAGCCGGCGCGACCGGGCGGCCAGGCCCGCGAAATACGCCCACCGGCGGCAGCGCGCGAGCTACGCCACGCGCACCATGCGCTGGGGCGGGGTGATCCTCGCGCTCTTCCTCGTCTGGCACATCCTGGACCTGACGACGCTGACGGTGAATCCGCGCGGCCAGGCGCACCACCCCTACGAGAACATCGTCGCGGACTTCCGGAACTGGTACGCCGACGTCTTCTACATCGTGGCGATGCTCGCCCTCGGCCTGCACATCCGGCACGGGTTCTGGAGCGCGGCGCAGACCCTCGGCGCCAACAACGCCCGGCGGGACCGCGCGCTGAAAGCCGTGGCCAACGTTCTGGCACTCCTCCTGACCTGCGGATTCATCGCCGTGCCCGTTGCCGTCATGACTGGAGTCGTGAGCTGACATGACCGATTACCCGCACTGGACCACCGGCGAACCCGTCGTCGACACGAAGGCCCCCGAGGGTCCGATCGAGGAGCGCTGGGACCGCCGCCGCTTCGAGGCGAAGCTGGTGAACCCGGCCAACCGCCGCCGGCACACCGTCATCGTGGTCGGCACCGGCCTGGCCGGCGGCGCGGCCGGCGCCACGCTGGCCGAACAGGGCTACCACGTCGTGCAGTTCTGCTACCAGGATTCGCCGCGCCGGGCGCACTCCATCGCCGCGCAGGGCGGCATCAACGCGGCGAAGAACTACCGCAACGACGGCGACTCGGTGCGGCGGCTGTTCTACGACACCGTCAAGGGCGGTGACTTCCGCGCTCGCGAGTCCAACGTGCACCGTCTGGCGCAGGTGTCGGTGGAGATCATCGACCAGTGCGTCGCGCAGGGCGTCCCGTTCGCCCGGGAGTACGGCGGCCTGCTCGACACCCGCTCGTTCGGCGGCGTCCAGGTCTCGCGCACCTTCTACGCCCGCGGGCAGACCGGCCAGCAGCTGCTGCTCGGCGCGTACCAGGCGCTCAGCCGGCAGATCGCGGCCGGCACGGTCGAGATGCACGCGCGGACCGAGATGCTGGACCTGATCGTGGTCGACGGCCGGGCGCGCGGCATCGTCGCCCGCGACCTGGTCACCGGCCGTATCGACACCTGGTTCGCGGACGCGGTCGTGCTCGCCTCCGGCGGCTACGGCAACGTCTTCCACCTGTCGACCAACGCCAAGAACTCCAACGCCACGGCGATCTGGCGGGCCCACCGGCGCGGCGCGTACTTCGCCAACCCGTGCTTCACCCAGATCCACCCCACCTGCATCCCGCGCTCCGGGGACCACCAGTCGAAGCTGACGCTGATGAGCGAGTCGCTGCGCAACGACGGCCGGATCTGGGTCCCGAAGCAGCCCGGCGACGAACGCCCGCCGAACACGATCCCCGAGGACGAGCGGGACTACTACCTGGAGCGGATCTACCCGGCGTTCGGCAACCTGGTGCCCCGCGACATCGCCTCGCGCGCCGCCAAGAACGTCTGCGACGAGGGGCGCGGTGTCGGACCCGGCGGCCAGGGCGTCTACCTCGACTTCGCCAACGCCATCGCCCGGCTGGGCCGCAAGGCCGTCGAGGAGAGGTACGGCAACCTCTTCGAGATGTACGAGCGGATCACCGCCGAGGACCCCTACACCGTCCCGATGCGGATCTATCCCGCGATCCACTACACGATGGGCGGCCTGTGGGTCGACTACGACCTGCAGACCACGGTGCCCGGTCTGTTCGCCATCGGTGAGGCCAACTTCTCCGACCACGGCGCCAACCGGCTCGGCGCCAGCGCCCTCATGCAGGGCCTGGCCGACGGCTACTTCGTGCTGCCGGCCACCCTCAACGACTACCTGGCCCGGCACCCGCAGGACACCGTGGACCCCGCGCACCCGGCGGTCGCCGAGGCCGTCGCCGACACCGAGGACCGGCTCAACCTGCTGCTCGCCGTCAACGGCGACCGCACCCCCGAGTCGTTCCACCGCGAGCTGGGCGAGCTGCTCTGGGACGAGTGCGGCATGGCGCGCACCGAGGCCGGGCTGCGCAAGGCGCTGGACCGCATCCCGCAGCTGCGTGACGAGTTCTGGCGCCGGGTGAAGGTCCCCGGCTCCGGCGCCGACCTCAACCAGGCGCTGGAGCAGGCCAACCGCATCGCCGACCACCTGGAACTCGCCGAGCTGATGTGCCTGGACGCCCTGCACCGCGCCGAGTCGTGCGGCGGGCACTTCCGCGAGGAGAGCCAGACCGCGGACGGCGAGGCCGCCCGGGACGACGAGAGGTTCGCGTACGCCGCCGCCTGGGAGTTCACCGGCATCGGCCGCGCCCCCGTGCTGCACCGCGAGGAACTCGTCTTCGACCACGTCCACCCCACCCAGCGGAGCTACTCGTGAACCTGACCCTGCGCATCTGGCGGCAGGCCGGCCCCGCCGAGCCGGGCCGGATGACCACCTACGACGTCACCGGCATCTCCGCCGACATGTCGTTCCTGGAGATGCTGGACCACCTGAACGAGGAGCTGATCCTCGCCGGCGACGAGCCCGTCGCGTTCGACCACGACTGCCGCGAGGGCATCTGCGGCGCCTGCGGCATGGTCATCAACGGCCGGGCGCACGGGCCCGAGCGGACCACCACCTGCCAGCTGCACATGCGGCACTTCGCCGACGGCGACACCGTCGACGTCGAGCCGTGGCGCGCCGCCGCCTTCCCGGTGGTCAAGGACCTCGTCGTGGACCGGTCCGCCTTCGACCGCATCATCGGCTCCGGCGGCTACATCACCGCGCCCACCGGCGCCGCGCCGGAGGCGCACGCCACCGCGGTGCCCAAGCCGGTCGCCGACACCGCGTTCGAGCACGCCGAGTGCATCGGCTGTGGCGCGTGTGTGGCGGCCTGCCCCAACGGCTCGGCGATGCTCTTCACGTCGGCCAAGGTCGTCCACCTCAACGTGCTGCCACAAGGGGCTCCCGAACGCGAGTCCCGAGTCCTGGACATGGTCGGGACCATGGACGCCGAGGGCTTCGGCGGCTGCACCAACACCGGGGAATGCGCCACCGCGTGCCCGAAGGGCATCCCGCTGCCGTCCATCGCGGCGATGAACCGCGAGTACCTGCGGGCGCTGGCCAAGGGCCGGTGAACCGGCGGGCCCGGTCCCGGCGGACCGGGCCTCCGCCGGCCCGGCCTCAGCGGACCGGGTGCCCGGCCTCGCGCAGCGCGTTCTTGACGTCGCCGATGCGCAGGTCCCCGAAGTGGAAGACCGACGCCGCCAGCACCGCGTCGGCGCCGGCCGCCACCGCGGGGGCGAAGTCGGCGAGCCGGCCGGCGCCGCCGGAGGCGATGACGGGGACGCTGACGTGCTTGCGGACGGCCTCGATCATGTCGAGGTCGTAGCCGTCCTTGGTGCCGTCGGCGTCCATCGAGTTCAGCAGGATCTCCCCCGCGCCCAGCTCCGCGGCGCGGTGCGCCCACTCGACGGCGTCGATGCCGGTGCCCTGCCTGCCGCCGTGCGTGGTGACCTCGAAACCGCCGGTCGCGTTCCGCCGGGCGTCCACGGACAACACGAGCACCTGCCGCCCGAACCGCTCGGCGATCTCCCGGATGAGGTCCGGGCGGGCGATGGCGGCGGTGTTGACGCCCACCTTGTCCGCGCCGGCCCGCAGCAGTTTGTCGACGTCGTCCGCGGCCCGCACGCCGCCGCCGACGGTGAGCGGGATGAAGACCTGCTCGGCGGTGCGGCGCACCACGTCGTAGGTGGTCTCGCGGTCGCCCGAGGAGGCGGTGATGTCCAGGAACGTCAGCTCGTCCGCGCCCTCGGCGTCATAGAGCTTGGCCATCTCGACGGGGTCGCCCGCGTCGCGCAGGTTCTGGAAGTTGACACCCTTGACGACCCGGCCGTTGTCCACGTCCAGGCAGGGGATGACTCGGACCGCGAGGGTCATTCAGGGGCTCCTCGATACGCCTCGACCTCGACCTCGACCAGCACGCGGGAGTCGACGAAGCCGTTGACGACGACCATCGTCGCGGCCGGCCGCACCGCGCCGAACAGCTCCTTGTGGGCGCGGCCGACGTCCTCCGCGTCCCGGGCGTGGCTGAGGTACATCCGGGTGCGGATGACGCTGTCGGCGCCGAGGCCGAACGGTTCCAGCGCGGCGACCGCGTTGTTGAAGGCGAGCAGCGCCTGCTCGTACGGGCTGCCCTCGCCCCGCACCACGCCACCGACCAGCGGCATGGTGCCGGCGACGATGACCCGGTCCCCGGCCGCGACGGCACGGGCGAAGCCCATCGCCTCCTCCCAGGGGCTGTGGTCGGACTGCACGCGGCGTACTACGGGGGAATCGGTCATCGGGAAACTGCCTCCAGCGCCTCTTCCAAGGTGAATGCCTTGGCGTAAAGGGCCTTGCCCACGATGGCGCCTTCGACACCTTCGGGTACCAACGTGGCGATGGCGCGCAGGTCGTCGAGGGACGAGACGCCGCCGGACGCGACGACCGGCTTGTCGGTGGCCGCGCACACGTTCTTCAGCAGTTCCAGGTTGGGCCCCTGGAGGGTGCCGTCCTTGGCGATGTCGGTGACGACGTACCGGGCGCACCCCTCGGAGTCCAGCCGGGCGAGCGTCTCGAACAGGTCGCCGCCGTCGCGGGTCCAGCCGCGGCCGCGCAGGGTGGTGCCGCGGACGTCCAGGCCGACCGCGATGCGGTCGCCGAACTCGGCGATGACCTTCGCGACCCACTCGGGCGTCTCCAGGGCGGCGGTGCCGAGGTTGACGCGGGTGCAGCCGGTGGCGAGCGCCGCGGCGAGCGACGCGTCGTCGCGGATGCCGCCGGACAGCTCGACCTTGATGTCCATGGATTTCGCGACCTCGGCGATCCGCGCCCGGTTGTCACCGGTGCCGAAGGCCGCGTCCAGGTCCACCAGGTGCAGCCACTCGGCGCCCGCCTGCTGCCAGGCGAGGGCGGCGGCCAGCGGGTCGCCGTAGGACGTCTCGGAGCCGGACTCGCCATGGACGAGGCGGACGGCCTGGCCGTCGCGGACGTCGACGGCGGGAAGGAGTTCGAGGCGGTTCATAGCCAGGGGAGCCATAGGAAGTGACGTCCTAGAGGTTCTAGAGGTGGTCGAGCCAGTTGGTCAGCAGCTGGGCACCGGCGTCGCCGGACTTCTCGGGGTGGAACTGGGTCGCCCACAGCGGGCCGTTCTCCACGGCGGCGACGAACGGTTCGCCGTGGGTGGCCCAGGTGACCTTAGGGGAGCGGATGTGGGGGTTGGTGACCTCCAGCTCCCACTCCCGCACCGCGTACGAGTGCACGAAGTAGAAGCGGGCGTCGGCGTCGAGGCCCGCGAACTGCCGGCTGTCCTCGGGCGCCTTCACCGTGTTCCAGCCCATGTGCGGGACGATCGGCGCCCGCAGCGGCTCGACCGTACCGGGCCACTCGTCGCAGCCCTCGGTCTCGGTGCCGTGCTCCACGCCGCGTGCGAAGAGGATCTGCATGCCGACGCAGATCCCCATCACGGGCCGGCCGCCGGACAGCCGCCGGCCGATGATCCACTCACCGCGTACCGACTTCAGCCCGGTCATGCAGGCCTCGAACGCTCCGACGCCGGGGACCAGCAGCCCGTCGGCGTTCATGGCCCGGTCGAAGTCGCTGGTGATCTCGACGTCGGCGCCGACGTGCGCCAGCGCCCGCTCGGCCGAGCGGACGTTGCCGAATCCGTAGTCGAGGACGACCACACTCTTGCTCATGGCGGCCCCCTACAGCGACATCACGCCGGCACCGAACGCCATGAGCGCACCGATGCCGAGCAGGACGATGACGCCCGTCGGGAGCTTCTGCTTCCAGAAGGAGTAGACGCCGCCGGCGAGGAAGAGCCCGAGGACGATGTAGACGGTCGATGCGGTGTTCACAGTGCGCCCTTGGTCGAGGGGAGGATGCCGGCCGCGCGCGGGTCACGCTCGGAGGCGTACCGCAGGGCGCGGGCCAGCGCCTTGAACTGGCACTCCACGATGTGGTGCGCGTTGCGGCCGTACGGGACGTGGACGTGCAGGGCGATCTGCGCCTGCGCGACGAAGGACTCCAGGATGTGCCGGGTCATCGTCGTGTCGTACGAGCCGATCATGGGAGCCATGTTCTCGGGCTCGGAGTGCACCAGGTACGGACGGCCCGACAGGTCGACGGTGACCTGGGCGAGGGACTCGTCCAGCGGCACCGTGCAGTTGCCGAAGCGGTAGATGCCGACCTTGTCGCCGAGCGCCTGCCGAAAGGCGGCGCCGAGCGCGAGGGCGGTGTCCTCGATGGTGTGGTGGGTGTCGATGTGCAGGTCGCCCTCGGTCTTGACCGACAGGTCGAAGAGTCCGTGGCGGCCGAGCTGGTCGAGCATGTGGTCGTAGAAGCCGACACCGGTGGAGACGGAGACGTCGCCCCTGCCGTCCAGGTCGATCTCGACGACGACGGATGTCTCCTTGGTGGTGCGTTCCACACGGCCCACGCGGGTCATACGGTCTCCTTCAGCATTGCGCGAACCGCGTCCAGGAACGCGTCGTTCTCCTCCGGGGTGCCCGCGGTGACCCGCAGCCATCCCGGTACACCGTTGTCGCGGACGAGGACCCCGCGGTCGAGGATCGCCTGCCAGGCGGCGTGGCTGTCCGCGAACCGGCCGAACTGCACGAAGTTCGCGTCGGAGTCCGTGACCTCACAGCCCAGGGCGCGCAACTCGGTAACCAGGCGGTCCCGCTCGGCCTTGAGCTGCGCGACGTACCCCAGCAGCGTATCGGTGTGCTCCAGCGCGGCGAGCGCGGTGGCCTGGGTGACGGCCGACAGGTGGTACGGCAGGCGCACCAGCTGGACGGCGTCCACGACGGCCGGATCCGCGGCGAGGTAGCCCAGCCGCAGCCCGGCCGCGCCGAACGCCTTCGACATGGTGCGGCTGACCACCAGGTTCGGCCGGCCCTCGATGAGCGGCAGCAGCGACGGGCGGTGCGAGAACTCGACGTACGCCTCGTCCACGACGACCAGCGACGGCTTCGCGGCCTGCGCGGCGTCGTGGAGCGCCAGCACGGTCTCGGCGGCGACCGCCGTGCCGGTGGGGTTGTTCGGCGAGCAGATGAAGACGACGTCGGGACGGCGGGCGGCGATCTCCACCGCGGCGGCGTCGACGTCGATGGTGAAGTCCGCACGGCGCGGCCCGGAGATCCACTCGGTTCCGGTGCCGCGCGAGATCAGCGCGTGCATCGAGTACGAGGGCTCGAAGCCGATCGCGCTGCGCCCGGGGCCACCGAAGGTCTGCAGCAACTGCTGGATGACCTCGTTCGAGCCGTTGGCCGCCCACACCTGCTCGCGGGAGACCTGGTGCCCGGCGGTGCGGCCGAGGTACGCGGCCAGCTCGGTGCGCAGCTCCACCGCGTCCCGGTCCGGGTAGCGGTTCAGCTCCCGGGCGGCGGCGGTGACCCGCTCGCCGATCCGCCGGACGAGAGCCTCGGGCAGCGGATACGGGTTCTCGTTGGTGTTGAGCCGCACGGGGACGTCGAGCTGCGGTGCGCCGTAGGGGGTCTGGCCGCGCAGCTCGTCCCGGATGGGGAGGTCGTCGATGCCGGTCACTGCGGCACCTGCCAGTCGAACCGCGCCCGCAGGGCGGCACCGTGCGCCGGCAGGTCCTCCGCGTCCGCGAGCGTCACCACGTGGTGGGTGACCTCGGCCAGGGCGTCGCGGCTGTAGTCCACGACGTGGATGCCGCGCAGGAAGGACTGCACGGACAGGCCCGAGGAGTGGCAGGCGCAGCCGCCGGTGGGCAGGACGTGGTTGGAGCCGGCGCAGTAGTCGCCGAGCGAGACGGGGGCGTAGGCGCCGACGAAGATCGCGCCGGCATTGCGGACCCGGGCGGCGACGGCCGCGGCGTCCGCGGTCTGGATCTCCAGGTGCTCCGCGCCGTAGGCGTCGACGACGGCGAGGCCCTGGTCGATCGTGTCGACCAGCACCACGGCCGACTGCCGCCCGGCCAGCGCGGTCAGGATGCGCTCGCTGTGCTTGGTGGCGGCGACCTGCGCGGCCAGCTCCTTCTCGACCCGCTCGGCCAGCTCCACCGAGGTGGTGACCAGCACGGCCGCCGCCAGGGTGTCGTGCTCGGCCTGGCTGATCAGGTCCGCGGCGACGTGCACCGGGTCGGCGGTGGCGTCGGCGAGGACGGCGATCTCGGTCGGACCGGCCTCGGCGTCGATGCCGATCCGGCCCTTGAGCAGCCGCTTCGCCGAGGCGACGTAGATGTTGCCCGGGCCGGTGACCAGGTTGACCGGGCGGCACTCCTCGGTGCCGTACGCGAACATCGCGATGGCCTGGGCGCCGCCGGCCGCGTACACCTCGTCCACACCGAGCAGGGCGCACGCGGCGAGGATCGTCGGGTTGGGCAGGCCGCCGCCGAACTCTTCGGAGAAATTGGCCTTCTGCGGGGGCGACGAGACGGCGATGCCCTCGACGCCGGCCTCCTGCGCCGGGACCACGTTCATGACCACGGACGACGCGTAGGCGGCCAGGCCGCCCGGCACGTAGAGCCCGACGCGCTCGACGGGCACCCAGCGCTCGGTGACCGTGCCACCGGGCACGACCTGCACCGTCGTGTCGGTGCGGCGCTGCTCGCGGTGGACGATCCTGGCCCGGCGGATGGACTCCTCCAGGGCGGCGCGGATCTTCGGGTCCAGCTCCGCCAGGGCGGTCGACAGCGCCTCGGCGGGCACCCGGACGCGGTCCAGGGTGACGCCGTCGAACTTCTGCGCGTAGTCGATCAGCGCCGCGGTCCCCCGATGGCGTACGTCCTCGCAGATGGGCCGCACCCGGTCGAGGGCGGCTTCCACGTCGAACTCGGCACGGGGCAGCAGGTCGCGGTCGATACCGCCCTCGGGGAAGGCGGCACCACGCAGATCGATTCGGGAGATCACCCTGTCAAGTGTAGGGAACGCTGTTCTCGGCCGTTCTCCGGTTCCACTCCCTGATACGTCCCGCCGATGATCTCCGGTCCGGCTACCGTTCCGTCTGTCGCGGCGCGTGACGCGGGATCGGGAGGGGACGCGGTGGTCGAGGGGTCGGGGATCAGGGCGCCGGAGGACTGGACCCGGACCGAACAGGATCTGTGGACCGCCTACCGCCGCGGGGTGGTGCAGGACCTGCGCACCGGCATCCCCGAGCGGGACGACCCGGCCACCGACCGGCCCTGGGGCCCGGAGCGGACGGTGCGCGCCGAGGTGATCGCCACGCTCCTGCTGGACGGCCCGCCCGCCGAGCCCGGGCGCGTCGCGTGCGTCAAGCTCTCCGGTGCCCGGATCAGCGGCCAGCTGAACCTGTCGGGCGGCCAGGTCACCCCGTACGTCGAGCTGCACGACTGCCACTTCGACCAGCAGATCCTGCTGCCCGAGTGCCAGTTCACGACGTTGCGCATGGTGCACTGCTCGATCCCGCGACTGGAGGCGGCCCGCCTCACCACCACCGGTGACCTGCACCTGCCGCAGTGCTCCGTCGAGGGCGGGATCCGGCTCACCGACGCGCACATCGGCACCGACCTGCTGCTCAACCAGCTCACGGTGGGGCGCGACCGGCACGGGCGGGCGATCGCCGCCGACGGGCTCAGCGTCGCCCAGGACGTCGAGGCCGAGCTGATGCACGCCACCGGCGAGATCAGCCTGCGCAGCGCGCGCATCGGCGGCCGGCTGAGCCTGCGCGGCAGCCTGCTGCACAACCCCTACGGCCGCTACGCGCTGAACGCGGCGCGGGTCACCGTCGAGCACACGCTGTACCTGAGCGCGGGCTGGATCGCGACCGGCAGCGACATCGGCGGGACCCCGCCCGCCGGGGTGCGAACCCGCAACTTCAGCTGCACCGGCGCCGTCCGGCTGGACGACGGCAGGTTCGGCAACGCGGTGATCATCACCCGGGCGCGGTTCCGGCTCACCGGCAACCAGCAGCTGTCGCTGCGCCGGATCCAGACCCCGGAACTGCGCTTCACGCTCGGCCAGCCGCCGACCGGCACCGTCTCGCTGGCCGGCGCCCGGGTGGGCAATCTCACCGACACCCGGCAGAGCTGGCCGGAGTCCGGCGGGCTGGACCTGGCGGGCTTCAGCTACACCACGCTCAGCCCGGCGGGGGCGTTCCCGATGCGGGACCGCATCGCCTGGCTGGCCGCCGCCACGCCCGAGTACAGCCCGGAACCGTACGAGCATCTCGCCTCGGCGCTGCGGGCCGGCGGTGAGGACTCCGAGGCCCGCGAGGTGCTGCTCGCCAAGCAGCGCCGCCGCCGCGAGGTGCTGCCGCCGGCGGGCCGGGTCTGGGGGTACCTCCAGGACATCACCGTCGGGTACGGCTACCGGCCCGGCCGGGCCGCGCTGTGGATGGCGGTGCTGTGGGCGGTCGGCACGGCCTTCTTCACCCTGCACGCGCCACCCGCGCTCAATCCCGGCGAGGCCCCGCACTGGAGCGCGCCGCTGTACGCCCTCGACCTGCTGCTGCCCGTGATCGACCTGGGCCAGGACAGCGCCTGGAACCCGTCCGGCGGAGCGCAGTGGGCGGCCACCGCCCTCGTGCTGCTGGGCTGGATCCTGGCCACCACCGTCGCGGCGGGCGCCTCCCGGCTGCTGCGCAGGGGGTAGCGCCGGGTCGGAAGGGACGGTACGGGGCGACCCGGTGAAGCTTGCGCGGCGAAAGCACCCCGTCCGGCGACCGGAGCAGGACGTACGCTGTCCGATTGTGACCGCTCGCCTTCCGCTCTTCCCGCTGAGCTCGGCCCTTTTCCCGGGTCTCGTGCTGCCCCTGCACATCTTCGAGGAGCGGTACCGCGCGCTCGTGGGCGATCTGCTCGCGATGCCCGAGGACGCTCCGCGCCGCTTCGCCGTGGTCGCCATCAAGGACGGGACCGAGGTGGCTCCGACCGGCCCCGACGGGGTGGACACCACAGCCGGGGCGGGGCTCGGCCCCGACCCGTTCACGTCGCTGTTCCAGGTCGGGTGCATCGCGGAGGCCGCCACCATCGGCGAACGGGAGGACGGCGGTTTCGAGCTGGTCGCCACCGGCACCACCCGCTTCCGGCTGCTGTCGGTCGACGCGTCGGGGCCGTATCTGACGGCCGAGGTGGAGGAGCTGCCGGAGGAGCAGGGCGAGGGGGCGGGCACACTGGCCGCGGGTGTCGCCAGGGCCTTCCGCACGTATCAGAAGCGCCTCGCCGGAGCGCAGGACCGCACGCTCGTCACGGTGCAGGAACTGCCCGACGACCCGTCCGTGCTGTCGTATCTGGTGGCCGCCGCGACGATCTTCGAGACGCCGGCGAAGCAGCTGCTGCTGGAGGCGCCGGACACCGCGGCCCGGCTCGCGGCCGAACTGCCGCTGCTGCGCCGCGAGGCCGCCCTGATCGGCAAGCTGCCCTCGCTGCCCGCCGTCGACCTGACCCGTCAGCCGGCCAGCCTCAACTGACGGAAGGTGGTCCCCGATGGCCAAAAAGTCCCCGGCGAAGGGGGGCGGGACGCCCGCCACCGTCGCGCTGGAGCGGGACGGCGCGGCCTTCACCGTCCACGCCTACGCGCACGACCCGGCGGCCGCCTCGTACGGCGGCGAGGCCGCCGAGGCGCTGGGCACGGCTCCCGGGCGGGTGTTCAAGACGCTGGTCGCCGACGTCGACGGGACGCTGACCGTCGCCGTGGTCCCGGTGGCCGGGTCGCTCGACCTCAAGGCGCTCGCGTCCGCGGCCGGCGGCAAGCGCGCCGCGATGGCCGACCCCGCGGCGGCCGAACGCACCACGGGTTATGTGCTCGGCGGCATCTCCCCGCTGGGCCAGCGCAAACGGCTGCCCACGGTCGTGGACGTCTCGGCGCTGACCCACGCCACGGTGTTCGTCTCGGCGGGCAAGCGCGGCCTCGAGGTCGAACTCGCCCCACAGGACCTGGTCCGGCTCACGTCCGCGAAGACCGCGCCGATCGCGCGGATCGCGGCGGTCTGATCCAATCGTCTGACCCGAACGTCTGATTTGAACGTCGGATCGGACCGGTCCGATCCGACCGGTCCGATCCGGCCGAATTGACGGAACCCCGCGGTCCCTCTGGACGATCGCGCCCCGGGCGCGCACGGTGTCCCCGACGCAGCACCCGCGACCGAGGGGAGCCGACACCATGTCCCGACGCACCCGCATGCGCAAGTGGCGGATCAAGAAGCGCCGCGCCAATCACGGCCGACGGCCGGCGTAGATCCCGAAACCCCCGCGCTCAGGGCCCCTCGGGTCAGGAGCCCCGTTGCCAAGGGCCCTGCTCGCCGGGTCCCTGGGCGGGCGGGTGGTCCTCGGCCGGCGGGGCCGGGAACGCCTCCGGGCCTTGAGCCGGACCGGGCGCCGGGTGCGGGGCCGGATACGAGGTGTCCCAGGACTGCGGCTGCTGCGGTTCCCGCGGCCCGAGGGCCGAGGTCAGACAGAGGTGAACGAGCATGGCCGCGGCCGGCCAGGCGACGAGGGCGCCCTTGGCGCGCAGCCGCAGCGGGCCGTCGAAGACGACCTTCGGGCCGACCTCCTTGGCATGGGCGATCAGGTCGCTCGTCGGGCCGAGCCAGACGCCGAGGCGCCAGGCGATGACCGAGCCGAGCACGCCGCCGGCCGCCAGGCCGAGGACAACGCCGATGCCGCCGCGCCGCCGGCGCCAGAAGACCAGGGCGGCCGTCACGGCGCCCATCGCGAGGCCCAGCAGCACGAAGGTGCCGTCGGCGCCGACCGCCTCCTCGCCCTCGCTGTCCTTGAGGTAGATGGCCTTGCCGTCGGAGACCATCGGGATGAGGGGCGCGAGCCACAGCCACAGCAGCCCGAGCACGACCCCGGTCACCGCCACCGCCAGGGCGACCAGCGCGCCTTCCCGCAGTTCCGCGGTGAAGGCCGCACGTCCGCCCTTCGATGCGTCGCCGGAGAACTCCGCGCCCGGGTACTGCGGCAGGGACGGGGGCTGGTCGTGCGGCGTCAGGGGTGCGGTCACCCGACCATCGTGCCAGGTCCGGCAGTGGCCCGCTTCACCGGCAGGCGGCTCGGCGGTACGCCCAGGTGGCAGCGGCCAGGGACACCACGCCGACGGCCGCGCACACCGACAGGTCCACGCCCACCATGACCCAGTCCGGATGCGGGTCGAAGGTGCGGGCGAAGGCCTCCACCCCGTACGTCGAGGGGAGCAGATCGCGGACGAGAGCGATCGGCGCGGGCATGTTCGCGGCCGGCAGCACCCCCAGCAGCAACGCGGCCGACATGCCCAACTGGCCGAACAAGGTGGCCAGTTCCTGCTTCGGGGCGAGCAGCCCCAGCGCGGCGCCGAGGCCGGCCAGCGCGGCTCCGGCGAGCGGGACCACCGCCGCCAGCACCCACAGGTTCACCAGCGGCAGGTCGAACAGGACGCATCCGGTGACCGCAGTGGCGATCGTGCCGGGCACCGTGAACGAGGCGTACGCGCCCGCCGCGCCCAGCACCACCGCCGCCGGCGGCACCGGCAGCGTCGCGTAGTGGTCGAGTCCGCCGGAGGCGCGCAGCCGGCCGAAGTACTGGGCGAGCAGGTTGAGCGCGACGAAGGCCACGACCAGCACGCTGGACCCGGCGACCACCGAGCGCGCCGCGTCGGCGTCGCCGCCGTCGACGACCCCGCGCAGCATCACCATGATGCCGACCGATTGGAACGTCGCCACGAACAGCAGCGGGATCCGCGCCACCCGGGCGCGGGACAGCTGCGCCCGGTACACGGCGCCCAGCGCGGGCAGCAGCCGGGCGCGGGGCGCGAGCGGGGCGGCGGAGGTGTCCGCGCGGACGGCCGGGGCGCTGCCGGGGGTCGCGGCGGTCGCGCCCGGCACCACGGGTGCGGCGGCGCTCATCGGACGGCTTCCGGCGGCAGCCCGTCACAGGCGGCGGAGGTCATGCCTTGACCAGTCCCTTCTGACGGCCGCCGAGGGCCAGGTACACGTCTTCGAGGCTCGGGGTGGCGAGCGTGAAGTCGTCGAGTGCGGCGAAGGCCTGCCCGCCGGTGATCTCGGCGATCACGGCACGGGCCCGCGTCTGGGGGAGCCGGAGCGTCCAGCGGCGGCCGGAGATCTGGGCGGCGGAGCGCAGCGCCGCCACCTCGGGCAGCAGCAGCGGCGGCTCGTCGCGCCAGACCAGGTCGAGCCTGACCTCGTCGGCGACGAGCACCTTGAGGCCGGCCGGGGTGTCACAGGCGATGACCCGCCCGTTGTCGATCACGGCGACGCGGTCGAGTACGGTCTCGGCCTCCAGGACGTTGTGCGTGACCAGCACGACCGTGGCCCCGTGCTCGGCGCGGCGGCGGTCGACCGCGGCCCACACCGCCCGCCGGGCGACCGGGTCCATGCCGGCGGTCGGCTCGTCCAGGACCAGCACCGGCCGCTCCCCCACCAGCGTCGCGGCGAAGCACGCCAGCCGCCGCTGCCCGCCGGAGAGCCGGCCGATGGCCCGTCCCGCCAGCTCGGTGAGGCCCAGTTCCGCCAGCACGGCGTCGCGCTCGGCCCGCGCGGCCCGCGCGTCCAGCCCGCGCAGCCGGCCGGTGGTCTCGGCGGCCAGCGACACGGTCAGTTCGTCCAGGGCGGTGGACTCCTGCCCGAGGTAGCCGACGAGCCGGGAGGCGCGTTCGGGGTGGCGTACGAGGTCGTGCCCGAGCATGTCGATGGCGCCGGAGTCCGGTCGCAGCAGTCCGGTGAGCTGGCGCACGAGGGTGGACTTGCCGGCACCGTTGGGCCCGAGCAGGCCGAAGATCTCGCCGCGCCGGATGTCGAGGTCGATGCCGTCGCTCGCGCGGACGGCAGGGGTCGCGGCGCCTCGCCGGCCGCGCCCGGCCGGGTAGGTCTTGACCAGCCCGCGTACGGCGATCACCGCGTCGCGGGTGGTGGCGGCTGTGCTGGGCGCCGCCTGCTCCGTGCCCGTACTCACGAGGATCGAGAGTACGCGTCGCGGCGCCCGGTGCGCGCCTCGGGGCCGCTTCTGCCGCCGAATGCCGAACCGGAAGGCGCTGGTCCGACATTCTGTTCGACGGTCGAATGTCAGTCGCCCGCGGGGGCGTGTTCGGCGACCGTGCGGGCGTCGACCTCGCGCCAGAAGCCGGCCCGGATGGCGTAGCGGTCGTGCTCGTCGATCTGGTCGTCCTTGTGCGCGAGGAGCCCGAAGCGCGCGGCGTAGCGGAGCAGCTCGCCGTCGATGCGGTGCGGTACCCGCGGGTAGTGCGTGGACAGGGACTGCAGATGGGCGGCGTCGGTGAGGCGGGCGATCCAGCGGCGGGCGAAGACCTGACCGACCTCGAAGGGGTCGCCGCTGACCGCGGTGATGTCGGCCTCCCGGTCCGCCCAGCGCTGCTCCGCGCTGGTGAGCGTGGCGAGCGTCGGCAGGCCGCTGGTGTCCGGCACGTCCGGTCCGTTGCCGGGGCCGCGTTCCGACCAGGTCTTGTCGGAGGACCAGCGGAGCGTGGCGTTGGGGGCGGGGTGCGGGGTCGGGGCCTGCTGGACGCGGCCGAGCACCGCGAGGTCCTTGGGGGTGGGCACCCCCTTGGCGGCGGCAGCGGCGGCAGCCGCGTCCGGGTGTTCGGTGCCGGCGGGCGCCGGGCTGGAGCCGTTCTTCGCCGGGAGGGCGCCGGGGAGGGGGTCCGGGCGCCCGGAACCGCTGGTCGAGCCCGCGGGCTCGGGCAGCGGCGCGGAGAGGATCGCCTGGATCTCGGGGCGCGGAGTGGGCGGCGCGCAGACGCCGGCGACCTCGCGGGCCCGGATCGCCCGGGTGATCCACTCGCGGTCGAGCACCCGGCGCTCGTCCGCCTCGGCGACCAGGTCCTCGGACTGGTTGTAGTCCCCGTCGGCGGCCTGCACGGCCCACAGGTGGACGGCGACTCCGTGCTCCTTCGCGGACATCATGCCGGGCAGCAGATCGCCGTCGCCGGTCACCAGCACCACGTCGGAGCAGGCCCGGTTGCGGGCGAGCTCGGAGAGCTCGGCGTGCATGGCGGCGTCGACGCCCTTCTGCGCCCAGCGGCCGTCGGTCCTGGTCAGCGCGCCCAGCCGGACGGTGACCCGGGGCATGACGCGCAGCCGCCGGTGCTCCGGCTGCGGGACGCGGTCGGGGGCACCGTCGAACCAGTAGATGCGCAGCAGCGGCTGGCCCGTCTCCAGTTCGGCGCGTTCGCGCAGACCCGCGACCACGGCGGCGTGGTCGACGGTGATCCGCGACCGGGAGGGTTCACCGGCCAGAAGGCTCGCCGCGGCGCCCAGGAGATATCCGGCGTCCACCAGGACAACGCAGCGGTCCATGTTGCACCTCTTCCGGTCGTCCCCCGGCACGAATTTTCCCCGAGTCTGCCCCAATATCGGGACGCTATAAGCCGGAACTCGATCATCGGCGTGGCGGTTTCCGAAATTGAGGGGGTCTTCCACCACCACCTGCCCGAAATGCGCGCTTCGTACGCACGTGCAAGCCTGATAGCGGTTCAACGTCCGAGATCCCCTATAGGAGGGACGATCGTGGGTAAGAACAAGAATCGCCAGCACGAAGGCCAGGAGAAGGAACGCAGCCAGGCCACCGAAGCGCAGGAGCAGGCGAAGAGCAGCGCCGCCCAGGAGCAGGTGCTTCCGACCTCGGAGCAGGTCTCCCGCCGGCAGCAGAAGAGGTTCGGCCACAACTGACCCTCGGACCGGTCGCACGCGACCGGTCCGGAGCGGCGGTGCCCCTGGGCCCCGGGGTACCGCCGCTCCCGCTGTTTTCCCAACCGCCCCTCAGGGAACGTACGATCGAATTCCTCGTCCCCGGCATATTCAATACCGGTATGCGCCATCTACCGTGTTATCCGGTCCCGGGTATTTGCGAACGGGTATTCCCCCGCGCCCCGGGACCGCGCCGATCCCTCCGGGGGCCGAGCCGATCCCTGCCGGGACCGCGGTGGGCCGTCCCGCCCCCGTCGGCCGGGGGCCCGCCGCGTAGGCTCGCCCGTCGGAAGATCTCCGGTACGAGCCCTGGAGGGGCGGCAGCGATGCCCACCGCACACACCACCGACGAGCAGCGCGGCACGAAGATCCTCGACGTCTTCGGCACCGCCTTCGGCGAGCTGCTGGCCGCCGACCCGGCCGCGTTCCGCGTCAAATTCCGCAAGATGGCCGCGTCCGCGTTCGCCTTCTACCGGGGCACCGCCTCCCTGTTCTACTCCGACCTGGAGGACGGCGAGGACAGCGGACCGTACGTGGACCAGCGCACCGGCCGGGTGTGGATCCACGGCGACCTGCACGCCGAGAACTTCGGCACCTACATGGACGCCAACGGCCGGCTGGTCTTCAACGTCAACGACTTCGACGAGGCCTACGTCGGCCCGTTCACCTGGGACCTGAAGCGCTTCGCCGCCTCCGTCGCCCTCATCGGCTACACCAAGGCGCTCGGCGACGACACGATCACCGGCCTGGTGCGCACCTACGCCGCCGCCTACCGCGACCGCATCCGCGAGCTCGCCAAGGATGAGGGGCTGCCGCCGCTCACCCTGGACACCGCGCGGGGCCCGCTGCTCGGCGCGCTGCGGCACGCCCGCTCGCAGACCCGCTTCGGGCTGCTCGACTCCATGACCGAGGTCCGCGACTGGGACCGCCGCTTCCTGCCCGGCCGCGGCGCCATCGAGCTGGACGACGCGACGCGCGAGAAGGTGCTCGCCGCCTTCGCCTCGTATCTGCGGACCCTCCCCGAGTCCAGCCGGATCCGCCCGGACAGCCACCGCGTCAAGGACGTCGTCGGCCGCCGCGGCATCGGCATCGGCAGCGCCGGGCTGCCCTCGTACAACCTGCTGCTGGAGGGCACCACCGACGCGTTGGAGAACGACGTCGTGATCTACATGAAGCAGGGGCAGACGCCCGCGGTCTCCCGGCACATCACCGATCCGGCGGTGCGCGGCTACTTCCGGCACGAGGGCCACCGCACGGTGATCTCCCAGCGTGCCCTGCAGGCCCACGCCGACCAATGGCTCGGCTGGACCGAGCTGGACGGCGTCGGCCAGCTGGTCGCCGAGGTCTCCCCGTACGCGGTGGACCTCGACTGGTCGGACCTCGACGACCCGGCGGAGATCGAGGCCGTGGTCGCCGACCTCGGCCGGGCGACCGCCGCGATGCACGCCGCCGCGGACGACGAGAGCGGCCACTCGCTGGTGCCCTTCTCCACCGAGGACGCGATCGACGAGGCCATCGGACGGGACGAGGAGGGCTTCGCCCCGATGCTGGTGGACTTCGCCCACAGCTACGGCGCCCGAGCCCGCGCGGACCACCAGATCTTCGTCGACCTGTTCCGCAACGGACGCATCCCGGGACTTTAGTCACACAGGTTGCCGCCCTTTAGGTTCCACCTACCGACCGGCATGGCACACTCTCCGCCATGAAGGGCATACGACCACCGCTGAGGGCGCTTCGGGCCGCCCTCTTCGCGGCGTTGTGCGTCACTCTCTCCTCCACCTCGCACGTGCTGATGTCGCACACGCCCCTGCCGCTGACCACGGTGGCGGGGGCCTACGGCGCCGTCTTCGCGCTGGCCTACGCGCTCGGCGGCCAGGAGCGCGGCTTCTGGCCCATCGCCGGGATGCTGGTGCCGCTGGAACTGGCGGTGGACACGCTGTTCACCGCGGGCCAGCACACCTGCTACGGCCCCGGCGGCGGACCGGTCACCGGCTCCTGGCGTTCCTTCAACGAGGCACTGCTGTGCGACGGCGGCCAGGTCGGCTCGCCGCTCGCCGCCGTTCCCGGGGCGCCCGCCGCCACCGACCCGACGACCGGCCCGTGGCTGCTGCTGGCGGCCCACGTCACCGTCGGGCTGCTCGCCTCCTGGTGGGTACGGCGCGGTGAGGCCGGCCTGCAGCGCGTCGTCCGCGCGGCGGCCGCCGCCGCGTTCCGGCCGCTGCTCGTCGCGGTGGCCGCGCTGCGCACCCCGGCCGTCCGGCCGCGGCTGCCCCGCTCCCGGCCCGGCGCGGCCGAGGGCCCGCGGTTCCGGCCGCTGCTGCACTCCCTGGTACGGCGTGGTCCGCCGTCGCTGGTCACTCGCTGACCACCGGCCCGCCCACCACACCCACGTACCGACACGGAGACCCTTTCCCCATGAGCAACAGAAACAGCCAGGCCAACAAGCAGGCAGCCCGTGACCGGCTGCGCGCCGAACGCGAGAAGCACGCGAAGAAGGCCAAGCTCAAGCGCCAGCTGCTGGTCGGCGGCGCGGTCATCGCGGCGCTCGCGATAGCCGGCGGCGTCGCCGTGGCCGTGAACCAGATGAACAAGCCCGGCGAGTGGGAGGCCGCGGCGAAGAAGGCCCTCGTCAAGCCGGCCAACGCCTCGGGCACCGACGGCACGACGGTCATCGTCGGCGACCCGAAGAACAAGCACAACCTGGACCTCTTCGAGGACCCGCGCTGCCCCGCCTGCGCGGCCTTCGAGCAGGAGTCCGGCGACGCGGTCCTCAAGGGCGCGAAGGACAACAAGTACAAGATCACGTACCACTTCGGCACGTTCCTCGACCGGAACCTCACCGGCACCGGATCGAAGAACGCGCTCAGCGCCCTGGGAGCGGCCACGAACGTGAGCGTCGACGCGTTCACGGCGTACCACACGCTGCTGTACTCCAAGGCCCACCACCCGGAGGAGTCGGGCCCCGACGTCTTCGCCAGTGACGACAGCCTCATCAAGCTGGCGCAGGACATTCCCGCGCTCAAGGGGAACAAGACGTTCGAGACCGCGGTGAAGAGCGGCACCTACGACAAGTGGGCCCTCACCACGTCCAAGGCCTTCGACGACGCCGGCGTCCAGAACACGCCGACCATCAAGCTCGACGGCAAGGCGCTCGAGTCCGCCGACCTCATGACGCAGATCAACAAGCAGCTCGGCACCAAGTAAGCCCTGCCTGTGCCGGGGACCTCCGAGAGGTCCCCGGCACAGTCCGTTTCCGGCCACGTGGCCTATGCCGGGGCTGATTCCCGCCCTGATGCGCATATGGAGATCCTCTATAACCTCCGCAGCAGCGGTTACCAGCCGCCTTTGCCGTCGTGAAGTTGAGGAGAACTATGCGTTCCTCCGTCCGACTCGCCGCCCGACTCACCGGTCGCGCCCCACGCCGCCTGCTCGGCGCGGCAGCCATCGCGGGAGCCCTCGCGTTCACCCCTGTGGCCGCCTCGGCGGGCACGGTCAGCGCCCACCAGAGCACCGCGAAGACGTCGGCCACCCAGCAGTGTGCGGAGGGCACTGCTGGGAACGGCGCGGCCCGCGAGATGCCCGGCGCGACCGCCCACGAGCCCAACGCCCTCACCCCGGCGCAGGCCAAGGCGATGGACCGCGACCTGAAGAACCGCACCGCCTCGCTGCGGCGGGCGGGGGTCAACTCCGTCAAGGCGAAGGCGATCTCGATCCCCGTCTACTGGCACGTCATCCACGACGGCGCCACCGGCAAGCTGACCGCCGAGCAGATAGCCGGTCAGATCGATGTCCTGAACAAGGCGTACGCCGGGCAGGGCGACGGCAACACCGCCACCCCGTTCACGTTCAAGCTGCTCAAGACCGACTACACGGACAACGCGGCCTGGTACAACGTCGCGCCCGACACGGCCGAGGAGAAGGCCATGAAGACCAAGCTCCGCAAGGGCGGGGTGAGCAGCCTCAACCTCTACAGCGCCAACCTCGGCGGCGGACTGCTCGGTTGGGCGACCTTCCCCGAGTGGTACCCGGGCGACCCGAAGAACGACGGCGTCGTCATCCTCGACCAGTCCATCCCCGGTGGAGCCGTCACCAACTACAACGAGGGTGACACCGCGACCCACGAGGTCGGCCACTGGCTCGGGCTCTACCACACGTTCCAGGACGGCTGCACGGAGCCGGGCGACTACGTCGCCGACACCCCGCAGGAAGGCGAGCCCGCCTTCGAGTGCCCCGTCGGCAGCGACACCTGCGCCGCCGAGGGCCTGGACCCGATCAAGAACTTCATGGACTACACGTACGACTCCTGCATGACCCAGTTCACCCCGGGCCAGGTCCAGCGCATGAAGGACTCCTGGCTGTCCTACCGCGCCAGCTGAGGAACGGAGGGGCCGGCCGTGCGGCCCGGCCCCTCCACACCGTCAGGCGTCGAGTTCCGCCAGGAATCCGAGCGCGACCGCCCACGTCCGCTCCGCGGCCTCCGCGTCGAAGTCCGGCAGGTCCGGGTCCGTGTAGAGGTGACCCGCCCCCCGGTACCGGTGCACCTCGACGTCCGCGCCCGCCTTGCCCATCCGCAGGTACCACGCGTTGAGCCAGTCCTCCGACTCGAACGGATCCGGCTCCGCCACATGCAGCTGCACCGGCAGCCCGTCCGTGACCGCGCCCTCCGCGATGTCCGACGTACCGTGCAGGAGCAGCAGACCGCGGGCCTTCTCGTCGCCCAGCGCCAGCGTCTGCGCGATGGAGCCGCCGAGCGAGAAGCCGGCGTAGACGAGCCCCTGGTCGGAGTGCGGCGCCGCGGCGGCGACCGCCCGCTGGAGGAGCTCCTCGCGGCCGATCTCGTCCTTGATCCTCATCCCCTCCTCGACGGTGTCGGCCGTCCGCCCGTCGTAGAGGTCGGGGAGATGCACCTCGTGCCCTGCGGCACGCAGTCGTTCGGCGGCCTCGCGCACGGCGGGCCGCAGCCCGTAGGCCGAGTGGAACATCACGATTTTCACGGGGCTGCCTTCACTCGCGGTCGGGTACGCGTCCATGGTGCCAGTACCGTCGGGGGGACAAAGCACCCGGAAGGAGCCCGTGTGGACATGGAAAACGTGCTGCGACCAGTGATCGTCATCGGAGCATCGGTGGTGGTGACCCTGGTGGTCGGCTGGGCCGTGGACAAGGCGCTCCTCAAAATCGACGCCCGGCACCCCGAGACACCGCTGTGGGGGCTGCTGCGCCGCTGCCGGATCCCGTTCCAGCTGGTGCTGTGCACGGCCCTGCTCCGCGCCTCGTACCCGGCCGCGCACCTCGCCAAGGGCCACAAGGCGGCAGTCGGCCAGGGTCTGAGCCTGGTGCTGATCGGCGTGTGCGCCTGGCTGGCGGTGCGCGTCGCGTCGGCGGTGGTGGACGCTTCCTACGACCGCTACGCCTCGACCTCGCACAACGTGGCCAGGGTCCGGCGGGTCCGCACCCAGGTGACGCTGATCCAGCGGGTGGTGACCGCCGTCGTCATCGTGGTGGCGATCGCCGCGATGCTGTTCACGTTCCCCGAGATGCGCACGATCGGCGCCTCGATGCTGGCCTCGGCCGGGATCATCGGCATCGTCGCCGGTGTCGCGGCCCAGTCCACCCTGAGCAACGTCTTCGCCGGGCTGCAGATCGCCTTCGGCGACATGGTGCGGATCGGCGACACCGTGGTGGTCGACGGCGAGTGGGGCACCGTCGAGGAGATCACCCTCACGTATCTGACCGTGCGGACCTGGGACGAGCGCCGGATCACGATGCCTGTGTCGTACTTCACCAGCAAGCCGTTCGAGAACTGGTCGCGCGGCGACCCGATGATGACCGGCACCGTCTTCTTCCACCTGGACCACTCGGCCCCGATCGACCTGATGCGCGACCAGCTGCACCGGGTGCTCAAGGAGTGCGAGCAGTGGGACGGCCGCGCCTGGGGGCTGGTCGTCATCGACACCACCCCGACCACCATCCAGGTGCGGGCGCTGGTCACCGCCAAGGACGCGGACGACATCTTCACCGTCCGCTGCGTCGTCCGCGAGAGCCTGCTGGAGTGGGTGCGCCGGGAGCACCCGTACGCCCTGCCCCGGATCAACACCGCGATCGCGCCGGGACTGGACGCGGAGCCGCCGCGGCCGCCCGCCCCCCAGCCCACCTCCGACGACATCGGGCCGGGGCCGGGCGCGCGGTAAAGGGTGTTGCGAAAGTCCCGCCTGGCCTGAGGGCTGTCCCGGTGGGGCTCAGCGCACCGACCGCAGGTCCAGCAGCCGCAGGACCCGGTCCACGACCTCCGGGTCGGCGTCCGGCTCGCTACGGGCCGACAGCACCTCGTGCCGGGCGGCGGACATCATCTCGGCCTGGATCCGCTGTATGGCGCGCAGCCGGTCGGTGCGCCGGGCGTGCGACTCGCGCCGGTCGTCGTCGACGATGTCGGGGGAGATCCGGACGCCGAGGTCGAAGGCGCGCCGCTGGAGCATCTCCGACACCTCCTCGTTGAGCGGCTCGTCCTGCTCGATCTCCCGCAGCCGCTGCTTGGCCGCCTTGGTGGCGCGCAGCGCGAGCCGCCGCTCCAGGTCGTGCTCGGCGTCGATGTTCCCGCGCACGCCCAGCCTCCTGACCAGCCAGGGCAGCGTCAGGCCTTGCAGGACCAGGGTGGCCAGGACCACCGCGAAGGCGATGAACAGCAGCTCGTCGCGGGCCGGGAAGGGCCCGGCGTCCGAGGTCAGCGGGATCGCGAGGGCCAGCGCGACGGACGCCACGCCGCGCATCCCCGCCCACCACACGACGACGGTCTCCCGCCACGTCATGGGGATGTCCTCGTCGTGCCGCCGGTCCCGCCACCGGCGGGCCAGCCAGGCGGCCGGCAGCAGCCACAGCAGCCGGACCCCGACGACGACCGCGACGACCGCCCCGGCGTGCGTGAGCATCGAGCCCCAACGGCCGGCGCCCACGGCGAACACTTTGTGCAGCTCCAGCCCGATGAGGCCGAAGGCGACGCCGGTGACGAGGGTGTCGACGATCTCCCAGAACGTGGCGCCGGCCAGCCGGGCCGTCACGTCGTCCGCGCCCACCGCGTGCTCGGCCAGGAAGAGCGCGGTGGTGAGCACCGCGAGGACACCCGAGCCGCCCAGCTCCTCGGCGAGGCCGTAGGAGGCGAACGGGACCAGCAGCGTCAGCCCGATCTGCAGGACCGGGTCGCCGACGTACCCCATGAGCTTGTTGGCGGCCCACCCCAGCGTGACCCCGACCGCGATGGCGACCACGGCGGAGAGCACCAGTTCGCCGGCCGCGTGCACGGCGGAGAACTTCCCGGTCACGGCTGCGGCGATCGCCACGTGGTAGAGCACGATCGCGGTGACGTCGTTGAACAGCCCCTCGCCCTCCAGGATCGACACCATCCGGCGCGGCAGCCCCAGGCTCCCGGCCACCGCGGTCGCGGCCACCGGGTCCGGCGGCGCCACCAGCGCGCCGAGCGCGACCGCGGCGGCGATCGTCACCCCGGGGACGATCGCGTGGGCGACGACCGCGACGGCCGCCGTCGTGACGAAGACCAGGGCGACCGCCAGCAGGAAGATCGCCCGCTTGTTGACCGCGAACTGCCGCCAGGAGGTGCGCTGCACGGACGCGTAGAGCAGCGGCGGCAGGACCACCGGCAGGATCAGGTCGGGGTCGATCTGCACGTTCGGGACCTGCGGCAGCAGGGCCAGGACGATGCCGAACAGGGTCATCAGGACCGGCGACGGCAGCCCCATCCGGTCGCCCAGCGGCACCATGACGATGGCCGCGAGCATGAGCGTGAAGAAGAGGACGAGCTGATCCACGGTGGGCGGCTCCTGGGATGCCTGGGAATGAACGCTCAGGGTGCCACAGGCGGGGCGTCAGCCCAGGGAGCGCCGCATGGCACGGTGCGCGATGCCCGCGTCGGGGAACTCCGGCCCGAACGCGGTGTAGCCGAGCCGCTCGTAGAAGGCGATCGCGTGCACCTGGGCCTCCAGGTAGACGCCCGCGAGCCCGAGCCTGCGGGCCTCGTCCTCCAGGGCGGCGACCAGCCGGGCGCCGACGCCGGTGCCGCGGGCGGGCTTCAGCACGGCGAGCCGGCCCAGGACCGCGGTGTCCGGGTCGCCGCCGTTCTTGGCGGCGGCGTCGGCACCCAGCAGCAGCCGGCCGGTCCCGGCGTCCGGGGCCAGCACGTGCACGGCGCGGTCGTCCTTGCCGTCGAACTCCAGCTCCGCCGGCACGTTCTGCTCGACGACGAAGACCTCGCGGCGGATGGCGTGCACGGCCGCCATGCCCTCGGCGTCCCGTGCCGCGATCACCCGGACGTCCATCAGACGCTGTCCTCCCGGACGACGTCGAGGGCGTGCTGGAGGTCGTCGGCGTACGCGCTCTCGAACTCCACCCAGCGGCCGTCCGACGGGTGCTCGAAGCCGAGCTTCACCGCGTGCAGCCACTGGCGGCTCAGGCCGAGGCGCTTGGAGAGGGTGGGGTCCGCGCCGTAGGTGAGGTCGCCGACGCAGGGGTGGCGGTGGGCGGACATGTGCACCCGGATCTGGTGCGTGCGGCCGGTCTCCAGCTTGATGTCGAGCAGGCTGGCGTGCCGGAACGCCTCGATGAGGTCGTAGTGCGTGACGCTGGGCTTGCCCTCGGCGATCACGGCCCACTTGTAGTCGTGGTTCGGGTGCCGGCCGATGGGGGCGTCGATGGTGCCGCTCATCGGGTCCGGGTGGCCCTGCACCAGCGCGTGGTAGCGCTTGTCGACGACGCGCTCGCGGAACTGCTGCTTGAGCAGCGTGTACGCGCGCTCGGACTTGGCGACGACCATCAGCCCCGAGGTGCCCACGTCGAGCCGGTGCACGATGCCCTGGCGCTCGGCGGCGCCGGAGGTGGAGATGCGGTAGCCGGCGGCGGCGAGGCCGCCGATGACGGTCGTGCCGGTCCAGCCGGGGCTGGGGTGCGCGGCCACGCCGACGGGCTTGGAGATCACCACGAGGTCGTCGTCGTCATGCACGATGACCATGCCCTCGACGGCCTCGGCCACGATCCGCACGGGCTGGGGCGGCGCCGGCATCTCGACCTCCAGCCAGGCTCCGCCGTGCACCCGGTCGGACTTCATCGCGGGGCTGCCGTCGATGGAGACCTTCCCCGAAGCAGCCAGCTCCGCCGCCTTGGTGCGCGAGAAGCCGAACATACGCGCGATGGCGGCGTCGACGCGCTCGCCTTCTAGGCCGTCGGGTACGGGCAGGGTCCGGGTCTCGGGAAGGGTACTCACCTGGTCGAGTATGACGGACGGCGGTGGCAGCTCCGTCCCGGCGGCCCGGTACCGGCGGTCCCGGGGGCCGCCGTGCCTCAGTCCCGGTGCAGGGTGCCGTCCGGGTCGAGGCCGCGGAAGGACAGCAGCACGATCAGGATGCCGCCGCAGACGATCGCGGAGTCGGCGAGGTTGAAGACCGCGAAGTGGGCGGGGGCGATGAAGTCGACCACGTGCCCCTCCAGGAACCCCGGCGAGCGGAAGACCCGGTCCGTGAGGTTGCCGAACGCCCCGCCGAGCAGCAGCCCGAGCGCGATCGCCCAGGGCAGGCTGTAGAGCTTGCGCGCCAGCCGGGCGATCACCACGATCACCCCGGCCGCGATGATCGTGAAGATGATCGTCATGCCCTGGCCGAAGCCGAAGGCCGCTCCCCCGTTACGGATCGCCTCCAGCCGCAGCCAGCTGCCGAGAACGTCGATCGGGGTGTCCCGGTGTTCGAGGCTGGTCACCACCCAGAGCTTGGACAGCAGGTCCAGGGCGTACGCCAGCGCGGCCACCGCGAGCAGGACGGTGATGCGCCGCTTGCCCCTCGGTGCGGCGAGCGGGGCCTCCACAGGGGCACCGGCCGCTTCCGTGGCCTCTTCGTCCCGTTCCTCGATGCCGTGCTCCGCTTCCGTCACGTCAGTCCCTCAGCCTTGTGCCGCCAGGCCGGATCCTGGCTTTCGACGAGGGTACGGCACCCGCTCCCGCGGGTCAGCGGCGCTCCTGCCGCTGCTTGCAGTCGATGCACAGCGTGGCGCGCGGAAACGCCTGCATCCGCGCCTTGCCGATCGCGTTGCCGCAGGACTCGCAGCGGCCGTACGTGCCCTCGTCGAGCCGCTCCAGGGCGTGCTCGGACTGGGCGAGCGTCTCGCGGGCGGTCGCCGCCAGGGACATCTCGTGCTCCCTGGTGATGTTCTTGGCGCCGGTGTCGGCGTCGTCGTCACCCGCGCCGCCCCCGGAGTCCCGCAGCAGACCCGCCACCGACGCCTCCGAGGAGGCGATCTCGGCCCGCAGCCGCTCGGCCTCCGCCAGCAGCTCGGCGCGGGCCTCCAGGACCTCCGACGCGGACCACGGGTCCTCGCCCTGCCGGACCGGGAGCACACCGGGCTCGTCGGCCGCCCGGGAGGCGGGAACCGCGGACGCGACCGTTCCGGCCGCCGTCTTCTTCGCAACCACCTTTTTGGCTCCCGTCTTCTTCGCCACGGCCTTCTTGGCGACGGTGGCCGCCTTCTTCGCCGGTGTCGTCTTCTTGGCGGCGGTCTTCTTCACGACCATGGCCGCGACCCCTTCACATTCTGTGATCCTGCGCGCGGATCGTGCCGGAACGGTAGAACGGCTCCGGACCCGCGGCAACGGGGCACGCCGCTCGATCCTCCCGCCGCGCCCGGTGGGCCGACGGGTCTGCATCCTGTGTGCCCAGGCAGCACACCAGGTATGCCGGTAACCACCCGTAGTGACGCCGTACGGCCGGACTTCGGTTGTCCCGATCCGGCCATTCGGGTCAGCGGGAACCGGCCCGCCGGCCCGCCAAACCCGGCCGACACGGCCGCCCCCGGCCCCGTACACTGACCGAAGCGAAAGGCGTGGAAAGGGACGAGTAGCGCCGCACGCAGCCAAGAGCGACCCGGGGACGGTGGAAGCCCGGGGGTGTGCGCGACGCGAAGATCACCCCGGAGCCGCCGGAGGAAAGCCGCAGGGCGAGTAGAACCGGCATCGCGTCCCCAATCGAGGGGGTCCAGGAGGCGCCGCCTCCCGGGCCAAGAAGGGTGGTACCGCGGGAGCGTAAGCTCTCGTCCCTTCGTCGGAGAACACGGAAACACGTGACAGTCCGCCGGAGGCACCACCGATGACGCCGCAGTACCGCCAGGTACCCGCCCAGGTCGACCTTCCCGCTCTCGAGCACGAGGTGCTCGGCTTCTGGAGCGAGAACAAGATCTTCTCCCGCTCCCTCGAACAGTCCGAGGGGCTGCCCGAGTGGGTCTTCTACGAGGGCCCGCCGACCGCCAACGGCATGCCCGGCGCGCACCACATCGAGGCCCGCGTCTTCAAGGACGTCTTCCCCCGCTTCAAGACCATGCGGGGCCACCACGTGACCCGCAAGGCCGGCTGGGACTGCCACGGCCTGCCCGTCGAGCTGGCCGTCGAGAAGGAACTCGGGTTCACCAGCAAGCAGGACATCGAGGACTACGGCATCGCCGAGTTCAACGCGAAGTGCCGCGAGTCGGTGACCCGCCACACCGACGCCTTCACCGAGCTGACGACCCGCATGGGCTACTGGGTCGACCTGGAGGACGCCTACCGCACGATGGACCCGCAGTACGTGGAGTCCGTGTGGTGGTCGCTGCAGCAGATCTTCGACAAGGGCCTGCTGGTCCAGGACTACCGCGTCGCCCCCTGGTGCCCGAAGGACCAGACCGGCCTGTCCGACCACGAGCTGGCGCAGGGGTACGAGACGGTCGTCGACCCCTCCGTCTTCGTCCGCTTCCCGCTGACCTCGGGCCCGCTCGCGGGCGAGGCCGCCCTCCTGGTCTGGACGACCACCCCCTGGACCCTGGTCTCCAACACCGCCGTGGCCGCGCACCCCGACGTCACCTATGTCGTGGCGACCGACGGCGCCGAGAAGCTGGTCGTCGCCGAGCCGCTGCTGGAGAAGGCCCTCGGCGAGGGCTGGACCGCCACCGGCACCCGCTTCACCGGCGCCGAGATGGAGCGCTGGACCTACGAGCGCCCCTTCGACTTCGTCGAAATCCCGGACGCGCACTACATCGTCAACGCCGAGTACGTCACCACCGAGGACGGTACCGGCCTGGTCCACCAGTCCCCCGCCTTCGGCGAGGACGACCTCAAGGTCTGCCGCGCCTACGGCCTGCCCGTGGTCAACCCGGTCCGCCCCGACGGCACCTTCGAGCCCGAGGTCCCGCTCGTCGGCGGCGAGTTCTTCAAGAAGGCGGATGAGAAGCTGGTCGCGGAACTCCAGCGCACCGGCCGCCTCTTCCGCCACGTCCCGTACGAGCACAGCTACCCGCACTGCTGGCGCTGCCACACCGCGCTCCTCTACTACGCGCAGCCGTCCTGGTACATCCGCACGACCGCGGTCAAGGACGCGATGCTGCGGGAGAACGAGAAGACCAACTGGTATCCGGAATCGGTCAAGCAGGGCCGCTTCGGCGACTGGCTGAACAACAACGTCGACTGGGCGCTCTCCCGCAACCGCTACTGGGGCACCCCGCTCCCGATCTGGCGCTGCGAGGAGAACCACCTCACGTGCGTCGGCTCCCTCACCGAGCTCGGTGAGCTCACGGGCACCGACCAGTCCGCCCTGGACCCGCATCGCCCGTACATCGACGACGTCACGTTCACCTGCCGCAGCGAGGGCTGCGAGCTCACCGCCGTCCGGGTCCCCGAAGTGATCGACGCCTGGTACGACTCCGGATCGATGCCCTTCGCGCAGTGGGGCTACCCGCACCGCAACAAGGAGGTCTTCGAGAAGAGCTACCCCGCGCAGTTCATCTCCGAGGCGATCGACCAGACCCGCGGCTGGTTCTACACGCTGATGGCCGTCGGCACCCTGGTCTTCGACCGGTCGTCCTACGAGAACGTGGTCTGCCTGGGTCACATCCTCGCCGAAGACGGCCGGAAGATGTCGAAGCACCTGGGCAACACCCTGGAGCCCATCGCGCTCATGGACCAGCACGGCGCCGACGCCGTCCGCTGGTTCATGGCGGCCGGCGGCTCGCCCTGGTCCGCCCGCCGGGTCGGCCACGGCACGATCCAGGAAGTGGTCCGCAAGACCCTCCTCACCTACTGGAACACCGTCGCCTTCCAGGCCCTGTACGCCCGCACCGCCGGCTGGACCCCCGGCGCGGGCGACCCGGCCCCGGCCGACCGCCCGCTGCTGGACCGCTGGCTCCTCGGCGAGCTGCACACCCTCACCCGGGACGTCACCGAGTCCCTGGAGTCGTACGACACCCAGCGCGCGGGCAAGCTGCTCTCCTCCTTCGTCGACGACCTGTCCAACTGGTACGTCCGCCGCTCGCGCCGCCGCTTCTGGCAGGGCGACGCCGCCGCGCTGCGCACCCTGCACGACGTGGTGGAGACGGTCACGCGGCTGATGGCCCCGCTGACGCCGTTCATCACCGAGCGCGTCTGGCAGGACCTCGTCGTCCCGGTCACCCCGGACGCGCCGGACTCCGTCCACCTCGCGTCCTGGCCGGTGGCCGACGAGTCCGCGATCAACCCGGTCCTCTCCGAGCAGATGCTGCTCGTCCGCCGCCTGGTGGAGCTCGGCCGCGCGACCCGCGCGGAGTCCGGCGTCAAGACCCGCCAGCCGCTCTCCCGCGCGCTGGTGGCGGCCGCCGGCTTCGAATCCCTCGACCCGGCGCTGCACACGCAGATCACCGAGGAACTCAACGTGATCTCCCTCGCCTCCCTCTCCGAGGTCGGCGGCTCCCTGGTCGACACCACGGCCAAGGCGAACTTCCGGGCCCTGGGCAAGCGCTTCGGCAAGGGCGTCCAGGACGTGGCGAAGGCCGTGGCGGCCGCCGACGCGGCCGCCCTCTCCGCGGCCCTGCGCGACGGCACCGCCTCGGTGGAGCTCAACGGTGAGCGGATCCCGCTCTCCCCGGACGAAGTGATCATCACCGAGACCCCGCGCGAGGGCTGGTCGGTCGCCTCCGACTCCGGCGCCACCGTCGCCCTGGACCTGGAGATCACCCCGGAACTCCGCCTGGCGGGCCTGGCCCGCGACGCGATCCGCCTGATCCAGGAGGCCCGCAAGAACTCGGGCCTGGACGTGGCGGACCGCATCGCCGTCCGCTGGCAGTCGGCGACCGACGACCTGACCACGGCCCTGACCGAGCACGCCACGCTCATCTCCGACGAGGTCCTCGCCACGGACTTCTCCTCCGGAGAGCCGGACACCACCTACGGCGAGCCCTTCACGGACGACCAGCTGGGCCTGACCTTCCGGCTGCGCAAGCAGTAGCGACGACCGAAGGCCGCCTCTCACCTGTCCAGGTGGGGGGCGGCCTTCGCCACGTCCGGGCTCGAACGCAAGGGGGCCGGGGCCGCAACCATCCGCGCACCCGGGCAGCAAAACGGGCCGGGCCCCAAGGGAGGAAAACTCCCCAGGGGCCCGGCCCGTACCGCTTGGCTCAGCGGCCGGCGACTAGTTGTCGTCTTCGTCGATCAGGAACCCACGCATCGGCGTAGGCGCCTGCTGCAGCGGCTGCGGCCCCTGCGGCCGCACCGGCGCCATCGGCTGGGTCATCGCCGGCGACATCTGCTGCTGGCCGCCGTACGTCGGGTTCGGGCCGCTGTGGCCCATTCCCTGGTTGCCGTACGACTGGTTCTGGCCGCTGTTGTGGCCCATCGCACCAGCACCGGCCGAAGCCATGCCACCGCCCATGGACCCACCCATCGTGCCGCCCATGGAGGGGGCGGGGAGCGACGGCGCAGCCGAGGACCGCGGCGGAGCCAGCGAGTCGTCCGCCTGGGTCTCCAACTGACGCAGCTGGCTCTCCAGGTAGGACTTCAGGCGGGTCCGGTACTCGCGCTCGAAGCCGCGCAGGTCTTCGACCTTGCGCTCCAGCGTGGCGCGGGCGGACTCCAGCGAGCCCATCGCGACGCGGTGCTTCTCCTGCGCGTCCCGCTCCAGGGCGTCAGCCTTGGCACGGGCGTCCCGCTCCAGGCCCTCGGCGCGGCTGCGCGCCTCGCCGACGATCTTGTTGGCCTCGGAACGGGCCTCCGCGATCGCCTGGTCGGCGGTCTGCTGCGCCAGCGAGAGCACCCGGGCCGCGCTGTCGCCGCCGGGCGACTGCTGCTGCATCGGGTGGCCCTGCTGCTGCATCGGATGCTGCTGCTGCATGGGGTGCTGCTGCTGCATCGGGTGCTGCTGGCCCATGTTGTTCTGGCCCATGTTCTGGCCCATCGGACCCTGACCCATCGGACCCTGGCCCATGGGGCCCTGGCCCATCGGACCGGGACCGTGCTGCTGCTGGGCGCTCGGCCCGGCCGGCAGCTGCAACGCGCCGGACTGCTGCTGAGGCTGCCCCATCTGCTGGGGCGGACCCATCTGCTGCGGCGGCACGGGCTGCGGTCCGGATATGGCGGCGGGGACCGGACGGTCCTGCGATTCCGGCTTGCGCATGCCCTGCTGCTGGTTCTGGGCGGCGGCTCGGGTGGCCGCGGCCAGTTTGGCGCGCAGGTCCTCGTTTTCTCGTAGGAGCCTGGTCAGCTCTCCCTCGACCTCATCGAGGAAGGCGTCGACCTCGTCCTCGTCATAGCCTTCTCGGAGGCGGACGGTCGTGAACTGCTTGTTCCGCACGTCCTCGGGGGTCAGCGGCATCTCTTCACCTCAACGTGATCGTCGACATATCGGGAGTCCGCATCGTTCATCACAGACTCCCGACAACGCGGAGCAGGATGAGCACGATGATCATCAATACGAAGAAGGACAGGTCGAGCGCCACGCCCCCGAGACGCAGCGGCGGAATGAACCGCCGCAGAAGCTTGAGTGGCGGATCGGTGACAGTGTAAGTGGCCTCGAGGACCACCACCATCGGCTTCCCAGGTTGCCACGAGCGCGCGAACTGGAAGACGTAATCCATCACCAACCGGAAGATCAGCACGATCAGGAAGCACATCAGCACGATGTAGAGCACCTGTAGTGCGTAGCTCATCGCGCTTCCCTCTCCCCTGCTCGCCTTCGGCCTGTCGGCCGGATTTCCTCGGTGGTGGTGCTCAGCTCTGGTTGAAGAACCCGCCCTCGGCGATGCGGGCCTTGTCCTCCGCCGTGACATCGACGTTAGCAGGCGACAGCAGGAACACCTTCTGCGTCACCCGCTCGATGCTGCCGTGCAGGCCGAAGACCAGGCCGGCGGCGAAGTCGACAAGGCGCTTCGCGTCCGTGTCGTCCATCTCCGTCAGATTCATGATCACCGGTGTGCCCTCGCGGAAGTGTTCCCCGATGGTACGGGCTTCGTTGTAGGTGCGGGGGTGAAGTGTGGTGATCCGGTACGGCTCACGCTCGGACACGACCTTGGGCATGATCACCGGTGCGTTCTTCTCCATGCTGTGGCGTTCGGGTGTGATGGACGCCACTGGGGCGATCCGCGGTTCGCGGGGGGCGGGCGCATGGACGAGTCGTGCCGGTTCGTCCTGTTGTGGCTGGTGCTGGGCGAGCTGATTGTGCTGATTGTGCTGACTGCGTGGCCTGTGGTTGCGCTCAGGCTCCGGCTCGGGTTCGAACTCGTCGTCGGGATCGAATCCCGGGCCGTCGTACCCGTCGTCCTCCACGAGGCCGAGGTAGACCGCCATCTTGCGCATCGCGCCGGCCATGCTCTGCGTCCTCTCAGCGGGGAAAGACCATATTTATTGCTGTGGTCCGACTTGGTTGGTGACGTTACCGGAGCCCGGGACGGACTCCGAGTACCGCAGTACCGACGCGTACATGTGTCGCTCCCGCCGCCACCGCCTGTTCCAGGTCGGCGCTCATCCCTGCGGAGACCATGGTGGCAGCCGGATGGGCCGCGCGCAGGCCGGATGCGATTTCCGCCAGCCGATCGAAGGCTGCGCGGGGTTGGCCCCGGTAGGGGCCCTCGAGCGGGGCGACGGTCATCAGCCCGTCGAGCCGGAGGCCCGGCGCGGCGGCGATCGCGTCGGCGAGGCCGTCGACGACGTCGGGCGCGACTCCGCCCCTGCTGCCCTGGGTCCCTGACTCGGCGTCAAGGGCGACCTGGACCAGGCAGCCCACCTCGCGGCCGCGGGCGGCGGCCGCGGTGGACAGCGCGCCGACCAGTCGGAGCCGGTCGACGGAGTGCACGACATCGGCATAACCGACCACGGAACGGACTTTGTTGGTCTGCAACTGGCCCACGAAGTGCCAGGTCAACGACAGATCAGCACAGGCGGCCGCCTTCGGGGCGGCGTCCTGGTCGCGGTTCTCCGCGACCTGCCGAACGCCGAGTTCCGAGAGAAGACGCACATCGCTCGCGGGGTACGTCTTGGTGACCACGACGAGGGTCACGTCCTTGCGGTCGCGTCCCGCCGCGTCGCACGCGGTGGCGATGCGCTCCTCGACCCGGGCCAGGTTCGCGGCCAGTTCGGCCCTGCGATCCGTCACTGCCTCGCTCACGTTCCTTCAATCAATGCGATGGTACGAACATGGGATATCTCACCCGCAGCCGTACCGAAACGGGCGAGTGGGCGGATACACAGCGAACGGCGCTCATCGCGCCCTCCTCGTAGGGAGGGACGGATGCGCGCCGTTCACCGAGAGGCCGATTACGGCCACTTCACGAACAAAAGGACAAGAAGGTCACTTCACCCGGAGAACTGAGGGAAGGTCACTTCAGGAAGTCGGGTACGTCCAGCTCCTCGGCCGCCGAGTCCTGGTAGGGACGGGCCGGCGGCACGTGCGGCGGGGTGACCGGGGTCGGCGGCGCGACCTCGGCGACCGGCTCCGGCTCCTCGGCGCGGACCGGCACACTGCCGAGACCGCTGTAGGAGGCCGGGCGCGGGACCTCGGGCTGGCCGCCGACCCGGGCGGGGGCGGCCGAGGGGGCCTCCTCGCGGGCGCCGTACGCGCCGAGCACCTTGTCGCGGCTGCCCTTGGGCGGCGGCTGGCCGCCGTCGAAGCCGGGCCGCGATGACGGTGACCCGGACCTCGTCGCCGAGCGCGTCGTCGATGACGGCGCCGAAGATGATGTTGGCCTCGGGGTGCGCGGCCTCGCTCACCAGCTGGGCCGACTCGTTGATCTCGAACAGGCCGAGGTCGGAGCCGCCGGAGATGGAGAGCAGCACACCGCGGGCGCCGTCGATGGACGCTTCGAGCAGCGGCGAGGAGATGGCCATCTCCGCTGCCGCGACCGCGCGGTCGTCGCCACGGGCCGAACCGATGCCCATGAGGGCGGACCCGGCTTCGGACATCACGGACTTCACGTCGGCGAAGTCCAGGTTGATGAGACCCGGGGTGGTGATCAGATCGGTGATCCCCTGCACACCCGACAGCAGGACCTGGTCCGCGGACCGGAACGCGTCGAGCACGCTGACCTGGCGGTCCGAGATGGACAGCAGCCGGTCGTTGGGGATGACGATGAGGGTGTCGACGTTGTCGCGGAGACCGGCGATGCCGTCCTCGGCCTGGTTGGCGCGGCGGCGTCCCTCGAAGGTGAAGGGCCGGGTGACCACACCGATCGTCAGGGCGCCCAGCGAGCGCGCGATGTTGGCGACCACGGGCGCGCCGCCGGTGCCGGTGCCGCCGCCCTCACCCGCGGTGACGAAGACCATGTCGGCGCCCTTGAGCACCTCTTCGATCTCTTCGCGGTGGTCCTCGGCGGCCTTGCGGCCGACATCCGGGTTCGCGCCGGCGCCGAGGCCGCGGGTGAGTTCGCGGCCGACGTCGAGCTTGACGTCGGCGTCGCTCATCAGGAGGGCCTGCGCATCGGTGTTGATCGCGATGAACTCGACGCCCTTGAGACCGACCTCGATCATCCGGTTGATGGCATTGACGCCACCGCCGCCGATTCCGACGACCTTGATGACTGCGAGGTAGTTCTGCGGTGCTGCCACGTCGAAGGCCTCTCGCCTCGAGTTACGTATGCCTGTGGGACGGTCGGTACGCTCGCCGGTGCTGCCCCGAACCCCCTAACGCTGAGGTTTAGGGTTACCAGTATGCCTGTCCCTTGCGTTCCTTGGGACAGGACACTAAGTCGACAAGCGGTGTGCGTTCAACGAACACGCCGAACCTCCCGTTTTTCTTTTGACCCTATGTGATCACGGCCCGGTCGGGCGAACCAGGGGGCGAACCGGGATACCCGGCGTCAACTTCCCGATGCGGCGGGGGCGCTGGGAGCGCTTACATCGAATCTGTTGGCGTTTTTCGCCACCTTCATCAAGGCGGTCAGCACCTCCGCCTTCCGGGTGCCGTCCTCCGCGCTCCCCCACACCACCGTCCGGTCGCCGGACAGTTCGACGATGACGCTGTCGTAGGACCGCATCCTGATGACACGGGCATCCTTGCGGATGGAATCGGGGAGGTCCGCGGAGACTTCGACAGCGGCTTGCAGCAAGGCCTTTGTCCCGAAGTGCAGAAGGCTCGCCGACTGATCCGCGGTCAATTCCACGAGAGGCGCACCGGCCGGCGCGGTGACGACGGTGGCGAAACGCACGCCTTCCGCGTCCACTTCGATGAACTTCCCGCCGCTTTTGAGTACCGCGGAAGGCGCTCTCTCGGTCACTTTCAGGTCGATCGTGTGCGGCCAGTCGCGTTCGACGGTCACCGCGGCGATCCGCGGCAGGGCGGCGAGCAGCCGGCGTTCGACGGCGCCGGTGTCGACCGAGGCGAGCGGGCCCCGGAGCGGCACGTCCGCGGCGGCGAGCACCTGGTCGGGGGTGAGCACCTTGGTGCCGCTGACCGTGACGTCCTCGGTCCGCAGCCAGGACGAGCCGTAGACCAGCCAGCTCCCGACGGCGGCCGGCACCGTGACGAGGACGAGCAGGAGCAGCACGGCGCGGCGCACGCGCTTGCGGCGGGCGGGCAGGCGACGCGCGGGGGCGGCCGGCGCCGCGTTCTCGCCGCGCTCCGCGGTGGTCGGTCCGGCCATGCGTTCGCCCTCTCCTGCGCCCTGACCACCCCTGGTGCATGACCAGGGGCCGCCCCTGGGCGGGCCGGCGACCTCGTCGGCCGCCCGGCCCGCCCGGGGGGCTCCTATCCTGCCCGGCGGGCGGCGATCGCCTCGTACACCATGCCGACCAGCAGGTCGTCGGCGTCGGGGCGGCCGAACTCGGCGGCGTGCCGGGACATCTCGTACAGCCGGTGCGGATCGGTGAGCACCGGGAGCACGTTGCCGACGACCCAGTCCGGGGTCACCTCCGCGTCGTCCACCAGCAGCCCGCCGCCGGCCTTGACCAGCGGCTGGGCGTTGAGGCGCTGTTCGCCGTTGCCGATGGGCAGCGGGACGTAGGCGGCCGGGAGGCCCACCGCGGACAGCTCGGCGACCGTCATCGCGCCGGCCCGGCAGAGCATCATGTCGGCGGCCGCGTAGGCGAGATCCATCCGGTCGATGTACGGAACCGGCCGGTAGGGCGGCATTCCGGGCATGTTGTCGGCGATCGGGAGTTCGTTCTTCGGGCCGACGGCGTGCAGGATCTGGACGCCGGACTGCTGCAGTCGCGAGGCGACCGTGGCGATCACCTCGTTCAGCCGGCGTGCGCCCTGGGAACCGCCCGAGACCAGCAGCGTCGGAAGGTTCTGGTCGAGCCCGAAGTAGGCCCGCGCCTCGGCGCGCACGGCGGCCCGGTCGAGAGTGGCGATCGTCCGGCGCAGCGGAATGCCGATGTAGCGGGCGTTGCGCAGCTTGCTGTCGGGGCTGCTGACCGCCACGCCGTGGGCGTAGCGGGAGCCGATCTTGTTGGCGAGGCCGGGGCGGGCGTTGGCCTCGTGGACGACGATCGGCACGCCGAGCCGCTTGGCGGCGAGGTAGCCGGGCAGCGCGACGTAACCGCCGAACCCGACGACCACATCGGCCTTGGTGCGCTCCAGGATCTGCTCCGCGGCCTTGATGGTGCCGCGCAGCCGTCCGGGGACGGTGATCAGTTCGGGCGTGGGGCGTCGTGGCAGCGGAACGGCCGGGATCAGCGCCAGTTCATAGCCGCGCTCCGGGACAAGCCTGGTCTCCAGGCCCTTTTCCGTTCCGAGCGCCGTGATTCCTACCGTCGGATCCTGCCTGCGCAGGGCATCGGCGAGCGCGAGCGCAGGCTCGATGTGGCCGGCGGTCCCCCCGCCGGCGAGTACGACATGCACCGAAATTCACCGCTTCCCGGACGGCCGTCGTTTGACGAACCGCCTCATCGTCCGTGTCATCACTCCGGGCCCGCGCACGGCCAGTGCCGCTCGCGCCCCGGGCTCACTCCTCGCGAAGGAGATGAGCAACCCGATCGCGAACATGGTCGGCAGGAGGGCCGAACCTCCGTAGGAGAACAGCGGAAGCGGGACTCCGGCGATCGGCAGCAGGCCGAGCACCGCACCAATGTTGATCACGGCCTGGGCCGTGATCCAGGTTGTCACGCCACCCGCTGCGAACCTGACGAAGGGGTCCTCCGTACGACCGGCCACGCGGATACCCGCATAGCCTAGGGCCGCGAAGAGGGCGAGAACCGACAGCGTCCCCGCGAGACCCAGTTCCTCCCCGGTGACGGCGAAGATGAAGTCGGTGTGCGGCTCGGGCAGTTCGCCCCACTTTTCCATACTCGCGCCCAGTCCGGAACCGAACCAGCCGCCGGAAGCGAGCGCGTAGATCCCGTGCACGGCCTGCCAGCACTGGTCATTGGCGCCCGGATCGCTCGCCGCGATGCAACCGAGCCGTGACATCCGGTTGGGGCTGGTCCTGATGGCGAGGAACGCGAGGAACGCGGCGCCGGAAAGCACTCCCACGAACAACCGGGTGGGGGCGCCGGCCAACCACAGCAGGCCGAAGAGAATCGCGGTGAGGATGATCGTGGTGCCCATGTCGCCGCCGAGCATGATCAGGCCGAGCACCATGAATGTCACGGGCACCAGGGGAACCAGCAGGTGCTTCCACTGGACCAGCAGGTTCCGGTCGCTCTTGCGGGCCAGCAGGTCGGCGCCCCACAGGACGAGCGCGAGCTTGCCGAATTCGCTGGGCTGCAGCTGGAAAGGGCCGCCGAGCGAGATCCAGTTGGTGTTGCCGTTCACCGTCTGCCCTATTCCCGGCACCTGGACCAGGCACATCAGGAAAACGGCGCCGAGCAGCAGCGGATACGCCAGCGCGCGGTGCACCTTGACGGGCATACGGGCCGCGGCGATCAGCAGCACGGTGCCGATGGCGGCGGCGAGCAACTGCTTGCGGAAGTAGAACGTGGACGGGTAGCCGTAGCGCAGCGCCTGGATCATCGACGCGGAGTAGACCATCACCAGCCCGAGGACGGTGATGAGCAGGCTTCCGCCGAGAATCAGGTAATAAGCGGTCAGCGGCCGGTCCCAGGCCGCCTGGAGGCGGTCGTGGAGCCTGCGTGGCCCTGCCAGGGGACCGGACCGCCGGGCGGAAACGTCTCTGCGCGGGGGAACGGGCCTGGCGGGGCCCGCCGCGACGCGTTTGGCGGGCAGCACGCGGGCCGCCCCTTCGCCGGAACGGCGTTCGACGCCGCGGGCGGCGGAACGGTCTGCCGTCATGCGTCCCCTCCAGTGGTGCGGCGCCGGGGGTCGGTGACCTGGTGAGGTCGTCAGCGGCGCGGGGACGCCCGGCTACTTGTCGTGTCCCGCGCTCTCGGGTGCCAGGGCCCGTACGGCCTCGGCGAATGCCTCGCCACGTTCCCCGTAGTTGGTGAACATGTCCATGGAGGCGCAGGCCGGTGCCAGCAGGACCGTGTCACCGGGCCGGGAGAGCTTCCTCGCCGCCTCCACCGCCGCGGACATCGCCCCAGTGTCGGTCCGTTCCAGGTCGGTGACCGGGACCTCGGGGGCGTGTCGCGCGAGTGCTTCGCGGATCAGCGCGCGGTCGGCGCCGATCAGCACCACACCGCGCAGCCGCGGGGCGGACCGGGCGACCAGCTCGTCGAACGTGGCGCCCTTGGCGAGGCCGCCGGCGATCCAGACGATGGACTCGTAGGCGGCCAGCGAGGCCTCGGCCGCATGGGTGTTGGTGGCTTTGGAGTCGTCCACGTAGGCGACCTCGTCGACGGTCTCCACGAGCGCGATGCGGTGGGCGTCGGGCCGGAAGGCGCGCAGCCCGTCGCGCACGGCGGCCGGTTCCACGCCGAAGGCCCGGGCCAGCGCCGCGGCGGCCAGCGCGTTGGCGATGTTGTGCGGGGCGGGCGGCTGGACGTCGGAGACCTCCGCGAGCTCCTGGGCGTTCTTCTGCCGGCCCTCGACGAACGCCCGGTCGAGCAGGATGCCGTCCACGACGCCGAACTGCGACGGGGCCGGGCTGCCGAGGGTGAACCCGATCGCACGGGCGCCCTCCTCCACGTCGGCCTCGCGGACCAGCGCCTCGGTGGCCGGGTCCGCGGTGTTGTAGACGCAGGCGACCTGGTTGCCCTCGTAGATCCGGCCCTTGTCGGCGGCGTACGCCGCCATGGAGCCGTGCCAGTCCAGGTGGTCGGGCGCAAGGTTGAGCACCACCGCGGAGTGCGGCCGGACGCTGGGCGCCCAGTGCAGCTGGTAGCTGGAGAGTTCGACGGCCAGGACGTCGTACTCCTCCTTGCCGAGCACGGCGTCCAGGACCGAGACGCCGATGTTGCCGACGGCGGCGGTCCGCAGGCCCGCGGCCCTGAGGATGGAGGCGAGCATCTGGACGGTGGTGGTCTTGCCGTTGGTGCCGGTGACCGCCAGCCAGGGCGCCGGCTTCCTGCCGTCCGCACCCCGCAAGCGCCAGGCCAGCTCCACGTCGCCCCACACCTCGACGCCGGCCGCCTCGGCGGCCGCGAAGAGCGGGCTCGTGGGCTTCCAGCCCGGGGCGGTGACGACGAGCGCGGTGCCCTCGGGGAGGGTGTCGCCGTCGCCGAGGCGCACGGTGACGCCCAGCTCCCGCAGCTCCTCGGCCTCGGCCCGCGCCCGCTCGTCGTCGCCGCTGTTCACCACGGTGACGACGGCACCCAGGGCGTGCAGCGCCCGGGCGGCCGGGACGCCGGAGACGCCCAGGCCGGCGACGGTGACGCGGACTCCCGCCAGCTCGTCCGCGAGCGGGTGCGGCGCTGTCACGAGGCGGCCACCCAGCCGGCGTAGAACAGGCCGAGGCCGATGGCCATGCACATGCCCTGGATGATCCAGAACCGGACCACGACCAGGACCTCGCTCCACCCCTTGAGTTCGAAGTGGTGCTGGAGTGGCGCCATCCGGAAGACCCGCTTGCCGGTGAGCCGGAAGGAGCCGACCTGGATGACCACGGAGAGCGTGATGAGGACGAACAGGCCGCCGAGGATCGCCAGCAGCATCTCGGTGCGCGAGCAGATGGCCAGGCCGGCGAGGGCGCCGCCGAGGGCCAGCGAGCCGGTGTCGCCCATGAAGATCTTGGCCGGTGAGGTGTTCCACCACAGGAAGCCGAAGCACGCGCCCATCAGGGCCGCGGCGACGACCGCCAGGTCGAGTGGGTCCCTGACCTCGTAACAGGCGCCGTTGGCGCTGAGCGGGGCCCCGCACCACTGGCCGTACTGCCAGACGCCGATGACGGTGTAGGCGGCGAAGACCATCACGGAAGCGCCGGTGGCCAGACCGTCGAGGCCGTCGGTGAGGTTCACGCCGTTGGACATCGCCAGGATCATGAACAGCGCCCAGATGACGAAGATCACCGGCCCTATGGTCCACCCGAAGTCCTGGGTGAACGACAGCTTGGTGGAGGCCGGCGTCTGGCCGCGCGAGTCCGAGAAGTTCAGCGCCAGGACCGCGAACGCGATGCCGACGATGAGCTGGCCGCCCAGCTTCGCCTTGGCCCGCAGGCCCAGGCTCCGCTGCTTGACGATCTTGATGTAGTCGTCCAGGAAGCCGACCAGGCCGAGGCCGGCGGTCAGGAACAGCACCAGCAGACCCGACATGCTCGGCCGCTCGCTGGTGATCACCTTGGTCGCGGCATAGGCGACCAGGGTCGCCAGGATGAACGAGATGCCGCCCATCGTGGGAGTGCCGCGCTTGCTGTGGTGGGCCTTCGGACCGTCGTCGCGGATCATCTGCCCGTAGCCCTTGCGGGCCAGCAGGCGGATCAGCAGCGGGGTGCCGATCAGCGACAGGAAGAGACCGAGCACACCGGATACGAGAATCTGCTTCATCGCGCGGCGACCTCGCCTTCGGTGCCGTCGAGCAGCGCCAGCGCCACGCGCTCCAGACCGACCGACCTAGATGCCTTCACCAGCACGACGTCCCCCGGGCGCAACTCGCTGCGCAGCAGGTCGATCGCCGTCTCCGCGTCGGACACGTGCACCGACTCCTCACCCCACGAACCCTCGTTCTTGGCGCCCATATCCAACCAGGCGGCTTCCGAGCCGCCCACGGCCACGAGCTTGCTGACGTTGAGCCGGACGACCAGTCGCCCGACCGCGTCGTGCTCGGTGAGGGACTCCTCACCGAGTTCGGCCATCTCGCCGAGCACCGCCCACGTACGGCGCCCGCGCCCCATGGCGGCGAGCGCGCGCAGAGCGGCTCTCATGGAGTCGGGGTTCGCGTTGTAGGCGTCGTTGACGACCGTCACGCCGTCGGGCCGCTCGGTGACCTCCATGCGCCAGTGCGACAGGGTTCCCGCGGCGGAGAGCGCGGTGGCGATCTCCTCGACGGGCATGCCCAGTTCACCGGCGACGGCGGCCGCGGCGAGCGCGTTCGACACGTGGTGCTCACCGTACAGGCGCAAGGTCACTTCGGCGCACCCGGTGGGTGTGCGGAGTGTGAAGAGCGCCTGACCTCGGTCGTTGAGCCGGACATTCTCCGCGCGGACGTCGGCTTCGGCCGCTTCGCCGAAGAGCACGACGCGGGCCGTGGTGCGCGAGGCCATCGCGCGCACCAGATGGTCGTCGGCGTTGAGCACCGCCACTCCGCCGTCCTCCGCGGAGGGCAGCGACTCGACGAGTTCGCCCTTCGCGATGGCGGTGCGGTCGCGGCCGCCGAACTCGCCGATGTGCGCGGCCCCGACGTTCAGGACCGCGCCGATCCGCGGCGGCGTCAGCTCCGTCAGGTACCGGATGTGGCCGATCCCCCGGGCGCCCATCTCCAGCACCAGGTGCCGGGTGGACTCGTCGGCGCGCAGCGCGGTGAGCGGCAGCCCGATCTCGTTGTTCAGCGAGCCGGGCGTCCACACCGTGGGAGCGTGCCGTTCCAGCAGTTGGGCCATCAGGTCCTTGGTGCTGGTCTTGCCGGCGGAGCCGGTGAGGGCGACGGTGGTCGCGCCGAGCCGTGCGATGACGGTCCTGGCGAGCGCCCCGAGCGCGGCCACCACGTCCTCGACGACGATCGCGGGCACGCCGAGGGGACGGGAGGCGAGTACCGCCACCGCTCCGTCCTTCACGGCGCCCACCGCGTAGTCGTGGCCGTCCACGCGCTCGCCGGCGAAGGCGGCGAACAGTGCGCCGGGCACCACCTCGCGGGAGTCGATGACCACGGGGCCCGTCACGCGCCTCCCTGGTTCCGGTATGTCGTGCATGCTCCCGCCGACCGCGTCAGCGACCTCGGCGAGGGTGAGTGGGATCACAGCTGTTCCTGGTCCTTCTCGATGGCGGCGCGCAGTACTTCCCGGTCGTCGAAGGGGCGTACCACTCCGGCGATGTCCTGGCCTTGTTCATGGCCCTTGCCCGCGACCAGCACGATGTCGCCGGGCTCGGCGCGGGCTACCGCGATGGCGATGGCGGCGGCCCGGTCGGGCTCGACGATGACGTGCCCGCGTTCGTGGGCGGGTACTTCGGCTGCTCCGTTCAGCATCGCGGCGAGGATCCCGAGCGGGTCCTCGGAGCGCGGGTTGTCGGACGTCAGCACGGCGGTGTCCGCGAGCCGCGCGCAAGCGGCGCCCATCGGGCCGCGCTTGAGCTGGTCGCGGTCGCCGCCGCAGCCGAGCACGGCGTGGATGCGGCCCTCGGTGGTCTTGCGCAGGGCGCGCAGCACGGACTCGACGGCGTCGGTCTTGTGGGCGTAGTCCACGACCGCGAGGTAGGGCTGGCCCGCGTCGACGCCCTCCAGCCGGCCGGGGACCCCGGGAACGGCGGCGACGCCGTCCGCCGCCGTCTGCGGGTCCACTCCCGCGATGACCAGCGCGGTGATGGCGGCGAGCGTGTTGGCGACGTTGAAGGGGCCGGGCAGCGGGGCGGCGGCCCGCGCCGTCTCGCCCTTGGGCCCGGTGACGGTGAAGGTGCTGCCCAGCGGACCGGTCTCGACGTCGGTGGCGCGCCAGTCGGCGTCCAGGTCCCCCGCGGCGGAGAACGTGGTGATGGGGACCCCGGCCTCGGCGACGAGCCGGCGGCCGTAGGCGTCGTCCAGGTTGACGACGCCGACCCGGCTGCGCTGCGGGGTGAACAGCCGCGCCTTCGCCTGGAAGTAGTCCTCCATGCCCGAGTGGAATTCCATGTGCTCGGGGCTGAGGTTGTTGAAGACGGCCACGTCGAAGACGGCGCCGTCCACCCGGCCGAGCACCAGCGCGTGGCTGGAGACCTCCATGACGACCGACCGGACGCCGCGCTCGTGCATGACGCCGAACAGCGCCTGGAGGTCGGTGGCCTCGGGGGTGGTGCGCTCGCTCTTGATGCGCTCGTCGCCGATGCGCGACTCGACCGTGCCGATGAGGCCGGTGGCTTTACCGTGGACGGCCCGCAGGCCGCCCTCGATCAGGTAGGCCGTCGTGGTCTTGCCCGAGGTTCCGGTGATGCCGATCTGCAGCAGCGCCTCGCCCGGTTCGTCGTAGATCCAGGCGGCCAGCGCGCCCATCCGGGAGCGCGGGTCGTCCACGGTCAGCACTGGCAGGCCGGTGGCCGCGGCGCGCTCGGCGCCCGCCGGGTCGGTGAGGATCGCGACGGCGCCCAGGTCCGCGGCCTGGGCGGCGAAGTCGGCGCCGTGGAAGCGGGCGCCCGGCAGCGCCGCGTAGACGTCTCCGGGGCGTACCGCCCGCGAGTCGTGGGTGATGCCAGTGGCGGGGGCGCCGTCCGCGGGCGGTTCCGCGCCCAGCCGCGCGGCCAGTTCCGCCGGCGCTTTGGGTCGGACTGCGGACGGGCGGGGCGCACCCGGCTGTTGGTGAGGGGACTGATCAGCATGTGGCACGGCGGTGAGGTTACCGGGCCCGCCCCGCTCGGAGCCAAAAGACCCCCGGCCCCGGCCGGGGCGGTCGCCGTCGGATGTGATCGTTGTCACCTCTTCGATGGGTCGAACTCGACGGGCAGGTGCGGCGCCTCCGCGCCGGAGGGCGCGGCCTGCAGGGATTTGAGGGCGAATTCCATGACCTGCTTGAAGACCGGGCCGCAGATCTGCCCGCCGAAGTAGCTGCCACTGGTCGGGTTCTGGATCACGCAGGAGACGGTGACCCGCGGCTTGTCGGCGGGTGCGAAACCCAGGAACGAGGCGGTGTAGCCCTTGTACCGGCCGGTGGCCGGGTCCACCCGGTTGGCCGTGCCGGTCTTGCCCGCGACCCGGTACCCGGCGATGCGCGCCTTGCTCCCGGTGCCCTGTTCGTCGCCGACCACGGACTCGAGCATCGTCGCCAGCGTCTTGGCGGTCTTCTCGCTGACCACCCGGGACGTCTTGGGCGTCTCGGATGGCACGAACCGGCCGTCGGGGCCGGTGATGCCGCGGATCAGGCTGGGCTGCACGCGGACGCCGCCGTTGGCGACCGTCGAGTAGACGGAGGTGGCCTGCAGGGCGTTGAGCGACAGGCCCTGGCCGAATGGGATCGTGTACTGCTGGGAGGCGTTCCACTTCTGCGGCTTGGCCAGGATCCCGCGGGTCTCGCCGGGGAAGCCGAGCCCGGTGGGGTCGCCGATCCCGAACTTCTTCAGGTACGAGTACAGCACCGCGTTCGCCTCCGGCTGGGTCTTGCCCAGCTGGCCGGTGGCCAGGATCGTGCCGATGTTGCTGGACTTGGCGAGCACCCCGTTGAGGGTCAGCGACCAGGTGCCGTGGTCCACGTCGTCGTGGAAGACCCGGTCGGCGCGCGGCAGGGTGCCGGGGACCGTGACGTGGGTCTCCGGCGTCGCGACGCCCTGGTCGAGGACGGCGGCCATCGACATCAGCTTGCTGACGCTGCCGGGCTCGTAGGCGTCCTGGACGGCCGCGTTGCCCAGGGTGCCGGTGCCGGCGTGCGCGAGGTCGTTCGGGTCGTAGCCGGGGGCGTTGGCCATGGCGAGGATCTCGCCGGTGCGGGTGTCCTGGACGATGACGTAGCCGCGGTCCGCCTCGGACTTCCGCACCTGCGCCGTGATGGCGCTCTGCGCCGCCCACTGGATGTCGCGGTCGATGGTCAGCTGTACGTCCGAGCCGGGCACGGCGGGGTGCTCCTGGATGCCGGCGGTCGGGACCTGCCGGCCGCTGGACTGTGCGTAGCGGATCCTGCCGGCCTCGCCCGCCAGCTCCCGGTTGAGCATCGCCTCCAGACCGCCGCCTCCGGCGCCCTCACCGTTGACGAAGCCGATCACCCCGGCCGCGAGGTCGCCGCCGGGATAGACCCGCTTGGTGTGCGGATCGCTGAAGACACCGGCCAGGACGTCAGCGCCGTTGTTCTTGGCGGCCTTGGCGCTCAGCACCCGCTTGAGGTCCTTGATCTGGTTCCAGACCTGCGGGGACTGCTGCCGGGCGATGACCTGGTAGCGGGAGTTCGGGGTGGTGAGCTTCCTCGCGATGGTTTTGGCGTCGCCGCCGACGATCGGCGCGAGGAGCTCGGCCGCCTGCGCGGGCGCGTCCGCGGTCTTCGTCTGGGCGGAGGTGAAGAGGAACGGGTCGGCGGTGATGTCGTACGCGTCGACGGTCGACGCCAGATCGGTGCCCGTCCGGTCGGTGATGGCCCCGCGGTCGGCGGCGACGGTGTGCGTGACCCAGCGGTTGACGTCCGCCTTGGCCGCGTACGCGGGCGCGTCGACGGCCTGCACCTGCAGCAGCCGGACGACGAACGCGAGCATCACCAGTGTCAGCGCGACACTGACGAGCCGCAGCCGGGGCTTGGGCCGGCCCAGCCGCAGCGGGGCCGAGGGACGTGGCGGGCGCGGACGGCGGGCGGCGGGCCCGCGGTTCCCGCCCGGGGCGGGGCGCGCCGGCCGCCTGGCGCCGGGCGACCGCTGGGAGCCCTGGCCCGGCGCTCCCGGCGCGGCGGCCCTCCGCGGCCCTCCGGGTCCCGGCAGCCGTCCGCGCTGCGGGCGCCTCGGCTCACTCATGCGCACCGTCCCCCGGAGCGGCGCGCAGGGTGCGAGGACTGGTCACGAGGTCACCTGCCGGTGGTCTGGGAAGTGGGGGAGCCGCCGGGGATGCGCGCGGACGCGCCGCCGGCCGGCTTCGTGGCGGGCGCTGTGGTGGGGACGGTGGCAGGAGCCGTCGTGGCGGGCCTGCTCGGCGGCGCCTGGGTACGCACGGGTGCCGGGGACGGCGCGGCCCCGGCCTCGGTGGGATCGCCGCGCACGGTGCCGTCCGGGTTCAGGAAGGCGGGGTTGCCGCCGGGCACCATGCCCAGCTCGCGGGCGGCGCCGGTCGAGCGCGTCGGGCGCCTTGTACCGGTCCACGTCCTGCTGGAGCGCCTGCTCCTCGTCGGTGTACGTGGTGGTGTCCTTCTGCAGCCGGTTCAGCTCGAAGGAGTCCTGGTTGACGGCGCCGTTCAGCAGGAGCAGCGAGATGAGGCCGCCGGCCAGCAGCGTCACCACCAGCAGCACGAAGGGAGCGCGGGCCGCCGTGGCCGACCGGGCCGGGCTCACAGCGCCTCCTCGCGGATCCGTTCGGCACCGCGCAGCCGGGCCGGGGCGGCGCGCTTGTTCTCCGCGATCTCCTGCTCGGTCGGCAGTTCCGCGCCGCGGGTGAGCAGCTTCAGCCGGGGCTGGTACTGCTCGGGCACCACGGGCAGGCCGGGCGGGGCGGTGTTGGCAGCGCCCGCCGCGAACGCCTGCTTGACGATGCGGTCCTCCAGCGACTGGTAGGACAGCACGGCGATCCGGCCGCCGACCGCGAGGGCGCCCAGCGCCGCGGGGATCGCGCCCTCGACCGCGGCGAGCTCGGCGTTGACCTCGATGCGCAGCGCCTGGAAGGTGCGCTTGGCGGGGTTGCCGCCGGTGCGCTTGGCCGCCTGCGGGAGCACCTCGCGGATGAGGTCGACCAGTCGCGCGCTGTTGGTGAACGGTTCCTTCACCCGCTGCTTGACGACCGCGTCGACGATCTTCCGCGCGTACTTCTCCTCGCCGTAGGTGCGCAGGATCCGCACCAGGTCGCCCGGCGGGTAGGTGTTGAGCACCTCGGCGGCGCTGATGCCGGTCGTCTGGTCCATCCGCATGTCGAGCGGCGCGTCCTGCGCGTACGCGAAGCCCCGGTCCGCCTCGTCGAGCTGCATGGACGAGACACCGAGGTCGAACAGCACGCCCTGGACCCTGGGGATGCCGAGCCGGTCGAGGACGTCCGCCAGCTCGTCGTAGACCGCGTGCACCAGCGTGGCCCGGTCGCCGAACGGCGCCAGGCGCTCGGCGGAGAGCTCGAGCGCGGCGGGGTCGCGGTCGATGGCGACCAGTCGGGCCGAGGGGAACGTCGTCAGCAGCGCCTCGCTGTGGCCGCCGAGCCCCAGCGTCGCGTCCACGACCACGGCGCCCGGCTCGGCCAGCGCGGGAGCCAGCAGGTCCAGACAGCGGCGCAGCATCACGGGCACGTGCTTCGCGGGGGCGGGACCGGTGGGCCCGGTGGTGGCGGAGGGCTCGGTGGTGGCGGAGGGCTCGGTGGTGGCGGAGGGCTCGGTGGTGGCGGGGTCCGCGGGGGCGCCATGCGGCTCGGACTGCGGGGCGGGGACGGCGCTCATGGGGCCCTTCTCGGTTCTTCGACTCTTCGACTTCTTCGACATATGGCCTGGTCCCCGCCCGCTCGGAAGGGAAGTGGCCCTCTGGCGCCGGGGAAGTAGTGCCAGTGGAGCCGGAGAGCGGGAGGAGGCCGAGCCATACGTACACCGTGGTGACGCTGCGAGTGGGGGCCGGGGTCACAGTAATCCGGTCGGAACCTCCTCCGACAGGGCCGAAAAGGTGTCTTCCTGCGCCGCCAGGTAGCGGTCCCAGGCCGTGGCGGACCACACCTCGACCCGGGTATTGGCGCCGATGACCGCACAGTCGCGGTCCAGCCCGGCGTACTCCCGCAGCGGCTGCGGGACGTGGATGCGGCCCTGTTTGTCGGGCACCTCGTCGGTGGCTCCGGCGAACAGCACCCGCATGTAGTCCCTCGCGGGCTTGGACGTCAGGGGCGCCCGGCGCAGTTCCTCGGTGACGGCCTGGAATCCGCGCAGCGGCCACACGTACAGGCAGCGCTCCTGGCCCTTGGTGATCACCAGACCCGGCGCGAGCTGCTCCCTGAACTTCGCGGGCAGGACCAGACGGCTCTTGTCGTCGAGTCGCGGCGCGTACGTTCCGAGGAACACCGAACCTCCCGCAGAGGACCCCATTTCGCGCCACTTTACTCCACTGCGCCCCACCGTCAACGCAATCGACGGCCCGCGCGCCTCGCCCGCCGGGAGGGGACCGGGCCCTGTGGGTTACCTCACACAGGATCCAATTGACCGACTTTTTCCCGCCTCTACAGCAGGTGGGAGCGGCTCCGGCCCTTTAACGTCATTCACATGTCGATATCCGCAGCGCAGCCATCCGGAGCCGGCGCCGAGCCCGCCTCCACAACCGACTCCGTCATCGACCGACTCGTGAGCGCCAACGAGCGCTACGCGGGCGCGTTCAGCGACCCCGGCATGGGGGCCCAGCCGGTCCTGGGCGTGGCCGTCGTCGCGTGCATGGACGCCCGCATCGATCTACACGCGGCGCTGGGCCTGCGCCTGGGCGACTGCCACACCATCCGCAACGCGGGCGGGGTCGTCACCGACGACACCATCCGCTCGCTCACCATCAGCCAGCGGGCCCTCGGGACCCGCTCGGTGGTCCTCATCCACCACACCGGCTGCGGCCTGCAGAGCATCACCGAGGACTTCAGGACCGAACTGGAGCACGAGGTCGGCCAGCGGCCGACCTGGGCGGTCGAGGCGTTCACCGACATCGACCAGGACGTGCGCCAGTCGATGACCCGGGTGCGTACGTCCCCCTTCCTGGCTCATCGGGACGATGTGCGCGGTTTTGTCTTCGACGTCCACACCGGCCTGCTGCGGGAAATCACAGCCCAGTAACGGCAGGCGAGTGACGCGGGGCGCCGTTCGAGGGAACAATGCATCGTGCGGCACCCCCTCACCCGTCAGGGCGTGTGGTGCACCGCATTCGGGGAGGAGCCGGTCCGTGGTTGGCCGCGCCCCTATGAACAGGCCGAGGAGAACCGGGTGACGACCTATGACGCGCGAGCAAGCCTCAGCGATCTGACCACGACGGCGGAGCGGGTGCGCCGGTCCGTGGAGAACGTGATCGAGGGCAAGCCCGAGGTCGTACGGCTCTCGCTGACCGTGATGCTGGCAGAGGGGCACCTCCTCATCGAGGATGTGCCAGGGGTCGGGAAGACGATGCTGGCCAAGGCGCTCGCGCGGTCCATCGACTGCTCGGTGCGGCGGATCCAGTTCACGCCCGACCTGCTGCCCTCCGACATCACCGGAGTGAGCGTCTTCGACCAGCAGCGGCGGGACTTCGAGTTCAAGCCGGGGGCGATCTTCGCGCAGATCGTGGTGGGCGACGAGATCAACCGGGCCTCGCCCAAGACGCAGTCGGCGCTGCTGGAGTCGATGGAGGAGCGCCAGGTCACCGTCGACGGGACCACGTACGAGCTGCCCAACCCGTTCATGGTCATCGCCACCCAGAACCCGGTGGAGATGGAGGGCACCTATCCGCTGCCCGAGGCGCAGCGCGACCGCTTCATGGCCCGGGTGTCGATCGGCTACCCGAGCCCCGAGGCCGAACTGCAGATGCTGGACGTGCACGGCGGCACACCGCCGCTGGACGACCTGCAGCCGGTCGCGCACGCCCACGAGATCGTGAAGCTGATCGAGGCGGTGCGGACGGTGCACGTGTCGGACCCAGTGCGCCGCTACGCCGTGGCGCTGGTCGGCGCCACCCGCCACCACGCGGACCTGCGGCTCGGCGCCTCGCCGCGCGCGACCCTGCACCTGGTGCGGGCGGCCCGCGCCTCGGCGGCGCTGGACGGACGCGACTTCGTCCTGCCGGACGACGTCCAGGCGCTCGCCCCCGCGGTCCTGGCGCACCGGCTGCTGCCGACCGCGCAGGCGCAGCTGAACCGGCGCACGCCGGAACAGGTCGTGGCGGAGATCCTGCAGCGCACGCCCGTCCCCGACCCCTCCGCTTCCGCGTCCGCGTCCGCACTGCAATGGCGGCAGGCGCAGAGCGCCCAGCCGCCCGGCGTCCGGGGCTTGTGATGTCCGCCGACCCGCAGGCCGCGGGAGGTTTCCGTACGGCGCTGTCGGGGCTGACCACGCGCGGACGGTCCTTCTTCGCGGCCGGGGTCGCGGCGGCGGTCTGCGCCTACGTGCTGGGCCAGCCCGACCTGCTGCGGGTCGGGCTGCTGCTGGCGGTGCTGCCGCTGGTCTGCGTCGCGGTGCTGTACCGCACCCGCTACCGGGTCGCGGGCAGCCGGCGGCTCGCGCCGTCACGGGTGCCCGCGATGTCCGAGGCGCGGGTGCACCTGCGCGTCGACAACGTCTCGCGCATCCCCACCGGCCTGCTGATGCTGCAGGACCGGGTGCCGTACGTGCTCGGGCCGCGGCCGCGCTTCGTGCTGGACCGGGTGGAGCCGGGCGGCCACCGCGAGGTGTCCTACCGGGTCCGCTCCGACCTACGCGGGCGCTATCCGCTGGGGCCGCTGCAGCTGCGGCTGACCGACCCCTTCGGTATGTGCGAGCTGACCCGGTCGTTCAGCGCGTTCGACACCCTGACCGTGGTGCCCCGGGTGGAGCCACTGCCCGCGGTCCGGCTCGCGGGCGAGGCGTCCGGCTACGGCGACAGCCGCACCCGCTCGCTGTCGCTGGCCGGCGAGGACGACGCGATCCCGCGCGGCTACCGGCACGGTGACGATCTGCGGCGGGTGCACTGGCGCTCCACCGCGAAGTACGGCGAGCTGATGGTGCGGCGCGAGGAGCAGCCGCACAAGGCCCGCTGCACCGTGCTGGTGGACACCCGGCGGCTCGCCTTCTACGGCGCGGGGCCCGATTCCGCCTTCGAATGGGCGGTGTCGGGAGCGGCGTCGGTCTCGACGCACATGCTGGAGCGCGGCTACTCGGTGCGGCTGCTGACCGACACCGGCAGCAGCGTCCCGGGTCCCGAGGGCGGTTTCGGCGGCGACTCCTCCGACACCGCGGGAGTACTGCTCGACACGCTCGCGGTGGTCGAGCACTCGGACGGCGCCGGCTTCTCGCGCGCCCACGACGTACTGCGGGTCGGCAGCGAGGGCTTGCTGGTGGCCTTCCTCGGGGATCTCGACGAGGAGCAGGCGACGATCGTCGGACGGATGCGCCGGCGGGCCGGCGGCGCGGTGGCGTTCGTCCTGGACAGCTCGGCCTGGGTGTCCCGCGACGCTGTGGATCCGTACCCGGACGTGTCGGCCGCCGGTTCGGGTTCCGCCGCCTCCGGTTCCGCTTCCGATCTCGCCGACGGTTCCGCCGCCGGCTCCGGTGGGAGCGGCGACGACCGGTCCGGGTCGAGCGCGGACACCGGTGTCCGGCGGGCCGTGCGCATGCTGCGCGAGGCCGGCTGGACGGTACTCCCGGTGCCACCGGGCGAGGGCCTGTCCTCGCTGTGGCAGCTCGCGGACCGGTTCCGCGCGCGCGAAGAGGCGGGAGCCGGCTCATGAGCGGACGCGCACGGCTGACGGTCTGCGCCGCGCTGGCGTCGATCATGGCTGCCTGTTCCCTGCTGCCGCTGGCCACCCCGACCGGCTGGATCCTGCAGGCGGCCTTCCTGGTCACGCTCCAGTCCTGCGTCGGTGCGCTGGCCCGGCGGGTACCGCTGGCCAGGCCACTGACCGTACTGGCGCAGGCCCTGGTCAGCCTGCTGATAGTGACCATGATGTTCGTCTCGAAGCAGGCCGTGGGCGGCATCCTGCCCGGCCCCAAGGCCTTCGCGGGGCTCGGCGACCGGCTCGGTGACGGCCTGCGGGACGTCAGCCAGTTCGCCATCCCCGCCCCGGTGACCCCGGGCATCCGGCTGCTGCTGGTCGCCGGCGTGCTGGTGATCGCGCTGGCCGTGGACGCGCTGGCGGTGACGTACGGCAGCGCCGCTCCGGCCGGGCTGCCGCTGCTCGCGCTGTACTCCGTCGCCTCCGGCCTCGCGGGCAGCGGCAGCCGCTGGCTGTGGTTCCTGATCGCGGCGGCCGGCTACCTGCTGCTGCTCCTCGCCGAGGGACGGGACCGGCTGTCGCGCTGGGGCCGGGTCTTCGGCGGCGGTCCCCCGTCCACCGGTTGGGCGGGCACCTCCTCGACCCGGTCCGAGGGCTCGGTCGTGGCACCGGTCCGCACCGGCCGCCGGATCGGGGCGATGGCCCTGGGCATCGCGCTGATCGCCCCCGCCCTGCTGCCCTCGCTGGGCAGCGGGCTGCTCGACCCGTCGGGCAACGGAACGGGCCCCGGCTTCGGCGGCGGCAGCTCCTCGTCGGTCAACCCGGTGGTGGCGCTGCAGGACAGCCTCAACCAGCCGACCAACCGCGAGGTCCTGTCGTACCGCACCAACGCGGCCGGCACGTCGGACATGTATCTGCGCATCGTCGCCCTCGACAGGTTCGACGGCACGCAATGGCGCTCCTCCGAGCGCCCGGTGACCGGTATCCCCGACGTGTTCCCGGTGCCCGCCGGGCTCGGCCCCGCGGTGAAGACGAACCAGATCGTCACCTCGGTCGCCGCGGACGGGAACTACGCGCAGAGCTGGCTGCCGCTCCCCTATCCCGTCCAGAAGCTCACGGTCGACGGCCGCTGGCGCTTCGACAAGGAGGGGCGCACGGTCGTCGGTGACCGCAAGCAGACGACCAAGGGCGTGAAGTACAAGGTCACCAGCCTGCTGGTGCAGCCGACGGCCTCCCAGCTGGCCAGCGCCCCCGAGCCGGCCACCGCGCTCAAGGAGGAGTACACCCAGGTCCCCGACAGCCTGCCGGAGGTGGTGGGCAGGACCGCGCTGGAGGTGACGCGCGGCGCGGCGAACCCGTACGAGCAGGCCGTGGACCTGCAGAAGTACTTCCACTCCGGGGACTTCCGGTACAGCACGCGGGTCCGGTCGGGCACCGGGGTCGAAGCGATCACCAACTTCCTCCGCGACAAGCAGGGGTTCTGCGTCCACTTCGCCTTCACCATGGCGGCCATGGCCCGCACCCTGCACATCCCGGCCCGCGTCGCGGTGGGCTTCGCGCCCGGCAGCGGTCCCCGGTCCGACGGCAGCGTGTCGGTGGGGCTCCAGGACGCGCACGCCTGGCCGGAGCTGTACTTCGAGGGCGTCGGCTGGACCCGCTTCGAGCCCACGCCGTCGCGCGGCACCGCCCCCAGCTACACGGCGGACCAGCTGCCGACCCCCGGTGGCGGGCCGGTCGTGCCGGAGCCCGACAAGTCGGTGGCACCGAGCGCCGGCGCCTCGGCCTCGGCGAGCTGCTCGGTCAAGGACAAGGCGCTGGGCGACTGCACGCCCCTCGGCCAGGACACCGGCGGCGGATCGGCCGACACCGGGATCAGCGCCGGCCGGCTGGTGGGCATCGCCCTGCTGGCGGTGCTGGTGATCGTGGTGCCGCTGGTCCCGATGCTGTGGCGCCGCCGTGAGCGGTCCCGGCGGCTGGGCGGCGGACAGGGCCTGGCGGAGGGCGCCAGGACGCTCGCGGCCTGGCGGGAGCTGGTCGACACCGCGTGGGACTACGGGATCCCGCCCGACGACTCCGAGACGCCGCGCCGGGCGACCGCCCGGCTGGTGCGGGAGGGCGAGCTCGACGAGGCGGCGGCGCGGGCCGCCGGACAGGTCGCGGCCGCCGTGGAGCAGGTGCTGTACTCGCCCCGGCCGCGGCCGGTGGCCGGGCTGGCGGCGGATGTGCGCCAGGTGCGCGACGGGCTGCACCGGTCGGCCGGGCGGCGCGGGCGGCTGCGCGCCGTTCTGCTGCCGCGTTCGGCCGCACGGGTGATCTGGCGGCTGTCGGAGCAGTGGTCGGTGACGACGCGGCGCTGGTCCGCGGCCGTCCGGCGGGCCTCAGACGCGGTCCGGCGGCCGTCACGACAGGCCTCCTAGGCGCGGGCGCGAGGGACGTCCGGTGCCGCGGGGCCGGGCATGACGAGGGGCGCGGAACCGGTACGGTTCCGCGCCCCTCGTCATACATCCGAAAACTGTTGAGACCCTCTTGCGAACACTCCGCCTCGGCGGCCGCTAGCTTTCCTGCCCATCCCTGCGGCGCTGCCAGCGTTCCTCGATCCGGTCCATGACCTTGCCCCTGCGACGGGGGTGAGCCCGACCCGCTGCTGCGGCGGGCTGCTGCTCACCGGGTTTGCCGGCCTTCCGCCAACCCGTGACCGCGAGCACGGCACAGGCCAGCATGACGAGGAATCCGACCACACTGATCCAGGGCTGCTGCTTGATCATTCCAGCCATCAGCAGCGCGATACCCACCAAGAAGCCCGCTACCGCTTGGTAGACACGCCGCCGGGTATAGGTGCGCAGCCCGCTTCCCTCAAGCGCCGACGCGAACTTGGGATCTTCGGCGTACAGCGCTCGCTCCATCTGCTCGAGCATGCGCTGCTCGTGCTCCGAGAGCGGCACGGCGTCCTCCTACTCGTCGGTCGCGGGGGCGACCGGTCCGACCCTTATTCAAGGATAGGCAGGGATTCGCCCCCGTGAAACCCGCCCCACTACGCCAATCCGACGGGGGCTTCATTCCCCGTCCGCCGTTACGTCATGCCAGCATACGGTCCTGAACGGCCGTCCGGGCGGCCTGTGACGGACTACTCCCGGCGCCGTGGCCGGCGAGGCCCGTCACCCGCGGTCGGCGAGTACGTGCAGTTGGGTGGCGATCGAGTGGAACGCGGGCTGCTCCGCGGCCGCCAGTTCCAGCTTGAGCAGCGCTTCCAGGGCGCCCGGCTCGGTGTCCACCAGCACACCGGGGACCAGGTCGGCGAAGACCCGGACGCCGTGCACCGCGCCGACCCGCAGGCCCGCGTCGGAGACCAGGCGGGTGAGCTGCTCGGCGGTGAAGCGGCGCGGGAGCGAGTCCCCGGCGCCCCACCGGCCGTCGGGGTCCCCTATGGCGTGCTGCGCCTCGGCGAAGTGGCCGGCGATGGCCCGGGCCAGCACGGCGCCGCCGCGGCCCGCGGCCAGCAGGCTCAGCGTCCCGGCCGGGCGCAGCGCGCCGACGGCGTTGCCCACGCCCTCCGCCGGGTCGTCGACGTACTCCAGGACGCCGTGGCAGAGCACGACGTCCTGGCTGCCGGGCTCGACGACGTCGAGCAGGCCGTGGGTGTCGCCCTGGACGCCGCGGACCCGGTCGGTCACCCCGGCTTCGGCGGCCCGGCGCTCCAGCGCGAAGAGCGCGTCCGGGCTCGGGTCCACGACGGTGACCCGGTGGCCGAGGCGCGCCACCGGCACCGCGAAGTTCCCGGTGCCGCCCCCGGTGTCGAGCACGTCGAGCGGCTCTCCGGCGTCACGGCCGCCGGCCTTGGCCTGCCGTTCGAGCGCCTCGCGCAGCACCTCCCAGACCACGGCGGTACGGAGGGACGCTCGGGGGCGGATCGGATCCACCACTCCTTCACGGGACATGGCGGGCGGCTCCTCGCGGACGACGGCTAGAACAGGCGCCTCCACTCTATCCACGCCCTCGCCGACCGCAGGTCAGTTGGCCTTCTGGTGGGGCAGGTCGGTTCGCAGTTCGGCGGGCAGGGTGGGCTGGAGCACCAGCATCCGCTCCACCAGGCGCAGGAACATGGCGGCGGCACGCAGCAGATCGTCCGCGTCCCGCCAGGAGGCGGCACCCTCTATGCCGGCTTCGGCGCGCGCCCGGCGGCGCGCGCCGTACTCGAACATGGCGCTCCACTCGCTGAGCTCCGGGGCGACTTCGGGCAGCACCTCCCAGGCGCTGCGTATCCGCTGCCGCCGCCTGTTGCCGGCTTCGGGACGGCCACGCACCGCCAGCACGGCCGCGGCTGTCCGCAGCGCGGCGAGGTGGGCGGTGGCGTAGCGCTCGTTGGGGGTTTCCAGGACGGCCGCCTCGTCAAGTCCGAGGTGGGCCTGGGTGAGCAGGTCGAGGGCGGCGGGCGGAGCCGCCGCACGGCGCAGCACGGGATGGATGTCGCTTACGTGAGCAGCCATGACGAGCCTCCTGTCTTCGTACGACCCATAGTGGGGCACACCACTGACAATCGGTCCTGACCTGCGGAATTGCTCTTAGCACAGACGTTCCCCTGCCCCGGCCGCAGGGTCGCAACCGCCATGCGGCATACTTCTTTTGTACTGACCAGTCAGTTCAAAGAGGAGGGTGACTCGTGATCACCGCGGAGGGGTACGGGCTACGAGGCCCGCGTGGGCGGGTCTTCGGGGACGTGTCGTTCAGCGCGCCCGCCGGCACGCTGATCGCCGTCGAGGGCCCGTCGGGCAATGGCCGCACCTGCCTGATGCTGGCGCTCACCGGACGCATGAAGGCCAACGAGGGCGGGGCGGAGGTCCACGGGCACCCCCTCCCCCGGCGCATGCCCGCCGTACGGCGGATCAGTGCCCTCGGCCCCGTCGACGGCATCTCCGCCCTCGAACCGGCCCTCACCGTCGCCGAGCACCTGCACGAGAGGGTGCTGCTGCAGCGCAGGTTCTTCTCCCGCGCCGCACGCGACCGCGCCGACGTGGCGGCGGCTCTCGCGGCCGCGGGGCTCGAACTCGACTCGCTGGTCAAGGGCGAGCGGACGGCCGTTCGCGACCTGGAACGGCTGGAGGCGCTGCGGCTCGGCGTCGCCCTCGCGCTGCTGGCGCGCCCCCGGGTGCTCGGGATCGACGACGTCGACCACAAGCTCGGCGACGCCGACCGCGAGCGGGCCTGGTCGATGCTGCGCTCGGTGGCCGACACGGGCGTCACCGTCCTCGGCGTCTGCACCGAGGCGCCCGCGGACGCGCTGGTGGTCCCCACCAGGCCCGCCCGCCCCACCGACACGACCGCCGAGCGGTCCGCCGACACGACCGCCGAGCCGTCCGCCGACGCGACCGAAGAGACCGAAGAGGGGGCCGTCGATGCGTACACCGAAGCTCGCCGCGCTTGAGCTGAAGAAGTTCGGCCGGGGCCGGCTGCCGCGCGCCGCCATGGCCGCGCTCCTGCTGCTGCCGCTGCTCTACGGCGCCCTGTACCTCTGGTCCTTCTGGGATCCGTACGGGCGGCTCGACAAGATCCCCGTCGCGCTGGTGAACGCCGACCGCGGCGCGACCGCCGGCGGCAAGAAGATCGCGGCGGGCGACGAACTCGCCGCCAAGCTGCACGACACGGCCACCTTCGACTGGCGGGAGACGGACTCCGCCGACGCCACGAAGGGCCTGGAGAACGGCTCCTACTACCTGACGCTCACCATCCCCGCCGACTTCAGCGAGCGGATCGCGTCCAGCTCCGGCAGCCACCCGGAGACCGGCGCCCTGCAGGTGCGCACCAACGACTCCAACAACTACATCGTCGGGCAGATCTCCCGCAGCGTGTTCTCCCAGGTCAGGGCGGCCACCTCGGCGGGTGCCTCACGCGGCTTCTACGACAATATCTTCGTGTCGTTCTCCGATCTGCACGACCAGACGCAGAAGGCGGCCAAGGGCGCGTCGGATCTCGCCGGCGGCGCGGGCACCGCCGAGCAGGGCTCGAAGGAGCTCGGCTCCGGCATCCGCAAGGCCGAGCAGGGGGCGGGTCGGCTCGCCGCCGGCCTCAAGGACGCGGAGAAGGGCAGCGGCGAACTCGCCACCGGCCTCGACACGCTCGACTCCGGCGCCGGCCAGGTCGCGACGGGCACCCAGCGGCTCGCGGACGCCGTGAACGGCGCCTCCGACAAGATCGCGTTCGTGAAGGCCCACACCCGCGAGATCGGCGAGGCCTCCCGGATCGTCGCCGACGGCTCCCAGGCGATCAAGGACCATCTGGACACGATCGCCGTGCTCGCGCCGGACGCGGCCAGGACGACGAGGACCGCCGCGAACCTCGTACGGCAGCAGTACACGAAGCAGTGCGCCGCCACCCCGACCACCGGCGACTGCGTCGCCCTCAAGCGCGCCGCCGACAAGACCGCCGAGGGCGCGGCACTGGCCGAGCGCCTCAACGCGCAGGTCGGCACCCCCGCCTCGTTCGACCGGCTCACCACCGACCTGGGCAAGCTGCACGGCTACGCCCAGGAGCTGGCCGCCGCCGCGCCCCACCTCTCCTCGGACATCGACGGCGCCGTCAAGAACCTCAACCGGCTCAACACGGGTGCCCACCAGGTCGCCGCCGGCGCCCACACGGCCGCCGGCGGCGCGCACACCCTCGACAAGGGAATCGGCAAGCTCTCCGACGGCGCCGACACCCTCAGCGGCGGCATGTACCAGCTCTCCACCGGCAGCAACCAGCTCACCACCGGCCTGACGAAGCTCTCCACCGGCAGCGGGCAGCTCGCCTCCGGCCTCCACGAGGGCGTCGACAAGATCCCGGACTACGACGCCGACGAGCGCGACGCGCGCACCGCCGTGATGGCCGACCCCGTACAGCTCGCCTCGAACTCGCTGCACCAGGCGTCCAACTACGGGGAGGGGCTCGCCCCGTACTTCATCCCGCTCTCCCTGTGGGTCGGCGCGATGGTCGGGTACATGCTCTTCCAGCCGCTGAACCGCCGGGCGCTCGCCGCCGGGGCCTCGTCCTGGCGGATAGCGCTGGCGGGCTGGCTGCCGGTGGCCGTGGTCGGGGTCGCGCAGGTGCTGGCGCTGATGTCGGTGCTGCACTGGGTGGTCGGGCTGCAGATGGCCCGCGCCGCCGGCACGATCGGCTTCCTGCTGCTGGCCGCCGCCTGTTTCGCCGCCATCATCCAGTTCCTGGGCGCCCGCTTCGGCCCGGCCGGACGCGTGCTCACCCTGGCGATGCTGATGCTGCAGCTGACCTCGGCGGGAGGCACCTACCCGGTGCAGACCAGCCCCGGATTCTTCGGCTTCCTGCACCCGCTGCTGCCCATGAGCTACGTCGTCGAGGGGCTCCGCCACCTGATCACCGGCGGCGGGCTCTGGCCGGTCTGGCGGGCCTGCCTGGTGCTCCTGGCCTTCACGGCCGCCGCGCTGGCGCTCACCACCCTGACCGCCCGGTCCAAGCAGGTGTGGACCGTGGACCGGCTGCATCCGGAGCTGACCCTGTGATCCGGGACCGCCCCGGGCAGGGACAATCGACGCCATGACCACCGCACGTCGTCAGGCCACGCGGCAGAAGCTCTACGAGGCCGCCGTCACACTCATCGCCGAGCAGGGCTTCTCCGCCACCACCGTGGAGGAGATCGCCGAGCGGGCCGGCGTCGCGAAGGGCACCGTCTACTACAACTTCGCCAGCAAGAACGAACTGTTCGAGCAGCTGCTGCGGCACGGCGTCGGACTGCTCACCGTCTCGCTGCGGGTCGCCGCGGACGAGGTGACCGCGCGCGGTGGCAGCCGGGTCGACGCGCTGGACGCGCAGATCCGGGCCGGGCTGGCGTTCATCGCCCGCTATCCGTCCTTCACCCAGCTGTACGTCGCCGAGCTGTGGCGGACCAACCGCGCCTGGCAGGACACGCTGATGATCGTCCGCCAGGAGGCGGTCGCGGTAGTGGAGAAGGTGCTGCGCGAGGCGGTCGACAACGGGGAGCTCAGCGACGAGATCGACGTGCCGCTCACCGCGTCCGCGCTCTTCGGGATGGTGCTGGTCGCCGCCCTGGACTGGCAGGCGTTCCAGTCGCACCGCAGCATCGACGACGTGCACTCCGCCCTGTCCCGGCTGCTGCAGGGCCGGGTCGGCGGCGACGCCCGGCGGAACTGAGTGAGCGCTGTTCCGGCACATCCCGATCCCCCGTCGGACCGTGCCGGAACAGCGCTACCCGTTCACCCCCGTTACGTACGGGCCGCCCCTGCTCCGCCGCCCCGTGTCGGCGGTACCGGCACCGCGCCCGTCCGTGGTCCCTACCTTCCCCCGAACGGGGGCGGCGGCCCATCCGCGCTCCTACTCAACTCTTCCTCTGAGTACAGGTACTCATCAGCGCACGGTTTCGTTCACGCGGACCTCGGACGGTTCGCTACCATCCGGACCATGTCGGTACTTCCGCTCGTCTTCACCAGCGGCTGGGCGAGCGGGATCAACGCCTACGCCGTGGTGTTCCTGCTCGGTCTGATGGGGGCGATCGGGGTCACCGACGAGGTGCCCGCGTCCCTGGAGCGGCCCGACGTGCTGATCGTGGCCGGGGTGCTCTTCCTGTGCGAGGCCGTCGCCGACAAGATCCCGTTCGTCGACTCGGCGTGGGACGCGGTGCACACCGTCATCCGCCCGGTCGCCGGCGCGGTGGTCGCGGCGCTGCTCGCCGGGCAGGACGGTTCGCTGCCGCAGCTGGCCGCGGCCGCGGTGGGCGGCTCGACGGCGCTCGCCAGCCACCTCGTCAAGGCCGGTACGCGGATAGCGGTCAACACCTCGCCGGAACCGGCCAGCAACATCGTCCTCAGCCTCGCCGAGGACCTCGGTGTCTCCGCGATCATCGTCTTCGCGCTCTTCCACCCGCTCGCCGCCGCGGCCATCGCGGGCACGATGCTCGTGCTCGGCATCGTCACGGTCGTCTTCCTGTTCTCCCGGATCCGCCGCTTCCTGCGCCGCTGGAAGGCCCGGCGCGCGCAGAAGCGGCTGGCGCCGATCTGACGGGACCTGCCGGGCGGCGCTGTCGGTGCCGCCCGATACAGTCGCCGACATGGCACGGATCGCGGTAATCGGCGCGGGTATGGGAGCGATGGCGACGGCCGCCCGGCTGGCCGTCGCCGGTCACCGGGTGACGGTCCACGAGCGCTCGGCGACCTATGGCGGAGGCGTCGGAAGGTTCGCCAGGGACGGCTTCACCTTCGACACCGGCCCCGGCCTGCTCCACCTGCCCGCCGTCTACCGCGACCTCTTCGTCAAGACCGGCAAGGAGTCGCTGGAGAGCCACGTCGCCCTGACGCAGGTCGATCCGGCGAGCCGCCACCTCTTCCCGGACGGCACGGACGTGTCGCTGCCGAACGCCACCCGCGCGGGCGTCATCAGCGCGCTGGACGGCGCGTTCGGCGCGGGGGCCGGGGAGCGCTGGAGCGAGGTGATGGGCCGGGCCCGCGAGGTCTGGGAGACCACCCGGCGCCCGCTGCTGGAGGACGCCCTGGCGGACGACACCGCCCCGCTGGGCCGCGACCCCTACCCCGCCGTGCGGCGCGGGCTGTTCCGCCGCGGCGCCCCGTCGCTCGCCTCCGTCGCCGAGCGCGAGCTGGCCGACCCGCGGGCCGCCGCGCTGCTGACGAGCTACGCCCTCGCGTACGGCTTCGACCCGCGCACCGTCCCGGCGAGCGCCACCGTCCTGCCGTACATGGAGCAGACCTTCGGTGCGTGGTACGTCCGCGGAGGGATGCGGGCCCTCGCCGACGCCGTGTACGAGCGGTGCCTGGCGCGCAAGGTCGAGTTCCACTTCGACAACGAGGTCGTGGGTGTCAGGACGGGTCCCGACGGCCGGGCCCGCGGGCTCGACCTCGCCGACGGACGGCGGATCGACGCGGACACGGTGGTCGCGGGGGCGCCGGTGCCGGTGCCGGGTGGACCCGGCCGCGCGGCGGGCCCCGTTCCCGGCAGGTTCGTGGTGTGCCTGGCGCTGCGGGGCCCCCGACCGGAAGACACCGTGCACCGCACCGTCGTGCACGCGGCAGACCTCCGCGCGGAGTGGGAGTCCGTCTTCTCGGGCGGCGCCCCGGGCGACTCCCCGACCGTGACGGTGCTGCGTCCCGACGACCCGTCGACGGTTCCCGACGCGTCGCACGAGGCCGTGACGCTCCAGGTCACGGTGGCGACGACGGCCGGCGGCGAGGAGTGGACCGCGCCCGGCGTCGCGGCGGACTTCGCCGAGCGGGTCGTGAAGGCGGCCGAGGCCGCCGTGCCCGGCCTGCGCGAGCGGGAGTCGTGGCGCGAGGTGCGCACGCCCGCCGACACCGAGCGGGAGACCGGCGCCCCGGGCGGCGCGGTGCCCGGCCCCGCCCTGGCGGGAGCGGGCGGTCTGCACCTCCACCCGGCCAACGTCTCCGCCGTCCCCGGCCTGTACTCCGTGGGCGGCTGGTCCCACCCGGGCGGCGGCCTGGCGCACGCCGGCATGTCGGGCGCGATCGTCGCCGACCTGATCGCGGGCGGGCCTGGCGGCAGCCGTTGAGGACGTAGGCCGTGTAACGGGCGAACGGCGCTCCTCTCGCCCGTGAGGGCGGGGTCCGCGGCGTCTGGTGCGGGCGACTACACGGCGGAGGGTCGTCCTCGTACCGGACGTACCTGGACGAGCCCGACAACGCAGCAGGCGTGCGTGCCGGCGTCGCGGGCCAGGCGGGATGTGTCAGACACGGCCTAGTAGCGGTAGGGGTCGTACGGGTCCGCGTACAGGGGCTGTTCGTACGTCGGTTGCTGGGGCTGCTGCGGGATGTACGCCTGCTGCTGCGGCTCCTGGTAGGCCTGCTGCTCGGCGGACTGCTGCTGCGGGACCCACACACCGCCGGGCGGCGTCTCGTAGCCGAACTCGTGGTCGTACTGCGGGGTGTACTGCTGCTGGCCCGGGTCCTGGTAGGGGGCCGCGTAGGCGGGGTCGTAGTCGTGCTGGCCGCCCCAGGCGTACGCGTCCGCGGCCGCGGGCTGCGGCTGCTGCTCGCCGGCACCGCCCCAGCCCTCGTACCCCTGGGCGCCGTAGCCCTCGTAACCGCCACTGGTGTAGAGGTCCGGGGTGTACGAGGACTGGCCGTCGTAGATGCCGTACTCGCCGGTGTCGTCGAGCACCGGCATCGCCTGGTAGACCGTCGCGAGTTGCTCGGGCGCCTCCGCCACCTCTTCGACGGGGCTGACCTCCAGGACGGGCTCGCCCGCGTCGCCGCCCGCGCCGCGGGTGCCCCGGCGGCGACGGCTGGAGCCGGGGCTGCCGCCGAGCGCCCAGCCGGTGGAGAAGCCCTGCCGGTAGGAGATGGTCACGAACGTCTGGCCGGTACCGAACGCCGCCGCGCCGAGCGCGATGACGATCGCGTTGCGCAGCGAGACACCGCCGACCACGCCCAGGAATCCCGCGAAGGCGAGCAGCCGCCAGCGCAGCCGCGCCTTGTACTGCAGCAGCACTTCACCGAGCAGCCACAGCGCGACCACGCCGAACGCGATGTAGAGCAGCGTGTAGCCCATGTCCGCACTTCCTCACCTCACGAGAGGTCACGACCTCTGGTGCAGACCGAGATTCTCGTAGATTTCCAGCGACGCCGTGGAGTGGTTAAGAGTAATGAAGTGGAGTCCGGGGATGTCCTCGGCCATCAGGCGTTGGCACATCTCGGTCGCGAACTCGATGCCGATCGCCCGCACCGCCGCCGGATCGTCCTCCACCGCGAGGATACGGTCGGCCAGCTCCGGGGGGAAAGGCACGTTGCTGAGTTCCGGGAACCGGGTGATCTGCCGGACGTTGGTCACCGGCATGATCTCCGGAATGATCGGGGTGTCGCAACCCGCGGCGGCGACCCGGTCCCGCAGCCGGAAGTAGTCGTCGGCGTCGTAGAACATCTGCGTGATGGCGAAGTCGGCCCCGGCCCGGCACTTGTCGATGAAGTTGCGGGTGTCGGACGCCAGGTCGCTGGAGCGCGGGTGCATCCCGGTGAACGCCGCGACGCCGACGCAGAAGTCACCTGACTCCTTGATCAGCTCGACCAGGTCGGCGGCGTACAGCAGCCCCTCGGGGTGCTGGACCCACTCGCCGAGCGGGTCGCCGGGCGGGTCGCCGCGCACGGCGAGGATGTTGCGGATCCCGGCGTCGGCGTACTGCCCGATGATGTTGCGCAGCTCGGCGATCGAGTGGTTGACCGCCGTCAGGTGCGCGACCGGGGTCAGCGTGGTGTCGGAGACGATCCGGTCGGTGGCCCGGACGGTGCCCTCGCGCGACGACCCGCCGGCGCCGTAGGTCACGGACACGAAGGTCGGCCCCACCGCCTCGATCCGGCGGATGGCGTTCCAGAGCGTCCGCTCGCCCTTCTCGGTCTTCGGCGCGGCGAACTCGAAGGAGTACGACCGCTCGCCGGACGCGAGAAGTTCACGAATGGTGACCGCGCGATCGGTCCGGGTAGAAGGTGTCCCAAGGGCCATATCCCGAGGGTATCCGCGCCTCGCGACCGCCCGTAACCAGGACGGGCGATTTATACCCGTGCGCCCCTCCCGCGTCCATCCCTTGGACATCCGCCGGTCACGACACGCATCGGCCACGACACGCGCGCGGTGTGGCCGGCATACGGAGGGGGCGTCTCGCGGACCCCGCGCCGCTCAGTCGTCGTACGAGGTGACGATCCTGGCCAGCGCGGCCGCCGCGGCGGCCGGGTCGTCGGCCTCGGTGATCGCACGGACGACGACGATCCGCCGGGCCCCGGCCTCCAGCACCTGCTCGACGTTGCCCAGGTCGATCCCGCCGATCGCGAACCAGGGCCGGTCGGTCCCCAGCGAGGCCGCGTACCGCACCAGGTCCAGGCCCGGCGCGTGCCGGCCGGGTTTGGTCGGGGTGGGCCAGACGGGTCCGGTGCAGAAGTAGTCCGCACCGGGTTCCACCGCGGCGGCCGCCGCCTCGGACTCCGCGTGGCAGGACCGTCCGATGACCATGTCCTCGCCCAGGATCGCGCGGGCGGCGGGCACCGGCAGGTCACCCTGCCCCAGGTGCAGCACGTCCGCGCCCGACGCGTGCGCGACATCCGCCCGGTCGTTCACCGCGAGCAGCTTGCCGTGCCGGCGGCACGCGTCGGCCAGGACCGCGAGGGCGTCGAGCTCGTCGCGGGCCTCGATCCCCTTGGCGCGCAGCTGGATGACGTCGACGTCCGAGGCGAGTACCGCGTCCGCGAACTCGGCCAGGTCGCCCCGGCCGGTCCTGGCGTCGGTGCACAGGTACAGCCGGGCGGCGGCGAACCGCTCGCGGACGGTGGACGACATGGGCATGGCGCGGCTCCCCCTCGGTGGTTCGGTTCCTGCTGTGGCTCGGGCCTCAAGGGTGTTGCGAAAGGAGCGCCGTGCGCCCGTCAGGGCGGGGTCCGCGGCGTCTGGTGCGTGCGACCGCACGGCGGAGGGCCGTCCTCGTACTGGACGTACCTGGACGTACCTGGACGTACCCGACAACGCAGCAGGCGTGCGGGCCAGACGTCGCGGGCCCGACGGGACTTTCGCCGCAACACCCTTTAGAAGCCGAGCGCCTGAGCGCGCCGCTTCACCTCGGTCCCGCGGTTCTCCTTCAACGCCTGGGTGGGCGTGCCGGGCAGCGTCGGGTCCTCGCTGAACAACCACTCCAGCGCCTCTTCGTCGCTGAACCCGTTGTCCTTGAGGACCGTCAGGAGGCCGGGCAGGCCCTTGACGATGCTCCCCTCGCCGATGAAGTCGGCGGGGACCATCAGGACCCGGTTCTCACCGCGACGGATAGCGAGGAACAGCTTCTCCTTGATCATCGGGCGGACCCGGGTGATGGGCACACCCAGTCGCTCGGCGACCTCGGGGAGGTTCAGCCAGGAGGGTACGAGGGCATCAATCTTTGCGTCGATCTCGGTCACGGGACAAGCGTGCCATCCCCGGCGGGCACCCGCGTACCGGTGGGCGGCCGGGGGCCTGACGGTTTGCCCACATCCGCCCCGTGCGTCCGGTTCGGCTCTCAGACACCGGCCGCGGTCTTGAGGGGGACGGCGGGGTCGCTGACGAGGGCGGGGTCGAGGCGGGCGCCGCGTTCGATGAGCTTGCGGCCCTGGGCCAGGTCGCGCGGGCGGCCGACGGCGAGCAGCGCCGCGAGCACGCCGTCCCGCAGCCAGCAGACCGACCAGGCGGGTCCCGCCAGGTCACCGCGCAGCAGCATGGTGTCGGTGGCCGCGTGGTGTCCCGCGTACTGCACGAAGCGGCCGAACTGCTCGGACCAGAAGTACGGCACCGGGTCGTACACCTCGTCGCCGCCCAGCACGTTGGCCGCGGCGGCGCGCGGCCCCTGCACGGCGTTGTCCCAGTGGTGGACGAGCAGCCGCTCGCCGAAGCGCGCGGACGGGAAGGACGCGCAGTCCCCCACCGCGAAGACGTCGGGCACCGAGGTCCGCAGCCGGTCGTCCGCCTGCACCGAGCGGTCGGGGCCGAGCTCGACGCCGGAGCCCGCCAGCCAGCCGGTGGCCGGCCGGGCGCCGATGCCGACGACGACGGCTCCGGCCCGCAGCCGCGTCCCGTCGGCGAGCAGCACCGCGCCGGGCTCGACGGCCGCGACCGCGGTCCCGGTGATCAGTTCGGCGCCCGCGTCCGCGTACCAGCCGCGCATGTGGTCGGTGACCGGGCCCGGCAGGACGCCGGCCAGCGGCCGGTCGGCCGCCTCGACGACGGTCACCGCGCAGCCCGCCTGGCGGGCCGCCGTGGCGAACTCGGCGCCGATCCAGCCGGCCCCGACCACGACGACGTCGCGCTTCTCGTCGAGCACCGGCCGCAGCTCGGCGGCGTCGTCCAGGGTGCGCAGCATGTAGACGCCCGGGATGCCCTCGCTGCCGGGCAGGGCCACCGGATGGGCGCCGGTGGCGAGCACCAGCCGGTCGTACCGGACGGCGCCACCGTCCGTGACCACGTGTCGTTCGGCGGGGCGCAGCGCGCTCGCGTGCCGGCCGAGCAGCAGCTCGACGTCGAGGCCGTTGAAGTCCACGTCGAAGGGCGAGCCCTCGGCCGTGCCGAGGAGTACGGACTTGGACAGCGGCGGGCGGTCGTACGGTGCGTGCGGTTCGGCGCCGAGCAGCGTGATGTCGCCGCGCCACCCCTGCTCCCGCAACGACACGGCGGTCTGCACTCCGGCCATCCCGGCCCCGACGATCACTGCGCGCTCGGCGCTTGGCTGGCTCACACGATCACCGTAACGCTCCGGGGATCAGCGGCAGGGTGGGCGTGCGAAATATGACCCCCGGTCTCAGGCCCCCCTCGAGCCGGGCTCCCTTACCCGGGATCGGGCCCGCGTACTAGGGTGGCGGGGCTAACGCACTCGCGGGAGCCCGGACGTACCGGGCTGAGAGGGCGGCTGACCGGCCGCCGACCGTACGAACCTGATCCGGGTCATGCCGGCGAAGGGAGGAGCGGGACACCCATGCATCCATCTCACCACCGCTACGACGTGCTGGTCGTGGGCGGCGGCATCATCGGACTCGTCACGGCCTGGCGCGCCGCGCAGCGCGGGCTGAGCACCGCGGTCGCCGACCCGGCGCCGGGCGGCGGCGCCGCGCACGTCGCGGCCGGCATGTTGGCCGCCGTCACGGAGCTGCAGTACGGCGAGCAGACGCTGCTCGAACTCAACCTCGCGTCGGCCCGCCGTTATCCGTCCTTCGCCGCGGAGCTGGAGGACGCCACGGGTCTCGGCCTCGGCTACCGGCCATGCGGCACGCTCGCCGTCGCCCTGGACGCCGACGACCGCGCCGACCTGCGGGAACTGCACACCTTCCAGACCTCGCTCGGGTTGCGGTCCGAGTGGCTGTCCGGCCGGGACTGCCGCCGGCTGGAGCCGATGCTGGCGCCCGGCGTGCGGGGCGGCCTGCGCGTCGACGGCGACCACCAGGTCGACCCGCGACGGCTGGCGGCCGCGCTGCTGCGCGCGGCGGAACTCGCGGGCGTGGTCCTGCACCGGAGCTCCGCGGCCCGGATCGAGACCGTCCGGGACCGCGCCACCGGCGCGGTGCTCGACGACGGCACGATGATCACCGCCGGGCGGACCGTCCTCGCGACGGGCAGCCGCAGCGGCGGGATGCCGGGCGTCCCGGAGCACGCCCTGCCACCGGTTCGGCCGGTCAAGGGGCAGATCCTGCGGCTGCGCGTCCCGCCCGGCCACGCGCCGTTCCTCTCCCGCACGGTGCGGGCGGTCGTGCGCGGCGGCCACGTCTACCTGGTGCCGCGCGAGAACGGCGAGCTCGTCGTGGGCGCGACCAGCGAGGAACTCGGCTGGGACACCACGGTCACCGCGGGCGGTGTCTACGAGCTGCTGCGCGACGCCCACGAGCTGGTGCCGGGACTCACCGAGCTGCCGCTGGTCGAGACCCTGGCGGGGCTGCGCCCCGGCTCCCCCGACAACGCCCCGCTGCTCGGCCGCAGCGCGCTGCCCGGTCTGCTGCTGGCCACCGGCCACCACCGCAACGGCGTCCTGCTGACCCCGGTGACCGGCGACATCATGGCCGAACTGCTCACGACGGGCTCGGTGCCCGAGTCGGCCCGGCCCTTCTCGCCCACACGCTTCACGCTTCAGGAGCAGCCCGCATGACCGTCTCCGTCAACGGCGAGGCCCGTGAGATCGCCGAGGGCCTGACCCTCGACCGCCTCGTCGCCTCCCTGACGTCCGCGCCCGCGGGCGTCGCCGCCGCCCTCAACGAGGCCGTCGTCCCGCGCAGCCGCTGGGCCGCCACCGCGCTCGCCGACGGCGACCGCGTCGAGGTCCTCACCGCCGTCCAGGGAGGTTGATCCCGTGCCGCACCCCGCGCACCCCGCGCTCCCGGCCGCCGCCGACGACACGCTGCGGATCGCCGGCGTCCCCTTCACCTCCCGGCTGATCATGGGGACCGGCGGCGCGCCCAGCCTGGACGTCCTCGAACAGGCGCTGCTCGCCTCCGGCACGGAACTCACCACGGTCGCGATGCGCCGCCTCGACCCGGCGACGAAGGGCTCCGTGCTCTCCGTGCTCGCCAGGCACGGCATCCGGGTCCTGCCGAACACGGCCGGCTGCTTCACCGCGGGCGAGGCCGTCCTCACCGCGCGGCTGGCCCGCGAGGCGCTGGGCACCGACTGGGTCAAGCTGGAGGTCATCGCCGACGAGCGCACCCTGCTGCCCGACACCGTCGAGCTGCTGGACGCCGCGGAGACCCTGGTCGACGACGGATTCACCGTCCTGCCCTACACCAACGACGACCCGGTGCTCGCCCGCAAACTGGAGGACGTCGGCTGCGCGGCGATCATGCCGCTGGGGTCGCCGATCGGCTCCGGACTCGGGATCCGCAATCCGCACAACTTCCAGCTCATCACCGAGCGGGCGGGCGTCCCGGTCATCCTCGACGCCGGGGCCGGCACCGCGTCCGACGCGGCGTTCGCCATGGAGCTGGGGTGCGCCGCCGTCATGCTGGCCTCGGCCGTGACCCGCGCCCAGCGGCCGGTGCTCATGGCCGAGGCCATGCGGCACGGGGTGCGGGCGGGACGGCTCGCGTTCCGGGCCGGACGCATCCCCCGGCGGCACTACGCCGCCGCGTCGTCACCCGTCGAGGGCGTGGCCGCGTTCGACCCCGAGCGGCCCGCCTTCAGCGGGATCTGAGCCCGTCCCCGCTGCCACCCGGGTCACGGTTACGTCCCGGATCGGTACGGGCGGGCCACAGTACGGCCGCGTTCGGTGGGACGGGTCGGCGACGGCTCGTAGACTTCCGTGTCGTGGATACGACCCTGCAGGATCCCCTCGTCGGGCAGACGCTCGATGGCCGCTACCGGGTCGAGGCGCGCATCGCCGTCGGCGGTATGGCCACGGTCTACCGGGCCGTGGACACCCGCCTCGACCGCATGCTCGCGCTGAAGGTGATGCACCCCGGGCTGGCGGCCGACGCCGGTTTCGTGGACCGCTTCATCTTCGAGGCCAAGGCCGTGGCCCGGCTGGCGCACCCGAACGTCGTCGGTGTGTACGACCAGGGCACGGACGGCACGTTCGTGTACCTGGCGATGGAGTACATCGCCGGCTGCACGCTGCGCGACGTGCTGCGCGAGCGCGGCGCCCTGCAGCCGCGGGCCGCACTGGACATCCTGGAACCGGTGCTGGCCGCGCTCGGTGCCGCGCACCGGGCCGGGCTGATCCACCGGGACGTGAAGCCGGAGAACGTCCTGATCGGCGACGACGGCCGGGTCAAGGTCGTGGACTTCGGCCTGGTCCGGGCGGTCGACACCAACACCAGCGTGACGACCGGCTCGGTCCTGGGCACGGTCTCCTACCTGGCGCCCGAGCAGATCGAGCACGGCACGATAGACCAGCGGACGGACGTGTACGCCTGCGGCGTGCTGCTGTACGAGATGCTGACCGGTGGGAAGCCGCATGTCGGCGGCACGCCGATGCAGGTCATCTTCCACGTCCTGAACGAGGACATCGCCGCGCCCTCGGAGGCCGTCCCCGGGTTGGCGCCCGCGCTGGACGCCCTGGTCGGGCGGGCCTCCGCGCGTGATCCCCTGCTGCGTCCCGAGGACGCCGTGGAGCTGCTGGCGCAGCTGCACGCGACCCGTCAGACGCTGAGCGAGGAGCAGCTTGACCTGGTGCCGCCGCGGGCGGTCCAGGAGGCGGCGGAGCCGCAGGACGCCGTCCCGGGCGGCCATGCGGGCCCCTACGGCGCGCCGGGCGGCGACGAGGAGCTGACGAGCGTCATCTCCCGGCCGGCCCGGCCGGCCGAGGAGGAGCTCGACCGCACGAGCGTGCTGCAGCTTCCGCCGCCGCTGCCGGCGGCCCCGGCGGGGCCGCCGGAACCGCCCGGCCGGTCGGGCCGGACGGGGCACCGTCCCGCCCGCCGCGGCCCGCGCCGCGGCGTGCTCGCGCTGGTCGCGGCGGTGCTGCTGATCCTCGGGCTCGGGGCCGGTGTCTGGTACATCGGCGACGGCCAGTTCACCAAGGTCCCGGCCGTCCTGGCACTGTCGCAGGCGGACGCGCAGCAGCAGCTCGACAGCGCCGGTCTGCACACGAAGATCACCACCGGTTTCAGCCTCACTGTGCCCCGCGGGAAGGTGATCTCCACCGACCCCGGACCGGGCAAGCGTGTCCGCGACAACGCGGAGGTCACGCTGACCGTCTCCAAGGGGCCGCAGGAGATCCGCGTCCCCGACGTCACGGGCAAGACGCTGGACGCGGCGCAGCAGCAGATCAAGGGCGCGGCGCTGACGCCGGGCACGGTGACGCAGGAGTTCACGGAGGACGTGCCCAAGGGCGCCGTCATCTCCACGGACCCGCCGGCCGGCACGAAGCGCTCGCCGGACGCCGTCGTGTCGATCGTCGTCAGCAAGGGCGCCGCGGTGGAGGTTCCCGACGTCGTGGGGGACTCGGTCGCCGACGCCCAGCAGACGCTGCAGGAAGCCGGGTTCGTCGTCGCGCTCGCCCCGGACAAGGTCTTCTCGGACGTGGCCGAGAAGGACACGGTGGCCGTGCAGACGCCGGGCAAGGACACCCAGGGGGGTGAGGGCGACACCGTCACCCTCACGATCTCCAAAGGGCTGCAGCTCTTCGACGTGCCCGACGTGAAGGGCAGGAGCGCGGGCGAAGCGCGGCAGATCCTCAAGGCCGCGGGCTTCGACATCCGGGTGATGCACGCCTTCTTCGGCGACACCGTGTTCAGCCAGTCCCCGGACGGGGGCAAGCAGGCACCCAAGGGCACGACGATCACCGTGTGGGTCCGGTGAACCGCAATCCCGTCGGCGGCCACGTGCATGTGGCCGGTGGCCTCGCGACCGTCGGGCTGGCCAACGCCGAGCGGCTGACGGCCGAGGCCGTGCAGGTCTTCGTGGCCAATCCGCGCGGCTGGGCCACACCGCCCGGCGACCCACGGCAGGACGAGCTGTTCCGTGCGGGCCGCGCGGCCGCGGAGATACCCGCGTACGTGCACGCCCCGTATCTGATCAACTTCGGCTCCGACAGCTCCGCGACGGTCGAGAAGTCGGTGGAGTCGCTGCGCCACTCCCTGCGCCGGGGCCGGGAGATCGGCGCGCTGGGCGTCGTGGTGCACACCGGCTCCGCGACGGGCGGCCGCCCGCGCTCCGCCGCCCTGGCACAGGTGCGGGAGCACCTGCTGCCGCTGCTCGACGAACTCACGCACGACGATGACCCGTGGCTGCTGCTGGAGCCGACGGCGGGCCAGGGTGCCTCACTCTGCTCGCTGGTCGAGGACCTGGGCCCGTACGCCGACGCCCTGGACCGGCATCCGAGGTTGGGGGTCTGCCTGGACACCTGCCACGCCTTCGCGGCCGGGCACGACATGGCGGCGCCCGGCGGGATGAAGCTGCTGCTCGACGAGCTGGTGGACACCGTCGGCGAGGGCCGGCTGAAGCTCATCCACGCCAATGACTCGAAGGACGTGAGCGGGGCCCACAAGGACCGGCACGAGAACATCGGCGCCGGTCACATCGGCGCCGAGCCGTTCCGCGAGCTGTTCCACCACCCCGCCACGACAGGGGTTCCGCTGATCATCGAGACGCCGGGCGGCCCGGAGGGCCATGCCGTGGACGTGGCACTGCTCAAGTCCCTGCGGCCCTGAGGTACCGGCACCGAGGGTTACCGGCACCGAGGGTTACCGGCCCTGAGGGTTACCGGCCCTGAGGGTTACCGGCCCTGAGGTTACCGCCCCTGAGGTATGGGCCCTAGGCCGTGTCTGACAGATACCGGCGTCCGCCCGGAGGGCGGGGCCCGGGGCGTATGGTGCGTGCGATCGCACGACGGAGGGTCGCCCCCGTACTGGACGTACCGGGGCGGGCCCGACACAACTGGGGGCCCCTCCCAGCGGTAGCTGGGGGAGAGCGCACGTGCCAGGCGTCCCGGGCCAGGCGGGATGTGTCAGACACGGCCTAGAGTTCCGGGCCGTCCCCGGGCTCCTCCTGGTAGGAGTAGCGCTGCTCCGACCACGGGTTGCCGACGTTGTGGTACCCGCGCTCCTCCCAGAAGCCGCGCCGGTCGGCCGTCATGTACTCCACGCCCCTGACCCATTTGGGCCCCTTCCAGGCGTAGAGGTGCGGCACCACCAGCCGGGCCGGGAAACCGTGCTCGGCGGTCAGCGGCTCGCCGCCCTTGTGGGTGGCGAATATCGACTTGTCGTCGGAGAAGTCCTCGATCCGGAGGTTCGAGCTGAAGCCGTACTCGGCCCACACCATCACGTGTGTGACCTCCGGCGCCGGGGGCGCGAGCCGCAGTACCGTCGCGGCGGAGACGCCGCCCCACTCCATGCCGACCATGCTGAACTTCGTCACGCAGTGGAAGTCCGCCGTCACTACGGAGTACGGCAGCGCCGAGAACTCCTCGTGGTTCCAGCAGTGCTTGTCCCCGTCGGCCGTGGCCCCGAAGACCCGGAACTCCCACCGGTCCGGCTTGAAGCGCGGCACGGGACCGTAGTGGGTGACCGGCCAGCCCCGCTGTAGTCGCTGCCCCGGGGGAAGCTCACCCGCACGGCTTTCGGACTGACCCATGGCTCCATGGTGACAGACGGGACGCAGTGCTTCTGACAGGGCTACGCCCGATTCGGGACCGCCGCGCCCGCCGGATGCACCTCCGCCGCCACCCGATGTAAGCGTGCACTTACTGGATCAACCCGGTCCTCGGTGCGAGGATGCCGCCATCTTGTCGGTTCCTTTGGGAAGGACGGCGTTGCCATGCAGGGCGACCCCGAGGTCATCGAGTTCCTCAACGAACAGCTGACCGCAGAGCTGACCGCGATCAACCAGTACTTCCTGCACGCGAAGATGCAGGAAAACTTCGGTTGGACGAAGCTCGCGAAGTACACCCGCTCGGAATCGATCGACGAGATGAAGCACGCCGAGGTGCTGACCGACCGCATCCTCTTCCTCGACGGCCTGCCGAACTACCAGCGGCTGTTCCATGTGCGGGTGGGCCAGACGGTCACCGAGATGTTCCAGGCCGACCGCCAGGTCGAGGCCGAGGCCATCGACCGCCTCAAGCGCGGCATCGAGGTCATGCGGACCAAGGGCGACATCACCTCGGCGAACATCTTCGAGTCGATCCTCGCCGACGAGGAGCACCACATCGACTACCTCGACACCCAGCTGGAACTGGTCGAGAAGCTCGGCGAACCGCTCTACATCGCCCAGCTCATCGAGCAGCCCGAGAGCTGAGACCCGGCGGGAGGGTTCAGGCCGCTTCGGCCATCGGCTCGTCCGTGGCCGCCAGCCGGGCCGTGGCGGGCTCGGCCACCGGGGCAGCGGTCCTGCCGAGCAGGGCCTGGATGCGCTTGACGCAGGAACCGCAGTCGGTGCCGGCCTTGCAGGCCGAGGCGAGCTTGCGGGGGCTGCAGGCGCCGGAGTCCGCGTGCTGCTTGACCTGCTGCTCGGTGATGCCGAAGCAAGAGCACACGTACACGCGGTTCACCCCTCTCGGGCGCCTTGGCTGAGGTAACCCTTACCTTACCCGGCACTTCCGTAGGTGAAAAGCCGCAAGGGGCGCGGATCTGTGTGATCCGCGCCCCTTGTCCGGTCTATCGGCCGACTACCGGCCGCCCGCCGGAATCACTGCCCCCGGTACATCTCCGCGACGAGGAATGCCAGGTCGAGGGATTGGCTGCGGTTCAGCCGCGGGTCGCAGGCCGTCTCGTAGCGCTGGTGGAGGTCGTCGACGAAGATCTCGTCGCCGCCGCCCACGCACTCCGTCACGTCGTCGCCGGTCAGCTCCACGTGGATGCCGCCCGGGTGGGTGTTCAGGCCCTTGTGGACCTCGAAGAAGCCCTTGACCTCGTCCAGCACGTCATCGAAGCGCCGCGTCTTGTGCCCGGACGCCGCCTCGTAGGTGTTGCCGTGCATCGGATCGGTCACCCACACCACCTGCGCACCGGAAGCGGTGACCTTCTCCACCAGCGTCGGCAGCTTGTCACGGACCTTGTCCGCACCCATCCGCACGATGAACGTCAGCCGGCCGGGCTCGCGGTCCGGGTCCAGCCGGTCGATGTACGTCAACGCCTCCTCGGGCGTCGTCGTCGGACCGAGCTTGATCCCGATCGGGTTGCGGATCTTCGACGCGAACTCGATGTGCGCCCCGTCCAACTGCCGGGTCCGCTCACCGATCCACACCATGTGCCCCGACGTGTCGTACAGCGCACCGGTCCGCGAGTCCACGCGGGTCAGCGACGACTCGTAGTCCAGCAGCAGCGCCTCGTGCGAGGCGTAGAACTCCACCGTCCGGAACTCCGCCGGATCGGTCCCGCAGGCCGCCATGAAGTTCAGCGCGTTGTCGATCTCCCGCGCCAGCGCCTCGTAGCGCTGGCCGGAGGGCGAGGACTTCACGAAGTCCTGGTTCCACGCGTGCACCTGCCGCAGATCCGCGTACCCACCGGTGGTGAACGCCCGCACCAGGTTCAACGTCGACGCGGACGCGTTGTACATCCGCTTCAGGCGCTCCGGGTCCGGGACGCGCTCCTTCTCGGTGAACGCGAACCCGTTGACCGAGTCGCCCCGGTAGGTCGGCAGCGTCACCCCGTCACGGGTCTCGGTCGGCTTCGAGCGCGGCTTGGAGTACTGACCGGCGATCCGGCCCACCTTCACCACCGGCACGGAGGCCGCGTACGTCAGCACCGCACCCATCTGCAGGAGCGTCTTGAGCTTGTTGCGGATCTGGTCCGCCGACACGGCGTCGAACGCCTCCGCGCAGTCGCCGCCCTGCAGCAGGAACGCCTCACCACGCGCCACGGCACCCAGCCGGGTGCGCAACTGATCGCACTCCCCGGCGAACACCAGGGGCGGATACGACTCGAGCTCCGCGAGCACAGTGCGCAACGCCTCGGAGTCCGGGTACTCAGGCTGCTGCGCCGCGGGAAGGGATCGCCAGGTGTTGCCACCGGCTGCGGGGTTAGCGTTCACGGTCACACGACCACAGTACGGGGTGACGACACGCGGAATCCGACTCCGCTCATTGGATGAGACGAGCCCCACTGCGCGGGCCCCCGTGCGCTAGGGTTCCGCACATGTTCGCGCAACAGCACACCAACTGGTGGTGGCCCGCTCATCCGGCGGCCCACCTCATCGCGCGTACGTAAAGACCGACCGCGAAGGCCGCCCAAGGGGCGGCCTTCTCTGTTTCCCGGCCGCTCCCTCCGTTGTTCCCCATCGGAAGGACCCGCCGTGCATCCCGTCTCCGGCACCGAAACGACCGCCGCCTCCCTCGTCGAGCGGCTGCTCTCCCCCGGCTGCCCACCGTTCGCCCTGCTCCGCCGCCGTACCCCGGGCCGCGACGCCGACCTCGTCGAAGTGCTCCTCGGGCCGGTCACCGAGGCCGGGCTGCTGGCGGACATCACCCTGCCGGACGGCTCACCGGGTGACGGCCCGGCGCTGGACGCGCTCGCCCTGGTGCCGTTCCGGCAGATCCGCGAGCGCGGCTTCGACGTCCGCGACGACGGGACGCCGCTGGCCGTGCTGCGGCCCGACGAGACGTACGAGCTGCCGCTGGCGGACGTCCTGGCCGCGCTCCCGGACGAGGAGGTGACGGTCGACGACGGCGCGTTCGACGTGGACGACGACACCTACGCCGAGATCGTCGAGCGGGTGATCGAGGACGAGATCGGCCGCGGCGAGGGCGCCAACTTCGTCATCCGGCGGACCTTCCGAGGGCAGATCGCGGGCTACGGGCCGCGCTCCGCGCTCGCCCTCTTCCGGAAGCTGCTCGGCGGTGAGCGCGGCGCGTACTGGACGTACGTCGTGCACACCGCGGACCGCACGCTGGTGGGCGCCAGCCCCGAGGTGCACGTGCGGATGGCCGGCGGCACCGTCGTGATGAACCCGATCAGCGGCACCTACCGCTATCCCGCCGGCGGGCCCGACACCGAGGGGCTGCTCGCCTTCCTCCAGGACGCCAAGGAGGTGGAGGAGCTGACGATGGTGGTCGACGAGGAGCTGAAGATGATGTGCACCGTCGGCGACCTCGGCGGGGTGGTGGTCGGGTCGCGGCTCAAGGAGATGGCCCACCTCGCGCACACCGAGTACGAGCTGCGCGGCCGCAGCACCATGGACGTGCGGGACGTGCTGCGCGAGACGATGTTCGCCGCGACCGTCACGGGATCCCCGGTGCAGAACGCCTGCCGCGTCATCGAACGCCACGAGCCGGGCGGGCGCGGCTACTACGCCGGGGCGCTGGCACTGATCGGCCGGGACGCGGCCGGCACCCGGACGCTGGACTCGCCGATCCTGATCAGGACCGCGGACATCGACCCCGGCGGGCAGCTGAAGGTGCCGGTCGGCGCGACGCTGGTCCGGCACTCCGATCCGCGCGCCGAGGTCGCCGAGACCCATGCCAAGGCGGCCGGCGTGCTCACCGCGCTGGGGGTGCTGCCGACCCCCGAGCGCGCCCCCGAGCCCGCTTTCCGGCTGGCCGACGACATCCGCGTGCGGGCCGCGCTGGACGCCCGGCGGGGCAGCCTGGCGCCGTTCTGGCTGCGGATGCAGGTCGAGCCGTCCCCGGCCGACCGGCTCGCGGTGTCGGCGCACGCGCTGGTGATCGACGCGGAGGACACCTTCACCGCGATGCTCGCCCACGTGCTGCGCTCGTCCGGCCTGGACGTCACCGTACGGCGCTACGACGAGCCGGGCCTGCGGGATGCGGCGCTGTCCCACGAGGGCCCCGTCGTGCTCGGCCCCGGCCCCGGCGATCCGGCCGACGCCCGCGACCCGAAGATGCGCTTCCTGCGCACCCTCGCCGCCGACCTGGTCAGGGACCACCGGCAGGGGCTGCTGGGTGTGTGCCTGGGCCAGGAGTTGCTGGCGGTGGAGCTGGGGCTGGACATCGTGCGCAAGGACGTCCCCTTCCAGGGCGCCCAGGAGCGCATCGCCTTCTTCGGCCGGCCGGAGACCGTCGGGTTCTACAACACCTTCACGGCGCGCTGCGACGACGCGACGGCCGAGGAGCTCGCCACCCACCAGGTGGAACTGAGCCGCGACCCGGCCACCGGTGACGTGCACGCGATGCGCGGGCCGGGCTTCGCGGGCGTCCAGTTCCACCCCGAGTCGGTGCTCACCCTGAACGGCCCGGCGATCGTGGCGGAGCTGCTGGCCGCCGTCCTCACGCCGTCTCGCTGAACGCCGAGGCGTCCAGCACGGGATCGGCGAGCACCGGCCCGATCAGCATCATCACCTCGGCGATCATCCGGAACTCGTCGGCGGTGCCGTCGACCACCAGGTCGGCCAGGGCCCGGGAGGGGGCGACGTGCGCGGCATGCCGCTCCCTCCCGGTCTCCAGGTAGTTCAGCAGCGACAGCCGCGGGTCCTGCCGCTGGACGTCGATCTTGCGCAGGATCTTGCGGGCGAGCCGGATGTCGTCGGGGGTGTCGACGTACACCCGCCACGTCGCACGGTTGGCGACGGACGACAGGGTGAGGGCGAACAGTCCCTCGACGACGACCAGCCGGTGCCGGCCCGAGGTGGCCGCGGCCTCGATCGCCGCGACCACCGCGAGCTCGTCGATGGAGCCGGGATGGTTCCAGTCCAGGACCTCGGACCCGCTCGCGCTGACCGTGCGCACTCCGCGCACGGTGTCGTGCGCGGGCACGTAGTAGTCATCGAGATGGATCAGGCCGATGGTGTCGTGATGGTGCAGCGACAGCGCCTCGGCAAGGGTCGACTTGCCCGATGCGGTGCCGCCTGCGACCGCCAGTACAGGTGTGCGCCACCTGTTCGTCACACCCGTCATACCGGGCGCTCCTCATGTGCTCAAAGGGGAAAAACGAAGCGGCCGGACGAGACGGTGTCTGAGCCGGGTGGACGGAGAATATGGCGCACTGATCGTCTGCTGCAAGCAGCAATGTTTCCGCAATGTTCAAGGTTCAGCCAAAGAAGACCCCGGCCTCCGTGTAGAGCTTCGGATCGACCGTCTTGATGCGTGCGGTGGCCTCCGAGATCGGCACCCGGACGATGTCCGTACCGCGCAGCGCGACCATCTTTCCGAAGTCCCCGTCGCGCACCGCGTCGATGGCGTGCAGGCCGAACCGGGTGGCCAGCCAGCGGTCGAAAGCGCTGGGCGTCCCGCCGCGCTGGACGTGCCCGAGCACCGTGGTGCGGGCCTCCTTGCCGGTGCGCTTCTCGATCTCCTTGGCGAGCCATTCGCCCACGCCGGAGAGCCGGACGTGGCCGAAGGAGTCCAGAGTGCCGTCCTTGAGCACCATGTCCCCGTCCTTGGGCATGGCGCCCTCCGCGACGACCACGATGGGCGCGTAACGGATCTTGAACCGGCTCTCCACCCAGCCGCAGACCTGGTCGACGTCGAAGCGCTGCTCCGGGATGAGGATGACGTTGGCGCCGCCGGCCAGCCCCGAGTGCAGGGCTATCCAGCCGGCGTGCCGGCCCATCACCTCGACGACGAGGACACGCATGTGCGATTCGGCGGTGGTGTGCAGCCGGTCGATGGCCTCGGTGGCGATGTTGACGGCCGTGTCGAAGCCGAAGGTGTAGTCGGTGGCGGACAGGTCGTTGTCGATGGTCTTGGGAACGCCGACGCACGGGATGCCGTGCTCGTCGGAGAGGGTCGCGGCCACCCCGAGGGTGTCCTCGCCGCCGATCACGATGAGCGCGTCGACCCCGAACTCCGCGAGGTTCTCCCCGACCCGGCGGATACCGTTCTCGATCTTGAGCGGATTGGTGCGCGAGGAACCGAGGATGGTGCCACCCCGCGGCAGGATGCCCCGCACCGCGGAGATGTCGAGCGGCACGGTGTCGCCTTCGAGGGGACCCCGCCAGCCGTCCCTGAAGCCGATGAACTCGTAGTCGTACTCCTGGACACCCTTGCGCACGATCGCCCGGATGACCGCATTGAGACCGGGGCAGTCACCACCACCGGTCAGTACTCCGACCCGCATGGACCCTTCCCTTCGCCAGCATTGCGTCGCATTGCCCTACCGGAATCCAACTCGGGCAACGCTAGCGTGACTTGGGTCACATGCGGGATGGGGCGAACAGGGTCATTCGCCGTCGAGGCCGCGTTCGATCGCGTAACGCACCAGTTCCACCCGGTTGTGCAGCTGCAGCTTGCCCAGGGTGTTCTGCACGTGGTTCTGCACGGTGCGGTGCGAGATGACGAGCCGTTCGGCGATCTGCTTGTAGCTCAGGCCCTTCGCGACCAGCCGCAGCACCTCCGTCTCGCGCTCCGTCAGCCGCGGCGCCTCGGGCTCGTTCGCGGACGTGGGCACCGGGTCGGAGGCCAGCCGCCGGTACTCGCCCAGGACCAGGCCGGCCAGGCCAGGGGTGAAGACCGGGTCGCCGATCGCCGTCCTGCGGACCGCCTCCACCAGCTCGTCGCGGCCCGCGGACTTCAGCAGGTAGCCGGTGGCGCCGGACTTCACGGCCTCCAGCACGTCCTCGTGCTCGCCGCTCGCCGACAGGACCAGCACCCGCAGCGCGGGGTTGTCCGCGACCGCCTCTTTGCACACCTGGACGCCGGACATCCCCGGCAGGTTCAGGTCCAGCACGATGACCTCGGGCATCGCCGCCCGGGCCCGGCGGACGGCCTCGGGCCCGTCCCCCGCCGTCGCCACCACGTGGTAGCCGGCCTCCGAGAGGTCCCGGGCGACCGCGTCCCGCCACATCGGGTGGTCGTCGACCACCATCACCTTCACGGTGTGGTCCTGCTCGGGCTGGGTGTCCCCCGCCATGTGACTGCCTCTCGTCCGACCGAAATGCCTGGTGCCGGGCCCAACTCTACAAACGGGGCGGCACGGGTACCTCAGAGCGCGGGGCGAGCCTTGGGGAGGCGCAGTTCGACCTCGGCGCCCTGGCCCGGGATGGTGACAAGGGTGGCGGTGCCGCCGAGGTCGCGCAGCCGGCCGCGGATGGACTGGGCGACGCCGAGACGGCCCTCCTGTGCGGCGTCGGCGAGCCGGCCCTCCGGGATGCCGGGGCCGTCGTCGCGGACGCTGACGAGGATCTCGCCGGGCTCGTCCTCCAGCAGGATCCAGGCGTGGGCCCGGTCCCCCGCGTGCGTACGGACGTTGTCGAGGGCGGCGCCGACGGCGGCCGCGAGTTCGGCGGCGGCGTGCGCGTCGACCAGGACCGGGGTGCCCGGCGCCGAGATCGTCACCCGCGAGCTGCCGTAGGGCGTGAGCAGGGCCCGTAGGTCGCAAGGGCCGAGTGCCGCGTCCGAGGCCTCCCGGTCGGCCTCGGGGGCGCCGGTGCGCGAGCGCAGCGCCGCGAGCAGCCGGCCGCGGCGGACCGCGGCGGCGTTCTCGGAGGAGCGGGGGTCCGGGACGAAGCCGTCAGAGACCAGCGCCCGCAGCGCGGACTCCTGCTCGCCCGCCATCCTGCCGAGCGCCGCGGCCTCGCCGCCCGCCTCGCTGCCGCGCCGCTGGACCATGGCCAGTACCTGGAGCACGTTGTCGTGGATGTCGCGGGCGAGCCGCTCCCGCTCACGGGTGGCCGCCTCGATCTGCAGCGCGCGGGCGAGGGTCCGCTCACTGGCGCGGGCGACCTCGACCACGTAGCCGATGGCGATGCTCGCCACCCACACCAGCAGCACGTTGTGCAGGCTGTCGCGGGCGAAGGCGCCACGCTCGACGACGTTGGCGATGCCCACGAGCGTGGAGGCGACGGCCGCCCAGCGCCAGCCGCCCTTGATCGCGAAGGCGAGGACGGAGCCGGCCGTCCAGATGGACGGCAGCGTCGGACCGCCCTCGACGATCCGCAGATGCGTGTCGATGACGGGCGTGAGCAGTATCCCGGCCAGCGCGAGGGTGAGGTCGGCGACGAGGAAACGCTTGGTGCACCGCTCCGCGGAGCGCACCCGGCCCAGGGTGAGGAACGTCCAGACGGCCAGCACCGCCATGTACGCGGCGGCGGCCACCGGGTGGCGGTACTCCCCGTAGGCGTCGCCGAACAGCGCGAGCGCGTAGGCGAGGGTGAGCACCCGGTAGGCCGTCAGCGCACGCCACAGCGGCTGCTCGACGGACATCCGGACCGGTCTCGCCGGCATCCCCTCCCCCTCCCCCGAGGCCGAACCGGTTCCTAGGTCGCCGGCCCGTCCTTCTCCTGTGCGGCCTTCTCGGCCTTCTCCAGCTCGGCCTGCCGCTTCGTCTCCTCCGCGATCTGGCGCTTCGCGGCGGTGGCGTAGATGTCCACGTACTCCTGGCCGGACAGCTTCATGATCTCGTACATGACCTCGTCGGTCACCGAGCGCAGGATGAAGCGGTCGCCCTCCATGCCGTGGTAGCGGCTGAAGTCGAGCGGCTTGCCGATCCGGATGCCGGGACGCACCGAGACCTTGGGCAGCACCTTGCCGGGCGGCTGCACCTTCTCGGTGTCGATCATCGCGACGGGGATCACCGGCGCTCCGGAGGCCAGCGCCACCCGGGCCAGGCCGCCGGGCTTGCCCCGGTAGAGCCGGCCGTCGGGCGAGCGGGTGCCCTCGGGGTAGATGCCGAACAGCTCACCGCGTTCCAGCACCTGGATCCCGCTCTTGACCGCCGCCTCACCGGCGCCGCGCGCGCCGGAGCGGTCCACCGGGAGCTGGCCGACGCCCTTGAAGAACGCGGCCGTCAACTTCCCCTTCACGCCGGGGGAGGTGAAGTACTCCGCCTTGGCGATGAAGGTGACCGGCCGGTCGAGCATCGCGGGAAGGAAGAAGGAGTCCGAGAAGGAGAGGTGATTGCTGGCAAGGATCGCCGGCCCCTCCTTGGGGATGTTCTCGAGACCTTCCACCCAGGGGCGGAAGGCGAGCTTGAGCGGCGAGCCGATCGCGAGCTTCATCGCGCCGTAGAACAACCGAGGACCTCCTGTAGCTGACGCAAAGACCTTAACGCCAGTTCTGCCCCCGGCACTCCCCGCGTCCACGCGGCGGGGCTTACCGGGGGGTATGCGGGCCGCGTACGCTGAACTCCTGCCACCCTCCCCGCGGCGAACAGGAGTCCCACGGTGCCGCTCATTCCCGGAGCCGAGCCGTACAGCCACGACGGTGGCGAAGTCGGTGTCCTGCTCTGCCACGGATTCACCGGCACGCCGCAGTCCATGCGTCCTTGGGGCGAGTATCTGGCCGCCCGCGGCCTGACCGTCTCCGTGCCGCTGCTGCCGGGTCACGGCACCCGCTGGCAGGACATGCAGCAGACCGGCTGGCAGGACTGGTACGCCGAGGTCGACCGCGCGCTGCGCGAGTTGTCCGCGCGCTGCTCGCAGGTCTTCGTCTGCGGGCTGTCGATGGGCGGCGCCCTGACGCTGCGGCTCGCCGAGCGGCACGGGCACGCGATCACCGGCATCGTCCTGGTCAACCCCTCGGTCAAGGCCGACAGCCACCAGCTCAAGGCGGTTCCGGTGCTGCGCCATCTGGTGCCGTCGGTGCCGGGCATCACCAGCGACATCGCCAAGGAGGGCGGCGTCGAGATCGGCTACGACCGGACGCCGCTGCACGCCGTCCACTCGCTCAGCCGATTCTGGAAGCTCGTCAGAACCGGACTGCCGCAGGTCACCCAGCCGTTGCTGCTGCTGCACAGCCGGGTGGACCACGTGGTCCACCCGTCGAACACCGCGGTCGTCCTCAGCAAGGTCTCCTCCGGCGACGTGACGGAGACGGTGCTGGAGCGCAGCTACCACGTGGCGACGCTGGACCATGACGCGGAACAGATCTTCGAGGAGTCCTACGGATTCATCCGGCGCCTGGCGCCTGCGGTGGACAAGGAGGTGACCGCCAGTGGCTGAGCGCGAGGAGGAGCAGGTTCCGGACGAGACGGCTCCCGACGTCTCCGAGCCGGCCGTCGCGGACACCGCCGACGGGGCGGCCCGTCCGCCGCTGGACGAGGACGCCGCCTGGGCCGAGCTGGTCGCCGGCTTCGACGACGAGCCCGAGCCGGGCACCGGATCCTGGCCCGAGGCCGAGAACCTGTCGGCCGCCCGGCCCGGCGACGACGACGAGGACGCGGCCGGTCCGCCGACCCGCAGCATCGTGGTCCATCCGGTGATCCACGGGCCGCGCGACTACACGGCCGCCGAGGACGAGGACGAGGGCCACTACGTGCCGCCCGAGCCCCCGCCGCTTCCGCAGGCCGACGTCACGACGAAGTTCGCCTGGCTCGCCGTCCTGGGCGGGCCGCTGTTGCTGATCGTGTTCATCCTGCTCCGGCAGGAGATCACCTGGTGGGTCATGACGCTGGGCGTCGGCGGGTTCGTCGGCGGGTTCTGCACGCTCGTCACGCGGCTGCGCACGGGCGAGGACGACGACGAACTGCCGGGTGGCGGCGCGGTCGTCTGACCGGCGCCGCACGGAGCGTCAGCCGGTCGGGGCGGCCGGGATCCGGAAGGCGGCCAGCAGCGGCAGGTGGTCGGTCGCGGCGGACAGGTCGGCCGGATCGACGCCCGGCAGGCCGTTCGGCACGCCGCACCCGAGCACCTCGACGCCGTGCGTCGCGAAGATCGCGTCGATCCGCTGGTGGGGGTTGTCCGGCTCCGAGGTGTACTCGCCGCCCCACGGCTTGGTGGCCCAGGCGTCCTGGAGCTCGGCCGACAGCCGGCCGAACGCCCGGCCGTCCGGGTGGTCGTTGAGGTCGCCGCCGGCCACGGCATGCGGCTCGCCCATCTCCGCCAGCCGTTCCAGGAGCAGCGCGGACTGACCCTCGCGCTCTGCCGCGCTGAGGCTGAGGTGGCAGCTGACGACCGAGAGCCGGGCGCCGCCGATCCGTACGACGGCGGTGGCGAAGCCCCGCTGGTGTAGGCCGGGGGTACGCGGCAGCAGGACGTCCTCGGTGCGCTCGACATGGGCGCGCAGCGAGGAGAGAATCATCGGTCCCGCGGCGGTGGCGCCGCCGGTGACGGTGACCAGGTCGCACTCGTGGGCGAGCCAGGCGGTGGGCTTGCGCCAGCGGAAGAAGCGCGGCGCTTCCTGGAGGAGGACGAGGTCGGGGGCGCAGGCCCGGATCACCCGGGCGAGCGCCCCCCTGTCGTCCCGCATGGAGCGGATGTTGTAACTGAGCACGCGGACCACCGCCGAGTCACCGGGCGCGGTGGACGAGGGCGGCAGGTCCGCGAGCACGGTCGTCAGCCCTGCCGGGCCAGGTCGGCGGCGCCGACCAGTCCTGCCTTGCCACCGAGCTGCGCGGCGAGCACCTGGGCATGCGGCCGGTACTGGCCGCCCACCAGCCAGCGGCGGAAGGACTTGCGGATCGGGTCGAGCACCAGCTCGCCCTCGTCCGAGACCCCGCCGCCGACGATGAACGCCGACGGGTCGAAGAGCGAGGCCAGGTCGGCCAGGCCCGCGCCCGCCCAGCGGGCCAGCTCACGGAACGAGTCGATCGCTACCGCGTCACCGCCCCGCGCGGCCTCGCTGACGTGCTTGCCCTCGATGGTCTCGGGGGTGCCGTCGCCGAGCGAGAGCAGCAGTTCCGCGTTCTCGGGCGTCGCCGCCGCGCGCTGCTGCGCGTAGCGGACCAGAGCGCGCCCCGAGGCGTACTGCTCCCAGCAGCCCTGGCTGCCGCAGCCGCACAGCAGGCCGTCCGGCACCATCCGGACGTGGCCGAACTCGCCGGCCACACCGAACCGGCCGCGGTGCAGCTTGCCGCCGATGATGATGCCGCCGCCGAGGCCGGTGCCGAGGGTGATGCACACGACGTCGTCGTGACCCTGGCCCGCACCGAACTTGTATTCGCCCCACGCCGCCGCGTTCGCGTCGTTCTCGACGATGACGGGGAGGCCGACGCGCTGCTCGACCTTGTCCTTGAGCGCTTCGTGCCGCCAGTTGATGTTCGGCGCGAAGAGCACGGTGGCACGCTTGTCGTCCACGTAACCGGCCGCGCCGATGCCGACCGCTTCGACCTGGTGGTCGGTGCTGACGGTGCGCACCGCGTCCGCGATGGCGTCCACGACTGCCTCGGGGGTCGCCGGGGTCGGCACCTTGCACGTCTCAAGAATCGAGCCGTCCTCATCGACTACGCCGGCCGCGATCTTCGTGCCGCCGATGTCGACGCCGATGGTGAGTCCCATGTGTCCCTCAGTTTTCGGTCGATCCCCGCTTCAGCCAACCGTACCGGAGGGGAGGTCAGTCGAGGTCGATGTGCTCACTGGGTGAGCCGGTGGATGATGCGGGCGGGGTGTCGGAAGCGCGACGTCCGGCGGCGGTGTCTTTCGCGGTCCACCGGGTTTCGTGTCCCGCGACGACCGAGCGGTAGGCCGCGAGCAGCTCCACGCCGGCCGAGGAAAGGTGCTCGAAGACCTCGGGGTTGCGCTCACGGATGGGCTCGACCACCGACTTGACCTGCGAGATCACGTTCTGGGCGGCGAGGGTCACCGCCGGGTTGCGGAACTCGGCGAGCTTCTCGGTCACGGCCTCGGCGAGCCGTCGCAGCTCCTCCGTGGCGCTGCCGACGCCTTGTCCCGCCTGTTCACGCCGGCGGGCGTTCTCGGCGGCCGTGTCCTCGGCGCTGGCCTTGGCCCACGCGTCGGCGTCGGGCCGGTCGGTGGTCTCGCTCATGACGGTCTCCCTCGCGGCGCTCCGGGGTTGTTCTACCGACGGTACCCGAATGGACGCATTGCGTTCAGCGCGGCCAGAGGGCGGGGTCCGGCGCGAACCGGACTTCGAGCGCCCCGTCGCGCAGCCCCGCGCCGTCGACGGTGCAGCGCCGCAGGGCGGAGGGCAGCGGGAGGATCCGTCGGAAACCCGCCGCGTCGACCACGAGTTCGTCACCCCGCCGCACCAGTGCGAGACCCTCACGGGTGGCGCCGGGCAGCGGCAACCGCCAGCGGAAACGGCCCTCGTCGCCGAGTTGGTCGCTCACGCTCCACGGGTCGGCGGCGCGGCCGTCCGCCCCGGCCGGCCGCTCCGACGGGCCCGGCGGTACGGCGGCGAGCGCGGTGAGGTCGTCGGCGCCGTGCGGTTCCCTCCCCAGGTGCGGCAGTTCGTGGACCGCCGTGCCGGTTCCAGCCAATTCGGCGCGCAGCGCGGCGAGTTCCTTGCGCTGGGCGCCGGACAGCTCGGCGAGCCAGGGGTCGGGCGAGCCCTCCGGCAGCAGCCGGTTGGCGACCACGGCCTCCAGCCGGTGCCCGAAGAGCGCCAGTCCGGTGCGGGCCGTCCTGACCGCGTCGGCCGCCGCCCGTCCGGGCTCGACGACCAGCCGTACGGTCGTGCCCGCGTCCTCGATGACGGCCTGCGCGGCGGCGAGGTCGCGGTCGGCGCGCTCGGCGGCCTCGTAGGCCCACTGGGCCGGCATCGGCACGCCGGCCAACTGGGCGAGCACCGGGCGCAGCGCCCTGGCCGCCTGGCGCTGGACGGGGACGAGCCGCCGCAGGTAGCGGCGCAACTGCTCGGGGAGGGCGAGGGCGGCGAGCGCGGCCTGGGTGGCCGGCAGGTCGACGACGACCACGTCCCAGCCGGCGGATTCCTCGGCCGATTCGCGCAGCGCGCGCAGCAGGGCCTGCGAGTCCGCCCCGGGGAGCTCGGTGAGTTCCTCGGGGTCCAGCGGGTCGGCGCCCAGCAGGTCCAGGAGCGCGCCGAGCCGGGACTGGACCTCCCGGGCGTCGGCCCGGAACGTCGCCTGGGTGTCTATCCGGTGCGCGCGCAGGCCGGGAACGGTGGTGCCGTCCCCGTCGAGCACGCCGACCGGCGACGCACCGCGGTCCGTGGTCAGCAGCAGGGTGCGGGCGCCCTCCCGGGCGGCGCCGACCGCCGTGGCGGCGGCCACCGTGGTGCGTCCCGCACCACCGGGGCCGGTGACCAGGACCGTGCGCACGGCCCTCAGCTCTTGTCGGGCGGGCTGTCGGACGCGCCGGACTCGACGCGCTTCTTCAGTCCGGCCAGCGCGCGGTCGATGATGACCTTCTCGGCCTTGCGCTTGATCATGCCGAGCATCGGGATCTTGACGTCGACCGTCAGCTGGTACGTGACCTCGGTGCGCGCGCCGCCGTCCAGCGGGGCGACCGCGTACGAGCCGTCCAGGGTGCGGAGCATCTGGGACTTGACCAGCGACCAGTGGACCTCGCTGTCGCCGACCCAGCGGTAGGCGAGCGTGTGGTCGTCCTTGATCGCCCCGGCGTCCAGCAGCAGTCGCACCTGCTCGGCGCGGCCCCGGTCGTCGGCGGAGAGGATCTCCGCCTCCTTCACCTCACCCGTCCACTCCGGGTAGCGGTTGAAATCGGCGATGACGCCCATGACGTCCGCCGGTGCCGCCTCGATGGTGATGCTCGACTTGGTGTGTTCCGCCATCGCTGTGGCCCCTCCGGGACTTCGCGCCGTATGTCTGGGTCTGCTGGTGCAGGCTACCGCCTGCCGGTCGAACAGTTGTCACCACTCCAGGGCCCATGGCCTGCGGGTGGCGTTGAAGTGCCCGACGTTGACGCATTCCGTCCGGTCGATCCGCATCCGCGGGACCAGCGGCTGGTGCACGTGGCCGAAGAGCGCGTACTTGGGGCGGGTGGCGCGGATCGCGCCGAGCAGCGCCTCGCTGCCGCGTTCGAAGCGGCGGGCCACGGTGTCGTAGCAGAGCTCGGGAACCGCGGGCGGGATGTGCGAGCAGAGCACGTCGACCGGCCCGAGGGCGGCGACCTTCGCCGCGTACTCGGCGTCGTCGATCTCGTAGGGGGTGCGCATGGCCGTCCGCAGGCCGCCGCCGACGAAGCCGAAGACGAGGCCGCCGATCTCGGCGGTGGAGCCGTCCAGGATCGTGGTGCCCTCGGTGGCGTACTCGGACCACAGCGCCGGAATGTCGACATTGCCGTACGTGGCGTACGTCGGCGCCGGAAAGGCGGCGAACAGTTCGGCGTACTGCTTCCGTACGGCGGTCTCGATGGCGCCGCGCCGATCGATGCCCTCCCACAGCTCGCGGTCGAGGGCGCGGGCCTCCTCGAAGCGCCTGGCGGTCCGCAGCGCGACCATGCGGGAGGCGTTCCCGGCGCCGAACAGGTCGGGGAAGATCCCGCGGGAGTGATCGGCGTAGTCCAGGAAGAGCACGAGGTCGCCGAGGCAGATCAAGGCGTCCGCGCCCTCCCCCGCCCTGGCCAGGGCCTCCGCCGCGCCGTGCACATCACTCACCACATGGACCCGCATGGCCGTCACCCTATCGCCGGTTACCTGCGGGTTACCGAGCGCCTGGACTACTGTTCGCGGAGCGGTTCAGCCGCAGTCCTGGGTATGTGATGCATAAAACATCTGTACTGCACCCCTATCGCGAAAGCTTTACCGGTGGGTAACGTCCAGGCCGTCCAACTATCCCTCCGGGTGCGCCGTCGCGCCGATGAGGAGCACCAGCCTTGCGTGAGTTCAGCCTTCCGGCCCTTTACGAGGTCCCAGCGGACGGCAACCTGACGGATCTGATCCGCCGCAACGCCGCTCAGCACCCAGCTGTTCCGGTGATCGCCCGCAAGAACGCGGGCGGTGAGTGGCAGGACGTCACCGCCACCGACTTCCTCGCCGAGGTCAGAGCCACCGCCAAGGGGCTGATCGCGTCCGGTGTGCAGCCGGGCGACCGGGTCGCCCTGATGTCGCCCACCCGCTACGAGTGGACGCTCTTCGACTTCGCGATCTGGAGCGCCGGCGCCATCGCCGTGCCGGTCTACGAGACGTCCTCGCCCGAACAGGTCGAGTGGATCCTGGGTGACTCGGGCGCGGTCGCCTGCGTCGTCGAGTCCGGTGCCCACGAGGCCACCGTCGCCTCGGTGCACGACCGCCTCCCTGAGCTCAAGCACGTCTGGCGGATCGACGCCGGCGCCGTGGAGCACCTGGTCTCCGTCGGCAGCGACATCTCCGACAAGGTGGTGGACGAGCGCGGGGCGACCGCCGTCGCGGACTCCCCCGCCACGATCGTGTACACCTCGGGGACCACCGGCCGCCCCAAGGGCTGTGTACTGAGCCACCGGGCCTTCTTCGCCGAGTGCGGCAACGTGGTGGAACGCCTCGCCCCGCTGTTCAGGACCGGCGAGTCCTCGGTGCTGCTCTTCCTGCCGCTCGCGCACGTCTTCGGCCGGCTGGTCGAGGTGGCGAGCGTGATGGCCCCGATCAAACTCGGGCACGTCAGCGACATCAAGCACCTCACCGACGAGCTGGCGGCCTTCCGGCCGACGATGATCCTCGGCGTCCCCCGGGTCTTCGAGAAGGTCTACAACTCGGCGCGGGCCAAGGCGCAGGCCGACGGCAAGGGCAAGATCTTCGACAAGGCGGCCGACGCCGCGATCGCGTACAGCCGGGCGCTGGACTCCCCCGGCGGCCCGTCGGTCGGCGTGAAGTTCAAGCACAAGGTCTTCGACCGGCTGGTCTACAGCAAGCTGCGCGCCGTCCTCGGCGGCCGCGCCACGCACGCCATCTCGGGCGGCGCCCCGCTGGGCGAGCGGCTCGGGCACTTCTACCGGGGCATCGGTTTCACGGTCCTGGAGGGGTACGGCCTCACCGAGTCCTGTGCGGCCACCGCGTTCAACCCCTGGGACCGCACGAAGATCGGCACGGTCGGCCAGCCGTTGCCGGGCTCGACGGTGCGCATCGCCGACGACGGCGAGGTGCTGCTGCACGGCGAGCACCTGTTCTCCGGCTACTGGAACAACGAGACGGCCACCGCCGACGCGGTCTCCGACGGCTGGTTCCACACCGGTGACCTGGGCACGGTCGACGAGGACGGCTACCTGTCCATCACCGGCCGCAAGAAGGAGATCATCGTCACGGCCGGTGGCAAGAACGTCGCTCCCGCCGTGATCGAGGACCGCATCAGGGCCGACGCGCTGATCGCCGAGTGCATGGTGGTCGGCGACGGCAAGCCGTTCATCGCCGCGCTCGTCACCCTGGACGAGGAGTTCCTGCCCCGCTGGGCGGAGCAGCACGGCAAGGCCGGCCGCAGCGTGGCAGAGCTGGCCACGGACCCGGAGCTGCTGGCCGCCGTGCAGCACGCCGTGGACCAGGGCAACGCGGCCGTCTCCAAGGCCGAGTCGGTGCGCAAGTTCCAGATCCTGCCGCACCAGTTCACCGAGGAGTCCGGTCACGTGACGCCGTCGCTGAAGCTGAAGCGCAACGTCGTCATGAAGGACTTCGCGAGCGAGATCGAAGCGCTCTACCAGCGCTGAGCGCGGGTACAACGAAAAGCGGCTCCCCCGGACCCGGTCCGGGGGAGCCGCATCGTTTCCGGCACCGCTACAGCAGTGACTTCAGGCGTTCCGCCAGCAGGTCCCAGCGCCACGCCTCCTCGACCCAGCCCCGGCCCCGCTCGCCCATGCGCCGGCGCAGTTCCGGGTCGCCCAGAAGGGTGACGATCCGGTCCGCCGCCTGGGCGGGAGAACCCCCGGGCACCACCCAGCCGGTCTCGCCGTCCAGCACCGCGTCCGGGGCGCCGCCCGAATCCCCCGCCACCACCGGCAGCCCCGTCGCCGAGGCCTCCAGGTAGACGATCCCCAGCCCCTCGACGTCGAGCCCGCCGCGGCGGGTCCTGCACGGCATGGCGAAGACGTCGCCCGCGCCGTAGTGGGCGGGCAGTTCCTCCCAGGGCACCGGTCCGGTGAAGCGCACGGAGTGGGTGACGCCGGTCCGCGCCGCGAGTTCCGCCAGGTCCTCGGCATACGGTCCGCCGCCGACCACCAGCAGCACCGCGTCCGGCACGGCGGCCAGGATCCGCGGCATCGCCAGGATCAGGGTGTCCTGCCCCTTGCGCGGCACCAGCCGCGAGACGCACACCACCACCGGCCGGTCGGCGAGGCCGAGCGCGGACCGTACCGCCGCGCCGCCCGAGGCCGGGTGGAACGTCTTCTCGTCGACCCCGGGCGGCAGGTGCACCATCCGCGCCACCGCCTCGGGGGTGAGCGCCCGCGCGATCCGCGACCGCGTGTACTCACCCAGATAGGTGATCGTGTCCGTGCCCTCGCCGATCCGGCGCAGCAGTTGCCGGCTCGCCGGCAGCTGCGCCCAGGCCGCCTCGTGGCCGTGCGTGGTGGCGACCAGTCGGCGTGCGCCCGCCCGGCGCAGCGCGGGGGCCATCAGCCCCAGCGGGGCCGCCGCCCCGAACCACACCGACGAGCAGCCGTGCTCGCGCAGCAGTCCGGCCGCGCGCCGGGTCACGCCGGGGGTGGGCAGCAGCATCGTCGTCCGATCGCGGATCACCGGGAACGGCTGCTCGGCGTCGAAGTGCTCGACCTCACCGCCGTCCGGCCCCTTCCACGTCGAGGCGTACACGACCACCTGTCCGGGATCCAGCCGCAGCGCCATGCTGTGCACGAAGGACTGGATGCCGCCGGGGCCGGGGCGGGAAGTCATTGGTGACGATCAAGGTCTTGTCCATCGCCGCCGAGGGTAGCCGACCGGGGCCCGGCAGACCCGCGTCCCCGGCCGCGGTCCCGATCAGGGTCCCGGTCAGGGTCCTGGTCAGAGTCCCGGTCAGGGGCGGACTTCGGGTTCTTTCACCGGCACGCTGTCGTCGCCGGGCACGTGCGCGCCGGGTACCGGGCGGCCGGCGTCGGTCCGGTGCAGCAGGACGGCGCTGTCCTTCGCCCACAGCACGGTGTAGCCGCTGTCGAGCAGCAGCAGGACACGGTCGCGCTGGTCGTCGGCGGTCGTGAAGGGGAACACCTTCTGCGCGGTCTGGATCAGGACGTACTCGGCCTCGCGCGGGGTGGCGTCCGCGATGACGACCCTGGTGCGCCGGGTCAGCCGGGGCGCGGCGTTGTTGTCGGCCTCGACGGTGGCTCCCGTCGGGACCAGCCGCACGCCCTCCGCGAGGGCCCGTTCCGCGGCGTTGGGCGTCCAGGCGGACGGCAGCAGCAGCTGGCCCAGACCGCAGGCGGCGGAGAGCAGCAACGAGCAGGCCACCGCCCCCAGCGTCCACCGCCCGACCGGCCGCGCGGGGTGCCGGTGGTGCAGCCGGGCCGCGGTCTCCACCGCCGCCACCAGCAGGACCGGCCACAGGAAGGCGTCGTAGTGGTGGGTGGTGGCCCAGTGGCTGGGGTTGTCGGAGAAGAGCCGCTCGGCGAGCAGCGGGAGGGCGCACCACGAGGTGGCGGACCCGAGCGGCAGCAGGAGTAGCGATCCCAGCAGCCACAGCAGCAGGACCACCTTCTCCGGGCGGTCGATGCCCGCCCCGAACGCCATGACCGGATCGGTCAGGAAGCGCATCGCCACCGATCCCATGTCCGGGCCGAGGGCGCCGTAGTTCCAGTAGTAGCCGGGCACCCCGCCCATCGCCGGGATCAGCACCCGGATCGCGAGCAGCGCCGCCACCGGCCCCAGCACGAACAGCGTGAGCCCGGTACGCACCGCGGGCCGGTCCCCCGCCCGTCGGCCGCGGCCGGCGAGGACGGCCCCGTACGCCGCCGCGAGCAGCCCCAGGTCCTCCTTGACGCAGCACAGCAGGACGGCGCAGAGCAGCACGGCGCCGTAGCGTCGGGCCAGCCCGCGCTCCAGCATCAGCAGGGTCAGCGGGACGGCGAAGGCGACCTCGTGGAAGCCCACCCCCGACGCGCGCAGCAGCGGCCAGCCCAGACCGTAGGCCAGGCCGCTCAGGTCGGCGGCCCGGCGGGCGGCGGCGGGGGGCGCCTGCGCGAAGCAGTGCCGTGCGATGCGCCGCACGATCGGCACACCCGCCGCGAAGAGCGCCGCCTGGGCGCCGATCAGCATGCGGGGGTCGTCCCACACCCAGTACAGCGGGGCGAGGAGGACGAGGATCGGCGAGAAGTGGTCGCCGAGCAGGGAGAAGCCGGGCGGGAACTCGTGGTGGTAGTTCTTGATCGTCGAGCGCGGCAGATGGAAGTGCGCGTACTCGCGGACGGCCTGGTCGAATATCCCGAGGTCGAATCCGCCGATCCGGACGGTCGCCCACTGCTGCAGCCCCACGGCCAGCACGGCGGCGAAGCACAGCACGGTCAGGGCGACCGTACGTATTCGGTCCCGGCGCCGCGCGACCGGCGCGGTCACCGCGCTCTCGCGCAAAGACTGCGTTTCGACGAGCTGTGCCACCGTTCGACGCCCTCCCTCGTGAACGAGCCTTCACCCTACTGGCCTACCCCGTCGCGCCGCTGGACCTCTCGCTCGCTCCCGTCGAGCGCGCCCAGGAGCGCGCCGCGGCGATCCGCTCGGCCGTCGTCGGGTGGGTACCGAAGAGCACGTGCAGCGGCCGCGGCGGCCGCGGGTCCGCGATGTTCGCCACGGCCAGCCGGCGCTGCATCGCGATGAAGGCCGCCGGCTCCCCCGTCAGCCGCAGCGCGTGCGCGTCCGCCCGCCGCTCCGTCCGCCGGCTCAGCGCGCACGCGAACGGCCCCGTCACCGTGGAGCCGACCGCGGCCACCGCGGCGAGGAGCGTCATCGAGCGCGGGTCGGAGAAGTGGTCGACGCCCGCCGCGTCGAGCAGCGGCCGCCAGGTCAGCACCGCGGCCAGCAGGCACACACCCGCCGCCGCCCCCAGCGCGCCGAACGCCGTGCCCCGCGCCACGTCGCGGTGCTTCACATGGCCCAGCTCGTGCGCCACCACCTGCGCGACCTCGGCCGGCTCCGCGGTCGTCAGGAGCGTGTCGTACGCGACGATCCGCCGCGTCCGGCCGAAACCGGAGACGTACGCGTTGAGGGCGGTGGTGCGCCGGGAGGCGTCGGCGACGAGGACGTCGCGGACGGCGATCCCGTCGCGCGCCGCCAGACCGAGGAGCGCATCCCGCAGGGCGCCCGGTTCCATCGGGGTGAAGCGGTTGAAGAGCGGTTCGAGGACGACCGGCGCCAGCCAGGAGAGCAGCACCGTGACGACGGCCGCGCCGAGCGCCGTCCAGGCCCACCACCGCGAGGTGGTCCCGGCGAGCGCGTACACGGCGAACAGCGCGCCGAGCGCGAGCGGTACGGAGACGAGCAGCCCGCGCAGGACGTCCACCGCCCAGCCGCCCCAGCCCTGGGTGACGAGCCCGAACCGGGTGCGCACGATCCGCACCCGGGCGGCGAAGGGCAGCGCGACGAGCTGTCGCAGCAGCACCAGCGCGAGCCCGCCGCCGACGATCCGGGCGGCCCACGCGTCGCCGAAGAGACCGACCAGGGCGGCGCCGGCCGGGGTGAGCCCGAGGGCGAGCAGCAGCAGGAGGGAGGCGAACCGACCCGCAAGGACGGGCGGCCACTGCCCGCGCCGCAGGGCGCGCCCCCGCTCGACCTCCTCGGGGGTGAAGTCCTCCGCGTCCCGCGCATCGCCGGTGATCATGCCAACTCCCGCTGTACGTAGGCGCGCCAGCGCGCGGTGAAGTCGTCGAGGCCGATCCCGAGGACCGCGCGCAGGTGCGTGTCGAGGGAGCCACCGGTGGCGGCCGCCCGGTAGAGGGCGGTGAGTTTCGCGTCGCCCCACTCACCGGCGACCATCCGGCACGCGAGCCAGGCCCCTTCGTACGACTGGGCGAGACCGCCGGCCGTCGTGGTGAAGCCGGCGGCGGACGGCAGGCTCCGCGGGGCCGTGCCCGCGGCCACGTCACGGCTCAGTTCGGGCGCGGCCTGGCGCGCGGTGCGGCCGGTACCGCTGTAGCCCACCCAGTCGGCGAAGCCCTCGGAGAGCCACAGCGGGGTGGTCGCGGTGGTGGCGGCGCGGGTCGCGACATGCGTCGTCTCGTGGGTGATCACGACCTGGCGGCCGAGCGCGGAAAGCTCCCCGAACGCCTCGGGGTTGATGATCACGCGGTCGGCCGGCGCTCCGGCGGTACCGCCGAGCTCGCCGGTGGTGACGGCGGCGATGCCGGCGTAGGTGTCGGGAACCGCGTGCAGCAGCGCGGCCATCCGCGCCGACGAGGACGGCACCTCGACGACGACCCGTCCGCTCCAGCCGTCCCCCCAGGCCCGCCGCACGGCCGGGACCGCGCGGTCGGCGGCGTCGGCGTAGCCCCGCAGCGCCTCGGGGCCCTCCGTCCCGAGGACGAGGCTGTGGGCTCCGCGCACCACCCGCACCGGGCCCTGGTCCCACAACTGCTGGGCGTCGTGCCGGTCCCCGGCGACGTACCAGCGACCGTCGTGCCGGGCGAGCGTCAGGTCGGCGTCCGAGGTGACGGGCGTGGTGTCGTACCCGGTCAACCGGTAGCCCACCCGCACTTGCGCCGAAGCCCCGGCACCCGCACCGTCGGGGCCGACCCGCACCACCCGGTACGTCCAGGCGTCGAGCGGCACCGCCGCCAGGTTCCGGAACACCTGCCGCTGCCGTTCCCGGAAGCCCGGGTCGACGTCGGCGAGGAACGCCGTCTCGTCGTGCCGCAGCAGCGCCGCCGCGTGCCGGTCGAGCACCGACTGGACGGCGGGCACGGCGGGCAGGGCCCCGGCGTCGGCCGCCCGGGGATCCGTCCCGCTGCAGCCCGCGAGCAGCGCCGGCACGGCGAGCACCGCCGCGCACCACGGCGCGGCGGTCCGGGGTCGCGTGCGAGCTGCCGGCATACGCCCGATCGTACGGGCGCCGCGGCGGCCGTCGGCTCAGGGGCGGGTGACCGCGGAGATCGGCATCATGTCGACCGGGTCGTACCGCACCCGGGCGCCCGGGTACGGCGCGTGCACCACCCGGCCGCCGCCGACGTACATCCCCACATGGCTCGCGTTGTCCCGGTAGATCACCAGGTCACCGGGGCGGGCCTGGTCGAGCGGCACCTGCCGGCCCGCGTGCTTCTGCTCCTGCGAGGTCCGCGGCAGGGACACCCCGGCCCTCCGGTAGGAGTACTGCATGAGGCCGGAGCAGTCGAAGGACGCCGGCCCCGTGCCGCCCCACACGTACGGCGAGCCGATCGCGGCCCGCGCGGCGGCCACGGCCATCGCGGCGCGGGACGAGGAGGCCGGCAGGTCCGGGAGGTCGGGCGCGGAACGGCCGGAGCGCGAGGCCCGGTCGTCCAGGCCGCGGACGAATCCGGCCCGCTGCCCGGCTGGAATGCCGTTGAGGAGCCGCTGCGCCGCGTTGAGTTTGGCCTGCACGCTGCGCTTGCGGTCCTTCATCGTGGACCTGGCGCGTTCCAGGTCGGCGAGTTTGGCCGCGGCCATCGAGCGCTTCTGCTCCAGCGAGCGCTGCGCTTCCTGCAGTTCCGCGAGGCTGGTGGCCTGATGGGCGCTGATCCGGTCGAGTGCCTCGGCCCGGCCCAGATAGCTGTCGGGGTCGGCGGAGAGCAGGAGCGCCATCGTCGGGTCGATGCCACCGCCGCGGTACTGGGCTCCGGCGATCGCGCCGACATCGTCCCGCATCCGGTTGACGCGCTCCTGACCCCTGGCGGCCTGGTCCTGCAGGGAGCTCACCTCGTGCCGCAGCCGGGTGGCGTGCTCCTGCGCGGCGTTGTACTCCTCCGTGGCCTGCTCGGCCTGCTGGTAGAGCTGTCCCACCCGCGAGGACGCGTCGGGTGCGGGGCCCGCCGGATCGGCGGCCGCCACCTGGGCCGCCGCGCCTCCGGACAGCGCTGCCGCGGCGGCCGCCGCGGACAGCACGGTGACGCGGGAGGTCCGGGTGGAGCCGGGCTGCGGGAACCGTCGATGTGTCGCCACGGCTGAGACAGTAACCAGACGGTCACGCCGAGTTCAAAGGCCGCGCGGCCCCGCGGACCGGGCGTCCGTGCCGATGCCCAGGTCACTGCCGCCCGGCCGTCAGCGAGGACGATCCGATATCACTCGAATGAACCACGGCGCCGGCCTCCGGGAGCGCCGTGAAGCGGAAACGGATCCGGCCCCGACGACCGTCGGGACCGGATCCGTGACGCGGAACAGGATCGGATCAGATCCGGACGCCGAACTGGAAGGGCATGTTGCCGATCGCCTCGTAGCGCACGAACGCGCCCGGCTTCGGCGCGTGCAGCACCATGCCGTTGCCGGCGTAGAAGCCGACGTGGTGGCGGTCGCCGAAGAAGATGACCAGGTCGCCGGGGGCCAGCTGGCTCCTCGTCAGGTGGGTGCCGGCGTTGGCCTGGTCCTGGGACATACGGGGCAGGTTGACGCCGGCCTGCGCGTAGGACCACATGGTGAGGCCGGAGCAGTCGAAGCTGCTGGGACCGGTCGCGGACCAGCGGTACGGCATGCCGATCCTGGTCTTCGCGGCGGCGAGCGCGGCGGCGGCCCGCTGGGAGGGCGCGGGAATGTCGCCCAGGTTGGGCCGCTCGTCGCCGCGGCTCGCGCGGGACTCCTGGTTCGAAATCGCGGCGCGCAGCTGCGCGGTCAGCGAGTTGAGCAGTTTCTGCGCGTCGGCGAGCTTGCCCTGGGCCGCGTCCTTCTGCTTGCCGAGCTCGGTGCGGGTGCTCTCCAGCGCGGCCATCTTCGTGGTGGCCTCGGACGCGCTGCTGGTCCAGGGTGCGCTTGACTTCTTGGATCTGCTTGAGCGACTCGGCCTGCTGGGAGCTCAACTGGTCCATCGTGGACGCCTTGGACAGGTAGGTGTCCGGGTCCGTCGACAGCAGGAGCTGCAGCGTCGGGTCGATGCCGCCGTTGCGGTACTGGGCGCTCGCCATCGCGCCGAGGCCGTCGCGGAGGGTGTTGAGCGTTGCCTGCTCCCGCGCCACGCGGTCCTGGAGCTCGCCGACCTCCTTCTGCAGCTTGCCCTGCGCCTCCTTGGCGCCGTTGTACTTCTCGCCGGCCTGCTCGGCCTCGTCGTACAACTTGTCGACCTGGGACTTGACGTCCTTGATGTCGGGCTTGGCGGGAGCGGCGTGCGCGGCCTGGGACGTGAGGGCGACGGCTGCGGCAGCGGTGGCGGTGAGGATCGTCACCCGCGTGCGGCTTGTCGGCTTGGGACGACGGTGGGACGCCACGAAGGCGAGCTCCTTCTTCCTTCAGCCGCGCCTACCCGGTTGGTCGGCGGTCCCCCCTGCGCCAGGTCGTTCGGCCGCGGTTCCCACAGGTTTCGTGGGGCGGCTTGATCAACGGTGCGGAGGTTCGAGCCCCGACCTTAGTGACCTTCCTGTGATCGGTTCAAATCCTTGTAGGTAAAACTTCGATCGATACACGTTTTCTTTACGAAGATCGAACGGGCAGTAGTGGTCGTCTGACGCTGAGTTGACCACGGACCCCCGCGAACACCCACGGCGGCCGAAACTCAGCCGCGCGCCAGCCGCTTGAGGAGCAGCGTCGAAGCGACGGGCCGCGCACCGGCCTTGGCGACGCCGTCGGCCACCTCGCGGTCTGCGGAGACCACCACGACGACCCGCCCCGGCGGTTCGGCCCGCACCAGGCGGCGGATCAACTCGTCGGCCGTCTCCCCCGCCCTGCTGAACATCACCCGCACCCCGCGCGGCGGCGCCAGCAGTACCGGCGCGTCCAGGTCGGCTCCGTCGAAGACGCAGGTGACCTCGGCGCCGCTCTGCGCGGCCAGCACCGCGAGACCGCCGAGCAGCCGCAGCCGCTGCTTCTCCAACGGCAGGGACGGATAACCGGTCTTGGTGACGTTGTAGCCGTCGATCACCAGATGCGCCTGCGGAAGCGCCAGCAACTGGTCGAGCAGGGCCGGGTCGTTCTCGGACAGGGCGCGCTGCGCGATGTCCTTGGGGCTGATCGTGCCGGGCGCGACCGCTTCCACGGTGTCGGCCGGCCGAACGCCCATGGTGTCGCGCGGTGGCAGCGCCAGCTCGCGGCGCAACCCGGTGGCCGCGTCCAGCACGGTGTCCAGCAGCAGCCGCAGCCGCACGCCCTCGGCGCTGCGGCCCTCGCGCACGGACCTGCGCCCCGCCTCGACGGCGGCCTCGGCCTCGGTGACCCGGGTCCTGAGCCGGCGCGCCTCGTTGTCGGCGGCGGCCTTGTCCGCGGCGGCGGCGGCCCGGACCTCCTCCAGCTCGGTCTCCACCTTGCGCAGTGCCGCCTCGGCGCGCTTCATGTCGCTGACCGCGCTGCGCAGCCTGCGCTGCGTCGTGTCGATCTCCTTGCGGGCCGTTTCCAGCTCGGCGCGGCCGCGGGCGGCCTCGTCACGGGCCTGGAGCTGGAACTCGGCCAGCTCGTCCCTGAGCTGCTGCAGTTCGCGGGTGCTCTCCCCGTCGGCCCGTTCGGCCAGCGCGCGCTGCGCCTCCTCGCCCGCGGTCGCGACGATCTTGGCCCAGCCGGCCGGGCGCAGCAGATAGGCGGCCGCGGCCACGTCCAGCGGGTCCGCGGCGGGCGGCGGGGTGCCCGCCTCCAGCGCCTCGGCCAGCTCCGGCTGGGACTCGCGCAGCCGGGCGGCGATCTTCTGCCGGAAGGCGGGGTCGGTCTCCAGCGCGGTGGCCAGCGCGGTCGCCGCGAACTTCGCGCGCCGGGACGGGGTGAAACGGGCGTAGGGCCGCAGGGGGGCCGGCAGCTCGGCGAGCGTGAGGCCGCCGAAGGCATCAGCGGCTATCGTCACGACCCGGTGCCGCACGCCTTCGGGCAGCGGTCGGTCCAGGGCCGGCTCGGCCGCCTCGTCGGCGCCGCTGCTCTCGGCCTGCGGGTGCCCGCCGGTCCCATCCACCAGTCGCTCCTGTCCAGTGCTGTCGGCGCCTCCCCGGCCCCCTTCGATCCCTCTGGCCGCCGCCGTGCAAGTCCATTGTCGCCGTACAGGGTCAACCCTGCGTCGAATCCGCTTCCGCTTCCGTGCCCGTTTCGGCGTCCTTCGCGGCGGCCGTACCGGGGCGGTCGACCAACTCGACCCGGTCGGCCGCGTTGCACCAGCGGCAGCGCACCGACTCCACGGTCTCGCTGAGTACCTCGGTCTCCTCGACCTTCGCCTCGCCGGCGAGGTCGAGGTGGACGTACTCGACGACCTTCGTCGAACGCGTGACATCGAACCGGGTCAGATTGCCGCACAGCGTGCAGCGCCACCGGGTCGTCGCGGTCGGCAGGGGAACCGGCATCGGGCGGACACCTCTTTCAGGACTTTCGGGTCGGCACGTGGCGTACGCGCGCGTTCCGGTTACCCTACGGCCTCCACGGCAGGCGGCGCTGCGGCGAGGCGCCCCCGGACCGATACGCCCGTTCCGTCATGATCGGTGCATGGTCATCCCGGTCTACGACGAGAACCCGGTCCGCCGCACTCCCGTGGTGACGTATGCCCTGATCGCCCTGTGCACGGTGGTGTTCCTGCTCGGTCCGGTCTCGGGGTTCAACCCCTCCTACGGCACCGGTGACCAGCTCCAGTGCGCCCAGGCGGTCTACTTCGACCGCTGGGGGGTCATCCCCGGCGAGCTGTTCCACAGCCGGCTGCCGCCGGACCGGCTGGGGCTACCGACCGGCTGCCCGATCCCGCACGCGTTCCCCAAGATGCCGGTTCTCTCCGTGCTCACGGCGATGCTCGTGCATGGAAGTTGGCTGCATCTGATCGGCAACATGCTGTTTCTGTACGTCTTCGGCGACAACGTGGAAAGCCGCATGGGCCGCTTCCGTTATCTGCTGTTCTTCGTGGCGACCGGATACCTCGCCACGTACGGCTTCGCGCTCGCCAACACCGACTCCACCCAGAGTCTCGTCGGCGCCTCCGGCGCCATCTCCGGGGCGCTGGGCGCGTACCTCTACCTCTATCCCAAGGCGCGCGTGACGAGCCTCTTCCCGTTCCTCTTCTTCCTCCCGCTGCGCTTCCCTGCCTGGGCGGTGCTCGGCTTCTGGTTCGCGCTGCAGTGGCTGGCCGCCCGGACCAGCCAGTCGGGGCCCGGGGTCGCCTACCTGGCCCACGTGGTGGGCTTCGTCTTCGGCTTCCTGGCCGCCTCGGTGTGCTTCGGGCGAAGCCCTAAGCTGGAGACCGCAGCCCGGGCGACCCAAGGAGACCTACAGCCGTGATCACCGCGATCGTGCTCATCAAGACCAGCGTCGACCGGATCCCGGAGATCGCCGAGGCGATCGCCGCCCTGGACAGCGTCAGCGAGGTCTACTCGGTCACCGGGACGTACGACCTGGTCGCCATGGTCCGGGTCCCCCGGCACGACGACCTCGCGGACGTCATCCCGGGCCGGATCAGCAAGATCCCCGGCGTGGAGGCCACCGACACCCACGTCGCGTTCCGCACGTACTCCCAGCACGACCTGGAGGCGGCCTTCGCGATCGGCCTCGAAGGCTGACGCGGCCTGCCGGTCCTGCCCCGCCCCTCAGTCGCGGGCGGGCACGCAGCGGCCGTCCTCGGTGCGGTAGTTCCACCGGGCGCCGTCCTGGACGAGTTCCCTGACGGCGCCCAGGAAGCGGTCCACGTGCTCGTCGGGCGTGCCCGCCCCGAAGCTCACGCGGATCGCGTTGAGCGACTTCTCCCCCGGCTCGCTCTCCGGCGATCCGCACTCCCCCGGCTCGGTCGGCTCGTTGCCCAGCAGGGTGCGGACCAGCGGGTGGGCGCAGAAGAGGCCGTCGCGCACCCCGATGCCGTACTCGGCGGAGAGGGCCGCGGCGAAGTGCGAGCTGTTCCAGCCGTCCACGACGAACGAGATGACGCCGACCCGGGGTGCGGCGTCGCCGAACAGCGACAGCACCTTGACCTGCGGCACCTCCGCCAGTCCGGCGCGGACCCGGGCGACCAGGCCCTGCTCCCGCTCGACGAGCGAGTCGAAGCCCGCCTCGGTCAGCGCCCGGCAGGCCGAGGCGATGGAGTACACGCCGATGACGTTCGGGGAGCCGGCTTCGTGGCGGGCCGCGGTGGAGTGCCACTCGACGTCCACCCCGCCGTCGGCACGCCGGGCGACCTTGCGACTGGCGCCACCGCCGGCCAGGTACGGCTCGGCCTCCTGCAGCCAGTCCGCCCGGCCGGCCAGCACACCGGAGCCGAACGGGGCGTAGAGCTTGTGCCCGGAGAACGCGACCCAGTCCACGTCCAGCTCCGCGATGTCCACCGGGTGGTGCGGGGCGAGCTGCGCCGCGTCCAGCACGATGCGGGCGCCGTGCGCGTGGGCGGCTTCGGCCAGCTCGCGGACCGGCCACAGCTCACCGGTGACGTTCGAGGCGCCGGTCACGCACACCAGCGCGGGGGCATTGGGGTATCCCCTGCTCGAGTCCGTTCGAGAGCTTGGGGAAGGGTCGCGCTGGGCGAGCGCCGCCTCCAGCGAGGCGACGGCCTGCTCGGGGGTGCGGGGCGCGCTCAGGTACGTGACCCGGGCGTCCCGCCAGGGCAGCAGCGAGGCGTGGTGCTCGGTCTCGAAGACGAAGACCTGGGTGCCGGCCGGGAGCACCGAGGCCAGCAGGTTCAGCGAGTCGGTCGTCGAGCGGGTGAAGACCACCTGGTCGTCCTCCCGGCAGCCCAGGAAGTCGGCCACCGTCGCACGGCTCTGCTCGAACAGGTCGGTGGACAGCTGCGACAGGTACCCGGCCCCGCGGTGCACGCTGCCGTAGTACGGCGCGTACGCGGCCACGTCGTCCCAGACCCGCTGCAGGGCGGGCGCGCTGGCCGCGTAGTCGAGGGCGGCGTAGGTGACCTCGCCACCGGTCACCAGCGGGACCCGGACATCGCGGCCGAGCACTTCGAGGGAAGCGGTGGTGGCGACGGAAACGGGGTGCACGGACATGACGAAGCTCCTCAGGGACCTGGACCCCGGAAGCAGTCGCGAAGGGGCCCGCGCTTGCCGTAGACACCTCGCCTACGGCCCGGTCATCACCTGGGGCACCCCGCCACGGACGGAGGGTTGCCGGACAGCAAGCCAGGGCTCAAACGCTGTCACTCGTGACCTGCCAAGCAGTATGCCACCTGTCCTGCCGACGGCAAACGGGGTTCCGCGATACGGACGCCGGACGCGGTGCCCGCACGCTCTCCCCGGCGGCCGCGGCAGCACACGGCGCACGCGGGTGCCCCGGCAGGGCGGAGGACCGCCCCGCCGGCGCTGGAATCCGCAGGAACCCGCCGGGAGGGCGCTACGCGTTGCTGGCCGCTACCCAGCGGTCCAGGGCGCTCTTGGCCGCGCCCGAGTCGATGGCCTCGGCGGCGCGGTTGATGCCCGCGGCGATCTGCGCTTCCAGGGGGACGGAGCCCGGGTCGAGGGCCACCAGGGCGGCGGCGGCGTTGAGGAGGACCGCGTCGCGGACCGGGCCGCGCTCGCCGGCCAGCAGCCGGCGGGCTACCTCGGCGTTGTAGGCGGCGTCGGCGCCGCGCAGCGCCTCGACGGGGACCAGCGTGATCCCGACGTCGCGGGGGTCGAAGGCGACCAGGTCGACCTTGCCGTCCCGGACCACCCACACCTGGGACGTCGCGGTGGTGGTCAGCTCGTCCAGTCCGTCGTCGCCGCGGAAGACCAGCGCGGAGGAGCCCCGCTCGGCCAGCACCCCGGCGATGATGGCCGCCGCTCGGGTGTCGGCGACGCCCGTCGCCTGGGAGGTGACCCGTGCCGGGTTGGTGAGTGGCCCGAGGAGGTTGAAGGTGGTCGCGATGCCCAGCTCGCGCCGGGCCGCCGCCACGTGCCGCAGCGCCGGATGGAACTTCACCGCGAAGCAGAAGGTGATGCCGGCCTCCTCCGCGACCTCGACCACCCGCTTCGGCGTCAGGTCGAGATTGACCCCGAGCTTCTCCAGCACATCCGAGGAACCGCTGGCGGAGGAGGCCGCGCGGTTGCCGTGCTTGACCACCTTCGCGCCGGTGCCCGCCACGACGATCGCCGACATGGTGGAGATGTTGACCGTCTTGGCCAGGTCGCCGCCGGTGCCCACGATGTCGACGGTCCGCCCCGGCACCTCGATGAGGTTGGCGTGCGCGTACATCGTCCTGACCAGGCCCGACACCTCTTCGATGGTTTCGCCCTTGGCACGCAGCGCCACGGCGAAACCGGCGATCTGCGCGTCGGACGCCTCGCCGCTCATGATCTGGTCCATCGCCCAGGCGGTGTCGTCGGCCGTCAGGTCATGGCCGCGCAGCAGCGGGTTGAGGATGCCCGGCCAGGAGTTCGTGGCCGAGCTGTCGCCGCCTGCCGGGGTCACAACGCTCATGGTCCACACTCCTGGTGGTCGGGTCGGTACTGCGTGCCCAGCCTATCGGGGGCCGGGCACGTCGAAGGGCCCCGTCCAGGTCATGGACGGGGCCCTTCGGCGATGCGTTGCCGTGCCGTCAGCCGGCGCGGGGAGTCAGCGGGCGATCAGTGGTGGCCGTGGCCACTGGTGATCTCCGCGTGTTCCTCGGCGGTCGGCTTGGGGATCTGGCTGGCCTCGCCGTAGAAGCCGTGCGACAGCTTGGTGCGCAGCTTCGTGATCGGACCGGTCTTGCGTTCCACACCGTTCTCGTCGACCTCGGGGCCGGCTTCGAGCGGCTTGTGCTGGTCGTGCGCGGTGAGCGTGTGCAGCGCCTCCGGGGAGAGCTGCTCGTGCACCTCGATGAACTCACCGTGCGGCAGCCGCTTGATGAGCCCGGTCTCGCGACCGTGCAGCACCTTGTCGCGGTCCCGGCGCTGGAGGCCCAGGCAGATCCGCTTGGTGGCGAGGAAGACGAGCACCGGGAGGACGAAGAACCCGATGCGCACGACCCAGGTGATCTGGTTGAGCGACAGGTGGAAGTGGGTCGCCCACAGGTCGTTGCCACCACCGACGAGCAGGATGCCGTACCAGCTCAGCCAGGCGGCGCCGAACGCGGTGCGGACCGGGTGGTTGCGCGGCCGGTCCAGCAGGTGGTGCTCCCGCTTGTCCCCGGTGACCCAGGACTCGACGAACGGGTAGACCGCGATCGCGACCAGCACCAGGGGGAAGATCATCAGCGGGATGAACACACCCAGGGCGAGGGTGTGGCCCCACGCGTTGATCTCCCAGCCCGGCATGACACGGATCAGGCCCTCGGAGAAGCCCATGTACCAGTCGGGCTGGGCGCCGGTGGACACCTGGTCCGGCCGGTAGGGGCCCATCGCCCAGATCGGGTTGATCGAAGCGAGCGACGCGACCATGGCGATGACGCCGAAGACGAGGAAGAAGAAGCCGCCCGCCTTCGCCATGTACACCGGCAGCAGCGGCATGCCGACGACGTTCTTCTCCGTCTTGCCCGCACCCGGGAACTGGGTGTGCTTGTGGTAGAAGACCAGGATCAGGTGCGCCACCAGCAGGCCGGCCATGATGCCCGGCAGCAGCAGGATGTGCACCGAGTAGAAGCGCGGCACGAAGTCGGTGCCGGGGAACTGCCCGCCGAACATGAAGAACGACAGGTACGTGCCCACGACGGGCATGGAGAGCACGGCGCCGTCCATGAACCGGACACCGGTGCCCGACAGCAGGTCGTCCGGCAGCGAGTAACCGGTGAACCCGGTGAACATGCCGAGGACCAACAGCAGGAAGCCGAAGACCCAGTTGACCTCGCGGGGCTTGCGGAACGCGCCCGTGAAGAACACGCGCATCATGTGCACGAGCATCGCGGCCACGAAGATCAGCGCGGACCAGTGGTGGATCTGGCGGACCAGCAGGCCGCCGCGCACCTCGAAGCTGATGTGCATCGTCGAGGCGAACGCGTCGGACATGCGCTGGCCCTGCAGCGGAGCGTAGGGGCCCTCGTAGACGACCTCGCTCATGCTGGGGTGGAAGAACAGCGTCAGGTACACACCCGTGAGGATGAGGATGATGAAGCTGTAGAGGCAGATCTCACCGAGCATGAAGGACCAGTGGTCCGGGAAGATCTTGCGCATGTTGGCCTTGGCCAGGCCGTAGATGCCGAGACGGCCATCGGCCCAGTCGGCGACCCGCTCGCCTGCCGGGGCTTTGCCCCGGCGCTGCGGGTTTTCAGCAGTGGTACTCATCCGCGCTCCCAGAAGCTCGGGCCGACGGGCTCGTCGAAGTCGCCGAGGGCGATGAGGTTGCCCTCCTCGTTCACGCTGATCCGCAGCTGCGGAAGGGCGTGGCCGGCGGGGCCGAAGATGACCCGGGCGCCGTCGGACAGATCGAACGTCGACTGGTGGCACGGGCACAGGACGTGGTGCGTCTGCTGCTCGTACAGGCTGATCGGGCAGCCGACGTGCGTACAGATCTTGGAGAACGCGACGATGCCCTCATGGGCCCAGTCGCGCTCCTGCTTGTCCTTGATGTCGTTCGGCTCGAGCCGGACGATCATCAGGGCGGCCTTGGCGATCTCCCTCTGGAAACGCTCCTGGTTCTCCTCCAGGCCCTCGGGCATGGCGAAGGTGAGCGAACCGACGGGAACGTCCTCGGGCCGGAGTGGCTTGTTGGTGTTCTGGTTGATCAGCACCTTGCCCTTGGACCACAGGGTGTGCCGGAGCTTGGTGCCCGGCAGCGGTCCGAGGTCGCGCAGGAGCATGACGCCGGAGAGCGGCACCAGGGCCAGCGCGCCGAACATCGTGTTGCGGACCAGCTTCCGGCGGCCGAAGCCGCTCTCCTTCGCGCCCTGCGCGAAGTCGGCCAGCACCTGGGCCTTGACCTCGGGCTCGGCCGCGATCGGGTGGCGCTCGGCGGCGTGCTCCTCGTCGGACATCAGCGTGCGGGCCCAGTGGACCGCGCCGGCGCCGATGCAGAAGAGGGCAAGACCCAGCGTCAGGCCGAGCGAGAAGTTCAGCGCACTGACGTGGCCGAACGGGAAGACGTAGATGATCTTGTCGACGGGGAAGACCACGAAGCTGGCGATGAAGCCGATCGTGGACAGCATCGACAGGAGGAAGAGGAACGCGATGGCGCGTTCGGAGCTCTTCGCGGCACGCTCGTCGATGTCCTGACGGCGGTGCTCGTGGGGCGGGAGGCCGGGGTCGGCGAACGTGCTGTGTCCGCGGACGGCCAACTCATCGACCCCGTGAGCGTGTGACGGCTCACTCGGCAGGTTCTCTTCTGTCTCTGACATGTCCTGACTCATGACTTCTTGGCCTTCGTGGTCCGGGCCGCAACCCAGATGGCGACAGCGATCATGGCACCGAGGCCGAAGATCCAGGCGAACAGACCCTCCGACACCGGGCCGATGCCACCGAGTTCGAGGCCACCGGGGCTGGGGGTCTTCTCACCGTTCACCGCGTCGAGGTACGCGATGATGTCAGCCTTCGCGTCCTCCGGCATCGTGGTGTCGGGGAAGGACGGCATGCTCTGCGGGCCGGTCTGCATGGCCTCGTAGATGTGCTTGGGGTCCACGTCCTCCAGGCTGGGCGCGTACTTGCCGTTCGTCAACGCACCGCCCTTGCCCGTGAAGTTGTGGCACTGCGCGCAGTTCGTACGGAACAGCTCTCCGCCCCTGCCGGCGTCCGCGCCCTCCGGGCTGTACTGGCTCTTCTCGGGGACCGAGGGGCCCGGGCCCAGCGAGGCGATGTACGCGGCGAGCGCGTTGATCTGTTCCTGCGTGTAGATGTTCTTCTTCTTCGGGATCTGCGATCCCGGCTGCTGGGCCGGCATACGGCCGGTGCCCACCTGGAAGTCGACGGCGGCACTGCCGACACCCACCAGGCTCGGGCCGTCGTTCTTACTTCCCTGGCCGGACGTGCCGTGGCAGCTGGAGCAGCCGACGGCGAACAGCTTCTTGCCCTCTTCGATCTGGAGGGTCTGGGCTGTGTCGTCGGCCTGCGCCTTCTGCGCCGGCGCGAACGCGGCGTACAGCCCCCCGGTGGCCGCGAGCGCGAGAAGAAGAACGACAAGCGCCGCCAGCGGGTGGCGCCGTCGTGCGGAGAGCTTTTTCACGGATTACCCCGGTCAGGATCTCTTGTGTCGATGCTTCTGGCTGTGTCTGTCTGAGCGTCGTTCCGGCTCGGCGCCGGCCCGCCGGTTACTTGATCAGGTAGATCGTGGCGAAGAGGCCGATCCAGACGACATCGACGAAGTGCCAGTAGTAGGACACGACGATGGCCGCCGTGGCCTGCTCGTGGGTGAACCTCTTGGCCGCGTACGTTCTGCCGAGAACCAGCAGGAACGCGATCAGACCACCTGTCACGTGCATCCCGTGGAAGCCGGTCGTGAGGTAGAACACCGATCCGTACGGGTCGGACGACAGCGAGAGGCCGTCGTTCTTGACCAGTTCGGTGTACTCGAAGATCTGGCCACCGATGAAGATCGCGCCCATCACGAAGGTGATCGCGAACCACGCGCGGAGCTTCTTCACGTCGCCCCGCTCGGCGGCGAAGACGCCGAGCTGGCAGGTGAGGGAGGAGAGCACGAGGATCGTCGTGTTCGTCGCCGAGAACGGAACGTTCAGCGCCGACGCGTGTTCCTTCCAGAACTCGGCACCCGTCACCGAGCGAAGGGTGAAGTACATCGCGAAGAGGGCCGCGAAGAACATCAGCTCGGAACTCAGCCAGATGATGGTTCCGACGCTGGTGAGGTTCGGCCGGTTGACCGACGGGTGCGCGTGCCCGGTATCTACTGCTGTTGCTGTCGCCACGTCCGACATTATGTCGGTCCCTTATCTCGCGCTCACTACGGGGGGTGCCATTCGGAGTGTCAAGGGCCGCAGGAGACCCGCGTGGCCTACCGGAACCGTCCCTCGAAGGAGGGATGACGGAGCATCGGACGGATCTTGTCCTCGCCCGAAGGCTCCTCGCCGGGCCCTTGACGGGAGTAGCATCCGAGCCACTTGACGACGGACTCGACGACGATTCCTCGACGATCAGGAGGCACGATGCGGGCGACTGCCACGGTGCTGGTCTACAGCGACGACGCGAACACCCGGGAGCAGGTCCGGCTCGCCGTCGGACGCAGGCCGGCGCCCGACCTGCCGCCGGTCGAATTCCTGGAGTGCGCGACACTGCCGGCCGTCCTCACGGAGTTGGAGCGGGGCGGGATCGACGCCTGTGTCTTCGACGGCGAGACGGCCCCCGCGGGGGGCATGGGAGTGTGCAGGCAGGTCAAGGACGAGATCTTCCAGGCCCCGCCGGTGCTGGTGCTGATCGGCCGGCCGCAGGACGCGTGGCTGGCCACCTGGAGCCGCGCGGAGGCCGCGGTGACCCACCCGGTCGACCCGGTGGCACTCGCGCAGGCCCTGGCCGGGCTGCTCCGCAAGCGCCTCGCGGTGGCCGCGCCGGCGTAGCCCCCCGGCGGGGTCCGGCCCGTCACGGCACGGGGCGGTACAGCCACGGGGCGGTACAGCTAGGCCTCGGGACGGAGCCGGGCCGGGGCGGCGGTGTTCTGCACCGCCGCCGCGGGGCCCTTCCCGCCGCCCAGCGCGCTGCCGTTCTTCCACTGCGACCAGTTCAGGTTCCAGTCGCCGAAACCGTTGTCGAACGGGGTCATCGTCTCGCCCCCGCTGTTGACGACCTGGACGACGTCGCCCTTGCGCACCTGGTCGAAGAACCAGTGGGCGTTCTCGGTGCTCATGCCGGTGCAGCCGTGGCTGACGTTCGCGCTCCCCTGGGAGCCGACCGACCAGGGCGCCGCGTGCACGTACTCGCCGCTCCAGGTCACCCGGGTGGCCCAGTACACCGGCAGGTCGTAGGCCTCGGAACTGCCGGCCGAGATGCCGATGCTCTCACTCTGCATCCGGACGAACTCCTCCTTGCCCAGCACGACCTTGACGCCGTTGCGGGTGGAGAAGCCGGGCTTGCCGGTGGTGATGGGTATGGTCTTGACGACGCTGCCGTTGCGCTTGAACGTCATCTCGTGGGTGCCGGAGTCCGTCACGGCCTCGACCCGGTCGCCGGTCGTGAGCGACAGCGGCTTGGAACCTCCGCCGTAGAGGCTGTTCTCTATGCGTACGCCGTCCAGGGTGCTGCGGACGTCGATCTTCGCGTGGGCGGGCCAGTAGCTCTGCGGGCGGTAGTGCAAGGTGCGGTCGTCCACCCAGTACCAGGAGCCGGCGGCGGCCTCGGGATGGGCGGTGACCTGGAGGTTCTGCTCGACCTTGGCCCGTGCGGCCGGGTCCTTGACGGGCATGCTCAGCTCGGCGGTGATGGGCTGGCCGACGCCGTAGGTGCCGGCGTCCGGGCCGAAGCTGACCCGCAGCAGTTTGTCGGCGGCCGTGGTGTCGAAGCCGACGGTCTCCCGGCCGGGGCGGGCCGCTCCCGTCCTCGGTGCTCACCCGGACCGTGTAGTGGGCTCCTGCGGCCAGCGGGGCGGTGCTGTGCCAACGTATCCCGTCCGGGGCGAGTTCACCCCGGACGTAGCGTCCTGCGGCGTCCGTGGCCGTGACGTCGGTGATCCGGTCGTTGCCCTTGACGGTGATCTCCAGGGGCTTGCTCGGGTCCACCTTGCCGCCGCCGAGGCTGTACGAGACGTTGCCGGCCGCGTTGTAGGGAGAGGCGGCCAACGGGTCGCCCTTGTCGGCACCGCATGAGGTCAGCCCCACCGCGAGAGGGGCTACGAGAAGTGCGTATCGCATCGCCGTCCGGCGTCGGGTGAAGTGACTCATGCTCATAAGGTATGAAGAATCACCCGAAACGGCGCGTTGAGCGCATGCGAACGGGCTGGGCCCGGACACCGTGGGGTGTCCGGGCCCAGCCCGTTCCGCTGTCGGCGGTCTCCCGCCGGATCTCACTGCGTCTGGTTCTCACCGCGGTAGTACTCGAACACCCAGCCGTAGAGGCCGATGAGGAGCATCGGGGCGGAGCAGTACAGCAGCCACCAGCCGAAGATCACACCGAGGAACGCCAGCGCGCCGCCGATGGCGAGCGAGAGCGGCTGCCAGCTGTGCGGGCTGAAGAAGCCCACCTCACCGGCGTCGTCCGCGACGTCCGCGTCCTCGCGGTCCTGGGCCCCGGTGTCCGCCCGACGGGCGGTGAAGGCCAGGTAGAACCCGATCATCACGCTGAGGCCGAAGGCCAGGAAGAGCGCCGTGGTGCCGGCGGGCTCCTTGGACCAGTAGCCGTAGACGATGGCCGAGGCGAGGATGAAGATCGCCAGGCCGAGGAACATCTTGCCTTGGACCCTCACAGCTGCTTCCCCTTCCCTTCGTGCTCTTCGCCACCCGCGTAGAGGGCGCCGCGCTCGGAGTCGAGGTTCTGCTCCAGCTCCATCGCGGAGATCTCCGGGTGGTGCAGGTCGAACGCCGGCGACTCGGACCGGATACGCGGCAGCGTGAGGAAGTTGTGCCGCGGCGGCGGGCAGGAGGTCGCCCATTCGAGGGAACGCCCGTAGCCCCACGGGTCGTCGACCTCGATCTTCTTGCCGTACTTCGCGGTCTTCCACACGTTGTAGAAGAACGGCAGCATCGACAGGCCGAGCAGGAACGAACTGATGGTGGAGATGGTGTTCAGCGTCGTGAACCCGTCAGCCGCCAGGTAGTCCGCGTAACGGCGCGGCATGCCCTCGACGCCCAGCCAGTGCTGGATGAGGAAGGTGCCGTGGAAGCCGAAGAACAGCGTCCAGAAGGTGATCTTGCCGAGCCGCTCGTCCAGCATCTTTCCGGTGAACTTGGGCCACCAGAAGTGGAAGCCGGAGAACATCGCGAAGACGACGGTCCCGAAGATCACGTAGTGGAAGTGCGCCACCACGAAGTACGAGTCCGAGACGTGGAAGTCCAGCGGCGGCGCCGCCAGGATCACACCGGTCAGACCACCGAAGGCGAAGGTGATCAGGAAGCCGACGGCCCACAGCATCGGGGTCTCGAAACTCAGTGACCCCTTCCACATCGTGCCGATCCAGTTGAAGAACTTCACACCGGTCGGGACCGCGATGAGGAACGTCATGAACGAGAAGAACGGCAGCAGCACACCGCCGGTGACGTACATGTGGTGCGCCCAGACGGTGACCGACAGGCCGGCGATGGAGATCGTCGCGCCGATCAGGCCCACGTAGCCGAACATCGGCTTGCGGCTGAAGACCGGGATCACTTCGCTGATGATGCCGAAGAACGGCAACGCGATGATGTACACCTCCGGATGCCCGAAGAACCAGAAGAGGTGTTGCCACAGCAACGCCCCGCCGTTCGCGGCATCGAAGACGTGCGCCCCGAACTTCCGGTCGGCCTCCAGGGCGAAGAGCGCGGCGGCGAGCACCGGGAAGGCCAGCAGGACCAGGACACCGGTCAGCAGGACGTTCCAGACGAAGATCGGCATGCGGAACATCGTCATGCCGGGCGCGCGCATGCAGATGATCGTGGTGATGAAGTTGACCGAGCCGAGGATCGTGCCGAAGCCGGAGAAGGCCAGACCCATGATCCACATGTCGGCGCCGACACCCGGGGACCGGACGGCGTCCGACAGCGGGGAGTACGCGAACCAACCGAAGTCGGCCGCACCCGCCGGCGTCAGGAAGCCGGCCACCGCGATCAGCGAGCCGAACAGGTAGAGCCAGTAGGCGAACATGTTCAGCCGCGGGAACGCCACGTCGGGCGCACCGATCTGCAGCGGCATGATCCAGTTCGCGAAGCCCGCGAAGAGCGGCGTCGCGAACATCAGGAGCATCACGGTGCCGTGCATCGTGAACGCCTGGTTGAACTGCTCGTTCGACATGATCTGGGTGCCCGGGCGAGCCAGTTCGGCCCGCATGAGCAGCGCCATGATGCCGCCGAGGATGAAGAAGAAGAACGAGGTGATCAGGTACATCGACCCGATCGTCTTGTGGTCGGTGGTGGTGAGCCACTTGATGACCACGGCGCCGGGCTGGGCCCGCTTCACCGGCAACTCGTCCTCGTACGACGCGCCGATGGCGGCCGTGCCCTGATGGGGTTCGTTGAGAATGCTCATGTGGTCTTGGGCTCCGCATTCTTGGCGTTGCCCGTGGTGGCAATGCCCGCCGGGAGGTAGCCGGTCTGGCCCTTCTTCGCCAGATCCTGCAGGTGCGCCTTGTACTCGTCCGGAGAGACGACCTTCACATTGAAGAGCATCCGGGAGTGGTCCACGCCGCAAAGTTCCGCGCACTTGCCCTTGAAGGTGCCCTCCTTGCTGGGAGTCACCTCGAAGACGTTGGTGTGGCCCGGGATGACGTCCATCTTCATGAGGAACGGCACCACCCAGAACGAGTGGATGACGTCGCGCGAGGTGAGGACGAACCGCACCGTCTCGCCCTTGGGCAGCCAGAGCGTCGGGCCGGGGTTGCCGGTGTCCTGGTTCCTGCTGGCGGGGGTGCCGAAGTCGTAGACGCCGTTGGCGCCCACGGGGAACTTCAGCTTGTCGACGGGGATCTCGGACAGCTCCTTGGGAGCCGTCGCGGGGGTCGATCCGTTGCCGCCCACGTTCTCGACGTAGTTGAACGCCCAGCTCCACTGCATGCCGACCACGTTCACCACGTGGTCGGGCTTCGCTGAGGTCGCCAGGAGCTTGTTCTCGTCACGCGCGGTGAAGTAGAAGAACACCGCGATGATGATGATCGGGACCACGGTGTACAGCGCCTCGATGGGCATGTTGTACCGGGTCTGCGAAGGAACCTCGACCTTCGTCCGGCTTCGCCGGTGGAAGATCACACTCCAGATGATCAAACCCCAGACGAGCACACCGGTCGCCAGCGCGGCGGCCCAGGAGCCCTGCCAGAGGGCCAGGATCCGGGGTGCTTGTTCCGTAGCGGGGCTGGGCATGCCAAGGCGGGGGTATTCACAACCGGTGGCGGTCACAAGGACCAGCGCCGCGGCCAGCGCCTGCGGCAGCTTCCGCCGCACCGGGCGCCGCGACGAGCGGTCGGAGCCGTTGGGACTCACGTAGCGCCTTCCCGAGAGTCTCGCCCACGCGTCCGGGTGCCCGGCCGTCAGCTGGTCGGTCGGCCCTGGCGCGGGCAGGTAGGTGTGGATGTTTATGCGGACCAAACCCTACTGGACGCTATTTGGGGTCGCGCGGGGAGGGGGTCCAACGCGCCGGGGCACTTCTTGACGGGGTGGACCGCCATGCTCCGCATGCCGCCTGACGAACCGCCGGACGGCAGGCGTAGCGTGCCGGGCGTGTCCTACTTCGACGCGGCTTCCGCCGCTCCCCTGCACCCCGTCGCCCGCCAGGCGCTGGTAGCCGCGCTGGACGAGGGGTGGGCGGACCCGGCCCGGCTGTACCGCGAGGGACGCCGCGCCCGGCTGCTGTTGGACGCTTCCCGGGAGACCGCCGCCGAGGCGGTGGGCTGCCGACCGGACGAACTGGTTTTCACTCCTTCGGGAACCCGCGCTGTTCACACGGGCGTGTCAGGGGCGATGGCGGGCAGACGGCGGACGGGCCGTCACCTCGTGGTGTCGTCCGTCGAGCACTCGTCGGTGCTCCACGCGGCCGCGGCGTACGAAGCCACCGAGGTCGGGGTGGACCGCACGGGTCGGGTGGACGCCGCCGTGTTCGCGTCCGCGCTGCGCCCGGACACCGCGCTGGCCTGCCTGCAGTCCGCCAACCACGAGGTGGGCACGGTTCAGCCGGTCGGTGAGGCCGCGCTGCTGTGCCGGGAGGCCGGGGTGCCGCTGCTGGTGGACGCGGCGCAGTCGCTGGCCTGGGAACCGGTGGAGGACGGCTGGTCGCTGCTCACCGCCAGCGCCCACAAGTGGGGCGGCTCGCCCGGAGTCGGGCTGCTCGCGGTTCGCAAGGGCGTGCGCTTCGCGCCGCAGGGCCCCGCGGACGAACGGGAGTCGGGCCGCTCCCCCGGCTTCGAGAACCTGCCGGCCATCGTGGCAGCGGCGGCCTCATTGCGCGCGGTGCGCGAGGAGGCCGCGGCGGAACGGGCGCGGCTGTCGGAGCTGGTCGAGCGGATCCGCTCCCGGGTGCCGGGGCTCGTCCCCGACGTGGAGGTCGTCGGGCACCCCACGCTGCGGCTGCCGCACCTCGTGACGTTCTCCTGCCTCTACGTCGACGGGGAGGCGCTGCTCGGCGGGCTCGACCGCGCCGGTTTCTCGGTCTCCTCCGGCTCGTCCTGCACCTCCAGCACCCTGACCCCCAGCCACGTGCTGCGCGCGATGGGCGTCCTGTCGGAGGGCAACGTCCGGGTGTCGCTGCCGCCGGGCACTTCGGCGCAGGACGTCGAGCGCTTCCTCGACGTGCTGCCGGGCGTCGTCAGCTCGGTCCGCGACCAGCTCGGCGCCCCGGCCGCCCCCGCCGTCGTGGCGCGCGCCGCCGCCCCCGAGGTCGGGGACTCCCCCGACGCGCCCGCGCTGATGGTCGACTCGCTCGGGAAGCGCTGCCCGATCCCGGTCATCGAGCTCGCCAAGGTCATCGGCGACGTGCCGGTGGGCGCGGTGATCGCCGTGCTCTCCGACGACGAGGCGGCGCGGCTGGACATCCCCGCGTGGTGCCAGATGCGGGACCAGGAGTACGTCGGCGAGCGCGCGGTGGCGCGGGGCACGGCGTACCTGGTGCGCCGGAAGAGCTGAGGGGGACGGCAGCGTCCCCGGGCTCGCGCGCCGAGCCCGGGGACGCTGTCATGCGAAGGCGGAGGTCAGGACAGATGACCCTTGACCTCGGCGGCGGCCTCGTCGCCGTAGGCCTTGGTGAAGCGGTCCATGAAGTGGCCGCGGCGCAGCTCGTACTCCTGGGTGCCGAGCGTCTCGATGACGAGCGTCGCCAGCATGCAGCCGAGCTGGGCGGAGCGCTCCAGGGACAGCTCCCAGTCCAGGCCCGCCAGGAAGCCGGCGCGGAAGGCGTCGCCGACACCGGTCGGGTCGACCTTCGCCTCCTCCTCGGCGCAGCCGACCTCGATCACCGGCAGTCCGGCACGCTCGATGCGGACACCCTGCGCGCCGAGGGTGGTGATGCGGGTGCCGACCTTGGCGAGGATCTCGTCGCCGGTCCAGCCGGTCTTCGACTCGATGAGCGCCTTCTCGTACTCGTTGGTGAACAGGTACGTGGCGCCGTCCACGAGGAGGCGGATGTCCTCGCCCTCCATGCGGGCGAGCTGCTGCGAGGGGTCGGCCGCGAACGGGATGCCGCGGCTGCGGCACTCCTGGGTGTGCCGGATCATCGCCTCGGGGTCGTCCGCGCCGATGAGGACCAGGTCCAGGCCGCCCACTCGGTCGGCGACCGGCTGCAGCTCGATCTGCCGGGCCTCGCTCATCGCGCCGGTGTAGAAGGACGCGATCTGGTTGTGGTCGGTGTCCGTGGTGCAGACGAAGCGCGCGGTGTGCAGCACCTCCGAGATGCGGACGGACGCGGTGTCCACGCCGTGCCGGTCCAGCCAGGCGCGGTACTCGGCGAAGTCGGAGCCCGCCGCGCCCACGAGGACCGGCCGGAGGCCGAGCACGCCCATGCCGAAGCAGATGTTGGGAGCGACTCCGCCGCGCCGCACATCGAGGGTGTCGACGAGGAAGGAGAGCGAGACCGTGTGCAGCTGGTCCGCGACCAGCTGGTCGGCGAAGCGGCCGGGGAAGGTCATCAGGTGATCGGTGGCGATGGATCCGGTGACAGCGATACGCACGACTGAATGCTCCTGCGGGGCGGCGGCGAAGGTCGGCAAGGGCCGGAAGGGACCCCTGGGCAACGCGGAAGAGGCACTGTCATCGTATGGGGTGCACCGGCGGGGGCGGGAACCGGCCACCGACACGGAGAAACTACCCGATAGTAGGGCTTACCCGTACCTGATCAAGTGCCTAGGGTCGGAGGCATGGCTTCTACTTCGTCCCCCGTGCCCCCCGTCGTCGAACCCGAATCCCGCTCCGACTCGCTTCGCCGAACTGCTCGGTGACTGCCGTCGGATGGCCCCGCACTGGACGGTTCCGGCCCATGCGGCTCCGTCGGCGGCCGCCCCCTCGAGCCTGCACGGCATCACCGTGCCGCTCGCGTCCGCGCACGTCGTGGACGGTATGGCGGAGTACGGCGCCTGATCCCCCGCGGTCGCGGAGCCGCGCGGTGGGAACCGCGCGGGCCCCGGCTCCGTCACAGCTGCATCTGACGGTACGGAGCCGAGGGAGCAGCACGGTGAGCACCGAACGCAACGAAGACACGATGGACCATCCCGTCCCCCGCCGCCGCCTCAGGTCACCACTGGCTGTCGCCGCGATGGCCGCGGCGGTCCTGGTGGCGGGCGGCGGCGGGGCCTACTGGGCGACGGCGAACGCGGGCGGCACCGCGGACGGGCGCGAGAGCGGGCCGCCCGCGCCCCTGGCGCTGGACAGCGCCAAGAACGGTGTGGCGGCAGGCGCGGACAGCGGCAGCGCGACGGCCCCCGGCGCGCGGTACCAGGTCGTCAAGCCGCTGCCGGCCGGCCCGAAGTCGGCGCCGGTCCAGCGGCCGCACGGGCAGGTCCCGCAGGCGGCCGTCGAGAAGCTGGCGAAGGCGCTGGACGTGCCCGGCCCCGTCAAGCTCGACCGTGACTTCTGGCGGGCGGGCGGCACCCCGGACGGCAGTGGTCCCTTCCTCCAGGTGAACCGGTCGGGCGAGGGGAACTGGTCGTACTCCCGGCTCGGGCCGTTCGCCAAGTGCTATCAGGCCCCTGCGCCGAAGCCGGGTGTGCCGGGCGCTCCGAGCGCGGGCGGCCCCGACTCCCCGGTCTGCTCCGGCCCCCCGGCCGCCTCGGCGGACGGCTCGGCCGGCACTTCGGCGTCGTCCTCGGGACCGTCCGGCGCGGGTGAGGGAGCGGTGTCGGAGGTCCGGGCCAAGCAGGCCGCGGCGCCGGCCCTGGCCGCTCTCGGGCTGACGGGCGCCAAGATCGACGCCGGCGAGACGGCCGGCGCCGTGCGGCTGGTGAACGCCGACCCGGTCGTGGGCGGGCTGCCGACGTACGGCTGGCGGACCACGCTGCGGGTCGGCGCGGACGGGCAGCTGAGCGGCGGCTACGGCCTGCTGGCGACGCTCGGGAAGGGCGACCGGTATCCGGTGGTCGACGCGGCCCAGGCCCTGAAGCAGCTGGAGGGCTCCGGAGCCGGCGGCACGGACCACGGCGTCGGCGGCACCTGCCCGTCGCTGCTCCCGAAGCAGCCGACGGCGCCGAGCGACGACAAGACGCTGCCGCAGACCATGCCGTGCGTGCCGGCCGCCGCGCAGAACCTCGAGGTCCGGGGCGCCGCGTTCGGGCTGTCGGCGCAGTTCGTCTCGGGCGCGCGGGCGCTGGTGCCGTCCTGGCTCTTCGACGTGGCGCAGGCCGGAGTGACCAAGGCGCACACCGTCGCCCAGCCGGCGGTGGAGGCCCGCTACATCCAGCAGAACGCGCCCGCTACGGGGCTGCCGGGCGAGCAGCCGGGCGGCTCGGGCGGTCCTGGCGCGACGACCGAGCCGACCCAGCCCGCCGACCCCGCCGACCCGGTGTCCCCGATCGACCCGAAGGTCCCGCAGAAGCAGAAGGCCGTCTCGTACACCGTGCGCGGCAACGTCCTGGAGCTGCACTTCTGGGCCGGGGTCTGCTCCACCTACGCGGCGACCGCCGAGGAGTCCACGGCGGCGGTGACCGTGCGGATCACGGGCACGCACGACCCCGCGAAGCGCGTCTGCATCATGATCGCGAAGGACACCACCCAGACGGTGCGGCTGGACCGGCCGCTCGGCGACCGCAAGGTCGTGGACCTGTACGACGGCGCGATCGTGCCGCTGCTCAAGTAGCCCCCGCACCGGCTCGCGGAACGACGAAGGCGGCGGTCACCCTCCCGGGTGGCCGCCGCCTTCGCGTGAAACCGCGCGTTGAGTCAGTGGAACGAGTCGCCGCAGGCGCAGGAGCCCGTGGCGTTCGGGTTGTCGATCGTGAAGCCCTGCTTCTCGATCGTGTCCACGAAGTCGATGGAGGCGCCGCCCAGGTACGGGGCGCTCATGCGGTCGGTGACGACCTTCACACCATCGAAGTCCTTCACGACATCGCCGTCGAGCGACCGCTCGTCGAAGAACAGCTGGTAGCGCAGGCCGGAGCAGCCGCCAGGCTGAACGGCGACGCGCAGCGCCAGGTCCTCGCGGCCTTCCTGCTCGAGCAAGCCCTTGACCTTGGCCGCGGCGGAATCCGACAGGAGAAGTCCGTCGTTCGCGGTGGTCTCGTCCTGAACCGTCATCTGCTTCACTCCCGGGTTGTTCGGACTGCTGCCACCGACTGGTAACCGGTGACCTCCCGGATTCATTCCGGGTCCGATACGTCTATGCGCCATCAATGCTCGCACATCGCGCGCCCGGAACGGCTCGCGACGGAATGCGTCACATTGACGTGACCCGCATCGTCAATCTGACACGAACGGGCTATCATAGATAACGTCAGGTAGACGAAAAGGCTGTGCTGCACAGAAAGGGCTCCGGGCCCGTGACCACCACAGAACCGCTGGATGTGCTGGATGTTCAGCCCACGCCGCTCGCCCTGCTGCTGCTCGGGCGGGAGTCCGATCCCCGCAGCGAGCGCGGTGTCGACTGCCCCGGCGACCTGCCGGCCGCGTCCGACCCCGACCTGGTCGAGCGCGCCCGCGCCGCCAAGGCCAGGCTCGGCAGCAAGGTCTTCATCCTGGGCCACCACTACCAGCGCGACGAGGTCATCGAGTTCGCCGATGTGACGGGCGACTCCTTCAAACTCGCGCGCGACGCCGCCGCCCGCCCGGAAGCCGAGTACATCGTCTTCTGCGGAGTGCACTTCATGGCCGAGTCCGCGGACATCCTCACCTCCGGCGACCAGGCCGTGATCCTCCCGGACCTGGCGGCCGGCTGCTCGATGGCCGACATGGCCACCGCCGAGCAGGTCGCCGAGTGCTGGGACGTGCTGACCGAGGCGGGCGTGGCCGGGACCACCGTCCCCGTCTCCTACATGAACTCCTCCGCCGACATCAAGGCCTTCACCGGCCGGCACGGCGGCACGATCTGCACGTCCTCGAACGCCGAGCGCGCGCTGGAGTGGGCGTTCTCGCAGGGCGAGAAGGTGCTCTTCCTCCCCGACCAGCACCTGGGCCGCAACACCGCGGTACGCGACCTGGGCCTGTCGCTCGACGACTGCGTCCTCTACAACCCGCACAAGCCGAACGGCGGCCTGACCGTCCAGCAGCTGCGCGACGCCAAGATGATCCTCTGGCGCGGGCACTGCTCCGTGCACGGCCGCTTCTCGATCGAGTCGGTCGAGGACGTCCGCGCCCGGATACCCGGCGTGAACGTCCTGGTGCACCCCGAGTGCAAGCACGAGGTCGTCTCCGCCGCCGACTACGTCGGCTCGACGGAGTACATCATCAAGGCGCTGGACGCGGCCCCGGCCGGCTCGGCGTGGGCGATCGGCACCGAGCTGAACCTGGTCCGCCGGCTCGCCAAAGCGCACCCGGACAAGCAGATCGTCTTCCTCGACAAGACCGTCTGCTTCTGCTCGACGATGAACCGCATCGACCTGCCGCACCTGGTGTGGACGCTGGAGTCGCTGGCGGACGGCAAGCTCGTCAACCGCATCCAGGTGGACGAGGAGACCGAGCGGTACGCCAAGCTCGCGCTGGAGCAGATGCTCGCCCTGCCGTAAAGAGTCCTGAACGCCGAACGGGCGGGCCGGACCCTTAGGGGTTCCGGCCCGCCCGTTCGTGAGCGGTACGAGGTGTGAGGTGCGGTCGCCCGGCGTTCAGCCCGGGATGAGCCCGTCGTCGCCGAGCATCTCCCGGACCTCCGCGAGGGAGGCGTCGGGAGACGGAAGGATCAGTTCCGACGGCTCCAGGGAGGCGTCGGGAAGCGGTTCGCCCAGTTCCCGCACGGCGTCGAGCAGGGCTCCCAGCGTCTTGCGGAAGCCCTCCTCGTCACCGCTCTCGATCTCGGCGAGCAGTGCGTCGTCCAGCACATCGAGGCGGCCGAGATGGCTGTCGGCCATCTTCAGCTGCCCCTCCCCCATGATCCTGACGATCATGACGGCGCCTCCTAGTCGTTCGGCTACGGCCTGGTGGTCATCCGCGTCACTGCTTGTCCATCCGCGGCCGGTCCTCGGGCTGCTTGCCGCCCTCGATGGCCTGCTGCGAGGTGCCGCCGGCCAGTTCGGCCTTCATGCGGGCCAGCTCCAGCTCGACGTCCGTACCACCGGACAGCCGGTCCAGCTCGGCCTGGATGTCGTCCTTCTGCAGGCCGCTCTGGTCGTCGAGGGCGCCGGACGCCATCAGCTCGTCGAGGGCACCGGCCCGCGCGCGCAGCTGCTCGGTCTTGTCCTCGGCACGCTGGATCGCCATGCCGACGTCGCCCATCTCCTCGGAGATGCCGGAGAACGCCTCGCCGATCTTGGTCTGCGCCTGGGCCGCCGTGTACGTGGCCTTGATGGTCTCCTTCTTCGTGCGGAAGGCGTCCACCTTGGCCTGCAGCCGCTGCGACGCGAGGGTGAGCTTCTCCTCCTCGCCCTGCAACGTCTGGTGCTGCGTCTCCAGGTCCGTGACCTGCTGCTGCAGCGCCGCCCGGCGCGACAGCGCCTCGCGGGCCAGATCCTCGCGACCCAGCGCCAGCGCCTTGCGGCCCTGGTCCTCGTAGGTCGACGACTTCTTCTGCAGCTCGTTCAGCTGCAGCTCCAGGCGCTTGCGCGAGGTGGCGACATCGGCCACACCCCGGCGTACCTTCTGCAGCAGTTCCAGCTGCTTCTGGTACGAGTAGTCAAGCGTCTCGCGCGGGTCCTCGGCCCTGTCCAGGGCCTTGTTGGCCTTCGCGCGGAAAATAAGTCCCATCCGCTTCATGACACCGCTCATGGGCCTCGCGCGCCCCCTTCTCGGACTACAGCTCCAGCACCTCTACAGACCCCACAGTACGGGCCCTGGTTCCATTACCGCACTGTTCCCGGGCGGATGCGCTCCTCCCTAGGGACGATCACGGTTCGGTGACCTCAGGCCCAAGGAGTAGGTGAGGGCTGGGGTTACCGCCCCGGGGCACGTAACCTGGAGTCGTGTTCCGACGTCGTTCCCCAGATGAGCAGGCCTCAACCACCTCGGTGCTTGAGGACCAGCCCCGCGACCCGCAGGCTCCCAAGGGTCGCCCCACGCCCAAGCGCAACGAGGCCCAGGGCCAGCGCCGCACCCGTGCCACCGTGCCGACCGACCGCAAGGCGGCCGGCAAGCAGGCACGGGAAGCGCGCCGTGCCGAGATGGCCAAGCAGCGCGAAGCGCTGGCAGGTGGCGACGAGCGCTACCTGCCGGTCCGAGACAAGGGACCGGTGCGCAAGTTCGTCCGGGACTACGTCGACTCGCGCTACCGCGTCGCGGAGTTCTTCCTCCCGCTCGCGGTGGTCATCCTCGTGCTGAGCATGATCCAGAACACTCAGCTGCGGAACCTCTCGCTGCTGCTGTGGATGGTCGTGATCGCCCTGATCGTGGTCGACTCGGTCATCACCACGATCCTGCTGCGCAAGCAGTTGCGGAAGCGCTTCCCCGACAAGAACCTGCGCGGTGCGGTGGCGTACGCCCTGATGCGTACGCTCCAGATGCGCCGCCTGCGGCTGCCGAAGCCGATGGTCAAGCGCGGCGTGAAGCTCTGAGCACCGGCAGGTCCGGCTTCGAGGGCGGCGCCCCCGCCTGGCTGGAGGGGTTGGGCGGGCTGCGCAACGTCGTCCGCCAGGAACTGGTGGCCCGCCAGCTCGACGAGCAGATAACCGCGCGCTTCGCCGTGGGCCGCCGGCTGCGGGTCCTCGACGTCGGCCCCGGCCAGGGCACCCAGGCGCTGCGGCTGGCCCGCGCCGGGCACCAGGTCACCGGCCTGGAGTCCGACCCGGTGATGCTGGACACGCTGCGCACCGCGCTGGCCGTCGAACCGGAGGGCATACGCGAGCGGGTCGCCCTGATCGCGGGCGACGGCCGCGAGACCGGGCGGCACTTCGGGCCCGGCAGCTTCGACCTCGTGCTCTGCCACGGGGTGCTGATGTACATGTCCGAGCCCGACACGATGCTGGCGGCGCTGGCCCGGGTGCTCGCACCCGGCGGCCTGCTCTCGCTGCTCGTGCGCAACGCCGACGCGCTGGCCATGCGGCCGGGGCTACTCGGCGACTGGCCCGGCACGCTGAGCGCCTTCGGCAGCCAGACGTACACCAACCGCCTCGGCCTCGAGGTGCGCGCCGACCGCCGGGAGGCCGTGACCGCGACCCTGGGCGGGCTCGGCACCCCCGTCGACGCCTGGTACGGGGTGCGGGTCCTCACCGATGCCGCGCCGGACGACGCGGCCCTTCCAGCGGACCTCGAACCGCTGCTGGCCGCCGAGGAACAGGCGGGGCGGACAGATCCGTACCGCGCGGTGGCGGCCCTGCTGCACCTGTGCGGTGTGCGCGCCTAGGGCGCGGCATCCCCTCGTTCGTTACGGACAAAAGGGACACTCCTGTCATGAGTGGACCCATGACACGCCCCCTGGCCGCGCGACGGGCACGCCCCTGCGCCGCCGCCGTCTGCGCGGCGGCGCTGCTGGCGGGATGCACCTCCGGCTCCGGCGATCCGGACGCCTCCGCGACGGGCCGGTCCCCGACATCGTCCGCCGCATCCGCGCCCTCGTCCTCCGACCAGCTGCAGAACGAGTACCAGAGCGTCGTGAAGAACGTGCTCCCGTCCGTCGTCCAGATCACCACGGAGTCGGACCTGGGCTCCGGGATCGTCTACGACGACCAGGGCCACATCGTCACCAACGCGCACGTCGTCGGCGACGCCAGGAAGTTCACCGTCACCCTGGTCACCGGCGGGAACCCGCTGGAGGCCGTGCTGGTCTCCTCGTACCCGGCGGAGGACCTCGCGGTGATCAAGCTCAGCGCTCCCCCGAAGGACCTGAAGCCCGCGAGGTTCGCCGACTCCGCGAAGGTGGAGGTCGGCCAGATCGTGCTGGCCATGGGCAATCCGCTGGGGCTGTCCGGCAGCGTCACGCAGGGCATCGTCTCGGCTGTCGGCCGGACGGTCACCGAGGGCGCCGGCGACGGGGGCGGCACCGGGGCCACCATCGCGAACATGGTGCAGACCTCGGCCGCGATCAACCCCGGCAACAGTGGCGGCGCCCTGGTGAACCTCGACAACAAGGTCATCGGCATCCCGACGCTGGCCGCCACCGACCCCCAGATGGGCGCGGGCGCGGCACCCGGCATCGGCTTCGCCCTCCCGGCCTCGACCGTCACCGACATCGCCGACCAGATCATCAAGGACGGCAAGGTCACCGACTCCGGACGCGCCGCCCTCGGCATCACCGCACGCACCGTCGTCGGTGATGACCTGCGGCCGGCCGGCGTCGCCGTGGTCTCGGTGAGCGACGACGGAGGCGCCGCGAAGGCGGGCCTGAAGGCGGGCGACGTCATCACCAAGATCGACACGACCCCGGTCACGACGATGCAGTCCCTGACGGAGGCCCTGGCGGCCCACAAACCGGGCGACAAGGTCCAGGTGACGTACGTGCGCGACGGCAGCACGCGGACGGCGGAGGTCACGCTGGGTTCGATCTGACCGGTAGGGGCGCCCACGGTTCCGCGGGCGCCCCTACGCGCCGGAGGAGCTACTCCTCGTTGCCGTGCAGGCTCATCGGGCCGTAGATCTTGGTCTCCCCGTCGAAGAGGACGACCTGGTCCGCGCCGCCCTCCGCCAGCTCCTTCCAGAGCTCACCGATCCAGGACTCGGCGTCCCCCTGGGTCGTGAACTCCTCCGGCTCCACCGCGGGCGCAACCTCGGTGCCGTCGGCCTTCTCGAACCGCCACGTCCACGCCATGTATTTCTCCTCGGTCCTCGGTCCACAGCTGCTGCTGTCCGTCGTGTACCTGTCCCGCAGGGTAACCGCATGGCGGACCCGGCGAGCCCGCCGTACGCGGACGCGAGACGATCTGGGGGTGGAACTGACACTGCTCGGCACCGGCGGCCCCGAGGGCCTCCCCCTGCCCGACTGCCCCTGCGCCTCCTGTGCGGGCGCCGTCGGCGACCGCGGCGGCCCGCGCGCCGCGACCGCCGTCCTCGTGGACGGCGTACTGCTGCTCGACCTCACGCCCGGCCTGGCCTTCGCTGCCGCCCGCTCCGGGCACTCCCTCGGCGGCGTGCGGCAGGCACTGCTGTCGCACCCGCACGACGGGCCCGCCGTGGAGATCCCGGCCGGCCTGCCGACGCCGGGCCGCGTCCCGGACGGCCAGGAGCTGACGCTGCTGACCGGGCACCGGGTGCGCGCCGTCGCCACGGACGCGCCCGGCACCGGCTACGAGGTCGAGGGGCCGGACGGGATGCGCGCGCTCTACCTGCCGCCGGGTTGCGCGCCCGCCGGTGTCCAGGAGGCGGCGACCCCGTACGACGTCGTGCTGTTCGACGCGGTCGACCGGCCCGACGCGCTGGGCCGGCTGCGCGCCGCCGGAGCCGTGGGCCCGACCACCGACGTCGTCGCGGTGCATCTCGACCACCGCGCGCCGCCCGGCGCCGAGCTGCGGCGCCGGCTCGCCGCGCTGGGCGCGCGGGCCGTCCCGGACGGCACGACGCTGACCGCCGGCGACTACCACGACGTACCGGACGTGCCCCGCCGCACGCTGGTGCTCGGCGGTGCCCGCTCCGGCAAGTCCGCCGAGGCGGAACGCCGCCTCGGCGCGTTCTCCGACGTCCTGTACGTGGCCACCGGCGGCGCCCGTGAGGGCGACCAGGAGTGGGCCCGCCGCGTCGCCCTGCACCGCGAGCGCCGCCCGGGAACATGGGCGACGCAGGAGACCTGCGACCTGGTCCCGCTGCTCGCCGCCGACGGCCCGCCCCTGCTCATCGACTGCCTCGCCCTGTGGCTGACGTCCGCGATGGACTCCGTCGGCGCGTGGGACGACGAGCAGTGGTCGTCCTCCGGTGAGCGCGAACTGCAGGACCTCACCACCGGGTTGACGGCAGCATGGCGCGCCACCCGCCGCACCGTCGTCGCGGTGAGCAACGAGGTCGGCTCGGGAGTGGTACCGGCGACCGCGTCCGGCCGGCGGTTCCGCGACGAGCTGGGGCGGCTCAATGCCGCGGTGGCTTCCGAGTCGGAGCATGTGCTGCTGGTGGTGGCGGGCCAGGCGTTGACGCTGCGCGGCTAGGGGCTGTCCCGTCATCCCTGGTGGATCAGCGCGCGGCGTCAGATGCGGTGCATCGCACGGCGGAGGGGCGCCCGCATACCGCACGTATTCGGGCGTTCCGACAACGCGGCGAGGTGCCGTAGCTGTCGTCGGGCGCCCGCCAGGGAATGGGGCAGCCCTTAGGGCGTGTCTTCACCTAGGCATCGTCCGCCCGAAGGGCGGGGCCGACGGGGCCTGGTGTGTGCCACTGCACGGCGGAGGGTCGTCCTCGTACTGGACGTCCTTGGACGAGCCCGACAACGCAGCAGGTGTGCGGGCCAGGCGTCGCGGGCCAGGCGGGGCTTTCGCAACACCCTTGAGTGGTGGTCCGGGCGCCGGGCTCTCCGGTACAGGGGGGTGACCGTGTCGCCTCGCGTCACGGACGGCGCGGTGGTGCGAGCTTTCGGCCCGCGCGGGCTGATCGGGGCACGTCCCGCGGCGCGCTGGGCGCCTCGGGCCCGGCGGCGGCGAGCCGTGTGGGCACGCGGTTGCTGCGGGCTGGGCGAGCCCCGGTCGGCGTGGACGGTGCGCTCCGCCCTGCGGGCCCGCGCCGGGCAGCCGCACCCACCCTCGGCCGGAGGCCGGCCCGCGCCCGCCCTCCGGCCGGAAGCCGGCGGGCTCCCCGTCAACCCGGCCGGAGGCTCACCCGGTACTGTGCGGCGAATGAGCGGCCTGAATCTCGATGACTTCGGCTCCCTGGTGGAGCGTCCCGACGCCGGTGTGCGGCGTGACGCGCAAGACCGGTGGCAGCGACTGGTGAGCCCCGCAGGGGCTCTCGGCAAGCCCGCGGAGCTGGCGGAGTGGCTGTCCGCCGCTCAGGGGTGCGTTCCGGCGCGGCCGATCACCCGGCCGCGGGTGCTGCTGTTCGCCGGGGACCACGGTGTGGCGGGTCTGGGGGTGTCTGCGCACGAGGCCGGGACCGCGGTGGCGCTGGTCCGGGCGGTGCTCGACGGGGGCGCGCCCGTGAACGTGCTGGCCCGCCGGTTCGGGGCACAGGTGCGCGTGATCGACATGGCGCTGGACTGCGACCCGGCGGAACTGCCCGCCGACGTCACCGCGCACCGGGTGCGCCGCGGTTCCGGCCGGGTCGACGTGGAGGACGCCCTCACCGTCGAGGAGGCCGAAGTGGCCTTCCGCGCGGGCATGGCCATCGCGGACGAGGAGGCGGACTCCGGCACCGACCTCGTGCTGCTCGGTGACATCAGCGTCGGCGGCACCACACCCGCCGGCATCCTCGTGGCGGCGTTGTGCGGTACGGACGCCTCCGTGGTGACCGGTCGCGGCTCCGGCATCGACGACCTGGCGTGGATGCGCAAGTGCGCGGCGATCCGCGACGGGCTGCGGCGGGCCCGTCCGGTCCTGGGCGACCAGCTCGAACTGCTGGCCGCGAGCGGTGGCGCGGACTTCGCCGCCATGACCGGCTTCCTGCTGCAGGCCGCCGTGCGCAAACTGCCCGTCGTCCTCGACGGAGTCGTCAGCACGGCGTGCGCCCTGGTCGCGCAGCGCGTCGCGTTCCGGGCTCCCGACTGGTGGCTGGCAGGTCAGGCCAGTGGTGAGCCCGGCCAGGCCAAGGCCCTGGACCGGCTCTCCATCGAGCCGCTGCTCGACCACGGCGTCCGGCTCGGTCAGGGCACCGGCGCACTGCTGGCGCTGCCCCTCCTGCAGGTCGCGGCGGCGCTCGCGGCGGAGCTGCCGGACGTGTCCGGCGAGCCGGTCGTGGAACGGGCCCCCGAACCCGCCGGGGAGCCCGTCGCCGTGACGTCGGACGAGCCGCCCGCCGACCCGGTCGAGGCTCCGTAACGCCGCGTTCCGTGGCGTGAACGGGAGTTCGCCGGATCCGGCGAGCCCTTCCGTGACGAGGATCCGGACATTCCGTCATAAGATCCAAAACTATGGGAACGGGCAGCACGGCACCAGGTCGCACACCGCAGGACGGGGAGAACCGTCCGCATGTCTGGGGGCAGCGCTCGGCCGCCTACGCCGTCTGGTACCTGCGGGTCGCCGCGTTCCTGAACTTCCTCGGCGCGGTGTGGGTCTCCTTCGGTGCCGACGTCCGGCGGCACAATATCGAGGACCTCTTCACCCCGTACCTGCTGACCGCGGGCTTCACCACGGGTGTCTTCGCGCTCTTCTTCGCCATCACCATGCGGCGGCGCAAGCGGGCCGCGTGGGTGCTCAACCTCGTGCTGAGCGGGTTGTTCCTGCTGGTCCTGGCGCTGTCCATGGCCTCGTACGACGAATACCGGAGCCACGTACAGAACTGGATCACCCTGGGGCTGACCGGCTCCTTCGTCGGCGCCCTGCTGGTCGGCCACCACGAGTTCCGGGCCAAGGGCGACCGCTCCAATCCCCTGCACGCGTTCCTGGTCGCCGTCGGCGGCCTCATCGTGGGCTCGCTGATCAGCGCGCTGCTGGTCACCACGACCAACAGGGAGCACGGCTCGGGCTTCTGGGCCTGCTTCCGCTACGCGATCAAGCGCATGATCGCGCTCGACCCGAATGACGACAATTTCGCGAACATCTCAACGCCCGGGTGGGTGGATGTCGTCATCAACGTCATGAGTGCGTTGCTCTTCCTGCTCGTGTTGTACGTGGCGTTCCGCTCGCCGCGCGGCCGGGCGCTGCTCGGCCCGGATGACGAGGCCCGGCTGCGCGGGCTCCTGGACCGCCACGGCGACCGGGACTCGCTCGGCTACTTCGCGCTGCGCCGCGACAAGAGCGTCATCTGGTCACCGAGCGGGAAGTCCGCGATCGCGTACCGCGTCGTCGGGGAGGTGTCGCTGGCGTCCGGCGACCCGATCGGCGACCCCGAGGCGTGGCCCGGCGCGATCGACGCCTGGCTCGCCGAGGCCCGTGAGCACGCCTGGGTGCCCGCGGTGATGGGCGCGAGCGAGGAAGCGGGCGTGATCTATGCCCGGCACGGCCTGGACGCCCTGGAGATCGGGGACGAAGCGATCGTCGAGACCGACGAGTTCACCCTGGACGGCCGCGCGATGCGCACCGTCCGGCAGGCGTACAACCGCGTCAAGCGGACCGGGTACACCGTCCGGATACGCCGCCATGACGACATCCCCGCCGAGGAGATGGACGCGATCCTGGAGCACGCCGACGCCTGGCGCGACGGCGAGACCGAGCGCGGCTTCTCGATGGCGCTCGGCCGGCTCGGCGACCCCGCCGACGGGCGCTGCGTGATGGTCGAGTGCCAGGACGGCGCGGGCGTGCCGCGGGCGGTGCTCAGTTTCGTCCCGTGGGGCCCGCGGGGGCTGTCGCTGGATCTGATGCGCCGGGACCGCGAGTCCGACAACGGGCTGATCGAGTTCATGGTCATCGAGCTGATCCAGCGCGCCGACGAGGTGGGCGTGCGGCAGATCTCGCTGAACTTCGCGATGTTCCGCTCGGTGTTCGAGCGCGGCTCGAAGCTCGGCGCCGGGCCGGTACTGCGCTTCTGGCGCTCCCTGCTGACGTTCTTCTCCCGCTGGTGGCAGATCGAGTCCCTGTACCGGGCCAACGCCAAGTACCGGCCCATCTGGGAGCCGCGCTACCTGCTGTTCGGCAAGAGCAGCGAGCTGCCGCGGATCGGTATCGCCAGCGCCCGCGCCGAGGGCTTCCTCGAAGCGCCGCGGCTGCCGTCCCCGCTGCGCAGACGTGATCGAGAGCGGACCGCCGTCCGGTGAGCCCGTTCCTCAAGCGGTTCCGCGATTTCGCATACGTCGAATGGGGCGGAATATACCGAGATGTCAGTTTTGAGCTGCGGACGAAGAAGCTGCGCGCGGTTCCCATGACGCTGGGCGCGTGCGCGTTGATCCTGGCCCTGCAGGTGATCCAGCACTCGGGGAACACCGGCACGGCGTGGGTCAACCGGGTCGGCGGCGTCTACGCGACGCTCCCGTGGTGGAAGGCGCTGCTGCGCACTCCACTGTCGCTCTTCGTCCCCGACCCGTCCCTGCCGGTGTGGGGGTTGATCGCCCAGGTCGTCTTCATGTTCGGCATCGCCGAGATGACGGTCGGCAAGCGGCACACCCTCGGCATCGGACTCCTCGCGACGCTCGCGGGCACGTCCTTCGCCCGCTACTCGCTCGCGGTCGGCCCCGACGGCTTCCTCGGGCTCCCGGTCTCCACCCTGGTCGTGCGCGACACGGGCCCCTCGGCGGCGGTCGTCGCCCTCGGCGTGTACGTGGCCTGCCGGTACCGGGCGTGGTGGACGGGCGGCGCGCTGATCCTCGCGATGCTCGTCGAGGTCGTCTTCATCGTGAACCTCGCGGGCTTCGAGCATCTGACGGCGATCGTGGCGACGCTCCTGCTGTGCGGCCTCGAGGGGCACTTGCGACGGCGCCGGGAGGCGGCGCTGCGGCCGGAACCGGCGCGGCGGACACCGGGGTAGCCTCACGCGGTGACCGACTCCGACCCCAGCTCCGGCAAGCCCGCTGCCATGGACGCCCTCCGCTTCGCGTTCGGCACCCTCACCGCGCTGCCGGTGACCGTCACCCGCTGGGACCGGCCCGCCGCGCGCGGCGGGATGCTGTGCGCGCCGGTCGTGGGCGCGGTGGTGGGCCTGTGCGCCGCCGCGGTCGGCGGCGTGCTGCTGCTCCTGGACGCCTCCCCGCTGCTCGCCGCCGTCGCGACCGCCGCCGTGCCGGCCGCCCTGACCCGAGGCCTGCACCTGGACGGCCTGGCCGACACCGCCGACGGGCTCGGCAGTGCCAGACCCGCCGCGGACGCCCTGCGGATCATGAAGCAGTCCGACATCGGACCCTTCGGCGTCCTGACGCTGCTCTTCGTGGTCCTCACCCAGGTCGCCTGCCTGGCGGCCCTCTACGCCGACAGCTGGTCCCACGGCGCCGCCGCGGCCGCCGTCTCCGCCGTCGTGGCCCGTACCGCCATGACGCTCGCCTGCCGCGACGGCGTCCCCCCGGCCCGCCCGGACGGCCTGGGCGCGGCCGTGGCCGGCGCCGTCCCGCTGCGCACGGCGGCCCTCGCCACCGCGGCCACCGTCGCCGTGGCGGCAGCGGCCGGAGCCCTCCTCGGCGCAGGCCCCACCCTCCACTTCGCCCTGGCCGCCCTCCTGGCCCTGGCCGCGGCCGAACTCCTCCTGCGCCACTGCCGCGCCCGCTTCGGAGGCATCACGGGCGACGTCTTCGGCGCCCTCGCCGAAACGGCGGCCACGACGGCCCTGGTGGCGCTCGCGCTGGGCTGACGCGCGGCGCTCGCGCTGGGCTGACGCGCGGCGCTCGCGCTGGGCTGACGCGCCAGGGTGCGCGGATTGCCCGGCGCACATCGGCGTATACACACTGGGTGCCAACCATCTATATGGGAGGCGTCATGTCCAAGCTGCTCCTCGAAGTCGACGACGACGCTCTCGCCAAGGCCGCCGAACTGCTCGGCACCTCGACCAAGAAGGACACGGTCAACACCGCTCTCCAGGAGATCGTCAAGCACCGCAGCCGCGCGATAGCGCTGGCCGAGCTGCGGGAGATGGGCGCCCAGGGCGACTTCGACATCCTTCTCGACAAGGGGAACTTCCGCAGGTGACGGCGGTCTCCTACCTCGCCGACACCTCGGCCGCCGCCCGGCTCCTGATCAGCGACACGTTCGACGACCAGTGGGGACCCGCACTCGGCGGCGGGCTCATCGCCCTGTGCGACCTCACCGAGCTGGAGATCCTCTACTCCGCCCGGTCGCGCTCCGACCGCGAGGCGAAGCAGGAACGCCTGCACGCGATCTTCAACTGGGCCCCCACGCCGGACAATATCTTCCAACGCGCCCGCGAGGTCCAGGAACTCCTGACGGGTCACGGCGAGCACCGCTCGGCCGGTCCCGTGGACCTCGCCGTGGCGGCAGTGGCGGAACTCTCGAACCTGACGCTGCTGCATGACGACGCGGACTTCGAAACCATCGCCAAGCACACGCGCCAACGCACACGTTGGCTCGCCGAACCAGGCACGGCCTGAATGCGGTCTCCCCTTCCCCCGCGCCCACTCCGGCGCCGGCGAGTCTGACCGAAAACGGGCACCCCTGTTCCCTTCCCGAGCCCGCAGGATGGGGCAAAGCACGACTATGGGGCTACGGGGGGAACGGGGGGAACGGGCTATGCAACATCTGGCATGTCCTGAGGGCCGGTGGGAGGTGGCGACGGCGCTGCCGCACGCGCGGCTGCGGCCGGGGGTCCAGCGGTACCGGGGGTTCCGGCTCGACCTGGATCTGCCGCGGCAGCGGCTGGAGGTTCCGGACGGCGTGGTGACGCTGCTGTTCTCCTTCGACCACGAACTGCGGGTGACGGAGGCCGCGACGCCGTCGGCCACCGGCAGCTCCCACCGCTCGATGCTCGTCGGCCTGCGCACGAGCACGGGGTTGGGGCGGCACAGCGGCCGGCTCAACGGACTGGAGGTCATCCTCTCCCCGTGGAAGGCGTATGCACTGTTCGGGATCCCGATGCACGAACTGGCCGACACGATCGCCGACCCCATCGACCTGCTCGGCCCCCGCTGCCGCGATCTCGCCGACGCCCTCGCCTGCGCCCCTGGCTGGGCGCAGCGCTTCGAGCTGTTGGACGCCGCCTTCCTGCGCTGGTCCGTGGACGCCGTCCCCGCCTCGGACCGCGTCCGGTACGCCTGGCGGGAGCTCGCCAGGACCTCCGGGGCCCTGCCCATCGGTCAACTCGTCGCCGACACGGGCTTGAGCTGGCGCCAGTTGGAGCACCGCTTCCGCACGGAGATCGGCCTGACGCCGAAGGGCGCGGCGCGCGTCATGCGGCTGCGCAAGGTGCTGCGGCTGATGGCGGAGAACCGGGCGGCGGCGGGCATCGCCGCCGAGTGCGGGTTCAGCGACCAGGCGCACCTGAGCCGCGAGTTCAAGGCGATGATCGGCCGCACCCCCCGGCAGTTCCTGCAGGCCCGCGCCCTGGACTTCGCGGGCCCGCCCACCGTCGACCGGGTGGACGGCCAGGTCACCAGCGTGGTCCTGACCTGACGGCTGCGGATTTCTTCAAGACAGGGCGCGGGACGCGCTGCAAGCCTGCCGAGGTGTACGACATCAGCACGGCCCCGTCCGCCCCGGCGGCACTACGGCGCTACCAGGAACTGCTCGCGGACCAGAACCGTTTGATCGCCGAGCAGAATGTCCTGCTGGAACGTATCCAGGCCTTCACCGCCATGGCCGCCGCACCGTCACCGACCGCCGTCACCCGCCGCGACCCACCCGTACCGCCCCCGACGCTGGTGCAGCGCCACATCCTGCTGCTGCTCGCGGACGGCACCAAGGACAGCGCGATCGCCCGCCGGCTGGCTGTAGCGCAGCTCGATGTACATGCTCCCGTTGTACGCGGTCTTCTTGGTCACGGCGTTGCTCGTACTGCACGCCGCGGGCGCGTTGGCCGCCGCGTTCGCGGCGGGGGCGAGGGTGACGACACCCGCCACGACGATGGCGGCGCTTCCGATTCCTGCGGCGATCCGGCGCTTCAGCGAAGACATCTGCGATTTCCTTCCATCACCTGCTGGGACCCCTCAATCCCAGCAGCGGAAGTCCCTCCGGACGAGGGCGAACAGGACATGTGTCCTCTACCGGTCACTTCGCCGCCAGCTCGAACCACATGAGCTTGCCGGAGAGCCCGAAGGGTTCCTCCCCGAGCGCGTATCCGCCGCACCGGTCCGAGAACAGGTCCAGCAGGAAGAGCCCCCGCCCGCCGTCCGCGTCCGGATCCGGCGCCAGCACCGACGGCAGCTCGGGATTGCTGTCCCGGACCGTCACCCGTAGCCGGCGCGGCGCCCAGTTGAGCCGCAACGAGGCGTGCCCCTGCGCGTAGCGGTAGGCGTTCGTCGCCAACTCGGAGGTCAGCAGGGCTGCTGTGTCGACCAGTTCGCGTAAACCCCCAACGTTGAGATCCGGGTGATCTCCTTCGACGCCGGTGGCTTTCCCGCCCCGGATCAGTCGATCCTCTACGCCGGGACAGTCGTCCAGGAGCTCGACACCGTGCAGCTCGATACAGCCGATGGCGCGGAATTCATCGACGCTCCGAACCAGTTGGTGAACTACCGTCGGCGCCTGGACCTGATGGACCAGGCCGCCTTGTCTCCGGCGGCGTCCCGGGACTTCATCAGCCGCATCGCCCACGATCTGTGAAAGGCATCCAGTGACCCATTGGCAGAAGTCGTCCTTCAGCGGCGAGGGTGGCAACAACTGCATAGAGCTGGCCACCGTCGGCCCCCGCGTAGCCCTGCGCGAAAGTACGGCACCGGAGGTGATCGTCACCGCGTCTCCCGCCCGCTTGCGGGCCTTCCTCGACGCGGTCAAGGCCGGGACCCTCGACCTGCCGCGCCAACCCTAGGCGCCCCCCACCGCATAGCGGTATCGCCCACCATCTGTGAAAGGCATCCAGTGACCCATTGGCTGAAGTCATCCTTCAGCGGCGAAGGTGGCAGCAACCGCATACAGCTCGCCACCGTGGGCACCCGCCTAGCCCTACGCGTAAGCACGGACCCCGGGGCGATCGTGACGACCACCCCCGCCCGCCTGGGGGCGTTCCTCGCGGAGGTCAAGGCGACAGCCGACGACGCGCCGCGTCAGGCGTAGGCTCGACCGCGGCGCAAGCGGCGCAACCCTGGCGTGCCGCCCCGCGGGCGTGGCGGAATACGATGCCGGGGGCGCGGCCGGCCCACCCCTTGGCCGACACAACTCGACGGAACAGGACCACCCTCACCGTGACTGCACTGACACTCAGCACTTCCTCCGGCGCAGCGTTGCGCGCGGATGCCGTCGTCATCGGCGTGACCAAGGGTGCCAAGGGCCCCGAGGTCGCCGCCGGGGCCGAGGCCGTGGACGCCGCGTTCGACGGCAAGCTCGCCGCGACGCTGGAACTCCTCGGCGCCTCCGGCGGCGAGGGCGAGGTGACGAAGCTGCCCGCTCCGTCCGGCGTGAAGTCGGCGGTGGTGCTCGCTGTGGGTCTGGGTGAGACGCCCGCCGACGGCGCCGGTTACGACGCCGAGGCGCTGCGCAGGGCGGCCGGGGCCGCGGCGCGTGCGCTGAGCGGGACGAAGAAGGCGGCCTTCGCGCTGCCCGCCGAGGACGCGGCGGGCGTGGAGGCGGTGGCGACCGGCGCACTGCTGGGCGCGTACGCCTACTCGGCGTACCGGGTGGACAGCGCCTCCGGCAAGGGTCCGCTGGGCGAGGTCGCCCTCGTGGGCGCCAAGCCGCGCGACAAGGCGCACAAGGCCGCGGCCGAGCGGGCGACCGCGGTGGCCGAGGAGGTCAACCGGGCGCGTGACCTGATCAACATGCCGCCGAACGACCTGAACCCGAAGGCCTTCGCCGCCGCGGTCCAGGCCGCCGGCAAGGAGCACGGCCTCAAGGTCGAGGTGCTCGACGAGAAGGCACTGGTCAAGGGCGGTTTCGGCGGCATCATGGGCGTCGGCCGGGGCTCGGCCACCCCGCCGCGACTGGTGAAGGTGGCGTACACCCACCCCAAGGCGAAGAAGACCGTCGCGCTCGTCGGCAAGGGCATCACGTACGACTCGGGCGGCATCTCCCTGAAGCCCCCGGGCCACAACGAGACCATGAAGTGCGACATGGCCGGCGCGGCCGCCGTGTTCGCGACCGTCGTGGCGGCCGCCAAGCTGGGCGTGCAGGTCAACGTGACCGGCTGGCTCGCGCTGGCGGAGAACATGCCGGGCGGTAACGCGACGCGTCCCGGTGACGTGCTGAAGATGTACTCGGGCAAGACCGTCGAGGTGCTCAACACCGACGCCGAGGGCCGGCTGGTCCTGGCGGACGCGCTGGCGCGCGCCTCCGAGGAGAACCCGGACGCGATCGTGGACGTGGCGACGCTGACCGGCGCGATGGTGCTGGCGCTCGGCACGCGGACGTTCGCGATCATGTCGAACGACGACGGCTTCCGTACCGCGCTGCACGAGACGGCGACGGAGTCGGGCGAGCAGGCGTGGCCGATGCCGATGCCGCCGGAGCTGCTCAAGGCGATGGACTCGCCGGTCGCGGACATCGCGAACATGGGCGAGCGGATGGGCGGCGGCCTGGTGGCCGGTCTGTTCCTGCAGGAGTTCGTGGGCGAGGGCATCACCTGGGCGCACCTGGACATCGCGGGCCCGGCGTTCCACGAGGGCGCCCCGTTCGGCTACACCCCCAAGGGCGGCACCGGCAGCGCGGTCCGCACCCTGGTCCGGCTGGTCGAGAAGGCCGCCACCGGCGGCGTTCTCTAGCCGGCGGACGACGGGCTCACGACCGGCGTCTTCCGGCCGGATTCCCGTCACCGTTTGTGCGCGCGGACGGCCCCGGGCTAGCACGCCCGGGGCCGTCCGCGCGACCGGGCAGGTGTTCGCCCTGAGCGAGATTCCGGCGCCCGGAGTGCCCCTTACGGGCCAGTAGCCTCCCAGGATGGGGCTTAAGTCCGTCTCAGACGACGGCCCGGTGACCCGCCCACCGCGAACAAGTGCGAAGATGTTGGTCGGCACGACAGGGCCCAGTTTTCAATTTTTCAGACATAGCGGCCGAATTAACAGCCGCCGCCCGGTCACCACAGACCGGCTCCGGCGTACCCATGCATGGAGGACGTGACGTGGCGAACGACGCCAGCACCGTTTTCGACCTAGTGATCCTCGGCGGCGGCAGTGGCGGTTACGCCGCGGCGCTGCGCGCGGCGCAGCTGGGCCTGGACGTCGCCCTGATCGAGAAGAACAAGCTCGGTGGCACGTGTCTGCACAACGGCTGCATCCCCACAAAGGCTCTGCTGCACGCGGGCGAGATCGCCGACCAGGCTCGTGAGAGCGAGCAGTTCGGTGTCAAGACCACCTTCGATGGCATCGACATGGCAGGTGTCCACAAGTACAAGGACGACGTGATCGCGGGCCTGTACAAGGGTCTGCAGGGGCTGGTCGCCAGCCGCAAGATCACTTACGTCGCGGGTGAGGGCCGGGTGTCCTCCCCCACCACTGTCGATGTGAACGGCGAGCGCTACACCGGCCGCCACCTCCTGCTGGCGACCGGCTCCGTGCCGAAGTCGCTGCCGGGCCTGAACATCGACGGCGACCGCATCATCTCCTCGGACCACGCGCTGGTCCTGGACCGCGTCCCGAAGTCCGCGATCGTGCTGGGCGGCGGCGTCATCGGCGTCGAGTTCGCCTCCGCGTGGAAGTCGTTCGGCTCGGACATCACGATCGTCGAGGGCCTGCCGCACCTGGCCCCGCTCGAGGACGAGAACAGCTCCAAGCTGCTGGAGCGCGCGTTCCGCAAGCGCGGCATCAAGTTCAACCTCGGCACGTTCTTCCAGAAGGCCGAGTACACGGCGGACGGCGTCAAGGTCACCCTCGCCGACGGCAAGGAGTTCGAGGCCGAGCTGCTGCTCGTCGCCGTCGGCCGCGGCCCGGTCTCGCAGGGCCTGGGTTACGAGGAGGCCGGCGTCGCGATGGACCGCGGCTACGTCCTCGTCGACGAGTACATGCAGACCAACGTGCCCACGATCTCGGCCGTCGGTGACCTCGTCCCGACCCTCCAGCTCGCGCACGTCGGCTTCGCCGAGGGCATCCTGGTAGCTGAGCGGCTGGCCGGTCTCAAGGCCGTGCCGATCGACTACGACGGCGTTCCGCGCGTCACGTACTGCCACCCGGAGGTCGCCTCCGTCGGTATCACCGAGGCGAAGGCCAAGGAGCTGTACGGCGCCGACAAGGTCGTCACCCTGAAGTACAACCTCGCGGGCAACGGCAAGAGCAAGATCCTCAAGACCGCGGGCGAGATCAAGCTCGTCCAGGTCAGGGATGGTGCCGTCGTCGGTGTCCACATGGTCGGTGACCGTATGGGCGAGCAGGTCGGCGAAGCCCAGCTGATCTACAACTGGGAAGCGCTGCCGGCCGAGGTGGCCCAGCTCATCCACGCGCACCCGACCCAGAGCGAGGCGCTCGGCGAGGCCCACCTGGCCCTCGCGGGCAAGCCGCTGCACTCGCACGACTAAGCCCCTCAGCACGCACCCATCCGCACAGATCGTTAGGAGCAACCGCAACATGGCGGTTTCCGTAACCCTTCCGGCGCTCGGCGAGAGCGTGACCGAGGGCACCGTCACCCGTTGGCTCAAGGCCGAGGGTGAACGCGTCGAGGCAGACGAGCCGCTGCTCGAGGTGTCGACCGACAAGGTCGACACCGAGATCCCGTCGCCCGCCTCCGGCATTCTGGCCTCCATCAAGGTGGCCGAGGACGAGACCGTCGAGGTCGGCGCCGAGCTGGCCATCATCGACGACGGCTCGGGCGCGCCCGCCGCCGAGGCTCCGGCCCAGGCCCCCGCCGAGGTCCCCTCCACCGAGGCGTCCACCCCGGCCGAGGCCCCCGCGCCGGCCCCGGTCGCCGAGGCTCCCGCCGCCGAAGCCCCCGCCGCTTCCTCGGGTTCCGCGGGTTCTTCCGAGGGAACCCCGGTCCTGCTGCCCGCACTGGGCGAGTCGGTCACCGAGGGCACCGTCACCCGTTGGCTCAAGGCGGTCGGCGAGACCGTCGAGGCCGACGAGCCGCTGCTCGAGGTCTCCACCGACAAGGTCGACACCGAGATCCCGGCCCCGACCGGTGGTGTCCTCCTGGAGATCCTCATCAACGAGGACGAGACCGCCGAGGTCGGCACCAAGCTCGCGATCATCGGCGTCGCGGGTGCCGCTCCGGCCGCTGCCCCGGCTCCCGCCGCTCCGGCTCCGGCCGCCGCACCGGCACCGGCACCGGCACCTGCTCCGGCCCCCGCGCCTGCTCCGGCACCCGCCCCGGCTCCGGCCGCCCCGGCCCCGCGAGGCCCAGGCACCGGCTCCGGCCGCGCCCGCCGCCCCGGCTCCGGCACCCGCCGCTCCCGCCCAGGCCCCGGCCGCCGCTCCGGCGCCGGCCACCTCGGGTGACGACGGCGCCTACGTGACCCCGCTGGTCCGTAAGCTCGCCTCCGAGAACGGCGTGGACCTGTCCTCGGTCAAGGGCACCGGCGTCGGTGGCCGTATCCGCAAGCAGGACGTCATCGCCGCCGCGGAGGCCGCCAAGGCCGCCGCCGCGAGCGCCGCCGCCCCGGCCGCCGCGTCCGCGCCGAAGGCCGCCCTCGTGGCGTCCCCGCTGCGCGGCCAGACGGTCAAGATGACCCGCATGCGCAAGGTCATCGGCGACAACATGATGAAGGCGCTGCACAGCCAGGCGCAGCTCACCAGCGTGGTCGAGGTGGACATCACCAAGATCATGCAGATGCGCAACAAGGCCAAGGACGCATTCGCGCAGCGCGAGGGCGTCAAGCTCTCGCCGATGCCGTTCTTCGTCAAGGCCGCGGCCCAGGCGCTGAAGGCCCACCCGGTCGTCAACGCCCGGATCAACGAGGACGAGGGCACCATCACCTACTTCGACTCCGAGAACATCGGTATCGCGGTGGACTCCGAGAAGGGTCTGATGACTCCGGTCATCAAGGGTGCGGGCGACCTCAACATCGCGGGCATCTCCAAGCGGACCGCGGAGCTGGCCGGCAAGGTACGGGCGAGCAAGATCAGCCCGGACGAGCTGTCCGGCGCCACCTTCACGATCAGCAACACCGGCTCGCGCGGTGCGCTGTTCGACACGGTGATCGTGCCCCCGAACCAGGCCGCCATCCTGGGCATCGGCGCGACCGTCAAGCGTCCGGTGGTCATCGAGACCGCCGAGGGCACCGTCATCGGCGTCCGCGACATGACGTACCTGGCGCTCTCCTACGACCACCGCCTGGTGGACGGTGCCGACGCGGCCCGTTACCTGACGGCCGTCAAGGAGATCCTGGAAGCGGCCGAGTTCGAGACCGAGATCGGTCTCTAGGACCGCTACCGCGTCCTCGACGCGAGGGCCATCGCAGTGCGACGCCCCCGACCCGGCACCACGGGCCGGGGGCGTCGGCGTACCGGTCCGTTCCCGACACGGGAGGCACCATGCGCGCGGCGCGGCTGATCCACCTCGTACTGCTGCTCCAGAACCGCGGCTCGATGCGGGCCGCCGAGCTGGCGGAGGCCCTGGAGGTCTCCGAACGCACCGTCGCCCGGGACGTGCTGGCCCTGTCCGAAGCGGGGGTGCCGGTCTACGCCGAACGCGGCAGGGCCGGCGGCTACCGGCTCGTCGGCGGGTACCGCACGCGCCTGACGGGGCTGGGACGGAACGAGGCGGAGGCGTTGTTCCTCTCCGGGGTCCCGGGCGCGCTGCGCGACATGGGCCTGGCGGACACCGGCTCCGCGGCCCGACTCAAGGTCACGGCGGCCCTGCTCCCCGAGCTGCGGGACGCCTCCCGCTCCGCCGCCCAGCGCTTCCACCTGGACGCGCCCGGCTGGTACCAGGAGCCGCAGACACCCCCGCTGCTCCCCGCACTCGCCGACGCCGTCTGGGACGACCGCGTCGTCGGCGCCCGCTACCGGCGCGGCGAGCGGGAGGTGCGGCGGGAGCTGGAACCGTACGGCCTGGTCCTGAAGGGCGGGATCTGGTATCTGGCGGCCCGTACGGCGGGGCAGTACCGGGTCTACCGGGTCGACCGCTTCACCGCCGTGGAACCGGTGGCGGCGGCCACCGGTGCCTCGGGCGGGCACTTCGAGCGGGATCCCGACTTCGACCTGCCCGGCTTCTGGGCCCGGCGGTCCGCCGAGTTCGCCCGCGCGATCCTGCGCGACGAGGTCGTCGTACGGCTCACGGAAGCCGGTGCCCGGCGACTGCCCGCCGTGGTCGACCGGGCCGCCGCGCAGGCGGCGCTGGAGGCGGCCGAACCGCCCGACGGGCGGACCGGCGTCACCGTCACCCTCCCCGTCGAGTCACTCGACGTCGCCTACACCCAGCTGCTCGCGCTCGGCCCCGAGGCCGAGGTCCTCGCGCCGGACGCGCTGCGCGAGCGCTTCGCGGAGGCGGCCGGGGCGATGGCGGCACGGTACGCGGAGCGCGCTCCGTAAGGATCCGGCCCGGACCGCCTACCGGTACTCCTCGACCGGGGCGTCCTTCCCTCCGATCGCCACCTCGGAGATGTAGCGCCAGGCGTCCGGCCGCGAGCCGTCCGTGTCGGTGAAGCCGTAGACCCGGGCGAGCTGGCCGCTGGACAGCGACCGGCCGTTCCACCGGGCCACGTCCGGATCCGTGGCGAGAGCCGTGACGGCGCGGCCGATGAAGGTCGGCGACTCCGCGATGACGAAGTGCGGGCTGACCTTCGCCCCGTCGCGCCAGTTGGCCTCGGTCACCCCGAAGGTGTCGAGCATCTGCTCGGAGCGCAGGAAGCCGGGGGTGAGGGAGACGGCGGTGCAGCCGTACTCCTCCAGCTCCTTCCCCAGGCCGTAGGCCATCCGGATCGGAACGTTCTTCGTGACGTCGAAGAACAGGCTGTTGCGGTACTCCTCGTTGGACTCGGCGGTGCCGTCCGTGATCTCCACGACCAGGCCGCCGGGCCTGCGGATCAGCAGCGGCAGCGCGCAGTGGCTGGTGATCAGGTGGCTGTCGACGCCGAGGCGCAGCATGCGCAGGCCCTTCGCCAGGTCGATGTCCCACATCTTGGTGTCGAAGTCGATGTAGGCCTCGCCGCCCCAGGTGTCGTTGACGAGGACGTCGAGCCGCCCGTGGTCGCGGTCGATCCGGTCGACGAGGGCGCGGACCTGCTCGGGATCGAGGTGGTCGGTCAGGACCGCGATGCCGGTGCCGCCGGCTCGGTCGATGAGCTCCGCGGTCTCCTCGATGGTCTCGGGGCGGTTCACCTCGCTGCGCCGCTCGCGCGTCGTGCGGCCGGTCGCGTAGACCACGGCGCCGGCCCGGCCGAGCTCCACGGCCATGGCCCTCCCGGCCCCGCGAGTGGCTCCGGCGACCAGGACCACCTTGCCGTCGAGCCTGCCGTCCGGCTCGCCCTGGGGACCGTCATCGTCATTCCGCTTGTCGGCCATGCTGGACCTCCTGTAGTGGTACGTACTGCACGACCGTCGCAGCCATACCCGACACCCTGTGTCAGGTTTCCTCCGGAGGCATCTTGCCGCTCCACATAGATGTGCTGACCCACCCCACCGGCGCGCAGCTGCTCGACTGGTACCAGGTGCTGGCCGCCGCCCTCGGCCACGACCTGCCCGGCGATCCGGTGCCCTCGTCCGAGGACGTGTACGCGCAGCTCGCGACGCCGAGCGCCTACAGTCGCAAGCTGCTGTGGCTGGCGCGGAACACCGCGGGGGCGCCGGTGGGAACCGCCGCGCTGCGGCTGTTCGACGAGCCGGGGCGCTCCCATCTCGCCTCCCTGGAGCTGTACTCGCACCCGGCCCACCGGCGACTCGGCGCCGGCTCCCGGCTGCTGGCCACCGCCGTGGGCGCGGCCCGCGACGCCGGGCGCCGCAGCCTCATCACCAGGACCACGGTCGGCACCCCCGGCGACCGCTTCCTGGCCACCCGCGCCTTCACCCCGGTGCTGAAGCTCACCTGGCGGCGGCTGCGGTTCGACAGCATGGACGCGGCCGCGATCGGCGCGCTCGCGGCCGAGCCGCATCCGGGCTACCGGCTGGAGAGCTGGGAGGGCATCGCCCCCGACGGTCTGATCGACGCCTTCGCGCTCGCCAAGCAGGCTCTGGACGACATGCCGACCGGCGGGATGGATCTCGGCCACGTCCCGTGGACGGCCGAGCGCGTCCGGTCCGTCTGCGAGGTCTTCGCCAAGCGCGGCGAACGGCTGATCACCGTGGCCGCGATCGGTGAAGGGGACGGCTCGGTGGCCGGCTACACCGAGCTGGTCGTGCCGGCCGACGGCGCCGGGCGCGCGCTGCAGCACGACACGGCCGTCGTCCCCCGGCACCGCGGGCACGGCCTCGGGCGCTGGATGAAGGCGTCGATGATCCGGCGGATCGCGGACGGGCTGCCCGGTGTGACGGAGATCGAGACCGACAACGCCGACGACAATCGGCACATGGTGGCGATCAACGCGGGGCTCGGCTTCGTGCCCGTGCGGCAGACGGTGGAGTACGAGTTGAACCTGGCGGAGTGAGTGCTTCCGTCGGTCCCCCGCCGTCCCCGCCGCGGGCCCCTCCGTCGTCCCCGCCGTCGTTCTTCCGTCGCGTTCCGCGACCGCCGGGGGGACGCTCCGCGACGTCATCCGGCCAATGAGGCCAAACGTGCGTAACGACACGGGCGCATACGGGGCACTCCGCGTGCGTCCGGCCCCGGCAACCGGGAAGCTGGACGCGTGATGGACGAGACGGAGTTCTGGGAGATCATCGACAGCACCCGCGCGGCCGCGGACGGTGATCCGGAGGAACAGGCCGATCTGCTGATCGAGCGGCTCGCGCTGCTCGATCCGGACTCGGTGACGGACTTCGCGCGGCACTTCGAGACCCGCTTCGCGCGGGCCTTCCGGTGGGACGTGTGGAGTGCCGCGGACGTCATGCTGGGCGGCGCGGACGACGAGGCGTTCGACTTCTTCCGCTGCTGGCTGATCGGCCAGGGCCGGCATGTCTTCGAGGGCGCCCTGCACAACCCCGACGACCTGGCCTTCCTCGTCGCGGAGTTCGACCCGGAGGTCGACGGCGACGCCGAGGAGCTGGGGTACGCGGCGGACGAGGCGTACGAGCAGCTGACCGGGGTGCGGCTGCCCGATCTGGAGCTGCCGCGGCCCGGCGACCCGGAGGGCGAGCAGCTGGACATGGACGACACGAGTCTCATGGCGGACCGTTTCCCCAAGCTGTGGGCCCGTTTCGGCTGACGGGGACGCGGCCTGACGCGGCGTCGGCTCCGCCCGGAGCGGCCCCGAGCGGGGCGGTTAGGTGGCAGGCGGCGCCGGCTGCCCGGCAGAGAGGTCCACGCGGACGGCCCATCAGGACGTCGTCCACGTAGGCGCCCTGCAGCAGGAACTCGCCCGGCAGCACGCCCTCGACGGTGAACCCCATCGACTCGTAGAGCCGCCGCGCCGGGGCGTTGTGGCCCAGCACCCGCAACGTCATCCGGATCGCGCCCTGGCGGCCGGCCTCCCGCAGCGCCTCGTCCATCAGCCTGCGGGCGATGCCCCGGCCGCGGGCCCAGGTGTCCACGGCGAGCCCCTGTATCTGGCGGACGTGCGCGTTGCACGGCAGCGGAGTGGGCGACACGATCCGCACATAGCCGGCCAACTGCCCGTCGACCTGGGCGACCAGGATCTCGTCCGGCGGGTGGCGCTCGTCGAAGAAGGGCTTGCCGGGGTCGGGCGGCGGCTGCACCGCGTGCAGGGCGGACCAGGTGCGGACGTCGATCCGGACGAGGTCGGCCTCATCGGCGTACGTCGCCGGACGGACCATCACATCTGACATACCGGCCAACTCTGCCATGTGCGCCGCCCGGCTCGCCCGGCACCCCGCCGGCACCCCGTCGGCACCCGTCGCGGGCAGAATGGGACGCATGCGTATCGCAGTCACCGGCGCTTCGGGCCTCATCGGCTCCGCCCTCGTCCGCTCCCTCCGCACCGACGGGCACGAGGTGTCCCGCCTGGTCCGGCGCGAACCCACCGGCCCGGACGAGGTCCGCTGGGACCCCCCGCGCCAGTACGTGGACACCAAGGGGCTGACGGGCTGCGACGCGGTCGTCCACCTCGCCGGGGCCGGCGTCGGCGACCACCGCTGGACCGCCGCGTACAAGAAGGAGATCCACGACAGCCGGGTCCTCGGCACCACCGCGATCGCCCGCGCCGTCGCGTCCCTCGACACCCCGCCCAAGGTCCTCGTCTGCGGGACCGCGGTCGGATACTACGGCGACACCGGTGACCGCCCGGTGGACGAGGACGCCCCGGGCGGCGACAACTTCCTCGCCGGCGTCGTCCGGGACTGGGAGGCCGCCGCGGAGCCCGCGGCCGCGGCCGGCATCCGGACCGCGTTCGCCCGCACCGGGCTGGTCGTCTCCAGCAAGGGCGGCGCCTGGGGACGGCTCTTCCCGCTCTTCAACGCCGGTCTCGGCGGCCGGCTCGGGGACGGGCGCCAGTACTGGAGCTTCATCTCCCTGCACGACGAGGTCGCCGCGTTCCGCCACATCATCGACACCGCGGGCCTCTTCGGTCCGGTGAACCTGACGGCGCCCGAGCCCCTCACCAACCGCGAGGTGACCGCGGCGATGGGCCGCGTCATGCGCCGGCCCACCCTCGCCACCGTCCCCGCGTTCGCCCTGCGCATCGCGCTCGGCGAGTTCGCCCAGGACGTCCTGATGAGCCAGCGCGTGCTGCCGCGGCGGCTGCTCGACTCGGGCTTCACGTTCGCGTTCCCGGGCATCGAGGAGAGCATCCGGGCCGCGCGGGGGCGCTGAGGCCGCTGCCACACCGTGGCCGTACGGGGGCGCTTACCGGCCGCCGCGCGGGCACTCAGTGCCGAACGGCTGAATCGCACCGTGCACCCGGTGCATCAGCCGCCTGCGGAGAGGGCATGACCCCTACCAGCGCCAGCTGACGCGAGCGGGGAACGAAGCCAACCTCCGGAGGGGCATCGTGCTCTCAACAGCACGGCAAGCGGACGTCGTCGTGATCGGAGCCGGGATCGCGGGCCTCGCGGCGGCACACCACCTGACCAGCGCGGGGCTGACCGTCACCGTGCTGGAAGCGGGATCACGGGTCGGTGGCCGGATGGCCACCGACACCGTGGACGGCTTCCGGCTCGACCACGGCCCGCAACTGCTCAACATGTCCAACCCCGACCTCCGGCGGACCCCGGGGCTCCAGGGGCTGCGGCTGCGCCCGTTCGCCCCCGGCGCCCTGGTGCGGGCCGGCGGCCGCGGCTACCGGGTCGGCGACACCCGCGGAGCGCGGGCCCGCGCCGTGCTCTCCGCGGCCAGGACGCCGTTCGGCGACACCCTCGACCGGGCGGGACTCGGGACCGCGCTCAACCGGCTGGCCGCCACCTCCACCGCCCGGCTCCTCGCCCGGCCCGAGACCACCGCGGCCGCCGCGCTCGCCGCCCGCGGCTTCGCGCCCCGCCTCGTCGACGGTTTCGTGCGCCCGCTGCTCAACGCGCTGCTCTGCGACCCGGACCTCACCACCTCCAGCCGCTGCGCCGACCTCGTGCTGCGCGGCTTCGCCCGCGGCGGCACGTGTCTGCCCGCCGCCGGCGCCGCCACCGTCCCGCAGCGCCTCGCCGCCGCCCTGCCGCCGGGCACCGTGCGGCTCGGTGTCCGGGCCACCGACGTCGCCGTCAACACCGTCGCCACCGACGACCGTGGGACCGGCCAACTGCCCTGCCGGGCCGTGGTGGTGGCCACCGGCGCCCGCGCCGCCGGCGAGCTCCTCCCCGGGCTGCGGGTCCCCGCCTTCCACCCCGTCACGATCGTCCACCACGCCGCGCCCAGGTCCCCGCTGCGCGAGCCCCTCCTGGTCCTCGACGCCGACCGGCACGGGCCCGTCTCGCACACGCTTCCCGCCAGCGAACTCGACCCCTCCCGCGCCCCGTCCGGACGCGCTCTCGTCACGTCCGTCCTCCTCGGCCCGCAGGAGGACGGCCGCCCCGACGACATCGGCGTGCGCAAACACCTGGCCGAGCTGTACGAGACCTCGACGGACGACTGGGAGCCGCTGGCCACCCACCACGACCCCGAGGCCGTCCCCGTGATGGCCGCCCCTCACGACTTACGGCGCCCGGTCCGGCTGCTGTGCGGCCTGTACGTCTGCGGCGACCACCGCGACACCAGCACCGTCCAGGGCGCCCTCCGCTCCGGCCGCCGCGCCGCCACCCACCTCCTGGCGGACTTCGGCTTCCGCCCGGCGGCGACCGTCCCCCCTCACCGGATCGAGGACGCGGCCTGACGCGCACCCGCCGTCGGCGGGCTCAGCCCACGGCCAGCCCCAGCGCCGCCGCCCGCTCGAAGAACCCCCGCCCCGCCCCGCTCTCCCGGTACGGCTCCAGCCGCCGCGCGAAGTCCCGTACGTACTCCACCGCCCGCATGGACCGCATTTCGGTCGCCTGCTGCATCGCCTCTCCCCCCAGCGCGCACGCCAGGTCCACCTCCCCCAACCCCAGCCGCGCCGACGCCAGCACCGTCCGGCAGAACACCCGGCTCCGCGCGTACACCGGCCCCCGCAGCTGGAGCGAACGTTCGGCGTACTGCGCCGAGGCCCGGTACTGCCGCAGGTCCCGGTGGCAGTGGCCGAACTCGTCCGCGAGCTGCGCCTCGTCGAAGAACCGCGCCCAGCGCGGGACCTCGTCACCTGCCCGCGCCGCCTCCAGCGCGCGCTCCGCGCGCGCCAGCGACGCCGAGCAGGCGCGCATCTCGCCGAGGAGCCCGTGCCCGCGCGCCTCCGCCGCGTGCAGAAGGGCCTGCACGACGGCGGGCGCGCTCGTGCCGACCCCCTGCTGCGCCACCCGCGCCAGCTGGACCGCCTCGCGCCCGTGCCCGAGGTACACCGCCTGGCGGCTCATCGTGACCAGGACGTAGCCGCCGTAGACGCGGTCCGCGGACGCCTGGGCGAGGCGCAGGGCCTGGACGAAGTAGCGCTGGGCGAGGCCGTGGGCGCCGATGTCGTAGGAGGTCCAGCCGGCCAGCCGCGTCAGGTCGGCGACCGCGCCGAACAGCCGCCGTCCGAGCTCCTCGCCGTACGTGCCGCGCAGCATCGGCTCGGCCTCGTGCTCGAGGTAGCGGACGAGCGCCTGGCGCGCGTGGCCGCCGCCGTACGTGTTGTCGAGGGTCCGGAAGAGATCGCCGACGGAGCGCAGCGCGGCGATGTCGCCCATGGTGACGCGCTGGCGGGGGACGGCGGCGCGGCCCGGGCCGTGGCCGCGCGTCTGCGCGGGGATCCGGACCCGGCCGGCAGGCTCGGGTTCCGCCGCCGCGCCCGCACCGGCCGCCGACCCGCTTCCGTGCGCCACGTGTTCGTCGGGGCGCCCGATGAGCCAGTCGCGGCTCGGTACCACCAGCCCGGCCGGTGTGAACGCGATCTTGCGCAGCTCGGCCTGGCTGCCGGTGTCCTTCCGCCACAGCCCGCTGATGATGTCGATCGCTTCGTCCGGCCCGGCGGCGAACTCCAGGCCCGCGTAGACCGGCGCGCACGCGTCGAGCCCGAGGTCCTGCGCGGACAGCCGCCGCCCCAGCCGTCGCGTGAAGACCTCGGCGATGAGCGCGGGCGTGGTGCCGCGTGGCTGCTGGCCGCGCAGCCAGCGCGTCACGGAGGTCTTGTCGTAGCGCAGGTCCAGGCCGTGCTCGATACCGAGCTGATCGACCCGGCGGGCGAGCCCCGCGTTGGAGAAGCCGGCCTCCGTGATCAGGGTGGCGAGCTGGCGGTTGGGGGAACGCTGCGGGGATCGGTCCGTCATCGGCTGTGCGGTCCACTTCCTCGAGGAACGGAAATGCGTGAATGTAACGGCCTGTAGTGCCGCACTCACCGATCGAACTGCAGATTCCCCCGAACGGGTGACGCCCCGCCCCATCGACTCGCAAAAGCCGGCCCTCCGGTCACCGACCGTGGTATCAGCGCCGCCCACCCGCCCCCCACCGCGTCCGGCCCCCTTCGAGGACCACTCCCGCCCCGGTCGTACAGTTGCAGGGGCGCCAACGAGGCGACTACGAGGAGCTGACGTGACTGACCTGGTGACTGACCTGCACTTCGTCCACCTGGGCTTCGGGGCGGACGCCGTCGAGTACCAGGAGGCGTGGCAGGAGCAGCGCCGGGTGCACGCCGCGCGCTTCGAGGACGAGATCCCCGACACCTGCCTCCTGCTGGAGCACCCGCCGGTCTACACCGCGGGCCGCCGCACCGCCGACAACGAGCGCCCGCTGGACGGCACCCCCGTCGTGGACGTGGACCGCGGCGGCAAGATCACCTGGCACGGCCCCGGCCAGCTCGTCGGCTACCCGATCCTCAAGCTGCCGCGTCCGGTCGACGTCGTCGCGCACGTCCGCCGGCTCGAGGACGCGCTGATCGCGACCTGCGCCGAGTTCGGCCTGGAGACCACCCGCATCGAGGGCCGCAGCGGCGTCTGGGTGCTGGGCGACCCCGTCGAGCAGCGCCCGGCGGGCGGCCTGACGCTGGACTTCGACCCGCGGCTCGGCGTGGGCCCCTCCTCGTCGAAGGGGGGCGAGGAGGGAGAGTTCGACCCGCGGCTGAACGGCCCGGAGTACGCGCCTTCCAACGCCGGCCAGCGCCGTGAGGACCGCAAGCTCGCCGCCATCGGCATCCGCGTCGCCAAGGGCGTGACGATGCACGGCTTCGCGATCAACTGCGACCCCGACAACACCTGGTTCGACCGGATCGTGCCCTGCGGCATCCGCGACGCCGGGGTCACGTCGCTCTCCAACGAGCTGGGCCGGGACATCTCCGTCACCGACGTCGTGCCGGTGATCGAGAAGCACCTGCGGGCGGTGTTGGAGACCGCGGCGCCGCTGCCCCGGGCCGTGTAGGGCGCCTGCCGGCGGGCTCCACGGGCCGTCACCCCCTTGGGGGAATGCCCCCATGAGCCTGCTGGTTGCCTCTGTTCGTACAGGTACAAACAACGGGCGTACCCTGGGGTTCGCCGAAGATTCGAAGTCACGATGGTGGAAGGGGAGTACCGGACGATGTCCGCTGTCGCACCCGACGGACGCAAGATGCTGCGCCTGGAAGTCCGGAACGCTCAGACCCCCATCGAGCGGAAGCCCGAGTGGATCAAGACCCGGGCGAAGATGGGCCCCGAGTACACGAAGATGCAGGCGCTCGTGAAGAGCGAAGGCCTGCACACCGTGTGCCAGGAGGCCGGCTGTCCCAACATCTACGAGTGCTGGGAGGACCGCGAGGCCACCTTCCTCATCGGCGGCGACCAGTGCACCCGGCGCTGCGACTTCTGCCAGATCGACACCGGCAAGCCGGCGGCGCTCGACCTCGACGAGCCGCGCCGTGTCGGCGAGTCCGTCGTGACCATGAACCTGAACTACGCCACCATCACCGGCGTCGCCCGCGACGACCTGGAGGACGGCGGCGCGTGGCTGTACGCGGAGACGGTGCGCCAGATCCACGCGCAGACCGCCGAGCGCGCCGAGGGCCACACCAAGGTCGAGCTGCTGATCCCGGACTTCAACGCGGTCCCCGCGCAGCTCGCCGAGGTCTTCTCGTCCCGGCCCGAGGTGCTCGCGCACAACGTCGAGACGGTGCCGCGCATCTTCAAGCGGATCCGCCCCGGCTTCCGCTACGAGCGCTCCCTCGAAGTGATCACCAAGGCCCGCGAGGCCGGGCTGGTCACCAAGTCCAACCTGATCCTGGGCATGGGCGAGGAGCGCGAGGAGGTCAGCCAGGCGCTGCGAGACCTGCACGACGCCGGCTGCGAGCTCATCACCATCACGCAGTACCTGCGGCCCTCGCCCCGGCACCACCCCGTCGAGCGCTGGGTGAAGCCGCACGAGTTCGTCGAGCTGAAGGACGAGGCCGACGCGATCGGCTACGCCGGCGTCATGTCCGGGCCGCTGGTCCGTTCCTCGTACCGCGCGGGCCGGCTGTTCCAGCAGGCGATGGACCGCCGCCGGGAAACGGGCGAGCACTCGGTGGCGGCGCAGACGGTCTGACGCCCGTCCCCGTCGGCCCGGCATCCCGCCCGGTCGGCCTATCGGCCCCGTCGGGACTGACGGGCACCTCTGAGGCTGTGCGAATCCCCACTCCGGCCGGGTGAAACCCTTCTCGGGCCGTGTGAGACCCCTCACGGTGACGCGGTGCGACTCAGCACCGCGTCACCTGCTCCGACCAGCCGTGCGGCGCGGCGAAGCGGAATCAGGGGCCGTTTCGAGGTTTCATGCGAGATTGACCGTGCGGTCACGGGCTGGTAACACAGTGTGGCGAGCCTGGTTCACGCACGTTCATGCGATTCCGAGGCGTCCTGAGTCCTGAGGGGGACCCATGCAGGTTGAGTCCGCACAGCTCCAACAGAGCACCCTCCACCCCAACGTCACCGTCACCGGGGCCCTGCGCGCCATGGAGGCGCTGCTGCTCGGCGGGGGTCAGCAGACCGCCCGTCGCAACGCCTGGTCGGCCGTGGTCGAGGACCGGCGTCGGGCCAAGGACCGGCACGAGGTGCAGCACGTGATCGAGGCGCTGAACGCGCCCACCGGCGGCCTGCACACGGGGCCGGATTCCTTCTGACGGGCCGGCCGGCTCCTTGAGGGCCACCGATGCGCCCACCGGCGCGCGGGCCACGTATCCTGTGCCGCATGGCGAGGAAGGAAACATCCGAGAACCCTGGGCGTCTTCAGCAGATCGCTCAGACCTACAAGATGACCAGGCGGGCCGACTCCAAGGTCGGGCTCGTCGTTGCGGCTGTGGGAATCGTCACCTTCGGTGTCATCCTCGCCCTCGGCTTCTTGATCGACCACCCGATCTACGCGGGCATCCTGGGCTTGCTGTTCGCGTTCCTCGCGATGGCCATCGTCTTCGGCCGCAGGGCCGAGAAGGCCGCCTTCGGGCAGCTGGAGGGCCAGGTGGGTGCCGCCGCGGCGGTGCTGGACAACGTGGGCCGCGGCTGGACCGTGACTCCGGCGGTCGCGATGAACAAGAGCCAGGACGTGGTGCACCGTGCGGTGGGCAAGGCCGGCGTGGTGCTGGTCGGCGAGGGCAACCCGAACCGGGTGAAGGCCCTGCTCGGCGCCGAGAAGAAGAAGGTGGCGCGCGTCGTGTTCGACGTGCCGATCACCGACATCATCGTCGGCAACGAAGAGGGCCAGGTCCCGCTCAAGAAGGTGCGCACGACGCTGCTCAAGCTGCCGCGCGTGCTGGCCGGACCGAAGGTCACCGAGGTCAACGACCGTCTGCGGTCGCTCGGCACCCTGATGAGCAACATGCCGATCCCGAAGGGTCCGATGCCGAAGGGCATGCGGATGCCGAAGGGTCGCTGACCCCCGCACCGCTACTGACCACAACGCCCTGGTGGGCCCGGCGAGCCGGGCCCACCAGGGCGTTTTTCGCTGACTTCCCGCTGGCTTCCCGCTGAGTTTCCGCTGAGTTCCGCTGACTAGATCCGGACTTCGACGGATCGGGCGGCCTTGTCGTGCAGCCCCCGTCCGTCGCGGTCCCACACCATGGCCGGGATCACCAGGAGCAGCAGGACCGTACGCAGCACCACGGGGCCGATGCGGAGCCGTCCGCCGCCCAGGCCGACCACCCGCAGGCCGAGCAGCCGCTTGCCGGGGGTGCTGCCGAGGGTGCCGAGGGTGAGGACGCTCAGGGCGCCGAAGAGGGCCAGCGTCCAGGGATTGGACGCGTGGACGTCACGGTGCGCGATCAGGCCGTATGCGATCACCAGGCAGAGCGTCCAGTCGACGAACACCGCCACGAACCGCCGGCCGACACCGGCCAGCGAACCCGGCCCGTCCTTCGGCAGCCCCAGGCGTTCGCCCCGGTAGCCGAAATCCGTGCCCATCTGCTCGGCCGCCGCGCGCGGTCCCGAGAGCCACGACCCGAGTGCTTCCCTGTTGTCCACCCGTCCACCGTACTGTGCCGTCCCGCGTCCCCCGTACGGTCCCTTCGCTCCCGGCGCGCGACACTCACGACCTAGCGGTTAACCTCGACGAAACAAATGGGTCATGCTTGGGAAATCCCCGATCCCTATGGTCGGGGCCAGCGTGCGCCATCGCACTGGCCGCGCCTCGTGTTGCCATCCCGGACTCTTCGAGCCGGGTCTAGGAGGAGTTGGATGTTCCAGAACGCCGACGACGTCAAGAAGTTCATCTCGGACGAGGACGTCAAGTTCATTGACGTCCGCTTCTGTGATCTGCCCGGAGTCATGCAGCACTTCACGGTCCCGGTCAGCACCTTCGACCCGACCGAGACGCTGATGTTCGACGGGTCGTCGATCCGCGGCTTCCAGGCCATCCACGAGTCCGACATGGCGCTCGTCCCCGACCTCACCACGTCGCGCCTGGACGCGTTCCGCAAGGACAAGACGCTCAACATCAACTTCTTCATCCACGACCCGATCACCGGCGAGCAGTACAGCCGTGACCCGCGGAACGTGGCGAAGAAGGCCGAGGCCTACCTCGCGTCGTCCGGCATCGCCGACACCGCGTACTTCGGCCCCGAGGCCGAGTTCTACGTGTTCGACAGCGTGCGCTTCGCGACCAACGCCAACGAGTCGTACTACCACATCGACTCCGAGGCCGGCGCCTGGAACACCGGCTCCGAGGACAACAACCGCGGCTACAAGGTGCGCTACAAGGGCGGGTACTTCCCGATCCCCCCGGTCGACCACTTCGCCGACCTCCGTGCCGAGATCTCCCTGGAGCTGGAGAAGTCCGGCCTGCAGGTCGAGCGCCAGCACCACGAGGTGGGCACGGCCGGCCAGGCCGAGATCAACTACAAGTTCAACACGCTGCTCGCGGCGGCCGACGACCTCATGCTCTTCAAGTACATCGTGAAGAACGTCGCCTGGCGCAACAACAAGACCGCGACCTTCATGCCGAAGCCGATCTTCGGTGACAACGGCTCGGGCATGCACGTCCACCAGTCGCTGTGGACCGACGGCGTGCCGCTGTTCTACGACGAGCAGGGCTACGCGGGCCTCTCGGACACCGCCCGGTACTACATCGGCGGCATCCTCAAGCACGCCCCCTCGCTCCTCGCCTTCACCAACCCGACGGTGAACTCGTACCACCGCCTGGTGCCCGGCTTCGAGGCCCCGGTCAACCTGGTCTACTCCCAGCGCAACCGGTCGGCCGCGATCCGCATCCCGATCACGGGCGCCAACCCGAAGGCCAAGCGCATCGAGTTCCGCGCGCCTGACCCGTCGTCCAACCCGTACCTGGCGTTCTCGGCGCTCCTGATGGCCGGCCTCGACGGCATCAAGAACAAGATCGAGCCGGCCGAGCCGGTCGACAAGGACCTCTACGAGCTCGCCCCCGAAGAGCACGCGGGCGTCCCCCAGGTCCCGACCTCGCTCCCCGCCGTCCTCGAGGCCCTCGAGAACGACCACGAGTACCTCCAGGCCGGCGGTGTCTTCACCAGCGACCTGATCGAGACCTGGATCGACTACAAGCGCACCCAGGAGATCGCCCCGATCGCCCTGCGCCCGCACCCGCACGAGTTCGAGATGTACTTCGACCTCTAAGCACGCGCCGCGCACCTGAGCCCGGGCACTCTCCTCGTGGAGAGTGCCCGGGCTCAGTCGTTGCCGGGTGGCGACGCGGTCGGGTCGGGGGTGACCGCGGTGAGGGCTTCGCCCAGGGGGGTTCTGTAGTAGAGGACCGAGCGGCCGGAGCGGGCTCGGTGGAGGAGGCCGGCTTTGCGGAGGACGGTGAGGTGGTCGCCGACCGCGCCGGGGGCCAGACGCAGGCTCTGGGCGAGTTGGGTGGTGCTCGCGGGCTGGTCCAGCGCGGCCAGGAGTCGGGAGCGCGAGCGGCCGAGAAGGCCCGCGAGGGCGTCCGGTTCGACGGGGTCGGGGGTCTCCCACAGGGCGGCCGTGCCGCGGGCGGGGTAGACGATCGCCTTCGGCCAGGGGTCGTCGATGAAGGTGGCCAGGTGGGGCCAGACGAAGACCGACGGGATGAGCAGCAGCCCCTCCCCGGCGAGCGTGGTGGTGCTGCCCGATGACGAGGACGTGCCGCGGATGTCGATGCCGCCGTCGCGCCACCGCAGGTCGGGGTGGAGGTCGTCGAGGGTGGCCGCCCAGCCCGAGCGGCCGAGGCGGCCGACCCGGTGGACGACGTCACGTTCGCAGATGGCGCGCAACTGGGGCCAGTCGCGGGCGAGCAGTTCGTGCCAGGCCTGGTCCAGGGCGTCGGCGACCCGCGCGACGACCTCGTCGCCGCGCAGCGTCGCCAGCACGCGGGGGTCGCGGGTCGGGCGGGCGGCGAGGCACTGTTCGACCTCCTCGTGGGCCTGGGACAGGCTCGTGGCGCGGATCGCGGCGATGTCGTCGTCCCAGGACTGGTCGAGTCCGCGGGGCGGCAGCGCGACGAAGTTGGCGCCGAAGGTGCGGGTGTGGAGGGCGAGTGCCGCGTCCAGGTCGGTGTCGCGGCGCAGCCGCTGGAAGACCGGCATCAGCCGGGCCGACCAGGCGGGTGGCAGCCGCTGCCGGGTGCGACCCTCCAGATAGCCCAGGAGGTTGCACAACTCGAAGGCCGGCGACAGCGCGAACCGGCTGCGCAGCAGGTCGTCGGTGCCGAACTCGAATCGCCGCATGCTCCAGATTACGTCCCCTGGCGTAAGAGTCGCCCCTGGGGGGCACCGCGAACAGGCTCTTCCCATGACGTTCACCCCTGCTCCGCCCCGGCGGACCACCTATCGGGAAGTACTGTCCGACCAGCGCTTCCGGCTGCTCTTCGCCACCCGGGCGGTGACGATCACCGCCGACGCCCTGCGGATCCTGACCCTCTCGGTACTGATCTTCGCGACCACCGGCTCACCGCTCATGGGCGCCCTGACATTCGGTATCGGGTTCCTCCCGCAGCTCGCCGGCTCGATGCTGCTCGGCTCGCTCGCCGACCGGGTCCGGCCGCGGCGACTGATCGCCGCGGGTTATCTGCTGGAGTTCGCCGCCGCCGTCGCGATGGCGCTGGCGCATCTGCCGGTGGTGTTCATCCTGGTGCTCGTCGCCGTGGTGGCCTTCCTGACGCCCGTCTTCCAGGGCGCGTCGAACCGCCTCGTCGCCGAGACGCTGACCGGCGACGCCTATGTGCTGGGGCGGTCGTTGTCCGGCATGTCGTCGTCCGCGGCGCAGTTGCTCGGGCTGGCGGGCGGCGGGGTCGCCGTGACGTTCCTCGGGTCGCGGCACGCGCTGCTGCTGAGCGCGGGCGCGTACCTCGTCGCGTCGGTCGCCGTACGGCTGCGGCTGCCCGACCTGCGGGCGCCCGACAAGGGGCCCACGTCCGGATCCGGGTCTCTCGTGCGGCACAGCTGGTCCGGCAACCGGGCGCTGTTCGCCGACCGCCGGGTGCGCAAGTTGCTGCTCGCGCAGTGGCTGCCGTCCGCCTTCGCGGCCGGCGCCGAGAGCCTCGTCGTGCCGTTCGCGGGGCGGCGCGGGTTCCCCGACGGGACCGCCGGGCTGCTGCTCGCGTGCCTGCCGGTCGGCATGCTCGTCGGCAATCTGGTCGTCGGGCGCTTCGTGCTCCCCGCGACCCGCGAACGCCTGGTCGCCGTGCTGGTCGCGGTCCTCGGCCTGCCGCTGCTCGGCTTCGCCTTCGGGCCGCCGTGGCCGCTCTGCGCGGTCCTGCTGCTCATCACCGGCACGGGCTTCGCGTACAGCCTGGGGCTGCAGCGCTCGTTCCTCGACGCGCTCCCGGAGGCCAGCCGCGGGCAGGCGTTCGGGCTGCTCACCTCCGGGATGATGACCGTGCAGGGGGTGGGGCCGGCCGTCTTCGGGGCGGTCGCCGAGATGGTGTCCGTGGGGGCCGCCATCTCGTCCGCCGGGATCGCCTCGCTGTGCATGGCCGGGTATCTGGCCCGGGAGTCCCGCGGCGCCCGGGTGGGTCCGGCGGAGGCCGTCGGAGCCAGCTGAGGCCTCGGGTCAGGGTGAGTCCCCAGAGGACGAGCTCTCAGGTCAGGACGAGTTCTCAGGTCAGGACGAGCTCTCAGGTCAGGGGGCCCGCGCCCGGCTCCGCGTTCTCCTCCGGTGTGGGGAGGGTGAGCGTCGAGACGGCGCCGCCGTCGGGCGCGTTGGCGAAGCGCAGCTCCGCCCCGATCGTGCGGGCCTGGCCGATGGCGATCGTCAGGCCCAGGCCGTGACCCTTGTTGCCGTTGCTGGTGGGCTCGGTACGGAAGCGCTGCGGGCCGTGGTCGAGCAGGTAGGCGGGATAGCCGTCGCCGTGGTCCCGAACGGTGATGGCGGGGCCGTCGACGGTCAGGACCACCGGCGGGCGGCCGTGCCGGTGGGCGTTGCCGATCAGGTTGTCGAGAACCCGTTCGAGACGCCGCTGGTCCGTGACGAGACAGATGTCGTGGACGACGCGGACCTCGGCGGACAGCCCCGACGCGGCGACGGCGCGTTCGGCGAGCAGCCCGAGGAAGTGGGCGTCCGGTTCGACCTTCTCGGTACGGGAGTCGAGCCGGGATATCTCCAGCAGGTCCTCGGTGAGCCGGCGCAGCGCCTGCACCCGGTCCTGGACCAGTTCGGTGGGACGGCCCGGCGGAAGGAGTTCGGCGGAGGCGTGCAGACCGGCCAGCGGGGTGCGCAGCTCGTGGGCGACGTCGGCGGTGAAGCGCTGCTCGCTCTGCAGCCTGAGCTGGAGGGACGCGGCCATGGCGTCCAGGGCCGCGGAGACCGCGGCGACCTCGTCCTGGGCGCTGCTGGGACCGGCCGTGCGGGGGTCGGCCACCCGGGCGTCGAGGTCGCCCGCGCTGATCCGGCGGGCGACGGCCGCGGTCCTGTGCAGCCGGCGGGTGACCCGGGAGACGGCGAAGATCCCGATCAGCAGTGTGCCGCCGATGGCCAGGGCGGAGGACACGATGATCGCCCGGTCCAGCCCCCTGATGCTCTCCGCGCTGCGGGAGTAGTCGAGCGGCACGGCCAGCGCCTTCCCGCCGGCCGGACCGGCCGCCCACATCGTGCGGCGGCCGTCGACTTCGCCGAACATGGTGCCGCGCTCGCCGCGCAGCGCGAGGTCACGGAGCCGGTCGGGGAGGTCCGGCGGGTTCAGCGCGGAGCCGCGGCGCAGCGGGTCGCCCGCTATGTACGCCTGGGTGGCGGCGTCCAGCCGGCTCAGGGCGGTGGTGCGGGCCTGGCGGACGGTCTGCCGGGTCACCATGACGTGCACGAGGGTGCCGAGGACCAGCGCGACCACGCAGCACATCGCCGTGATGAAGACGGCGGCCTTCCAGTAGAGGGTCGCCGTCCAGGACGGCAGCCGCCCGCGCGGTCTCATCGGGACCGCTTCCACGAGGTGTCGGCTTCGTCGCCGTCGGAACCGGACCCACGGCGGCCGCCGTGGCCGGGCGGGGTGGCACGCCGGTAGTCGTCGCTCTGGATGGCCATGGCACGCGTCTGCGGGTCCCAGGTGTAGACCGTGCGCTGCTCGTACCCCTCGGACGGGGTCGGCTCCTGGACGATGAGGTTCCCGCCGGCCACCTGCACGGACATCGGCTTCGTGATGGTCGCCAGGATGCGGGTGAGCACTCCGTTGTGCAGGGTGTAGCAGCGCAGCGCGAGGAAGCCGTCGACCATGTCGACGCCGAAGACGGCGTCGGCCTTCCCGTCACCCGTCAGGTCGTAGTACTCGGGACTGCGGATCGGGCATCTGGGGTGCCCGGCGGCGCCCGGCCGGCAGGCGGCGGCCTTCGCCGCGGTGTCCTGGTCCAGCGCGTCCGTTCCGGTGCGCGCGTCCGGGGCCGCGGCCATCTCGGCCTGGATGACGGCGACGGGATCCACGCTCCTGATGTCCCCCGAAGTCACCTTGGGTATGCCGGGCACCCGAAACCGCCAGTGCGTTCTCCGGCTCCCCGGGCAGTTCGGTGGCCGGCGGCCGGTTGGGCCACAGCTTGGCGGGCGCGGACGCGACGGGCGTCGGCCCGGCACTCTCGGCGTCGTTCGTCGCGGAGCACCCCGTCATCAGTACGACGGCGCCCGTCCCCAGCAGGGCGAGCACGGTGCGGACGGCGGACAAGTCTCTCCCTGCGGCGGTTCGGGACACGGGATGGAACGGGGATCGATCCGGGGATCCAGGTCTATTGTCCGACAAGCTCATCCCACCGGCTTGACGCGGGGATGTGCCACCGGTCACGCGGCCGGTGCTGTTCCTGGAGACCTCGGAGGAGATGCCCCGGTCGGAGGAGGTCCACCGGATCCTCCCGGTCGGAGGAGGACCACCGGATCCTGCGGAGGCGAGCGCGGGCCGCTGCGGCCGTTCCCCGCGCTGCCGGTGGGGCGGGGGCGCGGGCGGATCCGCGTCGACGGACCCGCCCGGCGCGTCACGGTCACCTACTGGGCCGTGGTCGCGTCCTGCGGCTCAGCGGGCGACCACGTCGATGAGGACCTTGCCGACCGCGTCGTTCTCGACGGCCGCGTGCGCGTCGCCCGTCTTCTCCAGCGGGAAGCGGTGCAGCGGCAGCCCGGCGTCCTCGCCGACGCGCAGCGCACCGTCGGCGAGGGCGGCCGAGACGTCGGCGACGGCGTTCGCCTTCGCCCGCTCGGGGACGGTGTAGACGAGGACGCCCTGCCAGCGCAGGTTGGGCATCATCGCCTGCCGGATCGGGACGGTGATCTCGTCGCCACCGTTGTTGGCGTAGAAAGCGACGACCGCGTTCGGCGCGGCCACCGCGTGGTCGATGACGGCGTTCACGGCCGGGGCGACCTCGACGACGATGTCGACACCCTCGGGCGCCAGCAGCCGGATCGCCGCGGCGGCGTCCTGGGTGCGGTAGTCGACGACGTGGTGGGCGCCGGCGGCGCGCGCGAGTTCGGCCTTCCGCGTGCTGCTGACCGTCGTCACCACCGTGGCGCCGGCCCAGCGCGCCAGCTGGATCGCCGCGTTGCCGACCGCTCCCGCGCCGCCCGCGACCAGCACGGTGCGGCCGTCGAGGGAGCCGGGGGCGAGGCGGTCGGGCCCGCCGTCGGCGACCGTGAGGGTGCGGTGGGCGGTCAGCGCGGGGATGCCGAGGCTCGCGCCGAGGTCGAAGGATGCCTCGTCGGGCAGGAGCACCGCCTGCCGCTCGGGGAGCACCACGTACTCCTGCGCCGTGCCGTCGGCGCGCTGCCAGGCCGCTTCCCAGATCCACACCCGCTGCCCGACGCGCTCGGCCGCGACGCCCTCGCCCACCGCGTCGACCACCCCGGCGCCGTCCTGGTTCGGCACCTGCTCGGAGCCGTCGCCGGGGCCGCCCGTGGCACCCCGACGCGATTTCCAGTCCGTGGGGTTGACGCCCGAGACGTGCACCCTGACCCGGACCTCCCCCGCTCCCGGCGCCGGGATGGGCCGCTCGGTCAAGGACAGGACGTCGGGGCCGCCGGTGGTGCTGTGCACGATCGCCTTCATTGTCGTCATACCCGGTTACAAGGCCCGGGACCTGCCGCTTCTTCCCACCGTCCCGCCCCGGCGGGCGGATTCCCGCGGATTCCACCCATCCGCTTCATCCGCCGACCGCGAACGTCCGGGGTTCGCGGGCCCCGGCGAGTGATCCTGTCCGGAGGTCCCGTCGAGGGATCCCGCAACCGAGCGAAGGATGTCCGATGACCGTCGAACACATCACCCACGAACACATCCCCGGTGGCCGGGCATGAGCGCCGGGGCCGAGGGGACTGGATCCGGCACGGAACGCGGCAGTTTCTACGAGGCGGTGGGCGGTATCGACGGCCTGCGCCGGCTGACCGAGTCCTTCTACGTGGTGGTCCGCGCCGACCCGCTGCTCGCGCCGGTCTTCGCGCACTTCACCCCGACACACGTCGAGCACGTCGCGGTGTGGATGTCGGAGGTCTTCGGCGGGCCGGCCCGCTACACCGCCGAACTGGGCGGCCACCCCGGTCTCATCCGCAACCATCTGGGACTGTCCATCACGGAGGAACAGCGCGCCCGCTGGGCCGAGTTGATGATCGCCACCGCCGCGAAGGAACTGCCCGACGACGAGCTGCTGCAGCGGCGCTTTGCCGAGTACATCGAGTGGGGGACGCGGATCGCCCGCTCGGTCTCGCAACCGGGCGTCGAACCGGGCAGCCCGGGCCCGGTGCCGCAGTGGGGGTGGAACGGCCTGGTCTGACGAGGCGCCACCTGACGACCCGACCTACGGCAGGGCCGTTACCTCGACGAGGCTCTCGCCGGTCTCGGGTTCCGGCAGCACGACGGCTCCCGCGCTCGGGGTGATGCGGGGCCGGCGCGGCGAGCGGTCGCCGGACGCGCCGCCATGGCCGCGGTGCACCAGGAGGCCGTTGACGGGGTCGGGTGCGGCGTCGAGCGCGGCCACGGTGCCGGGCAGCCCGCGCCAGGACTCCCACTGCCGTTCCTCGCCGAAGCGGACCTCGAACACGACACCCCAGGAGTGGGCGTACCACTCCCAGCTCAACGCGCCGTTGGTGACCGCCGATTCGATGAGCGACTCCGCATGGGCGTCGCGCCACCGCGCGGCGGAGGTCCTGGCGTTGAGGATCTCGATCGACCACCAGTCCGCAGCCATGTCTTCGACGATAGACACGCGGGCGGCCGACGGCTAGAGAGTGTCTTCACATCGGCGTCGGCCGCCCGAAGGGCGGGGCCGACGGGGCCTGGTGCGTGCGATAGCAAGGCGGAGGAGGGAGTCCATGCGGTGGGGGCACCTCCCAGCGGTAGCTGGGGGCCATCGGCGACCGACGACAACGCCGCGAGCGTGCGTGCCAGGCCCCGTCGGCCAGACGAGGATGTGAAGACACGACCTAGAGCCGGGCGGCTGGAACACCACGCCGCCCGGCCCCGCCCGGTTCAGCTCTTGCCGAGCGCGTCCTCCACCGAGGCGAGCGTCTCGGTGACCCGCAGCGCGAAGCGCGCGTCGCAGGGGTGGGGCCGGCCGGTGCGGGCGGCGGTGATCAGGGCGTCGATCGCGTTCCGCAGCGCCTCCACCGCGCCTTCGCCGGGTCGCGGAGCCGTCACGACACCGCGCTCGCCGCGCAGCTCGACGGTGACTCCGGCGGCCGCTTCCGGTGCGGTCAGGCTGAGGGTGGCCGTGCTGGCCGCCCCGCCCGCGTGGCGCAGCGCCACATGGACGGTGTCGCCGCTGCCGCGGACGGCCGCGACATCGGTGACGTCGCCGAACACCGGCAGGAGCACCGACAGGGCGTGCGGCCCCACGTCCCACAGGCCGCCCTTCTCCCGGAGCCACGGGGATGCCGCGAACGGGCTGTCGCCGCCGGCGAAGACGGAGCCGAGCCAGTCGGCGCGGCCGGTGAACCAGCCGCCCACGGCGGCCTGTTGGTCGACCCACTCCCCCGTCGTCCGGTCGAAGCGGACGGTGAAGAAGACGACCGAGGCGACGCCCGCGGCCTCGACGGCCTCGACGACCGCGCGGGCCTCGCCGACGGTCGCCGCGAGCGGCTTGTCGAGCAACAGGTGGCGGCCGGCCACGGCGGCGCGGGCGGCCAGCGGCGCCTGGACGTCCGGGGGCAGCGCGATGGCGACCGCGTCCACGTCCGCGATCAGGGCGTCCACGTCGTCGTAGGCACGGGTGCCGTAGCGTGCCGCCAGTGCGGCCGCCGCCTCGGGCCTGCGGCCCCACACGCCGGTGAACTCGACGTCGGGGTGGCCGCTCAGGGCGGGCGCGTGGGCGATGTCGGCCCAGGGGCCGGTGCCGAGCAGTCCGACGCGGAACGTCATGAGGAGTACCGCTGGTAGCTGGTGCGGTCGAGGTCACGGATCTCGACGGACGTGTGGACGGTCAGGTCGGGCGTCCCGGTCGTGTGCTCGCGGGCGAGCGCGAGGACGGCGGTGCTCAGCTCCAGTTTGGTCTCGGGGGTGCGGCCGTCCAGCAGGGCGACCTGCACGTGGATCATCGCCTCGTCGGTCCCGCCGTCCGAGATGACGATCTCGTCCAGTGGGCGGAAGCGGGTCTTGCAGCCGGACACCTGCGCGTCCGCGATCTTGGCGACCAGGGGGTGCAGGGCCTGTGCGAAGCCCTGGCGGTCGAAGGTGTCGGTGAGGGTGGCGGAGTAGTCCACGGCTATGTGCGGCATGTCCGCAGCGTACTCAGTGATGATGGACCGATGCCCCTCTTTGATCGCTCCGGTGACCTCGCCGGACGCCGCCCCGAGACCACCGGAAGCGCGGGCGCCCGCAGGGCCCCCTGGGCGACCTCGGCCTATGTGACCGCCGTGCAGTCCGGGGCGTACGCGCTGCGGCCGCTGCCGGAGCCGGACCGCGAGGCGGTGCTGCGCGCGCACTCCACCAATGTCGACAATTTGCGGGCCGGTCGCTGGCACACCCTCCTGACCAGCGCCTTCCTGGTGGACCGGCCGATCGATCCGGCGTACGGGGCGATACTGCTCGGCGTTCTCGGCGGCGCCGAGGCCGTCTGGGGGTCGCGTCGGACGGCCGCGGTGTTCGCGCTGGGCCATTTCGGGGCGAGCCTGTTGGTATACGGCGGGCTGCGCGCGACGGACGCCGCGAAGGAGACCAGGTCGGCGGTGGACGTCGGGGCCAGCTACGGCCTGAACGCGGTGGTCGGGGCGGCCGTCGCATCCCTCCCCCACCGCACCGCACGGACCGTGGCGGCCGCGGCGGTACTGGGGCTTGCCGTGCGACCCCTGGTGCGCAAGGGACGCACGTTCACCGACGCCGGACATCTGGCGGCTCTTCTGCTCGGACTGGGCGCAGGTCACAGGGGTGCGTTCACACGGGGTTAACACGAGGGACACAGCCGGGAAAAACGTTCTTGCCATGCTGCCACCGGCTCGATCAACGGCGCTCGGCCAAGACCCCTCGTTCAGTGCACAACCGCACCCGCGAAGACAGTGGCTTGTTAAGGATGGCGCCCCGTGACCTACAAGGCTGAGTACATCTGGATCGACGGCACCTCGCCGACCGCCAAGCTTCGCTCCAAGACGAGGATCCTGGCCGACGGCGCCGAGCTCCCGACCTGGGGCTTCGACGGATCCAGCACCAACCAGGCCGTGGGTCACGCGTCGGACCGCGTACTCAAGCCGGTGTTCTCCTGCCCGGACCCGATCCGCGGCGGCGATGACGTCCTCGTCATGTGCGAGGTGCTCAACACCGACATGACGCCGCACGAGACCAACACCCGTGCGCTGCTCCGCCCGATCGCCGAGCAGTTCGCCGGCCAGGAGCCGATCTTCGGCATCGAGCAGGAGTACACCTTCTTCGACGGCTCCCGTCCGCTCGGCTTCCCCGTCAACGGCTTCCCCGCCGCGCAGGGCGGCTACTACTGCGGTGTCGGCTCGGACGAGATCTTCGGCCGCGACATCGTCGAGAAGCACCTCGAGAACTGTCTCACCGCGGGCCTGGCGATCTCCGGCATCAACGCCGAGGTCATGCCCGGCCAGTGGGAGTTCCAGGTCGGCCCGGTCTCGCCGCTGGAGGTCTCCGACCAGCTGTGGATCGCGCGCTGGCTGCTGTACCGCACCGCCGAGGACTTCAACGTCTCCGCCACCCTCGACCCGAAGCCGGTCAAGGGCGACTGGAACGGCGCGGGCGCGCACACCAACTTCTCCACCAAGGCCATGCGCGAGGGCTACGAGGCGATCATCACCGCCTGCGAGTCCCTCGGCGAGGGCAGCAAGCCGCTCGACCACGTCAAGAACTACGGCGCGGGCATCGACGAGCGCCTGACCGGCCTGCACGAGACCGCCCCGTGGAACGAGTACAGCTACGGCGTCTCCGACCGCGGCGCCTCGGTCCGCATCCCGTGGCAGGTCGAGGTCGAGCAGAAGGGCTACATCGAGGACCGGCGTCCGAACGCGAACGTCGACCCGTACGTCGTGACCCGCCTCATCGTCGAGACCTGCTGCACCGCGCTGGAGAAGGCCGACCAGGTCTGATCCGCTCCACCCGCACGTACTGAACGGCCGAGGGGCCCGTCGAGTCGACGGGCCCCTCGGCCGTTGTGACAGGTCAGCGCGGCGCGTTCAGTTGATTTCTCCGACCCCCTGACGGTGGGAATCCGCGGCCGCCCGGCCCCAGCCGTCCAAACCCCCGGACCCGGTGGTGGTGCCAGGTACACCCCAGTCGGGGGCCACCCCCAGTGACCTGCGCGGACGCCGTCGGCAGACTCGGTGATGCCAGGATGGCGACGCAGACGGCGACGCCAACGGCTGACCGAACGGGGAGGGGCGGCCATGAACATCCGCAACGCGGGACTCGCAGGGGTGCGGGCGCTCGCCCTGGCGGTGCTGGGCCTTGCCCAGTCGATCGTCCTCTTCGTGTTCTCCGTGCTGTCGATCGCGTTCATCGTGCTCGGCATCGGGATCTTCACCACGCCGTTGGTGATCGGCAGGGTGCGTGCCGCGGGCCGACCACCGCCGGGGGTTGGCGCTGCGCTGGTCGGGCGTCGAGATCGCCCACCCGTACCGCCCGGCGCCGGAGTTCGTGCCCGGGTTCGCCGGCCGGTGGCAGCGGCTGCAGTGGATCCTCAGGGACCCCGCGACCTGGCGTGACCTGCAGTGGCTGCTGGTCGACATGACGGCGGGCGCGATCCTCGCGTTCCTCACGGCCGGGCTGTTCACTGAGGGCGTCTTCGGCTGGGTGCTCGCCGCCTCCGTATGGCGGCCGATCGTGTCGGCGGGTGGCACCTACTGGTACGCGTTCATCCCGGTCCACGACCAGACGACGGCCGTGCTGGCGGCCCTGCTCGGCACCGTCTGGATCCTGCTCGGACTGCGTTTCGCCCCGGCGCTGCTGCACCGGCACGCCCTGCTCACCCGGGCCTTTCTCGCGCCCACCCCGGCGGCGGTGGAGGAGGCGCTCAAGCGGCGGGTGGTCCGGCTGGCGGAGACCCGCTCCGACGCGGTCGACAGCTCCGCCGCCGAACTGCGGCGCATCGAGCGGGACCTGCACGACGGCGCCCAGGCCCGGCTCGTCGCCATGGGGATGAACCTCGGTCTCGTCGAGCACCTCATCGAGCACGACCCGGCGAAGGCCCGGAAGATCCTCTCCGAGGCCCGGCAGTCCTCCGCCGACGCCCTCACCGAACTGCGGGACCTGGTGCGCGGCATCCACCCGCCGGTCCTCGCGGAGCGCGGACTCGGCGACGCCGTGCGGGCGCTGGCGCTGCGCGGCGCGATCCCGACGGACGTCGATGTCGACCTGCCCGGCCGCTTCGAGGCGCCGGTGGAGTCGGCGGCCTACTTCACGGTCTCCGAGCTCCTCACCAACGCCGCCAAGCACTCGGGCGCCGGGCGCGTCTGGATCGATCTGCGGCACGAGGACGGCATGCTGCGCGTCTCGGTCACCGACGACGGCAACGGCGGCGCCGACCTCTCGCGCGGCACCGGCCTGCGGGGCATCGAACGCCGACTCGGCGCGTTCGACGGCATCCTGGCCGTGAACAGCCCGGTGGGCGGACCGACCATGGCGACCATGGAACTGCCGTGCACGCCGGTCGCCCCGGCGGCCGGCGAGGGGCGGAAGGCCGGAACGGCCTGAGTCGGCGGTCGACCGGGGCGCGTTGTCAGTGACGGCCGCTACGGTGGGCCGTATCCCATCAGCGCTGGCTGCGCCGGGAGGGCCCCGCCGACAGCGCGGCGGGGCCCAGCAGCGTCCCCTCCCCCGCCCACCATGGAGTTGCCGTGCGCGTCGTCCTCGCCGAAGACCTGTTCCTGCTGCGTGACGGACTGGTCCGGCTGCTGGAGGCGTACGACTTCGAGATCGCCGCCGCGGTCGACAACGGACCCGAACTGCAGCGCGCCCTGGTCGAGTTGCGGCCGGACGTGGCGGTGGTGGATGTGCGGCTGCCGCCGTCGTTCACCGACGAGGGTCTGCAGGCGGCGCTGTTCGCCCGGCGCGAGATCCCGGGCCTGCCGGTACTCGTGCTCTCCCAGCACGTGGAGCAGTTGTACGCCCGGGAGTTGCTCGCCGACGGCAGTGGCGGGGTCGGCTATCTGCTGAAGGACCGGGTGTTCGACGCGGACCAGTTCGTCGACGCGGTGCGGCGGGTGGCCGGTGGCGGTACGGCGATGGATCCGCAGGTGATCTCGCAGCTGCTGGCCCGCAACGTGCGCAACGAGCCGCTGGGGCAGTTGACCCCCCGCGAGAGCGAGGTGATGGCGCTGATGGCCGAGGGCCGCTCCAACGTCGCGATCGCGGAGCGGCTGGTGGTGACGGAGCGGGCCGTCGCCAAGCACACGTCGAACATCTTCGCCAAGCTCGACCTGCCGCTGTCCGACGACGACAACCGCCGGGTGCTGGCCGTGCTGGCCTACCTGGACCGCTCCTGAGCGGCCCGGGCCGTCATCCCGCCCGGCGCGCGGCGAACAGGAAGCAGCCGTACTCCAGGGCCCGGACGTGCACCAGAGCGATCTCCGGATCGGCGAACATCGCGGCCAGCTCCGCGTCCGCGGCGCCCGCCGCCACCTCGTCGTCGGTGAGCCGGACGTGCCGGCCGCCCAGGATGCGGCCGTCGGCGCTGTAGGCGCGGAAGACCCGGTCGGCCCCGTGCATCGCCGGCGGGTAGCCGGCGGCGGACGGCGGGCCGGGGCAGTCGTCCGCGTCGGCGTGCACGAACACCGGTCCCAGCTCCAGGTACGGGCCCGGGTCGGCGCCGGTCTCCGCCGCCCAGTGGCGCAGCGGGGCGTAGGAGAGCAGCGCGAGCCGGTCGCCGGGCGCGGCGTGCCGCAGGCAGCAGCGCAGCGGCGAGCCGCCTTCCTCGTCGGTGCTCAACTCCGGCGCCCGGCCCGCGTCGTCGGTCTCCCGCAGGCGGCCGAGCAGGACGGGGTCGACGGCGTGGGTACGGAAAACGGTGGTCTCTCGGGTGATGGTCATACGTCTACGATCGCCCCGGACGCGGCCGGGTTCCGGCGGGAATCGGACGTCGCCCTGCAGGGTGACGGGCGGTGTGGGCGGCCGGTGCGAGTGACGCGTGCGCGAGGCCGGCGCGCATAATGCGCGGCTCCCGATATGCGCCGAACGGCCCGCCCCGGGCCGTCACCGGCCGGGCTGCCCGTACCGCCCCGAGTGACCATCGCACCAATCACTCGTTTGACGCCGTGTGGACACATCGGAAGCGACAGTTCTGCACTCTTTCGGGGGGCGTCCCCCGACCATCCAGGTCGAGGAGGCCGAGGCCTCGATCGTCGAGAACTATCCGCACCTGGTGCGGCTGGCGTATCTGACGCTGCCGGCCGCTCTCGGCCGGCACCGCAGGGTGCTGGCCGCGCACACCCTCGTGCAGCGGGCGCTGCCGCGCGGGCGGCGCGCGCCCGATCAGGCCGCCGCCGACGCGGGCGGCCCGCGTGGTGGTCCGCCGGATCCGGCGTATGCGCTGGTGCGCCAGGAGGTGCTGCGCGGGGCAGTGGCGCACGGCGTGGAGGAGGGGTGGCGCAAGCGGGTGCACGACGCCCGCGACCGGTTGCCGCTGCCGCACGTGTGGGGGTTGCGGCTGCACCCCAAGGCGGGCGGCACGGACGAACTGGCGCTGGACCGTTCGCTCTCCGGGCTCGGCAGCCCCGCCCGCGCAGCGTTCGCGCTGGGCACGCTGGAGGGGCTGCCCGAACGCGAGGTCCGCAAGGTGCTGGCCGCGGCGGGCGTCGCCGATCCCCGCGCCGCCGTCACCGAGGCCGCCACCGCCACCGCTGAGGGCAGCGAGGGCGCCGGGGCGGTCCGAGTGCTGCTCGGCGGGGGCGAGTTCGACCCGTGCACGGTGCAGGCGCGGCCGACCGATCTGCTGCGCCGGCGCCAGCACATGCGGGTCGCGGGCGCCGCGGTCGCGGCCGTGGTGGTCGCGGCGGTGCTGCTGTCGCTGACCGGATCCGACGGCGGCTCCGGTTCGTACGCCGACGGTTCGTACACCGACGGGGGCCCCCGCCGGGTCCGCGAGCCCGCTGGAGTCGTCGGCGCTGCTGCGGGCCGACGCGGTCCTGTGGGAGCACACGTCGCGGATGGACTTCACCGCCTGGCCCGCCCGGGGCGGCCGCAAGGACGACGCCGAACTGCTGCGCCGCGCGCTCGCCGTGTGGTCGCGGCCCGGGCAGCGTGTGCGGGTCTCGGCGACCCCCGGCACCTCGCGGGGGCTGCCCGCCCAGCCGCCGCAGCTCCTCTACGCGGGCGACGTGGGCGCGGCGGCCGTGGTCGTGCTCTACGACGGAATGCGGATCGTCCGGTACGCGGAGCCGCAGGACGGCACGGGCTACGCGGCGCTGGACTTCGCGCGGGTGGACGACGCGGACGTCACCACCGGTGCGGCCGTCGTCGTCGGCCGCATCGACGGCAACACCCGCTTCCTGACCGCCCCCTGGGTCGATGAAGCGCAGACCCGCGACCTGCTGCAGCCGAACCGGCCGGGGCAGCCCCTGCACATCACGGCCGACGGGGTCACCGACCCGGTCCGCACGCCGGGCGCGGGCGCGCCGGAGGGCCAGTGCGGGACGGCGTGGCCGGTGCTGCAGTTCCACTCCTCGACGAAGATCGTGGAGCAGCACTCGTTCCTGCTGACCGATCTGGGCGACCTGACCCCCGTCCATCTCACCTACACCCCGCCGCCGGGCGGCGCGGCCGCCCCGGCCCGGCAGCCGCGCGAGGCGACCGGGTCGCAGGCCCTGCTGAACTGGGCGCACAGCGCCTGCCGGCTCGGGACGCTGCGCGGCCAGGGCGTACGGGCCGTCAACAACTGGGAGTTCGCCGAGCAGCGGCTGCCGGAGGGCGGCGCCGCCGCGTCCTGGGTGTGCACCCGTACGGATACCTGGCGCGGTGCCGGCGAGGTGATGGTGCAGTTCCAGCCGCCCGGCTCGTCGCCGACCGCTCCGGCGGCGGTGGCCGCCGAGGCGCAGAACACCAACGCCTGCAGCCGGTTCGGGCAGCATGTGCTGGCCGGCGTCATGTGGAAGTCCCCGGCCGGTCACTGGTTCCTCCTCGCGGCCGGCAGCCGCGACGTCACCAAGGTCTCCGCCACCGGCGGCATCCGCGCGAGCGCGGACGGCCCGCTGCTCGCCGTCCGCGTGGAACGCGGCGTGAACGCCAAACTGACGGCCCGGCTGACGACCGGCGGGACGCTGGATTCGCTGGGGTAGGGCGGGCGGTCAGGCGGTGGGGACGCGCAGGGCCATCGTGACGTGGTCATCCGCGTGACCGTCCGCGACCCAGCCCTGGCGGGCATAGAACGCGCGGGCACGCCGGTTGGGCGCGAAGACGTCCAGCCGGACGGTTTCCAGCGCGGCGTCCTGCCAGGCCGTGACGCAGGCCCCGTGCAGGGCGCTGCCGAGGCCCGCCCGCCAGAGGTCCGGGTCGACGTGGAACTGGTAGAGCTTCTCGTCGCCGGGCCGGAACCCGAGCACCGCGAAGGCCACGATCCGGCCCTCGCGCAGCGCGCAGAGCACCCTGCGGTCGGCCGCCCCGATGGCGCGCTCGGTGCCGGCCCGGCAGCGGCCCAGCTCGTCGGGGCCGTCGTACTCCTCCTCGGGCAGGTGCCCCGCGTAGTACGTGGCGCGGGCCCTGCGGTGCACGTCGGCGATATCGTCCAGATCATCGGGGTGGGCGTCACGGATCGTGACGGAGGCGGTGTCCATGCTCCCCTGGACGCGGCCTCGGGGGCGGCCGGTTCCGGGCCGGGGGCCGCAGGTGACAATGGCAGCCATGAGCGATCTTCACGGTGACGGTGTCACCTTCCGGCAGGCCACCGTGGACGACATACCCGCCCTCGTCGCCCTGTACGACGGCGCTGCCCGCTGGATGCAGCGGAACGGCATCGACCAGTGGAAGCCCGGCCAGAAGAGCGCGGACCACTTCCTGCTCCGCATGAAGGAGGGCGAGGTCTGGCTCGCCCACGCCGGCGGCGCCGCCCCGGTCGGCGGCTGGGAAGTGTGGTGGGACGACGAGCCGGCCTGGGGCCCGCAACCGCCGGTCGCGGGCTACATCCACCGCCTGATGACCGACCGCACGACCGCCCCGCCGAACCTCGGCCGCGCGATGCTCACCCGAGCGGAACACCGCATCGCCGCCACCGGCCGCACCCTCAGCCGCCTGGACTGCGTCTCGACCAACCCCCGCCTGCGCGCGTACTACGAGTCGGCGGGCTACACGGTGACCGGAGAGCAGCCCCTGAAAGACGGCGGCGGGGGTAGCCGGTACGCGGTGACCCTCCTGGAAAAGCGGCTGGTCAGCTGACCCAACGGGCAGGGCCCGTCTCCCCTGGTGGGGAGACGGGCCCTTTCGTCATGCTCGTCGGTTATCGAGCGGTGTAGACCGCGACCGTGCGGGCCGGGACCTTGAAGGTTCCGGTGGGTTTGTCGTAGGCCGCCTGCTTGACCGTGGGGTCGGCGCCGGCGGACTGGATCGGGTGCAGGGTGTAGGACGTGCCCGACAGGGCGGCCACCCGCTGGGTCTGGGTGGTGGGGGTGGCGTTGAAGACCACGACCAGGTCGCCGAGGCGCATCGTGATGACGCCCGGGGTCTCGTCCTGGCCCGACAGCGGGAAGGAGAGCCGGTCCTGCACCTGGGCCGCGGAGGTCAGCGCGAAGGCCGGTTCCGTGGAGCGGATCCTGAGCAGGTCCTGGTAGGCCGCGGAGGCGCCGGTGATCTCGGCACAGCCGGGGCGCAGGGCCGGGGAGGCCAGCAGCGGCTTGGCGAACGGCCACTTGGCCTGGTTGTCGGCGGCCGGCGGCAGGCCCCGGCCGAAGCCGTTGCCCGTGGCGCAGTCCCAGTGGATGGCGTTGAACCAGTCACCGGAGTCGAAGGAGTTGCGGTCCAGGGACTTGGACCGCAGCAGGTCACTGCCCGCCTGGTAGAGCGCCGGACCCTGGGAGAGCATGGCGGTCGACTCGGCGAGCACCTGCATCCGCGCCCGGTCGGCCGGCGTCGTGGCGGCCGGGAGCTTGAAGGCGAGCGCGTCGTACAGGGCTTCGTTGTCGTGCGCGTCGACGTAGGCGAGGGCGTCGCCCGGCGCCGCCGCGTAGCCGGCGGGCTGCCCGTTGTAGTCGACCCCGGATCCGCGCACCTGCTTCCCGTTGGAGTCCGTGAAGGTGAACGCGCTCAGGTTGCCGGTCAGCCCGACCTTGATGAGGTCCTGGTAGTGCAGCAGCCGGGCCTTCTGCTCGGCGGGAGTGCCGTTGGCGGTCGAGGGGTTGGGGTCGGTGTAGAGGCCGCTGCCGAAGCCCTGCACGCCGGGGTCGGCGTCGAACGGGCTGCCGCCGCGTACCGCGTCCCGCGCCCGGTCGCTGAAGGTGGCGATGCCGGTGCCGGCCATGTTGGCCTGGGTGGCCTGCTCGAAGCGGGCGTTGTCGGCGACCTCGCCGAAGTTCCAGCCCTCGCCGTACATGATGATCTTCTTGCCGTCGACGCCGTCCTTGGCGAGGGTCAGCGCGTCCAGCGCCTTGCGGACGGCCAGGATGTTCGCCTTCGGGTGGTGGCCCATGAGGTCGAAGCGGAACCCGTCGACCTTGTACTCCTTCGCCCAGGTGACGAGCGAGTCGACGACCAGCTTGCCCATCATCGCGTTCTCCGGCGCGGTGTTGGAGCAGCAGGTGGAGTTGGCGACGCTGCCGTCGGCCATCAGCCGCTGGTAGTAGCCGGGCACGATCTTGTCGAGGACGGAGGTGTCGGCCTGGCCGGAGGCGGAGGTGTGGTTGTAGACCACGTCCATCACCACCCGCAGCCCGGCCCCGTTGATCCCCTGCACCATCTGCCGGAACTCCGTGGTGCGGGCGGCGCCGTCCGGGTCGGTGGCGTAGGAGCCCTCGGGAACCGTGTAGTGGTACGGGTCGTAGCCCCAGTTGTAGGCGTCCTTGGCCGCGGCCTTGGCCACGCACTCCTGCTGCTTCTCGGAGTCGGCGGGGAAGGAGGCGAGGTCGCACTCCGGCACCGCCTGGTCTGCGGTCTTCTCCGGGACGGTCGCGAAGTCGAACGCGGGCAGCAGGTGCACGTAGTCCGTGCCGGCTTTCGCCAGCGCCCGCAGGTGCGTCATGCCCGCGGAACCCGCGACGGTGAACGCGGCGTACTTGCCGCGCCGCGCCGCCGGGACGGTGGTGTCCGCGACCGAGAAGTCACGGATGTGCAGCTCCTGGATCTGCGCCCGGCTCAGCGGCACCGCCGCCGGCTTCGCCTGCCGCTGCCACCCCTGGGGGGCGAGCTTCGGGTCGGCGAGGTCCACGAGGAGACTGCGGGCCGAGTCGGCGGTCAACGCGACCGAGTACGGGTCGGTCACCAGGTTCGTGACCAGCTTCTGGACGCTCGGCGCCCAGACGGTCACCGCGTACCGGTACGGCTTGCCCGTCCAGTCGCGGCCACCGGTCACCGACCAGACGCCGCTGGCGGCATCCCGCCGCATTGGAACGGTCCTGCCGTCGATCTCGACCGCGACGCGGTGCGCGGTGGGCGCCCAGACCGACAGGGTGGGCCGGCCGTGGTCGAAGACCGGGCCGAGCGCCGCGCGCTGCGCCTTCGCGGCGTACAGGTCGTCGAGCACCCCTTGCGTCTGCACGCCGGTGGCGGCGAGCAGCGCGCCGTTCGCGGCGCGCTGGGTGGCGATGAGCTGGCCGGGCAGCGCGGCGCCGATCCGGTCGCGGTCGCGCGGGTCGACGGTGAAGGCCGCGTACTCCTTCAGCTGCGGGTACTTCGCCTTCTGGGCGGCGGTCAGGCCGCCCGCGACCTGGGACAGCCGCAGCCAGTGGCCCTCGTCGGACAGGGCACCGTCCTTGACGGTGATGCCGCCGTCGGGGGCGTAGACGAGCTGCTGGCCGGCGGACGCGCTCGCGTCGGTGTGCCAGGCGACGGTGTAGCGGTCGATCCACTGCGCCTGCGCCTTGGTCAGGTCCAGGTCACCACCCGTGCCCTTGGGCTGCGGGAGCAGGTACTTCGGCGTTCCGGCCAACAGCCACACCTCATGCCCGGTGGAGGCGAGGTCCAGGGACTGGTCCGAGGGCAGGTCCTTGGCGTCGCCGTTGTGGAGGATGTAACTCAGCGACGTGGCGCCCGGCGCGAGCGGCACCTCGTACACCGCACCATAGGCGTCGATCCGCGTCGGCTGGAGCGGCTTGGTCCAGTCGGTGGGCGTGGCGGCGCCGGTCCAGGTGTGCAGGCCCCAGTGGGCGTAGTCGCCGTCGGCGCGCTGGTAGTGCAGGACGGCCTTCGTCGTGTCCTGCGGCGGGTAGGCGCCGGCGGGGGCGGCGTTCAGCACCTCGGGACTGCCCTGCTTGATCCACACCTCGCCGGTCTTCGTCAGGTCGACGGCCCGGTCCGCGTCGGTGTCCTTGACGCCGTTCTTGTCGACGGCGATGAAGCCGACGCCGGCCGCGCCCGGCTTGAGCTTGACGTAGGCGAAGGCGCCGTAGGCGTCCCGTCCGGTGAAGGGCTTGCCGGCCGGCCACGTGGTGCCCTCGCCGTCCGCGATGTCGCCCCACGTGTAGAGGCCCCAGTCGGCGTAGTCGCCGTCGGTGCGCTGGTAGTGGACGACGGCGTAGTCGCGGGAGACCGCGCTGGGCGGCGTCTCGTGGACGGGCGCGCCGCTGGTGGTCTCCGCGGTCGCGCTGCTCGTGCGGCCGGCGGAGTCGGTCACCACGGCCTTGTAGCGCAGTGCGGTTCCGGCCGGGACGGCCGGGTCGATCACCTGGGTGACTGTGTAGGGCGCGTGGTCGGCGGAGCCGAGCACCTGCCACTTGGCGTTGCCGACCTGGGCGGCGAAGACCACCCGGTCGAGCTGTCCGCCGGTCACGGCGGCGGAGGCCTCGACGGTGCCGGTGGCGCCGGCGGCGGGTGCGCGCAGCGTGATGGACGGCCGGGTGGCGGGGGCGCCGAGCGGCTTGTCCGCCTGGTAGACGACGGAGGACAGGGCGGGGACGGTCAGGCTGATCGTGCTGTCGCCGCCGCTGCGCACGGTGCCGGTGGCGCCGTAGAGCGCACCGAAGTCCGCTCCGGCGACGCCGGTCGGCACCGCCACGGTCTTCGCCTCGGTCGCGTTGTTCACCGCGACCAGGTACTCGGTCCTGGTCTTCACGTCCGTACGGGAGTAGGCGTACACGCCCGCGCCGTCGGCCGCGTACCGCTCGGTCTGTACGCCGTCGCGCAGCGCGGGGTTGGCCTTGGTCAGCTGCGAGAGCGCGGCGATCGTCCGGTACAGCGGCGCCGCGGTGTCGTAGGCGTCACTGGCGTGGGTGCGGTCGGTGCCCAGCTCGTCGTCGTCGAGGTAGTCGGCGACCTTGGAGGCGAACATCGTCTGCCGGGCGTCCTTGTCGCCGCCGGCCCCGGTGAAGCCCTGCTCGTCGCCGTAGTAGACGACGGGGTTGCCGCGGCTGAGGAACATCAGCTCGTTGGCGAGCTTGTCCCTGCGGACCAGCTCCGCGTCGGTGGCGCCGGGGTTGTCCTGCTGGAGGAAGGTCCCGATGCGGCCCATGTCGTGGTTGCCGAGGAACGTCACCGACTCGTAGGCGTTGGCCTTGTCGGTGGTGTACCGGTAGTCCTGCGCGAAGAGGCCGGCGAGCTTGGCCGCGGAGCCGCCCTGGGAGGCGTAGGAGCGGGCGGCGTCCTGGAAGGGGAAGTCCAGGGTGGCGTCGAGCCGGCCCTGGGTGACATAGGGCGAGGTGATCGCGGTGTCGGCGGAGTAGACCTCGCCGAACATGAAGAAGTCCTTCCGCCCGTGCCGGGCGGCGTACTGGTCGAGCGCGGTGGCCCACTGGGTCCAGAACGGCAGGTCGACGTGTTTGACGGTGTCGATCCGGAAGCCGTCGATCGCGAAGTCCTTGACCCACTTCTCGTAGATCTTCTCCATGCCCTGGACGACCTCGGGACGCTCGGTCCACAGGTCGTCGAGGCCGGAGAAGTCACCCTGGTCGGTGCTCTCCCCGGCATAGGTGGAGTCACCCCGGTTGTGGTACATCGACGGGTCGTTGAGCCAGGCCGGCACCTTGACGTTCTTCTTCTCCGGCGCCACGACGGGCGTCCGCGCGAAGGAGTCGGCGTCGACCGCCGGGAAGTCCTTCCCGGCTGCCGCCGTGGCGAAGTCGGTGTCGTCGAAGGGCGTCCCGTCCTTGCTCAGGTACGGGAACGCGCCCTTGGAGAGGTAGGAGTACGCCTTCTCCTGGTAGTCCACGACGTCGGCGGTGTGATTGGTGATGACGTCGAAGAAGATCTTCATGCCCTTGGCGTGGGCGGCCGCGATGAGCTTCTTCAGGTCGTCGTTGGTCCCGAAGTGCGGGTCGACCTGGGTGAAGTCGGTGATCCAGTAGCCGTGGTAACCGGCGCTGGCGTCCTTCCCCGTGCCCTGCACGGGCTGGTTCTTGAAGATCGGCGCCATCCAGATGGCGGTGGTGCCGAGCCCCTTGATGTAGTCGAGCTTCCCGGTCAGTCCCTTGAGGTCGCCGCCCTGGTAGAAGCCCTTGTCGGTGGGGTCGTAGCCGGTGGCGAGCCGGGAGCCGGTGAGTCCGCCGGTGTCGTTGCGGGGGTCGCCGTTGGCGAACCGGTCCGGCAGGACGAAGTAGAACTGCTCACGCGTGAGGTCGTGGCGGGCCGGCTGGGCGGCGAGCGCCGCGTCGGACGGCGGGGCGGGTGGCGCGGCGGCCAGGGCGGGCACGGCGGCCGGCACGGTGGCCAGCAGCAGCGCCGACACCACCGTCGCTGCCACACGTCGTATGCGTGCGGGTACGGACACGGGCGGGTCTCCTCGTAGCGGAAAAAGCTCGTGCCGGGGGCACTACGCGCCGAGGTCCCGCGGCTGCCCGGCGGCACCGCCGGGCGCTGCGGACGCTATCGCTGCCCGCCCCTTGCAGCAAGACCTTGCAACGCACTTTGTGGGGCCTGGGCCTGCATCGGACACCTGCAGGTAACGGCAACGTCACATTCGAGAGGCGTGGCCGAAACTTTCTTGCAGGCTCTTTCGCAAGGTCTTACATCGCTGTTACGTTCCTGCCCAGCCCGAGCAGCCGCACAGCACCAAGCGGTGCGCATCACCCACTCCAGGGTGAACCGGGTTTTACCCTCATCAAGGAGACAGGTATGCGACGCGGCATATCCGCCGTGGCGATGGCCGCGGCCATCGTTCTCGGGGCCACCGCCTGTGGCGGCAGCAGCGACAACAAGAGCACCGGGGACGCGGCGAAGGACCCGGCCGGAGTCTCCGGCGAGATCACGTACTGGGACACGTCGGACGCCACGAACGAGGCGCCCGTCTACCAGGCCCTGATCAAGACCTTCGAGGCCAAGTACCCGAAGATCAAGGTCAAGTACGTCAACGTCCCCTTCGCGGACGTGGAGCAGAAGTTCAAGACGGCGGCGCAGAGCGGCAAGGGCGCGCCCGACGTGGTCCGGGCCGACGTCGGCCTGATCCCGGAGTACGCCTCCCTGCACTACATCGCCCCGCTGGACGGCACCGCCGCCCTCAAGGAGACGACGGACTTCACGCAGGGCCCGCTCAACACCACCAAGTACGAGGGCAAGACCTACGGGGTCCCGTCGGTCACCGACACCCTGGGCCTGCTCTACAACAAGGAGATCTTCGCCAAGGCCGGCATCGCGAAGCCGCCGACCACCTGGGACGAGTTCATCTCCGTCTCGAAGACCATCAAGGAGAAGACCGGGGTCACGGGCACGTACCTCAACCCGGACACCTACTTCCTGATGCCGATGCTCTTCGGTGAGGGCACCGACCTCGCGGACGCCGCCGCCAAGAAGATCACGATCAACTCCCCGGAGGCGGTCAAGGCGGTCACCAAGGCGAAGGAGATCTACGACACCTCCTCACAGAAGGTGGACTTCGCCAGCGCCTACGACAACATGCAGACCTCGTTCAAGAACGGCAAGGTCGCCATGCTGATCCAGGGCCCCTGGTCGGTCAGCGACGACATCAGCGGCTCGGCCTTCAAGGGCAAGGAGTCCAACCTCGGCTACGCCCCGGTCCCGGCCGGCTCCACCGGCAAGCCGCAGGCGCCCACCGGCGGCCACGACCTCGCGGTCTACCAGGGCTCCAAGAACCTGGACGCCGGCTACCTGTTCACCGAGTTCATGACCAGCTCGGCCAGCCAGGTCACCATCGCCACCAAGACCGGCACCCTGCCGACGCGTACCTCCGCGTACACGCCGGCGGTCACCGCCGACCCGAAGATCGCCGGCTTCAAGGGGATCATGGACACCGCCCGCCCCCGCGTGGCGCTCCCCCAGGTCGGCAGCCTCTTCACGCCGCTCCAGCAGCAGTACGTGAAGATCCTGCAGGGCCAGGTCTCGGTCCAGGCCGGACTGGACGCGGCGGCCGGCGAGTTCGCCAAGCTCCTGCCGGGCTTCACCAAGTAACCGCACGGCACCAGACTCCGGTCCGGTCGGCCGGGGCCCCGTCCTCCTCCGGGAGGGTCGGGGCCCACGCGCCCGGCCGTCCGGGCCGGGCCGTACGCGCGGCCCCGGAGATCGAGCCACCCCGCCCGCCCCGCTCCGAGGGGCGCTCCGGGGCCGCGACACCACCCGCACCATCATCCGTAATCGTGGAAAGAGCCGATGAGTGATGACCACCGCAGCCCTTGACGGGCAACAGCAGGGGAAACAGCGCGGCAAGGCCCCGCGCCCCGGCCTCGTGACGCTGTTCAAGCGCTCGTGGGACAAGCACTGGTACGCCTGGGCCATGGTCGCCCCGGTGGTCATCGTGATCGGCGTCCTGGTGCTGTACCCGCTGGGTTACGGCATCTACCTGTCGTTCACGAACGCCACCGAGACGAACATCGCCAAGGACATCGGCCCCGTCCACATCCCGGCGACCTACCACCTGGTGGGTTTCGACAACTACTGGAAGATCCTCTCGGGCCAGGACGGTGACTTCTACCCGCGGCTCATCTGGACCGTCATCTGGACGCTGACCTGCGTCGCCTTCACCTACGCCATCGGCATGGGCATGGCGCTGCTGCTCAACCGCCCGGCGAAGTTCCGGCTCTTCTACCGCCTCTCGCTGATCCTGCCCTGGGCCATCCCGGCCTTCGTCAGCGTCTTCGCCTGGCGGCTGATGCTCAACTCGCAGTACGGCGTCTTCAACTCGATCCTCACCCACGTCGGGCTGCCGGCCCAGGACTGGCTGGGCACGCCCTTCGCCCAGAAGGTCGCGGTCATCATGGTGAACGTCTGGGCGGGCGTACCCTTCATGATGGTCGCCCTCCTCGGCGGCATGCAGTCCATACCCCAGGAGCTCTACGAGGCCGCCGAGATGGACGGCGCCTCCCCCTGGAAGCGGTTCCTGCACATCACGCTCCCCGGCCTGCGCCCGGTCAGCAACACCGTGATCCTGCTCGGGGTGATCTGGACGTTCAACATGTTCCCGATCATCTTCCTGCTGCTGGGGCAGACGAACAGCGGGGACACCGACATCCTCGTGACCTACGCCTACCGCAAGGCGTTCACCGGGGTGTCCGACTACTCGGGCGCCGCGTCGTACGGCATGGTCATCCTCGCCATCCTGCTGGTCTTCTCCACCTTCTACCGCCGCTACCAGGCCAAGACCGAGCAGGCGTAAGGAGCCATGACGATGAGTGCAACAGCCCACACCGGCACGACGAAGAGCGCCGACGCGTCCCGTTCGGCCGCGGTGCCCGCCCGCCGCGCGGGCCGCAAGCGCGGCGAACGCAGCCGCGGCGCCTCGCTCGCCCTGCACACCACGCTCATGGTCGCCAGCGCCGTCGCGATCTTCCCGGCGCTGTGGATCGCGTTCATCTCCTTCGGGCCGAAGAACGCGTGGACGGACCCGGGCGAGATCTTCTCCCACCTGAGCCTGCAGAACTACCGGAACATCCTGCACACCAACTTCCCGAAGTGGTTCCTCAACTCGGCGATCGTCGCGGCCGCGACGACCGTGCTCGGCGTCATGCTGTCGGCGAGCGCCGGCTACGCCATCTCGCGGATGAAGTTCCCCGGCCACAAGCAGCTGATGTGGACCTTCCTGACGACGCAGATGTTCCCCATGGCCGTGCTGATCGTGCCGCTGTACAACCTGCTCGGCGAGCTCGGCCTCCTCGACAGCTACCTCGGCCTGATCGTCACCTACTGCACCATCTCGGTGCCGTTCTGCGCCTGGATGCTCAAGGGATACTTCGACACCATCCCGCACGAGATCGACGAGGCGGGCCGGATCGACGGCCTCACCCCGTTCGGCACGTTCTGGCGGCTGATCCTGCCGCTGGCCCGCCCGGGGCTGGCCGTCACCGCCTTCTACAGCTTCCTGACCGCCTGGGGCGAGGTCGCCTACGCGAGCCAGTTCATGAGCACCAACGAGAACTTCACGCTGGCGGCCGGCATCCGCACCCTCGCCACCGACCAGCGCGCGGACTGGGGCTCGCTGACCGCCGCCGCGGTGATCATCGCCATCCCGGCCGCCCTCGTCTTCTTCGTGGTCCAGCGCCACCTGGTCTCCGGCCTCACCGCCGGCGCCGCCAAGTCCTGATCGTCGCTGCGGTGTCGCGACACCGCAGCCTCCTGTCGTGCCCCGTGCACACCACGGCCCGCCACACCCAAAGGAAGTCATGAGCCAGCACCTCACCGACGCGCCCCGCTCCGCCGCCGACAACGCCGCCGACGCCGTGCGCAGAGACTGGTGGCGTGACGCCGTGATCTACCAGGTCTACCCGCGCAGTTTCGCCGACGGCGACGGCGACGGCATGGGCGACCTGCCCGGGATCACCGCCCGGCTGCCCTACCTGCGCTCGCTCGGCGTGGACGCCGTGTGGCTGTCGCCGTTCTACGCCTCCCCGCAGGCCGACGGCGGCTACGACGTGGCCGACTACCGCGCCGTCGACCCGATGTTCGGCACCCTGACGGACGCCGACGACCTGGTGCGGGCCGCCCACGCGCTGGATCTGCGGGTCATCGTGGACGTGGTCCCCAACCACTGCTCCGACCAGCACGAGTGGTTCAAGCAGGCGCTGCGCGAGGGCGCCGGATCCCCGATCCGCGAGCGCTTCCACTTCCGCGCGGGCAAGGGTGCCGACGGCGAACTCCCGCCGAACGACTGGGAGTCCATCTTCGGCGGCCCCGCCTGGACGCGGACGGTGAACGCCGACGGCACCCCCGGCGAGTGGTACCTGCACCTGTTCGCCCCGGAGCAGCCGGACTTCAACTGGGACCACCCGGCGGTGCACGACGAGTTCCGCTCCATCCTGCGCTTCTGGCTGGACCTGGGCATCGACGGCTTCCGCATCGACGTCGCCCACGGCATGGTCAAGGCCCCCGGACTGCCCGACATCGGCTCGCACGAGCAGCTCAAGCTGCTGGGCACCGCGTCGATGCCGTACTTCGACCAGGACGGCGTCCACGAGATCTACCGCAGCTGGCGCAAGATCCTGGACGAGTATTCCCCCAACCTCCGGCCGGGGGTGCCCCCGGGCGACCGCATCGCCGTCGCCGAGGCCTGGACGCCGACCGTCGAGCGCAGCGCCCTGTACCTGCGCCCCGACGAGCTGCACCAGGCGTTCAACTTCGAGTACCTGACGTCCGGCTGGGACGCCGCCGCGCTGCGCCGGGTCATCGACACCTCGCTGGCCGCGATGGGTTCCGTCGGCGCGCCCGCCACCTGGGTGCTGTCCAACCACGACGTGGTGCGGCACTCGACCCGCTTCGCCGACGGCGACCAGGCGCTCGGTCTGCGCCGGGCTCGGGCCGCGACCCTGCTGATGCTGGCGCTGCCCGGCTCCGCCTACCTGTACCAGGGCGAGGAGCTCGGTCTGCCCGAGGTCACCGACCTGCCGGACGAGGTGCGCCAGGACCCGGCGTTCTTCCGCAACGCCGGCCAGGACGGCACCCGCGACGGCTGCCGCGTCCCGCTGCCGTGGTCGGGCACCCGCGCACCGTACGGCTTCGGCCCGGTCGAGGGCGGCCCCAGCTGGCTGCCGCAGCCCGACGCCTGGGCCGGCCTCAGCGTCGAGGCGCAGGAGGGCGACCCGAACTCGACGCTGGAGTTCTACCGTGCGGCGCTGGCCGTCCGCCGCGAACACCCCGCCCTGGGCGCCGGTTCCGACGTGACGTGGCTGGATGCTCCGGAGGGCGTGCTGGCGTTCCGCCGGGACAGCGCCGAGGGCTCGTTCGTGTGCACCGCCAACGTCACCGCGGCGCCCGTCACGATCCCGGCCCCCGGCCGCGTGCTGCTCGGCGGGACCGGGTTCAGCGCGGACGGAGAGTACGCCGTCATCCCCGCCGACACCACGATTTGGTGGGCGATCTGACGTGGCCACCATCCGTCCCATAGCATCCGGTGCTGTGACCGCAAGGCTTGCTGACATCGCAACCCAGGCGGGTGTCAGCGAAGCAACGGTCAGCCGGGTCCTCAACGGCAAGCCCGGCGTATCCGCCACCACCCGCGAATCCGTGCTGGCCGCACTCGATCTGCTCGGCTACGAACGGCCGGTCCGGCTGCGGCAGCGCAGCGCGGGTCTGATCGGCCTGATCACCCCGGAGCTGGAGAACCCGATCTTTCCCGCGTTCGCGCAGGTGATCGGTCAGGCGCTGACCCGCGACGGGTACACCCCGCTGCTGGCCACCCAGACTCCGGGCGGCTCGACCGAGGACGAGCTGGTCGAGATGCTCGTGGAACGCGGCGTCGCCGGGATCATCTTCGTCTCCGGGCTGCACGCCGACTCCACCGCCGACACCGAGCGGTACGCCAGGCTGCACGGCCAGGGTGTGCCGTTCGTGCTGATCAACGGCTTCTCGGAGAAGATCAAGGCGCCGTTCGTGTCCCCCGACGACCGGGGCGCGATGCGGCTGGCCGTCACCCATTTGGCGGCACTCGGACATGAGAAAATCGGACTGGCGGTCGGACCGAAGCGTTTCGTGCCGGTGCTTCGCAAGATCCAGGGCTTCATCAGCAGCATGCAGGACGTGCTGGGACTGAGCACCGAAGAATCCGAACACCTGATCCAACACTCCCTCTACACGCTGGAGGGGGGCCAGGCTGCCGCGACAGCGCTCATAGCCTCCGGATGCACCGCGATCGTCTGCGCGTCCGACATGATGGCGCTGGGCGCCATCAGGGCCGCCCGGCAGCAGGGCCTGTCGGTGCCCGAGGACGTCTCGGTCGTGGGTTTCGACGATTCCCCGCTGATCGCCTTCACGGATCCGCCACTGACCACCATCCGCCAGCCCGTGGCCGCCATGGGACAGGCGGCCGTGCGGGCGCTGCTGGAGGAGATCGGCGGCACCCCCGCCCCGCACAGCGAATTCGTCTTCCTCCCCGAGCTGGTCGTCCGCGGCTCCACGGCCGCGGTGCCGAGCGTCCGGACGCCCGCGCTCCTGGTCCAGCAGGCGGCCGGGAGGCACACATCGAACGCTCAGGGTCCGGCCGGCGTCTGAGCGGCGAGCCGCGCGGGTCTGGCAGACTATTCCTCCATGGGGGAACCGACCGCGAAGATCATGGACGGCCGTACGGCTGTCCCGCCGCGCTCCATCGGTTCCACTGATTCCGATGGAGCGCCGAGCGAGGGCCCTGGGGCACCCCGCCATACCTTCGTGTCAAGGCTCCGCACCCCCCGGAGACCGCGTCTGTGGTTCGAGATCGTTCTGATCGCGGTCAGTTACTGGGTGTATTCGCTCGTCCGCAACGCCGTGCCCGAGCAGGAACCGGCGGCGATGCGGCACGCGAACGCGATCTGGAAGCTGGAGAACCACCTCGGCCTGGCCGTCGAGCACAGCGTCAACCACGCGCTGAACTCGGTGACTTGGCTGATCGTCGGAATGAACTACTACTACGCGACGCTGCACTTCGTCATCACCATCGGCGTCCTGGTGTGGCTCTACCACTGGCATCCGGGCCGCTACGGGCCGGCGCGCACGATCCTCTTCGTCACCACCGGCATCGCGCTGGTCGGCTTCTACTTCTACCCGCTGGCCCCGCCCCGGCTGATGCAGGGCATCGACTTCATCGACACCGTCAAGGCGCACCACACCTGGGGTTCGATGGCCTCCGGCGACCTGGCACAGGTGTCGAACCAGTACGCCGCGATGCCTTCCATGCACATCGGGTGGTCGCTGTGGTGCGGCATCACCGTCGCGACGCTCGCCAGGCCACTGTGGGCCAGGGTGCTGGGCATCCTGTACCCGGTGGCGACCCTGATCGTGATCATCTCGACGGCCAACCACTTCTGGCTCGACGCCATAGGGGGCGCCGTCTGCCTGGGCGGCGGCTTCGCCGTGGTCTACGTGCTCTACGGACGCTACGTCTACCACCTGCCCCGCTACCCGGCGACGGCCCGCCGCCGATAGGCGGGCGGGCCCGTGGGAGCGGCCGTCACGCCTCGTACTCGTAGAAGAGCCGCTCGACGACCGTGCGGGCCCGCCGGGTCGTCCTGCGGTACTCCTCCAGCATGTCGCCGACGTGGCCGGCCGAGTACCCGAGGTAGCGGCCCACGGCGGCGAGCTCCCGGCCGTCGCCGGGGAACGTGTCGCCGGGGCGGCCGCGTACCAGCATCACCGCGTTGCGGACCCGGGTGGCCAGCACCCACGCCTCGTCCAGCACGGCCGCGTCGTCGGCGCCGACCAGGCCGGCGGCCTGGAGGGCGGCCAGCGCCCGCCGGGTGCGGGTGGTGCGCAGTTCCTTCAGCCGCCCGCCGTGCTGCATCTGCAGCAGCTGGACGGTCCACTCGACGTCGGAGAGCCCACCGCGGCCGAGCTTGGCGTGGGTGGTGGGGTCGGCGCCGCGCGGCATCCGCTCGGACTCCATGCGGGCCTTGAGCCGCCGGATCTCCCGCACCGCGTCCTCGTCGAGCCCGTCCGCCGGGTACCGCAGCGGATCGATCAGCTCGATGAAGCGCTCGCCCAGCCCCTCGTCCCCGGCCATGGGGTCGGCGCGCAGCAGCGCCTGGCTCTCCCACCCCAGCGACCAGCGCCGGTAGTAGGCGGCGTACGAGCCGAGGCTGCGCACCAGCGGCCCGCTCTTTCCCTCCGGGCGCAGATCCGCGTCCATCAGCAGCGGCGGGTCCGGGGTGGGGATCTGCAGCAGCCGGCGCAGCTCGTTGGCGATCTTGAGGGCCTGCGCGGCGGCCCGCGGTTCGTCGGCCCCCTCCAGCGGTTCGTGGACGAACATCACGTCGGCGTCCGAGCCGTAGCCCTGTTCGCGTCCGCCGAAGCGGCCCATGCCGATGACCGCGAACCGGGTCGCCGGCGGGCCTTCCGTCGCCTCGACGGCGTTCATGGCGGCCCGCAGGGCGCCCACGACGGTGGTCGTGTTGATGTCGGTGACCGCGGTGCCCACCGCGTCCACGTCCAGCTCGCCGGTGACGTCGGCCGCCGCCGTCCTGAACAACTCGCGGCGCCGGACCCCGCGTACCGCGGTGACCGCCTGCTCGGGGGTGTCGGCGCGGCCGACCGCGGCCAGCACCTCCTGTTCGAGCGCCGCCGCGGTCCGCGGCCGCAGGCCCTCGGGGGCGCCGAGCAGGGCGACCGCCTCGGGGGCGCGCATGAGCAGGTCGGGGGCGAGCCGGCCGGAGGAGAGCACCCGGGCGAGGTGCTCGGCGGCGGCGCCCTCGTCCCGGAGCAGCCGCAGGTACCAGGGGGTCTTGCCGAGCGCGTCGGAGACCTTGCGGAAGCCGAGGAGCCCGGCGTCCGGGTCGGCGGAGTCGCCGAACCAGCCGAGCAGGACGGGCAGCAGGGTGCGCTGGATGGCGGCCTTGCGGCTGACACCGCTGGCCAGCGCCTCCAGGTGGCGGATGGCGGCGGCGGGATCGGCGTACCCCAGCGCCTGCAGGCGCTGCCTGGCGGCATTGGCGCTGAGCCGGGTCTCGACCGGTTCGAGCTGGGCGACCGCGTCGAGCAGCGGCCGGTAGAAGAGCTTCTCGTGCAACCGGCGCACCTCGACGGCGTGCCGCTTCCACTCCCGGTTCAGCTCGGCGACCGGGTCTGCGCGAAACCCCAGCGACCGGCCGAGCCGGCGCTGCCCGGCCTTGTCGTCCGGCACGAGATGGGTGCGGCGCAGCCGGTACAGCTGGATCCGGTGCTCCATCAGACGCAGGAACCGGTACGCGGCGTCGAGTGAGGCGGCGTCCGCACGGCCCACGTAGCCGCCGGCCGCGAGTTGGGCGAGCGCGGTGAGCGTGGTGCCGCTGCGCAGTGAGGAATCGGTTCTGCCGTGCACCAACTGCAGCAGCTGCACGGCGAACTCGACATCGCGCAGCCCGCCGGGACCGAGCTTCAGCTCCCGCTCGACGTGCGCGGCGGGGATGCCCTCCACAACGCGGCGGCGCATCTGCTGGACGTCGGTGACGAAGTGGTCGCGGTCGGCGGCCTGCCACACCATCGGCGAGAGCGCCTCGACGTACGCCAGGCCCAGCGCCCGGTCGCCCGCCATCGGCCGGGCCTTGAGCAGCGCCTGGAACTCCCAGGTCTTGGCCCACCGCCGGTAGTAGGCGACATGGCTGGAAAGCGTCCGCACCAGCGGGCCGTTCTTGCCCTCGGGCCGCAGGTTGGCGTCGACGGGCCAGATGGTGCCCTCGGCGGTGGTGTCGGAGCAGACCCGCATCATCCGCGCGGCCAGCCGCGTCGCCGCCCGCATCGCCGCGGCCTCCTCGGCGCCCTCGACCGCCTCCGCCACGAAGATCACGTCCACGTCCGAGACGTAGTTCAGCTCGTGGCCGCCGCACTTGCCCATGCCGATCACGGCGAGCCGGCACAGCGCCGCGTCCTCCGGCGCCTCGGCGCCGGCGATGGCGAGCGCCGCGCGCACGGTCGCGGTCGCCAGGTCCGCGAGCTCCCCCGCCGTCTGCGCCAGGTCGCTGGTGCCACACACGTCGCGGGCGGCGATGGCCAGCATGCAGCGGCGGTAGGCGGCCCGCAGCAGGTCGGGGTCGGTGGCCGAGGCCAGCCCGCGTTCGAACTCGGCGACGCCGGGGTGCAGGTCGGAGGACTCGTACGTCACCAGCGCGTGCCAGTCGTGCGGGTGCCGGGCGAGGTGGTCGCCGAGCGCCTCGGAGGCGCCGAGCACCCCGAGCAGCCGGTCGCGCAGGGGCTTGGCGCTGGTCAGGGTGTCGAGCAGGGTCCGCCGCTCGCCCGCTTCCAGCACCTCCACCAGCCGGACCAGGCCCAGCAGCGCCTGATCGGGGTCCGCGGTCACGCCGAGCGCGTCCAGCAGCACCGGATCGGTCCGCACCGCCGTCAGCCCCGCCGACTCCACCAGCACCTCGGCCGCGGCGGGATCGGTGAACCCGTGGCGCAGCAGCCGGGAGAACGTGCTGCTCCGGCGCCCCTGCGGCAGCGACATCTCGCCTCCGGTACGTCATGCATCGTCATGCCTGCGATCAAGGTCCCAGCTGAGCGTAACCGCCCGGCCGCCGAGCTGGAACGGTTCCACCTCGCGCGGCCACGGCGGTGCCGGTCCGAACAGCGGAGTGCTACCCGGACCGGGCAGCGGCGAAGCTCTGCCGGGCGGCCCACCGAGCCCGTCCGGTCGGCGGGCGCTGCCGGTCCCGGTGGATGGCGGAGCCCGTTCCGGCGGGTGGCGGAGCCCGTGCCGGTGGGTGGCGGAGCCCGTTCCGGCGGGTGGGCGGAGCCCGGCGCGTACCCCCACCCCGTTCGTTTCCCGGCCATTCACGTCGGCGGATCTTCTCTCTTCCAGCCGCCGCTCCTACGCTGACAGCGCTCCGCGCCCCCCTTCCCCCCACCGGAGGTAAGCCGTGCCCGGCTTGTCGAAATCCGTACCGCGTCCCCTCACCGCCCTCGCCGCAGCCCTCGGGCTGGCCGGCGCGTCCGTCGGACTGTGGGCCGGCCTCGGCGGCGCGTCCACCGCGAGCGCCGCGGCCGCCGTCCCCACTCCGGACCACGTGATCGTCGTGATGATGGAGAACCACGCGTACAACCAGGTCATCGGCAGCTCCAGCGCGCCCTACATCAACTCGCTGAAGACCGGCGGAGCGAACCTCACCGCCTCGTACGGCGTCACGCACCCGAGCCAGCCGAACTACTACCAGGTGTTCTCCGGCAGTAACCAGGGCGTCACCGGCGACAGCTGCGTCACCCCCGGCTTCAGCTCCGCGCCCAACCTCGCCTCCGAGCTGATCGCCGCGGGCAAGACCTGGGGCAGCTACAACGAGACGCTGCCCAGCCAGGGCTCCACCACCTGCAGCAGCGGCAAGTACGCGCAGAAGCACAACCCCTGGTTCGGCTTCAAGAACGTGCCGACCTCCAGCGCCAAGACGTTCGCCCAGTTCCCGACGGACTACACCACGCTGCCGCAGGTCTCCTTCGTCGTGCCGAACCTGTGCAGCGACATGCACGACTGCTCCGTCGGCACCGGTGACACCTGGCTGAAGAACAACCTCGGCGCTTACGCCACCTGGGCCAAGACCCACAACAGCCTGCTCGTCGTCACCTTCGACGAGGACAACCGGCTGGCCGGCAACCGCATCCCGACCGTCCTGTACGGGCAGAGCGTCACCCCGGGCAGCACCTCGTCGACCACGTACAACCACTACAACCTGCTGCGCACGCTGGAGGACATGTACGGCCTCCCGCACGCGGGCAACGCCGCCTCCGCGTCCGACATCACCGGCATCTGGACCAGCTGACCATGAGCGGAGCCGGCGCCATGACCACCCGGAACCGGCTGCTGATCCTCGTCGCGGCGCTCGCCGTGCTCGCCTGTGTGGCGGGCGCGGCGGTCTGGCACGCCTCCGACCGGGCCGCCCGGAAGGACACCGAGCAGGCGGGCGGCCCGCCGGTCGTCCGGGGCACGGTGTCGCTGGCCCCGGCCGGACCGCGTCTCATGGTCTTCCGCAACATGGCGTGGGGTCCGCACCGCGACGAGCTGGCCACCGTGCCCGCCGCCTCGCCCGGGGCGATCCGTACCGCCTCCGGCGTCCACTGCCTGCGCTTCCACGCCGCCGCCGGCACCGGCATCTGCCTGCAGAGCGTGCACGGCACCGTCCAGGACACCTACCGCGCCGTCGTCCTCGACTCCCGCCTCCAGGAGACCCGCCACTACCCGCTGACCGGCATCCCGACCCGCGCCCGCGTCTCGCCCAGCGGCCACCTCGCCGCCTGGACGGTCTTCGTCGCCGGCGACTCCTACGCGGGCACGAACTTCTCCACTCGCACCTCGCTCCTCGACGTGCGCACCGGGAAACTCGACGCGAGCCTGGAGGACTTCACGATCCGCAAGGACGGCAAGCACTACCGCGCCACCGACGTGAACTTCTGGGGCATCACCTTCGCCGACGACGGACACTTCTACGCGACGCTCGCGACCGGCGGCAGCACGTACCTCGTCCGCGGCGACCTCGCGGCCCGCACCGTGACGACGCTGCGCCCCAACGTCGAATGCCCGTCGCTCTCCCCCGACGGCACCCGCCTGGTCTTCAAGAAGCGCGTCGCGGGCCTGTCCCCCGACGCCCCCTGGCGGCTCTACGCCCTGGACCTCGCCACGATGCGCGAGACCCCGCTGGCCGAGACCCGCAGCGTCGACGACCAGGCCATCTGGACCGACGACCGCACCGTCGCCTACTCGCTGCCGGGCGACTTCGGCGCGGACCTCTACACGGTCCCCGCCGACGGCACCGGCGCACCCCGCGCCCTGACCCCGGCGGCCCTGGCCCCGGCCTACATCGGCTGACGCGAGCGGTCAGCCGGGGTCCGGTCAGCCGGAGGCTTCGGGAAGGCAGTGCACGGTGACCCGCTGCACGAGGTTGTTGGCGAACCCGCCGCGGTTCCACGGCTGGTCGAGGGGCTGGGTGTTGCCCTCGGCGTCGGTGGCGCGGGCGCTGAGCACATGGCTGCCGGGTTCGGCCGTCCAGGACGTCCGCCAGCTCCGCCAGGCCCGGTCGTGCCCGTCCGGCGGGGCGAGTTCGGCCGCCCGCCAGGACCCTGTGCCGTCCGTGCTCACCTCGACCGCCGTGACCGGCGCCATCCCGGACCACGCCCTGCCCTCCAGCGGCACCGGCCCGGGGCGTACGACGCGGGTCCTGGACATGAAGTCGGGGAACCCCGGCGGGATCATCAGCGCGCGCGGGGCGATCCGGGTGACCGGCTCGCCCGGCTCACCGGCACGCTGCCGGTAGCGGTACGCGACCGCCGGCTGGAATCCGGTGAACGGGGTGTCGGTGAGGGTGATCTCGCGCAGCCACTTCACGTGCGCCATGCCGTACCAGCCGGGCACCACGAGCCGCAGCGGGTAGCCGTGCTGCGGCGGCAGGGGCAGACCGTTCATGCCGTACGCGACGAGTACCTCCGGATCGCCGCCGGCCGCCACCGCCGGCGGCAGACTCCACCGGTACTCCTGCTCGACCCCGCGCTCCACACCGTGGTCGGCCCCGCCGAAAACGGCCTCGACGGCGCCCGGCAGCACCCCCGCCTCGGCGAGCAGCACGCGCAGCGGCACCCCGGTCCACTCGGCGGTCCCCACCCCCTCGACCAGCCAGGGCTGGCTCACCGGCCGCGGGGTGAGCCGCGCCCGGCCGTTGCCCGCGCACTCCATCGTCACGCGGTGGGTGACGGCGGGGTAGGACCGCAGGGCCGCCATGTCCAGCGACAGCGCCGTCCGGACGGCGCCCCCGACAGTGAGCCGCCAGTCGTCCTCGCGGGCGGCGGGGATGTCGTAGTGCACCAGGACGTAGTGCAGGCCCGGCGGGGTCACGTCGTAGCGCAGGGCCTCGAGCGGGAGCCCGTGGTTGCGGGCGGCGAGCGCGAGTTCGTCCGCGCCGATCCCCTCACCGGGTTCCGCGAGCCGGCCGGCCGGGCTGATGTCGCCGTAGCGTCCGTCCATACCCCCATGGTGCGCTCACGGCCCGGGCCGTACCCCCGGAATGCGGCCCGCGCCGAGCGGCGGGATGCTGGAGATATCGGCTCTGGGCCCCTTGATGCCCATGGCTGACGAGGATGCCAGGGCGTCGGCGCACCACCGCCCACCGGCGGCCCGACCGGGGAGCGGCCGGGCGGGAAGGCGGCCCGAGTCTCGCCGAGGAGTTCGCCATGGACGCCAGCACTCTGGAAGCGATGCGGACCGCGCTGCGCGGCCCCGTCATCGGTCCACAGGATCCCGCGTACGCGCAGGCCCGCGAGGTCTACAACGCCATGGTCGACACGCGCCCGGCCGCCGTCGTGCGGTGCGCGGACGCCGCGGACGTGATGGCCGCGGTCGACTTCATCCGGGACCAGGGCCTGGAACTCGCCGTCCGGGGCGGCGGCCACAGCGGCGCCGGCCTGTGCCTGGTCGACGACGGCGTCACCGTCGACCTGTCGCCGATGCGCTGGGTGCGCGTCGACCCCGCCACGAAGACCGCCCGGGTCGGCGGCGGATGCCAACTCGGCGACCTGGACCACGCCGCTCACGCCTTCGAGTTGGCCACCCCCGGGGGCATCATGTCCACGACGGGCGTCGCCGGCCTCACCCTCGGCGGCGGCCACGGCCACCTCACCCGCAAGTACGGCCTGACGATGGACAACCTCGTGGACGCCGACGTGGTGCTCGCCGACGGCAGCTTCGTCACGGCGAGCGAGGACGACCACCCTGACCTGTTCTGGGCGCTGCGCGGCGGCGGCGGCAACTTCGGCATCGTCACCTCGTTCCGCTTCCGGCTGCACCCGGTGCACACCGTGGGCCTCGCGGTCAGCCTCTGGCCGGTCGACCACATCCACGAGGTGCTGCGCTGGTACCGCGACTTCCTGCCGCAGGCACCCGAGGACCTGAACGGCTTCTTCGCCGTGCTCACCGTCCCGCCGGCCCCGCCGTTCCCCGAGGAGATCCACGGGCACCCCATGTGCGGCGTCGTGTGGTGCTGGACGGGTGACCCGGACGGCATCGAGCAGGCGCTGGCCCCCGTGAACGACGCGGGTGTGCCGGCCTTCCACTTCTCGGCGCCGATGCCGTACCCCGCGTTGCAGGGCATGTTCGACGAACTGATCCCCAAGGGCCTGCAGTGGTACTGGCGCGGGGACTTCTTCAACCGGATCACGGACGACGCCATCGACGTGCACGCGAAGTACGCCGAGAACCTCCCCACCGCCCTGTCGACCATGCACCTCTACCCGGTCGACGGAGCCGCCCACCGCATCGGCCCGGACGACACCGCGTGGGCCTACCGGGACGCCCTCTGGTCCGGCGTCATCGGCGGCATCGACCCCGACCCGGCCAACGCGGGCATCGTCAAGGAGTGGTGCGTCGACTACTGGGAGGACCTGCACCCGCACTCCATGGGCGGCGGCTACGTCAACTTCATGGGCGCGGGCGAGAGCCAGGACCGCGTCCGGGCCACCTACCGCGACCACTACGACCGCCTGGCGGCGATCAAACACACCTACGACCCGCACAACCTCTTCCATGCAAACCAGAACATCGCCCCGGCCACCTGACCACGAGCACTGACGAACCGGCGGCGGCCGGGTGTTCACTCGACCGCATTCCCCACCGAGACAACGGGCGCCGTGTGCGGTGGAGTGACGCCGGGTGGCGCGCGGCCGGTGCATTGCGGGCCTGCCGCTGCTCACGGCCACCTAGCTCTGGCCGGACACCCGGGTCCCGGACGCGACCGTCCGTGACCCGGAGCGGTGAGACGACTCCGGGCCGGCGGCAGTGTGCCGCTGGCCCGGTCGTCGTTACGGCGTAGGGAACCTTCCCTGACCTGCGTTTACAGGTTCGGCAGGTTCTTCCGCAGCTCGAAGGCCGTCACCTCGCTGCGGTACTCCTCCCACTCCTGCTTCTTGTTGCGCAGGAAGAAGTCGAAGACGTGCTCGCCGAGGGTCTCCGCGACCAGTTCGCTGCGTTCCATCAGGGTGATGGCCTCGCCCAGGTTCTGCGGGAGGGGCTCGATGCCCAGGGCGCGGCGTTCGGCGTCGGAGAGGGCCCAGACGTCGTCGTCGGCGCCGGGCGGGAGCTCGTAGCCCTCCTGGATGCCCTTCAGGCCGGCGGCGAGCAGCACCGCGTAGGCGAGGTAGGGGTTGGCGCCGGAGTCGATGGAGCGGACCTCGACGCGGGTGGAGCCGGTCTTGCCGGGTTTGTACATCGGGACGCGGATCAGCGCGGACCGGTTGTTGTGGCCCCAGCAGATGTAGGAGGGTGCCTCGCCGCCGGCGCCGGCGGTGCGCTGCGAGCCGCCCCAGATGCGCTTGTAGGAATTCACCCACTGGTTGGTGACGGCGGAGATCTCGCCGGCGTGCTTGAGCAGGCCCGCGATGAAGGAGCGGCCGACCTTGGAGAGCTGGAACTCCGAGCCGGACTCGTAGAACGCGTTGCGGTCGCCCTCGAAGAGGGAGAGGTGGGTGTGCATGCCCGAGCCGGGGAAATCCGAGAACGGCTTGGGCATGAACGTCGCGTGCACGCCCTGCTCCAGCGCGACCTGCTTCATCACCAGCCGGAACGTCATGACGTTGTCGGCGGTGGACAGCGCGTCGGCGTAGCGGAGGTCGATCTCCTGCTGGCCGGGGGCGCCCTCGTGGTGGGAGAACTCCACCGAGATGCCCATCGACTCCAGCATGGTGATCGCCTGGCGGCGGAAGTCCATGCCGACGTTCTGCGGAGTGTGGTCGAAGTAGCCGGAGTTGTCGGCGGGGGTGGGGATGCTGCCGTCGAGCGGCTTGTCCTTGAGCAGGAAGAACTCGATCTCGGGGTGGGTGTAGAAGGTGAACCCGAGGTCGGAGGTCTTGGCCAGCGCGCGCTTGAGGACGTAGCGCGGGTCGGCGTAGGAGGGGGAGCCGTCCGGCATGAGGATGTCGCAGAACATCCGCGCGGTCCCGGGGCCCTCAGCGCGCCACGGCAGGATCTGGAAAGTGCTGGGGTCGGGCTTGGCGATCATGTCCGACTCGTACACCCGGGCGAAGCCCTCGATCGCCGAACCGTCGAAACCGATGCCCTCGTCGAAGGCCTGCTCCAGCTCGGCGGGGGCGACGGCGACCGACTTCAGGTAGCCGAGCACGTCCGTGAACCACAGCCGCACGAAGCGGATGTCGCGCTCTTCGAGCGTGCGGAGCACGAACTCCTGCTGCTTATCCATTTCCACCCATCCTCGCTGATCAGGCTGCCTGCTCCCGCGCCGCGGGGCACATCGGGGCACATGAGCATCCCACCACACGGTTTCCGGCACGTTTCGAACCTCGTCCGAACACACGGGGCCGGCGGGGGCGTACTGCTGTGCCCATAGTGCCTGCTGTTCAGCGCCCTGGGTAACGGGCACCCGCTATCCGCGGGACACCCGCGCCGACCCGCGTCGATTGCCGGTGCGCTTGTGTAGGGTCCAGTCAGGTTCCGGTACCGGAGAGGGGTATGCGATGGCACGTCGCATATGAGGACGCCGCCCCGACCGCCCGAGGCGGTCCCGCGTCGCGCCCTGTCCCCCCACCGACACCCATGAGGTGTGTTCAGCTATGCGTACCTACCACCGCCGCGCCGTGCTCGGCGCGGGTATCGCCGCCGTCGGAGCGGTCGCCGGAGCCGCCGCCGGAGGCGGCCTGCTCGCCGCCGCTTCCCGGGCCGGCGCCGCCGTTCCGGGAGACGGATACCTCGCACCCGACGGGCCGGAGGTCGCCGCCGCGGAGAAGGCGCGCGCCGGCGACGGACCGGTCACCGAAGTCCGGCTGACCGCCGTCGAGGGCGTCGTGGACCTCGGCGGGCCCACGGTCAGGACGTGGACGTACGACGGCGAGCTGCCCGGCAAGGAGATCCGGGTGACGGCGGGCGGCTCCCTGTCCGCGACGCTCGCCAACCACCTGCCGCAGACCACCTCCGCGCACTGGCACGGGCTCGCTGTGCGCAACGACATGGACGGGGTGCCGGGGCTGACCCAGTCCCCGATCAAGGCCGGCGCGGAGTTCGCGTACCGCTTCGCCGTGCAGCGACCCGGCACGTACTGGTTCCACCCGCACACCGGCGTGCAGCTGGACCGGGGGCTGTACGCGCCGCTCATCGTCGAGGACCCGAAGGAGCCGCTGCAGTACGACAAGGAGTGGGTCGTCGTCCTCGACGACTGGGTGGACGGCGTCGACGGCAGTACCCCGGACGCCGTCCTCGCCGAGCTCATGCACGGCGCGCCCCGGACCGGCATGGCCGGCATGGCGGGGACGGACGACCCGCCGGGCCAGGGGCCGGCCGTCCCGGCCGGACCGAGCCGCCTGCTGACGGGCGCCACCAGCTACCTGCTCAGCGGCGAGGCGGGCGACGTGCGGTACCCGTACTACCTCGTCAACGGCCGCGTCCCGCAGGCTCCCCGCGGCTTCACCGCCAAGCCGGGCGACCGGATCCGGATCCGTTTCATCAACGCGGGCGGCGACACCGCCTTCCGCGTCGCGCTCGGCGACCACCGGATGACCGTCACGCACACCGACGGCTACCCCGTCGTGCACGCCGACACGGACGCGCTGCTGATCGGCATGGGCGAGCGGTACGATGTGCTGGTGACGGCGGGTGACGGCGTCTTCCCGCTGGTCGCCCTCGCCGAGGGGAAGGACGCCGCGGCGCTGGACGTGCTGCGCACCGGCGTCGGAACGGCGCCCACCCCCGCCGACCGGCCGCGGGAGCTGTCCGGCGAGCTGCTCCAGGCCGGGGATCTGCGGGCCGACCCCTCGGTGGCGCTGACCGACCCCGGCCGGACCCCGGACCGCTTTCTCACGCTGCGACTGACCGGCAGCATGGCCAGGTACGACTGGGGCTTCGACGGGTCGGCGTACGATCCGGCGGTCCGCCAGGACGTGCGGCAGGGCGAACGGGTTCGGCTGACGATCGCGAACAACACCCGGATGTGGCACCCCCTGCATGTGCACGGGCACACCTTTTCGCTGACCGGCGGCGGCGCGCGCAAGGACACCGCTATCGTGCTGCCCGGACGGACCCGCAGCGTCGACCTCGACGCGGACAACCCGGGACTGTGGATGGTCCACTGCCACAACGTCTACCACGCCGAGGCGGGCATGATGACGGTCCTCGGCTACCGGCAGTGACGGGTGGCGGCGCCGGGGGGTGATCGCCCGGACACGAAACCTTGCAGGATTGGCGCAAATTTCCCGCAAGAAACTTGCGTAACCTGTACTAGAGTTGACGGCATGACACGACGACTTGCCACGGTGGCAAAGAAGGTCGGGGTGAGCGAGGCGACCGTCAGCCGAGTGCTGAACGGGAAGCCCGGAGTCTCCGATGCGACCAGAGCCGCAGTGCTGACCGCACTCGATGTGCTCGGTTACGAACGACCGACCCAGCTGCGCGGGGAGCGTGCCCGCCTTGTCGGGCTCGTTCTCCCGGAGCTTTCCAATCCGATCTTCCCGGCCTTCGCCGAGGTGGTGGGCGGGGCCCTGGCACAGCAGGGGTTCACCCCCGTGCTCTGCACCCAGACCGTCGGCGGGGTGTCCGAGGCCGACTACGTGGAGTTGCTGCTGCAGCAGCACGTCTCCGGGGCGATCTTCTTCGGCGGCCTGTACGCGCAGGCCGAGTCGTCGCACGAGCACTACGCCCGGCTCGCCGAGCGCAACCTGCCCACCGTGCTGATGAACGCCGCCATCGACCATCTCGACTTCCCGAGGGTGTCCTGCGACGACGCCGTCGCCGTCGAACAGGGGATGACCCACCTCGCGTCGCTCGGCCATGAGCGGATCGGCCTCATCCTGGGCCCGCCCGACCACGTGCCGTCGCAGCGCAAGCTCGCCGCGGCCCGCCGCTGGATCGGGGCGCGCGGTGGCGAACTCCCCGACACCGCCGTCGAACACGCGCTGTTCACCCTGGAGGGCGGCCAGGCCGCGGCGAACCGGCTGATCCAGCGCGGCGTCACGGCCGTCATCTGCGCCAGCGACCCGATCGCACTGGGCGCCATCCGGTCCGCTCGCCGCCGCGGGCTGTCGGTGCCGCAGGACTTCTCGGTCATCGGCTACGACGACTCGATGTTCATGAATTGCATCGATCCGCCGCTCACCACCGTCCGACAGCCCATCGAAGCGATGGGCCGGGCCGCCGTCGACCTGCTCAGCGGCCAGATCAGCGGGACTCCGGTCGACCACGACGAGCTGCTCTTCGAGCCCGAACTCGTCGTACGCGGCTCCACCGGCCCCGTGCCGCGCACCGCGCAGCCCCAGCAGGCGGGGGTGGAAGCGACCACGCGGTAGCGGCGGTTCCTCTTCGGCAGTCGTTGGCAACCCTCCCCGACACCACTGACTGAGAAACGGCTTCGTAATCAAGTCGTGTCTTTGCGAGCTTCGCGCGAAATCTTGCGGACATCTATCGGGTTCAGTACCTTGAGCCCACCCGAGACGGCGGCGCACACCCCGCGCCACGCAACCGCGCAGGGTTCGCAGATCTCAGAGCGCGGAGCATCGTCGCGCAGTGGTTCAGGGGAAGGGTTGATCAATGAAGACAAACCGCTACCGGACGCTGGTGGCCATCGTGCTGGTCGCCGGCGTCGGTATGACCGCCGCGGCCTGTTCCGACAGCAAGGACACCGCCAAGGACCCCGGTTCCGGCGACAAGAGCGTGAGCGCGAAGCTGGATCCCGCCACCAAGGTCTCCATCACCGTGGACTGCATGCCGCCCACCACGAAGGCGCCCGAGCGCAAGCAGTGGACCGACGACATAGCGGCGTTCAAGGCGCTCTACCCGAACGTCACGGTGAAGAGCAAGGACGCGTTCCCTTGCGAGGACCCGGCGAAGTTCACGGCCATGATGAAGGGCGGCACGCAAACCGACGCCTTCTACACGTACATGACCGACAAGGACCAGGTACTGGACGCGGGTCAGGCCGCTGACATCACGGCGTACGTCACGCCGGAGACCGTCCCGAACCTGAACGACATCGACCCCAACGTCATGAACGTGCTGAAGGACGGCGGCAAGCTGTACGGCCTGCCGACCTCGAACTACCAGATGGGCCTGATCTACAACCGCAAGATCTTCACCCAGGCCGGTCTCGACCCCAACAAGCCCCCCACCACGTGGGAGGGTGTGCGGGCCGCGGCCAAGCAGATCCAGGACAAGCTGGGCAGCCAGGGCGTCCACGGCTTCATCGAGAACGCCGGCGGCAACCAGGGCGGTTGGCACTTCACCTCGGAGCTCTACGGTCTGGGCGGCCAGATGACCTCGGAGGACGGCAAGAAGGCCGCGTTCAACACCCCCGAGGCCAAGACCCTCCTGCAGACCCTGCACGACATGCGCTTCACCGACAACAGCCTGCCCGCGACCCCCGGACTCGCGTGGGGCGACGTCCAGAAGGCCATGGGCACCAGCAAGGTCGGCATGTACGTCGGTGCTCCTGACGACATCCAGCTCGTCGTCCAGCAGTACCAGGCCAAGTTCGAGGACCTCGGCATGGCGCCGATCCCCGGCGGCAAGACCTCGCTGTTCGGCGGCGCCGACTACATGTTCAAGAAGTCGGCCTCGCCCGACCAGATCAAGGCCGGCATCGCCTGGATCAACTTCAAGTACCTGACCCTGGAGAAGGGCCAGTTCAACTACCCCCGCAACAAGACGGACGGCATCCCGGTCGGGCTGCCGCAGCCGTTCTTCTTCACCGGCGCGTCGAAGGACAAGGACACCGCCACCAAGACGGCGAACGCGACCGTACCGGTCGAGAACTTCGCCACCTACGTGGCCGCCCAGGTCCCGGTGAAGCCCGAGCCGCCGAACGCCCAGAAGATCTACACGGTCCTGGACAACGCGATGTCCGGGGCGCTGACCAACAAGGGCGCGGACGTCGCCAAGCTCCTCTCCACCGCTGAGACGCAGGTCAACACGTTGCTGGCCGCCAGCCAGTAGCGGCGCGAGCGGGGGCCGGCGAACACGCCGGCCCCCGCACCGCGGCAACCGCCCGCCGACCAGTAGTCGCTGTGCCCACCGGGGATGCCCCCGGCCCCAGTCGAGGAGTTCGCATGACGGCGACCACCGTCTCCCACCACAAGGCCAAACGCGGTTCCGGGCACTCGTCGCCGAGGGGTCCCCGGCGCCGTCCGGGACGCCCCGACGAGAACGCCCGCGGCGGGTTCGGCCGGAGACTGCGCCGCGATCTGCAGGCGCACGCGTTCATGATCGGTGCGGTGCTCTGCTTCGGATTCTTCTCCTGGTATCCGATGGTCCGCGAAGTCATCATGAGCTTCCAGAAGACCAAGCGCGGCGAGACCACCTGGGTCGGCTGGAAGAACCTGGAGACCGTCTGGAACGACCCGGGATTCTGGCCGGCCTGGCGCAACACGATGCAGTTCACGCTCTACGCGCTGGTCATCGGATTCGCGGTGCCGTTCGTTATCGCCATCGTGCTCAACGAGTTCCGGCACGCACAGGCCTATCTGCGGATCCTGGTGTATCTGCCGGTCATGCTGCCGCCGGTCGCCGGGGTGCTGCTCTTCAAGTACTTCTACAACCCCGAATACGGCCTCTTCAACCACATCCTGCATTTCCTGCATTTGCCGGAACAGTCCTGGCTGGATTCGTCGAGCACCGCGATGATCTCCGTGGTGATCGCGGCCACCTGGATGAACGCGGGCGGCGCCACCCTCATTTACCTGGCGGCGCTGCAGAACGTCCCGGGTGAGCTGTACGAGGCCGCCGACCTGGACGGGGCCGGGCTGCTGAGCAAGATCTGGCACATCACCATCCCGCAGACCAGGTCGGTCCTGTCGCTGATGCTGTTGCTCCAGATCGTGGCGACGATGCAGGAGTTCACCAACGTCTATCTGCTCACCGGCGGATCCGGCCCCGAGAACTCCACCGGGACCGTGGTCTACATGGTGTACCAGTACGCGTTCCGCTACGACAGCTTCGGCAGCGCCTCGGCGCTCGGACTCATCATGCTGGTGGTACTCGGCGGATTCTCCGGCCTGTACGCGCGGCTCAGCCGCGACAGCGACTAGGACGGGGAGAAGGACATGGCAGCGCACCAACCGCAGCAGCGGACCCTGATATCCGCGGCCGCGCTGAACAGGCCGCACGGCAAGTTCCTCTACTGGACGGTTCTCTCCCTGACCATCGTGGTCTTCACCCTGGTGTTTCTGGGGCCTCTGTACTGGATGGTCTCGGGCGGTTTCAAATCCGCGCAGGAGGTCCTGCAGAACCCGCCGACGCTCTTCCCGAAGGACCCGAAGCCGGGCACCTACAAAACGGCGTGGAGCCAGCTGAAGATCGCCCGACTGCTGTTCAACACGATGTACTACGCGTTCGGCGCCCTCGCCTTCCAGCTGGTCTTCGACGTCGCCGCGGCCTACGCCATCTCCAAGCTGCGGCCGGTGCTGGGAAACCTGATCCTCGGCATGATGCTGGCCACGCTGATGATCCCGGCCGCCGTGCTGATCGTGCCGCAGTACCTGACCGTGCTCGACCTGCCGCTGCTGCACATCAACCTGATCGGCACCCCCTGGGCGATCTGGCTGCCCACCGTCGCCAACGGGTTCAACATCTTCCTGCTGAAGCGGTTCTTCGACTCGATCCCCGAGGACCTGATGTCGGCGGCCGCGATCGACGGGGCGGGTCCGCTGCGGACCCTGTGGTCGATCGTGCTGCCGATGTCCCGGCCGATCCTCGGCGTGGTGTCCATCTTCGCGGTGGTCAACGTGTGGAAGGACTTCCTCTGGCCGATGCTCGTGCAACCCGACACGGACAAGCAGCCGATCAACATCGGCATCAACTCCCTGTCGCAGGGCGTGCCGCAGAACGTCCTCATCGCCGCGCTCGCCATCTCCGCGCTGCCGACGATCGCCATCTTCCTGCTCTTCCAGCGCAACATCATGTCCGGCCTGACCGCGGGCAGCCTCAAGGGCTGACCAGCGCTTCGCCAGGACTGCACCCCTCAGAACTCCGCCGCCGGTCCCATGCCCCATCCCCGCGGAAAGGCCGGCGGCGGGGTCCCTCCTGCCCGAAAGGACGTCTCCGTGGCAGACACCCGCCCGCCCGTCTCCGACCACCACTCCGCTTCGGGCGACTGGTGGCGCAACGCGGTCATTTACCAGGTGTACCCGCGTAGTTTCGCCGACGGCAACGGCGACGGGATCGGAGACCTCGCCGGTGTCCGGGCCAAGCTGCCGTACCTCGGCGAGCTGGGCGTCAACGCCCTCTGGTTCTGCCCCTGGTACCCCTCCCCCATGTTCGACGGCGGCTACGACGTCGCGGACTACCGGGACATCGACCCGGTGTTCGGCACCCTGGCCGAGGCGGAGAAACTCATCTCCGAGGCGCTGGATCTGGGGATCCGCACGATCATCGACATCGTCCCCAACCACGTGTCGTCCGCCCACCCGTGGTTCCGCGAGGCGTTGGCGGCCGGTCCCGACAGTCCGGCCAGGGAGCGCTTCTGGTTCCGGCCCGGCCGCGGTGAGCACGGCGAACTGCCGCCCAACAACTGGCCGTCCCAGTTCGCCGGCGTCCCGTGGACGCGGACCGTGAACGACGACGGAACCCCCGGCGACTGGTACCTGCACCTGTTCGACAGTGAGCAGCCGGACCTCAACTGGGACCACCCGGACGTCCGGCGCGAGCACGAGGACGTGCTGCGCTTCTGGTTCGACCGCGGCGCGGCGGGAGTGCGCATCGACTCCGCCAGCCTGCCGGTCAAGGACCCGGCGCTGCCGGACCTGACGGAGGACCGGGACGGACCGCACCCCTACGACGACCGCGACGAACTGCACGACATCTACCGCTCCTGGCGCCGGATCGCCGACTCCTACCCCGGCAGCCGGGCCCTGATCGGTGAGGTGTGGATGCCGGACGCGGAGCGGTTCGCGCGGTATCTGCGGCACGACGAGATGCACACCGCCTTCAACTTCGACTTCATGTCGTGCCCGTGGGACGCAGGCAGGCTGCGCGCGTCCATCGACACGACGCTCGCCGCGCACGAGCCGGTGGGCGCGCCCGTCACGTGGGTGCTGTGCAACCACGACGTCACCCGCACCGTGACCCGCTACGGCCGCGCCGACACCGGCTTCGACTTCGCGACCAAGGCGCACGGCACCCCGACGGACCTGGTGCTCGGCACCCGCAGGGCGCGGGCGGCCGCGCTGCTGACGCTGGCGCTGCCCGGCTCGGTCTACCTCTACCAGGGCGAGGAGCTGGGGCTGCCCGAGGTGGAGGACATCCCGGCCGAGCGGCTGCAGGACCCGATGTACCTGCGCTCGGGCGGCACCGTGCCCGGGCGGGACGGCTGCCGCGTGCCGATGCCGTGGTCGGGGAGGGAGGCCCCGTTCGGTTTCAGTCCCGACGGCGCGACGCGGCCGCCGTGGCTGCCGCAGCCCGCCGACTGGGCGGAGCGCACCGCCGACGCGCAGACCGGTGACCCCTCCTCGATGCTGGAGCTCTACCGCCTGGCGCTGCGGCTGCGCGCGGCCGAACCCGGTCTGGGGGACGGCCCGATCCGCTGGTCGCGGAGCGCTCCCGGCGTGTTGGCGTTCCGCCGTACGGACGCGTTCACCTGTGTGGTCAACCTGTCGGACCAGCCCGTCGCGCTGCCGCCGGACACCACGGTCCTGTTGTCCAGCGGTCCGCTCAGCGGCGATCTGCTGCCGTCCGACACGGCCGTCTGGCTGCGGACCCGGGACGGGGCGAACGCCTGAGAGCACACCGCGGGCCGTGTCCGGCCGACGCGAAGCGCCGCCGGACACGCCTCCGACTCGGGACATCGCGTCGGTCTGACGATTACAGTGGAGGGGTGCCTCAACTTCGCCTCGCCTTGAATCAGATCGACTCCTGCGTCGGTGACATCGCCGGGAACGCCGAGTCCGTCGTGCACTGGACCCGGCACGCGGCCGAGCGGGGAGCCCACCTGGTGGCGTTCCCCGAGATGATGCTGACCGGCTACCCGGTGGAGGACCTCGCGCTGCGCTCGTCCTTCGTCGAGGCCAGCCGGTCCGCGCTGGCCGAGCTCGCCGGCCGGCTGGCCGCCGAGGGCTTCGGGGAACTGCCCGTCATCGTCGGTTACCTGGACCGCAGCGAGAAGGACCAGGCGCGCTACGGGCAGCCCGTCGGGTCCCCGCGCAATGCGGCGGCGGTGCTGTACCGCGGCGGGGTCGCGCTGCGCTTCTCCAAGCACCACCTCCCCAACTACGGCGTCTTCGACGAGTTCCGCTACTTCGTCGCCGGCAACACCCTCCCGGTGATCCGCGTGCACGGGGTGGACGTCGCGCTGGCGATCTGCGAGGACCTGTGGCAGGACGGCGGGCGGGTGCCCGCCACCCGCGCCGCGGGCGCCGGCCTGCTGCTGTCGGTCAACGCCTCGCCGTACGAGCGGGACAAGGACGACACCCGTCTGGAGCTGGTGCGCAAGCGCGCCCAGGAGGCCGGCTGCACCCTCGCCTATCTGGCGATGGTCGGCGGCCAGGACGAGTTGGTCTTCGACGGGGACTCGATCGTCGTCTCGCCGGCCGGCGAGGTGATCACCCGCGCTCCGCAGTTCGAGGAGGGCTGCGTGCTGGTCGACCTGGACCTGCCCGCCGCGGGCGCGGTGCCGTCGGGCGTCCTGGACGACGGCCTGCGGGTCGAGCACGTCACCCTCTCCACCGAGCCGATCGCGCGCTACGAGCCGGAGGTGGCCGGCGGTTGCGCCGAGCCGCTCGAGGACGACGAGGAGATCTACACCGCGCTCGTCACGGGCCTGCGCGCGTACGTCACGAAGAACGGCTTCCGGTCGGTGCTGATCGGGCTGTCCGGCGGCATCGACTCCGCGCTGGTGGCCGCCATCGCCTGCGACGCGGTCGGGCCCGCGAACGTGTACGGCGTCGCGATGCCGTCCCAGTACTCCTCGGAGCACTCGATCAGCGACGCCGAGGAACTGGCCCGCCGCACCGGGCTGAACCTCAGGACGGTCTCCATCGCGCCCATGTTCGACGCGTACATGGCGGCGCTGGGACTCATCGGCCTCGCCGAGGAGAACCTGCAGTCCCGGCTGCGCGGCACCACGCTGATGGCCCTCTCCAACCAGGAGGGCCACATCGTGCTCGCGCCGGGCAACAAGAGCGAGCTGGCCGTCGGTTACTCGACGCTGTACGGCGACTCGGTCGGTGCGTACGGGCCCATCAAGGACGTCTACAAGACGACCGTCTTCCGGCTCGCCCGCTGGCGGAACGCGTCGGCCGCGGCGAAGGGCCTGACCCCGCCGATCCCCGAGAACTCGATCAGCAAGCCGCCCAGCGCCGAACTGAGCCCCGGCCAGGTCGACACCGACTCGCTGCCCGACTACGACGTGCTCGACCGGGTGCTGGAGCTTTACGTCGACCGGGACCAGGGGCGGGAGGCGATCATCGCCGCGGGCTTCGACCCGGAGCTGGTGACCCGGATCCTGAAGCTGACCGACACGGCCGAGTACAAGCGCCGGCAGTACCCGCCGGGCACCAAGATCTCGGCCAAGGGCTTCGGCAAGGACCGACGGCTGCCGATCACTTCGCTGTGGCGCGAGACGGGCCGTGCGGCCAACTGAGCCGCCTCCGGCTCAGTTGGCCGCGGCTCAGATCTGGAGGCGGGCGGCGACCGGCAGGTGGTCGCTGCCCGTCTTGTCCAGCGTCCAGGACGACATCGGCTCGATGCCCTTGACCATGATCTGGTCGATCCGCGCCATCGGGAAGTCGGCCGGCCAGCTGAAGCCGAACCCGTTGCCCGCCGCGCCCTGCGTGGAGCGCATCTGCGAGGTGACGGACGCCAGCGAGCGGTCGTTCATGGTGCCGTTGAGGTCGCCGAGCAGCACGACCTTGCCCAGCGGCTCCCGCACGATGGACTCGCCGAGCGCGTCGGCCGCGCGGTCGCGCTGGCCCGCGGTGAAGCCCGCGTTGAACTTCACGCGCACCGACGGCATGTGCGCGACGTAGACCGCGATCCGGCCCTGCGGGGTGGAGACGGCGGCCCGCATCGCCCGTGTCCAGCCGAGCCTTATGTCGACGGGGTGCACGCCGTCCATCGGGTATTTGCTCCACAGCCCGACGGTGCCCTGCACCGAGTGATACGGGTAGGTGCCGGCGAGCGCCGCCTGATATGTGGGGACCTGACCGGCCGCCAGTTCCTCCAGCGCCACGAGGTCGGCGTCCGCGGCGATGACGCCCTTCGCGGTTCCGGTGGGGTCGGGGTTGTCGGCGTTCACGTTGTGCGTGAGCACCGTCAGGTTGCCGCCGGACTTCGCGTTGTCGGTGAGCAGTCCGCCGAAGAGGTTGAACCAGACCAGGAGCGGGAGCAGTACGGCGATCAGCGCCGTCGCCGAGCGGCGGAGCAGCGCCACCACCACCAACACCGGGAGGATCAGGCCCAGCCACGGCAGGAACGTCTCCAACAGGCTGCCGAGGTTGCCGATCCGGTTCGGCACGTCGGAGTGGAAGGACAGCAGCAGGGCCAGGATGACCGCCAGCGCCGCGGTGATGATGCCTCTGCGCCACATGCCGTCGCGCTGCCAGCCGAAGCGCCGTCGCGCTCCTGGGGCTGGACGGTTCGGCTCGGGGCCGTCCGTGGCCGCGTCGGTCATGTGCGCCTGGGTCATGTGGGGGGTCCTCACTTGCCTTGCCGGGTGCCATGCCGACCCTAAGGGATCGACATAAGAACCGACGGGCCGGAAGGGGCGGCGGGTTCCCTCGGAACCCCCGCCACCTTCCCCTGTGACAAGACGCGTACATAACGGTCAACTCAGTCAGCATCGGTCAACGCGGGCGCGCGCCCTCGAGAACCGTGTCGACGATCGACTCCGAGAGCCCGTCCTCCAACGACGCGCCCGGGCGCATCATGGCCCGGCTCAACATGGGGCCGGCGAATATGTCACCCAGCAGTTCCAGGTCGAGTCCCGGACGGATCTCGCCGGTTCGCACCCCGCGCACCAGTACCCCGAGCATGGCGTCGCGTCGGGAGACGACCACGGTGTCGTGGTACTGCTTCCACAACTCGGGGACCTGCTGGAACTGCAGGATGATGTTGCGCATCACCGCCGAGGAGCGCTTGGCCAGACCGCGCCGCCGGATGGCGTCGATGATGGTGACCAGGTCGTCCCGCACCGATTCACCGGCCAGTTCCGGCGTCGGTTCGTCGATCGAGTTCAGCACGTCCATCAGCAGCGCGTTCTTGCCGGACCAGCGCCGGTAGACGGTGGCCTTGCCGACCCCGGCGTCACGGGCGATGCCTTCGATGGACAGCTCCCCTATCGTGACGCCCTCCTCCAGCAGCCGCAGCACCGTCTCGGTGATCGCGCTGTCGGCGGCGGCGCTGCGGGGCCGGCCGCGCGGTACGGCGTCGGTCCCGGGCGCCGCCCCCGCCGCCGTCCCGCTCCCGGCCGTCCCGGCCTCGGTCATCGCTCGGCTCCGACGGCCTCCGGGGCGCGTTCCCCGCCCGGGTTCGGCACGGCGTCCTTGCGCGGCAGGAAGGCCAGCACCACGACGGCGCCGATCGCCGCGACGGACGCGGACCCGATCGCGGTGATGTGCATGGCGTGGATGAACGCGTCGTTGGCGGGCTGCAGCAGTGCCTTGCCCGCCGGTCCCATGCCCTCGGCGACGCCGTAGGTGGCCTGGATGGACTCACCGGCCGCGTGCCGGGCGGGCGCCGGCAGCCCGGTGAGGTGGTCGTCGATCCCGTTCCGGTAGGTGGTGGAGAGCAGCGAGCCCAGGATGGCCACCCCGAGCGCGCCGCCGACCTGCCGGAAGGTGTTGTTGACGGCGGACCCGGAGCCGGCCTTCTCGCGCGGCAGCGACGACATGATCATGACGGTGGCGGGCGGCATGACGTGCGCCATCGCCGTCCCCATCAGGAAGAAGAGCACTTCCAGGATCCAGATCGGGCTGTCCTGGTCGAGCAACAGGAAGCCGAGGAACGCGACGGCCGTCAGCGCCAGCCCCATGGCGCAGACCGCACGCGGGCCGAACCGGTCGACGACCAGCCGGGCGCGCGGCGCGAAGATCATCTGAGCGGCGGCGAGCGGCAGCAGCAGCACGCCCGACTCCAGGGCGCTGTAGCCCCGCACGCTCTGCGTGTAGAAGACGACGAAGAACGTCACGCCCATGAGCGCGAAGAAGACCAGTCCTATGGCGGCGACCGACGCCGAGAACTGCCGGTTGCGGAAGTAGTTGACGTCGAAGGCGGGGTGGTCGCTGCGCTTCTCGTACAGCACGAACCCGGCGATCACGACGAGGCCGGCCAGGATCGTCAGCCAGACCTTGGGCTGGGTGAAGTCGCCGAGCTGGCCGCCCTTGATGATGCCGTAGATCAGCACGACCAGGCCGACCACGGAGAGCAGCACGCCGACGGGGTCGAGGCGGCCGGGGTTGGGGTCCCTCGAGTCGGGCACCAGGACGACCATCGCGATCAGGGCGACGGCCACGATCGGCACGTTGATCAGGAAGACCGAGCCCCACCAGAAGTGCTCCAGCAGCGCGCCGCCGGTGATCGGGCCGATCGCGATGGCCAGGCCGACCACACCGGTCCAGATGCCGATGGCCTTGGGCTGCTCCTCGCGCTCGAAGACGTTCATGATGATCGCGAGGGTCGCGGGCATGATGAACGCGCCGCCGAAGCCCATCACGGCGCGGAAGGCGATGAGCTGCCCCGACGAGTCGGACACCGCGGAGAGCGCGGAGCCGATGCCGAAGACGAGCATGCCGAAGAGCAGCACCTTCTTGCGGCCCAGCCGGTCGCCCAGCAGCCCGGCGGTGAAGAGCAGCCCGGCGAAGACCAGGGTGTAGGAGTTGATCGCCCACTCGAGCTGGCTCTGGGTCGCGCCGAGGCCGGTGGGGGCGGGCTGGGCGATCGTCTTCATCGCCACGTTGAGGATCGAGTTGTCCAGCACCACCACCAGCAGGCTGAACAGCAGGACGGTGAGGATCGCCCAGCGGCGGCGGTGGACCGCCTCGGGGATGGCTCGACTCTGACTCGAGGGTATGGACATGGCTCCACGCTAGCCCGTATTTCCGATACGGGACCGTCTCGTATCGTAAAGCAGGGGTAAAAATAGGGGGGCCCTTTGCGTCAGCGGCCGCACGTGCCAGCATGGAAGGGATCCGGGGACGCCGTCAGGGTGCCTCGAGATGACTGAAGGAGCCGTTGCAATGACGCAGATTCCGGCTGCCCAGAAGCAATCCGACAGCGTCCGCGCGCTGTACGGGGGCACGGGCACGCGCCGTATCACCGTCCGCGACATCACCGCCGCCAAGGACCGCGGCGAGAAGTGGCCCATGCTCACCGCCTACGACGCCGTGACCGCCTCCGTCTTCGACGAGGCCGGGATCCCGGTGCTGCTGGTCGGCGACTCGATGGGCAACTGTCACCTGGGCTACGACACCACCGTCCCGGTCACCATGGACCAGATGACGATGCTCTCCGCGGCCGTCGTCCGCGGCACCAGCCGCGCGCTGATCGTCGGCGACCTGACGTTCGGCTCGTACCAGGAAGGCCCGGTCCAGGCGCTGCGCAGCGCGACCCGGCTGGTCAAGGAGGCCGGGGTGCAGGCGGTCAAGCTGGAGGGCGGCGAGCGCTCGCTGGCCCAGACCGAGCTGATCGTCCGCTCCGGGATCCCGGTCATGTCGCACCTGGGGCTGACCCCGCAGTCCGTCAACGCCATGGGCTACCGGGTCCAGGGCCGCGGCGACGAGGCCGCCCACCAGCTGCTGCGCGACGCCAAGGCGGCGCAGGACGCGGGCGCCTTCGCGGTCGTCCTGGAGCTGGTGCCGGCCGACCTGGCCGCCGAGGTCACCCGTTCGCTGCACATCCCGACCGTCGGCATCGGCGCCGGGCCCGAGTGCGACGCGCAGGTGCTGGTGTGGACCGACATGGCGGGCATGACCGGCGACCGCGTGCCGCGCTTCGTCAAGCAGTACGCCCAGCTGCGCTCGGCGCTGGGTGACGCGGCCAAGGCCTTCGCGGAGGACGTGACCGGCGGGGCGTACCCCGCCGAGGAGCACAGCTTCCACTAGGCCGTGTCTGACACATACGGAGGGCGGGGCCCGGGGCGTCTGGTGGGCGGAGGAGCGCCCGCATACTGGATGTATTCGAGCGTTCCGACAACGCAGCGAGGTGCCGTAGCTGTCGTCGGGCGCCCGCCAGGGATTACGGGACAGCCCTGAGGACCCACCGGGAAACGGGCCCGTCCCGGATCCGGAACGACTCGTTCGCCCGCGGGTGAGTCGTCCGGGTCCGGGATGCGTACTACAGGGTGAGCGCCGCCAACGGCGGCGAACCCCGCACAGTACGGGAAGTCATCATGTCCATCACCCTCACCGGCAGGACGGCGGCGGCCGGAGCGTGCGCCGCCGCGGCACTGCTGGCACTCAGCGCGTGCGGATCCTCCTCCTACGGCGGCAGCGGGAGCACGCCGACCACTCCCCCTGCCGCGTCCTCGTCGGCCGCGGGCGGCGCCGGGCTGGCGACCGGGCAGGACGCGAAGCTGGGCGCGATCGTCAAGGACGCGCAGGGCTTCACGCTCTACCGGTTCGACAAGGACAGGACGGCCCCGCCGGTGTCCAACTGCGCCGCGCAGTGCGCGACCATCTGGCCCCCCGTACCCGTGGTCCGGGACAGTGCCGTCAAGGGCGTCGACCAGAACCTCGTCGGCACCGTGACCCGCGCCGACGGCAGCAAGCAGGCGACGCTCGGCGGCTCGCCGCTGTACCGGTACAGCGGTGACGCCAAGGCCGGCGACACCAACGGTCAGGGAGTCGGCGGCACCTGGTTCGTGGTGGCTCCCGACGGCACGAAGGCCGGTGGTGCTGCGCAGTCGCCCGCACCGTCCGATACCGGCTCGAACGGTTACTGATGGGAAACGACTCATCGCCGACACTCGCGCCGCGGCGCCGGGTACGACAGGATGCCGCCGTGGACGGGGATGCCACCGGGCCGCTCCCGGAAGAGGAATTCATGCGCGCGCTGTACCGCGAACACGCGGGCGCGCTGCTCGGCTTCGTGCTGAACCTGGTGGGTGGTGACCGGTATCTGGCGGAGGACGTCGTCCAGGAGACGCTGCTGCGGGCCTGGAAGAGCGCGGGACGGCTGGATCCGGCGGCCCGGTCACTGCGGCCCTGGCTGGTGACCGTCGCGCGACGTATCGTGATCGACGGCCATCGCAGCCGGCAGTCCCGGCCGCCGGAGGCTCCACCGGCCGCGCTCGACCAGCTCCCCGCCGAGGACGAACTCGACCGGTCCCTGCGGCTCATGACGATCTCCGACGCCCTCGGCGATCTGACCGAGGCGCACCGGCAGGTGCTGATCGAGACGTACTTCGCGGGCCGTACGGTGACGGAGGCGGCGGACGAGCTGGGCGTACCGCCCGGCACGGTGCGCTCGAGGGTGTTCTACGCCCTGCGGGCGCTCAGGAACGCATTGGAGGAGAGAGGGGTGACCACCTCATGACCGAGTACGCACCCGGGCCGGGGGCGCCCCTCGACCCGCACCTGGAGGTCGGCGCCTACCTCATCGGCGCGCTGGACGACGACGCGATGACGCGCTTCGAGCAGCACCTCGTGGGCTGCGAGGAGTGCGGGCGGCAACTGGACGAGCTGAGCGGACTCGTACCGCTCCTCGGTGAGCTGCGGCAGAGCGGCGGAATGCCGGAGCCGGTACAGGAGTGGCCGTCCGGTGCGACGTCCGCCCGCCCGCCGGGCCGGCCGTTCCCACCGCCCTACCAGGAGACCGCCGCGCGACCCGTCGCGCGGCCGCCGGTGCAGCCGCCCGTACAGCCGGCTCCGCAGGTCTCGACGCACCGTCCCTCGCGGCGGCGGCCCGGCCGCGGCCGGCGGCTGGTGCTCGCGCTGGCGGCCTGCGCGGTGCTGGGCCTCTGCGGCTCCGCCGTCGCGGTCCTCGTCACCCAGCAGGGCTCCTCGTCGTCGCAGGCGTTCGCCGCCGTGCAGTTCACGGGGAGCGACACGGCGACCGGGGCCAGTGCCACGGTCGGCGTCACGGGCAAGAAGTGGGGCACCCAGGTCGATCTCCGGCTCTCCGGCGTCAACGGCCCGCTGACCTGCAGTCTTGTCGCCGTGGGCCGGGACGGCAGCCGGCAGACCGTCGCCACCTGGTCGGTACCGGCGGCCGGGTACGGCACCACCGCGCAACCGGAACCGCTCACCGTCCAGGGTGCGGCGGGGCTCTCCCCCGCCGACATCACCGGCTTCGACGTCGTCACCTCCGCCGGACGGCATCTGGTCACCGTGCCCGCCGCCTGAGGGCGGTGCCGGCGCCGCCCGAGGTCCGTGTCGGCGCCGCGTGACCGCTGTGTCAGCGCCGTGTGATCGCCGTGTCAGACCGTCGGCGGCGGTGTCAGGGCAGTGTCGGTCCGCTGTCAGCGGGCCACGCCATGGTTGACCCATGACGACGCGACAGAGTGACAAGGCAGGCGCCGCCGTCGAGGTACGGGGGCTGGTCAAGCACTACGGTGAGACGAAGGCCCTGGACGGTGTGGACCTCGAGGTACGGCAGGGCACCGTGCTGGGTGTGCTGGGGCCGAACGGGGCCGGAAAGACGACGCTGGTCAGGGTGCTCTCCACCCTGATCCAGCCGGACGCGGGCAGTGCCCGGGTCGCCGGATACGACGTGCTCAAGCAACCGCGGCAGCTGCGCCGGGTGATCGGTCTCACGGGGCAGTACGCCTCGGTGGACGAGAAGCTCTCCGGCCGGGAGAACCTCTACATGATCGGGCGGCTGCTCGATCTGTCCCGCAAGGACGCGAAAGCGCGTGCCGACGGGCTGCTGGAGCGGTTCTCCCTGACCGAGGCCGCCAAGCGCCCGGCGAGCGGGTACTCCGGCGGCATGCGGCGCCGGCTGGACCTGGCCGCCTCCATGATCGGTAATCCGGCGGTCCTCTACCTGGACGAGCCGACGACGGGCCTGGACCCCCGCACCCGCAACGAGGTGTGGGCGGAGGTCAAGCGGATGGTCGCCGAGGGCGCCACGGTCCTGCTGACCACGCAGTACATGGAGGAGGCCGAGCAGCTCGCCAACGAGCTGACGGTCATCGACCGCGGCCGGGTGATCGCCAACGGCCGGGTCGACGAGCTCAAGGCCAAGGTCGGCGGGCGGACCCTGCAGATCCGCCCGATCGAGACGGTGACGCTGCCCGCGATGTCGGCGGCGCTCGCCGACGCGGGGCTGGACGGGGTGGCCGGCGCCACCATCGACCACGAGGAGGGCGTGCTGAACGTCCCGATCCTCAGCGACGAGCAACTGACGTCGGTGGTCGGGCTGCTGGGTGTCCGCGGTTTCGGCATCTCCGGCATAGCGACCCACCTCCCCAGCCTGGACGAGGTGTTCCTCTCCATCACCGGCCAGAAGCCGGACCACCAGGACGGGCAGTCCGGCAGCGCCGGCCCGTCCGGCCCCGGCGAGCAGGCCGGGTCCGCCACCGAGAAGTCCGACGCAGAACAGGGGGTAGCGGCATGAGCGCCGCAGTCATCACCACCACCGCGCCCACCAAGGCGCAGCACCACGAGGGCCGGATAGGCGTCCGGGCCAACCTGCGGCACATCGGGGCGCTCGCGCGCCGCAACATGCTGCAGATCAAGGAAGACCCGGAGTCGATGTTCGACGCCGTGCTGATGCCGATCATCTTCACGCTGCTGTTCGTGTTCGTCTTCGGCGGCGCGATCTCCGGCAAGGGCCATCAGCAGGAGTACGTGAACTACGTGATCCCCGGCCTGATGGCGATGATGGGCATGAACATCGCGATGGCCGTCGGCACCGGGGTCAACCAGGACTTCAGCACCGGTGTGATGGACCGCTTCCGCACCATGCCGATCGCCCGTTCCTCGGTGCTGATCGCCAAGATCATCGTGGAGATCGGCCGCATGCTGGTCGCCACCACGATTCTGCTGATCATGGGGTTCATCCTGGGCCTGTCGATCTCGACGTCCGTGTTCCACCTGCTGGCCGCGGTCGCGCTCTCGATGGTCTTCGGTGCCTCACTCATGTGGATCTTCATCCTGCTGGGACTGACGATGAAGACCGCGCAGGCCGTACAGGGGGTGGCCATGCTCGTTCTCATGCCGCTGCAGTTCGGATCGTCGATCTTCGCTCCCACGACGACGATGCCGGGCTGGCTGCAGAGCTTCACCGACGTCAATCCGCTGTCGAACCTGGCGGACTCCGCGCGCAACCTGATGAACGGCGGGCCCGTCGCCCACTCGGTCCTGATCACCCTTGCCTGGGCGGTCGGCATCACGGTGGTCACGGCGCCGCTGGCCGTGCGCAAGTTCCGCAACAAGACCTGACCGGGGGAGGCCGGCCCGTACCGGGCCGGCCGCCGGGTCAGTGCTCCACACGCATCAGGGCGATGGTCTCCACGGCGGAGAGACCGTCGCCCGCCGCGTACGCGGTGTCGAAAGCCGCGTCACCGATCAGTGTCAGAAGGGCCTGCCGGCCCTCCGCCAGTTCCAGCCGCTCCAGCGGGGAGGGGACGGTGGGCCGCAGCCGGTCGTGCGCGCCGAGCAGCGTGGCGGCCCGGGTGGCCATCGCCGCCCGGTCCCGCGGAGGGACTCCCGACGACGCCTTGGCGACCAGGATGGTCACCGCCACCGGCACCAGCAGCATGCCGATCCGCGGGGCGATGACCTCGGTGAGCGTGGTGCCGGTCAGCTGGTCCAGCCCCTCCCGCAGCAACCGCAGGCCCCCTTCGGGGTCGCCGCTGCGACAGGTCAGCCAGCCCTTGATGCCGCGCAGCATCCCGGAGACGAACAGCGGGACGCCGAGCGGCGGGACGGCCAGCATCTCGTCGACGATGGCGTGGCCCTCGTCGAGCTCCCCCCGGCGGCCCAGCAGCGCGCAGAGCAGGACCCGTCCGTAGAAGGCGGAGCCGCCCGCGGCGGGGCCGACCTCGTCGGCATCCGCGATCGCCGCCCGGAGCAGCGCCTCGCCCGCCTCGACGTCCCCGGTGTTGATGATCATGTCGCCGAGCCGCACGTTCAAGAGCGGCACCATCTGGTGCGAACCCAGCTCCCGGGCCATCGTGATCGCCTCGTGGCAGCACTCCGCCGAGCGCTCCCACTGGCCGCTGTTCGCGGTCGCCTCGGCCTCGGCGGCGAGCGCCTCGGCCATCCCCCAGCGGTCGCCGACCTGACGGAAGAGCTCCCGGCTCTCCCGGACGTCGGCCATCGACTGGTCGAGCTTCTCGGTCACGTCGTTGAGCATCTTCGCCCGGATCTGCAGCGCGAAGGCCAGCTCCCACGGCCCCCCGAACTCCCGGCAGCTCACCACCAGGGAGTCCACCAGCTCCGGCAGCTTCTCGAACTCCCCGGACAGGAAGGCCGCGAAGGGGCTCATCAGACCCGGTCGCCGGGCGGTCTGCGGCAGGTGCGGAGGATAGGCCGCGATGATCGCCCGGCCGGCCCTGGCCATGTCGGGATCGCCCCAGCGGTTCTCCACGTCCCCGCCGTTGGTGACGAGCTGCATCATCCGCACCCAGAGCCGCGCCTCGTCCAGCTGCGCGGGGCCCATCGGCGGCGGCGTCTCCAGCGGGCCGTGCTCCACCGGTTCCAGCAGAGGCGGTTTCTCGAACGGGTCGGGTCCCAGCGCCGCCACGGCGGCCGGCCAGGTCAGCTGCTCGGTGTGGTAGTTGCGCATCTCCCAGAACCAGCCGCAGGCCAGCACCAGTTGCAGCGCCTCCTGCTCGTCGCCCAGCTCGACGGCGCGGCGCAGCGCCGTCCGCAGGTTCTCGTGCTCGCGCTCCAGCCGTGCCAGCCACAGCAGTTGGTCGGCGCCGCGCAACTCGGGGTCGGCGGTGCGGATGTACTCGCGGAAGCAGCGGAGGTGGCGGCGCTCGACGACCGCGCGCTCGCCGGACTCGTCCAGCCGCTCGGCCGCGTACTCGCCGATGGTCTCCAGCATCCGGTAGCGGGCGCCGTCGTCCGTGAGGTCGGCGAGGACCAGCGACTTGTCGACGAGTGAGCCGAGCAGGGCCGGGGCGTCCGCGGCGTCGATCCCCTCGCCGGAGCACACCTCCTCGACGGCTTCCAGCGTCCAGCCGCCCGCGAAGACCGCCAGGCGGCGCAGCAGGATCCGTTCTGCCGGGTCCAGCAGGTCCCAGCTCCAGTCGACGACCGCGCGCAGCGTCTGCTGGCGGGGCAGCACGGTCCTGCTGCCGCCGGTGAGGAGCCGGAACCGGTCGTCGAGTCGGTCGGCGAGCTGGCGCGGGGTGAGGCTGCGCAGCCGGGCGGCGGCCAGTTCGATGGCGAGCGGCAGCCCGTCGAGTCGGCGGCACAGCTCCGCGCAGGCGACCGCGTCGTCCTCCACCGTGAAGCCCGGCCGGGCGGCGGCGCCCCGGTCGGCGAGCAGCCGCAGGGCGAACGGGTCCGGCAGCGGGTCCAGCGGCCTGACCCGCTCACCGGGGACGCCCAGCGGTTCGCGGCTGGTGGCGAGGACGGTGACGCCGGGGCAGTGCGCGAGGAGTTGTTCCGCGAGGGCGGCCGCCGCGTCGATGACGTGCTCGCAGTTGTCGAGCACCAGCAGCAGACTGCGGCCCGCGCAGTACTCCGCGAGCGTCCTGGCCGGGTCCTTGGTCTTGCCCTCCGCGGCCAGCGCCTGCTCCGAGACACTGCCGGGGTGCAGCAGCGTCTCGCGCAGCCCGAGCGAGGTGAGCACCGCCTCGGGAACCGTCCGCGCGTCACTGACGGGTGCGAGTTCCGCGTACCAGACGCCGTCGGGCCAGCGGTCCGCGAGCAGGTCGCCCGTCTCCTGCGACAGCCGGGTCTTGCCGGTCCCGCCGGGCCCAGTGAGGGTGACCAGTCGGGCCGTCGCCAAGTCATCGCGTATCGCGGCCAGTTCGGCCGCCCGGCCGACGAAGCTGGTGAGCCGGGCGCGGGAGTTGCCGGAGCGGCGGGAGGCCGGCCCGGACGGCGGCTCGGGAGCGGTCGCGGCGGCGGCGCGGGGCGGCGGTTCCTGGCCGGTCCCCGGCACCGGCGCCAGTAGTTCCGTGTGCAGGGCGCGCAGTTCGGGGCTCGGGTCGGTGCCCAGCTCGTCGGCCAGGTCGCGGCGGACGTCCTCGTACGCGGCGAGCGCGTCGGCGGTGCGGCCGGCGTCGCGCAACGCCCGGATGTGCAGGGCGCGGAGCGACTCGTTCAGCGGATGGGCGGCGGCGAGCCCGGCGAGTTCGGGCAGCTGCTGCGCTGCGCGGCCGAGCGCGAGGCCGGCGGTGAGACGCAGCCGGACCGCCTCGAGACGCAGCTCCTCGCAGCGCACCGCGAGGGTGTCCCGGTCGGGGAGGTCGGCGAACGCCGGCCCCCGCCACAGGGCGAGGGCGTCCTCCAGCAGGGCGGAGGCCTTCACCGGGTCGCCGTCGGCCAGCGCCCGGCCGCCCTCGTCCACCAGCCGCTCGAAGCGGTGCGCGTCGACCGCCTCGGGGGCGGCACACAGCCGGTAGCCACCGTCGGCGGAACCGATGGCGTCATGGCCGATGGCCCGGCGCAGCCGCGCGACCAGTGCCTGCAGCGCGCCGGACGCGTTCGCCGGCGGATCGTCGGCCCACAGCTCGTCGATGAGGGACTCGGCGGTTATCAGCCGCCCCGGGCGCAGGGCCAGCGCCGTGAGCAGCGCGCGAAGGCGCAGCCCCGCGAGCGGGACGGGGGTACCGTCGTCGCGGAATGCCTGAGTGGAGCCGAGGATCGCGTAACGCACGCCCCCATCTTGCCCTCAATCCCGGGACCGGCTTGTAAATAGCGGCCGTCCGGCGACATCATCCCCGTATGAGCAGCACAGACACCCGCAGCGACCACCGGGTCAGCCCGATCTTCCTGGGGATAGCGGCGGTCATGGCCGTATCGGGCTGGGCCGTGTGGAGCGGCTTCGCCGCGAGCCCCGGCTTCGCCGTCTTCCTCTTCGTGGTCTCCGGGTGGGTCGTCTCGCTGTGCCTGCACGAGTACGCCCACGCCCGCACGGCGCTGCACAGCGGGGACATCACGATAGGCAGCAAGGGCTACCTGACGCTGAACCCGCTGAAGTACACGCACGCGCTGCTCAGCGTCGTGCTGCCGGTGATCTTCGTGATCATGGGCGGCATCGGGCTGCCGGGCGGGGCGGTCTTCATCGAGCGGGGCCGGATCCGGGGGCGCTGGCGGCACAGCGCGATCTCGGCGGCGGGACCGCTGATGAACGTGGTCTTCGCGGTCGTCCTGATGCTGCCGTTCGCCTTCGGCGCGACGGACTCCTGGCCGGTCGGCTTCCTGGCGGCGTTCGCGTTCCTGGCGATGCTCCAGGTGACGGCGGCGGTCCTGAACCTGCTGCCGGTGCCGGGTCTCGACGGCTACGGGATCATCGAGCCGTGGCTGTCGTACAGCTTCCGCCGGCAGGTGGAGCCGTTCGCGCAGTTCGGTCTGCTGGCGGTCTTCGGGTGCCTGTGGATCCCCGAGGTGAACCGGGCGTTCTTCGACTTCGTCTACACCGTGATGGGCTGGTTCGACGTTCCGGAGGGCGTGATCAGGTACGGCTACACGCTCTTCAGGTTCTGGGCCTCCTGAGCCCTGGCCTTGGCGTCGGCCCTCGCCCTGCGCACGTAGTACCAGCACATGTTGCTGGACAGTCCCGCCAGCAGGATCCAGACGACACCGGTCCAGCTGCCGTTCGCGAAGGAGACGACGGCCGCGGCGGCCGTGAGCACGAACACGGCGAGGGCGTAGACGGCGAGGCGGGGCATGGGGAGGAGCTCCTGTCCGAAAACCGGCGAACCGGTGACATACGGTCCTGACGATTGTCCCCCACACCCCGCCGTGCCCCGCGACCCCGGGGCGGGCGGTCTAGGCCGTGTCTGACACATACCGGCGTCCGCCCGGAGGGCGGGGCCCGGGGCGTCTGGTGCGTGCGATCGCACGGCGGAGGGTCGCCCCTGTACTGGACGTACCGGGGCGGGTCCGACAACTGGGGGTCCCTCCCAGCGGTAGCTGGGGGAGAGCGCGCGTGCCAGGCGTCCCGGGCCAGGCGGGATGTGCCAGACACGGCCTAGATGTCGGTGACGCGCAGGCCCGCGTGGGCCTTGTAGCGGCGGTTCACCGAGATCAGGTTGGCGACCAGCGACTCGACCTGGTGCGCGTTGCGCAGCCGGCCGGCGAAGACGCCGCGCATGCCCGGGATGCGGGCGGCCAGCGCCTGGACGAGATCGGTGTCCGCGCGCACCTCGCCCAGCACCATCACATCGGTGTCGATCTCCGCGATCTCCGGGTCGGAGAGCAGCACCGCCGACAGGTGGTGGAAGGCCGCGGTCACCCGGGACTCCGGGAGCAGCGCGGCGGCCTGCTGGGCGGCGCTGCCCTCCTCGGGCTTCAGCGCGTACGCGCCCTGCTTGTCGAAGCCCAGCGGGTTGACGCAGTCGACGACGAGCTTGCCCGCCAGCTCCCCGCGGAGCGACTCCAGGGTCTTGGCGTGCCCGTCCCACGGCACCGCCACGATCACGATGTCGCTGCGCCGGGCGCACTCCGCGTTGTCCGCGCCCTCCACGCCGAGCCCCAGCTCGCCGGCGGCGGTCGTGGCGCGGTCCGCGTTGCGCGATCCGATGATCACCTTCTGGCCGGCCTTCGCCAGCCGGTACGCGAGCCCGCGGCCCTGGTCGCCGGTACCGCCGAGCACGCCGACCACCAGGCCGGACACGTCCGGCAGGTCCCAGGGGTCCTTGGCCGGTGCCTTGGCGGGAGCGGGCTTGGCGTCGGGGGTGCTGTTCACATCGTCAGGGGAAGTCATGCGGGCGATCCTGCCACGCGCGGCCCGCCGTCACCCGTTGCGGGGGAAGTGCCGCGAGCGGGCCCGTGCGGTGCCGCCGGTCCGGCAGGATGCCCGACATGGACGCGGTACGGGTGGCGCTGTTGCGGGAAGTACTGGCCGGGACCGAGTGGCTCCAGTCCGCGCGGTCCTTCGCGGGGTCGCTGCGGGCGTCGGTGCACCGGCGTCCCGGCGGACTGCTGCTGGTGGGGACCCGCGGCTACGAACCGTGGCACCTGGCGGCGCACCTGGACGACGAGGCGGCGTGGAGCGGTCTGACGGGGCTGTCTCCGACCCTGGTGCGGTTCCGGGTCCCGGCAGGCGCCCCCGCGCACCTGGCCGTGGGACTGCGGCGGCTGGAGGCCGCACGACGCGGCGAGACGGTGTTCGTGGTCAGCCCGCAGCCGCCGGAGGCCGCGCTGCTGGAGCGGGTGGCGGACGCCCGCCGGGGCGGGGCGACGGTGCTGGCGATGGACGCCGGCGACCCGGAGCTGCGGCGACTGGCACACGACGCGCTGACCGTACCGCCGGAGCCGAAAGCGGAAACGGATACGGGAACAGGAACGGGTACGGGTACGGGAACGGGAACGGAGGTGAATCCGGGCCTCGGGGCGGAGACGGATTCCGGTCCGGCGGCCGAAGCCCGGCAGGAAGCCGGCACCGAACCGGCCGATCCGGCGGCAGCGGCCGCCCCGGCGCCGATGGGGATGGACCTGCTGCAGCACCTGGTCGCCGCCGCGGCCGGTGAGAACAGCTTGCCGGCCGCCCGCCGGCACGGCTCGTTCCGTGACCGGCTCGCCCGGCTGGCCGACCAGCTGACGTCGCCTCCACCGACCCGCTGGTAGCGGCCGAGCGCCGCCCGCGAGGATCCGGCCCGGGCCCGAAATCCATTTGCCCCGCGCGGCCCGGAGGCGGAGCATGCGAACCCGTGAACGACAGTCCTTCCGAACCCGGCCCGCCCCCGTCCCGGTGGAGAGCCCTGCTCCCCGACCTGGCCCCCTGGCGCTCCTCGCGCGACTTCCGCCTCATGTGGATGGCCGGGGTGGTGACGGTCTTCGGCAGCTTCCTGACGTTCGTCGCGCTGCCGGTGCAGATCAAGGAGCTGACCGGGTCCGCGGTCGCGGTCGGCGCCATCGGCGCCGTCGAGCTGGTACCGCTGATCGTGTTCGGGCTCTACGGGGGCGCGCTCGCCGACTCCATGGACCGCCGGAAGCTGATCCTCTACAGCGAGGCCGCGCTCGGCTTGCTGTCGGCGCTGTTGCTCGCCAACACGTTGCTGCCGCACCCGATGGTGTGGCCGCTGTACGTGGTGGCGGCGGCGTCGAGCGCCCTGACCGGGCTGCAGCGCCCCGCGCTGGACTCGATCGTGCCGCGGATCGTCGCGCACGACCAGTTGTCGGCCGCGGCGTCGCTGAACGCGCTGCGCTGGCAGGTCGGCGCCATCGCGGGCCCCTCGCTGGCGGGCGTGCTCATCGCCTTCGCGGGGCTGTCGTGGGCGTACGCCATCGACATCGGCACGTTCGCCGTCTCGGTCGTCCTGGCCATGGGGCTGCGGCCGTCACCGGCGGCGCACGACGCGGAGAAGCCGTCGCTGCGCGGCATAGCGGAGGGCGCGCGCTACGCCTGGAGCCGCAAGGAGCTGCTCGGCACGTACGCGATCGACATGGCGGCGATGTTCTTCGCCTTCCCCACCGCGATCTTCCCGTTCCTCGCCGACGACCTGCACGCCCCCTGGGCGCTGGGCCTGATGTACGCGGCCGGGTCGGTCGGCTCGCTCGCGGTCAGCGTCACCAGCGGCTGGACGTCGCGGATCCACCGGCACGGCCGGCTGGTGGTGGTCTCGGCGATCGGCTGGGGGGTGGCGATGGCCGTCGCCGGGTGGATGGCGAACATCTGGCTGGTCCTGCTGTTGCTGGCGGTCGCCGGCGGCTGCGACATGGTCAGCGGCATCGGCCGGAGCACGATGTGGAACCAGACGATCCCGGACGAGCTGCGCGGCCGGCTGGCCGGCATCGAGCTGCTGTCGTACTCGGTGGGGCCGCAGCTCGGCCAGGTCAGGGCGGGTGGCATGGCCGCACTGACCAGCGCGCGCACCTCGGTCTGGAGCGGCGGTGCGGCCTGTGTCGCGGCGGTGGGGCTGCTGGCCCTGGCGCTGCCCAAACTGATGTCCTACGACGCCCGCACCAACGAGCACGCGGTGCGGATGCGCCAGGCCACGGCGGAACCGGAGACCGGACCCGCCGCCACGCCCGCGGGACCCGTCGAGTCACCCGCGTCCGCGGCGGCCACGGCGGTCTGAGCCCGAGCCCTCAGGGGCCGGACGGGCTCGGCTCGTCGTCCTCGCCCGCCCCCTTGTCGTGCCAGCGGGGGTCCGTCTCCCACGCGAGGTTGCGGTCGGCGGCCGTCTGCATCGCCCGCTCGGCGTCGGCGCGATCGGCGTAGGGCCCGAACCGGTCCTTGGCCGGGCACTCGGGCCCTTCCTCGACCTTCTTGTGCTCCAGACAGTAGAACCACTCGCCCGGCTTGCCGGCCGGCTTCTTCGCCTTGAACAGCGCCATGTCCGCCTCCTGATGTACGAGTACCTGCCGCCAGCCTGCCCGATCGCCCGCCGATACACTCGTCGGCATGTCTGGTCAGTCGCTCCTCGTTCCCGGCAAGCTCTCCCCGCCGCGCCCGGTACCCCCCTCGATCCCCCGGCCCGAGTACGTGGGCAAGCCCGCGCCCACTCCGTACACCGGGCCGGAGGTGCAGGACGCCGAAACCGTGGAGAAGATGCGTATCGCGTCGCAGATCGCCGCGCGGGCCATGGTGGAGGCGGCCAAGCACATCGCTCCGGGGGTGACGACGGACGAGCTGGACCGCGTCGCGCACGAGTACATGTGCGACCACCGCGCCTACCCCTCGGACCTCGGCTACCGGGGCTTCCCGAAGTCGCTGTGCGCGTCGATCAACGAGGTCATCTGCCACGGCATCCCGGACTCGACCGAGCTGCGCGACGGCGACATCGTCAACCTGGACGTGACGGCGTTCATCCACGGGGTGCACGGCGACACCAACGCCACGTACCTCTGCGGCGACGTCGACGAAGAGTCGCGGCTGCTGGTCGAGCGCACCGAGGAGTCGCTGAACCGGGCGATCAAGGCGGTCAAGCCCGGCCGGGCGATCAACGTGATCGGGCGGGTCATCGAGTCGTACGCCAAGCGCTTCGGCTACGGGGTGGTCAGGGACTTCACCGGGCACGGCATCAACACGTCGTTCCACTCCGGGCTGATCGTGCCGCACTACGACGCCCCGCACGCCACCACCGTGATCAAGCCGGGCATGACGTTCACCATCGAGCCGATGCTCACGCTGGGCACCCACGACTACGAGATCTGGGAGGACGGCTGGACGGTGGTCACCAAGGACCGCAAGCGCACCGCCCAGTTCGAGCACACCCTGGTCGTCACCGAAACCGGCGCAGAGGTGCTCACGCTGCCATGACCGGCGAGGGGCGCGCCGCCACGCGCCCCCGAGTGCGACCGATGAGACCGGAATCACTGGACATCGCAGGACCCCGCGGGTACGACAAAGGCAAGGCTCAGATAAGTTAGGCCAGCCTCACCCGGCCGACCCCTATCGTGAGCGTCCCTGAACCGCCTGGAGTCCCGCATGCCCGCAGCCCGTCTCTCCGTCGTCACCGCCGTCGCGGTCGTCGCGACGCTCGCCGCCGTCAGTGGGTGCTCCAAGAAGACGGACGCGAAGGCGTCCGACGCCGTCCAGGTCACCGCCACCGACGACTCCTGCAAGGTCTCGCAGACCAGCTTCCCGGCCGGGCACGTGAAGTTCGCGTTCGAGAACAAGGGCTCCAAGGTCAACGAGCTGTACGTCTACGCGCCGGGCGACAAGATCGTGACCGAGCGGGAGAACATCGGCCCCGGCACCAAGGCCGACATCTCCGCCGAGCTCAAGGCCGGCGACTACGAGGTCACCTGCAAGCCGGGGATGAAGGGCGACGGCCTGCGCACCAAGGTCAGCGTCACCGGCGCCGGCGCGCCGAAGAAGAACGACCCGCGGCTGGACACGGCCGTCGCCGAGTACCGCAAGTGGGCGCAGAGCGAGGCCGACGCGACGATCCCGAAGGTCAAGGTCTTCACCGACGCGGTCATCAAGGGCGACGTCGAGGGCGCGAAGGCGGCGTTCGCCCCGTCCCGCACCGGCTGGGAGTCCACCGAGCCGATAGCCGAGTCCTTCGGCGACGTCGATCCGAAGACGGACACCCGCGAGGACGGCCTGGAGCCCGGCCAGAAGTGGACCGGCTGGCACAAGCTGGAGAAGTCGCTGTGGGCGACGAAGGCGATCTCCGCGGAGGACAAGCAGCTCGCCGCGCAGCTGCTCACCGACCTCACCGGCTGGCAGAAGCGGGTCGGCACGGCGGAGATCACCCCGACCAGCATGGCCAACGGGGCCAAGGAGCTGCTGGACGAGGTCGCCACCGGCAAGGTCACCGGTGAGGAGGACCGCTACAGCCACACCGACCTGTCGGACTTCAAGGCCAACGTCGGCGGTGCGCTGAAGGCCTACGAGCTGCTCAAGCCGGTCGCCTCGCAGAACAACCCCGAGCTGGCCAAGGAACTGGACAAGCAGTTCGCCGCGATCAACACACTGCTCGACACGTACAAGAGCGGTGACACCTTCGTCTCGTACGACACCGTGAACGCGGCCCAGCGCAAGGAGCTCTCGGACGGCGTCAACGCGCTGGCCGAGCCGCTCTCCAAGCTCGCCGCGGCCGTCGCGAAGTAACGGAGTCCCCATGGCTGACGAGAAGATCACCGAAGCGGCACCGTCCCAGCCGGACGTTCCGGACCAGGACGGCACGGCGGGGCGGGCCGGCGGCCCTGTCTCCCGGCGCGCCGTCATCGGCTGGACCGGCGCCGGCATCGCGCTCGGCGCGGCCGCCGCGGGCGGCGCCGCGGCGGCCGTGCGCACCGGGAGCGACGTGCAGCCGGCGGGCTCCGCGGCCAACGTCGTCGCCTTCCACGGCGCGAACCAGGCCGGTATCACCACCCCGGTCCAGGACCGGCTGCACTTCGCGGCCTTCGACGTGAAGACCGAGGACCGCGCCGAACTCGTCGCGCTGCTGAAGGAGTGGACGGCGGCGGCCGCCGCGATGACGGCCGGCAAGCCGGTCGGCGCGGGCGCCGTCGGCGGCCTGCCCGAGGCGCCGCCGGACGACACCGGCGAGGCGCTCGGCCTGCCGCCCTCCCGGCTGACGATCACCATCGGCTTCGGCCCGACGCTGTTCGAGAAGGACGGCAAGGACCGCTTCGGCCTCAAGGCCCGGCGTCCCACCGCCCTCGTCGACCTGCCGGCGTTCCCGCACGACAACCTGGACGCGACCCGCAGCGGCGGCGACCTCTGCGTCCAGGCGTGCGCGGACGACCCGCAGGTCGCCGTGCACGCGATCCGCAACCTGGCCCGCATCGGCTTCGGCAAGGTCGCCGTGCGCTGGTCGCAGCTGGGCTTCGGCAAGACGTCCTCGACGACGCCGGACGAGCAGACCCCGCGCAACCTGATGGGGTTCAAGGACGGCACGCACAACGTCGCGGGCAGCGACCGGGCGACGCAGGACGCGCACGTGTGGGCGGCCGCGAAGGACGGCGCCGCCTGGATGGCCGGCGGCTCCTACCTCGTCGCCCGGCGCATCCGGATGCACATCGAGACCTGGGACCGCACTCCGCTCCAGGAGCAGGAGGACATCTTCGGGCGGAACAAGGGCGAGGGCGCGCCGGTCGGCAAACAGCGCGAACACGACACCCCGATCCTCAAGGCGATGCTGCCGACCGCGCACGTCCGCCTGGCGCATCCGGACAGCAACGCCGGCGCGACGATCCTGCGCCGCGGTTACTCCTTCACGGACGGCACGGACGGCCTGGGCCGGCTCGACGCCGGGCTGTTCTTCCTCGCCTACCAGCGCGATGTGCGCTCCGGCTTCATCCCGGTGCAGAACCGACTGGCCAGGACCGACGCCCTGAACGAGTACATCCAGCATGTGGGTTCCGCGCACTTCGCCTGCCCCCCGGGCGTGCGCGACGCCTCCGACTGGTGGGGCCGCGGCCTCTTCGAAGGGAAGTGACCGGCCGTGATCGGCAACTATCTGATCGGCCTGCGCGAGGGGCTCGAAGCCAGCCTGGTCGTCTGCATCCTCATCGCGTACCTGGTGAAGTCCGGGCGCCGTGAGGCCCTGCTGCCGATGTGGATCGGCGTGGCCGTGGCCATCGTCGTCAGCGCCTCCTTCGGCGCGCTGCTGGAGTACGGGTCCTCGTCGCTGGACTTCAAGGCGCAGGAGGCGCTCGGCGGAACGCTGTCGATCCTCTCCGTCGTCCTGGTCACCTGGATGGTCTTCTGGATGCGGCGCACCGCGCGGCACCTGAAGAAGGAGCTGCACGGCAGGCTCGACGCGGCGCTCGCCATGGGGACCGCCGCGATCGTCGCGACCGCGCTCCTGGCGGTCGGCCGCGAGGGGCTGGAGACCGCGCTCTTCGTCTGGGCGGCCGTGTCGGCGGCCGGTTCTGAGGACGGGTCGACGCAGCCGCTGATCGGCGTCGCGCTGGGGCTGCTCACCGCGGTGGTGCTCGGCTGGCTCTTCTACCGGGGCGCCCTGAAGATCAACCTGGCGAAGTTCTTCACCTGGACCGGCGCCATGCTGGTCGTCGTCGCGGCGGGCGTGCTCGCCTACGGCGTGCACGACCTCCAGGAGGCCGACTGGCTGCCCGGCCTCGGCTCGGTGGCGTTCGACATCAGCTCCACGATCCCTCAGGACAGCTGGTACGGGACCGTGTTGAAGGGTGTGCTCAACTTCCAGCCGGATCCCACCGTCGTCCAGGTCACGGTGTGGGCGCTGTATCTCGTACCGACCATGGCCTTCTTCCTCGCCCCCGGTAGGGTTGCGCCGACCGCAGCAGCCCCGAAGGAGCCCACGCCGAATGACCCGCCGCAGGTGGTCCCTGACAGCCGCAGTTCTGCTGCTCACGCTGATGCCGGTGACGGGATGCGTGACCGTGCACGGGGAGCGGGCGTTCGTGCCGGCGGTGACGAAGGCTGAGGCCGCCAAGGCCCTCGATCGTTTCACCCGGCTCAACAACGACGCCAAGCGGAGCTACGACCCGGCGGTGCTGGCGAAGGCCGAGACCGGCGCGCTCGGCGCGATGGACCACGCGACCATGACGGCGCGGCACAAAAACCACCCGGAGGGCAATCCGGCTGCGGTGCCGCTCACGCTCACCGACGCGCACTATCTGATACCGGAGCAGCGCGGCTGGCCCAAGTGGTTCGCCGCCGACGCCCTCAGCAACGCCAGCGGCACTTCCCGCTGGCTGCTGCTCTTCCAGCGGTCCGCCGTCGGCGACCCGTGGAAGGTGTCGTACCTGTCGGTGGTCCCCGCCGACCAGATGCCGACGTTCGTGCTGGACCACGACGGCCACGCCGAGCCGGTTCCGCTGGACGACTCGGGGCTGCTGGTCGAGCCCGGCCGGCTCAGCGCCGCGTACACCTCGTACCTGCAGACCGGCACCGCGGCGACGCTGGCCTTCGCCGACGGACCGCAGACCTCGCAGGTGCGCCGGCAGCGCCGCAAGGACGCGAGCACCTCGGCCGCGGTCACCGAGTACGCCGACCAGCCGGTGGACGCGGGCGAGTTCCCGCCGGTGGGGCTGCGGACCACGGACGGCGGGGCGGTGGTCTTCTTCGCCTCCCGCCACCAGTCGCGGCTGACCACGCCGGGCAAGCCGCTGAATGTCGACGACCCGGAGACCAAGGCGCTGATGACGGGCACGCCGAGGAACTCGGTCACCCTGGTCCGGGTGGCGGAGCAGGCCGTCACGGTCCCGCCGGCGAACGACGCCCAGGGGAAGGTCGTCTTCCTGAGCCGTCTGCAGAGTCTGGTCTCCGCCAAGGGCGCGTGAGAACAACGGCCCGGCGCGGAGCCGGGCCGGCGTCAGAGCCGCCAGCCCACCGTCTCGGGCACGTACTCCACCTGCGCGCAGGCGTCCATGAGGACCTCCAGCAGCGGCAGCGGGTCGGGGAGCGGGCGGTCGGGACCGCGGTCGGGCAGCCACGTCACGGCGCCGCCGGTCGGCAGCTTGGCGGGCGGTAGCAGGACGTAACTGGCGCGGCAGTGCCAGCGCAGACCGGGGTGCTCGTCGACGGTCTCGGGATGGCAGTCCAGCTCGCAGGGCCACCACTCGTCCTCGTCGACGGGGGTACCGCGGGTGGCGGTGAAGAAGAGCAGGCGGTCGTCCCCGTAGGCGGCGACCGGACCGGCCTCCGCGTCCCCGGCCGCGAGGAGGTCCAGCGCGATGGCGCCCGCGTCGGCCGGCACGTCCAGGACGTCATGGCTGGCGCCGGTGGCGGAGATGAAGTTCGCGAGCGGCTGGGTGCTCAGCCAGTGGTCGATCTTCTGCGGATCGGTGGTGGCCTGGGTGTGCCAGGCGAACGAGACCGGGTGCATGCCCGGGGTGGGACAGCCCACGCGGTCGCAGGAGCAGCCGTAGCCGGAGGGGTGCGCGGCCGGTGCGACGGGGAAGCCCGCGGCGGCGGCGGACTGGATCAGTTCCTCGCGGGCCAGGGCGGGAGCAGATCCGGGATCGCTGTCCGAGCCTGCCGATCGGCGGCGCAGCCACTCGGACAACCTGCTCTTGCCTGCCATCGGGCTCCTTCCCTCGCCCCCGCGTCCATGGTCCACGGTACGCGGGTGGTGGGCATCATCCTGCCTCTTGTCCGGAATGAACGCACAGCCGGGGTGGAAGGACTTGAGCAGCGTTGTTCCCGACAGGCCGTCGGGATCCCCGTGATCCAGGGCTCCCCCGGGTCCTCGGGGATCGCGGCTCGTCCGCAGCAGGAGGTCCCTTTGACGCCGTCCCTTTTCTCCACGGTGATCCGCACCGCCAGCCACGAGCAGCACACCGAGGCGGAGAGCTCGGCCTTCATGAGCGACCTGCTCGGCGGCCGCCTCGGCGTGGACGCCTACGCCTGCTACACCGAGCAGTTGTGGTTCGTCTACCGGGCTCTGGAAGGCGAGGCACCGGCACTGGCGGGGGACCCGGTCGCCGGTCCTTTCGTCCGCGCCGAGCTGCTGCGCGTCGCGGCGCTGGAACGCGATCTGGACCATCTGCTCGGCGCGGGGTGGCAGCGACGGTCGGAGCCGCTACCCGCCACGGCGGCGTACGCCGAACGGGTCATCGAGGTCGCCAGGACGTGGCCCGCCGGGTATGTCGCACATCACTACACCCGCTATCTGGGTGATCTCTCCGGCGGACAGGTGATCCGCGGCATCGCGGAGCGGACCTGGGGGTTCGAGCGCGAGGGCGACGGGGTCCGGTTCTACGTCTTCGACGGGATCGGCAACCCGGCCGCGTTCAAGCGCGAGTACCGCGACCGGCTGGACGCCCTGGCCGTCGACGACCTGGAGAAGCAGCGCGTCGTGGACGAGTGCCGCACCGCCTTCGCCCTCAACGGCGCCGTCCTCGCGGACCTCGCCGCCGCCCACCCGCTGAGCGCGTAGCCCTTCGCGGCCGATAGGCCGCCGTGTATGAAAACCGCCGCGCGAACCACCCAATCGGCTCGATGCGTTCCGGCCGCCCAGGGTGGACGATTTGTGCGCGTACGTAACCTCACTGCGGCCACGCGACCCCATCGGCGTTCCATCGGAGCCTCACAGACGAGGAGCCCGCATTGCGCACAGTCCGAACCGCCACACCCCGGCGGTACCTGATGTGCCCGCCCGAGCACTTCCGGGTGACCTACTCCATCAACCCGTGGATGGACCCGGCCAAGCCGGTCGACCCCGTACTCGCGCTCTTCCAGTGGGAGGAACTGCGGGACCTCTACCGCTCCCTCGGCCACACCGTCGAGGTCCTCGCCCCGGTGGCCGGCCTGCCCGACATGGTCTTCGCCGCCAACGGCGCCACCGTCGTGGACGGCCGGGTGCTCGGCGCCCGGTTCTTCAACGCGGAGCGGACCGACGAGGCGCCGGCGCACCTGGCGTGGTTCCGCCGCAACGGGTTCACCGAGGTGCGCGAGCCGCAGCACATCAACGAGGCCGAGGGCGACTTCGCCGTCACCTCGCAGTGGATCCTGGCCGGTATGGGCTTCCGCAGCAGCCCCCTCTCGCACTCGGAGGCCCAGGAGTTCTTCGGCCGGCCGGTCATCGGACTGGAACTGACCGACCCCCGCTACTACCACCTCGACACCGCGTTCGCCGTTCTCGACGACACGGCGGGCGAGGTCATGTACTTCCCGGACGCGTTCTCGCCCGGCAGCCGCAAGGTGCTGGCCAGGCTCTTCCCCGACGCCCTGCTGGCGACCGCCGAGGACGCCGCCGCACTCGGGCTGAACGCCGTCAGCGACGGACACCACGTGGTCCTGCCGCGCGGTGCCACCGGGCTCTTCGCACCGCTGCGCGAGCGCGGTTTCGAACCGGTCGCGGCCGACCTGTCAGAGCTGCACAAGGCGGGCGGCAGCGTGAAGTGCTGCACCCAGGAGCTGCGGTAGCTACCGTGCCTGCATGTCCTCACACACCGCGGCGTCCCGCGTCCCGAAGCGTTCCTCGTACGACGCCGTGATCGTGGGCGGCGGCCACAACGGTCTGGTGGCCGCCGCCTACCTGGCCCGCGCCGGCCGCGGTGTGCTGCTGCTGGAGCGGCTGCCGGCCACCGGCGGCGCGGCCGTGTCCACCCAGGCGTTCACCGGGGTCGACGCGCGGCTGTCGCGCTACTCGTACCTGGTCAGCCTGTTGCCGCGGAAGATCACGGACGATCTGGGGCTGCGCTTCGCGGTCCGCCGCCGCCGGATCTCCTCGTACACGCCCTATTCCTGGGGGTCCCGGTCGAAGGCTGGGGGAGGGTTGCTGGTCGACTCGCAGGACGCGTCCAGGACCCGGGAGGGCTTCGTCCGCCGCACCGGCTCGGAGCGGGAGTTCGAGGCGTGGCAGCGCTTCTACGCGATGACCGGCCGGGTGGCCGAGCGCGTCTTCCCGACGCTGACCGGGCCGCTGCCGACCCGGGCCGAGCTGGAGCGGATCGTGGACGATCCGGCCGCCTGGGAGGCACTGTTCGAACGTCCGCTGGGCGAGTGCGTCGAGGCGGCGTTCGAGGACGACCTGGTCCGCGGAATCGTGCTGACCGACGCGCTGATCGGCACGTTCACCCATGCCCACGACGAGACGCTGCGGCAGAACCGCTGCTTCCTCTACCACGTCATCGGCGGCGGCACCGGCGACTGGGACGTGCCGGTGGGCGGGATGGGCGCGCTGACGGACGCGCTGGCCGGGGCGGCCCGCGCGGCCGGCGCGGAGATCGTCACGGGATGCGAGGTGACGGGCATCGCGACGGACGGCGGCCGCGCCGAAGTCTCCTTCGAGGGCGGCCGGGTGGGCGCCGGACACGTGCTGGTGAACGCCGCCCCGCACACGCTGGCCGGGCTGCTCGGCGAGCCGGCACCGACCCGTCCGGAAGGCGCCCAGCTCAAGGTGAACATGCTGCTGCGCCGGCTGCCCCGGCTGCGGGACACCTCGGTGGACCCCCGCGAGGCCTTCGCCGGCACGTTCCACATCGCCGAGTCGTACGACGAGCTGGCGACCGCGTACGAGCAGGCCGCGGCGGCCCGGATCCCGGCCGCCCCGCCGTCCGAGATCTACTGCCACTCGCTCAGCGACCCATCGATCCTCTCCCCCGCCCTGGCCGCCCAGGGCGCCCACACCCTGACCCTCTTCGGTCTGCACGCCCCCGCCCGGCTCTTCACCGCCAACCCGTCCGGGACGAAGGAAGCGCTGCTCAAGGCCACCCTCGCCCAGCTCGACGCGGTACTGGCCGAGCCGTTGGCCGACTGCCTGGCGCTCGACGCCGACGGCCGGCCCTGCATCGAGGCGAAGTCCCCGCTGGACCTGGAGCACGAGGTCGGACTGCCCGGCGGCCACATCTTCCACCGTGACCTGAGCTGGCCCCACGCCTCCCCGGAGACCGGCCCCTGGGGTGTCGAGACCGCGGACCCCGCCGTGCTGCTGTGCGGCGCGGGCGCGGTGCGCGGCGGCGGGGTCAGCGGGATCCCCGGGCACAACGCGGCGATGGCGGTCCTGCACGGGACACCCGGGACGCCCGGAGCCTGACCGCGGGCCACGGGCCGCGCGGGCGGCGGGGCGGACGGACGGCCCACCGGCCCGATCGGCGATACTTCCCCGGATACGTACCGAGGAGGGCACGATGACCGGTCGGCAGTGGCGCAGGGGCGGGAGCGGGGGCAAGTGGCACACCCTCGACGAGGGTGGCGGCGCGCTGCCCGCACCCCGCAAGTGCACCGCGGACGTGATCGTGGACTATGCGGTGTACGAGGACGGCAAGCGCTCCGCGACCCTGCCGCCCCGTGAGGCGCTGGCGGTGGCCCGGGAGCGCGGCGGCTTCGCGTGGATCGGGCTCTATCAGCCGGACGCCGAGCACCTCGGCGAGATCGCCGACGTGTTCGGCCTGCATCCGCTCGCCGTCGAGGACGCCGTCAAGGCGCACCAGCGGCCGAAGCTGGAGAGCTACGGCGACACGCTCTTCCTGGTGCTGAAGACGATCGTCTTCGTGGAGCACGAGAAGCTGACGGCGACCAGCGAGGTCGTCGACACCGGCGAGATCATGATGTTCCTGGGCAAGGACTTCGTCGTGGTCGTCCGGCACGGCAGCGCGCCGGGGCTGTCCCGGGTGCGCAGCGCGCTGGAGGCGCGGCCGGAACTGCTGGCGCAGGGACCGGCGTCGGTGCTGCACGCGATCGCGGACCAGGTCGTCGACGACTACCTGGACGTCGCGGACCAGGTGGAGCTGGACGTGGACCAGTTGGAGTCCGATGTGTTCTCGGCCGGGCACGGCGACGACGCGGAGCGCATCTACCAGCTCAAGCGCGAGCTGATCGAGTTCAAGCGGGCCGTCCATCCGATGGCCCGCCCGCTGCAGCGCCTCGCCGAGGAGGCGTACGTCGTCGTCGGCCCCGAGGTGGGCCGGTACCTGCGCGACGTCACCGACCATCTGTCCCACGTACGCGAGCGGCTGGCCGGTTACACGGAGTTGGTGGACGGGTTGTTGTCGGCCAATCTCAGCCAACTCGCCGTGCAGCAGAACACCGATATGCGGCGGATCAGCGCGGCCGCGGCCATCCTGGCGATCCCGACGATGATCGCCGGTTTCTACGGAATGAATTTCGAGCACATGCCGGAGCTGCACTGGACTTTCGGCTACCCGCTGATGTTGGGCGTGACGGCCGTGCTCTCCGCGGTGGTCTACCGGGCCTTCCGGCGCTACGGGTGGCTCTGAGCGGACGGACGCTCAGGACTCCGCGGGCGGCGGCCAGGTGTCGCCCCAGTCGGCGTCGCGGGCGGCCCGGTAGAGGTCGCCGTGCCGCTTCTTGGTGATGATGCCGCGGGAGAGTCCGTCGTCCCGCGTGCACAGGTCGAGCAGCACCTGGCCCTTGCGGATCTGCGGGTGCCGCACGACACGCCCGGCGGCGGGCTCGGCCGGGAAGCGGGCGGCCGCGACGTAGCTGAACTTCTCGTCCTCGTACGGCAGTGAGCCGCCCTTGATCTGGCGGTGCAGCGAGGAGCGGTTCACCCGGGCCGCGAAGTGGCACCAGTCGGTGCCCTCCATCGGGCACGCCAGGTCGTGCGGGCAGGGGGCCAGCACGGTGTACCCGGCGCCGAGCAGTTGGTCGCGGGCGGCGATGACCCGCGCGTAGCCGTCCGGGGTGCCGGGCTCGACGATCACCACGGCGCCCAGTGCCGCCCGGGCGGCCTCGGCGACGACGGAGACGCGGGCGGCGGCGTCCAGTTCGCCGAGCACGTACGAGACGGTGACCAGGTCGGACTCGGGGAGCCGTACGGCGCCGCCCAGCGGCGCCCGGCGCCACTCGGCGTCCCGTACCGCCGCGGAGTCGGCGCCGGCGGCCAGCTCGCGGCCGAGGGTGAGCGCGGCTTCCGACCAGTCGAGGACGGTGCTGGCGTGGGCGTCCTGCCGCCAGGCGTCGGCGACCGCCCAGGTCGCCGCTCCGGTGCCGCCGCCGACGTCCAGGTGGGTGGCCGGGGCCCACGCGCCCGCCCGCGCCTGGAACTCCGCGAGGGCGGAGCGGAAGGCGGCGTAGGTGGCGGGCATCCGGTACGCGGCGTACGCGGCGACGTCGGAGGCGTCCCGCAGGATCGGGGCGTCGGTCGGCGTCGCGCCTCGGTACGCGGCGATCAGCCGGTCGACCGCCTGGGCCGCCCTGGTCGGCGGCAGGCCGTCGAGGAGGCCGTTCAGCGCGGCGCGCAGGTCATCGGGGGCTTGCATGGTGGACACAAGCGACAACTGTAAGGTGCGCCGCCAGGGGGGCCCCGGACGCTCACCCTCCGCATGCGCTCCGGCACCGGCACGGTACCTTCGCGGCCGGCTCGACCCCCGCTCGCGACCACGGGGTGGACGCCCGCCATACTCCGTATGGCCATGTTGTGCAGGAGAGCTATTAACTTGGACACAACAACGGCTCGAATATACGTAAACCGAAGCGGATGACCACTCTTTTGGCCTACCGTTCCGGTTTATCACGGCGCACTGCTGCTTGGGGAAGTGGCACCCGCGCCTAATCTGTCGCGATGTGCCAGGGGGGTCCATGCGGCGTGTCGAAGTACCCAGTGGTCTGATCGAACACGGACCGAAACACGTGCGGAGCAGGGCTCCGCGCGGACTCAGTGACAAACCGACGTGGTACCTGCCGGTGGCGCTCGCCGTCGACCTGGTGGGTATCGCACTGCCCGTGGCGCTCGTCTTCCAGGCGACCCGCCAGCCGTACCCATGGGCGTGCGCGGTGGTGGCCTCGGTGGCCTGGCTGTGCGTGCAGGCGGGACGGCACCGCTATGCCGCGTGGTCCCTGGGCGAGTCCCGGGCGGCCTTGCCGGTCCTCTACGACTGGCTGATCCTGCTCGGAGTGCTGGCCGTCGCGCGGACCGCCGTCGGCGAGATATCCGAGCCGTCACTGGCGCTGCTCGGGCTCGCGCCCGGACTGCTCCTGACGGCTTCCTGCCGCAAGATGACGCACCGGCACCTCGCGGCGACCCGTCGTGAGGCGCACGCGGTGCGCCGGGTCCTGGTGATCGGCGAGCCGAGCGCCGCCGACCACGTCGTCGCGCACCTGGCCAAGCGCACCGACCACGCCTACGTCGTCGTCGGTGTCGTCCCGCTCGGGAACGCCAACCTCGAATGCGGCGCCCCGGTCAGCGCCCGGCTGGGCTCCGTGATGCCCAGCGCCCCGAGCGGCGACTCCGCCCTGGTGCTGGGCGCCGCCCGGGACCACCACGCCGAACTCGTGCTGGTGGCACCGGGACCGCGGATGGCCGGAGAGCGGCTGAAACGTTTGTCCTGGGCGCTGCACGACGCGGGACTGCCGCTGGCGGTCCTGCCGGGACTGGTGGACGTGGCCATGCGCCGCGTCCAGCTCGCCGCGCCCGCAGGACTGGCGATGCTCCACATCACCCCGCCGACCCGGCGCGGTGTCCAGATCAAGCTCAAGTCGGCCATGGACCGGGCCGGCGCCGCCGCCGGGCTGCTGGTGCTGGCACCGCTGTTCGGCCTGGTCGCCGCGGCGATCCGGCTCGGGTCGCCGGGTCCGGCCTTCCACAAGCAGATCCGGCACGGCCAGAACTGCGCGCCCTTCACCATGTGGAAGTTCCGCACCATGGTCGTCGACGCCGAGGCCCGCAAGGCCGAACTGACGACGGCCAACGAGAACGACGGCCTGATGTTCAAGATGCGCCGCGACCCCCGGGTCACCACCGTCGGCCGGCTGCTGCGCCGCTGCTCACTCGACGAGCTGCCGCAGTTGGTCAACGTGCTCCGCGGGGAGATGTCCCTGGTCGGGCCGCGCCCGCCGCTGCCGGACGAGGTGGCCCGCTACGACGAGATCGAGCTGCGCCGGCTCGCCGTCAAGCCGGGTATCACCGGACTCTGGCAGGTCAGCGGCCGTTCCGACCTGTCCTGGGACGAAACGGTCGCGCTCGATCTGCAGTACGTCGACAACTGGTCGTTCACCAGTGACGTCGACGTGATGGCCCGCACGCTCCGTGCCGTGGTCGACGGACGAGGAGCGTATTAGACCGGTGCTCCCCGCTCCTCCACCCGCCGACCCCTCACGCCTCGGACTGCCACCCGGCGTACACCGAGGCGATGCCGTCCCGCAGCGCGATCGTCGGCTTCCAGCCGAGATCCGTCAGCCGGGACACGTCCAGCAGTTTGCGCGGGGTGCCATCGGGCTTGGTCGTGTCCCAGCCGATGGCACCCTCGTAGCCGACGACGTCCCTGACGGTCTCCGCGAGTTCGCGGATCGTCAGGTCGTCGCCGCAGCCGACGTTGACGGGCTCGTCGCCGTCGTAGCTGCGCAGCAGCAGCGCGCAGGCGGCGGCGAGATCGTCCACGTGCAGGAACTCGCGGCGCGGGGAGCCGCTGCCCCAGAGCTCGACGCTGTCGCGCCCGTCCCGCTTCGCCTCGTGGAAGCGGCGGATCAGGGCCGGCAGGACGTGCGAGGTCTCCAGGTCGAAGTTGTCGCCGGGGCCGTAGAGATTGGTCGGCATCGCCGAGATGTACGAGGCGCCGTACTGCCGCCGGTAGGACTGGATCTGCACGATGCCGGCGATCTTGGCGAGCGCGTACGGCTCGTTGGTCGGCTCCAGCGGACCGGTGAGCAGCGCGTCCTCGCGGATCGGCTGCGGGGCGAGCTTGGGGTAGATGCAGGACGAGCCGAGGAAGAGCAGCCGGCCGACCCCCGCCGCGTGCGAGCCGGCGATGACACTCAGCTGGATCCGCAGGTTGTCCTCGATGAACTGCACCGGATAGGTGCTGTTGGCCATGATCCCGCCGACCTTGGCGGCGGCGAGCACGACGGCGTCGGGCCGGACCTCGGCCAGGAACTCCGCGGTCCGCGCGGCATCGCGCAGGTCCAGCCCGTCCCGGCCGCGGGTGATCACCTGGTGGCCGTCGGCGGTGAGCCGGCGGACGACCGCCGAGCCGACGAGTCCGCGGTGTCCCGCGACGAAGATCCTGGCGCTGGGCGGGAGCAGTTCCCTCGTAGCCTTCATGACATCGGATTATGCCCTGCGACATCACCCGTTCGGGTCTGAGTCCCGCTTTCCGTACGAAACAGCAAATATCCGGATCCCTAAGGGGGGACCGCGTGAGCAAGAGCGCACTCATCACCGGCGTCACCGGCCAGGACGGCTCGTACCTGGCCGAACTGCTGCTCGCCAAGGGCTACACGGTGCACGGTCTCGTGCGCCGCTCGTCCAGCTTCAACACCGAGCGGATCGACCACATCTACCAGGGCCCGCAGGAGGCGAATCGTTCCCTCGTGCTGCACCACGCCGACCTGTCGGACGGCGTGGCCCTGGTGAACCTGCTGCGCGACCTGCAGCCGGACGAGGTGTACAACCTGGGCGCGCAGTCGCACGTCCGGGTCTCCTTCGACGCGCCGCTCTACACCGGCGACGTGACCGGACTGGGCGCGCTGCGCCTGCTGGAGGCGGTCCGCGCGAGCGGCATCAGCACCCGCGTCTACCAGGCCTCGTCCTCGGAGATGTTCGGCGCCGCGCCGCCGCCGCAGAACGAGGCCACGCCGTTCCACCCGCGCAGCCCCTACGGCTGCGCCAAGGTCTTCGGCTACTGGTCCACGGTGAACTACCGCGAGGCCTACGGGATGTTCGCGGTCAACGGGATCCTGTTCAACCACGAGTCCCCGCGCCGCGGCGAGACCTTCGTCACCCGGAAGATCACCCGCGCGGTCGCCCGGATCCAGGCGGGCCTGCAGGACCGGCTCTACCTCGGCAACCTCGACGCGGTCCGCGACTTGGGGCTACGCGCCGGAGTACGTGGACGCGATGTGGCGGATGCTGCAGCGCGACGAACCGGAGGACTATGTGGTCGCCACCGGTGAGCCTGCTACGGTGCGGCAGTTCGTGGAGACCGCCTTCGCCCATGCCGGACTGGACTGGGCCGAATACGTTCGCTACGACCCCAAGTACGAGCGGCCCAGTGAGGTCGACGCACTCATCGGGGACGCGAGCAAGGCCCGCGACCTCCTTGGCTGGGAAGCATCGGTCAAGGTGGAAGAACTGGCTCGAATCATGGTGGATGCCGACATTCAGCACGTTTCCGATCAGTTGGCAGGCGCAACTGTGCGCATAGATCGATAAATCTCGTCCAAAAATGCAGACTGGGGCCCTCCGGGCGCCCTACTCTGCCCTGCACCGGTGACTCGTTCGAGCCATAGGTGAACAGCAAGGGCCTTGGGGGGCTACAACATGCGTAAATTGGGGGTGTTCTCGGTTGCCACCGCGTTGGCGGCCGCGACACTGGGAGTGCTGACGACGCACTCCGCGACGGCGCTGACGCCGCCGGTCGCCATCACGGCGGACGACCTCTCGACCTGGCAGACCAACGGAATCGTCTGGGCCTTCGCCCAGGCGGACGGAGTGGTCTTCGCCGGGGGTACGTTCTCGGCCATCCGGCCACCCGGCTCAGCCGCCGGGGTGAACGAGCAGCCCGCGGTGAACTTCGCCGCGTTCGACACCACGACGGGCGCGCCCACCGGGTGCAACCTGTCCTTCACCGGCGGCACGGAGACGGTCCGCGCGCTGACCGTCTCGCCGGACCACAAGACGCTGTACGCGGGCGGTTCGTTCGGATCCGTCAACGGCGTCGGGGTGAGCAACCTGGCGGCGATCGACATCGCCACCTGCACCCCGCGCAACGACTTCCACGTCAACGTGCCCGCCACCGTGCGCGCGCTGACGGCGACCGCGGACACCGTCTACCTCGGCGGGGACTTCCAGTCCGTCGAGGGCCAGACCCGCGGCCACCTGGCCGCGGTCACCACCGCGGGCGCCCTGAAGCCGTGGACGGCCGACACCGACGAGACGGCGCGCGCCGTCGAGGTGGCTGCCGACGGCACCCACGTGATCGTCGGCGGTGACTTCTACACCGTGAACGGCGCGAACTCGCACGCGCTCGCGGTGGTCGACGCGACCACCGGGGCCGTCACCAAGAACTACCCGAACGGCTTCTTCGACAACACGTCGGTCGTCAAGGACATCGTCACCGACGCCACCGGCTTCTACGTCGCCAACGAGGGCACCGGCGGCGGGGTCTTCGACGGCCGTACCGCCTTCAACTACAGCGACTGGAACCAGCGCTGGCGGGACACCTGCCTGGGCGCCACCCAGAACCTGGCGCTCTACCAGTCGGTCCTGTACAGCGGCTCGCACGCGCACGACTGCTCGACCATGGGCGAATACCCGGACGGCACCCGCAAGCACCTGCTGGCGGAGTCGGTCGACAGCCCGAAGCTGCTGCCCTGGTTCCCCGACACCAACGACGGTCTCGGCGAGCTGGTCGGCCCGCGCGTCCTGATCGTCGCCTCCGGCGGCGGTAAGGACTACCTCTGGGCCGGCGGCGGTTTCACCACCACCAACCTCAAGGGCCAGCAGGGCCTGACGCGCTTCTCGAACGGACCCGACACCGGGGCGCCCAGCATCCCGCAGGTCGTGGCGTCGAGCGTGGAGCCCGGCAAGGTCCAGGTCCGCTGGCAGACCAGCCTCGACCTGGACGACGGTGACCTGACCTACAACGTGTACCGGAACAACGGTGCCACCCCGGTCTACACCGTCAGCGCCTCCTCCCTCCCGTGGGTGCGGCCGCAGCTCACCTTCACCGACACCAACGTGGTGGCGGGCACGTCGTACACCTACCGGGTGTCGGCGAGCGACGGCACCAACGTCAGCGCCAAGTCGGCCAACGCGACGACCGTCGCCGCGGCCACCGCCGAGTCGTACCCCGCGAAGGTCATCGCCGACGGCGCGAGCCTGTACTGGCGCTACGACGAGACGGCCGGCTACCTCGCGGACGCCTCGGGCAACCAGGCCGCCGGTGACAACGTCGGCTACTCGACCCGCCGGGTCGTCCCCGCCGCGGTCCAGGGCAGCAGCACGGCCGTCACGTACAACGGCACCAGCCAGTACTCGTACAGCGACCGCTCCTACTCGCGCCCGGACTCGTACAGCGTCGAGACCTGGTTCAAGACCACCTCCACGCAGGGCGGGAAGCTCGTCGGCTTCGGCAGCAACACCAACGGCCGGCTCAGCTCCAACTACGACAAGCACATCTACATGACCAACAACGGTCAGCTGATCTTCGGCGCCTACGTCAACGGCACCCGCACCATCGCCAGCGGCACCGGCCTGAACGACGGCCAGTGGCACCACGTGGTCGGCACCCAGGGCTCCAACGGCATGCGGCTGTACGTCGACGGGAACCTGGTCTCCTCCAACATCTTCAACACCACCAGCCAGGACTACACCGGCTACTGGCACGTCGGCGGCGACCAGCTCAACGGCTGGCCGAGCCAGCCCACGAGCAACTACTTCGCGGGCTCCATCGACGAGACCGCGATCTACCCGAGCGTTCTGACCCCCGCGCAGATCGCCCAGCACCACACCCTGGGGCTCACCGGATGATCCACCCGATCCGGGTCACCGCCGCCGCCGTCATCTCGACGGCGGCGGCGGTGGTGCTCCTGACCGGCTGCTCGAGCAGCGGCCACGACGACACCAAGGCCGCCCCGCCCGCGGCGACCGGCCCGACCGCCTCGGCCCCCGCCTCCGGGGGTCTCGACCAGAACCCCACCGCCACGGCCGCTCCGACGACTCCGGGACCCACCGTCCCGGCGGCGGAGCTGAAACCGAAGACGGGCTCCTTCACCAGGCAGCAGAAGCAGTACCTGACCGGCCGGGTGCCCAAGGGATCAGACCCCGCGGCCGTGCTCGAGGTCGGCCAGGAGTCCTGCGACAAGATCACGTTCATCGCCAAGCGGGACCCCGACGCGGCGGCGAGCGGCATCCTGCTCGGCCAGATCACGGGCGCGCACGACGCCGTCCCCGCGCTGTGCCCCGAGCAGAAGCCGGTCCTCGCGGCGGCGGAGCACGGCTTCGTCGACGGCACGTTCACCGTCGGGAGCAAGCCGAAGGCCGGCAGCGTCATCATCGCCGGCACCTATCACGCGCCGACCCCGACCAAGACCTGCTCCTGGAAGCTCACCGGCGCCGACGGCAAGGCCGTCTCCGGCGGCAAGGCCCAGGTCACCGTCCCGGCGGGCGCGCGCGGCTTCTCCAGCACGGGTTGCGCCGTGTGGCTCCCGAAGGGGAAGTGATCGGCGGATGCGGGTCCTGCACGTCGTCACCCTCCACACGCCCAGCCACGCCTTCGGCGGACCGACACGGGTGGCGCTCAGCCTCTCGCGCGGGCTGCGCGAGCGCGGGGTGGACGCCCGGCTGGTCACCCTCGGCGACGAGTTCGACGGGCCCCTGCCGGACGAGGTCGAAGGGGTGCCGGCCCACCTGTTCCAGGCCCGGCACCTCATCCGGCGGTTCGGCGTCGCGGGGATCACCTCCCCGTCGCTGCTGGCAGGGGCCCGCCGGCTGGTGAAGTCGGCGGACGTCGTGCACGTGCACCTCATGCGGGACCTCGTCACCCTGCCGATCGCCCTCGCCGCCCTGCAGTGCGGCCGGCCGCTGGTCCTGCAGACGCACGGGATGATCGACCCGACCGAGCGGCTCCCCGCCAAGATCTCCGACGCGTTCGGCGTCCGGCGGGTGCTGCGGCGGGCCCAGGCGGTGCTCTGCCTGACCGAGACCGAGCGCCGCAACGTCAACGCCGTGGTGGAACCGGTCGAGCTGACCAACACCGTCCGGCTGCCCAACGGGGTGCAGCCGCAGGGCGAGTACCTGCCGGAACTGCGGGCCTCCGCGCACGGCGGCCCGCCCACTGTGCTGTACCTGGCCCGGGTGCACCCCGCCAAGCGGCCCGAGGACTTCGTCGAGGCCGTCCCCGGCGTCCTCGCCAGGTTTCCGCAGGCGCGCTTCGTGCTCGCGGGACCCGACACGGGTGGCCTCGAGGCGACCCTGGCCCGAGCCCGCGCGCTGGGGGTCGAGGGGTCCGTGGAGTACGTCGGCGCCCTCGACAGGACCGAGGTGTACGCGCACCTGCGGCGGGCGGACGTCTACGTCATCCCGTCCATCCAGGAGTCGTTCTCGCTGTCCGCGGCCGAGGCGATGTCGGTCGGCACGCCCGTGGTCGTCACCAGGACCTGCGGACTGGCCCCCGACATCGAGGCGGCCGGCGCGGGCCGGCTCGTCGACAGCCGCGAGGAGACCGGGCCGGAGAACGGCGCCCGGATCGCCGGTGCGATCCTGGAACTGCTCGACCCGGCGGTGCACGCGGCGGCCTCCGTCGCCGCCCGGCGGCTGATCCAGGAGTCCTTCACCATCGACGCGATCGTGGACCACCTGCAAAAGGTGTACGCGGACGTGCGACGCTGAACGGGTCGCGGGGAATGGGGGGCTGCAGCCATGGCGGTTGACGTACGGATGGCCGGGACGCGCACGGGGCGGCGGCCCGAGGTGCCCGCGGTGTCGCCGCGCGCCGTGCTGTCCCGCGCGCTGGCCGTGCCGCTGGTGCTCGGCCTGGTCGTGTTCCTGCCCGCCACCGTGGCCCTCCAGCCGGGCGCGGGCGTCCGCGACGAGGCGTACTGGCTGCAGATCGCGCTGACCTGCTACGCCGGGGCGCGGCTCGCGTCGATGATCCTCACCACCCGCCGCCGGCGGCTCATCCAGGGCTCGTTCTGGCTCTTCGTCTACGCGGCGATGGGCGTCGCCTCGCTCGCCCAGCTCGTCCTGGGGCGCGTCCCGACCCCGCTGGTCGGCCCGCGCAGCGATCTGTCCGCGGCCCTGGCGCTGACTCTCGTCGGCTGCGTGGCCTTCGACGTCGGCGTCCTGCTGGCCCGGCACCGCCCGGTGCGCACCGGCCGCAAGGAGCGTCCGGCGGCCTCGGTGAGCCCGCGCCGGCTGTACCTGCTGGTGGCGCTGGCGTTCGTGGCCAGCGGCTACTACGTCATGAAACTCGGCGGCCCCGCGGTGCTGTTCAGCAGCCGCCAGGAGATCAGCGACACCCTGGCCGAGACCGGGGTGGCCACCGCCGGTTCGCACGCGGGCTCCGCCACGCTGCGCGGCTTCGGGACGGTGCCCGCGCTGCTGGCTCTGCTCTTCCTCACCCGCTGGCTGGTGACCTCGCGCATCGCGCGCCGGCGGCCGCTGCCGATCCTGCTGTGGATCGCCACCGCCGGGCTGAACCTCGTCGTCAACAACCCGATCTCCAACGCCCGGTTCTGGTTCCTGACGGTGCTGTTCTCCATCCTGTTCACCGCCTTCCCGCGCAGCCCCGTGATGTACCGCTCCGCGCTGGCGCTGGGCGTCGTGGCGGCCCTGCTGGTCTTCCCGTTCATGGACCGGTTCCGCTACGACGCCGCCGACTACAAGCCCATGGAGACCAACTCGGTCCTCGAACCCCTGGCGCGCAAGGACTACGACCAGACGGTGATGTTCGCCAACGCGATCACCGAGGTGCACTCCGGGGCCGGCCACACCTACGGCCACCAGCTCGCCGGCGCGGTCTTCTTCTACGTGCCCCGCTCCGCGTGGCCCGACAAGGCGCTGGACACCGGCATCATGCTCGGCGAGTGGATGGGCAACAAGAACACCAACCTGTCCTCACCGCTGTGGTCCGAACTGTGGCTGGACTTCGGGCCGCTCGGCATGACCGGCGGCTTCCTGGGGATCGGCTACCTGGCGGCGCGCGGTGACCGGCGGTACGCGCTGCGCACCGCGGACGGCGGGCGGCCGGGCGACATGACGGCCATCATCGTGCCGCTGATCGCCGGCTACTCCTTCATCCTGCTGCGCGGTTCACTTCTCCAGGCCTCCGGCCGGATCGGGATCGCCGTGCTGTGCCTGGCGCTGGTCACGTCCTTCCGCACCGACCCGCGCAAGCTGCTGCGCTGACGCCGCCGAGGCGCTGACGGAGCCGATCCGCAGCCAGGTGGCGACCGCCTTCGCGACGGAGCCGAGGCACAGGCCCCAGGCCGCGCCGAGGACGCCGCCGCCCAGCGCGTAGCCGGCGAGCATGAACACCACCGCCGCCAGGGAGAAGACCACCTGGATCGGCAGGGTGGTGCGCGGGCGCAGCACCCGCAGGGTCAGCAGGCCGCAGGTGCCGACCGCCATCGCGGTGTACTGGCTGCCGCTGGCCGGCAGCAGGTGGGCCGCGTTCGGCCAGGTCTCCCCGAGGAGTTGTCTGCCGATCCGGTCCGGCAGCAGATAGAGGACGGTGGCCCAGCTCGCGGCGACGGTGGCCAGCACGGCGGCGAGCACGGCGGTGGCGCGGACCTGGCCGCGGACGCTCTCCGTCCGGTGCAGCAGCGGCGGCCCGAAGGCCGAGGAGGCGTTGAACAGCACGTTCAGCGGTCCGAAAAGGGTGGTCGCGCCGCGCAGCGCGCCGACTGCCAGCGGGGTGGCGAACAGCCCGAGGCCGAGGATGGCCAGCTGGCTGGATCCGTTGCCGACGCCGAACTCGACGACGAAGCGCTGCCCGAGGTGGCCGCGGCGCACGTACGTGCGCAGGTCGGTGGGGAGGCCGCGCAGCAGCGGGGCGAGCAGGGCGATGGCGGTGAGCAGCGCGGGCAGTGCCGACAGGCCCCAGACGGCCACCAGCCGGGCCGGGCCCGCCCCGTGCGGCTGCACGGCCAGCGCGGGCAGTGCGAAGGCGAGCCGGACGAGGTCGGCGGTGAGCGCGTAGTGCGGCAGCCGCAGCGCCGAGAAGCAGTACCGGATGCCGTCCTGGGTCAGCGCGATGGGCAGGATGAGCCCGAGCACGGCGAGCGCGGCGGCGGTGTCGCCGGGCACGAAGGCCAGCACGGCCGCGGCGGTGAACCCGATGGCGGTGGACGCGACGGCGGTGAAGACCGCGGCGGACCGGCAGGCGGCACGGATCACCCGGTCCTCACCGCGCACCAGCACCAGGGCCTGGCCGACGTAGCTGACGCCGACGCCGAGCAGGATGGTGAAGACCATGTAGACCATGGAGAAGACGGCGAATCCGGCGGCGCTGGACAACCGTGCGGCGACCACCAGCACCAGGATGTTGGTGAGCGCCGAGACCCCCTGGTCGGCGACGGAACAGGCTATGGCGGCTTTCGCCCCCGGGACTCGCACCCGTTCACTCCCCCGGTCCCGCTGCGGCGGTGCTCATGAGACGGTCGACCGTTCGGGCTCCGGGACGATGGCTTCCAGCAGCTCCGCTCCGGCGCCGCGCGCGGGGGCGGCCTCGGCGTCTACGACCGAGAGCGGTGCCGTACGGTCCTCCGCGCGTCGCCACGGCAGCGTGAGACCGCTCTTGACCGTCGTGTGCAGGACCGCGCCGAGCACGGTGCCGCCGGCGCCGCTGATGAGTTCGCGGACCCGCTCCAGGTCGGCCCGGTGCACCTCACGCGGGTCGCAGACCACCAGGACGCCGTCCACCCGGTCGACGAGTGCCAGGGCGTCGGCGTAGGCCAGCACGGCGGGCGCGTGGACGATGACCGCGGATTTCGGGGCGTCGGCCTCGGAGATGAGCCGGGTGGCCGGGACCGAGGTCAGGGCGCGGGCGACGTTGCGGACCCGGCGGCCCGGGACCAGGTCGAAGGAGCCCGACTCACCGGCGTCGACGGTGATCTGGTGGCCGGCCGGCCAGCCGCCCTCGCCCACCGCGGGCGTGCGCGCCCAGGCGGGACGGGAGCCGTCGCCGGAGCGCAGCCGCTCGGCCAGCGTCGGGGTGCGCAGGTCGGCCTCGATGAGCAGCACCTCCATGCCGGTCTCGGCGAAGGAGGCGGCCAGGTTGACCGAGACGGCGGTGGCGGTCTCACTGGAGCCGCGCGGCGCGACCACCAGCAGCCGTCGGCGGTCGGCGAACCGCTGGTCGTAGGCGAGCCGGAAGGCCACCGAGCGGTACGCCTCGGCGATCCGGCTCTCGGTGTTGCCCAGGACGAGCAGCGGACCCGGCTCCCGGCCGTCGCGGACCCGCGGCAGCGTCCCCAGGACGGGGGCGCGCAGGGCGCGCACCACGTCGCTGTCGGAGCGCGCCGCCGGGTCGAAGACCAGCCGCACCCAGGCGGCGAGCAGGCCGATGGCGATACCGACGGCCAGGCCGAGGCCGAGGGCCAGCGGCAGGCCGAGCCCGGCGGGCGAGGTCGGCGGGACGGCCGTGCGGATCACGTTGCCCGAGGTCGTGTCGAGGGCCTTCAGCTCGCTGACCTTGCCATTGAGCTCGGAGATCCGGCTCAGCAGGTTGGTCTGCGCGTTGGTGTTGGTGGCGACGCTGGACGCGTCCTTCTGCCGCTCGATCAGTTTGCGCAGGTTCTCCGACTGCTTCACCAGCGGTTCCAGCTGGGTCTTGTAGCCGTTGACCATGATCTCGATGCTGGACGCGGTCTGCTGCTGCCGGTTGTCCAGGTAGGCCTGGGTCAGGGCGTTGGCCCGCGCCGCCGCTTCCCGCGGGCTGCGGCCGGTGTAGGCGAAGTCCAGGGCCGTGGTCTGCGGGGGGTTGGTCACCTGCAGGTTGGCCAGCAGCTCGGTGGCCGCCTCCGGCTGCCCGAGCGCCTTGGCCGCGCGTTCCGCGACGACGCCGCTGGCCGCGGTCTGCCGCTCCGAGCCCATGTTCAGGACCTTGTCGGGGGTGGCACCGGTGGCGAACGGGTTCACGGACGCGGCCCGGACGGTGATCTCACTCGTCGCGACGTACTTGTCCGCTCCGGACAGCGCCAGGGCGGCGCCGCCGAGCAGCCCGATCAGCACACCGACCACGATCAGGGTCCGGTAGCGGATCAGCTGGCGGAACTGGTCACGCAACAGGTCCGGTTCGTCATGCTGCTCGATCACGTGCGTGAAACCCCCTCAGGCGCGCGCTCCCCATGCGCTCGCTCATTATGCGCGTTCGTCATCTGATCAGGTGTCCGAATGCGCGGGCTCCGCGACCGGCGCCGTTTCGGCGAATCGTACTGGTGGCGCCGACGGGGCCGGCGAGGAGGTGTCGAGTACCTCGGCGACGAGGGCGTCGATGCGGTTCAGGCCGGCGGCGCGGCTGAGGTGCGCGTCGGCGTAGCGCGGTCCGTTGGACCCCAGCTCGTCCGCCGACTCCGGGTCCTCGGCGAGTGCCAGCACCGCCTTCAGCAGCGCGTGCGGGTCCTCGGGCGCCACCAGGACGCCCGCGCCGGAGCGCAGCACCTCCTCGGCCGTGCCGCCCTCGGCGGCCACCGAGGCGACCACGGGCCGCCCGGTGGCGAAGTACGAGGTGAGCTTCGAGGGGATGCTCATGTCCAGGACGGACGCCCGCTGGGTGACGGCGAGGACGTCGGCTGCGGCGAGGACGTCGGGGAAGTCCGCGTCGTCGACCGGCGCCATGAACTCCAGGTTGGGCATCCCGCCGGCCAGCGCGCGCAGCTGCTCGCGCTGGTTGCCGTCCCCCATCAGGACGACGCGGACGGCCGGGTCCAGCCTGGCGGTCTCGACCAGCACCTCCAGGCCCTGCTTGAGCCCCATGTTGCCGGAGTGCAGGACCACGGTCTGGCCCTCCCGCCAGCCCAGCCGGGCGCGCATCTCGGTCCGGGCCCGGGAGGGCCGCGCCACGTGCGACCAGTTGGGAACCACGCGGATGCGTTCCGGCGGTACGCCGAGCGCGGCCACCTTGTCGGTGAAGCTCTCGTGGATGACGCCGACCAGCGTGGCGCGCTTGAGCACGTACGCCTCGACGGCGCTCGCGGCGGCCGCCGCCCGGTCCCCGCCGCTGATGCCGCTCTGCTGGGCGGCGGCGCCCATCAGGTCCTGCACGATGGGGATGAAGGGGACGCCGTACCGCCGGGCGGTACGCGCCCCGATGACGCCGCCGGCCAGGCTGGGAAGCTGCGCGACGACCACGTCGGGCCGGACGCGCGGGGGTGCGAGCAGGCCGTGGGCGAGCACCGACGCCTCGAACAGGGCGCGGCGCACGGCGGTCTGCCGGGGTGGCACGGTGTGCCGGCGACGGTGCACCGCCACCCCGCCGCGCTCCTCCTCGGTGCGCCAGACCCCCCGGTACGCGGGGTCGGTCTCCCAGGCGGGGTAATGCGGCATGCCGGCGAGCACCGCCACTTCGGCTCCGCCCGCAGCCCAGTGTTCGGCGATCTGCGTGGCGTACGGTCCGATACCGGTGTGTTCTGGCGCGTAATTGGTTGAAACCAAGAACAGCCGTTTGTGGCGAAAGGTGTCAAGAGCTGACACAACACGCCCCCTTCCCCCCAGAAGTAGCCAAGCGTCCACCCTAACTGTTCACCGCTACTACATGTTGACGATTCCAGCCGGTCTTTGTTTCGCAAATCGTCGCTTAGTATCTGCGACGTCCGACTATCGTCGGAGACTCACTACCGCCGGGGGCAGCACCGGGCGGGGCAGTACGGCTGGGGGGTCGTTTCGTGGCACACCGTGTCGGCTACGCGCCAGGGGTCTACGACCTCTTCCACGTGGGGCATCTCAACATCCTCAGGCACGCCCGAAGCCAGTGCGACTACCTCGTCGCGGGGGTCGTCTCCGACGAGATGGCCGAACTGGCCAAGGGCCGCAGGCCCATGGTCCCGCTGATCGAACGGCTGGAGATCGTCCGAAGTGTGCGCTTCGTGGACGCCGCCTTCGTCGAGACCGTCCCCGACAAGGTGGAGACCTGGCAGCAGGTGCGCTTCGACGTCATCTTCAAGGGCGACGACTGGCGCGGCACCGAGAAGGGCGCCCGCCTGGAGCGCGACTTCGCCGCGGTCGGCGTCGAGGTCGTGTACTTCCCGTACACCGTGCACACGTCCAGCACCCAGCTGCGCCGGGCACTGGACGTGCTGACCGAACCCGCCGCGCCGGAGGGCGTCGAGCTGCGCGGCTAGGCCGTGTCTGACACATCCCGCCTGGCCCGGGACGCCTGGCGCCCCGGGCCCCGCCCTCCGGGCGGACGCCGGTATGTGCCAGACACGGCCTAATGCTCTCGCCGGTCAGGCCGGCGCGCCCACGGCCTTCAGCTCGCGGAACCACTTCACCAGGAACGCGACCAGGAACAGCGCGTACACCGCGCCCAGGGCGGCGTAGGCGTACAGGAAAGCGCGCCCGCCGCCCAGCACCAGGAAGACCACGCAGAAGACCCCGTAGTCGACGGGCAGCAGGCCGACGGCCCGGATCCGCGACGGGGCGGCGGGCACGGATCCGGGCGCGGCCTTCGGCTTGAGTTTCTCGGTCAGCAGCCCGCCGACATAGATGAGCACCGCGGCGAACTGGAAGCCGAGCGGCAGCAGCAGCCAGCGCTCACTGGGCAGGTCGAAGAAACGGTAGAAGGAGATCAGCACCGCGACGTGTACGCCGGTGATCTTCCCGCAGTCCACCACGTGGTCCAGCCACTCCCCCGCCGGGCTGCCGCGGCGCAGCAGCCGCGCCAGCTGGCCGTCGGCCGAGTCGAAGGCGAAGCCGATCACCAGCGCGAGGTAGACCGCGACCGACAGCGTCCAGGACGGGCGCACCAGCGCCACCGCCGCGATGGCACCGTAGGTGAAGGCCGCGCTGACCAGTGTCACCTGATTGGGTGTCAATCCGACCCGGTAGGCCGCCGCCGCGAGCACCCGCCCGAAGGGCCGGTTGACGTAGCGCGAGTACAGCGACACCCCCTTCGCCGACTTCTGCGCGGTGCGCAGTTCTCGCAGCGCGGCGCCGAAACCGGCCTCCCGCACTGCCGTCGTGTCCAGCACGTAGCCCCCCACGTCGTTCATCCCCATGACATGTCTCTGTCGCCCGCGGACCGCGGGACCACATCATGTCAGCCGAGTCCAGCACGCGCCGCGCCGCCCCAATAACATCAAAAGATCGGGCATTGCACCCTAAAGTGGTCCTCAATGTCCATGACCCGCCGTACCGTGCTGCAGGTCGCCGCCACCGGAGCCCTGCTCACCGGATGCGCGGACGGCCGGCCCCCCACCGCCGGGGCCTCTCCCGGCCCCGCGGCCAGCAAGGCGCCGCCCGCGCACCCGCCCGTCTCCACCCGTCCCGTGCCGCCGGCACTGCCGCCGCTACCCCCCGGGCTGCCCGCGCAGATCGAGCACGGGCCCAGAGACCGTCCCCAGGTCGCCCTCACCTTCCACGGCCGGGGCGAACCGGCCATCGCCACCGCCCTGCTGACCGAGGCGGAGCGGGCCGGGGCGCGGCTGACGGTGCTGGCCGTCGGCGGGTGGCTGGACGAGTACCCGCACATCGCCCGCCGGGTGCTCGACGGCGGCCACGAGCTGGGCAACCACACCCAGACGCACGGCGACATCTGCGCGATGGGCGCCGCCGCCGCGACCGCCGAGATCACCGGCTGCGCGGACCGGCTGCGCAAGCTGACCGGCTCGCCCGGCCGCTGGTTCCGGCCCTCCCAGGCCCGGCTCGCCACCCCGCTCGTCGAACGCCTCGCCCGGCAGGCGGGATACGAGCACGTCCTCGCGTACGACGTCGACTCCCTCGACTTCACCCAACCCGGAACCGGGGCCGTCCGGGCCAAGGTGGCCAAGGACGTCGGCCCCGGATCCGTGGTGAGCCTGCACTTCGGGTACGCCGGCACGATCGCCGCACTGCCCGGGATCCTCGACGACCTGAAACGGCGCGGGCTGCGCGCCGTGACCACGACGGAGCTACTGACCTGATGCGTCCTGTGTACCGCGCGCGCCGCGCCGCCCTGTTCGCCGCCGCCATCGCCCTGGTGACCGCCATCGCCGGCTGCGGGGAGGGCGGCACCGAACAGCACGCGCCCTCCCCCGCGGCCAGCAAGGCCGCCGCCGGCACGGTGCCGTCCAAGGTCGTGCCCCAGAGCCTGCCGGGCATGCCACCGGTGCTCGACCCGAAGGACGTCTACGCGGCGGACCGCCCCAACGCGCTCTCGCCCGTCGTGCGGAACTTCCCGTCCCGGGTGTACGTGCCGAACAGCAACGACAACACGGTGTCGGTGATCGACCCGAAGACGTACAAGGTCATCAGGACGTTCCCGGTCGACGAGCAGCCGCAGCACGTCGTCCCGTCCTGGGACCTCAAGACGCTGTGGGTCAACAACAACCGGGGCCACACGCTCACCCCGATCAACCCGGCCAACGGCCAGGTCGGCAAGACGGTCGACGTGCACGACCCCTACAACCTGTACTTCACCCCGGACGGCAAGTACGCGGTGGTGATGGCCTCGCTCGACCGCGAGCTGGTCTTCCGCGACGCGCACACCATGGCCGTCAGGAAGACCGTCCCGGTCTCCTGCTACGGCGTCAACCACGCGGACTTCTCGCCCGACGGCCGGTACTTCATCGTCTCCTGCGAGTTCTCCGGCGAGCTGCTCAAGGTCGACACGGAGAAGATGGAGGTGATCGGCCAGCAGAAGCTGCCGTTCGAGGGCGCGATGCCGCAGGACGTGAAGATGTCCCCCGACGGCAGCGCCTGGTACGTCGCCGACATGATGGCCGACGGCATGTGGGTGCTGAACGGCGACACGTTCTCCAAGCCGCGGCTGATGCCCACCGGCAAGGGCACCCACGGCCTCTACGTCAGCCGCGACTCGAAGTCGATGTACATCTCCAACCGCGGCGAGGGCTCGGTGTCGGTGCTGGACTTCGCCACCGGCAAACTCGCCCGCAAGTGGCAGATCCCGGGCGGCGGCAGCCCTGACATGGGCGGCGTCTCGGCGGACGGCAAGGTGTTGTGGCTGTCGGGGCGCTACAACTCCGAGGTCTACGCGATCGACACCACCGACGGCCACACGATCGCCAAGATCCCGGTCGGCTCGGGCCCCCACGGCCTGGCCGTCTACCCGCAGCCGGGCCGCTACTCCCTGGGCCACACCGGCATCTTCCGCTAGGCCGTGTCTGACACATCCCGCCTGGCCCGGGACGCCTGGCACGCGCGCTCTCCCCCAGCTACCGCTGGGAGGAGCCCCCAGTTGTCGGGCCCGCCCCAGTACGTCCAGTACAGGGCCGACCCTCCGCCGTGCGATCGCACGCACCAGACGCCCCGGGCCCCGCCCTCCGGGCGGACGCCGGTATGTGTCAGACACGGCCTAGGCCTCGGGTCAGGCCTTGGGCCCTTCCGGAAGCACGCTCCGGGCCAGGCGCGTCGCCGCCGCGGCCCGGGGCGCGCCGCCCTCCCGCCAGGTCCGGCTGGGGTGCACCGAGTTGGAAAGCAGCACCAGGAACGTGTCGGTGGCGGGGTCGATCACCAGGCTCGTACCGGTGAAACCGCCGTGCCCGACGGCGCCGTGGCCGGCCAGCTCGCCCATCAGGCCCGGCTGGTCGGTCTCGAACCCGGGGTAGGGGCCGCCGGCGTCGAGCAGCGCCCGGCAGAACAGGGCCAGGTCCCACGCGGTGGAGAAGAGGCCCGCGTGCCCACTGACACCGCCGGCCGCGTAGGCGTTCTCGTCATGGACGGCGCCGTGCACCATGCCGCGGTCCAGCTTGCCCCAGGGCCGCCGCTGGTCCTCGGTCGCGGCGATCCGGGGCAGCAGGGCGGCGGGCGGACCGTACCCCGTGTCGGTCATGTCGAGCGGCCCGGTGATCCCGTCCGCGACCAGGACGTCCAGCGGCTGTCCCGTGGCCCGCTCCAATACCTGCTGGACGGTGATCAGATTCAGGTCGGAGTAGACCCGGACGGTGCCCGGCGGGTGCAGCGGCTCCTCGTCCCACAGCCGCCGCAGCCGGGCCGGCGCGGTGGGAAGGTCGTAGAACGGCAGTTCGGGCCGGAAGCCGGAGGTGTGGTCGAGCAGCTGCCGCACGGTGATGTCCGCCTTGCCCGCGGCGGCGAACTCCGGCACGTACGAGGCCGCCGGCCGATCAAGGTCCAGGAGCCGGGCGGCGAGGACGGCCGTGAAGAGCTTGCTGACGGACGCCAGGTCGAAGATCGTGTCGGGCCGCGTCGGCACCCACCGCTCCCGGGGCAGCTCCACACCCCGGTCGGCGGCCGCGTCGTAGGCCGCGTACCGCACCGCCCAGCCGATCGCCTCGTGCAGCGCGACGACCCGGCCCCGCCCGGCGAGCACGACCGCGCCCGCGCACCACGGGTGGACGGGCGATGGTTCCAGGGCCGTTCTCAGACCGGGGACGATCCGCCGCAGTTCTCGGGCGTCGAGGCCCGCCTCAGGGCAGGTACCTTTCGACAGCGGCGGCGCCATGCTCCTCCAGGTCCTTGCGGGCCCTCTCGATCCGGGCGGGAGTGGGTTCGCGGCCGGAGAGCATCACCAGGTCCTCGGGATCGACCATTCTCTCGGAGCCCGTGTGCAGCATGCTGTCAGCGGTCTTGTACGCCCAGCGGTTCTCATCGATCGGCTCGGACATCCCTGCCTCCTGACGATTACGGTGCATCCACCCTACGACTCCACGGGCGGCACAGCCCGGCGAAGCATCCGACGGCGATCAGCGCACAGGCCAGCTGCACCACCGCCATCGGCACGGCCGTGTGCTCCCCCGCGATCCCGACCAGCGGCGATACGACCGCGCCGATGAGGAACGAGACCGTACCGAGGAGGGCGGACGCGGAGCCGGCCGCGTGCTTGGTGCGCATCAGGGCCAGCGCGTTCGTGTTGGGCAGCGCCAGGCCCATCGCCGACATCAGGACGAACAGGCCCGCCGCCATCGGAAGGAGCCCCACCCGGCCGAACACCCCGGACGCCATGACCAGCAGCGCGACGGCCGCCAGGGTGATCACCGCGAGGCCCGTGCCGAGCGCCTTGTCGAGGCTGAAGCGGCCGATCAGCACCTTCCCGTTGAGCTGGCCGACCGCGACCAGCCCGACCGAGTTCACGCCGAAGAGCAGGCTGAAGGTCTGCGGGGACGCGCCGTAGATGTCCTGCACGACGAAGGCCGAGGCGGAGATGTACGCGAAGAGCGCCGCGAAGGCGAAGCCACCCGCGAGCATGTAGCCGGCGAAGACCCGGTCCGCGAGCAGCCCGCGCATCGTGGAGAGCGTCTGGCGCAGGCCGCCGCTGTGCCGGTCCTCCGGCGCCAGCGTCTCGTCCAGCTGCCGCCAGACCAGCAGGGTGAGCAGCGATCCGATCACGGTCAGGACGCCGAAAACGCCGCGCCAGTCGGTGAGCCGCAGCACCTGGCCGCCGATGACGGGCGCGATGACCGGGGCGACGCCTGAGACCAGCATGAGGGTGGAGAAGAACCGGGCCATCTCGACGCCGTCGTACAGGTCGCGGACGACCGCACGGGCGATGACGATGCCCGCGGCGCCCGCCAGGCCCTGGAACAGCCGGAAGGCGATCAGCAGCTCGGCGCTGGGCGCGAAGGCGCAGACGGCGGTGGCGATGACGTAGACGACCATGCCGGCCAGGAGCGGCCGGCGGCGTCCCCACTTGTCGCTCATCGGCCCGACGACCAGCTGCCCGAGCGCCATGCCCGCCAGGCAGGCGGTGAGGGTGAGCTGGATGGTCGCGGCGGGGCTGTGGAGTGCGTCGGTGACCTTCGGCAGGGCCGGCAGGTACATGTCCATGGAGAGCGGGGCCAGCGCGGTCAGGCCGCCCAGCACCAGTGTGACGAGCCACCCGGTACGGCGCTGGGCGGTGAGCTGTCGCGCGTCGGATATGCGCGCGTCGGCGGTCGGGCCGGCTTCCTGCATGGGGTCCCCCCGGTAATCGTCGAACCGTTGCCTATCCTTTCAGGATTCGAACGTGGTCGAGACCTGGTGGGGCGGACGCATGGTGCATGGCGGACACGACGAGCATGGCGCAGACGGCGGGCACGGCATAGCGGGCGCTTCCGGCTCGGAGGGCGTGGACCGGGAGCGGCCGATCCGGTGGGGGATCCTGGCGACCGGCGGCATCGCCGCCACCTTCACCGAGGCACTGCTGACCCTGCCGGACGCCGAGGTCGCCGCGGTCGGCTCCCGCAGCATCGGCTCGGCCAAGACGTTCGCCGACCGCTACGGCATCGAGCGCGCCTACGGCAGCTGGGCCGAGTTGGCACAGGACGACAGCCTCGACGTCGTCTACGTCGCCACCCCGCACTCCGCGCACCGCGCCGCCGCCGGGCTCTGCCTGGAGGCGGGCCGCGCCGTGCTCTGCGAGAAGGCGTTCACGATCAACGCCCGCGAGGCCGCGGAGCTCACCACGCTGGCCGCCGAGCGCGGCAGCTTCCTCATGGAAGCGATGTGGATGTACTGCAACCCGTTGATCCTGCGCATGCGCGAGCTCGTACGGGACGGCGTCATCGGCGAGATCCGCTCCATCCAGGCGGACTTCGGGATCGCCGGGCCGTTCGGCGCCGACCACCGGCTCCGCGACCCCGCCCAGGCCGGCGGCGCGCTGCTCGACCTCGGTGTCTACCCCGTCTCCTTCGCGCAGCTGCTGCTCGGCGAGCCCGACACCATCCTGGCCACCGCCCACCTCACCCCCGAGGGCGTCGACGACAACACCGGCATCATCCTGGGCTGGGACAGCGGCGCCCTCGCGCTCCTCAGCTGCTCGATCACCGCCGACACCCCGGTCACGGCCTCGGTGACCGGCACCACTGGACGCATCGAGATCCCGCACGGCTACTTCCACCCCGAGAGCTTCACCCTGCACCGCGACGGCCACGAGCCCCGCGAGTACCTGCTCTCCGAGGTCACCGACGTGCCGCGGCGCGACGGCATGCGCCACGAGGCCGCCGAGGTCATGCGGTGCCTGCGGGCCGGCGAGACCCAGTCGGCGCTCGTGCCGCTGTCGGGCACGCTCGCCATCATGCGCACCCTGGACACCGTCCGTGAGCAGATCGGGGTGCGGTACCCGGGCGAGTGACGCTCTCAGCCGGGCTCCCCGGCTCCCCGTGCTCCTCGCGGAACTCGCGGAACTCGCGGACCTCGCGGACCTCGCGGACCTCGCGGACCTCGCGGACCTCGCGGTCTTTCGGAGACCACCGGGAGCCCGGCACCCGGCGAATTAGGATCGTCCCATGGCTGAACTGCTGACGCACGACGGGACCTGGACGTTCGACGACGAGGTGATCCGTATCGTCCCGGGCCGTGACCGGGGGGTGCACAAGCTCCGGCAGACGCTGGGCGAGGTCGCCGTGCCGCTCGAAGCGGTGGCCGGCATCGCCTACGAGCCGGGCCGCAAGGGCGGCCGGCTGCGCCTGCGGCTGCGGGAGGGCGCGGACCCGCTCCTGTACGCCACGGGCGGCGGCCTTCCGGACGCGGCCGACCCGTACCAGGTGAGCGTCGACGCGGACCGCACGGGCGTCGCCGAGTACTTCGCCGACGAGGTGCGCCACGCGCTGTTGCTGAACCAGGTGCCGACCGGCCCGACCGGCTCCTACCTCCTCCCCGGCCCCAAGGTGCCGCTGTCGGCGGGCGGCGGCGACGGCGCCCTGACCTTCGACGGGGAGCGGGTGACCATCAGCTGGAACTGGACGGCGGAGGAGGGCAAGAAGTCGGCGGGCGCCCGGGAGCTGGCCCTCCGCGACCTGGCCGCAGTGGAGTGGCGCCCCAACGTCGGCCTGGAGAACGGGCACCTGCGCTTTCGCGTCAAGGGCGCCCAGTTCACCGCCCAGCCGCCCAAGCACGACCCCAACTGCGTCGTCCTGTGGGGCATGAAGAAGGAGCTCGGGCACACCGCCCTCCTCGCCGCGGCCGTCGCCGCACGGCTGCCGCACCCTTCGGACCCCGCTCAGGGCCATCAGGGCGAACGGCGTCCCGAACTGCTCGCCAAGCAGTCGGAGCCGCAGGACGGGCTCCCCCAGCGGGTGGCCGACCACGCCGAGGACCCGGACGCACTGCTGCGGCGGTTGCGCGAGCTGGGCGAACTCAAGCGCGACGGGATCCTCACCGACGAGGAGTTCACCACCGCCAAGTCCGCGCTGCTGCGCCGCTTCGGCTGAGCCTTCCGTCTACTCGGCTCCGTGAGCCGGCGCGATGGCGGCGATCCGACCGGCCAGGCCGAAGTCCTTCTCCGTCAGCCGGCTGCCGGCCGAATGCGTGGTGATCGACACGCCGAGCGTGTCATAGCCGAGGGTGAGATCCGAGTGGTGGTCCAGCTCGGCCTGCACCTGCGCGATGTGCACCGCGAGGATCGCGGCGGGCAGGTGCGCCAGCCGGTACGTGCGGACGAGAGCGGTCCCGTCCGCCGCGAGTTCCCAGCCCGGCAGTTCCGCGAGGCGGTCGGCGATCTCCTTGTCGGACAGCGGGTCGACGACGGGCATATGGCCTCCTGCGGGACGGTCGTCACTTCGGGGCGGCGCCGGATCCTTCGGGGTGGCGCTGATCCTCATCATCCCACCGCATACCCTGCGGTGCCATGAGCGAGATCCAGAAGGTGGCAGTGGTGACGGGCGCCGGATCCGGCGTGGGACGCGCGGTGGCGCTGGCGCTGACCGGGGCCGACTGGTCGGTGGCCCTCGCGGGCCGCAGGACGGAGGCGCTGGAGGAGACGGCCCGGCTGGCGGGCGGCGGCACCCTCGTCGTACCGGCGGACGTGACCCGGCCGGAGGACGTCGACCGGCTGTTCACGGCGGTGCGGACGGAGTTCGGCCCCCTCGGCCTGCTGTTCAACAACGCCGGGATGTTCGGGCCGCCGGTGCCGCTGGAGGACCTCACGTACGAGCAGTGGCGCTCGGTCGTCGACGTCAACCTCACCGGCGCGTTCCTGTGCGCGCAGGCGGCGTTCCGGGCGATGAAGGCGCAGGACCCCCAGGGCGGCCGGATCATCAACAACGGCTCGATCTCGGCGCACGTGCCGCGTCCGAACAGCGTCGCTTACACGTCCACCAAGCACGCGATGACCGGCCTGACGAAGTCCCTGTCCCTGGACGGCCGCGGGTACCGGATCGCCTGCGGCCAGATCGACATCGGCAACGCGGCGACCGAGATGACCGCCCGGATGACGACCGGAATCCAGCAGGCCAACGGTACGACGGCGGTGGAACCGGTGATGGACGTGGCCGACGTGGCGCGCACGGTGCTGCACATGGCCGAGCTGCCGCTGGAGGCGAACGTGCAGTTCGCGACCGTGATGGCGACGACCATGCCGTACATCGGACGCGGCTGACGGCGGGGAACACCGGGGCGCCGGCCGTCGTTGATGCAGCTCATGACGACCATTCACGGCACCGAGGTGCTCCGCTACACCGCCTTCTCCGACGACCCGGCCGGTGGCAACCCGGCCGGCGTCGTGCTGGACGCCTCCGGTCTCGCCGAGACGGAGATGCTCGCGGTCGCCGCCGAGGTCGGCTACTCGGAAACCGCCTTCATCACCGCCACGGAAGGGCGCTCCCTCACCGTCCGCTACTTCAGTCCGAAGGCCGAAGTACCGTTCTGCGGGCACGCCACGGTCGCCACGGCGGTCGCACTCGCCGAACGCATCGGCTCCGGTGACCTGCTCTTCTCGACGGCCGCGGGCGAGATCCCGGTCTCGGTCGCCGCGGAGGCCTCCGGCGCGCTGCGCGCCACCCTCACCAGTGTCGAGCCGCGGATCGAGGAGATCCCGGACGCGGTGGTCACCGAGGCGCTCGAAGCCCTCGGCTGGCCCGCCGCCGACCTCGATCCGGCCTTCGCACCCCGGATCGCCTACGCCGGCGCCCGCCACCTGGTGCTCGGCGCGGCCACCCGCGAGCGGCTGGCCGCGCTCGACTACGACTTCGACCGGCTGGCCGCCTTCATGCTCAGCCTCGACCTGACCACGATCCAACTGGTCTGGCGCGCCTCGGACACCGTCTTCCACGTCCGCGACCCGTTCCCGGTCGGCGGCGTCGTCGAGGACCCGGCCACCGGCGCGGCCGCCCTCGCGCTGGGCGCGTACCTCCGCGACCAGCACCTGGTCACCGCGCCCGCCACCCTCACCCTCCACCAGGGCGACGACCTCGGCCGCCCCGGCGTCCTCACCGTCGAACTGCGCGAGAACGACCCCCGCGTCCGCGTCAGCGGAACAGGGGCCGTTATCCCGGACGGCACACCGCTTCCGCTGCCGCGCTGAGCTCAGCGGTCGTCCGACCCCCCGCGCCGGGATCGACAGGCCCACCGGGGCCGCCGGTCCCGGCGCAGACCGGCCGGGTGCGTGCCGCGTAGGAGCGGGCGGCCACGATCAGGCCGAAGCCGAGCCCGCTGAAGGCCAGACCACCGAACAGCACCATCCAGGTGATGCCGGCCCCGGGAGGTGAACGGCGCACTGGGCTCGACGGGCGGTGCGATACCCAGCGCGCTCAGCGGCGCGTAGCCGACCAGCACGGAGCCGTAGAGCGACAGGCCCGCCGCGATCACCCAGGCGGGCAGCAGCGGCAGCATGCGCGGCACCCGCCGCCCGGCCAGGGGCAGCGCCCAGCGCGGGAAGATCTGGCCCCACGGGTACAGCAGGCCGAGCAGCAGGAAGATCCCGAACGCCGCGGCGAGCACGGTGACGTCGATACCCACCGAGGACAGCGCGCGAGCCACGGCGGAGTCGCCCGTGTTCACCTTCCGCCAGCCCTCGGCGGTGACGCCCAGCGCGCCGCCGCCGAGTGTCCAGATCGTCTTGACGCCGGCCCAGGGCAGGAGGCCGCACATCAGGAGGTACACCGTCGTACGCGCGCGGCGGGAGGCGACGGTGGCGTCCGGGTGGACCAGCGGGCCGAACCGGTCCCCCGCGTGCCGCTGGCCGCACCGGGGGCACCGGCCGGCCAGCCGCCGCCGGTGGGACAGGGCGACCATCACCAGCAGGCCGGTACCCGCGGCGTTGAGCAGCACCCAGGTCAGCCCGGTGACGCTCTCCACTCCCGACAGGGACGCCAGCGTGACGAAGTACTCCGGCACACTGGCCATCCCCACGACGAACACCGGAACCACCGCGATGAGCGTCACGGCGACGGCCCGCCGTCCTGAGCGGGAGAGCGTACGGGTGGTGGCCAGCCCGGCCGTGCCGCCCAGCACGGCGAGCGCGCCGAACAGCAGCAGCACCGGCGTGCCGATCGCCTCGTGCGGTTTCCAGGGCACGGTGGTGCCGGTCGCCGACCAGACGACCTCGACCAGGGCGTACACCCCGCTCCACACACCGGCCGCGAACGGAGCCCACAGCGGCCACCGCCGCGTCCAACTCGGCGTATTCACGTCTCTCAGCCTTCCGGAGCACCACCCTCCCGACATCAGACCAACGGATCAACTCGTATACGCCGCAAGGCGGATGGCAACGCCCGGTGGCTGATGTCCGCCCGCACGGCACCGGCCGGATCCTCCGGAGCCCGACGTCGTAGGATCGACCTCATCACGACTGATCGTTTCGGGACGCCGTTGCCCCGCTGACGTGGGCACAGCCATGCGGAGGCCCGCGACGCACACGTGAACGCCGTGCATCCCGAAGGAACGGTCATCGTCCGTCGCGCCACTGAGGACGTCCGCTGGTGGACCTGGGCCGGTCACCGCGCCAACGTCACCTTGGCTGCCTCACTGCCTTCCGCCGTCTCACCACACCGTCGAGCCAACGCCCACTGGATCCGACTGCGGGACGACCTCACCCCGGAAAGCTGGGCGAGCTCCTTGGCAGATGCGAAGGACGGCCCGAGCCTGCCCGAGGTCGATGGGAACGCTCTGCGGGGCCTCAAGTTCAGCGAAACTCTCCCCCCAGGCTGGCCGAGGCCACACGTGCCGCGCGCGCCGCGGACGAGGAGGGCGCCCGCCGCACACTCGCTGAACCAGTACGGTTCACCACGCTGCCGAACGGACACTGACAAACGCCGGGTCCTGTGCCGCTCGAAAACTCATCGCAGCTGGTCACGTTGGTCGGGCCGTGCGTCAGGCAGCCTGGCCCGCATGCCCCGCCCTGGGCGCATCAGATCACATTGCGGGACCTAAGAGCTATTCTCGATGTAATGATACAGAACCCATGCGAATGCCGACCCGACAATCACAAAAAATACTGCAAGCACTAGATGGGGGATTATTTTCTCACCAAGAGATTTGCTGCTATTTCGCGTCCTGAAGACATGGAAGACCCAGGCAACAATGCCAAATGCCAGGACTCCCCCAGTAAACCAGACATCGGAAATCCCCACATCGGCGGCCTTGATTGCCCTACCCGCGTATTGCAGCACCGCAGACCCCTTTTGAGATCACCTGTTGCCAATAAGGTCAAAGGTCCGAGTATTCCCAACGTTGAATGTTACACCATAACCCAGCGCGACACCCGCGTAGAAGTTTCCGCCATCTTGTGCCGGAGATCCGCCGATGCATCCGCCGTACACATCAGCAATACAACCCCCCATCGATGAATTGTTCTGGTTGGTTGGCGTCGCGGAGTTCAATCCCGTGCTCAGCGAAAGGCCAAATCCTCGCTGCTTGACCATCCCTACACCCTGCCTGAACATTTTACCTGCTGTCATTCCTGAATCTTTGGCCGCGCTCTCGGGACTCAGATGCGGCAAATTCAAGCCACCACCGACCATAGCGTAGCCGTCCTGGAATGTACCACTCAGACATATCACCACCAGGCAAAAGCTCGCCTGGACGTAAACATGCTTCTTCAGCCATCCCATGGGGCCGCCGCTAGATCCTCCGCCCTCGGAAGGCGGAAAGGAGGCGATGTAGAGCTCCAACTGGAGACCCATGCATTCTTCGTTGCATGCTTTGACGATCTCGCGACAAGCGTCATCACAGGATGACGGCATTTCCTTTCCTGTCACAACATTTCGATCTTTCCAGGGAGCGGGGGCATCCCTGAGCTTCCGCTCGATACCGAGATACCTGATGGCTTTGTAGTAGGTCGAATGATAATAGGTTCGCCACGAGTCGTTATAGTTCCCCAGGAGGGTGTTGTATTTTTGAGTCGCCTTCCCGTCCTTGCCCGTATATCCCTCGCTTTCATACCAATCCTTCATTACCTTTTGGTTGCCGAACCCGAGGCCGGTGACATCATCCTTAATCATCTTGCCATCGGGGTCAGCAGCATTGATTGGCGTGTTGTTGGCGTAGGCATAGCCATTCCATTGTTGCGGGTTGGCTGCGTCGAGGAGCGGGTCTGGATTGAGGAATCGGCCGGTCGCGGGTTGGTATTCGCGGGCGCCGAGGTTGGTGAGGCCGGTAGCGGGGTCTTGGGTGCCTCCGACGAAGCCCTTGTCGCCGGTCCAGGCGGTGGGCTGCGTACCGCGTGCGTTACCGAAGGGGTCGAGCGGGCGGCGTGTCTCCGCGAGGGTGGTCGCGTCCAGGGCAAGTGTGGCAGTGCCATGCGGGTCGGTGCACTGGATGGTGCGGGTGCTGCCCTGGCGAACAATGGTCAGGCCGTTGGGTTGTGCGTAGTACCGAGCATTGATCGTCGTCTTGGTAGCCGTGGTGTAGGTGAGTTCGTCACTTCCCAGGTTGAAGGTGGTAATGCCGCCTGGGTTACGGCGGATGAGCTGGTTCCCATCGGCGTCGTAGAGATACGTAGTGGTACCCGCACTGTTGACGACGGTGGAAAGTTTGTCTTCACCGGTCCAAGCAAGTGTTGTAGCAGCGTTGGCCGTGGTGATCTTGGTGGTGTTGCCCGTGGCGTCGTACTGGTATGACGTGGCACCGGGGTTGTTGGGGCCAGTGCTGGTCGTGGAGGCCAGGGCATGGGGGCCACCGGTGCCGCCCCCGGTGCCAACCGCAGTGGTTGGCTGATTGGCCTGGCCGGCCGGGGCAAATCCCTGTGTCGTACTGATGTCCTTAGTGGTGTCTCCTGCTGTGTTGTGCTGGGTGAGGCTGGTGCGGTTGCCAGTTTTGTCGTAGCCGTAGCTCGTCCAGTACGGCGCGGGGCCGCCAATGGTGGCACTTCCGGTTGACGTCGGGCTGGTGTGGGTGCAGCCGCCCATGCCGGGAACGGACGGCTGGGGCTGGGTGGTGGTCCCGCCGGTGTCGGTCCAGGCGGTGCTGAGGCGACCGAGATAGTCGTACGTAAAGCACTGCAGGTCGGTCTGGGAGGTTGTGTTGTCCTCGATGTCGCTGACCGAGGTGGTCTGACCAGCTGCGTTGTAGGTGTAGCTGTGCTGGTCGACAGCGCCGTTGGTAGACGTCTGCTTATCGACGAATTCCGACATCACGCGACCGGTGGCTTGATCAAAGTTGGTGGTGGCCACCACCTGGGAGCCCCACGGGTTGAGGGTGGTACGGATCGCCCGCCCGAAGGGGTCGTAATTGGTCTGCAGGTCGTATGTGACCTGACCGGCGGTGTAGATGAGCGGGCCGTTGACGTCGTAGGTGTTGGCGAGTGTCTCAGCCGATGAACCGCCGACGGCGGGGAGATCGGTAGCGCTGAGCGTGCCGGTATTCGGGTTGTAATGCCGGTGGGTGGTGTACGTGAAGGGGGTGGTCTGCCCGATCTCACTGCCGGGGATGGTGAGCGTGGCTCCCGTCGGATGGTACGAGGCGTCGTATCCGAGAGTCGTCGTCGTGGTGTAGGCCACGCCGTCGACGTATCGCGTGGATCCCGCTGGCTGGCCCTTCCCGCCTGAGGCGGTGTCGTACTTCCAGGCCGCAAGTTGATTGGCTGGGGTGGTGCTGCCGGTGTACAGGCCGGTCTTGCGGCCGATCAAGTCATAGCTGTAAACGAGGGTCTGCTTGCGCGCGTCCGTCACGCTGGCGAGGCGGCTATCGGCGTCGTAGCTCTGGGTGGTGGTCCCGGTGTCCGGATCGGTGGCGGTGACTTGACGGCCGCGCAGGTCGTAGCCATAGGTCCAAGTGTTCTTGCCCGTGGCGTCCGTACGGGTCGCGGGCTTGCCCGCGGTGGTGTACGCGTAGGTCGTGATGTCGGCGTCCTCGGGGTGACCCGTGGCCGTGGATGTGCGGTACTGCCACACCTGACTGGTCTGGTCGCGTGCATCGGTAATCGTAGTCATGGGTGTTCCGCCGTTGGGCGGGGTGACGTCGGTCTCGTCGCTGCCCGGGTAGTCGGTGGTCGTGCGCCACTGCTCCACGCCCATAGCGGAGAGCACTGAGGCAATGGGACGGCCTTGGCCGTCCAAAGACGGTGCTGGTCTCCGAGGGGACATCGCCGGGAACAGGTAGATACAAGGTGCCGGTAGGAGAGGTGTTCTTGTCGTAGTACGGGGCACGGGTGGCGAGTGTCCGGCCGTGGGAGTCGTAAAGGGTGTCTGCCAGGAGCCGTCCCGGGATTCCCGACAGAGCCGGCGACGTCTGGGTCTGCCGGACCCTGCCGAATCCGTCGAGGATCTGCACTGACTGGGTATAGGTGGTGTCGTCGTCCTTGAGCGTGTTCGTCGTGGTGGCCGACGGACCGGCTGAGCCGTTGACTGCGTAGAAGAACGTCAGATTGGGTTTGTTGCCCGTGGCCCAGCCCGGTCGCCACATCTGTGTCAACCGCCCCAACGCATCGTATGTTTCGGTGGTCTTCTGTCCGTTCGCGTCGACAGTGACCAGTGGCAAGCCGCGGGCTGTGTCCTGGGTGGTGGTGGTAGTCCAGCCGGACAGGCTTCCTGGGGCCGGCGTGGTGACCGCAACGCTGTTCGGCAACTCACCGGTCTGCGCAACGCCATAGACCGTGCGTGTCACCGCTCCAGCCTGGTTTTGGGCGTCAGTGATGTTGGGATCTGTGGTGGCGACAACCCGGCCGTAGCTATCAAAGCCGGTAACGTTATCGGTGACGAACACCGGATGGCCGGAGGCGTCGTAGTGGTCCAAACTTTGTGTGGAGGTGTCGTCCCCGAGAGCTCCGGCAAGGCCGAAGGCCTTACTGTCATAAAGCGTTCTGGTGTCTGCGACGGTGTTTGCCGCCCCGGGTACAGCCGTGCATGATCCGCTGCCAGAGACCGTCAGCGTCTCGTCGACCAAATCCGTCATCTGTGCGGTGGAACCAGCGGCATAGCTGGTGCGCACACATCGGTCCGGCAATCCGTCAGCAGTCGTGAGCAGCGTCAGCGCATGGTTCCCGTTCTCGGGGTCGGTGGTGCTGGTGGACTTTGTAGTGCGCCAAGCGTTGTCGGCCTTCAAGCTCTTCTTCGTCTCCACCGTACCGGTGGAGATATACCGTGCGACCAGGTTGAATCCGGTCAAGCCGGCTCGCTTGTGGGTGGCAGTGGGATACGGGCCCGTGGCCCGGTGCACGGTGTAGGCGGTGATCTTGTTTCCGTCGCCGGCCTTGTCGTAGCTGTCGGTTTCCAGGGCCTGGCCGGCCAACCAGTCGGAGTCGGTGACGTGTTCGCCGAGTGCGTCGTCGACGGTGGCGGTTTTGGTTCCGCCAGCGGCGAGGGCGTCGCCGGCCATGCCCTGCAGGTACTTGGTGACGGACTGGGTGATGGGGCCGTCCTGCCCGCTGCCGGTGGTGGTGGTCACGGTCGCATAGCCGCGGAACTGGTCCCAGGTGCGGTCACTGCTCTCGGTCATTTCCGAGTCATTGCGGTGCCAGCCCGCATCGCCGTAGCCGTAGTGGGTGATTTTCGCGGGGGACTGGGCGACGAGATCGTTCTCGGTGATCTGATCGACGGTGTAACGGTTGAACCAGTCCGAGGCGGGAGTCGCCCCGTAGACGGTGCCCGGCGGGTACCACTTGACGTTGTAGCACTTCATCTTGTTGTCGTCCGCGGACGCGGGCATCACATGGTCCACCCGGGAGCAAGCCGGCAGGCTGTAGTCGATGACGATGTTCTCGCCGGTCTCGGTCGTGATGCTCTTGATCCGGGGCCGGTTGAAGATGGCCGGTGCGGGGACCAGGTCCATGCCGTCGACGCGATTGGGTTTCATCGTCCAGGTGAAGATGACAGGTGGCAGCGGCGGGGTGCCGGGTCCGTCCAATCCGGTGCGCTGAATCTGCTGCAGCCACAGGCCTTTGCTGGTGCCGTCGTTCGGGTCGGGGAAGGACTGGGTCAGCGCATAGGAGTCGACAGGCTTGGACGTGCCGTTGGACATCACCTGGGTGGTGATGGAGGCCAGGCGCTGGTTGGACCAGAAGCTGGGGCCGTAATTGGTGCAGGGGTTGGCGTCGCAGTGCTGGTCGTAGGGCACGTCCGGCCAGTGCGTGGCGTTGGTCTTCGACAAGGTGGCGCCTGTGCAGGTGAAGCCGCCGGTGGTGTCGCAGCGGCCCTCGGGCGCCGGATTGAAGGAGATCGTGGCGGCGGGTTTGGCCGCGCCCTTGGCAGCGACCTGCCCGGCCAGCGTCTGCCCGTAGTTGATGGAGCGCAGCGCGCCGCCGCGGGTGTAGGGAGTGAGGGTGCCGGTACCGTTGTTCTGCCCCCCGCCGCGCGCGTAATTGTCGCCCTCGGCGGTGTAGGTGTAGGTGGTGAGGTTGCCGTGGACGTCGACGGAGTAGTCGAGGTTCCAGCGCCAGGCCATCTGGCACCACGAGCCCTTGCCCTTGGCCGCGTCATAGCAAGGGTCGCCGCTGTTGGGCGAGTACACCGGCACCGCCCACGCGGAGTGGCTGGCCGGGTCGCTCTTGTCGCCGCCGGGCAGGTGGTTCAGTCCGAAGTAGTAGACCGTGCCGGCCGTGGTGGTGACGCGGACGTACTCGCCGCGCGAATCGTCGTTGCTCGCTCCGGTGAGGAAGTCGACCTTGGATCCGTTGTCGTCCTTGAGCCGCCAGGCGCCGCTGTCGTCGTCGCGCACCAGTTCGCTGGAGTGCCCGCCCAGGGACAGGGTGGCGTTGTAGCCGCCCCAGCACTCGTCGCCCGAGTGCTGCAGACCGTCCTTGTCGCAGGACTTGTAGGAGCGCTCGATGAAGCCCGGGTGGTAGTCCCAGCCGTCGCCGATCCAGGACGCTTGCGCGTTCGTCGACGAGGTCCGCCCGTCGACCGACGAGGAGTCGTAGGACAGTGACACCTGCGGCGCGGCCCCACCCAACGCCGGGGGGACCTGGATCGGGTAGGAGTAGGAGAAGCCACCACTCGAGGAGCCAGCCGTCCACTTCGCGCTGGGGGCGAGGTCGGTCGCCGCGTAGGTGCCGGCCGAGCCGGCCGGATCACCCATGGGTGCAAGCACGATCTGCTGTGCGGTGGCAGCATCGAGCGCAGTGGTCGCCTTCGGTGCGGTGGCCGAGGCCGGGTTCCGCGGGCCGGGTGCGGCGGCGGGCAGGGCAACGTCGGCGACCAGGCGGTGGGTGCTCGGATCGTAGTGGGAGGGCACCGGAGTCTGTTTGCGGCACGCCGGCACCGTAGGAGTGGTCAGCGCACAGGCCGGCAGACCGACCAGCCGGACGCGCTGTGCAAAGCCGCCGCCCCAGGTGACGTCCAGGGAGCTGATGTCGATGCCGACCTGAACCCGCCCCGTGGGGGCGGTGTCGGTGCGGGCGAGCGTGACCGCCAGGCCGGGAAGACCCGCTCCCGTGATCGCCTTCTGGTCGGCCACCGAGACGCGAACCGACGCCTCCGCGGCGGTGGCGCTCTGTCGCGTAGTGCCGGATGAAGCTATCCAGACGGGGAGTTGCCCGGCGCGGACCGTTGCTGACGTGGCCTTGGTGGTGGAGGCGTTCGGGAGGGTGACGGTGGCTTGGCCGCCGAATGGCACGGGCGCCGCGGTGCGGGGTGCCCCGGTGGCACTGGCGGTGGAGGGAAGCTTCGCCGGGGCAGGTGCGGGGTGCCCGGGAACCGAGGGGGTCTGCGGGAGCGGAGTGTTGGGCGGAGACCAGATCTGATCCGGATCGGGCGCCTGCGCCGCCGCGATGGCCTCGGCTGACAGCGGCGCCAGGAGGGCGGCGAAGACCGCCAGCACGCTGGCTGAACCCAGCAGCGCGTGCCTGCCGCTCAGCTTCCATCTGATGCGCGCACCGGTGCTCGAACCCTGCACAACTCCCCCTCGGGTCTTGCCCGTTCGCACAGAGTTGCGCGCGAATGACACGGACCGTAGGACCTTCTGTGACGCAAGTGACGGGTACTTGACCCACCGTTTACCCAGTGACCCATGTCACAGGGGCATCAGACCGGGACATCGCTGGAGGAGTGTTCGGCTCCAGTTGGGGACGGCCTTGACCGGTGTGACGAGCGTGGCCCATCGTGCGCACGGTCATTGCGCCACCGGTACGACCCGGAACGGGGATCTTCATGCCTTCTGTCCCTCCTGGCCCTCCCATCCCCTGGCGCCGCGGCAGACCCCGCCGCCGCACTGGGGCCGCTGTACTCGCGCTCGCTCTCTCGGCCGGCCTGCTCTCCCTCGCCCCCGCTGCCCACGCCGACACCCCCACCGACCCGGCCGAGGCCCAGCACGCCGCAATCGTCCCGCCCGACACGGTGGCCGCGGCCGCCGCGCAGGCGAAGGCCGCAGCGACCGGCCACCCGGTCGTCATCGACGCGCTGACCAGCGAGTTCGAGCAGACATCCGTCAACCCGGACGGCACCTACTCCACCAGCACCAGCGTGCAACCCGCACGGGCCAAGGTCGCCGGCGCTTGGGCGCCGGTGGACGCCACTCTGCACACCAACGCCGACGGCACCCTGTCCCCCAAAGCCGCCATAACCCCCATACGCCTGTCGCATGGCGGCAGCGGCCCGTTGGCCACCCTGACCAATAGCGCCGGCAAAACGCTCTCACTCAGCGTGCCGTTCACCCTGCCCGCCCCCACCGTCTCGGGCGACAGCGCGCTGTATGCCGACATCCTGCCGGACGTGGACCTGAAGGTGACCGTCACCGCACGGGGCAGCGTCAAGCACATCGTCATCGTCAAGACCGCCACCGCCGCGGCCAATCCCGCACTCAAGACCCTGGACCTGGCCACCACCGGCACCGGGATCAGCGTCACCGCCGACAGCGCAGGAAACCTCACCGCCAGGGACACCGCCAGCGGCGCCAAGGAGTTCACCGCCTCCGCACCGCAGATGTGGGACTCCAGCACCCTCACGAGTACCCCCGCCGGCGCAAAGACCACCACGGCCGCCGCCCCGCAGAGCACCGACAGCGACACCCCGGCTGAGGCAAGTACCGCGGACGGCCCCGGACCGGGCGCGCAGACCGCCACGATGCCCACCACCGCCGATGGCGACACTGTCACGATCACCCCGGTACCCGGCGTGCTGGGTGGACCCGGTACTCACTTCCCGGTCTACATCGACCCGGAATGGTTCACATTCGGCGGCACCAACCCCGACTGGACCTGGATCCAATCCGCCCACTCCGGAACTCACAACACGGGAAGCTCTCCCGCCCTGGGCCTTTGCGGCACGTACTCAGGCGGCGGCAGCTGCAGTCCTCACGACACCGAGCGCCCCTACTACCAGTTCAACAACCTCGGTGCCATCGCCAACTCCACGATCCACTACGCCACGCTGACCTTCACCCAGACCTCAAGCGCCTCGTGGTCCTGCACCGACACCTACCCGGTGTCGCTCTACGCCACCGGCCCCATCGCTGAATACACCTGGGCGAACCACAACAGCGGTGACACCCCCTTCGGCCTGACCGACCAAGTCGGCGGAACCGGCAACTCCGGCTGCTCCGGCGACGTGCCTTTCGGCTACGTGATCACTGCCCACGTGCAGAAATACGTCAACAACGGCGCCCTCGCCTTCGGCCTCCATGGCGACGAATCCAACGCGAACGGCTTCAAACACCTGACCCACAACCCCACCCTGTACATCCAGTACGACAAAGCCCCCAACCCGCCCTCCAACCTGAAGAGCAGTCCGGTCCCGCAATACCTCGCCCCGGCCTCGCAGGAGAACTGCCAGCTCGCCGCCGAACCCACCACCCACGCCTTCATCGGCAACCCCGGCGCCCAAGGCCTGAAACTGACCGCGACCGTCACCAGCCCCGTCGGCCTTGCCATGCACGGCTACTTCAGCCTTTGGGACGACTCCGTCGCCGGCGACCCCCTCACCGCTCAAGGCAGCAGCGGCGACAGCGCATCCGGGCAGACCGTCACCTACACCGTCCCCACCACCGCCCTCAAAGACGGCCACGCTTACGGCTGGAACGTCTCCGCCAGCGATGGCCTCCTACCCTCCACCACCGCAGGCGGCTGCCGCTTCCGTGCCGACCTGCAACCACCCACCATCACGTTCAACCCGGTGACCGACCTCGCCCACCAGTTCCCGCCCTCCGGCAACGGGCAGACCACCACCCTGCACGTCGGCGACTCGGGACAGATCCCCTTCACCGCCACCGACCCCACCCCGGCCGAAGGCGTCAACTCCGCACTGGCCTGCATGCGCTGGAGCCTGGACCCCACGCTCTCCGACGCCGCCTGGCAGTGCGGCAGCGCCCTCCCGAAGATTTCCGTCCCGGTGCACCCCACGCACTGGGGCACCAACATCGCCTACCTCCAAGCCGAGGACAACGCCGGAAACACCTCCCTGATCACGGCGTACCCCTTCTACATGCCCTGGTCGCCCACCCCGTTGGCCTACGGCGACGTCACCAATGACGGCCACCCCGACGTCCTCGCCGCCGACCCCACCACCGGCGCTCTGCTCAACTACAGCCAGGCCCTGAACTTCAACTCCACCCCTGCCATCCAAGCCGCCACCGCCGCCCAGGCACCCGACGGCACCAGCTGGAAGAACTTCCGCATCACCCACCGCGGCACTCAGACCGCCGGCACTCCGGTCGACGACCTCTTCGTCCACCAGGACGCCGACCCCACCAAGGCGGACTCCGACCCCACCAAGACCGGCAGCGGGCAGCTGTTCTACTACTCCAATGACACGCAGAATTATGGGGCGTTCGGTACCGCCAAGGCGCAACTGCCTCGTCCGGACTGCGTTGGTACCGCGACTGAATGTCCCGGTCTGACTGTCGGCTCCACCTGGGCGCCTGGCGCCACTTGGGCCTACACCAACCAGATCACCCCGATCGGTGCGGCAGGCACCACCCTCACTCCCGATCTGAAGACCACCGACGCCACCGGTGTCCTCGCCGTCGAAGCCGGAAGTCTCTGGTTCTACCCCAAGACCAGCGCAGGTGCCTACGACGCCAATGGCAAACGTTCCCCCTTCGGTGCTCCGACGCTGGTGGCCAAGGGCGGATGGGACAATTACGACCTCATGATCCCTGGCGACGCCCTCGCAACTGGCAAACCCGCCTTGTGGGCCCGGGTCCGCACCACCGCAGGCGGCCACACCGCAGGCGACATCCTCCAGTACGCCCTGACCACCGCCGCCGCGACCGACGACAATGGCACCGCGTACACCACGGTCACGGGCGTCGCTGCTTCCCCCGCCACCGCGATCGGCGGTGGCATCACCACCGCCGCGTTCCCGCTAGTCGGCTCGGACGGCGATCTCAACGGCGACAACATCCCAGACCTGTGGGCCTCATCCGGCAACGGAAAGATCGTCACCTGGGACGGCGTCACTCCGGACGGCACCGCCAAGACCGCCATCGCGTACTTCACCGGCCGCAGCAACCAATGGCTCCTGAACGGCACCCCCAACGACGCCTCCGGCGGCAACAACGCCGCACCCGTCGGCACCGTCACCTGGGCCGCCAACCACGCCGGCACCACCCCCGGCGCAGCCGCCTTCACCGGCACCTCAGCCCTGGTCTCCAAGGTCGCCGCCGTCGAGACAGCGGGAAGCTACACCGTCTCGGTCTGGGTCAAACTCAACACTCTCACCGGCCACCAGTACTTCGTCGCCCAGGGCGGCACCACCCGCCAAGCCTTCGACCTCGGCTACCGCCCCGATACCAAAACCTGGACCTTCATGACCCCCACCGGCGACACCATGGCCAACACCGCACCCGCCGCCGACGCCCCCGCAGGCGCCGCCACCACCGGCACCTGGACCCACCTCACCGGCGTCTACGACTCCACCACCCACAGCTCAACGCTCTACGTCAACGGCCACTACGCCGGGGCAGCCACCAACCCCACCCCCTGGCACGCACCCGGCCACCTCAGCGTCGGCGCCATCCAACTCACCAGCAGCGCCACCCTCTACAACCCCGCCAACGCCACCATCAGCGACGCCCGCATCTACCCCTACGCCTTCACCACCGAGCAAGCGGGCAACCTGTACAGCACCTCCTGACCCACCAGTCGCATCGTCCGCTGGGCCCGCAACGCATGCTGCGGGCCCAGCAACACCTTGGTGCAGCTGCGCCGGCACGACACCCTCACGCAGCTCACCGCAGGCTTCGGCATCTCAGTCGGCACCGCCCACGCCTACGCCACAGCCGTCATCAACCTGCTCGCCGACCGCGCGCCCGACCTGCTACGCGCCCTACGCGAAGCCGACTACGTCCTGATCGATGGCACCCTCTCGAAGTGCACCAGCGTCGGCGACAGCCGGGCCGACTGCTCCCACAAGCACCGCCGCCCTGGGGTGAATGTGCAGGTGGTGACCGACCCGGTCGGTCGGCTGCTGTGGATTTCGCCCGCGCTGCCCGGCCGTGCCCACCATCTGACGGCAGCCGCACCCACCGGATCATCCGAGTCTACGAACGCCAGGGCATCCCGCTACTAGGCCGTGTCTGACACATACCGGCGTCCGCCCGGAGGGCGGGCCCGGGGCGTCTGGTGCGTGCGATCGCACGGCGGAGGGTCGCCCCTGTACTGGACGTACCGGGGCGGGCCCGACAACTGGGGGCCCCTCCCAGCGGTAGCTGGGGGAGAGCGCGCGTGCCAGGCGTCCCGGGCCAGGCGGGATGTGTCCGACACGGCCTAGCCGACCGCGGCTACCTGGGCGCCGGCCCATGGGTGACGACCCCGGTCAGGCGCCCTCCAGGCGGCGACTTGTCGCCGACCCACCGCACCGTCAACCGTGCGCTCTCCGCCGCGCGGACGCCAGTGGAGCGGGGCATGGCCCGACTGAAGTTCCGGCGGGTGTTCCGAAGAGCCCGCTGTAACCCGAATCGAATGTCGCCAATCGCCGCAGCCGTCCTCACCCTCGAGCGGCAACGCAGAAGGGCTCATCGATCGCGCGGTCATCATCATCCCCGCGCACGCTCTGGTTGCGCGTAAGCCCTTAGCAAACTGCCTCACCGCCGTCGCCAGATCCTTGCGCCCAACCCCGAACCGAAGAAACACGCTCTGACCCGCGGTTTTACAGGCGGCGGACGAGTCGGCCTGTACGCCGGGTTCTGTCTCCCTTGGTCCTTGCGGGCCAGGGGGAGGCGGTCATCCATCTGGGACCGACGTTGCCGCCGGCCTCGTGCGGTCTACCCGCGGACTCGGGCGGGCAGCCCTCAGTCATCCGCGCAGAGCCGCCTTGCGGCGGCCCATTCTTGACCTTGCTCCAGGTGTGGTTTACCTAGCCGTCCAGGTCACCCTGGACGCTGGTGGTCTCTTACACCACCGTTTCACCCTTACCGGGTGCCTTGCGGCTCCCGGCGGTCTGTTTTCTGTGGCACTGGCACGCGGGTCACCCCGGGTGGGCGTTACCCACCACCTTGCCCTGTGGAGCCCGGACGTTCCTCGGAAGGATCTCAAGGATCCCGCCGCGACCGCCCGGCCGGCTCGTCCGCCGTGCCGCCCATCCTAGTCGACGGCTCAGGGGTGGTCGGCCGGGGCGAAGAGGACCGTCGTCGTGGCCATGTCGGCTTGGGTGAGGCGAACGTGGACACGGCTGCCCAAGGGGAGGGGCCGGCGCCGCGGGTGGGGACTCCACGCGGGCCACGACGGCGGGGTCGTCCAGGTGGATGGTGCCGCTCGTCGGGTCGTGGTCGTCCAGGTCGATGACGAAGGCGTCGAAGACCTCACCGACACGGCCCTTGAGCAGGGCGGCCTCGATCAGGTTGACGCATGCGCGCTCTGCCTGGTTGGCGTGCGCGGTGCCCGCCGACATCTCCCGGGGGAGGTCCGGGAGCGCGGTGCGGACCCAGTCCGGGGGCTGCTCCCCCGCGACGGCGGAGAGGCAGAGCTCGCCGGCGTAGCGATCGACCAGGCGGCGCAGCGGGGCCGTGCAGTGGGCGTAGGGGGCGGCGACGGCGGCGTGTTCCGCGTGCTCGGGGGCGGCGCCGTCGAAGACGGTGTAGCCGGCGCCGCGCAGCAGCGAGGTGCACTCCTGGAGGAAGGCGGCGTGGTCGGGGCGGTGGGGGTCGAGGGAGCGGATCAGCTCCGGGTACGGGACGCCGGCCGGCCAGTCGATGCGGAGGGCCGCCGCGACACGGCGGAGCCGGTCGGACGCGGCCGCGGGGGCGGCGGGGAGCGTGCGGAGGATGCCGGCGCCGGAGCGGATCATGAGGTCGGCGGCGGCCATGCCGGTGAGCAGGGAGATCTGGGCGTTCCAGCCCTCGGCGGCCAGCGGGGCGCGGTACTCGAGTACGTAGCCGTCGCCGTCGGGGCGCTGCTCGATCTCCTGCTCGGGGACGTTGAGGGAGATGCCGCCGCGCTCCCGTTCGAGCCCCTCACGGAGCAGGCCGATCCTCTGCAGGAGGGCGACGGGCTCCTCCGCGGTGCCGGCGTCGAGGGAGCGCTGGACCGTCGCGTAGTCGAGCTTGGCGCGGCTGCGGACGCGGGCGCGGCGGACGTCGGCGGCGGTGACCGAGCCGGTGGAGTCCAGGTCGATCCGCCACAGCAGGGCGGGACGGTCCTGGCCGGGGAGCAGGCTGGCGGCGTTCTCGCTGAGGACCTGCGGGTGGAGGGGGACGCGCTCGTCGGGGAAGTACAGGGTGGTGACCCGGCGGTGCGCCTCGGCGTCGAGGGCGCCGCCCGGCGTGACGAACGCCGCGACGTCCGCGATGGCGTAGTGCACCCGGTAGCCGTCGGCGCGGGCGGCGAGGTGCATGGCCTGGTCGAGGTCGGTGGAGGCGGGCGGGTCGATGGTGAAGAGCGGTATGTCGGTGGCGTCGAGCTCCGGCATCCGCGGGTTCTCGGCGGCCTGCCGGGCCTCGGCCAGCACGGCGGGCGGGAAGTCCTCCGGGACGGCGAGCCGGACGCGCAGCTGACGCAGCGCGTCACGCAGCAGGGTTCCGTCGGTGGCCGGGGCGTGCAGGTGGCGGCGGGGCATGGGGTGAGCGTATGACGGCCGTAGGCTGCATGCGGTTCGTGTTGGATCCATCCGAGGGAGAACTGCCGTGCTCGTCCTGCTTCCGCCGTCCGAGGGCAAGGCCGCCGTGGGCGCCGGTCCGGCCGTCGACCTGGCGTCGCTCTCGCTCCCCGGGCTGACGGGGACGCGGTCGACGGTGCTGGGCGAACTGGTGGAGCTGTGCTCGGGCGACGAGGAGAAGGCCGCGGAGGTCCTGGGGCTGAGCCCGGGGCTGCGCGGCGAGGTCGCCAAGGACGCGGGCCTGCTCACCGCTCCGACGCTGCCGGCCGGTGAGCTGTACACCGGCGTGCTCTACGACGCCCTGGGGCTCGCGACGCTGAGCACCGCCGCCCGGCGGCGCGCGAAGGACTCCCTGCTGGTCTTCTCCGGCCTGTGGGGCGCGGTGCGCATCACGGACCGGATCCCGTCGTACCGCTGCTCGATGGGGGTGAAGCTGCCCGCGCTGGGCGCGCTCGGCGCGTACTGGCGGGAGCCGATGGCCGAGGTCGTCCCGGAGGCGGCGGGCGGGGGCCTGGTGCTGGACCTGCGCTCGTCGGCGTACGCGAGCGCGTGGAAGCCCAAGCCGCGCGGCGAGTTCGCGGCGCGGACGGCCACGGTGCGGGTGCTGCAGGTGACGGTGGTCGACGGCGTCGAGAAACGGTCCGTGGTGAGCCACTTCAACAAGGCCACCAAGGGGCGGCTGGTGCGCGCGCTGTTGGAGTCGGGCGCGAAGCCCAAGACGCCGGCCAAGCTCACGCAGACGCTGCGGGAGCTGGGCTTCGTGGTCGAGGTGCAGGCGCCGGGGAAGCTCGACGTGCTGGTGACCGAGATCCACTGAAGCCACGGATCAGGGGCCGCGTTGCATCCCGCGCAACGCTCGTTGCGCAGGATGCTGGGGCGCGGGCAGGATGACGGGCATGACTTCCGTGCTCGACCTCGCCCCCGTCGTCCCCGTCGTCGTCCTGGAGGACGCCGCCGACGCCGTACCGCTGGCCCGCGCCCTCGTCGCGGGCGGGCTGCCGGCGATCGAGGTCACCCTGCGGACGGACGCCGCGCTGGACGCCATCGCCGCCATCGCCCGCGAGGTCCCGGACGCGGTGGTGGGCGCGGGGACCGTGCTGACGCCCGAGCACGTCGGCGCCGCCGTCGCCGCGGGCGCCCGCTTCCTGGTCAGCCCGGGGTGGACCGACCGGCTGCTGGAGGCGATGCGCGCCTCGGGGCTGCCCTTCCTGCCCGGGGTCTCGACCACGTCGGAGGTGGTCGCGCTGCTGGAACGCGGCATAACGGAGATGAAGTTCTTCCCGGCCGAGGCCGCCGGCGGCACCGCGTATCTGACGTCGCTCGCCGCACCGCTGCCGCGCGCGCGGTTCTGCCCCACGGGAGGCATCGACGCGGCCGCCGCGCCGCGCTACCTGGCGCTGCCCAACGTCGGCTGCGTCGGCGGCACCTGGATGCTGCCCGCCGACGCGCTCCGCGCCAAGGACTGGGACCGCGTCGAGGCCCTCGCGCGCGAAGCCGCCGTCCTGCGCGGCTGAACCGGAGAACGGCGCCGCTCTACCGGACGTGCGAGGTGTCGTTCAGCAGCCTCAGCGACGCGTTGCCGTCCGCGTAGTACGCAACCGTCGAGACGGACGCGGCCGCCAACTCCATACGGAACATCGACTCGGGCGGCGCACCCAGCGCCAGCCGGACCAGCGTCTTGACGGGCGTCACGTGCGTGACGAGCAGCACCGTCTTCCCCGCGTAGCGCGCCAGGAGCTTGTCGCGGGACAGCGCCACCCGGCGGGCGACCGCCGCGAAGCTCTCGCCGCCGGGCGGGGCGGTGTCGGCCGAGGCCAGCCAGGCGTCCAGTTCGGCTGGGAAACGCTCCCGCACCTCGGCGAAGGTGAGCCCCTCGAAGCTGCCGAAGTCGGTCTCGCGCAGGCCCTCGTCAATGCGCACGTCAAGGCCGAGGCGGGTCGCGACGGCTTCGGCGGTCTGCCGGCAGCGGGCCAGCGGGGAGCTGACGATCGCCTGCACGGCGCCCGTACCCCTGCCCGACGCCGCGAACGCGGTCGCGGCCTGCTGCGCCTGCCAACGGCCCTTCTCCGACAGGTCGGGATCACCACCGCCGCTGCCCGAGAACCGCTTCTCGGGCGTCAGGGCGGTCTCGCCGTGCCGGAGCAGGACGAACGTGGTGGGCGTCCCGAGGTCGGCGGGCGCCGACCAGCCCGCCGTCGGTGCCGCCTCGGGAAGGGTGTCCCGCACCGCGTCGGCCGCCGAACCCTCGGCGGGAACCGCGACGTCGATGCCACCGCCCAGCCCCAGTTCGCTGCGCACGACGGGAGCCTGCGGCTCCCACTGCCGCCCCCGCTTGCCCGCGTCCATCGCCTCGTTCGCGAGCCGGTCCGCGTGCTTGTTCTTCTCGCGCGGGATCCACTCGTACGTCACCTGGCCGACCGGCAGCACGGCCTTGGCCTCGGCCGCGAGCGGCCGCATGTCCGGGTGCTTGATCTTCCAGCGCCCCGACATCTGCTCGACGACGAGCTTGGAGTCCATCCGGACCCTGACCACCGCCTCGGGATCGAGGGCCTTGGCGGCCCGCAGTCCCGCGATCAGACCCCGGTACTCGGCGACGTTGTTCGTGGCGTGCCCGATGTACTCGGCGACCTCGGCGAGGGTCTCGCCGCCGGCCGGGTCGAGGACCACGGCGCCGTAGCCCGCCGGGCCCGGGTTGCCCCGGGACCCGCCGTCGGCCTCGACGACGAGACCACGAGCCATCAGAGGCCGGAGTCCGAGGTGCGGACCAGGATGCGCATGCAGTTCTCGCAGCGGACGACGGCGTCGGCCGGAGCGCCCCGCACCTCGCCCAGTTCGGTGATGTTGAGCTCCAGCCGGCAGCCTTCGCAGCGCTTCTGGTAGAGCCGGGCGGCGCCGACGCCGCCCTGCTGCGAGCGCAGCTTGTCGTAGAGCTTCAGGAGGTCGGCCGGAACGGATCCGGCGACGATCTCGCGCTCCTTGACGGACTTGGAGGCCTCGGCGTCGATCTCGGCCAGCGCGGCGGACCTGCGGGCCTCGGCCTCGGCGGCCTTGGCCTGCACGGACTCCACCCGACGGGTGAGCTCCTGGACCCGCTCCTGCATGGCCTCGCGACGCTCCATGACCTCCAGGACGACGTCCTCGAGGTCGCTCTGCCGCTTGGCGAGCGAGATGATCTCGCGCTGCAGGTTCTCCAGGTCGCGCGGGGAGGCCGCCGCACCAGAGTCGAGCCGCTGCTGGTCGCGGGCGGCGCGCTGGCGCACCTGGTCCACGTCCTGTTCGGACTTGGTCTGCTCGCGGGCGGTGTCGCTCTCCTCGGTCTGCGCGGCGACGAGCAGGTCGCGAAGCTGCGTGAGGTCGGCGTTCAGGCGGTCGAGCTCGGCGTGCTCGGGAAGGTGGTGCCGCTTGTGGTCCAGCTGCTGGATACGCGAGTCGAGCGCCTGGACTTCGAGGAGGCGGATCTGGTCGGCGGGGGCGGCGTTCAGCGGGGGGCTCCTGGGTGAGACTGCGGGCGCGAGGCGCTCGTTGGAAGGGTGGCTTCGGGCGACTTGCGGGAAGAAAGGGAGGAGGACGTGCCGGACACGGCCTCCGGTGCGGGCTCGTGGGCCGTCCACGGGTCGGTGACCTGGTGCGACACATACGTCCGCAGGGCCCAGCCGTGCCGGTCGGAGATCTCGTCGAGCTGGCCCGCGGCCTGCTCGCACCACGGCCACTCGGTTGCCCAGTGTGCGGCATCCACCAGTGCGGGCCTACCGTCGGAGGCGAGTCCCCACTGCTGGGCCTCGGAGGCCGGGTGGTGGCGGAGGTCCGCGGTGAGGTAGGCGTCGACGCCCGCCGCGCGGACGTCGTCGAAGAGCCCGTCGCCCGAGCCGCCGCAGACGGCGACGGTCCGGACCAGCTGCTCGGGGTCCCCCGCGACACGTAGCCCGGTCGCCGTGCGCGGCAGGCCGCGGGCGGCCCGGGCGGCGAACGCGGCCAGCGTGAGCGGGGCGTCCAGCTCGCCGATGCGGCCGAGGCCGCGGCGGCCCGACGGATCGGTCCCGTCCGGCACGAGGGGGCCGGTGATGCGCAGCCCGACGGCGCCGGCGAGGGCGTCGGAGACTCCCGGGTCGGCGCGGTCGGCGTTGGTGTGCGCGACGTGCAGGGCGACATCGTTCTTGATCAGCGTGTGCACCACCCGGCCCTTGAAGCCGGTGGCGGCGACCGTCGACGTACCGCGCAGGTACAGCGGATGGTGGGTGACCAGCAGGTCGGCACCGATCCGCACCGCCTCGTCGGCGACCTCCTGGACGGGGTCGACGGCGAACAGCACCCGCGTGACCTCCGCCTCCGGATCGCCGCAGACCAGGCCGACGGCGTCCCAGTCCTCTGCCTGATGAGGGGGCCAGAGGGTTTCGAGCGCGGCGATGACGTCGGACAGTGAGGGCACGGGAGGAAGGTTACCGCCCTCCCCCGCGCCGACCGTATTCGCGGGCGGCCGGACGACGGTTACCGGACTACTTGACGCGCTCCGCCCGGTGTCCCCCGCCCAGTCCGGAAGCTCTGGTTCCGGTCATGGATCACACCTAACGCCCGCTCCTCGGGTAAACGGAGGAAGCGCCACCCTTACGTGTGAACTGCACCGACTCGCCGTGATCGTCCGGAAGCGCGAAAACTAGCGTCGTACTCCGGAGGTGGACCAACACATGACGGCTTGTGCCATCGAAAAGGCCACGGTGCTGCGGGCAGGGTTCACGATCGCGTCCGACGGCTCGTACGCGGCCTGCCTCACCGAGTCGGGTGAGGGCGGCTGGTACCCCGAGCGCTGGACGCTGGCCGGCCCCGAGCCGTACACCGTCCCGCTGCCCGGCAACCAGCCGGAGGAACCCGGCACCGAAGTGCTGCCGCTGCCCGACGGGCGGGTGCTCATCCGCCGCCGCGTCGCCGACCGCTTCGACCTCGCGCTGCTCTACCCGACCGGGCCCGGCACCGGCGAGCTGCCGCTCGGCTCCCTGTGGTCCCTGGAGGGCGAGGAGGTGCGGCTGCTGCCGCCGGTCGCCGGAGCGGCCTTCGCCCTCGCCCACACGGAAGCCGCCACCCAGGTGTGGCTCGTCTGCGGCAGCGGCGGCGGCAACCACAACGGCGGGCCGCAGCTGCTCGCCACCGTGCCCGGCCGCTGCACCGGCGGGGTCTGGCTGGACCGCGCCGGCCGGCTGCTCGCCCTCAACCGCGTCGGTCCGGACGGCGGCCGCACCAAGGCGGTCTCCGTCGACCTGCGGGAGGGCGAGGTGACCCCGCTGCTGCAGATCGCCGAGGACAGCGACGACCGGGTGCTGCTCGCCGAGCCCGACAGCGGTCTGCTCCTGCTCCGCAGCAACGCGCCCGGCACCGACCGGCTCGGCTGGGGCGTGCTGGACAGCCGGCGGCCGGTGCGCTTCCCGGAGGCGCTGCGCAGGGACGACACGGTCCTCACGCCGTTCGCCGCGCAGTCCGGCCAGATACTGATGCCGGAGGCGTCGGCGGTGGCGCTGCGCGCCGAGGGTCCCGACGGGGCCGCCCCCGTGGTCTGGCGGCCGGGCGAACGGACGGTGACCTGGCTCACCGCGCCCGAGGGCTGGCTGGCGGGCACCGGGCTGTGGTCGGCGCGCGGCTCGCTGCGGCTGCCGTACGCGTGCGCGCGCTGGCCGTTCGGGCTGACCGAGTACGAGGCACCGGCCGCGGCTCCCGCACCGGCCGTCACGGGCGTCGCACGGGCGGCGGTCGGGGGCGCCGCGCCGGACGAGCGGGCGGGCGGTGACGAGCCGCGGACGATGTCCGTGCTCCCCCTCCAGCAGGCCCCGCTCGACACCGCGCGGGCACGGTGACCCCGATGATCTCCGGACGCGTCCGCCGACTACACTCGCCGGGGGCTACGCATCCGGACCCCTCGGGCACCGAGGGTGACCAACGGGCTTACCCGCAGGCCGAATTGGGGATATTCGGCCGCTTCAAGCGCACACCGGCAGGCCATTCACGGGGGAGACGCTCCATGTCCGACAACACATCCGACTCCGGCGAGGGTCACGACAACGCCGGGGGTCGCCACCGCGGTACCGCGTCGCCACACGACAGCGCCGGCGACGCGCACGGACGCCACCGGCGCCCCTCGAGCAACCAGGACTGACCTGGCGGTCGGCCGGCGGCCCCGGGCCCGCCCGGCGCTCGGGGGTGGGGGCCGCGGGGCCTGGGCCGCGCTTCGCGGCCTTGGTGACTCGCCGGGAGGGCTACTCGTGTTTCAGGGCCAGGACTTCCGTGGCCGCGAACGTCTGGTTCGGGTCGCGGTCCGCGTAGTACGGGGTCAGCAGGCCGTCGAGTTCGTCGAAGCCGAAGACGTCCTTGGCCGTGTCGAACCTGGCGGCCACGCGGGGGCGGTCGATGACCGCGACCATGCCGCCATGCACGACGAAGAGCTGGCCGTTGGCGCGCGCGGCCGCGGGTGAGGCGAGGTAGCCGACGAGCGGGGAGACATGCTCGGGGGCGAGCGGGTCGAGACCCTCCTCCACGTCCAGATAGCCCGCGAAGACGTCCTCCGTCATCCGGGTGCGGGCGCGCGGGCAGATCGCGTTGGCCGTGACGCCGTACTTGCCGAGTGCGAGCGCCGTGGAGGTGGTGAGCCCGACGATGCCGCCCTTGGCGGCGGCGTAGTTGGGCTGCCCGGCCGAGCCGGCGAGGAACGCCTCGGAGGAGGTGTTGACGATGCGGCCGTAGACCGGCCCGGCCGCCGCCTTGGAGCGTTCCCGCCAGTGGACGGCAGCGAAGTGGGTCGTGTTGAAGTGGCCCTTGAGATGGACGTGGATCACCGCGTCCCACTCCGCCTCCGACATCGAGAAGATCATCCGGTCGCGGAGGATGCCCGCGTTGTTGACCAGGATGTCGAGCTTTCCGTAGGTGTCGACGGCGAGCCGGACCAGCCCGCGGGCCTGCTCGAAGTCGGCCACGTCGCCGTGGTGCGCGACCGCCTGCCCGCCCGCCGCGACGATCTCCGCCGCGACCTCCTCCGCCGGGGTGGCGGACGCCGCGCCCGAGCCGTCCCGGCCCGGCTGGCCGAAGTCGTTGACGACGACGCTCGCGCCGAGCCGTCCCAACTCCAGGGCCTCGGCCCGTCCGAGGCCGCGCCCGGCCCCGGTGACGATCGCGGCAAGACCCGACAGTTGCTGCCCGTGCACAGACATCCTGGTCCTCTCAGCTGCAGGTGCGGGTTCCAACGGTTCCGACCGTTCCAACGGTTCGACGGTTCGACGGCTCGACGGCTCGACGGCTCAGATGGTGATGCAGGTGCGCAGCGCCTCGCCGGTCCGCATCTGGTCGATCGCGTCGTTGATCTCGTCGAGCCGCACCCGGTGGGTGATCAGGTTCTCCAGGTCGATGCGGCCGGCACGCCAGAGCTTGATGACGCGCTCGTAGGAGCGCAGCACGTCGCCGCCGCCGTAGAGCGAGGGCAGGATGCGCTTCTCGTCGAAGAACAGCTCGAACATGTTGATCTGCAGGTTGTCGTCCATGGCACCGGCGCCGACGATGCACAGGGTGCCGCCGCGGCGGGTGGTCTCGTACGCGGTGCGGGCGGTGGCGGACTTGCCGACGACCTCGAAGACGTAGTCGAAGCCCTCGCCCGCGGTGACGCGGTTCTTGGCGTCGGCCAGGCCGTCGGGGGCGACGCCCTCGGTCGCGCCGAACCGCAGGGCCGCCTCGCGCCGGCTCTCGACCGGGTCGATGGCGACGATCTCTGCGGCGCCCAGCGCCCGCGCGCCCTGGATGACGCTGATGCCGACCCCGCCGCACCCGATGACGGCGACCGACGAACCGGCCTCCACCTTCGCGGTGTTGATGGCGGCGCCGATGCCGGTGGTGACTCCGCAGCCGATCAGCGCGGCGATCTCGTACGGCACGTCGTCCGGGATCGGGACGGCGCACAGCGAGTCGACGACGACCTCCTCGGCGAAGGTGCCGGTGCCGGCGAAGCCGAAGACGTCACCGCCGGGGCGCTTGTAGTTGGGGGTGCCGGCGTTGAGGAATCCGGCGATGCAGAGCTGGGTCTGGCCGCGCTTGCAGGACGCGCAGGCGCCGCAGGCCGGCAGCCAGCAGACCAGCACGCGGTCACCCGCCTTGACGTGGGTGACGCCCTCACCGACCTCGACGATCTCGCCGGCGCCCTCGTGACCGGGCACGAACGGCGCGGGCTGCGGCAGGACGCCGCTCATCGCCGACAGGTCGGAGTGACACAGTCCGGTCGCCCGGATGCGGATCCGCACCTTGCCGGGCCCGAATCCCACCGCCTCGACGTCATCGAAGACCTCGAGTTTGTCCTGGCCTATCTCCTGCTGGATTGCTGCGCGCACGGGTGCGGCTCCCTTCGCGAGGTGCGGAATGGTGCGGGGTCGGGCGGGGTCGGGCGGGGTCGTACGGATGGCGCTGTTCCCGCTGCCGGCGGGGAGGGTTACGCGTGTTCCACGACGGTGTCCGCGAGGACCGGCGCGTCGTCCCGGTCGACCGAGGTCGCCGACACCTGGATGCGGCCGTCCGCCCGCCACATCCGCACGCGCAGCGTCTCGCCGGGGAAGCAGATCCCGGCGAAGCGGGTGGAGTAGGCGCGGACCCGCGCGACATCGCCGTCGAGCATCGTGTCGACGACGGCCTTGAGGACGATGCCGTACGAGCACAGACCGTGCAGGATCGGCTTGTCGAAACCGGCGACCTTGGCGAACTCGGGGTCCGCGTGCAGTGGGTTCCAGTCGCCGGACAGCCGGTAGAGCAGCGCCTGGTCCTCACGGGTGGCGACCTCGACCGTGCGGTCCGGGTCGCGCTCCGGGGCCTCGGTGCGGACGGAGGGACCGCGGTCGCCGCCGAAGCCGCCCTCGCCGCGGACGAAGATCTGCGTGTCGGCCGCCCACAGCGGCCCCTCGTCGTCGGCGACTTCCGAGCGCAGCACGATGACGGCCGCCTTGCCCTTGTCGTGGACGGCGGCGATCCGGCTGGTCTGCACGGCCTTCCCGGTGGCCGGGATCGGTCGGTGCAGCTCGATGCGCTGACCGCCGTGCAGCACGGCGGCGAGGTTCACGTCGATCCCGGGCGCGCTCAGCCCGCCCGCGGCGGCCAGGCTGCCGCCCGCGACGGTGACGAAGCTGGGCAGCACCTGCAGCCTGCTCTCCAGCGTGTAGCGCAGCTCGTCGGGATCCGTGGCCGGCCGGCCGGCGCCCACGCCCAGGTGGTAGAGCAGGACGTCCTTGTGGTCCCAGGCGAGGTCGGTGGTGCGGGGTTCGGCCGCGGTGGCCTTCGCGACGTCGATGGGCATGGTCCGGCTTGCTCCTTCGCCGTGGGACTGGAACGTGCGGATACCTCACGGAACCGACGGCGGGGCCGCGTGTCGTGGAGGACCCCGGCGCGGCTGTCCGCACCGTCGGCCGCGCCGGGGTCGATCAGGGCTGCCGGAACGTGTTTAGAACGTGTTCTAGCAATGCTCATGTATAACGCATCGCCCCGAGCCTGTGAATAGCTGACGCACCATCAGATCGCGCCACCCGTGACATTTGTCCCGGCCGACCCCGTACATTCACCTCTGCCGAGGTCAGGGCCGTTCTCCGTACCGTCGACGGCATGACGACGACGATGCGAACCGAACCCGCGGTGCGGTTCTCGGGGGCGGTCAAGGCCTTCGGGAACGTCCGCGCCGTGGACGGGATGGACCTGGAGATCCAGCGGGGCGAGGCCGTGGCGCTGTTGGGCCGCAACGGGGCCGGGAAGTCCACCGCGATCGGCCTGCTGCTGGGGCTGGACACGCCGGACGCGGGCGAGGTGCGGCTCTTCGGGGGGCCGCCGGAGCGGGCCGTGCGCCAGGGCCGGGTCGGCGCGATGCTGCAGGACGGCCGGCCGGTGCCGCGCGTCACCGTGCGCGAACTCGTCACGTTCGTGGCCAGGGCGTACCCCGCGCCGATGCCCGTGGACGAGGCCCTGGAGCTGGCCGGCCTCACCGCTCTCGCCCGCCGCCGGGTCGACCGGATCTCCGGCGGCCAGGCCCAGCGGGTGCGCTTCGCGGTGGCGCTGGCCGGGAACCCGGAGCTGCTGGTGCTCGACGAGCCGACCGCCGCACTCGACGTCGAGGCGCGGCGCGCCTTCTGGGACTCGATGCGCGGGTACGCCCGGCGCGGCAACACCGTGCTGTTCTCCACCCACTACCTGCAGGAGGCGGACGAGAACGCCGACCGGATCGTGGTCGTCGACCGGGGCCGGATCGCCGCCGACGGCAGCGGTGAGCGGATCAAGTCCGCGGCCGGCGGCAACCTGGTCAGCATCGACCTGGCCGGCGCCGGCTCCGCCGGCCTGCGGCTGCTCCCCGGCGTGACCGCCGTCGAGATCCGCGGCGACCGGGCGCGGCTGCGGACCAGCGACTCCGACGCCACCGTGATGGCCCTCGCCGAGCGCGGCGCCGTCCGCGGGCTCGAAGTGACGGCGGCCAGCCTGGAGGACGCGTTCCTCGCCCTCACCGACACGCACGACTCCCCCACCGGCACACCCGACTCGGCCCCCACGCACGCACCCGAATCCCGCACCGACACGCGCGACTCGGCCCGTACCAAGGAGACGATCTGATGCCCGTCATCGTGGAGTACGTCAAGTTCGAGGTGCGTCGCGCGCTGCGCGATCCCGGGTTCGTGATGTTCGGCGTCGGCATGCCGCTGGTGATGTACCTGCTCTTCACCAACCTGGGCGTCAGCGGCGACGACAAGGACGACTACGCCGCCTACTCGATGATCGGCATGGCCGCGTACGGCGCGCTCGGTGCGGCGATCGGCACCGGGACCGGCGTCGCGGAGGACAAGGGTCTGGGCTGGCTGCGGCAGTTGCGGGTCACCCCGATGAGCCCGCTGCAGGTCGTGGTGGGCCGTGCCCTCACCGGCTCGGTGACCGTGCTCCCGGCGATCGGCGCGGTGCTGCTGGCCGGCGCGCTGATCAACGGGGTGAGCCTGGCGGCCTGGCAATGGGTCGCGGCGGCCGCGCTGCTGTGGCTCGGCACCATCCCCTTCACCCTGCTCGGCCTGGGCAACGGCTACGGCCTGACGGCGCAGACCACCGGACTGGCCAACACGGCCTGCATGATCGCCCTCGCGGTGATCGGCGGCCTGTGGTTCCCGACCTCGCTCTTCCCCGGATGGCTGGCCGCGATCTCGCGCTGGACGCCCACGGCCCGCTTCGGCGACCTCGGGTGGAGCGTCGTCGCCGGACACGCCCCGGGAGCCGGCACGGTGGCGGTGCTCGGCGGATGGCTGCTGCTCTTCGGCGGATACGCCGTCCTCTCTTACCGCCGGGGGGCGCGTACCGCATGATGTGGGCTGATCGTGGCACGGGCGGGACGACGGGGAGCGGAACGGGCATGGTCGACATGTGGGGGTTGCGGGCCTGGGGTCGGCGGGGCGGCTGCGGCGAGGGCGGGCCCCGGGACTTCGGCGAGGAGATCGACCGGATGAAGGGCCCGGACGGCGGGTCGCTCATCCCCTGGCTGCTGATGGCCAGCGGACCCGCCGTCGACGTGGCCAAGGACCAGGTGGCGCACCCCTGGCTGGCCGGCACCGGTCTCGCCGTCTTCTGCGTCCTGTACGTCTGCGCCGTCCGCTCCGGTTTCAGCGACCGCTACAAGGGCGGTCCGGTGCCGGTCCGGCTGCTGATCGCCCAGGCCGCCGTCACCTTGGCCCTCACCCTCGCCTACGGCGGCAACTGGCTGCTGCTCTTCCCGCTGCTGTCGCTGGCGTGCGGCGTCAGCGCCCGCGGCCGCCGGCTGGGCATGGTCCTGATCGGGCTCAGCGTCTCCAGCGGCGTGATCAGCGGGATGGTGCACCACGAGAGCTTCTGGAACACCGCGACCCTCTCCTACGGCACCTTCCTGTCCGGCCTGGTCGTCTCCGTGATCCTCACCCTCTTCGACGCCGTCCACATGCTCAAGGCCACCCGTCAGGAACTGGCGCGCAGCGCGGTGGCGGAGGAGCGGATGCGCTTCTCCCGCGATCTGCACGACCTGCTCGGCCACACGCTCTCCGTCATCGTGGTCAAGTCCGAGGCCGCCCGCCGGCTGGCGCCGCGCGACATGGACGCCGCGCTCACCCAGGTCGCCGACATCGAGGCGGTCGGCCGGCAGGCCCTCACCGAGATCCGCGAGGCCGTCACCGGCTACCGCGAGGGCAGCCTGGCCACCGAACTGGACCGGGCGCGCTCCGCGCTGTCCGCCTCCGACATCGAGGTCGTCGTCCGGGAGTCCGGGCCGCCGCTGCCCCCACAGGCCGAGGCGCTGCTGGGCTGGGTGGTCCGCGAGGGCGTCACCAACGTCGTACGGCACAGCGGCGCTTCCTCGTGCGAGATCGAACTGCGCTCCGCCGGCGGGAAGGCCCGCCTGACGATCACCGACAACGGCTCCGGCGTAAACTCGGCGGCGGCCGCCACCACGGCGCACCGCATCGGCACCGGCCTCAAGGGCCTGTCGGAACGGCTCGCCGCGGCCGGCGGCTCCCTGGACTCGGGCCCGGCGCAGCGCCGCGGCTTCCAGGTGACCGCGGAACTGCCCGTCGAGGAGGAATACGCCGCATGACCGACCCGATCCGGGTACTGCTGGCTGAGGACCAGGGCATGATGCGGGGCGCGCTGGCGCTCCTCCTGGACCTGGAGGACGACATCGAGGTCGTCGCCCAGGTTGCGGCCGGCGACCTGATCGTCGGGGCGGCGCTCGCCGCCCGGCCGGACATCGCGCTGCTCGACATCGAACTCCCCGGCCGCAGCGGGCTGGACGCCGCCGCGGACCTGCGCGAGCAGCTGCCCTCCTGCCGGGTGCTGATACTCACGACGTTCGGACGGCCGGGCTATCTGCGCCGGGCGATGGAGGCGGGCGCCGCCGGCTTCCTCGTCAAGGACGGACCGGTCGAGGACCTGGCGGGCGCCATCCGCCGCGTCCTGGCCGGCGAACGCGTCGTCGACCCGGCCCTCGCGGCGGCCGCCCTGAGCGCCGGGCCCAGCCCCCTCACCGCACGGGAGCGGGACGTGCTCAACGCGGCCGCCGACGGGGCCACCGTCTCCGACATCGCGGGCAAACTCCACCTGTCGGAGTCCACCGTCCGCAACTACCTCTCCGCGGCGATCGGCAAGACCGGCACCCGCAACCGCATGGAGGCGGTCCGCTCGGCCCGCCGGAGCGGCTGGCTGTAGCGCTGACGGCGCCTGCGGACGGGCCGGTTCGGCCCGCCCGGCAGGGGCCGGTTCAGCTCGCCCGGGAGAGCCACGCGGTGGCGTTCAGGGCGAGGGCCGCGTTGGTGGCGGTGGAGTCGTTCCAGCCGTCGTAGAGGGTGTTGCCGGACTGGCCGGTGCCGTCGTCGATCGGGGAGCTGTCGCCCCAGACCGCGACCCGGCCGCTACCGAAGGTGCTGGTGGCGAAGAACGCGCCGGTGGTGCCGGTGGAGCTGTAACCGGTGCGCCAGAGCAGGCCCCTGACGGCGGGGTTGTCGGCCGGCTTGAGGGTGAAGGTGGTGCCGCTGGCGATCAGGCTCTTGGTCACCTTGCCGAAGGTTCCGTTCAGCACCGGGTTGGCGCTGTCGTTGATCGCCGCCGGGTGGTCGGAGCTGATGCTCAGCTTGTCGACGGAGAAGCCGAACGGGTCGGTGCTGTCCACCGTGTTGTTCGTCATCAGATCGTTGATGATCTTCACGGCGTCGGCGCCGTCGTTGTTGCGGTCGGCGCCGGTGTGGTCCGAGATCAGGAAGAGGCCGCCGCCGTGCTGCACGAACGTCATCACGGCGGTCTTCTCCGCGGCGGTGAGCAGGACGTTGGGTTCCGGCAGCACGAAGGTGTCGAAGTTCGCGAGGTCCGTCGTGGCGGACGTCCCGTACGTGATCCGGCCCCCCGCGGGCAGTGTCTTGAGCGAGTATCCGCCGGTCTTCTGCAGCGCCACGCCCCAGGACGAGAGGGCGCCGGTCCAGTCCTTGTCTGACTTGGGTGCCGCGTTCTGGCCCAGCGGGTCGGGCTGGCTGGTGCCGATGATCCAGTCGGCGTTGCCCGCCGTCTCGGCGTGCGCGTTGTCGAACAGGACGCGGTGGGGGGTGGCCGCGTGGGCGCCGTGGGCGGTCGCCGTCTGGACGACGGTGCCCGCGGTGAGGGCGCCGAGGACGGCGAGGGCGCTGGTGAAACGTCGGGACCTGCTGTTGCGGAGCATCGGGCGTACCTCCGTGGGGGGGTGGGAGAGGTCGTGCGGCCGCCCAGTCTGCGCGCGTAGAACGTCGTGTGGGGAACGACCGGGCAACGCACCATTGAACGGTACATGCCACGCTCGCCCCCAACAACGGCCCCTGCGCCCCGGCCGGGGCGGCCGCCCCCACCCGGCGCCCCCAACCGCCGTCCCGGTCAACCGCCGTCCCGGGCGCCCGCCGTCCCGGTCAGCCGCCGTCCCGGTCAGCCGCCGGGCCGCCGCAGCAGGGTGACGACGGCGGCGCCGCCCAGCCCGATGTTGTGCGCGAGACCGACCCCGGCCCCCTCGACCTGCCGCGCTCCCGCCTCGCCCCGCAGCTGCCAGACCAGTTCGGCGGCCTGGGCGAGGCCGGTGGCGCCGAGCGGGTGGCCCTTGGAGATCAGACCGCCCGACGGGTTGACGACCCAGCGGCCGCCGTACGTGGTGGCGCCGTCGCCGATGAGCTTGCCGGACTCCCCTTCCCCGCACATGCCCAGCGCCTCGTACGTCAGCAACTCGTTGATGGAGAAGCAGTCATGGAGCTCGATGACGTCGACGTCCTCGATCCCGAGCCCGGACTGCTCGTAGACCGCGTGCGCCGCCGCCCGCGACATGGGCTTGCCCACCACGTCGATGCACGAGCCCGACGAGAAGCTCTCGCCGGTGTCGGTGGTCATCGCCTGACCGGCGATCTCCACCGCCCGGTCCGCCAGACCGTGCTCGCGTACGAAGCGCTCCGAGACCACCACCGCGGCGGCAGCACCGTCCGAGGTCGGTGAGCACTGCAATTTGGTCAGCGGGGCGTGGATGGTCCTGGCGGCGAGGATCTCCTCGACGGTGTGGACGTCCTGGAACTGGGCGTTGGGGTTGTTCGCCGAGTGACCGTGGTTCTTCGCACCGACCCCCGCCAACTGCTCCGCCGTCGTGCCGTACCGCTCCATGTGCTCCCGTGCGGCGTTGCCGAAGATCTGGGCGGTCGGCGGGGTCATCTCGAAGCCGTGCCCGGCCGCCATCACCCCGTAGTGCCGGGCGACGGGCGAGGTCGCGAAATCTCCGCCGCTCGAACCGGCGCCCAGCGCGCCCTTGGTCATCTTCTCGAAGCCGAGCGCCAGCACGCAGTCGTTGAGGCCGCCCGCCACGAACTGCCGGGCCATCATCAGCGCGGTGGACCCCGTGGCGCAGTTGTTGTTGACGTTGTAGACCGGCACCCCGCTGAGTCCCAGTTCGTAGACCGCCCGCTGGCCGGCCGTCGACGCCTGGTAGCAGTACCCGACCGGCACCTGCTCCACGAGGTCGTAGGGGATCCCGGCGTCGGCCAGGGCCGCGGTGCCCGCTTCCTTCGCCATGTCCCAGTACTGCCAGTCGCGGGTCTCGGGCTTCTCGAACTTCGTCATGCCGACGCCGACGACGAAGACCTTGCTGGTCATACGTACTCCTTCGGTCACAGGTCCGGACGGGGATTCGGTCACGGGGAAGGGCGGGAATTCAGTCACGGGGGAGGCCGAGGATCCGCTCGGCGACGACGTTGAGCTGCACCTGCGTCGTGCCGCCCGCGATGGTCAGGCAGCGCGCCATCAGGAACCCGTGCAGGGCACGTTCGTCCGTGACGCCCTCCGGGCCGAGCAGTTCCAGCGCCAGTTCGGCGATGCGCTGCTGGTGCGGGGTCTGGACGAGCTTGCGCACCGAGGCGCCGGCGCCCGGCTCCAGGCCCGACACCTGCTGCAGCGTGGTCCGCAATCCGATGCACGCGAGCGCGTGCGCCTCCACGAGCAGTCCGCCGAGCCGGTCGCGCACCACCTCGTCCGCGGCGTCGACCCGTCCGATCAGCGCCTCCAGACCGGTGTCGAAGGCCACCTGGTCCGCCATGTGCACCCGCTCGTTGCCGAGCGTGTTCCGGGCCACGCGCCAGCCGCCGTTCACCTCCCCGACGACGGCGTCCGCCGGCAGCACGACGTTGTCGAAGTACACCTCGTTGAAGAGCGAGTCGCCGGTGATCTCCTTCAGCGGCCGGATGTCGATGCCGGGCGTGTTCTTCATGTCGACCACGAAGTACGTCAGCCCTTTGTGCTTGGGCGCCGCCGGATCCGTCCTGGCCAGCAGGATCCCGAAGTCCGACCACTGGGCGGCGGACGTCCACACCTTCTGCCCGTTGACGTTCCACCGGCCGTCCGGCAGCCGCTCCGCCCGGGTCCGCAACGACGCCAGGTCGGAGCCCGCGCCCGGCTCCGAGAACAGCTGGCACCACAGCGCCTCACCGCGGAGCGTGCGCGGCACGTAGCGGTCCCGCTGCTCCTGACTGCCGTGCGCGATCAGGGAGGGCACCACCCACGTGGCGATCCCCAGGTCGCTCACCTTCACCCCGGCCGCCCGCAGTTCCTGCTGCACCACCAGCTGCTGCACGGGCCCGGCGCCCAGACCGTACGGGGCCGGGAGGTACGGCGCGGCGTACCCGGTGGGAGCGAGCACCTTGCGCGCGGCGGCCGGATCGAGCCCGGCGGCTGCCGCCACCACCCCCCGCGCCCGCGTCCGGTGGTCCGCGGCCTCCGGCGGCAGATCGAGCCGCAGTTCCCGGCGGGCCCCCTCCGCCGCCAGCTCGGCCACCCGCAGCCGGAAGGTGTGTCCCGCCCCGAGCAGCTGCCGGACGGCGGTCGCCCGCCGCAGGTACAGGTGTGCGTCGTGCTCCCAGGTGAAGCCGATGCCGCCGAGGATCTGGATGCAGTCCTTGGCGCAGCCGAAGGCGGCCTCGATGGCGGCGGCCGCCGCCATCGCGCCCGTCAGTGGCAGGACGTCACGCGCCGCGTCCCAGGTCAGGGCCCGCGCCTGCTCGACGCGTACGAGCATGTCCGCGCACGCGTGCTTCACCGCCTGGAACTGCCCGATCGGCCGCCCGAACTGCTCACGCACCTTCGCGTACCCGGTCGCCGTACGCAGTGCCCAGCCCGCGATCCCGCACGCCTCGGCGGCGAACAGCACCCGCGCCAGGTCCTCCACCGTCCCCGGCTCGATCCCCAGCACCCGCTCGGGCGGCACGGCCACCCGCCGCGCCACCACCTCGGCGGTGCGCCGCGTCGGGTCGGCCCCGGGCCGCTCGCGCACCTCCAGCGCCTCGGCGTCCACGGCCATCCACACCGCACCGGCCCGCAGCACGATCAGCCCGGCCTGCGCCCCGCCGAGCACGGGCGGGGCGATGCCGTCCAGTACGTACCCACCGCCCCCCGACGGCTCGGCCGTCATCGACCCCGCGCCCAGCGCGACGGCCGCGATCCTGCTGCCGTCCACCAGCCCCGGCAGCAGCGCCTTGCCCTCCGCGGCCCGCGCCAGCACGGCGCCCGCCAGTACGGTCGGCAGGAACGGCCCCGGCAGGCAGGCCGCCCCGAACTCCTCCAGCACGACCGCCAGATCCAGCAGCCCACCGCCGCCCCCGCCGAACTCCTCCGCCAGATGCACCCCCGGCCATCCCTGCGCGGCGACCTCCCCCCACCACGTCGGCGTGCCGGGCTCCCCCGTCGCGTCCAGCGCCGCCCGCACGGCTTCGGGAGGCACGTTCCGGGCGACCCACCCGCGGGTGGCCGCCGCCAACTCCTGGTGCTCTTCGGTGATTCCGATGCCCATGCGGACGGATACTAGAACGTGTTCCATTCTGACGGAAGGTCAGGGATGGGTCCGGCCGCGGCGGGGACCGGGCCGTCCGCCGGACCCCCGCGCCGCAACCGGCACCCCACCTGGCAGGATGCCCGGACGACCACCCCGTCACGACGAAAGAAGGCGGCGCCATGGCCACCCTGGACCCCAGCCACCGAGCCGCGTTCGAGGCCGCCAAGGGATTCATGCCGCTCGACGAGGGGCTCGCCCTGCACGCCGCCGCCGGCGACGCAGCCGCGCGCCTGCCCGGCCTGCCCCTGCTGGAGGTGGGCACGTACTGCGGGCGCTCCACCATCCTGCTGGCCGCCGCGGCCCGGGCGGCCCGGACCGTGGCCGTCACCGTCGACCACCACCGCGGCAGCGAGGAGCAGCAGCCCGGCTGGGAGTACCACGACAAGGAGCTCGTCGACCCCGAGGTCGGCCTGATGGACACCCTGCCGACGTTCCGGCGGACCCTGCACGCGGCAGGCCTCGAGGACGACGTCATCGCCGTCGCCGGCCGCTCCCCCCAGGTCGCCGCGGTCTGGGGCAGGCCGGTCGCCCTCGTCTTCATCGACGGCGGACACACCGACGAACACGCCACCGCGGACTACGAGGGCTGGGCCCCGCACGTGGCGCCGGACGGCCTGCTCGTGGTGCACGACGTGTTCCCGGATCCGGCGGACGGCGGCCAGGCGCCGTACCGGGTGTACCGGCGGGCGCTGGACTCCGGCGCGTTCACGGAGGTCTCCGTGACCCGCTCGCTGCGCGTCCTGCGGCGTACAGGACCCGGGATCTGAGACGGTCGCCGCCGGTGGCCGATAGCATCGGAACCGTGTTCAGCGACGAGTCGAGGATGAGCGGCAGGACCGGCGCGGCGGTCGTCTCCGTGGCCGCGTTGGTGCCCACCTGCTTCGCGGGCTGGCTCGTGTACCAGTCGATGCACGGGCCGAGCGGCGACGGCGGGGCCCAGCGGGTGCTGCCCCTGCCGTCGGTCTCGGCCCCGACCAATCCGGACGACCGGACGAACGGCAAGGCCGCCTCGCCGGTCTCCCCCGGGAGCCCGGACGCGGCGGCGGGCTCGTCCTCGGCGGCGGACCAGGACCGGAAGACGTCCGGTACGTCCCCGGCGGCCGGCACGTCCGCCGCCCCGGCGGCGCTCCCGCTCAGGGGAAGGACCGTCGTCCTCGACCCGGGCCACAACACGAACAACGTCGACCACACCGCGGACATCAACCGGCTCGTCGATATCGGGACCACCCGCAAGGAATGCGACACGACGGGCACTTCCACCAACGGCGGCTACGCCGAAGCGTCGTTCAGCCTCGACGTGTCCCGGCGGGTCCGTGCCCTGCTCGCCGAGCGGGGGGCGAAAGTGCGGCTGACGCAGGACGGCGACCGGTCGTTCGGACCGTGCATCGACGAGCGGGCGCGGATCGGCAACGAGGCGCACGCCGACGCGGCCGTGTCCATCCACGGGGACGGCTCGGCGGCGGGGAACCGCGGATTCCATGTGATCACCCCGGCGTCCGTGCACGCGGGGATCGCCGACACCCGGCCCATCGTGGCCCCGTCCGACCTGCTCGGTGTGGCGCTGAAGTCGCATTTCGCGTCCGCGTCCGGCTCGGCGCCCGCGAACTACCTGGCGGACGGCACGGGGCTGATGGCCCGCAGCGATCTGGGCGGCCTCAACCTCTCCACCGTCCCCAAAGTACTCATCGAATGCGGCAACATGCGGGACGCGCAGGACGCGGCCAAGTTCACCGACCCGAAGTGGCGGCAGCGAGCAGCGGAGGGCATCGCTGACGGCATTACGGCTTTCCTCCAGGAGAAGAGGTGACCAACCGGTAGCCATTCGGCGCCGATTGCGCACCAGTTGTCGCACCCGGCTCACGGCGTGCGAACCACACCCTTACGATGGGGGGCCACTCCCGCGCCTCGCCCTGAACCGGTAGAGAGCGCTGCGCGTTCCGGCGACAGCGACGACGACCCCGAGACCGACAAAGGACCTTACGTGAACATCCGCTCCCTGTCCCGAGGAGACGGCGCGGTGATCGGAGCAGCGGTGCTGCTGCTGATCGCTTCGTTCCTGCCGTTCTTCTCCTTCGACGTTGGTCAAGGTTCCGACAAGACGGTCAGTACGTGGAGCGCGGCACTGTTCCCGCTGCTTCCGACCGTGACCCTCGCCGCGCTGGCGGCGGCGGCCCTGATCGTCCTCGGCCGGGCCATGGTGCCCGCGGGCCGTCAGGTGGCCGGGCTGACCCTGGAGCAGTGGGGCACCGCGCTGGCGGTCTTCGTCGGCTGGGCGGCGCTGTGGTCGGCGTTCTCCACCGTCGTCCCGGACTTCGGTGACGGCTTCGACAACGACAACATCAACAAGGGCGCCGGCGCGTGGCTGACGCTCATCTTCGGCATCGCGTTCGCGGTCCTCGCGGTGCTGTCGTCCCGCCTGCCCGCCCTGCAGGTACCGCTGCTGGGCGCCCCGAAGCAGCCGCAGCCGTACGGTGGCGCGCCCTACGGTGCGCCCCAGCCGGGCCTGGGACAGCCGGGTCAGCCGGGTATGCCGCAGCCGGGCGGCTACGGCTACCCCGGTGCTCCGGCGCCCGACCCGTCCTTCGGCGGCCAGCCGCAGCCGCAGCCGCACAGCTTCGGTGGCCAGGCGCCCTCGCCGGCCCCGCAGTCCCAGCAGCCGGCGCAGGGCCAGCAGCCGCAGTCCGGCTCCCCGGACTTCACCGCGTTCTGGTTCGCCGTGCCGGTGCCGCGTCCGCTGTTCGCGGAGGACGGTTCCTCCCACCAGATCGCCGAGCTGGCGCCGGGTACGTGGTACCTGGCGGTCGAGCAGCGCGGTGCGACGCTGATCGCGCAGACGCAGGACGGTCGTCGCGGCGTGCTGCAGGATTCCAGCGGGATTCAGCGCGGCTGACGTCCGCCGCGGAAGAAAACTCGTTCGGTGAGCCCCCGCCCGGAGTCCGGGCGGGGGCTCACGCCTTTCGCCGTGCCGGACCGTCCCGTACAGTCCCCATCTGACGTATCGTCAGATGCGGTGGAGGGGCGGCGCCATGAGGCTCGGGCTGGCACTCGGTTACTGGGGGCGCGGTCCCCGTCCACAGGATGTGGAACTGGCGCGGCAGGCCGAACGGCTCGGATACCACTCCGTGTGGACCGCCGAGGCCTGGGGCTCCGACGCGTTCACGCCGCTGACCTGGATCGCCGCGCACACCTCGCGGATCCTGCTGGGGACGGGCATCGCGCAGATGGCCGCCCGCTCCCCCACCGCCACCGCGATGCAGGCGCTCACCCTGGACCACCTGTCCGGCGGCCGGATGCTGCTGGGGCTCGGGCTGTCCGGACCGCAGGTGGTCGAGGGGTGGTACGGACGGCCGTTCCCGAAGAGCCCGTTGACCGCGACCCGCGAGTACGTCGACGTCCTGCGGCAGGTCTTCCGGCGGGAAGGCCCGGTGGAACTGGCGGGCCGCTTCCACAGCCATCCGTACTCCGGCGAGGACGGTACGGGGCTCGGCAGAGCGCTGAAGCCGATCACCCACCCGCTGCGGGCGGACCTGCCGATCCTGCTCGGCGCCGAGGGTCCGAAGAACATCGCCCAGACGACCCGCATCGCGGACGGCTGGATGCCGCTGTACTGGTCGCCGGCGCGCACCGACGTCTACGAGCTGTCGCTGGCCGAGGCTCCCGAGGACTTCATGGTCGCGCCCCTGGTGCGGGCGAAGGTGTGCGACGACGTGGCCGAGGGGCTGCTGCCGGTCAAGGCCATGCTCGGTTTCTACATCGGCGGGATGGGCGCGCAGACGAAGAACTTCCACGCCGACCTGATGGCCCGGATGGGGTACGCGGAGGAGGCGCGGCACATCCAGCGGCTCTTCCTGGACGGGCGAAGGGAGGAGGCGGTGCTGGCCGTTCCGGACGCGTTCGCCGACGAGATCTCGCTGGTCGGGCCGCGGGAGCGGATCGCCGAGCGGCTGCAGCTGTGGCGGGCGGGCCCGGTCACCGACCTCCTGGTGACCGCGCCCGACCCGGACACGCTGCGGGTGCTCGCCGAGCTGAACGGCTAGAGCACCAGGCCCGCAGAGACCGGATCCCGGCTCAGCCGCCGAGTTCGCTCGTGGACGGGATCTTCTCCTTCACGTCGGCGCCGGCCTGCTTCCCCGCTTCCTTGACGCCGTCGATCGTCTTCTGGAAGGAGCTGACCACGTCGTCCGTCGAATCGCCCTTCCGCAGCTTGTCGGGCAGCTCCTTGAGGGCGTCGATCCCGCTGGTCAGCGGGGCCATCAGTCGGGAGAGCGTCGGGTCGCCCTTGGCGTTGTCGGACGCCGCCTTGAGCCGGTTGTAGGCGAACGCCCCGGCCAGACCGCCCTTGACCAGCGCGAACGTCCGGCCGTCCGCACCCTTCTTGAACTTCCCCGCACGGGCCGGCTTGATGATCCACTGGTAGGTGGCGCCCGCCGCGAGCCCGGCGTTCGCGACGAAACGGGTCTTGGCGAGCTTCTGCTGCTCCACCGTGGTCGAGGGGGTCGGGCTCCCGGACACGTCGTTCTTCGCCTTGTCGTTGCACGCGGTCGTCGCGGCGAGGAGGGCGCCGGAGAGCAGCAGCGCGGTCAGCAGGCGGCGCAGGGGGATGCCATTCGGCACGGTCGGACCTCCGGGTACGGACGAGGCGCAGGACGGGGCACACGTCCTCGCAGCATCACCCGGACGGCACACCCCCGCCACTCGGGCCCCACCCGTACGGAGCGGTTCAGAACGCCGTGCGCGCCAGCCAGTGGTCCAGCAGTTCGCGGTCGCCGAGCACCTGTACGCGCTCGCTGTCCAGCGGCAGCCGCCGGTAGAAGGCGAGCAGCAGGTCGGTGAGGGGAGCCCGCAGCGCCACGTCGCCCTTGGCGTGCTCGCGCCGCCAGGTGACGGACTCCGGGCCGCGCTCGATCACCCATTCGGCGACCAGTCCGTCCGGGCTGTCGGTGGCGTGCAGGTGCAGGGTCTGCCCGTGGCCGCGCAGTTCCGCCAGTTCCGGGGTCTGCTCGACGGCGAACGGATCGGTGACGATTTCCAGCCACTCGTCGATCGCGTCCGCGGCCAGTTCGGCCGGCGCGTGGTAGTCGCTCCAGGTGGCCAGTGCGGCGTCCGCCCGGTGCACCAGGGTCTCCAGGACCATCCGGCGGGCCCAGAAGCCCGCCTGCTGCGGCCGTGCCCAGGTCCACACGGGCAGTTCGGGACCGGCCTCGCGCAGAGTGGCCGCGAACCGCTCGGCGCCCTCGGCCAGCCAGCCGTCCAGCCCCGCGCCGGAGGGGGCCTCGTAGTCCGGCACCTGGTTCTCGGGGAGGTACTTCTCCGCTCTGGTGCCGACGATGGTCTCCGCCCAGCGGTGCGCCTGCCCGACATGGGCCGCCAGTTCGTGCAGGGTCCAGCCCGGACACGTCGGCACCTTGGCGCCGGGGTCGGAACCGCGGAGTGTGTCACGCAGCCGGGCGGTCTCCTCGACGATCGCCGTGCAGTACGCCTCGTGCTCCAACCAGGCCATGCGCCGCCATCCCTCCCCCTACTTCAGACCGAAAGGATTTTCCACCAGCAGTTTCAACCAGCCTATCGGGGCAATGCGAGGGGCATGTCCAGACGCTACCGAGGCAATCCCGCAGCGGCGATCATCCTGATCGTCGCAGATGTCGCGGCCTTGATACTGATCCTGTGGATACTCATGTATCTGCTGGACGCCAACAAGGCCAATGACCTGGTCAATTGGGTCCACCATTCGGCGAATTGGCTCGCGGGCTGGTCCCTCGACCTCTTCACCATGCAATCGGACAACCTCCGCACCGTGCTGAACTACGGCCTGCCGGCCGTGGTTTACCTGGTCATCGGCCATGCCGTGGCCGGCCGCGTCAATCGGGCCTGACGCGGGCAGCCCGGAGCAGCACGCTCAAGGAGCAGCAGAACCGGCTGTGATCGCCGCCAGGGCCGAACCGGCCCTGGCGGCAGCACCGGCCGGACACGACCTGGTGCTCTGGCCGGAAAGGTTCACCGGTTCGCGACGCGCGGCGCGGCACTTCTCCCCCAGCTACCGCTGGGGGTGCCCCCAGTGGTCGGAGTCGTCCGAGTACGTCCGGTACGAGGACGATCCTCCGCCGTGCGACGCACCGCGCCGGACGCCGCGCACCAGGCAAACCCTTCCGGCCGGAGCTCTAGGCCGTGTCTGACACATCCCGCCTGGCCCGGGACGCCTGGCACGCGCGCTCTCCCCCGCCCTCCGGGCGGACGCCGGTATGTGTCAGACACGGCCTAGCAGCAGCCGGCGTCGTCCGGAGCCAGGCCGATCGGGAGCCGCTCTCCCCCGAACACCGCGGTGGTCGCCTCGTCCCCCCCGAGCGCGGCCACCGCGAGCAGTAGTGCGCCCGCCGTCCAGGACGTACGTTCCTCCGGCCAGACGGCGTCGTCGTCGAAGACGTAGCCCGTCCAGTACATCCCGTCGTCCCCGGCACGCAGGTGCTGGATGTCGGCGAGGATCTCCACGGCGCGGTCCGACTCGCCCATCGCCCACAGCGCGAGGGCAAGTTCCGCGCTCTCCCCGCCGGTGACCCAGGGCCGGTCCGAGACGCAGCGGACCCCGAGGCCCGGCACCACGAACGTCTCCCAGTGCGCCTCGATGCGCTCCTTGGCGGCCGGGCCGCGCAGCGCGGTGCCGAGCACCGGGTAGTACCAGTCCATGGAGAAGCGCCCCTTGTCGAGGAAGCGCTCGGGGTGGTGCTGCACCGCGTGGCCGAGCAGCCCGGTCGCCAGCTCCCAGTCGGGCTGCGGCTCCTCGCGGTAGTCCGCGACGGCCAGCGCGCAGCGCAGCGCCTGGTAGATCGAGGACGAGCCGGTGAGCAGCGCCTCCTCGGGGAAGCCGCCGTCGTCGTCCCGCTTCCACGCGATGTGACCGCCGGGCAGCTGGAGCGCGAGCACGAACTCCACGGCGGAGTAGAGCGTCGGCCACAGGCGCTCCAGGAACGCGTCGTCGCCCGTGGACAGGTAGTGGTGCCAGATGCCGACGGCCACGTAGGCGACGAAGTTGGTCTCGCGGGTGCGGTCGGTGGGCTCGCCGGCGGCGACAGCCGCCTCCGCGCCCGGGACGTCCGCCGCGTACGAGTACGAGGCGTACCAGGAGCCGTCGGCGTTCTGCCGGTCGGCGAGCCAGCGGTACGCGGCCTCCGCGCGGCCGTGCTCGCCCGCCGCGTCCAGCGCCATGGCCGCCTCGACGTGGTCCCACGGGTCGAGGTGCCCGCCGGTGAACCACGGTATGGCGCCGTCGGCCCGCTGGATGGCGGCGATGCCCGCCACGGTCAGCTCGGCCTGCTCCGCCGTGAGGACGCCGGGCAGGACGAGGTGTTCGGTGCGCCCCGGACTCGTCACGCGTCCACCCGAGCGTCCAGCACGGGGGTGTGCGGCTTGGTGGCGTAGGCCACGAAGCTCTTGCCGATCAGCGGGTTGAGGGCCTGCTCGGCGACCTTGGTGGCCAGCGGCTTCTTCATGATGTCCCAGACCAGGAGCTTGTGGTACAGCTTCACCGGCAGGGCCTTGTCGTTGTCGACGCCGACCGCGCACTTGATCCACCAGTACGGGGAGTGCAGCCCGTGCGCGTGGTGGGTGCCGTACGGCCGCAGGCCCGCCTCGCGCATCTTGCCGAGCAGCTCGTCGCCGCGGTAGATGCGGATGTGGCCGCCCTCGACCTCGTGGTAGGCGTCGGAGAGCGCCCAGCAGATCTTCTCGGGTCCGTAGCGCGGCACGGTGATCGCGATCCGGCCGCCGGGGCGCAGCACGCGCACCATCTCGGCGAGCACGCCCTTGTCGTCGGGGATGTGTTCCATGACCTCGGAGATGATCACGACGTCGAAACTGTCGTCGGGGAACGGCAGCTGGAGCGCGTCCCCCTCCATCGCGACGGCGGACGCGCCGGCCGGGGCCTCGCCCTCCGCCTTCATCGCCGCGAACCATTTGGCGACCTCGCGGATCTCGTCGCCGTTGCGGTCCAGGGCGACGACGTTGGCGCCGCGCCGGTAGCACTCGAAGGCGTGCCTTCCGGCGCCGCAGCCCAGGTCGAGGACCCGGTCGCCTGGGGCGAGCGGGAAACGGGAGAAGTCGACGGTCAGCACGGAGCCTCTGCTTTCGTCCGGTGGGTCGGGGCGGGGGCGGCGGACTGGGCGGCGATCGCCGCTCGGTAGTGCTCGGCGGTGCCGATGGCGGCCTGTTCCCAGGTGAAGTGGCGCAGTACGCGCTCCCGGCCGGCCGCCCCGAGGCGGCGGCGCAGGTCCGCGTCCCCGAGCAGTCGGCCCAGGGCGGTGGCGAGCGCGCCGGCGTCGCCGGGGGGCACGGCCAGACAGGTCTCGCCGTCGGTCCCGGCGACCTCGGGGATCGCGCCTCCGGTGGTGGCGACCAGCGGGGTGCCGGTGGCCATCGCCTCGGCGGCGGGCAGCGAGAAGCCTTCGTAGAGGGAGGGCACGCAGGCGACCTCGGCGCCGCGGATGAGGTCGACGAGTTCGGCGTCGGTGATGCCCTTGACGAAGTCGATGGCGCCTTCGAGGCCGAACCGGGTGATGGCCGCGGCGACCGGTCCGTCCTCGGCGCGCCGGCCGACGACGACGAGATGCGCGTCGGGACGCTCCACGCGGAGCTTGGCGAGCGCTTCGACGAGGTGGATCAGGCCCTTGAGCGGCACGTCGGCGCTGGAAGTGGTGACGATCCGGCCGGGGATCTCGCGCACCGTGGCGTCCGGTGAGAAGAGCGTGGTGTCGGCGCCGATGTGGACGACGTGGACGCGCTCCTCCGCCACCCCCAGGTCCTCCACGATCTCGGCGCGGGAGGAGCCGGAGACGGTCAGCACGGACGGCAGCCGGCGCGCGACGCGCTTCTGCATCTGCGTGAAGCCGTACCAGCGGCGTACGGACAGCCGGCGCTTCCAGTTGGGCGCGGCGGCCAGGTCGAGGCGGCGGTCGACGGTGATGGGGTGATGGATCGTGGTGACCAGCGGGGTGCCCAGGCCGAGCAGTCCGTAGCCGAGCGTCTGGTTGTCGTGGATCACGTCGAACTGGCCGCGCCGGGCCGCCAGGTGCCGCCGGGCGCGCAGCGAGAAGGTCAGCGGCTCGGGGAAGCCGCCGGTCCACATCGTGCCGACCTCGACCGCGTCGATCCAGTCGCGGTACTCGCCGAGCCGGGGATTGCGGAACGGGTCGGGCTGCCGGTACAGATCCAGGCTGGGCAGCTCGGTGAGGGTCACACCGGCACCGACGGCGTCGAGCACCGGGTAGGGCTGGGCACCGATCACCTCGACGGTGTGGCCGAGCCGGGCGAGCTCACGGGAGAGGTGGCGTACGTAGACGCCCTGGCCCCCGCAGAAGGGGTTCCCCTTGTAGGTGAGCAGCGCGATCCGTAGTGGCATGGCCTCAACGGTCACTCCCGGCCCCCTTCTCACTCACTTCCGCCGGAGCGTAACCGGTCGCGCTAATCTAGAACAAGTTTCAGACTCGAACGTCCAGAACCGAATCTACCGGCAGCGGCACGGCCCCGAATGAGGCGGACCAGGTGATTCGCACCACGACACCGGTCCTGCCATCATGCAACGCAGTGCCACGGTGACCGCGGATTACGGATGGAATGTCACGGAATGGGACATATGACAACAGAACCCAAGCCGCCGACTCCGTCGTCGCCCCTGCTGACCGAGCGTCAGGAGGCTCGCCGCCGCCGCATCCTGCACGCCAGCGCGCAGCTGGCCTGCCGCGGCGGTTTCGACGCGGTGCAGATGCGCGAGGTCGCCGAGAACTCGGGCGTCGCCCTCGGCACCCTCTACCGCTACTTCCCCTCCAAGATCCATCTGCTGGTCGCCACCATGCAGGACCAGCTCAGCCAGATGCACGAGACGCTGCGCAAGCGTCCGCCGATTACCGCCGAGCCGGCCGAACGGGTCGCCGAGACGCTGATGCGCGCCTTCCGCGCGATGCAGCGCGAGCCCCATCTGGCCGACGCCATGGTGCGCGCCCTGACGTTCGCCGACCGTTCGGTGAGCCCCGAGGTCGACACCGTCTCCCGGCTCACCACCGCGATCATCCTGGACGCGATGGGCCTGGACGGCCCGCCCACCGCCGACCAGCTCTCCGCGGTGCGGGTGATCGAGCACACCTGGCACTCGGCCCTGGTGACCTGGCTCTCCGGCCGCGCCTCCATCGCCCAGGTGAAAATAGACATGGAAACCGTATGCCGCCTGATCGACCTGACGGCGCCGGAGCGCAGCGCCTGAGGAGACGGCTCACTCGCCGTGTGCGGGAAAGCATTCGCCGACCTCTGCCGGGACCTGCCGTTGCGGGCCGGTGGAATGTGCCAATGGCACCGCCGTGCGGTCCCTGTCGCACGCACATTCCCAGCGTGCGGGGGGCACATGGGCGCAACGAATGCGCCTGCGTGCATCTCCTTGGCCGGATTAAGGGGCCATCCTCGGCCATATCGCGGGTACGAATGGGTTTGCTCACACGGTCCGGTCCACGGGTTTCTCGAAGGGGCTTAATGTGATCCGGGTTTTACTGGTACATGACACATGGCTGATGCGATCCGCGCTCGCAGCGCTGCTGAGCAGGGAACACGACATCGAAGTGGTGGCCACGCCCTGGCGCAACGCACCAAGACGCGCTCGGTCGTTACAGCCTCAAGTCTGTGTGGTCGACGTGGACTGTCCCGGCGCCAACGCCGGCGACGTCTCCCAACTGACAGAGTTACAGGACTATGCAGTCGGCCAGAAATGCGCGTTGCTCGTGCTGGCCACCGCGAGCCGTCCGGGCCTGCTGCGCCGCGCGTCGCAGGCCCGTGCGCTGGGTTTCGTCAACAAGGACGCACCGCCGGAAGAGCTGGTCCGCGGAATTCGCCGAGTCGCCATGGGGGAACGTTTCGTCGACAATTCACTCGCTTTCGATTTTCTGCAGGCGGCCGACATCCCGCTGACGCCCCGCGAGTTGAGCGTGCTGTCACTCGCCGCCGAGGGCGCGTCCATCGGCGAGATCGCCCGCGTCCTGCACCTGTGCAACGGCACCGTGCGCAACTACATGGCCGCGATCACCCGCAAGACGGGCGCCCGCAACCGGGTCGACGCGATACGAATATCCCGGGTGGCCGGTTGGCTCTGACCAGTTCCCCACCAGGTCCCGGTAGAGCGCGGACCGCTCCAGCAGCTCCTCGTGCGTGCCGCAGAGTGTGTGCGTGCCATCCATGACCAGCACCCGGTCCGCGCGCCGCGCCGAGCTGATGCGGTGCGCGATCACGATCAGCGCCCCGCCGCCCGGGCGCAGCGCGAAGGCCCGCTCCGCACGCGCCTCCGCCGCCGGGTCGAGGTAGCAGGTCGCCTCGTCGAGCAGCACCAGGGGCGCGGGCGACAGATAGGCGCGGGTCAGCGCCAGCAGCTGCCGCTCCCCCTGGGACAGGGTGCCCGGTTCCGCGACGGCGTCCAGTCCGCCCATCCGGCCGAGCAGTTCCGTCATGCCGACGGTCTCGGCCGCGGCCCGCAGCCGGCTGTCGGGGACGGGCTCAGGACCCGGGCACAGGTAGGCGAGGTTGTCCCGCACGCTTCCCGCGAAGACGTACGCCTCCTGCGGGATCAGCACCCGCATCCCCGGCAGCTCGGTGGCCGGCCGCTCCCGCAGCGGCCGGCCACCGAGCTCCACCGTGCCCCCGCCCGGGCGCAGCAGCCCCGAAATGAGTCCGGCGAGGGTCGACTTGCCGATCCCGCTCGGCCCCACGACCGCCAGATGGCAGCCGCGCGGCACCACCAGGTCCAGCTCCCGGACCACGGGCTCGGCCAGTTCCCCGTACGCGAAGGTGACGCCGCGCAACTCCACGGCGGGGGCGGCGGGCCGGGGCGCGGGCACCTCGATACGCGACGCCTCCGCGGCCCGGAGGCTCCCCGCGTCCGGCACGTCGGCCCGGGGCATGAGGCGTCCGAGGACGACGACGAACCGTGAGCCGGCCGTGCCCAGTCCCTGGGTCAGGCTCTGGAGGGCGGGCAGCAGCGACTGCGTGAGGTAGGCGAGGGCGCCGACCAGCGCACCCGCGGTCACCCCTCTGCGCAGCAGCCACGGCGCCGAGGCGAGCAGCAGGACGACGGGGAGCCGGCCGCCGACGCCCAGGGCCAGCGCGCGCAGCACTCCCCAGTGGGCCAGGACCCGGGACGCCCGGAACTCGGTGTCGATCCGCCGCTCGGCCTCCGCCGTCATCCGCTCCTCGGCGCCGCAGGCGGCGATGTCGCGCAGCCCGGCGGCCATCGCGCCCACGCTCTCGGCCACGTCCTCGTTCGCGGCGAGGAAGGCCGCCTGGCGCCGGTTCATCGGCCGCAGCGTCAGGCAGAAGAGCCCGAGCCCCACGAAGAGTGGTGGCACGACGACGAGCAGCAGGACGGGAGCCAGCGAGAGCAGCCCGATGAGGGCGCCCGCGACGGTGAACAGGAAGGACCGCGACACCATCACGAGCCCGGCGAACGTGTCACGGGCGATCTCGACCTGCTGGGTCAGCCGGGAGACGACCGCGGTGTCCGCGCCGCCGTGCGGATCGCCCACGGCGTCCGCGAGGCCCCGGGTCACCACCCGTCGCACCAGGCCGTCGCGCAGCGGTTCCACCAGGGCAGCCACCGCGCGGTAGACCCGGCCGGTGCCGAACGCACCCGCCGCCACGGCCAGCGCGGCGAGGCCCAGCCAGCCGAGACCCACCGCGGCGCGGCCCGCGAGGAACCCGTCGTCCAGGGCTCGCGCCAGGGCGAATCCGGTCAGGAACGTCTCGACGGCTTCGAGCACCGACCACCCGAGGAGGGCACCCACCACCCGCGGCCGATGCCGCAGGAAGCGGATCCCCTCGGCCCACAGGCCGGACCGTCGCTTCACGATCCCTCCTCTCCTTCCACAGCCGCACCCGGATCGGCCGGGGCGTGGAAGACCGCCCGGTACTCCGGCAGCCGCCACAGGTGGTCGTGCGGGGCGACGGCCCGGACGCGGCCGGCGTCGAGCCAGGCGACGAGGTCGGCGCGGGCGGCGGTGGAGGCGCGGTGCGCCACGATCAGCCGGGAGCGGTCGGGGGTGGGGCTCAGCAGTGCGGCCGTGACACGGAACTCGGTGACCGTGTCCAGGCTGGACGTCGCGTCGTCGAGGATCAGCAGCCGGCCCGGGTGGGCGAAGGCGCGGGCGAGCCCGAGCCGCTGCGACTCGCCACCGGAAAGGAAGGCGTCACCGCAGGGCGTGGCGTACTTCTCCGGCAGGAGCTGGATGAAGGAGTCGGCGCAGGCGGTGCCCGCGGCCTCGGTGACCGTCTCCGCTGCCGGCTCGGGGATGCCGAAGGCGATGGTGCCGCCGATGGTTCCACCCAGCAGCGCGGGGCGTTCGAAGGCGTAGCCGACGGCGCCGCGCAGTTCGTCGTGGGAGAGCGTGCGGAGCGCGACGCCGTCGAGCGCCACGGTTCCCCGGTCCGGGTCGGCGAGCCGCCCGGCGATCGCGGCCAGTACGGACTTGCCGGTGCCGGACCGTCCGACGAGGGCCACGGACGTGCCGCCGGGCACCGTCAGGTCGAGGCCGTCCAGGACGGCGCGGCCGCCGCGCACGGCGGTGATGCCGCGCAGTTCGAGCCGTCCCGTGCCGCCGGCCGGGAGGTGGTCGTGCCCGTATGCGGTGGCCGGTTCGGCGAGCACTTCGGCGAGGCGCCGGGCGGCGGTGCGGCTGCGGACCAGGCCGTTGATCTGCCCGACGGCCATCCCCAGCGCGGTGGCGAGCACGGCGTACCGCGAGGCCGCCAGCAGGTCGCCGACGCTCAGGTGCCCCTGCGCGACGCGCAGGCCGCCGACCGCGAGGACGGCGATCTGCAGCAGCGGGACGATGACGGCGGCCTGGGCGTTGGAACGGCCCTGGACCTGCCACATCCGCAGCCCTTGGCGGCGCAGTTCGGGCAGCGGCTCCAGGACGCGGGCGACCTCCCGTTCGGTGGTCGCGGCGGCGGCGATGGTGCGGGCGCCGCCGAGCGCTTCGACCAGCCGGCCGGCGATCTCGCCTTGCGCGCTCTGGTAGCGCGCGACGCTGTCGGTGGCGCGCCGGACGAAGGCCCGCAGGGTCAGGGCCAGGACCGGCAGTCCGGCGAGGAACGCGACGGCCGGCCAGGGGTCGATGAGGGCGAGTGCGACGAGCCCGCCGACCGGGGTGATCACGGTGGCGAGCAGGGTGGCGAGCGCGGCCGGGGCGGTACCGGCGTGGGCCGCGTTGCCGATGAGCCGGGCGACCAGGTCGCCGGGCGGGAAGCGGGAGGTGGCGCGCGGTCCCGTGGCCAGGACGTGGCGCAGCAGCCTGCCACGTACCCAGGCGGTGCCGCGGGCGTTGGTGACGCCGGTGATCAGCCCGTCGACGGCGTCGAGCAGGACGATCACGCAGGTGAGGGCGGTGCAGAGCAGAATCCAGTGCGTCGCCTGCGGTCCGCTGTCGCGGGCGAGCAGCAGGTCCAGGGTCCTGCCGAGGGCGGCCGGGAGGGCCAGGCCGATGACCGCGGAGGCGGTGGTGCACAGGCAGAGCGCGGTGCCGCGGGCCGCGCTGTGCCGGACCGCCGCGCGCAGCAGCCGGTCGGCCTCTGCCGCGACGGGCCCCACGGATCCGGTGGCGGCGGTGGATGTGCCGGCGGTCCCGCTGGTCTCCGTACCGGTGGAGGGCGCCATGGGGTGGAGGTCCTCACCTCGTGGGGACGGGTACGGTCCCGGGCGGTGTGAGGCCGCCCGGGACCGTTTCCGTGCTCAGTTGCCTGGTGGTGTCACCAACAGGTCAGAGGCAGAGCAGAACGCTGCCGTGGCTGTTCGTGTCGCAGAGGAGGAGGCTCGCGCTGCTGACGTCGCCGCCGCCGCCGCCACCGCCGGAGTGGCCCTTGGGGGTTTCCATGCTCTGAAGGTCGAGAAGTGCCATGGTGTGTTCCTTTCCATCATGGGGACGGGGTTGTTGTTTCGGACCCGGTGAAGGGACCGTTCTGGGGCCGCTTGAGCGGCGGGAGGAACGGGAGGGCCGCGGGCTGTGCGCCCAGTGCCGCGCCGAGCGCGAGCAGGCAGCCGGCCGTTCCGGTGTTGAGGTCCATGGAGAGCCGCATCATCTGGTCGCCAGGGAAGGCGAGATGCCCCTGGTAGGGCATGGCGTACCAGTCGAGTGCGGCGATCTGGGCGGCGAGGTGGCCGGGGGCTGCGTCCGGGGCCGTGGTGCGGGCGAGGTGCAGGACCATGCCCGCCCGTCCGTTGAACAGCCCCGGCTGCGCGTAGTAGCGCGACGTCGCGGCCGGCAGGATCCCGGCCCGCGCCCGTTCGAACTCCTCATCCGGGCGGTGCGCGAGGTAGTCGTCGAGGACCATGCCGATGCCGACGCTGCCCGCGCCCAGATAGGGCATGGTGCGGAAGCCCTCGTCGACGACCAGGGTGCCCTCACGGTCCTCGCGGCAGTTGGCGAGGTCCTGACGGAGCGCGGTCGCGGCGACGTCGAGCAGGGCGGGCGCGCCCGTCTGCTCGTACAGGCGCAGGAAGAGCAGGGCGGAACCGGTGGCGCCGCGCAACAGCCCGGTGTGGCTGCCGGGCTCGCCGCCCAGCCGGTCGGCGAGCAACTGGGCCGCTTCGACGGCCTTCTCGCGCAGCACGCTCTCGCCGGTGGTCCGGGACAGGTGCTCGAGGGCCAGGCCCACACCGGCGAGACCGCCGTACAGGTCGGGCACCAGGCGCTGCCACTTCTCGCCCAGCACGCGTTCGGTCAGGTCCAGGGCGCGCGGGGTGTGGCCGAGCCGGTCGAGGACGAACGCGGTGCCGAGCAGACCGTCGTAGAGGCCGAGCAGCGTGCCGGGCGGCGGCGGGTCGGTGCGGCGCAGCAGCCATTCCTCACCGGCTTCGTACCGGTCGGCGCCGGTCTCCGCGAGGGCGTACAGGACACCGGCGGCGCCGTGCGCCAGGCCGATGCCGCCGCCGTCGGAGAACTGGGCGACGTCGCCGGGGAAGAGCCGGTCGTCGCGCTCCGGGGTGGCCGAGGCGAGGATCGCGGCGACCATCGAGTCCCGGCCGCGCGGCCAGTCGGCCGCCCGCACGGGCACGTACGACGAGGTCCGGCCGCGGGTGGCGGGGCCGGTGCCGGTGATGGTCTCCACGGCCTGGTCCAGGAACTCCCTGGGCACCGGGAACTCCTCGGCGATCACGTCCGCCAGGTGCACGGCCTTGTCGCGGTCCACCACGAACAGCGTCGTCATCGGCAGGAACAGCGCGAGGCGCAGGCAGGCGAGCGCGTACCGGTCGACGTCGAAGCCCCTGCGGTCCGCCGGAGCGATGAAGCCGGGGTGGGCCAGGGCCTGGCGGGTGTGCTCGTCGATGTGCGCGGCGGCCTCGAAGTCCAGCAGCGAGACGGACCGTTCGTCGGGCCCGACCATGATGTTGAACATGTGCAGGTCGTTGAAGACCACGCCCCGGCTGTGGACGGCTTCGACGGCCTTCTCGACCGCCGCGTGGATGCCCAGCGCCCAGTCGGTGTAGTCGGCGACGGCCGCGGGGTCGGGGTCCTTGGAGATCAGCGGGTGGCGCTGGGCGAAGAACGAGTTGAGGGTGCGGCCCTCCAGGAAGTCCATCACCAGGAAGCGGTGGTCGCCCAGGACGAACCAGTCGCGGACCTCGGGGGCGACGCCCAGTCCCGACAGCCGTTCCAGGGCGGTCTTCTCGCGCTCCAGCCGGGCGACGGCGTCGGCCCCGTCGGCGGCCAGCCCGGCGTGCGGCCTGGCCTCCTTGAGGACGACCTTCTCACCGGTCCGCACGTCCTGGCCGGTGTAGACCCCGCCGCCGTTGGAGAAGTGCAGCGCGCTCTCGATGCGGTACGGCAGGTCGTTGGTGGTCGTGGCGTTGCGGACGTCCAGGTGCGGCTGCAGGAAGTCGGGCAGCGTCACCCATGACGGCACGTGGAAGGCCGGCTCGCGGCGGTCCGGTACGAGCACCCCGTCGGCGTCCTCGATCGCGGCGACCAGCGCACCCGATCCGTCGACGCAGTAGCGCGCGGCGAAGCCGCCGTAGCGGACGTAGAGCGGTCCCTGGTTCCAGCGCAGGTCGCTGAGGATGTACGGGCCGGCCTCACCGGCCAGTAACTCCTCCAGCTCCCGCAGGACGGTGTGCAGTTGATCCTCGTCCGACGGGTAGATGGTCACGCACTTGCCGCTGGAGGCCCGCGCCGCGTACTTGGAGTTGCGCAGGTGCAGGGCGTGCGGCCCGGGGACGAACTTGAACGGTATGCCGCGCGGGACGCAGTGGTCCCACACCTTCGCGATGGTCTTCTCGGCGTTCTCCAGACACGCGGAGACATGGATCTTCCACCCCTGCGGGGGCGATCCGGGTCTCGGCGCTCCAGCGGCGTCCACCGGCGTGAAGTGCAGCCAGTCGCCGGTGCGTCCGGTGCGCCAGCCGTCGGGGACGGGGCGCTGCGCCGGCTCGAAGAGCGGGGCGCCGGATCCTCGGTCGGACGCGGAGCCGGCGGACAAGCGGTCAGGGGTCTCGTAGAAATACCTGTCGACTAGGCAAAAGACCTCGTACCGCTTGTCCATGGCTCTCCCCCTCCGGCCGCGAGGTCTCGAGATTTTCACGTGGCCGAAACGGGGAACAGTCGCGTCCGTAACGAAACACCCGTGCAGAACGCATATGTGCGTAATGCACGGGTGTCCGAGCGCTGTGCGGAACCTGCGCTGACCTGCGGCGGGACGGTTCTGCCGCTACTCCTCCGGCGGGAAGACCGGTTCCCCGGTGACGAGCAGGGTGAGGGCGATCGCCTCCACCGGGCAGTTCTCGGCGGCCGCCAGCAGCACCTCCGAGGCGTCGGCCTCGGAGGTGACCGGATGGGACTGCCGGGCACCGTCGAGGGCGAAGCCGTCCGGGGCCGAGTTGACGCACATGCCGGAGCCGATGCAGACCGTGCGGTCCACCTCGATGTGCCAGCGGTCGCCCATCAGCCCTCCGCCCCCGCCGTACCGGACGCCCCGGTGCCGGCCGCCGGCTGGTACCCGGCCGGCAGGTGGATCATCTTGTGCTCCAGGTACTCGCCGAAGCCCTCGGGGCCGAACTCCCGTCCCAGACCGGAGTTCTTGTAGCCGCCGAACGGGCCGAGCATGTCGAGGCTGAAGGTGTTCACCGAGTAGGTGCCGGTACGGACCCGGCGGGCGATGTCGACGCCGTGCTCGACGTCGGCGGTCCAGACGCTGCCGGAGAGCCCGAACTCGGAGTCGTTGGCGATCCGCAGCGCCTCGGCCTCGTCCTCGTACGGGAGCAGGCAGATGACCGGGCCGAAGATCTCCTCGCGGGCGATCCGCATGGAGTTGGTGACGTCGCCGAAGAGCGTCGGCTCCACGTACCAGCCGGTGTCCAGGCCCGCCGGTCGGCCGCCGCCGGTCAGGACCTTGGCACCCTCCTCCTGGCCGATGCCGATGAAGTCGAACGAGCGCTGCTGCTGCCGCTTCGCGACCAACGGGCCGACCTCGGTGGCCGGGTCGAGCGGGTCGCCGACGACCAGCGCGGAGGCGGCCGCGGCGAAGCGCTCGGCGATCTCGTCATAGCGCGAGCGCGGCGCCAGGATTCGGGTCTGGGCCACGCACGCCTGGCCGTTGTTCATCCAGGCGGCCGAGGTGATGCCGGGGACGGCGGTGTCCAGGTCCGCGTCGGAGAGGATGACGGCGGCGGACTTGCCGCCCAGCTCCAGGGTGACGCGGGTGAGGTTGCGGGACGCGACCTCCATCACCCGCCGGCCTGCCGCGACCGAGCCGGTGAACGACACCTTGTCGACGCCGGGGTGCCCGACGAGGTACTCGCTGACCTCGCGCCCGGCCGGCACGATCGACAGCACGCCCTCGGGCAGCCCGGCCTCCCGGGTGATCTCGGCCAGCACGTACGCATCGAGCGGGGTCTCAGGCGACGGCTTCAACACGACCGTGCAGCCGGTGAGCAGCGCGGGGGCCAGCTTGGCGGCGGCGGTGAACTGCGGGACGTTCCACGGCACCACGGCCGCGACGACCCCGACGGGTTCGCGGCGGACCAGGATCGGGCCGAGGACGCCGGTGCGGTGCTCCTCGTAGGGGAAGTCGCGGGCGACGGTGATCGCCGCGTCCCACACCATCATCGCGCCGAGCGCCTGGGCGAGGATGCTCCAGGAGTAGGGGGAGCCGTTCTCCGAGCTGATGAGACGGCCGATCTCGTCATACCGGACGGCGATCGCGTCCTTGATGCGGGTGACGACGGCGATCCGCTCGTCGAGGCTCATCCGCGGCCACGGGCCCTCGTCGAACGCCTCGCGGGCCGCGGCGACCGCGCGGTCCACGTCCGCGCGGGAGGCGTGCGGCACCCGTCCGATGACCTGCTCGGTGTGCGGGGAGATGACCTCGATGGTCTCGCTGCCGAGCGGATCCACCAACTCCCCGCCGATGAACAGCTGTCCGTGTTCTATGAGGTCGGTCATTACTGGTGCCTCCTGCGGGTCGGCCCATACCTGACGCTGTTTCAGAACTGATACCAGTTCTAGTTATAGTGGGCAATGACTTCGTCGGCGAGAGGGGACCAGATGGTGCGCGTGACCGACCACGGCGGAGGGGTCTGGAGCATCCCGGTCCCGATCCCCGACAACCCCCTCGGCCACACGCTCGTCCACCTCCTGGACACCGACCGCGGTCCCGTGCTGATCGACACCGGCTGGGACGACCCGGACTCGTACGCCGCCCTGGAGGCCGGCCTCGTCGAGGCGGGCACCTCCGTCGCCGCGGTGCACGGTGTCCTCATCACCCACCACCACCCCGACCACCACGGGCTCTCCGCGCGGGTCCGCGAGGCCTCCGGCGCCTGGATCGCCATGCACGAGGCCGACGCGGCCGTGGTGCGCCGCACCCGGTCCGCCGCGCCGGCCCGCTGGCTGACCTACATGACGGCCAAACTCGCCGCGGCAGGCGCCCCCGAGGAGCACCTCGCCCCGCTGCGCGCCGCCCGCGAATCGGGCCGGATGTCCACCCTGCCGGGGCTGCGGCCCGCGCTCCCGGACCGCGACATCGTCCCCGGCGAGCTCGTGGACCTCGCCGGACGGCGGCTGCGCGCCATCTGGACACCCGGCCACACCCCCGGCCACGTCTGCCTGTTCCTGGAGGAGGGCCGGCGGCTGTTCTCCGGCGACCACCTGCTGCCGGGCATCTCCCCGCACATCGGGCTGTACGAGGACCCCGACGACGCCGTCGAGACCGATCCGCTCGGCGACTACCTCGCCTCGCTGGAGCGCATCGGCCGGCTCGACCCCGACGAGGTGCTGCCCGCCCACCAGTACGCGTTCAAGGACGCCGCGGGCCGGGTGCGGGAGCTGCTCGACCACCACGAGGAGCGGCTGAACGGGCTGCGGGCGCTCATCACGGACGCACCGCGCACGCCCTGGCAGCTCGCCGAGGTGATGGAGTGGAACCGTCCCTGGGAGCAGATCCCGTTCGGCTCCCGCAACATCGCCGTCTCCGAGGCCGAGGCGCATCTGCGGCGGCTGGTGAAGGCCGGCCGCGCGGAGGCCGTCCCCGGCTCCGACCCGGTCACCTACCAGGCGGTCTGACGGAACGGGCGGCCGGGGGCGGGCGGGCCGGGACCGGGAGCGGTGCCCGCAGGGCATACGATGTTCGGGACAATTCCATCCACGTCCGAGCGGGGGAAGCCGGCGCGAATCCGGCACTGCAGTGCGCGGGGTTGCAGCGGTTGCGCCCGGTTACGCAACCGCTCAGCGAAAGGCATCAAGCCCTCATGAACCTCCGTCGCAGCGCCGCCGCGCTCGCCGCCGCCACCGTGCTCGGCATGGCCGTGGTGCCCGCAGCCTCCGCCGACACCCCGCTGCCCCCCGGGCTCTACGGCACCGGGGACCCGACCTACGACGGGGTCTGGCGGCAGTCGTACGCGCTGCTGGCGCTGCACACCGCCGGGGTGACGCCGGCCGACAGCGCGGTGGCCTGGCTGACCGGCCAGCAGTGCGCGGACGGCGGCTTCCCCTCGTACCGGGCCGACACCGCGAAGGCCTGCGACGCCAAGACGGAGGACACCAACGCGACGGGCATCGCCGTACAGGCGCTCAGCGCGGTGGGCGGCAAGGACGCGGTGGTGAAGAAGGCCACCGACTGGCTGACGTCGGTGCGCAACAAGGACGGCGGCTGGTCGTACAACCCCGGCGGCGCCTCGGATCCGGACTCCACCGGTGTCGTGATCGGCGCGCTGGTGGCCGTCAAGCAGGACGTGCAGGCGTCGCAGGACAGCCTCAAGGCGTTCCAGTTCGGCTGCGACGCCAAACCCGCCGACCGCGGCGCCTTCGGCTACCCGATGAACGGCAAGCTCTCCGTGAGCGCCAAGGCCACCGCCGACGCGGTGCGCGGCGCCCGCGGCGCGGGCTTCGTCGTCACCGCGCCGACCGCGAACACGGCCGCGAAGGCCCCGGACTGCGCGTCGCCCGACGCCTTCAAGACGCTCGACTCGCCGGGTGCGGCCTCGGCCGGCGCCGCGTACCTGACGGCGCAGCTCACCGCCGGGGGCGGCCACCTGACCGCCGTCACCCCGGGCGCGGACAAGCCGACGCCGGACTACGGCACCACCGCGGACGCCGTGATCGCGCTGGCCGCGAACCAGCAGCTGGACACCGCGAAGACGTCGTACGCCTGGCTCGCCAAGAACTCCGCCACCTGGTCGAAGGGGAACCCCGCCGCACTGTCGCAGCTGGTCCTCGCCGCGCACGCGACGGGCAACGACCCGAAGAACGCCGGCGGCGCCAACCTCGTCCAGCAGCTCACCAACCTCGGCCCGAAGCCCGCCGCGGCGAGCGCGGGCCCGTCCGCGTCCGACAAGGCCGAGAAGAAGGACGACACGTCCGGCTCCGCCGCCACCTGGTGGATCGTCGGCGTCTTCTTCGTCGCCAGCATCGGCGTCGGCTTCCTGATCAGCGGCCGCCGGAAGAAGCAGGTCTGATGTCCCGCCTCCCGCTGCGGTCGGCCACCGTGCTGCTGGCGCTCGGCGCGCTGCTCGCCGTCTGCGCCCTGCCCGCGCAGGCCGCCTCCTACCGCTACTGGTCGTTCTGGCAGCGCTCCGGGGACGCCTGGACGTACGCGCAGACCGGGCCCGCGCTGGCGCGGCCGGCCGACGGGACCGTGGAGGGCTGGCGCTTCGCGGCCAGCGCGGAGGCGCAGGACGCGTCGAAGCCGCGTGACGTCCCCGGCGCCACCTCGTTCGGCGCGATCTGCGCAGGCACCCCGCCCAAGGGCAACACCAAGCGCGTCGCCCTCGTCCTGGACTTCGGCACCGCCGCCGACGCGGGCGGCGGCGCGCCGCCCGCGCCGCGTACCGCCTGTGCCCAGGTCCCGAGCGACGCGACGGGCGCCGATGCGCTCGCCGCCGTCGCCAAGCCGCTGCGCTACAACTCCGCCGGCATGGTGTGCGCCGTCGCGGGCTACCCGAAGACGGGCTGCGGGGAGCCGGTCGTCGGCACTTCCGGCGCCGCCAAAACCGCTGACGCGTCGAAGACGCCCGCGCCGCAGGCGTCGGGCGACTCCGGCGGCGACGGCGGGGGCCCGTCGGTCGGAGTGTTCGCGGGCATCGCCGCCGTCCTCGCCCTCGGCGGAGCGGCCTTCTGGCAGGCCCGCCGCCGGCGCGGATGAGGACCGGTATACGCCGGGAGGCCGCCGGCCGCCCCACCGCCACCCGCTCCACCGCGCTGCACGCCGGGGCGTGGTGGCTGTGGGCGCTGGGGCTGGCGACGGCGGCGTCCCGGACCACCAATCCGCTGCTGCTCCTGCTGCTGGTCGCGGTCGCGGGCTATGTGGTGGCCGCCCGCCGCACGGACGCGCCCTGGGCGAGGTCCTACGGGGCGTTCCTGAAGCTGGGGCTGGTGGTGCTCGGCATCCGGCTGGTCTTCGCGGTCCTGCTGGGCTCGCCGATCCCGGGGACGTACACGCTCTTCACGCTGCCCGAGGTCCCGCTGCCCGACTGGGCGCGGGGGGTCCGGCTGGGCGGGCGGGTGACCGCGGAGGGCCTGCTGTTCGCGCTGTACGACGGGATGAAGCTGGCCACGCTGCTGATCTGCGTGGGCGCGGCGAACGCGCTCGCCAACCCGGCCCGGCTGCTCAAGTCGCTACCGGGCGCCCTGTACGAGGCGGGGGTCGCGGTCGTCGTGGCGATGACCTTCGCCCCAAACCTCGTCACGGACGTGCAGCGGCTGCGCGCCGCCCGCCGGCTGCGCGGCCGCGACGACCGCGGGGCGCGGTCCCTGCTCCAGGTCGGGCTGCCCGTCCTGGAGGGGGCGCTGGAGCGGTCGGTGGCGCTGGCCGCCGCGATGGACGCGCGCGGCTACGGCCGCTCCGCCGAGGTGCCGGCCGCGATACGACGGACGACGGCGGCGCTGACGCTGGGCGGGCTGCTCGGCGTGTGCGCGGGGACGTACGCGCTGTTGTCCGCGTCGGGCGCCGGGTACGGCGTGCCGGTGCTGCTGCTCGGGCTGGTCTCGGCGCTGGCGGGGCTGCGGCTCGGCGGGCGGCGGTCGATCCGCAGCCGCTACCGGCCCGACCGGTGGGGCGCGCGGGCCTGGCTGGTGTCGGGCTCCGGCGTCGCGGTGGCGGCGCTGATGATCTGGGCGGCCTCGTACGATCCGGCCGCGCTGGCCCCGCCGGCGATCCCGCTCACCGCTCCCACCCTGCCGCTGTGGCCCGCGCTCTCGATCCTGATCGGGCTGCTGCCGGCGTTCGTCGCACCCCCTCCCCTTCTCCCGCCGAACCCGAAGGAGGACCGCGCGTGATCCGCTTCGAGCAGGTCTCCGTCAGGTACGACGACGCCGCCGGGCCCGCCGTCGCCGGCGTGGACCTCACCGTCCCGGAGGGTGAGCTGTGCCTGCTCGTCGGGCCGTCCGGAGTCGGTAAGTCGACTTTGCTGGGTGCGGTCTCCGGCCTGGTGCCGCACTTCACCGGCGGTGTCCTGTCCGGCCGGGTCACCGTGGCGGGTCGCGACACCCGGACGCACAAGCCGCGCGAACTCGCCGACGTCGTCGGCACGGTCGGCCAGGACCCGCTCTCGCACTTCGTCACCGACACCGTCGAGGACGAGCTCGCCTACGGCATGGAGTCGCTGGGTCTGGCACCCGCCACGATGCGCCGCCGCGTCGAGGAGACCCTCGACCTGCTGGGGCTGGCCGAGCTGCGGGACCGGCCGATCGCCACGCTCTCCGGCGGCCAGCAGCAGCGCGTCGCCATCGGCTCGGTGCTCACCGTCCATCCCAAGGTGCTGGTGCTGGACGAGCCGACGTCCGCGCTGGACCCCGGCGCGGCCGAGGAGGTGCTGGCGGTGCTGCAGCGGCTGGTACACGACCTGGGGACCACGGTCCTGATGGCCGAGCACCGGCTGGAGCGCGTCGTGCAGTACGCGGACCAGGTGATCCTGCTGCCCGCCCCCGGCGCCGCCCCGGTGCAGGGCACGCCCGCCGACATCATGGCGCTCTCCCCCGTCCACCCCCCGGTGGTCGCGCTGGGCCGCCTCGCGGGCTGGTCGCCGCTGCCGCTGTCCGTACGCGACGCGCGCCGGAAGGCCGGACCGCTGCGGGAGCGGCTGGCGGACCGTACTCCCCCGGCGGCGCCCGCCGTTCCGGCCGCCGCACCGGTGGCGCTGCTCGACCGGCTCTCCGTCCGCCGGGGCAGGACCGAGGTGCTGCGCCGGGTATCGATGACGGTCCGGCCGGGCGAGACCGTCGCGCTGATGGGCCGCAACGGCGCCGGCAAGTCGACCTTGCTCTCCACCCTCGTCGGCCTGCACCCCGCCGCGTCCGGCACGGTGACGGTCGGCGGCCTGGTCCCGTCCAGGACGAGGCCGGGCGAGCTGATCCGCCGGGTGGGCCTGGTACCGCAGGAGCCGAGGGACCTGCTGTACGCGGACACCGTGGCCGGCGAGTGCGCGGCGGCCGACCAGGACGCGCACGCCGCGCCCGGCACCTGCCGCGCGCTGGTCACCGCGCTCCTGCCGGGCGTCCAGGACGCGACCCATCCCCGTGATCTGTCCGAGGGCCAGCGGCTCGCGCTGGCGCTGGCCGTCGTGCTGGCCGCGGCTCCCCCGCTGCTGCTGCTCGACGAGCCGACCCGCGGCCTGGACTACGCCGCCAAGGGCCGGCTGATCGAGCGGCTGCGGGCACTGGCGGCGGACGGCCACGCGATCGTGCTGGCCACGCACGACGTCGAGCTGGCCGCGGAACTCGCCCACCGGGTGGTGATCCTGGCCGACGGCGAGGTGGTCGCGGACGGCCCGACCGCCGAGGTCGTGGTCTCCTCGCCCGCCTTCGCCCCGCAGGTCTCCAAGATCCTCGCGCCACTTCCCTGGCTGACCGTCCCGCAGGTCGCGTCGGCCCTGGAGGAACCGTCATGACGCTCCCCTCGCGCCCGGACCGCCAGGTGCGTCCCATCCGGCTCGGTCCGCGCTCCGTCGTCGCGCTGGCGCTGATCTCCGCGATCGGCGTCGCGCTGTTCGGCTGGCCGCTGCTCGCCGATCCCGGCACCGGGCTCGCGCACAGCAGGGACGCCCCCTGGCTCTTCGCCGCGCTGCTGCCGATGCTGATCGCCGTGGTGATCGCGACGATCGCGGACGGCGGGATGGACGCCAAGTCGATCGCGATGCTGGGGGTGCTGGCCGCCGTCGGGGCGGCGCTGCGCCCCCTGGGCGCGGGCACGGCGGGCATCGAGCCGATGTTCTTCCTGATGGTGCTGTCGGGACGGGTGCTGGGCCCCGGGTTCGGCTTCGTGCTGGGGGCCGTGTCGATGTTCGCGTCCGCGCTGCTCACCGGCGGCGTCGGCCCGTGGATGCCGTTCCAGATGCTGTCGATGGGCTGGGTCACGATGGGCGCGGGACTGCTTCCCGGCCCGCACACCCTGCGCGGGCGCGGCGAGCCGGCGATGCTCGCGGTGTACGGGGCGGTCGCGTCCGTGCTCTACGGCACGGTCATGAACCTGCAGGGATGGGCGACGATCGGCGGGATGTCGGCGAGCGTCTCCTACGTCCCGGGCGCCCCCGTGGACGAGAACCTCGGACGCTTCGCCGTCTACTGCCTGACCACGTCGCTGGGCTGGGACCTCCCCCGCGCGGTCCTGACCGCGGTCCTCACCCTCACGCTCGGCGCGACGATCCTCAAGGCACTGCGCCGCGCGACGCGGCGCGCGGCGTTCGACGTGCCGGCCGACTTCCGGCCCTGACCCCACCCCGGAGAGGGGCGGGGCCAAGGCCTCCGCGCGGGCTACAACCGCTGGATGATCGTCCCCGTGGCCAGCGCGCCGCCCGCGCACATCGTGATGAGGGCGAACTCCTTGTCCGTGCGCTCCAACTCGTGCAACGCCGTCACGATCAGCCGTGCGCCGGTCGAGCCGACCGGGTGGCCGAGGGCGATCGCGCCCCCGTTGACGTTGACCTTCTCCAGATCCTGGTCGAAGACCTGCGCCCAGGACAGCACGACGGACGCGAACGCCTCGTTGATCTCGATGACGTCGATGTCCTTCAGGGACATCCCGGCCTTGCCGAGCACGGCCCGGGTGGCGTCGACCGGCCCGTCCAGGTGGAAGTGCGGGTCGGAACCGACGAGCGCCTGGGCGACGATCCGGGCGCGCGGGCGGAGCTTGAGCGCCCGTGCCATCCGCTTGGACGCCCACATGACGGCCGCCGCACCGTCGGAGATCTGCGAGGAGTTGCCCGCGGTGTGCACGGCGGTCGGCATGACCGGCTTCAGCTTGGCCAGGCCCTCCATGGTGGTGTCCCGCAGGCCCTGGTCCCGGTCGACCAGCCGCCACATGCCCTGCCCGGCCTGCTGCTCCTCCTCGTCGGTGGGGACCTGCACCGCGAAGGTCTCCCGCTTGTACCGCTCCTCGGCCCACGCCCGGGCGGCCCGCTCCTGCGACTGGAGCCCGAGCCGGTCGACGTCCTCGCGGGTCAGCCCGCGCCGCCGGGCGATGCGCTCGGCGGCCTCGAACTGGTTGGGCAGGTCGACGTTCCACTCGTCGGGGAACGGCTTGCCCGGGCCGTGCTTCGAACCGCTGCCCAGCGGCACCCGGGACATCGCCTCCACCCCGCAGCCGATGCCGATGTCGATCACCCCGGCGGCGACCATGTTGGCGACCATGTGGTTGGCCTGTTGCGAGGAACCGCACTGACAGTCCACGGTGGTCGCGGCGGTCTCGTACGGGAGCCCCACGGCGAGCCAGGCGTTGCGCGTGGGGTTCATGGACTGCTCGCCGGCATGGGTGACGGTGCCGCCGACGACCTGTTCGACGGCGTCCGGCTGGATCCCGGTCCTGCCGAGCAGTTCGCGGTACGTCTCACCCAGCAGGTAGGCGGGGTGGAGATTGGCGAGCGCGCCTCCGCGCTTGCCGATGGGCGTGCGTACAGCTTCGACGATGACGGGTTCAGCGGCCATGAATCTCGTCCTCTCCTCGACCGGTCGGCGTCCCGGCGCCTCCGGCAGAACTAGAACGCGTACTAGTTCCGCCTGCAGTCTTATTACCCATGGAGCACAGCGCGCAAGACTCGTGCACGAGGCTCCATCGAGCCGCACGACATCCACACGGTCATTCCCCTTGCCACTTGTAGAACTGGTTACTACCTTCGAGCCATATCTGATGGACCGTCAGACATGGAGTGGCCGATGCCCTGCCCAGCGCTTCCCGAAGGCTTCGACTTCACAGACCCGGACGTGTACGAGCAGCGGGTACCGCTCCCCGAACTCGCGCAGCTGCGCCGGACCGCCCCCGTCTGGTGGAACGAACAGCCGCACAACACCGCCGGGTTCGAGGACGACGGGTACTGGGTCGTCACCCGGCACGCCGATGTCAAAGAGGTCTCGCTCAACCCCGACGTCTACTCGTCGTTCCTCAACACCGCGGTCATCCGCTTCAACGAGCACATCACCCGTGAGCAGATCGAGATGCAGCGGCTGATCATGCTCAACATGGATCCGCCGGAGCTGACCCGCGTCCGGCAGATCGTCCAGCGCGGCTTCACCCCGCGCGCCATACGCCAGATGGAACAGACGCTGCGCGACCGCGCCCACCGCATCGTCGCCGAGGCGCGCGGCCGGCGGACGGGCAACTTCGTCACCGAGGTCGCCTCGGAACTGCCGCTCCAGGCCATCGCCGAGCTGATCGGCATCCCGCAGGACGACCGCAGCAAACTGTTCGACTGGTCCAACAAGATGATCGCCTACGACGACCCCGAGCTGGCCATCACCGAGGAGGTGGGCGCCGAGTCGGCCATGGAGCTGATCTCGTACGCCATGAACCTCGCCGCCGCCCGCAAGGAGTGCCCGGTCAAGGACATCGTCAGCCAACTCGTCGCCGCCGAGGACGAGGGCAACCTCAGCACGGACGAGTTCGGCTTCTTCGTCCTCGTGCTGTCCGTCGCCGGGAACGAGACGACGCGCAACGCGATCACGCACGGCATGCACGCCTTCCTCACCCACCCCGAGCAGTGGGAGCTCTACAAGGAGACGCGCCCGAGCACCGCCGCCGAGGAGATCGTCCGCTGGGCGACCCCCGTGACGTCCTTCCAGCGCACCGCCACCCGGGACACCGTGCTGGGCGGCCAGGAGATCAAGAAGGGCCAGCGCGTCGGCATGTTCTACGCCTCCGCCAACCACGACCCCGAGGTCTTCGACCACCCCGATCGCTTCGACATCACCCGCGACCCCAATCTGCACCTGGGGTTCGGCGGCGGCGGCCCGCACTACTGCATGGGCAAGAACCTGGCGATCATGGAGATCGACCTCATGTTCAACGCCATCGCCGACGCGATGCCCGACATCAAGCTGACCGGCGACCCCCGCCGGCTGCGCTCGGCCTGGATCAACGGCGTCAAGGAGATGCGGGTCAGCTACGAGGGCTGAACGGACCGGGACCGGACGGGGCGAGTAGGGCAGGATGAGGCCATGAGCATCGTCAAGATCAATGCCCTGACCGTGTCACCGGAGATGCGCGAGACGCTGGAGAAGCGGTTCGCGGCGCGCGCCGGCTCCGTTGAGAACTCCGACGGCTTCGAGTGGTTCGAACTGCTGCGCCCGGTCGACGGCACCGACCAGTACCTCGTGTACACGCGGTGGCGCAGCGAGGAGGACTTCACGAAGTGGATGGCCACCTCGATGCGCGGTCCCGGCGCGCACGGGGCGGGCCAGGGCGGTCAGGGTGCGGGTGGCAGTGCCGGCGGTGGTGCGGGCGCGAGCGAGGGCGGAGCCGAGCGGCCCAAACCGGCCGCTTCGGACTCCGCCCTGTGGTCGTTCGAGGTCATCCAGCAGACGGCCCCCAAGAGCTGACCCGCGGCGCTGACCCCGCCGAGCCGACTCAGAAGCTGAGGAGCTGCTGCGTCAGGTCGCGGTAGTGCGTCAGCGCCACCCGCAGTTCCTCCGTGTCGGCCTTGGCGTCGTCGTTCTGCCAGGTCGAGCGGAGGGTACGGCGGCGCTCCGCGAGCTTCTCGGTGAGCTGCTTCGCGGCCTGTTCGAGAACGGCGTCGGCCTCCTCGACGGACTTGCGCGGCTCGTCCACGAACGTGCCCATCGCATGCTGCAGCCGCTCCTCCAGTCCGTCATGGGCGCCCGCGGGGCCGCCGTGGCGAGCGCCGTGGGTCTCGGCCTTGCGGGCCTCGGCGGTACGGGTCTCGGCCGTGCGCGGCCCGGTGCCCTCAACGGTGCGCGCGGCTTCACCCGTGCGCGTCGCGTCGGGGGTGCGGGTCGCGTCGGGGGTGCGGGTCGCGTCGGGGGTGCGGGTCGCGTCGGGGGTGCGGGTCTCGGCCGTGCGCGGCCCGGTGCCCTCAACGGTGCGCGCGGCTTCACCCGTGCGCGTCGCGTCGGGGGTGCGCGTCGGCTCGGTCACGTGCCGGCCCTCGCTCGGACGGACCGCCGTGGTCTCGTCCTTGCGCGGATCGGTCATCGGCGGAACGTCCATGCGCGGTGGGCGGGGCGGCTCGTCGGCGTTCTGGGTGGGGTTCTGGGTGGGCACCCGGCCGTCGTTCCGGTCGGGCACGATGGCACCGCGGTCCTGGTCCTGACGGATCTGGTCCTGGCGCGTCCGGTCCTGGTTCTCAGTCATCGTCTCTGCACTCCTGACATGTCGATGATGGCTCACGGCTAGGGCTGCCGACGGATACCGGCTGCGGCCGGTCAGTTCTGACGACGGCCGAGCGCGCCGAGGCGCGAACCGCCGTGCCGCTTCTCCGCGTCGGCGTCCGCGTCGGCGTCGGTGTCGTCGGAACGGTCGAGGTCGCGGTCCGCGTCGCGGTTCGACGGGGCGCGGTGGCCGTCGGCCTTGATGAGCTCCTCGAACATCGCGCGGGCCCGGACGAGCGCCTCCCGCATCTCCTCGGTGGAGGTGGCGTCGTCGCCCCGCCCGACGATCTCGTGGGCGTCGCGGTAGCCGTGCAGATGACGGGCGTGGTGCACGGAGAGCGCGTCGAAGTGCTCACCGGACTTGGCGTCCGGGAAGCCGCGGTCGCGGGCCAGGTTCTCGATCAGCGCGTCGGCCTCGGCGAGCGCCTTGCGAGGCGAGTCGATGAAGTGCTCCTGCACTGCGGCCCAGTTGGCCGTGTACTCCTCGCGGGCCTGCGTCGACAGGGGGCGGGTGGTGAGGTCCCCGTGCCGCTGCAGCCGCTCGGAGAGTTCCTTCTCGGTGGCCTTGGTATCGCCGTCATGACTGCGCAGGACCCGGTCGTACTCGGGCCCGAAGCGGCGGTGCAGGCTCCTGCCGCCGACCCCGCCCGGCCGGAGCAGCACGGTCGTGAGAGCGGCGGCCAGAACGATGACGACCACGACGATGGCGATGATGACGCCAGTGGACATGGGAGTGCCTCTCGTTTCTACGGGTCGACGGACAGGGGGTGTTTCGTTGCCGGCTCATCAATCGGCTTGCCGGAAAGCGGATGCCCAAACGTCGAACGCCCGTCCGGCAGGGGCCGGACGGGCGTTTTGGGGGCTTGGAGGAGATGCCACCGGGACGGATGCTGTTGGAGTGTCGGATGGTGCGCCTCCGACGGCGAACCGAGGACGTCAGCCGCGGGTGCTGCCCGTCGCCGGGCGCCCCCTCTCCAGCCGGTCGGTGTCGCCACCGCACAGCTCTCCGCTGAGCTTGGTGAGCAGTGCCGCGAGATCCGCGTGCCGCTCCGGATCCCAGTCGCCGAGCAGCTCGCCCAGGACCGTCCGCCGGGCCACACCGAGCTGTGCGGCCGTCGCCCGGCCGCTGTCGGTGAGCATCAGCGGGTTGCCGTCCCGCTCGGCCAGCCCGCGGGTCTCGATCTCGACGGCCGCCTCCTCGATGACGTCGGCGGGCACGGTGCTGCGCCGGGCCAGCTCGACGGGGTCGGTCTCCCCGCCCTTGGCGATCCGCAGCAGCAGCCAGCTGGACGCGGGCTGGATGTCGAGGCCGGCCAGTTTCGTGATCCGCACGTACAGGTCGCGGCGAGCCTCGCGGCTGCCGAGCACCGAAAGCCCGCGGGCGATCTCGTCGAGCGAGGACCGTTCCACCGGGTTGGTGCCGATGGTCTCGCTGGCGTCGGGCACCGTGACGGAACCGCGCAGCGGCTGCTCCTTGAGGAACCAGGCCAGCACGAACGCGATCAGCGTGACGGGCACCGCCCACAGGAACACGGTGGTGATCGAGGTCGAGTACGCGTGCAGCACCGGCTGCAGGATCGACGGCGGCAGCGACTGCACGGCCCGCGGGTCGGAGGAGATCACCGAGGGGTCGAATCCGGGCGGCAGCGGCTTGCCCGCGATGGCCGAGGTGATCTTTCCTTCCAGCTGGTTGGAGAAGACCGTGCCGAAGATCGAGACACCGAACGAGGCACCGATCGAGCGGAAGAACGTCGCGCCCGAGGTGGCCGCGCCCAGGTCCTCGTAGCCGACGCTGTTCTGCACGGCCAGGATCAGCACCTGCATGACCAGTCCGAGGCCGAGGCCGAAGACCAGGAAGTACAGGCTCATCACCCAGGTGCTGGTGAACTCGTCGAGCTGGTGCAGCAGCAGGAGGCCGATGGCCGTGACGCCGGTGCCGAGGATCGGGAAGACCTTGTAATGGCCGGTGCGGCTGACGATCTGTCCGGAGCCGGTGGAGGACACCAGCAGGCCGATCACCATCGGGATCATGTGCACGCCGGACATCGTCGGCGAGAGACCGTGCACGACCTGCAGGAACGTCGGCAGGTACGTCATCGCGCCGAACATCGCGAACCCGATGACGAAGGAGATCACCGAGACCAGCCAGAAGGTGCGGATCCGGAACAGCCGCAGCGGCAGCACCGGTTCCACCGCTCGGCGTTCCACGACGATGAACACGGCCACGAGGACCAGGCCGAGCACCGCCAGCCCGATGATCTTCGGTGAGCTCCAGGGCCAGGTCGTGCCGCCGAGCGAGGTCACCAGCACCAGGCTGGTCGCCGCCGCGGCGACCAGCGCCATGCCCAGGTAGTCGATGCGGTGCGTGGTGCGGCGTACCGGGATGTGCAGGACGGCCGCGATGACCGCCAGCGCGATGATGCCGATGGGGAGGTTGATGTAGAACACCCAGCGCCAGGAGAGCTGCTCGGTGAACACCCCGCCCAGCAGCGGTCCCAGGACGCTGCTCGCGCCGAACACCGCACCGAACACGCCCTGGTAGCGGCCGCGGTCACGGGGCGGCACGATGTCGCCGACGATCGCCATCGACAGCACCATCAGGCCGCCGCCGCCCAGCCCCTGCAGCGCACGGAAGGCGATCAGCTGCGGCATGTTCTGCGCGATGCCGCACAGCGCGGAGCCGATCAGGAAGATCACGATGACGGTCTGGAAGAGCTTCTTCCGGCCGTACATGTCGCCGAGCTTGCCCCACAGCGGAGTGGCCGCCGTCGAGGCGAGCAGGTACGCGGTGACGACCCAGGACAGGTGCTCGATGCCGCCGAGGTCGCTGACGATGGTCGGCAGGGCCGTGGACACGATCGTCTGGTCCAGCGCGGCCAGCAGCATGCCGAGCGCGAGCGCGCCGATGGCGAGGCGCACCGAGCGCCGGTCATGGTCGGAAAGGGCGGCCGGCGGTCCGGTCGGGGCCGTGGTGTCCTGCGCCATGCCGTGCTCCTCGCGTCGCGCCGGTTGATCGCGAATCAATATTCACACTATTCGCGCCGGTTTCGCGCTCTATGGACCCCCGGTAGGGCTGGGCGGACCTGGGCACGGCCTTCCCGCGGCGGCATAATCACTGCGTCTTGAGGTATTCGAGGACCGTTCGTGGGAGGGGAGCCCGGTGGAGCCGGAGGGGGAACTGGGACAGGAACCGGGTGTGGTCACGGCCGCGGCCCGGTCGGCCGAACGGCAGATCGCGCTCGCGGCGACGGAAGGCTTCCACCCGCTGCGCGTTCGGCCATACGTGGCGGAGCCCGGCACCGAGGGCGCCGAGTCGACCGTCAAGCCGCTGATCGGTCCGGGCGTGGCTCGCCCGGCCGCCACCGACGTGGGCATGTTCCCGGCCGACAACCTCGAGTACCCGGCGGACGACGACGCCGGACTCCCCGCGGACGACGGCCGCACCGAGCCGGCGGACCCCCACGACTCCGGGCTGCTGCTGGCCCGTACCGGCGGCTCCGACTGGGACGATGCCGACGGCCCCGGCCCGCACCGCGGCGGCCGGCGCCGCCGGCCCCGCCGCCGCGGGCGGGGCATGGTCGTCGCGGCCGCCACCGTGGCCGCGACGGCGATGGCCGCCGGTGCGGTCGCCCGTCGCCAACCAGCTGCTGAGCTCGCCGGAACGGCCGGAGCGGGCCCTGCCGGACAACAGCAGCAGCGTGCCGGACGTGGTGCTGCCCACGAGTGACGCGACGGCGGCCGCCGCGCCGAGCAGCGCCCGCGGCAGGGCCCCCAAGGCCTCCCCGACGACGACCCACCGCGCGCCGACCACCCCGGTGACCACCCCCACGGCCACCGTCCCGCCGGTGTCGGCGACCCCGTCCCCGCCACCCGCCACCGTGGGCTCCCCGGCGGCGGACCCGGCGGTGCCCGGCCCCGACGCGAGCCCGAGCGCCACCCCCTCCGCCCCCGTCACCCACCCGACGATCACCGTCCCCGCGCTGCGGCTGGGTGACACCGGCGCCGCGGTCAAGGACCTCCAGCAGCGGCTGCGCCGGGCCTACGTCTACATGGGCAGCCTGGACGGCGTCTTCGACTCGGATGTCAAGGACGCCGTCGCGACGTTCCAGTTCTGGAACGCGATCACCGGCGATCCCGAGGGCGTCTACGGCCCGGCAACGCGGACCGCGCTGGAGCGCCAGACGTCCTGGTAGCCGACCTTCTGGCCCCGTCTGCGAGGATCGCCCCGTGGCGATGGAGGCATTCGGGGCCGATCAGTTCCAACTCGTCCTGCTGCGGCGGATGGCGGATCACCGGCCCGAGCTGGTCGAGGAGGCGCTCCGTACGCTCGGCGCGTCCCGTGCGGAGCTGCGCGAGGCGAACCGCCGCTGGCAGGCGCGGCTGCACGGGCGGCACTCCCCCGGCGGTGAGCGCCGCTACCGCGCCGTGCTCGGACCGCCGCAGAGCACGGTGGTCCGCCGCATCGGCGATCTGAGCTGCGAGGCCCTGCTGTGGCCCGTGCCGCTCTGGCCCGAGCTGCGCTTCGAGGTGCTGTGCGCGCCCGGCGGCGGCGCGGTCTGGAACGAGTGGCTCATCCGCGCCCCAGGCGCCCCCTCCCCGGTCCTCGGCGGCCCGGACGACCTCGTCCCCTGGTCCTGCACCGTCGACGAGGTCGCGCGCGCGTTCCGCCCCGCGACACCGCTCGAAGGCAGCGCCCCCACCCGCTGGCGCCTGGCCTTCGGCGACGCGACGACCGGCACCCGCCACATCGCCCACTTCACCTGGGGCCTGCTCCAGTACGTCGAGGAGGCGTAGCCGGCCTGACACATTCTAGGATCCGCGACTTCGTTAGCAACGAAGGAGGTTCGTTAGCAATGGATTAGCAAATCCGCGATCCTGTTGACAATGACCACGCTCAGCAGTGATCCCTGTTCGGACTCTTCCGGTCTTCTCTGCGTGCACGCAGACCGTCCTCCGTACCGTTCCCAGCATGGCAGTACGGAGGGCCTTGAGGGGAAGCGGCTCCGTAGCATCCCAGGTTGCGGAGCCCTGGAGGCCAGGGGACGCTCAGAAGACGGAGTCTTCTGAATTCAGATCCGTCGCAAAGCGAGGCCCCGCTTTGTGGTCGCAAGCTTCCAATTGAGCGAGTTACTCGGCGAAATTCGCCTACCTGCAGATTTGCGGCTCTGAGCCTGCGAGAGTCCCGCGTTGAGTCCGTCGAATTTCCCGGGATAGAGGTGATTTAAAAGAACGTCGTCGGATGCGTCACTGTCCGCAGGCCGTCGACCGGGTCGCGGCTCCTGGCAGCGAAGAATTCGTCCAAACACACTGTTCGGTGGGGTCCGTGCGGATCGTTCCGTTCGACGTGAGTGGGCGTGACCCGAACCGTCGGTGTCGGCGGTCCTTTCCACCCGGGGACATAGAGAGAGGTGCATCACCGTGGCTGACGTTCCCGTGCCCGGAGACTTTGACGGAGACGGCACCCTGGACACGGCTTTCTGGCGCTCCTCGGAAGGAACCTGGTTCATCCAGCCAAGTTCCGGTGGCCAGCAGCGCGTGGTTCAGTTCGGGCAGGATGGCGATATTCCGGTGCCGAATGACTATGACCACGACGGCAAGGTCGACCTCGCGGTCTGGCGCCCCGGCGGACATACCTTGCATGTGCGCCCGTCCTCCGGTGTACCGGACTGGTCTCTGCTAATTCCGTATGATGGTGAGGTTCCCGGGACCGAGAACCATGACGCGCTCACCTTGTTCGCCTACGCGCTGTATTCGCTGACCCTGCGACTGCAAGCAGCCGGCCGACCGGACGAGGCAGCCACGGCTGCCCGCGAGGGCATTCGGGTGTTCCTTGGATTGGCGAAGAGCCCGGGGAAGCTGGATCCCGCCCCGTTTCTCGCCCGCTTGGTGGAGCTGCCGGATCATCTCCCGGCGTCGGAGGCAGTGGCGCCGACCCAGGATGCGGTCGCCCTCCTGCGGACTCTGGTCGCCACCGACCCCGCCAACCTCGACCACCAGAGCATGTTCGCCTACGCGCTGCATTCGCTGACCCTGCGACTGCAAGCAGCCGGCCGACCGGACGAGGCAGCCACGGCTGCCCGCGAGGGCATTCGGGTGTTCCTTGGATTGGCGAAGAGCCCGGGGAAGCTGGATCCCGCCCCGTTTCTCGCCCGCTTGGTGGAGCTGCCGGATCATCTCCCGGCGTCGGAGGCAGTGGCGCCGACCCAGGATGCGGTCGCCCTCCTGCGGACTCTGGTCGCCACCGACCCCGCCAACCTCGACCACCAGAGCATGTTCGCCTACGCGCTGCATTCGCTGACCCTGCGACTGCAAGCAGCCGGCCGACCGGACGAGGCAGCTGCTGCCGGGGCTCAGGCAATGGCGACCGATCACCAAGTCGCTGCGCTCCGGACGGCGCTGTCCGCCCTGGATAGTCTCGGGTATACAGGCGCGGGCGGCACGACCATCACGGACGTGCTGCACGTGTATGCAACCGTATGGAGCCTTTCGCTCGGCGGGCGCACCTTCAATGAGCAGCTCGCTGCGGTCACGGACCACCTGGAGGGTCGATTCTGCACGGTTTCTGACGCCGTGGACGAGCACGGCGGTCTGCGTCCCCTGACTTATGGAGCCCCGGGCGGCAGCTGGCTCCGCACGGCACTGACCTTTTCCATCAATCCGAACAACGCGGGCCCTCTCCAGCCAGGCGACGTGGGCCTAGCCATCAGTGCGGCCCTCAGCGCGTGGCAGACGGCAAGCGGGTTTTTGTTCTCCTTTCAACCCGTGACAGCAGGCGGCAACATCCAGGTCTCCTTTGGCGACTCCGGGTTGAACCCCAAGTTCGGCAAGGCAGGCGGGGTCGCGGGCTCGGGCGGGTACCCGGAGACCTCGCAGAGCGGTCAGGTCTATTTCGACAGCAAGGAACTCTGGACCCGTGACTTCCTCACGTCTGTCGCGATCCACGAAATCGGTCACGCCCTCGGTTTGTCGCACTCCACCAACCCAAAATCGGTCATGTACCCGTACTCGCCACCCGCACTGATGGTGGATGCGGAGTCTAGAGACGCGCTGAAAAACCTCTACGGGTGGAGCCCGCAAGTGCTCCTGGCTGACCGCGGCACCAGCGACCGGCCAGCCCTCGCGGGCGCCGGCCAGGTGGGTCTCACATTCTCCAACGAGAAGCTGCGCATGGTGTGGAGAGGAATTTCGGATGACGACTCCCTCTTCGAATCGGAGCTTGTGGGGAATGGGTGGACCCCGCAGCAATCGATTCAAGGCGCCTTCGGCTCAAAGTACAGTCCGGCGCTCACCGCGGCACCGGTCGGCGACGCACCGTCGACCGGGCTGCTCATGGCCTGGCGGGGCATTCCGGACGACGACGGCCTGTACTGGTCCATGGACGACGGGACGGGCTGGACAGCGCCGACCAATATTCCGGACGTCGGCTCGAATGACCGCCCAAGCCTGGCGACCTTCGATGTTCCGCACATGGCCTGGCGAGGCATACCCGGCGACGATGGGATCTACTGGTCGCGGTTCACCGCGGGGGAGTGGCAGCCACAACAGAAGGTTCGTGGTGTGGGAACCTCCAGTGGACCCAGCCTTGTGGCGTTCCAGGACAGGCTGTACATCTTCTGGAAGGGCATCGAAGGCGACTCAAATATCTACTACTCGTGGTTCGACAACGCCAACCCCATCTGGCGCCCGCAGCAGGCCGTTTGGTATGCCGACACGGAGGTCGAGGGCGGTGTGCCCGTAAATGTCGGTACGAGCCATGGCCCCTCTGCCACCGTGCACGGAGACCGGATCCTGCTGGCGTGGAAGGGCATCGAAGGCGACGCGGGAATCTACTTCAGTTTCTTTGATGGGAAGGAGTTCACCGGGCAGATTAGGGTGCGTGGCGTGGGGACATCTCGGGGACCCGCTGTCTGCACCTTCAATGGGACCGCGCACATGGCCTGGCGGGGCGTGGAAGGAGACGACGGTATTTACTGGTCGAGACTGTGAAACCACTGCCCCGTGCCGCCGTCACAGGGAACCACCCGTCACGCATGTATCAAGGCTCCGGCTGCAGGGGTGACCTTGCGAAGTCGCCCTGCACGGGAGCCTCGATGTGCCGCCACTCTGCCACCGTCTGCCTCGCCAAGCCGCCAACTCTCCTCTCGTGTCGGCTTGGTGGAGAGGCTGGGCATGCTGTCCGATCCCCCACGCGGTCCGGCCGGGCTTGCCGCTGACCTACGACGGCGAGCAGTTCACCATCGCGGAGATCGAAGGCCGCCGCATTCTCCTGCAGCAGATCTCCGCGGAAGGCCGTCGCACGTGGCGGCAGATCGACCTGTCGGTGCTGATGGCCCACCTCTCCACCGAGTTCCTGGTGGAAACTCCGCCAGCACAGCCGGGGGCCACGGCGACTCTGGGTGAACTCAGTATCGCGGAGGACGATGCGCTCACCACCCGGTCCGGCACGTCCAGGAGGTCCGCTTCAGCTACCAGTTGGGCTCTGCTGAGATGGCGTTGGAGGGCGAACCACGGCCCGACTACGCGCCGGGAGTGCCCTTGATGCACCGGTACAAGGCGAAGGAGGCCGAACTCGGCGTCAGTGTGACCACGGTGCGCCGGTGGGTGGCACTGGTGGAAGAGTCGGGGCCAGCGGGGGGCCTGGTGAGCAAGCGCGAGCCCACGAGCGGGTTGGACCGTGTGGATTCGCGCTGGCTGGAGATGGCACGCTCGGTGATCAAGAGGCTTGAGAAGTCCAGTGGGCCGGTTCGTGGTCTGGTGCTGATGGAGATCGAAGAACGTGTGGTCAAGGAGTACGGCCCCGGTGTGGTGAGCATCCCGAAACAGACAAAGGGGTACGCGCTCCTGAAGGAGCTCAGCCGGGGGACGAACGCGTTCGACGGCAGGACGAAGGGGAAGCGGTCCATCGCGAACCGTCCCCAGGGGGTCTTCGGCAGACTGCGTGCGACGCGGCCGGGTGAGTACGTCGCGCTGGACACCAACAGTCTGGATGTCTTCGCGATGGAGCCGGTGACGTGCCGATGGGTGCAGTGCGAGCCAACGGTCACGATGGACCTTTACAGCAAGTCCCGCTCCCGGCTACCACCGCCCGGGAGCAGACCCCGGTCGGCGATCGATCGCACCCACCGGACGCCGCCGGCCCCCGGAGGACGCCGTTGTCCGTGCACCCCGCCGTCAGGGAGCACGCTCCGGTCCCCGATCGCGCGCACCGAGCGCCGCGGGCTCCCCCGGCGGGGGCGCCGCCCTCCTCATCCGTCGGCTCCGGCTGCCGCCGAACCCCGGCATCCCGGCCGGAGGCCGACTGGCCAAAAGGGGTCCCGGTTTTGTACCGTGGAGAAACAAAGTGGCCCCGCCCGTTTCCCCTGACCGGCGGGCGGGGCCACTGAGTACCTCTTAAGGAGCACCTATGCCGTCCGCCCCGTCCGTCCTGCCCGCCCGCGCGCTGCTCCTCGACATGGACGGCACCCTGGTGAACTCCGACGCGGTCGTGGAACGCTGCTGGACCCGCTGGGCCGTGGCGCAGGGGCTGGACCCGAAGGCCGTACTGCGGGTCGTGCACGGACGGCAGGGCCACGCCACCATGGCGGTGTTGCTCCCGGAGCGCCCGGCGGAGGAGAACTTCGCGGACAACCGGCGGATGCTCGCCGAGGAGACCGCGGACCTCGACGGCGTCGTGCCCGTCGCGGGCGCGCCCGCCTTCCTGGCGTCGCTCGCCGGCCGGCCGCACGCGCTGGTGACGTCCGCGGACGAGGCGCTGGCCCGCGCCAGGATGGGCGCCGCCGCGCTGCCGATGCCGGGGGTCATCGTGACCGCCGAGCGCGTGAGCGCGAGCAAGCCCGACCCGGAGGGCTTCCTCAAGGGCGCCGCCGAGCTGGGCTTCGCCCCCGAGGACTGCATCGTGTTCGAGGACGCCGAGGTCGGCATAGCCGCGGCGAAGGCCGCCGGGATGCGCGTCGTCGGCGTCGGCCCGCGGGCCGCTGTCCACGCACCCACCGCGCACGTCGACTCGCTGGAGCAGGTGCGGGTGGAGGCCACCGCCGACGGCGGCCTCCTGGTCCACATCAGCTGAGAGCCGCGCCCGCGACTAGGCGTATTGACCCGTAGCGTTGTTGACTCGGCTGATGGGTACGCGGCGTCCGGTGCGGGCGACCGCACGGCGGAGGGCCGTCCTCGTACCGGACGTACCTGGACGAGCCCGACAACGCAGCAGGCGTGCGTGCCGGGCGTCGCGGGCCAGCCGGGACTTTCGCCACGCCCTTTAGCCGGTGATCGCCTCGTAGAGGCTGAAGACGGCGAGCACCACCATCACGGCGGCGGCGATCTTGGTGATCAGCGCCAGCGGCACCCGCTTCATCAGCAGGCGCCCGCCGAAGATCCCCAGCCCGGCGACCGCCCACAGCGCGAGGACCGCGCCGAGGCCGACGGCCACCGGATCGTCGTAGCGGGCGGCGAGGTTGGCGGTCATGATCTGCGTCAGGTCGCCGAACTCCGCGACCAGGATGAGCGTGAAGCCGGTGCCCGCGACCTTCCAGAAGCTCTGGTCGGCGGGTTCCGGCACGTCCTCCTCCTCGTCGTCCTTCTGGAACAGCAGCATGGCCGCGCCCGCGAGGAAGAGCACTCCGACGACACCCTGCACCCAGCGGTGCGGGAGCAGCGTCAGGACGCTGCCCGCCGCGATGGCGAGGCCGACATGGACGACGAAGGCCGCGGCGACGCCGCAGAAGACGTACGACGCGCGGTAGCGGGTGCCGAGCATAAGGCCGGCGAGCGCGGTCTTGTCCGGCAGTTCTGCCAGGAAGACGACGCCGAAGACGACGGCTGCGACGGTGAAGCTGAACACGGGGGCGAATCCTCATCGGTCGGGCTGCCGCACCGAGAGCGCCGGTAAAAGGGGTCGCTTCGGCACGGCAGCGTCAAAACAGAACGCTGCGGCCGAAGGTCTCGCTGGCCCGATGGGAGACCCACCGTGCCTCCGGGCGCCGGCTCAAGGATCTGAGCAGTATGTCGACGGTCCGGCGAAGAGCTACTCCCCTTCTGCGCCGCCTAGTCTACGCGACGGGTCAGCCGGCCCCTGGCCACCAGCTCCAGGACCGACGAGACCGCCACCGCCTGCACCACCAGCAGCGCGACCAGCACGAAGAGCTGGACGGCCGCCGCCATCACCGGTGACGCGCCGCCGAGCAGCATGCCGACGAAGGCACCCGGCAGCGTGACCAGGCCCACGGTCCGCGTCTGGTCGAGCCCCGGTACCAGCGCGCCCGACGCGGCGGGCCTGGCGATCTCCAGCCGGGCCTCGCGGTCCTCGAACCCCAGCGCCATGGCGGCCTCCACCTCGCCGTGCCGGCCGTGCAACTCCTCCAGCGCGCGGCGCCCGCCGAGGACCGTCGCGCTGAGCGCGCCGCCGATGAGGATGCCCGCGACCGGGATCAGCGCGATGCCGTCGAGGGGCACCAGGCCGGTCAGCACCAGGAGCGCGACGACCGGCAGCGCGCTGACCCCGATCGGCACGGCCGCCCACCGCCAGCTGCGGTCGGCGGTGATCCGGCGTCCCGCGGTCCACACCGCGACCGCGTACATGACGCCGACGAAGGCGAGCAGTGCCGGCAGGTAGTGGACGACCCAGCCGATGACGAGCGACACGGCCGCGAGCTGCAGCGCCGCGCGCAGCCCCGCGACGGCGATCCCACGCGCGTAGTTCTCCCGCTCGTCGGCGAGGTGGGCGTAGGCGGCCACGCCGGTGGCCACCACGAGCAGGACGGCCAGCACGACGCCGAGGGTGCGGTTGACGGGCAGCAGCGAGGAGCCGCCTGCGGACGTCAGGGCCGGAAGAGTGGCGCCGGCCGCGGCACCGGCGGAGGACGTGGTGGCGGCGGTCACGACGGCGAGCACGGGGCCACTGTAGGCGGGTGCGGGTGCGACCGAGGGGAACTGACGACGCGCCACCCCTCGACATGACGTGCCCATGTCGCCAATCTGTAACCTGCCGCACCTCGGCGGGTCATGTGGCTCCGGCACGCTTGCCGGGCCGCCGCCCTTGCCGGGGTCCGGTCGGACACGCCCGCAACCGCCCCCACCCCACAGGGAGTTCGCATGTCCCGGATACGTAGTGTCTACGCGCGTCGACGCGTGAGCGTGCTCACCGCGTTCGCCGCCGTCGCCGCGGCCCTCGGTCTGCTTGTCACCCCCACCACCGCGCAGGCCGCACCCCCCACGCCGCCCAGCGCCGCGACCGCCCGCACTGAACTGGCCGCGCTGACCGTACAGGCCGAGGGATCGTCCACCGGCTACAGCCGCGACAAGTTCCCGCACTGGATCACCCAGAGCGGCGCCTGCAACACCCGCGAGGTCGTCCTCAAGCGCGACGGCACCGGCGTCGTCCAGGACTCCTCCTGTGCCGCCGTCAGCGGCACCTGGCACTCCCCGTACGACGGCGCCACCTGGACCGCCGCCTCCGACGTCGACATCGACCACATGGTCCCGCTCGCCCAGGCCTGGCGCTCCGGCGCCTCCAGTTGGACCACCGCCCAGCGGCAGGCGTTCGCCAACGACCTGACCCACTCCCAGCTGCTCGCCGTCACCGACAACGTCAACCAGGCCAAGGGCGACAAGGACCCCGCCCAGTGGCTGCCGCCGCTGGCCTCGTACCACTGCACCTACGCCCGCATGTGGGTCTGGGTGAAGTACTCCTACTCGCTGACCGTCGACTCCGCGGAGAAGAGCGCCCTGAGCGCCATCCTCAACGGATGCTGATGGCCTGACCGGTGACTCCCGCCTCCCTTCCGGCGTCCGTACCCTGGGGGTCGTCGGAAGGGAGGCAGGTCACCTTGGCCGAGCTTCGTTTGGGACCACTGTTGCGGTACGTGGGCGAGGACAGCGCGACCGTGTGGATCGAGGCTGACCGCCCGTGCGAGGCGGTCGTCGCCTGCGACGGGGGCGGCGCCGGAAGCGCCGCCGGGACCGCGAGGACATGGCAGGTCGCCGGCCACCACTACGCGCTGGTCACCGTCACCGGGCTGCGTCCCGGGGCCGAGACCCCGTACGCCGTGCACCTCGACGGCCGCCAGGTGTGGCCGCCGGCCGCCTCCCCGTACCCGCCCAGCACGATCCGCACCGCCGCGGGCGGCAGCGCCCCGCTGCGCGTCGCCTTCGGTTCCTGCCGGTGGGCCGCGCCCGCGCAACACTCCCGTGATCCGGTCGGCCCCGACGCCCTCGACACCCTGGCCCAGGAGATCGTGCGGGACGGCACCGCCCGCCCTGACGTGCTGCTCCTGCTCGGCGACCAGGTCTACGCGGACGAGACCTCGAAGGCCACCCGCCGCTGGCTCTCGCGCCGCCGCGACCTCGCCGACCCGCCCTGGGACCAGGTCGCGGACTACGAGGAGTACACCCACCTCTACTACGAGTCCTGGCTCGACCCCGCGGTGCGCTGGCTGCTGTCCACCATCCCCAGCTGCATGATCTTCGACGACCACGACGTGATCGACGACTGGAACACCTCGGAGGCCTGGCTCCGTGAGATCCGCGGCACCGCCTGGTGGCAGGAGCGCATCCTCGGCGGGCTGATGTCGTACTGGGTCCACCAGCACCTGGGCAACCTCTCCCCGGACGAGCTGGCCGCCGACGAGCTGTTCGCCACCGTGCGGGCCGCCGCCGACGGCACCGAGGCCGTCCGCGCCTTCGCCACCCGCGCCGACGCCGACGCCGAATCGGTGCGCTGGAGCTACCGGCGCGACTTCGGCCGGGTCCGGCTGCTGATGGTCGACTCCCGGGCCGCCCGCGTCCTGGAGGAGGACCGGCGCTCGATGCTCGACGCCGCCGAATGGGACTGGTTGCGCGACCAGGCGCTGTCCGACGGCTCGTACGACCACCTGCTGGTCGGCACGTCGCTGCCCTGGCTGCTGCCGCACGCCGTGCACGCCGCCGAGGAGTGGGACGCGGCGCTCTGCCGGGGCGTGCGGGGCCCGCGGTGGGCGGAGCGCGGCGAGAAGCTGCGCCAGGCGGCCGACCTGGAGCACTGGGCGGCGTTCCGCACCTCCTTCGACGCGCTCGCCGGACTCTTCGCCGAGGTGGGCAGCGGGCCGCGGGCGCCCGCGACCATCTGCGTCCTGTCCGGCGACGTGCACCACGCGTACGTCGCCGAGGCGCACTGGCCGCGCCCGGTCGGCAGCCGGGTGCTCCAGCTCACCTGCTCGCCCCTCCACAACAGCGTCCCCGCGGCGATTCGGTGGGGATTTCGCCTCGGCTGGAGCCGCCCGGGCCGCTGGATCGGCCGCGCCCTCGTCCACCACGGTCGGCTCCCGGCGTCCGTCATCCGCTGGACGCGCCTGGGCGGCCCGTGGTTCGGCAACCAGCTGATGACGCTGACCCTGCGCGGCCGCCTGCTCGACCTCCGGGTGGCCGGCCCCAAGGGCTCGTTCACGCCGTCGACACTCCGGCGGAAATGAGCGGCGCGACGCCGTGTCCGCCGGCTCGCGGCCGGCCGCGGCGCCCACCGCCATCAGCCGGTTCTCCGACTGTCCGGCCAGGGGTGTCCGGGATATTCCCCACGCCGTGTCTACAACATCACGTACCCCTCGCCCGTACCGGCCACCCCCTCTGGCGTACGCTGTACGGCTGGGAGCGGATGTAGATCCGCCCATACGCCAACAGGCAATACGTCGGACGGGGAGGCACGGTGCTCGAGGGTCTGGGCTCCTTGTTCGACTGGCCATGGATCTACGTGCTCGTAGCGCTGTCGGTGCTGCTGGACGTGTTCGTCCCGATCCTGCCCAGTGGGGTGCTGGTGATCAGCGCCGCGACGGCCGGTACCACCGGCGCGGGCGGCGACATGCTCGACGTGGTGGCGCTCCTGGTGTGCGCGGCCATCGCCTCCTGCCTCGGCGACATCGCCGCCTACCGGCTGGCCTGGCGCGGCGGCGACTGGTTCGACCGCCGTATGGCGCAGTCCCGCCGACTGACCACCGCGCAGGAGCGACTGGGAGAGGTGCTGACCAAGGGCGGCGGCTCGCTCGTCGTCCTCGCCCGCTTCGCACCGGCCGGCCGCTCCGTGGTGAGCCTGGGCGCGGGCGTGGCGCACCGTCGGCCCAAGGAGTTCCTGCCCTGGTCGGCAGTGGCGGGCGTGGCCTGGGCGACGTACAGCGTGGGTCTCGGCTATGTCGGCGGGGAGTGGCTGGGTGCGAGCTGGCTCGGCACGGTCATGTCGCTGATCGCCCTGGTCGGAACGGGCGCGCTGGCCGCGTACGTGTTCCGCCGCGGCCGCCGGACGGCGATGGCGGCGGCCCTGGCCACCGTGCCGCTGGTGATCCCCCCGCAGCCCGCGGCGACCGACCGCGCAACGGTCGTCGAAGCGCTCTGAACCGGCTCGGCGCCGGTTCGGAATTCGGCGGGAAATAACTCGGCGGATCTGCTAGACCACCAAAAACGTCAAGGGTGTGCGGCGAAGCAACCTTTTCGATCGCGCTCCGATCACTTTCTTTCCTCAACGGACAGAACCGTAACTCCCGCTCCGCGGCGGGCAGTTGGCGCCGCAAGAGCCCTCCGCACCGTAACGCGTCATATGCGGACACTGTCCCCTTCGAGCAAACGTTCCTATTACCTGACTCTGGCGTTTTCGGGGTTCATTCTCACTCGATTCAGCGATAGCCAGCGTGGCGGGTGACGAAAAAGAATGGGCGCGCATACCCCAATCCCTGACGCGAAGGACATACGCATGTCGGTTGACGCGGGCCAGGACGCCGCTCTCAGCACCTCGGGCGCTCCGGACAACAACTCGGCGCATACGAGCCTCGATACGGCTGCCGCCCGGAATCTGGCGACCACGACCAAGTCCGCACCGCAGATGGCCGGGATCTCCTCCCGGTGGCTGCTGCGCATGCTGCCCTGGGTCGAGGTCACCGCAGGCACCTACCGGGTCAACCGGCGGCTGACCTACTCCGTCGGCGACGGCAAGGTCACCTTCGTCAAAACCGGCTCCCAGGTCCGGGTCATCCCCGCCGAACTGGGCGAACTGTCACTCCTGCGCTCCTACCAGGACACCGACGTCCTCACCGCCCTCGCCGAACGCTTCACCCAACACGAATTCGCCCCCGGCGACCTCCTCGCCGAAGCCGGCCAACCCGCCGACACCCTCTACCTCCTCGCCCACGGCAAGGTCGAGCAACTCAGCGAAGGCGAGTTCGGCGAGCAGAATCGTCTCGGCGTCCTGGCCGACGGCGCCCACTTCGGCGAACAAGGCCTCCTGGACCCCGACGCCTCCTGGGACTTCACCGCCCGCGCCGCCACCACCACCACCGTCCTCGCCCTGCCCCGCCAGGACTTCCACACCCTCGCCGACCAGTCCCCCACCCTGCGGGCCCACCTCGAGGCCTACCGCGCCATCCCCCGCCAACGCGTCAACAAGCGCGGCGAAGCAGCCATCGAACTCGCCTCCGGCCACAAGGGCGAAACGAACCTGCCCTCCACCTTCGTGGACTACGAACTCGCCCCGCGCGAATACGAACTGAGCGTCGCCCAAACCGTCCTGCGCGTCCACAGCCGCGTCGCGGACCTCTACAACGAACCGATGAACCAGATCGAGGAACAGCTCAAACTCACCATCGAGGCGCTACGCGAGCGCCAGGAACACGAACTGATCAACAACCCCGACTTCGGCCTGCTGCACGCCGCCGAATACGACCAGCGCATCCAGCCCCACGCCGGCCCCCCGCTCCCCGACGACCTCGACGAACTCATCAGCCGCCGCCGCGGCACCCGCTTCCTGCTCGCCCACCCCCGCACCATCGCCGCCATCGGCCGCGAATGGACCCGCAAAGGCCTCTACCCCAACACCGTCGACGTCAACGGCAGCACCGTTCCCGCCTGGCGCGACATCCCGATCCTGAGCTGCAACAAGATCCCGATCAGTCCGGCGCGGACCAGCTCGATCATCGCGGTGCGTACCGGGCAGGACAACCAGGGCGTCATCGGCCTGCGCCAGACCGGCATCCCCGACGAATACGAACCCGGCCTGAACGTACGCTTCATGGGCCTGAGCGAGAAGGCCATCATCAGCTACCTCGTCAGCGCCTACTACTCCGCCGCCGTACTCGTCCCCGACGCCCTGGGCATCCTGGAGAACGTCAACATCGCCAACTGGCGCGACTGAAGCAGCACGGTGGGAAAGGGCGGTGGCCGGGGATTTTTCCCCGGCCACCGCCCTTTCCGTCCGCCGCGCGGCACCCCGCTACTGGAGCGCGGGGAACAGGTCCAGGAATACGTCGGGATCCACCGAGATGCCCTGGCCGAACGGAGCGTCCAGGTCCCAGATCAGGAACAACAGGAACGCGATCAGCGCGCTGAACAGGCCGGCCAGCAGCAACTCCCGCCCCGAGCGCCGGATCTGCAGAGTGAAGATCAACCCCACCGTCACCAGGGCGCCCGCGATGAGACCGAACCAGACCATCCCCGGCATGGTCGCGCCCGCGTTCTGGCCGCGTGCCGTGCGCGCCTCGTCGGCGGCCGCGACCTGGTCCACCACCGGCTGGTAGGCCTGCGCGTCCAGGTCGCCCTTGGGGGCGTAGTTCGACACGTCCCGGCGCAGCACCGACAGCAGTTCCGTCCCCTTCGGGGAGAGGGTGCCGTGGTCGGCCATGTACGGCCACTCCTTGTGGACGACGTAACTGACGTACGCGTCGACGTCCGCACGGATCCGGTCCCGCACCTCGGGCGGATACACCTGCACGCGCGTACTGACCTCGTGCAGGGCCTGTGCCTCCCGCATCACGCCGTCCTGCGCCGCGCCCTGGCCCTCCCACACGCCCGCGATGGCCAGGCCCAGGACGATCGCGTAGATCACCCCGATCATCATCGTCATGTACTCGATGACATCCGGCGTCTCGGAGGGGTCGTCGTCCGCCGGGACGCGCCGCTGTCTGAGCACCACGACGGTGATGACGACCACGCAGGCCGCGGCCATCGCGATCACCAGAGCAATCCACTGCGACATGAGGAACTCCTAGCTGACGGAACTGACAGCGGGTCTACGGGTCACCGGTCGTCCGAGGACGTCAACGGCCCCTGCGGTACACGTGCGATCCCGGCTTGAGCACGGCCGCCGCGAGCAGTCCCGGCACCGTCGTGAGCAGCATCGTCATCATCAGCGGCTGCCGGTGGCGCTTGGGCGGCGCCGGGGCCGCGACCGGGGCCGGCCAGTGGACGGCCGGGCGCGCCGGCGGGGCGGGCCGCGGGGTCGGGGTCGGCGAGGGCGCGGAGGTGACGACGGGCGCCGGCTCGCGCGGCGGCGCCGGGGCCGGCGAGGGCCTGACGCGGGGCGGCGGCGTGATCCGCGGGGGCGGGACGACCACGTGCGTCGGCGAGGGTGTCGGAACAGGCGTGGGGGTGGGGCTCGGGGTCGGCGTCGGCGTGGGGGTCGGCGTGGGAGTGGGGGTGGGTGTGGGGGTGGGCGTCGGCGTGGGGGTCGGTTCAGGGCAGGACGGATGGCCGTGGTGCCAGTGCCAGTAGCAGTGGCAGTGGTGGTGCCAGTGGTGGTGCCAGTGGCCGCCGCCGTGACCGTGGCTCTGGCCGTCCTCGCCTTCGTCCTCGTCCTCGTCACCGAGCCCCTGGGGGTCCGGCGCCTGGACGCAGACGTGCACCGAGCCCTGCTCCACGTCGACCACGACCGGTCCCGGACACCCCTCGTCGGCGATCGCCGCCGGGACCAGCAACCCCGAACCGCACAGCACGGCTCCTGCCGCCACCACTGCCGCACGCAGGGCGGCCCTTCCCCACCTGTTTCTCACAGGACAGAGTTTGCGGCTCACCCTCCCACTGATATGCCCCCGTTCGGCACCGTTCCCCCGAACGAATCAATGCAAGATCGTTAAACCTCGCACCAGTTCGCCTATCGGCCGTCCATGCGGGCCTTCGACCCCCGGAACGCCGGGAGCCCCCGGCCATTGCTGGCCGGGGGCTCCCGGATGGATCGAGCGGTGGGCGTGGACGGTTTCGAACCGCCGACCAGCGCCGTGTAAAGGCGCTGCTCTACCACTGAGCTACACGCCCTCGGAACGTGAAGTGACAGGTTACCCCGCCGGACCGGGTGCTCCCCAACCGGATACCAAGGGCGGGTAAAGCATCCCTCCCGCGTTCGGTCAGGTGTCCGTGCAACCGGCCCGGGCCGTGTATTCGTCTTGGTCAGGTGGGAGACTGGAGCCGACAGACACCAGCGGCGGACCTGCGGGAGAGAGTCACTGTGACGACGGCACGCTCGTGGTGGCGGCGCGGCGACAATCTGCGCGCCGATGCCCAGGCCGCTAAGGATGCCGCCTCCCAGGCCTTCTACGAGCTGGACACCGCGCAACGGGATCTGGATCTGTCCATAGAGACCATCAGCGCCGTCGACAACTCGCCGGCCGCGCAGCGCGCGCTGGCCGGGTTCCGGGCGCTCGGGGAGCAGATCGACCAGGTCAGCGGGGCGTATATCGCCACCGTCGACGCCCATGACCTGGATCACGACGAGCTGGACGCGGCGGCCGCGGGCCGGGCTCGCAACGAGCTGACGAAGGCGAAGGAAGACCTCGACCGGGCCAGGGCGGACCTGGACCGGTTCGCCGCGAGCCTCGCGCCCCTGCTGGGGAAGGCCGAGACACAGCTGGCGCGGCTGGCGCCGGCGGTGGAGCGGGCGCGGCAGGGGCTGTTGGCGGCGAGCAACGCGCTGGACGCGGTGCGGGCCGCCGGGCTCAAGGGCGACGAGTTGGCCTCGCGGCTGGCGGCGCTCTCGCCGGAACTGACGAAGCTGAACCAGGGGGCCGGCACGCACGGCGTGCCGGAGACGCTGGCGCGCGCGGAGGACGTGCAGCGCCGTGCGGAGGCGATCCGGGCGGAGGCGTCGCGGCTGCCGGAGCAGGCGAAGGAGATCGACAAGCGGCTGGTCAGCCTGCGCACCCGGGTCGAGGCGCTGGCCACCCGGGCCGGCGGCGTCGAGCCGATCCTCAGTGAGCTGCGGCGGCGCTTCTCGCTGGCGTGCTGGCAGGACCTGCAGCAGGTGCCGGCGCAGGCGGAGACCGCCGTGGCGCAGGCGGGCGCCAAGCTCGCGGAGGCCGCCAAGGCGCGCGACGAGCAGCGCTGGGCCGACGCGACCTCGCGGCTGAGTACGGTGCGGGCGCTGCTGGACGACGTGGACGGGTCGGTCTCCGCCGCCGGTGACCGGCTGCGCCGGCTGAACGAGGTCAGCAAGGATCCGAAGGCCGAGGTCGAGAAGACCCGGTTCGCCATCCGTGACGCGCAGCGGCTCGCGATGCAGGGCCGTACGACTCCCGAGCCCCGGCACGCCCGGCCGCTGGACGACGCGGTGGCACGGCTGGACCGGGCGCTGGCCGCGCTGGAGGGCCGGCACCCGGACTACTGGGCCTTCCTGACGGAGACGGCGTCCGTCCGGGAGACCGTGAACCGGGTGGTCGCGAACATTCGCGAGGACCGCGCGCAAGGTCGCTGACGCTCTTCTCGGGACGACCGGCCCGCGGGGCTATTCTTCGGGCATGCCCCGATACGAGTTTCGCTGCCGGTCCTGCGGTACCACCTTCGAGCTGAACCGGCCGATGGCCCAGTCCTCCGACCCCGCGAGCTGCCCCGAAGGGCACGACGACACGGTGAAGCTGCTGTCGGCCGTCGCCGTGGGCGGCAGCGCCGCTCCCGCGCCGGGTGGCGGCGGTGGCGGTGGCGGCGGATGCTGCGGAGGCGGCTGCTGCAGCTGACCGCCTCCTGTAGTTGGCTGCACAACTCACGGATGTGGGGCCGCCCGAGCGGCAGCGACCCCGCACCCGGTTGCCGTTACGGCTGGAGCCGGCCCGCGAAGCGCCGTTCGAAGCCGTCGCCGTTGTCCGCCGTCACCGTGAAGTCGTAGCGGCCCGCCGCCGTGGACGGGACGACGGCGGTCGCCGAACCGCCGGCGGCGACCGTCACGTGAGTGCCGGCGAAGGTGAACACGGCGGGCCTTCCGCCGGCGTTGGTGAGCGTGAGGTGGACGCCCTCCGGCGTCTCGGCCGCCGCCACCTCGGGGTGCGCCTTCGCCGGGTCGGTCCAGGTGCGGACGTCGCCCTTGTAGCCGCGCAGGAACCCGTCCGGGCCGTGCGCGTCGATGTCGTACGGCCCGCCGCTGACGGCCTGGGCGCTGAAGTAGTCGGTGACGCTGCCGTCCACCGGCAGGGTGTAGCGCCAGGCGCCGAACTTGCGGTGGTTGACGGTGTACATCGACAGGCCGGCGCCGAGGGTGCCGAGGTTGTCGACGGTGATCCAGATAAGGCCCTTGGCGGCGTCGGTCCGCGAGGACGAGCCGAAGCGGTAGCCGGTGGGCAGCGCCGGGCGGTCGCCGGGCTCGACCTCGGGGAAGTGCTGGACGACCGGCGGGAAGAGCGGCGGCAGGACCTTCTTGTGCTGCTCGGCCAGGTCCGCGAGCAGCTTCTTCGTGTCGGGCAGGGCGGGGAACACCGTGCTGGACGTCCGGAAGTCGAACGCCGACATCAGGTCGCCGCAGATGGTGCGGCGCCAGGCGGAGATGTTGGGTTCGCGCACCCCCGTCCAGTTCTCCAGGAACCGCAGGACCGAGGTGTGGTCGAAGACCTCGGAGTTGATGCGGCCGCCCCGGCTCCAGGGGGAGATGACGATCATCGGGACGCGCGGACCGAGCCCGATGGGCGCGCCGTTGATGAACTCGTCGGGGGTGCCGTCGGGGGCGGTCGGCGGGATGACGTGGTCGAAGAAGCCGTCGTTCTCGTCGTAGTTGAGCAGGACGACGGTCTTGGCCCACACCTCGGGATGGGCCGCGAGGGCCTCCAGCACGTAGGACGAGGTGAAGTCCGCGCCCCGGGCCGGCGGGTGGTTGGGGTGCTCCGACTGGTCGGTGGGCGCCACCACCCAACTGACGGCGGGCAGCCTCCCGTTGGCGACGTCCTGGGCGAAGTCGTCGGCGCCCCGCTTGACCATGCCGTTGACGTGCAGCGGTGAGTCCTTGGAGGCGTTCTGGTACTGCCGGAACCAGGCCAGCGCGTTGTCGTCGTAGTTGTCCTCCTGCTGGTAGACCTTCCAGGAGATGCCCGCGGCCTGCAGGCGCTCCGGGTACGTCGTCCAGGTGTAGCCCTTCTCGCTGTTGTCGACGACCGGGCCACCGGCGGTGCCGCGCGGGTCGACCGTGCCCGACCACAGGTAGAGGCGGTTGGGGTTGGTGGACGCCATGGTGGAGCAGAAGTACTGGTCGCAGAGGGTGAAGGCGTCGGCGAGCGCGTACTGGAAGGGGATGTCCTGACGCCGGTAGTAGCCCATCGTGTACCAGGTCTTGGCGGGGATCCAGTTGTTGTACTGGCCGTTGGCCCAGGCGCTGTGGGTGCCGTCCCAGGAGTGGTCCAGGTCGAAGATCCGCTGGGCGTCGGACGTGCCGGTGTCCAGGTGCCAGGGCAGCAGGCTGGTGCCCCCGACGGAGCCGAGCAGCCGCTGGTGCAGGACGTCGGAACCCTTCGGGAAGCGCAGCAGCGAGCTGTCGCCATAGCCGCGGGCACCGTTCAGGGTGCCGAAGTAGTGGTCGAAGGAACGGTTCTCCTGCATCAGGACCACAACGTGTTCGACATCGTCCAGCGTGCCCTGCCGGGCGGGCTCGGCCAGCGCCTGCTGCAGCCCCGCGGGCAGCACGCCGGCGCCGATGGCCGCACCCGTGGCGACCGCCGAACCCAGCAGTGTGCGGCGGGAGATACCGGATCTGGGCAGGCGGGAGAGGTCGGACACGGTGCCTCCTGGTCAGAGAGGTGCGAGGGCGCTACTCGGGGTTACTGACGAGTAGCGATGATGGCAGCCGCGCATGAACAGAGGAAGACCGGGGACGAACGTTCGTCAGATTCCCGCGCGGCGGGAGAGCGAGGTGACCGCCGTCGAGTTGTGGACGGTGAAGGCCACCGTTCCCGGCAGATAGCGGTCCTGCGACCACTCCACCGGGAAACCCGCCGGATCGGTGGTGTGCCGCCGCTCGCGCAGCAGCGGATCGCCCACCGCGCAGCCCAGCAGCCGGGCGTCGTCGGCGTCGGCGAGGGCCAGGTCGATGGTGTGGTGGGCGTCGGCGAACAGCACGCCCTGCTCCTGGAGCGGCACGGTGTGCGAGACCGCGTGCGGATCGAACGCCTCGACCAGGACGCCCACGCGCTCGGGGTAGACGGACCGCTCCACCATCACCGGGACGCCGGACAGGGTGCGCACCCGCAGCACCCGGTAGACGTCGTCGCCCGGTTCCAGCCGCAGCCGCTCGCGTTCGACCTCGTCGGCGGGGCCGCGGACGATCTCCACCACCCGGCCACCGGGCTCCTCGCCGATGGAGCGGGCCCAGCGCGTGAAGCTGAGCAGCTCGGCGAAGCTCTGGACCCGGGTGGTGCCCAGCACGACGCGGCGGGTGCCGCGCCGGGAGGTGACCAGACCGTCGGCGCGCAGTACGGCCAGTGCTTGGCGCACGGTGCCGCGCGAGACGCCGTAGCGGGTGGCGAGTTCGCTCTCGGCGGGCAGCCGGCCGCCGGACCCGTAGGCGCCGTCGGCGATGCCCTGCCGGAGGTCGGCGGCCACCTTCCGATACATCGACTGCCGGCCATCCGCCACGCTGCTCCCCCACGTCGATCCACGTCGATCCCTGCTCCGGCGACCGAGCCTAACCGCCGTTCCCGGGGGAACCAGGGCGTTCCCCTGACCGACGCCGCGACTCGGCGGTCCGTTCACCTTCCGGCCACCGCCCTCCGGCGTACTGGGGTCGCGTTGTTCAAGTTGTACAGCCAACCCTGGCCATGCCCATGGAGAGTCCCGTGTTTCTGCCCCGCCCCCGGGCCGCCGGCCTCGCAGGTGTCCTCGCCATAGCGGCGCTCGGCCTCAGTGCCTGTGGCGCCGCACCCACCGAGTCCACCGCGGCCGACGGCAAGAAGAGCGCCGCCACCGCCACCTCCGCCGCCGAACTGGGCGGGATGGACGCCCTGGTCGCCGCCGCGAAGAAGGAGGGCACGCTCAACGCGATCGCCCTGCCGCGCGACTGGGCCAACTACGGCGCGATCATCGACGGCTTCGGCAAGAAGTACGGCATCAAGGTCGCCGTCGAGAACCCGGACGCCTCCAGCCAGATCGAGATCAGCGCGATCAGCACCCGCAAGGGCCAGGACCGCGCCCCCGACGTCGTCGACCTCGGCAGCGCCTTCGCGCTGAGCGGCGCCGCGCAGGGCCTGTTCGCCTCGTACAAGGTCGCCGACTACGAGAAGATCCCGGCCGCCCAGAAGGACGCACAGGCGCGCTGGTACTACGACTACGGCGGCTACGTCTCGATCGGCTGCGACGCCAAGCGCGTCAAGGAGTGCCCCTCGACCTTCGCGGACCTCCTCAAGCCGCAGTACAAGGGCCAGGTGGCGCTGAACGGCAACCCGACGAAGTCCGGTTCCGCCTTCGGCGGCGTGTACGCGGCGGCCCTCGCCAACAAGGGCTCCTTCGACGACATCCAGCCCGGTCTGGACTTCTTCGGGCAGCTGAAGAAGTCGGGCAACTACAACCCGGTGGAGTCGACGCCGGCGACCGTCCAGAAGGGCGAGACGCCGATCAGCATCGACTGGGACTACCTCAACGCCGGCTACACCGACGAGTTCAAGAGCAAGAACGTGGACTGGAAGGTCTCCATCCCGAGCGACGGCGTCTACGCCCAGTACTACGCGCAGGCCGTGAACAAGGACGCGCCGCACCCGGCCGCCGCCCGCCTGTGGCAGGAGTACCTGTACAGCGCCGAGGGCCAGAACCTGTGGCTCAAGGGGTACGCCCGCCCGGTACTGATGGACTCCCTCAAGCAGGCCGGCACGCTCGACGCGGCCGCCGCCGCCAAGCTGCCCGCCGTCGCCGGCACCCCGGCCTTCCCGACGCCCGCGCAGGTGGACGCGGCCAAGAAGGCCGTCACCCAGGGTTGGGCCAAGGCCGTCTCCTGATGACCTCGAAGACCAAGGCGCCGGCCGGCCTGCTGGCGGCGCTGCCCCTCGTGCTGTTCATGCTGGTGGCGTTCGGCCTGCCCGCCGCCGCCATGCTGACCGGTGCCTTCAGTACGTCGAGCGACGCGCCGGGCGGCGCGCGGTGGACGACGGCGAACCTCACGGACTCGCTCCAGGGCGCCTACCTCACCGGGCTGGTCAGCAGCGTCAAACTGTCGGCGCTCTCCGCGCTGCTGGCCGCCGTGCTCGGACTCCCCCTCGCGCAGGCCGTGGTGACCTCGCGGCACCGCGCCCTGCGTGAGGGCGTCCTCGCGGCGTCCGGCGTGCTCGCCAACTTCGGCGGGGTGCCGCTCGCGTTCGCCTTCATCGCCACCCTCGGCAACGCGGGCGTCCTCACCGAGCACCTCGGCCTGACCGGTGCCGGCTGGAGCCTCTACTCGTTCTGGGGCCTGGTCACCGTCTACCTGTACTTCCTGCTGCCGCTGATGGTCCTGGCCATCACCCCGGCGCTGGAGGGGCTGCGCACCCAGTGGCGCGAGGCCGCGCAGAACAACGGCGCCACCGGCTTCCAATACTGGCGGCACGTCGCGCTGCCGGTGCTGGCCCCATCCCTGCTCGGCGGTTATGTGCTGCTCTTCGGCAGCGCCTTCGCCGCCTACGCCACGGCCGCCGCGCTGGGCAGCGGCTCGGTGCCGCTGATCACCGTGCAGATCGCCGACGCGCTGTCCGGCAACGTCCTGGTCGGCCAGGGCAACATCGCGCTCGCGCTCAGTCTGGACATGGTCGTGGTCGCCGGGCTCGTCATGGCGGTCTACGTCCCCCTCCAGCGAAGGAGCGCACGATGGCTCGACTGACCCGCAAGCCGCTGTGGCGCGGCGCCGTCGGCCTGGTGGCAGGCCTGTACTTCCTGGTCCCGGTGGCCGCCTCGGTGATCTTCACCGTGGATGTCCCCGGCCAGGGTTACACCCTCGACGCGTACAGCGGCATCCTCGGCGCGGACGGCTTCGCCGACAGCCTGCTGCTCACCCTGGAACTGGCCGCCGCGACCATCGTCCTGGTGATGCTGCTGCTCGTCCCCGCGCTGGTCGCGGTGCGGCTCGGCGCCCCGCGGCTGCGGCCGGTGCTGGAGGTCATCTGCTCGCTGCCCCTGGTGGTCCCGTCGGTGGCGCTGGTCTCCGGCTACAGCAGCGTGCTGCGCTGGGGCCCTGAACACCTGTCGCGCACCCCGCTGTTCCAGACGTTCACCGCCGTGCAGGACAAGCGGTTCCCGTTCGTCCTGGTCCTCGCCTACACGGTGATGGCGCTGCCGCTCGCCTACCGGGCGCTGGACGCCGGGCTGCGCGCGGTCGACGTCCGCGTCCTGGTGGAGGCCGCGCGCAGCTGCGGCGCGAGCGCTCCGCGCGCCGTCCTGCAGGTGGTGCTGCCCAACCTCCGTGGCGCGCTGCTGAACGCGTCCTTCCTCACCCTCGCGCTGGTCCTGGGCGAGTACACCGTCGGCGCACTGCTCGGCTACCAGCCGTTCGCGGTGTGGATCGTCAACACCGGCGGCGACCAGGCGCAGCTGTCGGTGGCCGTCTCGGTGCTGAGCCTGGTCGTCACCTGGCTGCTGCTGCTGGTGTTCGCCGCGCTCGGCCGGCCCCGCGACCGGTCCCGTTCCCTCTCCCGCACCTCCCGCCCATCCCGCCGGGACCGCCCTGACACGGCCGCTCCCGTACCCCTCGCACAGGAGGTGGCATGACCGCCGCTACGGCCGAGCGGGCCACGTCGCCCGCCCCATCGGCCACGACCGTCGAGTTCCGCGCGCTGCGTAAGTCCTTCGGCGCCACCACCGCCCTCGACGGACTGGACCTGACCGCCCGCCCCGGTGAACTGCTCGCGCTGCTCGGCCCGTCCGGCTGCGGCAAGACCACGGCGCTGCGCATGCTGGCCGGCTTCGAACGGCCCGACTCCGGCCAGGTCCTGGTCGACGGCCAGGACATCAGCGGTGTGCCGGCGCACCGCCGGGACGCCGGGATGGTCTTCCAGTCCTACAGCCTCTTCCCGCACCTGACGGCCGCCGACAACGTCGCGTTCGGTCTGAAGATGCGGCGGACCGGCGCCGCCGAGCGGCGCTCGCGCGCCCGTGAGCTGCTGGAGCTGGTCGGGCTGCCGCAGCACGCCGACCGCTACCCGCACCAGCTCTCCGGCGGGCAGCAGCAGCGGGTGGCGCTCGCCCGCGCGCTGGCGCTGCGGCCCAAAGTTCTGCTGCTGGACGAACCGCTGTCAGCGCTGGACGCCAAGGTCCGGGTGACGCTGCGCGAGGAGATCAGGCGGCTGCAGCGGGAGCTGCGGATCACCACCGTCTTCGTCACGCACGACCAGGAGGAGGCGCTGTCGACGGCCGACCGGGTCGCGGTGATGCGCGACGGCCGCCTCGAGCAGGTCGCCACCCCGTCCGAGCTGTACGACACGCCCGCGACCGCGTTCGTCGCCGAGTTCGTCGGCACCATGAACCGGCTGCCGGGTGTCATGGCCGACGGTGAGGTGGAGGTGCTCGGACAGCGACTGCCGGTGCGCGGCACCGCCCCCGCGCACGGCCCGGTGGACGTCCTGGTCCGGCCGGAGGCCCTGGAGGCCGCCGCGGACGCCGGCGGCCGCTCCCGGGTGCTGACCGCGGCCTTCCACGGCGCGGTCACCCGCCTCACCCTGTCGCTGCCGGACGGCGCGACGGTCAAGGCGGACGTGCCCAGCCACCGCGCGGCCACCCTGCCGGCCGGCGCGAACGTCACCGTGACCCTTCCGCGGCGCCCGGTGCTCGTCGACGGCCCTGCCGCGTGACGCTGCAGGCGGTGCTCTTCGATATGGACGGCACGCTCGTCGACACCGAGGGGGTGTGGTGGGACGCGGTCGCCGAGACCGCCTCCGCGCTCGGCCACCCGCTGACCGAGGCGGACGTCCCCGACGTGTTGGGCCGGTCGGTCGACCACACCACCGGCCATCTGCGCACGGTCACCGGGACCGGGCGTACCCATGAGCACCTGGCGGCGGAGCTGGACGCCCGCTTCGCCGAGCTGGTGGCCCGCGGGGTACGGCCGCGCCCCGGCGCGACGGCGCTGCTGGCCGGGCTGCGCGCGGAGGGGGTGGTGACGGCGCTGGTCTCGGCCTCGCCGCGGCGGGTGGTGGACCTGGTGCTCGACGTGCTCGGCCGGGAGAACTTCGCGGTCTCCGTCACCGCCGACGACACCGCCCGCACCAAGCCCGCGCCCGACCCGTACCTGGAGGCGGCCCGGCTGCTCGGCGCTTCGCCGGCCCGCTGCGTCGCCGTGGAGGACACCCCCACCGGAGTGGCCTCCGCCGAGGCCGCCGGCTGCCGGGTGCTGGCCGTCCCGTCCGTCGTGCCGATCCCGGCCGCCCCGGGCAGGACGGTGCTGAGCAGCCTGGAGGAGGTGGGGCCGGCCCTGCTGCGCTCCCTCGTCGCAGGCGGGGCAGCCGCGGCCGGAGCGGTTGAGGAACCTGCTCGCAGGGGGGAGGCTTGAGATAAGCGGGGTATCCGGTTCCGTTTACCCGCGCTCCGTCGAGGAGGCCGCTCATGAACGTCGCGCTGGATGATCACCTGCCCGCCGACCACCGGCTGAACCAGGTCTACCGGATCGGCGCGGGGCTCATGGGGCTCATCCTGCTGATCTTCGGCATCCTCGGGCTGCTCGACCAGATCCCGCTCTTCGACACCCACGGCGACACGGTGGCGGGCCTCAACACCAACGGCACCCTCAGCGTCCTGTCGATCGCCGTCGGGGTGCTGCTCTTCGCGGGCATGGTCATCGGCGGGAACGCCGCCTCGACGCTGAACATGGTCCTGGGCATCCTGTTCATCCTCAGCGGCTTCGTCAATCTCGCCCTGCTGGACAGCAGCCACAACTTCCTGGCCTTCCGGATGCCCAACGTGATCTTCAGCTTCGTGGTCGGGCTGATGCTGCTCGTCTTCGGCATGTACGGCCGCGTCTCCGGCGGCCTCCCGCACGACAACCCGAACTGGAAGCGGCGCCACCCCGAGGCGGCAGCGCGCGAGGCGGCGGCCCGCGAGGCGGCGGCCGCCCGCCGGACCCCGCCTCGCGGGCTGCCTCAGGACTGGACGTGGTCGCCCGGGGCTACCGGCGGCGGGCGACGGTGAGCCCGTCCGCGACCGTGAGCAGCACGTCGTCCATCCGCTCGTCTTCCCGCACCCGGTCGTTGAAGGCCCGGATCGCCGCCGCCGGCCCTTCCGCGGCCGGGTCGGCGACCGCACCGTGGTAGAGGGTGTTGTCGGCGACGATCAAGCCGCCGGGGTTCATCCGCGGCACCAGCTCCTCCCAGTACGCGAGGTAGCTCACCTTGTCCGCGTCGAGGAAGACGAAGTCGATCCACGGCCCCTCCGGCAGCGCCCGCAGCGTGTCCAGCGCCGGGGCGATCCGCAGGTCGATCCGGTCCGCGACACCCGCCTTCGCCCAGGCCTCGCGGCCGACGGCCGTCCACTCCTCGGAGACGTCGCAGGCGATGAGCTGTCCGTCCGCGGGCATCGCCTGGGCCATCGACAGCGTGGAGAACCCGGTGAACGTGCCGACCTCGACGATGCGGCGGGCCCCGATCAGCCGCACCAGGAAGGCGAGCAGCGGGCCCTGCTCCTCAGCGGTCTGCAGCCCCGACACGTCGGCGAGCCGGGTGTGGGTGAGCTCGACCAGTTCCCGCTGGACCGGGTCCAGCGGCGGGTTGTGCGCCAGTACATACGCGTACAGCTCGGGGGTGAGCTGCGGATTCTTCGTCTCGTACAAGGTTTCTCCTCGAATGGACGTGCCGTCCTGACCTGGCCGTAAGGTGACGGGCATGCTCGTCGATGACACCGTCGCCCTGGTGCCCAGCATTCCAGGCCGCAGGGCCCTGCTGGGAATGGCGGGCGCGCCCGCCGCGGGCAAGTCCACGCTCGCCCGCCGGCTGGTCGACGGCGTCAACGCGCGGCTCGGCGCGGACACGGCGGCGTACGTCCCGATGGACGGCTTCCATCTGTCCAACGCCCAGTTGGCACGGCTGGGCCGGGCCGACCGCAAGGGCGCGCCCGACACCTTCGACGTGGACGGCTACGTCCACCTGCTGCGCCGGCTGCGGTCCCGCCCCGAACGGCCCGTCTACGTGCCCGAGTTCGACCGCCGACTGGAGGAGCCGATCGCCGCGGGCCTGGTCGTGCTCCCCCAGGTGCGGCTGATCGTCACGGAGGGGAACTACCTCGCCGACGACGGGCCCGGCTGGGAGGCGGTACGCGACCTGCTCGACGAGGTGTGGTTCGTCGACGCCCCGCGGGCGGTGCGCGAGCGGCGGTTGCTGCGCCGCCACATCCGCGGCGGGCGCAGCGAATCCGAGGCGCACGCCTTCATAGCGTCCAGCGAGCGCCCCAACGCCGACCGGGTCGAGGCCGCCCGCGCCAACTGCACGCGCGTGGTGACCACCGGGGACTGACCCACGCCTCGGGGTCGGACAGACCACTCACCCGCGTCACGCGGCCGCGGCACCGTCCTGCGCGCCGGCCGCCACCCGCGCGAGCATCCGCCGCAGGATCTCCTCGCCCGCGGCGACACCCAGCGTGGCCAGCGCTGTCACGTGCGGCGCCGTCCAGCCGCTGTCCGCCAGCTCGCCGTGCCCCGGCTGCCAGCCCGCGTCGGCGGCGAGCAGCAGGTCGGCGTCGAGGAGGGAGTCGCCCGCGGCCAGCACCTCGGTGGCACCGGTACGCCGGACGACCTCCTCCAGTGCCGCGCTCTTGCGCAGCGGCTTGGGGACCGTGTAGATCTTCCGGCCCTGCAGCGACACCGTCCAGCCGCGCCCGTCGGCCCACTCGGCCAGGTCCTTCACGAAGTTCTCCGGCAGCAGCGACCGCTCCACCACGAGATACGCGAACAGGTCCTCGGCCACCCGCTCCTTGCGCAGCCACGCCGGGTCCGTCACCCGCGCCAGGTGCGCGCGCACCTCCGCCAGCGGCACCGAACCGTCCGCGAGACGCCGACGCATCTCGGCGTTCCAGTCCTGGTCGGTGCGGCCGTCGACCAGCAGATGCCCGCCGTTGGCACAGATCGCGAAGCGCGGCACCGGCCCCGGCAGGCTGATCCGTCGGTACTGCTTGCGGGTCCGGGTGGTGGCCGGCACGAACTCCGCCTCGGCGGCCAGCCGCTGCACCAGCGTGGCCGCCGTCTCCGTCATGAACGACAGCGGCTTCGCCTCGTGCACCTCGACGCAGAGCAGCCGCGGGGCGTGCTCGTCGGGCATGCCGAGCGCGAGCGCGGCGGAGGAGTAGATCAGCGTCCGGTCCAGGTCGCTGGCGGCGAGGGTACGGTGTGCGGTGCTCATCGGGCGTCCGCCTTTCCGTCGGTGGCGGTGGCGGTGGCGGTATCGGTCGAGGTGGCGGGGGTGGTGGCCGCCAGGCCGTCGGCCCCCGTGGCCCCCCGGGTGAAGCGCGGGTGGATCAGACCGACGCACGAGTACGGCAGCCCGTCCACCTCCTCCACCGGCACCCCGCGCTGCTCGGCGAGCAGCCGCACATGGTCCAGGTCCGCGCCCGCGCCGCGCTGCGCCAGGATCTTCCAGGGGACGCGGCGCAGCAGCACCCGCGTCGTCTCGCCGACACCGGGCTTGACGAGGTTCACGTCCCCGATGCCGTACTCCTCGCTGATCCGCTCGACGGCGGCCCAGCCCTCCCAGGTCGGGCTGCGGTCCTGCGACCGCAGCTCCTTCACGTCCGCGGCGACCGCGTCGGCGACCTCGTCGAAGCGGGCCGTCACCGTGTCCAGGAAGAGCCCGGAGACGTCCGACCCGGCCAGCTCCCGGTAGAACTTCCCGCCGTGGAACTCGTCGGGCCCGATCAGGTCCGCGCGCAGCACGGTGCGCGAGATGAGCCCGGAGACGGTGGAGTTGAGGCAGGCGGAGGGGATGAGGAAGTCGTCCCGGGTGCCGTAGGTGCCCACGCAACCGCCCGGGTCGGCGAGCACCGCGATGTCGGGGTTGAACTTCCCGAACGGCTTGACCGCCTCGGCCAGCTCGCGGGTGATCGCGCCCTTGCCGGTCCAGCCGTCGACGAAGACGACCTGCTCCGGGTCGTGGTGCTCGGCCAGCCAGCGCAGCGCGGTGGTGTCGATGCCCCGGCCGCGCACGATCGAGACGGCGTAGTGCGGCAGCTCCAGGCCGTGCGCGTGCCGCGCCCAGCGGCGCATCAGCACCCCGACCGGCGTGCCGGCCCGCGCCAGCGAGACGAGGACGACGTCCGGGCCGCGCTCGGTCAGCACCAGCTCGGTGACCGCGCCCACCGCCCTGGCGATCCGGTCGGCGGACGTCTCCAGCGCGGCACGGAACAGCGCCTGGTACGCCTCGCTCGGCTGGTACTCCACCGGCAGCGACTCCGCGTAGTGCGCCCCGCCGCTCTGTATTGCCTCCTCGCGCTCCTCGGTCGGCGCCTCCAGCTCGACGTCCGACAGGTCCTTCAGCAGCCACCCGACCTCGTCCGCCGCGTACGACGAGAACGCCGGACCGCGCAGGGGGGAGGGGAGCGTGGTGGTCTGGGCCATCTGCTGAACCTGTCCGTTCGGTTGGTACGCGGGCACGACCGCGAGCAGTACCCGCCCGGTGTGGGCGGCGAGGTGCGCGAGCAGCCCGTCGGGCGCGTGCAGCGCCGGGGTGTCCCCCGCCGAGTCCACGACGGCGACGATCACGTCGAAGTCGCCGCCCGCCACGTTGTAGGCGTAGCGCGGGCCGGGCCCGTCGGAGGGGTCGTCGTGGGCGGGGAAGACGATCCGGCTGCGGATCGCGTAGCCGGGGTCGTCCACGGCCAGTACGGGCGAGCGGGTGGTGGTGGAGAACCGGACGTCGGCGCCGATACCGTCCTGGATCTCCTGGGCGAGCCGCAGCGGCGCGTACATCAGCTCCTCGTTGCCGAGGACGAGGACGCGGCGCGCGTCGTCCGGGAGCGCCAGGCGCACCGCCTCGGCCATCGACGGCACCGCCGCCTCCAGCCGCTCCCGGTGCGCGGGCGTGAAACCGTGCCGCCCGCCGTCCGGCAGTCCCTCGGGCCAGCCGAGGTCCACCCGGACCACGTCGTACGCCGTCGCGGGCGCGGGCGGCGGCGTCACGCTCGCCCTGACGAGCGCCTGGCCGCGTTCCAGCACGCCCTCCGGCAGCCGGACCGTGCCGGACGCCAGCGACAGCAGGTCGATGCGCGCGCCGAGCCCGGCGGCGAACTCCGTCAGCCGCTCCCGGTCCGCCTCCGACCGCATGTCCACGAGCGCGACGACCACGTAGTGGGCGCGCGGGTGGCGGGCGTGCAGGTCCCTGATCGTGTTGAGGACGGTCTGGCCCGTCGAGAACTCGTCGTCGACCAGCACCAGCGGCCCGGCCCCGGTCAGCAGCTCCGGATCCTCCGGCAGCAGCAGATGGCCGGTCGCGTGGCTGTGCTCCTCCTCGAAACCGCCGGCCGCCGCGACCCCGGCGACCGCACGCCGCGTCGAGTGCAGATACGGGGTGAGGGCGAGCCCGTCGGCCACCGCGTGCCCGAGGCCCGTCGCGGTCTCCGCGTAACCGAGGACGACGGACCGCGCGGCCTCGTCGTCACCGAGCAGCTCCCGCACCCGGCGGCCGAGCCCGTACCCGGCGGCGTGGACGTCGAAGGGGTGCCGGGGGACGTGCTTGCCCAGCACGTTCGACACCAGCAGGTGCGCGCGCTTCGGGTTGTCCCGCAGCGCGAGCCCGAGCAGATCGGTCAGTCCCTCGCCCTCCAGGGCGATGTCCAGCCGGTCCGCGACCCACTGGCCGGTCCATGTCGGTGTTGCTGCCATGCGGTGCTTCTCACTTCTGTGCGTCGATGCGTCGATCAGACGCGGTGTGGATCAGGCGCGGTGGCGATCAGGCGCGGCGTGGCCGGGCGCGCTGCGATCGGACGCGACGTGGGTCAGACGCCCCGTGGATCAGGACGGCAGACAGGCCGCGAGCAGTTCCACGAAGCCGATGTCGGCGCGGGCCACCCCGAAGATCTCGGCGCGGCGCATGGTGCGCTCGGCCCAGGCCCGGTGCGGCTTCACCTCGTTCATCTTGTTCGTGTAGGCGGAGCGCAGGACCCCGCCGCCCGTGCGGTCCTCGTGCAGGATGTCGGCGGCGTCGCAGAACTCCTCGTGCGTGACCACGTTCAGCGCGTGCACGGGGAAGACATGGGTGGGGTGGATGCACGTCTTGCCCTGCAGGCCGTTGGCCCGGTCCAGCTCGATCTCGCGCAGCAGCCCGTCCATGTCGTGCTCGATGAGCGCGGTGCGCAGGTCCTCCGCCTCCGGGGTGAAGGGGCTGCGCCGCAGCTGCGGCTTGAACATCCGCTCGTGGTGCCGGAAGTACTCCCAGACCGGCCCGGTCACCGTGAACCCGGTCCCGTCGGCCCGCCCGAAGACGTTGACGACGTCCGCGATGACCGAGGCGACGATCTGGACGTCGTACGCCGTCATCGCGGGCGCCCTGCGCAGCGCGTACGAGGAGCAGAAGTCCGTCACGCCCAGCCTGAGGGCCAGCACCCGGTCCCGGTACTTGTCGACCGTGCGGTAGATCCCGGAGAGCGTCTCGACACGGCTCTCCAGGTGCATCAGCTGCGGGGACTCCAGGACCGGCATGGCGAAGAGCCGGTGGCCGCACGCGATCTCCGCGGCGGCGAGCGCCTCCAGGAAGGGGACGCCGCTCTCCTCGGTGAACTTCGGCAGCACGAATCCGGACAGCAGTCGCACCGTGTCACCGAGTCGTCGCACCAGGTCGACGATCTGCGCCGGGGTGCGGACCCGGACGAACAGCAGCGGCGGGTCGCCCGCGCTCTTCCGCCGGTCCAGGTCGGCGAACTGGCGGACCAGATTGGCCTCGGCGTCGACCACCTCGCGGTCGTCGATCGAGTCCTCCAGGCACAGCACCATGGACACGACACCGTGCGCGGCCTGCTTCAGTACGTCGTCGGCCAAGCGCGGCCGGGTCGCCGGACTGTAGAGGGTCGCGCCCAGGGCGACCGAGAGCGTGCGGGCGGACGAGTCCGCGGTGAATTCCTGCGGCTCGCGGTGGAACAGTTCGCTCCGCACGTCTGTCGCAAGGTGTCCGAAGTGGCGCATACGCCCCCTTCTGTACATGGCTGACCGAATAGCATCTGGCGGATTATCGTACGTGCGCGCACCCGACCGACGTTCCCCCCGTGCGTGAAAATCAGGTAACCCCCGCACGTCCGTCGTATGACCGGTCCCGGCGCGTCCAGTCCCCTGCGTTGTGGCCCGCCCACCGGGGAAGGCAGGATGACCGCCATGACGCACGCGATGGTGAAGGGCTCGAACATCCCCCTGGACGTCCTGGGGATCAGGGCGGTGCTGCGCTGGAGCCCCCGCGTGGGCGTCCCCGACGTCGACGCCTCGGCCCTGCTGCTGGGCTCGGACGGCCGGGTCCGCTCGGACGCGGACTTCGTCTTCTACAACGAGCCGAGGCATCCCTCGGGATTCGCCCGGCACCTGCCGAAGAAGCGCGTCCCCGAAGGGCTCACGGACACCGTCGAGGTGGACCTGACGTCCCTCGACCCCACCGTGGAGCGCGTCGTCATCGCCGCGTCCGCCGACGGCGGCTCCTTCAGCCAGGTCCCTGACCTGCACGTCCTGCTCTTCGACACCGGCGCCCCGGTCGGCTCGGCCCCGCTGGCGACCTTCGACGTCACCCCCGACACCGGCGACGAGACGGCGCTGATCTGCGGCGAGCTCTACCGCCGCGACACGACGTGGAAGTTCCGCGCCCTCGGCCAGGGCTACGCGACCGGCCTGGTCGGCCTCGCCACCGAATTCGGCATCGCCGTCGACGACGAGGCGGACTCCGGCACGGACCCCGCCGCGGGCTCCCGCGAGCCCGCCCACGCGCCGCCCGCCGTTCCGGAGCCCGAGGCCACCTCCGCGTACGGCTACCCGCTCCCGGACCCCGCCCCCGGCCACGTACCGGCCCAGCCCGCCTACGGGTACCCCCAGCCGCCGCAGCAGCGCCCCCAGCCGGCCGCACCGGCCTACGGGTACCCGCAGCCGGTGGCGGGCCCCCCGGGATTCGTGCTGCCACCCCAGGGGCCCCAGTTCCAGCGGGGTCGCCGCTAGGTCGTGTCCGTCTGCGGTCGGGCCGTCACACCTTGGTCTTGTACCCCCGGCCCCACTGCAGGCCCCAGCCGTACAGCCGGTCGATCTCGGCCTGGAACCCGTAGACGTACCTCACCTCGCGCCGCACGATCAGCTCGCCCTTGCGGTTCTCGATCAGCACCACCGCGCAGGACCGCGCCTGCGGCTCGCGCTCGCTCAGCGGGATCTCGATCCGCGGGCCCGAGCTGGGGAAGAGCGTGACCATGGCGTGGGTGCGGTCGAACGCCGGCGTGCCGTCGTAGATGTAGACGAAGACCAGCAGCCGGACGAACTCGTCCCGCTTGTCGAAGTTGATGTGCATCGTCTCGCCCGACGTGCCACCGAACCGGTCGTCGCCGCTGAGCTTGATGTACGGCGCCTCGTTCAGGTCGCCGAGGAAGTTGCCGAGCGGCTGGACGACGCCCTTCGTCCCGTCGGCGAGCTCGTACATGCACGCCAGGTCCAGGTCCACGTTGACCATGGCCGGCCCCGCGGCCTGCACGATCTCCGGCTTGAACAGGTGCATCCCGCGGCTGAGCAACCCGCCTGCGCCCTGTTTGTTCCAGCCGCCGGTGTCCGACGTGCGCATCTGCCAGCTGAGGTTGATCCGCAGGTTGCCGACGGCCGCGCCCTGTTTGCTCAGCGAGACCATGGGGTGCCGCTTCGTGAGCTCCACGGTGTGCGCGTTCGCCACGTCGAACTGCGAGGCCCCACTGGGCCGCAGGAACTTCCACCAGGCCATGACTACCCCTCCCCTGAACGGACACCGCCCCCCGCCGGATCGGCGGGGGGCGGGACTTCTCGCTCCGGGGTTCAGAGTGCCAGAGCTCTCAGACCCCGGAAGAGACTTCCGCCGTATCGTTCGACCCCTCTGAGTTTTCCCCGATCCGCCGGTTTCGCACCACCGACGACCAGTAGGAGGCCGCGATCAGCACGACGCCGACGAGGCCGGTGATGACCTCGTTGATCTCGTACTTGATCGTGACGAGCAGGATGACCGCCAGCGCGCCGATCGCGTAGTGCGCGCCGTGCTCCAGGTACACGTAGTCGTCCAGGGTGCCCTTGCGGACCAGGTACACCGTCAGCGACCGGATGTACATGGCGCCGATACCGAGGCCGAGCGCCATCTCGAAGATGTCGTTGGTGATCGCGAACGCGCCGATGACACCGTCGAACGAGAACGACGCGTCGATGACCTCGAGGTACAGGAACATGAAGAACGCGGCCTTGCCGGCCAGCCCGACGACCGCGGCCGTGTTGCCCTTCGACGAGGCCTCGGCCTCGGCCTCCTCGGCGGCGTCGTCCTCCGCCTCCTCCAACTGGTCCTCGAAGTAACCGGAGATCCCGCCGACGACCAGGTACGTGATGAGCCCGGCGACCCCCGACAGCAGCACCGTCGCGGTCTTGTCGATCGTGCCTTCGCCGCCGTGCACCGGAACGGCGGTGGCGACGGTGGTCGCGGCGATGAGCAGCACGACCATGGCGATCACGACGGAGAGCATGTCCAGCTTGCCGAGCTTGCCCAGCGGCTTCTCCAGCCAGCCGAGCCACCGGATGTCCCGCTCCTCGAAGATGAAGTCGAGGAAGATCATGAGCAGGAACATCCCGCCGAACGCCGCGATGGCCGGGTGCGCACCGGTGACCAGCGCCTCGTAGCGGTCGTGGTCGTTGATCGCGACGTTGACCGCTTCGATCGGGCTGAGCTTGGCGGTGATGGCGACGATGACGACCGGGAACACCAGTCGCATACCGAAGACGGCGATCAGGATGCCGACGGTCAGGAACATCTTCTGCCAGAAGGCGTTCATCTTCCGGAGGATCCCGGCGTTGATCACCGCGTTGTCGAACGACAGTGAGATCTCCAGGACCGAAAGGATCGCGACCACCGCGAGCCCCTCCACCCCCCAGAGGTACCCAGCCAGGGCAAGGCCGGCGACAGTGATGCCGAACGACCAGCCGAATGTCTTGAGGAGCACGGGCTACCCAGTCCTTCTCTACGAGAGATCCCCCGCGTAGTCCGCGGCTTTGCCAAGACTCTACCGACCCGCTTCGTCACCACCCAGTCGGTACGCCCCTTCCGAATCACGTCCTACGAGGGCACATATCACCATCATGACGAAACGTGTCGAACTTCCCGCCATTTCATGCCAACTCGGTCGTTGAGCAGGAAGTGACGTTCGATGTGCAGTTCCTCGGCGACGCGGGGCACGAGCTGGAGCGGGCGGGTGCGGTACTTCGGTCAGTCGCGTTGCCGGTGAGCGCGCAGGGCGCCCCAGTGGCGCAGGCGTTCGGTGATCTGGGCTTCGTAGCCGTTGCGGGTGGGCTGGTAGTACGTCTCGTAGTCCATGTCGTCGGGGAAGTAGTCGGCGCCGGAGAAGCCGTCGGTGGTGTCGGGGTCGTACTGGTAGTCCTTGCCATAGCCGAGGTTCTTCATGAGCCGGGTCGGGGCGTTGAGGATGTGGGCGGGTGGCATGAGTGAGCCGGTGCGGTGGGCGGCTCGGTGTGCGGCGTTGAAGCCGCGGTAGACGGCGATGGACTTGGGGGCGGTGGCGAGGTAGACGACGGCCTGGGCGATCGCCAACTCGCCCTCGGGGGAGCCGAGTCGTTCGTACACGTCCCAGGCGGCGAGCGCCTGCTGGATGGCGTGCGGGTCGGCGATACCGATGTCCTCGCTCGCGAAGCGAACCAGGCGGCGGGCCACGAACAGGGGGTCCTCGCCGCCGTCGAGCATGCGGGCGAGCCAGTACAGGGCCGCGTCCGGGTCGGAGCCGCGCATCGACTTGTGGAGCGCGGAGATGAGATTGTAGTGGCCCTCCTGCGCCTTGTCGTAGAGCCGTCGGTGACGATCAGGAACACCTTGCCCGCGACCTTGTACACGTCGAGTTGGGGGGTGAAGGGGTGTCCGTGGCTGACGTCGGGCAGCGCCGAGGCGGTCTGGCGGGCGGTGTCCTGGAGCCGGTCGCCGGCCGCGCTCACGAGGCTGCCCGCGTGCGGCTGCCGTAGGTGTGCGGGTCGACGGGCCGCTCGGCCTTGGGCAGGCGGGCGACCACGAGCCGGTAGGAGTCGGTGACGAGCTCCTTGACCAACTCCTTGTCGACGCCTTCCCCGCCCTCCAGCGTGATCCAGTGCTTCTTGTTCATGTGGTAGCCGGGGGTGATGTGGCGGTACTGCTCCCGCAGGGCGTGGGCCTCACCGGGGTCCGCCTTGAGGATCACCACGGGACGCCCCGGGACCTCGGTCATCAGCATGAACACCTTGCCGCGCACCTTGAAGACCTCCCAGCCGTCGCCGAAGGGATGCTCCAACTCGGCTCCGGGAAGCTCCTCTGCGCAGTCGGCGGCGGTCTTGTGCAGGGTCGTTCCGTTCATGGGGCGTTGCCTTCCTCACGGGGTGGTCGCGGCGGCACATCCCATCCTTCCCTCGAAGCCGACAAAAAGGGCAGTAGACTACGGACACGTGATGGTCGACAAGCGACGCCCCGGCCCGAGCAGGCAGTCCGGACCGGCCGCGGTCCCGCTCTACGGTTTCCAGCCCCCGGTCGGCACCCCGTACGGGCTGGAGGTGAGCACCGTCGAGGACTTCTTCGCCCGGCACGACGACTGGCCGTGGAACCCGCCCCGTCCGGGCCGCGCCACCTTCCACTACCTCATCGCCGTCACCGAGGGCGAGCTGCGGCACGACGTCGACCACCTCACGCGGACCGTCACCCCCGGCCAGTGGCTGTGGGTGCGACCCGGGCACACGCAGTGCTGGCATCCGCCCGGCGCCGCCCGCGGCCCGTTCATCCTGTTCGAACCGGACGTACTGCGGCCCGACCTCGCCCGCCTGCTGGCCCCACTCACCTCACACGACGCCCCGGCCGTACTGAGCCCACACCCCGACGACGCCGGCTGGCTCCACCAGACGGCACTCCAGCTCCTGGACGAACACCGCGCACTGGGGCGCCGACCCCTCGACGTCCACCACGCCCTGCGCCGCAGCCTGCTCGAATCCCTGCTGCTGCGCCTCGCCAACGCCCCCGGGATCACCCCCGCCGACACGAGTGCCGGCACGAGCCGTGGTGACACCTACGGACGATTCACGGACGCCCTGGAGCTGCACTTCCGCGAACTGCACCAGGCCGCCGATTACGCCGAGCTGCTCGGCCGCTCGGTCCGCACCCTCAGCCGCGCCGCCCGGGAAGCCACTGGCAAGGGAGTGCGTGAGCTCATCGACGAGCGGCGCCTGCTCGAGGCCCGGCGCCTGCTGGAAAGCGCCCAGTGGGACGCCCGGTCCGTGGCCGACCACCTCGGCTTCACCGATCCCGCGAACTTCGGCCGCTTCTTCCGCGACCGCACCGGCCTTACCCCGGCCGCCTTCGCGGCCCGCGACACCACGACCGGCCCGTGAGGGCGGCCGGGCTCCGGATGTTCATGCGGCGGCGGTCCGTCATCTGTTCTCGCCTTCGGAAACGACGGGAAGTGGCGGCGCTCACCGCCGGGCTGAGTACTCACTGCGCACGATGCGCGGGTGCGAGCAGCTCGAGTCGATGTGTGCGAGGGCCTGATCGCGTCCCGCGACCCGTTCTCAGTCGTCCAGGACGACGACGTGCTTGCCCGGCGTGGTGCCGGATTCGAGGTCGGCCTGGGCGTCTCGGACCTGTTCCAGGCCGCGGTAGATCTTCGCGACCGGGACCTTGAGGCGTCCTTCGGCGATGGCCTGGAGCTGGTGGGCGAAGACGTCGGCCGGAAGGTCGGCGGCCTGACCGCCGTAGGACGTCAGCCGTACCCCGCCCGGGATCATGAACGGGGTGAAGTCGGGGATCGTCCACTGGCCTGCCAGGGCTCCGGTGAAGCAGACGGTGCCGTGGCGACGGACGGTTCGGAGGGTGTCGGCGAGGACCGAGCAGCCCACCAGTTCCAGTGCGGCGTCGACGCCGTCCGGCAGCAGCTCGCGCACCTGGTCGGCGAGGGTGCCGTTGTCGACGAGGGGATGGTCGACGCCCGCGGCCCGCAGTTCCCTCGCCCTCTGTGGGCTGCGGGTGGTGGACAGCACGGTCGCTCCGAGGTCCTTCGCGATCGTGGCCGCGCTCAGCCCGACCGTGGAGGTGCCGCCGCGGATCAGCAGCGTCTGCCCGGGCTTGAGGTCCAGGCCGCGGGTCAGGGATCCATACGCGGTCTGGAACATCTCCGGGAGCGCGCCGACCACGTCCCACGGCAGGCTGGTCTCGAACGGGATGACCTGCTCCGCGGGGACGGTGACGTACTGGGCATACGCGCCGTCGTACGAGCGGCCCATGTTCCCCATCATGGTCGCCACCTGCCGGCCCGGGCGCAGCCCGCTGTCCTCGTCGGCCTCATCGACCACCCCGACACCCTCGATGCCGGGCACGCGCGGGTAGGTGACCTCCGCGTCCGACTCACCCTTGCGGGTGGTGACCTCTGACTCGTTGACGCCGAACGCCTTCACCTTGATCCGCACCCAGCCTGGCTTGCGGACGGGCACCGGCACATCCTTGATCTGAAGTGCGTCCAGGCCGCCGGGCCGGGTGACGACGACGGCCCGCATCGTCACCGGTGCGGCGTCGCCCACTGCAATGGATTGGCTCATGCCGCCTTCCTCACTCTGTGTCGCTCCCGTGGTGCGCTGTTCCATCGTTCCCCGGGATCCGACACATCGCCCTTCGGCCTGGGTTCCGCATAATTCGCGGTGCATAGAGTGTTGATTCGTGCTGTGACCTGGGGAAACACGTCTGGACACGCCGTGGGGGCGTGTCTCTAGGCGTGGGGGTTGTGGCTGGTCAGTGGGGTTCTGGGGTGAGCTCGACGATCTTCTTGGGGGCGGGGATGTCGAGCTTGTTCAGCAGGTCGCGCTGGGTGCGGGTGAGTTCGGTGAGCTGGCGGAAGGTGCCGGCGGGGCCGGTGAAGGTCCCAAGGTGGAGCCGGTCGAGTTCGCGGCGGATGGTGGGCCAGGTCGCCCGGGTGGTGGTCTCGGTGATGCGGATCAGCAGCAGGGCGAGCCAGCACAGGATGACGTGGGCGCGGATGCGTTCTTCGAGGCGGTGGTAGACCGGGCGGAGGTCGAGGATCTGCTTCATGTCGCGCCAGCCGCGCTCGACTTCGAGGAGTTGCTTGTAGCCCAGCGCGATGTCCTCGGCCGAGAGTTTCGGGTCGCTGCAGCGCAGGAGGTACTTGCCGTCCAGGTTCGCCTCGGTCTTGGCCTTGGTGGCGTCGATACGGAGCTTGCCGGCCGGGGTGGTCCGGAGGTAGCGGTTCAGGCCGGGCTTCGCGGTGATCTTGCCGCGCAGTTCGCCGCGCTTGTAGTCCGAGAGGGTGTCGCTGCCCTCGATCAGCTCGGTGAGCTGGGCGATCAGTTGGGTGCGGATCGCCGCGTCCCGGGTGGCGCCTTCGGGGTTGTGGCAGATCACGAAGCGTTCGTTCTCGGAGACCTTCACTTCCTTGACGCGCATGTTGTGCGCGATGTCCTGGTAACGGCCCTGTCGGGAGAGCGCGGCCTTGATCTCGGGGGAGTTGGAGCGGAGCTTCTCGCCGATGATGTAGTGGTGGTCGCCGGAGCGGAGGTAGCGGCGGTTGGCCGCGGAGGCGAAGCCCCGGTCGGCGACCCATACGATCTTGGACAGGGTCCAGTCCCGCATCTCGTCCTTGACCTGGCGGATCAACGCGGAATCGGCGGTGTTGCCGGGCCAGCACCACACCCGCACGGGGATCCCGTCACGGGTCACCGCCATCCCGATCACGATCTGTGGCAGGTCGTCGCGGGAGTCCTTCGACTTCCCCCAGGTCCGGAACCCGCCCTTGCTCCCGCCGTCGCCGTCGCCGTCGCCGGTTTCGGGGAGGGGGAGGCCGTGTTCGTCGCGGGCGACGGGCAGGTCGGCGTCCTCGAGTTCGAAGTAGGTGCTGGTGGTGTCGAAGAACAGCAGGTCGACTTCGAGGTTCAGCAGGTGGGCGGCCGAATCGAAGACCCGCTGTTCCAGTTTCTCGCGTATCTGGTGCAGCCAGTCCATCGACCGGTAGCAGGCGTCGTCGTCGATGCGGTCCAGGCCGTCAATGTGCACGTCGTGGTTGACCCACTCGGCGGCCGCCAGTTTCGAGGACGGGGCCAGTGCGCGGTTGGCGACCAGTGCGAACAGGACGCGTTCGGTGGCCTCGACGTTCCGTGGACGGCCTCGCCCCCGGGTGCCCAACGAGGCCACGATGCGGGGGAGTTCCAGTCGCTGCCACAGGTGGTCCAGGAGATACGCACCGCCGAAGGGACGGGACTCGACGAAGTCCAGCTCCGTGCTCGCCTCGGCGGTGGCCGCCAGCGCGGCAGCCGGATCGAGGAGCTTGGACAGTGAGCCGACCAAGCGGCGCACCGCATCGGTGTCCAGCTGGTCCTCGCGGCCGAAACCGTACAGCAGCTTCGGCACCGACCGACCCGCCGACGCGTCCCAGGTGTTGTGGGCCAGGTGCAGGTAGCGGACCGTGCCGCTCTTGGTCTTCCGGCTCGTCGTCTTCACATACATCGCTCTAGACAATACACGCCTGAGCCATGCAGTTATTGGAGAGTAAGCCAAAAGCGTTTCTCTAGGTGATTCCAGCCCGTTCGGCACCAACGAGTCTACTGACCAGGCACTTCACCGCATCGGACCCTCTAGACCCGCCGAATTACGCGGAACGCAGGTTCGGGCAGCGGTCACCCGATGGTCACCAGGCGACACTTCTCTGCAACCCTTCGTCGCGTGGCCCAGGTCGCCGCGGGCAGGCTGGGGCGACCTGCCACCCTCGCCCTGGGCGCCCGGCAGCTGGGACGCGCCTTTACCAGGTCAGCCTGGCCCGCCGGGGCAATTCGCCGGCCCCCGTGCCCGCTGTGCACCGGCACCTGGCCGTTGCGAACCTCATGCGGTCCGCCTCCGGCACTGCGGACAAGCCGGGTCGGCGGGTGCGGCAGAAGGCGGGCCTGAACCGCGCCGTCGCGGACGCCTCATGGGGAGAATTGATCCGCGCTCGGGAAGAATCCGCCGGTCGTGATCCGGCACTCCACGGATCCGCCGGTCGCTTGAGCCGTCATCGCCTCGAGTACGGACCGGCGGGCCGCCGGCCGTGCCGCCCGTGGAGCTCCGGCAGGACCGGCGAGGGTAGGGCGACCCGCACTTCGTCGACGCGGAGCGCGACCCGTCTCGTTCAGGGGCGGAGGAAGCAGGAAACCCCACCCGCGAGGGCAGGGAATCCCGGTCGGTCACGGCGGGGAGAAGTCAAGAAACGTTGACTCCGAAGTCCAGGGCGATGCCTCGCAGTCCTGACGCGTACCCCTGGCCTACTGCACGGAATTTCCACTCGCCGTTGTAGCGGTAGAGCTCTCCGAAGATCATCGCGGTTTCGCTGGAGGCGTCCTCGGAGAGGTCGTAGCGGGCCAACTCGGCCTGGTCGAACTGGTTGACGACGCGGATGTACGCGTTGCTGACCTGGCCGAAGGTCTGGCCGCGGCTGTCGGCCTCGTGGATGGAGACGGGGAAGACGACCTTGTCGACGCGCTCGGGGACCTTGGTGAGATCGACGAGAATCTCCTCGTCGTCGCCTTCGCCCTCGCCGGTGAGGTTGTCACCGGTGTGCTCGACGGAGCCCTCGGGGCTCTTGAGGTTGTTGTAGAAGACGAAGTGCTCGTCGCCGAGTACCCGGCCGTTGGCGCACAGCAGGGCGCTGGCGTCGAGGTCGAACGGCGCTCCTGTGGTGGAGCGCGCGTCCCAGCCGAGACCGATCATCACCTGGGTGAGATTCGGTGCGGCTTTGCTGAGGGAGACATTGCCCCCCTTGGCGAGCGTGACGCCCATGGTTTTCGCTTCCTCCCCGTGCGTGCTGAGGTCGGTACGTGCGCGGCGCCGCACGCCCTGCCGGGTGTGCGGCGCCGCGAGGTCGTCAGACGTTGACGCCGAAGTCCTGCGCGATGCCGCGCAGTCCGGAGGCGTAGCCCTGGCCGATGGCGCGGAACTTCCACTCCGCGCCGTTGCGGTAGAGCTCACCGAAGACCATGGCGGTCTCGGTGGAGGCGTCCTCGGTGAGGTCGTAGCGCGCCAGTTCGTTGTTGTCGGCCTGGTTCACGACGCGGATGTACGCGTTGCGGACCTGGCCGAAGCTCTGCTGGCGGCTCTCGGCCTCGTAGATCGAGACCGGGAAGACGATCTTGGCGACATCGGCCGGGACACCGGCCAGGTTCACCTTGATGACCTCGTCGTCGCCGTCGCCCGAGCCGGTGAGGTTGTCACCGAGGTGCTCGACCGAGCCGTCCGGGCTCTTGAGGTTGTTGAAGAAGACGAAGTGCGCGTCCGAGATGACCTTGCCCTCGGGGCTGGCCAGCAGCGCGCTCGCGTCCAGGTCGAAATCGGCGCCTGTGGTGGTCCGGGCGTCCCATCCCAGGGCGACGATGACGGCCGTGAGGTTCGGCGCCTCCTTCGTCAGTGAGACGTTGCCACCTTTGCTGAGGCTGACTCCCACGAGTCCCTCCCATACGGTCGTGGGGTATCAGGCAGAACCCTCGCCCCCGTCGTGCGGTACACAGATCAACGCCTTGAGCTTAGTGAGCAGTTCCCCAAGACTGCAGCCCGTCGACTACAGGTCTTCGAGGGCCTTCGCGTAGTCATTGAGGTCCCGGGCGTCCGGGAGACCGTTCACGACGGTCCAGCGGACGATGCCGTCCTTGTCGATGACGAAGGTGCCGCGGACCGCGCAGCCCTTCTCCTCGTCGAAGACGCCGTAGGCGCGGGATGCCTCGCCGTGCGGCCAGAAGTCGGAGAGCAGCGGGTAGCCGAGGCCCTCCTGGTCGGCGAAGACGCGCAGCGAGAAGGGCGCGTCGTTGGAAACCGCGAGGAGCTGGACGTCGTCGTTCTGGAACGTCGGCAGTTCGTCGCGCAGGGCGCAGAGCTCGCCGGTGCAGACGCCGGTGAAGGCGTACGGGTAGAAGAGCAGGACGACGTTCTTCTCGCCGCGGAAGTCGGAGAGCCGCACGGTCTGCCCGTGCTGGTTCTTCAGCTCGAAGTCCGGGGCCTCGCTGCCGACCTCGATCGCCATGCGGACACATCCTCGTCTCGGTACCGGAAAGGTCACGCACAGTCTGTCACCCGGGCCGGCGGCGAAACGCACCCGGATCCGGGTGAACGCACCGTGCCCCCGGCGACCGAGGTCGCCGGGGGCACGGTGCACGAGTCCGGTAGGGCTACCGCTTCGCGGCCCTGGCCGTCTTCGGGGTGACCAGGCGGCTGCCCGACCAGTCCTTGGCGGCATTGACGGTGCTGGTCTGGGCCAGCCCCGCGGTCTGCGCGGCCTCGCCGATCTCACTCGGCTCGACGTGGCCCTCACGGCCGGTCTTGGGGGTCATCAGCCAGATCGGGGCGCCGTCGTCGATCGTCGACGTGGCGTCGACCAAGGTGTCGGTGAGGTCGCCGTCGTCCTCCCTGAACCACAGCAGGACGGCGTCGGGCACGTCGTCGTAGTCCTCATCGGCGAGCTCTTCGCCCGTGAGCTCCTCGATACCTTCTCGGAGCTCCTGGTCGCAGTCGTCGTCGTACCCGAGTTCCTGGACCACCTGTCCGGGTTCGAATCCAAGCCGGCTAGCCGGGTTGGTCCGGTCCTCCGCGTGGTCCGCGGTCGCGCTCACGCTTTGCCTCCTGTCATGGGGGGAAAATCCCCGCGCCTGTGCGGGGTTATTGGCGGTAGTCCACACGGACGCGGCGGATCGCGCAAGTACCCGGCCGCCGAGACCGCCTAAACGGTGACGTGTCACCGCAAGCCGCCTGCCCAATCGTGACGTAGATCACGCCGCTTTGCCGGGGTTGTGCACGAATGAAGTCTGGGGTCGGTCGTACGTCCGAGTGGGCGTAGAGTTGCGATTTGGCCTCCCGAGGGCCTGCTTCGCTGCGCACCTCTCCGTCTCACGGAGTGGCAGTTACCGCTCAGTAGAGATGACGTTTCTTGCGACGCGGTACACGATGGAGGCGGCGCGACCCAGCAGAGCAAGACCTAGTAGCGAAGGAACAGCGTGGCTTCCGGATCCGATCGCAACCCGATCATCATTGGCGGCCTTCCCAGCCAGGTCCCGGACTTTGATCCCGAGGAAACGGCGGAATGGCTCGACTCGCTCGACGCGGCTATCGACGAACGCGGCCGTGAGCGCGCCCGCTACCTCATGCTCCGCCTCATCGAGCGCGCCCGCGAGAAGCGTGTCGCGGTGCCCGAGATGCGCAGCACGGACTACATCAACACCATCGCGACCAAGGACGAGCCCTTCTTCCCCGGCAACGAGGAGATCGAGCGCAAGGTCCTGAACGCGACCCGCTGGAACGCGGCGGTCATGGTGTCGCGCGCACAGCGCCCCGGGATCGGCGTCGGCGGCCACATCGCCACGTTCGCCTCTTCCGCCTCCCTCTACGACGTGGGCTTCAACCACTTCTTCCGGGGCAAGGACGAGGGCGACGGCGGCGACCAGATCTTCTTCCAGGGACACGCCTCCCCGGGTATCTACGCCCGCGCCTTCCTTCTGGACCGGCTTTCCGAGCAACAGCTCGACGCGTTCCGCCAGGAGAAGTCGAAGGCGCCGTACGGCCTGTCCAGCTACCCGCACCCGCGGCTCATGCCGGACTTCTGGGAGTTCCCGACCGTCTCGATGGGCCTCGGCCCGCTCGGTGCGATCTACCAGGCGCGGATGAACCGCTACATGGAGGCGCGCGGCATCGCCGACACCTCCAAGTCGCACGTATGGGCGTATCTGGGCGACGGCGAGATGGACGAACCGGAGTCGCTCGGCCAGCTGTCGATCGCCGCCCGTGAGGGCCTGGACAACCTGACCTTCGTCGTCAACTGCAACCTGCAGCGCCTCGACGGCCCGGTCCGCGGCAACGGCAAGATCATCCAGGAGCTGGAGTCGCAGTTCCGCGGCGCCGGCTGGAACGTCATCAAGCTGATCTGGGACCGCAGCTGGGACCCGCTGCTCGCCCAGGACCGCGACGGCCTGCTGGTCAACAAGATGAACACCACGCCGGACGGTCAGTTCCAGACGTACGCCACCGAGACCGGCGGCTACATCCGCGAGCACTTCTTCGGTGGCGACCAGCGGCTGCGCAAGATGGTCGAAGGCATGACCGACGAGCAGATCCTGCACCTCGGCCGTGGCGGACACGACCACAAGAAGGTCTACGCGGCGTACGCGGCGGCCAAGGCCCACAAGGGCCAGCCGACGGTGATCCTCGCCCAGACCATCAAGGGCTGGACGCTCGGTCCGAACTTCGAGGGCCGCAACGCGACCCACCAGATGAAGAAGCTCACGACCGAGGACCTCAAGCGCTTCCGCGACCGGCTGCACATCCCGATCACGGACAAGCAGCTCGACGAGGGCTACCCGCCGTACTACCACCCGGGTCGCGACTCCGAAGAGATCCAGTACATGCACGACCACCGCAAGGCGTGCGGCGGCTATGTGCCGACCCGTGTGGTGCGCGCCAAGCCGCTGGAGCTGCCGGGCGACAAGGCGTACGCGCCCGCCAAGAAGGGCTCGGGGCAGCAGTCGATCGCCACGACCATGGCGTTCGTCCGCATCCTCAAGGAGCTCATGCGGGACAAGGAGATCGGCAAGCGTTTCGTGCTGATCGCCCCGGACGAGTACCGCACCTTCGGTATGGACGCGTTCTTCCCGTCGGCGAAGATCTACAACCCGCTGGGCCAGCAGTACGAGGCGGTCGACCGCGACCTGCTCCTCGCGTACAAGGAGTCGCCGACCGGCCAGATGCTGCACGACGGCATCTCGGAGGCGGGCTGTACGGCCTCGCTGATCGCGGCGGGCTCGGCCTACGCCACGCACGGCGAGCCGCTGATCCCGGTCTACGTCTTCTACTCGATGTTCGGGTTCCAGCGGACCGGTGACCAGTTCTGGCAGATGGCGGACCAGCTGGCGCGCGGTTTCGTGCTCGGCGCGACCGCGGGCCGGACCACCCTTACGGGTGAGGGCCTGCAGCACGCGGACGGTCACTCGCAGCTGCTCGCCTCGACCAACCCGGGCGTCGTCGCGTACGACCCGGCGTTCGGCTTCGAGATCGCGCACATCGTGCAGGACGGTCTGAAGAGGATGTACGGCGAGAACGCCGAGGACGTCTTCTACTACCTGACGGTCTACAACGAGCCGATCCAGCACCCGGCCGAGCCGGCCGACGTGGACGCCGAAGGCATCCTCAAGGGCCTGTACCGGTACGCGCCGGGCACCGAGGGCACCATCCCGGCGCAGATCCTGGCGTCCGGTGTGGCGGTCCCGTGGGCCGTCGAGGCGCAGCGGATCCTCGCGGCGGACTGGGGCGTCAAGGCGGACGTCTGGTCGGCCACCTCGTGGAACGAGCTGCGGCGCGACGCCATCGCGGTGGAGGAGCACAACCTGCTCCACCCCGAGGAGGAGCAGCGCGTCCCGTTCATCACGAGCAAGCTCGCCGGTGTGCAGGGCCCGTTCGTGGCGGTCTCGGACTGGATGCGCGCGGTGCCGGACCAGATCTCGCGCTGGGTTCCGGGCACGTACCAGTCGCTGGGCGCCGACGGTTTCGGTTTCGCCGACACCCGTGGCGCGGCCCGTCGCTTCTTCCACATCGACGCGCAGTCGATCGTCCTGGCGGTGCTCACCGAGCTCGCCCGTGACGGCAAGGTGGACCGTTCGGTGCTGAAGCAGGCCGTGGACCGCTACCAGCTGCTCGACGTCGCGGCGGCCGACCCCGGCGCCGCGGGCGGCGACGCCTGAGGCGTCTCCTGAGCAATCCCGACGCCGGGCCCGCACCGCTTTCCGTGGTGCGGGCCCGGCGTTCTGCGTGGGGCGGCCGCTCCCCCGGCTACTGGGCCAGCCAGAGCAGGGCGACGACGGTGTCGAAGACGCCGAGGATGACGGCGACGACCGCGGGGATCGACTTCGCGCCACGCCAGCTGCGGCCCATGGCCAGCCAGCCGAAGATGATCGCGAGGGGTCCGAGCACGATCCCCAGGACGAAGAATCCGATGACGGCGCAGACGGCGCCGACGACGGCGATCGTCCCGAAGTCGGACCGGCCGGATCGGCCGGACCGGCTGCGGAAAGGCATACGGGTACGGGTGCGGGTTCGGGTGGCCATCGTCCCTCCGTAAGGTAGCGGTCGCCGTTCGTGTTCCCCGGCCCCGCCCGCGCATGCGGTGTCAGTTCCATGCCGTCAGTTCTCCCAGACCTTGAACGCCCGGACGGTGTAGCGGGATTCGGGCACCCAGGTGCCCGTCGGGTAGGTCTCGAACTCGGCCTCGGTGGCGCACTCCGCGCTCTGGTAGGTGGTGACCGGCCGGCCGATGCGGTTGACGAAGGACCGGGCCGGGGTGCCCGTGGGGAGCGGCACGCAGTTGTCGATGCCCGTGTCGGCGAGTTCGTGGTTCTGCCGGGCGCTGCTGTAGCCGGCCTTGCCCCACAGACACAGCTGGCCCGGATCGCAGGCGGCCTTGGAGGACACGGGCTTGGACGACGCGGGCTTGGAGGACGCGGCCTTCGACGACAGGGCCTCGGGGGGCGCGGCGGAGGCGGGGACGGGGGTGGTGACGGACAGGAGCGCGGCGGCCAGGGCGGCGGCGGTGAGGATCGTGTTCATGCGGCTCAGGCTGATGTGGCCGGCGCGGCGCTCACAAGGGCCGGGGGGCACGTTCCTCCTGATAGGGGGATTGTGCGCGGCCCGCTGCGCCGGTAGCGGCCAACCCCTTCGTCTGGCCCGTACAGTCACTTTCGAAACGTGACTTGGGTCACCCTTGGCTCGGGCATGGCCCTGCGTCTTCTACGCTGGCTCGAGTTACCGCAACCAATCGATGAACCGAGGGGCCACCAGACCCCCCGCGCACCTGCTGCCGACGGACCGGGTCGGCGTGCGCGACCGGGACGATTTCGCGAGGCAATCCTGAGTGACCCCGTTCGATGAGCGCTTCAACGCAACGTCCATCCGGGCCCTGCTGGCCCTGGCCGTCATCTTCGTCATGCTCGCCACCACCGGCTGGACGGCCATCCGGCCGCACAAGGGCGCCGAGGATCCGCGGGCGACGGCACTGACGTCGTGGCTGCACGGCTCCGTGGCCGGCCACAAACTGCCCAGCGCCTCGGCCGGTGCCGACTCGATAGCGCACTTCTTCGCGACGCTGACCGCGGACCAGACCCGGCAGCTCGCCAACGACTACCCGCTCGTCGTCGGCAACCTGGACGGCGCGCCGGTCAGCGTGCGCTACCTGGCCAACCGGGTGGCGCTGGCCCAGACGCGCGTGACGGAGCTGGCGCGCTCGCACAGCTCCCTGCTGACCCCCGCGGGCCGCAAGGACGCCGACAAGCGGGCCCACCGCTACGCCTCCCTGCTGACCGGCGGACGGCAGATCCTCGCCTTCGACCCGACCGGAGCCGGCCGCGCCGCGGAGGTCTTCGGCGATCTGGACTCCGCCGACCGGGTGGCCCTGGTCGTGCCGGGTGTGGACACCGACATCAGCACGTTCGAGCGCACCGCCAAGGCGTACGCGGCACCGGTCGGCATGGCGCGCGCCCTGTACTCGGCCGAGCGCGCCCAGGCCCCGGCCGCGCACACCGCGGTGATCGCGTGGGCGAACTACACGACGCCTTCGGGGGTCGGCCTCGACGCCTCCACGGGCGAGCTGGCGGAGAACGGCGCGGTCCGGCTGAACTCGCTGGTCGAGGCGCTGCCGACCAGGGCGCACCTCTCGCTGTTCTGCCACTCGTACGGCTCGGTGCTGTGCGGGGTGGCCGCTCCCGACCTGCCGTCGGACAAGGTCTCCGACATCACCGTCTTCGGCAGCCCGGGGATGCGGGTGAGCCGCGCCACGCAGCTGCACACCTCCGCCAACGTGTGGGCCGCCCGTGATCCGAGCGACTGGATCGGCGACGTGCCGCACCTGGAGATCGCGGGCCTCGGGCACGGCGCCGACCCGGTCTCGGAGGCCTTCGGCGCCCGGGTGGTCGGCACCGAGGGCGCCCTGGGCCACCCCGGTTACTTCGCGCCCGACACCGAGAGTCTGGCGAACTTCACCGACATCGCCCTCGGGCAGTACAGCGCCGTGCGGTGCGCGCCGGCCCGCGAGGACTGCGCGTCAGGCCTCGACCAGAGCTGAGCGCCGCCTGAGCGCCTCGGGGTCGGCGGGTGACCGCCGACCCCGGCCCCCGTCCAGCCCCGCCCCCGTCCCGGCCCCGCCCGCAATCCCAGGCGCCGCACCCACCACACGTGTGTTTTTGCGGTCGGTTCGGCGGTTGATGCCACATTCGGCCCTACGATGAGCCGTATGGGTGACGTTTTGGCCGGATCCAATGCCGTGTGGGAGTTCGACACGGATGCCGTGGTCATCCGGTACGAGCGCGGGGTGCGCAATTCGAAGTTGCTCCAGGCGCTCGGCGAGCGCCGGATCCCGCACGCCGCGCTGACCGGCGTCGAGCTCGTTCCGGGCAAGCGCGGCACGGTCGTGCTGCGGGCCCTGCCCCGGCCGGGCGCCGATCCGCTGATGGAAGCGGCGGGCGGGCAGCTGAAGGACTCCGCGGATCCCTACCGGCTGGTGCTGCCCGCCGAGCGCGAAACCCTCGCCGAGTACTACACGGACGAGCTACGGGTCGCGGTCTCCGACAGCGACACCGGCGAACCGGCCGACCGCTTCCTGGTCGCCGCGCCCGCCGGTCCGCAGTCGTTCAAGGCGTACGACGCCCGGGCCGCCTTCGACGGCCGCACGGTGTCGTTCCGCTGGTTCTGGACGGGCGCCTCGACGGCCAAGTGGAAGGCCGGCGACCAGCACTTCCCGGTCGCCGACCTCACCGGGGTCGACTGGCGCTCCCCCGAGCTGCTGCACGGCTACCTGCGGCTGCGCCCGGCCGACGGCACCCAGCGGCCGGGCGATCCCGACCAGAACCCGGCCGCGGTGGTCTTCGGGCTCGGCTACGGGCAGGTCCACGAGTCGCTGCCGTTCGCCGCGTCCGTGCTGGCCGCCGTGCAGGCGGCTACTCGCGCGCGGCGGAAGTAGAGCTCATGTCCGGGTAGCGGTCGCCCGCGACGTGCTCCGCGATCGGTTCCAGCCACTCCAGCTCGATCGGGTCGAGCGTGATCCGGGTCGCCGCGGTGTTCTCCAGCACCCGGCTCACCTTGCGGGTGCCCGGGATCGGCACCACGGCCAGGTTGTGGACCTCGGCCCGTTGCTGCACCCAGGCGAGCGCGATCTGGCCCAGGGTGGACCCGTGGGCCTTGGCGGCCTTGCGGACCGGGTCCAGCAGATCCGCGTTCCGCTTGGCGTTCTCGCCGGTGAACCGGGGCTGGCTCTGCCGGAAGTCGCCCTCGACGAGATCCTTCGTGGCATCCAGGAACGCGCCGGTCAGGAAGCCCCGCCCGAGCGGCGAGTACGGCACGAAGGCCACCCCCAGCTCGGCGGCGGCCGGCACGGCGCTGGCTTCCACATCACGGCTGAACAGCGACCACTCGGACTGCAGCGCGGCGATCGGGTGCACGGCGTGCGCCTCGCGCAGCTCCGCGCCCGTCACCTCGGACAGGCCCAGGTACCTGACCTTGCCCTCCGCCACCAGCTCGGCCATCGCGCCGACGGACTCGGCGAACGGGACGGCCGGGTCGCGGCGGTGCATGTAGTACAGGTCGATGACGTCCGTGCCCAGGCGGCGCAGGCTGGCCTCGACGGCCTGCCGGACGTACGCCCGGTCGTTGCGGACAGCGCGGTAGGTGGGGTCCTCGGCCTTGCGCTCGACGGCGAACTTGGTCGCCAGCGTGATCTCGTCCCGGTGCGCCTTCACGAACGGGGCGATGAACTCCTCGTTGGCCCCGTTGCCGTAGATGTCGGCGGTGTCGAAGAGCGTGACGCCCGCCTCCAGCGCCGCTTCCAGCGTGGCCCGCGCCGCGTCGACGTCGGTCTCGCCGTAGAACTCGCTCATGCCCATGCAGCCCAGGCCCTGGACGCCGACCAGCGGTCCTTCCGTGCCCAGCCGTACGGTGTCGATCTTCTCGGTGCTCGTGTTGTCGCTCATCAGGGTCAGGCCCTCTCCGGCGCCCGCTGGGCGCCTCCATACATGTCGATCTTGTAGTCGAGTACCACGAGGGTGTCCTGCAGCTCGGCGATCCGCCGGTGCACGTCCTCACGATGCGCGACGAGCAGCTCCCGCCGCGCGCTGAACGTCTGCTCGCCCTCACGGACCATCTCCGCGTACCTGACCATGTCCGCGACCGGCATCCCGGTCAGCCGGAGCTTGCCGACGAAGGCCAGCCAGTGCAGGTCGCGGTTGGTGTAGCGGCGCTGACCGGTGTGCGAGCGGTCGACGTGCGGCATCAGTCCGATCCGCTCGTACCAGCGCAGGGTGTGCGCGCTCAGCCCGGTCACCGTGACCACTTCGCTGATCGTGTACTGGTCCTGCCCGTCGGGCCGCAGAATCGAGGTCGGCTCCTCACAGCCGGCGATCCGGCCGCCCCTGGTCCTCGCCACCTGCGTCACAGCCGTCTGCGTTACGGTCATGCCCCTACGCTACGGACTTGGAGTGCACTCCAAGCAAGCGCCGCAGGAGATCTTTTCCGCCCGCGTTACGCTCGCCCCATGGAGAGCTTGCGCGAGATTCGGAACTGGCCCGTCCCCACGGCCGCCGCGGCCGTCGTCCGCCGGGACGGCACGGTCGCCGGGTCCGAGGGCCCGGTCGGCGAACCGTTTCGGCTCGCCTCCGTCACCAAGCCGCTGACGGCCTACGCGGCGCTCGTCGCGTGCGAGGAGGGCGTCTTCGAGCTGGACGACCCCGCCGGGCCCGAGGGCTCGACGGTACGCCACCTGCTCTCCCACACCTCGGGGCTGGCCTTCGACCAGCACCGCGTGATGGCGCCGCCCGGCGACCGCCGGCTCTACTCCAACGCCGGCTTCGAGGTGCTCGCCGACCACATCGCGAAGGCGACCGGCATCCCGTTCCCCGAGTACCTGCGGCAGGCGGTCCTGGAGCCGCTGGGGATGGCCGCCACCACGCTGCCCGGCTCGGCCGCCGCCGACGGGGTCTCCACCGTCGAGGACCTCGTCCGCTTCGCCGCCGAACTGCAGGCGCCGCGCATCCTGCACCCGTCGACCCTCGACGCGGCCACGTCCGTGGTCTTCCCCGGCCTCAAGGGCGTGCTGCCCGGCTACGGGCACCAGAACCCCAACGACTGGGGCCTGGGCTTCGAGATCCGCGACTCCAAGACCCCGCACTGGACCGGCGCCGCCTCCAGCCCGCGCACCTTCGGCCACTTCGGCCAGACCGGGACCTTCCTGTGGGTCGACCCGGACGCGGGCGCCGCGTGCGTCTGCCTCACCGACCGCGCCTGGGGTGAATGGGCGGTCCCGCTGTGGCCCGCCCTGACGGACGCGGTCCTCGCGGAGCTCACGGCCTAAGGGGCGTCCCGCGGCGCCGGGTTCATCGCCCAGACGAGGTACTCCACCGGCTCCGCGGCGTGCGCCCACAGCCCCGGCTCGCCGGTGAGGCGCGCCGCGTCGCCCTCCTTCAGCGTCTCGTCGCCCAGCCGGACACCGCCGCGCACCACGTGCACGTACACGAAGGGCGCGGCCGGCAGTTCGCCCGGGCCGCGGGCGACGGTCAGGGCCGCGTGCGGCTGCCGGAACGGGACGAAGCGCGTGCCGCGCTCGACGCCGTAGCGCGGCGCGCCACCGGACGCCGCGGGCTCCAGCCACATCTGAAGGAACCTCAGCGGGGTTTCTCCGGCGTTGCGTTCGACGTGGCGGACCCCGTCCCCCGCGCTGAGCAGCTGTGCCTCGCCGGCCCGCACCACGGTCTCGTGGCCCGCGGAGTCCCGGTGCCCCAACTCGCCCTCGATCACCCACGTCACGATCTCGACTCCCCCGTGCGGGTGTTCCGCGAAGCCGGCGCCGGGCGCCAGGTGCTCCTCGTTGCACGCCATCAGCGGCCCGAAGCGCAGGTTGTCGGGGTCGTAGTGCGCGCCGAAGGAGAACGCGTGCAGGGTCTCGATTCCCGCCGTGGGATCGCCCCCGGCGTACCGCTGCCCACCGCGCCGAACATCGATCATCCGGCCACGGTACCGGGCGCTGTCCCGGCGTGGCCCCACCCGCGAGGACCGCCCGGCGTCCCCGATGTCCGGCCCCGTCCACCTGCCCGGTACGGGCCTTCGCCGGGCGGACGGCGCTGTTCGCCGGACACGGCGCGGCGTGCCGCACGGCACCCCGGCGTGTACCCGCGCGCCGGGCACTCGTGGGGATAAGGCAGTCTTGTCCCGTGCCCGACACCCCGCAGCCCCCGAAAAAGCCCGTCCGCGCTGAGCACGCCGCGACGCTGCGCCGACTGGAGAAGTCATCCGGCCGGCTCGCGGCGAACGCCATCGCCCGAATGGATGAGCAGCTGCCGTGGTACCGGGCGATGCCGCCGGAGAACCGGTCCTGGATCGGGCTGGTGGCGCAGGCCGGCATCGCCGCGTTCACCGAGTGGTTCCGGCACCCCGAGGCGCCGCAGGCGATCAGCACGGACGTGTTCGGGACCGCGCCCAGGGAGCTGACCCGGGCGATCTCACTGCGGCAGACCGTGGAGATGGTGCGGACCACCATCGAGGTCATGGAGTCGGCCATCGACGAGGTGGCGGCGCCCGGCGACGAGTCCGTGCTGCGCGAGGCGCTGCTGGTCTACGCCCGGGAGATCGCCTTCGCCACCGCCCAGGTGTACGCCCAGGCGGCCGAGGCCCGGGGCGCGTGGGACGCGCGCCTGGAGTCGCTGGTCGTGAACGCGGTGCTGTCCGGCGAGGCGGACGAGGGCGTGCTGTCGCGCGCCGCCGCGCTGGGGTGGAGTTCGCCCGACAAGATCGTGGTGGTGCTCGGGACCGCGCCCAACGGCGACAGCGAGCTGACGGTGGAGGCCATCCGGCGGGCCGCGCGGCACGCGAAGCTGCAGGTGCTGACCGGGGTGTTCGGTGAGCGGCTGGTCGTGATCGCCGGCGGTGAGGGCGAGCCGATCAGGGTCGCGAAGTCGTTGATCGGCCCGTTCGCGGCCGGCCCCGTCGTGGCGGGACCGGTCGTCGGCGACCTGCTGTCCGCCACCCGTTCCGCACAGGCCGCGGCGGCCGGTCTCAAGGCGTGCGCCGCCTGGCCCGACGCGCCCCGGCCGGTCGTCTCCGACGACCTGCTGCCCGAGCGCGCGATGGCCGGCGACCGGTACGCGCGGGAGCAGCTGGTGGAGGAGATCTACAGACCGTTGGAGGAAGCGGGCTCCGCGCTCCTCGAAACGCTGAGTGTCTACCTCGAGCAGGCCTCGTCGCTCGAAGGGGCGGCGCGCATGTTGTTCGTTCACCCAAACACCGTCCGCTACCGGCTGCGACGTGTGACGGATGTCACCGGATGGTCACCCTCCGATGTACGTTCGGCGTTCACGCTGCGCATCGCCCTCATCCTGGGACGACTGTCCGCCGCGGATCAATCACCCTGAGTTTTTGTTGGACACCAACAAATCGTCCAGCAGTTCTTGGTCCCTGTCCCCACGGGCGGTGAGACCCGCCCGCGAGAGAGAGTGTTTACGTGCTCGTACTCGTCGCTCCCGGCCAGGGTGCCCAGACGCCCGGCTTCCTGACTCCTTGGCTCGATCTCCCCGGTGTCGCCGACCGCCTTCACTGGTGGTCCGCGGTGGCCGGGCTCGACCTCGTCCACTACGGCACGAAGGCCGACGCGGACGAGATCCGCGACACCGCCGTGGCCCAGCCGCTGCTGGTGGCCGCGGGACTGGTCTCGGCCCTGTCGCTGTTCCCGCACCCGGCCGACGGCCGGCGCGCGGTCGGCGCGGTCGCCGGACACAGCGTCGGTGAGATCACCGCCGCCGCCGGCGCCGGCGTGATCACCGCGGAGGCGGCGATGGCGCTCGTGCGGCAGCGCGGGCTTGCCATGGCCGAGGCCGCGGCCGTCACCAGCACCGGCATGTCCGCGGTGCTCGGCGGCGACCCGGACGAGGTCGTCGCGCACCTGGAGAAGCTCGGTCTGACCCCGGCGAACATCAACGGCGGCGGGCAGATCGTCGCCGCCGGCACCGCGGAGCAGTTGGCCGCGCTCGCCGAGGACAAGCCCGAGAAGGCCCGCGTCATCGCCCTGAAGGTGGCCGGCGCGTTCCACACCCGCCACATGGCTCCCGCGGTGTCCACGCTGGAGGCGTTGGTGCCCGGCGTGACCGTGCGCGACCCGGGTATCCGCTATGTGTCGAACGCCGACGGCCAGGTCGTCGGCAGCGGCGACGAGATCGTGCGGCGGCTGGTCCAGCAGGTCTCCAATCCGGTCCGCTGGGACCTGTGCATGGAGACGTTCAAGGACCTCGGCGTCACCGCGATCATCGAGATGGCACCGGCCGGCACGCTGGTCGGTCTGGCCAAGCGCGCGCTGCCGGGCGTCAAGACCCTCGCGCTGAAGACCCCGGACGACATCGAAGCGGCCCGCGCGATCGTCGCCGAGCACGGCGACCCGGACGCCGTGGCGTCACTGCCGCCCACCCATCCCGCGGCCGAAGAGGAGTCACCCCAGACATGACGGCGAAGATCAAGCCCAGCCAGGGTGCCCCCTACGCGCGGATCCGCGGTGTCGGCGGCTACCGGCCGACCCGGGTGGTCCCCAACGAGGTGATCCTGGAGACCATCGACTCCAGCGACGAGTGGATCCGCTCCCGCTCCGGCATCTCGACGCGCCACTGGGCGAACGAGACGGAGACCGTCGCCGAGATGTCGCTGGAAGCGTCCGGCAAGGCGCTCGCGGACGCCGGCCTGACGGCCGATGACATCGGCGCCGTGATCGTCGCGACCGTCTCGCACTTCAAGCAGACCCCGGCGATCGCGACGGAGATCGCGTTCCGGCTCGGCGCGGGCAAGGCCGCCGCGTTCGACATCTCCGCGGCCTGCGCCGGCTTCGCGTACGGGCTGACCCTCGCCAAGGGCATGGTCACCGACGGCAGCGCCGAGAACGTGCTGGTGATCGGCGTCGAGCGGCTGAGCGACCTGACCGACCTGACGGACCGGGCGACCGCCTTCCTGTTCGGTGACGGTGCCGGCGCGGTCGTCGTCGGCCCGTCCGACGTGCCCGCCATCGGTCCCGCCGTCTGGGGCTCGGAGGGCGACAAGTCCGACGTGATCTCCCAGACCGACTCGTGGGAGGTCTTCCGCGAGGGCGGCCAGCCCGAGACGGGGAAGTTCCCCGCCCTGCGCCAGGAGGGCCAGACGGTCTTCCGCTGGGCGGTCTTCGAGATGGCCAAGGTGGCCCAGCAGGCGCTGGACGCGGCGGGCATCACCGCCCAGGAGCTCGACGTCTTCATCCCGCACCAGGCGAACATGCGCATCATCGACTCGATGACCAAGGCGCTGAAACTGCCCGAACACGTCGCGATCGCCCGCGACATCGAGACCACCGGCAACACCTCGTCGGCCTCCATCCCGCTGGCGATGGAGCGGCTGCTGGCCACCGGCCAGGCCAAGAGCGGCGACACCGCCCTGCTCATCGGCTTCGGGGCGGGTCTCGTGTACGCCGCAACTGTGGTTACTCTCCCCTAGTCACAAACCCTTCGCGGCGCCGCAGTCCCGCACGCCGCACTCCCCCGCAACACATAAGGAGCGCCGTAATGGCCGCCACCCAGGCAGAGATCCTCGAAGGCCTCGCCGAGATCGTCAACGAGATCGCCGGCATCCCGGTCGAGGACGTCCAGACGGAGAAGTCCTTCACCGACGACCTGGACGTCGACTCCCTGTCCATGGTCGAGGTCGTCGTGGCCGCTGAAGAGCGTTTCGAGACCAAGATCCCGGACGACGCCGTCAAGGACCTGAAGACCGTCGGCGACGCCGTCGACTACATCCTCAAGAACCAGGCCTGATCCACCCCCTGGGACGACGTGTCTGTCGCCCGCCCTTCTATACGTGGAGAGACAATTCCTGTGAACTCGACCAATCGCACCGTGGTCGTCACCGGTATCGGCGCAACCACACCGCTGGGTGGCGACAGCGCGTCGACCTGGGACGGCCTGGTCGCCGGACGTTCCGGCATCAGCGCTCTGGAGCAGGAGTGGGCCGCTGAGCTGCCCGTCCGCATCGCCGGTCAGATCGCCGTCGAACCGTCGGAGATCCTGCCGCGCCCGCTGCTGCGCAAGCTGGACCGCTCCGCGCAGTTCGCGGTGATCGCGGCCCGCGAGGCGTGGGCCGACGCCGGCTTCACCGCCAAGGCCGGCGAGGACTCCTCGATCGACCCGGACCGCCTCGGCACCGTCGTCGCCTCCGGCATCGGCGGCGTCACGACGCTGCTGGGCCAGTACGACGTGCTCAAGGAGCAGGGCGTCCGCAAGGTCTCCCCGCACACCGTCCCCATGCTCATGCCGAACAGCCCGTCCGCCAACGTCGGCCTGGAGGTCAACGCCCGGGCCGGCGTGCACTCGCTGGTGAGCGCGTGCGCCTCCGGCGCCGAGGCGGTCGGCTACGCCATCGAGATGATCCGCACCGGCCGCGCCGACGTGGTCGTCGCGGGCGGCACCGAGGCGGCCATCCACCCGCTGCCGATCGTCGCCTTCGCCAACATGATGGCGATGTCGAAGAACAACGACGACCCGCACGGCGCTTCGCGCCCGTACGACAAGGGCCGTGACGGCTTCGTCCTCGGTGAGGGCGCGGGCGTCATCGTCCTGGAGTCGGCGGAGCACGCCGAGCGGCGCGGTGCCAGGGTCTACTGCGAGGCCCTGGGCCAGGGGCTGTCCGCGGACAGTCACCACATCGCCCAGCCCGAGCCGACCGGCCGCGGCATCTCCGCCGCGCTGGAGCACCTGATCGCCTCCACCGGTCTGGACACCTCCGAGATCGCGCACCTGAACGCGCACGCCACCTCGACCCCGCAGGGTGACGTCGCCGAGGTCAAGGCGCTCGCCAAGGTGCTGGGCCACGAGCTGGAGCACATCGCGATCTCCGCCACCAAGTCGATGACCGGGCACCTGCTCGGCGGCGCGGGTGGCATCGAGTCCGTCGCCACCGTTCTCGCACTCCACAACCGCCTCGCCCCGCCGACGATCAACATCACCGACCTGGACGACGAGGTCGACGCGAAGCTGGTCTCCACCAAGGCGAAGCCGCTGCCGGAGGGCCCGATCATCGCTCTCAACAACTCGTTCGGCTTCGGCGGCCACAACGTCGTCCTGGCCTTCCGCACCGTCTGACACACCCCGCGCCACAACGGCCCGCTCCCCGGTTCGACGACCGGGGGCGGGCCGTTCGCGCGTGCCGGCCGGGACCCCGCTGCTAGGCCGTGTCTGACACATACCGGCGTCCGCCCGGAGGGCGGGGCCCGGGGCGTCTGGTACGTGGGATCGCACGGCGGAGGGTCGCCCCTGTACTGGACGTACCGGGGCGGGCCCGACAACTGGGGGCCCCTCCCAGCGGTAGCTGGGGGAGAGCGCGCGTGCCAGGCGTCCCGGGCCAAGCGGGATGTGTCCGACACGGCCTAGGTGTCGAAGCTCGCGAAGTACGTGGCCGCCATGTCCTCGCCGCCGTGGCCCAGGCCGGCCGCGCGGCTGAAGCGTTCGGCGCCGGCGGCGGCCACGTCCAGTTGCAGGCCGTGGGCCTCGCCCGCGGCGACGATGAGACGGGCGTCCTTCAGGGCGCCGTCGACCGTGAAGTTCGGTGCGAAGTCGCCGCCCAGGATCGCCTCGGACTTCAGGTGCAGGTAGGGCAGGTCGAGCGGGGCCGCCGTCGAGCGCCTCGAAGAAGTGCCGCGGGTCCACGCCGAGGCCCCCGGCCAGCGCCATGGCCTCGGCCGCACCGTTGGTGACGGCCAGGACCCAGCTGTTGAGAACGAGCTTGAGGCTGCTCGCGGTTCCGCGGCCGCCGTCGTCGCCCAGCCAGAGCGACTTGCGCCCGACCGCGTCGAAGACCCGGTCAGCCACCGGCCGGGCGGCTTCGGGGCCGGCCGCCAGCACCGTCAACTGGCCGGCTTCCGCCGCCGACCGGGTGCCGAGCACCGGCGCGTCGACGAAGTGCGCGCCGCGTTCGCGGGCCAGCGCCGCCAGCGGGGCCAGTGCGTCCGGTCCCACGGTGCACATCTGCGCCCACACCACGCCCTCGCGCAGCCCCGGGGAGGCCTCCCGCATCGTCCGCAGCACGGACGGGCCGTCGAGCAGCATGGTGACGACGGCGTCGGCGCCGCGGACCGCCTCGACCACGTCGCCGGTCACGTGCACGCCCTCGGCGGCCAGCGGTTCGGCACGCGCGAGGGTGCGGTTCCAGGCGCGCACTTCGAACCCGGCGGCGGCGAGGTTGCGCGCCATGCCCGCGCCCATGAGGCCGGTGCCGAGCACCGCTACGGAAATTTTGTCGTCCATACCGGCACGGTAGTCCCCGCGACGGGACCTACGACAAGGGCGCGGGCGCCAACGCGGGAGCGGACGTCACACGACCTGGTGCAGCCAGCGCACCGGCGCGCCCTCGCCCGCGTACCGGAACGGTTCGAGCTCGTCGTCCCACGGCTTGCCGAGCAGCCTGGCGACCTCGGTCTCCAGGTCCGCCTCGCCGGTGCGGGCGCGCTGGAGCGCGGCTCGCAGCCGGTCCTCCGGGATGAGGATGTCGCCGTGCATGCCCGTGACGGCGTGGAAGATGCCGAGTTCGGGGGTGCAGCTGTATCTCTCCCCTTCGGCGGCCGCGCAGGGTTCGGCCGTGACTTCGAAGCGCAGCAGGTGCCAGCCGCGCAGGGCGGACGCCAGCTTCGAGGCCGTGCCGGGCTCCGCCTGCCAGGAGAACTCGGCCCGCCAGGTGCCCGGTGAGACGGGCTGGCGGATCCAGTCGAGGCTTACGCGCACGCCAAGGACGCCCGCGACGGCCCATTCGACGTGCGGGCACAGCGCGCGCGGTGCGGAGTGAACGTACAGAACTCCACGTGTCGTCACCGGTACCTCCAGTGTGGGACGAGGTTCGCCTTCCCCAGCGGCCTCACGCCCGAACCGGCTGCTTCCGGGGCAACATTAGATATTCTGCACCATTGATAACAAACAGGACAAGAGTGAACTTCTGCCAACTGGCCCTGTGTAAACCTCCCACGATTCTCCCGGCTGTCAGGGAAAAGCTACCGTGCGGCGTCTCCACAGGAGTGACGTACCGTCGGGCTCGAAGCAGATGTCACCCACTCGTCGGAGGGGATCACCGGATGCGACCGTTCCTGCGCGGCTGCCTGGCCGCTGCCGCCGCCTCCCTGTTGCTGGCCGGATGCTCCGGCGAAGGGGCGGCGCCGCACCCGGGCCCGGCCACCTCCGCCAGTCGCGCACCCGCTCCCAGGCCCAGCCCCACGTGGAACGCGCACCCGGCGTCGATCGCCGCGCTGGGCGACTCCATCACCCGCGGCTTCGACGCCTGTTCCCTGCTCAAGGACTGCCCCGAGGTCTCCTGGGTCACCGGCACCCGCGCCCAAGTGGACAGCATCGCCGGGCGGGTGCTCACCGCCGCCGGCGTCGCCAACAGCTGGAACCTCGCCGAGAGCGGCGCCCGGATGTCGGACCTGCCCGGCCAGGCGGCGGCCGCCGCCGCGAAGAAGCCGTCGCTCGTGACGGTCCTGATGGGCTCCAACGACGCCTGCCGGGACTCCGTCGACGACATGACGCCGGTGGCCGACTTCCGCGCCGACTTCACCCGGGCGATGGCCGGGCTGCACACCGCGCTGCCGGGGTCCCAGGTGTTCGTGGCGAGCATCCCCGACCTCAAGCGGCTGTGGGAGGTGGGCAAGGAGAACCCGCTGGGCAAGCAGATCTGGAAGCTCGGCATCTGCCCCTCCATGCTGCGCGACCCGGACTCGGTGAGCCGCAGCGCGCAGACCCGGCGGGACGCGGTCCGGGCGCGGGTGGTGGCGTACAACCGGGTCCTCAGAGAGGTCTGTGCGAAGTACGAGCACTGCCGCCACGACGGCGGAGCGGTCTTCGACTACCGCTTCACGTCGAACGAGTTGAGCAGCTGGGACTGGTTCCACCCCAACGCCCAGGGGCAGGCGCAGCTCGCCCGGATCCTCTACTCCGCGGCCTTCACCAAGCCCTGAGAAACCGCTGCGAGTCCCCTGTCCTTCCCGTTCGCTTGCGGACAGAAGCTGACCGCATGCGTCCGTAACGTACTGCTCATGGACACGAAGAACGCACTTCACCGGTACCGCTGGCTCGGGTACACCGCCGTCATCGCGGCGAGCGTCATGGACCTGCTGGACTCGACCGTCGCCAATGTGGCGGCGCCCGCGATCCGCAACGGACTTGGCGGCTCGTACGCCGATCTCCAGTGGATCGCGGCGGGCTACACCCTCGCCATGGCGGTCGCGCTGCTCACCGGTGGGCGGTTGGGCGACATGTACGGCCGCAAGCGGGTCCTGCTGACCGGGATCGCCGGGTTCACGTTCACCTCGATGGTGTGCGCGACGGCGCAGTCCCCGCAGATGCTGATCGCGGCGCGGATCGCGCAGGGGGTGTGCGGCGCGGTGATGCTGCCTCAGGGCTTCGGGCTGACCCGGGACCTGTTCCCCGCCTCCGAGATGAAGAAGGCGTGGGGGATCTTCGGTCCGCTGATGGGGCTGTCCGCGGTGATGGGCCCGATCATCGCCGGTGTGCTGATCCACGCGGACCTGTTCGGCACCGGATGGCGCATGATCTTCGGCATCAACCTGCCGATCGGCGCCTTCGCGTTCGTGATGGGCTGGAAGTACCTGCCGGACGTGGCGCCGACCGCTCGTGGCGCGCGGCTCGACCTCCCCGGCGTGCTGCTCGCCGGAGCCGGCGCCTTCCTGCTGGTCTTTCCCCTGGTGCAGGGACGTGAACTGGGCTGGCCCACCTGGGTGCTGGTGATGCTCGCCACCTCGCTGCCGGTCCTGGCCGGCTTCGCCCGCTACCAGGTGCTGCGCAAGCGGGCCGGCCGCACCCCGCTGGTGGAGCCGAGCGTCTTCCGCAAGCGCGCCTACGTCTCCGGCGTCGCGTTCGCCATCGCCTTCACCGCGTCCATGGGCGGCATGATCCTGACCCTCGGCATCTTCCTGCAGCTCGGCCTCGGCTACACGGCCCTGCACTCCAGCCTGACCACGGCGCCCTGGGCGCTGGGCGCGCTCTTCGGCTCCGCCTTCGGCGGCATCCTGATGGCCCGCCTGGGCCGCCGCATCCTGCACCTCGGCCTGATCCTGATGGGCGGCGGACTGCTCGCGCTCTACGGCGTCTTCCAGTGGGCCGGCGCGGACATCACCGACTGGGACTTCGCCGCTCCCCTGCTGGTCGGCGGCGCCGGGATGGGCATGATCTTCGTCCCGCTCTTCGACATCATCCTCAACGGCGTCGACGGCCACGAGATCGGCTCGGCCTCCGGCACCCTGCAGGCGCTCCAGCAGCTCGGCATGACGCTCGGCTTCGCCGTTCTCGGCACCGTGTTCTTCAACATCCTCAGCGACGCCCGGCCGGGTCCCGCCGGCCACATCAACGCCGCGCTGGACGCGGCCGGGACGACCGCGCTGTGCACGGTGGGACTGATCGCGCTGGCCTTCGCGCTCGGCTTCCTCCTACCGAAGACGGTCCGCTCCACGGAGGAGGACGCCCCAGCGGCAGAGGACGCGACGCCCGACCGCGAGCTCGCCCTCGCCTGAACGACCGTGTCCCCAACTGCCGGGCGGGCTGGGACCTCCAGCCCGCCCGGCACTCACGGATGCCTGAGGGCTGTCCCGTAATCCCTGGTGGATCAGCGCGCGGCGTCAGATGCGGTGCATCGCACGGCGGAGGGGCGCCCGCATACTGGATGTATTCGGGCGTTCCGACAACGCGGCGAGGTGCCGTAGCTGTCGTCGGGCGCCCGCCGGGGAATACGGGACAGCCCTTAGGGGGTGGGGACGGTTCCCGTCGCTTCCGCCTCGTCTTCGTCGTCCCGGTCGGTCTCCTCGTCGGGTTCCGGAGCGGGGTCCGGTATCGGGACGAGATCACGCACCAGCAGCGTGGCCCCCGCGACCGCGCCCGGCATCGCGAAGACGGCGACGACCGGCACCAGGAACAGCAGGACCACCGGCACGCCGAATCCGAGGGCCAGCGGGAGCCGGCCGCGCAGCAGCCGCAGCCGGGTCCGCAGCGGGACGGAACGGCGCTGCATGGCCACCGAGGTCAGTTCCGCCGTCAGGAAGAAGCCGGAGACGCAGAAGCCCACGACCGGGACGACGGTCTGGCCGATCACCGGGATGAAACCGCAGGCGAAGAGCAGCAGTCCGAAGGCCGCCACCCGCACCAGGACGGAGAGGCTGTCGCGGATCGAGGTGAGGATCTCGCGCCAGAGCGGGATGTCGGGCTTGGGCGGGGCGCCGCCCTCCATCTCCTCGACGCGCTCCGAGAGCGACTCGTAGAACGGATCGCCGATCAGCAGCGCCACGGCGGTGAAGGAGACCATCGCCAGCAGCAGCCCGCCGCAGAAGACGATGGCGGTCAGCGTCCCCCGTAGCAGCGTCCGGAAGGAGCCGTTCCAGTCGTCCGCGAACGGCGTCGCCCAGGCCGACAGGTCGTCCGCCCAGAACCCGAGGGCGACGAGCGCCGCGATGTAGAGGACCAGGGCGATCAGGCCGGGCAGCAGCCCGAATCCCCACCACCTCCGGTGCCGCGCCACCCAGCGCTGGCCTTGGAGGAAGTACTTCACGCCGGTCGTGAGATCACGCATGGGCGTCACCTTAACGACTCGGCCGGACGGTGTGCAGGGGCGGGGCGCGTCCGGACGCATCGCCCCCGATCAGGGGGTTTCCCCGCAGTCCGCGCCTTCATCGCCCTCCTGACCACGCCCGGAAACGCGTGAGGGCCGCACCCCTTGGGGTACAGCCCTCACGAACGACGATCGAACGGTGATCAGGCAGCGATCAGATGACGGTCAGCGCCACGTCTATGTTGCCGCGCGTCGCGTTGGAGTACGGGCACACCTGGTGCGCCTTCTCCACGAGTGCCTGCGCGGTGGCCGCGTCCACGTTCGGAATCGAGACCGCGAGCTCGACCTTGAGGCCGAAGCCGCCGGCCGGGGTCTTGCCGAGGCCGACCTTGGCGGTCACGCGGGAGCCGGCGATGTCCGCCTTCTCCTGGCGGGCCACCACACCGAGGGCGCCCTGGAAGCAGGCGCTGTAGCCGGCGGCGAAGAGCTGCTCCGGGTTGGTGCCGGCTCCGTTGCCGCCCATCTCCTTCGGCGGGTTGACGACGACGTCGAGCTTCCCGTCGTCGGTGGCGACCCGGCCGTCACGGCCGTTCTCGGCGGTGGCGACGGCGGTGTACAGGACCTCTACGGACTGGATGGTCATGAAACGAACCCCTCCTGGTAGGTGCACTGGCGTGCATCGCCGCGACTCGCGCCCACGATCGCAACAATTTGTTGAATCCTACTCGGGCAGGCTGACGATCATCTTTCCGGTGTTGTCGCCGCGCAGAACGCCGAGGAACGCGTCGAAGTTCTTCTCGATGCCTTCGACGACGGTCTCCCGGTAGTGCAGTTCGCCGTCCCGGATCCAACCGCCGACCTCCTGCACGAACTGCCCCTGCAGCGCCGCGTGGTCGCCCACGAGCATGCCCTGCAGCCGCAGCCGCTTGCCGATGATCTGCGCCAGGTTGCGCGGGCCACCCGAAGCCTCGGTGTCGTTGTACTGGGCGATGGCGCCGCACAGCACGGCGCGACCGCGCAGCTTCAGGGAGCTGATCGCGGCTTCCAGGTGCTCTCCGCCGACGTTGTCGAAGTAGACGTCGATCCCGTCGGGGGCCGCCTTCTTCAGCTGCTCGGCCACCGGGCCGTTCTTGTAGTTGAAGGCGGCGTCGAAGCCGTACTCCTCGACCAGGAGCTTGACCTTCTCGTCCGAGCCGGCGCTGCCGATCACCCGGGAGGCGCCCTTGAGCTTCGCGATCTGTCCCACCTGGCTGCCGACCGCACCGGCCGCGCCCGAGACGAAGACCGCGTCGCCCTCGGTGAACGAGCCGACCTCCAGCAGTCCCGCGTACGCGGTCAGACCGGGCATGCCGAGCGCGCCCAGGTAGGCGCTGAGCGGCGCCGCGTCCGGGTCGACCCGCACCGAGTGCTTGGCGTCCAGCACCGCGTACTCGCGCCAGCCGAGCCCGTGCAGCACGTGGTCGCCGACCGCGAAGCCGTCGGCGTTCGAGGCGGTGACACGGCCCACCGCGCCACCCTGCATCGGCTCGTCCAGGGCGTACGGCGGCGCGTACGACTTCACGTCGTTCATCCGGCCCCGCATGTACGGGTCCACCGACAGGCGCAGGTTGCGGACGACGATCTGGCCTGGGCCAGGTTCCGGCGTCTCGACCTCGCGCAGGGCGACGTCGTCGTTGGTCGGCCACCCGTGGGGGCGGGCCACCAGATGCCATTCACGGCTCTTCGGCATGAGGGTTGCCTCCGTCCGCCATAGCTTCACTACGGCAAAGATTGATTTCCTCAAATAACGATGGACCTTGATGTTTGAGGTTGTCAAGTAACCGGGGGTACGCTGGTGTCATGTCCCCCACGCCGCCCCCCGCGCCTCAACGTACCGACCCGCTGACCCTCGAAGTGGTCGACCTCATAGCCACCGTCGTGGCGCGCTACCACGAGGAGTACGAGGAGGCCGCCGCCAACCACCAGCTCACCGGCGCGCAGGCCCGCGTCCTGGCGCTCCTGTCCCGTGAGCCGCTGCCCATGCGGCACATCGCCCAGCAACTGAAGTGCGAGCCCTCCAACGTCACCGGGATCGTCGACCGCCTCGAGGCCCGCGGGCTGGCGGAGCGCAGGACCGACCCGGCCGACCGCCGCATCAAACTGGCCGCCGCCACCGACGAGGGCCACGAGACGGCCGCCCGGCTGCGCGGCGCGCTGCACTTCGCCCGCGCTCCGCTCGCCGGCCTGTCCGAAGCCGAGCGCACCTCGCTGCGCGACCTGCTCAAGCGCATGCTGACCTGACGGCCGGCCCCCCGCACGAGGCGCGTTACCCGCACCACCACAGGACGGGTTTGCACGTCGGGCTGTGCGACGGCTTCGGCGTCGTGGTCGGCGGGGGTGGGGTCGAGGTCGTCGGCGCCGTCGGGGGCCGGGTGGTCGGCGAGGCCGACCGCGGCGGTTTCCTGGATCCCGACGGGGACGCGGACGGCGGACCCGAAGGGGTGCCGGAGGTGCTCGCGGTGGTGGCCGGCGCCGAGCGCGTGGGCCGGGCCTTGGCGCGCTGCGGAGTCGGGCTGGACGCGGTGACCCGCGGGACGGAGTCGGCCGCGGGCGCCCGCGTCGGGCCGGTGTCGGCCTCAGGACCGTTCGCGAAGGTTCCCGACGCCAGTGCCGCGGCCGTGCAGCCGATCAGGACGAGCGCGACGCCGACACCCGTCAGCAACCGCTTCCCGCCCCGCCGCCGCGCCCTGCGCGGTGCCCGGCGCCGGGCGGCCCGGCCGGCCGTGGCGTCCGGCTCGGGCGGGGCGGCCGGTGTGCCCGTCACCGGCGCGGGTTCCGCGGGGGAGGCGAGTTGGTCCACCGGGGTGCCGCACCCGGGGCACGACAGGGCGCCGTTGAGGTGGCGACGGCATGAGTAGCAGTAATCCATTGTGGTTGGGACGTTATGCGGCCCGTAGGTCACGGGTGAATGCGATCATGTGAAACTTTCGAGAAGATCGCGGCCCCACAGGGGCGTTGCCGGACAATCCGGTCCCCCGCGCCGGACGATCCGGTCCCTCCGCGGCCGCCGGCCTTACGCCGGACGGCCGTGGAGGGGTCCCGGATCAGTCGACCTCCGCCACCGCCTGCGCGAACTGCGCCGCGTACAGCCGGGCGTAGGCGCCCTCGGCGGCCAGCAGTTCACTGTGCGTGCCCTGCTCCACGATCGAGCCGGACTCCATCACCAGGATCACGTCCGCGTCGCGGATCGTGGACAGCCGGTGGGCGATGACGAAGCTGGTCCTGCCGTGCGCCAAGGTCGCCATGGCGCGCTGGATCAGCACCTCGGTACGGGTGTCGACCGAGCTGGTCGCCTCGTCCAGGACGAGGATCACCGGGTCGGACAGGAACGCGCGCGCGATGGTGATGAGCTGCTTCTCGCCCGCGCTCACCCCCGAGCCCTCGTCGTCGATCACCGTGTCGTAGCCGTCCGGGAGGGTCCGGATGAACCGGTCGGCGTGCGCGGCGCGCGCCGCCTGCTCGATCTGCTCCTGGGTACGGCCCTCGGACCCGTAGGCGATGTTCTCGGCGATCGTGCCGCCGAACAGCCAGGTGTCCTGCAGCACCATGCCGATGCCGGAGCGCAGGTCCTCGCGCGACATCGCGGCGATGTCGACGCCGTCCAGGGTGATCCGGCCCGACGTCACCTCGTAAAACCGCATCAGCAGGTTGACCAGCGTGGTCTTGCCCGCGCCGGTCGGACCGACGATCGCGACGGTGTGGCCGGGCTCCACGCACAGCGACAGGTCCTCGATCAGCGGCTTGTCCGGCTCGTAGCGGAAGGCGACCTTTTCCAGGGCGACCCGGCCGAGCTGCTCCTTCGGCCGGACGGCGTCCACCGGGTCCGCGCCCTGCTCCGGCGCGTCCAGCAGCTCGAAGACCCGCTCGGCCGAAGCGACCCCGGACTGCACCAGGTTGGACATGCTGGCCACCTGCGTGAGCGGCTGGCTGAACTGCCGGGAGTACTGGATGAACGCCTGGACGTCGCCGATGGACAGCGCGCCGCTCGCGACCCGCAGCCCGCCGACGACCGCCACCAACACGTAGTTGATGTTCCCGATGAACATCATCGCGGGCTGGATGATCCCGCTGATGAACTGCGCCTTGAATCCCGTCCGGTAGAGCGCCTCGTTCTGCTCCCGGAACGCCTCGGCCGACTCGTCCTGCCGCCCGAACACCTTCACCAGCGAGTGGCCGGTGTACATCTCCTCGATGTGCGCGTTGAGTTTGCCGGTCGTCTTCCACTGCTGGACGAACTGCGGCTGCGCGCGCTTGCCGACCGCGGTCGCCACGACCACCGAGACCGGCACCGTCACCAGTGCGACCAGCGCCAGCAGCGGCGAGATCCAGAACATCATCACCAGCACACCGACGATCGTGAGCAGCGAGTTCACGATCTGACCCATGGTCTGCTGCAGGGTCTGCGCGATGTTGTCGATGTCGTTGGTGGCCCGGCTGAGCACCTCACCGCGCGGCTGCTGGTCGAAGTACGACAGCGGCAGCCGCGACAGCTTCGCCTCGATGTCCTCGCGCAGCCGGTAGACGGTGCGCTGGATGATGCCGGTGGCGGTGCGCATCTGCACGAGGCTGAACAGCCCGGCGGCCACGTAGATCCCCAGGACGGTCAGCAGCACGCTGCCCACCGCCCCGAAGTCGATGCCCTGGCCCGGGGTGAAGTCCACCGCGGAGAGCAGGTCGGCCACCTGGCCCTGGCCGTGCTGCCGCATGCCCTCGATCGCCTGCGCCTTGGTGGTGCCGGGCTCGAACTGCCCGCCGATCACCCCGGCGAAGATCAGGTCGGTGGCGTGGCCCAGGATCTTGGGGCCCAGCACGGAGAGCGTCACGCTCGCGGTGCCCAGCAGCAGCACCAGGGAGAGGAAGAGCCGGTCCGGGTGCATCAGGCGGATCAATCGCCGGAACGAGCCCTTGAAGTCCATCGACCGCTCGACCGGCCCGCCGCCCATGAAGCGCGCGGGCCCGGCCATCGGCGCGGGACCGCGGCGGGGCGCGGATTTCGCCGGGGTGGTCATGCTGCCTCCTGCTCGGTGAGCTGGGAGAGCACGATCTCCCGGTAGGTCGGGTTCCCCGACATGAGTTCGCTGTGCGTTCCGGTGCCCACCACCTGGCCCTCGTCGAGGACGATGATGCGGTCGGCGTCCCGGATGGTGCTCACGCGCTGCGCGACGATCACGACGGTGGCCTCGGCGGTCTCCCGGCCGAGCGCCGAGCGCAGTGCCGCGTCCGTCGCGTAGTCGAGCGCGGAGAAGGAGTCGTCGAAGAGGTATATCTCCGGCCGGCGCACCAGCACCCGCGCGATGGCGAGCCGCTGCCGCTGCCCGCCGGAGACGTTGGTGCCGCCCTGCGCGATCGGGGCGTCCAGGCCGCCTTCGAGGTTCTCCACGAAGTCACGGGCCTGCGCCACCTCCAGCGCGTGCCACAGCTCCTCGTCGGTCGCGTCGGGCTTCCCGTAGCGCAGGTTGCTCGCGACGGTCCCGGAGAACAGGTACGGCTTCTGCGGTACGAGGCCGACGGTCTCGGCGAGCAGCGCCGGGGCCAGGTCCCGGACGGAGGTCCCGTCGACGAGCACCTCGCCGCCGGTCGCGTCGTAGAGCCGTGGGACGAGCCCCAGCAGGGTGCTCTTGCCGCTGCCCGTCGACCCGATCACCGCGGTCGTCTCCCCCGGTCTGGCGACCAGGTCGACACCGCGCAGTACCGCCGCCTCGGCGCCCGGGTAGCTGAAGTCGGCGCCGCGCAGCTCCAGATGGCCGTGCCGCAGCAGCTTCGTCACGGGCTTCAGCGGCGGGACGACGCTGGACTCGGTCGCGAGGACCTCCTCGATGCGCTCCGCGCAGACCTCGGCGCGCGGCACCATCATGAACATGAAGGTGGCCATCATGACGGACATCAGGATCTGCATGAGGTAGCTGAGGAACGCGGTCAGGGCGCCGATCTGCATGCCGCCGCTCGCGATCCGGTGGGCGCCGAACCACATCACCGCGACGCTGGAGACGTTCACCACCGTCATGACGACGGGGAACATCAGCGCCATCAGCCGTCCGGTCTGCAGCGACACGTCCGTCAGCTCGTCGTTCGCGCCGGCGAAGCGCCGCTTCTCGTAGTCGTCCTTCACGAATGCCCGGATCACCCGGATGCCGGTGATCTGCTCACGCAGCACGCGGTTCACCGTGTCGACGCGCACCTGCATGGTGCGGAAGAGCGGCCGCATCCGGCGGACGATCAGCCCGATGAGGACGCCGAGCACCGGGACCACGGCCAGCAGCAGCGAGGACAGCGGTACGTCCTGGCCGAGCGCCATGATGATCCCGCCGACGCACATGATCGGCGCCGACACCATCAGGGTGAACGTCATCAGCACCAGCATCTGGACCTGCTGGACGTCGTTGGTGGTGCGGGTGATCAGCGAGGGGGCACCGAACTGCCCGACCTCGCGCGCGGAGAAGCTCTGGACCTGGTCGAAGATGGACGCCCTGATGTCCCGGCCGACGGCCATGGCCGTCCTGGCGCCGTAGAACACGGCGCCGACCGCGCACACCACCTGGAGCACGGTCACCGCGATCATGATGCCGCCGAGCCGCAGGATGTAACCGGTGTCGCCCTTGACGACACCGTTGTCAATGATGTCGGCGTTGAGGGTGGGGAGGTACAGCGTGGCGATGGTCTGCACGAGCTGGAGCAGCACGAGCAGGGTGATGGGCCGCTGGTAGGGGCGCAGGTGGGTGCGCAGGATTCGGATCAGCACACGGAGTCTCTCAGGGTCGTCGGCTTGATCGGCGAGCGATCCTATCTTCCGACATCCGTCGACCGCATTCGTTTAAACCTCGGCAAAGGCGCCTGGGTGGGTCTGCTCCCGAACGGTTGTGTACTGCCGGCGCACCGCCTGCCCCGTCGCCAGGTCGTCGCCCGGCTCCAGCACCTGGTGCGCGCCGCCGCGCCAGGCCGGCGGCTCCTGCGCCGACCCGGATCCGAGCACCCTGCCCAGCGACCACGCGGCCTGCCGGGCCGCGCCCACCGCCGCGTAGGCCCCCGGCTCCGGCACGACCACCTGCGCCTCGAAGAGCGGCGGCGCGATCACCCGCACGGCGGGCAGCTCGGCGGCGGCCCCCAGCAGGAAGATCCGCCGCACCGCGACCCCGCGCCCGCGCAGCACGTCCAGCGCGTCGGCGAGCCCGCACAGCATGCCCTCGAACGCGGCCCGCGCCAGGTGCTCCGGCTTCATGCTCTCGCGCCGCAGCCCGGTCAGCGTGCCCGCGCTGTGCGGCAGGCTCGGCGTGCTCTCGCCCTCCAGGTACGGCAGCAGCACCAGGCCGTACGCACCCGGGCTGGAGCTCAGCGCCAGGTCCGACAGCCCCGCGAGGTCCGTGCCCAGCAGCTCCGCCGTCGCCCGCAGCACGCGCACCGCGTTGCGGGTCTTGAGCAGCGGCAGATGGCGCCCGGTGGCGTCCGCGAAGGAGGTGATCGTCCCCGACGGGTCCGTCAGCGGTTCACCGTGCACCGCGAAGACGGTGCTGGAGGCGCCCAGCGAGACCACCGCGTCACCGGGGCCGACGCCCAGGCCGAGCGCGGCCGCCATCGTGTCGCCGGTCCCGGCCGAGATGAGCAGCCCCTCGGGGGTCTGCCCGGCCGGCTCCGCGGGACCCAGTACGTGCGGCAGCGCGACCCGGTGCCCCAGCGCCAGCTCCACGAGATCGTGCCGGTACTCCCCCGCGGCCGCCGACCAGTACCCCGTGCCGGACGCGTCGCCGCGGTCGGTCGTGCGCCGCTGCGGGCGGCCCAGCAGCTGCCAGACCAGCCAGTCGTGCGGCAGCAGCACCTCGGCGGTGCGCTGCGCGGCCGCCGGTTCGTGCTGGGCCAGCCAGCGCAGCTTCGCCACCGGGTACGCGGCCTGCGGCACCGACTGGACGGACTGCGCCCACTCCGCCGGGCCGCCGAGCTCCGCGGTCAGATCCGCGGCCTGCGCCTGGGCCCGTTTGTCACCGCGCAGCACCGCCGGGCGGACCAGCACCCCGCCGGCGTCGAGCGCCAGCAGGCCCTGCTGCTGCCCGGATATACCGATCGCCAGGACGCCCTCGAGCAGGCCGTCCTTGGCCGCCTCGCCGAGCGACAGCAGCCAGGTCTGGGGATCGCTCTCGGTCGCCTTGCCCGACGTCGCGGCCTCACCCTCGACCGGATGGGGCGCGTACCCCTGCCGGAGCACCTCGCCGGTGTCCGTGTCGCACACGACGACGGTGGTCCCTGCGGCCGAGCTGTCGATGCCCGCGACTTTCCCCATAGGGGGAGATGATGCCGCACGGCCCCGTCAGGTGTTCGAGGTACCCCAGTCGTCCTCGGAGTGGCCCCGCTCGCGCAACGCCTTGACCCGCGCGGTCACCGATTCGGGCAACTTGTCGCCGACCTTGGATCCGACGGTGTCGGCGGCCTTCACCGCGACCCCGCGCCCGGTCTGCGCTGCGCTCTCGGCGGCGTTGCGCACCGCCGGGTTCTGCGCGATCCGCTGGGCGCTCTTCCGCAACTGCTCGTACCGCTCCCGCCCGGCCCGCGCTCCCAGCACGTACCCGACGACGGCTCCGGTGATGAACGACAGCCGGTAGCGCATGGGCTCCACCCTTCCTCGTACTCGTACCGAGTCCGGCCCCGCGGGCCGTCCTGTGGACTGTGCTTCGCGCCTACCCGCTGTAGCCGGACGACAACCCCGCCGATAGGGGTTGGCGGAGCACCCCCCCACTTGCGCTAATGTATGTCTCGCAGCGAGCACGCGCCGCCCGGCTGGTCCGGACGTGGCGTACCTCGGTGCACGCAGTGCAATCCCCTGTAGCTCAATTGGCAGAGCAGCCGGCTGTTAACCGGCAGGTTACTGGTTCGAGTCCAGTCGGGGGAGCGCGGTCCCCTGTAGCTCAATTGGCAGAGCATTCGGCTGTTAACCGGAGGGTTACTGGTTCGAGTCCAGTCGGGGGAGCCAACGACAAGAGGACCCCGTTGGGGTCCTTTTTCGTTTTCCGGGAACCACTCGCCCCCTGATCGAAGTCCACTCAGTGATGCGTCTGTGACCCGCGAGGGCGACAGATCGTATGAGCGGCTATGCTGCGGCAGACGGCGCGTAAGACTGTCGTACGGGGCGGTAGCTCAGCCGGTTAGAGCAGCGGACTCATAATCCGTCGGTCGTGGGTTCGAGTCCCACCCGCCCCACCCCAAGTACGGTTCAAAGAATCGTTCTGACCAGGCACTTAGCAGGTCAGGGGCATGAGCAGAAGGATCTTGGCGGCCCGTCCCGATCGCGTTTTCATGATCGACAGGACAAATTCGGGACGCAGGTCAAGCGGCGGGACGTAGTCCCTCGTCCGGTCCATCTTCACCAGACTCGGGGACCTCTTCAGTGCCCCCTTCTTCCTGGCTCTCCGGATCGCTGCGCTCGTCGTCCGGAGGGACCTCCTTCTGCTGAGACCGGGGCACGACGGCGCTCGTTGACTCGGCCTCGGCAGTCATGAGCTGAGGCAGGACGCTCGTGTACGTGTCCGAAGTGATCTGGCGCGAACTGTGCCCCAGCCGCTCCTGGACGACCTTGATGTCCGCCCCGCCGAGGAGTGCCAGCGTTGCCGACAGGTGGCGGGTGTCGTGCAGACGGACCGGGGGAAGCCCAGACAGCTCCACGAGCCGGTTGAACCGTCGACTGATCCAGTCAGGGTGCAGCGGTTCGCCGTTCTCGTGCGTCCATACTCGGCTGCTCTCCACCCAGGGCCGCTTCGCCGGACCACTGCTCACGCTCATTGGCCTGAGTGGTCTGCCAGCCCTGCCAGTGGTCACGAGTCAGAGAGTCGAGGGTGACGGTACGGACGCTGTCCTGCTTCGGAGCCTCGTCGTACAGCCGGTACGCGACCTCAACGACCTGCGCGGAGATCCGGAACCACGAGCCGGACAGACTGACCTCCGTCCAGGGCAGGGCCGCCATCTCACCGCGCCGAGGACCACGGAAAATGAACCCGTGCCACATGCCGTACAGCCGGTCATCGCAGATGAAGTCGAGGAACTGGCCGGTCTGCTCCGGCGTCCAGACCATGACGGGGCTGGGCTTCTGGCCCGTCCGCTTCCACTCTTCGACCCGCTCCGGTGTCCAGACCAGAGCCTTGGGCCGCTTGACCGCCGGCAGTTCGACCATCGCGGACCAGTTCGTCGCGTATTCGCCGCGCTTGATGCCAGCGCCCAGGAACGAGCTGAGGGTGGCGTTGATGCGATGCATCGTCGCTGCGCTGGTGATCTTCCGCTTGCCCTTGCTTCCCTCGCGGAACGCGGCGTTGGCTTCGAGGTAGAGCCGACGGGTGAGGCGGCGTGCCGTCTTCTTCCCCGCCGTACGGACCCAGGCTGTGTAGGCGGCGTCGCGTGCCTCCTTCAACTCGACCACCTTGGCATGGTGAAGCAGCCGCTCGGCGTTCTCCCGCTCGATCGCGTCGTACATGGCCTCGACGTGGCGCAGTCTGAGGTCACGGCGCTTGATATGCCCGAGATGCGGTTCGAGGTAGAGATTGATGTGCTCTTCGTACCCATGTCGAGTCGTGCGGGCCAGCCGCCTCTTCCTCTTGAGCCAGGCGGTCAGGTCCTCCCCGACGGTGGTGTTGCTGAGCACGTCCGCGCCGCCGATGACGTCGCGGTAGACCTCGGCCGACTTGGCTTTCGCCTCATCCTTCGTGGCGAATCCACCTCGGCGCACCCGTCGGCGCTTCCCGCCCTCGCCGGCTTCGAGCTCGAAGTAGAAGTACCAGGTGCCATGACCCTTTTGCGTCAGCTTGGGGCAGCTCGCGCCGAGTTTGCGCATCTTCGGCGCGCCGTCAGCGTCGATTATCGGAGTGCCGTCGTCCTCGACGATGGGCTCCTGGCAGGCACAGCGCCGCTGGTAGCTGGGATCGAACACGTGTATCCCCTTCGTGGCTTCGCTTGTGGATCTTCTGTGTCGGTCCTTGTCGAACCGATGCTCTATCTTGCCCCAACACTCCAGTGTTGGCGTATCCTTAAACCACGTTGGCGCGGGGGAGAACGCGACAACGGGAAATGACAACGAAGGACGCCTCCGCAACTACGGACTCCGGGGCCGCCAGCCCGATGACCCTGGAGGAACTGCTCGCACTGCCGCCGACGGTGAACGTCACTACGGCCGCGCGAGTCCTGGGGATCGGTGTGCACAAGGCTTACAACTTGATCAAGGGGGGATCTTTCCCCGTGCAGACGCTCACACTGGGCAGCACGGTGAGGGTCCCTACGGCTGCGCTCTGGCGAGTGCTCGGAGTGACGCCGCCTCGCAGTGATCATTCGTAGCTTTGGCGTATCGAGACCGAGGTCACGGCCCTGTTCCTAGGGCCGTGACCTAGGATCAGGCGGCTACGGGAGGCGCATTAGAGAAGAACGGACGACCGCATGCCACGGCTCTACGGTTTCGAGGACGCGTCGAGGCGTCGCCTACGCGACGACGAAGTGGACCCGCTTCGCCAGATGGCGAGCCGGGCGCTGGAAGGCCAGTCCAACGCGGACGTCGCTGTCTGGGCGAATGGCGCAGGCTACCGGGGCACGCTCGGCGGGGAGTGGAAGGACGCCTCGGTCGGACGCCTCTTCCGCAACCCCGCCATCGCCGGACTGCGCTACGACGATGACGGCGAACTCGTCGACGCCGGCCACCCGGGCGCCATCACGCGTGAGGAGTTCGTGCGGCTCCAGGAGAGGGACCAGAGCCGCAAGAAGGCTGACGCGGCACCGCCCTACGACTATCTCCTGGTGGACGGCGCGTGCACGTGCGGGAAGTGCACCTGGGCTCTCCAGGGCGCACGGACTAACGCTGGCACTCCCGGTTACCGCTGTCGCCCCAAGGACAAGGACGGCCGCGGTGGATGCGGCGAGGTCCGCATGGGCGCGGAGCTGCTAGAGGACTACGTCGGTGAGAACGTCGTTGCGGAACTCCTCAAGCCGGGCATCCGCAAGCAGATCCTCAAGGCTCAAGAAGCCGTCCGAGCCCAGGTCGAGAAGATGAAGACCTCGATCGAGGACCTTGGGGGCCGCCGGATCGAAGCGGCGACCCTCTACGGCCAGCGCCAGATCAGCAGCGACGCGTTCGTGACCGCTGAGCGCGAGATCACGGCCAGCCTCAAGGACATCCGAAACCGTCTGCGGTATGCAGAGCAGATGGCGAACTTCTCCCTCGGCGATGCCAAGGACCTTGTGCGCTGGTGGAACACCGCGCCGTCCGCGTCGAAGAGGGCGATCACGAGGCTGTTCTTCGAGAACATCGAGGTCTTCCCTGCAAGTGCACGGGGCATCCGCACCGTTGAGCCCGGCAGGGTGGTCCTCCACTGGCGCAAGCTGCCTGGCCTCTCAGATGGCCTGTGACGCAAGGACCTCGCGTGATGCACGTCGCCTGCCGACCATGGCGAGGGTCAGTCCCGTGATCAGCGCGACCACGGCGAGCCCGGCCAAGGCTGGGGAAATGATCTCTTCGGCGTCCAGCGACCACGGGTGGCCGAGGTAGTGAGTTACCAGGTATGACCCCTTGCTGGCCGCGTAGGCGACCCCGAGGACGGCCGCGAACGCCGACATGCCGAGACCCTTCGCGGTCCAGGCATGGCCAGTCTGCCTCGCGGACAGAGCCATGCCGGAGCAGAGGAAGGCGATCTCCCCGCAGGTGATCGCCACGTAGGCCAGATAGACCATGAGGTAGACGGTGACGCCCGGAGCCGTCGCGTACTCGGTCGTGAACTCAACGCTCTCGTCTGTCGTTGCGATGAACAGCGGCAGCATCGCGGCGAGGACACACACGGCGAAGGCGATGCGCGCGAACACGCTGGCTCTCAGCACCTCGTGGTTGTAGGACCAGTCGACAAGCATGAGCTGAAGGCTGCCGCACCACAGCACGGCGCAGAAGTGCGCTCCGAGCTTGGCCGCGTTGTTCATCCCGGTCGCGGACTCAACGAGATCTTCGACCGGAGGCACGGCGAGGATGACGCCGACCGTACAGACTCCGAAGGCGGCGGCGCGGGCGAAGCGGGCGATGCGGTATTCGTTCCGGTCGCGCTGACGCCAGGCTTCACGGGCGGAGAGCACTGTGCCCGCTATGCCGAACAGGGCGCAGAGGCCGAAGACGAGGCCGTCCATGTGGTTCAGGTCCCTTCCAGGTCAGCGACGGCACGTTCGGCCGCCTCTGTGAAGCTGAGCCGTCTCCGCCGGCCTGGCCGTGGTGGTTCGGCGACAGGCGGCAGTGGATCGGGCACTTCGGGGACCGCGCGATCCGTACGTCCATGTCTTGTACGGATCTCACGTGCGGCCTCCAGAAGTTCGGCGACCCCGCCTTGGCCCAGGTCGTGGACCAGTCGGAGCGCCTCGCGAGCGTCTTGGTGCTCCTCGTAGACCGACAGCGAGGTCAAACCGTTGTACCCAGGAAGGAGATAAGCTACCGGACAGTCGAATGCGCGTGCGAGGCCCAGTAGTTGAGAGATTGACGGATTGGCCTTGATCCCGTTCAGGAGGTCGTTCACTACCTGATGGGTCATCGCCGGCCTGCCGCCGGGCGTCTCGGCGGTCGCGGCGGCGATGGCACGCGTGCTCGGGGTCTTCCCGTCGGCTCCGCGCTTCCTGCTGAGCAGCACGGCGAGCTTGCTGGCGAGCGGGGTATCCGGGCCGGGCCGCATGGGTCTGACTACTCCTCGGGTACGCGTCAGGTTCGCTCACGGGCCCGCAGAGGCGACCCGCTGGGCATGTTCAGTGGCGATCATGGGGCGGGTGAGATTCCTGGGGCAGCCTAATGTCTATGTTGGTTGACAATGAGTGTTGCCCCCGCGCAAGATCGGTAACGGCAATTTGTGGATTGTGCACTCAGCATGCAGGCCGCCACCCTCCTCTGCTCTCCAAGCTGCGAGATCGTGACCGGCTCCCCCCTGCCGCCTGATGTGTGCCGACATTTTGCCTGTGTGGGGATCTAAGCGTGTCGTCACTCGTTAGGAGGGCGGAACGCTGCAACGCGGGAGGGATGCGGGTGGGGATCGAGCTGGGACGAGTGCTGGCCCGGTTGGAAGAGTCTGGTGGCGTGGAGAATGTCGCCCTGAATGACGAGTCGGCTCACGAGGTGCTGGGGGCCCTGTCGATCGTCGACCCGAAGCATGTCGGGTGCGAGGCTGAACGTCTGAGCGGCAACGCCGCACGCTGATCACCGAGGCGGTAATGGGACGCGGAACCCTGGACGGGGTTCCGCGTCCACGCGTTTGACCTGCAAAAACTTCTCGAAAATTGTGGACCCCTCCCCTTAATGCATATAGAATAGAACTACAAGGAAGGGGGAGAGAAGAAACCCCCACCGACCTCTTGGAGACCGGAATGCCGCACAAGTACGCGACCTTGAAGATGCGCCAGATCCGCCGCAACCCGAACCAGCCCCGCGAGACCTTCAACGAGGAGGCCCTGACCGAGCTTGCCAACTCGATCAAGGAGCACGGCCTCCTCCAGCCGATCGTCGTCCGCAAGCTCACGGTAGAGCTGGTCAACAGCAAGCCCCAGCCGATCGTTTACGAGCTGGTCGCCGGCGAGCGCCGCTTCCGTGCCAACGAGCTGGCGGGCAACATCACCATCGAGACGAAGATCCTCCTGTCCGAGGGCGACGCCGAGATCAGCGACATGGACTCCTTCAAGAAGGCCATGGCCGAGAACCTGAACCGCGAGGACATGCTTCCGCTGGAGGAGGCGCGCGGCTTCAAGAAGGTCCTCGACGAAGAGGAGGACGCCACCCCCGCGACCGTCGCGAAGATCTTCTCCAAGTCGGTCCAGTACGTCACGCAGCGCCTGGCGTTGCTCTCCCTGCGCCCCGAGATCCAGATGGCCGTTGACCTCGGGCACATCGGCACCCAGGCCGCAGTCCAGATCGCCGCCCTGTCCAGGGACAACCAGAAGGCCGTCTTCGAGGACTGGAAGAAGGGCGACAAGAGCGACAACCAGCTCGTCCACATCGCCTACGCCATGCGCAAGCAGGAGAAGGCGGCTCAGCAGGACTCGATGGTCGACGTCGAGGAGATCACCCCCGAGGAGAAGACCGAGCGCACTCGTGCCCAGGCCAAGACCAAGAGCGACCTCGACGAGATTGAGCGCATGTGCGACCTGCTGGACGGCATCGGCAAGGCGGACCCGATGGAGCTGGCCCGCGCGCTGGAGGGACAGGTGGGCAAGCGGCTGGAGCAGATGGACCGGGTCGCCAACTTCGTTCAGAAGGCCCGCTTCCAGCTCCGTCAGGCCAAGGCTCACGCCGACGCCAGCGAGATCATGGTCAACCCCGCGGCGGCTGCCCCCGACCTGGTCGCGGAGGCCGACGCCGCACTCGTCCGCCTGGAGCCCGCCGCCGACGCCACCCCGCAGGCGGAGGCCGCTGCCGAGGTGGAGGCGGAGCCCACTCCCGCCCCGCAGGCCCCGGCTGTCACCGACGACGCGGAGCCGGAGAACGCCCCGCAGTCGGAGGAGTCCGACGCGAACGCCGAGCTCGTCGCCGTCGCCGCCTGATCCACTCACTCAACGGGGGCGGCTCCCAGCGGGCCGCCCCCTCCTTCTCTGCCTGGAGTCCCTAGTGATGAACGACATCCACACCATGCGCAACATCAACCGCAACCTGTTCGAGGGAGTGCCGGCCACGGCCGACGCCCTTGAGGAGTACGACTCCGACGCGGCCCGACTCGTCCGCGAGGCCGCTCAGCATCTGGTCAAGGCCTGGCGCGACAACGACCCGGAGGCCCTGAAGGAGGCCAGCAACGCGACCTTCCTCGCCGCAGGCGAACTTCTCAACGGGGCCGGGCGCTCCGTCTACGTCCGCTTCCCCATCATGGTCGCGGCGCGCCTGGTGGAACTCGAAGCGGCGCTTCTCACCGCCGGTACCCGGACCGCCAACGAGGCGGAGGGGCGTACGGCGTGAAGCGGCCCGAGCGCATCGACGGTCTCAAGACCTGGCCCGAGGACGGCACCCTGCCGCCCGAAGCGTGCCGCCTCTGCGACGCCGACCTGGCCAACACCTTCAACCAGTTGGCCTCAGCGATCTGCGTCGTCTGCGGCTACTGGGTCTGCGAACTCTGCGACGGCGGCACGGACCCCACTACCGGCGACGCCGTCTGCGCCGACCACAAGAGCCACCCCCTCGCCGTCAACTGCACCCAGTACGCCTGATCAGGAGCCCCAACCATGAAGATAGATCCCGACGTTCTCGACGTACTCCGGGCGGCCACGGTCGACGGTCCGGCGCTCCGACTGAACGGCCAACTCGAACGCAAGCTGTACGAGCGCGTCAACCTCGCCCTTCACGCGCTGGGCGGCGTCTGGCACCGCTAAAGGAAGGCCCACATCTTCACCATCGACGCCGCAGACGCCGTAGCAGGGCTGCTCGCCACGGGCGAGGTGATCACCGACGTCGACCGGGGGTTCTTCCCGACGCCGGAGCCCACGGTCGAACGTCTCCTGGACCTGGCCGAACTCGAACCTGGATGCGAGGTGCTGGAGCCCTCGGCGGGGCGCGGCGCCATCGCCGAGGCGGTAGCCGCCCGCGGGGCCGTCGTGGATTGCGTCGAACTCGACACCGCTCGCGCCGAGCACATCCGCGCCGGCGGGTACGCCCGCCAGGTCACGAACGCCGACTTCTTCAGCGTGCAGGTGGAGCGCCGCTACCAACGGGTCATCATGAACCCGCCGTTCGCCGGACGTCAGGACATCCGGCACGTGGAGCGGGCGCTGCGCTTCATCCGGCCCGGCGGCCTTCTCGTCGCGATCATGTACGGCAGCCTCACCTACCGGGGCGACAGCCGGACCAAGGACTTCCACGCCCGGATATGGGAGGCGCGGGGCAGCCTCTGGGAGCTGCCCGCAGATGCGTTCCCGGCGGTAGGGGTGGCCACGGTGATCGCGGTCATCCCGGTCCGTGACGTCACTCCTCCTCGCGGCATGCGGCAGATCACGCTCAGGCCCGAGGACTTCACCGCTCGGCCCCGCGCGGTGCAGCAGGACCTGTTCCTCACCGACGAGCCAACCGCTCATCGCGCAGCGACTCTTGACGGGCTCGGGTACGGAGCGCCGCACGACGGACGGGATCACACCGAACGATAGATAGATCCCAACACTTAAGAGTGATACGGTCTATTTCGTTGGCGGGAACGGCCACATCCGAGGAACCGGCCCACCAGCACGCCGTGGCATGCGGCATCCCCTCGGTGCCTGGCGGGTGGCCAATCCCCCGCGCCCTACCCGCCAGGCACCGGCTTCGCGCCGAAGCGAAACCACCGGGAACGCAGTGCCACGAACACGACCGGACCCGCCCCCGCCACGCCGGGGGCGGGTCCCGTGCACTCCGGAGCGACATGAGCGCAGAGGACTTCAACGGGAATCCCGCCGATCGCGAGCTGTACCTACGTCTCCTCAGAGAACGAGACGGCCCCCCGCAGAAGGCCGCCGACGAGCGCGACCCAGGCCGAAGGGTTCGCAGAGTTCCCGATCAAGACGCCGCACGGCGCAGCGCAGAACTCGAAGCAGCCATCACGCCCAGACGACGACCCAGGAGAACAGCGGCATGAACGAGGACCAAACGCCCAGGCAGACCGGGCGCGGCGAGCCACCCGTGCCAGGCGCGGAGTGGTGCAACGCCTGCGACGGATGGTGCCTGCCGTCAGGCATCTGCCGCTGCAACAACCGCTGAGCTCGGCCCTTGTGGGCTTTGCCTTCCGGACAGAGCCCACAAGGACGCGGGGGCAGGTTGCCCCGGCCATCGTCTTGACCTTTGGAGTCCTACCGTCCAGGTTCGTCGGTGCATGGAGCTCCAAATGCTGATATAAGCACCACGGAGCCCAGGGCCGACGTGACGCCGGCCCGCCGGACGGTGCCTCAGGGTTCGCTCAAATCCGTTACCTCACAAGCGAGTTCGCATCACCATGTGAGGACCCATCCGACACGAAGGTGAATGGCTCTCATCCCGGGGACGAATGCCGATCGCAACGGTAGTGAGGCTGCAACAGAAGTGGTCAGGACGACGCTTCTTCCGTCGCCGTGGATCCGCCCGCGAACGGCGTATCGGCCTATCCGCATACGGAGTGGCTATCGGGCTCCCCGTCATCCTCGCCAGCATTGACGGGTTCTCAGCGACCTCCTCTACATTTTTTCTTGTTTCGCCCGTGTTGGCATGGCAGGCAACTTGCCTACTTTTCGTGGTGCCGCCTTGGTGGAATAGGGTCCTTGCGTGGGTCATGAACCGGGCAGCCGTCGGCATGTTCCTCGCACTCTGCATTGCGTTTGGCGCTTTCGCTATCCAAGAGGGTGTCGCTGGGGACAACGTCAGCATGGGCGCCTCAGCGATGCTGCTTGCCCTCACCTCGCGCACGATGGCCTCGATGGCAGAGCCCACGGTCGCGTTCATGGACAAGAAGACTCTGCACTGGCGGATTCAGCGAGCAACATGGATCCACTCGTCGTTCATGGTCATCTTCTCATTTGGCACGCTCGTGACCCTCAGCTCCATACTCAAGTCGACGCACTCGGCTATGCCGATTTCAGTTCCAGTGGCTACCGTAATTGCTACAGCTGCATTCGTGTTCAAGGTCCACCAACGAGTACGTCGGACTTGCACATTGCTCGTGCAGCGAATCGGTCGTGTGCAACGTCTAACAGCTGGCCTGGGTGTGGGCACGGCGGACCGTGACGACATGCAGGAGGCGATACTCGACCTTGAGCTGGCGTTGCGCACACCACTCCAGACTGGTCATCGCACCTGGGGCACTCCGGTTGTGCCGCTAGAGACCCGGCACGCCCTACTCGGCTGGCTGCATAAGAAGTCCTCCGAGCCGGGGGTGCCGGCACTCAGCACGGACGAAGAGGCAGTCGCCCTCGAAGCGATCAGGGCCGTCTGTATCCAATGGGCCGACGTTACCATTTGATTGGCTACGCTGATCGAGTAGGGCGCGGGGAACGGCCTACACAAGGGACGCCCGTGACCACGCTCGCTAACATCCCCGAACAGCTCCTGCCGCTCGCCGTTCCCATCGGTGACCTGGTGCCGTACTACCGCAACCCCCGCAGCGGCAGCATCCTGGCCATCGCCGAGTCGCTGACGGTCAACGGCCAGTACCGGCCAGTTGTGATCAATAAGGGCACCCATACCGGGCGGCCCCACGAGATCCTGGCAGGCAACCACACCGTCGCCGCCGCCCAGCAGCTCGGCTGGGAACACATCGCAGCCACTTGGGTCGACGTCGATGACGACGCGGCGGCCCGCATCGTCGTCGTGGACAACCGGACCAACGACCTCGCCGGGTACGACACCGCCCTGCTCGCAGAAGTCCTCTCCGAGATTCCCGACCTCGCCGGCACCGGATACGACCGCGAGAGCGTCGACCAACTCCTGGACGACACCTCGCTTCCCGAGACGCTGGAGCTGACCTCCGACGGAGCGGGCACCGGTGCCGCCGCCACCGTCGACTACCTCCAGTGGGGCTACCTCCAGTGGGAGTCCAAGCGCGTCCGGATCACCTCCGAAGAAGTCGAAGTCCTCAACGCCATCTACACAAGGTTCGTCGACGACACCAATAGCGACATGGGCTTCGGATGGCACGTTCTCCAGGAAGCGCACAAGGAGGGCGGCTCCGCATGAGCAAGGCACCCACCACGACCTTCCACGAGGCGTACCCGCTCGATCAGCTACGCCCCGCCGACTACAACCCGCGGCGCCTCAGCGAGACGGCCTTCGTCCGGCTCCAGGCATCGCTGCGCCGCCACGGGGTCGTCAAGCCGGTGATTCTCAACGCGGACGGGACGCTGGTAGCAGGCCACCAGAGGACGAAGGGTCTCAAGGCCATCGGCCTGACCCACACCCCCGCGGTCATGCTCGGCACGAAGGTCCGCCTCCAGGACGAGATCCAGTTCAACCTGCTCCACAACCGGGTGGAGACCGAGGCCAGCGTCGTCTACGCCGAACCCGGCACCATCGGCGCCTGGTCCTACATCCCGTGGCAGTCCATCCGCGTTGCCGAGCGCAAGAACATGTCATTCGTCAACGCCATCGGCCACATGACCGCCGGCCACGGCCCCTGGGGCAGCGTCGTCATCGACGACCAGGGGCGCATCGTCCTCAACGCCGAGTACGCCGTCGTCGCCTCTTTCTCCCGGTTCGACCTCCTCGCCTGGACCGTCACCTCAGCCGACGCCGCACAGCTCCACGCCGACCTCACCGGCGAGTACGGCGTGTACGACTGGAGCGCCATCGAGGGCAAGGCCCCCGTCTGGAACCAGCACATCGTCCAGCCCAAACGCCTGCGGCAGTTCTCCTCCAAGGCCAAGGCGGGAAAGCTCGCCTACGGCTCCGAGACCTGGGACCAGCTCGTCACGCCCTGGCTCAAGCCCACGCAGCGCGTGGTCGACTTCGGCGCCGGATACGGCGACTACGCCAAGCACCTGCGCGCCAAGGGCTTCAACATCCACGACTACGAGCCCTACCGCTGCCGGGACGGCTCATACGCCGTCGACATCCGGGCCGTCGTCGGCATGATCCGCGACATCGCCAAGGACATTCGGGCCAATGGCCTGTACGACGTCGTTGTCCTGGACTCCGTCATCAACGCCACCACCACCCTCGACTACCAGCACTGGGTGATGACCACCGTCAACGCCTTGTGCGCTGCCGACGGAGTGGTGTGCCTGGGCACGCGGAGTCTCGCCCGCGAACTGCGCGACGAGCAGGCCAAGCGCGTCACCTCCAAGACCGCGACCACGAAGATGAGCTTCCTCGACGATGACAACGTGGAGATGAACTTCGTCAAGGGGAAGTGGCAGAAGCTCCGCTTTCACACGCCAGAGACGCTAGAGCCCATGCTTCGCCGGTACTTCGCGGACGTGAAGGTCACCGACCTCAGCGGGTCCAACCTCAAAGCGACGTGCCGCCGCCCCCTCCCACTCCCCAAAGAGGAGTACGAGATGGCATTCGAGCAGGAATTCAACATGCCTTACCCGAATACCTTCCGCCATGACAGACATTTGGAATTGGTGGGAAATTTGATAAAATTGGTAGTAGAGAGAAATGAATCTCTCGCCAATTGAAGGGCTCACCGAGAAAGCATGTCACGGCGAATACAGATCCAAATTGAGTCGAAATCCCGTTACCACATCATGTGGCTAGCGGGCGTCCGGCATGTAGCTCTCGATCAGCACTGCCTACGCAGCTTCGGGCAACCCGACCGCCCCCGAGTGGACGCCCGCCGCCAGCACCAGACCGTCAACCTATCGGAGCACAACCAGCCTCTCGCCTGGTACCTCTGCGCCCTGCCCAACCCGTGGCGGTGGAGCGACAACGCTCATCTCGCCTTCGAAGGGGCACCAGGAGAACAGTGGGAGGGTCCGGCGCTGGCTCCCGGCCTCATTGTGCGCCTGGACAATGCTCGCCCCATCACCGGATGGAGCGAGCACGACATCCCCCTGACCGAACCACGCCGGCACTCGGCCCGCTTCCGGACCTGTCGCAACTACCAGTTCGCTTGGTGGCTACGCACCCAGCGGGACGCGCCCGACGCGCCCCCTGAGTACGCACCGCCCAATAAGCCCGGGAAGGGCGAGCAGTTGTCGTTGATCTGAGTATCGTGACGCTGACGTACCAATCTCAGTATGTCAGCGTCACATTCCCTTAAGTTCATCAGGCCCCTCCGGATCTCGTAGGGCCCGCTTTGCCCGATGCCACGACTGCACAACGTCGGTTAGCTGGTCGAGTAGCCCCTTGATCGCGAACATGGCAATAGCCAGTACTCCCGAGACGCCAAGAATCCACAGAATGGCGGAATCCACCGGTTCAATCCTCTGGTGATGTTTGCCCAAACACGCGTCGGCACCACTTCGAAGCCTCTCCCTGAGGCGTGCCGTAGTGCGGTTAAGGCACCAAAAGGAGATAGGAGAACTCCGTTTGCGGCGCTCGCGGCACACGGGTTCCCTGCATTCGAGCCACCGCGCACGGGGCCGAGTCAAGGGGAGGCGCGGGAGGCGGGAGTAGCCGAAAAGGCAAAACGCGCAGTAGGGCGCGCAGCAGTTCGACCAAGCGGTGCAGGAACTGCACTATTGCTGTCATGGCCCGCTGCAATTCATCCCAGTCCTTCAGCAAAAAGACTGGAGCTGGGCTCGCATCCCCCGCGAATGACAGAGGGTTAAAGGGAATGGTGGCTTCGATCTTCCTGACCCAGGCATCCTGCAAAAACCAGAGCTTTTGGGTATAGGTCTCAATACGCCGCAGCATCGTGGCATTGGTCACCAGCTTTACCAGGGTGGGTGCCACCGGATCGTAGCTGCAACCCCCAAGCCGACTCGCGATAAGCGACTCTCGCAAGGCACCTCTGACGTACCGCAACTGGCGTGCTGTCAGTTGGCGTGACGTCAGCTGGCGTGGCGAATGCTGGCGTTGCCACGCGCGAGAGATCAGCCGGGAAACCCCCACGCCTGCTTGGATCTCGTCATTGACCACGAGGCCGCGAAGGCCCTGCGGGCCGACAGGCAGTGTGAACGGGATCAGTGTGACGCGCATGGCGTGAGAGTAGCCCAACTAGCGCGCTTGAGATGCGATCATGTACCTGGGCGCGGGGGCGCACCCGAGCTGTGAAGGACCTCCGCCGTGGGACGCCCCGACAAAGCCGCGCGTGCGGCCATCGCGCGCCGCCGCTCGGACGCCATCGACCTACGCCTCGCCGGCGTGGACTGGCTCACGATCGCCCGCAAGCTGGCCGCCGATCCCGCGGCCAACTCCGACGGCATCGCGTACTCCCAGGGGTACGGCGTCGAGCGGTACCGAAAGAAGCAGGACCCGCCGAGCGACGAGGCCCTGATTCATGCTGCCTGCCGTGACGTCCGTACCGCCCTGGCCGACCGGCGCGCCGAGCTGAACGACGACGTTGACGAGCTGCGTGCCCTTGAAGCGGACCGGCTCGACCGGCTGTTCTTCGTCGCCTACAAGAAGGCTGTCCGCGACCAGGACCTCTCCGCCATCGACCGCACCCTCCGGATCATGGAGCGTCGTGCCCGGCTGCTCGGCCTTGACATGCCCGTCAGGACGGAGCTGTCCGGGCTCGACGGCGGGCCGGTCCAGATCGAGAACGTCACCGCGGATGAACTTGATGCGCTGATCGCCCTCACCGACCCGGGCGCCGAATGAGGTCTCGGGACAACGAGGGCGTCGTCGCCCACTACAAGACGCTCCCGTCAGCCCAGCGCCGTGCCATCGCTCGGTCCGCCTCCCCGACACTGCGGGCAGAGCTGGTGCGCGCAGAGCGTCAGTTGGCCATGGATCGCTCTCCCGGCGCCCTCGCGGCAGTCCTCACCGGCGGCCGGGAAATGCAGGCACCGCACCTGGACCTGATCGACAGCGCCTTCATAGACATGGCCGAAGGCCGCTGCGACCGCGTCATGCTCACGATGCCCCCACGGCACGGCAAGAGCCGGCGAGCCTCCCGCTGGGCGCCGCTCTGGTACCTCCGGCGCAATCCCGGCCACCGCATGATGATCGCCAGCTACTCCGCCGACCTGGCGGATGACCATGGCCGGTGGATCAGAGATGCCATCCACACCTGGGGTGACGACCTCGGCATCCACCTGAAACCCGGCAGCCAGGCCGCCAACCGATTCGACATCGTCGGCGGCGAAGGCGGCCTGCTCGCCGCAGGTCTCGTCGGCGGCCTCACCGGACGTGGCGCACACATCGCCATCGTGGATGACCCGGTCAAGGACATGGCCGACGCTGACTCGCCGACCATGCGCAAACGCGCCTGGGACTGGTGGACCTCCGTCATTCAGACCCGCCTCGAACCCACCGGCGCGATCTGCTTGATCCAAACCCGCTGGCACGAAGACGATCTTGCCGGTCGTATCCTCGCCACCGAGCGTGACGACTGGCGCGTCATCGACCTTCCAGCCCTCGCCGACAGCCCCGACGACCCGCTCGGCCGGGCAGCCGGTGAGCCGCTGTGGCCGCAGCGATTCAACGCAGCCCACCACGCACGAACTCGCAAGCGCGTCGGGGAACGGGTCTGGGGCGCCCTCTACATGCAGAAGCCGCGACCTCCCGAGGGCGGCGTCTGGAAGCGCGAATGGATCGACACCGCCCGCGTCAACGCGGTCCAGTTCTCCGGCGTCGACATGGCGCGCATTGTCGTAGCCGTCGACCCCGCCGGCGGAGAGTCCGCCGTCGGCGACGAGACCGGCATCATCGGCGTCGGCCGGGACTTCGACCGGCAGCTGTACGTCCTCGCCGACCGGTCAGGCTCCATGGGCGCCAACGACTGGGGCCTCGCGGCCTGCCGACTCGCCCTCGAACTCAAAGCAGACGCGATCGTGGTCGAGAAAAACTACGGCGGGGACATGGCGAGGCAGATTGTCACGCAGGCGTGGGAGCAACTACGCCGCGAAGGCGTCACCAAGGGTCTGCTCATGCCGATGATCCTGGAGGTCACCGCCAAGGTCGGCAAACGGCTGCGCGCAGCGCCCGTAGCCCAGCTCTACGAACAGCAGCTCGTCCATCACGTCGGCGATTACACCGACTTGGAGGACCAGATGGTCACCTGGGTCGAAGGAATGGACAGCCCGGATCGTATGGACGCAGCGGTGCACGGACTGACAGAACTGGCAGACCCGGACCAACTCGATACCCTGCCAACGGACATCGATGATGACCGCTTCGACGGCCGCCGCTGATCACCGCCTCAACAGACGCGATACTGCCCCAAGAGGAAACGGCCCCTTCATCTCGGGCAGCGCACCATGTGGTGCAGAGGTCCAGCCACCTGCTCAATTGAGTAGGTCAGCCCGGACCTGGCGTCCGCCCAGGCAGTGACTCACGTGAGTCGGTGGGGAAGACCTTGCGCGGATTGACCCTTAAAACTTGACCCGCTTCACGCGAACCGGTCAAGTTTTAAGTGTCACCGCACTATCCTCAAACGAGGATGGGCGACACTTCAGGGTTTCGCTCGTGCCCGATGAGCACCGGCCGCCAAACTTTCCAGGGTCGACGACCGGCGCCCAACGCTACGACTATCGGTCGCCAAGCTGGTTACACGTCCAGATCAAGATCTGTATGAGTAACCAGACTTGGCGGCCCCTAGGCCGCCAGCTAGCGGGCTTCCCTCGCTTTCCCATATCACCCTCCCCTCGCAGCTGAAGCAGAAGGCACTCGAACATGCGATCGAGCAGGGCGGAATGGGGATTGCGGAAGCCACGCCACGACAACCCTATTCACAAGCGAAGTTCAGAGTTGCCCACTTCATCAATTCCGTTGTGATTCATCGGCGACCCTCGCACGGCCCAACTCAACGGACACTGTCACAGCCCGCTGTTAGCCTCACGATCATGGGGAAGAGGACCAGCAGTACCGCGGTCGTGTGTGGGGTTGTCCTGGCGATTGCCTGCATGAGCAGCTGCTCCAACGGGTCCAGCAAGCCGACTGCGAGCGAGCAGCAGACCGCGCACCTCGATCGGGTCCGTGAGGCGTACCGACTCGGGCGTAGCGCAGGCCTCTCGGTGCAGCAGCGCAAGATCGCGTCCGGCACAGCCCCCGCCTACGCCACAGCAGACGAGCAGGAATGTGCCACCAGATGGGATCAGCTCGGCGAGGAGGAGCGGACACCGGGCGACCGTGACGGATTCTTGGCTGCTTGCTCATCCTTCCCGCCTCCCGGCGTGCCCGGATACGACGAGGCCGTGGCCGAAGCCAGGGGCAGCGTGCCAACGCCGTAACCTGATCTTGCGGCGCGGGGCCGACTGCCTGGAGGGGCTCTGTGGGCCTGCGCGAGCTGATCACCGACGTCTGGAGCTGGCTGGACTACAAGCCAGTCATGGCAGACCCGCGCCGACCGGGCCGCAACGCTTGGGCGGAGCTGACCTCGTCCTGGGTCCCCGACGAAGACCTACGGCGCTTGGCGGCCTATCGCCTGCTTGCCGCGTACGACTCCAACCAAGCCGGCCAGGTGGCCGCGATCACCGGGGACGACGAAACCGGAACCGAGCGGCGTGAACTCGGCGACGCCTCGAAGCTCATCGACACCGCGCTCGGCTACCTCCTCGGCTCCGAGCAGACGATCACGGTCGCGGGCGCGGAGCACGCCGACGATGATCCGACCAACGAAGCCGCCATGGCGCTGGCAGTTCAGGACAAGCTGAGGGCCTGGGCCGAGAAGGAGCTTCTGCCGCTGCGGATACAGCAGGCGGAGCGTACCGCGATCCTGCTGGGCGACGCGGTCTACAGCCTCGCCTGGGAACCGGCGAAGGGCCGCGTGCTGCTGCGCACGTGGGACCCGGGCCTGTACTTCCCGGAGTGGCCGGAGGACGGGGAGCAGGACGGCGCCGAATTCCCCCTGCGCGTGCACCTGGCCTGGGATCTGCCGGAGGACAAGCGACGCGGCCTGAAAGCCAGGCTCCGCCGCATCACCTACGAACTCGGGCCGATCGCTCCAGCCAGCCGACGCGCCACCACGAAGGACGGCAACGCTGTACGCGAGTACGTCTACGCCGACGACGGCGCACCGATCCTGAGTATGGGCGACTCCCTCAACGGCGACAGCGGTGCGATCACGCGCACCTACCCGTGGGCTCCGGGCCGGTCGACGCCGTGGACCTGCTACCTCACCGACGCCGAATGGGAGCTTGACGACCTCAAATACGCCGACGTCCTCTACGACCTGCCCATGAACAAGGCCACCTACCGGGTTCGGTCGGACGGGGAAGTCCTCGACCGGCTCGACCTGATGGTGGACTTCATCCCCCTCGTCCAGGTCACCAACTCCATCCCCGCCAGCGGCGAACACTGGGGCAAGCCCACCGTGGCCACCGTGCTCCAGGCCCTGGACGAGCTGTCCGCCACCGACACCGACAGCTCCGGAGCCTCGGCTACCACCGGCTCGCCGATCATCGGCCTGGCCGGGGCGCGGCTTCCCATCGACCGTGCCACCGGCCAGCCGCTCCCGGTCAAGGTCCGGGCCGGGACGGTGTGGCAGCTCAACGACAACGGGCGCATGGACGTCCTCGACACGTCCGCGCAGCTCGCCGAGCTGCGCTCCCGCGTCGACCACATCATCGACCGGATCGCGGCGAACAGCCGTCTCACCGCCGCCGGCCTGGGCACCCTCGACCCGACCGCCCTGCCGTCCGGGTACGCACTGCAACTCGCCCTCGGACCGCTGGACTCGCTCGTCGCCGCCATGCGCCTGGCCCGAACCCACAAGTACGCCGTCCTGCTGCGCATGGTGCAGCGCCTCCACCAGGCGGGGCAGGCAGAGGCATGGCCCGCGGGCGAGTCGTTTCCTGCGCGCCTGATGTGGGGACCGCACACCCCGACCGACCGCGCTGCCGTCCTGGACGAAGTAGTTAAGGGCGTCGGCGCCAGCGTCCTGTCGGTGGAGACCGGCATCCGCATGTTGATCGACGCCGGGTACCCAATTGACGACGCCCAAGGCGAGATCGAGCGCATCCAGTCCAGAGCCTTCGAGGCTGCTGCCCGTCTCGCTGACGCCACCGGGGACAACGCGGCGGTTCGTTCGTATCTGGGGCTGCCTGAAGCGCCTTCCACAGAGCTTTCGGTACCGCTTGTCACCTCCGGCAGCGGGATTTGAACGAGTCCGTGCGCCCCTTGCCGAGTCCTTGCCGTCTGTCTGCCGAGTAGTTGCCGTCAGGCTGCCGAGACTGTAACCTTCTGCGGAAGAGGGCACGGGAATCGCAAGGGGCAAGGGAGGTGTCGGGTGAAGGGCGTATCGGATCCGCCGCCAGATTGGCGTGATGAGAAGCTGAAGCTGGGCACCAAGGTTCGCGTAGCGGCCTGGCTCGCCTCGGAAGTGGGTGAAGGGAACACGTTCACTCGCGACCAGTTGCACCTTGCGTTTCCAGGGGTGGCGCAGGTAGAGCGGCGTATGCGGGACCTGCGTGATCACGGCTGGGAGATCGACATCGCGCGCACGGCCAATGACGTGCACATGCGGTTGGTCAAGATCGGAGAGCCGGTCTGGAGTCCCGAAGGGCGCCTACTGGCGAAGCGCCAACTCAGGAACTCCACAGCGCGGCGTAGCGAAATTTTTCGCCGCGACGGTTACGTCTGCACATCCTGTGGGGTATCGGCTGGCGAACCCCATCTTGATGCCCAAGATTTCCTTGCCAAACTGTCCGTCCGATTCCTCGTTCCGATTGCACAGGGGGGCACCGATGGGCCAGAAAACCTAGTCACTATCTGTGATCGCTGCTCCATCCGAGACGTGTCCGCCCCGACCGTGGACCGCGACGAGGTGGCGCAGCAGATTCAGAACCTGTCTCCGCAACACAAGACGGTTCTATTGGCATGGATGGCCCGAGGAGAGCGGACACCTTCGCCGCTTGACCGCGCTTGGGCAATGTTCCAACACCTTGACCCAGACGGACGGAAGGAAGTCGTGCGCGCACTTGCTGAAGCCGTGGAGCGCATGGCTGGCGAGGGTGACACGGCCTAACTCAAATGCACCGTCGACCCCGAGCACCTACCACAGCAACACGGGGCCGACGGCCGTCACGACCACCGCTACTACACGAGAGGAGGTGACAACCTCCATGATGACGTATCCGCAGGAGAGGGACCTACTGCCCCGCCCTACTGGATGGCAGACGCTCTTGCTCTGGCTGCTGTTCCTGCTGAGCCTGCTGCTTCTGGGTAGCTACAGTCCGGAGCAGCTCGGGGACATGTTGGGTGCGCTGATCAGCGCCCTGATCGTGCGAATGGCCGAGGCCAAGGTTCGCACCGTGTGACCCCTGGCGGCGGAGCGTGCGACGACGCTCCGCCGCCAAGCGCACGGCTACTTGGACTGCACGAACTACACTGGGCTCAGCGCGGGGGCGCTGGAGACCTGTGGATGGTTCACGCATGACGCGCCCTTCGCTCCCCAACCCGCTCGTACCGGTCGGGTACCGCCGTGACGGGCGGCCGATCTACCCGATCCTCGGTGCTTCTCCCGAGGACGATGCCAGCAAGCCCGAAGGCGATGGCGGTACTTCCAGTGGTGCGGTCACCCAGGAGGACCTGTCGCGGCTGCTTGCCCGAGAGAAGACGCAAGGCGGTCGTGCCGCCGTGAAGAAGCTGCTCGGCGACCTCGGCTTCGATGACTCCGAGGCGCTGAGCGCGTTCATCACCACCAAGCGTGACGCCGAGCAGGCGGCACTGACGGAGATCGAACGCAGGGAGCAGCTGGCCGAGGAGAAGCTGAAAGCGGCCGAGGTTCGCGAGGCGCAGGCCGCAGCCAGGGAACGCGCCGCAATTCGACGCGCTGCCCTCGCTGGACTGGGCGCAGCGGGTGACGACCTGGGGGACGCGATTCTCCTCATCAACCGGGCGCTTGATGACCAGCCGGATGCCGACGAGGATGCGGTGGGCGCGGCGGCCGAGCAGTTGAAGGAGCGGCGGCCGGAGCTGTTCGGCCAGGCCGGCGAGAGCACACCGCCCGCCCCCGGTGGCTCTCCCGCGGGCGGCCCGCCGTCCCGTGGCGGCGTACCGCCCAAGCCCGGAGCGGCCGGACTGGAGATGGCCCGGCGTCGAGGATTCGTCTCCGGCTGACCAGGCTCAGCAACGTCATGGCGCACCCCATGACCCCACCGGCGGGACAGCCGGATATGGGGACCACGCCCCTCACACCTCCCGTGGACGGCGCCACCGCCAGGTGAGTGCGCGAATCCGATTCGCTTCACGTCCACGGGAGGACGGCTGTGACACTCCAGCCCATCACCACGTCGACGTCGTACACCGCTGACCGGGCTTGGCTCGCGGCACTGCACGGCACCGACTCCACCGAGACCATCACGCTCGACATGTCGAAGCTGACCGCGGGCACACACACCGCCGCGTCGACGGACAGCACCCAGCCCTACAGCCGGGTCCTGTCCGGCGTGCCCGTCGGCAAGATCACCGCGAGCGGCCTCTACGGGGCCTTCGACCCGACGGCGGCCGACGGCCGCCAGAACCTCGCCGGTCACGTCTTCGCCGAGGCGCTGTTCGCGCCTGGTTCCCCGAAGGTGCCCGCCGCCCTGTTGTGGCACGGCGTCGTCGTCGCCGCGAAGGTCCCCGGCGGCATCGATCCCACCAAGGTCACCCCGTCGGTGACCGGCCCCCAGATCCGGTACGTGTGAGAGGCGGACAACGATGACCATTCAGGACCTGATCAAGAACGTCGCAGCCCGCGACCTCACGACCTTCGCCCGTGCGATCCCCTCGCCGGCGGACCACCTGTTCACCAAGGACGGCGGGATCATCCCGACGCTGGAGCAGGACGAGGTGAAGTGGCGGGTCAAGGACAACGGCCGGTACGTCAACGTCGCGAAGTACCGCGCCTTCGACGCCAGCGTGCCGTTTGCGTCCCGCGAGGCGTGGCAGACCACCCGCGAGGGCATGCTGCCGCCGCTGGGTCAGAAGCTGCTCGTCGGCGAGCAGGAGCAGATTCTGCTGGAGGCGTCCCGGGGCGCGGACGAAGACCGGCTGATCGAGCTGCTGTACGACGACACCGAGCGGCACGTCGAGGCGATCCGCTCCCGTGTCGAGCTGGCCTGGGGTGACGTCCTGGTCGACGGCAAGTTCTCGCTCGTCGCGGAGAACGGCCTGACCACGGAGGTCGACTGGGGCGTGCCGGCGGGCAACCTGCCGACCGTCTCGAAGCTGTGGTCCGACCCCACCTCTGATCCGATCAGGGACGAGCTGGGCTGGACGCAGTACCTCGATGACCGGGGTGCTCCCTTCCCGGAGCTCGTGGTCACCAGCCGCAAGGCGTTCTCCTACCTGTCCGCCAATAACGCCTACCGCGCGGCCTACTACGGCTCGGTGAACCCGTCGAACACCCCGACCGCCACGCTCACCCCGCAGCAGGTCAACGTCGTGCGCGACAACTATGGTCTGCCGCCGGTCACCTTCTACAAGGGGCAGGTGCGCGTCGACGGCGTTCAGACCAAGGTGCTCCCCGAAGACCGGTGGATCATGCTGCCGCCGGACCGGACGAAGTGGGGACAGACGATCTTCGGTGTGACCGCCGAGGGCCTGGCCCTGTCGCGCGGCACGAACCCGGAGATCACCAAGGAGGACCGGCCGGGCATCATCATCACCCGAGGTGCGCAGGACGACCCGGTCCAGATCTGGACCAAGGGCGCGGCGGTCGGTATGCCGGTGCTGCACACGCCGGACGCGCACATCGTGGCGAAGGTGATCTGATGGGTCGTCGCCTCGCAGCCGCCGTGCACGTCAAGCATCCGACGACCCGCGAGCGCATCGTCCTGGAGCCCGGTGACGAACCGGACGACGTCTTGGCCGCCGAGATCACCAACCCGGACGCGTGGGAGACCGACGAGTCGATGCCCGACGCGGAGGAGCCTGAGCCCGAGGAGCCGAAGCAGGACGAGCCGTCGCCCTTCGGCTTCACCGCGCAGCCCGAGCCCGAACCCGCGGCCGAACCGGAGGCCGAACCTGCGCAGCCGACGGCGCGGCGGCGCAGGAAGACCGCTGACACCGGCGCGTAAGTACACGAGACACCTCAGCCCGCCCCCGCCCTGCCCGGGTAGGGGCGGGCGAGGGCTATCCAGGAGCACCGATGGACCCGATCCTCCTCGCCTGGCTGCGGGCGCAGCTCGGCACCGCCACCGACGAACAGGACCTCGCCACCCGCTTCGCCCGCCTCGGCCGAGCGCGAGCTGTCGCCGCCGAAGTTCTGGCTGAGCGACGCGCCAAGCTGCTCGCCGAGCCGCTGCGTATGACGGTCGACGGCGTGGTGACCATCGACCAGAGCAACAACCTCACGGGCTTGGAGCGACAGATTGTTGGGCTTGCCGAGCTGGTCGCTCCGGACGATCCGGCTGCTGGCGAGTCGGGCGTAGATCTGGTGACTGCACCGCTGGTCCCTGGTCGACGCAGGCGATAGGCATGCCATACGAATGGCCGCCGCTGGTTCCGGGCGACACAGAAGAGGTCGCGCGCCGAGTCGCGGCTGTGCTCGACGAAGCGTGGCAGCGTCTCGCGGCCAAGCAACACCAGGTCCTCGCCGCGTTCGCCACAAGCCCGCGGACGCCGCACGTCCTGGCAACGCTGGAGGAGTTCAAGCGAGCCATCCAGGTTTTCCACAGCCATGTGGATGACGAAGCTCTCGCTTTCATCCAGCGCCAGGTCCCCTGGCTGTACGAACAAGGGGCCCGTGCGGCAGCGGCCAGTGTCGGGGCGGTCTTCACCTGGACGGTGATCCACAAGGAAGCCCTGCAATCGTTGGCGGCCGACACCTACGCCGATTTCCTGCGCCGCTCCCAAGAGGCGGGGCGCATGGCAGATCAGTTCTACCGAGCGGCCCGCGCCGCCGCCCGCCAGGAGCTGCCCCTTCTCGCGGCGGGCAACACCACAGCGCGTCAGGCAGCCAAGAAACTTGCCGACCGGCTTGCCCGTGAGCACCAACTGCTGCACGTGATCTACCGCAACGGAGCCCGTGTCCCAGTCCGCGCCTGGGCCGAGGCCGCAACGCTGGCCAAGTCGGCCGTCGCCTACAACGCGGGAACCCTGAACCGTGCCGCTGAGGCCGGCGTGCGCTACGTCGAGGTCTTCGACGGCTTCGATTGCGGATGGATCGCGCACACAGACCCGGACAAGGCGACAGGCACCATCCGGACACTTGAGGAGGCGGCTGAGGCACCGATCTCTCATCCGCGATGCCGACGATCGTTCGGTCCTCGACCGGACATCGTGGGTCAGAACTGACCTCAACATGCCTTCAGAACCGCGAGTGCGAAGCCGAGCGGCGGCCGGATAAGGCTCTGCGCGCCGAAATCAGGCTTGGGGTACAGCAGTGGCATTACCCCGACCGGTTGGTCTGGAAAGTTCTGCGCGCAGAGCGTTCTCCATTTGCTGTAGTTGCTGTTTGACATCGACGCACGGGTCACCAGCATTCGGTGGGATCAGACCTAGCACTACTTCGGCCTGCACCGCGAAGAGCCCACGACGGGCTTCACCGATTGCCGCACGTGTCTGCGGCAACGCAATTAGGTCCGCTTCGACCCCAAGCCGATACGCGGTCGTTCGGGTTGCGATGAGATCGCTGGCAGGCTCGCCCTGCCACATGGCGGCAATCCCGTCATGCCAGCCGTGCATAGCGATCAACAGGTCACGATAGAGAGCGCGCTTGTCGTCCAGCCATCGCACCGTTTCCTGATGAGCAAACTGCTCATGCTGTAGACGCACCTGCCCACGCTGCGCCAGCCACGTGCCAGCGACGCCTGCCAGGGCTCCCACTGCTGAACCGCCAGGCCAGCTAACGCCGCGTCCACATCTGACCCTCCTATGAACTTTCCGGCCGATAACAGCCCGAACTAGTAACTGCCCATGCTCGCTCCTACCCGTCCGCAATGATCTATCGGTCGGCACGGACCGGCATGTCTTCATCAGACAATGTCGCGGACCACCGCTGCCAAAACCGGGGAGTCCGCAGAGAGCTGCTGCCCGCTGATTGTCACGTAACCCCACGACCGGTACAGCGACTCCACCTTGCCCTCTCCCGTGGCGGGTTGACGAGGAGGGTGACGCGGTTCTCGGTACGACCGGACAGGAGCTCGTCGTGGAAGCAGCGGCACGGCCCATCTCACACTCGCGCTGCGGGAGGGCGTTCGGCCCGCGCCCAGATGTGGTGTAGGCGGGGTGGGCGTCAAATCATCGGGCCGTGCGCAGATCGTCGAACGCTGCCCCCACGCCGGAAGGTCCGTACGCGGCAAGTGCCCACAGAGCAGAGATCTTCGCCGCTCCGGTCCACAGGCCATCGGCGACTGGCGGACGGAATACGTGGACGTTGAGCTCCCGCTCCACGAAGGGACGTCGGTCTAGGTATCGCAGGCCGCCTGTGCCGCAGAGGTAGGTGTCGGCGCCGACCGCCGTGGTGAGGTCGGCCAGACGTACCGAGCGGTCCGAGGAAGCGGCGAGGTCACTGCTGCGCACGATGGAGCCGCGCCAGCCCAGAAGGTTCAGCAGGCAACGGGTGGTGGCCTCGGCAACGGCTGCTGTACCAGCGGATTCAGCGACGGTGAGGACGGCTGGTTCGAGCGCAGCATGCAGCACCTGCCAGTGGGGGCTGGCGCGGTAGTGCTGCGCGGGTAGCTGGTGGAGGCGGCGGGCCGCGCGCTGCGGGTCCGCGAGTCGAGCACTGCGGATCAACGTTGCGCGGCCGTGCGGGAGGTGGGTCTCGACGGAAAGCCACTGGTGCTGCTGCGGGTCATCGAGTGCGGCGAGGCGGGCCCGGTGCTGGTAGTCGCGGCGGACGAACTGGACATCATCGAGGACCACCCAGACGTCAGCCACGTAGAGCTTCGCCAGTGTGGAAAGGCGGGGCAGGAGGTTGGGCTGATGAATCGCGCACGAGCGCAGCGGCGGTGCACTCAAGAGGGCGGCATGGTCAAGCCGGCAGGAGCCAGCTGTCGTAGCCGCGGGTGCGGAGGCGGTCGAAGGCATCGCGGACCCTTTCCGGGACTTGCTGCTCGATGGCGAACCCGCGTTTGGGATACTCCATCACCCGTTCCATGTCGCCCATCAGCATGTCGATGAACTGCTTCTCGTCATCGTGCGTCTTGACGTACTCGTCGTACGTCAAGGGCTGAGAGACGCAGACTGGCTCCACCTCGGGCCACAGCTTGCGGCACGTCGCGTAGGCGCGGCGCTGCATGTAGGGCATGGAGATCAAGAGCAGGGTGGTTACTGCGATGCCTGCGTTCTCCAACACCTCGCGGGAGAAGCCGATGTTCTGACCGGTGTTGGTGGCCTTGGGCTCCAGCAAGATCGCCGCATCCGGCACCCCCAGGAAGAGCGCGTGCTCTCGGTAGTGGTTGGCCTCGCCGCGGGGGAACCTAGCCTTGGGTGGCCATGCTGGTGTCGCCGGTGAAAGCCACGCTGGGGAACATGCCGGCGTGATAGAGGTCGGCGGTGTAGGTGGCCACACCGAGATCGAGGCTGCCGAGGGTGATCGCGGCGGAGCAGGTCCTCAGCTCGTGGCCCATCTGGTGGAAGTCCCAGATGGCGAGGGCGTCAGCCCGATCCGCGTCGCTGATCGGTGCCTGGTCAGTCACGTGTACTCCTTACTATTGCGAACGGTCTTGATGCTTCGCAGTTGGTGTTTCAGGCCGTATTGGGTGGCGATGTCCGATGCCCGGTCGAGCACGGTGTTCCCGGCGCTGCGGGTGGCCGGATCAGTGAGCAGGATGTGGCCGTGCGCAGTTTCGATCTGGACGCGCTGGAGTGGGGTCTCGAAGCGCCCGTTGCTGCGAGCCGTATCGATGTAAGCCAAGGCCCGGGTGAGGTCGCCAACGCCGCGGTGCGCCAGTGCGAGCTTCTGCTGGGCGGTAGCCCAGTCCTCCGGTTCGTCCAGCTCCTCGAACCACTGGGCCGCCTGCCCCATGACCTGGATGGCGAACTCGTTTCGGCCGTCCTTGGCCAGAGCTGTGCCGATCCACAGTAGGGCACGGGCGCGGTCGGCCGAGCCGAGCCTTTCGTCGCCGGTGAGCTGTTTATAGAGGGCGGCCGCTGGGGTGAGGTGTCCGGCCATCTCGGTGACCACCGCGAGGGAGAGTTCGATCTGCGCGGCTCGGCGGGGGATGTCGAGTTCGGTGAATACGTCGTGGGCGTCAGAGTAGAGCCGTTTGGCGGTCATCAAGTCCTGAAGGGTGCCCTGGAGGCGGCGCAGGTCGCCGGACAGGACCAACGAGCGCCCGTACAGGTACAGGCCACGATCGTCGAGGTCGCGCGCTTGGGCGCGGCCGAGCCAACGTTCCAGAAGGGTGGCGGCGAAGGCGAAGTCCTGGCGGTCGAGACACACCACGATCCGCTCCAGATCCTCCGTCCAAGTCTCGTGGTCGGCGATCGTGGGAGACGAAGTTCCCCTCGGTCGCCGCCCCGAGGACAACCCGAGGAACTGCTCGAATCGGGCTTGTGCGGCAGCATCGGAGCGAGCGAGGGCTGTGTCGAGGATGGCTTGCGTATCGGGCCATGGACTGGTGGCCGCGCCCAACTTCTCCCACTTGGAGACAGTTCGGATGCCGACGCCGAGGTGCGCTGCGTAGGCACGCACGCTCATGCGCAGCGCCTGTCGCAACAAGCCTGCCTCGTGGCCGGTCCATCGCCTCACGCTCACCACGGGGCGCCTCCCTCCTGCCGCCATGGAATCACGGGCGGTATGCGAGCAGCCACGGAAGTGCCACAAAGGTGCAACAGCCGTTCATTCCCTGTGGGGTGGAACCGCGTCAGGCTCGAAGGGTTCAGTCCACCCGTCCCGTTGTGGAGGTCAGCCGCGTGGTCCCCCTCACTGAGCACCGCCCCGTCCCCCACCCGGACGTGTACGGCTTCGTGCGGCTGACGCGCACGACGCGGGGCCGCCGTCTCGCCCTATCGGCGGTCTTGGATGATTACTGCCGAACTCACGAGCTGAGGATGGCGGCCCTGTTCGTCGAGCACGCCCCCGACGACTTCTACTCGCCGGCTTTCGTCGGACTCCTCAATACCCTCGCCTTGGCGGACGCCTACGGTGTCGTTGTCCCTTCTCTCGTCCACCTCGGCCCCAGCCGAACGGCCTCTGATCGCGCGCGGATCATCCTCGGTGCCGGCGCCCGGTTGATACAGGTCCGCTTAACCGCCACCGGCATGCGCCAGGTCGGCACGGGTGTCATCGCCGCGCATCGGACCTCGGCCTTGAAAGTGCCGCGCCTCCTCCGCACCAGACGAGAGGGGCCGCTCTCATGACCCGGGTAACGCACTCAGCGTCGAGCATCACCACCCCCACCGCGGCCATTCCTGGCGTGGCCGAGCCCATCTGCGACGAGTTCGCGGTGCGGATCTCTAGCGGCGCGGCGGCTGGCGGCGCACTCGAACGGGACCCTGACGGCCAGTGGGTGGGACGGCTCCGCCGCATCAGTACGTCCAAGTTGCGCTCCTGGGGGCTGGTTGCGCTCCTGGACGACACCAAGCTCCTGGTCAGCGAGCTCGTCACCAATGCCCTGCGGTACGGCGAGGGCGGGGAGATCGAATTCCGCCTCGTCATCACCCTCCAGGGCTTGCTGCTCGCGGTCAACGACGGCTCAGCCCACCGTCCGCAGCTGCGTGTGGCGGGCGACTCCAGCGAGACCGGCCGGGGTCTCTTCCTCGTCGCTGCCCTCGCCGACGACTGGGGGGTTAGCGCCGACGGTACAACGACCTGGTGCACGCTGAGCATTGCGGGGGCGGACCGATGACCCTTCAGACTCACCACCGCAGGTTGGCGTGCCCTGCGACGACCGGGCCACAGGCCGCCGAACTCGAAACCCCCACCGTCACCCCATGGAATCCCCCGCTGGACGCGGCGGGTCTGACCGACGTGCATGGCCTGTTGCTCCGCTGGGCCTGGACTGCGCATGAGAGCGAAGACCTCCTTGACGACGTCGCCACGGCCTTGGACGACATCGCACCTTCCGAGGAAGTCATCGAGGACTTCGTCCAGCGATCTCGCGGCCACCTCATGAGGCTCGTGAACGTCGCTGTTTCCACCCGGGCTTGGCAGGAGTCGGCCTACGCGGACACGCTCATTCAGCGGGCGCGCACCTTGCGGACAAGCGAGATGCCTGGCGACTACCGTCACGCCGTGCTGCATCTGCGGCAGATGGGATGGGTTGTCGGCGAGTTACTGGACCAGCTCGTCGCGTTCGACTCCATCAAGGGGGTGGCGTGACCGTCATCCGCCCGCTTACCCCGCGCCTTCTTCCGGCACGGCTCGCCTACGACTTCGAGTACATCGCCAATCGTCTCGCTGATCCGTCGCTGCTTGATCACGCCGTAGCCGTCTGCGTCCACCGGGCACCGTTGCTGGCCGTCCCCGTGAGCGGAGCGCGCCGTGGCGGATACATGTCCTTCGACCTGCGGATCCTGGCGGAGAAGACGCGCAGCCTCTTGGAGGGGCTACCGGGCTTCCCCGACCTGCGTGTTCGGCCTTCCCCCTACCGCGACACCTGCCACGTGGTCGAGTGGGGCGGCCAACCGCCGGCCTGCGACTACGACGACGCGGCGCGCTGCTGGTTCTACGGCTACAGCGAGGCCGCCGTCCGCGCGGCAGGGCAGCCCGCACGGTCGCCCGCTGCCGCTGACCGTAGCCACCGCCCGCCGGTCCTGACGTGACCGATCGGACTGGCGGGGGGTTACCCACCCGGCGCGGGCTGCTTACCCTCGCGTCCCGCGCCACCCTGCAACATCCGCTCGAAGCATGGCGCAACGCCACGAAGGAGATCACTGGTGGTTAACGTTCCCGGCACTACGACCGACACGGGTCAAGATGCGCCCAACGAAAAGCAATTGCGTGACGACATGGTGCAGAGCCTCATCGAGTTTGGAGCTGCTCGGGACCCCCGCGTAGTTGCCGCCTTCCGTGCCGTCCCGCGACACCTGGCCACGCCAGAGGTGGCGCCAGGCAAGTCGTACGATGCGGAGTTCGCGGCCGTGACGAAGACGGATGCCACCGGCGTGGATATCAGCTCAGTGTCGGCCCCGAGAGTCCAGGCCATGCAGATCGAGCAGGCCCGGATCGAGCCCGGAATGGCCGTGCTGGAGGTCGGCTCCGGCGGTCCCAACGCGGCGTACCTCTCCGAGATGGTGGGGAAGGCGGGCCGGGTGGTCACTATGGACATCGACTCCGAGGTGACGGACCGGGCAACGACCTTCCTTACGGCGGCCGGCTACCAGAACGTCACCGTTCTCACCGCCGACGCGGAACAGGGCGCTCCCGATCACGGGCCCTTCGATCGCATTGTTGTCACAGTGCAAGCCGCCGACATCCCCCCTGCCTGGATGCAGCAGCTCAAGGAGGGCGGACGGCTCGTCGTCCCCCTGCGGATGCGCGGCCTGACGCGCACCGTCGCCTTCGTCCGCGAGGGCGATCACCTGGTCAGCGACGGCTTCGAGCTGTGCGGCTTCGTCCCGATGCAGGGCGCTGGCGAGAACCGCGTACGGCTTGCCGTCCTGCACGACACGGAGGGCGAGGAGATCGGCCTGCGTATCGACGGTCACCCCGAGCCGGACGCCAAGGCGCTGTCCGAGGCGCTGTTCACGCCACGGACAACGGCGTGGTCGGGGGTGACGCTGGGCGGCATGGAGTCCAACGAGCACCTGGACCTGTGGCTGAGCACGGCGCTGGACAATCTGCCGCTGTTGGCGGCGAAGCCCGGTGCCCGCAAGCGCGGGCTGGTCGCCTCTGCCTCGCCCCTCGGTGTCCCGACCCTCGTCGACGGCGGCAGCTTCGCCTACCGCACGGTGCGAGCCACGGATGACGAGGACCGCTTCGAGCTGGGCGCCATCGGGCACGGCCCGCAGGGGGAGCAGCTTGCCCAGCGCATGGTCTCCGAGATCCAGACCTGGGACCGCGAGCATCGCAACGACCGCGCCCGCATCGAGGTCTACCCGGTGGGCACGCCGGAGGACCGACTTCCCGCTGGGCGCCGCATCGAGCGGAGGCACACGCGGGTCACGATCACCTGGCCCTAGCCCTCCTCGGGCGCAGGGTCAGGCGGCACAGCACGCAAGGCACGTCCCTACCCACCTCTTCTGGAGGCATGAGATGACACAGCAGAAGATCGGTTCCGTCCTCAAGGCGGCGACGGATTACCGCTCCGACGGGGACTTCGACCTCGACGTGTCGACCGTCGGCGCGGCCCCCGTCCTGGGCTCGCTGCTGAACGACACGAGCGACAACTGCACGTCCACCTGCGCGTCCGCCTGCTCGAACAGCACCTGCATCGGCGGCTGACGTGACGCCCGGGACCGGGCGGGGCGCCCCGCCCGGTCCCGGGCACCGCAGAGGGAAGGAGGCACGATGTACCACGCACTCGACGCCGGCGTGATCAGAGCGTCCGTCGTACCTATGGCGGTTGCGCTGCCCGCCTGGCCCGGGGAATCCGCCGACCCCGCTCAATTGGGCGACTGGATGGGAGAGGTCTGGGCGGATGCATCTCGGGCTGAGGCCATCAGCCACGCGGCACCCGTACTCACTCAGGCCGTCTGCAAGGCACTTGACGGCTCCGCGCCGCAGGCGCGTATCGAGAGCACCGCGCGGTCCTTGGCCCGATATCTGCTGCGGATGCAGCACCGTGCCACTCCGTTCGGCCTGTTCGCCGGAGCGGCCCCGGTGCGCCTCGGGCAGAGGGCACATGTCCGTTGGGGTGGTGAGCACCGGGCGTTCGCCGGGGCTGACGCCGGGTGGCTGCGCGAGATCATCACGGCGTTGGAGCGGGACCCTGAGGTACTGCGGAACTTAGCCGTCATCGCGGATTCGACGTGGACCGCACAGGGCCCCCGCATCGTGGTCCCCTACCAGCCAGGCACGAACGGTCCGACGAGCACCAGTCTGCGGCGCACCCGGGCCGCCGAACAGATGCTCGCGCTGGCCCGCACTCCGATCCGAGTCCGCGACCTTGTGGACAAGATTCGAGCGGACTACCCCGACACCCCGGTGTCCACCATCGAGACGATGATCACCAACCTGGTGGACCACCGCGTCCTGCTCACGGAACTGTCGTCGCCGATGACGACCGTGGACGCGCTCGGCCACCTGGTTCACCAGCTCGAAGGGGCCGGAGCCGACAGGCCGGCGACCGCGCAGCTCCGCCAGGTCCACCGTCGCCTCCAGCGCCATGACCTCGCCCACATTGATGAACAGGCGGGCTTGCGCGCCGAGGCCCTCGAGCTGATGTCGGCGCTCACCAGCGTCACGGTGCGGCCCCTGGTGGTGAACATCCGCCCGGACGCTGAGATCGTCCTGCCCGAGGAGGTGGCGCGCGAGGCAGAGCATGCTTTGAGGGCCATGGCGGGCATCACGCCGTATCCCAAAGGCTCGCCTGCCTGGAACGACTACCGGACGCGATTCCTGGAGCGGTACAGCATGGGTACCGTCGTATCGCTGCGCGACCTCACTGACCCGGACACCGGGCTCGGCGTCCCCGTCGGCTACCGGGGAACCGTGCTGCCACGGCCCCTCCTCGGCACGACACCACGTGACGAACGCCTCCTCGCGCTCGCCCAGGACGCCGCGCTCACCAACCGGCGGGAGGTCACGCTTACCGAGGACGACGTCAAGGCTCTGTCCCTCGGCGAGGCGACCCAGTTCCCCGCGCACGTCGAGTTGTGCTTCACCGTGCTTGCCACTTCTCAAAGCGACCTGGACGAAGGCCGGTTCAAACTGTCCACGGTGGGTCTGTCGCTGGCCGCCGGCACGACCACCGGCAGGTTCCTGTCGATGCTGCCGACCGCGGAGTTGAACCGACAGTCGGCGGCGTACATGGCACTGCCGACGCTAACCGCTGGAGCGGTGCGCGCACAGGTCACCGCACCCCCGATGAAACAGCAGACGTTCAACGTCGGCCGGGCCCCGGTGGTCGCGCCCGAAGTGCTGGCCGTCGGCGAGTACAACCCGGCCGCCACCCTCGACCTGGACGATCTCGGAGTGATGGCGGACGCTGATCGCCTCTACCTGGTGACCCTCTCCTCCGGCCGTGTCATCGAGCCGTCGGTGATGAACGCCGTCGAGCTGAGCCACGCCACCCACCCTTTGGTGCGCTTCCTATGCGAGGTACACCGCTCCCACTCCGCAATCCTCATTCCCTTCGCCTGGGGCACCGCCGCCCGCCTCCCCTTCCTGCCCGAGGTCCGCTACGGCCGCACCATCCTGTCCGCCGCCTGCTGGCGGCTCCGCACGGAGAACCTGGGCGACGGGGAGGAGTGGATAATCAGGTTCACCAACTGGCGTATTCAGTACGGGGTGCCGCGCACCGTCTACGTCGGCTCAAACGACCAGCTCCTTCGGCTAGACCTCGGCCTGTCCGCCCACCGGGATCTCCTGCGGCACGAGCTGAACCGCCACCGGTCCGTCGTCCTGCACGAAGCACCAGACGAGAGCGCCTTCGGTTGGATCGGCCACGCTCACGAAGTGGTGCTTCCCTTCGTGTCCGACCAGCGGCCCGCCCCAGCCCCGGCAATTCGTCTCGACCGCGCGGTGAAGCACCGGGCTGGGCGCCTGCCGGGCAGCTCGGATCACGCCTTCCTCAAGCTCTACGGCAACCCGTCACGGGTGCCGGAGCTGCTGACGACACACCTGCCGCGTCTGCTCACGGGCTGGGACACCGACCCGGCCGCGTGGTTCGTCCGATACGCCGATCCCGAACCGCACGTTCGTCTGCGGCTCCGCTTGACGAGCCCAGAGGGATTCGGACCCGCAGCGCAGAAGGTCGCAGCCTGGGCATCCGAACTTCGGGAAGAGGGCGTGATCCAGCGCATCACCTGGGACACAGACCAGCCCGAGACCGGCCGGTACGGCACCGGCGCGGTACTGGACGCTGCGGAGGCGTACTTCGCCGCCGACTCGGCCGCGGCGCTCGCGCAGATGCTGCTCGATCCCGCCGACCTTCAGTCCGCCACAGCCGCAGCCTCGTTCGTAGACATCTGTGCTGGCCTGCTCGGCTCCCACCCAACTGGACTTGACTGGCTGACGCGCAATCTGCAGCGCGCCGATGGCGAGGCCGCGCCCCGGCACGTCCAAGCCCTTGCCGTTCGACTATCCGGCACCGACGCCGTGCAGACCGTACTAGGCGAACCCGCGGTGGCGAGGACGTGGGAAGCGCGGCGCCTCGCGCTCCTCCACTACCGCGCGGCGCTGGAGGACTCCGGGAGCGATCCAGCCGACGTGCTGCCGTCGCTGCTTCACATGCACCACAACCGCGTAGCAGGTATCGACCCCGCCGCCGAAGCCACCTGCCGCCGTACCGCCCGCGCGGCAGCCCTCTCCTGGATCGCCCGCTCAGAAGGAGCCCTGCGGTGACCGCAGCCCCACCGGCCGTCGACACATCGCTGTCGTCCCAGCAATCCCTCGCTCACGGACCACTCGGCACCGCTCTCCTGCGCATCGAACGAGCCCGGCGCGGTACCGAAACGTGGGAGGAAGTACACCGCGGCCTGTCCGGGACCGGCCCCCTGATCGACGGCCCGACCGCCAGCCTCTTCCTCGGAGCCCCCGCCTTGGCCTTCGTTCTCCACCTGGCCGCCGACGGCAGCGGCCGGTACGCCGGCGCCCTCCAGAGCCTCGACGACATCGTGGCCGCCCACGTCCGGCAGCGCCTTGCCATCGCCCACGCCCGTATCAACGCCGGGCGCCAGGCAGAGTTCGCTGAATATGACCTGTTCCGGGGCCTTACTGGAATTGGGGTATTGCTCCTGCTCCGACAGCCGCGCGGTCCGGAGACAAAGGCCGTCCTGGAGTACCTCGTTCGCCTCACTGAGTCGGTTGCGGTGGACGGCAAGCTGCTGCCCGGATGGTGGGTCGGCCACGCACCGGCCAACAACAAGGCGGCCACGCCCGGCGGCCATGCCAACGCCGGCCTGGCCCACGGCATCACCGGCCCGCTCGCACTCCTGGCCCTGGCCATGCGCTCCGGGATCACCGTAGAGGGCCACGAGACCGCCATACGCCGCATCTGCCGGTGGCTGGACGAGATACGACTGCATGACCACCTGGGGATGCGCTGGCCCCGCTGGATCAGCGAACGCGGCCCGGCTCCGGCCCTCCCCGCCGCCCCTTCCTGGTGCTACGGCACGCCGGGCCTGGCCCGCGCCCAGCAGCTCGCCGCGATCGTTACCGGTGACGACGACCGCAAGCGGATGGCCGAGCGCGCCTTGCTGCACTGCATGACCGACCCGAATCAGCTCGACCGGATCGCTGACCGCGGCCTGTGCCACGGCTTCGGCGGCGTCATCCGCACCGTGCAGCGCGTCGCCGAGGACGCCGAGACGCCCTCCGCGTTCACCGCCCGAATGGGCCTGCTGACCGGCAGATTCCTGACCGTCGGCGCGTCGGCGGAGAAGGGCTTCCTGGAAGGCAAGACCGGAGCTGCCCTCGCCTTCCAGGACGCCGAACCTGATGGTGTCGCAGAACCTCAAGGCCGTTGGGACGCCTGCTTGCTCCTTGCCTGACCCGTCAATCGAGGACGCTGCCCATGGACTTGGACCGCTGGTACCAGCACAACGTCACCTTCACCAACCGCGAGAGCGGCAAGAGCGCCATCTCGGAACACCTCGGCCCAACGCTGCTGGCGGCCGAGGAAGCTGGGCAGCTCGACGGCTGGTGGTTCATGAACAAGCAGCCCTGGCCGCTGCGGTACCGGGCCGCGCAACCGTCGCCGCTGGTTCATTCCGCCCTGGAGAACCTTGTTGATGAGGGCATAGCGGAGTCTTGGGCTTCTGGGATCTACGAGCCGGAGAGCGTCGCATTCGGTGGAGCCCTCTCGATGGACGCCGCCCACGACATGTTTCATGAAGACAGCCGACACCTGCTCTCCTACCCGTTCGGCCCAGGGCGGCTGGGCCGCCGGGAGACTGCTGTACTGCTGCTGAGCTGCTTGATGAGGGCCGCGGACCTGGACTGGTTCGAGCAAGGCGACGTTTGGGCGAAGGCCGCATCACTTCGCCCGGCCGCTACCTCCCTCACGCCGGAACGGACCGTCACCCTGATACCGGCGATGCGCACCCTGATGGCAGCCGACATCCACAGCTTGTGCAGCGCGGATGGGCCGTTCGATGGGCACGCGGAGTGGGTGTATGGCTTCGAGCGGGTCGGTACGACGCTGGCCTACCTCAACGCCGGGGGCGGGCTGTCTCGCGGTCTGCGCGCCGTCATCGCCCACCACGTGATCTTCCACACCAACCGCGCAGGTCTCCCTCTGGAAGACCAAAGCGCCCTGTTCACAACAGCGCGAGAGGCAGTCATGGGATCGAGTGACAACACCGCGTCGTCCGCCGATGGGACGCCCGGCACCATTAGCGTCAGAGCGGTGAATACCGACACGCTACCCACCTCCGAGGCCGACGCAGCGCAGCTCCGCAACGTCCTGGTCGACAAGATCCGCGAATCCGGTTTCGCCTGTACCCCCGCGGTCGAGACCGCGCTGCGTACCGTGCCCCGCCACCTGTTCGTGCCCGAAACAACGCTCGAAGACGCGTACGCCAACGCGGTGGTCGACGTCAAATTCGACACCCGCGGCACGTCGATCTCCTGCGCCTCCCAGCCCCAAATCGTCGCGACCATGCTGGACCAGTTGGACGCCCAGCCCGGAGAGCGCATCCTCGAACTCGGCGCCGGCACCGGCTACAACGCCGCCCTGCTCGCACACCTCGTCGGCGAGACCGGCCACGTCACCACCATCGACGTGGACCACGACCTCGTGGAAGGGGCCCGCGCGCACCTGGCCGCCGCCGGGTTCACCAACGTCGAGGCGCTGACCCACGACGGGGCCGTCGGTCACGCCGACCGTGCTCCGTACGACCGGATCATCGCCACTGTCGGTGCGCACGGCGTCCCGCACGCCTGGATGCAGCAACTTGCTCCCGGTGGAAGGCTCGTGGTCCCCCAGCGCCTGCGGGGCAGTGTGTCCCGCTCCATCGCCTATGAGGAGCGCGATGGCCGCTGGACGAGTATCAGCAGCAAGATGAACACCTTCATGCCGCTGCGAAGGGGTATCGCCGACGACGATCGCTCCGTCATCCCGCTCAGCGCCGATGGCACCGTACGGCTCCAGACCTCCGCCGGGTGGCCCATCGACGCCGTGGCCCTGGCCGGAGTGCTGGAGCAGCCGCACACCGAGGAGTGGACCGGGATGATGGTCCGCGTCATGGAGTCTCCGGAGTGGATGGAGCTGTTCGTCTCCTGCTCGCTGCCCAGCGGCCTGATGCGGATGCTGTTCCCGAAGGAGGCCAAGGGCACCCTGCTCACCGAGGACCCCTACCCGTCCTCGACCGCGGTCGTCGACAAGGGCGCCGTCACCTACCTCGCCCGCCGACTGTCGGAGAAGAAGACCCCCGAGGGCGGCAAGCTGTGGGAGTTCGGCGTCATCGGCCACGGCCCCCGGCAGTGACGATCTCGCCGTGCGGGTCGCGGACTCCGTCCGTACCTGGGACCGCGAGTACCGCGACCGTGAAGCCACGTTCGAGATCCAGCCCCTCGACGCCCCGGCTATCGAGCAGGCCCCCGGCCTGTTCGCTCTCGACACCCCGCTGAACCGCATCGTCGTCGACTGGCGCTGACGCCCGCCCGGCTGCGAAGGAGGTGCCCGTCGCGTGGCCGACGGGCACCAGCGGTTCGGTGTCTCTCAGCTTTCCCGAGGTTCGACTGCGCCAGTTCTCTGGGCGCGTGAGTCCTTGCGTGCTGAGAGCATGAACAGGACTGAGGCGGCGGCGAAGAAGCCGATACCGACGCTCATGCAGGCCAGGACTGTGCCGGAGGAGGCGTCGGCGATCCGAGGGATGCCGTTGACGAGCATGACGGCGTAGACGCACAGGAGGCCGTAGGCATGAAGTCGCAGCCCGGCCTGTTGCTTCCGCAGCCACGGCGGAGTCCAGCCTGCCAGTATCCCCACCGGCACTGGCAGCATGAGCGCCGTAGACACTGCCAACGCTATCCAGTGGTACAGCGGATTGCCGTTCAACCTGCCCCCTTCGTAAGTGATCACCAGCATACGGAGGGTTCGCTAGACCCGTCCATGTCAAACGGCGCGAGCTGCGGCAGGGGGCAGAAGCGCAAGGAATTCGGCCTGCCGCTGCACGCGGCTACGCTCGAACACATGAGCGCGCCTACTGAAGGGCTGACCCTGGGGGCCGTCAGCGCGATCGTCGAAAAGAAGATCCTCACCGACAAGATCAGGATCTACCGGCCTGGCACGCCGGTCTTCAACCCGGACACTGGCCAGTACGAACCCGGTCCGCCGGTCACTGTTTATGAAGGCCCGGGAGCGATCTTCCCCGCGAACGGGCCAGCCGTCGTGCTGCATCTGGCAGGGCAGGCGTACGTGGACGACACCGCTTCCCGCTACCGGCTCATGACACCGCTATCTGCCCCGGTCGCATCACGGGAGGACACCGTGACCGTTGTCGACGCCGACGATCCGGCAGCTTTGGGACGGACCTGGCGTGTGATCGACATTGGGGAAACGTCCACGCTGAGCATCGTGAGAACGACATGGGTGGATCAGAACACCCAGGTGGCTGGGCCATGACGACCGGCGTTGATCCAGAGGAGGTGCGCCAGCACCTTGAGGCGAAGCTTCTCGTGGACACTGTGCGGATATCGCGGCCAACTGGAACTCCTGTCCTGGATCCGCTGACGGGGCTGGTTGGCCCGACGCCCGCCCAAGTGATCTATGAAGGGCGGGGCGCTGTGCTGTCCGGGCACGGGCAGGTCGCCGCAGAGGGCATCGTCGGTCGTCAGTGGCTCGACGACACCGTCTCTTGGTACCGCTTGCTTACGCCGCTGGCCGCACCAGTGCCTGATCGCTACGACCAGGTCGCGGTGACGGCTGCTGCTTCGGCGACGGCAGCAACGGCTGGTCGTACCTGGCAGGTTCTCGACCCCTCGGAGGCATCCACCGTGGAGGTTGTCCGCGTGACCAGGCTCGACGAAATCACCCCTCCCTGAACTCGCGTGGCGGCTTGGCGCACCCATCACGCCTCGCGCGAGCAGGGAAAATCGGCGGTACCTCCAGGTCGATCTATGGTCGAAGAATGACAATCAGCGGTGGTGAAACGAAGCACGCTGTCCGCATCGAGTCGCGCGGATCGAAAGCCGCGATATCCGTAGACGGGAATGACCTTTCGGGGGTAGTCGCCGCATACACCCTGCATCACCAGGCGGGAGAAGCAGCAACAGTCGTACTTCAGCTGTCCTCGGCACAATCGACCACGCAGTTCGACGGGTACTCCCGTGTCGTGATCGGCGTGGATCCGGACCCTGGGCCCGCCGCCGCCGCATTCTTGTCGGCGATTGATGCAGGTGAGCTACAGAAGGCCGCGCTGGCACGACCTGATCTGGACGGAAGCCCCTACGAGATGACGCGGGCCATGCTGGCTCAACTGGCGGAGTGGGCGAGGGGAAGATTTCAGGTAGAGGAGTCCGCGTAGATGCCCGCCCCCCTGAACCCCCGTTCCGGCAGCTCCTCGAACGCGGCCGTGATCGCCGCGCGGCTCGATGCACGGGCCGCCGCGGCGTTGCCGGCCGTGGCCCGCATCGTGCAGCACCATGTGATGCTGCTGGAGACGGCGATCAAGGCGAACGCCTCTGGGCGCCCGGGGCCGAACGCGCCAACAGGGGACTACCGACGTTCGTGGACGCACGAAGTTTCCATGACCGGCGCGTCTGTGACCGGCGTTGTGGGCACGAACAAACCACAAGCCCGGAGGCTCGAATTCGGATTCGTTGGGCCCGATACTCTCGGTCGGATCTACAACCAGCCCCCGTACCCGCACGTTGGGCCCGCCGTGGAGCGCATCAGGCCACTATTCCTTGCCGCACTCGGAAGAGCGGTGTCTGAGGAATGACTGTCTCGGGACGCATCGTTTCGTTGGCCCTCCAAGCAACGATCGCTGCCAGCACGGGGCGCAGTTGCGGATACGGCACGGCACCGATCGCCAGTAGCCTGCCGACCGGTGCGGCGACGCCCTACAGCGTCCTGTACCCGCTGGGCTTCCCGACCACATCCGGCCCACCGTTCGGGGATGCCACCGCAGATGCCCGTCTCCTCTATCAGGTCACGTCGGTGGCGACGACGGCCGAGCAGGCGGAATGGATGGCGGACAAGGTCCGCTCCGCCGTCCTGGCTCGGAGTTCGGCGGGGCCAGCGGCCTACCCGATCACGCCCATTGGGTATTCCGTGATGGGTCGTGAGCTCGACAAGGAGGAGGGTTTGACGGTCGCTGGCGGCGTATACAGTTACGTACAGCGGTTCGCTTTGGACGTTACGACGCTCAACAGCTAGATCCGTACCTCACCGCGGAGGCTTCACGCGGACGCCCGACTCCTCGGTACGGGCCGACTCCCCTTGATCTGTTGGGGACTGGCCTGCCATACCGTGCAGGTCTCCGGTCCCCGGAGAGTGAGAGTCGCGTGTCAATCACGCAGCAGCGGTTCATGCGCCGCGGCATCACCAAGTTCTTCTTCCTCAAGGCTATCGCCGCTGCCTCGAACGTCCCGATCCGTACCGAGCTGGCGGTCGCCAACGCCACTGAACTGTCTGGGGCGATCAGCGAGATCGAGGGATGGGCGCTGGAAAATTCGCCTATCGACACCCCCGATATGGGATCTACGTTCGCCACGACCATTCCGGGCGAGGACAAGGCCGACAACAGCAGCTTCACGTTTTACGAGGATCAGGTCAGCGACACCATCGAGCAGTTGCTGTCCAAGGGGACCGTGGGCTTCATCGTCATCCTGCGCAAGGGCGACGTACCGGCCAGTCGTTCCATGGACATCTTCCCGGTACGCGTCGGCTCGCGCTCCGCGTCGTACTCGGCGAGCAGCGAGCCGGCCAAGTTCAAGTGCTCCTTCGGGATCACAGCAGTGCCGACGCTCGATGCCCCCGTTCCGGCTGTCGCTGGCTGATTCGGGGCGCGAGCAGATGACGACGAAGCCCGCACCGCCTGCCGCCGCTGTTGCCCGCGACGCGCACTGGGCGGCGAAGATGGCCCGGCTCAAAGGCCGGGAACTGCCTGAACGGTCGCTGCGTCTCTGCGACGACGCTTCGGCCAAGCAAGCCGTCACAGAAGCCGCGTTGGAGCTGGCGAAGGCCCGTACATCTGCTGCGAGCGATTCGGTCGAGCAGGGTGTGGTCGAGGACGAGCGGGAGGATTGGATCGCCGCCCGGCCAGCGATGCTTGTCGCCGAGAGTCGGCTTGAGGCTGCTGAAGCCGCGCTGCGCGATGTCACGATCACTCTGACGTTCCGTGCGCTGCCCCGCCCGGTATGGGCTCAGTTGCTGCGGGAGCATCCGCCGACAGAGTCCCAGGCGGACCAGGGCATGGAGTACAACGTCGAGACCTTTCCGGCCGCCCTGATCGCGGCATGCCATATCGAGCGCGACGCGTCCGGCGCAGAGGTTCCCGGCATGACCGTGGCCGAGGCGCAGGAACTGCTGGACGAGTGGCCGGACGGCGAAGCGAAGGCCCTGTTCTCGGTCCCGCTGCTGGTGAACCAGACGATGCGGGCGGACCTGGGAAAAGGCTGACCGCCGATCCGGGATTCCGGGCGGAGCTGGAGCTGTGCCAACTGAACGGCATCCCACATTCGCAGTTCACGGGCGCCGGTGACGGCCGCTGGTCGGCGGCGGACCGGTCGAAAGCTCTGGCCTTCCTCGCCTACACGCGCTCGCTGTGTGACGGCTGCGGCACCCGTCCGGCGGAGTGGCAGGAGGAAGCCGACGGTGACCGGTTCGCCTACGTCACCGAATCGCACCGCTGCCCGGGATGCGAGCTGATCGCGATGGAGCAAGAGCAGGTGCCGGATGGTCCGGAGGGGCGCGGGGTCAAGATTGGGCTGCGGCCCCGGAAGGACGCGTGACCGGTGGCTGGCGCCTACAGCCTCTACGTCAGTATCACCGCCGGTGTCGGCGGGCTGGTCTCCGGCCTCCGCACGGCCGGAGGGCAAGTGCGTGCCTTCGGCGGGCAAGTCACCAGGCTCAACGGTGACCTCAATGCCCTTGCGGCCAGATCCGAGCGCACCCGGCGGGCGATGGCAACGGGATTCGCCACGACGGGATTGTTGATCGGCGGTGCGCTGGCGCTTGGCGCCAAGAACGCCATCGAGCTTGAGAAGCACATGGCGAACGTCATGACAATCTCCAAGCAGATCAACAGCACCAACATCGAGGCGTTCACCGATCAGATCGTGCGCCTGTCCACGGAGCTGCCCCAGACCGCCAGCCAGCTGGCCGAGGGCCTGTACCAGATCGTCTCAACTGGCTTCGACGGCGCGGACGCCATGACGATCTTGCGCGTCGCGGCAAAGGGTGCCTCCGCCGGCCTGACCGACACGGAGACGGCGGGCCCGCGCCCTGCTGGGCGTGCTGAAGGCGTACGGAATGGATGCCTCACAGGCCAGCGACGTCATGGACATCATGTTCCAGACGGTCAACTTCGGCGTCATCAGCTTCTCGGAGCTGGCCCAGCAGCTGGGCGACGTAGTGCCGATGGCGGCCGCGGCCGGCGTGAAGTTCGATGACCTCAGCTCAGCCCTCGCCGCGATCACCCTGGCCGGTATCCCGGCGGCGGAGTCCGCGACCGCCTTGAACATGCTGATGACGCGGATGATGAAGCCGACGCAGGAGCTCAGCGACCTGTTCAAGGAGATGGGCTACGAGTCGGCAGCCTCCGCGCTCCAGCAGGACGGCCTGTATGTCGTCATGCAGAAGATCCGCGACGCTACTGGCGGCACCGCAGAAACGATTGTTCCGCTGCTCAGGGACATTCGGGCAGTCCGCGCCGCTCTCGCGCTGGGTGCTGCTGAAGGGGACAACTACGCCGCGACGTACGCGGGCATCTCCATGGAGATCAACCGCGCGCAGGCTACCCAGAAGGCTTACGACATCCAGCTCGATACGACCTCTGGGCAGTGGCAGATCTTCCGCAACCAAGCCACGGCACTGGGAATCGACCTGGCGCGCGCCCTTCTCCCGGCGCTCCAGACGCTCGGTGAGTACCTCGGTGTCCTGGCGGGGGCCATCAACGACCTGCCCGGTCCAGTCAAGTCCCTGGCTGGCGGGCTCATGGCGCTGATGGCGGTGGGCCTCCTCACGAAGGCCGCGTTCATGAAGTTCGGCGCGCAGCTGACAATCTTCCGGACTGAGCTGGCGGCGGCGAGGGCGGGTGGATCCATGCTGCCTGCGGTCCTGAGCGGTGCAGGTATCGCGGTGGCTGGCTTGACCGCTCTTATGGCGATCGGCATCGGCATCTACGCGGCGTACTCCGCGTCAAAGCAAAAGGCAAAGGCCGCGACCGAGCAGCTGGTCGACGCCCTGCGCTCGGAGCGCGAGGAGGGTGAACAGGGCGCAGGACTGCGCAAGCTCACCGAGCAGCTGACCGACAGCGATGACGTGAAGAAGCTCAAGACCGCCGGGGTTGACATCGCGGAGGCGCTGGATGCAATCACCAGTGGGGGTGAGAAGTTCAAGCGGCTCAAGGGCGACCTGGACCAGCAGGCGAGCGACTTCAAGAACATGGCCGGATTCAAGGCCACGTACCTCGAGGATGCGGCCGACGTCCTGAGCAAGCAGCACAAGATGTGGGATTCAGCCGTCCGGCAGGAGAGCGAGCTGGCCAACAACATGGCCATCGTCAACTCCAAGATCGCGACCAACCGCAAGCAGCTCGCCGGTGCGTGGGACATCACGCAGATGCTGCCGACCGACAAGAAGGGAGCCGTCCAGTTCACCGACGAGATGGAGGCGATGGGCAAGGCCCTGCGCGCCATTGTGGACCCGGCGAAGGCGTGGAAGGACGCTCAGGACAACGTCGCTGAAGCCAACCGCAAGGCCGGCCGGTCGGCGGACGCCAGCAAGGCAAAGCTCGCCGACTACGTCGCGGAGCTACGCAAGCAGCTTGTGGCGCAGCGTGACTTCCAGAAGAACCTTGGCGTGCTTGCTTCACAGGGCCGTCTGGATCTGGCCGACCACTTCTCAACGCTGGGGGTGGACTCCGCGCCCATCCTCGCCGAGCTCGTCGCCCAGTTGAAGAAGGGCAAGGGCAAGGTCGCGGACGAGTTGCAGAACATCATCACCGAGTCCGCCGCCCGTTCGACGCCAGCGTTCCGGGCAGGTCTGGAGCAGCTTCCGGCGATCGCCGCGAAGTACGGCCAGATGACCGCCGACGCCTGGGCGGATGCCGCAGCGACCAACGATCCCGGCAAGCTTGCTCGGGTTCTGCAACAGATGACGGTGACGGACCTGTCCACGGCTGCCAAGAAGCTGCCGCAGGCCCTGGAAGGACAGATACGGCAGGGCATGAACGTCCTGACCACAGTGTCGGAGCGGTTCGGCAAGGAGCAGTCGCAGGCCCTGGCCCATGCGTTTCTGACCGGTGACCTGGCTGGCGTACGTGATCAACTGGCCTTTCTGTTCGGGGCGGATCAGCCCATCCCAGCACCGGACCTGGCGGCCGTGGTGACCGCGTTCCAGACGGCAGGAAAGCAGTCCAACGCCGAGTGGTCGGGAATGCTCGACCTGATCGCCGCAGTCGCCCAGAAGAAGGGCAGCGCCGCAGCTCAAGCTCTCACTGCCGCCCTCTTGTCCGGAGATATGGCGGCGGTGAAGGCGCAGCTCGACGGCATTGGTGCCTCCGTACAGCGGATTCCGGGCGAGAAGACCATCACGGTCACCGTCAACAGACCTGCCTCGGTCACCATCCCGTTCTTCGCCCGGCTCCAGCCGATTCCTGGGGACAAGGACGGCAACGGGATCCCGGACATGGTCCAGGCGCGCGCGTCCGGTGGAGTGGTCGACTACTTCGCACGCGGTGGCGTTCGGCGCGAGGAGCACGTTGCCCAGATAGCTCCTGGGGGCAGCTGGCGCGTATGGGCCGAGCCGGAGACGCAGGGTGAGGCGTACATCCCGCTGGCCGCGTCGAAGCGAACGCGTTCCCGCGCCATCGCTGAGGAGACCGTTCGGCGCCTTGGTGGCCACGCACAGTGGTACGCGAGCGGTGGCCTGAGCGGCGTCAGCTACAAGCCGCAGCAACTGTTCACGCTGTCGGGCATTGCCAGCGATGCCCGAGACAGCAAGGGCAACTTCGACCTGGGCGCATTCGGCAGGAAGCTTCACATGTCGGTGGCGACAGCCCGCCGCTGGCGCTCAGACCTCGCGACGGTGGCGCGGCGCGCGGGACAGGATGTCTCCGACGCGCTGGCGGACATGGGTGAGGACGGGATCGCTCTCACCCGGAAGATGGCCACCGGTTCCGGCAGCTACGTACGGCAGATGGCCGCTGACCTGCGGGGGCTTGCGGCAGCGTCAAAGGCATCGCTGGGAACCTTCACCGGGCAGCTCAAGAAGGCGGTCCAGGACCAGATGGCGTTCGAGAAGAACTTGGCGACCCTGGCATCCACCGGTTACAGCGATCTGGCGAAGCTTCTCGCCGAACAGGGGGACCAGGACGCCGCTGACCTCGCCGACCAAGCAGTGCGTGATCGCCGGACCGCGAGCACCGCCAACGCCGCGGCGCGCGCAGCGAACGGGGTGGTGCAAGGCCAGGATCTCCCGGACCTTGTGGCGATCATCAGCGCGGTGACCTCCGGCAAGGTCGGACTGCACCAGGTTGCGGACTCCACGGGCCTGTCCGAAGACCACATCATCGAGATCGCGAACCTCGCTCTGACCCGGATCCGGGCGGCCCTCGGCTCGAAGGGCACCCGGTTCCTGGCTGATCTCGCCCGCGCGAACAAGGGCCTGTCCTACGCCAACGGCGGTGTGCTCACGCCGGGCTTGTACGCCTCTGCCGGCGGGATCGTGAAGTTCGCTGAGCCGGAGACGCACGGCGAGGCGTACATCCCGCTCGGGGCTGCGAAGCGGCGCAACGCGACCGCGGTCCTCCAGGACGTCGCAGGCAGGTTCGGCTACCAGCTCACCGCTGGCGAATCCTCCGCGCCCCTGCGCCTGGTCGACGCACGGCCTGGCGGCGGCGTGAAGGTCGTCGTTGTTCGCGAACAGGCAAGGTCCCTGGTGGAGAACATGCCCATCATCGTCACCGGGAGCAGCCGGGATTCCTCCGCACAGCAGCTCGGCGGAGAGATCATGCGCCACCTGCGCAACGCTCAGCGCGGCGGGAGGATCTGATGACCGATCTCAGCCTGTGGCAGATCGACTTCGCTGGTGTTGTCCTCGGCCCTGGCACGCCGTTCATCGTCTCCGATGTCCAGGGTCTGGGGGCCGCCGAGCTGCGGACCCAGGACGTGCTGAACCCGTCCGACGACGGGGCGTTCCCCGGTGTCGACCTGTACGCCTCGCGGTCGGTTCGGATCGAGGCCGGGATCAGTACCCCTGGCGATGCCGAGGTCAGCCCTGAACTCGTTGGCTCTCCTGGAGGCTGCTGCCGATAACCCAGCGATTCGGCGCACAGCTGGCTCGCTTGCGGTGCTGCGCCTGTGCTGGCCCGGACGGCCAACACGACGCCTGTACGGGCGAATCCGCCGGGCGGAGGCGGTCACCACCGCCCGGGTCATCCACGGCTGGATTCCCCTGGACTTGGAGTTCACCGCGTTGGATCCGAGCTTCAATGCCGACACGGCTCTTGGCATCATCCTGTCGTTGGATTCGTCTGCCACCCGGGAGGGCTTCACCGCTCCGGTAAAGGCGCCGATCACCACGGGCGTGGCCAGCCCGGCGACGCGGCCTGGGTGGGTGACAAACGAGGGCAACACGGGAGCCTGGCCGAGCCTGCGCATCACCGGACCTGTGACCCATCCGCGCGTCCTGCACGTGGACAGCGGCCAGGTCCTCGACCTCGACGTGTCCTTGGCGCCCGGAGAAACCGTCGACATCGAGACCCGGCCTGGTACCCGCTGGGTCCTGCGCAACGGGTCCGGCAATGCCGCTTCCGCGCTGTCGTCGGCGTCGCGACTGGACCTCTTTCAGATCCCGCCCGGCCGGTCGGAGATTCGGTGGACCGCCTCCGACTACACCAACACCTCGCGTCTGGCCGTGACCTGGCGGTCGGCCTGGACCGCTCTGTAGAGAAAGGACTTACTGTGACGCTCGTCCAGCCGCCCATGCTCACCCACGGCGGCACGCACCCGGCCCGCGCCTTCAGGATGATGATCCGCGACCTGGCCCGCGGGAGCCAGGGAATCACCGAAGGCAACAACCTCAAGGTTCGCCAGCTCGCCACCCCCGGCGCGGCCGTCAGGGTCGGCGACGGCTCATCCGTGATCAGGGGGGCAGACTGGGGCCAGGGCTCCTACACCCAGTACAACGTCGGCGACGCCGTTGTTCCCATTGCCCCGACCGGTGCCTCCAGCCGTTCAGACCTGTTGATCCAGCGCATAGAAGACCCGGAGTACGAGGGAAACCGAAACCCTGCCACAGACGACATTGGCTACTTCCAAGTGCTGCCCAACGTCTCAGCGACCACCATGACCACTCCAGCTGGCATGACGGCCATCGTGCTCGCTCGGATCGACATCCCGGCCAACACCGCAACGATCACCGACTCGATGGTTCGTGATCTCAGGCAAATCGCGAACCCTCGCCGTACGCGCGAGCTGTTCACGGCGTTCCCGGGCGCGCTCGACCGCCTGACGAGCCACGATGATCGCTGGCACAACTGGCCCGCAGCCGCGCGGTGGAACATAGCGGTCCCTGAATGGGCGGTGAATACCAAGATCCTTACCACCGTCAGCACACTGCGCATGGACACCTCCTTCGCCTTCGCCTACATGCAGAACGTCTTCGGGACGATTCAAGGGCAAGACACCACGATCGACGACGACCAGGGCACCGGTATCCGCAGGAGCACCGTGATCATGGCCGACAACCTGACCCTCGATCCCGTCATGCGCGGCACAGTGCAGCCCCTCTACCTCCAGACCTACACGTCTCCGCGCGCGGCCGGAAACTTCGGCGTCGACGGCGGGACCTCCCTGATCTGCGACGTCGAGTTCACCGAAGGCGTCATCTGATCATGGCCACCTATCGGTACCTCACCCGTCATGCCCTGACCGGCGAGGCGTTGGCCTGGGACCTGCCGTTGTCGGATGCGGAGTTCGGCCCGGAGCTCAACGGCCCGGGATCGCTCACGGCGGTCATCGAACCCCGCCTCGCCGGCCTGGCCTTGTCACAGCTCGATCCCGGCAACACGCTGATTTTCGCGGAGCGAGACCGCACCTTGCTGTGGGGCGGCATCGTGTGGCGTGCGGACCCCGAAGGCCAGCAGATGCGCATTGAGGCCGCCGGGTTCGGCTCCTACCCCCAGCGGCGCTATGACGTGCACGGCAACCTCGCCGGACGGGGCCCCTACGTCCGAGCCGACCCCTGCAAGGTCATCCGGGACGTGTGGGCGTACTGCCAGGAGCAGCCCGACGGCAACCTTCACGTGGCCGTCGATGCGCCAGCAAGCACTGCCACCGTCGGCACAACGGCCGACCCTTACGCAGTGGCCTGGTGGGAGACCCGCCCCTTGGGGGCTGTCATCGACGACATGATCGCCGTGGAAGGCGGCCCAGAGTGGACCGAGACCGTCGCGTGGGATGGCGATGTTCCGACCCGCAGCATCCAGGTCGGCTGGCCGCGGCTCGGAAGCCGTCGCGCCGACATCACCTTCACCTCCGGCATCAACGTCGCCGAGACCGTCCCGGTGGTCTACGACGCCGACGCATACGCGCAGGTGGTCATTGGCCTGGGGGCAGGCGATGGCCGGAGCCGCCGACGTGCGATCGACGCGTCCCGCAACGGACGGCTCCGGCTGGAACACGTGCTCGAAGTGCCCTCGGAGAAAGCCAACGACCGGCTGGCCTCACGGGCACGTACCGAGAGCACCGCCCGCCAGGTCCTCGGCGAGGTCACCGAGATCGTCCTACGCGATCACCCCGCCGCCCGGATCGGCTCCTTCCAGATCGGAGACGACGTCCGGGTGAGCCTTCACGACCAATGGTCGAACTACGAAGGATGGTGCCGCATCACCGGCTGGACATTGAAGCCGCCCAGCGGGGACCAGCAGGAACAGATCACCGTTCGACTAGCCCGCACTGATCGTTTTACTTACGGAGCCTGACCATGACCGATCTCGTCATCCAGCTCGCCGCCCGACTTGCCGCCGTGGAAAGGCGGCTCGCCTCCATGACCTCAACCAGTCAGCTCGCCTACTCCTCCATCGAGGACGGCGCGGTGCAGGTGTACGACAGCAACGGGAGCCTTCGAGCTGTTATCGGCCAGCAGGCCGACGGCACTACCGGCATCAATGTCACCAACGGACCGGCCCCGCCCATGCCATCCCTGCCCGAAGTTCAGCCTGCGCTCGCCGCTCTGACCATCGCGTGGGACGGGACGTGGGAGATGACGGATCCCACCCCGCTGGACTGGTCACGCGTCGAAGTCCACATCGGCGCCGAGGAGCACTTCGTAGCGGATCAGGGAACGCTGCGCGACACCATCGAGACGCCGCAGGGTGGCACGGTCACCGCGCCGCTGCCCTATACACAGTGGTGGGTGCGTCTGCGTGCTCGGACCGCCGCCGGCGTTGCCGGGCCTGCCACGGCCGCGGTGGCCGGAACGCCGCGTCGCGCCGCCACGGCCGATCTCCAGGCCGGGGCCATCACCGCCGAACTCCTCGCGGCCGACGCCATTGTGGGCAAGACCATCACCGGTGGCGTCCTCACGGGCGTGGAGATCAACGGCGCGACACTGCGCACAGCCACCAGCGGGAGTCGCGTCGAGATCACCTCTGTTCCGGGAAGCGACCAGCAGCTCGCCTCCGGACGCGTCCGCCTCTTCTCCGGGTCACCCCAGGAGCGGGCGCCAGCGGCGGCCTACGCCACCTACGACGCCGCGACCAATGCCAGCCGCCTGACACTGATGTCCGCCGAGGTCGTCGACCCGGCACCCCCGCCAGGCCAGGTATCCGCCTTCTCCGCCGGCACGCCATGGCCCATGGCATCCGCTGAACTGTGGTCCGACTCGCAGTCGGCCCACATCGATCTCAATGCGGAATCCGTCTATGCCGGCGGCGACCTCAGTGTTCGCTACGAACTCAACGTCGGCAGCAGTGTCGAGATCGGCTCGACGTGCGCGCAGGTCACCCCTACCGGCGACTGGAACTTCATCGCCAGCAACCGATACTTCTCCCACGTCCGCATCGGCGGCAACGAAATCATCGGCGCGAAGAACGGCGCTTGGGAATCGCTGCTGTTGAACGCCAACCTGGTCGTCGACAAAGACGGCTGGATCGCACGCACAGGCCACGAGAGCTGGGAGCCGATCACGTTCGGAACGGGTTGGGGAAACTGGGGCAGCGGCTACGACCTGGTGGCTCACAAGATCTACCCCGACCGGACGGTGGGTCTACGAGGTCTGTGCAAGCGCACCGCCAAGACCACCCCCGCCACCGGCGAAGTGCTCGTCACCCTTCCGCCGGGGGCCAGGCCCCTCACATATATCCAGCAGTTCGCGGTCATCGTTCCCAACAACGGGGCGGCTCTGACCGTCAACATCAGCCCTTCCGGGACTGTGGCATTGGCTAGCCTCACCGCTGCTGCAACGACCGCTCTCGCTGCTGGGAACGGCTACCTGGACCTTGGGGTCATCAGATTCCCCATCGACTGACCCGCGGCCTCTTCGGGGAACCTCTATTCGTCGAGCCTGCGCGGGGCCATCCTGTCGCGATGTGGCCCTTCCGTCAGCTCCTTTAGGATGAAGAACGTGGCGCGGGGCCACCAACCGCTAGAGGAGACCGCGGTGACGCTCCCGCCGAGCGCCGAGCCCACTCTGTGGGAGCTTCATCGCGCCGTCGTTCAGCTTCGTGAAGACCAGCGAGACGATATCGCGCAGCTGCGTGATGATCTGCGCGGAGACATCGCTGCGCTTGCTACCCGCTTGGACCAGGTGGTCACCGTCGACGTGTATCGCGCTGATCAGCGAGCTACCGGCCAGCGCCTCGACGCGTTGGAACGAGACCTCTCGGCTGTGAAGGGGAGCCGGGAGGACGACCAGGCGCAGACCGCCGCCAACCGCCGTCTGGTGATCTCCGCTTTCATCGCACCACTGCTGCTGTCTGTCGTCCAGCTGTGGCTGGCCGCTCGCGGCAGCCCCTAGAACCCACCAAGCACAACCGGATCACCCACTTAGGCGCGGGGGAGAAGCAGGACGCGCCGTGGCTGACACCACCGCTGCACCGCAGGACCAGGACGCCTCGATCCTCCGCAACACGATCAACGGGCCGACCGTCGACAACGAGGAGGACCTCCTCCGACAGCTCTTCGGGGAGCCGAACGCTGACGGCATCTACGGTGGCCCCACCGGGGATGCCGTATGAGCCTCGACGGGATGATCGCGGAGGCGGAGAAGAGCCTTGGCCTGTCGGGCCGACCCAACTACATCTCCAACGACTACGCCTCGCGCAACGGACGCGAATACGCCGACGCGCCCTGGTGCGACGAAGGCGTCACGTACTGGGCGCGTCACGCCAACGAGTTCCAGGCCGTCTGCCACGGGACCGACTACGCCTACACCGTCTCGCATGCCCAGCGGTTCAAGGATGCGGGCGAGTGGCACGTCGACACCGACGGCATCAGGCGGGGTGACATCGTCTTCTTCGACTGGGATGGAAGCGACAGCATCGCGGCCATCGACCACGTTGGCGTGGCCACCGGTGTCAGCGGCGGCTATGTCTACACGATCGAGGCGAACACCTCCAACTGCGTCGCGCGCCGTGTCCGCACCGCGGGGACCATCGTCGGGTTCGGCCGCCCCTCGTACGGCTCCGCCGACACCGCCACTCCCCCACGCCACCAGGTCACCATCGACGGCCTGACTTACGGATTCGGCGCCCACGGCAATCACGTCACCGCTGTCGGCCGGGCGCTCGTCGCCCGTGGATTCGGGAGCCACTACAAGGTGGGCCCAGGTCCGGACTGGTCGGACGCAGACACCCTTGCCTATGCGGACTACCAGCGATCCATCGGCCTCTCCGGCAAAGACGCGGACGGCGTGCCGGGAATCGTCTCGCTGCACCGGCTTGTCGACCAGCCCGCCCCGCCCAAGCCCTCGCCGCCGGCAGCGCCCGTGTTCCCCGGAACGGGGACCTTCCGGATCGGCCAGACCAACGACAGCATCCTGCTGCTCGGCCGACGGCTCGTGGCCCGTGGATTCGGCTCCCACTACCGGGTGGGCCCCTCCCGCAGCTGGGGCGAAGCCGATCGCCTGAACACCGCCGCCTTCCAGCGAGCCCAGGGCTGGACCGGATCGGACGCCGACGGCTACCCGGGGCCCGAAACCTGGCGACGGCTTTTCAGCTAGTCGCAACCCATCCCCAGTAAGGAGTCCACTCCCATGAACCTTTACGCCTCGCTCCTGCGCACCGGCGTTCCTTCCGCAGTCGGCTGGCTCGTCGCGGTCGCTCTCCGCCACGGCCTTGACCTCGATGCCACCGCTGTTGCCGGAGCCCTGACCCCGGTTGCGATTTTCGCGTACTACGGCGTCTTCCGCTTCGCCGAGGAGCACGTGTCGCCGCGCTTCGGCTGGCTGCTCGGCTACGCCCGACCGCCGAAGTACGAGGGCTCGGAGCTTCCGCTGCCTAGGATCTGACCGGGCCGACGGCGTGAACGCGAGCGCCGCTCGAGAAGCAAGAAGAAGGCCCCCCGTCTCGCGACGGGGGGCCTTCGACCTCTTGGAAGCCCCCACACTACCGGGATTTCCGGGGATACGGACTCCGCTCCCGCACTGGTTACAATCTATATGCAGACGTACCGCGAGCGGGAGGCGATGAAGTGGCAGAGGATCAGAGGCCAGCGGCGAGGAAGCCGTACCTGGCCGGCGGGGCTGAGTTCGCCGGCCTGTACGACGTGAAGCGGCTCCAGGTGAGCCAGTGGATCAGCCGTGACCACACGCTCGGCTACCAGCACGCCAAGATCATCAGCGGGTCGCCGTACTGGCTGCTCCAGTTCGTGAAGGGCTTCGGCCAGACCACCCCGCGTACGAAGTACGTCAACGAGGTCGCGCTTGCCGCGCTGGTCAAGGAGCAGGACCCGGGTTACTGGGTCGGGCAGGTCGACCAGCTTCCGCCGCTCGTAGGGCAAGCCGAGCTGGTGTCGCTGTTCCAGTTGCCGTCCGGGGCCCTGCTGAGGAAGGCCGTCGGTACGGGCCGCTTCCGTCCGGCCAACTACACCCTGTCCGGATCGCCGATTTGGCTCCTGGAGCCCGTGGTGGAAGATGTGCCCGCGCTCCAGGCCGGAGCCCGCGGGGTGGACTGGGTGGTCGACGAACGGGTTCTGGCTGCACTCCGCGACGGCACCTACGAAGGTCCCGGCGCCAGGATCGTGCCGCGCGGCAAGGCCGCGCACCAAACGCCCAACTAGCTTGTCCAGTAGGTGACTTGTTCTTGATCTAACCCCTATTTGCATATAGAATAGAAGCGTATCCAGAGAGGGTGCGCATCGTTCGACTGGGGGTGAGATGCGGAATTGCAGAGGGCTGCCGGGCGTGGTCCGACGGCGTCGTCGATCGACATTCCTCTTGCCCAGAGATAGATTCCAACACTCCAGGGTGTTCGTACTATCTCTGAGGGGGAGAGCCTTGCTGATCGACCAGCCGCCGTTGTTCGGCACCATCCAGCCCGTTCGCCACCCCGCCGACGTCGGCGACCTGACCATCCAGCAGCGGTTCGAGGCGTTCCACGTACTCAACCCCTGGGTTCTCAGGGCGCTGGCCCGGATGACCGCCGACTGCGCGGAAAAGGGGTTCGGCCGCATCGGCATCGGGATGCTCTTCGAGCTCCTGCGCTACCAGTACGGCGCGGCGACCCGGGGTGACGAGTTCGCGCTGAACAACGACTACCGCTCCCGGTACGTCCGGCTCCTGCTGGCCGAGCACCCGGAGTGGTCCCCCCTCTTTGAAGTCCGCGCTCTGCGCGCGGACTGACCACGACCTCTTGGAGCCAGATCGTGACCACACCCGCGGGCACCGCCAAGCCGGCCGCCATCAAGCTCAAGACCCGCAAGCCGACCGGCATCGTGCCGTGGCCGCTGATCCTCATCGAGGGAGAAGAGGGCGCCGGCAAGACCTACTCGGCGGCCCAGTTCTCCGCCTCTGAGCGCATCGGCCAGATGTACTGGATCGACCTCGACGAGGGGTCGGCCGACGAGTACGCGGCGATCGAAGGCGCGAACTACCTGATCATCGAACACGACGGCACCTACCGGGACATCCTCGAACAGGTCGAGGCCGTACACGCCGAAGCCCGGCGTGCGGCGGCGGCCGGAGAGCCGCCGGTCGTCCTGACCATCGACTCGGGATCTGCTCTGTGGCGGATGCTGACCAACTGGACGTACGAGCGGGGCCGCAGGACGCGGAAGAACCGCAAGCTGCTCCAGGAAGACCCCGACGCGCCCTTCGACATCGGCCGGAACCTGTGGAACGACGCCCTGGAGCGTTGGAACAGGATCATCTACCTGCTGCGCACCCTCCCCGGAATCGCCATCGTCCTGGCCCGTGGCAAACAGGTCAGCGCCACCGACGACAACGGCCAGCCGATCCAGAACCAGACGGAGTGGAAGGTCTCGGCCCAGAAGGACCTGGGCTTCGACTCCACCTGCTGGGTGCGCATGAAGCGCGACGCCGACCCACAGATCGTCAAGGTCCGCTCCCTCCGCATGCGCGTGGAGCAGCGGAAGCCGCTCACCCTGCGGGACTTCAACATCGAGGACCTGGTCTTCAACGGCCTCGGCTGCTCCATCGAATCGCAACCGCGCGTCATGCCCGCGCTCGCCGGGGACTCGGTCCAGCCGTGGCTGACCCGCATCGCGGCGCTGAACGACAAGGAAGCCCTCGGCGCACTCTGGCGCGCGGTACCGGACCCGGTCAACCGGCTCGACCGGGAGGAGATCGCCACCATCCGGTCCGCCGCCGAGCAGCGGGCCGCCGAACTGGACAACCCGCGCTCGGAGATGGGTGAGGGCCCACTGACCGACGCCGACAAGCTCCGCGCCGCCGCCAAGCGGAAGGCCGCCGAGCAGGACGCGGACGCCGAGCAGTGACCGGCCCCCACCCATCTCTTGGAGAACTCGCATGTCCGTAGCCACCATCACCGACGGGACCGCGCCCTCGATCTGGGACGCGGCCCATGACGTCGACGCCCGGCGTCCCCGCTCCCTGCAAACCCAGCTCGGTGCATCCGACACCGTGTGCGGCCGACGCGCCGCGTACATCCTGCACGGCGTCACACCGACCGACCATGCCGACAAGCGCGCCGCGATCCTCGGAACCTTCATCCACTACGGCCTGCTGGAGTCGGCACGTACGGAGTACGGATGGCTCGTGGAACGCAGCGTCCAGGACGACCTGATCCGGGGGCACGTCGATGTCGTGCAGCTCGACGCGACGACAGCCGCCCGCCTGCCTGCCCGGCACAGACCGGTGATACCGGCGGACGTACTCACCGTGGAGGACGTGAAGACGAAGTCCACCTACCTGTGGGACCGCGTCCTCCGCTACGGGGCGACGGCGGCCGAGCTGCGCCAGGTCTACCTGTACGCGGGCGCGCTGCACGAGGTGGGGTTCGAAGACGTGCCCGGCCAGCGGTACCTGTCCCGCCTGGGAGCACTGGAGATCGGCCGCATTCGCTTCCGCTTCATCAACCGTGACAGCGGCGCGGAGCACATCCAGGAGATCGACTTCGATCCTCAGCGGGCGGCCGAGGCCCAGTGGTGGGTGGAGCGCGTGCGCGAGACCGGCGACCCCGAGGAGATGCCGCGCGACTTCAACGGGCCTGGCCTGGACGCCATCTGCGACTACTGCCCCTTCCGCTCCCTGTGCTGGCCGGGTACGGCCCCGGGTGTGCCGGAGCAGACGGCGCTGATCCACAACGACGCCGACCGCGAGCAGGCGCTCATCGACTACGTGAAAGGACACGAACTCGCGGGTGAGGGCGACCGGATCAAGAAGTTCGCGCGCAAGAAGCTGGACCAGTCCCCGGCCGGGGTCTACGGGCCCAACAAGCTGTCCTGGCGTGGCGGGAACGACGAGGAGAAGGACGACGTGGAGGCGATGGTCGACCTCCACGAGGTTGCCGGCATCCCCGTGCCGATGAAGCCGGACTCCGATCGGATGGTCAGGAACCTCAAGGCGGCCGGGTTGCCCGTCCCACGCCGGAAGACTGGGAAGAAGACGGCCCCGATCATCAACGTCGGGCCAGCCTGACCCGGAACCCCTGACTCCTCAGCCCCGCCCGTGAACCACGGGCGGGGCGCCCCGTCCTGCCGCCACGCTCGTACCGCCCAAGGGGAACCGTGTCCATCCAACTCATGATCGCTGCGGCGTATCTGCCGCCCGACGTGCTCAGCCAGAGCCAGAAAGCTCGCCCTCATGAAGATCGCCGACAGTGCCGACGACGAGACGCGTCTTGCCCGGCCTGGTCTGACCCGCCTTGCCGCTTGGGTCGGCGTGACCGACAAGCGCGCCATCACCATCGTCACGGAGCTGATAGCCAAGGGCCTCGTCGAGCGTGTCGAGACCGGCAAGGCGGGCCGGTCTGCGGTCTACCGGGTCTTCCCGCTCGGCGTACCACCGACGCCAACCACCCCGGATCTCAAAGCGGCTGCCGAGGCCCGCAAGGCTGCCCCCAAGAACCCCCGCAAGGCACGCGCCGGAGTGGTGCGTTCGGCTCCGGCCAAGCCTGCGATGACGTATCAGGATGTCGAAGCGCGCGAGGCCAAACGGCAGCAGAAGGCACAGAAACCGCAGGTGGAGGCAGGGTTCCACGCGGGGAACCCTGGTTCAGAGGCAGGGTTCCACGGGGGGAACCCGGAGGCGCCAGAAGGCCGGGTTCCACCGGTGGAACCCGATGAGTTCCACGGGGGGAACCCACTGGGTTCCAGCGATGGAACCCCTTCCTTCCCTGGTCCTTCCTCTGTCCTTCCTTTCCCCCCTACCCCCACGGCTGACGCCGTAGGGGAGCCTGCGCCCGCTTCGACAGACACTTCCCGGCCGGACGGCGAGGAGGAGCCGCAGAAGGGCTGTGCGCGCCACCAGGGCCGCCCTGCCGCCTCCTGCCGTGCGTGTGGCACCAACCCGCGCGCGGGCCGCCAGCGGGAGCGGGAGGAGGCGAAGGCGGCGGAGCACCAGGCGCGCGGGCAGTTCTGGGATGACTGGCACGAGGGTGCGGCCAGCCGCCGTCAGCAGGTTGAGGAGCGGCCGGAGTCGGTGAAGTCCGCTCGCAGGGCTGCGCGCGAGGCGCTGCTTGAGTCCAAGGCCCGCAGGCAGCAAAAAAACTTAGGCCCGCGAACGAATATTTCACCAGGAATCTGGACATCCCCAATATTGCATATAGAATAGAACCAAGAAGAGGGGGAAGGGCCCCCTCGACCCCGGAAGGACGCCATGAGCTACCTGCCCACTCTTCGCCGCGCACACAACGGCGCGCTCGTACTCGACGGCAGCGCCGCCGCTCACGAGCAGATCCGTACCCTCGCCGACCTCTACCGCGAGGACCCCGAGGGTGTCGGCGACATGCTGATCGAGATCGCCGATCTCAAGGATCGGGCCGAGCGGGAGCGCGACCTCGACGGCCTCGGTCACGCCGAGCACGTGCGGGACTCGATCGTCACCGAGCTCATCAACGAGATCGGCGGCGCGGAGATGCACCTCGACCCACGCGACAACCACCACGCCCTCATGCAGGCGCGCAGCCTTGCCCATCACGCACGGCGCATCGGCGACGCCGCCCAGCAGCGCGCCGACCAACTGGCGGCCCTGACCGCCATCGCCCGAGGGGTGCGAGAGCAGCGTCGGAGGCCCCCCATCTGCTAGCCGAGGCGATTCAATCCGTTCCAAAGTAGATCCCAACTCTGTACTGTTGAACGGCACAAGACCTCTTGGAGAGAAACCCGTGAGCAATCACTTCGCGCAGATGGCCCCGATGCCCGTGCACGGCAACACCGACGATCCGCTGTGGCGCAAGGTGTGGAACGCCTACGAGCCGGTCATCACCGCGCTCCGACGCATCCCGCTCGTCGCCGACGTCGAGATCTGCGGCGGCATGTTCGGCATCACCGCGCAGCTCACCGACGGATCGCACCTGTGGATTTCCTCTGTCGAAGAACTGCCCCTCGACCCCACGGAGGTCGAGGGCTGGCACGTCAGGCGCGCCCACGAGGACAACCCGACCATCGACGAGATGGTCTACAACTCCACCGTCGACGGCGAGCACGCGCAGCACGGCAACAACGTCGTCCCCCTCGTGCAGGCGATCTCCACTTTCGTCACCGAACGTCGCCTCGCGCCCAAGCTGATCGACCTCATGTCCGTCCAGATGGACGGCGTGACGAAGAACCACCGGCGTATCAGCAAGCTCGTCCAGGGCCCCTTCGACGACCGGCACGCGGCGGTCAAGGAGTACGGCTACGCCACCCACGAGCTGACCGAGCGCGGCTGGCGGTGCATCCACGAACAGGGCGGCACCGACTGGCCGCTGACCATCTGGGAACTGAACGGCGAGATCGTCACCGTCTACCTCGCCCACGTCGGCCAGGTGAGCGCCTGATGTCCGGCGCGGAGGCCAGCCAGCCGAGCGCGGCCGAAGAGGCGGCGAAGCGCCCGTGCGCCTGCGTGATCGCCCACGTGCAGAACGGCGAGGAGCGTGACCGCGCCCAGGCCGCGCTGGACAACGCGCTGAAGACCAACGACGCACACGCCGTGTTCATCGCCTGCCTTCGGCTCATGCAGCCCTGCCCGGCCCGCGACGAGGTGACGCGATGACCGTCACGTTCGCCCTGCTCGCGCTCGCCCTCGGCGTCGCCGCCGGCCTCGCCGTGCTCGTCGTCGACGAACTGCGCTGGGAGGCCCGCGAGCGGCTTCCGAGGTGCACCACCTGCGGCCAGCAGCACCACCGACACGCCGCCCACCGCTGAACACCGTCCGGCCCGCCCGCCCCGGGCCGGACGGTCACAGACCTCTTGGAGAACAACCCGTGGGATTCCAGATGTACGTCCAGAACCTTGACGGCACACTCGCCGAAGGCAACGAGAACTGCTTCCACTTCGGGTGGTTCGCGATGCCGCGAACGCTCGACGCCATGAACAACTTCGGGATGCTCACCGAGCTGCCCGTCCCGTCCGCCCCGGCCCTTTCTGCCTACGGCCTGGCGGTGGAGAACTTCCAGCGTGGCGTCCAGCCCGACCAGGCCACGGCCAACCGCATCGCGGAGTACCGGGCCGCCTACCAGGCGGTCCTGGACGCGGCGGAGGCCGAGCCGACCGGCATCCCCACCTTCAAGCTCGCGAACAACGACGGCTTCCTCGTCACCGTCGCCGAGATCAGTGCCGCGCTCACCGCCTACGAGGCCCACCCGCACGTGGACATCGCCGAGATGCCCGTCGGCGATCCGACTTGGGGGCGCTGGACGGCGTTCCTGCGCCACGCCCAGACGCACAGCGGTTTCCGCACCTACTGATCCTGGCCGCCGCCCGGCCCCGCAACGTGCGGGGCCGGGCGGCGCAGACCTCATTGGAGAACGACTACCACCATGGCCACAGTCATCGACCTGCTGTGCGGCGCAGGAGGCAGCAGCACCGGCCTCGTCGAAGCCGGGTATGAACTGATCCTCGGGATCAACCACTGGCAGCTCGCCATCGACACCCACGCCGCCAACCACCGCAACGCCGACCACGCCTGCATCGACATCTCCGGCTTCCCGATGCGCTACCTGCCCAACGCCGACGTCCTGTGGGCCTCGGTCATCTGCACTGAGATCAGCCCCGCGGGCGGGCGGCGGCGCGAGACCAACCAGATGAACCTGCTCGACCTGATCGACGAGGGCGAAGACTGGGAGGCCCTGACCAAGGATGCCTTCGAACGCACCCGGGTCACCGGCTGGTGTGTCGTCCGGGCAGCCGAGGCCAAGCGGTTCAAGGCCATCGTCGTCGAGAACGTCGTCGAGTTCGGCCTCGACTGGATTCTGTTCCCGAAATGGCTCGAAGCGATGGAACTGCTCGGCTACCAGTACCAGATCGTGTGCGTCAGCAGCGCCCACGTCGGCGACGACGTCAACCTGCGCGCCCCGCAGTGGCGCGACCGGATGTACGTGGTCTTCACCCTCAAGACCATGCGCAAGCCAGACCTGGCGCCCAGGCCGCTCGCGCCCTGCGTGGACTGCGGCGAGGACGTGCACGCCGTTCAGGCGTGGAACGTCGAAGGCGTACGGATCGGGAAGTACCGGCGCGACTACATCTACCGCTGCCCCAACAGCCGGTGCCGCCACGCCATGGTCGAGCCGTACGTCCGCCCGGCCAGCGACATCATCAACTGGGACGACCTCGGCACGCGCATCGGCGACCGCAAGAAGCCCCTCGTGGAAACCACGATGGACCGCATCCGCGCGGGCCTCATCAAGTTCCCGTACCGCCCCAGCTCGATCACCCTCACCCACGGCAAGGAGGGCGGTGACCGCGCGTACGCCGTCGAGGACCGGCCCCTGCCGACCCGTACGGCCAAGCAGGGTGACGCCCTCCTGGTGCCGACCGGCGGCTCGTGGAACACCGACGCAGTCCCCGTCGACGTGCCCCTGCGCACTCGCACCACCCGCGAGAGCGAAGCCCTCCTGACGGTCAACCCGTTCATCGTCGAGTTCCGGAACCACGCCACCGCCAGCCCCGCGAGCAACCCCCTGAGCGGGGTCACCGCACAGGGCAACCACCACGGCCTGGTCACCCACGCCGGCCGAGTGCCCGAGCGGGCGAGGAACACCCTCGTCGTGCCGTACCGCAAGGCCGCGGTCAAGACGGCCGCCGAACCCGTCCACACCCTGTCCACCCGCGACTCGGCCGCCCTGGTCCGCTCCGCGCCGGACATCGCCGACTGCTACTTCCGCATGCTCAAGCCCCGCGAACAGCTCGAAGGGCAGCGGTTCCCCACGAAGTACGTCGTCTACGGCAATCAGGCGGAACAGACCATGCAGGCGGGCAACGCGGTCTCCGTCAACGTCGCGCGGTGGATAGGCCAGCGATTGGAGCCCGTCCTGTGACCGGATCTCGCAGCGCCCTGGCAGGCACGCACGTCACCGAGCACGCGCCGTGCTGGGGCGATACCGACTTCGCCGTGGCCGACAACCGGTGGAAGACCGGCAAAGACCTGGTCGCCATCTGCGAACCCGTCCTCTACGTCTGCGGCGGCTGTCACTACCGAGCCGCCTGCATCCGGCAGGTACTGCCCGCCAAGAGCGACTTCGACGGCGTCTGCGGCGGCCGAATCTGGCTCAACGGCGTCGTCGTTCACGCCCTGCCGGACGCCGACCCATCCGAGCTGCCACCGGCGGTCATCCGCAAGTCGTGCGGAACCGCCGCCGGATCACGCGCCCATCGCCGCGCCGTCGAGCAGCAGTGCACCAACTGCGAGCCCTTCTACATCCCCGGGCCCAACCCGCTGGACGACGAGGACGACCCGGACGCACAGCAGCTCGAACTGCCCGACGTCGCCTGATCCCCCGAAGGAGTAGGACGCATGACCGACCAACGACCCATGCGCGAATTGCTCGGCCCGGTCGCGGCCGTGGCGCTCATCGCGCAGCTCAACCCGGATCTGCCCGCGCCCGGCATCGAGTTCGCAGCGATCTTCCATGACGGCGTGGAGTACGGCATGGGTGTCCGGCTGCACATGCACCAGCCCCAGGAGGGCGTCTACGAGCGGTGGGCGCACTTGATCGGCAGCAACGACCCGGATTCGCACACCAATCCGGTCACCACCGCCCAGGGCAACCTGTGCCGCCGCACCTACGGCAGCTACGCGGACATCCCCGTGGAGGCCGTCGCCTACGTCGCCCGAGCGGTTCCCCGAGCCGCCAACCACTGGGCCCTGGCGCTCGACGAGTCCGCCACCTGACCTCGGCCACGTTCCTCACCCCAACTCACAGCAGGGAAAACCATGAACAAGCAGCTCCTCATCGAGGACGTCGCCGCCAAGATCGGCTCCCGGACCGTCGCCGCAGAGGCAGTGGAAGCCGTCTTCGACTCGATCGTCCGCGCAGTGGCCGAAGGGAAGAGGGTCAGCGTGACCGGCTTCGGCTCGATCGAACCCGTGGCGCGTCCGGCGCGGCTCGCGCGCAACCCGCAGACCGGACTGCGCGTACAGGTGGAGGCCACCCGCGCGGTCCGCTTCCGCGCCGGAGCCTCCTTCAAGGCCCTGGTCGACGGCACCAAGCAGCTCCCGGACGAGGGCAGCGCCATCAAGAAGGCCCCCAAGACCCCCCGCACCTGACCTTCCAGCCGTGGCCGCCCCGGGAAAAACCCGGGGCGGCCCCATACCCCGCTACGACATGACGAACGGAAAGGTGTGCTGATGCACGAGGAGATAGCCGACCAGGTCTGGGAGGCGGTCGGAAGCTGGGTGGAGGGACGCCATGAGGAGTCCGCGCAGATCCTCGCCATGCTGGCGGAGACGCAGACGCCGTCGATGATGTACGGGGTCGCCTGCGGTATCGCCACCATCGCCACGGCGGCGCTGACGAAGATGCACGGCCCCCGCTCCCACGCCTGCTTCTGGGGCATTCGGACCGTAGGCGACCTGCGTCCGGAGGACATCGTCCCCCCGCACCATCTGTTCGCCGCCCGCTTCCTCGCCGCCTCCCTCAACAACGACAAGGACACGGCGGTGGCGCTCTACCAGGCCGCGTACACCTCCAGCGACCCAGACCTGTGGCCCGCGTGCATGCACACGCTCCTGGCAGCAACCGGAGAAGCCGTGATCGCGGCCACCACGGGGGCCCACCGGTGAACGGTGCTGCCACGGGCTCGGCCGACAGGCTGCGCGATGACGTCGCGGACCCGGCGACCTGGAGCGTCCGGGTATGCGGCGACCGCTGCACCACGTGCATCTTCCGGCCGGGCAACCTCATGAACCTGGCACCCGGCCGCGTCGCGAGCATGGTCAAGAAGGCCGTGGCTGACGAAGGGCACATCGTCTGCCATCAGACGCTCGGGGCGGAAGCCCCCGCCATCTGCGCAGGGTTCGCCAACCACCCGAGAGGGCGGGTTGCCTCCCTCTCGCTGCGACTCGCCCGCGCCGGCGTGCTGAGGATCGTCGCCATCGAGCCCGCCATGGTCACGCTGGTGAACCGGGAACGCCCATGAGCCACATACGAAACGGCCGCTTCTTCGCGGCCTGCCACCCGCAGGACAGTGCTCGCATCCGCATCGTTCGGTACGAGGAAGGGGACATGCGCGCCCTGGTCGCCGACGCGGCCACCGGGGCCCGCCAGCGCCTCATCCTCGCCTCCAGCCTTCACCCCACGGCTGTCACCGGAGCGGGGACCAGGCGCAAGAGCGGATACGCGCCAGAGGACGCCCCCCTGGCTTCCGGCCCGCCGCCGGCGACGCTCCAGCTCCAGCAGCCTGCGCCTGAGCCGACGGACTGGTTCGACGGGATGCCGGGGCGCCGCTTCCGTGTGGCATTGCCCCCGCGGCTGCTGCTCCTCAACTCCAACCAGCGGCTTCACCACCTCCGCCGCGCGGACATCACCAGGGTTCTGCGGCGCGCGGCCTGGGCGGCTTCGCGGGAACTGCCCGTTCTGGAGAGGGCCCACATCATCGGCGTGCTGCACCCCGACGACCGAGGGCGCCGCGATCCGGCCAACTGGTACCCGAGCTTCAAGGCGTGCGTGGACGGACTCGTGGACCAGGGCGTCCTGGAGGACGACGATCACACGCGGGTCGTCGGGCCGGACATGAGGATCGGACATGTGGTCAGCGGATCGCGCCTCGTCCTCCACGTAAGGGAGCTGGCGACAGATGGCACCCCCGCTGAGCTGCGGAATTAGCTCGGTCTCCGGGAAAGAAAAAGCACCCGAAATCTTGCAAACCCCCCTAATGCATATAGAATAGAACCAAGAAGAAGGGGGACCCACCCCCACCCGAACTCCGCCCGGCAGCCGGTGACAACACAACCCGGCCGCCGGGCGGCCCTATGCCAAGGAGGACACACGTGACAACGGTCGACCCCTGTCCGATCGCGGACCGCCAGGTCTGCCTGGCCACCCGCGACCTCTCGCGGGCGGTGCTGAGACGCCTCTGCGCGACCGCGGCCGGGATCGAGCCGCGCATCAAGACGATCATCGCCACCCAGACCGACGGCCCCGGGGAGTACGCCCTGTGGCGTCTGCACGGCGACGACGGGCGGCTCCTCCTCCAGTTCGACCTGCTCCAGAAGCCGGGCGCGGCGTGGGGCCCCCTCATCGGCGACGTGTCATTCCTCGCCCGGCTGGCCAACCTCCGCACCCATCCGCCCGGCTACTTCTACGTCCACCCGCTGCCAGACGCCCGCGACATCGCCATCCCTTTGCCGTCGAACCCCCGGGGCCTCGCCCCGCGCACGATTGGACCGCTCCAGTGATCGCCACAACCCCCGCGCTGCTCGTCCAGCCCGACGGTCAAGTCGACGAGATCATGCTCGACTCTCACCGGCCCGACCAACTGCGCTGCATCCGCTTCTACGTCCACGGCGCACGCGCCTACCCGCTCGGCCGCAGAGCCGTCGTCCACGTCGGACAGAACAGGGAGACCGTCAACAACGTCGCCGGGCAAGCATGGATGAGCGTCACCAGCGGAAGCCGCCCGCCCGTCCTGCGTGGGCCCGTTGTCATCACCGGCCCCGCCGACCGCACCGGCGACTTCACCCCGCTGCCCGCGCTGAGCGCCGACGCCGTGCGCCGCGCCGCCGGCCTGCTGTCCGGCACGTTCGCCGTGGCGCCGGACGTGAGCGTGGCGCAGCATCGCGGCGGGCGCGCCCACCAGTGCGACGCCTACGCCGTCAAGCGCGACAAGGGCAGCGGTCGCTGGGCCTTCGCCGTGCTCGATGGCGTCGGCGACACCCCCGAAGCCCGCCGCTTCGCCCAGAAGTTCGCACCGCGCGTCGCCCGCGCCGCAGCCCTGTACTGCGATCCCGCCCGCGCCCTCGCGGCAGCGCGCATCGAGGCCCGCAACGAAAGCCGCTGGGGCTTCGACCCCGCGACCGACCCCAGCGCCGTTGCGGTCGTCGCCGTGGCAGACCACCGCTCGCCGCTCATCCGCTTCGCCTGGTGCGGCGACGCGCGGGCCTACCGGCTCACCCCGATCGGCACGGCGGTACCGCTCACCCGTGACCACAACTTCGCCGAGGAGCAGCGGTCCCGTGGCCGAACCCCCGGCCCGTACGACCGGGACTTCATCACCTCCTGCCTGATGCGCGGCTCCATCACGGCAGGGGTGGTCGAGCGGAAGTACGCCCGCCGACTGCTGCTGTGCACCGACGGCGTCCACGCCCCGCTGGAGCGGCGTGGGCGCGAAGTCGGCGGCATCCTCGACCTCGCCACCGACGCCAAGGACGCGGCCACGATGTGCGTCGCCGACGCGCTGAAGGCCGCCGGGCCAGAGGACGTCCCCGACAACGCGACAGCCCTGGTCGTGGACTTCTCCCGCAGCTAGGCCAGCCCTTCCCGACCTGATCACGGGTGCACCACACTCCGAATGCCCATAGAAAAGAAGCATTTGGGTGGTGGGGCGCCCACCCGAACCGGAGGACCCATGCCCGCCCGACCCCCGACACCAGTCATCAACACCCCGGAGCACCACTTCGGCGCCATGTTCCTGGTCATCGCCACCCGCCAACCCGACGACGCGACGCTCCGCGCCGCCACGAACCTCATCGACAGCGCCGCCACCGCGTGCTGGGCACTGCGGCCCGACGACCTCGCAACGCTCACCCAGCAGCAGTACCGCCAGCTCCTCGACTACACCGCCGCCCCCCAGGTCCTCGACCTGGCCTTCTACCTCGGCGGCGACAGGAAGCAGATCCGCACCCTCATGGATCACATCGGCCGCGAGATCGCTCATGAACTCCTCATCCACTACCCCCCGCTCGAAGTCCAGGGCTGACCCGACATCCGCTGATCCAGGAGAAACGGCATGAGCCAGCTCGACCTGTTCGCTGACGCGAACACCCCCGACGAACCCTCAGCTCCACTCGCCCCCGCTGCGACGCCCCGCAGATACCTCACTGACCTCCCGCCGGCGCTCACACCCGTCACCACTCAGCCCCGATCCAAGCCGGTTGCGGTCAAGCCGACGCTCGGCCGCTACCGCCCCACGCAAAGGAACCCGCACGAGACCGCCTTCGAGATCGCCGAGGCCGTCAGTTACGCCTGGCATCACGCCCAAGGCGGACCGGGCATCGAAGTCCCCATGGGCGTAGGGGCCACGCTCGCTCTGTGGCCCCTGCGCGGCCCTGACGCCTACCTCGCCGCCGACTGGTGGCTCAGCCTTGATGACGACCAGCTCCTCACCGCATTCCGTGAATGCTGGGCACGCTGGTGGCTCATGCGCCCGGACCTGATCGACCGAGCCACCCCGCTGCACAGATGGGTTGAGGACGAGAATCCCGGACCGACGCGCGCCCGCGCCGTCAGGGCAGTGGTCGAGGCCGCTCTCACGAGGGGCCTGCTACACCTGACCAGCAACGATGACCCGTACTACCGATCCACCACGGACGTGATGGGCGCCCTGTTGGCCATCATGCGCTCGAAGGGGGCCCACGACGCTCTCGCGGAAGTTCACACGCCGCCAGAGGTCGCCGAGCTGATGGCCCGGATGCTGCTCGACGACAACCTCACGCCGGGGATGAAGTTCGATGAGCCCGCCGGCGGCACCGGCGGGATGTACCGCGCGGCCGCACAGATCATGCGGGAGAGGAACACCGACCCGCACGGGTTTGGATGGTCGCTGACCGACATTGACGAACTCGCTGCCGCTGGGGCCGCCGTCAACGCGATCATCTGGGACCTGGGCCCGCACGTCCTGATCGCCTGCGGCGACACCCTGCACGATGGCAACCTGATCGCGAAGGCCGCCGAGCGGGCACGTGGCGCCTTCGAGCGGCGTGACGAGCTGCATTCCCAGGCAACCTTCCTCGCGGCACTGCAGAAAGTCGAAGCCCTGGTGCGCAAGGTAGCCGCCTGACCAGGGCAGACGCCCCCAAAATCTCGCATCGGTGATCTTGACCCTGCTCTAAATGCATATAGAATAGAAGCAACGAAGGGGTTCCGATGACCTACAAGCGAGGCGACCGCATCGCCCTCATCCACACCACCGACCCGCACACCGAACTCACCGAAGGAGACGAAGGGACCGTCCACCGGTACGACCCCAACCTCGCCCAGCTCTACGTCACCTGGGACAGCGGCTCCACCCTCTCGATGCTCCTGGACGACGGCGACGAGGTGCGCCCCGCATAGCCCTCACGGGCCCGCCCCTCGCCGGGCGGGCCCGAGGCCCACCAGCAGACCTCTTGGAGACACGCATGCTCATCACCGACGCCGCAGTCCGAGAAACCGCGGTCACCCTCGTCCAGAGCCTCGGCGGAGACTGGACTCTCGACCCCGAAGCGCCCGCCGACGGCGCAGCCCACCTCATCTACAGCGATGGACGAGCCATCAGCTTCCGCCCCATCCTCGGCGGAGCCACCGTCCAGCTCTGGATCACCGGCAACGCTGCGCCCACGCTTCCCGACAGCGCCACCCCCGCCGAATATGCAGCCCACGAGGCGCATATGGCCGCGCGCCTCGACGAGGGTCGCCGCTACAACAAGGCGGCCAGCCTCGTCACCGAAGAAGAGGAAGAACCCGCGGTCATCATCCTGCGCACCCTCGAAGACCTCCTCCCGGCCTTCGAGTACAAACCCCGTTACGTCGGCCACCGGCCGTGGATAGACCTCTTCCACAACGCCCTCGCGGCCGTCACCGCCGAACGCGACACCGCGCCGGCCGCCGTCCCCGCCGTTGATGGCAAAGACGTTGCGGAGGTCGAGCCTGAGCCGGTCACCGAAGCCGAGCCGGAGCCCGAGCCCGTCGCCAAAATCGCGCCCGAAGCGGACACCGAACGGGAGCCGGACGTCGAGGCCGAGCCGGAGCGTACGAGCGAACTGACGACAGCGCCCGAAGCTCAGTCCGAAGTAGTAGATGCTGCACCCGAACCGCCCCAAGCCGAGAAAGACACCGGCGAAGTCGAGGACCAGCCCAAACCAGCCGTGAGTCCGCGCCCCCGGAAGCGCGCGCCCAAGCGTCGCCCGAAGGCCAGCACTAACTGACCTGTTCGACTCGACAAGGGGCGCGGCCACGCCGCGCCCCTACTGGAGAGCCATGAGCAACGACACCGGAGCCGTAGCCCGCCACCGCCACTACATCAGTCTCCGAAACGCCGACAGAGAAGTCCTCCGTACGACCTGGTCCATCGGGTACGGGGACCCCGGTGTCCCTTCTCAGCGAAGCGAGTCGTCGTCTCACCCAACCCACCCGCCAACCGAATCTTGGCGGGTCCGGCCCCGAGGGGTGGGCTGGGTCTGGAAGTCCGAGGCCAGTCCTGGAAGGGACTGAGACTGAGGGCGTCCGGAGCAGCGGAGTACAACTGCTGGCCGGAGCGCGTCTACTCCGGGGGCATCTGCCACGGGTGGACGCACGCGATGAGCTCGGGGTGGTACAGCGTGCCCGGTCCGCACTGGAAGTCGAAGCGAGTGAAGTCCCCATCAAAGTCCACGCAGCGGTGGAACTTTGACTGGTCGTCCGGGTTAGGGAAGAAGCCCTCCTCCGTGCAGGCAGGAGGTGCAGCGGCAGCCTGCGCGGGGACCGAGTAGGAGAGGCCGGCGAGGGCGAGCAGCAGAGCGGCTGCGACGCGGCGCGTACGATTCATACCCCTTAAACGATCTTTTCGGCCTCAGGATGTTCGCCGCAACAGGTGATGCGAGTAGCTCACCAGTCCGAGGGGACCTCCCTGTCCGCAGCAGGCCCTCGGCAGCCCGACGCCCAGCCGCCGGGTCACGAGCCATCAGCTCGACCAGTTCCTTGCCCAGTGCCGTCGCAGCCAGTGTCACCAAAAGCCGGGACCGTGGTTCTTGTCGTCTCTCATGCCTGAAGAACGACGCCTGACGCGGCACGCAACGCCTCACGCGACTGGGTTGGGTGAGACGACGACTCGCCTCGTTGAGAAGGGACACCCGGCTACACCACGCAGTTCGGCACACCGCCGGAACTGTCCCGTCTCACTTGACCTGGTCCCGATCTCCGTTGATCTGGTCCGATCCGCCTGGGAAAGTCCAGGTCAAGTGAGACGGGCGTTCGTTCGGGTGTTTCGCCGTGTCAGGGAGTAACCCGGGCGCTTCTTGATCGTTCCACGTGGTGGTCGGCGTACTGGGTCCGGCCTCGGGGCTTGTCCTTTCCCGCGCGGTGGCGCGGTGTGATGGAGAAGTGCCGGATCGGGTTCCTACGGTGGGCCCCGCGCCGGGGCCGGGGGGATGTTCGAGGATGTGTGGGCTGGTTGGTTATGCCGGGTTCACGGGCCGTGTGCCCCGGGGCACCGGGGACACCTCGCTGAAGGAGATGACGGAGACCCTGGCATGCCGGGGGCCGGATGCCTCGGCCAGGTGGGCCGAGGACGCGGCGGGGTTGGGGCACACCCGGCTGGCTACCGTGGACCTGGTCGGGGGCCGGCAGCCGATGGTCCTGGTGCGCGGCGGGCGCACGGTGCTGGCGGTGGCGTTCACCGGTGAGGTCTACAACCACGCCCGCCTGCGCGGGGAGCTGACCGCCCTCGGGCACCGGTTCACCACCCGCAGCGACAGCGAGGTCGTGCTGCACGCCGTCGACGCCTGGGGCGAACAGGCACCCGCCCGACTGGAGGGCATGTTCGCCTACGCCGCCTGGGAACCGGGCCCGCGACGGCTGACGCTGGCCCGGGACCGGTTCGGGATCAAGCCCCTGTGCTACACGCGCGTCGGCGACGCGGTGGTGTTCGGCTCCGAACCCAAGGCGGTGCTGGTCCACCCGGCGGTGACCGCGCGACTGGACCTGGACGGCTTGCGCGAACTGCTGCTGTCCGCCCACCCGATGATCAAGACACCCGGCCGCAGTGCCTTCGCGGGGCTGCACGAAGTCCCGCCCGCAACCGTGGTCACCGCGACCCCGCAGGGGATTCGCAGCCACCGCTACTGGTCGCTGACCCCGGTCGAGCACAGCGAGGACCTGCCCGCCACGATCGCGCGCGTCCGGCACCTGCTCGAAGAGGCCGTCACCGGGCAGATGGCGGCCGACGTGCCGGTGAGCGTCCTGCTGTCCGGGGGACTGGACTCCAGTGCGATCGCCGCTCTGGCCCGCCCGGCGGCCGGGACCCTGCACACCCTGTCGGTGAACGTGGGCAACCAGGCCAGCGAGGCGGACGCCATGGGACGCGACCCGGACGGCCCCTACGCCGAGATGATGGTGCGCCACCTGGGCAGCTCCCACCGCCGGGTACTTCTGGGCGCCGACGTACTGGCCGACCCCGCCCACCGCGCCCGGGCCGGCACGCTGCGCGACGCGCTGACCCTCGGGGACTTCGACACCTCGCTGCTCCAGCTGTACCGCGCGGTTCGCGAGGACTTCCCGGTCACCCTGGCCGGCGACGGAGCCGACGAACTCTTCGGCGGCTACCGCTGGTTCACCCCCGCGGCCGCGGCAGCAGAATCCTTTCCCTGGGACACCGTGCTGGAACGCGCGGACCTGACCCGGCTGCTCGACCCGGCCCTGGCCGCCGCCCTGGACCTGCCCGCCCACCGCGCCGAACTCCACCGGGCCGCCTGCGCCGAGATCGAGCACCTGCCAGGAACCACACCCGCCGAGGCCGCACTGCGACGCGACAGCTACCTCAACCTCACCCGGTTCCTGCCCTGCCTGCTCGACCGCGCCGACCGCCTGAGCATGGGCGTCGGCCTGGAGGTACGCGTCCCGTTCCTGGACCACCGACTGGTCGAGTACGTCTTCAACACCCCCTGGAAACTCAAGACCTTCGACGGCCGCGAGAAGAGCCTGCTGCGCGCCGCCGTCACCGACCTGCTCCCCGAACCGGTCCTGACCCGCCGCAAGAGCCCCTACCCGGTCGTCCGCGACCCCGCCTACCGCACCGCCCTGACCCTCCAGGTGGAGCGCGTCCTGGCACACGCAGGCCCCGCCACCGACCTGTTGGACACCGCCGCCGTCCGCCGCCTGCTGCTGCACCCCCACGGCGCACACCGCTTCCCACGCGAGGGACTGGAACTCGTCCTGGACCTGGACCAATGGCTGCGCACCCACCGGCCCACCCTCCAGTTCTGACCACCCGGCCCCCACAACCTCCCCACCGAGAACCACAGGAAACCGCCATGCAGCACGCCGTCATCACCTCAGCCGTCCGCACACCCATCGGCCGCGCCCACAAGGGCGTCCTGGCCACCGTCCGCCCCGACGACCTGCTCGCAGCCACCGTTGCCGAGGCCCTGGCCCGCACCCCGGGCCTGGAACCGGGCCAGGTGGACGACCTGGTCGTGGGCTGCGCCCTGCCCGGCGGTGAGCAGGGCTTCAACATCGCCCGGATCGCCGCCGTACTCCTCGGCTGGGACCACGTGCCCGGTGTGACCGTCAACCGCTTCTGCACCTCCTCGCTGCAGGCCGTCCGCATCGCCGCCCAGGCGGTGCGCTGCGGCGACGCCGACGTCGTGATCGCGGCCGGAGTCGAATCCCAGTCCCGTCTGGCCCAGGGCAGTTCCGACACCTGGCCCGGCACCGAGAACCCCGCCTTCCACACCGCACGGCAACGCACCATCCGACGCTCGCAGGCCGGCGCCGGGCCCTGGAGCGACCCGCGCAACGAGGCCGGGCACCCCGACCCCTACATCCCGGTGGGGCTGGCCGCCGAGAACACCGCCGACCTGTACGGAATCACCCGCGCCGAGATGGACGCCTACGCCGCACGCTCCCACCACCTCACCCAACAGGCCCTGGACCAGGGCTTCCACTTCGGTGACATCGTCCCGGTCAAGACCCCGGACGGCACCACCGCGACCGCCGACGACTGCCCGCGCACCGGAGTGACCCAGCAGAGCCTGGCCGCCCTGCCGCCACGGTTCCGACCCGACGGCAGGATCACCGCCGGCAACAGCGCCCCACTGTCCGACGGCGCCGCAGCCCTCGTCGTCATGTCCGAGACCTACGCCCGAGCCCACGGCCACACCCCGCTCGCCCGCATCCTGGCCACCGCCGTCAGCGCGGGCACCCCGGAGACCGAGGGCCCTGCCCCCGTCGCCGCGACCCGCACCGTCCTGAACCGCGCCGGCCTGTCCCTGGCCGACCTCGGCACGGTCGCCGGCAACGAGCCCTTCGCCGCCCAGATCCTGGCCTACTGCACGGAACTGGGACTGGACCCCGAACTGATGAACCCACACGGAGGCTCGATCGCCCTGGGCGAACCCTACGGCGCGGCAGGGGCCCGACTGACCACCACCGCACTGACCACCCTGCGCCAGGACGACCTCGACACCGCCCTGATCAGCATCGTCGCCGCTGGCGGCCAAGGCATGGCCATGGTCCTGGAACGCACCACGTAAGACCACCACCCCACGCCGGCACACCCGGTACCCGCAAACCTGACTGTGTCACCCGACGAAAACACCCCACCGAACCACATGAATTGAGACGACGAACAGCACCAGCATCCACGGGACCAGATCGTCTGAGACTTCCCCCGACCACGCGTCTCAAATGATCTGGTCACCGCTGGTCACAGCCCTGACCCCGGGCCAGATCAATTGAGACGGGACAGGAACCCAGCGCCCGTCACGCGGCGACGTCCATAAACAAGATCATTACCGACGCTCGGTGGCTGCATCGTGGAGCCTGCCTGGCCTGTCCCTGGGAGGGCCCGGACCAACGACGCCGAGACTCAACGCGGCCCTGCGCGACTACGTGGACCGGGTCAAGCGGCTGGAGGCCGCTGAGAAGCTGGCTGCCCGCGGGGCCCAGGGTGAGTTCGATCAGGCCGCCGCCGCCCATGACGCTGTTAAGCAGGCCCGGCGGGCGGCCTTCGAGTGATCTCGTATCTCCTCGACGCCTCGGCGCTGTGGCATCTATTCCGTACCCCAGGGGCGCTGCGACCTTAGGAGGGGCATATCGCGACCGGAGTGTTCCGCGTCTGTGAACCCACCCGCACCGAGTTCCTGTTCTCGGCCACCAGTCCGTCCCACCGGGACGAACTGGCCGAGGAACTGGACGCGTTGTGCCCGCTCTCAGCGGTGCCGAAGAACGCCTGGCGCTGGGTGGATACCGCCCAGTACAAACTCACCCAGTGAAGCCAGCACCGCTCCGCCGGCCCGATCGACCTACTGGTCTGCGCAACCGCAGTCCACCACGGCCACACCGTGCTCCACATCGACAACGATTTCGCCACCGTGGCCGGCATCCTCAAGGACGTGCAACAGCGAGACATCCGCGCCTAACACCCATCGGGTTCGTCGTCGCCGACCTGATGGCGGCCGCCCGGCGCCGTACTGGGTGCAGTATCGAAGTCACAGTCCCACATTCGTGAACCTGGACGGCTCTCTGAGCGCAGCCGCCGCACCCTCCAGATCAGCGAGCCGCGCGGCAAGGGTTGCCTCCGCGAGCCGAGCGGGTAGTGCGGCGCTGAACTTGAGGCCGTTCAGCGCACGTGCATCCACTGCGGGAAGACACAGTTGATCGACAGCTTCTGAAGTGGCTTTTCTCCATTCAGTGGGCGTCACGTCCTCGCGAAGTCGGATGCAGGTGTCCGTTGGCCTCTGGAGAGGATCGGCGATCGTGGTGAGTGTGGCGGCCAGGGTGGCGTTGGCCCGGTAGCCGGCCCAGGTCCACCAGCGCACGTTGGTGTCACGCCCGCCCCTGACGATGACGGTCCCCTCCGGGTGGACCATCTCCGAGCTGCTCTCGCGCGCCTGGGCCAGCGCAGCCGTGGCACGGGCGGTGAGGACCACCGGCGGGTCGGAGCCGAGCAGTACTTCTCTTGCCGCGCGGGTCAGTTCATACGATGCGGTCCGGCCGGAACCTACTCCTCCCCAACGCGCTTTGCCGCCGCCATCGACCGGTTCGACGAAGCATCGCCGCCGGGACCAGTCGATATACGTCACCTGCCAGTTCCGTCCTGCAAGGAGCAGCCGCCGAGGACCGGGCACCTCTTCTGTCAGTAGCGCGGGATTGGTCGTGCCGATCTCGGAGCGACCCGACAGCACCGTGAATTCCGGAGCTGCCGTGAACACTGCGGTGAGATCCATGAAGTGTCGGTATCCGAAGCGGCGTTCGGCTTCGGGACCAATGAAGAGCATCCCCCCGTCACGGTCCAGGAATCCCTCGTCAATCAGGTGTCGCACGATGGGTTCGGCGGAATTCCCGAAGGGGCCGAGTCCTCCCCACCATTCCTGCCACAGCCGGTCTCCGACTCGATGTTCCTGCAAGCAGAGGGCCAGGACTTGTTGCGCGACGATGTGCCGTGGTTCCGGTGGAGCGATCACCGGCTCCACCCAGCCGCGCGACCACAACAGCAAGAGTGCTGCCGCACCGATCAGTCCGTCCTCGTCGACGGCGAGGAACAGGCAGTTGCGGGTGGAACCCGGCCGCCGGCCGGTACGGCCAAGACGCTGGAGGAACGAGGCGACAGTTCCAGGCGCGTCGATCTGGATGACGCGGTCCAAGTCACCTACGTCGATGCCCAATTCCAAGGTGCTAGTTGAGACGATGACGCAGTCACGCGCATCAGCGAAAGCTTCCTCCGCTCGCCGACGTTCATCCACTGAAAGTGATGCGTGAGACAGGAAAGTGGTCACACCCTTGGCGCGCAGGCTCTCTCCCAGCTTCTCGACCTGTCTGCGTGATTCGCAGAACACGAGCCGCTTCTCGCCGCGGTGGAGGGCTGCAATCACCGTGGCGGCATTCTCCAGGGACCCTACATAGTCAACCTGAATTTCGCCGGGCGGTGGCAGAACAGGGGATTCTTCGCGAAGGTGCGGAGCGACGACCTGAGCCGGGCGCTGGCCATATCCTGAACCTTGTAGCCAGGTGAGCAGCTGATCCGGATTACCTACGGTGGCGGAAAGCCCGATGCGTTGCACAGGCCGCCCAACGACACGCTGCAGTCGCTCGAGCACTGCCAGCAAATGCCATCCACGGTCATCCCCGGCGAAGGCGTGCACCTCGTCAACCACGATGGTTCGCAGTCCGGAGAAGAAGGCCCGGTGATCGACGTTGGTGCTGACGAGCATCGCTTCCAACGATTCCGGCGTGGTCAGCAGTACGTCCGGCCGGTTCCGCAGGATCCGCTTGCGGTGGGGTTGGGACACGTCCCCATGCCATAGGGCGGCGGTACGCCCGAGCCAGGAGGTGTACGTCTCCAAACGCGGCAGCAGGTTGTTCAGCAGCGCCTTCAGGGGGCAGACGTACAGCACCGAGGTACCGGTCCAATTCTCCTGCGCCATCCTCGAAAGCAGTGGGAAGGCTGCTGCCTCAGTTTTCCCACCGGCGGTTGGAGCCAGGAGCACGGCGTCCGAGCCGTCAAGCAGCGGCTCAATCGCCTCCTCCTGCAGAGGACGCAGCCCAGGCCACCCCAGAGTGTTGACGATGTGATGGACGAGTCCGGGATGCAACCGATCCAGCGGCTCGGGGGCGCCCGTCATGGAAGCTCCAGCTCGATCTCGTCGACGCTGTTTGCTGCCGCGTTGCGCTCTACCTCGCTCAGCTCAATGGCGTTCACTGTCAGCGCGTAGTGCTTGCGAGGGTCAAAATCGTCGAATTCGTCGACCCGGTCCAGTACGTCCGCGACGAGCTTACGCAGGAACAGCCGCGGGGCGATCCCGACCCGACCGCCGAGCTCGCCTGTCACGGCAGTGGCCAACTCAGCAACGTACGCGTCATCGACCCGCGCGGCGATGCGCTCAGGGTTCTTGGCCGCGCCCGCGTACAGATCCCTGACCGAACGACCGAGTTCACCAAGGCGCACGAGATCGAAGCCGGTCAGCCGCAGCTGGACCGCCCGCGGTGAATCGAACCGCGTATCGGTCGAGAAGTCCGTTGCCAGCCGTTGCGCGAGCGGTGGGAGCCGCTGTGCACCCTGCTGCCCGTCATAGAAGGCGGGGGTACCGGTGATCACCAGGAAGAGGCCGGGGAAGCGCCCGGCGTCGATCTCGTCGAGAAGCTGACGCAGCGCGTTCAGCCCCTTCTCCCGTACGTCTCCCCTGACCCGTTGAAGGGTCTCGATCTCGTCCAGGACCACCAGGAGCCCGGGATGCCCGCAATCCTTCAGCACGGTGAGCAACCCTTGCAGGAAGCCAAGCGCGGCAAAGTGGTCCAGATCTCCCCGCACCCCTGCGGTCCGCCGTGCGGAGGCGGCCACCGATTTCTGCCCACCGAGCCAAGCAATCACGGCCTCGGCGGTCGCCGCGTCCCCTGCGAGCGTGGCCTTGCGGTAGCCGCGCAGAGCCGCGGAGAACGCTGGGGTGGTCTGGGCGACCGCGCGCAGTCGCTCCTCCATCAGGTTCTCGACCGCTGCCTCCAAAGCCTCTTCGTCATCAGCCAGTTCCGGATGCGCCTCATCCACCTCCTCCGCAAGGGTGTAGAACCAACCATCAACCACCGAGCGCAGGGCGCTGGCCGGCTCGGTCGCCGTCGTCAGCCGCTCGGTGAGTCGGCGGTAGACGGTTTCCAGTTTGTGCAGCGGCGTTTCCGTCTCGGAGATTTGGATCTCGGCGGTGGCGAGCCCGGCGCGCTTGGCCCGTTCGGCAAGCCAGCGGGCGAAGAACGTCTTCCCGGATCCGTACTCGCCGCGGATTGCGTGGAAGGACGCGCCGCCCGATGCGATCGTGGAGATTCGCTCGTCCAGTGCAGGTGCGAAGCGGTCCAGTCCGACCGCGAACAGGTCGAGCCCAGCCTGCGGCACAGTCCCGCGCCGCAGCGCGTCGATGACTTCTCGGCGGCGGGCCGCGCTGATCGGTGCGGTGCTCACACGCCCTCCTTGGGCAGCTCAAACTGCTCACGCAGCGTCTCTCGGTTGAGCCGGACTCTGGCCCGGGAATCGATCAGGCTGATGACCTCGTATCCTTCGATGTTCAGCAACCGGGTCAGCACGGTCACGAACCCCTCGGGGCGGGTGTTCGTACGACCGCCCGAGGCGACGGCTGCCGCGGCGACTGCCGCGAGCGAGAGTGTGCCGCCTGAGGCGTCAAGCGCGTCGATGACGGCGGCCACCACCTTGCGGTCGGGCACCTTGCGGACGAACTTGCCCTGATGCTCGTAGATCTTGGTGCCGACGATCTGCTGGCCCAGTGTGAGCACGGCCGGCGCGGGCGTCACCGGCACCTCTACCGCATCGTCAGCGAAGAGCTCGCCCGCCTGTGGCCGTGGCTTCACTTTGGCCTGCGCAGTCTTCTTCACTGTCTTGACTGGTGGGCGTGCAGGTACGGACGCTGCTGCGTCCGCACCCCACCAAGCAGGCTGCACGGACTCACGCGGCAGCTCACTCCAGCCATCCGGCGCCAGCGCGGCCGAAGGCGCCAGGACCACCACCGGAACCGTCATTTCCGCGAGCGCCGCGCCACCGTGATAGCCGGCCTTGCGCGGCGTGTAGCGGATCACCTCGGACCACGGCACGATGACCCGGCCACCGTTCTCCAGCACCCGTGGCCCAGTCAGCGCGACCTCTCCCTCGCCGGGCAACGCCCCCGTACGCCAGCGAGCCGATTCCACCCCTTCGGCAGGCAGCGGTCCCACCTCGGCCCCCGTCCGGTCAAGAACATGCCCATGGTCGGACACCAGCACCACGGGACGCCCCTGCCCGCGAGCGGAGTTAAGAAGTTCGGCAAGGTACTTCACCCGGACCACCGACCAATCGGCGAGAGAACTCTGCTGCCCGTGATCGAGACTCTCGTCAATCGTGTTCAACACGACGCCTACCACAGCGTCCGAAGCGATCGCCGCGACCAGTCGCGGGTCGAGCAGCTGCCCTGCCGGTCCGGGGATCTCGCTCTTGTGGAAGAGAACGGCCTCGTGCTGGTGCTGCTTCCAGAAGGCGGCGAACCCTTCCTTCTCCGCGCTCTGTCCACCCAAGACCGGGCGTCCGCACAGCAAGGTCGCCCGGCTGATCACGGTCACCGAAGGGATCATCGCGACGGCAGCGGCCCGCCGCCCGTCGCCGGACAGTTCGCTCCACCGCCCCGCCCCGGTCAGCTCCTCGCCGAGCTGGGCCGCGACCGCACTGCTCATCCCATCCAGGACAAGCACCAGCGGCGGCCGCTTTTCGGCCAGCTTCAGTGCAACCTTCCGTAGAACGTCCTCAATGGGCAGAGTCTCCTCGGGCTGTCCGGCTGTGGCGTGCTGAGCCCACGGCTCCAGCCGGCCCGCAAAGGCCTCGTCGAGCAGGGCACGCCGCCGCCGCGCCGCGTCGTGCACCGTGCGGTAAGCCTGAGCCAGGGCGGGTTCAGCCTCCTCGTCACCCACCCACAGCTGGGCCAGCGCCCGGTCCACCCACCCCCAATCGGCGACATGTGCGCGCACGGCCTGCCCGACCGAAGACACGACTGGGTCGGGGGCGTCCAGCCAACGGCTCAGCCGCACCGCCATGCGCGCGAGTTCGACCCGCTTCGGGTAGAGAAGAGCGGCAAGTTGATGCTCTGCCACGTGTTCCCAGGCTGCCTGTGCCGCTTGTGGCCCTTCGGGCAGGGCGTTCGCTAGCCGATGCAACCGCGCCTGGAATCCGGAAGGAAGAAAGGGGTTCTCTTCCAATGCGGCGGTGAGATGGGCATTGCCTGCCAGCTGGTTAGCCTGGTGGAGCACATCGACCACCCGCTGTCGGGCTTCCTCGCTCTGTGGTCCTCGCCCCGATGCCTCGCCGATCCAGCGGGTCAGACTGCCTTCCACCGCTCTTGCGTAGGCGCGCAATTCGGAGGGCCTGGATCCCGACCCGAACACGGATCCCAGTGCCACAGCAGCATCCGGCGACGCCGCGTCATCGGTCATGACTGAGGCCAACACGCCCAGGGCGGTGGCCTCAGTACCCCGCCCCTGGAGCGCAAGCCGCAGCAGCACAGGGGCTGCCTCTCCCGCGCTCTGTGCCAGCCATTCGGTGATCCCCTGGCGTTCGGCCTCAGACAGCCCGGCAAGGCGCTCGGGGCCCCCCGGGGTACGGGACCAGGCCAGCAGTGCGTCGACGTCCACCGACACCCCGCCCTCGTAGACGCCCTCGAGTCCGAGCCGCACGCCGACTAGGGCACGCATCGCCGCGTCCAGGGTGAGCACGGCCCCGCGTTGTGGCCACCCCCCTTGCGCCGCATCAGGCTCGGCTGCGATCAGGGCAGCGGGCAGCCATTGCCACGGGTCACGGCGCATCCGCGGATCGAGGTCGGAGGCGCCAAAGAGCTGCTTGACGATATCGACCTCGTCAACGGCGATGATCTGTGAGCGCACCATCTCGCCCAGCAGGTCGAGGCTGATCTGATCCCCCGGCACATCCGTGGTGACCACGAGCAAGTCTGCCGCCTCAGCGGGCCAGGTGGTCCTGCCAGGCGTTCGTGAGGCCGAGTACCGACGTGGCGTGGGTGATCCGGACCTTGCGCCGCGCCCCATCACCGGTGGGAACCGTGAACTCCTCAGGCCCACCCGCTACGTATTTCCCATGCACCAGGAGTAGTCGACGGCCCCTGGTACGGGCCAAGCGAGTGGTCAGTAGGCCGGTGATGACCCGCTGGTTGAGTTCAGGCACGAGGGCTCCCATCAGAGATCGCCGACCGGCAGGCTCGCACTGTCTCCCAGTCCGGTCGGCAACACCTGCCAGTTGATCTCGATCTCGACGTTCGGGTGAGCTGCCGCATAGTCACGGATCTCGTCCTGCACTGCGCCGAGAGCCCGGGTGAGCGCGTTCTCGAGCACGCTCCCGCCCTCCGCGGCCTTGATCCGCCGGGAACGACGAGAACTGATCGTCGGTGCGTCGTCCAAGGAGGGCGACCGTCGCTCACCTTGGTTGGTCTGCCCGTCATCCTCGGGACCCGGGACCTTCACGGGGGGCTCAACGGGGGGCGGGGGCGCGACCGGCGCGACGGTACTCAGCCGCGCCGCCTCATTGATCAGCGCCACGGCTTGGCTGCGTGCCCCACTGAGCACCGGTGCCAGCCTGGTATCGAACTCATTCTTCGAAGCGGCGTCTGCAATCTCCGAAAGAAGCCGCACAGACCGGTCGGCGAGGCCGTCCCCGCGCTCGGTGTACTTTCGTACGCTGTCAATCAGTTCCCAGTCGGTCCCCTCAAGAGCGTCCAACACCTCCTGAGCGGAGGAGATCACCTTGCCCAGTTCGAAGTACGTGCTCGCGTAGGTCGCCGCAGCAAGGTCGCGGGTGAGGGGTGTCGCCTCTGGCGTCTGCTTGATCCGAGCGAGGAGGTCGGCCGCGTCCCGCACCGACTGCTCGCGTGCGGTCGGTGACTCGCCGGTGACGCCGAGGGCTGAGCGGTAGCGGAGCAGAGCACGTCGCAACCCGGTGACAGCACTTTCGCGCGCCTCAGCCTTGCTGCGGACATCCGCTGCCAGCGCGTTGACGTTACGGGCGAACAGCACCGTCGGCACAGTCGTGCCGAACAGCGCCGCAGCCCGCTCGTGCGCCTTGGCGTACTCCTCCTCGCTCGGCCGCTCCTGTGCTCGCAGTGCCCAGCCGGCACCGATCTGGTCCAGGGACGGCGAGGCGTCAGGCCTGCCGTTGTACACCCAGGAGCGGTCCGAGAGGAGGGCGTAGGTCGCGATCACCAGGTTGGAAACCAACTTGTCGAGCCCTGTCCAACCCAGCTCGGCGATCCAAGCGCGGATGTCTTCGACTGCGAAGTCGCCCTTTGCACCGTGCTTGCCCGCCTGCTGGTCGATGTGCCGGCGCCAGTCCGTGGAGACGTTGAGCGGCCCGTCATGCACCTCGCCCAACTCCAGTGGATGCACGATCCGCGCCACATCGCCCAGATCGCGGCTGTCGACGACGACCCTGCGCGAGCTGTCGTCCATCGCCTTGACGATCCACCCGTACACCATCTTGAACTTTGCGGGAGTGACCTGCTTACGGCTCTCCTGACGGTCGAAGTTCGGGTGCTTGGGATACATGGCGTCCAGCAGCCCGTCGGCGAGCTTCAGCAAGTTGTACTCGAAGGACCCACCGCCCTGGAGCTGAGGGGAGTGCCCCGCGTACAACGCATGGACGTGTTTGCCCTCGGTAACCTGGGCGCCCAGGTCACTCTCGTTGGCCTTAGCGATTCCGTACGCCTGATGCAGGACCTGCCCCAGCTGCGCGACGAGCGTCTCGCGCTGCGCCTCCAGTTGATGCCGCACCCGCACCTGGTCGTCAGAACCCAGATGGGTGGCGAAGTCCTTCAAACGGTCTCGATCCAACAGGTAGTTGATCTTCAGTAGGCGGCCGAGCTGGGTACCCCGCTGATCGGAGATGAAGGACGGCAACCAGACGAGGGTCGCCGCGTCCGGCTTCTCGCGCTGCAGGCGGTAGACCCGGTTCTCGTCTGCGCTGGGCGTGCCCTCCTCATCGAAGGGGTAGTCAACAACGCAGCGGATCCGGTCCGGGGTCGACGGCTCGAACTGTGCGTCGGGGAGAATCTGCGGATCGCCCACGTTCTCGAATACGAACTCCGCAATGCGACGCGTGCCGTGCCAAACGATCTCACGGTCCGCTACGAGCGTACCGTTGTCGACGATCTTCAGCTCTCGCCACAGCCACTCCTGTACCCACCGCTTGCGTGCCCCTTGGGTGTCCTTCTCGCCGACGCTGTCCAGGATCGGTTCGACATCCAAATCGGACAAATGCAGCGTGAACACCGGGTCCAGGTCGTGGCCGTCGCTGCGCAGTTCTCCGGGAAACTGCGCCTGGAGCTCCTGCATTCGCCTGACCACGATCCGGTCCTCCTGACCGATGCGCGAGCGGATCGAACCGTGATTCAGCGCGTTCAGCCGCGGCCCCGTCAACCGGGCGAGAGCCGGTACCTCGGGTGCGAGGTAGGCGAGCAGCATCGTCTTGATGAAGCGTTCGTCAGCCTTGTACTTGGCATCGCCGGCAGACCCATACTTCTCCAGGAGGTGGTCCTTCACCTTCCCGTGGAAGCGAGTCGCGGCCTCCGCCTCGCTGCGCAACCGGTCGGTGAAGGCCTCGCCCATCCCATCGGCCAAGACGTCCCACAGGTCGCCGAGCGGGATCAGCTCACCCACCTTCATGTCTTCGCGCCGCTTGTAGAGCATCTGCTGGAGCAGCTTGAGTCCGGTGCGCTCGCGCTGGAGCGCGCCGGAGAGAGCTACCAGCACGTTGAGCAGGACGGGCGAGACCGGATAGAGCGCCTTGAAGTCCGCCCAGTCTGCGTGCGTGACGCCGTTGGCGTCGAGCAATACGTCGCGTACCGACTGGTTCGAGGTCTCGATCCGGGCGAAGGCCGCTTCCAGGGCGGCCTTCGCCGCATCGTCCTTAGGCTTGAGGACACGCTCCTTGATGATCTCCGGAAGGTTACGGTCCTCCAGGCTGATCGGGTCGATACGTCCCGCCAGATACTTGACCTGCTGTTCGAGATTCTTGGCCTCGGCGCCAACCGCGTCCGAGCCGATCAGCTCGGACAGATCGCGTTGGCGGGAGATGAAGGAGACGACAGGCAGCGCGCGGCCACCCGTACCCGATTCGATCAGCTTGACCAGCTTGTTGACCTCGTCGTTGACGAAGGTCCGCTCACGCAGATGCGCCTGGAGCCAGAGGATCAGCTCGTCGAGGAAGAGGATCAGTCCGTCGTAGCCCAGCGATCTGGCGTGCCGGCTGACGATGTCCAGGCCGTTCTCCAGCGGGAGGTAGGCGTCCTTCATGCCAAGTGCCCCGCGGGAGTACGAGGAGTACGGCCCGGACAGCAGCGCGGAAGCCAGCCACTCGCGGACCTTCGGTTCGGGCGATGCGGCCAGAGCTTGGTCGAGGAGTGGCGGCGTCCAGACCTTCGGAGCCTCCTTGACGTCGAGGTCCTCCAGGTCACCCTCGTCCTCCGCCGCAGCAGTTTGCCGGGCGGGTGCCTGTTCGTCCTTCGGCAGCGCAGGGTCGCCGAGCCAGCGAACGAACTGCGCATCGTCGGCGAAGAACGCCCGCTGGCGGCGGGCATCGTCGAACATCGCGTCTGCCCGGTAGACCGGAGGTACAGGCGCATCCGGATGCAACTGCTGCACTGTGCGGACGTACCCACCGAGGATCGCCGAGTCGAGGTCGGTCGCACCGACCAGGTGGAAGGGGACCATCAGGAATTTGCGGTTCCGCAGCCAGGAGTCGTGATCCGCGATGACCGGCTGGAGCGCAGGCTTGGCTCGGGCAGCCGGGTCGTTGGAGAGGATCGCGTGCAGCACGGTCATGAAGTGGCTCTTGCCGGAACCGAAGGAACCGTGCAGATAGGCCGCGTTGGACGACCCCGCCTGCACCGACACCTCAACGATCTTCAGTGCCCGACGGAGTGCCTGCTCGAGCTGAGGAGTGACCACGTACTCGCGGACCCCGCTCGGCAGTCTCGTCGAAGCCACCAGACAGTTCGATCTTGAACGAACCAGCCAGAACGTCCTTGGAAAGGTCCAGTACATCCCGGAGGTAGAGCTCGCCGTTGCCGTTACTCATCGTCTTCCACCGTCTCCATCGCGAGCGTTGACTGCGTCTGCACGGCCGTGCCTGCCCCCTTACGCCCCCGGGTCTTCTTCACCGGACGCCAGTCAGTGAGGGCAGCCGGGGTGAGCTGTGCGTTCGCCAATTCCCCGTCCAGGAAGCTCTGGAACTCCTCGGCGGCAGACTCCTCGCCCCATTCCTCGTCGATATCCCCGAACCACTGACGCAGCCACGGCATGAGCTCCGCGATCCCGGCGAGCAGCGGCACGAGCCGCTCGGTCGGCCAGTCCTGCTGTTTGCGGCGCTCGCTCACGAGGTTCAGCAGGGCAGTCGCCTGGTCACGCTGGTCCCAGCCGGCCCAGCCGAGGAGGAGCGTCGGGTCGGAGTCGGGATTCGCGTCCGGGTAGGACACGAAACGCTCCTTGGGCACGTCGAGCTTCCCGCGGTTTGACCAGTAGGACTGCTTGGTGAAATCCGCAGAGGCGTACTTCGGAGGCACGGCAATGTCCAGGCGCTCCCCCGTACGGTCTTCCTCGCGCTGCTGCTCCCAGACGCTCTCCCACTGTGCGCGCTTGCGCAAGCCAGTGTCCTTGTAGCGATAGGCGGCGAGGTAGGGGACGTGCTCGGTGTCGACTACGTCTGCCAGGACCAGGGCGAGAGAAAGGTTCGGCTTACCGAGGTGAGTCGCGTAGAGGCGCGCGGCGTTGAGGATCGCCTCCGCGTCTGGCCGCTTCTCCAGCTCGTCGGCGAGCTGGCCTACGGTGAGAGTGCGGGGCTGCTCGAAGTCGTTGAGGACGTGGTACCAGAAGGCTTTGTCCTCGCAGCGGTCCAGTAGCCAAGTGCGGAGTGCGACCTTCTCGCGCTTCTCCCAGGGGTCGGCTGCCCAACGCCGCTTGCACTCGGGGCGCTCGATGAGCGCGAGGTCACGGCGTGCGGAGATGGTGTCAATACGAGCCTGCACGATGTCCCGGTACGAGTCCGGCCAATGGGCCGGGATCTCGGTGACGGGGGTGGACCCGTGCCGGTTAAACCAAGCGGTCTCCGCCTTACCGGCTGCCTGCTTACGCGCGAGCACGATCTCGAATGCGCGCTCGCCGAGTTTGACCTGAGGGGGTGTGCTTGGAGAGGGAGCGGTGAGGCGAGTTCTCTCGGCGTCAGTGAGGAGCCCGTAGGCGTGGTAGACCTCCCAGTCCAGCTCCTCCTGAAGCGCGATCATGCGGTCCCGGGTGCGGGTCCAGGCGGTGTGGGCGGCGTCGAGGCGAGCCCGGGTGGGCGGTTCGTCGGCGGTGCAAACGACGGACGGCTCATGGGTGGCTAGCTCCTGCGCTAGGGCGTCGAGGGCACAGCCGAGGGGGAGGGGGAGGCGGGCAGGAAGAGGGAACTCCTGAAGCTTGGTGCCGGTGAACTCGTAGAAATCTTCCCAGGGGACAGAGGTAGTCCGTGCGCCTCGACTATCCACACTGTTGCCCTTGTTGTGGCAGACCTGCTTGAGCCAGAAGCACGCCACCGACGAGTTGAGCACCCCAAGCAGCGCCAAGTGATCGTCCTCGGTCGATCCCTCCCTCAACTTAATCACAGGCGCATGGCGGTTAAAGATACTGCCACCGCGATCAAGAATGAAGTGATTATGCGTGGCAACGAAAGCGAAGGTAATGGACAATGGAGTCTGATATGGGGACGCCGTGTACTGCATGTACTCCCACCATCGAAGCCCCGCATCCTCCATATTCCCCTGGAAGGTTCGCCGTTCTGCTAGCAATGCTCGCCAAGGCCACATCTCGATCGCAATTTCGCCATCAGTAACTTCTCGCACATAAGGAAACCAGATTCCCTGTTCGGGCGAGGAGCACCAGTCCCGATTAGACTCTCCCGACAGAAGGGGTTTGATTCCCGAACGAGGAGCAACTGTTCGCAACGTCGAACGAAGGGGCCGCATGTAGGCTTCATCCGCGCCAGCGCGGATGCCTCTTCCGATGGGTGGAGAAATTGAATCAAGCATCTTAATTGTTTTTTGCGTTAGCCTGGCCAGGACTACACTGGCCTGGCCGCCAGAGAGAGACCAAGGGGGATCGACCCATCTTGTGCGTGGCGTGTCCAGGACGGTAACCCAGTCATCCTCCGTACCCGGCTGGTTGATCCGCTTAGTGATGGACGTCCATACAAGGCCTCTTGAAGGTTCTCTCGGCTGCGAAGGCTCCCCACGAATCCCTAGGACAGCTCTAACTTGGTCATCCTGAAAAGCTAGCCTGTTCCGACCAATCAAGATAACTGTCGGAGTTCCGTGTCCCGGAATATAGGCCCCAGAGGTGTCGATGACGTGTGTGAGGTCGACTTTCTGGTGGAACCAGTCGATCAGCTTCCTACCGAACTCTCGCTTCATGAAGGAGTTCGCCGTAATCTGCCCGGCGAACCCCGCCGCGCGCTCCGACCCGCTCGCGCGCACCGCGAGCTCGAAAATGCGCTGTGCGAAAGGCACCGATAGCGCATACGTCCCCGCGCATGTGTCGTATGCATCCCGGTAATTCTGGTTTTCTTTTTTGTCCTTGACCGTAATGTAGGGCGGGTTGCCGACCACCAAATGGTACGAGCCCTTGCCTAGCAGGTCACAGTCTTGTACGTACTTGTCGACGTCTTCCGTCCGATACAGAAACTGCTTCGTACTAGAGAAAAGGTCATCGCCCACGACGCCCGCGTCCCGCCCATGCAGCAGCGAGTCCCCCACTGCGATATTGATCGGGAACTCCCCCAACACATCCAGCCGCCGCTTTTCCGCAGCCTTTAGGACGGCAACGAGCAAACGGAATCGTGCTACAGCCACTGCAAACGGGTTCTTATCGCAGCCATGTACCGAGGCCAACGCCCGCCGAATCAGGGTCCAGTCGTCCGCAGCCTTGTCCGTATTCCGCCACTTCTCCAACAGCCGCTCGAACATCCCCAGCAGGAAGTGACCCGACCCGCACGCCGGGTCGATCGTCCTCAAACCCGCAGGGAGTTCGCGTACAATGCCGTGGCCGTCACGGACCTCGACGATTGGCTCGAGGCCGAACTCAGCCACTGCCGGCTCCAGCGTCAGGTCGAGGATGAACTCCTCGACGAATACCGGGGTCTGGAGCAGCGCATACGTTTTCCGGGCGTGCTCGCTCAGGTCCTGGTACAGGTCTCCGAGGAATCGGGTGTCCAGGTCTTCGTCCACGAACTCGTGGACGATCTCGCCGTCAGCCCCCACCCGCCTCCAGAACTTCAGGAGCCCGGTCGCCGCCTCGTACGAGGGCTCGATCTCCCACAGGGGGTTGTGCGCACGGTCGAACAGACCAGCGACCGTTCGGTTGGTCCCGGCAAGATGGTCGAAGGCGGCGATGATCCAGTCGCGGTCGTTCTTCTCCGGGTAGGCCGCGAAGAACGCCGCGTCGTGGTCCTCCGCGTCCTTAAGACGTTCGCCGACGCCCGCCAGCCACGGCCTGGCGACGAGCTCGTTGTCCTCGCAGAAGCGGACGAAGACGCAGCCCAGGACCCACGCCGCCGCGACCTGCGTAACCCGCTCGTCCCTCCACGCCTCGTACGTGGCTGCCGTACGCCCGGCATCGAATGCCTTGGCGTACTCCGCCCTCAGCTCCTCCCGGTACGCCTCCACCGAGTCGCTGCGCGCTCGCAGGTCGTCTTCCAGGAGCGAGACCTGCTTGCGGAGGTCCCTCAGCAGACCGTCCTTGTTGCTGCCGCCACCACTACCGCGCGCGCTCACTGTGCCAGTCCCTCTCGATGTGCGGCCAAGTCCTTGAGGAAGCCCTCGGTCAGCACCACGCGTTCCGCGTCGCCGCCGGTCACCTCCACTGTGCGTCCGTCCAGTTCCGGTGTGCCCTGCGCATTGTGGGAAGGAGTGAGGAGCCACAGCCCGTGGGGCCGGCCACCTGGTTTGCGAGCCTCCCGCTGGAGTCCCACCAGCAGTTCGTGCCCGCCCGCTTCGTAGTAGTGGGCGAGCAGCCCTGCCGTGTGGACGAACAAGACCGTCCCCGGCTCCCGCCCGGCAGCCTCCGCCAAACGTTCCGCCACCCGGGGCCACACCCGGACCACAAACGACCGCAGCCCGCCCGGCAATGCACCACTCCTGGTGTAGCGGGTGTCCGCGCCCAGCACCTTGGACCAGTCCGTCCCGTGTTCGGCGGCCAGCGCCTGGAACTCATCCAGGAAGACCCGCCCGAGATTCACCGGCACCACCGGGAACGCACGCGCGACCGCCTCCATCACCGATCCACTCTCGTCCCGCAATCGCCTAACGGACACATTAAGTGCGAGGAAACCACCTTCGCGTACAGCGGAGTTGAGCTTCTCGGTGAGCAGGGCCACCGGATCGCGCCCGGCTCCCGCCCGCGCAGCCTGCGCGCGGGAGGCCGCCGTCACCGTTCCTGTGGAGGATGAGTACAGCCAACTGCTGCCGCCGCCCATCGGGGTGACCGGCGCCAACGGCTTGAAACGCTGCTCCGTCGTCTCGTAGGTCAGCGCGAAGCCAGCTTTCTGCAGCGCGTCCTCGACCTCGACATACGTGGGCTTGCCCAGCGTCATCTCGGGAAAGCGGGAACGCAGCCGCGCCAGCAGCCCGTCCCGGCTGATTCCCACTTCGCGGCGCACGCCGGAGGCAGCCTGCGAGATCTGCAGGGCCCGCCACAGCTCCAGCGTCTTGGGGTACAGCTCAAGCCGTGGCGACGCGGCCGCGCCCGCCGAGGCCGCGGCCGCCAGCGTGACCAACCGGGCGTCCGGCAGCGGGTTCATGTCCTCGGGGGTCGCCACAGCCCTCAGATCACGCAAAGTCACGACGCGATCGGGCAGCGGTTCGGTGGCAGCGATCTTGTCGGCCGCGTCACCCAACGCTACGGCGTACGCTGCGAGCTCCTCCGGCGTGGGGTCGTCGGAGCCGTCCAGTGATGCTAGGGCTACGATCAGCCGTCCTCTGCGCCGCATCTGCGCGAGCCGTGGCTCATGCTCTTCGTCACGGCCGGTGAGTAGCACCTCGGCCGCGACCGCAGCACGTACGACGGCGAAAGCGGCCGCCTGTGTGCCTTCGTCAGTCTCGCTCTCCGATCCATGAGCTGCAGCGAGTACCCGGGCCAATTCACGCGCGGTCATCGCACGGCCGGCGCCAGCGACTGCCTCGACGAGCTCATCACGGACAGTGTCCATCCAGCCCGTCTCGGCCCAGACGCCGATAGCCGAGCCAAGATGTTTCGAGACTGTGTACTCAGAGACCTTGACCCTTTCCGCCACCTGCCGGCTGGTTGGCCAAGTGCCGACCGCCGACGCGCCGTCGAGCCCGAGCCAGGCCGCGACAACCTGGGGCCGTTTGTTGTCCTTGCGGCCCGCCGGTACCGGATTGAGGAGTGCCGCGAGCCGCTCCACGGTCTGCCGGGACTCGTGCTCCGCGCCAACAGTGCCACCAGCGGCCGGTTCAACCGGCTTCACTGCCGCAGCAGCCTGCGCAACCTTGGACTTCCTCGGCCTCAGCGCCGCCGTCCACTGTCGGTGCCGCCGGTTGAGCTCCTTCTTGACGACCGCGCCGATCCCACGTTTGTTCCGGAAGCTGGGCAGAGGCACATCGAGCAACTCGCCAACCGTCACGGCCCCCAGTTCCTCGGCCACCGCCGCTGCCCGCGCGGTCAAGCCGGCGTCCCTGAGAGTCGTGGTGCACTTCGCTCTGTCCGCGCACAGATCCCGGACGGCGTCCTCAGACAGCCCCTCGGGGAACTCGCCAACCCCAAGGAGCGAAACGTTGTCCGTGGTCGGCGGCGGCTGAATACGGTCGGCTTCGGCGAAGATCGCCCGCCAAGCATCCCGCATTTGCCGCAAAGTCTCGAAGCGGCGGTTGACGTCCCGGTGCAGGGCTCGCTCGAAAAATGCCTCAAGTCCCGGCTTCAATACGGCTACGAAGGCATCGGAAGCGATGAACGGGAGCTCGTCCTCGATCCCGACGTTAGGGTCCTCCTGGCCGGTTCCCCACGCGGGGCGCTCAGCGGCGGCCATCTCGTACAGGACGACCGCAGCCGCATACCGCTCCGCGTAGTCGTCATACACGGGCCGCCGTGCATCACCCAAGAATGGGTCCAGGTAGCCGCGGGTGCCCGCTTTGATGTCCCGATCGGAGGCTGCTGCCAGGGAGAAGTCGAACAGCATCAATTGCTGTTCTCCGTCCTCCCGGACCTTGATCCCGAGGTTATCGGGCTTGAGATCGCGGTGTCGCATACCCCTGGCTGCAAGATCGTCCAGCGCCGTGAAGAGGTCCTCGCCGCAGGAGGCCAACTCTTCGTATCCCAATGGCCCATGGCTGCGCAGCCGCTGGGCGAGGGTCTCAGGTCCCGCGTATTCAAGGGCGAGCACAGTCCTGCCGGCGAGGGTGCGCGGGCCCTCGTAGAGTTTGACGATCCGGCCACTGCTGACCTGCTGTAGAGCTGCGGCCTCGGAGGCCAGGCGCTCGTTCTTCTCAGCGTCCAGAGCTACCTTGAGGACCCGTTCCTCCGCTACCAGCCGGCCGCGCTCGTCCTCGCTGACGCGGGTCACATACAGGGCACGTGCGGTGGCGCCTGAGCCGAGGACTCGTTCCACGGTCCAGTCGCCGTCGACGGCCTGGCCAGGAGTGGCATCCAGAGGATCGGCCTCCACCGCGGCGGCCTCGGCGGCACTGGCCTGTTCGGTTTGGTCAAGCCAGGTGAGGAATGCGTCTGCGGAGTCGAGGCGCTCGTCGACCGAGGATCGGGTAGCGGCGTACACCAGCTCGTCGAGGCCGGAGTCGACCGCGTCACTGACTGCGTACATGTGCAGTCCGCCGTCTGCGTGCAGCCGCTCCTTGAGCGCAGTACGGGTTTCGGCGGGCGGCATCCCGGTCAGGATGTGGTGAGCGACCGCACCCAGGCCGAAGACGTCGAGGTCCACAGGGTCGGGGAAGTCAGCGTCTGTCTCCGGCGCGAGATAGCACTGGGCAGCATCCTCAATGTGCTCCCCCGTGAAGGATGCCTCGCCGAGCGAGCGCAGGGAGGTGGTGTCGAAGTCGCGAGCGGATGCCTGCCAGTCGATGATCCGCAGGACCGGATTGCTGCCGTTATCGCGCGCAGTGACGTATACCGAGCGAGCGGCCAGGGCGCGGTGGTAGAGCGAGCGACGGTGGGCGTAGCGAACAGCCTCGGCGAGCTGGCGCACCATGTCACGGCGTACCGCGTCGGGCAGCTTCGCTCCATGCACCGCCAGGTAGTTGTCAAGGCGAAGATCGCTCTCACGGTGGCGGAAGAGGATTGCCGGCCCGCCCTGGTGCTGGCGGATAGCGACGGCCTGGGCGATACCGCGGTGGGCGATCCCCTGAAGCACCTGATACTCACGCTCGGCCGCCCGAGTAGCCGAGCGGCGCTTGTCCTCGCTCGCCATCTGCTCGACGAGATAGACCCGGACCCGGCCCTCCTCGTGGATCATTTCCTTGCGCTCGGCGAGCCGATCCTCCCAGGTGGGGCCCGCATCCAGGGGGCGGGAGGAAAGTTTCCAGCCATCGCCGAAGTCGAGGTGGGCGGTGGAGGCCCGCACCCCGATCCTCTTCATCAGCTCGGGCAGGTGCCGGGTGAAGTCCTCGGTAACACGCGAGCTCTCACGTTCCGGCGGCAGACTCAAGAAGTCGTCCCAGATGCCGGGCAGCCCCGTTACGGCACCATCGCGTCCGTACACGTGGGTACGTTGCACCGTATCCAGCGCGCTCTGGAGCAGCGGATCGGAGAGGAAGACCGCCGGGTCGATGCGCGGGATGCGCGGAATCCGCAGGTGAAGATCATCGGCGGCCTGCTGGAGGCGGGACTTGAGCTCCTTGGACTTCAGGTCGGTGAGGTGCAGCGGATTGCGGATCGTACGGATCCGGCCATCAGGAGCGTGAAAGCTCCAGGTATCGCCGGTATTGACCACCCGACCGGGGTGCCCCTTCAATTCGACCAGGTACAGGCCGCGCGGTACTGCGATGAGAAGATCACACTCGTTGATACGGCCGCTCATCGCCGTGAAGGAGAAGGTCGCACACGCGTAGTGGGGGGCGGTGACCGGCATCCGCTGCTTGACGTGATCGAGAGCCGCCTGCTCCCAAGGGAACGGTGACGGCCGCGTCTGATACCAGCGTCTCACCTGAGGTGGTCCGGGCCTGGGGGTCGCCTGGCCGGCTGCTGCCGCCACCGCCGTTCACCGCACCTTTCCACTGCCGGGCTCGCCTGCTCGTCGGCATGATCGATGCCGAGGGAGATGGTATGGGGCGAATCACGGCTTTCTGAAATCGTCAGACTACTGAATGGGACATCCTGCCAGGTGGGAGGCCACATCGCAGTGAACCGAGGCAAACTCGGACTACCGCCAGGCAGACCCCAGAGAGCTCGTCGCTATCTGGCCATTCTGTGGCCGGTATGCCATACGCCGCAGAGGACCCTTCTACGATCATGGGGTACTCAGCGAGCCGCAGGCGGGGGAGACGGATATGGCCGGGACTGTACGCAAACGAACCGTTTTCTTCTTCGAGATTGTGGAAGCCCACCGCGGTCAGCCCCGTATGGAACCCCAGCCCTGGAGACGCTTCCTCGACCACGTCGCGGCCTCGGAACCACACGAGCGCATCGTGCGTAGCGCGGACGACCAACTGGTCGGGATCGTAGATACGACCACCGCGACTGATCACCTGCAGCTCGCCAAGATCACCGGCGAGGTGCCACACCAGCTCGACCACAGCAACGGCACCATTGAAGCTCTACAACTTGCGGCCGGCACAGACGTCGTCCACGTGACCACGCTCTGTTTCCTGCCCTACGGCAACATCATCGGCGCCCTACACGGAGGCTTCTCCGCACCGCGCGTCAGCGCCATCACCAAGTGGCTGAACGGGATCGGCCTCCCCTGCGGCGAGGTTGTACTCAAGCCCGTCATTCATGCGCGATCCCGTGAGAAACTCAACCGGATCGAGGCGGTGTCGGAGTTCACCGTGCAGCTCGAAGGCGCCCCGGCAGACACCGTCAGCGCCCTGGGGGCGCGAGGCGACCTCGCAGACTCGCTGCGAAGTTTCGGGCAGCGTCATCCCGACACCTCCATCACCCTCTCCCTGAAGGTTCCCAGGCGCGGCGGGCGGCTGAGCAAGCTCCGCAGGAACCGGGCCGCCACCCAACTGCGCAGCGACGTGCTCCAGTTCATCCCCGACCTCGATGAATGGATGGACGAGTCGGGGGTGGTGCGCTCCGTCAGCGGCCAGGTAGCCATACGCGACCCGCACCGACAGTCCCTTGAGTACGAGCCACTCGACTTCCTGGCCCACCGCATCACAGCGCAGTGCGAAGTGCCGGTCGCCTTCACCGACGGTCGTTCGGTGGACCTTCGATACGCCGTCGACGCGATCTTCCGCGCGGCCCGTACACATGAAAGTGCGCTTCAGGAAGCCTGTCAGTACCGGCCGCTACCCTGAACAGCAGCTCAGGACTGGGGGGCGACATGCTGGACTGGTTGTGGCGACGATGGGTGGGCCGACCCGCTGTCGACTGGATCCTCGCGCTGACGGTCACCGGGGGGCAACTGGCGGCTGTGTGGATCACAGGGGGCGGGGATGTCCTGGCCTGGCCCGATAAGGACCAGCGCATCGCCGTTTATACGGCAACCGCGACCGTCGCCGCAGTTGTCGGCAGCTTCATCACCGCGGCTGTCACCCTGTACGCCGCATCCACCGGAGAGCGCATGCGCACGTTGCGCACGCATCCCGTACAGGGGCCGCAATTCCGGCGAAACTGGATGAGCATCCTCAGCGCAACACTGGTGGTCTCAGGGTTGTGCTTGCTGGCCATCATCCTCGACACGAAACAGCAGGACCCGGGCGGGGCGCACTGGCTGGCCTCGGTGGCTATAGCCCTGGGGGTGGCGCGAGCCACGCGACTGGTATGGCTGTTTGGCAAAATCATCATCGGCGGCGACATCGATCTCGCGGATGCTGCCCTCACCCCAACGGGGCCACCACCGACGCCGATACCTGTACCGACGCGGCGGCCAGGCGGCCATGGCGGTGCGGCGGGGAGTAGCTGACGCACTCGCCAGGCGACGGGTCTGAGCTTCTACGCGCTGGAAGGGAAATCCGTCGGTCGTGGGTTCGAGCGCCTACCCCGAGCTGGCGCGACCCCCGGGGAGCGTGGGGTCCTCGTCCACCGGGGACGCGTTCGGGACACAGTCGGGACACAAGGATAGGAACAGACCGACAAAGAGCAACAGGGGTCGATATTACTTACCCCATCTGACCAGCAAAAACGTACTGAATGAGCACACATGATCAAGGGCCGCCAAGATCCCCAAAGGACTCATAATCCGTCGGTCGTGGGTTCGAGTCCCACCCGCCCCACAACAGACATGCTCTGACCTGCGGAAACGTTCCTTGTGAGGTGTTGGAGCGTCAACTCCGGTTCAACGGAACAAATCCGCTGCTCGGGAGTTCGGCTGCAGAGCGGCCGAAGCGACTGGCACCCGCCTGACCTGCCCAGATGCTGCGAACCATTGCCGAGGCGAGTCGCCGCGAGGGACTGACAGGCGCCCGGGAACCTAAATTCGGGACACTGGCAGGACGCGGGCATCGGGAACTGCAGTTCGAGGACATCGGCCGCCGGACCTCGTGCCGCTCCGCGATTTCGGACTGCTTCCGCTCGGCGGCGCACTGTTGGCGCCCCAGAACGATGCCGTGCCATTGGGCCTTCTTCGTAGTCTTCGGTCGATGGAAGAGATGAAACGGCCCCAAGAGGAAACGGTCCCCCCTCCCCGAGCTTCGCGACTCCCGCGGACTGGCTGGAGTCGCCCAACAGGGCCACACACGCCCAGGCTGACCCTGCCGTCGAACTTCCTGGCGCCGATGGTCGCGCCCATGAGGCACCGGGCCCTCGGACCGTCGACGACGCGCAGCTTGCCGTTTCCTGGGTCGCCAATGTTGGTGATGTATCGTAGATACATACATCAGCATCAGGGGGATGGTCGGTTGTGTCAGTCACCCAAATTGATCTCGACGACGAGGCGCTGGCAGAGGCCATGCGGTTGATGGGCCTCACGACGAAGAAGGAGACGGTCAACGCGGCCCTACGCGACTACGTGGACCGGGTCAAGCGGCTGGAGGCTGCTGAGAAGCTGGTTGCCCGCGGGGCCCAGGGTGAGTTCGATCAGGCCGCCGCCGCCCATGACGCTGTTAAGCAGGCCCGGCGGGCGGCCTTCGAGTGATCTCGTATCTGCTCGACACCTCGGCGCTGTGGCATCTGTTCCGCACGCCAGGGGCGCTACGCCCCTGGGAGGGACACATCGCCGCCGGGGTGTTCCGTGTCTGTGAACCCACGCGGACCGAGTTCCTGTACTCGGCCACGAGCCCGTCACACCGGGACGAGCTGGCCGAGGAGCTAGACGCGCTGTGCCCGCTGTCCGCGGTACCGAAGGGCGCGTGGCGCTGGGTCGACACCGCCCAATACAAACTCACCCAGCGCAGCCAGCACCGCTCCGCCGGCCCGATCGACCTACTGATCTGCGCAACCGCGGTCCAGCACGGCCACACCGTGCTCCACGTAGACAACGACTTCGCCACCGTGGCCAGCATCCTCAAGGACGTACAACAGCGCGACATCCGCACCTAACGCCGACCGAGTTCGTCGTCGCCGACCTGATGGCGGCCCGCCTGCCGCCGTACTGGGTGCAGTATCGAAGTCACTGTCCCGCAGCCATGAACCTGGACGGTTCTCTGAGCGCAGCCGCCGCACCCTTTAGATCCGCGAGCCGTGCAGCAAGGGTGGCCTCCGCGAGCCGGGTTGGCAGTGCGGCGCTGAACTTGAGACGTTTCAACGCCCTCTCCTGGAGCAGGGCGTCGAACTCGTCGTCATCAAGGAACTCCTCGGCCACGCCCACATCGGCGTCGCCGCCGGCGTCTACGCCCACGTCCGACTCCGCCTCCAGCGCCAGGCCATCGCGCGGGCTACCGAGGAGTCCCCGTCTCGACATCCGTCAGTTGCAGCCTGACGAACTTCCGGTACCGAGTCGTACACCACAGCATCATGTCGTCTCCGAGTGAAGACAGCACCTCCGCCTCCGCCCGGGCAGGAGCGTCAGCACGGACTGCCAGGGCCCGGCCGCGAGTCGGCTGTGCGGCGGGCGCATACCGCAGTCCATTAGTCCCGCCGGGTACGGCGACAACGGCGACGAATCACCGCTTTGTGCAGCACCCGTCCGCTGACGTTGCCGCCAGCTACTGCCGTCAGACGCTCCCAGCACCATGCAGAGACCCCGCCGGAGACAAATCCGACGGCTACTGGATGGAGAACGTCGCCGTCCACCAGCTCCGCGAGAACACCCACACCCGCTACACCGCCTGCACCCGCCTCTACCTCATTCATGGGCTCGGCCGGAAGAAGCTCGCCGAGCTCACCACCAAGGACGTCCGCACCTGGCTCGACCAACTCCGCACCACCTGCCAGTGCTGCGCACGCGGCCTCTACACCGCCCGCGACCAGCCGCAGTGCTGCGCCATCGGAACGTGCTGCTCCAAGCGGCTGTCCCTGCTGACGCTGGCCTACGTGCACTCCGTGCTCAAGTCCGCTTTGGAGCACGCCGCCCGGGAGGAGGAGATCCCCCGCAACGTCGCCCGCAACGTCCGCATGGGAACCCCGAGGCCCAGCCGCTTCGAACCCCTCACCGCCGATGAGGCGCGCGGGTTCCTGGCTGCCACCCACGGTCACCGGCTGAGCGCGCTGTTCGAACTCGCCCTGCGCACCGGGCTCCGCAAGGGCGAACTCCTCGGCCTGCGCTGGGCGGCGATGTGTTCCGCCTCCTCCAGCCGGCCCTACCGCACCAGCAGCCAGCACATGCAGCCGACTCCGGAGCCAGCCGCGAGCAGGTCCCCGCCCTCCCGGGCGTCCGTGATGGCGCCGCGAAGGGCCGCGTAGGCGATGTCGTACTGCCTCACCTGTGTGAGGTACGTGCCGGCCAGGCGCAACGCCTCGGCGCGGGCGAGCAGGGCTTGTCTGTGCTCTTCGCCGCTGTCGTAGTGGGCGACGGCCCGCGCGGCGTCCCGCAACAGGCCGGGCAGTTGGGCGGCGACGCTCTTGTAGCTGTCGGAGAAGTACAGCACCCGCGCGTCTCGAACCGTTCGAGCGTAGGCGCGCAGGTTCGGTTCCTCACCCACGGCCTGGGCGTCCTGGTCCACGAGCCCCACCGCCGGGGTGAGCGCGGCGCGAAGCTGGATGAGGTTGAGCCGGTTCGGCTCCTCCGCCCGTCCTGCGGGCTCCGGTGCGTCGGACGTTCCTAGACAGCTCCACCACACCGGAGGTCTTCGCCATGTTCAAGACCCACGACTGTCAACAACGCTCGTGATCAATACACCTAGGGCTGGCGGCGCTCAAGGGTCCGGTTCGAGGTCCGACGAGGGGAGTTCGCAGGACCGCGAGAGCGCGAGTATTCGCCCGCCACGGGAGTGGCCGTTGCCATCCAACGGCCACTCCGCACCAGTGTCGAAGGTCGCCCTCCTGTGATCTGTCGCTGTAGGTGGATGGCCGACGTCGGCCGTCAGCAGACCTTGTAGTCGACCTCACACCCCAGGCCACACACCACTCGGCCACCCCGGCAGCAGCATCGGGCACGTAAACATCGGCGTCACCTCCGCCTACGCCCACGTGCGACTCCGCCTCCAGCGGCAAGCCATCGACAAGCTCGGGCACGCTATCGAAGGCGGCGATGGGCCCGACGAACTGCAGCCCCCGTAGCAACCTTCGTCTCTTGACGTTGCCGTCAAGCACTGCAGGAGTCCCACCCAAACAAACTCTGGTGGGACTCCTGCTACTTTCACGGAAATACGAAGCCGAACTCTCAATCACTCGGAGTTAAATTCCAACTCCCGCCTCGCGACATAGCCAGCGAAATCGCGACGGATCTCAATCACATCTGCAAGCGTCAATTTCACGACTCCGCAGTGTCTGAGCGAGCAATTCCTAGGAGCGGATGCATCGATCAAGGAGATGCCGATCACCGTATCCTCGTATGATTCTAGACAGAGAACCGGATGGAATGCGCAATCCTCATAGATGTCTCCGGGCTTGATCACCGGAAATTCCATTTGCGCCAACCCCTCATCTAAGCTTGCCGTTTGGCTTGAAGATTTTGGCCTTGATAAGCACTCCCTGCTCGTTGGCTCTCAGATCCTTCCAGGTTGACACGTACCCATGATACGTGCCGCCGCCATGAGAGCGGAACACCACAATCTCACCGGCATCCGCGTCATAGGCGATCCGATGCCCATCGTTCACATTCATCGACCGGTCCAGCATGGATTGTGGGTTCGACGGCTCCGGAGCCACTTTCCCACCCAACGTGCCACGGGCGTGTTTTGGGTTGGCCTCATAATTCATCTTCGGCCCAAACGGAACCTCGCAAGACCAATTGTGTACCAATACCGGAGTCTCGCCCGCGAGTACATAGTACGTGTGGAGCTTGGCGACCGTCAGGTTGTAGCGGTCGGCGGCGCCAGGAGTCGGCCGGAGGGCGATGATGTTTACGAGATGGGACTTGTCAGTGGTGAGGCTGTGTCCCGGTATGAGCTTCCCTGCTGGGACCCAGGTATGGGTGCTGGCGTCCCAGAAGGGGTGTTTGGATGTGGTGTGAAGGGTGGCCTGCTTGCCGTCGCCTTCGCCCTTGATGGTGAGGTCGATCAGGTCGTCGTCGTGATTGATGAACGTGGCGGTGACGGTGTGCGGGCCTTCGTGTTTACCGGTGTCCGGATCGGCTGCCTCAACCTTGTCACCGACGGTGATGTCACCGATGGGCTTGGTCTCTCCCCCATCCATGAGGACCGGAGTGTCAGGGGAGAAGCTGCAGCCTCCGGCGGCGCCAGGCTTACCACCATTGACCATCCCCAGAACAAAAGGTAGTCCTACATTTCCGCAGAGGGTAGTCAGGCAGGGATCTTCCGGAAGGTCCTGAACGTCGTCCCAAAAGTGGTAGAAGTCCCGGATATCAACGCAACCATCCTGGGTGATGTCGTATCCGCAGCGAGTTCGGAAGTAGAGCTCGACATTGAGTTCGTAACTCAACTGCTGCTGATATGTTCCATTTCTCTGCATCTGCCCGATAGACGGGTATTTTGACTGAAATACGGTCAACAGTTTTTTGGGGAGCGGGGGCGCCTCGCCGTGACCGATGTCGGTTATGGTCGTCTGAACGGTTTTCTTCGGGGGTGTTCCGTCGCTGCCGCAGGGCACGTCTCCGCACATGCCGCCCCCGGTGTCTCCCTGGGTTCCTCCATTGGGACGGGTCCAGCCGTTTCCGTTGTTGCAGCTGTCGCAGTACAGCCCCGTTGGGTCGCTGCCCGAGACTGGGTTGTTGTTGGCGTAGGTGTAGCCGTTCATCTGTTGGGAGTCGGCGAGGTCCATGACCGGGTCGACGCTGATGAATCGGCCGAGGGTGGGATCGTATTCGCGGGCGCCGAGGTGCGTGAGGCCGGTATCGGCGTCTTTGGTGCCGCCGACAAAGCTTTTGTCACCAGTCCATCCAGTCGGTGCCGTGCCGCGGGGCGCACCGAAGGGGGTGCTCTTGCGGCGGGTGACGGCCTGGGTGGCGGCGTCGATCTGGGTGGTGGCGGTGCCGTGCGAGTCGGCGAGCAGGAAGGTGATCTTTCCGCCGGTGCGCATGGCGACGGTTTGGCCGGCGAAGTCGTAGTAGCGGGTGCCGACTTTGGTGCCGTTGGGCTTGAGGAGGAGTTCGTTGCCACCGGGCAGGTACAGGGTGGTGCCGGTGGAGTCCTTGCGGAGCAGTCGTTGGCCGATGGTGTCGTAGGTGTAGCTGGTGCTGCTGGTGCCCTGGGTGACCTTCGCGAGGTGGTCCTCGGCGTCCCAGGTCAGGTCTTGCTGGGCGCTGGTGCCGGTTTTGCGGGTCTTGGTGTTACCGGCGGGGTCGTAGGTGTAGGTCTCGACGTCGGTACCGCCGATGCTGACGCCGGGCAGGTTGTGCTTGCCGGCGGCCGGGGTTTTGTACGTGCGAGTGGCGTCGGTGGCGGGACCGGCAGGGGTCTTGTGCTGGGTTTCGGTGGTGCGGTTTCCGAGCGCGTCGTAGGCGTAGGACGTCCAATAGGTGTCCGGTCCGCCGACGGTGGCGGAGGAGGTGCCATTGGGGGCGGCCGCGCACTTGTCGGTGGCGGTCCAGGCTTGCGTGATACGACGCAGGGCATCCATGGCGAAGCACTGGGTGTCGGTGCTGGCGGTGGCGCCCTGACCACTGGTGGTGCCAGTGGAGGTGATGTTGCCGACTGGGTCGTAGGTGTAATGGGTGGCGTCGATGCGTGCCGGGGCCAGGTCCCGATCGGTGGTCTGGTCGGTCAGGGCGCCGGTGTGATCGTCGTAGGTGCTCGTGGTGTGGATCTTCTTGCCGAAGCCGCCGAAGTCCTTGACGGAGGGGCGGCCGTAGGCGTCGTAGACCGTGTTGGAGACCAGTGAGTCGTCGCCGTCTCCCGCGCGCAGGGTGACGGGCAGGCTCGCGTGGTAGCTGTAGGCGGTGAGGACGTCTTCCTCGGGCAGCCCGCCCAGAGGCGGCTGGGAGGTCGTCTTGAGCTGACCGGTGGGGTAGTACTCGGCCGACCAGGCATAGGTGTCGGCCAGTCCCTCGGCCCCGGGCACCGACGGGACGGTGACGGTGGACCCGGTCGGCTTGTACAGCTCGTTGTACGCGGTGATGGCGCTGGTGTAGGCGGCGGAGCCGACGTAGCGGGTGGACGTAGCGGGCTGGCCGATACCTCCGGTCGCGGTGTCGTAGGTCCAGGCCGACAGGGCGGTGGTGCCCTGCTTGAGGGTGATTCTGCGGCCGAGCGCGTCGTAGTCGGTGTGCAAGGTGATGCCCCGGGCATCGGTGACGTCGGTGACCCGGTCGCCCTGGTCGTAGGTGCTGAGCGAGGTGCCCTTGTCCGGGTCGCTGGTTTGGGTCTGTCGTCCGCGAACGTCGTAGGTGTAGGTCCAGGTCGCGTTCGACGCGTCCTTCACCTGAGCGAGTTGACCGTGGTCGTTGTAGGTGTAGGCGGTGGTCTGCGCCACGGTGCGAGCGGCGTCCGTGTACTGCTTGACGGCACGGGTTCGACCCAGGGCATCGACGACCGTCGTAGTGGAGGTTCCGCCCGTCGGCGGCACCACGGTGGTGGTATCTCCGGTGTAGCTGGTGGTCGCGCGCTTGGTTTCGACGCCGAATCGCCGCGCGATCACCGCTGTGGTGCGTCCCGCGCCGTCGTAGACGGTGTCGGCGGAGGACGGGTATTTCAGTTCCTGTCCGGTGACCAGGGCCGGTTGGGGACTCCCGGTGGCGAAGTAGGTGCCGGAGGAGCGCCAGGCCAGGCCCCGGGTGTCGTAGAACGTCTCGGTCACCGTGCGTCCGGAGTCGTCCGCAGCCGGCGCCTGTGTCTGGACCGGACGCATCAGGCCGTCGGATATGGCGTAGGACGTCTGATAGATGTCACCGTTGTGCGTCAGGGCACTGGTGGTGACGACGACGGGCCCGGTGTTGCGGACGAGGTAGTCGAATTTGTAGTTCGGCGCTGTGGGGTAGTCACCGGCGGAACGGCCCGGGGCCCAGATCTGGGTCGTGCGGCCCAGCGGGTCGAAAGTGCTGCTCGTGACCCGTGCGTTGGCATCCGTCATGGAGGTGGGCTGACCGCGCAGCGGGTCGAGCGTGGCAACGGTCTTGTGGCCGAGCGCGTTGGTGATCACGGTCTGGGTAGCGACTTCACCGGTAGCGGGAAGGTAGCTGGTGGTCATGGTCTTGCCGTAGGCGTCGGTGGCAGCCAAGACGCGCCCGTAGACGTCGTAACAGAGCTGATTCGCCGGCGTACCGCAGGTGCTGGGCACGGTGGTGGCGGTGTCGTAGCCATCGCCCTTGCCGTTGATCTGCTCGGATTTGGCCACGTCACCCTTGGACGGTGCGTCTCCCCATGTAGCCGCGCGGTCGTAGTACGTGCGGACGTCACTGAGCAGGTCTTGGGGCAGTGTCACCGGTGTGCCGCAGGTCTTGGCGACCGTCTGGGTGCGGGAGACCTTGTTCAGCAGCCAGGTACTGGTGTTGCGGGCATATGTGGTGGTGGTGCATGACTCGTCACCGGCAATGGCGCTGTCGCCGGTGGTGGACAGGGTACTGACCATGCCGTACTCGTCGAACTCACGGTGCGAGGAGGTGGCGCGAGTGCCGGCGGCGACGGTGGTGCGGGTTTGCTCGTCGGCGATACCCGTCCGGTAGGCGACGAGGTCCGGTAGGCCCGGGCGGATCCGTGTCGCGGTGGCCGCCGAGCGCCAGGGTGTGTTGGAGGTGGCGGCGATGAGTTTGGTGGTGTCGTCGCCGTTGTAGGTGGCGGTCTCACGGACCATGCCGGCGAACTGCTCGCGGTCGGTGACCGTGGCACCCGAGGAGTCGGCGACGGCCGCGCCGTCGATGCCGCGGAAGTAGCGGGCCTCGCTCAGGGTTTTGGGGTCCTGGTCGGTGCCGGTGCGGGTCTGGACGCGCCCGTATCCGCGGGCGATGGAGTAGGTGCGGTCCTCGGCCTTGGTGAACTCGTCTGTGGACTTCGCCCAGGCGGCGCCGTCGGGGTATGCGTAGGTTGTCTCTTTGTCCGGGGTGGTGGCGAGGTTGTCGCCTTCCAGGACCTTGGTGACGACGTAGGAGTTGAACCAGTCCTGCGTGGCCGTGTCGCCCGCGTGCGCCCATTTCACCGGGTAGCAGCGTGTGGTGTTGGTGGCGTCGGTCGGTGGCAGGCTGGTAACGGTGCAGCCGGGGACGGAGTAGTACACCCCAATGGTGCCACCGGTCTCCGTGGTGACCTGTGACATCCGCAGCCGGACGTACGGGGCCAGGCCGTCGCCGAGTTTGTCGACCCGGTTGTCGTGCTGCTCACCGCTGAAGGTCACCGGATCGAGCGGCAGGTTACCGCCGGCCAGGCCGGTGCGGCGGATGGAGCTGAGCCACAGCGGTGTGGAGATGCCGTCCCCTGCCGGCGGGAAGGTTTGTGCCAGCGCCCAGGAGTCGACGTCCTTGTAGGCGCCGCCGGTCAGGACCTGGGTGGTGATGGTCTTCAGGCGCTTGCGGGACCAGAAGGTCGGGGAGTACTGGTCCTTGCACTCCGCGCCGTCCTTGCAGTACTGGTCGAACGGTACGTCTTTCCAGTTGTGGGCGTTCGTCTCGTCGAATGTGTCGCAGCCGGATTCGCAGCGTTCGTCGACGGCGAAGGTGACCTTTCCCATGGCCTTGCCGGAGTAGACGGCATCGTTGCGCAGGCCGTAGTCGATGTGATCCAGGTACCCGGCACGGTCATAACCGGTCGCCGTTGCCTTGCCGGTAGTCTCCGAAAAGTTGAGACCGTAGTTGTTGGTCTCCTGCTTCCAGTAGTACGCCATCGCGCTGTTGTGGGGGTCCACGACGTAGTCCAGCTGCCAGCGCCAGGCCTGGTCGCAGTGTGCGGCGGCGAACGAGGCGTTGTAGCACGGTTCACCCGGCTGGTTGCCGAAGACCGGGACCGTCAGCGTCGAGTTGGTCTCCGGGGTGGTGTGGTCCTTCCAGCCTGGCAGCCGGTTCAGGCCGAAGAAGTACTGGGTGCCGTCAGTCGAGGTGACTTTCCAGTGCTCGCCATCGTTGTCGCCGTTGCCGGTGACGGTGGTGGCGTTGGTCAGCTTTTCGATCTTATCGCCGGAGTCATCAGCCGCGTGCCAACCCTTACCCGACTGGTAGACCAACTCGGTGCTCTTACCGCCCAGCGACATCGTGGCGTTGCTGGTGGCGTAGCACAGGTCACCGACCTTGGTGGTGTTGGTGCCGCCGGCCTGGTCGTCGTTGCAGCTCTTGTAGCGGCGCTCGATGAAGCCCGGCTCGTAAGCCCAGCCGTCACCCAGCCAGCCCGCCTGGCTGTTGGAGGCAGCGGTCTTGCCATCAACCGCCTGCGAGGAGTAACCCAGTGACACCGAAGGCTGCAAGCTGCCCGGCACTGCGGGCACGCCGATCGGGTAGGACCAGGTGAACGCTCCGCTGGAGCCACCCTGGCTCCATGACCCGGACGACTGCAGGGAGGTGGCCTTGTAGTCACCCGTAGAACCCGAGGTATCAGCGGTCAATCCCAGTACCGTTGCACCGGTCGGCGCGGCCGAGCGCGCGGCGGCCGCGGTCGTCTGCGGTGCGGCGTCGACCTGAGCGGTCAGTGTGCCGGACGTGGTGTTGTTGCGGGAGTCCACCGGGCGGGTGAGGCGGCATGCGGGTTTGTCCGGCGTGGTGAGCGCGCAGGCTGGCATCTGCACCAAGTGCAGGCGTGCGGCCCAGTCGCCGCCGTACGCACCACGAAAGGCCGTGTAGTCGACCTGGACCTGGACCGGCCCCGGGGTGGTGGCGTTGTCAGTGCGGGCGACGGACAGCATTATGCCGTCGACGCCGGCGGTGCGTGCCGTCGCACGGTCGGCGACGGTGACCTTGATCTTCGTCGGTTCCGCGGAACCTGCGCGAGTGCCGGTTGCGGCGGGGGCGATCGTGACGGGGAGGGTGCCGGCGCTTTGGGGTGATCGTGCGGCAAGTGACGGGGCAACGGACTTCGTTCGTGCCGGCGCGGGGATGGCCGTCAGATCTACCTCGCTGCTGCCGGCGGCAGGCCACACCACCTTCGCTGTGGCCTGGTTCGCACGGGCGGCCGCAGCATCCTTGCGTGGCTTGTTGCCGCCGATGGCAACTGGCGTGACCGGGACAGCCGCCGGTTTCTTCGGATCCGGGAAGCCGCCCGCAGAGGCATCCTCCGGGGCCGCAATCGAGGCGGCAGGTAGTGCTGCCATCAACGCGGCGACGGTCAGTGATACCGCCAGTCCGCGTACGCCGAACCTGCCCATGCCCCACCCCTTGCACAATTCAAGAATGACCGGCGAAGAATAACAGAGAACAGGAATGCCCATTCACATCGACTGGAAGGGCAAGGAAGTGTCCATTGTGTCCGATTTAAAAGAGCTTTACTCTTCCTTTATCTTCTTCGAGGCATGAATGTCAACCCTCTTCTAGTGCAACCTTCCATGCGAGAGGGCCACTTGGCGGACGCGAGCCTTCCATTTAGTGCGATTTGGTCGTTCTGGATGGGCATGGATGCGCAGCACATCTACCTTCGACCGAGGTTCATCCACGGGGTCAGACTAAATGTTTCTCGTTGGCCTGACGGCTATAGAGTCGCCGCAGCAATTCATGCCATCAAGGGGACTGTGTAATGTTGATAGCAAGCCAAGGCAGGCCGTCGAGACGTTGGCCTCATTCGCGGGCGGTTGCCCTCGTGGTGGCCGGCAGCTTCGGACTGACCGGTGCCCTGGTGCCGGTCACGGCAGTTGCCGCGCCGCAGACGGCCGGAGTCGTCGATCCGGTGGCCGCTGGGGCAATCTCTGCAGAGGATCAGGCGCTGCAGCAGGCGCAGACCACGGGTAAGCAGGTTGAGGTGGTCTCCGCGCGCAGTGAGGAGTCCGATCAGTGGGCGAATCCTGATGGCACGTTCTCGACCATCACCCATGGTTCGCCGGTGCGGTTGTGGCGGGACGGTGCGTGGGTGGACACGGATCCGAAGTTGGTGTTCGCGGCCGATGGCCGGGTGGTGCCGAAGGTGTCGACGGTCGCGGCGATCTTCTCCGGCGGGGGTACGATGCCGCTGGTGTCGACGGTCAAGGACGGTCGCACGCTGAGCCTCTCGTGGCCGACCGCGCTGCCCAAGCCGACGCTGCTCGACAACATCGCGACCTATCCCGAGGTGCTACCAGGCGTCGACCTTCGGCTCAAGGCCGAAGTCGAAGGCTTCTCCCAGGTCCTGGTGGTCAAGACGCCCGAGGCCGCGAAGAACCCGGCCCTGGCAACCCTCAACTACAAGATCGACACCACGGGTCTGAGCGTGGCGGCCGATGCCGCCACCGGCACCGTGACCGCTGTCGACTCCGCAGGGCAGACCCTGTTCAGCAGCCCCGCGGCCACCATGTGGGACTCCACCTCCGTCACCAGCCAGGCCCCCGCCGCCAAGGGCCTGCGGGCCGCCGCGCAAGCCGAGCCGGCTCCCGGTGATCTCTTCGAGCCGGCACCAGGCGCGAAGGATGCGCTGATGCCCACCACCGTTGCCGGTGGCACTCTCAACATCACCCCCGACCAGCCGTTGCTCAAGGCCGCTGACACGCAGTACCCGGTCTACATCGACCCGCAGTTCACCCGGGCATGGGGCAAACTCAACGACTGGACCCGGATCTACAACCGGTGGCCGAAGAACTCCTACTGGAACGCCAACGACGTCGCCCGTGTCGGCCACGAGAGCGACACCAACGGCACGTCCGCGTCGTTCTTCGCCATGGAGACCTCCGGCCTCAAGGGTGCCGGTGTGATCGCCTCGACGTTCCGGATCAAGAACACGTGGTCCTGGTCGTGCACGAAGTCACCGGTGGAGCTGTGGCAGGTCGACGGGATCTCCAAGAACACCACCTGGGAGAACCCGCCCACCAAGAAGGGTGGCAGCCCGCAGTTCACCGTCACCGCCGCCAAGGGCTGGGGCCCCGGGTGCCCTGCGGACAACCTGGAGTTTGACGCCACCCGTGCGGTGCTGGACGCCTCCGGCCGTGGGGAGGACGTCACCTTGGGCCTGTACGCGCCGAGCCTGACCGACACCTTCCAGTGGAAGAAGTTCGACCCCAAGACCGCGACCTTGGAAACGAAGTACAACCACCCGCCCAAGTTGCCTACCAAGCTCGACACCAACCCGCACCGCCCATGCACGGGCGGTGATCCCATCGGTAATACCCGTATCAGCCTGCTCGCGTACGTCGATGACGAGGACGCCGGTAACCTCACCACCACCTTCCAGCTCTTCGCCGCCGGCGCCAGCACCCCCCTGGCGACGAACACCAAGTCCGCCCTCAAGCACAACACCGTCACCTGGAGCGTCCCGGATACCACCTTGGTCAGCGGCTCCTACGAGTGGCAGGTGAAGAGCACCGACCAGCAAGGCGCCTCCTCACCCTGGACAGCCAAATGCAAGTTCACCGTCAAACGAGAGCGTCCGGCGAGCCCTCCCACCATGTCCTCCACCGAATTTCCCAACGGTGACGCCGGCTGGGACTACAACACCACCCACCAGGCCCGAACTCCCGGTTCCCTGACGTTGGGCGCCAGCGGGGTGACGGACGTGAAGGAGTACAACTGGTGGACCGACTGGGAGCCGCAGGTACGCCAGGAACACGTCGCCCCCGGCGCTGACGCCACAAATCTGAGCTTCACACCACCCAACTACGGGCCCCACCTCATCTACGCGTTCAGCCTCGACGGAGCCGGCAACCGCTCCGACACCGCCACCTACCTCTTCTACGCCAACGCCAGTCCCGACGGCAAGGACAGCCCCAACGACCTCAACGGCGACGGCAAGAACGACATCTGGAGCGCCGACGGCAACGGCACACTGCTGTCCTCCTTCGGCCAGGGCAACGGCCAGTTCTCCAACACCGTCTCCAGCGGCCGCACCTTCGCCGCCGACAGCCAGGTGGCCTCCCGCGGTGACTGGGGCACAGACGGCTACAACGACCTCATCAGCCTCGAACCCGACCAGAACAGCGCCTTGTCACCCAAGCCGAAGGTCCTGTGGCTGACACCCAACAGCGGACTGGGCGTGGCCACCGAAGAGGGGGTCGACGGCGGGCGCCAGCAACTCACCTTTTCCTCCAAATCCGAAGCCAACAGCCACTGGGCCAAGGCCGATCAGATCGCCACCCCTGGCGACATCACGGCGGATCTCCGTTCCGACCTGCTGGTCAAGGAATCCGGTGTCCTATGGGCCTACACCGGAAGCACCGGATCCCTCAAGAAGTCCCCGGTCGCGCTCGGCAGCGCCGACTGGAACGGTTACACCGTCATCACCCCTGGCGACGTCAACGGCGACAACCTCCCCGACCTGTTGGTGCGCAAGGACGACAACGGCGACATCCTGGCGATCTACGGCACCGCCCTCAACGACGGGCAGGTCTACGCCACGCCGCACCTGGACACCGCCAGTTGGAGTGTCAGCAAGGCCAAACTCCTCATCAAGGCTCTGGCCACCAAGGACGCCTACCCGCTGATCAGTTCCTCCGGCGACACCAACGGCGACGGCGTCACCGACCTGTGGGCACGCAAGGCCGGCAAAGACGGCGGGTCCCTGGACACCTGGCCCGGCACACCCAGCGCCCCCGGTGGAAAAATCCTGGACTCCTTCGGCACCGTCACCGTCATCGACGGCGTCACCGGCGGCGTCCGCCTACCCGCCGGCACCACCCTCAACAACGGCCAGTCCCTCAGCGCCCACTCCTCCAAGCTCGCCCTGAACGACGGCGTCCTGACCATCAGCACCGGCACCAACCCGGCCAGGACCATCTGGTCGGCCGGCAAACCCGGCCACCCCGACGCCAAGGCCCTGGTCGACAGCGACGGCAACCTCGCCATCTGCGCCCCCGCCGCAACCATCGCGGAGCGCAACGACTGCCAGAACGACACCACCGGCGCCGCGGGCAAACGCCTGTGGTCCACCCACGTCCAAGGCCCCACCACCGCCAACCCCAACACCCCCACCCCCACCCTCAACGGCTACGCCCTCCTGCAGAACCGCGGCGCCCTGGCCCTCTACAACGCCAAAAGCCAGTCCCTGTGGTCCAGCGGCACCAACGTCCGCCACGACTACAACAGTGACGGCCGCAGCGACATGGGCGCCCTGTACAGCCACCCCGACGGCAGCTACGAGCTGTACTCCTTCAACGCCAACGCCGACGGCACCTTCGCCGCCCCCTTCAAGGGCTACACCGCACCCGCCGGCAGCGCCTGGGCAGCCAACATGAAGTACGCCACCGGCGACTACAACGGCGACGGCATCAGCGACGTCGCCATCCTCTACGGCTACAGCAACGGCAGCGTGCGGCTGTTCACCGCCACCGGCAGAGCCGACGGCACCTTCACCACCCCCGCCGCCTCCTGGTCCCGACCCGCCGGCAGCTGGTGGTTCAGCCAGATGTATCTGCAATCCGGCGACTTCAACGGCGACGGACGCGACGACCTCGCCGTCTGGTACGACTACACCGACGGCCACGACACCCTGTTCACCTTCACCGCCACCCCCGCCGGCGGCTTCAACGAACCATTCCCCTCCTGGACCACCTCCGCCGGCAACTGGGAAGTCAAGCAAGCAAAGTTCGCCATCGGCGACTACAACGGCGACGGACGCGACGACCTCGCCGTCTTCTACGGCTACGGCGACATGAACACCGTCAAACTCCACACCTTCCTCGCCAACCCCACCGGCGGCTTCGACTACACCGCCACCTCCTGGACCAGCACCGTCTGGGGATCGTGGAACCAGGCCCACATCCAAGCCGGTGACTTCAACGGGGACGGCACCGATGACATCGCCGCCTGGTACGACTACTCCGACGGCCACGACAGCCTCAACACCTTCGTCAGCCTCGGCACCACCACCGGTACCTTCCAGGCCCCCTACTCCGCCTGGTCCAGCGCAGCGGGCAACTTCTACTACGCGTCCATGCCCCAAATGGTCGCCGGCGACTACAACGGCGACGGACGCGACGACCTGGGCGTGATGTACGCCTACGGCACCGGCTACTCCCGCATGCTCACCTGGACCGCCAAAAGCGACAACAGCGGCACCTTCAACGCCATGACCCCCAGCACCTGGACCTCCACCCCCACCGGCACCTGGACCAACAACGACGTCCACTTCTTCAACACCCACAGCTAGCCACTAACCGCAGCAACAGGTCCTGGTGGGCAACCGGAAAGCACTGGTGGCCCACCAGGACCTCCCTTCCATCTCGACCACCGCTTGGCCACGAGGCTCCCCCCAGCAACCGGGGCGGAGCCTCTGCGCATTGGAAGGACAATCCGCTGCGGGCGGGCTCCAGACCCCGTCCCGAGCTTGCGCGATCGGCCCCGCGTAGGCCGTGCCCAACAAAGCGGGACGCATTCGGGACGCGGGCGGGACGCAAGGACAGGAAGAGACAGGCAAAGGCCGGATAGGGGCGACATGGACCACTGCATCTGGCCTGCGGAAACGTCAAGAATCGGCACGCATGATCAAGGGCCGCCAAGATCCCCAAAGGACTCATAATCCGTCGGTCATGGGTTCGAGTCCCACCCGCCCCACCCTGGCCTGCTGGAGCAGAACGTTCTGACCAGTAACTTTGCTGGCAGAGCGATTGGCTTGGGGATCCTGGCGGCCCTCTTGGATCATGGCTTCATGATCATGGGGACACATTGGGGACGCCGATATCCGACCTGGTCGGACATGAGTCGAATGGCCTGAAATACGGTTCGGGCAAGGCAGACTGCAACTGACTCATCAAGGCCAAACTCCCCCTGGCTTACCCGCGTCGAACGCCCCGTCGGTCCGATGGTCGCGCCATGAATCACTGGGCCCATCGCCATTGACGACGGGGGACGTCCCGTTTTTCGAGGCCCCCAATGTTGGTGATGTATCGTAAGTGCATACATCAACATCAGGGAGATGGTGGGCTGTGTCGGTCACCCAGATTGATCTCGACGACGAGGCGCTGGCCGAGGCCATGCGGTTGATGGGCGTCACGACGAAGAAGGAGACGGTCAACGCGGCACTGCGCGACTACGTGGACCGGGTCAAGCGACTGGAGGCCGCCGAAAAGCTGGCCGCGCGGGGGGCGCGTGGTGAGTTCGAGCAAGCTGCTGCCGCACAGGACGCCGTCAAGCAGGCCCGGCGGGCGGCCTTCGAGTGATCTCCTATCTCCTCGACACCTCTGCGTTGTGGCATCTGTTCCGCACCCCGGGGGCGCTGCGCCCCTGGGAGGGGCACATTGCCGCCGGGGTGTTCCGCGTCTGTGAACCCACGCGGACTGAGTTCCTGTACTCGGCCACGAGCCCGTCCCACCGGGACGAACTGGCCGAGGAACTGGACGCGTTGTGCCCACTCTCGGCTGTACCGAAGAACGGTTGGCGCTGGGTGGACACTGCCCAGTACAAACTCACCCAGCGCAGCCGGCACCGCTCCGCCGGCCCGATCGACCTACTGGTCTGCGCAACCGCGGTCCACCACGGCCACACCGTGCTCCATGTGGACAACGACTTCGCCACCGTGGCCGGCATCCTCAAAGACCTACAACAGCGCGACATCCGCGCCTGACACCAACCCGGCGCGGCGACGCCGCGCCACTACCAGGGTGTCATGAGCAAGGACACCGGAGCCGTAGCCCGTCAGAGCCGCTACACCAAACTCCGGAAGGCCGACAGGGAAGCCCCGAAGTTTGCCGTCAGGGCTTGAGGACTCTCTGCGTACGACCAGATCAGCTTCTGCTTCCATGGGAGCTACGCCCGTGGAGAATGGAGCCGACACGGGGGGACCGATGGGCATCTGGTTAGTTTTTGCCGTCTTCTTTGGTCTGCTGGGCTTGAGCCCGGCCAGTAAGGCGAGGGGGGTTCGTGACCTCATAACTCACGGCGAGCGTGCGCCCGGCGTGTGCGACTACGTCACTTGGGACGAAGGTAACGCCTCCGCCTGGTGTTCGTTCTCCACTCCGGACGGCAGGAGACGACGGTTTGAGGTCACGGGGTACGGTGCACCAAGGTTCGAGGCCGGCGACGGAGTAGAGGTCGCCTACTGGAAGGGCAGTCCGCGCAGCGCCGTGGTGGTGGAGGACGAGAAGAACTACACCCGCGTTCATCGTTTCGCCGCGATCGCATGCTTCGGGCTGGCCAGTGTCTTCGGGCTGGCCGCAGTTCTGGTCGCGGTGCTCTAATACCGCGCCTGTGAAGCTTCCCTTCGACCGGCACGAGGCGGGGCTCCGACGGTGGGTTCATCCTGTGCACGGCACGTCGACGGAGCAGGCAGCCTCGCAGTGCCACGCCGCTCACCCTGGAATAGGCAGGCCAGCCGGGTAGGCTCGCGACACGACGTCTGGCCTGCATGAATGGCCACAGAGGCTCCGCTCCGGTTCAGGGGCGGAGCCTCTGCGCGTTGGAAGGGAAATCCGCTGCGGGGAAGTTCGACTACCCGCTCCGAGCTGTCGCGATCGTCCCCGGACCACTCCGCCCGTCCCCGAGGGGACTCATTGGGGACGCAAGGATAGGAACAGACTGACAAAGGCGACAGAGCATCAGCACGCGACATGCACTCTGAGCTGGGAAAACATCCAAACTTAGCGTAATGCAAGGGCCGCCAAGATCCCCAAAGGACTCATAATCCGTCGGTCGTGGGTTCGAGTCCCACCCGCCCCACCCTGGCCTGTTGGAGCAGAAACGTTCTGACCGCCTGGCCGCCCGAACGTCCGGCTGTTTGGCCTGCTACCGCCTCACCGCCCGTCCGGCGGCCGGAATGCTCGCCGCGGCGGAGCAGGTACGGAAGCGGCCCCGTGCGAAGCCCCGCCCCGCTACGCCCCACCCCGCCCCGCTACGCCCGCATCCGGCGCCCTGCCGCGGTGACCCTGCGGCCCGGGCGCGGCCGAATTTGCTGCAAGATCAGCTGAGGCGCACTACGGTCAACGGGGCGACTGGTACGCCTGGTTACGGTCACAAACGGGGGAAAGTATGGGCGAGTTCTCGGGCATAGATCCGGACACACTCAACGGGATGATCAGTTCTCTGGAGAAGGACTCGAACACGCTGGTGACGATGGCCGCGTCCATCAAGGGGAGGTTCGCCCGGTACGGGATCGAGCAGACGGCCCTGAACGAGCTGATCCTGCTGGGCAACTGGGCACAGGACCAGCTCTCCGGCCTCCGGCGCCGACGCGACCTCGCCAAGATCATGGAGCACGACAAGACCGGCCTGGTCCAGATATCCGACGCGGTGCTTGCCCTGCTCGACGAGACGGGCGGCCACCCGGAACATCCCATCTGGGAGTTGCAGGGGCAGCCCGGCGTCCCGACGGTCACGGACTTCTACACGGCGAAGGCGATGATCGCCGCGGGCGTCGACCCCACGACGTGGGATCCGTCGAAGGGCCTGGGACCGAACGACGAGAACGTCCAGAAGGTCTACGCCTGGTACGCACGCATGTGGCAGCAGAATCCGAATCTGCAGTGGGCCGGGATGGCCAAGCTCGCCGGCGGAACGGTCTACGCGGGCATGCAGGACCTCGATGTGGTGATCAACCACCACGACGAGGCCGGACTCCTGTCCCCCTTCATGGGCCTGGGCGTCGACGAAGCGAAGTGGTTCAACAACAAGTTCCTCGAGATGCAGAAGCAGATCTTCCTGGACATGGGAGCCCAGCACGCCGCGTACCTCGACGGCGGAATGGACGCCATCAACGCCCTGAAGCAGGCGGGCCAGATCGACGCACGGTCCGTCGACGCTTGGCAGGGCATCGACTCGGGAGACCCGCAGCGGATAGCCGACGGAAACAAGTCTCTGCTCATGCGCGAACAGAAGAAGATCCTGCCACCGTACTATTCGGAGGTCTACCACCACGATGGCCCGGTCGGCTACCTCTTCGCATCGGAGTTGGACAACATGACGTCGTCCCCCATTCCGGGAAGCAAGAGCTTCAAGTCGTACTCGCACGGATTCGTCGGCTACCCGTTCAACCAGGTCACCAACACGGACGACCGCTGGGATTGGATCAGCGGCGACATGCTGCCCGCCTACCAGCGTCTGCTCCGCGACGACCCCGGCGAGGCCAAACGCCTCATCGCCCTGCCGCTGGCCCAGCGTGCCAAGGAGTTCCGCCGCATCACCCTTGAGAGCGAGGGCTGATCCACCGTGTTGCGACCCATCCGTCACCTGCCCGTCCTGGCGGCCCTTTCCATCCTTTTGCTGGGATCCGCCTGCAATACCTCGGAGGAGTCCGGTTCCATGAGTTCCGTGAAGTGGGATCTGAGCAAGAGCCACACCAAGTCGGATGTGAACTGGTCGGGCAAGAGCAAGAGCACATGGGAGATCCCGGAAACCGAATACGACATCACGCTGCAGGGCGGAGTGCATCTGACGGGGAAGCACATGCTGCGCCTCGACGCGGATTCGGACACCGGACGCATCAACTCCATCGACATCATCTATCCGAATATGAGCACGGACGACGTGTACGGGGCGGCCAAGGCGCTGGCCGCGGAACTGAAGATGCCCACGACCAATCTGGAACGGTGGTACCAGCAGCGCACCGGTGGCCGCGCCGCCGGCCACGAGGAAATCAACTCCACCACGGGAATGTCCGCCGCCGAGCACTCGCCGGGCGCACCGGCCCTCGACGCCTCGCTGCTCTACTCCTTCGACCATGAGAAGCCGACCTTCATCGACCTCTCCATCTACTGGTCCAAGTCGGAGGGCTGAGGGCCACAACGATCCGGCCGGCGAATCACGGGAGGACCAGGCTGAGTTGAGTGCTCCGATCGAGACGGGCGAGGTCCGTCTGTCCGTGCTCCGGGCGCACGGGTAGCGTTGGACCCTTGTGTTCTGTCCGCGCACCGCTCGGGGGATTTACCTCGTGACCCGCGCCACTCGTTCCACGGCCGCCGCCCTCACCTGGCCACGGCGCTCGCCCTGACCGCTCCGTAGTCCGTCTACGGAGACCACGACCGCTACTCCCGTGGCGCTCCACCTGGATCCCGGAACCCCGGATGCGGCGCAGTTTCCGCTTCGGGCGACTGCCCCATCGACGCAAGTGGAAATATCGGTACGGCCTACACCGTGGGATCCCCTGGAAATCCGTCCTGCGGTGTCCTGTATCAGCGCATGACCCAGCCGGGAGCCACTCTTCCGATCAATGCGTCCATCACGTGGCGCATCGAATGGAAGGGCAGCGACGGGGTCGGCGGAAAACTGCCGGATGGCACGCTCAAGACGCGAAGAACGTCCAGGTGCGGGAGATCCAGACCATCGTGCGCTGACCGGACGGCCGTTGACCAAACGGCCCACCGATATCAGTCCAGGTAGCCGCGGAGTTGGTCGGCGAAGGCGTGGTCGCGGAGTTTGTTGAGGGTTTTGGACTCGATCTGGCGGATGCGTTCGCGGGTCACGCCGAAGATGCGGCCGATCTCCTCCAGCGTGCGGGGGCGGCCGTCGGCGAGGCCGTAGCGGAGTTGGACGACCTTGCGTTCGCGTTCGCCGAGGGTGGAGAGCACCGCCTCGAGGTGTTCGCGCAGCAGCAGGAAGGCGGCGGATTCGACGGGGGATGTGGCGTCGCCGTCCTCGATGAGGTCGCCGAGGGCGACGTCGTCCTCCTCGCCGACCGGGGCGTGCAGGGAGACCGGTTCCTGGGCGAGGCGGAGGACTTCCGTGACGCGCTCCTCGGTGAGTTCGAGGTGGGCGGCGACCTCTTCGGTGCTCGGCTCGTAGCCGTGTTCCTGCAGCAGGCGGCGCTGGACGCGGACGACGCGGTTGATGAGTTCGACGACGTGCACGGGGACGCGGATGGTGCGGGGCCTGGTCGGCCAGGGCGCGGCTCATGGCCTGGCGGATCCACCAGGTCGCGTACGTGGAGAACTTGTAGCCGCGGGCGTAGTCGAACTTCTCGACGGCGCGGATCAGGCCGAGGTTGCCCTCCTGGACGAGGTCGAGCATGGTCAGACCGCGCCCGACGTACCGCTTGGCGACCGAGACGACGAGCCGCAGGTTGGCCTCGATCAGCCGCCGTTTGGCCATCCGGCCGTTGACCACCAGCCGGTCCAGGTCGACGGCGAGCTGGGAGTCCAGGTCCGGGAAGTTGTTCAGTTTCTCCTCGGCGAACAGGCCGGCTTCGACCCGGCGGGCCAGTTCGACCTCCTCAACGGCGGTGAGCAGCGGTATGCGGCCGATCTCGCGCAGGTACTGCCGGAAGAGGTCCGCGGACGGGCCGGCCGACTCCTCGCGCGACCGGCGCTCCCGTTGGTCGGCCTCCTCGTCTGGGTCCTCGGGGCGGGGTTCGCGGGCGGTGGCCGCGGAGGGCGCGCGGCGCTCGCGGGAACGGGGTCCGCCGAGGTCGGGATCGGCGGTGTCCGGGGGCCCCACGAGCTCCGACAACGCCGGTTCGGCTTCCGCTTCCGGGAGGTCCTCCGCTTCCGCGTGGGTGGCGGCGTGGTTCTGCTCCGGGACCCTCTCCCGTTCCCTCGGCTCGGCGTCGGCAACCGACAGGACCACCTCGGCCACGGTCGTCAGGGTGTGGGTCTGCACGGGCGCGACCTCCATGGTGAGCACAGTCACGGGCTCGGAGACACGCGGCATCGGGACGGTCGCGGCCTGGCCGCTGTCCGCCCGGGAGTTCGCCGTATGCGGATCACCGGTCGCATCTCTGTTTGCAGAATCCGGTATTCCGCGCTCCGAGGACTCAGGCACCGCCCTCAGTGTGTCGCACGACACACCCCCGCTACGAGGGGCGTGCGGTGGATTTTTCGGGCCAATGTCACGGAGGGCGTTCGTTCCGTCACCGGATCGGAACCCGGCCCGCGGGCCGCCGCCCCGAAGCACCTCCAGCGTGAGCTGGGGGGAACTCCCAGCCCTTGGCTCGGCGGCACCTCCCAGCGTTAGCTGGGGGGAACTCCCAGCCTTGGCTCGGGGGCACCTCCCAGCGTTAGCTCGGGGGCACCTCCCGGCGTTAGCTCGGCGGCACCTCCCAGCGCTAGCTCGGGGGCACCCCCAGCCTCAGCTCGGCGGCACCTCCCAGCCTCAGCTCGGCGGCACCTCCCAGCGTTAGCTTGGGGGCACCTCCCAGCGTTAGCTGGGGGAATTACAGCGCCGCCGTGCCCTGTTCTCGCAGCCGCTGGCCGTACTGCTGCAGCGCCCACAGCTCGCTCTGGACGGCGCCGATCTCCTCCGCGCCCGCTCGCGGGCCGAGCCGGGTGAGATTGGCGCGGACTTCGCCGATACGCCGCTCGACGGCCTGCAGCCGGACGGCGACGAGCTGCATGCCCGCGTAGACCTCGTCGGGGGCCCGCCGGGTGTGGGTGGCCTCGACGGCCAGCTCGGTGACGAGGCCCCGGACGGTGTCGTCCGGGGCGACCTCGCGGACGCGGGCGAGGTATCCGTCGTCCGCCTTCTCGGTGCCGCCGGCTTCGGCGATGGCGCGCCGGACGGTGGCGTAGGGCGGGGCGGTGAACTCGTCCTCGCCGTAGGCGTCGAAGGCCGGGGAGACCAGGTGCGGGTGCTGGAGGGCGAGCTTGAGCAGTTCGCGCTCCACCCGGTGGGCGGGGCTGCGCAGGTCCAGCCGCGGCCCGCGCGGCGGCTGCGGGCGGCCCGCGCCCTGACCGGACGCACCGGAAGGGCCGGAACCCTGACCGCGACCTGGGCCCTGCCCCTGCCCTTGCCCCTGCTGGCGGTCGCGGCGCGGGTCCTGGCCGCCGCGCTGGCCGCGGTCGCGGGCCCAGCGGGCGAGCTGGGAGACCCGGCGGACGACGAACTGCTCGTCCAGGATGCCGAGCTTGGAGGCGAGCGACACCGCGTACTCGTGCTGGATGGAACCGTCCTTGATCCCGGCGACGATCGGTGCGGCTTCCTCCAGCGCGGCGGCGCGGCCCTCGGCGGTGTCGGTGTTGTGCCGGGCGACGGCGCTGTGGATGGCGAACTCGAAGAGCGGCGAGGAGTTCTCGACGAGGTTGCGCACGGCCGCGTCACCGTCGGCGAGCCGCAGCTCGCAGGGGTCCATACCGCCGGGGCTGATCGCGATGGAGGTGCGGGCGGCGAACTTCTGGTCGTCCTCGAAGGCGCGCAGCGCGGCCCGCTGGCCGGCCGCGTCGCCGTCGAAGGTGAAGACGACGTGCGAGCTGGAGTTGTCCATCAGCAGCCGGCGGAGGATCTTGATGTGGTCCTCGGCGAAGGCGGTGCCGCAGGTGGCGATGGCGGTCGTGACGCCCGCGAGATGGCAGGCCATGACGTCGGTGTACCCCTCGACGACGACGGCCTTGCCGGTCTTGGCGATCTCCTTCTTGGCGAGGTCGATGCCGTACAGGACATGGGACTTCTTATAGAGCGGCGTCTCGGGGGTGTTCAGGTACTTGGGCCCGTTGTCGTCCTCGCGGAGCTTGCGGGCGCCGAAGCCGATCACGTCTCCGGTGATGTCGCGGATCGGCCAGATCAGCCGGCCGCGGAAGCGGTCGATCGCCCCTCGGCGGCCCTCGCTGGCGAGCCCGGACGTGAGGAGCTCCTTGTCCGTGAAGCCCTTGCCGCGCAGGAAGCGGATCAGATGGTCCCAGCCGGCGGGCGCGTAGCCGACGCCGAAGTGCTCGGCGGCGGCCTGGTCGAAGCCGCGCTCGCGGAGGAACGTACGGCCGATCTCGGCCTCGGGGCTGCCGAGCTGCTCGACGAAGAACTGCGCGGCGATCTTGTGCGCCTCGATGAGGCGGATCTTCTCGCCCTGCTGGCGGCCCGGGTTGTACCCGCCCTCGTCGTACCGCAGCACGATGCCGGTCTTGGCGGCCAGCCGCTCGACGGCCTCGGAGAAGGAGAGGTGGTCGAGCTTCATGACGAAGTCGAGCGTGTCGCCGCCCTCTTGGCAGCCGAAGCAGTAGAAGAGCCCCTTCGAAGGGCTCACCTGGAACGACGGGGACTTTTCGTCATGAAAGGGGCAGAGCCCCTTGAGGTTTCCCCCGCCCGCGCTCTTGAGCTGCAGGTACTCCGAGATGACGGCGTCGATCGGGACCGCGTCCCGGACCGCCTTGACGTCCTCATCCTTGATCCTGCCTGCCACCCGTGAAGTCTAAGGCCCAGGTGCGACAGACCCTTGACCTCCGCCGCGACCACCCACTAGCTTCCCCAATTGTTAAGAATCTTTACTAATGCGGTTCGGCACCGACGGAGAGGTGGGCGCATGCCCCACAAGCACAGTCGACGACGCGGACTCGGCCTGGCGGCAGGTGCGACCACGGCCACCGCCGCCGTCGTCGCGGCCCTGCTCAGTGGCGGCGCGGGTACCGCGGACGCCGCCACCACCGGGCAGGTCAGGGTCAACCAGGTCGGCTACGAGGGCAGCAGCGCCAAGGAGGCGTTTCTGCTGGCGAAGGGTGCCGTCTCGGGCGCGACCTGGAAGCTGCTCGACAGCGACGGCGCGACCGCCGCCTCCGGGAAGACCGGCACCAGCGCGGGCAGCTGGAACACCGCCTACCCGGCCGTCTACCTGATCGACTTCAGCTCCGTGAAGACCGCGGGCAGCTACCACCTGGTGGTCAGCGGCGCGGCCACCGGCGCCTCGCCCACCTTCACCATCGGCAGCGCGAAGGACGTCTTCGGCAAGCCCGCCGCCGACGCCACCACCTTCTTCCAGGCCCAGCGCGACGGCCGCGACGTCATCCCCGGATCGCTGAAGCGCCAGCCGTCCCACCTCAACGACACGCACGCGGCCGTCTACGACTGGCCGAAGTTCACCAGCGCCGACGGCGACACCATCGCGAAGGCCCCCACCAAGCTCGGCGGCACCGTGGACGCCGAGGGCGGCTGGTTCGACGCGGGCGACTACCTGAAGTTCACCGAGACCACGAGCTACGCCGCCGCCACGCTGCAGATCGCGGCCCGCGAGACCGGCGCCTCCCCCACGTCCGCGCTCGGCGCCGAGGCGCAGCACGGCCTGGACTGGCTCGACAAGATGTGGGACGGCGACACCAAGACCCTCTACATCCAGGTCGGACTCGGATCCGGCACCGACAACGGCAGCGTCGTCGGAGACCACGACACCTGGCGGCTGCCGCAGAAAGACGACGCCGACACCGCCAACCCGTTCCTGCGCAACCGCCCGGTGTTCCGGGCCGGCGCCCCCGGCTCCCAGCTCAGCCCCAACCAGGCGGGCCGGCTCGCCGCCGACTTCGCGCTCGGCGCGCAGCGCTACGCCGCCTCGGACCCTGCCAAGGCCAAGGGGTACCTGGCGGCGGCGGCGCAGGTCTACGCCCTCGCGAACACCCACCCCGGCAAGCTCGTCACGACCGTCCCGTACGCGTACTACCCCGAGGAGAGCTGGCAGGACGACCTGGCGTTCGGCGGCGCCGAGCTGGCGCTGGCCGCGCAGAAGCTGGGCGACTCCCGCGCCGCCGGCTGGCTCCAGCAGTCGGCCACCTGGGCGAAGGCGTACGGCACGACCGGTGACACGCTCAACATGTACGACACCAGCGCGCTGGCGTACATCGACCTGGCGCGCGCCATCAAGGCCGCGGGGAACCCGTCCGGCCTGCCGGTCTCGTACGACACGCTGGTCGCGAACGTCAAGGCGCAGATCGCCTCGGGGCAGACCCGCGCCGCCAAGGACCCGTTCCACGCCGGCGCCGTCTACAACGACTTCGACGCCGACTCGCACACCCTCGGCCTCGCGGCCACCGCGCGCCTGTACAAGGGTCTGACCGGCGACACGTCCGTCGACCGGTTCGCCGTCCAGCAGCTCGACTGGCTGCTCGGCGCCAACGCCTGGGGCACGTCCTTCATGGTCGGCTCGGGCAGCACGTACCCCAAGTGCACCGCGGGCCAGCTCGGTAACCTCGCCGGGAGCCTGGACGGCAAGGGGGCGGTGGACACCGGCGCCATCGTCAACGGGCCCAACGGGACCGCGCAGTTCGCCGACGGGCTGGGCGACTACCTGGACGACATGCGCAAGTGCCCGGCCGGCGGCGCGGATCCGTTCGGTTCCTTCACCGGCCACGGAAGTCGCTATGTCGACGACGTCCGGTCCTGGCAGAGTTCCGAGCCGGCGCTCGACATGGACGCCTCCGGGCTGCTGGCCTTCTACCTGTCGAGCTGATCCGGGCGACCGGGCACGACCGGCCGCCTGATCACGAGCGGGTCCTCGTGATCAGGCGGCCGACGTCTTGATCAAGAAGATGAAGTGCGGTCCGCTCGGCTCGACGATGAACTCCTCGCCCGTCGCGGTGAACCCGAGGTGTTCGTAGAAGCCCTGGGCGGACGTACGGCCGTTGCACCACACCAGCTCGGCGCCGCGGACCGTGGCCTCGGCGAGCCCCGGCCCGCAGGACGGCGGCGCCGTACCCCGCACCGCGCACCTCGGGGCCGCTGCCCATGCCGCGGAACCGGTAGGCGGCGACGTCCTCGCCGGGCAGCGTGTCAGGGAAGAACGTGACGCACGCCTGGACCGCGCCCTCGTCGTCGTAGGCCGCGACGTGGAAGGTGGACTCCCGCGAGTCCTCCGGGTAGATCGCGGTCTCGCGGGGCAAGCCGGTGCGCAGCACCGCCCAGCGCAGCTCGAAGATCTCCTCGACGGGTACGACGGCCGTCCGCATGGCGTGTTCCTCCGCTGGTCTGTCCTTCGGTCAATCCACGAAGGAGGCTAGCGGCACGGTGGGATCGGAGAGCCGGTCGGGGTCCACACCGCGGCCGGAGCGGATCAGCTGCTGGATCGGGTCGGTGACGTCCCAGACGTTGACGTTCATACCGGCGAGCACGCGTCCCTCGCTGAGCCAGAACGCGATGAACTCGCGCTTGCCGATGTCACCCCGGCACACCACCTGGTCGTAGCTGCCCGGCGCGGCATGGCCGGAGAACTCCATGCCCAGGTCGTACTGGTCGGAGAAGAAGTACGGGACCCGGTCGTAGCTGACGTCCCGGCCGAGCATGGCGCGGGCGGCGGCCGGGCCGCTGTTGAGGGCGTTCGCCCAGTGCTCGACGCGCAGCCGGCCGCCCGAGAGCGGGTGCTCGATGTTGGCGACGTCGCCGGCCGCGTAGATGTGCGGGTCCGAGGTGCGCAGCGACGCGTCCACCGCGATGCCGCCGCCCGCCGACCGCTCGGCCAGGGTCAGCCCGGCGGCCTCGGCGAGCGCGGTGCGCGGGGCGGCGCCGATCGCGGCCAGCACGTCGTGGGCGGGGTGCTCCTCGCCGTCGTCGGTGAGGGCGGCCAGCACCATGCCGTCGTGGCCGGTGATCTCGGCGAGCTTCGCACCGAAGTGGAACCGGACGCCGTGCTCGCGGTGCAGATCGGCGAAGACCCCGCCGAGCTCGGGACCGAGCACCGAGTACAGCGGTGTCGGCTCGGGCTCCACGATGGTGACCTCGGCGCCGTAGCCGCGCGCGGCGGCGGCGACCTCCAGGCCGATCCAGCCCGCGCCGGCGATGACGAGGTGGCCGTTCTCGCGGCCGAGCGAGGTCAGCACGTGCTTGAGGCGCTCCGCGTGCGACAGCCGTCGCAGGTGGTGGACGCCGGCCAGCTCGGTGCCGGGGATGTCCAGCCGGCGCGGCTCGGCGCCGGTGGCGAGCAGCAGCTTGTCGTACGGGAGGACGGTGCCGTCCCCAAGCCGCACGGTCTTCGCCGCGGGGTCGAGGTGCACGACGGGCTGGCCCAGGTGCAGCTCGATGTCGTGCTCGGCGTACCAGGCCGTCTGCTGGACAAAGACCGAGTCGCGTTCCGCGCTGCCGATCAGAAAGCCCTTGGACAGGGGTGGCCGCTCGTACGGGTGCTCGCGTTCGTCGCCGATCAGGATCACCCGCCCGGTGAAGCCCTCCGACCGGAGGGTCTCCGCCGCCTTGGCGCCGGCCAGTCCCGCTCCGACGATGACGATGGTCTGGTCTGCGTCCACCACTGTGCGCCTCCCCAACAGATGCCGTACCTGCGAGCGTCCCTTACGTCACGCCTGGCGGGAAGAGCGCCGCGCCGAGTCGACAAAGCGCCCCTCGTATGCCTCGCGCGCCCGCAGTACATCGGACAGGTGCTCCCTGGCCCAGTCGCAAGTGGCCGCGATCGGACCGAAAAGAGTACGTCCGAGGTCGGTCAGCTCGTACTCGACGCGGGGCGGGTTCTCGTCGTACGCGGTGCGGGTGACGATGCCGTCGCGCTCCAGGGCGCGCAGGGATTCGGTGAGCACCTTCGGGGTGATGGCGTGCAGCGGAACCCTGAGTTCGGAGAAGCGGCGCGGGCCGTCCTCCAGACACATCATGATCATCCCGGCCCACTTGTCGCCGACCCGGAAGGGGGTGGCGCGACTGGGGCACTCCGGGGCGAACATGTCGCGTCGCAGGGGCGGGAGGGGGGTGGGCTGCCCGGACGTCTGCGCGTCCTGCGCGGTGTGCACGGTCTCGGTGGTCACCCGTCCCAGCGTAGAGCCGGTTTCGTTGCGGTAACCGGCAAGTCGGCGGTTACGGTCCCCGCAGTCGAACAACGGGGAGGCCGTTATGAGCAGGATCGCGGTATTCGGTGCGGGTGGGCGGTTGGGGCGTCTGGTGGTGGCGCAGGCGGTCGGCCGCGGGCACCGGGTGACGGCCGTGGTGCGGGATCCGGCGAAGTACGCGGACCTGGCCGGGGCCGGGGTGACGCTTGTCGCCGGTGACGTCACGGACCCGGACGGCGTGGCGGCGGTCGCCGCGGACCACGACGTGGTCGTCGGCTCCGTCTACACACCGCTGACGCCCGCGGACCAGCTGTACCCGGCGGCGGCGCGGGCGCTCCTCACGGGGGTGGGAGCGACGCGCCTGCTGGTGGTCGGTGTGGTCTCGACGCGGGAGGCCGCGCCGGGGGTGATGCTGCTGGACACTCCCGGCTTCCCGGCGGAGGGCCGGGAGTTCTCACTGGCGCGGGCGGCTGAGCTGGAACTGCTGCGCGGCGCCGGGCCGGAGATCGACTGGCTGCTGCTGATGCCGCCGATGGAGATCGACCGCGAACGGCTGGCCGTGGAGATCCTCGACGAGATCGAGACGCCGAAACACCACCGCACGGCGGTCCCGGCGGGCGGCTGAGCGGGGGGCTCGCTCTTCGCAGTGCGGGGGTGCGGGGGTGCGGGGGTGCGGGGGCAGGTGAGCGGGGGCGGGTCTTCGCACTGCGGGGGTGCGGGGGCAGGTGAGCGGGGGCGGGTCTTCGCACCGCGGGGGTGCGGGGGCGGGAGTACCGGCAGATGCGGAGCGGTGCGTCTGCGGCGCTGCGCACCTTGACCGCGCGGAGGGGGGAGGGCCCTGGCGCTGCGCGCCCGGCAGGGGACGGCACCGCTGCGCGGCCCGAGAGGCGCAGTGAATTCCGGTCCGCTGCGCTCCCCTTGCCCGGTGGTCGGGTGGGTGAGGCGGATGGGGCGGCGCGGGTCAGTTGGTGCGGCAGTGCGGGTGGCGCCCATCGGCTCCGGCGAGTGGATCACTTCGGGCGGCCGGAGCATCGCTCAAGCGAGTTCTGACCGACCTAAGTGATCCACATCCCCGCAGAAAGCGCCCCATCAACACCACGAGTCACACCCAGCCCCACCCGACCCGCATTCCGGCAACAAGAGCGGACCAAACCTCGCTTCCCCTGCGACCACCCTCCGCAGGAGACCCGCGCACCGCACCCCCCAGCAAGGGCAGCGCAGCGAACCCATGTCACTCCAGGACTCCCCCTCCGCACGGCACCCCCGGCGCCACACCACCCGCCCACCCGGCAAGGGCAGCGCAGCGGACCGCAGTCCCTTCGCCCGGACCGCGCAGCGGGGTCGACCCCTGCCAGGCGCGCAGCGCCAGGGCCCTCCCCCTCCGCGCGGTCAAGGCGCGCAGCGCCGCAGACGCACCACTGCGCACCGCCCGAACCTCAGCCCCCCGCTCCGCACTCCCCACCCCCCGCCGTGCCTCACACCAGCCGGGCGGAACGGCCCGTCGTCAGGCGTGCGTGCAGCGCCGTGGCCGTCGCGTCGGTGAGCGACGCGATCTGGTCGACGACGGCGCGCAGCCGCGCGCTGTCGTCATCCGCCTCGTCGAAGATGCCGCGGAACTGCGGGTCCAGGCCCTCGGGGGCGCGGGCCAGCAGCGCTTCGGCCAGCTCCGCGATGAGGATGCGCTGCTCGGCGCGGCGGCGTTCCTGCGCGGCGCGCTGCATGACGTACCGGTCGGCGACCGCCTTGAGGACGGCGCACTCCAGGCGCTGTTCGCGTGGCACGACCAGCTCGGCGCGGTACCGGGTGAGCCGCCCGGTGCCGTACGCCTCGCGGGTGGCGCGCTCTGCGGCCAGGCAGAACCGGCCGATGAGCTGCGAGGTGGCGTCCTTCAACCGGGCCTGGGAGATGGCCGAGCCGTCATAGCCGTGCGGCCACCACGGCTGCTCCAGGAGCCGGTCGAGGGCCTCGGCCAGCTCGTCGGGGCTGGAGTCGGCCGCGTACCGCTCCCCCGCGCAGTCGAAGATGTCCGCCCGCTCGGCGTCCGCGAGCAGCAGATTCGGGTCGAGGTGGCCGGCGTGCAGGCCGTCCTCCACGTCGTGCACCGAGTACGCGACGTCGTCGGCCCAGTCCATGACCTGCGCCTCGAAGCACTGCCGGTCCTGCGGGGCGCCGGCCCGCAGCCAGTCGAAGACCGGCAGATCGTCCTCGTAGGCCCCGAACTTGGGGCTGTCGCGGTTCGTGGGGTGGCCGCCGCGCGGCCACGGGTACTTCGTGGCGGCGTCCAGGGCGGCGCGGGTGAGGTTCAGGCCGACGCTCACCATCGTGCCGTCCGCGTCCCGCCGGAAACGCTTCGGCTCGATCCGGGTCAGCAGTCGCAGCGACTGCGCGTTGCCCTCGAAGCCGCCGCACGCCTCGGCGACCTCGGCCAGCACCTGCTCGCCGTTGTGCCCGAAGGGCGGGTGGCCGAGGTCGTGCGCCAGGCACGCCGTCTCGATGAGGTCGGGGTCGCTGCCGAGCGCGGCGCCCAGCTCCCGCCCCACCTGCGCGCACTCCAGCGAGTGCGTCAGGCGGGTGCGCGGGCTGGTGTTCATCAGGGCCGAATCCGGGTCGACCACCTGGGTCTTGCCCGCCAGCCGGCGCAGCGCGGCCGAGTGCAGCACCCGCGCCCGGTCGCGCTGGAACGCCGTGCGGCCCGGCCGCTTGTCGGGCTCGATCACATAGCGGTCGGTGTCGGCGTCCCCGTACGGCCCCCACCGCTCGTACGGCCCGAGGTGCGCGGCCGCCGCGTCGGTCCGGTAGTTCGCTTCCATGCCTGTGACCGTAACGCTCCGCTGTGACAGACGCGCCATCGGTCCTGCGACCCCGTGCGGGGTTCGTACCGGGTCACGCGCTGGCGAGATGGAGTGGCGCGGGCCGGCCGGCGGCGGCCAGGGCCTGGTCGTAGCGGTGCAGCACCAGGCGGGCCATGGCGCTGTGCGCGCCCAGCGGCGCCGCCGCGATCCACGGCGCCCCGGCGGAGGTCTGGGTGGCGAACCGGCCGGGGGCGGTGAAGTACGAGCTGACCGCGACCCGGTGGCCGCGCGCGGCCAGCGCACCGGCCGCCTCCGCGACCGAGGGCCCGGCGCCGGAGGCGTAGGCGGGCAGTACGGGGGCGCCGCCCAGCCTTCGGCTGAGGAGTTCGGCGGTGCGGGCGGTGTCGGCGGGCCACTCGGGGTCGCGGGAGCCGGCCGCCGCCAGCACGACGCCCGCGCGCCGCGCGCCCTTGCGCCAGCCGGCCTCGGTGAGGCGCACGTGCAGCGTCTCGGCGAGCAAGGGGTGCGGGCCGAGCGGCGCCGCGGTCAGTCCGCGCAGGTGCGGGGCTCGGGCCAGCGCCTGCGGTATGTCCTGCTTGACGTGGTAGCCGTGGCCGAGCAGCAGCGGTACGAGCACCACGTCGCCGTGCAGCGCCGCGAGCGTGTCGTCGAGCAGCGGCTCGTTCAGCTCGATGTGCCCGAGGTGGACGGGCAGGCCGGGGCGCAGCGTCCGGACCCGGTCGAGGAGCGCGCGCACGGTGCGCCGAGCCTCGGGGTCGCGGCTGCCGTGCGCCACGGCGACCAGTGCGGGACGGCGCGGGGCCGCGGTGAGGGTGACGCGGGCGAGCTGGTTGCTGAGCTGCGCGGTGATCCGGTTCATGAGCTGCGCCGTACTGTCGAAGCTGGTGGACGGGCTGGAGCCACCGGACGGGCTGGAGCCGTCCGACGGGCTGGAGCCGTCCGACGGGCTGGAGCCGTCCGACGGGCTGGAGCCGTCCGGGCCGGCGGGGCGGCCGGACTCCGGGTGCGGTTGCGGGTGCGCTGTCGACGCCGTCATGGACCGAGCGTGCGGGGCGCAGGTTGCGCCCGCGTTGCCCGGCGATGACAAGTTTTTACCTCCCCCTCACGGTCGTCAGGACCGCCTGTGAGGCCGCTGGGCGCGGACCCAGTCGCCGCCGGGTATGACCTGCCCCGAGGCCCGCAGGGCCGCCGCCGGCTCCTCCCCCGCGAGGTACACCCAGGCGTCGCACGGCCGGCCGTCGCAGACCACGCGCAGCGCCGACCGCTCGTACAGGTTCCCGCGCGCGCCCGGAACGTGCTCCTCCAGGCGGTCGAGATCGGCGAGGACGCGCTCGTAGTGGCCGGGAAGGACGTGCAGCAGCTCGCCGTGCACGCCGCCGGTGACCGCGTCGTCAGGACCGGCGACCGCGTACGGGTAGCCGGGCCCCTCATACAGCAGCACCCCCGGCAGCACGGCGGGCCGCGGGGGCGCGGTACGGCCCGCCACCAGGACGTGGTTGGCCTGGCCGGGACGGAGCGTCCCGTAGACGAAGAACGGCAGGCGGGGCCGGGGAGGCGGGGTCACGGCGGCGGTCCTCTCGTCGTCGGGGCGCGGCTGCGTCCATCGTGTCCGGAACCGTACCGGCGCCGTACGCGTCGATCCGGACGACGGGGGTCGATCAACGAGGGGGCGCCGCATGAAGCCGGGCCGGATACGCGCGGCGGTGCCCGCCGTGCTGCGCGGATGGCGTGGATTGCGCGTGCTGCGGGGGTTGCGGCCGCCGCGGACCCGGCGCGGCCGTCGGCTGCTCGTGCAGGCCGTGATGGCCTGCTGCGTTCTGGCGCTGCTGCCCGCGACCTGGCTGCAGGCCTCGGCGGACGGTCGGGTGCGCGCGGTCGCGGACGTACCGGCGGAGCCGGTGGCGGTGGTGTTCGGCGCGGGGCTGGACGACGGGAAGCCGTCGCCGTACCTCGCGCACCGGCTGGACGCGGGCGCCGAGCTGTACCGGACGCACAAGGTGCGGGCGATCCTGGTGACCGGCGACAACAGCCGCACCGACTACGACGAGCCGGGCGCGATGCTCGGCTATCTGGCGAAGCAGGGCGTGCCCGCGTCGAAGGTCGTGCTGGACTACGCCGGCTTCGACACCTGGGACTCCTGCAGCCGCGCCAAGCGGATCTTCGGGGTGGACCGGGCGATCCTCGTCAGCCAGGGCTTCCACATCCGGCGGGCTCTGGCGCTGTGCGACGCCGCGGGCGTCCAGGGGTACGGCGTCGGCGTCGACGAGCCGCACGACGTGACGTGGTTCTACGGCGGCGGGCGCGAGCTCGTCGCGGCGGTCAAGGCGGCGCTGGACGTGGTGGTCGAGCCCGACCCCGTCTTCCTCGGGCCCAAGGAGCAGGGCGTGACGCGGGCCCTCGCGGAAACGCCCTGACCAGCGCGCCGACCGGCGTCCTCACACCCGCCCCCGCGGCGCGCTGAGGTGCACGTACCGGCCGTGTAACCGCGTCGCGTACGGGGGTGAAACACGTACGGCGCAGGCTGGGCGCATGAGCCCGAGCACCGTTGACACGCACTGTCCCTACTGCGCCCTGCAGTGCGGCATGGGACTGGTGGCGCTGCCCACGGGCGGCGTCGAGGTCGTCGAGCGGACGGCGTTCCCGGTGAACCGGGGCGCGCTGTGCGGCAAGGGGCGCACCGCGCCCGAGGTGCTGGCGCGTGGCGCGCGGCTGACCGGGCCGCTGGTCCGCGGTGCGAGCGGCGCGCTGGAGCCGGCCGGCTGGGACGAGGCGCTCGACCGCGTCGCCGAGGGTCTGCTGCGGACACGTGCCGCGCACGGCCGCGACGCCGTCGGGGTCTTCGGCGGCGGCGGGCTGACGAACGAGAAGGCGTACGCGCTCGGCAAGTTCGCCCGGGTGGTGCTGCGCACCTCGCAGATCGACTACAACGGCCGGTTCTGCATGTCCTCGGCCGCCGCCGCCCACCAGCGGGCCTTCGGCCTCGACCGCGGTCTGCCGTTCCCGCTGGAGGACGTCGCCCGCACCGGCTGCGTGATCCTCGTCGGGTCCAACCTCGCCGAGACGATGCCGCCCGCGCTGCGCTACCTGACGGAGCTGCGCGAGCGCGGCGGCAAGCTGATCGTCGTCGACCCGCGCCGCACCCGTACCGCCGAGCAGGCCGATCTGCATCTGCAGCCCCGGCCCGGCACCGACCTGGCGCTCGCGCTCGGGCTGCTGCACCTGGCCCTCGCCGAGGGGTACCTGGACGAGGAGTTCATCGCGGAGCGCACGAACGGCTGGGCGGAAGCGCGGCCGGGGGTGATGGCGCACTGGCCGGAGCTGGTGGAGCGCATCACGGGGGTGCCAGTGCCGCAGCTGCGGGAGGCGGTGCGGCTGTTCTGCTCCACGCCGGACGGGATGGTCCTGACCGCGCGCGGCCCCGAGCAGCAGTCCAAGGGCACCGACACCGTCAGCGCCTGGATCAACCTGTGCCTCGCCACCGGCCGCGCGGGCCGCCCCCTCTCCGGCTACGGCTGCCTCACCGGCCAGGGCAACGGGCAGGGCGGCCGCGAGCACGGCCAGAAGGCCGACCAGCTCCCCGGCTACCGCAAGCTGGACGACCCGGCGGCGCGGGCGCACGTGGCGGCGGTGTGGGGCGTCGATCCCGACGACCTGCCGGCGCCCGGACGCAGCGCGTACGAACTGCTGGACGCGCTCGGCGTGGACGTACACGCACTGCTGCTGATGGGCTCCAACCCGGTCGTCTCGGCGCCGCGCGCCGCCCATATCACCGAACGGATCGCGTCGCTCGACTTCCTCGCGGTCTGCGACGTCGTCCTGTCGGAGACCGCCGAGATGGCGGACGTCGTCCTGCCGGTCACCCAGTGGGCGGAGGAGACCGGCACGACGACCAACCTGGAGGGCAGGGTGATCCTGCGCCGCAAGGCGATCGACCCGCCGCCGGAGATCCGCACGGACCTGGAGGTCCTGCACGGGCTCGCCGCACGGCTCGGCTGGGAGAAGGGCTTCCCGACCGATCCCGAGGAGGTCTTCGACGAGCTGCGCCGCGCGTCGGCGGGCGGCCCGGCGGACTACTCGGGCATCACGTACCGGCGGATCGCGGAGGAGGACGGCGTCTTCTGGCCGTGCCCGGAGACGCCGTCCACGCACCCCGGCACGCCCCGCCTCTTCCTCGACCGTTTCGCGACGCCCGACGGCCGGGCCCGCTTCGTCCCGGTCCTGCACCGGCCCTCGGCGGAGGAACCGTCCGCGGAGTACCCGCTCTACCTGACGACGGGACGCGTCCTGGCGCAGTACCAGTCCGGCGCCCAGACCCGCCGCGTCCGCGAACTCAACGCCGCCTCCCCCGGCCCCTTCGTGCAGCTCCATCCGCAGCTCGCCGAGCGTCTCGGCGTCGCCGAGGGCGACGCTCTCGCGGTCACGAGCCGCCGGGGCCGCGCCGTCGCCCCCGCGCTGATCAGCTCCGCCATCCGCCCCGACACCGTCTTCATGCCGTTCCACTGGCCGGGCGAGGGCCGCGCCAACAACCTGACCAACCCGGCCCTGGACCCGACGTCCCGCATGCCGGAGTTCAAGGTCTGCGCGGTGCGGGTGGAAGCGGCGGCCGCGGGAGCCTGACCGTACGCTGGGCGCTGTCCGGAAGGTACGCAGAAGGAGAGTCGGCGCCCATGTCCCACACGTATGACACGACGGTCACCTGGACCGGCAACCTCGGTACCGGGACGAGCACTTACCGTGCCTACGACCGCTCCCACGACGTCTCCGCAGCGGGCCTCCCCACCATCCTGGGCAGCTCCGACCCGACCTTCCGCGGCGACGCCACCCGCTGGAACCCCGAACAGCTGCTCCTCGCGGCACTGTCGCAGTGCCACATGCTCGCCTACCTGCACGTCTGCGCCGTCGGCGGCGTCAGCGTCACCGCCTACACGGACAACGCGCACGGCACGATGGAAACCACCCCGGGGGGCGGCCACTTCACCGAGGCGATCCTCCGCCCCCAGGTGGAGGTCGCCTCCCAGGAGATGGCCGACAAGGCAATCTCCCTCCACGACGACGCCCACCGCACCTGCTTCATCGCAAGCTCCGTCAACTTCCCGGTCCGCCACGAGCCGGTGGTGACGGTCCGCGGGGTCGAAGCCTGACGGCGGGTCGGTGGCCGGACCGGTTCGAAGAGTGCGAAGGGGTGCGTCTGCGGCGCTGCGCACCTTGACCGCGCGGAGGGGGGATGCCCCGGCGCTGCGCGCCTGGCAACGGGACCGGCCCGCTGCGCGGCCGGGATGCGGGGTGAGGCCGGTTCGCTTCGCTCCCCGGGCGGGGGCCGGGGGATGGTGGGGGCGGTAGGGCCCGGCCCCGGCCAACGGATCAGCGTGAGGGGCCGGAGCCTCGCCAAGTGAAGCTCTGGACACACACGCTGATCAACTTCTCCCAGGACAACGCCCCACGGGACCCGTTTGACCTTGTCAGTCACACCAGACCCACATTCGGCGCAGAAGAAGGGACCAAACGCCGCTGCCCGCCCGGGCGCCACCCGAGGGGCATCTCCCAACGCAACCACCCCGCCACGCCGCAACGGGCAGCGCAGCGGACCGCCCCACTCCCCCACCCGGGCCGCGCAGCGGGCCACCCCACAGGCGCGCAGCGACGGGCCCCCTCCCCCGGTCAAGGTGCGCAGCACCGCAGAAGAACCACACCGCACCGCTCTCACCCCAGCCACCCACCCCTGCCACCTGCCGGCAGGGCGCACAGCGGGCCGGTCAAGGTGCGCAGCACCGCAGAAGAACCACACCGCACCGCTCTCACCCCAGCAGTGCCTGGGGCGCCTTTCACAGCGCCCTCACCGCCGGTGAGTTCGACCGCTGACCGTCACGCCCGTGCGCGCAGTCTGCGGAGCATTCGGGCGTCTTCGAAGCCCACGGCCCGGGCGGCGGATTCGATGGTGGAGCCGTGGGAGATGAGGTGTTCGGCGCGCTCGACGCGGAGGACCTGCTGGTAGCGGAGCGGGGTGAGGCCGGTGGCCTCGCCGAAGCGGCGGGTGAGGGTGCGTTCGCTGACGCCGGAGGTGGCGGCGAGGTCGGTGAGCGCGAGGTGTTCGGAGAAGCGGGCGTCGATGAGGTCCTGGACGCGGTGGACGGCGTCGCTGAGGTGGGCGCGGTGCCGGAGCATCGCGCTGGTCTGCTGTTCGTCGCCGTTGCGGCGGGCGTAGACGACCATGTTGCGGGCGATGCGGGCGGCGGCGCCCGGCCCGTGCCGGCCCGCGACGAGGTGCAGCGCGAGGTCGATACCGCTGGCGATGCCGGCGGAGGTGACGACGCGGTCGTCGACCACGTAGAGCACGTCGCGTACGACGGTGGCCCGCGGGTGGCGCAGGGCGAGTTCGTCCTGCACGTCGTGGTGGGTGGTGCAGCGGCGGCCGTCCAGGAGGCCGGCCCGGCCGAGGGCGTCGGCGCCCGCGCAGATGCTGGCGACCACGCCGCCCGCGGCGTGGTGGTCACGGAGCCGCTGGAGCGTGGATTCCTCCAGCACCCCGTTCTGCGTCAGGGTGCGGGATCGCCAGCCGGGGACGATCACCAGGTCGTCGGCGGTGAGGTCGGGCCACTGGGTGGCCGCTCTGAGCGGGACGCCCTGGGCGGTGGGGATGTCTTCCCGCTCGCCGACGTAGGCGGTCTCGTAGTCGTGGCCGAAGTCGGCCGCGGTCGAGAACACCTGCGCAGGGCCCGCGAGATCCAGCAGATGCAGGTGCGGGATGAGCAGGAAGACCACCCGGGTCACGATCCGGTCAGCTCCTTGACGGTGGTCACACGGGCGAACCGGCCGGCGAGCGCGTACTCGGTGCGGGCGATGATGTCGTCGGTCTGCAGGGTGCGGGGGTCGGCGAGGATCTCCTCGACCGAGCGGCCGGCCGGCGCGTCCCAGTGCTCGATGGGGGTGGTGGCGGTCGCGTCGGTGACGAAGGTGACCCCGTACCCGAGGTCGGAGGCGAGCCGGGTCGTCGTCTCGACGCACTGCTCGGTGCGGATGCCGCTGATAACGACCTCGGTGACACCGCGCGAGGTGAGGAGCTGCTGGAGGTTGGTGGTGGTGAAGGCGTTGTGCGCGGTCTTGGTGAGCACCGGCTCGCCGTCGAGCGGCTCCAGCCCCTCCATCAGGCGGACGTGACCGCTCTCCGGGTCGAAGGCGTCCCCGGTGCCGGGCTCGCTGTGCAGCACCCAGACGACGAGGTCGCCCTCGTCGCGGGCGTGCGCCACGAGGCGGTTCACCTGGCCGACGATGCCGGGGTTGGACGAGGCCGCCCACAGCGGGCGCTGGAGGAAGGACTGCTGGACGTCGATGACGATCAGTGCTCGGTTCATGCCTCGATCCTCGCCCTCGGCGGGTCCGCGGGACAGACACCATTGTGCCTCGATGCGGACCGATCCGGTCACGGACCAAGTATCAGGGCGCTGGCGGTACCGCCAGCGCGCGCAGCGCGACGAGCAGCGCCTCCCCGTCGGGCACCGCGCCGAAGAACGCCGCGTCGGTCGACTCGACGGCGGCGACCGCCTTCGCGGCGAGCCGGGCACCCGCGGGGGTGATGCCGAGCCGCTTGGCCCGGGTGTCGCTCGGATCGGTCACCCGGGTGAGCAGGCCCTTGTCCTCCAGCCGGCGGAGCACCTGGGACGTCATCTTCACGTCCGTGCCGCTGTGCCGGGCCAACTGGAGCTGGTTGGGCTGCTCCCCCTGGCCGTCGAGCCACCACAGCCCGGCCAGCAGGACGAACTGGGCGTGGGTGAGATCGAGGGGGGCCAGGGCCGCCGCGATCGCGCGCTGCCAGTGCAGGGAGGTGCGCCAGAAGAGGAAACCGGGGCTGTCGTCGGGTGCTTCCATCGTCCGACCGTACCCGTCCGCGACGGCCGGAAGCGGGTTTCCGGGCATTCAGTCTGCGCAACGATCATCTCCACGCAGATCACAGCGCGGAGCGCGACGACGTGATGACGTCCGTCTCACACCCGCCGCCGGCCCGCGCTGAGGGCACCGTTCCCTCGGGGAAACGGATGCGATGCGGCCGGGTAACAGCCACGCCGCAGGCTGACGGACATGGACATCGAGGCGGGCACCGAGATCGTGGTGGTGGGTGGCGGGATGGCCGGCGCGCGCCTGGCGCAGCAGCTCGCGCCCGCCGCCCCGGACGTCCGGGTGACGCTGTTCGGTGAGGAGCGGCACGCCCCGTACAACCGGGTGCTGCTCGCGGAGGTCCTCGCCGGGCGGTACGAGCCGGACGTCATCGCGCTGCCGGCCACCGACTGCACGGAACGCCGGGTGGTGCGGGTGGACCGCGCCGAGCAGCTCGTGATCTGCGACGACGGCTCCGCCACCCGCTACGACCGGCTGGTGCTGGCCACCGGCTCCAACCCGGTGCTCCCGCCGCTGCGCGGCCTGTTCGAGGCCGGGCGGGGCGAACTGCCGTTGGGCGTGCACGCCTTCCGCACCATGGACGACTGCCTGGCGCTGTCCGGGGCGGTACGCCCCGGCGTACGGGCGGTGGTCGTCGGGGGCGGGCTGCTCGGCGTCTCCGCGGCGCGGGCGCTCGCCGCTCGCGGCGCCCATGTGATCCTGCTCCAGCAGGGCGAGTACCTGATGGAGCGGCAGCTGGACGAGCACTCCGGCAAACTGCTGCGCGCGCACCTGGAGTCGATGGGGATCGAGGTCCACACCGAGTGCCGGGTGCGGGGGTTGCGGACCCGGCCGGAAGGCACCTCACGGGCCGTCCGGTCGGTCGAACTCGCCGACGGCTACTGCCTCGGCACCGACCTGGTCGTCCTCGCCTGCGGCGTGCGCCCCCGCACCGGGCTGGCGCAGGCGGCGGGGCTCGAGGTCGCCAAGGGCATCGTCGTGGACGACGAGCTGCGCACGTCCGACCCGCTCATCCACGCGATCGGCGACTGCTCGCAGCACGGCGGTGTCGTGTACGGCCTGGCCAACGCGGCCCGTGAGCAGGCGGACGCGCTGGCGTCGCTGCTGCTCGCCGAGGCGGCGCGGGCCGCACACCCCGCGGCCGCGCCACGCTACACCGGAACCCGCGCCCTGACCCGGCTGACCCTCGGCGGATCGCGTTCCAGCGAAACCGGCATCGCCCCCTTCGACCTCGCCGCCTTCGGCGACCCGCTGCCGGTCCCCGGCGACGACGTACTGCGCCTCACGGACGCGACCCGCGGCGCCTACCGGAAGGTCGTCATACGGGACGACCGGCTGGTCGGCGGGATCCTGCTCGGCGACCTCGCCGCGGTGGGCACGCTCGCCCGCACCTGGGAGGCCGACGAGCCGCTCCCGGCCACATCCGCTCCGCTGCTCCACCTGCTCACCAACGACGGAGGTTCCTGACCATGGCTGCTGATACGACGGCTGTTGACACGACGGACGTTCCCACGACGCCCACGATCGTGCTGGTCGGCCACGGCATGGTCGGACAGCGGTTCCTGGAGGCGCTGGCCGACCGGGGCGTCACGGAGCGCTCGCGGGTGGTCGTGCTGTGCGAGGAGCCCCGTGCGGCGTACGACCGGGTGCACCTGACCTCGTACTTCTCCGGGACGACGCCGGACGAACTCGCCCTCGCCGAGGACGGTTTCATGGAGAAGCACGGCATCGAGCTGCGGCTGGGGGATCCCGCGCTCGCCATCGACCGCGCGGCCCGTACCGTGACCGCCCGCTCCGGGCTGACCTTCGCGTACGACACGCTGGTGCTGGCCACCGGCTCCTTCCCGTTCGTGCCGCCGGTCCCGGGCAAGGACGCCGAGGGCTGTTTCGTGTACCGCACCATCGAGGACCTGCTGGCGATCGAGGAGTACGCCGCGAACGGCGGAACCGGCACGGTCGTCGGCGGCGGCCTGCTCGGCCTGGAGGCGGCGGGCGCGCTGAAGGGGCTCGGACTGGACACGCACGTCGTGGAGTTCGCGCCGCGCCTGATGCCGGTGCAGGTCGACGAGGGCGGCGGCGAGGCGCTGCGGCGCACCATCGAGGAGATGGGTGTCACCGTCCACACGGGTGTCGGCACGCAGGCGATCGTCGCGGGCGAGGACGGACGGGTCGCCTCGATGTCGCTGTCGGACGGTTCGACGCTCTCCACCGGCCTGGTGGTCTTCTCGGCCGGCGTCCGCCCCCGCGACCAGCTGGCCCGGGAGTGCGGGCTGCCGGTCGGCGAGCGCGGCGGGATCGTCGTCGACGAGCAGTGCCGTACCGAGGACGAGGCGGTGTACGCGATCGGCGAGTGCGCACTGGCCTCGGATGGCCGGGTGTACGGGCTGGTCGCGCCGGGTTACGAGATGGCGGAGACGGCCGCGAAGATGATCGCGGGCGACGCGGGTTCCTTCAAGGGCGCGGACCTCTCCACGAAGCTCAAGCTGCTCGGCGTGGATGTGGCGAGCTTCGGCGACGCGCACGGCGCCACCCCCGGCTGCCTGGACGTGCTGTACTCCGACTCGCGCTCCGGCGTGTACAAGAAGCTGGTGGTCTCCCGCGAGGGCGTGCTGCTGGGCGGCATCCTGGTGGGTGACGCCGACTCGTACGGCATGCTGCGCCCGATGACGGGCTCGGTGCCGCCGGTGCCGCCCGAGCGGCTGGTCCTGCCGGCGGGCGCGGGCGGCCCGGTCGAGCTCGGCCCGTCGTCGCTGCCCGACACGGCGGTGATCTGCAGCTGCCACAACGTCACCAAGGGCGCGATACTCGACGCCGTCACCGAGCACTCCTGCACCACCGTGCCGCAGATCAAGAAGTGCACCAAGGCCGGTACGGGCTGCGGAAGCTGCGTCAAGGTGCTGGGGCAGCTGCTGCCCCCCGCCGAGGACAAGGGCCTGTGCGGCGACTTCGCGCACACCCGCCAGGAGCTGTACGAGATCGTGCGCGCGCTGCGGGTCACCTCGTTCGCCGCGCTGCTCGACAGCCACGGGCGCGAGGCGGCCAGGGGCGGCGAGGGCTGCGAGATCTGCAAGCCCGCGGTGGCCTCGGTCATCGCCTCGCTCGCGCCGTCGATCGGCGCTCCGGTACATGTGCTGGACGGCGGCCAGGCCGCGATCCAGGACACCAACGACCACTTCCTCGCCAATCTGCAGCGCAACGGCTCGTACTCGATCGTGCCGCGCATCCCCGGTGGTGAGATCACCCCGGAGAAGCTCATCGTGATCGGCGAGGTGGCCCGGGACTTCGGCCTCTACACGAAGATCACCGGCGGTCAGCGGATCGACCTCTTCGGTGCCCGTGTCGACCAACTGCCGCTGATCTGGACGCGGCTGGTGGACGCCGGGTTCGAGTCGGGGCACGCGTACGGCAAGTCACTGCGCACGGTGAAGTCGTGCGTGGGCAGCACCTGGTGCCGCTACGGCGTCCAGGACAGCGTGAAGATGGCCATCGACCTGGAGCTGCGCTACCGGGGGCTGCGGTCGCCGCACAAGCTCAAGTCCGCCGTGTCGGGGTGCGCGCGCGAGTGCGCGGAGGCCCGCGGCAAGGACTTCGGGATCATCGCCACCGCGTCGGGCTGGAACCTGTACGTCGGCGGCAACGGCGGCGCCGACCCGCGCCACGCGGACCTGCTGGCGCAGGACCTCAGCGACGCGGAACTGGTTCGACTCATCGACCGCTTCCTGATGTTCTACATCCGCACCGCGGACCGCCTCGAGCGCACCTCCGCCTGGCTGGAGCGGATCGACGGCGGCCTGGAGCACATCCGCGACGTCGTCGTGCACGACTCGCTGGGCATCTGCGACGAACTGGAGTCGCTGATGTCCGCACACGTCGCGGGGTACCGCGACGAGTGGGCGGACACCATCAACGACCCCGAGCGGCTGAGCCGCTTCGTCTCCTTCGTCAACGCGCCCGACGTACCGGACCCCAGCGTCCGGTTCGTCGAGGAGCGCGACCAGGTCAAGCCCGACCTGGAGGTCCTGGCCGGCCCGGTGCTGCTCGCCGGCCCCACCCTCGCCATCCGCACCCTTGAAGGGACGGTCACCGCATGACCATCGAACTCCTCCTCGACGACACGTGGTTCCCGGTCTGCGACGACGCGGTGCTGACCCCTGGCCGGGGCGTCGCCGCCCTGCTGCCCGACGGCTCGCAGGCCGCCCTCTTCCAGGACCGGCACGGCGCCCTGTACGCGATCGGCAACCAGGACCCGTTCACCGGCGCCTATGTCCTGTCCCGCGGCCTGGTCGGCTCGGATGCCGGGCGGGCGTACGTCGCCTCCCCCCTGCTCAAGCAGCGCTTCGATCTGGTGACCGGGACCTGCCTGGACGACGAAACGGTCAGTACCACGTCGTATGCCGTCAGATCACTCTGAACCCCTCTTCGGAGGAACCCACGTCCCGTAACGTGGCGGGCACACAGCGAGTTGACAAGGTTAGGTTTACCTAACCTAAGATCGAGGGGTGCTCAAGAACCAGCGGGCGGCCGTGGCCGGCCGGCTCCCCTCCCCGGCCCGGCGGATACCGCTGTTCCTGCTCGGCGCGGTCGCCCTGACGCTGTGCGGCGCCGCGAGCCTCGCCCTCGGCTCGCGGCCGGTGCCCCTCGGCACCGTGCTCGACGCCCTGTTCCACGACGCGCACAGCCGCGACGCCGTGGTGGTCACCGGGCTCCGCGTGCCGCGCACCCTCATCGGGCTCGCGGTCGGTGCGGCACTCGGGGTGGCGGGCGCCGTCGCCCAGGGCGTCACGCGCAACGCGCTGGCCTCACCGACGACGTTGGGGATCAACGCGGGCGCGGGCTTCGCCGTCGTCACGGCGATCTACGCCCTGCATCTGACGCACCCCGCCCAGTACCTGTGGTTCGCGTTCGCCGGAGCGGCGGCCGCCGCGCTCTTCGCCCAGACGCTCGCCCGCCGGGCGGGCGATCTGGACCCGGTCCGCCTGGCGCTCGGCGGCACCGTACTGACGGCCGTCCTGGTCTCCTGGACCTCCGCCGTGATGCTGGCGAGCAACCGCACCCTGGACGAGGCCCGGTTCTGGCTCGCGGGCTCGCTGTCCGGGCGGACGCTCGACGTCCTCTACCCCGTACTCCCACTGATCGCCGTCGGGTTGGTCATCGCGCTGGCCATCACCCCGGCGCTCAACGCCCTGGCCCTCGGCGACGAGACCGCGCAGGCGCTGGGCGTGCCGGTGGCGCGGATCCGGGTCGCCGGCGGTCTCGCCGTGGTGCTGCTCGCCGGCTCCGCCGTCGCGGTGGCGGGACCGGTCGCGTTCATCGGACTGGCCGCCCCGCACCTGGTGCGGCTGGTGTTCGGCAACGACCACCGGCTGCTGGTCCCCGGCTGCCTGATCGCCGGCCCCCTGCTGCTGCTCGGCGCCGATGTCCTGGGCCGCGTCGTGATCGCGCCCTCCGAACTGGAGGTCGGCATCGTCACCGCCTTCCTCGGCGCGCCGCTGCTCGCCGTGCTGGCCCGGAAGGTGGCCCGGTGACCGCCCCGACTTTTCCCGTGACCCACTCGGTACGAACGCGACCGTCCCCCCGCCGACGCCGTACCGCCCTGCTGAGCGCTGCCGCCGTGGCGGCCATCCTCGTACTCGCCACGACCGCGCTCACCACCGGTCAGATCCCGATGCCCGCGCTCACCGCGCTGCGCGCCCTGATCGGCCTCGGCGACTCCGGTGACGTGCTGGTGGTCCAGGAGTTCCGCGCGCCCAGGATGGCGGCGGCACTCGTCGCCGGAGCGGGCCTCGCCGTCGCCGGGGCGCTGCTGCAGCGGCTGTTCCGCAACCCGCTCGCCTCCCCCGACGTCATGGGCGTGACCGGCGGCGCCTCGCTCGGCGCCGTCTCGCTGCTCGCCACCGGCGCCTCGCAGACCCTCATCCCGCTGGCCGCGCTCGGCGGCGGGCTGCTCGCCGCCGTCCTGCTCGGCGCGTTCGCCTGGCGCTCGGGGCTCGGCGTCACCCGCCTCGTGCTGGTGGGGCTGGCCGTGCAGGCCGGACTGGCCGCCGCCGTCAACCTGATGGTGGTGCGCTTCCCCGCCGAACTCGCCAACTCCGCGCTGCAGTGGACGACCGGCTCGCTCTACGGGCGGACCTGGACCGAGGTGTCCGCCGCGGGCGCCGCCGTGGCGGCGGCGATGGCCGCCGCGTTCGTCCTGCACCGGCGCCTCGCCGTCCTCGACCTGGGCGACGACTCGGCGGGCGGCCTCGGCCTGGCGCCGTCCACCGCGCGTCTGCACCTGCTCCTCACGGCCATCGTGCTGGCGTCGCTGGCCGCCGCGCTCACCGGCCCGGTCGCGTTCGTCGCCCTCGCCGTACCCCACGTGGTCCGCTTCCTCGCCGGGCCGCCGACGGCGGGAACGCTCGCCCTGTCGGCGCTGACCGGCGCCGTACTGCTGCTCGGCTCCGACCTGGTCGTCCAGCACCTGCTGCCGGTGCACGGGCTGCCCGTCGGCGTCGTCACCGCGACCCTCGGCGCGCCCTGGCTCCTCGCCTTGATGATCCGTCAGAGCAGGCCCACGCACAGGAGTTTCGGATGACCACCCGCGCCGACCGGCAGCCCCGTACCAACCAGCTCTCCACCCACGGCCTGGACCTGCGCTACGGCGACCGCACGGTGATCGGCGGCCTGGACCTCGTCCTGCCCGGCGGCGCCGTCACCGCCATCGTCGGCCCCAACGCCTGCGGGAAGTCGACACTCCTGCGCGGGCTGACCCGGCTGCTCTCCCCCGCCGCCGGCACCGTGGCCCTGGACGGCGCTGACATCCACCGGATGCCCGCCCGCGCGCTGGCCCGCCGGATGGGGCTGCTGCCGCAGCAGCCGGTCACCCCCGACGCGATCACCGTCGAGGCGCTGGTCCGGCTCGGCCGCTACCCGCACCAGCGGCTGCTGAGCCCCTGGTCGGCCACCGACCAGGCCGCCGTCGACGAGGCACTGGAGCGCACCGGCACCACGGAACTGCGCGACCAGCACGTGGACCGGCTCTCCGGCGGCCAGCGGCAGCGCGCCTGGATCGCGCTGGCCCTCGCCCAGGACACCGAGCTGCTGCTCCTCGACGAGCCCACCACCTTCCTCGACCTGCGCCACCAGCTCGACGTCCTCGACCTGGTCTCGGACCTGCACGCCGACTCCGGGCGCACCGTCGTCATGGTGCTGCACGACCTCGGCCAGGCCGCCCGGTACGCCGACCACCTCGTCGTCCTCCAGGACGGCCGCCTGGCCGCGACCGGGCCGCCCTCCGAGGTGCTCGACGCCGCGCTGGTGAAGTCCGTGTTCGACGTGGAGTGCCAGGTCATCCCCGACCCCGAGACCGGCACCCCGCTCGTCGTCCCGCGCGGACGCGCCAGACGGCACGCCGCCGCCGTCGCCATCTGACCTCCCCCGTCCCCGTCCTGTCCAACAGCAAGGATCCCCACCCCCATGAACACCAGAGCCCCGCTCCGCCACCGCCTCGTCCGGTTGGTCGCCGCGCCCGTCGCCCTCGTCATCGGCGTGGGCGCGCTCGCCGCCTGTGGCAGCGAAACCGGAGCCAAGGACGACAAGTCGAACACCGCGGCCACCGCCGACGGCTTCCCGCGCACCCTCACGCACGCCATGGGCAGCACCACGATCCCGGCGAAGCCGAAGCGCGTGGTCGTGCTCGACACGGGTGAGCTGGACGACGTGACGATGCTCGGCATCACCCCGGTCGGGGCGGTGGCGCCGCACCTGAAGTCCGAGGGCGGCTTCCCCGCGTACCTGAAGGGCAAAACGGACGGCACCCAGGACGTCGGCCCGTCCGCGGAGCCCAACCTGGAGCTGATCGCGTCCCTCAAGCCGGACCTGATCCTGTCCTCCAAGGTCCGCCACGAGAAGGTCTACGACAAGCTCAAGGCCATCGCCCCGACCGTCTTCACCGCGACCACCGGCTTCCCCTGGAAGGAGAACCTGGCCGTCCACGCCAAGGCCCTCGGCCTGGAGAAGGAGGCGGCCACGGCGCTGACGTCCTACGAGGCCCGCGCGAAGAAGCTCGGTGAGGCCATCAAGGCCAAGAACGGCGGCAAGGAGCCGACGGCCTCGGTCGTCCGCTTCGTCGCCGGCCCGACCCGGCTCTACCAGCTGGACTCGTTCAGCGGTGTCGTGCTGACCGACATCGGCCTGGGCCGCCCCGCCTCGCAGAACGTGCACAGCGCGATGCTGGAGGTCGGCCCCGAGCAGATCGACAAGGCCGACGCGGACCTGGTCTTCGTCACCGTCTCCGACGACCCCGCCAAGACGCAGCAGAGCGTCGTCGAGTCCAACCCGGTCTGGAAGAGCCTGAACGCGGTCAAGGACCACAAGGTCGTCAACGTGACCGACGAGACCTGGATGTCCGGCATCGGCGTCCAGGCCGCGATCGGCATGCTCGGCGACGTGGCCAAGGCCGCCGGCGTCGACCTGCCGAAGTAACGCCCTCCGTGTGAAGGGGGCGGGCCTCCTCCGCCGGCCCGCCCCCTCCCCTCCGCACGCCCCCAGAACAGGACTCCCGGCCATGCGGCTGTATCTGCTCGCGCTCAACCCCACGGACTCCGTCACCGAGGGCTTCCTGCCGGCCGCCTCACGGCTCGGCCTGGACGTCACCGTGCTCACCGAATTCCCCACCGCCCACCAGGAGCTGTACGGCGACCGGGTGGACGTCATGGAGTGCGACGTACGCGACTTCCGCGCCGTCATCACCCGGATCGCCACCGGCCCCACCCCCCACGCCGTCTTCACCAACAGCGACCACCTGCAGACCCAGGCCGCCCTCGCGGCCGCGTACTTCGGTCTGCCCGCCAAACCCTGGCAGGCGGCCCTGCGCGCCAAGGACAAGGCGCAGATGCGCCGCCACCTGGCCGCCACCGGAGCCGACACCGTCTGGTCCGCCGAACTCGCCGCCGGTGAGGACCCCGTGGCGCTGCTGGACCTGCCCGTTCCCTACCCGTGTGTGGTGAAGCCGCGCGAGGGCGTGGCCAGCGAGGACGTGGTCCTCGTCGGCGACGCCGAGGAGCTGGTGCTGCGCTGCAAGGAGATCCAGGCGCGCCGCCCGCGGGCGGCACTCGTGGCGGAGGAGTACCTGACCGGCGAGCTGTACACGCTGGAGACGCTCGGCGACGGCCGCGTCCGGCACGTCCTGGGCGGGTTCCACACCGAGCTCTCGCCGCTGCCCTACTTCATCGAGGAGCGGCTGACCTTCGTCCCCGCGCACCCCGAGCCGGTCGTCGAACAGGTCCTCGCACAGCTGGACGCCCTCGGCGTCGGGTTCGGTGCCTGTCACACCGAGTTCGTGGTCCAGGACGGCCGAGCCCGCGTCATCGAGGTCAACTACCGGGCCATCGGCGACCAGTGTGACCTGCTACTCGCCGGCCTGCTCGACATCCCGCTCTTCGAGCTCATCCTCCGCGTCCACCTCGGCGAGCCGCTCCCCGCCGACCTCGGCGCCCGCGATGACGGCCGCGCCCGGCTGGAGTACCCGTGCGCGCAGCGGGCGGGCACCCTGACGGCCGCGCCCGACGCGTCCGAGCACACGGTGGACGGCGTCCGGCTCGTCTACCGGCCGCTGCGCGCGACCGGTGAGCGCCACGAACTGCACCACACCAACCGCGACTACCTCGGCGTCCTGCGCGCCACCGGCACCGACCAGGAGGCCGTCGACCGCACCGTGACGGAGTTCCTGGGGGCGCAGCGCTGGGAGATCACCCCGTGACGGCCATCGAGGTCGGCGTGGGCGCCGGCACCGGCACCGGCACGGACACCGACACGGTACTCATGTTGCGTGTGCTCAGCGCGCTGCTGCGCGAGGACGTCGTCGGCCTGCGCACGCGCTCCACCCTCGTCGAGGAGTCCGACGGGCTCTGGCTGCGGCTGCCCTACACGTACGGCGGTGACGGGGACGGCGGCTCCGGGAACGGGGGCTCCGGGAACAGCGGCTTCGCGGACGCGCTGCTGCTCCCGGTGGTCGAGGACGGCTTCCAGTGCGAGTACGCGGCCCGGCTGCCGCTGCTGCGACGCGCCTCGGACGGCCGCGAACTCACCGGCAGCGACGCCGTACTGCGGGCGCTGCGCGCCCTCGCGGACCCCGTCGACCGGGCCGGCTTCGACGCGTTCGCCGAGGAGTGCGCGCAGACCGCCGTGACCCTGCGACTGCACGACCGGGTGCGCGACGAGGTGACCGCCCGGCTCGTCGAGCGGTACGGCTCCGACACCGCCTACTGGACCTACCCGCGCGGCCTGGGCTTCGACGCGCTGGCAGCCTTCCACGACCACCCCGTGTATCCGACCTCGCGCGGCCGCAGCGGGCTCGGCGAGGCCGAACTGCGCGCCTACGCACCGGAGTTCCACGAGGACGTGGCGCTGCGCTGGCTCGTCCTGCCCCGCGCGTCCGTGACGGAGTCCGGCGGCGGCGCCGCCGAGGCGTACTCCTACCTGTGGCCGACCCCCACCTCGCTCGGCATGCCGGAACTGCGCGACACCCACACCGTGCTCCCGGTGCACCCACTGACCGCCGGGGAACCGCTGGACGCGGCGCTGCGCGCCACCGGCCTGGAAGAGCGCGCGTTCCTCGTGGAACAGCGACCCCTCACGCTCCTCCCCACCCTGTCCATGCGCACGCTCGCGGACCGCACGTACCCGCTGCTGCACCTGAAGCTGCCGCTGGCCACCGCGACCCTCGGCCTGCGCAACCGGCGGACCATCAAGCCCGGCACCCTCGCCGACGGCGCCGCCTGCCAGCGCCTGCTGAACCAGGTGATCGCCCGCGAACCACGGTTTCGCGACACCGTGCTGCTCGCCGACGAGCGCGGCTACGCCCACGCCGGGCACGAACTCCTCGCCGTCCTGCTGCGCCGCTATCCGGAGCACCTGCAGAACTCCGTGCTGGTGCCGATGGCCGCGCTGCTGGCCGGCGCCCCGGACGGCCGGCTGGTGATCGACCAGCTCGCGGACCGCTTCTACGACGGCGACCCCATCGCCCTGCTGGATGCCTGCCTGACGCTGCTGTTCGACTGGCAGACCACGCTCTTCGGCTACGGGATCGCGTTGGAGTCCCACCAGCAGAACATCTCCCTCGCCCTGGACCGGGACCGCACGACGGGCGCCACCCGGCTGCGGCTGGTCCTGAAGGACAACGACGGACCGCGGATCAACACCGCGCGGCTGAGCCGGGCGCTGGGCGAGACCCCGGCCCGGATCGACGAGTTCGACGACGAGCGGATCTTCTGCGTCTCCGACGACCCGCTCGTCGACCTGTTCACCACCATCACCGTCCACCTGTGCGCGGGGTCGTACGCGTTCGGGCTCGCCGACCACGGGCGGGCGCCCCTGGACCACCTGCTGCGGCTGGTCCGCGACCGGCTCTCCGAGGCGGTCGACCGCCTCGGCGGCGCGCCGGCCGAGCTGCTGCGCGAGCGGGTGCTGAACGCCGACCGGCTCCCGGTCAAGGCGATGGTCAGCGCTGGGACGCTGCTCAGCAAGGAGCGCTCGGGCGCGGCCGACATCAACAAGCACTACACGACCGGGCCCAACTACCTGCTCCTCGACGGTGGTCCGCGGTGAGCGCGGAAGCGGTGAGCGCGCAGGTGGCGAGCGCGCAGGTGGCGAGCGCGGAGGTGGCGACGCTCGCCCGCACTCCGGCTCCCGCCCTGGGGCGCCGCCAGGTGCACGCGGTCGCGGCCTGCTACTTCGTCGCGTCGTTCGCCGCGCTCGGCCTGCCCCCGTACCTCACATCGATCCTGCCGGAACTGGGCGACACGACCGCGCACTGGGCCGGGCTGCTCTACATCGTCCCGACGGTCTTCGGCGGTCTCGCCGCCCCGCTGTGGGGGCGGCTGGCCGACCGCTACGGCCGCAAACGGCTGCTGCTGCGCGCCCAACTCGGGCTGGCGCTGTCGTTCCTGCTGGCCGGGGCCGCCGACTCGCTGCCCACCTTCACCGCCGCCCTCGTACTGCAGGGAATCCTCGGCGGCACCTTCGCCGCCACCAACGGCTATCTCGCGGCGGGGCTGGACGGCACCCGGCTGTCCTGGGCCCTGACCCTGATGCAGGGCAGCGCCCGCGCCGCCCTCGTCGCCGCTCCCATCGTCGTCGGCTCCCTGTCCCCCTGGCTCTCCCCGCACCGCCAGTACGCGCTGCTCGCCCTCCTCCCGCTGGGCGCCGCCGCGATGCTGCTGGCGCTGCCGGAACCGCGGGAGGGCATCGTGCTCCCGCCGGTTCGGCAGGAGGAGACCCGGCCGGGCACCGCGCAGCGCCGGCTCCTGCGGGAGCTGTACGTCTTCGAGTTCGCGTTCGTCTTCTCGACCGTCATCTCGTTCCCGTACCTCATCGCCCTGCTCGGGGACCGAATATCGGGCATCTCCCCGGTCGTCTCCGGATCGCTCTTCGCCCTGCCACACCTGTGCTACCTGCTCTTCGCGGCGCCCGTGCACTCCGCTTTCCGCGACCGTCCCCGGCTGGGCATCGCCCTCGGTTTCACGGCGGTGGCGGCAGGTCTCGCGGGGCACGCCGCGGCCGGTTCGCTGATCACCTTCACGGCCGTCAGGCTGCTGCTCGGCGCCGGACTCACCCTCGGCCTGGTCTGCCTCTCCCTGCTCGCCGCCGACGCGGTGCGCGGCCGGTCACCGGGGAGGATGTTCGGATCCCTGGAGTTCGTCTCCAAGGGCGGAGCCGTCGCCGCCGGAGTGGTCGCCGCCCTCGGCAACAGCGCCTTCGGACCGACCGCTCCCGTTCTCGCGGGCACCGCGGTCGCCCTGGTCACCGTCGCAGCCGCCGTACACGCTCTCTTCTCGCACCCTTGATGTTGATGGAGCCGTTGATGACGCTTCCCCTGCGCCTCGCGCAGCCCTCCGCCACCCGCGCCGACGACCTTCCCCCCACCGGCCTTCCCGACGCCGATGACGTCGTGGCCCACACCCTGCTCAACTGCCTGCTCCGCGAGGTCTCGGGACCCGAACACCAGACGGCGGTCGCGGACGGCCACCTCCTGCTGCGGCTGCCCCGCGCGGGCGCGCTGCTGCGGGTCGCGCTGCGCCGCACGTCACTGATCGGCGCCCACCGGTTCACCGGTCCCGTGGCGGAGCGGCACGCGAACGCGTGGAAGGAGCTGGACTGGTACCGGCTCGCCGAGTACGTACACGACGAGCTGTCACTGCGGACCGGGGTGCGCAACGACGAGTTCCTGGACCAGGTCGTCTCCAGCCACCAGGGCGTCAGCGCCGCTCTGTCGCTCCCGCGCGGGGACGCGCCTGTCGCCTACCTGGAGTCCGAGCAGTCCCTGCTGTTCGGCCACCGCTTCCACCCCACCCCGAAGGCGCGCACCGGCGACCCCGCGTCGTGGGCCGCGTACGCCCCCGAGGCGGGCGCGACGTTCCCGCTGCGGCACTTCGCCGTCCGCGAGCACCTGGTGGCGGAGGAGTGCAGCGCACCCGGCGCCGCGGGCCCGCTCGACCGGTTGCGGCCGGTGCCCGCCGGCTACCGGCTGCTTCCCGCACACCCGTGGCAGTACAGCCTGCTGCACGACCACCCGGCGCTGCGCGCGGCCCTGGCCTGCGGCGACATCCTCGACCTGGGCACCGGCGACGTGCCCGCGGCGCCGACCGCTTCCGTCCGCACCCTGTACGACGGTGACACGTTCCTGAAGTTCAGCCTCAACATCAGGATCACCAACTGCCTGCGGAAGAACGCCGCTTACGAGCTGTCCGGCGCGGTAGCGCTCACCCGCCTCCTGGAGCCGGTCTTCACCGACCTCGCCGAACGTTTCCCGGCCGGCGCCATGTTGCGGGAGCCCGCGTACCGCAGCCTCGCCCTGCCGGGCCCCGACGGGCGTCCGGACCTCGGCCTGCTGGAGGGGTTCGGCGTCATCGTCCGCGACGGCCTGGACGCGCACCTGCGCCCCGGCGTCACCCCGCTGCTGGCCGCCGCCGTCGCCGACGAGTACCCGACCGGTTCCGCGCACATCTCGCGGCTCCTCGCCGGGACGGGCCCGCAGGCCGCGCTCGACTGGTGGACGGCGTACCTGCGGCTGCTGCTCCCGCCGGTGCTCGCGGCCTACTTCGACCACGGCGTCGTGCTGGAACCGCACCTGCAGAACGTGCTGATCGGGGTGGACGGCGACGGCTTCCCCGTCCAGGTCCTCTTCCGCGACCTGGAGGGCACCAAGCTCGTCCCCGAGCACCACGCCGCGACCCTCGCCGCGCTGCCCGCCGAGGTCGCGGCCCCGATGACGTACGACGCGGAACGCGGCTGGGACCGCGTCATGTACTGCCTGCTCGTCAACCACGTCGCCGAACTGCTCGCGGCCCTCGCCGACCTGCATCCGCAGACCGAGACGGCCCTGTGGGCGCGGGTCCGCACCGTGCTGCGCGAGTACGCGGACGACCACGGCTGCCCGCCCCGACTCAGCGCCCTGCTCGCCGGTGTCCCGCTGCCCGCCAAGACCAACCTGCTCACCCGCTGGGAGCGCAAGGCCGACCGCGAGGCCGGCTACGTACGGCTGTCGTCGCCGCTGGCGGAGGACGTCCTGTCGTCGCCGCCGGCGGAGGACGTCCTGTCGTCCGACCGCACCGAACCCTGGAGCGCCCGATGACCACGGCCCCCGTCGCACCCCTCCTCACCGAAACGGTCCGCGAGCGGGCCGCGTACCTGGCCTCCGACCACCTCCCCGCCTACCTCTACGACCTGGCGGAACTGCGCGCCCACGCCGCCGCCGTCCGGGCCGCGCTCCCCGAGCGCGTGGAGCTCTACTACGCCGCCAAGGCCAACCCCGAGCCGGAGATCCTGACCGCGCTCGCCCCGTACGTCGACGGGTTCGAGGTCTCCTCCGGCGGCGAACTGGCCCATGTGCGCAAGGCCGTCCCGAACCGCCCGCTGGCCTTCGGCGGCCCGGGCAAGACCCCGGCCGAGATCGCGGCCGGACTGGATCTGCGGGTGGCGCGCTTCCACGTGGAGAGCGAGTACGAGCTGCGCATGCTCGGGCATCTGGCCGCGCGCCTGGCTCCCGGCCGGACCGTTCCGGTCCTGCTGCGCATCAACCTCCCCGTGCCGGGCGCGGCCCTGGAGGGCAGCTCGCTGGCGATGGGCGGCCGCCCCACGCCGTTCGGCCTCGATCCCGCGCAGGCCGACAGCGCCGTACGGCTGCTCAGCGACCACCCGCGGCTGGAGCTGCGCGGCATCCACGCGCACCTCGCCAGCGGCCTGGACGCGGCGGCGCAACTCGCCGTGGCCGGCGAGGTGGTCACGTTCGCGGTGGGCCTGGCTGCCCGGCACGGCATCGCGCTGCCCGAGGTGAACGTCGGCGGCGGCATGAACGTGGACTACGCCGACCCCGGCGTCCGCTTCGACTGGACCGCGTACGGCGAAGGCCTCGCGCGCCTCACCGCCGCCCACCCCGACCTGCTGCTGCGCATCGAACCGGGCCGCGCTCTCACCGCGTACTGCGGTTGGTACGCCACCGAGGTCCTGGACGTGAGGCCGAGCCACGGTGAGGAGTTCGCCGTGCTGCGCGGCGGCACGCACCATCTGCGCACCCCGGCGACCAAGAACCACGACCAGCCCTGCGCGGTCCTGCCCGTCGACCACTGGCCCCACCCCTGGCCGCGCCCCGCCGCACGGCAGGACCACATCACCCTCACCGGGCAGCTCTGCACACCGAAGGACGTCCTCGCCCGCCGGGTTCCGTCCGGCGGTCTACGGGCCGGGGACCGGGTGGTGTTCGCGCTGGCCGGGGCGTACGCGTGGAACATCTCGCACCACGACTTCCTGATGCACCCCCGGCCGGGCTTCCACTTCCTGGGCGGTGCTTGAATCGCACCCATGACCGATCACGAAGTACTGCGGGTCTTCATCGGCCCCGACGGCCGGGGCGGCAACCCGCTGGGCGTGGTGACCGCCGACTCCTCCGACGCGGCCGGCCGGCAGCGCATCGCGGCCGAACTCGGGTACAGCGAGACGGTCTTCATCGACGATCCGGAGCGCGGCGCGGTGCGGATCTTCACGCCGAGCGTGGAGCTCCCCTTCGCCGGCCACCCCCTGGTCGGCACCGCCTGGCTCCTGCGATCGCCTTTGCTGCGCCCCCCGGCCGGCGACGTCCCCGCCTGGACCGAGGGCGACATCACCTGGATCCGCGGCCGTGCCGCGTGGGCCCCGGGCCGGCGCACGGAGCAGTACGCGACGGTCGCCGAAGTCGACGCCCTGCCCGCCCCGCCGCCCGGCGAGGGCTGGCTCTACGCCTGGGCGTGGGCGGACGAAGCCGCGGGCCGCGTCCGCACCCGCGGCTTCCCCCGCCGCGGCGACGCCATCACCGAGGACGAGGCGACCGGCGCCTCCGCGATGGTCCTCGCCGCCGAACTGGGCCGCCCCCTCGACATCCGCCAGGGCGCCGCCTCCCAGATCCTGACCCGTCCGGGCCCGGACGGCACGATCGACGTGGGCGGCCGGGTGTCGCGGGTCCGCTGAGAGGGGGCGGCGGACCCTGCTGCTCATCCTGATCGCACCCCTGCTCGTCGGCGTGGCGGCGGCCGTGGCGGGCGTGGTGTTCGTCTCCCACCTGTTCGACGACGACCCTCCGCTGGTGACGGACGCCCACTCCTGCGGTCGATCGACGGCGGAACTCGACCCGTCCCTCGCCCACTTCGGCCTCACCCTGCCCGCCGACGCCACCGGCGTCCGCTTCACCGCCTCGGCCGACCCGATCCACGGCGAGACCGACCTGACGGCCGCGTTCACCACCGCGCCGGCCGGCCTGCGCCGCTTCCTCGCCGACGCCGGCCTCCCCCACCGGGTGGAGCCCCCGGCCCCGGCCCAGCGCATCACCGGCTGCGCGGCCGAGCCGACGGGCGCCTTCACGTCGACCACCAGGACGACCCGCACCACCCCAGAATCGTCCTGGTCGCCTCCGACCGCTGACTCCGGAACGCGTCACACGCCCTTGACCGGCGTGTCCAACTCGAACCACACCCCCCAGCGATCGGCCGCCCCACACCGGTCGGCCAGCGCCGCCACCAGGAACAACCCGCGCCCGCTCAACGCCTCGTCGTCCGCCCGGCCTTCCCCGAACCGCACCGCGCTCCCGTCGACGACGGTCACGCGCAGCTGCCGGGGCGCCACCCGGACCCGCAGGAGAAGGTGCGGCCCACCGGCGTGCAGATAGGTGTTCGTCACCAGCTCCGACGTACACACCGTCGCCGAGTCGACCAGCTCGTCACGCCCGATCGCCCGGACCACCCCCGCCACGAAGTCCCGGCAGATCCTGGGTGCGGTGACGACGCGGGCGCTGCGCAACGTGAACGTGTGGGGAACGTGGGCCGCCGGAGGCGGCTGGGCGGGGAGGCGGGTTCCGGGGTGCATGGCCAACTCCGTTGTTCGGTACGCGAAGTAGTGACTCCGCCACACACCGTAAACCTCATGGTTATCTAGTTCAACCGAGTCGCGTACTTTCGTCTCCTGCTGGCAGTGATCGCGCGAGCACGCCAGACTGGGCAACCACCGACGAGAGAGGCGCACATGGCCCACCGAACGTTCATCACGGCTCGCCAGCGCCGCCTGGGCGCGGAGCTTCGCCGCATGCGGGAGCACGCGGGGTTCACCATCCAGGAAGCGGCGGACCTCATGGGCGTCACCCGGTCGCACATCACCAACACGGAACTTGCCCGCTTCGGCGTGAGCGAGGACCGTCTTCGCGCCCTCGCCGCCAACTACTCCTGCTCGGACGGCGCCTACGTCGACGCACTGGTCGCCATGGCGGCCGAACGCAAGCCGGGTTGGTGGGAAGACTTCCGCGGCATCCTGCCCGCGGGTGCCCTGGATCTGGCGGAACTCGAGCACTGCGCCGCAGCGCTCCGCGTGGTGCAAATCATGCATGTGCCGGGATTGCTGCAAACCGAGGAGTACGCACGGGCGGTCCTCAGCGCGTCCGTTCCCAGCCGCTCACCGGCCGAACTTCGCCGTACGCTCTCGCACCGACTGCGGCGACGCGAGATCCTGGACCGCGACGCTCCTCCGCCCTGCGTCTTCATAATCCACGAAGCGGCTTTGCGCATGCGGTTCGGTGATCAACAGGTCCTGCGGGCGCAACTCGCAGCCCTCCTGGAAGCTTCCGAGCGGGAGAACGTCACCGTACGAATCGTCCCCTTCGAAGCAGGAGGCTTCCACATCGCCGGACTCACCGTCACCTACGCCTCCGGAGCGGTCGCGCAGCTGGATACCGTGCAACTGGACACCGCGCACAAGGCGCTGTTCCTGGAGGCGGAAGCCCAACTGGAGAACCACCGGGCGATCTTCGAACGAACAGAGAAGATGGCTCTGCCCGTCAAGAAGTCGCGTGATTTCATTCGCAGCATCGCCCACCACATGTGAAGGCCAGCAGATGCTCTCGATAATTTGGCAGAAGTCCTCCTACTCCGGTTCAGGCGACGAGAACGCCTGCGTCGAACTCGCGGCGGTCGGCGGAACGATCCGCCTGCGGGAGAGTGACGACCCCGATGTCGTCCTCACCACCACCCCCGCACAGCTCAGCGAGTTCCTCCGGGGTGTACGGGCCGGCCGGTTCGACCATCTCGGTTAGGTTCGGCTGATGGGGATCGAACTACAACTGCACTCGGAGCGTCCCGGCGCGCGGAAGCGCGCGCCCAACGTCACCCTGCTGCGGGAGTCCCACCAGCACGGTGAGGCGCTGGCGCACGCGCTGGACACGCTCGAACTGGACCCTTCGGGCAAACTCGGCTGGATCGATCCGTACGGCGACACCCTGTTCAACGAGCAGGAGGCGCAGGCGATGCAACAGGAAGTCGCCGCCCTGGTACGGCGGTGCGCCGACGACGCGCAGAGGGCTGCGCTGCTCGACCTCGCCGATCTGCTGGGCGAGTGCGCGGCAACGCCGGGCAGTTACGTACGGTGCGTGGGCGACTGATCCCGGCGGACGGGGCTGAGGTCCGAGCAGTGCGGAGTGGTTCTTCTGCGGCGCTGCGCACCTTGACCGGGCGGAGGGGAGGGCCTTGGCGCTGCGCGCCTGGCAGGGGCGGTACCGCTGCGCGGCCCGGGGGGCAGTGATTCCGGTCCGCTGCGCTCCCCGGGCGGGGTGGTGGGGTGGGTGAGGCGGATGGGGAGGTACCGCTGCGCTCCCTTGCCAGTGGCGGGGACTCGGATGAAAGGTGCCTTGGCTCGCGGCTAGGGTCCAGACTCGCAAGCGGTCCTTCTGCGGCGCTGCGCACCTTGACCGGGCGGAGGGGGAGGCCCCGGCGCTGCGCGCCTGGCAGCGGGGCAGTTCGCTGCGCTCCCTTGCCGGGAGGCGGAGAGGTTCGCGTGGGAAAGGCCCTGCGGGGGATGGCGGGGGTTGCCCATGGGCCGGGGCGACTTCTGATCCCCTCTTCCTTCCGAGAGATGGTGCCGGTGGGACTGCATGTTATTGATGGGATTGGTGAGGCGACTTCTGAGCCGGTGTGGATGACTTAGGTCGGTCAGAACCCGATATAGCGGTGCTCCGGCCCCCGGTGGTGATCGACATCGCGTCGGCCGGAGCTCAAGCGGTCGCCCCGCTCCACCGCTTCGCCGTTCGACCCGCGCTGCCCCATCCGCCTCACCCGCCCCACCACCCCGCCCGGGGAGCGCAGCGAACCGGAATCACTGCGCCCCCCGGACCGCGCAGCGGTACCGCCCCCGCCAGGCGCGCAGCGCCAAGGGCCCTCCCCCTCCGCCCGGTCAAGGTGCGCAGCGCCGCAGAAGAACCACTCCGCATCCGCCCGAACCTCAGCCACCCGCGCACCCGCACCCCGAAGCCCGCAGCCCGCACCCCACACCCGCACCCCCGCACCCCGAACCGCCCCACTCGCCCCACTCGCCCCACCCACCCCGCCACCACCCCGCCCGGGGAGCGCAGCGGACCGGAATCACTGCCCCCTCGGGCCGCGCAGCGGTACCGCCCCTGCCAGGCGCGCAGCGCCAAGGCCCTCCCCTCCGCCCGGTCAAGGTGCGCAGCACCGCAGAAGAACCACTCCGCATCCGCCCGAACCTCAGCCACCCGCGCACCCGCACCCCCGAAGCCCACAGCCGCCCACCCGCACCCCCTCACCCCGAACCGCCCCACTCACCCCACCCACCCCGCCACCACCCCACCACCCCGCCACCACCCCGCCCGGGGAGCGCAGCGGACCGGAATCGCTGCGTCCTCCCGGGCCGCGGGGCGGTACCGCCCCGCCCGCCCGGCGGCCGCGGAACGCGCTGCCGCGCGCACATGCCTCGTGCATCGGCGGCCCGCTCTCTAAGCTGACCGCCGGGGGGATCCGGAATTCGGCCAGCTATACGAGGAGAACCGGTCACATGGGCTGGACTGCGAACGACATCCCCGACCAGACCGGACGCACCGCCGTGGTGACCGGCGCCAACAGCGGGATCGGGTACTGCGCCGCGAAGGAGCTGGCGCGGCGCGGGGCGCTCGTCGTGCTGGCGTGCCGCAGTGAGGAGCGCGGGCAGGCCGCGGCGGATCGGTTGGTGGCAGAGGTGCCCGAAGCGCGGGCCCTGTTCCAGCGGCTGGACCTGGGTGACCTGGGCTCCGTGCGGGCCTTCGCGGAGGAGTTCGACGGCGACCGGCTGGACCTGCTGGTGAACAACGCGGGCGTGATGGCGCTGCCGTACACGCAGACCGCCGACGGGTTCGAGACGCAGTTCGGCGTCAATCACCTGGGGCACTTCGCGCTGACGGGACTGCTGATGCCGAAGCTGCTCGCGACACCCGGAGCCCGGGTGGTCAGCGTCTCCAGCGGGATGCACGCGGTCGCCAACGTGGATCTCGGGGACCTGAACAGCGAGCGCCGCTACCGGCGCTGGATCGCCTACGGCCGCTCCAAGAGCGCCAACCTGCTGTTCATCCATGAGCTGGCGCGGCAGTTGGAGGCGTCGGGCTCGGACGTGGTGGCCGCCGCCGCGCACCCCGGCTACGCCGAGACGAACCTCCAGACGGCGGGCGCCAGGATGGAGGGGCGCAAGCGCATCGAGCGCGTCATCCACGTCGGTAACCGCATCGTCGGCCAGTCGCCGGAGGCGGGCGCGCTGCCCACGCTCTACGCGGCCACGGCGCCCGATGTGGCCCCCGACTCGTTCACCGGCCCGCAGTTCCTGGGCTGGCGCGGCGCGCCGCGCCGCTCCTGGCGCGCGTCCTGGACGAAGGACGACCGGGCGGGCGAGCTGCTGTGGACGGCGTCCGAGCAACTGACGGGTGTCGGCTATAAGTTCTGAGCACTGGAATGGCCACTACGAGCCGTACAGCTGCTCCAGCACCCGCGCCACCCCGTCGTCGTCGTTCGCGGCCGCCCGCAGCGGCGTCGCGGCCAGGACGTCCGGGTGCGCGTTGCCCATCGCGTAGCCCGCTCCGGCCCAGGTCAGGGTGGACAGGTCGTTCGGCATGTCACCGAAGGAGACCACCTCGGAGGCGGCGATCCCGCGAGCCGCGCACCACAGGGCGAGCGTGCCGGCCTTCGTCACGCCGGGCGAGCTGATCTCCAGCATGCCGGAGCCGCCGGAGTGGGTGACCTCGACGTCGGTGAGCGCGGCGTCGTGGGACGCGGTCATCATCAGGTCCGCGTGGTGCCGGTCGGAGTGCACGAGGAGCTTGACGATGTCCTCGTCCGCCTCCCACAGCTCGGCGGCGCTCTCCACGATCACCTCCTGGAAGTCCTTCTTCCCGAAGTCGCGCTCGCTGATGAGGCGGTATCCGGTCTCCAGGGCGAGCGTCGAGCCCGGCAGCGCCGCGACCAGCGCCTCCGCGGCCTTGTGCGCGACGGCCGTCGGCATCAGGCGCGCGTCGAGGAACTGCCGACCGGGGACGTCGTAGACGATCGCGCCGTTGCAGCAGATCGCGGTCCCCTCGTGCCCCGCACCCTCGGCGATGGCGTCCACGTAACGCGGCGGCCGCGCCGTGACGAAGACGACCTCGGCCCCCGTCGCCTCCACCATCCGCAGCGCCCGCCGGGTCCGCTCCGAGACCGTACCGTCGCTGCGCAGCAGCGTGCCGTCGAGGTCGGTGGCCACCAGTCGGGGAGGGGTCAGGAAGGGAGAAGCAGTCATGTTCGGATCATGGCAGATACGCCGGATAGGAACGGAGACGGGAGGTGGAGGCAGGATGACCTGCGGTGAAACGACCCAGGGGAAGAGGAGGGGGCGGCGTCTCCGCACGAGACGCCGCCCCCGGTGAGGGTGGAGATGGTTCTACGGGGTGACCTGGAGCAGGTCGGTCACCGGCTGTCGTTGCCGGACGGGGCCGCCGCCGCGCGGCCCGCTTCGAGGCGGGCGACGGGGATGCGGAACGGGGAACAGGAGACGTAGTCGAGTCCGACCTCGTGGAAGAAGTGGACGGACTCGGGGTCGCCGCCGTGCTCGCCGCAGACGCCGAGCTTGAGGCCGGGGCGCGCCGCGCGGCCGGCTTCGCAGGCGGAGCGGATGAGGGCGCCGACGCCGTCCCGGTCGATGGTCTCGAACGGGGAGACGCCGAAGATGCCCTTCTCCAGGTAGGCGGTGAAGAACGAGGCTTCCACGTCGTCGCGGGAGAAGCCCCACACCGTCTGGGTCAGGTCGTTGGTGCCGAAGGAGAAGAACTCCGCGGCCTCCGCGATCTGGCCCGCGGTCAGCGCGGCGCGCGGCAGTTCGATCATCGTGCCGAGCGTCAGTTTGAGGTTTATGCCGGTGGCGGCCTCCACCTCGGCGATGACCTTCTCGGCCTCCTCGCGGACGATCTCCAGCTCCTGCACGGTGCCCACGAGCGGGATCATGATCTCCGGACGCGGGTCGCCCTTCATGTTCTTGCGGTGCGCGGCGGCTTCGGCGATCGCCCGTACCTGCATGGAGAACAGCCCGGGGATGACGAGGCCGAGCCGGACGCCGCGCAGGCCGAGCATCGGGTTCTGCTCGTGGAGCTTGTGGACGGCCTGCAGCAGGCGCAGGTCGTTCTCGTTGGCGTCCTTGCGGGACTCCGCGAGCGCGACGCGCACCGACAGCTCGGTGATGTCCGGCAGGAACTCGTGCAGCGGCGGGTCGAGGAGCCGCACGGTCACCGGCAGGCCGTCCATCGACTCGAAGAGCTCGATGAAGTCGGCCTTCTGGAGCGGCAGCAGGGCACTCAGTGCCTCGTCGCGCTCGTTGTCGGTGTCGGCGAGGATCAGCCGCTCGACCAGCTCGCGCCGCTCGCCGAGGAACATGTGCTCGGTGCGGCACAGGCCGATGCCCTGGGCGCCGAAGCGCCGCGCGCGGTTGGCGTCCTCGGCGTTGTCGGCGTTGGCCCGTACCCGCAGCCGGCGGACCCGGTCCGCGTAGGCCATGACGCGGTGGACGGCCTGGACCAGCTCGTCGGCGTCGTCGGCGCCCGCGTGCATCCGGCCCTCGAAGTACTCGACCACCGGGGACGGGACGACCGGCACCTCACCGAGGTAGACCTTGCCGGAGGAGCCGTCGATGGAGACGACGTCGCCCTCCTCGACGACGATCCCGCCCGGGGCGGTCATCCGGCGCCGCTTGGTGTCGACCTCCAGCTCCTCGGCGCCGCACACACAGGTCTTCCCCATGCCGCGGGCGACGACGGCGGCATGGGAGGTCTTGCCGCCGCGCGAGGTCAGGATGCCCTCGGCGGCGATCATGCCGTTGAGGTCGTCCGGGTTGGTCTCGCGGCGGATCAGGATGACCTTCTCGCCGGACCGCGACCACTTGACGGCGGTGTAGGAGTCGAAGACGGCCTTGCCGACGGCCGCGCCCGGGGAGGCGGCGATGCCCCAGCCGAGCCGCTTGCTCGACGCGGCCTCCTCGAAGCGCGGGAACATCAGCTGCGCGAGCTGCGCCCCGTTGACCCGCTGCAGCGCCTCGGCCTCGTCGATCAGGCCCTGGTCGACGAGCTGGGTGGCGATCCGGAAGGCGGCCGCCGCCGTGCGCTTGCCGACGCGGGTCTGCAGCATCCACAGGTGGCCGCGCTCGATCGTGAACTCGATGTCGCACAAATCCTTGTAGTGCGTCTCGAGGGTGTTCATGATCTGCATGAGCTGGTCGTACGAGGCCTTGTCGAGGCCCTCGAGATCGGCCAGCGGCACGGTGTTGCGGATACCCGCGACGACGTCCTCGCCCTGCGCGTTCTGCAGGTAGTCGCCGTACACGCCCTGGTGGCCGGTGGCCGGGTCGCGGGTGAAGGCGACGCCGGTGCCCGAGTCGGGGCCGAGGTTGCCGAAGACCATGGAGCAGATGTTGACGGCCGTGCCGAGGTCGCCCGGGATGCGCTCCTGGCGGCGGTAGAGCTTGGCGCGGTCGGTGTTCCACGATTCGAAGACGGCGCGCACGGCGAGGTCCATCTGCTCGCGCGGCTCCTGCGGGAACTCGCGGCCCGCCTCCTTGAGCACGATGCCCTTGAAGGACTCCACGAGCTGCTGGAGGTCGGCCGCGTCGAGGCCGAGGTCGCTCTCGGCGCCCTTGGCGCGCTTGACCTCGTCGAGCGCCTCCTCGAAGAGCTCGCCGTCCACGCCCATGACGGTCTTGCCGAACATCTGCAGCAGCCGGCGGTAGGAGTCCCACGCGAAGCGCTCGTCCCCGGCCTGGGCGGCGAGCCCGGCCACGGAGGCGTCGGAGAGGCCGATGTTGAGGACCGTGTCCATCATGCCCGGCATGGAGAACTTGGCCCCGGACCGCACGGAGACGAGCAGCGGGTCGTCCGGCTGCCCGAGCTTCTTGCCCATCTTCTGTTCGAGGGCGTCGAGGTGCGCACTCACCTCGTCGCGGAGCTCCGCGGGTTCGTCGCCGGAGTCCAGGTAGACCTTGCACGCCTCGGTCGTGATGGTGAAGCCCGGAGGGACGGGCAGACCGAGGTTGGTCATCTCGGCGAGGTTCGCACCTTTCCCGCCGAGCAGGTCCTTGAGTTCCTTGTTGCCCTCAGTGAAGTCGTAGACGAACTTCTGCGATACCTGTTCCGACACGGGACTCGACTCCTCGTGAGGTCCCCCCGGACAGGGTCTGGGGGAGGGATGCCCTGACGGCCCGGAGCGTACCCATTCCCAAGGCTTTGCAGTACGTCCATCACCACATCAGACGGCCGTAACCACCCGTCTGCCACTAGATCGAAAGTGACGCGCCCGGGCGGTCCGCCGCCGATTCCGTTCACTTGTCGAACCGACGACCGCACAGCGTGCCGCGATCGACGGACGCCGCTCACCCTCCGTGAGCTATTCGTTGATCAAGTGGAGGATCCGGAGTGGCACTCAGTGCCATCCCTTGGAGAGGTGCAGGCATGCCATAACGCTCATCTGAGCGGTGGCATCATCAAACGTGGCGTGAATCACGCGGTGGGAGGAGCCCTCCTGGACGCCCGATCTCATCCTTCGGACGCCCCCGGTGATCAGCCGCCCGACGTGTCCAGTTCGGCATCCGGGCTGACGGCGGCGCAGTCGTAGGGGTCCTTCAGCCAGCCGTCCGGGAGCACGACGCGGTTGTTGCCCGCGGTGCGGCCGCGCGGGCCCTCGGCGCTCTCCGGCCACGGCTGGTCGAGGTCCACCGCGGCCAGGTGCTCGTCCAGCTCCGCGAGGGAGGAGGAGACGGCGAGGCTGCGGCGCAACTGGGAGCCGACCGAGAATCCCTTGGTGTACCAGGCGACGTGCTTGCGGAAGTCGATCACTCCGCGCGCCTCGTCGCCGATCCACTCGCCGAGCAGTTCTGCATGGCGCCGCATGACGACGGCGACCTCCCGGAACGTCGGCCGGGCCTGCGCGTCCCCGCCTTCCATCGCGCTGACCAGGTCGCCGAAGATCCAGGGGCGGCCAAGGCAGCCGCGGCCGACCACGACGCCGTCGGCGCCGGTCTCGCGCATCATGCGCAGCGCGTCGTCGGCGCGCCAGATGTCGCCGTTGCCGAGCACCGGGATCTCGGGGACGTGCTCCTTGAGTCGGGCGATGGCGTCCCAGTCGGCGGTGCCGCCGTAGTGCTGAGCGGCGGTGCGGCCGTGCAGGGCGACCGCGGTGACGCCCTCCTCGACGGCGATGCGGCCCGCGTCGAGATACGTCAGGTGGTCGTCGTCGATGCCCTTGCGCATCTTGATCGTGACCGGCAGGTCGCCCGCGTTGCCGACCGCCTCGCGCAGGATCGAGCGCAGCAGGTTCCGCTTGTACGGGAGTGCCGAGCCGCCGCCCTTGCGGGTCACCTTGGGGACGGGGCAGCCGAAGTTGAGGTCGATGTGGTCGGCCAGGCCCTCGTCCGCGATCATGCGGACCGCCTTGCCGACGGTCACCGGGTCGACGCCGTAGAGCTGGATGGAGCGCGGCTTCTCGCTCGCGTCGAAGCGGATCAGCCGCAGCGTCTTGGGGTCCCGCTCGACGAGGGCGCGGGTGGTGATCATCTCGCTGACGAACAGGCCCTTGCCGCCGGAGAACTCGCGGCACAGCGTGCGGAAGGGCGCATTGGTGATGCCGGCCATGGGGGCGAGCACCACGGGCGGCCACACCGTGTGCGGGCCGATCTGGAGTGGCATGGTGGCGTCAGCGGTCATGGCCCCATTGTCGCGTACGCCGGAAGGGGATTTCGATGTAGCGTTCACGTATCTGTGTGCTCTTGACCACGAGGCCGGAGAACGGCTGATCCCTGGAGGTCCGACGTGCCGGAACTCAGCTCCCGGCGCCGCATGCTCGTGCTGGCGATCTGCTGCATGAGCCTGCTCATGGTCAGCCTCGACAACACCATCCTCAATGTGGCGCTCCCCTCCATGCAGAAGGAGCTGCACGCCTCGGTCGCCGGTCTGCAGTGGACGATCGACGCGTACACGCTGGTGCTGGCCTCGCTGCTGATGCTCGCCGGTTCGACGGCCGACCGGATCGGCCGCCGCCGGGTCTTCCAGACCGGACTGGTGCTGTTCACCGCCGGCTCGGTGCTCTGCAGCCTCGCGCCGAGCCTCCAGTGGCTCATCGTCTTCCGCATGGTGCAGGCGGTCGGCGGCTCGATGCTCAACCCCGTCGCGATGTCGATCATCACCAACACCTTCACGGAGCCGCGCGAGCGCGCCCGCGCGATCGGGGTGTGGGGCGGCGTCGTCGGCGTCAGCATGGCGGCGGGCCCGGTGCTCGGCGGGCTGCTCGTCCAGACCGTCGGCTGGCGCTCCATCTTCTGGATCAACCTCCCGGTCGGGCTGCTCGCGCTCGTCCTGACCGCCCGCTACGTGCCCGAGTCGCGCGCCGCCACGGCGCGCCGGGTGGACCCGGTCGGCCAGCTCCTCGTCATCGCCCTGCTCGGCTCCCTGACCTACGCGATCATCGAGGCGCCGGACGCGGGGTGGACGTCGGCGCTGATCCTGGGCTGCCTGGCCGTCGCGATCGGCTCGCTCGCCGGGCTGGTGAGCTACGAGCGGCGCCGGGTGGACCCGCTGATCGAGCTCGGCTTCTTCCGCAGCGCGCCCTTCAGCGGCGCCACGGTCATAGCGGTGAGCGCCTTCGCGGCGCTCGGCGGCTTCCTCTTCCTCAACACGCTGTACCTGCAGAACACCCGCGGGCTCTCCGCCCTCGACGCCGGGCTCTCCATGCTGCCGATGGCCGTCATGTGCCTGGTCTTCGCCCCGTTGTCCGGGCGGCTGGTCGCCAACCGGGGACCCCGGCTGTCGCTGGTTCTCGCGGGGACCGCGATGACGATCAGCGGCGTGCTGTTCGCGGCGCTGGACGCCGAGTCCTCCACCACGCTGCTGTTCACCTCGTACGTGCTCTTCGGTATCGGGTTCGGGCTGGTCAACGCGCCGATCACCAACACCGCCGTGTCCGGGATGCCGCGTTCGCAGGCCGGGGTGGCCGCGGCCGTCGCCTCCACCAGCCGCCAGGTCGGGCAGTCGCTCGGGGTCGCCGTGATCGGCGCCGCCATCGCCGCGGAGCTGCACACCGCGGCCTGGTGGATCATCGCGGGGTGCGGGGCCGTCGTCCTGATCCTGGGCACGCTCACCACCGGCCGCTGGGCCGCCGGGACCGCCGAACGGGCCGCGGAGCGGCTGCGGGAGCCGGCGGTCAGGACCGCCGGGGCCGAAGCCGTCACGAAGTCCTGACGAGGGGCGGGCGCTACGACCGCCCGGCCGCCGCGAACACCGGCACCGCGTCGGAGACGGGGGTGGCTGCCGGGGACGTCGCGGACGCGGTGCACAGCTCGTGCAGCCGCCGCAGCCGGGTGCGCGTCACGTCGTCCGCCGGGGTGTACGTCACGAGGCGCGGCCCGGAGCGCGGGCCGAGCCACAGGTGGGTGAAGTCGAAGGTGAGCAGCCCGACCTGCGGATTCAGATAGCGCTTGGAGCGGTTATCCGGCTGGAGCACCTCGTGGCGGTCCCACGCCTCGCAGAACTCCGGTGACGCCTGCTGGAGGCGCTTGAGGAGCGACTTCCAGGCCGGCTCCGCCAGGTGCTCGGCCATCGCGGACCGGAACTTGGCGGCCATCAGCCGGATCACCTCCTCGCGGTCGATCAGCGCCTCGCGCCAGGCGGGGTCGGTGAAGGCGAGCCACATGATGTTGCGGTCCTCGAAGGGCCGCGCGTCCAGGTCGTCGATCAGCCGGTTGTACGTGCGGTTGTACGCGATCACGTCATGCCTGCTGTTGGCGACGAAGGCCGGCAGCGGTTCCAGTTGCCGCAGCATCAGGCGGATCTGGTCCGACATGCCGGGGCAGTCGGCGAACGGGCTCGGGTCCGCGACACCGGCGAGGGTGAACAGGTGCACCCGCTCGTTCGGGTCGAGCATCAGGGCGCGGGCGATGGCGTCGGCGACCTGCGCGGACACCTGGATGTCGCGCGCCTGCTCCAGCCACGTGTACCAGGTGACGCCGACCGCGGCGAGGTTCGCGACCTCCTCGCGACGCAGCCCCGGCGTGCGGCGCCGCCGCCCCGCGGGCAGCCCGACCTGCTCGGGAGCGATGCGCTCGCGGCGGCTGCGCAGGAACGAGGCGAGCTCGCGCCGCTTGATGTCGGCGCCCGACTCGTGCCGCTCGGTGGTCGTCGTCGTAGGCATGCTTTCAGCATGCCTCATCGTGCAGCCAGTTGCCTGGTGGTTCTTATACCTGGATAAACGCTCTCTGGTACCACCCTGAAAACGGGCGCATGGTTGCTCACGTGACCCCAATGGAACGTACTCCCGTCCTTCCCTCCCGCGCCTCGGTCCGTCCCCGCGTGACCCGCATCGGGGCCCCGCCGGCCGCCGAGCGCCCCGCCGGTCCCGTGCTGACCGCGCTCGGCCTGTTCACCGTGCTGCTCGGCGCGGCCCTGCCGCTGATCGACTTCTTCATCGTCAACGTCGCGCTGCCGACCATCGACCGCGACCTCGCCGCGGGACCGGCCCTGCTGGAACTGGTGGTGGCCGGCTACGGCACCGCGTACGCCGTCCTCCTCGTGCTCGGCGGGCGGCTCGGCGACATGTTCGGCCGCCGACGGCTCTTCCTCGCCGGGATGGCCGCCTTCGGTCTGACCTCGCTGGCCTGCGGCCTCGCGCCGGACGCCTGGACGCTGGTCGGCGCCCGGGTGGCGCAGGGCGCCGCGGCCGCGCTGATGCTCCCCCAGGTGCTCGCCACCATCCAGTCCACCACCGCCGGGACACGGCGCGCCCGCGCGCTCAGCCTGTACGGCGCCACGGCCGGCCTGTCGATGGTCGCCGGGCAGATCCTCGGCGGCGTGCTGGTGGCGGCCGACATCGCCGGCACCGGCTGGCGCGCGGTGTTCCTGGTGAACGTGCCGGTCGCGCTGATCGGCCTGGTCCTGGCGGCCCGCACCATCCCCGAGACCCGCTCGGAGCGACCGGCCCCGATCGACGTGCCGGGCACCGTACTGCTGGCCGTCTCCCTGGTGACGCTGCTGGCGCCGCTGACCGAGGGCCGTGCCTCCGGCTGGCCGCTGTGGACCTGGATCTCACTCGCCGCCTTCCCCTTCGCGGCCTACGCCTTCTACGCCGTCGAGCGCCGCGCGGATCGGCAGGGCCGCACCCCGCTGGTGCCGCCGAGCCTGTTCGAACTTCCCGGCATCCGGCGCGGACTGCCGCTCGTCGTGCCGTTCTCCATCGGCTTCGGCGGCTTCATGCTCGTGCTGGCGGTCGCCCTGCAGCAGGGCCTGGCCTTCGGCCCGATCGCGGCCGGCGCCGCGATGGCCCCGCTGGCCGCCACCTTCTTCGCCGCGTCCCTGATGGGCCCGCGTCTGGTCGCCCGGTACGGCAGCCGGGTGGTCACCGTCGGCGGCCTGATCCAGGCGCTCGGCGTACTCCTCCTGGTCGGCGCCGCCCTGCACGACTGGCAGCACCTGAACATCGCCTACCTCGCCCCGGGCATGGCGGTGGCCGGCTTCGGCCAGGGCCTGCAGCTCCCGGTGCTCTTCCGCATCGTGCTCGCGGAGATTCCGGCGGAGCGGGCGGGTGTCGGCAGCGGCGTCATGGTCACCACCCAGCAGTCCGCGCTCGCGCTCGGCGTGGCAACGCTCGGCACCCTCTTCCTGGCCCTGATCCCCTCGGCCGGCATGCGGAACGCCCTGGTCATCACCCTGCTCGTGCAGCTCGGGGCCATCGCCCTCACGGTCCTGCTCAGCCTGCGGCTCCCGCGCCACGTCTCCTGAATGGAGTGACAGATATTGAAATCTGTCACTCCATATGCCAAGCTTCAGTCATCCCCTCCCCCGCCCAAGGAGCACCCCGTGCTGAAGCGCACCCTCGGAACCACCGGCCCCGCCGTCTCCGCCCTCGGCCTCGGCGCCATGGGCATGTCCGCCCTCTACGGCGGCGCCGACGAGGCGGAGTCGATCGCCACCATCCACGCCGCGCTCGACGCCGGCGTCACGCTCATCGACACCGGCGACTTCTACGGCATGGGCCACAACGAACTCCTCATCCGCGACGCCCTGCGCAGCAGCTCCCAGGGCCGCGAGAAGGCCGTCATCAGCGTCAAGTTCGGCGCGCTGCGGGACATCGACGGCGGCTGGTCCGGCTATGACGGCCGGCCCGCCGCCGTGAAGAACTTCCTCGCCTACTCCCTCAACCGCCTCGGCACCGACCACATCGACGTCTACCGGATCGCCCGCGTCGACCCCGACGTCCCGATCGAGGAGACCGTCGGCGCCATCGCGGAGCAGGTACAGGCCGGCCACGTCCGGCACATCGGCCTCTCCGAGGTCGGCGCGGACGCCCTGCGCCGGGCGGCGGCCACCGCCCCGATCGCGGACCTGCAGATCGAGTACTCGCTGTTCTCCCGCGGCATCGAGGCCGAGATCCTGCCGACCGCCCGCGAACTGGGCATCGGCGTCACCGCGTACGGCGTCCTCTCCCGCGGCCTGCTCAGCGGGCACTGGACGCGCGAGCGCTCGGAGCAGAGCGGCGCCCAGGGTGACTTCCGCGGCGTGAGCCCGCGCTTCTCCGGCGACAACCTGGACCGCAACCTCGACCTCGTGGAGGCGCTCCGCAAGATCGCCGAGGGCAAGGGCGTCACCGTCGCCCAGGCCGCGATCGGCTGGGTCCTGGCCCAAGGCGACGACATCGTCCCGATCATCGGCGCCCGCCGCCGCGACCGCCTCACGGAGGCGCTCGGTGCGCTCGACCTCACCCTCGACGCGGCCGACCTCGCGGCCATCGAAGCGGCGGTGCCGGCCGGCGCGGCGGCGGGTTCGCGCTACCCGGAAGCGCAGATGGCCCACCTCGACAGCGAACGCTGACCGTCCCGGCGGGTCCGGAGCACCACGGCCGGGGGTACGCGGGCCCCGGCGTCACGCCTGCGGCGGGCTTTCCCCACCCACCCGGGTTCGCCTGCGCCGGGCTCTGGGTCGGGGGCAGCCGGGTCGCCCGGCCCCCGACCCAGCACACTGGGGTGGTACCGCCCCGCACCGAAAGGCACCCATGCCGCCCGCACCCAGGACCCTGACCACCGACCGCATCCTCGAAGCCACCGAGGACGTGCTCCGGCGCTACGGCCCCGCCAAGGCCACCGTCGTCGACGTGGCGCGTGCCCTGGGCGTCAGTCACGGGACCGTGTACCGGCACTTCGCCAGCAAGGCCGCGCTCCGCGAGGCCGTCACCCAGCGCTGGCTGGACCAGTCGCACTCCACCCTCTCCGCCGTCGCGGCCGGGCCGCAACCCGCGCCGGAGCGGCTGCGGCGGTGGCTGACGGAGCTGTTCGCGGCGAAGCGGCGCAAGGCCGGGGGCGATCCGGAGCTGTTCGCCACGTACCTGGCGCTCGCGGGCGAGGCCAGCGCCGTGGTGGCGCAGCACGTCGGGGACCTGGTCGGCCAGCTCACCCGCATCATCGAGGACGGCGTCGCGCGCGGCGAGTTCACCGCTCCCGACCCCGCCCGCGCCGCCCGCGCCGTCTGGGACGCCACCGGCCGCTTCCACGACCCGGCCTACGCGGCCGAGTGGTCGCGGCCCGACATCGACGCCGCCTTCGACGCGGTCTGCGACCTGCTGGTCAACGGACTCCGGCCTCAGGGCGCGCCCGGCGAACGCTCCGCGTAGACCACGTCCACCGACCCCGACCCCGCCGTCGCGTCGATGATCCGTGGCGACGCGCTCTCCTCCAGCCCCGTCGCGTACTCCCGCGAACCGCTCCCGCTGCGCCCGACCACCTGGTAGCGGGACCCCGGCGGGACGCCGATCGTCACGGAGCCGGAGCCCACCTTCGCCGTCACCTTGTCCGGGGGCGAGGCGAACGCGAGGTCCAGCGATCCGGAGTGCGCCGCCACGTTCGCCGTCCGGGACGAGAGCCCGGTGCCCTCGATGGTGCCCGAGCCGGTGCGGGCCCAGACCGTGCCGCCGACGTCGGTCAGGGTCGTGGACCCCGACGTGCTCGTCAGATCCAGCCGGCCGGTGGTGCCGCGTACGTCCGTGGATCCTGAGGTGCCCCCGACCTGGATCTCGATCTCCGGCGGGACGACGAACTCCAGCTTCACCGAGCAGCCGAGGCCGGTCAGCGACCACCAGTCGGAGCACTCCGCCTGCACCTTCAGTATCCCGCCGTCCCACACCTTCCTGACCTGCGGCTTCGTCGTCGACCAGATCAGCGTCTGCGTGACGCGCACCTGGCCGGCCGGCCCGGGGCGCACCGTCACCGACGCGCTGCCCGCGTCCACCTGCAAGCGCTCGACCCGCCCCCGCGGCGGGAGTTCGAGCGACTGGGAGGGCCCGGGTCGGTGCGCGCCGAAGTACGCCCACGTCTCCACGGCCATCGGCGACACGATGAACAGCGCGCTGATCACCGCGACCACCAGCCAGGCCGCACGGTGCTTCCGGCGCCCTCCGCCGCCCACGGCGGTACTCACGCCCCCTCCAGGAACCGCAGCACCGCGAGCACCCGCCGGTGGTCCCCGTCCGCCTGCGGCAGGTCGAGTTTGGCGAAGATGTTGTTGATGTGCTTGGCGACCGCGCTCTCGCTGACCACCAGTTGCTCGGCGATGCCCGCGTTGGAGCGCCCCTCCGCCATCAGCGAGAGCACTTCGCGCTCGCGCGGCGTCAGCCGCTCCAGCGGGTCGGAGTTGCGGCGCAGCAGCAGCTGCGCGACCACCTGAGGGTCGAGCGCGGTGCCGCCGTTCGCGACGCGGCGCAGCGCGTCGATGAACTCCTCGACGTCCGCCACGCGTTGCTTGAGCAGGTACCCGATGCCGCCGCCGTGCGCCGACAGCAGATCGGCCGCGTACCGCTCCTCGACGAACTGGGAGAGCAGCAGCACGGCCGTGTCCGGCCACTGCCGGCGGATCATCAGGGCGGCCCGCACGCCCTCGTCGGTGTAGCCGGGCGGCATCCTGACGTCCAGCAGGGCCAGTTGCGGCCGGTGCTCGTCGACGGCGGCCAGCACGGCGTCCGCGTCGCCCACTTCGGCGGCGACCTCGAACCCCGCGGTCTCCAGGACCTTGACCAGTCCGATGCGCAGAAGGACCGAGTCCTCCGCGATTACAGCCCGCACGGCAACTCCACGTTGATGATGGTCGGGCCCCCGGCGGGGCTGCTGATGCTGATCGCTCCGTCGACGGAGCCGACGCGCTGCGCGAGCCCGGCCAGGCCGGTACCGCCCGCCACGTCCGCGCCGCCGATCCCGTCGTCGGTGACGGTCACCCGCAGCACGTCCCCGCGCGACCGCACCACGACGTCCACCCGCTCCGCGTGGGCGTGCTTGGCGACGTTGGCGAGCGCCTCGGAGACCACGAAGTACGCGACGGCCTCGACGGTGGGGGCCGCCCGCCGCTCCATGTCCACCTTCAGATGGACCGGCAGCGGCGCCCGCGCCGCGACACCGGACAGCGCGGCGTCCAGGCCCCGGTCGTCCAGGACGGCCGGGTGCAGGCCGCGCACCAGGTTGTTGAGTTCCTCGATAGCCTCCTTCGCCTCGCGGTGCGCCTCGTCGATCACTCGGCGCGCCTCCGGCGGCAGGTCCTTGAGGGTGGCGCGGGCCAGGCCGAGGTTCATCGCGAGGGAGACCAGCCGCTGCTGCGCGCCGTCGTGCAGGTCGCGTTCGATGCGGCGGCGTTCGGCGTCCGCGGCGTCCACGACTCCCGCCCGGCTCTCGGCGAGGTCCTCGACGCGGCGCCGCAGTTCCTTGGCCCGGTTGGGCCCCAGCAGCGCGGCGGCGGCCGAGGTGTCGAGCCGGGTGACGGCGGCGGCCAGGAAGGGCGCCGCGAACAGCAGGAGCACCCCGGCGGCGGTGACGAGCGTGTACCGCGTGGTCCAACCGGGCAGTCGATCCTCGACGGGCAGCGCCCACACCCAGGAGAAGACCAGTGTGCCGAAGATCCCCGCAACCCAGGAGCAGACGACGAGCACCGCTCCGCCCGCGGCGAGCGGGGCGGCCACCAGGTGGTAGCCGCACTGCCGCCACGTCGCCTCGGAGCGCAGCCACTGCGCGGCGCCGCGCGGGGTGTACCAGGGACGCGTGCGGGGCACCCGGGGGACGTTCAACCCCAGCAGCGACCAGAACCGGCTGCGCTGAAGCACCGTCAGCGGGCCGCACAGCAGGGGCAGTGCGGGCAGCAGGATCACGGAACGCCAGTCCGTCACGATGTCGAACACCAGCAGCGCGCTCACGCCCGCCAGCGGTACGCCCGCCGTGACGAACGCCGTGTTGCGCCATGCCCAGGCCGACCACGGGGCGTATGCGGCGGCTTGCTGTAGTGCACGCCGCAGCGGCCCTGTCGATGCCATGCGCTCACCGTAGAGCCCCAGGTGGGGCGGTGTGCATCCCCCAGGGGCCCGCTCCGGGGGTGTAGCTGGCACCACCCCAGGTCGGACCCGGGCGTTACTGACCTTCGGGAGCCCGGCGACGAGGCTGGTTCCCGTACCCGACCACCGGGTCCGGAAGGAGTTCACCACCATGTCCGTCCTGGAGATTCCGCCCCACCGGATCCGTCCGACCACGGAGCCCGTGCCGACCACGTCCACCATGGCGTGTGGCACCGGCGCCGAGATCATCGAGTTGTACGCCGTCCCGGAACGGGAGCCGCGCCGTCCCAGACCGCTGGGCTACGTCCTGATCGCGCTCGGCGTGGCCCTGATCCCCTGGCTCTTCGTCCTCGCGACCTCGCTCCCGGCCACCGCTCAGGCGTCGCACTGGTCGACGGCCTGGGTGGGCCTGGACGCCCTGGAGGCCGCCGGCCTCATCGGCACCGGTGTGCTGCTGCGCCGCCGCGACCACCGCCGCGGCATCGCGGCGGCCGCCACCGCGATGCTGCTGGTGGTCGACGCCTGGTTCGACGTCTCGACGGCCGCTCCCGGGGCGGACATCGCGTCCGCGGTCTTGATGGCGGTCTGCGTCGAACTCCCACTGGCCGCGCTGTGCGCGGTGATCGCCGTAAGGGCGTCCGCACGCGCGAACGCCGGCCGGGCTGGATGATCCAACCCGGCCGGCGTTCGATTCCCGCACGCCGCCCGGAGGGCGGTCAGCAGCCGAGGAGTCGGCCGCCCAGGTACGACTGGATCTGGTCCAGCGACACGCGCTCCTGCTTCATGGTGTCGCGCTCGCGCACGGTCACCGCGTTGTCGTCGAGGGTGTCGAAGTCGACGGTGACGCAGAACGGCGTACCGATCTCGTCCTGACGACGGTAGCGGCGGCCGATGGCACCCGCGTCGTCGAACTCGATGTTCCAGTTCTTCCGCAGGTCGGTCGCCAGACCCTTGGCCTTCGGCGACAGCTGCGGGTTGCGGGACAGCGGCAGGACGGCGACCTTGACCGGCGCCAGGCGCGGGTCGAGGCGCATGACCGTGCGCTTCTCCATGACGCCCTTGGCGTTGGGCGCCTCGTCCTCGTTGTACGCGTCGAGCATGAAGGCGAGCATGGCGCGGTTGACGCCCGCCGCCGGCTCGATGACGTACGGGAACCAGCGCTCGCCGGCCTCCTGGTCGAAGTACGACAGGTCCTGGCCGGAGGCCTCGGAGTGCGCCTTGAGGTCGAAGTCGGTGCGGTTGGCCACACCCTCCAGCTCGGAGAACTCGTTGCCGCCGAAGTTGAAGCGGTACTCGATGTCAGTGGTGCGCTTCGAGTAGTGGGACAGCTTCTCCTTGGCGTGCTCGAACCAGCGCATGTTGTCCGGGTTGAGGCCCAGGCCGGTGTACCAGTTCCAGCGCTGCTCCATCCAGTACTCGTGCCACTGCTCGTCCTCGCCCGGCTTGACGAAGAACTCCATCTCCATCTGCTCGAACTCGCGGGTCCTGAAGATGAAGTTGCCGGGCGTGATCTCGTTGCGGAAGCTCTTGCCGGTCTGGGCGATGCCGAACGGCGGCTTCTTGCGCGAGGTCGTCTGCACCTGGGCGAAGTTGGTGAAGATGCCCTGGGCGGTCTCCGGCCGCAGGTACGCGACGGAGCCCGCGTCCTGGGTCGGGCCGAGGTGCGTCTGCAGCATGCCGGAGAACTGCTTGGGCTCGGTGAACGCGCCCTTGTTGCCGCAGTTCGGGCAGTTGATGTCGGCGAGACCGTTGGCCGGCGGACGGTTGTGCTTGGACTCGTACGCCTCCTCCAGGTGGTCCGCGCGGTAGCGCTTGTGACAGGAGGTGCACTCGGTCAGCGGGTCGGAGAACGTCGCGACGTGGCCGGACGCCTCCCACACCTCGCGCGCCAGGATGACCGACGAGTCGAGTCCGACAACGTCGTCGCGCGAGGTGACCATGGAGCGCCACCACTGGCGCTTGATGTTCTCCTTGAGCTCGACGCCGAGCGGCCCGTAGTCCCAGGCGGCTCGCGAGCCGCCGTAGATCTCACTGCACGGGAATACGAAGCCTCGGCGCTTGCTCAGGCTGACGATGGTGTCGATCTTGTCGGCGGCCACGGTGCTCTCTTCAGTACGACGAAGCGGTCAGTTGCCCCAGGTTACCGGCGCGCCGGGGCCCGGTATCACATCGGTTCCGGCGGAACTCCGGGCTCCGAAGGCAATTGACAATCGTTTCCACTTCAGATGAAAATGAGTGTCATGAACAAACGCCACCGTCTGATACCCGCAGCCGTCGCCGGAACCGCCGCTCTCGGGCTGCTCACGCTGAGCTCGTGCTCGGTGTCCGACGCCGCGGACGGCTCGGGCGGCGGCGGAAAACTCAAGGTCACGGCGTCCTTCTACCCCATGGAGTTCCTGGCGAAGGAGATCGGCGGCGAGAACGTCAGGGTGACGGCGCTCACCAAGCCGGGTGTCGAGCCACACGATCTGGAGCTCACCCCGCGGCAGACCGCGGCCCTCACCAAGACCGACGTGATCGTCTACCTCAAGGGCCTGCAGCCCGCGATCGACGAGGCCGTCAAACAGTCCGGCGTGAAGAACACCGCCGACGCCGCCTCCCTGACGAAGCTCGAGGAGCACGGCACCGAGGTCGACGGCCACGCCCACACCACGGGCGACAACCACTCCGGAGAGGGCGAGGCCGGCGCCGACCCGCACGTCTGGCTCGACCCGGTGAAGTACGCCGAGGTCGCCAAGGGGGTCGGCATCGCGTTCGCGAAGGCCGACCCGGTCCACGCCGCCGCGTACCTGGTGAACGCGGACACGCTGGTGAAGAAGTTGGACGCGCTGAACACCGAGTTCGCCGACGGTCTCAAGAACCGCGCCTCCGACACCTTCATCACCACCCACGCCGCCTTCGGCTACCTCGCCGAGCGCTACGGCCTGGTCGAGGAGGCCATCGGCGGCATCGACCCCGAGGCCGAGCCCAGCGGCGCCCGCATCAAGGCCCTGCAGCAGCTCTCCGCGAAGCACCACGTCACGACGGTCTTCTTCGAGACGCTCGCCAGCAACGCCACCGCCAAGACCCTGGCCGGCGACCTGAAGCTCAGGACCGCCGTCCTGGACCCCCTCGAGGGCATCACCGACAAGTCCCAGGGCACCGACTACTTCGAGGTCCAGCGGAGCAACCTCAAGGCCCTGCGGACGGCACTCGGCAGCAAGGGAAGCACGCGATGACGGAGGCAGACATGGAGCCGGTCCCGGTCATTTCCCTGCGCGGGGCGACGGCCTCGCTCGGATCCCGGCCCGTGCTGCGCGGGGTGGACCTGACGGTCGGCGCCGGCGAGGTCGTCGCGCTGCTCGGAGCCAACGGTTCCGGCAAGTCGACGGCGGTCCGCGCGGTCGTCGGCCAGGTGCCGCTCAGTGAGGGCCGTCTCGAGCTGTTCGGCACGCCGCTCAAGCGTTTCCGCGACTGGGCCAGGATCGGCTACGTCCCGCAGCGCACCACCGCCGCGAGCGGGGTGCCGGCGACCGTCCGCGAGGTCGTCGCCGCGGGCCGGCTGGCCCGAGCCCGACTGCGGCCGCTCGGCCGGGCCGACCGCGCCGCGGTCGACCGGGCGCTGGAGATGGTCGGCATGGCCGACCGCGCCAAGGACTCCGTCGACGCGCTCTCCGGCGGCCAGCACCAGCGGGTGCTCATCGCCCGCGCGCTGGCCGTGCAGCCCGAACTGCTGATCATGGACGAGCCGATGGCGGGGGTCGACGTCGCCAGCCAGGAGATCCTGGCCGGCACCCTGCGCGAGCAGGTCGCGAACGGCGCCACCGTCCTGCTCGTCCTGCACGAGCTCGGGCCGCTGGAGCCGCTGATCGACCGCGCGGTGGTACTGCGCGACGGCTGCGTCGTCCACGACGGACCGCCGCCGCGCGCCGTGGGCCAGCACGCGCTGCCCGGCCACGACCACGTGCACCCGCACGCCGCACACGACGCCGAACCGATCAGGACGGGGCTGCTCAGCTGATGGACATCCTCGACTACGCCTTCATGCAGCGGGCCCTGATCGCGGCCGTCCTGGTCGGCATCACGGCCCCCGCCATCGGCATCTACCTCGTCCAGCGCCGCCAGGCGCTGATGGGCGACGGCATCGGCCACGTCGCGATGACCGGCGTCGGCCTGGGCTTCCTGCTCAACACCAGCCCGATCTGGATGGCCACCGCCGTCGCCGTCGTCGGTTCCGTCGCCATCGAGCTGATCCGCTGGTACGGCAGGACGCACGGCGACATCGCGCTCGCGATGCTCTTCTACGGCGGCATGGCCGGCGGCGTCATGCTGATGAGCATGTCCGACACGGGGTCCAACGCCAACCTCGTCACGTACCTCTTCGGCTCCCTCAACACGGTCTCGCCCGAGGACGTCACGACCATCTGCGTACTCGCGGCGTTCGTGGTGCTCGTCACCGTGGGGTTGCGGCGCCAGCTCTTCGCGATCTGCCAGGACGAGGAGTTCGCCCGCGTCACCGGGCTGCCGGTCCGGCTGCTGAACCTGCTGGTGGCGGTCACCGCCGCCGTCACCGTCACCGTCGCGATGCGCGTCGTGGGCCTGCTGCTCGTCAGCGCCCTCATGGTCGTCCCGGTCGCCGCGGCGCAGCAGCTGTCCCGCAGCTTCGCGATGACATTCGCGCTGGCCGTCCTGATCGGGGTCACGGTGTCGCTCTCCGGAGCCGTCACGTCGTTCTACGTGGACGTGCCGTCCGGGCCGACGATCGTTCTGCTGGCCATCGCCATCTTCGTCGTGCTGGCGGTGCTGGCCGGTCCGCTGGCGAGAAAACGGGCCAGCGGTTCCGCCGCCGCCGCGGAACGGTGCACCCTGGAGGTACCCGGCGCGCGCGTCCCCCAGGACGACGTTCGGGTGCAGAGCCCGCGGCCTGACACAATGACGACCGACCGGACATCTGGACGGTGACGGTTACGACCGAGAAGGAGGCACCGGTGACGACCGCCAAGCCCCCCGTGCAGGGCCGATCGACCCGGCAGCGCGCTGCCGTCGCCGCCGCGCTCGACGAGGTCGAGGAATTCCGCAGCGCGCAGGACCTGCACGACCTCCTCAAACACCGCGGCGACTCCGTCGGCCTCACCACCGTCTACCGCACGCTGCAGTCCCTCGCCGACGCCGGCGAGGTCGACGTGCTGCGCACCGACGAGGGCGAGTCCGTCTACCGCCGCTGCTCCGACGGCCACCACCACCACCTCGTCTGCCGCATGTGCGGCAAAGCCGTCGAGGTCGAGGGCCCGGCCGTAGAGAAGTGGGCCGAGTCGATCGCCACCGACCACGGCTTCGTCAACGTCGCCCACACCGTAGAAATCTTCGGCACGTGCGCCGACTGCGCGACCCCGGCCACGGAGGCCTGAGCCCCGCCCTCGGCGGTCGTCGTGAAAGCCGGTGGTCCGCGCCGCGTACAGGCGGCGCGGACCACCGGCTTTCACGCGCTCACGCGCTTGAGGGCCGTTTGTCCGTCGGGGCCAGGTCGTTGGGGAGGGCGCCGCCGAAGCGGCGGTCCCGTGAGGCGTACTCGTGGCAGGCGCGCCAGAGATCGCGGCGGTCGAAGTCGGGCCACAGGACGTCCTGGAAGACCATCTCGGCGTAAGCGGTCTGCCAGAGCAGGAAGTTGGAGGTGCGCTGCTCGCCGGAGGGGCGGATGAAGAGGTCCACGTCCGGCATGTCCGGGTAGTAGAGGTACTTCGCGAAGGTCTTCTCGTTCACCTTGGAAGGGTCGAGCTTGCCGGCCTTCACGTCCGCCGCCATCGCGGCGGCCGCGTCGGCGACCTCCGCGCGGCCGCCGTAGTTGACGCAGAAGTAGAGCGTCATGGCGTCGTTGTCCTTGGTCTGCTCCTGGGCGACCTGGAGCTCCTGCACCACGGACTTCCACAGCTTCGGCATCCGGCCCACCCAACGGATGCGGATGCCGAGCTCGTCCATCTCGTCGCGGCGGCGGCGGATGACGTCGCGGTTGAAGTTCATCAGGAAGCGCACCTCGTCGGGCGAGCGCTTCCAGTTCTCGGTGGAGAAGGCGTACAGGGAGAGGTTCTTGACGCCCAGCTCGATGCTGCCCTTGAGGACGTCGAGGACGACGGACTCACCGACCTTGTGGCCCTCGGTGCGCGGCAGCCCGCGCTCCTTCGCCCAGCGGCCGTTGCCGTCCATGACGATGGCGACGTGCTGCGGCACCAGCTCCCCCGGGATCTTGGGGGGCACCGCACCGGACGGATGCGGGTCCGGAGTCCGGTACTCCGGTCGGGAACGGCCCAGAATCCCGCGACGTGCCATGCGCGTTGCCTCTCCTACATCTCGAACATCTCGTACATCTCAGTACTACTTCTCGACGAACTTCAGCGAGCGCAGCCCGCGCTCCAGGTGCCACTGCAGATACGCCGCGACCAGCCCGCTGCCCTCCCGGCAGAAGTGCGGCTCGCACGCGTCCGCCGTCTCCCAGTCCCCGCCCAGCAGCGCGCCGAGCAGTTCCAGGGACTCCCGTGAGGGTACGACGCTTCCCGGCACACGGCATTCGGCGCAGACGACTCCTCCCGCCCCGACCGAAAAGAACCGGTTCGGCCCGTCCATGCCGCATTTGGCACAGTTGTCGAAGCTCGGCGCGTAGCCGTTCACCGCCAGCGAGCGCAGCAGGAACGCGTCGAGGATCAGCCGCGGCTGGTGCTCGCCGGCCGCCAGGGTGCGCAGCGCGCCGACGAGGAGCAGGTACTGCTGGACGGCCGGCTCGCCCTCGTGGTCGGTGAACCGCTCCGCCGTCTCCAGCATCGCGGTGCCGGCGGTGTAGCGGTCGTAGTCGGCCGCGATGGCGCTACCGTAGGGAGCGATCGTCTCACCCTGGGTGCACAGCGGCAGCCCGCGCCCGACCAGTTCCCCGCCACGCGCGAACAACTGCACGTCGACGTGGCTGAACGGCTCCAGCCGCGCCCCGAACTTCGATTTCGTGCGGCGCACCCCACGGGCCACCGCCCGCACCCGGCCGTGTCTGCGGGTGAGCAGCGTGATAATCCGGTCCGCCTCACCCAGCTTCTGGGTGCGCAGCACGATGCCGTCGTCGCGGAACAGACTCATGCGATCCATTGTCCCGTACCGGGCGGCGCCCCGAGGCCCCCTCCACCCCGCCGTCCACTCCCGCACACGGCCCGGTCCGCATACGCTGCGGCCTATGTCGATCACCGCAACCGTGGCCGTGCTGGCCATCGCCGCCCTGCACGTCTACATCCTGGTCCTGGAGATGTTCCTGTGGACCACCCCGAAGGGCAGGGCCGCCTTCGGCCTGACGCCCGAGTTCGCCGCCGAGACCAAGGCGCTGGCCGGGAACCAGGGGCTCTACAACGGGTTCCTCGCCGCCGGCCTGGCGTGGGCCGCGTTCGCCTCCGACCCGGTCGGCTTCCAGACGAGGATCTTCTTCCTGGTCTGCGTTGCCGTGGCCGGGGTGTACGGGGCCGCCACCGCGAGCCGCCGCATCCTCTTCGTCCAGACCGTGCCGGCGCTCGTCGCCCTGGCCCTGGTGCTCGTCGCCCACTGACCGCGGACGCCCTCACGTCGAAGAAGGCGCCAGTGCTCTGGCCCCGGCCAGGGCACTGGCGCTCTGGCCACTAGCGTTCTCCCGCCGCCCGGATCAGTCCCGACTCGTAGGCGGCGATGACCAGTTGGGCGCGGTCGCGCACCGCGAGCTTGCCCATGATGCGGCTGACGTGCGTCTTGGCGGTGAGCGGGCTGAGCCCGAGGGCCTCGCCGATCTCGGAGTTGTTCAGGCCCCGGCCGACGAGGGTCAGGACCTCCCGCTCCCGGTCCGACAGACCTGTGAGACCGGCCGGGGCGGGCCCGGGCGGCGGCCGGTCGGGCAGCCGCAGGACGCGGGCGATGAGGCGGGCCGTGGGGCCGGGCGACAACAGCGCGTCGCCCGCGGCGACGGTGCGGATGGCGTCCAGGAGCTCGGCGGGCCGGGTGTCCTTGACCAGGAAGCCGCTGGCTCCCGCCCGGAGCGCCGCGACCACGTGCTCGTCGGTGTCGTACGTGGTCAGCACCAGCACCCGCACCCCGGCGAGGGCGCCGTCCGCGGCGATGATCCTCGTCGCCTCGATCCCGTCCAGGTCCGGCATCCGGATGTCCATCACCACCACATCGGCGCCGGCGCTGCCGGCCAGCGCCGCGGCCTCCCGGCCGGTGCCCGCCTGCCCGACCACCTCCATGTCGGCGGCGGACCCGACCAGCATCGCGAACGCGGCCCGCACCAGCGTCTGATCATCGGCGAGCAGCACCCGGATCACCGGCGGAGCGGTCGCGGGGGATGCCATCGGTGACGTCATCGGGTCGCTCCTTCGAGCGAGTCCGCGATCGGGTCCGGGAGCGGGTCCGGGAGCGGGATTTCCGGCCGGGCCGCCGGCGATCCTTCGAGCGGGTCCTCGCCCTCCTCGGGCCATCCCCCGAGCGGGAGCATCGCCGTGACGACGAACCCGGCACCGTCCGCCCGGGGTTCGGCCGCCAGCCGGCCGCCGACACTGCGGGCCCGCTCCCGCATGCCGACGATGCCGTAGCCGTCCGTACGGGCCGGTCCGCGCGGGGTGCCCGCGGCCGGTCCGTCGTCCAGGACGGACACGTAGAGCGCCGCCACGGAGCGGGTGAGGGCCACCCGGACATGCGAACCGCCCGCGTGCCGCACGGCGTTGGTGAGCGCCTCCTGCACGATGCGGTAGGCGGCGGCGCCGACCGCGGGCGGCGCGTGGTCCGCGCCGTCGCCGACCGTGAGTTCCACCCGCGCCCCGGCCGCCTCGGCGGCGCGGACCAGGTCGGGCACCCCCGGCAGTCCCGGCAGCGGCCCCAGCGGGCCCTCTGCTCCCAGTGCGCCCTGGCCCTCGTCGGCGGTGTCGGACCGCAACACCCGCAAAGTGGCCCGCAGCTCCGCGCGGGCGTCCCGGCAGGTGTCGGAGATGGCTTCGAGCGAGGCGGCGACCGCCTCCCGGTCCAGCTTGTCCGGGTCGGCGATCAGGACATGCGCGGCCACCGAGGTCTGCACACCGACCAGCGTGATCGTGTGCGCCAGCAGATCGTGGAGATCACGGGCGATCCGCAGCCGCTCTTCCGCGACCCGGCGGCCCGCCTCCTCCTCCCGGGTGCGCTCCGCCCGCTCGGCGCGTTCCACGATCGCGCCGATGTACTTGCGGTGCATCCGTACCGCCTCGCCGACCAGCCCGACCGCGAAGATCCAGCCGGCGCTGCTGAGCATGTGCAGGCCCGTGTCGGTCCCGTCGAGCGTGGCCGTCATCACCAGGGCCATCAAGCCGACCAGCGCCGGGACCACCAGGAAGGTGCGCAGCGGCGGCCCGGCGACCGCCAGGCTGTAGAGCGCGACCATGGTGGCGGGGATCACCGCCTGGTGGACATTGCCCATGCCGTGGTAGGCCGACGCGACCGGTGCCAGTACCAGCACCATGAGCAGCGGCGCCCGCCGCCGCCACACCTGGAGGACGGCGATGAGCACCAGGAGCGTCCACCCCACGGCATCCGGCCGGTGGCCGTTGCCGGCGGAGGCGGGCAGCGTCAGGGCCAGTACCGCCTGGAGCGCCAGCAGTCCGGCGGCGAGCAGCGGATCGTTGCGCGTGAGGCGCACCGCGGGCGTGGTTCTCATGGCTGACACCGCTCCATCCTGCGTGCTGTTCGACGACCTGTCACCGGACGGGCCGGGCCCCGGCCCGTCCGGTGACAGGGGAGAGATTCTCAAGGCACTGGGTTCTCAAGGCACCTCAAGGCTCTGGGTCCTCAAGACACTGAGTTCTCCAGGCACTGGGCAAGGCCCTAGCGGACCAGTTCCAGTTCCACGGCCGTCGGCTCGGGCGGCCGCGGAACCTCACGGCTGAGCCCACCCGGCCACCAGACGCGGGCGCCGAGCAGGGTGCTCGCGGCCGGGACCAGGAAGGTCCGCACCACAAAGGTGTCCAGCAGGACGCCGAGGGCGATCGTCGTGCCCATCTCGACCATCATCACCAGGGGCAGGGAGGCGAGGACGGTGAAGGTGGCGGCGAGCACGATACCCGCCGAGGCGATGACACCACCGGTCGCCTCCAGCGCGGTGACGGCCGAACGCCGGGCGTCCTCGCCGTGCCGCACCTCCTCCCGCATGCGGTGCAGCAGGAAGATCCCGTAGTCGACGCCGAGGGCGACGAGGAAGACGAAGCTCAGCAGCGGCAGCCCGGGGTCCATGCCATGGAAGCCGAGGACCGGTCCGAAGAGCAGCCCGCCGATGCCCAGCGCGGCCAGCCAGACTCCCGCCATCGCCACCACCAGCAGCAGCGGCGCGACCAGGCTGCGCAGCAGCGCGGCGAGCAGCAGGAAGACGGCGACCAGCACCAGCGGGATGACGATCTTCCGGTCGTGGGACGAGGTGCCGGAGGTGTCGATCTGCTGGGCGCTGAAGCCGCCGACCAGCCCGTGCTCCGCGGCCGTGACCGTGCGCAGCCGCTCGATCGTGCCGTGCTCGGCCGCCGAGCCGGGCACGGCGGACGGGTAGACCTCGATCTCCGTCCAGCCGCTCCCGGTACGTCCCGCCGCCGTACTCGCGACCCCGGCGGTGGCCCGCACCGCGGTCTGTACCGTCTGGACGCGGGCGCTGGGGACGAGCACGGTGACGGGCTGGGCGCTGCGCTCGGGGAAGGCCCGCTGCAAGGTGTGGGCGGCGGTCACGGACTCCGAGGTGACGGTGAAGGTGTCGTCCTGGCGCAGGTCGCCGGGGAGGTTCCCGATGCCGAGCGCGAGCGCCCCGACGGCGACCGCGGAGGCGGTGAGCACCGCGACCGGGCGGCGTACGACGAGTGCGCCGATCCGGCCGTAGAAGCCGCTGCCGGCCTTCTTCGGCTCGCTGCCGTAGGCGGGGACGAGCGGCCAGAACACCCGGCGGCCGAGCAGCACCAGGACAGCGGGCAGCAGGGTGGTCATCGCGGCGAGCGCGCAGACGATGCCGACGGCGCCGGTCGGGCCGAGGCCGCGGCTGCTGTTGAGGTCGGCGGCGAGCAGGCACAGCAGTCCGGCGACGACCGTCGCGGCCGAGGTGAGCACGGCGGGGCCGATGCCGCGCAGTGCGGCGCGCATCGCCTCGTACGGTTCCGGGCGGCGACGCAGTTCGTCGCGGTAACGGGCGATCAGCAGCAGCGCGTAGTCCGTTCCCGCGCCGAAGATGAGCACGGTCATGACCGAGGAGCTCATGCTGGAGACGGTCAGCCCGAAGCCCTGCACCAGCCCGTAGACGGCGGCCATCGCCGCCCCCGAGGCGACGCCCACGACGAGCAGCGGCACCAACCACAGGAACGGGCTTCGGTACGTGACGATCAGCAGCAGCGCGACGACGCCGACCGTGCCGAACAGCAGAGTGCCGTCGATGCTGTGGAAGACCTCCTTGGCGTCGGCCTCCATGCCGCCGGGGCCGCCGACCTGGACGGTCAGTCCGTCCGGCCGGTCCTTGGCGAGCAGCGCCCGGACGTCCTTGACCACGTCCTCGGGCTTTCCGTCCTTCTCGGCGATCGCCACCGGCACCATCAGCGTGCGCCCGTCCTTCGCCGTCACGACCCTGGGCGCGCCGCCCACCAGGTCGTACGCGGCGTCCACGGACTCCGTCTGCCGCTGGACCGCGGCGCGGTCGGTGCCGGTGATCCCCGAGGCGCGGTCGTACACCAGGACCAGATCGGTCGACCCGCCGCCCGGCATCGACTTCTGGATCTTCGCGACCTGGGTCGACTGGGCACTGGCCGGCAGATAGTCGATGGCGTCGTCGTGCTTGACGCCGTCGAGCCTTCCGGCGAACGCCCCGGTGACGGCGAGCACCACGATCCAGAACCCGATCACCGCCCATGGCAGCGCTCTGCGGTGCGTCCTGGCCCTCATCCGGGCCTCCCCTCGTGGAACGGCTGGTTTCCTGTGCACCAGCGTTCCCGTGAAAGGGATCTCTCGCGTCGCGCTCACGGCCGACCTTGCCGCTACTCCCGCCGTCGCCCGCCCGGCCGACTACTCCCCCGGGAGTACGTCAGGACGGCGCGTTCGCGGCCTCGGCGAGCAGCCGGTCGGTGTCCGCCGCGGGCAGCGACAGGCAGCGGCCGACCGCGACCAGCGCCTCCCGCTCGGCGGGCAGGTAGGGCCCGTCGGCGAGGGCGATCCGCGCGCCCTGCAGCAGGATCCGCTCCCGCCCCTGGGGCGCGAGGTGGGCGGAGAGCGGCTCCAGGGCCTCATGGAGTTCGATGGAGAGCCAACTGCCGCAGCCGTCGAGGGCGTCGGCGAAGGAGTCCGGGCCGAGGACGTCGGCGGCGCCGGGGAACCGGCCCGCGTCGGCGACGATCGCCGCCAGCAGACCGAGGAGCTGGTCCTCCGTACAGTCGGTGAAGCCCGCGGAGCGCACCGCGCGGACGGCCTCTTCCCGCGCCGGGCGGCCGTGGGCCCCGCCGGCCGTCAGCACGGCGAGCGCGACGGTGTGGACGGCGTCGCGCAGCATCGCCGAGAAGCGGGTCGACGTGAGGTGGTCGAGCGTCTCGGCACCGAAGTGCCCGTGGCAGCCGCTGCATTCGATGACGGTTCCGGCCGGCCCTCGCGCCAGCACGGGAACGTTGAGCACGGTGAGGCGCCGTGTGCCGCTGCGCCGGTGATAGGCGCGGTCGCCCCCGCAGTCGGGGCAGAAGAACTCGCCGTCGTCCTCGGTGTGCCATGCGGTGCGCACACCCCAGAAGCACAGCCCTCGCAGCTGAACCACGTTGCACCCTCCGGCGTTTCGTCCCGGTACGCACCGATCCGGCACGCACATGTGCGTAACGCCTCGGCAACGGTGCCGTTACTGCTGCCGTGATGTTAGCCACACCAGTGACGCGCAGTCAGTAGCGCGTAAGGGGGGATTTCCGGATCGGCCGCCTCCGTACGGCGTATGGGCAGGTCAAGGCCGGTGGACCCGACAAGAGGATTGACGTGATCTCGCTGCTGGTCCGCCCCCTGCCGTCAGCCGGTGCCGGACAGGGGTTTTCGGCGGCCCCGAGGCGTTTCGGCGCTCGTGGCGCGGGGCTCCCCCGACGCGGCAACGGCCGCGGCGAAGCCCGTGAAGGCCGCCGCGGCCGTTGCCGCCACACGGTGCCGCTCCCCTCAGGAGCGGATGTGGTCACCCGAAGGCGTGATCAGCGCGCCGCCCGGTTGACGGCCGAGACGACCGCCTTCAGGGAGGCGCGGGTGGTGTTCGGGTCGATGCCGATGCCCCACAGCACCTTGCCGTCGATCGCGCACTCGATGTACGACGCCGCCTGGGCGCTCGCGCCCTCGCTCAGCGTGTGCTCGGTGTAGTCCAGCAGCCGCGCGTCGATGCCGACCGAGGACAGCGCGTCGAAGAACGCGGAGATCGGACCGTTGCCGCGACCGGTGAGCACCGTCGCGGCGCCGTCGACGACGGCTTCCACGGTCAGCGCGTCGCCGCCGTCGGTCGTGGTCTCGGCCTGCGCGGAGCGCAGTTCGATGCGGCCCCAGGCGTTCTCCGCCGTCGGCAGAGGTACTCGTCGCGGAAGGCGGCCCAGATTTCGGCGGGCGTGATCTCGCCGCCCACGTCGTCGGTCCTGGTCTGGATGATCTTGGAGAACTCGATCTGCATCCGGCGCGGCAGGTCCAGCTTGTGGTCGTTCTTCAGGACGTACGCGATACCGCCCTTGCCCGACTGCGAGTTGACCCGGATGACGGCCTCGTAGGAGCGGCCGACGTCCTTCGGGTCGATCGGCAGGTACGGGACGGCCCACGGGATCTCGTCGACGGTCTTGCCGGCGGCGGCCGCGTCGGCCTCCATCGCCTCGAAGCCCTTCTTGATGGCGTCCTGGTGGGAGCCGGAGAAGGACGTGTAGACCAGGTCGCCCGCGTACGGGTGGCGCGGGTGGACCTCCATCTGGTTGCAGTACTCGGTGGTGCGGCGGATCTCGTCGATCTGCGAGAAGTCGATCTCCGGGTCCACGCCCTGGCTGAACAGGTTCATCCCCAGCGTGACCAGGTCGACGTTGCCGGTGCGCTCGCCCTGCCCGAACAGGCAGCCCTCGATCCGGTCCGCACCCGCCATGATCGCCAGCTCGGCGGCGGCGACCGCGGTACCCCGGTCGTTGTGCGGGTGCACCGACAGGCACACGTTCTCGCGCCGCGACAGGTTCCGCGACATCCACTCGAAGCGGTCGGCGTGCGTGCTGGCGGCGGAGCGCTCGACGGTCGCCGGCAGGTTCAGGATGATCTCGCGGCCGGCCTCCGGCTGCCAGACGTCCATGACGCCCTCGCAAACCTCCAGGGCGAAGTCCAGCTCGGTGTCCGTGAAGATCTCCGGGCTGTACTGGTACCCGAAGACCGTGTCCGAGCCCAGGATCTTGTCCGCGTACTCCATGACCAGCCGCGTGCCGTCCACGGCGATGGCCTTGACCTGCTCCTTCGAGCCGCGGAAGACCACCCGGCGAAAGACCGGCGCGGTCGCGTTGTACAGGTGGACGGTGGCCTGGGGAGCGCCGACCAGCGACTCGACGGTCCGCTCGATCAGTTCCTCGCGGGCCTGCGTCAGGACGGAGATCGTCACGTCCTCGGGGATCGCGCCCTCTTCGATGATGGAGCGCACGAACGCGAAGTCGGTCTCGCCCGATGACGGGAACCCGACCTCGATCTCCTTGTAGCCCATCTTGACCAGCAGATCGAACATCGCCCGCTTGCGCGCCGGGGACATCGGGTCGATCAGGGCCTGGTTGCCGTCCCGCAGGTCCGTGGAGAGCCAGCGCGGCGCCTTGGTGATCCGGGCGTTCGGCCAGTTGCGGTCGGGGATGTCGACGGCGTCGTAGGGCGCGTACTTGTGGATCGGCATCGCCGTGGGGCGCTGGCGCACGCTCGCCGCCGTGATGGGCGTGGGGCGGCCTACGGAATACGCGGGGTTCTGGGACATCTGCGGTGGGCTCCTCATGGGTCCGGTCCAGTACGGCCGACGGCGATGCGCACGCCTGAACTCCGCGGGGAGGGGGTCGGCCTACGACTACAGGCCCTCGCCGCGGCAGCTAAGGAGAAGCAGCCCGAAACGCATGATGTGGACGACCATAGCCGAGCCCGCTCGAATACCGCACTCGAAGCGCGCTCCCTCTCAGTATGCAAGACGGGCGGTTCTGTCCAGTAAAACCATGATCTTCCCTCCCTTTTCAGTAATCATCGTCGCAAGCAGTGACAGTCGTGTGCCTGCGTGCCACATTGCCGCCATGGACGCGACACCTACTTTCTGCACGATCATTCCTCCGCACGTCCTCGACAAGTTGGCCACATCCGAGGACCGCGCGCTCTCCGATCTCGCTCGGGCAACGCTGGAGCGTGACTCCTTCGAGCGCACCCACCGCCGGCTGACCACCGTCATCGGCGCGGCCTCCATCGCCGGCGCGGTCGCCTCCGACCAACCGAGGCGGACGATCTACGACGCGAAGCACGGGACGACCCTGCCCGGGCGCAAGGTCCGCGGCGAGGGCGACAAGGAGGGCAAGGACCTCACCGCCGTCCGCGCGTACAAAGCGCTCGGCGCCACCTTCGAGCTCTACCTCAAGGCGTTCAAGCGGCATTCGATCGACGACCAGGGGTTGCCCCTGAACGCGACCGTCCACTTCAGCCAGAGGTACAACAACGCCTTCTGGAACGGCGAGCAGATGGTGTTCGGGGACGGTGACGGCGACATCTTCCTCGACTTCACCCTGCCCGTGGACGTCATCGGTCACGAGCTGACCCACGGGGTGACCCAGTACACGGCGAACCTGACGTACTTCGGCCAGCCGGGCGCGCTCAACGAGTCGATGTCCGACGTGTTCGGCTCGCTCGTCAAGCAGTACGCGCTGCAGCAGAGCGCCGACCAGGCGGACTGGCTCATCGGCGCCGGCCTGCTCGGCCCCACCATCCAGGGCGACGCGCTGCGCTCGATGAAGGCCCCGGGCACGGCCTACGACGACCCGAAGCTGGGCAAGGACCCGCAGCCGGCCACCATGGACCACTACGTGTCCACGGGCCGTGACAACGGCGGCGTGCACATCAACTCCGGCATCCCCAATCACGCCTTCTACCTGGTGGCCGAGGCCCTGGGCGGGTATGCATGGGAGCAGGCCGGGCAGATCTGGTACGACGTGCTCACGGGCGGGCAGATCAGCCCGCAGGCGTCGTTCGCCGACTTCGCCCGGCTGACCGTCTCCGCCGCCCAGACGCGGTACGGGGACGGCGAGGCGCACCAGGCCGTCCTGAAGGCGTGGTCGCAGGTCGGCGTGCCGACGTCGACGGGCAATGGCGCGGACCTCCCGCGTCAGACCGGACAGCCGGAGGGCGCGTCGGGCCGGCAGGGCTGAGGAGCACCGTGCGCATAGAAGTGATCCGTTCCGGCGGCTTCGCCGGAATCGAGCGTCGGGCCGTGCTGGACACCGCCGGCCGGCCCGATGCCGCGCATCTGCACGGAGTGGCCCGTGCGACCGTCGAGCAGGCGGGTGCCGGGCCGAAGCCCGGCGTGCCGGACGGTTTCCACTACGAGATCACCGTCGACGGCCACACCGTCCATTGCGCGGACCCGTACCTGACCGACGCGCAGCGCGACCTGATCCAGGCGGTACTCAAGGAAGGCGCGTGACGGACGGTCCCGAACGCCGAGCGGCGTTCGGGACCGCACCGGTCAGAAACCCAGCTTGCGGAGCTGCTTCGGGTCGCGCTGCCAGTCCTTGGCGATCTTCACGTGCAGGTCCAGGAAGACCGGAGTGCCGAGCAGCGCCTCGATGTGCTTGCGCGACTTGGTGCCGACGTCCTTGAGGCGGGCGCCCTTGGGGCCGATGATGATGCCCTTCTGGCTGGACCGCTCGATGTAGATGTTGGCGTGGATGTCGAGCAGCGGCTTGTCCTTCGGCCGGTCCTCGCGCGGGATCATCTCCTCGACGACGACCGCGATGGAGTGCGGCAGCTCGTCCCGGACGCCTTCGAGCGCGGCCTCGCGGATCAGTTCCGCCACCATGATCTGCTCGGGCTCGTCGGTGAGGTCGCCGTCCGCGTAGAGCTGCGGGCCCTCCGGGAGCAGCGGGATGATCAGGTCGGCGAGCAGACCGACCTGCACGTCCCCGACGGCCGAGACCGGGATGATCTCCGCCCACTCGATGCCCAGCTCGCGGCCGAGCTCCGAGATCGCGAGCAGCTGCTCGCGCAGCACCTTGTCGTCGACCAGGTCCGTCTTCGTGACGATCGCGATCTTCGGGGTCTTGCGGACCCCCGCGAGCTCCTTGGCGATGTACTTGTCACCGGGGCCGAGCTTCTGGTCGGCGGGCACGCAGAAGCCGATCACGTCGACCTCGGCCCACGTCGAGCGGACCACGTCGTTGAGCCGCTCGCCCAGCAGCGTGCGCGGCTTGTGCAGGCCAGGGGTGTCAACCAGGATCAACTGCGCGTCCGGGCGGTGCACGATGCCGCGCACCGTGTGCCGGGTGGTCTGCGGCCGGCTTGAGGTGATGGCGACCTTGATGCCGACGAGAGCGTTCGTGAGGGTCGACTTGCCCGCGTTGGGGCGGCCGACGAAGCATGCGAAGCCGGACCGGTGGACGGCCTCGGAGGACTGGGGACTGGCGCTCATGCGGCCCATTCTCCCCGATCGCGGCGGGCCCGGCTCACACCGGCACCCGTGAAGCCGGGCGGCGCCTGGCTGCGCGGCCGGATGTGAGGTGCTGGAAACTCCTCCGCAACACGAAACACGGCGGAAACACGTCTGCCCACTTCTCGAAACGGGCGACAGTGAGGCTCGTGTGCACACACTGCCGCACACCACCCCCCGCCGCCCCGGGAAGGGAACCCTCGTGCCGTACCTGTCGGCCGGAATCGACTCCGGAGACACCGCCTGGCTGCTCGCCGCCACCGCGCTCGTCCTGCTGATGACGCCGGGCCTGGCGCTCTTCTACGGCGGCATGGTCCGCACGAAGAGCGTCCTCAACATGCTCATGATGAGCTTCGTGTCGATCGCGCTGGTGACGGTGGTCTGGCTGGTCGCGGGCTACTCGCTCGCCTTCGGTCCGGACGCCGGCGGCCTCGGCCTGATCGGCGGCCTGGACCATCTGGGCATGCACGGCATCGGCCCGACGAGCGTCACCGGCCATGTCCCGACGCTGCTGTTCGCCACGTTCCAGCTGACCTTCGCCGTCGTCACCGCCGCACTGATCAGCGGCGCCATCGCCGACCGCGCGAAGTTCGGCGCCTGGGTGGCGTTCGTGCTCGTCTGGACGCTGCTCGTATACGTCCCGGTGGCCCACTGGGTCTTCGGCACGGGTGGATGGATCGTGTCGAAGCTGGGCGCTCTGGACTTCGCGGGCGGCACCGTCGTCGAGATCTGCTCCGGCGCTTCCGGACTGGCCCTGGCACTGGTCCTCGGCCCGCGGCTCGGCTTCCGCAAGGAGGCCATGCGCCCGCACAACCTTCCGTTGGTGGTGCTCGGCGCGGGGCTGCTCTGGTTCGGCTGGTTCGGCTTCAACGCCGGCTCGGCGCTCGGCGCCAACGGCCTCGCCGCCGCCGCGTTCCTCAACACCCAGGTCGCGGGGTGCACGGGCCTACTCGGCTGGCTGGTCGTGGAGAAGCGCCGCGACGGCCACGCCACGACGCTGGGCGCCGCGTCCGGCGCGGTGGCCGGCCTGGTCGCGATCACCCCGGCCTGCGGCTCGGTGGACCTGATGGGGGCGCTGGTGGTCGGCCTGGCCGCCGGGGTGCTCTGCTCCTTCGCCGTCAGCTGGAAGTTCCGGCTCGGCTACGACGACTCCCTCGACGTGGTCGGCGTGCACCTCATCGGCGGCATCACCGGGACCCTGCTCATCGGCTTCCTCGCGACCGCCACCATGACCGCCGGCCCCGAGGGCCTCTTCTACGGCGGGGGCCTCGGCCAGCTCGGCAAGCAGGCCGTCGCGGTGGTGGTCGTCGGGGCGTACGCGTTCACCGTCACGTACGGGATCGCGAAGGTCATCGACCGGCTGATGGGCTTCCGAGTTTCGGCGGAGGACGAACTGACGGGCCTCGACCTCACCGTGCACGCGGAGTCGGCATACGATCACGGCGTCGTCTCGCAGGGCGCGCCACACGTGCACGCCTCGGCTCTCGCCCAGGCCCTCGCCCACGCCAAGAACAGGAGCTCCGCCGAATGAAGCTGGTCACCGGCGTCATCAAGCCGTTCAAGCTGGACGAGGTGAAGACGGCGCTCCTGGAGCTCGGCGTCCACGGCCTCACCGTCACCGAGGCCAGCGGCTACGGACGCCAGCGCGGCCACACCGAGGTCTACCGGGGCGCCGAGTACATCGTCGACCTCGTACCGAAGGTTCGTCTCGAGGTCCTGGTGGAGGACGCCGACGCCGAGGCCGTCATCGAGGCGGTCGTCAACGCCGCCCGCACCGGCAAGATCGGCGACGGCAAGGTCTGGTCGGTCCCCGTCGAGACCGCCGTACGGGTCCGCACCGGCGAGCGCGGACCCGACGCGCTCTGATCGTCTCTTGCCAGGTCGTGTCTTCAACTCCTCGTCTGGCCGACGGGGCCTATGTGAAGACACTCCCTAGTGCTCTGGCCGGAAGGTTCACCGGTTCGCGACGCCCGGCACGGCACCGCTCCCCCAGCTACCGCTGGGGGTGCCCCCAGTTGTCGCAGTCGCCCGAGTACGCCCGGTACGAGGACGATCCTGCGCCGTGCGACGCACCGCGCCGGACGCCGCGAACCACTAGCCCGCCTGGACGGTGACGCGCAGCGTCCCGTCCGGGCCCGCGAGGTGCACCGGCGTCTCCGGCCCGCCGAGGTCGCGGACCGCGGCCCGGTCGGCCTCGGCCGGGGTCTCGGCGGCACTGACGACAGCCGCCGCCTCCAGCGACTGCGCCCCGCTGGCGACCGCCATGGCCACGGCGGTCTGCAGCGCACTGAGCTTCAGCGAGTCCAGCGCGACGGTGCCGGCCACGTACGTACGGCCGGTCTCGTCCCGCACGGCCGCCCCCTCGGGCACGCCGTTGCGGGCACGGGCGGACCGCGCCAGGGTGATGATCTTCAAGTCCTCGGGCCCCAGCGGGGTCGCATCGCTCATACCGCCGAGCATAAGGCGCCCGCGCCGGCGGCGTTCTCGTGGATCAGCCCGCGACCGGACGCATGGTGTCCCGGCGCCCCTGCGGGGACGTCAGCCGCTCCAGCTTCGCCGCGGTGTCGGTGTCCGGGAGCGGGTTGTGCAGGACGATGGTCAGGTCCGGGCGGGCCGGGATCCGCAGGTGGGTGCTCTCGAAGTGCAGCGACCCGACCGTCGGATGCACGATCTCCTTCTGCGTCTGCCCGCTGGCCTCGACATCCCCGCGCGCCCACAGCGCCGCGAACTCCGGGCTGACGGTGGCCAGTTCCTCGACCACCGCGCGGAACCCCTCGTCGTCGGGGCGCTCGGAGGCCGTCGCCCGGTACTGGGCCACGACGGTCGCGGCCAGCTCCGCGCGGTTGTTGGTGCGGCTGCGGTACAGCGGACTGGTGAAGAAGGAGATGAGGCAGTTGGTGTCGTCCTTCGAGTAGCCGAAGGTCAGCCCGGCCGCGTCGTTGTAGGCGACGAGGTTCCAGTACGCGTCCATCACGTGGGCGGGGAACGGCATCCAGGCGTCGATCAGCCGGTGCAGGCCGTCGCAGAAGTCGGTGTCGACGGCCTCCGGCAGCGGCGGGTTCAGCCCGGCCAGCCCGTACAGGTGCCGCCGCTCGGCGGCGTTCAACTTCAGCACCCGCGCCACCGCGTCCAGCACCTGCGGCGAGACGGTGATCTCGCGCCCCTGCTCCAGCCACTGGTACCAGGACACCCCGACCCCGGCGAGGACCGCGACCTCCTCGCGGCGCAGCCCCGGGGTGCGGCGGCGGGCGCCGCCGTCCGGCAGTCCGGCCTCGGCGGGGCTGATCCGGGCCCGGCGGGCCATCAGGAAGTCACGCAACTCCTGACGGCGGTACGACTTGGCGGAAGGTACCTGTCCGGCCGTGTTCTCCACTCCCGCTCCCCCTGGCTGGTGGTCCGGCCACCAGCATAAGCACGGGCTCCCCAGCCCGTGGAGAACGGCCCGAGGGTTGGGACATGGCGATCGAGACCCCCTCCACCACAGCCCCGGCCACAGCCGGGGCCCCGCGTACGACCCCCGGCCCGGTGCCGGGATCCGACCGACTCACCATCCGCGCGAAACTGGTGCTGTTCGTGCTGTGCGCGGCCCAGTTCATGGTCGCGCTGGACTTCTCCATCCTGAACGTCTCCCTGCCGGTGCTCGGCAAGGACCTGGGCATGACGCAGGCCAACCTGCAGTGGGCCGTCACCGCGTTCGCCCTGCCGTCCGGCGGTTTCCTGCTGCTCTTCGGGCGGATCGCGGATCTGGTCGGACGACGGAAGCTCTTCCTGACCGGGCTGGCCGTCTTCACCGCCGCCTCGGTCCTGGCGACCCTGGCCTGGGACCCGGCCTCCTTCCTGGCCGCCCGCGCCATCCAGGGCCTGGGCGCGGCCGTCATCGTGCCGACCGGCATGTCCCTGCTCACCACCACGTTCCCCGAGGGCCCGCAGCGCGACCGCGCGCTCGGCATCAGCGGCACACTGCTGTCGCTGGGCTTCACCATCGGCGTCGTCCTGGGCGGCGTCTTCACCGACAACTTCGGCTGGCGCTCCACCATGGGCATCCTCGCCGTGGCCGGCGTCATCGTCCTGGCCGCGGCCCCCGGCCTGCTCACCGAGTCACGGCACCCCCGGCGCCCTCGCATCGACGTCCCCGGGGCGGTCACCGTCACCGGCGGCCTGCTGGCCCTGATCTACGCCCTGACCACGGCCGCCCAGCAGGGCTTCGGACGGGCCGACGTCATCGCGGCGCTCGCCGCCGGGATCGCGCTGCTCGTCGGCTTCGTCGCCGTCGAGTACCGAGCCGCCGAACCCCTGGTCTCGCTGCAGATGCTGCGCCGCCGCACCGTGGCGTGGGGCAACCTCGCGGGCATCACCACCTTCGCGATGATGAGCAGCGTCGTGTTCCTGCTGACCCTCTACCTCCAGGAGATCCGCGGCCTGTCGGCGTTCCGCACCGGCCTGGTCTTCGGTGTCCAGGGAGTCGCCGCCGCGCTCACCGGCATGACGGCGTCCCGCGTGATCGGCCGCTTCGGCACCCGCACCGTCCTGATCGGCGGCCTGCTCCTGCAGGCCGCGCTGACCACCGCGCTGCTCCTCCTCGGCACCGGCCCGTCCGGCACCTGGATCGCCCTGGTCGCCGTCACCGTCGCCTGCGTCGGCCACCTGTGGGTGATCGTCTCCTACGGCATCACCGCCACCTCCGGCCTCCCCGACCACGAACAGGGCCTGGCCACCGGCCTGGTCTCCAGCTCCCAGCAGCTCGGCCTCACCGTCGGCATCCCCCTCCTGAGCGCCCTGGCCTCCAGCCGCACCCGCCTCCTCGACGGCATCCACCTCGCCGTGGCGGCCGACGTCGCGATCCTGCTGGTGGTGGCGGCCCTGGTGACGGTCGGCCTGCGGCGAGCGTCGGCAGGGAGCAGGTGACGACGCGGTGACGCCCCCGGCGTCTGGTGCGCCGGTCGGGCGCGGTGGGGCCGGCGCTCGACCCGTGCGCAGTGGTTCATCCGCGGGGGGAGGGCCCCCGGGGAGGGGAGGGCTCCGGCGGGGAGGGGGGCTCCGGCGCTGCGCGCCCGACCGGCCGGGGCGCGGAGGGGCCGGCGTTCAACCCATCCGCAGTGGTTCTTCTTCGGCGCTGCGCACCTCGACCGGGCGGAGGGGAGGGCCCAGGCGCTGCGCGCCCGGCAGGGAAACCGATCCGCTGCGCGGCCGGGCCTGCGGCAACGCAGCGAAGCGATTCGCTGCGCTCCCGCCCGGCCGGGGCGCGGAGGGGCCGGCGTTCAACCCATCCGCAGTGGTTCTTCTTCGGCGCTGCGCACCTCGACCGGGCGGAGGGGAGGGCCCAGGCGCTGCGCGCCCGGCAGGGAAACCGATCCGCTGCGCGGCCGGGCCTGCGGCAACGCAGCGAAGCGATTCGCTGCGCTCCCGCCCGGCCGGGGCGCGGAGGGGCCGGCGTTCAACCCATCCGCAGTGCTTCTTCTTCGGCGCTGCGCACCTCGACCGGGCGGAGGGGAGGGCCCAGGCGCTGCGCGCCCGGCAGGGAAACCGATCCGCTGCGCGGCCGGGCCTGCGGCAACGCAGCGAAGCGATTCGCTGCGCTCCCGCCCGGCCGGGGCGGGCGGGGGTGCGTGCAAGCGGGACCGGCGTTTGATCCCCCTTCTCCACCCGAAGGTGGGACGAGTGTGATGGAAGTTATCTCCTGGGGCTTGAGGGGCACCAATTGGGGCGATGTGGATCACTAAGGACGGCTAAAACACCGCATGGTGCGCCTCCGGCCGCACACGCTGATCCTTTGGCGGCCCCACCCACCTCCACCCCCACCCCCACCTGGGGAGCGCAGCGGACCGGACTCCCTCCGCGCCACCGGGCCGCGCAGCGGACCGGACTCACTGGCAGGCGCGCAGCGCCGGGGCCTCCCCTCCGCCCGGTCAAGGTGCGCAGCGCCGCAGAAGGTCCCCTCCGCACCGCTCGAACCCGAGCCACCAACTCACCGCAACGGACGCGGCTCCCAGCCGAGTTGAGCGCAGAGCGTGCCATGCAGGAGGTCGGCATCGACAAGTCGACGATGCGGCTGCGGCGCGCAGCGCCAGCTCAGAGGCCAGGTGACACCGGCGAGGGCGGGGATGCCGACGTAGGCGTCCCGGCCGCCCGAGCCCAGACGCGTAGCCCCTGGGGGCCAACTGCGTCCCGCCGAGCTCCCGACCGCAACCAGGAAGTACATCCAGCGGCCCCGCGACGCCTCCCCGATCACCGGCCCGGGTTCGCCGTTCGTCAGCGCTTCGAGCCGCGTCGCCAGTTCCTCACCGATCCCCTCCGCGACGCGGATCGCGTCGAAGAAGACCCCGACCTTGCGCAGCCGGTACCCGGAGACGGGCAGCCAGGGGTGAAAAATGCATGCACGATTACTTTCTGTATTCATACCTCCACTCTCGGCAAGCGTAGCTAGCCTGAACAGGGCCGGGACCTCGACAGGAACCGGGTGGGGGTTGGGCTCCGACCCCCGTGCACACACGTGGAATCGAGCTGACGGTTGTGGGGTGGCGGGGATGGGTCAAAGCGCTGGATCTTCGGGGACCGCGCGGTACTTCGCGGAACTACTGCGTTCGTTCCGCAAGTCCCGCGGCCTCACGCAAGCCCAGTTGGGCGAGCTGGTTCATGTCTCCGACTCGTACGTCAGCGCCATCGAGACGTGCGAGCGGATCCCGTCGCCCGAGTTCATCGCGGCGGCCGACGAGACGCTCGAAGCGGGCGGCCTTCTGGCGCTCGCTACTCAGCATCTGGCGAATGACCGCTACCCGGCGTTCTTCAAGGACTTCGCGAAGCTGGAGGCGGACGCGCTGAGCGTCTCCTCCTACAGCACGCACATGCTGAACGGGCTTCTGCAGACGGAGGACTACGCGCGGGCCGTGATCAGTTCACGCTTCCCGCCGCTGGAGGACGAAGAGGTTGAGCGACTGGTCGAAGCGCGACTCGCGCGGAGGACGCTGTTCACTCGGAAACCGGTGGCGCTGTTCAGTTTCGTGATTGAGACCGCCGTCCTACAGCGGCAGTACGGCAGCAGGGAGGTCATGCACGAGTTGCTTGACCACCTCCTGCGCTGCGCGGCACTCCGGAACGTGGTCGTGCAGGTCATTCCGTCCGATCGTGGCGAGCATGCGGGCGTGGACGGAACTGTGAAGCTCATTGAAACCCCCGAGCACAAACATCTGGCGTACCTGGAGATGCAGGAGCGAAGTCTTCTGATCGCCGACCCGGACGAGGTCGCCCGTTACTCGCAGCGTTATGCGATGATCCGGACGCAGGCTCTCGGGATCGAGGAATCCGCAGCCTTGATCAAGCAGTTGGCGGGAGAACTATGAAGAACCTGGTCTGGTTCAAGTCCAGTCACAGCGGTGGCAGCGGCGGCGACTGCGTAGAAATCGCCTACGACTGGCGCAAGTCCACTCACTCCGGCAGCAGCGGCGGCGACTGCGTCGAGGTGGCCGTCCACCCCACTACCGTGCACATCCGCGACTCCAAGGACCCGGACGGCCCGGCTCTCGCCGTTCCCGCCGCCTCCTGGGCCGCGTTCGTCGCCTTCGCCGCCGCTCAGCGCGGCTGATCCACCAGCACGCGACCAGCCCGCGCCGCCCGCGCCGCCCGCGCCGCCCGCCCTACTCGCCGCCAGCCCGCGCGCGTCGCCGCTACTCGCCCCCGCCCACCACCGCCGACGCCCCGCCCGGCTCACCCGCGGTCGCGCCGATCGGCTCGACCAGGACCGTGCCGATGCGGTTGCGGCGGCCGGCCTGGGTTTCGGCGGTGAGGCGCAGCGCGGTGGGCTGGTCGGGGGTGTAGGCGCCGTCCTGGGGGAGCTCTACGAAGGCGGAGGCGCCGGGGATCGGGACGCGGCCGAGGGACTTGGCGAGGAGGCCGCCGACGGTCTCGACGTCGTCGTCGTCCAGTTCGCAGCCGTAGAGGTCGCCGAGGTCGCCGATGTCCAGGCGGGCGGTGACGCGGAAGGAGCCGCCGCCGAGGTCTTCGACGGGCGGGACCTCGCGGTCGTACTCGTCGGTGATCTCGCCGACGATCTCCTCGAGGATGTCCTCGATGGTGACGATGCCGGCCGTGCCGCCGTACTCGTCGATGGCGACGGCGACGTGGTTGCGCTCCTGCTGCATCTCGCGCAGCAGGTCGCCCGCGTTCTTGGTGTCCGGGACGAAGGTGGCGGGCCGCATGACGGACGAGACGAGGTCGTTCTCGGCGTCGCGGTTGATGTGCACCCGGCGGGCGAGGTCCTTGAGGTAGACCATGCCGACGATGTCGTCCTCGCTCTCGCCGGTGACCGGGATGCGGGAGAAGCCGCTGCGCAGAGCGAGGGTCATGGCCTGGCGGATGGTCTTGAAGCGCTCGATCATCACCAGGTCGGTGCGGGGCACCATCACCTCGCGGACGATGGTGTCGCCGAGTTCGAAGACGGAGTGCACCATGCGGCGCTCGTCGTCCTCGATGAGGGACTCGGACTCGGCGAGGTCGACCATCGCGCGCAGTTCGGCCTCACTCGCGAACGGGCCGCGCTTGAAGCCCTTGCCGGGGGTGAGGGCGTTGCCGAGGAGGATCAGCAGGCCCGGGACGGGCCCCATGATGCGGGCCAGCGGCAGCAGGACGTACGAGGCCGCCGTCGCCGTGTTGAGCGGGTGCTGGCGGCCGATGGTGCGCGGGGAGACGCCGACCGCGACGTAGCTGACGAGCACCATGATGCCGATGGCGACACCGAGGACCTGCCACGTCCGGTCGAAGTGCCGGTCACAGACCACCGTCACCAGGACCGCCGCCGCCATCTCGCACCCGACCCGGACGAGCAGGGCCACGTTGAGGTAGCGGGTGGGGTCGGAGGCGACGGCCATGAGCTTGTCGGCGCCGCGCCGGCCGGTACGGACGGACTCCTCGGCGCGGAAGCGCGAGGTGCGGGCGATACCGGCTTCGGCGCAGGCGGCGAGCCAGGCGACGACGACGAGCAGTACGGCGGAGAGGACCATCGCCGTCAGTGGGTGGTGGTCGGGGCCGGGGAGGGGCCCTCGATGCCGCGCTCGGCGCGCCAGCCGTCCAGGATGGCCTTCTGGAGGCCGAACATCTCGGCCTTCTGGTCGGCTTCCTCGTGGTCGTAACCGAGCAGGTGCAGCACCCCGTGGACGGTGAGGAGCTGGAGCTCCTCGTCCATGGAGTGCTGCGTCTCCGCTTCCTCGCCCTGCTTCTTCGCCACCTCGGGGCACAGCACGATGTCGCCGAGGAGGCCCTGCGGCGGCTCCTCGTCGTCCTTGCCGGGGCGCAGCTCGTCCATCGGGAAGGACATGACGTCGGTGGGACCGGGGAGGTCCATCCACTGGATGTGCAGCTGCTCCATGGCGGCCGCGTCCACCACGATCACCGACAGTTCGGCGAGCGGGTGGATCCGCATGCGCTGGAGGGCGTAGCGGGCGATCTCGAGGACCGCCTGCTCGTCGATCTCCCAGCCTGACTCGTTGTTGACGTCGATCGCCATGGTGCGGTGCGGCTACTCTCGGTTAGGAGGTACGGGCTTTTCCGCCGTTTGCGGTGCTTCGCCCGACCTGCTGGCCGGCGTTCCCGTCGTCGAAACGCTCGTACGCATCCACGATGCGCCCCACCAGCTTATGACGCACGACGTCGGTGCTCGTCAGGCGCGAGAAGTGGACGTCCTCGACACCTTCCAGGATGTCCTGTACCTGCCGCAGACCGCTCTTCGTGCCGTTCGGCAGGTCGACCTGGGTGACGTCGCCCGTGATGACCATCTTGGACTCGAAGCCGAGCCGGGTCAGGAACATCTTCATCTGCTCGGCGCTGGTGTTCTGCGCCTCGTCGAGAATGATGAACGCGTCGTTCAGGGTGCGACCGCGCATGTACGCCAGCGGGGCGACCTCGATCGTCCCGGCGGCCATCAGGCGCGGGATGGTGTCGGGGTCGATCATGTCGTGCAGCGCGTCGACCAACGGGCGCAGGTACGGGTCGATCTTCTCGAAGAGCGTGCCGGGCAGGAAGCCGAGCCGCTCCCCGGCCTCGACGGCCGGACGGGTGAGGATGATCCGGCTGACCTGCTTGGCCTGCAGGGCCTGGATGGCCTTGGCCATGGCCAGGTAGGTCTTGCCGGTGCCCGCGGGGCCGATGCCGAACACGATGGTGTTCTTGTCGATGGCGTCGACGTAACGCTTCTGGTTGAGCGTCATGGGGCGGATGGTGCGGCCGCGGTTGGACAGGATGCTCTGCGTGAGCACCTGTGCCGGGGTCTCCCCCTCCGGGTCGGCCGCGTTGCCGTTGGTGCGCAGCATCGCGATGGACCTCTCCACTCCGTCTTCCGTCATCGGCTGGCCGGTGCGGAGCACCAGCAACATCTCGTCGAAGAGTCGCTGGATGAGGGCGACGTCCTTGGGTTTCCCGGCCGCGCTGATCTCGTTGCCCCGTACGTGGATGTCGACGGCCGGGAAGGCCGTCTCGATCACGCGGAGAAGGGCGTCTCCTGATCCCAGGACCGTCACCATGGGGTGCTTGGCCGGAACGACGAAGTGGGCGCGTGCCTGCGGCTGGTGCTGTGTCGGTGTCTGAGTCATGGGCCGGCTCGGAGCCTGGGAAACCCACCTTCTGATGACGACGTGCCCGGTGAGGGCCTTGGAGTACCAAGGGTACGTCGGCGACCCTTCCGGCCCGAGGGGTTTTACGCCGGGGTTTCGCGGCCGGTTCCGCGGGCCGTTCGGTGCTCCGGTTCGGCGGGCCGTTCGGTGCTCCGTTTCGCGGGCCGTTCCGTGATCCGTTCCGCGGGCCGTTCGGTGCTCCGCTCCGCGAGCCGTTCCGTGCTCCGCTCCGCGGGCCGTTCGGTGCTCCGCTCCGTGATCCGTTCCGTGATCCGTTCCGCGGGCCGTTCCGTGGCCCCACCGCCCGGGCTCAGCGTCTGCCCTTCCCCGCCGGTCCCGCCGGGCGGCGGCGGAAGCCGATGGTCGGTACCGCCCGGGGCAGCGGTCCCGGGCGGGTGCCGGACGGCAGCAGGGCGTCGAGGAAGGCGTACCGGCGCAGCGCGTCCCGGTCCTGGTCATCGAAGGTCTTGGCGTGCTGCCACCAGGCGGCGATCTCGATCCAGCCGGGGGCCGACAGCGAGCCGCCGAACTCCTGGACGGACAGCGCCGCCGAGAGGCAGGCGAACGCGAGCCGGTCGGTCAGCGGCCAGTTGGCCAGCGAGCCCGTGACGAAGGCGGCGACGAAGACATCGCCCGCGCCCGTCGGGTCGAGCGCCTCGATCAGCAGGGCCGGGACCTCGGCCGTCTCGCCGGTCGCCGAGTCCACGGCGTAGGCGCCCTCGGCGCCGAGCGTGACGACGGCCAGCGGCACCAGCTCGGCCAGCTTGCGGGCGGCGGCCCGCGGGCACTCGGTGCGGGTGTAGTGCATGGCCTCGGCGGCGTTCGGGAGGAAGGCCGCGCAGTGCTCCAGGTCCGCGAGGTCCGCGGGGTCCCAGCGCCCCGAATCGTCCCAGCCCACGTCGGCGAAGATCCGGCTGCCGTGCCGGGCCGCGTGCCCGATCCACTCCTGGCCGGGGCCGCCCGGCACGAGCGAGGCCACGCAGGCGCGGGCCGCAGGCGGGCACTCGGGGGCGGGCTCCTCGGGCGGCGGCGCCTCGTGGCCGTGCGAGACCATCGTCCGCTCGCCCTCGTAGGCCATGGAGACCGTGACCGGCGAGTGCCAGCCGGGGATCCGGCGGGACAGGCCGAGGTCGATGCCCTCCCCCGCCTCCAGGCTGTCCCAGCAGTAGTCGCCGTACATGTCGTCGCCGAAGGCCGCCGCCAGCTGGGTGCGCAGGCCGAGCCGGGCCAGGGCGGTGGCCATGTTGGCGATGCCGCCGGGGCTGGACCCCATGCCACGCGCCCACGACTCCGTGCCGCGCACCGGCGCGCTGTCCAGGCCGGTGAAGATGATGTCCAGGAAGACGGTCCCGGTCAGGTACACGTCGGGCAGCGCGTCCGTGGGAGAGCGGATCGCGGCCAGCGGGTCGAACACGGGGTGGTCGTCCATGAACAACACTGTGCACGATGAGACTGACAGTGGAGGTCACAGACGCATGAGACTCGTGATTCTCGGTGGCGGCGGTTTCCGCGTGCCGTTGGTGTACCGGGCGCTGCTCGCGGAGGCGGGCGCCCCCTGCGCCTGCCACGAGCTGGTGCTGCACGACACGGATCCGGTACGGCTGCGGGTCGTCGCGTCCGTGCTGGCCGCCCAGGCGGTCGGCGTGCCCGGCGCGCCGGCGGTACGGATCGCCCATGACCTGGACGACGCGCTGCGCGGCGCCGACTTCGTCTTCTCCGCGATCCGGGTCGGCGGCACGGCGGGCCGGGTGCGCGACGAGCGGGTGCCGCTCGCGGAGGGCGTGCTCGGGCAGGAGACCGTCGGCGCGGGCGGGGTGCTGTACGGGCTGCGGACGCTGCCGGTCGCGGTCGCCATCGCGGAACGGGTGAAGGCGCTGGCGCCCGACGCCTGGGTCATCAACTTCACCAACCCGGCCGGGATGGTGACCGAGGCGATGGCGCGGGTGCTCGGCGAGCGGGTGATCGGCATCTGCGACTCGCCGGTCGGGCTCGTACGCCGCGCCGCGCGCGCCGCGGGCGCCGACCCGGACTCCCCCGCGTTCCGCTACGACTACGTGGGCCTCAACCACCTGGGATGGCTGCGCGGGATGTCGGACGGCGGCCCCGACCTGCTGCCGGGCCTGCTCGCCGACCCCGTGGCGCTGGACTCGTTCGAGGAGGGCAAGCTCTTCGGGGCGCCGTGGCTGGCCGCCCTGGGGTCGCTGCCCAACGAGTACCTGCACTACTACTACTTCGAGCGGGAGGCGCTGGCGGCGGTGCGGTCCGCCGAGGCGACGCGCGGGGAGTTCCTGGACCGCCAGCAGGGCGCGTTCTTCGCGTCGGCGGCCGGACGGCCCGATGAGGCGTACACCCTGTGGGACCGGACGCGGCTGGAGCGCGAGGAGACGTACATGGCGGAGAACCGCGCCGCCACCGGCGGCTGGCAGCGCGACCCCCACGACCTCGACGGCGGCGGCTACGACCGGGTCGCGCTGGCGCTGATGCGGGCCATCGCGCGCGACGAGCGGACCACGCTGATCCTGAACGTGCCGAACGGGACGACCGTCGCCGCGCTCGACCCGGAGGCGATCATCGAAGTGCCCTGTGAGGTGGGCGCCTTCGGTGCCCGGCCGCTGCCGGTGGCGGCGCCGACCGAGCACCAGGCCGGGCTGATGCTGACCCTCAAGGCCGTCGAGCGGTCGGCGATCGAGGCCGCCGCCTCGGGCTCCCGGGCGGCGGCCCTGCGGGCGCTGGCGCTGCATCCGCTGGTGGACTCGGCGGCCGTGGCCGGTCGCATCCTGGACGCCGCTCCGACTCGGTGAACGGCCCGCGTCCGTGCTGCGCTCAGAACTCCACCACCGAGCGCAGCACGTCGCCCTCGTGCATCCGCGCGAACGCCTTCTCGATGTCGTCGAGCCCGATCGTCTCCGTCACGAAGGCACCCAGGTCCAGCCGGCCCTGCAGATGCAGGTCGATCAGCATCGGGAAGTCCCGGGACGGCAGGCAGTCCCCGTACCAGGACGACTTGAGCGCGCCGCCGCGCCCGAAGACGTCCAGCAGCGGCAGCTCCAGCGTCATCTCGGGGGTGGGCACGCCGACGAGCACGACGGTGCCCGCCAGGTCCCGCGCGTAGAACGCCTGCTTGTACGTCTCGGGGTGGCCGACCGCGTCGATGACGACGTCCGCGCCGAAGCCGCCGGTCAGCTCCCGGATCGCCTCGACGGGGTCGGTGGACCGGGAGTTGACGGTGTGGGTGGCGCCCATCCGGCGCGCCGTCTCCAGCTTCCGGTCGTCGATGTCGACGGCGATGATCCGGCCCGCGCCCGCGAGTCGGGACCCGGCGATGGCCGCGTCACCGACGCCGCCGCAGCCGATGACGGCGACGGAGTCGCCCCGTCCGACCCCGCCGGTGTTGATCGCGGCGCCGATCCCCGCCATCACGCCGCAGCCGAGCAGCCCGGCCACCGCCGGGGCGACGGCCGGATCCACCTTCGTACACTGCCCCGCCGCTACCAGGGTCTTCTCCGCGAACGCGCCGATGCCGAGGGCCGGGGACAGCTCGGTGCCGCCCCCCAACTTCGTCCGGGAGGTGCCCCCAACCAGGGTCATCTTCTGCCGCGCGTTGTGCGTGTCGAAGCAGTACTGGGGCCGGCCGCGCAGACAGGCGCGGCACTGACCGCACACCGCACGCCAGTTGAGGATGACGAAGTCGCCCGGCGCGACCTCCGTCACGCCCTTGCCGACCGACTCCACGACGCCGGAGGCCTCGTGGCCGAGGAGGAACGGGAACTCGTCGCTGATCCCGCCCTGCTTGTAGTGCAGGTCGGTGTGGCAGACCCCGCAGGCCCGCACCTGGACCACGGCCTCGCCGGGCCCCGGATCCGGCACCAGGATCATCTCGACGCGGACGGGTTCGTTCTTACCGGGGGCGATGACGCCGCGTACCTGCTGAGTCATGGATTCACCGTACGCCCGACCGACCGTCCCTCACAGGCACCGTGCCGCATCCCCCGAATGCCCGCCCGATCCCGCCCGATCCCGTCCGACTCCCGTCCGACTCCCGTTCTATCCCCGCGCGTAGACCATCCTTGACCAGCCATGACCATGGGTCTAGGTTCACGGGATCACGCGTCGTGCACATGACCTGTAGGAGCACCGCCATGCCCCGGACCCGAGCCCTGGCGCTCACCGCCGCGACCCTTGCGGTCGGCGCCACCCTCTACGGGATCGGAGGCGCCTCGGCCGGCAACTCGGTCCCGCGCAGCGACCGGCAGATCCCCAACCTCACCAACGTCGTCACCGACATCAAGGCGTACTACGGCGACACCGTGGACGCCGCCGGTGAGCACAACGCCTCGCCGCAGAGCAGCTACGCGCGGCAGGTCGCGGGGATCGAGAACAAGGCGAAGGACTACCTGAAGAACACCCTGCGGCACGCCGGCCACGGGAACGGGAACGGCGCCAAGCCCGCGATCGTCCTCGACGTGGACGACACGACGCTGCTCACCTACAACTACGAGCTGGAGGTGGGCTTCAACTACACGCCCGCCACCAACGACACGTACATCCGCACCAAGAACATGGCGCCGGTCTTCGGCATGCCGGACCTCGTCAACTGGGCCTCGGACCACGGCGTCACGGTCTTCTTCCTGACCGGCCGCCCCGAGGCGCAGCGTGCCCCGTCCGCCGCCAACCTCGCCGTCGCCGGGTACAAGCCGGTCGCCGACGCCGCGCACTTCTACCTGAAGAACAAGACGACCCCGCCGGCGTACCTGCCGTGCGGCGCGACGTGCACGACGGTCGAGTACAAGGCGGGCACCCGCAAGCACATCGAGTCGCTGGGCTACGACATCGTCGCCAACTTCGGCGACCAGTACAGCGACCTCGAGGGCGGCTACGGGGACAAGACCTTCAAGCTCCCCAACCCGATGTACTTCCTGCCGTAGCCGCCGAGACCTGTCTTCGGTCAGTCGAAGACGTACGCGTCGACCTCGGCGAGGTACGCGGCCCGCAGGGCCTCGTCCCCGTCGAGGAACGCCGCCTCGAACGAGTTGCGGGCCAGCTCGCGCAGCGTCTCGTCGTCCAGACCGAGCCCGGCGCGGACCGCGTCGTAGTTGTCGCCCACGTACCCGCCGAAGTACGCGGGGTCGTCGGAGTTGACGGTCGCCAGCAGGCCGGCGTCGAGCATCGCGCGCAGCGGGTGGTCCTCGATGCGGTCGATGCAGCGCAGCCGCACGTTGGAGAGCGGGCAGAGCGTCAGCGGGATGCGGTCGCGGACGAGGCGCGCGACGAGTTCCGGGTCCTCCAGCGAGCGCAGACCGTGGTCGACGCGCTCGACGCCCAGCACCTCGAGGGCCTCCCAGACGTACGCGGGCGGCCCCTCCTCGCCGGCGTGGGCGACGCGGCGAAGCCCCTCGGCGGCGGCCCGCTCGTAGACCTCGCGGAACTTCGACGGCGGGTTGCCGACCTCGGCGGAGTCCAGGCCGACGGCGGAGATCCGGGACAGGTACGGCTTGGCGGCCTCGAAGGTGTCCAGCGCGGACTGCGCGGACTCGTCGCGCAGGAAGCACATGATCAGCTGGGTGCTGATGCCGTGCCGCTCCCGGCCGGCGTCCAGCGCGCGGGACAGGCCCTCGATGACGGTGCCGATGTCCACGCCGCGCGCGGTGTGCGCCTGCGGGTCGAAGAAGATCTCGGCGTGCCGTACGCCCTGCTCGGCGGCGCGCGCGAGATAGGCGTCGGCGAGGTCGGCGAAGTCGTCCTCGGTGCGCAACACGGCCATCAGCGCGTAGTACAGGTCCAGAAAGGACTGCAGGTCCGTGAAGGAGTAGGCGCGGCGGAGCTCGTCGGCGTCGGCGTACGGCAGCGTGACCCCGCCGCGCGCGGCGAGCGCGAAGGCCAGTTCCGGCTCCAGGGTGCCTTCGATGTGGAGGTGCAGTTCAGCCTTGGGGATGGCCTTGTGGTTGGGCACGGGAGGATCACTTCACAGTCGGTACGGCAGCGGGGGGCCGTTCAACGGTACAGGTCAGCGCGGTGCGGGCGACACACTCCGGCTATCGGGGCGGCGGTGGCGAGCCGGGGCGGGAGCTGCTGCCGGGGCGGGCGGCCATGGCGACGCCGACCTGCGTGGGCGTCATGGCGGGCTCGGGCAGCGGATGGGCGCGCTCCGCGCGGAAGCCGTCCAGCAGCGCCAGATGGCGCCGCCAGGCGCGTGGGGCGACCGTCCGGGTGGCCTCTCACCCCGATCGCCGCCACCGGCCTCGCGGTGCCGATGGCGGGCGCCGTGAGCTACCACCTCCGCAAGAAGGACGCGGTGAACGAGCTCCTCCCGTCGGTCGTCCTGCCGGTCCTCAGCGTCGTGATCGCCCGGGGTCGCTTCGGCCCGTACACCTTCTGACCCGCGTCATGAATCAGGCGTCATGAACCCGGCGTCATGGATCCGGCGCCGTCAGGACTCAGCGGCGCTTGGGGACCCGGATGCGCATGAGGTCCTCCGCCACCGTCAGTTCGCCCTCGAAACCGGCCTCGCGGGCCTGCCGCCCGAAGAGGGCGGGGTCGGTGTAGCGCTGGGAGAAGTGGGTGAGAACGAGGTGGCGGACGCCCGCCTCGGCGGCCACCCGGCCGGCCTGGCCCGCCGTGAGGTGGCCGTGGTCGCGGGCGAGATGTTCGTCCTCGTCGAGGAAGGTGGACTCGATGACCAGCAGGTCGCAGCCCTCGGCGAGGACCTGGACGCCGTCGCACAGGCGAGTGTCCATGATGAAGGCGAAGCTCTGGCCGCGGCGGACCTCGCTCACCTCGTCGAGCGTCACTCCGTCGAGCACGCCGTCCCGCTGCAGCCGGCCCACGTCCGGGCCGGTGATGCCGTGGGCGGCGAGGCGCGCCGGGAGCAGCCGGCGGCCGTCGGGTTCGACGAGGCGGTAGCCGTAGCTCTCGACGGGGTGCGAGAGCTTGGCCGCGGAGAGGGTGAAAGCGCCGGTGGCGGCCAACACGCCGTCCGCGGCGACCGGCTCCTCGGTGATGACGGCCGTCTCGCGGTACGCCGTCGAGTAGCGCAGCCGCTCGAAGAAGTGCTGCCCGCTCGCGGGGTAGTGGGCCACGATCGGGTGCGGGACCCGGTCGAGGTTGATCCGCTGGATCACCCCGGCCAGGCCCAGCGAGTGGTCGCCGTGGAAGTGCGTGACGCAGATCCGGGTCAGGTCGTGCGCGGCGACGCCCGCCAGCAGCATCTGGCGCTGGCTGCCCTCTCCGGGATCGAAGAGGATGCCCTCGTCATCCCAGCGCAGCAGGTAGCCGTTGTGGTTGCGGAGCCGGGTCGGGACCTGGCTGGCGGTGCCGAGCACCACGAACTCGCGGATGGACAACGCCGTTACCCGGGGGGCCACTCGAGACCGCGCCCGCCGAGAACGTGGGCGTGCGCGTGGAAGACGGTCTGGCCGGCGCCCGCGCCGGTGTTGAAGACGACGCGGTAGCCGCGGTCGACGGTCTTCTCCGCCTGCGCCACCTCGCCCGCCTCGCGCAGCACGTCGACGGCGGCCTGCGGATCGCCGAGCGCGAGCGCGGCGGCGTCCGCGTAGTGCACCTTGGGGATCACCAGCACATGCGTGGGCGCCTGCGGATTGATGTCGCGGAACGCCACCGTCGTGTCGGTCTCGCGGACGATCGTCGCCGGGATGTCCCCGGCCACAATCTTGCAGAACAGGCAGTCCGCCTGGGGTTCTCCCGCCACGGGTGGTTCTCCCTCTTCGGTCTCGGAAGGTGCGTCTCTGACAAGAGTCGCTGACAAGGGTCGCTGACTGGGTCGGTGGTCGCAGGGCGCATCGTATCGGCCGGGCGCCTCCCGGCGCCGTTACGGCAGCGGCGGCGGTGTCTTCGCCGGGTGCTCCGCGAGGGACGCCAGCGCCAGGTCGATGGCGGTGTCGAGCTGCGGATCGACGTCCGCGGCCCAGTCCTGCGGGCGCTGCAGCACCTCGACGTCCGGGTCGACGCCGTGGTTCTCGACGTCCCAGCCGTATCCCTCGAACCAGAACGCGTACTTGGGCTGGGTGACGGCCGTGCCGTCCACCAGGTCGTACCGGCTGTCGATGCCGACCACACCGCCCCAGGTGCGGGTGCCGACGACCGGGCCGATGTTCAGGGCCTTGATGGCGGCGTTGACGATGTCGCCGTCCGAACCGGAGAACTCGTTGGCGACGGCGACGACCGGTCCGCGGGGCGCGTCCAGCGGGTAGCTCTGCGGGCGCAGCCCGCGCGGCAGGTCCCAGCCGACGATGCGGCGGGCCAGCTTCTCGATGACGAGCTGCGACGTGTGCCCGCCGCGGTTCTCCCGGACGTCCACGACCAGGCCCTCGCGGGCGACCTCGACCCGCAGGTCGCGGTGGAGCTGCGCCCAGCCGAAGCCGACCATGTCCGGCACGTGCAGGTAGCCGAGCCGGCCGCCGGAACGCTCGTGGACATGGGCCCTGCGGCCCGCGACCCAGTCGTGGTACCGCAACGGCTCCTCGTCGGCGAGCGGCACGACGACGACATGGCGCGCCAAGCCGCCGTCCGCCGGGGCGACCGTCAGCTCGACGGGCTTGCCCGCCGTACCGGTCAGCAGCGGGCCGGGCCCGGCGACCGGGTCGACGGGGTGGCCGTCGACCGCCAGCAGGCTGTCACCGGTGCGCACGGCGACCCCGGGTGCGGCCAGCGGGGAGCGCGCCTGCGGGTCGGAGGACTCGCCGGGCAGCACGCGGACGATCTGCCAGCGGCCGTCCTCCGCGCGGGCGATGTCGGCGCCGAGCAGGCCCTGGCGGGTCAGCGCGTCCCGGTGGGCGCCGGGCGGGGTGACGTAGGCGTGCGAGGTGCCGAGCTCCCCCTGGACCTCCCACAGCAGGTCCATGAGGTCGTCATGGGTGGCGGCGCGCTCCAGGACGGGCCGGTAGCGCTCGGCGACCGCGTTCCAGTCGATGCCGCTCATGTCGGCGCGCCAGAAGTTGTCCCGCATCAACCGGTGCGCCTCGGCGTACATCTGCCGCCACTCGTCCTGCGGCCGGACGGTCACCCGGATCCGCGACAGGTCGACGGTGATGCTCGCGTCCGAGTCGTCGTCGTCCGACGACTTGCTGTCGGCGGGGACGACGCGCAGCCGGCCGTTCGCGGCCAGCAGCACCTTGGTGCCGTCGCCGGTGACCGCGAAGTCCTCCGCGTCGTCCGCGAGTTCCTCGACGCGCAGCTGCTTGAGGTCGTAGCGCTCCAGGACGCTGCCGGGCGGCTGCGCCTCGGGCGTGGCGAGGGCTGTGCCGAGGGTGCCGAGCAGCGGGTGGCGCAGCCACAGCAGGCCGTTCTTGGCGGCGGTCAGCGAGGTGTAGCGGCCGGCTTCGACGGGGAACGCGACGATGCGGTCGGCGATCCCCTCGAAGTCGACGCGGGTGGCCGGGACGCGGGGGCGGTCCTCGCCGTCGGCCTGCCGGCCGTCCTGGCCCGCGCTGTCCCCCTCGCCGTCGGACCGGTCGTCCTTGGTCTCCTCGTCCGGCTCCTCGACCGGGCGGCCGTGCCGCTGCGGCCCGAAGGGCGACGGGGTGGTGGCGGCCAGGGTGATCAGGTGCGGGCGGCAGGCGTTGGGGAAGGACAGGTCGAAGACGTGGGCGTCGTAGACCGGGTCGAAGGCCCGCTCGGACAGGAAGGCGAGGTGCTTTCCGTCCGGGGTGAACGCGGGCGCGTAGTCGTTGAAGCGCAGCGGGGTCGCGTCGGCGACCGACAGGTCCGAGGTCGCGGCGATCTTCAGCTGGCGCAGTGGGTCGGGGCCGGGGTGCGACCAGGCGAGCCAGGCCGAGTCCGGCGAGAACGCCAGACCGGTCACGTCGCCCGCGTCACTGGTCGCGACCTCGCGGACCTCGCCGGTCTGCGTCTCCACGAGGAGCACCCGGCCGTCGTGCGAGGCGACGGCGATCCGGTGCCCGTCGGGCGACACCTCGATCTCCAGGACGCGGCCGAGCCGGCCGGCCGCCAGCCGGCGCGGCACGGCACCGGGTGCGAGGCCGGCCGCCGGGGAGAGTTCGAGGGCGTCCTCGCCCTCGGCGTCGGTGACCCAGACGACCTGCTGGTCGCCCTCGCCGCCGAAGGTGCGCGGCAGCCGCGTCCTGACCCCCGGCTGCGCGGCGAGCGCGCGCGCCGGGCCGCCGCGGTGGGTGACCCAGTGCGTGGTGCCGCGGACCTCGACGGCGCTGCCGCGTCCCGTGTGGTCCGGGCGGGCGTCCCCGAGGTGGTGCGAGGCGCGGATCGGGTGCGGCTGCAGGTCGGTGCGCTGGCCGCCGAGGCGGACCGCGACCGGGCGGGGCTCGGCCGACTCCAGGTCGTCGAGGAGGTGCAGTTCACCGGCGGAGCTGTAGACGACGCGGGTGCCGTCGGTGGCGGCCTGCCGGGCGTAGAAACCGTCGAGGGGGGTGTGCCGGCGCAGGTCCGAGCCATTCGGGAGGCTGGAGTAGAGCGCGCCGGTGCCTTCGTGGTCGGAGAGGAACGCGAGGCGGTCGCCGACCCACAGCGGGGATTCGAGGTTGCCGTCCAGGTCCGCGTGCAGTCGCTCGAAGTCGCCGCCGCCCGTCAGGTCGATCCACAGCTTGCCCGCCGTGCCGCCGCGGTAGCGCTTCCAGGCCGCGGCCTCGCGGCCCATCGTCGCCGACAGCAGCAGCACCGCGCCGTCGGGGCCGTACGCCACATCGCCGACCGGCCCGAACGGCAGGATGCGCGCGGGACCGCCGTCCAGCGGCACCGCCCGCGCCCACGTGCGGCGCAGCGAGGGCTGCCCCTGGGTGCTGATCGCGACGACCTCGCCCTTCGCGGCGTCCAGCCGCGCACCGAGGTCTTGGCGCTGCCCCAGTGCGTCAGCCGCGTCGACGGGCCGCCGTCCAGGGGCGCCACGTGCACCTCGGGCGCGCCGTCGCGGGTGGAGGTCCAGGCGACCGTCGTTCCGTCCGGCGAGATGCGGGGATGGTCGACCGGCATGTTGTCCGCACTGACGCGCCAGGCCCGCCCGCCGTCGAGCGGCGCCACCCAGACGTCGTCCTCGGCGACAAAAGCGACCAACTCACCGTTTACATGCGGATACCGGAGGTACGAAGGCTGTGTCACTCCGCCACATTAACCATGATCGAGGACGCGAACGAGCGCTTTGTCTTCAGCTTCTGGCGGAGGCGGCGGAGGTTTTGCCGGCCGGTCCCGACGTCGCCGTGCAGTCGCCCAGTCCGCTCACGTCGAAGACCGTCCGCTTGCCGACCTCGGCGGTCAGCCGGCCGCGCACACAGCGGCCGTCCAGCTGCTCGGTGATGCGGCCGGTGATGGTGATCTTCTGCTGGTCGGCGGTCTCGCCCTGGCAGTCCACGGACGCCACTCCCTTGGCCGTGCCCCCCGACGGCCGCGGGCTCGGCGTACGGGAGGCCGTCGTGGCGCTGTTGACGGAGGCGCTGCACGACATCCACCGGACGTCGATCCCGTGGTCCTTCAGCGCCCTGGTGCCCAGTTGGTCCGTGGTGATGGACACCGCGGAGGCGGTCATCTCACCGGCCGGGTCGCACGCCACCACTCCGCCGAACGCGGCCAGTGCGAGGCCTCCGGCCACTCCCCACTGCTGTAAACGCTTCATACCGTCAGCGTCCCGCCGTCCGGCCCGCCGCACATCACCCACGCGACGTAGAACGTCCCTTACGGGACCCGGATTCCACCGGAGGAGCCCGCGCTCAGGACCAGCGGCCGGTGCGCCCCAGCAGCAGCGCGGTGGCGGCGACCCCGGCGGTGGAGGTCCGCAGCACCGTCGCGCCCAGCCGGTACGGCTTCGCCCCCGCGGCGGCGAAGGCGGTGAGCTCGTCGGGCGAGACCCCGCCCTCCGGGCCGACGACGAGCAGGATGTCGCCCTCGGACGGCAGTGCGGCGTCGGCGAGCGGCGCGGAGCCCTCCTCGTGCAGGACCGCGGTGAACGCGGCCCCACCGAGCAGCCCCGCCAGTTGCCGGGTCGTCATCATCTCCGTGACCTCGGGGAACCGCAGCCGCCGTGACTGCTTCGCCGCTTCCCGCGCCGTGGAACGCCACTTGGCGAGCGCCTTGGCCCCGCGCTCGCCGCGCCACTGGGTGATGCACCGGGACGCCGCCCACGGCACGATCGCGTCGACGCCGGTCTCCGTCATCGTCTCGACGGCCAACTCGCCGCGGTCACCCTTCGGCAGCGCCTGGACGACCGTGATGCGCGGCCGCGGGGCCGGTTCGGTGCGCAGCTCCGAGACCGCGACCTCCAGCCGGTCCTTGCCCTCGACGGAGACGACCTCCCCGTACGCTCCCGTGCCCTCGCCGTCGGTCAGGACGATCGGCTCGCCGACCGCGAGCCGGCGCACGGACACCGCGTGCCGCCCCTCGGCGCCGGAGAGCGCGATCTTCCCCCAACCTCCCGCCGGGGTTGCCCCCACGTCCCGTGCCCTCCGCAGCTGCTCGGGATCGACGATGAATACCGGCGCGGTCATCCGCCTGCCTTCCGTGCTGTGTCGAGTTCCTTCATGAGCACGGCGACGAGTTCGGCCGCCGGCAGCTCGCGGGCCAGCCGGTGTCCCTGTCCCGCCCACAGCGCCATCGCCTGTGGATCCCCGGCCGCCGCGGCCGCCTTGCGGATCCCGGCGGTCAGATGGTGGATCTGCGGATACCCGGCGGGCGCGTACGGCCCGTGCTCGCGCATGAAGCGGTTGACCAGCCCGCGCGCCGGCCGCCCGGAGAACGCCCGGGTCAACTCGGTGCGCGCGTAGACCGGATCGGTGATGGCGCGCTTGTGCAGCGCGTTCGCCCCGGACTCGGGACAGACGAGGAACGCGGTGCCCAACTGCGCGGCGTCCGCGCCCACCGCCAGGACGGCGGCGATCTGGTTGCCGCGCATCAGCCCGCCCGCCGCGATGACGGGCAGCTGGACGGCGTCGCGGACCTGCGGGACGAGCGACAGCAGCCCGAACCCGGCGTGGTCCAGCTCCGGGTCGTCCCGGTGGGTGCCCTGGTGGCCGCCCGCCTCCGTCCCCTGGACGCAGACCGCGTCGGCGCCCGCCCACTGGGCGGCGAGCGCCTCGGCGGGGGTGGTGACGGTCACCACGGTGTACGTTCCGACCTTCGCGAACGCGTCGAAGACCGGCCGGTCAGGGCAGCCGAACGTGAAGCTGACGACCGGGACCGGGTTGTCCAGCAGTATCGCGACCTTGGCGTCGTACGCGTCGTCCTGCCCCGATTCGGGGTCTCCGAGCGGGGTGGAGTACCAGGCGGCCTCGCCCGCGAGCTGCTCGGCGTAGACCTCGATGGCGGACCGGTCGGCGGTGTCCGGCTGCGGCGTGAAGAGGTTCACGCCGAACGGGTTCGACGTCAGGTCGCGCAGCTGCCGGATCTCCTCGTACATCGCTTCCGGCGTCTTGTAGCCGGCGGCGAGGAACCCCAGGCCGCCGGCGTCGCTCACGGCCGCGGCGAGCCGCGGGGTGGAGCCACCGCCGGCCATCGGCGCCTGGATGATCGGGAACGCCGAGAACGACGAAAGATCGGTCAACGCGGACATACGCCCATCGTTTCACGCCGGGCGCCCCGAACAGATCGGGCCCGCCCGGCGGAGGCACCCCCGGCCGAAGGCTGGGCGGGGGCACCCCCGGCCGGGGGAGGATCCGGCGCCCTTCCGGACGCCGGCGGCGGCCTCAGCGGCCGTTGAAAGCGTCCTTCAACCGGGAGAACAGCCCCTGCTGGCCGGGCTGGAAGTGACCGGTGGGCCGCTCCTCGCCGCGCAACTTGGCCAGCTGCCGCAGCAGGTCCTCCTGCGCGGCGTCGAGCTTGTTGGGCGTGATGACCTCGACGTGCACGATCAGGTCACCGCGGCCGCCACCGCGCAGATGGGTCACCCCGCGCTGGTGCAGCGGGATCGACTGGCCGGACTGCGTACCGGGCCGGACGTCGATCTCCTCCATGCCGTCGAGCGTCTCCAGCGGGCACTTCGTGCCCAAGGACGCCGCCGTCATCGGGATGGTCACCGTGCAGTGCAGATCGTCACCGCGCCGCTGGAAGGTCGGGTGCGGGAGCTCCCGGATCTCCACGTACAGGTCGCCGGCGGGGCCGCCACCGGGGCCGACCTCGCCCTCGCCCGCCAGCTGGATGCGGGTGCCGTTGTCGACGCCCGCCGGGATCTTGACGGTGAGCGTACGGCGGGACCTGACGCGGCCGTCGCCCGCGCACTCCGGGCACGGGGTCGGCACCACGGTGCCGAAGCCCTGGCACTGCGGGCACGGCCGCGAGGTCATGACCTGGCCCAGGAAGGACCGGGTGACCTGCGAGACCTCACCGCGGCCGCGGCACATGTCGCAGGTCTGCGCCGCCGTGCCGGGCGCGGCGCCCTCGCCGGAGCAGGTGCCGCAGGTGACCGCCGTGTCGACCTGGAGGTCCTTGGTGGTGCCGAAGGCGGCCTCGTCCAGCTCGATGTCCAGCCGGATCATCGCGTCCTGGCCGCGCCGGGTCCGCGACCGCGGACCGCGCTGCTGGGACTGCCCGAAGAACGCGTCCATGATGTCGCTGAAGTTGCCGAAGCCGGCGCCGAAACCGCCCGCGCCCGCCCCGCCCTGCGACGACAGCGGATCGCCGCCCAGGTCGTAGACCTGCTTCTTCGCCGGGTCCGAGAGCACCTCGTACGCGGCGTTGATCTCCTTGAACCGCTCCTGGGTCTTCGGATCCGGGTTCACGTCCGGATGCAGCTCGCGCGCGAGGCGGCGGAAGGCCTTCTTGATCTCGTCCTGTCCGGCGTCACGACGCACGCCGAGGACCGCGTAATAGTCCGTGGCCACTTACGACTCCGCGAGGATCTGTCCGACGTAACGTGCCACTGCGCGTACCGCTCCCATCGTTCCGGGGTAGTCCATGCGGGTCGGGCCGACCACACCGAGTTTGGCGACTGCCTCGTCGCCCGAACCGTAGCCGACCGCCACAACGGATGTGGAATTCAAGCCCTCGTGAAAATTCTCATGCCCGATCCGCACGGTCATGCCCGAGTCGTTGGCCTCACCGAGGAGTTTGAGGAGCACCATCTGCTCCTCAAGGGCCTCCATCACGGGCCGGATCGTCAACGGAAAGTCGTGGTTGAAGCGCGTCAGGTTCGCCGCGCCGCCGAGCATGATCCGCTCCTCGGTCTCCTCGACGAGCGTCTCCAGCAGCGTCGCCAGCAGGATCGACACGGACGGCCGGTCGTCGTACTCGAAGCCGTCCGGCAGATCCGCCACCAGCGGCGGGACGTCCGCGAACCGGCGGCCCACCACCCGGGCGTTCAACCGGGCCCGCACGTCGGCGAGCAGCGTGTCGCTCACCGGCGCCGGGCAGTCGATGAGCCGCTGTTCGACGCGCCCGGTGTCCGTGATGAGGACCAGCATGATCCGGGCGGGCGCCAGCGCCAGCAGCTCGACGTGCCGCACCGAGGAGCGGGTGAGGGACGGGTACTGGACGACGGCGACCTGCCGGGTGAGCTGCGCGAGCAGCCGTACGGTGCGGCCCACCACGTCGTCGAGGTCCACCGCGCCGTCCAGGAAGTTCTGGATCGCGCGCCGCTCGGCGGATGTGAGCGGCTTCACCCCGGCCAGTTTGTCGACGAACAGCCGGTACCCCTTGTCCGTAGGGATCCGGCCCGCGCTGGTGTGGGGCTGGTGGATGTAGCCCTCGTCCTCCAGCGCCGCCATGTCATTGCGCACCGTGGCCGGGGAAACGCCCAGGCCATGGCGCTCGGTGAGCGCCTTGGAGCCGACCGGCTCCTCCGTGCCCACATAGTCCTGGACGATGGCGCGCAGGACTTCGAGTCTGCGTTCGCTGAGCATCGCGCACACCTCCAGCCGTAGATCTCGCGCCAGCACTGCCGTGGCCTGGCACTCATTCGACACGAGTGCCAGCATCCCCCGCAGTCAGTGTACGGCGGAGTAGCAAGGCCCAGGCAAGGGTCGGCCAGGGTAGCGCGCGGGAGGGGCCTCCCGGCGATAGCGTCGCCCCGTGGATACCGCTGAGTCCGGCGCCGACGGCTGGGAGCACCTGGCTCCCGGCGTCGCCCGCCGTCGCCTTGCCTTCCTGGACGTCACGATCGGCCTGGTCGTCGGTGACGAGGGCGTCCTGCTCGTCGACACCGGCTCCACCGTCGCGGAGGGCGCTCGACTACGGCTGCAGGTGCTGGAGCTGACCGGACGCCCTGTGACGCACATCGCCCTCACCCACGGCCACTTCGACCACGTCTTCGGCACCGCCGCCTTCGGCGGTGTGCGGGTCTACGGGCACCGGGCGCTCGACGGCTGCCTGGCGCGCGGGCACGACGCGCTCCGCGAGGACGCCGTCGCCTACGGCGTCGGCCCCGGGCCGGCGGCCGAGGCGGCCGCCGCCCTGGTGCGTCCCGACCGGCTCGTCGACGAGGCGTACGAACTCGACCTCGGCGGCGGCCGCACGGTCACGCTCTTCCACCCCGGCACCGGCCACACCACCCACGACCTGGCCGTCCACGTGCCCGGCACGCCGGCCGTCGTCTTCTGCGGCGACCTGGTCGAGGAGTCCGGCGAACCCCAGGCGGGCCCCGACGCCGACCCGGCCGGCTGGCCGGCCGCCCTCGACCGGCTGCTGGCCGTGGGTGGCGGGACCGCCGTGTACGTCCCCGGCCACGGCGCCGCCGTGGACGCCCGCTTCGTCCGCGCCCAACGCGACGCCCTGACGGCCCGGTTCGCCGCGTCGTAGCGCCGGTGACGCGCGAGGATCTGGGTACGATCCGCCCCATGCGCAGCAGAGAGTACGGCCCCGACCTCACCCCACCGTGGAAGAAGAGCGTGCCCGCGCCCGAGGTGGCGGCGGAGGCCGATCTGGTGGTGGAGGAGGTCACGACCGGCTTCTGCGGGGCCGTGGTCCGCTGCGAGAAGACGGCGCAGGGGCCGACCGTGACGCTGGAGGACCGCTTCGGCAAGCACCGGGTCTTCCCGATGGAGCCGCGCGGCTTCCTGCTCGACGGCAGGACCGTCACCCTCGTCCGCCCGCGCACCGGCGGCCCCGGCGCGCAGCGCGGGCCGCTGCTGTCCGCGTCGGGCTCGATCGCGGTGCGCGGCGCCCGCGCCCGGGTGGCGCGGGCCGGCCGGATCTACGTGGAGGGCCGGCACGACGCGGAGCTGGTCGAGCGGGTCTGGGGGCACGACCTGCGCGTCGAGGGCATCGTCGTCGAGTACCTGGAGGGCATCGACGACCTGCCGGCGATCGTCGACGCGTTCTCCCCGGGCCCGGATGCCCGGCTCGGCGTCCTCGTCGACCACCTGGTGCCGGGCTCCAAGGAGTCCCGCCTCGTGAGCCAGGTCGCGGACGTCGCGGACGTGCTCGTCGTCGGCCACCCCTACATCGACGTATGGGAGGCCGTGAAGCCCTCCTCCGTCGGCATCCCCGCCTGGCCCACGGTGCCGAGGGGCCAGGACTGGAAGACCGGCGTCTGCGAGGCCCTGGGCTGGCGCGAGACGACGGGCGAGGCCTGGCAGCGGATCCTGGCGTCGGTGCGCACGTACAAGGACCTGGAGCCAATCCTGCTGGGCCGCGTGGAAGAACTGATCGACTTCGTCACGGCCCCCTGACCGCGCGGCGCGAGGGGCCCGGGGGCTCGCCCCCGGTTTCGGGAAGGGGCGGGGCCGGGCCCCGCAGGGCAACGGACCCGCTCAGTCGACCAGGTCCCGCACGACCGCGTCGGCCAGCAACCGCCCCCGCAGCGTCAGAACGGCCCGCCCCTCGGCGTAAGGACCGGCCTCCAGGAGGCCGTCCGTCACCGCCTTCGCCGCGGCAGCGGCTCCGGCCGGCGCCAGCAGGTCCAGCGGGCACCCCGCCGAGAGCCTGAGCTCCAGCAGGATCCGCTCGACGCGCCGGTCCTCGGCCACCAGCAGCTCGCGTCCCGCTCCGGGGCTGCGCCCCTCGGTCAGCGCCTGCGCGTACGCGCCCGGATGCTTGACGTTCCACCACCGGACGCCGCCGACGTGGCTGTGCGCACCGGGTCCCGCGCCCCACCAGTCGGCGCCGGTCCAGTACAGCTCGTTGTGGCGGCAGCGGCCCGCCTCGGACGTGGCCCAGTTCGACACCTCGTACCAGTCGAAGCCGGCCGCGGCGAACCGTTCGTCGGCGATCAGGTACCGGTCGGCGTGCACGTCGTCGTCGGTCATCGGCACCTCGCCCCGGCGGATGCGCCGCGCGAGCTGGGTGCCCTCCTCGACGATCAGGGCGTACGCGGAGACGTGGTCGGGTCCGGCGCCGATCGCCGCGTCCAGGGAGGCCCGCCAGTCGTCGTCCGACTCCCCCGGCGTGCCGTAGATCAGGTCGAGGTTGACGTGCTCGAACCCCGCGGCGCGGGCTTCGGCGACGCACGCCTCGGGGCGACCCGGGGTGTGTTTGCGGTCCAGGATCTGCAGGACGTGCTGCTTCGCGCTCTGCATGCCGAAGGAGATGCGGTTGAACCCGCCGGCCCGCAGTTCGGCCAGATAGGCCGGGTCGACCGATTCGGGGTTGGCCTCCGTGGAGATCTCCGCACCGGGCGCGAAGCCGAACTCGGCACGGATCGCGGCCAGCATCCGGACCAGGTCGGCGGCCGGGAGCAGGGTCGGCGTGCCGCCGCCGACGAAGACCGTCTCGACCTGGCGCGGGTCGTCCCCGAGCACCTTGCGGGCGAGCCGGACCTCGCCGATGAGGTGGTCCGTGTAGTTCTCCTGCGAGGCGAGGACCCCGCCGGAGCCGCGCAGCTCGCTCGCGGTGTAGGTGTTGAAGTCGCAGTAGCCGCAGCGGGTGGCGCAGTACGGGACGTGCAGGTAGAACCCCAGCGGCCGGTCCGCCGCCCCGGCGAGCGAGCTCGCGGGCAGCGCCCCGTCCTCGGGCATCGGCTCACCATCAGGCAGTACGGAAGGCATGACCCCATTGTCCGCCCCCGGCGGAGGCGCTCGTCCCACCCGCCCGCCGGCGGGCCTCCTGCACCCGCGGGACGAGCATCACCAGGTCGTCGTCGAGCGGGGCGGCGTCGTGGTCGTGCCGGCGTACCAACCGGAGCGGCTCACGGACATCGTGGAGCGGCTGGGTCGGCTCGAACGGCGGCTCGCGCAGGACGGCCGGCCCGATGTCCTAGAGCCGGCCCGCCGGGCGCCGGAGCTGGAGCGCTCGTTCCGCGCGGGTTCCGGGCCGGAGTCGGCCGGCTGATCGTGGATCGGCCGGCCGGCTCCCGTCCGGACCGGGCTCACGCCTCGCGGGAACCCGCGTACATGTCGTCGATCAGCGACTGGAACTCGCGCTCGACGACCGGCCGCTTGAGCTTGAGGCTCGGGGTCAGGTCGCCGTGTTCGACGTCGAGGTCGCGCGGCAGCAGGCGGAACTGCTTGATCGCCTGCCAGCGCTGCAGCCCCTCGTTGACCCGTGCCACATAACCCTCGATCATCTCGCGGGTCTGCGGGGCGGCGACGACGTCGGCGTAGCTCTTGCCTTCGAGCCCGTTCTCGGCGGCCCAGCCGAGGATCGTCGGCTCGTCCAGGGCGAGCAGCGCGGTGCAGAAGTTGCGGTCCGCGCCGATCACCAGGACGTTGCTGACGAACGGGCAGACGGCCTTGAACTGACCTTCCACCGCGGCGGGCGCGATGTACTTGCCGTTCGAGTTCTTGATGATGTCCTTCTTGCGGTCGGTGATCGTCAGGAAGCCGTCCGCGGACAACTCTCCGATGTCACCGGTGTGGAACCAGCCGTCGGGCTCCAGGACCTCGGCCGTCTTCTCCGGCAGCCCGTGGTAGCCCTGCATGATGCCGGGGCCGCGCAGCATGATCTCGCCGTCTCCTCCGCGATCCGGACCTCGAGGCCGGGCAGCGGCTTGCCGACGGTGCCGGTGCGGTAGGACTCACCGGGGTTGACGAAGCTGGCGGCGCTGGACTCGGTGAGCCCGTACCCCTCCAGGATGTGGATGCCGACGCCGGAGAAGAAGTAACCGATCTCGGGCGCCAGCGCGGCGGAGCCGGAGACGCAGGCCCGCAGCCGGCCGCCGAACGCCTCGCGGATCTTGGTGTAGACGAGCTTGTCGGCGACGGCGTGCTTCGTGGAGAGCCCGAAGGGCGCGGTGGCCTTGCCGGTGAGGCGCAGGTTGTTCTGGGTGACCTTGGCGTACTCGCGGGCGACGTCCGACGCCCACTTGAAGATCTTGTACTTGGCGCCGCCGCCGGCGCGGGCCTTGGCCGCCACACCGTTGTAGACCTTCTCGAAGATCCTCGGTACGGCCGCCATGTAGGTCGGCTGGATCAGCGGGAGGTTGGTGATGATCTTGTCGACCCGGCCGTCTACCGCGGTGACGTGGCCGATGGTGATGTGGCCGGCGGTCAGCACCTTGCCGAAGACGTGCGCCAGCGGCAGCCACAGGTACTGGACGTCGTCCTCGTCGAGCAGGCCGACCGACTGGATCGCACGGGCCATGTAGGACCAGCAGTCGTGCGGCAGCCGGACGCCCTTGGGGCGGCCGGTGGTGCCCGAGGTGTAGATCAGCGTCGCGAGCTGGTCGCGGGTGATGGCACCGACGGCGTCCTGGACCGCCTCGGGGTGCTTCTCCAGGTACGCCGCGCCGCGCCGTTCCAGCTCGGCGAGCGAGAGCACCCAGCCGTCACCGCCGGAGCCGTCGGCGTCCTGGACGTCCTGGACCCCGGTGGCGTCGATCACGATCACGTGGGCCAGCTCGGGGAGCTCCGCCCGCCGCTCACGGGCCTTGGCGACCTGTACGGCGTCCTCCGCGATCAGCACGCGGCTGCCGGAGTCGGCGAGGATGAAGGCCGTCTCGTCGGCGTTGGTGCTGGGGTAGACCGTCGTGGTGGCCGCGCCCGCGCACAGCACCCCGAGGTCGGCGAGGATCCACTCGACCCGGGTCGCGGAGGCGATGGCCACCCGCTCCTCGGGCCGGACCCCCAGGTCCATCAGCCCGGCCGCGATGGCGAACACCCGGCCCGAGGCCTGGCCCCAGGTCAGCGAGCGCCAGCTGTCCTGACCGCCGGCCGCGTCGATCACGGGGTAGCGGTACGCCTCCGCGTCGGGGGTCGACTCCACCCGTTCGAGGAAGAGAGTCGCCACGGATGGCGGTCGGGTCTCGATCAACGTCTGTGTCTCTGTCACGACATCCTCCGGGCCCGCGCCTGCTCTGTTAACTCACCAGTAACCTCTGCGTCGCGATCAGAGTAGAGGCCCATCGCCCGGCGCGTAAGGGGCTTCGGGTCGCTCGTTGCAACCGTAACCAATCGAGTAGGTGCCTGGTACACCCTTCTGACCCGTCGCAGGTGGAGGTCACACCCGGATAAACGGAGGGCGCCCCTCCGGTTTTGGAGGGGCGCCCTGGGCACCGAATGTGACGCGAAGAACTACTTCTTGCCCTTGCTCTCGCTGCCGCCGCCGTCGGAGTCCGTGGACAGCACCGCGATGAAGGCCTCCTGCGGGACCTCCACGCTGCCGACCATCTTCATCCGCTTCTTGCCTTCCTTCTGCTTCTCCAGCAGCTTGCGCTTACGGGAGATGTCGCCGCCGTAGCACTTGGCGAGCACGTCCTTGCGGATCGCGCGCACCGTCTCACGGGCGATGACCCGGCTGCCGACCGCGGCCTGGATCGGGATCTCGAAGTTCTGCCGCGGGATGAGCTTGCGCAGCTTGTCGACCATCCGGACGCCGTACGCGTACGCCTTGTCCTTGTGCAGGATGGCGGAGAACGCGTCCACCTTGTCGTGGTGCAGCAGGATGTCGACCTTGACCAGGTCGGCGGTCTGCTCACCCTTGGGCTCGTAGTCCAGCGACGCGTAGCCGCGCGTCTTCGACTTCAGGTTGTCGAAGAAGTCGAAGACGATCTCGGCCATCGGCAGGTCGTAGCGCAGCTCGACGCGGTCCGCCGAGAGGTAGTCCATACCGAGCAGCGAGCCGCGGCGGGACTGGCAGAGCTCCATGATCGCGCCGACGAACTCGTTGGGCGCGAGGATGGTCGACTTCACCATCGGCTCGTACACCGAGGTGATCTTGCCCTCGGGGAACTCGCTCGGGTTGGTGACGATGTGCTCGGAGCGGTCCTCCATCACCACGCGGTAGACCACGTTCGGCGCGGTGGCGATCAGCTCCAGGCCGAACTCGCGCTCCAGCCGCTCGCGGACCACGTCCAGGTGCAGCAGGCCGAGGAAGCCGACACGGAAGCCGAAGCCCAGCGCGGCCGACGTCTCGGGCTCGTAGACCAGCGCGGCGTCGTTGAGCTGGAGCTTGTCCAGCGCCTCGCGCAGCTCCGGGTAGTCCGATCCGTCCAGCGGGTACAGGCCGGAGAACACCATCGGCTTGGGGTCCTTGTAGCCCCCCAGGGCCACGGTGGCGCCCTTGGACTGCGAGGTGATCGTGTCACCGACCCTGGACTGCCTGACGTCCTTGACGCCGGTGATGATGTAGCCGACCTCACCGACCCCGAGGCCGTCGGCGGGCGTCATCTCCGGACCGGAGATGCCGATCTCCAGCAGCTCGTGGGTCGCGCCGGTCGACATCATCTGGATGCGCTCGCGCTTCTTGAGCTCGCCGTCGACGACCCGCACGTACGTGACCACGCCGCGGTAGGAGTCGTAGACCGAGTCGAAGATCATCGCGCGGGCCGGGGCGTCGGCGATGTTGGCGCCGACCGGAGCCGGCACCTTCTGCACGACCTCGTTGAGCAGATCGGCCACGCCGAGGCCGGTCTTCGCCGAGACCTTGAGCACATCGGCCGGGTCGCAGCCGATGATGTGCGCCAGTTCCTCGGCGAACTTCTCCGGCTGGGCGGCCGGCAGGTCGATCTTGTTGAGCACCGGGATGATCGTGAGGTCGTTCTCCAGCGCCAGGTACAGGTTGGCGAGGGTCTGCGCCTCGATGCCCTGGGCCGCGTCGACGAGCAGGACCGTGCCCTCACAGGCGGCGAGCGAGCGCGAGACCTCGTACGTGAAGTCCACGTGGCCCGGCGTGTCGATCATGTTCAGGATGTGGGTCGGGGCCGTGGCGTCGCCGTCGGTGGGCGCCCAGGGCAGCCGGACCGCCTGGGACTTGATCGTGATGCCACGCTCACGTTCGATGTCCATGCGGTCGAGATACTGGGCACGCATCTGCCGCGGATCGACCACGCCGGTCAGCTGGAGCATCCGGTCGGCGAGCGTCGACTTGCCATGGTCGATGTGCGCGATGATGCAGAAGTTACGGATCAGCGCCGGGTCGGTACGGCTCGGCTGCGGAACATTGGTCGGGGTCGCGGGCACGCAGGGTCCTGTTTCTCGACGCTTGACGTCTGACGTCTGTAGGCGGATCGATACGTTGACCCCCATCGTCCCATGACTGGAGGCCTGGGACCGGTTTGGGAGGTCATGCGGGCGGCTGGTAGCCTGGAGCACTGTGCCTCGTGCCCTGTGACCCGAGGCGCTCAGTCAAGTGTTAATGCAAAGTACCCGAACCTGAGAAGGCTCTTTCGTGGCGAACATCAAGTCCCAGATCAAGCGGAACAAGACCAACGAGAAGGCGCGCCTGCGCAACAAGGCGGTCAAGTCCTCCCTCAAGACCGCGATCCGCAAGGCCCGCGAGGCCGCGGCTTCCGGTGACGTCGAGAAGGCCACCGCCGCCAACCGCGTGGCCGCGCAGAAGCTTGACAAGGCCGTCAGCAAGGGCGTCATCCACAAGAACCAGGCCGCGAACAAGAAGTCCGCGCTGGCTCACAAGGTCGCCTCGATCAAGGCCTGACCGTTTGACCGGGGCCCCTGGGCCCCACTTCGCCGGAAACGGAACCAGCGGCCCCTCTACCGCCCGGTCCGGCAACCGAAAGACATCGCCGCCGCGCTCGGTCGTTCGCCACGCGGGTGCGGCGCACAGCTCCATCCGAAGGCCCCGCAGCCATCCTCACGGGACGGCAGCGGGGCCTTCGGCGTTGCCATATATTTCACGGCATGTCGACGCCGCCTGATCAGCCGAGCGCCTATCCGTACCCGGGTCCGCAGTCCGCCGCGCAGCCCTCGCCGGGCTTCGGGCCGCCCGTCCCGGCCCAGCAGAACCCCTACGCGCAACCGGTGCCGCAGCAGGTACCGCAACAGCCGGGTCAGCCGGGGTCCTACTACGGACCGCAGATGCCGCCGCAGATACCGCAGATGCCCCCGCCGCCGCCCGGCGGTGGTTCGGGCGCCGGGAAGGCCGTGCTGTGGGCGGCCGTCGGCGCGGTGGTCGCGTCCGCGCTCTGGGGCGGCGGGCTGCTCCTGCTCGGCGGCAAGGACGACAGCGGCGCGACCGCCGACCTCAAGGGGTACAAGGTCCAGTCCGACGTCTGCACGGCCGCCGAGGTCTCGGCCTTCAAGGGCAAGTACCCGGAGAGCGACAGCTCCCCGACGACGTACACGCTCAAGCACGACGCGCTGGACGACATGTACTGCGACATGGACCTGAAGGCGACGGGGTCGACGTACGCGGACGCGTACCTGTCCACCACCGTGCAGCTGCACAAGAAGACCGACCCGTCGGCCGAGTTCGTGGCGCGGTGGGAGAGCTACACGCAGCGCAAGGGCGACTACAAGGCCGAGAAGATCACCGGTTTCGGTGACGAGGCGTATCTGATCACCGAGGACACCATCAGCGGCTCATCCGGATCGCGCTCGGTGACGCTGGCCGTGCGGGACGGCTGGATGACATATCAGATGGCCTGGAGCATGTACCTGTCCTCGCTCGACAAGGACAAGAGCCCGCCGTCGGTGAGCGAGGTCACCGGGTGGGTGAAGAGCTCCACGACGGCGACGCTGGCCAAGCTGAAGAACTGAGGGCGTCCGCAGGGGTCCGGTGGGCCGTCCGCGACGCTATGAGCGGGCGCGGGCGGCTCGGGCCACGGCCACGACGGCCTTCTCCAGCGCGTACGCCGGGTCCGCGCTGCCGCCCTTGACCGCGGCGTCCGCCTCGGCGACGGCGCGCAGCGCGGCGGAGACCCCGTCCCCGGTCCAGCCGCGCATCTGCTGGCGCACCCGGTCGATCTTCCACGGGGGCATGCCCAGGTCGCGGGCGAGCTGGCCGGGGTTGGCGCCGCGGGGGGCGGAGGCGAGCTTGCCGATGGCGCGCACGCCCGAGGCGAGGGCGAAGGTGATGCCGGGCAGCGGCTGGCCCACCGAGAGGGCCCAGCGCAGCCGCTCCAGCGCCTCCGCGGTCCGGCCGGTGACGGCGAAGTCGGCGACCTCGAAGCCGGTGGCCTCGGCGCGGCCGGTGTAGTAGCGGGCGACGACGGCCTCGTCGATGGTGCCCTCGACGTCGGCGACGAGCTGGGCGGCGGCGCTGGCCAGCTCGCGCAGGTCGCTGCCGATGGCGTCGACCAGCGTCTGGGTGGCCTCAGGGGTCGCGGAGCGGCCCAGGGTGCGGAATTCGCCCCGCACGAACGCCAGCCGGTCGGCCGGCTTGGTCATCTTGGGGCAGGCGACCTCGCGGGCCCCCGCCTTGCGGGCCGCGTCCAGCAGGGCTTTGCCCTTGGCGGCGCCGGCGTGCAGCAGCACGAGGGTGATCTCCTCGGCCGGCGCGTCCAGGTACGCCTTGACATCCTTGATCGTGTCCGCGCCGAGGTCCTGGGCCTCACGCACGATGACGACTTTGCGCTCGGCGAAGAGCGAGGGGCTGGTCAGCTCGGCGAGGGTGCCGGGCTGCAGCGTCCCGGGCGCGAGGTCGCGCACGTCGGTGTCGGCGTCGGCGGCGCGCGCCGCCACGATCACCTCGCGCACGGCGCGGTCGAGCAGCAGGTCCTCTTGGCCCACGGCGAGCGTGAGCGGAGCGAGCAGATCGTCTGGGGAACTCTTCCTGGCCATCGCGGACCAGCATCCCACGGGGCACCGACAGTGCCGGCCATGGCGGAGAATGGTCCGGTGAGCGACGTACGACATGTCCTGGTGCTGCCGGACCGCGATGCCGCGGAGGAGGCCGCCGAAGCGGCCGTGGAGCGTTTCGGCCTCCCCTTCGAACCGCAGCTCGTCCGCGATGCCCTGGCGGGCGAGGACGACGCCGAGGACGCCCAGTGGCTGGTCGTGGTGGAGGACGAGGAGGGTCGGCTCGAAGGCGCCGCCCTGCACGCCCTGGCGGAGGAATTCGACGGCTGGCGCGAACAGCCCCGCACGTAGTCGCGCCGTTGGATCCAGCCGCCCGCGCCCCAGGCACGGGGCGCCGTGGCCGAGTTGGGCGACGGGGTTCTGACGCGCGACGGGCCGTGGCCGCTCCCACCAGAATCTGTCGAGGTCGATAGATCAGGTGATTCACTGCTTCGCATACACCATGGAACGACGATATAGACGACGGATTTCGTTGTTCTGAATCCCTTGACGCGTTCTTGGCGCGCGGGGTTTGATGCCGGGGATGAAGCGGCCGTTCCGCTTCGATTTGTCCTGGACCGGAGGCGGTAAGCCCCCTCAGCACCATCCGATCGGACCCCGCATGACTGACACGCTGCGTCCTCCGCACTCCCCCATCGCGCCGCCCGTCACCCCGCCGAAGGCCCTCACCCGGTCCATCGGCGTGGTCGGCGGCACGCTGCTGACGCTCTCCTGCCTGACGCCCGCCTCGTCGCTCTTCGTCATCGTGCCGGGCCTCTTCGGGGACCTGGGCACCGGGACGGCGCTGACGATCGTGATCGCGGCCGTCCTGTGCGTCGCGGTGGCTTTCTGCTACTCCGAGCTGGGAACCCTCATCCCGAGCGCGGGTGGCGAGTACGCCATGGTCGGGACGCTGATCGGACGGCTGGCGGGCTGGATCGTCTTCATCCTGTCGCTGATCGTGGTGATGATCGTGCCGCCGATCATCGCGCTCGGCAACCGGCGAGTACCTCGAACCGATCATGCACATCGACGGCCAGCTGGCGGGCGCGGGCGTCATGCTGCTCGCCACCGTCATGGGCCTGCTCGACCTGCGGGCGAACGCGTGGATCACCGGCGTCTTCCTGGTCCTGGAGGTCATCGCGGCCGGCGTGGTCGCCGTGCTCGGCTTCTCGCACTCCTCCCGCCCGGCGTCCACGCTGATCCACCCGGTCGTCGAGGCGACCGGCGGCGCCCCGGGCAGCCCGGTCACCGCGGCTCTGCACGGCGGCGCGATCATCGCGGGGCTGGCGGTCGCGCTCTTCGTGCTGCAGGGCTTCAGCACGGCGGTGTACCTGTCCGAGGAGATGGAGAACCCGCGCCGGAACGTCTCGCGGACGGTGCTGTGGACGCTGGGCATCGGCGCCGTGGTCGTCATCGTCCCCACCATCGCGATCACGCTGGGCGCGCCCGACATGCAGACCCTGACCGAGGGCAACCTCTCGGCGATGGTGAAGGCCTGGAGCAACTCCGCGGTAGGGACGTTCGTCAGCCTGTGTATCGCGCTGGCGATCATCAACGCGGGCATCGTCATGGTCATCCAGAACTCCCGGGTGCTCTACGCCTCGGCCCGCGACCGCGCCTGGCCGCGACCGGTCAACAAGGCGTTCTCCACCCTGAGCGGCCGGTTCGGCTCCCCGTGGGTCGCCACCCTCGCGGTCGGCGTGCCGGGCGCGGCGCTCTGCTTCGCGCCGCTGGACACCCTCACCAACGTCACCGGGGTCGCGGTGGCCGGCATGTACCTGCTGGTCGCGATCGGCGCCCTCGCCTCCCGGCGCGGCAGCCACAAGTCGCGGCCCGCGTGGCGGATGCCGCTGTGGCCGGTGATCCCGGCGGTACTGGTCCTGGTGATGGCCTACGTCCTGTACGTGCAGGAGATCAAGGACCTCGCGATCACCGGCGGCATCGTGGCCGTCGCCTGCCTGTACTGGCTCCTCTACCTGCGGCCCCGGCAGGACACCCGCTGGGTGATCACGGTGCCGGAGGAGCAGCTCGGCCTGGACGACGAACCGGTGACGCGCACAGCCGTCTGACCGCGCCGGGTCACGCCGGCTCCCACACTGTGGCCTCCCGGGCCGGGATCTCCTCCTGGTCCGGGAGTTCGCGTATCCGGGGCACCGGCGAGGGCAGCAGCCACAGGACGCACAGCATCCCGCCGGCGGTGGCGATCCACAGCGTGGGCCGCAGCCCGAGGGTCGTGCCGAGCACGCCGCCCGCGAGGGCGCCGAGCGGGCGGATGCCGTGGTTGAGCATGCGGAAGGCCCCGGCCACCCGGGCCCGCACACGGTCGGGGACGACGGCGCTCTGCAGCGAGCCGCTGGCTATGTCCAGCACCATCACCCCGAATCCGGAGAGGAACTCGGCGAGGAAGAGCAGGGCGAGGATCAGCGGGGTGGGTCCGCCGGCCAGCGGCACCAGGATCAGCGGGGTGGGGAAGACCGCGAAACCGAGGACGACCGCGGGGCCGATCCCGATCCGCCGTACGATCCGGCCGCTGAGCGCCGCACCGATGAGTCCGCCGACCGCGCCGGCACCGATCACCAGCCCCAGCACGCCCGCGTTCAGGCCGAGTTCTCCGACCGCGTAGAGCACGACGATGGTGTGGAAGACGAAGTTGAAGAAGTTCACGGTCGCGGCGGCGGCCAGCAGCGGGCGCAGGACGCGCGAGCGCGCGACGAACCGCAGCCCGGCGGTGAACTGCCCCTTCTCCACCTCGGCTGCGGGTGGTTCCACCGGGGAGATGCGCGCCAGGTAGCCGGCGGAGACGAGATACGAGACGGCGTCGAGGAGAAGCGTGAGCGGCGCGGCGAGTATCTGCACCAGCAGACCTCCCACGCTCGGTCCGGCCACGAAGGAGAAGGCCCGGCTCCCGTTGACGAGGGCGTTGCCGTCCACGTACTGGCCGGGCCGCACGAGGGAGACGAAGAGCGTGGCGTTGCAGACGTCGAAGGCGACGCCGCAGGCGCCCACGGCGAAGGCGACCGCGTAGAGGTGGGTGAGGGTCAGCGCGTCCAGGGCGTAGGCGGCGGGCAGCGAGAACATCAACGCGGCGCGGGCCAGGTCGGCCGCGATCATGATGCGCCGCCGGTCGCCCCGCCGGTCGGACCACGCACCCGCGGGCAGCGAGAAGAGCAACGCCGGCAGCAGGCCCGCCGCCGAGAGCCAGCCCATCTGCGCCGCGTCCGCGTGCAGCACGAGGACGGCCGCGAGCGGTATCGCGAGGAACGACACCTGGTCGCCGAAGAGCGAGACGGTCTGGCCGGTCCAGTACCGGCGGAACGGGCGTTCGCGCAACAGAGCCGGCACGCGCTCGGCGACGTTCATGACTACTCCTCGGCGGCTTCCTGGGTGTTCTCCGGGGTGGGGCTCTCGGCGGGGGCGGCGGGCGCCCGGTCCAGAACGGCGATCCGCAGAAAGGCGACGCGCTGCGCGCCCTCGGGACGGAGCGCGGGATCCGTGTCGCGGTCCGCGAACGTCTCCAGCAGCTCGTCCACCTTCGCGCCCAGCCGGGTCAGCTCCTCGGGCGTCAGGTACAGCGAGGTGTCGCCGAACTGCTCCGCCTCCTGCCAGGCACGCGACAGTTCCCCGCGGGTCCGCAGCGCCCTGGTCATCTTCTGGAAGTAGTTCTCGGCGACGGCGACGGTGAGCGCGTCCGCCGCCTCCGCCACCGCCGGGTCGTCCGAGTAGCCGGGCCACTCCGTGAAGCGCGCCGTGGCCCGCCACGGCTTCTGCCGGCCGTGACCGCCCTCCGCCTCCTCGACCAGCCCGAACTTGGCCAGCACCCGCAGATGGTAGGAACAGCTGGCGACGGACTCCCCCGTCAGCTCGGCGGCCCTCGTCGCGGTGAACGGGCCTTCCCTGCGGAGCAGGCCGGTGAGCCTCATCCGCGTCGGGTGGGCGTAGGCCCGCAGAGCGCGCGGGTCGGTGAGCTGTATCTGCCTCTCGGTCATGATGTAAAGATAGCTTTAGAAAGAAGTCTTTACAACGAAGTCTTTACATAGCCCTCCCCACCAGCGTGGCCCGGAGAGCGTCCGCACGGTCCCCCGTCACGGCGATCGTCCCGTCGGTGTCCGTGCGCAGCACCCGCGCGCCCTGGGCGCGCAGCGCCGAGAGAGTGCGCGGGGCCGGGTGGCCGTAGGGGTTGTCCGCGCCGCACGAGATGAGTGCCAGGCGCGGTCTGAGCCGGGAGAGGAGGGCCGGGTCCTGGTAGGCCGAACCATGGTGCGCGACCTTCAGAACATCCACCCGGGGCAGTTCGGGCACGGTCGCCAGCAACTGCCGCTGGGCCGGCGGCTCCAGATCGCCGAGCAGGAGGAATGTCAGCCCCGCCGTACGGACGAGCAGGACGACGCTGGCGTCGTTCGGGCCGTTGTCCGGCAGGGCTCCCGGCGTCGCGGGTGGCCAGAGCAGCTGCCACTCCAGACCGCCCAGCCTGCGCCGCTCCCCCGCCGCCGCGCGGACCACCGGGATCCGCGCGGCCGCCGCCTGTCTGCGGACGAAGGCCGCCTGCTCCGACGGTTCGTCCAGCGTCGTGGTCTCGATCGCGCCGACCTGGCGGCCGCGCAGCACCCCCGCGAGTCCGTCCACGTGATCCGCGTGGTTCTGTTCTCCATATTTCGCATGTCTCATGAGACACAAGACATCCGGCCCTACGAAGGCCGCACCCGAACGTTGGGCGGCCAGCGCCGATGGGTGTACGGCCTTGATGAGACACTGCGGCATTCCGCAGCCAGTGACGTAGATCACGCATTGGCGGCTGCCTGCACGAGGGGTAGACGCCCGATGCAGCTGATGGTCAGGCTCTCGTCCGGGGCACGACTGGTGGCGTTGTCTACTTCCGACCCGGCGGCGTAGGAGAGTCCGCACCGGTTACCGATGCGGACTCTCCACCTGTTCGCCCATTCGCTACGGCCGGCCGTGATTGGTCGGCATGATCCGTCGTGTAGCGGCGCGGGGGTTGGGACCGGAAGCCGTGCTACCCGTCAGCCCGTCCGCCACTCAAATGGTGGATGCTGTCCCAGACCCGGCGCCTAGATTTCCTTGAACGTCGCTGTGATCCCAAGGTCGTTGAGACGCTGCTGGATCTGCTCGGCCGCCTCCGCCTGCAACACAATCTGGATCGTGCCCTGCAGATAGCTGATTTGCCTCTCGTCCAAGGCCATGTAGAACGCCCGGAACAGTGCGGCGAACCCGTCGGCGCCCTCGCTGCTGGCCAGCAGGTTACTGGTGAACGAAAAAGCCACCTTCTGGTCCTTAACAGGTGGTGTCGCGCCGCCGTGTGGACGGCCGGCGCCAGCTTCCTGATCTTTTGACCCGTTCGACGGGCCGGAGCTGGGTGTCCCGTCTTGTGGGGAGTTACTGGGGGGTGAGGTTTCGCTGCCTGCCGTGCATTGGCCCTCATGGGCCTGCTCTCCGCATGTCAGGCACACCTGGGGTAGCGGTTTCGCCAACCGCAGGCTGGTGCTTGCGAGGTTGACCTGTCCGGGCGCGGTGACAGCGACTTCCGTGCCCGCGCCGTCGACGATGCTTACCAGGCCTTCGTTCACGGCGTCGTAAATCGCTTGCTGGAGATCGCGATCGCCGCCGTAGAGCAGGGGCAACCGCGGGGCGCTGTAGAACGCGGCCCGAATGTCGGAGAGGGTCTTTCCGTAGTCCTGCTCGCGGAGATTGTGCTGCAGGGCTCTGGGGGTGAATTCCCCTACGTCGAAGACCTTGTCCCGAGCGGCCAGCGCCTTCCAGACGGCGGTGCCGTTCAGCGCGGTGAAGTTGTCGTCGTCGTGGGTGACCTCGTCGAGGTACCGCTCTCCGTCCGGGTCGGGCTGCGCCAGGAAGACGACGTGTTGGTAGGCCCTCTTGAGGGCCTTTTCCAGTTGCTCCTTCGCGGCGGCGAGTTCCTTGGTGCCGGTCGACTTGAGCTCGCTGTCGTTCTGCACCTCAGGGGCGGCCAGGGCCCTTTGTCTCGCTACGTACTCGATGGCCAGGCCACGTACCAGGCTGCGGCGCTGGGTGTTCACTACGGCATAGACAGCGCTGCTGGCCCACTGCACGGGGAGCTGCTGGGCGCCCTGTCCGAGTCCCATCGCGACGTTCAACGCTTCGAGGGTGGGCTTTTCCATGCCGTTACGCAGGCTGAACTGCGCGGGGTCGAGCACGATGAGCCGGGCCGTGTACGCGGTGTCAAGGCCGCTGGTGACCATGACTTCGGTCGCGGTGCGCTGGGGGTCGGCGGGGACGAATTTCAGCTCGCGGAATGGACCGCTGTTGGCCAGTTTTTGGGCGAACTCGGCGATGACCTGGTCCCGCTCGGATTCTGTGATGGTGCGCCGGATGTTGTTGACCAGCATCCGGTGAGTGAGCCGTGTGGATAGGAAGTAGCGGGCCGGCTTGTTGTTGCCCTGGCCGCGGACGATGTCGAGGGCACTTATGCCACGGTCCGGGTTGACCAGTTCGTCGACGACACTGTCGGCGTCGGTGATCGTGTAGCTGGTGTCCGGGACGCTGGTGGCTGCCTTGACCTCCGGTGCGCTGGCACCACGTCCGCGTCCCGGGCGCAGGGTGCCGACAATGCTTGCTAGGAAGATGAAGGTGGCCGCGCGTTCGGCCGCGCGCGGGTTGGCCTCGTGCCACGGGGTCTTGGGTCGCTCAAGGTCCTGTCGGCACGCAGTTCCTGAGGAGCCGTCGTGGTTGATAATCTCGATCTCAGCCAGGCTCCGGTAGTTCGCGGTCGTGCGTTCGTCCTCGACCAGACCACTGCCGAGGAGGGCTTCTCGGACAGGCCCCTCTGAGAGTGGGACATCGCCCGGCCCGATGAGCGCCGGCACCCAGCCTCCCGCTTTGCCCCGCTGCTGCAGGGCGTAGACCGTGGCGGCGAAGATCTTAATCGTCGATCGGACGCGCTGGAATCCGGTGACCCTGCTCCATTCCTCCCTCGCCACGCTCATCAGCATGGGGTGGAAGGGATAGCAGGCTGCGACCTCAGCAGGCCAGTCACGCCGCCAGTCAGCGCCCATTTGCTCCCAGACGTGCTTGGTCCAGCCCTTGTCGTTGAGCACGGGCTCGTAGAGTGCGGCCGTTGCGGAAAGGACCTCGGTGGCGGGCTCAGTATCGAAGAGTCGCCGTCGCAGGATGTCGGCGAAGTCACCTGCCTCGGTGACTGTGTCCGGTTTCCCGTTTCGTTCGAGCAGGGTGTTCAGGTCGTCGCGTCGTTCCTTGGCCGCCGCTGACAGTGCGGTCTTGTCGACGTCTGACGCGATCATCACCATCAACATGGCCACGTGGGGTACGTCGTTGACCGTGTCGAGAAGAGCACGCAAGAAGGCCATGTCCTGAGCTGCGAGATCCGGCTTGTTCGCGCCATCGAGCCCGTTGCCGATGTAGTCGAGGACCTCATCGACGATGATCAGCACGGGCCGGTTCACCGCCCGGATGGCCTCGGCAATCTTGTGCTTGTCGCTCCAGAACGGTCGGTAACGTTGGTAGAGGGTGTAGTCCTCGGAGAACAGCCGCCACAGGAAGCGCTCGTAGAGGCTGACCGCCGGGCCGTCGAGCTCCTGCACCCCGGCGCCAGCGGTCATGTTGTCGCACGGCAAGACAAGCACGTGAGGCCGCCCGAGGTCATGGGCGAGCTGCCGTCCCATCTTGGCCTTCGCCCGCTCGGCGACCTTCTCGCCGAGCTCAGTGGCCAGCAGGGCCTCGGGATGGGCGGCCAGGTGGAAGGCGCCGATGCACGCGTGCGACTTGCCGCCACCCATGCCCTGGTCAAGGCGGGTGACGGCCCTGGCCTTGAGGTAGTCGTCACCGCCCCCGACCCGGACCGCGATCTCGGTGAGGAGGTCGATCAGCCGCTCGGCGGGGTGGGTGATGTCACCGTAGTAGCCGGCATCGGCGTACGGCGGCCGGTCCGTGCCCCTGCCGTGCACGGCCCGGAACAGTGACATTTGCATGTCGTCGATCTCGCCGGAGGCGTTCAAGATCTCCTGGCGGATCTTCAGCGCCTTCCACCACGGTGTCACGCTCGTCGTCACTACTGGTCTCCTGGGCCTGGATGCTCGTCGGGTGCTTGTCATCAGATCAGCTTCAGCTGGGCGTCGTGGTTCTGCTGTCGGCGGGCGTTCTCGCGGTTGCTGTCCGTGACTGCTTCGGCAGCGTTGCCGATGCCGGGCCGGGTGCGCAGGACGCGGGTGAACGCGATGGAGTCCGGGTCGTTGCCGGGAAGCCGGTCTGCGAGGAATTGGATTGTCGACCAGAGGTAGGTGTCGTCGACGCCTCGTTCCGAGGCCGCCAGCACCTGACCCATGGCCTGTAGACCTTCGTCCGACGCGGCGGCGAGCGCCAGGGCGATGTCGATGGAGGCGGAGTCCCCGTCGACCTTGCCGGTGTGCTCACTTGACGTGATGAAGCGGACGCCCTTGTCGGCATCGCCGACCAGGTCGCGGACCGAGGCCAGGTCGAGTGAGGAGGCGAGAGCCTGCCATCGCAGCTCGGACTTCGCCTGGGCCTGTCGGCCGTAGAGCCGGATCCACCACAGAGCGAACCGGGTGCGGGCGTCGAAGGCGGCCAGTGGCTGGTGGTTGACCTCGACCGCCATGGCCTCTTGGACCGCGGTGCGGGCCAGCGGCAGGAATGTGTAGATGTCGACGGTCTCGCCCTTGGCGTCGAGGACCTCGCTATAGCGGCCCACGACTTCCATGGCAGGCCCGGCCGCGGCCATCAGCATGTCCGCGGGGGCTAGGCCCCACCGCTCCCAGTCGGGGTAACGCTGCTTGATCTCCGCCTTGATTTCGGCCTCGACAGCGCCTTTGCGGCCTGCCGGGCGGCCGGCCGGGGCGGGTCGGCAGGCCATGGTCAGTGTCGTTTCGATGTTGGCCTTGCCTTGCTGCCCGCCGGACTCGGTGTTGGCCGGCCACGAGCCGGTCATGACGAGCCCGGCGTGTTCGATCGAGTGCAGCAGCCGCTGCCAGACCTCCGGTTCGCCGTGGCCGAAGACGATCGTGACGACGCCGTCGTCACGAACGACCTGCCGCATTTGGGCGAAGGCTTCGGCGATGAGGGTGTCGTAGTGCGCGCGGGTTCGGTGCTCGTCCGGGGCTTCGCCGCGCGCCCGTTTGACGATGATCTCCTGGCTCTTGTCCTGGCAGCCGTGCGGGTCGGCCGTGACTGCGAGCTCCGGCCAGGTGTTGTGCAGGCACCGCTTGGCCCAGGTGTAGAAGAGGTCGGAGGCGTCCGCGTAGGCGATCATCTGGTCGTACGGCGGGTCCGTGACGACCGCGGTGAAAGTTTTGGGCGGGTAGGGCAGCGCGGTGGCGGTTCCCCGCTGGACGGAGGCAGGTGCGCCGCGAAGGTCGGAGAACAGGTTGCGGCAGGCGGCCAACACGTTGTCCGAGATCGAGCTCCACGTTCCGGGGCCGTCGCCGATGCCGGCCTCGAAGAAGTCGTGGGAGAAGGTGATGGACCCTTCGTTGACGAACAGATCCCCGACCTGCGCGCCGCCCTTGCTCTGGAACCGAGCGCCGCGGGTGGAACGTCGCAGCTTCTTCACCACGACCGCAGTCGCGTACCCGGTCAGGGCGCGGACGTAGTCCCGTGACAGTCCGGCTGCGGTGAGCTCGTCCCCGAGTTCGTTGATGATGCGTGCCAGGCGCACGTACGAGAGGGTCTGACGGTCGACCATGAAGTCGCCGTAGGTCTTCGCACCGTAGATGCTCGGGCCGATGATGTTGTTGTTCCCCGGGGCGATGCCCTCGTCCGGGACGGCCGGGAGGAAGGGGCTGAAGGCCGGCTCGGCGGCCAGCGCCCGGCTGGCGGCTTCGACTGCCTCCCTCTCCTGAGACGTGGGCTGGCGGAAGGTCTTCTGGCTCTTGGGGTCGATGTCCGCGGCCAGGACCAGGACGTCCTGGCTTTGCCTCTCCTGCAGCAGCCGTCGGTGCACGGCCAGCGGGTGGACGTGGCTGCAGAACACGCAGATTGCGCTCTTGCCCGGCACCTTCTTGCCGTTCGCCACGGCGTTAGTCAGCGTGGGCGACCGGGTGGGTTTCCCGGGCGTGACGACCGCCTCCCAGGTACCAGAGGCCCGATCCGCGTCGATGTAGAACGATACGGGCTCCCGGCTCCCCCGAGCGGGCATCAGCTCGTAGGAACCGATGAGTGGGAACTGATGGTCACACTCCTGGCAGGGGATCTCGGCCGCCCACAGATACCCCCACGGCTGTGCGCCGTTGTGCCGCGGGTAAACGTCCCGCATCGCGGCCGCATGTCGGCTCCGGATCTCCGTGAACAGGCTCTCAAGGTCACCGAGAAGCCGGTCCGTACGGGAGGTCAGCAGGTGGCCGATCTCCCCGAACGGAAGCTCGGGTTCCTCGCTCCAGTCCTCGAACGGGGCCGAGGTGAGCAGGTGGCTCGCCAGCACTGCAACCGGGCTGTAGTCAACGGCGGACGCCTGGACGCCCAAGCGCGCCGACTCCAGCGGGATCATGCCGCGTCCTGAGAACGGGTCGAGGGTGGCCGCTCCCTCGGGGTTCGCTTTGGCGATCTCGGCCTGCAGGTCGCTCCACGATGCGTAGCGTCCCGTCATAGCGTCACGGACCAGGTTCTGCAGCCGCGTCTGTTCCTCGGCGTCGTCGGGCCAGGGCAGGAGCGAGCAGATCGTGGCGGCTTTTGCCTGGGCAGTGGGTCGCTTGGCGAACCACATGAACAGGGAGATCTCACTGTTCCCCGATCCCCAGCCCTTGTCGCTGTTGGCCGACACCTCAGCACTGGGAAACCATCGTTCGATCATCCTGGTCATGTGTTGCTCCCCGGTGCGTTCTTGAGGCTGCTGCCGGGAACGCGGAAGACCGCGCTCCCAGTCATGTCGTTGGCGAAGAGTGTGGCCGGGTCCTCATAGGCCCCGAAGAAGCGTCCTCGGCCGTCGGCGCACTGGTCGACGACGTAGAGCCAGTACTCCTTGCGGTGCTGGGTGGCGATCAGGACCTCGTTGCCGGTCATCCGGATACCGTCGCTGGCCGCGCTGCCCAGCACACCCTTGACCTCGACGTGCCGGACCTGGCTGTTGCGACGGGCCTCGAGGTCGTAGCCCCGGCCCTCGGTGTGCACGTCCTCCACAACCCATCCGTCGTCCTGGAGGAGCTGCTGGACGTGCCGCATGGAGACCAACTCGGCATCGATCTCAGCCTGGACTGTGACGTCGGCCGCGGCCAGGACGCGGATCCGGCCGATCAGCTTCGGGGCGGTCAGCTGTACGTCAGCGAGTCGTTCGAGTTCGTCGAGCCGTTGAGCGGTCTGAGCTTGAAGCCGACGTCGCAGTTCGACCCTGGCGGCTCGGTCGTCGATGCCTTCCGTAAGACTCAGCGGCAGGTTAGTCAAGTCCCGGCGCGCTTGGGCGAACCAGTCGGAACGTACCCTCCGGTGTTCCTCGACTGTCACGGCAGCCACCTCGCCGGCCGCTGCAAAGGCCCGTCCTTCGCGTGCGGGATGGGGCGCGGTGCCGTGCTGATCGGTGGGCACGAGGTTGGCCAGAGCCTCCCACCGCACCGGGCGGGCGTTGCCGCTGTCGTCGACTTTGATCAGACTTGCCCAGATGCTGGCACGCTTCCCGTCGCTCTCGGTCATGGTCGCCGTGTATGCGTAAAGGTCGTACGGGGTGAGGCTGGTGGGGTCGGCGGCGGCACCTGACTGGTGCAGGTCCTCGGCCAAGGCGTGCTCGACCATGCCGATCAGATCGGTGAACCCCGGCTCCCCGGGCCCGAGCGTGATGGTGTCGCCGACGTCGATGCTCTCCGCGGCCTCCCGCACCGCGTCCCCGCTGGTGGCGATGTGGACTTCGCTGCCGCTGCCGAGTGTGGCCGGGAACGTGGCTCCGCCTCGGAGGGAAAGCCGCCGGAATCCGGCTCCGGCGGCGGTCGGTGACGACTGCAGCACGTTGGCAGCCGCAAGCCGGTCGAGATAGGCCTCGACGATCGCCGGGTTGATTCGCGCGAACAGATCACGCTGTAGCAGCGTCAGCGCGGCCACCGCGTCCACCTGGCTGGCCAGACGCCGTTCGTTGTCCCGCACCTGCCGGGCTGCCCGAGTGAGTTCCTGGGCCTGGATGGCCCGGGCGGCGTCGATCGCCTGCTGCTTCTTGATCTCGTCGTTGCCGTAGAGGGCGGACAGCCACTTGTCGTAGTCGACGCCTGTGATCTCGGCCACCGCCGACAGGCTGTCGAACATCTGACCGTGCATCTCGTTCGCCGCGGTGACGAAGTTGTCCAGCAGCCTGAGCAGGGTCTCGCCCTCACGAGTGTCGGTGGCGACCAGGTTGTACAGGTGGACGTCACGCAGCTGGCCGATGCGGTGGATGCGTCCCATCCGTTGTTCGAGGCGGACCAAGGACCACGGGATGTCGTAGTTGACCAACACGTGCGCGGCTTGCAGGTCGATGCCCTCATTGCCGGCGTCGGTGGTGACGATGACCTGGAACTCGCCACGCATGAAGGCCCGGCGTACGTCGTCGCGCTCTGCCTTGCTCTGTCGTCCGGAGTAGAGCTTGGCGGTGAATCCCTCGCCTTCGAGCCGCTCGGCAATCCACTGGGCCGAGTCCGCGTACTCGGTGAACACCACGGCCTGCTCGCCGTTCCCGGGAAGGATGCCGTGCTTGGCCAGGCAGTCGTCGGTGAGCCGTTTCCACTTTGACGGCTTCCAGACGGGGTCTCCGATCGTGGCGTTGATCTGGTCCACGAGGCTCTTGATCGACGTCCGTTCAGCCCTGCTGGAGGTCGAGCCGGTGTGGATGACCTTCGCCTCGTCGATCTCCGCTTCGTCGCCTTGGTCCTCGCTGTCGGCGATGAGGGCGGCCTCTGCCTCGCTCATCGCGCCCATGTGGTCGTAGCGTCGGCGCAGAGTCTCGGCGAGTGCGTACAGGCTGGAAGCGGTCCGCTTGCCGTACACCATGCGGGCAAGCGGCTGGGCTGTCGAGGGGAAGAACCGATCGACCATGTCCAACGCGGCTTGGTAGTAGCCGTACTCGGTCTGCGACAGCGGAACACTGTGGTTATGGGCGGAACGGCCTTTGAAGAGGCGTGTTTTGCCGTCGTAGTCGACCAGGTCTTCCTTCATCCTTCGAAGGAAGTGGATCGGGCCCGGCCGCAGCGTGTTGAGCTCGATATTGGGGTCGCTACCCGGATCCGGGTAGATCGCCGGGTCGACCAGGTGCAACAGATGCCGGAACAGCCACTCCTTGCCCCGGTGCGGGGTCGCGGTCATCAGCAACGCCCGGGGAGTGTTCTTCGCCAGCAGGCGGCCAACCTGGTGGAACCCTGCCGCGGTCGGGGTCAACCGGTGCGCCTCGTCGAAGATTACGAGGTCCCAGCCAGCCTTGTCCGGCCGAATGGCCTCCTGCACGGCGGGGTTGACCGCCGCCAGCTCCAGCGAGACCACCCATAGGTCGTTGGAGTTCAGCGCGTTCTCACGCACCGTGGCCGAGGTGAGCTGCCGCAGCCCGCCCCCGAGCAGCCGCTCGAAGTCGTCCACCCACTTCGAGGCCAGGTTCGCCGGGCACACGATGATGGCGCGCTTGACCAGGCCCAGCCGCTGCATCTCCCGGAGGTAGAGGCCGGCCATGATCGTCTTTCCGGTGCCGGGCTCGTCGGCGAGCAGGAACCGCAGCAGCGGCTGCGGCAGCATCGCGCCGTAGACGGCCGTGGTCTGGTGCGCGTACGGCTTCAGCGGTGTGGCCGCCATGGCACTGGACTCCGCGTTGGTGGCTGCCGCATGCATCCACTGCGTCCACATCGCCGCCAGCACCCGGGCTGAGTCGGCTCGTCCATCGCTGACCAGGGGGCGCACGGTCTGGGTGTCTCCGACTGCCAGGTTCACCTCGTGCCGACGGCCCTGGTCATCGGCAAGAATGAGGTCCCACGAACCGGCTTCGTCGCCCGGGATAGCGAACCGGATGGTGGCGAACTCAGGTACTCCAGCGGCACGAACCCTCACCCTCTGCCCGCGTTCGAACCCCATCTCGTACTCCGGCTCCATACTCATGCGCGCGTCCCGTAGTTTGTCCGAATCCAGCGCGCCAACAGCGGGTCAATCACTCGCCATCCCTGGTCTGTGTCTTCGATGAGCCCCGCAGCGACCAGGTGCGGCGTCGCTTTCTGTGCCGTGGTCTTGGGAAGGCCCAACGTCCGCAGGGCTCGCGCGGCCATGGGCGTGCCGTACTCAGCCACAGCCCGCAGCACCTTGCGCTGCCCCACGGTGAGCCCGCTCATCGTGGCCCGGGCCTCGGGATCGATCTGTCGCAGCGCCGCTGTGGCCGCCGCCTCAAGGTGATCGCTGGTGGCCCGTGCCCCAGTGCGGACCTCCAGCCAGAGCAGGTGAGCCAGCAGCATGGTCCGCTGTGGATGTCCCTCGCCCATAGTCACCAGCCTGTCCAGCACGCTGGTCACGTCACGGCCTTGTGTGGCGAACCGCTCCTTGATCACCTCATGAAGTTCTGCGGTCGGCAGCCGATCCAGACGCAGAGTTTCTACGCGCCTGCCGGAGATTGGTTCCCCGTCGTGGGACATCGAGGACAGCATGTTTGGCATGCCCCCGGAGAACAGATAGGAGACGGCATCCCGGTGACGCCACACGTGCTGACAGATCAGCTCCTCGGCCCCTGCCACACCAGCGACGGACTTGAATTCGTCCAGCACGATCAAAATCCGTCCCCCCTCGCGCTGGGCCAGCTGAGCGGGCAGCTCCAGCAGGGTATGCAGCGCGGGCACCGGGTCGGCGGTGGGCCTGTCGGCCAGGGCCACCGCGAATCCCGCGCCGGTGATCGATACGCCGGTCCGCGCGGTGGCAAGGATCTTGCTGGCTGCCGCGCGCAGGGCGTCGGGTGTGTGCTGCGTCCACGCTCGCTCCAGGCGAAGCACCAGATCGGACAGGCTGGCGACCTCGAACAGGTCAGCGGTAACCACCACCAACCCATCCTGCTTGCCATCGGCTGCAATCTTGCGGATCAGGCTCGTCTTGCCGTAGCGCCGTGGCGCCACCAGCGCCACCAGCCGCCCCTCACGGGTCCACGTCTTGATCATGTCGGTCTCCTGCCGCCTGTCGATCATGCGGTCAAGAGGAATTGGCCCGTCGAACTCGAACGGGCTCGCGGTGTCCCGCATCGCCGACTCCAAGAGATATGACGTGGAGGCTTACAGAAGGTACGCCGCTAGCGTACCCGTCTGGTACGCCATCGGCGTTCATCTTCGAGTCATCCGGTCGCAGCACCGGTCGCCTTCGACACGGGTAGTCACTCGGGGTGCCATGCAGAACAACCGGCTTCCGCATTCGCGATGGGACAGTTGGCAACCTCAGCCAGAGCCGCAGCGGCATCCGAGACCCGAAATCCCTGTTATCTCCTGGCCGGCGTCGCGGAACTCGACTGTGTACACAGGACGGCGCTGCTGCCGGCACCCGGTCTGGTCGACTCCCTGCCCACAGCGTCAGTGGTCCCCCCGCCTGCATGGGACATCCGTCATCGGGATCGGTGGGCCGTCCGGCTCGGCGGCCCACCGATCCCAGGCGGACGGGCCGCCGAGTCTGAGCAGTTACGCGCCGAAGTTCGGCCGTCGTGCTCCTTTGCGCTTGGTCACCAGTCGATGGTCAGGCGGGTCTCGGGCCGGGTGACGCGGGCGCCGGGGGCGAGTTGGCCGTCGGGTGTGGTGGCGGGGTAGGCGGTGACGACGGGCTGTGCGGGTCGCCGCTGGCTCCAGCGGTGCAGGAGGTCGTTGACCTGGCCGATGAGTTTGCCGCTGTCCGGGCCGTGGGCGATGAGGCCGAGTTCGTTGGCGTCCTCACCGGCTGGGCGGGCGGTCAGGTAGACGAGGGTGCCGCCGCCGTACAGGCCCGCTCCGGCCCACCGGATGGCGGGGTCGGCCAGGTTGAGGGCGCGGGCGGCGGAGCCGATGGACAGCCGGCCGAAGCTGAGGCCGCTGTTCATAGTGGCGAGCCAGAGGTCGAGGTGGGCGGCGGGTTCGTCGTGACGGACCTCGATGCCGGTCCACTGCTCGTGGGCGGGGTGGGTGAGGGCCTCGGTGAGGGCGGGCTCGTCGGGAAGGTCGTCGGCGTCGAGCTTGAGGATGACGTCGTCGGCGAGGCGGACGTGGCGTTCGCCCATCTCGGCGGCCCCGCGCATGGGCACGAAGCCGCACACGGCGGCGTTGGTGCTGAGCATCAGGTCGTCGTTGGTGTGGTCGAAGGCGAGCGAGCGGGTCAGGCCGCTGCCGTGCAGCCGCAGGGGTACGACGATGCGTCCGCCGACGGAGAGTTGCTGCCACCAGGCGGCGGAGATGTCCCAGGCCCCGGCGGTAACGATGATCCTGTCGAACATCTTGCCGCTGGGGTCGCCGAGGGCGCCGTCGCCGCAGATCACCTCGACCTGGTCGTATCCGGCGGCGGCCAGGCCGGTGCGGGCGCCGTCCGCGAGGTCTTCGTCGAGTTCGATGGTGACCACGGAGCCGGTCGGGCCGACGAGCTCCGCCAGGAGGGCGGCGTTGATGCCGGTGGCCGCGCCGATCTCCAGGACGCGGTGGCCGGGGTGGACATCGAGTTGCTCCAGCATCTTGGCGACGATGTTGGGGCTGGAGGCGGAGGAGACGGCGGTGCCGTCCTCGGCCCGCTTGGTCACCACGGGCTTGGGCGCGTAGGCCGTCGCCAGGTCCACGCCGGGCAGGAAGATGTGCCGGGGCACGGCGCGGAAGGCTTCCCTGACCCGGTCGGTGCGGAAGGTTCCGATGCTGTCGATCTTGGCGATGAGGGCCTCGCGCAGGTCGTGCGGGTCGAGGGCCGGGGCGTCGGTGGAGTGCATGGTCACTGGCCTGACTGTAGTGGGGTGGACGGGGTCGGTTCGGCTGCTTCGCTGGGAGTCGCCGGGTATGGGTTCCCGGTGGAAGATCACGCGGCTGGCAGCGGTCGCGAGGACGTTCTGGTGGGTCGCGGAGATGCCGAGCCGGTTGAAGGCGAACAGCAGATGGTCGGTGAGGACGGCCCGCAGCCCCCGGCTGAGCTGCCCGTGCTGGGCCAGGTCGGCGAGGGTGCGTCCGGTGTCCTCGAAGGCGGCCGGCCAGTCGGGCAGCCGGGTGAGGGGGCTGTCGTTCGCGTCGCTTTGGGCGGTGATGAGCGTCTGCACCGCGGCGAGGGTTGCCGGGGACGGCTCGATGTCGCCTCGGATTCGGTGCTCGGCGAGCTGGGCCCAGACGTCGCCCTGTTCGTAGAGGTCCTGGCCGGCGGCGAGCATCATCCGGGTGGCCAGCCGCACGCCGACCTCGCGCCGGTGATCGTCGGCCTCGTTGGCGAGGTGGGCGAGGATGTGGCGGCTGTCGGCGTGGAACAGGGTGTGGGCGATATCCATGGCCTTGATTCCGCCGAAGCGGTAAGTCTCGGCCTCGTAGATGACGCCTTCGGCTTGCCGGACCGCGGCGCGTTCGGTGAGCGTGCTGGTCAGCTGCGCGAGGAAGGCGGTCGCGTCGTGGCCTTCGGCGGGCAGGACGCGCAGTCGCCAGGATTCACGCTTTCGGATGAACCACCAGGCGGCGCTGTCCCCCCTCCCCTCGGCCTCGGTCAGCAGCGGCCCCAGGTGGCGGATGGCCATCTGTTCGGCGGCCTGCCAGGTGTCGCACCACAGGTTGACCTGCCACCAGCGGGTATCCGGTTCGCTCATCGTTGAGATCCAATCAGCCTTTGGCGGCGGTCAGTTGAGGAGGAGACAGGCGGCCCAGCCGCCGCTCGTTCCGGTCGCTGCGGTGTGCAGGGTCAGAGCGATGCCGGCGCTTCCCTCGATCAGGCCGGGCAGGGTCTCGGGCGGGGTGTCGCGGGCGTGGGCGAGGAGCGCGTCGAGCAGGCGCGGGAGGTGGGCGCCGAGGTCGGGGGTGGATGCGTCGGCGGCGGCGTGCCAGGTGGTCGCGAGGAGTCCGGCGAGGCCGTGACACAGGGCCGGGTCGACGATGCGGGCGAGTTGGAGAGGGTCGGACAGGCACTGGTCGAGGGCATCTTCGGCTGCCTCCTGGCGGGTGGCATCGCCCAGGGCGATGGCCGCGAGTTGCTGGGCACGCGCGAGGCCGGGGGTGCCGTAGCACCAGGACGGCCGCAGGGGTCCGTCCTGGCGGGGGCGGCCGGTGCGGAGTTCGTTCACGGTGATCCGCTCGGGCCACCACGGTCCCGTCGGTGGCTGCTGTTCCCAGTCCTCCAGCCACCGGCAGACGCGGGTGATGGCGGCCTCGTGCCCCTCGACGACGACGTTCTGTCTCATGGCCAGGGCCAGGAATGCGAGAGGGCCGGAACAGCCATGTGCCATGCCGAAGTTGGCTTCTCCGGCGGCGAAGGCGGGATCGCGGTCGTGGGCAGAGCTGTCGTGGGTCCACCAGCCCGGTGCATCCGCTCCCGCCTCGTCGGCGGCCGGCACCGGCTCGGTCAGCCGGACCAAGTAGGCCAGGACCCGGCGGACGAGGTCGCCGTCGGGGTCGCGTTGGAGGAGGTGGGCGCCGAGGCCGGTGAGTCCGCGGGTGAGATCGAACTCGTACTGCGAGGGACGCCGTGCGGCGTCGATGCGGGCGTGGGCGGCCTTGAGCCGGGTGTGAACGAGCTGGGTGACGCCGTCGTCGAGGCCGGCCATGGCGCCCGGGTAGGTGCCGGGGGCGGCGGTGTGGAGGGCGAAGGCGAGGGCGGGGGCGCCGAACCACAGTCCGGCTCCGTGCCCGGCCGTGAGGTCGTCGCGGGTGGCGCGGGCCAGCCAGGCGTGGGCCGGTTTCTCGTCGGCCAGGCCGTGCTGGGCTCGAAGGCCGTGCAGGACGGCGACGCCCGCGGCGCCTTTGGACAGCGACTGGTCCCGCCAGCGGGAGCTGGTGGGGCTGTAGTCGTCACCGTGCTCGCAGGGCTGCGGCGTGTTCAAAGTGGCGGCGATCTGGTCGGCCATCGCGGCGGCGGCGGCCCGCCGCCCGGCATCCAGCGAGGCGGTCATCGGGCGTTCCCCTCCCCGTCCCGGTGGCGTGCGGTCCAGGCCAGGGCGATGGCCCGTGCGAGCTTGTGCGTCATCGCTTCGTGCTCCGCGTCGATGCCGTGGGCCCGGATGTGATGCATGTGCAGCAGCGAGGTGAGGGCCGAGCCCGGCGTCACGCGGGTGGTCGCGGGGGTGAGACAGGCGGCATACCGGGCGGCGGCCTTGGCCCGAACTGCCCAGGAGCCCACGACTTCCGGGCCCCCGGGGAGGTGGTGCAGGGCCTGCCCTTCAGCGATCCGCAGCGTCTGCTCGCGCACCTCGCGGTCCTGCATGGGGGCGCCTGTTGCGAGGTGAGGGTGGTCGGTGAGCCAGCGCATCCCCGCCCTCTCGCTTCCGGTCACCGCGGTGGCCAGATCGGCCAGGCTTGCGGCAGTCAGGGCTTGCGGGTTCAGGCTGCCGGACGCGGAGAGCGCGGTGAGCTGGGCCAGGACGGCTGCGGAGTCGGCAGCGAACAGGTCCTCGGCCGCTGCCATGGCCGCCCCGGGCCCGTACCGCCCGGTCTCGGGCCGGTAGGCGTCGAAGGTGATCTCGCCGATGAGGCCGAGTCGTTGGAGGCCGTCCGCCCAGGCCACCACCCGGCCGCCCGCCTGTGCGGAGTCCGCGTCGTGCACGCGCAGTCGCAGGTGCGGGGCGGGGTGGCGGTAGCGGACGAACCACCACTGCGGCGGTGTCGCCCACCGGGCCAGCAGCATCGGTACATGCTCGGTGAGGAGTGTGTCGAAGACCTTCGGGTGCCCGTACAGCTTGACGTACGCGACCCCCTTCCTCGGCTCGCTCTCTGCCAGCGGCAGCGGCGCCGATCCGGTCAGGAACGCGGGTGCTTTGGCGGGCGGCGCGGTCGCGGCGAGCGGGATGACGATCTCGTGGGCCCGGCCCGCGAACCAGCCGTGGTCGGCGACGGTGGGCGCCTCGGTAAGCGTGACCGGGCTGGTGGCCGAGTCCAGGTGCGCGCGTAACAGGTCCCGGTCCATGGCCTCGTCCAGGTTCAGCCGCAACTGCCGGTCACCGGAGCCCACGGCGATGCCGGCGGGCAGGCGCCGCTGTTCGCGCACCGTGTCCAGGGCTGTACCCCAGCGGCCCGGCGGCGTCTTGGGGCCGGGCAGGTCTTCCGGGTTCAGGCGCCATTGGGCGGGGGCGAGGATGCTCCGGTTGTAGCGCAGTCGGGGCAGGAACGGCAGGCAGGAGGCGGCACCCCAGTCGAAGGACGTCACCTGGGGATGCGTGGAACGGGGGATTTCGAACAGCAGACGCGCCAGGGGCGGCATCGTGTGCCGGGCCCCGGTATGAGGGAGTGCCGGCTCCACCACCTGCCGCCGGGACAGCGACACCACGTACAGGCGATGTTGGTCGGCGGCGACCGCGAGGTCGCTTACCGGGATACGGCCGGCGGCCGGTTCGCCGTGCTCGGCCAGGGTGATGATGTCCGGCAGCACGCGCGGGACGCGCTGGACGTTCTCCTGTCGCACCCGCTGGGGCGGGAACGACAGCTGGGCGGTCAATGCCCCGTGCACGCCGGTCGGCAGCTCGGCGTACAGGTCGCTCACCCGGCGGCGATCGGGTTCTTCCAGCAGGTCGAGGAACCGGCCTGTGTTGGCGGCCAGCCGGCCGAACCCGCAGATGCCCAGGGTGAAGTCGCCGGAATCGAGGGCGTCCGTCGTGGTGGCGCGGACGTCGGCCCACAGGTCCACCGGGGAGACGGGCCGCTGCCCCGCCTCTCCCGCCAGCATGTCGAGCCGCTTCCCGTCGAGGGTGACCTCGACGGTGCCGTCCAGCGCGGCCTGCTGAGCCAGGGCGAACAGGGCCTCATCGCGCGGCGTCAGCTCCCGGACGCCGGGGCGAGCAGGGGTGAAGTGGCGGGGGAAGCCGAGGCCGGTGGTGGGGTCGACGAGCTGGCCGACCGCGACCAGCGTGCCGGGCCCATACCGGCCAAGAAATCGGCCGTGGTACTCGCGCCACGACATGTTGCCCGTGGGGGCGGGGCTCAGTTTGATGAGCGCCTCGGCCGCCGTGGCGGCTTCGACCGCCACCGATTCCGGCAGCACCAGACTGCATCCGAGCCGAAGATCAGCGGTCAGAGGCTGTTCAGCGGCGCTGGAGAGCGCCCGCATCCGCCTCGCGGCGCTCTCGCGCCTGCCCCGCCCCTCGGTCCAGGACACCACACGGTCGGCCTCCCGTAACTGTTCATGGATCGTCTGGAGTTCGCTGACCAGCGTGTGTGTCTCCGGCAGATCGGTGGCGTCCGCCTCGTACAACTTGTCCAGGAGGTGGGCGAGAGCGTCCGTGGCGGTCGAGGGGGGCCGCAGGCTGCTGATCAGGACACCCCGGGCCGTCAGTTCACCCACCATCGCCTCCAGGGCCGGGCCGGGGGCGCCGGGGTGTTCTGCCACGAGCTTGTCGATCAGGTCTCCGACCCGCAGAGGTGACCGCGTCAGACTCATGACCGTGCCGACGACCGGGATCAGCCGCACCGACACCTCGGACTGGGGGCGGCCGGTACCGGCGTGGGGTGCCCAGGTCACGACCAGGCGTTCACCCCGTACGACGGCCAGGTCGTTGATCACGACCGGCAACCGTCGCCGCAGCTCGGAGGATGCTTCAAGACGCGCGATCATCTGGGCGAGCCAGAGGGCGTCGGCCCGGGTGCGGACCTGATGGTCCCCGGTCCACCGCGCCGAGAAGCGCGGGCCGAAGCGTGCGCCGGTCACCCCGGCGAAGACCCCGAAGGGGGTGGCACGGCCGTGCATCCGCACCCAGTACCGGGCCAGCGCCAAAGCCATACGCCGCGGTTGCCCGGCCCCCGACTTCCGGCCGGCGAGCGCGGCGTCGATCTGCCCGGCGAGTACAGGGCTGGCGATCGCGACGGCCTCGGCCACCGCCTGCTGCGTCCATGTCCGGGCGAGCCACCCGACCCACACCTCGCCGTCGGTGTCCGGGCCAGGCCACGGTGCCGGGCCCGACCCGTCGGTGTGCACGCTTGCCCGCAGCATCGCCGTCCCGGTCTGCCGGTAGTACGGCATACGCCCGTCCGCTTTCACCCTCGTCCTCCCCAACAGCCGGTCCTTCGTTGCGCGACGCACTGCTGAGGGGGTGCCTGCGGCGCGAACTCACGCCGCAGACACCCCCGGCGATCAGGTCAGCAGTCGCCGTTCTTGTCGGTGTCGCAGCCGTCGTCGGTGCTGCTGAGCAACGCCGCCGCGACGGGCCCGGCGGTGACGATCCGGACGCTCAGGTCGAGGTCGACGGAGCCGCTCTCCGGGCGCGTTTCCTTCGTGCTGGTGTTCATGGCAGTCCTCCTGCTCGTAGGGATGTTGCTCATTGCGGGACTGACGGCCCATCCCCGCCGCCCGGAGCGTAGTGACGCACTTACGCCCCGGCGGCGGTTCCTGGCCATCCCCGCACCCGGGCGTGATGCACCGCGTGCGGAGGCTTGGTGCCGGCTTGCCCGGCCCGGCCGCGGGGGCACGCGGGCCGGGCAAGCCGGGTCGGAGGTCAGCCGGGAGTCTGCGGCGGTGGTGTGCCGCGCAGGATCTGGCTGACGGGGACGGCGCTGGTCGGGTCGGACAGCGACCGCACGGCGGCCTCCAGCCGCCCCGGGTCGGCGCCGAGGTAGGTCACGGCGGCCTGGGCGAGCTGATCGGCGAGTCCGCGCTGGAGGAAGGCTTCGTGGCGGTGTTCGGCGACCGTGACGGCGAGGGCTTCCAGGGAGCCGATGGTCTTGCGGCGGGTGGTCTTCTTCGGACCCGCACCGAAGGTCATCCAGACGATGATCTCGCGGCTGTCCATGTCGAAGCCGACCCGGAACGGCAGCTGTAAGGCTGCGGGTTCAGGCACAGTTCCTCCCTTCGTAGGGCAGGTGGCAGCGGATCTGCTTGCCGACCGGGGTGGGCCGGACAGTCCAGCCGGGCGCCAGGAGGTCCAGGATCCACAGCCCCCGGCCGGACTCCGACTTGTCGTTGCCCGGAGGCCGGGGCCGCCGCTTGGGCACCGCGGCAGGCTCGGGGTCGTGGACCTGCACCAGGACCTGGTCCGGCGAGATGGCCACCTGGACCACCACCGGCGCCCACGGACCGCACAGCCGCACCGCGTTGCCGACGAGCTCGCTGGCCACCAGCCGGGCCGCGTCAGCAACCCCCTCACCCGCGCCGGCCCCGCACACCTCCTTGAACACCTGTGCGCGCATCTCGCGCAGATGCACGGCGCTGGCGCTCATATGCAGGACGAATCCGTCGGGCCGTATGACCAGGTAGAACCCGCACTCGGACAGCTCCGGCGCATGCCGGGGCGGCGGGTCGGACGGTCCGGGCAGGACCCGTGCATCGTGCATGGCGTGTGCTCCCCAGTGACATGAGCGGGCCGAGGCCCGGAATCGTCCGGTGGGCCCGCAGAAGCGGGACGGCACGTCGGCCCTCGGGGAGAAAAGCCCCGGCAGTCGGCGCACGGCAGCGGCATATGCCACGAAGTGCAACGTCGCCGTCACGCTTCGCTACCGCCCCGCCAGCATGCCCCCAGGCAACTCGGTTAGGCAACATGCCTAGTTGAGATTCCTCAGATTGGTTGTCGGAGACGGTGGCAGGGGTCACACTGTCGCCATGGCCTGGAAGAAGAATTCCGCCCCCAAGTCCGTCTACCGCCGCCAACTCGCAGCCCAGCTCAAAGAGTTGCGCGACCAGTGCGGCAGGACGATGGCCGAGGTCGCGAAGGTCGTCGAGATCAACCAGGGCTCGCTCAGCCGCATCGAGAGCGGCGACCGGGGCACCTCACCGGTCCTGGTGAAGGCGATGCTCGACTGCTACGGCGTGAGCGACCCCGCCGTCCGGGAGGACATCCTGGACCTGGTCCGAGCGGATCAGGCACAGAAGCAGAAATGGTGGCGCAAGTACTCCGCGGTTATCAACACCACGCAGTACGGCGGCTACCTGGAGCTGGAGGCCAGCGCGACGACTCTGCGCTCCTACGAGCCGCTGCTGATCCCGGGACTTCTCCAGACCGCCGACTACGCCCGCAAAGTCATCACCGCGATGCGCGTGGACCTGGACGCCAAGCAGGTCGAGGCGCTGGTGACGGTGCGGATGAACCGGCAGGCCCTGCTGGCCCGCGATGATGCCCCGAAACTGTGGGCGGTCATCGACGAGGCCGCTGTGCGCCGCATCAGCGGGGCACCGGCCGTCCTCAAGAGCCAACTGGAGCACCTGCTGGACCTCGAGCCCCGTACGAACATCACTCTGCAGCTGCTGCCGTTCGACGCCGGATTCCATCCGGGGCTGTACGGCTCGTTCATGCTGATGGGCTTCCCCGAGCCCAACCCGGACGTGGTGTGGGTGGAGAATCTGACCAACTCGGTGTACTTCGAGGGATCGGACGATGTGGGGCGCTACACCGAGGTCTTCGACCACTTGCGGGCCACTGCCCTCGGCCCACCCGAGACCCGCGGCCATATCAAGAACATGATCAAGGAGCTGTAAGTGAGCAACACCAAGCCCGACCCCACTGAGCTGGACTTCTCCGCCGTCACGTGGGAGAAGAGCCCGTTCAGCGGGGGCAACGACAACTGCGTGGAGTTCGGCGTGATCGGCGCCCTGGTCGCCATGCGGGACTCCAAGCGGCCCGAGCAGACGCCGCTGATCTTCGACCGCAGCGAGATCGCAGCGATGATCGCCGGAGCGAAGGCCGGGACCTTCGACCACCTGGCATAACGTCATGCACCGGCCGCACTGGCCGGGTACAGAGAGCACGCAGCGGCCGACCCCAAGCGTAGTGGGGTCGGCCGCCGTCGCTATCTTCGCAGAGCATGTGGGCACCGGCCGAGGTTGCGCGGCTGGGCCGAGGTCACGGCGGGTCGTGGACCGCGCCCCTCTTGGTCGACAGGGCCACGACGTTCCCGCCGCCCGCGCCCCTGCTGGCGATGTGCTCGCGCAGGGCCTCGTTGTCGTGGTGCAGGGCCGCGATCACCGTGGCGGCGGCGTCCAGTTTCCGCTGTGCCTCGGTGCACTGGGCGGTCTTCTTCCTCAGCCTGGCCGTCAGCTCGGCGATCTCCGCATCCCGCTTGGACTCCCCCCTCGTCCGGCGGCCGTGCTCCTCGACGTAGGCGTCCCACTCGGCCATCACCTCGGCAGCCCGGTTCATCGTGGCCCGGCTGACCCCCGCCTCGCGGTAGAGATTCTCCTTGGTCAGCTTCCCGTCCGTGGCCTGCGGTTTCCCGGCGATCAGCCGGGCCATCGCCTCCCGCAGTGCCTTCTCCGCTCCCGCCGACGTGCTCATTTGTTCACCCTCGCCATCACACTCTCCACCTCGATGAGCTGTTGTTGAAGCGCCGCCCGGCGGCACGGGGCCAATTTCTTCTTAGCCAGTTGCCGGGCCAGGCTGCCGTATTCGGCCTGCCACGGCGGCAGGTGTTCCTCACCGATCAGGCTGTTCGCACACCGGCTGGGCTGGCAGCGGTCGATCAACGGCCCGGTGTGGCCCTTGGGGACGATGGCGTTCTCGATGCACTTCGCGCCGACCGGGTTGCGCTCGTCGAACATGCAGTGGTTGAGCTTGCCGAACCGCAGCGAGATCCCCGCCTTGCGCAGCAGGTCGTGCTCGACGTTGACGTCACCCTGGCGGGCCAGACCGTTAGCGGCGAGCCGGGCAGCGTTGTCCTTGACCGCGTCGAAGGCCGCCTCCAGGTTCGCAGCCCCGGGGCCGAAGCCGACGACCTGGCCCGCGTGATGGGCGTCGTAGAACTGGCTGAGCTTGTGGAACCGGGCGTCCTCGACCGCCTTGTCCAGCAGCTTGGCCCAGTTCGCGTCGGGGGCGCCGTAGCCCTCAGTGGTGCGGTTGGCCAGGGCGCGGGCGGCCACGTGCTTGAGCTGGATGCCCAGCGCGATCTCGGCGCCGGGCTGTTCGGCGGTGAGCATCGACATCGTCTTGCGGAACATGTGCGGGGTGACCCGGCCAGCCGGGATGTGCAGCCCGTGATGGGCGGTGCCGCGGTTGACGTGGCGGATGAAGTCCTTCACCGACTCGTTGCTGTCGAAACCCTCGCCCAGTCCGGGGACCTCCTCGTCGGGCTCGAACTGCCGCGCGGAGGAGAAGATCAGTTCCGGGTGCCGGGATACTTGCTCGGCGACCGCGATGGCCTCGGCGACCGGCTCGGTGATCCACCAGCGTTCCTGCGGCTGGTCGGGGTCCAGCTTGCGCTTGCGAGAGGAGACCGCCGGTGCCCCGTAGAACTCGACCACCGAGTCCCGGGTGATCTCGCGGATCTCGCTGTCGCGCATCATCGACAACGCCGCGACGAACACGTAGCAGGCCCCGCGCAGGATCAGCAGTTCCCTGACCAGGCGGCGCGGGCACAGTCCCGGGTGCCAGGACCCCGTGCTCCCGTCCGGCCGGGTGGCCTGGGCGTACTCGGCCAGCAGGCCGCCGGGCAGGCCCCGGCCGCCTCTGGCGGCCTCCTCGATCCGGTCCGCGAGGCCGGCGGGGAAGCCCTGGCGGGTGCGGTGGTGGAAAGGCTTGAGGCGGACGGGGAAACCCATCAGCAGCCCGAGCAGGGCCCATTGGACCTCTCCCGGCTTCCCGCCGCCGCTGACATGTGTGTGGAGGGGGATGGGGTTGTCCGCACCGGCCAGGTACTCCTCGGCGACCTCGGCCAGTGTGTCGGTGGTCGTGCGATGGGCGTCCTGCTTGAGCTGCTGATAGCGCTGGCGGGCGCGCAGGATGTCGGGGCCAAAGTCGTGGATGTAGGTCCACGCCGCGCGGATGAGGGGGAACCAGACCTTCGGGTCGATGTTCTCGGTCTTCACGTCCTCAGCGGCGTACCCGGCGGCCTTCCGGTTGCTCTGGCCCGGCCACGGGTCGGCGGCAAGACCGCCGCCTGTCAGTACCGGGCCCAGTTCGTAGAGCAGCCTCATGCAGCCGACATAGGAGGCGACCGTGGCCGGGGACCGCTCATCGCGCCGCTTGTCGACCCACCGCCGCGCGGAGTCCATCTCCCACCGGCCCAGTTCGGCGGGCAGCCCCGTCTCGGCCGCCCACTGCGCCAGGTCGTGGATCATCCTGGCGATCCGCAGACAGCTCGCGGGGTTGGCCGGAGCCGGGCCCACACGGGCCCCCGACGTCTCCACCGCCGGGTGGGCGGGGTTGAACAGCGCCATCACCATCTCGCGGACCCGCAGGTTCCACACCGGGTCCTCGATCCCGACGTTGACGACCCACATCGACGGGGAGAGGTTGGCCGGCTTGCGGTAGGCGTGACACGGCCAGGTGACGGTGTCGCCGAACACCGGCACGGACACGCCCTCGGTGAGCGGGAAGGACTGCAAGGCCGCTTCGTCGTCGGCGAAGAAGGCACTGGCCAGGGGCGCGGGGGCGGGCAGGGACAGGGCGTTGATGCTCATACGTCGAACTCCGTGTAGGCGGCCAGGAGCAGCTGAAGCCGCAGCCCCTGCTCTTCGATCTGGCGGCGGGCCTTGTCCAGCTCCGCCGGGGTGCGTTCCTTGAGGACTGCGGCCAGGTTGGCCGCGCTTTGACCCCATTGGGTGCGAAAGTGCGCCGGGGTCAGCCGGTTCTGCAGTCCCTTGAGGTGGTCGGCGAACAGCAGCAACTGCGGGAGGTTGGAGGGTAGGACGAAGGCGTTGCGGCACTCCAGGCAGCGCAGCGGGGCGACCGCGCACAGGTCCCCTGCCTTGCTGTACGGCGAGTCGTAAGGGTCGCGGCAGGAAGTCACGCCCATGTCCAGTTCGCCGGTGCGAATCTCCTCCGCCTGGTCGCGGGTCAGTCCGAGCGCGTCCAGCGCCTCGGGTGCCTCCAGCTTTTCGGCCGCGTCCTCGTCCAGCACCACCGGGCCGGCCATCGCCTTGGCCAGCCATGCCTCCTGAGCCCGGTTGATGGTGTGCCCAGCGATGACATGCAGCGTGGTGCCATGGGCGTAGTGGCCCTTGTAGGTCTGCACTGTGTGATCGTCGGCGATGTCGGAGACCGAGCCGCGAAAGGCGATGGCCTTCTCCACCTTCACCGCCTTGCGCATCCGGCGCAGGTCATGCGGCAGGGAGATGTCCAGTCCTCGCTTGCGCAGCCAGTATCCGAACCGGGACGCGTCCCCGCGGTGCCGGAACTGGTGGAAAGTCAACGGCTTGCGGGGATCTCCGCTGGCGCAGGCGAACAGCGGGTCCGTGCCGAACTGGTAGCGCTCCCGGGCCGACTCGGTGACCGCCAAGAGCCGCCGCGTGATCTCGGCGACGTCCAGTGTGCCCGAACCGGAGTGCGCGGCCTGCTCGTTGGTGACGAACACCCGGTGCCGCACCCGGCGGGCCCGGCGCTTGACCAGAGTGAAGCGCACGCCGTTGCCGGTGAAATCCGCGTCGGCCGCACCCATGCCGGTGATCTCCTCGGGAGCGTGCCCGGTCGCGGCGACCAGCAGCACCCGGAAGCACGTCAGGTCTTCCATGATCGGGTACAGCAGTGAGATCAGGGGCGGTGCCCAGCCGGATGTAGACAGTCTTGGCCTCCGTCCCCTCTTTCGGGTCACCGCGCAGATTCGCCAGCTCCCACAGCTCGGGAGGCCAGTCTCGGCAGCGCGGCAGCATCTCGAGGATTTCCAGCGGCGTCATGGCGTCGTTCGCCAGCGCCCACAGCAGGTTCGCCGGGTTCTGCCAGCCGTACTCGGCCGGGTGCCCCTCGGCCTCGGCCAGCATCTGCTGGCCTTGCTTCAGCCGCCCCTCCAGCGCACGCACCTCCGACCAGCCCAGGCGGATCAGCGCGCGCTTCTCCTCCCGGGTGAACTCATCGAGCTGACGGTTCTTGCCACCACGGACCCACGGTCCGCCGTCCAGCAGTCGCCGTACGGACTCGCCGGTGTCCACGTCCTCCCGGCCCACACGCAGGTCGATCAGAAGGCGCAGCTTGCCAGCCAGCGCTGAGGGACGCTTGGAGCCGGGCGCGAAACGCGGAGGAAGAGAGCGGACCCACTCCCGCACCAGGCGGGGCAGCTCCGGCGTGTCATCGGCCATCGAGATTCCCTCGGGCCGCTCGGCGTGCTCGTCCACCCACGTGGCGAACTGGAAGATCGAGGTGCGGTAGTCGGCCAGCGAGAAGTAGCTGCCGTTGCCCAGTGCCGCGTGGGCCTCCCACTCATCCGCCAGTTCGGCGACCAGCCTCGCGCACCGGTAGGTGGAGGGGTTGACGCGCAGGATGGCCGTCTCGTTGGTCCGGCCGTATGGGGCGGTGAGTTCGCGCAGCCCGATCCGGGCCACAGCGGACTCGATGCGGGGAGCGGGGACCGCTTCGCGGTGTTCATGACGCAGGGGCATCAGGCTGCCGTCCCATCCAGTGACAGGGCCCGCAGCGCGATGTCCGCATAGGTGGCTCCGTCGTGCTCACTCCACTCGCGGAAGGCGTCGTCAACGTAGTTCATGGGATCTTCCAGGTAGCGCAGATACGTATAGGTCGAGGACAGACGCTTGTGACCGAGTCGTCGCTGGACCACCAACAGCGGGTTGAAGGCCATGTGTTCGGCGGTCGTCGGCAAACCGCCGGCCCGAGCCCGATCGACGTCCCGCTCGCTCATCAGCCGCATCAGGTACTTCAGGAGCTGAAGGGCGTAGGTGTGGCGGGCGTCGTGAAAGCGCCACCGCTTGCGCGGCAGCGGCGGCGCTTCATGGTGTTCGGCGTGCGCACGCATCCGCAGCCATGCATCCCCGCGCAGCCGGTCCCAGGAGTTCGGGCCGAGCAGCTTGCCGCCCTGGCCGACGAACACCGCGAGGGGCTCCAGGCCCGCCTCGCCTTCCCGCACCGTGATCCGCCGCAGAGCCGGGGACATCGCCGACATGGTGTACGTCCGCCGCACGCCCTCGTGGACGCCGTAGAGCTTCCCGCGCTCGGCATCCACGCGGTCGACTATGAACAACTCCGCCGCCTGCCGGGCCAGCGTGCGGGCGGCCTTGGCCACGGTCTCCGCGCGCTCCAAAAGGAAGTACATCTCCAGCGCTTCCACGGCGGCGGCCGGCACGTACAGCTTGCGGGCCAGCTTGTACTTCGCGCATTCCTGGAGCTCGATCTCCAGGGACTCGCCGGGCTGACGCCAGCCCTCACCGACCTCCGGCATCAGAAGCGTTGACCACTCCTGTTTGCGCGCCCCCGTCAGCAGCGCGAACTCCAGACCCGCCTTGCCACGGTGTGGTGTGTGGCCGCGAAACGTTTCGTCAATCTCGGCTCCAGGCAACTGCCCTCCGAAGCCGACGTCCCGGAGGTACAGGTACTGCTCCACCGTCATGTGCCGGACCTGCATCTCACGGACCATGCCCGAGCCCAGCGAACTTGGCCGGCCCCGGCGGACCCGCAGCGGCTTGCGCCGGAGATAGCCCTGGTCCACGAGGAAGGTATAGAGAAGGTTGATCACCACGGCCTCGGTGTCCCACGTCGCTCCGTCGACCGGTTCCTCCTGCAACTCCGTCCGCGAGCGCCGGTAGGCAACAAGGTCGGCTTCTGTCGCCCCCAGCAGACCCGTCTCGCGCTTCGTGAGGAACCCGTCAACGCGGCGGACGATGTAGGCGTACTTCCGCATCGTCTCCGGGTCGCGTCTCTCGTACGCCATCGCCCGGAACCAGTGACAGACCGGCGCGACGGGCCGCATGTCCTCATCAAGGAAGAGCGGCATGCCGTCCGGGATCGACCGGTGCTCCAACAGGTCCCGCACCACATCAGCGGACGGACCTGTAGGCGGCGGCCATTGGCCGACCAGACGTTGATTGGTGAAAAAGAGGTGCATTCGCTCTCCTGAAACAGAATCGAACCAAAGTGATAACTCGCGGCACTGACATCACGCGAATCACTCCCGAGGTACCGAGATCACGGGGTGAGACAGTTCAGAACCATGGGGAGAAGAAATGCGTCAGGATCAGCAACGCGACCGAGGTCACCCCCAGCGACCGCAGGCACCGGTCCGCGAGGGCCGGCTCCGGTCCGGCGTCGATGACGACGGCCGAGCCGCCCGCCGCGGACAGCACCAGCGAATCCCCTTGTCCCACATCGCACATGGCGAGCCGCCAGCCGGGCGGCGGCCAGCCCGTGATGACGCGCGGGAGCGATACGGGCCGCAGCACGGCGAGCAGCAGCAGGAGCGCGACGGCCGCGCAGAGCCAGGGCCGGGCGGTCAGCCGGCGGCCCGTGGCCACGACCGCCGCGGTGAGGGTGGCGAGCAGCAGGGCGCCGCCCCACCCGCCGGGCCAGCCGATCGCGGCGCCGGGCAGGGCCGCGCCCCGCCGGGCGATGCCCGCGATCCAGCCGGTGGGCCAGCCGGCCAGCCAGGCCGACCACTCGGCGGCCGGCATCGCGAACGGCGCGGCGGCCAGCGCCCCGAACCCGAGGACCGTGGCCGGCCCCACCGCCAGTTCCGCGAGCAGATTGCACGGGATCGCGACCAGGCTCACCTGCCCGGCGAGCACCACGATCACCGGAGCGCAGACGGCTTGCGCGGCGCCTGCCGCGCCGAGCGCCTCGGCCGCCCGCGCCGGTACCCCGCGGCGGCGCAGGGCCGCGCTCCAGCGCGGGGAGATCGTCAGCAGCGCGCCCGTGGCGAGCACGGAGAGCAGGAAGCCGTAGGAGCGGGCGAGCCAGGGATCGTAGAGGACGAGGAGCAGCACCGCCGCGGCCAGCGCCGGCAGCAGGGCGCGGCGGCGGCCGGTACCGATCGCCAGCAGTGTGATCAGACCGCAGGCGGCGGCCCGCAGCACGCTCGGGTCGGGACGGCAGACGATGACGAACGCGACGGTGAGCGCCCCACCGACCACGGCGGTCGCGCGCAGCGGGAGCCCGATCCGCGGGGCGAGCCCGCGTCGCTCCGCGCGGAGGGCGAGGCCGGGCGGACCGATGAGCAGCAGCAGGACGATGGTGAGGTTCGAACCGGAGACCGCCGTCAGATGGGTCAGATCCGTGGCTTCGAACGCCTCGCGCAGTTCGGGGGTGAGTCGGGAGGTGTCCCCGACGACGAGCCCGGGGAGCAGCGCCCGCGCGTCGGGCGGCAGCCCGTCCGTCGCCGCCCGCAGCCCGGCCCTGAGCCGGCCGGCGAAACGCTGCGTCGCGGTGGGCGGCGCGATGACGCGGGGCGGCTCGCGCACCGACAGCACGGCCGCGCTCCGCTCACCCGGCCGCGCGGGCGGCGCGATCCGTGCGGTCACGGAGACGCGGGTGGAGGGCAGCAGTCCGAGCCATGGAGCACCGGACGGCGCGGATGCCCCTTCGCCTGCGGGAACGGGCCCGGCCGGGCGCGCGCCCCACCTGGATTCCGGTCCCGTGGGCCGTCCCGGCACCCGCATCGCCGAGGCGGCCGTCTCGGCGATGACCAGGACCGGGGTCCGGATCTCCGTGGTCACGCCGTGCGCGGTGACACGGACGGCGTCCGCCTCGACGAGCACGGCGTCCGGAGCGCGGGCCGCGCCCCGGACATGCGGGCGGATGGTCCGTGGATCGCCGGTGATCCGCAACTCGACGACCGCGCGGGCATGTTCGGCCGCCAGGGCAGGTAGCGGCCCCCGGTGACCGTCCGCCGCGTGCAGCGCGGCGACGGCCGTCGCCGCGGAAGCGCACAGCAGCGCGGTGGCGGTGGCCGCCGCCAGACCGGCGCCGCGCCGGCGCCCCCGCCCGGCCACCAGCAGCAGCGCCCCCAGGACCGCGATGCCCACCGCGGTCCAGGCCGCCGCACCTCCCGGAGTTCCCAGCGCGACCGCCGACGCGAGCCAGGCGGCGAGGGCCGGCGGCACGAGCCGCAGGTCCGTGGGCCCCTCCTGGCGCGGGTTGGACGCGCCGAGCGGCGACGCCGCCGACGCGTGCACCGCGGAACGCGCCACGGCACCGGCCGTACCGGCCCGGCGTCCCGGGGCCGCGCCGGGACCTGCCCGACCTGCCCGGGGACCCGCCCTGGGACCGGTCATGGCTGCACCAGCGGCTTGAGGTCGGAGAAGCGGCGGTCACCGATGCCGGTCACGTCGCGGAGCTGGTCGACGGAGGCGAAGCCGCCGTGCTGGGCGCGGTAGTCGAGGATGTGCCGCGCCAGGACCGGCCCGACGCCGGGGAGGGTCTCCAACTGGGCGCTGGTCGCGGAGCTGAGGCTGATGGGACCGGCGGGCGCGCCACCGCCCGGTCCCGGGGCGGCGGCCGTGGGCGGCCCGCCGACGACGAGCTGCTCACCGTCGGTGAGCACCCGCGCGAGGTTCAGTGCGCTGGTGTCCGTCCCCGGCAGCGCCCCGCCCGCCGCCGCGAGGGCGTCGGCGACGCGCGATCCGGCGGGCAGCCGGAGCAGCCCGGGACGGCGGGCCTGGCCCGCGACGTCCACCGTCAGGACGGGCTTCGCCGTCACGACGGCCGCCGGCCCGAAACCCGACGGTCCGGAGCCGACCGCCGCGGAGCCGGGCGCGGACCCCGGCCCCCGCAAGGAGGCCGGGGAGGCGCCGGGCGACGGCCCGTCGATCCGCGCCGGCGCCGAGACCGTTCGCGGGCGCCCGGTCCAGAAGTGCTGCACGGCGAAGCCGACGGCGACGGCCAGCACGACCAGCAGCGCGACGGCGGTCCTGAACTCCAGACCGCAGCGCACGTACAGCCAGCCGCGGAAAGCCCGTAACCGCTCGGCGGGGGTCAGTCGCAGCCGGACTCCGTCGCCCGGACCCGGGGTCGCCGCACCCGAAGCGCCGGGGTGCGGCGGGGCCGGATCCGGACCCGCCCTAAGGTTCGAGTCCGGTTCCGGGTCGGGGTCCGGAAGCAGGTCCGGTGGATCGAAGAGCGCGGCAGCACGCTCCCTCACCGTCCCCTGGAGGTGCGGCAGGTGCGGCAGGTGCGGTGGGTGCTGAACGCCCCGATTGCCCTGGACGTGGCTGCGGCTGCGGCTGCGGCCGATCGCGGTGAGCGCTGTTGTTCCCATACCGCGAAACTAAGCGGGATCACCGCACAAAGATGATCACTGTCCGATCCTGTGGATAACCCACAGCCTGTGGACAACCCACTCACTCAACGCGGTGAGATCACCGCTCCGAGCAGCCCCGGCCCGGCGTGCGCTCCGATCACCGCGCCCACCTCGCCCACCACCAGCTCGTCCAGCCCCGGCACCCGCTCCCGCAGCCGTTCCGCCAGCGCCGCGGCGCGGTCGGCGGCGGCCAGGTGATGGACCGCGATGGCCACCCGCCGGCCACCCGCCCGCTCGACGACGATCTCCTCCAGCCGCGTGATCGCCCGGGAGGCCGTACGGACCTTCTCCAGCGGCTCGATCCTGCCGTCGACCAGCTGCAGGATCGGCTTGACCGCCAGCGCCGACCCGAACAGCGCCTGCGCCGCTCCGATCCGGCCGCCCCGCCGCAGATAGTCCAGGGTGTCCACGTAGAAGAACGCCAGGGTGTCCGCGGCGCGCTTCTCCGCGGCGGCGACGACCTCGTCGGCCGTCCCCCCGGACCCGGCGGTCTCGGCCGCCGCCAGGACCGTGAAACCGAGCGCCATCGCGACCATGCCGGTGTCGACGACCCGTACGGGCACGGGCGCGTCGCGCGCGGCGACCAGCGCCGCGTCATAGGTGCCGGAGAACTCGGCGGACAGGTGGAGGGAGACGACCTGGTCGGCCCCCGCGTCCGCCGCGGCCCGGTAGCAGGCGGCGAACTCCGCAGGACCGGGCCGTGAGGTGGTCACCGAACGCCTGCGCTGCAGGGCCCTGGCGACCGCCTGGGCGGAGATCTCCGTCCCCTCTTCGAACGCCTCGTCGCCGATCACCACGGTCAGCGGAACGACGGTGATGCTGTGCCGGGCCAAAGCCTCCTGCGACAGGTAGGCAGTGGAATCCGTGACGATAGCGACATGCGGGGACATGTGCGGGAGGTTACCCGGGGCCCGGGCGTGGCGACAGTGCGGCCCGGGTCAAGATCGGCTGATGCGCTTCTGGTCGCCGATGGAGGCCGAGGAACCACCGGTCGGAAGCGTGGTCGGCGCCCAGTGCCGCAGCGCGCCCGCCTCGATGTCGATCTGCTGCGCCAGCGATGTCAGATCGTCGTCCGCGAACTGCCGCGCCCGGTCCTGCGCGGCCCAGCGCAGCGCGTCCGCGGAATGGGTGATCCGCTCGGTACGCTCGGCCAGCGACGGCAGCCGGTCGGCGATCCGCCCCTTGTCCGGCTCGCGCTCCAGCACCTTCAGCTCGGTGTCCAGCACGCGCGCGTGGTCGTTGAGCCGGGCGAGCAGGGAGGCCGCCTCGGACAGCGAGGCATCCTCGGCGGAGCCGGCGTCGAGTGCCCGGTAGGTGCTGTCGATGGAGGTACGCAGGGCCAGCCGGAGCTGCGCGAGCTCGCCGGCCGCCCCCATCAGCGTGTAGCGGCGGGCCTTGAGCGCGGTGTCCTCGACCACCCGGCGGGCCTGTGCGCTCCCGCGCTCCACGCCCCGCTTCACCGCTCGCACGGTCCGCACGGTGGCGACGGCGCCCACCGCCACGAACGACGCGAAGAGCAGCAGCAGCACAACGACGGCGATATCCACGGGTGCTCCTCCGGTCGAACGGGCGCGGGCAGCGGTATGGCCCGCACCGTCTACGGTAAACGCACCGGGCGGATCGGTGGTTCGATCAGAACCCCCAATCCGCCCGTAAGGGAAACCCCTGGGTACTCGGCCGGCGCTACGCGCGGCACTCACCGGCGCCCAGCCGGTACTCAGCAGCCAGTCCTCAGCAGCCGGTACTCAGCCGGTGACGATGTTGACCAGCTTCGGTGCCCGCACGATCACCTTGCGCACCGCCGCCCCGCCCAGCGCCGCGACCACGCCCTCATCGGCCAGCGCCAGCGCCTCCAGCTCGGCGTCGGAGATCGACGGCGACACCTCCAGACGGGCCTTGACCTTGCCCTTGATCTGCACGACGCAGATCACGGCCTCGTCCTGCACCAGCGCGGGGTCCGCGACCGGGAACGGCGCGTGGACCAGCGAGCCGTCGTGGCCCAGCCGGCGCCACAGCTCCTCGGCGATGTGCGGGGCCAGCGGCGCGACCAGCAGCACCAGCGGCTCCGCGACCGCGCGCGGCACCGGGCCGCCCGCCTTGGTCAGGAAGTTGTTCAGCTCCGTGACCTTGGCGATGGCGGTGTTGAAGCGCAGTCCCGCCAGATCCTGGCCGACGCCGTCGATCGCCTTGTGCAGCGCGCGCAGCGTCGCCTCGTCGGGCTCGGCGTCGGAGACGGTGACCTCACCGGTCTCCTCGTCGACGACGTTGCGCCACAGCCGCTGCAGCAGGCGGTACTGGCCGACGACCGCGCGGGTGTCCCAGGGGCGCGAGACGTCCAGCGGGCCCATCGCCATCTCGTACAGGCGCAGGGTGTCCGCGCCGTACTCGGCGCAGATCTCGTCCGGGGTGACGGCGTTCTTCAGGGACTTGCCCATCTTGCCCAGCACGCGGCTGACGGGCTCGCCCTCGTGGAAGTATCCGCCGTCGCGCTCCTCGACCTCGGCCGCCGGCACCGGGAATCCGCGCTTGTCCCGGTAGACGAACGCCTGGATCATGCCCTGGTTGTACAGCTTGTGGAACGGCTCGGAGGACGAGATCTGCCCCAGGTCGAAGAGCACCTTGGACCAGAAGCGCGCGTACAGCAGGTGCAGCACGGCGTGCTCCGCGCCGCCGACGTACAGGTCGACGCCGCCGTGCGGCCGGCCCTCGCGCGGGCCCATCCAGTACTGCTCGATCTCGGGGTCGACCAGCCGCTCGCTGTTGTTCGGGTCCAGGTAGCGCAGCTCGTACCAGCAGGAGCCGGCCCAGTTGGGCATGGTGTTGGTCTCGCGGCGGTAGCGCCGCACGCCCCGGCCGTCGCCCAGGTCCAGCTCGACGTCGACCCAGTCCTCGTTGCGGGACAGCGGGGTCTCCGGCTGGGTGTCCGCATCCTCCGGGTCGAAGGTGCGCGGCGAGTAGTCGTCGACCTCCGGCAGCTCCAGCGGCAGCATCGACTCGGGCAGCGGGTGGGCGACGCCGTCCTCGTCGTAGACGATCGGGAAGGGCTCGCCCCAGTAGCGCTGCCGGCTGAACAGCCAGTCGCGCAGCCGGAAGTTGACGGTCGCCTCGCCGATGCCGCGGCCGGTCAGCCACTCGGTGATCCGCGCCTTGGCGTCGGCGACGCCCAGGCCGTCCAGCGAGAACTCGTCGTTGGCCGAGTTGACCAACTTCGCGTCGTACGAGGCGAAGGCCTCGTCCCACGTCGTGGGGTCGGTGCCGCGGCCGTCGCCGGGCTGGACGACGCAGCGCATCGGCAGCTCGAAGGCTCGGGCGAAGGCGAAGTCGCGGCTGTCGTGCGCGGGGACCGCCATGATCGCGCCGGTGCCGTAGCCCATCAGCACGTAGTCGGCGATGAAGACCGGGACCTTGTCGCCGCTGACCGGGTTTACCGCGTACGCGCCGGTGAAGACGCCGGTCTTCTCCTTGGCGTCGGCCTGCCGCTCGACGTCGGACTTGGCGGCGGCCATCTTGCGGTAGGCCGCCACGGCCTCGGCGGGCGTGGCGTGCCCGTCGGTCCACACCTCGTGGGTGCCCTCGGGCCAGGCGGCCGGGACGATCCTCTCGACCAGCTCGTGCTCGGGAGCCAGCACCATGTAGGTGGCGCCGAACAGCGTGTCCTGGCGCGTCGTGAAGACGGTGATCTTCTCGTCGCCGACGGCGAAGTCCACCCGGGCGCCCTCGGAGCGCCCGATCCAGTTGCGCTGCTGCAGCTTGATGGCCTCGGGCCAGTCCAGCGGCTCCAGGTCGTCGATCAGCCGGTCCGCGTAGGCCGTGATGCGCATGTTCCACTGGCGCAGCTTGGACTTGAAGACCGGGAAGTTGCCGCGCTCGGAGCGGCCGTCCGCGGTGACTTCCTCGTTGGCCAGCACGGTGCCCAGACCCGGGCACCAGTTGACGCGCGACTCCGACGCGTACGCCAGCCGGTACTCACCCAGCAGGTCGGCACGCTCGATGGGGCTCAACGCGTCCCAGGCACGGCCGTCGGGGGTGGGGCGGGCGCCGGAGGCGAACTGCTCGACCAGGGTGTCGATCGGACGGGCCCGGCCCGCCTCCTCGTCGTACCAGGAGTTGAAGATCTGCAGGAAGATCCACTGGGTCCACTTGTAGTACGCCGGGTCGATCGTCTCGACCGACCGGCGCATGTCGTGGCCCAGGCCCAGCCGGCGCAGCTGGCGCCGCATGTTCTCGATCGCGTCCTCGGTGGAGATCCGCGGGTGCGTCCCGGTGGCGACCGCGTGCTGCTCGGCGGGCAGCCCGAAGGAGTCGAAGCCCAGGGTGTGCAGCACGTTGTGGCCGGTCATCCGCTGGTGGCGGGCGTACACGTCGGTGGCGATGTAGCCCAGCGGGTGGCCCACGTGCAGTCCGGAACCCGAGGGGTACGGGAACATGTCCATGATGAATTTCTTGGGCTTGGCGGCCAGCTCGGCGTCGCCCGCCAGGTCACCCCTGGGGTTCGGCGCCTCGTAGGTGCCCGACGCTTCCCAGAAGTCCTGCCAGCGGGCCTCGATGTCGGCGGCCAGCTGGGCGGTGTACTTGAAGGTCGGCACAGTACGGTGCGGCTCGGCTGCCTCAGTGGCGGCGGTGGTCTCGCTCATCGTCCTCGAAGCTCCATCGTGATCATGACGGGCGTACGCCGCGTCTGCTGCCTGCCTGCGGAAACGAAAAAACCCCTCGCACAGGAGGGGCCGCCGCACCGACTCGGATCGCTCTGGATCGTTGTCAGTGCGGCTTGCTAAGCAGAAGGCGTACGGCACGCATGCGGTCAGGTTACCGCAGCGCACGAGGGGCCCGCACCGGGAATGCCCCGGTGCGGGCCCCTGCGCCGACTCAGGCGCTCAGCGCCCGCGCGGACCGAGTGGTCAGCGCGTGTACCGACCGCTTGGTCAGTGGTGGTTCTTCTTCGGCAGGTACGAGGTCACGTAGTCGGCACCGGGGGTGCCGACGCCGGTCACGTCGTCGAAGCCGACCGTGGCGTGCAGCGACGCGTCCTTGCCGAGGCTGCGCAGCGACGTGATCGTGCCGTCCGCCGCGTCGACGCCGTTGACGTAGTCGACGCGGACGACCGCCTCGTCACGGCCCTGGCCCAGCGGGTGGTCCGTGACGTCGTGGTACGCCGAGGTGGCGTACCGGTCGTAGATCAGCGGGTTGGCGAAGCCGACCGGGATCCCGTGCCGCGCCTGCTGCACGAGGGCCTGGACGCCGGCGATCACCGGGGCGGCGAGCGAGGTGCCGCCGATCCGGTACTCGCTGTACGCCAGCGACCCGTCCGCGAGGGACTGGGTCTGACCGACCAGGAAGCCGGTGTTCGGGTCGGCGACCGCCGAGATGTCCGGCTCGACGCGCTGCTTCTGGCCGCCGCCGTTGGCGAGGGCGAGCGAGTCCGGAACGACGTTGCGCTGGTAGAACGGCTGCGCGTAGAGCTTGCTCGTGCCGCCGCCCGCACCCGAGGTGTAGGCGCCGGGGAAGCCCGTCCAGCTGTTGCCGTCAGCCGACAGCAGGGCCTTCTCGGTGCCCCAGCCGGTCTCGAACGTGTACTTCTCGCCCTTGCCGACGGCCAGCGAGGTGCCGCCGACCGAGGTGGCCCAGGGGGAGTTTCCGGGGGTGTCGACCTGCTTCACGCCGGTCTTGGCGACGTTGTCGCCGGAGTCACCGGAGGAGAAGTAGAAGCCGATGCCCTCGACAGCACCCTGCAGGAAGGTCTGGTCGTAGGCCGCGGCCACGTCCGGCGTCTCGTTGGCCTCGACGTCGCCCCACGAGTTCGAGACGATGTCGGCCAGCCGGCCGTCGACGATCTTGTTCAGGGCGTCGAGCAGGTCGTTGTCCTGGCAGGACGCGCCACCGACGTAGACGATGTCGGCGTCGGGGGCCACGGCGTGCACGGCCTCGACGTCGAGCGTCTCCTCGCCGTACCAGCCACCCGCGTCGCAGGCCTCGGTCGAGTTGTAGTCGGCGGGCAGCACCTGGGAGAGCTGACCCTTGCGGTACGCCTGGTCGCCGTTCGCCTTGGCGTACTTCTTCGCGTCCTGGACGATGTACGGCGAGGCGTACGCGTCCGTGATCGCGACCGTGACGTTCTTACCGGTGTAGCTCTTCGCACCGTAGGCGGCGCGCAGGTCCTTGCCGGTGTAGCCCTTGATCGCGTAAGGCGCCTTGGTGCCGTAGGCGGAGGGGAGCTTCTTGTTGGTGTTCGAGCCGTAGTAGCTCGAGAACGGTCCGGCGTTCTTGAAGACCGCGCCGGGAGGCGGCAGCGCCTCGTCGTGCTTGGCGACCTTGGGAGCGTTGTCCAGGCCGACGACCGTGAGCACCGCGCCGTTCAGCGTCGCCGGCGCGGAGGCCGTCGTCGCCGGGGCGTGGTAGGTCTTGCCGTCCTTGGTGAAGTTGTGCAGCTGGGTGCCGAACGCCTTCTCCGCGGCCGCCACGTCACCGCTCACGGTGAGGTAGTGCTGGGTGGTGCCGGTCACCTTGAGGCCCGAGGACTTCAACCATGCGGTGACCGCGGCTATCTGGTCCTTCGTCGCACCGAACCGCGCCTGCGTCTGGGCCGCGGTCAGATACTTGCCGTAGGAAGCCGAGTTCGGGTCGGACACCGCGGTCGCATAGGCCGTGAGGCCCTTCGCGTCCCGGCCCGCCAGGTAGACACGGGCGGTGACGCCGCTGGCGTCCGCCGTGCTTCCCTTGTCCGCCTTGGCAGTTGCCCACAGCGGCTTGGTGCCGGTGAGCAGCTGCCTGCCGTGCGGTTGGTCGGCCTGTGCGGCAGGTGTGCCCAGCGCGAGCGCGCCGGCCATCAGCGGCAGCGCTGCTGCCACCGCCAGCCCGGCACGCGTTCTTTTGCGCTCAAATCTCATGAAACCCCCATGCGAAGCGAGTTGACGCCGATTACGGTGTCGCCGCTATGCGTACGGCTCGTACCGCAGAGCGCCACTCTTTCGCCGAAAAGCTCATGTCAGGGGCATGCAATTGCCAAGACCAGGCCAAGGAAGCGCCCGTGAACGGTAAGGAGGCGTGCGCGGCGGCCACCCGGCGCGGAACCTTCGGCCACCCGGCGCGGAACCCTCGGCCGGGCCGGGGAGGTTGCCGGCGAACTGCCCGAAGCCGCGGCGGGACCCGCCGGCGCCCGCCGATCCACCGGGCGCTGCTGCCCGCGGGCTCCGCGGGCCGTCCGTGCGCATGATCGCTTGAGCGGTCTCATCGCCCGCGAAGCCCGCATGGCTCTCAACGCCCGCAACGCCCGCAACGCCCGCAACGCCCGCAACGCCCGCAACGCCCGCAACGGAAAAATCCCGCCCGATCATGAAGATCGGACGGGATATTCCCTCTGTGGAGCTACGGAGAATTGAACTCCGGACCTCTTGCATGCCATGCAAGCGCTCTACCAACTGAGCTACAGCCCCGCGTCGTGCCCCGCCGGGTTCCCCCGGCGACTCGGCATACATTACACGGCCCTGGGGGTGTTTCGCCAAATCGATTACCCGGTGCCCGGGGCTCGCCCGGGGCACCCGGTGCCCCTGCTTTCGGAGCTCCGGCCAGGTACTGTCGGGATTCCGTGCCAGCTTCACCGGCGCCCCGTGCCCCCCACCAGTACCCCTGGAGAAGAGCACTGTGACAGCGACGCAGCTGACCGCCGACACCCGCGCCCTCGCGGCCAGGACGTTCATTCTGCGGCGACCGACGCTGCTCGCGGCGACGGTCTGCCTGATGTCCTTCGTCGGCTTCTGGCTGGCGCAGCGCGCCTCCCACGTGTCGATGATCGACCTCATGGTCTACCGGGCCGAAGGCGCGACCGCACGCAGCGGCGGCGATCTCTACGAGATGCGGGCCACGTACGCGAAGCTCCCGACCACGTATCCGCCGTTCGCCGCGCTGATGTTCATGCCGCTGACGTGGATCGGCGTGGGTGCGATGCGCGCGGCGGCGACGGTGGCGAACCTGGGCCTGCTGATCGCGCTGGTGCATCTGTCGCTGCGGCTGACCGGGCGGCCGACCAAGTTGCCGCCCGCCGCGGTGACACTCGCCATCGCGTCGGTCGCGGTGTGGTGCGAGCCGGTGTGGACGACCCTGCGGTACGGGCAGATCAACCTGCTGCTGGCCGTGCTGGTGCTGTGGGACCTGACACGGCGCGCGGGCCACCGCTGGGCCGGGTTCGGGACCGGTCTCGCGGCGGGCGTCAAGCTGACGCCCGCGCTGTTCGCGGTGCTCCTGGCGCTGGCCGGGGTGGCACTGGGCTGGCGGCGCCTGCGCGGTGGCCACAACCCCTGGAACCCGCACCTGCGGCGGGCTGCGGTGGCTGTCGTAACGTTCGTCGGGACGGTGGCGATGGCAGCGGTGGCACTGCCGCACGACTCCCGGCGGTTCTGGACCGAGATGCTCTTCGCGGCGGACCGGGTGGGCTACGGCGAGGACACCGCCAACCAGTCGCTGCGCGGTGTCTTCGCCCGCGCCCTCCACACCGCCGACCCGGGCGCCGGCTGGCTGCTGGCGGCCGCCCTCGTCGGCTGCGCGGGCCTGGCCGTCTCGGTCGCGGCGCTGCTCGCCGGGGACCGGCTCCCCTACAACGTGGCGTGGGCAACGCTGGCCTGCGCGGTGACCGCGCTGCTGGTCAGTCCGATCTCCTGGTCGCACCACTGGGTGTGGGGGGTGCCGATGGTGATCCTGCTCGGCACCGAGGCGCTGCGCCGCCGGGACCCGTTGTGGGCGGCGGGGGCGGCCCTGGCGGGGGTGCTGTTCTGCTCGTTCATGCTGTGGATGGTCCCGCACGGCGCCCCGCGGTTCGAACTGGGGCAGAACGGCGGTCAGATGCTCCTGTCCGCCGTCTATCCGGCGACCGGTGCCGCGTTCCTCGCGGTGACGGGCGCGGTGGCGTTCCAGGCCTTCCGCAACGATCCGCGCCGCCGGCGTTCCACCCCCACGCTGTCGTCGCGGCGGTTGGCCGCGTACGACTACGCCGACCGCTGACCGCCGGCCCATCCCACCCATCCCATCCCTGCCTCAGGTCTCAGGCCTTCAGGTCTCCACAGACCTCCGCCGGACCGGGGGCCGCGTCGCAGAGGCTGCTCTCGACCCGCGCCAGCAGCCGGGCCAGTTCCCCGCGCTCGTCCGCCGAGAGGCCCGCGACGGTGATCTCCTCCAGTCGCCGCCACGCGTCCTCGACGGGCGCGCGCAGCGCGTGGCCCGCCCCGGTCGCCTCGACGAGGACCGCGCGCCCGTCGTCGGGGTCGGGGCGTCGGGTGACCAGGCCGGACTGTTCGAGGCGCTGGACCATCCTGGTCACCGTCGAGGGGTCGAGCTCCAGCAGCTTGATCAGTTCCGCCTGCCGCTGGGGCCCCGCGTCCCACAGCCGCATCATGAGCAGCTCCTGCCCCGCGTAGAGGCCGGCGCCGCGCAGCAGCCGGCCGGCGGCCATGCGGTGGGCGCGGGCGGTGCGGAACACCGCGTGGCTGATGTCGGTGACGCCGCAGGGTGCCGACGGCGTACAGACGGGGTCCTCGGGGTCCTCGGGGCGACTGGTCGGGGTCATCCACCCATTATGTTGGCCGGCCAAGGAATGTGCGGCCCCTCGGCGCCGTTGGATTGATTGGCCGACCACCTAACTGCCGAGGAGACCCTCATGCCCAACGCCTTCGACCCCATCGACCTCGGCGGCATCCGGCTGCCCAACCGCATAGCGATGGCGCCGATGACCCGCAGCCGGGCCCACGGCCCCGGCACCAGCCCGACGCCCACCATGGCCGAGTACTACGCCCAGCGCGCCTCCGCCGGACTGATCATCACCGAGGGCGTCCAGCCCAGCGCCGTGGGCCAGGGCTATCCCGACACCCCCGGGCTGCACAGCGCGGAGCAGATCGCCGCCTGGCGGACGGTGACCGACGCCGTGCACGCGGCGGGGGGCAGGATCTTCGCCCAGCTGATGCACGCCGGCCGGATCGGCCACCCGGACCTGCTGCCGGACGGGCTCGTCCCGGTCGGCGCCTCACCGGTGGCCGCCGAGGGCGTGGTGTACACCCATGAGGGGCCGAAGGAGTTCATCGCGCCGCGCGAGCTGGACGACGCGGAGATCCGCGCCACCATCGCCGACTTCGCGACGGCGGCCGGCAACGCGATCGAGGCCGGCTTCGACGGGGTCGAGATCCACGGCGCCAACGGCTACCTCGTCCACCAGTTCCTGGCCCCCAACACCAACCTCCGCACCGACGCCTGGGGCGGTGGCGACGAGGACCGCATCCGGTTCGCCGTCGAGGTGACCCGCGCGGTGGCCGACGCGATCGGCGCGGACCGCACCGCCCTGCGGATCTCCCCCGGAAACCCGTACAACGACATCGTCGAACCCGACCCCGAGGCCGCCTACAGCGCCCTGGTGCGCGCGGTCGAACCGATCGGCCTGGCCTATCTGCACCTGGTCGAGGGGGCCGACCGCGGGCTGACGCTGCGGCTGCGCAAGCAGTACGCCGGCACCCTCGTCCTCAACGTCTGGTCGGAACGCCGCCCCCACCCCGCCCGAGGCGCTCTCGCTGATCGAGGACGGCGCCGCGGACCTGATCTCCTACGGCGCCCTGTTCCTCGCCAACCCCGACCTGCCGCGCCGCCTCGCGACCGGGGGACCGTACAACACCCCCGACTCGGCCACGTTCTTCGGCGGGGACGAGCGCGGCTACACGGACTATCCCGCGCTCGTCTGAACACGGCGGCGGGCGGAGCCGGACGGGCTCATGGACGGCGGCGGGCGGAGCCAGACGGGCTCATGGACGGCTCCGCCCCACGTGTCCCGCTACGCCCGGTCGCGTCGCAGCCCCAACAGCGCCCCGGCCAGCGCGATGACGGTCATCGCCGCCGCGGTCACCGCGAAGGCGTGGGCCGCGGGGTGCGGCCCCGCAATGTCGAGGCGGTTCAGGAACAGGGTGCCGAAGGTGGCCACGCCCACCAGCATGCCGAGTTGGGTGACGGTGGCCAGCAGCCCGCTGGCGTCCGCCGCGTCCTGCGGGGCCACCTTCCCCAGCGCCCGGGTCAGGGTCGGGCTGAACGCCGCGCCCAGCCCGGCGCCGATCCCCGCCAGACCGGCGAAGAGCGCGAACCCGCCGTGTCCGCCGCCACGCAGCGCCAGGGCGAGCCCCGCGAACGACAGGGCCGCGACGGCGAATCCGGCCGGAGCCAGCCACCGGTGCCAACGCTGCGGCAGACGACGCCAGTTGAGGCCCACCCCGCCGAAGAACACCGCAGCGACGGCGAAGGTGAGACCGGTGCGCAGCGCGCTGTCCCCCAGTCCGGTCTGCAGATGCAGGGCGATGCTGAACAGGAAGCCGGCGTTGACCGCCATGGCCAGGCCGATCATCGTCGCCGCCCGCACCATCCCCGGCGCCCGCAGCACCCGCCCGGAGACCAGCGGGGCGCCGCCGCGCCGGGCGAGCCGCGCCTCCAGCACCGTGAACAGCCCGAACAGGGCGACGCTCAGACCCAGGCATACCCAGCCCCACAGCGGCCAGCCCTCCTCCTGCCCGAGCACCAGCGGCACGGTGAACAGCGTCACCGCGGCGCCGAGCGTGAGCAGCCCCGGAAGATCGAGGCCGCGGCGCCGTTCGGGGCCGCCGCCGGCGACCGCCGGGATCACGCGCGGCGCGACGACCAGCATGACCAGCCCGATCGGCACGTTCACCAGGAACACCGGCCGCCAGCCGGTGCCGAACAGGTCCGCGCTGACCAGCACCCCGCCGAGCGACTGCCCGATCGCCGCGCCGGAGGCGAGCACCGCCGCGTAGACGCTGAGCGCCTTCGACCGGGCCTCGCCGGTGAACGTCAGCTGGATCAGGCTGAGCACCTGGGGGATCATCAGCGCCGAGCCGGCGCCCTGGACGAACCGGAAGCCGATCAGTTGCCCGGTGGACTGCGCCAGCCCGCAGGCGAGTGACGAGGCCGTGAAGAGGGCCAGCCCGGACAGGAAGATCCGCCGGTGGCCGAGCAGATCACCGATCCGGGCGCCGGTGATCAGCAGCACCGCGTAGGCGATCGTGTAGCCGGCCACGATGAGTTGCAACCCCGCGCCCGAGGCGTGCAGATCGGTACGGATGGTGGGCGCGGCGACGTTCACGATGAAGACGTCGAGCAGGGCCATGAACTGGCCCGTCAGGATGATGCCGAGCAGCAGGCCGTTGCGCGGACGCCGGACGGCTCCGGGGAGGGACTCCTTGTCGGTGACGGCGATCGGAAGCACGGAATTCGTCATGCCCGTCAGCCTGGACGCGGCACACTACTGGTAACGAGAGCCCTGTGATACGGGTACCGGCAGCACCTGGCAAGCCGACCCGGCCCGATGGAGGATGGGGTGCATGCCCCACCGCCGCACCGAGTTGGCCGCCTTCCTCCGCAGCCGCCGCGCCCGCATCACCCCCGCGGACGTGGGCATGCCGCCGGGTCTGCGGCGCCGTACTCCCGGTCTGCGACGCGAGGAGGTCGCGCAGCTCGCCGGGGTCGGGGTCACCTGGTACACGTGGCTGGAACAGGGCCGTCCGATCAACGCGAGCGTGCAGGTGCTCGACGCGGTCGGCCGGGTGCTGCAGCTCGACGTGACCGAACGGGAGCACCTCTACCGGCTGGCCGGCGTCCCGTTCGTCCGCCAGGACGCCTCCGACGCGGAGGTGGTGGGCGAGGAGGTCCAGGGCATCCTGGACGCCCTGGACCCGCTGCCCGCCGTCGTCTACAGCGCGCGCTACGACGTACACGCCTCCAACGCCGCCTACCGCGACGTCTGGCCCGCGACCGCGTTCGTCCCGCGCTCGGAGCGGAACGTGCTGCTGAGGCTGTTCACCACCCCGGACTGCTGCTCGTCGATGCTCAACAGTGACGAGGAGCTGCCCCGCATGGTCGGCCAGCTGCGGGCCGCCTACGGTCGGCACGTCGGGGAGCCGGTCTGGGAGGCCTTCATCGCGCACATGATCCGGGAGAGCCCGGAGTTCGCGCAGATGTGGGCGCGAGGCGACGTCGCCTCGCCGGGGCCACGGCTCAAGGTGTTCCGGCACGCGTCGGTCGGGCTGATCAACATGACCTCGGTGTCGCTGGCCATCGACGGCATGACCGAGCACCGGATCGTCGTCTATACCCCGGCCGACGACGCGAGCCGGGCGCGGATCAAGCGACTGCGCGACATGGCCGACCCCCTGATCGGCTGCCCCGTGCACCGGCGCAAGGTCTCGGAGATCGTGGCGGAACGGGACGCCCGGCGGCGGGACACGCACCGGGCGGCGGTCCTGGCTACCGACTGACCTGCGGCAACGCAAAGATCCCGCCCGATCGCAGTGATCGGACGGGATCTTGATTGTGGAGCTACGGAGAATTGAACTCCGGACCTCTTGCATGCCATGCAAGCGCTCTACCAACTGAGCTACAGCCCCGCCGTTACCAGCGGCTCGCGCTGGGAACGAGAAGAAGCTTAACCGGTCTCCCGGGCAGATGCGAAATCCGCCCGGTGATCCACCGGGGAGTGGATCAGTTGTCGTCGCCGAGCACCGGTTCCGGCAGTGTGCCCGCGTTGTGCTCCAGCAGGCGCCAACCGCGCGCGCCCTCGCCCAGCACCGACCAGCAGCAGTTCGACAGACCGCCGAGGGCTTCCCAGTTGCCCGATTCGAGCCCCAGCAGCCGGCCGATCGTGGTGCGGATCGTCCCGCCGTGGCTGACCACCACGAGAGTGGCGCCGTCGGCCAGCTTGTCGGCCTCGCCCAGCACCACGGGAGCCGCCCGGTCCGCGACCTCGGTCTCCAGCTCACCGCCGCCGCGCCGCACCGGCTCGCCGCGCTTCCAGGCCGCGTACTGCTCGCCGTGCGCCGCGACGATCTCCTGGTGGGTCAGGCCCTGCCAGTCCCCCGCGAACGTCTCGCGCAGCCCCTCGTAGTGGGTCACGCCGAGGCCGGTCACGGCGGCCAGTTCGGCGGCCGTCGCCGAGGCGCGCCGCAGGTCGGAGGCGATGATCGCGGCCGGTTCCAGGGCGCCGAGCAGCCTGGCCGCGCGCCGGGCCTGGGCGATACCGTCCGCGGTCAGCGGGATGTCGGTACTGCCCTGGAAGCGCTGCTCCAGGTTCCACTCGGTCTGGCCGTGCCGCCAGAGGACGATGCGGCGGCCGCGGCCCGTGGTGTGCCCGTTCAGCTCAGGTCTCCGTCCGCCTCGGCGGCGTACAGCTTCGCGTGCTCCTCGCCCTTGCCACGGGTGGCGACGGCGTCGGCGGGCAGCTCGATCTCGGGGCAGTCCTTCCAGAGCCGCTCCAGGGCGTAGAAGACACGCTCCTCGGAGTGCTGCACGTGGACCACGATGTCGATGTAGTCGAGCAGCACCCAGCGGCCGTCGCGCTCGCCCTCGCGGCGCACCGGCTTGGTGCCCAGCTCCTTGAGGAGCGCCTCTTCGATACCGTCGACGATGCCCTTGACCTGCCGGTCGTTCGGGGCCGAGGCCACCAGGAACGCGTCGGTGATGGAGAGGACGTCGCTGACGTCGTAGGCGATGATGTCGTGCGCGAGCTTGTCGGCGGCGGCCTGCGCGGCGGCCTTGATGAGCTCGATGGAGTGGTCAGTGGCGGTCACAGGTGAGGCTTTCGGGTCGAGGGCGTGTCTCTCCAGGGTCTCACGCCCCACGGACAGCCCCCGACCCGTTATTCGTCAGGCCTGGTCAGGCCCCCTGAGCGGGCTCCCGGCCGGTCCCGGCCCGCCGCTCAGGGGGTGTCAGCCCTCGATGTCAGCCCTTGTAATCCTTGCCGAGGACGACCGTGATGTCCGCATTGGCGGCGACCGTCCCCTTCTTCACCGCGCCCGCCGGCAGCCCCAGGGTCTTCGCCACGTCGTCCGCCGCCGCCTTGCGGGCGTCGTCGGCGTAGAGCACCTCGGAGGCCGGCTGCGACTTCGGCGCCGTGCCGCCCGCCACGTAGGTGTACGAGCCGCCGTTCAGGATCGCGGCCTGGGCCAGGCCCGCCGCCTTCTTGTCACCGGAGGCGTCCTTGATCAGCACCCTGGCCTGGGCCGAGGCCCCGGCGTTCTTGACGGTGCCGCCCAGTACGTCCTTCACGACGCTCGCGGTCGCCTGCTCGCTCAGTGTGCCGTTCGGCTGCACCGGCAGCAGCGCGGTGCTGTAGGAGCCCTTCTTGGCCTGGTCCGCGAGCTGCGCCAGCGAGGCGCCCAGGGCGTTGGCGGGCAGCGAGGGGTCCGGGATCGAGTTCAGCGCCTCGACGGTCTTCGTCGCGGCGGCCGCGTCGGCGGGCATCTTCGTCAGGACGGCCTGCATCACCTGGCCGAAGCGGATGAGCTGCTTGGCCTGTGCCTCGCCCGTGCCGCGGTGGGTGGCGTACGCGACGGCCGCCTGGCCGTTCAGCTCCTGCGCCTTGCCCTGGTTGACCAGGACCTTGCCCGCGTCCTTCTGCTTCCCGTTCACCGCCGTGTCGGTGTCCACGGTGACTCCGCCGAGGGACTCGACGAGGATCTCCAGATACGGGGTGTCCAGCCGCCAACTGCCCTTGATGTCCGAACCGAGCAACGTGTTCAGCGCCTGCCGGGTCGGCTCCTGGCCCTGGTCGATCTGCTTGCCGAGCGTGGTCGCGCCGCCGTCGTCGGTGCTGAGCGAGAGCGCGTTCGGCAGCAGCACCGTGGTGCCCTTGCCGGTGGTCTGGTTGGCGACCAGCAGCGCCGTGGAGGACTCCGAGCCGTCCACCGGCCGCAGGTTCACCACGATCACGTCGCGCTTCTGGCCGCCCGCGCCCGACGCCGCCGTGTTCTTGCCGGGGGCGTCGAGGCCGGGGATCCGACCGGTCTTCCAGAGGTACCCGGTGCCGCCGACGAGCGCCACCACAACGAGCAGGATGAGTGCGATCTTGCGCTTGCGGCCGCGCCGCTTGCGCTCGTCACGGCGCTCGGTGCGGGACTCCGAGAACTTCAGCCAGTCGATGACCTCTTCCGACTCCTCGTCGTCCTCGTCGACGAAGGCGAACTGCTCGGTGTGGTAGTCCTCCCCCGGCTGCCGCCGCGGCGTCGGTACGGCCTCGGGCCCGGGTGCCTGCGCGGGCACCGGGGCGGCCGGCGGCGCGGCGGGTTCCCCGTAGTACGGCTGAGCGGCCGGCGCGCCGTACTGCGGCTGCTGGTACTGCGGCGCCTCCTGGTACGGCTGCTGCAGGGGCTGCGGCTGCGCGTACTGGGGGTCCGGGTACGGCTGCTGCTGCGGGATCCAGCCCTGCTGCCGGCCGTCGTACGTCTGGGCCGGATCCGCGTAGTACGGGTCGGCGTACCCGGGCTGCTGCTGCTGCGGTGGGACGGGCCGCTGCTGCTGCGCGGGCTGCCGGCCGGGCCGCTGCTCCGGCTGCTGTGCGTACGGGTCGTATCCGTACTGCTGCTGGTAGTAAGGGTCCTGGGGCGCGGGCGGGTCCTGCGGGGTGTACGGGTCCTGACCGTTCTCAGGATCTCCCTCGGCGTATTGCCAACGGGGGTTTGCGTCGTCCACGAGGACCCCTTCACTGCGATGCGTCCGCTACCCGTCGTCCCGGTAGAGCTTGCGTTTGTCGATGTAGCGGACCACCCCGTCCGGCACCAAGTACCAGACCGGATCGCCCTTGGCCACTCTCTGGCGGCAGTCCGTCGACGAGATCGCCAGCGCCGGGATCTCGACCAGCGAGACCCCGCCTTCCGGGAAGCCCGGGTCCGCCAGGGTATGCCCGGGACGCGTCACCCCGATGAAGTGCGCCAGGGAGAAGAGCTCTTCGGCGTTGCGCCAGGAGAGGATCTGGTTGAGCGCGTCCGCACCGGTGATGAAGAAGAGGTCGGCGTCCCGGTGCTCGTCGCGCAGGTCCCGCAGGGTGTCGATGGTGTAGGTCCGGCCGCCGCGGTCGATGTCGATGCGACTCACCGAGAACTGCGGGTTCGACGCGGTGGCGATCACCGTCATCAGGTAGCGGTCCTCGGGCGGCGAGACCGGCTTGTCGGCCTTCTGCCACGGCCGGCCGGTCGGCACGAAGACGACCTCGTCGAGCTGGAACAGGCTCGCCACCTCGCTGGCGGCGACCAGGTGACCGTGGTGGACGGGATCGAACGTTCCGCCCATCACGCCGATCCGCTTCTTCGCGCTCCCAGGCATCGCGGAGACTAGTCCCGGTTGAAGCGGGTCGTGATCCACAGCAGGAGCAGCAGCGCGAACAGCGCGCCACCGCCCGTGAGATAGGGGCTGAGGCTCTCGTGGTTCCCCCCGCCCGACTCCTCGGCGAGGGTGGTCAGTGCGGTGGCTGCGTATGACGTCATGGTCGGCAGGACCTTTGCGGTTTCGGGGACGGACGGGAAGACTCACGCACATCGTACGGGCGGGCCCTGTGGAACTTAGCGCAGGCTCCGCGCGTCCAGAGTATGTACCGGTTGGCTAACAGGGGGTTGGGTCACTATGTCCGTGCCGAACGATCCGAGCGACTCCACGGAGTCCAGTGGCGGTGCCGCGAAGGTGCCCAGCCGCACGCGAAAGCGCTTCCCTGGTATCTCCTCCAGGGCGTACGAGCACCCTGCCGACCGGTCCGCGCTGGTCGCGCTCCGCAAGCTGACCGGGTTCGACACCGCCTTCAAGGCGCTCAGCGGACTGCTCCCCGAGCGCTCGCTGCGACTGCTGTTCCTCTCGGACTCCGTCCGGGTGAGCGACCAGCAGTTCGCGCACCTGCACACCATGCTGCTCGACGCCTGCTACATCCTGGACCTGGAGAAGGTCCCGTCGATGTACGTCACGCAGGACCCGCAGCCGAACGCGATGTGCATCGGCATGGACTCGCCGATCATCGTGGTCACCACCGGCCTCGTCGAGCTGCTGGACGAGGAGGAGATGCGCGCGGTCGTGGGCCACGAGGTGGGCCACGCGCTCTCCGGCCACTCGGTCTACCGCACCATCCTGCTGTTCCTGACGAACCTGGCCGTGCGGGTCACGTGGATCCCGCTGGGCAACCTGGCGATCCTGGCGATCGTCACCGCGCTGCGCGAGTGGTTCCGCAAGTCGGAGCTGTCGGCCGACCGGGCCGGGCTGCTGGTCGGACAGGACCTGCAGGCGTCGATGCGCGGGCTGATGAAGATCGCCGGCGGCAACCACCTGCACGAGATGAACGTGGACGCGTTCCTGCAGCAGGCCGACGAGTACGAGTCCGCGGGCGACCTGCGCGACTCCGTCCTGAAGATCATGAACGTGCTGCCGCGCAGCCACCCGTTCACCACGGTGCGCGCCGCCGAGCTGAAGAAGTGGGTCGCCGGCCGCGACTACCAGCGGTTGATGGACGGGCACTACCCGCGCAGGAGCGAGGACAAGGACACCTCGGTCACCGACTCCTTCAAGGAGTCCGTGAACCACTACGCGGAGAACGTCAAGACCAGCAAGGACCCGCTGATGGGTCTGATACGCGACATCTCCACGGGCGCCGGCGACATCGGCGGCAAGTTGCGCGACAAGTTCACCGGCCCGGGTGGTACGGGTGGCGCAAGCGGCACCCGTACCACCACCAAGGAGCGCCCGGCGGACACGGCGCAGGACGGCCCCGAGGACGGTCCGGAGCAGGGCCCGCGCGCGGAGTGACGGCGGATCCGCGGACGGGACCGGCCGCGTCGGTCTAGGCCGTGTCTGACACATACCGGCGTCCGCCCGGAGGGCGGGGCGGCCCGGGGCGTCTGGTGCGTGCGATCGCACGGCGGAGGGTTGCCCCTGTACTGGACGTACCGGGGCGGGCCCGACAACTGGGGCCCCTCCCAGCGGTAGCTGGGGGAGAGCGCGCGTGCCAGGCGTCCCGGGCCAGGCGGGATGTGTCAGACACGGCCTAGGGAGCCGCTGAGGACGTGACGGAGGGCGCCGCCGGGGAACCGGTGGCGCCGTCCCTCAGCGCCGCGCACACCGAGGCGGCCGGACGGTCGCGGTCGTAGGGATCGGCGGCGGTCGGGCCCTGCGGCGACTGGCCGGCGAGCAGTGGCCGGAAGTAGTCGGCGGCCCCGGCCGTGCAGGACAGCGGCCCGGCGGCGACATCGGCCTGCACGACCTCCAGGTGATGGTCGCGCAGGTCGTCCCGGCCGAACCGGAAGCGCATCTCGCGCCGCACGGTGAAGAGCGAGGTCTTGCCGCCCGGCCCCGCCCCGGGCCCCGTGACGCCCTGTACGGCGTACACGAAGGTGTGGTCGGCGAGGACCTCCAGTCGGCCGTCACCGACCTGGGCCACGGTGATCGTCCCCCTCACCCGTACCTTCGGGTCGGCCAGCCGTACCAGGGCCGGGTCCAGCCGCACCAGCCAGCCGGTCGCCGCGTGCAGCCCGTCGTTGACCGGGGCGCTCAGGCTCCGGTCGAACTGGTCGACCTGGCCGGGGTCGATCAGATCCCGGACGGCGCGCACACCGCCGCCCGTCAGCGCTTCCGGATCGAGCGCCGAGGCGACCAGGTACTGCTGGGTGATGCCGAGCGCCTGGATCACCTGGCCCTCGGTGAAGTCCCCGACGCGGCGCGCGGTGGGCAGCGGAATGCCCTCGGCACCGGCCCGGTAGTGCGCGGCCGGATCGTTCGCGTACAGCGCCTTCTCGTTCACAGCCGGTACCGGGCCCGGGGGCACCAGCGGTATCAGGGTGATCCGCAGCGGCTCCACCTCGGCCGCACCCGAACTGCTGTACGGATGGCGTAGGCCCAGGTAGATCGCGGTGCCGAAGGCGACCGCGATGAGGACGACCAGGATCAGGGCCTGGCGCGGAGCGCCGGCGGGCCACATATGGCGGACGCGCACCGCCCGGGAAGCCCCGTCCAGGCGCTCGCGGGCCGAGTACTCCTGGATACGGGCAGCACGAACGAACGACTCGTCGAAGACGACGGATCGATACTCGTCCTCACCACCTCCCGGGACTCCCTCAGGGGCGCCCTCAGGAGGGTCTCCAGGACCGGCCATACCACAAGGTTAAGTCTCCGGAGGCACATATAAACGCTGAGATACGCGACAACTTCTGACAGCAGCTCAGGGGAGCGGGGTCGCGGCCACCGGAGGAAGGGTCTGGCTGCCCACCCGGCCGCTCGACGGCGGCGCCGGTACGGCCGGCTGGCGGCCGCCCCCGGCGCCCCGGTACACGGCCGCGAAGGTCAGCGCCACCACCCCGATGCCCATCAGCACGGCCAGCAACCAGGCCAGCGAGCGGTGCCAGCGGACACTGCCGCCGCGGTAGGGACGGCCTTCGGCCATTTGGACGTGCTGCAGATACAGATCGTCCGACTCACTGGTGTCGTACCGGGCGGGATCGGCCGGTACGGACCCGGCGCCGGACATGCTCTCGGCCTCGGCACGGGCCCGCGCGGCCGCGAGCATGCGCTGTCGCGCGGTGGGCTCGTGCACGGGCGCGGACCGTACGAAGTCCTCGTCGAAGACCATGGATGCGAACTCGTCATCATCCGGCATCCGACCAGGGTAGTCCCGGCGACGACGCTTTGGGCAGGGAGCGGATGAAATACGCTGTCCGCCCGCCCAGTTGGCCCTGTGCACGGACCGGCGCGCTACCGGATGTGGCCGTCGCCGGTCACGATGTACTTGGTCGACGTCAGCTCCGGCAGGCCCATCGGGCCACGGGCGTGCAGCTTCTGGGTGGAGATCCCGATCTCCGCGCCGAAGCCGAACTCGCCGCCGTCGGTGAACCGCGTCGAGGCGTTGACGACGACCGCGGCCGCGTCCACCAACTGGGTGAAGCGGCGGGCCGCCGGCTGCGAGGTGGTGACGATCGCCTCGGTGTGCCCGGACGACCAGAGCCGGATGTGGTGGACGGCCGCGTCCAGCGAGTCGACGACCCCGGCCGCGATGTCATAGCTCAGGTACTCGGTCTCCCAGTCCTCCATGGTCGCCGGGACCACGGTGGCCTTGGATCCGGTCCGCTCGGCCAGCGCCAGCACCCGCTCGTCGCCGTGCACCGTCACCCCGGCCTCCGCCAGCGCCGCCAGCGCCAGCGGCAGGAACGCCTCGGCGACGTCCTGGTGCACCAGCAGGGTCTCGGCGGAGTTGCAGACGCTGGGACGCTGTGCCTTGGAGTTGATGAGCACCTCCACCGCCATCGGGAGGTCGGCCTGCGCGTCCACGTAGACGTGGCAGTTCCCGGTACCGGTCTCGATGACCGGCACCGTCGACTGCTCGACGACCGTCCTGATCAGCGAGGCTCCGCCGCGCGGGATGAGGACGTCGACCATGCCGCGGGCCCGCATCAGCTCCGTGACGGACTCCCGGCTCTCGCCCGGGACCAGCTGCACCGCGTCGGCCGGCAGTCCGGCACCGCCGACGGCGTCCCGCACCACCTTCACCAGCGCCTCGTTGGACGCGTACGCGGAGGACGAACCGCGCAGCAGCACCGCGTTCCCGGACTTCAGGCACAGCGCCGCCGCGTCGACGGTCACGTTCGGCCGGGCCTCGTAGATGATGCCGACCACTCCGAGCGGCACCCGCACCTGGCGCAGGTCGAGCCCGTTCGGCAGCGTCGAGCCGCGGACGACCTCGCCGACCGGATCCGGCAGGCCCGCCACGTCGCGTACGTCGGCGGCGATGGCCGCGATCCGCTCGCGGGTCAGTGTCAGCCGGTCGATGACCGTCTCGCTGCTCCCGGCCGCCCGCGCCCGCGCCACGTCCAGGGCGTTCGCCTCGACGATCTCCTTCGTCCGCACCACCAGCGCGTCCGCGATGGCGAGCAGCGCGTCGTCCTTCGCCGAGCGCGGCAGCGGCGCCAGGTCGGCGGCGGCGGCCCGGGCCCGGTAGGCGGCCCGCAGCACGGCGGACTCGGGCAGGGGGGAGGGCAAGGAGGGGGCGTCGTGGCTGCTGCTCATACCCGGCAGCCTACGGCGACCTCCCCGGACGGCGGGACGCGATTCCGGCCGTTGAGACGCCGCTGGGGCCTGTCCCGACCCCTCGGACCGTTCCGCCCGGCCGGAGCGGGGCCCGGGGCCGGGCGGGGAGTGCCTCCCAGAGCACTGGGTCGTGTCTGACACATACCGGCGTCCGCCCGGAGGGCGGGGCCCGGGGCGTCTGGTGCGGGCGATCGCACGGCGGAGGGTCGCCCCTGTACTGGACGTACCGGGGCGGGCCCGACAACTGGGGCCCCTCCCAGCGGTAGCTGGGGGAGAGCGCGCGTGCCAGGCGTCCCGGGCCAGGCGGGATGTGTCAGACACGGCCTAGAAAGGGTGGACCCCGACGGGCACCGCCGGCGCCGGGCCGTAGCCCTCGGAGATGCGCTGGTGATAGGTCTCACGGTCGATCACTTCGAGACCGACCGTCTCCCACGGCGGCAGTTTGGCCGTCGAGCGGTGCTCGCCCCACAGGCGCAGCGCGATGGCCGCGGCGTCATGGAGGTCGCGGGCCTCCTCCCAATACCTGATCTCGGCGTGATCATCGGCATATCTGCTGGTCAGCAGGAACGGGTGATCGTGCGCGAGCTGCTCCAGCGCGCGTCTGACCTCCGGCAGCGGGGCCTCGGGCCCGGAGACGCTGAGCGTGACGTGCCAGAGCCGGGAGCTGGTACGCGCTTCCGGCTGATGCTCCGCGCTGGTATCCACTCCGCTGTCGACGCTGACCAGTGCCCGTTCGGTCGTCCCCCGGGGGAGCGAACCTGGGCGCCCTCGTCTCACCGGCGGCCTCCCTGTGGCGTTCTGCTTTGCGAGCGCCGCCCGTCCCCGCGGCGGTATTGGCGACTCCTCCGCTTCAAAGTTGACCAGGGTGCGGGCTACCGCGGGGGCGTTTTCGACAAGAAGTCCCCGACTGGGTCTGCCGGACCGGTTCTCGGCTCAGTGCTGGTGCAGCACGACGAGGTCGTCACGGTGCACGACCTCGCGCTCGTAAGCGGGTCCGAATTCGCGGGCGAGGTCGTGCGTCGAGCGGCCGAGCAGCCGCGGCACTTCCCTGGCGTCGAAGTTGACGAGCCCCCGCGCGACGGCCCGGCCGGACTCGTCGAGCAGGTCGACCGGGTCGCCGGCCACGAACTGCCCCTCGACGCCGGTCAGTCCGGCCGGCAGCAGCGATGTGCGGCGCTCCGTGACGGCCTTGACCGCGCCCGGGTCCAGGCGCAGCGCGCCACGCGGGGTGGAGGCGTGGGCGAGCCACAGCAGCCGGTCCGCGGACCGCTTGCCGGTGCGGTGGAACAGCGTGCCGGTGACGCGTCCCGCGAGGGCGTCGGCGGCGTGGCTGGCGGAGGTGAGGACGACCGGGATGCCGGCGGCGGCCGCGATCCGGGCGGCCTCGACCTTGGTGACCATGCCGCCGGTGCCGACCCCGGCCTTGCCCGCGCTGCCGATCGTCACGCCTTCGAGGTCGGCGGGTCCCGCCACCTCGTCGATGCGGGTGGCGCCCGGTGAGCGCGGGTCGCCGTCGTACAGGCCGTCCACGTCGGACAGGAGCACCAGCAGGTCGGCGCGGACCAGGTGGGCGACGAGGGACGCCAGCCGGTCGTTGTCCCCGAAGCGGATCTCGTCGGTGGCGACCGTGTCGTTCTCGTTGACGACCGGCACCGCGCCCATGACGAGCAGCTGGTCCAGCGTCCGGTAGGCGTTGCGGTAGTGGGCGCGGCGGCTGATGTCGTCGGAGGTCAGCAGCACCTGCCCGACCCGGACCCCGTAGCGCGCGAACGACGCGGTGTACCGCGCCACCAGCAGTCCCTGGCCGACGCTGGCGGCGGCCTGCTGGCGGGCCAGGTCGCGCGGGCGCCGGTCGAGGCCGAGCGGGGCGAGGCCCGCCGCGATGGCGCCGGAGGAGACCAGCACGATCTCCTTCGCCCCGTCGCCCCGGGCCGTGGCCAGCACGTCCACCAGCGCGTCGACGCGGTCCGCGTCCAGCCCGCCGGAGGCCGTCGTCAACGAGGACGAACCGACCTTGACCACGACCCTGCGGGCCTCCACCACGTCCTGCCGCGCCGCTGCCACGTACGTCCCCTGTGCTCGCCTGTTCCTGTCGGTCCGCCTGCCCCGATCCCGTGCAATCTACGTGATCCGGGGCACCGCGCGGCCGGCCGTATCGCGCCCTGGACACCCGCGCGGCCGGCCCGCCGGGGCGACGGATCAGCCCTGCGCCGCCGGATGCCGCAGCCGCCAGCCGGCCCACGCCGAGGTGACCATCCGGCGGACGTCGTACCGCGCGGACCAACCGAGCTCCTTGTTGATCAGCTCCGCCGAGGCGACGACCCTGGCCGGGTCGCCGGCGCGGCGCGGCAGGGTCTCCGGTGCCAGGTCGGTGTGCCCCGACACCTCGCGGATGAGGTCGATCATCTCCGCCACCGACACGCCCTCACCGGTGCCGATGTTGAGCGTCAGGGACGCCGAGGGGTCGGCCGTCAGCCGCCGCGCCGCGGCCACGTGAGCGGAGGCGACGTCCTCGATGTGGATGTAGTCGCGAACGCAGGTGCCGTCCGGCGTCGGGTAGTCGTCACCGAAGATCAGCGGGGGCTTTCCCTGGTCCAGCCGCTGGAACACCATCGGCACCAGGTTGAGGATCCCCGGGTCGCCGAGCTCGGCGGAGGCGGCGCCCGCCACGTTGAAGTAGCGCAGCGAGGCGGTGGCCATGCCGTGCGCCCGGCCCACCGCGGCGACCATCCACTCGCCCGTGAGCTTGGTCTCGCCGTAGGGGCTCATCGGGTCGCACGGCGTCCGCTCGGTGACCAGATCGACGTCCGGCATGCCGTAGACCGCCGCGGAGGAGGAGAAGAGGAAGCGGCTCACCCCGGCGTCGGCGGCGGCCTCCAGGACCGTCTGCAGGCCGACGACGTTCTCCCGGTAGTAGTGCAGCGGGCGCTCCACCGACTCGCCGACCTGCTTCTTCGCGGCGATGTGCACGATCCCGCTCACCGCGTGGCGGGCCAGGACACTGTCGAGCACCGCCCGGTCCAGCACCGAGCCCCGCTCCAGGGGCACACCGGCGGGCAGTCGCGCGGCGTCGCCGGTGCTGAGATCGTCGAGGACGACCACCTGTTCACCGCTTTCGACAAGCGCCTTGACGACATGCGATCCGATATATCCGGCCCCGCCGGTGATCATCCAGGTCATTCCGTCAGTCTAAGTCGGTGAGTAGCCATGCGATAAACTCGGAGTGAACCCTCAGCAGGCTGCGCTCCCCTGGAGCAGGACCTCGGTTCGTTGTTTCCCGCCACGGAAAGGTTGTCCTGACCCATGGTCCCTCGGCTCTCGGTGGTAGTGCCTATTTACAACGTCGAGACGTTTCTCGAGGAGTGCCTCGAGTCGCTCGCCGGTCAGACGCTCCGTGAGCTCGAAGTCATCATGGTCAACGACGGTTCGACGGACGGCAGCGGCGAGATCGCCACCGCTTTCGCGGCCCGCGACCCGCGGTTCCGCCTCGTCGAACAGACCAACGGCGGCCTCGGGCACGCCCGCAACACCGGTGTGCGCAACTGCACCCCGGGGGTGGAGTACCTCACGTTCGTCGACAGCGACGACATCATCCCGGACTACGCGTACGAGCACTTCCTGTCGACGCTGGACGAGACGGGATCGGACTTCGCGTCGGGCAATGTGTTCACGCTGGACTCGAAGGGCACCGCCCAGTCCGCCATGCACCGCAACGCCACGGCGTCGACGCGGTTGAAGACGCACATCACGCGGGACCCGGCGCTCATCGCCGACCGGCTCGCCCCCAACAAGGTGTTCCGCCGCACCTTCTGGGACACGTACGCGATGGAGTTCCCCGAGGGCGTGCTCTACGAGGACACCCCCCTGACGGTCCCGGCGCACTTCAGGGCCCGCAGCGTCGACATCCTCGGTGAGCCCACGTACTACTGGCGCCAGCGCGAGGGCGGCGCGGCACCGTCCATCACCCAGCGCCGCACCGAGTTGAAGTCGGTGCGCGACCGCGTGGCCGCCGTCGATTCCGTCAGCCGGTTCCTCGCCGCGCAGCCGGGCAAGGAGTACCGCAAGTACAAGCGCTGGTACGACGAGACGGCGCTCGCCAGCGACATCCGGATCTTCATCAACGTACTGCCGGACGCCGACCAGGAGTTCCGCGAGCTCTTCATGAAGGTCGCCTCGGACTTCCTGAGCCGGGTGGATCCGCGCGCGCTGGAAGCGCTGCCGGCCCTCATGCGGCTGAAGTGGCACCTGATCCGGCACGGCAAGCTGGACGAGCTGCTCGAGGTCCTGTCGTACGAGAAGAAGGAGACCGGCGCGTCCCTGCCGGTCGTCCGGCGGTTCCGCCGCTACGGCAGGTTCCCCTTCTTCGGCAACCGCACCGTGGGTGTGCCGAAGCACGTGTACCGCCTCAAGCAGGAACTCGCCCTGCGCACCAAGGTGTCCTCGATCGCCTGGCACGGCGACGAACTGAAGATCGAGGGTTTCTCCTACGTCAGCAACCTGAATGTCCACAAGCGGCGGATGTCGCTCAAGGTCATCGCGTTGCGGAACAGCAAGTCCCGACGCACGCTGGTCATTCCGGCGCGTACGGTATTCCGCCCCGAGGCCACGTCGACCTCCGGCCAGAACCGCTATTCATACGACTGGTCCGGCTTCGAACTGACGGTCAATGCGCAGAAGCTGAAACAGCGCGGCCACTGGAACGAGTCCACCTGGCGCTTCGCGATCGGCAACCTCAGCCGCGGCCTGCTGCGCAAGGGCGCGCTGAATCCCGGCGCCTTCGGCTCCGGCACCCACCCGCCGGTGCACTACGTCGACGCCGAGACCCGGATCGTCCCGCTCTTCATCGGCGGCCGGCTGCGGCTGCGGGTGGAGAAGGTCCGCGCCCGCGTCACCGGGCACGAATTGACCGACAGGATCCTCGAGATCCGCGGGGTCGCGTCCGGGAAGCTCACCGAGGGCAGCGTGCTGAGCGTGCAGCACCTCAAGACCCCGAGCTCGCACCAGTACCCGCTGGAGATCACCGGCGGCGCCGCCCAGGGCCAGACGGCGTTCTCCGTGCGGATCCCGCTGGACGACATCGTCGGCGGCCGCATGACGGAGGTCGCGCTGTCCTCGGTCAAGGCACCGGACAGCGAGACCTGGCGCACCGAGATCGTCGTTCCCGGTGAGGCCAAGTCGCGCCAGCTGATCGCCGACGACGACCTGGCGCCGGGCCGCTACCCGCTTCCGCCCTCCGCCTCGGGGCTCCCCCGCGAGCTGGCCCTGCACCGCAACGCGCCGGGCTACCTGCTGCTGAGCGACCGCGTCGTCCGGCCCGTCGTGGACCGTCTGACCTGGCAGTCGGACGGCTCGCTGCTAGTCGAGGGCGAGTGCCCGACCAGCGCCACCGACCCGGCGAACCTGGTGCTGATGCACCGGGCGCACCACGAGGAGAAGCTCTTCCCGGTGGCGGTTGAGGACAACCGGTTCTCCGCCACGCTGACCGTGCACGCCGTCCCGGGCATGGCGGGCAACCTGCCGCTGCGTCCCGGCCGCTGGAACCTGGTGTTCCAGAACTCGGTGGAGGGCAGCGAGCGCACCCCGGTGGTCATCAGCCCCGCGCTGATCGACGACCTTCCCGCCGAGACCATGGTCGCCGGCCGCAAGTACGTCGCGGCCGCGCACTCCTACGACCGGCTGGCGCTCGAGGTCACCGCGTCGCTGCGGACCGACGAGCAGGGCCCGTACCGGCAGCGCCAGCTGCGGACGCAGTTCTACCCCGAGGCCCGCACCCGGCCGCTGCGCGAGTCCGTGCTGTACGACAGCTACACGGGCAAGCAGTTCTCCGACTCACCGCGCGCGGTCTTCGAGGAGCTGGTGCGGCGCGGTGACGACCTGGAGCACCTGTGGGTCGTCCGCGACGAGCAGGTGGAACTGCCGCCGGGCGCCAAGGCCGTCCGCATGTGGGGCCGCGAGTGGTTCGAGGCGCTGGCCCGCAGCCGGTACATCGTCACCAACGCGCACCTGCCGTACTGGCTGAAGCGGCGGCCGGGCCAGGTCGTCGTCCAGGCCTGGCACGGCACCCCGTTGAAGAAGATCGGCCACGACATCGAGGACGTCCAGTTCACCAACGGGCGGTACCTGGAGAACGTGGCGAAGGAGTCGAAGAGCTGGAGCTTCATCGTCTCCCCCAACCGCTTCAGCACGCCGATCCTGAAGCGCGCGTTCGCGTTCGAGGGTGAGCTGCTCGAGGCGGGCTACCCGCGTAACGACATGCTCTACGCGCCGGAGCGCGACGAGATCGCCGAGCGCGTACGGACCCGCATCGGGCTCCCCGCGGGCAAGAAGGTCGTGCTCTACGCCCCGACGTGGCGCGACGACCAGTACTACGGCCCCGGCCGGTACAAGCTGGACCTCCAGGTCGACCTGGTGAAGGCCAAGCAGGAGCTGGGGGACGACTTCGTGCTCCTGGTCCGGCGCCACCCGAACGTGGTGGACACGGTGCCGGGCGCGGGCGAGGGCTTCGTCTGGGACGTCTCGGAGTATCCGGAGATCGGCGAGCTGTTCCTCGCCGCGGACGTTCTCATCACGGACTACTCGTCGCTGATGTTCGACTACGCGAACACCGGCCGCCCGATGCTGTTCTTCACCTACGACCTGGCGCATTACCGCGACCAACTGCGCGGTTTCTACTTCGACTTCGAGAAGGAGGCCCCCGGGCCGCTGATCTCCACGTCGGACGAACTGATCGCGTCGCTCAAGGACCTGGACGCGGTGACGGAGCGGTACGAGGACGCCTACAAGAAGTTCCAGGGCGTCTTCTGCGACCTGGACGACGGCCACGCCGCAGGCAGGGTCATCGACCGCATGCAGGAGCTGGCCAAGGAGGAGTGACCTCCCGCCACAGCTGCGAAAGGGCGGCCATCCCCTCGGGGTGGTCGCCCTTTCGGGTGAATCCGCGAGGCGTCAGCGGCCGAGCAGCCTGCGCAGTCGGGCCTGGGCGACCACGCGGGCGCCCCGCAGCCCGCCGGCGACCCGCAGCACCAGTGCCCGGCCGCCGGTGATGTGCGTCTGGACCAGCAGCACCCGGCCGGTGCGGCGCACCACGATGCTCCGCCGTGGCACCTGGCTCCTGGCGGCACGCACCTCCACCGGGGTCGCGGCGCCGTCCGCGTAGCGGATCTCGGCCCGCACGCTCCACACGCCGAGCTCCCCGGAGCAGGCCAGCGAGCCGGTCGACAGCCGCACCTCGGCGGTCCAGCCGTCGCCGTCGGAGACCAGCGGCGCCTCCACGCCGACCGCGGGACGGCAGCCCGACCGCTCCTCCAGCGCGACGTGGACGGTGCGCGGGCCGAGCTCCGCGAGCCGGCCGTACAGGTCGTGCACCCGCAGGCTCAGCCGGGTGCTGCCGCCCGTCCTGACCCGCCCGTCGACGGCCACCGGCAGTTCGGTGGTGGTCAGCAGGCCGAGGCCGGTGGGCGGCGAGGCCGGGTCGTACGGCGGGATGAGCCGGGGCGGGCGGGCGGTCAGCTCCACCAGCCGGCCGGGGTCGGACGGCTCGGGCGCGGCCAGGATCGACTCGGCGATCCAGCGGGAGACGACGCCCGCGCGGGCGATCCCCTCGGGGTCGAACGACGTCAGGTACTCACGGGTGATCCGCCACCAGTCGGCCACGTACTCCCGGTCGCGCTGCGGGAGTTCACGCAGGTACAGCGGCAGGTCGTAGTCGCAGAACTTGGCCTGCGCGTGCAGCGCCAGTTCGTCGCGCCCGGCGGAGCGCAGCACGTCGACGACGCCCCGGTGGGCGGTCACCCGGGACTGCCAGTTCCTGACGGCACCGCGGCTCAGCGAGATCGACAGCTTCGCCGCCTGCCGGCGCACCTGCCAGAGGTAGACGGGCTCGTCGGTCACGGCCAGCCGCGGGTCGGCGGCGTACACCCGCGCGGTGAAGACGAAGTCCTCGTAGTGGAAGGGGCCGTCCGGGAAGGTGATGCCGTGCTCCTCCAGGAACGCCCGGCGGTAGAGCTTGTTGACCGAGAGGGTGTCCCACAGCATGCCGGGCCGGCCTTCGATCCCCTCGATCACCGTGCCGGGCAGCTCGGCGCCCGCCGAGCGGTCGTAGAGCAGCGGGGCCCAGACGGTGGTCGCGCCGTCCGGCAGCTCCACCCGCAGGCACTGACCGGCGACGACATCGGCACGCAGTTCCTCGGCGACCGGCAGCAGGGCCTTGACCGCACCCGGCGGCAGGACGTCGTCACTGTCCAGGAACATCACGTACGGGGAGGCGGCGGCGGCCATGCCGTCGTTGCGGGGCGTCCCGCACCCCCCGCTGTTCGTCTCCCGGGACAGGATCCGCAGTCGCGGATCCGCGGTGAGCGGCATCAAGGCGTCGAGCGTGCGGTCCGTCGAGCAGTCGTCGACGACGATCACCTCGCCCACGTCCGGGCCCTGGGCGAGCGCGGACTCGACGGCGCTCACGATGCGGGAGGCGTCGTTGTAGACGATCACAACGATGCTGACGTGTCCCATAGCCGACCCCATGTCGCTGCCCATCAGGAGATCTTCTCATCCGGCACCGCTGGACGGCCCCCTCGGAACGCTTGTCTCCGCGCTCTTCAGGGGCCGTTCGGAAGGCTCCTCAGATTACTCAGAATGCTTCGAAATCGTCGAACTCCTGCTGAGCGTCATCCTTGTCACTCTTGTCGCGACGGCGGTTGACGGCCGGGCGCGGCGGGTCGAAGCGGTGGTCCTCGCCGCGGCGGCCGAGCATCTCCGCTCCGGCGGCCATCGTCGGCTCCCAGTCGAAGACGACCGCGTTCTCCTCCTCGCCGATGATGATCTCGTCGCCCGCCTGGGCGCCGGCCTTGACCAGCCGCTCCTCGACGCCGAGGCGCGAGAGCCGGTCCGCGAGGTAGCCGACGGCCTCGTCGTTGGAGAAGTCGGTCTGCCGCACCCAGCGCTCCGGCTTCTCGCCGCGCACGCGGTAGGAGCCGTCCTCCTCGGTGACGGTGAAGCCGGCGTCGTCCACCGCGACCGGGCGGATGACGACGCGGGTCGACTCCTGCGCGGGCTTGGCGGCGCGGGTCTCGGCGACGATCTTCGCCAGGGCGAACGACAGCTCGCGCAAGCCCAGCCGGGACACGGCCGAGACCTCGAAGACCTGGTAGCCGCGGGCCTCCAGCTCGGGGCGGATGATGTCGGCGAGGTCCTTGCCGTCCGGCACGTCGATCTTGTTCAGCACGACGATGCGCGGCCGGTCGCCCAGGCCGCCGTACTCGGCCAGCTCGGCCTCGATGACGTCCAGGTCGGTGACCGGGTCGCGGTCGGACTCCAGCGTGGCGGTGTCCAGGATGTGCACGAGCACGGAGCAGCGCTCGACATGCCGCAGGAACTCCAGGCCCAGACCGCGGCCCTGGCTGGCGCCCGGGATCAGGCCGGGGACGTCGGCGATCGTGTAGACGATCTCGCCGGCGGTGACCACGCCCAGGTTCGGGACCAGGGTGGTGAAGGGGTAGTCGGCGATCTTCGGCTTGGCGGCCGAGAGCACCGAGATGAGCGAGGACTTGCCCGCGCTCGGGTAGCCGACCAGGGCCACGTCGGCGACGGTCTTGAGCTCCAGGACGATGTCCCGGGACTTGCCGGGCTCGCCGAGCAGCGCGAAGCCGGGCGCCTTGCGGCGGGCCGAGGCCAGCGCCGCGTTGCCGAGGCCACCGCGGCCGCCCTGGCCCGCGACGAAGGTGGTGCCCTGGCCGACGAGGTCGGCCAGCACATTGCCGTCCCGGTCCAGCACCACGGTGCCGTCCGGCACCGGCAGGACCAGGTCCTGGCCCTCGGAGCCGGTGCGGTTGCCGCCCGCGCCACCCTTGCCGTTGGTGGCCTTGCGGTGCGGGGTGTGGTGGTAGTCGAGGAGCGTGGTGACGTCCTGGTCCACGACCAGGATCACATCGCCGCCACGGCCGCCGTTGCCGCCGTCCGGACCGCCGAGCGGCTTGAACTTCTCCCGGTGAACGGAGGCGCAGCCGTGGCCTCCGTTACCCGCGGCGACATGCAGCTCGACGCGGTCCACGAAGGTGGTCATACGGATTGCCTCCAGATAAATACGGGATTGTCTCAGTACTAACGCACCAAGGGCGGACCCTCTTCCCGCGCGCCGTGCGCGTCGGGGAAGTGGGATCCGCCCTCAGTGGTGTGCTGTGTTCGTTGCGGAGCCGTATTAGACGGCGGCCGGAACGATGTTCACTACCCTGCGGCCACGCGCGGTGCCGAACTCGACCACACCGGCGGCGAGGGCGAACAGCGTGTCGTCCTTGCCACGGCCCATGTTCGAGCCGGGGTGGAAGTGCGTGCCACGCTGGCGGACGATGATCTCGCCGGCGTTGACGGCCTGGCCGCCGAAACGCTTCACGCCGAGAAACTGAGCGTTGGAGTCACGTCCGTTACGAGTGGACGATGCACCCTTCTTGTGTGCCATGTCTTCTCAGTCCCTTACTTCGCAGCCGTGGGGATACCGGTGATCTTGATCGCCGTGTACTGCTGACGGTGACCCTGACGACGGCGGTAACCGGTCTTGTTCTTGTACCGCAGGATGTCGATCTTGACACCCTTGTGGTGGTCCACGATCTCAGCCGCGACCTTGATCCCGGCCAGGACCCACGGGTCGCTGGTCACGGAGTCGCCATCGACGACGAGGAGCGTCGAGAGCTCGACCGCGTCGCCCACCTTGCCGGTGGAAATCTTGTCAACCTCGACGACATCGCCAACGGCCACCTTGTGCTGGCGGCCGCCGCTGCGCACGATTGCGTACACGCGGAACTCACTCTCAAGCTAGATCGGGTACTCCTGAAGCCAGCCATCCCTGTCCTGCATTGGGGGGCCTCTCCCGGCGGACCGGGAGGGATTTGCTCAGGAGCGGGCGCAAAAACGCCGAAGGCCAAGGCTACGGGGCCCGTGGCGCAGGGTCAAACCGGGTGGCCGGGAGGCCGGCGGCCGTAGTGCGGAAGGGCGGGCCCGAACGCTCCGGGCCCGCCCTCCACCGTCTCAAGACGGCCTGTCACACCAGCTGTTGGCCTACCGCCGACCTACTCGCCGTCGGCCACGGCGGTCTTCTTGGTCGCCGCCTTCTTGGCCGGTGCCTTCTTCGCGACGGTCTTCTTGGCCACCGTCTTCTTCGCCACGGCCTTCTTAGCCGCCGGCGCCTTCTTCGCGGCCGCCTTGCGCGGCGCCCGCTTCTTGGGCTCCGCGACCGTCTCGTCGGCCGCGGCGGCCTCCTGGACGGCCGCTGCGGGCTCGGCAGCCTCGGCGGCCGGCTCGGTGCCGACGACGACCACCGCGGCGCCCTCGGCCGCCGGAGCGGCCACCTCACGGGTCGCACGGCGGCGGGCCCGGGGCGGGGCGGCGGAGGGAGCGGGCTGCGCCGCCTCCACAGCTTCCGCGACCGGCTCCGGCGTCTGCTCGACGACGGGGGTGGCCTCGACCACGGTGACGGGCTCGCCCTCGGAGGAGGCCGGGGAGCCCGCCGGGGCGCTCACCTTGCGGGTGGCACGGCGGCGCGTACGGCCCGGGGCCGGCGCCTCCGCGACCGGTTCGGCCACGGGGACCGGTTCGGCGACCGCCACCGGTTCCGGCTCGGGCTCGACGACCGGTGCCGGGGCCTCGGCGGCGGGCTCGATCACGAACTCGATCACCTCGGCGGCCGGCGCCTGCCGGTCCGCGTACGGCGCGCCCGCCGGGGCGGTCGCCTTGCGGCTCGCCCGACGGCGGCCGCGACCACGCGTCGCCGCGGCCTCCGCCTCGGCGGCGCTGCTGAACCACTCGTCGTCGGTCGCGACCGTCGGCACCAGTTCGGCCTCGGTCACCGCGACGGGCTCCAGCTCGGGGTACTCGTCCGCGTCCTCGTGCGCCTCGTACTCGTCGTTCTCGGTGTCGTTCTCGACATCGTGCTCGTGCGTGTGCTCGTCGCCCGCACCGACGCCGCCCTTGCCGCGGCGCTTGCGCTTGCCGCCGCCACCGGTGGTCGTCGCCTGGTCCATGTGGACGATGACGCCGCGGCCGTTGCAGTGCACGCAGACCTCGGAGAACGACTCCAGCAGCCCCTGGCCGACCCGCTTGCGGGTCATCTGCACCAGACCGAGCGAGGTGACCTCGGCGACCTGGTGCTTGGTCCGATCCCGGCCCAGGCACTCCAGCAGACGGCGCATGACGAGGTCGCGGTTGGACTCCAGGACCATGTCGATGAAGTCGATGACGACGATGCCGCCCAGGTCGCGCAGCCGCAGCTGGCGCACGATCTCCTCGGCCGCCTCCAGGTTGTTCCTGGTGACGGTCTCCTCGAGGTTGCCGCCCTGGCCGGTGAACTTGCCGGTGTTGACGTCGACGACGATCATCGCCTCGGTCTTGTCGATCACCAGCGACCCGCCGGACGGCAGCCAGACCTTGCGGTCCAGCGCCTTCAGCAGCTGCTCGTCGATCCGGTACGTCGCGAAGACGTCGACCTCGGAGGTCCACCGGGTGAGCCGGTCCGTCAGGTCGGGGGCGACCTGGTGGACGTACTCGTGGATGGTGCCCCACGCCTCGTCACCGCTGACGATGACCTTGGTGAAGTCCTCGTTGAAGATGTCGCGGACGACGCGGACGGTCATGTCCGGCTCGCCGTAGAGCAGCGTCGGGGCGTTGCCGCCCTTGGCGCGCTGCTGGATGTCGTCCCACTGCCCCTGCAGCCGGTCGACGTCGCTGCGCAGCTCCTCCTCGCTCGCACCCTCGGCCGCGGTGCGCACGATGACGCCCGCGTCCTCGGGGACGATCTTCTTGAGGATGGTCTTCAGCCGGGCGCGCTCGTTGTCGGGCAGCTTGCGGCTGATGCCGGTCATCGAGCCCTCGGGCACGTAGACCAGGTAGCGGCCGGGCAGCGAGATCTGGCTGGTGAGGCGGGCGCCCTTGTGGCCGATCGGGTCCTTGGTGACCTGCACCAGGACCGACTGGCCGGACTTCAGCGCGCTCTCGATCCGGCGCGGGCCGTGGCCCATGCCGAGCGCCTCGAAGTTGACCTCACCGGCGTACAGCACGGCGTTGCGGCCCTTGCCGATGTCGACGAAGGCGGCCTCCATGGACGGCAGCACGTTCTGGACCTTGCCCAGGTAGACGTTGCCGACGTACGAGGTGGCCTGCTCCTTGTTCACGTAGTGCTCGACGAGGACGTTGTCCTCCAGCACGCCGATCTGGGTGCGCTCACCGCTCTGCCGGACGACCATGACGCGCTCGACGGCCTCGCGGCGGGCCAGGAACTCGGCCTCGGTGATGATCGGGACGCGGCGGCGGCCCTGCTCACGGCCCTCACGGCGGCGCTGCTTCTTCGCCTCCATGCGGGTGGAGCCCTTGATGGACGTCACCTCGTCGAAGCCGGTGCCCAGGCTGGGCTCGGCCTTCGCGGCGCGCGGCTCACGGACCTTGACGACCGTGCGCTCCGGGTCGTCGGCGACGGTGCCGTCGTCCCCGCCCGAGTCACCGCTGCGGCGACGGCGGCGACGCCGGCGACGGCTGCTGGTGGAGCCGTGCTCGTCGTCGTCCGAACCGCCGTCCGACGCCTCGGCGTCGTCCTCGGCGTCGTCCTCGTGCTCGTCGTCCTCGGCGGACTGCTCGTCACCGTCGGCGGACTCGCCACGACGGCGGCGGCGGCCACCCCGGCGGCGGCGGCGCGACGGGCGGTCGTCCGACTCGTCGTCGTCCTCGTCGGACACGCTCTCCTCGGCCACCGCGTCGGCGGGCTCGTCCTCGACCTCGACCTCGACGGCCGCGGCTTCCGCCACGACGTCCTCGGCCGGTGCGCCGCGGCGACGGCGACGGCGGCGCGAACCGCCCTCCTGCTCGTCGTCCTCGTCACGGGAGCGGACGACCGGGGCCTGCGGCTCCTCCTGGACCGGCTCGGCCGCGACCGGCGCGGTGACGGGCTCGGCGGCCTGGAAGACCGGGGGCTGGAAGACCATCGTCGGCGGGCGCACGGCACGGCGGCGGCCACGGGTCGGCGCCGGCTCGGCCGGAGCCTCCTCGGGCTCGACGGCCGCCGGTGCGGGGGCCTGAACGGGCTCGGCGGGCTCGATGGCGGACTCGACGGGACGCGGGGTCTCGACGGCCTGCTCGGCGGCGACGGCGCGCTTGCGGGTGCGGCGGTTGCGGGCCGGGGCCTCCGCCTCGGGTGCCTCGGCCACGGTCTCCTCGACGGGGGCGGGCTGCGGGGCGGCCTCCGCGGTGCCCTTCCGGGTCGCACGGCGGGCGGCGCGCGGCGCGACGGGCGCCTCGGCCTCCTCCTCGTCGTCCACATCGGGCTGCGCGGCCGGTGCGGCCTGCGCGAAGGCGTCGTCCTTCGGTGCGAGCGCGCCCGGCTTCAGCCGGCGGGCGCCGTCGCTCCCGGCCGACGAGGCCGAGGGAGCGGAGGGAGTGGCGCGCTTGCGGGAGGAGCGGCGGCCACGGCCCGGGGCCTCGGCCTCGGAGGCGGCGGGGGGCGCCGCGACGGGGGCCGGGGCGGCGACGGGCGCGGGGGCGGCGGGCGCCTCCTCGACGAACTGCGGAGCCTGGGCGGGCGCGGCGACCTTGCGGGTCGCACGGCGGCGGGCCCGGGTCGGGGCCGCCGGGTCGACGACCGGCTCGGCCGGTGCCTCGACGGCGGCCGGAGCCTCGGGCTCGGCCAGAGGCGCCTCCTGGACCGCCTGCGGGGCCTCGGACGGCGCGGTGACCTTACGGGTCGCACGACGGCGGGCACGCGGCGGCGCGGCGGAGGTGTCCGGGGCGTCGGCCGCTTCGGCGGGGACCACCGCGGGGGCCTCGGAGGCCGCGGTCAAGGGGGTCTCGACGGCGTCGGGGGCCGCGGGAGCGGCGGCCGGGGCCGTCACCTTGCGGGTGGCACGGCGGCGGGCGCGCGGCGGTGCGGCGGAGGTGTCGGCGTCCTCCACGGGCGCCGGGCTCGCGCCCGGGGCGGCCTCGTCGGCGGAAGCGGCCGGTATGGCCGGCGCGGCGGGCGGACCCGCCGGGCGCGAGACGGCACGGCGGCGACGGCGGGGGGCCGTCGCTTCTTCGCTGGATGCGGCGCCGTTGTCCGGCGCCTCGTTGGGCTCGTTGTGATCGAGCATTCGGGCAGTGCTCCCGTCATGCTCCCGGGCGCCGCGCTCTGTTCCGGTGGCGGCGGGCCACGACGTCGGTCGTAGTGCCGCTGTCCGGGGGCGCGGGCGCCGCACGGGAGCTGTTGTCTCGCTCGTCCGCACGTCTGTGACGGGCCGACGAAAGTCTTATGAGGTCAGCGTCGCCGGGCCCGGGTGGCTCCCTGGCGCGTCGGCAACACGTCGACGGCGTTCCTACGCGGAAGCTTCCCCAGCCTTCGGCGGGGAGTCCCCACTCGGCACCGCCGCGGCGTCGCGATCTGGCGCGAGCGGGTCGGTGACCGTCCCGGACTCTTCGTGGAGCGGCCCCTGCGCCAGCCTGGTCACCGCAGCGGGGACCGGCGGCGCGAGGTCGGCCGTCACACGGAGGCCGGACAGGACGTCGTCGGGTCGCACGGCAGGTGTCAAGTGCCGAACAACTAGCCGCAGTATCGCACAGGCGACACGCTCGGGCCTATCGGCACCCTGTTCGAGCGCGTCGACCGGCAGCACTTCGAGCCGGGTGACGGCGTCGCGCGCGTCGAAAGCGCGCATGCCGTTCTTCGTCTTCCGTTCGACCTCGACGGTCTCGGCGGCGAGGAAGAGCGCGACCGCGCGCTCCGCCTCGGCCGGCTCGACGCCGTCGAGCCGCAGCTGCCACACGGAGGCCTGCAGCCGCTCGGCGAGGCCGGAGGTACGGGCCTCCACCGCTTCGGTGATGTCGAGCCCGGTGGGCAGCGACTCGTCGAGCAGCAGCCGCAGCTTCTCGGGGTCGCGGACCTCAGTGAGGCCGATCTCCAGGTACTCGGCCTCGCTGCCGACGCCGGTGGGCGCGGCGTTCGCGTACGAGACCTTGGGGTGCGGGGTGAAGCCCGCCGAGTACGCCATGGGCACCTCGGCGCGGCGAAGTGCCCGCTCGAAGGCGCGCTGGAAGTCGCGGTGACTGGTGAACCGGAGGCGGCCGCGCTTGGTGTAGCGCAGGCGGATGCGCTGCACCGTCGGTGCGGGCGGTGGGCCTTCGGGCTGTCGCTTGCCCAGTGTCGTTCAGTCCCTCGTACGTCTGCGGGGGCCTTGTCGGGGCCCGTTTGTCATACCCAAGGTTACGCCGCGTCGCACTCAGGTCATGACGGGGCGCGGGCGTGCGGTGCTCGGGTCGGGCTCAGCGGTGGCGCGTGGGGACGCGCTTGACGAGGTCCGGGGCGGAGGCCGTCCTCGGATCCGGTAGCCGCGCGGGGTCCTTCGGCGCGCCGAACAGCATCCGCCGGGCGTCCGCCCGAGCCTCGCGTACGGTCACCCGCACGGTCTGCAGCGCCTCCTGGACCGTCCGGCGGGCCTCGCCGACCGCCCGGCCGACCGGTGCCAGGATCTCGCGCCGGGTCCACCGGCCCATGGCGCGCACGGCCTCGGCGGCCGGCACGACGACGGTCTGCCACGCCCAGCGCGCGGGATCGGCTATCAGCGTCCGCCCCAGCCACTTCAGCCCGCGTCCCACCGCCCGGGAGATGTATCCGGCGATCCGCCAGGCGTGCCCGAGGGCCGCGGCGATCTCCCGCCCCACCGGGGCCAGCACGTAGCGGTAGAGGGCCACGACCGGCACCACGAGCAGGTACCGCAGCAGCCATCCGAGGGCCGTGCCCAGCGCCTTCACCGACCGGACGACCGCCCTGCCGAGCGGCGTCAGCACATACCGGTACAGCGCCACGACCGGCACCACGAGCAGCACCCGCCCGAGCCGGTTCGCGGCGACGAGCGACGAGCGCGCCGTCCAGGCCGCCGCGTGGCCCAGCGGGGTGAGCACGTACCGGTAGAGCGCCACCACCGGCACCACGAGCAGGTACCGCAGCAGCCGGCCGGCGGCCGTGCCGAGTGCCCGCGCCGACCAGGCGGCGGCCCGGCCCAGCGGCGTCAGCACGTACCGGTACAGGAGCACCAGCGGAGCGACGAGGAGCACCCGCACCAGCCACCGGACGACGGCGCCGGTGCCGGTGCCGGTGGCCTTGAGGGCGGCGGCCAGAGCGCGGGCGGCGGGGGTCAGGACGTGGGTGCGGAGCAGCCGCAGCGGCCGGACGAGGAGGTGCGTCACCAGCCAGGCGGTTCCGTTGCCCAGGCCCCTGAGCAGGGCGGCCGTACCGGATCCGAGGGCGCGCAGCGACCACGTCACGCCCCGGCCGACCGGCGTCAGGACGTAGCGGTACAGGGCGCCGAGCGGCAGGACGACCAGCGTGCGCGCCAGCCGGCGGGCGGCGGTGGCGGCGCCCCGGCCGACCGGGGCGATCACCGCCGTCCAGAGCCAGCCCAGTGGGGTGACGACGAGCACACGCACCAGCCACCGCGCGGCGCGGCCGGTGCCGCGCGCGATGGCGGTGAGCGGCTCGACGACGAGGCGCCGCCAGAGCCGGCCGAGGCCGGCGCCCAGGGCGCGCCCCAGTGCGGCGAGCGCGTCCCACGCCATCCGCACCGGCAGGATGACGACGAGCGCGACGATGCGCACCGGCATCCGGATCGCGACCGTCAAGCAGCCCTGGTTGGTGTCCCGTTCCCCCGTCACGCTCATGCGCGCACGGTACGTGACGCGGCCAGGCACGCAGAAGTCGAGGGACCCCGGGCAGCGTGCCCGGGGCCCCGCGTCCGTCAGACGGCCGCCGGCGCGGCGTCCTGCTCGGCGTCGGGATCGATCCCCTGGAGGTACTCCTCGGTGACTTCCTTCGGCCCGAACGGCCAGACCTTCTCGAACCGGGCCCACAGGAGGAAGGCGACGCAGCCGAGCGCGACCCACGCCAGGGACCACTCGATCGGGTGACGGCCGGGCGAGTTCTTGTCCGCGTAGCCGTAGATGACCAGCCAGCCGACGAGAGCGATGATGCTCGGCAGCGGGTAGAGCCACATCTTGTACGGCCGGTGCAGCCCGGGCTGGCGGCGGCGCAGCACCGAGACGGCGAGGATCTGCGCGAGTGCCTGGACGATCACCATGACGGTGGTGAGCAGCTGGATGAGGGTGGCCAGATCGGTGTGCCGGCCGATGAGGAAGCCGATCCCGGTGATGACACCCATGGTGGCCAGCCCCAGCATCGGGAAACGGTGCTGGGCGTGCAACTTCCCGTACTGGCGGAAGAAGACGCGGTCGCGGGCCGCGTCGTAGGGCACCCGGGAGCCGCCGAGCAGCCCCGTGAAGACCGAGGCGAAGGCGGTGATGAGGATGAGGACGGTGACGGTGTCGGCGGCGCCCTTGCCCCATGTCTCCTCCATGACCGCGGAGGCGACCGACGAGGAGGCGATGTCGTCGGCGTTGAGCATCCGGTGCCAGTCGACGACGCCGAGGGTGCCGATCTGGAGCAGCAGGTAGATCCCCATGATGCCGAGGATCGAGAAGATGATGGAGCGCGGCAGGATGCGCCCCGGCTCCTTGATCTCGGCGCCCATGTACGCGGTGGTGTTGTAGCCGAGGTAGTCGTAGATGCCAATGGTGAGGCCGGCGGCGAAGCCGATCCAGAAGGTGTGGCCGGTCAGTTCGAAGGCGTGCGCGGGGTAGGTGAAGGCCAGGTCCGCGTCGAAGTGCGTGAACGCGGCGACGATGACGAGCGCGACCGACAGGATCATCACGCCCCACATCACGGCGGTGATGCGCGCGATGTGCTCGATACCGCGCCACAGCAGCAGGACGACGAGCGCGATCATGCCGAGGCCGACGGCGTCACCCGCGTTCTGGCCCATGTCGGGGGCCAGGTACCCGAGGTACTGGACGAAGCCGACGACTCCGGTGGACATGATCAGCGGGATGAAGAGCATGGCCGTCCAGACGAACAGGAACGGCATGAGTTTGCCCGAGCGGTACTGGAACGCCTGCCGGAGGTAGACGTACGAGCCGCCGGAACCGGGCATCGCCGCGCCCATCTCGGCCCAGATGAGGCCGTCGGCGAGGGCCAGCACGGCGCCGGCCAGGAAGCCGATCACGGCCTGCGGTCCGCCGAACGCGGCGACCATCAGCGGGATGGTGACGAAGGGTCCGATGCCGCACATCTGACTCATGTTGATGGCGGTGGCCTGGAACAGGCCGATACGGCGGACGAAGCCGCCGGCGGGTGGCGGGGAGCCGGACACGGTGCCTCCCTGGGCAGGTGACGGGGACGGGGAACGGGCTGCCGTTTCGCCAGTGCAGGGGTTCGCCTCGGCGCCGGGCGTGCTTAAGTTAAGTACCTTTACTTGACGCGTCAAGGGGTCACGGCGATATGCATGAGAATGGTCCGATGAGCAGCAGCGACGGCGGTGCGGAACAGCCCTGGAACCGGCAGCGACTGCGCAGCACCAACGAGCGGCTCCTGCTGGAGCGGCTGCGGACCGGGGGCGTCGCCTCCCGCGCCCAACTCGCCCGCGAGACCGGCCTGTCCAAGCCCACGGTCTCCAGTGCCCTCGCCTTCCTCGAACAGGCCGGACTGGTTCGCGAAGCCGGCCTGCACACCCCTGAACGCGGCCGCGTCGCCGTGCTCTACGCCCCGGACGCCTCGGCCGGTTACGCGCTCGGCATCGACATCGGCCGCGCCTGGCTGCGGGTCGCGCTCGCCGACCTCGACGGAACGGTCGTCGCCCGCGCCGACGTCCGCAACCGCGCCCGCACCTCCAGCGCGATGGCCGACCTCGTGGTCGCCACCTCCCACCAGGTCGTCGCCGACTCCGGCGTCGCCCCCGCCAAGGTCGCCCACGCGGTGGTCGGCACCCCCGGCGTGTACGACGAGGCGCAGCGCCGGGTCCGCTACGCCCAGCACCTGCCCGGCTGGGGCCGGGCCGGCCTCTTCGACCGGATGCGGGACGAGCTCGGGGTACCGCTGGCCGTCCACAACGACGCCAACCTCGCCGCGCTCGGCGAGTACACCTTCGGCATCGGCGCGGGCAGCAGGCTCTTCGTCTACGTGATGATCGGCACCGGGCTCGGCATGGGCGTCGTCGCCGAGGGCCGGCTGTTCACCGGTGCGCACGGGGCGGCGGGCGAGATCGGCTACCTGCCGTGGACGGGCCCCGGCCACCACCGGCCGGACACCCCGGAGACCCTGGAGGGGGCGGTGGCGGCCGACGCCGTCGTCCAGGCCGCCCGCGACCTGGGCATGAGCGGTCCGCTCACCGCCAAGGACGTCTTCGCGGCGGCACGGGCCGGGGACGTCGCGGCCGTGGCCGCCGTCCGTCAGGAGGGGGAACGGCTCGCGCACACGGTGGCGGCGGTGGCGGCGGTGCTCGACCCGGACCTGGTGGTACTGGGTGGGGGCGTGGGGCACAGCGCGGACCTGCTGCTCCTTACCCTGCGGGACGCGTTGCGGGCGCTGACGCCGCTACGACCGAAGGTCGTGCCGAGCGCCCTCGGAGAGGACGCGGTGGTGCTCGGCGCCGTCGCGACGGCGCTGGGGACGGCGCGGGACGTGGTGTTCGAACAGCGGTCGGCCCTTCCCTAAGGGCTGTCCCGATACCGCCGAAGAGTTTTGCATTAATTGCACATGGACTCGCCGTAAATACAAAGAGTCGCAGACTCAAAATCACCAGGCCAATGCCGATATCCGGTGAACAGGTTTAAAAGCAGGAAAACCCGGAATTGCGCGACCCCCTTCCGCCCCAACCGCCCCAGGCGTAAGCTCCTTTTCGTTTCCACACTTCCGCGAAGAACGAAGCGGAAGAATGAATTCCAACAAAGGAGAAAACGTTGTCCAGGATACGTCTCGCACTTGCCGCAACCGCCGCCTCGGTGGCAGTCGTCGGGCTCACCGTCCTCCCCGCCTCGCCGGCTTCGGCCGCCGCCTCCGCTCCGGCCGCGAAGACCTCGGCGTCCGGCACGTGTTTCGGCTACACGGGGAATTTCAATGACTACGGCTTCTGGGCGGTCGACTGGACCTACGGGCCGGACGAATGCTTCGGCGTGGCACCGAGCGGGACCATTTGGCACACCTGGTCCGGTGCGGGTGGCTGGAAGGAAATGCCGGGGAACGGCCGAGCACTCGCGGTAACCGGCGTCTTTCCCGAGAACGCGAATTCCAAAACGGTCCAGGTCGTCACCTCGACCGGAAACTATTACTGCAACACCGACAATTACGCGACCAACGACTGGAGCGGCTGGTACGGCTGCTGATCCCCTCGTAGTCGGCTGAGCCTCGTTCGAGGCCCGGCCGTCGCCGCGTTGCTCAGCGACGGCCGGGGCCGCTACTTCACGACCGTGAGAGGCAGCAGCTTCTTGCCCGTCGGGCCGATCTGGATGTCCAGGTCCAACTGCGGGCAGACGCCGCAGTCGAAGCAGGGGGTCCAGCGGCAGTCCTCGACCTCGGTCTCGTCCAGGGACTCCTGCCAGTCCTGCCAGAGCCAGTCCTTGTCGAGGCCCGAGTCGAGGTGGTCCCAGGGCAGGACCTCTTCCTCGGTGCGCTCGCGGGTGGTGTACCAGTCCAGGTCGACGCCCGTGCCGGGGAGGGCCTTGTCGACGGCCCGCATCCAGCGGTCGTAGCTGAAGTGCTCGCGCCAGCCGTCGAAGCGGCCGCCGTCCTCGTACACCGCGCGGATGACCGCGCCGATGCGGCGGTCGCCGCGGGAGAGCATGCCCTCGACGATGCCGGGCTTGCCGTCGTGGTAGCGGAAGCCGATGTTGCGGCCGTACTTCTTGTCGTTGCGGATGGCGTCCCGCAGCTTGCCGAGACGGGCGTCCGTCTCTTCGACGCCGAGCTGGCCCGCCCACTGGAAGGGGGTGTGCGGCTTGGGGACGAAACCGCCGATGGAGACCGTGCAGCGGATGTCGTTCTGCCCGGTGACCTCACGGCCCTTCTGGATGACGTTGCGCGCCATGTCCGCGATCTGCAGGACGTCCTCGTCGGTCTCGGTGGGGAGCCCGACCATGAAGTACAGCTTCACCTGGCGCCAGCCGTTGCCGTACGCGGTGGCGACCGTGCGGATCAGGTCCTCTTCGGAGACCATCTTGTTGATGACCTTGCGGATGCGCTCGCTGCCGCCCTCGGGCGCGAACGTCAGGCCCGACCTGCGGCCGTTGCGGGTCAGCTCGTTGGCGAGGTCGATGTTGAAGGCGTCGACGCGGGTCGACGGCAGGGAGAGGCCGATCTTGTCCTCGGTGTAGCGGTCGGCGAGCCCCTTGGCGATCTCACCGATCTCGCTGTGGTCCGCGGAGGACAGGGAGAGCAGCCCGACCTCCTCGAAGCCGGTGGCGTTGAGCCCCTTCTCGACCATCTCGCCGATGCCGGTGATGCTTCGCTCCCGCACGGGGCGCGTGATCATGCCGGCCTGGCAGAAACGGCAGCCGCGGGTGCAGCCGCGGAAGATCTCCACGGACATCCGCTCGTGGACGGTCTCCGCGAGCGGGACCAGGGGCTGCTTGGGGTAGGGCCACTCGTCGAGATCCATGACGGTGTGCTTCGACACGCGCCACGGCACGCCCGAGCGGTTGGGGACGACGCGGGAGATCCGGCCGTCCTCCAGGTACTCGACGTCGTAGAACTTCGGGACGTACACCCCGCCGGTCTTCGCGAGCCGGAAGAGCACCTCGTCGCGGCCGCCGGGGCGGCCCTCGGCCTTCCACGCCCGGATGATGTCGGTGATCGCCAGCACGGCCTGCTCGCCGTCGCCGATCACCGCGGCGTCGATGAACTCCGCGATCGGCTCGGGGTTGAAGGCCGCGTGGCCGCCCGCCAGGACGATCGGGTCGTCCAGGGTGCGGTCGGCCGCCGCCAGCGGGATGTCCGCCAGGTCGAGGGCGGTCAGCATATTGGTGTAGCCCAGCTCGGTGGAGAAGCTGAGGCCGAACACGTCGAACGCCTTGACCGGACGGTGCGCGTCGACCGTGAACTGCGGGACCCGGTGCTCACGCATCAGGGCCTCCAGGTCGGGCCACACGCTGTACGTGCGCTCGGCGAGGACGCCCTCGCGCTCGTTCAGCACCTCATAAAGGATCATGACGCCCTGGTTGGGCAGCCCGACCTCATACGCGTCCGGGTACATCAGCGCCCAGCGCACATCGCAGGAGTCCCACGGCTTGACGGTGGAGTTCAGCTCCCCACCGACGTACTGGATGGGCTTCTGGACGTGCGGGAGAAGCGCTTCCAGACGGGGGAAGACCGACTCGACAGGCATCAGAGATGTCTTTCATCAGCGGGCAGGGGGTGACCCTCAAGACTAGCGCGCCTTCGGAGTACCTCCCGCCGCCCCGGATCAGAGGGGGCGGTCCGCCTTCTTCCAGGCCTTGGGGAGCCGGGCCTCGGTCTCGCGGGCCCGGAACCGCTCCAGCTCGCTGAGCGCGCCGTAGGGGAAGGCGCTCTCCCCCGCCGCGACCGCGTCCTCGGCGAGGCGCGTGATCACGACCCGGCACATCACGCTGTCCTGGTGCTCACCGAGGAACTCCTGGAGGTCCTTCATCCGGGCGATGTGCTTCTTCGCCCGGGAGCCGAGCACCGGCCGGGCGGCCTCCGCACAGTAGCGGGCGCGCTTGGCGGCCTTGCGCGCCTCGTGCAGGGCCGTGTCCCGGTCGCGGCCGCGGTCGACGGCCAGGGCGGCCTCCATCTGCCTGCGCAGCCGGCGGTGGTCGTGGCGGACGGGCCCGCTCCACGCCCGGGACCGCGGGCAGCTTCGCGCCCTCCAGGTAAGGCGGGTCCGCGAGCAGCGCCTCGACCGCTTCCAGCACCCGGAAGTAGTGCGAGCGGCTCATGATCCGCACCACGGCGTCGTGCGCCTCACCCTGCGCGGTCGAGTGCTGGGCGGCCAGCCGCCTGCGCAGCGGCACGTCGACCAGCGTCGGGTCGAGCTCGGCGAGCCGGAGCTCCAGCCGGTCCGCCACCACCTCGCCGTCGCGCGCCGTGCCCAGCACCTCGCCGAGCCACTTCAGCTCCGCACCGACCGGGTCGGTGACGGCCCGGTCCAGCTCCCTGCGAAAGGTCTTCAGCGCGCTGCGCGCCCGCCGGGTCGCGACCCGCATCCGGTGCACGGAGTCGGGCTCCGCCCGCCGGACCTCGGGGTCGAGCGCGATGATCGCGCGCAGCTGCTCGTGCAGATAGGCCAGCGCCGCGTCACCGACGGTGCGGATCCCGTCGGGCGGTCCCGGCGGGACGGCCGCCGACGTCAGCCGGTCGCCGAGGGCGCGGGCGAGCTTGGACGGCGAGTCCGACCGGCGCACTCCCGCGGTGGCCAGCCGCTGCTCGACGGCGTCCAGGAGCGCGGGCTCGCCGCCGACGAGTTCGACCTCGAACTCCGTCCAGCTGATCGCCACGGCCTTGTTCTCCGGACCGGCTCCCAGGAGCTGCGCGGTGACGTGGTCGTGCGCGATCTCCGCCAGGGGCTCCTCGGCCGCGTCCAGCAGGTGCCGGCGCTCGCGGTGGTTCTTGAGCCGCACGACGGGGATCAGCCGCTCTCCGCGGGTGTACACGGCCACCTCGGCGGCCAGGTCCGCCGGAACGGTCCGGGTCGCGCGTCCGAGCGGGGCATGCACCTCGGTGCGGGTGTCCGCCTCGGTGGTCGGCAGCTTCAGGTGCCAGCCGGCGTCGTCCCCGCCGGTCCGGCGGCGCAGCGTGATGTTGCGGGCCGCGAGGCGCAGGTCCTCGGTGTCGAAGTAGACGGCGTCGAGTTCCGCCGGGCCCAGGTCGCGGCTGTCGGCGACCAGGGGGAGCCCGGTGAGATCGGGCGGCTCGAACCGGCCGTCCGCTTCATACTTGCGCTCGGTCTCCCGCACACGCTTTCCCATGCAAGGAACGTAGTGGCGGCTTCCGCTTCGGGCAATGGGGCCCCGCCTGCCGGCCCCGCCTGCCGGCCCCGCCTGCCACCGGCCGGATCACTCCGGCCGGTGGCAGGCGTTCAGCCGGGCTCAGGCGGTCTCAGACGGCCCCTGGGGGCTCGGACGGGCCCAGGCAGGCTCAGACGGGCTCAGGCGGGCTCGGACCGGCTCAGGCCGGCTCAGGCCGACATCGGGCGTTGCATCCGGACCGCCTGCAGCAGTCCGATGGCGACCCAGATCGCGAACATCGACGAGCCGCCGTACGACACGAAGGGCAGCGGCAGGCCGGCGACCGGCATGATACCCAGCGTCATCCCGATGTTCTCGAACGCCTGGAACGCGAACCAGGCGACGATGCCGGCCGCGACGATCGTGCCGTACAGGTCGGTGGCGCTGCGGGCGATCGCGCAGGCCCGCCAGACGATCAGCCCGAGCAGGATGATGATCGCGGCGGCCCCGGCGAAGCCGAGTTCCTCGCCGGCGACCGTGAAGACGAAGTCGGTCTGCTGCTCGGGCACGAACTGGCCGGTGGTCTGGCTGCCGTGGAAGAGCCCCTTGCCGAACAGGCCGCCGGAACCGATCGCGATGAGCGCCTGATGGGTGTTGTAGCCGACGCCCGCCGGGTCGAGGGCGGGGTTGGCGAACGCCGCGAACCGGTCGACCTGGTACTTGTCGAGCACACCGAGCTGCCAGATCAGACCGGCGCCCACCGCGCCCGCCGTGATCAGGCCCAGCACCCAGCGGTTCGAGGCGCCGGAGGCGAGCAGCACGCCGAGGATGATCACGGCCATGACCATCACCGAGCCGAGGTCCGGCATCATCATGATGATCGCGATGGGCAGCGCGGCCCAGGCCAGTGCCTGGAGGACGGTGCGGTGGTCGGGATGCACGCGGTCGCCCGCGTCCACCCGCGCCGACAGCAGCATCGCCATGGTCAGAATGATGGTGATCTTCACGAACTCGGACGGTTGCAGCGAGAAGCCGCCACCGATCACGATCCACGAGTGGGCACCGTTGATCGTGGTGCCCAGCGGGCTCAGCACCGCCAGGATCAGCAGCACCGAGATCACGTAGAGCACCGGCACGACCCCGCGCAGCCTGCGGTGTCCCAACGCCACGACGCCCGCGGCGAGGGCGAGGCCGATGCCGGTGTTCATCAGGTGCCGCAGCAGGAAGTAGTACTGGTCGCCGTGGGTGAGGCTGGTTCGGCCGCGGGTCGCCGAGTAGACGAGCAGGGTGCCGATCCCGGACAGCGCGAGCGCCGCGCCCAGCAGGATCCAGTCCATCCGGCGCAGTATCGAGTCCCGGGCGAGCAGTTTGCCCAGGGTGCTGCGTTCCGGCGTGAAGCGACGGATCGTGTAGCTGCCGGCGGTCATGAGACGTACCTCCGGCCCAGCAGGAGCTTGTCGGTGCGGCCGGGCGCGAGCGCGGCGAGGACCGGGCCGCCGGCGGGCGCGGTGGGCGCGCCGGACGACGGGACGAAGGTGGTGACGGCGGACGCGGCCCTGGACGGCGGAGCCGTCGTCGTTGAACTTCGGCAGCTTCGCCTCGGGGGTCGGCAGCAGCGCCTTCTTGCCGTCGATCGAGCCGTTGGCCTGGATGCCGTACATCGCCTCGTAGATCTTGCGGACCGCGGGTCCTGAACCGCCGGAGCCGGTGCCGCCCTGCGAGATCGTCATGACGATCGCGTAGTCCTTGGTGTACGTCGTCAGCCAGGACGTCGTCTGCTTGCCGTCGACCTCGGCGGTACCGGTCTTGGCGTGCAGCTGGATCTTGTCCTGCGGCCAGCCGCCGAAGCGCCAGGCGGCGGTACCGCTGGTCACGACGCCCGCGGTGGCCTGGTTGATGTACTTCAGGGTCTCCGCGCTGTCCGGGAGCCTGCCGGTGGCTTTGGGGGCGATGGGCTTGATCGTCTTGCCGTCGGCGCTGACGATCGCCTTCCCTATGGTCGGCTGGTAGAGCGTGCCGCCATTGGCGAGGGCCGAGTAGATCCGCGCCATCTGGACGGGAGTGACGAGGGTGTCGCCCTGGCCGATCGCGAAGTTGACCGAGTCACCGGCGCGCATCACATTGCCGTCCACGCAGTTCTCGCGGGCGATCTGGGTCGCGTAGTCCTGCTTGTTGGTCTTCCCCTCGCGGCACCAGTAGTCCACGTTGGCCTCGTAGTAGGCCTGCTTCCACTGGCGGTCGGGGACACGGCCCTTGACCTCGCCCGGCAGGTCGATGCCGGTCTTGGCTCCGAGGCCGAACTGGTGGGCGGTCTTGTAGAAGAAGTCCTTGGGGTTCTTGGGCTTGGTGCCGCCGTCCGCCAGCCACTGGTTGTACGAGAGGCCGTAGAAGACGGTGTCGCAGGAGATCTCCAGCGCCTTGCCGAGGTTGATCGAGCCGAAGCTCTCGCCCTCGAAGTTCTTGAACACGCGCCCGCCGATGGTCATCGACGAGGTGCAGGGGTAGGCGCCGTCGAGCGGGTAGCCGGCGTTGACGGCCGCCGACGTCGAGATCACCTTGAAGGTCGAGCCGGGCGCCGAGAGGCCCTGGATGGCCCGGTTCAGCAGCGGGTAGTTGGAGTCCTTGCCGGTCAGCTGCTTGTAGTCGGCCGGCGAGATGCCGCCGACCCACGCGTTCGGGTCGTACGTCGGGGCGCTGGCCATCGCGACGACCTGACCGGTGTGCACGTCCATGACCGTGACCGCGCCCGAGTCGGCCTTGTAGTTGGTGCCCGTGACCTTGTCGAAGGTCTTGCGGGCGTCCAGCATCGCCGCGTTCAGCTCCTTCTCGGCGACGGCCTGGACCCGCGAGTCGATGCTGGTCACCAGGTTGGCGCCGGATTCCGCGGGGGTGTCGCCCGCCTTGCCGATCACCCGGCCGAGGTTGTCCACCTCGTAGCGGGTCACGCCGGCCTTGCCGCGCAGCGCCGAGTCGTACTGGCGCTCCAGACCGGAGCGGCCCACCTGGTCGGAGCGGAGGAGCGGGGTGTTGCCGTCCTTCTGCGAGGTGGTGATCTCGTCGTCCGTGACAGGCGAGAGGTACCCGAGCACCTGGGAGGCGTTGGCCTTGCTGGGCGCCGGGTAGCGGCGGACGGCGGTCGGCTCGGCGGTCACGCCGGGGAAGTCCTCGCGGCGCTCCATGATCTGCAGGGCCTGCTGGGTGGTGGCCTTGTCGGTGATCGGGATCGGCTGGTACGGCGATCCGTTCCAGCAGGGCTGGGGGGTCTTGGAGTCGCAGAGCCGGACCTTGGCGATGACGTCGGCGGCCGGCAGGCCCAGCACCGCGGCGAGCCGGGTCAGGACGGCCTTGCCGTCGTCCTTCTGCTTGAGCAGTTCGGTGCGGCTGGTGGAGACCACCAGCCGGGTCTCGTTGTCGGCGAGGGGCACACCGCGCGCGTCCAGGATCGACCCGCGGATCGCGGGGGTGACGACCTGCTGGATGTGGTTGCTGGCGGCCTTCTCGGTGTACTCGTCACCGTTGCGGATCTGCAGGTACCACAGGCGTCCGCCGAGGGTGAGCAGCAGCGAGAAGACGAGGATCTGCAGGATGACCAGGCGGATCGTGACGCGTGAGGTGCGGCCGGTCTCAGGGATGTTGGACATCGGCGCGTGCGCCCTTCCTCACGTACGGGGTGTCGGACAGGGGGCGGGCGGTCACAGCCTGCGGCCCCCCTTGGCGACGGAACCGATCCGGCTGCCGCGGCCGACCCGGCCGAGCAGGCTCGCGCGCTGGCCGCCGACCCGGCCGCCGTAGGCGCCGGAGGCGTCCTCGGCGAGCGGGTCGCTGTCGAAGCGTCTGGCCACCGCCATCACGAGCGGGACGATGAACGGCGCGAGCAGCAGGTCGTAGACGGCCGCGGTGAAGAGCAGTTTGGCGAGCCCCACGTGGGCCCCGGCGGTGTCGCCGACCAGGGCGCCGACGCCCGCGTAGAGCAGGGTGCCGCCGATCGCCGCCGCGACGACGACGAGCATCGGCATGGCGGCGGTCCGCAGCTGCCCGGTCTCGGGCTTGGCGAGGCCCGCCAGGTAGCCGATGACGCAGAGCACGAGCGCGTACCGGCCCACGGCGTGGTCGGCGGGCGGTGCCAGGTCGGCGAGCAGGCCGGCGCCGAAGCCGACCAGGGCGCCGCCGACGTGGCCGTAGGTCAGCGCGAGGCCGAGCACGGTGAGCAACAGCAGGTCGGGTACCGCGCCGGGCAGGTGCAGCCGGGCCAGCACGCTGACCTGGACGACCATCGCGACGACGACCAGGGCGGTGGAGAGCAGGATCCGGTTGAGTCGCATGGTCAGCTCCTGGTGGTGCTGGAGGGCGCACCGGAGGTGGGGGCGCCCGGCTTCCGCGCCGGGCGGGGTGGCCTTGGCCGCGGTGGGCGAAGGCGTGGGCTTGGCCGGCAGCACGCTGTCGCGCGGGTCCGTGCGCGGCCCCTCGACGACGACACCGACGATGTCGAGCCGGGAGAAGCCGACGAACGGCTCGACCTGGACCGTACGGGTCAGGCTGCCCGCCGACGGGTCGATCGCGACGACCTTGCCGACCGGCACGCCGGGGACGAACGGCTTGCCGGCCTGCGAACCGAAGGTGACCATGCGGTCGCCCTTGCGCACCTTGGCCTTGCCGTTGAGGAGCTGGACGCGCATCGGCCGGTCACCCTGACCGGTGGCGAAGCCCAGTTCCATCGAGCCCTCCATCCGGGTCCCGACGGTGAAGTCCGGGTCGTTGGCGAGCAGCACGGTGGCGGTGGAGGATCCGACGGTGGTGACCCGTCCGACCAGGCCCTCACCGTTGATGACGGTCTGGTCGCGGACGACCCCGTCAGCGCTTCCGGCGTCGATCGTGACCGTCCAGGAGAATCCCTGGGCGGCACCTATGGCGATGATCTGCGCGCCCTTGATCGCGTACTGACCGGCTCCCGCGGTCTTCAGGAGCTGGTCCAGTTCGCGGGCCTTGTTGCGGGTGACGTCCTTGCTGCCGAGCTGCTGCTTGAGCTCCGCGTTCTCGCGTTCCAGGCGGCTGATGGTGCTGTGCCGTCCGCCGGAGTCGCGCACCGCGGAGATCGCGTTGCCGACCGGGTCGACGGCGGACGCGACACCCTTTTCGACAGGTCCGAAGGCCGAGGCCGCCGCCTGTCGGGGGCCGTCCAGCGGTGACTGCTCGCCGCCGCGGATGTCCACCGTGATCAGCGCGAAAGCGATCGCGATCAACAGCACCAGCAGAAGCCGGCTCTCTCGTGTGTCCCTCACGGGCGCCAGTCCGTGCCTTCCTCGAACGGACCGGTCGGCTGCGGTCCCCGGCCGGTCGAAGTGTGTGACGCAGTGAGAACGATCCCGCGTGCGGGCGGGCAGTCACCCACACGCGGGAACATGCGTGCTCATCTGCGCGGCTGGGCGTCCAGAACCTGCTGCAACGCCTCGAACTCCTCGACGCACTTGCCGGCGCCGAGCGCCACGCAGTCCAGCGGGGATTCGGCGATGTGGATCGGCATTCCGGTCTCGTGCCGCAGCCGCTCGTCCAGCCCGCGGAGCATCGCCCCGCCGCCGGCCAGCACGATGCCGCGGTCCATGATGTCGCCGGAGAGCTCGGGCGGGCACTTGTCGAGCGTCGTCTTGACCGCGTCGACGATCGCGTTGACCGGCTCCTCGATGGCCTTGCGCACCTCGGCGGCCGAGATCACCACCGTCTTGGGCAGGCCGCTGACCAGGTCGCGGCCCCGGATCTCGGTGTGCTCGTCCTTCTCCAGCTTCGGGTCGAAGGCCGACCCGATGGTGAGCTTGATCTGCTCCGCGCTGCGCTCGCCGAGCAGGAGGCTGTACTCCTTCTTGATGTGCTGGATGATCGAACTGTCCAGCTCGTCGCCCGCGACCCTGATGGACTGCGCGGTGACGATGCCGCCCAGCGAGATCACGGCGACCTCGGTGGTGCCGCCACCGATGTCGACCACCATGTTGCCGGTGGCCTCGTGGACCGGGAGCCCGGCGCCGATGGCGGCGGCCATCGGCTCCTCGATGATGTGCACCTGGCGGGCGCCGGCCTGGGTGGTCGCCTCGATGACGGCGCGTCGCTCGACCCCGGTGATACCGGAGGGCACGCAGACGACGACGCGGGGGCGGGCCAGGTAGCGACGCTTGTGGATCTTGAGGATGAAGTAGCGCAGCATCCGCTCGGTGATCTCGAAGTCGGCGATGACGCCGTCCTTCAGCGGGCGGACCGCGACGATGTTTCCCGGGGTGCGGCCGATCATCTTCTTGGCCTCGGCGCCGACCGCCAGAATGCCGCCGGTGTTCGTGTTGATGGCGACGACCGACGGCTCGTTGAGGACGATCCCGCGACCCCTGACGTACACCAGCGTGTTGGCAGTCCCGAGGTCGACAGCCATGTCACGGCCGATGAACGACATGTTGTTCGCCATGTGGATACGTCTGGCCTTCCCAAGCTTGAGCGGAGATTCCATCGTAGTCGCGCCCCCTGGGGCGCGGGGTACGGGGTTCCGACGTCATTGTCATCAGAACACACAGCGTCCGCTGGTAATGGTGACGACGTGTCGGAGAGATTGGTTCCCGATAACGGGGCGCATATGCCAGGGGCGACCGGATCCGGCCGGTCACCCCTGCGCTGATTGGACGTCAGTCCACAGACCTGCATCGCAGGTCAGATGGGGTACAGCTGTGAAGCGTATACACCCGGAAGCGGGACATGCGACCGATCGTTCAGACGAGGCCCGGGAAGAACAGCTTGATCTCACGCTCGGCGGACTCCGGGGAGTCCGAGGCGTGGACAAGGTTCTCCCGCACGATGGTGCCGAAGTCCCCGCGGATGGATCCGGGGGCCGCGGCGATCGGGTCGGTCGGACCGGCCAGCGCCCGAACGCCCTCGACGACGCGCTCGCCCTCGACGACCAGCGCGACCGCGGGACCCGAGGCCATGAACTCCATCAGCGGCTCGTAGAACGGGCGGCCGACGTGCTCGGCGTAGTGCTGCTCCAGGGTGCCGAGATCGAGCGTGCGCAGTTCGAGGGCGCCGATCGTCCAACCGGCCTTGCGCTCGAAGCGGCCGATGATCTCGCCGATCAGGCCGCGGCGGACGGCGTCCGGCTTGAGAAGGACAAGGGTGCGCTGGCTCACGGTACGGCTCCTACTGACGGTGACGGGTATGACGACAGTACAAGGCGTGGTCAGGCCACCTGCGCCGAGTGCCTCGCCTTGGCCTCGTCGATCTTCCGGCCGAAGTGGATGGAGGCCCACCACAGGGCCGCGAAGACCACGCCGAGGAAGTACATCGTCCCGACCCAGTAACCACTCACGACCAGGGCGATCTGCAGCGCCCAGCCCACCGCGAGGGCGCCGGGGCGGGGACAGCATGCCGCACAACAGCACGCACAGCAGCATGCCGACGCCACACACCGCCCACACCGTTCCGACCGCCAGATCGTCCTGCTTCATCGCGACGAGGCCGGCGAAGCCGATCACGAAGAACTCACCGATCAACGTGCTCGCGCACAAGGTCCGCATCGTGCCGCTCTCACTTCCGGCCCAGCAGCAGCCGGGCCTCTCCTACGGTGAACACCGATCCGGTGACGAGCACGCCCGCCCCCGCGTACGCGCCCTCGTCCTCGGCGAGGGTGATCGCCGCCTCGATGGCGTCGTCCAGCCGCGCCTCGACCTGCACGCGGTCGTCGCCGAAGACCTCGACCGCCAGCGCGGCCAGCGCGTCCACGTCCATCGCCCGACTGGTCGAGTTCCGGGTCACCACGATCTCCGAGAGCACCGGCTCGAACGCCTCCAGCAACCCGCGCACGTCCTTCTCCGCGCTCGGTCCGACGACGCCGACCAGGTGGGTGAAGTCGAAGACCTCACTGACCGCGGCCGCCGCGGCCCGCGCGCCGGCCGGGTTGTGCGCGGCGTCCAGGACGACGGTCGGGCTGCGCCGGATGACCTCCAGCCGGCCCGGCGAGGTGACGGACGCGAAGGCGCCGCGGACGGCGTCGATGTCCAGCGAGCCGACCCGGGAGGAGCCGATGCCGAAGAACGCCTCGACGGCCGCCAGCGCGACCGCGGCGTTCTGCGCCTGGTGCTCGCCGTGCAGCGGCAGGAAGATCTGCTCGTACTCGCCACCGAGACCGCGCAGCGTTACCAGCTGGCCGCCGACCGCGATCTCGCGGTGCACGACGCCGAACTCCATGCCCTCGCGGGCCACCGTGGCGTCCACCTCGACGGCGTGCTTGAGCAGCACGGTCGCCGCGTCGACGGGCTGCTGGGACAGCACGACGGTCGCGTCCTTCTTGATGATCCCGGACTTCTCCACGGCGATCTCGCCCGGCGTGCTGCCGAGCCGGTCGGTGTGGTCGAGCGCGATCGGGGTGACGACGGCGACCGAGCCGTCGATCACGTTGGTGGCGTCCCAGCTGCCGCCCATGCCGACCTCGACGACCGCGACGTCGACGGGGGCGTCGGCGAAGGCCGCGTAGGCCATCGCCGTGATCACCTCGAAGAACGACAGCCGGTGCGGCTGCGCGGCGTCCGTCATCTCGATGTACGGCCGGATGTCGCGGTAGGTCTCGATGAACTTCTCGGCGCTGATCGGCTGCCCGTCCAGGCTGATCCGCTCGGTCATCGCCTGCACGTGCGGGCTGGTGTAGCGGCCGGTGCGCAGATGGAAGCCGAGCAGTAGCTGCTCGACCATGCGCGCGGTGCTGGTCTTGCCGTTGGTCCCGGTGATGTGGATGGCCGGGTAGGTGCGCTGCGGGTCGCCCAGGATGTCCATGAGCGCGGTCATCCGGTCGAGCGACGGCTCCAGCTTCGTCTCCGGCCAGCGGCCGGTCAGCTCTCCCTCGATCTCCCGCAGCTCGCGCTCGGTCTCGGGGTCCTTCGGCCGGGCGGGTACACCGTCGTCCGGCGCGAGCGGGACGGGTGTGCGCAGGGTACGGCTGCCTGCCTCGATCACCGCCATGTCGGCTTCCCTGACGGGCCCGCCCTCGGGGGCGTCCTCGTCGGGGCTCTCGTCGAACAGGTTGGCTGCCGCGTCGTCCGCGTCGTCGTGCTGGGGGTGCTCGCTCACGCCGCCCAGTCTACGGAGGCGGTGCGGGTCCCCATGCCCGGGTGAGCGGGGCGAGCCGCCGCGCGCCCCCGGAGAACGCGGTTCTCCGGGGGCGCGGGTGGTGGCGGTGGTGCCGGTGGGTCAGCCCTGCGGCAGGTCGGCCAGCTGGGCGGTGATGCGGGCGATGTCCGCCTCGGCCGCCGCGAGCCGGACCCGGATCTTGTCCACGACCTGGTCCGGTGCCTTCGCGAGGAACGCCTCGTTGCCGAGCTTGCCCAGCGCCTGCGCCTTCTCCTTCTCGGCCAGCCCCATGTCCTTGGTCAGCCGCTTGCGCTCGGCCTCCACGTCGATCGTGCCGGACAGGTCCAGCGCGACGGTGCCGCCGGCGACCGGGAGGGTCGCGGTGGCGCTGAAGTCGTCGCCCGCGGGCTGCAGGCGCAGCAGCTGGCGGATGGGCGCCTCGTGGGCCGCCAGGCCGCCGGGCAGCGTGAGCTGCGCGGGGACCTTCTGGCCCGGCTGCAGGCCCTGGTCGGCGCGGAACCGGCGGACCTCGGTGACCACCTGCTGGACGCCGGCGATCTCCTTCTCGGCCGCAGCGTCGCGGAAGCCGCTGTCCTGGGGCCAGTCGGCGATGACGACCGACTCGGCGCCGGTGAGCGTGGTCCACAGCGTCTCGGTGACGAACGGGACCACCGGGTGCAGCAGCCGCAGCAGCACGTCCAGCACCTCGCCGAGCACCCGCCCGGAGACCTCGGCGCCGCGGCCGCCCGCGAAGAAGGTGGTCTTCGACAGCTCGACGTACCAGTCGAAGACCTCGTCCCACGCGAAGTGGAAAAGCGCTTCGGAGAGCTTGGAGAACTGGTAGTCCTCGTAGAGCGCGTCGACCTGGGCGACGACCGTGTTGAGCCGGGACAGCACCCAGCGGTCGGTGGCCGACAGGTCCTCGACGGGCGGGAGTTCACCCTCGACCGTCGCACCGTTCATGAGCGCGAAGCGCGTCGCGTTCCAGATCTTGTTGGTGAACTTGCCGGACGCCTGGACCCAGTCCTCGCCGATCGGCACGTCCACACCGGGGTTGGCGCCGCGGGCGAGGGTGAAGCGGACGGCGTCGGAGCCGTACTTGTCCATCCACTCCAGCGGATTGACCGTGTTCCCGAAGGACTTCGACATCTTCTTGCCGAACTGGTCGCGGACCATGCCGTGCAGGGCGATGGTGTGGAACGGCGGGGTGCCGTCCATCGCGTACAGGCCGAACATCATCATCCGGGCAACCCAGAAGAAGAGGATGTCGTACCCGGTGACCAGCACCGAGTTGGGATAGAACTTCTCCAGCGACTCGGTCCGCTCGGGCCAGCCCAGCGTCGAGAACGGCCACAGGCCCGACGAGAACCACGTGTCGAGCACGTCGGTGTCCTGCGTCCAGCCCTCACCGCTGGGCGGCTGCTCGTCCGGTCCGACGCAGACGACCTCGCCGGCCGGGCCGTACCAGACCGGGATGCGGTGGCCCCACCAGAGCTGACGCGAGATGCACCAGTCGTGCAGGTTGTCGACCCAGCTGAAGTAGCGGGACTCCATCTCCTTGGGGTGGATCTTCACCCGGCCGTCGCGGACCGCGTCGCCCGCGGCTTTCGCCAACGGGCCGACCTTGACCCACCACTGGAGCGACAGCCGCGGCTCGATGGTGGTCTTGCAGCGCGAGCAGTGGCCCACGGAGTGGGAGTACGGGCGCTTCTCCGCGACGATCCGGCCCTCGGCGCGCAGCGCGCCGACGATGGCGCTGCGCGCCTCCAGCCGGTCCAGTCCCTCGAACGGGCCGGGGACGGTGATGATCGCCCGCTCGTCCATGACGCTGAGGTTCGGCAGGTCGTGCCGGCGGCCGATCTCGAAGTCGTTCGGGTCGTGCGCCGGGGTCACCTTGACGGCGCCGGTGCCGAACTCCGGGTCCACGTGCTCGTCCGCGACGATCGGGATGCGGCGGCCGGTGAGCGGCAGTTCGATCTCGGTGCCGACCAGGTGCGCGTAGCGCTCGTCGTCCGGGTGGACGGCGACGGCGGTGTCGCCGAGCATCGTCTCGGCGCGGGTGGTGGCGACGACGATGGCGTTGTCGCCCTCGCCGTAGCGAATGGAGACGAGCTCGCCGTCGTCGTCCTGGTACTCCACCTCGATGTCCGAGATGGCGGTCAGACAGCGCGGGCACCAGTTGATGATGCGCTCGGCGCGGTAGATCAGCTCGTCGTCGTAGAGCTTCTTGAAGATGGTCTGGACGGACTGGGACAGGCCCTCGTCCATCGTGAAGCGCTCACGCGACCAGTCGACGCCGTCGCCGAGGCGGCGCATCTGGCCGGAGATCTGGCCGCCGGACTCTTCCTTCCACTGCCAGACCTTCTCGACAAACGCCTCGCGGCCCAGGTCGTGACGGGACTTGCCGTCCTTGGCCAGCTCGCGCTCGACGACGTTCTGGGTGGCGATGCCCGCGTGGTCCATGCCCGGCTGCCACAGCGTCTCGTACCCCTGCATCCGCTTGCGGCGGGTCAGGGAGTCGATGATCGTGTGCTCGAAGGCGTGGCCCAGGTGCAGGCTGCCCGTCACGTTCGGCGGCGGGATGACGATCGTGTAAGGCGGCTTGTCGCTCTTCGCGTCGGCCTCGAAGTACCCACGCTCCACCCAGCGCTCGTACAGCTTCCCCTCTACCTCGGCCGGCACGTACGCGGTCGGCAGTTCGGGGGTGCTGTTCGGCCCGCCATGGGGGCTGCGCTGAGAGTTGTCGGTCACCCGGCCATTCTACGGGCGCCCCGCACCGCTCGTTACGAAGCCGTAGCGAGCCCGGCGTAAGCGACGGATAAGACATCCGGAAGGATGGGCGCACGGTCTTACGGAGGGGACGCGTCAGATGAGCTACAACCAACCGCCGCCCGATCCCGGTTACGGGGGGCAGCCGAACCCCTACGGGCAGCAGCCGAATCCCTACGGGCAGCAGCAGCCGCAGCCCGGTGGCTACGGGCAGCCGCAGCAGGGCGGCTACGGGTGGCAGGCTCAGCAGCCCGGGTACGGCTACCCTCCGCAGCCGCCGACCGGCCGGAAGAACACGGCGTGGATCATCGTCGCGGTCGTGGTGGTGATCGCCGCGATCGGCGGGGGCGCGTTCGCGCTGCTCGGCAGCGACAGCGACAAGGTCCACGACACCGTCAGCAGCAGTGGCGGCGCCGACAGCAAGACCGGCGGCGGCGACGACGGCAAGAAGTACAAGCTGACCACTCCGCAGACCCTCGCCGGGGAGTTCCAGCTCAAGAACCCGCTGGACTCCGCCGCCAAAGCCTCGTTGAGTTCCACGCCCGGGATCGCGAACCCGCAGCCGGCGGGCGGGGGCTACGACACCAGTGCCCAGAAGCACATGCTGTTCCGGGGCGCCTGGGGCACGGTGGCCAACCCCGAGCTTGAGGTGGACACGCTCTTCGTCGTCGGCAAGAAGGACCTCGTCAGAGAGGACGACGTGGAGTTCCTCGGGACTCCGCAGAAGGTCACGCCGGAGGGGCTCGACGCCGGCGCCGTCATGAAGTGCCAGATGGCCCGGTACAAGGCGCCCTCCGGCAGCAACTCTCCGGTGAAGAGCGCGGACTTCCCGCTGTGTATGTGGGCCGACCGCAGCACGGTGGGCATCGTCCTGGTCGGCGACCCGATCGCCGCGCTCGCCGGCGTAGGCCCTCCCAGCATCAGCGACATCGCGGTCACCACCGCGAAGGTCCGCAAGGAAGCCCGCGTCGAGATCAGAGAAACCACGTAACGAGACCCGGGCACACGAAGCAAGACGTACGTTCCACGAGGGGAATCAGCGACATGAGCTACAACCAGCCGCCGCCGGGCTACGGCCAGCAGCCGCAGCAGCCGCAGCAGCCCTACGGACAGCCGCAGCCCCAGCCCGGCTACGGCGGTCACCCCCAGCAGCCTCCGCAGCAGGGCTGGCCGCAGCAGCAGGGTTACCCGCAGCAGACTCTGCAGCCGCAGCAGGGCTGGAACGGCCAGCAGCCCGGGTACCCGCCGCAGCCGCCGCAGGGCAAGGGCAAGACCGTGGGTGTGGTGGTCGGTGTCGTGGTGCTCGCCGCGATCGCCGGCGGCATCTACTTCGCCACCAGCGGCGGGTCCAGTGGCGGTGGCGGCGACTACAAGATCGCTTTCCCGGAGAAGATCGCCGACGGCAAGTACACGAAGTCGTCGGAGAACATCGGCGCCCCGGAGAAGGGCAAGTCGGACGCCGGCATCACCGACCCGGCGAGCGTGCGGGGAACGTACAAGTCCGACAAGACGACGGTCTCCCTCTCCGGTGGCGAGGGCAACGTCACGGACCCGAAGGCCGCGGTCGACAAGATCCTGTCGAGCGGCCTCAGCAAGAGCGGCTCCGAGGCCACCGAGCAGCACCCCGCCGGATTCGACGGCGCCGTGATGAAGTGCGCCGGCGGCGGCTCGTCCATGCCGTACTGCGTCTGGGGCGACGACAGCACCGTGATGATCTCGATGTACATCAACATCGACCTCAGCGGTACGTCCACGCCCCCCTCCGCCGCCGAGTGGGCGAACACCACGGCCAAGATCCGCAGCGAGATCCGCGTCAAGAAGTAGCCGCGCCCGCGCGGTAGCCGCACAACGCGAAGGGGGCGCCCGGCAGTTGCCGGGCGCCCCCTTCGACGTAACGGGTGTCAGGCGCTCTTCTGCTCGCCCTTGCCGACGATGCGCGGCTCACGCGGCACCAGCGTCGGGTTGACGTTGGAGTGCACGACCTCGTCGGTGATGACGACGCGGGCGACGTCCTTGCGGGACGGCACCTCGTACATCACGGACATCAGCACCTCCTCCATGATGGCGCGCAGCCCGCGCGCGCCGGTCTGGCGGAGGATCGCCTGGTCGGCGATGGCTTCCAGCGCGCTGTACTCGAACTCCAGCTCCACACCGTCGAGTTCGAAGAGCTTCTGGTACTGCTTCACCAGCGCGTTCTTCGGCTCCACGAGGATCTGCAGCAGCGCCTCGCGGTCCAGGTTGTGGACGGAGGTGATGACCGGCAGACGGCCGATGAACTCGGGAATCATCCCGAACTTCACCAGGTCCTCCGGCATGATCTCCTGGAACTGGTTCGCGGCCTGGATCTCGCGCTTGGAGCGGATCGTCGCGCCGAAGCCGATGCCCTTGGCGCCGGCCCGCGATTCGATGATCTTCTCCAGGCCCGCGAAGGCACCGCCCACGATGAACAGCACGTTCGTGGTGTCGATCTGGATGAACTCCTGGTGCGGGTGCTTGCGCCCGCCCTGCGGCGGCACCGAGGCCGTCGTGCCTTCGAGGATCTTCAGCAGCGCCTGCTGGACGCCCTCACCGGACACGTCCCGGGTGATCGAGGGGTTCTCGCTCTTGCGGGCGACCTTGTCGATCTCATCGATGTAGATGATCCCGGTCTCGGCCTTCTTGACGTCGTAGTCGGCCGCCTGGATCAGCTTCAGCAGGATGTTCTCGACGTCCTCGCCGACGTAGCCCGCCTCGGTGAGCGCGGTGGCGTCGGCGATGGCGAACGGCACGTTCAGCATCCGGGCGAGGGTCTGCGCGAGCAGCGTCTTGCCGGAGCCGGTGGGACCGAGGAGCAGGATGTTCGACTTGGCGAGCTCGATGGCATCGTCGTGGCCCCGGCCGCTGTTCTCGCCGGCCTGCACCCGCTTGTAGTGGTTGTAGACCGCGACCGAGAGGGCCTTCTTCGCCGGCTCCTGGCCGACGACGTAGCTCTCCAGGAACTCGTAGATCTCCCGCGGCTTGGGCAGATCCTCCCACCGCACTTCGGAGGACTCGGCCAGCTCCTCCTCGATGATCTCGTTGCAGAGATCGATGCACTCATCGCAGATGTACACACCAGGCCCTGCGATGAGCTTCTTCACCTGCTTCTGGCTCTTGCCGCAGAACGAGCACTTGAGCAGGTCGCCGCCGTCACCGATGCGTGCCACGAGGTGTTTCCCCTTCGCCTGGGATCCGCCTAGTCCAACGGAACCTGGTGCTTCTCTCATCGACGGTACCTTGCCGCGCCCCCCGTGCGGGCCCCCCTTGGACCTACTCAGTCCAAGGAGGGCGGTAACACTTCCGCACTCCGGTGCCCCGCAGGGGTACCGCGACCTGCCCGTCAGACCGACGCGGAGGTCTTACGGGTGGAGACGATCTGGTCGACGAGACCGTACGCGAGGGCTTCCTCGGCGGTCAGGATCTTGTCGCGCTCGATGTCCTCGCGGATCTGCTCGATCGGCGTGGTGGAGTGCTTGGAGAGCATCTCCTCCAGCTGCGCGCGCATCCGGATGATTTCGTTGGCCGCGATCTCCAGGTCGGAGACCTGACCCCGGCCGGTCTCGCTGTACGGCTGGTGGATCAGGATCCGGGCGTTCGGCAGCGCCATCCGCTTGCCGGGGCTGCCGGCCGCGAGCAGCACGGCCGCGGCGGAGGCCGCCTGGCCCATGCAGACCGTCTGGATGTCCGGCTTCACGAACTGCATGGTGTCGTAGATGGCCGTGAGGGCCGTGAACGAGCCACCGGGCGAGTTGATGTAGACGGAGATGTCGCGGTCCGGGTCCATCGACTCCAGGCACAGCAGCTGCGCCATGACGTCGTTCGCCGACGCGTCGTCGATCTGCACGCCGAGGAAGATCACGCGCTCCTCGAAGAGCTTCGCGTACGGGTCGTACTCGCGCACGCCCTGCGAGGTGCGCTCGACGAAGCGCGGGATGATGTAGCGGGCCTCGGCGCCGAGCACACCTGGCGCCTCGGCCATCGTGCGCTCGTAGAGGCCGCTACCGGGGAAAATTCAGGGAGTTCACTTTCACCGTCCTGGTGATGAGCAGTGGGCTGGGCGGGTTCGGCGGAGGGGTCCTGAGGTGCTCAGGCAGCCCCGGTGCCGCCACCGCCCGGAACGCCGGAGGCGGTGAGCATGACCTCGTCCAGCAGGCCGTAGGCGGTGGCCTCCTCGGCCGAGAACCAGCGGTCGCGGTCGGAGTCCTTGGTGATCTGCTCGACGCTCTGGCCGCTGTGCTGCGCGATGAGCTCGGCCATCCGCCGCTTGGTGTGCAGCAGCTGCTCGGCCTGGATCTTGATGTCGGTGGCGGAGCCGCCCAGACCCGCGGAGGGCTGGTGCATCAGGATCCGGGTGTTCGGCAGCGCGAAACGCTTGCCGGGGGTGCCCGCGGTGAGCAGGAACTGGCCCATCGAGGCGGCGAGGCCCATGGCGATCGTCACGACGTCGTTCTTGATGTACTGCATCGTGTCGTAGATCGCCATGCCGGCCGTCACGGAGCCGCCGGGCGAGTTGATGTAGAGGTAGATGTCCTTGTCCGGGTCAGCGGCGAGGAGGAGCAGCTGCGCGGTGATCTTGTTGGCGATATCGTCGTCGACCGCCTGGCCGAGGAAGATGATCCGCTCGTTGAGCAGTCGGTTGTAGACCTGGTCGCCGAGTCCACCGATGGTCGGCTCGCCGGCGGCGGAAGGCATCGGAGTCGTCACGTATCCACCTGCTCGTTGTCGGACGGCCCGGGGCCGTCTCAGCGTCTTCGTCTTCGCGTCTTCGCGTCTTTTCTGGCGGCCGGGGAGTCAGTCCCCCGCCATCCTTCCTTGGACCCTAACGCGCAGGTGGGGCCCAGCAATCCCCTACGCGAAACTGTTCGCTGTGAGCGCAGGCTCACCACCCGGGTAAGCAAAACGGGCCCGAACGCGGCTTCGCGTCCGGGCCCGTCGTGCGAACAGGTCAGGCCTTGTCGGAGGTCGCCTCGTCGGCGGCCTCGTCGGCGGCGGCGGTCTCCTCGTCGGAGCCGGCCTCCACCGTCACGGCATCCTCGTCCTCGACCTCGTCGTCCAGGTCGACCGTCTCACCGTTGGTGTCGGTGACCTTGGCGGCCTCGACGACCACCGCGAGCGCCTTGCCGCGGGCGACCTCGCCGACGAGCATCGGCACCTGGCCGCCCTCGACGACGGCCTGGGCGAACTGGTCCGGGCTCATGCCCGAGGACGCGGCGCGGCGCATGAGGTGCTCGGTGAGCTCCTCCTGGTTGACCGACAGCTGCTCCTTGGAGACGAGCTCGTCCAGGATGAACTGGGTCTTGATGCCCTTGGTGGCCTGCGCGCCGAGCTCCGCGTCGTGCTCCTCGGCGGTCTTGCCCTCGCGCTCCAGGTAGCCGTCCCAGTCCAGGCCCATGGCCGGGAACTGGTGGTGCTCCAGGTTGTGCTTGCGGGTCTGGATCTCGTCCGCCAGGAGCTTCTCCGGCATCGGGACCTCGACCAGCTCCAGGAGGGCGTCGAGCACCTTCTCCTGGGCCTGGGTGGCCTGGTCGTAGCGCTTCATGTTCTCGAGGCGCTTGACGCTGTCCGCGCGCAGCTCCTCGAGGGTGTCGAACTCGCTCGCCAGCTGGGCGAAGTCGTCGTCCAGCGCGGGCAGCTCGCGGGCCTGGACGGACGTCACGTCCACCTTGACCGACGAGGTCTTGCCGGCGGCGGAGCCGCCCTTGAGCTCGGAGTCGAAGGTGGCGGTGCCGCCGGCCTCGAGACCGATGACGGCCTCGTCGATGCCCTCGAGCAGCTGGCCGGAGCCGATGGTGTAGCTGATGCCCTGCGCGACGCCGTCCTCGAGGACCTCGCCGTCCACGGAGGCCTCGAGGTCCAGGACCACGACATCGCCCTCGGCGGCGGCGCGCTCGACCGGCGTGGTCGACGCGAAGCGCTCGCGGAGCTGCTCCAGCGACTTGTCCACGTCCTCGTCCGACACCTCGAGGGCGTCGACGGTGACCTCGATGCCGGAGTAGTCCGGGATCTCGATCGCCGGACGGATGTCGACCTCGGCGGTGAACTTGAGGTCCTGACCGTCGTTGAACTCGGTGATGTCGACGTCGGGCTGGCCGAGAACGTTCAGCTCACCCTCGCTGACGGCCTCCGTGTAGAACTTCGGGAGTGCGTCGTTGATGGCCTCTTCGAGGACCGAGCCGCGACCGAACCGCTGGTCGATGACGCGCGCGGGGATCTTGCCCTTGCGGAATCCCGGCACCGTGACCTGCTGGTTGATCTTCTTGTAGGCCGCGTCGAGGCTGGGCTTGAGCTCCTCGAAGGGCACCTCGACAGTGAGTCGAACCCGGGTCGGGTTCAGAGTCTCGACGGCGCTCTTCACGGTTGGGTCTCCTTGGGGCTGACATCAGGGGCTTTAGAGAATCGCGCCAACACCCGGTTCCCACCATGTGAGCGGAACCGGCGGCCGACGAGACGTACTACTCGGGGACTGCGCCCCTACGTCGCCCCGTATACAGGCGCCCTTGCATAGTACCGGTACGACGGGCACGCCCGTCCCGCTCGGCAAACTCATCTGGTCGGGGTGGCCGGATTCGAACCGACGGCCTTCCGCTCCCAAAGCGGACGCGCTACCAAGCTGCGCCACACCCCGCTGGTGCGAGACGTAGGCTACATGCCCTGGTACGCGCGGGCGGCCAATATTCCGTCGCGACTTCAACAGAATTCGGCACGCGCCGCGCCCGGATCAACCGGTGTGCGGCGGGGGTGTGCGAGCCGCTACGATGCGGTGTGCCAGAATCTGTGGCGCTGCGGGCGTAGCTCAATGGTAGAGCCCTAGTCTTCCAAACTAGCTACGCGGGTTCGATTCCCGTCGCCCGCTCCAGATGGTTACGGCCCAGGTCAGAGGGGTACTCCCCCGACCTGGGCCGTTGTCGTTCCCGATCTTCGTTCAGCCTCTCGTGCCCCCGGCGCGCCCGTCCGGTCCGTGATCTTGCTGCCGTGCCCGTTCCACGAAGGCGCTCACCGCGTCACCGATCAGCCGTTCCCGCTCCGCGCCGGCGTGCTGGTAGATCAGCGCGGCGCGGGCCGTGCTGTGGCCCATCCGCGTCATGAGCTCCTTGGTGCTGGCGCCGGTCGCGGCCGCCAGGGTCTTGCCGGTATGCCGCAGAGCATGGAAGTGCAAGCCCTTGATTCCGGCCGTATCGCACGCCTTCCGCCAGAGCTTCCCGAAGTGGTTCCGGCGCGGAACGGCCTTCCGTGATCCGATGAAGACCCGGCCGTCCGCTCACAAGGACGCCCGGCATGAGCCTTGCGGCTCTCAGGTGAGGTTTGGCGCTCGGACGTCCCGCGATGTTTCACGTGACCTAAGGGCTGTCCCGCCCGAGGCTCTGTCTGCTGTTTACCATGAAGGCCATGGCCCCTTTGGTGGAGCTCTGACCGTCGTAGGGTGACGGCATGACTGAGGCGGGGCAGGCCAGACGGGCACCCAGACAGCTGACCGAACTGCACGATGTGTACGACTTCCTTGATGAGGTGCGTCTGCGTCCGGGGATGTGGGTGCACCGCAGCTCACTGCAGCACCTGAACTCGATGCTGACTGGGTATCGGGTGGCCTTGGGCGTTCACGATGTCGAGGAGGCTTTCGACTTCTGGAATCCCGGGAGCCAGAGCCCGTTCTCCGAGTGGTTGTGGCAGCGCACGGGCCGCAGCGCCCTGGGCTGGGCGTCCGTCATTGAACGACAGGCGGATGCGACTGGCCAGCCCGCGATGGATGTGTTCTTCGAGTTGCTGGACGAGTTCCGGGCGCAAGATGCAACCGTGACCGGACACGCCTCTCACGAGTGAGCGCGGTGGGAGTTTCCCTACCAGATCAAAGCGACTCGCTGCGCTCGCCGCTGGCCCGTAGCTCCGGGCCTCCGGGGTCTGCAAGGCAGTCTTCAGAGAGCTCAGGGCCGCGCACAGCGAGGCGTGGCCGGAGAAGTGCAGGTACGCGAAAATGCCCCGGACTATGGTAATCCGGGGCATTCTTAGCGCGCTACTTTGCCTTACGACTCAGCGCTAGCGCTTTCACGACCTCCGGTACGTCCCGGGAGTCACACCGCCGAAGTGCGATCACTGCCACAACCAGTCTGACCAGCCAGGGAAGGACGCTCGCAACGAGCAAGATCCAATAAAACATCGACTACATCCTTTGACGAAACGGGATGCAGTCGAGCTAGAGAAATAGTAGGGCTCACAGGGCCCAGCGCATCAGCTCGACCTACAAGGGCGAGAGCGAAGTAGGTGAAACGGCAGACTCCCATGAACCCCAACTGCCTGTCAACAAAGTCCCTATGCCCTCGGACGGAGCACAGCCAGTGCGGACGGGCCGTGCCCGATGCGTGCCCGGTAGAGCGGTAAACCACGGTAAATACCGGATCCAAGCTCCCGATACCACAGGCCTCCTTACCGGCCCTCTCCACAGGGCGGCACCCACATAATCCGCTGAATGGTCCGTGATTCCCAAGCTCAGAGCCAATCACGGCCAGTAGTCTGGGCCTATGTCGATGGATCAAGGGCCAGCGCGCGCCCTTCAGCTGAAGTGGGAACTGGTGGGCCACGGTTGGGCGCGATGCGACCTGACCGATGATTCTCAGACGGCATCAGTGATCGCGAGTTACTGCACTGACGCGTTGGCGGACCTCGTGGCGAGCACGGGCGAGCTGTACGGGCAGCAGCACTCAGCCCGGTTCTTCTTCGACGCCGAGCCCCAGGAGCTCCGCTGGGTGCTCAGCGCAGTAGATGACGCGATCAGCGTGACCATCTACAAGTTCCCCGACGTCGGCGTCAGCCCCGACCTCCCGGACTCCAGCGGCACGGTGATTTGGCAGTCCACCCACCCACGTCAGGTGTTCGTGCACGCCGTTCTGGATGCCGCCGACAACGTGCTCAGAGAGCATGGCGAGGCCGGCTACCACGCCAAGTGGTCGATGCATCAGTACCCCTTCGGACTGGTCGCGGACCTTCGCAGACTGCACATGCGCGACGACGTCTGCGCTCTGTCTCACGAACTGCCATGCGCTCAGGCGCGCGAGTGACCGTCTTAGTTTCCGTCTCGTTCAGCACCGTTCGCGGCAGTTCAGACGAGACCGACACCCGTCGACAGCTTCGCGGCCGACCATCTATGAATCCAGATGAACCCAGAGGAATCGACTCCTGAGCTGGGCCGGCTACGCGGGTTCGATTCCCGTCGCCCGCTCTGTACGGCTCCGGCCCGTGCCCGAGGACTCCCGTCCCGGTCACGGGCCGGACCTGTTTCGGACGTTCTAGGCTGCCGTCATGGAGATCTGGATCAATCCGGCCTGTTCGAAGTGCCGCTCCGCGCTGAGCACGCTGGACGCCGAGGGCGCGCAGTACACCGTCCGGCGCTACCTGGAGGACCCGCCGGACGCGGACGAGCTGCGGGCGGTGCTGGGGCGGCTCGGGCTCGAGCCGTGGGACATCGCGCGGACGGGAGAGACAGCCGCCGCCGACCTGGGCCTCGCGGAGTGGAGCCGTACTCCCGAGGACCGGGAACGCTGGATCGGCGCCCTCGCCGCGCACCCCTCCCTCATCCAGCGCCCGATCATCACCTCGGACGACGGCACGGCCCGGGTGGCCCGTACCGAGGACGCGGTCCGCGACGCCCTGTCGCGGGGTGGCTCGGAGTAGGGAAGGCAGGCGACGCAAGCGCTGTCAGTGGGTGGGGCTAAGTTGCGGGAGATCAACACGTAGAACTCGGGAGGGGTACGTGTTCCACTCACGACACCGTAAGAACCTGGCCCGTTGGGGCGCCGCCGTGGCGGTCGTCACCTGCGCGCTGGGCCTGGCCGGCACCGGCACCGCGCAGGCCGACGACTATCCGTACATGGTGAACGACCTGCAGACGCATCCCGGTAACGCCTGTGCGAGCGGTACGCCGCTGCCCTGGATAGGCAACACCCGGATCGCGCTGAGCGCCCGGGTGGACGGTCTCAGCCCGGCGACGCCGCGCCCGTCGATCCACTTCAAGGTCTGGAAGGGCGACGAGAACGCCCCCGTCGCGGAGACCGTGCTCACCACCCTCGCGGGCGGCCAGGCGTCGACGTTCTCGGTGCCGGACGAGCTGCTGCCCTCCGGCGAGGGGTACGCGTGGTCCGTCCGCCTGGAGGACAGCGCGGGCCCGACGTCCGGATGGGCGGCCCCCTGCGGCTTCTCGGTGGACCGGGACCGCCCGGCCGCACCGACGGTCGCGTTCACCGACAGCTATTCGAACACCGGACCCGGTGTGCCGGCCGGCACCGTGCGCAGCCTGAAGTTCACCGCCCCAGCAGGCACCGAGCTGGACGGCTTCTGCTTCTCGGTACGAGCGGCCGACGCACCGGACACGGGGTACACGACCGGTCCGCACGGCTGCGGGCCGCAGTGGGCTCCGGTCCAGCCGGACGGGACGGCGACCGCCACGTTCGTCACCCCGGACAGTTACGGACCGAGCAACGTCAAGGTCATCAGCGTGGACCGGGCGGGCCAGCGGTCGGACACCGCCCGCGCGGAGTACTGGATCACCACGCCGTTCGTCGAGCCCGTCGGGGACTACTCCGGTGACGGCCACCCCGACCTGTTCAGCGTCGGGACGGACGGCAAGCTCTACCTGCACCCGGGCCGGGCGGACGGCACGTTCGGCGCGCCCGTGCTCTCGGACGGCGGGGACTGGCGGGGCACACTCGTCGCCCGCGCCGGGTACAACGTCCCGCTCTCCGGGCTCAACCAGGACACCGACCCGCGCAACGACCTGTTGGTGCGCCGCGGTTCGCAGTTGTTGGTCTACCCGGGCGACGGCAAGGGCGGGTTCGGGACCCCGGTTCCGGCTCTCGCGGGCGTCAACACCCACGACTGGTCGGCGGCGACGGAGCTCGTCGTGAGCCCGAACCCGCAGTTCTCCGGCTTCCTCCTGGCGAAGGAGGGCGACCGTCTCGTCTACGCCTCGTTCGGGCCCCGCGCGCTGCTGGGCGAGGTCCGCACCCTGGTGCAGAGCGGCTGGGCCGACAAGTCCGTCGCGATCTCCGACCAGCTCGTGGACGGTGACCTGCCGAAGGTCTGGGTGCGCGACGCGGTGGCGGGCACGCTCTCCCAGTACCCGATCCTGCGGGACTGGAACTCGGACGACATGGAGCCCGCGAGCCTCGGCGACCCCACGGTCATCGCGGCCTCGGGCTGGAAGCCGGCGCAGCGTCCGCTCTTCCTCGCGCCGTTCGATCTGAACGGCGACGGCCGGAACGACCTGCTGGCCACCACGCGGACGCAGGGTCTGCAGCTCTTCGTCCCCGCGGCGGACGGGACGCTGGCCGCCCCGGTGACCGTGGCCCGCCGTGGCTGGCCCACCGGTCACCACCTGTTCTAAAGGGTGTGGCGAAAGTGGCGCCGTTCGCCCGTTAGGGCGGGGCCCGCGGCAGGCGTCGCGGGCCAGGCGGGACTTTCGCAACACCCTTGAGGTCCCGTCTTCGAACTGGCGCCCGGCCCGGCACCGCCCGGACACCGCCCCTTCGACAACAGATCCAAGGATGCGCTCGTGGGCACACCGCCCACGGAAGTACCGCGGCCCCCGCCCACCCGGCCGGGGGCCGCGGTCAGTCGACGGGGACGCCCTGCGGGGCCTTGATGCGTTTCATGATCATCTGGGAGTTGACGTCACTGACGCCCGGGAGGGAGATCAGCTTCTCGGTCCAGAAGCGCTCGTAGGCCTCGCTGTCGGCGACGGCGATGCGGAGCAGGCAGCCGGGGGCGCCGTAGAGGCGGTAGGCCTCGACCACGTCCGGGGTGGACTGCAGCTGTGCCTCGAAGGCGGCGACGGAGTCGCGGTCGCGGCGGACCTCCACCGAGGCGAAGACCTCGAAGCCGCGACCGACCGCGGACGGCTCGACCACGGCGCGGTAGCCGCGGATCACCCCGTCGTCCTCCAGTTGGCGCACCCTGCGCAGGCACGGGGAGGGCGTGAGGCCGACCCGCTGGGCCAGCTCCTGGTTGGTCAGCCTGCCGTCGGCCTGCAGCTCGCGCAAGATTCGTCTATCAATGGCGTCCATGCTGACATTTTCTAGCACTGTCGCGAGCATTTCGCGCCGTATTCAGCAATCAAATGGTGACCACATTCGCATATCCTTGCTGTGGACTTATCGGACACCATGCGGAAGCGGGTCACAGTGCCGCACATCGTCGTCATCAGCACCGGGGGCACGATAGCCAGCAGGTGGCAGGGCGCCGGCTACGCGGCGGAGGCCGCCGGCCGCGAGGTGCTGGCCGCGGGCGCCATCCCCGAGGGCGTCGACGTGCGGGTCGTGGACCTGTTCACCGTCAACAGCTCCCGGCTGACCACCGCGCACCAGCTGGAGCTGCTGCGCACGGTGCACGAGGTGCTGGCCGACCCGGCCGTCGACGGCGTGGTCGTCACACACGGCACGGACACCCTGGAGGAGTCCGCCTTCCTGCTGGACCTGCACCACGCGGACCGCAGGCCGGTCGTGCTCACCGGCGCGCAGAAGCCGCTCGACGCGCCCGACGGCGACGCGGCGGGCAACCTCTACGACGCGCTGCTGACGGCCTCCACCGGCCGGGACATCGGCGCGGTCATCGTCTTCGGCGGGCTGGTGCACGCGGCCCGGGGAACGGTGAAGAAGCACACCGTCGACGTCCAGGCGTTCGCCGACCCGACGGGACTGCCGCTGGGCCGGGTGCAGTTCGGCCGCGTCACCTGGGGCCGGCAGCGCCCCCGGCCGGAGGCCCTGCCGCTGCCCGCCGCGGACGTACGGCCGCCGCGGGTGGACATCGTGATGCACCACAGTGACGCCGACCCGGTGCTGTTCGACGCCGCGCTGGCCGCCGGCGCCGAGGGCATCGTGCTGGTCGGCACCGGAGCCGGAAACGCGACCCCGGACTTCGCGGCCGCGGTCGGCCGCGCGGTCGCGGCCGGCGTCCTCGTCACCGTCAGCACCCGGGTCGCGGCCGGCGCGGTGGCGCCGATCTACACCGGTGGCGGAGCCGTCGACCTGGTCGAGGCGGGCGCCGTGCTGGCCGGCTCGCTGCGCGCGGGGCAGGCCCGCATCGCGGTGCTGTCCGCCCTGTTGTCCACCCCCGACCGTGCGGACCGGCCGGCCGCGCTGCGCCGGATCGTGGACGCGGAGTCAGAGCTTTATCTGGTTGATGGTGTCGGCAAGTGAGGTAAGGAATCGATTCACCGACGGCGCCATGTTGGTCGAGGCGATGAAGAAGCCGAACAGGGCGGCCACTATCGCGGGGCCGACCTTGATCGACTTCCCCCTGATCATGACCACCAGGATGACGCCCAACAGAAGGACTACGGACAGGGAGATGGCCACAGCGGATCACTTCCTCTTCGGTACACCCCAACGACGGTCCGGGGAGTCGCCGCGCCCCCTCATATCCATCGTGCCACCAAGCGCCGACACCATGCGCTCGTGAACCACATCGTTCCACGCCATCCCGCCCACCGGACAGACGGTCTCAGGAACAGGGGTGGCGAACCGAGGTGCGGAACAGGGGCGTTGACGGGGCGTCGACGGTCCCGCCCGAGGGGTTTCCGCAGGGGGCGCGGCCCGGTCGGTCGCGGTACCCGCGGCGACCTCAGTCACGGCACACGACCAGCAGCGCACGGTCGTCGTTGACGTCCTTGGCCACCGCCTCGATCAACCGCCAGGCAGCGCCGCGGAATCCCGTGGCGACGAACCGGTCGGCCTCGCCGATCAGCCGGTCGATTCCTTCGGTGATGTCCCGATCCGCGGCCTCCACCAGGCCGTCGGTGAACAGCAGAAGAACATCACCCGACCGCAACGTTCCCTTGACGCCGTGGAATTCGGCGCCGTCGTAGACCCCCAGCAGCGGACCCTCGGCCGCCATCTCCTGCCAGCGGCCCGTTCCCGCGCTGAGCTGGACGCCGGGCAGGTGGCCGGCCGAGAGCAACTCGTAGTCGCCGCTCTCGAGATCGAGCACCAGGTGAATGGAGGTGGCGAAGCCCTCGTCCCAGTTCTGGCGCAGCAGATAGCCGTTGGCGGCGGTCAGGAAGGCGTGCGGCGGCAGTGAGCCGAGCAGGCCGCCGAAGGCGCCGGACAGCAGCAGCGAACGTGACGCGGCGTCCATGCCCTTGCCCGACACGTCGGTGAGCACCGCTTCGAGCACCCGGCCGCCCAGCGTCCGGGTGGCGACCACGAAGTCGCCGGAGAAGGACTGACCGCCCGCCGGCCGCAGCGCCATCTCGGCGTGCCACCCCGCCGGGAGCCGGGGCAGCCGGCTCTGCACGCGGATCCTTTCGCGCAGGTCGAACAGCATCGTGTGGCCGCCCCGCCAGGGCACGCCGACGCGGCTGCGGAACTGGGCGATGAGCAGCCCGGAGAGGGCGACGGCCGAGACCACCAGGACGATGCCCGGGGTCACCCGGGACGGCCCGTCCCGGTACGGCCCGAGGACCGCCGACTCGACGACCAGCGCGACCGCGGAACTCGTGTAGAGCACCAGGAGGCTGGCCGGGCGGAGCAGCAGACCGCCGGTGAGGATCGGCAGCACGAGGGCGCTGGGCGGGCACCAGACCGGGATGCAGATGGTGGTGTAGGCGAGGGCCGGGACCGTGAGCATCAGCACGGTCAGGGCGAGCCAGTCCGAGGCGTCGCCGCGGAAGTAGTCGACGGCGGACTTGCGCAGGCCGAGGCGGACCCTGTGCAGCGACCGGCGCCACCGGGTACCCAGGCTGTCTCTTGCCGCGTCCTTACCCATGTTCCGGCGACCCTACCCACCCTTTCGGCGGCACGTCGATTCCCCGGACGGTGGGTCGCCGGGTGCGATAAATGGGTTCGCGTCGCCGTAAGAGGGCTGGTAGGCAAGGTGCATGACGACCGAAGTGCGGACGCTCCAGGCGGAGCAGTGGGACGACTGGTACGGGAAGCTGGAGCGGGCCTTCGGGGGCCCGCCGGAGTCCCGGGAGGAACGCGCGCTGTGGCGGGAGCTGACCGAGTGCGAACGGTCGCTCGCGGTCTGGGACGGGGACGAGGTCGTCGGCACCGCGGGGGCGTTCTCGTTCCGGTTGTCGGTACCGGGCGGCGCGCTCGTGCCGGCGGCCGGCGTGACGATGGTGAGCGTGCAGCCGACGCATCGCCGGCGCGGGGTGCTGACGTCGATGATGCGCAGGCAGCTGGACGATGTGCGCGTGGCGGGCGAGTCGCTGGCGGTCCTCACCGCCTCGGAGCCGGCGATCTACGGCCGCTTCGGGTACGGGCTGGCCACGGAGCAGGTGCGGCTGGAGATCGACACCACCCGCGTCCGGCTCGGCCTGCCGGCCGGGACCGACCGGGTGCGGCTGCGGATCGTGTCGCCCGCCGCGGCGCGGGAGGCGTGCGAGGCGGTCTACGCGCAGCGGGTCGCCGCCAGGCCGGGCATGCTCGCCCGGCAACCGGGCTGGGAGCAAATGCCGTTGCTCGACCCGAAGTCGATGCGGGACGGCGCGGGTGAACTGCTGTGCGTGCTCGCCGAGGTCGACGGTGAGGTCCGCGGGTACGCGCGGTACGGGGTGAAGCCGATCTGGGGCGCGGCGACCGGGCCCGACGGCGCGGTACTGGTGCGTGACGTCGAGGCGCTCGACCCGGCGGCGTACGCCGCGCTGTGGAACTTCCTGTTCGGCCTCGATCTGACGTCCTCCGTACGGATCCGCAGCCGGCCCGCCGACGACCCGGTGCTCCACCTGATCTCCGACATCCGCCGGTGCGGTGTCGGGATCCGCGACGGGCTGTTCCTGCGGACGGTGGACGTCGGGGCGGCGCTGGAGGCGCGTACGTACGCGGCGCCGGTGGACGTGGTGCTCGACGTCGAGGACGCGTTCTGTCCCTGGAACACCGGGCGCTGGCGGCTGGCGGGGGACGCGAAGGGCGCGACGTGCGCGCGGACCACGGACCCGGCGGATCTGGCGCTCTCGGCGCGGGAGTTGGGGACCGCGTACCTGGGCGGCTTCTCACTGAGCGCGCTGGCGGCGGCGGGGCGGGTCGAGGAGTTGCGCGCGGGGGCGCTTGCCGAGGCTTCGGCAGCTTTCGGGAGCGACGTCCGGCCCTGGCTGCCGCACGGGTTCTGAGGTCGGGTGGGTGCTACCCGGCGGCCGGCCGGCGCTGGCAGCGGGGGCACCAGAAGAGGTTTCTCGCTGCCAGGCCCGCCGTGCGGATCTCGTCCGCGCAGATGAGGCAGGGCTGCCCGGTGCGGCGGTAGACGTAGACCTCGCCGCCGTGGTCGTCCTGGCGCGGCGGGCGGCCCATGGCCTCCGGCTCGTGCTCGGGGCGGACGGTGTCGATGCGGTTGTTGCGGACTCCCTCGCGCATGAGGGCGGCCAGGTCGGCCCATATCGCGTCCCACTGGGCGCGGCTGAGATCGCGGCCCGGCAGGTACGGGTCGATGCCGTGCCGGAAGAGGACTTCGGCCCGGTAGACGTTGCCTACGCCCGCGATGACCGTCTGGTCCATCAGGAGCGCCGCGATGGTGGTGCGGCTGCGGGCGATGCGGCCCCACGCGGCCGCCGGGTCGTCCGCCGGGCGCAGCGGGTCCGGGCCGAGGCGGGCGTGTATCGCGCCCTTCTCGCCGTCGGTGATCAGCGCGCAGGTGGTGGGGCCGCGCAGATCGGCGTACGCGTCGGGGTGGGCGAGCCGCAGCCGGACGGTGTCGGTGGGCGGCGGGGCCTTGCCGTCGCCGAAGCCGAGTTTGCCGAACAGGCCCAGGTGGATGTGGACCCAGCCCACCTGGTCGAAGCCGAGGAACAGGTGTTTGCCGTGGGCGTCGACACGGTCGAGGACCATGCCGTCCAGCAGGGCGGCGCTGTCGGAGAACTTGCCCTGGGGGCTGCTCGCCCGCACGGGACGGCCGCCGAACCTCGCGAAGTGGTCGGCGGCCAGCCGGTGGATCGTGTGCCCTTCGGGCATCGTGCGGTCAGCCCTGCGGGTGGTGGGCCGGGATCGCGGGGAGCTCGCCGGTGTTCTCGTACGCGGTGAGCATGTCGATGCGGCGGGTGTGCCGCTCCTCACCGGAGTACGGGGTGGCGAGGAAGATCTCGACGAACTTGGTCGCCTCTTCCTCGGTGTGCATCCGGCCGCCGATGCTGATCACGTTGGCGTCGTTGTGCTCGCGGCCGAGGGCCGCGGTCTGCTCGCTCCAGGCGAGCGCGGCGCGGACGCCCTTGACCTTGTTCGCGGCGATCTGCTCGCCGTTGCCGGAGCCACCGATGACGATGCCGAGGCTGCCGGGGTCGGCGGCGGTCCTCTCCGCGGCACGCAGGCAGAACGGCGGGTAGTCGTCCTGGGCGTCATAGATGAGCGGACCGCAGTCCGTCACCTCGTGGTTGTTGGCCTTGAGCCACTCCACGAGGTGGTTCTTGAGTTCGAAGCCGGCATGGTCGGAGCCGAGATACACGCGCATACGCACGAGTGTGGCATGTCCGAAGGCGGGCAAAGGCCAGGGGGGCATCGGGCGCGCTTGAGGGTTATTTGAGGTTAAAACAACGAATTGGCCTCAGCTGTTCCGTAAGTGGTCGTTCTGGGTATTGGATGCGACCCCATGAGCTCACTTCCCCCCTCAGTTGTGACCGATCCGCCCCAGCAGGACGACCCCGCTCCACAGCAGTCCTCCGGCCTCCAGGCCGGACTCAAGAACCGCCACCTGTCGATGATCGCGATCGGCGGTGTGATCGGCGCCGGCCTGTTCGTCGGCTCCGGCTCCGGTATCGCGGCGGCGGGCCCCGGCATCCTGCTCTCGTACGCCCTCGTCGGCACGATGGTCGTGTTCGTCATGCGGATGCTGGGCGAGATGGCGGTCGCCAACCCCACGTCCGGCTCGTTCTCCGCCTACGCGGACCGGGCGCTCGGCCGCTGGGCCGGGTTCTCCATCGGCTGGCTCTACTGGTTCTTCTGGGTCGTGGTGCTGGCGGTCGAGGCGACGGCCGGTGCGACGATCCTGCACGGCTGGGTGTCCGCGGTCCCGCAGTGGGCCTGGGCGCTGATCGTGATGGCCGTGCTGACCGCGACCAACCTGGTCTCCGTCGGCTCCTACGGCGAGTTCGAGTTCTGGTTCGCCGGAATCAAGGTCGTCGCCATCGCCGCGTTCATCGTCCTCGGCGGGCTCGCCGCCTTCGGCGTCCTGCCGGGCTCGGACCACGAAGCGGTCGGCATGGCCAACCTCACCGGACACGGCGGCTTCCTGCCGAACGGGCCCGGCGCGATCCTCACCGGTGTGCTGATGGTGGTGTTCTCGTTCATGGGCAGCGAGATCGTCACCCTCGCGGCGGGCGAATCGCAGAACCCGCGCAAGGCGATCACCAAGGCGACCAACAGCGTGATCTGGCGCGTCGGCGTCTTCTACCTGGGCTCGATCCTCATCGTCGTGTCCCTGCTGAAGTGGGACGACCCGGCGATCGTCAAGAAGGGCTCGTACGTCGCGGCCCTGGACTCGATAGGCATCGCGCACGCCGGGCAGATCATGAACGTCATCGTGTTGACGGCCGTGCTGTCCTGCCTCAACTCCGGCCTGTACACCGCATCCCGGATGGCCTTCTCGCTCGGGCGGCGCGGTGACGCGCCGGCGCGGTTCGCGCAGACCAGCAAGGGCGGCGTGCCGCGCAACGCGATTCTGGGCTCCGTCCTGTTCGGCTTCGTGGCCGTCTTCTTCAACTACGAGTGGCCGGACACCGTCTTCAAGTTCCTGCTCAACTCGTCCGGCGCGGTCGCGCTCTTCGTCTGGCTGGTCATCTGCTTCTCGCAGCTGAGGATGCGCCGGATCATCGAGCGGGAGGAACCGGAGAAGCTCATCGTGCGGATGTGGCTCTTCCCGTACCTGACGTGGGCGACGATCGGCATGATCTCGTTCGTGCTCGTCTACATGCTCACCGACAAGGACGGCCGGCCGCAGGTGTTGCTGTCGCTGCTGGTGGCCGCCGTGGTCATCGCGATCTCGCTGGTCCGTGAGCGGATCGGGAACGGCCGCCGGGACGCCGTCACCCGGTCGTAGTCCCCACGCGGATACGACGGCGGCCCGGTCCCCCCGAGGGGCCGGGCCGCTTTCCGTACCGCGGGGCCGTCAGCCCTTGCGGTTCACCAGCTGCCAGGCGGCGGGCAGCACGCCCATGGCGAGCGCGGCCTTCAGCGCGTCGCCGAGCAGGTACGGCGTCAGGCCGAGCGAGACGGCCTTGCCGAGGGAGAGGTGCGCGGCCAGCGCCAGGTACGGCACCCCGACCGCGTAGATGATCACGCTGCCGACCACCATGGCGCCGGCCGTCCGCAGCACGGTGCGGTCCGCGCCGCGACGGGCGAGCGCGCCGACGGCGGCCGAGGCGAGCAGCATCCCGAGGATGTAGCCGAAGCTCGGCATGGACGAGCCCGACGAGCCCTCCGCGAACCACGGCATGCCGGCGACGCCCGCGACGGCGTAGAGCGCCAGGGCCGCGAAGCCGCGGCGGGCGCCGAGCGCCGTGCCGACCAGCAGCGCGGCGAAGGTCTGACCGGTGACCGGGACCGGGGAGCCGGGAACCGGCACCGACAGCTGCGCGGCCAGGCCGGTGAGCGCGGCGCCGCCGAGCACCAGGGCCACGTCCCGCACTCGGGCGCGGGCGGCGGAGGAGGCGGGGAGCAGGTCGGCGAGGACCGTGCCGGTCCGGGTGTCTGAGACAGCAGCGGTGCTCATCGGTACTCCGTGGGTGAAGAGGGCGGGGTTCTTGAAGGTGACGCCGCGACGCTAACGCAGCGGACAACCCAAGATCACCGTCGGCAGACGACAAAGGCACGCCCGACGTCTTGGAGAGTTCCCTGCACGCCCAGCCTCCGCCGCCGCGCTTGCGTTTCGCTTGTTTCAGCAGGTCACGTGATGCTCGTCACGGTAGAGCCACGACACCGCGTCCGGCGCGGACCGGTTTTGCCGAGTGCGGCCGGGCATGGGGACACTGTGGGGTCCCACCAAATCCTTCCGGCTCTTCCTCCGTCCCCCTCCCCCGATCCTGTGAGAGTTCGAGCGCCATGCCTGATGCACCGCCCCCCGCCGAGCCGTTGTCGGCAGGGCTGAAGCAGCGCCACCTGACCATGCTCGGCCTGGGCGGGGTGATCGGTGCGGGGCTCTTCGTCGGCTCGGGCGCCGGGATCGCGGTCGCGGGGCCGGGGATCGTCGTCTCGTATCTGATCGCGGGTCTGCTGGCGATGCTGGTGATGCGGATGCTCGGCGAGATGTCGGCCGCGATGCCCGCCTCCGGTTCCTTCTCGGTGCACGCGGAACGGGCCTTCGGCCGCTGGGCCGGTTTCACCGTCGGCTGGCTGTACTGGCTGCTGCTGGTCGTGGTGCTGGCGGTGGAGGCGACCGGCGCGGCGAAGATCGCGAACGGCTGGCTGCCGTCGGTGCCGACCTGGGCGTGGGTGCTGCTGTTCATGGTGGTCTTCACCGCCGCCAACCTCGCCGCCGTGGGCAACTTCGGCGAGTTCGAGTTCTGGTTCGCGGCGCTCAAGATCGGCGCGATCGTGCTCTTCCTGGTGCTGGGTCTGCTGGCGGTCTTCGGGCTGCTGCCCGACACCGAGCCGGTGGGCCTGGCCAACCTCACCGGCCGTGGCGGCTTCCTGCCCGCCGGCTGGGACGGCGTGGTCTCCGGTGTGCTCGCGGTCGTCTTCGCCTTCGGCGGGCTGGAGGTCGTGACCATCGCGGCGGCGGAGTCGGACGATCCGGCGCGCGCCGTGGGGCGCGCGGTGCGCAGCGCGGTGTGGCGGATCCTGCTCTTCTACGTGGGCTCGATGCTCGTCATCGTGACCCTGCTGCCGTGGGACACCGTCGTCCCCGGGCGGAGCCCGTACGTCGCGGTGCTGGACCGGATCGGCATTCCCGGGGCGGCGCAGATCATGAACATCGTGGTGTTCGTCGCGCTGCTGTCGGCACTCAACGCCAATCTGTACGGCTCGTCGCGCATGGCCTTCTCGCTCGCCGAGCGCGGTGAGGCGCCGGCCGCGCTGACGAGGATCTCGCGCGGCGGGGTGCCGCGCCTGGCGGTGCTGGCGTCCGTCGCGTTCGGGTTCGTGTCGGTGCTGCTGAACCTGGAGTGGCCGGACTCGGTCTTCCAGTACCTGCTCAACGCGGTCGGTGCGGTGCTGCTCGTGGTGTGGAGCCTGATCGCCGCCTCGCAACTGCGGCTCCGGCGGCGGCTGGAACGCGAGGCGCCGGGGGCGCTCAACCTGCGGATGTGGTGCTTCCCGTGGCTGAGCTGGGCGGCCCTGGCGGGGATGGCCGCGGTCCTGGTGCTGATGCTGACGGACGAGACGGCGCGCCCGCAGGTGCTGTGGTCGGCGGGGGCGACGGGCGTGGTGCTCGCGGTGGCGCTCGGCCGGGAGTGGCGGGGGCGCCGGGCCGGCGCGGAGGGCGCCGGACGGTAGGGGCGCCGGAGCTGCGGACCCTTCTGCTGCTAGCGTGCAATTGCATATGACTTGCAATAAGCTAGCGGCCGGAGGAACTCGCGCATGCCCACGTACACGCTTCCTGAACTGCCCTACGACTACGCCTCGCTGGAGCCCGTGATCAGCGGCGAGATCATCGAACTGCACCACGACAAGCACCACGCGGCGTACGTGAAGGGGGCGAACGACACCCTCGATCAGCTCGCCGAGGCGCGCGACAAGGAGCAGTGGGGAGGTATCAACGGGCTCGAGAAGAGCCTGGCCTTCCATCTCTCCGGCCACATCCTGCACAGCATCTACTGGTCGAACATGTCGGGCGACGGCGGCGGCGAGCCGCTGGAGAAGGACGGCACGGGGCAGCTCGCGGACGCCCTCGCCGAGAACTTCGGCGGCTTCGACCGCTTCCGGTCCCAGCTCTCCAAGGCCGCGGCCACCACGCAGGGGTCCGGCTGGGGCGTGCTGGCGTACGAGCCGCTCAGCGAGCGGCTGATCGTCGAGCAGATCTACGACCACCAGGGGAACGTCGGCCAGGGCAGCGTTCCGCTGCTCGTCTTCGACGCCTGGGAGCACGCGTTCTACCTTCAGTACCGCAACCAGAAGGTCGACTTCGTCGAGGCGATGTGGCGCGTCGTGAACTGGCAGGACGTCCAGGCCCGGTACGCCGCCGCCAAGGAGCGCACCAGCGGGCTGTTGCTCGCTCCGTAGCGCGCCCCGAAAGCCGAAGGCCCCCGCGCGGTGGTGTCGCGCGGGGGCCTTCGCCCTCTCCTGCCGACCGGCGGTCAGCGGGGTTCGATGAGGTCCCAGCGGTTGCCGTACAGATCCTGGAAGACCACGACCGAACCGTACGCCTCGTGCCGGGGCTCCTCCTCGAAGACGACCCCGGCGGCGACCATGTGCTTGTAGTCGCGGTCGAAGTCGTCGGTGTTCAGGAAGTGCCCGACCCGGCCGCCGGTCTGGCCGCCGATCCGCGCCTCCTGCTCCGCGGTGGAGGCACGCGCCAGCAGCAGTCCCGTCTGCGGCGACCCCGCGGGCGCGACGACGACCCAGCGGCTGCCGTCGTCGCGCGCGGTGTCCTCGCGCAGTTCGAAACGGAGAGCGCCCGTGTAGAAGGCGATGGCCTCGTCGTAGTCGCGGACGACGAGGGTCACCAGTCCGAGGTGCGGCATCAGTCGAAGATCGGCCCGGCGGTCCGGGAGCGCTTGATCTCGTAGAAACCGGGAGTGGAGGCCACCAGCAGGGTGCCGTCCCAGAGGCGGGCCGCGGCCTCGCCCTTGGGGGCGGGGGTGACGACCGGGCCGAAGAAAGCGACCTGCTCGCCGTCGGCGCCGGGAACCGCGATGACCGGGGTGCCGACGTCCTGGCCGACCTTCTCGATGCCTTCCTTGTGGGAGGCGCGCACCTCAGCGTCGTAGGTGTCCTGGTCGGCGTAGTCGATCAGCTCGGGCGGCAGGCCCGCGTCCTCCAGCGCGCCGACGATCGCCTCGAGGGTCGGGCCCTCGCCACGGTTGTGGAAGCGCGTGCCGAGCGCGGTGTAGAGCTTCCCGACGACCTCGTCACCGTACTTCTGCTGGGCCGCGACGACCACCCGCACCGGTCGCCAGCCCTTCGGGCCGAGCAGCTCGCGGTACTGCTCGGGCAGCTCGTCGACCTTCGGCTCATTGAGCACGGCGAGGCTCATGACGTGCCAGTGGACCTCGACCGGCCGCACCTTCTCGACCTCCAGCATCCAGCGCGAGGTCATCCACGCCCAGGGGCACAGCGGGTCGAACCAGAAGTCGACGGGGGTCTTCTCTGCTGTGGTCACTTCAACTTCTCCTCAGGAACGGGGCAACACGGCATGGGACCGCTCGTACCTCGGAAACCTCGGGATCGAGGGCCGCATTCCCGCCTGTCGTCCATTGGTGCGGCGTGGGAGTATGCGAATCGATCGACGATGCTGACAAAGGAGTCATCAGTGCCCGGTGAGAACCTGTCCCGTGACGAGGCCCGCGAGCGGGCGCGGATCCTCGCGGTCGACGGATACGAGGTCGCGCTCGACCTGCGGTCGGCCACCCGGCCGGACGAGGACACGTTCCGCTCGGTGACCACGATCCGCTTCCGGTCCGCGCGGCCCGGCGCGGCCACCTTCGTGGACCTGCTCGCACCGGCCGTCGACTCCGTGGTGCTGAACGGACGGGCGCTGGACCCGGCTGCCGTGTTCGACGGAACGCGGATCGCCCTCGACGACCTCGCCGCCGAGAACGTCCTCACGGTGGACGCGCGCTGCGCGTACAGCCGCACCGGCGAGGGACTGCACCGGTTCGCCGACCCCGAGGACGGCGAGACGTACCTGTACACGCAGTACGAGCCGGCCGACGCCCGCCGGGTCTTCGCCACCTTCGAGCAGCCGGATCTCAAGGCACCCTTCACCTTCTCGGTGACCGCGCCCGCGCACTGGACCGTACTGAGCAACGAGGCTCAGGCCGGCCCCGCGCGCGACGCCGACCCCTCCTCCTCGACGTGGGACTTCGCACCCACCAAGCCGATCTCGACGTACATCACCGCGATCGTCGCCGGGCCGTACCACGTGGTGCGCGACCACTACGCGCGTACCTTCGACGACGGCACCGTGCTGGACGTCCCGCTCGGCGCGCTGTGCCGGGCCTCGCTCGCGCCGCACTTCGACGCGGACGACATCTTCACGGTCACCAAGCAGGGGCTGGACTTCTTCCACGACACGTTCGACTACCCGTACCCCTTCGGGAAGTACGACCAGGCGTTCGTGCCCGAGTACAACATCGGCGCGATGGAGAACCCGGGCCTGGTCACGTTCCGCGAGGAGTTCGTGTTCCGCGGCAAGGTGACGCAGGCGGCGTACGAGGGCCGGGCCAACGTCATCCTGCACGAGATGGCGCACATGTGGTTCGGCGACCTGGTCACCATGCAGTGGTGGGACGACCTGTGGCTCAAGGAGTCGTTCGCCGACTTCATGGGGGCGTACTCGCAGGTGGAGGCGACCCGCTTCACGGACGGCTGGATCACCTTCGCCAACCGCCGCAAGGCGTGGGCGTACCGGGCCGACCAGCTGCCCTCCACGCACCCCGTCACCGCGGACATCCAGGACCTCCAGGACGCCAAGCTCAACTTCGACGGCATCACGTACGCCAAGGGTGCGTCCGTGCTGAAGCAGCTCGTCGCCTACGTCGGCGCCGACGCCTTCCTGGAGGCGGCGCGGCGTTACTTCAAGCGGCACGCGTACGGGAACACCACGCTGGCGGACCTGCTGGCGGTGCTGGAGGAGACCTCGGGCCGGGACATGGCGCAGTGGTCCCGCGCCTGGCTGCAGACCGCGGGGGTGAACTCACTGACGCCGGAGGCGGTGTACGACGGCGAGGACCGGATCACCGAGCTGGCCGTCCTGCAGAGCGCCGCCGAGTCGCACCCCGAACTGCGCCCGCACCGCGTCGCCGTCGGCCTGTACCGGCGGGCCGCGGGCGGCGCGCTGGAGCGCTACGCCCGCGCCGAGACCGACGTGACGGGGTCCCGCACGGTGGTGGCGGAGCTGGCCGGGGCCGAGCGGCCCGATCTGATCCTGGTCAACGACGAGGACCTGACGTACTGCAAGATCCGCTTCGACCCGGACTCCCTCGACACCCTGCGCAAGCACCTGGCCGACCTGTCCGACCCCATGGCGCGGGCGCTGGTCTGGTCGGCGGTGTGGAACATGACGCGGGACGCGCTGATGCCCGCCCGCGACTACCTCGGTCTCGTGCTGCGGTTCGCCGGGCGGGAGTCCGACATCGGCGTGCTGCAGTCGCTGCACCAGCAGGCGCGGACCGCGTTGCACCAGTACGCGTCGCCGCAGTGGCGGGCCGAGGGTGCCAGGGCGCTGTCCGACGGCGCGCTGACCGAGCTGCGGCGGGCGGAGCCGGGCAGCGGGCACCAGCTCGCCTGGGCACGCTTCTTCGCCGCGGTGGCCTCCTCGGCGGCCGATCTCCAGCTGCTGAGCGGGCTGCTCGAGGGCAGCGCCAAGATCGACGGTCTGGAGATCGACCAGGAGCTGCGCTGGTCGTTCCTGGAGCCGCTGGCCGCCGCGGGCGAGGTCGACGAGGCCGTGGTCGCCGCCGAACTCGCGCGCGACGACACCGCCTCGGGGCGGCGGCACCAGGTGCGCTGCCTGGCGGCCCGGCCGTCGGCGGAGGTCAAGGCCCAGGTGTGGGCGTCGGTGGTCGAATCGGACGCCCTGTCGAACGCGCTGGTCGAGGCGAGCATCGCCGGATTCGACCAGCCGGGCCAGGAGGAACTGCTCGCGCCCTACGCCGACCGGTACTTCGACGTGATCGAGCGGATCTGGTCCCAGCGGTCGATCGAGATCGGCATGGCGATCGTGCGGGGCCTGTTCCCGCGGTACCGGATCACCCAGGAGACCGTCGACGCGGCGGGCGGCTGGCTCGACGCGCACCAGGACGCGGCCCCCGCGCTGCGCCGGCTCGTCCTGGAGGCCCGCGACGACCTGTCCCGCGCGCTGCGCGCCCAGGCCGTCGACCACTGAGACGTCTGCGCCCCGGGACCCCGTCGCATCACCCTTACGAGGGATGGCGCGGCGGGGTCCCGCCGTGTCGCCCACCGCACGGCTCGGGAGCCCTGCCGGTGGCAGCCGGGGGCGTCACCCGAATAGGTGAATACCGCCCATCGGCATCCGAACGCCTGAACTTTAGTGCGGGCTTGTCCCGGTTTGTCGACGACCGTGTAACAGCGGTTAGCGGGTGGCTCCGCCGCGGAACCAACCCCCCATGAACCACAACGCACCGCACACCCCCCGCCCCCTGGACCACCTCTCGCGCACCCAGCAAAGGATCTTGACGACACGTCAGCTGCGGGAGCACGGCGTGACCGCGAGCACCCTGGCGGAACGCTGCCGGCCCGGCGGGCCGTGGCAGCAGCTACTGCCGCAGGTGTTCCTGCTGCACGCGGGGCCGCCCACCGGCGACGAGCGGCTGCGGGCGGCACTGCTGTACGCGGGGTGCGAAGCGGACGGCACGGACGGGCCGGTGGACGGACAGGCGATGGTCACCGGGCTGGCGGCGCTGGCGCTGCACCGGTTCTCCTCGGTGCCACCGCTGCTGGGGATCGACCGGATCGACGTCCTGGTGCCGCGCCAGCGGCGACTGCGGGACGCCGGGGACGTGGCGATCCACCGCGCGCACACGCTGCCCCCGGCGCAGCGGGTGACCGGACTGCCGTGCGCGCCGGTGGCGCGTGCGCTGGCCGACGCGGTGGCCGACCTCGACGACGCCGGGACCGTACGGCGGTTGCTGACCGAGGCGGTGCGCGGCGGCCACTGCGAGGCCACCGCCGTCGTCCGGGAGCTGAGTCAGGCCAGGCTGCTGTCCAGGCCGCACGTGGTGGACGCGGTGGACGCGCTGCTGGCCGAGGGACGGGCGCTCGCCGAGGGCCGGTTGTACGAGATGGTGACCTGCTACGGCCTGCCGGACCCGGTGTGGCACGTCGACCTGCGGCTGCCCGGCGGACCGTCGCTCGGCGGCGTGGACGCGTACTGGCCGGAGCACGCGGTGGCGCTGGAGATCGACGCGCGCGGACCCCGCCAGGACGACGACGCCCTGTGGTCGCAGTACGCCCAGAAGCGCGAGCACCTGGAGGAACTCGGCATCACCGTCGTCCACCTCACCCCCAAGAAGCTGCGGGACGCGCTGGACCAGCAGGCGACCGTCGTGCGCACCGCCCTGATGGCCTCGACCGACCGGACTCCGGCCGCTTACGTGGTCGTGACCCCGAGTTGACCGGCGCTTTACCCCCGCGTGTCCGCTTTGCCTGTCATGGCGTATGGCGGAAATACGTCATGTCCACATCCTGCCTCGGACAACTCTCCACAAACACCGGTCGGTTACGTGACTCTTAGCGGTCAACCGGCACCGTTTTCCGAACAAGGATGCCCATGCCTCTCGATCACATACGCGCCAAGAGACGCGTGGCCCGCGTCGCGCTCGCCGCGGGCCTGGTGGCCGCACTGGCTGCGACCGGCTCCGCCACCGCGTTCGCCGACAACGCGCCCACCGGCGCTCCGGCCGGCGGCCCCGCGTCCGCCCCGGTCAAGGCCTCCACCGACAAGCTCGGATCCGCCGACGCGGCGCTTCTGGTCAAGGCCAAGTCCGACGGCGACAAGACCGTGACGATGATGATCGCCACGGCGCCCGGCACCACCCAGCAGGTCGCCGCCCAGCTCGGTGCCTCCGGCGCCTCGGTGGGGAGCACCTACGACAAGCTCGGCTACGTGCGCGCGACGGTCCCGACCGCCAAGGCGGACGCGGCGATCGCCAAGGCGCAGAAGCTGTCCGCGGTCCACGGCATCGATCTCAAGCAGGAGATCCTGCTCGACAAGCCGACCCCCGTGGCGGACGCCGCCACGGGCGTGACGGCGAAGCGCAAGGCAGCGAAGACCTTCTCCGGCCCGAGCGCGAGCACCCCGGCGAAGAACCCGTACCAGCCCGCCTTCGAGACCGGCGCGGTGGACTTCGTCAAGAACCAGCCCAAGGCCGACGGTCGCGGCGTGACCATCGGCATCCTGGACTCCGGTGTCGACATCGGCCACCCGGCGCTGCAGAAGACCACCACCGGCGAGCGCAAGATCGTCGACTGGGTCACCTCGACCGACCCCATAACCGACAGCGACGCCACCTGGCGCCGGATGACGACCGATGTGGCGGGCCCCGGCTTCACCATCGCCGGACGGACCTGGACCGCGCCGGCCGGCGCCTACAAGTTCAACCTGTTCTCCGAGGCCGCGACGACCGGCGGCGACATGGCCGGCGACCTCAACCGTGACGGCGACACCACGGATGTCTGGGGCGTGCTCTACGACGCCGCCGCCGGCACCGTGCGCGTCGACCTGAACAACAACGGCGACTTCGGCGATGACGAGGCGCTCAAGCCGTACAAGAACGGCTTCCAGATCGCGCACTTCGGGACGGACAACCCGGACACCGCCATCTCCGAGTCGATCCCGTTCGTCGTCCAGATCCGCAAGGACGTCCCGACGGACCCGTACGGCGGCGACTGGGTCGGCAAGAAGGCCGACTTCGTCAACATCGGGGTCATCGAGTCCGAGCACGGCACCCACGTCGCGGGCATCACCGCCGCGAACGGCCTGTTCGGCGGCAAGATGAACGGTGCCGCTCCCGGCGCGAAGATCGTCTCCTCGCGCGCCTGCACCTGGACCGGCGGCTGCACCAACGTCGCGCTCACCGAGGGCATGATCGACCTCGTCGTGAACCGTGGCGTGGACATCGTCAACATGTCCATCGGCGGCCTGCCCGCGCTGAACGACGGCAACAACGCGCGCGCCGAGCTGTACACGCGCCTCATCGACACCTACGGCGTCCAGCTGGTCATCTCGGCCGGCAACAGCGGCCCGGGTGCCAACACCATCGGCGACCCCGGCCTGGCCGACAAGGTCCTGAGCGTCGGTGCGTCGATTTCCAAGGACACCTGGGCGGCCAACTACGGCTCGCAGGTGGACAAGGCGTACCAGATGATGCCGTTCTCCTCGCGCGGTCCGCGTGAGGACGGCGGCTTCACGCCGACCATCACCGCGCCCGGCGCGTCGATCAACACCATCCCGACCTGGGAGCCCGGCAGCCCGGTCGCCGAGGCCGGCTACAGCCTGCCGCCCGGCTACGCGATGCTGCAGGGCACCTCGATGGCCTCCCCGCAGGCCGCGGGCGCCAGCGCACTGCTGATCTCCGCCGCGAAGCAGAAGAACATCGCCCTGAACCCGGCCGCCCTGCGGACCGCGCTGACCAGCTCCGCGCAGCACATCGCGGGTGCCCAGGCGTACGAAGAGGGCTCCGGTCTGATCGACATCAACGGTGCCTGGAACCTGATCAAGGCGGGTGTCTCGGCCAACGAGTACACCGTCAAGGCTCCGGTCAACACCGCGCTGTCTGCGTTCCTGAAGACCCCGGGCTTCGGCACCGGCATCTACGACCGGGAGGGCGGCCTCAAGACCGGCCAGTCCCGGACGTACGACGTCACGGTCACCCGCACCACCGGCTCCGACCGCCCGGTCAAGCACTCGCTGGCGCTGGTGAACAACGACGGCACCTTCAAGCTCGCCGGCAGCAGCGAGGTCTCGCTGCCGCTGAACGTGCCGGTCACCGTCAAGGTCACCGCGAAGGCGAAGACCACCGGTCTGCACAGCGTCATCCTGGCCGTGGACGACAAGCGCACCAAGGGCACCGACCAGCAGATCCTGGCCACCGTCGTGGTCTCGAAGCCGCTGGCCAAGCCCGCCTTCTCCACCAAGGAGTCGGGCGTGGTGCAGCGCAACAGCACCACCTCGTACTTCCTGAACGTGCCGGCCGGCGCCAAGTCCCTGGAGATCGCCCTCGGCGGCATCCAGGCGACCAGCCAGACCCGGTTCATCGCGATCAACCCGTACGGCGTTCCGATGGACGACACGTCCACCCCGTCGTGCTACCTGAACTACGTGAACCCGAACAACAAGTGCCGTCCGGACCTGCGGTCGTACACCGACCCGCTGCCCGGCGTGTGGGAGATCGAGGTCGAGGCGCGTCGTACCTCCCCGCTGCTGAACAACCCGTACGCCGTCACGGCGTCCGTGCTGGGTGCCACCTTCGACCCGGCCGTGCAGACCCTCGACGAGGCCAAGGTCGGTGTCCCGGCCGCGGTCGACTGGAAGGTCACCAACGGCTTCGCCGCCCTTGACGGCAAGCTGAAGGGCGGCGCCCTCGGCTCCGCGCTGACCGCCCGCCCGACCATCGCGCAGGGCGAGACGAAGGAGACGACGCTCGTCGTCGGCCCCGGCGCCTCCCGGCTCGACGTGGCGATCGGCTCCACCTCGGACACCGGTGCCGACCTCGACCTCGAGGTCTACCTCGGTTCCACCAAGGTCGGCTCGTCCGCGGACGGCGACTCCGAGGAAGCGGTCAGCATCGCCAACCCGGCGGCCGGTACGTACACCGTCGTCGTGACCGGTTACTCGGTCCCGGCGGGCACCACGGAGTACAACTACAAGGACGTGTACTTCGCCGCCTCGCTCGGCCAGGTCAAGGTCGACGAGACCAAGACCGTCTCGCTGGCGAACGGCGCCACGGCGTCCTTCTCCGCCCAGGTCGTGGCCGCGTCCCCGGCCCCCGAAGGACGTCAGTTCTTCGGTGAGGTGCAGCTCCTGAACTCCCGCGGCACCATCGCGGGAACCGGCAGCGTCATCATCAAGAAGGTCACCGGCTGACCTGTTCACACAACGGCGGGGCGGGTGCTCTTCACGAGCACCCGCCCCGTCGGCGTTCTCCCCGGCGCCCGCTACTCGCGGCCCGCGCCCGCCTCGATGGGACGGGTGCGCAGCAGCGCTCGGGCCGGCAGGCCGGTGGCGGCCAGGCCCAGCAGGAGCACCCCGCCGGCGATGGCGGCCGCCACGGTGGGCGGTACGTACGGGGCGCCGCCGGTCAGCCCGCGGGCGATCGGGGTGAGCGTCGCCCAGGCGATGGCCGTCCCGATCACCAGGCCCGCGGTGCCGACGAGCAGCGCCTCCCAGCGCATCATCCCGAGCACCTGGCGGCGCGTGGTGCCCGCCAGCCGCAGCAGGGCGACCTCGCGGCGCCGGTCGAGGACCGTCATGACCAGGGTGTTGGCCGCCGCGACGGCCGCGAAGCCGCCGAGGACCACGGCCATCACGCGGTTGGCCCACGCGTTGAGCTCCAGGTTCTTGTCGACCTGGGCGCTGTAGCCGGCGCGGTCCGTGACCGCGACGCCGGGGGCGTCGAGCCGCCCCAACGCACGCGCGACGGCGGCCTGGTCGGCCCCTTCAGCGTCACGGACGAGCACCTGGCTGTCGTACGCGGCCGAGACGTGTCCGGCGACCGCCGCGCGCGGCATCACCACCTCGCCCAGGCCCAGGCCGCGCTCGTAGAGGGCGACGATCCGGGGGTGGACCGTGGTGCCGTCGCCGAGCCGCAGTTCGATGCGGTCGCCGACCGAGACGTCGGCGGAGTCCGCCAGCAGGCGGTTCAGCGCGACGGTGTCGTTCGCGGTGAGCCCGTTCAGCGTGCCGTCCCCGACGCCGAGGTCGAGCACCTTGGCCAGGTCGGCCGGGGTGCCGGAGACACCCAGCGCGGAGGCGGTGTTGAAGGAGCCGGCCGCCCGGTAGAGCACGCCGGTGCGCAACACGCCCACGGCTGCGGCCACGCCGTTCACCCGCGCTGCCTGGCCGGCGGCCGTGGCCGGCAGTCCGCCGCCGGTGCCGCTGATGATCTGGTCGGCGACCACGCCGTCGCGCACCTGCTCGGCGGAGGCGTGCGTGATGGTGCTCTGCATGAAGACCAACGTGCCGCAGAAGGCGATGACCAGCACGATCGGGGTGATCGCGGAGGCCAGCCGGCGGGAGTTGGCGCGGGCGTTGGCGGCGGCGAGCGCACCCGGCGCGCCGCCCGCCCGCAGCGGCAGTCCCAGGACCGTGGCGGCGAGCCACGCGACGACGGGGCCGAGCAGCGCGACGCAGAGCATGAAGAGCATCACGACGCCGAGCGCGATGTTGGCCGCGTCCTCCCCCGTCGCGTGGGCCGCGAGCGACGCCACGACGATGCCGCCGGCGAGGGCCGCCAAGCCGAGCACCGTACGGATCACCCCGGGGCGCCTCCGCTCCACCGCGGCCTCGCCCAGCGCCTGGCTGGGCCGGGCCTTGGAGGGCCGGCGGGCGGCCAGGTATCCGGCGACGAGCGAGCTGAGCAGACCGGCGCCGACCGCGCTGACCATGGGGATCCAGCCGGTGGACAGCCGCAGCCCGGCGGGCACCGCGCCGCGGTCGACGAGCTGGCCGAGCCACCAGTGCGCGAGCGCGAGACCCGGCAGGATGCCGATCGCCCCCGCGATCGGGGCGACGAGCACCGCCTCGGTGGCGACCGTGCGGCGGATCTGCCGCGGGGTCGCGCCGATCGCTCGCAGCAGGGCGATCTCGCGGCCGCGCTGGCCGATCGCGAGGGCGACGGTGCCCATGACGACGAAGACCGCGGTCATGGCGGCGACGCCGCCGAAGGAGCCGCCCAGCGCCGTCAGCAGCTCCTTGCCGCCCGCGAGTTCCGGGTGCTCGACCTCGCCGCGGGCGTCCCCGGTATGCACCAGGGCGTGCCCGTCGACGGCGTGCTCGACCTGTGCGGCGAGCTGCTCGGTACTGACGCCTGGGCGGGCGTGGACGGCGATGGCGTCCGCCTGGCCCGGGTGTCCGGCGAGCCGGCCCGCCGAGGCGTCGTCGAACCACGCGGTGGCGGAACCGGCCCCCGCCGCCGTCAGTCCGGAGATCCGGTACCCGCCGGTGCGGGCGGGCGTGACGAGGGTGACGGTGTCACCGGTCGCGAGCTTCGCGGCGCGCGCGGTGGTGGCGTCCAGGACGACCTCGCCCGCCGCGGGAGCGCGTCCCTCGGCGAGTGGCTTCGCGTTCGAGCCGGCGCCGATCGCGGTGGCCGACCAGTCGCGGCCGGTCAGCGACGGCAGCGACGTGCTCTGCACGGGGAAGGCCACGTCGGGCACGGCCGCGGCGACGCCCGGCTCACGGGCGATGCGGTCCGCGAGCCCGGCGTCGACGCGGGCCCGGTCGGGCAGCGGCTCGGCCTCCTCCTCGCGGTCCTCGCCGTGGCCGACGGTCATCCGGGCGTGCTGGTCGGCCGCGACGACCACCGGGGCACCGGCGTAGCGCTCGGGCGTGAGGTGCGCGACGATCCCGGTCTGCAGCAGGGAGCCGCAGGCGGCCATGATGGCGGCGGCGAAGAGCAGGGCGACGAAGGTGCCGGCGAAGGACGCGGGCCGGAAGCGCACGGAGGCGCGGGCGAGGCCGTTCACGCGGCGGCCCTCGCGACGCGCTCCGGGCGGGTGCCGGTGGTCAGCGCGACCATGTGGTCGGCGATCTCCGTCGGCTCCGGGCGCTCCAGGTGGCCGGCGAGCGAACCGTCGGCGAGGAAGAGCACCCGGTCCGCGAAGGAGGCGGCGACCGGGTCGTGGGTGACCATCACGACGGTCGCGCCGAGCCGGTCGACGGCGTGCCGCAGCAGCCCCAGCACCTCACGGGCGGTGTTGGTGTCGAGGGCGCCGGTGGGCTCGTCCGCGAACACCACCTCGGGCGCGGTGACCAGGGCGCGGGCGATGGCCACGCGCTGCTGCTGCCCGCCGGACAGCTGTCCCGGCCGCCGCTTCCCGTACCCCTCCAGGCCGACCTGCGCGAGCAGCTCCGCCGCCCGCCGCCGGTCGGGGCGCGCGCCGGCCAGCCGCTGCGGCAGCATGACATTCTGCTGCACGGTGAGCGACGGCAGCAGGTTGAAGGACTGGAAGATGAAGCCGATGCGGCTGCGGCGCAGCTGCGTCAGCTTGTTCTCGCTGAGCCCGGTGATGTCGGCGCCGCCGAGGTGGACGGTGCCGGTTGTGGGCTTGTCGAGTCCGGCCGCGCACTGCAGGAAGGTGCTCTTGCCGGAACCGGAGGGGCCCATCACCGCGGTGAAGCTGCCCCGCGGCAGCGCCAGGTCGATGCCGCGCAGCGCGTGCACGGTGGAGTCACCGCGGCCGTAGGTGCGGCGGACCGAGCGCAGCTCGACGGCGGCCCCGGCGACGGCACCGGCGACCGACCCGTGACGGCCGTGTGCGGTGTCACCGCTGGTCCGCGGCGGGTACTGCGGCGCCGCGGGGGCCGTGGGGGCGGTGCTGGAGTGCTTCGACCGGAGTCGCATGATGTCCTCTGTTTCGGTAGCCGACGACCCTTCCGAAGTTACGGATGGCGGGGGGTCCTGGACCATGCCGGTTCCCGGCGTCTGTGGGGTGGGGAAAACCCGAGGTTGGGGCTGGTGCGGACCCTGATCCCTGTCAGCGCAGCGTGCGAGGATGGCGGTCAGTCTCATTAAGGAGTGGCCTACCGTGCCTGGCACGAATCTCACCCGCGAGGAGGCGCAGCACCGTGCGCGCCTCCTCACCGTGGACGCGTACGAGATCGACCTCGACCTGGGCGGCGCGCAGGACGGGGGCACTTTCCGCTCGGTGACCACGGTGCGTTTCGATGCCGCGGAGGCGGGGTCGTCGTTCATCGACCTGGTCGCCCCGACCGTGCACGAAGTGGTGCTGAACGGCACCGCGCTCGACCCGGCGGAGGTGTTCGCGGACTCGCGCATCGCCCTGGCGTCGCTCGTGGCCGGCCGCAACGAGCTGCGCGTCGTCGCGGACTGCGCCTACACCAACACCGGTGAGGGCCTGCACCGCTTCGTCGACCCGGTCGACAAGCAGGCGTACCTCTACACGCAGTTCGAGGTGCCGGACGCGCGCCGGGTCTTCGCCAGCTTCGAGCAGCCCGACCTCAAGGGCACCTTCCGGTTCACGGTGACCGCCCCGGCGGGGTGGACGGTCATCTCCAACTCCCCGACGCCCAAGCCGGAGGACGTCCAGGACAACGTCTGGCGCTTCGAGCCGACACCGCGCATCTCCTCGTACATCACCGCGCTGATCGCCGGCCCGTACACCGCCGTGCACAGCACCTGGGAGGGCGAGGGCCGCAGCGTCCCGCTGGCGATCTACTGCCGCCCCTCGCTCGCGGAGTTCCTCGACGCGGACGCGATCTTCGAGGTCACGCGGCAGGGCTTCGACTGGTTCGAGGAGAAGTTCGACTTCCCCTACCCGTTCGCCAAGTACGACCAGCTCTTCGTGCCGGAGTTCAACGCGGGCGCGATGGAGAACGCGGGCGCGGTCACCATCCGCGACCAGTACGTCTTCCGCTCCAAGGTGACGGACGCGGCGTACGAGACGCGCGCGGAGACCATCCTGCACGAGCTGGCCCACATGTGGTTCGGCGACCTCGTCACCATGGAGTGGTGGAACGACCTCTGGCTGAACGAGTCGTTCGCCACGTACACGTCGATCGCCTGCCAGGCGTACGCGCCGAACAGCAGGTTCCCGCACTCGTGGACCACGTTCGCCAACTCCATGAAGACCTGGGCGTACCGGCAGGACCAGCTGCCGTCCACCCACCCGATCATGGCCGAGATCAACGACCTCGACGACGTCCTGGTCAACTTCGACGGCATCACGTACGCCAAGGGCGCCTCGGTGCTCAAGCAGCTCGTCGCCTACGTCGGCGAGGACGAGTTCTTCGCCGGCGTGCAGGCGTACTTCAAGCAGCACGCCTGGGGCAACACGCAGCTCTCCGACCTGCTCGGCGCGCTGGAGAAGACCTCCGGCCGTGACCTGAAGAGCTGGTCGAAGGCGTGGCTGGAGACCGCGGGCATCAACCTCCTGCGCCCGGAGATCACCCTCGCCGAGGACGGCACGGTCACCTCCTTCGCCGTCCGCCAGGAGGCCCCGGCGCTGCCCGCCGGCGCCAAGGGCGAAGCCGTGCTGCGGCCGCACCGGATCGCCATCGGCTGCTACGACCTCCAGGACGGCAAGCTGGTGCGCACCAGCCGCATCGAACTGGACGTCGACGGCGAGCTGACCGAGGTGCCGTTCCCCGCGAACACCCGGCGCCCCGCGGTGGTCCTGCTCAACGACGACGACCTGACGTACGCCAAGGTCCGCCTCGACGACGACTCCCTCGCCGTCGTCCGCGAGCACCTCGGCGACTTCACCGAGTCCCTCCCCCGCGCCCTGATCTGGTCCGCGGCCTGGGACATGACGCGCGACGGCGAGCTCGCCACCCGCGACTACCTGGCCCTGGTGCTCTCCGGCATCGCCAAGGAGTCGGACATCGGCGTCGTCCAGTCGCTGCACCGCCAGCTCAAGCTCGCGCTCGACCTGTACGCGGACCCGTCCTGGCGCGACACCGGCCTGACCCGCTGGACGGAGGCGGCGCTGGAGCACCTGCGCGCCGCCGCTCCCGGCAGCGACCACCAGCTCGCGTGGGCGCGCGCCTTCTCGTCGACCGCCCGCACCCCCGAGCAGCTCGACCTGCTCGCCGGGCTGCTGGACGGCACGCAGGTCATCGACGGCCTGGCCGTCGACGCCGAGCTGCGCTGGTCCCTGCTGCACCGCCTCGCGGCGACCGGCCGGGCCGACGACGCGGCCATCGCGGCGGAGCACGCCCTCGACCCGACCTCGGCCGGCGAGGAGCACGCGGCCGCCGCCCGCGCCGCCCGCCCGACCGCCGACGCCAAGGCCGCGGTCTGGGCCGCGGTCGTCGAGGATGACAAGCTCGCGAACTCCCTGCAGGAGTCCGCGATCGGCGGCTTCGTCCAGACGGACCAGCGCGAGCTGCTCGCGCCCTACACCGAGCGGTACTTCAGCGCGGTCAAGGACGTCTGGGACTCGCGCAGTCACGAGATCGCCCAGCAGATCGTGATCGGTCTCTACCCGTCCCTCCAGGTCTCGCAGCAGACCCTGGACGCCACCGACGCCTGGCTCGCCACGGCAGCCCCGGTCCCAGCCCTGCGCCGACTCGTCATCGAGTCCCGCTCCGGCGTGGAACGCGCCCTGAAGGCCCAAGCCGCGGACGCGGCGGCGGCGGGCGCGTAGTCGGGCATGTGGGCGGCCCCGTTTGCGGGCACGTCCCGCGCGGGAGGTCCCGGACCGGCGGTCCGGGACCTCCCGCGCGTCCGGGGGGACGCGGCTTCGCGCCGCCCTCGAACCGATCCGGTGCCATCCTGGAAGGAAGACCTGGAGGGTGGTCGCGATGAGCATCTACGGCGAGTACGTCGTCCCCCGGATTCTGAACGCCGCGTGCGGGATGAAGATGACCGTGCCACTGAGGCGCCGGGTCTGCGCGGGTCTGCGGGGCGAGGTCATCGAGATCGGCTTCGGCACGGGCCACAACGTCGCGCACTACCCGGGGACGGTCACCGGCGTGGCCGCGATCGAGCCGTCCGACGTGGGATGGCGGATGGCCGCCGAGCGGGTCAGGGCGGCGACCGTCCCGGTCCGCCGCTCCGGCCTGGACGGCCAGTCGCTGCCCTTCGCCGACGACAGCTTCGACTCCGCCCTCTCCACCTGGACGCTGTGCACCATCCCCGACGCGGACGCCGCGCTGCGCGAGGTCCGGCGCGTCCTCAAGCCCGGCGGAACGCTGCACTTCATCGAACACGGGCTGGCCCCGAAGGAGGACGAGAACGTACGCCGCTGGCAGCGCCGCCTCGAACCCCTGAACAAACGCCTCCTCGGCGGCTGCCACCTCACCCGGCAGGCGGTCGACATGCTGACGACCGCGGGCTTCACCGTCACCGAAGTCGACACCTTCTACGAGGAAGGCGCCCCCAGACCCCTGGGCGCCGACACTCTCGGCGTCGCGGTGTCGCCCTAGGGTGCCGTCCCATGGGCCCCGCCGGCCGGACGGGGAGCGCCGCGCGACGAGTACCGGCTAGGTGAGCGGGTGCTGCTGGGGGTGGTTGCGGTCAGAGCAATGCGCAGTGGTGCGTCTGCGGCGCTGCGCACCTTGACCGGGCGGAGGGGAGGCCCTGGCGCTGCGCGCCTGGCTGGGCCGGTCCGCTGCGCGGCCCGGAAGGCGGAGCGATCGCGGTCCGCTGCGCGGCCCTTGGGGGGGTGGCGCGGGTCGGGGATGTTGTGCGGGCTTCAGTCCCCTCTTCTTTCCGAAATCTGGGGCCAGTGGGTCAAGATGTGACTCATGGTGTTCATGAGGCGCTTTTCGGGGAGATGTGGATCACTTAGGTCGATTGAAAGTCGCTATAGCCGTGCTCCGACCGCCCGAGATGATCCACTTCCCGGGCGCAGGGCGCACCGCCCGCATGCCGGCCGCCCGCGCTTCCACCCTCCGCCTCGCCCACCCGCGACCGGGCCCGGGGAGCGCAGCGCACCGGCATCGCTCCAGGCCCCGGGCCGCGCAGCGGACCGGCATCGCTCCAGGCGCGCAGCGCCAGGGCGCCCCCTCCGCCCGGTCAAGGTGCGCAGCACCGCAGAAGGGCACTTCGCGATGTTCTGACCTCGGGCACGGCAGTCACCGCACGGCGTCGAACCTCCCGACACGTATGGCTTGCAAGAACGCGCGGAGCGCAGTGGGGGTGGTGCGGACGATGACGCCGGGGTCGTCGCTCTCCCGGAGGAGGACCGCGCCCGGTACGGGCGCGAGCTCGACGCAGTTGTTGCCTTCGTCAGCGCCGGAGAAGGATGACTTCTGCCAGACAGGGTGGGCGTCCACGCGGGTCCCCTCACATCTCTTGGGCGATTGCACGGATCTTCTGTCGCGACAACTCCGGGCTGAGCGCGGCACGTTCCATGATGGCCAGCAGCGCTCGGTATTTGGCCAGCTGAGCTTCGGCGTCAAGAAACCCACCACCGATGACGGCGTCCACCTGCACTGTGTCCATCTGCGGGATCGGCCCGCACGCGTAGAACATCGATTGTGCGGATCCGCTGAGTTCGTCGACGTCGAACGGGATGAGGCGAACAGTGATGTTCGAGCGTTCGGCCATTTCCGCGAGGTAGTTGAGCTGCGTCCTCATGATCTCGCGGCTGCCGTAGCGGATACGGAGGGCTGCTTCGTGGATGATCAGCTCGAACTCCAGGAGCCCGGCCCGCTCGAGGACCTCGCGCCGTCGCATGCGGAAGTCCACCCGAAGGTCGATTTCGTCGGACGGCAGTTCGGCGACGCCACCGGCGAACACTGCCCGTGCGTAGTCTTCGGTCTGCAGCAAACCAGGCATGTAGAGCATCTGAACCGTGCGCATGCGCGTCGCGTGGTGTTCCAGTTCGGCGAGATCCAGAAAACCAGCGGCCAGGGAGCCCCGATACCGCTCCCACCACCCCTTCCCGCGTTCCTCCGCCATCCCCACCAGCGCTTCGACCAGTGCCTGGTCCGTCGCGGAGTAGTGCGCGGCGAGTTGGCGTACGCGCGTGCCGCTGACGCCGTAGCGACCCGACTCGATGTGGCTGATCTGAATCTGGTTGCCGCCGAGAGTGGAGCCCGCCTCGCGGCCCGTCATGCCGGCGCGCTCGCGGAGCTTGCGGAGTTCCGCGCCTAAGCGCTGCTGGCGGGCGGTGGGGAAGCTCCTCGGTGGCATCCCTGCCCCTTCCGGTCCGATCACGTGCGGAGTGCAGCGTAACTCTGCCACGGACGCACCCGTGGGGGCGAAATGTTGGTACCAGACTTGTGCCGTAACGAAGTTGCGCCCTACCGTCGGTAACGGATCGCCAGCCCAACGGAGTTGGTTCCTCACCCTGCCCCGTCGCACCCGACCCCGTGGGAGCCCCGCATGGCCACCGCACTCGCCCCCGAGACCGACGCCGGACTGAGTTACTCCCTCCAGTTACCGAACGATCCCCGCAGCGCGCGGGTCGCGCGCGTCACGCTGCGCGCGGTGCTGCGCGCCCATCGCCGTGAGGGACTCGCCGACGTGGCGGAGCTGCTGGCGTCCGAGCTCGTCGGGAACGCGCTCCGGTACTCCGACGGAGTCGTGACGCTCCGGGTGCACTGGCGGGAGGCGACCCTGCGGCTCGCCGTTCTCGACAACTCGGCCGCTCCACCGGTGTGCGAAGCGGTGGAAGCGGCCGAGGCGGAGAGCGGGCGGGGGTTGGCGCTGGTGCGGGAGCTGGCGGAGGACTGGGGGTACTACCTGGTCGGTGAGGAGATCCTCGGGGTCGCCGGGAAGCTGGTGTGGTGCGACATCGCCACCGTCGCCGGCGACCGCACCGATCCCGGCGCCGCTCGCCGGTAGTGCAGCTGGCCGAGCAGCGTTCCGCTGAACGCGACTGCCATACCCAGCAGTTGGACGGGCGTCAGGGCCTGCCCCAGGACCACCCAGCCGATGGCCGCGGCCGAGATCGGGCTGAGGAAGCCGAGGAGGGAGACCGAGGTGGCCGGGAGGCGGCCGATGCCGCGGAACCAGAGCCAGTACGCGGCGGCGGTGTTGGCGACGGCCAGATACGCGTAGCCGGTGACCGCGCGGGCGTCGAGCGCGGGCGGGAGGCCCTCGACGAGGAGGGCGACCGGGGCGATCAGCAGGCCGCCCGCGGTGAGCTGCCATCCGGTGAAGGCCAGCGGGCCGACGCCCTCCGGGCGGCCCCAGCGCTTGGTCAGGACGGTCCCGGCCGACATGCTCGCCGAGCCGGCGACGCCGGCGAGCAGGCCGAGGCCGTCGAATCCGGCGCCCGCCCGCAGCACGACGAGGCCCACGCCGATCGCGCCGATGACCGCCGCCGTGAGCGTACGGGCGCTGGGCCGCTCGCTGAGCAGGGCCGCCGCCAGGCCGGCCACGAACAGCGGGCCCACCGAGCCGACGACGGAGGCGACGCCGCCCGGCAGCCGGTAGGCGGCGAGGAACAGCAGCGGGAAGAAGGCGCCGATGTTGAGGGTTCCGAGCACCGCCGACTTCCACCACCAGGCGCCGCGCGGCAGCGCCCGCGTCGCGGCGAGGAGCACGAGGCCCGCGGGCAGCGCACGCATCAGACCGGCGAAGAGCGGGCGGTCCGGCGGGAGGAGCTGGGTGGTGACCGCGTAGGTGGAACCCCAGGCGAGCGGGGCGAGAGCGGTGAGCGCGACGGTGGACAGGCGGGACATCTGCGGGCTCCTCACAGGATCAGCGATCAGGAAGGGGGGATTCACGCCGCCCGGACGAGGTCCGGCTTCGGGGAGGCGGCCACCGGGCCCGGCGTGGCCGGGTGGACGGCGTCCGCCGACAGGTGCGGCTCCAGCCGGACCAGCAGGAGCGCGGCCCCCAGCGTGGTGCCGATGAGGAGCAGCCACGGGAGGCGGCCGTCGACGGCCATCAGGCCGGTGAAGAGCGACGGGGCGAGGGCCCGCACCAGTTGCCAGGAGAACTGGTAGGCGGCCATGTACCGGCCGCGTACCGCGTCCGGGGCGGCGGCGATGGCCAGCGCGCCGGCCGACGGGTTGTGCACCATCTCGCCGACCGTGTGCACCGTGATGATCACGGCGAGCCCGGCGCCGATCGCCCAGCCGGCCTGCGGCCGTACCGTGCCGAGCACGATCTGTCCGGCGAAGGGCCGCCGCGAAGAGCACCGCGCCGAGCGCCGCGGACCGGTTGCGGCGGGCGCCGCGGCGGCGCACGAAGGAGGCGACCAGGACGCCGCCCACCGCGCACAGCACGGTGTTGACGGTGAAGGCGGCGCCGGTCAGGGACTCGGGGCCGTGCAGCCAGGTGGAGATGTAGAGCGGGTACAGGACGGGCAGGGCGGTGTAGCCCAGGGCGATCAGGAAGTTGGCGGCGGTGAGCCCGAGGAACGGGCGGTCGCGGAGCACCAGCCGGTATCCGGCCTTCTGGCGGGCGACGGCGGCCGCGTCCCGGACCACCACGGCCGGGCGGACCCGCCACATCAGCATCGCGGAGAAGACGAAGCTGGCCGCGTTGAGCCAGGCCGCCGCGGTGAAGCCGGCGTCCCCGCCGAAGCCGACGACCAGTGAGGCGAGCAGCGCGCCCGCGCCCATGCCGCCGTTGCTGAGCGCCCGGGAAGCGGCCTGCAGCCGGTCCCGGTCGGCGCCGCGGGCAATCTCGCCGAGGAAGGACTGCTGGACGGCGGGGAAGGCACCGTCTCCGATGATCGTGACCAGGGCGACGACGGCGAAGGCGGGCACCGACTGCGCGAACGGGTAGAGCGCGAAGCCCACTCCCCGTACCCCGAAGAGCGCCAGTTGCACCCGGCGCGCTCCCCAGCGGTCGACGGCCGTGCCCGCCAGCGGCAGCGTGGTGAGCCCGATCAACCCGGCCACCGTGAGCACCGCGCCGACGGCGGCGAACGACAGGCCCGTGACGTGGTGGAAGAAGATCAGGGTGAAAGGGAGGTACATCCCGGAGCCGACCGCGTTGACGGTCATCGCGGCGAGCATGGACCGCTCGCCCGGTATCCGTGAGGTGCTGGGCATGACTGGCTCCTGGGAGATCGTCGCTGAAGTAGCTCGATGGTGATTAGCTTACTACTAAGCGACTTACCGTCAAGCTACTTTCTTGCAAGCGATCGTTCTTCGTCCGATACTTCTCCGTATGACCACGCCCCCGGACCCGCGCGACGCACCGGACCTCCTCGACGCCCCGGATCCGCTGGACCGGATCACCGCGCAGTGGAACGCCGTCCGCCCCGACCTCGACACCGTGCCGATGGCGATCTTCGGCCGCATCTACCGCATCGCGAAGGCGGTCGGCGACCGGATGGAGAAGGAGTACGGCCGGTTCGGCATCAGCCGCGGCGAGTTCGACGTGCTGGCGACGCTGCGCAGGGCGGGTGAGCCGTACACCCTGTCACCGCGCGAACTGTCCTCGGCCCTGCTGCTCACCACCGGCGGCATGACGGGACGGCTGGACAAACTGGAACGTGCGGGGCTCGTCGAGCGCAGCCCGGACCCGCACGATCGGCGCGGTCTGCGGGTGACCCTCACCGAGCAGGGCCTCACGTTGCTGCACGAGGCGGTGGGCGCCGGGCTCGCCGTGCAGAAGGCGGCTCTCGGCCCGATGGACGACGAGCAGGCGGCGCGGCTGTCCGATCTGCTGCGTCAGCTGCTCGGCTCGTCGGAACAGCACTGAGTTACAGCACTGAGTCCCCCCAAAGCCGAGTCCCCACCGCACACGGAACCGCGTCCGCACAGCACTGAGCCCCCTGCCGCGCACGCGGTGCAGGGGGCCGGGCGGAGAAACGCGTCAGGCGCGCTCTCGCTGCTGCTTACGGGTCTTGTCGGTCGCCATCACCACGCCCGCGATGATCGCGAACAGCGCGATCGGCGCGAGCACGAACAGTCCGAGGGTCTGTACGACACTCAGGCCGGATCCCGGGTCGTCGCCGTCGTCGCGGGTGAGCGCGAACGCGGGGGACGACATCAGCAGCATCAGCGTCGTTCCGGCGGTGATGACCCCGGCGCGCAAGGCGTTCTTGTTGAGCTTCTTGTCCACGCCCTCAATGTAGTGAACGACCTCCGGGCCCGCACGCCCGGGGTGTCCTTATGGGTGTCCTTGGCCGCGGCTCTACCGGCCCATGCCCGCGACCTGCGGTGACACCCGACGGCGGGGCGCCTTCAGGGCAGCAGCCGTTCGGGGTCGGGCGCCAGCGCGGCCCGTACCTCGTCCAGCAGGGCGTACAGCCGCGGCGATCCGGCCAGCTGCTCCAGGGTGACCGGCCGGCCCGCGGCGTCGGCCACCGGCAGCCGCCAGTTCGGGTACTGGTCCCAGGTGCCCGGCAGGTTCTGCGGGCGGCGGTCGCCGACCGCGTCCGGCAGCCAGACGCCGACCATCGCCGCCGGGGTACGCGCCAGGAACCGGTGGACGGCCTTGACGACGGCCTCCTCGTCCGCCGCCCCCTCCGGCAGCAGCCCCAGCCGGCCGAGCAGCGCGACCCACTCCGCGACCTCCGCCGTGTCCTCCGCCTGCTCCTGTGCCAACGGCCGGGTCAGCAGCCCCAGCCGGTAGCGCAACTCGACGTGCTCGCCGGTCAGCCGGGCCGCCGTGCTGGGCAGGTCGTGCGTGGTGACGGTGGCCAGGCAGGCGGGCCGCCAGTCCTCCGGCGCCAGCGGCTTCCCGTCCCCGTCGTGGTCCCGCTCGAACCACAGCACCGACGTGCCGAGGACGCCGCGGGCCGCCAGTTCCTCCCTGACGCCGGGCTCCACCGTCCCGAGGTCCTCGCCGATCACCACCGCGCCGGCCCGGTGCGCCTCCAGGGCGAGCACCCCGAGCATCGCCTCCGCGTCGTACCTGACGTAGGCGCCCTCGGTCGGCGGGCGGCCCTCCGGCACCCACCACAGCCGGAACAGCCCCATCACGTGGTCGATCCGCAGCGCGCCCGCGTGCCGCAGCAGCCGGCTCAGCAGATCGCGGTACGGGGTGTACCCGGTGGCCGCCAGCGCGTCCGGCCGCCAGGGCGGCAGGCCCCAGTCCTGGCCGCGCGAGTTGAACGCGTCCGGCGGCGCGCCGACCGACATGCCCCGTGCCAGGGCGTCCTGCATCGCCCACGCGTCGGAGCCCGACGGGTGCACTCCGACGGCCAGGTCGTGCACGATCCCGACCGGCATCCCCGCCGCCCGCGCGGCACGCTGCGCCGCGCCCAGTTGATCGTCCGTCAGCCACGTGAGCCAGCAGTAGAAGTCCACCCGGTCGAGCAGTTCGCCGCGCGCCCGCGCGACCTGCGGGGAGCGCGGATCGCGCAGCCCGGCGGGCCACGCGTGCCAGTCCGGGCCGTGCGCCTCCGCGAGCGCGCACCAGGTGGCGTGATCGTCGAGCGACTGCCCCTGCTCGGCCAGGAAGTCGGCGTACTCGGCCCTGCGCCCCGGCTGCAGCGGCACCTTCCGCACCAGCCGCAGCGCCTCCAGTTTCAGCTCCCACACCGCGTCCCGGTCGATCAGCGCGTCCTTGTGCAGCACGGCCGCGCGCAGGGCTGCGGCCCGGCCGGTCAGCTCCGCGGCCCGCGCCCGGTCGTCGACGGCGAGATACGCGTACTCCGGCACGTCCTCGACCCGCAGATAGACCGGATCGGGAAACCGCCGGGACGACGGGCGGTACGGCGACGGGTCCGTCGGCCGCCCCGGCACCGCGATGTGCAGCGGGTTGATCTGCAGGAACCCGGCCCCCAGCGCCCGCCCGGACCACGCGGCCAGATCCGCGAGATCGCCCAGATCGCCCATTCCCCAGGAGCGGTCCGACAGCGTCGAGTAGAGCTGCGCCATGAACCCGAACGTGCGGCCCGGCGGACCGGGCAGCCGCTCGGGCGCGATCACCAGGTCGGCCCGCGCCGTCCGGCCGTCCGGCGCGGTCGCCCGCACCACATGCCGGCCGAGCGGAATGCGCTGCCAGTCGCCGTCGTCGAACACCTCGCCGGACTCCGCCTCGATCAGCACGCGGGTGCCGTCCGGCAGGCCGAGCGGCAGCGGGCGGCCCTGGCGCACGACCGTGCAGGGCGCCAGCAGCCGCTGCCGGTCGCGGTGCTCGTACGCGGCCAGCGCGTCCCGCACCGCCTGCGGCGTCGAGGCGTCCACGCCCAGCGCGGCCAGCACGGCCACCACCGTCTCCTCCGGCACCCGGACCTCCCGGTCGGGCCCAGGGCGGTACGTCGTGTCCACGCCGTGCAGCGCGGCCAGCCGCTCCCGGTCCATCGAGCCTCCAAGATCACAGTGCGAGGTGGGGATCATTCGAGCCTTACCCCGCCGGACGCCCCGTCAGACGCCGCCGCCACGCCGGGGGCCCGCCGCCGGCACCGCTACCAGCCCGACGGCCGGCGCTCCCGCCACGGGGCCGCGGCCTCGACCTGAGCCGCGAGCGCCAGCAGCGGGCCCTCGGCGCCGTGGGCGGCGCCGAGCATCATCCCGATCGGCAGCCCGCCGTCCGTCCACTCCACCGGCAGCGACACCGCGGGCAGACCCGCGATGTTCCATGCGCCCGTGAACGGCGTGAACGCGTACTGCGCCGCGAAATCGCCCACCGGGTCCGCGTCGTCGCGCAGCGCGCCCACCGGCTGCGGCAACTGGGCCAGCGTCGGCGTCAGCACCGCGTCGAACGGCGCCACGGCCGCCGCGAACTTCCGTCCCACCGCCTGCATCGCCCCCAGCGCCCTCGCGAACCGCTCTCCCGAGGCCGCCCGGCCACGCTCGCGCAGCCACCGGGTCAGGGGCATCAACTCCCCCTCCCGCCCGGCGGGCACCGGCGCCAGCAGCGCCATCACCTCCCACACCGGATCGAACGAGCCGTGGTCCCCCGGCCCCAGCGGCTGCTCGACGTCCACCACCTCATGACCCAACCCCGCCAGCAGCACGGACGTCCGCTCGTACGCCGCCAGCACCACCGGATCCACCGGCACGTCGACGTCGGGCCGCGCCCACCGCCCGATCCGCAGCCGCCGTGGCTCCCGCTCGCACCACTCCAGGAAGGACGTCTCCGACGCCGCCACCGACACCGGCTCCCCCGGCACCGGCCCCGCCATCACATCCAGCAGCGCCGCCGTGTCCCGCACGTTCCGCGCGATCGGCCCCGCCACCGCCAGCCCCGTCGGATCGCCGAACGGCGCCGGGCTCACCCGCCCCCGGCTCGGCTTCAGCCCGACGACTCCGCAGCAGCTCGCGGGGATACGGATCGACCCTCCCCCGTCATTGCCGTGCGCGGCGGGCGCCAGTCCGGCGGCCACGGCCGCCGCCGCTCCGCCGCTCGAACCGCCGGCCATCAGCTCCATGTCGAACGGGCTCCTCGCCGGAGGGGCGATCCGGCCCTCGGTGTACGCGGGCAGCCCGAACTCGGGCGTATTGGTCTTCCCGAGCAGCACGGTCCCGGCGGCCCGCAGCAGGTCCACGACGTGCGTCCCCGACTCGGCGATCCGGTCGGCGAACACCGCGGATCCCGCCGTCCACCGCACGCCCGCGACCGGCGTCAGATCCTTCACCGGCACCGGCACGCCCAGCAGCGGCGGCAACACCCCGCCCGCCGCCAACCGCCGCTCCGCCCGCCGCGCGTCCTCCGCCGCCCGCTCGGGCGTCACGGTCACATACGCCCCCACGGCGTCGTTCAACCGCTCGATCCGCCCGAGATAGTGCCGAGCCAACTCGGTCGGCGACAGCGACCCGTCCCGAACAGCGGCGGCCTGCTCCAGCATCGTCAACTCATGAGGTTCGCCCATCCGGGCAGGTTAGTTCGCGTGGGGCGGGAGCGCGGGTACGCGGGCGCCCGCGGGGTCGTCGTGCCTGCGGCGCACGACGTGTCCGGGCACGTCGACACGGGGCGTCGACACCGTGCTGGGCTCGGCGCTCAGCACCGCGTGCCGCGAGGAGGATGCGTACCACCCCTGCGCGGCAGATCAGCCGTGGCCTTCCTCGCCGACTCCCAGCGTCACCCTCGCCGCCGCCCCGGTCGTGCCGGTGCGCGTGTCGGTGCCGCCCGGCTCGGCGCCGGGTCCGTACTCCATCCCGGTACGTTTCACGGTGGAGGGCCGTTCGGCCGAACAGTGGATCGCCGTACGGGCCCGGCCGTGGAGGCGTACGCGGTCGTGCCGTGACCGGGAGCGGCGAGCGACACGGCGAGGTGCCGGCCGGGCCGCGGCCCGGCCGGCACCACCCGTACCGCGTCCGCGGTAGCCGTCTCCGCAGACACGAAAGCCCGGATATCAGGCAGAGATGCCGTCAATCCGGGCCAGGGCGTCGTCCGCGCCGAATGGTTGCAGGTACGGCAGCCAGCGCGGGTCTCTGTGTCCCGTCCCGATGATCCGCCAGGCCAGGCCCGCCGGTGGTGCGGGCGTATGGCGCAGCCGCCACCCCAGCTCCGCGACGTGGCGGTCCGCTTTGACGTGGTTGCAGCGTCTGCACGCGGCGACGACGTTCTCCCAGGCGTGCTGACCGCCGCGGCTGCGCGGGATCACGTGGTCGACGCTGGTTGCGGCGGCTCCGCAGTACGCGCACCTGCCGCCGTCGCGGGCGAACAGCGCCCTACGGGTCAGCGGGACGGTGCCTCGAAAGGGGACTCGCACGAATTTGGTGAGTTTGACGACACTGGGCGCCGGAAGAGCGCAGGACTCGCTGTGCAGATAGGCGCCGGTTTCCTCGAGGCACACGGCCTTCTTGTTCAGTACGAGGACCAACGCACGGCGGAGCGGTACGACGCCGAGCGGCTCGTACGACGCGTTGAGGACCAGGACATGCGGCACGGGTGCCTCCTTATACGCCGGCGGCGCGTGGCTCGCGCCGGGACGATCTGCCCTCAGTCTCTCCGGAAGCCGGGTGGCTGCGCCACCATGACCAGGTAACGGACTCAGGGTGTTTTCGACCACACTCCTTTACTTCCCCACCTTTCGGGCCGTTGGCCCTCGAACAGCGCAACGAGGCATATCCCTTAGCCCGTTAGTGTGGAGGGTCTGCCCCACACCGGAGGTCTTCCACCGTGTCCACCCCCGCACCGTCACCGAGTGCTCCCGTCACCAGCTTCGACGACGCCCAGAAATCCGCGACCGAGGCCGCGGGCTGGGTCGAGGCCAACTGGGCGGACTGGCTCGGCGCGGGCCTGCGCATTCTGCTGATCATCGTCATCGCGCTGGTGCTGCGCGCTTTGGTCCGGCGGACGATCAGCAAACTGATCGACCGGATGAACCGCGGCGTGGAGGTCGCGCAGGGCACCACGCTGGGCGGCCTGCTGGTCGTCAACGCGGAGCGGCGCAAGCAGCGCAGCGAGGCGATCGGGTCCGTGCTGCGCAGCATCGCCTCGTTCACGATCCTGGGCACCGCCGCGCTGACCGTGCTGTCGGTGCTGCAGATCAACCTGGCGCCGCTGCTGGCGAGCGCCGGGGTCGCCGGCGTCGCCATCGGTTTCGGCGCCAGGAACCTGGTGACGGACTTCCTGTCCGGCGTCTTCATGATCCTGGAGGACCAGTACGGCGTGGGTGACGTCATCGACGCCGGCGTGGCCAGCGGCACGGTGATCGAGGTCGGGCTGCGGGTGACGAAGCTGCGTGGCGACAACGGTGAGATCTGGTACGTCCGCAACGGCGAGGTCAAGCGGATCGGCAACCTGAGCCAGGGCTGGGCGACGGCCGTGGTGGACGTACAGGTCGGATACGCGCAGGATCTGGACCGGGCGCGCGCGGTGATCGAGGCCGCCGCCGAGGACATGGCGAAGACCTCCCCCTGGGACGAGGCGCTGTGGGAGCCGGTGCAGGTGCTGGGCCTGGAGTCGGTGAGCGCGGACTCGGTGGTCATCCAGGCGCAGGCCAAGACGATGCCGGGCAAGGCCACGGCGGTCGCGCGGGAGCTGCGCTGGCGGATCAAGCGGGCCTTCGACGAGGCGGGCATCACGATCGTGGGCGGCACGCCGACCGCGGCCGTGGACGACTCGGGGGTGCCGGCCGACCCGATGGTGGCGGTGGCGGCCCCGTCGGCGCTCGCCAACCCGGATTCTCCGCAGGCGCTGGCGACCCGTCCGGTGCCCCAGCAGGGCGCGGAGAGCGCCAAGTAGCACACCGCCGCTCGGCCGCGTGGCCAAGCGCCCCTTGGCATCCGCCGCTCGGCGGTCTTGACGGACACGGCCTCCGGCCCCTGGCGCACCGCGCCGGGGGCCGCTTTCATGAGGTAACGCTTTGGTCCACCTGTGGGCGGCACCCCTTGACGCTCCGCCGACAGCGGGCCTACCTTTCGTTTCACCAATAGGAAAGTTTCCTAACAGTGAACTGAGGGAGGATGGCGCGCATGGCTGGCACCCCTGGAACCCCGCGCGTACTGCGCGCCATGAACGACCGCGCGGCACTCGACCTCCTCCTGGAGCACGGACCGCTGTCGCGCACCCGGATCGGCAAGCTCACCGGCCTGTCCAAGCCCACCGCCTCCCAGCTCCTGGCCCGGCTCGAAGCGGCGGGACTCGTCCTCGCCACCGGCACCACGGCCGGCCGCCCCGGACCCAACGCCCAGCTGTACTCGGTGAACCCGGCCGCGGCGTACGTCGCCGGACTGGACGTGACGCCGATACGGATCAGGGCCGCCGTCGCGGACATCACCGGCCGCACCGTCGGCGAGTTCGAACTGCCGACCCCCGGCCGCCGCGCGCAGGGCACCGTCGAACAGGTCGTCCAGGCGGTGGACGAGGCCGCCAAGGCGGCCGGGCTGAACCGCTCGGACCTGCACCGCGTCGTGATCGGCACCCCCGGCGCCTTCGACCCGAGCACCGGCCGGCTGCGCTACGCCAGCCACCTCCCCGGCTGGCACTCCAGTACGGTGCTCGACGAACTGGCCGCCGCCCTCGCCGTACCGCTGGAGTACGACAACGACGTGAACCTCGCGGCCGTGGCCGAGCAGCGCGTCGGCGCCGCCCGTGACCACGAGGACTTCGTCCTGCTGTGGAACGAGGAGGGCATCGGCGCCGCCATCGTCATCGGCGGCCGGTTGCACCGCGGCTGGACCGGCGGCGCCGGCGAGGTCGGCTTCCTGCCCGTGCCCGGCACGCCCCTGGTCCGGCAGGTGGCCAAGGCCAACAACGGCGGCTTCCAGGAACTGGCCGGCTGCAACGCGGTGCTGCGCGTCGCCCGGGAACTCGGCCTCACGATCCCCGGCGGCGGCCCGCTCCAGGACCAGGCCGCCGCGGTGCTCGCCACCGCCGCGCGGATCGCGGAGGCGTCCGAGGCGTCGGAGGCGGACGGCGCACCCGGCACCGGGCAGCACGCCGAACTGCTGGCGCAGATCGCCACCGGGCTCGCCGTCGGCCTGGCCTCGATGGTCGCCGTCCTCGACCCCGAACTCATCGTCCTCACCGGCAGCGTGATCGTCGCCGGCGGGGAGCCGCTGCGCGCCCTCATCCAGGCCGAACTGGCGGACCTCGCCGTCCCCAGACCCCGCCTGGTGATCGGCGCGGTACAGGAACACCCCGTCCTGTGCGGGGCGCTGCAGAGCGCCCTCGCCACCACACGCGACGAGGTGTTCGACACCTCGCGCTGACCCCCGCTCCCCCGCCGACCACACGACGCACCACACACCAGAGCGTCACACCCCGTTCCGGACCGGCCCCGACGGCCGGCCCGTCGGCCCCGCACACCCTTCTCCTGCCTCTCCCGCTCCGCCCCGACCCCTCTCATCCCCCGGAGGAAGCGCAGTGTCCCGTACCAAGAAGGTGGCCGCCGCCGTCGCGGCCACGGCCGCGATCACCCTGCTGGCCGGCGCCTGTACCGGCCAGAGCACCACCCAGGCGAACGATGACGCCACCAAGGACGTCAGCATCACCTTCTGGCACGGGTGGACCGCGCCCAACGAGCTCAAGGCGATCAACGACAACGTCGCCCGCTTCGAGAAGGCGCACCCGAACATCCACGTCAAGGTGCAGGCGAACATCACCGACGACAAGATCAACCAGGCGCTGCGGGCCGGTGGCGCCACCGCCCCCGACGTCGTGTCGTCGTTCACCACCGACAACGTCGGCAAGTTCTGCTCCTCGGGCGCGTTCGCCGACCTGGCGCCGTTCCTGAAGAAGGACGACATCGACCCGGCGAAGGTCTTCCCGAAGCCGATGCTCGAGTACACCCAGTTCCAGGGCAAGCGCTGCACGTTGCCGCTGCTCGGCGACGTCTACGGCCTCTACTACAACCAGAAGGCCTTCAAGGAGGCCGGTATCGCCGGCCCGCCGAAGACCCTCTCGGAGTTCAAGGCCGACGCGATCGCGCTGACGAAGTCCACCGGTGCCTCGTACTCCCAGCTGGGCTTCATGCCCAACTTCCACGGCTACGAGTCCACCCCCGGCCACTTCGCCGCCCAGTGGGGCGCCCAGTACTTCGACGCCGACGGCAAGGCCCAGCTGTCCAAGGACAAGGGCTTCGCACAGATGCTCACCTGGCAGCAGGACATGGTGAAGTCCCTCGGCGGCTTCGACAAGCTGGAGAAGTACCGCAACACCTTCGGTGACGAGTTCGGCGCCAAGAACCCGCTGCACACCGGCCAGGTCGCCATGGGCATCGACGGCGAGTGGCGCCTCGGCATGGCCAAGGACGCCAACGCCACCGCCGACCTCGCCGTCGCGCCGTTCCCGGTCCCGGACGACCAGAAGGACACCTACGGCCGCGGCTACCTCTCCGGCACCATCGTCGGCGTCTCCAACACCAGCACCAAGAAGAACGCCTCGTGGGAGCTGGTCAAGTTCATGACCACCGACACCCAGGCCGTCGTCTCCTTCGCCAACGCGATCCACAACGTGCCGTCCACGTTCGAGGCGCAGAAGTCGCCCGAACTGACCGGCGTGCCGAAGGTCTTCCTCGACATCGCCCAGAACCAGTACAGCAACACCACCCCGGCCAGCGTCAACGGCGGCGCATACCAGGTGACGCTGCAGGACTTCGGCTACGCCTTCGAGTCCGGCAAGAAGACGGATGTCCAGGCCGGTCTGCAGGGTGTCGACGCTCAGGTCGACAAGGACATCGCGCAGGCCAAGTGATGACCGCCATCCACCCCCTGCTCAAGGCGAAGCGCAGGAAATCAACGCTCAGGACCCTCGGCTTCATCTCGCCGTGGCTCATCGGCTTCAGCGTCTTCTTCGTCTACCCGCTGCTGTCGACCCTCTACTTCTCCTTCATGAACTACGACGGGTTCAACGCGCCGACGTTCGCCGGCGCCAAGAACTGGTCGTACGTCTTCAACGACTACCCGCTGTTCTGGCCGGCGCTGCGCAACACCCTGTGGCTGGTCATCGTCATGGTGACGCTGCGGGTGGTCTTCGGACTCGGCATCGGCCTGCTGATCACCAAGATCAAGACGGGTGCGGGCTTCTTCCGTACGGCGTTCTACCTGCCGTACCTGGCCCCGCCGGTCGCCGCGACCATGGCGTTCGTCTTCCTGCTCAACCCCGGCACCGGCCCGGTCAACCACATCCTGGAGTCGGTGGGCATCCCGACACCCGGCTGGTTCACCGACCCGACGTGGTCCAAGCCGGCGCTGACCGTCCTGGCCGTGTGGGGCATCGGCGACCTCATGGTCATCTTCATGGCGGCGCTGCTCGACGTCCCCAGGGACCAGTACGAGGCGGCCGAGCTGGACGGCGCCGGCCCATGGGCGCGGTTCCGCTTCGTGACGCTGCCCAACATCTCGCCGATCATCACGTTCGCGGTGGTCACCGGCGTCATCCAGACCATGCAGTACTACACACAGCCGCTGGTCGCGGGGAAGGTCGCCTCCGGCATCATCGGCAACTCGGGACAGCAGTTCGAGCCCGGCTACCCGGACAAGTCGACCCTGACCCTGCCCCAGCTCGTCTACAACCTGGGCTTCCAGCGCTTCGACTACGGCTCCGCCTGCGTGATCGCACTGGTGCTCTTCGTCCTGGCGATGGCGTTCACGGCGCTGCTCATGCGACGCCGCAACGGCTTCCTGTCGGCGGAGGACTGATCCACCATGACCCAAGCGACTCTCGCCCCGCCGGCCCAGGCGCCGGCCCCGCACCACTCGGCGGCCGCGGCCAGAAAGACCGCCAAGCGCAAGGACGCACTGCACTGGATCGCCGTGCACTCGCTCGGCATCGCCGCGGCGCTGTTCTTCGTCCTGCCGTTCGTCTTCGTCTTCCTGACGGCCGTGATGAGCGACAACCAGGCGCTCAGCCGCGACCTGTGGCCGCGCGACTGGCAGTGGAGCAACTTCCGACAGGTCTGGGACACCCCGGGCTTCCTGACCTGGTGGCGCAACACCCTGGTGTACGCGGTCTCCGGCACGGTGCTGACCATCGTCTCCAGCCTGCCCGTCGCCTACGCGCTCGCGAAGTTCCGCTTCCGCGGCCGCAACCTGATGATGGTGCTGGTCATCTCGACGATGATGCTGCCGCCGCAGGTCGTCATCATTCCGATGTACCTGTTCTGGACCCGGCAGATGGGCATGGACGGGACCCTGTACCCGCTCATCATCCCGATGGCGTTCGGTGACGCGTTCACCATCTTCCTGCTGCGCCAGTTCCTGCTGACGATCCCGAAGGAGTACACGGAGGCCGCCAAGGTCGACGGTTGCGGCGAACTGCGCACGCTCCTCACGGTGATCGTGCCGATGATCAAGCCGGCCATCGCCGCCGTGGCGCTGTTCCAGTTCTTCTACTGCTGGAACGACTACTTCGGCCCGCAGATCTACGCCAGCTCCAACTCGGCCGCCTGGACCCTCAGCTACGGCCTGGAATCGTTCAAGGGCGCACACCACACCAACTGGAATCTCACGATGGCAGCCACCGTTCTGGTGATGGCGCCCGTGATCGTGGTCTTCTTCTTCGCCCAAAAGGCCTTCATCGAAGGCGTGACCCTGACTGGAGTCAAGGGATGAAACTGGCAGTTGTCGGCGGTGGGTCGACCTACACCCCCGAACTGATCGACGGGTTCGCGCGGTTGCGCGACACGCTGCCGATCGAGGAGCTGGTGCTGGTCGATCCGGCCGCCGAGCGCCTCGAGCTCGTCGGCGGACTCGCCCGGCGGATCTTCGCCAAGCAGGGACATCCCGGAAAGATCACCACCACCGCGAACCTGGAGGCCGGCGTCGCCGGCGCCGACGCGGTACTGCTCCAGCTGCGCATCGGCGGACAGGCAGCGCGCAACCAGGACGAGACGTGGCCCCTGGAGTGCGGCTGCGTCGGCCAGGAGACCACCGGGGCCGGCGGCCTCGCGAAGGCGCTGCGCACCGTCCCGGTCGTGCTCGACATCGCCGAGCGGGTGCGCAGGGCGGCACCCGACGCCTGGATCATCGACTTCACCAACCCCGTCGGCATCGTGACCCGCGCCCTGCTGCAGGCCGGCCACAAGGCCGTCGGCCTGTGCAACGTCGCGATCGGTTTCCAGCGGAAGTTCGCCGCGTTCCTCGACGTGGCCCCCGACCAGGTCCACCTGGACCACGTCGGCCTGAACCACCTCACCTGGGAGCGCGGGGTGCGCCTCGGCGGGCCGGGCGGCGAGGACCTGCTGCCCAAGCTGCTCGCCGAGCACGGCGACGCCATCGCCGAGGACATCCGCCTGCCCCGGGTGATTCTGGACCGGCTCGGCGTCGTCCCCTCGTACTACCTGCGCTACTTCTACGCGCACGACGAGGTGGTGCGCGAGCAGAAGATCAAGCCGTCGCGGGCCTCCGAGGTCGCGGCGATGGAGAAGCAGTTGCTGGCGATGTACGGCGACCCGACGCTGGACGAGAAGCCCGAGCTGCTCTCGAAGCGCGGCGGCGCCTTCTACTCCGAGGCGGCGGTGGCCCTGGCCTCGTCCCTGCTGCGGAACACCGGCGACATCCAGGTCGTCAACACGTACAACAACGGGACCCTGCCGTTCCTCCCGGACGACGCGGTGATCGAGGTCCCGGCGACGGTGGACGGAACCGGCACCACGCCGCTGCCCGTCGCCCCGTTGGACCCGCTGTACGCGGGCCTGATCGCCAACGTCACCGCCTACGAGGACCTGGCGCTCCAGGCCGCCGTCCACGGCGGCCGGGACCGGGTGTTCAAGGCGCTCCTGTCGCACCCGCTCATCGGCCAGTACGAGTACGCCGAGGCGCTCACCGACCGTCTCGTCGCGCACAACCGGGAGCACCTGGCGTGGGCCTGAACGAACCGCTCGTGCCGGGTGGCGTCCTCGCCATCGACGCGGGCAACAGCAAGACCGACGTGGCGATCGTGGCCGCCGACGGGACGGTGCTCGGCACCGCCCGCGGCGGCGGCTTCCAGCCGCCGGTCGTCGGTATCGACTCCGCGGTCGCGTCGCTGGCGGCGATCGTCGCCAGTGCCGCGGCCGCCGCCGGCCTGGCCTTCGGCGACCGCCCGCTGACCGAGCACACCTCGGCCTGTCTGGCCAACGCCGATCTGCCGGTGGAGGAGCAGCAACTGGAGCTGGCGGTGCACGCCCGGGGCTGGAGCCTGAGCACCCGGGTCGCCAACGACACGTTCGCGATACTGCGGGCCGGGGTCGACGAGCCGCGGGGGGTGGCGGTGGTGTGCGGCGCGGGGATCAACTGCGTCGGCATGCTGCCGGACGGCAGGACCGCCCGCTTCCCGGCGATCGGCAAGATCTCCGGCGACTGGGGAGGCGGATCGGGTCTTGCGGAGGAGGCCCTGTTCCACGCCGCCAGAGCCGAGGACGGCCGGGGCGGCCCCACCGAGCTGGCCGCCGCGCTGCCCGCGCACTTCGGTCTCACCTCGATGTACGCGCTGATCGAGGCGCTGCACCTGGAGCACATCGCTCCGGCGCGCAAGTACGAGCTGACGCCGGTGCTGTTCCGCACCGCGGACGCGGGGGACGCGGTGGCGCGGGAGATCGTCAGCCGGCAGGCCGACGAGATCGTCGCGCTGGCGAGCGTGGCGTTGGGGCGGCTGGGGCTACTGGACGAGGAGGTCGACGTGGTGCTCGGCGGGGGTGTCATGGCGGCGGGGAATCCGACGCTGATGGACGCCATCGCCGCCCGTCTCGCCGGCCGCGCGCCGAAGGCGGTGACGCGTGTGGTGAGCGCGGCCCCGGTGCTGGGCGCGGCGCTCCTGGGCCTGGACCACGTCGGCGCGGAGTCCGAGATGCACGCCAAGGTGCGCGCGCACTACGCGTAGCGCCGTCCCGAGACGCCGGACGGGCCCGTTGAGCGGGCCCGTCCGGCGTTTCGGCGGGCGCCCCGGAACCGAACAGGGGTCCGCGGCGTGATGGGATACGGGTGACGTTCGTACGGCAGGGCCGCATAGCGGGCAGTTCGCGCAAGATCCACGCAATCCCTAGGTGGATGACACCGCCTACGGCCATACTGCTGGCCATGAGCTCGACTGCCGTGCGCAGGGGAGTTGTTCCGGGGGAGGATCAGTGACACACACGCCGACGGGGAGCGGAACCCCGGCCGCGCTGGGCTACGGCGCCCCGCCCGCGCCGCACGTTCCCGCACCGCCCGTGAGGCTGCCGGCCGTACCGCCTCCCCCGCTCCCGCCGCCGCCGCGGCGGCGGGCCTGGAGCGAAGGCGTGGACCGGCTGCGCGCGGCCGCGACGACGGAGCCCGGCCGGCTGCGGATCATCGGCGCGGCGCTGGCCCTGCTGGTGGTGGCGTTCGGCGCGGTGACGGCGTGGCAGATCACCGACCGCGCGTCGGCGGCGAGCGACGTGGTCAACCACAGCGCACCGCTGAGTGCCAAGGCCGCGGAGATCTACCGGTCGCTGGCGGACGCGGACACCACGGCGTCGGGCGGCTTCCTCATCGGCGGGCAGCAGCCGAAGTCCGTCACGGACCGGTACGACACGGATCTGCGGACGGCGTCCCGGCTGATCGCGGAAGCGGCGGGCAACGCGCAGGGGTCCGCGAAGACCCTGGAGCAGATCTCGCTGCTCAACCAGCAGCTCAAGGGGTACACGGAGGAAGTGGCGCGGGCCGGCGTCAACAACCGGCAGGGGTTCCCGGTGGGCGGCGCCCATCTGCGGTACGCCAACGAGCTGATGCGGCAGGACGGCGGCCTGCTGGACACCGCCGACAAGCTGTACAAGGCGGAGACGGCGCGCCTGGGTGAGGACTACGCCGCCGCGAAGCAACTGCCCTGGGGGGCCTGGGCGCTGGGGGTGGTCGCGCTCGGCGCGCTGCTGTGGGCGCAGCGCCGCTCGTACCGCCGTACCAACCGGGTCTTCAACCAGGGGATGCTGGCGGCGAGCGCCGCTTCCGTGGTGGTCCTGCTGTGGTCGGTGGTGGGCCACACGGTCGCGGCCTCGCAGCTCGACGCCTCGTACGATCACGGGGCGAAGTCCCTGCAGGTGCTCAACACCCGCCCGGATCGGCGTCCTGCAGGCGCGCGGGGACGAGAACCTGACGCTGGTGGCCCGCGGTTCGGGCGCGTCGTACGAGACCAACTTCCAGGGCGGCATGTCGACCCTGGCGGGCCAGGACCCCCAAGGGGTCGGCGGCGAGATGGCGCAGGCCCTGGCCCTCGCGGACGACGAGGCGGGCCGCGGCCCGGTCAATGACGCGATCAAGGGCGTGCAGGCCTGGCGGGGCCGGCACACGGCGGCGCGCGCCAGCGACAACGGGGGCAACTACGCGGACGCCGTCGCCCAGGTGATCGGCGGCAAGAACCAGCGGGGCGAGGTGGTCACCGCGACCACCGGCCAGTGCTTCGACGTGGTGGACGCCAGCCTGCGCAAGGCCGTCGACCACGAGCAGCAGGAATTCGTACAGGCCGCGAACGACGGCCGTGGGGCGCTGACCGGGCTCCCGGCGGGCGCCGCTCTGCTGGCCGTGCTGGCGGCGGTCGGCGCCGCACTCGGCATCGGGCGCCGGCTGTCGGAGTACCGGTGACCGGCGTGACCGGCCAGGCCGGTGGAGGGAAGCGGACCATGGGCGAGGACATGCCGCGGACGCGGCGGACGCGCCGCAGCTGGCGCGGGTGGGGCGGGGTCGCGGGGATGGCGGCGGCCTGCGCGCTGGTCGTCACCGCGGTGGCGGTCCCGCTGCGTGGTACCGGCGCGGCGGACGAGGGGCGACCGTCGGTCCCCGGGGGCGTCCTGAGCGCCCAGTACGCCTCCACCGAGGACACCTGCGAGCACCCGGAGGCCAGCGGTCAGCGGCCGTCGACGGTGGACGGTGCCGCGGTCCGGCGGATCAAGGAGCACGGCAAGCTCGTCGTCGGCGTGGACCAGAACAGCTACCTGTGGGGCTTCCGCGATCCGGCCACCGGGCAGATCACCGGTTTCGACATCGACCTGGTGCGTGCCATAGCGAAGGACATCCTCGGCGACCCGGAGAAGGTCCAGTACCTGACGGTGCCGACCGACCAGCGCATCCCGATGATCAAGGCGGGGAAGGTGGACATGGTGGTGCGCACCATGACCATCAACTGCTCGCGGCTGAAGGACGTGGCGTTCTCCACCGCGTACTTCGAGGCCGGGCAGCAGCTCCTCGTCCCGCTGGCGGGCACCTCGGTCACCGGGTTCGACAGCTCGCTGAACGGCCGGACGGTCTGCACGGCGAAGGGCTCCACGGGTGAGGCCAAGCTGAAGGAGGAGTCGCACGGCGCGAAGGTCGTCCTCGTACCGAACCAGCTGGACTGCCTGGTGCGGCTGCAGCTGAACCTGGTGGACGCGGTGTTCACCGACAACGCCCTGGCGGCCGGGCAGGCCGCGCAGGACCCGTCGGTCCACCTCATCGGCCAGAAGGTCACCTCGGAGCCGTACGGCGTGGCGATGAACCTCGAGGACACCGATCTGGTGGCCCGCGTCAACAAGGTGCTGGAGGATTACCGCAGCGGCGGCGTCAACAGCCCGTGGATGCAGGCGTACCGTCACTGGCTGGCCGCCAAGCTGCCGGACGTGACGGGCCCGCCCGCGCCGCTCTACAAGGACTGAGCCACCGGGGTCGGTCCGCGGGGACCGGCACCGCCAGAATGAGCTCCGCGCACGACGTGCCGGCTACGGGAGAGAAGGTTCGATGGCGGAGGGGGCACCATCCGGGCCGGTGATGGGCCGGGAGGAGGTGGACCGTGCTCTGGCGCGGCTCGGCGCGGACCACGAGGCGATCGAGTCCTCGCTGCTCGCCTTGCAGGACCACTCCGGCCGCCGGCTGCTCGAGGGTGCCGAACTGACCGGCGTCACGAAGGAGCGCTGGGCGCGGACGGATTCGGCGATCACGCTGCTGTGGTCGCACTTCGAGGCGTACACCGCGGCTCTGAACACCGCGCGCGAGCTGCGGGGCCGCCGCCGCTGGCCCACCCAGACGGATCTGAACGCGCTCACCGAACTGCTGCGCGGCAACGGCGTCTCGGTGTCGGGCGCCGCGGTCCCGGACGCGGCGCGCAGCCTGACGGGCCCCGCCGTGCTCACCGAGCGGTTCAGCCTGGAGCAGCTGCTGGACCGGATGAACGGCTGGTACGAGCAGGCCATGGCGATGGTCGCCGCCGCCGACTCCGTCTGGTCCGCGCTGCCCGCCCGCATCGACCTGCTCGCGGCGGACGTCCAGCGCGTCCGGTCGCTGGCGCACTCGGTGGGGGTGCGCCCCGGCACCCACCCTTCGGGGGACGAGCTGGAGCGGCTCATCGAGGACCTGACGGTGCTGCGCGCGCAGGTGGTCTCCGACCCGCTGGCGTTCTGGCTGCCGGAGCCGAAGCCGGGGCGGGCGGACACCACCCGCTACGAGCAGGCCGGGCGCCGGCTGGAGGAGCTGCGCCGCGAGGTCGACGCCGTGCTGCACGTGCGCGACGACGCCGACCAGCGGCTGCTGCACCTGCGGGACGTGCTCTCCCGGGCGGACCGGACGCTCACCGAGGCGCGCAGCGCGCGCGTCGAGGTGCTGGCGAAGATCGCGGCGTCGGAGGTGCCGGCGGTCAGCGGCCCCGCGTCGGCGCTGCACGAGCGCCTCGCGGCGGCCGACGAGTACCACAGGACCGGCCAGTGGCACCGGTTGTCGCCGCTGCTGGACGGTCTGGAGCAGCACGCGGAGGACGAGTTGCTGCGGGCGCGGGAGTCCCTGACGGCGGTGACGGCGCCACTCGCGGTCCGCGCCGAGCTGCGCGGGCGGCTGGACGCGTACCGGGCGAAGGTGGCGCGGCACGGTATGGCGGAGGACCCGCTGCTGATCGAGCGGTACGACCAGGCGCGCCGCATGTTGTGGAGCGCGCCGTGCGATCTGCGGGCCGCGGAGTCGACGGTGCTGCGCTACCAGCAGGCGGTGGCGGAGACCTTGGGTCCGCGCCAGTCCCAACCCGCGGACAGGCGGGACCACTGATGCGGGACCATCGGACCACGGGATCACCAAAGAGGGCTGGAAGGCCGTCGGACGGCCGCACGAGTGAACGAGGGGGGACACCGTGAGCACATGCCAACGGCCCGGCTGCGGCGGGGCTCTGGAGGACATGGGTGGCGGCGAGCTGTACTGCGACACCTGCGGGCTGGCTCCGGTGGCCGTCGCGCCGGCGAGCGGCTCGGCGCGGTCGGCCGCCGGGGGCGGCGCCGACTCGGGACGCGCGTCGGCGCCCTCCTCGCGGTCGGCGCGTTCGTCCAGGGCCTCCTCGCGCTCCTCGCGCCGCTCGGTGTCGGGGCGGCTGTCGCGCGCGCTGAGCGGCGCGACCAGCGGCCGTTCGGTGTCGGTGCGCAGCTCGCGCAGTACCGGCAGCGGTTCGAGCCGCGGCAAGCTCGGCGCCGGGCTGGTCTCCGTGCCGCCCATCCCGCGGCCGGATCCGGCCGCGGCCGTCCTGGAGAACCCGCAGGTCCCCGAGCGCAAGCGGTACTGCAGCAAGGGTGACTGCGGGGCGCCGGTGGGCCGCAGCCGCGGTGACAAGCCCGGTCGCACGGAGGGTTTCTGCACCAAGTGCGGGCACCCGTACTCCTTCTCGCCGAAGCTGCGGGCGGGCGACGTGGTGCGCGGGCAGTACGAGGTCGTGGGCTGCCTGGCGCACGGCGGGCTCGGCTGGATCTACCTGGCGGTGGACCGCGCGGTCTCCGACCGCTGGGTGGTGCTCAAAGGCCTGCTGGACACCGGGGACGAGGACGCGCTGGCCGCGGCCGTCTCGGAGCGGCGGTTCCTCGCCGAGATCGAGCACCCGAACATCGTCCGCATCTACAACTTCGTCGAGCACCTGGACCAGCGCTCCGGCACCCTCGACGGCTACATCGTGATGGCCTACGTGGGCGGCAAGTCGCTCAAGGAGATCGCCAACGACCGGCGCGGTCCCGACGGCAAGCGGGCGCCGCTGCCGGTGGCGACCGCCATCGCGTACGCCATCGAGGCACTGGACGCGCTCGGCTACCTGCACAGCCGCAACCTGCTGTACTGCGACTTCAAGGTCGACAACGCCATCCAGCAGGAGGACCGCCTCGAACTGATCGACATGGGCGCGGTCCGCCGGATGGACGACAACGACAGCGCGATCTACGGCACGGTCGGCTACCAGGCCCCCGAGGTCGCCGAGCTGGGCCCGTCCGTCGCCTCCGACCTGTACACCGTCGCGCGCACGCTGGCCGTGCTGACCTTCGACTTCCAGGGCTACACCAACGTCTTCGCCGACAGCCTGCCCGACCCGGACAACATCGACGTCTTCTCCCGCTACGAGTCCTTCTACCGGCTGCTGGTGCGCGCCACCGACCCGGACCCGGACAAGCGCTTCGCGTCCGCGGAGGAGATGTCGGATCAGCTGCTGGGGGTGCTGCGCGAGGTCGTCGCGCTGGAGACCGGCAAGCCGCGGCCCGCGCTGTCCACGCTGTTCGGGCCGGAGATCCGGGTGGTGGACACGGAGTTGGTGCACCCACTGCCGGGCGACGCGTCCCGGCTCGGCGCCGACCGCCGCCGCAAGGCGGCCGCCGGCAACGGGGCGCCGCCCGTGTTCATCCCGCCGCAGGCGGGCGTCCAGGCCGGCATCCCGCAGGCCGGTGTCCAGCAGCCGGTCCTCGCGGGCGGGCCGGGCACGGCCGCCCTGCCCTCCGGCGCCCCCGTCCCGTACAGCGCGACCGTCATCGGGGTGCCGGTGACCCCCGCCGCCGGTCCTGGTGCGGCGGGGCAGGCGGGTGGGACCCCCGCGGCCGGCTTCCCGTCGGTCACCCGGCTGGACGCGCCCGCGGCCGTCCTGGCGCTGCCCGTGCCGCATGTGGATCCGTCCGATCCCAACGCCGGCTTCCTGGCCGGCCTGTCGTCCGCGGCGCCCACCGAGCTGATCGCCGCGCTGCAGTCCTCGCCCGTCGAGTCGGTCGAGCGGCGGCTGCGCGATCTGCGGGCCCGGCTCGAACTGGGCGACGGCGCCGCCGCGCTGTCCGTCCTGCAGGGTCTGGCCGACGACGACCTGGAGGACTGGCGCGTCGTCTGGCACCGCGGCCTCACCGCGCTGAGCACCGGCGACCACGAGACGGCCGCACTCTCCTTCGACGCGGTCTACGACGCGTTCCCGGGCGAGTCCGCGCCCAAGCTCGCGCTGGGCATCTGCGCCGAGGTGCTGGGCCAGTTGGACAACGCGACCGAGTACTACCGCCTGGTGTGGAGCACCGACCAGAGCTACGTCAGCGCCGCCTTCGGCCTCGCCCGGGTGCGGCTGGCGGCGGGCGACCGTCCCGGCGCCGTGCGGGTCCTGGAGTCGGTGCCCGAGGCGTCCATCCACTTCACGGCGGCCCGGGTCGCGGCGATCAAGGCCCGGCTGCGCGACCGCTCCCCGCACGAACCGCTGCTGGACGACCTGATGGCCGCCGGCCTGCAGGTCGAGCAGTTGCAGCAGCAGGGCCTCGACGCCGACCGGCGCGAGCAGTTGTCCACCGAGGTGCTCGGCAGCGCGCTCGACTGGGTGCTGGCCGGCGGGCAGGGCACGCCGTCCGCCGTCGGCGCCCGCCCGGCGCTGCTGGGCAGCGCGCTGGACGAACGTGGGCTGCGCTTCGGTCTTGAGCGCTCCTACCGGGTGCTGGCCCGGCTGGCCCAGAAAGACCGCACAAGGATCGAACTGGTGGAGCGGGCCAACCGCTTCCGCCCCCGGACGTGGGTGTAACCGAATGCCAGGACTGCCGGAGTCGGCCCAGTCAGCTCAGTCGATCAGCTGCCCCAGCTGTGCGGAACCGCTGGAGGAGGGCGACAAGTTCTGCGGCGTGTGCGGCACGGACGTGACCGTGCCGTTCTCCGCCGCGGGCTCCGACCTGCCCGGAACCGGGCCTTCCGGCAACGGCTCCGCGGCGTCGGGCGCGGTGCCGCGCAACGGCGAGTACACCGATCCCTTCGCGCTCGCGCCACCGCGGAGCCCTGCCGCGCCGCCCGCCCCGCCCGCGCCTCCCGCCCCGCAGCCCGCGGCGGAGGTCGCCGATCCCCGCGAGGAGTTGCTCGCGGTGCCGGCGCCGCAGGGGCCGACCTGCGTGGCGTGCGGGGTCGGCGGGGTCGACGCCGACGGGTACTGCGAACACTGCGGGCACGCGCAGCCGCGGGTGCGCGACCACCAGGAGCGTGAACTGGAGGGCGTGGCCGCGGTCAGCGACCGCGGTCTGCGGCACCACCGCAACGAGGACGCGTTCGCGGTGGCGGCGACGTCGCTGCCGGACGGGACGCCGGCGATCATCGCCGTGGTCTGCGACGGCGTCTCGTCCGCCTACCGGCCCGACGACGCCTCGGCGGCGGCCGCCGCGGTGGGCAGCGAGAAACTGCTCGACGCGCTGGAGCACGGCAGTCCGCCCGAACAGGCCATGCACGACGCCCTGCTGGCGGCGGCCCACGCGGTGGCGGTGCTGGCCGAGGAGGACGACGACCGGCAGGGCCCGCACCACAACGCCCCGGCGTGCACCTGCGTCAGCGCGGTCGCGGCGGGCCCGGTCTTCACCGTCGGCTGGATCGGCGACAGCCGGGCGTACTGGATCCCGGACGACCGCGACACCCCGTCCGCCCGCCTCACCGAGGACGACTCGTGGGCGGCCCGGATGGTGTCGGCGGGGCTGATGTCGGAGGCCGAGGCGTACGCGGACGAGCGCGCCCACGCGATCACCGGCTGGCTCGGCGCCGACGCCGTCGAAATCGATCCGCACACCGCTTCCTTCCAGCCGGAGGGAACGGGTGTAGTGGTCGTGTGCACCGACGGGCTGTGGAACTACGCCGAGTCCGCGGCCGAACTGGCGGCGGTGGTACCGGCCGACGCCCGCGCCCGGCCGCTGCACTGCGCGCAGACGCTGGTGGGCGTGGCGCTCGACGGCGGGGGCCACGACAACGTAACAGTCGCCGTACTTCCGTTCCCGGCCACGGTGGGGCGGGCAGGATCCGAACCTGCGTAGAACCGGTCCCTCGTCGGGGGATGTTGTTGTGGACTGAGGAGCGCGAGGAGCTCACGCGATGGCCAATTTCTCCAAGTCGAACGTGCCGCAGTTTTCGGTCGACATCTATCAGAACGAGTACCTGCCCGAGGGCGGCCGCGAGGTCAACGCCATCGTCACGGTGACGTCGACCGGCGGCGGCACCTCCGGCGGTCACCCGCTGGCGGCTCCCGGGTACGCCGTCGACGGCGCTCCGGGCGGAGCGGTGGTGATCATGGTGGACTGCTCCGGTTCGATGGACTACCCGCCCACGAAGATGCGCAACGCCCGTGACGCGACCGCCGCCGCGATCGACACGATCCGCGACGGGGTGGCCTTCGCCGTGGTCGGCGGCACCCACCAGGCCCGCGAGGTCTACCCCGCCAACGGCGGCCTCGCCATCGCCGACGCGCAGACCCGCGGCCAGGCCAAGCAGGCGCTGCGCAAGCTCACCTCGGGCGGCGGCACCGCGATCGGCACCTGGCTGCGGCTCGCGGACCGGCTGCTGGCCACCGCGGACGTGCCGATCCGGCACGGCATCCTGCTGACCGACGGCCGCAACGAGCACGAGAAGCCGGAGGACCTGCGGGCCACCCTGGAGGCCTGCGCCGGGCGCTTCACGTGTGACGCGCGGGGGGTGGGGACGGACTGGGAGGTCAAGGAGCTGACCGGGATCGCCTCCGCGATGCTCGGCTCCGTCGACATCGTCGCCGATCCGGCCGGGCTGAAGGCGGACTTCCAGGCGATGATGGAGACCGCGATGGGCAAGGAGGTCGCGGACGTGGGACTGCGGCTGTGGACCCCGCAGGGTTCCGAGATCCGGTTCGTGAAGCAGGTCGCGCCGACGGTCGAGGACCTGACCGCGCGCCGCACGGAGGCCGGTCCGCGGGCCGGCGACTACCCCACCGGCTCCTGGGGCGACGAGTCCCGCGACTACCACGTGTGCGTCCAGGTCCCGAACGCCGGTGTCGGCCAGGAGATGCTGGCCGCCCGTCTCTCGCTGGTCCTGCCACAGCCGGACGGCACCTCCCAGGTGCTCTCGCAGGGCCTGGTGCGGGCGGTGTGGACCGACGACATGGCCGCCTCCACCCGGATCAACCCGCAGGTCGCGCACTACACCGGCCAGGCGGAGCTGGCGTCCGTCATCCAGGAGGGGCTGGAAGCACGCAAGTCGGGCGACCTCGACGGGGCGACCGCGAAGCTGGGCCGCGCGGTGCAGCTCGCGAGCGCCTCGGGCAACGACGACACCGCGAAGCTGCTGGCCAAGGTGGTCGACGTGGTCGACGCGCCGAGCGGTACCGTACGGCTGAAGGCGAGGGTCGCGGACGCCGACGAGATGACCTTGGAGACGCGCTCGACGAAAACCGTCCGCGTCAAGAAGTAACCGCACTCGGAAGTAACCGCGCTCGCGGGCGGAGGGGGAGCCAGCCAGATGTCGACTTGTCCGAACGGTCACCAGTCGGGAACCGACGACTGGTGCGAGGTGTGCGGCCACCGCATGTCCGCATCCGCCGTGCCGTCCGCCTCCGTCAACTCCGGGGCGGCCCGCCCGGTGGCCTCCGGCTACGATCCGGACGCGACGGCGGCGGCGGAGCCGTGCCCGACCTGCGGTACCCCCCGGGAGGGGCGGGCGCTGTTCTGCGAGGAGTGCCGCTACAACTTCCAGACGCACACCGCCACCACCTTCGTCCCGGCGCCCGCCCCTCCCTCGCCGCCCTCACCAGGGTTTCCGCCCTACCAGCGGTACGAGTCGCAGCGCTCGCGCCCGTCCCAGATGAACCGCCCGGCCGAGCCGCTGGCTCCCGAGGCGGTCACTCCGGGCGAGGAGGGCGACTCGGGTGACTTCCTGCTCACCCCGCCGAGCGCGCCCTCCACCCCGGCGGCGCCGTCCCGGCCCGAGGCCGCCGCCGCGCCGGAGCCGCTCGCGCCCGAGGTGACGACGTGGGTCGCCACCGTCGCCGCCGACCGCGACTACTTCACCGCGATGATGGCCCGCAGCGGCCCGGACGCCACCGGCCTGTACTTCCCGTCGTACTCCCCCGAACTGCGGCTGCCGCTGATCGGCAACCAGATCACCATCGGCCGCCGCCGGCACAGCACGGGCGAGGCTCCCGACATCGATCTGTCCCGCGCCCCCGAGGATCCGGGTGTCTCGCACCAGCACGCCGTCCTGGTGCAGCAGCCCGACGGCGGCTGGTCCGTCGTCGACCAGGACTCGACGAACGGCACCACGGTGAACGGCGCGGCGGACCCGATCCAGCCCTACCTCCCGGTACCGCTCAAGGAGGGCGACCGCGTCCACGTGGGCGCCTGGACGACGATCACCGTCGGCCGCGGCTGACCTCCGCCCGTCACGCGGCCGGGACCGCCCAGGTGTGGGGGCCGTCCGGGTCGTCGAGCCAGGTCCACTGGCGGCCGTCCCTGACGGACAGGCCGTAGCGGTCGCGCGTCGGCCGGGACGCCTCCTGCCACAGGTCGTGGGCGCTCTCCACGATCGCCCACAGATCGCGGGGGCCGGCCGGCAGGACCGTGCCGTTCCCGTCGGCCCGGGCGCTGGAGCCGTCCGGGGCCGCGACGGCGACGCCGCGGTCGCCGGAGTCCCAGCCGACCTCCAGCGGGCCCGCCCGGAGGGTCAGCAGGAAGCGGAAGAGGCTGTCCTCCAACACCTCCGGCGGCGTGCCCGACCTCCGAACGGGGGCGCCGGCCGCCCTTTCCTCCGGTCCCGGATCCGGCCGGCGGGCCGCGGCCGGGCCGCGCAGCGGGACGAAGTAGGCCGAGGTGCGCAGGAAACGCCCCTCCGCGCGGTCGGGGCCGGTGACGGTCAGCAGGATCAGCCCGCCCGCGAACGGCGCGAGGATCCGGCCGCCGGGGCGGCACTGGCGCAGCCAGGCGGGCGGCACGGAGGGCAGCTCGCAGGTCGCGACGATCCGGTCGTAGGGCGCCCGGTCGGGGTGGCCCAGGGCTCCGTCGCCGGTGACGACGGCCGGCGCGGCGCCCACCGTCGCGAGGTGCGCGCGGGCCGCGTCGGTGATCACCGGGTCCAGGTCGACGGTGGTGACGGCGTCGTCACCGAGGCGGTGGGCGAGCAGCGCCGCGTTGTAGCCGGTGCCGGCGCCGATCTCCAGCACCGTCTGCCCGTCGCCCACCCGCAGCGCCTCGGCCATCGAGGCCATCAGGGACGGCTGGCTGCTGGACGAGATCAGCCGCCCGTCGCGCACGTGGGTGACCAGCGGAACGTCCTCGTAGGCGCCCGCCAGCCAACGGGCACGCCGCCGCGGGTCGGGGTCGTCCCCGGTGAGGCGCTCGTAACCACCGGGCCGCGGAGTGAAGTACTCGGGGACGAACAGGTGGCGCGGCACCTGCTCGAACGCCGCCCGCCACGCGGGGTCGGCCAGCCCGCCCGCCGCGACGATCCGCCGCACCAGCAGCCGGCGCGCCGCGTCCGCCGCCTCGGCGTGGCGATCCTCCCGGTCCGCGTCACCCATACCTCCACTGTGCGGCGGTGGGGCCCGATGCGCGACGCCCCCGGGTGCCGGCCGGCAGCGGGTAGGAGGTCCCAGGTCCTCCGCCGGACCGTCTGAGACCATGGAGGAGTGCCGCACGCTTCCGGGGGCGACCCCGGCGCCGCGTACGCGCACCCCGTCGACCGGCGCCGGGCCGGTGCGACATCTTGAGGTGGAGCTGAGTGAACGAGACCCCGCAGGACACGGCGCCGCAGCAGACGTTCTACGACGCCGTCGGCGGCGAGCAGACGTTCCGGCGTCTGGTGCGCCGCTTCTACGAGGGTGTCGCGGGCGATCCCGACCTGCGGGCGATGTACCCGGAGGAGGACCTCGGCCCGGCCGAGGAGCGGCTGACGCTCTTTCTCATGCAGTACTGGGGCGGCCCGCGCACGTACAGCGACAACCGCGGCCATCCGCGGCTGCGGATGCGGCACGCGCCCTTCCAGGTGGACCAGGCCGCGCACGACGCGTGGCTGCGCCACATGCGCGACGCGGTCGACGACCTCGCGCTCGCGCCCGACCACGAACGGCAGTTGTGGGACTACCTGGTGTACGCCGCCGCGTCGATGGTGAACACCGCCGGCTGAGTGGAGCGCCCATGACGTCCGGGCTGTCCGCTGACCGGACAGCGGGTCTCGGACATCGGGTCACGATCGCATTGCGACAATTTTCTGCACTTCCTCACGCCCTACCTGTTTGAGATCATCCGAACAGCGGGCGAACGGGGGATCGGCGTGACGGGGTTTGTGTTTCTGCGCGTCCGCGCGCACCGACTGCTGCTGACAGCGGCCCTGCTCACCGTGGTTCTCACCACCAGCGTGCTGGCCACCCTCGCCGCGTTCACCAGTGCCATCGGCGATGCCGGACTGCGCCGCACGCTGGAACACCAGTCGGCCGCGCGGACCACCGTCAACGCCCAGCTGACCGTCACGGCCGACACCTGGCGGACCACCGACTCCGCGATACGCGCGAACCTGGCAACCGCCTACGACGGGCTGACCGCGCGGGTGCGCTCCAGCACCCGTTCCGGGCCGTACGCGCTGCCGGCCGCGCTGGGCGGCGGCACGTCCGGCACCCGCAAGAGCGCCGACCCGGACCTGACGCTGCTCGCCACGTTCGACCGGGCGCGCGTGACGCTGGTCCAGGGCGGCTGGCCGACCGCCGTCGACCGCGGCACCGGCGTCGTGCCGGTGGCGGTCCCCGAACCCGTGGCGCGCTCCCTGGGCGTGCGGCCCGGCACCCTGGTCGATCTGACCAGCCGGCTCGACGCCCCGGTGCTCCACATCCGGGTCACCGGCACCTACCGCCCCACCGACCGCGCCGACCCGTACTGGCAGCTCGACCCGATGGGCGGCCACGGCATCAGGACCGGCTCGTTCACCACCTACGGGCCGCTGCTCGCCGATCCGAGCGTCTTCACCGCCGGCCGCCTCACCCCCGCCGAGATGTCCTGGCAGAGCACCGCCGACTTCCGGGACCTGGACACCGCCGGGATACCCGGGGTGCGGGACGACGTGCTGCGGAGCATCGACACCCTCTCCAGGAACCCGGCGAACGCCGGCATCCAGATCTCCTCCGAGCTGCCCGACCTGCTCACCGGCGTGCAGCGGACCCTGCTGGTGACCCGCTCCACCCTGCTCATCGGCGCGCTGCAACTACTCATCCTGGCCGGCTTCGCACTGCTGCTCGTCGCCCAGCTGCTGTCCGAGGAGCGGGCCGGCGAGACCGCGCTGCTGCGGGCCCGCGGCGGCTCGCGCGGCCGCGTCGCCCGGCTGGCCGCCACGGAGTCCCTGCTGCTCGCGGTGCCCGCGGGCCTGGCGGCGCCGCTGCTCGCCGGGCCGGTCATCCGGCTGCTGGCCGGGCAGGGCGCGCTGGCCAGGTCCGGCACCGACCTGGGCGGCGCCATCGGCGCCACCGCCTGGTGGGTGGCCGCCGGAACCGCGCTCGCCTGCGCCTTCGCCGTCATCGTGCCCGCCCTGCGCAGCCCCGGGAGCTACGTCGCGGAGCGCTCGGCACGCGCCAGGCGCGGGGCGCTGCCCGCGGCGGTGCAGGCCGGGGCCGACCTCGGGCTGCTGCTGCTCGCCGGGATCGCCTACTGGCAGCTGTCGCGCCGCGCCAAAGACAGCGGGGTGCTGAGCGCCGACACCGGCGGCAGCCTCGGCGTGGACCCGGTGCTGGTCGCCGCGCCCGCGCTGTGCCTGCTGGCCGGCACCGTCCTGATCCTGCGGCTGCTGCCGCTGGCCGCCCGGCTCGGCGAGCGCAGGGCTGCGCGGGGCAGCGGGCTGGCGCTCGCCCTCGCGGGCTGGCAGCTCTCCCGGCGGCCGCGGCGCGGCGCCGGAGCCGTCCTGCTGCTCGTACTGGCCGTCGCCATGGGGATGTTCGCGATCGGACAGGGCGCCAGCTGGGACCGGTCCCAGCGCGACCAGGCCGACTTCACGGTGGGCGCGGACCTGCGGGTGACCGGCTCCACCACCCCGCCGTTCGGACAGGCGGGGGTGTACGAGCACACCCCCGGCATCGCCACCGCCGCACCGGCCGCACGCGCCCAGCTGATACTTCCCGAACAGCGCGTGGCCTCCGTCCTCATGATCGACACGGCGAAGGCCGGCGAGGTGATGCGGTTCCGCGACGACCTCGCCGACCGCCCGCTGACCGAACTGCTCCAGCCGCTGCGGAGCGGCCCGTCCGGCGGGGCGAAGAAGACCGGCGCGGTGCAGGACACCGGCGGTTTCCCGGTCGACGAGACCGCCCGGCAGCTGCGCATCACCGCGCGACTCGACTCGGACGGGCAGGGCGGGGTCGTCGACTCCCTCACTGCCGTCCTCAAGGACGGCAACGGCGTCACGTACCCCTTCCCGCTCGGCGACGTGCCGGCCGACGGGAAACCCCACCTCCTCGTCCTGGACCTCACCGACGCGGCGGGCCGTACGGGCGGGTCGCCCGCCGGCCCGCTGCGGCTCACCCGCGTCGAAGTGGACTACGCGGCACCCGAGTCCACCGAGAAGCACCGGCTGACCCTCGCACCCGCGATCGTCTCCACGAACGGCACCGTCCGCCCGTTGACGGCCGCAGCCGGCTCGTCCTGGGCGGCGAAGGCCCAGATGCAGCGGGACGACGCCACGTTCGGCGGCGACCCCGGCCTGCGGCCGAACGCCGGGACCGTCACCAGCGCCGCCGCGGGCGACGCGCTGACCGTGGAGTACTCCACCGGCGCCCTGGACGTGGCCCTGGGCGACGCCCAGAGCGCCCACCTCTCCGTACGCGTCGCCGAACCGGCCGCCCCGGCGCTCGCCGGGGTCGCCACCGACGCCTTCCTGCGGACCACCGGGAGCAAGGTGGGCGGCGACGTCCGCGTCGAACTGAACGGCGTCGAGACGGCCGTACGCATCACCTCCGTGATCCGCGCCCTGCCCGGCACCACCGCGCCGGCCTCCTCCACGAAGGACGGCGGAGCGCTACTGCTGGACCTGCGCGCCGTGAACCTCCTGCTCAACGCGACGGGCGGCCGTGGCATGGAACCCGGCGAGTGGTGGCTTTCGGCCGAGCCGGGCGCCACCGCGCGGGTCGCCGCCGCGCTGCGCGACCGGGCCGACATCGACTCGCTGCTGGTGCGCGACGAGACCGCGTCGGAGATGCGGGCCGACCCGCTCGGTGCCGGGCCGCAGTCGGTGCTGCCGGCCGCTGTGATCGCCGCCGCCGTGCTGGCGGCGGTGGGCTTCGCGGTCAGTTCGGCCGGCGCGATCCGCGAACGCAGCGGGGAGTTCGCGGTGCTGCGGGCGCTGGGAGCGCCTCGCCGCAAGCTGGCCCGGATGATGGCCGCGGAGCAGGGGCTGCTGGTGCTGCTCGCCCTGGTGGTCGGGGTGGCGCTGGGCGCGCTGCTGACGCGGCTGGTCGTACCGCTGATCGTGCTGACGGCGCAGGCGTCCCAGCCGGTCCCGACCCTGCTGGTCACGCTGCCGGTGGGGCCGCTGGCCCAGCTGATCGCCATCGTGCTGGTCGTACCGCTGCTGGTGGTCGTCCTGACGGCGGTCCGGCGCGGCGACCCGGTGACCGCGCTGCGCAGGCAAGGGGAGGACTGACATGACGAACGGGACCGAAGGCCTGCCCGGCGCTACGGAACGGGACGGCGACGGAACCGGGCGCGCTCACCGGATCGCCGCCCTCCCTTGGGTGCGGGTCCGGCTGCGCGCCGCTCCGGCCGCCGCCCTCGCGATGGCGCTGCTTGTCCTGGTCACCGCCTTCCTGGCGGCCGCACTGCCGCGCGCGGTCGACCGCTACGAGGTCAAGGCGCTGCGCGGTTCCCTCGCCGACGCCAAGCTGCGCGACCGCAGCCTCACCCTCAGCGAATCCTCGTCGGGTCCCGACACCGAGGGCGCGGCCGGATCCTCGCGGTTCGCACCGGAGTGGATCGCCGGCGTCGAGGCGGAGTTCCAGAAGCTCGTACGGCCGCCCCTGCGGCTGCTGCCTGGCCAGTCCGTCTTCGGCGTCAGGACCGGCAGCGACTCCGCGGCGCTGGATCCCGCGCTGCCCCGGCCGACCAAGGCGCTGCACCCGAAGGCCGACCTCGTCGCCCAGCAGGGTCTGGAGCAGCACTCCCGGCTGGTGGCCGGCAGCATGCCGCGCGGCCCCGCTCCCACCGACGCGTCGGGCGGGTCGAACCGTGTCGACGCGGCCGTCACGGAGCAGACCGCCAAGGTGATGGGCCTGCGCCCCGGCTCCGAGATCCACCTCAGCACCCTGCGCACGACGTTCGTAGTCCACGTGACCGGGGTCGTCTCGCCCACCGAACCGGGCGGCGCGTACTGGAACGAGGACCCGGACGTCCTCACCCCCCAGTTGACGTCGCCCCCGCCGGCCCCGGCGACCTCCCCACGTTCTACTGGCACTTCACCGTGCTGATCGCGCCCGAGGCGGCACCCACCCTGCTCAGTCTGGGCAAGGGCGCGTCCTTCTACTGGCACCACCCCGTCGACGCCGGCCGGCTCACCCCCCAGGACGTCGCCCCGCTCCAGACACGGCTGGCCTCGCTCGACAGCGGTCCGGACGCCACCACGCTGCAGACGGGCACCGGGAGTTACATCCGCGCCACCACCGGACTCGGCCGGGTGCTCACCTCCTTCGAACGCGACCGAACGGCGACGCTGCCGCTGGTCCTGGTCGCCGCGATCGGTGTCGGCGCCACCGCGTTCGCCGTCCTGCTCATGGCCGGCGGCCTCGCGGCCGAGCGGCGGCGGAACGAACTCGCCCTGCTGCGTTCGCGTGGCGGCTCGATGCGCGGCATGTTCGGACGCCTGCTCGGCGAGACGACGGCGGCCGCCGTGCCGGCCTCGATCACCGGCATCGTGCTCGCGCTCGTCCTGCTGCCGGCCGACCGCTACCTGCTGTCCGTACTGCTCGGCTCCGCCGTGGCCGTGACGGCCTCGCTCGCCCTGCCGCTGCGGGCCGTCGCCGCCCACCGCCGACCGCGCCCGGCCGCACGCGAGGACATGGCCGCGGCCCGGCCCTCCCGGCGCCGTACGGTGGTCGAGCTCACGATCACCGTGCTGGTGGCCGGCGCGGTGGCCGCCCTGCGGCGGCGGGGCACCGTCAGCGGCGCCGACCCGTTCCTGGCGGCCGCGCCCGTCCTCGTCGCCATCGCCGCCGCCATCCTCCTGCTGCGCCTGTACCCGCTGCCACTGCGGCTGCTCGCCCGGCCCGCGGCCCGGCTCACCGGCGCCGTCACCCACCTCGGCCTCGCCCGCGCCGGCCGCTCCCCCGCCAGTGCCCAACTGCCGCTGCTCGCCCTGCTGATGTCCCTCACCGTCGCCTCGTTCGGCGGCGCGGTACTCGCCGGGGTCGCGGACGGCCGTGACGAGGCGGCCCGCGCGGCGATCGGCGCGGACGCCAGGATCGACGCCAACTTCGTGCTGCCGGAGAAGCTCGCGGCCACCATCCGGAAGGTGCCCGGCGTCGCCGGGACCCTCGGCGTCCGGGTCGAACCCACCGCTTCCACCGCCGGCTTCGGGATGCCGTACAGCCTGCTCAGCGTCGACCCGGTCGCGTACGCCGCGCTGACCCGTTCCAGCGGGCTCCCCGCCTTTCCCGCCGACGCGCTCCTGCACGACGACGGCACCGGCCCGATGCCCGCCGTCGTCTCCCGGAACCTCGCCGCGAAGCTCGCGGGCGGGACCACCTCGGTGCAGCCCGCCATCGGAACGACCGAGATCAGGGCAGCGGCGGTACTGGACCTCACCGCGGCCGCGCCCAACACCGACTTCGTGATCGTCTCGTCCGCGCAACTCGTCAAGCGGCACCCGGACATGAACCTCCGGCAGTTCACCGGGCCCACGGTGCTGATGGTCACGGCGGACGGCCCGATCGACGGCAAGGCGCTGCGCGCCGCCACCGCCGCGACCGGCGGCGACCTGTTCGTGTCCCTGCTGAGTGAGGAGCGCGGCACGCTCTCCGACTCGGCGCTGCAGTCCGGGGCGCGCGGCATCTACCTCGCCGCGGTCGCGGGCGGCGCCGGCTACAGCGCGCTCGCGCTGCTGCTGTCCCTGCTCCAGGCCGCCCCCCAGCGTGCCGCGCTGCTCGCCCGGATGCGCATGATGGGGATGGGCCGGCGCGACGGGCGACGGCTGGTGTTCCTGGAGATGCTGCCGCAGGCGCTGCTGGCGGCGGTCGGCGGCGTGCTCGTCGGCCTCGCCGTGATACCGCTGCTCGGACCCGGCGTGGACATCACCGCGCTCGCGTTCGGCAGCGACCCGGGCACGACCGTTCCGGCCGGCCTCGGGCTGCGGGTCGACCCGCTCTCGCTGGCCCTGCCGTCCGCCGGGCTGCTGGCCCTGGCCTACGTGGTACTGCTGGCCCAGGTGTGGGTGACGGGACGGCGCCGTGAGAGTACGCACCTCAGAGTAGGAGACCGCTGATGACCGACACCACCGCGGGCGGCGCCACGATCACCCTGGCCGATCTGGAGCAACGGGCGGCCGCCCGCCGGGAGCAGGCCGCCTATGGCCAGAACGCGCTCATCACCTGCGACCGGCTGGTACGGATCTTCACGGCCGACGGCGTCGAGGTCCAGGCACTGCAGGGCCTGGACCTGCTGGTCGCCCAAGGCGAGCTGATGGCCCTGGTCGGCGCGTCGGGCAGCGGCAAGTCCACCCTGCTCAACATCCTCGCCGGACTCGACGTCCCGACCGCGGGCGCGGCCTCCGTCGGCGGCTACGACCTACTGGACATGGACGCCAAGTCCCGGCTGCGCTACCGCCGGGAGGTCGTCGGCTTCGTGTGGCAGCAGACCGCGCGCAACCTGCTGCCGTACCTGACGGCGGCCCAGAACGTCGTGCTGCCGATGCAGTTGTCCGGCCGCGACGGATTCCGTGCCAAGCGGCTGCACGCCGCCCGCGCCACGGAACTGCTCACCATGCTCGGCGTCGGCTACTGCCACGACCGGCACCCCCACCAGATGTCCGGCGGCGAGCAGCAGCGCACGGCCATCGCCGTGGCGCTCGCCAACTCCCCGTCCCTGGTGCTGGCCGACGAGCCCACCGGCGAGCTGGACTCGGCCACCGGCGAGCAGGTCTTCGCCGCGTTCAGGACCGCCAACGAGGAGCTCGGCACGACCGTCGTCGTCGTCACCCACGACCACGCGGTGGCCGACGCCGTACGGCGCACGGTCGCGATCAGAGACGGGCGTACGGCCTCCGAGGTGCTGCGCCACACCGAGATCGACGAACACGGGCAGGAGTCGGTCGTCGCCCGCGAGTACGCCACCGTCGACCGCGCCGGACGGCTGCAGCTCCCGCGCGACTACACGGCGGCGCTCTCCATCGAGAACCGGGTGCTGCTGGAACTGGAGTCCGACCACATCGGCGTGTGGCCGGACCGGGCGGCGGCGCCGGAGGAGGACTGAACCGAAGGCCGCGGGCGTGACGGTCAGGCCGGCAGGAAAGTCAGGCCCGCGTGACCCTCACGTCTGCGTGACCCTCAGGCCGGCGTGACCCCCACGTCCGCGTGACCCTCAGGCCGGCGTGACGGTCAGGCCGGAGCCGAGGGCGGTGCGCCGTACGGCGACCGACCCGTAGGGCGTGCGCAGCCGCAGCCAGGCCCCCGCCGTCAGCAGCGGGAACGGTTCGGTGCCGGCGCCCCGCAGAAACCCCAGCGCCTGTGCCGCGTGCACGGCCCGCATCGGCAGCACCGTGTCCCCGACCGGCCGGGACCAGACTTCCTCGGCGAGCGCGTCCAGCTCCGCCCGCGTCCGCCGCTCCGGCACCAGCACCTCGGTGCGGGAGCGGAACTCCCCCACCAGCTGTCGCGCGGCGGCCCGTACGTCCTCCGGCGCGAACTCCGCGACCCGCTGCCAGCCACCGCGCGGCGGCAGCAGCCCGGCCCACGCGGGGCCGGTCACGGACGGCGGGACCACGACGGCGTCGCCGCCCGTGCCGGTGCCCGCCCCAGTGCCGGAACGCTCCTCGATGCCCTCCAGCAGCTGCCCCGCCGAGACGGTGGCGTCGAGGTCCGGCGACTCGCGGAGCGGGGCGGTACGGACGGCGAGCACCCCGCCGAAGGGCGGCTGGCCGAACACCGCCAGCACCCCCTCCGCGGAGCGCAGCCGCACCACGGCGGCCTTGTCCCAGCGGACCAGCCGGCCCAGGAAGGCGGCGAGGCCCGCCGCCTCCCCGGCACCGGCGATGAGCAGTCGCGTCATGCGGCGACGGCCTCTTCCGCCGCGGCTTCCGCCTTCTTCTGCGGTTCGTCGCGGTACTCCTCCAGGAAGGACCGTTCCTCCGCGGTGATCCGCCGCGGCCGCCCTTCCGCCAGGTTGTACGGGACCACGACCGTGGAGGCCCGCACGTACACGGTCTCCTCGTCCTTGATCTCGTACGCGACGGTCATCGAGGCCGCGCTGATCTTCGTCACCCACGACTCGATGGTCACCGGGGCGTGCCGGTGGACCAGCGGTCGCAGGTAGTCGATCTCGTGCCGGGCCACGACGGACCCGCCCGTGAACGACGCGCTGCCCTCGCCCGGCGCCAGCCGGAACATGAAGTCGATCCGCGCCTCTTCCAGGTACCGCAGGAAGACCACGTTGTTGACGTGCCCGAAGGCGTCCATGTCCGACCAGCGCAGCGGGCAGCTGTAGATGTGCCGGGCCATCAGCCGCGGGTCAGCTTCTTGTAGGTGGCGCGGTGCGGGCGGGCCGCGTCGGCGCCGAGCCGCTCGACCTTGTTCTTCTCGTACGACTCGAAGTTGCCCTCGAACCAGTACCACTTGGACTCACCCTCGTACGCGAGGATGTGGGTCGCGACCCGGTCCAGGAACCACCGGTCGTGGGAGATCACGACGGCGGCACCGGGGAACTCCAGCAGCGCGTTCTCGAGCGAGGACAGGGTCTCGACGTCGAGGTCGTTGGTGGGCTCGTCGAGGAGCAGCAGGTTGCCGCCCTCCTTGAGCGTGAGCGCCAGGTTCAGCCGGTTGCGCTCACCACCGGAGAGGACGCCGGCGGGCTTCTGCTGGTCGGGGCCCTTGAAGCCGAACGCGGAGACGTACGCCCGCGACGGCATCTCGACCTGGCCGACGTTGATGTAGTCCAGCTCGTCCGACACGACCGCCCAGAGGGTCTTCTTGGGGTCGATGTTGGCGCGGCTCTGGTCGACGTAGCTGATCTTGACCGTGTCGCCGATCTTGACCGAGCCCGAGTCCGCGGGCTCGAGGCCCTGGATCATCTTGAACAGCGTGGTCTTGCCCGCGCCGTTCGGGCCGATGATGCCGACGATGCCGTTGCGCGGCAGGGTGAAGGAGAGGTCGTCGACCAGAACCTTGTCGCCGAACGCCTTCGAGAGGTTGTTGACCTCGACGACGATGGAGCCCAGACGCGGGCCCGGCGGGATCTGGATCTCCTCGAAGTCCAGCTTGCGCACCTTGTCGGCCTCGGCGGCCATCTCCTCGTAACGGGCGAGGCGCGCCTTGGACTTGACCTGGCGGCCCTTGGCGTTGGAGCGGACCCACTCCAGCTCTTCCTTGAGGCGCTTGGCGCGCTTCTCGTCCTTGCGGCCCTCGACCTTGAGGCGGGTGGCCTTCTTCTCCAGGTACGTGGAGTAGTTGCCCTCGTAGGGGATGGCGCGGCCGCGGTCGAGCTCGAGGATCCACTCGGCGACGTTGTTCAGGAAGTACCGGTCGTGAGTGACCGCGACGACGGCGCCCGCGTACTTCGACAGGTGCTGCTCCAACCAGTTCACCGACTCGGCGTCGAGGTGGTTGGTGGGCTCGTCGAGGAGGAGCAGGTCCGGGGCCTCGATCAGCAGCTTGCAGAGCGCTACGCGGCGCTTCTCACCACCGGAGAGGGTGGTGACGGGCCAGTCGCCGGGCGGGCAGCCCAGCGCGTCCATGGCCTGCTCCAGCTGTGCGTCGAGGTCCCAGGCGTTCGCGTGGTCCAGGTCCTCCTGGAGCTTGCCCATCTCGTCCAGCAGCGCGTCCGAGTAGTCGGTCGCCATGAGCTCGGCGACCTCGTTGAAGCGCTTGAGCTTGCCCATGATCTCGGCGGCGCCGTCCTGCACGTTCTCCAGGACCGACTTGGACTCGTCGAGCTTCGGCTCCTGCATGAGGATGCCAACGGTGAAGCCGGGCGACAGGAAGGCGTCACCGTTGGAAGGCTGCTCCAGGCCGGCCATGATCTTCAGCACCGTGGACTTACCGGCACCGTTGGGACCCACCACACCGATCTTCGCGCCGGGCAGGAAGCTCAGCGTCACGTCGTCAAGGATGACCTTGTCGCCGTGTGCCTTGCGCGTCTTGCGCATCGTGTAGATGTACTCAGCCAAGAGAAACCGTCCGGCAATCGATGTGTGGGCAGATACACCCCATCTTGCCGCACGTCCACCCCACGGGGCGAACGGGTAGGTCAGGGCCTCGCCACCTGCGCCTTAGCCGCGACGGGGCGACCGGTCCCTGTCGTCCCTAGTCGTCATCCGTCGTCCCCGAGCTCCCTCGGACGGCCCACAGACGGCCCGGGAGGGGCCTGCGGGAGCCACTTCCGATAGCAGGCCAGGCCGCTAACGTTAGCGGCTGCAATAGCGGCCCAAACGGCTCCTGAGCAGGCCACTAGCAGATGGCAGCCCCACCACCCCGAACCGGCTCAGACGCCCTCTGAGGGTCTTCGACGCCTCCCCAGCCGCTATCGCCCTCCCCCGCCGGCCGAACATGCCGCGGCCGGTTTCCGAGCAAGGGCAAGCAGGACCGCCCTCCGGGCGGGCGGTCCTTTCTACTCGCCTGCACACCCCAATACGGCCGTCGAACGCGACTGCGGGGGCGTTTCGGAGCGGGGAGGCGCCGGGGAGGCGCCGGGGAGGCAGGGAGTTCTCCCTGAGTGCCTCCCCGGCCTGCCTCCCCCGGGCTGAACTGCGGAAAGTGCCGTTCAGGGAGGCAGGGAGGCACGGCTCCGGACAGTCTGAAACACCCCCGAAAACGGGTTGTCGACCCTGCCACCTGCCTCCCTCCCCGGCACCCGTCGCGAGAAGCGCGGGCCAGAGAGCGTTTCAGCGGGGGGTTGGATGGGCCCTGTGTGACGGCTCTTAAGCGGGGGACACGGAGTGGCCGGGCAGCTCGCCCCCTGAAAAGCCGTCTGCGCCGAGCGCTCTGCCAGCCGATCCCTGCTAGCCGTCCTAGAGATTTAAGGGGAGACAGTGTCCGTAGCGTCCAGAACACTGTTCGCCCACCTTCTGACCTGCGGAGATCCTGCGGACGCTAAACAATTTGTATAGCGTCCGCCAGCGTCCGCAGTGTCCGCAGTGTCCGCAAGATCCAGACCCCTTAAGAGCATCACCCCAGCTCACAGGCATCCAGGGCGGGAGAGACTGCGGACGCTTCGAACACCAAGCGAGTAGCGCAGCGGTCGGCCAACAGCGCGCGCATGCAAGAAGAGCACGCCCCGGGGGTGCTCTTCTTGCATGTGCGCGCTGTTGGCCAGCGCACGGCGAAGAGACCACCCCGTCCGGCGCGAGTTGGTCTCTTCAGCCCGACTCGCCGCCCCTAGACGATTAGGTCAGAAGGAGGCATCCACCGCCGACCCCGCGTGGGATCAGGCGGACGGCCGGCCCAGTCCGCACACTGCCGAGAGGGCCTACTTCAACACGGTCCCGCCCCTGACTGCTCCCCGCCTCGCTACGGCGAGCGGGTGGCCTTGGAGGAAAGCGTGGATTCGCTGTACAAGGCCCTCATCGCTGCGGCTGTCACCAGCATTCTCAGCCTGTTCGGCTTCGTGATTCAGGACCAGCTCGGGCGCCGCTCTCGGCTCGAACGCCGAAAGACGCTGCTTGAGGACGCAGCGCGTCGGGTTGCCTTCACAACGGATTGGTGGAAGGCGATGGAGCTGCTGAGTCCGCCACCCGACGAACTGACCGAGGCCAGGGCCAGGAGCCTCGCCTGGCTGAACGATGCCTCGACGATCGCCGCCGAAGCCAAGCAACCACCTGTCGCCGAGCGACATCAGCTGTCCCTGAGCAGAATGCTGCTGATCTATCGCTTCGAGCGTCGATCCGCGAACGTCATCCGGCTCTGCTTCTACCTCACTCTGGCCTTCCTCATCATATTCGCGACCGCCATCCCCTCCGACAGCGGCACGAGCTACTTCGCTGACGACTTCTGGGTTTTGGCCGTGTTCGCCCTCTTCGCCCTGATACTGCGCGCGTGGGCGGTCATGGCCGATAAACGTCCTCCGAGCCAGGCCCGGAACCCGACCGCTCCAGGCTCGGGCTGGGGCTCGGGTTGGGGCCCGGACTCGGACTCCTGACCGTCCGCCGCATAAGGCGACATCGTTGCTTTGTGCAGCACTTGCGAAACGCGATGAGGGACCTCGTGGAGTCGGGCCGCGTGACCGCACCTGTCACCCAACCCTGCATCAGACCCCAGCACGCTTCGTCGCGGTTGACCCGGCGGTGACGGAGCATGCGGAACGCTTCCGTCACCGCCGCAGCGTCGACAAGATGAAGCCAGATTCAGGGCTCCGAGCAACGGAGGGGGAAGAGTGGGCAGTGGAACGATTGCTTTGTTCGCTGCGATCGTTGGGGTAACGGGAACCCTGTTCGCGCCTGTGCTCTCGCAGAGGCTCGTTGCTCGGGTTCAGAGAGAGCAGTTCGAGCGACAGCAGCAGCTGACCCATGGGCAATGGCTGCGCGAGCAGGGCCAGTCTGAGCTGGCTCAGAAGCGTGCGTGCTACGTAGCAACCAACGCTGCCTTCCGTCGCTACCGGATCGAGCTCATGAACTTCTTGTGGCACGTTCATCGAGGCGATGTCACTGCCAGAGCGCAGGAGGCGTTGGAAGCAGCACGCCACGGGCACGGCGCGGCCTTCGCCGAGGCGCAGATGATCGCGTCCGCGCCGGTATTGGGAGAGTTGGACATCAACGCTAAGGCTTTGTCTTCGGCCTACCGCAAGATCAAGTACCTGGAGGAAGGTAATCCAGAACCGACCGGCTCCTTCGAGGAGATCGGGGTAGATCTGGCATGGCTCTGGGATCGGTGGAAGGTGATGCGGGGCGTGATGCGTCAGGACTTGGGCATCAACGATGCTGCGACGCCTCCCTCTGGCTGACCACCAGCCAACGGCCTTGGCGCATGTGCCCTGCCACGCGTGAGGGCCTACAGGCGGCCCAGGCGGCGCCATACGGCCCCTTGTGGGGGCTTTATCACAGGTGAGGGGCGGTTTTCCCTGATCGCTGAGCTAGTAACACCCTCTTGCCGCACGTCCACCCCACGGGGCGAACGGGTAGGTCAGCGAGCGGCCGCTCGGGCTCTGCCTGCGGCTTCTCCCGCGTTCTCCCGCCCTGTCCCGCCCTGTCCCGTCTTCTCAGTTGAGCGGGCGGGGAACGGAACGGGGGCGGGACTCCAAGAGTCCCGCCCCCGTCACTTCGGCTGCCGCGGTCGCATCGACCGCTCCAGCCGTTGGCTACTGCCCGCTGCTACTCGGCTGCGGGAGTCGCGGACGCCTTCTTCCGGCGGAGGAAGAAGACCGCGCCGCCGCCGATCACGACGAGCGCGACGGCGATGCCCGCGATCATCGGGGTGGCGCTGCTGCCACCCGTCTGAGCGAGGTCGCCGCCGGTGGTGCCGGTGGTGCCGGTGGTGCCGGTGGTGGTACCGGCCGAGGCCGGGCTGGGCTGGGTGGACGGGGTGGCGCTGGGCGTCGGGGTCGGCGTGCCGTTACCCGTCGCCTTGCAGTCCAGAACACCGGTGAAGGTCTTCGTGGTGCCGTCCGGGAGGGGAACGACGATCGTGTAGCTCGCGTCCTCCTTGGCCGGGACGGTCACCGTCTGGGACTTGCCCGCTTCGATCGTGTAGCTCTTGCCGCCGAGCGGGAAGGTGAAGGGCTTGTCACCCTCGTTGGCGACGGTCACGTCCACACCGCCCGCGGCGCAGTTGACCTTGGCGGAGACGGCCAGGACCGCGCCCTTCGAGGCCCAGGTGGCGGAGGCCGGAGCGGAGACGCTGCTCTCGCTGGAGCCGGCGAGGATCTGGGTCTGCTTGCGGACCTCACCGACCGAGGTGAAGACGCGGCCGACCGGGATCTTGGTGGCCGCTTCGACGACGAGCTTGGTGCCGCCGTCGGCGCTGCCGGCCGGCACGTCGAAGAACAGCTCGGCGCCGTCGGTGACGTTGGTGACCGGCTTGCCGGCCTTGTCGACGACCTTGACGCCGTCAGGCGCGTCACCGGCCAGGCGCACCTTCGCCGAGGCGGCGTTGGTGTGGACGGTGACCGGGCCGAGCTTCTCGCCGGCCTTGCCCGAGACGGCGGTCGGCGTCAGGGAGATCGACGCCTTCGGCTCGGTGGCGACGGTCGCCTTCTTCGCCTCGTCCGTCAGGTAGTCGGCGAGCTTCTCCGCCTTCGGGTTCTTGGCGGTGACGTCCGCGTGGTCCGAGAAGCGCCAGATGGCGACCTGGGTGCCGGTGGCGGCGGTCTCCGGCGTCAGCTTGTGTGCACCCGACGTCTTCGACAGCGCGGCGAGGTCGTTCACCTGCGGGTACGAGTGCTGCAGGATCCAGTTGATCTTGTTCGCGGTGTCGGCGTCGTGCAGCGACGAAGCACCCCAGGAGGCTTCCTGGTAGTTGGCCCCGGGGGCCGTGTGGGTGCCGATGTCGATGCAGTACGTCTGCAGCGTGCCGCCGCCCGTGGCGTCCATGCGGAACAGGCCGGCGGAGACGGTCTGCTTCCCACCCTTGCCGTCCTTGTAGACGGCGTCGCCGAACTGGCCCGGCTGAAGGCCCGACAGGACGGCGGTCGCGCCACCGGCGGCCGGCGCGACGTCGTCCGCGAGTGCGGTTCCCGCGCCGGATATCGCACCAGCGGCGAGCAGACCCGTGACCAGGCCCGCGGCGGCGAGGCGGGCAACGCCTCGCCTCTGAATCTTGAACATGGAACTCCCCTTCGGGCGAAGCCGGGTCGTGAGGGTGGCCTCGCCTGCGGCTCCGAGAGCATCCGAGCCCCCGCAGTACCAAAGGGATCCTAGGAAGCAGAGGTATCCGGGCCACCAACAATCCCCTCCGCTAACCATTTCGAATCGCAATCGTTATGCGATGAAGGGGTAATACCGTGATTGTCGATAAATCCCCTCTCGAGTGCGCCCACATAAAGCGGACAGCACCTAAAGAAATGGGCTGCAATCTGCGGATAACCGGCCGGTTCTGGATATGTCCATCACTCGTGCAGGTGAAATCCCGACCCGGAGACTTGGAGGCCCGGAGACCGTAGACCCCTGGCCCTGGCCTCCGCGCCGGTGCCCGCGAAACCGTCCGGGCACCGGCCTCAGCCCCCGGCCACCACCGCGTACTGCTCGCGCACCTCCCGGTAGCGCAGCAGTTCCGCCGCGACCGGTTCCAGCACCCGCGCCCGGCCGCAGTCCGCCGCGGCGGCCCGCAACCGGCGCTCCGCCAGTTGTCCGTGGCGCCGGGCCGGGCCGCGTGCGGCGATGCGGCAGGCCCAGGCGAGCGCCTGCCCGCCGAGGGCACCGACCGCGAGGAATGTGACCGGCAGCCACCACGAGGCGTCGAGCGAGTCCACCGCGATCGCGACCAGGCACACCGCGCCGGCCACCGCCAGGCTCATCAGCAGCCACTGGACGGCGCCCACCGCCGACCACCAGGCGGGCCGTTCCGGCTCCCCCGGATCCGCCCGGGTCGCCGCCGTGTCCAGCGCCGCCGGCAGTCCCTCGCCACCGCGTCGCGCCGCGTCCCGCACCGCCCGCGCCCACGGGACGGGCAGGCCCAGGGCGGCGTCGTCCGCGAGCGCCCGCACCGCCTCGTCCACGGCAGGACGGGACGCGGCGAGCCCGGCCGACCCACGGGTGCCCATGCCCGCCCCGCCCTGGTGGTCGGCGGTCAGCCGCCCCCACGGGGTGCCGCAGGCGGCCTCCGCGGCCCCCGCCCACGCGCGTTCCGCCGCCTCACGGGCGCCCGTGACTCCCACCGCGTCGGCCAACCGGTCGACGAACTCCTCGCGCGCGGGATCCGTCAGGCCCACCACGCCGTCGCCCACGTACAGCGACTGCAACCGGCCCGCGGTGCGGTCCACATCGGCCGCGAGCCGCCGGTTGGCCGATCCCCGCTCCGCCACGATCTGGCCGAGGCAGGCCCGCAGATCGGGCACGCCGAAACCGTTGAGCGCGGAGACCGCGAGCACCACCGCGCCGGCGTCGCCGTGCTCGCCGACCGCGAGTCCGTCCTCGTCCAGCAGCCGCCGCAGATCGTCGAGTACCTGGTCGGCGGCGTCGCCGGGCAGCCGGTCCACCTGGTTGAGCACCAGCAGCGTGACGTCCGCATGGCCGGCCAGCGGCCGCAGATAGCGTTCGTGCAGCGCGGCGTCCGCGTACTTCTCCGGGTCGAGCACCCACACCACGACGTCCACCAGCCGCAGCAGCCGGTCCACCTCGTCTCGGTGGCCGGGCGCGGCCGAGTCGTGGTCCGGCATGTCCAGCAGTACGAGCCCGGCCAACCGCTCGTCCGTACCGGGCACGCGATCGGCGCCGTCCAGCACACTCCGTCGGGCGTAACGATCCTGTGGGGCGATGCCGAGCCGGTCGAGCAGTCCGGCCGCGCCCGCCGGGTCCCATGAGCAGGAGACCGGTGCGGCGGTGGTCGGCCGGCGGACGCCCGTCTCGGAGAGCTCCAGTCCCGCGAGCGCGTTGAACAGCGTCGACTTGCCGCTCCCGGTGGCACCGGCCAGCGCGACGACCGTGTGGTCGAGCGACAGCCGCCGGCGTTCACCGAGCCGTTCCAACAGCGCTCCGCTCTCCGCCAGTTCGTCCGGGCTGACGCGTGCCCTGGACAGCCCCAGCAGCTCCCCGAGCGCCTCGGCCCGGGCCGCGAGCGGATCGGGGGCGCGCCCAGCCCCGTAGGAGCCGCGCGTCCCCCCGGCGCTGCCGCTGCCGGTTCCGCCGGTTCCTGCCGTGGAAGCCACCGCGGTCACCTCTCCTTCTGCAGTAGGGATAGTGCGGCGATCAGTGACGACTGCTGCCGCGCGGTCACGTCGAGGGCGTCCACGGGCGCCAGCCGCCGTTCGCGCTCACCACGCAGCAGTTCGGTGACCCCGTCCTCCAGCCGCTCCCGCGCCCGGTCGCGCATCCGCAGCGCGGCCTGCGCCCCGACGGTGTCCGCGAGCCGTTCGCCGGCCCCGCTCCCGCGCCGGCCGCCGAGCAGGACGGTGGCCAGCAGCGCCGCCGCGTCCTCCGGGTCGGCGGCGGCGCGGTCCGGGCCGCGGGCGGCCCGCACCTCGGCGTACGCGAGGTCGGTGAGACCCTCGCGCCAGGCCGTGACCGCGGCGTCGATCCGGTCCGCGGCCGCCGCCCGGTCCGGGCGCATGTCGGGTTCCGCGAGCAGCGCGGCCCCCGCGCGGTCCCGCCGCCATCCGGCGGCGACGCGTTCGTCGGCCGCGTCGATCTCGGAGCGCAGCAGCGCCGCGAGCCCGTCGGCCAGCGCGGACTGCAGCGCCTCGCGCCCGCAGTACGGGTACTCCAGCCAGCGCGCCAGCGCCTCGCCGGCCAACGGCACCCCGGCCGCCACCGCGCCGTCGATCCGTTCCGCCGCCTCCGCGTAGGCGTCCTCCACGCCGCGGGCCAGCCGTACCGCCGCCGCGTGCTGGACAGCGGACGCGGCGGCCAGCGCCGGCATCCTGGTGCGCATCGAGTCCAGGACACCGACCGCGGTGCGGTGTGCCGCCCGGCGGCGGGCGGCGGGGTCCTCTGCGTTGTGCGCCAGCCACTGGCGCAGCGCGGCGACCGCGGTCCGCGGCAGCAGCCCGCCGGCCCCCGCCGATTCGGGCAGCTCCGGAACGGTGAACCGCGGTACGTCCCCGAGCCCGGCCTTCGCCAGCAGCGCCGCGTAGTGCCGCCCGACGTCCTCGGCGATCTGGTGCGGCACCCGGTCCAGCACGGTGGCCAGCGTGACGTTGTACTCCTTGGCGGTGCGCAGCAGGTGCCAGGGCAGCGCGTCGGCGTACCGCGACGCGGTCGTGACCAGGATCCAGATGTCCGCCGCGCAGATCAGCTTCGCGGCCAGCTCGCGGTTGCGCGCGACCAGCGAGTCGATGTCGGGGGCGTCCAGCAGCGCGAGCCCCCTGGGCAGCGCGTCGTCGATCTCCAGCCGCAGCAGTTCGCCCTGCGCGCCGCCGTCCTCGTCCTCGTCCCGCGTCCCCGGCCGCGCGGACCAGGCCCGCGCCAGGCCCGGCAGGACCCGCGAGTCGGCGAACCAGGCCCGGTCCGCGGGGTGGCACACCAGCACCGGCGTGCGTGTCGTGGGCCGCAGCACCCCCGCCGCACTGACCCGACGCCCCACCAGCGAGTTGACCAGCGTGGACTTCCCCGCCCCCGTCGATCCGCCGATCACCGCCAGCAACGGCGCTTCGGGGGTCCGCAGCCGGGGCGCGAGATAGTCGTCGAGCTGCGCGATCAGCTCCTGGCGGGTACGGCGGGCCCGTGCGGCTCCGGGAACAGGGAACGGAAACCGCGCGACGTCGACACGGTCGCGCAGCGCGGACAGCGCGTCGAGCAGATCAGGCCGTACGTCCAAGATCGCCACACCGGCAGAATGCCCCATTTTGGCGCATTTTTGAAGCGTATACCGCCCAGTTCACACCTTTTCAACCCGCACGCACCCGATACGGTGCCCATGGTGCCGGCGAGACCGGGGCATAACGAGTGCACAACAGCCGTCGACTGAGGCGGAAAAAGCGGTGCAGCATTCCTACCTGCCTGCGATTATCGGACCGCTTCACTGAACCTCCACAACGTGTCACGGAGGTGAAGCAACCGGTAGCCGGTCCACCGCGCCCTATCCTTGACCCCGGCCAGGTCACGGAACCACCCAGGGGCGGAGACAGCCGCGGCCACTGTCCGGCCCCCATAGCTCAGTGGATAGAGCAGGTGCCTTCTAAGCACTTGGCCGCAGGTTCGAGTCCTGCTGGGGGCACCACAGCACCACCCGCCCGGCGTACGCCCAAGGGGAAACCTTTCCCCAGGTCAGCGCCGGGACGCCGCAGCGGATACGCCCCGGGCACCAACCGCTCCTCAGGGCAAGTGCCTGGCGGCTGCGCCCGGCTGTGACCGGGTTCCCGCGGGTGGCCGCGGCGAATACGCGGCGAAGTTCTGACGCGACCACTCCTGGCCATGGCCGGCAGGTAGGGACCCCAGCTTCGCTCCACGGCAAGGGCGCCGCTCGGGCGGAGCATCGCCTCCGCAGTCCGTGTCCCGGCACGCGTCGACCCCGCCCGTCGCCATCGACGCCGTGCTCGAGCCCTGCTACGTTCCCGCACCCCATCGCGTGAGCCGATCTACCGCGCCGGAGGGGGCTTTGCCTGTCCAGCCCACCTGGCCCGGCGACCCGGCGACAGGGCGACCCGGCGAGCTACGGCGGGGCCATCCCACTCTTGCCGTAGCGGAGATCAGCCGTCTGGCGACGACATCTGCTTGGTTGTCGGAGAAGCCGCCTTCTGCAGTTCTTCACCTTTACTGTCGACGAGTCGAGTGAACAATTGTTGCGAATACCCGAAAATTACCGCGTAGGCAAGTATCTGCCATTGCGACTCCAAATGGATGCCGGGCGCCGCGAAGAGCAGTAGCAGCCCGAGAACGGCCGTGATGCCACCTAGGGAGACCTTCAAAACCGCCTGTGCGACATGAACCATGTAGGGGTCTTCGACACTCCGGGAGCGAGACAGTGAGACGACGGCCGACATCGCCGCGCCGGCCGCTCCGATCAGTTCGACGATGAAAACATCGCTTGGGTTGCTGCTACTTCCCAGTGGGCATATTTCGCCCACCCCGTTCAACGCCTTCGTGCATGTCAAACTGGAAGGCCAGCTCGCATCAATGAAACCCAGGAGAAGAGTCAAACCCATCAGCACGAAGGCCGCAACAAGCAATATCTTGTTGAACTGCCGGAGGCGGCCACGCGTGAATCCATTAGTTACATACGCCCCCCGCAGTGCACCCTCTATCCGATAACGGCCGGCCCCTTTGTCCGGCCCTGTCCCAGCCGCAACGTTAGCCGGCACAATTCCAGCCGGGTCTGGGTGCTTTGCGTCGTACTGGGCCGGATCCTCGAGATATTGGCGTCGTGGGTCATCGACAGGCAGGTAATGCTGGACCGTGTCCCGGATTCTGGGAAGCTCCCCCGCAAACATGGCATCCGGTAGCAGGCCGACCAGGGCGGTGTCAGCCGCCTGCATGCGAGAGATGGCCATGTCCGCATATCCCGGGTATCGCCAAAGCTGAAGCCCTTTAGTTTGCGCAGCCTGTATGGATCTCGTTGCGTTATATACAACACTGTCATACAGGAGTTTGTATTCTTGGGCTGTATCTCCTACAACGTCTTCCGTTTCCGGGTCAATCTGGCCACCTCGGACGGCTATGGCCATTCTTGCCTGATTGATCATCCAATCCGATCGATTCTCACACGAGACACGCCATCTCGAGGACGCGAAGCTTTGAAAAGCACGCTTCTCTTGTCTGGCAGCTCTTCTTTGCGATCGAGCTTCAGAGCTGATCCAGGACATGACAGTCCCCCATGCCACAAGATGGTCAGGAAACAATTCCGCTCCGCCGGTCGGCCGCCCAGCTTTTCCACGGACCCGACACCGATCGCAGTCGACGTACCGGTCCAAGCATGGTGACAGTCGTGCGTCTTTCCTGCTTTCCATTCTGCGACTCGTCATCGAGGTGTGCAAGCTGATCCTTGGCATTACCACCGGACGGGCAGTCCCGCCTCGTGGCGCACCTGCTCCCCTGAGCGGCGAATGCGGAAGGGCCTGGAAATCTTCCGTTGTCTCCTCGGAACAAAAGGTCGCCACCATCGTGCTCCAGCGCGGGACGTACCCATTCGGCCCTGTGGTGGGTTTCGGGGGCTGCGGGGCGGGGCCAGTCTTGTGGGCGAGCCGGGGGTGGCTCCGGATGCAGGGCGGGGCGGGCTCGCCTAGCGTCGATGCGGGGGCATACCTGCGATGGACGGAGTTTCCGTGGCGACTGCACGCGACATCATGCACAAGGGTGTGGAGAGCATCTCCGAGCACGAGACGCTGGACGTGGCTGCCAAACGGATGCGGGACGCGGGCATCGGCGCGCTGGCCATCACCGACTCGGACGGCGGGCTGCGGGGTGTGCTGACCGACCGGGACATAGTTCTGCGGTGTGTTGCCACGGGGCACAACCCGTCGGCCGTGCGGGCCGCCGAGCTGATGAACGGGGTGCCGCTGACGGCCAAGGCCGATGACCACACGGACAGCGTCGTCGCCGCGATGGCCGCCAAGCGCGTCCGCCGGATTCCCGTGCTGGACGGCGACACGCTCGTCGGCATGATCAGCGAGGCCGACATCGCCCGCAAGCTGGGCGCGGCCGAGGCCGGAGCGCTGGCGGCGGCTATCCGCGCCAACTAGTGATCGTCAGGGTCACGTGGCGGCCCGTTGGGATCTCCGGGAGAAGAACGCGGGCTGTGCCCGCCGCCTGGTGGACGACGGCTCTGCGGGCGCCGGTGACGGACACCCTGGCGCCGTGTGGATACGCCGCGGCGGGCAGCCGCAGTTCTGTCCAGGCGCGCCGTGAGACCGCCGTGGTGGTCAGCGCGAGGGTGTACGTGTGGGTGGCGGCGTCGTAGGACTCGGCTCCGGGCGTCCCGGCGATCGCCGGCGCGTAGGCGGCGAACGCAGGCTCCTTGCCGGGCGCGGGGCGGCCGTCGGCGTCGTAGGCGCAGTAGCCACCGCCGTTCGCGGCGTGGCAGTCGTACCAGAGCGCCCAGCCGGTGGCGAAGCCCCGCATGGACGCCGTCTGGCGGCGTATCAGCTCGGCGTTGCCGCTGCCGGTGGCCTGAGCGGGACCCCATTCGCCGACCAGGACCGGCATGCCGTGAGCGGCCGGATAGGCGCGGACGACGGCTTCGTAGGCCTCGATGAAGCCGTCGGCGGGATCCCAGTCGGCGCCGTTCTCGACGGCGGTGTCGTAGTAGTGCGGGGCGTAGCCGATGCGGTCGGAGCCGTGTCGTGGATCGTTGAAGCCGGGGAGTTGGGTGGGGACGCCCTGGCCGATGAGGACGGTGGGCTCGACGAAGAGCCAGGCGTCCTGATCGGCCGCGCGGACAGCTGCGATCAGCCGCCGGTAGAGGTCGGCGAGCCGGCCGCGCTCCATCGCGGCGGAGTTCTCCCTTTGCGTGGCCGGGTCGGTGGGATCACCGCTGAACGGGCCGAACGGTTCGTTGAACAGGTCGTAGCCCAGGAGGGACCGGTGGCCACGCAGGGCCACGGCCACCTTGGTGTAGGCGGCGGTCTGGGCGGACCGCAGATCGGTGTCGTCGTAGAGGTGTTGGAAGGCCGCGCCGACCGCCGGCTGGAAGTAGTTGGCGAACCAGTCGTCGCCGGGCAGTGGTTCGTAGGGGATGCCGTCGGTGCGGGTGGCCCAGGCGGGGACGCCGTTGAAGCCGAAGGCCGGCCCGAAGACGTCCTGGTGCCAGTCGACCAGGACCAGGAGGCCGTACCGGTCCGCCCAGCCCATGACCCGGTCGAGGTAGCGCAGGTAGGCGGTGTCGTAGTGGCCGCGCTCCGGTTCGACCTTCTGCCACTGGATGTTGAGACGGACGAGGTCGAAGCCGCCGGCGGCCAGCTCGGCGATACCGGCTTCAGTGACGGTGTCGGTCTTGCCGAGGTTGAGGCCGTGCAGCTGCATTGCGCGGCCCTGGCGGTCGGCGAGATAGGTCCGGCCGTCGGGTGTGGTGACGGTGCCGGTCGCCACGGGAGCGGTTCGGCCGGCCTGAGCGGTGGCGGGGAGGCTTCCCGCGCCCAGGAGGGCGGCGCTGACGGCGAGTGCGATGACGGTACGGCGCAGGCGCATGGCCCACCTCTCAGGCTCGGGCTCCGTACGGATGGCTGCCGATACTCTCCGGTAGCCATCACAGGAGCAAGGGCTCGAACGGGACTTCCTGGCGGTCAGCCGATGGCCTCGGACGGCCGGACCCGCAGCGCGAGCCGGCCCGGCACGGCGGTGGCGAGCAGGGCGAGTCCCGCCGCCAGGGCCACGATCAGCGCGTATTCGGCGAGGTCGAGGCGCGGAGCCGCAGTTCCCGTCATCCCCACGCTGAACGCGGTCAGAGTGGCCACGGCTATCGCGGTGCCGAGCACCGCCCCGAGGATCACGACCGTCAACGCCTCCAGCCGCACCATCCGCAGCACCTGCCGGCGCGTGGTACCCACGAGTCGCAGCAGCGCGAACTCGCGGTACCGGTCCGCGGTGGACATCGCGAGCGTGTTGACGACCGCGATGGCGGTGAAGGCGAGCACCAGGGCCATCGCCAGGTAGTTGACCTCGGCGTTGGACTGCCGGACCTCGGCCTGGACCTCTCCCGCCTCGTCGTGGTCGAGGACCGAGACGCCGGGGAACCCCTTCACGGCCGCATCGAGTGCCGCGCGGTCCGCGCGACCGTCGGTGGCGACGAGGACGGCCGATGCGAGCGGATTGTCGACATGTCGCGCGATCAGGTCGCCCCTGCGGGCCCGCAGGGTCTGCAGTGCGTAGCGCACCATCAGGACCACGCTCCCAGGCGCGTCATACGCTCGGCCACACGGTCGGCGGTGGGCTCGTCGTCACGGCCCTTGCCCGATCCGGACGGTCCCATCACCGCGGTGAACGAGCCGCGCGGAATGGTGACGTCGACCGCGTCCAGAGCGCGTACGGCACGGGGACCCCGGCCGTAGGTCCTGGTGACGGCTTCCAGCCGGATGGCAGGTGCGACCGCGAGGCGGTCGCTGTCCAGGGTGAAGGAGTTCATGAGGGGCCCCCGTTCATGGTGTCGTCGGTCGGGTCGTCTGCCGGTGCCGGGAAGGTGAGGAAGCGGGTGAGCACGTTCCGTGCGCCCTCCGGTAGTTCGCCGTCGGCCCGCTTGTACCGGTTGACCAGGGCGATGTACTCCTCGAAAAACTCCCGCAGTTCGGGGAGGGTCACCTGGATGGACCCTCGGGAATACCGCTGACCGTCCGCCCATACGCCCTCGATCTCGCGCTGGGAGCGCTCGAAGAGCGCGAGGTCGGCGGCGAACGCGAGGCGGTTCATCTCGTCGACGACCGGCCGCATCTCCTCGTTCTGCTCGGGCGTCGCGGGAAGCACAGGTCGGCGGGCGCCGCTTGCCACCAGCGCTCGCGCCCCTTACCCGTCCCCTCGGCCGCTTCGACGAAGCCGTGCCGGCCCAGCTCCCGCAGGTGGTAGCTGGTGGCTCCGGTGTTGAGTTCCAGGGCTCGGGCAAGGGTCGCCGAGGTGGCCGGCCCATGCAGCGCCAGATGTTCGAGGATCTGCTGACGGCGGGGGTGCGCGAGCGCCTTGAGCGCCCCGAGATCGCCGATCTCCTTGATCTGTCGTTGCTTCGGCATGCGTACACAGTGGTCTGTGCACACTCACTTGTGCACTGGCGCAGCCCCGCGAACAGCCACGGGGGTTAGCCCTGCCCTGGTGCCGATCGTCACCTGTCTGCCACGTTTGTCACTATTACGCGGGTTCCGTGTCACAGACGATCAACAGGCCCATGCGCCCCTCAGGACAAATCGTTCACAGGACAAGGGTTACTGATCAACAGCCACCCCACCGTAGGGAGGTGCGTGACATGACCGACCGAACCCTGTGGTCGTACGCAGAGATCGCCGCACACATCCGGGTCCAGACCGATACCGTGCGCTCGTACCGCAAGCACGGGCACCTGCCCTCTCCGGATGTCGTGGAGAGCGGCAGACCCTTCTGGTACGCCGACACCATTCGAGCCTGGAGTTCCCGGCGGCCCGGAAACCGGGGCCGCCGGGACCCTGACTGACACCCACGACGTCTCCCCGCACCGGCCCCTGACCGGCCGTCGGCTACCGGACCGGCTCGGGGTCCCGCTCCTGATCACGCCGCGGAACGCGAGCCGTCTCCGGCGCGACTCCCCCGCCGCCCTCGCTTATGCCGAACCGGTCATGGAACCGGCGCAGCGCGGGCGGCGCCCACCACGTCGCCTTACCGGTCAGTCGCATGACGGCCGGGACGAGCAGGGTGCGGACCACCATGGCGTCCATCAGGACGGCAAGGGCGATACCGAGGCCGAGCATCTTGGTGTTGGCCACCCGCGAGGTCCCGATGGCCACCATCACGACCGCGAGGATCACCGCGGCCGCGGTGATGAGTCCGCCGGTACGCCGCACGCCGAAGACGATCGCTCCCTGATGGTCTCCGCTGCGGTCGTACTCCTCCTTGATGCGTGAGAGCAGGAAGACCCCGTAGTCCATCGACAGTCCGAAGGCCAGGCAGAACATCAGGACCGGGAGAGTGGTCTCGATGCTGCCCGTCGCGGTGAACCCCAGGAGCCCGGACAGGTGTCCGTCCTGGAACACCCAGACCACCGCTCCGAACATCGCGGTCAGGCTCAGCGCGTTGAGCAGCACCGCCTGCAGCGGTATCACCACGCTTCCGGTCAACAGGAACACCAGAAGGAGGGTGACGACGGCGATCATTCCGACCGCCCACGGCAAGCGGTCGGCTATGGCCTTCTGCGCATCGACCAGGACGGCGGCCTGGCCGGTCGCCGAGGTCCTGAACGGGGCGTCCACCGCTCGGATCTCACCCACCAGATCCTGGGTGGCCGCGTCCACGGCCTCGGTCCGGGGCAGCACGGTGAGGTACGCCGCACCGCCGGAAGGAGAGGCGAAGGGTCCGTCGACGGTGATGACTCCCGGCAGCGCGGCCAGCTTCCCCTTGTATCCGGCCAGCGCGTCCCGATCGAGGCTTCCCTCGGCGAGCACCGTGATGCCGCTGCCCGGCTTGCCGGGGAAATCGTCCCGTATGTGCTGCTGGACAGCGTGCGACTCGGCTCCGGCCGGGAGCTGCCGATCATCGGCCGTGCCGAACTGGACCTGCAGGAAGGGCAGTCCGAGCAGGAGGAGTCCCGCGGTGGCACCTACGGCGAAGAGCGGAGCACGCCGCATCACCAGCCGGGCAAGCGCCGCGTACCCGGCTCCGGGCTCGCGCGGCTCCACGGCGGGGACCCGTCGCCGCCACAGCTTGCGCAGGTCCAGTGCGTTGACCCGGTGCCCGAGCAGCACCAGGGCCGCGGGCAGCACGATCAGCGCGGCGCCGGCCGCCAGCAGCACCACCGCGATCCCGGCGTAGGCGAAGGAGCGCAGGAAGTACTGCGGGAAGAGCAGCATCGCCGCGAGCGCAGCGGCGACCGTGAGCGCCGAGAACAGCACCGTGCGACCGGCGGTGCGCAGCGTCGCGCCCACCGCTCCCAGCGGATCGTCCCGGTCCGCGAGCTCCTCGCGGAAGCGGCGCACGATGAACAGGGCGTAGTCGATTCCCAGCCCCAGCCCGAGCACGGTCGTCAGACTCTGGGCGAAGAGGGACACGTCGGTGAAGGACGTGATGAGGCGCAGTACCGCGTTCGTCCCCAGGATCGCGATGATGCCCACGCCGAGGGGCAGCAGGGCGGCAACCGCGCTGCCGAAGACCATCACCAGCAGCACGAGCGTGACCGGCAGCGCGATCATCTCGGCGCGCAGCAGGTCCTCCTCGATGGTGCTCTGCAGCTCGTGCCGGACCGCGGCCACTCCGCCGATCCGTACGTCCACCGCACCCTGAACGCCCCGGTAGGCGGGCGCTATGCGCTCGACCGCGGCGCCCACCGCATCGTCGCCACCCACGATCCGAGCCGCGATCATGGCTTCGCCCCCGTCCCTCGCCCGCAACGCGGGCGCCCCCGTGCCCCAGTACGACGTGACGCCGGCGATGGAGGGGTCAGCGGCGAGCCTGCGGGCCAGATCGCGTCCCGCCGCGGCCACCTGCGGGCTGTCGACACCCGCCCCTCGGCTGTCCACCAGCAGGACGAGGTTGGGCTGTGAGGCGGGGAAGCGCCCTTCCAGGGCCTTGGTCGCGTAGGACGACTCCGAATCCGGAGCCTCCCACCCACCGCCGCTCAGCCGGTCCGCGACACCGCTGCCGGCGACCACGGCGAGGGCGGTGAAGAGCAGCGCGAGCAGCAGCGTCAGCCTGGGCCGGGCGGTGACCGCCCGGGTCCAGGCCCCGACGGCGCTCTCGCGGTTGACATCGGGCATCACTGAGGTGTCCCCTCCCCGTAGAACGAGCTTAGAATGAAAAACACGAGCAGCCACTCGCGTTTTCAAGAATGCGAGCGGTCACTCGTGTTTGTCAATCATGATTGGGGCCTACACGTGTCCGAGGTGGAGGAGAAGCCGCGCCGTCGCCAGGCGCGCGGGGAGCGACGGGTGACGCAGCTGCTGGAAGCGGCCGCGAGCGTGTTCTGCACGTCCGGCTACCGGGCCGCGAGTACGAACGCCATCGCCCGCGAAGCCGGTGTCTCGCCGGGCACGCTCTACCAGTTCTTCCCCAACAAGGAGGCCATCGCCGTCGAACTGGGTGGCCGGCTCATCCAGCAGATGCAGGAGGCCCACGGCCTGGTCTTCACACCCGAGAACGCCGCGCTGCCGCTCTCCGAGATGATCGACCGGATCCTCGACCCGTTCATCGAGTTCAACTGCGCCAACCCGGCGTTCCTCGCCCTGATCAAGGGTCCCGACATCCCGGGCGAGGTCACCGACGGGCACGACCAGCTGCACGCCTCGCTCTTGGAACGGGTCGACCGGCTGATCGAGCTGCGCGCGCCGCTGCTCTCGGCCGCGGACCGCGCCCGCATCGCCGAGATCGCGTTCGCCGTGTTCAAGACGGGTCTCGAGCTCGTCCTGGCGCAGCAGGGCGCGGAACGGAACGCGTACATCGAGGAGTTGAAGGGGCTGCTGTACCGCTACCTCGCCCCGTACGTCGGAACCGAGTCCCGCCCACCGCTCGGCCACCACTGAGCCGCGCCGGGAACGCCGCCGGCGCGGTCCCCGGGCACACCGCCGGCGCGGTCCCCGGGACGGCCGCGCGGGCGGCTGAGGGCTGTCCCGTAATCCCTGGTGGAGCAGCGCGCGGCGTCAGATGCGGTCCATCGCACGGCGGAGGGGCACCCGCATACCGGATGTATTCGGGCGTTCCGACAACGCAGCGAGGTGTCGTAGCTGTCGTCGGGCGCCCGCCAGAGATTACGGGACACCCCTTAGGGCGCAACACCCTTTAGTGGCCCCGGCCGGCGGCTTCGCAGAAGGTCTCGTCCAGGACGCTCGCCGGCCGGGCCGCAGAGGCCGGAACGAAGGCGGCCGCCGGCAGACCGGCGGCCGGCAGGGCCGCGGGAACGGAACCCGGCAGTTGGCGGCGTTCCCTGGTCCGCGAGGCCCATTGGGCCAGCACGCCCACGCCCGCGACCAGCAGGGAGACACCGAGGCCGAGGCCGACGGCGTACAGCGAGTTGGAGGCCGCGCGGCCGCTGATGTAGCCGACGCCGACGGAGTACGTGGCCCACACCGCCTCGGCCACACCCGCTCCGGCCAGGTAGCGCCGTGCCGGATAGCGGACGACCCCCGCGGCGAGGCCGCCGATCAGGCGTCCGCTCGGCAGGAAGCGCACCGCGATGACGAAGGGCACCCCATGCCGCTGTATGCGCAGCGCGGCCCACCGCAACAGGGCTGCCTGCCGCGGTCTGCGGTGGATACGGGACACGACGCGGCCGCTGACGGCCCGCCCGGTGCGGTGGATCAGCATGTCCCCGACCAGCGCGCTCAGCGCGACGACCAGGAGGACGAGGGTGAGGTCCAACCGGCCCTGGGCAGCCAGCACTCCGCCGGTGACCAGCAGCACCACGTTGGGCACGAGCGGCGGCAGCGTGGTCGCGCCCAGCAGCACGTAGGCCCACGCAACGTTTCCACCCCGCAGGTGCTCGACGAGACCCGCGGTGAAGTCGAGTGACGACACAAGCTGTGCAACGTCCATCGGACTGCCCCTCTTCCCTCCCGTCCAAGCTGGCAGGGGCGACTGGAGCGCTGCAAGAGAGTTTCGTGCTGATGGGGGGATTCCCAGGGGATTGCCAGGATCACGTCATCCCCAGGGACCGGTCCGCCTCCACCTGTGGTCGCAGGACCGGGAACCGCCAGGGCCCCGCGGAGTACCGAGGACCGTGCGGAGCATCGAGGTCCGTGCGGCCCCTTCCTCCGCCGAGCGCCTCCTACCGGCCGAGCAGTTCACCGCCGTTGCACTGCAGGATCTCGCCCGTGATGAAGCCCGCCTCGGGCGAGGCCAGGAACACCACGGCGGCCGCCACGTCCGCGGGGCGACCCACCCGGCCGACGAGGGTGCGGCCGGCCCGGCGTGTCAGCTCCGCGTCGTCGAGCCGGGCGCCGAAGAACTCGGTGCCGGCGACGGTTCCCGGGGCGACGATGTTGCAGGTGACGCCCTGCGGGCCGAGCTGGGCCGCCAGCGAGTGGTTCCAGGCGTGCAGGGCGGCCTTGGACGCGCCGTACGAACCGCCGCCGCGCAGCGCCGCGACCGAGGTCACGGTGATCACCCGGCCGCCGTCCGTGGTGAGCCGGTCCCGCAGGGACTCGGTCAGCAGCACCGCGGTCAGCACATTGCGCTCGAAGTCCCCGCGCCAGCGGGCCCGCACCCCGCGGGGGCCCGACCCGGTCGACAGCTCCCGGCTGCCGGCGTTGTTCACGAGCACGTCGACCCGGTCCGGAAGCCGGGGGAGCGCCGCCTCCACCTGGTCGGGGTCGGCGAGGTCGCAGTCGACGGGGGTGACGTCGAGTCCGTGCTCGCCGCGCAGCTCCTCGGCGGTGGCCCGGAGCACCTCACGGCGGCGGCCGACGATCGTGACCCGGTCCCCCGACCCGGCGAGCCGGGTCGCGATGGACCGGCGTGCCCGTACCGCCACCGGTCACCACGATGTTCCGGCCCACTGCCTCGTTCTGTGCCATGCGCTCCGCCCCTCGAGAAGTGACAGCACGCTACGGGATCGGCCGTTCAGGGCTGCGAGTGGGGCGGGCGCCCAAAAAGAGACGTAGATCACACCGAATGGAACGTAACCATTACCGTCACTCGTGGGTCTATGGAAGGGAACACCACGCTCCCGGGGAGCGTTGGTGAGATGAAAGAGCGGGTCGTCTTGGGGGACGGCCCAATCGCGTCGCCGGGGCGAAGGTGCCCGGAGAGCTTGAGCGGCCCTCTCGGACTTTCTCGTCCCGGCATAGCGCGTCACCCAGCACCCGGTACGGACCCGTGGGGGGATCCGCTCCGGGGGACGGGAGCGCCCCGCGCCGGACCCGTGGGGGGATCTAGCGCGGGGCGCTTCTTCATGCCCTGCTCTTCGTGCTCCGCTCATGCTCCGCGAGCTGTCCGCCGCGGCGTCGCGGCGGCTTACGCCGCCGCTCGCCGCCGGGCGGGCAGCTTTTGGTCAGCGGGACTCGACCGGAAGGTAGTCCCGCAGTTCGACGCCCGTGTAGATCTGGCGCGGACGGCCGATACGGGATCCGGGCTCCTTGATCATCTCGTGCCACTGCGCGATCCAGCCGGGGAGCCGGCCGAGCGCGAAGAGCACCGTGAACATGGTGGTCGGGAAGCCCATGGCGCGGTAGATCAGACCCGTGTAGAAGTCCACGTTCGGGTAGAGCTTGCGCGAGACGAAGTAGTCGTCGCTGAGCGCGTGCTCCTCGAGCTTGAGCGCGATGTCCAGCAGCTCGTCGGACTTGCCGAGAGCGGAGAGGACGTCGTGCGCCGCAGCCTTGATGATCTTCGCCCGGGGGTCGAAGTTCTTGTAGACGCGGTGCCCGAAGCCCATGAGCTTCACGCCGTCTTCCTTGTTCTTCACCTTGCGGATGAAGGCGTCGACGTCGCCGCCGTCGTTCTTGATGCCCTCGAGCATCTCCAGCACCGACTGGTTGGCGCCGCCGTGCAGCGGGCCCCACAGGGCGCTGATGCCGGCCGAGATCGAGGCGAACTGGTTCGCCTGCGAGGAGCCGACCAGTCGGACCGTCGAGGTCGAACAGTTCTGCTCGTGGTCCGCGTGCAGGATCAGGAGCTTGTCGAGCGCACCCACCACGACCGGGTTCAGCTCGTACTCCTCGGCCGGGACCGAGAAGGTCATACGCAGGAAGTTCTCGACGTAGCCGAGATCGTTGCGCGGGTAGACCACCGGCTGGCCGACGGACTTCTTGAACGCGTAGGCCGCGATGGTCGGCAGCTTGGCGAGCAGCCGGATCGTGGACAGGTGGCGCTGCTGCGGGTCGAACGGGTTGTGGCTGTCCTGGTAGAACGTCGACAGCGCGCTGACCACGGACGACAGCATCGCCATCGGGTGGGCGTCGCGCGGGAAGCCGTCGTAGAACCGTTTGACGTCCTCGTGCAACAGCGTGTGCTGAGTAATTTCACCCTTGAAGGTGGAAAGTTCATCGACGGTCGGGAGCTCACCGTTGATCAACAGGTACGCGGTCTCGATGAAGCTGCCACGCTCGGCGAGCTGCTCGATGGGGTAACCGCGGTAGCGAAGGATGCCCTCTTCACCGTCAAGGAAAGTGATCGCGGACTTGTAGGCCGCGGTGTTGCCGTACCCGCTGTCCAGGGTGACCAGACCGGTGTCGGCGCGCAGCTTGCCGATGTCGAAGCCCTTGTCGCCGACAGTGCTTTCGACCACCGGGTAGCTGTGCTCGCTGTCCCCGTACCGCAGTACTACAGAGTTGTCGCTCACGTCATTCCCTCACCGACGGTTTTGCCTCTTCTTCGAGGTGCCCTGACTAGGTCCACTGTCCCCCATTTGGCACTGGCGCGTGCACTCGGGGTCGGCCATAGGGCCGAAACATGGCACGGAGTGCCTATTTCGCGCCCTGGGAGAGCCGGTGATCGAGGGCCGTGAAGCGCCGACCGGCCGAGACGGTACGTACCGCCTGGGCTATCGCCTTGCGCGACCCGACCAGAACCACCAGGCGTTTCGCCCTGGTAACGGCCGTATACAGCAGGTTTCGCTGCAGCATCATCCATGCCCCGGTGGTGACGGGGATCACCACGGCCGGGTACTCGCTGCCCTGGGAGCGGTGAATCGTCACCGCGTACGCATGGGCCAGCTCGTCAAGCTCGTCGAAGTCGTACGGGATCTCTTCGTCCTCGTCGGTGAGCACGGTCAGCTTCTGTTCCACGGTGTCCAGCGCGGTGACCACGCCGACCGTGCCGTTGAAGACGCCGTTCTCCCCCTTCTCGTAGTTGTTGCGGATCTGGGTGACCTTGTCGCCGACGCGGAACGTGCGGCCGCCGAATCTGCGCTCCGGGAGATCCGGGCGGGCCGGGGTGATGGCCTGCTGGAGGAGACCGTTCAGCGCGCCGGCGCCTGCCGGGCCGCGGTGCATGGGGGCGAGCACCTGGATGTCGCGGCGCGGGTCGAGTCCGAACTTCGCGGGGATGCGCCGGGCCGCCACCTCCACCGTCAGCCGCCCCGCCTCCTCGGTGTCCTCCTCCGGGAAGAGGAAGAAGTCCGGCAGGCCCTGGGTGATCGGCGGAACCCCGGAATTGATCCGGTGGGCGTTGGTCACCACCCCCGACTGCTGGGCCTGGCGGAAGATCCGGGTGAGCCGCACGGCCGGGACCGGGCTGCCGTCGGCCAGCAGGTCCCGCAGCACCTCGCCGGCGCCGACGCTCGGCAGCTGGTCCACATCCCCCACGAACAACAGGTGGGCGCCCGGCGGCACCGCCTTGGCCAGCTTGTTCGCGAGCAGCAGGTCCAGCATCGAGGCCTCGTCCACGACCACCAGGTCCGCGTCCAGCGGCCGGTCCTTGTCGTAGGCCGCGTCACCTCCGGGTCTGAGCTCCAGCAGCCGGTGCACGGTCGACGCCTCCATGCCCGTCAGCTCGGACAGCCTTTTGGCGGCGCGGCCGGTCGGCGCGGCCAGCACCACCTTGGCCTTCTTCGCCTGCGCCAGGGTCACGACCGAGCGCACGGTGAAGGACTTGCCGCAGCCGGGCCCGCCGGTGAGCACCGCGACCTTCTCGGTCAGCGCCAACCGCACCGCCTGCTGCTGCTCCGGCGCCAGGTCCGCGCCGGTGCGGCCCGCCAGCCAGGTCAGGGCCTTGTCCCACTGGACGTCCTGGAACAACGGCAGCCGGTCCTCCGGGCCCCGCAGCAGCCTGAGCAGCTGACCGGCCAGGGAGATCTCCGCCCGGTGGAACGGCACCAGGTACACCGCCCGCACCGGATCACCGCCCTCCGGATCCGGTACCGACTCCCGCACCACGCCCTCCTCGCCCACCAGCTCCGCGAGGCAGTCGATCACCAGTCCGGCGTCCACCTGCAGCAGCTTCACGGAGTCCGAGAGCAGCTGCTCCTCGGGCAGGAAGCAGTTCCCGCTGTCGGTGGCCTGCGACAGCGCGTACTGGAGCCCCGCCTTGACCCGCTCCGGGCTGTCATGGGGTATCCCCACCGCCTGGGCGATCCGGTCGGCGGTCAGGAACCCGATGCCCCACACATCGGCGGCCAGCCGGTAGGGCTGGTTCCGCACCACGGAGATCGACGCGTCGCCGTAGTTCTTGTAGATGCGCACGGCGATGGACGTGGAGACCCCCACCCCCTGGAGGAAGACCATCACCTCCTTGATCGCCTTCTGTTCCTCCCAGGCGATCGCGATCATCTTCGTCCGTTTTGGGCCCCAGCCCCGGCACTTCGATCAGCCGCTTCGGTGCCCCCTCGATGACGTCCAGGGTGTCGGTGCCGAAGTGCTCCACGATCCGGTCGGCGATCTTGGGACCGATGCCCTTGATCAGCCCGGAACCGAGGTACCGGCGTATCCCCTGGATCGTCGCGGGCAGGACGGTCGTGTAATTCTCCACGGTGAACTGCTTGCCGTACTGCGGGTGGGAGCCCCACCGGCCCTCCATGCGCAGCGATTCGCCCGGCTGCGCCCCCAACAGGGCACCGACCACGGTCAGCAGGTCGCCCGCGCCCCGGCCCGTGTCCACCCGCGCGACCGTGTAGCCGTTGTCCTCGTTGGCGTAGGTGATCCGCTCCAGGACGGCTTCGAGCACGGCCAATCGCGCGTCCCCCATGGGCCGGCCTCCCCTCCCCCAGCGGCACTCCGCGGCTGTCCAGCGGCTGCGCGACTGCTGCCCGACCGCCGCTCGTCGGCGATCTGGTCCGAAGGTACCGCCCGCCCCTGACACCCCGGGGAAGCCTGTGGACAACCGCGGGCATGCGAAAGGGGTCCGGCGTGAGCCGGACCCCTTCGCGTTTCCCCCCAGTACCCCCGAAGCCCCCCTCGGGCGCATATCACTACCTCAGTTCCCCGAACCCCTCCCGGGAACCTTGATGCCTGTAAGACCGGCGACCCCCCAGAAGGGTTGTACGCCTGACAGAAATATTTTCAAGATTCTTCAGAGCACGTGTTCGCGGTACCTGTGGGCGATCTCCGCGACCACTTCGGCGCCCTCCCGCGCCCACAGAGCAGGGTTGAAGATCTCCACCTCCACGGCGCCCGAATACCCGGTCGCGTCGACCTGCTCCCGGAATCCGCGCAGGTCGACGCAGCCGTCACCGAGCTGGCCCCGGCCCAGCAGCACGCCCTCGGGCAGCGGGGTGACCCAGTCCGCGAGCTGGAAGGCCGCGATCCTGCCGGCCGCCCCGGCCCGGGCGATCTGCGCCGGGACCCGGTCGTCCCACCACAGGTGGTACGTGTCCACGACGACGCCGACCTGCTCGGCGGGGAAGCGCTCGGCGATGTCCAGTGCCTGGCCCAGCGTGGAGACGACACACCGGTCCGACGCGTACATCGGGTGCAGCGGCTCGATCGCCAACCGGACCGACCGCTCGGCGGCGTACGGAGCCAGCTCCGCCAGCGCGTCCGCGACCCGCTCCCGTGCGGCGGCGATATCGCGCTCTCCTGCGGGCAGTCCGCCCGAAACCAGCACCAGGGTGCCGGTTTCCAGGACGGCCGCCTCGTCGATCGCGGCCCGGTTGTCGTCCAGCGCCGCGCGCCGGGCGACGGGATCGCTCGCGGTGAAGAAGCCGCCGCGGCACAAGGACGTCACCTGGAGGCCGGTTTCCCGCATCAGCCTGGCGGCCCGCTCGACGCCGTACTCCTGCACCGGCGCGCGCCAGAGGCCGACCCCGGGCACTGCGAGTGCGGCGCAACCCGTCGCCAGCTCGGGCAGCGACCACTGCTTGACGGTCTCCTGGTTGATGCTCAACCGCGCCAGATCACCGGCCGTCGGACCCCCCGCCGTCGCACCGGAAACGGCCGCACGGACGGCGGACGTACGGCCGGAGCCGCCCCCGTCGGCGCTCATCAGGACACCCCGTTGATCACGAGCAGCTGCCGCATCCGCGCCTCGGCCAGCGCCGGGTCCGGGAACAGGCCGAGACCGTCGGCCAGCTCGTAGGCGCGCGCGAGGTGCGGGAGGGAGCGCGCCGACTGCAGGCCGCCCACCATCGTGAAGTGCGACTGGTGACCCGCCAGCCAGGCCAGGAACACCACCCCGGTCTTGTAGTAGCGCGTCGGAGCGCCGAACAGGTGCCGGGACAGTTCGACGGTCGGGTCGAGCAGCGCCCGGAAGCCCGCCGCGTCCCCGGTGTCCAGGGTGCGTACGGCGGCGGCGGCGAGTGGTGCCAGCGGGTCGAAGATGCCGAGCAGGGCGTGGCTGAAGCCCTGCTCGTCGCCCTCGATCAGCTCGGGGTAGTGGAAGTCGTCGCCGGTGTAGCAGCGCACGCCCTGGGGCAACCGGCGCCGCAGCTCCACCTCCCGCCGGGCGTCGAGCAGCGACACCTTGATCCCGTCGACCTTGTCGGGGTGGGCGGCGATGACGTCCAGGAACGTCTCCGTGGCCGCGTCGAGGTCCGCACTGCCCCAGTAGCCGGTCAGGGCAGGGTCGAACATCGGGCCGAGCCAGTGCAGGACGACCGGTTCCGCGGCCTGGCGGAGCAGGTGGCCGTAGACCTCGGCGTAGTCGTCCGGCCCCTCGGCCAGGGCGGCCAGGGCGCGGGACGCCATGAGGACGGCCTGCGATCCGGACTCCTCCACGACGGCCAGCTGCTCCTCGTAGGCGGCGGTGACCTCGGCGAGTGTCCCGGCGGGCGCGGTGAGTTGGTCCGTACCGACACCGCAGGCGATGCGGCCCCCGACGGCCCGGGGCCTCGGCGGAGGAGCGGCGGATCAGTTCGGCCGCTGCCGCCCAGTCCAGCCCCATCCCGCGCTGGGCGGTGTCCATCGCCTCGGCGACGCCCAGCCCCTGCGACCACAGGTGGCGGCGGAAGGCGAGGGTGGCGTCCCAGTCGATGGCGGCGGGCTCGTCAGGGGCGCTGCGCCAGGGATCCGCGACGACGTGCGCGGCCGAGTAGACGACCCGGCTGCACAGTTCGCCGCCCTGGGAACCGTCCTGGAGACCGTCCCGGGAACCACCCTGGGAGTGGACGACGGGCTCGGTACGCGGCACATATGTGCGCAGTTCGCCGGTGGCGCCCGGGAGCCCGATGGCCCGGCCGCTCACAGGGACAGCTCCGGGACGTCGAAGCGGCGACCCTCGGCGGACGACCGCAGTCCCAGTTCGGCGAGCTGGACACCGCGCGCACCGGCCAGCAGGTCCCACTGCCAGGGCTCGTCGAGCACCACGTGGCGCAGGAAGAGCTCCCACTGGCTCTTGAATCCGTTGGTGAACTCGCCGTTGTCCGGGACCGCCTGCCACTGGTCGCGGAAGGGCTCGGTGACCGGGAGGTCCGGGTTCCAGACGGGCTTGGGGGTGGCGGAACGGTGCTGCACCCGGCAGTCCCGCAGGCCCGCGACGGCCGAGCCGTGCGTGCCGTCGACCTGGAACTCCACCAGTTCGTCGCGGTTGACGCGCACCGTCCAGGAGGAGTTGATCTGGGCGATGGCGCCGCCGTCCAGCTGGAAGATGCCGTAAGCGGCGTCGTCGGCGGTCGCGTCGTACGGCTTGCCGTCCTCGTCCCAGCGCCGCGAGATGTGGGTGGCGGTCAGCGCCTGCACGGTCCTGACCCGGCCGAACAGCTCGTGGAGCACGTACTCCCAGTGCGGGAACATGTCGACGACGATGCCGCCGCCGTCCTGCGAACGGTAGTTCCACGAAGGCCGCTGGGCGCTCTGCCAGTCGCCCTCGAAGACCCAGTAGCCGAACTCGCCGCGGATGGAGAGGATCTGCCCGAAGAAGCCACCGTCGATGAGCCGCTTGAGCTTGAGCAGACCGGGGAGGAAGAGCTTGTCCTGGACCGCGCCGTGCTTGACGCCGGCGGCGGTGGCGAGCCGGGCCAGCTCCAGGGCGCCGTCCAGGGTCGTCGCGGTGGGCTTCTCGCAGTAGACGTGCTTCCCGGCGGCGACGGCCTTGCGCACCGCCTCCTCGCGGGCCGAGGTGACCTGGGCATCGAAGTAGATCTCGATGGTCGGGTCGGCCAGGACGGCGTCGAGGTCGGTGGAGATGTGCTCCAGTCCGTGCCGGTCCGCCATCACGCGCAGCGCGTGCTCCCGACGGCCGACGAGGACCGGCTCGGGCCACAGCGTCGTCCCGTCCCCGAGGTCGAGTCCGCCCTGCTCGCGCAGGCTCAGGATCGAGCGGACGAGGTGTTGGCGATAGCCCATGCGGCCCGTGACGCCGTTCATGGCGATCCGCACTGTCCTGCGTGTCACGTTGGGTCCTCCCCTTCGGCCGCTATCGCCCGGCAAGCGATAGCAAGCGCTTTCTTCTCTTGCACGCTAGCCGGAAGCGGGCCGATCCGACAAGGTGAGAACATGTCCGGCAACGGGCGGTGCGGTCCCGGGACGGTCAGCAGGAGGTACGGACGCAGATGGCAGTGACCCTCGCCGATGTCGCGGCGCGCGCCGGGGTGTCGTCCGCGACCGTCTCGCGCGTCCTCAACGGCAACTACCCGGTGGCGGGCAGCACCCGCGAACGCGTCCAGCGCGCCGTCGAGGACCTGGACTACGTGGTGAACGGTCAGGCCAGGGGCTTGGCAGCCGCCACCTCCGACCTGATCGGGGTGCTGGTCAACGATGTCGCGGATCCGTTCTTCGGACTGATCGCGAGCGCCGTCCAGGCCGAGATCAGCGACTCGTCCGCGCCCGGCGGCGGCAAGCTCGCGGTGGTCTGCAACACCGGCGGCTCACCCGAGGCCGAACTCACCTACCTGACGTTGCTGGAACGCCAGCGTGCCGCCGGGGTGGTGATCACCGGGGGCGCGGTCGAGGGGGCCGAGCACAGCGCGGCGGTCGCGGCCCGGCTCGCCCGGCTCGCCGAGTCCGGCACGCGGATCGTGCTGTGCGGACGGCCGCCGCTGGACCAGCCGGGTACGCGGATCCCCGTCGCGACCGTCGCGTTCGACAACCAGGGCGGCGCGCGGCGGCTCACGGAGCACCTGCTGTCCCTCGGCCACCGCCGGATCGGGTACGTCGCGGGTCCCGCCGACCGCACCACCACCCGGCACCGACTGGAGGGCCACCGGGCGGCGCTGGCGGACCACGGCCTGCCCTCCGCGGGCCCCGACGTCGAGCGGCTCACGGTGCACGGCTCATACGACCGCTCCTCCGGTTACGACGCGGCGCTGGAACTCCTGCGCAGGGACCCCGCGCTGACCGCCGTCATCGCCGCCAACGACACGGTCGCGCTGGGCGTGTGCGCGGCGGTGCGCGACCAGGGGCTGAGCATTCCGGGCGACGTCTCGGTGGCGGGGTTCGACGACCTTCCGTTCAGCGTGGACACCGCGCCGGCCCTGACGACGGTGCGCATTCCGCTCCAGGAGGCGGGCGCCCGAGCCGGCCGGCTCGTCATGGGGCGTCAGGCTCCGCCGCCGGGCGGCCTCGCGACGATCCGTACCGAACTGATGGTGCGCGCCTCCACGGCCAGGCCGCGGGCGGGCTCCGCATAACGCGTCGGCGTAAGGCTCCGGACGAGGGCCCCGCGTAACGCGTCCGCGTAAGGCGCCGGACGAGGGCCCCGCGTAAACGCGTCCGCGTCAGGTGCCGCACAAGAGCTCCGTGTATCGCCTGTGCGTGAGGTCTTCCGCCCAGGTCCTCCGCGTGCCGTCAGGGCCCATGGGCCGTGAGACGCCTGGAGGGACCTCGTGGGAGAGGAGTGGCGGCCGGCGCTCCAGACCGGATCGCGGCGGCGCGCGACGACCCGCGCCGTCGGAGGTTGACCCTGCCCGACGCGGTGCCTAGTGTCCGGCGGATGAAGCTCGCGTTCTCCACACTAGGTGTCCCCGCCCTCCCCATCGAGCAGGTCGTCCGCCTCGCCACCGAGCATGGTTTCCACGGTGTGGAGATCCGGGCCAACGCCGAGGAACCCGTCCACACGGGCCTGTCGGCGGCGGAACGGGAAGCGGTCGTGGCCGAGTTCGGGAAGTCGGGGGTGGAGATCCTGACAGTGGCCGCCTACACGAAGGTCGCCGCGCCGGGTGACGACGAGCCGGTGCTGGCCGACCTGCGCGCCAACCTGGAACTCGCCGCCGATCTCGGGGCCCCGTTCGTGCGGGTCTTCCCCGGCGGCGGGGACCTCCCGGCGGAGGAGGCCGACCTGTACGCCGCGCGTCGGCTGGCGGCGGTCGCGCCGGACGCCGCCCGCCTCGGTGTGAAGGTGCTGCTGGAGACGCACGACTCGCACGCGACCGGGGCGGACGCGGCCCGGATCCTGGGGCTGGTCGGGCACGGCAGCGTAGGGGCGATCTGGGACGTGATGCACACCTGGCGCGGTGGCGAACAGCCGTCCGAGAGCTACCTCGTACTCGCCCCGCACCTGGGATACGTGCAGGTCAAGGACATCGCGTCAGCCGAGGACACCACCCCCCTGCCGCTCGGGAAGGGCGTGCTGCCGCTGGCCGAGACCGTGGAGGTGCTGAGCCGGGGGGACTGGGACGGCTGGCTGTGCTGGGAGTACGAGAAGCGCTGGTACCCGCAGGTCGCGGAGCTTCCGGAGCTGCTGTCCCCGGCACGGCAGCACCTGTCCCGGCTGCTCGCCGGCTCGGCGTGACGCGGCACCGGCCGGGGCGGTCCTCCAGGGGGCGCTCCCCCGGGGGGCGGTTCGGGCGGTGTCCCGCGCCCTTTCAGCCGAACGGCGCGTCGCACACGCCCCGGTGACCTCGGGCGACCCCACGATGGAGCCATGTTCAGCCCTCGCACGGAACCGGTCGTGGAATCCACCCGTCCAAGCCACATGCTGCTGATGAAGCTCCGTAGAGCCGTACCGGTCGCGGTGCTGGCCGCGTCCCTGACAGCCCTGTCCGCCGGCTGCGGTCAGGACCGTCCCGCCACCGGCACGCCGCCGTCCGACAGCGTCGGGGGCGACCACAGCCCCTCCACCTCGGCGACGGGGGCTCCGCCGTCGACCGGCGGTTCGCCGTCCGCCGTTCCGCCGGCCAACCCGTCGACCGGTCCCTCGTCCGGCGGTACCTCGACCGTCCCCGTTCCCGCCGGGACCCACGGGATCGAGTCCCGGGTCGTGTACCTCTCCGCCGGGGTGCGCAGGCCACCGACGGTGCACTCGGTGGTCGCCAGTGAACTCGAGCTGTCCCGCTTCCCGAGCTGGTTCGCGGGCTCCGATCCGACGGCGGCCCGCGAGATCGCCGAGCGGAGCCAGACGACGGACTTCTCGCGCAATGTGCTCGTGGGTTGGGTGGAGACCACCGGTTGCAGCCAGGTCACCGGGGTCGCGCTCCTCGCGACCGGCGACCGGCTGACGCTCGGGGTCAGCCAGCCGAAGCCTCCGCCGGAGTGCCTCGTCGCCAACCAGGTCACGGTGGTCTTCGAGGTGCCGCGCGACCGGATGCCGAAGCAACCGGTGTTCGGGGTGGGACGGCAGGCGGCCACCCCGCCCGGCCCCGGTACGACCGTGGCGTTCACCCACCTGGATGCGGTGGCCGCGCGGGGGCAGCGGGCCAAGGGTTCGGAAGTGACCGAGGCCGCCCAGCTGAACGCCTATCTGGCGGGTCTGCCCGGTGGCGGGGCTTCCGCCGTCCGCGCGCAGCTGGCCGCGCATCCGCCGAAGAGCGGTGAACGGCGCTTCGGATTCCAGCTGTCCGGCTGCCGTTCCACCGGCGCCACGCTCACCGTCTCGCCCGAGGGGCGGGTGTCGGCGTCGCCGACCGGAGGCGAGAACATCCGCTGCATCCGGCCCGAGTCCTACGCGGCGGTGCTGGCCGTCCCGGTGAATGTGCTGCCGACTCGCGTCACGGCCATTGACTGACGAAAACTTTCCGGCTATCCGTTCTAACTGAAGGAAACTTTCAGCGTGCTCATCTCCTCCAGCCGGAAGGAGTTCGACATGCACCACCAGCCATCCCGCCGCACCGTCCTCGCCACCGCGGCCGCCACCGCCGTCACGGCGAGTGCCTTCGCCGCCGGTGTCCCGGCAGCCCAGGCCGCCGCCCCTGACCGCAGGCTCATCCGCGCGATCATCGCGCGGATGAGCCGCGCGGAGAAGGTCGGCCAGCTCTTCGTGATGCGGGTCTACGGCCACTCGGCCACCGCCCCGGACGCCGCGGACGCCGCGTCCAACCAGGCCGAGATGGGCGTCTCCAACGCCGCCGAACTGATCGCCAAGTACCACCTCGGCGGCATCATCTACTTCAGCTGGGCCCACAACACCCGGGATCCGCACCAGATCGCCGACCTCTCTAACGGCATCCAGCGCGCCGCCCTGGCCCACGGGAGTCCGATCCCGCTGCTGATCTCCACCGACCAGGAGCAGGGCGCGGTCGCCAGGATCGGTTCCCCCGCCACGCTCTTCCCCGGCGGGATGGCGCTGGGAGCCGACGGTGATCCGCACGACGCCCGCGCCGCGGCCCGCGTCGTGGGCACCGAACTCGGCGCCATGGGCGTCAACCAGAACTTCTCCCCGGTCGCGGACGTGAACATCAATCCGGCCAACCCCGTGATCGGCGTACGGTCCTTCGGGGCTGATCCGCAGGCCGTCGCCGCTCTGACGGCGGCCCAGGTCAGGGGGTTCCAGGAGGCCGGGATCGCCTCCACGGCCAAACACTTCCCCGGCCACGGCGACACCGGCACCGACAGCCACTTCGAACTGCCGATCATCACCCACTCGCCGGCCGAGTGGCGGCGGATCGACGCGCCGCCGTTCCGTGCCGCGATCGCCGCCGGGATCGACTCGATCATGACGGCCCACATCCTGGTTCCCGCGCTCGACGACTCGGGGGACCCCGCCACCCTCTCCCACCCGATCCTCACCGGGATCCTCCGCGAGGAACTCGGCTACGACGGCGTGGTGATCACCGATGCGCTCGGCATGGCCGGGGTGCGGCAGAAGTACGGCGACGACCGGGTGCCCGTGCTCGCCCTCAAGGCCGGCGCCGACCAGCTGCTGAACCCGCCGCTCCTCGACGTCGCCTGGCACGCGGTGCTCGACGCCGTCACGTCCGGGGAGATCACCGAGCAGCGGATCGACGAGTCCCTCGTACGGATCCTGGAGCTCAAGGCCCGCAAGGGTCTGTTCCGCAATCCATACGTCACGCATCAGGGCGTCAACCGGGCGGTCGGCGTCCGTTCGCACCTGGCGACCGCCGACCGGATCACCGACCGCACCGTCACCCTGCTCTCGAACCCCTCCCGGTTCCTGCCGCTGCCGCGCCGCGCCCACCGGAACCTGCTCGTGGTCGGAGCGGATCCGGCCGCGCCGTCCGGCACCGGCGGTCCGCCGACCTCCGTACTCGCCAAGGCGCTCACGGACCTCGGCCACCCCGCCCAGGCCCTGCCCACCGGTACCGCGCCCGACCGGGCCGTCATCGACCAGGCTCTCGCCGCCGCCCACGGCAAGGACGGCATCGTCGTCGGGACGTACAACGTCACGGAGGCTTCGACCGGTCAGATCGCTCTGGTCGAGGCGCTGGTGGCCACCGGCGTCCCGGTCGTCCAGGTCGCCGTCCGCAATCCATACGACATCGCGTGGCTCAGCGGTGTGGCGGCCGGACTGGCCGTGTACGGCTGGACGGATGTGTCGATGCGCGCCGTGGCGCGGGTCATCGCCGGCAGGGCGGCTCCGACGGGGCGGCTGCCGGTGGCGGTGCCCCGCGCGGACGACCCCGGGCAGGTGCTCTACCCGATCGGACATGGGCTCAAATACCGGTAGTCGAGCCAAGCGAGGGACAGGTCGCGTCAGGTACCGGTCCCTTCGGAAAACATCCGGCCGATCCAGAAACCGGCGGGCCCTCCCCTTGGTCGGTTCCACCCCCTACCCTGACGTATGGGTGCATGTTGCCCGGGGGATCTCAGGGGGGCCATGATGCGCGGATACGGCTACTTCGGATCGTTTCTGCATACCGCGGTGATATCCGCGGCCGTTGTCCTCGCGCTCGCCGTCCTCACCGCCCTCGGGGCGTGCGCGCCGTTCCAGGGGGCGGCGGGCGGTGGCGCGGGGGTGGGATCGGTCGACCCCTCACCGGCGCCGGCGCCCATCGGCGCCGAGGGGACGTTCCTGGCGGAGGGCGCGTGCGCGCAGAGCGATCCGCTGGACTCGTACCGGGAGGTGGCGTGCTCGGACCCTTACGCCATCGCCCGGGTCACGGTCCGGTTCCACGGTCTGCCGCCGGACGCGTCAACGCCGTCACCGGCCACCCGGGCGACGTCGACGGCACTGACCGTCCGGGCGGGGAGCGGCTGTCCGGAGACGACCGACTTCGTGCTGACCGTGTCGTCCGGCCGGTCGCCTGGCTACGCCTGCATGCGCAAACTCGACGACCCGCACCCCGGTGACCCGGGGGCGGGCGGCGGGCCGCGCACCATCGTCGGCGACTGCGTCTACGCGACGGGTGCCGGTCGGGTGAAGGAGACGGCCTGTGACGGTTCCAGCCGGAACAAGCCCGGATACCAGGTGGGTTCGATCGCTCCGGACCGCGCACGCTGCCCTCAGGGAACGGCGCTTTTCGTGAGCGTCGGGCCGGCGGGCATCGGGTGCGCCCGCCGGCTGTGACGCCGCGGTGCCGCTACAGCGGGTGGCGGTCCATGACGTCGTCCGGTACGTCGAGCTTGGCGTCGAACGACGGCGCCAGTGTCGTGGCCGGGGTGACGCCCGCCCACTTCAGCACCTCGGCGGTCGCCTTGGCGTTGTCCGCGGGGTTGAGCGCGGCGATGTTCGCGCCGTGGTTCGCGCCCGGCGCCCACATCACGAAGGAGTCCTTCGCCCCCTTACCGAGGCGGAAGGGTTCCGCGCCCCACGGGTCGTTCGTGCCGTACACGAACAGCATCCGCTGGGCGTGGTGCCGTACCCAGTTGTCCACGTCGGGCATCGCCTGCGGCTTGAACGTCATCGGGATGGACCGCGGCACGTACGAACGCGGCTGGTAGATGCCCGGGTAGCGCAGCAGCCCCTTGAGGTGCGGGGTCGCGAAGGTGGGCGCACCGAGCTGGGTGCCGGCCTGGTAGAAGTACGGCGTGTAGTACTCCAGGCCCTGGTCGGTGTAGAAGTCGAAGCCGGAGATGGTGTCGATGAAGCCGTAGAGCTCGTCGGTGGTCGCGGTCGGCTTGGGGACGGTCGGGCACTCCGACTCCAGGTGGTACTGCCAGAACGCCCACACCAGGTCCAGCACGACGTTCTCGTACGCCTTGTCGGCGCTGCCCACCGTGGCGAAGGTCAGTCCGTTGTCGTCGGCGTACTTCTGGTAGCGGGCGACGATCTCGTCCCGGCGTACCAGCGCCTCGCGCTGCACGGCGTTGAGCGCGGCCCGGCAGTCGGCGTTGCCGACCCTCTCGAAGAACTCCGTGTAGGCCGAGTCCTCCTTGTTGACCACGTCGTTGGGCGCGACGTAGGCGACCGTCCCGTCCATGTCGTCCGGGTAGAAGCGGCGGAAGTAGGTGGCGGTCATGCCGCCCTTGCTGCCACCGGTGTCGATCCAGTTCCGGTCGTAGATCCGCTTCAGCGCCCGGAAGATCCGGTGCTGGTCACTGGCGGCCTGCCAGATGTCGAGTTTGGACCAGTCGGCCGGCTCGGCGGGGCGGGACGGCGTGAAGAACCGGTACTCCATGGAGACCTGGTTGCCGTTGATGAGCCGGGTCGGCTCCGACCGGCTCGCGTTGGTGGAGAGTCCGTAGCCGGAGGTGAAGAAGACCGTCGGACGATCGGTCGCCTTGTGAAGCACCGTCAGCCGCTGCTGGAAGGTGCCCTTCCAGGGGCGGCGGTGGTCGATCGGCTGGGTGTAGTCGAGGACGAAGTACCGGTAGCCGGTGACCGGCTTCTCCTCGATGAGGGTCATGCCGGGTATCGCCAGGATGCGGTCCTTGATATCCGTGCTCGCCGCGGCGGCGGTGTTCGCGCCGGCCGCGCTGTCCGACCGGTCGGCGGCGGTGGCCGTCCCCGTCGCACCGGCCCCGACCGCACCGGTCGCGCCGACGAGCAGCATCAGTGACAGCAGCCATCTGAGCGCCTTACGCATGGACCCTCCCCTGGGTTCACGGACGTTGCCGAGAACCTAGGGGAGCGACGGTCCTACCGCCAGAGGGCGTTGCGGCAGTGCATTGTCAGGCGGCGGCCCGTACTTCACCGACGAATGTGCGCCACAACCGGGCGTATCGCCCGTCCGCGGCGAGCAGTTCCTCATGCGTGCCGTCCTCGACGACGCGGCCGTGGTCGAGCACCACGACGCGGTCGGCGCGCGAGGCCGTGGTCAGCCGGTGCGCGACGACGAGCGTGGTGCGCCGGACCGCCAGCCGGTCGGCCGCCTGATTGACCAGCCCTTCGGTGGCCAGATCCAGCGCGGCCGTCGCCTCGTCCAGCAGCAGGACGTCGGGGTCGACGAGCTCGGCCCTGGCCAGGGCTATCAGCTGCCGCTGGCCCGCGGACAGGTTGCGGCCGCGCTCGGTGACCAGGTGCAGATAGCCGCCGTCCAGCGTCGCGATCATCTCGTGCGCGCCGACGGCGCGCGCCGCGGCCTCGACCTCCGCGTCGGTCGCGTCCATCCGCCCGTAGGCGATGGAGTCGCGCACCGTTCCGGCGAACAGGTACGGCTCCTGCGGTACGACGCCCAGCCGCTGCCGGTAGGCCGTCATGTCCAGTTCGCGGATGTCGGTGCCGTCGACCAGGACGCCCCCGCCGGTCGGGTCGTAGAACCGGGCGACCAGCTTGACCAGCGTGGACTTGCCCGCGCCCGTCTCACCGACGAAGGCGACCGTCTGCCCGGCCGGGATGCGCAGGTCCACGCCGCTCAGCGCCTCGGCCCCGTCCCCGTACCGGAAGTGCACGTCCTTGAAGGTGATCTCGCCGCGCAGCGACGGGACGGGCAGCGGGCGGGCCGCGGCCGGGGTGGTGCTCGGCACCCGCAGCAGCTCGCGGATCCGGCCGAGCGACACGGACGCCTGCTGGTATCCGTCGAAGACCTGCGACAGCTGCTGCACCGGAGCGAAGAACAGGTCGATGTAGAGCAAGTACGCGACGAGCGCGCCGGCGGTCAGCGTGCCCGCGCCGACCCGCTGGGCTCCGACGATCAGCACCAGCGCGGCCGCGCCGCTGGACAGCAGCTGGACGAACGGGAAGTACACCGAGATCAGGAACTGTCCGCGCACTCGGGCCTCGCGGTACGAGCTGCTGCGCTCCGCGAAGCGGACGGCGCCGACGCGCTCGCGGCGGAACGCCTGCACGATACGCAGCCCGGCGACGTTCTCCTGCAGGTCCGCGTTGACGACGCCGACGCGTTCGCGTGCCAGTTCGTACGCCCGGACCGACTTGCGCCGGAAGACCCAGGTGGCCAGGACGAGCGGCGGGAGCGTCGCGAAGACCAGCAGCGCCAGCTGTACGTCCAGGGCGAGCAGAGCGACGAGGATGCCGAAGAAGGTGAGCACGCTGACCAGGGCGGTGACCAGTCCGGTCTGCAGGAATGTCGACAACGCGTCGACGTCCGTGGTCATCCGCGTCATGATCCGGCCGGTCAGCTCGCGCTCGTAGTAGTCGAGCCCGAGGCGGTGCAGATGCGAGAAGATCTTCACTCGCAGGGTGTAGAGGACGCGCTCGCCGGTCCTGCCGGTCAGCCGCGCCGAACCCCACTGCGCCGCCCACTGCACGATGACGATCACCAGGCCGGCGGCCGAGGCCGCCCAGACCGCGCCGAGCGCGGCCTCGCGGACACCGGAGTCGATGCCGTGCCTGATCAGCACGGGCAGCATCAGCCCGGCGATGGCGTCCGCCGCCACCAGCAGGAGGCTGAGCAGCAGCGGGGTGCGGAAGCCGCGCAGCAGGCTGCGCAGGCCGAACTCCTCGTCGGCGATGCGGGCTCGCGTCTCGTCGACCCCCGGGGTGTCGGTGGCGGGCGGCAGCGCCGCCACCTTCGCGAGCAGGTCGGGCGAGGCCGGCATCCCGGCCATCGCGGCGGCCATGCCGCCGGGTCCGCCGCCCGCCGGGACGGCCGGGGCGGAGCCGTTCACGTGTGCCGTGCCCGAGGCGGGCCCATCCGCCGGGATTGGACTCCTGCGCCACAGCGCGGGCGTCACTCCGTCGGAGACCTTGGATCCGTTGATCCTGACGGATCCGTTGGTCCTGGCAGATCCGTTGGTGCCGGCAGATCCGTTGGTCCTGCCCGACCCGTCGGACGGGTCAAATCCGTCGATGGCGTCGGGCCCGTCGGATCCGGGCGCGGTGGCGGTGCGTTCCACCAGTCCGGTCGCGGCGCCCTCGCCCGACCAGGCGGCGGCGAGGGCACCGGCAGGGTCGGCGGTGACGACGTCCGCGCCGAGCGCGTCCGGGTCGGTCAGCAGCTTGCGGAAGAGCGCGGAGCGCTCCTCCAACTCGTCATGGGTGCCGAAGTCCGCCAGCCGGCCGTCCTCCAGGACGGCGATCCGGTCGGCGAGCGCCAGCGTCGAGCGCCGGTGGGCGATGAGCAGCGTCGTCCGGCCGGTCACGACCTCGCGCAGCGCGTCGAAGATCTCCGCCTCGACCTGGGCGTCGACCGCCGAGGTCGCGTCGTCCAGGAGCAACAGCCGCGGGTCGGTCAGGATCGCGCGGGCCAGGGCGACGCGCTGGCGCTGGCCGCCGGACAAGGTCAGGCCCTGCTCGCCGACGACGGTGCCGTAGCCGTCGGGGAGCGCCTCGATGAACTCGTGCGCCTGCGCCGCCCGGGTCGCGGCGAGCACCTGCTCGTCCGTGGCGTCCGGGAACCCGTAGGCGATGTTGGAGCGCACGGTGTCGGAGAACAGGAAGCTGTCCTCGGGCACCATGCCGATCGCGCCGCGCAGCGAGTCGAAGGTGAGGTCGCGGACGTCCTCACCGCCGATGCGCACCGCGCCGCCGGTGGCGTCGTAGAAGCGCGGCAGCAGCAGCGAGACGGTGGACTTCCCGGAGCCGGAGGCGCCGACGACGGCGACGGTCTCACCCGGCTCGACGCGCAGCGAGAAATCGGTGAGCACCGGGCGCTCGGGGTCGTAGCCGAAGGTGACGTGGTCGAACTCGACGGTGGCCGCGCCGTCGGGCAGCGTGCGGGTGCCCTCCTCCAGCGTCGGCTCGGTGTCGATGAGTTCCAGGACACGCTCGACTCCGGCCCGTGCCTGCTGCCCGACGGTCAGCATCATGGTCAGCATCCGTACCGGGCCGGTGAGCTGCGCGAGGTACGTGGAGAACGCGACGAAGGTGCCCAGCGTGATCTGCCCGCGGGTCGCCATCCATCCGCCGAGCGCCAGCATGCCCACCTGGCCGATCGAGGGGACGGCCTGGAGGGCCGGGCTGTAGCGCGCGTTCAGCCGGATCGTGCGGAGCCGGCCGGCGAAGAGCTTCTTACTGACGCCCTCCAGCTTGTCCATCTCCTGCTGCTCCTGGCCGAAGCCCTTCACGACGCGGACGCCGGTGACGGACCCGTCGACGATGCCCGCGACGGCCGCGGCCTGCCCCTGGGCGTACCAGGTGGCGGGGAAGAGGCGCTTGCGGCTGCGGTCGGCGATGAACCACAGGGCGGGGGCGACGGCGAGCGCGACGAGGGTGAGGAGCGGGGAGAGGGTGAGCATCACGATCAGCGACAGCACGAACAGCAGCACGTTGCCGATCATCATCGGCAGCATGAAGAGCAGGCCCTGGATGAGCTGCAGGTCGCTGGTGGCCCTGCCGACCACCTGGCCGGTGTCCAGCTCGTCCTGCCGCCGGCCGTCCAGCCTGGTCAGCGACCGGAACATGTCGCTGCGCAGATCATGCTGCACATCGAGGGCGAGCCGGCCGCCGTAGAAGCGCCGTACGTACGTCAGGACGTAGACCGCGACCGCGGCGACCATCAGCACGATCGCCCAGGGCAGCAGCGGACGGTCGTGCGCGACCACCACGTCGTCGATGATCAGCTTCGGCACCAGCGGCACGAGCGCGGTGACCGCCATCCCGCCCAGCGACGCGCCCAACGCCAGCAGGACGTTGCGGCGGTACCGCCAGCAATAGCCGACCAACCGCCGCAACCAGCCCTGCTCCGGCTCAACCTTCGCCGATGTCACCCGGGTCCTCCCCTGATCCATGACTACCCGACCCTGCAACGCGCCGGCGTGCGGATTTCATCCTGCTGCAACAATGCGCGGCCCAAGAGGGGCCAAGGTCCCACTCCTCTCGGGCGATGGGCCTAAGCCTTGGTGGAGCCGGGGCCCACTCCTGCTGGAGCGGGCCCTGTCGGTTCGCCGTGCGGTGGACGGGTGAGGCGCGAGGTCGCCGGGTGAGGCGCGAGGTCGCCGGCGTCCCGGGTGGTCACCCGGCGCTGCGACGGGCCTCCGCTATCTGCCGGGACATGATCGTGGTCAGTTCGTACGCCGTGTGGGAGGCCGCGACGGAGGTGATCTCCGCGTGGTCGTACGCGGGAGCGACCTCGACGACGTCGGCGGAGACCAGGTGGCAGGAGGAGAGCCCGCGGATGATCTCCAGCAGCTCCCGCGAGGTGAGCCCGCCGGCCTCAGGGGTGCCGGTGCCCGGAGCGTGCGCCGGGTCCAAAACATCGATGTCGATGGAGATGTACAGCGGGCGGTCGCCGATGCGCTCGCGCAGCTGCTGCGCGACCTCGTCGACGCCGCGGCGCATGACGTCCGCCGACGTGACGATGCCGAAGCCCATCTTCTCGTCGTCGTCCAGGTCCTTCTTGCCGTAGAGCGGGCCGCGGGTGCCGACGTGCGAGAGCGCCTCCGTGTCGAGGATGCCCTCCTCCACGGCGCGGCGGAACGGCGTGCCGTGCGTGTACTCGGCGCCGAAGTACGTGTCCCACGTGTCCAGGTGCGCGTCGAAGTGGAGCAGGGCGACCGGCCCGTGCTTGCGGGCGACCGAGCGCAGCAGCGGCAGCGCGATGGTGTGGTCGCCGCCGAGGGTCATCAGGCGGGCGCCGGTGTCGAGCAGATCGTCGGCGGCGGCCCTGGATGGACTCGACGGCCTCGTTGATGTTGAACGGGTTGGCGGCGATGTCTCCCGCGTCCGCGACCTGGGCGAGCGCGAACGGCGAGGCGTCCTGCGCCGGGTTGTACGGGCGCAGCAGCCGGGAGGCCTCGCGGATGGCGTTGCCGCCGAACCGGGCGCCGGGCCGGTACGAGACCCCGCTGTCGAACGGCACACCGACCACGGCGACGTCCGCGGTGCCGACCTCGTCCAGCCGGGGCAGCCGGGCGAACGTGGCGGGGCCGGCGTACCGCGGGATGCGGGACGAGTCGATGGGTCCGCGCGGTTCGTTGCTGCTCATCGGGGTGCCTTCTTTCCTGTGACTCGTGGTGCTTCGACGGGTGCTTCGACGGGTGCTTCGACGTGGTTCGAGTCTCCCCCGACCCGCCGACAAGCGGATCGGGCCTGTGGATAACTTCGGCTCAGGGCGATTCCGGGCCCGACCTTAGATGGCCGGAAGAAGGCATTGAAGTGTATGTTTCATCCATTCGATGTCAGTCCAGTAGATGGATCGCACATGCCGACGTTGATGCCGCCCACTCCCCCCGTTCCGCTCGTCGACCTGCTGGCCCGCGCGGACCTGGGGCTTCGTCAGGTCGCGGGCCCGGAGGCGGATGTTCCCGTCCACTGGGTGCACACCAGCGATGTGGCGGACCCGGTGCCGTACCTCCTGGGCGGCGAGCTGCTGCTGACCGCCGGGGTGCACTTCCCGTCGGCGGGCGACACCACGGACTACCTCGACCACTACGTGGCCCGCGCGGTGGAGGCGGGTGCCGCCGCACTCGGCTTCGGGCTCGCGCCCGTCCACGATGCGACGCCTCGCGCCCTCGTGGAGGCGTGCGACCGGTACGCCCTGCCTCTGGTGGAGGTTCCGCCGCAAACGCCGTTCAGCGCGGTCGCGCGGGCGGTCTGGCAGGCGATGGCAGAAGCCCGCCACCGCGAGCTTCGCCGGGTGGCCGAAGCCCAGCGGTCCCTTGCCTCCGCCGCCGCCCGCCCCGAACCGGTCCCCGCCGTACTGCGCCGGCTCGCCCACCACCTGGGCGGCTGGGCGGCCCTCCTCGGCCCCGGCGGAGGGGAGCTGTACGGGGCGGGGGCCCGCCCCGGGCCACCGGTGCGGGCGGCGCTCGACGGACTGGCGCAGGTGGTCAGGCCACTGCCCGGCGATCGGCCGCAGGACGCGCAGACTCCGTCGTCGGCCACCGACACCGTCTCCGGCACACATGTGGCGGCCTACTCGCTGGCCGGCGGCGCTCCCGGCGAGGAACTGGTGCTGGCCGTCGCGGCGGGGCGGCGCGACGCGGCGGACAACGCGCTCACCGGCGTCGCCACCGTGCTGCTCTCGCTGCTCACCGGCCCCTACCAGGGCACGGCCGACACCGACCGTTCGGCCGCCTTGGTGCGGCTGCTGCTCGGCGCGCGTCCCGAGGACGTCGCGCCCCTGCTGACCGGCCCCACCCGCCCTGCCGCCGCCCGGGACGACCAGGGGCCGCACTGGATCGTGGTGCACGGGCACCGCCGCGGCACCGGCCCCCACCGGGGCGAGGGGGCGCCCCTGGCCGCCGCCGCTCTGGCCGCCGCCCTCGGCACCGCGCTGGTCGACGCGGACGGGGACGCCGTCCGGGCCCTGCTGCCCGCCGACCGTCAGGTCTCCGCGCAGCCGGGCTGGACCCTCGGGGTCAGCGGCCCCGCGTCCACGGCAGAGCTCTCCACAGCCGACGCCCAGGCCGCGGGAGCGCTGCGCCGGGCCGTCGCGAACCGCTCCGAGCTGGCGCGACACCGCGGCGGCGGCGCGGGCATGACGGCGCTCGTGGCACCCGAGGAGGCGCGCGCCCAGGCTCGCGCGCTGCTGGAACCGCTGCTGGACTCACCCGCCCTCGTGGAGACGCTGCGCACCTGGCTGGCGCTGCACGGCAGCTGGGACCGCAGCGCTGTCGCGCTCGAAGTGCACCGCAACACGGTCCGGCAGCGCATCGCGCGGACCGCCGCCCTCCTGGACGCGGACCTGGACGACCCCGACACCCGTATGGACCTCTGGTTCGCCCTGCGGTGGCTCTGAACAGCGGCGACATCGACGGGGCGCCCGAATCCGGCTTCGGCACCGATGCCTGCGGAAACCCCGTCGAAGGCCGTCGAAGAGCGCCTCCCGGATCCCGCCGAGGGTCACACATCGGTGTCGATCACCCTCGACCCCTACGCCCGTGCGGCCAGGCGCGACAATGAGACACATGCCCCATGACACGACGCCGTCCCGCCAGTCCCTCGCCGAGCACCTCATACGCACCCGCATAGCGGGTGACGTGGCCACGAGTCGCGAGAACAACCTCGATCACTACCGTGAGCTCGCCGAGGGGAACCGCTACTACTGGTTGGGTCTGGATCTCGGCGAACGCTGGACGGATCCGCGGGCGGTGCTGGAGCTCATGGTGGAGCGCTGCGGGGTGGTCGCCGACCCCAAGCACCGCAGGGGGCAGGACACGATCGACGCGGAACTGACGATCGACGCGCTGGACCGGATGGCCGTCGAGCTGCGCAAGGCCGCGGAATCGCGGGCCCGCGTGCTGTTCGCCACCGGCCACCCGGCCGGGATGTTCGCCGTGCACCAGGCGCTCGCCGCCGCCCTGCGCGACGCGGGGTGCGAGATCCTGCTGCCCGCGGACCGCCTGTACGCCGACAACGGGGAGATCAGGCACATCGGTGGCGTGTCCGTCCTGCACCGCGGCGGCAACCTCATGCACACCCACTCCCCGGACCCGATGCGGGAGGTGCTGGACGCCATGGAGCACGAGGGCCAGGAGCCGGATCTCGTCGTCGCCGACCACGGGTGGGCGGGTTTCGCGGGCAGCCAGGGCATCGACACCGTCGGTTTCGCGGACTGCAACGACCCCGCGCTGTTCGTCGGCGAGGCCGAGGGCGACCTGACGGTGACGGTCCCGTTGGACGACAACGTGGCACCCCACCTCTACGACCCGCTCACCGCCTACCTGCTGGCCGCCGCGGGCCTCGAAGCACGGAGCTGAGCCACCCGCGGGCACGCGGCCTACCTCCGCGCAGCGGATCCGGACTCTGCGGATCCGGAGTCTCTGGTTACGATCACAGAGGGGCTCCAGAAGGCAGGCGCAACGTGATCCATGTAGCGATCGTCGATGACGAGGCGCTGGTCAGGGTCGCCCTGCGGCGGATTCTGGAAACCGCGGGCGATATCGCGGTGGTCGTCGACTGCGACGGCCGGGACGCGGTGGCCGCCATCGAGGCGGCCGCTCCCGACCTCGTACTGCTGGACGCCGTCATGCCCGCACCGGACGGGCTGACGGTGCTGCGGGAGCTGCGCGCGCTGCCGCGGCCGCCCGTCGTCGCGATGCTCACGGCGTTCGACACCAGCGCGTACATCAGTGCCGCGATGCGGGAGGGCGCCACCGGCTTCCTCCTCAAGGACACGGCCGTGGGGACGCTGATCGACTCCGTGCGGGTCCTCGCCTCCGGTGGGACGGTCTTCACGCCCACCGTCAGCCGCACCGTCGTCCGCGGCTACCTCGGGGCAGGAGCCGGGTCCGGAGTCGACGGCCCGGGTGGCGCGGACGCCGTCGCGCTCGCCCTGCTCACCTCGCGTGAGCGCGAAGTGCTCGTCCTCGTGGCGGAGGGGCTGCCCAACTCCGACATCGCGGCCCGGCTGGGGATCACGGTCGCCACCGTCAAGGACCATGTGCGCGCGGTGCTCCGAAAGCTGGACGCGCCCAACCGGGTGGCCGCGGCCGTGCTCGCCCACCGCGCGGGACTCGCCCCGGCGGCGGAGCGGACGTGAGGCTGCGGCCGGCCGTCCCCGACGCCGCCCTCATCCTCCTCTCCGGGTCCGAGGTGTGGGCGACGCGGTCGATGGGCGGCACCCTCTCGCTCGCCGTCGCCTGCACCGCGACGGCCGCTCTCCTGGCGCGCCGGAGGTTTCCGCTGCCGGCTTTCGTGGCGACCCTGCCGGCGCTCTCGCTCGGGTACGTGTGGCTGGCGCCGATGGCCGCGCTCTTCCAGGTTGCCTACGGCGGGACCGGCCGCACGGCACCGGACGGCGACGGCGCCGCGCCCGGCCCCCGCGTCACGCCCCGCATGTGGGTCGTCGGCGGCTGCGCCGCGGCCGTCGCCGTGGTCTCCTTCGTCCCCTGGCCCTGGCTGGGCACGATCGACTGGGAGCCCGCGGCCACGATTCTGGCCCTGCTGCTCTCGGCCCTGCTGGCCATCGCCCCGACCGCGCTGGGGCTGCTCGGTGCCTCGCGGCGGGAGCTGGCGGCCCGCCTCGCCGAGCTGGCGGCGAGCCGGGAACGGGAAGGGCGGCTCGCCGCCGAGCGGGCCGTCATACGGGAGCGCGCGCGGCTCGCCCGCGAGATGCACGACACCGTCGCCCACCACATCAGCCTCATCGCGGTGCAGTCCGGCGCGCTGGAGATCACCGCGCGGAGCCAGGAGGCCCGTGACGCGGCCGGAGCCGTACGCGAGCTGAGCCGGGACGCGCTGGACGAACTGCGCCGCCTGGTGGGCCTCCTGCGGCTTCCCGTGACGGACGCGGCGGGCTCAGGGGACCAGGTGGACGCGGCGGGCATCACGATGCCCTCCGGGCCCGGGCTGGCCGAACTGCCCGCGCTGCTGGCCACGGCGGGTCCCACCGTGCGGAGCCGGGTCGACGCGAGAGGCTGCCCCGCACCGGTCGGACAGGCCGCCTACCGGATCGTCCAGGAGTCGCTGACCAACGTGCGCAAGCACGCGACGGGCGCGGCGACGGACGTCGACGTGCGGCTGACCGGGGGACGGCTCCTCGTCAGCGTCCGCAACGGCCCCGCCGACGGCCCGCCGGGGCCGGCGCTGCCCTCCGGCGGCCACGGTCTCACCGGCCTGCGCGAACGTGCGGCCCAATTGGGCGGCACCGTCGACGCGAGCGCGCAGCCCGACGGCGGCTTCCTGGTCCGGGCCGTGCTGCCCGCCGCCTGAGGGCGTCAGCGCGGGACGCGGACCACGCCCTCCTGGATCACGGACACCACGAGGCGCCCGTCCTGGGTGTAGATCCGCGCCGTGCCCAGTCCCCGGCCACCGGACGCCGACGGGCTCTGCTGGTCGTACAGCAGCCACTCGTCGGCACGGAAGGGCCGGTGGAACCACATGGCGTGGTCCAGGCTGGCGCCCACCACGTCGCCGACGGCCCAGCCGCCGCGCCCGTGGGCGAGGAGCACCGAGTCCAGCAGCGTCATGTCCGAGACGTACGTGGCCAGGCAGACGTGCAGCAGCGGGTCGTCCGCGAGCTTGCCACGGGTGCGGAACCACACCTGGGAGCGCGGTTCGCGCGGGCCCTGGCCGGCGGCGAGGAACGGCGGGTCCTCGGCGTACCGCAGGTCGACGGCGGCCCGCGCCTCCAGGAGGCGGTCGACGACCTTGGGGTCGGGGAACCTGTCCGCGTGCGCGGGCAGCAGTTCCTCGGCGGTGGGCAGCGACTCGGGGTCGGGCGCCGGCGGCATGGGCTCCTGGTGCTCGAGCCCCTCCTCGTGCTCCTGGAAGGACGCCGACAGGTGGAAGATCGGCTGCCCGTGCTGGACGGCCACCACCCTTCGGGTGGTGAAGGAGCGGCCGTCCCGGATCCGGTCCACCTGGTAGACGATCGGCGCACCGGGGTCGCCGGGACGCAGGAAGTACGCGTGCAGGGAGTGCGCGGCCCGGTCGCCGGGAACGGTGCGGCCCGCCGCGACCAGCGCCTGGGCGGCGACCTGGCCGCCGAAGACGCGGGGCACGACAGCCGACCTGCTGATGCCGCGGAAGATGTCCTGCTCGATCCGCTCCAGGTCGAGCAGATCGAGCAGGGACGACAGTGCCGTGTTCACAGGGACGCGCTCACAGGCCCATCGACTTGGCGATGATCGAGCGCATGACCTCGCTGGTGCCGCCGTAGATGCGGTTCACGCGGTTGTCCGCGTACAGGCGGGCGATGGGGTACTCCAGCATGTAGCCGTAGCCGCCGTGCAGCTGCAGGCACTTGTCGATGACGCGGGCCGCGACCTCGGTGCAGAAGAGCTTGGCGGAGGCGGCGTCGGCGGCGGTCAGCTCGCCGGCGTCGTGCGCGTCCAGGGCGCGGTCGACGACGGCCTGGGCCGCGTCCACCTCGGCCTTGCAGTCGGCGAGCACGAACTTGGTGTTCTGGAACGCGGCGACGGACTGTCCGAAGACGGTGCGGTCCTGCACGTACGCCTTGGCGAAGGCTATGGCGGCGGACGCCTGCGCGTATGCGCCCATGGCGATGCCGAGACGTTCCTGCGGCAGGTTCTGGCCGAGGTAGGAGAAGCCCTTGCCCTCCTCGCCGAGCAGGTCCTCGACGGGCACCTTCACGTCGGTGAAGGACAGCTCGGCCGTGTCGGAGGTCTTCAGGCCGAGCTTCTCGAGCTTGCGGCCGACGGCGTAGCCCTCGGACTTCGTGTCCACGACCAGCAGGGAGATGCCGGCGCGGCGGTCCTCGGGGGTGGCCGGGGCGGTCCTGGCGCAGACGATGACGCGGTCGGCGTGGACACCGCCCGTGATGAAGGTCTTGGCGCCGTTGAGGACGTAGTGCGTGCCGTCCTCGGAGAGCCTGGCGGTGGTCTTCATGCCGGCCAGGTCGGAGCCGGTGCCCGGCTCGGTCATGGCGATGGCGGTCATCATGTCGCCGGAGACGAAGTCCGGGAGCCAGCGCTTCTTCTGCTCGTCGTTGCAGTAGGCCAGCAGGTACGGGAGGCAGAGGCCGGTGTGCACGCCGCTGCCGCCGAAGCTGACGCCCGCGCGGGCGCACTCCTCGGTGATGACGGCCTGGAACTTGAAGCTGGTCTCGCCGGCGCCGCCGAACTCCTCGGGCACTTCGATACCGAAGACGCCCAGCTCGCCGAGTTTGCGGTAGAAGTCGCGGGGGGCCTGACCGGCCTGCAGCCACTGGTCGTAGACGGGGACGACCTCGGCGGCGATGAAGTCCCGGATCGTCTCGCGGAACGCTTCGTGGTCCTCGTTGAACACCGTACGACGCACTGCGCGCCTCCTTTGGGCCTGAGACATGGATCCGGGATGGGCATCCGGAAATTAAGCAAGCGCTCAGTAAGTTACTCGCCGGTCGTCCATGCTGTCCAGAGCCGTCAGCGCTCCGAGTGCCAGCCGGCGCAGCAGCGCGGCCGTGTCGTGCCGGTCCGGGAGGCCGCTGTGGGCCCCCAGGTGCGGGGTGGAGTTGAGCAGCCCGAAGACCGCGTGCACGGCTGCCCGCACCTGCGGTTCCGGGGCGGCGGGCCGCACCTGGCGGACGACCTCGACCCACTGCTCGACGTACTGCCGCTGGAGCTGGCGCACCAGCTTGCGGTCGGAGTCGCGCAGCCGGTCCAGCTCGCGGTCGTGCAGGGTGATCAGCGGGCGGTCGTCGAGCGCGAAGTCGATATGGCCGCGGACCAGCGCGTCCAACGCCCCGGCCGGGTCCGAGGCCTCGGCCACCCGAGCCTTCCCGGCCGTGAGCAGCCGGCCGCTGATGCCGACGAGGAGCTCGGCGAGCATCGCGTCCTTGCCCGCGAAGTGCCGGTACAGACCGGGTCCGCTGATGCCGACCGCGGCCCCTATCTCGTCCACACCGACGCCGTGGAATCCGCGTTCGGCGAAGAGCCGGGCGGCCTCCCGGAGGATCTGGTCGCGGCGGTTCTCCGTCGCCTTCGTGGGGTGCATACAACGAGTCTAGACAATCCCGTTAGCGAGCGTTAACGTGAAGCCCACCACGTTAACGCTCGCTAACTACCGGGGGCCCGACACATGGCAGCACCCGTCCTCTCCAGCGCCGCCGATCCGGCGTCGGAGACCTACCGCGCCAACGCGGCGGCGCACGCCGAACTGAGTGCGCGGCTGCGCGACAAGCTCGCGGCCGCCCGGCTCGGCGGCGGCGAGAAGGCCCGTGCCCGGCACACCGCGCGCGGCAAGCTCCTGCCCCGCGACCGGGTGGACGGGCTGCTCGACCCGGGATCGCCCTTCCTGGAGCTCGCCCCGCTGGCCGCCGACGGGATGTACGACGGCCAGGCCCCGGCCGCCGGCGTCGTCGCCGGCATCGGCAGGGTCTCCGGCCGCGAGGTCGTCATCGTCGCCAACGACGCCACGGTCAAGGGCGGCACGTACTACCCGATGACGGTGAAGAAGCACCTGCGGGCGCAGGAGATCGCGCTCGACAACCGGCTGCCGTGCGTCTATCTGGTCGACTCGGGCGGCGCCTTCCTCCCCAAGCAGGACGAGGTGTTCCCGGACCGCGACCACTTCGGCCGGATCTTCTACAACCAGGCGACGATGTCGGCCCGCGGCATCCCGCAGATCGCCGCGGTACTGGGATCGTGCACGGCGGGCGGCGCGTACGTCCCCGCCATGAGCGACGAAGCGGTGATCGTCCGCAACCAGGGCACGATCTTCCTGGGCGGGCCCCCGCTGGTGAAGGCCGCGACCGGCGAGGTCGTCACCGCCGAGGAGCTCGGCGGCGGCGAGGTGCACTCCAGGACCTCCGGCGTCACCGACCACCTGGCCGAGGACGACGCCCACGCGCTGCGCATCGTGCGGAACATCGTGTCGACCCTCGGACCCCGGGTCCCGCGGCCGTGGGACCTCGACCCGGTCGAGGAGCCCGCCGTCGACCCGGCGGGACTGACCGGGGCGGTGCCCGTCGACTCGCGTACCCCGTACGACGTGCGCGAGGTCATCGCCAGGATCGTCGACGGCAGCCGTTTCGCGGAGTTCAAGGCGGAGTACGGCACCACGCTCGTCACCGGCTTCGCGCGTGTGCACGGCCACCCCGTGGGCATCATCGCCAACAACGGCATCCTCTTCGCCGAATCCGCCATGAAGGGCGCGCACTTCATCGAGCTGTGCGACCAACGCGGCATCCCGCTGCTCTTCCTGCAGAACATCTCGGGGTTCATGGTGGGCCGCCAGTACGAGGCGGGCGGCATCGCCAAGCACGGCGCGAAGATGGTCACGGCGGTGGCCTGCGCCCGGGTGCCCAAGCTGACGGTCGTCATCGGCGGCTCGTACGGCGCGGGCAACTACTCGATGTGCGGGCGGGCCTACTCCCCGCGCTTCCTGTGGATGTGGCCCAACGCCAAGATCTCCGTGATGGGCGGCGAGCAGGCCGCGTCTGTCCTCGCCACCGTCAAGCGCGACCAGATCGAGGCGGCGGGCGGCGCGTGGGACGCCGAGGAGGAGACCGCGTTCAAGGACCCCATCAGAGCGCAGTACGACACCCAGGGCAACGCCTACTACGCGACCGCGCGGCTCTGGGACGACGGCGTGATCGACCCGCTGGAGACACGCAAGGTCCTGGGCCTCGCGCCTGACCGCCTGCGCCAACGCGCCGCTGGGTGAGCCCGGCTACGGCGTCTTCCGGATGTGAGGACAGAGATGACCATGTTCGACACCGTCCTCATCGCCAACCGCGGCGAGATCGCCGTGCGGGTGATCCGTACGTTGCGGCGCCTGGGCGTGCGCTCGGCCGCCGTGTTCAGCGACGCCGACGCCGACGCCCGGCACGTCCGCGAGGCCGACACGGCGGTCCGCGTCGAGAACTACCTGTCCATCGACGAGCACCTGCGCGCCGCCGCCAGGACCGGGGCCCAGGCCGTCCACCCCGGCTACGGCTTCCTCGCCGAGAACGCCGCCTTCGCGCAGGCCTGCACCGACGCGGGGCTCGTCTTCATCGGACCGCCGGCCTCGGCGATCCAGCTGATGGGCGACAAGATCCGCGCCAAGGCGACGGTCCGGGAGGCCGGCGTCCCGGTCGTTCCGGGATCGTCCGGCAGCGGTCTCACCGACACCGAACTGATCGGCGAATCGCGGAAGATCGGCATGCCGGTGCTGCTCAAGCCCTCCGCGGGCGGCGGCGGCAAGGGCATGCGGCTGGTGCGGGACGAGGCGCTGCTCGGCGACGAGATCGCCGCCGCCCGGCGCGAGGCCCGCGGTTCGTTCGGCGACGACACCCTCCTCGTCGAGCGCTGGATCGACCGGCCGCGCCACATCGAGATCCAGGTGCTGGCCGACGCCCACGGCAACGTCGTCCACCTGGGCGAGCGGGAGTGTTCGCTGCAGCGCAGGCACCAGAAGGTCATCGAGGAGGCGCCCAGCGTGCTCCTGGACGAGGCCACCCGCGCGGCCATGGGAGAGGCCGCCGTGCAGGCCGCCCGCTCCTGCGGTTACGTCGGGGCCGGCACCGTCGAGTTCATCGTCCCGGGAGCGGATCCGTCCGCGTACTGCTTCATGGAGATGAACACCCGCCTCCAGGTGGAGCACCCGGTCACCGAATTGGTCACCGGGCTGGACCTCGTCGAGTGGCAGCTGCGCGTCGCGTCCGGCGAGCGCCTGCCGTTCGGGCAGGAGGGCGTCACCCTCACCGGCCACGCCGTCGAGGCCCGGATCTGTGCCGAGGACCCGGCCCGCGGCTTCCTGCCTTCCGGCGGGACCGTGCTGGCGCTCCACGAACCGCAGGGGGACGGGGTCCGCACCGACTCCGGGCTCGCCGAGGGCACCGCGGTCGGCAGCCTCTACGACCCGATGCTGTCCAAGGTCATCGCGTACGGGCCCGACCGCGCCACCGCGCTGCGCAAGCTGCGCGCGGCACTGGCCGACACCGTCACCCTGGGCGTCGCCACCAACGCCGGTTTCCTGCGGCGGCTGCTGGCCCACCCGGAGGTGGTCTCCGGCGTCCTCGACACCGGACTGGTGGAGCGCGAGGTCACCTCACTGACCTCGACGGACGTGCCGCCGGAGGTCTACGCCGCCGCGGCGCTGCTGCGCCAGGCCGCCCTGCTCCCCCCGTCGGACGCCACCACCTGGACCGATCCGTTCTCGGCGGCCGACGGCTGGCGGCTGGGCGGCGAGCCGGCGTGGACGACCCACCACCTGCGGGTACCCGGCCATGAGCCGCTGGCCGTCCGGGTCCGCGGCGACGAGGTCCGGGTGGGTGACGCGGCCGCGGTCCCCGCGCGCCTGGTCACCGACGGGAGACGCGGCGTCCTGCACTGGGACGGCGCAACCCACTCCTTCCACCACGCCGGCGCCTGGCTGGGCCGTGAAGGGGACAGCTGGCACGTCGCGGACCACGACCCCGTCGCTGCGGCCCTGAGCGGCAGCGCGGGCGCCGGCGGCGCCGACGCCCTCACCGCGCCGATGCCGGGCACCGTGACCGTCGTCAAGGTCGCGGTCGGCGACGAGGTGACGGCGGGCCAGAGCCTGCTGGTCGTCGAGGCGATGAAGATGGAGCACGTCATCACCGCTCCCCATGACGGCACGGTCACCGAGATCGACGTCACCCCCGGCAGCACCGTCGCCATGGACCAGGTGCTCGCCGTCGTCGCTCCCCGGGAGGAGTCATGACCAACGGGCTGCCCATGTCCGTACCCGCGTCCGGACTGCCCGCGCGGGTCAGGATCCACGAGGTCGGCGCGCGCGACGGACTGCAGAACGAGAAGGCGACGGTCCCGACGACGGTGAAGGCGGAGTTCATCCACCGGCTGGCCGCCGCCGGCCTCGGCACGATCGAGGCGACCAGCTTCGTGCACCCCAAGTGGGTGCCCCAACTGGCCGACGCCGCCGAGCTGATGCCGCTGCTGGCGGACGTCGACGCGCACCTGCCGGTGCTGGTCCCCAACGAACGGGGGCTGGAGCGCGCGCTGGCGCTCGGTGTCCGGGAGATCGCCGTCTTCAGCAGCGCGACCGAGTCGTTCGCCAAGGCCAATCTGAACCGGACCGTCGACGAGTCCCTCGCCATGTTCGAGCCGGTCGTCGCCAGGGCCCGGGAGGCCGGAGCGACCGTCCGCGGCTATCTCTCCATGTGCTTCGGCGACCCGTGGGAGGGCCCGGTCCCGGTGGACCGGGTGGCCGCCGTCGCCCGCCGGCTCTACGACCTGGGATGCACCGAGCTGAGCCTCGGCGACACGATCGGGGTCGCCACCCCCGGCCACGTCACCGCGCTGCTCGCCGCCCTGGCGGAGCAGGGAGTCCCGACGGACCGGCTCGCCGTGCACTTCCACGACACGTACGGGCAGGCCCTGTCCAACACGCTGGCCGCCCTCCAGCGGGGCGTGACCGTCGTCGACGCCTCCGCGGGCGGCCTCGGCGGCTGCCCGTACGCGAAGAGCGCCACCGGAAACCTCGCCACGGAAGACCTCGTCTGGATGCTGAACGGCCTCGGTGTCGACACCGGGGTCGACCTCGACCGCCTCACCGCCACAAGCGTGTGGATGGCGGAGCAGCTCGGGAGGCCAAGCCCCTCCCGCACCGTCCGCGCCCTCTCCCACCAGGAGTCGTAGTCATGTCGATCGACCACCGCCTCGCCCCCGAGCACGAGGAACTGCGCCGCACCGTCGAGGCGTTCGCGCACGACGTGATCGCGCCGAAGATCGGGGAGTTCTACGAGAACCACGAGTTCCCTTACGAGATCATCCGCGAAATGGGCCGGATGGGCCTGTTCGGCCTGCCCTTCCCCGAGGAGTACGGCGGCATGGGCGGCGACTACCTCGCCCTCGGCATCGTCCTCGAAGAGCTCGCGCGGGTGGATTCGTCCGTCGCCATCACCCTCGAGGCGGGCGTCTCGCTGGGCGCGATGCCGATCTTCCGCTTCGGCACCGAGGAGCAGAAGCGCGAGTGGCTGCCGCGGATGTGCTCCGGGGAGATCCTGGGCGCGTTCGGGCTGACGGAGCCCGAGTGCGGTTCGGACGCCGGCGGCACGCGCACCACCGCGCGGCTGGACGAGGCGACGAACGAATGGGTGATCAACGGCACCAAGTGCTTCATCACCAACTCCGGTACGGACATCACGGGTCTGGTCACGGTCACCGCGGTCACCGGCCGCAAGGACGACGGACGGCCGCTGATCTCGTCGATCATCGTGCCCTCGGGCACGCCGGGCTTCGGTGTCGCGGCCCCGTACTCCAAGGTCGGCTGGAACGCCTCGGACACCCGTGAGCTGTCGTTCTCCGACTGCCGGGTCCCGGCCGCGAACCTGCTCGGCGCGGAGGGCCGCGGCTACGCGCAGTTCCTGCGGATCCTCGACGAGGGCCGGATCGCGATCTCGGCGCTGGCCACCGGTCTGGCGCAGGGTTGCGTCGACGAGTCCCTGGCGTACGCGAAGAGCCGGGAGGCGTTCGGCCGGCCGATCGGTGCCAACCAGGCGATCCAGTTCAAGCTCGCCGACATGGAGATGCGTGCCCACACCGCCCGCCTCGCCTGGCGCGACGCCGCCTCCCGGCTGCTGCAGGGTGAACCGTTCAAGAAGGAGGCGGCGCTCGCGAAGCTGTACTCGTCGGAGATCGCGGTCACCAACGCGCGGGAGGCCACGCAGATCCACGGCGGATACGGCTTCATGAACGAGTACCCGGTGGCCCGTATGTGGCGGGACTCGAAGATCCTGGAGATCGGCGAGGGCACCAGCGAGGTGCAGCGGATGCTGATCGCCCGCGAGCTGGGGCTCTCGGGCTGACGTGCTGAAGTGCTGACAGGCTGACGGGAGCGGTCGCCGGCCGCCGGTCCGTGGAGAGCGGCGGCCGGCCGTCACACGTCGGGCCGGTCAGTCGCTCGGCCAGGGCACCTGGGGTGAGCGGTAGTAGCCGATGCCCAGAGCCGTCCAGCGCGGGCCCTGGGCCGCGAGGCGCACCTTGTAGGCATCCCACTGGTGGGTGGCTGCCGGGGACCAGCCGATCTCGGCGATTCCCGGCAGCCGCGGGAAGGCCATGTAGTCAATGTTCGCACTGGTCACGATGGTCTCCGTCCACAGTGGAGCCTCCACACCGAGGACGGCGGAGGCGGGCGCGCCCTTGACGAAGGTGGCGGGGTCCCAGTTGTAGGAGTCCTTCACCTCGACCAGGCCGGCCCAGTCCAGGCCGAGCGGGGTGGAGGCGGTGTACTTCATGTCCAGGTAGGCACGGTTGGCGGGCGAGAGGACCAGCCGCAGGCCGGCCTTGGCCGCGTCCGCGACCTCCTTCTCACTGCCGTCCGTGCCCCAGTACTGGGCGACGGCTCCGGCGACCGGGTGCGCGCCCGCCAGCTGGTGCCAGGCGAGCACGGTCTTGCCGTACTTGGTGACGATCGGCTGGACCTTGTCCATGAACGTCACGTAGTCGGCATGGCCGGTCGAGTGCGCCTCGTCGCCGCCGATGTGCAGATACGGGCCCGGGGTGAGGGCGGCCAGCTCCCCCAGCACCTCGTCCGCGAACCGATAGGTGACGTCCTTGGACACGCACAGCGAGCTGAAGCCGACCTGGGTGCCCGTGTAGAGCGGCGGGGCGGTGCCGGAGCAGTTCAGCTCCGCGTAGGAGGCGAGGGCCGCGTTGGTGTGGCCCGGCATGTCGATCTCGGGCACCACCGTCAGATAGCGGCCGGCGGCGTAGCGCACGATCTCGCGGTAGTCGGCCTTCGAGTACGAGCCGCCGGGCCCGCCGCCGACCTGGGTACTGCCGCCGTACGCGGCCAGCCGCGGCCAGGAGTCGACGGCGATCCGCCACCCCTGGTCGTCCGACAGGTGCAGGTGTAGCTGGTTGATCTTGTAGAGGGCGAGCTGGTCGATGTACCGCTCGACCTGCGCCACGGAGAAGAAGTGCCGGGAGACGTCGAGCATGCCGCCGCGGTAGGCGTAACGCGGCACGTCGGTGATGGTGCCCCCCGGTACCGTCCAGGGACCGCTCTGCACGGAGTGCTTCTCAACAGCGGCGGGGAGCAGCTGACGCAGCGTCTGTACGCCGTGGAACAGCCCGGCGGCCTGCTCGGCGCCGAGGGTCACCGACTGCCCGGAGACGATGAGCCGGTATCCCTCCGCGCCGAGTGCCACGGCGGTGTCGCGAGGCACTTGGCCGCCGCCCGCGCCCGGCGCGCCGGCCGCCGTGCGGCTGCCCGCACCGCTGACCGCCGCCCCCAGCTTGAGCACGATGCCGTCGCGGTCCCCGCCGTCCGCGACGACGGGCACCGGGTACCCGGTGGACGGCCGCAGCACGGCGGCGAGGTAGTCGCCGATCTTCCGCACCTCGTTGGAGTTCCCTGGCACGTGGATGCGGGTGCCGGAGCCGATGACGTAGGAGGCGCCACCCGCCTGCACGGAGGCCGGGGCGGGGACGACCCGCGCCAGGACGGTCGCGGAGGCGTCGGCCGGGGTGCTTCGGGCGGCCGGGGCCGCCGACGGCGCCGAGGCCCAGGCGGAGGCGCCGATCAGGAGCAGCGAGCACAGGATCCGGGGGAAGTGGTTCCGAACGCTGGGTCGTCTCACCGGGGGATTCCCTTCAGCGGGCGGTGGAGGAAACGCTGTCCCCTGGGTACCGCGCGCACCTGAAGGGGTCAAGGTGTAGACCAATTTCCCCACACTTCCGGCTCACTCACATCCACCTTCTGCCCGAAATCGGGCAGGATTGTTGCAAACGAGCGATGATCACACCAGTATCTACGGATGCCCGACCGCCAGACGTCCCACGAGGACCTCGTCGATCACCTGGTTCGCACCACACCGCTGCACCGCGGTGAGGCGTCCCGGGTGATCCAGGACGTGCTGGCGTACTTCGACGAGACGACCGAGCTGTTCGTCCGCCGCAGACACCGCGAGCTCCAGGCCAAAGGCCTGGTCAACGCGGTGATCTTCGAGCGGATCACCGAGGAGCTGCCGTATCGCGCGGTGGCTCCGCCGGAACTCTCCCTGCGGCAACTGCGCCGCATCGTCTACGGCTGACACCACACACCTGAGGCCGCCGGCGCCCCGCGTGCGGGCGGCACCGGCCACCGGCCACCTGCCGGCACACGTACTGAACACCCAGTGAACACACGACGGAGAGGGACGACCATATGTGCGGGATCGTCGGATACATCGGTAAGCGCGACGTGGCTCCGCTGCTGCTGGAAGGCCTGCAGCGGCTGGAGTACCGGGGCTACGACTCGGCGGGCGTCGTCATCACCGGAAAGTCCGGGGTCCTCAAGACCGTCAAGGCCAAGGGCCGGGTCCGCGAGCTGGAAGCCCGCATCCCCAAGCGTTTCACCGGCACCACCGGTATCGCACACACCCGCTGGGCCACGCACGGCGCTCCGAACGACGAGAACGCGCACCCCCACCTTGACGCGGACGGCAAAGTCGCCCTCGTCCACAACGGCATCATCGACAACGCCGATGACCTGCGCGCCAAACTGATCGCGGACGGCGTCGAGTTCGCCTCCGAGACCGACTCCGAGGTCGTCGTGCACCTCATCGGCCGCTCGCAGGCCGACACCCTGGAGGCCAAGGTCCAGGAAGCGCTGCGCCGCGTCGAGGGCACCTACGGCATCGCCGTCATGCACCAGGACTTCCCCGACCGCATCGTCGTCGCCCGCAACGGCTCGCCGGTCGTGCTCGGCATCGGCGACAAGGAGATGTTCGTCGCCTCGGACGTCGCCGCGCTGGTCAGCCACACCCGCCAGGTCGTCACCCTCGACGACGGCGAGATGGCCACCCTCAAGGCCGACGACTTCCGCACGTACACCACCGAGGGCTCCAGCACCTCGGCCACGCCGACCACCGTGGAGTGGGAGGCCGAGTCGTACGACATGGGCGGCCACGACACGTACATGCACAAGGAGATCTCCGAGCAGCCCGACGCGGTCGACCGCGTGCTGCGCGGCCGCATCGACGACCGCTTCTCGACCGTGCACCTGGGCGGCCTGAACCTCGACCCGCGCGAGGCGCGGAGCGTCCGCCGGATCAAGATCCTCGGCTGCGGCACGTCGTACCACGCGGGCCAGATCGGCGCGCAGATGATCGAGGAGCTGGCCCGCATCCCCGCGGACGCCGAGCCCGCCTCCGAGTTCCGCTACCGCAACCCGGTCGTCGACCCCGACACGCTCTACATCGCGGTCTCCCAGTCCGGCGAGACCTATGACGTGCTCGCCGCCGTCCAGGAGCTCAAGCGCAAGGGCGCACGGGTGCTGGGCGTGGTCAACGTCGTCGGCTCGGCGATCGCCCGCGAGACGGACGGCGGGGTGTACGTGCACGCGGGCCCCGAGGTCTGCGTCGTCTCCACCAAGTGCTTCACCAACACCGTGGTCGCCTTCGGGCTGCTCGCGCTGCACCTCGGCCGGATCCGCGACCTGTCGGTCGCGGACGGCAAGCGGATCATCGCGGGACTGCGGAAGCTGCCGGCACAGATCGCCGAGATGCTGGAGGGCGAGGCGGAGATCGAGAAGCTGGCCGCGGAGTACGCGGGCGCGAAGTCGATGATGTTCATCGGGCGCGTGCGGGGTTACCCGGTGGCGCGCGAGGCCTCGTTGAAGCTCAAGGAGATCAGCTACATCCACGCGGAGGCGTACCCGGCCTCCGAGTTGAAGCACGGCCCGCTGGCGCTGATCGAGCCGGCGCTGCCGACGGTGGCGATCGTGCCGGACGACGAGCTGCTGGAGAAGAACCGGGCGGCGCTGGAGGAGATCAAGGCGCGGAGCGGGCGGATCCTGGCGGTGGCCCACCAGGTGCAGGAGAAGGCGGACCACACGATCGTGGTGCCGAAGAACGAGGTCGAGCTGGATCCCATCCTGATGGGGATTCCGCTGCAGCTGTTCGCCTACCACACGGCCAAGGCGATGGGCCGTGACATCGACAAGCCGCGGAACCTGGCGAAGTCGGTGACGGTGGAGTAGTCAGCGGTCCCGCGGACGGCTTGATGGGGGAGGCGGTGCCCGGGTTCCCGGGCACCGCCTCTCGCGTAAACGCTCTACGGGATGACGATGACCGGCCGCTGCGCCCGGCGGGCCAGGCGGCCGGCCACCGATCCGAAGATGCGGCCGATGAGGCCCTGGGTGCCGCCGACGACGATGGCGTCGGCTTCGTACTCGCGGCCGACCTCTTCGAGTTCGTGGCAGATGTCGCCGCCGCGTTCGACCAGGATCCAGGGAACCTCGGCGAGGTGGTCGGCGCAGGCGAGCTCCAGGCCCAGGACCTCGGTCCTGTGGTCCGGGACATCGACGAAGACCGGTGGTTCGCAGCCGGCCCAGACCGTGGCCGGGAGCCGGTTGGCCACGTGGACGATGATCAGTGCCGAGCCCAGGCGGCGGGCCATGCCGATCGAGTAGGCGAGCGCCCGCTCGCTGGAGACCGAGCCGTCGAAGCCCACCACGACACCGTGCCGGAAGGCCGGGTCGCAGGACGAGCGCAGCTTTGGGGCCGCTTCGGGGAGCGCCGCCGATTCGGCGAGCGGCTTGCCTTCAGCGGGCTCGGGGAGCTCATAACCGGCCATGATGCGGTTTCTCGACAAGGGCGGCGGGTGGGCGCCGACCGGCGGACAACGGCGGTCACAGCGGGCTTCGCTGCGTCTTCGGTAATACCCTGTCGGGGGCCGTGGGGCTGACCGGTTTCGGCCAGTTCGAGGGCTTCCGACCCTGATGACTCCAGAGTACGGCGGAGACGTATCCCTGCACAGACTCGTCGAGCCTCCGCAGGTATCACGTACGCGGAGTTTCCAGGAGAATGCCGGAGCCCGGCCCCGAGCGCAACGTCGCGCCGCTTCCGCCGGGACGAATCCGCGCGACCGGAGCGGCCGGGCCGGGCGGCCCGCCTCCAGAACGGGTCCTGAATGGGTCCTGAACGGATCCTGAACGGATCCAGAACAGGTCCAGAACGACTCCAGGGCCGCTCCGCGCCGCCTCGAGGGTGCCTCGATGCCCCCGCCACGGCGCCCGCGCCGCACGAGGACGACCCGAACAGGGGTCAGGGCACGACATCATCCGCCGCGCAAACCCAATTTCTCGCGGCACCGGCGTGAACAAGACACCCGCCCTGCTCAGGAGCGGCAAATGGCCCGATAACGCCCCGGTGACGCCGCTGGTCGCCCGGGGCGCGCCGGGGCGGTTGGCCGGTCAGGGGGCACACAACGGGGCGCTGTTCGGAGGCGCGTGCCGACGTGGCTACGTTTTTCGGCCAACTTCTGGCCGTACTGCACCTGTTGGTGGAAGCGCCCGCTGACACGTCTGCCACCTGCAATGAAACGGCTCCAAGGGGCGCGGGGGGCGTCGTAGGCCACCGCGGGAGCCAGAGGCGTACTTCCCAGCGGGCCCGGTGAGTGGAACGCTTCGTGATCGAATGCTTCACGCCACGTGGTCAAGTCGACTTAGCGCCAGGTGGTGAAGTATTCACAACTGCCTCACCGGAAACACCAAACACAGTAGATTCGATCTTGGAAAATATGGCGGGGGAAACGTGCAGGACCGAGGGGCCGCGTCGATCGAGGGGGGCTTGAGCTCCATGATGAGCCAGGAGTCCAGGACCGGTACGGCGATGGAGCAGCTGTCGCCATCCGCCGGGTCCTCAGCACCGTCAGCGTCGTCCCGCGCCACTCGCAAACTGTCCGCGCGGCGGCGTGCCGAAGTCGTCGCCGTGCTGCTGTTCAGCGGCGGGCCGATCTTCGAAAGTTCCATCCCGCTCTCCGTGTTCGGCATCGACCGGCAGGACGCGGGCGTGCCCCGCTACCGGCTGCTGGTCTGCGCCGGCGAGGACGGGCCACTTCGCACCACCGGGGGTTTGGAACTCAGCGCCCCCTACGGGCTCGAGGCGCTCTCACGGGCCGGCACCGTGGTGGTGCCCGCCTGGCGCTCGATCTCCCAGCCACCACCTCCCGAGGCCCTCGACGCGCTGCGCCGGGCCCACGAGGAAGGCGCCCGGATCATCGGCCTGTGCACAGGGGCGTTCGTACTGGCCGCCGCGGGGCTCCTGGACGGTCGCCCCGCGACCACCCACTGGATGTACGCGCCCACCTTGGCCAAGCGCTATCCCTCCGTACATGTGGACCCCCGGGAGCTGTTCGTGGACGACGGAGACGTACTGACCTCGGCCGGCACGGCGGCCGGAATCGACCTCTGCCTGCATGTCGTACGCACCGACCACGGCGCCGAGGCGGCGAACGCGCTCGCCCGGCGGCTCGTGGTGCCACCGCGCCGCAGCGACTGGCCCTCCAGCCAGCGCCACCTCGACAGGTCATTACCAGAAGAGATCGGTGGCGACCCGCTGGCCGAGGTCGTCGCCTGGGCGCTGGAGCACCTGCACGAGCAGTTCGACGTGGAGGCCCTGGCGGCGCGCGCCTACATGAGCCGCAGGACCTTCGACCGGCGGTTCCGGTCACTGACCGGCAGCGCCCCGCTGCAGTGGCTGATCACCCAGCGGGTGCTGCAGGCGCAGCGGCTGCTGGAGACGTCCGACTTCTCGGTGGACGAGGTGGCGGGCCGCTGCGGCTTCCGCTCCCCCGTCGCGCTGCGCGGGCACTTCCGCCGCCAGCTCGGGTCGTCGCCCGCCTCGTACCGGGCCGCGTACCGGGCCCGGCGTCCGCAGGACGACCCGGAGCGGCCACCAGCGCCGACCGAGCACCTGCCGCCGCGCCGGGGCACGTCGCCGCAGCTCCTGACGGTGCCGGGCAAGCCCGACTCCGACGTGTACGCCCCCCGGGTGCCCGAGCAGAGCCGCATGGACGGCTCCGACGGCGTGATCAGGGGACGGCTGCGCGCGGAGCGCATCGCACGCGGCCGCAACCCGGCTATGCCTGGTCCACGCGATCGCCCCTTAGGGTGAGACCCATGAACGACCGCATGGTGTGGATCGACTGCGAGATGACCGGGCTGTCGCTGGCCCACGACGCGCTCGTCGAGGTGGCCGCACTGGTCACCGACTCGGAGCTGAACATTCTCGGCGAGGGGGTGGAGATCGTCATCCGCCCGCCCGCCGAGTCCTTGACGACCATGCCGGACGTCGTACGCGAGATGCACACCGCCTCCGGGCTCCTGGAGGAGCTCGACGGCGGTGTGACGCTCGAGGAGGCCGAGAAGCTGGTGCTCGACTACGTGCGCGAGCACGTCTCCGAGCCGCGCAAGGCCCCGCTGTGCGGGAACTCGGTCAGCACCGACCGCGGCTTCCTCGCGCGGGACATGCCGGCCCTCGAACAGCACCTCCACTACCGGATCGTGGACGTCTCCTCCATCAAGGAGCTGTCCCGCCGGTGGTACCCCCGGGCGTACTTCAACAGCCCGGAGAAGAACGGCAACCACCGCGCCCTGGCGGACATCCGCGAGTCCATCGCGGAGCTCCGGTACTACCGCGAAGCGGTCTTCGTGGCGCAGCCGGGGCCGGATACCGACACCGCCCGGGCCATCGCGGCCAAGCACGTCCGGGCCGCCGAATAGCCTGAGGCGAGCACCCTCCCGGACCCTGTATGCTTCTTCAGGTCGGCGCCGAGAAGCGCCGGACATGGTGGGTGTAGCTCAGTTGGTAGAGCACCTGGTTGTGGTCCAGGTGGCCGCGGGTTCAAGTCCCGTCACTCACCCTGAACGACGAAGGCCCGGTCTGTGAAAACAGACCGGGCCTTCGTCATGTCCGGGGCCGCGGGCACCGGCAGGGGCGTGTCCGACGTCACACCACCGACGTCACACAGCCGCACCCCGGACGACGCGCCCGCCGATGCACCGGCCCGCTACGCGGAATCCCGCCGCACCAGTTCCGTGGCGAGCACCACGTGCCGCCGCACCGACGTGCGTTCCGCGATCTCCTCCAGCAGGACGCGGGCCATGGTGCGGCCCATCTCCTCGATGGGCTGCCGGACGCTCGTGAGGGCGGGGTCCATGTGGCGGGCGATGACGGAGTCGTCGAAGCCGACGAGCGCCACGTCGTCGGGGACGCGCCGGCCGGCCTCGCGCAGGACCTGGAGCGCGCCGGAGGCCATGACGTCGGAGGCCGCGAAGACGGCGTCCACGTCGGGCCGTCGGGCGAGCAGCTCGCGCATCGCGCGCCGGCCGCCCTCCTCGGTGAAGTCGCCGCGCGCGACGAGCGACGCGTCGTCACCCAGACCCGCCGCGTCGACGGCCTGGCGGTACCCGTCGAGGCGGCAGCGGGCGACGTACATGTCGACGGGGCCGGTGATGGTGGCGACGGCGCGGCGGCCGCGGCCGAGCAGGTAGCCGACGGCGGAGCGGGCGCCGCCGACGTTGTCGGAGTCCACGTAGGACACGGACTCCAGGTCGGAGCGACGGCCGTTCAGGACGGCGGGCATGTCCAGCTGCTCCAGCAGGTCGGGCAGGGGGTCGTCCTCGTGCACCGAGACCACCAGGACGCCGTCGACGCGGTGCGCGCTGAGGTACTGGGCGAAGCGCGAGCGCTCCTTGGGCGTGCGGATCAGCGTCAGCAGCAGCTGCATGTCGGTGTCGGCGAGCTCGGCGCCGACACCGCGGATGATGTCGGAGAAGTACGGCTCGGCGAAGAGCCGGGTCTCGGGTTCCGGGATGACGAGCGCGATGGCGTCCGTCCGGTTGCCGGCCAGCGCCCGGGCCGCGCGGTTGGGGACGTAGCCCAGCTCGGCGATGGCGACCTCGACGGCGGCCTTCGCCCGGTCGCTCACCCGGGGGGACCCGTTGATGACCCGCGAGACCGTGCCGCGGCCCACTCCGGCACGGGCGGCGACCTCCTCGAGCGTGGGCCGTCCGCTGTGCCGACCGTTCACGGTCACTTCCGCCTCCCCGACATGACTGACGCGCCATCCTAGGCGCTCGGGCGCTCTCGGCGTGAGAGCGCTCCCACAATTCCTCACGATAGCGGGCGTACCGCGCCCGATTCGTTCAAGAAGTGATCGAAGGTCCGGCCCGGACACGTTCCGGCAACGAAATGGACTTCATCTCTTGACACTTCACCCCTCCAGGCACGAATGTTCCGGCAAGCCTACGTGGGAGCGCTCCCACAAACTCGTCGTCATCCGAACGTCAGAACGAACGTCAGCACCACCCTGGACAAGGAGAGTGGAATGCGCACTTCCAGCGGCACTCGTGCCCGCAGAACCGCACTGATAGCGGTCGCGGGGCTCGCGACCTGCGCGACCCTGATCACCGGCTGCAGCAGCGACAGCGACTCGAACTCGGGGAGCAAGAGCACCGGCACGGAGAACATCACGCTGCACGTCGGCGACTTCGGCTCGTTCGGTTACGACGACAAGACGGGCGCGGCCCTGTTCTCGGAGTACCACAAGCTGCACCCGAACATCACGATCGTCGAGGACAACGTCGCCGACGGCCAGAAGTACTGGGACGCGCTCAAGCTGCACCTGTCGCAGGGCAGCGGCCTGGCCGACGTCCAGGCGATCGAGGTCGGCTTCATCGCCGAGGCGACCGCCACGCTCGGCGACAAGTTCATCGACCTCGGCAAGGCCCAGGGTGTCGACACCACCAAGTGGCTGGACTGGAAGGAGAAGCAGGCCACCACGAAGAGCGGCCAGGTGATCGGGCTCGGCACCGACGTCGGCCCGATGGCGGTCTGCTACCGCAAGGACCTGTTCCAGCAGGCCGGTCTGCCGGCCGACCGTGAGGCCGTCGCCGCGCTGTGGGCGGGCGACTGGGCGAAGTACATCTCGGTCGGCAAGCAGTTCAAGGCCAAGGCCCCGGCCGGGGTCGCGTTCACCGACTCCGCCAGCGGTGTCTTCAACGCCGTGGTCTCCAGCCAGGCGCAGCAGTACTCCGACGACCAGGGCAAGCTGATCTACGACACCAGCCCGGGTGTGAAGAAGGCCTGGGAGCTGGCCGTGGAAGCGGCGCAGCAGGGCCTGAGCGGCAAGCTGCGGCAGTTCGACGACAAGGGCACCTGGAACGCGGCGTTCAAGAACTCCAAGTTCGCCACGATCGCCTGCCCGAGCTGGATGACCGGCATCATCAAGGAGCAGGGCGGCCCGGCCAACGCGGCCAAGTGGGACATCGCCGCCGCGCCCGAGGCCGGCAACTGGGGCGGGGCGTTCCTGTCCGTTCCCAAGGCGGGCAAGCACACCGCCGAGGCGACCGCGCTGGCCGCCTGGCTGACCGCGCCCGAGCAGCAGGCGAAGGTGTTCGCCAAGAACGGCAACATCCCGTCCACCAAGGCCGGTCTCGACTCGCCGACCGTGACGGGCGCGACCAACCCGTACTTCGGCACCGCGCCGGTCGGCAAGGTCTACACGGCCACCGCGAAGGGCGTCACCCCGGCGCCGATCGGCCGCTACGACGGCCAGGTGAAGACGTACATCACCGACAACGGTCTGCTCGACATCGAGCAGCACGGCACGTCCAAGGACAAGGCGTGGTCCAACGTGCAGGCGTTGGTCAAGGACAAGATCGACCAGTAGCCGGCCGGGCCGCCCGGCAGTGACCACTCCTGCCGGGCGGCCCGCCTTCACGACGCTGATCCGGTCGGGGCCGACGGTCCCGACCGGGACCGGCCCCGATCCTCCGAGACCGACCGACTGACCCGACCGGGAAGGACGCCACTCGTGGCCACCTCCGTCAGGGCGTCGGCCGACGGCAGTCCGCCGCCGGCCCGGCCCGTCCCCGCCTCACCACCACCGGGCACCCCCGGTTCCCCCGCCGGCCCCTCCTGGCGCTCCCGGCTGTACCGCCTGGACATCAAGGCGACGCCGTACGCGTACATCGCCCCGTTCTTCGTCTGCTTCGCCGCCTTCGGGCTCTTCCCGCTGATCTACACGGGCTGGCTCTCCTTCCACCAGGTCGAGTTGGGCGGCGACGCGCAGTGGCGCGGCTTCGACAACTACACCCGGCTGTGGGACAGCGAGTTCTTCTGGAACGCGCTGCGCAACACGTTCTCGCTGGGGGTGATCTCCACCGTCCCGCAGCTGCTGATGGCGCTGGGCCTGGCGCATCTCCTCAACTACAAGCTCCGGGGGCGCGGGTTCTTCCGGGTGGCGGTGCTGGCCCCGTACGCGACGTCGATCGCGGCGGCCTCGCTGGTCTTCGTGCAGCTCTTCAACCCCGACTACGGCATGGTCAACCAGCTGCTGGGCCACTTCGGGGTGGACCACATCCAGTGGGAGGCCGACAAGTGGCCGTCCCAGATCGCCATCTCGACGATCGTCACCTGGCGCTGGACGGGGTACAACGCGCTGATCTACCTGGCGGCGATGCAGGCCGTGCCGGGCGATCTGTACGAGGCGGCCGCGCTCGACGGGGCGTCGCGCTGGCGGCAGTTCCTCAGCGTCACCATCCCCTCGATCCGCCCCACGATCCTGTTCACGATCATCGTCTCGACGATCGGGGCGACCCAGCTGTTCGGCGAACCGATGCTGTTCGGCGGCGGGTTGGGCGTCAGCGGCGGATCGGCGCACCAGTACCAGACGCTCAGCCTCTACATGTACGAGAAGGGCTGGCAGAACGGGGCGCTCGGACAGGCGTCGGCCGTCGCGTGGGTCATGCTCCTGATCCTGCTGCTCGTGGGCGCCATCCAACTGATCATCACGCGGGTGAACCGCAGGAAGCTGGGGGGCTGACCCATGGCACACGCAGTCGCCGACCGGAGCACGCGCCGGGCAGGCCCCGGCTCCGCCGCTCCCCCGCCCAGGAAACGGCGGCGCTTCGGCCCCCGCGCGGGACGGCAGGACCACGCGGGACCGCTCACGTACGCGATCCTCGTCTTCGCGGCGCTGGTCTCGCTCTTCCCGCTGTACTGGACCGTGGTCGCGGCCTCCAGCACCGACACCCAGATCGTGCAGCCGCCGACCGAACTGCTGCCCGGCAGCCATCTGATCGACAACCTGAAGATCGCCTGGGACCAGGTCCACATGGGCCAGGCACTGATCAACTCGACCATCGTGGCCGGGTTCGTCTCGCTCAGCACGGTGCTCTTCGCCACGCTGGCCGGCTTCGCCTTCGCGAAGCTGCGCTTCCGGGGCCGCAACGGGCTGCTGACCCTGGTCGTCGCGACGATGACGATCCCGCCGCAGCTCAGCGTGATTCCGCTCTACCAGATCATCACCGATCTGGGGTGGGTGGGCCGGCTGCAGTCGGTCATCCTGCCGTCGCTGGTGGCGGCCTTCGGGGTGTTCTTCATGCGGCAGTTCCTCGCCGAGGCCCTGCCGATCGAACTGATCGAGGCCGCCCGGGTGGACGGGGCGCACAGCCTGCGCATCGTCTGGCACGTGGTCTTCCCGATCGCCCGGCCGGCCATGGCGGTGCTGGGGATGCTGGTCTTCGTCCAGTCCTGGAACGACTTCTTCTGGCCGTTCATCGCACTGAACCAACAGAACCCCACCGTGCAGGTGGCGCTGGCCGGACTCGGATCCGGCGACCACACGATCGACCACGCGGTCGTGCTGACCGGCGCGCTGATCGCGACCGTGCCGCTGCTGCTGGTCTTCGCCCTGCTCGGCAAACACATCGTGGGCGGCATCACCGCCGGCGCGGTCAAGAGCTGACCCTCTCTCCCGGGCCGCCGCCCCCACCCGTCACACTCATCCTTTGGAGTGCCCCCGTATGACCGCTGTCCGTCCCGAGACCGCATCCACCGGTCTGCTCCGCTTTCCGCCCGGCTTCGTCTGGGGCGCGGCCACCGCCGCCTACCAGATCGAGGGCGCCGTGGCCGAAGACGGCCGCACGCCGTCCATCTGGGACACCTTCAGCCACACCCCCGGCCGGGTCCACAACGGGGACACCGGTGACATCGCGGCCGACCACTACCACCGGTTCCGTGACGACGTCGCCCTGATGTCGGACCTCGACCTGGGCGCGTACCGCTTCTCCATCTCCTGGTCGCGGGTCCAGCCCACCGGCCGGGGGCCGGCCGTCCAGCGCGGCCTGGACTTCTACCGCGCGCTCGCCGACGAGCTGCTCGGCAAGGGGATCACCCCGGTCGCGACCCTGTACCACTGGGACCTGCCGCAGGACCTGGAGGACGTCGGCGGCTGGACGGTACGCGACACCGCCGAGCGGTTCGCCGAGTACGCCGAGATCATGGCGGGCGCCCTCGGCGACCGCGTCCCGTACTGGACCACGCTCAACGAGCCGTGGTGCTCGGCGTTCCTGGGCTACGGCTCCGGGGTGCACGCCCCCGGCCGCACCGAGCCGGACGCCGCGCTGAAGGCGGCCCACCATCTCAATCTCGCCCATGGACGGGCGATCGGGGTTCTGCGCTCCACACTCCCCGCTACCGCGCAGACCTCGATCACCCTCAATCTCCACCAGGTGCGCCCGCTCGACCAGTCGCCCGCGGCACTGGACGCCGCGCGCCGGATCGACGCCGTCGGCAACCGGATCTTCACCGGTCCGATCCTGCACGGCGGGTACCCGGCGGACCTGATCGAGGACACCGCGCACCTCGTCGACTGGCAGACGCTGGTGCACGACGGCGACCTCGCCGAGATCTCCCGCCCCATCGACCTGCTGGGCATCAACTACTACACGCCCACGGTCGTCTCGGGCCCGCGGCCCGCGCTGGACGGCGCCGAAGCCGCCCGCTTCGACGGCCACGGCGCCAGCGCGCACTCCCCCTGGCCGGGCTCGGAAGAGGTCGCCTTCCACCTCCCGCCGGGCGAGACCACGGCGATGAGCTGGGCGGTCGACGCCACGGGGCTGTACGACCTGCTGCGGCGCATGGCCGAGGAAAACCCCGGCCTGCCGCTGATGGTCACCGAGAACGGCGCCGCCTTCGACGACTACGTCTCCCCCGAGGGCACGGTGAACGACCCCCGGCGGATCGACTACCTGCGCGGCCACCTGGCCGCCGTGCACCGCGCGATCGAGGACGGCGCGGACGTCCGCGGCTACTTCCTGTGGTCGCTGATGGACAACTTCGAGTGGGGCTACGGCTACAGCAAGCGCTTCGGCGCGGTGTACGTGGACTACGCCACCCAGACGCGGATCCCGAAGTCCAGCGCGCACTGGTACGCCGAGGTCGCGCGCACGGGTGAGATCACGGAGCCCGGCGCTCCGTAAGGGACGCGGGGGGTACGGCGGTTCGAGGGTGCCGTCGTACCACCCCGCACGAAAGCGGCCCACCGGCGGAAGGCTCCGCCGGTGGGCCGCTGCGTTCACGCGTCCAGTCGTGGTGGGGTCAGCCGAAGGCGCCGAACGCCTTGGTGAAGGCGAGGTCGCCCTGGACGATCGAGCTGCAGCTGGCGTCGGCGAAGTTCTTCGCGCCGCCGGCGCACTGCTTGTCGCGGGTCGAGGACCACATCGACAGCCAGCCCAGGCCCTTGGTCTTGGCGAAGTTCACCAGCTGGGTGGCGTCGTCGACCTTGAAGACCTCGGTGTTGACGTCGTTCACGCCGATCATCGGGGTGACCGCCACCGCCTTCCAGGCGGCCGCGTCCGACAGCCCGAGCACGCTCTTGACCTGCGCCTGCGTGGCGGTCGCCGCGTCGATCGCGTACTGGCCCATGTCGCCGTTGAAGGAAGCTCCGTAGTCCATCGCCATGATGTTGACGGCCGAGATGTTCACGCCGTTCTTCTTGGCGTCGGCGAGCAGGTTGATGCCGTCCTGCGTCAGACCGGTCGGCATCGCCGGGAGGGTGTACGAGACGTCCAGCCCGCTGTGGCTCTTCTGGAGCGCGGCGATGGCCTGCGCACGGCGGCTGTTGGACGCGGTGTCCGGGAGCGCGCCGCCCTCGATGTCGAAGTCCACCTTGGTCAGCTTGAACTGGTCGACGGCCTTGCCGTACGCGGCCGTCAGGTCGCCGACCGAGGTGCAGGCCACGCCCAGCTCGGAGCCGGAGGCGCCACCGAACGAGACGCGGACATCGCCGCCCGCCGCCCGCAGCGCGCCGATCTGGCCGGCCACCGTGTCGGCGCCGAGCTCCGTCACGCCGCCCCACTTGGGGGTGCAGCCGCCGCCGGAGGTGATGAAGGCGAGGTTGTACTGCTTGACGCCGGTGCTCTTCGCGGTGCCGACCATGTCGTAGGCCGGGTACAGCGAGGTGTCGATGTAGGGCGAGAAGCCCGCGCCGGCGACCGGGGTGGGGTTGCCCGTGGTCTTGGTGGGGGTGGGCGTCGGCGTCGCGGTCTTCGTCGGCGTCGGCGTCGCGGTCTTCGTCGGGGACGGCGAGGCGGTCGGGCTCGCGGTCACCGTCGGCCGGCCGCTGGGGGTGGCGGTCGGGCCGCTGTCCACCGAACACTTGGCTTCGTTGATCAGGCAGTTGACGGGGTCGGCCGCGGTGCCGCCGGACGCCGCCACGAAGCCGACGTCGACCTTGGCGCCGGGCGCCACGGTGCCGTTCCAGCTCTCCGGCTTCACGGTGATGTGCTGGCCGTTCGCGGTGAACTTGCCGTTCCACAGCGAGCTCAGCGTGGTGCCGGCCGGCAGGTCGAACGACAGGGTCCAGCCGGAGAGCGCCGTGCCCGAGGAGTTCGTGATCTCGTACTGGCCGGTGTAGCCGCCGGTCCAGCCGCTCGTCTTGGTGTAGGCGGCGCCGACCGGGGCGGCACTCGCCGATCCGGCCAGCGCGAAGGCGCCTCCCGCCACGACGCCTGCGGCGACGAGGCCGCCGATCGCCTTGGTCTTGAGCCCGGGTCGACGGCGGTGCGTGCTGGCCATATCGGCCTGCCTTTCGTGGGGGGCGGGGTGCGGCACGACGCTAGCGCGGGCGGACCGGACAAAAGCCCTGACCACAGCGGGGGTTGAGGTTCTTATGGCGCTCTTAAGGGAGGGATCGGAACGGGTTAATGGTGCAGACCACTGGCGCCGGCCTTCTGTCCTGTTCTGCGACGGCGGCGTGGCACTCGGTGACCCCGGCCGGAGTCGCCGGAGCCGGGGCGCAGCGCCAGCCAGACCCGAACCTCGGCGCCGCCGAGCACGGAGTGGCCGATGGCGATGTCGCCGCCGGTGGACTCGGCGACCCGGCGCACGATGTCGAGACCCAGCCCCGTGGAGCCCGGCCCGCCGTCGCCCTGGCCGCGGCGCAGCGCGGCCGCGGGGTCCTTGATGCCGGTCCCCGCGTCGGAGACCAGCACGATCACGGCGTCCTCGCCGTTGTGCATGTCCACGGAGAAGGCGGTGCCCTCCGGGGTGTGCCGGAAGACGTTGCCGAGCATGGCGTCGAGCGCGGCGGCCAGCTCGCCGCGCGCCACCGGCACCCGGACCGGCCGGTCCACACCCGCCGTGCGCGCCTCGCGCCCCTGGTCCTCCGCGAGGGCGGACCAGAACGCCATCCGCTCACGGATCACCTCGGCGGCGTCGCAGCCGGCCACGACTGGTGCGGCGATCTGCTGTTCGCGCGCGGTGCGGATGATCGTGTCGACCTCGCGCTCCAACTGGGCGACGGCCTCGCGGGTCTGCTCGGCGACGGGGCCGTTTCCGAGCGAGGCGGCGTTGAGCCGGAGCACGGTGAGCGGGGTGCGCAGCCGGTGCGACAGGTCGGCGGCCAGCTCGCGCTCGTTGGCGAGCAGTTGGACGACCTGGTCGGCCATGGCGTTGAACGCGACCGCCACCGAGCGCAGTTCCGACGGCCCGGCTTCGGAGACCCGTACCCCGAGGTCGCCGCGGCCGAGCGCGTTCGCCGCGTTCGCCAGCCGGCCGGCGGGCCGCACCATCCGGGTGCCGAGCCGGTCGGCGATGGCCACCGAGCCGACGATCAGGCCGATGCCGACCGCCGCCAGCACGATCCACGCGGTGGCGACGCCGCGGGTGATGTCGCTGTCCGGCACGTAGACCTCGACGACCGCGACCGTGCCCGAGCTGACCGCGTTCGGCTGCAGCAGCGCGTAACCGCCGCGGACCCCGACGGTGGAGGCCCGACCGCGGCTGGACGCGGCGTCCATCGCGGCGTTGGAGGAGCGGTGCTTCCCGATCTCGACGGGGGCGGAGCCGGCGGTGGCCGGCACCCGCAGCGCCATCCGGCCGTCCGCGCCGGCCTGGGTGGAGGCGAGCGCCCGTTCCAGCTGGACGCGGTCGGTGGTGATGGCCAGCGCGGGACCGATCGCGGCGGCCTGCCGCTCCGCGTTGGAGAAGGCCCGGTCGCGGGCCAGCTCCTTGACCACCAGTCCCAGCGGGACGGCGAACGCGACGACGACCATCGCGGTCACCGCCAGGCACACCTTGACCAGCAGCCATCTCATGCGGGTGGCTCCAGCTTCACCCCGACGCCGCGCAGCGTGTGCAGATACCGCGGTCGGGCGGCGGTCTCGCCGAGTTTGCGGCGGAGCCAGGAGAGGTGGACGTCGATCGTCTGATCGTCGCCGTAGGACTGCTGCCACACCTCGGCGAGCAGTTCCTTCCGGGCCACGACGACGCCTGGGCGCGACGCGAGGAAGGCCAGCAGGTCGAACTCGCGGCGGGTCAGGTCCAATGTCACCCCGTCGAGCTCCGCCCGCCGCCTGCGCACGTCGATCCGCAGGCCCCCGACCGCGAGCCCCGCGCTCTCCTCGGGCGCGGCCTCCCGGCCGCGCGCGCGGCGCAGCACCGCGGACATCCGGGCGGACAGGTGCTCGACCGAGAACGGCTTGACGAGGTAGTCGTCGGCGCCCGCGTTGAGCAGCCTGACCACCTCCGCCTCGTCGTCACGGGCGGTGGCGATGATCACCGGGACGTCGGTGATCCCGCGCAGCATCTTCAGCGCCTCAGACCCGTCCAGATCCGGGAGGCCGAGATCCAGGATCACGACGTCGAAACCGACCTGCGCCACCTCGCGCAGCGCCTCCAGAGCCGTGCCCACACTGCGTACGGTGTGGGCCGCCTCGGTGAGGTGCCGGATGAGGGCGGAGCGCACGAACTGGTCGTCCTCGACCACGAGCACACTTGCCATGGCCCGCACGGTAGCCCATTCGGGGCACGCGGTACGGGTCCGTCCGTTTACCGCCTCCGCGATTGCCTCCCTAGGCCGTGTCGGACACATCCCGCCTGGCCCGGGGCGTCTGGCACGCGCGCTCTCCCCCAGCTACCGCTGGGAGGGGCCCCCAGTTGTCGGGCCCGCCCGGTACGTCCACTACAGGGGCGACCCTCCGCCGTGCGATCGCACGCACCAGACGCCCCGGGCCCCGCCCTCCGGGCGGACGCCGGTATGTGTCAGACACGGCCTAGCAGCTTTCTGACCGGCACAGGCACCCTGTACCGCATTCGCGCACGCCAGGACAGGTATCCGGGCCGCACGCCCGGCCCGGACGGGCGTACGGCAGGATGTGCCGATGCAACGAGGATTGCTTCACGCCGGGGCCTGGACGCTCGCGACCTCCGCCGCGGTGACGATGTCGTGGTTCGGGGTGCACTCCGTGCTCACCGGTACCGCCTACGATCCACCGCGCGCGCTCCCGGTCTCCGACGCCGTCGCCGGCTCCTCGGCGCGGCCGGTGGCCTCCTCCACGCACCGGCCCAGGCCGACGCCGTCCACGACGTCCCCCTCGCCGACCGCACGGCCCACCACGAAGCCCGCGACGAAGGCGCCGTCCCCGCCGCCCGAACGGCCTCCGGGCGCCTCGCACGACGCCTCCACCAGCAACACCACGGGCAATGTGCACAGTTACAAGGTCACCGGCGGCCGCGTGGTGCTCGACCTCGGGCCCTCCTCGGCCACCCTCGTCTCGGCGACTCCCGACTCGGGCTGGGAGATGAAGGTCTGGAAGCTGGACGAGTGGATCCGGGTGGACTTCACCAGTGGCACCACCACCTCGTCGGTCTTCTGCACGTGGAACGGCCACCCGCCGACGGTGGAGATGTACAAGGCGTGAGCCGGTCGCGGCGGCTCAGCGGAAGACCGACTCCGGCGGGGCCGGTGACGGGGCGGCCGTCGCGTCGGTGACCGGGGTGGCGCCGCCGACGAAGTCGGCCAGCGGGCGGCCGTGTTCGACGCGGCCGGGATGCGGGTCGGAGGCGACTCGCCGGGTCAGGTCGGCGATCGGCAGTTCGACGTCGGCGGCGAGCAGGATGGCGTTGCCGAAGCGGCGCCCGCGCAGCACGGCCGGGTCGGCGGACACGCAGACCTCGGCGAAGGCCGACCGCGCGGTGGCGATCTGGGCGCGCAGGAAGCCGAGCGCGCCGCCGTCGGCGAGGTTGGCCGCGTACCAGCCGCTGGGCCGCAGCGCGCGTTTGACCTCGCCCATGAACTCGGCGCTGGTCAGATGCGCGGGGGTGCGGGCGCCCCCGAAGACGTCGGCGATGACGAGGTCGGCCCAGCCGTCCGGCACCTTGCCGAGCCCGGCCCGCGCGTCGCCGCCCCGCACCTTGATCCGCCAGGTCCTGTCCCAGGGCAGTTCACGGCGGACCAGCTCGACGAGCGGACCGTCGATCTCTACGGCCTGCTGCGTGGAGCGCGGCCGGGTCGCGGCGGTGTACCGGGCCAGGGTGAGCGCGCCGCCGCCCAGGTGCAGCACCTGCAGCGGGCGCCCCGGGGGCGCGACCAGGTCGATGACGTGGCCGAGTCTGCGCTGGTACGAGAAGTCCAGGTACGACGGATCGTCGAGATCGACGTGCGACTGCGGGGCACCGTCGATGAGCAGCGTCCAGCCGTGCGGCCGCTCCCGGTCCGGGACCAGCTCGGCCTGCCCGCCGTCGACCGCGGCGCCGACCGCTTCCCTGGCCTGCGCCCGCGCGCCCTGTACCCGTCCGCCCTGCTTCTTGCCTGCCACCAGACCAGTATCGGCCAGGGGACGATCAGACGCCGCCGGCCAGCTTGATCGTGCGGGCCGCCTCGCCGAGCGCCGCCCGCAGCACGGCCGGGTCGGTGGCGGTGATCCGGTCGGGCCCGCTGTCCGGCGGCACCAGCCACCCGGAACCGGCCACCGACGGCTCCGCGCCGATCGAGAAGCCGCGCCCGTCGCTGCGCGTACACGAACTGCCGGGCAGGTCCCAGCCGTCGGCGGTGCCCTGCGGCACCAGGAAGCCGATGCCGTCCCCCACGTCGTCGTGCAGCACCGGCCCCACGCGGGTCCGCAGTCGCAGGATGTCGACGGCCTCCAGCCCCTGCTGGGTCGGGACGGTGACGAGGTCGCACGGCGGAGTCGACGGCGGCGGTTCGCTCCGCTCCGGGCTCGGTTCGTGCCGATCGGTGTGCAACAAGGGGAACCCTCCTCGCGGGCGGACGCAGCACCGCCCTTACGACAAGTACAACGCGCCCCCGTGTCAACAGCTACGGCCGCTTAACGCCGCAAGGGGTGGCATTTCATGGCGGATCGTGGGTGAGATATCCGTTTTGTAGGCAACCTTTCGGTATCTGACCTGTCACAGCCGGTACCGTCGTCGCGCCCGTCCGCACCAGGAGTCCGCCATGGCTTCACCGTCCTCCAGCCCCGATCCAGCCCGACCCGCCACCATGGCCAACGCGGCCTTCCGGCAGTTGCGCGGAGACCGCTCCCCCAACGAGTTCGCCGCGGCGGTGCGCCGTTCCGCCCGCGAGATCAACGAGCAGGTCAGCTGTGACGCCCGGTACATCGGGCGGGTGGAGGCCGGGGAGATCCGGTGCCCCAACTACGCCTACGAGCGGGTGTTCCGCCACATGTTCCCCGGCCTCTCGCTGGGCGACCTGGGCTTCGCCCCCCGCGAGGCGGTACGGGGCAGGCGTGGCGGCGCGCCACCGCAAGAGACGTACGAATCCGAGTTCGAGGAGAGCGACGTGCTGCGTCGCGTGTTCATGACCGGCGGCCCCGTCGCCATCGCGACCGCCCTGGTGTCCGACCCGCGCCGGGTCGGTGTCAACGACGTCCACGCCGTGGAGGAGGCCGTCCGGCACATCCGGCTGCACGACGACCGGCACGGCGCGGACGGCCTGTTCGAGCAGGCCGGCAGAGCCCTGCGCACGGCCTACCGGCTGCTCGACGGGGGCGCCTACAGCCAGTCCGTGGCCGACGGCCTGTACGCCGGGGCGGGCGAACTCGCCGTCTCCGTCGGGTGGCTGGCGCACGACTCCGGCCGGTTCGGCGACGCCCGCTCCTACTACGCCGAGGCGCTCGCCACGGCCCGCGTGGCGGGCGACGCGGCCCTGGAGGCGCACGCGTTCTGCAACACCGCGTTCCTCGCCCGCGACGCGGGCCGCCCCCACGAGGCGGTCCGGGCCGCGCAGGCGGCCCAGGCCGCCGCCAAGCGCCTCGCCTCGCCCCGGCTGCTGTCGCTGCTCGCCCTGCGCGAAGCGGGGGGCCGGGCGGGGCTCGGCGACCGCACCGGCTGCGAACGGGCGCTGTCGCGCGCCCAGTCCCTCTTCGGCCGCGGCCCGTCCGACGCCGACCCCCAGTGGATGACGTTCTTCGGCGAGGCCGAACTCGCGGGCCTGGAGGCCCAGTCCTGGGCCGCGCTCGGGGACCACCGCCGCGCCGCGGACTCCGCCCGGCGCGCGGTCAGCCTCCAGGACCCGCACTTCACCCGCAACATCGCCCTCTACGGCGCCGAGTTGTCGGCGAACCTCGCCGCCGGCAACCGCCCCGACGAGGCCGCCGCCGCGGGCTCCCGCGTCCTCGACCTCCTCGGCCGCGTCCAGTCCTCCCGCGTGCGGGCCCTCCTCACCACCACGGCCACCCGCCTCCGCCCCCACCACCAGGCAACGGCGGTGGCGGACTTCCTGGGCCGTCAGAGGTAGCACCCCGCGACGTGCGGCGGAGCCGGCGTCAGCCCAGGTGCCCGGTGTCGTTCCAACGCTCCACCGCCGGCTCGCCGTACGCCCAGCCGAGGATCGAGAGCGACGCCGGGTCCAGGCGGATCGACGCGCCGAACGCCGGGTCCAGGCCCAGCCAGCGGGCGCCCAGCGTCCGCAGGTAGTGGCCGTGGGCGAAGACGAGGACGTCGCGGTCCGCGGAGCGCGCCCAGGACACGACCTCGTCCGCCCGTGCCGCGACCGAGGCGAGTGACTCGCCGCCCACGATGCCGTCCCGCCAGATGTTCCACCCGGGCCGTCCCGCCGCGCGTTCCCGCTCGGCGATCTCGTCGGGGGTGAGCCCCTCGTAGTCGCCGTAGTCCCATTCCATGAGCGCGTCCCACGCGGTCGCGCGTCCGCCGAAGCCGGTGAGCCCGCAGGTCTCGCTCGCCCGGACGAGCGGGCTGGTGCGGACCTCGACGCCGGGCAACCCGCCCCAGGGCGCGCCGCTCAGCCGGTCGGCGAGCAGCCGGGCGGTGCGGCGGCCCTCCTCGGTGAGGGGGATGTCGGTGCGGCCGGTGTGGCGGCCGGAGAGGGACCACTCCGTCTGGCCGTGACGGACCAGAAGGATGCGCGGAGCCATGCAGAGGGACCTTTCATCACGTTGTGGAGATCACTCCATCATCGCGCACTCGGGGAGCCCCGGCCGATGAGGCCGGTCAGCAGTCCGTCGAGCCCGAGTTCGTACTGGGCCATCCCCGCGTCCTGGGCGATGGCGAGCTCCGGGACGAGCTCGGTGAGCGCGGGGTAGCGGTCGGCAGGCAGGTCGGCGAGCCGGGCGCGGACCCGCTCGCGCAACCCGTCCTCGCACAGGGCGCGGTCCCGCCGGACGTTCCACAGCGCGGACCCGACCGTGTACTGCATGAGGGCGACGTGGGCGCGCGCGGCGTCGACCCTGTCGAGGCCGGCGGCGCGCAGCAGGCCGAGCATGCGGTCGATGACGGCGATGGCCTCGTCGCCGCGCATCGGCCGGGTGGTGAGCAGCTGGAGGGCCGACGGGTGGTCGGCGAAGAGCCGGAAGACACTGCGACATACCTCACGCAATTGCTCGCGGGCGTCGCCGTCGACCTCGCCCGCGGCGGGCAGCTCCACCTCGCCGAGGAGCCGCTGGGCGACGGCGTCGCTGATCTCCTCCTTGCTGCGGAAGTGCGAGTAGACCGCCATCGTGCCGACGCCGAGCTGCGCGGCGAGCGCGCGCATGGTGAACGCCTCGGCGCCGTCACGGTCGAGAAGTGCGACCGCCGCGTCGAGGATTCTGTCCGGATTGAGCGTGTTTCGGGGGGCGCGACGCCGGGGGGAGCGGGCCGGCTGGGTGACGGTCATGCCATTCTCTAACTTCTCACGGGGAGCAACCTGGGAGGCTGCCCCTGGCGTCTTCCTACCCGCATACCCGACCAAGACATGTTGAACACGGGACAAACAGTATGTGGCCGGGAATTTCCGGGGCGATGTGCGGGCTGTCTAGCGTACGACGTACGGTAGAGCCTACGACATGGTCCGCAAGGAGCCACATCCCACGAACGGGGAGAACGGCCGCATGACGATCACCGCCACAGCGCCTCGCGCCTCGGCCTACCGCGGCCGGCTGCGCTGGTGGACCGAGCTGCCGCTCATCGCCGTCGTGTACGCGCTCTACTCGTGCGGCCGCCTCCTGGTCCGCGGTGACGTGGGCAACGCCATGGAGAGCGGGATCGACATCCTGCACCTCGAAGAGCTGATGCGGATCGATCCGGAGCGCTGGCTCAACGGCATCTGTACGAAGTACGCCGCCATCGGCGTGCCGGCGGACTTCGCGTACGCCTCCCTGCACTACCTCGTGACGCCCGCGATCCTCGTGTGGTTGTGGCGACGGCGCCCGACGCACTACCGCGCGGCCCGCACATGGCTCATGCTCTCCACCCTGCTCGGGCTGATCGGCTTCACCCTCATGCCCACGGCGCCGCCGCGGCTGCTCGACTCCAGCCACGGCTTCATCGACACCATGGCGCAGTACGGCTCCTACGGCTGGTGGGGCCAGGAGGCCAGCGCCCCGCGCGGCCTCGGCGGTCTGACCAACCAGTACGCGGCGATGCCGAGCCTGCACGTCGGCTGGGCACTGTGGTGCGGGATCATGCTGTGGCGCTACGGGCGGACCCCGCTGGTGCGCTCGCTGGGCATCCTGTACCCGCTGCTCACCACCTTCGTGGTGATGGGCACCGCCAACCACTACCTGCTGGACGCGGTCGCCGGTGCGGCCGTCATGGGCATCGGGTACCTGCTGGCCCCGAAGGCGCTGCTCGCCGTCGACACGCTGCGCGCCCGGCGGGCCGTCCGGTCCGGCGCCACCACCTCCGCCGAGGGCCACAGCCCGGTCGTCGCGGCCTCCGCGATCGTCTCCGGCACGAAGGCGAGGACCCCGGCCCCGGCGGCTGCCAGGAACGCGCCGCACGGCCCGGCCGCCGGCGGGGTCCCGACCCCGCGGACGGCGTGGCAGGACGAGCACCGAGCCGATCCCTCGGACAGGTCTTCCGTGGGTCAGGGCCGATTGTCGTAGCGGGGTGCGAGACTTCCGCGGGTGAGCACTACGCACTATCTGCGGGAGCGGCTGGCCGAGTTGCGCGGACCGGCCACCCCACCACGTCCGCTCGACGCGCGGGCCCTCGCGGCCCTGGCCGCGAACCCCGGCTGCCGCCGCCGGGCCCTGCTCGACGCCGCCGGGATCGACAAGGGCGCGGTCGCGCAGGTGCTGGGCGCGCCCGCCCCGTTCGGGCAGTCCCAGTTCGCCTTCGCCCGCGGCCACGCCTTCGAGGCCCGGGTCAAGGCGGAGAAGTGCGCCGAGCTGCTGCGGCTGCTGGGCGCCCCCGAGGACAGCGGCGCGCTGCTGCCGGGCCTGTCGGCCGCCGGCCCTGAGGGCCGTACGGCGAGGACGCGGCTGGCCCTCGCGGAGGCGACCGCCGCCGGCTGCTGGACGCTGCTGGACCACCCGCTGCTGACGCTCGACGTCGCCGGCTCCACCGCCTACCTGGAGCCGGACGCGGTGGCGGTCGCGCCGGACGGCAGCTGGACGGTCGTGGAGGTCAAGTCCTTCCCGATCCTGGACGGCGGCGCGGACTCGGTGAAGGTGGGCGCCGCCGCCCGCCAGGCCGCGGTCTACGTGCTGGCGCTGGAGCGGCTCGCGGATCTCCTGGAGGAGACCACCGGTCCCGTGCGCGTCTCGCACGATGTGCTGCTGGTCTGCCCCAAGGACTTCTCCAACCTGCCCACCGCCCAGTTCGTCGACGTGCGCAAGCAGCGCTCGGTGACCCGGCGGCAACTCACGCGGCTGACCCGCATCGAGGAGATCGCCGCGGAACTGCCGGACGGCACCACATTCGACCTGCGCTGGTCCGAGGACGGCCGGACGCCGACCCGGCCGGCCCCCGAACTGACCGCCGCCGTCGAGACGCTCCCCGCCGCGTACTCCCCCGAGTGCCTGGCCGCCTGCGAGCTGGCCTTCCACTGCCGTGACCGCTCCCGCGCCTGCGGCTCCGTCGAGTCCCTCGGCCGGGGGCTGCGCGGTGAACTGGGCACCCTCACCACGGTCGAGGCCGTGCTGGCGGCCGCCCTCGGCACGGACGCGGCCGGCGCCGAGGCGGACCCGGCCGTCGCCGCGCTGCGCCGCGCCGCCGCGCTGCGCGCCGAGGCGCTCGGCGCCGGAGGTGCCGCATGTCGCTGATCGGGACCCTGGCGCGGGCCGAGGCCGTGGTCGCGGGCCGCGCGCAGCCGCTGGCGACGGTCAGGCATCGGCACCTGTCACTCCATCCGCTGGTGTTCGTGCCGCTGACCACGGCGGGCGAGGTCGGCGCGCCGCTGGGCGCGCTGGTGGGCCGCGACCGGACGTCGCCGAGCCTCCTGGTGGTGCCGCAGCCGCGCGACCGGGACCTGCGCTTCGACTTCCTCGCGGCACTGGCGACCACGGTCGTCGCGCACATGGACCGGTACGCGGACGAGGTGGAGACCGAACCGGCGACGCGCAACCGCGAGGAGTCCGAGGTCTGCGCCGACGCCCCGCAGATCATCGTGCCGAACACGTCGGCGGCCGACTATGTCCGGCTCCTCGGCCGCTCCACCCGGTTCCGCCGCACGGCGGAGGAGAATCCGGACGAGCCCTACCCGGTTCCCTCACGGGTGCCGCTGGCCGGGCGCTGGCTGACCCACTACGGGGAGCGCGCCCGCACGCCCGGCTCCTCGCTGCTGCTGTCGATGACGGAGCTGCTGGCGCGGCACTGGGCGACCGGCCAGAGCAATCTGGAGGACCAGCACCTCGGCGCGCTGCTTGCCTGGATCGACCCGCCCGAGGGCATGACCGGCGCCGAGGCGGCCCGCCGCGCGGAGACCGGACGCGGGGCCGACGGCCTGCTGCTGAGCCCGCCCGCGGGCCCGGCGACCGACCCGGCCTTCGACAACACGGTGCTGGCCCCCGCGATGTCCCGCTACGACGCGGCCCGCGCGGCGGCGCGGGCGGCGGGCGAGGAGCGGTCCCACGCGACGTCCGTCGCCGAGGCCGAGGTGCGGGCGCTCGTCGAGAGTCAGTTGCGGCCGGCCTGGGACGATGTGTGGCGGGGGCTCGACCTGCTGCGGGCGCTGCCCGAGGGCGGGCACGTCGAGGAGCGCTGGAAGCGGGACCGCTGGTCGTACACCGCGCACCGGGACCGGGTGCGGGCCGGTGAGCCGCCGCAGCCGAAGCGCGACGACGCCATCGCCGCCGCGCAGAAGCTGATGGGCCGGGAGACGGCCCAGGTGCGGCTGGAGGCGCAGGAGGCGCTGGACGATCCGCTGGTGATGGCCGGCCGGCGGCTGTCCGGCGAGGCGTTCGCGGGCGAGGTCACCGACGTGGTGATGGCGTACAGCGAGGCGAAGGTGCCGCGCCCGCGCCCGCTGGTGACGATCGCGACCGCGGACGTGCCGCATTTCGACACCGACGCCAAGCTCTACCGCGCGCTTCCCGGCGGGAAGACCCAGGAGGCCCGCTTCGTCGAGCGGCCGGCGCCGGGCGAGGTCACGGTGCGGCTGCTGAACGGCATGGGCCGGGGCAAGGTCCCCGACGAGGGATCGGTGCCCGCCGCCGGCGACCGCGTGTGCTGGACGCTGTTCGAGCACGCGCCGCGGGGCGGTCCCGAGCTGCCCGACCCCGAGAACACCCCGTGGACGCACGGCGGGCCGCCGCAGTCCGCCGCCCCGCCTGCCGCCCCCGCACCCGACCCCGTCACCGTGGAGGACTTCCTGTGAGCCGCACGACGGAGGACTCGCCGCCCCACGGGCCGGCGCGACCCGCCCCGCGCGACCCCGCCGCCGAGGCGGCGGCGGTCACCGAGGCGATCCTGCGCGACACGCTGCACGGCTCCTCGCGCGGTGTCGTCGTCGACTCCCCGCCGGGCGCGGGCAAGTCGACACTCGTGGTGCGCGCCGCGCGGGAACTGGCGGCGGCGGGCGAGTCGTTGATGGTCGTGGCGCAGACGAACGCCCAGGTGGACGATCTCGCGGACCGGTTGGCGACCGCCGACCCCGGGCTGGCGATCGGCCGGCTGCACGGCGCCGACTCGCCGCCCGATCCGCTGCTCGACCGGCATCCGTCGATCGTGAAGTCCGCGAAGGTGGGCGATCTCGCGCAGCAGAAGGTGGTGATCGCGACCTCGGCGAAGTGGGCGTACGTGAAGACCACCGATCTCACGTCACCCTGGCGGCACGCGATCGTGGACGAGGCCTACCAGATGCGCTCGGACGCGCTGTTGCAGGTGGCCGGCCTCTTCGAGCGGGCGCTGTTCGTCGGCGACCCCGGGCAGCTGGACCCGTTCAGCGTGGTGGGCGCCGACCAGTGGGCGGGGTTGAGCTACGACCCGTCGGCGAGCGCGGTGGTGACGCTGCTGGCGCACAACCCGGGGCTTCCCCAGCACCGGCTGCCGGTCTCGTGGCGGCTCCCGGCATCGGCGGCGCCGCTGGTGTCGCGGGCGTTCTACCCGTACACGCCGTTCCGCAGCGGCACCGGGCCCGGCGTCCGGCGGCTGTCGTTCGGGGTGCCCTCGCAGGGCACCGGCCCCGACGAGGTGCTGGACGAGGCGGCCGCCTCGGGCTGGGGGCTGCTGGAGCTGCCGGCCCGCCACACCCCCCGGACGGATCCCGAGGCGGTGCACGCGGTGGCCCTGGTGGTGCGGCGGCTGCTGGACCGGGGCGGGGTGACGTTCAGCGAGCGCTCGGCGGAGCCGGCGCCGCTGACCGCGGACCGGATCGCCGTCGGCACCGCCCACCGCGACCAGGCGGCGGCGGTGCGGTCGGCACTCACCGCGCTGGGCGTGGCCGGCGTCGCCGTGGACACCGCGAACCGGTTGCAGGGCCGGGAGTTCGACGTGACGGTCTTCCTGCACCCGCTGTCGGGACGCCCGGACGCGACGGCCTTCCATCTGGAGACGGGCCGGCTGTGCGTGCTCGCCTCCCGGCATCGGCACGCTTGCATCGTGGTCTGCCGGGCCGGCGTGGCGAAGCTGCTGGACGAGCACCCGTCGACGGAACCGGTGCAGCTCGGGGTGACGGTGAAGTTCCCCGACGGCTGGGAGGCCAACCACGCCGTCCTGGCGCACCTGGACGAGCACAAGGTCCCCTACCGGACGTAGGCCCGCTGCGGAGCAGCACGTCGGACGGCCCGCAGGCGCCCTTGCGCGGGCGCGGGACAATGGAACGCGCGAATCCTTTGGAGGTAGGTACATGTCCGAGCCGCAGTCGGCTCACGACCGGCGCGACGCCGTCCCGCCGGCGCCCGCACGGCGCCTGCGCCCGGCGGAGCTGCTCTTCGAGCCCGCCCAGGCCCCTCGCCGACGAGGAGCACTTCTTCGACCTGGAGTCGCTCGACGATCCCCGGCAGCTGCTGGCGCGCTCCACGGAACTGGCGCTGGCCTTCCGCGCCGCCGCCGACCGGGCGACGGAGTACCAGGCGATAGCCGCGGCCCAGCTGGCGGACCCCCGCCGGTTCGATCGGCTGACGTTCGCCGCGATCGCCGAGCAGTCGGGCTGGACCGAGGACTACGCGAAGAAGATGGTCGAGTTCGGGACACGCCTGCAGGAGCGGTGACCGGAATCAGCTCCGCGAGCCGGTGACGGTGTCAAGCGGTCCCAGCCCTTTGGCATATGCGCGACGCGCAAGGTACCGGACGACCGTTGTTCCTGTCCCGTATTCGTCCGATTCACCTCAACTCAGTGCGATCGGCCGGTACCTCTAGGTGTATGAGCGAATGGCAGTGGGATACCTGGAGGCATCCGGACAGTTCGGTGGCCGGTGACCCGACGGAGCCCGAACGGCAGTCGCACACCGCGTACGTCACCCCGGCGGGAGCGGAGTGGCTCGCCTCTGCCAGTGCTTTCCCGCGCAGCGTCCAGGCGCTCTGGAGCGCCCGCCCCACCGCGCCGAGCGTGCTGCCGTGCGGCACGGTCTTCGACGTGGTGAACCTCCCCGCGCTCTTCGGCCGCCGAGTGCTGGAGCAGTTATGGGCCGCCGGGCCCGGCAGCGGGCCGGTGGCGCTGCACCGCGGCCGGGTGCTGCTGCTGGTCGCCCCCGGGTGCGCCCAGCGGCTGCCGTCGCTGCTGGGCTGGGAGGAGTGGAGCCGCTCGGTGCCGCCGCTGATGTGCCACGGCCTGGGTGACGCGGTGACCGTGCCGCCGTTGTACGGCGACGAGACCGGTCTGGACACCGAGGGCGGGTCGTCACGCTGGGTGGTGGCCCCCGACACCCGTCAGCCGTGGCTCCCCGGCCCCGACGTGCTGCTGTGGGCGTGCATCCGCGCGGCCCGTGCCGCCGCCCGCCTCTTCGCTCCCGCGCCGGCCTCTTCGGCCTCCCCGGCCGGATCGGCCTGATCCGCCTGATCGGCCTGATCGGGATATTCGATTTTCGCTCCGCCGGAAGCGGATGCTAATGTCTGTCTCGCAGCACGCGCCGCTAGCTCAGTTGGTTAGAGCAGCTGACTCTTAATCAGCGGGTCCGGGGTTCGAGTCCCTGGCGGCGCACCTACGGAAACTCCGTTGACCTGGGCGTTCCTCCTTCGGGAGGGGCGCCTTTCGTCATGTCCCGAAGAGTGCGGGAGCGGTACGGAAGCGGCCCGGCGCGGTATCAAGGCCTGGGAGAGACCGTCTCCAGGAGGCCCGCATGCCGCTGCCGCACTACCGTCCCCCGGACGGGCCCGACGGCGCGCCCGACGCGGATCGGCGTCCGCCGTCGCACCGCGTCGGCCGGATGGCGGCAGGCATCATCGCGGTCACCGTGGTGACCGGCGCCTGGCTGCTGCGCGACGGCACGCAGGAGCGGGAGCCGCCGCTGCCCGCCGCGGCCGAGGCGGTCTCCACGGCCGGGCGCAACCCGGACGGCGGACGACCGCCGGAGTTCGTCCTGCCGCCGCGCGCGGCCCCGCTGCCCGCCGCCGTCCCCGAACGGATCCGCATCCCGGCCATCGGGGTCGACACGTCCGTCATGCGGCTCAGGCTCGACACGGCCGGCCGGCTGCAGACCCCGTCGGAGACCCAGCACGCGCTGGTCGGCTGGTACGCGGGCGGCGCCACGCCCGGCGCGCCGGGCGGCGCCGTCCTGGCCGGCCACGTGGACACCCGCGAGGGCCCCGCGGTCTTCTACCGGCTCGGCGGGCTGCACAAGGGCGACCGGATCGAGATCGACCGCGCGGACGGCCGTACCGCCGTCTTCACGGTGTACGGCAACGAGGTGTACGCCAAGCGGGACTTCCCCACCGACCGGGTCTACGGCGCGACGCCGGACGCGGAACTCCGGGTGATCACCTGTGGCGGGGCGTTCAGCGAGGCGGCGGGTTACCTGGGTAACGTCGTGGTCTACGCCCGCCTCACCGGCTCCACCGGACCCGAGCCGGGGTCCGACTCCGGTTCGAGGTGACGCCATGTGGGACTGGCTGGTCGACGCCTACCGGTCGCGGATCGTCGACAACGGCCGCGAACCGCTCTTCCTGCTGCTCGTCGGGTTGCTCGGATCCTTCCTCTTCATCCGCTTCAGCGTGCGGATGATCCGACGCGGCGTGAGCTGGTGGCCGGGGAACGTCAACCCGGGCGGCCTGCACATCCACCACGTCGTCTTCGGCCAGGCCATGATGCTCATCGGCGGCATCGGCTCCTTCGCGGTGCGCGGCGGTGTCGTCGCGCACAACCTGCTGGCGGTCCTGTTCGGCATCGGCTGCGGGCTGGTGCTCGACGAGTTCGCCCTGGTCCTGCACCTGGAGGACGTCTACTGGAGCGAGCAGGGCCGCAAGTCCGTCGACGCGGTGATCCTCGCCGTCGCGGTGATCGGTCTGCTGCTCATCGGCGAGGCCCCGCTGGGCGGCTTCGTGGGCGGGGTCAGCGGCGAGCAGATCGGGGTCGCGGCGGTCCTCCTCGGCTTCGTGGTCATCTGCCTGATCAAGGGCAAGGTGTGGACGGGGCTGATCGGCGTGATGATGCCGCCGGTCGCGATCATCGGGGCGCTGCGGCTGGCCCGCCCGGCCAGCCCCTGGTCGCGTTGGCGCTATCACTCCCGGCCCCGGCGGCTGGCCCGCTCCGAGCGCCGCGAGGACCGCGTGCACCGGCGGCTGGTGGCGTTCAAGACCACCCTGATGGACGCGGTGGCGGGCGCCCCGCATCTGAAGGCGAAGTCCGAGGGCGCCGCCGCGCCACCGCGCCCGACCGTCGTCGACATCCCGCCCTCGCGGATCGAGGTGTGGCTGCGGCCGCTGCAGGAGCCCGGCGCGGCCGTCGCCGTCTGGTACCTGCGGGCCGCCAGCGTCCTGGACGTCCTCACCGGGCTGATCGCGCCCTTCCGCGAACGGGTGCACCAGGCCACCAACGGGGAGTACTTCACCGCCTTCCTGCTGAGCCCGGGATTCACCGGCGCCGCCCTGGCCTTCCTGCTCGCGGTGACACTGCGCCGCCGCAAGCGCGCGGCCTGGATCGTGGCCGTGACGCTGGTCTGGGGGTACCTGGCGGTGTGCTTCCTGGCGGTGGACGTGCTCCCCGAGGCGCGCTCGCACCCCTTCAACTGGATCTCCGGCGGCCTCACCCTGCTGCTGGCGCTCTCCCTGCTGGTGTCACGGCGGGCGTTCAACGTGCGCGGTGAGCGCGGCAACGTCGCCCTCGGGCTGGTGTCGCTGCTGGTCGGCAGCGTCGTCGCGGTGGGCCTCGGCACCGTCCTCGTGCACGCCACGGACGCCGCGCCGCCCGCGAGCTGGCGCGCCTGCCTGCACTACGCGGTGCTGCGCGTGCTCACCGTCTCCAGCCTGTTCGACCTGCCCGAGATCACCGTGCCCGGCTGGACCGACCTCGCCGTCAACCTGCTGAGCGTCGCGCTGATACTGATGGTGCTGCTCGCCTTCTTCCGCTCCCCGCGCGGCCGCGCCCGGCTCGAACCATCGGACGAGCGGCGGCTGCGCGAACTGCTCGCCGAGCACGGGGAGCACGATCCGATCGGGTACTTCGCACTGCGCCGCGACAAGTCGGTGAGCTGGTCGCCCGACGGCCGGGCCGCCGTGCTCTACCGGGTGGTGAACGGGGTCGCGCTGGCCTCGGGCGATCCGATCGGCGACCGCGAGCGGTGGCCGGCGGCGATCGACGGCTGGCTGGCCGACGCCCGCCGGCACGCCTGGATCCCGGCCGCCACCGGGACCGGCGGGGGCGCCGCCGCCGTCTACGAACAGGCCGGGCTGAAGTCCCTGGACTTCGGCGACGAGGCGGTGGTCGACGTCGCCGCGTTCGCCGGAACGTACCTGGGCACGCCGCAGGAGGGCGCGGACGGCGCCGAGGCGCTGCGTCCGCTGCGCGAGGCCCACGGGCTGATCCGGGACGCCGGCTACACCGCCGTCGTACGCCGCCACCGCGACATCCCCCGCGGCGAGATGGCCGGCCTGACCCATCTCGCCGACGCCTGGCGGCGGCACCCGGGCGAACGCGGCTTCTCGGTGGCGCTGGGCCGGCTGGGCGACCCCGCGGACGGCGCCTGCGTGATGGTGGAGTGCCGCGACCGGCAGGGGCGCGTGTCGGCGCTGCTGAGCTTCGTGCCGTGGGGTCGGCGCGGCCTCTGCCTCGACCTGATGCGCCGCGACCGCGAGTCCGGCAGGGCGCTCATCGACTACCTGATCACCGAACTGCTGCTGCTGGCGCGGGCGGACGCCGAGCCGGTGCGGGGCGTCGAGCGGGTGTCCCTCAACTTCGCCGTCTTCCGCTCGGTCTTCGAGGAGGACGGCAAGGCCGGCGCGGGTCCACTGCTGCGGCTGCGGCGCAAGGTCCTGCGGCTGCTCTCCCGCCGCTGGCACCTGGAGGCCCGCTACCGCGCCTACGCCGCCTACCTGCCGCAGTGGCGCCCGCGCCACCTGCTGTACGAGCGATCGGCCGAGCTGCCGCGCATCGCCGCCGCCACCGCCATGGCCGAAGGCTTCCTGACGGCGCCGCGCCTGCCGAGGCTGGGCGGAGCACCGGAGCCCGACGTCGCCGGGCCGCCCGACCGTCCCGCGGACGGTCCCGCCGCGGACGGCTCCGCGCCCGGACCGCGCTGAGGCGGGCCGGGCGCCCGGCCGGCGGACCCGACCCCGTTCACCCGACCGGCGGTGGCGCCGGCATCCGGTCCTGACGGTCCGAGCACCCCCCTGACCAGCGCGGACCGGCCCGTCCGCTGGCCCGTTCGGCGTAACCCCGGCCGGACGGCCGACAGGCACCGGGCCCGGCATCCGGATGTCCTCGGGGGGAGGGCGGGTTCCTGTCCGCCCGACGGAACACTGTCCGTGACCCCGCCCTGGGAGACACCCGATGCGCTCACAGCACCTCTTTGCCGGCTCCGCCCTCGCCGCGGTCATCGCGCTGACCGCGATGGGACCCGCGTCCGCCGCGCCACCCGAGCCCGTCGTCCCCGTCGAGTCCGCGGAGCCCTCGACGCCCGCCGAGCTGCTGCAGCCCACCACGCCCGCCGACCTCCTGGAGCCCACCGGGCCCGCCGAGCTGTCCTCACCCACCGTGCCCCTCAAGCCGGTGGTGCCCACGAACCCCGTCATCGTCCAGCCGAACCCGGTGGCCCCGGGCGGCCAGTTCTCCGTGTTCGACGGCGGCAACTGCACCGGCACGTCCGGCACCGCCACGTTCCGGTCGAAGACGGGCGGCTCCGCCATCCCCCCGGTCACCCTCTCCACGCTCGACAATCAGGTCGGCGGCGTCGGCACGATCCCGGAGGGCACCGAGCCGGGCGAGTACGAGGTCTCGGTGACCTGCCAGAGCGGCTCCGCCCACAAGGAGGGCCCGTTCACCGGCACCCTCACCGTCTCGTCCCGCACCCCCAGGGGCGGCGTGCAGACCGGCCTCGGCGGCGGCATCGGCATGAACCCCGCCGAGACCGCGCTGGGCGCCGCACTCGTCGCCGCAGCCCTGGCAGGGACGGTCGTCCTGCGCCGCCGCCGGTCCCGGGGCGACGACGACTGAGGCACCCTCACCAGCGGGCGGAAGCGGCGGTGTCCGGTTGCGGAAACCCCGGAGTCGGCCAGCATGGTCGTATGGAGGAACCCCGCTGGAAACGCTCGGTGCCGGAGTGGTTCGGGGAGTTCTTCGCCGTCCTCGCCGTCTTCTGCGCCGTCCTCGCCGTCATCGGCCCCCTGCACCGCCTGCTGCGACCCGTGCTCCGCTGGATCGAGATCCTGACGGTGCCGGCGTCCGCGAACCTCGCCTACGCGGCGTTCCTGATACTGCTGGCCGGAGCGCTGGCGGCCCGCAAGCGGGTCGCGTACTGGATCGTCGTGGTGTTCCTCGGGCTGACGGTCCTGGCGAACGTGCTGCTGATCTTCTTCTCGGAGTGGAGCGCCATCCCCGCGCTGGCGATCACCGGTACGGCGCTCGCCGTACTGGTGATCGCGCGCGGCGAATTCTCCGCTCGGGTGCGCAAGGGCGCGTTCTGGCGGGCGTTGCTGGTGCTGCTGGTGGGCCTCGTGATCGGCGTCCTGGCCGGCTGGGCGCTGCTGTCGGTGTTCCCCGGCACGCTGGTCGGGAAGGACCGGCTGCGGTGGGCGGTCAACCGGGTGGTCGGCGGGGTCAACGACCTGCCCGAAGGCATCGGCCATCCCCCCTTCTGGACCAACTTCTGGCTCGGTCTGTTCGGCGCGCTCGCGCTGCTCGCCGGCGCCGCCGCGCTGTTCCGCTCGCAGAAGGTCGAAGCGGCGCTGCACGGCGACGACGAGCCGCGGATCCGCGCCCTGCTGGCGAAGTACGGGGAGCAGGACTCGCTCGGCTACTTCGCCACCCGGCGCGACAAGTCGGTGGTGTTCTCGCCCAGCGGCAAGGCCGCCGTCACCTTCCGCGTCGAGGTGGGCGTCTGCCTGGCCAGTGGTGATCCGCTGGGCGACACCGAGGCGTGGGGGCCCGCCATCGAGGCGTGGCTGGAGCACGCGGCACGGTACGGGTGGGTGCCGGCCGTGATGGGCGCGGGTGAGGAGGGCGCGAAGGCGTACTCCCGGGCCGGGCTCGGTGCCCTGGAACTCGGCGACGAGGCAGTGCTGGAGGTCGGCGACTTCGATCTGGGCGGGCGCGAGATGCGCGGCACCCGGCAGGCCGTCAACCGGGTGCGGCGCACCGGTGCGACGAGCCGGATCCGCCGCCACCGCGAGCTGTCGGCCGAGGAGCTGCGTGAGGTGGTGGCACGGGCCGACACCTGGCGCGGCACCGACACCGAACGCGGCTTCTCGATGGCGCTGGGGCGGCTCGGCGATCCGGCGGACGGCGAATGCCTGCTGGTGGAGGCGCTGGACGACGCGGGACAGGTCATCGCGCTGCTGTCGTTCGCGCCCTGGGGCCGGGCCGGAGTCTCGCTGGACGTGATGCGGCGGGATCCGGCCGCGCCCAACGGGATCATGGAGTTCATGGTGACGGAGCTGGCCGCGCAGGCGCCCCGGCTCGGCATCCGGCAGATCTCGCTGAACTTCGCGGTCTTCCGCTCGGTCTTCGAGGAGGGCGCCAGGATCGGTGCCGGGCCGGTGCTGCGGCTGTGGCGGCGCCTGCTGCTCTTCTTCTCCCGGTGGTGGCAGCTGGAGGCCCTCTACCGGTCCAACGTGAAGTACCAGCCGCAGTGGTATCCGCGCTTCCTCTGCTACTCCGAGGCGAAGGACCTGGCCCGTATCGGCCTGGCCTCCGGTATCGCGGAGGGCTTCGTGGAGATGCCGCGGTTGTGCTTCTGGCGGGACCGGGGCGCGGAGGCGCCGGCCGCGGTGCCGTCGTTCGTCCCGCTGGAGGAGGCCGTGGCGGCGGCCGCGGACCTGTCGGCGGCCGGGCCGAGCCGGTCGGCCGACTCCGGACGCCCGGAGCAGGTGCGGGTCAGGATGCGGAAGCTGGAACGGCTGCGGGACGCGGAGAGCGACCCGTACCCGCCCGGCGTCGAGCCCACGCACAGCCTGGCCGCGGCGGCGGTCGCGCCCGCCGGTACCCCGGTGCGGCTGGCGGGGCGGGTGCTGCGGCTGCGCGACCACGGCGGCGTGCTGTTCGTGACGCTGCGGGACTGGTCGGGCGATCTGCAGGTCCTGCTGGACCGGGACCGTTTCACCGCCGCGGGCCTGCGCTCGTTCGGCTCCGACGTCGATCTGGGCGACCTGCTGGGCTTCGAGGCAGTGATGGGCGTGAGCCGGGCCGGCGAGGTGACCGCCGACGCGTCCACCTGGTGGCTGAACGCCAAGTGCCTGCACCCGCTGCCCGACAAGCGGCGCGGCCTGACCGACCCGGAGGCCCGGGTGCGGCAGCGCTATCTCGACCTGGTGGTCAGGCCCGACGCCCGCGAGGTGCTGCGGGCCCGCAGCGCCGCGGTGCACTCGGTGCGCGAGTCGCTGGTGGAGCGCGGGTACCTGGAGGTCGAGACGCCGATGCTGCAGCCGGTGCACGGCGGCGCCAACGCGCGTCCCTTCACCACCCACATCAACGCCTACGACCTGAACCTGTACCTGCGCATCGCCCCGGAGCTGTACCTCAAGCGGCTCTGCGTCGGCGGCGTGGAGAAGGTCTTCGAACTCGGCCGCACCTTCCGCAACGAGGGCGTGTCGTACAAGCACAACCCCGAGTTCACGATGTTGGAGGCATACCAGGCCTACGCCGACTACGACACGATGCTGGACCTGACCCGCGATCTGATCCAGCGGGCCGCGACCGCAGCCAACGGCTCGCAGACCGCCCGCCGGGACGGCGGCGAGGTCGACCTGTCCGGGCTGTGGCCGGTACGGACCGTCAACGACGCGATCTCACAGGCGCTCGGCGAGGAGGTCACCGCCGACACCCCGCCCGAGGTGCTGCGGCGGCTCTGCGACAGCGCGGGCGTGCCGCACGCCCCCGGCGACGGGCGCGGCGACATCGTGCTGGAGATGTACGAGCGGCTGGTCGAGGAGCGCACCACCGCTCCGACCTTCTACAAGGACTTTCCGCTGGACGTCTCCCCGCTCACCCGGCAGCACCGCGGTGACCCGCGGCTCGCGGAGCGCTGGGACCTGGTCGCGTACGGCACCGAACTGGGCACCGCCTACACGGAGCTGACCGACCCGGTCGAGCAGCGCCGCCGGCTCACCGAGCAGTCGCTGCTGGCGGCAGGCGGCGACGCCGAGGCGATGGAACTGGACGAGGACTTCCTGACCGCCCTGGAGTACGCGATGCCGCCGACGGGCGGGCTGGGCATCGGCGTCGACCGCTTGGTGATGTTCCTTACCGGCCGCTCCATCCGCGAGACCCTGCCGTTCCCCCTGGTCCGTCGGCGCTGATCTGCGGATATACCCGTCGAAGCGGGACACGGGACCGCCTGATTTTGACCGAACGGACGAGGGCGCCCGCCGCGGGCTGCGCTTACGGTGGAGCGACGGAACGTAGGAAAGGGCCGGTCCGGTGCGGACCGGCCCTCTCAGGTCGCGAGCGCATCGATGGAGGTACAACCGTGGCGCCGAGCAGCGCGAGGAAATCCACCGCCACCGCTCTGGGGGTGACGCTCGCGGGAGCCGCCCTGGCGGCCTGCGGCGGCCAGCAGGGCACCCACTCGGCGCACGTCTCTCCTCCATCGCCCACCCCGTCCTCGGCCGCCATTCCCCACCAGACGCGGACGGGCACGCCGCCCGCCACATCCTCGCCGGCCCCGTCCACGCGGCCCGCCAAGCCGACGCCGCCCGCCTCGTCCTCGCCGACCGTGCCGTCCGACGACGCGCCCGGCGGACACCGCGTCAGCCGGGAGATACAGCACGGCCTGGAGGACGGCGGCAAGGCCGTGGCCCTCACGTTCGACGACGGCCCCGACCCGCGCTGGACGCCGCAGATACTGGCCCTGCTCGCCCGGCACCACGCGAAGGCCACCTTCTGCGAGATCGGCCCGAACGCCCAGGCCCACCCCGCCGTCGTGCGGCAGATCGCGGCGGCCGGCCACCGGCTGTGCGACCACTCCGTGCACCACGACGAGCACCAGAGCTCCAAGTCCGCCGACTACAACCGGCACGAGATCCTGGACGCCCGCCAGGAGATCACCGACGCGGCGGGGGCCCGGCGCCGAGGTGCCCTACTACCGGGCGCCCGGCGGGGACTTCAAGCCGTGGATACGGGAGATAGCCGCCGGCCACGGGATGCGCCCGCTGGGCTGGACCTCGGACTCCGACGACTGGAAGCGGCCCGGGGCGGCGGCCATCGTGCACCACGTCAACGCCAACCTCGGGCCCGGCGCGATCGTGCTGATGCACGACGGCGGCGGCGACCGCTCCCAGACGGTGCAGGCGCTGTCCCAACTGCTGGACCAGCTCGACGCGCAGCACTACACGTACAGCTTCCCCGGCCGCTGACCCTCCCGCGCCGCCGGCTTCCCCCGCCCCGGGCCCGGTGGCGGGGTAGCGTGCGAGAGGCTTTTCCCGCTCTCTCTTGGAGGCTTGTGACCATGGCAACCACCCGCACCGCGACCACCCAGTGGAAGGGCGCCCTCCTCGACGGCTCCGGCACCGTCTCCCTCGACTCCTCCGGGGTCGGCAGCTACGAGGTCTCCTGGCCCTCGCGCGCGGAGGCGGCCAACGGCAAGACCAGCCCCGAGGAACTCATCGCGGCCGCGCACTCGTCCTGCTACTCGATGGCGCTGTCGCACGGCCTCGCCGGCGCGGGCACCCCGCCGGAGTCCGTACAGACCCAGGCCGACGTGACGTTCCAGCCCGGCGAGGGCATCACCGGCATCGTGCTGTCCGTCAAGGCCCACGTACCCGGCATCACCGCCGAGGTGTTCGAGGCCGCGGCGCAGGACGCGAAGGCCAACTGCCCCGTCAGCAAGGCCCTGGCCGGGGTGAACATCACCCTGCGGGCCGAGCTCCTCGCCTGACGGTCCGCTTCGCCCCGGTGCGCCGGCTCTCCCCCTCCGGAGAGCCGGTGCGCCGTGGTCGCGGATTCAGCGGCGGGTCACCTGGACATCCCAGTCACCGGCGGGGTCGCGGCCCAGCACGCGGACCGTCAGGCCCACCGCCGGGTCGTCGAACACCTCGCCGACGCGGAAGGGTGCGTCGTTGAGGGAGTTGAACGAGCCGCTGCTGAAGTCGCAGGCGCTGGTGGCGGGATGGGCGTCCCGGACGGAGACCGGCCCGGCGCCCGAATCGATGTCGGTATGGACCTGGTAGACGAGGACGCCCTCGCGGCAGGCCTCACGGTCGTTGCCCGACGTCTGCCGGGCCTCGATCACATACGCCGTGGTCCGCCCGTAGGGGACGACCACGGCCTTCCGGCCGCCGGGCAGGGAGACGGCGCGCAGCGCGTACGTCCATTCGCCGCGCACGGAGGCGCACGCGATCTGCGAGTCGTCCAGCCAGCCGAGCCGCCACTTGTGCCAGGCGAACAGGTCGCCGCCCAGCCCCCAGTCCAGGGACATGCTGTCCCACTGGCCGGCGAGGGTGTCGGTGCGCTGGAAGTCGTCGGCGGCGTACAGGTCGGGCAGGCCGAAGGCGTGGCCGTTCTCGTGGGCGAGGACGCGGGAGCCGGACTGGTCGTGGCCGTAGACGAGCGAGACCCGGTCGAGCCGGGCGCCCTCGTCGGTGGTGGCGGCTGAGGCGCCGGTCCAGGTGACCGACAGGACGGCCTCGTCGGCGGGCGGCCCCGCGTTGGGCGTGACGAGGATGTTGACCAGGTCGTAGCCGCGGAAGTCGATGTCCCGGTCGGCGACCGCGAGCAGGTCGCGCATCATCGCGGTGTGCGCGTCCCAGCCGTAGCCGCGGCCGATCCCGTACGCGGAGAACGGTTTGGGCATGCGGATGTAGCGCAGCACGGGCGTCGACTCGTAGCGCAGCTTCCCGTACGAGCCGCGGTCGAACCACTGCGTGACGGCGGGGAAGAACTCCGCGTACCGCTCACCGGCGCTGTAGGGCGCGGGCGCGTCGGAGAAGTCGAGGAACAGGGTCAGGGCCCGCACCTCGCCGGTCGACGGGGCGAACTCGCTGCCCGGCCCCCGCGTGGACCGGTCCGGGAAGCCCTCGGACATCGCGGTGCCCGGCGTCGCGCGCAGCGCGCAGGGCCTGGACGCCGTCGGCGGGGAGTAGGCGGCCTGCGGCCCGGTGGCGGCCGTGCTGGCCACCGCGAGCAGCGCGACCGTCCCGATGGCGGCGGCTTTGAGCCCCGCTCCGGGCATCCACGGTATTCGCCCGTCCGTCGCCACGGCGCTATTCCTCGCTGACCTTGACGGCCCAGGAGCCGTCCGCGGAGTGGGAGGCGGCCGTCACGTGGACCAGGCCCCGCGTCGTAGGCGTAGGACTCGCCCGCGCCGAGCGGCGCGTCGGCCAGCGGCGGGTAGGCGGAGCCGTCCTGGCAGGCGGAGGTGGCGGGGTGGCCGTCGAGGACGGTGACCGGGCCCTCGCCGGATTCCCGGTTGGAGCGCACCTCGTAGAGCAGGACGCCCTCCCGGCACAGACCCGCGTCGTTGCCGGTCGCCGAACGCGCCTCGATGGCGAGCGCGGTACGCCGCCCGGTGCGGACGACGATGAGCTTGGTGCCGCCCGCGGTCTCCAGGGGTGTCAGTTCGTGCCAGCTGGTGCCGTGCTGGGACACGCACTGCACCTGGTGGTCCTCCAGCCAGCCGAACTTCCACTTGTGCCAGGCGAACGGCTCGGGGGCGAGGCCGAACTGGCTGCCCATGAGGTCCCAGTCGCCGACCCTGGTGTCCCAGTCGGCGTCGCTGCCCGCGGCCGGCCGGGAGTAGAGGTCGGGCAGGTCGAAGACGTGGCCGGTCTCGTGGGCCAGCACGTTGTGGTCGGGCGGGTGCTGCTCGAACACCGTGACCAGCCGCCGCAGATCGGTGCCGTCGGCCCGCATCGGGGTGCCGAGGTTGACGACCTTGGTGGCGTCCGCGTCGACGCCGGGGGCGTCCGGGTCCGCGACCAGGTAGACGAGGTCGTACGCCGAGAAGTCCACCGCGGGGTCGGCCGCGTCGATCGCGTCCCGCAGGTACGCGGCGCGCTGGTCGGCGTCCCAGTCGCGCCGGATCCGGTAGTCGGTGGAGGCGCGGGGCATCGGGATCCAGCGGTCGACGGGATGCGAGCGCAGCTGGAACCGCCCGTACGAGGCGCGGTCGTAGAAGAGCGAGGTGGCCGGGAAGTGGTCGGCCGCGACCTCCTCCGGGGTCAGGTCGGGCACCGCGTCGGGGAACGACAGGAAGATCATCACGGCGTCCAGGACCGTACTCGGACGGGGGAACGCGGCATTCCAGGTATCCACTCCCTCGGAGTGGTGGGCCGACGTGCGCGGCAGGGCGCAGTCCCCGCCGGCAGCGGTGGCCGCCGCGGCGGGTCCCGCGACGAGCGTCCAGGCGACGACGGCGGCGAAGACGCTCGCCGCCGCCGCCAACGCGCGCAGGGGTCGCCGCCGCGCCCGTATGAGGATGCCTGTCCGCCGCACATGAACCTCCGGTGGGCCTCCGGGAAGTAATCGCGAGCCCGTTCGGGGCACCTTCACCACGTTGCTATGGATTGCGGCGGTATGCCCTGTTGAGTTGCTCCGCACGAGGTGTGGACGACTCCCTTACTGTGCGTGATGGATTATGCGAAGCGGTCACTTGGCCACCGCTTTCGTGCAGAAACGATCAATCCGTCAGCGTGCGTGCCAAGAATCACCACAACGGCGCTGGTTCCTCCGCTCCGCCAGCGCCTATGATCGCCCAGAGAGCAGCGCGACATGGGGAGCGGGCAATGGGCGGACCCTCGGGCGGCCCCAGCGCCGAGCCCGACATCACACCGGTAATGCTCACGCAGAGTAACGGAATCACTTCTGACCCACGGGCCCCAGCGGCCGGCGAACCGCGCGACTACCGCGCCGCCTTCACCGCGGCCCGGCTGCCCATGGCACTGGTGGACCGCGACGGCTCGGTACTGGAGGCCAACCAGGCCCTCGGCGCGCTCCTCGCCACCAGCGCCGCCGGGCTCGCCGCCCGCGTCGCGGCCGGGCTACTGGGACTCGCCGACGACGACCCGGCCCGCACCGCCTACCGCGAGGTGCTCGCCGGCCGCCGCGACCAACTGCGGTGCACCCGCCGTCTGAAGCGGCGCGACGGCGGTTTCGTGTGGGCCGAGTTGACGCTCACCGGCACCGGAGGCGGTTGCGGCGCCGCGCTGCTCTCCGTCGAGGACGTCGGTGAACGCCACAGCCTGCGCGAACAGTTGCGCCACCTGCGGATGCACGACTCCGTCACCCGGCTGCCCAACCGGGCGCTGTTCTTCGAACGGCTCGCCGCCGCTCTCGACGGCGCCGGCAGCAGAACGGGGCGCATCGGGCTGTGCTACCTCGACCTCGACGGCTTCAAGGCCATCAATGACACCCTCGGGCACCGGATCGGCGACGAGTTGCTCGCCGCCGTCGCCGAGCGGCTGCTGGTCTGTGCGGAGCCCGGCGGCAACCTGGTCGCCCGGCTCGGCGGCGATGAGTTCGCCCTGCTCGTCAGGGACTCCACCGGCACCGGGCAGGCCACCGTGCTGGCCGAGTCCGTACTCACCGCGCTGCAACGGCCGTTCGACGTCGACGGGCAGCGGCTCGCGGTGTCGGCGAGCATCGGCGTGGTCGAGCGAGAGGTGGCCGGCAGCTCCGCCACCGGTCTGATGCAGGCCGCCGACACCACGCTCTACTGGGCCAAGGCGGACGGCAAGGCCCGCTGGACGCTCTTCGACCCGGAGCGCAACGCCCACCGCATGACGCGCCAGGCGCTGTCCAGCACACTGCGGCAGGCCGTGGAGCGCGGCGAGTTCATCCTGGAGTACCAGCCGCTCGTCGGACTCGACAGCGGGGTGCTGCGCGGCGTCGAGGCCCTGGTCCGCTGGCAGCACCCGCACTTCGGGCGGCTGGCCCCGGACCGTTTCATCGGTCTCGCCGAGGAGAACGGCTCCATCGTCCAGCTCGGCCGCTGGGTGCTTGCTGAATCGTGCCGCCAGGCGCGGGTCTGGCAGAAGGACCACCCGGACGACCCGATCTTCATCAGCGTCAACGTCGCGGTCCGCCAGGTCTGGGACTCCGACCTCGTCGCCGACGTCGCCACCATCCTGGAGGAGACCGGGCTGCCGCCGGAACTGCTGCAGCTGGAGCTCACCGAGTCCGCCGTCATGGGATCCGCCGGCCGGCCGCTGCAGGCGCTGCACGCGCTGAGCGAGATGGGCGTGCGGATCGCCATCGACGACTTCGGCACCGGCTACTCGAACCTCGCCTACATGAGCCGGCTGCCCGTCTCCGCCCTCAAGCTCGACGGCTCCTTCGTCCAGGGCTTCCGCTCGGCCGAACACCCCAACCCCGCCGACGAGACCATCGTCGAGGCCCTGGTGGAGCTCGCCCACCGGCTCGGCCTCACCGTCACCGCGGAATGCGTCGAGAACGCCGAACAGGCGGAGCGGCTGCGGCGGATCGGCTGCGACACCGGTCAGGGCTGGCACTACTCCCGCCCGGTCGCCGCCGAGCGGATCTCAGGCCTGCTCGAGACCTGACGCGGGCCGGCAGCGCTCCCCGCACATGCCGGAGCCCGCGTCCGTGGGGGGAAGGGACGCGGGCCTCCGGATGGGGCGGTCAGGTCAGCAGGCCCCGAGGTCCTGCCACACGCCCCATTCGCCGGTGGTGCCGGGCTCCTCGCCCGTCGTCCACCACTTGGCCTTCCAGTTGTGGCCCTTCCAGGAGACCGTTCCGCTGGCGCTGGTGTAGACCGCGGAGGAGCTCCAGGCGGCCGCCGCGCAGGTGCCGGTGGGCGGCGTCGTCGGCGGGGTGGTGGGAGGCGTGGTCGGAGGAGTCGTCGGCGGAGTCGTCGGCGGGGTGGTCGGAGGCGTCGTCGGCGGGGTGGTCGGCGGGGTGGTGGTGCCACAGCCGGTCGCGGAGCCGCCCACCGCGGTGTTGATCTTGTTCAGCAGCGTGGTGCCGGTGTCGAGGTCCAGCAGCGAGTACATCATCGCGCCGGCCAGTCCGCGGCAGTGCGCGTAGTCCGCGCGGGCCTGGATCGACTGGGCGTTGAGGCCGGTCCAGAACTCCGTGCCGTTGTAGAAGTACGAGGATTTCGACGCGTCGTCCCAGAAGGTGGTCGCCGGGTTGTCGACGATGCCGCCGAGTTCCTTGTAGTACGCGATGCCGGCCGTCGCGCTGAGGCTGCGCGCCGGGGCCGGCCCGGTGGCGGGCTGCCCGAGGCCGTGGTTGGCGCCGGCGGTGACGCCCGTCCAGCCGCGGTAGTAGAGCTCGTAGCCCAGCGTCAGCTTGTTGGCGGGGAAGCCGCCCGCGATGCCGTACGTGGTGTTGCCGTCGAGCCAGGAGTTCACCGCGTTGGTGACGTTGTACTTCTCGGTGCCCGGCGCGATCGGGTCGGTCGGGTCGCCGGCGGCGGGGACGAGCGGCGACTGGTGGTACGTCGGTCCGTCGGCGTCCCAGGCACCGTGCATGTCGTAGGTCATGATGTTCGCGTAGTCGAGGTACTGCCCGACCTTGTTGGTCTCGATGTGCGCGATCTTGTCCTGGCCGGCCGGCAGCGCGGCGGTCAGCAGCATCTTCTTGCCGCCGTTGGCGGTGCCGTACGCGTCCAGCTGCTTGCGGAACTCGGCGAGCAGCAGCGTGAAGTTCTGCTTGTCGGCCGCGTCCACGTGGTTGCCGAGGTGGCCGCCGGTCGAACCCGGGTACTCCCAGTCGAGGTCGATGCCGTCGAACACGCCGGCCGCGGAGGCGGGGCCGCCGAAGCCGCCGTCGACGGGCAGGTTGCCCTTGATGTACTGGTCGACGCAGGAGGTCACGAACTTCTTGCGGCTCGCGTCGGTCTTCGCGGCGTCGGAGAAGTACTTGGAGTACGTCCAGCCGCCGATGGAGATGTTGACCTTCAGCTTCGGGTACTTCGCCTTGAGCTTCCGCAGCTGGTTGAACGCGCCGGTGATCGGCTGGTTCCAGGTGTCGCCGACACCGTCCACGCTGTCGGCCGCGCCGAAGGACTTCTGGTAGTCCGCGAAGGAGTCGCCCGCGCCGTCGCCGGCGCTGGGGTTGTTCTCGTCCTGCGAGGCCGCCTTGTTGGCCTCGAAGCAGGTGAGGTCGGTCGGGTGGATGTTCCCGAACGAGTAGTTGATGACGTCCAGCTTGCTCGCTATCCCGCGGGTGTCGAGGTCCTTGGGGTAGAAGGCGTTGCCGTACACGCTCCACTGGTCGTAGTAGGCGATCTTCACCCCGCCGCTGCTCGCGGCCGCGGCGGCCGGCTGGGCGTCGGTAACCGCGGCGCTCGCCGGGGAGAGCCCGCCGACGAGCGCGGTGATCGCGCCGAGGGCGAGGGCCGCACTGGTGGCGGCCGCCACGAGTGATCTCTTATGGAGCTGCACGAAAGTCCTCCAGGGGGAGAGGGAGCTGCAGGGGGGCTGCAGCATGAATAGCGCCCCCGAGACGCTCAGGTCAATGGTCTGAACCAGACTTAGGACTAGACCAATTGACGCCTCGGCTACCCGCCGGAAACCCCCTCCGGCCAGCGAAAAGCCGCCTGTCGCAGGTGCTGACAAGCGGCTTTAGGCTGAGTTAAGGATGCGGAAGATGTCCTTCCGGAGCGTGGACCACACCCCCTCGGGAAACCCGGCGTTAACCGCCGGGAGGCCCTACGACCCGTCACCACCGGGCAGCCCGTAGGCGTCCGCGATCAACGCGTAGGAGCGCAGCCGGGCGGCAGGGGTATGGGCGTTGGCCGTGATGATCAGCTCGTCCGCGCCGGTCCGCTTCACGAGTGAGTCGAGCCCGTCACGGACCTCCTCCGCGCCGCCGTGCACCACGTTGACCAGCCACGAGTCGATGAACTCGCGCTCCAGGGAGCTGAATTCGTATGCCTCGGCCTCTTCGGGGGACGGGATGAGTCCCGGCCGCCCGGTGCGCAGCCGCAGCATCCCGAGCGCGCCGGTGAGCACTTGGCGGCGCGCCTCGGCCGGATCGTCCGCCGCGAGGGCGGAGACGCCGATGGCCGCGTACGGCCGGTCCAGGACCGCGGACGGGCGGAACGACTCGCGGTAGAGCTCCAGCGCGGGAACGGTGTTGGCCGCGGAGAAGTGGTGCGCGAAGGAGAACGGCAGGCCCAGCGCGCCGGCCAGTCGGGCGCTGAAGCCGGACGAGCCCAGCAGCCAGACCGACGGGCGGGACGCGGACTGCACCCCGCCGGGAACGGAGCCCTGCACCGGGCCGGGGATCGCGTGGATGCGCGCGTAGCGGTGGCCGTCCGGGAAGTCGTCGTCCAGGAACCGGGTCAGCTCGTCGAGCTGGCGCGGGAAGTCGTCGGCGCCGTCCGGGCGGTCGGTGCGGCGCAGCGCGGCGGCGGTGGCGCCGTCGGTGCCGGGCGCGCGGCCGAGACCCAGGTCGATGCGGCCGGGCGCGAGCGCCTCCAGGGTGCCGAACTGCTCGGCGATCACCAGCGGGGCGTGATTGGGGAGCATCACCCCGCCGGAGCCGAGCCGGAGCGTGCGGGTGTACGCGGCGAGGTGAGCGAGGATCACCGCGGGGGACGAGCTGGCCACACCCGGCATCGAGTGGTGCTCGGCGACCCACATCCGGTGGAATCCGCGAGCCTCTGCGAGCTTGGCCAGTTCGACACTGGCGCGCAGGGCCTGCGTGGCGGTGAGCCCGCTTCCCACGGTCGCCAGATCGAGCACGGACAGCGGCACGGGCGCGCTGCCGCGGGCTGCTCCGCGGATGTCATCGGTGGTCTGCGGTTCGTCTCCCACGGGGGGCGCCTCCTCGGTCACGTATTCGCCTGCGGCATCTTCAACCGGAGACCGACTCCGGTTATTCCCGGACCTTCCGCGCGGCAATCGACGTGCAAGGAGGCCATTGGCATATGCCGATAGCGCGACTTCCTGCATTTGTGCACGAAGACCACCAGTCAGCCGGTCAACGGCCTCTACCTGGAACGCCGTTGCGGCTATCGTGGAAGAAGGCTCGACTGGCCGGGTTCGCGCGGTTCCGGCGGCCGTGACCAGCGGCTCCCGCCGTGACGAACGGCACGCCGCACCGGACGCGAACGGCACACGTGCAGGGGGATTTCGTGGCGCTTGAGTACCGACAGATCGCGCCGGTGTACGCGGTGCAGTACGCGCTGCGCGTGTTGGAGGCGGTCGACCGCCACCGACACGGCGTGACGGCCGAGCAGCTGGCCCGCGAGATCGGCGTGCCCATCGGATACCTCTCACAACTGCTGGCCATGCTCAAGCGCGAGCGCTATGTCGCGTTCCTGCCCGGCGGCGGATACGTGACCGGCGAATCCCTGGTGCTGCTGGGCGCCGCCGACCGCGAGCAGGCGCTCGCCGACAAGCTCAACAGCGTCCTCAACGAACTGCGTGACGAGGTCGGCGCAGCGGTCTATTTCGGCCGCTACGACGACGGCGAGGTGACGGTGGTGGACGTCGCGGACGGGCCGGACACCCCGCGGGTGAACGAATGGGTGGACTTCCGCTCCTCCGCCCATGCCAGCGCGATCGGCAAGTGCCTGCTCGCCCAGCTCGACCACCACAGGCGCCGTGACCACCTCTCCCGCCACAGGACCGCGCGCCTCACCTCGCGCACCGTCGTCAACGAGCGGGCCCTGCTGTCGGAACTGGAGAGCCGGCCCGCCGGCCACCCCATGCTCGACCTCCAGGAATACGCGGTCGGCACGGTCTGCGCGGCGGTCCCGGTCACCATCGGCAAGACGGTCGCGTGCCTCGCGCTGTCGATGCCCACCTCGCAGGCCCACCGCCTCAAGCCGGCCGTCGACACCCTGAACGAACGCGCGGCCCCGGTGCTGCTCTCGCTCAGTTTCTGAGGGAGCCGGCCCGTCCCCGGAACACGAAGAAGGCCCCCGCGCTTCGCGAGCGGGGGCCTTCGACCGTGACGCCAGGACTACGGGGTCACCAGGTTGACCACCGGGTAGACCTTCGGCTCCGCGTCCGGAACGCCGAGCTCCTCCAGAATCGGCCGGATGATCGCGCCGAACTTCTGGAACGCCTCCTCGGACTCCCAGACGTCGGCGACGAAGAAGCCGTTGGGGGTGGGAGCGGCCGTGTGCGTGATGAGGCCGGGCACGGGCCAGTCCGACGAGGTCTCGACCTTGTCGCGGCCGCCGGTCAGCTTGACGATGGACTGCTGGTAGGCATCCTGGGTCATGCCGGGGATGTCGAAGACGATGAGGATCGCCATGCTGAGCTCCTATGGGGGGAGTTTTGCGAGACCGAACCAGTGGATCACCCCGTCGGCCCACCCGCCCGCCGGGCTGCTCCGTGCGGGTGGGCCCGGTGCGAGGACTTGGCGGTGGCGGACGACTTCCGGTCCTGATGCCGTACGGCGGCCCTCCCGTGTGCCGGAAACGACGAAGGGCGCTCTTCCCGGAGGAAGAGCGCCCTTCGTCTTGCCCTGCTGTGCGCCGTCAGGGACTCGAACCCCGGACCCGCTGATTAAGAGTCAGCTGCTCTAACCAACTGAGCTAACGGCGCCTACGTGTCAATCATACGGGGCCGGAGGGGGTGCTGATGACCATCCCCCTCCGGCCCGCGTCCCGCCGTGCGGGCCCTCGGATCAGCGCAGCCCGAACGCCCGGATGATCTCCTGGGCGACGGTGCCGCCCCTGCCGTCCTGCGCGGTGGCCTTGAGCGAGACCGAGCCGCCGGGCTTGTTCGGTGTCCTGACGAGCGTGTTCCAGGAGCCGTCGCCCGTCCGCACCAGGAGGGTCGGCGCCCACGTCCTTCCGTCGTCGTACGAGACCGACAACGTCGCCCTGGTGGCCTTCGTCACGCCGTTCAGCCACTCCTGCGTGCGCGAGGAGAGGCCGATCCGCGTCCACTGCCCGGCCCTGACGTCACCCGCGGTGTCCGTGGGCACGTCGTAGTCGAGCTGGAGCAGTTTGATGTCCTCCTGGAACGGCCCGTCCTTCGGGAGCGGTCCGGAGACGAAGCCCCACTCGGTGTGGGTGCGGATGGAGGACTTCCAGGCGGCCGCGTCCCGGGTCGAGTCCAGGACGAACCGGTACGGCGCGGTGCCGGGGGCCGCCGACACGTACCCGGCGCGCCCCGCGCCCTGGTCCAGCAGCTTGTCGCCCTGGTAGACCGCGTACGTGGTGGTGTCGTACTCGTCCGACGGCATCGAGCCGGAGTGGCCCGCCCCCGCGTCCGTCCACGGGGTGAGGTTGAACTGGATGTCGTCGTAGACGCTGCGGTTGGGACCCCAGAACGCCTGGCCCAGGCGCGGCCGCTGGACCCCGCCGAACCACGAGGTGGTGTAGTGCCGGCCCGCGGTGAAGCGGTCGTTGCCGCCGCGCATCTCGAACATCACGTCCGAGTAGTCGGGCTTGTAGACGGCGTGGTCCTCGTACCAGAAGCCCGCGCCGTGCTGCTGCGAGACGTACTCGGTGCGCGTGCCGGGATAGCTCTCCTTCTCGGCGAAGCCGACGCCCGGCCCCCAGGCCGGGATGTCGTAGCGGAAGCCGCCGCCGGCCCGCTGCCGGTCGCCGTTGTACGTGGCGTCGATCCGGGCCAGGTCCCGCTTCGGGTCGGGGGTGTAGGCGAGGGGCCGGTCGGGGATCGTGCCGTCCTGCTGCGCGAGCAGGTCGTAGAGGTAGCGCGGGTAGGTGCGCTGGGTGATGTCGAGGGTGAGCCTGCCGCCCCTGGCGTCGGCGACGAGCCGGGCGCCCGCGTCGCGCATGATCGAGACGACGCCGAGCGGGGTGCTGGTGCCCGCGTCGTCCGCGTAGTACTCGGAGAGCCGGCCGGTGCCGTCGTTGACGACGATCAACAGTTCGGCGCCGGCCTCGACGGCGTTCGCGGCGCGGTCGGCGGGAGAGACGTCCGCGCTGCGGGTGACGACGACGGCCTTGCCCTTGGCGTCCAGACCGGCGTAGTCGGCCGCGGCACCCTTGCCCGCGGTGACGACGCGCAGCCTGGATGAGCCGTCGTCGACCGTGGCGCCGGCCTGCGGCGTCAGGTCGAGGTCCCGGCCGCGCGACGAGGCGTCGACCTGCTTCTCGCCGAGCCGCCAGCGGGTCACGAAGGAGAAGGTGCCGTCGGTGACCTTCCGGGTGGGCGCGGCGTAGACGGCGTCGAACGCCGGGGGCACAATGTACGCGTCGCGGATGAGGTTGCCGTTGGAGAAGGTGCGGGCCAGGTCCAGGTGCAGCTGCCGCTGCTCGGTCTCCTGCGGGACGCGGGTGCTGACCTTGTGCGCCTTACTGGCGTCGAGCCGCACCGTGGTGCTCTTGGTGAGGACCGTCTCCGGGCTGGCGAGCACCGCCAGGCCGCGGGAGTCCGGGGTGTCGCCGGCGACCTCGAGCTCCGCGTACGTCATGTACGTCCCCGGCGGGAGCCGCAGGGTGCGCTCGCCGTCCACGGCGAGCGGCGACAGGTACGGGTCGCTCTTCTCGGCGAGGACGACGGTGCCGGCGGCCGGCTTCCCGTCGCGTCCGGTCAGCTTGATCGTGTAGTCGTAGAGCTCCTGCTCCTTGGTGAGCGCGAAGCCGGTGTGCGCGACGGCCCCGCCGCCGGCCGCGTCGGTCGCGGTGACCTGGCCGGAGAAGGTGGTCGCGGACGGGACGGCCGCGGGGTCCAGGGTGAGGGTGACGGCGGCGGTGCCGCCCGCCGGTACGGTGACCGTGCTCGCGGACAGCGTGTAGGCGCCGGCCGCCCGGGCGGCGGGGTCCAGCGCCAGGTTCAGCGTGACGTCCGCCGCGCCGTTGTCGCGGTAGGTGATGGTGCGCGTGGTGCTCGCGGCGCCGGCGTGCGGCCACGGGTAGACGGCGGCGGCGACCGAGCCGGTGGCCTGGACGGTGGAGTCCACGGCGGCGAGCACGTCGAGCCGCCCGGTGCCCATCTCGTACGGGGTGAAGCCGCTGAGCTGCTTCGACGAGCTCATCAGCGCGTCCTTGAGCTGCTGCCCGGTCCAGTCGGGGTGCCGCTGCTTGAGGATCGCGGCGGCGCCCGCGACGTGCGGGGTGGCCATCGAGGTGCCGGACATGGTCTGGTACATGCCGCTGCCCGAGGTGAGCGCCTGCGAGCGGGCCGCGGTGATGTCGACGCCGGGGGCGGAGATGTCCGGCTTCAGCCCGTACGAGCCGCTCAGCGGACCCATGCTGGAGAAGTCGGCGCGGCCGTCCTGCTTGTCGACGGCGGCGACCGTCAGTGCTGTGGCCGCCGAGCCGGGCGCGCCGATGGAGCCGGCCGCGTACGCGTTCCCCGCGGCGATGACGAAGAGCGGTCCGCCGTCGGCCGAGAGGCGGTCCACCGCCTGGGCCATCGGGTCGGTACCGTCGTCGGGGAGCGGCGAGCCGAGGCTCATGCTGACCACGTCGGCGCCCTGGGCCTTCGCCCACTCCATGCCGGCGATGATCCCGGAGTCCGCCCCGGACCCCTCGTTGGAGAGCACCTTGCCGATGAGCAGTTTCGCGCCGGGCGCGACGCCCTTGTAGTCGCCGCCGGAGGCGGCCCCGGTGCCCGCGATCGTCGAGGCGACGTGCGTGCCGTGGCCGTTCCCGTCGGTGACCGCCTGGCCGGGGACGAAGCTCTGCTCGGCGGAGACCTGGTCCTTCAGGTCCGGGTGCGTGTCGTCGATCCCGGTGTCCAGGATCGCGACCTTGCGGCCCTTGCCGTCGTACCCCTGCGCCCACGCCTGCGGCGCGTTGACCTGCGGTACCGACTCCTTCAGGCTCGCCTCGACGCGGCCGTCCAGCCACAGCCTGTCGATGCCGTTGTCGAGCGCCCCGGCCTTCGCGGGGGTGGCAACCACGTCCTGCCAGAAGGCGCGGGTGTCCTTCTTGCGCGCCTTGAGCGCGGCGCCGCCGATGCTGGACAGCGATCGGGTGGCGGTGCTGCCCGCGGGGGCGGCGGGCAGCGAGCGCGCGGCACGGGCGGCGGCGGTGTAGGTGGCGATCAGCGGGACGCCGCCGGAGCGGGCGTCGTCGTAACCCATCTTCACCAGCGCCGTCACGTCGAACAGCCGGCGGTCGAGTCGGCCCGCGGCGAGCAGCGGCAGCGCCTCGTCCGGCAGGACGTAGGTCTCACCGCCCGCCTGCTGGACGTGCACGCCGCCGGGGGCTCCGTGCGGGCGGTCCACGGTGACGGTGTCCTGCGCGCCGGCCCCGTCGGCGAAGTGCACGACGTCTCCGGAGACCAGGGTGATGTCGTACGTCTTTGCCTGCGGCGCCGCGGTGCGCGGGGCGGCGCCGGGGGCGGCGGCGGTTGCGGAGGTGGCGGGGAGGAGGAGTCCGGTGCCGAGCGCGAGCGCGGTGGCGCTGGCGAGCACGGAGGCACGGCGTCTTATCGGCGTCATGCACATGATCTATCGGCACGGAGCCGCGCCGCGCACCGCCCCGGCCTGGCAGGATCCCGCCTGGCGGACATCCGCCGCGCCTCTGGCGTCCGTCCGCCGCGGATCGGGCGCCCGCCCGGGGGGGTCCGGCGGCCGTTTTTGAGCACCCCGGAGGATCGGGTACGATCTTCCATGTCAACACGCGCCGTTAGCTCAGTTGGTTAGAGCAGCTGACTCTTAATCAGCGGGTCCGGGGTTCGAGTCCCTGACGGCGCACAGACGGTCGAAGGCCCCTCGCGGAAGCGGGGGGCCTTCTTCGTGCTCCGGTGCGCGGGTCGCGCAGGCTCACGTCACCGGTTCTCCGGTTCCGGGAGGATCTGGCGCGGGACGGTCCTGGGGTGGCCCGGGCGGTTCCATTCCCGGGGGTAGCCGACCGAGACCTCCTCGAAGCGGACCCCGTCGTACCAGGCGGTCCTGGGGATGTGCAGATGTCCGTAGACCACCGCGCTCACCGTGAAGCGCTGGTGCCAGTCGGCCGTCCGCTCCGTGCCGCACCACTGGGCGAACTCCGGGTAGTGCAGGATCCGGGTGGGCTGGCGGACCAGCGGGAAGTGGTTGACCAGGACCAGCGGGAGGGCCGGGTCGCAGTCCAGTAACCGGCGCTCGGACTCCTTCACCCGCGCCCGGCACCAGGCGTCGCGGCTCGGGAACGGATCCGGGTGCAGCAGGAACTCGTCACTGCACACGATCCCGGACTTGTACGCCTGCGCGAGCGACTCCTCCTTGTTCGCGGCGGTCTCGGTGCGGAACGTGTAGTCGTAGAGGACGAACAGCGGCGCGACGACGGCCGGGCCGCCCGCGCCCGCCCAGACCGGGTACGGGTCCTCCGGGGTCAGCACGCCCAGCGACCGGCACATCTCGACCAGGTGGCGGTAGCGCGCCTCCCCGCGCAACTGGACCGGGTCCTCGGCGGGCGTCCACAGGTCATGGTTGCCAGGCGCCCACACCACCCGGGCGTATCTGCTGCTCAGCAGGGTCAGCGCCCACTCGATGCCGTCCGTCAGCTCGCCGACGTCGCCCGCGACGATCAGCCAGTCGGTGTCCGACTCGGGGCGCAGGCCCTCGACGATCTTCCGGTTCTCCGCGAACGCCACATGCAGGTCGCTGATACCCCAGAGCTTTCCATCCGGCATATGCAGACGGTAGGCGGATCCGGCCACGGGCGGTACCCCGCCCAATGGGTGATCCTGGCCTACGCAGGGCGCGCCGGTCGGCCGCACCGCCGGGGCGGCGGAAGTGTTCGCCGCGTGCTCGCCCTGGTCGCCGCCCACTTCGTCCTCGCCGCCTGTGCCACCCCTCTGGTGCGGTGGCTCGGCCGGCGGGCCTTCCTCGTCCTCGCGCTGGCGCCGGCCGCCACGGCGGTGTGGGCGCTCACGTGGTGGACGTCGGTCGCCGACGGCGCGGTGCGCGTCGAGCGGTGGCGGTGGGCGCCCGCGCTCGGCCTGGAGATCGCGCTGCGGCTCGACGCCCTGGGGCTGCTGCTGACCGTGCTGGTCGGCGGCGTCGGGGCGCTCGTACTCGGTTACTGCGGCGGCTACTTCGCGGACGACGAGCCGGGACTGGCGAGCTTCGCGGGCAATCTGACCGCCTTCGCCGGGGCGATGCTCGGGCTCGTCCTCGCCGACGACCTGATCCTGCTCTACGTCTTCTGGGAACTCACCACCGTGTTCTCGTTCCTGCTCATCGGCCATCTGTCGGTGAAGAAGGCCAACCGGCGCTCCGCGCTGCAGGCGCTGCTCGTCACCACCGTCGGCGGGCTCGCCATGCTCGTCGGTCTGCTGATACTCGGTCAGGCCGCCGGCACCTACCGGATCTCCGTCCTCGTCGCGCATCCGCCGCCGCTCGGCGGCACGGCGGTGCCGGTCGCCCTGGTGCTGGTGCTCGCCGGGGCGCTGTCGAAGTCCGCGATCTGGCCGTTCAGCCTGTGGCTGCCCGGTGCCATGGCGGCGCCGACGCCGGTCAGCGCCTATCTGCACGCGGCGGCCATGGTGAAGGGCGGCGTCTACCTCGTCGCCCGGCTCTCCCCCGCCTTCGCCGCGGTCGCGCCCTGGCGGGGTGTGACGCTGACGCTCGGGGCCGCCACCATGCTGCTCGGCGGCTGGCGGGCGCTGCGCGAGACGGACCTCAAACGGATCCTGGCCTACGGGACGGTGAGCCAGCTCGGCTTCCTCACCGCGCTGGTGGGGGCCGGATCCCGGTACACCGCGCTGGCCGGCGCCACCATGCTGCTGACGCACGCGCTGTTCAAGGCGCCGCTGTTCCTCGTCGTCGGCATCGTCGACCACGCCACCGGGAGCCGCGACATCCGCCGCCTCGGCGGTCTGGCGCGCGCGATGCCGCTGGTCTGCGCCGCTGCCTGCCTCGCGGGCGCCTCCATGGCGGCCCTGCCGCCCTTCCTCGGCTTCGCCGCCAAGGAGGCCGCGTTCGCGGCGCTCTGGGCCGGCGGCGCGGCCGACCGGCTCACCCTCTACGCCGCCGTCGCCGGCTCGGCGCTGACCACCGCGTACACGCTGCGCTTCCTGTACGGCGCCTTCGGCCCGGCCACGTCGCCCGACCGGCCGCCCGCGACCGCGCGCGACCGAGGGACGAACGTGGCCCTGTTGGCCCCCACCGCACTGCTGGCGCTGGCGGGCCTGGTACTGGGCCCGTGGGTGGGCCTGCTGCAGCCGCTGATGGCGCGCTACGCGGCCGCGTTCCCGTCCCTCGGAACCCCCTACCACCTGGCGCTGTGGCACGGCGCCGGCCTCCCTCTCACCCTGTCGGAGATCGCGTGGGTGGCCGGCGTGGCCCTGTTCGTCGTGCGCGAGCGCCTGGTGCGCTGGGGCAAGCGGCTGGCGTGGCCGAGCGCCGAGGCGGCGTTCGCCCAGATCCTGTGGCAGACCGAGCGCTTCGCGCTGCAGCTCACCGGGAGCATCCAGCGCGGTTCACTGCCGGTGTACCTCGGCACGGCGCTGCTGGTCTTCTCGGGCGCCGAGGCGGCGGCGCTGCTCACCGACCGGCCCTGGGCGTGGGGTGGCGCCCCGCGCTGGGGGGACGACGCGGGCCAGATCGCGGTGGCGATCGCCGTGGCGGCGGCGGGCGTGCTGTGCCTGCCGACCCGGCAGCGGATGAAGGCGGTGGTGCTGGCCGGCACCACCGGCTACGGCACCGGCGTGCTGTTCGTGCTGCAGGGGGCGCCGGACCTCGCGCTGACGCAGTTCACGGTGGAGACGACCAGCATCGTCGTGTTCGTCCTGGTGCTGCGCCGCCTCCCGCACCGCTTCCCGCCAACCGCGACGGTGTGGCGCCGCGCTCTGCACGCCGCGCTCGGCGTCACCGCCGGGACACTGGCGGCGGGCCTGACGTATCTGGCGCTGGCCGCCCGCCGGCACCCGGCTGCGGGCGCCGACATGGTCGCCGCGACCGGGCACGACGGGCTGCGGAACGTGGTCGCGACGATCCTCGTCGACCTGCGCGCCTGGGACACGATGGGCGAGTCGGCGGTGCTGGCGGTCGCGGCCGTCGGCGTGACGAGCCTGCTCTACCTGCGCCGCCGGGCCGGCTCGCTGCCGCGTGCCCAGGACGGCGGCGGGGCCGCGGGCGTGTGGGCGGCGGAGGTGCGCGCCGGTCCCCGCGCGGCCCCGGAGCGCACCTGGCTGGCGGCCGGCGCCACCCTCGACCCGGACCGGCGCTCGGTGGTCTTCGAGGTGGTGGCGCGGCTGGTCTTCCACCCCATCCTCGTGCTCTCGCTGTACCTGCTGTTCTGCGCGGAGAGCCTGCCGGGCGGCGGTTTCACGGCCGGGCTGGTCGCGGGTCTCGCCCTCGTCGTGCGGTATCTGGCGGGCGGGCGGTACGAGTTGGCGGAGGCGGCTCCCGTCGACGCCGGGTTCCTGCTCGGCGCGGGCCTGATGGTCTCCGTCGGAACGGGCCCTGGGCGGGCTGGTGTTCGGCTCCGACGTCCTGGCCGGCGGGGTGTTCCACACCCGGCTGCCGCTCTTCGGCGACGTACACGTCCCCAGCTCCGTGCTCTTCGACTGCGGCGTGTACCTGCTGGTCCTCGGGGTCGTCCTCGATGTGCTGCGCAGCCTCGGCGCCAAGATCGACCAGCAGATCGAGCGCGAGGAAGCCAGGAGGAAGGCATGACCGCCACCGTCGCCCTGATCGCCGCCGGCGGGGTGCTCTTCGCCTGCGGGACGGCGCTGCTGCTCGCCCGCCCGCTGACCCGCATCCTGCTCGGCGCCATCCTGCTGGGCAACGGGGGTGAACCTGCTGGTGCTGGCCACCTCGGGCCCGTCGGGGAAGGCGCCGCTGCTCTCCCCCGGCACCGATCCCGCAGCGGTCTCCGACCCCTTCCCGCAGGCCATGGCGCTGACCGCGATCGTGATCACCCTCGCGCTGACCGCGTTCCTGCTGGCGATGGCGTACCGCAGCTGGCAGCTGACCGGCAGCGACGACGTCCAGGACGACGTCGAGGACATCCGCGTGACGCTGCGGGCCGAACACGAGGGGACGCGGGCCGAGTTGCGGACGGTGATCCGGGCGGACCGGGCCCGGCAGGCGCGCGCCGAGGACTCCGAGGACCTCGACGACGAACTGTGGGACAACGTGCTGGGGGCCGACCGGTGAACGCGACCACACTGCTGCCGCTGCCTGTCGTCCTCCCACTCTTCGCCGCCGGCCTCAAACTCGCCGTCGGGCTGCGGCTCCCCCGTATCCAGCGGTTCATCAGCGCGGCCGTCCTCAGTGTCGTGCTGGCCGCCTCCGTCACCCTGCTCGTGGCGGCCGACCGGGACGGCCCGCAGGTGATGCACGCGGGCGGCTGGCCGGTCCCGGTCGGCATCGCGCTGGTCGCCGACCGGCTGTCGGCGCTGATGCTGGTGGTCTCGTCCGCGGTGACGCTGTGCGTGCTGGTGTACTCCATCGGCCAGGGCATGGCCGACCGCGACGAGGCGACCCCGCTGTCGGTCTTCCACCCCGCCTATCTGATCCTCGTCGCAGGGGTCTCCGACACGTTCCTGTCCGGAGACCTGTTCAACCTCTACGTCGGCTTCGAGATCATGCTGACCGCGAGCTACGTCCTGCTGACCCTCGGCGGCACGGCGGCCCGGATCCGCGCCGGGGCCACGTACATCGTGGTGTCGCTGCTCTCCTCGGTGCTCTTCCTGGTCGCGATCGGCATGGTCTACGCGGCCACCGGCACCATGAACCTCGCGCAGCTCTCCGTGCGGCTGGCGGATCTGCCCGCCGGGATCCGGCTGGTGCTGCAACTCGCCCTGCTCACCGTCTTCGGCATCAAGGCGGCCGTCTTCCCGCTCGCCGCCTGGCTCCCCGACTCCTACCCGACGGCGCCCGCGCCCGTCACCGCCGTCTTCGCCGGGCTGCTCACCAAGGTCGGCGTGTACTCGATACTGCGCACCCAGACGCTGCTCTTCCCCGGCACCCGGCTCGCCGAGCCGCTGATGCTGATCGCCCTGCTGTCGATGGTCGTCGGGATCCTGGGCGCGGTCGCGCAGACCGACCTCAAGCGGCTGCTGTCGTTCACCCTCGTCAGCCACATCGGGTACATGGTCTTCGGTATCGCGCTGGCCTCCCGCGGGGGCGTCGCGGGCGCGGTCTTCTACGTCGCCCACCACATCACCGTGCAGACGACGCTCTTCCTCGTCACCGGCCTGGTGGAACGCCGGGGCGGCACCACCGACCTGCAGCGGCTCGGCGGGCTCGCCAAGATCTCACCGCTGCTCGCCGCGGTCTTCTTCGTGCCCGCGATGAACCTCGCCGGGATCCCGCCGCTGTCGGGCTTCCTCGGCAAGCTCGGACTGCTGCGCGCGGGTGTCGCCGACGGGGGCGTTTGGGCATACGTGCTGGTCGGCGGTGGTGTGCTGACCAGCCTGCTGACGCTCTACGCGCTGATCAAGGTCTGGAACCTGGCGTTCTGGCGGGCGGCGCCGCCCGATCTGTGCGAGGACGGCACCGTGCTGGAGAGCGACGAGGGCGACGACGCGGAGGGGTCCGACGACTCCGACGAGGACACCCTGATGCCCGCCGGGCGCCCCGAGTCCGCGTCCCTCAGCGGTCGTTCGATCACCACGAGCGCCGCGCTCCCCCGCACGATGCTCGCCGCGACCATGACCCTGGTCGCGCTCGGGCTGGCCTACACCGTGCTGGCAGGACCGCTGACGGGGCTCGCCGACCGTGCGGCCGGCGAGCTCCTGTCACGGACGCCCTACGTGCAGGCGGTCCTGGCGCGCTGACTCACCGGTCGTGGACGGTGTGTGTCGCCGCGATCTGCTTCCAGGACTTGGGCTCCACCGTCGGGGCCGCTGCCTTCGGGGCCGCTGCCTTCGGGGCCGCTGAAGGTGCCGCGGGCTTGGACGCGGTGAAGAGCCAGGTCTCGAAGAGCGGGCCGAGCTTCTTGCCGGAGATCTTCTCGGCGAGCTTCTGGAACTCGGTGATGGAGCCGTTGCCGTACTGGTGCTGGGCCGGCCAGGCCTTGAGCAGGGCGAAGAACGCCGTGTCGCCGATCTTGTTCCGCAGTGCCTGGATGGCGAGCGCGCCCCGGTCGTAGACGGCCGCGTCGAACTGGTTCTCCGCGCCGGGGTCGCCGGGCTTCACGGTCCAGAACGGGTCGTCGGCCGGGTGCTGGCCGTAGACCCAGTCGGCGAGTTCCTGCGCGGTGCCCTCGCCCTCGTGCTCCGACCACAGCCACTGCGCGTAACTGGCGAAGCCCTCATTGAGCCAGATGTCCGACCAGTGGGCGACCGAGACGCTGTCGCCCCACCACTGGTGCGCGAGCTCGTGGACGACGACCGAGGGATTCGCCCCGGCCGCGAACTGCGCGGGGCTGTAGAAGACCCGGCCCTGCGTCTCGACGGCGTAGTGCGTGGGCACGTTGGGGGCGTAGCCGCCCGCGGCGCTGAACGGGTACGGGCCGAAGAAGCCGCTCTCCCAGTCGATGATCTCGCCGGTGCGCTCGATGCTCGCGCGGGCGGCGCCGTCGTTGTCGCCCAGGTCCTTGCTGTAGGCGTTGATGACGGGCAGCCCGTTGGCGGTGGTGTTCCGCGTGATGTCGAACTTCCCGACCGCGAGCGTGGCCAGGTACGTGGCCTGCGGCTTGTTCTGCCGCCAGTTGTAGCGTGTCCAGCCGATCTTGGAGGTCTGCGAGACCAGCACGCCGTTGCTGATCGCGGCCGAGCCGTCGGGGACGAGCACCGAGACGTCGAAGGTGGCCTTGTCCAGCGGGTGGTCGTTGCTGGGGAACCACCACCAGGCGGATTCCGGCTCGTTGGCGGCGACGCCGCCGTCGGGGGTGCGCTGCCAGGACGTGAAGCCGTAGCGCTTCACCTTGCCCGGGACGCCGGAGTAGCGGACGACGACGGTGGCCTGCTGGCCCTTGGCGAGCGGGGTGGCCGGGGTGATCTCCAGCTCCTGCTCGCCGCTGGTGGCGAACTTCGCGATCCGGCCGTTGACCCGGACCTCGCTGACGTCCAGCGCGAAGTCGAGGTTGAAGCGGGTCAGCCCCTGGGTGGCGGTGGCCAGCAGGGTCGCGGTGCCCTCCAGCTCGTCGGTGGCGGGCTGGTACTTCAGCCGCAGGTCGTAGTGGGAGACGTCATAGCCGCCGTTCCCGTACGACGGGTAGTAGGGGTCGCCGATGCCGGGCGCCCCCGGTCCTGCGTCGGCGGCGGATGCCGGGATCGCCAGCAGCAGGCCGGCGGCGCTCACAGCGGAAACGATCGCTCTCTTACGCACAGGGGTCCTCCAGCGCGGGGTGAGTTCGGACACCCCGACCCTAGGAACCGGCTGTGGTCCCAGCCACCCCTTCGCCCACTGCTGTCTCAAGACCTTCACCGCGCGCAACACAACGTCTCAAAACACCGTCCGGCGCCCACCCGCCGTGACCCCGGCTCAACCTCTCGTCAACGCGGCCTTCATCATCGCCCGCGCGATCGGCGCCGCCAGCCCGTTCCCGCTGACCTCCGAGCGGACCGCGTCCGACTGCTCGACGACCACGGCGACCGCGATCTGGTGCCCCTTGCCGTCGTCGGCGTAGGAGACGAACCAGGCGTACGGCGTCCCGCTGTTGTTCTCGCCGTGCTGGGCGGTGCCGGTCTTGCCGCCGACCTCGACGCCGCTGATCTTCGCGTTGGAGCCGGTGCCGTTGTCGACGACGTTGACCATCGCCTTGCGCAGCTTCGCGGCGGTGTCCGCGCTGACCGCGCGGGTGCTCTCGCCGTCCGGGTAGGACTGCAGCACCGTGCCATTGCCGTCGGTGACCTGCGAGACCATGTGCGGGCTCGCCAGTTCGCCGCCGTTGGCGAGGGCCGCGACGACCATGGCCATCTGCAGCGGGGTCGCGGTGTCGTCGAACTGCCCGATGCCGGACAGTGCGGTCTGCGCCTTGTCCATGCCCTTGGGGTAGCTGCTCCTGGCCGCGCGCACCGGGATGTCCAGGCTGTCGGTGTTGAAGCCGAACTTCTCGGCGGCGGCCCGCACCTTGTCCTGACCGAGGTCGACGGCCATCTTCCCGAAGACGTTGTTGCAGCTGTACTGGAGGGCGACGTTGATGCTCGCGTTCTCGCAGGGCGCCGACGCCGACTCGTTGGACAGCTTCCGCGAGGTGCCGGGCAGCGGGTACGGATTCGGGCTGTCGGTCCTCTCCTCGATCGTCGAGTACAGCCCGTCCTCCAGGGCCGCGGCGGCGACGACGAGCTTGAACGTCGAGCCCGGCGGGTACGCGGCGCGCAGGGCCCGGTTGAGCATCGGCTGGTCCTTGTCGGCCTGCAGGGCGCTCCACGCCGAGCCGTCGGCCTGGGAGCCGCCCGAGATCTTCGACGGGTCGTAGCTGGGAGTGCTGGCCATGCCGAGGATCCGGCCGGTCGCCGGGTCGATCGCGACGGCCGCGCCCTTCTTGTCGCCGAGCCCCTCGAAGGCGGCCTTCTGCACGGCGGGGTCGATGGTGGTGATCACGTCGCCGGGCTCGGTGGCCTGGCCGGTGAGCGAGTCGGGCAGGCTCTTCAGCCGCGGGTCGGTGCCGCCCAGGACATCGCGGTAGACGCCTTCGAGCTGGGTGGCGCCGTAGACCTGCGAGCTGTAGCCGGTGACCGCCGAGTACCGCCCGCCGCCGGTGTACGTGCGCTTGTAGCGCAGGTCGCCGCCGCCGGTGGCGGTGGAACCGGTCACCGGTTCTCCGCCCACGACGATGTCACCGAGCGGGTTCGCGTACTGCGCGATGATGTTCCGCCGGTTGTGCTGGTCGTCCGCGAGCGCCCGGCCGTCCACCGCCTGCACCCACGTCACCCGCGCCATGACCGCGAGGACGAGCAGGAGGCTGAAGACCGACGCACGCCTGATGGTCTTGTTCATCCCTTGCAAGAACGTTTCCGGGGGACGCGTTGGTTCCGGCGGGTGAGCACAGGTTCCCCACAGGTCGCGGCTCCAGCCCGGAACCGTCCCGCTCTGTGAGGATCGCCACCGTGCGCACCCTGCGAGGACATCAGTGGCCGCTGGTCGGCTGGCTCGTCGTCGTCTGGGTGCTGCTGTGGGGCAACGTCACCGCGGCGAACGTCATCACCGGCGCGGTCGTGGCGGTCGTGCTCTGCCTGGTCTTCCCGCTGCCACCGCTCATCCTGGGGATGCGGATTCACCCGATCGGCCTAGTGCGGTTCGCCGCGCTCTTCCTCGCGGATCTGACCGTCTCCGGGCTGCGGACCGTGTGGCAGACGCTGTCCCCCGGGCCGCTTCCCTGCGCGGTGCTGGCGGTCCGGCTGCGCTGCCCGGGCGACCTGATGCTGACGGCCACCGCGATCGCCGTCTCGGCGGTGCCCGGCAGCGCCGTGCTGGAGGTCCAGCGGTCCACGGCGACGCTGTTCGTGCACGTCATGGGCGTGGACAGCGAGGAGGCGAGGGACGGGGTGCGCCGGCTGGAGTCGCTGGTGGTGCGCGCCTTCGGCACCCGCGCGGAGATCGAGGAGCTCGACCAGGGAGGCACGTCGTGAAATGGGTCACCGCGACCGTACTCGGGCTGTTGATCGCGGCCGGGGTGATGGTCTTCGTCCGGCTGGTGCGCGGGCCGTCGATGCTCGACCGGGCGGTGGCGGTGGACGCGCTGCTGGCCGTCATCGTCGCGGGCCTGGGCGCGCAGGCGGCGGCCGACCGCACCCCGTACTCCCTCCCGGTCCTGCTGGTGCTGGCCTTCCTCGGCTTCACCGGTTCGGTCGCCATCGCCCGCTTCATCGCCTTCCGGGACGAGGAAGCGTCATGAGCCGGGGCGCCTCATGACCCCGGGCGCGGTGTGCGACTGGGCCGCGGCGGTCTGCCTGCTGCTCGGCGCCGCGCTCTGCTTCGTGGCCGGGATCGGGCTGCTGCGGCTGCCCGACACCCTCACCCGGATGCACGCGGCGACCAAGCCGCAGGTCCTGGGCCTACTGCTGGTCCTGCTGGGGGTGGCGCTGCGGCTGCGGTCGTGGGTGGACCTGGGCACCCTGGTGCTGATCGGGACGTTTCAGCTGACGACCGTGCCGGTGGCGGCGCACCTGGTGGGTCGGGCGGCCTACCGCACCGGCCAGGTGCGCGCCGACCGGCTGGTCCTCGACGAACTGGACGATCACCTGACGCGACCCGGCGCCGGACCCGGCCCCGGCTGAGTCCAACCGGTAGGTTCTATATGTGACAAATGCTCGGATCGTCGGAGCGCTGCGGAGCCTGGAGGACAGCGTCGTGGCCCGTCAGGGCATGGGGCTGCCCCTGCTGGCCATCGTCATCGTCTCGCTGGCGGACCTGTCGGCCGGCCGGGACCACTACATCGGGCCCGGCATGGTGGTCGCCCCGGCGCTGGCGTCCATCACGACGACCTGGTCGCGCACCCTGCTCATCGCCCTCCTCGGCCTCGCCTCGCAGGTGGCGCTCGCGCCGTACAACGGGGTCGACCGGGTCCACGACTGGGTCCTGCTCAGCGGCCAGTTCGCCACCTACCTCGTGGTCAGCCTCTTCAGCGCCTACATCGCCTGGCGGCGCGAGACCGGGCTGCGGGCCTTCACCGCGATTACCTCGGTCGCCGAGGCAGCCCAGCGCGCCCTGCTGCGGCCCCCCGGCAACCTGGTCGGCGACGTCCGGCTCGCCGTCCGGTACGTCTCGGCGGCGGACGCGGCCCAGATCGGCGGCGACCTGTACTCCGTCCTCGACACCCCGCACGGCGTGCGCGCGCTCATCGGCGACGTCCGCGGCAAGGGCCTGGACGCCGTCCAGACCGCGGCGGTCGTGCTCGGCTCGTTCCGCGAGGCCGCGTACGACGAGGGCGGGCTGACCCGCGTCGCGCAGCGCGTCGAGGCGAGCGTGCAGCGCCATGTCGGCTCCGGCGAGTTCACCACCGCCCTGTTCGTCGAGTTCGACGGCCCCGGCTCCGTCGAACTCCTGCACTACGGTCACGTGGCACCGCTGCTCATCACCTCCGACGGATCCGTGACGACGCTGGACCCCCCGGACCCCTGGGTGCCGCTGGGCCTGGGCCAACTGGTCAAGGGGGTGCCCGCGGCCTGGCGGGCCCAGCTCGGCGGCGAGGACGTGCTCGTGCTCTGCACGGACGGCGTGATCGAGGCCCGCAACCCGGAGGACGGCTCCTTCTACCCCCTCGCCGACCGGGTCGGGCCACTGGTGGCCGGCCTGGCACAGAACCTGGAGGCGGCCGTCGAGCGCATCTACGCCGACCTGCTGCGCCACGCGGGCGGCTCCCTCGGCGACGACGTCGTCCTGCTGCTGCTCGCGCCCGCCAAGCCTCCCGCTCCACCGGACTGAGGCAGCCGCCCGTGAGAGCCCGTCCTTCCGGGGTAGGCCCCCGCGCGTGGCTGGAAGCAACGCCCTGAGTACCCACTCCATGACGTGTCGTCAAGCCGCCCTAGCGGCGGGGCGTTCGCCTGTTCTAGGGTTACTACGCGGCCCCTGGACCCTGGTCCGCTCCAGGCGGAGCCCCGTCCGGGCTCGAGCGCCTCCGAATCTGCAGGACGTGGACCGGCGTCATGGCGAAGCTTGCGGCGATCTCGCGACTCCCCCTCTCCGACCCGCGGCGATCGACTCTCGATCTCTCCTGGACGTTCTCGCTGCACCGCGCCCCGGGCAGCGACGATCTGGCCGCCAGGATGACGTGCGCCGCACTCGACACCCTGGGGCCGTACGGCGAGGTCAGCGCGCGACTGGCGGATGCGATCACCCTGGCGTGCGGCTACGTCGTCGACCACGGGTTCGCCCACCGGTACCGCGTGACCCTCGGGGTGGACGGGGCGCGGTGCACGGTCTCGGTGACCGACTACGGCTACGACAAACCGCTCGCGGTCCCGCCCGCCCCGCCGCACTCCTACGCCGCGGCCGCCCTGTGCCAGCAACTCGCCGACTCGGCCGAGAGCGGGGCGCACATCGACGGCGTCCAGGTGCACCACGCCATCGACGGAGCGGTCCTGATCCGTTTCCGCGCCCTGCTTCCCGACTCCGCGGCCGAGATGGCCGCCGACTCCGCCGCAGGGCTCCCCCAGCCACCCCCGGCCGCGCCGGACCACTCCCGCAGTCCAGGCGCCCGAGGGTGAGGTGCGCCCGGCCGGCTGCTCCGGGGGGAGCGGGTTGCCGGCCGGGCGCCGAATGCACGCGGCGGTCACTTCTTGTGTGAGCCGGTCAGCGCGGCGAAGACGACCACGTTCGCCGAGTACGCGCGCCTCTCGCGGTCGTACGTGCCACCGCAGGTGATCAACCGCAGCTCCGGCCGGGTGCCCGCGCCGTAGACCCGGGCCGCCGAGAAGTGGTCCTTGTCGACGACCTCGACCCCTTCGACCGTGAACTCCGCGACCGAGCCGTCCGCCCGCTCGACCTCCACCTCCGCGCCCGGCGTCACCGAGCTCAGACCGTAGAAGACCGCGGGCCCGGTCGCGGTGTCGACATGGCCGACGAGCAGGGCGGCGCCCGCCGCGCCCGGCGCCGGACCGCCGCGGAACCAGCCCGCGACGTCCGGGGTGTCGTACGGCGGCGGGTCCACCGCACCGTTGGCGAGGCCCCGCTCGACGATCCCGGCGTGCAGCCCGATCGACGCGATGTCCACCCGCAGTGGTTTCGAGACCGGCAGCGGCAGGTGCGCGGCGTAGACCGGCGGCGGCCGTTCGGCGGTCCCGGCCACGGGTTGCACGCCGGGACCGGCCGGGACCGCCCCGCCGACGGGATCGCCCAGCAGCCAGGCGGCGAAGAGCACCAGCCCCGCCGCCACCGCAGCCCAGGTACGGCCGTTGACGGACGGGTGTTCCTCGTCCGGCACCGCGGCCTAACCGTCGCGGCGTCGGCGGTACACCGCCACGGCCGCGAAGGCCGCCGCCGCAGCGCCGCCGATCGCCGCCACCGAGTCGGTGCCGGGACCCGCCTCCGCGGGACCCGCGGCCAGCTGCGCCGTTCCACCGCCGCCGGCCGGAACCGGGGCCGTCGGCCAGAGCGGCTCGGGCTTGACCGGTTGGACGGGACTGACGGGCTCGACCGGGGTGACGGGACTGACCGGGGTCGCGCTGTTGATGACGACCACGCTGCCCTCGGCGGCGTGGGCGTTGCCGTCGCATTCGACCGAGACGGCGTAGGTGCCCGCCACCGCGTCGGACCGGATGGACGCGTCACTGACCAGTCCGTCCTGACCGTCGACCGGCGGCGCCAGCGTCACCGGACTCACGAAGACCTCGGCGCTCGCCTTGGCCCGGTTCGCCGAACGGCACGCGCTCTTCACACGCAGCGTGATGACCGCGCCCCGCCCAGGTCCTGCCGGGGGTGACGGTCACCGTCCCCGAAGCCGTCGCCGAACCCTGGTCGGCGAATGCCGGGACAGCGCCACTGAGCATGAACAGCACGGCCGCACCGGCAGCTGCCGGTCGTCGGATATCTAGCATCGGGGGAACCTCCGCTCGGCCGGGTACGGCCAGCGGACCCGGTGCTTCGAACCTCCATCCACGGGGGTTCCGCCGCACCTCAGGGGGCGTTTGGTTACGCCATCAGGGGGTGTCGGTCACGCACGGTGCGGGGCTCAGATCTCGTCGACGAGATCCGCGATCGAGTCCACGACCCGCGACGGCCGGAAGGGGTACTTGTCGATGTCGGCCTTCGACGTCAGGCCGGTCAGCACCAGGAAGGTCTCCATGCCCGACTCCAGCCCGGCGAGGACATCGGTGTCCATCCGGTCGCCGATCATGGCGCTGGTCTCGGAGTGCACGCCGATCGCGTTCAGCCCGGCCCGCATCATCAGCGGGTTCGGCTTGCCGACGAAGTACGGGTCCTTGCCGGTGGCCTTGGTGATCAACGCGGCCACCGAGCCGGTCGCGGGCAGCGGGCCCTCGGCCGACGGGCCGGTCTCGTCGGGGTTGGTGCAGATGAAGCGCGCACCGCCGTTGATGAGCCGGATCGCCTTGGTGAGCGCCTCGAAGCTGTAGGTGCGGGTCTCACCCAGCACCACGTAGTCGGGTTCGGCGTCGGTCAGGATGTAGCCGACGTCGTGCAGCGCGGTCGTCAGACCGGCCTCGCCGATCACATACGCCGTCCCGCCGGGACGCTGGTCGTCGAGGAACTTCGCGGTGGCCAGCGCCGAGGTCCAGATGTTCTCGACGGGCACGTCGAGACCCATCCGCGACAGCCTGGCGTGCAGGTCACGAGCGGTGTAGATGGAGTTGTTGGTCAGCACCAGGAACGGCTTGCCGGACTCCCGCAGCCGCTTGATGAAGGCGTCGGCGCCGGGGATCGGCGTGCCCTCGTGGATCAGCACCCCGTCCATGTCGGTGAGCCAGGATTCGATCGGCTTGCGATGCGACACGGGCGTGTTCTCCTGTCCTGGTGTACAGCTGCGCTGCTCAGCCTAGTGCTCTGGCCGGAAAGGTCCACCGGTTCGCGGCGTCCGGCACGGCACTTCGCGGCATGGTCGGAGTCGTCCGAGTACGCCCGGTACGAGGACGATCCTCCGCCGTGCGACGCACCGCGCCGGACGCCGCGAACGAGGCAAACCCTTCCGGCCAGAGCACTGGCCGGGGCGCACGCCGTACGCCCCGGCCGTCTCAGCCGGCGGCCGGCCGCCGCCCCCACGCCAGCTGCCGGTCGCCTTCTTCCAGGCGTCGACGTACGCCGTCAGGCCGGCGTTCACCTCGGCCCAGTCGGGTGCGGGTCCGGGCCTCCTCGGGCCCACCCGGCTCCGTACTCATCGCCGCGTCCCCGCCCCGGCGAGCCCCGCGAGGACGTCCGGGAGTTCCGCGACGGTGGCCAGGACGTGCGTGGCGCCGGCTTCGCACAGCGCGGGCTCGTCGTGGGCGCCGGTCAGCACGCCCGCGACCACGGCGGCGCCGGAGCGGCGGCCGCAGAGCATGTCGTACGGGGTGTCGCCCGCCACGGCGATCTCCCGTACGTCGTCGGCCGCCCCGGTGCGCAGCAGGGCGGCGAGCACCAGGTCGGGGAACGGCCGCCCGCGCCCGGCGTCGGCCGGGCACAGGGTGAGGTCGGCGATGTCCCGCCAGCCGAGTGCGTCCACCACCACCGTGCCCCGCCCCTTGCGCCGCACCCGGCCCTGGATCAACAGCTCGCGCAGCGCCTGACGCACGGTCTCCCGCGCCACCTCGAATGTGGCCGCCAACTCCCGCTCGGTCGGTAGCAGTCCACCCTCGCCGAGCTCGTCGAGCACGGACTCCAGCCGGGTCTTCACGGCGTAGTACTTGGGCACCCGGCCATGCTCGGGCACGCCGGACCGGATCGGGGCGCGGGGGTCTGTCACGGGACCGATCCTCGCAGAGCAGGAGCGGTCCGCCGTCAGCCCGGCACCGCGCCGCCGAAGACCGAGGCCAGCACGAGCAGCGCCGCGCCGTCGGCCACCACCCGCGTTCCGCCGGGGGCGACCGAGACGGGCACCGTGCGCCCGGCGGAACGCGCCGTGCGCTCGGTCAGCACCGCCGCGACCTCCCGGCCGAACAGCGCCTCGTCGGCCAGGACCGTGCGCCCGCCGAGCACCACCCGGTCGATGTCGAGCAGCGAGACGAGGTTGGCGGCGCCGACGCCCAGCAGGTACGCGGCGCCCGCCGTGTCACCGCGCTCGACCGCGGCCAGGCACATCGCCTCGATGCAGCCGCGGTTGCCGCAGCCGCACACGGGACCGTCCAACTGCACCACCTGGTGCCCGAACTCGCCCGCGCCGGTGCGCTCGCCCCGGAAGATCGCGCCGTCCAGCACCAGCCCGGCGCCCAGCCCGGTCCCCAGGTGCAAATACGCGAACGAGCCGCCGCCCCGGCCTCCCCCGCCGCTCCCGCCGCCCGCGTCCTGACCCAGGACCGCGAGCGCCGCCGCGTTGGTGTCCTTGTCGACGACGACCCGCAGCCCGAGCCGCCGCTCCAGCGCGTCGCGCAGCGGGAAGCCGTCCCAGTCCGGGAACCCGGTGACGCGGTGCAGGACGCCGGAGGCGTGGTCGAGCGGCCCGGGGGCGGCGACGCCGACACCGAGGAGGGCGGGGCCGGCGTCCAGCGCGCCCACCTCGCGCGCCACCGCCGCCAGCACCTCCTCAGCGGGACGTCCCAGGTCGAGCCGGGACGTACGGGCCGCCACCCGCTCGCCTGACAGGTCGGCGAGGACGACCGTCAGCTCGTCGCGGTCCAGGTGCACCCCGGCCGCGTACCGCGCCCCGCGCACCAGCCGCAGCTCGGTGCGCGGCTTGCCGCCGGTCGACGCCTGCCGCCCGGACTCCTCGGCGAGGCCCTCGGCCCGTAGCCGCGCGGTGATCTTGCTGACCGCCTGCGGGGTGAGCCCGGTTCGTTCGGCGAGCTCCAGCCGGCTGATGCCGCCCGTCCCGTGCCGGGTGGCGGCGCGCAGCAGGTCGAGCACCAGCGCGGCGTTGTGGTGCCGCAGCGCGGGCAGGTTGGCCCCTGAGATTCCCCTGTTCACCCCTCCATTGTCGTCGGTGCTTGCTCTTTGGCAACACTGTTGCGAAAGTAGGGCCCATGAGTAGCCCCGCCACCCCCCTCCGCGTCGGACTGGTCGGCTACGGCCTGGCCGGCTCCGTCTTCCACGCCCCGCTCATCGCCGCCACCGACGGCCTCGTCCTCGACACGATCGCCACCTCGAACCCCGAGCGCCGTGAGCAGGCCCGCGGCGAGCACCCCGACGTGCGGTTCGCCGACTCCCCCGAGGAGCTGTGGACGGGTGATCCCGTCGACCTCGTGGTGCTCGCCTCCCCCAACCGCACCCACGTGCCGCTCGCGACCGCGGCCCTGCGAGCCGGCGTGCCCGTCGTCGTCGACAAGCCGCTCGCCGGCACCGCCGCCGAGGCGTACGAGCTGGCCGCACTCGCCAAGGACCGCGGGCTGCTGCTCTCCGTCTTCCAGAACCGCCGCTGGGACAACGACTTCCTCACCCTGCGCCGCCTCCTGGACGACGGCGAACTCGGTACCGTGCAGCGCTTCGAGTCCCGCTTCGAGCGGTGGCGGCCGCAGCCCAAGGGCGGCTGGCGCGAGTCCGGCGACCCCGCCGAGATCGGCGGGCTCCTCTACGACCTCGGCAGCCACCTCGTCGACCAGGCGCTGACGCTCTTCGGCCCGGCCGTCCGCGTCTACGCCGAATCCGACGTGCGCCGCCCCGGCGCCCAGGTGGACGACGACACGTTCATCGCGATCACGCACGCCGGTGGCGTCCGCTCCCACCTGTGGGCCAGCGCCACCACCGCCCAGCTCGGCCCCCGCTTCCGCGCGCTCGGCAGCACCGCCGGCTACGTCAAGTACGGCCTCGACCCCCAGGAAGCAGCCCTCCGCGACGGCCTGCGCCCCGGCCCCGCCGACTGGGGCACCGAGCCGGAGAGCGCCTGGGGCACCCTCGGCGCCGGCGACTCCGTACACCCCGTCCCGACGCTGCCGGGCGACTACCCCGCCTACTACGCGGCCGTCGCCGCCGCGCTCCGCGACGGTACGGCCCCGCCGGTCACCGCGCTGGAGGCGGCCGCCGCCCTCGAAGTCCTGGAAGCCGCCCGCCGCTCCGCCCGCGAGGGCCGCACCGTGGAACTGGAGGCCCGCGCATGACCGCCACCGGCGACCTCGTGGCCGAACTCGAAGCGCAGGAGCGCGACCTCGTCCTTCCGGGCTTCAGCAATGACGACGCGTGGCGGCTGGGGTCGCTGCTGGTGGAGCTGGCGCGGGAGCGCGACGCTCCGGTGACGATCGACATCCGTCGCGGGAGCCAGCAGCTCTTCCACTACGCGCTGGAGGGCACCTCCCCGGACAACGACGCCTGGCTCGCCCGCAAGTCCCGCGTCGCGGAACGCTACGGCGCGTCCTCCTATCTCGTCGGCGCGCGCTTCCGCGCCAAGGGCACCACCTTCGAGGAGTCCTCCCGCCTCGATCCCGACCTCTACGCCGCGCACGGCGGCGCGGTCCCGCTCCGCGTGGCGGGCGTAGGAATCATCGGCACGGTGGCGGTCTCGGGCCTCCCCCAGGCGGAGGACCACGCACTGGCCGTCGAGGCGCTGGCCCGCATGGTGCGCGGGTAGCGCGAACCCGCTGGAGCGGTGGCTCGACATCGACTCGAGCGCAGGTCGTGAAGGCGAGGTGGCTTGACCGGTTCAGGAACTCAGCGCGGCACCGCGGTGCGGGGTCGAGCGTAATTCCATACGCGCGGGCGCCTATTCACGGCGCCACCGGCGCCGGCAGTTCGGGTGCGTTGTACGGTGACGACGGCTACGCCAAGCGCGGCACGGGGGACGTCGCGCGACGCGGTCCCGCTCCGGGCTCCCCTTTCACGCTGCGGTATTCCAGCACCGGAAGGAAGTCCATGAGCACCCACCCGGCTCCGATGTCCTACCCGAATCTGTTGAACTGGTTCAAGGGCGGCCCTCCCGACACCGCCGATATCGCCGCGGAACTCACCGACATGTCGCAGGGTGGCGATTACCGGCGCCTGGTGTCGTATCTGCGGCTGCACGGCGAGTTGAGTTTCTTCCTCTCGGCGATGCAGGTGGCCTATCCGCAGTTCATCGTGGCGAATCCGAAATTCCCGCTACCCCAGCGGAACCTGGCGACCCTGGACCGCGAGACGCTGAAGGCGGCGGGCGCTTCCTGCCTCACCGCCATCTCCTTGGGCGGGGCGCAGGAAGCGTTCAACGCGAAGTTCTTCTCGTGGAGCGACGGCAGCAGCCTCTGCTACCAGGGCATCCCGGTCTTCGCCACCGTCTCCGGGCACCGCGAGCGGTTACTCGTCGGCCCCGGCGACAAGCTCTACATCGCCGCCCCGGACCATCCGCTGAAGGGCTGGGTGCAGCGCGGCGGAAACGACGTGACGGTCCAGGAGATCGTCGACGTCCTGCCCGACGACCAGGAGAGCGGCTACAACGCCGTGAACGCCGAGCACACCGTCAACTGGCAGTGTTCGTTCGGCGATCTCACCACTCCCAAGGGTCTGATCCTGGCCGTCTCGAAGAGCGAGGCCTTCGGGCAGATCCAGTGGATCGCCCCGTACTGCGTGGCCGGGTGGGTGGCCTCGCTGATGCCGACGCTGTCCTCGCGAGGAACCATCAGGATTCCGGGGGGACAAGCGGAGATCGGCCAGAACGTCCACTCCACGGCACAGGTGGGCAGCGCGTGGCTCAAGGGGGTCGACGACATCGACTGCAAGCGGGCCGAATTCCCGCCGTACTGGACGACCAACGTCATCGCCACGCTCTGTCCGCACGCGGGGACGCAGCCGCACTTCCAGCACATCGTGGTCTTCTGCAACCTCCTGACGACGAACGGGTTCAAACCCGTCGGCACCCAGGGAACGAAGGCCGAGCTGGCGAAGCGGATCACGTTCCTCATCGGCGCGAAGCCGACCTACAAGGCCGCGCTGCTCACGCTCCCCAAGATCGGCGTCTACTACGAGGAATGCTTCTGACGGACGGCGCCGGACGGTACCGGGCCCGGCGCGCCGCACGACGCGCCGGGCCCGGGACTACGCGTCCGCCAGAACCTGCCGCTGGCGGCCCAGGCCGTCGATCTCCAGTTCCACCACGTCGCCCGCCCTCAGATACGGCTTCGGGTCGGGCTGGCCCAGCGCCACACCCGCCGGCGTTCCCGTGTTGATCACGTCACCCGGGTACAGCGTCATGAAATGGCTCAGGTACCGGACGACCTCCGCCACGGGGAAGATCTGGTCCGCGGTGGAACCGTTCTGCTTCGGTTCGCCGTTGACCCACAGCCGCAGGCCCAGCGCCTGCGGGTCCGGGATGTCGTCGGCGGTGACGAGCCACGGGCCGATGGGGTTGAACGTCTCGCAGTTCTTCCCCTTGTCCCACTGGCCGCCGCGCTCGATCTGGAACTCGCGCTCGGAGACGTCGTGGGAGAGGGCGTAGCCCGCGACCGCGGCCAGCGCCTCCTCGTGGGACGCGGCGTACCGAAGTCGCCGCCCGATGACGATGGCGAGTTCGACCTCCCAGTCGGTCTTCACGCTGCCGCGTGGCACCAGGACCGTGTCGTCGGGCCCGACGACCGTGTCCGGCGCCTTCATGAAGACGATCGGCTCGGCCGGAATCGGCGCGCCGGTCTCCGTCGCGTGGTCGTGGTAGTTGAGGCCGATGCAGACGATCTTGCCGATCCGGGCCAGCGGCGGCCCGACGCGCACCCCGGTGGCGTCCAACCGGGGCAGGGATCCGTCCGCCGCGGCGGCGGCTATCCGCGCGAGCGCGGCATCGTCGGCGAGGAGTGCGCCGTCGATGTCGGGCACGGTGCCGGACAGGTCGCGCAGGATTCCGTCGCCGTCCAGCAGGGCCGGGGCTTCAGCTCCGGCGGGTCCGACACGCAGCAGTTTCACAGGCGTACTCCTATTGGGCGAGGGTGGTCATCCGATGTCTTGGCAGATCCTCCAAGAGATCGAGTCCGTCCCGCAAGCCCCCTTTCACGAAGTGGACTTCGCGGCATCCAGTGCCACCCGTGCGGCCCGCGGGGGAGCGGCGGAAAGATCTCCGCCATCGTGGCGGCGCCAAAAGCGGCACCGGGTGCCGCGTGCATCGCGGGCGGCCGCGCCTTCGGCACCCGCCGGTGGCCCGGCCCTTGGGCGGGTCTTCACATCCTCGCCTGGCCGACGGGGCCTAGGCCGTGTCTGACACATACCGGCGTCCGCCCGGAGGGCGGGGCCCGGGGCGTTTGGTGCGTGCGATCGCACGGCGGAGGGTCGCCCCTGTACTGGACGTACCGGGGCGGGCCCGACAACTGGGGGCCCCTCCCAGCGGTAGCTGGGGGAGAGCGCGCGTGCCAGGCGTCCCGGGCCAGGCGGGATGTGCCAGACACGGCCTAGCGCGCCTGGGCGGACTTCAGCCGTCCCCACACCACCAGCCGGTACTTGGAGGTGTATTCGGGCGTGCAGGTGGTGAGGGTGATGTACGCGCCGGGGCCGGTCATGCGGGCGCCCGGGTGCACGGCGCTGAACGGCACCGGGGCGATCACGGATCCGTCGGAGGGGTTCGTCTGCGGCACGGTCTTCTCCACGACGTAGACGAAACGGCCGGTGGCCGTCTCGACGGTCACCGTGTCGCCGGCCCGCAGCCGGTTGATGTAGCGGAACGGCTCCCCGTGGGTGTTGCGGTGTCCGGCGACGGCGAAGTTCCCCTGCCGGCCGGGCTGCGCGGTCTGCGGGTAGTGGCCGACGTAGCCGTGGTTGAGTATGGCGGTCTTGCCGATGCCCTGGGCGACGGGGGCGGTTACGCCGATCGCGGGGATGCGCAGCACGGCGTAGGCCAGATCGTCCCGTTCGGGTGTTGCGGCCTGTCGCTGAGGGCCCTTGGTCGGCGCCTTGTCATCGGATGTATCCACCGTCGGGTTGTCACCGGGCACCGACGTCGGGTCCGGATCGGGGCCCTGAGCCGGAGCCGCGTCCCACTGCCGCTCCAGCGCCGCCACCTCGCGCCGCGCGGCCTCGTGCGCCCGCAGGTTGGTCCACCACAACTGGTGCGCCACCAGCAGCAGCACGACGACCCCGAACGTCACCCCCAGTTCGGCCGCGCCCCACAGCGCCCGCCCCAGCGGGGTCCGCCGGGCGCCGCCACTCCGCAGGAGCCGCCCACGGGCCTGGACGACGACCCGGGCGGGCCGGGCAGGCCGGACAGGCCCTGATTTCTGACGCACCGTCATGCGAAGGACGATACGGCCGCCGGCCTACCCCGTGAAGAGTTGCGACGCCGCGTAGATCGCGAGCCCCGCCAGCGCGCCGACCACCGTTCCGTTGATCCGAATGAACTGCAGGTCACGCCCCACATGCGCCTCGATCTTGCGGGACGTCTGGTCGGCGTCCCAGCCCGCCACCGTCTCGGTGATCAGCGACGTGATCTCGTCCCGATAGGTCGTCACCACATACGTGGCGGCGTCCTCCAGCCAGCCGTCCACCTTCGCCTGCAGGGCGCCGTCGGTCGCCATCCGGGTGCCCAGCGACAGCAGCGACGCCCGGGTCCGCAGCCGCAGCTCGCTGCGCTCGTCCTCGGCGGCCGCCACGACCATGCCCCGGACCGCGGTCCACGCCGACTCGATCAGGTCCTGCACCTCACCGCGCGCCAGCAGGTCCTTCTTCAGCCGCTCGACGCGCTCGCGGGTGTCCGGATCCGACTGCAACTCCACGGCGAAGTCCGCGAGGAACCGGTCAACCGCCCCGCGCGCCGGGTGGTCCGGCATGTCACGCATCTCGGCGGTGAAGCGCACCAGCTCCTTGTAGACCCGCTCGCCGACCTTGCGGTCCACGAAGCGCGGCGTCCACCCCGGCGCGCCACCCTGCACCGCGTCCATCACCGAGTCGCCGTGCTCCACCAGCCACTCGTGCGCCCGCACGCAGACCAGGTCGACCACCCGCCGGTGGCCGCCGTCCTCGACGACGCGCTCCAGCATCCTGCCGACGCCCGGCGCCACCTCCCGGCCCTCCGCGCGCCGGGTGATCGCCTCGCCGACCACCGCCTGCACATCGGAGTCCCGCAGCACCGTCAGCACGCCGCGCAGCGCCGCCGCGGCCTGCTCCGTCACCTTGTCGGCGTGCTCGGGCTCCGCGAGCCAGGCGCCGAGCCGCGAACCGATACCGACCGCCCGCAGGCGGGTCCTGACGACGTCCGCCGACAGGAAGTTCTCGCCGACGAAGTCGCCGAGGCTGTGCCCGAGGGTGTCCTTCTTCGTCGGGATGATCGCGGTGTGCGGGATCGGCAGTCCCAGCGGGCGGCGGAACAGCGCCGTGACGGCGAACCAGTCCGCCATCGCGCCGACCATGCCCGCCTCCGCGGCGGCGGCGACGTACCCCCGCCCAGGGACCGGCGCCCGCCGAGTCCGCCCACTTCGCCAGGGCGTAGACCACCGTCGCGGCGAGCAGCAGCCCGGTCGCGATCACCTTCATCCGGCGGACCCCGCGCCACCGGCCCTCGTCGGCGGCCTCCGCGGCGCTCGGCGCCGCACCCGGCCCGCCCCGTGGACCGCCGGCGTGACCGCCACCCGGATCGCTCACTACCGCTGCTTCCATCCGCTCCACCCGCGTATCGTCACCGCCACTGCCAACCTGGGAACGAACAACAGGTTCCCCGCGTCCCGGTAAGTCACGCCAGGAACGGCGGACGGCCGCCGGCGCCGTCCCGGAGCCCCGCACCCCAACCCGTACCGCACCCCGCACCGAAGGAGCGAGTCGCGATGACAGCGCAGGACAGGACCGGAGGGCTGCCCGGCTACGCCGGACACTTCGAGGAGCCCGCGGGGTACCTGGACTTCGCCCGCTACGGCCCGCCCTCCCGCGACGTCCTGGACGCCACCGGCGCAGGCCCTGGCCGACTCCGCCCGCGCCACCCACAGCACCGTGGACGACCTGATGCGCGCCGAGCCGCGGGCCAGGGAGGCCGCCGCCCGGCTGGCCGGGACCGACCCCGACCACGTCGTGCTGCTCCCGAACACGTCCAGTGGCCTGTTCCACGCCGCCTTCGGAATCTCCGGCGGCACCGTCCTCGTCCCGTCCGGCGAGTTCCCCTCCAACCAGTACCCGTGGCGGCGCGCCGCGGAGCTCGGCCGGGCCGTACCGCGCCCGCTGGAGGCCGACCAGCGGGGCCTGATCAGCCCCGACACCGTCCGCGACGCCCTGACCGGCCCCGGCGGCGACGACGTCGTGGCCGTGGCGGTGAGCGCCGTGGACTTCCGCACGGGCCAGCGCGCCGACCTCGCCGCGCTCCGCGAGGTGATCGGCGACCGGCTGCTCATCGTCGACGCCATCCAGGGCTTCGGCGTCGCCGACCTGCCCTGGCGGGCCGCGGACGTCGTCGTCACCGGCGGCCAGAAGTGGCTGCGGGCCGGCTGGGGCACCGGCTTCGCCGCCCTGTCCGACCGGGCGCTGGAACGGCTGGAGCCCACCCTCACCGGCTGGACCGGCGTCGAGGACGCGGGGGTCTTCGACGACCGCGAGCACCCGCCCGCCGCCGGCGCCCAGCGGTGGAGCGTCACCCACCTGAGCCCCGTCACCGCGGCCGCCCTCGCCGCCGCCCTCGAACTGGTCGAGCGGTCCGGCGTACCCGCCATCGAGGAGCACATCACCACCCGGGTGGCGCAACTCATCGACACCGTTCTGGCCTGCGGCGGCGAGGTGCTCTCCCCCGTCGCCCCCGAGCAGCGCGCCGGCATCGTCTCCTTCCGCATCCCCGGCACCGACCCGCGCCTCGTCGCCAAGGCGCTGCACGGTTTCGAGGTCACCCCGACGGTCCGCCCCGACTCGCTGCGCCTGTCCGCGCACGCCTCCACGCCACTGGCCGCCGTCGACCGGGTGCACGCGGCCCTCAGCTCACTGCGCTAGGCCGTGTCTGACACATACCGGCGTCCGCCCGGAGGGCGGGGCCCGGGGCGTCTGGTGCGGGCGATCGCACGGCGGAGGGTCGCCCCTGTACTGGACGTACCGGGGCGGGCCCGACAACTGGGGGCCCCTCCCAGCGGTAGCTGGGGGAGAGCGCGCGTGCCAGGCGTCCCGGGCCAGGCGGGATGTGTCAGACACGGCCTAGGACCTGTCTACGAACCGGGGCCCGCCGACTGCGCCGGCACCGTCGAGTACATCCGCGCGATGACGTCCTCGATCGCCGGCTCCCGCACCGAGAGGTCCACCAGCGGATAGCGCGCCGCCAGTTCGGCGACCAGCGGCGCCGCGCTGCCCGCCGCCGGGAACGCCAGCCACTGGCGCGGCCCCTCGACCTTCACGCACCGCGCGCCCGCCACCGCCACCGCCGGCAGCTGTCGTTCGAAGTCGACGACGAGCGTGCGCTCGCTCTCCCCTACCGCGTGCAGCCCGTCCAGACCGCCGTCGTACATCAGCCGCCCGTGGTCGATGACCATCACCCGCTCGCACAGCTGCTCGATGTCGGTCAGGTCGTGCGTGGTCAGCAGGACGGTCGTGCCCTGCTCGGCGTTGACCGTCCGCAGGAACTCCCGCACCTTCGCCTTGCTGACCACGTCGAGACCGATCGTCGGCTCGTCCAGGTACAGCACCTCCGGATCGTGCAACAGCGCCGCCGCGATGTCACCGCGCATCCGCTGCCCCAGCGACAACTGGCGCACCGGCACGTCCAACAGCGGCCCGAGGTCGAGGAGGTCGACGCAGCGCGCGAGGTTCCTCGCGTACCGCCCGTCCTCGATCCGGTACATCCGCCGCACCAGCTGGTAGGAGTCCTTCAGCGGCAGGTCCCACCACAACGTGGTGCGCTGCCCGAAGACCACCCCGATGCGCCGCGCCAGCTTCGTCCGGTCCCGCGACGGGTCGATCCCCGCGACCCGCACCCGCCCGCCGCTGGGCGTCAGGATCCCGGTCAGCATCTTGATCGTGGTGGACTTCCCAGCCCCGTTCGGCCCGATGTACCCGACCATCTCGCCGCGCGGCACCGAGAACGAGATCCCGTCGACCGCCCGCACCCGGTGCCGCTCCCGCCGCCACCGCCCGGCCTTCCGGCGCACGTCGAAGGCCTTCTCCACCGCGTCGAGTTCGATGTGCGCGCTGTCGCCGTCCACTGTCCCCATCCTCCGTCCCTCAGCTTCCCGTGCTCCGGTACGACCGCAGCCCCGTCCGCCACGCCAGGCCCGCCACCGCGCAGCACGCGACCGCCACCAGCGGCGACGCGAAGTCCAGCCATCCGGGCAGCGCCAGCGGGTCGTCGCGACCCAGGATGCGCAGCGCGGGCAGCCAGTTGACGAACGCCAGCGGCACGATGAAGGTGACGCCGCGCACCAGATCCTTGGCGAAGATCGACGGCGGGTACTGCAGCAGCGTGTTCCCGCCGTACGTGAAGGAATTCTGCACCTCGGAGGCGTCGCCCGCCCAGAACTGGAAGGCCGCACCCGCCACGAACACGGCCCCGAAGATCGCGCCTCCGCTGAGCAGCATCATCGGCATCATCAGCACCTTCAGCACGGTCCAGTCGATGTCCAGCCGCATCAGCGACCAGCCCAGCACCAGCGAGCCCTGGGTGATGCGCCCCAGCCGCCGCAGCGCGAACCGGTCGGCGGCCACCTGCGCGAGGACCGGTACCGGCCGCAGCAGCAGCGTGTCCAGCGTCCCGTCCCGTACCCGGCGCCCGAGCCGGTCCATGCTGCCCATCGTCAGATCGGCCAGCCCGAAGGCGGTGCTGGTCGTCCCGTACAGGAACGCCACCTCAGGCAGCGTGAACCCGCCCAACGTCGTGACGTGCGAGAACATCAGCAGGATCGTCGCGAAGTCCAGACCGGTGGTCGCGAAGTTGCCGAACGCGGTCATCAGGAACGACGCCCGGTACGCCATCGTCGACCGCACCCACATCGCGACGATCAGCCCGTACGCCCGCAGCCCGTCGACCAGCGGGCGCCCTTCGGCGGGCTTTTCGACGAACTCGAACGCCGCGCCCTCATCCACCCTGCACCACCACCTTCCTGGTCGCCACGGACTGCAGCGCCCGCCCCGCCCCCAGCAGCGCCAGCGCCCAGCCCGCCTGGAAGGCGAACACCCGCACCAGACCCGCGCCGGTGTGCCTGCCGAGAAAGACATCGGCGGGGATCTGCTGCAGCGCCGCCCACGGCAGGGCCCGCGCCGCCGCACCGAGTTGGCCGGGGAAGAGCGTCAGCGGCAGCAGCGCGCCGGAGAAGAACATGCTCGCCAACCCGGCGATCTGGCTGACTCCGGCACCGTCGAGCAGCCAGAACGCGCTCAGCACGACGAGATAGCGCAGCGCGAAGCTGACGACCACCCCCAGCGCCACCGACACCAGGAACAGCAGCCAGGTCAGCGGGGACGCCGGCAGCGTCAGCTCGAAGGCGAGCGACCCGATCAGCATCGGCACGACACCCCGGCCGATCAGATGGAACGCCGCCCGGCCCAGGTCGGTGGCGAGCCACCACAGTTGCAGGTCGGCGGGCCGGTACAGGTCGATCGCCACGTCCCCGGTACGGACCCGCTCGATCAGCTCGTCCTGGAACCCGCCGCCCATCATCGCCGTGGCCATCAGCAGCGCCTGGCCGATCCACACGTACGTCAGCGCCTGGGACCGGTCGTAGCCGCCCAGCCCGGGACGCGCGTTCCACAGCGCGATATAGGTGTAGGCGAGGATGAAACCGAAGACCGTGTTGGTGAAGACGCCCGCGGCGGTGGCGACCCGGTACGTCGCGAACCGCCGGAACCCGCTCAGCGCGACCGCCGCGTACAGCCGAAGGCCGCCCACCGTCCCACGTCCCGTCCGTCAGAGGCATGGTCCCGCACCCGCCGGTCCCGCCCGCACTCGCCGTTCCCGCCCGCACTCGCCGGTCCCGCACCCGCCGTTCGTGCCAAAGGCGCCGAGCTTAATCGCCCATCGGGAGGACCCGCCAATCGATTTCCACCCGTTCGAGTGCGGCGATTCGGCCGTTCAGCCTGTCACAGCCCTGTCACGGGTGCGCGCCGTTGATCGCACAAGCGCGGATGATGCGACAGTGTTCAACGGGGCGTACGTAACGATTGACCCAAGATGTTCCGTCGCGGACCAACCCCGGCGGCGGCGGAGGAGTCCTAGCAGACATGAGCGACGAGCCGGAGCAGCAGAAGAGCAGTAACGCTTCGCCAGGCTGGGAGCCCCGACCGCCGGTCCTCAATCGGAGGGGACGGCCCCGGCGCACCGGCCTCGGCCGGCTCATCCCGACCTGGCGGACGGTGACCAGCACCGTCATCATCGTCCTGCTCATCTGCATCGGCGGCTTCTTCATCGGCTACACCCTGGTGCCGATCCCGAACCCCAACGCCGCCGCCACCGCCCAGAGCAACGTCTACTTCTACGCCGACGGCAAGACCGAACTGGCCCGCGACGGCGAGATCAACCGCGAGAACGTCACCCTCGCGCAGATCGCCAAGACCGCCCAGTACGCGGCACTCTCCGCCGAGGACCGCGGCTTCTACCACGAGTCCGCCGTCAGCCCGAAAGCGATGATCCGCGCCGCCTGGAACACCGTCACCGGCAAGGGCAAGCAGTCCGGCTCCACGATCACCCAGCAGTACGTGAAGAACTACTACCTCAACCAGGAGCAGACCGCACTCCGCAAGGTCAAGGAGTTCTTCATCGCGATCAAACTCGATCGCAACGTGACCAAGGACGAAATCCTCGAGGGGTATCTGAACACCAGCTACTTCGGCCGGAACTCATACGGCATCCAGGCCGCCTCCCGGGCCTACTTCAGCAAGGACGCCGACAAACTCACCACCGCCGAGGGCGCCTACCTCGCCACCCTCCTCAACGCCCCCAGCGAGTACGACGTCGTCGCCCACCCGCAGAACCGCGCCAAGGCCGAGGCCCGGTGGAACTACGTCCTCGACGGCATGGTGAAGGAAGGCTGGCTCGGCGCCGCGGAACGCGCCGTCACCAAATTCCCCACCCCGGGCAAGCCCAAGCCCGCCGCCAGCAAGACCGGCCAGCGCGGCTACATCATCGAGGCCGTCAACGACTACCTCGACGACAACAACATCATCGACGCGGAAACCCTGCGCGCCGGCGGCTACCGGATCGTCACCACGATCCAGAAGGACAAGGAGGACGCCTTCGTCGCGGCCACCAAGAAGAAGGTCTACGACCAACTCGGCGATACCAAGGCCGACAGCTACGTCCGCGCCGGCGGCGCCTCCATCGACCCCGCCACCGGCAAGGTCGTCGCCATGTACGGCGGCATCGACTACACCAAGCAGTACGTCAACAACGCCACCCGGAGCGACTACCAGGTGGGCTCGACGTTCAAGCCCTTCATCTTCGCCTCCGCCGTGCAGAACAACTCCCAGACGCAGGACGGCCGCCAGATCACCCCGCGCACCATCTACAACGGCGACAACCGCCGCCCGGTGATCGGCCCCGACGGACCGGTCCACTACGCGCCGCCCAACGAGGACCAGAAGGACTACGGCGACATCACCGTCACCAAGGCCATGGACAACTCGGTCAACGCGGTCTACGCGCAGATGGCCCAGGACGTCGGGCCCAGCAGCGTCGTCAACACCGTGCACGCGCTGGGCCTGCCTCCCACGTCCACGCTCAAGACCCTCCCCTCGATGGCCCTCGGCACCATGGAGGCCAGCCCCCTCTCCATGGCCCAGGGCTACGCGACTCTCGCCAACCACGGCAAGTACATCCCGTACACCCTCGTCGAGAAGATCACCAAGGACAACGGCGACCTCAGCCTCCCGCACCGCGACAGCAAGCAGGCCATCCCCCGCGAAGCGGCCGACACCACCACCTCCATCCTGCAGAGCGTCGCCGAAGGCGGCACCGCCTCCGTCGCCCAGGAGTCCGGCCGCACCTCCGCCGCCAAGACCGGCACCATCGACGAGGACAAGGCCGCCTGGTTCGCCGGCTACACCCCGAACCTCGTCACCGTCGTCGCCGTGATGGGCCAGAACCCCGACACCGGCCGCCACGAGTCGCTCAACGGCGCACTCGGAGTGCCGCGCGTCAACGGCGGCGGCGCACCCGGCGAGGTCTGGGCCTCCTACACCGGAGCCGCCCTCAGCGGCACCGAGGACATCGACTTCGACCTCGAACTGCAGGACGGCGCCGCCGCCCCGACCGAGGCCCCCACCACCACACCGCCCACGTCGGCGACGCCCTCCACCACCCCGCCCCGGACGCCGCCCAGCACCACCCCGCCGACGCCGTCCCCCACCACCCCGTCACCGACACCGACCGAAACCCCGACGGAGACCCCCACCGAGACCCTGCCACCGACCAGCGGACCCCCGACCCTGCTGCCCAGCGGCGGAGCGGTCGGCGGAGCCGGCGGGGACGGCGGAGCCGGCGGGAACGGTGGGAACGGCGGGAACGGCGGCCCCAACGTGGGGTGAGGGTTCAGTGGCCCGACGTGGCCTTCAGACCCACGACGGCCACCAGCAGCAGGCAGACGAAGAAGATACGGGCGGCGGTCGCCGGCTCACCCAGCACCACCATGCCCAGGACCGCCGCCCCCGCGGCGCCGATGCCCACCCACACGCCGTACGCCGTACCGATCGGCAGCGTCTTCGCCGCCCGCGACAGCAGCATCATGCTCACCACGATGCCCGCACCCGTGAACACGCTCGGCCACAGCCGCGTGAAGCCGTCGGTGTACTTCATCCCGATCGACCAGGCGACCTCGACCAGACCCGCGACACACAAAAGGACCCATGCCACGACGGCACCTCCATGGTTTCTCGCTTCCAGGGGGTGCGTCGTCTTTGCATGGGTCCCGGTACGGCGCGTCTCGTCGGGCTCATCCCAACGGTAGCAAAGTACGGAAAGCTACAGATAAAGGCCCGTGGAGTCCTCCGAGCCCTGCAACCGCTCGGCCGCGACCGCGTGCAGATCCCGCTCGCGCATCAGCACATACGCGACACCCCGCACCTCGACCTCGGCCCGGTCCTCCGGGTCGTACAACACCCGGTCCCCGACCTCCACCGTCCGCACGTTCTGGCCCACCGCGACCACCGCGGCCCACGCCAAACGCCGGCCCACCGCGGCCGTGGCCGGGATGAGGATGCCGCCACCCGAGCGGCGCTCCCCCTCCGAACCTTCGGCCCGCACCAGCACCCGGTCATGCAGCATCCGGATCGGCAGCTTGTCGTGCTCATCCTTGGAACTCACGGCGACGACGTTACCGCCGACGCCGACGGACCGAGAGCCCGGCCACCACAGCGACCAGCGCCACCGCGGCCACCGCCACCGGCACCACCCGGTCCACCCGCAGCACACCCTCCTCGGACACGAAGTGCCCGCGGGCGTCACTCACCGCCCGGTTCGCCGCCACATACGCCTGGCCCACCGTGCGGTCCACCGCGGAGAAGGCCTTCGCCTTCATGTCCCGCGCGACCGTACTCGGGTGCACCCTTACCGCGATCTCGTCCAGCGTCGCGGCCAGATCCTGCCGCCTACGGGAGATCTCCGCCTCAATCTGAGCGGGAGTCCTGCCTTCCGACACCGCACTGCCTCCAACGCCTAGACCGGTACCGTGACGAACAGTCTGTCAGCCCGACGCGGACCGCGCCCCGTCGGCACCCCGTTTGCGTACCCGGGAGTATCCCGCGTGTACCCGCGTAAGGAGCCCTCACCCATGACCGAACGCCTCCAGTCCGGCGACACCGCCCCCGCCTTCACCCTCCCGGACGCCGACGGCAAGCCCGTCTCCCTCGCCGACCACGCCGGCCGCAAGGTCATCGTCTACTTCTACCCGGCCGCCCTCACCCCCGGCTGCACCAAGCAGGCGTGCGACTTCACCGACAACCTCGACCTGCTCGCCGCCGCCGGCTACGACGTGATCGGCGTCTCACCCGACAAGCCGGAGAAGCTCGCCAAGTTCCGCGAGAAGGAATCCCTGAAGGTCACCCTGGTGGGCGATCCCGACAAGAAGGTCCTCGAGGCCTACGCCGCCTTCGGCGAGAAGAAGCTGTACGGCAAGACCGTCACCGGCGTCATCCGCTCCACCGTGATCGTCGGCGCCGACGGCAAGGTCGAACACGCCTTCTACAACGTCAAGGCCACCGGCCACGTCGCCAAGCTCATCAAGGACCTGGGGGTCTGACCGGCCGACCCCGGCGTCCGGAGTGACCAAGGTCCCGAATCCCGGGACCTTGGTTTACTCCCGCACGAAGTGCGCAGGAGAGTCCCTCGGATCTGAACCGCCGACGAGAGGACCCCCTGTGCCGACCCGCCAAGCCGACCCCACGGCCGAAACCGAGGCGGCCGACCAGGGCGCCCGTCGACGCCACCCCGGCCTCTACCGGGTCATCCGCCGCAGGAAGAACCCACCCCTGCGGCGCAGCGACATCACCGTCACCGACGAAGCCGCCGTCAAGCGCGCCGTGAAAGCCGCCTCCCTCGGCAACGCCATGGAATGGTTCGACTTCGGCATCTACAGCTACCTGGCCGTCACCATCGGCCATGTCTTCTTCCCCTCCGGAAGCGACACCGTGCAGCTGCTCTCGTCCTTCGCGACGTTCGCCGTCGCCTTCCTCGTCCGCCCCGTCGGCGGCATGGTCTTCGGACCCATGGGCGACAAGATTGGCCGCAAGAAGGTCCTCGCCCTCACCATGATCATGATGGCGATCGGCACCTTCGCGATCGGCCTGATCCCCTCCTACGCCGCCATCGGCTTCTGGTCCCCTGTCCTGCTCATCCTCTTCCGGCTGGTCCAGGGCTTCTCAACGGGCGGCGAATACGGCGGTGCCTCCACGTTCATCGCCGAGTACGCCCCCGACAAGCGCCGCGGATACTTCGGCAGCTTCCTCGAGTTCGGCACCCTCGCCGGCTACATCGGCGCCGCCGGACTCGTCACGATCCTCACCACCGTCCTCGACGACGGCTCCATGCAGAGCTGGGGCTGGCGCATCCCCTTCCTCGTCGCCGGCCCCATCGGCCTGATCGGCCTCTACCTCCGGCTCAAGCTCGATGAGACCCCCGCCTTCCAGAAGCTCGACAACGAGAACATCCGCGCCTCCGACGCCGCGACCGCCGTCGAGACCACCGCCAAGGGCGACCTCGCCAAGATCTTCACGAACCACTGGCCGAGCCTCATCCTCTGCATCGCCCTCGTCGCCGCGTACAACATCAACGACTACATGCTGCTCTCGTACATGCCGACGTACCTCACCGACGAACTCCACTACTCCGAGACCCACGGCCTGCTCGTCCTGCTCGGCGTCATGGTCTTCCTGATGCTGATCATCAATCAGGTCGGCCGCCTCAACGACCGCTACGGCCGCAAACCGCTCCTCATGGCCGGCATGCTCGGCTTCCTCGTCCTCACCGCCCCCTCGTTCCTCCTGGTCAAGCAGGGCAGCCTGCCCGCCATCATCGCCGGCATGCTGCTGCTCGGCCTCTCCCTCGTCTGCCTCCTCGGCACCATGTCCGCCGCCCTCCCGGCCCTCTTCCCCACCCAGGTCCGCTACGGCTCCCTCTCGGTCGGCTACAACCTCTCCACCTCCCTCTTCGGCGGCACGACCCCCCTGGTCATCACCGGTCTCATCAGCCTGACCGGCAGCGACATGATGCCCGCGTACTACTCGATGGCCGCGGCCCTCGTCGGCGTCATCGCCGTCGCCTGCATGAAGGAGACCGCCCAACAGCCCTTGGCCGGCTCCCCGCCGGCGGTCGCCACCGACGCCGAAGCCGCGGAACTCTGCGCGGCCCAGTCCCGCACCCCCCGTTTCTGACCCTCCGGGCGGAACCCGTCCGTGACCGTCACCCGAATGCCTCGTTAGTACGTACGAGGCTGCGACAAACAGCCGCACCCAGGGCTCTGCAGCCACCACCGGTGAGCGAGGGATTCCCCCCGGTCGCGGCTGCACCGGGATCCCCCTCCCGCCGAAAGATCCGGAGGGGGATCCGCATGCCATCCAGCCAATACACCCGCGAGCGCCTCGAAGAGGCCGCCACATCGGGCGGGACGAATGCGACGTCCGGTCCGTACGGCCGGAACAGACTGGCTACCGCCGTTGCCGCGTCGCGCGGCTGGGCCGACCTGATGCGCCGCCTCGGGCTCAAGGAGAGCGGCGGTCAGCGCCGGGTCCTGCAGGAGAAGGTGGCCGGACACGGCCTCGACACCAGCCACTTCAAGCAGCGCAGCCCCTGGCGCAAGTACCCGGACGAGGCCATCGCGGCGGCGGTCGCCGGCTCGACGACGCTGCGCGAGGTCGTCGTCAAGCTCGGCGCCCCACCGGCCACCGGCACGCTCTCGCACATCGGCCGCCGTATCTCGGCGGCGGGCATCGACGTCAGCCACTTTCCCGGGATGAACCGCGGACAACTCGGCCTGCCGTTCACCGCGGTGGAGCTCACTGCGGCGGCGGCTTCCACCACCAGCGTCCGCGGCCTGGCCCGCGAACTAGGCGCGGCCGACGACAGCAGATCGCGAGCGGCCCTCGGCAGGATGCTGAAGGAGCACGGCGTCGACACCGCCCATTTCCGCAACACGCGACGGCTCATCCCGGAGGCAGACCTGCGCGAGGCCGTGTCCACGGCCACCAGCTACGCCGACGTGATGCGCACCCTCGGCCTCCCCGTGAACGCCGGCAACCACCGCCGAGTGCGGCAGAAGGTGGCGCAACTCGGCCTGCCCACCAACCACTTCCGGCGCCGCCCCTGGGCGCGAGGGCGAATGCACGAGCCGAAGCCCCCGGCCGCACGAGCGCTCGCCGTCCTTCCGGCGGGTTCCCCGCGAACGAACCGTCACCGGCTGCACCGGGCGCTCCAGGAGGTCGGAGTCCCCTATCTCTGCGCGCCCTGCGGCAACGAGGGTAAGTGGCGGGGCGAGCCCGTCACCCTGCAGATCGACCACATCAACGGCGACTGGCTCGACAACCGCCGGGAGAACCTCCGCTATCTCTGTCCCAACTGCCACGCGATCACCGATACCTGGTGCCGCGGGGGCCGCCGGGCGCCCTCCCGGGCGCACCTTCAACCAGTGCGGCCGGCACCCGATATCATGGGTGGCAGCTAGCGGCGGTGGCGCAGTGGCGACGCAGCAGACTTAGGATCTGTGGCCCGTGAAACGGCTTGAGGGTTCGAATCCCTTCCGCCGCACAGCCAACGACCTGCGGATCGAAGGTTTGATCCGCAGGTCGTTTTTTGTTGCCCTCAGCCCAGGAGCTCCGCCACCAGCGGAGCCAGCTCCCGGAACGCCACCCCCCGGTGGCTGATCGCGTTCTTCTCCGACGGAGTCAGTTCGGCGCAGGTGCGGGTGTCGCCGTCCGGCTGGAGGATCGGGTCGTAGCCGAAGCCGCCGGTGCCGGCCGGGGTGTGGCGGAGGGTGCCGGGGAGGCGGCCTTCCACGACGCGTTCGGTGCCGTCCGGGAGGGCGAGGGCGGCCGCGCAGGCGAAGTGCGCGGCGCGGTGGGGGTCGGCGATGTCGGAGAGTTGGGCGAGGAGCAGGGCGAGGTTGGCGGCGTCGTCGCCGTGGGTGCCGGCCCAGCGGGCGGAGAAGATGCCGGGGGCGCCGCCGAGGACGTCGACGCAGAGGCCGGAGTCGTCGGCGACGGCGGGGAGGCCGGTGGCCTGGGCCAGGGCGTGGGCTTTGAGGAGGGCGTTCTCGGCGAAGGTGACGCCGGTTTCCTTGACGTCGGGGATCTCGGGGTAGGCGTCCGCGCCGACGAGGTCCACGGCGAGACCTGTGTCGGCGAGGATGGCACGGAGTTCGGTGACTTTGTGGGCGTTTCGGGTCGCGAGGACAAGGCGCTGCATGGCGTTGATTATCGCGCTCAGCCGGGGGTGCAGACCTTCGTCAGTTCGCCCGCCGCGTCCGCGACCGGCGAGACGTCGGGGGTGGTGCCCTTGTTGGCGGCCGTGCGGGCGTTCTTGACGGCGGTGTTGAGGTCGTTGACGGCCTTGGTGACGTCGGCGTTGTCGGTCTTGTTGCCGACGTCCTTGAGGTCGTTCGAGATCTGGTCGAGGGCGTTGACGGCGTCCTGCGGGCTGTTGCCGGCGTTGCTGACGGCGTTCTGCAGGTTCTGGACGTCGCCCGCGACTGCGGCGGCCACGTGGGCGCAGTCGTGTGCCTTGTCGATGGCGCTGCAGCCGGCGGCGGCCGGGAGCGTCAGGGCGGCGGCCGCGGCGAGGGCGGCGATGGTGAGGCGGCGGCGCGTGGCCATGGGTGGGTTCCTCCCCGGGGGATCTCCGTGTGAGATCTGTACCGGTAGACACGCGCCGCGCGCCGCCCCAGTTGCCTGGTTGCGCGAAAGTGACAGCTTTGGGACGCCCTCGCTCAGCCCAGTACGGCGAGTTGGGCGGCGGTCAGGTCCGCGCAGCCGCCGACGGCGAGGTCGAGGAGGGCGTTGAGTTCGGTGCGGTCGAAGGGGGCGCCTTCGGCGGTGCCCTGGACTTCGATGAAGCGGCCGTCGCCGGTGCAGACGACGTTCATGTCGGTCTCGGCCTTGACGTCTTCCTCGTAGGCGAGGTCGAGGAGGGGTACGCCGTCGACGATGCCGACGCTGACGGCGGCGACGGTGCCGGTGAGGGGTTTGGCGTTGGCGCGGATGAGCTTCTTCTGCTGCATGTAGGTGACGGCGTCGGCGAGGGCGACGTAGGCGCCGGTGATGGCGGCGGTGCGGGTGCCGCCGTCGGCCTGGAGGACGTCGCAGTCGAGGACGATGGTGTTCTCGCCGAGGGCTTTGTAGTCGATGACGGCGCGCAGCGAGCGTCCGATGAGGCGGGAGATCTCGTGGGTGCGGCCGCCGATCTTGCCGCGGACGGATTCGCGGTCGCCGCGGGTGTTGGTGGCGCGCGGGAGCATGGAGTACTCGGCGGTGACCCAGCCTTCGCCGCTGCCCTTGCGCCAGCGGGGCACGCCTTGGGTGGCGCTGGCGGTGCAGAGGACTTTGGTGTCGCCGAAGGAGACGAGGACCGAGCCCTCGGCGTGCTTGCTCCATCCGCGTTGGATGGTGACGGGGCGGAGCTGTTCGGGGGTGCGGCCATCGAATCGAGACATGGTTGGACCCTATCGACAAACGGCGGGGGCCCGTTCCGGTGTCGGAACGGGCCCCCGTGACGTGTGGAGGGTCAGTCCATCATGTCTTCGATGTCGGCGGCGATGGGGTCGGCGTCGGTGCCGATGACGACCTGGATCGCGGTGCCCATCTTGACGACGCCGTGGGCGCCGGCCTTCTTGAGGGCGGCCTCGTCGACGAGGCCGGGGTCCTTCACCTCGGTGCGGAGGCGGGTGATGCAGCCCTCGACCTCTTCGATGTTGTCGAGTCCGCCGAGTCCGGCGACGATCTGCTCAGCCTTGGTGGCCATTGCTCACTCCTGAGTGTCTCGGCCCGGCGGCCCGGTCCGGTTTCAAACGGTAACGCACGTTTGGCCCATCTTCGCGGGCAGGGTTCCGGTTTGTGACGAAAGATAACGATCACTGGTGCCGTGCCCTCGGGGGCGTTGTGCCACCCGCGTCCTAAATGGTCTACACCACTTTGGACCCGGCGACCAAACAGGAGACCCGGCAGGCGGCGCGACGCCGCCGGCCCGGCAGCCACCAGGAGGCCACCGATGAGTTCGGAGAACGCCGCCGTCGGGCAACAACCGAGGAAGAAGTGGACCAGCGGCTTCTTCCAGGGGCTGCAGAAGATGGGCCGCAGCCTGCAGTTGCCGATCGCCGTGCTGCCCGCGGCGGGCATCTTGAACCGGCTGGGCCAGCCGGACGTCTTCGGTGCGGACGGGCTGGGCTGGGACAGGGTCGCCAAGGTCTTCGCCGGAGCCGGCGGCGCGCTGCTGGACGGCTCACTGGGCCTGCCGATGCTGTTCGCCGTGGGTGTGGCGATCGGTATGGCCAAGAAAGCGGACGGTTCGACCGCGCTGGCGGCGGTCGCGGGCTTCCTCGTCTACTTCAACGTGCTGCGCCAGTTCCCGGAGGACTGCGGCAAGGGGAAGTTCTCCACCGGCGTCTGTTTTGACGGCACGACGGTCACCGCGGCCGCCTTCCAGAACCCGGGGGTCTTCGGCGGCATCGTGATCGGCCTGGCGACGGCCTTCTTCTGGCAGCGCTACCACCGCACCAAGCTGGTCGACTGGCTCGGCTTCTTCAACGGCCGCCGCCTGGTGCCGATCATCATGTCGTTCGTGGCGATCGTCTTCGCGGTGCTCTGCCTGTGGGTCTGGCCGCCGATCGGTGACGCGCTCACCAGCTTCAGCAAGTGGCTGGTGGACCTGGGCTCCGGCGGTTCCGGCATCTTCGGCGTCGCCAACCGCGCGCTGCTGACGATCGGTCTGCACCAGTTCCTGAACGTGTTCGTCTGGTTCCAGTTCGGCGACTTCACGAAACCGGACGGCACGGTCGTGCACGGCGACATCAACCGGTTCCTGGCGGGTGACCCGACGGCGGGCCAGTTCACCTCGGGCTTCTTCCCGATCATGATGTTCGCGCTGCCGGCCGCCGCGCTGGCGATGGCGCACTGCGCCAAGCCGCACCGCCGCAAGGAGGTCAGCGGCATGATGCTGTCGATCGGCCTGACGTCGCTGGTCACCGGGATCACGGAGCCGATCGAGTACTCGTTCCTCTTTATCGCCCCCCTGCTGTTCGCGCTCCACGCGGTGCTGACCGGCGTCTCGATGGCGGTCACGTGGGGTCTCGGGGTCCATGACGGCTTCAGCTTCTCGGCGGGCCTGATCGACTACGTCATCAACTGGGGGCTGGCGACCAAGCCCTGGATGATCATCCCGATCGGGCTCTGCTTCGCGGTGGTGTACTACATCGTCTTCCGCTTCGTGATCACCAAGTTCAACCTCACCACCCCTGGCCGCGAGCCGGACGAGGTGGGGGACGAACTGGAGCAGGAGAACATCAAGTAGGGTACTAGCCGCCCGGAGGGTGTCCGGGCACAAAGCCCCGCGCCGAACGGCCCCCGAGTCCTTGGACTCGGGGGCCGTTCCGTTTGTGGTCCAGACCACTGGATCACAATCGGAACAGGGGATTCCTTTATGCCGCCCCGACGTGTTAAAACTGGTCTACACCACTGAGTGGTATAGACCATAGCGGCGGGCCGTCCCCTCTTGAAGAGCCCGCCTCACCAGGAGGAATCTGATGAGTACGGCCACCGCTACGGCGGCCCCCGCGAAGAAGCGGGGCTCCGGTCTCTTTTCCGGCCTGCAGAAGGTCGGTCGCAGCCTCCAGCTGCCGATCGCCGTTCTCCCGGCCGCCGGCATCCTGCTCCGCCTCGGCCAGGACGACGTCTTCGGCGACAAGGGCCTCGGCTGGCACAAGGTCGCGGCCGTCTTCGCGACCGCCGGCGGCGCGGTGTTCGACAACCTGCCGATGCTGTTCTGCATCGGTGTGGCGATCGGCTTCGCCAAGAAGGCAGACGGCTCGACCGCGCTCGCCGCGCTGGTCGGCTTCCTGGTCTACAGCAACGTCCTGAAGGCGTTCCCGGTCACCGAGGCCGTCCTCAAGGCGGGCAAGGACGACCCGGCGGTCTACAACAACCCCGGCGTCCTCGGCGGCATCATCATGGGCCTGCTCGCCGCGGTCCTGTGGCAGCGCTACCACCGCAAGCAGCTGGTCGACTGGCTCGGGTTCTTCAACGGCCGTCGCCTGGTCCCGATCATCATGGCCTTCGTGGGCACGCTCGTCGGTGTCATATTCGGCCTCTGCTGGGAGCCGGTCGGTCACAAGATCAGCCAGTTCGGTGAGTGGATGACCGGTCTGGGCGCCGTCGGCGCCGGCCTGTTCGGCCTCATCAACCGCGCGCTGATCCCGGTCGGCATGCACCAGTTCGTGAACTCGGTCTCGTGGTTCCAGCTCGGCGACTTCAAGAACTCCGCGGGCGAGGTCGTGCACGGCGACCTGACCCGGTTCTTCGCCGGTGACCCCACCGCCGGGCAGTTCATGTCGGGCTTCTTCCCGATCATGATGTTCGGCCTGCCGGCCGCCGCCATCGCCATTGCGCACTGCGCCCGCCCGGAGCGCCGCAAGGCCGTCATGGGCATGATGATCTCGCTCGCGCTGACCTCGTTCGTCACCGGCATCACGGAGCCGATCGAGTTCTCGTTCATGTTCATCGCTCCGGTGCTCTACGCGATCCACGCGGTGCTGACCGCCGTCTCGATGGCCGTCACCTGGGCGCTGGGCGTGCACGCCGGCTTCACGTTCTCGGCCGGCTTCATCGACTACGCGCTGAACTGGAACCTCTCCACCAAGCCGTGGCTGATCATCCCGATCGGACTCTGCTTCGCGGTGATCTACTACGTCGTCTTCCGCTTCGCGATCATCAAGTTCAACCTCACCACCCCGGGCCGCGAGCCCGAGGAGGAGATCGAGGACCTCACCAAGGCGTGAGCCCGGTGACCCCTCCCCGCTGATCGGCGGAGCACGACGTGAGGCCCCCGGAACCGTACTTGCCGTACGGTTCCGGGGGCCTCACGCTGTTGAGGAGACCGACGTTCGGGACGGTCCGCCTCGTGCAAGACCGGAGCGCTGCTGCCGGATCAGACGCTGCTGGTGGTCGAGGTGACGTCGGAGTCCCACGCGGACACCGACCGCACGGTCAAGCCCCGCCGCTACGCCGCGTACGGCGCGCCCCTGTACCTGTGGGTGGACCGGCAGGACCGGACGGGCACGCTCTACTCGCCGCCGTCCCGCCTCGGGTGCACGCACGCGGAGGGCCCGGACCCGTTCGGCCGGGCGATCCGGCTTTCGCACCCGTTCGACCTGGAACGGGACCCGTCCGGCTGCTGAGTCCGGCCTGGGCGGCCGGGTGTCGGGTGTCGGGTGCCGGGTGCCGGGTGTCGGGTGCCGGGTGCCGGCTAGAGCTCGTACACCGCGCCCGACGTGGCGAGTTCGACCGGGCCGTCGAAGACCGCTCGGGCGTCGGCGAGGTTGCGGGCGGGGTCGGTCCAGGGCGGGATGTGGGTGAGGACGAGGCGTCCGGCGCCGGCGCGGTCGGCGTGTTCGCCGGCCTGGCGGCCGTTGAGGTGCAGCTCGGGGATGTCCTCCTTGCCGTGGGTGAAGGAGGCCTCGCACAGGAAGAGGTCGGCGCCGTCGGCGAGCCCGAGCAGGGCGTCGCAGGGGCCGGTGTCGCCGGAGTACGTCAGGGCGCGGCCGTCGTGTTCGATGCGGAAGCCGAACGCCTCGACGGGGTGGCTGACGCGGTCGGTGGTGACGGTGAAGGGGCCGAGGGTGAAGCTGCCGGGCTCCAGGGTGCGGAAGTCGAAGACCTCGCTCATGCACTTCTCGTCGGGCATGTCGCCGTAGGCGGTGGACAGCCGGCGCTCGGTGCCTTCCGGTCCGTAGACGGGGATGGCGTCGGCGGGGCCGCCGTCGTGGCGGTAGTAACGGGCCACGAAGTAGCCGCACATGTCGATGCAGTGATCGGCGTGCAGATGGCTGAGCAGGACCGCGTCCAGGTCGTAGAGGCCGCAGTGGCGCTGGAGTTCGCCCAGGGCTCCGTTGCCCATGTCGAGCAGCAGCCGGAAGCCGTCGGCCTCGACGAGGTAGCTCGAGCAGGCCGATTCCGCGGACGGGAACGACCCCGAGCAGCCGACGACGGTGAGCTTCATGCCGTGAAACCTCCGTGGGCGCGCCACAGATCGCCCCCATACCGGTTGGAGTGGGGGGTTGGGCGGGTGCGGTCCGCCACGTGTTGACGAGAGTAAGGCGCGGGGCGGGCCGACGCGCCTCCTCAGTGCCTCGTTGTGGGCGGAATCACCAGTACGAGGGGCGGCCGGTACGGTCGGTTCCGAATGAGGATCTTCTTCGACACTTTTCGACCGTGGGAGCCCATATGAACATGACCTGGTGGTTGGTGGCGGCCGCGGCCGTGGTCGTACTGGCCGCTTTCGCGGTGTGGAGACGGTCGGGCGGACCGGCGCCGGCCGGGTGGTCCGGCGCGTCCGCCGCGCGCGGCGGATCGTCCGGCGTCGCGGCGTGGCGGGAAGGGGACGCCCGCGGCGGGCGAGATCTGGTGGGCGAACGTGCCGTTCGAGGACGGGTCGGGGGCGAAGGACCGGCCGTGCCTGGTGCTGTCGGTGCGGGGGCGCACGGTGCGCGTCGCGAAGATCACCAGCAAGTTCCACGAGGAGCTGCCGGGGGTGATCGCCCTGCCGCCGGGAGCCGTGGGCGACGCGCAGGGTCGGACGAGTTATCTGGAGACCGACGAGCTGCGGGAGGTGCGTTCCGCGGCGTTCCGCCGCCGGGCGGGCGTCCTGGACGCGGAGCTGTGGCAGCAGGTGCGGCGGATGGTGCGCTGATCCGCGGCGGGCCGCCCGGGTGCGTCGACCGCGGCCGGGCCCGGCGGTGTGCGGGCCGGCACGCGCCGGCCCGCGGGGGCGGTCAGGCCCAGAGCTGGCCGTGCAGTTGCTCGACCGCGGCCTCGGTGGTGGGGGCGGTGTAGATGCCGGTGGAGAGGTACTTCCAGCCTCCGTCGGCGACGACGAAGACGATGTCGGCGCGCTCCCCCGCCTTGTGGGCCTTGGCGGCGACGCCGAGTGCGGCGTGCAGGGCGGCTCCGGTGGAGACGCCGGCGAAGATGCCCTCCTGCTGGAGCAGCTCGCGGGTGCGGCGGACGGCGTCCTCGGAGCCGACGGAGAAGCGGGTGGTGAGGACCGTCGCGTCGTACAGCTCGGGCACGAAGCCCTCGTCGAGGTTGCGCAGGCCGTAGACGATGTCGTCGTAGCGGGGCTCCGCGGCGACGATGCCGACTCCGGGGACCTTCTCGCGCAGGTAGCGGCCGACGCCCATCAGGGTGCCGGTGGTGCCCAGGCCCGCGACGAAGTGGGTGATGGTGGGGAGGTCGGCGAGGATCTCGGGGCCGGTGGTCGCGTAGTGGGCGCCCGCGTTGGCGGGGTTGCCGTACTGGTAGAGCATCACCCAGTCGGGGTGCTCGGCGGAGATCTCCTTGGCCATCCGGACGGCGGTGTTGGAGCCGCCGGCCGCCGGTGAGGAGATGATCTCCGCGCCCCACATCGCGAGCAGTTCACGCCGCTCCGACGAGGTGTTCTCGGGCATCACGCAGACGATGCGGTAGCCCTTGAGGCGCGCGGCCATGGCCAGCGAGATGCCGGTGTTCCCCGAGGTCGGCTCCAGGATGGTGCAGCCGGGGGTGAGCCGGCCGTCCGCCTCGGCCTGCTCGATCATGTGCAGCGCCGGGCGGTCCTTGACCGAGCCGGTGGGGTTGCGGTCCTCCAGCTTGGCCCAGACGCTGACGGCGTCGGACGGTGACAGGCGCGGGAGGCGGACGAGCGGGGTGTTGCCCACCGCTGCCAGCGGGCTGTCGTAGCGCATCAGACAGCGTTCGTTTCGGTCATCGCGGGAGTCGAGCCGCCGGCGACGGCCGGGAGGATCGTGACGCTGTCGCCGTCGGCGACCTTGGTGCTGATGCCGTCGAGGAAGCGGACGTCCTCGTCGTTGAGGTAGACGTTGACGAAGCGGCGCAGTCCGCCGTCGACGACGATGCGCTCGCGGATCCCCTTGTGGCGGCTCTCGAGGTCCGAGAAGAGCTCGTCGAGCGTGCTGCCCGCGCCGTCGACGGCCTTGGCGCCGTCGGTGTAGGTGCGGAGGATGGTCGGGATGCGGACCTCGATGGCCATGGGTGGGCTCCGTTACGTGCGGCGTCGGACGGGAGGACGTGCGGGCGGGCGTGCGGCGTGCCGGGAGCTGCGGTGGCTCCGGGAGGTGCTCCGGTGAGTGCTCAGGCGCGCGGACAGGCGGCGCTGGCGACGCGGCAGAGGTCGACGTGCAGCCGCGCGACGAGCAGCATGCCCGGCGGGTTGTTCTTCACGTCGAGGGGAACCATGGGCTCATCGTATCGATTCCCGGGGGACGTCCGAGACAGCCGTCCCACGATGCGGACGTCAGGCTCCGGAGGCCACTACTCGCACGTCTTCTTCGGTCACGACCCCGTCCACGATGCGGAACGAGCGGAACTGGAACTCCTCCGCGGTCGAGACGAGGACGTAGTGCGCGCCGGGCTCGTTCGCGTAGGTGATGTCGGTGCGGGACGGGTACGCCTCGGTGGCGGTGTGCGAGTGGTAGACGATCACCGGCTCCTCGTCACGGTCGTCCAGGTCGCGGTAGAGCTTGAGCAGGTCCGTGGAGTCGAACTCGTAGAACGTCGGTGAGCGGGCCGCGTTCAGCATGGGGATGAAGCGCTCGGGACGGCCGCTGCCCTCGGGCCCCGCGACGATGCCGCACGCCTCGTCGGGGTGGTCGGCGCGGGCGTGGGCGACGATCGCGTCGTGGATCTCCTGCGTGATGGTCAGCATGAAGGAAAAGTAACAGCGCGCGGAGCGCTCACCATAAGGGTGGGGGTGGGCGACGGGCGGGAAAAGTAACAGCGCGCGAAGCGCGTACGAAGGCCCGCCCCAGGGGTGCGGGGGCGGGCCTTCGCGGTGCGGGATGGCTTGCGGCGCGCGGTGCTCAGCTCGCGACGTCGACCAGTGCGGGCTCCGGGGCGACGTGCGGCTTGGGGGCGAACGCCTCCGGGTTCTTCCGCTTGAGCCAGGCGTACCCGATGCCGAGGATCGCGAACCACACCGGAGCGCTGTAGAGCGAAATCCGCGCGTCCTCGTCGATGCCGATCATGACCATCACCCCGGCCAGGAAGATCAGGGCGATCCAGCTGGTGTACGGGGCGCCCGGCGCCTTGAACCAGGCCTCGGCGGCGCGGCCGGCCTTGACCGCCGCGCGGTAGCGCAGGTGGGAGATGAGGATCATCGCCCAGGTCCAGACGCCGGCGACGGTGGCGAAGGCCGTGATGTAGGTGAAGGCGCCGTCCGGGTCGACGTAGTTGATCCACACGCCGATGCCCATCAGGGCGACGGAGACGAGGATGCCGGTGGCCGGGGTCTGGCGGGAGTTGAGCTTGGCGAAGGCCCTGGGACCCTGGCCGTTGACGGCCAGGTCGCGCAGCATGCGGCCGGTGGAGTACATGCCGGAGTTGCAGGACGACAGGGCGGCGGTGAGGACCACGAAGTTGACGATGGCCGCGCCGAACGGGATGCCGATCTTGGCGAAGGCGGCCACGAACGGGCTGACGCCCGGCTGGAACTCGGTCCACGAGACGACGCCGAGGATCACGATGAGCGCGCCGACGTAGAACACGCCGATCCGCCAGGGCAGCGTGTTGATGGCCTTGGGGAGCGTCTCGCGGGGGTTCTCGGCCTCGCCCGCGGTGACGCCGACGAGTTCGACGGCGAGGTAGGCGAACATCACGATCTGCAGCGTCATGAGGGACTTGCCGACGCCGTTGGGGAAGACCCCGCCGTCACCCCACAGGTGGCTGAGCGAGGCGGTGTCGCCGGCGGCCGAGAACCCGATGGTCAGGACGCCGATGCCGATGAGGATCATGCCGATGATCGCGGTGACCTTGATCATCGAGAACCAGAACTCGACCTCGCCGAAGACCTTCACCGAGATGAGGTTGACGCCGAAGAGCACCAGCAGGAAGACCAGGGCGGAGATCCACTGCGGGATGTCCTTCCACCAGTAGGTGATGTACACCGACGCGGCGGTGACCTCGGCCATGCCGGTCACCACCCACATCAGCCAGTACGTCCAGCCGGTGACGAACCCCCAGAACGGGCCCAGGAACTCGCGGGCGTAGTCGGCGAAGGAGCCGGAGACGGGGCGGTACGTGAGCAGTTCGCCCAGCGCCCGCATGATGAAGAAGATGATGACGCCGGCGATGGCGTACATCATGATCAGACTCGGTCCCGCCTGATGGATGGCCTTGCCGGCACCCAGGAAGAGGCCGGTGCCGATGGCACCGCCGATGGCGATCATCTGGATCTGCCGGCTGCCGAGCCCTCGCTGGTAGCCCTCTTCTGTGACGTCGGCGGCGGCCGCGTCAACTGCGGCGTCCGCGGCGGCCGCGTGGCCGGTGTGTTCCGTCGGCATGGTGGTGGTGCGCCTTTCTCCATATCCCCCCGGACAGTGGAGTTGCGAGCCGGCGATCGGCCGGCTCAGCGCCTGGCGGAACAGGGATGGCGTCCCGGCCAGTGGTCGGAATTAGTACCACGGGCTGAGACGTCGTCCGAAGAGGCGAATGTGACGCGGGGCACAGGAAAAACACCCCGAAGGTGAATCAAGGCGGCATATCGGACGATCACGGTGACATGATCGTTATCCGGATTTGAGCGTCCGCTGAGCGAATGTGCGGTGCCCACAGGACGGTCAGAGCGTCTCGATCAACGTCTCCTGCAGTCCGCCGAGCCACAGGTACGCCATCACCATCGGCTTGAGCGGATCGTCGTCCGGCAGCCGGTAGAGCTCGGTGTCCTCGTCGCTGACCTCCAGCCGGGTGCCGATGGTCAGCCGCAGGTCGTTGAGGGCGCCCAGCCAGCGGCGGGTGTCCTCGGGGGTGAGCAGCAGTTCCGGGGTGGCCGCGTCGAGGGAGTGGACGAGGGCCAGCGCGTCCTCGCGCTTGCGGGAGCGCAGGTCGTTCTCGGTGAAGCGGCGGAACTCCGAGGACTGGGCGGTGTCCTCGTAGGCGTCCGGGAAGAGCCTGGCCAGCGCCGGGTCGGACGGGGGCTTGCTCGGCCCGTCGGCGGGGAACAGCGCGGCCAGCGGGTCGTCGGAGATCGGCTCCTGCCCCGGGCCGATCATCTCGAGGAGCTGCACGGCGAGGCTGCGCAGGATGGACTTCTCGACGGTGTCGAGGGTGATGACGGCGCCGCCGCCCGGGGCGGATTCGAAGTAGCCGGCCATCAGCGGTCCTGCTGCAGGGTCGCCCACAGGCCGTAGCCGTGCATCGCCTGCACGTCGCGCTCCATCTCTTCGCGGGTGCCGCTGGAGACCGCGGCCCGCCCCTTGTGGTGAACGTCCTTCATGAGTTTGACGGCCTTGTCCTTGGAGTACCCGAAGTAGGCCTGGAAGACGTACGTCACGTAGCTCATGAGGTTGACGGGGTCGTTGTGCACGAGGGTCACCCAGGGGACGTCCGGTTCGGGTACCTCGAAGGGGGCCTCGGTCGTCTCGGGCCGTTCGATCTCAACAGGGGCAACGGAACAGCGCACGAAGTGCGTCCTTGGAAGGGTGGTGGAGGTGGGGTCCCCCATGCCGGAGGCCAGGGGAGGTTGGGCACTCATCACCCTCCAATGCTGCCGCCATTGCGGCGCTTCGCACAAATGGACGCGACCCGGAAGAGAAATCGTCACTCTGACGCATAGTCGGGGTAGCATCCCGTTCCATGAGCACTGCAGATCTGCCGCTGCCGGTGGCCGTACCTTCCACCGCGCTGTTCACCGACCGGTACGAGTTGACGATGTTGCAGGCCGCGCTGCGCAGCGGGGCGGCGCACCGGCACTCGGTCTTCGAGGTCTTCACCCGCCGGCTGCCGGAGGGGCGCCGGTACGGCGTCGTCTGCGGCACCGGCCGGGTGCTGGACGCGGTGGAGAACTTCCGCTTCGACGCCGACGTGCTGGACTTCCTCGCCCGCGAGGACGTGGTGGACGAGCCGACCCTGGAGTGGCTGGCCGGGTACCGCTTCACCGGTGACATCTGGGGTTATCCCGAGGGCGAGGTGTACTTCCCCGGCTCGCCGATCCTGCGGGTGGAGGGCTCGTTCGCCGAGGCGGTGATCCTGGAGACGGTGATCCTTTCGATCCTCAACCACGACTCCGCGATCGCCGCGGCCGCGTCCCGGATGGCGGTGGCGGCCGGCGGCCGCCCGCTGATGGAGATGGGCGCCCGGCGGGCGCACGAGCTGGCGGCGGTCGCCGCCTCGCGCGCCGCGTACGTCGGCGGCTTCCTGTCCTCCTCGAACCTGGCGGCCGGCTTCCGCTACGGGCTGCCGACGATCGGCACGGCCGCGCACGCCTTCACCCTGCTGCACGACACCGAGCGGGACGCCTTCACCGCGCAGGTCGAGTCGCTGGGCCGGGGCACGACGCTGCTGGTGGACACCTACGACCTGATGTCGGCGGTCAGGACCGCCGTCGAGGTGGCCGGACCCGAACTGGGCGCGGTCCGCATCGACTCCGGCGACCTGCTGCTGCTCGCCCACCGGGTGCGCCAGCAGCTGGACGACCTCGGCGCCGAGAACACCCGGATCGTGGTCACCTCCGACCTCGACGAGTACGCCATCGCCTCGCTGGCGGCGGCGCCGGTCGACGCGTACGGGGTCGGCACCTCGCTGGTGACGGGCAGCGGCCACCCGACCTGCTCGATGGTCTACAAGCTGGTTTCCCGGGCCTCCTCGAACGAGCCGGATGCGCCGATGGTGGCCGTCGCCAAGAAGTCGATGGGTGCCAAGAGCAGCGTCGGCGGCCGCAAGTGGGCGGCGCGGCGGCTGGACGAGGACGGGGTCGCGGAGGCCGAGGTGGTCGGCACCGGGCCCGTGCCGCCGGAGCTGGCCGACCGGCAGTTGCTGGTTCCGCTGGTCCGGGGCGGGGAGATCACCGGCCGCGAACCGCTGGAGGCGGCCCGCACCCGGCACATCGAGGCGCGCGCGGGCCTGCCGCTGTCCGCCTCGCAGCTCTCCCGTGGTGAACCGGTGATCCCCACCGAGCAGGTGTGAGGTGACGGCCGTCGGGGGCGGCCGTCAGGGCTCCGTGCCGCGACGGTCGCGGAACGGGGCCCGAGTCCCTACGCTCAACGCGTGCCGCCTGTCCCCCCACGGCGGTCAGCCGACCGAAGAGGACCGCGAATGCACCGCGCACTGATCGTCGTGGACGTCCAGAACGATTTCTGCGAGGGCGGCAGCCTCGCGGTCGCCGGCGGCTCGGACGTGGCCGCCGCGGTCACCGATCTCGTCGGGCAGGCCACCGCCTGCTACCGCCATGTGGTGGCCACCCGTGACCACCATGTCGACCCGGGGGACCACTTCTCCGACCGGCCGGACTTCGTGCGGTCCTGGCCCGTGCACTGCGTGGCGGGTACCGAGGGCGTCGGTTTCCATCCGAACTTCGCGCCGGTCATCGCCTCCGGCGCGGTGGACGCGGTCTTCGACAAGGGGGCGTACTCGGCCGCCTACAGCGGCTTCGAGGGCGTGGACGAGAACGGGACGGGGCTCGCCGAGTGGCTGCGGGCACGGGCGGTCACCGAGGTCGACGTGGTCGGCATCGCCACCGACCACTGCGTGCGCGCCACGGCGCTGGACGCGGCCCGCCAGGGCTTCACCACCCACGTGCTGCTCGACCTGACGGCGGGGGTCGCCCCGGCGTCCACCGAGCGCGCGCTGGCGGAGCTGCTGGCCGCGGGTGTCCGGCTGACGGGCAAGCCGGCCGTCGGGGCCTGAACGGCGTGTGCGGTCCATGGGCGGGCGGGCACCGCTCCGAGACCGGGTGTCACCCCGCCCGCCGGTGCGTGGCGCGGAAGGGCTGCCAGAGCTCTTCCGAGCCGGACGCGGAGTGCCGCCAGACGAGGCCGTCCGGGTGGTGCAGGACGGCGGTGATCTCGTCGGGCGTCGGGGGTTCGGTGTTGCCGCTGAGCCGGGCCGCCCGGAAGCCGAGGTTCCGGAGCCGGGTGAGCGCCCGCTGGCGGTTCTGGGCGTGCACGATGACGCGGACGCTGTCCTCCGCGCCGCCCGGGTGGGGCAGCTTGAGAGCGACGACGACATTGCCGTTGGGGAGCTTGGTGAATCCACCGACTGCCATGCCCACATGATCCGGTGATCGGCCCCCGCCCACCAGAGGGCGTGGGCCGAACACCAGGTCAACGCAGGTCAGCGACCTGCGGGGCTGACCGCAACGATTGTGTTCTGTCCGTTCGGGGAGTCGAACAGGATCGAAATGCGGGTATTCGTGTTCGGCACCTGGACACTCCCGTACGGGTTGGTGTCGTACCAGTAGGTTCCGTGACGGTCGTCGAAGACCGGGACGCCGGGCTTGGACTTGATCGTCGTCGCGACGCCGTTCTTGTGCGCGGTGAGGGCGTCGGTCGGGTACCAGCCGAAGGTGGAGTCCGCGGACTGGATCTTGTTGCGGAACAGCGCGCCGTCCGACCAGGCGTCGGGCTTGGCGTGGGCGTCGATCGGCAGGATCTGGCCGTGGCCGGGGTGCTCGCCGACGTTGTTGTCCAGCTGCGAGGTGTCCCAGAGCCAGATCAGCAGGCCGTTCTGGTACGCGTAGTGCTCGACCTTCTTCGGGGCGGCGGCGCCGAACCCGAAGTTGTAGGGACCGGTCTTCAGGACCTTGTCGTAGCTGACGTACTGGCGGTTCTCCGCGATGTAGTACTGCGGGTACGACTTGGTGAAGGACGCCTCGGAGCGGCTGAAGCCGTTCGCGGTCCAGCCGTTGTCGTCACCCTCGGCACCGTCGGTGAAGACGGCGGCGCCGTCGGCGGTGATCTTCAGCTCGTCGGCCGCGAAGCCCTTCTGCGCGACACCACCGTCGGTGCGGTAGCGGAAGCGCAGCTCGATCTGCCGGCCGGCGAAGGCGTCGAGCGGGTAGTTCATGTCCTTGTAGCCACCCGTGGTGCCGGTCATGGCCGGACGGCCGCTGCCGTTGCGGGTGATGGGCTGCCCGTCGATCGTGCCGTCGATCGGGGCCCAGTTGACGCCACCGTTGGTGGACACCTCGGTGTAGAGGTAGTCGTAGCCGTCCTCGGTGTCGTACCAGCCCTTGAACGACAGGGCGGCGGACGTCTTGCCGGTGAGGTCGACGTGGCGCGTCAGGGTGTTGCGCAGGTCATTGCCCGACCCGCTCCACCACTGCTTGGTGCCCGCGGCGGGCGTGGTGATCGCGGTGGTGACGCTCTTCGACGGCAGTGTCACGACCAGGCCCTGCGGGTCCTTGGTGTTGTACTCCGCCACGCCGAGCTTGTGGGTCGAGAGCTTGGCGGCCTTGGCGGTGTCGTACTTCAGCCAGCCGAGCTGCATCTTGTCCCAGGCGTCCATGTCACCGGGCAGCGAGCCGATGTCGGTGGTGCCGTTGGAGAGCCAGGAGCCGGACGACATCAGCGACCAGAAGGCGGTGCCGTTCTCGCCGATGTACGTGGTGTCGTACAGGTCGGGGAGGCCGAGGTCGTGGCCGTACTCGTGGGCGTAGACGCCCAGGCCGCCGTTCTCCGGCTGCATCGTGTAGTCGCCGACCCAGATGCCGGTGTCGCCGATCGGGGTGCCGCCGAGCTGGTTGCCGGCCGGGCCGGTGAAGCCCTCGTCACCCTGGAAGGCGTAACCGCGGTGGGCCCACAGCGCGTCGGTGCCCTGGACGCCGCCGCCCGCGGACTCGTCCTCGCCCGCGTGCACGATCTGGAAGTGGTCGATGTAACCGTCGGGCTCGTTGAAGTTGCCGTCGTGGTCGAAGTCGTAACGGTCCCACTGGTCGTACTGCGCCAGGTCCGTCTTGATCTGCGCGGCCGTGCGGCCCTTGGCCTTCTGGTCCGCGGCCCACTGCGCGGTACCGTCGCGGACCAGGTCCTCGACGGTGGCGCAGTTGGTGGCGCCGCACTTGTTGTTGCCGTAGCGGGCCTCGTTGTAGTCGACCTTGACCCAGTCGGAGACCTCGCCGTCGACCGAGTAGCGGCCCGAGGACTGCTTCTCGTAGTACTTCGCCACCGACTCCTTCTTGGCGTCGTGCGAGAAGTAGAGGTCCTGGAAGGACTGCGCGTTGTAGTCCTTCTTCCAGGCGGTGCTGTTGTCCGTGGTGCGGTCGGGCTCGGCTATCTGGTTGTGCAGCGGGCCGACGGTCCCGCCGTACTGCGGGTCGACCTTGTCGCCGAACTCGGCGAGGATCACGAAGATCTTGTCGGTCTTCTCGCGGCTCAGCTCGACGTACTTGCCGTTGCTGAGCTTGGCGACCTTGGAGCGGCCGCTGTCCTTGACCGTGAGGTCGCCGGCGATCACCTTCTGCAGGGCGTCCTGCCGGCGCACCGCCTGCTCGCGCGCGAGCGGGCCCAGCCGGTCATCGTCGACCTTGGCTTTGGTGCCGGCCGCTACCTTGCCGGTGGGCGCCTGCATCGGATCGTGGCTCGCCTGCGCGTCGTTGCCGGCCGCGGGTGCGGCCGCGGCCAACGTCGCGGGCATCGCCATCGCACCCAATGCGACGAGCGCCACCGCGAGGGTGGCGGGTCTGATGGTGCCTCGAAGATTCTTCAAGTTGTCTTGACCTCCCCTTGGGAGATGCCATTGCATCTAAGAGCCGAGAGAAAAGACAGGTCTTGACTTGCTCATGGCAGAGCAGTACGTTCACCGGCTTTCGAGGTCCGGATAACGGACAACAACGCGGGTAAACCGTCTGCCTGTTGAGACGGATGGGCCGGGGTGAGATTCCATGCGCCCCCCTGTGCTCCCCCACCGTGGGTTAGGTCACGCTTACCAACCGTTCCCATCGGGCATGCCGATCCGTAGAGTCAGTTGCCGGCGCCCCCGCGTGAAGCTTTCCACCGCCCCTTCCGACGCTGCGACTTAACCGACGTATTCGAGGACGGATCCCGCCATGCCGCGTCCTACCCCCGCGCAACTCGCATACGGTTCCGCAACCGTTGTCCTGTCCACTCTCGCGATGCTCCTGCTGTCCGAGGCACGTTCCGGCATCAGTGTCGTCATCATCGCGGCGGCCGGGCTGCTGCTCGGGGTCCTGGTCGCGGTGACGACCACGATCCCGTTGACCGCCCGCGCCAAGGCCCGCAGCCGTACGGCGGTCCGCGCCGCCCACGTGCCGGTCCCCCGCCCACGGGTGCACAGCTCCGGCCAGTCCGGCCGGTCCCGCGTCAGCGAGCACTCGCTGCGCCGATGAACCGCGGGCGGCGGCCCCGGAGCGATCGCTCCGGGGCCGCCGTCGTGTGCGCGGGCCCGGACCGCGCGGCGGACGGGGGCTGTTCGGACCGGCCGTCACGCCGAGACGACCACGGTTTTCGCCGCCTTGTCGTGCAGACCCTGCCGGTACGGCTTGTCGAGCAGCAGCAGGATCCCGATGAGCACGATCCACAGGCACGGGCAGCAGAACAGTGTCGGCAGCCAGAACACACAGGCCCGGATCAGCGCGGCCTGCGAAGTGGGGACACCGCCGTTGTCGAGCATGGCGACGCGCAGGCCCAGCCACTTCTTGCCCAGCGTCTGACCCGTCGACTTGGTCATCCACCACTCGTAGCCGATGTACAGGACCGCGGCCACCAGCGATCCCAGCACGGAGCTGCCGTAGTTGATGTCGTCCGCGTCGGTCCGGTAGGTGCCGAACGCCCAGTCGAGCAGGCCGACCGGGATCGAGATGAGGATGAAGTCGATGATCCGCGCGAGCAGCCGCTTGCCGACGCTGCCCAGCGGCGGCATACCGGCCAGCGGATCGGGCGCGCCACCTCCGTAGGGGCCACCGCCGTAGGGGCCGCCGCCGGGCGGGTTGCCACCGGGCGGGCCGCCGTACGGATTGCCGCCGTAGGGGTCGTTGGCACCGCCGTACGGGTCGCTGCCGCCGCCTCCCTGCGGGGGCGGCGGGTACGACGGCGGCGGCTGCCGGTCGTAGGGCGAGCCGCCGGGCGTGCCGGGGCCATCGCTGTCCTGCGGGGGTTTGGCGAAGGGATCGTCACCGGTTCCTGGCGTCGGCTGGCTCATGACCCGAGTGAAACCCGCGGGAAGCGGACGCGCCTTCCGACAAGATCCGTTCGGGGTACGCCGAGCGGATCGGCACCGCCGGCCCGCTCCCGCCGGGCGCTACCGCCGCTCGGTACCGGGCCCGGCTGCCGCCGTCCGCTACTGCCGGGCGACGAAGGTGCGGGCCGCCTTGTCGTGCCAGCACTGCCGCCACGGGCGGTCGATCATGCACCACACCAGGCCCACGACGCCGACGACGAGCGCGTCGAGCACCGTGTGGGTCAGCCAGCGGCGCAGGGAGGGGCCGAACCCGGGGGCGAGCTGCGACTCGATGTCGACCACCCGCAGCCCGAACAACTTCTTGCCCAGCGTCCGCCCCCACTTGGCGGTGGGCAGCACCTCGTACAGCAGCCCGGCGACCAGCGCGACACCGAGCACGATGGCCAGCTGGACGCCGGTGGTTCCGTCGATCAGCCAGACCGTGACGGTCTCGCCGGTCAGCCGCGCCTCGTCCACCTTGTCCTGGAGGTGGTGGTACGCGGCCGTGCCGAGCGGTACCGCCGCAACGCCGACGACCGCCGCGACGACGAGCGAGTCGAGCAGCCGCGCGGCGAGGCGCCGGCCGAGCCCGGCCGGGCGGCCCTGCTCCTGCACCATCGACGCGAACGGGTCGTTCACCGGCGGCCGCCACGGCACCACACCGGCCGGTTCGCCCTGCTGCGCCGGCAGGGCGACGACGCCGCCGGGGGTTCCGGTTCCGGGCCCGGTACCGGGCCCGGTACCGCCGGGGCCCTGCCGGGCGAGATCGTGCACCTGCTGTGCCCAGGGTGCGGGGGCCGCCTGCGCGAGGGGCGCGGAGCCGGCGCGCCGCCCGCCGTCCGTGCCCTCGTCGGTGGCGGGCTGCGACTGCGGCGGAACGTGCCGCCGCGGAGTCTGCGGCTGCGACTGCTGCTGAGGCATGCGCGGCTGCGGCTCCGGCCGGCGCGGCTGGGTGCCCCACGGGGTCCCGGCGGCGGGAGTGCCGGCGGCCGGAGCGCTCGCGGCCGGGGTGTTCGCGGCCGGGCCGCCGCCGACGGGAGCCGACGTGCCGCGCGCTGCGGGCAGGTTCGCTGCGGGCGGGTTCGCGGCGGGCGGGTTCGCGGCGGGCGGGTTCGCGGCCGGGGCCGCCCGCTCCGGCTCCGGCTCCGCACCCCAGGTGGTGCGGGGCGGTTCGACGGCCGGTGCGGCCGACCAGATCGGGGCGGCGGCCGCGCCGCGCCCGTCGGACGCCGGTTCCGCGGCCCGCACGGGGTCCTCGTCGAAGAACATGACGCCGGACTCCTCCACGGCGGGCACGCCCCTGCCCCCGCCGGAGGCCGGCTCGGGGGCCGCCGGGCCGGGCGTTCCGCGGCCGCCGCCGTCCTGCCCGGGCGGCGGAACGAGCTCCTCGCCGGGTCGCGGTGCGGGGCGGCTGGTGCCCGGCACCCAGGAGGCACCGTTCCAGTACCGGATGTAGCTCGGGATCGACGGATCCGGGTAGTACCCCGGAACGGGGGAACCGGAGGAACCGGAGGAGCCAGTGGCGGGTGAGTCCATGGTTCGTGAGGTCCGTATCTATTCGGCCAGGGGAGTGCAGTGACCACATCTACCAGACGGGCGGGCCCATCGGGGTCGCGGTACCGCCCACCACACACCCTTACCGGGTGGAGGGGACCCGCGCGTGACCTTCCGTTGTTTTCACCGCGATTGCCTGAAGTCGCGTAATGGTTGGGGTTGTATGCGCTCTCTCCTGGTGCGGGCCCCGCGCAGCACCCGCCGCGCATCACCGCAAGGGGCCGCCCGCCAAGGAAAGGACGACGACTCGATGCAGACCGTGGTGGAACGCGAACTGGAACTGAACCTGGTGCTGTCGCCGGAGCGCAGCATTCCGGTGCCCGCCAGGCTGGCCTATCGCACAGATGACCCCTTTGCCGTGCACATCACCTTCCATGTGGGCTCCGACGCCCCGGTGCACTGGACGTTCGCCCGCGAACTGCTGGTGGAGGGGGTGTTCCGGCCGTGCGGGCACGGGGACGTGCGGATCTGGCCGACGAAGGTCAACGGGCGCAGCGTGATCTGTCTGGCGCTCAGCTCCCCCGACGGCAACGCGCTGCTGGAGGCGTCCTCCTCGCCGGTGGCGTCCTGGTTGGAGCGCACGCTGCGCGCCGTGCCGCCGGGGACGGAGCACGAGCAGCTCGGTATGGACGACGGGCTGAACGAACTGCTGGCCCCGACGACCCGGGACGAGTTGTGGCTGCGCGATCCATGGACGGTGACGGACGAGTCGCCGGAAGGGTGAGGGCGCGGGCGAACTCGCCGGGTCGGAAGAGTCGGAAGGGTCGGAAGAGTCGGAACGGCCGGCGGTGTCAGAAGAGCTTGCCCGGGTTGAGCAGGTTGAGCGGGTCGAAGACCTGCCGTACGCCGCGCTGCAACTCCACTCCCACCGGGCCGAGCTCGCGGGCCAGCCACTCCTTCTTCAGCAGGCCGACGCCGTGCTCGCCGGTGATCGTCCCGCCGAGCGACAGGCCGAGCGCCATGATCTCGTCGAAGGACTCCCGGGCGCGTGCCGATTCGTCCGCGTCCGCTCCGTCGAAGCAGACGATGGGGTGGGTGTTCCCGTCACCCGCGTGCGCGCACATGCCGATGGTGAGCTCGTACTTCCGCGCGATGGCGGCGACACCCTCGATCATCGGGGCGAGTTGCGCGCGCGGCACGCACACGTCGTCGATCATCGTCGCCGTGCCGACGCGCTCCAGGGCGACGAGCGCCAGCCGGCGGGCCTGCAGCAGCATCTCGGACTCGGCGGCGTCGTCCGCCGGGACGACCTGCGTGGCGCCCGCGGCCGTGCACAGCTCACCGACCGCCGCGAGGTCCGCGGCGGGATCGGGCGTGTCGAAGGCGGCCAGCAGCAGCGCCTCGGTGGTCTCCGGCAGCCCCATCTGCGCCAGGTCGTTGACCGCCCGGATGGTGGTGGTGTCCATCAGTTCCAGCAGCGAGGGCGCGTGGCCGCGGGCCATGATCTCGCAGACGGCGGCGCACGCGGCCGCCGTGGACGGGAACTCCGCCGCGAGGACCAGCTGCCGCGGCGGGGCGGGCCGCAGCGCGAGCACCGCCTTGACGACGATGCCGAGCGTGCCCTCGGCGCCCACGAAGAGCCGGGTCAGGTCGTAGCCCGCGACGCCCTTGGCGGTACGGCGGCCGGTGTTCAGCAGCCGCCCGTCGGCCAGCACGACCTCCAGACCGAGGACGTACTCGGCGGTGACGCCGTACTTCACGCAGCACAGCCCGCCGGCTCCGGTGCCGATGTTGCCGCCGATGGTGCACTGCTCCCAGCTCGACGGGTCGGGCGGGTAGTACAGGCCCTGCTCGGCGACCGCGCGCGACAGCACGGCGTTGACGACACCGGGTTCGACGACGGCGATCCGGTCGACCGGGTCGATCTCCAGGATCCGGTCCATCCTGACCAACGACAGCACGATGCAGCCGTCCGACGCGTTCGCCGCACCCGACAGACCGGTGCGGGCGCCCTGCGGGACGACCGGCACCCGCAGCGCGGTCGCGGTGCGCATCACGTGCTGCACCTGCTCGACGGTGCGGGGCAGCACCACCACCGCGGGGGCGCCCGCCTCGGAGAAGCTCGCCATGTCGTGGGCGTAGGAGGCGGTGACGTCCGGGTCCGTGAGGACCGCCGCCGTCGGCAGACCCTCGTGCAGTCGTTCGATCAGTTCGCGCATGGTTCCAGACTGGCATCCGGGCCGTGACCGGGGAAGCTCTGCCGCCCCGGCACGGCCCGTACGGCCTCCTGTCGCCGTCCCCGATCGCTCAGAGGTTGCCGCGCAGCTCCTGCTCGCGCTCGATCGCCTCGAACAGGGCCTTGAAGTTGCCCTTGCCGAAGCCGAGCGATCCGTGCCGCTCGATCATCTCGAAGAAGACCGTCGGCCGGTCCTGGACCGGCTTGGTGAAGATCTGCAGCAGGTAGCCGTCCTCGTCGCGGTCGACAAGGATCTTCAGCTCGCGCAGGGTCTCCACGGGGACGCGGGTCTCACCGGCCCACTCGCCGAGAGTGTCGTAGTACGAGTCCGGGGTGTTGAGGAACTCGACGCCGGCGGCGCTCATGGCCCGCACGGTGGCGACGATGTCGTTGGTGGCGAGCGCGATGTGCTGGACGCCGGGGCCGCCGTAGAACTCCAGGTACTCGTCGATCTGGGACTTCTTCTTGGCGATGGCCGGCTCGTTGAGCGGGAACTTCACCTTGCGGGTGCCGTCGGCGACGACCTTGGACATGAGCGCGGAGTACTCGGTGGCGATGTCGTCGCCGACGAACTCCTTCATGTTGGTGAAGCCCATGACGTTGTTGTAGAACGCGACCCACTCGTTCATCTTGCCGAGCTCGACGTTGCCGACGCAGTGGTCGATGGCCTGGAAGCGGCGGGCGCCCGGCTCGACGATCGGGTCGGCGGCGGCGTAGCCCGGCAGGTACGGGCCGGTGTAGCGGGACCGGTCGACGAGGGTGTGGCGGGTATTGCCGTAGGTGGCGATCGCGGCGAGGACGACGGTGCCGTGCTCGTCGGTCAGCTCGTGCGGCTCCTCCAGGCCGGTGGCGCCGTGCTCGACGGCGTAGGCGTAGGCGGCGCGGGCGTCCGGGACCTCGATGGCGAGGTCGATGACGCCGTCGCCGTGCTCGGCGACGTGCGCCTCGAGGAACTTGCCGCGCTCGGTGGCGGTCTTGACGACCGAGGTGAAGACGAAGCGGGCGCCGCCGGACTCCAGCACGTACGACGCGGTCTCGCGGCTGCCGTTCTCCGGGCCGGAGTAGGCGGTGCGCTTCATCCCGAAGGCGGTCGAGTAGTAGTGCGCGGCCTGCTTGGCGTTGCCCACGGCGAAGACCACGGCGTCCATCCCCTTCACCGGGAACAGGTCCTTCTGCCGGGCTTCGGGGCTCTGCTGCGTCTCAGTCGTCTCAGTCATGTCGAAAGCGTCGCCCCGGGGACCAGAGTGCGCAACAGTTGGCGGATTCACTGGACAATGAGCACAGTCAATGGCGGGAATCACGGGTCAATCTGTGCAGTCTGACCACCGGAGGGTGGGAGTCATGGGGATCGACATGCTGGACGGGCAGTTGATCAAGCTGCTCGCCGATGAGCCGAGGATCGGGATGCTGGAGGCGTCCAGGCGGCTGGGTGTGGCGCGCGGGACGGCGCAGGCCCGGCTGGACCGGCTGCGGGCCAATGGGGTGATCCGCGGGTTCGGCCCGCAGGTGGACCCGGCCGCCCTCGGCTATCCCGTGACGGCTTTCGCGACGCTGGAGATCAAGCAGGGGCAAGGCGTGGACGTCCGTGCCCACTTGGCGGGCGTGCCCGAGGTGCTGGAGCTGCACACCACGACCGGCCAGGGCGACATGTTCTGCCGCCTGGTGGCCCGTTCGAACGCCGATCTCCAACGGGTGATCGACCGGGTTGTGGGCTTTGATGGCATTGTGCGGGCCTCCACGGCGATCGTCATGGAGAATCCGGTGCCACTCCGGATCATCCCGCTGGTCGAACAGGCAGCGGAGGACCGCCCGTGACATGACGGACGGCACCCGCGGCACGAGCGGGAGGGAGCCGGCCGGTGAGTTTCTGGAGCTATCTCGGCAACCGCCACCAGCAGTTGCTCGCCGACGCCTTCCAGCACGCCAGCGCCGTCTTCCAGTGCATGGTGCTGGCCACCGTCATCGGTGTCGCGCTCGGCGTCCTGACCTACCGCAGCGAATGGGCCGGCAACCTGGCCGTCACCGCGACCTCGACCATCCTCACCATCCCGTCGCTGGCGCTGATCGGCCTGCTGATCCCGGTGGTGGGCCTCGGCGTCCCGCCGACCGTCACCGCGCTGACGCTGTACGGGCTGCTGCCGATCGTGCGCAACGCCATCGTCGGGCTGCGCGGAGTCGACCCGACGCTGGTGGACGCGGCCAGGGGCATCGGGATGTCGCGCTTCACCCGGCTGGCCAGGGTGGAGCTGCCGCTCGCCTGGCCGCCGATCCTGACCGGCATCCGCGTCTCCACGCAGATGCTCATGGGCATCGCGGCCATCGCCGCGTACGCCTCGGGTCCCGGGCTCGGCAACGAGATCTTCCGCGGCATCGCGTCGCTGGGCAGCGCCAATGCCCTCAACCAGGTGCTCGCCGGCACGCTCGGCATCGTCATCCTGGCGCTGCTCTTCGACGCCGCGTACATCGTCCTGGGCCGTCTGACCATCCCGAGGGGGATCCGTGCCTGAACCGTCCGACCGGTCGCCGACGGCTCCCGCGTCCGTGGCCGGGGCCGCCATCCAGCTGGAGAACCTCACCAAGCGCTACCCCGGCACCGCCGCGCCGGCGGTGGACAGCGTCAGCATGGAGATCAGGGCGGGCGAGACCGTCGTGTTCGTCGGCCCGTCCGGCTGCGGCAAGTCGACCACCCTGAAGATGATCAACCGGCTGATCGAGCCGACCTCGGGACGGATCAGGATCGGCGACGAGGACGTCACCGACATGGATCCGGTCAAGCTGCGCCGCAAGATCGGCTACGCGATCCAGTCCTCCGGGCTCTTCCCGCACATGACGGTCGCCGAGAACGTGGCGCTGGTCCCCAGGATGGTGGGCTGGTCGAAGTCCCGGGTGAAGGACCGCGTCGAGGAGATGCTCGACCTGGTGGGCCTGGACCCGCGCGAGTTCCACGGCCGCTACCCGCGTCAGCTGTCCGGCGGCCAGCAGCAGCGGGTCGGCGTCGCGCGTGCCCTGGCGGCCGATCCGCCGGTGCTGCTGATGGACGAGCCGTTCGGCGCCGTCGACCCGATCACCCGCGACCACCTGCAGGACGAGCTGATCCGGCTGCAGCACGAGCTGCACAAGACGATCGTCTTCGTCACGCACGACTTCGACGAGGCCATCAAGCTCGGCGACCGCATCGCGGTGCTGCGCGAGCACTCGCACATCGCCCAGTTCGACACACCCGAGGCGATCCTCACCAACCCGACGGACGACTTCGTCTCCGGCTTCGTCGGCGCGGGCGCTGCCCTCAAGCGGCTGAACCTCACCCGGGTGCGGGACGTGGAGATCGCCGAGTTCCCCACCGTGACCGTCGACGACCCGCTGCAGGCCGTCTTCGACCGGCTGCGCGAGGCCACCACCAACGAGCTGCTGCTGCTGGACCAGCGCGGCCGCCCGTACAAGTGGCTGCGGCGCGGCGACCTGATGCGCGCCAAGGGCTCGCTGGCGCGGGCCGGCACCCTCGTGCACGACACGGTGACGCGGGACGCGACGCTGCGCGACGCGCTGGAGGCGGTGCTCACCGACAGCGGCGGCCGGGTCGCGGTGACCGGGCGGCGCGGCGAATTCATCGGCGTCGTGGACATGGAGACGCTGATGAACTCCGTCCACGAGATGTTGGAGGCCGACCGGCTCACCGCCATCGAGCACCAGCACGAGCTGGAGGAGCTGCGCGGCCGGCAGACCCGCCAGGAGCAGGAGGGCGCGGGAGCCTCCCGTGCCCCGGAGGGGCCGACGGGGGCGGACGCGTGAGCGCGCGCCGCCCGGAGCGCCCGTCGGGCGAGCACGAGGTCCGGGGCCTGGCCTTCCATGACGACCCGGAGGCGGCCGAGGACGACGGGGTGACCGGGGCCGTCGGGACGGGCACACCCCCGCCCGAGCCGCCGGCGCGCCGGCTGCGCTGGTCCACGCTGGTCGTCACACCGCTCCTGCTCGCCGCCGCGCTGGGCGCCACCTACCTGTGGATCAGCAACGCCGAGCTCGACTCGATCGCGCACAACGCGCTGGCCGGCGACACCGTCCAGCTGCGCTTCTGGCAGAGCGTCAAGCTCACCGCGATCTCCACCTTCTGGGTGCTGATCATCGCCATCCCGCTCGGCACCGCGCTGACCCGCCGCAAGCTGCGCACCGCCACCCCGTTCGTCACCGCACTGGCCAACATCGGCCAGGCGACACCCGCGATCGGCCTGCTGGCGCTGCTCGTCATCTGGCTGGGCATCGGCGCGCGCACCGCGATCATCGGGATGGTGGCCTACGCCGTGCTGCCGGTGCTCGCCAACACCATGGCCGGGCTGCGGAGCATCGACCCGACCCTCGTCGAGTCGGCGCGCGGCATCGGGATGTCGGCGGTCGGCGTCCTGGCCAAGGTGGAACTGCCGCTCGCCGTACCGCTGATCCTGGCCGGGGTGCGCACGGCCCTGGTCCTCAACGTCGGCACCTCCACGCTGGCCACCTTCGGCGGTGGCGGCGGCCTCGGCGACCTGATCACCACGGGCATCCAGACGCAGCGGATGCCGGTGCTGGTGCTCGGCTCCATCCTGACGGTGCTCCTGGCGCTGGCGGTGGACTGGCTCGCCTCCGTCGCGGAACAGCTGATGCGGCCGCGCGGCCTGGAGGTGGGGTCATGAGGGACGGACGCGCCCGGTACGCGCGCATGCGCTACGGACGCACGCTGGCGACGGCGGGCTGCGGACTGCTGGTGGCGACGGCCGTGCTCGGCGGCTGCGGCCTCAAGAGCGGCAGTCCCCTGGTGGACGACGTGGTTCCGGGTTCCATCGGCCAGGGCCTGCCCCTCAAGGGCGCCTCGCTCATCGTCACCTCGAAGAACTTCAGCGAGCAGATCATCCTCGGCTCGATGATCGGCCTGGCCTTCAAGGCGGCGGGCGCGGAAGTCCTGGACCGCACCAACATCCAGGGGTCGATCGGTGCCCGCGAGGCCATCAAGTCCGGTCAGGCGGACGCGATGTACGAGTACACCGGCACCGCCTGGATCACCTACCTCGGCCACGACAAGCCGATCACCGACCCGCTGGCGCAGTGGCGGGCGGTGCGCGACGAGGACGTGAAGAACGGCATCGTCTGGCTGCCGCCGTCCTCCCTCGACAACACGTACACCCTCGCCATCAACCAGGCGAACAACGCCAAGTACCACCTCAAGACGCTCTCCGACGTCGCCGCCCTCTCGAAGTCCGACCCGTCGGCGGTGACGCTGTGCGTGGAGAACGAGTTCGCCTCGCGCGACGACGGACTGCCCGGCATGCAGAAGGCGTACGGGATGCGGATCCCCGCCTCCAACATCCAGAAGATGGACGCCGGGATCGTCTACACCCAGGTGGCCAAGGGCACCTGCCTGCTCGGCGAGGCCTTCACCACCGACGGCCGCATCAAGGCCATGAACCTGGACACGATGGCCGACGACAAGCACTTCTTCCCGAACTACAACGCGGCTCCCGTCATCAACGGCAAGACCTTCCGCCGCCACCCGGCCATCGCCGCACTGCTGGACCCCATCAGCAGACGCCTGACGACGCAGATCGCGCAGCAGTTGAACGCCCGCGTGGACGTCGAGGGCCAGGACCCGCACGACGTCGCGAAGGAGTGGCTGATCCGGGAAGGCTTCATCAAAAAAGGCTGAAACCCGCCGTACGGCGATCAGCAGCTGGGGATCTTGCCACCGTTGTCGATCGCGGCCAGGGCCGCCAGCGCGCCCTCCAGGTCGGTGACCGGGACCAGTCGCAGGCCGGCCGGCAGCTCGGCGTTGGCGTCGGAGCACTCGCCCTTGGGGACCAGGAAGACGGTGGCGCCGTCCCGCTTGGCCGCTCGTTCCTTCAGCGGGACACCGCCGACCGCGCCGACCTTGCCGTCCGCGGTGATGGTGCCGGTACCGGCCACGGTGCGGCCGCCGGTCAGGTCACCGCCGCGGCCATTGCCGTCGATCTTGTCGATGATGCCGAGGCTGAACATCAGCCCGGCGCTCGGCCCGCCCACGTCCGCGAGGTGCAGTTCGACCTTGACCTTCGCCGGGGAGAGCCCGAGGTGCTGGAGGGCCGCGCCGGTCGCCGCGTTCTGCGAGTCGGTCATCTCCTGCGCGTTGTGTCGCTCGATCTCCTGGACCGAGCCGCCACTGGGATAGACCGCATCGCGCGGCATCGCCGCCTGGTCGGTCGCCCACCACGCCCTGAGCACGTCGGGCAGGTGGATCGACGCGTTCGGCTGGGTCGCGGCGATCGTCGTCATCCGCAGCTGCCCGGTGGTCTTGCGGGTCGGGGTGCCGGTGACGGTGATCACCTGACGGCCCTTGTCCGCGCCGAGCACGTTCGCCGTCATCCCGGGCACCACGATCGAGACCGGGAGCGGGGCGAACGCCGCGACGGCCAGCAGAGCTGCCACCAGCATCGCGCAAAGGGCAAGGACTCGGGCACGGCGGGAGACTGCGGGCATGCAGAGAATGTAGTCGACGGGCGCGGCGGGCGGGGCACCCCGGCCGGGTGCCCCGCCCGCCGATCAACGGCTCCGTGGTGCGGAGCGGCACACGCTCCGCGGTTCAGCGCAGCGCGTCGGCGACCTCCGTGGCCGCCTCCACCACCCTGGGTCCCACCCGTTCGGGCACCGCCTCGGCGAGCATCACCACGCCCACGCTGCCCTCTATCCCGGTCACCCCGAGGAGCGGGGCGGCGGCGCCGCTGGCGCCGGCCTCCAGTTCGCCGTGGGTCAGGACGTAGCGGACCGGCTCGGTGCGCCGCTCCCCCGCCTCGCTGACGTGCTGTTCCTGTCCGGGCAGGTGCGGCAGGACGCCACGGCCGGCCAGGATGGCCCGGCCTGCCGCGCCCCGGTCCAGCGGGTGCCGGAAACCGGTGCGGTAGGCGACGTGGTAGTCGGTCCAGGTCGGTTCGACCACCGCGACGGCCAGCGCCTCGGTGCCGTCGACGAGAGTCAGGTGCGCGGTGGCCCCGATGTCCTCGGCGAGCGACCTCAGGGCCGGCAGGGCCGCCTCCCGCAGCAGCGGGTGCACCTGGTGCGCGAGCCCCAGCACGCCGAGCCCGACACGGGCCCGCCCGCCGAGGTCCCGCCGTACCAGTGCGTGCCTGCTCCAGGGTGGCCAGCAGGCGGTAGACGACGGTGCGGTTGACCCCCAGCTTGGTGGCGAGCTCGGTGACGGTGAGCCCGTGGTCGGTGTCGGCCAATAGTTTGAGGACCCGCAGTCCTCTGTCGAGCGTCTGAGATGTCTCCGCGGTCACGACGCCCCCTCCTCATATGAGTGGCGGCTCATCTCACGGCGGGACGCACTGCCGGTCCCGCGGCAGCGCGCGGAGAGGCCGCCGGTCGCGGTGGTACCGGCTGCGCTCCGCGGCTGCTCTGCCACGGCGCGTGCGTGACGGGCACGGTAGCGAGGGAGTACCGCTGAGCGGAAGGGGTCGTCCACAATCCGGTCACCCGAGGTCATCCCGAGAGGTGCTCCCGATCCGCTCCCCGAGCTCACGGGGCTATGACGAAGGCGGCGCGATCCCGGTTCCGGGGTCGCGCCGCCTGCCGTTGCCTCCGCGTGCGTTCCGTTGCCTCTCCGCCCTCCTCGGATCAGGTCACGGTGAAGGCGCGCTGCACGGTCCTGCCGTCCACCAGCACCTCACAGGCCCTGAGGGCGACGGTGGTCCGGTCGTGCACGGTGAAGTTGAGCGCGTAGCTGCCGTCCAGGCCGATGACCCGGATGACGGAGCCGTCGGAGGTCTGCGAACCGTCCGCCCGGCGTCCGGTCACCGCCACCGTGGCGACCGGCGCGAAAGCCTGGCCCGTGACCTGGACCACAGTCCCGAGCGGGCCCGAGTCCGGGGAGAGCGCGAAGCCCGCGGAGGGCGGCGGGACGCTGTCGTCGACGGTGAAGGCGGCCACCGCGACCCGCGGGTTCACCAGGACCTCCTTGACCTGGAGGGCGACCGTGGCGGCGTCCTTGACCGTGAAGGTCTGGGAGAACGCGCCGTCGAGGCCGACGACCTTGGTCTTGGGGATGTCGGAGGTCTGCGACCCGTCCGCCTTCAGCCCGGAGATCACCACCGTGCAGATGGGGGCGAAGCCCTGGCCGACGACGGTCACCTTGGTGCTCTTGGGGCCGCTGGACGGGCTGAGGACGATGAAGTACTTCGCCACCGTCAGTGCGGCGGTCTGCGAGACCCCGCCCGCCTCGACCCTGAGCAGATAGGTGGCCGGAGCGACCGAGGACGCGACGGTGACCGTTCCGTGCAGGGTTCCGTCGGCCGCGATCGTCAGGGACTTCGCGGAGACGCGGCTCGCGGCGCAGCCGGTGCCGTCGGCGGCGCACAGCGCGGCGGTCGCGGCGGCGCCGGCCGGCCAGCCGGTGCCGGAGACGGCGACGGTCCCGCCGGGTTTGACCTTGCCGGTGCCCGTGGCGAGCGTGGCGGCGGCCGCCACGACGGTGAACGGCCGGGTGAGGGTGGTGGCGGGGTCACCGGCCTCATCGGTCCGCACCGCCACCAGCGTCGGGTCGCTGACGGTGAAGTCCACCGAGAAGGTGCCGTCGGCGGTGGTCTGTACGTACACCGCCGTGTCGTCCAGGGTCTGCCCCGCCGCGTCGAGGCCGACGGTGTTGATCCACTGGTCCTGGCGGTAGTTGCTGCCGGAGACGGTGATGACGCTGCCGACCGGGCCCTGGCTCTGCGAGAGGGTGAAGGCCCTGGGTCCGGTGGGCACGAAGGCCTTGACGGTCAGCGGCGCGGTGGCTTCCTTGGTCCCGTCGTTGACCTTGACGAGGTAGGCGCCGTCCGGCACCACGTTGGCGTCGGAGAGCGTCGCGGAGCCCGTCAGCTGTTTGTTCGCACCGATCGCCAGGCTGCTGGAGGCGAACTTCCCCGGGTCGCAGCCGCCGCCGGACGCGTCGCACAGCGACGGGACGGGGGTGCCGCCGGGCGTCCACAGGTCGCCGGTGAGTGCCACCGGGGTGCTGGGGCGGACGGCTCCGGTGGGCGCGTGGAGGGTGGCGGGGACTCCGGCGGTGCCCTGGGCGGTCACCGTGCCGACGCTGCCGCCGTTGGCCGTGACGTCACAGGGGGTCTGGTAGGTCCCGCCGAGCACCTTGGTCTGGGTGAGGGTGCGGACCACGCTGAACGTGATCGGCCCGGCGGCGTTGACGGGGATGAGGAAGTCGCCCTCGTAGGGCGGGATCAGGATGGGCGTGTTGGCGGGGACGTCCATGGTGATCTCGGGACCGCGGACGGTGACGGTGCCGGTGGCGCCGCCGGACATGGCGAGGTCGATGCTGGGGGTCGTCGGCACATCGCTCAGCGAGATGCCGCTGGTGGCGGGGGATCCGCCGAGGGTGACCTTCGCGTGCACGCTGCCGCCGGGGTCGACGACGGACGGGGTCAGGTCGACGGTCATGGTCTGCGGCCCGGTCGCCTCGCCCTGGCCGGCGGGCAGCGTGCAGTGCACTGTCGGGGTGATCGTCCCGGCGTGGGCGGCGGGTGCGAGGGCCAGTCCGGCTCCGGTCAGAGCGAGGGCAAGCGCCGCTGAGCCCGACATCAGTCGATGTGCCAATGGTCGTGGTAGCAAGAACACTTGACTCCTATTCTTCGCAACAGGATCCGGCGGTGTCATTCCGCTAATGCACGCACATTGAGAGGGCCCGCCCTTCATAAGTCAAGAGGCGTCGACAAAGTACCTGATGCAGCGTCAGATCCAATATCGGAAATGCACTCCGGCCGGCACCCGCGGTGGCGGGTACCGGCCGGAATCCCAACGGAACGATCAATTCAGGGAACGTTCTACAAAAGCGTCAGCGTGAGCGTGGCGCTGTAGTCGCCGGGAGTGGCCATCCCCGGGACCTGGAGCGTGAGACCCGCGTCGGCGTCGAAGTTCCCCCCGGTGAACGGGCGGGATCCGTCCGGCGTGAGACCGCACAGCGTCGCGGCCTCGGCGCCCAACCGGCCGGGCGAACCCGCCACCGGCGTACCGACGCTGCCCGGCTGCGCCACGCACACCGGCACCCAGCCGACCGCGGCGGCCGGGATGGAGGCTCCGGAGGCATTGCTGGTGAAGGCGGTCATGGTGCCGGTCAGTGACCAGCCCGTGTTGACGCCCCGGGCGTCGTGCACCGTCACCTTGTTCAGCGCGCTGTTCAACGTGTGCGGGTCACCGTCGAGTTGCACCGAGCCGAAGCGGACGGTGTCGCCCGCCTGGGTCATCGACAGCACTCCCGGCACCACCGACGTCCGCAGCGTCTGGTCTCCGGTGCTGCCGCCGCCCCCACCGCCGGTGGTGACGGTGAACGGCCGCGTCCTGACGGTGGCCGGGTCGCCGCCCTCGTCCGCCCGGATCGCGACCAGGGTGGGGTCGCTGACGGTGAACTCGGTGGAGAACGTGCCGTCGGGGGTGCTCTGCGGGTAGACGGCGGTGTCGTCCAGGGTCGCGCCGTCGGCGTCGAGGCCGACGATGTTGATCCACTGGTCCGGCCGGTAGTTCCGGCCGGTGATGGTGATGACACTGCCGACCGGCCCGCTGCTGCTCGACAGCGTGAACTCCCGCTCGCCCGCCGCCACGGCCTTGACCGTCAGCGGCGCGGTGGCCTCCTTCGTCCCGTCGTTGACCTTGACCACGTAGTCGCCGTCCGGGACGTCGGTGGCCGGCGCCAGGGTCGCCGTCCCGGCCAGCGTGCCGTAGGAATCGATGGTCAGCGCGTTGGACGCGAACTTCGCCGGGTCGCAGCCGGTGCCGGCGGCGGCGCACAGCGACGGGACGGCGGTACCTCCCGGCGTCCACCCCGCGCCGGTCAGCTTCACCGCGGTGTTGGGCCGGACCGCATCGGTGGGCGCGCCGAGGGTGGCCGGCGTGCCGCCGGAGCCCTGGACGTCGACCACGCCGATGCTGCCGCTGCCGCTGACGACGTCGCAGGGGGTCTCGTAGGTCCCGCCGAGGACCTTGGTCCTGGTGAGGTTGCGCGACGGGGTGAAGTCGACCGGGCCCGACGCGTTCTGCGGGACGAAGAAGTCGCCCTCGAACGGCGGGACGACCGTGGGCTTTCCGGCCTCCACGTCCACCGGCACCTCAGGGCCCGTGACGGTGACGGTTCCGGTGGCGCCGCCGGACATGGCCAGGTCGAGGTTGGGTGTGGTGGGAACCTGGGTGATGGAGATCGGGCTGATGGCCGGGCCCGGTCCGAGCGTCACCCTGGCGTGCACCTTGCCGCCGGGAAGCACGGTGGACGGGCTGAGTTCCACGGTCATGTCCTGCGGCCCGGTGGCCTCGCCCTGGCCGAGCGGCAGCACGCAGTGCACGACCGGGCTGACCGTTCCTGAGGACGCCGCGGCGCGGGCCTGGGCCGCTCCCCCGCCGGTGAGCACCAGCGCGAGGCCGGCCACGCCCGCGGCCACCCGGCGCGGTCCGCATCTTCGTTGTCGGGACACGTGACTCCTCGTGCCGGAGTGGCTGGGGTCGGATGGATCGGTCGAATGATGCAGGACATTGAGAGGTCCAGGACCGAAGAAGTCAAGAGAGACAAAGCAGCGGATCAGCGGAAATCTTGAAACCCGGTGGAGGAGCACTCGAACCGATCATCGGGGAAATCTTCCGCAACCTTCGCGCATCCCCGAGGATTTACCTCGGGGATTCCCGCCGTCAAAAAATTGTCCTGCATATGTGTTGACTGTTTCGGAGATCATGGTTTCACTACCACTCAGTATGCCGGGCCCGGCACCGCACGCCCCTGTCGATGGGCGGCGGAACAGCGACGGACGTAATGCCCGGTGATACTTCTCTGGTTGGCAAACCGTGAATTCGGCATGCGCCCGGCGCTCCATCCACCGGAAGGAGCACCACCACATGGCACGTTCCAGACTTCTCTGCCTGGCCGTTCTCGGCACGGCCGGGGCGGTCACGGCGACCCTCGCCCTGTCCACCTCGTCGTTCGCCGTGGCCCCGGCCACCGCGACCGCCACCTACAACTGCGGTACGTGGGGCACCGGTCTCGGCACCCTGACGGCCACCGACACCGGCGGTGTCAAGAAGATCAAGCTCACCTCCACCGCCATCACGATGCCGGTCGGCTCCAGCGCCAACCCGAACAGCATCACGACGACGCTCAAGGCCGCCAAGACCGCCGGCGGCGTTACCAGCGAGGTGCAGTTCTCCGCGAAGCTCAACCCGGCGATGTCCGGCGGCAACCCGATCACCCTCGGGCCGCTGTCGCTGAGTTCGGGCACCATCGCGACCGGCGACACCACCAACTCCCTGGTGCTCACCGGGGCTCCGAGCGCCACCAACTGGTCACTGAAGATCGTGACCTCGTCGCCCACCGTGGCGACGGTCTACTGCACGGCGACGACGACCCAGTCGTCGGCCTTCACCTGGTGAGGAGCCTCACCTGGTAACGGTCCCCGGAAGGCGCGCCTTCCGGGGGCCCGGCGGTGACCATGAAGCTGACGCGGTCAGCGCATCTTCGTGGCCCACTCGCGGACTTTCTTGATCCGCTCGTTGAGCTGACCGGCCGTCGCCTCGGCGCTCGGCGGGCCACCGCACACCCGGCGCAGCTCGTTGTGGATGACGCCGTGCGGCTTGCCGCTCTGGTGGGTGTACGCCGACACCAGCGTGTTCAGCGACTTGCGCAGTTCCAGCAGCTGCTTGTGCGTGACGATGGGGCGCCGCTCGGCCGGCAGCTCGATGAGGTCGGCCTGGTCCGCGGGCTTCTGCCGGCTGTGCGCGATCTGCCGGGTCTGCCGCTTCTGCAGCAGCATCTGCACCTGGTCGGGCTCCAGGAGCCCCGGGATGCCGAGGTAGTCCTGCTCCTCTTCGCTGCCCGGATGCGCCTGCATGCCGAACTCGGCGCCGTCGTAGAGCACCCGGTCGAAGACGGCGTCGGACTCCAGCGCCTCGAAGGGCAGCTGCTCCTCGGTCTCCTCGTCCTCCAACTTCTCGGCGTCGGCCAGGAGCTGGTCCTCCTCGGCGAACGGGTTCTCCTCCTCGCCCGCCTTCTTCGGCTTGTCCAGGACGTGGTCCCGCTCGACCTCCATCTCGTTGGCGAAGTCGAGCAGCATCGGGATGGTCGGCACGAAGACGGACGCGGTCTCGCCGCGCCTGCGGGACCGGACGAAACGGCCCACGGCCTGCGCGAAGAACAGCGGCGTCGAGATCGTCGTCGCGTAGACGCCCACCGCCAGCCGCGGCACGTCCACGCCCTCGGACACCATGCGCACCGCGACCATCCAGCGGTCGTCGGAGTGCGTGAAGGCGTCGATGCGCTTGGACGCGGCCTTCTCGTCGGAGAGCACGACGGTCACCTTGGAGCCGCTGATGTCCTTGAGGATCTTCGCGTAGGCACGAGCGGACTCCTGATCGGTCGCGATCACCAGCCCGCCCGCGTCCGGGATGCCCTTGCGCACCTCGGTCAGCCGCTGATCGGCCGCCTTCAGCACGGCCGGGATCCACTCGCCGGTCGGCGCCAGCGCGGTGCGCCACGCCTGACCGATCGCGTCCCTGGTCATCGGCTCGCCGAGCCGCGCGGCGATCTCGTCGCCCGCCTTGGTGCGCCAGCGCATGTTGCCGCTGTAGGAGAGGAATATCACCGGGCGGACGACACCGTCCGCGAGCGCGTTCCCGTAGCCGTAGGTGTAGTCGGCGGAGCTGCGCCGGATCCCGTCGTTGCCCTCCTCGTACGCCACGAACGGGATCGGGTTGGTGTCCGAGCGGAACGGCGTACCGGTCAGCGCGAGCCGCCGGGTCGCCGGGTCGAACGCCTCGGAGCACGCCTCGCCCCAGGACTTGGAGTCACCGGCGTGGTGGATCTCGTCGAGGATCACCAGGGTCTTGCGCTGCTCGCAGCGGTTGCGGTGCAGCATCGGCCGCACCCCGACGCCCGCGTACGTCACCGCGACCCCGTGGTACTCCTTGCTGACGGGTCCCGCGCTGTAGTCCGGATCGAGCCTGATCCCTATCCGCGCCGCCGCCTCCGCCCACTGCTTCTTGAGGTGCTCGGTCGGCGCGACCACGGTGATCTGCTGCACCAGGTGGTTGTGCAGCAGGTACGACGCGAGCGTCAGCGCGAACGTGGTCTTCCCGGCCCCGGGGGTCGCCACAGCGAGGAAGTCACGCGGCTGCAGCCGCATGTACTCGTCGAGCGCCGCCTGCTGCCAGGCGCGCAGCTTCCCGGCGGTGCCCCAGGGGGCGCGGCCGGGGAAGGCCGGTGAGAGGTGGTGGGAGGCACTGGCGGCGGTGGTAGTCACGGTCTCCGGGGCGGGGTCGGAAGCGGCAGGGGCGGCGGCGGTCGACGTCGACAGCGCCAAGCGCATAAGCGTACCCGCGCCACCCCGGTCCCCCCGGCTCCCCACCCCCGCACCTCACGACCGGGCTTCCTTCACCGGGCGTCGGCGGGACTGCCCCTTCAGCCGCTGCAGCGCGGCAGGGTCTCGGCGATCTTGTCCACGTCGCGCACGCCCTCACCTACGTTCAGCACGGACGTCTCCGCCTCGTCCACGTCGCAGCCCGCTCGCAGCGCATGCCCGTTCAGCTGCAGGAAGACCCAGGTCGCGTACCAGGCGATCCGCTTGTTCCCGTCGATGAGCGCACGGTTGCGGGCCGGCGACTCCATGAGGGCTCCGGCCTTGTGGTACCAATCGGTACCACGCGGTCAGGGCGCCTTCGGGGTCAGCCGGCCCGCCACCACGACGCCCGCCAGCGCGACCGCCGCCATCGCCAGGAAGACCGCCACGAACGCGCCGCGGTGGCCGGTGGTGCCGCCCAGGGTGGTGAAGAGGACCCCTGAGGCGCCGACGAGGACGATGTTGCCGAGGGCGTCGGAGACCTGGAGGGAGGCGGAGTTGCTGCCGGCCTCCTCGGGGCGGGAGAGCTTCAGGAGCAGGACGCCCGCGCTGGATATCACCAGGCCCATGCCGAAGCCGCCGACGATCCAGGAGACGTGCACGATCCACGCGGGGACGGACCCGGCGAGCGCGAGGGCCGGGCCCGCGACGGCCGCGGCCATCAGGAGCATGCCGGCCCGGATCAGCCGCTCGCGGTGCGGCTGCAGGCGCGGGCGACTCTGCACGTACGAGCCGAGCGCCCACGTCAGGCCACCGCCGGTGAGCGACAGCCCGGCGAGGGTGGCCGAATAGCCGCGCTCGGTGACCAGCATCAGCGGGATGAAGCTCTCCGCGCCGATGAACGATCCGGCGGCGACGCCGCGCAGCAGGATCACGGCGGGCAGTCCGCGCGCCGCCCGGAACGTCCCGCGCGGCAGCAGCCGCAGGACGCCGGGGACCAGCAGCGCGACGCCCACGGCGGCGGGTACGAGCATCACCGGCGACAGGTCCTGGCCCGCGTACTGCAACAGGCCCGCGCCCGTCGCGACGGCCAGCGCCAGGACGATGCGTCGCCGGTCGAGGGCCGCGGTCCTGTCACCCGGCGGCAGGTTGCGCAGCGCGGGCAGCATCACCGCGAGCGGCAGCAGGACCAGCGCCGGGATGGCCAGGAAGACCCAGCGCCAGCCCAGGTGCTCGGTGACGGCTCCGGCGACCACCGGGCCGACGATCACCGGAAGCACCCAGGCGGCGGAGAACGAGGCCATCACCGAGGGCCGCAGCCGCTCGGGGTAGGCACGGCCGACGATGACGTACAGCGCGACGATCACCAGCCCGCCGCCGAGGCCCTGGACCGCGCGGCCGCCGATGAACGTCCACATGTTCTGCGCGGAGCCCGAGATCACCAGTCCGGCCGCGAAGGCCGCGATGCCGGTGAAGAGCGGGGCGAGCGGTCCCTTGCGGTCGCACCACTCCCCCGAGACCACCATCGACAGCAGGCTGGCGGTGAAGTACCCGGAGAACGCGAAGGCGTAGAGCGACAACCCGTCGAGGGCGCGGCCCGCGACCGGCATCGCGGTGTTCACCGCGCTCGCCTCGAAGGCGATCAGCAGCACCACGGAGACGATCCCGAGGGTGAGCGCGCGGTAGCGCCGCCCGAGAACGCCGTCGGAGTCCGGGGGTTCCGGCGGTCCGGTCTGCTCGCTGCTCTGGGTTTCTACCGTGGTCACCCGCCAAGAGTAAGGGGCGCCGACCCACTTCACCCCCTTCCTGCGGACGGGTTCCCGGTCAGCCGATGGTCCTAGGCCCCCAACCGCCCACCGTCCGTTCATGAACGGCGTGTGGCAGTCCTGTTGCGGGGCCGCCGGGACCGTTGACCGCCCCCGGGGGCGGCGGCCTATCGTCAGTGACGTCACCAACACGGCCGTATGCCCGAGTGGTTTAGGGACTCGCCTGCAAAGCGAGGCACGTGGGTTCGATTCCCGCTACGGCCTCCGTGGGGAAGACGAAGGGCCCGGCAGCACACCGCTGCCGGGCCCTTCCGTCGTCCGGGGACGTCCGGGGACGTCCGTCAGGACTGCGGCTTGACGACCGCCGCCTGGGGGCGGATCGGGAGGCGGCTGACGGGGCGGCCGGTGGCGGCGCGGACGGCGGCGGCCACGGCGGCCGGGGAGACGACCACCGGGACCGCGCTGACGGCCTTGGCGCCGAAGGGCGCCAGCACGTCGCGCTCCTCGACGAGTTTGACGATGCGCACGTCCGGGGCGTCGAGCGCGGTCGGCAGGGAATAGCCGGTGAGGTTCGGCCGCTTGATGATGCCGCGCGGGGCCCGCAGGTCCTCCATGAGCGCCAGGCCGACGCCCTGGGTGACGCCCGCCTCGATCCGGGCGGCGACCTGGCGCGGGTTCAGCACCCGGCCGACGTCCTGCGCGACGGCCATCTCCACGACGCGCACCGAGCCCAGCTCGATGTCCACGTCCACGACCGCGCGGACCGCGCAGAAGGCGAGGCCGACGAACGCGTCGCCCTGGCCGGACTCGTCCAGCCGGTCGGTGGGGTGCGGGCGGCACTGCGCCGTGGCCCAGAGCTCCTTGCCCTCCAGCGCCTCACCGACGGTCGTGCTGAGCACGCCGTCGTACGAGGTGATCTTGCCGTCGGCGATGGTGAGCAGTTCGACGGACATCCCGAACTTCGCCGCGAGCGGCTGCAGCAGCTGCGTGCGCACCATCTTGGCAGCCCGCTCGACCGCGCCGCCGGACACCCATGTGTGCCGGCCGCGGGCGGCCGCACCGGACGGTGGCTGGTCGGTGTCGGCGGCCAGCACGCCGACGTCCTCGACGCCGAGCACCTCCTGCACGATCTGCCGGGCGAGCGTCGTGAAGCCCTGGCCGGTCTCGACGGCGGCGCAGATGACGGTGGCCCGGCCGTCATGGATCCGCACGGTCGCGGTGGAGACCTCGTCGGTGCCCTCCGCGCCGAGCATGTGCACCATGCCGAGCGCGTAGCCGACCCCGCGCCGGACCGCGCCGGGTTCGCCCGCGCCCTCGGGGCCGCCGGGCAGCAGCCACTGCGACTCCTCCTCGTCGACGGGCAGCGGCGGCAGGTCCGCGTCGCGGACCGCCTTGAGGAGCTCGCCGACGGGCGCCGGGCAGGTGACGGTCTGGCCGGTGGGCAGCAGGTCGCCGGTGGCCATGACGTTCCGCATCCGCAGCTCGGCCGGGTCCAGGCCCAGTTTCGCCGCGAGCTTGTCCATCTGGCCCTCGTACCCGGCGCAGACCTGGAGCGCGCCCTCGCCGCGCACGTGGCCCGACGGCGGGTTGTTGGTGCGGACGGCCCAGCCCTCGACGAAGACGTGCGGCACGACGTACGGGCCGGCGGCGAACGCCACGGCGGCGGCCAGCGCCTCCGAGGAGTGGTCGGCGTAGGCGCCCGCGTCGAGCAGCACCTGCGCCTCGACCTTGACCAGCCGGCCCTCGGTGTCGGCGTGGTGCCGGTAGCGCAGCAGGGTGGGGTGGCGGTGGGAGTGGCCGAGGAAGGACTCCTCGCGGGTGGCCACGAACTTCACCGGGCAGCCGGTCTTCAGCGCGAGCAGCCCGAGCGGCAGCTGGATGCCGGAGTCCTCGCGGTCGCCCATCGCGCCGGGCACGCCGGTGACGACGACCTTGACCCGGTCGGCCTCCAGGCCGAAGCAGGCGGCGGCCAGGTCCCGGTCGGTGTGCGGGTCGGTGGAGGCCACGTACAGCTCCACGCCGCCGTCCGGGCGCGGCACGGCGAGACCGGCCTCGGCGCCGATGGGCGCCGGGTCCTGCCGGCCGATCCGGTACAGGCCCTCGACGATGACGTCGCCGACGGCCTCGGGGTCGCCGAAGCTCAGCGGGATGTGGCGGATGAGGTTGCCGTCGGGGTGCAGCGGTTCGGCGGCGAACGCCTTCTCCGGGTCGGTGACCGGCTCCAGCACCTCGTACTCGACGAGGATCGCGGCGGCGGCCAGCCGCGCGGTGTCGGGGTGGTCGGCGGCGACGGCGGCGATCGGCTCGCCGTGGTGCCGGACGACGTCCTTGGCGAAGACCGGCCGGTCGGCGACGCGGCGGCCGTGCATCGCGTCGCCCGGCACGTCCTCGTGCGTGACGACGGCCCGCACGCCCGGCATCGAGGTGGCTTCCGACGTGTCGATGCGGACGATGCGCGCGTGCGGGTACGGGGAGCGCAGCACCGAGGCCCACAGCAGCCCCTCGGCCCACAGGTCGGCCGCGTAGGGGAACGTCCCCTGAGCCTTGGCGAGGGTGTCCACCGGCCGTACGGAGACGCCCAGTCCGTGGAGCGCCGGTTCGGGCGCCGGGGGCGTCAGGGCGGCCTGGGCGGGCGCCGCCGTGGCCGCGTCGGATCCAGTCATGCCGCTGACCTCTCGCTGCTGCCGGTGGGTTCGCCCGCGCCGGCCGGGCGCGCGCGGCGCGGCTCCGGCCGTCGGCCCGGGATCGTGCGGCCGGTCACGCGGTGCCGCCCTGGTGGCTGCCGTGCGGGCCGCCCTGGTGCGGGATCCGCGCCCCGTCGGCGGTGTGCGCGGTGTGCTCGGTGTGCTCCGCGGCGGCCTCACGGGAGGCCACGACATCCTGGACGGCGTCCAGCACGCCCCGGTAGCCGGTGCAGCGGCAGAGGTTGCCGCAGATCGCCTGGCGGGTCTCCAGCTCGGTGGGCTTGTGGTTGCCCTCCAGCAGGTCGTGGACGGTCATCGCCAGGCCGGGGACGCAGAAGCCGCACTGCACGGCGCCGCACTCGGCGAGCGCGCGCTGCACGTCGGACGGCTGCCCGTCGCCGGACAGCCCCTCCACGGTGCGGACCTCGCTGCCCGCGGCGGTCGCGGCCGGCACCAGGCACGAGGCCACGAGCCGGCCGTCGACCTGGACGGAGCAGGCCCCGCACTCGCCCTGCTCGCAGCCGTCCTTCGCGCCGGCCAGGCCGAGCCGCTCCCGCAGGACGTACAGCAGGGACTCCCCCAGCCAGGCGTCGGTCACCGGCCGGTCGGCGCCGTTGACGCTGAGCACGTAGGAGGCGAGCGGGTGCTGACTGTGCTCCTCGTCGGGCGCCGGCTCCTCGTCGTCGGCCGCGGCCTCGATCAGTTCGCCGTCGGGGCCGCCGGCGGGAATCTCCGAAGACTCCGGGCCGTCCTCGGTCACCGCGACGGTCTCGGCGCCGGTGAGCGCCCCCACCGCGCCCATGGGGTACTCGCCGGACTCGTCCGCCGCGTCCTCCGCGACGAACGGCAGGCTCCACTGCCCGGTCTCACCGGAGGGCGGCATCGCGCCGGCGGTGGTGGACGGCGGGTGCTCGGCGAAGTACGGGTGCCGGGCCGCCAGGTCCTGCGCGTCACGGTGCCGGGTGTCCGCGCCGCCCTCGTATCCACCGGGCACACCCGGCGGATACGGCTCGCCGCCGCGCTCGTCGACGGCCCGCGCGCCGAGGTCGGGCCGGAGGGCGTCGGCCGGCGGCCGGGACGCCGACGCCGCCGCGCCCTGGCCGAACTGGCCGGCGCTGAACGACCGCGGGGCGGGCACGTCGGGGGGGGAGTGCGTCTCGTCGGAGTGCTGGGCGGTCCACGGCGCGGTGAGACCGTCCGCCACGGCTCCCAGCCGGTACTCACCGGACTCCTCGACCGGGTCGGCCGCGACGAGCGGGATCGACCACTGGGTCGCCGCGTCCCCCGCGTCGGCCACCGGCGGCAGCATGGCCGCGAAGGAGACGTGCATGGTCTGGTCGGGGTCGTAGTCCCCGCCGCCCGGCACGGGCTGCCAGGTGCCGGGGGTGAGCGGGGTGCCCGGCTGCGGCTGCGGCTGGTCGGTCATGCCAGGGCCCTCCCGAGCGCTCGGCGGGCCAGCGCCGCCACGGTGCGGCGCAGTTGTACGGCGGCGGGCGGCAGCTCGACGGCCTCGGCCCCGTCGGGCCCCGGAACGGGGTCCGGGATGCACGCTCCGGCGACGTACTCGCCGAAGGCCGTGCACGCCTCGGGGGCGAGCAGGCGTCCGCCCTCCCAGTCGATCAGTCCCGCGACCCAGCGTTCGGCCTCCAGCGGCCGCAGCGGCACGGGCGCGACCGCGCCCACCGCGCAGCGCACACCGCGCCGGGCGGGGTCCAGGACGACGGCGACCGATGCCAGCGCCCGGCCGGGGCCGGTGCGGCCGGTGGCCTTGAGGAACGTCTGCGGCGCGTGCAGCAGCGGCACGCGCACGAACGCGAGGAGCTCTCCGGGGCGCAGCGGGTCCATGTCGGTCAGCAGGTGGCTGACCGGTAGTTCCCGGCTGCCGTGGGGGCCGGCCAGGATGACGCTCGCCTCCAGCGCGGTCAGCACCGGCAGTGCGTCGCCGGTCGGCGCGGCCGTGGCGATGTTGCCGCCGAGGGTGCCCGCGTTGCGGATCTGCGGCGGTCCCGCCGCGCGGGCGGCGGCGGCGAGCGCGGGGATGAGCGCGGCGAAGTCGGGGCGGCTCATCCGGGCGTGGGTGAGGCCGGCGCCGAGCAGTGCGTGGCCGTCGGCGTACTGCCAGCCGCGGATCTCGCTGATCCGCCCGAGGCCGACGAGTCCCGCCGGGCGCAGCAGCCCGGAGTTGACGGCCGCCATCAGGTCGGTGCCGCCGGCCACGGGCACGGCTCCGGGGGCGGCGGCGAGTGCCGCCACCGCCTCGTCGAGCGAGGACGGCAACGTGACGTTCCGTGCCGTCTGCTGTGCATTCGTGCTCACGCAGCTGCCCCTTCCCGGCTCTCCGCCGTGCGGTAGCCGTACCGTACGTGCTGACAGCCCGGACGTGGCAACTCTGGCACATGTTCGGCGGTGGTCAACGCGAGGGTCCGCGAAGTGCGGGCCTGCCCCTCAAGGGAGTAGATGCCCCATTCTGTCGGGTATCACCCCCGTGTCGGGATTGGCGCCCTTCGAGGGTGTTGCGAAGATACGCCAATCCACCGTGCCAGGCCCGCGCTTGTGGCGGCGGATGTTGCGGCATTGCTCACACGATCGGGGGTCGTCCGTCGATCGGGCGTCCGAGTACACCGGGGCGCCGCTGCCACGGCAGCGGGCCGCCGGGCGGGCGGTACTCCACGCCGAGCGCGTCAAGTCGCGCGTAGTGGACCTCCATTCGGCGTTCGAAGTCCGGCCAGTCGCGCTCGGCGGGCGCCGGCAGCCGTGACCAGGCCACCTCGGCGACCGCCGCCAGCCTCGGGAACACCATGTAGTCCACGACCCTGGCCGAGTCCATCACCTCGGTCCAGGCGTTGGCCTGGGTCCCGATGACGTGCGCGGCCTCTTCCCCGGTGAGTTCCGCGGGCACCGGCTCGAACCGGTAGACGTCCTCCAGGGTGCGCACCCGTGCGATCGGCACCGGCTCGTCGGCCAGGTCCGACTGCCGCCAGTCCAGGTAGACATGCGACTCCGGGCACATCACGACGTCGTGCCCGGCCCGCGCGGCGGCGATCCCGCCCTCGTACCCGCGCCACGAGGAGACGGCCGCGCCAGGCGCCAACCCGCCTTCCAGGATCTCGTCCCAGCCGATCAGCCTGCGGCCGCGTTCCGCGAGCCAGCCGTCGAAGTGCCGGATGATCCAGCTCTGCAGCTCGTCCTCGTCGGCGAGCCCCAACTCCTTGATCCGCTCCTGGGCCGACGCTGACGCGCGCCACTGCTCCTTGGGGCACTCGTCGCCGCCGACGTGGAAGAACTCGGACGGGAACAGGTCGAGCAGTTCGGTGAAGACGCCCTCGTAGAAGCGCAGCGTGCCGTCCGCGGGAGAGAGCACGTTGGGGTTGACGCCCCAACTGGTCAGCACGGGGAGCGCGCCGGTGTCGACGACGTCGGCGTTGCCCAGTTCGGGGTAGGCCGCGATGGCGGCCTGCGAGTGGCCGGGGATGTCGATCTCCGGCACGACGGTGATCTGCCGCTGCGCCGCGTAGGAGACGATCTCGCGGATGTCGTCCTGCGTGTAGTACCCGCCGTGCGGCCGCTCGTCCCACAGCGGGGACTCCCGCAGCCCCACCTTGGTCCGCTCGCGCCAGGCGCCGACCTCGGTGAGCCGCGGGTAGCGCTTGATCTCCACGCGCCAGCCCTGGTCGTCGGTGAGGTGCAGGTGCAGCACGTTGAGCTTGTGCGCGGCCATCAGGTCGACGTAGCGCAGCACGGCGTCCTTGGGCAGGAAGTGCCGGGCGACGTCGAGCATGAGGCCGCGCCAGCCGAAGCGCGGGGCGTCCTGGATGTGGCAGAACGGGATCCGCCACTCGCGTCCGGCGAGCGGCGCGCGCCGGAACGCGTCGGGGCCCAGCAGCTGGCGCAGCGTCTGCGCGCCCCAGAAGACGCCCGCGGGGCCGCCGCCGTAGAGGTGCACGCCGGTCGGCGAGACCACAAGGCGGTACCCCTCGGGACCCAGGTCCTGGGTGACCGTGTCGTGGACGGAGATCCTGATGGCATCGGTCTCCGAGCCGTCGCCCGGCGCGAGGCGCCGGCCGGTGGACGCGCCCAGTTCGGAGCGCAGCCATCGCTCCGCCCGCTCCGTGCCCGGCCCGGCGGCCAGCACCGTGTCGGGTCCGAGGACGAAGAAGTCGTCACCGGGGTCGTCGGTCACCAGGCGCGGGGCGGGGATGAGGTCCATGACCCACATCCTGCCCCGCCGGCACCGAATTGGCATAGACCAATCAGGCGGCTGCCTGGATCAGTTCTTGCCGCTCTTGTCCTTGTCCCCGCCGCCACCGAGGGGCATCGTCTCGAAGATCTCTTTGCACATCGGGCAGACCGGGTACTTCTTCGGGTCCCGTCCCGGCACCCAGACCTTCCCGCACAGCGCGACCACCGGAGACCCGGAGAGCGCACTCTCCATGATCTTGTCCTTCTGGACATAGTGGGCGAAGCGCTCGTGGTCGCCATCGCCGTGCGACACCTGCGGGGTCGGCTCGACGAGGGTGCCGGTACCGGCCCCGCGTTCGGGCTCAAGAGTGCTCATAACCGTCAAGCCTAATTGAGCGACGGGTCGTCCGGGTACGTGGCCACCATCGCCAATTCGTTGCGTTGTCTCCTGAGCACGGAGCGCCACAGGCGTTCCGGGTCCGGCGCGGACACGTCGCCCGGTTCCGACTCCACGACGTACCAGGCGCCGTCGACGAGTTCGGCCTCCAACTGGCCGGGGCCCCACCCGGCGTACCCGGCGAAGATCCGCAGGGAGCCCAGCTCCGCCGCGAGCAGTTCCGGCGGCGCCTCCAGGTCCACGAGGCCGATCGCGCCGTGCACCCGCCGCCAGCCCAGCGGGGCGTCGTCCCCGTCGTCCCCAGGACTCGCCGGGCACCACGGCCAGCCCCAGCGCGGAGTCCAGCGAGACCGGGCCGCCCTGGAACACCACCGGGGGCGAGCCGGCCAACACCGCCCACGGCTGCAGCACGTCGCCCACCCCGATCGGCGTGGGGCGGTTGAGCACGACGCCGAGCGACCCCGCCTCGTCGTGGTCGAGGAGGAGTACCACCGCACGGTCGAAATTCGGGTCCGCCAGAGCGGGCGTGGCCACGAGCAGCCTGCCGGTGAGCGAAGTGACCTCCGTCATGGTCCACATGATCCCGCATCGCGGGCCTCCACGGGATGCCAACGACCGGCCCCGGCGTAATCGCGCAGCGTGCGGGCAGTCGAGTGGGAGGTCCCGGACGCCTGGGACGCCTTGTACCCACTGGTAACCGGGAGGGCGGCAGAGGCTGTAGCGAACTCATGACAGAGCCGTCACCTCCCGGGCTTACAGGAGTCCTCCGTAGGCGCATTACCATTTCTTCCTGGTGCCTGCGGGGACCCCGCCCACTTTTATGACTGTCTCCAGGAACGCGAGATCCATGACCGACGCTTCCGACGTACTGCTTGTCCATGGCGGAACCCCGCTCCGAGGCGAGATCCGTGTCCGCGGCGCGAAGAACCTCGTGCCCAAGGCCATGGTGGCCGCCCTCCTCGGCAGCGGGCCGAGCCGACTGCGCAACGTGCCCGACATCCGCGACGTCCGCGTCGTGCGCGGGCTGCTCCAGCTGCACGGCGTGACGGTGCAGGCCGGTGAGGAACCGGGCGAGCTGGTGCTCGACCCCTCGCACGTCGAGAGCGCGAACGTCGCCGACATCGACGCGCACGCCGGCTCCTCCCGGATCCCGATCCTGTTCTGCGGCCCGCTGCTGCACCGCCTCGGGCACGCCTTCATCCCGGGCCTGGGCGGCTGCGACATCGGCGGCCGGCCGATCGACTTCCACTTCGACGTGCTGCGGCAGTTCGGCGCGACCATCGAGAAGCGGCCCGGCGGGCAGTATCTGGAAGCCCCGCAGCGACTGCGCGGCTGCAAGATCACGCTGCCGTACCCGTCGGTCGGCTCGACCGAGCAGGTGCTGCTGACGGCCGTGCTGGCCGAGGGCGTCACCGAGCTGTCGAACGCCGCGGTCGAGCCCGAGATCGAGGACCTGATCTGCGTCCTGCAGAAAATGGGCGCGATCATCTCGATGGACACCGACCGCACGATCCGGATCACCGGTGTCGACAAGCTCGGCGGCTACAACCACCGCGCCCTCCCGGACCGCCTGGAGGCGGCCTCCTGGGCGAGCGCGGCGCTGGCCACCGAGGGGAACATCTACGTCCGCGGGGCCCACCAGCGGTCGATGATGACGTTCCTGAACACCTTCCGCCGGGTCGGCGGCGCCTTCGAGATCGACGACGAGGGCATCCGCTTCTGGCACCCGGGCGGCCCGCTCAACGCCATCGCGCTGGAGACCGACGTTCACCCGGGCTTCCAGACCGACTGGCAGCAGCCGCTCGTGGTGGCGCTGACCCAGGCCTCCGGCCTGTCGATCGTCCACGAGACGGTCTACGAGTCCCGGCTGGGCTTCACCTCGGCGCTCAACCAGATGGGCGCGCACATCCAGCTGTACCGCGAGTGCCTGGGCGGCTCCGCGTGCCGATTCGGCCAGCGCAACTTCCTGCACTCGGCGGTCGTCTCCGGCCCCACCAAGCTGCAGGGCGCCGATCTGGTCATCCCGGACCTCCGCGGCGGCTTCTCGTACCTGATCGCCGCTCTGGCGGCGCAGGGCACCTCCCGGGTGCACGGGATCGACCTCATCAACCGCGGCTACGAGAACTTCATGGCGAAGCTCGCGGAACTGGGAGCCAACGTGGAGCTCCCGAACCCCGTCAGCGTCTAGCGCTCCCCGGGCGGGCCCCACAAGGGCCCGCCCGGACCCGTGGGGCCCGTACGGACGCCCACAGACGCCCACAGACAGCAAGGGCGGCCATCTCCCCGGGGAGATGGCCGCCCTTCGCCTTGCCAGTCGGGACTACTTGCCCTTGGCGGCTTCCTTGAGCTTGGAGCCCGCGGAGACCTTCACGCTGTAGCCGGCCGGAATCTGGATCGGGTCGCCGGTCTGCGGGTTGCGCGCGGTGCGAGCGGCACGGTGGGTGCGCTCGAAGGTCAGGAAGCCGGGAATGGTGACCTTCTCGTCGCCCTTGGCGACGATCTCGCCGACGGTCTCGGCGAGAGCGGCCAGAACGGCGTCGGCGTCCTTACGGGTCACCTCGGCGCGCTCGGACAGAGCGGCCACCAGCTCACTGCGGTTCATATCTTTACTCCCGTGTTCTTTATGCCAGGGGGGCGCGAGCTTGAAGCTGTGCTGCCTCACTGCCCGAGTTGCATCCTGCCCCCATATATGGGGGGAAAGCCAATCCGGCACCCGAGCGCGTCGCTGAAAAAGCGGCGCGGGTGCGTTGCGATGACCCAGTGTCGTCACACAGTGGCCGTCGATTCGGTTGCCGCGCCCATCGCCTTCGCCGCGTTCCGAACGGCTCCCGCGACGGCGCCCGCCACCTTGTCGTTGAAAACGCTGGGAATGATGTAGTTGGCGTTCAGCTCGTCCTCGCCGACGACATCGGCGAGGGCATACGCGGCCGCCAGCATCATCTCGGTGTTCACCGTACGGCTCTGCGCGTCCAGCAGGCCGCGGAAGACGCCCGGGAAGACCAGCACGTTGTTGATCTGGTTGGGGAAGTCACTGCGGCCCGTGGCGACCACCGCGGCGGTCTGCCTGGCCACTGCCGGGTCGACCTCGGGGTCGGGGTTGGCGAGCGCGAAGACGATCGCTCCCTTGGCCATCGCGGCGACGTCCTCGCCGGTCAGGACGTTGGGGGCGGAGACGCCGATGAAGACGTCGGCACCGCGCACGGCCTCCTTGAGGGTGCCCGTGACGCCCTCCGGGTTGGTGTTGTCGGCGATCCAGCGCAGCGGCGACTCGGGGTCGGCGTCGACCAGGTCCGGCCGTCCCGCGTGCACGACGCCGTGGATGTCGGCGGAGACCGCGTGCTTCACGCCTGCGGCGATCAGCAGCTTGAGGATGGCCGTACCGGCCGCGCCGGCGCCCGACATGACGACCCGTACGTCGCCGATGTTCTTGCCGACGACGCGCAGCGCGTTGGCGAGCGAGGCGAGCACCACGATGGCGGTGCCGTGCTGGTCGTCGTGGAAGACCGGGATGTCCAGCATCTCGCGCAGCCGGGCCTCGATCTCGAAGCAGCGCGGCGCGGAGATGTCCTCCAGGTTGATGCCCGCGAAGCCCGGCGCGATGGCCTTCACGATCGCCACGATCTCGTCGGGATCCTGGGTGTCGAGGCAGATCGGCCACGCGTCGATGCCGGCGAAGCGCTTGAAGAGCGCCGCCTTGCCCTCCATGACCGGCAGAGCCGCCATCGGGCCGATGTTGCCGAGGCCGAGCACGGCGGAGCCGTCGGTGACGACGGCGACGCTGTTGCGCTTGATGGTGAGGCGGCGGGCGTCCTCGGGGTTCTCGGCGATGGCCATGCACACGCGGGCCACGCCCGGGGTGTAGATCATCGAGAGGTCGTCACGGTTGCGGATCGGGTGCTTGGACGCCATCTCGATCTTGCCGCCGAGGTGCATCAGGAACGTACGGTCGGAGACCTTGCCGAGGAGGACCCCGTCGATGCCGCGCAGCTTCTCGACGATCTCGTCGCCGTGCGCGGTGGACGAGGCCGCGATGGTCACGTCGATCCTGAGCTTCTCGTGACCGGAGGCGGTCACGTCGAGACCCGTCACCGACCCGCCTGACGACTCCACCGCGGTGGTGAGCTGGCTGACCGCGGTCCCGCTCGCCGGGACCTCCAGCCGCACCGTGATCGAGTACGAGACGCTTGGCGCCGTTGCCATCCTGCCGACCTTCTTCCGCTACCTGCTTGTTCCAACGCTCTGCCGCTCGATCGTTGCACCTACTGGCCGGTACGCGTAACTGCGGCCCCAGCAACGGAAAGAGACTTCCACCATGCGAGAATCGTCCGCGATTTTCAAGCCCGGACTGTGACCTTCGGCAAATTTCAGGTTGTCGGCAGATGCGGGAAGCAACCCACGGGACGGTTTGTTAGCCTGAGTACGGCACCGGCTCGATCCAAGCCCCCGGGCCCAACCTTAGGCGCTTCGAGCGCCCACTTGCCGCGAGGCGAGCATGGCGGGTCGGTGTCACCAACGTCCGACGGGCGCCCCTCCGAGAGGGGCGCCCGTCGTCGTTCGTCGCGGCACGGTCAGGGGAACGCGTCAGTCCCGCAGCAGGTCGGGGACCCCGGAAGCGTCCGGGCTGTCGCGCTCGCCGGAGAGCACCGTGAGCCGCTGGGTGGCGCGGGTCAGCGCCACGTAGAGCACCCGCAGCCCGGCCGGCGACTCATCGGCGATCTCCGCCGGAGAGACCACGATCGTCGCGTCGTACTCCAGCCCCTTGGCCTCCAGGCTGCCCAGCGCCACCACCCGCTCGCCGAGCCCCGCCAGCCACTTGCGGGCCTGTCCGCGGCGGCCCATGGCCACCACAACGCCCACCGTGCCGTCCACGTCCGCCAGCAGCAGTTCGGCCTCCGCGCGCACCGCCGCCCCCAGATCGGCGTCCGCCACCGTGAAGCGCGGCACCAGCCCCGTGGAGCGCACCGCGCGCGGCGACTCCATGCCGGGCATCGCCAGCTTCAGCACCTTCGCCGCCAGGTCGGCGATCTCGGAGGGGTTGCGGTAGTTGACCGTCAGGGTGAAGCGGCGGCGCGGCCGGCTGCCGAGCGCCTCCTCGCGCGCCTGGGCGGCCTCGTCGGGGTCCGTCCAGGAACTCTGCGCCGGGTCGCCGACGATCGTCCAGGTCGCGGTCCTGCCGCGGCGGCCGACCATCCGCCACTGCATCGGCGTCAAGTCCTGCGCCTCGTCGACGATGACGTGCGCGTACTCGGCCCGCTCCTCGTCGAGCCGGTCCGCCCGGTTGCGGCGGCCGCCGCCCATCCGCTCGGCCGACGTGGTGACCTCGTCGAGGCCCGTCAGCATGTCCAGCGGGTCGGCGTCGCGCTTCTTCGGCCGCGGCGGCGGGCCCAGCAGCGTCTCCAACTCGTCGAGCAGCGCCACGTCGTGCACGGTCACGCCGTCGCGGCGCAGCGAACGCGACACCCGGCGCACCTCGGGCGGGGTGAGCACCCGGCGCGCCCAGCGGCCGAGCCGCTTCTCGTCGGCCAGCGCCGCCAGCACCCCGCGCGGGGTGAGGACCGGCCAGTACCCCTGCAGGAAGTCCAGGAACTCCGGCTCCGTCGAGATGTCCTCGTCGAAGCCCTGGCGCTCCTCCGCCGCCAGCTCCTGGTCGTCGGAGCGGCGCCCGGCCTTCCGCCACAGCGCGTCCAGCAGCAGTCTGCGGGCGCGCGGACGCAGCAGGTTCACGGGGGCGGTCCCGCCCAGCACGTTGTGCCGGATCTGCGACAGCTCCTGCTCGCCGAGCTCCAGCCGGCGTCCGAAGGCGACGACGCGCAGCGTGGTGCGGGAGACCTGCGGGGCGGTGTCGTCCTCCTCGTCGTCCTCGAAGAGGGCGGCCTGCTGAGCGGACTTGACCGGCTGCGGGGCCTCCAGGGCGCCGCGGGCCGCGTTGCGCAGCACCTTCATCATGCGCAGCGAGCCCTTGATGCGGGCGACCGCGGGCTCGTCGTACAGGTCGGCCTCCACGCCGTCGACGAGCGAGCCGACGGCGCGGATCGCGACCTGGCCCTCCTCGCCGAGCGACGGCAGGACGCCTTCCGTGTACGCCACCAGCAGCGGCGTCGGGCTGACGACCAGGATGCCGCCCGCGTACCGGCGGCGGTCCTGGTAGAGCAGGTACGCGGCGCGGTGCAGCGCCACCGCCGTCTTGCCGGTGCCGGGGCCCCCGGTGACCTCCGTGACGGAGGCGGCGGGTGCCCTGATCACCATGTCCTGCTCGGCCTGGATGCTCGCCACGATGTCGCGCATCGTGTGGCTGCGGGCCTGCCCGAGCGCGGCCATCAGCGCGCCGTCACCGACCACCGGCAGCCCGGTCTCCAGCTCCGGACGCAGCAGGTCGTCCTCCACCCCCAGCACCCTGCGGCCCTTGGAACGGATGACGCGGCGGCGCACCACCCGTCCGGGGGCGACCGGGGTCGAGCGGTAGAACGGCGCGGCCGCGGGCGCCCGCCAGTCGATCACCAGCGGCGCGTAGTCGGCGTCCAGGACGCCGATGCGGCCGATGTGCAGCACTTCCGCGATCTGCGCCGCGTCGTTCACGACGGCGTCGTCCGCCGGTTCGAGCGAGGTGAACGCGCCGTCGGCGCCACGCTTCCCGTCCTTGCCCTGCAGCAGGTCGATCCGTCCGAAGAGGAAGTCCTCGAACTCCGCGTTCAGCCGGTTGAGGTGCAGCCCGGCGCGGAACACCTGCGCGTCGCGCTCGGCGAGCGCGCCGGGTGTGCCCACCTGGCCGCGCTTGGCGGCGTCATCCATGAGGAACTCGGCTTCGTGGATCTTCTCCTCGAGCCGGCGGTACACCCGGTCCAGGTGCGCCTGTTCGACGGCGATCTCCACGTCCCGGACCCCCCCGGGCGCTGCGGTTTGCGCGGCCACGCAAGACCCCCTTCTCCTGTGCGTTGAGAGCGCTCCGTGCGGGTTCGGCTACACGCACGGGGCAGCCTGCAACCGTACGCGACCCGCGCCCCCCTGCGCACCACTCCGCCTGCGACGGGCTTGTGATTCCCCACCTCTGGTCGATCACGGGCCGTCGAAGCGGGGGCCGCGCCCGCGGGTGTCGCGCCATCCCGCTCCGATCGCGCTCCCTCCCGCCCACCGGCCGTCCACACACCTGCCCACTGGCCCGTCCCTTGACCTAGCCCACGTGGGCCGGGCGGGGCACTCTGGGGGCAGCGGGTCACGGGCGGCAGCGGGAAGGGTGACAGGCACATGACGGTTACGGGCTCCTCCGAGCTTCGATTCGACACCGGGCGGGTGAGTCTCGACCTTCTCGCGACGGTCTCCGGACGGCTCTGCGAGGAGCCGGTCGACCGTCTCGACTCGCCGCGCCGCCTCACCCAGTGGCTGTACGGGGCCGGGCTCGTCCCGAGCGGTACGGCGCTGGCCGTCGACGCGGCGTGGCTCGGCCGCTTCCTGGTGCTGCGGGACGTGCTGCGGCGGGTCGTGGCGACGCAGCTGGCCGCCGGGCCGCGGGACGGCGCGCCGCCCTCGCCCTCGGCGGGACCGCCCGCCGAGTCCTCCGCCGATGCCGCGGATCCGCTGTCGACGACGCCCTCGGCCGCCGACGTCTCCCGGCTCAACGCCGCCGCGCTGGCCGCGCCGCCCGCGCCCAGTGCCCGGCCCGCGCCGGACGGCACCCTCGTCCGCACCCTGGCCGCGCAGCCCGACTGCGGCGCCCTGCTGGCGGCCGTCGCGCGCGACGCGGTCGAGTTGCTCACGGACCCCCTCGCACGGGCCCAGCTGCGGCAGTGCGAGGGGGAGAGCTGTTCCCTGGTCTACCTCGACGCGTCGCGCGGGCGCCGCCGCCGCTGGTGCAGCAGCGAGATCTGCGGCAACCGCGAACGCGTCGCCCGCCACCGCCGAAGGGCGGTCGCCGCCCAGACCTGACCACCCACCGCCGGATCCGGGGGGCCGCCGGATCCGGGCCACTGGTTCCGGGGCTACTGCTTCCGGAGCTACTGCTTCCGGGGGCCACAGGTTCCGGGGCTACTGGTTTCCGGGGTCACTGGTTCAGGGGGCCACCGGTTCAGGGGGCCACCGGTTCAGGAGGCCACCGGTTCAGGAGGCCACCGGTTCAGGAGGCCACCGGCTCCGGGGTTACTCCTCCCCCGCGTATTTCTCGTCCGCCAGGGGATCGAGCGCCAGCCGGTATCCCCTCTTCACGACGGTCTGGATGAGTTTGGGCGCGCCCAGCGCCGTCCTCAGCCGGGCCATCGCCGTCTCGACCGCGTGCTCGTCGCTGCCCGCGCCCGGCAGGGCCTTCAACAGGTCCGCGCGCGGGACGACCCACCCCGGCCGTCGCGCCAGTGCCCGCAGCAGAGCCATGCCGGCGGGCGGCACGGCCCGCAGTTCGCCGTCGACGACGGCCGCCTGGCCGCGGATCTCGATCCGGCGGCCCGCGACGGGCAACGCCCGGACCCGCCCCGGCAGTTCCGCGGCGATCAGCTGGACGAGCGGGCCGAGCCGGAAGCGGTCCGGTTGGAACGTCGGGATGTCGTGCGCCTCCAGCGGCAGGGCGGTGACAGGCCCCACACAGGCCGGCAGGACGTCGTGCCGCAGCGCGTCGAGCAGCTTGTCGAGCCGGCCGAGCCGGTCGGCGCGTTCCAGCAGGGAGACCACCGCGGGCGCGCTCGTGAAGCTCACCGCGTCGAGCGACCGGGCGATCGCCGCTTCGATGAGCCGGTCGACGGGCCCGAGGTCCTCCGGCGCCATCCACCGGTACACCGGCACGCCGACGACCTCCGCGCCCGCCGCCCGCAGCGACTCGATGAAGCCGGGCAGCGGCTCGCCGTGCAGCTGGACGGCGATCCGCCGCCCCTCCACGCCCTGCTCCAGGAGCCGGTCGAGGACCTCGGCCATCGACTCGGAGGCCGGCGACCAGCTCTCCGTCAGGCCGGCCGCCCGGATCGCCCCCTTCACCTTGGGGCCGCGGGCCAGCACCTCCACCTCGCCCAGCCGGGCCAGCAGGGCCTCGCCGAGGCCCCAACCGTCGGCGGCGCCGACCCAGCCGCGGAAGCCGATCGCGGTGGTGGCCACCACGATGTCCGGACCGTTGTCGAGCAGCTCCTTGGTCGCCGAGAGGAGTTCCGCGTCGTCCAGCAGCGGCACGATCCGCAGCGCGGGCGCCCGCAGCACCACCGCTCCGCGCCGCTCCAGCAGCGCCACCAGCTCGTCGGCCCGCCGGGCCGCCGTCACCCCGACCGTGAAACCGGCCAGCGGCAGCACGGACGCGGCCGCCGCGAGCCTCGCGGGAGCCGTGACCGGCACCGCCGTGACCGGCACCGCCGTGACCGGCACCGCGGACTCGCCGGGCGTCGTCTCGGCGGGTACGGACTCGGCCGGTCCGGACGCGACAGGCCCGGATTCGGTGGGTGTGGACCCGGTGTCCACGGTCGCGTCGGCGGACGGCGCCCGCGCGCCGTCCTCCCGCTGTTCTGCCTTCCGCACCTGCATGGCTTGCCCCGCTCCGCTGGAGGTACACGTATCTGGTGGCCCCCGCCGCCGGTGGATGGCTCACATCCGGCCTTCCCGCCGGTCAGAGCATCGTGCCAACCCGGGGTGACGGGCGGGGTTCGCCCGGATTTCCCCGGTGTTACGTGCTGGTTCCGGCCACCGGCCGGATCCGGCGGCACCGGGCCCCGCCCGGCGCCGCCGCGCCGCACCCCGGGGCCCGGCGGTGGCCGGACCCGTCACACCTCCGCGTAGCTCAGCTGCGGCGCCGGTTCCGTCGCCTCGGAGAGCGGCGCGGCGGTGGCGGGACGGCGGAGGTATACGGCCCAGGTGAGCGTGAAGCACACCGCGTAGAAGGCCAGGAAGGAGACGAAGGCCGGGGTGCCGGTGTGCGCGGTGAGGAAGGACTGGCGGAACGCCAGGTTGATGCCCAGGCCGCCGAGCGCGCCGACCGCGCCGATCAGTCCCATCGTGGCCCCGGAGAGCCGGCGCCCGTACGCCGCTGCCGCCTCGCCGCTGAGGCCCTTGGCGACGGCCTTGGCGTGGTAGATGCCGGGGATCATCTTGTACGTCGAGCCGTTGCCGAGCCCGGAGAGCACGAACAGGACGATGAATCCCGTGGTGAAGACCGGCAGCGACTTCTGCACCGACCCGAGCACGACGACGAGTGTCGCCGCCGCCATCCCGAGGAAGTTCCAGAGCGTGATGCGCGCTCCCCCGAAGCGGTCCGCGAGGCGTCCGCCGACCGGGCGGATCAGCGACCCGAGCAGCGGCCCGATGAAAGTGATCGACGCGGCCTGCAGCGGGGTGCGGGCGAACTGGTTCTGCAGCACGAGGCCGAAGGCGAAGCTGTAGCCGATGAACGAGCCGAAGGTGCCGATGTAGAGGAAGGACATGATCCAGGTGTGCGCGTCCCGCACCGCCTCCCGGGCCGCGCCGGTGTCGTTCCTGACCGGTGCCAGGTTGTCCATCCGCAGCGCCGCGAGTGCCGCCGCGATCACGATGAGCGGGATGTAGACCGCGAGCAGGATGCGCGGGTGCGAGGCGCCCGCCGTCCCGATGATGAGGAGCCCGACCAGCTGGAGCACGGGCACGCCGATGTTGCCGCCGCCCGCGTTGAGCCCGAGCGCCCAGCCCTTCTTCCGGAGCGGGAAGAAGGAGTTGATGTTGGTCATGGACGAGGCGAAGTTACCGCCGCCCACCCCGGTGAGCGCCGCCACCAGCAGGAAGGTGCGGTACGAGGTGCCGGGCTCCATCACGATCGCCGCCGCGATGGTGGGGAGCAGCAGCATCAGCGCGCTGAAGACCGTCCAGTTGCGGCCGCCGAAGCGCGCGACGGCGAACGTGTACGGGATCCGGACGAGGGCTCCGACGGCGGTCGCCATGCCCACCAGGAAGAACTTTCCGGCCGGGTCGATGCCGTACTCGGGGCCCATGAAGAGCACCATGACCGACCAGAGGGTCCAGATCGAGAAACCGATGTGCTCGGAGAGGATCGAGAAGAGCAGATTGCGGTTGGCGGTCCTGCGCCCGCCGTTCTCCCAGAACTCGGTGTCCTCCGGGTCCCACTGCTCGATCCAGCGGCCCCCCTTGCGGGGTTCCGTGACGGTGGTGTGCATGACGCCTCCAGGCCCTGCCGGTGTCGGGTGTCGTCCATGACAGTAGGAACGGCCGGTTACCGGCCCGATGGCCCGAGGTGACGCGGGGGGAACCATGCACTCACCCGGCGCCGGGAGGCACTGTGAGACGCGCGCGGGCGGGGTCGGGCGGACGGGGTCAGGACGCGGGGCGGACGTCCTCGGGTGCGGGGAGCGGTCCGGACGGCGTGTCGCCGGGCTCGGGGCGCGGTCCGGACGGCGTGTCACCCCGCTCGGGGAGCGGTCCGGACGGCGTGTCACCCCGCTCGGGGTGCGGTCCGGACGGCGCGTCGCCGGGCCCGGGGAGCGCCGCGAGGCGGGCGTCGGGGTCCGGGAGCCAGCTGCCGGCGGGCCGGTGCAGCCAGTGCCCGGCCGCCGCCAGGGCGGTCACCGCCTCGTGCAGGGCGGCCAGCCCGGGGTGGCGCAGCCCGCGGCGCCAGACCATCGAGACCAGGGCGAGCGGGACGGGGTCCACCAGCGGCCGGAGCACCGCACCCGGCATGTCGAGGAACTCCGTGGTGGCCAGCACCGGCCAGCGGTGCTTCGCCACCAGCCGGATGAACTCCGCCGCGCCCTCGATCTGCGGGAAGGGCGCGGCCACCGCGATCCCCCGGCCCGCGAAGAGCCGCTCGGCCAGATCGGTCCACTCCGTGGTGGTCGGATTGCCGGCCCCGGCGTACAGCGTCTCCCCCGCCAGCGCGTCCAGCGGGATCCGCTCCAGCCGCGCGAGCGGGTGGTCCTGCGGCAGGACGACGGCCATCGGTTCGTAGCGCACCGGCCGGTGGTCGAGTCGGGACAGGGCGGCCGGGGCCAGCCCGGCGACGCGGCCGAAGGAGACGTCGAGCCGGCCGGCGAGGATGTCGGCGGCGGCGCCGGTCAGGCCGCTGTGGAAGCGGGCGATCAGCTCGCTGCCGGGGGCCGTCGCGCGCGCCTCGTCCAGCACCCGGCGCCCGGTGCTGACGGGCGCGCTGACGTCGACGAGCAGCGGCCGGTCGGCTGCCGCGAAGGCCGCGGCCAGCTCGTCCTGCGCCGCGAGCACCCGCCGCGCGTGGGGAAGGAGCCGCTCCCCGTCGGCGGTGAGTTCGACGCGCCGGGTGGTGCGGACGAACAGGTCGGTGCCCAACTCGCGCTCCAGCCGCCGGATGTCGCGGCTGAGGGCCTGCTGCGCCACGTAGAGCGCCGCCGCGGCGCGGGAGAAGTGCAGTTCCTCGGCGACTGCGACGAACGCGCGCAGCAGGCGGGGTTCCAGATCATGGGGCACGCCGCCATTGAACACCCGCCCGTCGATTGACAACGCGGACGCGTCAATGGCCGCCGATCAGGTGTTGGACCGCGGCAACGGCCCGCGGCCAGGCTGATCACATGCACCGTCACCCTCCCGCACCGCTGCTCCTCGCCGCCGCCGGCGGCACCCTGATCGCCGCGGACCGGACCGTCATCCACCGCACCGCCGACCACCGGGCCGCCAGGCGCCCCGGCGCCGTCCGGCCGCCCGGCCGCTTCGCCGCCTACCGGGGGATCTTCGCCGCTCCGGGCACCGCCGCGTTCACCGTGGGCAGCCTGCTGTCCCGCGCCCCGATGGGGATGTTCGGCGTCAGCCTGATCATCATGATCGCCACGACCCGCGGCTCCTACGCCCTCGCGGGTGCCGTGGCCGCCGCCGGCATGGCCGCGACCGCGGTCCTGGCCCCGCTCACAGCCCGCCTCACCGACCGGTACGGACAGGCCAGGGTCGCGCTGCCCGCCACCGTGTGGGCCGTGGCGGCCTGCCTCGCCCTGCTGCTGTGCGTGCGGTACGACGCCCCCTCGTGGACGCTCTTCGCCACGTACATCGCCAGGTCGACCACTCCGAACACCGGCGGCATGGCCCGCGCCCGCTGGGCGCACCTCTACCGCGACGACCCCGCGGCCCGCCACGTCGCCAACTCCTTCGAGCAGGTCGCCGACGAACTCTGCTACCTGCTCGGCCCGATCCTGGCCGCGTTCCTGTGCACCGCGCTCTTCCCCGAGGCGGGCATGCTGGTCGCCAACGTCCTGCTGCTCGTCGGCGTCCTGCTCTTCATCGCCCAGCGCGGCACGGAGCCGCCCGCCGCGGGACGCCCCGCGACCCGCTCCGGCTCCCTGCTGCGCGCACCCGGCCTGCCGCCCCTGCTGGCGGTGTTCCTCTGCACCGGGATGATCTTCGGCGCGCTGGAGGTCACCACCATCGCCTTCGCCGATGCCCGCGGGCACGCGTCGGCCGCCGGCGCCGTCCTCGCCCTGCAGGCCGCCGGGTCCGGTATCGCGGGCCTGCTCTACGGCCTGTCCCGGCCCACCGGGCCCGCCACGGCCCGCTTCGCGGCCACGGTGGCGGCGATGGCGGCCCTGATGGCCCTGCCGCTGCTCGCCCGCGACCTGCCGACGCTCGCCTGCTGCCTCTTCCTCGCCGGCTGCGCCACCGCGCCCACCATGGTCAACGGCATGACCCTGGTGCAGAACCTCGCGCCGCCGAACCGCCTCAACGAGGGGATGACGCTCGCCGTCACCGCCATCCTGGCCGGCATCTCCGCCGGCGCCGCCCTGGCCGGCACCGTCGCCGAACGTCTCCCTCCCGGCACCGGCTTCTGGCTGCCCGCCGCCGCGGGCGCCCTCGCCGCAGGCCTGGCCCTGCGGGTGCGCGCCGGCTCCAGGGCATGAGAAAGGCCCCACCGCGGTGAGCGGCGAGGCCTTCGTCATACATGGGGTTGGTGGAGATGGCGGGAATCGAACCCGCGTCCTGTGGTGCGGAAACAGGGCTTCTCCGAGCGCAGTCCGCTGTGCTTTTCTCAGCCCTGGCAATCACGCGGACAAGTTGCCAACGGGCTCAGTCACTGTTTGGTTTCCTTCAAGCCCCCGTGACCGGGTCATGAAGTTTAGTTCCCTTGATTATGCCAGGATCCAGGCCGGGAACAGCTCCTGGGCTGACACTCCGTAGAGCTTTCTTCCTAGCTACTTATTAGGCAGCGAGGGAGAAAGCGGAGGCATCGCGCTTGGTGTTGGCGATTATGTTTTGCGACATATGGTTAACGAGATCATTGCCGCTTCCTCGGCTCGCTTCCCCTGCTTCGACATCCCCAGTCGAAACCGATCATCCCCATGTTGTTTTTTCAAAGTGTCACCGGAGCTGACGGGCGAACCCGACGGACCCGGTGGCGCTGCACCCATCGTACGTGACCAACACGTGGACAGGCCACTGCATTCCCGTGCGGCCTTCCCGCGCCCGTCAGGCGCGCTGGCGTCGCCTGACCGCGGAGATGGCCCGGTTCGACTCCCGCGTGTCCTGCTTCTCGCGCAGGGTCTGCCGCTTGTCGTACTCCTTCTTGCCCTTGGCCAACGCGATCTCCACCTTGGCCCGGCCGTCCTTGAAGTACAGCCGGAGCGGGATGATCGTGTGCCCCGACTCCTGCGTCTTGTGGATCAGCTTCGCGATCTCGGCCTTGTGCAGCAGCATCTTGCGCTTCCGCCGTGCCGCGTGGTTCGTCCACGTGCCCTGCGTGTACTCGGGGATGTGGACGTTGTGCAGCCACGCCTCACCGCCGTCCAGCTGCGCGAAGCCGTCCACCAGCGAGGCGCGGCCCATGCGCAGCGACTTGACCTCGGTGCCGGTCAGCACCAGGCCCGCCTCGAAGGTGTCCAGGATCAGATAATCGTGGCGCGCCTTCTTGTTCTGCGCGATCAGCTTGTGACCAGTCTCTTTCGTCATAGCGCGGCCATTCTCGCACTAGGAGGGGGGTCTGAGGCCACTCAATACTTCCCTGGCCTCCGCCACCGCCGCGTCGGAGGGCCCCGAGGGGGCCGAGCCGCCGTTCACCTTCAGGTCCGGTTCGATGCCCCGGCCGTCCACGTTCCGCCCGTCGGGCAGGCTGTAGTGGCCGACGGTCAGCTCGGCGACCGAGCCGTCCGGCAGTTCGCTGGGCATCTGCACCGAGCCCTTGCCGAAGGTCCGCGAGCCGATCACGACCGCCCGGCCGCGGTCCTGCAGCGCACCCGCGAGCAGCTCCGCGGCGCTCATGGTGCCGCCGTCGACGACGGCCACCAGCGGCGTCTCGGTGTCGCCGCCGTCCTTGGCGTAGAGGGCGCGCTGGCGGCCGTGCACGTCGTAGGTGGCGACGAGGCCGCCGTCGAGGAAGACCGAGGACACGGTGACGGCCTCGGTGACCAGACCGCCGGAGTTTCCGCGCAGATCCAGCAGCACGCCCCGGCTGCCGGCGCGCACCGCGGCCCGCACCGCGGCCCGCACCTGGCCGCCGACGCCCTTGGTGAACGCCTCGATCTTGATGGAGGTGACGTCCCCCTCCAGTTTCCCGACGGTGACGGCCTCGGTGGCCAGCACCTCGCGACGCAGCGTGATGTCGCGGTCACCGGAACGCGGGTCGGCCGCACCGCCGTCGTGGTCCAGCCCGAGCCGCACGACGGACCCGGCGACGTTGTCGCCGCGCAGTTCCGCCACGACCTCCGTGACCGCCTTGCCGTCCGCTCGCACCCCGTCGATCGACCGGAGCCGGTCGCCGACCCGCACCCCCGCGAGCGCCGCGGGGCTGCCGGCCTGCACCCGGGCCACCTGGATCCAGCCGTTGCCGGTGCGCCGCACCCATATCCCGACGCCCACGTAGCGGCCGTCCAGGGCCTGTTGCAGGCCCGCGTACTCCTGGGCGGTGTAGAACGACGACCAGCGGTCGCCGCTGCGGCTGACCAGCTCTTGAGCGGCTTCCGGGCCGACCTTGCCGTCGTCGATCGCCTTCGCGATCGCGTCGGAGTCGGCGACGTTGCCCGCCGGAATCCTCGCCTGCGCCGCCGACGCGGACGGGGCGGGAACCGTCAGCGTGACGCCCGCCGCGCCGGTGGCCACCATCGCGCCGAGGCTGACCCACAGGAACGTCAGGGCGACCCCGCGGCGTGCGCCGCGGGGCGTCCCGAACATCAACCGGCCGGACATGGCGGGAAGTCTAGGCCAGAAACGGGCGCCATACGGAGAGTTGACCGCAGACCACCCGAAGCGGCACTCACACCTTGAGGTATTTACGGAGCGTGACCAGGGCCGCGAGGGAGGGCATCAGGATGCTGCAGACCAGCACCAGCGGCAACACCTTGATGACGTCGCCCCAGCCGAGGAAGTGCACCAGCGGGATCTTGTCCTGCAGCTTCAGACCGTGGTCGATGAGCATGTACCGGCCGGCCATCAGCATGCCGCAGGCCACCCCGCCGCCGACGAGTCCGGCGAAGGCCGCCTCGGCGATGAACGGCATCTGGATGTAGAAGCCCGACGCGCCCACCAGGCGCATGATGCCGGTCTCCCGCCGTCGGCTGAACGCCGAGACGCGCACGGTGTTGATGATCAGCAGCATCGCGACGATCACCATGAAGACCATGGTCCCGAACGCCATCCACGTCATGCCGCCGAGCAGGTCGAAGAGGTTCTTCAGCAACTTGCGCTGGTCCTGCACCTCCTGGACGCCCGGACGGCCGGCGAAGGCGCTGGAGACGACCTGGACCTTCGTCGGGTCCTTGAGCTTGACGCGGTACGACTCCTGCAACTGGTCAGGAGAGAGGGACCCGGCGACCGGCGAGTCCTTGAACTGCTCCTGGTAGTGGGTGTACGCCTCCTGCGCGGACTCGTAGTACACCTTCTCGACGACCGGAAGCTTCTCCAGGTCGGTCTTGATCGCCTTCTTCTGCTCGTCCGTGACGGCGCCCTTGGAGCACGAAGGGGTGCTCTTCACGTCCGCCTTGTTGCAGAGGAAGATCGACACCTGGACCTTGTCGTACCAGTACCCCTTCATGGCGTCGACCTGCTGACTGGCGAGCCAGGCTCCACCGGCCAGGGCGAGCGACAGGGCGACGGAGATGATCACCGCGAAGGTCATGGTGAGATTGCGCCGGAGACCGACGCCGATCTCCGACAGGACGAACTGGGCGCGCATGATGTCCTTTCAGGGGGCTGGTGGCTATGACTACGGAACGGAACCCGGTTCGGTTCAGTGCTGGTAGCCGTAGACACCGCGCGACTGGTCGCGCACCAGTCGCCCCTTCTCGAGCTCGATGACGCGCTTGCGCATCTGGTCGACGATGTTCTGGTCGTGGGTGGCCATCACCACGGTGGTCCCGGTGCGGTTGATGCGGTCCAGGAGCCGCATGATGCCGACCGAGGTCTGCGGGTCGAGGTTTCCCGTCGGTTCGTCCGCGATCAGCAGCATCGGCCGGTTGACGAACGCTCGGGCGATGGCCACGCGCTGCTGCTCACCACCCGACAGCTCCCCCGGCATGCGGTCTTCCTTGCCGGCCAGGCCGACCAGGTCCAGCACCTCGGGGACCGTCTTGCGGATCGTCCCGCGCGGCTTGCCGATCACTTCCAGCGCGAACGCCACGTTCTCCGCGACGGTCTTGTTGGGGAGCAGGCGGAAGTCCTGGAAGACCGTGCCCAGCTGGCGCCGCATCTGCGGCACCTTCCAGTTGGAGAGCCTCGCCAGATCCTTGCCCAGGACGTGCACCATGCCGGTGTCCGTGCGCTCCTCGCGCAGGATCAACCGGAGGAACGTCGACTTTCCGGACCCCGAAGAACCGACGAGGAAGACGAACTCGCCCTTCTCGATCTCCAGCGAGACATCCCGAAGTGCAGGACGGTTCTGCTTGGGGTAGGTCTTGGTGACGCTGTCGAATCGGATCACGTTCGCACCAGTGAGGTAGCCGGATATTGGGGGCGGACAACCGCAGGGGCGGCTCTCCTGGTGTGGGCGACCATACGCGAACGGCACAGGGGCGCGCAGTCCGCGTCCCGGGTTCGTGGGTTTACGCACGGGGCACTGGGGGACAAACCAGGCATCAGGGCCAACGCCTCACTCTGTGAAATCATGCGAGGCGCGCCGATTCCGCCCGAAGCTGGCACAGTGGAGGAACCGAACGGCCCAATGGAGCGTTCACCGGCCGAGGAGGAGATCGCATGACATCCGACCGACTGGTGTGCGCGAACTGTGCCGGCCCCGTCAGCGAGGGCCGCTGCGCGGTCTGCCGCGCCAACCGCGCCCGCCTCCAGCAGGAGAACCCCTGGTCGGCCCTGAGCCCGGCCGCCCTCATCGCGCTCCTGGTGGCCCTACTGGCCGTCGTCCTGGTCGTAGAACACGCCACCTGAGCGGGCACGCCGCGTCAGCGGCGTATATAGGCGACGTACATAGCGTATCGAGCGGCGCACATAGACGTATGTAATGCATTTATATGCATGTATACGTAGGGGCCACCACGCCCCTCCCGAGGCGGCGCTCCGTGAAGCGGCGGGATCCGGGGCCGGAGTTCAGGCGGTGTGGAGCGTGCGTCTGCGGGCGGAGGGGGGCCCGGCGCTGCGCGCCTGCCAGCGGAGCGGTTCGCTGCGCTCCCTCGCCGGGTGGCAAGGTAGAGCGGTTGGGCGGCGAGGCCCGGCGGGAGCGGGGCCGAAGTTCAGGCGATGCGAAGGGGTACGTCTGCGGCGCTGCGCACCTTGACCGGGCGGAGGGGGAGGCCCGGCGCTGCGCGCCTGCCAGCGGAACGGTTCGCTGCGCTCCCTCGCCGGGTGGCGAGGTAGAGCGGTTGCCCGGCGGGAGCGGGGCCGAAGTTCAGGCGATGCGAAGGGGTACGTCTGCGGCGCTGCGCACCTTGACCGGGCGGAGGGGGAAGCCCGGCGCTGCGCGCCTGCCAGCGGAACGGTTCGCTGCGCTCCCTCGCCGGGTGATGGGGTGCTTCGGGCGGGAGGCGCACTGCGGAAGGCGTCCTGGGGTGCGGGGCGTGCTTTTAATCCCCCCTTCCCGCCGAGAAGTGCAACCCGTGGGACTGGGAGTGCCTGGTGGGGCGGGTGAGGCGGGTTCTTGGCCCATGTGGATCACTAGAGACGGCCAGAACTCCGCATAGCGGTACTGCGGCCACCCGAGGTGATCCACTCGCAACAGCCGAGGCCCCAGCAGCCGCACATTCCAACCGCTCCACCCCACCACCCGGCCGGGGAGCGCAGCGAACCCCTTCACTGGCAGGCGCGCAGCGCCGGAGCCTCCCCCCTCCGCCCGGTCAAGGTGCGCAGCACCGCAGACGCACCACTCCACACCGCCTGAACTCCAGCCCCGACCCCGCCGAATCCCGCCGACCAACCGCTCCACCCCACCACCCGGCCGGGGAGCGCAGCGAACCCCTTCACTGGCAGGCGCGCAGCGCCGGAGCCCCCCCTCCGCCCGGTCAAGGTGCGCAGCACCGCAGACGCACCCCTTCGCATCGCCTGAACTCCAGCCCCACTCCCCGGCATCGGCGCGCAGCGGCCAAGGCACGCACGGCGGGACGGCTACGCCGCCACGGCCAGCGTGAACCACACTCCTTTGCCCTCCCCCGCGACCGGCCCCAGCGGCGCGCCCCGGACCGTGCCCCAGTCGTCCGCCAGAGCGGCAACCAGGACCAGACCTCGACCCCCCTCGTCCTCGCCGCGCTCCGCGCGCTCTCCGGCGCCGACGACGGGCGGTTCCGGCGTCCCGTCGTAGATGGTGATCCGCACGTACGCCGCCTCCACCGCGAGCCACAGCAACGACCCGACGCCCTTGGCGTGTTGGTACGCGTTGGTGATCAGCTCGGACGCGCACACTGCCGCCACGTCGACGAGTTGGTGCAACCCGAGCGCCCGCAGCACGGAGGCGACGAAGTCGCGGCCGATGCGGGGTGAGGTGATCAGCGGCGGACAGAACAGCGTGTAGGAGTGCGGCGTCGCGGCATAGCCGTGGGGAGGCGGCCAGGTGACGGCGGCAGGGGTCTGCGGGTTCATGGAACGTCTCGACTTCCGTTACGAGGACCGAATCCGAGCGGCCGGTGGCAATGCCCCTCGCCGAGGCGAGCGGTGCGCTTCCGCCGCGCGGGCGGGGGAGTTGAAGCAGCGGACGACCCTCCGCCGTTGCTGTGAGTTACGCCACAGACTCTAGGGGTAACAGGTGATACGTATCAACTGTTTCCACATACTCGCCCAGACCGCCTTGGACCACACCCGCTGAGGCGGCAGACTTTGCAGCGAGAAGAGGGAAGGACCGCATGCCGCCGAGGATCAACCCCACTGCCCGCCAGGTCCGCCTCGGAACGGAGCTGCGTAAGCTGCGCGAGGCCGCCGGCGTCACCGCACGCGAAACCGCCGCACGCCTCAGCGCCAGTCACACGCAGGTCAGCCATATCGAATCGGGCCGTTTCGGAATCAGCGAAGGCCGGCTCCGCACGCTGGCCGCCTTCTACGTGTGCGATGACGCCGACCTCGTCGACGCTCTCGCGGCCATGGCGAACGAACGCGGCAAGGGCTGGTGGGAGGGGTATCGGGGCGTCCTCGTTCCTCAAGCGCTCGACCTCGCGGAGCTGGAACACCACGCCACGTCCCTGCGCACGCTCCAAGTGCTGCACATTCCCGGCATCCTGCAGACGGAGGACCGGGTGCGCGCCGCCTTCGCCTACGTCAACCCGGATCTGCCCGGGGACGAACTCGAAGCCGAGGTCACCCATCGCATACGGCGGCGCGAGGTGATCGAAGGCGAGGGAGCTCCCGCGTTCGAAGCCGTCGTCCACGAGGCCGCGTTGCGCATCAAGGTGGGTGGCGCGAAGTCGTCCCGGGCCCAGCTCGAACACATCCTGGCGCTGTCGGAACGGGACAACGTGACCGTCCGCGTCATCCCCTTCGACGTGGGACGACTTCGCCGGCGCGGGGTTCTCCATGCTCTACGCGGGCGGTGCGGTCCCGCCACTGGACACGGTCCAACTCGACACGGCCCATGGCAGCATCTTCCTCGATGCGGAAGCCCAGTTGAGGAAGTACCGCAGCCTCTTCGACCGCACCAGAGCCGCGTCCCTCTCCGCTGACGCGTCACGCGATTTCATCCACCGCATCGCGCGGGACATGTGAAAGGCAGAGCAGTGCCCTCATCGATCAGCTGGCAGAAGTCCTCGTTCTCCGGAGGCGCCCAGGGAAACGACTGCGTCGAACTCGGTATATCCGCCGCAGGTTTCCACCTGCGCGAGAGCGACGATCCGGAGGTGTTTCTCACCACCACCCCGGCGGCCCTCCGGGCCTTCCTCCACCGCATCAGGACGAGCACGCCCGCCCCGCGCCCGCCGCTCTAGCCACCGCAGACAGAAGAGGGGCCCGGAGCGCGCCGCCTGCGGGCTCCGGGCCCCTCTTCGGGGTTCTATCTGCTACTGGCGGCCTTGTCAGGCAGCCGTGCGCCGGTTGGTGAGGCGCGGCATCATGCGGAAGCCGATGCCACCGGCGATCATCGTCGCGGCGCCGACCAGCAGGAAGGTGGTCTCGCCGGAACCGGTCTTGGCCAGCTCCTGGTTGGTGCTGCCCTGGGCCACGGGGATGGTGTTGTGGCTGTCGGTGCCGGTGTTGTTGCAGTCGACGCTGTCACCGGTGAGGGTGCAGGCGCCGGTGTCGCCACCGGTGGTGCCGGTGCCGTTGGACGGCGCCGCCGTGGTGGAGCTCGTCGACGGCTTGGTGGTGCCGGTCGTCGGCTTGGTGGTCGTCGGCTTGGTGGTGACCGGCGGAGTCGTCTGCCCCGGCGGAGTCGTCTTCGGCGGAGTCGTCTGGCTCGGCGGCGGGGTGGTCGTCGGCGGCGGGTCCGTCTTCGGCGGAGTCGTCTGGCTCGGCGGCGGGGTGGTGGTCGACGGCGGCGGGTCCGTCGGGGTGCCCGTGGTGGTCTCGCCGTCGCCGGGAGCGGCCACGGAAACGTCCACGGACACGGCCTGGGCCACGCCCACGGCTGTCATGGACGCGCCCGCGGCGATGACCGCGGCGGCGGCTATGCGCGCCAGGCGCAGCCGCGTGTTCTTCTTGCTCATCTGGTAAGTACCCCCAGTAGCGGATCTCTGTAAGTGGAGCAGCTATGGACAGGACGGCAACTCACGTCCGCTCATACGCATGCCGCCCAACACCTTTCCCATAATCCTCGACAGCGTCAAGGTCATTCCAGCCGGAATGCCAGAATTGGGGTTGTTTGCCGGGCAGTTGTGTATGTGGCTGTGACATAAAAATGGCAACTGCCATCCAATGGATGGCAGTTGCCGACAGAACCAGGCGTCCTGAGGACTAGTCCTGGGAAGCCTTCTGCTGGCCCTTGCGCCAGCGGATGCCCGCCTCGATGAAGCCGTCGATGTCACCGTCGAGGGCGCCCTGCGGGTTGCCGACCTCGTAGTCGGTGCGCAGGTCCTTGACCATCTGGTACGGGTGCAGGACGTACGAACGCATCTGGCTGCCCCAGGAGTTCCCGCCGTCGCTCTTGCCGAGCGAGTCCATCAGCGCCTGCTCCTCCTGACGGCGGCGCTCGAGGAGCTTGGCCTGGAGGACGTTCATGGCGCTCGCCTTGTTCTGGATCTGCGAGCGCTCGTTCTGGCACGAGACGACGATGCCGGTGGGGATGTGGGTCAACCGCACCGCGGAGTCGGTGGTGTTGACGCCCTGACCGCCGGGGCCCGACGCGCGGTAGACGTCCACGCGCAGCTCGGACTCGTCGATCTCGAGGTGGTCGGTCTTCTCGACGACAGGGAGGACCTCGACGCCGGCGAACGAGGTCTGGCGGCGGCCCTGGTTGTCGAAGGGCGAGATCCGCACGAGGCGGTGGGTGCCCTGCTCGACGGAGAGGGTGCCGTACGCGTACGGCGCCTTCACCGCGAAGGTGGTCGACTTGATGCCGGCCTCCTCGGCGTAGGAGGTCTCGTAGACCTCCGTCTGGTAACCGTGCCGCTCGGCCCAGCGCAGGTACATGCGCTGGAGCTGCTCGGCGAAGTCGGCGGCGTCCACGCCGCCGGCCTCCGCACGGATGTTGACCAGTGCCTCGCGGGAGTCGTACTCGCCGGAGAGCAGGGTGCGGACCTCGAGCTCGTCGAGCGCCTTGCGGACCGCGGTCAGCTCTTCCTCGGCCTCGGCGAGCGCGTCGGCGTCGCCCTCGTCCTCGGCGAGCTCGAACATCACCGACAGGTCGTCGATACGTCCGCGCAGCTGCTCGGCCTTGCGCAGCTCGGCCTGGAGGTGCGAAAGCTTGCTGGTGATCTTCTGCGCCGCGTCCGGGTCGTCCCAGAGGGACGGCGCCGCGGCCTGCTCCTCGAGAACGACGATATCGGCCCGCATCGCGTCGAGGTCCAGGACGGCCTCGATCGACCCCATGGTCGAGGAGAGGGACTTCAGCTCTTCGGATACATCGACGACTGCCACGGGTCCAGAGTACCGGCTGGTCGAACGGGACGTTCTCGCCCGGTGGCGATCCCGTGGCGCGCGGCTCCCCGCCCGCCGTCCGGCACCCCTGCCTCAGACCCGCGCGGTCGCCCGGGTGAGGGCCCCGGCCGGCGTGCGCACGTACAGCTCCAGGGCTCCCCGGCCGCCGTCCGGCACCCCTGCCTCAGACCTGCGCGGTCGCCCGGGTGAGGGCCCCGGCCGGCGTGCGCACGTACAGCTCCATCACGCGGCCCGACGACGTGACGGCGACCGGAGTGGTGGCCGCGGTGGCGCCCGGGAGGGCGGCGACGGACCACTCCGCGCCGCCGGCCACGGGGCCCGCGGCCTGGGAGAGGCCGCCGGAGGAGGCGGGGGCGAAGGCGTAGACCCGGTCGCCGGCCGCGAGCGGTTCCGGGCGGCCGGCGGCGTCCAGACCCCGCAGGACGACGGTGGGCCGCCAGGCGCCCCCCGAATACGGCAGGCGCAGCACGGCACCGTCGGCCTTGCGGACGACGAACGCGTCCAGGGTCCCCCTGGAGCGGGAGACGAGGCCGGGGGCGGCGGTGATGCGGCCGGGGGTGGGGACCACCGACCAGGCGTTCCACCGGGTGCCGACGAGCGAGGCGGTGACCAGCTCGCCGCCGGAGCGGCCGACGAGGTCGATGCGGCCGGGCTCGGAGGACGCGGCGGCCGGGGCGGCGTCGAACCGGGTGCGCTCGTCGACCTGGTACCACTGGTTCCAGGCCTTGTTGATCATGGTCCGCCGGTAGAGCAGGCCGTCCGTGCCGAGGGCGAACAGGTCCAGACGGCCCGGCGAGGCTGAGACGACGGCCGGGTCGTCGGCGACTCCTATACCCGTCAGGTGCTGCCAGGCGCCGTAGCCACCCGTGGCGCCACGGGTGACGTACCAGACGTCGTCGTCCTCGCCGCGGGCGAAGACGTACGTGGTCCCGGAGACGGTGATCGCGCGCGGGCCGCCGACCAGTTTCACGCGGGGCGCGGGCACCGCGCTGAACGCGGACCAGCGCGGCAGCTCGACCGGGGCGCCGACCGAGCCCTGGGGTGAGGCGGCGCCCGCGGTGGGCGCGGTGGGGTGCGTGGTGGGCGGGGCGGTGCTGGGGTGGTCGTTGTCCGCCGGGGCCTTCGGCCCGGAATCACCGCTCAGCGAGGCGACGCCCCAGCCGCCCAGCCCCGCGACGACCAGCGCGGCGGCGGCCGCCGCGCCCACCCGCACCCGGCGGCGGCGCACGGCGTCGGAGACAGCGCGGTGCCGCGGGCTCGCGGGACGGCCGGCGGCCGCCCCGGCGCCGCCCGGACCGCCGCCGGAGCGGGCGCCCCGGCCGTACGCCGCCAGCTCCTCGGCGGAGGGCAGCTTCATGCTCGTATGGGTGTCGCGGCTGGAGTCGGGGGCCGCGCCGCGCACCAGCGGCACGGCGCCGCGGTGGCTCGGGGGCTCGAACAGCCCGATGTCCTGCTCGTACGGGGTGTCGTCGTCGGCATCGGCCGGGTGCTCGTCCGGCGCGTCCACGTCGATCGGCGGCAGGCCGGCCAGCCGCGGCAGCAGGTCCCGCAGGCGTTCACCCAGCTCACCGGCGGTGAGCCGGGACGCGGGCGACTTGGCGAGGCACTGCGCGAGGAGCTGCCACAGCTCGTCGGGGATGTCCGGCAGCGGTGCGACGGTCTCGGTCACGTGGCGGCGCAGCACGGCGCCGGGGTGACCGCCGCCGAACGGCGTGAAACCGGCCAGCAATTCGTAGAGCACGGTCGCCAGGGCATAAATGTCGACACTCGCGCGCGGCGGGAGGCCCTCGATGATCTCGGGGGCGAGGTAGTCCGGGGTGCCGATGATGCGGGTGGCCCGGGTCCGGCGCGGGGAGTCGACGAGGCGGGCGATGCCGAAGTCCGTCAGGAGCGCGGGTGGCGCACCACCGGGTCCGGTGGGGGCGGCGGAGTCGAGCAGCACGTTCTCGGGCTTGACGTCGCGGTGCACGACGCCGGCCGCGTGCGCGGCGGCGAGGCCGTCCGCCACGTCGGCGGCGATGGCGACGGCGGCCTCGGGGGCGAGCCGGCGCTCGCGCTCCAGGCGGGACCGCAGGTCGGTGCCCCGCACCAGGTCCATGACCAGCGCGAGGTCGGTGCCGTCCACGACGAGATCGCGGATCCCGACGATCTGCGGGTGGTCCAGCGAGAGCAGCGCGGTGCGCTCCTGCACGAAGCGGCCCACGAGGTCCTGGTCGGAGGCGAGGTCCTCGCGCAGCAGTTTGATGGCGACCGGACCCTCGGGGCCCTCACCCAGCCACACCGTGCCGGCGGATCCCCGCCCCAGCACCTGGTGGGCGGTGTACCGGCTGCCGATCTTCCTTGCCAAGGCCTGCTCCGACTCCTCCGACGGTCCGTCGTGCCGCATGGCGGCACTGTCGCGTTGGCGACAAAACTACGCGGCTCGGCGGCCGTTCGGGGGGCCGGTGTGCGGTGACGTGTGCTTCTGCAACGGAAATCACCCGCCAGGTGTCGACAAGTCGGCAGCATGGTGCGCGATACGGGGGTCGAACGCACGCGTGACGGGGTCGCGTGCGGGCATGCCGGGACCCGGATGGCGCACGCGAAAGATCACTGGAAAGTCAGCGGAAGGTCGGTGGCGGGCGGGGGATCGACGTCCGCCGGGACGTGGCCGGGGTCAGTTCCCCGACCCCGCCACCTCGTTGACCTTGTCCCAGGCGGTGCTGATCCAGCCCGTCGTGGTGTCCCAGAGGTTCTGGCCGCTGTCGACCCACTCCGGGAGCGGCGTGGTGTACCAGACCACCACAAAGATGACGATCAGTACGAGAATCGACGTCAGACAGCCCTTGAGGCAGCCCAGGCCCGGGATCTTCATCGGGTTGGCGCCGCGCGGCCGCGGTTCGCGCCGGGGCTGGGGCTCCGGCGGCCGCTGCGGCTCGTACCGCTGCGGCTGCGGCTGCTGGTAGCGCGGCTGGGCCTGCTGCTGCGGCTGTTGCGGCTGCTGCTGGTACCGCGGCTGCGGCCGGGACGGCTGCTGCGGCGCGTACCCCTGCTGCCCCTGGCCCTGTTGCCCCTGACCCTGCTGGTACTGCCCCTGACCCTGCTGGTACTGGTTCTGGCCCTGCTGACCCTGCTGGTACTGACCCTGCTGACCCTGCTGCTGGCCGCCGGGCTGCCGTCGCGGCCTGCGCCGCAGCGGGTCCTGTTCCGGGTCGAGGTACTGCAGCTCCGTCTGCTCGCCGCGCCGGCGGGCCGCGCTGAGCTGGGACTGCCAGGGGTGCGGGCCCTGCTGGTCCGGGGCGCCCTGCGGCGGCCCGTCGGGCACCGGCGGCATGACGCGCGTGCCGTCGGCACCGGGCCCGGCCGGGCCGGTGAGCGGCAGCACGCCGGTCGCGCCGTTCGGGTCGTAGCGGTGCGAGGGCAGCACCTGGGTCGGGTCGGCGCTGCCAGGGACGGTGGTCGGCGCGAGGTCGGGGCCGAGCAGCGCGGCGACGCCGAGCGCCGCCTCCGCCTCGGCGGGGGTCGCGTGCACGCCGATGCCGGCGGCGGCCACCCGCAGCGCGCGGGCCAGGTTCTCGGCGCTGGGCCGCTCTTCCGGGTTCTTGCGCAGGCAGCGCTCGATGACCGTCCACAGCGGTTCCGGCACGTTGCCGGGGCGCACCGGGTCCTGGCTCAGGTGCGCGTGCAGCACCTCCAGCGCGTTGTCGCCGCGGAACGGCGCACGGCCGGTGACCAGCTCGTAGAGCAGGATGCCCGCGCCGTACAGGTCGACGGCGGACGTCTGCGGCTTGCCCTGCGCGGACTCCGGCGCGACGTAGGCCGGGGTGCCGACGAACTCGTGGGTGCGGGTGATGCCGGGCGAATCGGCCAGACGGGCGATGCCGAAGTCGGTGAGCATCGGGTGCATGTGCGGGCTGCCGTCGTCGCCGTAGGTGGTGGCGAGCAGCACGTTGGCGGGCTTGAGGTCGCGGTGCACCACCGCCGTCGGCGTGGCTGGCGGCGAGCGCGTCGGCGACGGCGGCCGTCAGCAGGGCGGCACCGACCGACGAGAACGGGCCGTTCTCGCGGAGGTACCGGTGCAGGTCCGGGCCGTCGACGAGGTCCATCACCAGGGCGAGCAGATCACCCTCGACCACCAGGTCCCTGACCCGGACGATGTGCGGGTGACGCAGGCGTACGAGTACGGCGCGCTCGCGCAGGAAGCGCATCACGATGTCGGGATCGCTCGCGAGTTCTTCCTTGAGCACCTTGATCGCGACGACGCCGTCCTCGTCGCGCACCCGGGCGCGCCAGACGGTCCCCGTGGCCCCGCGTCCGAGTACCTCCTCGAGGAGGTACTTGCTGCCTACCGGCCGCACGTCATGCGCTCCCTGGTCTTGGTGGTGCTTCGTGGTACCCGGTGGAGGCGGTACCCGGTGGATCCCTGCTCCGCCGCGACCCGTCGGGCCCGACCGTGCCAACTGTAGTGCGGACGGCCGCGGCGGCCCGCTGCCGACCGCGTACACGGGACGCGTGTGGCCGCGTGTGAGCGCGTGGGGCCGCAGGTACGGAGTGCGGAGCTCGGGAGTAGGACGCGGCCGACCACTGCTTGGTTGCCCCGCAATCATTTCTCATAGCGACAAGCAGCACCTTTCCGGTCAACAACTGATCATTCAAGATCACTACTGTCAGGACCGGGGGCGGGTTGTCGGTGGCAGGTGGGAGGATGCATCCCGTACGGGTGTGACGGGGCAACAGGGGCCCGCCCGCTTGTGCTTGTACGTGTCGACGCGCCCGTGCGCGGTGGGGAGCTTCCTGCCAGGCATCCGGGCAGAAGGGACCGCGGACGAGATGCAGATCCGGCTGACCGTCCTCGGGCCGCGCAGCGGCCGAGCGGGACGCACCTGCGACGTGCTGGTCACCGCGCCCGCGGGCACCGCGCTGAGCGCCGTTTCCGGAGCGCTCGCGTCCGGCGCCGGCGACGGCCGGCCCGCGCGCTCCTCGGGCTCCTCCGTCGCGCTCTACTCGGGCGCCGAGCGGCTCGACCCCGGCTCCCTGCTCGGCATGCCACCCCTCGTGGACGGCGCCGTGCTGTCCCTGCACACCCCCGCCGAGCAGCACGCGGAGCCGCCGTCGGGCACGTCCGCCCCGGCCCGGCTGTGCGTCGTCGGCGGTCCCGACTCCGGCGGCGTCCATCTGCTGCAGGGCGGTCAGGTCAGGATCGGCCGCTCTGCCGAGGCCGACGTCCCGCTGGACGACCCCGACGTCTCCCGGCTGCACTGCGCGGTCACCGTCGCCGCCGACGGCCGGGTGACCGTAGCCGACCTCGGCTCGACCAACGGCACCACCGTCGACGACCGCCCCGTCGGGGAGCGGCCGGTCACGCTGGCTCCCGGCGCCCTGCTGCGGATCGGCGAATCCACCCTCCATGTGGAACCCGGCCCGCGCGAGGCCGCCCTCCCGGCGGCGCCCGACAGTGAGGGCCATCTACGGGTCGCCCTCCCCACCGGGAGCGCGAGCGCGGCCGGACGGGCCGGCGGAGCGGCACGGGCGGGCGGCGGCCACGGCTCCGCCCCGCAACCCGGCCCCCGCCCGCAGTTCGCGCCCGCCGGCCACCCGGCTTCCGAAACGCCCCCCGGTTCGCCGCAGCCGCCGCAGCCGCCGCGCCCGCCCGCCCGGAACCCCGTCCCGCCCTCCCGCCGGCTCGACACCCCGCACAGCGGTTCGCACGGCTACGCGGACGACCGCGCCGCGGGGTCGGATGAGGCCGTGACGTACGGCCGCGGCGAACGGCTGCGGCCGGACGACACGGTGCGGGTCCCCCGCCCGCCGCAGCCTCCGCAGCCCGGTGGCGGGCGGGTCGCGGGGACCATAGGAGCCTGGGCCCGGCGGCTGGCGGCCGGCCGGAGCGGCGCGGCGGCCCAGGGCGCGGACGGCGCCCGGCTGTCCGCCGAGGCGGCCGCGCTGCGCGAGCGCTGGCCCGACCCGGCCACCGTGCTGCTCACCGCGCTCGGTCCGGGCCGCAGGCTGTGGGAGCGCGGACCCGACCATCCGGACGCGTTGACGCTGCGGCTGGGCACCGCCGATCTGCCGTCGGAGGACGGCGCGGGCACCCTGCGCTCCGTCCCCTTCACTGTCGACCTGCGCGATCCGCACACCTTCGCGCTCGGCCTCGCCGGCCCCCGGCCCCGGCTGGTCGGGCTGGCCCGCGCGGTGCTGGCGCAGGCCTGCGCGCTGCACTCCCCCAGCACGCTTGAGCTCGTCCTGATCAGTGCGGACCGCTCCCGCGGCGCCGAGCAGCGGGCCGACGAGTGGTCCTGGCTCAACTGGCTGCCGCAGCTGCGTCCGGCGCACGGCCAGGACTGCCGGCTGCTGCTCGCCCTCGACCGCGAGCAGGCGGCGGCGCGGATCACCGAGCTCGCCCGCCGGCTGGAGGAGGGGCCGCTGGGCTCCGGCTGGGCCGGAGCCGCGCCGGAAGCCGTCGCTGAGGCCGCGGCCCGCCGCGAGGGCCCGTTCACCCTCGTCGTCGTGGACGGCGACCCCGGCTCCGCGACGCTGCGCGACACCCTCGGCCGGATAGCCGCCGTGGGTCCCTCCGTCGGCGTGCACGTGCTGTGTCTGGCCGAGGCGCCGGACCGGCTCGCGACGGAGTGCGGCGCCGTCGCCCAGCTGTCCGGTGATGTGGCGACGACCCTGCGGATGGATCCGTACGGGCCGGCGCAGGTCGTCGTGGACGCGGTGTCGCCCGCGTGGGCGGAGCGCTTCGCGCGGGCGCTCGCGCCACTTCGGGAGACGGACACGGCGGCGCCGCGCGCCCGCAACGCGCTTCCGCGTGCCGTGCGGCTGCTGGACGCGCTGGATCTGGCGCTGGCCACCCCCGCGAAGATCACCACCCGCTGGGACGGCACCTCGGACGAACAGGAGACCGGCCGGCCGGGACACGAAGCCCGGGAAACCGACCGGCCGGCCCTCACCGGGTACGCACGGGCCGGGGGACGGGCGCTGGCGGTGCTGGGCACCGGCTCCGGCGGCAAGGTCGTCGTGGACCTGACGGCCGAGGGACCGCATCTGATGGTGGGCGGCGCCGCCGGCTCGGGGAAGACCGAGCTGCTGCGCTCGATCGCCTCCGCGCTAGCCGCCGCCGAGCGGCCGGACCGGCTGGCGCTGGTCCTGGTCGACGGCGCGGGCACCGAACGCGGCGAAGGCCTGCGCGCGGTCACCGACCTGCCGCACGTCTCGACGTACCTGGCGGCGTCCGACCCCACCCGCATGCGCGAGTTCGCCCAGGCGCTCGGCGCGGAGCTCAAGCGCCGCGAGGAGCTGCTGGGCGGCCAGGGTTTCGCGCAGTGGCACGCGGACCGGCTGGTGACCTTGCCCCGGCAGTCGGCGGCGCGCGGCGACGGGCTGCGGGGCGACGGCTCGCGGGGTGACGGCCGCAAGCCGTCCGAGCAGGGCGCGCTGCGCGTCCAGACCCGCAGTGACGCCGCGCTCCCCCGGCTGGTGATCGTGGTCGACGACTTCGACGCGCTGGTCGCGCCGGGGCTCGGCAGCCCGGGCCGCCCCGCGGCCGGTTCCGTCGTGCGGGCGCTGGAGGCGGTGGCGCGCGAGGGCGAGCGGCTCGGGGTGCACCTGGTCGCGTCGACCGGGCGCCCGGAGCGCACCTCGGGGACCGAGGCGGACGAACGGTCGCGGCTGCGGATCGCGCTGCGCACCGAGGATCCCGCGTCGGCCGCCCTGCTCGTCCACGTCGAGGACCCGGCGGGTCTCGACGAGGCGGTGCCGGGGCGCGGCTATCTGCGCCGTCCCGGCGGCGCGGTGGCGCCGTTCCAGGCGGGCCGGGTCAGCGGACGCATCCCCCGTACGGCGACGTTGCGGCCCACGGTCGTGCCGCTGGAGTGGGAACGGATGGGCGACCCGCCCACGCGGCGCCCGCTGCGCGAACTCGGCAACGGACCGACAGACCTGGCGCTGCTCGCCAGCGCTCTGCAGCGGGCCGCCGAGTCCGCGGGGGCGGCCCTGCCCCGACCCCTGATGTGACGGATGCGCGGCGGATGTGACGGATGCGCGACCGCGGGCGCCCGCGCGAACCGCCGGCTCGGCGGTTCGCCCGGGGGGCCCAGAATTCGCGTGTTCAAACCCCGCTGACGCCGCATCACGTCAAGGTCACGATCACCCCCTATACCCCGCTCATGCCCTTGCGTCGCCGTTCCGCGCGGGCGTAGGACAGACGGACCGGACCGAGGGGATGAGCAGATGCGTACATTCAGCACGCGCACGCACAACCACCAGGCACGAACCGCGCTGGCCGTGGTGACGGCCGCCGCACTGGCGCTCACCGCGGCCGGCTGCGGCAGTGATGACAAGAAGGACGCGGGGCCGTCCTCCGGCGCTCCGTCGGCGTCGTCGTCAGGGCTCCAGTTGCCGGATCTGAAGGGCCAGAAGCTCGAGGTGGCCGCGGTGTGGACCGGCGCCGAGCAGAAGAACTTCCGGAAGGTGCTGGACGAGTTCCAGAAGCGCACCGGCGCGACGGTCACGTTCGTCCCGACCGGTGACAGCACCTCCACCTTCCTGGGGACGAAGATCCAGGGCGGGGCGCCGCCGGACGTGGCGTTCCTGCCGCAGGTCGGCGTGTTGCACCAGTTCGCGGACAAGGGGTGGATCAAGCCGATCGGCCCCGAGGCCCAGGCCCAGCTGACCAAGAACTTCTCGAAGGGCTGGCAGGACCTCGGCGCCTACCAGGGCAAGCAGTACGGGGTCTACGCCAAGGCCGCCAACAAGTCGCTGGTCTGGTACAACGCCGCGGCCTTCCAGCAGGCGGGGGTCAGCGAGCCGAAGACCTGGGACGACTTCCTCAAGGCGGCGGAGACCGTCTTCGAGTCGGGCACACCGCCGGTATCGGTCGGCGGCGCCGACGGCTGGACCCTGACCGACTGGTTCGAGAACGTCTACCTCAGCCAGGCGGGCCCCGAGAAGTACGACCAGCTCGCCCAGCACAAGATCAAGTGGACCGACCCGTCCGTCAAGGACGCGCTGACCACGCTCGCCGGGCTCTTCGGCAAGAAGGACCTGGTCGCGGGTGGCCAGACCGGCGCTCTGCAGACCGACTTCCCGAAGTCGATCTCGCAGACGTTCACCGGCACCCCGCCGGGCGCCGCGATGGTCTACGAGGGCGACTTCTCCGCCGCGGTGATCTCCTCCAGCACCAAGGCGAAGGTCGGTACCGACGCCAAGGTGTTCCCCTTCCCGGCCGTCGGCAGCGGCAAGGCGCCGGTGGTCAGCGGTGGTGACGTCGCGGTGATCCTGAAGGACGGCAAGGGTGCCCAGGCGCTGCTGACCTTCCTCGCCTCGACCGACGCGGCGAAGGTGTGGGCGTCGTCCGGCGGATACGTGTCGCCGAACAAGTCGCTGGACGTGGCGGCCTACCCCGACGACGTCTCCCGGAAGATCGCGCAGGCGCTGATCTCGGCGGGCGACGACTTCCGCTTCGACATGTCCGACCAGGCACCCGCCGCCTTCGGCGGCACCAAGGGCGAGGGCGAGTGGAAGGACCTGCAGGACTTCCTGGTGAAGCCCACCGACGTGGCGGGCGCGCAGGCCAAACTCGAAGCGGACGCCGCCAAGGCGTACAAGAACTGAGGCGCCGATGGCCTCGACGGTGACCACGGGGGGCGCGGCCGCGGCCGGCCCACCCCCCGTGAAGCGCAAGAGTCTGCTGGGCACCCGCCCCGGGGTGGCGCTGGCCTTCCTGCTGCCCGCGCTGCTGCTGCTGGGCGCGCTGGTGGTGTACCCGATCGGGTACACCGTCCAGCGCAGCTTCTTCGACGCGGACAACTCGGCGTTCGTCGGCCTGAAGAACTTCGGCGAGGTCTTCACCGACCACGCCAATCTGACGGCCGTCAAGAACAACGCCATCTGGGTGATCGTCGCTCCGGTGGTGGCCACCGTGCTGGGCCTGATCTTCGCGGTGCTGACCGAACGGGTCTCCTGGGGAACGGCGTTCAAGCTCGTCGTCTTCATGCCGATGGCGATCTCGATGCTGGCCGCGGGGATCATCTTCCGGCTGGTGTACGAGAACGATCCCGACCGCGGCGTCGCCAACGCCGTCGTGGTCGGGATCCACGACACGTTCGCCGAGGCGTCCGCCTATCCGGGTGCCCGACCGCGTCCGAACGCGGATCTCGCGCCGACGGCCGGCGGCTCGTTCACCACCAAGGCGCAGGCGCAGCCGGGCACGTCGGCGGCGCTGCCGCTGATCGGGATCCCGCCGAACAAGATCCCGGGCGACGCGCAGGACGCGAAGGCGGCCGCGCCCGCCGCGGACGGCGGGGTCTCGGGCACCGTGTGGCTGGACTTCAAGGCCGGTGGCGGCGGGAAGGCCGGTGCGATCGACCCGGGCGAGAAGGCGCTGCCCGGCGTCAAGGTCGAGGCGGTGAAGGACGGGAAGGTGGTCGCGTCGGCGAAGTCCGGTGACGACGGCACGTTCACGCTGCCGGCCTCGGCCGCCGGGGCCAATCTGCGGCTGCCCGCGTCCAACTTCGCCACCCAGTACAACGGGGTGGACTGGCTCGGTCCGAGCCTGGTCACGCCGTCGATCATCGTCTCCTACATCTGGATGTGGGCGGGGTTCGCGATGGTGCTGATCGCGGCCGGCCTGGCGGGCGTGCCGCGGGAACTGCTGGAGCAGGCCCGGGTGGACGGCGCGAACGAGTGGCAGGTGTTCCGGAAGATCACCGTGCCGCTGCTGGCACCGGTGCTGGTGGTGGTCCTCATCACGCTGATGATCAACGTGCTGAAGATCTTCGACCTCGTCTACATCATCGCGCCCGGCGCCTCGCAGAACGACGCCAACGTGCTCGCTCTGCAGCTGTACCTGAAGTCCTTCGGCGGTGGCAACGACCAGGGCGTCGGCAGTGCGATCGGCGTCCTCCTGCTGCTGCTCGTCCTGCCCGTGATGATCTTCAATATCCGGCGGCTGCGCAGAGAGGCACGACGATGAGCGCGATCGCGGCGAAACTCGCCTCCTGGGTCAGCGGGGGCGCGGTACGCGTCTTCCTCATCGTGGTCGCGCTCTTCTGGCTGCTGCCGACCATCGGCCTCCTGCTGTCCTCCCTGCGCGACCCCACGGACATCGCGGCGTCCGGCTGGTGGAAGGTGTTCAGCGCGCCCTCCGAGCTCACCGTCTCCAACTACAAGTCGCTGCTCAGCAACGACACCGTCGTCAACTCGCTGCTCAACACCATCCTGATCACCGTCCCCACCACGCTGCTCGTCGTCGTCATCGGCTCGCTGGCCGGCTACGCCTTCGCGTGGATGGACTTCCGCGGCCGCGACTGGTGGTTCCTGGCCGTGGTGGGGCTGCTGGTGGTCCCCGTCCAGGTGGCGCTGATCCCGGTCGCCCAGCTCTTCGGGAAGATCGGCATCTTCGGCGACATCACCGGTGTCGTGCTCTTCCACACCGCCTTCGGCCTGCCGTTCGCGATCTTCCTGCTGCGAAACTTCTTCGCCGAGATCCCGCGCGAACTGCTGGAGGCGGCGCGGCTGGACGGAGCCGGCGAGCTGCGGCTCTTCACCACCGTGATCATGCCGCTGGGCGGCCCCGCCATCGCCTCGCTGGGCATCTTCCAGTTCCTGTGGGTGTGGAACGACATGCTGGTGGCGCTGATCTTCGCCGACAGCGACTCGCAGCCGATCACCGTCGCCCTGCAGCAGCAGGTCCGGCAGTTCGGCAGCAACATCGACATCCTCGCGCCGGGCGCGTTCGTGTCCATGGTCGTCCCGCTCGTGGTGTTCTTCGCCTTCCAGCGGCAGTTCGTCTCGGGGGTGATGGCCGGCGCCGTGAAGTAGCCGCGGTCAGTGGGCGCGGGGCGGCGCGCCATCACTCAGGGCATGCGACCGGCTACGCTGTGTGGAGCAGGCAGCCACGCCGGGTCGCGCAGGACCGGCGACGGGAGGGGACGGGCTCGAAGAGCCCGTCCCCTGCACCCAACCCCGCCCGAAAGGCCCGAGCCACCGTATGACGCCCCGACTGACCGTCGTCGTCCCCGTCCACAACGTCGAGCGGTATCTGGAGGATTGCCTCCGGTCGGTCGCGGAGCAGACGCTGGACGCCCTCGACGTGGTGATGGTCGACGACGGTCCCGCGGACCGCACCCCGGAGATCGCGCGGCGGTTCGCCGAGAGAGACCGGCGCTTCCGCCTGGTCCGGGCCGCCCGTCCGGAGACCCGGGGCCTCGGTCACGCGCGCAACGCCGGAGCCGGGCAGGCGGATCCCCGCACCACGTACCTGACCTTCCTCGACGGTGACGACACCCTCCCGCCGCGCTGGTACGAGAAGTTGGTGACCCTGCTGGACCGCTCGGGCGCGGAGTTCGCGACCGCCTTCCCGGCCGTCGGCACCGGAACCGCGCCGTGGGCGGACCGTTCGGCGACGAACAAGGTGTTCCGTCGCACCTTCTGGGACCGGCACGCGCTCGCCTTCCCCGAAGACGTCCGCCACGAGGACAGCGCGGTCACGATCCGCGCGCATGTCCTCGCCGAGACCGTCGACGTCCTGCACGAGCGCAAAGGCGAACGGGGCAGCCGCCGTTCGACCGTTCGCCGCACCGACGTCCAGGACCTCCGGGACCGCTTCGCCGCCGTCGACGGCGTCAGCCGTTTCCTCGACACGTCGGCACCGGCACGCAAGAAGCTCTACGACCGCTCCGTCCTCGCCGATGACCTGCCGGACTGCGCGACGGCGCTGCCGGCGGCCGGCCCCGAGTACCGGGAGGTCTTCATGGACCGCGCCCGGGACTTCCTCGCCCGTGTCGACCCCGCGCTCCACGGCGAACTCCCGGTGGCACTGCGGATCAGGTATCACCTCGTCCGCGAGGGCAGGCTCGACGACCTGCTCGCCCTGCTGGCGCACGAGGCGCGCAACCACGGCGGCTTCGCCGTCACCGGCCCCCCGTTCCGCAGGCGCGCCGAGATCCCCGTCGCCGCGGGCGCCGGTGGCATGATCCGGGCTGCCGCACGACGTGGCCGCGCTGTCCGCGGCCGACCTCCCCGTACGGTCGCGGCTCCTCGAAACGCGCTGGCAGGACGGCAAACTCGTCCTCAGGGGCTACGCGTACATCCGGAACCTGGACGCGTCCGTCCGGCGCAGGTCCCTGAAGGCCGCGGTGCTGACCTCGGGCCGCCGCAGGCTCCTGCTCCCCCTGCGAACCGTGCCGGCCCCGGAGGCCACGGACGCCTCGGACCAGGAGCAGCACTGCTACGACTGGTCCGGCTTCGAGATCACCGTCGACCCCGCGCGGCTGCGCCGCGGCGGGCGGTGGAGTGCCGGCCAGTGGCGGATCGGCGTCACCGTGGCGACCTCCGGCGTCGTCAGGACCACCGAGGTGCGCGCGGGGGACACCGGCTCGGCCGCCTCTCCGGCACCGCTCCCCCTGGGCGACGGGATGCGCCTCGTCCCGTCCTTCGACGCGGGCCGGCTGCGGCTGGGCGTCGAACCGGTCGACGTCCGGCTCGCCGGCCACCGGGCGCTGGACGACGACACCGTCGAACTCCGCACCCTCAACGGGGGCAAGGAGCAGCCGCACACCCTGCGGCTGACGCATCGTGCCTCCGGCACGTTCCTCGAGTACCCCGCCGTCTGCCGCCCGGCCGATCCCGCGGGGCAGCCCGGCAGCGTCGTCACCTCCAGGTTCTCCCTCGCCGACCTGACGGCCGCCCGTGCCGCCTTCGACGCGGAGGCCCACGAAGCCCCCGAAGCCCCCGGGGGCAGCGTGGTGTGGGACGTCGCCTTCACCCTGACCGACGGATCGACCCGGATCGCCGTCGACCCGTCCGCGCCCCAGGGCCGTTACGCCGGCGGCCCCGGCCGTGAGCTGGTGCTCGGGGCCACCCCGGCCGGCGACCTGGAGCTGCGGGACCGCACGCCCCGACCGGTGGCCGACCACGTGGAGGTGCTGGCGGACGGCTCGCTCCTCATCGAGGGCGAACTGCCGGCCGCGACCGCCGCGGGCGCCGAACTGGTGCTGCGGCACGGCACGCACCGGGCGCGGACCGTCTTCCCGGTCACCTCGCACGGGGACCGCTTCAGCATCACCTTCCGGCCGGTGGAGGCAGCGCCGGCCGAGGGCCGCTGGCACCTCCACCTGCGCACGAAAGCCGCCGAAGACGCCGAACGCCGCACGGCGGACGCCGAAACCCCCGTCCATGTGGCCCCCTCCGCCTTCCCCGCCCTCCCCCTCCTCCTCGCCGGCGGCGACCTCGCACTCGACCGGCACCGCCACGACCGGCTGTTCCTCGACGCCGGCCCCGCCGTGGCGCCGGAGGACCGCGGCCCCTACCGCGGGCGGCTGCTGCGCGAGCGGCACTATCCGCGGTCCCGCGCCCGCGCGCTGCGCGACACCGTCCTCTACAGCAGCTTCGAGGGCCGCCAGTATTCGGACTCGCCGCGCGCCGTGCACGAGGAGCTGGTGCGCCGGGACGCCGCCCTGGACCACCTGTGGGTGGTCCGCGACGCCCGCGTGCAGCTGCCTCCGACGGCCCGTGCCGTCATCCACGGCAGCGCGGCGTGGCATGAGGCGCTCGCCCGCACCCGTCACCTCGTCACCAACACCCACCTGCCCGCCTGGTTCGAGCGGCGCAACGGCCAGCGGGTCCTGCAGACGTGGCACGGCACGCCCCTCAAGCGCATCGGGCACGACCTGGCCGGAACCCTGTGCGCCGACCTGCCCCACCTGTGGCCGCAGCCCGGCCGCGGTCACCAGTGGGACGTGCTGATCTCCCCGAACCCGTACAGCACCCCGCTGCTGCGCCAGGCGCTCGGTTACGACGGCGAGGTCGTCGAGACCGGGCTGCCGCGCACCGACGTGCTCTTCGCCGACGACCGGGACAAGCTCGCCGAGGAGGTCCGCAACCGGCTCGGCCTGCCGGCGGGCAAGCGGGTCGTCCTGTACGCCCCGACGCAGCGTGACGACCGGGTGTACGACGACCGGCACTACCGGCTGGACCTGGCTCTGGACCTGGCCGCCGCCGAGTCGGCGCTCGCCGCCGACCACGTGCTCCTGGTGCGCGCGCACCCGCTGGTCGCGGACCGGGTTCCGGTCAACGGCGGCGGGTTCGCCCGCGACGTGTCCGGCTACCCGGACCTCGCGGAGCTGCTGCTGGTCGCGGACGTCCTCGTCACCGACTACTCGTCCGTCATGACGGACTTCGCGAACACCGGGCGCCCCATGCTGTTCCTCACGCCGGACCTGGACCACTACCGGGACACCGTCCGCGGCTTCTACCTCGATTTCGAGGGCCGGGCGCCCGGACCGCTCCTGCGCGGCACCGACGACCTGATCGGCGCACTGCGGGATCTGGACTCCGTCACCCGCGAGAGTGCGGAGAGGTACGCCCGTTTCCATACCGCCTTCTGCCCCCTGGATGACGGTCTGGCCGCCTCCAGGGTCGCTGACCTGCTACTTTCCGATCGCGCCTGAGGTCCGGCACTCCGCCGTGCCCATCGGCCCTGGTGTTCGCGTTCGCCGCGCTGCTAGCGTTCACGGACACCGCCTTCCGTCCAGGTCGACTCAGACAGGATCGCCCACGGCGGTCCCCGGGCCGGGCCGCCTGTCGTCACCCAGCGTTCTTCCCGCATCCCAGAGAAAGCTACTCCGGCTGATGTCCGACACTTCGCAGGACCGCAAGAGCACCGCCGACGCCGGCTACACCGAACGTCTGGCGACCCTGGAAAAGGCCGGTATCAAGCGGCTGCTTCCCACGCAGGCCCCGTACCGCTGGAACCTGCGCCGTCTGAAGCTGGGCCGGGTGCTCGACATCGGGTGCGGGCTGGGCCGGAACCTGCAGAACTGCGGTCCGGACAGCGTGGGTGTGGACCACAACCCGACGTCGGTGGCGATCGCCCGTGAGCGCGGCCTGACCGCGTACACCCCGGAGGAACTGGCCGAGGCGGCGGACTGCGGGCCCGGCTCCTTCGACAGCCTGCTGTGCGCGCACGTGCTGGAGCACCTGGACGAGGACGTGGCGTCCGGTCTGCTCACCCAGTACCTGCCGTACGTGAAGCCCGGCGGCTCGGTGGTCCTCATCACCCCGCAGGAGGCCGGCTACCGCACGGACGCCACGCATGTGCGCTTCATCGGCTTCGAGGAACTGCGGGCCTACGCCGCCGAGGCGGGTCTGACCACGCGGCGCGCGTACTCCTTCCCGTTCCCCCGCGCCGCCGGGAAGGTCTTCCCCTACAACGAGTTCGTCCTGGTCTCCTCGGCTCCGGCGGCCTGATCCGGCCGTACCGCGAACCCTCCGCGCCCCCGCCCTCCCGGTCCACCGGGACGACGGGGGCGCCGTGCGTTCCGGCGCCGCGCGCACGCGAGCGCGGAGCGTCCGCTCATGGCCGGATTCCTGTGCCAGGGACAGGAGTTCGCACCGATAGCATCGTCCTTCGATCGCCTATCGGGGGTGCCGGACATCGCCAGCAACGACAGCGTCAACGGTGACGCTCCCGGTGCGCTCGGCGCGCTGCGGCCGGAGGATCCCCGCGAGATCGCCGGATACCGGCTGCTCGCCAGGATCGGCGAGGGCGGCCTGGGCGCGGTCTACCTGTCGCACGCTCCGGGTGGGCAGCCCGTCGCCCTGAAAGTGGTCCGCCGGGAGTACGCGCGCGACGAGGGGTTCCGCAGGCGCTTCCAGTCGGACGTGCGGGCCGCGCTGGACGTGCGGGGCTACCACGTCGTCCCGGTCGTCGGGCACGACTCCACCGGTGACCGGCCCTGGCTGGCCACCGCCTACATACCGGGCCTCTCCCTCGACGACGCGCTCGCCGTCTTCGGGCCGCTGCCGCCCACCGCCGTCCTGCAGCTGACCGGCTGTGTGGCCGGGGGGCTGCGCGCGGTGCACGGCTGCGGGATCGTCCACCGCGATCTCCAGCCGGGCAACGTCCTGCTGGGCGACGACGGTCCCTGGCTGGCGGACTACGGCCTCGCCGGAGCCGCGCAGTCCACGCGGCTGACGCGCGGCACGGGCCTCGTCGCGGCCCCGCAGTACATGTCTCCCGAGCACGCCGGCGGGGACGCCCTCACCCCCGCGACCGACGTCTTCTCGCTGGGCCTGGTCGCCGCCGTCGCCGCGTCGGGTCGCCATCCGTACGGCGAGGGCGGCCCCGGCGGTCCCGTGAGCATCGCCACCCGGATCGCCAACACGGCCCGCCGGCCGCCGGACCTGTCCGGCTACCCGGACGTGCTGCGGCCGGTGCTGGAACGCTGTCTGGCCGCCGATCCCGCCGACCGGCCCACGGCCGCCGAGCTGGCCGAGCTGTGCGAGCGGGCGGCCGGGCGGCCGGTGCGCGACTTCACGGACTGGCTGCCGGAGCGGCTGACCGCGGAGATAGCGCGGCGCACCGCCGCGGCCCGGCGGCCGCCCGCTCCGGAACCCCTGACATCCGACGCACCGCCGGACGACCCCGTCCCCGGGGTCTCGCCGGGCAACCTCTTCGGTCCGGTCGTCGCCACCTGGTCCAACTGGGGCACCGCCACACCCGATGTCGCGCCGGTGGGCGGCACGTACCGGCAGCAGACGCTCCTCGCGATCGCCGGCAGCATCGTCGCGCTGCTCCTCGCGGTGACCCTGACCTTCGCCTTCCTGCGCAACAGCGGCCACGACCCGGCACCGTCCCCTCCCGCGCCCACCACTTCCGGGCAGCCGTCGCCGGGCCCGTCCCCACCGGCGACCACCCGCTGACGCCTCACCGACAGCGCGACGCCGGCCGGACCCCGGGGTACGGGGTCCGGCCGGCGTCATCGCGCGGTGTCAGCGGCGGGCGGTGTCAGCGGCGGGCGCGCAGCAGCGTGCGGAACGTCCGCATCGCGACCGAGAGGTTCGCGAGATCGAACTCCTCCGAGCCCTGGATCTCCTCGAGGGTGGTCCTGGCGCGGCCGATGAGCGCCGCGTTCTGCTCCTCCCACGTCTTGAAGCGCTGCTCCGGGGTGGAGGTGCCGTTCCCGGCGGCCAGCACGTCGGCGGTGAGCGAGGCGTGCGCCGCGAAGAGGTCCTCGCGGATGGCCGCGCGGGCCATCGACTGCCAGCGGTCGGCCCGCGGCAGCTCGATGATGCGGTCCAGCAGCTGGGTGATCCGGAGCCGGTCGGCGAGGTCGTAGTAGACCTCGGCGACCTCGATCGGGTCCTTGCCGGAGCGGTCCGCGACATCGACGATGTCGAGGGCCGGGAAGGCGGAGGAGAAGCCCGCGACCCGGGTGGCCAGCTCCGCCGGGACGCCCGCGCCGGTCAGCTCGTCGTAGATGTTCTGGTACCACTCCAGGTCGGCGCCGCGCACCAGCTTCGGCAGCTGCGCCCAGACGGTCTCCACCCCGTCACGGAAGAACTCGATCGTCTCGGCGATCTGGAGCGGCTGCGGCCGGTTGTTGAGCAGCCAGCGCGTGGCGCGCTCGACGAGGCGGCGCGAGTGCAGCCTGACGCGGGTGAGCACGTCGGCGGGCACGGCGTTGTCGAGCGCCTCGACCGCGTCCCAGATCGCGGGGAGTCCGAAGATCGCGCGGGCGGCGGTGTGCGCCCGGACGATCTCCTCGCCGGTCGCCCCGATCTCCTCGCGGAAACGGTGCAGGAAGGTCGTGCCACCGGTGTTGACGGTGTCGTTGACCAGCATCGTCGTGACGATCTCACGGTGCAGCGCGTGGTTCTCGATCTGCGGCGCGAACCGCTCGCGCAGCGGCTGCGGGAAGTAGTCGTGCAGCAGCGTGCGCAGGTACGGATCCTCCGGGAGGTCGGTGTGGATCAGCTCCTCCGCGACCGTGATCTTCGTGTACGCCATCAGCACGGAGAGCTCGGGCTGGCTCAGGCCCTGGCCGTTGGCGAGCCGCTCGCGGATCTGCCGGTCGGTGGGGAGGAACTCCAGCGCCCGGTCGAGCCGGCCGTCGCGGACCAGCTTGCGCATGAAGCGCTGGTGGGCGTGGAGCAGGCTGGAGGCCTGCGCCATGCCGTTCCCCAGCGCCACGTTCTGCGCGTAGTTGTTGCGCAGCACGAGGCCGCCGACCTCGTCGGTCATCGCGGCGAGCAGCGTGTTGCGCTGCTTGACGGTCAGATCGCCGTCCGCGACCACGCTGTTGAGCAGGATCTTGATGTTGACCTCGTGGTCCGAGGCGTCCACACCGGCGCTGTTGTCGATCGCGTCGGTGTTGATCCTGCCGCCGTTCACGGCGAACTCGATCCGGCCGAGCTGCGTCAGCCCCAGGTTGCCGCCCTCGCCGACGACCTTGACCCGCAGGTCGGCGCCGTCGACGCGGATCGCGTCGTTGGCCTTGTCGCCGACGTCGGCGTGCGACTCGGTCGAGGCCTTGACGTAGGTGCCGATGCCGCCGTTCCAGAGCAGGTCCACGGGGGCCTGCAGGATCGCCTTCATCAGCTCGGCGGGCGTGATCTTGGCGACGTTCGACTCGATGCCGAGCGCCTTGCGGACCTGCGCGGTGATCGGGATGGACTTGGCGCTGCGGGGGTGGACGCCGCCGCCCGCCGAGATCAGCGACGTGTCGTAGTCGGCCCACGAGGAGCGCGGCAGCTCGAACATCCGACGCCGTTCGGCGAAGGAGGTGGCCGCGTCGGGGTTCGGGTCCAGGAAGATGTGCCGGTGGTCGAAGGCGGCGATCAGCCGGATGTGCTCGCTGAGCAGCATCCCGTTGCCGAACACGTCGCCCGACATGTCGCCGACGCCGACGACCGTGAAGTCCTCGGACTGCGAGTCGTGGCCCATCTCGCGGAAGTGCCGCTTGACCGACTCCCAGGCGCCCTTGGCGGTGATGCCCATCTTCTTGTGGTCGTAGCCGACCGAGCCGCCGGAGGCGAACGCGTCGCCCAGCCAGAAGCCGTAGCTGACGGCGACCTCGTTGGCGATGTCGGAGAAGGACGCCGTGCCCTTGTCCGCCGCGACGACCAGGTACGTGTCGTCCTCGTCGTGCCGCACCACGCCGTTCGGCGGGACGACCTCGCCGCCCACCAGGTTGTCGGTGATGTCGAGCAGGCCGGAGATGAACGTCTTGTACGAGGCGATGCCCTCGGCCAGCCACGCGTCACGGTCCACCGCCGGGTCGGGCAGCCGCTTGCCGACGAAGCCGCCCTTGGCGCCGACCGGCACGATCACGGTGTTCTTCACCATCTGCGCCTTGACCAGGCCCAGTACCTCGGTACGGAAGTCCTCGCGCCGGTCGGACCAGCGCAGGCCGCCGCGGGCGACCTTGCCGAAGCGCAGGTGGACGCCCTCGACCCGCGGCGAGTACACCCAGATCTCGAACGCCGGGCGCGGCGCGGGCAGGTCCGGGATCGCCTGCGGGTCGAACTTCATCGACAGGTAGCTGTGCCACTGCCCGTCGTCGCGGCGCTGGAAGTAGTTGGTGCGCAGCGTCGCCTTGATGAGGGTGAGGAAGGAGCGCAGGATGCGGTCCTCGTCCAGCGAGGCGACCTGGTCGAGCGCGCCGTCGAGCTCCTCCAGGAGCCCGTCGGTCAGCTCCTTGCCGGCCCGCTGGTGGTCGGGCGACATCCGGGCCTGGAAGAGGTTGACCAGCAGCCGGGTGGTGTGGACGTTGTTGCGGAGGGTGTCCTCCATGTAGTCCTGGCTGAAGGTGGAGCCGGCCTGCCGCATGTACTTGGCGTAGGCGCGCAGCACCATGGCCTGGCGCCAGTTCAGCCCGGCGCGCAGCACCAGGGCGTTGAAGCCGTCGTTCTCCGCCTCGTCGGTCCAGGTGGCGGCGAACGCCTCCTGGAAGCGCTCGCGGGCGTCGTCGCCGAGATCGCCGAGGGAGGTGTCGAGCCGCAGGCCGAAGTCGTACACCCAGGCACGGGTGTGGTCGGTGCGGCGCAGCTCGTAGGGGCGCTCGTCCACGACCTCGACGCCGAGCTTCTGCAGCACCGGCAGGACGGCGGAGAGCGAGACGGGCGCGCCGGTGCGGTAGATCTTGAAGCGCCGCTCCCCGGGGGCCGCGCCGACCGGCTCGTACAGGCTGAGGGTGAAGTCGCCCTCGGGCTTGAGGCGTTCGATGTGCTGCAGGTCCGCGACGGCGGAGCGGGGGGTGAAGTCGGCCCGGTAGCCGTCGGGGAAGGCCTGGGCGTAGCTGCGGGTCAGTTCCGCGGCCCGCTCCTCGCCGCACTCGGCGTTGAGCGCCTCGGCGAAGCCGTCGGCCCAGGAGCGGGCGGCCTCGACGAGCCGGGCCTCGATCCGCTCGATCTCGGCCTCGGTGAGGTCGGTGAGGGCCGTACCGGGGGCCACCCGGACGACGAAGTGCAGCCGGGAGAGCACCGATTCGGTGTTCCAGGCGGTGAAGTCGACGCTGTGGCCGTTCAGCTCGTCCTGGAGGATGTTGGTGAGCCGCAGCCGCACCGCCGTGGTGTAGCGGTCGCGCGGCAGGTAGACCAGCGCGGAGTAGTACCGGCCGTACTCGTCCTGCCGGAGGAACAGCCGCAGCCGGCGGCGCTCCTGCAGGTACAGGACGCTGGTGACGATGGAGCGCAGCTCGTCGGCCGGCGTCTGGAACAGCTCGTCGCGCGGGTAGGTCTCCAGGATCTGGAGCAGGTCGCGGCCGTCGTGGCTGTCCGGGGTGAAGCCGGCGCCCTCCAGCACCTCCTCCACCTTGCGGCGGATCACCGGGACGCGCCGTACCGACTCGGTGTACGCGGCGGAGGAGAACAGGCCCAGGAAGCGCCGCTCGCCGATGACGTTGCCCTCGGCGTCGAACTTCTTCACCCCGACGTAGTCGAGGTAGGAGGGCCGGTGGACGGTGGAGCGGCTGTTGGCCTTGGTGAGGATCAGCAGTTTGTGCTCACGGGCCTTGGCCCGTGCGTCGACCGGCAGCCGGTTGAACGAGGGGGAACCGGGGTGGGTGCCGTCGTCCCCGTGCTGGGGGTCGGAGCGCAGGATGCCCAGGCCGGTGCCGGGCACGGCGGACAGGACGTCCTCACCGCTGCCGTCGGGGCCGGCGGCGGTCGTCAGCTCGTACTCGCGGTAGCCGAGGAACGTGAAGTGGTCGTCGGCGAGCCAGCGCATCAGCTCCCAGGCCTCGCCGACCTCCTGCTCGGGCAGCGGCGGCGGCGTCGCGGCGAGCTCCTCGGCGATCCGGAGCGTCGCCTCGCGCATCTTCGTCCAGTCCTCGACGGACTCACGGACGTCGGACAGCGCGCCGCGCAGCTCCGCGGTGATCTCCTTGAGGTCGTCGCGGTCGGTCTCGCGGTCGATCTCGACGTGGATCCAGGACTCGGTGAGCGCGTCGTGCGGCAGATCGGCGGGGGCGCCGCCGTTGTCGTGCACCCCGCAGCCGGAGTCGATGATCTCCAGCAGCTTCCCCGTCAGGTCGCGACGCACCACGATCTGCGGGTGGACCACCACGTGGATCGCCCGGTCGGCCTGCGACAGGGCGTTGGTGACCGAGTCGACGAGGAAGGGCATGTCGTCGGTGACGACCTCGACGACGGTGTGGCTGCACGCCCAGCCGTTCTCCTCGACCGTCGGGGTGTGCACCCGGACGTTCGCGGTGCCCTGGGGGCGCAGCTCCGCGAGTCGGTAGTGGGACAGCGCCGCGCCGTACACGTCGACCGGATCGCGGTCGAGCAGGTCCTCGGGTGCCGTGTGCAGGTAGTAGCGCTGGAGGAACGCGAGCAGCGCCTCTTGGTCGAGGCCCTGGCCGGGTGGTCCCCCTGCCGGGCTGTTCTCAGCTACCCGGGCCGCCCGTGCGAGCAGCTCGGTCTTGGCTTCGTCCAGCTTGGTCTGCATGTCCTCTGACTCCTGTCGCGCGCCGTTGCGTGACGTCGGGTGATGGCGCGGCGTCCCGGTGCGCGGGTTCACCGCTACGGGACGACGCTATGCCTGGGTACAGGGGAGCCGGACCCCGGTTTACGGGTCGGACTCGCCTGCAGGGATCAACGCTGATCACGCAGTAAGGCTATCGCTCCGGCCGGGGGGGCTGTCAGGGGACGCCTCTGTACAAATAGCGGACGGATTCTTGGACCAAATGGACAGGGCGCAAACAGTTGCGCGTCCGTTGAGTTCAGGCAGGCTCAGACGCGGTCAGCACGGCTGATCACTTCGCGGCGAGGCGCCGGGCGGCCTCGACCGCCTCCGCGAGCGAATCCACCACCGGCACTCCGGCCGCCGCCAGGCTGACCCGGCTGTGCGAGCCGCCGGTGTACAGGACGGCGTGCGCTCCCGCGTGGGCGGCCGCCAGCGCGTCGTCCACCGCGTCCCCGATGACGACCACGCGGTCGGGCGCGACGCCCTCCAGCGCGGCCAGGTGGCGGACCATCTGGGCGGCCTTGCCGCCGCCGGACGGCCCGGTCGAACCGTCCATCCGGACGAAGTGCCGCTCGATGCCATGGGTGCGCACGATCGGTATCAGCAGATCGTGCGGGGCGAGCGAGCAGAGCGACTGCGTCAGCCCCGCGAGCTGCTGGGCGGCCAGCAGCTCGGCCGCGCCCTCGGCGAGAGCGCAGTCGCCGGCCCGCTCCCAGTAGTGGCGGTGGAACGCCTCGTCCATCGCCAGCCACTCGGCGTCCGTGGGCAGCCGGCCGATCAGCCGCTCGTAGAACTTCGGCACGGGTACGCAGTACAGCTCGCGGTAGCGGTCCAGCGTGATCGGGGACAGGCCGAGCTCGGCGAAGGAGGCGTTCGTGGCCTCCAGCACCGCGTCGATGTCGTGGAAGAGGGTCCCGTTCCAGTCCCACACCAGATGCGCGTTCACCCTCACGACGTTACCCGGCGGCTACGACAGCCCGGCGGCCGCACGGGGTCCGGGCGGCACGGGACCGGGGCGGAACGGAGGGCCGGGCGGCACCGGAGGGTCCGGGGGCCTCAGCCGATCAGGTTGGGGATCTCCTGGGTCGCGAACCAGAGCAGTTCGTGGTCCTCAGCGCCGTCGACGGTGAACCGGGCGTCGTCGTCGCCCGCGTCGGCCGCGCCCAGCGCCAGCGCGGCGGCGGTCACGTCCTCCTCCGCTTCGTCGGCGTCCAGGTGTACGGCGGCGGCGTCGCGCATCGACACCGCGGCGGCCAGCCGGACCTCACCGAGGGCGGCCGAGTCCAGCCCGCGGTCCGGGTCGAAGGAGACGGCCGACTCCGGCACGTCCACCGCGAGCACGACACGGCGGCGCGGGACGTCGGGGGCCACGGCGAGCTGCCGGAGCGACGCCTGGGCGGCCCGGGTCAGAGCCGCGTACTCCAGCTCCTCGATGTCGTCGGAGACGTACCACTCGCGAAGGCTGGGGGTGACCGCGTAGGCGTCCAGCGGGGCGGGGCCCAGTTCGCCCGCCTTGTGGGCCCCGGCCAGGCCGGGCAGGGTCGTGGGGATGTAGACGCGCATGCCGGTCAGCATACGTGCGGAACGGCGCGACCACGCGGATAGGTGAAACGGCCGCCCGTGCCCCGCGCCCGCGGACGCCGTTGCCCGCCGCCGCCCGCCCCCGTACAACCGGGTTACCGAACGGTAGAAACCGGCGGCCGGGGCCGCCCGGTGGCGCCGGCGCAACCGGATGATCCCGCCCGCACCGCACCACGGGGGTACCAACATGGCCGTCACGTCACCCGCGTCCGCCCGTCCCGGACCGGCCCGCGCCGCCCGCAGGTCCGGCCCGCCGAACCGGCACGACCACCGGCGCCCGCCGGTCCGGGAGGGATGGGCGGGCCGGGCGGCAGCCGTTCCGCCGCACCTGTGGTTCGCCGGCCGGCTGCTCACCGTCCTCACCGGCCGGCAGCCCATCAGCTGCCTGGCCGGCCGGGTCCGCGGCCCCGCCTACGACCGGCTCTGGGAGCTGGTGAACGCACGCGCCGACTGGCGGCACCGGGCCCGCGGCCAGGCGCCCTACGTCCACAGCTGCCAGGTCGCGCGGCAGCACGACGGCGCCCTGGAGGTGACGGCCGTCGTCTCCCTGACCCATGACGCCTTCCGGGCCATCGCCTTCCGCCTGGAGCGCGGCCCGGCGGCGGGTGCGGCCGAAGGAGCGGGCGGGGGTGTCTGGCGCTGCACCGCGGTCGAGGCCCGCTGACGGGGGTACGAACGCGGCCGGGGCCGGACCCCCGTGATGGGAGCCCGGCCCCGGCCGGTGCTTCGCTGTCGTGCCTCGTGCGTCCCGCCTGCGCTACTTCTTGCGGCGCTTGCCGCCCTTGGCGGCCTTGCGGCGCTCCGCGCGGGTCTGGCCGTCCGAGTCCGAACCGCCGTTCTCGTTCTCGAAGTCGCCCTCGACGACACCGCCCTCGCCGTCCACCGAAGGAGCGGAGAAGTGCAGCCGGTCGGGGCGCTGCGGGGCGTCCAGGCCCTTGGCGCGGATCTCGGGACGGGCCTCCTTGACGAGCGACGGCGCCGCGTCTTCGACCGGGACCTCCTCGACCTGCTGCTCGACCTGGACGTCCAGGTTGAACAGGTAGCCGACGGACTCCTCCTTGATGCCCTCCATCATGGCGGTGAACATGTCGAAGCCCTCGCGCTGGTACTCGACCAGCGGGTCGCGCTGCGCCATGGCGCGCAGCCCGATGCCCTCCTGGAGGTAGTCCATCTCGTAGAGGTGCTCACGCCACTTGCGGTCCAGCACCGACAGGACCACGCGGCGCTCCAGCTCGCGCATGACGTCACCGGAGAGTTGCGCCTCGCGCTCCTCGTACTGCTCGGTGATGTCGTCCTTGACCGTCGCGGCGATGAACTCGGCGGTGATGCCGGCCCGGTCGCCGGCCGCGTCCTCGAGGTCCTCGACGGTGATCTTGATCGGGTAGAGCTGCCCGAAGGCGTTCCACAGCCGGTCCAGGTCCCAGTCCTCGGCGAAGCCGTCCTTCGTCTCGGCCTCGATGTACGCCTCGATCGTGTCGTCCATGAAGTGCCGCACCTGCTCGTGCAGGTCCTCGCCCTCCAGGACGCGGCGGCGCTCGCCGTAGATGACCTCGCGCTGCCGGTTGAGCACCTCGTCGTACTTGAGGACGTTCTTACGGATCTCGAAGTTCTGCTGCTCGACCTGCGACTGGGCGGACGCGATCGCGCGCGTCACCATCTTGTTCTCGATCGGGACATCGTCCGGCACGTTGGCCATCGACATCACGCGCTCGACCATCTGCGCCTTGAACAGGCGCATCAGGTCGTCGCCCAGGGAGAGGTAGAAGCGGGACTCGCCCGGGTCGCCCTGACGGCCGGAACGACCGCGCAGCTGGTTGTCGATCCGGCGGGACTCGTGGCGCTCGGTGCCCAGCACGTACAGGCCGCCGAGCTCCTTGACCTCTTCGAACTCGGCCTTCACGGCCGCCTCGGCGCGCTTGAGCGCCGCCGGCAGGTCCGCGGCCCACTCCTCGACGTGTTCGACCGGGTCCAGGCCGCGCTGGCGCAGCTCGGCCTCGGCGAGGTCCTCGGGGTTGCCGCCGAGCTTGATGTCGGTGCCGCGGCCGGCCATGTTCGTGGCGACGGTGACCGCGCCCTTGCGGCCGGCCTGGGCGACGATGGACGCCTCCCGGTCGTGCTGCTTGGCGTTCAGCACCTCGTGCGGGACACCGCGCTTGGCCAGCTGCGCCGACAGGTACTCGGACTTCGCGACCGAGACCGTGCCGACCAGGACCGGCTGGCCCTTCTCGTGCTTCTCGGCGATGTCCTCGACGACCGCCGCGAACTTCGCCTCCTCGGTGCGGTAGATCAGGTCCGCCCGGTCCAGGCGCGCGAGGTCGCGGTTGGTCGGGATCGGGACGACGCCCAGCTTGTAGATCTGGTGGAACTCGGCGGCCTCGGTCATGGCCGTACCGGTCATGCCGGAGAGCTTGTCGTAGAGGCGGAAGAAGTTCTGCAGAGTGATCGTGGCGAGGGTCTGGTTCTCGTCCTTGATGTCCACCCCTTCCTTCGCCTCGATCGCCTGGTGCATGCCCTCGTTGTAGCGGCGGCCCGCGAGGATACGGCCGGTGTGCTCGTCGACGATCATGACTTCGCCGTCCATGACGACGTAGTCCTTGTCGTTCTTGTAGAGCTCCTTGGCCTTGATCGCGTTGTTCAGGTAACCGACGAGCGGGGTGTTCACCGACTCGTAGAGGTTGTCGATGCCGAGCCAGTCCTCGACCTTGGCGACGCCGCTCTCGTGGATGGCGACCGTGCGCTTCTTCTCGTCGACCTCGTAGTCACCGGTCTCCTCGACGCCGATGCTGCCGGCCTCGCCCCGGTTCAGCCGCTTCACCAGGCGGGCGAAGTCGGCGTACCACTTGGTCGCCTGGTCTGCCGGGCCGGAGATGATCAGCGGGGTACGGGCCTCGTCCACGAGGATCGAGTCGACCTCGTCGACGATCGCGAAGTTGTGGCCGCGCTGCACCAGCTCGTCCTTCGACCACGCCATGTTGTCGCGCAGGTAGTCGAAGCCGAACTCGTTGTTGGTGCCGTACGTGATGTCGCAGGCGTACATCTCGCGGCGCTGCGCCGGCGACATGTTCGCCAGGATGCAGCCGACCTGGAGGCCGAGGAATTTGTGCACCCGGCCCATCCACTCCGAGTCACGCTCGGCGAGGTAGTCGTTGACGGTGATGAGGTGGACGCCCTTGCCGGAGATCGCGTTCAGGTACGCGGGCAGGGTGCCGACCAGGGTCTTGCCCTCACCGGTGCGCATCTCCGCGACGTATCCGAGGTGGAGGGCGGCACCGCCCATCATCTGGACGTCGTAGTGGCGCTGGCCGAGCACGCGCTTGGAGGCCTCACGAACCGTGGCGAACGCCTCGGGGAGCAGGTCGTCCAGGGTCTCGCCACCCTCGAACCGCTCCTTGTACTCGGCGGTGAGGGCCCGCAGCTCGGCGTCCGTCAGATTGACGAAGTCCTCTTCAATGGAATTGACCTGGTCCGCGATGCGGTGCAGCTTGCGCAGGATCTTGCCTTCGCCTGCACGCATGAGCTTGTTGAAGACGGACACGTAGGCTGGCTCCTTGCCGGTCGGGCCTGGCACGTAATCTCGCGCTGGGCACAGCGGGATGCACTCCGCCGCAACGGCCATCGTAAGCGAGGACACCTGCGGGCCGGGAGGTCCGTCAGCACACCGGTCCTGCGTCACCCCGCGTAGTACTACAAATCGCCTTTTCAACCGGCTCGGCGACGGGCGCCCGCCGGGCGGTCCCGGCGGTCGGGGATACTCCGCTCATGGAGCCCACCACCCTCACCACAGAACGTCTCCTCCTGCGCACTCTGGAGCCGGCCGACGCCGACGCCGTGTACCAGGCGTGCCAGGACCCCGAGATCTCCCGCTGGACCAGCGTCCCCTCGCCGTACACGCGGGAGCACGCGGCGGACTTCACGGGTCCGGTGAGCGCCCAGGGGTGGGCGGACGACATCCTCTACAACTTCGGCGCCTTCACCAAGGACGACGGCACGCTGGTCGGGTCCATCGGACTGGTGCGGCTCGGCAGGCTGGGGCCGCCCGACCACCAGGCCGAACTCGGCTACTGGACGGTCAGGGAGCAGCGCGGCCGCGGGTACACCGCCGAGGCGGGCCTCGCGGTGTGCCGGTGGGCGTTCACCGACCTCGGGCGTGGAGCGCATGGAGTGGTACGCGGACGCCGGCAACGAGGGGTCGCGCGCGGTCGCCCGCAGGATCGGCTTCGTCCTGGAGGGCACCCAGCGCGCCAAGATCATCCACAACGGCACCCGGCGGGACTGCTGGTCGGGTTCGCTGCTCCCCTCGGACCTGGGACTTCCGCTGTCGACGCCGTACCTGGCGTTCCCGGGCGCGTAAGTCACCTCGGGCGGGCTGGGGGGCGGGCTCGGGCGGGCTTCGGGCAGGCTTGGGGCAGGTTTCGGGCGGGCTTCGGGCGGGCTTCGGGCGGGCTCGGGCGGGCTTCGGGCGGGCTCGGCCAGGCTCGGGCGGGTTCCGGGCGGGCTCGGGCGGGCTTGGGGCAGGTTTCGGGCGGGCTCGGCCAGGCTCGGGCGGGTTCCGGGCGGGCTCGAACGGGCTTCGAACGGGCGGAACCCAGGGGGCATGCGGCATTGTCAGTGGCGCGTTCTAGGCTCTGCGGCATGACTCCGCTGCCGCCTCCCGTAGCCACCCTGTCCGCGGATGACGCCCGCCGGATCGCTCTGCGGGCGCAGGGCCTGCTCGGCGTGCCGGACCGGCGCGCGGGGGTTCGCGGGGTACTGCGCAGACTCGGGGCGGTGCAGCTCGACACGATCTCCGTCCTGGCGCGGTCGCACGAGCTCATCCCGTACGCGCGGCTGGGCGCCGTGAGCCGGGAGACCGTCGAGAAGGCGTACTGGAACGGCTCCCACGCGTTCGAGTACTGGTCGCACGCCGCCTGCATCCTGCCCATCGAGGAGTGGCCGCACTTCGCCTTCCGGCGCCGCGCCCGGCGGGACAAGGGCCACCGCTGGCACGTGCTGGAGGACGCGGATCGCTCGTGCGGAGCCGTGCTGGACCGGCTCAAGGCCGACGGGCCGCTCACGTCCACGGAACTGGGCGGCGCCAAGAACGGCGGCCCGTGGTGGGACTGGTCGGAGACGAAGATCGCGGTGGAGTGGCTGCTGGACACCGGGCAGGTGGTCTGCACGGAGCGGCGCGGCTGGAAGCGCGTCTACGACCTCGCGGAGCGCGCCGTTCCCGGCGCCCTGCTGCATGACGACCTCTCGGACGCCGAGTGCGTGCGGCGGCTCGTGGCGCAGGCCGGGGCGGCGATGGGCGTGGCCACCCGCGCCGACCTGGCGGACTACCACCGGCTCAAGGGCGAGCAGGTGATGTCGGTGATCGAGGACTCCGGGCTCGTCCCGGTCGAGGTCGAGGGCTGGGCCAAGCCGGCCTGGGCGGACCCGCTGGTACTGGACGCCGAGTCCGCCGCGAAGCGCGGCCGGCACCGCACCACGCTGCTCTCCCCGTTCGACTCCCTGGTCTGGGACCGGCCGCGTACGGAGCGGATCTTCGGTTTCACCCACCGGCTGGAGGCGTACGTCCCCAAGCCGAAGCGCGTCCACGGCTACTTCGCGATGCCGCTGCTGGCGGGCGGCAATCTGGTGGGCCGGGTGGACCCGGCACGCGAGGGCAGCACCCTCGTGGCCCGACAGGTGACGCTCGAGGGCCCGAAGGCGGTGCAGCCGGCGGCCGAGGCGATCGCCGAGGCGGCCGGCTGGGTCGGCTGCACGGACGCGCGGGTGGAGCGGGTGCTGCCGGAGACACTGCGGGAGCCGCTGGCGGACGCACTGCGCCTGACGCACGACCGCCGCTGACGCACGGCCGCCGGCTCGCGCCCGCCCTCGCGCGGGCTACCGGATCTCGAGGATCTTCTCGCGCATCGCGTAGACCACGGCCTCCATCCGGGAGTGCAGCTGCAGCTTCTCCAGGATGTTGCGCACGTGGTTCTTCACGGTGTTCTCGCTGATGAACAACTGCTTGGCGATGTCACGGTTGTTCAGGCCGGTCGCCACGAGCTTGAGCACTTCCAGCTCCCGGTCGGTGAGCCGCGGCGCGGGCACCAGTCGCCGCTCGTCGGTCCGCTGGATCATCGACTTGAACTCGGTGAGGAGCTTCGACGCCATCGAGGGACTGATCTGCGACTGACCGTCGGCCACGGCGCGGATGGCGGTGGCGACCTCGTCCGTGGAGATCTCCTTGAGGAGGTATCCCGTCGCGCCGGCCTTGATCGCCTCGTAGAGGTCGGCCTCTTCGTCGCTTATCGTCAGCATGATGATCTTGGCGCTGGGGGCGACCTCCTTGATCGAGGTGCAGGCCTCGATACCGCCGCGCCTGGGCATCCTGACGTCCATCAGCACGATGTCCGGCAGCAGGTCGGCGGCCTTCTCCACCGCCTCCGCGCCGTCCCCCGCCTCACCGATGACCTGGATGTCCTCCTCCTGGGCGAGGACGATCTCCAGGCCTCGCCGGAACAGGGCGTGATCGTCGACGACCAGCACCCTGATGGGCTCCTTGCGGGGCGCCTCCAGGTGGTCCCTCGCGGGACCGCGCCCCTCGTCGCCGATGTCTGCGGGCTCGAAGCTGTCCGGCATCAGATCCTCCCCCTCAGGCCAGAGTTGGCAGCTTGTCCCATGCTTTCACGACTGGGGGCCGTCTGGTGCTTTCGTGGCTGGGGGGCCGGACCGTCCGGGGCGCGGCGCCGCCCCCGGAGGAGTGTCCGGGGGCGGCGCCATCCATATGGCCGTGCGGCGGGGAAAATCAGCGGCGGAGCGCGCCGCCCGCGCCTGAGGGCGCCTCCTCGGCGGACGGGTCCGCCTTCAGGTGAAGGACTCCGTAGTCGTAGCCGTGCCGCCGGTAGACGACACTCGGCGAGTTCGTGTCGGAGTCGATGAAAAGGTAGAAGTCGTGCCCGACCAGCTCCATCTCGTAGAGGGCTTGGTCGAGCGCCATCGGCGCGGCGGCGTGCGTCTTCTCGCGCACTACCAACGGGCCGTCCCCCTGCACCTCGAGCGGCCCGATCCGGGTCGTCGGTACGGCGTCCTCCGCGGCCGGCGCGGGCGCCGAGCCGTTCAGCTCACCCGTCAGCCCGGCTGTGGCCTGGGCGACGCTGACCGGCGTACGCCCTCCGCCATGGTGCACCCGGCGCTTGTCGGCCGCCTTGCGCAGCCGCGCCTCGAGCTTGGCCACCGCGAGGTCGAGCGCGGCATACGGATCGGCCGCAGAGGCCTCGGCTCGCACCACGGGGCCGCGGGTGTTCAGTGTGATCTCCACCCGGTCGGACCTGTCCGACTGGCGGGGGTTGAGCTCTTTGGACACCTCGACGTCCAGGCTGATCACCTTGCCATCGAGCTTCTGGATCTTGTCCAGCTTCTCGGTCACGTGCTTACGGAACCGATCAGCCACCTCGGTCTTGCGGCCCTTGATGACGATGTCCACTCAGAACTCCGTTCCGGATCGCTCCGAACGCGCGGAGCGCATCCCAATCGCTTAGGCCGGCCGGGCACCTGTCCCGTCCGGCGCTGCGTCAGCTGCTGCTTCTCCTGCCCCGAAATTCGCCGGAGCCACCGAAGCCGCGGCTTTCACCTCCTTCTCCCCCACCAGCAAGATCAACACCCCATGGTGTTCACCCTGCCTCACAACCGAACATAGTCCTGGAGTGCGGAGGTCGGCATCCCCAGCATCGGTATACCTCCGTTCGGGTGAACGCCCGGCTGTACTAGCTGCAACGACGTCCTCCGGACCAAAGTTCCGTTTCCGCCGGCCCCGCGACCACCGCCGCGCCCGCGATCCGGCCGCCCGCCGCCTCCACCGCCCGCGCCGCCTCGGCCAGCGAGGCCCCGGTCGTCATGAGGTCGTCCACCAGCACCACAGGAGCCACCTCCAACAGCCCGCGACAGCCCCTCGCTGCCACCACGGCGCCCGACAGGTTCGCCAGCCGCTCGCGGCCGCTCAGCCCCGTCTGGTCGGCGACCGCCCGCCCGTGGCGCAGCACCGCGGCCACCCGCGCCCGCCGCCCCGACCGGCGCAGCTCAGCGGCCGCGCACCGCGCGATCCGCCGGGTGGCGTCGTGTCCCCGGGCCGCCACCGTCCGCCGCGCGGAAGGCACCGGCACCAGAAGCAGCGGCCCCACAGCACCCATCCGGAGCACCGCCCCGGCCAGCGCCGCGCCCAGCGGCCGGGCCAGTCCCAGCGCGCCGCGTTCCTTGTGCGCGAGCACCACCGCCCGCACCTCGTCCGCGTAGACCGCCGCCGCGTGCACCACCGGCAGCCCGCTCGGCGCCGGATCCGGCCGCACCCGCCGCACGGCCGCCCCGTCCGGCGAGCCCAGCAGCTCTCCACACCCGCCGCACAGGGCCGTGCGCGGTCGACCGCAACCCGCGCAGTCGACCGGCAGGACCAGCCCGGCGAACTCCGTCCACCACGCCCGCATGGCCACCACTCTGCCCGCTGCGGGGGCCCTCCACCAGCCCCCTGCCCAGCCTGTGGAAAACCCGCGTGGGGGACCCGGGCCAGGCCCTCACGGGCAGCCGCACGTCAGCCGGACGACAGCGGACGTCAGCCCGGGTAGACCGGCCCGATGCCCTTCGCCGCGACCTGCTTCCAGTTCGCGTCCTGTGCCAGGAGCCGGTAGATGCCGCCCTTATATGCCGCCAGCAGCGGCTTCGTCTGGTCCTCCGACGCCGCCACCGAGGCCGCGTCGCTGATCCCCGGCAGAGCGGGGGTGGACGGCAGTGAGCCGTCCGTGTTCATGTACTGGATCTGCTGCAGGCCGCCCGACTCGGTCCCGACCACCAGCAGCCGGCTGCCGCCCGCCCAGGACGCGGCGGTGACGTCCTCCAGCTGCGGCGTCACACCCTTCAGCGCCGTCACCGTGATCACGGGCGCCTCCGCCGTGCCGCCCCGCTCGATCCGGCCGAGTTTCAGCGACGTGCGGTTGCCTTTCTTGACCAGCATCGCGATCCGCGTCCCGTCCGCCGCGACGCGCAGCGACTGGATGCGCGCGTCGCCGAGATCCGGCACCACCACCTCGCGGGGGTCGCCCGCGCCGTCCCGCAGCATCAGCAGCCGGGACCGCGCGCCGTCGCGGTCCGCGACCCACAGGTCTCCGTACCCGTCCCAGCTGGGCGCGCTCAGACCGTCGTTCGCGGCGTGCGCGGTGCTGGTCAGCACCACCCTGCCGGGATCGGCCGAGCCCTTGGAGATGTTCGCGACGACCAGGTCGCGGCCACCGGCCTTGACCCCGGCCGCGTACTGCTCGTCCCGTTTGACCGCCGCCGACACCAGTTTCGCGGTGGCCCCGCCCAGCACGCCCGGCACCGGTTCCGCCGTCGAGATGCTGTCGTCGGGCAGCGAGACGAGCTGCTGACGCTCGTCGATGAAGAACTGCCGGGGCGACACCCCGCTCAGCGTCTCCGGCAGATACGGCTTGGCCCGTTCGTCCGACAGCGTGCACGCCGAATCACCGTTCGCGCGCTGCACCTCCACCGAGGTGATCTTCGTCGCCGACTGGCTCTGTGCCGTGGGCAGCAACTGTGCCGCCAGCCGCTGGCACTGCGCCGCGCCCATCCGGTCCGCCATCGAGTTCAGCCGCACCCGCAGGTGCTGCGCGTCGTCGAGGGAGACCCCGTGGTCCGCGTCCTTGTTGTAGAGCGCCACGCCCTTGGGCGCCTCGGAGCGCACCACCGGGGCGAGCCAGTCGGTCGGGCCGCCGAGCATCGCCGAGACCGCGGACTCCAGCGAATTTATCCGCCGCCGCAGGTACACCGGGTCGGCCACCAGCGTCGACGCACCCGGACCGGTCGTCCCGAGGTTGGCGAAGTAGTACATGTTGACGGAGTGGTAGATCCGCTGGAAGTCGGACTCGGTCAGCACCAGCCCGTCGTCCACCCCGTCGATCCGCCACTCGTTCTTCTCCTTCACCAGCTGGAAGGAGGTGTGGAAGGCGGTTCCGTCGCCCGAGGTGTAGGCGTGCTTCGCGTCCACCGCCGCGACCTGCGTACCGTTCAGCCCGAACGAGTGGAAACCCTCCTTGCGCGCGCTCCCGGACTGCTCCTCGACCGGCGACGGGCCGCCCGACAGGACCGTGATCTTCGCGAACGGGTCCCAGCGCTTCGCCGCCGACGTCGTCAGGTACTCCTTGGCCGTCGCGTACTCGGCCTCGTCGCTGGTCGTCGCCTCCAGGAAGCCCCGCACGATCTGGTCGGGGTACTCCCCGGGCTGCGGCTTGATCCCGAGCACCTGGACCTGCTGGTCCGAGTCGGCGCTCTGCTCTCCCGCGACCTTGTGCACCTCACCGCTGCCCGGCATCGAGGCGCATCCGGCGAGCAGCACCGCGCACACCGCCGGCACCCACAGCCGGGCCTGACGGCCGCCCCATCGGGCCCGCCGCTCCCCCATCGCCCGCATCAGCGTTCGTCCTCCCGTGCAGATTCTCCCGGGGTGCCCGGCTCGTGGCCCACCACCCGCGACCCGTTCCCGGGCAGCGCCGCGGGGTTCGCGGACGGCGGGCGCGCCGGGGCCGACGGCATGGGCGGCAGCGCCGGCGACAGGGGTGACGTGCGCGGCATCGGCGGGGCGTCCGGCCGCGGCGGCGTGCCGGCGGCGTTCAGGCCGCGGTTGCGGCGCGAGTCCTCGGGCTCCAGCGCGATCGGTGAGCCGCGCAGGCTCTCGCCGGCCGTACGCGGCAGCGTCATGCGGAACTGCGAGCCGCCGCCGGGCTCGCCCCACGCCTGCAGCCACCCGCCGTGCAGCCGGGCATCCTCCACCGCGATCGACAGGCCGAGGCCCGTTCCGCCGGTGGTACGGGCCCGCGCCGGATCGGCGCGCCAGAACCGGTTGAACACCCGGGTCGCCTCACCGGGCTTGAGTCCCACGCCGTAGTCCCGCACGGCGACCGCGACCGCTCCGTCGGCCGTCGCCAGCCGGATCACCACATCGCGGCCCTCGCCGTGCTCCACGGCGTTGACCACGAGGTTGCGCAGCACGCGCTCGACCCGGCGCGAGTCGGCCTCCGCTATCACCGGCTGCTCGTCGCCCCTGACGATCACCCGGCTGCCCTTGCGCTCGGACAGCGGCTCGGCGGCGTCCACCACCCGTCGCACCACGTCCCGCAGGTCGATCGGTTCCGCGGACAGGTCCGCGGCGCCCGCGTCGAACCGGCTGATCTCCAGCAGATCGGAGAGCAGTCCCTCGAACCGGTCGAGCTGGCTGCCCAGCAGTTCGGCGGAGCGCGCGGTCACCGGGTCGAAGTCCTCGCGGGCGTCATGGATGACGTCGGCGGCCATCCGGACCGTGGTGAGTGGCGTCCGCAGCTCGTGCGAGACGTCGGAGACGAAGCGGCGCTGCAGCCGGGACAACTCCTCCAGCTGCTGGATCTTGATCTGCAGGGTCTGCGCCATCTTGTTGAAGGACTCGCCGAGCCGCGCGATGTCATCCTCGCCCGAGACCTTCATCCGCTCCTGGAGCCGCCCGGCGGCGAGCCGCTCGGAGATCCCGGCGGCCATCCTGACCGGGGTCACGACCTGGCGGGTGACCAGCCAGGCGATGGCCCCGAGCAGCACCACGACGAAGATCCCCGCCGTCGCCAGAGTCCGCTTGACCAGGCCGAGGGTCGTCTCCTCCTGATCGAACGGGAAGAGGTAGTACAGCTGGTAGGGCTTGCCGTTCACGTCGCTCAGCCGCTTGCCGATGACCAGCCCGTTCTCCGGGCGCGGATCGTTCTCCCGCTTGATCGTCGCGTAGGTCTCGCTCGATCCGGAGCGGGTCTCCACGCTGTCGCGCAGGTCCTGCGGAATGCTGTCGTCGGGCAGCACCAGACCTGAGGTGCGCGGACCGCGGGCATCCGCCCCGTCACCGGTCCCGGGGCTGAGCGCGACGACCGAGTAGACGCCTTTGCCGCCACTGGCGAGCTGGCCGACCAGGTTGTTCAGCCACGTGCCGGAGTCGATCGCCCCACGGGTGGTCCCGCCGCCCGCGGCCGGAACGGCGTCCCGCTCCTTCTCCTTGTCGGCCTGCGCCTGCGCCACGGAGAAGCCGCCGCTGGCCTGGCCGCGCGAGGCCTGCTCCTTCGCGTCGAGCAGGCCGTTCTTCACCTGCCCGATGACGACCACGCCCAGCAGCAGCACCACACCCAGCGACATCAGCAGCGTCACCGCCACCACCCGCAACTGGATGTTGCGCCGCCACAGCCGGACAGCGGGCAGCAGCGGACGGCGTGCCCAGCGCACGCACGAGCGCAGCACCGGCAGCAGACCGCTCAGGGGGTCCACGTGCCGGCTCTCCAAGCGCTCACGCTCGTACGACGCCGACATGTCAGCCCGGACCGGCCTTGTAGCCGACGCCACGGACGGTCACCACGATCTCGGGACGCTCGGGGTCCTGCTCGACCTTCGAGCGCAGCCGCTGGACGTGCACGTTGACCAGCCGGGTGTCGGCCGCGTGCCGGTAGCCCCACACCTGCTCGAGCAGCACCTCGCGGGTGAAGACCTGCCAGGGCTTGCGGGCGAGCGCGACCAGCAGGTCGAACTCGAGCGGCGTCAGCGCGATCGGCTGGCTGTCACGCTTGACGGAGTGCCCGGCCACGTCGATGACGAGGTCGCCGATCGTGAGCTGCTCGGGCGTCGGCTCCTCCGCCCGCCGCAACCGGGCCCGGACGCGTGCGACCAGCTCCTTCGGCTTGAACGGCTTGACGACGTAGTCGTCGGCGCCGGACTCCAGACCCACCACGATGTCGACCGTGTCGCTCTTCGCGGTGAGCATGACGATAGGTACCCCGGACTCCGCGCGGATCTGCCGGCATACGTCGATGCCGTCCCGACCCGGGAGCATGAGGTCGAGGAGAACCAGATCAGGCTTGGTCTCCCGGAAAGCGGCGAGGGCCTTGTCACCGTCCGCTACGAACGACGGCTCAAAACCTTCACCACGCAGCACGATGCCGAGCATCTCGGACAGTGCGGTGTCGTCATCGACGACCAGGACTCGACCCTTCATTGCATCATCATCCCATTGTCGTAACCGTTTGATCGACCAGCGTGTTAATGGTCACTCCCACCGTGGGCGTGTCTGCGCAGGTCAGCCGCCGACCTGCAGTATCGCGCAGTGGCGAAAAATGGCCTGCGGACCACTTCGGTCCTGCGCACAGACGCCAGTGCGGGATCTCGCCACAGTCGGGGGAACCGTACGCCGGCGGCGGCGCGACAGGTTACGCAGCGCAAGCGCGCGACGGTCCCGGCCGTCACTCCGCGCCCAGACCGCACATCACCCTGAGTGCGTCCGCCGTGACCGGGGAGACGACGCCGCGCTCGGTGACGACGGCCGTGATCAACTCCGGCGGTGTGACGTCGAACGCGGGGTTGTACGCACGGGCGCCGAGCGGCGACCCCAGATCCGTCACCTCATGGCCCGGCCGCTGCTCCACCTCGATCGAGGCCCCGTCCGGAGTCGCCAGGTCCACGGTCGTGCACGGCGCCACCACGATGAACGGCACATTGTGGTAGCGGGCGAGCACGGCCAGCGGATAGCTGCCGATCTTGTTCGCCGTCGAGCCGTCGGCGGCGATCCGGTCCGCCCCGATCAGGACCGCGTCGACCTCACCCGCCGTGAAGAGCGAACCCGCCGCGTTGTCGGTGAGCACGGTGTACGGCATACCCGCGCGCGCCGCCTCGTACGCGGTCAGCCGGGCGCCCTGGAGCAGCGGACGGGTCTCGTCGACCCACAGCCGGCGCAGCTCCCCCGACCGGTGCACCGCCAGCACAACGGCGAGCGCCGTTCCCTCCCCGCCGGACACCAGTGCCCCGGTGTTGCAGTGCGTCAGGATGCGGTACCCGCCGCCCGGCGCCAGCTCTGCCAGCAGTTCCGCGCCACGGCGGGCCATGGACGCGCTGGCCGCCGCGTCCTCGGCGTGCAGCGCACGGGCCTCGGCGAGCACGGCGGCCGCGGCCGCCTCCAGACCCTCAGGCGCCGCCGCCCGGTACACCTCCACCGCTCTGCGCACCCCGTACGCCAAATTGACGGCGGTCGGCCGGGCCGCGGACAGCAGGTCCGCCGCCTCTTCCACGTCGTAGCCGCGCGCCGCGGCGAGGGCCACTCCGTAGGCCCCGGCCAGCCCCAACAGCGGTGCTCCGCGCACCGCGAGGTCGCGGATCGCCTGCACCAGCGCCTGCACATCGGTGCAGGCCAGCTCCACCTCCTCGGCCGGCAGCCGGGTCTGGTCGAGGAGCACCAGTACCGGCCCCTCCGGCGGCTCCTCCCATCGGAGCGCGGGAATGCCGTCGGCCACCGGTATCGAGAACTGATCACCCATCCGCCCAGTCTGCCCTGCCGGACCCCACTGGCGGCAGCCCATGGCACGATGGCCAGCACACTGAACACAGGCGAAGGGGCAGCAGCGATGAACGACACTCCGGGCTGGGCATCGCCCGGATCCTCCGACTCCAGCGAGCCGGAGCGCGGCGACAGTCCCCAGACGCCGCCCCCACCGCCCCCGGCTCCGCAGGACGCGGCGCCGAACTGGTCCAAGCAGCAGCCCCCGCCCAACCAGTGGTCCGCTCCGGCGGGCGGCGGCTGGGGCGGTCCGCCCCCTCCAGCAGGCGGCTGGGGCAGTCCGCCGCCCCCGCCCCCCGGCCCTGGCTGGGGCGCCCCGGGCGGCTGGCAGTCGGCGCCCTGGGGCAGGCCCCCGGCGGCCAAGCCCGGTGTGATCCCCCTCCGCCCGCTGGGCGTCGGTGAGATCCTCGACGGCGCGGTCTCCACCATGCGCGCCCACTGGCGGGTCGTGCTGGGCATCTCGCTCGCCGTCGCGCTGATCACCCAGGCCGTGCTCGTCGTCGTCCAGGGCCTGTTCCTGACCAACGACTCCGACTTCAGCCGGGTGCAGGACGACCCGAACGCGACCTCCGGCGAGATCCTGCGCGCGGCCGGCGGTGCCATCGCCGGCTCCGGTGCCGCCGCCCTGATCAGCCTCATCGCCATGATCTTCGCGACCGCGATGCTCACCATGGTGATCAGCCGAGCGGTACTGGGACGCCCGGTCACCACCGGCGAGGCCTGGCGGGACGCCCGTCCCCAACTGCTGCGCCTGCTGGGGCTGACCCTGCTACTGCCCCTGATCGCCATCCTGATCGTCGCGGTGGCCACCGTGCCGGGCATCGTGGTCATCGCCCTGGGCGCCACCGGAGGCGGTATCGCCCTGGCCGTGCTCGGCGGCCTCGCCGGCTGCGGCGTAGCGATCTGGCTGTCGGTCCGCTGGAGCCTGGCCTCCCCCGCGCTCATGCTGGAGAAGCAGAACGTCATCACGTCCATGAAGCGCTCCATGAAACTGGTGCGCGGCGCCTGGTGGCGGATCCTCGGCGTCCAGCTGCTGGCCTGGCTCCTGACCAGCATCGTCTCCGGCACCATCCAGGTCCCGTTCACGCTGATCGCCGGGGCCGTCGGCGGAGACGGCGCGGGCTCCTTCATGTCCCAGAACGCCGACCTCGGCTGGACCTTCCTCATCGTCACCGCCATCGGCGGCGTCATCGGCACTGCCATCACCCTCCCCATCAGCGCGGGCGTCTCCACCCTGCTCTACATGGACCAGCGCATCCGCCGCGAGGCCCTCGACATCGAACTGGCCCGCGCCGCGGGCCTTCCCGGCTACGGCGGCACCGGGGCCCCGGACCGCGTCACCCCCGAGAGCTGACCCCAGGTGTCGGGGGACGCACCGGTCACCACCCCGCGCGACGCCGCCCGCGAAGCGGCCGAGCACGAGCTGTCCAAGGGGATCTACCACCAGAACGACCCGAGCCTGTTCCAGCGCGCGCTGGACTGGCTCTGGGACAAGGTCGCCGACCTCCTGACGGCGGCCTCCGGTGCGACCCCGGGCGGCGGGGTGGGGCTGCTGGCCATCGCCCTCGCCGTCGTCCTGCTGCTGGTCGCCCTGCGCTGGCGGCTCGGCAGGGTGCGCCAGGTCTCCACCGGCGAGCCCGGCCTGTTCGGCGACCGCACCCGCACCGCCGCCGAGTACCGCACGGCCGCCGAGCAGCACGCCGCCGCCCGCCGATGGACGGAGGCCTCCCAGGAACGGATGCGCGCCCTCGTCCGCGCCCTGGAGGAGCGGACCGTCCTGGACCCGCGCCCCGGCCGCACCGCCGACGAGGGCCGCCGCGGACGCCGGACGCGCCCTGCCCGACCATGCCACCGCACTGCGCGACGCCGCCCGCCTCTTCGACGGCCTCACCTACGGCGGCCGCACCGGCACCGAGCAGACGTACGCGCTCCTGCGCGACCTCGACAGCCGGCTGCAGCGCGCCAAGCCCCAGTTCGCCGACGCCGGGGACGCCCGCTCATGACCACAACCCCTTCCCCGGCACCCGCCCCGCCGGACACCCCCGCCGCCACCGCTGCCCCCGCCCCGGTCGAGCGGACGCCCGACACCTCGCTCTCGCCCACCGCCCGCCAGCTGTGGGCCCGCTCGCGCACCCTCCTGGCAGCAGCCCTCGCCGTGATCGTCTTCGGCATCGGCTACGCCGCACTGCGCTCCGGTGAGAGCCACGGAGCGCTGGACCCCCGCTCCGCGGACCCCGCCGGCAGCCGCGCCGTCGCCCAGCTCCTCTCGGCCCAGGGCGTCACCACCACCGTCGTGACCACCACCGACGAAGCCACCGCCGCGCTCGGCAGCGGCGCCACCCTGCTCGTGACCGTCCCCGACCTGCTCACTCCCCATCAGCAGTCCCTCCTGCACAGCGCCACCGAACGGTCCGGCGGCCGCACCGTCCTGCTCTCCCCCGGCCCCTCCGCGGCCGAAGCGCTCGCCCCCGGCGTCCAGGCGCTCGCGCCCACCGACACCCGGATCCTCACGCCGCAGTGCTCGTGGCCCAGCGCCACCCGGGCGGGCGACGCCGAACTCGGCGGCGCCGAGTACGAGACCTCCGTCCCCGGCGCCGACCGCTGCTACCCCAGCGGCGGCCACCCCACGCTGATCCGGCTTCCCGCCGCCGGGAACGGCGACACGGTCGTCCTCGGCTCCGCGGAACTCCTCACCAACGACCGCCTCGACGAGCAGGGCAACGCCTCCCTCGCCCTGCAACTCCTCGGCGCCCACCCCAGACTGATCTGGTACCTCCCCTCCCTCGGTGACACCTCCGCACTCGACGGCGAGCGCAAGAGCTTCTTCGACCTCATCCCCGACGGCTGGAGCTGGGGCCTCCTCCAACTGCTGATCGCCGCCGTCGTCACCGCCCTGTGGAGGGCCCGTCGGCTCGGCCCCGTCGTCGCCGAACGGCTCCCCGTGGCGGTACACGCGTCGGAGGCCACCGAAGGGCGCGCCCGCCTCTACCGCCGGGCCAACGCCCGTGCCAGAGCCGCCGAAGCACTGCGCCAGGCCACCCGCGACCGGCTCGCACCGATCGTCGGCATCTCCCCTGCGCCCGCTCCCGAGTCCCTCACCGCGGCCGTCGCCGCCCTCCTGGGCGGACCCGGCACCGGCGCTCCCCACCCCGACCCCGGCGCGCTCCTCTACGGCCCGCCGCCCTCCGACGACGCGGCCCTACTGCGTCTGGCCGACGACCTCGACGCCCTTGAGCGCCGCATCATTTCCACAGAGAGGTACGCAACTCCGTGAGCGCCCCGACAGCCGACAGTGCCCGCACCTCACTCGAGGCCCTGCGCACCGAAATCGCCAAGGCCGTCGTCGGCCAGGACGCAGCAGTCACCGGCTTGGTGGTCGCCCTGCTGTGCCGAGGCCATGTCCTCCTGGAAGGCGTCCCCGGCGTCGCCAAGACCCTCCTGGTCCGCGCCCTGGCAGCCTCCCTGCAACTGGAGACCAAGCGCGTCCAGTTCACGCCCGACCTGATGCCCGGCGACGTCACCGGCTCCCTCGTCTACGACGCCCGCACCGCCGAATTCTCCTTCCAGCCGGGCCCGGTCTTCACCAACCTCCTGATCGCCGACGAGATCAACCGCACCCCGCCCAAGACCCAGGCCTCCCTCCTCGAAGCGATGGAGGAACGCCAGGTGTCCGTCGACGGCACTCCGCGCCTCCTTCCCGACCCCTTCCTCGTAGCAGCCACCCAGAACCCGGTCGAGTACGAGGGCACCTATCCGCTCCCGGAAGCCCAACTCGACCGATTCCTGCTGAAGCTGATCCTTCCGCTCCCCTCCCGAGCCACCGAGATAGACGTCCTCACCCGGCACGCGGAAGGCTTCAACCCCCGGGACCTCGCGGCCGCCGGCCTGCGTCCCGTCGCCGGCCCCGACGACCTCGAAGCCGCCCGCTCCGCCGTCGCCAAGACCTCCGTCTCCCCCGAGATCACCGGCTACATCGTCGACCTCTGCCGAGCCACCCGAGAATCCCCCTCCTTCACTCTCGGCGTGTCACCGCGCGGTGCGACCGCGCTGCTGGCGACCTCCCGCGCCTGGGCCTGGCTCACCGGCCGCGACTACGTCACTCCCGACGACGTCAAGGCCCTCGCCCTGCCCACCCTCCGTCACCGGGTGCAACTCCGGCCCGAGGCCGAGATGGAGGGCGTGACGGCCGACTCGGTCATCACCGCGATCCTCGCCCACGTCCCCGTGCCCCGCTAGGCCGGCGGGAACAGCCCATGGCTCTCACCGGACGCACCGCCCTTCTCGCCGCGCTCGGCGCCCTCGCCGTCGGCATGCTGCTCCCCGGTTGGAGCGGCATCCTCGCCGTCGAAGGCGTCCTTCTCCTCGGAATTCTGTGCGACCTCGCGCTCGCCGCGCCAGTGCGAAAGCTCCATTTCACTCGAATCGGTGACACATCCGTTCGACTCGGTGACACCGCCGCCGTCACGCTGACCGTCACCAATCCCGGTCGCCGCCCGCTGCGCGGGCTGCTGCGCGACTCCTGGCCGCCCAGCAGCTGGCAACCGGGCACCGAAGTGACCGCGTCACGGCACCGGTTGACAGTCCCACCGGGCGAGCGCCGCCGCGTCACGACCGTGCTGCACCCCACCCGCCGCGGCGACCGCCAGGCCGAACGCGTCACCGTGCGCTCGCACGGTCCGCTGGGCCTCGCCGCCCGCCAGGGGTCGCACAGCATCCCATGGACCGTCCGCGTGCTCCCGCCGTTCACCAGCCGCAAACACCTGCCCTCGCGGCTGGCCCGGCTCCGCGAACTCGACGGCCGCACCTCGCTCCTGATCCGCGGTCAGGGCACCGAATTCGACTCGCTGCGCGAGTACATCCCCGGCGACGACACCCGCTCCATCGACTGGCGCGCGAGCGCCCGCCGCACGACGGTCGCCGTACGCACCTGGCGTCCGGAACGCGACCGCCACATCCTGATCGTGCTCGACACCAGCCGCACCTCGGCGGGGCGCGTCGGCGACGCCCCGCGCCTCGACGCCGCCATGGACGCCGCGCTCCTGCTCGCCGTCCTCGCCGGCCGGGCCGGCGACCGCGTGGACCTCCTCGCGCACGACCGCCGCATCCGCGCCTCCGTCCAGAGCCGCGGCACCACCGACATGCTTCCGGCGCTCGTCAACGCGATGGCGCCGATCGAACCCGAACTGGTCGAGTCCGACGCCAGGGGCCTGGTCGCCGCGATCCTGCAGCGCGCCCCCCGCCGGTCCCTCGTCGTGCTGCTCACCGGCCTGGACGCGGCCCCCATGGAAGAGGGCCTGCTGCCCGTCCTCCCCCAGCTCACCCACCGGCACGAAGTCCTCGTCGCCTCCGTGGCCGACCCTCGCGTCGAGGAAATGGCCCACGGCCGCGGCACGCTGGAGAGCGTCTACGCGGCAGCGGCCGCGGAACAGTCGCGCGCCGAACGCCGCCGCACCAGCCAACGCCTCTCCCGCCACGGCATCACCGTCGTGGACGCCCCACCCGCGGACATCGCTCCCGCGCTCGCGGACGCGTACCTGGCCTTGAAGGCCGCCGGCCGCCTGTAGGACTGGCGTCCTGACCGACCGATGGAGTCCTGCGGTCCTCGCTCTTGGACGACCCGTGGCCCCCCTGCGGGGCTTCGGGGATCGGGGCCCCGAAGGGTTCGGCGACCCTCTCCATCCGGCAACGGGTCAACGCAAAGAAGCCCCTCAGGCTATTGCCTGAGGGGCTTCTTCTCAAAGATTGTTCGGCGGCGTCCTACTCTCCCACAGGGTCCCCCCTGCAGTACCATCGGCGCTGAAAGGCTTAGCTTCCGGGTTCGGAATGTAACCGGGCGTTTCCCTAACGCTATGACCACCGAAACACTATGAAGTTAACCAACCGGGTATCATCACGGTTCGTTACTTCAGAACTACACAGTGGACGCGAAGCAAAAATAGTTAGACAAGCCCTCGGCCTATTAGTACCAGTCAGCTCCACCCGTTACCGGGCTTCCACATCTGGCCTATCAACCCAGTCGTCTACTGGGAGCCTTAACCCCTCAAAGGGGGTGGGAATACTCATCTCGAAGCAGGCTTCCCGCTTAGATGCTTTCAGCGGTTATCCTTTCCGAACGTAGCCAACCAGCCATGCCCTTGGCAGGACAACTGGCACACCAGAGGTTCGTCCGTCCCGGTCCTCTCGTACTAGGGACAGCCCTTCTCAATATTCCTACGCGCGCAGCGGATAGGGACCGAACTGTCTCACGACGTTCTAAACCCAGCTCGCGTACCGCTTTAATGGGCGAACAGCCCAACCCTTGGGACCGACTCCAGCCCCAGGATGCGACGAGCCGACATCGAGGTGCCAAACCATCCCGTCGATATGGACTCTTGGGGAAGATCAGCCTGTTATCCCCGGGGTACCTTTTATCCGTTGAGCGACGGCGCTTCCACAAGCCACCGCCGGATCACTAGTCCCGACTTTCGTCCCTGCTCGACCCGTCAGTCTCACAGTCAAGCTCCCTTGTGCACTTACACTCAACACCTGATTGCCAACCAGGCTGAGGGAACCTTTGGGCGCCTCCGTTACTCTTTAGGAGGCAACCGCCCCAGTTAAACTACCCACCAGACACTGTCCCTGATCCGGATCACGGACCGAGGTTAGACATCCAGCACGACCAGAGTGGTATTTCAACGACGACTCCACCATGGCTGGCGCCATGACTTCACAGTCTCCCACCTATCCTACACAAGCCGAACCGAACACCAATATCAAGCTATAGTAAAGGTCCCGGGGTCTTTCCGTCCTGCTGCGCGAAACGAGCATCTTTACTCGTAGTGCAATTTCACCGGGCCTATGGTTGAGACAGTCGAGAAGTCGTTACGCCATTCGTGCAGGTCGGAACTTACCCGACAAGGAATTTCGCTACCTTAGGATGGTTATAGTTACCACCGCCGTTTACTGGCGCTTAAGTTCTCAGCTTCGCCACACCGAAATGTGACTAACCGGTCCCCTTAACGTTCCAGCACCGGGCAGGCGTCAGTCCGTATACATCGCCTTACGGCTTCGCACGGACCTGTGTTTTTAGTAAACAGTCGCTTCTCGCTGGTCTCTGCGGCCACCCCCAGCTCAGGAAGCAAGTTCCCTCACCAGTTGTGGCCCCCCTTCTCCCGAAGTTACGGGGGCATTTTGCCGAGTTCCTTAACCATAGTTCACCCGAACGCCTCGGTATTCTCTACCTGACCACCTGAGTCGGTTTAGGGTACGGGCCGCCATGAAACTCGCTAGAGGCTTTTCTCGACAGCATAGGATCATCCACTTCACCACAATCGGCTCGGCATCAGGTCTCAGGCTATATGTTGCGCGGATTTGCCTACGCAACGCCCTACACCCTTACCCCGGGACAACCACCGCCCGGGCTGGACTACCTTCCTGCGTCACCCCATCGCTTACCTACTACCACCTTGGACCGGCGGCTCCACCACTTCCCTTTGCCCGAAGGCTCCAGGACGGCTTTACGGCCTTAGCATCAGAGGGTTCGATACTGG
>NZ_JAQFII010000001.1:3045000-6673494 GCF_029504575.1 Streptomyces sp. SPB162
GGGCTGCTGCTCCTGGCGGAAGAGGGCCGGAACGGTGGCGCCGGGCAGTGCGCTCGAACCGCGAAAAGACCCCGTTGGTGGGAGGCTCCAGCTTGGCAGACCGGGCAGACTGTCGGGGCAGGGGTTCGGGCACGAGTTCGGACAGCGGGTACGTGTACGTACGTGCCGGAAAGTAGGGGTACGGGCGTGAGTGGACTGGTGACAGGCGAGGCGGTGGCGCTGGGGATGGACCCGGCCAAGCTGCCCAGCCGGGCGCTCGCGACGACGATCGACCTCGTCGTCTACTGGACGGGCTTCGTCGGGCTCATGTTCGTTCTCGCCGCGGCGACCTCGTCGCTCGATGACGCGGCGATCGCGGCGGTGTCGGTCGGCGCGATGCTGCTCATCCTGGTCGGCGTACCGATAGCCGTCGAGACCCTCACCCGCGGGCGGTCGCTCGGGAAGATGGCGTGCGGGCTGCGCGTGGTACGGGACGACGGCGGGCCTATCCGCTTCCGGCACGCGCTGGTACGCGGGGCCGTGGGCGTCATCGAGATCCAGCTGTCCCTGGGCGTCATCGCCTGCATCGCGTCCTTGGTGTCGGCGCGCGGTCGCCGGCTCGGGGATGTCTTCGGCGGCGCCCTCGTCGTACGCGAACGCGTCCCGCGGCAGCACACGCAGCTGATGCCGCCCGCCCCGCCGTGGCTGGCGGCGCAGCTCACCGGGGTGGACCTCTCAGGTGTGCCGGAAGGGTTGTGGCTCGCCGTACGGCAGTACCTCTCCCGCATGTGGCAGCTGGATCCGCAGGTCGGCTGGTCGATGGCGGAGCGGCTGGCGACGGACGTCGCCAACTGCACGGGAGCGCGGGTGCCGCAGGGAGCCCCGCCCGCGGCGTTCCTCGCCGCGGTGGTGGCCGAGCGGCAGTCGCGGGACGCCCGGCGGATGTTCGGCGCGGGCGGCGCCCCGGGCGGCCCTGTCGGTCCCTCGACCGGTTCTCCGGCCGGCCCCTTCAGCGGCCCGCAGCCGCCTGTCATGCCGTCGCCCGCCCCGCTGCCGCCCACGGCGACCCCCACCCTGCCGCCTGTTCAGCAGGTGCGGCCCGCCCCCGAGCCGCCGCGTACCGGGTTCGCCCCTCCGGCGTAGGTCCAGGCGCCGCGCATGCCGTCAGGCGAACATCGAGGGCGGTGATTCGAGCTCTTCGAGTTCGATGCCCGGGGCAGAGAGGACAACGTCGCCCGCGATGTGGACCTGGTGCTGTTCACCGGTGTCGAGCTCGGTCACCTGGTAGTTATCCACAGGCAAAAAGCCGCTGTCGGTTTCGTGTGTTGTCCTGTTGAGCAAAGCCCACGACTGGTCGAGGGTGCGGGGCGCGAGGACGGGGGGTGCGAAGGCGACGAGACGTACGCGGGTGGCGGGGGCACCCGGCTCGAGGCGCAGCAATCGTGCGGTGGCGATCAAGAACGCGGGCGAGGCACCGGTGAAGGCGTGGGCGGGGGCGTTGCCCTCTTGTGCCTGCTCGCCCGCGGGGTCGGTACGGACCCAGGTGACGCCGTCGATGGCCGCGCCGCGGACCTGCCAGCTGGACGCGTTCAGTTCGAGGCGGATGGGGCGGCCGAGGTCGTCCACGGTGAGGTCGACGGAGCCGGAGTGGTCGCCCGAGGGGGCGGTGAGCTGGGAGACGTAGCGCCAACCGGAGGGGCCGGTGGCGCAGTGGAAGTGTTCAGCACCGAGGGGGGTGTGGTCATGCGTGTCGTGGAACGAGTAACGGCCTCTTGGCATGGTGGAGTCCTTGAACGGCGACGCCCCCGCCGTGGAGAACGGCGGGGGCGACGCTCGACGCTCGGTCGATCAGCGCGTCAGTGGTGGATCAACGCGTCAGGTCGATCAGTAGCGGTAGTGGTCCGCCTTGTACGGGCCCTCGACCGGAACGCCGATGTAGGAGGCCTGCTCCGGGCGGAGCGTGGTGAGCTTGACGCCCAGGGCGTCGAGGTGGAGGCGGGCGACCTTCTCGTCCAGGTGCTTGGGGAGCACGTAGACGCCGGTGGGGTACTCGCTCGGCTTGGTGAACAGCTCGATCTGGGCCAGCGTCTGGTCCGCGAAAGAGTTCGACATGACGAACGACGGGTGACCGGTCGCGTTGCCGAGGTTCAGCAGACGGCCCTCGGAGAGGACGATCAGGACCTTGCCGTCGGGGAACTTCCAGGTGTGGACCTGGGGCTTGACCTCGTCCTTGACGATGCCCGGGATCTTGGCCAGGCCGGCCATGTCGATCTCGTTGTCGAAGTGGCCGATGTTGCCGACGATGGCCTGGTGCTTCATCTTGGCCATGTCGGCGGCCATGATGATGTCCTTGTTGCCGGTCGTGGTGATGAAGATGTCGGCGATCTCGACGACGTCGTCCAGCGTGGTGACCTGGTATCCGTCCATCGCCGCCTGCAGTGCGCAGATCGGGTCGATCTCGGTGATCACGACTCGGGCGCCCTGGCCGCGCAGCGACTCCGCGCAGCCCTTGCCCACGTCGCCGTAGCCCAGCACGACGGCGACCTTGCCGCCGATCAGCACGTCGGTGGCGCGGTTGATGCCGTCGATCAGCGAGTGGCGGCAACCGTACTTGTTGTCGAACTTGGACTTGGTGACCGCGTCATTGACGTTGATGGCCGGGAAGAGCAGCGAGCCTTCCTGCATCATCTCGTAGAGGCGGTGGACACCGGTGGTGGTCTCCTCCGTGACGCCGCGGATCTCCGACGAGAGCTGGGTCCACTTCTGGGGGCTCTCGGCGAGGGTGCGGTTGAGCACGCGCAGGATGTAGCCGTACTCCTCGCTGTCCGCGGTGGACGGGTCCGGAGCCGCGCCGGCCTTCTCGAACTCGACACCCTTGTGCACCAGGAGTGTGGCGTCGCCGCCGTCGTCGAGGATCATGTTCGGGCCGCCGGTGGGGGTGTTCGGCCAGGTCAGCGCCTGCTCCGTGCACCACCAGTACTCTTCGAGGGATTCGCCCTTCCAGGCGAAGACGGGCACGCCCTGCGGGTTCTCGGGAGTGCCGTTCGGGCCGACCGCGATGGCGGCGGCCGCGTGGTCCTGGGTGGAGAAGATGTTGCACGACGCCCAGCGGACGTCCGCACCCAGCGCGACCAGGGTCTCGATCAGCACGGCGGTCTGGATCGTCATGTGCAACGAACCGGTGATCCGGGCGCCGGCCAGCGGCTGCGCCTCGGCGTACTCGGCGCGGATCGACATCAGGCCGGGCATCTCGTGCTCGGCCAGCGTGATCTCCTTGCGGCCGTAAGCGGCCAGGGAGATGTCGGCGACCTTGAAGTCAGTTGCGGTGGTGGTCATACGTGCTGCTCCTCGCGTAATGCGTCGAGGTGGACGGGGATAGACGCAGCCGCAGGCCGACGAGACAGCGCCCATGAGCGGACACACCCGTCCCCTTGCAGCAGCGCATTCCGTCGGAGGCCCTCTCTCCCTCGCGCGGCGACCGCTTCCGCGGTGCCGCCCGACCGCCATCAGCAGCGACGTCTGGCTACAGACGAAGGTACACCGGACGACGGCCTCAGTGGGCGTGCGGGTCGCCACCCGGCGTCTGCATCGGGTCGGGGCCCGCCGCCGCGGCGGCGGCGCTGTAGATGTCGGGTTCGAGGTAGATCACGCGGGCGATCGGCACGGCCTCCCGGATCCGGGCCTCCGCGGCGTCGATCGCGCGGGCGATCTCGGCGGCGGTGTCGTCGTGCCGTACGGCGATCTTCGCGGCGACCAGGAGTTCCTCGGGGCCGAGGTGCAGGGTGCGCATGTGGATGACGCCGGTGACGGTGTCCCCGTCGACGATGGCCTCGCGGATCAGGGTCACCGATTCGGCGGCCGCGCCCTCACCCAGGAGCAGCGACTTGGTCTCGGCGGCGAGCACGAGGGCGATCACGATGAGGAGGATGCCGATGCAGAGGGTGCCGATGCCGTCCCAGACGCCGTCGCCGGTGGCCAGCGCGATACCGACACCGCCCAGGGCGAGGACGAGGCCGACCAGCGCGCCGAAGTCCTCCAGCAAGACGACGGGCAGCTCCGGGGCCTTGGCGCGGCGGATGAAGTCCGTCCAGGAGTGCTGACCGCGGGTCTGGTTGGACTCCTTGATCGCGGTGCGGAAGGAGAAGCCCTCCGCGATGATCGCGAAGATCAGGACGCCGACCGGCCAGTACCAGTGCTCGATCGCGTGCGGGTGCTTGATCTTCTCGTAGCCCTCGTAGAGCGCGAACATGCCACCGACGCTGAAGAGCACGATCGACACCAGGAAGGCGTAGATGTAGCGCTCACGCCCGTAGCCGAACGGGTGCTCCTCGTTCGCCTCGCGCTTGGCCTTCTTGCCCCCGACCAGGAGCAGTGCCTGGTTGCCCGAGTCCGCGAGGGAGTGCACGCCTTCGGCGAGCATGGACGACGATCCACTGAACGCGAATGCCACGAACTTCGCCACGGCGATGGCGAGGTTGGCGCTCAATGCGGCGACGATCGCCTTGGTTCCGCCTGACGCGCTCATAGGTGTTGGTTCGTCCCTTCGGTCCTCGGGTCCGGCCCCGGCCACTGGCCGGTCATTCTTGCAGGCTGCCCCGCGGACGGCTCGTCAGGCCACCACTGTGGCGCGGAAAACGGTGGCTCCCGCTTCCGGAGCGCCCGCCGCTCCTGCACACGTCAGCTCGACCTCTTCGCCGGCCGGGACGAAGGCTGACTCACCGGGGGCCAGCGTCAGCTCGCCCTGAGCGGAGCGCAGCCGTGCGGCGCCGTCGGTGCAGAGCAGGATCTGCGGGGTGCGGGCGTCGGGGGTGCGGGCCTCGCCGCCGGGGGCGAGTACGTAGCGCGAGAGCCGGAACTCGTCGATGGGCGTCTCGTAGACCTCTTCGCCGTTCGAGGAGACCTCCGGGCGCAGGACGCCCGGGTCGGTGGCCTCGAAGCGGACGACGCGGAGCAGTTCCGGCACGTCCACGTGCTTGGGGGTCAGGCCGCAGCGCAGCACGTTGTCGGAGTTGGCCATGATCTCGACGCCGAGGCCGTCGAGGTAGGCGTGCGGCACGCCGGCGCCGAGGTAGAGGGCTTCGCCGGGTTGCAGCGTCACGTGGTTGAGGAGCATGGCCGCGATGACGCCCGGGTCGCCGGGGAAGCTGTGGGCCGTGGCGGCGTAGGCGGCGAAGGCCGCCGCGTGCGGTCCGTCCTGGCCGGCGAGCCGGCCGGCGGACTGGGCGGCCTCCTCGACCGTCTGCGCCATCGCGTCACGGTCGGCGCTCAGTACGGCGGCGAGGACCTCGCGCAGCGCGCCGGTCTCGGGCTGGGCGCGCAGGATGTCCACGTACGGCTTGAGCGAGTCCACACCGAGCGCTTCGAGGAGTTCCGCGGCCTCGGCGGGGTGCCGGAAGCCGCACAGCCCGTCGAATAGCGTGAGCGCGACGATGGCCTCGGGCTTGTGGTTGGCGTCCTTGTAGTTGCGGTGCGGTGCGTCGACGGGGATGCCGCGCGCCTCCTCATCCGCGAAGCCCGCCTGCGCCTGGGCGAGGTCGGGGTGGACCTGGAGGGACAGGGGTGCGCCGGCCGCGAGGATCTTGAACAGGAACGGCAGCCGGGGGCCGAAGCGCAGTACGGCCGGCTCGCCGAGCTCCGCTGCCGGATCGGCGTCGATCGCCTCGTTGAGCGCGACGGGACCCGCGCCCCGGTCGATCCGGGAGGGTGCTCCCGGGTGCGCGCCCATCCACAGTTCGGCCTGCGGTTCGCCGGTGGGGGCGGTGCCGAGCAGCGCGGGGATGGCCGTCGTGGAGCCCCAGGCGTAGGGACGCACGGTGTTGGTCAGGCGGTCCATGGCGTCATGATCTTTCGGCAGAGGCCACGGCGAGGTAGACCGAGGCGAAGTCCGTCAGGGCGAGCAGCTCGGCGATGGTCTCCAGGATGCCGCCGTCGGCCGCGGCGATCTCACTGAGCGGTGTGTCGTGGGCGTAGGCCAGCTCACGCGCGGCGGGCGCCGACGCGGCCTGCTGTCCGGCGGCCTCCCGCAGCAGGACGACGCGCAGCCGCAGCGCCTGCTGGTCCTCGACGCGGTCGCGGAAGAAGTCGTCGGGGTCGTCTCCGGTCGAGAGGGTCCCGCCGAGCAGGGGGCCGTGGGCCGCGAGCGCCTCGGGCAGCTCCGCGGCGAGGGCGGGTCGGCCGGTTCTGGTGGCGAGGACGGCCGCGAAGCGGCGGGCGGCCGGGGCCGCGGTCGGGCCGGTGCTCCACAGCAGCGGCAGGGCGTCGGCCAGTTCGGTGGCCAGCGTTTTGGCGGGGTTGTTGTACGTCGCGATGGCCGGTCCGCAGCGGGCGGCGACCTCGTCGAGCCGGTCGGCCACGGCCTGCACCGCGGTCGGCGGGGCGGTGAAGAGCCCGATGCGGTCGGCGAGCGTGAGCAGCGGGGTGAGCAGCGCCCACAGTGCGCCGGGATCCTCGGCGGGGGTGCCCGACGGTCCCTCGGGCAGCGGCGACGCGGGCCCGGCGTACGGGATCGTCATACCGCGTGCTTGTTCGAGTGCCTCGGCGAGGGGCGATGTGGCGGGCGCCACGGCGGCGACGGTGCAGCCGCGCCGATAGGCCTGCTCGACGAGGCCGACGAGGCCGGCCTCCCGGCCGCTCGCGGTCGTGAGCAGCACCAGGTCGAGCGGGCCGGTCCAGCCGGGGAGCGTCCACCGCGGTTCGTACGGGGTCGGTCCGGCCGACCGCAGGGGTATGACGGGGCAGCTGCCGGCGCCGAGTGCCCCGAGCACGTCGGCGACGGTCGCGGCTTCGGGGCCGGAGCCGGCGACGAGCACAGTGCGCGGCCGGCCGTCGGGGCGCAGGTCCTGGACGCCCGCCTCCTGCGTGAGCCGCGCCGCGGTCCGCACGCGGGCGCCCGCGGCGGCCGCGCCGAGCAGCAGCCCGCGGGTGTCGGCGCGGGCGAGGGCGTGGGGGTCGTCAAGCAGCGACTCGTCGAGCATCGGGACCTCCGGGTCCTGGTCCGTCACCCCGGGCACGTCCTGCCCGGGAGGTCACGGGCCCCCGTCCCGGGGGCCCGCTCAGGCCGTGGCCGCCGGTCAGGCGGGGCGGCGGGCCTCGTCGATGAGCAGGACGGGGATGTCGTCGCGTACCGGGTAGGCGAGGCCGCAGCTGTCCGACGTGCACACGAGTTCGTTCGCTTCGGTGTCCTCGCGGAGCGGGGCGTGGCACGCCGGGCAGGCGAGGATCTCCAGGAGACTGGCTTCGACGAGCGACATGGGGCGAGTCCTTCGGACGGTGTGGTTCGGGCGGGGTGCTGGGGAGGTTCGGCTGCCGCGTTCGACCCGGTCGGCAGACCGGGTCGCGGCAGCGGGGTACCGCGTGATCAGCCTAGTGCTCTGGCCGGAAAGGTTCACCGGTTCGCGACGCCCGGCACGGCACTTCGCTGCGTTGTCGCAGTCGTCCGAGTACGCCCCGGTACGAGGACGATCCTCCGCCGTGCGACGCACCGCGCCGGACACCGCCAACCAGGAACACCTTTCCGGCCAGAGCACTAGCTGTATTGACACGTGAGGTTGGGGCCGCGTCAGGCCCGGATGACGGCGAGGGCTTCGTCGCGGACGCGCGCCACGGTGGCCGCGTCGCGGGCCTCCACGTTGAGGCGGAGCAGCGGCTCGGTGTTGGAGGCGCGGACGTTGAACCACCAGTCGGCCGTCGTGACCGTGAGGCCGTCGAGTTCGTCGAGTTCGACGCCCGGCCGGCTCTCGTACGCGCTGCGGATCGCGGCCACCCGGCCCGCCTGGTCGGCGACGGTGCTGTTGATCTCGCCGGCGAGGCGGCGTAGCGGTCGTACTCGGCGACCAGCTCGGACAGGGTGCCGTCCTGGGCGCCGAGCGCGGCCAGCACGTGCAGGGCGGCGAGCATGCCGGTGTCGGCGTTCCAGAACTCGCGGAAGTAGTAGTGCGCGGAGTGCTCGCCGCCGAAGATCGCGCCGGTGCGGGCCATCTCCTGCTTGATGAAGGAGTGCCCGACGCGGGTGCGCACCGTCTTGCCGCCGTGCTCGGCGACGACCTCGGGCACGGACCAGGACGTGATCAGGTTGTGGATGATCGTGCCGCCGGGGTGCTTGGCCAGCTCACGGGCGGCGACCAGGGCGGTGATCGCCGAGGGCGACACCGGCTCGCCGCGCTCGTCGACGGCGAAGCAGCGGTCGGCGTCCCCGTCGAAGGCCAGCCCCAGGTCGGCGCCGGTCTCCAGAACCTTCGCCTGCAGGTCGACCAGGTTCTTCGGGTCGAGCGGGTTCGCCTCGTGGTTGGGGAACGTGCCGTCCAGCTCGAAGTAGAGCGGTACCAGGTCCAGCGGCAGCCCGGCGAAGACGGTGGGGACGGTGTGGCCGCCCATCCCGTTGCCCGCGTCCACCACGACCTTCAGACGGCGGATGCCGCCGAGGTCGACAAGGCCCCGCAGGTAGCCGGCGTAGTCGGCCAGCACGTCCCGCTGGGTGATCACCCCGGCGGTGGCGGCGGGATCCGGCGCCCCGTTCCCGCTCCACTGCTCGGCCAGCGCGCGGATGTCGGCGAGGCCGGTGTCCTGGCCCACGGGGGCCGCGCCCTTGTGGCACATCTTGATGCCGTTGTACTGCGCGGGGTTGTGGCTGGCGGTGAACATCGCGCCCGGCAGGTCCAGTTGCCCGCTGGCGAAGTACAGCTCGTCCGTCGAGCACAGGCCGATCTCGGTGACGGAGGCGCCACGGGCGGCCGCGCCGCGCGCGAAGGCGCGGGACAGTCCGGGCGAGGAGGGGCGCATGTCATGGCCGACGACGATCGCGTCGGCCGCGGTGACGGTGACGAAGGCGGCGCCGAAGAGTTCGGCGACCGACTCGTCCCACTGGTCGGGTACCACGCCGCGAATGTCGTAGGCCTTGACGATCTGCGACAAGTCGGACACAGCACACCCCTGTTGGCCAGCGCCGGACGGCGGCGCGCGGAAAACTCCCGCTCAACCTACCCCGGCGGGGTGATCGGTCCGGTCAGGGCTCCGGTGAGCGCAGCACCCTCAGGTGGCCCCTGCGGGCGACCTCTCTGGGGTCCGCCTCCCGGCCACGGGAGGCGCCGGCGGGGCGCTCCGGCGGCCGGGCCGCCTCGCGCACCGCGTTGGCGAGCGCTTCGAGGTCGTCACCGCTGGGGAGGACGGGGCCGCTGTCCACGGCGAGACGGACGACTTCCCAGCCGCGCGGGGCGGTGAGGCGCTCGGAGTGCTCGTGGCAGAGGTCGTAGCAATGCGGCTCGGCGTAGGTCGCGAGCGGGCCGAGTACGGCGGTCGAGTCCGCGTAGACGTACGTCAGCGTCGCGACGGCGGGTCGGCCGCAAGCGGTCCGCGAACAGCGACGTACAGGGCTCACGACGTTGGACGCTACCGCACTCTTGAGCGGGCCGCGACGACTCTCCCCGACCTCACCCTGTCGTGTCGTCCCGGTTCGCCGGGAACGCCGGAAAATCGCGATCACGGGCTGACCTGCGAGGAGGCTGGGGCGGCGGAGATTCCGCCGGGTGATCAGGGTCAGGGGTCGGGCTGGGCCAGGCCTTGGGTCCGGCCCCGGCTCGGCCCAGGTTCGGCCCTGACTCGGCGTCGGCTCGGCTGCGACTCGACGGTTGCTCGGCCCTTGCTCGGCACTCGCTCGGTACCGGCTCGATGCCGGCTCGGGCCGTGGGGTGCTCCCGGACCGCGTGTCCCGCGGCGCCCCACGACAGCTCCGGCGGATGGCGCGCCACCCGGCGTCCGCGGTGTACGGGGGCCCCGGGAGGACTAGGCTCAAAGGCGATGGACAGCCCCGTACCTCCCTCTGTAGATCCTCGTCCGCGTCGTCGCGACCGCCATGGCCGCGGGATGCGCGGACCCATCGCGCCTCCGCAGGTGCCGCTCGCGCTCACGCGCGCCGACGCCTTCGACGATCTCGTACGGGACGCCGCCGACCGGCTGGAACGGCGCTGGCCGCAGCTGGCCGACGTCGAGTTCGCCGTTCAGGAGGTGCCGCTCGTCTCCGACGCGGGGCAACCGGCGACGCCGGACGACTCCGCCGACGGCAGTGTGCCGCTCGGTCGGCTGATCAGCGGCCGCAAGGACGCCCCCAACCGCATCGTGGTCTACCGCCGCCCGGTGGAAATCCGGGCCAAGAGCCACGACGAGCGGGCGATGCTCGTGCACGAGGTCGTCGTCGAGCAGGTGGCGGAGCTGCTGGGGCTCTCCCCGGAGAACGTCGACCCCAAGTACGGGCAGGAGTAGGCGCGAGCGCGGCCGGCTGGGTCGCGCCGGGCCGCGCACCGCCCCTGACCGTCAGTGGTCCAGGATCGTCAGGTCCGGCGCGGCCTTCGGGACCACGACCGTGCCCCGGTCGTCCGGCATCGACTGGATGGTGAACATGGGGATGCCGTTGGAGGGCAGCGACAGCGTGCGCGAGGCGTAGACCGGTCCGCCGGAGACCGGCTCCACGGTCACCGCGAAGGCGCCCTTGCCCGACGACGGCGCGGGCGGCTCGAACGCCAGGGTGGTGCCGGCCTTGACGGTGACTTCCTTGCTGACCGGTGCCCCGCCGTCGGTGGCCGCCGACGTGGTGACCTTCACGACGGCCTCCTTGCCCGGAGCGACCAGGGAGAGCGTCGACGCCTTGGCACGGTTGTCGGCGACGGTGGCCCGCTCGTCGATCTTCGGGGTGGCCGGCAGGAAGGCGGTCTCCTGCTTGGCGCCGGTGCCCCGGGTGATCCGCAGGGCGCCGACGACCGGGACGGCCGCATGCGAGCCGCTCGCGGTCAACAGCAGGGAGCCCGCCTCGCCCTTCGTGACGTCCCCGAGGTCGACGCTGGTGGTCATACTGCTCTTGACGTGCAGCGTCTCGTGGCCCGCCGGGGTGATGGAGCCGGTCGGCGAGGCCAGGCGCACCGACAGGTCGGCGTCGTCCTGGCCGGGGGCGAACACGACGAGCTGCACGGAGGTCGCGTCCTTCGGAATGCCCGGGAAGACCAGCCCCGCGGCGGGGTCGGCGGCGGCGGGCAGCCAGTCCGCGCCGAGCTTGGCGTCCACGGCCTGGACGGCCGCGCCGACCCGGCCGCTGCGGACGGTGACGTGCACGGCCAGGTCCGAGGCCTTCTCCGTGACGAGGGTGGAGAGCAGGATCGACGCGCTGCCCTGCGACGGGACGGAGACGCTGTCGCTGGACGTGGGCTTCAGCCCGCCGTCCTTGCCGAACAGTTCGATGTCGACGACGGCGTCCAGGCCGTCGGGGTTCACCAGGTTCAGGAAGTCCTGGCGGTCGGCGGCGGTGCTCGCGGCCGGGAACCAGAACTCGCTGTCCGGAGCGACGCAGGACGTGCCGAGCACGCCGCGGCCGGGACCGGCGCTCACCACGGTCGTCTGCTGGACGCTCCAGCCGGGCGCCAGGCCGCCTTCGGCGGAGCCGATCAGCGCCGGGCTGTCGGCCTTCTCCACCTTGGCGGTGACCGGCACCCCCGGCTCGTTCAGCGGCGCGAGCGGTTTGGCCTTCGCGCCCGCGGCGCCGGTGGCGGGCAGCAGCTGGGCGGTGCCCTGCTTGGCCGCCGCCTGGGCACCCTTGGGCGTGAACGAGGTGTACGTGGTGGACGCCAGCTCGGAGGCCGACGGCGCCGGGCAGACGAGCGCCGACCGCTGCACGGGCTGCCGGGCGGCGGAGAGGGCGGGCGCGTCGGCCGGGTCGCCGGCTCCGGTGAGCACGGCCGCGCCGGTGAGGGCGGCGAGTGCTGCGGTCGCTCCCGCCAGGGAGATGATGCTGCGGTTCACTGACTTTCACCTCGCGGTGTTGCCCGGGGCCGGCCGGTCGGCCTGGCCACGGCCGGCGTGACGTGCGTACGTACCTGATGTGGGTGACCCGGCGGACGGGTCGCGGTGTGCCGCCGGGTCGCGGTGCTCAGGGCTGGCGGTCGCCCCCGTCGCGGTGCTGCTGGTCGCCGTCGGTGTAGTACCCGTTGCCGTCGTCTTCCTGCCGGTACGGGTCGTAGGTCGGCTGCGGCTGCTGACCGTAGGTGTACGGGTCGGCGTAGCCGCCGCTGTTCTGGTCGTAGCCGCTGTTCCGGTTCTGCTGCGGGTCGTAGCCGGTGTTCTGGTTCTGGCCGTAGCCGGCGTTCTGCTGCTGGTCGTAACCGGCGTTCTGGTGCTGGTCGTAGCCGTTCGGATCCGCGGGCGCGGCGTACTGGTAGCCGTCCCACTGCTGACCGTACGGATCCTGTTGCGGGACGGCGGCGTACGGGTCGCTGCCCGGCTCGGCCGGTTCGGCCGCCGCGTACGGGTCGTACTGGTCCGGGACCGCCGCGGCCGGGGATTCGGCCGGGGCCGGCCGGTCGGGGTCGGGGCCGTCGTCGGGATCCGCCTCGTCGGCCTCGGCGTCCGCGGCCGCCTGGAGGCGGCGGGCGCGCCGGCCCTCGCCGGACGCCTGCGCCGGGATGCCGGAGGCGGACATGTCGGCGGCGACCGCTTCGGGTTCCGGCAGGTCGTCGTCGACCTGGCGGCGGCGGCCGGGCAGTGCCAGGACCACCACGACGAGCAGCAGGAAGCCCTGCACCAGCAGCCAGCCGGTGTGCGTGACCGGGTCCTCGTAGGTGACGTCGAGCCGGCCGCCTTCGGTGGGCAGTTCGAAGCCCTGCGCCCACTCGTCGACCTTGGTGGCCTTCAGCGGCCGGCCGTCGAGGGTCGCGTGCCAGCCGGCGGAGGCGGCGTCCGCGAGGCGCAGGACACGTCCCGCACCGCCCGCCGGGATCTTGGCGTGCGCCTCGACACGCCAGGCGGGGACGGGCACCGGCGGTGCGTCCTTGCTGACGACGGCGATCCGGGAGACGGCGGTGTCGACGCGCCACAGGGCGCTGCCGTCGGCCTGGCTGACGCGGGTCAGGCCCGGGGTGCTGTCGAGCACCCGGCCCATCTCGCGCGGGGCGCCGGGCTGCACGAGGACGTAGCGGACGGCGTAGCCGGACAGGCGGGTCGCCTGGTCGGCGCCGGAGCCCGCCACGAGGTTGGCGACCGTGTCGTCCAGACGGCTGTCGCGGCCCGCCTCGGCGGCGAGTTCCGCGTCGCCCAGCCGCGCGCCGGCACCGCGGACCAGGACGTAGGAAACGCCCCCCGGTTGACCGTCGAGCACCAGCGTGCGGGCCTGGTCGGTGCTGCTGCTCTCCTCCGCGACGAACGCGGGGACCTGCACCGGGTCGTGCCGCTTGAGCGGCCCGTTGGCGCCGTCCTGGACCCACGTGAAGGCGGCCAGCAGCGGAGCCGCGGCGGCCGCCAGGGCGATCAGCGCGGCGACGGGCTGCCGCCAGCCGAAGCCCATGGCGGCGATGCGGTCCTTGGCGCCCTCGGCGCCGACCGCGGCGGCCGACAGCAGCGCGAGGCCGTAGACGAGGGTGGCGGGGCCCGCCCACGCCTCGCCGTTCTCCAGGATGGCGAAGAGCAGCCCGGTCAGCGCGACCGCCCAGGCGGTGACGACCGCGAGCCGGCGCTCCGAGCGCATCAGGGCGGCGAGCGCGGCGAAGACCAGGCCGACGAGCAGCAGTCCGCCCGAGCCGTTCGGCCCGCCGGGGCTGATCATCAGCAGGTCGACGGCCGAGGCCGCCTTGACGCCGTAGGGCAGACCGGCCTCGTGCAGGAACCTTCCGGGGTGCGTGAGCAGGGAGAGCGACCAGGGCGCGAGGAGCACGACCGGGGTGACGAGCAGCGCCGCGGAGCGCAGCAGGTGCGGGACGAGCAACCGTCGCTGACCGCGCACCAGGCGCAGCGCGAGCACGCCCGCGCACAACACCAGGGCGATCGGCCAGATCAGCGGGGTGAACGCCGCCGTGAACGTCAGCGTCAGCGCGAGCGCCCAGGTGGCACGCCAACTGGGCCGCGCTCCGCGCTCGATGGCGCCGTCGGTCAGTTGCAGTCCCGCGGTGGCGATCGCGGCGCGCGCCATGAGGGGCAGCAGGATCGCGAGGACGGCGGTGCCGAGGCGGCCGCCGGCCAGCGCTCCGGTGGCGGCGGGCAGGAACGCGTAGGCGACGCTGGCCCAGGCGCGCAGCAGGCGGGACTCGACCAGGGGCCGGGAGGCGAAGTACGCGGTGACGCCGGCCAGCGGCACGGAGGCGACCAGCAGCACCGTCAGGGTGAGCCCGGTGCTGCCGAACAGGACGGTCGAGAAGAGCGCCAGGACCGCGAGGTAGGGCGGGGCCGGCTGGGTGCCGCCGGTGCCCAAGGCATGCCAGGCACCGCTGTACGAGGCCCAGAGGTCGGAGGCGCCGGGGGCGGCGGGCAGTAGCGCGCCGCCCATCAGCGAGCCGCCGCCGAGCAGCCCGCGGCAGGCGGCGAGCGAGACGACCAGCAGCACGGCGAAGAGCATCGGTCCCGGTTTGCGGGCGATGCGCTTGAGCCGGGCGAACTGCTCGACCTCGATGTAGTCGCCGTCCTCGTCGCCGGGGCCGGACTCGATGCCGCCGCCATGGCGGCCGGCCGCCGCGGCGGCGGCCTCGGAGCGCCCGGAGAAGTTGCTGACGACCTGGTCGACGGTGGCCCGTACGGTCGCGCCCGGCGGCGGGAAGAGCGGCCGCAGTTCGGACGGCGGGACGGTGCCCTGGCCGCGGCGGCGGCGCGCGCCGAGCACCCGGCCGGGGCGCAGCAGGACGCGCAGCAGCCCGACGATCTCGTCGACGGCCTGCACCGGCACCTTGCCGACGAGGTAGGCGAGTGTGCGCAGCAGGGTGCCGAGGACGATCCGCAGCATCACGTACGGCAGCAGCGGGCCGCGGGTGTTGGCCAGCAGCGTGTAGACGGCGCCGGCCTTGTCGACCCGGTGCGGGTTGACGGCGGAGCGGCCCGCGCAGTCCACCGGGCGGCGTTCCCGGGAGGCGGCCTCGGCGTGCCGCATCACGGCGTCCGGGGCGACCAGGACCGTGTGGCCCGCGGCCTGGGCGCGCCAGCAGAAGTCGACGTCGTCACGCATGAGCGGCACGTGGCGGTCGAAGCCGCCCAGCTCGTCCCACACGTCACGGCGGACCAGCATGCCGGCGCTGGACACGGACAGGACCTGGCGGATCTGGTCGTGCTGACCCTGGTCCTGCTCGCGGCGTTCAAGACCGGTCCAGCGGCGGCCGCTGCGGGCGATGCTGACGCCGACCTCCAGCAGCTGCCGGGCGTCGTACCAGCTGAGCAGCTTGGGGCCGATGATCGCCGCGGAGGGCGAGGAGTCGGCGGTGCGCAGCAGGGCTGCCAGGGCGCCGGGTTCCGGTTCGCAGTCGTCGTGCAGCAGCCACAGCCACTCGACGGGCTCGCCGTGCGGGTGGTCGGGCTCGTCGTACGCGTCATCGTTCCAGCTGCGGCTGACGGGATCCCATCCGCTGGCCCGCTGGAGGTAGGGCAACTGCTCGGCGGTGAGCCGGCCGGCGGCGCGGGCCGCCTCGTCCACGGCCGCGCCGAAGCTCGTGCGGCGGGCGAGGTGGAGCACCCGCTGGGCGCCGATGGATCCGGCGAGGAGCTGGGCGGAGTCGTCGGCGCTGCCGGTGTCGGCGGCGATCACGTCCTGGACCGGGCGGTCCTGGGCGAGGAGGCCCGAGAGCGCGTTGGGCAGCCACCGGGCACCGTCGTGCGCGACGAGCACGGCGGTGACGACATGGCGCGGCAACTCTGGGGCGGCCGGGAAGAAGGCCGACGCTTGGCTGTTCACGGACATCCGGTTCAAGCCCCGGTTCGCTGGACTGCGGTGGACGCCGTGACCACTGGGGTCGACGGCGCGCCTCGGACGGGCCCCCACACTAACGGCTTACGCCCGCGCCCCCTCCCGGAGCCTGTGGATAACCCTCCGGCAGTGGACACAACAACGGCCCGCCTCCCTGCGGATGGGACCGGGAGGCGGGCCGTGCGAACCCTGTGGAGCGGACGGGCCCGGGGGCTCGTCCTAGACGACGCCCTTTTTGAGCCGTCGCCGTTCGCGTTCGGACAGACCGCCCCAGATACCGAAGCGTTCGTCGTTGGCGAGTGCGTAGTCGAGGCAGTCGGAACGGACTTCGCAGGCGAGGCAGACCTTTTTCGCCTCGCGAGTGGATCCGCCCTTTTCGGGGAAGAACGATTCGGGATCGGTCTGCGCACAGAGCGCGCGCTCCTGCCACCCGAGTTCCTCGTCGGCCTCCTCGGCCAGCAGAAGCTGGAACTGCTCGGTCATGCGCGCCCCTCGTCTGTCTTTGCTTCCCCGTGATGTTGCCGTCACCAGTAGCGGCAGAACGACACGAGTGAAATTACAAGTGTGCCGATACGGGCCAGTCAAGCCGAGATCTGCTATTGGGTCCGTTATTCACTCCGCTGAACCAAGGGTTGGCAGAAAGTGTGGAAATCATCCCAAACGCCAGCATCTGTCAACCCCGCTCCAGTGGATCCACCGTGATCCACTGCCACAACTCGTCAGACGTCGCAGCGCCTGGCCACGTTCCGCCTCGCGGGACGAAGCGTCGTGGATCACAGTCCGGCCACGGGGTCGCGGCGGCGCCCGAAAGAACGACGCTCCCATGTGCGGTTGCTGCGCCACCTATCCGCACATCTCTCCGCACAAACCTTTCACCACCTCGGGCCACCGCTTTTGGTGAAAGATTTGCGACATAACGGACAAGAGGTTGACAAGCCGTCCAAGGGACCGGTCTCCTATACCCATGCCAGCAGTGACCCATGCGCCCGTTCGGACTCGCCGTCGCGAGTCCCACCGCGCTGTGCCGGTCCGCTGTCGTTGTTCCTGTTGTTGCCGCTGAGTCCTGTATCTCCGGACCGCCGAGCGCTCTCCCCTCCTCGCCCGGTGTCGTGTCCGCCGCCCTCCGCAGCTTCCGACAAGGAACCTCCGCACATGTACAGCGATGTCTCGATCGCCGGCGACCCGCTCGCCCTCCCGCATCTGCTCCCGCCGGTGCCCCGGCACCCCAGCACCGTCGCCGAGTTCGCCGGCCTGGCCCGTTCCATCGCGGGCGACCGCGACCGGTGGGCGCCGCTGGTCCGCTACGACGCCACCACGCGCTGGTACGCGCGGCTGCAGACCGGCCCCGGCTACGAGGTGTGGCTGCTCAGCTGGGTCCCCGGGCAGACCAGCGGGCTGCACGACCACGGCGGCTCCTCCGGTGTGCTCACCGTCCTGCAGGGCGAGCTGACCGAGCGCGCGCTGTCCGCCGGCGCGGGCGAGGTCCGGCGCACCCTGGTGCCGGGCGGCCAGCGCGCCTTCGCGCCCGGCTACCTGCACGAGGTCGTCAACGACTCCCTGGAGCCGGCCGTCAGCCTGCACGTCTACTTCCCGGGCCTCACCGCGATGACCCCCTACGCCGCCTGCACCGCGCCCTCCGCGCAGGAGCCGGCGCAGGAGTCCGTGCGGGGCTGACGGACCGGGCTGACAGACTGTGCCCATGCGAATCGTGGTATTGGCCGGAGGCATCGGGGGGGCCCGTTTTCTGCGCGGCCTCAAAGCAGCGGCTCCGGATGCGGAGATCACCGTCATCGGCAACACCGGTGACGACATCCACCTGTTCGGACTCAAGGTCTGCCCCGACCTCGACACCGTCATGTACACCCTCGGCGGCGGCATCCACGAGGAGCAGGGCTGGGGCCGGTCCGACGAGACCTTCACCGTCAAGGCCGAGCTCGCGGCGTACGGCGTGGGCCCCGAGTGGTTCGGGCTCGGTGACCGGGACTTCGCGACCCATATCGTGCGGACGCAGATGATCGGCGCGGGGTACCCGCTCAGCGCCGTCACGGAGGCGCTGTGCGAGCGCTGGCAGCCGGGCGTCCGGCTCATCCCCATGTCGGACGACCGCGTAGGAGACGCACGTCCTCGTGGATGTCGAGGGCGAGCGCAAGGCCGTGCACTTCCAGGAGTACTGGGTGCGGCTGCACGCCTCCGTCGAGGCGCACGCCGTGGTGCCGGTCGGCGCGGACCAGGCGAAGCCGGCCCCCGGTGTCCTGGAGGCCATCGCGGAGGCGGACGTCATCGTCTTCCCGCCGTCCAACCCCGTCGTCAGCGTCGGCACCATCCTGGCCGTGCCCGGCATCCGCGAGGCGATCGCGGAAGCGGGGGTCCCGGTCGTCGGGCTGTCGCCCATCGTCGGTGACGCTCCGGTGCGCGGTATGGCGGACAAGGTCCTGCAGGCCGTCGGGGTCGAGACGACCGCCGCCGCCGTCGCCGCGCACTACGGGTCCGGACTGCTCGACGGCTGGCTCGTGGACACGGTCGACGCCGCGGCGGTCGAGGGCATCGAGTCGGCGGGCATCCGCTGCCGGGCCGTTCCGCTGATGATGACCGACCTCGAGGCCACCACCACCATGGCGCGCGAGGCGCTGGCGCTCGCGGAGGAGGTCCGCACGTGACGGCCCCGTCCCTCCCCGCGGACGCGACCGCCCCGTCCTTCCGGGTGCTGGCCGTCTCCGGGATCCCCGAGGTGCAGGCGGGTGACGACCTCGCCAAGCTGATCGCCGCCGCCGACCCCGCGCTCGCGGACGGTGACGTGCTGCTGGTGACGTCGAAGATCGTCAGCAAGGCCGAGGGCCGGATCGTCCGCGCGGACGACCGCGAGGCCGCGATCGACGCCGAGATGGTGCGGCTGGTCGCGCGGCGCGGACCCACCCGGATCGTCGAGACCCGGCACGGCTTCGTCATGGCCGCGGCCGGTGTCGACGCGTCCAACACCGCGCCCGGGACCGTGCTGCTGTTGCCCGAGGACCCGGACGCGTCCGCCCGCGAGATCCGGGCGGGGCTGCGCGCGGCGCTCGGGCTGGACGTCGCGGTCGTCGTCACGGACACCTTCGGACGGCCGTGGCGCGAGGGGCTCACCGACGTCGCCATCGGCGCCGCCGGGCTGCGGGTCCTGGATGACCTGCGCGGGGGCACCGACTCGCACGGCAACGCCCTGAGCATGACGGTGACCGCCACCGCGGACGAGCTCGCCGCGGCCGGGGACCTCGTCAAGGGCAAGGCGGCCGGGCTCCCGGTCGCCGTCGTCCGCGGCCTCGGCCACCTGGTGACGGCGGACGACGGGCCGGGCGCCCGCGCCCTCGTCCGGGACGCGGGCGCGGACATGTTCCGGCTCGGCACGTCGGAGGCCGTCCGCGAGGCCGTCGCCGCGCGCCGCACGGTCCGGGACTTCACCCCGGAGCCGGTGGACGGGGCCGCGGTCCGCCGGGCCGTCGCGATGGCCGTCACCGCGCCCGCCCCGCACCACACGACGCCCTGGCGGTTCGTCCTGCTGGAGTCCGAGGAGTCGAGGACCCGGCTGCTCGACGCCATGCGGGACGCCTGGGAGGCGGACCTGCGGGCCGACGGCTTCCCCGAGGAGAGCATCACCCGCCGGCTCCGGCGCGGTGACGTGCTGCGGCGCGCCCCCTACCTGATCGTTCCGTGCCTGGTCGCCGACGGCGCGCACGCGTATCCGGACGCGCGGCGGGCGGCCGCGGAACGCGAGATGTTCGTCGTCGCCGTCGGCGCCGCGGTGCAGAACCTGCTGGTCGCGCTGGCGGGTGAGCAGCTCGGCTCGGCGTGGGTCTCGTCGACGATGTTCTGCCGCGATGTGGTGCGGGACGTTCTCGGACTGCCGGTCGAGTGGGACCCGATGGGCGCGGTCGCCGTCGGCCACGCGGCGGCGCCGCCGAAGGCACGGCCGGAGCGGACCGCGGAGGAGTTCCTCACCGTCCGCTGACGGCCGGGCGTCGCTCAGATCTTGCTGAAGTTCCTCGGGGAGAAGCGCGGCGCGCGCCGGGGCGGGACCCGGCCGCTGAGCAGGATCAGGCGGGCCGCCCGGTGGCGCTGGCCCTCGTAGGGGGCCAGCAGCTCGCACATCGTGGCGTCGTCGGTGCGGTGCGCTCCGGTGAGGGCGAAGCCGACGATGTTCGGCAGGTGCAGGTCACCGACGGTCAGCGCGTCCGGCGCTCCGTTGCTGCGCTGCAGCGTCTCGGCGGCCGTCCAGGGGCCGATGCCGGGGATCACCGTCAGCCGGGCGGTGGCCGCCGCCAGGTCCATCGCGGCGGCCTCCTCCATCCGCGCGGCCACCCGGACCGCGCGCAGGATGGTCGCGGAACGCTTGCTGTCGACCCCGGCGCCGTGCCACTCCCAGGACGGGATCAGGGACCACTGGCGCGGAGTGGGCATGACGCACATCCCGCCGGCGGGGCCGCCGGTGGCCGGGCCGGGGGCCGGCTCACCGTGCCGCCGCAGCAGCAGCCGCCAGGCGCGATACGCCTCGTCGGAGGTGACCTTCTGCTCCAGGATCGCGGGGATCAGCGATTCGAGGACGAGACCGGTCCTGGTCAGCCGCAGGCCCGGATTCCGCCGGTGCGCCTCGTGCACGACGCGGTGGCGCGGCGTGAACGGCGTCGGGTCGTCATCGGCGCCGAGCAGTCCGGGGAGCGCCTCCAGCAGCCACTCCGCGCCATCGCCCCAGGCCTGCGCCTGGACGACGCCGTCGGCCGCGGTGATCCGCGCGGTGCCGGGGCCCTGCGGGGTGCGGGCCGCCCGCCAGATCGCGCCGTCGGGCGTCACCCGGTACGCCGGATCCCCCGGACCGCGGCCCAGCGGGCCCAGCGTCCGGCGGAGGTCGGGGCGGCCCTCGGGGGTCCAGCTGCGGAAACTCGTGCGCACCCGTCCGAGGGTAGCCGCCCCCTCGGACAGCACCACCCGCCGCTACTGGTCCCCGCTACTGGTCGGAGGAGAAGCGGAGCGAGGCCGCCGGGATACGGGCGGAGCACCAGACGCGGGCGCCGTGCAGCAGCTCGTTGTCCGCCCCGACGGTGGCGCCGTCCCCGATGACCGCGCCGTCCAGCACGGTGCGGGCGCCGATGGTGGCCCCGGTGCCGATGAGGGAGTCGCGGATGACCGCGCCGTCCTCGACGACCGCGCCCGCCAGCACGAGGCTGCCGTCGATGGCGGCGTCGGCACCGATCCGGGCCCCGGCGCCGACGCAGGTGCCGCCGGTGAGCTTGGTGCCCTCACCGACGACGGCGCCCTCCAGGACGAGCCGCTCGCCCCGGCGGCCCGGGACGGCCGGCGAGGGCGCGCGGCCGAGGACGAGGTCGGCGGAACCGCGGACGAACGCCTGCGGGGTGCCGAGGTCGAGCCAGTACGTGGAGTCGACCATGCCCTGCAGGTGCGCGCCGGCGGCCAGGAGGCCGGGGAACGTCTCCCGTTCCACCGAGACCGGGCGCCCGGCCGGGATGCTGTCGATCACCGAGCGGTTGAACACGTAAGCGCCCGCGTTGATCTGGTCCGTCACGATCTCCTCGGGGGTCTGCGGCTTCTCGAGGAAGGCCGTGACGCGCCCGGAGGGATCGGTGGGGACGAGGCCGAAGGCGCGCGGGTCGGCGACCTTGGTGAGGTGCAGCGAGACGTCGGCGCCGGTCGTGCGGTGGTTGTCGACGAGGGCGCGGATGTCGAGGCCGGTGAGGATGTCGCCGTTGAAGATGAGGACGGGCTCGCCGGGGGCGGACGTCAGCCGGGAGGCGACGTTGCGGATGGCACCGCCCGTGCCGAGCGGCTCGTCCTCGGTGACGTACTCCAGGTGCAGGCCGAGCGCGGAGCCGTCGCCGAAGTGCGGTTCGAAGACCTCAGCGAGGTAGGACGTGGCGAGCACGATGTGCTCGACCCCGGCCGCGCGGGCGCGGGCGAGCTGGTGGGTCAGGAACGGCACACCGGCCGCCGGGACCATGGGCTTGGGCGTGTGCACCGTCAGCGGGCGCAGTCTCGTGCCCTTTCCGCCGACCAAGAGGATCGCTTCAGTCACCTGGGTTCTTCTCTGCTTCCTGGTGGGCGGGCCGGTGGGCGGCAATCTTAGGCAGATGAAGCGATGAGCTGACCACTCGCACCGCTGAGCGCCCCGTCACGCGCGCTCCGCACGGCCTCGGGGCACACGCACTCCGCGGCCCCGGGACGCAGTGTCGCCGGGGCCGCGGATCGGGGTTGGCGGTGGATCAGCGGCCCTGCAGACCGGCGGCCGTCTTCCGGGCGCCGCCGAGCTGGCTGTAGAGCTTGTCGCCGGGGCACTCGGTGGCGAAGCCGTCACGGTGCCCGGAAAGGGTGTTGAGCTTCACGCTGGAACCCTTCTTGTAGAGGTTCCCGCCACCGGACACCAGGTGGGTGGTGCCGGCCGGGTTGCCCGCGTACAGACCGAGCTTCCATGCGGCGAGCTGCGCCACCGCCTTCACGGCCGCGGCCGGAGGCGAGGCGGAGGTGAAGGTGCCGAGCACCGCGACGCCCGAGCTGTCGGTGTTGAAGCCGAGGGTGTGAGCGCCGAAGACGGCCTTGGCGACGCCGCCCGCCCGGCCCTCGTAGATGTTTCCGCACTTGTCGATGAGGAAGTTGTAGCCGATGTCCCGCCAGCCGCTGCTCTCCACGTGGTAGCGGTAGATGCTGCGGATGAGGGCGGGCGCTTCGGCGCAGGTGTAGTTGTTCCCGGTGGCGGTGTGGTGGACGAAGACCACCTTCACCGAGTTGGTGTAGACGAAGCCCGCCTCGCGCAGCTTCTCGTCGGCGCCCCAGCCGGCCCGGGTGACGATGCGGGGACGCGGGCCGACGTGGCTCGTACTGCCCGCCTCGACCAGGGTCTGCGCCTGGGTCTGCGCCTGGGTGAGCGCGGGGAGCTCGGTGGCCGCGGGCGCGTCCGGGACGCTGCCCGGCTCCACTCCGTGGTCGTCCAGGACCGGAGTGACGGGTGGGGTGACGGGCGTGGTGCCCGGCACGGTGCCGGGAGTGACGCCGGGCGTCGTGACGGGTGGGGTGACGGGCGTGGTGCCCGGCACGGTGCCGGGGATGACGCCTGGCGTCGTGACGGGCGTGGCGCCAGGGTCGGCGCCAGGGGTGACCCCGGGCGTCGACGTCGCCGGCGCGGTGCCGGGCGGGGCGCTCGGAACCGTGATCGGCACGCTCGGCGTGATCGGGGCGGGCAGGATGCTCGGAGGTACGGCCGGAGCGGCGGGGGTGGCCGGAGCGGCGGGCGCCGGAGCCGTCGGGGTCGCCGGGCCGTCGTCGCCCGGGTCGACCATCTCCAGGCGCAGCCCGGCGGGCAGCGGCAGCGCCTCGGTGCCGGAACCGGCGCGGGGTGCGGCTGCCGTGCCGGGCCGGACGCGGACCTGGACGCCGTCCGCGGCCCCCACCCACAGCGGGGCGGTGGCTCCGCGGCCGACCCGGTCACCCGGGTCGGGGGCGTCGTCGGTGTGCGCCTGGATGTCCTGCCAGCCCGACCAGGTGCCAGTGCCGGCCGCCCGGGTGCGGGCCTGGACGGTGCCGTCGAGGTGGGCCGCCGGGTCGTTCCAGGTGACGCCGAGCAGCGAGAACGGGTCGACCTGACGGGCGGACAGGCCCTGCTCGGCGGGGGCGCCGGGCGCACGGTCGGTTTCGTGGTCGGTGGTGGGGGCGACGAGCGACACCAGGGGAAGGGTGCGGGTGCTGCCCGGTAGTTGGGAGGCCGTCGTTTGGGCCGGCCGCGCGGGACGGCCGCTGTGTGCGGCGGCGGCCGAGGGTACGGCGAACGGAAGCGCCAGCGCGGCCGTGCACGCGACGCCGATGGTGGTGGCTAGGAATGCACGCATAGGACAGATCGTGACATAAGCCTCATGTATGTCCAGTCGACATCTGACGCGCAGTCCGCCCGAACGACCCCTCGTCCTCGCCCGTACGGGCGAGGGCCGCCAACCGGGCGGCGGGTAGCCTGAGCCGGGTGACCGCTACCGCCAACACCCCCGCCGGCCTGCTGGATTACGCCCTCAGGACCGAGCCCGCCCGTCCACTGGTGACCTTCTACGACGACGCCACCGGCGAACGCGTCGAACTCTCCGTGGACCACGTTCGGCAATTGGGTGGCGAAGACCGCCAACCTGATCCAGGACGACCTCGGCGCGCAGCCCGGTGACCGGCTCGCGCTGCTGCTGCCCGCGCACTGGCAGACGGCGGTCTGGGTGCTCGCCTGCTTCTCCACCGGCGTGGTCGTCGTCCCGGGCGGTGATCCGGCCGCCGCCGACCTGGTGGTCAGCGGCCCGGAGACGCTCGACGCCGCCCTCGCCTGCGACGGCGAGCGGGTCGCGCTCGCGCTGCGCCCGCTCGGCGGCCGCTTCCCGCAGCCGCCGGCCGGCTTCGCCGACTACGCGGTGGAGGTGCCCAGCCAGGGCGACCGCTTCGCGCCGTACGCCCCCGTCGGCCCGGACGCACCGGCGCTGCAGCTCCCGGACGGCTCGGTGCTGACCGCCGCCCAGGTCGTCGAAAGAGCCCGCGGGACCGCCGCGGAACTGGGTCTGGCCCCTGGCTCCCGGCTGCTCTCCGGACGGTCCTTCGACGACTGGGACGGCCTGGCCGCGGGCCTGCTGGCACCGCTGGCCGCGGACGGCTCGATCGTCCTGTGCCGGCACCTCGACCGGCTTCCCGCCGACCAGCTGGCGAAGCGCGAGGAGAGCGAACGCGTCACCCATATGGCCCAGTAACGGACCGCTCCCCCGGGCCCTCCGTCGCGTCCTGGGGGATGCTGGGTTGATCACCGGACGAGTGGAAGAACGATGTCACGCAACCATGTACGGGAATCGGCTGTCTGAACGGGTGCCGGTCGGGCTTTTCCGCCTGAGGAGTCCGGCACCGAGTGACTCACCGAGGGATGGGCGCAGACGTGACCACGCAAGGAGGCACGCCCGCCCCGCCGCCGGAACCGGAGGACGTGTCTTCCGCCGGGAAAGGCGCCGAGGGCGCTGACACCCCGCCCGCCGCACCCGCGGCGCGCAAGGGGCGTCGCTGGCTGCGCGTGCTCTGTGGCTGCACCGCCGGGGTGCTGATCGTCGGCACCGGCACCGCCTGGTTCCTCTACAAGCAGCTCGACGGGAACATCAAGACCGACTTCGCGACCGCCAACGAGCTGGAGCGCATCCAGGCGGAGCGGCCCGACCCGGGCCCGACCTCCACCGAGAACATCCTGCTCATCGGGTCCGACACCCGCGGCAACGGCAACGACGAGTACGGCAAGGACAGCGGCACCCAGCGCTCCGACACCACGATCCTGCTCCACCTGTCCGCCGACCGCAGCAGCGCCACCGCCGTCAGCATCCCGCGGGACCTGATGGCCCATGTGCCCAGTTGCACGCAGCCGAACGGAACCATGACCCAGGAGAAGTACGTCCAGTTCAACTGGGCGTTCGAGTCCGGTGGGGCGGCCTGCACGATCCGCACGGTCGAGCGGATGACCGGTATCCGCGTCGACCACCACCTGATCGTGGATTTCAACGGCTTCAAGAAGATGGTCGACGCGGTGGACGGAGTCGAGGTGTGCGTGCCGAAGGCGATCAACGACCCGGAAGCGCGGCTGAACCTCCCGGCCGGGAAGCAGACGCTGCGCGGGGAGAGCGCCCTGGGCTACGTGCGGGCCAGGTACACCATCGGCGACGGCAGCGACACCCAGCGGATGAACCGCCAGCAGGACTTCATGGCCTCGCTGGTGAACAAGATCCGCAGCGACGGCGTGCTGCTCAACCCGACCAAGCTGTATCCGCTGCTCTCGGCGGCGACGTCGTCGCTGACGGCGGACCCGGGGTTGGACTCGCTGGCCGAGCTGTACGAACTCGTCCGCGGCCTGGAGAACACTCCGACCAGCGCGGTGCGCTTCCTGACCGCGCCGCGCCAGCCGTACATGAACAACACCGACCGGGACGAACTCGTCCAGCCCGAGGCCGGCCAGCTCTTCGCCGCGCTCCGCGCGGACAAGCCGGTCGTGGTCTCGGGGAAGGTCGACGTGAAGGCGAGGCCCTCGGCGTCGGCGACGACAGCGCCGGCGACCGCGCCGGTGACAGTGCCGACGACCGCACCGGCGACCGCGGCGACGACCGCCGAGCCGGCCGACGGCGGATCCTCGGGCGCCGCCGGGACCGGGGAGGACGGCAAGTCGGGGCGGGTGGCGGCGACTCCGGTCCCGCCCGGCGGCCAACCGACGTTTCCGGGCACGACCGCCGCCCGAGACATCTGTGGTAAAGCGCAATAAAAGGTATGACCAACGGGCCGGTTGGATTGGATGGTTTGTCCAGTTGTAGGGGAGTGGAATTTGTCACGCACGTGACTAGACGCTGAAGTGGGGGGCTAGTGTGAGCGATCCGGCCGGACCGGCGGATGGCCGAACCGGCCCGCACGCAGACGGAAGAACCAGAAGATCGAGCGCCCAGGGGGCAGGCGCCGCGTGGCACCGACGGAGGGCCCGAGCAACCGTGGACACGCAAGGCCACAGGAACATCGACCCGGCAGACCAGTGGGTCCTTGATCCGGAAACGGGCAGCTACGTGCTGCGGATGGACCCCGGGGAAGCTCCGTCACCCAGCGTGCCCGCACAGGGCGGCAGGCGTGAGCGCCGCGAGCAGCAGAGCGCCCGCACCGCCCCGGCAGCCACCCCCGCCGACACTTCTCCGAGCTCCTCGGACGCGCCGAACCGTGCCAGCCGCCGCAAGGCCAAGCCCCGGAAGTCCCGCAAGAAGAAGGTCCTCATCTGGACCGCGGCCTCGCTCGGCTTCGTCCTGGTCGCCGGTTCCGTCGGCGGCTACCTGGTCTACCAGCACTTCAACAACAACATCTCCACCGTCGACGTCGGGGACGCGGGCAACAAGGACGTCACTGCCGACGGTCCGGTGAACATCCTCGTGATCGGCACCGACAGCCGTGAGGGGCTCGGCAAGGAGTACGGCGACGCGGGCAGCGTCGGCCACGCCGACACCACGATCCTGTTCCACGTCTCCAAGGACCGCACCAACGCGACCGCGTTGAGCATCCCGCGCGACCTGATGACCGACATCCCGGACTGCCCGACGAAGCAGAAGGACGGTTCGACGAAGGTCGTCGCCGCCGAGAAGAACGTCCGCTTCAACACCAGCCTCGGCCAGGAGGGCCGCGACCCGGGGTGCACGATGCGCGCCGTGAAGGCACTGACCGGAGTGAGCGTGGACCACTTCATGATGGCCAACTTCACCGCGGTCAAGGACCTGTCGAGCGCGGTCGGCGGTGTCGACATCTGCCTGGCCAAGCCGATCAACGACCCCAAGTCGCACCTCAACCTCAGCGAGGGCCACCACACGGTCGCGGGTGACGACGCGCTCGCGTTCGTACGGACCCGGCACGCGGTCGGCTTCGGCGGCGACCTGGACCGCATCAAGCTCCAGCAGCAGTTCCTCGGCTCGATGATCCGCCAGATGAAATCCGGTGACACCCTCACCAGTCCCGGCAAGCTGTGGAAGCTGGCGAACGCGGCAACCAAGGCGCTCACCGTCGACAGCGCCATCGGCAGCATCTCGAAGCTGTCGGACCTGGCGAAGGACCTCAGTTCGGTCGACACCAAGAACATCACTTTCGCCACCGTCCCGGTCATCGACAACCCGGCGGACGGCAAGATCCACAAGACCGTCATCCTCGATCCGACCAAGGCCCCGCAGGTCTTCTCCATGGTGAAGAGCGACATCTCCCTCACCAAGGTGACGAAGAAGCCGGGCTCGCCGACCGAGTCGGGGACCCCGGCGCCGGACAAGCTGTCGGGCACGAAGGCGCCCGCGTCACAGGTTCGCGTCAAGGTGTTCAACGGGAGTGGCGTGACGGGGGCCGCGCAGGCCACCATCAACTGGTTGCAGAACAACAAGGCCGTCAACCGCTCCACCAACGGCGGCAACGCCCCGGCCGGAACGGTCGCGAAGACCTCACTCGTCTACGCGCCCAACCAGGCCGACCAGGCGCGTGCCCTGGCCGCGATGATGGGGCTGCCGGCGTCGGCGCTGCAGCCGGGGACCGTGGACGCGGCGGCCAAGGCGAACATGACGCTCACCCTTGGCAAGGACTTCAAGGAAGCGGGCACACCGATAGCCGCGCCGACCACGGCGCCTGAGGGAATTCAGAAGGTCGTGGCGGACGACAAGAGCGTCTGCGCGAAATGACGTATCCAGGGGGGGCCATGCGGGACAACGGCGTACGGGGCGGTGGGGCCCGAGATGCCTCAGGGTCGGGAGACCCCGGTTGGGACGAGAGCTTGTACCAGGACCGTGAGCAGGGCGGGGGCCCGCACACGGGCCACGAGGGGGACGGATCCGGCGACGGCACCGCCTCCCGCACGGGCTCCCATCCGAGCCCCGGGGCGGGCACCGTCACCGGCGCGGTCACCGACGCCTCGCTGGTCGGCGGCGGCACGCCCTCGGTACCCAGGCAACGGGACGGCGGTGCCCGGGGGGGCGGCGGCCACCGCCGCGCCGGCGGCCGGCGACAGCCCCGCAGCCGGAAGAGCCGGATATTCCGCTGGGTGGCGGGCACGCTCTCGCTGCTCATCCTGGCCGGCGCCGGCGCGGGGTACGCGTACTACGAGTACCTCGCCGGGAAGATCCGCACCGGTGACCTGAACAGCGGCAAGAGCGACGTGGCGCCGTCCAAGGCGAACGCGAACGGCGACACGCCGCTCAACGTCCTGGTGCTCGGTTCCGACGCCCGCAACTCCGAGGCCAACAAGGAGCTGGGCGGCGCCCGTGACACGGCGGGCGAGCCGCCGCGTGCCGACGTCATCATGCTGATGCACATATCCGCGGACCGCAGCAACATGTCCGTGGTCAGCATCCCCCGCGACACCCGGATGTCCATCCCGGAGTGCACGGACTCCGCGACCGGCAAGGTGTACAAGGCGACCGACAAGGACATCGTCAACGAGTCGCTGGGCCGCGGCGGCGCGGGCTGCACCCGCGCGGCGATCCAGAACCTGACCGGCGTCTACATCGACCACTGGATGACCGTCGACTTCGCCGGCGTGGTGAAGATGGCCGACGCCGTGGGCGATGTCGAGGTCTGCGTCAACCAGAACATCTGGGACCGCTCGACCAAGGCGCAGAAGGGCGGCTCCGGTCTCAAGCTGAAGGCGGGCACCTGGCCGATCAAGGGCGAGGTGGCGTTGCAGTGGCTGCGCACCCGGCACGCGTTCGGCGACGACGCGGGGCGCGCCAAGGCGCAGCACATGTACCTCAACTCGATGATGCGCAGACTGCAGAGCCAGAGCCTGTTCACCAACCCGGGCAAGCTGAACAACCTGGCGACGAAGGCGATGGAGGCGTTCCGGGTCTCGAAGGAGATCGGAACGCCGAAGAAGCTCTACGACCTCGGCATGGAGCTCAAGAGCGTGCCGGCGAACCGGATCACGATGATGACGATGCCGCACCTCGCCGACCCGCTCAACCGCGACGCCCACTACATCCCGTCCCCGGCGGACGCGGCGAAGGTCTGGACGCTGCTGCGCAACGACGTCGCCATGGACGCCAACGGCACGGCGGCGAACACGCCGAAGCCCACGCCGACCAAGTCCGGGCCGCCCGCCGCGGCTCCGGCGAGCATCGCGGTCAGCGTCGTGAACGGCACCGCGGGCGACAAGAACGGCACGTCCGTGCAGAGCCGGGCGTCCACCGTCTCCAAGGCGCTGAACAGCGCCGGTTTCACCAAGGCGAAGGCCAATCAGACCCCGAAGCCCAGCAAGGGTACGCTCGTCAACTACCCGACGAGCGCCGGTGAACAGGGCAGGGCCGACGCCCTGGCCGTCGCCACCGCACTGAAGATCCCGGCGGGCTCGGTGAAGGCGGCGGGCGACGTGTCCGGCGTCTCCGTGATCATCGGTGCCGACTGGACCACGGGCACCGACTACGCCAAGACGGCTCCGGGCGCCGGTTCCGTGCCGACCACGGCGGACGCGCTGAACGGCACCGACAAGCGCTGCATGGACGTCTACAAGCCCTACCAGTGGAAGTAGAGGACGTGGAGCACCGTCGAAGCAGAGGCACGGCGACGCGGGGGGTTCCCCCGCGGAACAACCCCTCCGAGCACGGCTGGGACGACAGCCTGTACGAGTCGGACTCGGCCGCGGAACCCGGCACGACCTCTGCAGAAACGTCTCGGCAGGCGGCGCCGCCGGCCGCCGGCCACCGCCGGGGCACCTCCCGGTCCCGCAAGGCACCGAAGAGCCGCAGGCGGCGGACGCTGCGCTGGATCGGGATCGGCACCGCCGTGGCGGTCCTCGGCACGGCCGGCGCGGGGTGGGCGTACTACGAGCACCTCAACGCGAACATCAAGAAGGACGAGCTCAACCTCAGCGACGCCAAGCTCTCCAAGTCGCAGGCCAACGCCGAGGGCCAGACGCCGCTCAACATCCTGCTGATGGGCTCCGACAGCCGGAACTCCGACGAGAACGTCAAGCTCGGCGGCGCCAAGGACACCCGCGGTGAGAAGCCCCGCGCCGACGTCCAGATGCTGCTGCACCTGTCGGCCGATCGCACCAACATGACGGTCATCAGCATCCCGCGCGACACCCGGGTGACCATCCCCAAGTGCACCGACCCGCACGACGGCACGGTCTACAAGAAGTCCGAGGACATCATCAACGCCAGCCTCACGCACGGCGGTCCCGGCTGCACGGTCGCCACGTGGGAGGAGATGACCGGCATCTCCATCGACCACTTCATGATGGTCGACTTCGCCGGTGTGGTGAACATGGCCGATGCCATCGGCGGGGTCCCGGTCTGCGTCGACAAGAACATCTACGACAAGCAGTCGGGCCTCAAGCTCAAGGCCGGTACCACGACCATCAAGGACGAGCAGGCCCTGCAGTGGCTGCGCACCCGGCACGGCTTCGAGGACGGCACCGACCTCGGCCGTACGCACGCGCAGCACATGTACATGAACTCGATGATCCGCGAGTTGAAGAAGGGGGCGAAGCTCACCGACCCGGGGCAGCTCACCGGCCTGGCCGAAGCGGCGACCAAGTCGGTCACCGTCGACAAGGGGCTCGGCACCGTCAAGAAGCTGTACGACCTGGGCAACGAGCTGAAGAAGGTGCCCGCCAACCGGATCACCATGACCACGATGCCGTGGAACTGGGACCCGCAGAACAAGGCGCACGTCATCCCGAAGCCCGGTGACGCCGACAAGCTCTTCGCGCTCGTGCGTGCGGACAACCCGGTCGACGGCAAGGCCAAGGCACCAAAGCCCGGAGCGGCCACCACCACGAGCGCCGCGCCCGCCGACGTGACGGCGCCCAAGGGCGAGATCGCCGTCACCGTGCGGAACGGCACCGCCACCGCGTCCCAGGCAGCGGTGAGCGGCCGCGCCAAGGCGGTCGTGAGCCGGCTCGGCGCCCTCGGCTTCGCCAAGGCCACGCCCGACACCACCCCGCAGCCGCAGGCCGACACCACGGTCAGCTACCCGAGCGACTCCCTCAAGGGCGACGCCCAGGCCGTGGCCAAGGCACTGGGCCTGCCGGACAGCGCGGTGCGGAGCTCCAAGAGCGTGACCAACGTGACGGTGGTCGTCGGCTCCGACTGGCGCTCGGGCACCACCTACCCGAAGTCCGCGGGCAGTTCGGGCGGTTCGGGTTCGGGAGCGCCCGACAAGGCGCCGTCCAGCTCGTCCGCGCTCAACGGCGCCGACGAGTCGGCGTGCATGAAGGTGAACACGTACCCGGGCGCCCACTACGTGTGGTGACCCCGGGTCCGCCGGCCGGGACCCGAAGCGGGCCCGGCCGGCGGAGCGGGATCAGACGGCGGCCGTCGTCACGCTGGGGCGGCGGCTGGCGATGACCTTGTTCGCGAGGGAGCGCGGGCTGGTGAGGAAGCCCCAGCCCCAGCACATGTGCATGGTCGCGAGCGCGACCGGGATCCGTACCCGGGCGGCGAACGGCAGGCCCTTGCCCGCCGGGACCGACCCGAGCCCGATGGCGGCGAGGTACCCGGCCGGGACCACGAAGCCGAACGGGGTGACGGCCGCGCCGACGACGATGCCCGCCGCGATGGCGATGACGGCCGCCGGGGGCGCGAGGTAGCGCACGTTGACCGAGCCGCGGTGGTAGCGGGCGACGACATGGCGCCAGCGGCCGTAGTTCTTGTACTGCTTCGCCAGCTCGCGCACGTTCGGCCGGGGGCGGTAGGAGACGCGCAGCTCGGGCGAGAACCAGATGAGGTGGCCGGCCTCGCGGATTCGGTAGTTCAGTTCCCAGTCCTGGGCGCGGATGAACTCCTCGTTGTAGCCGCCCTGCTGCTCCAGCACCTCGCGGCGGAAGACGCCGAGGTAGACGGTGTCGGCCGGGGCCGCGACACCGCCGGTGTGGAAGGCCGCGTTGCCGACGCCGACCTTGGACGTCATGGCGGCGGCCACCGCGTCCTCCCAGGCGTTCTCGCCCTCGGCGTGCATGATGCCGCCGACGTTGGCCGCGCCGGTCTCGGCCAGCAGCCGGACGGCGGTGGCGATGTAGTCCGGCGAGAGCATCCCGTGCCCGTCGACGCGGACCACGATCGGATGGCGGGACGCCTTGATCGCGGCGTTCAGCGCGGCGGGGGTGCGGCCGGTCGGGTTGGGCACGGTATGGACCCGGGGGTCCTCCGCGACCAGTTCGGCGGCGATCTCGTCCGTGCGGTCCGCGGAGGGGCCGAGCGCGATGACGACCTCCAGCTCACCTGGGTAGTCCTGCTCCAGGATGTGCCGCACGGAGTCGCGCAGATGACGTTCCTCGTTGAGCACCGGCATGATCACGGAGACAGCGGGGGCGGTGGGGTCGTTGGCAGCGTTCATCGCGGGAAACGTTACCGCGAATGGGGGACACCGGCGTGTACGCAGCTTTGAATACTGTCCTATTTGTCTAGTCTGATCGGGTCCTTTGTCTCCCCTCGCGGAGGTGCGCCCCGATGACGGTCCCGCCCGCTCGCCCGCCCGCCACTCCGCCCCGCAGGCCCCGGCCGCCGCTGAACTCCGCCCGGCGGCCGGACCGGCGGCCCGGTCCGCACGGAAGCCGGCCCGGTGGGCAGGACGGCCGGCGGCCGGTGCGCTGGACCCTGCGGATCGCCGGGGGCCTGGCCCTGGCGATCATCACGACCAGCGGCATCGGCCACGCCGTGGTCAGCGGGGTGGGCGACGACATCGGCCGGGTGGACGCGTTCGGCGGGATGCGGAACCGCCCCGGCCCCACCAGCGGCGTCAACTTCCTGCTCGTCGGCACCGACGGACGCGACGGGCTGGATCCGGACGACCGGGAGCGCTACCACCTCGGCGGAGCGCCCTGCCACTGCACCGACACGATCATGCTGGTGCACCTGTCGGCGGACCGCTCCCGGGTGAGCGTCGTCAGCATCCCGCGCGACAGCTACGTCATGCTGCCACCGCACGACGAGGCGTTCAGCGGCGCCCGGCACGTCAGCCACCCCGCGAAGATCAACGCGGCCTACGCGGACGGCGGCCCCCGGCTCACCGTCGCCACCGTCGAGAAGCTGACCGGGGTGCACATCGACCACTACCTGGAGGTCGACTTCACCAGCTTCATGAAGACGGTCGACGTCGTCGGCGGCATCCGGATCTGCACGGTCCGCCCGCTGAAGGATTCGTACAGCGGCCTCGACCTGCCGGTCGGCGCCTCCACGCTGAACGGCGGCGAAGCGCTGCAGTACGTGCGCTCCCGGCACCTCGACGGCGCCTCCGACCTGGGCCGGATGCAGCGCCAGCAGCGATTCCTCGCCGAGCTCATCCACAAGATCACCAGTGGCGGCCTGCTCACCGACCCGGTGAAGCTCGGCCGGATCGCCAACACCGTGCTCGGGTCCGTCCGCGCCGACCAGGACCTCAAGCCGCGGGACCTGATCGCGCTGGCCCAGGGCCTGCGCGGCTTCTCCCCCGGCTCGTCGGAGTTCACCTCGGTGCCGATCGACGACGTGGGCTACCAGGTCAAGGGCATCGGCTCGACGGTGAAATGGGACGACGCCAAGGCCGGCAAACTCTGGGCGGCGATCCGCGCGGACCAGCCGCTGGCCGTCCACACCCCGGCCGGGGCCACCGCCAAGCGCCGGCACGCGCAGGTCCAGGTGGACGTCGACCCGCAGTCGGTACGGGTCCAGGTCGACAACGGGACGACCGTCACCGGGCTCGGCGACCGGGTGGACAAGGCGCTGCACGCCACCGGCTTCGCCACCACCGGCGCCGCCGCCAACGCGACCGTGCACAACGCGTCGCACACCGTCATCCGTTTCGACCCGCGGTGGGACCGCTCGGCGCAGTCCCTGGCGGCGGCGCTGCCGGGCGCGGAGCTGGTGCCGGTGACCGGGCAGGGGCCGCTGATGCGGGTGACCGTCGGCGGCGCGTTCAAGGGGGTGACGCCGATCCGGGCGCAGGATCCGGCGCCGGCCACGAGCGACGGACCGGCGACCGCGGTCACCGCGGTGACCGGCGACGAGGTGGTGTGCCCCTAAAGGGTTTTGCGAAAGGAGCGCCGTTCGCCCGTCAGGGCGGGGTCCGCGGCGTCCGGTGCGGGCGACCGCACGGCGGAGGGTCGTCCTCGTACCGGACGTACTGGGACGAGGACGACAACGCAGCAAGGCGTGCGTGCCAGGCCTCGCGGACCAGGCGGGACTTTCGCAACACCCGGGACTTTCGCAACACCCCGGAGGGCGTGTCAGATCCCGATCAGTCGTCGAAGCCCTCGGCGGCGCGCTTCTCGCGGAGCTCCTTGATGGCCTCGCGCCGGGCGAGCCGGTGCATCCGGCGGATCTGGGCCTCCTGGTAGCGCCGCTTGTCCGTCTCGGTCTCCGGGATCACCGGCGGGACCGGCCGGGTCCTGCCGTTCTCGTCGACCGCGGCGAACACCAGGTAGGCGCTGCCGACCTGCGTCGCGGGGGTGGACTCGTTCCACCGCTCGGCCATGACGCGCACGCCGATCTCCATCGACGAGCGCCCGGTCCAGTTGCACTGGGCGCGCACGTGGACGAGGTCACCGACCCGCACCGGCTCCAGGAAGACCATCTCGTCCATCGACGCGGTGACCGCCGGGCCGCCCGAGTGCCGGCCGGCGACGGCGCCCGCCGCGTCGTCGACGAGTTTCATGATCACGCCACCGTGGACGGTGCCGAGCAGATTGGTGTCGTGCGCCGTCATGATGTGCGACAGCGTGGTGCGGGCTGCCGCCGTCGGCTTGCCCGGAAGCTCGGCCTCCGGGGTACTGCCGGCAAGATCGGTGGTCATGCGTCCACCATAAGCCGGGCCCGGCGCACCCTTCTCCCCGGCACCGTCCGCTCAGTCGCGCGGAGCCGTCAGTCGCACGGGGAGCTCGCGCAGGCTGTTGACCAGGATCGACGGGGTGTTCGCCAGCTGGTCCTCGGGCACGGCCAGGGTGAGGTCCGGGAAACGGTCGAAGAGCGCGGGCAGCGCGACCAGGGCCTCGAGACGGCCCAGGGGCGCGCCGGGGCAGACGTGCGGACCGTAGCCGAACGAAAGGTGCCGGCCGGCGTCGCGGGTGATGTCGAACTCCTCGGCCGTCGGCCCGTGCTGCGCCTCGTCCCGGCCGATGGCGCCGTAGGAGATCATCACCGCGTCGCCCTCCTTGATGACCACGTCGCCCGTGGGGATGTCTTCGGTGGCGTAGCGGAAGAGGAAGTTGGTGGTCGGCGGCGACCAGCGCAGCGTCTCCTCGACCACCGCCGACCAGGAGGCGGCTCCCGAGCGGACGAGCGCCAGCTGGTCGGGGTGGGTGAGCAGCCCGCGGACGGCGCTGACCATCAGGTTGATGGTGGTCTCGTGACCTGCGGCGATCATCACCAGCAGGGTGCCGATCAGCTCCTCGTCGGACAGCCGGTCGCCGCCCTCGGTGGCGGCGAGCAGTGCGCTGGTGAGGTCGTCGCCCGGCCGTCGCTTCTTCTCCGCGACGACGCCCGCGAAGAACGCGAACAACTCGCCCATCGCCGCCCGCACCTCGTCGGCGCGGCTGACGCTGCTGAAGAAGGTGTCGTACAGCGCGCGCAGCCGGGTGTCCTCGGCGGCCTCGACGCCCATCAGCTCGCTGATGACGCGCATCGGCAGTTTGAACGCGAACACGGACTTGAAGTCGACGACGGCCCCCGCCCGCGCCCGCCTCCTCCAGCTCGTCCAGGATCGCGCGGGTGATCTCCTCGATGCGCGGTCGCAGCCGCTCCATGCGGCGCGGGGTCAGCGCCTGCGCGGTGAGCAGGCGCTGCCGCTTGTGCTCGTCGCCGTCGGCGGTGACCATGCTCGTGCCGGGGGCGACCAGGCCGATCAGCGGCCACGTCGAGGGGATCTCCCCACGCGTCCAGGCACCCCAGCGGTTGATGTCCTTCACCAGGCGCGTGTCGGTGAGCAGCCGGCGGGCCTCGGCGTGGCGCGTGACGGCCCAGCACGCGACGCCGCCAGGGACCTCGATCTCGACCACCGGGCCGGCCTGCCGCAGCCGGGCGCCCTCCCCCACGAGGTCGCGTACGAGCGGGTCGAGAGCGATGCGACCGTGGTCGACTGGGCAGGTCATGGTGGCCTCCAAGGGGTAACAGAAGCTGACCGTTCCGGCCGCCTCCTTGTCAATGACCATTCGCCGCACGGCATTTGGAGTCATCGACTCGTGATGCTCCCAGTCCCGCGACTGCCGGGAGCCGGTATCCGGATCATGGCCCCGCGACGCGCCCACCACACCCGTGTTGCTTCGCCGTAGTCCCACCGCGCCAACGAATGTTCACAGTCGGTCATTTGGCGGCGCTACAGTGCGGCAACCGAAAGCCGAGGACCAGGAGGGGGACGGCAACATGCCGCGGAACCGCGCGCTGACCGACGGGGAGCAGCCCCTGGGCCACCCGTTGGGCTGGATTCGCGCGGAGCGCGGCTGGACGTACCAGGACGTGGTCGACATCGTCGCCCGCCGGGTCGGCAACATGTCCGCGCGCCGGGAGAAGGCGTGGCGCTGGGAGCACCGGGGCGTCGTCCCCGACCTGGAGACCCAGCAGGCCCTCGCGAGCGAACTCGGCGTTCCGCACGCCCTGTTGTCCTCCTCCCCGTGGCCCGGCTGGCTGCCGGTGGGCGACCGTACGACGGCGCGCGTCGCCTGGACGCCGCAGGACTGCGTGGCCGCGCTCGACGCGACGGCGGGCGCCGCGCTGCACGACCGGCGCGGGTTCGTGGTCGCGGGCCCGGGCAGCGCCGCGGCGGCGGCCCAGCGGTGGCTCGCGCTCGCACCGCTGGCGTGGCCCCCACCCGCGACGGTGCCGACGCCGGTGAGCACGCCCGCACCCTTGCTCGTACCCGTGGCCGGGCCCCTGTCCGGGCCCCTGTCCGGACCCGTTCCAGTGCCGGTCTCCGTGCCGTCGCAGCGCACGGGTCCGTCCGCGGGACCCGGCGCCGCCGTCCCGCCCACCGTGCTGACCGCTCTCGAGGAGCGGGTGCCGGCGCTGCACCGGATGGAGGCCGCGCTCGGCGGCGGACCGGTCCGCGCGGTGGCCGACGCCGAGCTGCGCCTCGTCACCGATCTGCTGGCCAGGGGGCCCGCCGCGCGGCCGGGTCCGGCCGCGGCCGATCCCTGGGCGCGGCGGCTGTTCGCCGTCGCCGGCGAGCTGGCCTGCCTCGCGGGACGCGCCTGTTTCGACACCCGGCACGAGGCCGCCGCGGAGCGGTATCTCAGCGCCGCGCTCTCGGCCGCGCACGCGGCCGGGGACCGGCCGCTCGGAGCGCGGGTCCTCGCCGCCATGAGTCTGCAGTACCTGAGTGCCGGGCGCCCGCAGGAGGCGCTGGCCGTCGCCAGGGCGGCCCGCGCCGGCCTCGCCAGGGAAGCGGCGGGTGACGGCCTCGTCACCGATCCGGCCAGGACCGCTCCCGGCGGCGACGTACCCGCCTCCGTACGCCATTCCTCGGCGCTGCTCATGGCCCGGCAGGCACGGGCCCACGCCGTACTGGGGCAGGCCGACGTGAGCCGGCGGCTGCTCGCCGCGGCGGGCGCCATCCTGACGCCCGACGCGCGCGGCAACGCGGACCACCGGGCCGACTACTGCGCGGAGGCGGCTGCCTGCGAGCTGGCGCTGGGTCGGGCCGCCGCGGCCGACCACTGGCTCCGGCGGTCCCTCGCGGCGCTGCCCGAGGACCGGGCCCGCGACCGGGCCGGCACCTCGGTCCTGCGGGCCGTGGCCGCACTCGACCTGGGAGCCGCCGAACGCGCCCGCGAGCTGGCCTCCGAGGCTGGGCGGGCCGTCGAGGGCGTCGACTCCCCCCGGGTGCGCCGAGCCCTGGAAGCCTTGTGGGAGCGGCTCCACGGCCGTTCCGAGCGGCACGGCGGGGGCGGTGGGGCCGCCGGCCGGGACCTCGCGATGACCGCCCTGTGACACCCGCGGGGAAATGCATCGGGTCTGCCACAGAACCGCCTGGGATTGCCGGTACGCGGTCTCCAGCGGGCACACTTTGCCTATGAGCGGATGGACCAACGAAGCAGAGCAGCGGCGCGGCGCCGAGCCGCCGCTGCCCCCCGAGCTGTCGCCGCGCCGCGCAGCGGCCGCCACGGGCGGGGTTCCCCCGCAGGCCTCGCACGGCGGCGGACCCGGCGGCGGCTACGGGCCGCCCAGCACCGGCGGCGGCCGCGGCCGCGGTCCCGGCCGACGGCCCGGCAGCCGGGCCCGCATCGTGAAGTTCACGGCGCTGGGCCTCCTTGTGGCGCTGCTGGTCGTCTCCGTCAGCACCTACTTCTGGGCCGACAGCAAGGTGCGCCGCGAGGTGGACCTCAGCAAGGTCGAGGACCGGCCGGCGGGCGGCAAGGGCACGAACTACCTCATCGTCGGCTCCGACAGCCGTGAGGGCCTGTCCAAGGAGCAGGAACAGGACCTGCACACCGGCGCCGCCGAGGGTAAGCGCACCGACTCGATGATGGTGCTGCACGTCGGTGACAACGGGAACACCATGCTCAGCTTCCCGCGTGACTCGTACGTCACCATCCCGGCCTTCACCGGCCAGAAGTCCGGCAAGCGCTACCCCGCGGCCACCCACAAGCTCAACCGCGCCTACGCGGACGGCGGCCCCGAGCTGCTCACGCGGACCATCGAGTACAACACCGGTCTGCACATCGACCACTACGCCGAGATCGGCTTCTCCGGCTTCGTGAACCTGGTGGACGCGCTCGGCGGGGTCGACATGTGCCTCGACAAGCCGCTCAAGGACAAGGCGTCGGGCGCGGACTTCCCGGCCGGCTGCCAGACGCTCGACGGCAAGCAGGGCCTCGCCTTCGTCCGGCAGCGCCACCAGGAGGCCGACCAGGACCTCGGCCGGATGCGCAACCAGCAGAAGTTCCTGTCGTCGCTCGCCCACCAGGCGGCCTCGCCGGCCACCGTGCTGAACCCGTTCACGCTCTACCCGGTGATCGGCTCCGGCCTCGACACCCTCATCGTCGACAAGGACATGAGCCTGTGGAACATCACCTCGATGTTCTGGGCGATGAAGGGCGTGACCGGCGGCGACGGCAAGTCGATGACCGTCCCGATCTCCACCGCGAACCTGCCGACGCGCAGTGACGGTGTCGCGGTGAAGTGGGACTCGACGAAGTCGAAGCAGCTGTTCGGCCAGCTGAAGAACGACGAGACGGTCACCGTCACCAGTAAGTAGCGACGTGGGCAGCACACGCACGGGAAAGCCCCGGACGGAATTCCGTCCGGGGCTTTCCCGTGCGTCGTGCGCCGTGCGGGTTACTTCGGCAGGTTGCGCGCCATCACGATGCGCTGGACCTGGTTCGTGCCCTCGTAGATCTGGGTGATCTTGGCGTCGCGCATCATGCGCTCGACCGGGTAGTCACGCGTGTAGCCGTAGCCGCCGAGCAGCTGGATGGCGTCGAGGGTGACCTCCATCGCGACGTCCGAGGCGTAGCACTTGGCTGCGGCGCCGAAGAACGTCAGGTCCTCGTCCTTGGCTCCGCCGGAGGTGCGCTCGGACTTGGCGGCGGCCGCGTACGTCAGCTGGCGGGCGGCCTCCAGCTTCATGGCCATGTCGGCCAGCATGAACTGCACGCCCTGGAACTCGGCGATGGCCTTGCCGAACTGCTTGCGCTCCTGGACGTAGCCCTTGGCGTAGTCCAGGGCGCCTTGCGCGATACCGATCGCCTGGGCGGCGATGGTGACGCGGGTGTGGTCGAGGGTCTGCATCGCGGTGGCGAATCCGGTGCCCTCGGCGCCGATCATGCGGTCGGCGGGGATGCGCACGTTGTCGAGGTAGACCTCGCGGGTCGGCGAGCCCTTGATGCCGAGCTTCTTCTCCGGGGCGCCGAAGGAGACGCCCTCGTCGGACTTCTCGACGACGAAGGCGCTGATGCCCTTGGAGCGCTTCTCGGGGTCGGTGACGGCCATCACCGTGTAGTACTCGCTGACGCCCGCGTTGGTGATCCAGCGCTTCACGCCGTTGAGGACGTAGAAGTCGCCGTCACGCACCGCGCGGGTCTTCATGCCCGCCGCGTCGGAGCCCGCCTCGGGCTCGGACAGCGCGTACGAGAACATCGCGTCGCCCTTGGCCAGCGGGCCGAGGTACTTCGCCTTGAGCTCCTCGGAGCCGGAGAGGATCACCGGGAGCGAGCCGAGCTTGTTCACGGCCGGGATCAGGGAGGACGACGCGCAGACGCGGGCCACCTCCTCGATCACGATCACGGTGGCCAGGGCGTCCGCGCCCGCGCCGCCGTACTCCTCGGGGACGTGGACAGCGTGCAGGTCCGCCGCGATGAGCGCGTCGAGGGCCTCCTGCGGGAAGCGGCCCTCTTCGTCGACCTCGGTCGCGAATGGAGCGATCTTCGCCTCGGCGAGCGAACGGACCGAGTCGCGGAGCATGTCGTGCTCCTCGGACGTCCGGTAGAGGTCGAAATCGGAAGAACCGGCCAAGGCTGTCTCACTCCCCGAGTGCTAACTACCGTTAAGTAACCCTACGATCGTAGGCCGGATCAGGCCGATCGGCCCGTCCGGCGTACGTGAGCTTCATGACACCTTGCTGCCGAGCCTGTCCAGGGTGTTCGACGCGACGTAGTCCGCCATCGTGTCGTTGCGCAGGGCCTCCCACAGGGCCGCCGTGCCGTTGCCGTCGAGCAGGACCACGGACTGCCTCTTGATCATGTCGAAGCCGGCGACCGGCGCGTTCATGAACGCCATGTCCGAGGACCTGACGTCCCGCATGCCCCAGATCAGATCCCGCAGCTGACCGTTGGAAAGGGAGTCGTCGACGCTGACCGAGTTCGTCACCTCGTCCAGCATCCGCTTCGCCTTGAGCGGGTTGCTGAGGGTGTCCCCCGACAGCACCTTGTTCAGCACCGCGCGCAGGAAGTTCTGCTGCCGGTGGGTGCGGTCCAGGTCGCCGCGCGGCAGGCCGTACCGCTCGCGTACGTAGTCCAGCGCCTCGTCGCCGTCCATGTGGTGGGTGCCCGCGTCCCACATACCCGCGCCGTTGCGACGCGAGACGGTCTTGTCGACGGTGATGTCCACCCCGCCGACGGCGTCGGTGAGCTTCTTGAAGCCGCTCCAGTCGACGACCGCGAGGTGGTCGATCTTCACCTTGGAGAGCCGCTGCACCGTGTCGATCAGCAGCGGAGGCCCGCCCCACGAGAAGGCCGCGTTCAGCTTGGCGCTGCCGTGGCCCGGAACCGGCACCCAGGAGTCACGCGGCAGCGAGACCACGTACGCGTGCTTCCCGTCGGCGGGCAGGTGCACCAGCATCATCGTGTCGCTGCGCTGCGCCCCGGGCTGCCACTCCGGCGCCTTCGCGCCCTTGCCGGTGGTCGGCAGGTCCGAGCGGGCGTCGATACCCACCAGCAGAAACGTTTGTCCTCCCTTGCTCGGCGCGGGCTGCGCCTCGGCCGGCACGTTCGTCGGGAACGCGTTCGGGATCCGGTCGACGCGGCCCGTGTAGTGCTCGTACGCGTACCAGCCCGTGCCGACGATCAGCAGCGCGCCCGTACACAGCAGCACCACGGCGCCGAGCAGCACCCGGCGGGTCCTGCGCCGCCGCCGGGCCCTGCGGGCCTGTGCCTCGCGCGGATCCTCCGCCCCGCCGGGGACCAGGCCCCCGGCCTCCTCCGGTTCGGCCCCCTCGGCCTCCTGATCCGCCCTCTCGTCCTGCTCACCCGTCATGGGTCCCTCCGCCTTGGAGAGCCCTTCCTCGGGTCTCGGTACCGCGTCCCCCTGGCCGGCTCGATCCACGGCCACCACCCCCTCACACTGTCTACGCATTCTGTCCTTACGGTGTGGACGTTGGCCATGGGCCGCCCTGCATTTCGCGCCGAGGGCGGCGACTATGCTCTCCGCATGCCTCTGAAGCTCACCGTCATCGGCACCGGTTACCTCGGCGCCACCCACGCTGCCGCCATGGCGGAGCTCGGCTTCGAGGTGCTGGGGCTGGACATCGACCCCCGCAAGATCGAGCTGCTGTCCGCCGGCAAGGTCCCGATGTACGAGCCCGGCCTCGAAGACCTGCTCGCCCGGCACGTGGCTGGTATCGAGGGGTCCACCGGCCGGCTGAGGTTCACCTCCTCCTGGGAGGAGGTCGCCGAGTTCGGCGACGTCCACTTCGTCTGCGTCAACACCCCGCAGAAGCACGGCGAGTACGCCTGCGACATGTCCTACGTCGACAGCGCCTTCGAGCTGCTCGCGCCGCACCTGCGGCGGCCCGCCCTCGTCGTCGGCAAGTCCACCGTGCCGGTGGGCAGCGCCGCCCGGCTGGCCGCCCGGCTGGCCGAACTGGCCCCGGTCGGCGCCGACGCCGAGGTGGCCTGGAACCCCGAGTTCCTGCGCGAGGGCTTCGCCGTCCAGGACACCCTGCACCCCGACCGCGTCGTCGTCGGCGTCGCGAGCGCGCACGCCGAGAAGCTGCTGCGCGAGGTCTACGCGACGCCGGTGGCGGAGGGCACGCCGTTCGTCGTCGCCGACTACCCCACCGCCGAACTCGTCAAGACGGCCGCCAACGCCTTCCTCGCGACGAAGATCTCCTTCATCAACGCCATGGCCGAGGTGTGCGAGGCGGGCGACGGCGACGTCGTGAAGCTCGCCGAGGCGATCGGCCACGACGACCGCATCGGCCACAAGTTCCTGCGGGCCGGCATCGGCTTCGGCGGCGGCTGCCTGCCCAAGGACATCCGCGCGTTCATGGCCCGCGCCGGCGAACTCGGTGCCGACCAGGCCCTGACGTTCCTGCGCGAGGTCGACTCGATCAACATGCGGCGCCGCGGCCACATGGTCGAGCTGGCCCGCGAAGCGGTCGGCGGCAGCAGCTTCCTCGGCAAGCGGATCGCGGTACTGGGCGCGGCCTTCAAGCCGGACTCCGACGACGTGCGGGATTCTCCGGCTCTCAACGTGGCGGGACAGATCCACCTGCAGGGCGGCCAGGTCACCGTCTACGACCCCAAGGGCATGGACAACGCCCGGCTCCTCTTCCCCACCCTCGGCTACGCGCCGACCGCGCTGGACGCGGTGCGCGGGGCGGACGTGGTCCTGCACCTCACCGAGTGGCGCGAGTTCCAAGAACTGGACGCGGCGGCGCTGGGCGAGGTGGCGGCGACGCGCCACATCATCGACGGCCGCAACGCTCTTTCGCCTTCGCTCTGGCGTTCGGCGGGGTGGACGTTCAGGGCGATGGGCCGGCCGTCTGCCTGATGGGCTGCCCGCAGGCTTTGTGGGTGACCGGCGCAACCTGCGTGGGTCGGAGGGCCGTGCGGGTAGGCGGTAGCCGTCTCCGTCGACGGCGGGTCGGGGTATCCCTCGCGCGTCACCCGCTGCCTGGCTGGCTGGTACGGCTTCGATAGGCGCGCATTTTGGCTCGGCTGCCGCAGATGGACATCGTGCACCAGCGGCTGCGGCCGGCCGGGCTGCGGTCGTAGTAGACCCAGCGGCAGTCGTGGGCCGCGCAGGCCTTGAGGCGAGGCCAGGTGTTGTCGGTGACGGCGGCGGCTATGCCGGCCGCGATGTGGGCCGTGAGGGCGGCGGTGCCGGTCAGACCGTCGGTGGGACGCACCGCGGCGCCGCCTTCCGCGTCTATCGCGAGCATCAGCGGGGCCGCGCCCAGGAGTTGCTCCAGTTTCGAGGCCGCGGCGTCGGGCAGCCGGGTACCCGTGTGGGCTTGGCACGCGTCGCGCAGGGCCTCGCGGAGCAGGAGAGCGGCGGCGAGGTCGTCGGCGTCGAAGGTCAGTGGCGGCAGGGCATGCCGCCGGACCCAGGCGTCGAGGTCGGCGGGAGTGCGCAGCTGGTCCTCGGCCGACTCCAGGTCGACGGTGTTCGCCAGGTCCTGGACCAGGAGGAGGGATCCAGGAGCGGGGGCGCGTTCTCCGGGCTGCTCCACCCTTGCCACGTTACCCGCAGTGGGCCATCATGAAGTAACGGTTACCCGTTGAACGGGCATAGCGGTAACGGCTTCGAGAGAGGTGGATTCCATGATCGGCAAGCTGGCTTCCGTGGTTCTGGACTGTCCCGACCCCAAGGCGCTCGCCGCCTTCTACGCGGCGGTGCTGGGCGGTGACCTGGAGGATGTCGAGGACGACTGGGTCACGCTGCGCGCGCCCGACGGCGTCAGGCTGTCGTTCCAGCTGGCGCCGGAGCTGCGTGAGCCGCAGTGGCCCGACCCGGAGCGGCCCCAGCAGTTCCACATCGACGTGACCGTGCAGGACCTCGACGCCGCCCAGGAGGCGGTCCTCGCCCTCGGCGCCCAACTCCTCGAGGACGACCACGGCGGCAAGCGCAGCTGGCGGGTCTTCACCGACCCCGCCAACCACCCCTTCTGCCTCTGCGCCGGCTGAAAGTCAGAACTCCGCGGCGGCGCCGGGCTCCGCTCCGGCGCCGCCGCCCGGCGCGACACGCGCCGCGCAAAAACCCGGCGTCAGCCGTCCAGCTCAGCGATCGTCGCCAGCGAAGCACCCCGCTCGGCCTGCGCCACCACGGCCACAGACTCCGCTTCGCGCAGGACCCGCACCGCGTTCTCCCACGTCAGCTTCGCGAGGTCCGCGTCCGACCACCCCCTGTCGAGGAGTTCGGCGATCAGGTTCGGGTAGCCGGAGACGTCGTCCAGGCCCGTCGGGGTGAACGCGGTGCCGTCGTAGTCGCCGCCCAGGCCGAGGTGGTCGACGCCGGCCACCTCGCGCATGTGGTCGAGGTGGTCCGCGACCGTGGACGGGGTGGCGACGGGGCGGGGGTGAGTCGCCTCGTAGGCGCGCTGGACGGCCATCCCGGCCGGCGTGGTGTCGAGGTGATGCAGGCCGTTGGCGCGCATGTTCTCGTCGGCGGCCTGGGTCCAGGCGACCGCCTCGGTGAGGATGAACTTCGGGACGAAGGTCGCCATCGCGACGCCGCCGTTGGCGGGCAGCAGGGCCAGCACGTCGTCCGGGATGTTGCGCACGTGGTCGCAGACGGCGCGCGAGGACGAGTGCGAGAAGATCACCGGTGCCTCGCTGACGCGGATCGCGTCCCGCATGGTGTCGGCGGAGACGTGCGAGAGGTCGACGAGCATCCCGCAGCGGTTCATCTCCCGGACGACCTCCTCGCCGAAGGCGGTGAGACCGCCCGCGCGGCGCTCGTCGGTCGCCGAGTCCGCCCACGGGAGGTTGTCGTTGTGGGTGAGCGTCAGGTAGCGGACGCCGAGCCGGTGCAGGGCGCGCAGCGTGGCGAGGGAGCAGTTGATGCTGTGGCCGCCCTCGGCGCCCATGAGGGAGGCGATCCGGCCCTCGGCGCGCGCCTTCTCCATGTCGTCGGCGGTGAGGGCGGGCATCAGGTCGTCGGAGTAGCGCTCGGCCATCCGGCGCACCACGTCGATCTGCTCGAGCGTCGCGGAGACCGCGTCGTCGCCGGCCAGGTCGCTGCGCACGTAGACCGACCAGAACTGCGCGCCGACGCCGCCCGCGCGCAGCCGCGGGATGTCAGTGTGCAGCGAGGCGCTCTGGTCGGTGGCGATGTCGAGCCGGTCGAGGTCGTAGCCGACCTGCTCGCGCAGCGCCCACGGAAGGTCGTTGTGTCCGTCCACGACGGGGTGGACGGCGAGCAGTTCCGTGGCGCGGGCGATCAGGTCCATCGGGTCTCCTTTGGTTACTTGCCGAACCCGAAGCCTGCCGCACCCTGGACCTTGGCGCGCAGCCGCTTCCCCTTGTCGGTGGCCTGCTCGTTGAGTTCTTCCATGAAGTGCCGCATCTTCTCCAGCAGTTCGGGGTCGTGCGCGGCGAGGATCCGGACCGCGAGCAGTCCGGCGTTGCGCGCGCCCGCGACGGACACCGTGGCGACCGGCACGCCGGCCGGCATCTGGACGATGGACAGCAGCGAGTCCATCCCGTCGAGGTACTTCAGCGGCACGGGCACGCCGATGACCGGCAGCGGGGTGACGGAGGCGAGCATGCCGGGGAGGGCGGCGGCGCCGCCGGCGCCCGCGATGACCGCCTTGAGACCGCGGCCGTCGGCCTGCTCGCCGTAGGTGATCATCTCGCGCGGCATGCGGTGCGCGGAGATGACGTCGACTTCGTACGGGACCTCGAACTCGTCCAGCGCCTGGGCGGCGGCTTCCATGACGGACCAGTCGGAGTCGGAGCCCATGACGATGCCGACGAGAGGGGACAGGGTCATTCGGTGATCGTTCCTCGCAGGTAGTCGGCCGCGTGCCGGGCGCGCTCGCGCACGTCCGCCAGGTCGTCGCCGTAGGTGTTGACGTGGCCGACCTTACGGCCGGGCTTCACGTCCTTTCCGTACATGTGGATCTTGAGCTGCGGGTCCCGTGCCATGCAGTGCAGGTACGCGGAGTACATGTCGGGGAAGTCGCCGCCCAGGACGTTGCTCATGACGGTCCACTTCGCCCGCGGGCGCGGGTCGCCGAGCGGCAGGTCCAGGACGGCGCGGACGTGGTTGGCGAACTGGGAGGTGATCGCGCCGTCCTGCGTCCAGTGGCCGCTGTTGTGCGGGCGCATCGCCAGCTCGTTGACGAGGATCCGGCCGTCCCTGGTCTCGAACAGCTCGACCGCGAGGTGCCCGACGACGCCCAGCTCGGCGGCGATGGTCAGCGCGAGCTGCTGGGCCTGCGCGGACAGCGCGTCGCCGAGGTTCGGCGCGGGGGCGATGACGGTGTCGCACACCCCGTTGACCTGCACGGATTCCACGACCGGGTAGGCGACGGCCTGGCCGTGCGGCGAACGCACCACGTTGGCCGCCAGCTCCCGTACGAAGTCGACCTTCTCCTCGGCGAGCACCGGGACGCCGGCCAGGAACGGGTCCGCGGCCCCGTCCTCGTCGCGCACGACCCAGACGCCCTTGCCGTCGTACCCGCCGACCACGGTCTTGAGGACGACCGGGAAACCGTCACCCTCCGCAGCGAAGCGCGCGACGTCCGCGGGGTCCGTGACGAGCCGGTGCCGCGGGCAGGGCACACCGATCTCGCTGAGCTTCGCCCGCATGACGCCCTTGTCGTGGGCGTGCTGCAGGGCGTCGGGGCCCGGGCGGACGGCGATGCCGTCCGCCTCCAGGGCCCGCAGGTGCTCGGTGGGGACGTGCTCGTGATCGAACGTGATCACATCGCAGCCCTGCGCGAAGGCCCGGAGGGTCTCCAGGTCGCGGTAGTCGCCGACGACGACGTCGCCCACCACCTGCGCCGCGGAGTCCCGCGCGGTGTCGCTGAGGAGTTTGAACCTGATGCCGAGCGGGATGCCCGCTTCGTGGGTCATACGGGCGAGCTGGCCGCCGCCGACCATGCCGACTACCGGGAATGTCACGTTCCCCAGGATATCGGCCGTGCGGACCCCCGAATGACGCCCACCCACGGGCAGGGCCCGCACCCGTGCGGTTAGCATGAAGAAGCCAGTACGACTGGAGCACCAGCGACACCACACCCCCCGGCAGGTCACAGGCGGGTCGTGGCGAGCCAGACCGACAGACAGGGCCGAGCGGATCATCATGAGCGGACGCCAGACCGTGCAGTCGCGTTTGGGCCTGCTCTACCGCGAGATCGCCAAGTTCGGCGCGGTCGGCGGCGCGGGTGTCCTGGTGAACGTCGGAGTCTTCAACCTGGTCCGGCACAGCACCGGTCTGCAGACGGTCCGGGCGAGCATCATCGCCACCGCCGTATCGATTCTCTTCAACTACGTCGGCTTCCGTTACTTCACTTACCGTGACCGCGACCGGAGCAGCCGCTCGAAGGAACTGGGGCTCTTCCTGGGCTTCAGCGCCGTCGGTCTCGTCATCGAGAACGCGGTGCTCTACGTGGCGACGTACGGGTTCGGCTGGGACAGCTCCCTGCAGAGCAACTTCTTCAAGTTCGCCGGCATCGGCGTGGCCACCCTCTTCCGCTTCTGGTCCTACCGGACCTGGGTCTTCAAGGCGCTGCCCGCCCGTGAGCTGGCCGAACAGGCGGAGTCGATCCTGGCCGCGGAGCCGGACCCCGATTCCGCGCCGCACAGCCGCACCGCCCCGTAGGTCCGGGCCCCGGGCTACTGGGGAGAGGGGTCGGCGTCTCCGCGGGGCCGCCGTGGCTCCCCTGACCGGTCCTCCTGGGCCAGGAACAGCGCGAAGACCGGCGGCCGCTGCTGGAGCAGCTCCAGCCGTCCGCCGTCCGCCTCGGCCAGGTCACGGGCGACGGCCAGCCCCAGCCCGGTGGAGTTACGGCCGCTGACCGTCCGCTCGAAGACCCGCGCGCCCAGGTCGGGCGGTACACCCGGCCCGTCGTCCGTGACCTCCACGACCGCCTGGTTGCCGGTCACCCGGGTGTGCAGGCCGACCGTGCCCGCGCCGTGCATGAGCGAGTTCTCGATGAGGGTGGCCAGCACCTGGGAGACCGCGCCGGGGGTGCCGACGGCCCGCAGGCCCAGGGTCCCGGAGCGGACGATGGTGCGCCCCTCGCTCTGCGAGGCGGGGCGCCACTCCTCCATCTGCTGCTTGATCACGTCGTCGAGGTCGAAGTCGACCGCCGAGCCGGAGCGCGGGTCCCGGGCGTTGGTCAGCAGCCGCTGCACCACGTCGGTGAGCCGCTCGACCTGGCCCAGCGCGATCGTCGCCTCCTCCTTGACGGCGTCCTCGTCGTCCGCGGTGGCGACGATCTCCTCCAGCCGCATGGAGAGCGCGGTCAGGGGCGTGCGCAACTGGTGCGAGGCGTCGGCGGCGAGCCGCCGCTCGGCGGTGAGCATACGGCCGATCCGCTCGGCGCTCGCGTCCAGCACGTCGGCGATCCGGTCCAGCTCCGGCACCCCGTAGCGGCGGTGCCGCGGGCGCGGGTCGCCCGAGCCGAGCCGCTCGGCGGTCTCCGCGAGGTCGGTGAGCGGGCTGCCGAGCCGGCGCGCCTGCCGCACCGCGAGGATCACGGCCGCGAGCACCGCGAGGAGGGCGACGGCCAGGATGACCAGCAGGGTCCTGCCGATCTCCTGGCTGATCTTGGAACGGGACTCCTCGACGAGCACGGTCGTGCCGTCGTCGCCCCGCTGGGTGGAGCTGATCACCTTGCCCGAGGGCCGGGTCCCGATCTCGATGGGCGCGCTGCCCGGGATCCGCACGACGGCGAACCGGTCGGCCGCCACCTGCTGGGCCAGCGAGCCGGTGTCGACCTTCTCACCGCCGGCTCGCCGGCTGTCGACGCTGCCGGCGAGCCGGACCGCCTCGGAGTCGACGCTCTCCTGCGCGCTGCTCTCGATCGTGCGCGTCTCGACGATGACGAGCGAGATCCCGAAGACCGCGATGACGACGAGGACGACGGCGAGCGTGGAGGAGATCAGTCGGCGGCGCATGGAGGAAGCGTGTCAGTTCCGGGTCAGTTCTTCTCGAACCGGAATCCGACACCGCGCACGGTGGAGATGTACCGGGGCGCGGTCGCGTCGTCGCCGAGCTTCTTGCGCAGCCAGGAGATGTGCATGTCGAGGGTCTTGGTCGACGACCACCACGTGGTGTCCCAGACCTCGCGCATCAGCTGCTCGCGGGTGACCACCCGGCCCGCGTCGCGCACCAGGACGCGCAGGAGGTCGAACTCCTTCGCGGTCAGCTGCAGCTCGTCGTCGCCCATCCACGCGCGGTGCGACTCCACGTCGATCCGCACCCCGTGGGTCGACGGCTGCGGCGCGTCGGTGGTGCCGCGGCGCAGCAGCGCCCGGACGCGCGCGAGCAGTTCGGCGAGCCGGAACGGCTTGGTGACGTAATCGTCGGCGCCGGCGTCCAGCCCGACCACCGTGTCGACCTCGTCGGCGCGGGCCGTGAGCACCAGCACCGGGAAGGTGTGCCCCTCCGTACGGATCCTGCGGCATACGTCGAGGCCGTCCATGCCGGGCAGCCCCAGGTCGAGCACCACCAGGTCGACGGCGCCCAGCAGGGCTGCTTCGAGCGCGGTGGGCCCGTCCTCACGCACTTCGACCTCGTAACCCTCGCGGCGCAGGGCGCGCGCGAGGGGTTCCGAGATGGATGCGTCGTCCTCGGCAAGAAGTACGCGGGTCATGGGCTTGATGGTAGTCCGCATGGGCAGGGGCCGACGTAGCGGTGCCAACGCCCTTGTGAGGTAGGTCTCAAGACCCCCTATACCACGCGTCGCACTGCCATAAAGTAATGAATCGCCCTTAGCAGCACTCGGGGCCCGTACGCGCGCAACACGCGCTGAAGGCCGCTTCTGTGACGGGTCCGGTATAAACCGGCATCGAGTGATTGACCTGACGGCCGGGTCCGCCGCGCGTACGCGCGGCGGGCGTGGATCCCGGCGCGCCCCCATCGCGCGCCGGTGCCGGCCACCCCCACCGGGCGCGCGGTCTGTTCCGTCGCGCGTCCCGAGCGAACAAGGATCGACCATGGCGTCCAGCCTGACGAAGGACGCCGCCCCGCAGGGGACCCCTGCTCCGGGCGGCAAGACCTTCTTCGGCCACCCCCGCGGCCTGGCCACTCTCTTCATGACCGAGATGTGGGAGCGGTTCAGCTTCTACGGCATGCGGGCCCTGCTCCCCCTCTACCTGATCGCCGGCGGACCCGGCGCGGAGAAGGGGTCCCAGGGCGGCGGCCTCGCGATGAACGCGGCCACGGCCACGGCCATCTACTCCATCTACCTCGCGATGGTGTACCTGCTCGCCATGCCGGGGGGCTGGTTCGGTGACCGGGTCTGGGGGCCGCGCAAGACGGTCGCCATCGCCTCCGGCATCATCATGGTGGGCCACCTGACGCTGGCCGTTCCCGGCCAGGCGACGTTCTTCGTCGGCCTGGGACTGGTCGCGCTCGGCTCCGGGCTGCTCAAGGCGAACATCTCGACGATGGTCGGCCACCTCTACGACGGTCCGAACGACCCTCGTCGCGACGGCGGCTTCACCGTCTTCTACATGGGCATCAACATCGGTGCCTTCGCCGCCCCGCTCATCATCGGCACCGTCGGCCAGAACTACAGCTGGCACCTGGGCTTCGCCCTCGCCGCCGTCGGCATGGCGCTGGGCCTGGTCCAGTTCCTGCTCGGCACCCGGCACCTGAGCGAGCGCAGCAGCGTCGTCCCGAAGCCGCTGTCGGTCGAGGAGCGCAACTCCACCCTGCGCAAGGGCCTGATGTGGCTGATCGCCGCCACCGTCTTCTACGGCGTGGTCGGCTTCACCGGGCACTACACGCTCAACTGGGCACTGGTGCCGATCACCGTGATCGGCCTGGTCATCCCGATCGGCGTCCTGGTGCGGATCAAGAAGGACAAGGAGCTGTCGGCCGGCGAGCAGTCCAAGATGAGCGGCTACATCTGGTTCTTCGTGGCCGCCGCCGTCTTCTGGATGATCTACGACCAGGGCGGGTCGACGATGTCGATCTTCGGCGAGACGAAGACGCGCGGCTCGGTGTTCGGCGTCGACTTCCCGTCCTCGTGGTTCCAGTCCGTGAACCCGCTGTTCGTCATGGCACTGGCCCCCGTCATCGCCTGGGGCTGGCTGTGGCTGGCGAAGAAGAACCGCGAACCGAGCACCACGGTGAAGTTCGCCATGGGCCTGTTCCTCATCGGTGCCTCGTTCGTCGTCTTCGTGATCCCGATGGGCCTGGCCTCGGACGGTACGAAGGTCAGCCCGATGTGGCTGGTCATGATCTACATGATTCAGACCATCGGCGAGCTCTGCCTCTCGCCGGTCGGGCTCTCGGTCACCACGAAGATGGCCCCCGCCAAGTACGGCAGCCAGATGATGGGTGTCTGGTTCCTCGCGGTCACCGCGGGCGACTGCACCACCAGTCTGCTGTCCATCGCGGGTGTGGATCTGAACGGCAGCGGCATGGTGGGCCTCGAAGCGGTCCTCGCCATCCTCGCCGGCTTCGCGGTCTGGATGTACCGCAAGAAGGTCGTCGCGCTGATGGGCGACGTCCGCTGACGTAATCTCCCGCGCACGACACGACGAGGCCCCGGGTGACCGTACGAACGGTCGCCGGGGCCTCGTCGTGTCGTGCGTGTCACGCGGTCAGCGGCGCAGTCTGCGCCACGGTGTGAAGGTGAAGACGGCGCCGCCGAGGAGGAGGACGGTGCCGGCGACGAGGCCGAGGGCGCGCAGCGAACCGTTGTTGTCGGCGCCGGTCTGGGCGAGGCCCCCGCTGGTGGTGGTCGCGCTGTTGGCGGTCCCGCCGTCGGTACCGCCGCCGGCGGTGCCCTTCTCCGCGATGACGAGCGTCAGCGACGCGGCGACCGCGTTGGTCGGCGTGCAGGTCGCAACGGGCGTGCCGCCCTGGGCGAGCTGGACGGCCAGGACGCCCGGGTGGAGCGTGACCTTTCCGGTCTTGCGCGGGGAGTAGACGCCGGTCAGGGGGTCGAGGGTGACCGGGTCGTCCTGGGCGAACGCCTTGGTGTTGGGCGGCGCCTTGACCTGGGCCGTGCCGCTGTCCGCGCCCGCCACCTTGACGGCCATGGTCGCGGTGATGAAGCCCTTGGGGAGGGGAGCGGGGGTCTTCATGACCGAGCCGAGGAACCGCACCGAAAGGGCGTAGCCGGCACTGTTCTTGGTGGCGTCGACCACCGCCTGGCCGGTCGGTTTGCCGAACGTCCCGCAGTCGAAGGTCACGGAGACCGCCGTGCCCTTGTGCACGGTCCCGTTGGGCTCACCGCCGCCGCCCGTCGTACCCCCGGAGGTCGTACCCCCGGACGTGGTGCCACCCGACGTCGTACCACCGGAGTTGGTGCCACCCGACGTCGTACCGCCGGAGGTCGTACCGCCGGAGGTCGTGCCCCCGGAGGTGGTGCCGCCGGAGGTCGTGCCGCCCGACGACGTGCCGCCCGTCACCTTGATCGTGACCGCGACCGGAACGGTGCCGGTCGGCGCGCACGCGGTGTCGGTCGACATGATGTAGTTCGCGTTGATGTTGTACGCGCCGGGCGAGAGGGTCACATCGCCCGCGGCGGTCAGTTTGACCTTGCCCTTCATGTCGGACAGCACCATCGGGCTGTTCTTCGGGATCGCGGGATTCGTCCGGGTCCCCGCGACGTCCAGCGAGCCGGTCTGCGCGCCGCCGATCGTCACCTTGCCGGTGGGCAGCACCGAGTTGGCGGGGAGGTCCGCGACGCCCGGGTTCTCCGACGCGGCCTGCACCGTCTTCCACGTCACGTCGATCGTGTCGCCGACCTTGGCGGTCGCGGGCGCGGTGATGTCCGCCTTGGTCGTCCCGTTGACGTCCGGCAGGTTGGCGATCTTCGGTGGTATGCACTTGGTCGCGAAAGAGGACACGGCGGCCTGCGCGGGTGCCGCGATCAGCAGCACCGAGCCGCCGCCGAGCATGAGCGCGACCCCGGCCGCGGTGGCGGCCCCGCTCCGCCGCCGTCGCGATAGTCGATTCGTCACGTGCTTCCCTTCGAAGATGGACGGTCGGTACTCGGTGCGGAAGTCGGTGGCGGTTCCTCGGCGGCGGCCGGGGCCGGCAGGGTGCCCTGACTGAACCAGGGCAGCGTGCCGGTCTCGTCCGGGGCCCGGGAGCCCGCTGGGCGCACGCCGTCAGGCGGTGGCAGCGGCCGGCTCGGCGTGGAGCGCCGGGGCGGTGGCAGGTGGAGCAGCGCGGCGGGCCGCCAGGGGGCCTTGCGGCGGCGGCCGGAGGCGTAGATCGTGCCGGGCAGCCGCGGTCGCGCCCGCTCCACGACGGCCATCCCGATCCGGAAGACCGCGGCCGGCACGACGACGCAGAGCAGGATCCAGAAGAGCGTGACGCCCCAGGGGCGGCCGACGTCCCAGGGCTCCGTGACGAGCACCTTGCCGCCGTACCTGAGCTGCACCCGGTAGTCGCCGTGCGCTCCCGACGCCAGTTCGACGGGCAGCTTGATCTGCTGCTTCATCCCCGGCGCCACGCTGCCGCTCCACTGCTGCTCCTCCCACTGCGGGGCGAAGACGCCGTGCGAGACACCGATCTGGAAGACCGGGTCCTTGACCGGTCCCGAGCCGAGGTTGCCGACGGTGAAGACCAGCCGGCGCTGGGGCGGTGAGCCGAACCAGGTGAGCAGCCCGCCGCCGCCCTCCAGCCGGGCGGTGAGCACCGCGAGCCGCCCGGCACCGGACTGCTGCGGCAGCTCGGCGACCGGATGCCCGGTGACGGTGAAGGGGGCGTCGACGGTGACGGAGTCGCCCATCACCGTCGCGACGTGCACGACGCAGGGGCAGGGTTTGGGCGGTGCGGCGGTCGGCAGCTTCTGGGTGAAGCCGCCCTTGGCGTCGGTGGTGACGGCGCGGCCCGACGCGTTGGAGCAGGAGTTGGTGCCGCCGATCGCGTTCTGCCCGCAGACCAGGAGGGTGAGCAGCGTGGCCGGCTTCCAGCCCCGGCCGGTGACCGTGATCTCCGTACCGGGCTTGGCCTCCCGCGGCGACAGCGCCACCGCGGGTTTCTCGTCGGCGGCGGCCGCCCGCACGGCCGCGGGGTTCGGCACCGCCACCGGGTTCAGCACCGCCACCCCGCTCGGCACCGCAGCCGACTCCGGGGCCGCCTGCGACGGCTGCGCGGTGAGCGCGGAGAGGACGAGCAGCACCGTGGCGAGCACGGCGGCCGCCACCGCCCGGAGTAGGTCCCTGTGCATGGTGCTCACGCCTGTCCGCCCCTGCTTCCCACGCTCGTCACGCCGATCGCCGCCGCTGCCGTCCCGCCCTCGGGATCGGGATCGGAATCCTCTTCCGCCGGCCGCGGCGGACGGTTCCTGCGGCGCCTGACGACGAACCAGGCGATGAGCAGCGCCAGTCCGGCGAGCAGCACCCCGGCGGCGAGCCAGGGGACGGCGAAGAACGAAACGTGGGCGGTCTCGTTCAGTTCGCCCCGGTCGGTGGTGACGGTCAGCCGCACGCTCACCCGATCGAACTGCGGCGCCCCGGCCCACTTCTCGGTCAGCTCGACCTGCTGCCCCGGCAGGAGTTCCAGCGGCAGGCCCTTGGCCTGCCGGTCCAGCAGGGTGTTGCCGAACAGCCCGGTGGCCTTGAGCCGCAGGCGCGGCAGCAGGGAGACGTTCCCCCGGTTGACGAGGGTGTAGTGGATGGCCGCGCTGCTGCTGCCGGTGCCGGGCAGCCAGGGCTGGCCGTGGTCGACGCGGACGTTCTCCACGGAGAGCGCGGGGAGGCTGGGGCCGCTCACCCGCAGGTAGATCCGGGCTCCGACGGCCCGCCGTACGCCGACCGCCACGCTCCCCTTGCTCTTGTCGGTCTCGGTGTTGAGCGCGACGATCGCGCCGGGGTGGTCGCCGGGAGTGGCGGTGTCGGGGACGGTGAGGGTGAACGGGATGTCGGCGCGGGTCCTGGGCGGGACGGTGAGGCTGCCCTGCGCGAGCTTCACCCAGGTGCCGACGTCCTTGCTGGTTTCCTCCGGGCCGCGCACGGCGAAGCCGCCGTCGCGCGGGGTGTTGTAGGCGTCGGCGCCGTAGATCTTGAACTGCATCGGCGCGTCGGAGAGGTTGGAGACCGAGACCTTGTCCTTGACGGTGGTGCCCGGCCCCGCCTCCAACGTGAAGAACTGGCGTTCCTGGCTGGTGCTCGTCCTGTCCTTGGCTCCGCCCGCCGGGGCGGGGAAGACCGACCAGCGCCCGTTGTCCGCGGCGCCGGCCGGTCCTGCCGCGGGACCGAGGCCGATGCCGAGCAACGCGGCGACCGTCAGCAGCACTGCGCACGCCTTGGCCCTCGACATGTCTGGCATCTCCCTCGGTCCGGGTTAACTGACTGTGCGTCAGGTAAGGGTCAGGGTCAAGACTCCGGAGTAGGTTCCTGGCGAGGAGAAGGCCGGAACGTCCAGCGACAGACCCGCGTCGGCGGTGAACTCACCACCGGTCACGGTGCCGTTGGGCGTCGTGGCCAGCGTGGCGCCCGCCGTGCCCACGGCGCCGGGCGAGCCCGCCGCGCAGGCACTGAGGCTGCCGGCCTTGGCGGTGCAGGCCGGGGTCCAGCTGAGCTTGTCGGCGCCGATGACGGTGCCACCGGGGCCCTTGAAGTCGGTGACCGCGCCGGTCAGGGACCAGCCCGCGGCGCCGCCGCGGAAGTCCTTGACGGTGACCGTCTGCAGCGCGCCGGTCGAGGCGCCGCCGTCACCGAAGTTCACCGGGGTCATCTCCACGGTGTCGCCGGCCTGGGTCATGGAGAGCGTCCCGGCGGTGACCGAGGCGTTGAGCTTCTGGCTCCCCGGCGGAATGGGGGTGTTGTCGTTGACCTTGTACGCGACCGGGCCCGCCGCGGTGGCCGGGTCGTAGCTCGCGCCCTCGAAGGCCACGATGCCGGTGGTCGCGGGGTCGTTGACGACGAGCGAGGCGGTGAAACCGCCCTGCGCGTCGGCGGTCGCGGAGGCCATGTCCGCCGTCGGGTTGGACCCGGCGATGGCCAGGACCGTGACGGTGGCGCCCGCGGTGAAGTGGCCGCCGGTGACGGCGACCGCGGTGCCCGGGTCGCCCTGGGCCGAGCCCAGCGCCAGGGTGCGCGGGTTGGGGTTGGTCGCCGGGCTCGCGGTGACGGTCTCGGAGACCGGCGCGGGCGGGGTGATCACCGTGCAGACGGTGTCCAGTTCCAGGATGTAGCTGGTGTGGATGGTGTAGTCGCCGGGCGACAGGGTGATGGCGCCGGGAGCGGTGACCACGAAGGTGCCGGTCATGACCAGCGCCGGGAAGGCGCCCTTGCCCGGGATCGGCGGGTTGCTCTTGGGGCCGGTCACGGCGACCGCGCCGGTCTGGGCGCCGCCGAGCACGACGGTGGCGCGGGGGGTGACGACATCGGCGGGCAGCGCGATGTCCGTCGGGTTGCTCGCGGCCGCCTTGGTGAGCGTGTAGGTGACGGTGACCGTGTCACCGACCTTCGGGTTCGACGGCGCGACCGTCACGGTCGCGTTGGACACGCCGTCGATGGGCGGCAGCCCGGCCACGGCGGGCGGGATGCAGTGCGTGTCGAAGTTCACGGCCGTCGCCGCCTGGGCGGGCGCCGCGAGGACCGCGCCGCCCCCCACCATGAGTGCGGCGGCCCCGAGCACGGCGGCCAGTCTCCGTCCGCGCATGACGGATCTTCGCGCGTGAGCGATCATCTTGTCCCCTTGATCACGGTCCGGGCGCAGCGTCCCTTTTCCTCTGCGCCGACGCTGGACATTGAGACGGCGTGACCGAAAGAAGTCAATGGAGCCGGGCGCCCAGATTTGACTGACCGTCAGATCGGCTATCCACCCTGGTCAGGGCGGATGAACAGCGGACATGCCGAGCCGTGGCACCGACGCCGGCGTCGGTGCCACGGGTCCGGGTCAACGGGTCCGAGCGGCCCTGCGGGTGAGCCAGAGCACGCCGGCGACACCGGCGAGCAGCACCGTGCCGCCGAAGGTGCCCAGCGCCACGGCGCTGTCGGCCGGACCGGTCTGCGGCAGCGTGGCGGACTCGTCCGGCGCGGTCGTGGCGCCGCCGCTGCCACCACCCGCCGCCTTGACGTCCAGCGACAGCGAGGGCTTGGGGCTGTTGGTGGCGTTGCAGGTCGTCACCGTGCCGAGGGCCTTGATGGTGAGCACACCTGCCGTGAAGGTGACCTTGCCCGACTTCTTGGGCGTGTAGGTGCCCGTCAGATCGTTGATCTTGATGGGGGAGTTCGCGGGGATCGCCGCGTCGTTCGGGGTCCCCACCACCGACACGGTGCCCGGGTCCGCTCCACCGACCTTGATCGTCGCACTCGGGTTCATCGCCCCCTTGCCGAGTTCGATCGGGCTGGAGGAGACACCCTTCTTGAAGGTCATCGTGAGTCTGTAGCCGGAGCCGGACGCGACGCTCGTGATGTCGATGGGCGACACCGCGTCCTTCTTCCCGATCGGCGACTGACAGCTGTAGGCGACGTCCACCGTCTCCGCGTGTGCGGCCGGGGCGGCCAGCAGCGCCGCACCCGCCGCCGTCGCCGTCGCGAGTGCCAGCACTCCACCGCGGGCGGCCGCTCTGCCGCGGACGCTGTTCATGACGTGTTGCATGGGCTCTTCTCCCTTCCGCCACCAGTTACTGACGGCACATCAGATTCGGCGGCCGACAGTACGCCCGTGACCTTGGAGAGGGAAGAGACAATGCCTGCCCGGCGGGTCACCGGTACATCAGGGACGGGCGGGGCCCGGGGCCCGGGGCCGTGAGAAGCCCTCCGACGGGGCATGAAGAAACGCCGGAACACCGTACGGGGGGGTGGTCCGACGTTGCGGTGACGCAGCGGCCGTGGTGCGGCTTCGGGGCTCGAAGGCCAGGCGTTCGGCTCGGGCGCCGGGCGCTCCGGTCAGGCTCCGGCGGGCGCCGTCAGCTCGGCCCAGACCGTCTTGCCCGGCCGCTCGGAGTGCCGTGCGACGCCCCAGTCCGAACAGAGCCGCTGCACGATGAACATGCCGTGCCCGCCGGGCCGGCCCGCCCGGTGCGGGACGCGGGGCGTCGGCTCTCCGTCGCCACTGTCGGCGACCTCCAGGCGCAGCACCTTGGGGCTGTGGATCAGCCGCAGCTCATCGGGGCCGTCCGCGTGCAGGCACGCGTTGGTGACCAGTTCCGAGACGACGAGCAGGACGTCCTCGGCCGCCGCCCGGGCCTCCGGCGTGGAGGCGGGCAGCCATCCCCAGGCCTGCAGCGCCTCGCGAGTGAAGTCGCGGGCGCGCGGAACGATGGCACTCTCACCCAAGAGCCGCAGAACGCGCGCGGATCCGGCCTCGGGTGCGACAGAGTCGCCCGGGTCCGAACCGCGGTCGTCCGCCGCGGGGGGCCGAGTGGTGCTCATCGACGCCTCACCTCACCGATGTCCGACAGTTTCAGGAGTCTCCTGCCCGACGAATTCCCGAGGACACCTCGGAAGCTCTACCAAACAGGGTGGAGTGGGAGATCGCCACCGGCGACGCTTCCGTCACTCCTGCAATGCCTCGTCCAATGTCGCGTGGACGGTGAACACGGCTTCGGCGCCCGTGATCTCGAACACACGCGCGACTACCGGCAGCATACCCGCCAGATGGACCTTCCCACCCGCCGCCTCGGCCTTCAGCCGGGCACCCAGCAGGACGTTCAGTCCGGTGGAGTCACAGAAATCCAACTCGGAGCAGTCCACCACGAGCTTGGTGCAGCCCGCGTCGACGCATGCTTCGAGCGGCTCGCTGAGCAGCTCCGCCGTGTGGTGGTCCAGTTCGCCCGCAGGCGTGACGACGGCGCACGTGCCGTGCTGTCGCACAGCCACGTGCAACCGGTCCCGGCCGGCCGTCCCGACCATCCCGCGGTCCATGTGCGCTCCTCTGGAATCTTGGGTCATGCGCACACCGAACCCTACGCGCATCACGAATCACGCGGAAGCCGTGGCCCGGCTACCCGGTGAGCGCCCCTCGAGCGCCTTCCGCCTGCCCCTTCCGGGGCACGGTAATCGTCCTACGGACCGAAGACCGAAAATTTGCGCCAGTGGCGTGAAACGGGGTAGGGGTTGAACAACACTTGTCGATAAACGGCCGCCTCGGAGGCGCAGCACACCGTACAAGAGGCATGGCACCGGCAGCCTGATGCCGCAACCGAGGGAGGAGAGCATGACACCCCGGCCTGACGCGATCACCGCGACGAAGACCCACCCGTCCATAGGCTCGGACCAGGAAGAACTGGACGAGCCGGAGGGCTTGGAGGGCCTCCCCGAGATACCCCCGTTCCAGACGGTGGGGCCGGTGGACGCACGCGCCCTGTCCAAGACTCTGTTCCTGCGCCTCGAGACGCTGGACGAGGGCACGTACGAGTACTCCTACGTCCGCAACACGCTCGTGGAACTCAATCTCGCCCTGGTGAGATTCGCCGCTGCCCGGTTCCGTACCCGCAGTGAGCCGATGGAGGACATCGTCCAGGTCGGCACGGTCGGCCTGATCAAGGCGATCGACCGCTTCGAACTGAGTCGCGGAGTGGAGTTCCCCACGTTCGCGATGCCGACGATCATCGGCGAGATCAAGCGCTTCTTCCGTGACACCAGCTGGTCGGTGCGGGTCCCGCGCCGTCTGCAGGAGCTGCGGCTCGACCTGGCCAAGGCCGGCGACGAGCTCGCCCAGCAGCTGGACCGCGCGCCGAACGTGGCGGAGCTGGCCGCCAAGCTGCGGATCAGCGAGGAAGAGGTCATCGAGGGCATGGCCGCGAGCAACGCGTACACCGCGAGCTCGCTGGACGCCCAGGCCGACGAGGACGACTCCGAGGGCGCGCTGACCGACCGCATCGGTTACGAGGACAGCGATCTCGAGGGCATCGAGTACATCGAGTCGCTGCGCCCGCTGATCGCGGAGCTCCCGGCGCGCGATCGCAAGATCCTCTCGCTGCGCTTCACCGGCAACCTCACCCAGTCGGAGATCGGCGAGGAGCTCGGCATCTCGCAGATGCACGTCTCGCGACTGCTCTCCCGGACGTTGGCGCGGTTGCGACGCGGGCTCCTCGTCGAGGAGTGACCACACCGGTCGTGCCGCAGGTCAGAGCGCGGGTACCCCGCCCTGCCAGACGCGGCTGACCAGCGGCACACCCGGCCGGTAGGCCAGATGTACGTGGCTGGGGGCGTCGAGCAGCATCAGATCCGCTCGCGCCCCCGCCGCGACCCTTCCCACGTCATCCCTGCGCAGGGCCCGCGCTCCCCCGAGCGTCGCGGCCGCGACCGCCTCGTCCGGCGTCATCCGCATGTCCCGCACGGCGACGGCGATGCAGAACGGCATCGAGCTGGTGAAGCTCGACCCCGGATTGCAGTCCGTCGACAGCGCCACCGCCGCGCCCGCGTCGATCAGCCTGCGGGCGTCGGGGTACTGCGCGCGCGTCGAGAACTCGGCCCCCGGCAGCAGCGTCGCGACGGTCGCGCCACCGCATGACGCGAGGGCGTCGACGTCCGCGTCCGTCAGATGGGTGCAGTGGTCGGCGGAGGCCGCCCCCAGCTCGACCGCCAGTCGCACCCCGGGCCCGTAGGTCAGCTGGTTGGCGTGGACCCGGGGGATCAGCCCGGCCCGGACGCCCGCGGTGAGGATCGCCCGTGCCTGGTCGCCGTCGAACGCCCCCTTCTCGCAGAACACGTCCACCCAGCGGGCGTGCGGTGCGCAGGCCTCCAGCATCGGCCCGGTGACCAGGTCGACGTAGCCGGCCGGGTCGTCCGCGTACTCCGGCGCGACGATGTGCGCGCCCAGGTACGTGGTCTCCGGGGTGTGCGCGGCGGCGATGCGCAGGCTGCGCGCCTCGTCGTGCGGGGTCAGCCCGTACCCGGACTTCGTCTCGATGGTCGTGGTGCCCTGCCGCCGCGCCTCGGCCACGTAGCGGGCCACGTTCGCGTCCAGCTCGGCATCGGTGGCGGCCCGGGTCGCGGCGACGGTGGTCCTGATGCCACCGGCCGTGTACGGCGTGCCGGACATCCTCGCGTTGAACTCCTGGGTCCGGTCGCCGCCGAAGACCAGGTGCGAGTGCGAGTCGACGAACCCGGGCAGCGCCGCCCGGCCCTCCGCGTCGAAGACCCGGTCCGCGGCGGGCGCCCGGCCCGCCGGGCCGACCCAGGCGATACGGCCCTCCGCCATGACCACCGCCGCGTCCGTGATCAGGCCGAGCGGGCCGGTACCGAGGGACGGGTCATTGGTGACCAGGCTGCCGATGTTGGTGATGACGGTCGCGGGCATCGCGGTCCTTCTTCTGGTGCGGAGAGGGTCAGGAACGCCGCAGGCGGGCCACGGCCTCGGCCATCGCCGCCGGGACGTCCGGCACCAACTGGTGCACACCGTCCCGGACGATGTGCCGGCCGCCCACCACCGTGTGCCGCACGTCCGCGGCGGTGGCGGCGAACACGGCCGTCTCCGCGCCGAGGCGCGGCAGCGTACCGGCGGTGCGGACCGAGTCCAGGGCGACGGTGGTGAAGTCGGCGAGCGCGCCGGTCTCGATCTCGCCGGCGTCGGTCCAGCCCAGTGAGGCGTGGCCGTCGGCGGTGGCGGCCCGCAGCAGCTGGGCCGCGGTCCAGTGCCCGCGGGTACGGGTGCGCAGCCGCTCGTCGAGCTCCAGGGCGCGGGCCTCTTCGAGCAGGTCGATGACGGCGTGGCTGTCGCTGCCGAGCGACAACGGACTCCCGGCCCGCTGGACGTCGCGCGCCGGACCGATACCGTCCGCGAGGTCGCGTTCGGTGGTGGGGCACATGCAGACGACGGTGCCGCTGCCGCCGAGTAGCCGGATGTCGTCGCCGGTGAGGTGCGTGGCGTGCACGGCGGAGGTCCGCGGGCCCAGCGCCCCGTGGTCCGCGAGAAGCCGCGTGGGCGTCACGCCGTGGGTGCGCAGACAGGCCTCGTTCTCGGCCGGCTGCTCCGACAGGTGGACGTGCAGCGGCGCCCGGCGCGCCGCCGCCCACTCGGCGGCCCTGGCGATCCCGGCCGGCGGCACGGCGCGCACCGAGTGGATCGCCGCGCCGATCTTGGCGTGGTCGTGGTCCTTGAGCGCGTCTGCGCGCTCCGCCCAGGCGTCGGGGGCCCGCGTCGGCGAAGCGCAACTGGTGCCGGTCGGGGGGCGCGCCGAATCCGGACGAGAAGTACGCCGTGTCGAGCAGCGTGATGCGGATGCCCGCCTCGCCCGCGGCGGCGATCAGGGCCTCGCCCATGGCGTTGGGATCGTCGTACGGCGTGCCGCCGGGAGCGTGGTGCAGGTAGTGGAACTCACCGACGCAGGTGACGCCGGCCAGCGCCATCTCCGCGTACACCGCCCGCGCGAGCGCGTAGTAGGTGTCGGGGTCGAGCTCCGCCGCGACCGAGTACATGATCTCGCGCCAGGTCCAGAAGGTGCCGGACCCGACCTGGACGGTGCCGCGCAGGGCCCGGTGGAAGGCGTGCGAGTGCGCGTTGGCCAGCCCCGGCAGGGTGAATCCGCGCAGCGCGACGGCGCCGGGCGGCGGTGTGCCGACGCCCGTCCTGACGCCGGTGATGCGGCCGTCGGCCGTGTCGACGGCCACGCCGGGCTCGACGACCCCGTTGAGCCAGACGTGTTCCGTCCAGTACGTCAGCTGCACGCGAGACCTTCCAGTACGTCGGCGAGCGCGGTCACCCCGGCGAGGCAGTCGTCCTCGGCCGCCGTCTCGGCGGGTGAGTGCGAGACGCCGGTGGGGTTGCGTACGAACAGCATGGCGGTCGGGGCGCTCGCCGACAGGATCCCGGCGTCGTGTCCCGCGCCGGTCGGCAGCACCGGCACGCCGCCGCCGAGCAGTTTCGCGACCTCGTCGCGCAGCGCGTGCTCGAACTCGACGACCGGGGTGAACGACTCGCGGGTGACGCGGACGTCGATGCCGTCGCGGGCCGCGCGCTCCGAAGCGGCGGCCTCGATACCGGCCACCACCCGGTCCAGGGTCTCCTGGTCGGCGGCCCGTGAGTCGAGCCAGCCGCGCACCAGCGAGGCGATGGCGTTGACGCCGTTGGGCTCGACGCTCACCTTGCCGAAGGTCGCCAGCGCCCCGGCGGCCCTGGCCTCCCGGCGGGCGGCCAGCACCGTGTCGGCGTAGCTGAGCATCGGGTCGCGGCGGTCCTCCAGGCGGGTGGTGCCCGCGTGGTTGGCCTCGCCGTGGAAGTCGAACCGCCAGCGGCCGTGCGGCCAGATGGCGGACGCGATACCGACGGCGTCGCCGCTCAGGTCCAGCGCCCGGCCCTGCTCGACGTGGAGTTCCACGAACGCGCCGATGCGGGCGAGCCGCTCGGGGTCCGGGCCGATGGCGGCCGGGTCGTAGCCGGCCCGCTCCATGGCCTGCGGCAGGCTGACGCCGTCCGCGTCCCGCAGTTCGTGCGCCTTGTCCTTCGTGAGTTGTCCGGCGGCCAGCCGGGAGCCGACGCAGGCGAGACCGAAGCGGGCGCCCTCCTCGTCACCGAAGTTGACGATGGCCAGCGGCTTGTCGAGCGCGGCGCCGCGCTCGCGCAGTTCGTCGAGGGCCGCGAAGGACGACACGACGCCCAGCGGGCCGTCGAAGGCGCCGCCGTCCGGCACGGAGTCCAGGTGCGAGCCCGTCACGACGGCTCCGCCGGCGGCGGGGTCGCCCAGCCAGGCCCACTGATTGCCGTTGCGGTCGACCTCGTACGTCAGGCCGCGTTCCTCGGCCTGCGCCCGGAACCACGCCCGGCACTCCAGGTCGGCGCCGCTCCAGGCGTAGCGGCGGTAGCCGCCGGAGACGGAGCTGCGGCCGATGGGTAGCAGCTCCGTCCACATGCTGTGGAAACTCAACGTGGGTCGCCCTCGCGCATCGGGATCCGCACACCGCGCTCGTCGGCGATCTCGTCGGCGCGGTCGTAGCCCGCGTCCACGTGCCGGATGACGCCCATGCCGGGGTCGTTGGTCAGCACGCGGCGGATCTTCTCGCCCGCGAGCTTGGTGCCGTCCGCGACCGTGACCTGCCCGGCGTGCAGGGAGCGGCCCATGCCGACGCCGCCGCCGTGGTGGATGGAGACCCAGGACGCGCCGGAGGCGACGTTGACCATGGCGTTGAGCAGCGGCCAGTCGGCGATGGCGTCGGAACCGTCGAGCATCGCCTCCGTCTCGCGGTACGGCGAGGCCACCGAGCCGCAGTCCAGGTGGTCGCGTCCGATGACGACCGGCGCGGCCAGCTCACCGCTCGCGACCATGTCGTTGAAGCGCTCGCCGGCCTTGTCGCGCTCGCCGTAGCCGAGCCAGCAGATGCGGGCGGGCAGGCCCTGGAAGTGCACCTTGTCCTGCGCCAGCTTGATCCAGCGGTGCAGCGACTCGTTCTCCGGGAAGAGGTCGAGGATCGCCTTGTCCGTCTTGTGGATGTCCGACGCCTCGCCGGAGAGCGCGGCCCAGCGGAACGGCCCCTTGCCCTCACAGAACAGCGGCCGGATGTAGGCGGGCACGAACCCCGGGAAGTCGAACGCCCGGTCGTACCCGGCGAGCTGCGCCTCACCGCGGATCGAGTTGCCGTAGTCGAAGACCTCGGCGCCGGCGTCCATGAAGCCGACCATGGCCTCGACGTGCCGGGCCATCGACTCGCGGGCCCGCAGGGTGAAATCGGCGGGCTTCTCGGCCGCGTAGGTGGCCATCTCGTCGAACGGGATGCCGACCGGCAGATAGGCCAGCGGGTCGTGCGCCGAGGTCTGGTCGGTGACGATGTCGATGGGCGCGCCCTCGGCGAGCATCTGCGGCAGCAGTTCGGCGGCGTTGCCGAGCAGCCCGATCGACAGCGGCTCCCGCTTGTCGCGGGCCTCGGTGGCGAGTTGCATCGCGTGCGCCAGGGAGTCGGCCTTGACGTCCAGGTAGCGGTGCTCGATACGGCGCGAGATCGCGCGGGGATCCACGTCGATGCAGATCACGACGCCGCCGTTCATGGTGACGGCCAGTGGCTGGGCGCCGCCCATGCCGCCGAGCCCGGCGGTGAGGGTGATGGTGCCGGCGAGCGTGCCGCCGAACCGCTTGGCCGCGACCGCGGCGAAGGTCTCATAGGTGCCCTGCAGGATGCCCTGGGTGCCGATGTAGATCCACGAGCCGGCCGTCATCTGGCCGTACATGGTGAGGCCCAGCGACTCCAGCCGCCGGAACTCCTCCCAGTTGGCCCAGTCACCGACCAGGTTGGAGTTGGCGATGAGCACCCGCGGCGCCCACTCGTGCGTCTGCATCACACCGACGGGACGGCCGGACTGGACGAGCATCGTCTCGTCCTGCTTCAGCGTCTGCAGGGTGCGGATCATGGCGTCGAACGAACGCCAGTCGCGGGCGGCCTTGCCGGTCCCGCCGTAGACGACCAGCTTCTCGGGGTGCTCGGCGACCTCCGGGTCGAGGTTGTTCTGGAGCATCCGCAGCGCGGCTTCCTGCTGCCATCCCTGAGTGCTCAGTTCCGTACCGCGCGGCGCCCGCACGATCCTCGGTCCCGACATCGGCCCGGCCTCCCTCTGTACCTCGATGGATCTATCCATTCACATCCTGTCTTGCTGAATACATCTAGTCAACAGGCTGGGTCACCCGGGCCGGAGGTTGGGGGTGGCCCCGGGCCGAAGGCCGCGGGATGGCATTGCCCCTGACCAGGTGATGGGATGACCGGCATGACGCTGGACGCGACAGCACGACGGGGCCACGCGCTGCGCGCGGCGGTGGAGCAGGACCTCCTCACCCCGGACAACCCAGTCATCGGACTCCTGGACGTCACCGCCATCCATGAAACCGCGGCGGCCCTCCGGACCGCCTTCGCCACTCCCGGCGTGACCGTCACCCACACCTTCGCCGTCAAGGCCGCCGCCCTCGTCCCGGTCCTGCGGCTCCTCGCCGGCCTCGGCCTCGGCGCCGAGGTCGCGAGCCCCGGCGAACTCAGCCTCGCCCGCGCCGCGGGCCTGCCCGCGGACCGCATCGTCCTGGACTCCCCCGCCAAGACCGTCGCCGAACTACGCGAAGCGCTCGCCCTGGGCATCGCCGTCAACGCCGACAACCCGGGGGAACTCCGCCGCCTGGACGCGCTGCGCGCCGCGTCCCCCTCCACGTCCTCCCTCGGCCTGCGGGTCAATCCGCAGGTCGGCGGCGGCAGCATCGGCGCCATGAGCACCGCGACCGCCACCTCGAAGTTCGGTGTCGCACTGCGCGACGACGGCGCCGAGGAATGGATCGCCGCCGCCTATGCCGACCGCCCCTGGCTCGACCGCCTGCACACCCACACCGGCTCCCAGGGCGTACCGCTCGACCTCATGGCGGCGGGCGTCCGAGCCGCGTACGACCTCGCGGAGCGCGTCAACGCGGCGGCCGGCCGCCGGCAGATCACCACGCTCGACATCGGCGGCGGCCTCCCCGTCAACTTCGCCTCCGACGAGGTCACACCGACCTTCGACGACTGCGCACGGCTGCTGCGCGCCAGGGTCCCCGGCCTCTTCGACGGCCGGTACACCGTCGTCACCGAGTTCGGCCGCTCACTGCTCGCGAAGGCCGGCACCGTACTGGCGCGCGTCGAGTACGCCAAGACGGCCGGCGGCCGGCCCATCGCGATCACCCACGCGGGCGCGCAACTCGCCACCCGCACGGTCTTCGCCCCGGACGCCTGGCCGCTGCGCGTCGCGGCCCTCGACGCCACGGGCCGCCCCAAGGGCGGCGACCCCGTGGTCCAGGACGTGGCCGGCCCCTGCTGCTTCGCCGGGGACCTCGTCGCCCGGGCCCGCCCGCTCCCCCTCCTGGCGGAGGGCGACCTGGTAGCCCTCCTCGACACCGGCGCGTACTACTTCTCCACGCACTTCGCCTACAACTCGCTCCCCCGCCCCGCGATCCACGGCTACGCCGCGTCCCCGGACGGGTCGGTGCGGTTCGCGCTGGTGCGCGCGGCCCAAACGGTGGAGGAACTCCTGGCGGAGAGCGGCGCGGAGGAGAGCGAAGCTCTGATGGGGCTCGGGCGGAGCTGAGGGACGGGCCCGTCGACCCACGCGCCGCCGCGGATGAGCACCCCTACGGCAACAGCGTGAACGACGCGGTGTGTCCGGGGGGCCGTGTGTCCGGGGGGCGGGACGGCCGACGTCAGCGTCCACCTGTACGAGTGATGGCAGCACTCAATCGGTGAACAGCCCCCGCGCCGCCGCCCGCGCGTCGAACTCCTCGAGGCGCGCCTGCGCGTCCGGCAAGTGGTCGCACATCGACTCCAGCAGAACGCGTCCGAGAAGCATCGGGGCGCACGCCGTGTCGAAGGCCAGCCCCGTGCCGACCGCAGCCGGCAGCAGCAGGTCCGAGCAGGCGGCGACCGGGGCGAACGCGCTGTCGGCCACGGTCACGACCGTCAGGCCGGCCTGTCGCGCGTACGTCAGGGCCTCGACGACCTCCCGCGGATGCCGGGGCAGCGCGAAGCAGAGCAGCGCGCTCGCACCCGCCCGGACCGCGCCGTCGACGCGATCGGCGAACATCGTGCCGCCCTCGTCGAGCAGCCGGACGTCGGGGTGGACCTTCGCCGCGAAGTACGCGAAGCCGCGCGCCTGCGCGCCCGCCGCGCGCAGCCCGAGGACCGGCAGCGGGCGGGAGGCGGCGAGCACGGCGCCGGCGCGGGCGACGGGCGCGGGGTCGGCGAGGAGCGCGGCGAGGTGCCGGAGGTTCTCGATCTCGGCGTGCACGGCCTGCTGGTACTCGTTGTACGCGGCGGCCTCGGGGCCGGGCCGCACCGGCGCGACCTCGCGCAGGTGGCGGCGGAGCGCCGGGTAGCCGTCGAAGCCGAGCGCGACGGCGAAGCGGGTGACGGACGGCTGGCTGACCCCGGCCAGCTCGGCGACCTCGACGCTGGACAGGAACGGCGCGTCGGCCGACCGGCGCACCAGGCAGTGCGCGATCCGGCGCTGCGTCGGGGTCAGCCGGTGGGCCTCGAACAGCTTCAGCAGCCGCCCCGAGGCGCCCTCGGCGGCGCCGACGAGCGCGCCCACGCCCGCCTCCGTGGCGTCGCCCCCGTCCTCCGTCGTACCCATCAACGTCCTCCTGGCCTATTCAGTCGTCGCTGACTCTGCATGAATCCATGCAGCATTGGCAAGGAGCGTCCACGGGACGCACCGATGCACCGAAGGGGCGCGCGCCTACACCGGAGGCAGCCGCCCCTTCTGCGGCTTCCCCATCGCGTTCCGCGGCAGCTCGTCCAGGAACCGGACCTTGCGCGGCCGCTTGTGCACCGACAGGTGCCCGGCCACGAAGTCCATCAGCTCCGCCTCGCCGACCCCGTCCGCGACGACGAACGCCACGATCTCCTGGCCCAGGTCCTCGTGCGGCGCGCCCACCACCGCCGCCTCCCGGACCGCGGGGTGGTCGAGCAGCGCGCTCTCCACCTCGCCCGCTCCGATGCGGTAGCCGCCGGACTTGATGAGATCGGTCGAGGCGCGGCCGACGATCCGGTGCATGCCGTCCGGCTCCGCCATCGCCATGTCGCCGGTGCGGAACCAGCCGTCGGCGGTGTACGAGGCCGCGGTGGCCTCCGTACGGCCGAGGTAGCCGTCGAAGAGCGTGCCGGAGCGGATCTGCAGCTCGCCAACGGTGGTGCCGTCGTGCGGGACGGGGGTGCCGTCCTCGTCCACCAGCCGGGTCTCGACCCCCGGCAGCGGCAGCCCGACCGAGCCGGGGCGCCGTTCACCGGCCGCCCGCGTGCTGATCGTGATCAGCGTCTCCGTCATGCCGTACCGCTCCACGGGACGCTGCCCGGTGAGCGCATCCAGGTCCCGGAAGACGGGCGCGGGCAGTGGGGCGCTGCCCGAGACGAGCAGCCGGGCGCCGGACAGCGCGCGTGCGGCGGCCGGGTCGCGCACCACGCGCGACCAGACCGTCGGCACACCGAAGTAGAGGCTGCCGCCGGCCGCCGCGTAGGCCTGCGGCGTCGGCCGTCCGGGGTGCACCAGCCGGCTGCCGGTGCGCAGCGCGCCGAGCACGCCCAGCACGAGGCCGTGCACGTGGAACAGCGGCAGACCGTGCACCAGCGTGTCGTCGGCGGTCCATTCCCAGGCGCCGGCGAGCGCGTCGAGGTCGGCGGCGATCGCGCCGCGCGAGACCACGACGCCCTTGGGCGGACCCGTGGTCCCCGATGTGTAGAGGATGAGCGCGGCGTCCTTCGGGCCCGGTTCCGGCCCGGTCCGGTCGGCCCGCTCGCCGAAGTCGACGGGGAGCAGCGCCGCACCGGAATCCCCCAGGATGTGGGTCTGTTCCGCCGGCCCCGCGTCCGGCGGCACCGGGACCACGGGCACGCCGGCCAGCAGACCGCCCACCACGGCGGCCACCGTCTCCAGCGAGGCCGTCGCCCGCACCGCGAACGCGGGGGCGCCCGCCACCCGCGCCGCGACCGCACCCGCGGCGCCGAGCAGCTGCTCGTACGAGCAGGACCGCCCCGCGACGGTCACGGCGTCGGGCCGGTCCGCGCCGTCGGACGCGGTGAGGGCCGTCAGCAGGGAGGGGGCGGGTGGCAGCGGCACGGGTGTGCTCCTCTGAAGGTCTCTGGGCGAGATGTCTCTGCGGGAGAGTCTCTCTCGGAGCCCCAGCGGGATCGGCCAGGGTTGCCGGCGCGCACGGCGCGGTGGCACCGCGACTCTACGCATCGCCCGCTGGGAGGGGGCACCCCCGAAAGGAATCGGGGGTTTCCCCCAGTGCCGTGCGCCGCCGCGCTCCGTACGGTGGCGTCATGGACGCCCGCGACCCGGAACTCAAGAAGGAACTCGCCGCCACCCTTCAGGCCCGCAAGGACCTCGGTGCGGAGTACGAGTCGGAACTGGTCGACTCGTTCATGGAGAAGGTGGACCAGCGCCTCGACAGCCATGTCGAGCAGCGCGTCCGTCGCCAACTGGCCGAGCAGCAGACCTCGTTCGCCCGTGCCGGACGCGGTCCCGGCCAGCCGGAGCCGCACGCGCGCTTCGCCCGCTACGGCTTCGCCGGCTTCACCATGATCGCCGCGATCCCGCTCTCCGCGATCGGCGTGGTCAACGCGGGCGGCGGCGGCCTGTTCATCACCTGGGCGGGCATCGTGGGCGTGAACGTCGCCCAGTCCCTCGGTGTCATCTTCGCGGGCGACCGCGGCGAGCGCCGCAGGAAGTCCGACAGCGACTGGGAGTAGCCGGCGGATTCCGCCGAAGCTCGAAGAGATGGGAACGGGGACCGCCGCACCCCCGGTCACCCGGGGGGCGGGACGACGGCGGTCCCCGTTTCGGACGCGGGCCGGGTCAGGACCAGACACCTCGTCCAGGAGGGTCACTCAGCAGTCCGGGAGCCGCTCCGGAGGTCCTGGGTGCCACATCCTGTGGCGCCGGGCTTCTCTTCCCGGCGAACACCAATCTGCCCGACGCGTGTTAAGCGCGTGCTGCGGTCGCATGACGCGGATGTAGCACTTTCGGATCCCCGGGTGAACGGAAGCGCCGCGCCCGTCCGCGCACGCCGGCGATCAGCGCACACGAGGCCCCCTCCCGGACCGGGAGGGGGCCTCGTCGTAGCGCGCTGTCGCGTCGGGGCGGACTACTTCGCCAGGAACGCGAGCAGGTCCTGGCGGCTCACGACACCGGTCGGCTTGCCCTCGACGAGGACGATCGCCGCGTCGGACCTGGTGCCCAGGACCTTCATCAGGTCGGAGACCGGCTCGCCGGAGCCGACTTGCGGCAGCGGTCCGCTCATGTGCTTCTCCAACGGGTCCCCCAACTGGGCGCGCTTGGCGAACAGCGCGTCCAGCAGGTCGCGTTCGGTGACGGAGCCGATGACCTCGGCCGCCATCACGTCCGGGTGACCGGCGCCCGGCTTGACGATGGGCATCTGCGACACGCCGTACTCGCGGAGCACGTCGATCGCCTCGCCGACGGTCTCCTCCGGGTGCATGTGCAGGAGCTGCGGGATGCCGCCGCCCTTGTGCTCCAGCACGTCGGAGACGCGGGCCTGGCCGTTGCCGTCGTCGAGGAAGCCGTGCGAGGCCATCCACTCGTCGCTGAAGATCTTCGACATGTAGCCGCGGCCGGAGTCCGGCAGCAGCACCACGACGACGTCATCGGGACCGAGCTTCTCCGCGACGCGCAGCGCCGCGACGACCGCCATGCCGCAGGAGCCGCCGACGAGCAGGCCCTCCTCCTTGGCGAGGCGGCGGGTCATCTGGAAGGAGTCCTTGTCGGACACGGCGACGATGCCGTCCGCGACCTCGCGGTCGTAGGCGGTCGGCCAGAAGTCCTCACCGACGCCCTCGACCAGGTACGGGCGCCCGGAGCCGCCGGAGTACACCGAGCCCTCGGGGTCGGCGCCGATGACCTGGACGCGGCCCTCGCTGGCGTCCTTCAGGTAGCGGCCGGTGCCGGAGATGGTGCCGCCGGTGCCCACGCCCGCGACGAAGTGCGTGATCCGCCCCTCCGTCTGCTCCCACAGCTCGGGGCCGGTGGAGTGGTAGTGCGACAGCGGGTTGTTCGGGTTGCTGTACTGGTCCGGCTTCCACGCGTTCGGGGTCTCGCGCACCAGCCGGTCGGAGACGTTGTAGTACGACTCCGGGTGGTCCGGGTCGACGGCGGTCGGGCAGACCACGACTTCCGCGCCGTACGCGCGCAGCACGTTGATCTTGTCGAGCGACACCTTGTCCGGGCAGACGAAGATGCAGTGGTAGCCCTTCTGCTGCGCGACGATCGCGAGGCCGACACCGGTGTTGCCGGACGTCGGCTCGACGATCGTGCCGCCGGGCTTCAGCTCACCGCTCTGCTCCGCGGCCTCGATCATTCGGACCGCGATGCGGTCCTTGACCGAGCCTCCGGGGTTGAAGTACTCGACCTTGGCCAGGACGGTCGCCTGGATGCCCTCGGTCACGTTGTTGAGCCGCACCAGCGGGGTGTTGCCGACGAGGCTGATCATCGAGTCGTGGAACTGCACCATTGTCTCCGGGTTCTCCGTGAATGTGCGGCAAGCCTATGGCCTAACGGGCCGACCCTCAGCTCGTCCGTGGCTCGATAGCTTCTCCTTCCTACCCCCCTAATGTCGGCGATCACCACTACGGCACGTTGCAGTGGGCGCGTCACGGGGCAACAAGATGTTGTACGCACAAGCACGGGAGGTGAGCGGACTCGATGTCGAGGGCGAGGGTGGCACGGCGGATCGCGACCGCGGCGGCATTCGGCGGTGGCGGGATCAGTCTGCTGGGCGGGGCTGCCATCGGAGTACTGCTGGCCGAGGTCCGGCTCGCGAAACGGACGGTCGGCGGCTCCGACGACGTACCGCCGCGCGCGGACGGCAGATACGGATCGGCGTTCGCGCACCGAACGGGTGATGTTCCGCTCCGGCTCGGCTTCCTCGGCGACTCGACCGCGGCGGGGCAGGGCGTGCACCGGGCGCGCGAGACCCCGGGCGCGCTGCTCGCCTCCGGGCTCGCGGCGGTCGCCGAGCGTCCCGTGACCCTGGTGAACGTGGCGAATCCCGGAGCCCAGTCCAGCGACCTGGCACGCCAGGTCGCCCTGCTGCTCGACGTGGGCGCACCGCCCCCGGACGTCTGCGTGATCATGATCGGTGCGAACGACGTCACCCATCGGATGCCCCCCGCCAAGTCCGTCCGGCTGTTGTCGGAAGCGGTCCGCCGGCTGCGCGAGGCGGGCAGCGAAGTGATCGTCGGCACCTGTCCCGACCTGGGCTCCGTGGAACCGGTGTACCAGCCGCTGCGCTGGATGGCGCGCCGGATGAGCCGCCAGCTGGCCGCCGCGCAGACGATCGGCGTGGTCGGTACCGGCGGTCGTTCGGTCTCGCTCGGCGATCTGCTCGGCCCCGAGTTCGAGGCGCATCCGCGCGAGATGTTCGGTCCTGACAACTACCACCCCTCCGCGGAGGGGTACGCGACGGCGGCCATGGCGATGCTGCCCACGCTGTGCGCTTCGCTGGGCCTGTGGCCGGAGGAGGACGAGCACCCGGACGAGCTGCGCGGCGAGAGCTTCCTGCCGGTGGCGCAGGCCGCGGCGGCGGCCGCGTCCGAGGGCGGCACCGAGGTGGTCGCGGCGACGCACGGCGTCTTCGGGCCCCGCGGGCGCTGGGCACTGCTCAAGCACCGCCGCCGTCAGCGGCTGCCGCACACCACCGAACCGGCCGCCACGTCGTCGTCGGCCTGACGGGCGTACCCGTGCCGACCGGCGGAAACGCGCCGGTTGGCACGGGACCCCGGGGGTGCGGGCGGCCCCGGGCCGGGCGCGCGGCCGGGCCCGCACCTAAGCGCTCGCTCAGAAAGAGTCCCGTGTCACAGCCCGCAGGCCGTGACTCCTCTCGATACGTGCAGGTAACTTCCCAGAGAGTCCTGAGTCCTGCCGCCTCGACGAGGAGTGTGTGTCGCGATGCCCGAAGCCGTGATCGTCTCAGCCGCCCGATCCCCCATCGGCCGCGCCTTCAAGGGATCCCTCAAGGATCTCCGCCCGGACGACCTGACCGCCACGATCATCCAGGCCGCGCTCGCGAAGGTCCCGGAGCTGGACCCGAAGCTGATCGACGACCTGATGCTCGGCTGCGGCCTGCCCGGCGGCGAGCAGGGCCACAACCTCGGCCGGATCGTGGCCGTGCAGATGGGCATGGACCACCTGCCGGGCTGCACGGTCACCCGTTACTGTTCGTCGTCGCTCCAGACGACCCGCATGGCGCTGCACGCCATCAAGGCCGGCGAGGGCGACGTCTTCATCTCGGCCGGCGTCGAGATGGTCTCGCGCAGCATCAAGGGCAACTCGGACAGCCTGCCGGACACCAAGAACCCGCTCTTCGCCGACGCCGAGCTGCGCACCCTGGGCCGCGCCGAGAACGGTGGCGGCGAGTGGCACGACCCGCGTGAGGACGGCCTGATCCCGGACGCGTACATCTCGATGGGCCAGACCGCCGAGAACCTCGCCGCGATCAAGGGCGTCACCCGCGCCGACCAGGACGAGTTCGGCGTCCGGTCGCAGAACCTCGCCGAGGCCGCCATCAAGAACGGCTTCTGGGAGCGGGAGATCACCCCGGTCACGCTGCCCGACGGCACGGTCGTCTCCCAGGACGACGGCCCGCGCGCGGGCGTCACGCTGGAGGGCGTCCAGGGCCTCAAGCCGGTCTTCCGCCCCGACGGCACGGTCACCGCGGGCAACTGCTGCCCGCTCAACGACGGCGCCGCCGCCCTCGTGATCATGTCCGACGTGAAGGCACGCGAGCTGGGCATCACCCCGCTCGCCCGCGTCGTCTCCACCGGTGTCTCCGGCCTCTCCCCCGAGATCATGGGCTACGGCCCGGTCGAGGCGTCGAAGCAGGCGCTCAAGCGCGCCGGTCTGGGCATCGGCGACATCGACCTGGTCGAGATCAACGAGGCGTTCGCCGCGCAGGTCATCCCGTCCTACCGCGACCTCGGCGTCGACCTGGACCGGCTGAACATCAACGGCGGCGCGATCGCCGTGGGCCACCCCTTCGGCATGACGGGCGCCCGCATCACCGGCACCCTGATCAACGGGCTGCAGTTCCACGACAAGCAGTTCGGCCTGGAGACGATGTGCGTCGGCGGCGGCCAGGGCATGGCGATGGTCATCGAGCGGCTGAGCTGATCTGCTCCTGACTCTTCTGGCGTCACACCGTGTGATCTAAGTCGCAATGGAACCGCCCCCGGGTTGTTATACGAGCCCGGGGGCGGCGCGTTTTCGCAGGTCAGAGGGGCATCACTCGGATGGCTCAGGACCTCAGACCCGCCCAATTCGTGACGTTCCGCACTGCGCAGGGCAGAGGTTTACAGGCACAGTGATGTGTGGGGGATGTTTCACCCACTCGACAGTGGGCACTGCTCGGGATCACGTCAGTCGGGAGTACGTCTGTGAGCGCCCTGTTCTCCATCTTGCTCGTGGTCGCGGTCATCGCCGTGGCCCTGGGGTCCGCCGCCCTGATCTCCGCCCGCGGCCTGCGCCGTGAGCTCGCCGGTCTGCGCGGCGATCTCGCGATCGCCGGCGCCGCCGACGGCGGCACCTCCGTGCCGGCCGCCCGGTCGGTGCCCGCCGACGAGATACGCGCCGCCGTCGCGGACGCCCTCGCCGACGAGCGGGAGCGCGAGCTGGCCGAGGCGCGGGCCTTCTGGGCCGAGCAGGAGGCCCGTGAATCCGCGGACTCCCCGTTCTTCCGCGGCGGCATCCCCGCGGCGGGCGCCGACTACGCCGAGTACGAGATCCCGACGATGCTGCCGTTCCTGCCCCGGCAGTCCGATCTGGCCGGGCTGGAGTCCGAGCCGGCGCTGCCGGCGCCGGGCTTCCTCCCGCACCCCTCGGCGCAGGACCAGGCCGACTACCCGGACTTCCCGGACCTGCACAGCACCGTCGGCCCCTCCGTCGTCGCCGATCCGGACCAGACGGCCACCCGCCTCACCGACCTCGCCGAGGGCCGCGTGCCGCTCGCCGACGTCCGCCCGGGCCCCGCTCGGAACGCTGGACGTGTACGTCTTCGCCGACGGCACCACCCTCTGCATGACCCCGGGCCACCGCGAGACGGCCCTCCTGCTGTCCGACGCGCTGGAGCGCGGTGAGATCCCCGTCCTGCTCGGCGGCTCCGCCGTGGGCGGCGCGTACGCCCTGACGTTCACCTACGGCGCCGAGAGCGTCTTCATCCTGGCGGACCGGGTCGTCGCCTCCCTCTGAGCACGACTTCCCCTGAGCACGAATCCCACTGAGCACGAATCCCGCTGGGTACGACGCGCCCCCTTCCGTACCCTCAGACCCGTCCGACCCCTGCACGCCGCGCGGCCCCGTCGATCCGGACGAGGGCCGCTTCGAACACCTCCCCGCACTCCGGGCGCTGTTCGAGCGCCATCGCGAGGTCGTTCCCGGCCACCGCGATCTGGTCGCCCACGGTGAAGGCCCCGTCATCCGGCATCAACGCCGGTTCGCGCTCCGGACGTTCGAGCCGCTGTGCTTCCACGGCGAGCCATCGGGCCAGTTCAAGCCCGACTTCGGCCGCCCCACCGCCCAGCCGGCTCTGGGGCAGGGCACGGAATCGGCCGGCCAGTCGGTCAACGGCGGAGCGCAGGGGGGTGCAGTCGAGCATGTCGGCGAGCGTACCGGGGCGCGTGTCTCGGCCACGCACCCACATCCGCCGGCCAGGGATGGTTGCCAACGCCCCAACAGTCAGGCACGGTGAGATGACCGGACACCGTATACCGGAGGCGCCGATGTCCCAGATCTTCTCCGAGGAAACCCACCGGAACCTGCTCTCCCGCATTCCCCATTGCACCGGCCGCGAGGTACGCGACTGGCTCCGCGCCGTCGATGACGGCCCAGCCTTCCTCCGCTTCGACGAGAAAGTCAGCTGGCTCCGCAGCGAACACGATCTGTCCTACGGACACGCCAAGGCGATCGTCCACGAATACGACTTGAGGCGGGCAGCCCGCAACCTCCGGTAGCCCCGGGCGTACGTGACGGGCCCCCGGGAGGCAGTGCCTCCCGGGGGCCCGTCACGTACGGGGTACCGCGACCGGGTCAGTCTCCGCGGAGAATCGCGACCAGCCGCAGCAGTTCCATGTAGATCCAGATGAGCGTGACCGTGAGGCCGAACGCCGCCCACCAGGCCTCCTCCTGCGGAGCGCCGCCCCGGATGCCGTCTTCCACCATCTTGAAGTTGAGCGACAGGAAGAACGCGCCGAGGCAGACGCCGACCAGCCCGAAGACGATGCCGAGACCACCGGTGCGGAAGCCCAAACCGTCCCCGCCGGCGAAGACGGCGAACAGGACGTTGGCCATGATCAGCAACAGGAAGCCGACGGCGATGGCCATGCCGATCCGGTAGTACCGCTCGGTGACGCGGATCAGGCGGGTCTTGTACGCGACGAGCATGCCCACGAAAACAGCGATGGTGCCGAGCACCGCCTGGACCGGCGCGCCCTGCCACTGCTCGTTGTACATCCGGCTGATCATGCCGAGGACAACGCCCTCGAAGGCCGCGTAGCCCAGGATCAGGGCGGGGCTGGGCCTGCGCTTGAAGATCTGGATGACGTAGCAGACCAGCGCCAGGATCATGGCGCCGATCGTGATGCCCCAGCCGGCCGCCGTGTCGGGCAGCGCGAACCACGCCAGCGCCGCACCGACGACCACGGCCCCCAGCGTCATACCCGTCCGCATGACGACGTCGTCCATCGTCATGCGGCCGGTCTGCAGGGGCCCGGCCGGCGGGGCCTGGTACATCTGCTGGAGCTGCTCAGGGGTGAGTTGACGCTGGTCCGCGGTGGCGTACGGGTTGCCGCCCTGCGCGTACGGGTTTCCACCCTGCGGCGCGTTCGGGTTCCCCTGCTGCGCGTACGGATTCCCCGACCCCTGCGGGGCCGCGCCCTGCTGCTGCGTGCCGAAGCCCGCGTATCCGTCCCCGCGGCTGAAGCCTCGCCGCGAGAAGACCGGGTTGCTGCTCCTCATCTCACTCCTCCATGGCCGCGCGTTACGGCATTACCCCAAGAGTAATGGGTTAGCAAAGGAGAGGGAGTACCGCCGAAGGAGGATCTTCCGTCGCGCGCCCCGCGGGAGATGTGAGGTGCCCGGAGCCGGACTCGAACCGGCACGGCCATGCGGCCAGCGAGGTTTAAGCTCGCCGTGTCTGCGTTCCACCATCCGGGCGGGGGCGGGGTCTCGACGCAGGACGAGCGTATCCGGGTTACTGGGCCGAACAGGGCACGATCCGCGTCATGTTGTCTGATTTTAGGGGTACCTGACGGAGCCTCAAGTGGGCCTTGAGGGGGTGCATCGGGAGGCCCCGGGCCTTCACACCGCACACACACGTCATTCGCATATGACGCGAAATCGATCACGCCGAAAACCCTCCCGGAGCCCCGCCGGCCGGAACCGCGGCGCGCGGACGACATACGGCCCGCCCGAACTCAGGGCTTGTTGTCATCCAGAAGTAGTACAGCGGGCCCCTCGGGTCCCTCCCAGGACTGCCTCGGAAACAGCAGTCTGGACTGATCCCCTGAGCGGTTCCGGCCGTCACCATGGAGGAGTCCCGTTCACCCCGTCCCAGGAGCCGCCCCGTGACCCCCACCGGAACCACTTCCCACACCTCGACGGTGGCGGCCCGCGCCACGGACCTCAGCAAGGTCTACGGTGAGGGCGAGACCCGGGTCGTCGCCCTTGACGGTGTGTCGGTCGAGTTCCGGCGCGCGGAGTACACGGCGATCATGGGCCCGTCCGGCTCCGGCAAGTCCACGCTGATGCACTGCATGGCGGGGCTCGACTCGGTCTCCGCCGGCTCGGCGCGGATAGGGGAGACGGAGTTGGCGTCGCTCAAGGACAAGCAGCTCACGCAGTTGCGCCGCGACAAGATCGGCTTCATCTTCCAGGCGTTCAACCTGCTGCCGACGCTCACCGCGGCCGAGAACATCACCCTGCCGATGGACATCGCCGGGCGCAAGGCGGACAAGCAGTGGCTCGCCCAGGTCATCGCCACGGTGGGGCTGGCCGACCGGATGTCGCACCGGCCGAACCAGCTCTCCGGCGGCCAGCAGCAGCGCGTGGCGGTCGCCCGTGCCCTGGCGAGCAAGCCGGAGATCATCTTCGCCGACGAGCCGACCGGCAACCTGGACTCGCGGGCCGGCGCCGAGATCCTGGGGTTCCTGCGGAACTCGGTGCGCGAGCTGGGCCAGACGATCGTCATGGTCACGCACGATCCGGTCGCCGCGTCCTACGCGGACCGGGTGATCTTCCTGGCCGACGGCCGCGTCGTGGACGAGCTGCACGACCCGACGTCCGACGGCGTCCTGGAGCGCATGCTCAACCTCTCCGGGGCCAGCCACCAGACCTCCGCGTTCGATACCAGGGACGCCCAGGACCGCATCGGCTGAGCCGGGCGCGCCCCGCCTCCCCCGCCGGGCGCCCACCCCCACCGCGCTCCCCGACGCACCTCAATACGCCCCCCGTAGCCGCCCGCGCCGCAGCCTCACCCGCGGTGCCGCTCCGCCGTGCCTCCGCGCTGCCGTCGTGCTCCTCCCGCACGCCCGCCGCACCGCCGCCCGACCGAACGAACCAGGACTGATCCCCATGTTCCGCACCGCCTTGCGCAACGTCCTCGCGCACAAGGCCAGGTTGCTGATGACCGTGCTCGCCGTCATGCTCGGCGTCGCCTTCGTCTCCGGCACCATGGTCTTCACCGACACCATCGGTGACGCCTTCCAGAAGAGCTCCGCCAAGAGCTACGAGAACGTCTCCGTCGCCGTGAAGCCCGGCTTCCCGACCGGATCCGCGGACGGTTCCCCTTCCGGCGCTTCCGGCTCCACGGACAAGGCCGTCCGGAACGAGCCGCCGCACCTGACCCAGCGGCAGTTGGAGACCGTGCGGGCGCTGCCCGGCGCGGCCTCGGCCACCGGCATCGTGTCCGGCTTCACCGCCGTCGCCGACAAGGACGGCAAGCTGATCGGCGACGGCTGGTCCACCCGGGGCGGGAACTACTCGGCCGGCAAGGACGGCACCGACGCCCGCTACGCGATGACGGACGGCCGCGCCCCGCAGAAGCCGGAGGAGGTCGCGCTCGACAGCAGGACCGCCGACCGCGCGGGACTGCAGGTCGGTGACACCGTGCGGATGTCCGTCGACGGCCCGGTCATGCGCCAGACCGTCACCGGCGTCTTCGACACCGACGACGGCAACGTCGCGGCGGGCGGCAGCCTCGTGCTCTTCGACACCCCCACCGCGCAGAAGCTCTTCGCCAAGCCGGGCCGGTTCGAGGAGATCGACGTCAAGGCGGCCCCCGGCACCAGCCAGGCCGCGCTCAAGGCCGCGACCGAGAAGGCGCTGCCCAAGGGCACCGAGGTGGTCACCGGACAGCAGCTGGCGGACGAGGAGGCCGAGCAGATCGCGTCGGCGATGAGCGGTCTCAACACCGGGCTGTTGGTCTTCGCCGGCATCGCGCTCTTCGTCGGAACCTTCATCATCGCCAACACCTTCACCATGCTGGTCGCCCAGCGCACCAAGGAGCTGGCGCTGATGCGGGCGGTCGGCGCGAGCCGCCGCCAGGTGACGCGCGCGGTGCTGATCGAGGCGTTCGTGGTCGGCCTGACCGCCGCCGTGGTCGGCCTCGTCACGGGCATCGGCATCGCGGTCGGCATGCGGTCGCTGCTGGGCACGACGGGTGCGACGCTGCCGGACGGGCCCCTGGTCATCGGCCCCGGCACGATCGTGTCGTCGATGGTCGTCGGCGTCGCCGTCACCATGCTCGCCGCCTGGTTGCCGGCCCGCCGGGCGTCCAGGATCGCGCCGGTCGCCGCGATGAGCAGCGTGCACGCCCCGGCCACCGCCAAGAGCCTGGTGCTGCGCAACACCCTCGGCGCGCTGCTGGCGGGTGCGGGCGCCGCCCTGGTGCTGGTCGGCTCGGGCATGGACGGGAAGGACGGAAAGCTACCGCTGGGCGCGGGCGGCGGGCTGCTGCTCATCGGGGTCTTCGTGCTGACACCGCTGCTGTCGCGTCCGGTGATCGCCGCGGCGGGGCCGCTGCTGCGCCCGTTCGGCGTCACCGGCAAGCTCGCCCGGCAGAACTCGGTGCGCAACCCGCGGCGCACCGCCGCCACCGCGTCGGCGCTGATGATCGGCCTGACGCTGATCACCGGTCTCACGGTGATCGCGACCTCGGTCCAGAAGGGCATCGACAGGATGGCCGCGGACTCCATCAAGGCCGACTACACGATCAGCATGGTCAACCGCGTCACCGACCTCTCCCCCGAGGTCGCGAAGACGGTGAGCGGCCTCGGGGACGTGACCGCGTCCAGCCCGATGCGCAACGCCTGGATCGAGGTCGGCGGCGAGAGCCGGTCGGTGACCGGCGTCAACCCCCGGACCATCGCCCAGCTCGTGAATCTGGACTTCACCAGCGGCTCCGCCGGCGGTCTCGGCGGCAGCACCGTCGTCGTGGACGACAAGACCGCGGAGAACGGCGGCTGGAAGGTCGGTGACACCCTGCCCGCCGTCTACGACGACAAGGCGAAGGGCGCGCTGAAGGTCGGCGGCATCTACCACGGCAACGAAATCCTCGAGGGCGTCCTCGTCGACACCGCGACGCTCGACCCGCACCTGGAGAAGATCTCCGACATGAAGGTGCTGGTGAAGACGGCCGACGGTACGAGCGCCGCCGCCAAGGACTCCCTGCGGAAGGCGCTGGGCGACAACCCGGCGATCAAGGTGCAGGACCGGGCCGACATCTCCGAGGAGGCCGGCGGCGTGATCAGCATGATGCTGAACATGCTCTACGGGCTGCTCGCGATGGCCGTGATCGTCGCGGTCCTCGGTGTCATCAACACGCTGGCCATGTCGGTCTTCGAACGCTCCCACGAGATCGGCATGCTGCGGGCGATCGGCCTCGACCGCCGGGACGTGAAGCGGATGGTCCGGTTCGAGTCGCTGCTGATCTCGCTGTTCGGCGCGCTGCTCGGGATCGGCCTCGGGGTCTTCCTCGGCTGGGCCGCGGGCCGGCTGATCGCGGGCAGCATGGACAGCTACACGATGATCGTGCCGTGGGACCGCATCGCGATCTTCCTCGGCGGCGCCGCCCTGGTCGGGGTCCTGGCCGCGCTGTGGCCGGCCCGGCGCGCGGCCCGGCTCAACATGCTCACCGCCATCAAGGCGGAGTAGCGCGTTCCGTTCCCCCGCCGCGGCGGGCTCCCCCGGATCCGTCCGGGAGAGCCCGCCGCGTCATGTCACGCCTTCGGCTGCTCCGGCCAGGGCCTGGCAGGCGCCATGCCGGCCGCTCCCGAGGGCTTGGTCCTGACGGCCAGGACCTGGTTGACGCCGATGCGGTTCTGTTCGAAGGACAGCGCGCTGGCGGCCATGTAGAGCCGCCACACCCGCGCCCGCCCCGCGCCGGCCAGCCGCACCGCCTCCTGCCAGTGGTCCTCCAGATTGCGCACCCAGGCCCGCAGCGTCAGCCCGTAGTGCTCGCGGAGCGCCTCGACGTCCCGCACCTCGAATCCGGCCTCCTCCAACCGGGAGACGGTGGAGCCGATCGGCGCGAGCTCGCCGTCGGGGAAGACGTAGCGGTCGATGAACTCGTCGACGTGGTACGCCTCCTCGTCCACCCAGGGGCGGCGGGCGATCTGGTGGTTGAGCAGCCGTCCGCCGGGCCGCAGCAGGCCGTAGAGGTGGGTGGCGTACTCGCGGTAGAGGTCGCGGCCGACGTGTTCGGCCATGCCGATCGACGAGATCGCGTCGTACGGGCCGTCCGCGACCGCACGGTAGTCCTGGACGCGGATGTCGACGCGGTCGGTGAGCCCGGCCTCCGCGACCCGTTTGCGGGCGAACGCGGCCTGCTCGGTGGAGAGCGTGATACCGACGGCGCGCACCCCGTAGTGCTCGGCGGCGTGCAGCACCATCGAGCCCCAGCCGCAGCCGACGTCCAGCAGCGTCTGGTCGGGCCGGAGCGCCAACTTGCGGCAGACGAGGTCGAGTTTGGCCCACTGGGCCGCTTCGAGGGTGGTGTCGGGGTGCTCCCAGTAGGCGCAGGAGTAGACCATCGACGGGCCGAGGACGCGCTCGTAGAAGTCGTTGCCGACGTCGTAGTGGTGGCTGATGGCGTCCCGGTCGCGGCCGGGGCTGTGCAGCGGGCCGAACCGGCGGCGGGCCTCCTCGGGCGGCGGCGCGGGCGGCAGCCCCGGCCCGGCGAGCGCCACGGCCTCGCGGGCGAGCCGGTAGGTGCGCGGGTCGCGCAGGGTGTCCACCGTCCGCCGGAACGTGCTGACGTGCGGTGCGTCGTCCTCGCCGGTGTCCCAGACGATGCCGGTGATCAGGTCCAGCGCCTCGTACAGATCGCCCTCGACGCCCAGGTCGCCGGAGACCCAGGCGCGGGCCAGTCCCAGCTCGCCCGGTTTCCACAGCAGCCGGCGCAGTGCGCGTCGGCGCCGGATGACGAGCGTGGGCGCGTCCGGAGGGCCGGCCTCGCTTCCGTCCCATGCGCGGATGCGCAGCGGGAACGGTCCTCGTAGGGCTTTTTCAGCAAGGTCGCGCATGCGACGGGCCGCATCTGCCATAGCCCCGAGCGTACGACGGACGACCGCCGCCGCGAGTTATTTTCCGGCCCAACCACCCGGGCTTCCTCGGGAGTACGCCGAAGGGGCGTCCGCACCACGGATGGCGGACGCCCCTTCGGTCCTACTGCTGAGCGACTTCGGTACCGCGGTCGAACCGGCGAGGCCGGGCCCGCGGACCGGGGTGGACCGGTGTCAGGAAGCCTTGGCCTTCTCGGCCGCCTGAGCGGCGTTGGCCGGGACGGCCGCCTGAGCGGGGGCCGGAGCCGGACGCGCCGCCTCGTAGAACTCCTCGCGGGGGTTCTCCATGGCGCCGAGCGAGACGACCTCGCGCTTGAGGAACATCGCGAGCGTCCAGTCCGCGAAGACGCGGATCTTGCGGTTCCAGGTCGGGACGGCCATGCCGTGGTAGCCACGGTGCATGTACCAGGCCAGCCGGCCCTTGAGCTTGATCTTGGTCTTGCCGACCACGATCATCGCCACGCCCTTGTGCAGGCCGAGACCGGCGACCGCGCCCTTGTTGGCGTGCGCGTAGGTCTGCTGCGGGAAGCCGCGCATCCCCGAGATCACGTTGTCGCCGAGGACCTTGGCCTGGCGCAGCGCGTGCTGGGCGTTCGGCGGGCACCAGGCGTTCTCGACGCCGGCCTTGCGGGCGGCGATGTCCGGGACCTGGGCGTTGTCGCCCGCGGCCCAGATGTAGTCGGTGCCCTGCACCTGGAGCTTCTCCGAGGTGTCCACGTGGCCGCGCGGGCCGAGCGGGAGGCCGTAGCGGGCGAGGACCGGGTTCGGCTTGACGCCGGCGGTCCACACGATGGTGGAGGCGTCGACCTCCAGGCCGTTGGCGAGCACCACGTGCTTGTCGACGCAGGACTTCATCGACGTGCTGAGGTAGACCTCGATACCGCGCTCGCGCAGGTGCTCGAGGCCCCACTCGCCGAGCTGCGGGCCGACCTCGGGGAGGATCTTGTCCGCGGCGTCGACGAGGATGAAGCGCATGTCTTCGCGCTTGACGTTCGGGTAGTACTTGGCGGCGTCGCGGGCCATGTCCTCGACCTCGCCTATGGTCTCCGCGCCGGCGAAGCCACCGCCGACGAAGACGAAGGTCAGCGCCTTGCGGCGGACGTCCTCGTCCGTCGTGGAGTCGGCCTTGTCGAGCTGCTCGAGAACGTGGTTGCGCAGGCCGATGGCCTCCTCGACGCCCTTCATACCGATGCCGTTCTCGGCGAGGCCGGGGATCGGGAAGGTGCGGGAGACCGCGCCGAGCGCGATGATCAGGTAGTCGAAGGGCAGCTCGTAGGTCTCACCCACGAGCGGCTGGATCGACGCGACCTTGCGGTCCTGATCGATGTTCATGACGCGGCCGGTGAGCACCTCCGCACCGGGCAGCACGCGTCGCAACGGGACGACGACATGGCGCGGGGAGATGCTGCCGGCGGCAGCTTCGGGAAGGAAGGGCTGGTACGTCATGTACGAGCGCGGGTCGACGACGGTGACCGTCGCCTCGCCGTACCGCATCTTCTTCATGATGCGGCGCGCCGCGTACAGGCCGACGTACCCGCCGCCTACTACGAGGATCCGTGGACGCTCCGAAGTGCTCATGGTTCGAGTATCCAGCACCTGATGGAGGGGTGCTCGTGAGCCCCTTCACAAGGTCCTGGACACCCTCTGCTACACTGCCCGGCCGCGTGACCAGCCCCACAGCCCCCCAAGGGAACCCGGCACCCGATCCGGGCCTCCATCGGCCCACCTGATCAGCGAAGATCGCCGCCCCTCGGACAGGTCTCCCAACGCCTGTAACACCGCGGAAACAGCACGCCGCAAGGGTTCCGAGGGGCTCGGCGCCCTATTGCCTGGGAAAACTGGGCAGTAGGGCGGGAACTTCATGTGAAGAGTTTCACAAACTTCGTTCTACGCGAGGCTCCAGGCGATGCCGTCGAGGATGTCGTGCTCGCTCACGATGACCTCCTGGGCCCCCGTGCGCTCCATGATCTGGAGCAGGACGAGGGCGCCCGCGCCGATGACATCGACGCGGCCCGGGTGCATGACGGGGATGGCGGCGCGCTCGGCGTGGGTGGAGGCGAGGAGCCGTCCGGTGATCTCCCGCACCTGCTCCAGGGAGATCCGCGAGTGGTGGATCGCGGCCGAGTCGTACTCCGTCAGTCCCAGCGCGATGGCGGCGACCGTGGTGACCGAGCCGGCCAGGGCCGACGAGGGTGCGGGCCCGCTCCAGGGGAACGGAGCCGGCCGCCTCGTCGAGGGCGGCGTTGATGTCGGCCTTGATGGCGGTGATCCGGCCGAGCGTCGGCGGGTCGATGATCGTGCCGTCGTCGGCGGTCAGGTGGCGCTCGGTCATCCGCACGCAGCCGATGTCGACGGAGCGGGCGGCGAGCACGGTGTCGTCGCCGACGACGAACTCGGTCGAGCCGCCGCCGATGTCCACCACCAGATAGGGCTTCGTGTGGCCCTCGTGGCCGGTCAGCTCCTTCGTGGCGCCGGTGAAGGAGAACTCGGCCTCCTGGTCGCCGGTGATCACCTCGGGCTCGACGCCCAGGATCTCCACCACCCCGCGGACGAAGTCCGCGCGGTTCTCGGCGTCGCGCGAGGCGGACGTCGCCACGAAGCGCACACGCTCCGCTCCCAGCTCCTTGATGGCGGCGGCGTACTCGCGGCAGGCCGCGAAGGTCCGCTCCAGCGCCTCGGGCGCCAGCCGCCCGGTGCGGTCCACGCCCTGCCCCAGGCGGACGATGGTCATCCGCCGGTCGAGGTCCTGGAGCTCCCCCGTGACCGGGTCGGCGTCCGCGACCAGCAGCCGGATGGAGTTGGTGCCGCAGTCGATCGCCGCTACCCGCGACACCTTCGCCTGTTGCCTCGCCTCCGGGTGCTCAGTTTCGGCGTCGACGTTCCTGGACACTGCGTTCCCTCGTTCCCCGGTCACTGGGTCTCGCCTCTTTCGACACCGGCGCGCCCTTCGGCTCGCTTCACTTCTCTCCCCCATCGGTCGTGGCGCAGCCGCCACTGACGCACGGGCCCTTGCGCCACCAGTCCGGCAGCATCGCGATCGCCTCGTCGCCCAGCGGGTTCACCCCGGGGCCCGCGGCCAGCGAGTGGCCGACCAGCACGTGCAGGCACTTCACGCGGTCCGGCATGCCGCCCGCGCTCGGGAAGCCCTCCAGTACCTCGATGGCGTCGCGGCGGGTGAGGTAGTCGTCGTGCGCGGCCTGGTAGGCGCGGGCCAGCTCCGGGTCCTCGGCGAGCCGGGCCGTCATCTCCTTCATGACGCCGTCGGCCTCCAGCGTGCCGATGGCGGAGGCGGCGCGCGGGCACGTCAGGTAGTACAGCGTCGGGAACGGCGTACCGTCCTCCAGCCGCGGCTGGGTCTCGACCACGTCCGGCTGGCCGCACGGGCAGCGGTGGGCGATGGCCCGCAGACCGCGCGGCGGGCGGCCCAACTGCTCCTTGAACGCGGCGATGTCGGCCTCGGTCGGCGTGGTGCGGGGGGTGGGGGCGGGGTGATCTGTCATGAGCCGTTCTCGGTCGTGGAAGGTCTGCGGCGTGGAACGCGTAGGGGTCGGCGCTACCGCCGTGGGGCCCCGGCGGCGTCGGCGTGGTCGACGCTGTTCCAGAAATTGTCGTACCAGGGGCGGTGTGCGGCGGCCTCGTCGGAGGACCGGCGGACGCCGGAGTCACCGTCGGAGGCGGTCGGCGCCGGGTCCACCACCGTATATCCGGTCTCACCGGGCAGCAGGAAGTGCAGCCGCTTGCGCGCCTGGGTCTTCACGTACTCGTCGTCCTGCCAGCGGGCCTTCTCCTCGCGGAGCTGCTCGACGCGCTGCTTGGCCTGCTGGGCCTCCTTGCGCTGGTCCGCGATGTCCGAGCGCTGGGCGATGTACTGCCGCATCGGATAGGCGAGGGCGACGATGAGCGCGCAGAGCACGAGCGCCAGCAGCGCGGCCCGTCCGGTGAGCTTGCTGCGCCGGGGGGCGGGGCGCCGGGTCGCCGCGCGGTAGACGCGGGCCTGCGCCTCCTGGCCGATCGCCTTCAGCCGCGCCGCGGTGGCAAACCGGTCCGCCCCCACGCCGTCTCCCCTCGTCCACACGTACCTACGTCCCCGGCCACGGTACGGGACCGGGGACGGGGACGTAGGTCAGACGTGCGGGTGATGATGCCGCCGATCAGCCCTTGCAGGGGATGACCGCGGATCAGCCCTTGAAGCGGGGGAACGCGGAACGGCCGGCGTAGACCGCCGCGTCGTCCAGGATCTCCTCGATGCGCAGGAGCTGGTTGTACTTGGCGACGCGCTCGGAGCGGGCCGGGGCGCCGGTCTTGATCTGGCCGCAGTTGGTGGCGACGGCGAGGTCGGCGATGGTGACGTCCTCGGTCTCGCCGGAGCGGTGCGACATCATGCACTTGAAGCCGTTGCGCTGCGCCAGCTCGACCGCGTCCAGCGTCTCGGTGAGCGAGCCGATCTGGTTGACCTTGACGAGCAGCGCGTTGGCCGAGCCCTCGTCGATGCCGCGCTGCAGGCGCTCCGGGTTGGTGACGAAGAGGTCGTCGCCGACGATCTGGACCTTGTCGCCGAGCTTGGCGGTGAGGGCCTTCCAGCCCTCCCAGTCCTCCTCGTTCAGCGGGTCCTCGATGGAGACCAGCGGGTACGCGGCGACGAGCTCGGCGTAGTAGTCCGAGAGCTCGCCGGCGGAGATCTGCTTGCCCTCGAAGGTGTACGTGCCGTCCTCGTTGTGGAACTCGGAGGCGGCGACGTCGAGCGCGAGCGCGATGTCCTGGCCGGGCTGGTAGCCGGCCTTCTTGATGGCCTCGACGATGAGGTCGAGCGCCTCGCGGTTGGAGTCGAGGTTCGGCGCGAAGCCGCCCTCGTCGCCCAGGCCGGTGGAGAGCCCGCGCTCCTTCAGCACGCCCTTGAGCGTGTGGTAGACCTCGGCGCCCCAGCGCAGGGCCTCGGAGAAGGACTCGGCACCGATCGGCGCGATCATGAACTCCTGGATGTCCACGTTCGAGTCGGCGTGCGACCCGCCGTTCAGGATGTTCATCATCGGGACCGGCAGCACGTGCGCGTTCGGGCCGCCCAGGTAGCGGAAGAGCGGCAGGTCCGAGGCCTCGGAGGCGGCGTGCGCCACGGCGAGCGAGACGCCGAGGATGGCGTTGGCGCCGAGCGAGGACTTGTCCGGGGTGGCGTCCAGGTCGAACATCGCCTGGTCGATCAGCCGCTGCTCGGTGGCGTCGTAGCCGACCAGCTCCGGGCCGATCTGCTCGATGACGGCGAGAACGGCCTTCTCGACGCCCTTGCCCATGTAACGGCTCTTGTCACCGTCGCGGAGCTCCAGGGCCTCGAAAGCTCCGGTCGAGGCACCGGACGGCACGGCCGCGCGGCCGGTGCTGCCGTCGTCGAGGCCGACCTCGACCTCGACGGTGGGGTTGCCTCGTGAGTCGAGGATTTCCCTGGCTACGACGACGTCGATGGACGGCACGAGTGTCTCCTTCAGGCTGTGTACAGCTGATGCGTGTCTCTCTGCGCTTTGCGACACGAGCCTAACCGCCCGCGGGGGGTGGACCAGTCGATCGGCCGACCCCTGAGACGAAAAGGGGCCCAAAGCCTGACAACAGGTGACCAACACTGCCTTACGTCCGCGCGGCGTCCGCGTGACCAACGCCAGAACCCCGGCCCGGCACGCTCGGGGGGAGTGCGTGCCTGGCCGGGGAGCTCTGGGGATCAGCCGGACGGAAGGGCCGGCGGGGCGGCCGCCCGGGTGACCGGGTCGGCCGCGGTCCGCGGCGGCCGGTCTCAGCTGAGGTGCAGCTGCTGGCCCGGGTAGATCAGGTTGGCGTCGCTGACGACGGACTTGTTCAGCTCGAACAGCTTCTCCCAGCCGCCGGAGACGTGCTGCGCCTGGGCGATCTTGGAGAGGCTGTCACCGGTGACGACCTTGTACTCGCCGTCGCCCTTCTGGACCGGGGCGGCCTTCTTGGTCTCGACCGGCTTGGCGGCGGGCTTGCTCTTCTTGACCGGGGTGCGCTTCTCGGTGCCGCGGCTGGCGGTGTCCGAGGTGTCGCGCGACGAGTCCGAGGTGGAGCTCTTCGAGGAGGACGAGGAGCCGGAGGTGTCGACCTGGGCGGACTCGCCACCGGCGGTCAGGTTGCCGGCGCCGGCGCAGGCCCAGGCACCGGGACCCTGCAGGGCGAGCAGCTTCTCGGCCACCGCGATCTGCTGGTCCTTGGTGGCGAGGTCGGCGCGGGAGGCGTACGCGGTGCCGCCCGCGGCTTCCCAGCTGGACTGCGAGAACTGCAGGCCGCCGTAGTAGCCGTTGCCGGTGTTGATCGACCAGTTGCCGCCGGACTCGCACTGGGCGACAGCGTCCCAGGTGGCGACGGAGGCGGCGGAGGCGCCCGAGGCACCCATCAGCGGAACGGCGATCGCGGCGGTGGTGACACCGGCGATGGCGGCGATGCGGGTGAACTTGGACGCGCGGCGGTGCTTAGCCATGGTGTTTCATCCTCACCGACGCCTACGAGGTCAGCTGTCGGGTTCGGGCGTGAGTTGCCCGGCCGCGCGGCTCGCACCGCACTGCTTCACCCCAAGCCGGTCCGTCCCCCACGAGTTCGGGGCCGGGCCGGCGGAAGACCTTGGGTCCCCCGCTCCTGCCTACGGCGCTTTCGCGTCGACTGTTCCCGTCGGTCGGCGGCAGGACTCGGCGATCCTGACCGGCGGGGCCCGCTGTGGCGAGCAGTACGACGTTAAGCACACGATCCCGGCGAGGACAAACATCCGGGGTGTGCGCGACATGTCCCCCATCCGCCTGAGCGGGCGCACAGAGTCGCAGGTCGGAAGGGAGAAAAGCGACGCAGTGCGAGCGGGCCGTCACAGCGCCCGCGGAGACCCTTGTCACAGGATCCGGGGGTGCCGGGATCGTGTCGAGCGGCCAGTTGGGCGGTCTCAGTAGCTCAAGTCGAGGTGCTGGCCAGGGTGGATAAGGTCCGGATTGCCCCCAACAATCCGGTCATTCGCCCCATACAGTGCCTTCCATCCACCGTGCAGGTCGTGGTCGGCGGCGATGTCGCACAGGTTGTCGCCGGGCAGGACGACGTAGTCGCCGTCGCTCGCCACGTCGCCCTGGCCGGTGTTCTGAGCGCCGCTCAGGTCCCCGGTGTCGGCCGTGCCCGCGGACCGGTCCGCGTCGCGCGAGGCGCGCTCGGTGGTCGTCCCGTCGGAGGAGTCCGCCGACTCGGGCTTGGCGTGCCTGCCCTGGCTCCGGCCCGGAGTGGTGTCCGCGAGGTCCGAGATGACGCTGGGGGCCTTCGGGGTGGTGGTCGGCGTCGTCTCGTCCGTGGGGGCGGTCACCGGGTCGGTCGTCGGGTCGGCAGCCGGGTCGTCCGTCGCCGGAGTACCGGTGGGCGTGGACGGAGTCGTCGTCACCGGGGGCGTGGTGGGCGTCGTGGTCACCGGAGGCGTCGTAGGCGTCTCGGGAGCGGCCGGCTTCGTCGGCGTCGTGGTGGGCGTCGTCGGAGTCGTCGTGGGGGCCGAAGGCAGGATCGAGCCCGGGTCGACCTTCGGCGGCGCTCCGCCGGTGACGAGGCCCGCCGGCTCCGAGCAACCGGGCCAGGCGTCCGGCCCGAGTTCGGCGAGCAGCGTCTCGGCCACGGCTATCTGCTGCGAGCGGCTCGCCAGGTCGGGGCGCTCGGCGTAGACCGTGCCGCCGTACTGCTCCCAGGTGTCCTCGGTGATCGACAGACCGCCGTAGAAGCCGTTGCCGGTGTTGGCACTCCACAGGCCGCCGCTCTCGCACGCCGCCACTTTGTCCCAGACCTTGACATCGGCCGCCTGCGCGGCGCCCGCACCGAGCAGCGGGAGAGCGATCCCCGCTCCCGTCACCGCGACCACCACGACGGCGGTCGAGGCCTGGCGCGGTCGGCGATGTCTGCCGTTCCCGGACTTCAGCATGCGGTCACCATCTCCAAAAAAGTTCGACTGCGGTCCTGCGTCATCAACGTCAAGCCTGCGATGACCGCAGAACGTAGCGGTGTTGACCATCGCATCACAAGTCGGTGTAGCGATCATCACGCTCAGGTCACGGTCGATTCCGTCCCGTACGCCGTGTAGCGGACATTTTTGACGCTCCATCAGGGTTTAACCCGGGGAAATGCCGGACTCAGGGCCTCGACCCGCGCATTCCGCTTCCACCGGACGCGTCGGCTTGGGCTTCCGGAGTGAAGCCCACCGGCAAGGTCCGCAGCCCGCGCATGATGAGGCCGCCGCGCCACCGCAGGTCGTCGGGCTCGGCCGCCAGGCGCAGATCCGGGAGCCGGGTCAGCAGCGTCGCGAGCGCGGACTGCGCCTCCAGACGGGCCAACGGGGCGCCCAGGCAGTAGTGGATGCCGTGCCCGTAACCGACGTGCTGGTTGTCGCGACGCGCCAGGTCCAGCGTGTCGGGCCCGTCGAACCGGTCGGGGTCGCGGTCGGCCGCCGCCAGCACCACCAACACCGGATCGCCCGCCCCGATCACCTGCCCACCGATCGTCAGCGACCGCGTCGCGAACCGCCAGGTCGCCAACTCGACCGGCCCGTCGTACCGCAGGAGCTCCTCCACCGCGGTCTCCAGCAGCCCGGTCTCGCCGCGGGCGATCGACTCCTGCAGCAGCGCGCGCTGTTCGGGGTGGCGCAGCAGCGTGTGGACGCCGTTGCCGATGAGGTTGACGGTGGTCTCGAAACCGGCGAAGAGCAGGATGAAGGCCATCGCGGCCGCCTCGTTCTCCGACAGGTGCTCGCCGTGGTCACTGGCCCTGATCAGGCCGGAGATCAGGTCGTCGCCCAGGTCCGCGCGCTTGCGGTGGATCAGCTCCAGCAGGTAGGCCCGCATCTTCTTCACCGACCGGGCGACGCCGCCGCGCGGGCCGCCGCCGTGGCGGATCATCATCCCCGCCCAGTCCCGGAAGTCGTCCTGGTCCTCGGCCGGGACGCCCAGCAGGTCGCAGATCGCGTAGATGGGGAGCGGGAAGGCGAACTCGTGGATGAGGTCCGCCTCCGACTTCACCGCGCCCGTCGCGTCCTTCTGGAGACCGTCGATCAGCCCGTCGGTCAGCTCCTGCACGCGCGGTGCGAACTCCGCGATCCGGCGCGGGGTGAACGCCTTGGAGACGAGCCGGCGCAGCCGGGTGTGGTCCGGCGGGTCGATGTTCAGCAGGTGCGTCATCAGATCGGCGCCGCGCTCGCCGGGGATGCCCACCTTGTTCTTGGCGTTGGCGCCCTCGCTGTGGTGGCCCCGGTTCTTGCTGAGCCGCCCGTCCGCCAGCGCCTCCCGCGCGTCGGCGTACCGCGTCACCAGCCAGGCGTCGACGCCGCTGGGAAGGGTGGTCCTGTGCACCGGCGAGTGCTCGCGCAGCCAGGCGTACGCCGGGTAGGGATCGGCGGCGAACTCCCAGGTGAAGAGGGTGGGGGCAGGGGTGGGCGCGGGGGTGGCGGCAGTCTCGTCAGGCACCCCCTGACGCTAGCGCGTCCCGGCAGAGGCGGTCGGCGAGCCGGGTCGTCTGCGGCAGCCGGTACTCCGGCGCCAGCGCGAGGACGTGCCGGCAGGCGGTGTCGAGGTCGATACGGTGCCCTGTCGACACGTAGACCGGTTTGACGCCCCGCTGGGTGCGCAGCGCGCGGCCCACGGTCTCCCCGGCGTCGACGAGCGGTGCGAAGGCCCCGCGTTCCGGGCCCAGCGCAGTCGGGTCGTGGCTTCCGGTGAACGGCGTCTTGGCGACCCCGGCCGTCGGGATGCCGGTGATCACCCCGAGGTGGCAGGCGAGGCCGAACCGGCGGGGGTGTGCCAGCCCGTGGCCGTCGCAGACCAGGAGGTCGGGGACGGTGTCCAGCTTGCGCAGCGCCTCGACCAGGGTGGGCAGCTCGCGGAACGCGAAGAGCCCGGGAACGTAGGGGAACGAGGTCTGGCCGACGGCCGTCGCCCGCTCCACCGGCGCGAGCGTCCGCGCGTCCAGGACGACGACGGCCGCGGCCACCCGGTCGCCCGTGCCATTGCCGTCGCCCGCGTACGCGACGTCCAGCCCCGCGACGAAGCGCGGCTCGTCCGGCCCCGGGCCGAGGTGGTCCGCGTGCTCCCGCAATTGGTCCTGGATCTCCCGCGCTCGCGCCTCACCGGTGGGCCACTCGTGCGGTACGTCGATCTGCATGGCAGAACGCTACGTTGCGCCCCGTAGCGGCCCCCGGGCCCCCCGGGCCAGGGGTTTGGCTACTCGGCCGCGCGCAGGACGTCGCGGTAGCGGCGGGCGGCGGCCCGCAGCGCGGACTCCGCGTCGAGCCCGGCGGCAGTGGCCGCGGCGGCCAGCGCCAGCAGCAGGTCGCCCAGCGCCGTCCCGTCCGCCGGCAGCGCGACGCCGGCGGCGTCCGGGACCGGCAGGCCGGCCCTGCGCGCCCGCCCGCTCAGCTGTGCGGCCAGCGCGAGCGCCGGTTGCCCGACCGGGATCCCGTCCGTCACCGAGGCGCGCTGCTTCTCTATCCCCTTGAGCCGGACCCAGTTCTGCTGGACGGCCTCGGGCGTCTCGGCGACCTCGTCACCGAAGACGTGCGGATGCCGGTGGATGAGCTTGTCGACGATCGTGCCGGCGACGTCGTCGATCGAGAACGGCTCTTCCGCGTCCTCCTCGGCGATCCGGGAGTGGAAGACGACCTGCAGCAGGACGTCCCCGAGCTCCTCGCGCAACGACTCGCGGTCGCCGTCCTCGATCGCCTCGACCAGTTCGTACATCTCCTCGATGCCGTACTTGGCCAGGTCCGTGTGGGTCCGCTCGCGGGTCCACGGGCACTCCTCGCGGATCCGGTCCATGACCTGCACGAGGTCGAGGAGCCGGGCGCCCGGCAGGTCGTACGAGCCGGGCAGCAGCTCCAGGTCCGGCATCGCGACCCGTCCGGAGCCGCCGAGGCGGGCCAGTTCGTCGGTGACCGCGGGGTCGCCGGCGGCGGCCGGAAGATAGACGACGGTCCGCTCACCGGCGGTGGCGTCCACCAGCTCGCGCCCGGTCGGTGCGGCATGCACGACGCGCACGCCGGCCTCCCGCAGATACGGGAGCTGCGGATGCCCGGGGTCCGCGCAGATGACCTGGTCGGCCCCGCGCAGCAGTTCCCACGCGGGCCACGACAGCAGGCCGGGGGCCACCCGGTGACTGGTGGTGAGCAGTACGAGGCGGCCGGCGGCGGGGGTCATCGAGTCTTCCACCGCACGAACCTACCCCGCCCCGTGCCCGGGACCGACGGCGTCCCCGGCACCGGCGGACCGCCCGCGTCACGCTCCTCGGACGGGGGCCACCTCGGCCCGGGCGAGCCAGGGCTCCTGCGTGGCGCCGAGACGGGCGTTCTGCGCGTCCCAGGTGCCGTAGCGGGGGTTCACGTCGATGCGCATCGTCTTGGCGGTCTTGGCGAGCAGCTGGTTCAGTGCCGCGTTCCCGCCGTCGCTGCCCGGTTGGACGCCGAGGCTGGTGATGATCTTGCCCGCCTGGATCTGCAACCGGCAGAAGGCGTCGATGTCCGAGGGCGCGACGTTGTACTTCTCCAGCAGCGCCGGCGCCAGCGCGTCCGGTCCTCCGGCCTGGGTCTCCATCGCCGTCCGCATCTGGCCGACGTCGGAGCGGGTGACGGTGACCCCCGCATCCTTGGCGACGCGGTCCAGCAGCCGTGTCACCACCATGGTGCCGAGGGTCTGGCTGGTCAGATCACTGCTTCCCTCGATCAGGGCCGCCGACTGGGGCGACTTCTCCTGCGCGGTGCGGACCGCGTTGACCCTCGACTGGAGGTCCGAGACGGAGATCGTCTCGTTCTCCACCACGGCGGCGGCCCCCGCGTGCGGGGTGCCGCACGCGCTGATCACAGGGGTCATCGCCACGAGTGCGGCGGCGGCGAGCGAGACGGCGGTGCGTCGGCGGACCATGGTGCCTCCCGGCATGGGATCGAGCGGCGGTGCTTCGACCTTGCGAAGATCGAGGATATGGAGCGGACCGCCCCGATATCCAGCACTCCGCCGAACTGGGGCCGCCGTTCGGGGTTCAGACCCGGCTCGCTCGGGGTTCCGGCTCAGCTCGTCGGCAGCTTCTCCGTCGGGCAGGTGTTCAGCTGCTTGCGCATCGCGTCCTTCTCCGCCGCGGTGACCCATACCCCGTACTTCTTCTTCACCGCGACCTGCCGCGCCACGTAGGCGCAGCGGTACCCCTTGTTCGGCGGCAGCCAGGTCGCGGCGTCACCGTCCCCCTTGGAGCGGTTGGCGGACGCGTCGGCGGCGATCAGGTTCATCGGGTCGTTGGCGAACTGCACCCGCTTGTCGGTGGCCCACTGCCCGGCGCCCTTCTGCCAGGCGTCCGAGAGCGCGACCGCGTGGTCGATGTCGATCGTGCTCTTGCCCCGGGTGTAGGTGAGCTGCTGCCCGGTGTACGGGTCGTCGAGCTTGCCCGAGGTGACGACGCAGTCGCCGCCCTTCTCCGCGCGGAACGTTTCTGCGGTGAGGTCGCGCTTCAGTATGTCGTCGCGCGTCCCGCAGCCATTGTGGTCGGTGTCGACCCAGGACTTGCCGAACTTCTCGCGCGTGTAACCGGTCTTCGGCGCACGCCCCTTGACGGTCAGCGAGTCGACCGCGGCCAGCGCGCTGCCCCCGGGAGCGCTCTTGGCGGGTCCGTTGCCGTTGCCGGAGGACCCGCTCCCGGTGTCGGCCTTGCAGCCGGCCGCGCCGAGCAGTCCGACGACCGCCAGCCCGCAGATGAAGAGGTGTGGTGCCCGTGCCCCGCGTTTGAACATGTTCGCACCCTATGGCGTCGTATGCCCGGCCCAGCAGGCGGCCCGGTCGGACCGCCCATCTGCTCGCCTCATGCCCGCACTTGACCCAGCCATGCCAGGGTGCGGCGCAACTCGGCGCAGAACGGGTGGTGCGGCCCGTGCACGCGGTCGGCGTCGTAGAGGAGCCGTCCGAGCACCTCCCGGGCGGTCGCGCGATCTCCGACGGAGAGCAGGAGGTTGCCGATCCGGCGGCGGATCTCCAGCGGGAGCACCGGATCGGTGGCCGCGTACTGCTCGAAGTACGGCAGGAGGGTGCGGTATTCGCCGAGTGCGGCGCCCGCCTCACCGAGCTGTTCGAGGCACTGCGCCGCCTCGTAGCGGAACTGCAGGACCTGGCGGTCGCCGGGACCGCTCTGGCTCGCGAACTCGTCCGCCAGACGGCGCAGTTCCGGGAACGCGCGGCGGTACTGGCCGTCCTCCATGAGCGTGGCGGCGTACTGCTTGCGCAGCATGCGCAGGATCGGTGAGTGCTCGCCGTGCTTCGCCGCGGCGGCGGGCAGCACGCCGCCGAGTATGTCGACGGCCTGCGTGATGCGGCCCGCGTCGAGGAGCCGTCGGACCTCGTCGACCGCGGCGGCGATGTCCGGCCCCGCCGGAGGCGTCGACGGCATGGCCGGCACCTGGGCCGCCTCGGACCCGGAGTCGGCGCCGGGCCGGTCGGGCCAGGGGGCGTGCGGGCGCAGGAAGGGGCGGGTGGGGTCCATCGGTCCCGACACGCGCTGCGCGGTTCCGGTGGCCGGGAGCAGCGACGCCAGTTCGCCGTAGACGCGCTGCGCGTCGGCCGGCCGGTCCTGGGGGTCCTTGCCGAGCAGCCGCAGGACGAGGGACTCCAGCGCCTCCGGCACCTCGGGCCGCAGCCGGCGGAGCGCGACGGGCGCCTCGTAGAGGTGGCGGTGCAGGACGCCCAGCGCGGTGGAGCCGTGGAACGGCACGTTGCCGCTGAGCAGTTCGTGCAGCACGACGCCGAGCGCGTACAGGTCGGTGCGCGGCCCGACGGCGCCGCCCATCGCCTGTTCCGGGGCCATGTACGCGGGGCTGCCGATCGGGGTGCCGGTGTGGGTGAGGCGGGTGGTGTCGGTGTCCATGACGGACGCGACGCCGAGGTCGAGCACGACGACGGTGCCGTCAGGACGGACCATCACGTTGCTCGGCTTCAGGTCCCGGTGCACGATCGGCACCGCGTGGACGGCGGAGAGCGCCGCGCACAGTTGCGCGGCGACCGCCACCGCCCAGGGCCACGGGTAGGGGTCGTGCTGCGCGAGGTGGCCCGCGAGGTCCTGGCCCTCGACGTGCTGCATGACGAGGTACAGCTCGTCGCCGTCGGTCCCCGCGTCATGGACGGTGACCAGGCCGGGGTGGTCGACCTGGGCCGTGACCCGGCACTCACGGTCGAAGCGCTGGCGCAGCTCGGCGACGTTCTCGCCGCCCGCGACCTTGTCGGGGCGCAGCAGCTTCACCGCGACCCGGCGGTCCAGCCGGCGGTCGTACGCCGTCCAGACCTGGCCCATGCCGCCCTGGCCGAGGACGGTGGCCAGCTCATACCGCCCGGCGACGAGCCGGCCGTTCATCTGCCCTCCTCCTTGCGGAGGTAGTCACTCAGCTCGTCCAGCTCGGCGCGGACCTGGTCGATGCGCGGCGCGGGGGTCACGGAGGGGGTCGCGGCAGGATCCGGGGTGGGGATGGGCGTCGGGATCGGGGTCGGGACGGGAGTGGGGATCGGCGTCCGCGCGGGACCCGGCGTGGGGGTGTCGCGGTACGGGTTGTAGCCGGTACGTGCGGAGGGCAGCTGCGTCTGGTGCTGCGTCAGCGCGGCGCCGTAGGGGAACTGCGGCCGCCCCTGCTGCCCGTACGCACGGGACGCCGCCTGCGCGTCCACCGCACGGAAGTGCCGGATGTCGGAGACCAGGTAGTACACCGCCACCACGATGGCCTGGATCACCAGGATGGAGACCACCGCGTTGTCGCGCGGGCTGTTGTCGTTGCCGCTGTCACCGCTGTCGCCCCCACCGCCGAGGAGTATCACCAGCACGACGGTGAGGATGAAGCTCGCGCCGCACAGCACCCAGTCCACGGCGTTGCGCCGGCGCAGCAGCGCGATGCGCAGCAGCGGCGTCCAGGCGAGCATCCCGCACGACATCACCGCGAGCAGCACGAACACGACGCGCAACCCGGTCCGTGCGCCGTCGTTCGGCGGGGGCGGCACGATGCCTGGGCCGTTCATGGCTGCTCCTGAACAAAAGTCTCGGCTGGGAGAGCGAGCGTATCGGCAGCGGCGGACCAGCGGTCCGGGGATGCCGCAACAATTCGGCCCCGTCCCGCCCGTCCGGCCTCCGTCACCGGGAGCGACGCATACCGCGACGCGCGTGGTTGCGGCCATCGGCGGAACACCGGAGGAAGCCCGGTAGGAGACCGGCGGAACACCGGCGGAACCACGTCCCGGCGCGACTCACGTATCTTTTCGTGGCGGGCGTGCACCAGCAGCGGGTGCCGCGCGTCTTCCCGTGCGAAAGGAACGCAGCATGGACATGGCTACTGCGGCCATCCCCGCCCAGCACGGGAACAGCGCCGGTCCCAGCACCGGCGTGCGCCGCCTCCTGCGCCCCGCGCTCGACCCGTACTGGCTGGCCGGCGCGCTCTTCGTCGCGTACGCCGCCCTGTCGGTGTGCCGGTTCCGGCGGATGGCGACGATGTCCTGGGACCTCGGGATCTTCGAGCAGGCGATCAAGTCCTACGCGCACCTCCAGGCGCCGGTCGCCGACCTCAAGGGGCCCGGGACCAACATCCTCGGCGACCACTTCAGCCCCATCACCGCCCTGGTCGCACCCTTCTACCGGGTCTTCCCCTCGCCCATCACCCTCCTCGTGGTGCAGGCCGCCCTCTTCGCGCTCTCCATCGTCCCGGTCACCCGGGTCGGCGCGCACTTCCTCGGCCGCGGCCGGGGGCTGGCCGTCGGGGTCGCCTACGGGCTGTCCTGGGGAGTGCAGCGGGCCGTCGAGTTCGACTTCCACGAGATCGCCTTCGCCATGCCGATGCTCGCGTTCTCGCTGGAGGCCGTACTGCGCAAGCGGTGGACGACCGCGATGTGGTGGGCGCTGCCGCTGATCCTCGTCAAGGAGGACATGGGCGCCACGGTCGCCGCCATCGGCGTCGTCGTGCTGCTGCGCGCCCGGCGCGACGATCCGCGCGCCGCGTCGTACGCGATCTGGCTGATCGGCTTCGGCATCGCCTTCGCCGCCATCGCCTTCGGCGTCCTCATCCCCGCGTTCAACAACAGCGGCGGCTACGACTACTGGAACAAGCTCGGCGGCAGCGGCGCCCCGGTCACCGGGCACATCCCGCCGGACACCGCGCTGCGCACCCTGCTGTGGATTCTGCTGCCGACCAGTGGCCTGCTGGCGTTGCGCTCCCCGCTGCTGATCGCGGCGCTGCCCACCATCGGCTGGCGCTTCGTCTCCCACGACGACCACTACTGGGGCCTGGACTGGCACTACAGCGCCGTGCTGATGCCCGTCGTCCTCCTCGCCCTCGTCGACGCGGTCAACGAGTCGCGCGACAGCCCGCGGGGCTGGCTGCGCTCCTACGCCTCGCAGGTGCCGGCCGCCGCGGCCGCCGCGGCCCTGGCGCTGAGCACCACGCTCCCGCTGGCGGACCTCACGCACACCGCCACGTACCAGCCGGGCGCGCACGTGCGGGCCGTCGAGAAGCTGTTGCGGCAGATCCCGGACGGGGCGAGCGTCGAGGCCAACGTCGGGCCGATCAGCCGACTCGTCAACCGCTGCACCGTGTACTGGGTGGGCGGGGCCAAGACCGTCGTCCCCGACTACATCGCGATCGACAACGGGGACGGCTGGGTCCCGGACCCGGTGACCTACGCCCACCAGCTCCACCCGACGGCGACCTACACGGAGATCGCCAACGGCGAGGGCTACGTCATCCTGCGTCGCGCGTAGCCGGGGCGAGGGGGGCGGGCTCCTGGGCGGCCTCCCCGGCGGGGGACGCATGCTCGCGGTTGAGCAGGATCCGCCGCGAGAGGACGAACGTGACGGGGATCGCGGCGGCCGCCGCGATCAGCGGGGCGGGCTTCTCCCCCACGCCGCACCACTCCACCAGGACGTACATACCCACCGAGGTGACGGTGAAGTTCGTCAGGTTGGTCAGCGGGAAGAACAGGAACTTCCGCCAGGTCGGCCGGGTCCGGTAGGTGAAGTACGTGTTGAGGAAGAACGAGCCGACCATGCTCAGCACGAACGCCACGACATACGCCGGGTAGTAGGGCATCCAGCCGTGCAGGAGCAGGTAGCAGCCGTAGAAGGTGCCGGTGTTCACCACGCCCACCAGGCCGAAGCGCACCACCTGGAAGAGCCGCACGGACATCAGCGCCGGCCCTCCGCCGCCGACGGCGCGGTCGGCTCCACCAGCACGGCGTCACCCGCGACCCGCTGGTGGTCCGGGCCGCTGAAGGCGGACGGCGGCACGTTGGTCTCCTTCACGAGGGAAGTGCGGCCGGCGCTTGGACTCGTAGTAGATGCGGCCGATGTACTCGCCCATCAGCCCCAGCATCATCATCTGCAGCCCGCCAAGCCCGACGATGGCGACGATCAGCGTCACGTAGCCGGGCGCGGTCACCCCGCCGACCACCGCGGCGACGGTGACCCAGGCGGCGTACAGCCCGGCCAGGCCGGCCAGCGCCAGGCCGAGGTGGATCCCCGCCCGCAGCGGGCGGTTGTTGAACGAGATCAGCCCGTCGATCCCGTAGTTGAGCAGCGCCCCGAACCGCCACTTGGTCTCCCCGGCGGCGCGGGCGGCGTTGCGGTAGTCGAAGGTGACGGTGTCGAAACCGATCCAGGAGAAGAGCCCCTTGGAGAAGCGGTTGTACTCCGGCATCGACAGCAGCGCGTCGACGGCCCGCCGGGAGAGCAGCCGGAAGTCGCCGACGCCGTCGGTCAGTTCGACGTCGACCCACTTGTTGACCATCCGGTAGTACAGCCGGCTCACGGTGCTGCGGACGAACCTGTCACCCTCGCGGGTGCGGCGCGCGATCACCTGGTCGTGGCCGCGGCTGAACAGCTCCAGCATCCGCACGATCAGCTCCGGCGGATGCTGCAGATCGGCGTCCATCAGCACGACTGCGTCGCCGGTGGCCTCGCGGAGCCCGGCGAGCATGCCGGCCTCCTTGCCGAAGTTCCGGCTGAACGAGACGTACCGGGTGCTGCCCGGGTGCCTCTCCGCCAGGGCCCGCAGGCGTTCGAGCGTGGCGTCCGAGCTGCCGTCGTCCACGTAGCAGAGCTCGTACTCGACGGGCAGGAGGTCGAGGGTCTCCCGGATCTTCGCGTCGAAAAGCTCTACACCGGATTCCTCGTTGTAACAGGGAACGACAACGGACAGGCGCATGGGTTCACTTTCCGTGGGATACACGGAGATGCTGCCTGCGGTACACGACCCCCGCGCGGCCGGCGCACGAGGGCCACATGACGGCGATCTGAACGCCACGTGACGCACGGCACGGGCCCCGCGGGGCCCGTGCCGTGCGGCGGGTCAGTTGTCGAGGATCGTGGTCAGGAACTCCGACGTCCAGAGCAGCAGTTCCCGGCCGACGACGGGCGTGCCGCCGATCTTGCCGGTGGTCGGGCGCGGCACCAGGACCTGACGGGCCGTGCCCTTCATGACCGTGCGCGGGTAGAGCCGGTTCAGCCGCAGCTCCTGCGACTCGCGCAACTCGACGGGACCGAAACGGACGTTGCTGCCCACCAGGGTGATGTCGCTGACCCCGACCTTGCGGGCGAGCAGCCGCAGCCCCGCCACCAGCAGCAGGTTCTCCACCGGCTCCGGCAGCTTGCCGTACCGGTCGGTCAGCTCCTCGCGGACCGCGGTGATGTCCTCGTGGCTGTTGGCGGCGGCGATGGCGCGGTACGCCTGCAGGCGCAGCCGCTCCCCGGGCGCGTAGTCGTGCGGGACGTGCGCGTCCACCGGCAGCTCGATCTTGACGTCGAGCAGCGTCTCCTCGGGCTCGCCGGCGCCGTCCAGGGCCGAGCGGTAGTCCGCGACCGCCTCGCCGACCATCCGGATGTAGAGGTCGAAACCGACGCCCGCGATGTGCCCGGACTGTTCGCCGCCGAGCAGGTTGCCCGCGCCGCGGATCTCCAGGTCCTTCATCGCCACGTACATGCCCGCGCCCATCTCGGTGTGCTGCGCGATGGTCGCCAGCCGCTCGTGCGCGGTCTCGGTGAGCGGCTTCTCCGGCGGGTACAGGAAGTAGGCGTAGCCGCGCTCGCGCGACCGGCCGACGCGGCCGCGCAACTGGTGCAGCTGCGAGAGGCCGAAGTTGTCGCCGCGCTCGACGATGAGCGTGTTGGCGTTGGAGATGTCGATGCCGGACTCGACGATCGTGGTGGAGACCAGCACGTCGAAACGCTTCTCCCAGAAGTCGACGACGACCTGCTCCAGCGCGCTCTCGCCCATCTGCCCGTGCGCGGTGGCGATCCGCGCCTCCGGCACGATCTCGCGCAGCCGCGCCGCCGCCCGGTCGATCGACTCGACCCGGTTGTGGATGTAGAAGACCTGGCCCTCGCGCAGCAGTTCACGGCGGACCGCGGCGCCGATCTGCTTCTCCTCGTACGGCCCGACGAAGGTCAGCACCGGGTGCCGCTCCTCCGGCGGGGTGGTGATCGTCGACATCTCGCGGATGCCGGTGACCGCCATCTCCAGCGTGCGGGGGATGGGGGTGGCGGACATCGTCAGCACGTCCACGTTGGCCCGCAGCTTCTTCAGCTGCTCCTTGTGCTCGACGCCGAAGCGCTGCTCCTCGTCGACGATGACCAGGCCCAGGTCCTTGAACTTCGTCTCGGACGAGAAGAGCCGGTGGGTGCCGATGACAACGTCGACCGAGCCGTCGCGCAGCCCCTCCAGCACGGCCTTGGCCTCGCTGTCGGACTGGAAGCGCGACAGCGCCTTCACCACGACGGGGAACTGCGCGTACCGCTCGGAGAACGTCGTGAAGTGCTGCTGCACCAGCAGCGTCGTCGGGACCAGCACCGCGACCTGCTTGCTGTCCTGGACGGCCTTGAAGGCCGCGCGGACCGCGATCTCGGTCTTGCCGTAGCCGACGTCGCCGCAGATCAGCCGGTCCATCGGGACCGACTTCTCCATGTCCTCCTTGACCTCGGCGATGGTGGTCAGCTGGTCGGGCGTCTCCACGTACGGGAAGGCGTCCTCCAGCTCGCGCTGCCAGGGGGTGTCGGGCCCGAACGTGTAGCCGGGGGCCGCCATCCGCGCCGAGTAGAGCTTGATCAGGTCGGCGGCGATCTCCTTGACCGCCTTCTTCGCGCGCGCCTTGGTCTTCGTCCAGTCGGCGCCGCCGAGCCGGTGCAGCGTCGGGGCCTCGCCGCCGACGTACTTGGTGATCTGCTCCAGCTGGTCGGTCGGCACGAAGAGCCGGTCGCCGGGCTGACCCCGCTTCGCAGGCGCGTACTCGACCAGCAGGTACTCCCGCGTGGCGCCCTGGACGGTGCGCTGCACCATCTCGACGTAGCGGCCCACGCCGTGCTGCTCGTGCACGATGTAGTCGCCGGGCTGCAGGGTCAGCGGGTCGATGGTCTTGCGGCGCCGCGACGGCATCCGCCCCATGTCCTTGGTGGAGGACTTCTGCCCGGTGAGGTCGGACTCCGTCAGCACGGCCAGCTTGAGCCGCGCGTCGATGAAGCCGTGCTCGATGCAGCCGGTCGACACGTGGACGACGGACGGCTCCAGGTCGGCCAGGTCCATGTCCAGGCGAGCGGCGATGCCCTCACCGCCCAGCACCTCGACGATGCGGGCGGCCGGGCCGTGGCCCTCGGTGACGTAGACCGCGCGCCAGCCGTCGGCCAGCCAGCCCTTGGTGTCGGCGAGCGCGCGGGCGGTGTCGCCCCGGTACAGCTCGGGCGCGTGCATGCCCAGCTGCAGGGTGTCCTCGTCGGCGTCCGCGTCGTCGGCGGCGGAATGTTTGCCCTCTCCCGACGCGAACTGGCTGATCGACCACCACGGCGTCCCCAGCTCGCGGGCGTGGTCCCGCACGTCGGCGATCGACCACAGCGAGGCCGCGCCCAGGTCGACCGGCGCCACCCCGCCGCCGGCGGAGGCCGCCCAGGACGCCTCCAGGAACTCCTGCGACGTGGCGACCAGGTCGGCGGCGCGCGTCCTGACCCGCTCCGGGTCGCAGACGACCGTCATGCTCCCGGCCGGCAGCACGTCCAGCAGCAGCTCCATGTCGTCCACCAGGACCGGGGCCAGCGATTCCATGCCCTCGACGGCGATGCCCTCGGCGATCTTGTCGAGCAGTTCGTTCAGCTCGGGGTGCTGGACCGCCAGCTCGGCCGCGCGCGCCCGCACCTCGTCGGTGAGCAGCAGCTCCCGGCACGGCGGGGCCCACAGCCCGTGTTCGGCGATCTCCAGGGACCGCTGGTCGGCGACCTTGAAGTACCGGATCTCCTCGACGTCGTCGCCCCAGAACTCCACCCGCAGCGGGTGCTCCTCGGTCGGCGGGAAGACGTCCAGGATCCCGCCGCGCACCGCGAACTCGCCGCGCTTCTCCACCAGCTCCACCCGCGCGTACGCGGCGGCCGCCAGCCCGTCCACGACCTCGCCCAGATCCGCGCTCTGCCCGCTGCGCAGCGCCACGGGCTCCAGCTCGCCCAACCCCTTGACCTGCGGCTGCAGCACCGACCGGATCGGTGCGACGACGACCTTCACGGGCCCGGCCGTCGGGTCGTCCGCCCGCGGGTGCGCGAGCCTGCGCAGCACGGCGAGCCGCCGGCCGACGGTGTCGGAGCGCGGCGACAGCCGCTCGTGCGGCAGCGTCTCCCAGGCCGGGTACTCCACGACGGAGTCCGGCGGCAGCAGCGAGCGCAGCGCCGCCACCAGGTCCTCGCTCTCGCGGCCGGTGGCCGTCACCGCCAGGACCACGCGGCCGGTGCGGGCGGCGAGCGCCGCCAGCACGACCGGCCGGGCGGCGGGCGGTCCCACCAGGTCGACGTACGGGCGATTGCCGTCGGTGCCGGCCTTGACCGCTTCGGCAAGAGCCGGATCGTTCACGACGACGTCGAGCAGACCGTTCAGACTCATGAAGGGGTTTCCGTCCCAGGGCTGGACAACGCGAACGACCCGACACGTCAAAACGGGCCGGGGTGCGTCCAGCGTACGACGACCCACTGACAACCGCCGCCCGTGCATCGAGGTGTGACAAACGGCGGCCCCGGAACGCGGGGGGTTGCGTTCCGGGGCCGCCTCAGAGGCAGTGGGGAGACTGCCTAGCTAGTGCTAGTCGGTGGCGATGGCCTTGAGCACGTTCATCCGGCCCGCCCGGAAGGCGGGGACCAGCGCGGCCACGAGGCCGACGAAGGCCGATCCGATGAAGACGACGATGATCGTCCCCCACGGGATCTCCAGGACTCCGAAGCCCACCGTGGCCATCAGTCGCTGGGCTGAGATGCCCCAGCCCATGCCCAGGCCGAGACCGACCAGGGCGCCGAAGAGGGCGATGACCACGGACTCCAGGCGGACCATCCGCCGCAGCTGGCGCCGCGACATCCCGATCGCCCGCATCAGGCCGATCTCACGGGTCCGCTCGACCACCGACAGGGCCAGCGTGTTCACGACGCCGAGGATGGCGACGACGATCGCGAGGCCGAGCAGGCCGTAGATCATGTAGAGCAGCTGGTTGACCTGGCCCTTGATGAGCTCCTTGTAGTCCGACTGGTCGCGGACGGTCAGCTGCGGGTAGCCCTTGACGGCTTCCTTCAGGGAGGCCGCGGCCTCCTTCGCCTGGCCGTTGACGGCCTTGGCGAACATGATCTGGTTGGGCGGGAACTTGCCGGCCGGCAGGAACCGCTTCGCCGTGGCGATGTTCGTGTACATCGCGCCCTTGTCGAACGTGGTGTCGTCCGACGTGATCGCGGCGACCTTCAGCTTCCCGGTCTCGCCGCCGACGAAGGCGACAGTCAGCTCGCTGCCCAACGTGATGCCGTGGTCCTTGGCGAAGCCTTCGTTGACCGACATCGAGTTGTCGCCGTAGGCGTCGGACAGCTTGCCCTGGACGGCCTCGACGCGCAGGTCCTGCGCGTACGTGGGACTGGCGGCCGTCAGCTGCTTGGCGGACACCTTGCCGTCCGGGGTCGTCAGCTTGGCGTTGGTGCCCGTGTAGTCGGTCACGTGCTCCAGGTGACCGGCCGAGTGGATGGCCTTGGTCAGTGCGGGGCTGAGCGGCTGCTGGTTGTCGGTCTGCAGGATGAAGTCCGCGCCGACCGACTTGTCGAGCTGGTCGGTGGCCGAGGCCACCATGGACGTGCCGACCACCGACAGCCCGGCGACCAGCGCGAGGCCGATCATCAGCGCCGAGGCCGTGGCGCCGGTACGGCGCGGGTTGCGCAGCGCGTTGCGCTCCGCGAGGCGGCCGACCGGACCGAAGAACCGCAGCGAGACGGTGCTGAGGGCGCGGACGAGCACACTCGCAAGCAGCGGACCGACGATCACGAACCCGATCAGCGTCAGGAGAACGCCGAAGCCGAGGAACGAGGAGCCCTGGGACGCCTTGTCCGCCTTGCCCGCCGCGACCAGGGCCGCGGCGCCGGCCAGGACCATCAGCGCACCGATGGTGGCGCGGACCTTGCCGGCCTTGCCGTCCGCCGGCGTCCCGGCGTCCCGCATGGCGGCCATCGGCGAGATCTTGCCGGCCCGCCAGGCGGGCAGCAGGGCGGCCAGCACGGTGACGATGACGCCGATCGACAGGCCGATGATCGGGGTCGCGACCTTGATGGTCAGCTCGGAGGTGTCGAGGTGCATGCCGAGCTTGCCCATGAGCTTCATCAGCAGGACGGCGAGTCCGATGCCGCCTCCGATGCCGAGGACCGAGCCGAGCACACCGAGCAGCAGTGCCTCGAAGAGCACCGACTGGTTGATCTGCTTGCGGCTGGAGCCGATGGCCCGCATCAGGCCGATCTCGCGGGTCCGCTGGGCGACCAGCATCGAGAAGGTGTTGATGATGAGGAAGACGCCGACGATCACCGAGACGAAGGCGAAACCGAGCATGATGTACTTCATCGGGTTCAGGAACGAACCGATGTCGTCCTTGGCCTCGGCGTTGGACTCGGCGGCCGTCTGGATCTTGTAGCCGGTGCCGACGGCGGCGGTGACGTCCTTCTTGAGCTGGTCGTCGCTGACGCCGCTCTTGGCCGTCAGGCCGAATTCGGTGTACGCGTCCGTGGCGCCGAGCAGCTTGGTCTGCGCGGTCGGGGTGTCGAGATAGACGATCGCCGCACCGGGGTTGGTGGTCTTGAAGGTCACGATGCCGACGATCCGGGTGCTGAAGTCGCCCGGGGTGGCGATGATCCGGAGCGAGTCGCCGATCTTCAGGCTCTTCTTGTCGGCGGTGTCGGCATCGAGCAACGCTTCGCTGGGGCCGCGCGGCAGGTGGCCGGAGGTGAGCTCCACCGACTTCTTGCTGTCGCGCTCGTCCCAGTTGATGGCGATGGTGGGCGCACCGGTCTTGGAGCCGACGCTCTCGTTCTTGCTGTTGACGACGGTGATCTTGTCGCTGACCACCTGGGCCTCGACCTGCTGCACCCCGGGCGTCCGCTGCAGCTTCGCCAGCATCGAGGCCGGCACGGTCTCCGGCTTGCCCGTCTCCTGCGCGTCGTCGACCTTCTTCGCGCTGACCGACACGTCCGACGCAGTGGAGGCGAAGAGCTTGTCGAAGGTCGCGGTCATCGTGTCGGTGAAGACGAGCGTGCCGCAGACGAACGCCACCGACAGGAGCACGGCGACGGCGCTGAGCACCATGCGGCCCTTGTGCGCGACGAAGTTGCGCATCGATGTCTTGAAGACGGTCACGACACCCTCCCACGGGCGTCGAAGGACTTCATGCGCTCGAGAACGGAGTCGGCCGTCGGGTTCGCCATGTCGTCGACGATGCGGCCGTCGGCCAGGTAGATGACGCGGTCCGCGTACGAGGCGGCGACCGGGTCGTGGGTCACGATGACGATCGTCTGGCCGAGCTCGTCGACCGAGCGGCGCAGGAAGCCCAGCACCTCGGCGCCGGCGCGCGAGTCCAGGTTTCCGGTCGGTTCGTCACCGAAGATGATCTCGGGGCGGGCGGCGAGGGCGCGGGCGACCGCGACACGCTGCTGCTGGCCACCCGAGAGCTGGTTCGGTCGGTGCTTGAGGCGGCCGGCCAGGCCGACGGTCTCGATGACGCGGTTCAGCCACTCGCGGTCGGGCTTGCGGCCCGCGATGTCCATCGGCAGCGTGATGTTCTCGACCGCGTTGAGCGTCGGGAGCAGGTTGAACGCCTGGAATATGAAGCCGATCTGGTCCCGGCGGAGCTGGGTGAGCTTCTTGTCCTTCAGCTTGGTGATCTCGGTGTCACCGACCCAGATCTGTCCGCTGGTGACGGTGTCGAGACCGGCCAGGCAGTGCATCAGGGTGGACTTGCCCGAACCGGACGGGCCCATGATCGCAGTGAAACCGCTGCGGGCGATGTCGACGTCCACGGCGTCCAGCGCGACCACCCGAGTCTCCTCGGTGGTCCCGTAGGACTTGGTGACCTGCCGTGCACGGGCGGCAACAGCCGAACGCTCTCCGCTGCCCCCGGACTTGGGAATCGTTACAGCCGTTGTCACTGCTATCTCCTGAAATCTCGTGGATTCACCGGGACGCCCCGGAACCTTGTGGCCCCTGTCCCGCGTTATCAGAATGCTGGTCGGCCTGGGGTCGTGGCGATGGGGCAGGTCTCCGTCTTGCCGGTGGGGTTAGCCCCACCACGTCCCACTGACGACCCTATGGAGCGCCCGGCTCCCGAACGTCCTCCGCCAGTACGAACATCGAGTAGGCGGAAGTGCGTACTTTCCCCTAAGGGTCGCTGACATCAAACCCCTCGCGGCCTCGGGGTCGATGCCGCGCCGAATCGTCACGCGAGGGGCGAGAACCCTGTCCTACCTGCGGAAACGCCACCGCCTGCGGGCGCCGCTGCGCCGGTTGGGCAAGCAATGGTGCGGTGTACACGCACCGCCGCGGAGCGGGCCCGTCCGCTACTCCGGGGCCTGGCCCGGTTCCGGGACGGAGGGGTCGTCGTCGGGCAGCGGGCGGCCGGTGAGGGCCGCGAGGCTGCTGCGGACGTGCGCGAGGTGGGCGCGGATCTCCTCGCGGCGCTCCTCGTGCTCGCGCAGTTCCCGCTCGCTCTCGCGCCGGATGCGCTCGTCCCGCATCCTGGCGTCCGCGAGCAGGGCGGCCGCCCGGGCCTCGGCGTCCTCCTGCTCGTGCCGCGCGAACTCCTCGGCCTCCGCGCGCGCCGTCCGTGCCTCCTCCAGGCGGCGTTCCGCGTAGCCGGTGAGCTCGCCGATCCGGCTGTCGACGCCGGCCTCGCGCTCGGCCATCTCGTGCTCGAAGGCGTCCATCCGCTCGCGCCGGCCCTTGTCGGCCTCGGCGAGGGTGCGCGCGGTGTCCTGCCGCGCCCCCTCCAGCGCCTGCTCGGCTTCCCCGCGCACCAGGCCGGCCGCGGCCTGCGCCTCCGCGAGGGCCTCGCCGGCGCGGCCGCGTGCCTCGTCGAGCACCCGGTTGGCCTGGTCCTCCGCCACGGCGCGCCGCTCGGCGGCGGCCGCCCTGGCCTCGTCCTGCAAGGCTCGCCGGGCGGTCTCCGCGGCGTCGCGGGCGTACTGGATCTCGTTCTCGGCGCGCTCCCTAACCGCCGCGGCCTCTTCCTGGACGAGGCGCAGCAGCTCCCGCGCGCCCTCGCCGAGCGTCTCGTAACTCGCCGGGCCCAGCGCCTCGACGTGTTCCCGCAGCGCCCGGACCTCGGTGTCCATCTCGTTCGCGAGGACGGTGAGCCGGGCGGCCCGCTCCCAGGCCGCGTCGCGGTCCTCGGAGAGTTCCTCGAGGAAGCGTTCGACCTGTTCCACCCGGTAACCGCGCCCGCGGACGGTGTCGAAGCCGTGAGGTGTTGCCGTGCTGCTCATGCGCTGCCCCTCGCCGTCCTTCCGAACCGTGCCCTGCACTTCATTTTCATCGTTATGTCCGAATTGTGTATGCCGCGACACTCCGACATACCCCTACCCAACCCATCGCCGGTACATAGCGCGGCGGCCCGGGTCCGGAAGAACCGGACCCGGGCCGCCCGGGAATCAGGACACTGCGGGGAACGTCAGAGGAGGCCGTCCCACATCTGCTCGATCAGCACGGCCCACCAGTTGTCGGGCGAGGCGATGGCGGCCGGGTCCTGCGCCGCCAGCTGCGCCTGGAAGTCGACCGTCCAACGGCCGGCCTGGTCGGGGGTGAGGCCGATCCGCAGCCGCCACATCCGCCCGAGCAGGGCGAGGCAGCGGGCGAACTCCGGCAGGCTGGAGTTGACGAACTGCGGCGGCACCGGCTGCCCGCCGGGACCGCCCTCGAGCGGCACGGCGACGATGTGCGCGGTCCCGTACTGCACGCACAGCTGGCGCCCGAAGTCGTTGCCCATGACCAGGTACGAGCCCGCGTCCGAAGCCGGCTGCACCCCGCGCTCCTGCGCCAGCTCGGCGAGGGTGGGCACCGGGCGGCCCGGCTGGGCCTGCGCCCAGAAGAAGGGGCCGAAGTCGACCGGCAGCCCGGCCCACATCAGGGTCTGGGCGACGATGTCCGGCACACCCTGGCGGGAGACCGCGCGCTGGTCGAACCGGAACAGGCCCTGCGGCCCGAACGCCTGCGCCAGCTCGTGCCCGATCCCCTCGAGCGGGATCGGCGGTACCCGCTGGACCTGGTTCGGGTCCGGCATCGGCACCCGCTGCGGCTGCGGGCGCGCCGGCGCCGCCGCGACCTGGTGCAGCTCGCCCTGGTGCGTCAGCAGGTGCTGGACGCCCTGCTGGCGCGAGGCGTGCTCCCGGCCGTACGGGGCCGTGTGGCTGATCCGCACCTGCGGCCAGGTCTCGCGGATCATCCGGGCGCAGTAGCCGCCCGGCAGATCGCACGCCTCCAGCTCCGTGTGCAGCTCCAGCACCTGCTGCGGCGGCACGTTGAGCGCCCGCAGCTCGTGCAGGATCTGCCACTCCGGGTGCGGGGTGCCCGGCGCCGAGCGGCGGATGAGCTGCTGCTGCGAACCGTCGTGCGCGCGGTAGCTCAGCACGGCCATGTAGCCGGGGCCGACCGTCGGCACGCCGGCCGGCGGCTGCGGGTATCCGTAGCCGCCGGGCGGCGGCGCCATGCCTCCGGGCGGGGGCGGCGGCAGGCCGGGACCACCGGGGCCACCGGGGTTCGGGCCGGCCAGCATCGTCGCGGCGTAGTGGGCACCGCCGCCGGGCCCGCCGGGTCCCGGCGGGGGCGGCGGCGTGCCCCGACCGCCGCCGATCGATCCGGGCGGGGGCGGCGGACCACCAGGACCCGAACCGCCGATCGGCCCGGGAGGCGGCGGCGGACCACCAGGGCCACCAGGACCGCCGACACCGGGGCCGGCCAGCATCGTCGCCGCGTAGTTCACGCCGCCCGGGGAACCGGCGGCCGGAGGCGCGGGAGGCGCGCCGCGACCGCCGCCCACCCCTCCGGGCGGGGGCGGCGGACCACCAGGACCCGGGCCACCGATCGGCCCGGGAGGCGGCGGCGGACCACCAGGACCACCAGGACCACCGGGGCCACCAGGACCACCGACGCCAGGTCCCGCCAGCATCGTCGCCGCGTAGTTCACGCCGCCGGACGACGGCGGGTTGCCGGGAGCGCCCGGGGCGCCGGGCGCCGCGGGAGTGGCCGGGCCCGGGTCGTTGGGGTTGCGCGCGGGCACGAGCTGCGTCGGGAGGTATCCCCCGCCGTCCGGAGCACCGGGAGCACCCGGCCCGCTGGGGGCGTGGGGCGGAGGCGGGGCGTCCGGGCTGCGCCGTACGGGGCCCGCGGACGGCACGCTGCCGCGCGTCGCCTTCGCGGTCTCGGCGTCGGCGATGTCCGCGGCGCCGCGGCCGGGAGCGCCGGGACCACCAGGGGCGCCCGGAGTCGCGAGACCCGCGGGCGGCGGCAGCGCCACCCCCGGTCCTGACGGCGGCGGCAGGGCCACGCCGGGACCTGACGGCGGCGGCAGGCCGGGGCCGCCGTAACCGGGGCCCGGGGGCCGGCCGGGACCGCCGGGACCCGAAGCGGGGGGCCCGATCGGGAAGCCGGCGCCGTCCGGCGGGGCGATCATCGTCGCGGGCAGCGAGCTGCCCTGCGGCATCAGTTCGGTCTTGGCCTCGGCACCGGCCGACGGCGGCGGGGTGTACGCCTCGTCGGAGTCGGAAATCGGCGGGGCGAAGACCGTGGCGGGGATGGGGACGGACACGGAGTCGTCCGGCGCGCTGGTGGTACGACCCGACCAGGCCTCGGAGGAGACCTCGGCCGACGCCTGGGAGGGCACCGGTATCGGCGCGGGGGCCGGCGTGTCCGAGCCGGCCGGGGCCGCGCCGGGGCGGCGGTCCGGGATGCCCATCTTGTCCGCCGCGTCCTGCAGCCACTGCGGCGGGCTGATCAGGAAGGACGTCGCCTCCAGGTCGAGCCGCTGGGGCGGGGGCGGCGGGGTGTCGTTCGGCACCGCGCCGTACTCCTCCTCGTAGCGGCGGATGACCTCGCCGACCGGCAGACCCGGCCACAAGGTGGCCTCTCCGCTGTCCCGCGCGATGACCAGCCGCACCTGTCCGTCGTCGCTCGACGGACCGTCCTCGCGGGGCTCGGACCAGGCGACGAAGCCCAGGTCGAACTCCCGCACCCGCACCTCGCGGGCCTGGTACGCCGGGACGTCACCGTTGATCCACCGCTCGGCGCGCTCCTGCGCCTGCGCGAAAGTGACCATTCCCTGCTTCACCCTTCCACCGGGACGGCGCCGGCGAAGCCGCCGTCCACCATCAGGTTCGCCACTGTCTCCAGCTCCGGCGGACTGCCGGCCAGCCGCAGCAGGAACGCGTCGAGCGAGTCACCGCACGGCAGCAGCAGCTCCGCGACGCGCTCCTGCGGGGACGACCAGTGGTCGCCGTCCCGCGCGTCGTCGTAGGCGCAGAACCAGACCGAGCCGGTGCCCTCGCCCTTGACCTTCACCGCGAGCACACCGCCCTGGACGTACCCGATGGCCAGGTAGTCCTTGGTGAAGTGGTCGCGCAGGCACTTGTTGACGTACACGAGGTCGTTGACCGCGGCCTCGTCACGCACCGTGAAGAACGGCTGGTCCAGCAGCAGCCCCAGGACGGGGTCGAGCGCGACCCCCGCGGGGGCGCAGCCACCGGCCGCCTTGAGGAACGTGCGGTAGGCACCGGGGAGCCGGTAGCCCAACTCCTCCTCGACGTCCAGGACCTGCTGCTCGGTGACGGCCACCCCGCTGTGGTGGGGCGTCGCCTTGGGCAGCCCGAAGTGCACGGGCCGGGTCTCCTGGAGCGGGCGCGTGCCGCGCTTGGCGTGGTCCGCGGTCGAGGCGGCGAGGCCGCCGTGGTGCCGCAGCAACGCCTTGACCTCGACGGGGATCAGCTCCAGCCGCCGGGTGCCCGCCACGTGGTGCCAGGTCCAGCCGTGCGGGGTGGCGACGGGCGGCAGGCTGCCCCACAGCTCGTGTCCGACCGCGTGCATCGCGGCGTTGGCCGACACGTAGTCGGTCAGCCGGAGCTCGTCGACGCCGAAGCCCTCGGGCGGCTCGGCGATCTCCGCCGCCGCCCTCGCGAACGCCGAGAAGTCCGGGTAACCGTCCTCGTCGACCCAGACACCCTGGGGGTGCCGGGCGGCCCGCACCGGGTCGGGAAAGTGCACGACCTGACCGGCGTAGGCCGCGTTCGGTGGCACGGTCCGTCCCCCGGTCCGGGTGCTGGGAGGTGCCCCCAGCCCTGGCCGACCTGTCGTCATGGCGGTTGCCCCCTGCTGCGTCCGGCTGATGAGCACAGCCTAGGGGGTGTGGCAAGCGCGCCCGCCGCCCCGTCCGGGTCAGCCGGCCGCCTCTGCCGCCCTCAGCTTCGCGTCCTGCTTGTGGACGACGGTGAGGGGCGGGTCACCCGCCTGTCCCGTCCCCTTCACCGACAGGTACGTGGCGCTGGCCTCGCCGGTGCGCACGACGGTGACCAGCGCCGTGCCGCCCTCCTTGTCGCCGGTGTCCGTCATCACGTAGGTCACCGCCTCGTCCCCCAGGGTGACCGCGGGGCCCTTCTTGATCGCGAACGAGGTCTTCTTGCCGGCTCCGTCGGTGGCCGTGAACGCGGTGCACTTCTCCAGGGCCTGCCGGATGTCGGCCACCATCTTGGCGGCGTCGCCCGGGGCATGGCTGGCGAGCAGCATCTGCGTCAACTGGAGGGTCGACGCCAGGTTGCGGGGGTCGGCCTGCGCGACCGAGGCGCCGACGAACGCCTTGCGCGCGTACTTCGGCTTGGTGCTGGGCGGATCGGCGAGCGGCTGGCACTCGGGCTTGTCGGTCGTCATCGCGTCCGCGGCGCTCATCGCCTCGCTCTTCGACGCCTCGATCTTGTAGCCGGGCAGTTCCGCGTCCTTGACCAGCGCCGTTCTCAACTGCGCCGCGGTCAGCGGGGCCTTGGCGGCCCCCGTCGGGGACGCGGCGGGCGTCGTCGCGCCGTCCTTGCCCTTTCCGCCGTCGCTCCCGCCGTCGGCACCGGAGCAGGCCCCGGCCAGCGCGAGCACCGGCAGGACGGCGGCCGCCGTGACGGCCCGGCGGATACGGACGTTGGTGCGAGTGGTGGTGCGGGACCGAGCGCGCATACGGGCAACTCCCCCTCGTGGACGGAACGTTCCGCCCGCGTGTGCGAGCTGCGCGCCATCCTTCCGGCCCATCTGCTGCCCCGTCCATGCCGTTTCCACTCCGCAGACGATCCGTCACCCCACGGTGACATGGGACACACAAGATGGTGCGCACACCACACCCGACTTCCCCACCTCCTGGCACCTTTGGCACTCTGAGTCTCGTAAACGGGGGATCGCCCGCCCCGGCGGGCGGACAGGAGGACGCACCAACCATGCACACGACGGACGCCGCGGACCCGCGGCTCACCTGGAGCGCCAAGGGCGCGGACACGGCGGGGCCACCCGTTCTGCGGCACCGGCGGGACGGCATCCTGCCGGCCGTCGCCGCCGCGCTGTCCATCCGTGACGAGGTGCTGACCTGCACCGGAAGCAAGGCCGAGCAGGCTCCGGCGCTGCATCCGATCATTCAGGACTTCCTCGACACGCTGCCGGTCGCCCAGCGCGAGCGCTTCACCGGACGCTGTCCGGAGCCCGTGCTGCTCTCCCGGTTCCTCTCCGCCGCGGACGCCTCCCGCAGCAAGCGCGCGGCCCGTAAGCCGCTCACGCAGAGTGAGGCCCGCAAGGCGTTGCGTGGCGCGCGGCTCACCGCCCGCCGCATACGCGAGGACGGCGATCCGGAGCACGGCTCCTACGCGCCGCCCTGCCGCTCCTGCGGACCGCTGCTGGCGCACTTCGGCGTGCGGCCGGTCGATCCGTCGGCGGAGGCGGCGTGAGCGACCCGAACGCCCCGCGGGACCCGAACAGCGTCAACGGCGTGAACCACGCCGCCGGCATGCCGAGTTCTCCGAGCACCCGTTTCCCGGCCGCCGTGGATGCCGCGCTGCGGTCCGCCGGCTGGCAGCCCGGCCGCTGGGACATCAAGCAGGCCGAGGTGTGGGCGGACGCGCTGCGCGCGCACACCTCCCCCGCCGGGCACCGGCACGCCGTCTCACCCGCGGCGGTGGAGGCGTGGGCGGAGTTCGGCAACCTCGCGATCCCCGCGACCACGGGCCCCGGCCGGCAGATCGCCCCGACCCCGGTTCTGGTCAACCCGCTGCGCGGGCTCCACCTGGCCAGGACCCTCGCCGACCTCGGCCGGGCGCTGGAGACCGAGGTCTCGCCGCTCGGCGAGGAGATGGGCTCGGGCTCGCTGCTCGCGATCGACGCGAACGGCCACGTCTACGCCATCGACCACACCGGCGACTGGTACCTCGGCGCCGACATCGACGGCGCCCTGACCACCCTGGTCGCGGGAGGCCGCCCGGACCGCCTCACCACGGCCTGACCGTGCCCGGCCGCCGTCGAAGCCTCAGCCGGCGGCCGGCGGCACGGCCGGGATCGTGAGGGGCAGGGACGGGATCATGGCGGAGACGCGGAAGCCGCCCGCCTCGGTGTGGCCCGCCACGAAGCCGCCGCCGAGCGCGGTGACCCGCTCCTTCATGCCGACGAGGCCGTGGCCGCCGCTGGGCAGGGCCGCGGCGGGCGAGCCGTCGGACGGGCCGTTCTGGACGCGGACGGCGACCTCGGCCTCCCGGTAGGCGAGCCGGACGTCCGTGACGGCCCCGGGGGCGTGCTTGTGGACGTTGGTGAGGGCCTCCTGGACGACGCGGTACGCGGTCCGCTCGACCAGGTCCTCGCAGGACCGGGCCTCGCCCTCGACGGTCAGCTCGACCCGCATCCCCGCCGCCCGGGACTCCTCGACAAGCGCCTCAAGCCGGGCGAGGCACGCGCCGTCGGCCTGCGGGCCGTCCGCCGGGGAGTCATCGACCCGCGGGGCCGCCGCCGTCCCCCGCGCCGGAGGACCGCCCGGCGGCGCGTGCCGCCCCCAGCTCGGTGAAGGCCAGCGTGTTCCCGGTGCCCACCGTGTTCACCACCTGCTCCGTCCGCAGGACACCCAGCATCTGGCGCAGCTCGTTGAGCGCCTGCCGCCCCATGTCCCCCAGCAGCTCCGCACTCGCGGACGCCTTCTCCGGGTCCTTCAGGGCGACGGCCTTGAGCGCCGCCGCGTGCACCACCATCAGGCTGACCCGGTGCGCGACCACGTCGTGCATCTCGCGGGCGATCCGGGTCCGCTCGTCGGAACGCGCCCGTTCCGCCCGCTCCGTCGCCTTCTCCGCGAGCAGCGTCAGCTCCCGCTCCAGACCGTCGGCACGCTCCCGCAGGCTCTCCACCAGGCGGCGGCGGGCCCGGACGTACAGGCCGAGCAGCACCGGCGGCGCCGTCAGCCCCAGCGCCATCAGGACCGACGTGATCACGATGACGACCATCGGGGTTTCGCTGTCCTGCCGAAGGCTCTCCCGCATCTGGAGGAACGCGACGATCATCGTGCCGGCCCCCGTCATCACGGCCAGGGTGGCGGTGATGCGGCGCGGCACCTCGGAGGCGGCCAGCGTGTAGAGGCCGACGATGCTGAGCAGGAACCCGAGCTGTGCGGGCGTCACCGCGATGGCCAGCAGCACGACCGCGATCGGCCAGCGGCGGCGCAGCAGCAGCGACGCCCCGACGAGCAGCCCGAAGATCGCGCCGACACCGGGCTCGATCCCGGTCTTCTCCGCGAAGGACGCCCCTTCGATGAAACACTCGAGCGCCGACACCGCGGCCAGCGTCGCGTCGAGCACGAGGCTGCGCCGCCTCGGCCACCACCACGGGCCGGGCCTCGCTCGGCCCCCACCCCTGTCATCCGGTACGTGCGCCCCCGTCGTACTCATACGGCCCAGCCTAGGCCGTGTCCCGCGCGGGTAGGGGGCGCGGTGTCCCCGGCCCGCCGGAGTCCGGTCAGGGGGCCCGCCACCGGCGCTTAGGGGTGTCCGCCAGATGGGCGGGGGCCGTGGCCGGCGGTGGCGCGACCTATCCTGGTCGGGTCGGACAGCGCGGTCCGCCCCACCTCGCCGTTCTCCGGCGAGGAGATCAGCCGTCGCCCCTCTCCCTGCACTAGGAGCCGCACCTGTGAGCAGCGCCGACAACGCAACGGACAGCCCAGCCCTGCGCGCCGACATCCGCCGGCTGGGCGAACTCCTCGGCGGGACGCTCGTCCGCCAGGAGGGCCAGGAGCTACTCGACCTCGTCGAGAAGGTACGGGCCCTGACCCGATCCGACGGGGAGGCCGCCGCGGCCCTTCTGGGGAAGACGGACCTGCAGACCGCCGCGAAGCTGGTGCGTGCCTTCTCCACGTACTTCAACCTCGCGAACGTCACCGAGCAGGTGCACCGCGGCCGCGAGCTGCGCGCCCGCCGCGCCTCCGAGGGCGGTCTGCTCAGCCAGACGGCGGACCTGATGAAGGACGCCGACGCCGACCACGTCCGCGAGACCGTCAAGCACCTCAACGTGCGGCCGGTCTTCACCGCGCACCCCACGGAGGCGGCCCGCCGCAGCGTGCTGAACAAGCTGCGGCGCATCGCCGAGCTGCTCGACGCGCACCAGGGGGACGGGAACGGCGACCGCCGCCGCGCCGACCTGCGGCTGGCCGAGAACATCGACCTGCTGTGGCAGACCGACGAGCTGCGCGTGGTGCGTCCGGAGCCCGCCGACGAGGCACGCAACGCGATCTACTACCTCGACGAGCTGCACGCCGGAGCCGTCGGCGACGTCCTGGAGGACCTGTCGGCCGAGCTGGAGCGGGTCGGTGTGCCGCTGCCGCCCGAGACCCGCCCGCTGACCTTCGGCACCTGGATCGGCGGCGACCGCGACGGCAACCCGAACGTGACCCCCGAGGTCACCTGGGACGTCCTGATCCTGCAGCACGAGCACGGCATCACCGACGCCCTGGAGCTGGTGGACACCCTGCGCGGGGCGCTCTCCAACTCGATCCGCAACTGCGGCGCGACCCCGGAGCTGCTCACCTCGCTCGACGGCGACCTGGCGACGCTGCCGGAGATCAGCCCGCGCTACAAGCGGCTGAACGCCGAGGAGCCGTACCGCCTCAAGGCCACCTGCATCCGGCAGAAGCTCGTCAACACCCGCGAGCGGCTCGCCGCCGGCAGTGCGCACGTCCCCGGCCGCGACTACCTGGGCAGCGGCGAGCTGCTGCAGGACCTCGCGCTCATCCAGGCCTCGCTGCGCGCCAACCGCGGCGAGCTGATGGCGGACGGCCGGCTGGAACGCACCATCCGCACGCTCGCCGCGTTCGGACTGCAGCTCGCCACGATGGACGTGCGCGAGCACGCGGACGCCCACCACCACGCGCTCGGCCAGCTCTTCGACCGGCTCGGCGAGGAGTCCTGGCGGTACGCGGACATGCCGCGCGACTACCGGCGCAAGCTGCTCGCGAAGGAGCTGCGCTCCCGCCGCCCGCTGGCCGGCACCCCGGCCCCGCTGGACGCGGCCGGCTCGAAGACCCTCGGCGTCTTCCACACCATCCGCGAGGCGTTCGCCCGCTTCGGCCCCGAGGTCGTCGAGTCCTACATCATCTCGATGTGCCAGGGCGCGGACGACGTCTTCGCCGCGGCCGTGCTGGCCCGTGAGGCCGGTCTGATCGACCTGCACGGCGGCGTCGCCCAGATCGGCATCGTCCCGCTGCTGGAGACGACGGACGAGCTGAAGGAGGCGGACCGGATCCTCGACGAGATGCTCGCGGACCCGTCGTACCGCCGGCTGGTCTCGCTCCGCGGCGACGTGCAGGAGGTCATGCTCGGGTACTCCGACTCCTCCAAGTTCGGCGGCATCACCACCTCGCAGTGGGAGATCCACCGCGCCCAGCGCCGGCTGCGTGACGTCGCGCACCGCTACGGCGTACGGCTGCGGCTCTTCCACGGCCGTGGCGGCACCGTCGGCCGCGGCGGCGGCCCCTCGCACACCGCGATCCTCGCGCAGCCGTGGGGCACGCTGGAGGGCGAGATCAAGGTGACCGAGCAGGGCGAGGTCATCTCCGACAAGTACCTGATCCCGTCGCTGGCCCGCGAGAACCTCGAACTGACCGTCGCGGCGACGCTGCAGGCGTCCGCTCTGCACACCTCGCCGCGCCAGTCCGACGAGGCGCTGAGCCGCTGGGACGCGGCGATGGACACCATCTCGGACGCGGCGCACAACGCGTACCGGCGCCTCGTCGAGGACCCGGACCTGCCGTCGTACTTCTTCGCCTCCACCCCGGTGGACCAGCTCGCCGAGCTGCACCTGGGCTCCCGCCCCTCCCGCCGCCCGGACTCCGGCGCGGGTCTTGACGGGCTGCGGGCCATCCCGTGGGTGTTCGGCTGGACGCAGTCCCGGCAGATCGTCCCGGGCTGGTTCGGGGTCGGCTCCGGGCTCAAGGCCGCGCGGGACGCCGGTCTCGGCTCCGTCATCGACGAGGCGCACGAGAACTGGCACTTCTTCCGCAACTTCCTGTCCAACGTCGAGATGACGCTGGCCAAGACGGACCTGCGGATCGCCCGGCACTACGTGGACAGCCTCGTGCCCGACGAGCTCAAGCACGTCTTCGACACCATCGAGGCCGAGCACGCGCTCACCGTCCAGGAGGTGCTGCGGATCACCGGTGAGAAGGAGCTGCTGGCCGGCGACCCGGCACTGGCGCAGACGTTCCACATCCGCGACCAGTACCTCGACCCGATCTCCTACCTCCAGGTCGCCCTGCTCTCGCGCCAGCGCGAGGCGGCCGCCCGGGGCGAAGAGGCGGACCCGCTGCTGTCGCGGGCCCTGCTGCTGACGGTCAACGGTGTGGCGGCGGGCCTGCGCAACACCGGCTGATCCGTTTCAGAACATCCGTTCCAGAACGCACGAAGACCCCCGGACAGCGCGTCCGGGGGTCTTCGTGCGTTCAGTTCTTGCGGTGCCCGATCAGCCGCGGCCTGGGCTCGAGACCCGACAGCCCGTTCCACGACAGGTTCACCAGGTGCGCGGCGACCTCGGCCTTGTCGGGACGCTGCGCGTCAAGCCACCACTGGCCGGTCAGCGCGACCATGCCGACGAGGGCCTGGGCGTACATCGGCGCGAGTTTGGCGTCGAAGCCGCGGTTCTTGAACTCCATGCCGAGGATGTCCTCGACCTGGGTGGCGATATCGCTGATCAGGGACGCGAAGGTACCGGTGGACTGGGCGACGGGCGAGTCCCGGACGAGGATCCGGAACCCGTCGGTGTACTGCTCGATGTAGTCGAGCAGCGCGAACGCCGCCTGTTCCAGGAGTTCCCTCGGATGGCCGCCGGTGAGGGCACTGGTGACCATGTCGAGGAGCCGGCGCATCTCCCGGTCGACCACGACGGCGTAGAGGCCCTCCTTGCCGCCGAAGTGCTCGTAGACCACCGGTTTGGACACCCCGGCCTTGTGGGCGATCTCCTCCACGGAGGTGCCCTCGAAGCCGCGTTCGGCGAAGAGCGTGCGACCGATGTCGAGCAGTTGCTCGCGGCGCTCCTTGCCCGTCATCCGCACCCGGCGCGCGCGCCGAGCGCCCGTACCCGTCGTTCCGTTCGGGCCCTCGCCGCTCGTACTACTGCCGTCGCTCACGCGTCAATCATGCCGCTTCACCGATGCATTCCTTGCGCCGGGCGGCGATCCGGTCCTTGCTGGGCCACCGGACGTCGCTCGCCCAGCCGAGCTGTTCGAACCAGCGGATGACACGGGCGCTGGAGTCGACCTGGCCGCGCAGCACGCCGTGCCGGGCCGAGGTGGGCTCGGCGTGGTGCAGGTTGTGCCAGGACTCGCCGCAGCTCAGGATGGCCAGCCACCACACGTTGCCGGACCGGTCGCGGGACTTGAACGGGCGGTTGCCCACCGCGTGGCAGATGGAGTTGATCGACCAGGTGACGTGGTGCAGCAGGCCCACCCGGATGAGCGATCCCCAGAAGAACGCGCTGAAGGCGCCGGTCCAGGACATCGTCACGAGTCCGCCGACCAGCGGCGGGATCGCGAGCGAGACGAGGGTGAAGGCCAGGAACTGCCGGGAGATCATCCTGATGGCCGGGTCCTTCATCAGGTCCGGCGCGTACTTCTCCTGCGGGGTCCGCTCGGTGTCGAACATCCAGCCGATGTGGGCCCACCACAGGCCCTTCATGAGAGCCGGCACGGTCTCGCCGTAGCGCCACGGGGAGTGCGGGTCGCCGTCGGCGTCGGAGTACTTGTGGTGCTTGCGGTGGTCCGCCACCCAGCGCACGACCGGGCCCTCCACGGCCAGCGAGCCGGCGACGGCGAGCGCGATCCGCAGCGGGCGCTTGGCCTTGAAGGCGCCGTGGGTGAAGTACCGGTGGAATCCGATGGTGATGCCGTGGCAGCCGATGAAGTACATGCCGACCATCAGACCGAGGTCCAGCCAGCTCATCCCCCAGCCCCAGGCCAGCGGGATCGCGGCGACCAGCGCCACGAAGGGGACGCCGATGAAGGCGCCGAGGGTGATGCGCTCGGTCATGCCCTTGTTGTCGCCACCGAGGGTGGCGAGGGTTACGAATTGTCCGGGCCCGGGGTCTCGGGGCTCGGTGATCACGTCGGCCTGTGCGGTCATGAAGGTCCCTCACCGGGGGTGTATGGGGGGATTTACTACGGAACCGTAACCTACGGCGACGTAAGTATGGCAGCGTCGCGGCGACAGGCAACAGGTCCGGAGGGCTGACGCCCCGTAACTACGTGTACCCCGAACCTCGTCGCGTTCACGCGGTCGGTTGCGGCATAGTAGGGACGCGCAGGCGCGCTCAGGCGCGCCGGTCCGCCGTGGTGTAATTGGCAGCACCGGGGCTTTTGGTGCCCTTTGTCCGGGTTCGAGTCCTGGCGGCGGAGCGAGTACGAGCGGGTCCTGACCTTCACGGTCGGGACCCGCGCGTGTTTCTCCCCGCATACCCCCCGGTATCCTGCGGGTGTCCGTCACCCAAAGCCGAGGAGCCCCTTCCGTGAGCCCCAACCGCCCGGCTGCTGTCGTCGTCCTCGCCGCGGGTGAGGGCACCCGCATGAAGTCGGCCGTCCCCAAGGTCCTGCACGCCATCTGCGGACGCACTCTGGTCGGCCATGTCGTGGCCGCCTCGCGCGCGCTCGATCCCGAACACCTGGTCGTGGTCGTCGGCCACGCCCGTGAGCAGGTGGCCGCCCATCTCGCCGGGATCGACCCCACCGCCCGCACCGCCGTGCAGGACCAGCAGCTCGGCACCGGGCACGCGGTCCGGATGGCACTGGAGGCGCTGTCGGCCCAGGGCGTCGTGCTCACCGGCACGGTCGTGATCACCTGCGGCGACACCCCGCTGCTGACCGCCGGAACGCTGCGGTCCCTGGTCGCGACGCACGAGGGCGACGGCAACGCCGTCACCGTGCTGTCCGCCGAGGTGCCGGACCCGGCCGGCTACGGCCGGATCGTGCGCGCCGCCGACGGCTCGGTGTCGGCGATCGTCGAGACCAAGGACGCCAACGAGGCCCAACTGGCCATCGCCGAGATCAACTCCGGCGTCTTCGCGTTCGACGCGCAGCTGCTCGCCGACGCGCTCGGCAAGGTCACGACCGACAACGCGCAGGGCGAGGAGTACCTCACCGACACCCTCGGCATCCTGCGCGAGGCCGGGCACCGGGTGGGCGCCGCGGTCGCCGCGGACCACCGCGAGATCGCCGGGATCAACAACCGGGTGCAGCTCTCGCAGGCCCGCCGCACGCTCAACGACCGCCTGCTCAACGAGGCGATGCTCGCCGGCGCCACCATCGTCGACCCCGCCTCGACCTGGGTCGACGTGACCGTCGCCTTCGCGCCCGACTCCCTGGTGCTGCCCAACACCCAGCTGTACGGGGCCACCACCCTGGCCGAGGGCGCCGAGGTCGGCCCGAACTGCACGCTGACCGACACCACCGTGGGCGCGAGCGCCCAGGTGAGCAACACGGTCGCGCAGAGCGCCGAGATCGGCGAGGGCGCCACCGTCGGCCCGTTCGCCTACCTGCGCCCCGGCACCCGGCTCGGCGCGAAGGCGAAGGCCGGCACGTACGTCGAGATGAAGAACGCGACGATCGGCGAGGGCACCAAGGTGCCGCACCTGTCGTACGTGGGGGACGCGACGATCGGCGAGTACACGAACATCGGCGCCGCGAGCGTCTTCGTGAACTACGACGGCGAGGTCAAGCACCACACCACGATCGGCAGCTACTGCAAGACCGGCTCCGACAACATGTTCGTGGCACCCGTCACAGTCGGGGACGGCGCCTACACCGCCGCCGGCTCCGTGATCACCAAGGACGTACCGGCCGGTTCGCTGGCCGTGGCCCGCGGCCAGCAGCGGAACATCGAGGGCTGGGTCGCGCGCAAGCGCCCCGGAAGCGCCGCCGCGGAGGCCGCCGAACGAGCCGGTCAGGGTGAGTAACGGCACTCCCGCCGGGTCACGACGCGGCCCGGCGGGGCGTACCGTAGAGGTGCACGGAATGCCGCAGGCCGACGTCCACGGGACGAAGCTGCGAACCGAGTCTTAACTGAGTCTTACCGGGGTCGCCTCCGAACCCCCGTGGACCCGTAGAACCAAGGAGACGGTGTGACCGGGCTCAAGACGACCGGTGAGAAGAAGCTGATGCTCTTCTCCGGACGCGCTCATCCGGAACTCGCGGAGGAGGTGGCCCACCAGCTCGGTGTCGACCTCGTCCCGACCAAGGCGTTCGACTTCGCGAACGGTGAGATCTACGTTCGTTTCGAGGAGTCCGCGCGCGGCAGCGACGCGTTCGTGATCCAGAGCCACACCGCTCCGATCAACAAGTGGATCATGGAACAGCTGATCATGATCGATGCGCTGAAGCGGGCCTCCGCCAAGCGCATCACCGTGATCCTGCCGTTCTACGGCTACGCCCGCCAGGACAAGAAGCACCGCGGCCGCGAGCCGATCTCGGCCCGGCTGATGGCCGACCTGTTCAAGACCGCGGGTGCCGACCGGCTGCTCGCCGTGGACCTGCACGCCTCGCAGATCCAGGGCTTCTTCGACGGCCCGGTGGACCACCTGATCTCGCTGCCGATCCTGGCCGACTACGTCGGTGCCAAGGTCGACCGCACCAAGCTCACCATCGTCTCCCCGGACGCCGGCCGCGTCCGCGTGGCCGACAACTGGTGCGACCGGCTCGGCGCCCCGCTGGCCATCGTCCACAAGCGCCGTGACCCGGACGTCGCGAACCAGGTGACGGTCCATGAGGTCGTCGGTGACGTCAGGGGCCGCATCTGCGTGCTCGTCGACGACATGATCGACACCGGTGGCACCATCTGCGCCGCCGCGGACGCCCTGTTCGCCAACGGCGCCGAGGACGTCATCGTGGCGTCGACGCACGGTGTGCTCTCCGGCCCGGCCGCCGACCGGCTGAAGAACTCGCAGGTGAGCGAGTTCATCTTCACCAACTCGCTGCCGACCCCGGGCGAGCTGGAGCTGGACAAGATCACGGTGCTCTCGATCGCCCCGACGCTCGCGTCCGCGATCCGCGAGGTCTTCGAGGACGGCTCGGTCACCAGCCTCTTCGACGGCGCCTCGCACTGAACCACTGATCGCCCGCGGTCGGTTACGACCGCACGTTGATCGATTTCGTCACGGCCTCCCCGCCGGGTAGACTCCTGGAGTTTGCTCGGCGAGGGAGGCTTTTTCGTCTCCGTTATCGGCGCGCTCCTCGTAAGTGGATCGGCCCCCGTCGTGGGCCGGGCGACATGTGTCCCAGCCATTCGTCTCTTTACGAGGAGTGATTCTCATGTCCGAGGTCAAGCTCAGCGCCGAGGTCCGTACCGAATTCGGCAAGGGTGCCGCCCGTCGTGCGCGCCGCGCCAACCTGGTCCCCGGTGTCGTCTACGGCCACGGCGCCACCCCGGTGCACGTGAACCTCCCGGGTCACGCGCTGCTGCTCGCGCTCCGCACCAAGAACGTCCTGATCAGCCTCGAGGTCGAGGGTAAGACCACCTTCGTGCTCCCCAAGGCCGTCCAGCGCGACGCCATCAAGGGCTTCCTCAAGCACGTCGACCTGCTCACCGTGAAGCGCGGCGAGAAGGTCAACGTCGAGGTGGCCGTGCACACCGAGGGCGAGCTGGCCCCGGGCGGCGGCCTGCTGGAGCACGTCCTCAACGCCCTGCCGGTCGAGGCCGAGGCCACCCACATCCCGACCTCCGTCTCCGTCTCCATCGAGGGCCTGGAGGCCGGCGCCGCCATCCTCGCGAAGGACATCACGCTGCCCGAGGGCACCGTGCTGACGATCGACGGCGACACCGTCGTCATCCAGGTCGTGGCCCCGCAGGCCGAGGAGCCGGCGGACGAGTCCGCCGCCCCGGCCGAGACCACCGAGGCCTGATCCTCCCGCCTCCGCTGTCCCGGACCGCCGCCCCGCTCCCTCCGGAGCGGGGCGGCGGTTCGGGTTGCGACGTCAGTGGACTTGAATGGACGGCATGAGCATGAGCAGTTCGCCCGCCCCCGAGGGGCCTTGGCTGGTGGCCGGGCTCGGCAACCCCGGCCCCGAGTACGCCGGCAACCGGCACAACATCGGCTTCATGGTGGCCGACCTGCTCGCGGAGCGGATCCGCGGCAGGTTCAAGACCCACAAGAGCCGGGCGCAGGTGGTCGAGGGGAGGATCGCCGGCCAACGGGTGGTGCTGGCCAAGCCGATGACGTTCATGAACCTCTCCGGCGGGCCCGTGACGGGACTGCGCGACTTCTACAAGGTGCCCACCGGGCAGATCATCGCCGTCCACGACGAACTGGACATCGACTACCCGACGCTGCGGCTGAAGCTGGGCGGCGGCGACAACGGCCACAACGGCCTGAAGTCGATCACCAAGTCGCTGGGCCCCGACTACCTGCGGGTGCGCTGCGGCATCGGACGGCCGCCCGGCCGGATGGACGTGGCGGCCTTCGTACTGAAGGACTTCTCCTCGACCGAGCGCAAGGAGCTGGACTGGTTCGTCGACCGCTCCGCCGACGCCGTCGAGTCGCTGATCTCCGACGGCCTGGAGCGGGCCCAGGGCACGTACCACAGCTGACACCGCCCACCTTCGGGCACGGCAGTTGACTCCATGGCATGTCATGGCCAAAGATCGCCCGCATGGTCAAACGGAGCCGGGCCCGCCGGGCGGCGGAGAGTGCCTGGGGCGTGCTGCTCGTCGGCAAGGCCGTGATCCTGTCGGCGGTGGTCGCCCTACTGCTCGCCTCGGGTGTGTGGGTGTCCTGGGGCACCGCCCAGCACGTGATGCTCACCAAGGGCCGCGAGCGCGGCACCATGACGGTGGCCGCCTGCGGCGACAGGACCTGCACCGGCCCCTTCGCCCCCACCGGGGCCGCCACGGCGCGGCCCAAGGTCACCGTCACCCGGTCCGTCACCCACCACACCGGCGAGAAGCTCAAGGTCGCCGTGAAGCCGGGCACCGATGACGTCGTGCGCCACCGGCTGGGCCGGCGTGCTGTACGCCTGGGTCCCGCTCGGCGGCGCCCTCCTGCTGGCCGCACTGGTGCTCGTGGGGGGACTGCGGATGCCCCGCAGCGCCTGGACGGCCGGCTTGGCGGGCGCGGCCCTGATGGTCGCCGCCTTCGCCCTGCTCTGAGCCGCCGGACCCGGGTCGGGTCACGGAACCCCGATGAACCTCTCCGGCGTTCCCCAAGGGCTGTCCCAGGCGTCCCGGGCCAGGCGGGATTTGTCAGACACGGCCTAGAACTCGTCGACTGTGGCCAGGTCGATGTCGATGTCGTAGGGAACGCTGGTCCTGAGCAGGTCGTGGTGGATGCCGGTGAGGGCGTAGGCCTGGGTGACCTTGTCGAGTTCGTAGACGTGGACCACCGGGTGAGCGTCCTGACCTGCCATCTCGACCAGCCAGAAGTTCTCGATGCCCGCCGCGGCGTACTTTCGCGGCTTGGTGTCGCGGTCGCGCGCCTCGGAGTCCGGGGACACGACTTCGACGGCGAGAAGGACATCGGCCGCGTCGAAGCGGGTCTGGAGGCGGCTGGTAACCGCCTCGGCGCGTACGACCGAGACATCGGGCTCCGGGCCGTCGCGCCGGTTCAGGATGACGGTCATCTCGCGGACCGCCTTCAGATGCTTCGGAACGGTACGGCGCAAGCCGCTCACCAGCAGGTCGATCACCACGCTGTGGAAATATCGCTGCGGAGTCACGAACACCAGGCTCCCGTCGATCAGCTCCGTGTGCGGCGGGAGGTCGGGCAGCGTCAGCAGGTCGTCCACGGTGTAGCCGTCCTGCGGCGGCACCGGCCAGTGGTGCACGGACTCGGCGGTCATGGTTCCTCCCATGGACGGGATTCTGCAGTCTGCCTTCACCGTAGCGGGCGGCACTGTCCGCCACCTCACCCGGACGCGTGATGCCGGTCCGCGCGCTGACGGGCCCGGCGGCCCTCACGCGGGGTCCGGTTCCAGGAACTCCAGGCGGTTGCCGACGGGGTCGTCGCAGTAGAAGCGGCGGTGTCCTGGCAGGTCGGCGTCCCACACGACGCTCGCGCCGCGCTCCTCCAGCCGCCGGGCGTACGCGGTGATGCCGTCGACCCTGATGCCCGGATGCGCCTTCCTGGCCGGGCGGAAGTCCTGCTCGACGCCAAGGTGGATCTGTGCCGCGCCGGAGCCGAACCAGCAGCCGCCGCGGGCGGCGAGCACCGGCGGCTTGGGGAGTTCGGTCATGCCGAGGACGTCCCCGTAGAAGGCGCGCAGCGCGTCCTCACTGCCGGGCGGCGCCGCGAGTTGTACGTGGTCGAGGGCGCTGATCACGCGGACACCGCCTCCTTGCGCGCGACCACGAAGATCCGGCGGAACGGGAAGACCGTGCCGTGCGGACCGGCCGGATACGCCGTGCGCAGCAGCTCCCCGTACTCGGCGAGGAACTCCTCGCGCGCGCCGTGGTCGTCCCCGAGGGCGGTCAGCACCGGGCGCAGTGCGGTGCCCTTCGTCCATTCGAGCACCGGGTCGGGGCCCTGGAGGCGGTGCAGGTACGTGGTCTCCCAGACGTCGGTCTCGCAGCCGAGGCGGCTCAGGAGCTGGAAGTACTCCTCGGGTTCGTGGATCAGGACGTGGCGGTCGGCGCTGCCGCCCAGCCGGGGCCGCCACCTCGGGGACGCGACGAGTCCGGCGAGGAGGACATGGCTGGGGGCCGCGTAGTTGCCGGGGACCTGGAACGCGAGGGTCCCGCCGGGGGCCAGGTTGTCCAGCCAGCCGGGGAACCGCTCCGCGTGGCCCTCGACCCACTGCAGGGCGGCGTTGGCGATGACGAGGTCGTAGGTCTCCTCCGGCGCCCAGTGCGCGATGTCGGCGGCGCGGAAGTCCAGGTGCCCGCCGCCGGGGGTCGGGCCGGCGTAGGCGCGGGCCGCGTCCAGCATCTCGGGCGAGTTGTCGAAGCCGGTGATCCGGGCGTCCGGCCACCGCCGGCCGAGCACCGTGGTGACGGTGCCGGGACCGCAGCCCAGGTCCGCGATGCGTGGCGGCTGTCCCGGGAGGGCGGGGACCCGGGCGAGCAGTTCGTGGAAGGGGCGGGTGCGGTGGTCGGTGTGGTGCAGGTACTGCTGGGGGTCCCAGGCGGGTGCTGCTGCCGGCACGTTTCTGCCTCCCTGGCGGATCCGGTGGTCTCGTCCGGTGATCTGCTGACGCCCTCCACGGTGCCCCATAATTTATCTTGACGTCAAGAGACTTCATATCGACAGAACCACTACACTGATCGTCATGGAGGACGAGGTCGACCGGTTGGTCGCTGCATGGCGCCGAGAGCGCCCCGACCTCGACGTGGAACCGCTCGAGGTGCTCAGCCGCGTCAGCAGGCTGGCCCGCCACCTGGACCGGGCACGGCGGCTGGCGTTCTCCGAGCACAGCCTGGAGCCGTGGGAGTTCGACGTGCTCACCTCGCTGCGCCGCACCGGCGATCCTTACCAGCTCTCCCCCGGGCAGCTGCTCACGCAGACCCTCGTCACCTCCGGCACGATGACCAACCGGATCGACAGGCTCGCCAAGAAGGGCCTGGTGGAACGGCTCCCGGACCCCTCGGACCGGCGTGGGGTGCTCGTCCGGCTCACCCCCGAGGGGCGCGAGCGCGCCGACCAGGCGCTGGCCGGGCTGCTCGCGCAGGAGCGGTCCATCCTCGGTGAGCTGACGGACCGCCAGCGCGGCGACCTCGCGGCGCTGCTACGACAGCTGACCGCTCCGTTCGACAACATCCCCGGCTGACGGGACCAGCTCCACCGGTCCGACGCCGGCCCGGCGCGCGAGCGCGACCGCCGCCAGCGTCGAGTGCACGCCCAGCTTCCCCAGCACGTTCTGCATGTGCGTGCGGACGGTGTGCGGGGAAAGGAAGAGCCGCTCGGCGACCGCCTTGCGGCCGAGCCCCGCCACCATGCAGCGCAGCACCTCCTGCTCGCGCGGCGTCAGCGACTCCACCAGCCGCTCGCTCTCGGTGCGGTGCCGGCGGGCGGCCGTCAGCTCCCGCAGCACGCCGGTGAGCAGCGCGGGCGGCAGATGCGTCTCGTCCCGCAGCACGCCGCGCATCACGGCCAGCAACCGCGAGAGCGAGCAGTCCTTGGCGACCCAGCCGGAGGCCCCGGCCTGCAGCGCGCGGGCCGCGCGGCGCGCGTCGTCCCGTTCGGCCAGCACCACGGTGCGCGTCGAGGGGTACTCGGAGCGGACCCGTTCCACCAGCCCGATCCCGTCGACCAACTGGTCCGGGACGGCCGCCGCGGCCGGCCCCGGATGGTCCCCATGGCGCGCGTCCGACACCAGCCGCGGCACCGCCGTCAGCGTGCCGGCGCCCACCGGGCTCCCCGGCGGGCGGAACACCACGCCGAGGTCGGCGTCCACCAGCAGCACGTCGTACCTGCGGTTGTCCGCCACCGCGCGCTCCAGACAGCGCTGTGCGGCAGGACCGCTGCCGGCCGCCGACACGTCGACGTCCGGCTCCGCCGCGAGTGCGGCCGCCAGCGATTCTGCGAAGATCCGGTGATCGTCCACGACGAGAACACGAATGCGTCCCACGGGCCCCACTCCCGGCATGTCGCCCTCCCCCACGGTTGGGTTCGCGATCGCATGGGATCCGGCGCCCGGAAACAGGATGTTCCACCACAGCCCCGCACGACCGCCGTCGACGCGCGTCCGAGGTGCCTGTTCCGGGTGCCGAATCCTTGCGTCTCGCCCCCTGATCGCGCCGGCCCCCACCGGCGCTGTGTCAGAAGCGTAGGGGCCGGGGGCGCCGATAGCGCCCGATTGGCAGAAGTGGCCGGTAGCAGCGGATGCATTCGGCCAACCCGCGGGGCGCACGGGAACGTTGGTGCTTCGAGTCCATGAAGAATCCGGCCGGTCGGGGTTTGGGACGTCCCGGCAGTTGGACGTCCGACCGGCCGACCGGCCTAGAGGCGGCGGGCGCCGGCCGACGGGACCGCCGTGAAGACCCGCGGCTCCTGGAGGCCCGCTGCGGCGAAGGCCGAGACGACCGCTTCGGTGATCTTCTCCGCCGCGTCGCTCTCCGCGAGGACGATGGCCGAGCCGCCGAAGCCGCCACCGGTCATCCGCGCGCCCAGCGCTCCGGAGGCGTTGGCGGTGTCGACCACGAGGTCCAACTCGGCGCAGGAGATGCGGAAGTCGTCGCGCAGCGAGACGTGACCCGCCGTCAGCACCTCCCCGATGTCCCGGGTGCGGCCCGCGTCCAGCAGCTCGATGACCTGCTCGACCCGGTGGTTCTCGGTGACGATGTGGCGGACGAGACCGAGGATGCTCTCGTCCTGGCCGCCCTGACGCAGCCGGTCGAGGGCTGCCGCCAGGCCGTCGTAGGGGATGTCGCGCAGCGCGGGGACCCCGAGGGCGACGGCGCCGGCCTCGCAGCCGGCCCGGCGCTCGGCGTACGAACCGTCACTGTGCGCGTGCTTGACGCGGGTGTCCACGACCAGCAGCCGCATCCCCTCCGCCGCGAGGTCCAGCGGCACCTGGCGCTGCGATCCGTCGCGGGTGTCCACGAACAGGGCGTGTCCCGCCGTGCAGCAGGCGGACGCCGTCTGGTCCATGATCCCGGTGGGAGCGCCGACGTAGACGTTCTCGGCGCGCTGGCAGAGCAGGGCCATCGCGGGCCGCTCGATGCCGAGTCCGTGCAGGTCGTTGAGGGCGAGGGCGGTGACGACCTCCAGCGCGGCCGACGAGGACAGCCCGGCGCCGGTGGGGACCGTGCTCTCGTAGTGGATGTCGGCGCCGGTGAGCCGGTGCCCCGTCTCGCGCAGCGCCCACACCACGCCCGCCGGGTACGAGGCCCAGCCGTCGTCCCGGCCGGGCGCCAGCTCGTCGAGCCGCAGCTCAACGATGCCGCCGGGCATGTCGCCCGAGTGCAGGCGCAGCAGGCCGTCGTCGCGGCGGGCGACCGAGGCCACGGTGGTGTGCGGCAGCGCGAACGGCATCACGAAGCCGTCGTTGTAGTCGGTGTGCTCACCGATCAGGTTCACCCGGCCGGGCGCGGCCCACACGCCCTCCGGGGCGGTGCCGAACACCTCTTCGAACACGGTCACTTGGCGGTCTCCTGGTTCTCCCCGCGCTGGGCGAACGCCCATGCGTCCTGGACGATTTCGGCGAGATCCGGCCGCGACGGACGCCAGCCGAGGACCCGCCGGGCCCGGTCGGCGGAGGCGACCAGGACGGCCGGATCGCCACCGCGGCGCGGCACGGTGACCTCGGGGACCGGGTGGCCGGTGACCTGCCGGACGGTCTCGATGACCTGGCGGACGGAGAAGCCCTCACCGTTGCCGAGGTTGCAGATCAGGTGCTCGCCCGCGCCCCCCGCGGTCAGCGCCAGCAGGTGCGCCTGCGCGAGGTCGGCGACGTGGATGTAGTCGCGGACGCAGGTCCCGTCGGGGGTCGGGTAGTCGTCGCCGTAGACGGAGATCACCTCGCGGCGGCCCTGTGCGACCTGGAGGACCAGCGGGATGAGGTGCGACTCCGGGTCGTGCCGCTCGCCGATCATGCCGCCGGACAGCGACCTGTACGCCCCGGCCACGTTGAAGTACCGCAGGGAGACGGCGGTCAGCCCGTGCGCCGCCGCCTCACCGGTGATCATGTGGTCGACGGCCAGCTTGGTGGCGCCGTAGGGGTTGGTCGGGGCGGTCGGGTCGTCCTCGGTGATCGGGACGGACGCCGGCTCCCCGTAGGTGGCCGCCGTGGAGGAGAAGACGAGCCGGCGCACCCCGCACTCGCGCATCGCGGCCAGCAGCTCCATGGAGCCCGCCACGTTGTTGCGCCAGTACTTGTCCGGGTCGGCGACCGACTCGCCGACCTGCGAGGAGGCGGCGAAGTGCAGCACGGCGTCATAGGAGGAGTCGAGCACCTTGCCCGCGTCCTGGACCCGCCCCTCGACGAATGCCGCGCCCTCCGGCACGCCCTCGCGGAAGCCCGTCGACAGGTCGTCCAGGACGGTGACCCGGTGGCCGGCTTCCAGCAGGTGCGCGGTGACGACGCTGCCGACGTAACCGGCGCCGCCGGTCACCAGGACCTTCATGGGGGTGCTCACTGACTCGCTACCTCTCGCAGTCGCTGGGCCGCGGTCTCCGGCGGCACGTCGTTGATGAACACACTCATGCCGGATTCGGAACCCGCGAGGAACTTCAGCTTGCCGGAAGTGCGGCGGACGGTGAAAAGCTCGAGGTGCAGCGCGAACTCGCCCCGGTCGGCCGCCCTGAAGGGCGCCTGGTGCCAGCCCGCGATGTACGGCGTGCGCGGTTCGCCCTCCCCGAAGATCCGGTCGAAGCGCTTCAAGAGTTCCAGATAGACATGTGGGAACTCTGTGCGCGCGTCCTCGTCGAGCCCCAGCAGGTCCGGCACCCGGCGGTTCGGGTAGAGGTGCACCTCGTAGGGCCAGTGCGCCGCGTACGGGACGAACGCCGTCCAGTGCGCGGTCTCCAGCACGACGCGGCGGCCGTCGGCGCGCTCGTCGGCGAGCACGTCGTCGAAGAGGTTGCCGCCGGTGCGCTCCCGGTGCTCGGCCAGCGAGCGCAGCATCAGCCCGGTGCGCGGGGTGGTGAACGGATAGGCGTAGATCTGGCCGTGCGGGTGGCCGAGCGTGACGCCGATCTCCTTGCCGCGGTTCTCGAAGCAGAACACCTGCTCGACCCCGGGGAGCTGGGACAGCTCGGCGGTGCGGTCGGTCCAGGCGTCGAGCACCAGTCCGGCCTGCTCGGGGGTGAGGTCGGCGAACGAGGCGTCGTGGTCGGAGGTGAAGCAGACGACCTCGCAGCGGCCGGCGTCGCCGGCGAGGGAGGGGAAGCGGTTCTCGAAGACAGCGACGTCGTAGTCGGCGGCCGGGATCTCGCTGAGCCGGCCGTCGCGCGACGGGCACAGCGGGCACTCGTCGGCCGGCGGGTGGTAGATGCGGCCCTGGCGGTGCGAGGCGACGGCGACGGTGTCGCCCAGCAGCGGATCGCGGCGGAGCTCCGAGGAGGTGGCGACCGCGTCCAGCGGGCGCCGGTCCACCGCGTCCCGCACCGCGTCGTCGCGCGAGTCGTAGTAGAGCAGCTCACGGCCGTCCGCCAGGCGGGTCGTCGTCTTCTTCACTCCGGGGGCCCCTCATCAAACTTACTCAACAGAACCGCGCACAATGAACCACAAAACAACAGTGCCGTCAATGCGTCGGCCAGGACGCGACGAGAGGGGTTCGGAGTAGGGGCAGGGCGGCATGACGATGCCCCCGCGCAGGGCACGGGGGCATCGGGGTGCGTGGGTGCTGGGCCTTGGGGTACGTGGTGAGCCTTGGGGTGCGTGCCGGGCCTCGGGGTACGTTCCCCGGCCCTGAGTGGGCGGTGGCCCGCCCGGTCAGCCTCCGGGCGCCGGACCCACGGCCGCGACCCGGTCCAGCAGCCCGGTACGGGCAGCGAGCGCGGCGGCCTCCAGCCGGGAGCCGACGCCGAGCTTCATCAGCACCCGCTGCACATGGGTGCGCGCGGTGCTGGGGGCGATGCTCATCCCGGCGGCGATCAGCCGGGTGTCCTCGCCCTCGGCGACCCGCATCAGCACCTCGATCTCGCGCGGTGTGAGCATCTGCAGCAGCCGGCTGCCCTCGTCGTCGGGCTCCTCCACCGGGTTCAGCAGCTCCGCGAACGCACTCTGCAGCAGCTGCGGGGAGACCGCGACCTCACCCGCCCTGGCCTTCACCATGGCCCGCTCGACGCCCTCGATGCGCTCGTCCTGCCGCACATAGCCCGAGGCGCCGGCCGCGAACGCCGCCGCGATCCCGCGCGGGCTCGGTACCGGCCCCAGCACGACCACGGCCACCGCCGAGCGCTCACGCTTGACCCGGGACACGGTCTCGAACACCCCGGGGTCGGCTGGGGACGACGTGCCGATCAGGCACACCTCCGGCGATCTGCTCAGCACCAGATCCGCCGCCCCCGCCGCCGGCGAGGCCGCGGCGAGCACGCGGTGGCCGCGCAGTTTCAACGCCGAGGCGAGCGCCTCGGCGAGCAGCCGGTGGTCGTCGATGACGACAAGACGTACGCCCATGTCGCGTTCCCCTATCCCCCTGAGGACCGATCGGGACCGGCCCCGGCGGCTCCACGCCCTGCCCCCACTCGTACGTAGCGCACGGCCCGCCCGGTGTCCCGGCAGTGACCCATGGGGGGCCCGGGTCTAGCCCCGGAAGCTACACGTTTGTTCGACGCGGCGCGCCCCTTACCGGTGAGAAGTACCCCTCAATTCCGAAATACCCGTCATTGATGGCCGGTTCGCAACCGGAGCGTCCCATCGTGCACAGAACGGGCCCACAACGGGACAGGTGTCTCGTTATGGGCCCGTCGGTGCGGAACTGGGGCTTTAGGGGCCCGTCGCGGTCGGTTCAGCTGATGTCCGTGATCGCCGTGGTCGACGAGGTGTCCCTCGCCGAGATGTTGACGGCGGTGACGATGAAGTGGCCCTTGTACAGCCACTGGTAGCTGTACAGGTCCGAGAAGTCCTGCTCGGCCTTCTCGGTGTCGGCGCCGAACTTCATGTACGGCGTGTTCTTCCTCGTCTTCGGGTCCATCGCGTAGAGCCCGCCGGGCTTCTCGTACCCCGACTCCTGGTACGCGATGACCTTGCCGTCCTCCATGCTGATGACCCGCGACTCCCCGGCGACGTCCGGCTTGACCGTCCACAGGGGCTTGCCGGTCTTCAGGTCGATGGCCGCGATCTCGTTGGTCTGGCCGTACGAGGCGCCGTCGCCCTTGTGTGACTTCGTCGGCGTGTACAGCGTCGTGCCGTCGATGGCGAAGTTGAAGCAGGGGCCCTCACCGGGGATCCGGCAGTGGATCCCGTAGTTGCCCTCGTAACCGCCGTTGCCCAGCGAGGTATGGCCGACGAGCTTGCCGTTCTCCAGGTACATCAGGTCGGACATCAGGTTGTTGGTCGCGCCGATGCCGACGACCACCGGATCGGTGGACACGATGGCGGAGAGCTCGGTGCCCGCCGACACCTGCCAGGACCAGGTGGTCTTGTACGTCGTGGTGTCGACACCACGGACGAAGTCCTCCTTGCCGCACTTCACCTCGACGACCAGCTGCTTGCCGCCGGTGTAGCTCTTGTCCTGGCAGTTCGACGACGGGACGGGCGCCCAGACCTGCGCGTGCGTGCTGAGCTTGTACCCGGCGTAACCGTGCAGCCAGGCCACCGCCGCGACATCGCCGCTCACCGCGACCGTCGAGTACATGAACGTGCTGGCGGAGGAGCCGGCCGCGATGGGCAGCGGCACCTCCCAGAGCTTCGTGCCCTTGGAGATGTCGACGGCCATCAGCATCTCGCACTTGGCGCCGAACTGGATCGCGACCCGGTTGTCGGAGACGTCGTCCGAGGCGGGGCAGGACTGGCCCGCGATCGGGATCGACCACTTCTCCGCACCGCCGTTGAGCGCGTACCCCTTCACCGAGTCGGGCAGGGTCTTGACGACGGTGTCACCGGTGAACCACGTGTTCGGGATCTTGGCGAGGATCTCGTCGGCGGACGGTTTCTGCGCTTCCTTGCTCCAGCCGAGCTTGGCGTTGATGACGCCCTTCGGCTTGTCGCCGGTGCCGCCGGTGCCCGTCGAGGACTGGTCCGCGACCGGCTTGTCGCCGCCGCCGTCGTCCTTGGTCGCGAACCACACGCCGCCACCGATGACCAGCACCGCGGCCACGACCGCGGCGATGATCACGACGAGCTTGCTGTTGCCGCCGCCCTGACCGCCGTTCTGCGGCGTGTACAGGGTCTGCGGCGGGGGCGGGCCCTGCGGGTAGCCGTACTGCGGCGGCTGACCGGGCGGCGGCGCCTGCGGGTAGCCGTACTGGGGCTGCGGCGGAGCCGGCTGCGCGTACGGGTTCTGCCCCGGCGGCACGGGCTGCGCGTACGGGTTGTCCGGAACCTGGCCCGGGGGCGGGGTCTGCGGATAGCCGTACTGCTGCTGGCCGGGCGGCGGTCCCTGCGGGGGCTGGTAGCCGGGCGGCGGCTGCTGGGCCTGCGGGCTCAACGCCGTCGGCGGGTACGGCGCTTGCGGCTGCTGCGGGGTCTGCTGGGGAGGCGGAGGCCCAGCGCCCTCGGGCTTCCCGAGGTTGGGCGGGTTGCCGGGCGGCGGGGGCGGCTGCGTCATCAGCAGGTCCTCATTCAGGCCATACGAGTAAAGGTCAGGTAAGCGGGAGTTCTCTTTCTATCACTGCGCCCCTGCCGCCCCACGCGTCGGACCACGACCGTTACGCGCCCGCTACAAGCCCCACACGCCGGGGCGCGCACGCCCCGGCGACCTCGAAGGCCCTTGCGGGTCCTACTCGTCGTCGGCCAGTTCCAGCCAGCGCATCTCCAACTCGTCGCGCTCGTCGCGCAGCGCGCGCAACTGCGTGTCCAGCTTCGCGACGAGGTCGAAGTCGGTCGAGTTGTCCGCGATCTGCGCGTGCACCTTGGCCTCTTCCTGGCCGATGCGGTCGAGCCGGCGCTCGACCTTCTGCAGCTCCTTCTTCGCCGCCCGCTCGTCCCGCGAACCGGCGGCCCCCGACGCCTTGCCCTTCGCCGCGACCGGCGCGGGCGCCTGGTCCGCCGCGATACGGCGGCGCCGCTCCAGGTACTCGTCCACCCCGCGCGGCAGCATCCGCAGCGTCGAGTCGCCGAGCAGCGCCCAGACGTTGTCGGTCGTGCGCTCCAGGAAGAACCGGTCGTGGCTGATGACCACCATCGAACCGGGCCATCCGTCGAGGACGTCCTCCAGTTGTGTCAGGGTCTCGATGTCCAGGTCGTTGGTGGGCTCGTCGAGGAAGAGCACGTTCGGCTCGTCCATCAGCAGCCGCAGGATCTGCAGCCGGCGCCGCTCACCACCCGACAGGTCACCGACCGGCGTCCACTGCTTCTCCTTCGAGAAACCGAACTGCTCGCACAGCTGGCCGGCCGTCATCTCCTTGCCCTTGCCGAGGTCCACGCGCTGACGCACGCTCTCCACGGCCTGGATCACCCGCCACGTCGGGTCGACCTCGCTGACCTCCTGCGACAGGTACGCGAGCTTCACCGTCTTGCCGACGACGACCTTCCCGGCCGGCGGCTGGTCGTCGCCGTGCGAGTACGCGGCCTGCGCCAGCGCCCGCAGCAGCGACGTCTTGCCCGCGCCGTTCACCCCGACCAGGCCGATGCGGTCGCCGGGGCCGAGCTGCCACGTCAGGTGCTTGAGCAGCACCTTGTCGCCGCCCTGGATCGTCACGTCCTCCAGCTCGAAGACGGTCTTGCCCAGCCGCGAGTTGGCGAACTTCATCAGCTCGGCACTGTCGCGCGGCGGCGGCACGTCCGCGATCAGCTCGTTCGCGGCCTCGATGCGGTAGCGCGGCTTGCTGGTCCGCGCGGGGGCGCCGCGGCGCAGCCACGCCAGCTCCTTGCGCATCAGGTTCTGCCGCTTGCCCTCCTCTGTCGCCGCACGCCGGTCGCGCTCGGCCCGCGCGAAGACGTAGTCGCTGTAGCCGCCCTCGTACTCGTGCACGTCACCGCGCTGCACGTCCCACATGCGGGTGCAGACCTGGTCCAGGAACCACCGGTCGTGAGTGACGCAGACCAGCGCGGAGCGCCGGGCCTGCAGGTGGCTCGCCAGCCAGGCGATGCCCTCGACGTCGAGGTGGTTGGTCGGCTCGTCGAGCACGACCAGGTCCTGCTCGTCGATCAGCAGCTTCGCCAGCGCGATCCGGCGGCGCTCACCACCGGACAGCGGCCCGATGACCGTGTCCAACCCCTGCGGGAACCCCGGCAGGTCCAAGCCACCGAACAGCCCGGTCAGCACGTCGCGGATCTTCGCGTCCCCGAGCCACTCGTGGTCCGCCTTGTCGCCGACCACCTCGTGCCGCACGGTCGCGGTCGGGTCCAGGCTGTCGTGCTGCGTCAGCACCCCGAGCCGCAGCCCGCCCACGTGCGTGACGCGCCCGGTGTCCGGCTCCTCCAGCTGCGCGAGCATCCGGATCAGGGTCGTCTTCCCGTCACCGTTGCGGCCGACGACCCCGATGCGGTCGCCCTCCGAAACGCCGAGGGAGACACCGTCGAGCAGCGCCCGGGTGCCGTAGACCTTTCCTACGGCCTCGACGTTGACGAGGTTGACGGCCACTTTTACTCCATGCTGGTGCGGAACGGTCGATCTCCCAGGGTAGTCGGGCCGCCGGCCACCCCGAGCCGTCAGCCCCTGTGGGGCGGGCTGTACTCACCCCGGGCTTGAGTAGCCGCGCTCATGCCGCGCGCCCCGTGACGACCTAGCGTCATCGGCATGACCGTCCCCGTGAGCGTTCCCCCGGCCGCACGACGCCCGTCCCCGCTCGCCCGCGTGCTGCTCACGGTCCTGCTCGTCGTCGCGGGCCTGATCACCTACACGCTCGCGCCCCTCTTCATCATGGCGAGCGACGCGTGCGCCTCGTCCTCCGACGGCGGCATCTGCGACCCCGACCGCCAGCAGCTCATCGTCCTGCTCCCCCAGATCGGCGCCCCCCTGATCACGACAGCCGCCCTGATCGGCACCCTGCGCCGCGACGGCCGGGCGGGCTTCGGCGCGCTGGGCCTGGTGCTGCTCCTGGCGATCTGGATCATCAACGCGGCCCTGGTCTAGGGGCGGGCCCGGCTTAGGGGCTAGGGGCGGGCCCGGCCCAGGGGCTAGGGGCGGGCTCAGGGGCTAGGGGTGGGCCCAGGGGCTAGGGGCGGGCCGCCCCGGCTTTGAGGGCGCGGAAGAACGCGCGGAGCGCGGCGGGGGTGGTGTGGACGATCACGTCGGGATCGTCACTTTCGCGGAGGCGGATGGTTCCGTCGGGGGTGCGGGATATGTGGAGGCAGTTGGCGGCCTCCTCGCTGAAGGAGGACTTCTGCCAGGGCAATGTGGACACGTTCGCCGCCTTTCAGAGGCTCTGAGCGATGCTGTGGATCAGATCCCGTGACTTCTCCGGCGTCAGGCCGCCACTGCTCATTCGATCCAGCACGACTCGGTACTTGGCAAGCTGCGCCTCCGCGTCCAAGAATTCACAACCGTGGGCGGTGTCCAGCTCCACGGTGTCCAGGAGCGGCACAGGACCCGTCGCATAGGTGATGGACTGGCCGGAGGAGACGAAAGCCCAGGCCCCGAACGGGATCACCCGCACCTCTACGTTCTCGTGCTCACTCATCTCGATGAGATGCGCCAACTGTCGTCGCGCAACGTCTCGGCCGCCCACTCCCATTCTTAGCGCGGCTTCGTGCACGATCGTGGTGTACGGCGTCGGCCGGTCGCCGTGGTCGCCGTAAAGGATCGCCTGCCGCTTCATGCGGTACGAGACGTGGTGCTCCAGAGCATGCGGCCGGAGTGGCGGAACCGCCTCCCGGAGGCTCGCGCGAGCATGATCCAGCGTCTGCAGCAGTCCCGGCACGTGAATCACCACGGCCACCCTCAACGCTTTCGCGTGGTGCTCCATCTCCGCCAGGTCTAGAAGCCCGAGCGGCAGGATCTCCCGGTACTCCTCCCACCAACCACGCTTCCGCTCGCCCGTCATGCCCACGAGCGCCTCGATGAGATCCAGGTCGGAACAGTCGTAGTTCCGGGCCAGCGTGCGCACGCGCTCCGCGCTCACGCCGAAGCGGCTCGCTTCGATGTTGCTGATCTGCGCCTGGTTGGTTCCGAGCAGCCGCCCCGCCTCGGTTGACGTCAACCCCGCACGCTCCCGCAGCTTGCGCAGCTCAGCGCCGAGTCGCAGTTGGCGCGCTGTGGGGGCGTTCCTGACCGGCATCCGCCGTCCCTCCGTATTCGCGCCTGGCGCGACCGTCACTCACACGAGCTAAATCTGAGCTATTTAGCCCGTTACGCAAAATACCTTTGCCGCCGCACTCTACGGTGTGACGCAGACCACTCGTCGTGCCGGAAGTGCACCGCCTCCCTGACGGAGGCGAAAACGCCACCGCCCGACCGAACCCTGCTCCCACTCCGAAGGAGATCCGTATGGACAACGTAGCGGCGAACGCGGCCCGCCCCGGCGAGTTCTGGACGTACACCCTCCAGTTGCCGCAGGACCGCAGAGCCGTCCGCATCGCGCGGGCGACGACGCGGAGCGTGCTGCTCGCGTACGGGATGGCGCAGGTCAGCGACGTAGCGGAGCTGCTGGCCAGCGAGTTGGTGACCAACGCGCTGCGGTACTCGGACGGGCCGGCGTGGATCCGGCTGAGCAATCCGCGCACGCAGCACGTACGGGTGGGGGTGTGGGACTCCAACCCGACGATTCCGCCGCCTTTTCACGGCGCCTCGCACCCGACCGGCCCGCCCGAGGGCGCCGAGCGGGGGCGCGGGCTGCTGCTCGTGCGCGAATGTGCGGACCGGTGGGGTGGGTACGCGGTGGGCGAGGAAGTGTTCGGAATGTGCGGGAAGTTGCTGTGGTTCGAGTTGGCCGCCTGATGCGGCCACTCGGCGATCCACCCGTCGAGGCAGCCCTTCGGGCAACTGTCAGCGCCTTGGACCTCGCGGCGGCCGACCGCTTCGATCAGGAGCTGTGCGCCGCCCGGCAGGAAGCTGAACGAACAGACAGCTCCGCGCCGTTACGACTCTTCGTGCACCGCTGGCGCACCTACATCGCGGGCGCCGGCTATCCCGCCGCCCGTGGCGCCCGGCCCTCCGGGTGATCGCGTTCTGGCCGGTGGGGGTCGACGTACGAGCAGCGGAGTGGTGCGTCTGCGGCGCTGCGCACCTTGACCGCGCGGAGGGGGCGGCCCCGGCGCTGCGCGCCTGCCAGTGAAGCGGTTCGCTGCGCTCCCCGAACAAAGTGACCCAGTCCGCTGCGCTCCCCGGGCGGGGCGGCGGTCGGCCGTGGTCGGTGGGGCGGCGCGACTCGGGGGTGGTGAGGCAAGTGCGGGCCGCTCGGCTCGTGGGGGTTCGCGAAGAAGCCGGTACATCGGGGCCGGCGGCGAGGTCGCCTCGTGCGCCGAGCGCTCGGGCTTCGCAGCGTGCCGGACGATCAGCTCGTGTGGCCGGGCCCCCGCTATACGGACCACAGACCATCCTTAGTGATCCACATCCCCCGAAAAAGCACCCCTCAAGTCCCACCAGATATCTCTCGTCACACTCGCCCCACATTCCGGCGGGCAAGGCGGGCCAAACACCGCTCCCGCACGGCAATCCCCCATCACCCACACCCACCGGGCCAAGGCAGCACAGCGAACCGCCCCCCGCCGGACCCGCCACCCGCAGCGCACCACCGAACTGGACCCACCCCGACCACGCCAAGGGCAGCGCAGCGAACCGCCTCACTGGCAGGCGCGCAGCGCCGGAGCCGCCCCCTCCGCGCGGTCAAGGCGCGCAGCGCCGCAGACGCACCACTCCGCACCTGCCCGAACCCCAGCCACCACCCCCCAGCACACCCCCAACCGTGCCGCGCAGCGAACCGACCCACTGGGCAGGCGCGCAGCGCCGGAGCCGCCCCCTCCCCGCGGTCAAGGCGCGCAGCGCCGCAGACGCACCACTCCGCACCTGCCTGAACCTCAGCCACCACCACTGCCCAAGCCACCCCCACCACCCCCGCCATCCGCAACCACAGGAGACGTCAAGCGCTGGGCTACCCTGCCGCTCGTGACTCGCAGAGAGATCGTCGTGCAGGGCATACGCGTGCTGGGTGTGGCAGTCGTCTGCCTGTGCGCCCTCGTCGGGCTGACAGCCGTGTCGCTGATGGGCCTGTCCGTCGCCAACGAATGCGAACCGGGCGACCACGCGTTCTGCAACGACTGGGGCAGGAACGTGCTGTCCGTCGGGCCGATGGTCGTCGCTCTGGCGGCGGCCGCCGTGGGCAGCTACGGCGCGATGTCCCGCCGCCCGTGGCGCCCGGCCCTGTGGGTGATCGCGATGGCTGCGCAGCTCACGGTGTATCTGTGGGTGGCGGAGATGTACGGCTGAGGTCCGGGCGGGCGTCCTGGGCTTGGGAGATCGATCGTACGAAGAGGATGGCTACGACCGCAGCGGCAGCGACAGCCACGGCGCCGAGGGTCTCCAGAACGGCGGCCGTCCGCAGGGCGTCGGACCAGCCTTGGACGTCGAGCGCTCCCCCGGTCTTCGGGCTGTCGGCGAACCTCGCCTCAGCGGCCTGCCCCGACCCGTATCCGCTGGCGGCGGTGTTGAGCGCGACGGAGACCAACCAGGCCGCCCACCACGCGTTCATGAGGCGCCGCGCCTTGGGGGTGGGGTCGGTGGCTTCGACTATGCCGCCGGCGACCTGCCGGGGAATCCAGAAGTTGGCCACGGGAACGAACCAGCCGCCGACCGCCCAGCCGGGAGCGCGGCTGTGCGTTCCGGGGGCCAGGATCTCGGCGTTGATGCGGACCCGGCGGAACCAGAGCACAAAGGCGATGACGGTCGCGGTCATGGCGAGGCTGAAGAAGTACTGGGAGGTCGAATGGAGACCGCCCTTGATGTCGCTGATGTACGCGTGGACCCGGGACGGGTCGTTGCCTGCGGCGGCGAACAGTCCGCCGAGGTCCGATCGGTAGCGCACCTCGGCGTAGGCCCGGAGGAGTGCGAGCAATCCGGTGGCAGCCAGCAGCACACAGGCGATCAGGCCCAGACCACCGGCCCTGGCCGGGCGGAGACGCGGATCGGTGGTGTAGCGGGGCGCGGGTGGCGCGAGTGGCGTGGACATGACGCGCAGGGTATCGGGAGCCCGCAGGTCGCGGGGTACGGGCCGGTCGTTCGGCTCGCTGCGCTCTCCGACGGGCTGCCGGCGGTGGTGGCCGAGGTCAGAACAATGCGCAGTGGGGCGTCTGCGGCGCTGCGCACCTTGACCGCGCGGAGGGGGGCGGCCCCGGCGCTGCGCGCCTGCCAGTGAAGCGGTTCGCTGCGCTCCCCGAACAAAGTGCCCCCAGTCCGCTGCGCTCCCCGGGCGGGGTGACGGCCGGCCGACGACAGTGGGGCTGTGCTGCTCGGCTTGTGGTGGGTGCGGGCGCCCGGCTGGTTCGGGCCCCGCCAGGAGCGCCGAGCCCTCGAACCCCCGGCCAGGCCCGGACGATCAGCTCGTGCGGGCGGCCCCCCCGCGCTATACGGACCACAGACCGTTCTTAGCGATCCACATCCCCCGAAAAGGCGCCTCTCAAGTCCCATCAGACATCTCTCGTCACACTCGCCCCACATTTCGGCGGGCAGGCGGGCCAAACACCGCCCCCGCACGGCAATCCCCCATCACCCACACCCACCGGGCCAAGGCAGCACAGCGAACCCCGCCCCCGCCGGACCCGCAGCGCACCACCGAACTGGACCCACCCCGACCACGCCAAGGGCAGCGCAGCGAACCGCCTCACTGGCAGGCGCGCAGCGCCGCAGCCCCCCCCTCCGCGCGCAGACGCACCACTCCGCACCTGCCCGAACCCCAGCCACCACCCCCCAGCACACCCCCAACCGGGCCGCGCAGCGAACCGACCCACTGGGCAGGCGCGCAGCGCCGGGGCCCGCCCCCTCCCCGCGGTCACGGCGCGCAGCGCCGCAGACACACCACTCCGCACCTGCCCGAACCCCAGCCACCCCACCGCCCAAGCACCCCCACCAACCGCAACCACGGGAAACGTCAACTCCCGTCAAGCCGGCAGGATCGTCGCTCCCGGTGCCGGGGACGTCGTGACGCGGGTGGTGCGGCAGGTGCCGGATGCCAGGACCGCGTCGGCGATCTTCTCGGCTTCCTCCGCGCTGCCCGCCAGGAAGGCGCACGTCGGGCCCGAGCCGGAGACCAGGGCGGCCAGGGCGCCGGCGTCCGTGCCAGCGCGGAGGGTTTCCGCGAGGGACGGGCGCAGCGACAACGCGGCCGGCTGGAGGTCGTTGCTCAGGGCTGCGGCCAGTGCCCGCGCATCGCCGGAGGCGAGCGCTTCGATGAGAACCGGGGCCGGTTCCGGGTCGGGGATGTCGGCCGTGGTGGCGCCCGAGCCGGACGCTTCGCGCAGCCGGTCGCACTCGCGGTAGACGGCCGGGGTCGACAGGCCGCCGTCCGCGACGGCGAAGACCCAGTGGAACGGCCCCCGCACGTCGAGCGGGGTGAGGATCTCGCCCCGGCCGCGTCCGAGCGCGGCGCCGCCGATCAGGTTGAACGGTACGTCGCTGCCCAACTCGGCGCAGATGGCGAGGAGTTCGTCCTGCGTGCTGTTCAGCCTCCACAACGCGTCGCACGCGAGCAGCGCGCCCGCGCCGTCCGCGCTGCCACCCGCCATGCCGCCCGCGACGGGGATGTCCTTGGCGATGTGGATGTGGACGTCGGGCTCGATGCCGTGCCGCGCGGCGAGCGCGACGGCGGCGCGGGCGGCGAGGTTCGTGCCGTCCAACGGGATCTGGGCGGCGTCCGGGCCGGACGCCGTGATCCGCAGGCTGTCGGCGGGGGTGACGGTGACCTCGTCGTACAGGCCCACCGCGAGGAAAACGTTCGCCAGGTCGTGGAAACCGTCGGGCCGCAAGCCCCCCACGGCGAGCTGCGCGTTGACCTTGGCGGGGATCCGGACGCTGACGGAGACGGGCGTGCTCACTCCGCACCCTCCGCCACGTCCGCCGCCACAACCGGCTTGTGTTCGGCGATGGCCGCGAACTCCTCGACCGTCAGCGCCTCGCCGCGCGCCTGCGGCGAGATGCCGGCCGCGACGAGCGCGGCCTCGGCGGCCGGGGCCGAACCGGCCCAGCCGGCCAGCGCGGCCCGCAGCGTCTTGCGGCGCTGCGCGAAGGCCGCGTCGACGACCGCGAAGACCTCACGCCGGGTGGCGGTGGTCGTCGGCGGCTCGTGGCGCACCAGGGCGACCAGGCCGGAGTCGACGTTGGGCGCCGGCCAGAAGACGTTGCGGCCGATGGATCCGGCGCGCTTCACGTCCGCGTACCAGTTTGCCTTCACCGAGGGCACGCCGTAGACCTTGTTGCCGGGCTTGGCGGCCAGCCGGTCCGCGACCTCGGCCTGGACCATGACGAGGGTGCGTTCGATCGTCGGGAACGTCGCGAGCATGTGCAGCAGCACGGGCACCGCGACGTTGTACGGCAGGTTCGCGACCAGCGCGGTCGGCGGCGGCCCCGGCAACTCCGTGACCTGCATCGCGTCGTTGTGCACCAGCGCGAAGCGGTCGGCGCGGGAAGGCATCCGGGCCTCGATGGTGGGGGTGAGCGCGCCCGCGAGCACGTCGTCGATCTCGATCGCCGTGACGCGGTCGGCCGCTTCCAGCAGCGCCAGCGTCAGTGATCCGAGGCCGGGACCGACCTCGACGACAGTGTCGTCGGGCAGTACACCGGCCGTCCGCACGATGCGCCGCACCGTGTTCGCGTCGATGACGAAGTTCTGGCCCCGCTGCTTGGTGGGGCGTACGCCCAGCGCGGCGGCCAGCTCGCGGATGTCGGCGGGACCGAGGAGTGCGTCGGGCTCAGTGGTGCTCACGTACTCAGCGTACGGGCCCTGGGGCCGCCCTCAAGCCGGGCCCCGGACCCTGGGCCCCCGTACCCCTGGCCCCGGACCCCGGACCCCACTCGCGCGTCCCCCGCCCGCTCCTCAGCCGCCGAGCTTCTGGCCGCAGACCGGCCAGGGGCTGGAACCGCGCTGGAGGTAGAGCTGTTTGGCGCGGAAGGTCTGCTCGTCGGCGGGTGCGTCCTGCGGACGGCCGTGGCCGCCGAGGCTGTGCCACGTCCGGGTGTCGAACTGGTAGAGGCCGCCGTAGGTGCCGGACGGGTCGACCGCGTGGGGTCGGCCTCCGGCCTCGCAGTGCGCGAGCGCGTGCCAGTTCAGGCCGTCGGTTCCGGCGACCGAGGTCGGCAGCGGCCTGGTGCCGATGCGGACGATCTGCGTGACCGGCGCTCTGACGATCTCGGAGCGGACGACCATCGCTCTCTGCCTCACTCCGTTGACCGTCCGGACGGCGTACGTGACGCGGCGGACGCCCGCCCTCCCCGCGGTGTCGACGGCTTCGGTGCCCTGGAAGAGCTTGGCGTCCTTGTGCTTCTCCGTGCGGAATCGCACCGGCTCGTGGCGCACCTCCTCGGTGCCGGAGATCCGCAGCACCGAGATGGTCTGGCCCTCGCGCGGGAAGCTCTCGGGGTCGACGGACGTCGTGTCCTGGTTCCGCAGGATGACGCCGGACCGGGCGACGACCTCGCGGACGGTGGCGGCGTTGGTGCGCACCGTCTGCTCACGGCCGTCGACGAGCAGCGTGACGGTCCGCTCGGTGCGTACGTCCAGGTCGAGCCCGTACCGTCCGATGGTCGAGCCGCGCGAGGCGGACAGATGCGCACCCTCGGCGCGGACGCCGAGTTCGCGCAGGGCCTCCTCGACGGTGCCGGCCGTGGTCCACACCTGGCGGCGGTGGCCGTCGAGGGTGAGCGTGACGGGGCGCCCGTAGCGGACCTCGACCTGGTCGCCGTCGTGCAGTTCGGCCCGCGGCCCGGGCGTGACGAGGTCGTGCTCGCCCACGGTGACGCCCTGCCGCGCCAGCACCTCCTCGACGTCGTCGGCGAAGGTGTGGAGGGTGCGCGGTTCGCCGTCGACGGTGAGCCGTACGTCCTTCTCCCCGGCGAGGAAGGCGACGGTCCCGCCCGCCAGGAACGCGACGACGAGGGCCCGCGGCAGCAGCCTGCGCAGGGATTCGGGCCGGGATGCTCCCTTGAGCGCGCGTGACACCGGCTCCGGCCGTCCGCCGCTCCTGGCGCCCTTGGCGGCCCGCCGTGCGGCAACCCTGGCCCCGATCGGCGCCGGCGCCGACTCCTGCTCGGGGATGAGCGGGAGGCAGACCGTCGGCGCCGGCCCGTCGACCCGGGAGGAGTTCGGCAAGGCGTCCCACGACGAGTTCGGTACGGCGTCCCACGACGAGTTCGGTACGGCGTCCCATGAGGAGTTCGGTACGGCGTCCCAGTCGGACTGCTGCGGCAGCCGGGCGCCCCCATGACCCGCCGCAGCCCCGGAACCCGTCGAAGCCCTTGGACCCGTCGAACCCCCCGCGTCCGTCGGAGCCCCCGTGCCGGCGCTCGCCCTCGCGCCCGCCGCACCGCGTGTCGCTCGATGGGTGCCGTGCCTATGGGTGCCCTGCGCATTGCTCACGACGACTCCAGGTCCGACGGTCACCGATCCCGAGCGGGACCCTAGCCGACCCTTCGTCACTCTCCAAAATCATCCGGGCACGCAGTGTCGCGAACGCGCGTCCCGGAACGGCTCAGCGGGCGACGGAAGCGCAGGTCACCCGGCCGGATGCCCGAAGCCGGTTCAGTAGCCGAAGGCGCGTGCCGTGTTCGCCCCGATGGCCGCCGCCAGTTCGTCCTCGGGCAGCTGCTTCACCGCGGCCATCGCCCGCAGAGTGACCGGGATGAGGTATGGCGCGTTGGGCCGACCGCGGTACGGCACCGGGGTGAGGAAGGGCGCGTCCGTCTCGACCAGCAGGCGGTCGAGCGGGGCCACGGCGACCGCGTCGCGCAGGTCCTGGGCGGACTTGTAGGTGACGTTGCCCGCGAAGGACAGGTAGTAGCCCTTGTCGGCGCAGATCCGGGCCATGGCGGCGTCGCCCGAGTAGCAGTGGAAGACGACGGTGTCGGGCGCGCCCTCCTCGTCGAGGATGCGGAGCACGTCGTCGTGCGCCTCGCGGTCGTGGATGACGAGCGCCTTGCCGACGCCCTTGGCGATGTCGATGTGGCGGCGGAAGGAGAACTGCTGCGCTTCGACGCCTTCGGGACCGGTGCGGAAGTAGTCGAGACCGGTCTCGCCGACGCCGCGGACCTGCGGAAGCGCGGCCAGCGCGGCGATCCGGTCGAGGGCGTCCTGGAGCGCCTTGTCACCGCCGGGGGTGCGGGTGCCCTGACGGGACCAGCCGTCCGGATCGCCGTGGACGATCCGGGGGGCTTCGTTGGGGTGCAGGGCGACGGTGGCCCACACGTTCGGGTGCTCGGCGGCCGTGTCGGCCGCCCACTGCGAGCCCTTCAGGTCGCAGCCGACCTGGATGAGGGTCGTGACCCCGACGGAGGCGGCCTTGGCCAGAGCCTCCTCGACCGTCCCTTCCTGCATGTCGAGGTGGGTGTGCGAGTCGGCGACCGGGACCCGCAGCGGCTCGGGCGCCGGCGGGGCCGCGGACTTCTCGTTCTTCGGGGACATGCCCCCGATCCTAAGGAGCGCGGGGCAGCGGACCGGACGGCCGGGGAGTGGACCGGACGTCCGTCATCCCTCAGACGGTGTCGACGTCCCCGTGCTTGCGGTGCAGCCGGTGCAGCAGGGACCAGGGGCGGGTGCGGTGCACGGCGCGCTCGCCGACCGGCGTGTGCCACAGGGACATGACGTCGGAGACCTGACCCGATCGCATGATCCGCACCTTGTGCCCTCCGCAGTTCAGGCAGGTCGGGCGGGTGAGCGGGGATGGCACCTTCTCGCCGGCGGCGATGTAGGTGACGAAGGCCTGGCCCTTGGCGTCGACGTGGTGCTCTATGTCGTACGACTGCTCCCAGCCGTGGCCACAGCTGAGGCAGGCGAAGGCGTAGGCCTCGGAGACGGTGGTGTCGGATCCGACGATCTCGCTCATGGCAGCTCCTGTTGCCCTCCGGACGAGGCGTCCGGAGCGGGTCTTCCCACTCACCAGCGAACGCCTCTCCGGCCGATACCGCAGCAGGGGTATACGACTCTTGGGGCACTTTTGGGCTGTAAGTGGGTAGTGCGCGACTTTCCTTTGCCCTCGTCCGAGTTTAGGCGCGTGGCACACGTCACAACACTTATTAATGCCCTGCATTAGAATGCGGCCCATGGCGAGAACATCGGGCCCCGAAACCCGGCGCAAGCTGCTCCGCGCCGCCGCGGAGCTCTTCGCCGTCAAGGGCGTCGACGGTGCCCTGACCCGCGACATCACCCTTCTCGCCGGCCAGTCCAACCCCTCCGCCGTGCAGTACCACTTCGGATCGCGGCAGGGTCTGCTCGAAGCCGTCATGGTCGAGCGCCAGGTACGGACGGAAGCGGCGCTCGCCCCACGGCTCGCCGAGCTGTCGGCGGCCGTGGAGGCCGGGCCGCCGGACCTGCGCGAGCTGCTCGCCGCCCTCGTCGCCGCCGAGGCGACCGAGCTCACGACCGTGGACGGGCGGCACTGCCTGCTGATCTCCGCGCAGCTCAGCCACGAGAGCGGCGTGCGCACCCGCGCTCCGCACCCGACGCTGAACGGCACCGGCTACTGGCGGCTCATCCGCCTCATCGAGGACTGCCTAGGCCGGCTGCCGGAGCCCGTACGCCTGGAACGCCTCGACCTCGCGCTCACCCTGATCGGCGCGGCCCTGGGCGACCGGGCCCGCCAGTACCTCGACGGCACGCGGCCGCTCACCGCCGAGCCGCTGTTCCTCGCCGACCTCGTCGGCATGACGACGGCGATGCTGCGCGCGCCGGCACCCGAGGCCGACGCCGGGCCCGCCCTTTCTGCCCCTGGATTTCCCGCCCCTGAATGTCCCGCCCCCGACCCACACTCACCAGGGAGCCCGCAATGAACGACCTGACCGACAAGACCGTCATCATCACGGGCGCGGCCCGCGGCCTGGGAGCCGAGACCGCCCGGCAGGCGGTCGCGGCAGGCGCCAGGGTCGTCCTGACCGACGTGCTGGACGAGGAGGGCCGGGCCACCGCCACCGCGCTCGGCGACCGGGCCCGCTTCCTGCACCACGACGTCACCTCCGAGGAGGAGTGGACGGCGGTCGCGGAGTTCGCGGCCGCCGAGTTCGGCGGGATCGACGGCCTCGTCAACAACGCCGGGATAGCCGAGGGGAAGTTCATCGAGGACGCGTCCGTCGACTACTTCCGCAAGGTGCTCGACACCAACCTCACCGGCGTCTTCATCGGCATGAAGGCCGTCATCCCCGCCATGAAGGAGCGCGGCGCGGGTTCGATCGTCAACATCTCCTCCGCCGCCGGCCTCGTGGGCCTCGCCCTCACCGCGGGCTACGGCGCGTCCAAGTGGGGCGTCCGCGGCCTCACCAAGATCGCCGCGGTGGAGTTGGGCACCGCCCGCATCCGCGTGAACTCCGTCCACCCCGGGATGACGTACACGCCCATGACGGCGTCCGTCGGCATCCAGCGGGGCGAGGGCAACTTCCCGAACACGCCCATGGGCCGCGTCGGCGAGGCCGACGAGATCGCGGGCGCCGTCACCTTCCTGCTCTCGGACGCCGCCTCGTACGTGACGGGCTCCGAGCTCGCCGTGGACGGCGGCTGGACGGCCGGCCCGACGGTCAAGTACGTCATGGGCCAGTAGGCCGTGTCTGACACATACCGGCGTCCGCCCGGAGGGCGGGGCCCGGGGCGTCTGGTGCGTGCGATCGCACGGCGGAAGGTCGCCCCTGTACAGGACGTACCGGGGCGGGCCCGACAACTGGGGGCCCCTCCCAGCGGTAGCTGGGGGAGAGCGCGCGTGCCAGGCGTCCCGGGCCAGGCGGGATGTGTCAGACACGGCCTAGGCCGAAGAAGCCATGCGGGGGCCGGCCGGGCGGGGTGCCGAGCTCCGGCCGATCAGGCCCCCGCGCCCGCTCCGGGCGTCCCCTCCGCCTTGGCTGAGGGCGTCCCCTCCGCCTTGGCCGCGTTCTTCGCCGCCACCACCGCGTCGAAGACGTCGCGCTTCGGCAGGCCGAGCTCGGCGGCCACGGCCACGATCGCCTCCTTGCGGCGCTCCCCCGCCTCCTCGCGCACCATCACGCGCCGCACCAGTTCGGCCGGACCCAGATCCGACGGACCCCGCTCCGGGGCGCCCTCCACGACGACGGTGATCTCGCCGCGCACGCCCTCGGCCGCCCAGGCCGCCAGCTCGTTCAGCGGGCCGCGCTTGATCTCCTCGTACGTCTTCGTCAGCTCACGGCACACCGCCGCGCGGCGGTCGGCGCCGAACGCCTCCGCCATGGCGGCCAGCGTGTCGTCGATCCGGTGCGGCGCCTCGAAGTACACCAGCGTGCGGCGGTCGTCGGCCACCTCGCGCAGCCGCGCCAGCCGCTCCCCCGCCTTGCGCGGCAGGAAGCCCTCGAAGCAGAACCGGTCGACGGGCAGCCCGGACAGCGCGAGCGCCGTCAGCACCGCCGACGGGCCCGGCACCGCCGTGACCCTGATGCCCTTCTCCACGGCCGCCGCCACCAGCCGGTAACCGGGGTCGGAGACGGACGGCATGCCCGCGTCGGTGACGAGCAGGACGCGGGCGCCGTTCTCCAGCGCCTCGACCAGCTCGGGGGTGCGGGCGCTCTCGTTGCCCTCGAAGTACGAGACGACCCGGCCGGTCGTGTGCACGCCGAGGCCCTGGGTCAGTCGGCGCAGCCGCCGGGTGTCCTCCGCGGCGATCACCTCCGCCGCGGTCAGTTCGGCGGCGAGGCGCGGTGGCGCGTCCTGGATGTCGCCGATCGGGGTCCCCGCCAGAACCAGTACGCCTGCGCCTGCCGCTGAGCTCGTCACGGTCCTAGCTTCCCACCCGGCCGCGCTTCGCCCTCCATCTCCCCCGGCTATCGCCGGGAGGTGCCCCCGGACAGACCCCGGACAGACCCCGGCCTCGACCTGGGTCCCGGTCTCCGGGCAGGCTGAAAACGGGGGTCCGACACGGAAAAGACCGCTTCGTGCGGGGGAATCCGCCTGCCCGGGACCCGAAGCGGGATGCGACATCCCTACGATGGCCCGGTGACCAGTGACACCGCGACTCAGGCCGAACGGGACGAGGGCCTCCTCCTCCCGGAGCCGCAGCCCAGTGCATGGCAGCGGCGGCTGCGCCGCTTCGGCTATACGGAGCGGCCGCACGTGGACGTCCGCGACCGGCTCGTCGTGCCGTTCCCGGAGCCGGGGACCCGCATGTGGGGTTCGCTGGGTCTGGGCCCGGGGGCCGCGTCGAAGGTGGCGCGGCTGACCGGATGGGGCGGTCCGCTCCTGGTGGCGCTGCTGGCGGGCCTCATCCGCTTCTGGCACCTGGGCAAGCCGCACGCGGTGATATTCGACGAGACGTACTACGCGAAGGACGCGTGGTCGCTGCTCCAGTACGGCTACGAGGGCACCTGGACCGACGGCAAGGTCTCCAACCCGCAGATCCTGGCCGATCCCCAGATCATCCCGCTGTCGCCCGATCCGGGGTACGTGGTGCACCCGCCGGTCGGCAAGTGGGTCATCGCCGTCGGTGAGCAGCTGTTCGGGCTGAACCCGTTCGGCTGGCGCTTCATGGTCGCGCTGCTCGGGACGCTGTCGGTGCTGATGGTGTGCCGGATCGGCCGCCGGCTGTTCCGCTCCACCGCGCTCGGCTGCCTGGCCGGACTCCTGCTGTCGGTGGACGGCCTGCACTACGTGATGAGCCGTACGGCGCTGCTCGACCTGGTCATCATGTTCTTCGCGCTGGCGGCGTTCGGTTGCCTGGTCGTGGACCGCGACTGGTCGCGGGCCCGGCTGGCGGCGGCGCTGCCGGTCGGTGAGGACGGCCTGGCGGGGCCGGACCGCCGGGTCGGGGACCGCGGCGGCATGGGCTGGCGCCCGTGGCGGCTCGCGGCCGGGCTCTTCCTGGGCCTGGCGTGCGCGAGCAAGTGGAACGGCCTGTACTTCCTGGCGGCGTTCGGGCTGATGACGATCCTGTGGGACGCCGGCTCACGCCGGGTCGCGGGCGCCAGGCACCCGTACCGGGCGGTGCTGCGCAAGGACACCGGCTGGGCGTTCCTGTCGGTCGTGGTCGTCGCCATCGGCACGTACCTGGTCTCGTGGACCGGCTGGTTCGTGACCAAGGGCGGCTATGGCCGCGACTGGGCCGCGCACCGCAAGGGCCTGTCCCCCGACCACATCAAGCTGCCGGTGATCGGCCGGATCGACCTCCCGCAGTTCGACATGACGTGGATGCCGGACGCCCTGCGCAGCCTGTGGCACTACGAGTTCCAGGTCTACCAGTTCAACATCGGGCTCTCCACGCCGCACATGTACCAGTCGAACCCGTGGAGCTGGATGGTCCTGGGCCGCCCCGTCTCCTACTTCTACGAGTCCCCGAAGAACGGCGCCGACGGCTGCACCGCGGCCGGGGGCTGCGCGCGCGAGATCCTCGCCATCGGCACCCCGCTGCTCTGGTGGTCGGCGTGCTTCGCGCTGCTCTACCTGCTGTACCGCTGGGGCTTCCGCCGCGACTGGCGGGCGGGCGCGATCGTCTGCGCCGCCTTCGCCGGCTGGCTGCCCTGGATGATGTACCAGGACCGCACGATCTTCCTCTTCTACGCGGTCGCCTTCGTCCCCTACCTCTGCCTGGCCGTAGCGATGATGGTCGGCGCCATCCTCGGCCCCCCGGGCTCCGACGAACGCCGCCGCATGTGGGGCGCGGTGGGCGCGGGCACACTCGTGCTGCTGATCGTCTGGAACTTCATCTACTTCTTCCCGATCTACACGGGCATGCCCATCTCGATGGACGCCTGGCGGGCCCGCATGTGGTTCGACTCCTGGATCTAGGCCGTGTCTACAGAGCAGCCGCGATCTCGGAGCCGGGGTTGGGGTTGGGACCGCTCGGAGGAGGTCCGATCGGGTTCGCCGCAGGTGGGGGACTCCCTGGTCCGCGCACGTCTTCCAACACCATTTGCCCGCGCCGGTCGACGAACTTCGTGAACAGCTCCTGCGAGTACCCGAAGATGATCGCCCAGGCGATGATCTGCGCGGAGGAGTCGAGTGCGCTGAGGCCCGGAACGAATCCGCCGCGCATGAGGAGAAGTCCCCCGATAGCCGTCAGCGCTCCTGCCGGCAGCTTCAAGGCGGCCAACGCAACGGGCACCTCATAGGAGGTGGATGTGCCGCCGATCTTCCGAAGGCCCGAGGCCGAGGCGAGGCTTGCCGCTACGAGGCCGGCGATTTCGACAATGAAATAGTCGCCACGTGTGGTGACCGCCGCGAAATTGTCGTCCACATCATCGGAGTTCGGCAAGGGATCACTTCCCGCAGGGCAGACCACCTTGTAGTCAACCGCCGGTTTCTCTGGCGGCAGCACTTCCGACGCGATGGATTCCATGGATCGCTGTGGGTTGAAGCAGAGGGGTACCACCTCCGGCCAGATCGCCGTGAACACACCGACGCTCACCGCCAGAACGAACAGGAAGCCGGTCACCATCCACACGATGCGCACGAAGCTACCGGCGCGCAGTTTCTCGCGGAGGCTGACCGCCTGAGCGGCTTCGACCGCCTCGGTGATCTTTACGACGTCCTGATTCGTCAACTTGTCGTATCGCCGGATATCCTCGACGCATTTCCTGCGTTCATCATCCGAGGAAAGATGCTCCCTGATGACGGCGAGCAAGCTGGGAAGATACGGCTTGATGGTCTCGGGATGCGAGATGAAGGACTTCACCCAGAGCAACCGGGCCGAGTTCAGGTGGATCTGAGCAGCCGTCACATGTGACCCGAGAGGGGTCCTGTGGTGTTTTTCAAAGTTGAGCAACTGGTATGCGGCATTCAATTCACGCCGCGCCGCCGCCATCAACTTCTTGCCGTTGGGGTCCCCGGAAATCTGGGCCTCTCTGGCCTCTACAAAAGCTCGCATTTTGCGAATATTGGCGCGGCCCTCTTCGCTGAGCTCCCAAGAATGCCGCTCGCGCCACCACTCGCGCATCCGCCCCAAATATTTATGTGCCATCTTTCCCATGCCGCCCTCACTACCCGGACAGAATGAATAAATCACACTAGTTAGCCCATAGGGTGCACCCAGGCCGTCCATCCGGGTGACCAGGGTGACGAAACCGGCGCCACCGGTCGAGTGGCTGGTCTTCGACGCTTGGTCCGAACCTGATGCAGACGCGTGCTCCTAATGAGACCCCCTGTGTCACTGGTGTCCCGTAAAGTGCGATGACGAGCGCTTTCTTTGAACGCGTTCAACTCACGAGGGGGATGGGAAAATGCAACGGGGTGCGAAGGTCGGCATAGTCGGTGGGGTTGTCGCCGGGATGTTGGGGGTTGCCGGGTACGGGGTCTACAACGTGCTGGACGCGCTGAACAGCGACAGCTCGTCGACGAGTAAGGCCGGTTCGGCGAAGAGCGCGGGGCCGCCGAAGGCCGAGGAGATCACCGAGACCGCGGCCGACTTCCTCGCCGCCTGGTCCTCGGGCGACACCGCGAAGGCCGCGAGCCTCACGGACTCCCCACAGACCGCCACCGCCGCCCTGACCGGGTACAAGGACAAGGCGCACGTCACGGCCGTGAAGGCGACCCCGGGCACCGCCATCGGCGGCAAGGTGCCGTTCGGGGTGGCCGCCACGCTCTCGTTCGAGGGCAAGTCCGCGCCGTGGACGTACGACTCCGCCCTCACCGTCATCCGCGGGGCGAGCGGGAAGCCCGTCGTCCAGTGGAAGGCCGCCGTGGTGCATCCGAAGCTCGCGGAGGGCGCGAGCCTGGAGACCGGCACCGCCAAGCAGCCCACGCTGGACTTCACCGACCGGCACGGCAAGGTCCTCGATCCGGCCAAGTACCCGTCGCTGGGACGGTTCTTCACCCAGCTGCGGAGCAAGTACGCCGCCAAGGCCTCCGGCGGCACCCCCGGCGTCGAGACCTGGATCGACAGCGCGGACGGCACCGTGGCCGAGACACTGCAGGTGATCGTCAAGGGCACCGGCAGCACGTTCCCGACCACGCTCGACGCGGACATCCAGAGCGCGGCCGAGAAGGCCGTCCTGAAGCGGTCCGGCTCCGCCGTCACCGCACTGGACGTGAACACCGGCGGGGTGCTGGCCATCGCCAACAACCCGGCCACCGGCACCAACCTGGCCTTCGCCGCCACCGCCGCACCCGGCTCGACCTTCAAGGTCGTCACGGCGGCGGCGCTGCTGAAGGCGGGCGTCACGCCGTCCACCAAGGTGCAGTGCAAGGCACACGACAACGTCCACCAGGGGAAGATGTACAAGAACGTGGAGAAGGAGGGGAACCTCCAGGCCACCTTCGCCTGGGACTTCGCCAACTCCTGCAACACCGCCTTCATCTCGCAGGTCGACAAGGTCCCCGGGAACACGCTCCAGAACACCGCTCACGATGTCTTCGGCCTCGGTCAGGACTGGGGAATCGGCGTCAGCACCAAGAAGAGCAGCATCCCCGGCGGCACCGGTGACGAGCTGACGTCGGAGATGATCGGCCAGGGCATGATCACGGCCAGCCCGCTGGACATGGCGTCCGTCGCGGCCACGGCCAAGAACGGGCGCTTCCACCAGCCGCGGATCGTGGCCGCCGACCTCATCCCGGACCGGCCGTCGATCAGCACGACCCCGCTGTCGTCCGGCGTCAAGAGCTCCCTGCAGCAGATGATGCGGCAGACCGCGCAGAGCGGCACCGCCGCCACGGCGATGAGCGGCGTCAACGGCAACGTGGGCGCGAAGACCGGGTCCGCCGAGGACGGGGAGGGGCAGCCGAACGGCTGGTTCCTCGCCTACCGCGACGACGTCGCCGCGAGCGCCATCGTGCAGAACGGCGGGCACGGCGGCGACTCCGCCGGGCCGATCGTGGCGGCCGTGCTCAAGGCGTCATAGGCCTCGCGCCGCGTAACCCCCGCACCCGACCGGGGCTCCGGCCCCCGCCGTCAACGCAGCGCGGCCACGCACTCCCGTACCGCCCGGACCAGGGCCTGGGCGCGGGGGTCGGAGGTGACGTTCTTCTGCATGCCGTTGGTGATGTAGCCGAAGCCGATGCCGGCGTCCGGGTCCGCGAAGGCCAGTGGGCCGCCGCGGCCGGGGTGGCCGAACGAGGTGGGGCCGAGGAACGGGGAGGACGGGCCGTGCAGCATGTAGCCGAGGCCGAACCGGGTGTTGACGACGAGTACCTCGTCAGGACCGTCCGACTCGACGGTGCGGGCGCCGGTGACGGTGGCCGGGGCGAAGAGCATCCGGCTGTCGGCGTCGCTCTCCCGGTACCCGTCCACGTCGCCCACGAGAGCCGCGTAGAAACGGGCCAGTGAGCGGGCTGTGGCGATGCCGTTCGAGGCCGCCAGTTCACCCGCCCGGTAGACCGGGTCGTTCTCGTCCGGGAGCGGGGTGATCGCGGCGAAGGCCCGGCGGGTGAGGGAGTCCGGGTTCGCGTAGGCGTCGTGGACCGACTGCTTGGGACGGGCGCGCAGCCCGGTCGCGGCGGCCGGGACCGGCGGCGGGACGTCGGCGATCCGCCCGACGCGGTGCGCCTCGCCCGGCGGCAGGCCCACCCACAGGTCCAGGCCGAGCGGCCGGGTGATCTCCTCGGCGATGTAGCGGCCGAGGCTGCGCCCCGAGGCCCGCTGGACGATCTCGCCGAGCAGCCAGCTGTAGGTCTGGGCGTGGTAGCCGTGCGTGGTGCCCGGCGCGAAGAGCGGGGTCTGTGCGGCGACGGCGCGCGGTCCTGACAAGCCGTCGAGGGCCTGTTCCGGGGTGAGGGGCACGTCGAGCGCGGGGACACCGGCCCGGTGGGCGAGGACGTCCCGTACGGTCACCCGGTCCTTGCCCGCGGCCTTGAAGGCGGGCCAGTACGTACCGACCGGGGCGTCCAGGTCGAGCTGGCCGCGCTGGTGGAGCAGGAGCAGGCAGGCCGCCGCCGGGCCCTTGGTGGCGGACCGGACGATCTGCGCGGTGTCCTCGCGCCAGGGCTCGTCCCCGTCCGCGTCCGCCGTGCCGGCCCACAGGTCGACGACCTTGCGGCCGTCGCGGTAGAGGGCGAAGGCAGCGCCGCGGTCGCCGCGCTGCTCGAAGTTGCGTGCGAACGCCTCGCGGACCGGCTCGAAGCCGTCCGTCGCCGTCCCGTGGACGTCCACCACCGTTGTCGCTCCCGCTCCGCGCCCGACATGAATCCGCACCCCCATGGTGCACGGCGCGCACGCACATCCCAACCCCGGCCTTCCCCCATCCCTTCCCTCGTCCCTCTCCTGCGACCCTCCGGAAAGCGGAACGGGACCGCGCCCCGCTCATGGAGCTCGAGCGGGGCGCGGGTGGGCGGGCCCGGCAGGGCGGGCACCACGGGTGGGGCGGTCAGAGCGCCGGGTAGGCGTTCTTCAGGAGCTCCTGGAACTGGGCGGAGAACCACTGACCCGCCAGGGGCGAGTTCGCCAGCGCGCCGCTCATGCTGTTGCCGTTGCGGCCGTTGCCGGTGTAGGTCGGGTCGCACATCCGGTCGAATCCCTTGCCCTCGTCGTTCGGGATCGCCGTGCTGGAACCGTCGGACTCACCCGGCGGCTTCACCCACACATAGGCGTCGATACCGGCGGCCGGAGCCGCGGTGGGCCGCTGGCCGAGACCCGCGCCGGACTGGTTGCACCAGTTGCCGAGGTGGATGCGACGGTCGGTGCGACCCCCGTTGACGTAGGTGTCCACGCTGGTCGTCGCCCCCGGTCCGGTGGGCCGGGCCGTACCGCCCCAGCCGTTGCGGGAGGTGTCGATCAGCATGCCGAGATTGGAGTTGAAGCCGGTCGTCACCAGGAGGGTGCGCAACGCCTGGGCGTAGGTCTGCTCGTCGACGTAGTAGTTCCAGTCCACCCACTTCGACTGCCGGACCGACGTGCCGTTCACGTTGTCGGTGATCTTGAAGAACGGCTCGGTCGTCGCACCGTAGTTGGCGGTGTTGACGATGAAGCCCGTCACGTCGTTGACGGTGGCACCGCCCGTCGTCGCGGCCTTCAGGAACCCCTGGGCGGCCGGGCCCATGTTGGTGTCCCAGCCCAGCCAGCCGTGGTGGCCGGCGTCGATGTAGTTGTAGACGTTGGAGATCGCGCCCAGCTTGTGCAGCGCGTAGCCGACGCCGGCCTCGTAGTTGCCGTTGGCCTTCATCGTCGCGCACGCCTCGGTCGAGCCGGCGGTGCCGCCCGCGTTGGTGACCAGGTTGGGCAGCGAGTCCGGCTCGATGACCGTGACGACGCGCAGCGCGGCGTAGGCCGGGTCGGCGATGATCGCGGCGATCGGGTCGATGTACTCGGTCTTGTAGCGGCTCAGCTCGGTCGCGCCGAGTTCACCGTTGGACGCGAGCGCGGCGCAGTCGCGGCCCGGCAGGTCGTAGATGACCAGCTCGATGGTGAGCGGCTGTCCCGCGGCCTGGGTGACCGCCTTGTTCAGGTGGGCGCGCAGGGGCCCATGCCACCGTTCACCCCGTTGATCGCCGCGATGCGGTCGAGCCATACGGCCGTCGGCTGGTTGGCCACGCGGCTGCCACCGGGTTCGGCGGCCGCCTTCGCGGACCACTCCGGGTTGACGTAGCCCTTGGCGCCCACGTACGGGTTGTCGACCCGCGTGCCGGGCGGAGGCGTGGTGGGCGGGGTCGTCGGCGGGTCGGTCGGCGGGGTCGTCGGCGGAGTGGTCGGCGGGGTCGTGGGGGGAGTGGTCGGGCCGCCGTTGCAGGCGACACCGTTGAGGGTGAAGGCGGTGGGGCTCGTGTTCGTGCCGCTGTAGGAGCCGTTGAAGCCGAAGCCGGTGGAACCGCCGGTTCCCAGCGACCCGTTGTACGACAGGTTCTTGGCGGTGACGGCGGCGCCGCTCTGCGCGATGTCCGCGCTCCAGCCCTGCGTCACCTTCTGGTTGCCGGCGAAGGACCAGCCCAACGTCCAAGAGGTGACTGCGGGGCCGGTGTTGGTAACGGTGACTTGGGCAGTGAAACCGTTGTTCCACTGGCTCTGCACCGTATACGCGACCGAACAGCCGGCAACCGCGTCCGAAGCGGCCGAGGCGTTGGTTGCGGTGAACGCCGCGGCGGTACCGCTGCCGGTGGCGATCAGGACGCCTGCGGCCATCAGGGCCGTACGGCGTCGTCGTGTTGGAGCTCTCATGTGCGGACTACCTCCGTAGTGGGGTTGACCTTCAAGTGGTCGAGGGAGGTGGTGCGTTGATGCCCGTTTCGGTTACACCCTCTTAACGTGGGAGCGCTCCCATAGTTAAGCGTTGACCAAGTCCTGTCAACGCTTCAAACAGAACCGCCGTCAGTCGGCGGCGACTTGTCCGCGCAGCCGCCGCCGCTTGCCCCGCCGAGCGGTATCCGCTCCCCCGCTATGCGGTCGCCGCGGCCGCCGCCCGCCCCGCCGTGCGCCCGGAGAAGATGCAGCCGCCGAGGAATGTGCCCTCCAGCGAGCGGTAGCCGTGCATGCCCCCGCCGCCGAAGCCGGCCGCCTCGCCCGCCGCGTACAGACCGGCGATGGGGTCTCCCCAGCGGGAGCGAGGGGAAGGTTCGCCGCCCGCCCGCAGTACCCGCCCGTCGAGGTCGGTCTCCAGGCCGCCGAGGGACTTGCGGGTCAGGATGTTCAGCCGGACCGCGATCAGCGGGCCTGCCTTCGGGTCCAGGATCCGGTGCGGCGACGCTGTTCGGATCAGCTTGTCGCCGAGGTAGTTGCGCGCTCCGCGCACCGCCATGACCTGGAGGTCCTTGGTGAACGTGTTCGCGATCTCCCGGTCCCGCGCCTCGATCTCACGGCGCAGCGCGGTCTCGTCGATCAGCGCGTCCTCGGTGATCGCGTTCATCCCGCGCACCAGCGCCGACAGGTCCTTCTCGACCACGAAGTCGGGGCCGTGCTCCTTGAAGGCCTCGACGGGCCCGGTCGCGCCCGGCAGCGCGCGCTTGAGCACCTCGCGCACGCTCTTGCCCGTCAGGTCCGGGTTCTGCTCGGACCCCGAGAGCGCGAACTCCTTCTCGATGATCTTCTGGGTGAGGACGAACCAGGTGTAGTCGTACCCCGTCGTCATGATGTGCTCCAGCGTCCCCAGGGTGTCGAACCCGGGGAACAGCGGCACCGGCAGCCGCTCGCCGCGCGCGTTCAGCCACAGCGACGACGGGCCGGGCAGGATGCGGATGCCGTGCCGCGCCCAGATCGGGTTCCAGTTCTCGATGCCCTCGGTGTAGTGCCACATCCGGTCGCCGTTGATCAGGTTCGCGCCCGCGGCGCCGGCATGGCCGAGCATCAGGCCGTCCACGTGCGCGGGAACGCCGGACAGCAGCTTCTCCGGCGGGGAGCCGAGCCGGGCGGGCCAGGCCTTGCGCACGAGGTCGTGGTTGCCGCCGATGCCGCCGGAGGTGACGATCACGGCCTGCGCCGTCAGGCTGAACTCCTCGCTGACCTCGCGCGAGCTGGCCGCGCCGCGCTCGGCTCCGTCAGCGACCAGGATCTCGCCGGTCACGCCGTCCACCTGGCCGTCGGTCGAGCTCAGCCCGGTCACCCGGTGCCGGAAGCGCAGTTCGACGCGGCCGGACGCGACGGCTTCGCGCACCCGGCGGACGAACGGCTCGATGATGCCGGGTCCTGTCCCCCAGGTGATGTGGAAGCGCGGCACCGAGTTGCCGGGACCCGTCGCCAGGAACCCGCCCCGTTCGGCCCAGCCGACCACCGGGAAGAACCGCACGCCGCGCTCGTGCAGCCATGAGCGCTTCTCGCCTGCGGCGAAGTCCACGTATGCCTCGGCCCACTTGCGCGGCCAGTGGTCCTCCGGGCGGTCGAAGCCGGCCGTGCCCATCCAGTCCTGGAGGGCCAGCTCCCGGCTGTCCTTGACGCGCATCCGGCGCTGCTCCGGCGAATCGACCAGGAACAGCCCGCCGAACGACCAGAACGCCTGCCCGCCGAGGGACGCCTCCGGCTCCTGGTCCACGACGATGACCTTGCGGCCGGCCGCGGCGAGTTCGGCCGTCGCCACGAGCCCGGAGAGTCCTGCTCCTACGACGATGACGTCCGCGTCCATTGCCATGGGGGTGCCTTCCGGGTTCGACGGTGGGGGGCACGTTACCTGGCGGTACGCGGGGGTGTCGGCCGGGGTGGGTGGCGGGCTGGGGCGCCGGGGCGCCGCGCGGCTGCGTGGGTGGGACGCGCGTGGGCGGCGGGGGTCGGCGCCGGCCCCGAACGACCACCTTGCGCACCGTCCACCAGCGGCGCGTCCCGGCACCACCCGTCCACCAGCGGCGCGTCCCGGCACCACCCACCCACCAGCGGTGCGTCCCGGCACCACCCGTCCACCAGCGGCGCGTCCCGGCACCGCCCACCCACCAGCGGTGCGCCCCCGCGCCGACCCCGGCGGAACGTCCCGGCTACGCGACCGGGGCCGTCACCGAGCGGGGGTTGAAGCCGAAGGGGAGTTCCAGGCGGTGGGCCCGCATCAGGTCCTCGTCGCAGAGGAGTTCCTGGGTGCGGCCGTCGGCGGTGATGACGCCGTCGCTGAGGACGACCGCGCGGGGGCAGAGCTCCAGGGCGTACGGCAGGTCGTGGGTGACCATCAGGACGGTGACGTCCAGCGAACGGAGGATGTCGGCCAGCTCACGGCGGGACGCGGGGTCGAGGTTGGACGAGGGCTCGTCCAGGACCAGGATCTCCGGCCGCATCGCCAGCACGGTGGCCACCGCGACCCGGCGGCGCTGTCCGAAGGACAGGTGGTGCGGCGGGCGGGCCGCGAACTCGGCCATGCCGACCTGGTCGAGGGCGGTCATGACGCGCGCCTCCAGCTCCGCGCCGCGCAGCCCCGAGGTGGCCGGGCCGAAGGCCACGTCCTCCCGGACGGTCGGCATGAAGAGCTGGTCGTCGGGGTCCTGGAAGACGATGCCGACCCGGCGGCGGATCTCCGCGAGGTGCTTCTTTCCGACGGGCAGGCCGCCGACGGTGACCGTGCCGGCGCCGGCGGTCAGGATCCCGTTGAGGTGCAGGACGAGCGTGGTCTTGCCCGCGCCGTTGGGCCCGAGCAGCGCCACCCGCTCACCGCGGGCGACGCTCAGGTCGACGCCGAAGAGGGCCTGGTGGCCGTCGGGGTAGGCGTAGGCGAGGCCGCGTACGTCGAGTGAGGGGGGCGTCGTGCCGGCGACCGGATCGCCGGTCAGTTCTGTGGTCATCTCAGCGTCCATCCTGTCAGGCAGACGGCCAGGGCCAGCACGGGGAGCACGGCGGCGTGCGACCACTGGGCGCGGGTGGCGGTGACGTCGTCGATGACGGGCATCGAGCCGGTGTAGCCGCGGCTGACCATCGCCAGGTGGACGCGTTCACCGCGCTCGTAGGAGCGGATGAACAGCGCGCCCGCGGACTTCGCGAGGACCGGCCAGTGCCGGACCCCGCGGGCCCGGAAGCCGCGCGACTCCCTGGCGATCCGCATCCGTCGCATCTCATCGGTGATGACGTCGCCGTAACGGATCATGAAGGACGCGATCTGCACGAGGAGTGGCGGCATCCGCAGCCGTTGCAGGCCGAGCAGCAGCTCCCGCAGTTCGGTGGTGGCGGCGAGCAGGACGGACGCGGCGACGCCGAGGGTCCCCTTCGCCAGCACGTTCCAGGCGCCCCACAGGCCGCTCTCGCTCAGCGACAGACCCAGGAAGTCGACGTGTGGGCCGGTCGCGACGAACGGCAACAGGACGGCGAAGGCGACGAACGGCACTTCGATGAGCAGCCTGCGGAGCAGGAAGGAGAGCGGGACGCGGGCGCGGAACGCGACGGTCACGAGCAGGAGCGCGTACAGGCCGAAGGCCCACACCGCTTCCCGCGGAGTGGAGACGACGACGAGGACGAAGCCGAAGACGGCCGCGATCTTGCAGTGCGGCGGCATGCCGTGCACCGGCGAGTGCCCGTGCCGGTAGAGCCGGTGCGCGTGGCCGGCGCCCATCGTCAGGCCTCCTGACCCTGGACCGGGTGGGCGGCGTGCGTGCGGCGGCGCCGTACGACGACGAACACGCCGGATCCGACGGTCAGGGTCGCGCCGACGCCGATGACCCCGGCGAGGCCGCCCGACAACCGGGCGTCGCCGATGTCCTTGACGCTGTACCCGGCGAGCGGTGAGTCGTCGGACGCGTGCGGCTTGGCCTTCTCGTCGATGCCCTTGTCGTGGGCGACCTTCTCCAGGCCGTCGGGACTGGCGGAAGCGTAGTAGCTGACGCCGCCCGCGAGGGCCAGCGCGGCGATCAGGCCCGCGATCCAGACCGGACGGTTGGAGCGGGTCGCGGCAGCCGGGGAGGCCACGAGGGCGGGCGCGGGAGCGGTCACGGTGGTCGTACGGGCCGCGCCCGGCACCAGCGGGGCGCCGGTCGGGGTGGTGCGCAGTTCCAGCGGCTTGCTGAGCCCCCTGGCCCCGTAGACCAGGTCGGGGCGGACGGCGACGACCGCGCCGACGGTGGCGGCGGTGATCGCGGCTTCGCCGATGCCGATCAGTACGTGGACGCCGACCATCGCGGTGGCGACCTTGCCGATGGGAATGTCCGTGGTGCCGCCGAGCCAGTAGATCGTGGTGAACGCGACGGCGGCGGCCGGGACCGAGACGACGGCGGCGGCGAACGACGCGGCGGTGATGGAGGCGCGGCTGCGGGGCAGTACCTTCACCAGCCCGCGGAAGATCGCGTAGGCGACGACGGTCGTCACGATCGCCATGTCGGTGATGTTGGTGCCGAGCGCGGTGAGCCCGCCGTCCGCGAACAGGACGCCCTGCATGAGCAGGACCACGGACACGCACAGGACCCCCGTGTAGGGGCCGACGAGTATCGCCGCGAGCGCGCCCCCCAGCAGATGGCCGCTGGTACCGGCGGCCACCGGGAAGTTCAGCATCTGTACGGCGAAGATGAAGGCGGCGACCAGGCCCGCGAGGGGCGCGGTCCGCTCGTCCAGCTCGCGGCGGGCGCCACGCAGGCTGATCGCGACGGCCGCGATCGCGACGACACCGGTCGCCGCCGACACCGGCGTGTCGATGAATCCGTCGGGCACGTGCATGGATATCCCCTCGGGTACTGCCTCCTGGCCAATCGCTCGATGGTACCGGCTTCCTGCGAATGGTGTGCAAGAGCGGTTTTGGTGCAGCGGGAGCGCGCACAAGTTGCCCGCACTCCCCAGGCCCAGAACCATGGGGAAGGTGACTGACGGCGCGTATCTCCGCTATCCGCATATCCATGGCGAACTGCTGTGCTTCGTCGCCGAGGATGACGTCTGGGTCGCACCGCTGGGGCGGCCGGGCGACGATCCCGGCCGGGCCTGGCGCGTCACGGCCGACCGCACCCGGGTCGGCTCGCCGCGCTTCTCACCGGACGGCTCCGCCATCGCCTTCACCTCGTGGCGCACCCTGGACCCGGAGATCCATCTGGCCCCGGTGGACGGCGGCGCGGCCCGCCGGCTGACGTACTGGGGCAGCTTCGACACCCGGGTGTGCTCCTGGACGCCCGACGGGCAGATCCTCGCGGTCTCCTCGCACGGCCAGCCGTTCTCGTATTTCTCCTGGGCCCACAGCGTGCCCACCACCGGCGGCCCCGGCGGCCGGCTGCCGTGGGGCCCGGTCTCGGACATCGCGGTGAGCGACGTCGCCGGGGAGCGGCACACGCTGCTGCTGAGCGGCACCCCGCCGCACGAGCCGCACGCCTGGAAGCGGTACCGGGGCGGGGCGACGGGGCGGCTCTGGTTGCACGGCGAGCGGCTGGCGCCGCGGATCGACGGGCATCTCGACTCGCCGATGTTCGTCCGTGACCGGGTGGCGTTCCTCTCCGACCACGAGGGCATCGGCAACCTCTACTCCTGCGCTCCGGACGGCAAGGACCTGCGCCGCCACACCGACCACGCGGACTTCTACGCCCGCAGCGCCGCGACCGACGGGCAGCGCGTGGTCTACCAGTGCACGGGCGCGCTGTGGATCGTCGACGACCTCTCCCCCGGCGCCCGGCCGCGCAGGCTGGACGTCCGGCTGGGCGGCCCCCGCGCCGGCCGGCGGCCCTACCAGGTGCCGGCCGCCGCCCACCTGGACGGCCTGGCCTGCGACCGGACCGGCCGCGCCAGCGCCGTCTGCGTCCGGGGCAGCCTGTACTGGCTGACCCACCGCGACGGCCCGGCCCGCACCATCGCCGATGAGCCGGGCGCGCGCGTCCGGCTGCCCGAGATGCTCGGGGACACCGGCCGGATCGCCTTCGTCACGGACGCGGAGGGCGAGGACGGCATCGAGATCGCCCATCTGCCGGGCCGGGCCAGCCGCCCCGCGGTCCGCGCGGTACTGGAAGGCCTCGACGAGGACGACGGCCCCGACGACGCGGGCGTCGAGCAGCAAGCCACCCCTCCCGTCTCCACCGGCACCGCCGGCCGCACCGCCGTGACCGGCACCGGGCCCCGGCTCGGGGTCGGCGAGCTGGGCCGCGTACTGGAACTGGTCGCGTCACCGGACGGCCGTACCCTCGCCGTCGCCGCGAACGACGGGCGACTGCTGCTCGTCGCCACCGACGAAGGGGGCCACGCGGGCGAGACCGGCGACGGGGCCGGCGGCGACTTCGTCACCGACCCCGACCACGCGGACGGCACGTCCGGGACCGTGGTCGAGCTGATCAGGTCCACCAACGGCCCCGTCCGCGACCTCGCGTTCTCCCCCGATTCCGCCTGGCTGACCTGGTCCCACCCCGGGATCGGCCGCTCCCTGCGCTCGGTGAAGATCGCCAAGCTCGCCGACCGCGCGATCATCGACGTGACCAACGGCCGCTTCGAGGACGAGCAGCCGGTCTTCACCCTCGACGGCCGCTATCTGGCGTTCCTGTCCTGGCGCGGCTTCGACCCGGTCTACGACGTGCACACCGGCGACCTGTCGTTCCCGCTCGGCTGCCGCCCCTACCTCGTACCGCTGAACTCCGCGACGCCGTCACCGTTCGCGCTGCCCGTCGAGGGCCGCCCGATCGGCGGCGGCCTGGACCCGGGCGAGAGCGGCGGCGACGGTCCCGTGGTGGTCGAGACGGAGGGGCTGGAGAGCCGTGTCACGCCGTTCCCGGTCCCGGCGTCCAAGTACTCGGCGCTGGAGCCGGTGCACAACGGCCTGGTGTGGCTGCGCTGGCCGATCTCCGGCGCGCTCGGCGAGACGTTCACCAACCCGACGGACCCCTCCGCGCGCCCGACCCTGGAGTACTACAACCTGGGCAAGTCCAAGCGGACCGAGCTCGTCCGGCACATGGACTGGTACGCGGTCAGCGGTGACGGCCGGCGGCTGGCGGTCTTCGACGAGGGTGAGCTGGCGGTCCTGCCGGCCACCGAGTTGGGGGACGACGACTCGACCGTCTACGTCGACATGCGGCGCATCCTGCACGAGGTCGACCCGCCCTCCGAATGGCGGCAGTCCTACGCCGAGGCCGGCCGGCTCATCCGCGACTACTTCTGGGCCCCGGACATGTGCGGCATCGACTGGCCCGCGATCCTCGACCAGTACCGCCCGCTGGTCGAACGCGTCGCCACCCCGGACGAGTTCGCCGATCTGCTGCGCGAGGTCCTCGGGGAGCTGGGGACGTCGCACGCCTACGTCAGCCCCGCCCGCCGCAACGAGGGCCCGGCGCACTACCAGCGGCCGATCGGGCTGCTCGGCGCCAACTTCCTGCACAACAAGGACGGCACGTGGACGGTGGCGCGGATCCTGCCAGGCGAGTCCTCGGACTCCAAGGCCCGCTCCCCGCTGGCCGGCACCGGAATCCGCGAGGGGGCGGTGCTCACCCACGTCGACGGGCGACCCGTCGACCCGTGCGCGGGACCGTACCCGCTGCTCGCGGGCGCGGGCGGCACCACCGTGGAGCTGACGTTCACCCCGCCCGGCGAGGGGCATCCGCGCCGGGTCGCCGTCGTCCCGCTGATCGACGAACGGCCGCTGCGCTACCAGGACTGGGTCGCCAAACGGCGCTCCGTCGTCCGGAGTCTGAGCGGCGGCCGGTGCGGCTATCTGCACATCCCCGACATGGGCGGTTCCGGCTGGGCGCAGTTCAACCGCGACCTGCGGATGGAGGTCGCCTACGAGGCGCTCATCGTGGACGTGCGGGGCAACGCGGGCGGCCACATCAGCGAACTCGTCGTCGAGAAGCTCACCCGCACCATCCTCGGCTGGGACCTGACCCGTAACGCGCAGCCCGTCTCGTACGCGAGCAACGCGCCGCGCGGTCCGGTCGTCGCGCTCGCCGACGAGGCGACCTCGTCCGACGGCGACATGATCACCGCGACGTTCAAACTGCTGGGCATCGGTCCCGTGGTGGGGCTGCGGACGTGGGGCGGCGTGGTCGGGATGACCGGCCGGCACACGCTGGGGGACGGCACGGTGATCACGGTGCCGATGAACGCGGGTTATTTCGACGCGTACGGGTGGGGCGTCGAGAACTACGGCGTCGACCCCGATGTCGAGTCCCTGCGGACCCCCCCTGGACTGGGCGGAGGGGCGGCACTCGCAGCTGGACGTGGCCGTCAGGACGGCGCTCGCGCTGCTCGAGGAGCACCCCGCCGTCATCCCGCCGGACCTCTCCCGGCGCCCGGACCGGCGCCGGCCGCCGCTGCCGCCGCGCTGATCGAGCGCCCGGTGAACGGCCACCGGTGAACGACCGCCGGTGAACGACCGCCGGTGAACGGCCGCGCCGCCGGGGCGGGTAGAGCAGGAAGGGGCGCACCCGTTACGGGTGCGCCCCTTCACCGTTCGTGCCGCGCAAGCGGACTAGCTCCAGTTGTCCTGGGCGTCCTCGGCAGCGTCCCGGGCCTTGTTCTGGCCCTGGTCACGCATCTCGGCAGACTTGTCGCGAGTCTGGTCCGCGCCCTTGGCGGACTTGTCGCGCTTCTCGCCCATGGCCTCCTTGGCCTTGTTCGAGAGGTCGCCGGCCTTGTCCTTGAACTGGTCGAAACCGCCCATGATCTACTCCTCCTGGAGTTAGTGGGGATGGGGCCTCGATCAGATTGACACGAGTGGACAGACCTCGCATGTCGGGAGAAAACCACCAGGTCAGCGGCCTCTTCGTCACCCTACGGAGCGTGACGACTGCGCCGCCTCGTCCGCCTCTCCACCCCGCCCGACGAGTCCACGCCGGGTGCCCGCGGTCGCGGCGAACTTCGGCTCCGCCTTCCGCATCTCACGCTGCCCGAGGGCGCCGCCGATGACCGACGGCAGATAGCCGCGGATCGACTGCATGCCGCGCAGCCACCACTGCGCGTACACGTGCGGGGAGCGCCGCTCGATCCCGGCGACGATCCGCTCGACGGCCGGCTCCAGCGGGTAGGTGCGGTTCGTCGGCCACGGCAGCTTGGCGCGCATGTACCGCATCAGCTCGTCCTCGTCGGCGCCGCGCACCATGTCGGTGTCGGTCCAGCTCAGGTAGCCGACGCCGACCTTGACGCCCTTGTGGCCGACCTCGGCGCGCAGGCTGTGCGCGAACGCCTCGACGCCCGCCTTGCTCGCGCAGTACGCGGTCATCATCGGGGCCGGGGTGATCGCCGCCAGCGAGGCGATCTGCAGCAGGTAGCCGCGCGAGGTGAGGAGCGCGGGCAGGAAGGCGCGGGCGGTGGTGACGCTGCCCAGCAGGTTGACGTTGACGACCCGCTCGAACGCGGCGGGGTCGGAGTCCAGGAACGGACCGCCCGTCGCCACACCCGCGTTGGCGACGACGACGTCGATCCGACCGAAGTGCGCCAGGATCTCGGCCGCGGCCCGCTCCATCGCCGCGAGGTCGGTGACGTCGGCGGCCCAGTGCGCGGCCCCGCCGCCGAGGCCTTCCGCCACCAGCTTCAGCTCGTCGGGCTCCAGCCCGACGAGCGCCAGCTTGGCGCCGCGCCGCGCGAGCTTGCGCGCGAGCAGCTCGCCCACCCCGCGGGCGGCGCCCGTGACCACCACGACCTGTCCGTTCAACGACTGGCTCATACCGTCTTCTCCTTCACGGAAAGGTTCTCCTGGGCCGGCGGGAGGTCGGGCAGGTGCTGCGGGAGGTGGTCCCTGGCCAGGCCGCGGACGACGTCCGCGACCGCGTCCGTGCCTTCGATGGGTGTCATGTGGCCCAGACCCGCGAGTTCGGTCAGGCCCACGCAGTTGGGCAGCGCGGCGGCCATTCCGCGCGCGTGCACCGGCGGGGTGAGCTTGTCCGCCGTGCCGACCAGGACGGCGGTCGGCGCGGTGAGCCCGCCGAGTGCCGCGTCCAGGTCGAGTCCCGCCAGCACCCGTCCCCACGCGGAGCGCGGCCGGGTCCCGCAGGCGTGCACGATGCGCGCGGTCGCGGCGACCTGCTCCGGCGTCGAGCCGGCCGCCATCACGCCGTACTTGAGCGCGGCGCGCGACACCCCGCTGACCGGCCCGAGCGGGGCGCGCGAGCTGAGCAGCAGCCGGTGGAAGCCGTCGCGGACCTTCCGCGAGCGGAACCGCGGCGGCAGCACCTGGGTCTCGGCGAGCAGCCGCCCACTACCGGTGCTGGCCAGCAGGGTGGCGGCGGTGCGGGCCCGTACGACGGCGCGTCCGGAGGCGGCCATCAGCGTCATGCCGCCCATCGAGTGCCCGACCAGGACCGCCCGCTCCCCTTCGGGGACGACGGCTTCGAGCACCGCCGCCAGGTCGTCGGCGAGCGCCCGCGTGCTGTAGCCCTTGCGGTCCGGGGTGCCGCTGCGGCCGTGTCCGCGCTGGTCGTAGGCGACCACCTGGAAGTCGGCCGACAGGTTGCGTATCAGCGGCGCCCAGAAGATCGTCGAACAGGTCCAGCCGTGGATCAGGACGACGGTCGGCCGGTCGGCGGGACCGTGCTCCTCGACGTGGATGCGGGTGCCGTCCGCCGAGGTCACGGCCAGTTCGCGGCGGGCCGGCGGAAGGGTGAACGGGCTGTCGGCCGCCATTGCCGCCTTCGCGGTGATCCTGCTCATGACGCGGGCACCTCCACCGGCTCGACGGGCTCCGCCGTGCGCACGGGCGCCGGCAGCAGGTTGTACTCGGCCGGCCGCAGCTCGCGGGTGGCCCGCCGGAACTCGGCCGTCGTGCCCGGCCAGGCCGTCGTGTTGCGACCCTCGGAGTCCAGATACCAGCTCTTGCAGCCGCCGGTGTTCCACACCGTGCGGGCGGTGCGCCGCTGCATCTCGGCGTTCCACGCCGTGACCGCTCCCGGCTTGGCGTCCAGGGCGGCCGCCCCGGTCCGCTCCAGGGTGCGCAGGTAGGCGGCGACGTAGTTGATGGACGACTCGATCATCAGGATCATCGAGCTGTTGCCGAGGCCGGTATTGGGGCCGATGATCAGCAGCAGGTTCGGGAAGCCGTCGATCGTGCTGCCGCGGAGCGCGGCCATCCCGCCCTTCCAGTGCTCGGCCAGCGTACGGCCGCCGACGCCGGTGATGCGGTCGCCGATCGGCATGTCCGTCACGTGGAACCCGGTGCCGAAGACGATCGCGTCGACGTCGCGCTCGGTGCCGTCCGACGTGACGATCGTCGAGCCGCGCACCTCCTTGAGCGCCGAGGTCACGACTTCCGTGTTCGGCTGGGCGAGCGCCGGATAGTAGTCGTTGGAGAGCAGGATGCGCTTGCAGCCGATGGTGTAGTCCGGGGTCAGCTTGGCGCGCATCACCGGGTCCTTGATCGCGCGGCGCATGTGGTTCCTGGCGATCTGCTCGGTCGCCTTCATCAGCTGCGGGCGCTTGACGAACGCGCCGACCTGGAACTCCCTGATCAGCCAGAGCAGCCCGCGCCGCGCCTTCGCGGTGCCGGGGATGGTGCCGTGCAGCCACCGCTCGGCCTTGTTGATACCGCGGTCCATCCGCGGCATCACCCACGGCGGGGTGCGCTGCAGCACGGTCAGCGACGTCACCTGCGGCTGGATGGACGGCACGATCTGGATCGCGGAGGCGCCGGTGCCGACCATCGCGACGCGCTTGTCCTTGATGTCGAAGTCGTGGTCCCAGCGCGAGGAGTGGAAGACCGCGCCCGGGAACGTGTCGAGCCCCGGGATGTCCGGCAGCTTGGGGTCGGACAGCGGGCCGGTGGCGGAGACGACGACGTCGGCCGTCAACTCGCCCTGCGTGGTCGTGATGTGCCAGTGCCTGGCCTCTTCGTCCCAGGCCGCCGTCAGCACCTCGGAGTCGAACCGCAGGTGCGGCCGCAGCCCGAAGGTGTCGGTGACCCGCTCCAGATACGCGCGGATGTGCGGCTGGCCGGAGAACGTGCGGGGCCAGTCCGCGTTCGGCGCGAACGAGAAGGAGTACAGGTGGGAGGGGACGTCACAGGCGCATCCCGGGTAGCTGTTGTCCCGCCAGGTGCCACCGACCGAGCCGGCGCGCTCCAGGATCACGAAGTCCGTGATGCCCTCCCGGCGCAGCCGGACGGCCGCGCCGAGCCCGCCGAACCCTGATCCGATCACCGCCACCCGCACGTGCTCAGCCATGGCGCCGCCTCCCTGCCCTCAATCACGCCAGCAATCACTGGCATGGTTGTACCGTAGACCACCGCGGTTACCGGCGGTAGGGGTCAGGGCCACCCAAGACGAACGGGCCCCGTAGCGGGTGCGCACCGGCCCGGCACCCTGCGCACACCGGCCCGGCCCCGCCAGGGGACCGCATAGGCTGGCGAGGTGGCCGAGGACGTGCAGGAAACCAACGAGCAGCCCTCCGGGCGGGAGTACCGGATGGAGGCGCTGGCCGAGGCGGCCGGCATCCCCGTGCGCACCCTGCGCTTCTACCGCGAGCGCAAGCTCATCGCGCCGCCACGCCGCGAAGGCCGTATCGCCTGGTACGGCGAGGCGCATCTCGCCCGCCTCCACACGATCGCCGCCCTCCTGGAGCGCGGCCACACTCTCGGCGGCATCGCCGAGCTGATCGGCGCCTGGGAGAACGGCCGGACCCTCGACGGCGTGGCCGAACTGCTCGGCCTGGAAGGCGCGTTGATCACGCCGTGGTCCGAGGAGACGCCGGTCAGGCTCACCCCCGAGGCCCTCGCCGACTACTTCGGCGGGGACGTCACCCCGGAGAACCTGACGGCGGCCCTGGACATCGGTTACATCGCCGTCGACGGCGAGGACGTCGTCCACACCAGCCGCCGACTGCTCGACGCCTCCGCAGCCCTGGTCCGGGAGGGTGTCCCGCTGGCCGCCGTGCTGGAGACGGGCCGGTCCGTACGGGTCCACGTGGACGCGCTCGCCGACCTGTTCACGGTGCTCATCCGCAAGCACGTGGTGGACACCGCCGCCGACGACCTGCCGCCCGGCGAGGTGACCCGGCTCGCCGAGGCCCTGGAGCGGCTGCACCCGCTGGCCAAGAACGTGGTCGACGCGGAACTGGCGCTGGCCATGGACCGGCGCGTACGGACCGAGCTGGAGAAGTGGCTGCGGGACACCTCGGCGCCCGAGGACCCGCGGGACGCTCCGCCTTCCTAGTGCTGGGTCGTGTCCTCACATCCTCGTCTGGCCGACGGGCGGACGAGGCCTATGTGAAGACGCTCCAGGACCCGGCGGGCGTACCAGCGGTGGCGTACCAGCGGTGGCGGAACGCGGTACCGCGTCCAATCCTGAAGGGGACCCACCCCCGGCGCCGCCCCCTGCCGGACGAGCAGGAAGGGCACCGGGGGCGTACCGCCCTGTGACCTGCGAGGCTGGAGACGAGACCGCCCCCGCCCCCAGGGGCCCCGCATCGCCGCATTGAGGAGGCACCCCATGGAACAGTCCGACGACGCCAAGGCGGAACAGGCGATCCTCTCCAGGATCCGGACCATGGTCGCCGACGAGAAGGCCCTGCGCGAGCAGCTGACCGAGGGCACCATCGACGTGGCCACCGAGCACGCCAGGCTCGCCACACTGGAACGCGAACTCGACCGGTGCTGGGACCTGCTGCGCCAGCGCCGCGCCAAGGGCGAGGCCGGCGAGGACCCGGGCAAGGCCCGGGTCCGGTCCGAGTTCACCGTCGAGAGCTATGACTCATGACGAGGAGCGACCGATGACGGGAAGCACCGAGGTGCCGATCCCCGAAGGCGCGCGGGCCTATGCCGGGGACGGCATCACGGTCACCTTCGAGGCCGTGCGCTGTCTGCACGCCGGTGAGTGCGTGCGCGGCCTGCCCGGGGTCTTCGACACCGCGGAGCGCCCGTGGATCCGGACCGGTGGCGCCCCCGCCGACCTCGTCGCGCGGATCGTCCGGCGCTGCCCCTCGGGCGCGCTGCAGTACCGGCTCGACGACGGCCACCCGGAGGAGCCGACCCATCCGACCGCGATCAGCCGCTCCTCCTCCGGAGGCATCGCGGTCCGTGGCGATCTGATCGTCCACGCCTCCGACGGGGCCCGGACGGAGACCCGCGCCGTCCTGTGCGGCTGCGGCAGCACGGGACACGCGCCGTACTGCGACCACAGCGGCCCGTGCGGGACGCCGACCGGCTGACCCCGCCGGCTGACGGACCGCCTGGCTGACGGCCCGTCCGGTCCGGTGCTCAGGACGTGAACAGCGCCTGCAGGTCGCCGTATCCGAGCCCGTCCACCGCCGGGGTGCAGGTGCCGTCGGTCAGGAACTCCCGGACCTCCTGCCGGACCACCCCGTACGCGGCCTCGGCCATCCGCCCGCCGATGCTGACGCGCGCCACGCCGGCTGCGGCGAGTTCGGCGACGGAGGGTCCGCCCGGTCCGGTGAGGATGTTGAGCGGGACGCTGATGTTCTTCGCCAGTTGGGCGACGACCGCGAGGTCGGTCACCCCGGGGACGAAGATCCCGCTCGCGCCCGCCTCGATGAAGGCGGCGGCACGCTCCAGCGCCGCACCGAGCCGCTCCTCCGGTTCACCGATGCCGCGCAGGTAGACGTCGGTACGCGCGTTGACGAAGAGCGGGACGTCCGCCTCGTCGGCCACCCGGCGGGCGGCGGCGATCCGCTCCGCCTGCTCGGCGAGGTCGCGCAGCTGGGCCGGCCGGTCCACGAGCGAGTCCTCGATGTTGATGCCGACGGCCCCGGCGGCCAGGACCCCGCGCACCGTGTCGGCGACCCCGGCCGCGCCCTCCCCGAAGCCGCTCTCGATGTCGGCGGAGACCGGCACGCCGACCGCCGACGCGATCCGTCCGATGAGTGCGAGCGCGAGCTCGCGGGGCAGCCGGTCGCCGTCGGCGTAGCCAAGACTCCAGGCGACTCCGCAGCTGGTGGTGGCGACGGCGGCCGCCCCCGCCTCCTCGATGATCCGCGCGCTGGCGACGTCCCACCCGTTGGCGAGGGCGAGCGGCCGGCCGGGGGTGTGCAGGGAGTGGAGGAGCAGGGCCTTGTCACGGGGGTTGGATGTGGTCGAGGTAGTCATGGGGACAGTCCATCAGGCGGCCGCGGCTCCGTCCGGCGATTTTGCGACATGGACGGCACGGGCCGACCGGTCGGGTGGGAGGCTGGTCCCGGACCGGCGTCTCCGCCCCGACCTACGTGTCGGATTTCCGCTAGACCGGCGCTGTGACCCGGAGTGATGCTGGAGCCATGCACACCGACTTCGAACGTTGCGTACGAGCCGTGCAGTCGAAGGACGCCCGGTTCGACGGGTGGTTCTTCACCGCGGTGCTGACGACCAGGATCTACTGCCGGCCGAGCTGCCCCGTGGTGCCTCCCAAGGTCGCGAACATGAGTTTCCACCCGAGCGCGGCGGCGGCGCAGCAGGCCGGCTTCCGGGCCTGCAAGCGGTGCCGGCCGGACGCGAGCCCGGGGTCGCCGCAGTGGAACGAGCGGGCCGACCTCGTGGCCCGCGCCATGCGGCTGATCGCGGACGGGGTCGTCGACCGGGACGGTGTCCCGGGACTCGCGGCCCGGCTGGGCTACAGCACCCGGCAGGTGGAGCGGCAGTTGCTCGCCGAACTGGGCGCGGGTCCGCTGGCGCTCGCCAGGGCGCAGCGCGCGCAGACCGCGCGGCTGCTGATCGAGACGACGACGCTGCCGATGAGCGACGCCGCGTTCGCGGCGGGCTTCTCCAGCATCCGCACCTTCAACGACACCGTCCGCGAGGTCTTCGCCCTCTCCCCCACCGAACTGCGCGCCCGCGTCGCCAGGGGCCGCCCGGCCGCCACCCCCGGCGAGCTGTCGCTGCGGCTGCCCTTCCGGGCCCCGCTCTGCCCGGACAACCTCTTCGGCCACCTGGCGGCCACGGCGGTACCGGGCGTCGAGGAGTGGCGCGACGGCGCGTACCGCCGCACCCTGCGGCTGCCGCACGGCCCCGGCGTCGTCTCCCTGAGCCCCCGGCCCGACCACATCGCGTGCCGGCTGCGCCTGACGGACCTGCGCGATCTGGCGCACGCGATCAGCCGCTGCCGGTGGCTGCTGGACCTCGACGCGGACCCGGTCGCGGTCGACGCGCAGCTCGGCACGGACCCGGTGCTGGCGCCGCTGGTCGCCAAGGCTCCCGGCCGCCGGGTGCCACGGGTCGCCGACGGGCCCGAGTTCGCGGTGCGCGCGGTGCTCGGCCAACAGATCTCGACGGGCCGCCGCCCGTACGCACGCCGGGCGGCTGGTGGCGGCGCACGGCGAGCCGGTCGAGGATCCGGCGGGCGGGCTGACCCATCTGTTCCCCGACCCGGCGGCGCTGGCCGCCCTCGACCCGGCGGCGCTCGCGATGCCGCGGACCCGCCGCACCACCCTCACCACGCTGGTCGCCGCCCTGGCCGCGGGCGAACTCGACCTCGACGTCGGCAGCGACTGGCAGCGCGCCCGCGCGCAGCTGTCCGCGCTGCCGGGGTTCGGCCCGTGGACCGTCGAGTCGATCGCGATGCGCGCGCTCGGCGACCCGGACGCGTTCCTGCCGGGCGACCTCGGAATCCGCCTCGCCGCGAAGGAGCTGGGCCTGCCCACCACCCCCGCCGCGCTCACCCGCCACGCCGCCGCTTGGGCACCCTGGCGCGCCTACGCGGTCCAGTACCTGTGGGCGACCGGCGACCACGCCGTCAACACCCTTCCCACGACCGGCGGCCATGCCGTCGCGACCCCCTCCACGACCGGAGCCGCGTGATGTCCTCCCGCACCCACACCGTGACCGATTCCCCCTGCGGCCCGCTGACCCTCGTCGCCCTCGACGGAACCCTCTGCGGGCTGTACATGACGCAGCAGCGGCACCTCCCCGCCGAGGAGACGTTCGGCGAGCGCGACGACTCCGCGTTCGGCGCCGTCGAGGAACAGCTCGCCGCCTACTTCGCCGGGGAGCTCAGCGACTTCGACCTCCCCCTGACGCTGCTGGGCACCCCGTTCCAGCAGCGGGTCTGGTCCGCCCTGCGGGAGATCCCCTACGGCGAGACGCGCTCCTACGGGCAACTGGCCGACCTGCTCGGCAACTCCGGCGCCTCCCGCGCGGTCGGGCTCGCCAACGGCAAGAACCCCATCGGGATCATCGTCCCCTGCCACCGCGTCGTCGGTGCCGACGGCTCCCTGACGGGGTACGGGGGCGGTCTCGACCGCAAGCGCTACCTCCTCGGCTTCGAGAAGGGGACGGCGGAGCCGGCGGCGCTGTTCTGACCCGGACTCCGGCGCGGGGTACGACACAGGGCCCGGCGATCCGCCGGGCCCTGTCCTGCGCGCCATCCCCCCGTCCCCACGAGGGCAGGCGCGTCATGGGGCCGCCGTCGAGCTCTCCGCCTACCGGCGGCCCCAGCCTCTGTGCCGTGTCAGACGCGGCTCGGCGCCCGCTCGGGCACGGCCCCCGCCGGACCCGCGGCCTGCGCCGCCAGGTTCTTCTGGAGCTGCTCGCCCTCGACGTCGACGTTGGGCAGGACCCGGTCGAGCCAGCGCGGCAGCCACCAGGCGGCCTTGCCGAGGAGGGCGAGGACCGCCGGGACGACGGCCATGCGCACCACGAAGGCGTCGAACGCGACGGCGATGGCGAGACCGAAGCCCATCATCTTGATCATCGATTCGGACGAACCGATGAAGCCCGCGAAGACGCTGATCATGATGACGGCCGCCGCGGCGACGACGCGGGCGCCGTGTGTGAAGCCGGTGACGATCGCCTGACCGGGCCGTTCGCCGTGCACGTACGCCTCACGCATGCGGGTGACGAGGAAGACCTCGTAGTCCATCGCGAGACCGAACACCACGCCGATCATGAAGATCGGCATCATGCTCATGATCGGACCGGTCTGCTCGACACCGAGCAGGCTCGCGAGCCAGCCCCACTGGAAGACCGCGACGACGGCGCCGAGGGCCGCGACCACCGAGAGCAGGAAGCCGAGGGCCGCCTTCAGCGGTACCAGCACCGAGCGGAAGACCACCATCAGCAGCAGGAACGCCAGGCCGACGACGAGCGCCAGGTACGGCAGCAACGCGTCGTTGAGCTTCTGCGACACGTCGATGTTCATCGCCGTCGTGCCGGTGACCAGAGTCACGGCGCCCGTCTCGGACTTCAGCCCGGCCGCCTGGCCGCGGATGTCGTGGACCAGGCCCTCGGTCTCCAGGCCGCTGGGCTTGGACTTCGGGACGACCGTCAGCATCGCGGTGTCGCCGGCCTTGTTGAACGCGGGCTCGGTGACCTTCTTGACGTCGTCCATCTTCGTGATGGTCTGCGAGATCGTGTCGAGCGCCGCCTTGGGGTCCTTGCTGTGCGCGGCGTCCACGGCGATCATCAGCGGGCCGTTGAAGCCGGGGCCGAAGCCGTCCGACAGCAGGTCGTACGCCTTGCGCTGCGTGGTGCTGACGGGCTGCGAACCGTCGTCGGGCAGGCCGAGCTCCAGGCTGGCCGCCGGGATGGCGATCGCGCCCAGGCCGAGCACACCCACCACCAGCACCCAGATGGGGCGGCGCAGGACGAAGCGGGCCCAGCGGGTGCCCATGTTGGGCTTCTTCGCTGCGGAGCCCGTGTCGGTGTCGGCCTTGAGTCCCTTGCGCACCTTGCGGCCGAGCACCCGGTGCTTGGCGAAGCCGAGCACCGCCGGGATCAGGGTGAGCGCGATGAGGACCGCGATGGCGACCGTGCCGGCCGCCGCGAGGCCCATCTTGGTGAGCATCGGGATGTTGACGACGGCGAGGCCCGCGAGCGCGATCAGTACCGTCAGGCCCGCGAAGACCACCGCGGATCCGGCGGTGCCGACGGCCCGTCCGGCCGCGTCCTCCGGTTCCCTGCCCTCGGTGAGTTCGTGCCGGAAGCGCGAGACGATGAAGAGCGCGTAGTCGATGCCGACCGCGAGGCCGATCATCATCGCGAGGGTGGACGTGGAGCTGCCCAGGTCCAGGACGTTGGCGAGCGCGGTGATCGACGAGACGCCGATGCCCACACCGATCAGCGCGGTCAGCAGCGGCAGTCCGGCGGCGACCAGCGACCCGAAGGTGACCAACAGCACGACCGCGGAGATGCCGATGCCGATGATCTGGCTGGCGCCCTCCTCCGGCATCGCCTGCAGCGCGTCACCGCCGATCTCGACGGTGAGCCCGGCGTCACGGCCGTGCTGCGCGGCGTCCTTGAGCGCCTCGCGGTCCGCGTCGGTCAGCTCCATCGAGGCGACCTTGTACTTCACGGACGCGTAGGCGGTGGTGCCCTTGTCGCTGACGGCCTTCGACTCGTAGGGGTCGGCGACGGAGCTGACCTGCTTGCCGCTCTTCAGCTCCTTGACGACGTCCTCGACGGCGGCCTTCTGCTTGCCGACGTCCACCTTCTGCCCGCCGGGCGACGTGAACACGACCCGGGCGGAGGCACCGTTGGCGCTGGCGTCGGGGAAGCGCTGTTCCATCAGGTCGAAGGCCTTCTGGGCCTCCGTGCCGGGTATCGAGAAACTGTCCGACGTGGACTTGGAGGCCGAGGCGGCGCCGACGATGGCGAGCAGCAGCAGCGCCACCCATGCGAAGGCGACGTAGAGGCGTCGCCTGAAGGCGAACCGGCCGAGTTTGTAGAGGAAAGTGGCCACGAGTCGCGGCGCTCCCGTCAGGTCGAGGGAAAAAGGGCGTGCGGTGCCTGCCCGACGACGAGAGCGGCGTGTCAGGTGGGGCTGTTCCGGCGGACCGGGCGTGGATCAGGCGGCTGATCCGGCCGGTCGGATCAGGTCAGACGCAGGGCGGGGAGTACCACCGCGTCGATGTATCGGTAGGCGAACTCGGGATCGGCTTCGACCCCTTCGATCAGCGGCCGCCCCATCGCGGCGCCGATCAGCATGTGCGGTACGAAACTTCTGGCGGGCGCGTCCGCCGCCAGTTCGCCACGTTCCACGGCACGTTGCAGCATGCCGTCGAAGGCGGCCATCTCCGGCTCGATGAGCAGTTGCCGCAGCGCCTGGAGCAGGTCCGGATTCTGGTGCGCGGCCTGGCCGAGCGCCCGCATCAGTTCGCGGTCCCGCTTCGAGTCGCCGGTCTCGTCGTGGCACCGCACCAGCTCGCAGAGGTCGCCCCGCACCGATCCGGTGTCGATGTCCTCGATCCGCACCGGCTTGGTGTGCCGCAGCGCGGTGGCCACCAGCTCGGGCTTGCCCTTCCACTGCCGGTAGAGCGTCGCCTTGCTGGAGCGGGTGCGCGCGGCGATGGCGTCCATGGTGAGCGCCTCGTACCCCACCTCCCGCAGCATTCCGACGACCGCGGCGTAGAACTCCTGCTCGCGTTCGGGGGTGAGTCTCGTGCGGCGTGCCGGGGCGTCCGTCGACATCCTCGGCCTCCCATTCAAACGAAACGGTTTCGTACAGTTGACTCCACGAGAGTAGAACACCACCCATCGAAACGACAACGTTTCGATGGGTGGTGTGGGTCACGTTGTCCGTCTTTATCCCGGCCATACGTCCGGTTCGACGCCTTGCCCGGGGCCCGACCCACTCCCCCGAGCGGCATCGCCGGCGACATCGCCGACGACCTCCCGCCTGGCCGGCGTCCCCTTCGCCACGATCCCCACCGCCCGCCCCGCAACCCCGGTGGACCGCGCCATCCGCCCCCGGAAACCCCTCCGGAAACCCGCCGGTTGACCCGAGCCGTCCACGCCCCCCGAGGCTCCACGACTCCACCTGACGCCTGTCGCGCGGGGCCGCCAAGGAACCAACGCCCGCCCCCGGGCGTCATGGACACAGATCAAGGGGGGTACGCATGGAGGATGATCCACCCGTCTGGGCAGTCATCCTGTTCTTTCTGGTGACGGGCGGGACAGTGACCGTGGTCCTGGGCTCCGCCATCTGCCTCGTGGTCGCCGTCGTCGCCCTGACCACGGGCTGGCTGCGCCGCAAGTGGCGGCAACGCCACGGCTGAACACGGCCCACCGACCGCCCCGGGCGCGCGGGCACCAAAAAGCCCCTGGCGGGTTTCCCCGCCAGGGGCTTCGAGCTGCGGTGGACCTGTGGGGATTTGAACCCCAGACCCCCTCGATGCGAACGAGGTGCGCTACCAGACTGCGCCACAGGCCCTTGCAACGAGGAAAACGATAGCACCCTCTCGGGGGTGGTTGTTAACGGGATCCTCGCTGGTCACCGATTGGCTACTCGTTGGCGGCGCGCGGCCGGTCCGGGTCCGCGTACTGGTCGAACAGGGGGGTGCGGGAGCGGTCGCGGGAGCGGCGGCCGGTGGTGGGGCGGGGGAGCTCGCGCTCGGGCTCCGCCTCGGGGGTCGCGGCGGGAGCCGGGGCGGCCGGCGGGTGGCCCGGCGTGGTGCCGGAGCGGGCCGAGCTCCAGTTGCCGGGGGCGGTGAAGTCGATGCCGCCCGGTGTGCGGGGCGCGACCGGGGCCGTGACGTACGTGGGCAGCGGCACCGGCACGGGGTCCCAACCGTCGTCGGGGACGGCGTGCTGCTCGCGCTGCTGCTGGTCCACCCACTCCGCATGGTCGGTCTGCTCGACGAGGGCCCGCCGGTCCGCGGTACGCGGCGAGGTGGGCTCGGCCTCGTCGGCGGGGTCCGGCTCGTCGGCGTGCTGGGGGCGCGGGCGGTCGCGCAGCCGCACGGCGGCATCGGCGGCCCGGCGCTGGTCGATCTTGACCTCGAAGCGGCGGCGCTCCTGGCGGCGCAGGTGGCCGATGTAGAAGGTCAGCAGCGCGGCGGGCGCCGCCGGCGCCCACAGGAACGCGAGGCCGCCCACGGCGGCGACGATCGCGCCCACGGTGAAGGCCAGGAAGAGGAGCGTGGTGGTGCGGCGGCGGCGCGCGAGGACCTTGGCGCGCGGGTTGTACGCCGGGCCGGAGCGCTGCGCCTTCTGGTGCCCCGGGGCGGAGTGGTGCTGGTGTGCCTGCACCGACTGCTGCGCCGGCAGGGCCGCCGGGGCGGGTTTGATCTCGGTCGCGGGCACGGCGAGGCCCCGGACGTCCACCACGTCGAGGGCGGACTCCGGTGCATCGGCGGGCTGATCGCTCTCCTCGCGCGCTTTCGCGACGCGACGCTCCATCCCCGCCCGGCCGGACAGCAGCCGGATGGCGGTGCTGAAGCGTTCCGTCGGACGCGCTTCGTTGAGCTCATCCTGCCTACGGAGCCACATCGGCACCAAGTAGGCAGCCCAGGCCCCGACGATGACTGCGTAGATGAGGCCACTACTGCTCACGGATTACACGGTAGGGGCCGCAGAGACACGCCATACGCAATTCCGCACGGTGTGTCGCACGATCTGGCTGATATGCCGAGATTTTTTTGTGATTGGGTTCATTTTCGAACGTACATTTTATTTCCGCGGCGTCCCCGGCCTGGCCTGACGCCATCGGGTGAGCAGACCCTCCGGTACCTCCTCGGCCGTCAACGCGAACACCAGGTGGTCACGCCACGCACCGTCGATGTGGAGATAGCGCGGCCGCGTACCCTCTTCGCGAAATCCGAGTTTCTCCACGACCCGCCGGCTCGGGATGTTCTCCGGGCGGATGCACACCTCGACCCGGTGCAGACCGACATGGCGGAAGCAGTGGTCGACGGCGAGCGCGACGGAGGTCGGCATGACCCCGCGTCCGGCGACCGCCTGGTCGACCCAGTAGCCGACGTGAGCGGAGCACATCGAGCCCCATGTGACGCCCGCGACGGTCAACTGACCGGCCAGCCGCCCCTGGTACTCGATGACGAAGGGCAGCATGCGGCCCGCCGTCGCCTCCGAGCGCAGGTGGCGCACCATCTGACGGTACGTGGGGCGCTGGGCGAGATGGCCGGGTGGCGCGGGCGGCACGGTGGCCTCCCAGGGCCGCAGCCAATCGCGGTTGCGGCGGTTGACCTCGCGCCAGGAGCGCTGGTCGCGCATCCTGATCGGGCGGAGGGTGATGTCACCGTCCACCAGCTCGGCCGGCCAGGACGCGTTCAGCTCGCCCCTCTTTTCTGGCCGGGGGCCCCGGATCGGGGGTGGTCGCCGCCGCGGATCTGCTCGACGGCGTGGACGAGGAGCGGGGCGAGCACGCCCAGGCCGTCCTTGACGCCGCCGGTCGAGCCCGGGAGGTTCACCACCAGGGTGCCGCCCGCGACGCCCGCGACGCCACGCGAGAGCACCGCGGTGGGCACCTTCTCCCGCCCGGCGGCCCTGATCGCCTCGGCGATGCCGGGGATCTCGTACTCCAGCACCTCGCGGGTGGCCTCGGGCGTGCGGTCGGTGGGCGAGATGCCGGTGCCACCGGTGGTCACGACGACGTCGTAGGAGGCCGCCACGGCTTCCCGCAGGGCCAGCAGGACGGGCTCCCCGTCCGGGACGACGCGCGGCCCGTCGGTCTCGAAGCCCAGCTCGCGCAGCGCGGCGACGATCAGCGGTCCGCCGCGGTCCTCGTAGACGCCCGCGGCGGCGCGGTTCGAGGCGGTGACCGCCAGCGCCCTCACGGCCGCCGCCAGTCGCCGGACTTGCCGCCGGTCTTCGTCTCGACCCGGACGTCGGTGATGACGGCGGCCTTGTCCACGGCCTTGACCATGTCGATGACGGTCAGGGCCGCGACGGTGACCGCGGTCAGCGCCTCCATCTCGACCCCGGTGCGGTCGGTGGTCCGCACGGTTGCGGCGATCTCCACGGCCTCGTCGGTGACGGCGAGGTCGAGCGTCACCCCGGACAGTGCGAGCGGGTGGCAGAGCGGGATCAGGTCCGACGTCCGCTTGGCGCCCATGATTCCCGCGATGCGCGCGGTGGCGAGGGCGTCGCCCTTGGGGACACCTTCACCGCGCAGCAGCTCGATCACGCGCGGGGCAACGAGCACCCGCCCGGTGGCGCGGGCCGTGCGGGCGGTCACGTCCTTGCCGGAGACGTCCACCATCCGGGCCGCACCGGCCTCGTCGATGTGGGTGAGGTGCTCTTGCGCGCTGCTCATCGTTCTCCCGGTCCGGTCCTGTGGGCAGCCACCGTACCGGGAGGGCGGGTCGAAAGGGCCGCAGGGCCTTCGGCGGAAGGGCGCGGCCGGCGCTCCAGGGGCCTAATCCAGCCGGATCACGTCGACTTCCGCGCCCTTGTCGACGGAGGTGGTGTCCTCCGGGACGACGATCAGCGCGTTGGCGTGCGCGAGCGATCTGACCAGGTGCGACGCCGAGCCGCCGACGGGAGTCACCCTGCCGTTCCGGTAGTCGCCGCGGAGGAACTGCCGCTTGCCCGCGGGCGAGGACTCGATCGCGGTGTCGCAGACCGCGCGCACGACCTCGCGGTGGACGGCTCCCGCGCCCATCAGCGTCCGGATCGCCGGGCGCACGAAGAGCTCGAAGGAGACGTACGCGCTGACCGGGTTGCCGGGCAGGGCCAGCAGCGGGGTGCGGTCGGGGCCGATACGGCCGAAACCCTGAGGCTTGCCGGGCTGCATGGCGAGGCGGCGGAAGTCGACGCGGCTCTCGTCGTCCTCGATGGAGGCGAGCGCCTCCTTGACGACGTCGTACGCCCCGACGCTCACGCCACCGCTGGTGACGATGATGTCGGCCCGGATGAGCTGGTCCTCGATCGTGGCACGCAGAGTCTCGACGTCGTCGGCGACGGCGCCTACCCGGTACGCGATGGCGCCCGCGTCCCGCGCGGCGGCGACCAGGGCGAAGCTGTTGGAGTCGTGGATCCGGCCGGGGCTCAGCTCCTCGCCGGGCTGGACGAGCTCGCTGCCGGTCGACATCACCACGACGCGGGGGCGCGGGCGCACCCGGACGCTGCCGCGGCCGATGGCGGCCAGCAGACCGATCTGCGGCGGGCCGAGGATCGTGCCGGCGGCGAGCGCCAGCTCCCCCGCGGCGACGTCGCTGCCGCGGGCCCTGACGTACTGGCGCGCCTCGACGGGACGGTGCACCCTGACCTCGCCACTGGCGCCCGCCGGGTCCGAACTGTGCGAGCGCATGGTGGTGGCCGGGCCGCCGCCGGTGCCCGCGTCGGTCCACTCCACGGGGACGACCGCCTCCGCGCCGGGCGGCAGCGGGGCGCCGGTCATGATGCGGGCGGCCTGGCCGGGACCGACGGTGGGCAGGTGGTCGCTGCCCGCCGCGACGTCGCCGATGACGGTCAGGACCGCGGGTTGCCCGTCAGTGGCCCCGTCCGTGTCCGCGGTGCGGACCGCGTAGCCGTCCATCGAGCTGTTGTCGAAGGGCGGCAGCGCCACGGGAACGGTGACGTCCTCGACCAGGACGCAGCCCTGGGCGTCGAGGAGTTGCAGCTCGATCGGCTCCAACGGGGACAACTGCCCGAGGATGTTGTCGAGGTGCTCGGAGACAGACCACGTCCGGTCGGTCACGGTGCTCAATCTTGCATCTCCTCGGTCACGTACGAACGGAGCCAGGTCCGGAAGTCCGGGCCCAGGTCTTCACGTTCGCACGCGAGTCTGACAATCGCCCGCAGGTAGTCGGCGCGGTCGCCGGTGTCGTAGCGGCGGCCGGTGAAGACCACGCCGTGCACCGGCCCGCCGTCGTCGTCGCGGTGGGACATCTCCCGCAGCGCGTCGGTGAGCTGGATCTCCCCGCCGCGGCCGGGCGGCGTCTTCTTGATGGCGTCGAACACCGCCGGGTCCAGCACGTACCGGCCGATGATCGCGTACGCGGACGGCGCCTCACCCGGCGCGGGCTTCTCGACCAGGTTTGTCACGCGCACCACGTCGTCCTCGCCGGTGGGCACGATCGCCGCGCAGCCGTAGAGGTGGATCTGTGCGGGGTCGACCTCCATCAGCGCGATGACGCTGCCGCCGAACCGCTCCTGCACGTCGATCATGCGCGACAGCAGCGGGTCGCGCGGGTCGATCAGGTCGTCACCCAGCAGCACCGCGAAGGGCTGGTCGCCCACGTGCGGCTCCGCGCACAGCACCGCGTGCCCCAGACCCTTCGGGTCGCCCTGCCGCACGTAGTGCATCGTGGCCAGGTCGCTGGACTCGCGCACCCGCGCCAGGCGCGACTCGTCGCCCTTGCGGGTCAGCGCCTCCTCCAGCTCGTAGTTGCGGTCGAAGTGGTCCTCCAGGGCGCGCTTGTTCCGCCCCGTGATCATCAACACATCGCTGAGGTCGGCGGCTCGCGCCTCCTCCACCACGTACTGGATCGCCGGCTTGTCGACGACGGGCAGCATCTCCTTGGGCGTGGCCTTGGTGGCCGGCAGGAACCGGGTACCGAGCCCCGCCGCCGGGATGACCGCCTTGGTGATCCGAGTACGTGCTTGAGTCATGCCGTGCACCATAACCGCTGGGTGTGAGATGAAGATGAAGTTCCGGTTGATAACGGCTGATAGGCGGCGGTAGTGCGGGATACGAGCGACGGTCACGGCGCCAAGGCCGAGTTGCGCGCCGAGCTGCTGCGCCTGCGGCGCGGGCTGACGCCGCAGGCGCGCGGGGCGGCGGCCCGCGCGCTGGCGGACCGGGTGGCTGACCTGCCTGAAATCCGCACCGCCGGCACGGTCGCGGCCTATGTCTCGATGGGCACGGAACCCGGCACCCGCGAGGTGATCGACGCGCTGCGCGCCGCCGGCACCCGCGTACTCCTGCCCGTACTCATGGCCGATAACGACCTGGACTGGGCGGCGTACGAGGGGTCGGAGGCGCTGCGGCGCACGGAGCGGGGGCTGTTCGAGCCGACCGGGGCGCACCTGGGAACCGAGGCGGTGACGCGCGCCGAAGCCGTGCTGCTGCCGGGGCTCGCGGTGGACGGGGACGGCCTGCGGCTGGGACGCGGCGGGGGCTCGTACGACCGCGTGCTGGCGCGGCTGCGGCGGGCCGGCCGCGAACCGGCCCTCATGGTGCTGCTGTACGCGAACGAGGTGGTCGCCCGGGTCCCGAGGGAACCGCACGACCACCCCGTGCACCTCGCGGTGACCCCCGAGGGGATCCACCGCTTCACCGCGTGAACGCGGCAGCGGGACCTACGGTGTCAGCGCCATCTTGTCGCCGGTCGCGGCGTCCACCTTGGGTTTGGAGAAGACCCACGGCAGGAGTTCGCCCTTGGCCCACAGCGCCGTCTGGTCGGAGTAGTGCGCGTGGTACGCGTGCCCCGAGGCGCCCGTGAGGTTGATCCAGCGGGACTTGTCGAAGTCGGCGAGGCTGACGATCATCCGCATCGACGGAACCCAGACGACGTCGTAGCCCCCGGCCGCGTTCCAGCCGGTCGCGTTGACGGCCGCCTCGCCGCCGCCGAGCTGCCACGGACCGCGGTTGAGCAGCCACTTCACGACGGCGGGACCGCCGGTGCCCAGCGTCTGGTTCCTGAGCTCCAGCTTGTGCAGCCGGCCCCAGCTCCAGGTGTCGATGTCCTTGCCGAGCTTGGCGGTCAGCTCGTACCGCGCGTCCTGCATCGCCTGCTTGAGGAGCTGGTCACGGGTGCTGTGCGCGGACGGCGCCGAGGTGCTGTCGAAGAACGCGGTCGGCGACATCGTCCACCAGGTGTTCTTCTCGTCCGGGAGGATCTTGCGGACCACCTCGAACCAGCGGTCGCCGCCGTCGGGCTGCGCCTGGTCGGCGTCACGCTCCCCGCACTCGTTGACCGTCTGGCTCTTGCCGTTGAGGTCGTCGACCGGACCGGACCGGTCCACGGCGGGCACCCGCAGGCACTGGTCCTCGGGGCGCAGCTCCTTGGGCAGCTTGTTGCCGAAGGCGAGCTTGAGGGTGTTGCGCCAGACGGCGTTGAAGTAGGCGGCGGCCGCCGAGTCGGCGTCCTGGTTGAAGTCCCAGCCCTCCAGCAGCTGCTGGGCGTCGCGGACGTAGGAGTCCTTCACGTCGACCTTGAGCAGGTAGGGCACCAGCAGCTTGGCGATCTCGCTACTGCTGTCGGACTGCATGGTCTGCATGTCGTCCATGGAGACCTTGCCGCCGTCCTTGATCTTGGACGCGATGAGGTCGTTGATGCGCTGGCTGCGGGCGCCGTAGCCCCAGTCCTTTGTCAGCATCGGGCTGTACTTGCTCTCGTTGACCACGGCCTGGTTGGCGGTGACGATGTAGCCGCGGGCCGGATCCTCGTCCCAGGGCATGGACTTGAACGGGATGTACTTCTCCCAGCGGTAGCGCGAGTCCCAGCCGGGCGCCGGGTAGCGGCCGTCACCCTGGGCGCGCACCGGGATCTTGCCCGGGGCCTGGTAGCCGATGTGGCCCTGCTGGTCCGCGTAGATCAGGTTCTGCGACGGGACCTCGAAGTCCGCCGCCGCGGCCCGGAACTGGTCGAAGTTCTGCGCCTTGTTGATCCCGAAGACCGCGTCCATGCTCTTGCCGGGATCGAGCGCGGTCCACCGCAGCGCGACCGCGTAGCCGCCGCTGCGGTCGGGGGCGGCGTCCTGCACAGGCGCCGTCTCGCCGACCTTCAGCAGCTCGTCCGAGCGGTCCGAGATGATCGGGCCGTTGTTGGTGGTGCGCACGACGATCTCGCGGTCGGCGCCGCCCGCGACCTTGATGGTCTCCTTGCGGGTCGTGAACGGCTTCTGCTTACCGTCGTAGAGGTAGCTGTCCGCGGTGACCTTCTCCAGGTAGAGGTCGGTCACGTCGGCGCCGAGGTTGGTCATCCCCCAGGCGATGTTCTGGTTGTGGCCGATGACGACGCCGGGCATCCCGGAGAACGTGTAACCCGCCACGTTGAACGGGCAGGCCGGACCGACGGTGCGGCAGTGCAGCCCCATCTGGTACCAGAGGGACGGCATCTGGGGTGCCAGGTGCGGGTCGTTGGCCAGCATCGGCTTGCCGGTCGTCGTGTACGTGCCGGAGACGACCCAGGAGTTGGAGCCGATGCCGTTGCCGGACGGGCCGAGCAGGTTGGGCATCTTGTCGATGATCTCGGAGAGCCCGGAGAGCTGCGTGTTCAGGGCGCCGGCGCCGACAGGTGTGCCGCCGCCGGCTTTGGCCGGCGCGTACTTGTCGGTGATCGGGTCGAGTTTGCCGCCGTCGACGATCGGCTGGTGCCGCTGGTACGGGTAGCCGGGGTAGAGCTGCTCTATCTGGTCGCTCTTGAGCCGGCTCGTCATCAGCGCGCGGTCGATCTCGTCCTGCATGTTGCCGCGCAGGTCCCACGCCATGGCCTTGAGCCAGGCGACGGAGTCGACCGGGGTCCACTGCTCGGGCTTGTAGTCGTTGGAGAACGACAGGGCCGCGTACTCGACGGACAGGCTCGCGCCGCTGTGGTCCTTCAGGTACGCGTTGACGCCCTCGGTGTACGCCTGCAGGTACTTCTTGGTGGTCGCGTCGAGCTTGGAGTCGTACTCCTTCTGCGCGATGTCGCGCCAGCCGAGCGTGCGCAGGAACGCGTCGGTCTCGACCTGCCCGGAGCCGAACATCTCCGACAGACGGCCCGAGGTGAGGTGACGCCGGACGTCCATCTCGTAGAACCGGTCCTGCGCCTGGACGAAGCCCTGGGCCCTGAAGAGGTCTTCGGAGGTGTCCGCGTAGATCTGCGGGATGCCCTTGCTGTCGCGTTCCACGTCGACGGGCGCGGTCAGGCCCTTGAGTTTCAGTGATCCGGTGGTCTCGGGGAACGAGGCGCGCACGGTGCTGACGCTCCAGTACGACCCGTATCCGATGCCCCCCACCAGCAGGACCACGAACGCGATCACAAAGAGGCGAAGGCGGCGGGACTTCTTCTTGGCGGGCATCTCTGTCCTTCGAGGGGCAGGGTGGACCGGGTGCTCTTGGTGCTGGATTGGTGCTGGAGCAACCATAGGCGCAGCGATCGGGGCACCCCTACGCGGAGTCATCGTTGACCGCGGAAGTTCAAGTACCGGTAAAATGTTAGGCAAGGCAATGAACTTCTCCCAGGCCTTCGAGGAAGGACCGTGCCCTGACTGTCCACCGTCTCAATGAACTCCTGTTGATCGGCGCCCTCGTGCTGCTCATCGCGGTGATCGCCGTGCGACTGGCGTCCCGCAGCGGCTTGCCCACTCTGCTCATCTACCTCGGCATCGGCGTCGCGATCGGCCAGGACGGCCCGTTCGGCTTTACCTTCGACGACGTCCAGCTGACCCAGGTCCTGGGATATGCGGCACTTGTGGTGATTCTTGCCGAAGGTGGACTCGGCACGAAGTGGCAGGAGATCAAACCGGTGGTGCCCGCCGCCGCGGTGCTGTCGACGTTCGGCCTCATGCTGAGCGTCTTCATCACGGCGGGCGCGGCCCACTACCTGGTGGGTCTGGACTGGCGGCAGGCACTCATCATCGGGGCGGTGGTCTCGTCCACCGACGCGGCGGCGGTCTTCTCGGTACTGCGCAACGTGCCGCTGCCGAAACGAATCACCGGGGTGCTGGAAGCCGAGTCCGGCTTCAACGACGCCCCTGTCGTCATCCTCGTGGTGGCGTTCTCGTCGGCGGGACCGGTCGACCACTGGTACCTGCTCCTCGCCGAGATCGCGATGGAGCTGGTGATCGGCGCCGCGATCGGCATGGCGGTCGGCTGGCTGGGCGCCTACGCGCTGCGGCACATCGCGCTGCCCGCCTCCGGCCTCTACCCGATCGCGGTGATGGCCATCGCGGTCTTCGCCTACGCCGCCGGCGCGACGGCCCACGGTTCCGGATTCCTCGCCGTCTACATCGCCTCCCTGATACTGGGCAACGCCAAACTGCCGCACCGGCCGGCCACGAGGGGCTTCGCCGAAGGGCTCGGCTGGATCGCGCAGATCGGCCTCTTCGTCCTGCTCGGACTGCTCGTCACGCCGCACGACCTCGGCGACGACATCCTGCCCGCCCTGGTCATCGGCCTGATCCTCACCGCCGTGGCCAGACCGCTGTCGGTCACCGCGAGCCTGGCGCTGTTCCGCGTCCCCTGGCGGGAGCAGGCGCTGATGTCCTGGGCCGGGCTGCGCGGCGCCGTGCCCATCGTGCTGGCCACGATCCCGATGGTCGCGGGCGTGCCCGACAGCCGCCGGATATTCAACATCGTCTTCATCCTGGTGATCGTCTACACCCTGGTGCAGGGCCCGACCCTGCCGTGGCTCGCCCGGTGGCTGCGCCTCGGCGTCCGCGACGGGGCGGCCGACCTCGGCGTCGAGTCGGCGCCGCTGGAACGGCTGCGCGGCCATCTGCTCTCGGTCTCCATCCCGGAGGAGTCCCGGATGCACGGAGTCGAGGTCAGTGAGCTGCGGCTGCCGTCCGGGGCGGCCGTCACCCTCGTGGTGCGGGACGGGGCGAGCTTCGTACCGCTGCCGAACACGGTGCTGCGGCGCGGCGACGAGCTGCTGGTCGTCGCCACCGACCCGGTGCGGGACGCCGCGGAGCGGCGACTGCGGGCGATCGGGAAGGGCGGCAAGCTCGCGAACTGGCTGGGTGACGGGTGATCCGGGGTGATCCCGGCGTGATCCGGGGTGGTCCCATCCGGGGCGATCCCGGGGCGGTCCGGGGTGATCCGGGTGATCCCGGGGTGGTCCGGGGTGGTCCGGGGTGGTCCCGGCTTGGTCCCGGGGTGAGGGAGGTCTCAGCGGGAGGCGGGCGCTTCAAGGGACGCGTGGCACGGGGTGCCGTTAGGATGGCTCGGTATGTGTTGAGTACATAGACCTCTGTCTGACGCAGAGCTGGCGCGACGGGACGGCCTCGGCCGACACCGTGTCTTGCGCGAGCGGACAGCTCTCGGCGCCATCCGTGACGGATGCGCTACCAGACAGCACAAAGGACCAAGCCGTGGCATCCACGGTGAACCAGCCGGACAGCCCCGCCACCAAGCGGCCCGGATACGGACAACTCCTGCGCACACCCCGCGCCTGGACGTTCCTGCTGCCCGGATTCGCGGCCCGGCAGCCCTTCGCGATGCTCACCATCGGCATCGTGCTGCTCGTCGAGAACACCACCGGCTCGTACGGCACGGCCGGCGCCGTCGCGGCGGTGACCGGCGTCTCCATGGCGATCTTCGCCCCGCAGAACGGCAAGCTCGCCGACCGTTTCGGGCAGAGCGCCATCCTGCTGCCGGGCGTCCTCGTGCACACGGCCTCCGTCGTGCTGCTGACCGTCCTGGCCCTGTCGAACGCCCCGCTGTGGGCACTGTTCGCGGCGGCCGTGCCGGCCGGCGCCTCGGTGCCGCAGATCGGGCCGATGGTCCGGGCACGGTGGGCCGGGATGCTTGGGGGCACCTCCCAGGCCGCAGGCTCCGGGGGAGGCTCGCCTCTCATGTCGACCGCGGCGGCCTTCGAATCCGTGACCGACGAGTTCACCTTCGTCATCGGCCCGGTGCTGGCCACCGCGCTGTGCACGGGTGTGCACCCGGCGGCGGGCCTGATCGCCGAGGCCACCCTCACTCTGGTCGGCGGCCTGCTCTTCGCGGCGCAGCGCGGCACCGCCCCGGCGCCCAACAGGGCCGTCGACGGGGTCCGCGCGAAGCACGTCTCGGCGCTGACCATCCCGGGCGTCAGGGCGCTGGCCGTGGCCTTCCTCGGCATCGGCGCGGTCTTCGGCGGCATGCAGGTCGGGCTGACGTCCTTCACGGAGGAGATCGGCCGCCAGGGCATCGCCGGGCTGCTGTACGGCACCTTCGCGGCGGGCAACATGCTGGCCGGGGTCGTCTGCGGTGCCATCGCCTGGCGCCGCAGCCCGCAGGGCCGGCTGCTGATCGCCTACGCCGCGCTGGCGCTCGCCTGCTCCGCGCTGTGGGCCGTCCACTCGGTGCCGCTGCTCGGCGCGCTCGGCCTGCTCATCGGTCTGTGCATCGCCCCAGCCCTGATCACCGGCTACACCCTGATCGAGTCCCTGGTGCCGGCGACCTCCCGCACCGAGGCCTTCACCTGGCTGACCGGGTCGGTCGCGTTCGGGCAGGCCATCGCGGTGACGGCCGCCGGACAGCTGGCCGACCGGGTCAGCGCGAGCGCCGCCTTCGTGGTGCCGCTGGCCGGTACGGCGCTGGCTCTAGCCACCCTCGTGGCGCTGCGCAAGCGGCTCAAACCACACTCGGAGGGGCGGATCGTCCAGGCGTCGACACGTGGGATGGGTCACCGCGTGCCGGTCACGGTGGACTGACGCGGCGGAATGCTGCACTATTGAACGTCGTTAGCACTCATCGAGTGAGAGTGCCAGGAGGATCAAGTGCCGACGTACCAGTACCAGTGCACCGAGTGCGGCGAGGGCCTCGAGGCGGTGCAGAAGTTCAGCGATGACGCTCTGACCGTTTGCCCGAACTGCAACGGACGCCTGCGCAAGATCTTCTCGGCGGTCGGGGTCGTGTTCAAGGGTTCCGGTTTCTACCGGACCGACAGCCGGGGCTCGTCCTCGGCGAGCACCCCCGCGGCCAAGAGCAGCTCGGATGCGAAGCCTTCGACGACGTCCGCGCCGTCCTCGGCCTCCTCGTCGAGCAGCTCCTCATCCGGTTCGAGCAGCTCTTCCAGCGGGTCTTCCGCAGCCTGATCGCCGTACACGGGTGAGCCTCCAGGGCTTACGCGTCGATGACGGACCCCGCCGATCCAGTCGGCGGGGTCCTCGTCGTATCCGGGCGCCGTTAGGGTGATCCGCATGGTGGAGAGCAGCGGTACGCGGGCCGACATCGGCGTCATCGGCGGGTCCGGTTTCTACTCGTTCCTCGAGGATGTGACCGAGATCACGGTGGAGACCCCCTATGGTCCGCCGAGCGACTCGCTCTTCCTCGGCGAAGTGGCCGGGCGGCGGGTGGCCTTCCTGCCGCGACACGGCCGCGGGCACCACCTGCCGCCGCACCGCATCAACTACCGCGCCAACCTGTGGGCGCTGCGCTCGGTCGGCGCGCGCCAGGTGCTCGGCCCGTGCGCGGTGGCCTCGGCCCGTGCGCGGTGGGCGGCCTGCGCGCGGAGTTCGGCCCCGGCACCCTGCTGGTGCCCGACCAGCTCGTGGACCGCACGAAATCGCGCGTCCAGACGTACTTCGACGGTGAGGCGCTGCCGGACGGCAGCCGGCCGAACGTCGTGCACGTGTCGCTGGCCGACCCGTACTGCCCGGTGGGACGCCGGGTCGCGGTGGACACCGCGCGGGCGGGCGGCTGGGAGGCGGTCGACGGCGGGACGCTCGTCGTCGTCGAGGGGCCCCGGTTCTCCACCCGCGCGGAGTCGCGGTGGCATGCGGCGCAGGGCTGGTCGGTGGTCGGTATGACCGGGCACCCCGAGGCGATCCTCGCCCGGGAACTCGGGCTCTGCTACACGTCCCTGACGCTGGTGACGGACCTGGACGCGGGCGCCGAGACGGGCGAAGGCGTCTCGCACGAGGAGGTCCTGGAGGTCTTCGCGGCGAACGTCGACCGGATGCGGACCGTGCTGTTCAACGTGGTCGGCGGTCTGCCGCCGATCGCGGAGCGGAAGTGCCTGTGCGTGGACCCGTGGGGCGGGCAGGAGCCGGGGATCGCGCTGCCGTAGGGGTCCGGTGGCTCGCGGGGTCGGTGGGTCGCGGGGACGGCGGGTCGCAGGCGGCGGGTCGCGGGGACGGCGGTTCGCGGGCGACGGTTCGCGGGGTCGGTGGCTCGCGAGGTCTGTGGGTCGCGGGCGGCGGTTCGCGGGCGACGGTGGTCTCACCCGCGCGGGTGACGGCACTTCTCCACCGCCGATGAGTTATCCACAGGCCTGGAACTGCCGACGGCGGGATGCGGGATCGTAGAGGTCTCAGCCGCGGGGGCCCATCCGGATCTCCGCGGAGATCCTCCGAGGCGGTGACTCCCATGCCTGCTCCTGCCGATCCCGAACCCGACAGCGACCCCGGCCCCTCCCCCACCGCGGCCGCGCCCGCGCCCGCCCACGCCCTCCCCGATTCGTACGCGCTGCCGCGCCGCCCGGTGCCGTCCTTCCCACCGATCCGGGCCGGCCGCGGTCGCGGGCGGATCCGGCTGTGGACGGCGCCGCACCGTGGACGGCGGTTGGTGGCCGCGGGGCTGGCGATGACCGCCGCCGTGCTGGCGACCACCGTGCCGCACCGTCAACTCCCCTGGTGGTGAAGCGGTGTTGACTCACCCTTTCGTGTGCACGGATTGGACACCCCGCTCCCGGAATGCCGTAGGTTGCGGCACTTGCTGTGCCGTCGACCGTGCGTGCGGAAAGAGAGAATCCATTGAGCGACGAGAAGCAGGGCGGGGTCCTGAGCGGCTTCAGGGAATTCCTGATGCGCGGGAACGTGGTCGACCTGGCCGTCGCCGTCGTCATCGGCGCCGCGTTCACCTCGGTGGTGAACTCCGTGGTGAAGGGCATCATCAATCCGCTGGTCGGCGCCTTCGGCACCAAGGACCTGGAGCACTACCGCTCGTGCCTCAAGGGCCCGTGCGCGGTGAACGACGCGGGCGACGCCGTGAGCGGTATCCCGATCCTCTGGGGCACGGTGCTCAGCGCGGTCCTCACGTTCCTGATCACCGCCGCGGTGGTCTACTTCCTGATGGTGCTGCCGATGTCCCGATACCTGGCCAGGAAGGCCGCGCGGGACCGGAAGGCGGCTGTTGTGCACGCGGAGGCCGAGGCCGCCGAGGTGGCGCTGCTGCGCGAGATCCGGGACGTGCTGGTGGCGCAGCGCGGCTGAGTCAGATGTGGTGCGGGGGCTTCTCGTCGAGGAAGCGGGCGAGATCGTCGCCCCCGCCGCCGGACGGCCGCTCGCCCCAGCCCCGGTCCGTGTCGTCGGACGACTGCCGGCTGAGCGGGTCGTCGAAGACGAGCGCGGCGGCCGGGTCGCGCCGCGGCTTCTCGGGCCGCGCCGCGGGCTGGGGGTCGGACTGGGGTACGGGAGCGGTGCTCATGCTTCCAGGGTACGGCGGCGGGCCCGCGGGACCGGTTGGGGCCGTCCTGTCACGGGCACGTGCCCCGTCCCACCCGGGCCCCCGTCCCGCCCGAGGCCCCGTCCCGCCCGGGCCCCCGTTCCCGCCCGAGGCCCCGTCCCGCCCGGGCCCCCGTTCCCGCCCGGGGCCCCGTCCCGCCCGGGCCCCGTCGCAGCTCGTCGCGTCAGCGGTCCTTCGGATCGAGCAGCCAGATACCCAGCACCACGAGGAAGGAGACCGAAAGGAAACCGGCACACCACCAGGCGATCGTCGTGTCGCCCCGCATCCACTCGTTGACGGCGGTCGACAGCGCCCACAGCTGGCCGATGACGACCGTGATCGCCAGCATCAGCCGGGCGGAGAGTTTGGCGGAGCGTTCCGGGTCCTGGTCGGTGCCTGCGCCGGGGCCGGGGCCGGTGTGGCGCACGCGGGGGTCGCCGTAGCCGCTGGTCGGGCGGATCTGCGGGTAGCGCTCGCGCACCGGCCGGTTCAGCCGCGGCTGGTCGCTGCCCGGGTGGTAAGGCGGCGGGGTGTCCGTCATACGCGTCCTTCCTCGGTGGTGAGGCCCTTCGCCCGGGCGCCCGGGCAGCCGAGTTGGGCCGCCACCTCGGGGCGGGACTGCCGCAGCTCGCGGCAGAGCCCTTCCTCGGCGCTCTCTCCGGAGCGGGCGGTGCCGACCGCCCAGACGCTGCCGTCCGTGCGCTCGACGAGGACCACTTTGGGCAGTCCGCGTGGTGGCGGGCCGGCGGTGACGTCGCCGGTGCGGGCGTCGAAGACTCCCTCGTGGCATGGGCAGTACAGCTCGCCCTCGCTGCCCCGCTCCTTCCGCCACAACACCGCGCAGGCCAGGTGGGTGCAGATCGCGGAGTAGCCGACGAGCGTGCCGTCGGTCATCCGTACCGCGACCGCCCGGTCGTCCTCGCCCGGGTAGCGGAAGGCGAGGGACTGACCGCGTTCGATGCGGTCGGCGATCTTCTTCGGGTCGGCCGTGCCGTCACCGTGCCGGTGCAGCACTCCCGCCGCGACGGCCACCCCGCCGACGGCGAGACCGCCGGAGACGGTGGCGACGATCCGCAGGTAGTCGCGGCGGGTGGTCAGCGAGTCGGCGCTGATCCGGTCGCGCAGCGCGTCCTGCTCCGGGTCGGGGTGCGCGCCCGGCTGCCCAGTGGTGGTCGTCATCGGACATCGACCCCGTTCACCTGGACGATCGGCAGCCCGCCGGGCACCGGCCACCGCACCTTGTCCGCCGGGACGACCATCGCCACCCCGGTCTTCACCATCACGTCGCCGAACGCGAAGGAGTCGGCGACCTCGACACCGGGCCGCTCGGCCTGCAACTCCTCGAGCGTTCCGTAGAACAGCGCGCCGGTCGGGCAGACCGTGGCGCACATGGGGGCGAGGCCGTACTCGGTGCGGTCGTAGCAGAGGTTGCACTTCATCTGGAGCTTCGCCTGCAGATCGATCTTCGGGATGCCGAAGGGGCAGGCGTTGACGCAGTTGGCGCAGCCGATGCAGCGGGTCAGGTCCGCCTCCTGCACCACCCCGTCGGGGGTGATGAGGATCGCGTCGGCCGGGCAGACCTCGGCGCAGGGCGCGACGGGATCCTCGCAGTGCATGCAGACGCTGGGAAGGGAGGCGACGCTGAGCCCCTGGTCGGGGTAGTCGAGGTGGATCATCGACTTGCCCCGGTGCGAGTCGCATTCGCGGCAGGCGGAGACGCAGGCCTGGCAGCCGATGCAGCGGCCCGGGTCGATGAAGATCGTCCGTCCCATCATGGCCGGATCAGCTCCTTTCCGACGTGCCCCGGCCCTGGGGGGCCGTGGGCGGGAAGGGTTCGGTGCGCGATACCTGCGTCTCCGGATAAGCCTCGCGGCCCGGCGGCACCGGTGGCGCGGGGACCTGGTCGAGCGCTTCGGCGGCTTCGACCCGGGCGGCGCAGACCTTGTACTCCGGGATTTTGGAGCGGGGGTCGAGGGCGTCGATCGTGAGCACGTTCGCCGCCGTGGGGGCGGGCCAGTGATAGGGGATGAAGACCGTGTCGGGACGGATCGAGTCGACCACCAGCGCCGGGTACACGGTGCTGCCGCGGCGGGTGACCACCCGCACCGGGTCACCGTTGCGGAAGCCGTGCGAGGGGTGCACCTCGACCCAGGGGCGCGGGGTCTGCTCGACCAGGGCGCCCAGCCTGCGGGTCTGGTTGCCGGACAGGAAGTGCGCGACGGTACGGCCGGTGGTGAGCGAGAGCGGGAACTCGTCGCTGTACGGGTCCATCGGCGGATGCCACTCCACGACCTGCAGATGGATCATGCCGTCCTCGTGGTACGTCCTCCCGTTCTCGAACAGCCGCGGGGTGCCGGGATGATCGGTGGAAGGGCAGGGCCACGCGATGCCGCCGGTCTCCTCCAGCCGCTCGTAGGTGATGCCGTAGTAGTCGTTGACGGTGCCGGCGGACGCGATCCGCAGCTCGTCGAAGACCTCGCGGGAGCCCGCGAAGGCGAACTTGTCGCCCTCGCCGAGCCGTCGGGCCAGCTCGCACATCACCCACGTGTCGGTCCGCACCCCGGGTGGCGGGTCCTGCGCCTTGTTGTGCTTGACGACGCGTGCCTCGGCGTTGGCCATCACGCCCTCGTCCTCCGCCCAGGTGGTGACGGGGAAGACGACGTGCGCGTTCTCGGCCGTCTCGGAGAGGAAGAAGTCCAGCTGGGCGTGGAACTCCAGCTTGTCGTAACCGTCCTTGACGACCTGGTGGTTCGGGAGGGAGACGAAGGGGTTGTTGCAGGTGCCGATGAGGCCGCGGATCTCACCGCGCCGCATCTGGTAGACCATCTCCATCATGGAGGTGCCGGCCTGCGGCAGTTCGGACTCCTCGATCCCCCAGATCTCACAGATCTGCCGGCGGTGCTCCGGGTTCAGGATCGAGCGCCCACCGGGCAGCAGGTCGGACTTCTGACCGTGCTCGCGGCCGCCCTGCCCGTTGCCCTGGCCGGTGATCGTCCCGTAGCCGGCACCCTGCCTGCCGATGTTCCCGGTGGCGACGCACAGGTTGATGATGCTGAGGCAGTTCTCGACGCCCTGGCTGTGGTGCTCGACGCCGCGCGCGTGCCAGGCCATCGCGTTCTCCGCGCCGCCGAACAGCCGCGCCACCTGCTCGACGTGGTCGACCGTCACCCCGCACGTCTCGGCGGCCCGCTCCGGCGGGTAGCCGGCGACGGCCGCACGGACCTGCTCCCAGCCGGTGGCGTGCGCGGCGAGGTACTCCTCGTCGACGAGCCCCTCACGGATCACCACGTGCAGCACGGCGTTGAAGAACGCCGAGTCGGTGCCGGGCCTGATCGGCACGTGCAGGTCGGCGGTGCGGGCGATCGGGGTCTCGCGCGGGTCGATGACGATCAGCTTCGCGCCCCGGTCCCGCGCTCCCCAGATGTACTGGGTCATGACGGGGAAGCACTCGCCGACGTTCGACCCGGCGATGAGCAGGCAGTCGCTCAGCAGGATGTCGGAGAACGGGTTGCCGGCCCGGTCGATCCCGAAGGCCAGCTTGTTGGCGCCCGCCGCGCTGACCATGCAGAGCCGGCCGTTGTAGTCGACGTGCTTGGACTTCAGCGCCACCCGGGCGAACTTGCCGACCAGATACGTCTTCTCCGAGAACAGACTCGCGCCGCCGAGCATCCCGAAGGAGTCGTGGCCGGTCTCCCGCTGGATCCGGCGGATCTCCGAGACGGTGAAGTCCAGCGCCTCCTCCCAGCTCGCCTCCCGCAGCGGCTCCTCACGCGAGCGCCGCAGCAGCGGAGCGGTCAGCCGGTCGGGGTGGTTGACCTGCTGGTACGCGCTGATGCCCTTGGGGCACAGCCGCATCCGGTTGATGTCGTGGTCGCGCGGCTCGACGCCGAAGACCTTGCCGTGCCTGTCCACCCGCAGGTACATCCCGCACTGCACTCCGCAGAAACAGCAGTGCGTGGGCACGAGCGTCTCGCCGTTCTGGTCGGCGTGCCACTTGTCGGCCGGGATGCCGCCCGCGTCGCGGAACCCGCGGGTGCCGGGCGGGGCGATGGCCGGGTCGATCGGCAGGGGCGGCCTGGTCGGCGTGTCCGTCACTTGAAGCCCCGCTTCACCTGGGAGAGGTAGGCGCTGCCGCGCAGCGCCCGCTTGCAGCGCGGGCAGTACTCGGCCCATGCGTCGAAACCGAGGTTCAGATCGCGCATCGTGCCGCGCAGGTTCTCGACATACGGGGCGGTGTCGATCGGCTCTCGGCAGCGCCGGCAGTGGAAGACCTTCTCGTCCTGCCGGGCGGTGTACTTGAACAGCTGCATGCCGACGGCGGCGGGGCGCTGCACGATGTGGAAGAACTTCCCGAAGGGGATGTAGATGAGGGTGAAGACCACCGACACCATGTGCAGCAGCGCCAGGAACTCGTAGCCGCCGCCGTGCAGCAGCACGCTGGAGAAGGTCAGCAGGAGTCCGGTGACGGAGATGGTGATCAGCGCGATGAGCGGGACGAAGTCGTACGCGAAGCGCTGCCCGGTGATCGCCCCGCGGTCCTTCATCCGGCGCCAGAGGAAGTAGCCGGCGCCGGGGATGACCAGCACCGCGGCGAGGTCGAGGCCGTGGAACATCGCCCAGCCGAAGAACGACGCGGAGTCGTAGCCGAGCACCTTGACGCCCCACAGCCGCATCTCGTAGCCGGGTCCGGACCCGGTGCCGGACGTGAAGGTGAACCAGCCCCAGGTGAGCGGAAAGGTGATCACCGCGGCGAGGAGGCAGCCCCAGAACATCAGTTGGTGCGCGAGCCAGCGGCCGTGCGAGCGCGCGCCCAGGAACTTCTGGAAGCCCAGGTACGTGATGATCATCTTCGGCAGCGCGGTGGGCGCCCTGCGGAAGTTCGCGACGGAGAAGAAGCTGCGCCGGCCCTGCCGGAACAGCCGTCGGGCGGCGGGCGCCGAGACCCAGACCGTATAGCGGTAGGTGACGCCGAAGGCGAGGAAGACCGTGGCGACCGTGTACGGGATCAGCGCGGAGTCGAAGTCCTCGAGCCCACGGCTGCCGAGCACGATGGCGGCGAGCAGCAGGACGGCGACGGCGGTGGCGACGAGCGAGGCCCGGGTGGTCGGCGACCGCCCGGCCGTACCGGAACCCGCGGGCGGCGGCCCGGCCGAGGCGCCGGCCACGGCGGTGGCCGTGCCGCCACCCCCGGCCGCCGGAGTCTGCGCCGTGGGAGGTTCGGGTTGCTGCACGGGCTGGCTCCGTTCGACTGCGCACCTGCCGGACGGCGGGATCCGATCGTAGGCAATCTACGGACAAACCGTGCATAAGGTAGTGATTGGTGCCCTGATGGACTACAGGACACCCGTCACCGCGTCCCGGCAGCCTGATCTGGACGCAGCAGCGCCGGCGCCCCCAAGCGTCGGCGGGGAGAAACCCCAAGCGCCGGTTTGGGAGAGCCCTGCGGCTATACCTGGGCCATGGAACTCGACATCGACCGGCGCGACCCGGTGTACCGGAACTGGCTCAAGGACGCCGTCGGCAAGGTGCAGGCCGACGCCAACCGGTCCGCCGACACCCACCTGCTGTCGGTGCCGCTGCCCACCGAGTGGGGCATCGACCTGTACCTGAAGGACGAGTCGACGCACCCGACCGGCTCGCTCAAGCACCGGCTGGCCCGCTCACTGTTCCTGTACGGGCTGTGCAACGGCTGGATCCGTCCCGGGGCGCCGGTGATCGAGGCCTCCAGCGGCTCGACGGCGGTCTCCGAGGCGTACTTCGCGAAGCTGATCGGGGTGCCGTTCATCGCCGTCATGGCGAAGAGCACCGTGCGCTCCAAGATCGACCTGATCGAGTTCCACGGCGGCCGATGTCACCTCGTCGACGACCCCTGCGAGGTCTACGAGGTGGCGGTGCGGCTCGCGGCCGAGTCCGGCGGCCATTACATGGACCAGTTCACGTACGCCGAGCGCGCCACCGACTGGCGCGGCAACAACAACATCGCGGACTCGATCTTCCGACAGCTGGCGCTGGAGCGGCACCCCGTCCCCGCCTGGATCGTCGCGACCGCCGGCACCGGCGGGACGTCCGCGACCATCGCCCGCTACGTCCACTACACCCAGCAGGACACCGGGGTCTGCGTCGCCGACCCGGAGAACTCCGCGTTCTTCCCCAGCTGGCGGTCGGATGACCCGACCGTCGTCACCGACCGCGGCTCCCGCATCGAGGGCATCGGCCGCCAGCGGGTGGAGCCGAGCTTCGTCCCCGGGGCGATCGACCGCATGATGCGGGTGCCGGACGCCGCCTCCGTCGCCTGCGTCCGCGTGCTGGAACGGCTGCTGGGGCGCAAGGCCGGCGCCTCCACCGGCACCGGGTTGTGGGCCGCGTTCCGGATCATCTCCGACATGCGGGCGGCCGGCGAACAGGGCAGCGTCGTGGGCCTGTTGTGCGACCCGGGCGAGCGGTACCTGGAGAAGTACTACTCGGACGACTGGCTGGCCGCGCAGGGCATCGACATCGCCCCGTTCACCGCGCGCGTCGAGCACTTCCTCGTGACGGGTGAGCTGAGCACCGTGCCGGCCGCCTGACCCGTCGGAAAGGGCGCCGTCAGCCGTCCGTGCGCAGCCGCAGCGCCGCGAGCGGCACGAAGCCGAGACCGGTGGAGCCGTCGGTGTCGTCGGACCCCGACAGCCGGCGCAGCATCGCCAGCGCGATCCGTTCGCCCTGCACCTTGGCGTGGTCGGCGCGGGGACCCGCGTACAGCCCGTCGACGGACGCCCGCCACAGCTGGACCCAGCGGCCGAAGTGCTCGGCGGTCATCGGCCGGGTGTCGTGCAGGGCGGCGTGCGGGGTGAAGGCGTTGCCGTGGTACGCCACCGTGCGGAGCAGGGCGCGTTCCCAGAAGTCGGTGATCCTGGGCAGGTGCGCCTCCAGGTCGAGGCCCGCGATCTCGGTGAAGTACGGGCCGATCAGCCGGTCGGCGAGCGCCGCCTCGTAGAAGCGGCGCAGCAGCCTGACGAGGTCGGCGCGATCGGTGATGTCGGGCGAGGGATTGACCATGATCCTTCCAGGGTCCCGGTGGGGCGGACCGGCCGCCAGGGCCGAAAGACCGGGATACGGCAGCGTGCCATGGTGTTCCCCGCATACGTTCTGACGCAAGGTGGCCTCCATGAGCAACCCTGCCGGCGCCGCGTTCCGCCGCATGACCGCACGGCGCCGTGACGAAGCACACCGTGCCTCGACGCCGCTCGAGCTCTTCTTCGACCTCTGCTTCGTGGTCGCCATCGCGCAGGCCGGCGCCCGGCTGGTGCACGCACTGGCCGCCGGCCACCCCGGCAACGGGGTCGTCGGCTATCTGCTGGTCTTCTTCGGCATCTGGTGGGCCTGGATGAACTTTTCCTGGTTCGCCTCCGCCTACGACACGGACGACGTGCTGTACCGGATCAACACGCTGGTGCAGATCACCGGTGTCCTGGTGTACGCGGCGGGCGTGCCGCGCGCCTTCGACGACGGCGACTGGACGATCGCGGTGATCGGCTACTCGGTGATGCGGTTGGCGCTGGCCACGCAGTGGCTGCGGGCCGCGCACGGTGAGACCGGCGACGCACGCGGCTGCGCGCTCCGCTACACCGTCGGCGTCACCGTCTGCCAGATCGGTTGGATCGGGCTGCTCTTCGTGCCCGACGGGGCGAGGGTGTGGACCTTCCTCGGCATGGTCCTCGCCGAGCTGTCCGTCCCGCTGTTCGCCGAGCGCCACCACCCGACCACCTGGCACCCGGGGCACATCGCCGAGCGGTACGGCCTGTTCACCATCATCGTGCTCGGCGAGACGATCGCGGCGGCGACCGTCGCCGTGCAGTCCGCGCTCGACGAGCACGAGGCGGTCACCGAGCTGCTGCCCATCGCGGGCGGCGGGCTGCTGATCGTCTTCGCGGCCTGGTGGATCTACTTCGCCGTGCCCATTGAGGAGCACCTGACCTCGAACCGCGAGGCGATCCCCTGGGGGTACGGCCACTACATCGTGTTCGTCTCCGCCGCGGCGATCGGCGCCGGCCTCGAAGTGGCCGTGGAGCAGAGCGTCGGAAAGGCGGAGATCTCGGCGCGGGCCGCCTCGGCGGCGGTGACCGTGCCGACCGCCGTCCTGTTCTTCACCGTCTGGCTGCTGCACTCCCGGCACTACAAGCGCGGCGCCGCCCAGCAACTCGTCCTGCCGGTCGCCTCGTTGCTGATCCTGGCCTGCACGTTCTGCGGGGCGGCCGCGGTGTTGCTGGCCGGGGCGGTGTCGGCGCTGGCCGTCGCGGCGGGGGTCACGCTGGTGCGCCGCAACGCCTCCGCGACGGGCTCCGTGACGGCCTGAGCCGCGTCACAGGCCCGTGGCGCCGAGCAGTGATCCCGCCGCGTACGTGACGGCCATCGCCGCCGCCCCGCCCGCCATGTTCCGCAGGACGGCGGGGCGGGCCGGCGCACCGCCGAGCCGCGCGCTCTGCCACCCGCACAGCGCGAGCGCGATCAGCACCGCCACCACCGTGACGGACAGCCGCAGCGGCGGGGGCAGCAGCACGATCGCCAGCAGCGGCAGCAGGGCTCCCGCCGTGAACGCGGCGAAGCTCGCGCCCGCCGCGTGCCACGGATTGGTCAGCTCGTCGGGGTTGATGCCGAGTTCGACCCGGGCGTGGGCGCCGAGCGCGTCGCGTTCGGTGAGCTGCTCCGCGACCTCGCGCGCCAGCTCCCGCGTCAGTCCGCGGTCCTCCAGCAGACCGGTGAGCTCGTCGAGTTCCGCCCTCGGCTCGGTGGCCAGCTCCTCGCGCTCCATGGCCAGGGCGGCCTGTTCGGAGTCGCGCTGGGTGCTGACCGACACGTACTCCCCCGCCGCCATCGAGAGCGAGCCGGCCAGCAGCCCGGCCAGCCCGGCGGTCAGGAGCGCCGAACGGGAGTCGGTGGCGCCGGCCACGCCGACGACCAGCCCGGCCGTCGACACGACTCCGTCGTTGGCGCCGAGCACCCCCGCCCGCAGCCAGTTCAGCCGGCTCGCGAGCCCGCCCTCGTGGTGCGGCTCACCGTGCTCCGCCCGGGTGCCGCCGCCCCGCCCACCGCTCTGCCCGCCGTCGCTCATGCCGCGAGGGTCTCATTCACGACGGCCGCATGCGGTCAGGCCGCGACGGGTGTCCTGGCGTCGTCCGGCACGGGCAGCGCCGTCTCGGGCTTCGCGGACCCGCGCACCCCCTTCAGCAGGACGACGAGTGCCGCCGTGACGACCGTCCCCGCCGCGACGGCGACCAGGTACAACCACGGGTTGCCGATCAGCGGCACCACGAAGATGCCGCCGTGCGGGGCGCGCAGGGTGCAGCCGAAGGCCATCGACAGGGCGCCGGTGATCGCGCCGCCCACCATCGCCGACGGGATGACCCGCAGCGGGTCGGCCGCCGCGAACGGGATCGCGCCCTCGGTGATGAACGACGCGCCCAGTACCCAGGCCGCCTTGCCGTTCTCGCGCTCCGTACGGGTGAAGAGCCGGCCGCGGACGGTCGTCGCCAGCGCCAGTCCCAGCGGCGGCACCATGCCCGCCGCCATCACGCACGCCATGACCTTCAGGCTGCCGTCGTTCGGGTCGGCCAGCCCGCCGACGGCGAAGGCGTAGGCGACCTTGTTCAGCGGGCCGCCCATGTCGAAGCACATCATCAGGCCGAGGACGACGCCGAGGATGATCGCGTTCGAGCCCGTCAGGCCGTTCAGCCAGTCGGTGAGACGTTCCTGCAGCCAGGCGATCGGCTTGCCGACCACCAGGAACATCAGGAAGCCCACCACCGCGGCGGAGACCAGCGGGATCACCACCACCGGCATGATGCCGCGCAGCACCGGCGGGATCGCGATCCGCTGGATCGCCATGACGACGGCGCCCGCGAGCAGACCGGCGACCAGGCCGCCCAGGAACCCCGCGTTGATCGTCAGCGCGATGGCGCCGCCGACGATGCCGGGGACCAGCCCCGGCCGGTCCACCATCCCGAACGCGATGTACCCGGCCAGGATCGGCACGAGGAACGTGAACGCGGTGTCGCCGATCTGGAAGAGCAGCGCCGCCCAACTCGCGCCCTCGTTCCAGACGAAGTGCTCGGCGACCGAGGGCGCGGCGTTGATCTCGTAGCCGCCGATGGCGAAGGCGAGCGCGATCAGCAGCCCGCCCGCGGCGACGAACGGCACCATGTAACTGACGCCGGTCATCAGCCACTTGCGCAGCCGCGTGCCGAAGGCTTCGCCCGACTCGACGGAATCGTCGGCGGAGGCGGTGTCCGCTCCGGCCGGCGAGTGCGCCGCGGCCGTCACCTCGCCGCGCTCCGCCTTTCCGCGCGCCTCGGCGATGAGCTCCGGCGCGCGGCTGATGCCCGCCTTCACCCCGACGTCCACCGTCGGCTTCCCCGCGAAGCGCTCCTTGTCGCGGACCTCGACGTCATGGGCGAGGATCACCGCGTCCGCGGCGTCGATCGCCGCCTTCGGCAGCTTCTTGAAGCCGGCTGAGCCCTGGGTCTCGACGATGATCTCCACACCGGCCTCCCGGGCGGCGTTCTGCAGGGATTCCGCCGCCATGTACGTGTGCGCGATGCCCGTCGGGCACGACGTCACCGCCACGACGCGCAACGGCCGCTCCGGCGGGACGTCGCTCGGGGCGGCCTCCGCCTCCTGCACGACGGGGCCACCCGCGATCAGCGCCGCGGCCGTCGCCGGGTCGACGGCCGCGCGCAGGGCGGCCGTGAACTCCGGGTCCATGAGGCGACGGGCGAGGGCGGACAGGATCGTCAGGTGGTCGGTGTCGGCTCCCGCCGGTGCCGCGATGAGGAAGACGAGGTCGGCGGGGCCGTCCGGGGCGCCGAAGTCGATGCCGGACCCGCTGCGGCCGAACGCGAGGGTCGGCGCGGCGACATGCTCGCTGCGGCAGTGCGGGATCCCGATGCCGCCGTCGAGGCCGGTCGGCATCTGGGCCTCGCGCGCGGCCACGTCCGCGAGGAAGCCCTCCAGGTCGGTGACGCGTCCGGCGGCCACCATCCGCTCGGCGAGCGAACGTGCCGCCGCTTCCTTGCTCTCGGCGGCCAGGTCGAGATCGACCAGCTCGGCGGTGATCATTTCACTCATCGCGCGGCTCCATTGCTCGCGTCCCCGCCCTGCGGGCGGAACGGACTGTGGGTGGAACGGACTGTGGGTGGAACGGGTATTGCGGTTGACAGGCCGAGCGCCGAACCGGCGCCCCTCGGGCGGGCGCCCCTCATGCCGGCGCCCCTTGGGCGGGCGCCCCTCATGCCGGCTCCCGCAGCGGGCGGGAGAGCGGGACGTCAGCGGTCACGGTGACCGCCGGCGGGTCGAGGTCCGCCGGCGCGGGCATGGCGCTGCCCGGCAGCTGAACGGCGGCCGCCCCGTGGGCGACGGCCGACGCGAGCGCCGCCCCGCCGTCGCCGCCCGCGGCGAGGAACCCCGCCAGCGAGGCGTCCCCGGCACCGACGTTGCTGCGGACCGCCGCGACCCGCGCGTGCCCGAAGTACGAGCCCGAGTCGTCGACGAGCAGCTGCCCGTCCGCACCGAGGCTGGCCAGCACCGCCCGCGCGCCCAGGGCGCGCAGTTCCTCCGCCGCCCGCAGCACGTCACCGACGGTCGCCAGCGGCCGGCCGACGGCCGCGGCCAGTTCCTCGGCGTTGGGCTTGACGACGTCGGGGTGCAGCGCGAGCGCGGCGAGCAGCGAGGGGCCCGAGGTGTCCAGGGCGACCCGGGCGCCCGCCCGGTGGGCGCGGGCGACGAGTTCGGCGTACCACTCGGGCGGCAGCCCGCGCGGGAGGCTGCCGCAGCAGGCGATCCACCGGGCGTCGGCGGACCGGGCGCCGACCGCGTCCAGCAGCGCCTCGGACTCGGCGGGGGTGAGCGCGGGCCCGGCCGCGTTGAGCTTGGTCAGCGTGCCGTCCGGTTCGGCGACCGAGACGTTCACACGGGTCGAGCCGGCGATGGCGACGCCGGCGACCTCGATGCCCTGCTCCTCCAGCAGCCGGCCGAGCAACGTGCCCTCGGGGCCGCCCATTCGGCAGCACCGCGACCGTGGGCTGCCCGGCGGCGGCCACCGCCCGCGAGACGTTGACGCCCTTGCCGCCGGGATCGACCCGATCGGCGGTGGCCCGCAGTACGGCTCCGCGTTCGAGCGCGGGGATCTCGTACGTACGGTCCAGGCTCGGGTTCGGGGTGACGGTCACGATCATGCGCGTACTACTTCCGTGCCCGCGCTCTCGATCGCGCGGGCCGCTTCGGGGTCGAGTCCCTGATCGGTGATGAGCAGGTCGACATGGGAGAGGTCTCCGAAGCGCGCGAAGTTCCGCTGCCCGTACTTCGAGGAGTCGGCGAGCAGCACGACGCGGCGCGCGCCGGCGATCATGGCCCGCTTCACGGCGGCTTCCGCGAGGTCCGGGGTGGTGAGCCCGCCGTCGGCGGAGAAGCCGTTCGCGGCGAGGAACAGCACGTCGGCGTGGATCTCGCCGTAGGCGCGCAGCGCCCACGCGTCCACGGCGGCGCGGGTGCGGTGCCGGAGCCGGCCGCCGACGAGGTGGAGGGTGAGCTCCGGGTACTCCGACAGGCGCGCGGCGATCGGCAGGGCGTGCGTCACCACGGTCAGGCGCGAGTCGATCGGGAGGACGGCGGCGAGCCGGGCCGCGGTGCTCCCGGCGTCGATGACGACGGTGCCCTCGGCGGGCAGTTCCGCCAGGGCGGCGCGCGCGATCCGGTCCTTCTCCTCGGCCGCGGTCGCCTCGCGCTCGGCGAGGTCGGGCTCGAAGTCGAGCCGTCCGGCCGGGATGGCCCCGCCGTGCACGCGCTGGATCACTCCGGCCCGGTCCAGCGCCTTGAGGTCGCGGCGGACGGTCTCCGGTGTGACGTCGAACTCCTCGGCCAGCGAGAGGACGTCGACGCTGCCGAGCTCGCGGGCCCGCCGCAGGATCTCTTGCTGCCGTTCCGGGGCGTACATGTGGTTCTGCCTCCGACTCATGCCCGAGTGTGTTGCTATGGCGCCACCGTACCCATGGTCCGGCGTTAAGTAAACACAAACAGACAGGCAACGGAGTCATTCGGACATGGACGGGCACGCGATGGCCCTCACGGTTCCGGGACCGGTGCCCGGACATGGCCGAACCCCGGCGCGGGGGGGGTTGCGCCGAGGTTCGGGTTCAGGGGCGGCGGGTCGGAACCCGCCGCGGATCAGGCTGCCTCGTACTCCAGGCCCGTGTCGCGGGCCATACGCTTGAGGTCCGCCAGGGCGTGCTTCTCGATCTGCCGGATGCGCTCACGCGTCAGGCCGTGCTGCTTGCCGACCTCCGTGAGCGTCCGCTCGCGGCCGTCCTCGATACCGTACCGGGACCTGATGATCGAAGCGGTGCGTTCGTCGAGTCGGCCGATGAGCTCCTCGAGCTCCTCGCGGCGGAGCATGACGAGCACGGACTGCTCGGGAGAGGCGGCGGCGCCGTCCTCCACGAGGTCCCCGAACTCGGTCTCGCCCTCCGCGTCCACCGACATGTTCAGGCTGACCGGGTCACGGGCCCAGTCGAGCACGTCATGCACGCGGGACGGGGTCGAGTCGAGCTCGGCGGCGATCTCCTCGTGCTCCGGGTCACGCCCGTGCTCACGGTTGAACTCCCGCTGCACCCGCCGGATCCGGCCCAGCTCCTCCACGAGGTGGACGGGGAGCCGGATGGTGCGGGACTGGTCGGCGATGGACCGGGTGATGGCCTGACGGATCCACCAGGTCGCGTACGTGGAGAACTTGAAGCCCTTGGCGTAGTCGAACTTCTCGACGGCGCGCACCAGGCCCGCGTTCCCCTCCTGGATGAGGTCGAGCAGCGGGAGACCGCTGCGCGGATAGCGGCGGGCGACCGCCACCACGAGGCGCAGGTTCGAGCGGATGAAGACGTCCTTGGCGCGCTCGCCGTCGGCGACCAGCGCTTCCAGCTCCTCGCGGTCGGCACCGGCTCCGGCACCTTCGACCAGCTGCGCGTCATCGGAGAGTATGCGCTCGGCGTAGACGCCGGCCTCGATCTCCCGGGACAGTTCGACTTCCTGCGCGGCGTCGAGCAGCGGGGTACGTGCGATCTCGTCGAGGTACATACCGACGAGGTCACGGTCTGCGGCTTCCCCGCCAACGGCGCGGACGCTGCTGGTCCCGCCTGCGGAACGACGGGCGACGGCACGGGTTGCCATGCGTGCTCCCTTGCGAAGGTTCGGTCGGGTGTCGGTTGGAGCGGAGCTTTCAACACTGCCTTTCGGCTGCCCGCTCTGATCTGGATAACGACTGGAATCCGGACACAATTCCCATGTCGATCACTGATTTTCGCGATCTTGCAGTACCCTGTTCCGCCGCACGGGCGCGCGGAGTGCTGCGAAGGGCCGGGAAGCGCAGGTCAGGGCCGGTTTCCGGAGGTTGCCTGCCGCACGTGGCCCATCCCGCCGGATACCGCCTGTGGCTGCTCTCCTACCCCCAAGACGGCCCGTACCGCCTATTGGTTGCCCAAGCCGACGAAGGAGCCCCCGAACGGGCTCCTGCCTGCGGACGTCACGCTCCTGCCTGCGGACGGGCTCCTGCCTGCGGACGCCACAGGGAAGGGCCCCGCCTCCGAGTTTCCGGAGGCGGGGCCCTTCCCTGTGTACCGCGTAGTGACTACGTGTACCGCGTGATGACTACCCGTGAATCCTGATCAGTGGGCGATGACCGGGATCGGCAGGCCCTCGGCCAGCTCGTCCTCCAGGCTCGCGCCCGGGTTCTCGCTGCCGGGGACGCCCGTGTTGATGAGCGCCGCCGCGATCAGGGCCGCGAGCACCAGTGCGCCGAAGGCCCACCAGATCGCGACCGAGAAGCCGTGCACGGCCGCCTCGTTGGCGAAGCCCACCTTGCCGAGCGTCCCCGCGGACGCCAGGTTGGAGGCCGCCCAGGAGGTCGTGGCGCTGGCCGCGATCGTGTTGAGCAGGGCGGTGCCGATGGAGCCGCCGACCTGCTGCGAGGTGTTGACCATCGCCGAGGCGATACCCGAGTCGCGCGGCTGGACGCCGTGCGTCGCCATGCTCATCGCCGGCATGAAGGCCGAACCCATGCCGAGGCCCATCAGGACCAGGCCGGGCAGGACGACGCCGACGTAGTTCGGCTCGGTCTTGATCTGCGTGAGGATCAGCATGCCGACGGAGGCGAGCAGGAAGCCCGGTGCCATCAGCAGGCGCGGCGGCACGCGGAGCATGAGCCGGGCGCCGATCTGCGTGGAACCGACGATCATGCCCGCGACCATGGGCAGGAACGCGAAGCCGGACTTCATCGCCGAGTAGCCCAGGATGTTCTGCAGGTAGAACGTCAGGAACAGGAACAGACCGAACATGCCGATGATCGCGATACCGAGCGACAGGTAGACGCCGCCGCGGTTGCGGTCGGAGATCACGCGCAGCGGGAGCAGCGGGGCCTTCGCCCGGCTCTCGTAGAACACGAACGCCGCGAGCAGGACCACGGACGCGACCAGCAGGGCGATGGTCTTGCTGGAGCTCCAGCCGTCCTCGGCCGCGACGGTGAAGCCGTAGACCAGGGAGACCAGACCCAGGGTGGAGAGGACCACGCCGGGGATGTCGAGACGGTTCGGGTTGCGCGAGCCTTCCGGCTCGTGCACGACCAGGTAGGCGCCGATGGCGGCGACGACCGCGAAGGCGATGTTGACGAAGAGCGTCCAGCGCCAGTTCAGGAATTCGGTGAGGACACCGCCGAGGATGAGGCCGACAGCAGCGCCGGCACCGGCGATGGCACCGTAGACGCCGAACGCCTTGGCACGTTCCTTGGCGTCGGTGAAGAGCACCGCGAGCAGCGACAGGGCGGCCGGTGCGAGCAGTGCGCCGAAGGCGCCCTGCAGGGCGCGGGCGCCGAGCAGCATGCCGGTGTTGACGGCCGCGCCACCGATGGCGGACGCGGCGGCGAAGCCGAGCAGACCGACGATGAAGGCGTTCTTACGGCCGAACAGGTCGGAGATACGGCCACCGAAGAGCAGCAGTCCGCCGAACGCGAGGCTGTAGGCCGTGATGACCCACTGCTTGTTGGCGTCGGAGATGCCGAGGTCCGTCTGGGCGGAGGGCAGCGCGATGTTCACGATGGTCGCGTCGAGCACGACCATGAGCTGGGCGATCGCGATGAATATGAGGGCTTTCCAGCGCCGGGGATCCGGCTGGAGGGCTTTTTCGGGTATCGCAGGCATAGCTGTACTCACTAAGGGGTGCGGAGGGGCAGGGAAATGGGGACGTTTATGGGAGCTCGTCAACGCTGCTGCTGCAGCTCCTCCAAGGTCACGGCGGTGCCGGGCAACGCCGACCGTGCCGGGGCGCGCAGCCCGTCGAGGAAGATCTGCAGGTGGCGGTGCACGAACCGGTCCATGTCCATGCACGCCTTGCCGGGCAGCGGTCGCGTGAGCTGCGTGATCGCGACCATGAGATCCCCGACGGCGATGTCGGGGCGGAGTTGGCCAGAGCTTCGCGCCCTGTCCATTATGTCCTCGATCGAGCGATTCAGCCGATCGCTGGCTGCGAAGATCGCCGGGTGGTCGCTGTCAAAGGCTTCGGAGAGCATCGGACACAGGGCGCCGACCCGGTCCTCGGCCGACTCGAAGACGAAGCGCCGCAGCGCCTCGAAGGCGTCCGGCTCCTGCGCGACCGCCGCCTCGGTCCGCTCGGTGACCCGTGCCATCACCGACAGGACCACCTCCCGGACGAGTTCGGCCTTGTCCGCGAAGTGCCGGTAGAGCGTGGCGTTGCCGACCCCGGCGCGGCGCGCGACCTCGTCCAGCGGGACCTCGGCCCCGTGCTCGACGAAGGCCTCGCGCGCGGCGGCGACGATCCGCTCCCGGTTGCGCGTGGCATCTGCCCGCAACCGGGGGGAACGCGATCTCACGGCGCTGCCGACCACCGGACACTCCTTCTGGCTTCCAGGCCTCTGGCGAAGTTGACGTGAAGCGGGGAATCACTCCCCGCTTCGCTCGGACACCAGTCTAAACGGGGAGAGGGTCCCCAGTTATTTCGGGTCTCCCGTGTGACCTGCGGCACATCCTCGATCGGTGCTCGAATCGCCCTCGAGAGCTTTCATTGAATCTTCAAGAAGTGGACGTAGGATGGACAGCATGAAATGGCTGACCGAAGAAGAGCAGGCCTCCTGGCGCGCGTACGTGCATGCCACGACACTGCTCGAGGACCACCTCGACCGGCAGCTGCAGCGCGACGCCGGCATGCCGCACATGTACTACGCCCTGCTGACGGCGCTCTCCGACGCCCCCACCCGCCGGATGCGGATGACCGAGCTGGCGCAGCAGACGAAGATCACCCGATCCCGGCTCTCGCACGCCGTCACCCGACTGGAGAAGAACGGCTGGATCGCCCGCGAGGACTGCCCCTCCGACCGCCGCGGCCAGATGGCCGTGCTCACCGACGAGGGCTACGAGGTGCTGGTGCGGATCGCCCCCGGGCACGTCACCGCCGTCCGCTCGGCGATCTACGACCGCCTCACCTCCGAGCAGGTCCGGCAACTCGGCGAGATCTCCCGCATCATCGCCGAGGGCCTGCAGCCGGAAGGCGCCGACCTGCCCTGGCTGCGTTGAGCCAGGGCTGATCGGCGCCTGAAGAAACCTCGGTGCTACCGCACTACTCGACGACGATCTCGACGGCGATGTTCCCGCGGGTCGCCTTCGAGTACGGGCACACCCCGTGCGCCTGCTCGACCAGCTTGCGGCCGATCTCGCCCTCCAGCTCCGCCGGCAGCTCCACGCGCAGCGTGACGTCGAGCCCGAAGCCGCCGTTCGCGGTGTCGGCGCCTATGCCGACCTCGGCGGTCACCGAGATGTCCTTGGTGTCGACCTTCGCCTCACGTCCCACCAGCCCGAGCGCGCTGGAGAAGCACGCCGCGTAACCGGCCGCGAAGAGCTGCTCGGGGTTGGTGCCCTTGCCGCTCCCGCCCAGCGCCGGCGGCATGGCCAGCGGCAGGTCCAGCTGCCCGTCCGAGCTCACGGCCCGGCCGTCGCGTCCGTTGGCCGTGGCCACAGCGGTGTACAGCGCACTCATCGGAACCATCCCTCTCCACACGTCACGGCCCGGTTGCCCCGGGCCGTCCTGGGCACCACTAGAGCACACAATTTAATTGTGCACAACTAAAGGGTACGCTGGATACATGAGGACGACCGAGCCCGCGCCTGCCGAATACCTGCACCTGGACAACCAGATCTGCTTCGCCCTGCACGCCGCGTCCCGGGCGTTCGGCACCCTCTACCGGACGGCGCTGCGCGACCTCGGCCTGACCTACCCCCAGTACCTGGTGATGCTGGTCCTGTGGGAACACGGCGATCTGCCGGTCAAGAAGATCGGCGCCTACCTGCGCCTGGACTCCGGCACCCTCTCCCCGCTCCTGAAGCGCCTGGAGGCCGCCGGCCTCGTCCAGCGCGAGCGCAGCGCGCTCGACGAGCGCTCGGTCACCGTCCGCCTCACCAGCACGGGCGACGCCCTGCGCGAGCGCGCGCAGCGGGTCCCGGAGCAGATCGCGTCGGCCACCGGCCTCACCCTCGCCGACCTGACCGACCTGCGCACCCGCCTCAACCACCTGACGGCCACCCTCGACGCGGCCGCCCCCGACGCGGCAGCCGGCCCGGCCTCCGAATAGCCCGCCGCCCGACCCGCCCGAACGCCGTCCGACACCGCGCCCAGGGATACCCGCCAGCGCCGGGCACCCCGAATCCGCTAACCTGTCCTCACCCCGCCCCAGTAGCTCAGGGGATAGAGCACAGCTCTCCTAAAGCTGGTGTCGCAGGTTCGAATCCTGCCTGGGGCACACCATCGGTAAGGCCCTCCCGTCAGCAGTGACGGGAGGGCCTTTCGCGTGCTCGGCCCGCTGGAGACGCGCCCGGTCAGACCTGGCGGAGGATCAGCGCGTAGGAGCCCAGGCCCAGGACGCGGTCGCCGGGGCTGTCGCCCGTCGTCGTGCGGACGGTGAGCAGCGCGCCGGAATCGGGGTCGAAGTCGACGTCGGACACGGTGCCGAGCGCCTCGCCGCGTTCGTCGAGGACGCGCTTGCCCGGCAGGGAGCGGTGCTTGTCGGCGAGCGGGGCCAGGTCGCCCGACGGCGTTCCGAGGGTCGCGCCGGAGCGGACGATCACGGCGTCGGGTCCGATGGCGTGGATGTGGTCCCAGACGAGGGTGTCGCCGGAGCCGTCGGTCTTCTTCAGCCGCAGGGCCACGACGGAGGCCTTCGCCGGATCGACCACGAAGCCGTCGACGATGCCGACCGTGCGGGCCTCGGCGGCGCTGACCACGTGACGGCCGACCGTTTCCGAGAAGAGCATCAGACCTCCGTTCCGCGGCGGGCGCGGTAGGCCTGGACCGCCGCGGCGAAGCCGGGGAGGTCGTCGGCGATGAACTCGGCCGCGGCGGCCGGGATGACCAGGGCCTCCCCGGAGACGGCTGTGGTCTCGGAGAGGGGGATGAACACCTTGCGGCCCTGCCGGTCGAGCGCGTCGGAGGAGGCGATCTCGTACCCCACGACATGGGCCGACGTTCCGTGGACCACCTCGACGACGACGTCGGAGATCCGGCCCAGGTCGGTGCCGCCGTCGGTCAGCACGCGCGAACCGAGGACGTCACCACGGTCGGCGGAGCCGCGTTCCAGGACGTCGGCCTTGCTCTCGAAGACGGTGTCGTCCTTGATCATCACCGCGTCGTGGCCGAGTCCGTGCACGCCCTCCCACGGCAGGCTGTGCTTCAGCGGACCGGAGAGCAGGCCGCGGCCGCTGAGGGTGAAGCCGGCGATCCGGCCGGCGGTGCCGTCGAAGACGAGGTCCTTGACCTGCGCGACGGCCTCACCCGCGAGCGTCACGACCGGTCGCTTGGTGATCTCCGAGGCGAGCATCATCGCCGGGGCGTGAACGGTCACTTGACGCGCCCCTTCCCCGCCCGCCGACCGATCGCGCCGCGGCGTACCGCGATCACGCCGCCGCTGCGGCGCCGTGCCTGCACGCCCACCGCGGAGCCGACCAGCACAGCCAGGACCGCCACCACGATGACGATCCAGATCCACCAGTCCATCGCGCACCTCTCCCCTCGGTTCCCCTCACAGCCCGCCCCCGCCGAAGCGGTCGCCACGCCCTTCGACTTCCCCCGCCCCGCTCTTCCACGCGCGGACGGGGCGGGGGCGGGTCTCGATCAGCTGCCGAACGCGTGCGGCGTGCCGTGCTTGCGCGGCTGCGCCAGGGGCGCCTCCGGATCCGGCGTCCGCTCCGGGGGTTCGTTCTCGGTGCGCTGCTGCTCGACCCTGGCGGCGAGGGCGTCCCGCTCGGCAACCGCCGCGTCGGCGTCCTTGCGCGCCTCCCGCAGCCGTACCGCCTTGCGGCGGCGCAGCTTCGCGCCCTCGCCCGCCATCGCCAGGCTGAGGCAGAAGACCAGCGCCAGGGCGAGGCCGGCGCAGAAGATGGCGAGCGAGTTCATCCTGACCAGGTCGTGGCCGAGCAGCGCGACCGTGTAGTCGGGGCCGCCGCCCAGGTTGTCCGCGATCAGCAATGCTGTGAGCGTTCCGGTCGCGGCGAGAAGCACCAGTCCCAGAAAGAGCATCCGAGTCACCTCCGGTTGTCCGGACGTCGTCCGAGACGTTGTCCGTGTCCGTCACCGCTGCGTCTACCCCGCGAAGCCCGGCCCACCGCGGTCGGCGGCCTCCGGCGGCGGGTTGCCTCGCTTAATACCCTGGGGGGGTATATGGTGGGCGAGAGTGGACGGCGACAGCCGTCACCGCACGAGACGTACGAGGAGAACGCCATGTCCTGCTGCTCCCCCGAGGGAACCTGCCACACCGACGGCGCGACCGACGAGTCGCAGGCCACCGTCGTGTACTCCGTCTCGGGCATGACCTGCGGTCACTGCGAGTCCGCGGTGACCAAGGAGCTGGCGACGCTCCCCGGCGTGACCGTCGTCAAGGTGGACGCCCCCACCGGGCTGGTCACCCTGGCGTCCGAGCGGCCGCTGGACGACGAGACGATCCGCGCCGCCGTCGACGAGGCGGGCTACGAACTGGTCGGGCGGGCGTGACCGTACCGGTTCGACTGGGCGGCTATCTGCTGATCCTGCTGGTCGTCCTCGGCGCCGCGTTCGGCCTCGGCCGCGCGCTGCGGGGGGACGGCGGCGCCCCGACCGCCCCGGAGCCCCGTCCGGCCACGCACCAGGGCATGTAGGGGTTGAGGGGCCGGGCAGGCAGGGGCCCGGCAGGTAGGAACAGGACGCGTCGGGCTTCCGGCCCCGATCGAAGGAGTGGAGTGGAGTGGCGATGACCACGGTGCCTGCCGGCCGGCAGGTCGAGCTGGAAATCGGTGGCATGACGTGCGCCTCCTGCGCGGCACGCATCGAGAAGAAGCTCAACCGGATGGACGGCGTCACCGCGTCCGTCAACTACGCGACGGAGAAGGCCCGGGTCAGCTTCGAGGACGGTGCCGTCGCCGTGGACGATCTCATCGCCACCGTCGAGGCGACGGGCTACAGCGCCGTACTGCCCGCCCCGCCCGCCGGATCCGAGCCGGAAGGGGCGGAGGGGCCGGGAGGGGCGGGAGGGGCCGCGCCCGACGAGCTCACCACCCTGCGCCAACGGCTGCTCACCGCCGTCGTGTCGGCCGTGCCGGTGATCGCCATGGCGATGGTGCCCGCGCTGCAGTTCGACAACTGGCAGTGGCTCTCCCTCACCCTCACCGCGCCCGTCGTCGGCTACGCGGCCTGGCCGTTCCACAAGGCCGCCTGGACCAATCTGCGGCACGGCGCGGCGACCATGGACACGCTGATCTCGGTGGGTACGCTCGCCGCGTTCGGCTGGTCACTGTGGGCGCTCTTCTTCGGCACGGCCGGTATGACCGGCATGAAGCACCCCTTCGAGTTCACGGTCTCGCGCGGTGACGGCAGCGGGAACATCTACCTGGAGGCCGCCGCCGGGGTGACCGCGTTCATCCTGGCCGGACGGTACTTCGAGGCGCGCTCGAAGCGGAAGGCGGGAGCCGCGCTCAAGGCGCTGCTGCAGCTGGGCGCCAAGGACGTCGTCGTGCTGCGCGACGGGCGCGAAGTGCGCGTCCCCACCGGGGAACTGGCGGTCGGCGACCTGTTCGTCGTGCGCCCGGGCGAGAAGATCGCCACCGACGGCGTCGTCCGGGAGGGCGGCTCCGCCGTCGACGCGTCCCTGCTGACGGGCGAGTCCGTGCCGGTGGAGGTCGTCCCCGGCGACGGCGTCAGCGGTGCCACGGTGAACGCGGGCGGCCGGATCGTCGTCCAGGCCACCCGGGTCGGCGCCGACACCCAGCTCGCGCGGATGGCCCGGCTCGTCGAAGACGCGCAGAACGGCAAGGCCGCCGTGCAGCGGCTGGCCGACCGGATCTCGGCGGTCTTCGTGCCCGTCGTGATCGCGCTCGCCGTCGCGACGCTCGGCTTCTGGCTCGGCGCCGGCGAGGGCGCCTCCGCGGCCTTCACCGCCGCGGTCGCCGTGCTGATCATCGCCTGCCCGTGCGCGCTGGGCCTCGCGACGCCCACCGCCCTCATGGTCGGCACCGGGCGCGGCGCCCAGCTCGGCATCCTCATCAAGGGCCCGGAAGTGCTGGAGTCCACCCGCACGGTGGACACGATCGTCCTCGACAAGACCGGCACGGTGACGACCGGCGTCATGACGCTCACCGAGGTGCACGTCGCCGGGGGTGAGGACGAGAAGACCGTGCTGCGGCTGGCCGGCGCCCTGGAGCACGCCTCCGAGCACCCCATCGCCCAGGCCGTCGCGACCGCCGCCGAGGAGCGCGCGGGCGGACCGCTGCCGGCGCCGGAGGACTTCGCCAACGTCCCGGGGCTCGGCGTGCGGGGCTTCGTCGAAGGACACGCGGTGCTGGTCGGCCGCGAGAAGCTGCTCGACGGGTCGGGCCAGTTCCTGCCCGCTGAACTGGCGGCGGCCAAGGCCGCGGCCGAGGCCAAGGGCCGTACGGCGGTGGCCGTCGGCTGGGACGGGGCGGCCCGCGGCGTCCTCGTCGTCGCCGACGCCGTCAAGCCGACGAGCGCCGAGGCCGTGACGCGGCTGCGCGCCCTGGGCCTCACCCCGATCCTGCTGACCGGCGACAACGAGGCGGTGGCGCGGGCGGTGGCCGAGGAGGTCGGGATCTCCGGCGACGACGTCATCGCCGAGGTCATGCCCGAGGACAAGCTGGCCGTCATCAAGCGGCTGCAGGCCGAGGGCCGCAGCGTCGCGATGGTCGGCGACGGCGTCAACGACGCGGCCGCGCTCGCCCAGGCCGATCTGGGCCTGGCGATGGGCACCGGAACCGACGCCGCCATCGAGGCGAGCGACCTGACCCTCGTACGGGGCGACCTGCGCGTCGCGGCCGACGCCATCCGGCTCGCCCGCAGGACCCTCGGCACGATCAAGGCAAACCTCTTCTGGGCCTTCGGCTACAACGTGGCGGCGCTCCCGCTCGCCGCGGCCGGGCTGCTCAACCCGATGATCGCGGGCGCCGCCATGGCCTTCTCCTCCGTCTTCGTCGTCGGCAACAGCCTGCGCCTACGAGGGTTCAAGGCCTGACCGGGGCCCGTCCTCCCCCAGCAGCGCCGCGAGATCCGCGTCCAGGTCGATGTACTGCCCCTCCTCGCCCGGCGGCACCGCCGTGTAGGAGCGCGTCAGGAAGTCCTGAACGTCCTCCGTGTCGAGCTGGAGCAGCGCCACGCCCACCGGCGAGGAGAGCTCGATCATGGTGCGCCGCCGCCCGCAGGGCCAGACGTGCACGTCGCCGTCGCCTGACGGCATCCGCAGCCCCGCCGCCAGCAGGTCGCGTGCGAAAGTCCAGACGACCTCCCGGCCGTCGAGCGTCACCGACGCCGGGAAGGCCAGCCGCGCGGCCAGCGGGTCTTCGCACTGGTAGATCAAGGTGGCGGCGATGACGCGGTCCCTCGCCGGGGACGCGCAGAGCCGGGCCCGGAGGGCCTGGTCGATGACGGTCAGCATGAGGTGTCCCTCTCCCGCTGGGGGATATCCAGTCCTCTCCATAACCGCGAATTCGGGTGGGGGATCGCACGGCCCCGGCACCGCTCGTTGTGACGTCCGCCACGTGCCGCGCTGAGGCATTGTCAGAGGTGCGTGTGAGCATGGGGAGATGACGGTCGACGGGGCGGTGCGGCGGATCGGCGGGGACGAGCGGCGGGCGCGACTGGGGGTGCGGCACCGGCTGGTGCCGGGGCTGCGCGCGAAGTCCGCGGAGGAGGTCGCCCGCTCGCTGGTGGCGCTGCACGCGACGGACGCGGCGACGGTGTACCTCTCGACCGCGGCGCGGCTGGCCGAGCCCGGCTTCGCGGAGGTGGAGCGGGCGCTGTACGAGGACGGCTCGCTGGTGCGGCTGCTGGCGATGCGGCGGACGTTGTTCGTCGTCACGCGGGAGTCCGCGCCGGTGGTGTACGCGGCGGCGGCCCGCGCGATCGCGGTCAGGGAGCGGGCGGGGCTGCTCAAGCACCTCGCGGAGGGCGGCGGCTGGGACGCGGTCTGGCTGGCGGAGGTCGAGGAGGCCGTGGTCGCCGCGCTGGCGACGCACGGCGAGTCGACCGCCGCGCAGTTGGGCGGGTACGAACCGCGGCTGCGCGAGCAGGTGGTCATGGCGGCCGGGAAGCCGTACGAGACGCGGCAGAACGTGGCGAGCCGCATCATCAGGGTGCTTGCCGCCGAGGGCAGGATCGCCCGGCGCAGACCGGTGGGGTCGTGGACGAGCAGCCAGTTCCGGTGGGCGGTGGCCGAACCGCTCGAGGAACCGCCCGCGGCCGAGGCGAAGGCCGCGCTGGCCCGCGACTGGCTGGCGGCCTACGGTCCCGGCACCGAGGCCGACCTCAAGTGGTGGACGGGGTGGACGCTGACGGACGTGCGCAAGGCGCTGGCCGCGGTCGGCGCCCGGCAGGTCGGGCTGGACGAGGGCACCGGATACGTGCTCCCGGAGGACGTGGAGCCGGCGCCGGACGCCGCCCCGTGGGCGGCCCTGCTCCCGGGTCTCGACCCGACGCCGATGGGCTGGCAGCAGCGCGACTGGTTCCTGCCGGAAGAGCACCGGGCCGCGCTCTTCGACAGGACCGGCAACGTCGGACCGACGGTGTGGTGGGACGGCCGGGTCGTCGGCGGCTGGGCGCAGCGCGCGGACGGGGAGATCGTGTGGCGGCTGCTGACCGGCCCCGGGAAGGGCCCGGGCAAGGAGGCGCCGGCGGCGATCGCCGCCGAGGCGGAGCGGCTCGGCGGCTGGTTGGGGGACGCCCGGGTCACCCCTCGGTTCCGTACGCCGTCCGAGCGCGAGCTGTCGGCCTGAGGGGCGCACCGAACCGGCCCCGGCCGTGAGGACGCCGCCATCCGGGGCGCGCCGAAAGGAGACACAAGCCACTTAGCGGACACAATCCGATCGTGGACACTTTCTGGCGGTCGCGGTTCCTGCCGCGCCTCACGTCGCTCCTGCGCGCCGTACGGTCCTACGTCCGGAGCGCCCCCGGCACGTACCTCTGGCTGGCCATCCTGTTCGTGACGACCGTCGCCATGCACCACGTCTCGCCCTCCCAGCTGGACGAGATGCTCGGCGATCGGTCGACGAACCTGCACAACCTGTCGGAGGAGCCGGTCAGGGCGCTGATCAGGAGCGCCCTGTGGATCGACGGCGGCGGCTGGCTGCTCTACGCGTTCCTCTTCACGATCTTCCAAGCCACCGCGGAGCGCTGGCTCGGCACCCTGCGCTGGTTGACCGTCGTCCTCGTCGGCCACGTCGTGGCGACGTACATCAGCGAGGGCGTGCTGCTCTGGGCGATCCGCCAGGGCCGGGCGCCCGAGACCTCCGTCGACACCCTGGACGTGGGCGTCAGTTACGGCCTGGCGGTCGTCCAGGCCGTCCTGACGTATCTACTGGTCTTCCGCTGGCGGTTCTTCTACGGCTTCTGCGTCCTGGGCTTCTACGGTCTCGCCCTGGTGCACGGCCGTACGTTCACCGACGTCGGCCACTTCACCGCCGTACTGCTCGGCTTCGCCTGCTACCCGCTGACACGAGGGCGGCCGGGTCACCTGGACCCGGCCGCCGTCTTCTCCCGTGCCGTCCGGCGGATCAGCCGAGACGGATGAGCTTGTCCCCGAAGGACGGCTCCGCGAGGTCCGACTGGAGTGCCACCGGCACCTTCGTCTCGCCCGTGCCGGCGCCGAGGCTCAGCGTGCCGATCTCGGTCCCGGCCTTCGCCGCGTGCGGAAGGCCGGCCGTGCCGGCCGCCAGCTTCAGGTCGGACTTCAGGCCCGACCAGCCGATCGCCGTCAGGTCCTTGGTGGCGACCACCGGCGTCTTCCCGCCGAGACCGTCGTCCACATAGCCGACGACGGCTCCCTTCTTCACCACCACCGCCGAGGTGAGCGCGGCGCGCGCACCCCTGATCAGCGTGTCACTGGTGGACAGGGCGTACGCCAGCATGTCGTTGGGCGTCGAGCCCTTGCGCTGCTGCAGGACCACACCGATGATCATCCGCGGCTTGCCGTCGATGGTCTTCTGCGCCGCCCACATCAGGGCGCCGGCCGCCGGGGTGCTGGAGCCGGTCTTGATGCCGATGACGCCCGGGGAGGTCGCCAGCAGGCCGTTGTTGTTGTAGAGCTTCGGCACGCCGGGGACCACCGCGTCCGGCATGGCCACCACGGAGCGGAAGACGTCGTTCTTCATGACCGTCCGCGCCAGCATCAGCTGGTCGACCGCCGTGGACTTCGTCGTCTCCTCGAATCCGCTCGCCCCGGTGTACGTCGTGTTCTTCATACCCAGGTCGGTGGCGGCCTTCTGCATCTTGACGACGAAAGCTTCCTGCGTACCGGAGTCCCAGCGGGCCAGCGCGCGGGCGATGTTGTTGCCGGACGGGATCAGCAGCAGCTGCAGCAGCTGCCGCTCGGTGAACTCCTGGCCGAGCTTGACCTGCACCCTGGACTCGTCGACCGACGCCGCCTCGTCCGCGGCGGTCTGGTCGATCTTGATCTTCGGGCCGGTCTCCTTCCCCTTGAGCGGGTGGTCGCGAAGGATCAGGTACGCGGTCATCACCTTCGTGACGCTCGCGATCGGCACCGGGGTCTGCGCGCCGCGCACTCCCAGGCTCCCGAGGCCCTCGACCTCGGCGACCGACTGGCCCATCACCGGCCACGGCAGCGACAGCTGACCGCCCTCGAAGGTGTACGACGACGCCGAGGTCAGCGTCAGCTCCGGAGCCGGCAGCGGACGCAGCGACTGCGCGACCGCGATGGCGATCAGCAGCAGCACCACCAGCGGCGTCCAGATCTTGAACCGCCTGACCACCGTCCGCATCTTCGTCTCGGGCGGCGGCGGGGTGTTCGTCAGCTCCGCCAACAGCTTCAGCGGCTGCGCGGGCGCGGGCGGCAGCGGGAACGGCATCTGCCGGGTGCCCTCGGGTCCGGCCGCGGGCTCCGCGGCGGGAGCGGGGGCGGGAGCGGTCGGCGCCGGGGCGGAAGCGGTGGGTGCCGGTGCCGCCGGTGCCGAAGTGGCGGCGGGGGCGGACGGGGCCGCCGGGGCCTTCGGGGCCGCCGTTGCGGGAGCGGCCTGCTGGACCGGGCGCTCCACCTCCGGCCACGCGAGGGCGTACGGGGACGCCGACTGCTCCTGTGACGCCCGCGAAGGCTCCGCGGGCGATTCCGTGCGCGGGGCGGCCGGGACGTCCGCCGGGGCGCTCCTGGCGGCTTTCCACTCCGGCTTGCGGTCAGCCGGAACGTCGGCCGGAGCGTCGGCCGGGTCCCGCACGGCCGCCGGCGCTTTCGCCGGCGCCTCGGCCGGCGCCTCGGCCGCTTCCGGCACCGCGGCGTCGCGGGGCTCGTCCTGCGGCTCGGCCGCGGGCTCATCTGCGGGCTCGTCCGCCCGGTCGTCCGCCGGTTCTTCCTCGGGTGCGGCAGCCGCTCCCGGCGCATCGGACGCGTCAGGCCCGTCGGCCACGTCCTCCGGTTGCGCGTCCTCCGGTTGCGCGTCCTCCGGCTCGACGGGCTCCTCGGCGCGCTCGGCACGCCCGTCGACGGACTCGTCAAGCGACCCGCCGTCGGCCGACTCCGGTTCCGTCACGGAATCCGCCGTGGTGTCCACCGCCGGAGGGACGGGCGCATCGGCGGGCGCTGCGTCATCCGCCTCGTCGTGCGCGTCCTCGAGGGCCGTAGGTTCCACGAGGGCGTTGTCTGGACCGGATACGTCGTTCGGCGTAGCTCGACTAGTACCGGACGCAGACGCGTCCGACTGGCGCGGCAGGCTTCCGCCACCGCCGTCCGCGTCCTCGCCGGTGATCCCCACCGGGGCCTCGGCGGTCGCCGGGTGATCTTCCGGGAGGGGGTCGGCGCCGGGTACCGGGTCGTCGGGCAGGCCGCCGTGCTCCTCGCGTACGGCCTCAGGCACCACATCGTGCCCACGGAACACCGTCAGCCTCGGATCGAGCGCCTTCTGCTCGGCCGCCACCCCCAACGACTCCTGCTGCTGCTCCCTGCCGGGGGACTCGCCCGCCACGCAGACCTCCTCCACACATCACGAGGGGCGTCCCCGTGCGCGACGCACGACGCCCCATCTCATTCCACCAGTTTCCAGTTCCCGGCCTGGAAGCCCCTATCAGACCCGCCGGAACCGATCGCGGCCCGTCTGCGACACCACCGCTCACCCCCTAGACGAGAACGACATACCAGTCGGTTCCATCCCGAACACTCCAGGCGCTCTCGACAGATGAATGTGAGAGGCGTCACCCTGTCATTCATCCACGCGGGGAGGCATGGATGGGCAAGAGCCGCAGAACGATTCCGGAAGAGCTGTTGCTGCTCGCTCTGGACCCGACGACCGGGACCACAGCGCAGCCGCAATCGCTCGACCTCGGCCTCGCCGGGGCACAGCTCGTCGAGCTGGCCCTGGCTGGACGGATAGCCCCTGATGGGGATCGTATCGCCGTGGTACACCCACGGCCGACAGGAGATCCGACACTGGACTCCGCGCTGGAACTGCTGCGCCGACGTGGCAGTCCGGTTCGCGCCGTCCACTGGATCGGCGGGCCCCGCCTGGGGCTGCGCCAGACGTATCTCGCGCATCTGGAGCGGTGCGGCATGGTGCATGCCGTGGCGGGACAGATGTGCGGGGTGCTGCCGACGACTCGCTACCAGGCGAGCGACAGCGAGGTCAGCCGGGACATCAGAGCCCGGCTCGACAACGCGATCCGCACCGGCGTCCCGCCGGACCCGCGGACCGCGGCTCTCGCTGCCCTCGCCCATGCGGTGGGCCTCGGCAAGCACCTGTATCCGGGCAACGAGGGCCGGTCTTCGCGATCGCGCCTGCGGGACCTGATCAGGTACGACCCGATGGGCGGCCTCGTCGCGCACGCCGTCATGGACGTGCAGAACGGCGCCGCGGCACAGCCGAAGCGGGCTCCCGTGCAGGGACGTCCCGCAGCGGTGGGGCCGGCCGGCCACAGCAGCATGGCCCGTGCCGGAGCGCGCTAGCGGCGCCCCGGAGCGGTGACCCGTGGCAGTGCACGGGGCGGAGTTCGCAGTACCCGGCACAGCGCAGTACCCGGTACAAGGGCTGTACACAGGCGGCAGTACGCAGACAGTGAGGACGGTGGGCAAGGGCACGGTGTCCGGCGGCAGGGACCGGACAGCGCAGGCCCACCCTCCTCAAGGACCGTTCCCCGGTCTTCGGCCCGGGGACGACCGAAAGCCGCTGTGACGCGCGGGGTGGGGCACCGGCCAATGCCGGTCCCCCACCCCGCGCGTCGCGTTTGTGCCGTTCGTAGGACCAATCGTCTGCGCGCCGGCGACCGGTAGTGGCAGGCTGCTGATCAGCAGTAGACGGCCAGTAGCGGGGCGGCCGTACAGGAGCGAAGTACGGAACCGGAGGTGCCCTCTGTGGTCGCCAATGCCAATCCCACCGTCAGGCGACGCCGACTAGGATCGGAGTTGCGCAAGCTGCGCGAACTGAGGGGGATGACGGCCGAGGAAGTCGCGGCCCGCCTGCTCGTCTCGCAGTCCAAGATCAGCCGACTGGAGAACGGGCGCCGCAGCATCAGCCAGCGTGACGTCCGCGACCTGTGCAGCGTCTACGCCGTCGAGGACCACCGCATCGTGGACTCCCTCATGCAGATGGCCAAGGAGTCGCGCCAGCAGGGCTGGTGGCACGCTTTCGGCGATGTGCCGTACAGCGTCTATATCGGCCTCGAGACCGAAGCCGCGTCGGTCCGGAACTACGAGTCCCTGCTCATCCCCGGGCTCCTCCAGACGCGCGAGTACGCGCATGCCGTCGTCACGGGCATGGAGCCGGAGGCCACTCCGGCGGAGATCGACAAGCGCACCGAGGTGCGCATGAAGCGACAGGACCGGGTGAACGACCCGGACAATCCGCTGCGTTTCTGGGCGGTCTTCGACGAGTCCGCGCTGCGCCGGGTCGTCGGCGACCGGCACGTGATGAGCGAGCAGATCGAGCGGCTCGTGGAACTCAGCCACGCGCCCAACGTCACGGTGCAGGTACTCCCGTACACCGTGGGAGCCCACCCCGGAATGGTCGGGACCTTCTCGCTCCTGGAGTTCGCCGAGGCCTCCGACTCCAGCGTGGTGTATCTGGAGGGCGTCACCAGCGACCTGTACCTGGAGAAGCCGATCGAGGTGCAGCAGTACAGCGTGATGTACGAGCACCTCAGGGCCCAGGCTCTCAACACCGATCAGACACGGCAGTTCATGATCGACATCGCCAAGGAGTACACCCGCTGACCAGCGGTCCACGCGAGCGGGCCGCACGGTACACCCTGTACCCGTCAGCGTGGAAGAGATCAAGAAATATGCCATCCGGTCGAGTGAACGACACCCTCCAGAAGCCGAGGTGACGCGTACCTTCGGGGATGTCTCGAGGCGCTAGCGCTTCACTGTCATCCGCACGGTTCAGGAGCGACCATGACTGCTCGGCACGTGATCACGACAGAGTGGAAGAAGTCTTCCTACTCTGGCAACAACGGGAACTGCGTGGAGGTTTGTGCCCCCACCGCCGACCGCGTCGCGGTGCGCGACTCGAAGGACCCTTACGGCCCGGCTCTCGCTTTCGATCCGGAGGTGTGGTCGGCGTTCGTGGACCACGTCACCCGGGGGACCTTCGATCGCATCTGACAGCGTCCCGAAGCGCACAGAGCCCTCTCGACTGGCCGCCGTCCGAGCCGAGAGGGCTCAGGCTTGTCCCGCTCCAAAGGTCAGGTCAGCGCAGTTCGTTGACGTAGGTGTCCGTGCCGGGGACGGTGGGGACGAAGGGTGCCACCAGTTCGACGCGGCCCAGGCCGGAGGCGGCGACCTCGTCGTCCAGGCCGGTGAAGTGGGCGTCCCAGGCCTCGCGGGGATCCCGCTGCAGGAACCAGAGCAGCGTCAGGCGGGTGTCCACCCCCTCGACCTGCTTCACGTAGGTCATCCGGTCTCCCGGCAGCGGCGTCGGCTTGAAGATGGTCACCATCGCGGCCGGTGAGCCCGCGAGGCGCTTGGGCAGGTGCCGGGAGCGCAGCCACTCCAGCAGTTCCTCGCGCTGCTCGGGCGACTCGGCGTCGATGACCTCGACGACCAGCCCGGTGTAGGGGTGGTCGAGCGCGTGGAAGTCCCGGGGGCCCGCGGCGCCGTCGCGGTAGACGGTGGCGGCGTGGTCCTGGAACGCGGTGAAGACGTGGGTGCGGTCCTGGTAGACCCGGCCGTCCCGGTTGAGGCGCTTGTTGATGCCGACGGTCCACTTCATGTGGTCGTCGTAGCGGCCGGCGGTGACCCAGTAGGTGGAGATGTAGCAGCCGGCGGTGACCGGCTGGGCCACCGCGGACTTCTCCGGGTAGCGGAGCAGCTGCAGGTCGCGGGTGGCGACCCAGCGGCGCCCGGCGTACATCCAGGGCATCGCCATCGCGCCCGCGATGAAGTGGTCGTCCTCGTACCAGCGGTTGTAGGCGTACTCGTGGCCCGGCAGGGGTTCCACCATGGTGATCAGGGCGTGCCCGACCCGCACCCCGTACGGCCCGACGGAGGCCAGCTCCGCGTACACCTCGCTGCGCGTCTCTTCTGTCATGCCTACAGGTGTAGCTGACGATACGTCAGGTGGGGAAGGGCCGGTCGCGGACCGCGTCCCGTCCGCGGATCGGCGAAATGGGTGGACAGGCCACGGATTCTTCGTAGGCTTCGCGCATGACGCGTATGAATCGAGCCAACCGAGCCGACGTCCCCGCACTGGCCGCCCGCGCCGCCTCGGTCGGCGCGTCGCCGGTACGCGAGATCCTGGCGCTCACCGCACGCCCCGAGGTGATCTCCTTCGCGGGCGGGCTGCCGGCGCCCGAGCTCTTCGACGCCGAGGGAATCCGCGCCGCCTACGACCACGTGCTCGCCGAGGCGCCCCGGCGCGTGCTCCAGTACTCCACCACCGAGGGCGACCCGGCGCTGCGCGGCGCCGTCGCCGCCCGGCTCCGCGCGCGGGGGCTCCCGACCGGCCCGGACGACCTGCTCGTCACAGCCGGCTCCCAGCAGGGCCTGGCACTCCTCGCCACCGCGCTGCTGGAGCCGGGCGACACCGTCCTCGTCGAGGACCCCACGTATCTGGCCGCGCTGCAGTGCTTCGGCTTCGCGGGCGCGCGGGTGCTGCCGGTGCCGTCCGACGAGGACGGGATCGACCCCGCGGCCCTGGAGGAACTCGTTGTCCGCGAACGGCCGAAACTGCTCTATCTGATCCCGAACTTCCAGAACCCCACCGGGCGCACGCTCCCGCTTGACCGCCGCCGGGCGGTGGCCGAGGTCGCCGGGCGGCACGGGCTGTGGATCGTCGAGGACGACCCGTACGGCGAGCTGCGCTTCGACGGGGAGCCCGTGCCGTGGATCGCCTCCCTGGAGGCTGCCGCCGACCGCACCGTCCTGCTGGGGTCGTTCTCCAAGATCATGGCGCCCGGCATGCGGCTCGGCTGGCTGCGGGCGCCGGAGGAGCTGCGGCGCGCCTGCGTCATCGCCAAGCAGGCCGCGGACCTGCACTCCTCCACGGTCGACCAGGCCGCGGCGGCGCGCTATCTGGCCGACCGCGACCTCGACGCCCATCTGCACCGTGTGCGCGGCGCGTACCGCCTCCGGCGCGACGCCCTGCTGGCCGGCCTGCCGGCAGCGCTCCCGGCGGGCAGCGCCTGGAACCGCCCCGACGGCGGGATGTTCCTGTGGGTCCGGCTGCCCGACGGCTTCGACGCCACCGCCCTGCTGCCGGTCGCCGTCGCGCACGATGTCGCGTACGTCCCCGGCGTGCCCTTCTTCGCGGGCCCCGGCGACCCGGCCGCCCTGCGCATGTCCTTCACGACGCACACCCCCGACGAGATCGCGGAGGGCCTGCGCCGTCTGTCCGCCGCGCTGTCCACGGCGACGGCCCCCGCGCTGGGCTGAAGACCGGTCGCGGGTGTGGAGTTCTTCCGCCGTGGGCTCTAACCTGACGAACCGTCAGAAGTGAGCGCCCAGGACTGGAACCCGCCGGAGGCACGCATGTTGCTGTCAGGAAAGACCGTGGTCGTGTCCGGGGTCGGCGCCGGGCTGGGGCAGCGCGTGGCGGCGGCCGCGGTACGCGACGGCGCGCGGGTGGTGCTCGGGGCCCGTACCGAGGAGAACCTCGTGAAGGTGGCGGGGGAGATCGACGCGGACGGGTCCCGGACCGCGTGGCTGTCGACGGACATCGCCGACGGCGACCAGTGCGAGGCCCTCGCGGCGCTGGCGGTCGAGCGCTTCGGCGGCATCGACGCGGTCGTGCATGTCGCCGCCATGGACGGTTACTTCGGCGGCCTGGAGGACGCGGACTTCGCCTCCTGGCAGCGCGTCCTCGACGTCAACCTGCTGGGGACGCTGCGGCTCACCAAGGCGTGCCTGCCGGCGTTGAAGGCGCACGGCGGCTCCGTGGTGATCATCGGAACGCAGTCCGCCGTGGCGGCGCCCTCCCAGGTGCGGCAGGCGGCGTACGCGGCGTCCAAGGGTGCCCTGACGTCGGCCATGTACTCGGTGGCGCGCGAGCTGGGCCCGTACAGGATCCGGGTGAACACGGTGCTGCCCGGCTGGATGTGGGGCCCGCCGGTGCAGGCGTTCGTCCAGTTCTCGGCGCACACGGAAGGCGTGTCCGAGGACAAGGTGCTGAGCCGGCTCACCGAGCGGATGGCGCTCCCGGAACTGGCGACGGACGGGGACGTGGCGGAGGCCGCGGTCTTCCTGGCCTCCGACCGGGCCCGCGCGATCACCGGGCAGTCGTTGCTGGTGAACGCGGGCGAGCTGATGCGGTAGCGCTCGGCGCCCGTCGGTTCGACAGGTTCGGACAGGCCCCCTCCTCCCTCTACCGCGCGGGATCCCGTTCCCGCGCGGTACTTCGTCATGCCCCTGCAGGACGTCCAGCGAAGTGCCCGCTCATCGTGTGTTCGCCGTCACGTTCACGACAATGCCAAGGCGGGTCAAGAACAAGTAAAATCGTTCGGCTTTCTGATTTGTGTTCAGACTCTTGAACGCGAGGACCCTTGACCGACCGCCCCGCCAGGGGGTTCAATCCCGGAAGTCCCCACTCCCGCATGGGGGCGCCCGCCGCAGCGAACGTCACAGCGAAGTGCGATTCACGTTCACAAGGCGGACCCCTGGAGGGGACATGAACAATCTCGACTGGGCGGTACTCATCGCCTACTTCGGCGTGATGATCGCGATCGGACTCTGGTCGCACAAGCGCATCGACGACGTCGGCGACTACTTCACCGCCGGCGGCAAGATGCCCTGGTGGCTGGCGGGCATCTCGCACCACATGTCCGGATACAGCGCGGTGATGTTCACCGGATACGCGGGCATCGCCTACAAGTACGGGGTGACGTCCTACGTCACGTGGTCCTTCCCGATCGCGATCGGCATCGCCATCGGCGCCAACCTCTTCGCGCCCCGGATCAGCAGACTGCGCTCCCGGCTGCACGTCGCATCGCCGCTCGAGTACCTCAAGAACCGGTACAACCTCACCACCCAGCAGGCGCTCGCCTGGTCCGGGGTGCTGCTGAAGATCGTCGACGTGGGCGCCAAGTGGGCCGCGATCGCGACCCTGCTGTCGGTGTTCACCGGCGTCACGATCACCCAGGGGATCGTCATCACCGGCGCGATCACCGCCGTCTACTGCACGGTCGGCGGTCTGTGGGCAGACGCGCTCACCGAGCTGGGGCAGTTCGTCATCCAGCTGCTGGCCGGTCTCGCCATGCTCGTCGCCGCCCTCGGGAAGATCGGCGGCATCAGCGGGATCTGGAACGTCTGGGACGACCCGAAGCTGCACGGCCACACCAGCGGCACCGCCGGCCCCTACACCCTGATCTTCCTGCTGGCGTACCTGTTCATCAAGACGTTCGAGTACAACGGCGGCATGTGGAACCAGGCCCAGCGCTACATGGCGACCGCCAACGCCAAGGAGGCCGTCCGCTCGGCCCGGCTCTCCGCGGCCCTGTGGTTCATCTGGCCGCTGGTCCTCTTCTTCCCGATGTGGATCTCCCCGCTGCTGGTGACCGCCAAGAAGCCCGACGGGTCCGACTCGTACGGCCTGATGGTCGAGACGCTGCTGCCGCACGGGCTGCTGGGCCTGGTCGTCGTCGGCTTCTTCTCGCACACGATGGCCATGTGCTCCTCCGACGCCAACGCCATCGCCGCCGTCGTCACCCGCGACATCGCGCCCGCGTTCTCCAAGACGGCACGGGCCTGGACCCAGCGCGCCGGCCTGATCGCCGCGCGGCTCACCACGCTCGCCTTCCTCGGCCTGTCCATGGCGATCGCCACCCAGGTCAACTCGCCCACCTTCAAGGACATCATCACCATCGTCATCAAGTGGGTGGCGGGACTGATGGGGCCGATCGCGATCCCCTTCATGCTCGGCCTGCTGCGACCGTTCCGTAAGTCCGGGCCGACCGCCGCGCTCACCAGCTGGGCGATGGGCCTCCTCGCGTTCTACCTGCTCAACTACCCGATCAACGACGCGGTCTCGGGCGGCGTGAACCTGGAGTACCAGATCTCGGTGCCGCTCGCGGTCTCGCTCTTCCTGTACATCCTCATCGGCTTCGTCAAGCCCGAGGACACCCCGGAGCGGGACGCGCTGCTGGAGAAGATCAACAGCGACGGCGGCGGCGACAGCGGTTCCGCGGCGGCAGCCGCCGTCCCCGAGCCGGCCAAGCCGCAGGACGTGGCGGCGGTACCCGCCACCGACTGAGACAGAGACAGAGACAGCCTGACGGGCGGGTCCGGACCTCGGCGGAGGTCCGGGCCCGCCTCGGCGCGTCCGGACCTCTAGGCCGTGTCTTCACCTAGGCGTCGTCCGCCCGAAGGGCGGGGCCGACAGGGCCTGGTGCGGGCGATCGCAAGGCGGAGGAGGGAGTCCATGCGGAGTATCGGCGACCGACGACAACGCCGCGAGCGTGCGTGCCAGGCCCCGTCGGCCAGACGAGGATGTGAAGACACGACCTACGCGTTGGGGTAGCGCTCCAGCCAGGACGGGGACGAGCCCGCCGGGCCGTGCAGCGCCGGGGCCTGCGTCATCTCCATCGCGAAGTCGTCCGCGAGCTGCAGGATCGTGCCGCGCCCTTCCAGCTCCGCTATCCACGACGGTGGCAGCGCCGTCTCGCCGTGCAGCGCGCCGAGCAGGTTGCCGCACACCGATCCGGTGGAGTCGCTGTCCCCGCCGTGGTTCACCGCCAGCAGCAGGCCGTGCCGGACGTCCTCGGCCACCAGCGCGCAGTACACGCCGATCGCCAGCGCCTCCTCCGCCGTCCAGCCCTCCCCGAGCGCCTCCACCCGCTCCGGTGACGGCATCCCCTGCCGAACGGCGCCCAAGGCCTGCTGCAGGGCGTCCGTCGTCTCCTGGTGGTCCGGGCGCAGGCCGAGCAGCGCGAGCGCGTGCTGCACGGCGCCGTCGAGCGCGTCGCCGCGCGCCAGCCCGTGCACGATGACGGCGAACGCGCCGGCCGCGAGCTGTCCGGTGGGGTGGCCGTGGGTCTGCGCCGCGCACTCGACCGCGAGCTGGAAGACCAACTCGGGCTCCCAGCCGACCAGCAGCCCGAACGGCGCGGAGCGCATCACCGTGCCGCACCCCTTGGATCCGGGGTTCTTCGGATGCTCGACGGTGCCCATCCGGTCGTCGCCGAGCCCGTTCAGGCAGGCCAGGCCGGGCGCCCGGCGCGCGTACAGCCACTCCTCGCGCGCCAGCCAGCCGGTGTCCTTGCGGCGCTCGTCGGGGCCCCAGTCGCTCTGGGTGGCCGCCCAGCGCAGATAGGCGCGGTGCACGTCGGTCGGCGGGTGCCAGGCGCCGCTGTCGCGCCGCACCTGTGCCCGGATCAGGCCCTCGGTGGTGAAGAGGGTCATCTGCGTGTCGTCGGTGACCGTGCCCCGGCGGCCGAACGCCGGCACGAAGTCCGTGACGCCGTCCGGGCCGTGCTCCGCCCGGATCGCCTTGAGCGAGTCGAACTCGATGCCCGCGCCCAGCGCGTCGCCGACGGCTCCGCCGAGCAGACAGCCGCGCACGCGGCTGCGGAAATCCTGCTGCTGCGCACGTCCCCAAACCGCCGTCAAAGCGAGCCCCTTCGGTCAGCAGCTGTCAGTCGCAGGCACGATAGTCGACAACGTCGCTCACGTCCTGTGTCGCCTACGACACAGGGGGTGCACCGGCCACGGCCCGCCATCCGCCCTTTCCCGTCCATTTGCCGCCCGTGCACGCTACGCGTCGAGCACCGGCAGCAACTCGGGCAGGTGGCCGTCGGAGGCGAGGCCCGCCGTCCGGCGCTCCTCGGAGATCTCGCCGTACAAAGTGGTGCGCTGGCGCGACGGCCGGCCGGCCGACTCCGCGATGGCGACCAGGTCCCGGATCGACCGGTAGGAGCCGTAGCTGGAGCCGGCCATCCGCGAGATGGTCTCCTCCATCAGGGTGCCGCCCAGGTCGTTCGCCCCGGAGCGCAGCATCTCCGCCGCGCCCTCCGCGCCCAGTTTGACCCAACTGGTCTGGATGTTGGGAATGTGCGGGTGCAGCAGCAGCCGGGCCATCGCCGTGACCGCCCGGTTGTCCCGTTGCGTCGGACCGGGGCGGGCGATCCCGGCCAGGTAGACGGGCGCGTTGGTGTGGATGAAGGGCAGCGTCACGAACTCGGTGAAGCCGCCGGTCTCCTGCTGGATCTCGGCGAGCAGCCGCAGATGGCCCAGCCAGTGGTGCGGCTGGTCCACGTGCCCGTACATCATCGTGGAGGACGAGCGCAGGCCCAGCGAGTGCGCGGCCTTCACGACCTCCACCCACGTCGCCGTCGGCAGCTTGCCCTTGGTGAGGACCCAGCGCACCTCGTCGTCCAGGATCTCGGCGGCCGTGCCGGGGATCGAGTCCAGCCCGGCCTCCTTCGCCGCCGCCAGCCAGTCGTGAATCGACATCCCCGTACGCGTCGCGCCGTTGACGACCTCCATCGGCGAGAAGGCGTGCACGTGCATGCCCGGCACGCGCTCCTTCACCGCCCGCGCGATGTCGAAGTACGCGGTGCCCGGCAGGTCCGGGTGGATGCCGCCCTGCATGCACACCTCGGTCGCGCCGACCTCCCACGCCTGCTCGGCGCGGTCGGCGACCTGCGACAGCGACAGCGTGTACGCGTCCGCGTCGGTGCGGCGCTGCGCGAAGGCGCAGAAGCGGCAGCCGGTGTAGCAGACGTTGGTGAAGTTGATGTTCCTGGTGACGATGTACGTGACCTCGTCGCCGACCGTGTCGCGCCGCACGTCGTCCGCGATCCGGCACAGCGCGTCCAGCGCCGGGCCGTCCGCGTGCAGCAGCGCGAGGGCCTGCTCGTCGGTGAGCTTCACCGGGTCGTCCGCGGCGGTCGCGAGCGCGGACCGCACGTCGCCGTCGACCCGGTCCGGCACCATGCCGGGCGCGGCCTGCTCGCGCAGCGACTCCCAGTCGCCGTACACGTCGTCGAAGTCGTCCCTGCGGTCGCCGGTGCGCCCGGTGGTGTCGATCGTCGTGTGCAGATCGGTGCGGCCGGTCGCCGTGAACGCCTCGTCGGGCTCCTGCCAGAGCAGCCCGCTGGGCTTGGCGTCCGCGTCCGCCAGCGCCGTCTCCGGGTCGGCCAGGGCGCGGACGTGCGGCAGCAGGCGCGGGTCCAGCCACGGCTCACCGCGCTGGATGAACTCGGGGTAGATCGTGAGCCGCTCGCGCAGCGCGAACCCGGCGGCGGCGGTCTTCTCGGCCAGGTCGTCGATGTGCGGCCACGGGCGCTCGGGGTTGACGTGGTCGGGGGTGAGCGGGGACACCCCGCCCCAGTCGTCGATGCCCGCCGCGATGAACCGGGCGTACTCCCCGTCCACCAGGTTGGGCGGTGCCTGGATGCGGGCCGCCGGCCCCAGGATCAGCCGGGCGACCGCGATCGCCGCCGCCAGCTCCTCCAGTTCCGCGTCCGGCATGCCGCGCATCGCGGTGTCCGGCTTGGCACGGAAGTTCTGGATGATCACTTCCTGGATGCCGTGGTACTGCCGGGCGATCTTCCGTATCGCGAAGAGCGACTCGGCGCGCTCCGCGTACGTCTCGCCGATCCCGATCAGGATGCCCGTCGTGAACGGGACGTTGGAGCGCCCCGCGTCCTCCAGCACCCGCAGCCGCACGGCGGGGTCCTTGTCGGGCGAGCCGAAGTGCGGGCCGCCGGGCTCGGACCAGAGCCGGGTCGCGGTCGTCTCCAGCATCATGCCCATCGACGGTGCGACCGGCTTGAGACGCTGCAGGTCCTGCCACGACAGCACGCCGGGGTTGAGGTGCGGCAGCAGTCCGGTCTCCTCCAGCACCCGGATCGACATCGCCCGCACGTACGCGAGCGTGTCGTCGTACCCGTGCGCGTCGAGCCACTCCCGCGCCTCGGGCCAGCGGTCCTCGGGACGGTCGCCGAGCGTGAACAGGGCTTCCTTGCAGCCCATTTCCGCGCCCTGCCGCGCGATCTCCAGCACCTCGTCGGGCGACAGGAACATCCCGTGTCCGTCGCGACGGAGCTTGCCCGGCACCGTCACGAAGGTGCAGTAGTGGCACTTGTCACGGCACAGCCGGGTCAGCGGGATGAAGACCTTGCGCGAGTACGTGATCACCCCGGGCCGGCCTGCCGTCTCCAGACCCGCGTCCCGCACCCGGGCCGCGGTCGCGGACAGGTCCACCAGGTCGTCACCGCGCGCCTGCAGCAGGACCGCCGCCTCGGCGGTGTCCAGCGCGACTCCGTCGCGGGCACGCTTCAGCGCGCGCCGCATGCCGTTGGCAGTGGGGATCGGCTCCTCGGGGCGGGACAGGCTCATGGTCATCTCCCGAGCATAGGTCGCTGCCCGGCGGGCGGGGTCACGGCGCCTGCTATGGCGTTGGCCACCCGTGCGACGGCTCCAGCTGCCCTCGAGGATGTGGCACGGATGGTGCCGCCCGGGCCCGTCACAGGAACCGCGCGTAGTCGTCCAGCACGCGCAGCACCTCGTCCTCGCCGGCCGGGGGCAGCTGGACCACGCACTCCTCGATGCCCAAGATCGGCGAAGTGCGCGAGCTTGCCGTCGGTCGGGCGCACCGCCGACGGGACGATCTGCGGCCCGTCCGGTCCGCGGCCGGCCGCGTCCCACGCCTCCCTCAGCCGCGGCAGCGCGTCGGCGAGACCGCCGCCCCCGATCGGCATCCAGCCGTCCGCGTAGTCCGCGATGTGCCCGAAGAGCTTCGGCCCGGCGGCCCCGCCGACCAGCGTCCGCAACGGGCCCACCGGCTTCGGGTACGCCTCGCTCGCCGCCACCGACGCCCACTCCCCCTCGTACGCCGTCGGCTCGGGTGCCCACAGCGCGCGCATCACCCGCATCCGGTCCCGTACGAGGTCGCGCCGCCCCGCCCACGCCACTCCGTGGTCCGCCGCCTCCTCCACGTTCCAGCCGAAACCCACCCCGAGCGTGAAGCGCCCGCCCGACAGGTGGTCGAGCGTCGCGATCTGCTTCGCCAGCACGATCGGATCGTGCTGCGCGACGAGCGTGATCGCGGTCCCCAGCGTGATCCGCCGGGTGACCGCCGCGGCGGCCGCGAGCGCGGTGAACGGGTCGAGCGTCCGCCCGTACTCCCGCGGCAGCGGCTCCCCCATCGGCGCCGGCGTGGTCCTGGCCACCGGGATGTGCGTGTGCTCCGGCAGGAACAACCCGGCGAACCCGCGCTGCTCCACCTCCTCGGCGAGCCGCACGGGGCCCATGGTCTCGTCGGTCAGGAAGATCGTGGTGTGGATCCGCATGGGCAACCTCCGTTGAGGGGGCGGACGGGACGTCGTGCGGGTGAGCGCCGGGGGCGGCGGTGCGTGTTTGCACGCGATCCGGCCATCCGCCGGCCGCTCGCTGTTCCGGCCTCCGACGCTCCGGAGTAGAACAGTTCGCTGCGGCACCTCCCACCCTTCTCGCCCAGGAGGCACGACGGATGGAACGACGCGAAGTTCTCAGGTTCACGGCACTCGCGGGAGCCGCCGGAGTGTTCACGCTGGCCCCGGTGACCTTCGCCGGAGCCGGGTCGGCGAGCGCTTCGGACGGCGCGGGCGCCTCGGACGGCGCCCCCGCGGCCGAGGAGACCCGAACGGTCACCGGGCACCTGCCCACCGGCGTGGCGGACTTCGTCTACCTGCCGGTGAACGTGCCGCACGGGGTCCGCGAGATCGCCGTCTCGTACACGTACGACCGGCCGGCCGTCCCCGTCGGAACCGTCGGCAACGCCTGCGACATCGGCATCTTCGACCAGCACGGCACCGCTCTCGGCGGCAGGGGCTTCCGCGGCTGGTCCGGCGGCGCCCGCACCGAGTTCGCGATCAGCGCCGAGCAGGCCACGCCGGGCTATCTCGCGGGGCCGGTCTCCGCCGGCACCTGGAACGTCGTCCTCGGCCCGTACACCGTCGCTCCCCAGGGGCTGGACTACTCCGTCACCGTCACCCTGCGGTACGGGCCCCAGGGCACCACCCCGGCGCCCGTCTACCCACCGCGGCACGCCAAGGGGCGCGGTCGCGCCTGGTACCGCGGCGACTGCCATCTGCACACCGTCCACTCCGACGGGAAGCGCACCCCGGCGGAGGTCACCGCCGCCGCGCGGGCCGCCGGGCTCGACTTCATCAACACCAGTGAACACAACACCACGTCCGCGCACCCCGTCTACGGGCCCCTCGCCGGCGACGACCTCCTCGTCCTCACCGGCGAGGAGATCACCACCCGCAACGGCCACTACCTGGCCGTCGGCACGGACCCCGGCGTCTGGTTCGACTGGCGCTACCGCGCCCGCGACGACGCGTACGCGCGGTTCGCGCGCAAGATCCGTGGGGCGGGCGGGCTCGTGGTGCCCGCCCATCCGTACGGGATCTTCCCCGCGAGCCAGTGGAAGTTCGGCTACGACCAGGCGGACGCCATCGAGATCTGGAACGGCCCGTGGGGCCCGGACGACGAGCTCTCCCTCAACACCTGGGACAACCTCCTTACGGCGTCCACGCGCGACGGTCACTGGATCCCCGCCATGGGCAACTCCGACGCGCACCGCGAGCCGCAGGTCGTCGGCCTCCCCCAGACGGTCGTCCTGGCGGACCGCCTCGACCGTCCCTCCCTGCTCGCGGGCATCCGCGCGGGCCGCTCCTGGCTCGCGGAGTCCTCCGCCGTCCAGCTCGCCTTCACGGCCACCGGGCCGCACGGGGAGCACGCGGGGATCGGCGAGCGGCTGGTCGTACGGGCGGAGGACGTGGTGACGGTGCGGCTGGAGGTGTCGGGGGTGCCGGACGCGGGAGGCGTGTTCGGGGCGCAGGTGCGGTTGATGACGGACGAGGGCCAGATGTACGCCACACAGCTTCCCCCCTCCGGGGTGGGTTCGGTCGAGTGGCGCACGACGGCGTCGCTGGCCGCGTACGTACGGGCGGAGGTACGGCACCCGGTGACGGACGGCGGGGCGAGCGGGCTGCCCGGCGCGGCGGCGGCACTGACGAACCCCATTTGGCTGGACGTCCGGTAGGACCCCGGCGTCACACCGTCGGCACGGATGCCGTGTCGCGGCCCGACCGCAACACCGTCCCCGGGACGGCGCCCGTGATCTCGTCGTCCCTGATCGTCTCGACTCCGTTGACGCGGACGGAGACGATGCCGATCGCCCGGGAGTCGAGGCGGGGGCTGTTGCCGGGGAGGTCGTGGACGAGGGTGGCGGTGCCGGCGTCGATGCGGGCGGGGTCGAAGAGGACGAGGTCGGCGTGGTAGCCCTCGACGAGCCGGCCCCGGTCGCGGAGGCCGAAGAGCCGGGCGGGGTCGTCGGTGAGCATGCGGACGGCCTGTTCCAGCGGGACCAGCCGGCGGCCGCGCAGGCAGTCGCCGAGGAAGCGCGTCGTGTAGGGGGCGCCACACATGCGGTCGAGGTGGGCCCCGGCGTCGGAGCCGCCGAGCAGGACGTCCTCGTGCTCCCACGTGCGGGCGCGCAGGGCCCAGCTGTCCGGGTCGTTGTCGGTGGGCATCGGCCACAGGACGGTCCGCAGGTCATCGTTGGCGCAGATCTCGACGATGGTCTCGAACGCCTCCTGCCCGCGTTCGGCGGCGATGTCCTTGACGACCCGGCCGCTCACACCGGCGTTGGCCTCGGAGTACGTGTCGCCGATGACGTAGCGGCCGAAGTCCGCGAGGCGGCGGAAGACGCCGGCCTCCGGACTGTTGGCGCTGCGCAGCATCTCGGCGCGGACGGCCGGGTCGCGAAGCTCGGCGATCCGCTGCGGGACGGGCAGGTTGAGGATCGCGCCCCAGCCGGGGATGAGGTTGAGTGCGCAGAACGTGCCGAGGGACATGTTCATCGGCGTGAGGATCGGCATCGTGAGGGCGACGATGCGGCCGCCGGCCTTGCGGGCGCGTTCCGACGCGGCGAGCTGGCGCGGGACGCGGGCCGGGACGGCGGCGTCGATGGTGAGGACGTTCCAGTTCAGGGGGCGTCCGGCGGCCGCGCTCATGTCCACGAAGAGGTCGATCTCCTCGTCCGCGAACTGGTCGAGGCAGCCCGCGACGATCGCCTCGAGCTGGGTGCCCTCGTGCTCGCCCACCGCGCGCGACAGCGCGATCAGCTCGTCGCGGCCCGCGTGCCGGGAGGCGACGGGCGCGCCGTCGCCGTCGGAGTGGGTGGACGACTGCGTGGTGGAGAGCCCCCAGCCGCCGGCGGCCATGGACTCGTGGAAGAGCCGGAGCATCTCGCTCAGCTGCTCCTCGGTGGGCTGTCCGCCGACGGCGTCCGGTCCCATGACGTGCCGGCGGAGCGCGCAGTGGCCGACCATGAAGCCCGCGTTGACGGCGATCCGTCCTTCGAGGGCGTCGAGGTAGTCGCCGAACGAGGACCAGGTCCAGTCGACGCCCTCCTCCAGGGCCTTCAGCGACATGCCCTCGACCTTGGACATCATCCGGCGCGTGTAGTCGGCGTCCTCGGGGCGGGCGGGGTTGAGCGGGGCGAGGGTGAAGCCGCAGTTGCCGCCGGCGATGGTGGTGACGCCGTGGTTCATGGAGGGGGTGGCGAAGGGGTCCCAGAACAGCTGCGCGTCGTAGTGGGTGTGCGGGTCGACGAAGCCGGGGGTCAGGACGAGACCCGTGGCGTCCTCCTCGGTCCGCGCGCGTTGCGTGACGGTGCCGGGTTCGGTGATGGTGGCGATCCTGCCGCCGCGCAGACCGACATCGGCGGTGTACGCGGCGGCTCCCGTGCCGTCCACCACGGTGGCGCCCTTGATCAGGTGGTCAAGCATGGTCGATCTCACCTCTCCGGTTGCGTGAAGTCCTGCGGACGTGGTTGCGCCTCCGGTCCTGACAGGGTCGGCAGGCCGCTGCCGTACGACACCCTGTCCCGGCCGGAGGCGCGGGGCGGCGGTCCGGGAAGACGCCGCCCCCGCTTCGTGGACCGTGTCCCTACTGCCCTGCCGCCTGGCGGAAGCGCGTGGTGCGGTGCACCGGGTCCGTGTCGATCTTCGGGATGACGTGTTCGCCGATGAGCTTGATCGTGTTCATCGTGTCCTCGTACGAGATCCCGATCGGCAGACCGAAGGAGAGCTGGTCCGCGCCGGCCTGCTCCCAGCGCTTGCACTGCGCGGTGACCTCGTCCGGGTCGCCGCAGATCATCAGCTCCTCGGCGATGAGGAGTTCGATGATCTCCTCGCTGTACTCGGGGAGCAGCTCGGGCCACTCGGGGATGCCCTCGGGCCGGGGGAAGGTGTCGTGGTAGCGGAAGACCAGCGACTGCAGCCGGTTCAGACCACCGCCGACGGCGATCTCGACCGCCTTGGCGTGCGTCTCCGCGCAGATGGCGGTGGACGTCACCATGACGTTGTCGTTGACGAAGTCGCCGATCGGCTCCGCTTCCCGAATGGCCGTCTTGTACTGCTCCAGCACCCACTCCATGTCGGAGACCTTCTGGACGCTGAAGCCGAGCACCCCCAGCCCCTTCTTGGCGGCCATCGCGTACGAGGAAGGCGATCCGGCGGCGTACCACATGGCCGGGTGGGACTTCCCGTACGGCTTGGGGAAGATCTTGCGCGGCGGCAGTGACCAGTGCTTCCCCTGGAACCCGACGTACTCGTCCTGGAGGAACATCTTGGGGAACTCGGCGATCGTCTCTTCCCAGATCTCCTTGGTGTGGTTCATGTCGGTGATGCCCGGCATGAACCCCAGGATCTCGTGGCTGCCCGCCCCGCGCCCGGTCCCGAACTCGAAACGGCCCTGCGAGAGGTGGTCGAGCATCGTCACCTTCTCGGCGACCTTCACCGGGTGGTTGACCGGGGCGAGCGGGTTGAAGATGCCGGAGCCGAGGTGGATACGGTCGGTGGCGTGGGCGAGGTAGGCGAGGAAGACCTCGTTCGCCGACAGGTGCGAGTACTCCTCCAGGAAGTGGTGCTCGGAGGCCCAGGCGTACTTGAAGCCGGACTTGTCCGCCTGGATGACGTACTCGGTCTCCTCCATCAGCACCTTGTGCTCCGCCTGGGGGTCGACCGCGGACCGCGCCACAGGCACATATCCCTGTACAAAGAGCCCGAATTCCAAGGAGGTTCACCGTCCCGAAGTATTTCTGACGCTCCGTCAGATACGAACGACTCTGGCACCGCCCCGGCGGAGCGTCAATACCTGATGATGTGTCAGATTGAGCGCCGGGAGGCCGGCTAGAAGACCGAGATCCCGGCGAGCCAGCCGCCGTCGATCACGAACGGCTGCCCGGTGATGTACGAGGAGTCGTCGCTGGTCAGGAACAGTGCGAGCTGCGCCACCTCGGCAGGCTGCCCGATCCTGCCCATCGGCAGGAGCTTCTTGTAGAACGCGTCCAGCGCCGCCGAGGACTCCGCGAGGTCGGAGTCCGGGTCGAGCTGGGCCGGGTTGGACATGGGGGTGTCGATGGCGCCCGGGCACATCGCGTTCACCCGGATCCCCTTGGCCGCCACCTCCATCGCCGCCACCCGCGTCATCCCGACGATCGCCGCCTTCGTCGCGGCGTACGACGTCAGCAGGGCCATCCCGCTCAGCGCGGTGTAGGAGGCGGTGTTCACGATCGTGCCGCCGCCGGCCGCCTCGATGGCGGGGATCGCCGTTCGCATCCCGAGGAACGCGCCCACCTGGTTGACCTGCACCACCAGCTGGTACTCCTCCAGCGGGGTGCTCGCCAGCTCGTTGAAGCGCAGGATCCCCGCGTTGTTGACGAGGCCGTCGAGCCGGCCGAAGGCCTCGGTCGTCGCGGCGACGGCCGACGTCCACTCGTCCTCGCGGCCCACGTCCAGGTGGACGTAGCGCGCGCTGTCCCCTATCTCCTTGGCCAGCGCCTCGCCCTGCTCGTCGAGCACGTCGGCCAGGACGACGTTCGCCCCCTCGGCGGCGAACAGCCGCGCCTCCTGCTCGCCCTGCCCGCGCGCGGCGCCGGTGATCAGCACCACACGCCCGTCCAGCTTGCCCATGTGTGTCCCCTTGGTCGTGGTTCTCTGAGGTGCGGAACGGGTGCGGCTACGCGTCCGGGTGCGGCTACACGTCCAGGTGCGGCTACGCGTCCAGGTGCGGCGCGACGTCGGCGGCGAACGCCTCCATCTGCTCGATCAGCTCGCCCCTGCTCCGGCTCCGGAAGCGGACCTGGATCTGCCCGACCCCCATCGCCGGGTACTCCCGCAGGCTCGCCGCCAGCGCGTCCGGCTTGCCGTGCAGCGTCCGCCGCCCGACCTCCCACGTCGGATCCCCGATGTGGAGCGGCTCGGCGATGGCGCCGATCTCGATCGGCGTGGTGACGCCCGCCGCCTCGCGCAGTTCCCTGATCCGCGCGATCTGCCGCGGCAGCTTGTCGCGCGGGTCTCCCTGCGGCAGCCATCCGTCGCCCCGGACCGCGGCCCGGCGCACGGCGGCGGGCGACGATCCGCCGACCCAGATCGGCGGCCCGTCCGGCTGGGCGGGGCGGGGACGCTGCCCGAGGCCGCCGAAGTCGAAGAACTCACCGTGGTGCTCCGGGTACTCCTCGGCGAAGGCCGCCCGCAGCGCGTCGATCGTCTCGTCCAGCACGGGGCCGCGCCGCGCGAAGTCCGCACCGACGGCGTCGAACTCCTCCTGCACGTGGCCGGCCCCGACCCCGAGGATCAGCCGGCCGCCGGAGAGGTGGTCGAGCGTCGCGTACGCCTTGGCGGTGATCAGCGGGTGGCGCAGGCCGGCGACGGCGACGTGGCTGAGCAGCCTGACGTTCGTCGTGACGGCGGCGAGGTAGGCGAGGGTCGCCACCGGGTCGTACCAGGTGGTGCTCATCGCGTCGGCCAGACGCCGCGGGATGGCGACGTGGTCGCACGAGGCGATGTAGTCGAACCCGCACCGGTCGGCGGCCCGTGCGATCTCCACGAGGTCGGCGGGACCGGCCTCCCGTTCCCACGGCTCGGCGTAGATCGTGCTCAGCGATTGGACGGGCAGTTGCATCCCGTAACGCACGGCGCGGCTCTCCCTTGGTCGACGGGGTGGGCCCGGGACGCGTCCTCAAGGCGGCGCCTGCCCGGCGGGCGGACGCCGCCGCCTTGAGGACGGGCCCCGGCGGCCCGACCTTCGCGGCCCATCGTCGTATCTGACGGGGCGTCAGTAAAGGGGTACGCGGGCTTTTCTGCGGGGCTGCCGCTACCGGCGGCGTACAACCTCCCGCGCCCCCAACGGGCCGACACGTCACCACGGCCGAAGGCCCCAGTACGCGCACCCGACATCAGGAGCACCCACATGCAGCACCGGCTACCCTCCGTCGCCGCGGCCGTGCTGCCGGTGGGCATCGCGGGCCGCACCGGGCCGGCACCCGCTTCCGCCCCCGCCCACGCCCACACCCCGGGAGTGATCCTCCGGGAGTTGATCCCCCCGCAGGCTCATCCCTCCGGGTCGCGGGCCCCGATCAGCCCGCCCAGAGACCGTCCGGGGTGAGGCCGAGGAGGTCGATCGCGTTGCCGCGGACGATCCGGTCGACGACGTCCGGGGCCAGGTGCCCCATCTGCGCCTCACCGACCTCCTTCGACTTGGGCCAGGTGGAGTCGGAGTGCGGGTAGTCCGTCTCGTACAGCACGTTGGCCACACCGATGGCGTCAAGGTTCCGCAGGCCGAACGCGTCGTCGAAGAAGCACCCGTAGACGTGCTCGGCGAACAGCTCGGACGGCGGCCGGAACACCTTGTCGGCCACTCCGCCCCAGGCCCGGTTCTCCTCCCAGACCACGTTCGCGCGCTCCAGGATGTACGGGATCCAGCCGATCTGGCCCTCCGCGTACATGATCTTCAGGTTCGGGAAGCGCTCGAACTTGCCGGACATCAGCCAGTCGACCATCGAGAAGCAGCAGTTGGCGAAGGTGATCGTGGATCCCACCGCCGGCGGCGCGTCCGCCGAGGTGGACGGCATCCTGCTGGACGAGCCGATGTGCATCGCGATGACGGTGCCGGTCTCGTCGCAGGCCCGCAGGAACGGGTCCCAGTCGTCGGTGTGGATGGAGGGCAGCCCCAGGTGCGGCGGGATCTCCGAGAAGCAGACGGCCCGCACCCCGCGCGCGGCGTTCCTGCGCACCTCTGCCGCGGCCAGTTCGGCGTCCCAGAGCGGGACGAGGGTGAGCGGTATGAGGCGCCCGTGCGCGTCGGGGCCGCACCACTCCTCCACCATCCAGTCGTTGTACGCCCGCACCCCGAGCAGCCCCAGCTCCCGGTCCTTGGCCTCGGTGAACGTCTGGCCGCAGAACCGCGGGAAGGTCGGGAAGCAGAGCGCGGACTGGACATGGTTGACGTCCATGTCGACCAGCCGCTCGGGAACGCTGAAGGACCCCGGGCGCATCTGCTCGTAGGTGATCACCTCAAGCTTGATCTCGTCCCGGGAGTAGCCGACGGCGGTGTCGAGGCGGGTCAGCGGACGGTGCAGATCCTCGTAGATCCACCAGTCGCCGATCGGCCCCTCGTCGCCCCGCTCCCCCATGACGGGGGCGAACTTGCCCCCCAGGAAGGTCATCTCCTTCAGGGGGGCGCGGACGACGCGCGGGCCGATGTCGCGGTACTTGGACGGGAGCCGGTCCCGCCAGACGTTGGGGGGCTCAACCGTGTGGTCGTCCACCGAGATGATCTTCGGGAAGGTCTCCATGGGCACAACGGTAGCGCTGATCTGACGATCCGTCAGCTACGGTGACGGCGTGACCCCGCGCGGCGCGTGCTTCCTACAGCGCCACGTGCGTCGGCAGCAGGATGCGCCACACCGCGTCCTCCATCCCGTGCACCGCCGCGATCCACCCGACGTTCTCCTCCTCCGTACCCAGCCGCACCGCCTGTGCCAGCTCCGCCACCACGTCCGCCAGGTCCCCGTGACCCATCGCCGGCTCCAGCCGCCCACCCGCGGGGCCGTCGTCCAGGTAGCGCTGGTAGCCCGGCGCGGTGCGCAGGACACCCACCGGGCGCCAGCTCTCCGCCAGCCGCCACACCGGCTCACCGCCGACGAGGTGGCCGTCCGCCTCCACCACCTGCGTACGGGCGCGGTCCACCGCCAGCGCGGTCCAGCCGTCGCCCGCCGTCAGCACCGCCGCCGGCGCGCAGCGCTCGACGCAGCGGCCCACCGCCGACGTCACGCCCGGCGCGGGCAGCACGAGCGGGATCGCCGTCATCCCCGCGTAGAGGCAGCCGAAGAACGCCCCCGCGAGATCGGCTCCTTCCGGGTAGGCCAGCAGCACCCGGCTGCCGGGCGGCAGCAGTTGCCCGAGGTGGGCGGCAACCGCCCGTGCCCGGCGGTCCAGCTCCCAGTACGTGCACCCGGCGGTCCCCGCCGAGGTGCCGTCGGGGAACGGCAGCGCCGGCACCGACTGGGGCGCCCACGCGGCCCTCCGCCGCAACCACGGCCCGGGCAGCCGGTCGACGGCCGTCAGGCCGCCGGTTCCGATCCGGGGGCGAGATCCGGACTTTGATCCGTGGCCGGAATTCGTCCCCGAGCCCGATCCCGGTCCTGAACCGCCTCCCGAACCGGATCCGGACCCGGAACCTGATCCGGATCCGTTTCTCGTCACCGCCACCGGTACGCATTGTGAACACATGACTGACCTCTCACCTCCCTCACACCGGACAACACACCGGCACCACCGAAATGCACACAGCACAATCCGCGGTCAGACACAGACGGAACCTCAAATTCAGCACAACTTTCCCCGTAACGCCGGGTCGGGTGCTAGCACGGGGTGACCCCGGCCCTCCGACACGGCAAACTGGCACGGGACGGCGGGCTGAGCGACTGGCCCCACCCGTCATGCGGACACTGTTCCGGTACGCGATGAACGATAGATATACGCGCGTCGCGCCGATTGACACCGCATCGGCCGGCACGCCTCAGGGGGCAGCATGGACAGCGCGACAGGGCCCGACCAGGGCCTGCGGTTCGCAGTTCTCGGTCCGGTACGGGCCTGGCGCGACGAGCAGCCGATCGTCACCGGCTCCCCGCAGCAGCGGGCGCTGCTGGCCGCGCTGCTGCTGCGCGGTGGCCGGACCGCGACAGCGTCCGAACTCCTCGACGCCCTGTGGGGCGAGACGGCGCCCACCACCGCGCTGGCCGCGCTGCGTTCGTACGCGTTCCGGCTGCGCAAGGCGCTCGGCGCCGACGCGCTCATCACCGAATCCGGTGGCTACGCCCTGCACGTGGCGCCGGACGGGCTGGACTTCGCCGCCGCGGAGCGCCTCGCCGCCGAGGCCGAGAAGGCCCGCGGCGCGGGCGACCCGGCGCGCGCCCGCGACCTGTTCGCCACGGCGCTGGGCATGTGGGACGGCGAGCCGCTGGCCGGGCTCCCCGGCCCGTACGCGGAGGCCCAGCGCAACCGGCTGGAGGAGTGGCGGCTGACCGTCACCGAGACCCGCCTGGAGCTGGACCTGGAGCTGGCCGCGCACGCCGAGGCCGTCTCCGAACTGACCGCGCTCTCCGCCGAGCACCCGCTGCGCGAGCGGCTGCGCTGCCTGCTGATGCTCGCGCTCTACCGCAGCGGACGGCAGGCCGAGGCGCTCGGCGTCTACGCCGACACCAGGCGGCTGCTCGCCGACGAGCTGGGCGTCGACCCCTGCGCCGAGCTCAGCGAGCTGCACCAGCGGATCCTGGAGGCGGACCCCGGCCTGGCCGCCCCGGCCGGTCCCGGCGGGCACGTCGCCGAGATCGTCCGGCCCGCCCAACTCCCCGCTTCGGTTTCCGACTTCACCGGCCGTGCCGCCTTCGTCCGGGAGCTCGGCGCCCAGCTCACCGAGGCCGAGCAGAACGTCATGGCCGTCTCCGCGCTGGCCGGCATCGGCGGCGTCGGCAAGACCACCCTCGCCGTCCATGTCGCCCACGCCGCCCGCGACGCCTTCCCCGACGGCCAGCTCTACGTCGACCTGCAGGGCACCGACGCCAGGCCCGCCGAACCCGAGGCCGTCCTCGGCTCGTTCCTGCGGGCGCTGGGCCATTCCGACAGCGCGATCCCCGACTCGCTCGCCGACCGCGCCGCGCTCTACCGCTCCACCCTGGACGGCCGCCGGGTGCTGGCGCTGCTCGACAACGCCCACGACGCCGCCCAGGTCCGGCCACTGCTACCCGGCACGCCCGGCTGCGCCGCGCTGATCACCAGCCGGGTCCGGATGGTCGACCTCGCGGGCGCCCACCTCGTCGACCTGGACGTGATGAGCCCGGAGGAGGCGCTGCACCTCTTCACCAAGATCGTCGGCGAGGAACGCGTCACCAGCGAGCGCCAGTCCGCCCTCGACGTCGTCGCCGCCTGCGGCTTCCTGCCCCTCGCCATCCGCATCTCCGCCTCCCGGCTGGCCGCCCGCCGCACCTGGACCGTCGCCGTGCTGGCCCGCAAGCTCGCCGACCAGCGCCGCCGCCTGGACGAGCTGCGCGCCGGCGACCTGGCCGTCAAGGCGACCTTCGAACTCGGCTACACCCAGCTCGAACCGCTCCAGGCCCGCGCCTTCCGCCTGTTGTCGCTCGCCGACGGCCCGGACATCTCGCTGGACGCGGCCGCCGCCGTCCTGGACATGGACCCGTACTCGACCGAGGAGCTACTCGAAGCGCTCGTCGACATCAGCCTCATCGAGTCCGCCGCCCCGGCCCGCTACCGCTTCCACGACCTGCTGCGCCTGTACGCCCGCGAGTGCGCCGACCGCGACGAGACCGACGAGGCCCGCTGCCTGGCCCTGTCCCGGCTGCTCGACTTCTACCTCTCCTCCGCCGCGTGCGCCTACGAGCTGGAGAACCCCGGCGACCGCGTCCTGGACCACCTCGCCCCGACCGAGCGGTCCGGCCTGGCCTTCGGTAGCCGCGAAGAAGCCCTGGAATGGCTGTTCTCCGAGGCCCAGGGCCTGCTCGCCGCCGTCCAGCAGGCCGCGGGCGGCGGCTGCGAGGGCCCGATGCGCCGCGCGGTCGACCTGTTGTGGGCCGCGCAGGACCTCATGGAGTCGGGCATCTACGCGCGCCAGTACGAGCAGAGCGTGCAGGCGCTGGTCCGGACGGCCGGCGAATGCGCCGAGCACCTGGTCGAGGGCAGGGCCCGCGTCCTGCTCGGCCAACTCCACCGCCTGTCGGGTCAGTTCGTGACCGCCGACATGGAGGCGCAGCGCTCCTTCGTGGTGGGCGTCGCCGCCGGGGACCCGCTGACCCGCAGCTACGCCCTCAACCTGCGCGGCGGAATCGCCCTGCAGGGCCACCGCTTCCACGAGTGCGCCGAATACCACAGCAACGCGCTGGAGGCGTTCCGCGAGGACGGCAACCGGCACGGCGAGGCCGCCGCGCTCAGCAACCTCTCCCGGGCCCAGCTGGAGCTGGGCGACGCGGACGCCGCGATCTCCGCGACCGAGCAGGTCGTCGCGATCTACCGCGGCCTGGGCGCCGGCTTCCGACTCGGCAACGGCCTGTACGCCATGGGCATCGCCCTCACCGCGACCGAGCGCCTCGACGAGGCGACCGCCTGCCTGACCGAGGCCCTGGGCATCTTCCGCGAGGCGCGGCAGCGCTTCTGGGAGGGCATGACGCTCTTCCGACTCGCCAAGGTCCACCTGGCGGGCGGCCAGTGGCGCCAGTCCGCGTCCCACGCCGAGCAGGCGCTCGTCATTCTGCGCGAGGTGGGCGGCGAATGGCGCACGGCCAACGCCCTGACCGTCCTGGGCCGGGCCCTCGCCGGCTTCGGCCAGAGCATCCGCGCCCGCGCCTGCTGGCACGACGCCCTCGGCATCTTCACCGCCCTCGATTCCCCCGAGGCGGACGAGGTCCGCAGCCTCATCGACGACAGGCCGGCTTCCGCCGTCGCCATATAATCGCAGGTCACCGCGAGCAACGTGCTCGTATATCTGTTGATTATCGCGGGATGCCAGGATTCCATTCAGCGCACGAGCCACCCGCCCGGTGGCGCACGGGGGTCGCCACCGGGCGGGTTCACCACCGGAACCACAAAACCTGGGGAGTCCATATGACCACCGAGATCCCGAAGCCAAAGAACGACGGCCCCATCGTCAAGCCGGACAACTGGCACAACGACAGCACGACGGAGCCGATCCCGGACGTCCTCCTCGGCGGCGACGGTGGCACCGAGACCAAGCCGGACAACTGGCACAACGACTCCGAGCCCGCCAACTGACCGGCCGAGCCGCTCGGTAAGCACGGGGGAGCACGGGGGAGCACGGGGGAAAGACGTTCAGGGGCTCGGGGGAGCCCAGGAGCGAACGGGCTCGGGGGAGCCCATGGTCCCGGGGGGGACCACACGGGGGAAGGCTCAGGGGTTCGGGGGAACCCAGGAGCGAACGGGCTCGGGGGAGCCCATGGTCCGGGGGGGACCACACGGGGGAAAGCTCAGGGGTTCGGGGGAACCCAGGAGCGCACGGGGCTCGGGGGAGCCCAACCGCAGAACGGGTCCGGGGGGACCCCAGCAGAACGGGTCCGGGGGGACCCGGCACGAATCCAGGGTCCGGGGGGACTCAGCGGGAGGAACGGGACCGCACGCAGGGGGAACACGAGAGACCGACCATGGCGTGGAGGGGGCGCCGTGGCCGGTCTCTCTTTCGTGGGGTAGCGCGGGTGAGCAATCGCTCGACCTCGGCGACCACGCCGGGCGGCAGCCCCTGGGCAACGTACGTTTCGCCCGGTTCCCAACTCCAGGACCAGCCGTTCACAGGCCGGCTTCCGTCTCCGCCGCCTCGCGGATGGACCGGATCTCAGCAATCGCCTCAGTCGGATCTTCCTCTCCCTCGTCCACGATTCGTTCCAGCGCGTGAAGGCGGGCAGCACGTTCCGGATGGCGCTCGATGGCGACGAACACGGCCCACGAATGGACGAAGGCTCGCAACGGCGCAAGACTGCCGGTGGCCTGCGCGTTCGTAGTAGCCGCGAAGAGGTGCTGAACCAGTGCGGGGATCCTACTGGGTGCGATCTTGGCAACCGCAGCCCGAAGGCGTCGGGCGTTAGCTCCGGCATTGCGATCAGCGGCCCGTACGGGCCGACGGGCCGACGGGCCGACGGGCCGACGGGCTGCTCGGTCATCGCATACGTCCGGTAGGAGCGGTTTCCACGATCCACGCTACCGATACGGACGCATACGAGTAGGTACCGCGTCCGATGACCGCCGGCTCGGACCGCGTGGAGCGGGCAGGGTGGTTCGCATGGTGAACACTTTCGAGGGTCTCGTCGAACGGTTCGTCCTGGCCGGGGCCGGGTTCGAGCGGGTGCTGCGGGACGTGCGGCCCGAGCAGTGGGCGTGGCCCACCCCGTGCACGGGGTGGGACGTGCACCTCCTGACCAACCACATGACGCGGGGCAACCTCAGCTATATGCGGCTGCTGCACGGCGGCACCGCCGCCGACTTCCTGCGGCTCCGGGACGCCGACGCACTCGGCACCGACCCGATAGACGCGTACACCCGGTCCGTCCAGGAATGCGCCGCCGCCTTCTCCCGGCCGTGCGCGCTGCGGCAAGTCCTCGACTACCCGCTGGGCCGGGTGACCGGAGCGCAGGCCCTCGCGGTGCGGACCACGGACAGCACCATCCACACCTGGGACCTCGCCCGGGCCACCGGCGCCGACGAGACCCTGGACCCCGGCCTGGTCGCCTGGATCGACGACCACCTGGAGGAGATCTACGCCGGCCTGCCCGAGACCCCCACCGCCCCGGACACGACCCACCGCTTCTTCGCGGCCCCGGACACCACCCCCGCCCCCGATGCCTCCCGCCGGAACCGCCTGCTGCACCGCATGGGCCGAACCCCGGCCCGCCAGGCCTGAGCCGCTACCGCGTCCGGATCTCACACCACACCCCCTTCCCGCCCACCCCGCCGAACCCCACTGGCCCACCCGGCTCCGTTCCCCACCGATCGGCCAAGGCGTCGACGAGGACGAGCCCCCGCCCGTGCTCGGCGGACGCACGGACGCCGCGACGCGGCACCGGCGCAGCCGGGGAGGCGTCGTACACGTGCATCCGGACGCAGACGGTCCGGACGTCGAGCCACAGCAAGGATCCGCCGCACGGCGCGTGCAACAGCGAGTTGGTGACCAGCTCGCTCACACAGAGCCGCGCCACATCGAGGACGTGTGCGAGATCCAGCGACCACAGCACGCTCGCGACGAAATCGCGGGCGATCTTCGGTGACGTGTCCAGCGGTGGGCTGAACATCGTGTAGGAGTGGGGGCCGCTGCGGCCGCTCGGCGGCCACACGGGCGCGCACGTGATGGTGCCCATGGGTGATCTCCCTGGGTAGCGTTGAGGGTTGATAAACCGCGCCCCAGCGGGACGGTGGCAACGCCCTCTGCGATCGGCCGTTCACAGAAGGTGCACTTCCGCCTTGCGGGCAGCGCAAAATGGTGGCGTGGGCGGCAGGCGCCGCCCGCACTCTGTGTGAGAGAAACAACACTCACCGTAGGGCGAAAGGCTAAGGCATCGCAACCTTAAGGCTGGAAATTGCCGCGAACGAGAAGGGCCGTGCCATGCTGACGCGGCAGATTCGATCAACTCCGGGCGCAGGGAGGGCTCATGCCGACGAAGAACAACCCCACGGCACGCCAACAGCGACTCGGCGCTGAGCTGCGCAAGCTCCGCGAGCAAGCCGGTATGACGGCCCGCGAAGCGGGAGCGATGCTGGCCGTGAACCCCATCCAGATCAGCCAGATCGAATCGGGGAGCTCGGGCATCAGCGAAGAGCGGCTCCGCCGCCTCGCAGGCTTCTACGAGTGCGACGATCCAGCGCTGGTCGATGCACTGGTGGGGATGGCCGGCGAACGCGGGAAGGGCTGGTGGGACGACTACCGGGGCGTACTCCCTCCCGGATTCCAGGACCTGGCCGAACTCGATTACCGGGCCTCGTTCCTGCGAACTCTCGACATCGTGCACGTCCCCGGGATGATGCAGACCGAGGACTACGCCAGGGCCGTCTTCACATACGTCAAACCAGATCTCCCGAGCCAAGACATCGATGCCCGGGTGGAGCATCGGTTGCGGAGGCGGCTGCTCTTCGACAAGGACCAGCCGCCGGAGTTCACCGCGATCATCCATGAGGCCGCGCTACGCATCATGGTTGGCACTCGCAAGACCGCTCATGAGCAGCTGAACCACCTCCTCAGCCTCTCGGAACGGCAGCGAGTGACCGTGCACGTCATCCCCTTCAGCGCGGAGGGCTTTGCCGGCGCGGGCTATTCGATGCTGTACGCCGGCGGCCGGGTGCCACAACTGGACACCGTGGTCCTCGATGGCGCGCACCACAGCATGTTCCTGGATACAGAGTCCCAACTCCGGAAGCACCGGGCGGTCCTCGCCAAGGTCGAAGCCTCAGCGCTCCATCCGGAGGAGTCCCGCGAGTTGATCCATCGCATCGCGCAAGACCTTTGAAAGGCAGGGACGTGCCCCCCATCACCCACTGGCAGAAGTCGTCGTTCTCGGCAGGGGGTGACGGCAACAACTGCGTCGAGCTGGCGAAGATAGGCCGAACCGTCCGTCTCCGGGAAAGCGACGCCCCCGGCGTCGTCCTCACCACCACACCCGCGCTGCTCGCATCCTTCGTTGACGACGTCAAGGCCGGGCGATACGACCACTTCGCGGGCTGAGGTCAGAGCGGTGCGGAGGGTGCGTCTGCGGCGCTGCGCGCCTTGACCGCGCGGAGGGGGCGGCCCCGGCGCTGCGCGCCTGCCAGTGGGAGCGGCCCGCTGCGCGGCCCGGCAAGGCGGAGGGAATCCGGTCCGCTGCGCTCCCCGGGACGGGCGGCCGGGCCCGGTGGTACAGCGCCTGCCGTATGCGGTTCTTCGCCGCTTGCGGCCGGCTCATGTGCCCAGAGCTTCCCCCAGCGGACTTTTAACCGTCCTTAGTGATCCACATCCCCCGAAAACCCACCTCACCAGTCCCACCGGATAACACCCGCCACAACTACCCCACCTTCCGGCAAGAAGAGCAGACCGAGCACCACCCCGCCCCGAAGCACCCCACCCGCGCAGCACCCCCCGGCAACAACCCACCCCCACCCTGGGAAGCGCAGCGGACCGCGATCCCTCCACCCACCCGGGCCGCGCAGCGGACCGCCCCCACTGGCAGGCGCACCGCGCCGGGCGCCTCCCCTCCGCGCGGTCAAGGCGCGCAGCGCCGCAGAAAAACCCTGCGCACCGCCCGGACCCAGCCACCGACCACCCGCACACCCCCACCCGGGCCGCGCAGCGGACCGCCCCCACTGGCAGGCGCACCGCGCCGGGCGCCTCCCCTCCGCGCGGTCAAGGCGCGCAGCGCCGCAGAAGAACCCTGCGCACTGCTCTGACCCAGCCACCGACCATCCGCACACACCCAGCCGGGCCGCGCAGCGGACCGCCCCCACTGCCGGGGCCGCCCCCCTCCGCGCGGCCAAGGCGCGCAGCGCCGCAGACGCACCCTCCCCACTGCTCTGACCCCACCCTCCACACTGCTCTGACCCCCGCCCCCGACCCCCGCCGCTACCGCCCCGACGCCCCCCGTAGCTCCGCCTTCACCACCTTGCCGCTCGCGTTCCTCGGGAGTTCGTGCAGGAAGTGAACCTCCCTCGGGACCTTGTAGTTGGCCATTTCGCGGCGGGACCAGGCGATCAGGTCGTCGGCGGCGAGGGTGGAGTCGGGGCGGCGGATGATGTAGGCCTTGCCCACTTCGCCGAGGCGGGGGTCCGGGATGCCGATGACGGCGGCGTCGGTGACGTCGGGGTGCCGGCGCAGGGCCTGTTCTATCTCGGCGGGGTACGCGTTGAAGCCGCCGACGATGAACATGTCCTTGATGCGGTCGGTGATGCGCAGGTTCCCGTCGGCGTCCATGACGCCGACGTCGCCGGTGTGCAGCCAGCCGTCGGGGTCGATGGCGCGGTCCGTCTCGTCGGGGTCCTCGAAGTAGCCGCGCATGACGTGGTAACCGCGGACCAGGACCTCGCCCGGTTCGCCGGGGCCCGCGGACAGGACGCGCACCTCGGTGTCCGGGATGGCGCGGCCCGAGGTGGAGGCGATGACTTCCGCCGGGTCGCCCCGGCGGCACATCGTGACCGTGCCGCCGGCCTCGGTGAGGCCGTACGCCGTCAGGACGGTGGCGATCTTCAGCTCGGAGCGCAGCCGTTCGACGAGTTCGAGGGGGACGACGGCGGCGCCGGTGACGACGAGGCGCAGCGCGCTCAGGTCGTGTTTGGCGCGGGCCGGGTGGTCGAGGATGGACTGGTGGAGGGTGGGCGGGCCGGGGAGGACGCTGATGCGTTCGGCGGCGATGTTGGCGAGCGCGGTGTCGACGTCGAAGACCGACTGCGGCACCATGGTGGCGCCGCGCATGAGGCAGGCGATGATGCCCGCCTTGTAGCCGAACGTGTGGAAGAACGGGTTGACGATCAGGTAGCGGTCGCCCTCGGTCAGTCCTGCCAGCTCGCTCCAGACGCCGTAGACGCGCAGCGTCTGGGCGTGGGTGATGACGGCGCCCTTGGGGTGGCCCGTGGTGCCCGAGGTGAACGTGATGTCCGAAGGGTCGTCGGGGCGCAGCGAGTCCGCCCGGCGGCGTACCGCCTCGCGGGAGACCGTCTCGCCGGCCGCCAGGAAGTCCCGCCACGTCCGGTACCCCTCGGGAGCGGTGTCGGAGAGCACGACGACATCGCGCAGGTGCGGCAGTTCCGCGTCGGCGCGGCGCAGCGAGGCGACGTAGGACGTGCCGAGGAAGGTGCCGGTGATGAAGAGCAGTCTGGCGCGGGTGCGCCGCAGGACGTAGGCCGCCTCGGCGCCCTTGAAGCGCGTGTTGAGCGGGACGAGGACGCCGCCCGCGGACACGGCGCCGAGTGCCGCGACGATCCAGTCGAGCGTGTTGGGCGCCCAGACGGCGACCCGGTCGCCCGCCTCGACGCCGGCCGCGATCGTGGCGGCGGCGGCCCGTTCGACGCGTTCGCCCAGCTCCGCGTAGCTGACGCGGGTCCGGCCGTCGACGACGGCCTCGCGGTCCCCGTGCTGCCGTACCGCCGCCCGCACCAGCCCTGGGATGCTGCCCCAGTCCAGGTCACCGCGCATGATGCTCCCCTCCGTCACGGACCTGCGGCCAAGACCGCCCACTACCTGACTACCCGTCAGATTAGCGGTACCCTGACTGGCTGTCAGCAGTGGTGACCATGCCGGGAGGTGTCCGTGAGCGCTGCCCTGAAGGACGCGACAGCGATCGTGGGAATAGGCCAGACCCCGTTCGCCAAGAACCTTGTGGAGTCCGAACGCACCCTCGCCTGCCGCGCGATCATCGCCGCGCTCGACGACGCCGGCATCACGCCCGCCGAGGTCGACGGCTTCGCCTCCTACACGATGGAGGAGACCGACGAGGTCGAGGTGGCGAAGTCCATCGGCGCCGGGGACGTCACCTTCTTCTCCAAGGTCGGGTACGGCGGCGGCGGCTCCTGCGCGACCGTGGCGCACCTCGCGGCGGCCGTCGCCACCGGTCAGGCGACCGTCGGCGTGGCCTGGCGGTCGCGCAAGCGCGGCAGCGGCAAGCGCCCCTGGACCAACACCGCGGTCCAGCTCCCCACCCCCGGCCAGTGGACGCGCCCCTTCGGGCTGCTGCGCCCCGCCGACGAGATCGGGATGCTCGCCCGCCGCTACATGCACGAGTTCGGCGCGACGCGCGACCACCTGTTCAACGTCGCCCTCGCCTGCCGCAACCGCGCCAACCAGAACCCCGCCGCGATGATGTACGAGCGCCCGCTGACCCGCGAGATGTACATGACGTCCCGCTGGATCAGTGAACCGCTCTGCCTCTTCGACAACTGCCTGGAGACCGACGGCGCGCTGGCCTGCGTCATCGTCAGCGCCGAGCGCGCCCGCGACTGCCGCCGAAAGCCCGTCTACGTGCACTCCGCCGCCCAGGGGCTGCCCGCGCAGCACCACGGGATGGTCAACTACTGGAACGACGACCCGCTGACCGGCCCGTCCTGGGCCACCGCGCGCCATCTGTGGAAGAACTCCGACCTCACCCCCGAGGACGTCGACGTCGCCCAGATCTACGACGCGTTCACCCCGCTCATCCCGCTCTCCCTGGAGGGGTACGGCTTCTGTGGACGCGGCGAGGGCGCCGCGTACACCGAGGGCGGCGCCCTGGAGATCGGCGGCCGGCTGCCCATTAACACCGGCGGCGGGGGCCTCAGCGAGGCGTACGTCCACGGCTTCAACCTCATCAACGAGGGCGTCAAGCAACTGCGCGGCGACTCCACCGCCCAGGTCCCCGACGCCGCGACCTGCCTGGTCACGGCGGGCGAGGGCGTACCGACATCCGCGCTGCTGCTGAGAAGCTGAGATCCGAGGAGCTGACCGCCATGACCGCCACGCCCGTGAAGCCCGCACCGTCCGCACCGCCCGCCGACGACGGATTGCTGCTGCCCGTGGTCGACGACGACGGCGCACCCTTCTGGCAGTACGCCCGCCGCGGGGAGCTGCGCGTCCAGGCGTGCGCCGCCTGCGGCGTCCTGCGCTTCCCGCCCCGCCCCTGCTGCCCGCACTGCCAGTCCTTCGACAGCGAGTGGCGGCGGATGAGCGGCCGCGGCCGCATCTGGTCGTACGTCTTCCCGCACCCGCCCCTGCTGCCCGCCTATGCGGAACAGGCCCCGTACAACGCCGTCGTCGTGGAGCTGCTGGACGCCCCGCGGATCCGCCTCGTCGGCAACCTCGTCACGTCGGCCGACGCCGCACTCGACTCTGTCGACCCGTCGAGACTGCGCATCGGCGCCGGGGTGAAGGTCGTCTTCCACGCGATGGCGGACGGCGTCACCGTGCCGCGCTGGCTGCTGGAGCGGCCATGAGTGCCACGGGTGTCACCTGTACGTCGAAGGACGGAGTCGCCGTCGTCACCCTGGACCGCCCGCGGCGCCACAACGCGATCGACCTGGGCACCGTCGCCGAACTAACGTCCCTGTGGCGGGAGTTCCGGCTGAGCGACGACGTCCGCGCCATCGTCCTGACCGGCGCCGGCGACAAGGCGTTCTGCACCGGAATCGACCGTTCCGTCGACGTCCCGCAACCGCCGTCGCCGTACTCCATCGACGATCCGCTGCTGCGCCTCGGCCCGAAATCCAACGACCTGTGGAAGCCGGTCGTCGCGGCCGTCAACGGCATGGCCTGCGGAGGCGCCTTCTACCTCCTGGGCGAGGCCGAGTTCGTGATCGCCGCCGAGCACGCCACCTTCTTCGACCCGCACACGACGTACGGCATGGTCAGCGCCTACGAGTCCGTCCTCATGGCGCAGCGCATGCCCTACGGCGAGGTGATGCGGATGTCGCTGATGGGCACGGCGGAGCGGATGGGCGCGCGACGGGCGTATGAGACCGGCCTCGTGTCGGAGGTTGTCCCGGCGGACGAGCTGCTCGACGCGGCCGTGCGCGCCGCCGCCGTCATCGCCTCCTACCCGACGGAGGCGGTCCAGGGCACGGTCCGCGCCGTCTGGTCCGCCCGTGAGGCGGCCCGTGCGCACGCGCTGGCGCAGGCCCCGCACCTGATCGCGCTCGGGAACCTGCCGCCGGAACATCAGGCGGGGCTGTTCACGTCACGTCGCGGGGAGTTCAGGGTGCGTTGACCGCTGTCGGCCGGGGGTTTCAGCCGGCGCTGCGGTTGGCACTCGCGACGACGCAGTCGGTCCACTCACCGACCTGGACGGCGGCGTCCAGGTCCCCGGTGACCTCGACCGTCTTCGTCGAGCGGGCCTTCACCAGGGTGCGGGAGAGTTTGGAGGTGCCGATGCGCTCGCCCTGGACGTTGTTCAGGCGCACCACGGCGGTGAAGTAGTACGACCTGGTGCCCCGGCTGTTGTCGATCCGCAGTTGTGACGTGGGCCGGGACGCCTCCGGGCCGGAGCTCTGGCAGCGCACGACGGTCACCTGGTCGATCGCGGTGGGCTGCGACGTCGAGCCGGAAGAGCTGGACGAGCTCGGCGAGCTGGTGCTCCGGCGGTACGTCGTGGTGGACCGCGGCCGGGGGCTGTAGCTGTAGCCGGAACTGGAACCGGAGCTGGAATCAGAAGTCGAACCGGAACCGGAAGTGGAACCGGAGGATGACGATCCCGAGTTCGAGTTCGAGCTCGACGAGCCGCTGCTGCTGTGGCTGCTGCTGCAACCGCCCCCCTTGCCGTGACTCTTGCTCTTGCTCTTGCTCGAGCTGAACCCCGTGAGAGCGAGAACGACGACGGCGAGTACCGCGACAAGTCGCAGGTGGCGGAGGTGCATGGTTGACGATCCCCAGTCGTTGGCAGGAGCGCGTCAGGTTAGCAGCCTGGTCCCGCGCACCCCCGCGAGCGGACGTCCAGTGGAACGGACATTCCTAGGCGAGTCCGTCCGCGTGGCGGGCTCGCGCCGCCCGGCATAGCGTGAGTCGCGTGGGGGGCCGGATCGCACGGGGGCGCCGAGATTGGACGACGCACGATGTTCCGCAACGTCTTCGGGTCCCTGATCGCCCTCTTCGGAGCGGCAGCCGCCGTCTGGAGCCCCTTCCGGGCCTGGTACGCAGGCCGCCACGGCTCGGAGATCCGCATAGAGGACCTCTTCGACGGGATCACGCCCGACCGGGCCGCCGTCCTGGGTTCCCTGTTCCTCCCCATGCTCTTCGCCGCCGTGATCACCCTGCTCGGGGTCCTGCTGCGCTCCCGGCTGCTCGTCGCCTGCGCGGGCGTCATCGTCCTCGGCTTCACCATCCTGTGGATGGTGCGCCAGGGGCTCTCCGCCGGCTACCTCACCGCGGGCGGCAACGGCCTCGGCATCGGCGTGGCCAACGCCCTCGGCGGCGGCGCCCTGCTCCTGATCGGAGCCGCCATCATGTCGGGCCGCCGCCACCGCCGCACCTTGGGCCACACGCCGCCGCACGCGGTCGACCCCGTGGACCACCCCGCCGTGGACCACGTCGAGGACGACCCCACCCTGCGCCACCCCACCGTGGATGACACCGCTCCGTACCAGCCCACCGTGAACGACCCCGCCCCGCACCGGCCCCCCACGGACGACACCGCGACCTGGCCCCGGGCCGAGACCGTCACCGGCCCGGTGTGGAACCCGCCCGAGCCCCCGACCGTACGTCCCACGGTGCACGAACGCCCGCAGTAGCGGTCCCGCAGTAGCCGTCCCCGTCGGACGCTAGTGCTCTGGCCGGAAAGGTTCACCGGTTCGCGGCGTCCGGCACGGCACTTCGCTGCGTTGTCGGAGTCGTCCGAGTACGCCCGGTACGAGGACGATCCTCCGCCGTGCGACGCACCGCACCGGACGCCGCGAATCAGGCAAACCCTTCCGGCCGGAGCACCAGACACGGCCTAGGGCCGCCGCGCCGCGGCCCCCGTGCCCTTCACCGCGTCCAGCGCGTAGACGCAGCGGTCCTTGCTGCACGCGTACACGACCCCGTCCGCCGCCACCGGCGACCCCGTGATCTCGCCGCCCGTCTCGAGCTTCCAGCGCAGCTGGCCGCCGCCGGCGTCCACCGTGTAGAGGCAGTGGTCCTTCGAACCGAAGTGGACGCGTCCGTCCGCGACGACCGGCGACCCGACGATCTCGCCCTGGGCGGCGAACCGCCACTTCGGATTGCCCGTGACCGCGTCGAGCGTGTAGAGCGCGCTGCCCGCGCCCAGCAGGACGTCGCCGCCGGCGACGAGCACCGGCTCGAGGGACTGCCGGGGCTCCGTGGCGACGCGCCAGCGGTCGCGGCCGTTGTGCGAGTCGAGGGCGTAGACGGTGCCGAGGTGGTCGGCGATGTAGACGCCGCCACCCGCGGCGCTCGCGCCCGGCACGTGGGCCGGCGGGCCGAACATGACGGCGGGGGCGTCGAAGCGCCAGCGCTCCGACCCCGACCTGGCGTCGAGGGCGAGCACGCGCGTGCCGGCGGTCACGTAGACGACGCCGTCGGCCACGACCGGCCTCGTCGGGACGCTGCCGGTGGCGCCCGGGACGCCGGACGCGCCGACCGGGTACGACCAGCGCTCGGCGCCGGACCCGGCGTCGATGGCGTAGAGGCGGCCGCCTCCCTGGAAGTACACCGTGCCCGCCGCGATCGAGGGCCCGGACTCGGGGGACTCGAACTCGGTCTGCGCGCCACCGCGCTCCCAGCGCAGCAGGCCGCGGTCGGCGTCCCAGGCCTGGACGCCGCCGCCGCGCGTGCCGGTGACGACCGTGCCGTGCTCGGCGCGCAACGAGTAGATCCACCCCTCGACGCCGGTGCGCCAGAGGTCGCCGCCGTCGACCGTGTCGAGGGCGTAGAGGCTGGGTCCGTCGGAGGCGTGGATCCGGCCGTCGGCGACCGCCATCGTCCAGGCGACGTCGCGGGTCTTGAACTGCCGCCGCCCGCTGGCGATGTCGAGCGCGTGCACCTCGAAGGAGGTGACGTAGAGGCGGCCGTCGGAGACGACGGGCGTACCCCATACGTCGTTGGACATGCGGAAGCGCCAGGGCCGCCACTCCCCCGCCGGGGTCGGCGGCGAGGGCTGCTGCGCGGGAAGCGCGCCGGGCCCGTTGGCCCGGTGCGAGCCACCGCGCCGCACCCAGTCCGTGCCGGGGGCGCCGTTCGGCGGCTGCGCCCTGTGGTCGGCGTCGGCGACGCGCAGGCCCGGCCCTATCGGGGCGGAGCCGGCCAGTCGGACGGGACCGTGCGCGGGCGGCTCGGCCACGGCGCCACCGCGGCCGCCGACGGGCGCGTCGGGACGGCCGGGGCCGACGGGCCTGTTCGGACTGCCCGGACCGTTGAATCCGTCAGGACCGTTCAGCCCACCCGCACCACCGGCGCCACCCTGCCGGCCACCGGCCGCGCCGTGCCGGCCGTGCCCGACCGGGTCGGGGGTGCGGGGCGGGGCGGATGGCGGCGGGGGTGGTGAGGTCCTGGCGTTGACGGCGACGGCCGGGCGGCCGCTGCGCCGCTGTTCTATCAGCGCGACCGCGCCCGGCGGCAGCCACGCGGACGCCGTACCGGTGTCGTCGCTGCCGGTGGAGAAGAGGTGCGGGGCGAGCTGCGCCTGGAGCTCGGCGGGCGTGGGCCGCTGATCGGCCTCCATCCGCATGCAGGACTCGATGAGCGGCCGCAGCTCGCTGGGCAGACCCGCCAGGTCCGGGCCTTCGCGGAGCAGCATGAAGACCGTCTCGACGGGGTTCGCGCCGTGGAAGGGTGCGTGCCCCGTCGCGGCGAACACCAGCGTCGAGCCGAGGGAGAAGATGTCGCTGGCGCCGCGCACGCTGCGCGAGTCGCGGGCCTGCTCGGGCGACATGTACGCGGGGGTGCCGACGGCGACGTTCGTCATGGTCAGCCGGGTGTTGGACACCCCGCTGGCGATACCGAAGTCGATCACCCGGGGCCCGTCCTCGACGACCAGGACGTTGGACGGCTTCATGTCGCGGTGTACGAGACCCGCGCCGTGAATCGACTGCAGCGCCTCGGCGACGCCGGCGGCGAGCCAGCGGACGGCCTGGGCGGGCATCGGCCCGGCCTCGTTGATGATCTCTTCGAGGGAAGGAGCCGGAACATAGGCGGTGGCCAGCCACGGCACGGCGGCGCGCGCGTCCGCGTCCACGACGGCGGCCGTGTAGAAACCGCTGACCGCGCGGGCCGCCTCGACCTCACGGCTGAAGCGGACCCGGAAGAGCTGGTCCTCGGCGAGCTCGGCGCGCACCGTCTTGATCGCGACCCGGCGGCCCGAGGCCGACCTTGCGAGATAGACCAGCCCCATGCCGCCGGCACCGAGCCGGGCCAGCACCTCGAAAGGGCCGATCCGTCGCGGGTCGTGCTGCGTCAGCTGCTCCACCACTGCCCGTCCCTCCCCGTGGGGTGTTCCCCATATGGAAGCTGATTCTTCCTGGCGAAGGGTCCAGTTGCGAACCCGGGGGCGTAACGACACGAGATTCGTCGATTCTGTCGGTACGGACCCCGGGTTCCGTCGAGAGTGAGCGGACGGCTGACCGGAGCGGGAAGCGGCTCGCGGCGGGACCCGAACCGGGCCGGAACCAGGCGAAACCCCGGCTCGGGCCGCGTCGGGCGGGGCGCCGCCCGGTCTCCGGCGGAGCCGATTCCGGGCTGCTGCCGAGCGACCTCGATCGAACGCGGAAGGAAGTCCGGACGGCGTGTCGCGGGGTGGCGTCGTGGCGCCCATGACACCTAATGAGGCGCTTCACGGCTTAACAGGGCAAATAGCCGGTTCCAGGCGCCGGGAATCTTTACCCACAGAAGTTATCCACAGGCTGTTGATAAGATGATTCGCTCGAATGGCGGACAGGAGCCGGTCCTGCGCGGTCTCGGCGGCCCGCTACCCCCGCCCGGGGCCGGACGACGTCGGCCACGAAGCCGCGAATAGGTCTGACGGCCAGTTATCCGGCGGAATACGAGGGGAAAGCCAACAGAAAACGGGCGGACAAACGCGCTGCGTATCCCTTCCAACACGGTCAGGAGCGCGCCCGCGCACCTGCGGAAACCGGTCGCCCCCATTTGCAGGAGGCCGAATCGCGCGCTGATCACCCGCCGGTAAACTGACGGCATGACAGGACAAGTTCGCACCGTCGACGGCCGTGTTGCCGGTCGTCGAGGACAGGCGACGCGGCAGAAGCTGCTCGACTGCCTCGGCGAGATGCTCAGCACGTCGCCGTACCGGGACGTCAAGGTCATTGACGTGGCCCGGATGGCGGGCACCTCCCCCGCAACGTTCTACCAGTACTTCCCCGACGTCGAGGGCGCGGTCCTCGAACTCGCCGAGGAAATGGCCAAGGAAGGAGCGAGCCTCACCGACCTGGTCGCGGGACGCTCCTGGATCGGCAAGTCCGGCGCCCTGGCGGCGGAGGAACTGGTCGACGGCTTCCTCTCCTTCTGGCGGAAGAACGATGCGATTCTGCGCGTCGTCGACCTCGGAGCGGCGGAAGGGGACAAGCGGTTCTACAAGATCCGCATGAAGATCCTCAACGCCGTCACCAACTCGCTCACGGATTCCATCAAGGATCTGCAGAGCAAGAACAAGGTCGACAAGGAGGTCAGCCCGGCCGCGATGGCGGGTTCGCTGGTCGCCATGCTGGCCGCCGTCGCCTCGCACCAGAAGGGGTTCACCAGCTGGGGCGTCAAACAGGCCGAGTTGAAGCCGAACCTCGCGCTGCTGGTGCATCTCGGCGTCACCGGGAAGAAGCCCGCCAAGTAGCTCGCCGGGCCTCAAGTGGCCCTTGGCACAGGCCCTTTCGCCTTTCCCACCTTTCCCGTCTGTTCCACCTGTTGCACCCGTTGCACCTGCTCCATCGGTTCCATCAGTTCCGTCAGTTCCGTCAGTTCCGTCAGTTCCGTCAGTTCCGTCAGTTCCGTCGCTTCCGTCAGTTCCATCTGTCCGTCCTGCCACGTCACGCCCAACGCGGGCGCCGTCCGGTCCTCGGGGGAGGTAGCCGGTACGGCGCCCGCGTTTTCGTGCGTGGGCTACTCGCCGCGCGGTACGAGGCGGAAGAGCCGTATCTGCCGCTCCACGCGCGCCGCGTAGGACGCGTAGGGCGGCCAGAACTTCAGGACCGCCGTCCAGGCCGCCTCGCGCTCGGGGCCCTCGAGGAGCCGCGCGACGACGAGCAGGTCCTTCCCCTTCCAGTTGATCTCCGCGTCCGGGTGCCGCATCAGATTGCCGGTCCACGCGGGGTGGTCGGTCCGCCCGAAGTTGCTTCCGATGAGGATGAACGTGCCGCCGTCCTCGGGCATGCACGCCAACGGTGTACGGCGTGGCTGCCCGCTCTTCGCGCCCGTCGCCGTCAGGACGACGCCGGGCAGCATCTGGGCGCTGAGCAGCACCTTCCCCTTCGTCAGCCGGTGCACGACCTTGTCCATGGCCGGGACGACGTACGGCGCGACCTTCGCGAAGCCGCGCGTGGACGACACCTTCTGGACGAGCGGCTTCGAACGCTCCATCAGCGACTTCTTCATGCCACGCTCCCGGCGGTGGCCGACGCGGCGGATGTCGACGCGATCTGCACGGGTGCGGGTGCGGGTGCGGGTGCGGGACTCGACGGGACCGCCGGACCGAAGAGCCCCGCCCGGTCCGCGGCCCGGGCGCGCAGCAGATGGACCGGGCCGAAGAGCAGCTCGTCGGACGCGGCGCGCTTGAAGTACAGGTGCGCGTGGTGCTCCCACGTGAAGCCGACGCCGCCGTGCAGCTGGATCGCCTCGCCGGCGACGGAGCGCAGCGCCTCCAGCGCCTGCGCGAGCGCCAGCGGTCCTGCGACGGGCAGCTCGTCCTCGGAGGCGGCGGCCGCCCATGCGGCGTAATAGGCGGCGGAGCGTGCCGCCTGCACCTGGACGTAGAGGTCGGCGAGCCGGTGCTTGACAGCTTGGAAGGAGCCGACGGGGCGTCCGAACTGCTCCCTGACCTGCACGTATTCCACGGTGGAGGCGAGTGCCTGGTCCGCGGCGCCGACCGCCTCCGCCGCGAGCGCGGCGGCGGCGAGTTCACCTGCCCGGGCCAGCGCGGGCCCCGGGTCGGCCGCCTCGTCGCCGCCGAGCGGCACGGCGAGGACGTCGCGCAGCTCGATCCGGGCCTCGGGCCGGGTCTCGTCGAGCGCGGTGAGGCGGGTGCGTACGACGCCGGTCGAGCCTGCCTCGACGAGGAAGAGCCGGGTGCGGGCGGCCGCGTAGCCGCCCGCGTGGGCGGCTACGAGCAGCAGGCCGGCGCTGTGCCCGTCGAGCACCTGATCGGCCTGCCCGTAGAGCCGCCAGCCCGCCCCGCCCGGCTCCTGACGGGCCTGGATGCCGCCGGCGCGGCCGCCGCCGGCCCAGTTGCCGTCGTTCGGCCCCGTCAGGCCCAGTGCCGTGCCGAGCCCGCCCGGCAGCGCGAGCGCCACCGTGACGGTGCCGGCGGCGATCCCGGGCAGCAGGTCGGCGCGCTGCCGCTCGGTGCCGAGGTCGGCGATGAGCGGGGCGGCCAGCACCGCGGTGCTGAGCAGGGGGGACGGCAGCAGTGTGCGGCCCGCCTCCTCGCAGGCCAGCACCAGCTCGGTCGGCCCGCAGCCGGCGCCCCCGTACTCCGTCGGCAGCCCGAGCCCGGGCAGGCCGAGCTGCTCGGCGAGTTGGCGCCACAGGGCTTCGTCGTATCCCGCGGTGGTGCCGACGGCCGCCTTGACCTCGTCCGGTCCGCAGCGTTTCCGCAGTACCTCTCGCAGGGTGCGCCGGATCTCGTCCTGCTCCTCGGTGAACGCGGCATCCATCGGCGGGCTCCTCACAGCTGATCTGACGGTCCGTCATCTTAGGGAGCGCGAGTCCAGATGCACAGGGCCGGGGAGCAGCCATTCCCGGCCGGGCATGATGTCCGGCATGAGCCAGAACCCCGGCCGGGAACCCGGCCACGACCCCCGCTCGGACGGCAGGGGCGCGCGCCCGGAGCCGCAGCCCCCGCGCAGCGCCACGCTGCGCTTCCTCTCCCCCGGCCCCGACACGTCGACGACGCAGCTCAAGGTCTATGCCGGGATCTGGGCCGTGCTGCTCGTCCTGTGGATCAGCGCCCAGTTCTGGACGAGCGACATCTCGGGCTTCCAGCGGATGCTGTACGCCCTCCTCGCGCTCGTCGCACTGACCCAGGTGTCGTCAGCGGCCACCCGGCTGCGCAGGAGGCGCTGACTTTCCCCTCCCGCACCCTGGCCACATCCCCTGTTCCGTGGCTTCACATCTGATGTACCGTCAGATTTATGCCTGCTGCTCGCAAGGTCGCCGTCGTCGGCGTCGCGCTGTCCGACTGCGGACGGGTCGACGACGCCACCCCGTACGCCCTGCACGCCCAGGCCGCCCGCCGGGCACTGGCCGACTCCGGGCTCGACCGGTCGGTCGTCGACGGGCTCGCCTCCGCCGGACTCGGGATCCTCGCGCCCGTCGAGGTCGCCGAATACCTCGGTCTCCGCCCTACCTGGGTGGATTCAACCGCCGTGGGCGGCTCGACCTGGGAGGTCATGGCCGCGCACGCCGCCGAGGCGATAGCCGCAGGACACGCCAACGCCGTGCTGCTCGTCTACGGCTCGACCGCACGCGCCGACATCAAGGCGAAACGGCGCACCGCCAACCTCTCCTTCGGCGCCCGCGGGCCGCTGCAGTTCGAGGTCCCGTACGGCCATACCCTCGTCTCCAAGTACGCGATGGCCGCGCGCCGCCACATGCACGAGTACGGCACGACGCTAAAGCAGCTCGCCGAGGTCGCCGTACAGGCCCGCGCCAACGCCGGCCGCAACCCCGACGCGATGTACCGCACCCCGATCACCGTCGACGAGGTGCTGTCCGGGCCGATGATCGCCGACCCGTTCACCAAGCTGCACTGCTGCATCCGCTCCGACGGCGGCGGCGCGGTGCTGCTCGCCGCCGAGGAGTACGTGGCGGACACCGCCAAAGCCCCCGTCTGGATCCTCGGCTCGGGGACCGCCGTCTCGCACACCACGATGTCCGAGTGGGCGGACTTCACGGTCTCTCCGGCGGCCGTCTCGGGCCGGATCGCCTTCGAGCGCGCCGGCGTGACCCCCGCCGACATCGACCTCGCCGAGATCTACGACGCCTTCACGTACATGACGCTGGTGACGCTGGAGGACCTCGGTTTCTGCGCCAAGGGCGAAGGCGGCGCGTTCGTCGAGAAGGGGCGGCTCACGATCGACGGCGAACTGCCCGTCAACACCGACGGCGGCGGCCTGTCCGCCTGCCACCCGGGGATGCGCGGCCTGTTCCTGCTCATCGAGGCCGTCCGGCAGCTGCGCGGCGAGGCGGGCGACCGGCAGGTGCGCACGTCCGGCGGGCGGCTGCCGCGCCTGGCGGTCGCCTCCGGGACCGGCGGCTGGTTCTGCTCCTCGGGGACCATGATCCTCGAACGCGGGTAGGGCGCGGCGGGGGTTTCGCGGCCGGGGACCGGGGTTCGCGGGGCGTTTCGCGGCCGGGGAGCGGGGTTCGCGGGGCGTTTCGCGGCCGGGGAGCGGGGTTCGCGGGGGGAGGGGGTTCGCGGGGGGAGGGGGGTTCGCGGGGGGAGGGGGGTTCGCGGGGGGAGGGGGGTTCGCGGGGGGCTTCACGGCAAGGGAGCAGAGATCGCTGAAGACCGCTCGCCGGGTGCGTGGGTACGCTGGGCCGGTCAGTGGATCTACGGGCCGCCCGGAGAGGGGTATCGCGTGGTCAAGCGGTTCGCCCTGCCCCTGGCCTGCACGCTCGTGCTGGCCGCCGCCGCGCTGTGGATGCCGTGGGCCGCCGGCTCGCCGCCGGACGGCCGGGAGAGTTGGACGAACCAGGCAGCGGCCCGGTTCTGGACCCCGGAGCGGATGGCGAACGCCATGCCGCAGACCGCTCCGTTCGGGCCGGAGGAGCTGCCCACCCCCAACGCGAACGTCAGCACCACCATCGCCCCGGCCGGCGCCGCCCGGCACATCAGCGGCGTCCCGACCGTCGGCGTGCTCTTCTCCGTCGACGACTCGGCCGAGGCCCACTTCTGCTCGGCGAGCGTGGTCCACAGCCCTTCCCGCAGCCTCGTGCTGACCGCCGCGCACTGCGAGGCGGGCACGGACGTCGTCTTCGTCCCCGACTACGTCAAGGGCGCGAAGACGCAGCCGTACGGGACCTGGGCCGTCGACCAGGTCTTCACCGACCCGCGGTGGGACGATTTCGGCACCGGGTCCGACTACGACTTCGCCTTCGCGCGGGTGAAGAGGAACGACCAGGGCAAAGGCATCGAGGACGTCACCGGCGCCAACGTCCTGGCGCGGACGCCCGGCTGGACCAACAAGGTCACCGTCATCGGCTACCCCGGCGAGGCCTTCGACCCGACGGGCCGGGCGATCAGCTGCACGACGGCCACCTCCCGGCTGTCCGGCATGCGGCAGCTGCAGATGGACTGCGGCGGCTACTACGACGGGACGTCCGGCAGCCCGTGGCTGCTGGACTTCGACCCGAAGACGAGAACCGGGAAGGTCATCGGCCTGGTGGGCGGCCTGGACGGCGGCGGCCCGGACGACAGCGTCTCGTACAGCCCGCTCTTCGAGGACGCCCTCTTCGCGCTCTACGGCACGGCGGGTGGCTGATCGACGGAGTCGACGGGCCTCGCCGGAGCGAAGACGGCGACGGCCGGGGCCCGGGGATCGGCTTCGTCCGTGCGGAAGCGTACGTGCAGCTCCTGGCCGATCCGCAGGTCGGACGGCTCGCAGCCGACGACCTCCGTCATCATGCGCGGGCCCTCCGCGAGGTCGACCACCGCGGCGACGTACGGCACCCGGGTGCCGAACGGCGGCAGGTCGTTGAGGTGGACGACCGACCAGGTGTAGAGCGTGGCGCGCCCGCTCGCCCGCTCCCAGGCGACGTCCTCGCTCCAGCAGGACGGGCAGAACTCGCGCGGATAGTGGTGCGCGGCCCCGCAGGCGGCGCAGCGCCGGATCAGCAGGCGTCCGTCGGCGGCGGCCTCCCAGTACGGCCGGGTGAAGGCGTCGATGTCGGGGAGGTCGAAGCGCTGCGCCGTCACAGGAACAGCCCACACAGGTTGTCGAGCGACCATGCCTGCCAGCTCATGGCGAAGAGCGCGACGAGCGATATCAGCGCCATCATCGTGTTCTGACCCTGCTCAGCCCAGTCGTGGATCATCAGGACGAGGTAGAGCAGGTTGAGGAGCAGCCCCGCCGACGAGCGCCACCGGTGTCAGCAGGCCGACCGTCAGCCCCAGCCCGAGCGCCAGCTCGGCATAGACGACGACGTACGCCATCAGCTTGGGCCGCGGCGCGACGACGGTGGTGAAGCCGCCCCGCACGAAGCCCCAGCGGTGCTCGTCCGCGATGCTCTTGGCCCAGGCGATGCCCGTCCCGCGCTCGAACCAGCCCTTCTTGTCCTTGTGCCGCCAGCTCTCCAGCCACCACAGACCGAGGCCTATGCGCAGCACGGCGAGCCATTCGGCTCCGGTGAGCCAGATCGTCTGCATCGCGGGCCTCCTCTTTATCTGACGGTACGTCAGTTCAGCGGATGGAGACAGAGCGCGCAAGGGGCCGGCGCCAAACGCCCTCGGACTGATCGCTTCCGGGACTACTCTCACTCCCGCGCCACTGTCACCTTCCGGTACGTCCCTCCGACAGCCCCTCCGACCGGCCCCGGGAGCATCACATGGTCGACCGCCCCACCTCCTCCGTTCCGTCGGAGTCCGCCGAGTCCCCCGAGCCCACCGCGCCCGCCGCACCCAGCGCGTCTCCCGACGCGATCGTCATCGGCGCGGGACCCGGCGGCCTCGCCGCGGCGGCGGCGCTGAGCCGCCGTGGCGTGCGCACGCTCGTACTGGAGCGGTCGGACGCGGTCGCCTCGTCGTGGCGCGGTCACTACGACCGGCTCCACCTGCACACCACGCGACGGCTGTCCGGCCTGCCCGGCTTCGCCATCCCGCGAGCGTACGGACGCTGGGTCGGCCGCGACGACGTCATCCGCTACCTGGAGCGATACGCGGCGCACCACCGGATCGACGTCGCCACCGGCATCGAGGTGTCGCGGATCGACCGCGTCGGCGACGCCGCCGAGGGCGGCCGGGGAGGCACCGGCGGACGCGCCGGACGCCGCGGCAAGGGCGGCGGCGCGTGGCAGTTGCCCGCCACCGGCGGACGCCTGCTCAACGCGTCCGTCGTCGTGGTCGCCACCGGCACCAACCACGCGCCCCACGTCCCGGAGTGGCCCGGCCGCGAGAGCTTCACCGGCGAGCTGCTGCACGCCGCGCACTACCGCAACGCCGAGCCCTACGCGGGCCGTGACGTCCTCATCGTCGGCGTCGGCAACACCGGCGCCGAGATCGCCGTCGACCTCGTCGAAGCGGGTGCCGCCCGGGTGCGGATCGCCGTCAGGACACCGCCGCACATCCTGCGCCGCACCACGGCCGGCTGGCCCGCCCAGGCCACCGGCATCCTCTGCCGCCGACTGCCGACTGGTCTGGTCGACCGCATCGCCCCGCACGTGGAACGGCTCAGCGTCCCCGACCTGTCCGCCTACGGACTCGCCCGCCCCACCACTGGCCTCTACTCCCGTGTCCGCGACGACGGAGCCATCCCGGTGCAGGACGTCGGCCTCATCGACGCGATCCGGGCGCGACGGGTGGAGCCCGTCGCCGCCGTGGAGAGCTTCGACGGCGACAAGGTCGTCCTGGCCGACGGTTCGCGCATCAGCCCGGAGGTCGTCATCGCCGCCACGGGATACCGGCGCGGCCTCGAACCCCTCGTCGGCCACCTGGGTGTCCTCGACAGCAACGGCCGCCCCGTCGTCCATGGTCCGCACACCCCGCCGGGCGCTCCCGGCCTCTACTTCACCGGCTTCACCAACCCCATCAGCGGCATGTTCCGTGAGCTCGCCATCGACGCCCGGCGCATCGCCCGCGCGGCCGCGCGCACCTCCCGGCGGGTGTGACCGGCCTCCCGCCGATCCGTCCGCGTCTCACCCCTTTCCTCCATATTCCTCAATCGGTCTTCCTCGGATTCCGCCCCGTCCGTTTCCGGCCAAAGAAGCCGCCGGGCGGAGCCCGTCGGTGTGCCCCCGCCCGCCCAAAGCGTCCTGGACAACGGCCCGCTCGGCCTCCTTCACATCTTTCACATGCCCGAACTGTTCCTGACAGGTCGTCAGTTCAGTAATCTGACTGTGCGTCAGTTCTGTATACCTTCGAGCAGGAGCGGGCGAGACCGATGCTTGGATCGACATACAGCACCCGTAGCCCCGGCCCCGGACCCGCCGCACGCGGCGCGTCCGACACCGACGTCGGTGGCCGCCCGCTGCACAACACCGTCCCAAACCTCGACCGGTTCTTCCGGCCAGAGACCGTGGCGGTGGTCGGCGCGTCCGACACGGAAGGACGGCCGAACACCGGCATCACCAGACAGCTCATCGCCTGGTCGCAGCGGGTCGGGGCCCGGCTCTTCCCGGTCAACCCCGGCCGCGGGACCGTCTTCGACCTGCCCTGCTATGCCTCGGTGACGGATCTGCCGGAGACCGTGGATCTCGCGGTGCTCCTCGTCGGTGACCCCCTTCCGGTTATCGAGCAGCTGGGCGAGGCCAAGGTCAGGTTCGCCGTCGCCTTCGCCTCCGGCTTCGCCGAGACCGGCGAGGAGGGCGCCGCTGCGCAGGCCCGCCTCGCCGAGGTCGTCGCCGCCTCGGGCATGAGACTGCTCGGCCCGAACACCAACCTCAACGCCTTCGAGAAGTTCCGCGATGACCTCACCGGGCCGGCCATCGCCCTGATCACCCAGTCCGGCCACCAGGGCCGGCCCCTCTACACGCTGCAGGAACTGGGCATCCGGATCAGCCACTGGGCGCCCACCGGCAACGAGGCGGACCTCGAGACCGCCGACTTCATCTCGTACTTCGCCGAGCAGCCCGAGGTCGGGGCCATCGCCGCGTATGTGGAAGGGCTCAGGGACGGACGCTCGTTCACACTCGCCGCCGACCGCGCGGCCCGCAACAAGGTGCCGGTGGTGATGGTGAAGGTCGGCCGTACCGAGACCGGCGCCCGCATGGCCGCTTCCCACACCGGCAAACTGACCGGCTCCGACGCCGTGGTCGACGCGGCCCTCAAGCAGTTCGGCGTCATCCGCGTCGACGGGCTCGACCAGCTGCAGGACACCGCGGCCCTGCTCGCGCGCGCCAAGCCGCCCACGGCCGACGGCGTCGTCGTCTACTCCATATCCGGCGGCACCGGCGCTCACTTCTCCGACCTCGCCACCGCCGCGGGACTCGACATCCCGCTCCTGTCCGACGAGAAGCAGACCGAACTCCACCAGTGGATCCCGGAGTACCTCAACGTCGCGAACCCGATCGACAACGGCGGCCACCCGGTCGGCGACTGGCGCGGCCGGAAGATCATCGACGCGATCCTCGCCGACCCGTCCGTCGGCGTGCTCATCTGTCCGATCACCGGTCCGTTCCCACCCATGAGCGACAAGCTCGCCCAGGATCTGGCCGACGCGGCGGAGAGCACCGACAAGCTGGTGTGCGTGGTGTGGGGCTCGCCGCTCGGCACCGAGGACGCCTATCGCACCACCCTCCTCGGCTCGTCCCGGCTCGCGACCTTCCGCACCTTCGGCAACTGCGTCAGCGCCGTCAAGGCCTACCTCGACCACCACCGCTTCGCCGCCGCCTACCGCTCCCCCTTCGACGAGGCCCCCGCGCACCCGCTCCTCCTCCGCACGCAAGGCGCAGGCCCTGATGCGCGCGGGCCACCAGCTCAGCGAGCACGCGGCGAAGCAGATGCTGCGCGCGTACGGGATCCGCGTACCGCGCGAGCAGCTGGTGACCAGCGCGGCCGGCGCCGTCCGGGCCGCGGGCCTGGTCGGCTACCCCGTCGTCATGAAGGCGTCCGGCGCCCAGCTCGGCCACAAGACCGAACTCGGGCTGGTCAAGATCGGACTGACCTCCGCCAGCCAGGTCCGTGACGCCTATCGCGACCTGACCGACATCGCTCGCTACGAGGGGGTGGACCTCGACGGCATCCTCGTCTGCCAGATGGTCGAACGCGGCGTCGAGATGGTCGTCGGCGTCACCCAGGACCCGCTCTTCGGCCCGACCGTCACCGTCGGCCTCGGCGGCGTCCTCGTCGAGATCCTCGCCGACGCCGCCGTCCGCGTGCCGCCGTTCAGCGAGAACACGGCCCGCGACATGCTCGGCGAACTGCGCGGCCACCGGCTCCTCGAAGGGGTCAGAGGGGCCCCGCCGGCCGATGTCGACGCGCTCGTCGATGTCGTCATGCGCGTGCAGCGGATGGCGATGGAACTCGGCGGCGACCTCTCCGAACTCGACATCAACCCACTGATGGTGCTGCCGCGCGGACAGGGAGCGGTGGCGCTCGACGCCCTCGCGATCTGCCGGTGAACGGCCCGGGTGGCCTGCGCGGCCCGCACCGTCCGCACCGCCCCGCCGGCACGGACCGCGCGGCCGTAGCGACCCGCTCGGCGGCCGGTCGACGCCGTGTCGACGACGCTCCCCAGCGATCCGCTCACCGCTCACCACCGCGCGCGCAGCCCTCCGTACAGCAAGGAGCCACTCCCCCATGACGGACACCCTCCGTGACGATTCCGTTGATCCTGCTCACTCATTGGTACTGCACGCCACTGACAACGGCGTCTCGTGGATCACCCTCAACCGCCCGGAAGCGATGAACGCCGTCACCTGGGACCAGCGCGAACGCATCATCGCGCTGCTCGACGCGGCCTCCGCCGACCCCGCCGTCCGGGCCGTCGTCATCACCGCCACCGGCCGCGCGTTCTGCGCGGGAGCCGACCTCAGCGGGGGCGCGGCCGCACCCGGCGAGCGCGTCGCGGGCGATGTCGCCCGGACGATCCGGCGCGGCGCGCAGCGCCTGGTCGCCGCCGTCCTGGACTGCGAGAAGCCGGTGATCGCCGCGGTGAACGGCACCGCGGCCGGCATCGGCGCGCACCTGGCCTTCGCCTGCGACCTCGTCCTCGCGTCCGACCGCGCGAAGTTCATCGAGGTCTTCGTCCGCCGCGGTCTCGTGCCCGACGGGGGCGGCGCGTATCTGCTGTCGCGGCTCGTCGGCCCGCAGAAGGCGAAGGAGCTGATGTTCTTCGGCGACGACCTTCCGGCGCCCGCCGCGGAACGCCTCGGCCTCGTCAACCGCGTCGTCCCCGCCGACGATCTGCAGAAGACCGCCCGCGACTGGGCCGAACGCCTCGCCGCCGGCCCGACCCGTTCCATCGCGCTGACCAAGCAGCTGGTCAACGCCTCGCTGGACGGCGACCGTTCGACGGCCTTCGCGGCGGAGGCGGCCGCCCAGGAGATCAACATGACGACGGACGACGCCCAGGAAGGCGTCCGAAGCTTCGTAGAGCGCAGATCCCCACAGTTCGGCGGCCGGTGACGGCGCGAAGCGGGGCGCGGATCCCTCTTTCCATCTGACGTACCGTCAGGTTCAATGGTCGGTGTGATGGGACACGCAGGGATGGCGGCCACCGCCGTCCGGTACCTCAGGTCGGTCGGAGCCGCCACGGCGGCGGCGCCCGTGGAGCCGCTGCCGCGCCCGGACTTGCGGACCGTGGGCCCGGACGAACGGGCACCGGTCAATCCGGCGACGTTCCGCAGGGTACTGGGCACGTTCGCATCCGGGGTGACGATCGTCACCGCCCCCGGGGCGGCGGGACCGACGGGGTTCGCGTGCCAGTCCTTCGCGTCGTTGTCGCTCGATCCGCCACTGGTCGCGTTCATGGTGGCGCGCACTTCCACGACCTGGCCGAAGATCGCGCGGGCCGGCGTCTTCTGCGTCAACATCCTCGGCGACGGGCAGAGCGCGCTGTGCCGCGGCTTCGCCGTGAGCGGAGCGGACAAGTTCGCGGGGGTCGACTGGACGCCGGCGCCCGTCACGGGGTCGCCGCGACTGGCGGGCGTACCCGCGTGGATCGACTGCACGATCCACGCCGTGCACACCGGCGGCGACCATCTGATCGTCGTCGGACGGGTCGACGAACTCGGCTGCCCGGAGCCCGCCGACGCGGACGGAACCACCCCCGAGGCCGGGCCGCTGCTCTTCTACCGTGGACGATTCGGCCGGTTCGCCCAGTAGTCCCGACGCGAGCACCGCGACAGCTCACACCGGCACCGCGACCGGGAGCCCCTTCGACCGTCCCCGCCGGATCACCAGGACCATCAGCGCGGCGACCGCGCACAGCGCGCCCGAGCTGTACCAGACGACGTCGTAGGAGCCGAAGGCGTCACGCGCGACACCGCCCAGGAAGGCCACGACGGCGGCGCCGATCTGGTGCGCGGCCAGGACCCAGCCGAAGACGATGGCGCTGTCGTCGCCGTAGTACTCACGGCACAGCGCGATGGTCGGCGGAACCGTGGCGACCCAGTCTAGGCCGTAGAAGACGATGAAGACGATCATCGGCGGGTGCACGGCGCCGGCCATCAGCTGGGGCAGGAACATCAACGACAGTCCGCGCATCCCGTAGTAGACGGCGAGCAGCCGGCGCGGCTCGAAGCGGTCGGTGAACCAACCGGACGCGATGGTTCCGGCGATATCGAAGATCCCGATGACGGCCAGCAGCGAAGCCGCTGCCGTAACCGGCATCCCGTGGTCGTGGGCGGCGGGTACGAAGTGGGTCCTGATCAGGCCGTTCGTCGACGCTCCGCAGATCGCGAAGGATCCCGCGAGCAGCCAGAAGGGGCCCGTACGGGCGGCGACCGACAGCGCCCTGAGCGCCCGCCGCGCCGCGCCGCGCACCGGCACCGGCTTCGGGGTGAACTCCGGCGCGCCGTACGCCGACAGGCCGACGTCGGCGGGGTGGTCACGCAGCAGCAGCCAGACGAACGGGACGACGGCGAGCGCCGAGAGGGCGACGGTCGCGGCCGCGGGCCGCCAGCCGTGCTGCTCGACGATCCAGGAGAGCAGCGGCAGGAAGACCAGCTGTCCGGCCGCGCCGGCCGCCGTCAGGATGCCGGTCACCAGTCCGCGGCGGGTGACGAACCACCGGTTGGCGACGGTGGCGGCGAAGGCGAGCGCCATGCACCCGCTGCCGATGCCGACGAGGATGCCCCAGCAGAGGATCAGCTGCCAGGTCTGCGTCATGAAGGCGGTGAGGCCGGCGCCGAGCGCGATGGTGGTGAGCGCGGCCGCGACGACGCGGCGGATGCCGAATCGATCCATCAGGGCGGCGGCGAACGGTGCGGTGAGTCCGTACAGCGCGAGGTTGATGGAGACCGCGAAGCCGATCATGCCGCGTGACCAGCCGAACTCCGCGTGGAGGGGCTCGATCAGCAGACCGGGCAAGGAGGCGAACGCGGCCGCGCCGATGATCGTGACGAAGGTGACGGCCGCCACGAACCAGGCGCGGTGAATCCTGGGCTCGCGGCCGGGGGCGGGCGCGGCCGCGGGGCTTCTGGGGGCTGCCGGTATCGGATTCTGTGGAGGAGCTTGAGGTGTCTGCGTCACACGGTCAGCTTCGGGCCTGTGCCGATGCCGGACGAGTGGCCGGATGGCCACGATGTGAAAGAATCGGGCCATGGCGACTTCGGGCGAGGGCGGACACACCATCGGAACGGGAGACGAAGCGGCCGCCGGCGCCTGTGCGGGACCGTTCCGGCACCAGGACCGGCACCGGGTGGCAGTCCTGGTGATGTCCGGCGTCATCCCCTTCGAGCTGGGGATCCCGGCCCGGATCTTCGGCGGCGCCAGGACCCAAGAGGGCCGGAAGCTCTACGAGGTCGTGACCTGCTCGGCCGTGCCGGGGCTCGTCCAGACCGACGCGGACTTCCCGATCGTCGTCGAGCACGGGCCCGAGGCCTTGGAGGCGGCCGACACCGTCGTCGTCCCCGCCACGCACGAACTCGACGACCTCTACGTCTCCGGCCGGCTGGGCGGCCCGCTGGCCGCCGCCTTCGCGCGCATCAGGCCCGGCACCCGCGTCGTGTCGATCTGCACGGGCAGCTACCTGCTGGCCGCCGCCGGTCTGCTGGACGGCCGGCCCGCCACCACGCACTGGGACAGCGCCGACCACTTCCAGCGTCTCTTCCCGCAGGTCAGGGTCGATCCCGACGTCCTGTACATCGACGACGGCGACATCCTCACCTCTGCCGGCGTCGCCTCCGGGATCGATCTCTGCCTGCACATCGTGCGCCGCGACCACGGCACGGCGATCGCGAACGCCGTCGCCCGCCGTACCGTCGTCCCACCGCACCGCGACGGCGGCCAGGCGCAGTACATCCAGCGTCCGCTCCCCGAACCGCAGCAGGCCGGCACCGCGGCGGCCCGCGCCTGGGCGCTGGGCCGTCTCGACCAGCCGCTCACGCTGCGCGAACTCGCCGAGCGCGAGTCGATGAGCGTACGGACCTTCACCCGGCGGTTCCGTGAGGAGGTCGGGATCAGCCCCGGGCAGTGGGTCGTGCAGCAGCGCGTCGAACGCGCCCGCCATCTGCTGGAGTCCAGCGACCTGAGCGTCGACCAGGTCGCGCACCAGGCCGGGTTCGGCACGGCGACATCCATGCGGCAGCACCTGCACGCGGCGCTGGGCGTCTCACCGTCCGCCTACCGCCGCACCTTCCACGCCACGCCCACCGCCTGAACGCCCCCTGGGCGTACGAGCCCGTCAGAACGTGAGTACCCCCCGGGCCACCCGGCCGTGGTGCGCGTCGTCGGCGGCCTTCGCGAAGTCCTCGACGGGGTAGGTCTCGGTGACCAGCTCGTCGAGCAGCAGCCTGCCCTGCCTGTACAGCTCCGCGTAGAGCGCGATGTCGCGCTGGGGGCGGGACGAGCCGTAGCGGCAGCCCAGGATGGACTTGTCCAGATACATGGACGACACCAGGAAGCTCGCTTCGGCGTCGGCCGGCGGGACACCCAGCAGGACGGCCTGGCCGTGCCGGTCGAGGAGGTCGACGGCCTGCCGGATGAGTTTGACGTTGCCGACGCATTCGAAGGTGTGGTCGGCGCCGGTCGGGAGCAGCTCGCGGACGGCCGTGACGGTGTCGTCCACGGCGGACGCGTCGATGAAGTCGGTGGCGCCGAACTGCCGGGCCACGTCCTCCTTGGCGGGGTTGGCGTCCACGGCGACGATCCGGGTGGCGCCCGCTATCCGGCACCCCTGCAGGACGTTCAGACCGATTCCGCCGGTGCCGATGACGACGACCGTGTCCCCCCGGTCGACCTTCGCGCGGTTGAGCGCGGCGCCGACGCCCGTCAGGACGCCGCAGCCGATCAGTGCGGCGGAGGTGAAGGGGATCCCCTTCGGAATCTTGACCGCCTGGACGGCCTTGACCACGGTCTTCTCCGCGAAGGCCGAGTTCGAGGCGAAGTTGAACAGGTCCTTGCCCTGCCGGGAGAAGGGCTTGCCCGGGTAGCCGATCGCCTTGCGGCACATGGTCGGACGGCCGCGGTCGCACTGCGCGCACGTGCCGCAGTTGGCGAGGGTCGACAGCGACACGTGGTCGCCGGGCTCCACGTGGGTGACCCCGGGGCCGACCGCCTCGACGATGCCGGCGCCCTCGTGGCCGAGGACCACGGGGACGGGGAACGGGATCGTGCCGTCGATGACGGACAGATCGCTGTGGCACAGGCCCGCGGCCTGGATGGCGACCAGCACCTCACCGGGGCCGGGGCCGCGGACCTCCAGGTCGTCGACCACCTGGGGCTGCGTGCCGTCGAAAATGACGCCTCTCATGGACTGTCCTGTTCCCTCGAGGGCCTTCACGTTCAGGAAGGCCAGACGACCGATTGCAGTTCGCTGTACGCGTGCAGTCCGAACGAGCCGCCGTCCCGGCCGACCCCGCTCTCCTTGAAGCCGCCGAACGGCGTCTCCGGGTGGCGCTGAACGGTGTTGATGCCGACGTTGCCGCTGCGCAGGCGGGCGGCGAGCGCCCAGGCACGGCCCGCGTCGTCGGAGAACACGTAGTCGTAGAGCCCGTAAGGGGTGCCGTTGGCGATCTCGACGGCCTCGTCCTCGGTGTCGTAGGCGAGGGCGACGACGACCGGGCCGAAGAGTTCCTCCTGGGCGACGGTCATGTCGGCGGTGACGTCCGCGATCAGGGTGGGGGCGACGTAGAAGCCGGGCTTGAGGTCGGGGCGCTCGCCGCCGGTGACGACGCGGGCGCCCTGCGCGCGGGCGCCGGCGATGTACGCCTCGACGCGGTCACGTTGGGCCGCGCTGATGAGCGGGCCGACGACGGTTGAGTTATCCACAGGGTCCCCGATGATCAAGGCTCCGGCGTACTGTTCAAGGGCGGAGATCACCTGCTCGTACTGGTCGCGGTGGACCAGTACGCGGGTGGGCGCCGTGCATATCTGACCGCTGTGGAAGGCCCAGGTGGAGGCGACCGCCCCGACCGCCGCCTTGAGGACCGCTCCACCCGAATCCGGCAGGACGATCGCCGCACCCTTGCCGCCGAGTTCCATCAGCGTGCGCTTCAGCGTTCGGCCGGACGCTGAAGCGATCGCCTTACCGACCGCCGTCGACCCGGTGAAGCTGATCATGTCGACGCCCGGGTGCGCGACGAGCGCCTCGCCCGCCGCCGCGCCCGATCCCGCGATCACGTTGAACACGCCGTCGGGCAGGCCCGCTTCCTTGCAGATCTCACCGAGCAGCAGGCAGGTGAGCGGGTCCTGCGGGGCGGGCTTGGCCACCACCGTGTTGCCCATCGCCAAGGCGGGGGCGAGCTTTCCCGCGAGGTTGGCGAGCGGGAAGTTGTACGAGGTGACGCAGCCGACGACGCCGACCGGGCGGCGTACGGCGGCGGCGCCGATCAGTCCACCAGGAGCGAGAGGAGAGGCTTTGACAGGTTGTGGGGGCAGCGGGATGACATCGGGTTCGACCGCGCCGCGGGCATAGCGGCGGAAACGGTCGGCGGCCGGCGGGAGTTGCAGGGCGGAGGCGACGCGCGCGGTGGCGCCCGTCTCGGCCTGGAGGAGGGGGACCAGTTCGGCGGCGCGGGCGGAGATCGCGTCGGCTATCCGGTCGAGGACGGCGGCACGGTCGCGCGGGGCGGTGCGCGACCACCCGTCAAAGGCGGCGCGGGCCGCCCGGACGGCCGCGTCCACGTCGGCGGCGCTCGCCTCGGGGGCGCGGCCGACGATCTCCTCGGTGGCCGGGTTGATGATCGCGTAGTGGCCCTGGGCCGGCTCGTGCCACCGTCCGTCGATCCAGTGTGCGTAGCTCGGAGGTACAGGTCGGCTCATGGCCGCGGCTCCTTCGGGAGGCCGAGCACCCGCTCGGCGATGATGTTGCGCTGGATCTCGTCCGAGCCGCCATAGACGGTGTCGGCACGGCTGAAGAGGAACATCCGCTGCAGCGCGTCGAGCGCGTAGGGCTGGGACGGGGTCCAGGCGGTGGGGCCGGTCGCGGCCGCCGCGCCCCGGACCGCCATGGCCAGTTCGCCGAGTCGCTGGTGCCAGCCGCCCCAGAGCAGCTTGGCGACGCTGGGGGCGCCGGACGAGTCGGTGCCCAGGGTGCGCAGGGCGTTCCAGCGCATCGCCCTGAGTTCGGCCCACTGGCGGACGATCCGGGCCCGCAGGACGGGTTCGGTGTCGGCACCGGTGGTCCGGGCCAGGTCGGTGATCTCGCGCAGCTCCTGCTCGAAGCCGATCTGCTGGACGAGAGTGGACACCCCCCGCTCATAGCCGAGCAGGGACATGGCGACGGTCCAGCCGCCGCCCTCCGTCCCGACGAGGTGGTCGGCGGACGCGCGCGCGTCGTCGAAGAACACCTCGTTGAACTCGGCTTCGCCCGACATCTGGCGGATCGGCCGGACCTCGATCCGGCCGGGCTGGTCCATCGGCACCAGGAGAAAGCTGAGGCCGTGGTGCCGGCGCGAGCCGGGTTCCGTACGGGCCAGGACGAAGCACCAGTCGGCGTCCTGGGCGAGCGACGTCCAGATCTTCTGGCCGGTGATCCGGTACCCGCCATCGGTGTCCCGGACCGCCGCGGTGCGGATCCCGGCCAGGTCGGATCCGGCGTCCGGTTCGCTGTAGCCCTGGCACCACAGTTCCGCACCGCGGGCGATCGGAGGGAGGAAGCGGTCCCGCTGGGCGGGGGTGCCGTGGGCGAGGAGGGTGGGTGCGAGCAGGTTCTCGCCGATGTGGCCGGACCGGCCGGGGGCGCCGGATCGCGCGTACTCCTCACCCCAGACGACCTGCTGGGCGAGGGTCGCCCGGCGGTTGCCGTACTCCCCGGTCCAGCCGAGCCCTATCCAGCCGGCCGCGCCGAGGGTGCGCTCCCAGCCGCGCCCGCCCGCAGCCCACCCGTCACGGTGCTCGGCGAGCCAGGCCCGCGCCTGGGCGCGGAAGGAGTCGGCCTCCGGGCCGAACGTGAAGTCCACGGGTCCTCCGGTCGTCGGGCGGGTCGTCGGACGGTTCGTGCGCAACGGGATGGTGGCTACGCGTTCGGCCGTTCCGCCGCGGCTGCTGCCGCGCGCATGGCCTCCAGCTGTTCGAGCATCGGCATCGGGTCGGCGCCGATGGTTCCGGGCAGCACGTCCGCGATACGCTCCGGCGTCCAGGGACCGTCGCCCCAGGCCGACCGCAGTTCCCGCGGCTGCGCCCAGACGGCGATCTTCGGTCCGGCGACGGTATAGACCTGCCCCGTGATGTCGCGGGCGCGGTCGGAGAGCAGGAAGACGACCATGGCGGCCACGTCCTCCGGCTCGCCGATCTCCTTCAGCTCCATGGGCACGTTCGCCGACATGCGGGTGCGCGCGACCGGGGCGACGCAGTTCGCCGTGACCCCGTACTTGTTGAGGCCCAGGGCGGCGCTGCGCACCAGCGAGATGATGCCGCCCTTCGCCGACGAGTAGTTCGCCTGCGAGACGCTGCCCTGGTGGTTGCCGCTGGTGAAGCCGATGAGTGTGCCGGCGCCCTGCTTGCGCATGGCCGCGGACGCGGCGCGGAAGACGGTGAAGGTGCCTTTCAGGTGCGTGGCGATGACCGGGTCCCACTCCTCCTCGCCCATGTTGAAGAGCATGCGTTCGCGCAGGATGCCGGCCACACACACGACGCCGTCGATGCGCCCCCACGTCTCGACGGCCGTGGTGACGATGCGGGCGCCGCCCGCCATCGTCGACACGTCGTCGGCGACGGCGACGGCCTCGCCGCCCGCCGCCTGGATCTCCTTGACGACCGACTCCGCGATCTCGCTCGCCGGTTCGCTCGCACCGTCGATCGAGACCCCGTAGTCGTTGACGACGACCTTGGCGCCCTCGGCGGCGCAGGCGAGCGCCACCGCGCGCCCGATGCCGCGCCCGGCGCCCGTGACGGCGATGACTTTTCCGGTCAGGAAGTTGCCCACGTCCCGCCCCTTCTCATGGTTTCTGACGGACCGTTAGATTCTAGGAGTGAGTACACACCCCAGCACAAGCCCTACGACCAGGAGGCCGCTGTGACGCTTCCCGCCGAGTTCCACGACATCGCCAAACGGATCAACAACTGGGGGCGGTGGGGCGAGGGCGACGAGATCGGCACGCTGAACCTGATCACCGACGACGTGGTGCGCGTCGCGGCCGGGACCGTACGCAGCGGCCGGCGCATCCCGCTGGCCCTGCCGCTGCAGCAGGACGGGGTGCAGACCGGCATGATCCCCGGCCGGGTCAACCCGCTGCGCACGATGGTCGCGCTGAACCTGGAGATGTTCGGCCCGGGGACCATCGCCACCAGCGACGACGCCGTCACGATGGGCTTGCAGGCGGCTACCCACTGGGACGGCCTGACGCACGTCTCGCACTCCGGGAAGATCTACAACGGCCGTCCGGCCGACTCGATCACCGCGCACGGCGGCGCCGCCTTCAGCGGCATCGAGAAGATGACGACCCTGGTCTCACGCGGTGTGCTGCTCGACGTCGCCGCCGCCAGGAAGCTGGACCGGCTGCCCGGCGACCACGCGGTCACCCCCGAGGATCTGGAGGCGGCCGAGGAACTGGCGGGCACCGCGGTCCGCGCCGGGGACGTCGTGCTGGTCCGCACCGGCCAGATGCGCTCCTACCTGGGCGGCGACAAGCACGGCTACGCCTTCCCGTCCCCCGGGCTCTCCATCAGGACGCCGGAGTGGTTCCACGCCCGCGACGTGGCGGCGGTCGCCAACGACACGCTCACGTTCGAGATCTTCCCGCCCGAGATCGAGAACCTCTGGCTGCCGGTGCACGGGCTCGATCTGGTGGAAATGGGTATGCCACAGGGCCAGAACTGGAACCTGGAGGAGCTGTCAGAGGCCTGCGCCGAGGCGGGGCGGTACGAATTCTTCCTGGACGCCACGCCCGAGCCCTTCGTGGGCGGGACAGGCAGTCCGGTCGCACCGGTCGCAGTGCTCTAGACGCTTCAGGCTGATCCGCTGGTCCGTGCGGGTCCGGTCCGCGAGCGGGCGGTCCTTCACTGCCCGGTCCTTCACTGCCCGGTCCTTGACCAACCGGTCCCTGCCGACGGGGTCCTTGACCAACCGGTCGGCCACCCGGTCAGTCGCCCGGTCAGTCGCCTGGTCGGCGGCGCGGTGTGTCACGCCCTGGCGCTCACCGGGCTGCTGGTCGCCGGCCTCCCGGCAGGCGATCCGCTCGGCACGGTCCACCTCGCACCAGATGCGCTTGCCGCCCCCTTCGGGCTGCCAGCCCCACCGGTCGGCCAGCCCGTCCACCAGCTCCAGGCCGCGGCCGCCGGTCTCGTCCCGCTGCGCGTGCCGCGGGGTGGGCGGGCAGTCGCTGGTGTCCGCCACCTCGACTCGGACCGTCGCGTCGGAGGCGTCGGGGAAGAGCATGCGCAGGACGGCCGGACAGCCGGTGTGCACGACCGCGTTCGTCACGAGCTCGGAGATCAGCAGGATCAACGTCTCCGCCAGCGGCTCGTCGGCCCCTATCCCGGAGCCGAGGAGTCGTGAGCGCGCCCATCGCCTGGCCCGGCCCACTTCCGCGGGATCCGCACCGACCTCGAGCTGAACCTGGAGCACCTGCACCGCTCACACCATCCGAACCGGCGGACACATCGCCTCGCGCCACAGGCGGGTCACCGTACGTGACTCCCACGACACACAGCATGATTGACCTACAGTCACCACGACAAGCGCTTCGGGCATATTCCAGCGGAAAGAAGTATGCGGAGCGCATACTGCGCGAAGCACCTTGCGAGGCGTTGCATGCGGAGGATTCGAACACTTAGGCGTCCCACGTGCGGCGCCCGCCCGGCTCCGCCGGCCGCGGCGACCAACTGGCGCCTCTGTACCTCTCGCACCCGATGGAGCGTACCCGAGGAGGACGCCGACTCCAGTCCGTCACGAGTAACGCATCGGACACAACCCGATATCAACGCAGCGTCACCGGTCGTTCACCGGGTCTTCACGGTCTTCAAGGTCTTCACGCGAGCAGCCCCGCCGCCAGCTCCTCCTCGAGACGCTCCGCGTCCCCGCGCCCGGCGGCGAGCACCCAGGACCGCTTGATGTGGAGGTGTACGTCGGCCTCCCATGTGAAGCCCATCCCTCCGAAGACCTGCAGACAGTCCCGTGCGTTACGCGCCGCCGCGTCGTCGGCGAGCAGCCGCGCCGCGGCCGTCTCGAAGCCGTCGCCGGACACCGCCGCCGCGTAGACAGCCGTGCGGGCCATCTCCACCCGCACGAGCATGTCCGCACACAGGTGCTTCACCGCCTGGAACGCCCCGATCGGCCGTCCGAACTGCTCACGTTCCCGCGCGTGTTGCACGGCCATCGCCAACGTCCTGCCGGCGCTGCCGACCTGCTGCGCCGCGGTCAGCAGCGCGGCCTCCCGCCGCAGCGGGGCCGGGTCGACGTCGGTGAGGGGCTCGCCACCGTGGGCGCCACCGTGTGGCAGGTGGAGGGGGGTGAGCGGGTCGGCGGAGCGGATCGCCGCCGCCGGGAATCCGTCCGCCGTGAAGAGCCCGACGCGCGGCACGGACGAAGCCCCGCGCTCCCCCAGCGCCAGCACGGCGTCGACGGCGCCCAGGTGCCCGACCGGGGCGGGCGGCAGCGCCAGGGCCACCAGCAGGTCCCCGGCCGCCGCGCCCGCCGCCACCGGCCCGGGCAGGTGCGTCGCCGCCAGGTGTGTGCCGACCAGCGGACCCGGCAGCAGGACACGCCCGGCCTCCTCGAAGACGAGCACCGCCTCGGGCAGCCCGAGTCCCACGCCGCCGGCCGCCTCCGGCAGCCTGAGCGCGAAGAACCCGGCCGCGCCCAACTCACGCCACAACGCCCGGTCGACCACCTGCGGGCCGCCCGCCACCCGCGGACCGCCCGCCACCGACGTGTCCCCCGCGTCCACCGCCGCCCGCAGCGCCTCGCGCGGAAACCGCCCGGCGAGCAGCTCCCGCACGCCCGTCCGCAGCGCCTCTTGATCTTCTGTGGGTTGGAAGTCCACGGTCAGCCCCCGTTCCTCGGCTTCAGCCCTTCGGGAGGCCGAGGATGCGCTCGGCCACGATGTTCTTCTGGATCTGCGAGGTACCGGCCGCGATCGTGTAGGAGAGCGACGACAGCCGCTCCGCCGTCCACGGATGCCCGGCGTCCTGCGCGAGCGGCCCCAGCACCTCGGCGGCCGCGTCGTACAGCTCCTGCCGGGCGTGCGAGTAGCGCAGCTTGAAGACCGACCCGCCGGTCCCGGGCACTCCCGTGCCGCCCGCCCGCAGCGAGCGCTCCGCCTCGCTGACGTTCCACTGGGTGAGCCGCCACAGGACGGAGAACTCGGCGGCGAGCCGGCCCAGCCTGCGCCGCAGCGCCGGATCGTCCCAGCCGCCGTTCTCCTTCGCGGCGCGCGCCACCTCGCCCAGGACGCGGCGGCAGGCGACGACCTCACCGACGAAGGCGGTGCCGCGCTCGAAGGAGAGCGTGACCATGGTGACGCGCCAGCCGTCGTTCTCCTCCCCCACCCGGTTGGCGACCGGGACCCGCACCTCGTCGAGGAACATCTCGGCGAACTCCGTCGACCCCGCCAGGGTGCGCAGCGGCCGTACCGTGACGCCCCGGGCGTCCATCGGCATCGCCAGCCAGGAGATGCCGCGGTGCTTGGGCGCCCGCGGATCGGTGCGGACCAGCAGTTCGCACCAGTCCGCCACCTCGGCGTGCGAGGTCCAGATCTTCGAGCCGGTCACCACGTACGCGTCGCCGTCGCGGACCGCGCGGGTCCGCAGCGAGGCCAGGTCGGAGCCGGCGCCGGGTTCGCTGAACCCCTGGCACCACACCTCGTCGCCCCGCAGCACCGGCGGCAGCCAGCGCCGCCGCTGCTCCTCGGTGCCCTCGGCGGCGATGGTGGGCCCGGCGTGCAGCAGCCCCACGAAGTTGGCGCCCACGTAGGGCGCGCCCGCGTTCTCCGTCTCCTCGAGGAAGATCAGGTGCTGCACCGGCGTCGCGCCCCGTCCGCCCGCGTCGACCGGCCAGTGCAGGCCCGCGTACCCGGCGTCGTACAGCATCCGCTGCCAGCCGGCGTCGTACGCGCGCCGCCCCGGCCAGTCGCGGGGGTCGGGGCGGGGCGGCAGCTTCGGCAGGACGTCGCGGAGCCAGGACCGCAGTCCGGCCCGGAACTCCTCCTGCTCCGCGGTGTACGTCAGATCCACGCGCGCCTCACCTGCCGGCCTTCGCGAAGGCGGACAGATCCAGGCCCCGGTCGAAGTCGAGGTCGAGCATCCGGATCGCGTTGCCGCGCATGAGCTTGTAGACGGTCTCGTCGTCGAGCCCCTTCATGTGGTCCTCGGCGACCGCCTTGGTGTGCGGGAAGGTCGAGTCCACGTGCGGGTAGTCCGTCTCGAAGGTCGCGTTGTCCCGCCCGACGACGTCCAGCGACGCGACCCCGTGCTTGTCGCGGAAGAAGCAGCAGAAGATCTGCCGGTAGTAGTACGTCGACGGCGGCTCGGGGATGATGTCGCGCACCCCGCCCCAGGCCCGGTGCTCCTCCCAGACGGTGTCGGCGCGCTCCAGGGCGTACGGGATCCAGCCCATCTGGCCCTCGCTGTACGCGAGCTTGAGCGTCGGGAACCTGACGAGGACCCCGCTGAAGAGGAAGTCCATCATCGAGGCCATCGCGTTGTTGAAGCTGAGCGCGGCCTGGACGGCGGGCGGCGCGTCCGGTGAGGCGGCGGGCATCTGCGAGGACGAGCCGATGTGCATGTTCACGACCGTGCCGGTCTCCTGGCACACCGCGAAGAAGGGGTCCCAGTAGCCGGAGTGGATGCTCGGCAGGCCCAGGTGCGTCGGGATCTCGCTGAAGGTGACGGCCTTGACGCCGCGAGCGGCGTTGCGGCGGATCTCGGCGACGGCCAGGTCGATGTCCCACAGCGGGATGATGCACAGCGGGATGAGCCGGCCGCCGCTGTCGCCGCACCACTCGTCGACCATCCAGTCGTTGTAGGCGCGCACGCAGGCGAGCGCGACCTCCTTGTCGTGCGCCTCGGAGAACGTCTGGCCGCAGAACCGCGGGAAGGTGGGGAAGCAGAGCGACGCCTCGACGTGGTTGAGGTCCATGTCCGCCAGGCGTTCCTTGGGGTCCCAGCAGCCGCGGCGCATCTCGGCGCGGGTGATGCCCTCCAGCGTCATGTCGTCGCGGTCGAAGCCGACGGCGGCGATGTTCCGCTTGTACGGGAACTTGAGGTCCTCGTAGATCCACCAGTCGGTCGGCGGGCCGTCCGGGTCCATCGTGATCTGGTACTTCCCCGCGACGTACGCCAGCTCACCGATGCCCGCGGTCAGCGGCTTCGGGCCGCGGTCGCGGTACTGGGCCGGCAGCCACCTGTCGAAGAGGTGCGCGGGTTCGATCACGTGGTCGTCGACGCTGATGATCCTGGGCAGTTCCATCGGCCTCTCCCTGCAGATCTGATGGATCGTCAGATTTAGAGTACGCACGCACACACCCCGCGTCCATCGGCGTCACACCCCTGGACCAGCGGGGTCCCGCCGCATACGCTGCCGCCAGGATCTGACGCTACGTCAGGTTCGGTGACGGTACGGAGGAGACCGGCATGGACCCGACGCAGGAGCCCGGAACGCCGTCATCACGGGAGCCCGGAACGCCGTCATCGCAGGAGCCCGGAACGACCGCGGCCGGCCCGGCGGCCGAGGCCGTGGCGGCCGCGCTCGGCGAGTCGCCGACGCTCTGGGCGCTGGCCGCCCGCCGCGCCGAGCTCACCCCCGATGCCCCCGTCCTCCTCGACACCGACGGCCGCCGGATCACCTTCCGTGAGCTGCGCGACCGGGCGGAGCGCGTCGCCGCCGGCCTTCACGACCTCGGCGTCCGCCCCGGCAGCCGGTTCGCCTGGCAGCTGCCCACCCGGATCGAGACGGTGTTGCTGACCTTCGCGCTCGCCCGGCTCGGCGCCGTCCAGACCCCGCTCATCCCCTTCTACCGGGACCGCGAGGTCGGCTACGCGCTGCGCGAGGCCGAGGCCGAGTTCTTCGCGATACCCGGCCAGTGGCGGGGCTACGACTACGCGGCGATGGCCGACCGCCTCGCGCCGCGCCTCTCCCGGCCGCCGTTGCTGCTCACCGCCTACGACCGGCTCCCCAACGGCGACCCGGCCGTGCTGCCGCGGCCGCCCGCCGACGGCACCTCGGTCCGCTGGATCTACTGGACGTCCGGCACCACCTCGGACCCCAAGGGCGTGCTGCACACCGACCGCAGCCTCATCGCCGCCGGCGGCTGCCTCGCCCACGCCCTGCGCCTGACCCCCGACGACGTCGGCTCGATGGCCTTCCCCTACGCCCATGTCGCCGGGCCCGACTACACCGTGATGCTGATGCTGTACGGGTTCCCCGCACTGCTCCTGGAGCACTTCGCGCTGCCCGGCTCGCTCGACGCCTACCGGGAGCACGGCGTCACGGTCGCGGGCGGCAGCACCGTCTTCTACTCGATGTTCCTCGCGGAGCAGCGCAAGGACCCCGGCCGCAAGCTCATCCCCAGCCTGCGGCTGCTGGCGGGCGGCGGCGCGCCCATGCCGCCCGAGCTGTACTACGAGGTCACGCGGGAGATGGGGTGCCGACTCACGCACGGCTACGGCATGACCGAAGTCCCCATGATCACGATGGGCGCGCCCGACGACACCCCCGACCACCTCGCGACCACCGAGGGCCGTCCGCCGGCCGCGATGGAGGTCCGCATCACGGACCCCGACGGCAAGCCGCTGCCCGCCGGTACCGACGGCGAGGTCAGGCTGCGCGGCGAGGCCGTCTGCCAGGGCTACCTCCACGCCGCCCAGAGCGCCGCGGTCTTCGACCCGGACGGCTTCCTCATCACGGGTGACCTCGGCCGCCTCACCCCGGACGGCTATCTCGTCCTCACCGGCCGGCTCAAGGACATCATCATCCGCAAGGGCGAGAACATCTCCGCCCAGGAGATCGAGGACCTCCTCTACGAACACCCCGCCGTCGCCGACGCGGCCGTCATCGGCCTGCCCGACCCGGAGCGCGGCGAACGGGTCTGCGCCGTCGTGGAACAGCCGTCCGGCGCGCCGCCGATCACCCTCGCGGACATCACCGGATACCTGCGCGAGCACGGCCTGTCGGCCCACAAGCTGCCGGAACAACTGGAGGTCGTGGACGCCCTCCCCCGCAACGACGTGCTCCGCAAGGTGCTGAAGTTCAAACTCCGGGAGCGCTTCGGGAGCGCGGCACCGTCCTAGAAGCGGCGCCGAGCCCTCCTGGATACGGGGTGAAACCGTCCTGGCTGCTCCCGCGACCTCGGGCGTGGACGGAACCGCCGGAGGGAGATTTCGGGATGATGACGATTTTCCGGCGTATTCCTCCTTTCAGGTTTGGCGAGCCGTGACAGCTGCGGACGACCCTGCCCCGACAGCCGCTAGTCTGCGTCTTCCGACCACGTAACTTCCGGGACGCGTCGCCGAGTTGACGGCGCAGGACGTCCGGCCACGTGGCGCGACCAGGGGCTCGGGAGGCGGACGTGGCGGACGCTACGGACAGTGCGGTTGCGGAGCAGAGCGGTCCGCGGGACCGTCGGCCCGGCCGCGTACAGGCGCAGGTGCACGCGGCACGGCGACTGGGCGAGGCCCGCATCGCGCTGGCCGCGGGCGACGCGGCCACCGCGGCGGACCGGTTCCGCGCGGCGCTCGCCACCGCCGGGGACCACGAACTCCCGGACGAGCGGGTCGCTGCCCTGCTCGGGCTGGGCGACTGCGCCCTGGAGACCGGCGAACTCACGCTCGCCCGCGAGCACTTCGAGGCCGTGGAGAAGTTGCTCGGTGGTGAGCCGCCGGCACGCCGGGCCGCCGCGGTCCGGGGGCGGGCGGTCTCCCATCTGCTGGCGGGAGAACTGCGCTACGCGTGCTACCTGCTGGAGAACGCGATCGACGGGCTGCACGCCGCCGGAACCCGGGACCCGGACGCGCTGCTGCTCCTGCACACGGCCGTGATCGCCCCCTACATGGACATGGGCGCCCACGCGCGCGCCGCCCAGGCGGCCGAGCTCGCCCTCGCGCTCGCCCCCAGCGCCACCGATCCAGCGCTGATCGCCGGGATGCACCGCAGTGTGGCCCGCACCATGATCGCCGAGGGCCGGATCGTCGAGGCCGACGCCTCGCTCGCCAAGGCGCAGGAGCTGTACCAGCGGCTGGGATTCCGCTCCGACCTCGCGAAGTGTCACTGGATGCGCGGCTACGTGCACGCCCAGGGCGGCGACCTGGAGCAGGCGGAACGCGAACTACGACTCGCCCGCGACATGCTGGCGGCCCAGCGGTCCGCGCTCTTCACCGATCAGGTGGAGGTGGAGCTCGCCGACGTCCTGCGCCGGCGCGGCAGCCACACCGAGGCGGGCGAGCTGCTCGCCCGGCTCCTGGACCGCATCGGCCCCGAGCGCGGCGCCATCCACGCGGCGGGGGCACACCGGCTGCTCGGTCTGATCGCGCAGGAGGAGGGCGAACTCGACGCCGCCGAGGAGCATTACGTCAACGCGCTGTCCCTGCTGGAACGCGCCGGCGCGGCCGGCGATCTCGCCGACCTCTGCCGGCTGCTGGGGGATCTGCTGCGCAGCACCGGACGGGTCGAGGCCGCCCTGGACGCCTACCGCACGGGCCTCGGCCACCGGGCCGCGATCGGCACCACCACCCTGGGCCCTGCCCCGGCGAAGCCGCAGGCCAGGCCGTCGGCGTACTGAGCCGGTCCCCGGTGATCAGGCGGATATCGGCTGGGCCGAGTCGTCGGTCGCGGCGGCGAGGTCCGGGTAGACCTCGAAGAGGCGGCGGACGCCGAGGGCGGCGAGCACCCGGTTGACGTGGGACCCGTCGTCGGCGGCGCCCTGGTCGGGCAGGACGATGCGGAGCCGGCCCGCGCACGAACGCATCAGGCGGCGTGCGGCGATCAGCACACCCACTCCGCTGGAGTCGCAGAAGCGCACCTCCGCGAGGTCGAGGACCACGCTGCGCCGCCCGTCGGCGACCGCCTCGTGCACGTGCTGACGCACGGTGGGTGAGGTCAGGAGGTCCATCTCGCCCGTGACGGTCACCACGGCCCAGCCGTCCCGTTCGGCGCGTGTCACTTCCACTGCGTCCCACCTCGCGACGTCGCCGGGAGCAGCCCGGCCACCCTGGCGGTCCGCTGAGGCCCGGAAGGCCGCTCCTCGAGGAATTGCGACAGCGTCATCATGTGAACCCTATGCCCGGAATCCCGCACAACCGAGCAGTACAGCGGTCACACCCGCATAACACATCGCCAGAAGCGGTCCGAAACGGCGGCAGGATGGCGCAAAGGGGCATCCGCTGTCGTAGGTGGCGGCTACATTCGAGCTGAAAGGGCCGGAGGCCGTGCGGAGTCCGAGCAGCCGCCGGTGCCGACGGACGGGCGGGACCGGCGCGCGGCATCGGCGGCGGCGAGGGGAAGGGGCGGCGGCATGGCCACACCGGCACCACCCCGCTGGGACCGCAGGATGCAGCAGCGGCTGGCCCGTGGCGAGGAAGCCGCCCTCGGCGAGCTCTACGACCGGTACGCGTCGCTGGTGCACAGCCTCGCGCACCGCGTACTGGAAGACGACGAGGCCGCGAACCACATCACCCGCGACGTCTTCGGCTTCCTCTGGGAGAACCCCGACGCCTACGACCCCCGGCGCGGCTCCCTGCGCTCCTGGATCGCCGCGCTCACCCAGCGCCGGGCCGTGCAGCGGCTGCGCCACGAGGAGAGCCGCGGCCGCGGCAGCCAGGAGGAGGTCGAGGCGAAGGTCCGCGAGGCCACCACCGCCGCCCGCGCCGACTTCATCGTCACCTCCATGCCGGCCCCGCTGCGCGATGCCCTCGAACTCGCCTACTTCCGGCGGCGCGACTACCGGCAGACCGCCGCCGACCTGGGCGTGACCGAGGACGAGGCCCGGCGCCGGCTGCGCCTGGGCCTGCAGCTGCTGTCCACCGCGATGGCGCCCGCCGCGCACCCGGGCCTCGAAGCGGGCTTCGACGCGGGCTTCGACAGGCGACAGCGGTGAACGCCGGGACGGCGGGCACCGGGCGGGGAGAGCTCTCCCCGTACGACCACAGCACGCTCAAGTCCCTGCTCGGGGCATGGGCGCTGGCCGCCTGCTCACGCGACGAGTCGCTCGCCGTCGAGCTGCACCTCACGGACTGCGCGGCCTGTGCCGACGAGGCGCTGCGGCTGCGTGACGCCGTCGGCCTGCTGCACCAGGAGGAGACGCTCGACCTCGATCCGCAGCTGCGGTCCCGGGTGCTGGCGGGCTGCCTCGACCGCCGCCCGGCGCGCGTCCCCATGCCCCGGTGGGCCGGCCCGTACGACGCGGAGACCGCCCGGCTGGACGCGCTGCTGCGCGATCTCGGCGACGGCTATTGGGACGCGCCGGTGGAGCTGCGCTGGTACGAGGAGAAGCGGGTGGCTCGCGAGGTCTCCGTCGCGCAGGTCATCGGCCATCTCTGCGCGGTGGACGGCCTGGTGGCGTCCGCGCTCGGGCTGCCCCTCGACGAGCTGCCGCTCGATCCCGCGCGGCGCACCGAGGGATACTGGGCCACGGCGCACGCCGTGCCGGGAGCTCCGCTGCGTACCGCCTGGCGCGAGCAGGGCCGGACGCTCGTGCGCACGGTGTCCTTCGCCGGGCGCGGGACGGGCGGACTGGACGTGCCGTACGGCGGGTTCACGCTGCCGCTGCGGGACGCGTTCCTCGACCGGGCCTTCGAGTGCTGGATCCACGCCTGGGACATCGCCGAGGCCGTCGACTACCCGTACGACCCGCCGGCGCCGCGCGATCTCCACCCGATGATCGACCTGGCCGCGCGGATGCTGCCCATCGCCATCGCGGGGCGCCGCCGCGCCGGGCTCACGGCCTCCCCGGCCCGGCTCACCGCCGCCGGCTCACCCGGCCGGTCGGTGCACCTCGAGATCGAGGGCCTGGGCGGGGGCGACTGGTACATCGCCCTGGACACGCCCGGCGCGCCCGCCACCGCCGGGGAGGCGGTGGCCCATGTCGCCCTCGACAGCGTCGAGTTCTGCCAGCTGGCCGCGGGACATCTGGAGCCCGAGCGGATAGCGGTGGGCCAGGACGGGGACCGCGAGGTCATCCGCGACGTGCTCTTCGCCGCCGCGTCACTGTCGAGGCTGTGACGCGGCGGCTCCGCACCCGCCGCCGCGAACGGTCGGCGGGTTACTTCTTCAGGTGGTCCAGCCACGGGTGCTTGCGCGGGACGCACGCCTTCGGGTTGGTGTACGCCGGGCACTTGCCGTCCAGCTTCGGCGTGGTGTGCGCCAGCATCACCCGGTAGGCGGGGAACAGCTCCCGGCCCGGCATGTACTTGTTGGCGATGGCGGAGCCCGACATCCCGAACAGCAGCAGCAGGCACGCGAGGACCCCGGCGTGCAGCGGCAGCCGCGCCCGCAGACCGCCCCCGCCGGCCGTGGCCCCGGCCGCGGGCGACCCGGCCGTCGTCAGCCTGGGCAGCTGAATCCGCAGCTGGATCCGCTTGAGGCGCTGCACCCCTAGGTAGATCGCGAACCCGCACAGCACCAGCAGGCAGTACATGATCTGCCACGACGTGCGCGGCCACAGCTGCACGGCGTGGTCCCGGTACATGTGCGACGCGTACCACAGACGCATCACCCAGGCGCTGGCCATGCAGGTGGCGGCGACGACGACGACCGACCGGCGGGCGCCCAGGATGAGCGCGGTGCCGAGGCCGATCGCGAGCAGGATGGCGAAGAGACCGACGCCGCCCAGCTCTCCCAGCGGCGGCCACTGGTCGGGCTTGCCGTTCTGCACCCAGAGCCAGATGGAGAAGTAGCCGGGGTCGGTGTCGGTGTCCACGTACATGTACCGGTCGACGTTGTCGGTCGACATCAACAGGAGCTTGGCCAGGGTCCAGCCGGCGACGGCGAGGAAGACGACCGCGGTCGAGCCGAGCAGGATCAGCGCGCGCTTCGGTCCCGACTTCCAGGGGAAGTAGGCGAGGGTGAGCACGACCATGCCGGCCGCGGACCAGACGAACCACCCCGAGTAGAGCAGGAAGTCCGCGCCGATCAGCAACCCCAGTCCGGCTCCGACCTTGATCAGGCGGCGCGGTTCGGTGACCGGGCTGCGCCGCAGCGCGCTCAGCAGCAACGCCAGGGCCGGGATGAAGATGAAGAGCGACAGGTTGCCGTAGGGCTTGTACGGATCGATCAGCGGCAGGGTTGGGACCACGCCGATGATCAGCGCCCACACCGGGCTCAGCAGCGTCCGCCACATCAGGTAGGCCAGCGGGCCGATGACCGCGACGGTGACCAGCGAGAGCGTCTGGAGCGCGTAGCCGGTGTTGCCGTCGTAGAAGAGCTTGGCCCAGGCGGCGAGCAGCCAGATGTAGAGCGGCGGGTACCCGGAGTCGTCCGGGATCCCGTGGCCGGTGGCCACGGAGTGGGCGTACTTCTGGATGACCGAGGAGTCCGAGATGACGCCGTTGATGGGCCACGGCGTGCCGTGCAGGGCCACCGCCACACCGCCCGCGATCAGGCCGGTGAACAGGCCGGCGGTCGCCGCGCAGGCCAGGCGCACGGCCCAGGTGTAGGTGACGGGACGGCAGAAGCGCTGGATCAGCAGCACCGCGACGACGATCGCGATGGCGATGACCATGAACGGGAGCAGCATGGCGGCGAGGCCGCTGACCTGTCCGGGACGCTTCATCGGGTTGACGTGGATGGTCTTGCTGTACAGCAGGAGCAGGGCGGCGGCGGCCATGGCCACGCCCGCCTCGGCGAGCAGCCCCACCCACCGGCGCCCGCCGGGGGCGACGGCCTGATCGGCCGGGTCCCTCCGGATCAGATTCCGCGGCCGCCAGTTCAACGTCGTCATCAATGCTCCGTAACTTGTCGGCCACCCCCCGTTGTGGCTGGGGGCCACCGGCTGCCGCACACACGTCGATCGAGATCGGGGTCGAGGATATCGGACCGCCTGTCCGCCCCGCGGTGTTCTCCGGGGCCCGGGACCGCTGACGGGACCGGTCCCGGGCTGGAACGGTGACGGAAGGTCAGGCAGCGCCCGCGCGGCCACCGCCGATGGGTCCGAACGCGTGTCGGAACATCGCGCGGGTGCTTCCCCTGGGGCCGCGGCGGACCGTGGCCGGCAGCAGCGTGACCGCGTGCAGGCGGGACGACCAGTACCAGCGTGCGGCTTTCGCGGCGCGCTTCCAGCCGTGGGCCGTCATCCGCCGCGAGGTCGCCAGGAAGAACCGCCGCGCCTCGTCGAAGCGGTCCCCCGTCAGGGCTTTCGCGGACGACTCGCTGACGGCGTGCCTGCGGTACCGGAACGACACGGTGTCCGTGACGACCAGCGAAGCCCCGTCGAGCAGCAGGTCGACGACGAGCGCCAGATCCTGGATGACGCCGAGGTCGGCCTGGAAGCGGAACTTGCGCATCGCCTCGGTCCGCCAACAGATGGACGGGAAGTAGAGCCAGTTGCCGCGCAGCAGGCTCACGGCCAGTTCCTCGCCGGTGAGGGTGAGGGGGCGGCGGCCGCGGGGGGCGTAGAGCCGGTCCTTGGTGGTGTCCGCCAGGGTCCGGGACGGCCGTCCCTCGCCGTCGATGACCTCGACGCCGGGCTGCACCATGGTCGCCTTCGGCTCATGGTCCAGGGCCGCGCGCACCGTGCGCAGGTAGTTCGGGAGCAGCAGGTCGTCACAGCCCATGAGGACGGTGAACTCGCCCTCGGACAGCTCCACGCAGCGGTTGAAGTTCCCGGTCACCCCGAGGTTGTGCTCGTTGCGGAGGTAGTGGACGCGGTCGTCACCGAGGGCGGCGAACCACTCCGGTACGCCCGCCTCCTTGCCGTCGTCGACCACCGTGAGCCGCCAGTCGTCCCCGTCCAGGGCCTGCACGCTGCGGACGGCGTCCTGCATGACGGCGACATCGCCGTAGTACGGCATCAGGATGTGGAAACGCGGTTCGGCCGAGCCGCCGGCCGGATCCCGGTCGGTCATGCCGTCACCATCGTGTGCGGCGCCTGGGACGGCACCCGGCGGATCAGCGCGAGCAGCAGGACCAGGCCGGCGCGGGCGAGGTAGACCATCGCGCGCAGCGGCGAGTGGCTCGGCTTGCCCGTGGTGCGCGGCCGCATCGCGACCGGGACCTGCCGGACGGTGTAGCCGCAGCGGATCGCGCCGACGGTGCTCTCCACGGTGTCGCCGAGGTACTCCACCGGGTACCAGCCGGCGAAGAACTCGATCAGATCGCGGTTGCAGGCGCGGAACCCGGAGGTCGCGTCGGTCAGCCGGGTGCCGGCCAGCCGGGACAGCACTCCGGACAGCAGCCGCATCGCCCAGCGGCGCGGGCCGCGGGCCTGGTACTCGCCCTCGCCGCCGAACCGGGCGCCGACGACCAGATCGGCGTTGTCGAGCTCGCGCAGCAGGGCCGGCACGTAGCTGGGGTCGTGCTGGCCGTCCGCGTCGATCTGGATCGCGACGTCGTAGCCGTACTCCAGCGCGTAGCGGTAGCCCAGCCGCATGGCGCCGCCGACGCCGAGGTTGTAGGGCAGGCGGGCCACGTTCACCCCCTCCGCCGCGGCGACCTTCGCCGTGCGGTCGGTGGAACCGTCGTCCACGACGAGGATGTCCGCGTCGGGCAGTTCCTTGCCGATCTCGCTCAGGGTCGTCGCCAACCCGGCGTCCTCGTTCCACGCCGGCACGATCACCAGCACCCGTCGGCCATCGATCATGCCCGGGCCTCGCGATCATCCGAAAGTGTGGTGGCGGCGGCGGTGATGTCGTCGTCGGAGCCGGCGCTGTCGTCGGCGTCCCGGTCCGGTGTGCCGCCCGTGCCCGGCGTTCCGGCGACCGGCTTCACCGCGCTCGCGGGCATCGGATCGGCGGTCTGCGCCAAATGCGTTCTGATCAGTGCCACTTCCTCGGCCAGGGTGCGCGTCTCGGCTTCGAGACGGCTGGACTCCCAGCTCAGGTGCAGTGTGACGAGCAGCACGAGGACGAAGCCGGCGAAGAGCACGAGGCTCACGCCGGAGGCGACGCCGAGCTTGTTGGCGATCGAGTCGAGCCAGGTCGGGAAGAACCCGAGCGGTGCGATGATCAGGCCGATGAGCAGCCAGAGGGCCGCGTATTTCTCGCGCAGTTGCTGGCGACGCAACAGTTCGACGATGCATGCGAGCACCGCCAAGCCGGTCACCGAGGTAAGTACGGACAATTGCACGATTTTGCCGTCTTTCCGGTCGGAGTACGGGGCCGCCGCACCATACCGAAGTCCGGTGACGTTCAGGGATTGGCCGGCTACCTGGCAGAGGGCGAAGAAGACGTCGCGCCGATCCGCGACCGGTTGGCGACGTCACACACGCTGCCGGACACGGCGCTCATGGTACCTCCTGGCCACAAGAGCCGAAACCCGGGCGGGCACCGACCCGGGGCCCTCCGGACGGCCCGGAGGACACCGTCCGACGGGTCCCTGTCCTGCCCTCCGGGGTATTCTGGCCGCCACATGAAGTCGCCCACAGCACTCCTGCGCACGCTCCCTGCCGGGACCCTTCTCGTCGGGGCCGGGGTCGCGGCGAACGCCGGCGCCTCGTACATCTTCCTGGCCCTGGCCGGGCGGACGCTCGGCCATGACGACATGGCCCAGATCTCCGTGCTGTGGTCGGTGATCGCCTTCGCGGGGATCGGGCTGTTCTTCCCCGTCGAGCAGGAGCTGACCCGGGTGGTGGCCGCGCGGACCGCCTCCGGGCTGGGTGCGGGACCCGCCATCCGGCGCGGGATACTCACCGCGGCGGTGATGCTGGCCGTGGTCCTGGCCGCGCTGGCCGCGGCCTCCGGCCCGTTGGCGGATCTGCTCTTCGACGGCGACCGGTGGATGGTCGCGGTCCTGGGCGCGGCCTTCGTGGGCTGGGCCGCGCAGCACACCGCGCGCGGCATCCTGGCCGGGTACGGGGACTTCCGCTGGTACGCCGTCCAGCTGACCGCGGACGCGGTCCTGCGGGTGGGTTCCGCGGTCGCGCTGCTGGCCGCGCACGGCTCCTTCCTCGCCTTCGGCCTGGCGATGGCGCTGGCCCCGCTGCCCGCCGTGCTCCTGTGCCTGCCCGCGATGCGCCGGGCGTCCCGGCCGGGACCGGCCGCGGAGCCGGCCGAGATCCACAACGGCTTCGCGGTGCTGGTCGTGTCCACCACGCTCATGCAGGCCGTGGCCAACGCTCCGGTCGTCACCGCCAAACTCCTCGACCCGGACAACGCCCCGCTGATCACCGCCCTGGTCTCGGCGCTCATCCTCGTGCGGGTTCCACAGTTCCTGGTCAGCTCGATGCAGGCGTCCCTGCTGGTGGAACTGACCGGACGGCACACCGCCGGCGACAAGGCCGGCTTCCTGCGCACCCTGCGCGGCAACCTGCTGATGGTGACGGCCCTCGGAGCCGGCTGGGCGGTCGTCTGCGCGGTGATCGGCCCCACCCTGAACGAGACGGCCTTCCACGCACCACCGGCCCTCAACTCCCTGGACTTCGGCCTGCTGGGTCTCGGCGCGGTGGCCCACCTCGCGGCGATCGTGCTCAGCAGCGGCACCCTGGCCACCGGCGGCCACCGCATGCTGTGCGTCGCCTGGACGATCGGGGCCCTCGCGCTGGGAAGCGCCCCGCTGCTGCCCGGCGGCACGGCGCTGCAGGTGGAGCTGTCGTACGCGATCGCCGCCGGCACCGCCGCCGTCGCTCTGCTGTTCGGACTGCGCGCGGGTCTGCGCGATTTCGACCGGCCCTTCGATCCGACGACCCGGACGCTCGTCGGGGACGCCGAGACCATCGGTACCGTCAAACCCGGGTGAGCCGGACCACATTCGACCGGTGAACGGCCGACGACACTCCGAAGAACTTCACAGTCTTGTCACAGCGACCCGACGATCGGACAGCATCGGCAGAGTCGGCTGCCGGACGCCTGTACGGTCGCTGGACCATGAATGTGCGCCGTATCATCCTTCTTTTGTGCGCCCTCGGCGCCATCATCGCCATAGCTGTCCCGGTCGTACCCTACGTCCTGGACCACACGCGCGATGCGGTCGCCGCGTCCGTGCCGGAGACCGGTGCCGCCCCGCACAAGGCCGCCGAAGTCGCCCCGCCGCCCCGGCAGTCGACCGGTGACTTCTCGGTCTCCAAGGAGAACGCCCTGCCCGGCACCCGTGCCTGGGAGGTGCGCAACCCCGGCCCGCAGAACGCGATCGAGGGATACGCCGACCATGTGAGCGTGACGTCCGGTCAGTCCTTCGACCTGTATGTGTCGACCACGTCCAGCAGCTTCGATGTCCAGGCCTTCCGGATGGGCTATTACGGCGGGAAGCAGGGCCGGTTGGTCTGGGCCTCGAAAGCGGTACGCGGCCGGGCACAGCCCCCCGCCGTGGTCGTACCGGGCATATTCATGGCGACCGCCCCGTGGAAGCCGTCCCTGTCCGTCAGCACCAAGGGCTGGCCCGAGGGCGACTACCTGCTGAAGCTCACGTCGAAGAAGGGCAACCAGCGGCACGTCCCGATCACCGTCCGCTCGACCTCGACCGAGGGCCGGACGGTGTTCGTCAACGCGACCGCCACCTGGCAGGCGTACAACTCGTGGGGCGGCCACAACATCTACGGGGGCGCCCCCGGCCCGCGCTCCTACGCCGAACGCGCCCGCAAGGTGAGCTTCGACCGCCCCTACGACCGGGGTGGCAGCGGCCAGTTCCTCTGGCACGAGCTGCCCATGCTGGTGACGGCCGAGAAGCTGGGCCTGCGGATGGCCTACGTCACCTCCTCGGAGCTGGACGGCATGCCCCAGCTGTTCAAGGGCGCCCGGTCGCTGATATTCCCCAGCCATGACGAGTACTGGTCCGGGGCGATGCGGGACACCGCGGCCGGCGCACGCGACGCCGGCACCAACATGGCCTTCTTCGGAGCCAACAACGTCTACCGCCACGTCCGCTTCGAGTCCTCGGCCCTGGGCGACCAGCGCGTCGTGACGTGCTACAAGGACCCGTCCGAGGACCCGATGGTGCTCACCGACCCGAACCAAACGACGCAGCAGTGGCGCCTGCCGCCGAACCCGCGCCCGGAGATCTCCCTCCTCGGCGTCCAGTACGAGTGGCTCGGCGTGACCGCGCCGTACGTCGTCACGGACGCGAACAGCTGGGTCTACGCGGGCACCGGCGCCAGGAACGGTTCGAAGTACCCCGGCCTGGTCGCCGTCGAGTACGACAAGCTCTTCGCCGGGCCGGAGGTGCCGCGCCCGATCCAGGCCCTCTCGGACTCACCCGTCACGCTGGGCACCAAGCAGAGCTTCTCCAACTCCACGTACTACACGACGCCTTCGGGCGCGGGCGTCTTCTCCAGCGGCACGCTCGGCTGGACCTGCACGGTCAACAACGACCGGTGCTCCTACCGCGTGCCGCAGAGCTCCGTGAAGTTCGCCCGCAAGGTCAGCGAGAACATCCTGACGGCGTTCCAGGCCGGCCCCGCCGCCGCGAAGCACCCGGCGGTCGACAACTACGACCTCTACGCCAGGCAGCCCGTCGGCTTCTCGTACGTGCACTGACCCCGCTACGCCGGCTGGGCGAACGTTCCCGCCGCGACCGCCGCCTCCAACTCGTCCCGCCAGTCGGCCATCGCCGGGAGCCCGGCGGCGGCCCAGCGGTCGTGGCCCAGCACGCTGTAGGCCGGGCGCTTGGCCGGGCGGACGAACCTGTCGGCCGTGGTGGGACGGATCCGGTCGGGATCGAGCCCCGACAGCTCGAACGCGGCACGGGCCAGGTCGTACCAGGTGGCCTGGCCGGAGGCCGTGCCGTGGTACGCGCCGGCCGGCGCCTCGCCGGCGAGCGCGGCACGGCCCAGCTCGGTGAGCCGGACGGCCAGCGCGCGGGCCCAGGTGGGCTGGCCGAGCTGGTCGTCGACGACGTCGAGCGTCTCGTGGGTGGCGGCGAGCTTCAGCATGGTCGCGACGAAGTTGCGGCCGTGGGCGCCGTACAGCCACGCGGTGCGGACGATGTAGCCGGTCTCGGGCAGCAGCTCGGCGACCGCGAGTTCACCGGCGAGCTTGCCGCGGCCGTACGCGTTGACCGGCCCGGTCGGGTCGTCCTCGCGGTACGGCTCCTTGGCGTCGCCGGGGAAGACGTAGTCGGTGGAGACGTGGAGGAGCAGCGCGCCCGCCGCGGCGCAGGCGGCGGCCAGGTGGCGCACCCCGTCACCGTTGACGACGGAGGCGGCGGCCTCGTCGGCCTCCGCGCCGTCAACGTCCGTCCAGGCGGCCGCGTTGACCACGACGCGGTGGCCACGGACCGCGGCGAGCAGCGCCGCGGGGTCCGTCAGGTCCAGGTCGGACCGGGTGGCGGCGGTGACGGCCGCGGCCGGGTCCCCCGCGAGCGCCGCCACGACCTCCTGGCCGAGCATGCCGCCGGCCCCGGTCACCAGCCAGCGGGTGACTCCCGCGGTGTCGGCGCTCATGACAGCGCCGCCTTGGCCTTGAGCGGCTCCCACCAGGACCGGTTGTCGCGGTACCAGGCGACGGTGTCGGCGAGGCCCTGCTCGAAGCTGATCAGCGGCTCGTACCCGAGCTCGGCGCGGGACTTGCCGATGTCCAGGGAGTAGCGCAGGTCGTGGCCCTTGCGGTCCTCGACGTACTCGACCATGTCCCAGCCGGCGCCGCAGGCTTCCAGCAGCCGGCCGACCAGCTCCTTGTTCGTCAACTCCGTGCCACCGCCGATGTGGTAGACCTCGCCGGCCCTGCCGCCCTGCAACGCGAGCGCGATGCCCCGGCAGTGGTCGGAGACGTGCAGCCAGTCGCGGATGTTGCTGCCGTCGCCGTAGAGCGGGACCTTCCTGCCGTCCAGCAGGTTCGTCACGAAGAGCGGGATCATCTTCTCGGGGAAGTGGTGGTGCCCGTAGTTGTTGGAGCAGCGGGTGACCACCACGTCCATCCCGTGCGTGCGGTGGTAGGCGAGCGCGATCAGGTCGGAGCCGGCCTTCGCCGCGGCGTACGGGGAGTTGGGCGCGAGCGGCCAGTCCTCGGTCCACGAGCCCTCGCTGATCGACCCGTACACCTCGTCCGTGGACACGTGCACGAAGCGGCCGATGCCGAGCCGGTGGGCGGCGTCCAGCAGGGTCTGGGTGCCGAGCACGTTCGTGGTGACGAACGCGGCCGCACCGGTGATCGACCGGTCGACGTGCGATTCCGCGGCGAAGTGCACCACCGCGTCATGGCCGGGCAGGACCGAGTCAACGAAGTCAGCGTCGCAGATGTCGCCGAGCGCGAACCGGTATCCGGGCAGGTGGGCGACCGGAGCGAGATTCTCCGGATTTGCCCGCGTAGGTGAGTTTGTCCAGTACGGTGACGGAGGCGGTCTCGAGACCCGGCATCTCCCCTGACAGGACTGCGCGGACGAACTGCGAGCCGATGAATCCAGCGCCACCGGTAACAAGAATGTTCATGAGTGCCAGAGTCCAGTCAGGCCCCCTACTGGGGGGCGGCGTAAGATGGTTTGCTTCGCCGTAACTCTAGCCGTTACCCGAGTGCGGAGGCGGTGCCGAGCAGTTTTCGGCCGTCTGCCAGCGGAGAAAGTGGAATCAACATGCGTGGTATCCTCCTCGCCGGCGGGACCGGGTCCCGGCTGTGGCCGATCACCAAAGCGGTCTCCAAGCAGCTGATGCCGGTCTACGACAAGCCGATGGTCTACTACCCGCTGTCGACGCTCATGATGGCGGGAATTCGCGACATACTGCTCATCACCACCGAGCAGGACCAGGAGCAGTTCCGCCGGCTGCTGGGCGACGGCTCGCAATTCGGCATCAATATCGAATACCGCATCCAGCCGAATCCCGGCGGAATCGCTCAGGCATTCCAGATCGGTGCGGACTTCATCGCCGGCGAGCCGGTGGCACTCATTCTCGGTGACAACATCTTCCACGGCGCCGGCCTCGGACGGCAATTGCAGGACCACCGTTCACCTGATGGTGGCGTGATCTTCGCTTACCAGGTGAAGGATCCCACCGCGTACGGCGTCGTCGAGTTCGACGAGCACGGCAACGTCCTGTCGATCGAGGAGAAGCCGGAGCGCCCGAAGTCGCGCTTCGCCGTCCCCGGCCTCTACTTCTACGACAGCCAGGTCGTGGACATCACCAACGGCCTCAAGCCCAGCGCGCGCGGCGAACTGGAGATCACCGAGGTCAACGCCACCTATCTGCAGCAGGGCAGGCTCCGCGTCTCGGTGCTCGACCGCGGCACCGCCTGGCTGGACACCGGCACCTTCGACTCCCTTGTCCAGGCCTCGGAGTACGTCCGGGTCATCGAGGAGCGGCAGGGGCTGAAGCTCGGCTGCGTCGAGGAGACCGCCTGGCGGATGGGGTTCATCGACGACGAGCAACTGCGCGCCCTGGCCGAACCGTTGCTGAAGAGCGGCTACGGCGACTACCTCGTCAACACACTCGCCCTCGAAGAGGACCTCCCGCGATGAACATCCGACCGCTGTCCTTCCACGGCGCCTGGGAGATCACCCCCCAGCAGCACGGCGACCCGCGCGGCCTCTTCCTGGAGTGGTACCGCTTCGACAAGCTGGAGGCCGAGGTCGGCCACCCGATGCGGCTCGCGCAGGCCAACATGTCCGTGTCGTCGAAGGACGTCGTGCGCGGCATCCACTTCGCCGACGTGCCGATGGGCCAGTCCAAGTACGTGACGTGCGTACGCGGCGCGGTCCTCGACGTCGTGGTCGACCTGCGCGTCGGCTCGCCGACCTTCGGCCGGTGGGAGGGCGTCCGCCTGGACGACGTGGACCGCCGGGCCCTCTACATCGCGGAGGGCATGGGCCACGGCTTCTGCGCCCTCAGCGACGACGCGACCCTCTCGTACCTCGTCTCGGACGTCTTCCGTCCCGACAAGGAGCACGGGGTGCATCCGCTCGACCCGGAGCTCGGCATCGACTGGCCGACCGGCGCGCCCCAGCTGTCCGCCCGTGACGCGGCCGCGCCGAGCCTCGCGGAGATGCGGGAGGGCGGCCGGCTGCCGGACTTCGACGTCTGCCAGGCCCACTACAAGGAGCTGGGCGCCGGCGCCTGACCGGACGGGACCCGGGGAAGTCCGGGGCACCGCGCGTCAGGCGAAGACGACCGTGCGGTGCCCGTTGATCAGGACCCGGTGCTCGCTGTGCCACTTCACCGCGCGCGCCAGCGCCTGGCACTCGACGTCACGGCCGATCGCCACGAGCTGCTCGGGGGTGACCTCGTGCCCCACCCGCTCGACCTCCTGCTCGATGATCGGCCCCTCGTCGAGGGCCGCCGTCACGTAGTGCGCGGTCGCACCGATCAGCTTCACCCCGCGCGCGTGCGCCTGGTGGTAGGGCTTGGCGCCCTTGAAGCTCGGCAGGAACGAGTGGTGGATGTTGATGATCCGGCCGGGCAGCCGCTTGCACAGGTCGTCGGAGATGACCTGCATGTAGCGGGCGAGCACCACCAGGTCGACGCGCTCCGCCTCGACCAGCTCCAGCAGCCGCGCCTCGGCCTGGTCCTTGGTGTCGGCGGTCACCGGGATGTGGTGGAACGGGATGCCGTAGGAGCCGGCGAGCTCCTCGAAGTCCGTGTGGTTGGAGACCACGGCCGCGATCTCGACGGGCAGCGCGCCGATCCGGGTGCGGAACAGCAGGTCGTTCAGGCAGTGCCCGAACTTGCTGACCATGAGGACGACCCGCATCTTCTGGTCCGCCGCGTGCAGCTGCCACTCCATCTGGAAGGCGCCGCCGATCGCCGCGAAACTCGCCCGCAGCTTGTCGAGGTCCACCGGCGGATCCGCCGTGAAGTGCACGCGCATGAAGAACAGCCCGGTGTCCTGGTCCCCGAACTGCTGGCTGTCCACGATGTTGCAGCCGGTCATGAGGAGATAACTCGACACGGCATGCACGATGCCCGGCTTGTCGGGACAGGACAGCGTCAGCACATATTGCGGCTCGTTCACCGGGTCAGCCTCGCATACCCGGCGGGCCGGACGGCGCGGCTGTCCGTCAGGCGGTACGCGTGTAGATCGCCAGGACGTCGAGGGAGCGCGGCGGCGCGTCCACGTCGTCCCCGTCGGCCGTCGCCAGCTTGACGTGGGCCTCGCGGGCGGCACGGACCGCCTCCGGCCAGGCATGGTGCTCCAGGTACGTGCTGACCGGCGCGTCCGCGCCCACCTGGTGCAGGATCTTCAGCACGCGCAGCACCGCGACGTCGACGAGCGCGGCCTCCTGCGAGTCGCGGAAGATCGTCCCGACGTACTTCTCGGCGGACCAGTTGTCGAGCCAGGTGTCCTCGACGAGACGGTAGACGGCGTCGGTGACGTCGCCGAAACCGGGCACCCCGGCGAGCCAGCACTCCTGCTGGAACACCGGGTCGCTGATCATGTGCAGCGCCGAGCGCACATTGCTGCGCCAGCGCCACCAAGGCATGTCATTGAGCGGCATGCCCCCCATCGTGGAGGAGCGGGCACCGCGACGGGAAGTCTTCTCCGGAGTCTGCACGGTGACCGATCGTACGTTCCCTCGAATCCGCACCGGTAATTCACCTGAACGTGACGGTGCGTTCTCTTATGGTCACCCGGGCGTTGGGCCCGGAACGGAAGCGTCCATGTTCATGACTGAGCGGCGTTCGCGCATGGCTGTCCTGTTCGCTGTAACGACGACCTGCGCGGCGCTGATCAGCGGCTGCGGTGCGCTGCCGGGGAGCGCGGGGGGCTCCCCGGGCCCCGTGGTCGTCATGACCTGGGCCCCGGACGGAACGAAATCAACCAACATGCCCGGAATGCCCGCCATGGCGCAGGCATTCGCGGCCCACATCAACGACGTGGGCGGGCTGAACGGCCACGAGCTCAAGGTCATCACCTGCAACGATCACAACGACACGGTCGAGGCCGCGAAGTGCGCGCAGCGCGCGCAGGATGAGGGCGCGGTCGCCGTCATCGGCTCGTACAGCGAACACGCGGGCAACTTCACCTCCGCCCTGGAGTCGGCGAGCATCCCGTACATCGGGGGTTACGGGCTCACCCAGGAGGAGTTCCAGAGCCCGATGTCCTACCCGGTCAACGGCGGCCTGCCGGCCCTGCTGACGGGCAGCGGGAAGCAGCTGGCCGACTCGTGCTCCAAGGTCAGCCTGGTGCGGCCGGACACCATGGTCGGAGACCAGTTCCCGCTGTTCCTCGACGCCGGCCTCAAGGCCGGCGGCCGGCCCGCGGCCACCGACCTGCCGACGGCCGACGACTCCACCGAGTACACCGGTGTCGCCCAGCGGGCGATCGGCAGGGCCCCCACCGGCTCGTGCGTGTCGGCCGTGCTCGGCGACCGCACGGACACGTTCGTGGACTCGTTCCGCCGACTCGGCGACGACGTGCCGAAAGTGCGGCTCGCCTCCGTGATCGGCAGCGTCCAGCAGTCGCTCATCAACAGCACGGGCGGCACGAGCAGCCCGCTGGAGAACGCGTTCGCCACCGGCTGGTACCCGCCGACCTCGGACCCCAAGTGGGACGAGATGAAGGCCGTCGTGAAGAAGTACGCCTTCGGCGACAACCGGATCGACGTCGCCGACCCCGGCGTCCAGACCACCTGGGTCGCCTACTCGGTCTTCGCCGAGATCGTCCGCGCGATGGGTGACGAGGCGGTCACCTCGATGACGCTCAAGCGCGCGCTGGACAAGACGACCAGCATCTCGACCGGCGGCCTCACCCCGGACCTCGGCTGGAGCAACGACAACATGCTCCCGGTGCCGGGCCACCCCAGGATGGTGAACGCGAAGGTCGTCTACCAGGTCGTCCGCGACGGGCAGCTGGTCGCCGCCCGCCCCGGATTCGTCGACATGGCCGCGACCCTCGCCCGCCCGGTGAACCAGGACGGGCGCTAGGCCGTGTCTGGATCAGAGCTGCGAGTACTCGCGCTCGGTCAGGCCGTGCTGCTTCGCGATCCCGTTCCAGACGCGCACGGCGCGCTTCTTCTGGGTCGTCGCGACGCCGCTCTCGTGGTCACCCACCGACTTCTGCGGGGTGCCCTTCGCGTGGCCGCCCTTGCAGACCTTGCCGTCGCTCACCGCCTGGTCCGCCCAGGACGCGTACGCGTTGTCGGCGGCGGCGGACGCTGCCCACGCCTTGTTCAGCGCCTCGGTCAGGTCTCCGTGCTGCGGCAGCTTGTCCACCTGGAGGGCCGCGAGGCGGGTGACGAGTGAGCCGCGCTGGCCGGCCGCCGCGCGCAAGTCGTTCGCCGCCTGGGGCAGGTTCTTGCAGGACTTGATCGACTCCACCGCGCTGACCACGGAGGAGCGGCTGCTGCCGCTGTCCTTGAGCAGGGCGTCCAGGGCCTTCGCCTGCTGCGTCACCGCGTCGTCACCGGCGGCTCCCGGCTGCGAGGACGCCCCGGTCGACGCCGGCGGCTTGGTCGTCGCGGCCGAGTCCTTGCCGTCGCCGCCGCCGCCCATGCTGAGCACGGCGCCCGCGGCCAGTCCGGCCAGGGCGCAGCCGCCGACGACGATGCCGATCACCGCGCCGCGCGAGAGCCGGCGACGCGATCCGCCACCGCCGCCGTTCGCACCGTCATAGGGGTCGGCGTGGCCAGGGGCGGGCGCCGGAGCCGGCGGTGCGACCTGGGCCCGGTACTGCGGCTGGCGGGCCGGCTCCGGCCTCGGCTGCTGCGGGGGGCCGTCCTGCCGGTACAGGTGGTCGTAGTCGCCCGAGGGGGCGGACTGCGGCTCCTCGTACGACCGGTCGTACGAGGGCGCTCCCTGCGGCTGGTCGTGCGAGGGCTCGTCGAAGATCGAGAGTGACAGGTGCCGGGTGGCCTCCGCCTCGCTCTCCTCGGGGTACCCGCCGGGCCCGGTCCCGGCCCCGAACTGCTCGGGCGGGAACTGTCCGGGGGTGTAGGACCCGGGCGTGTAGGGCTCCGGCGCGTACGGCTCGGGCTGGAACGGCGCGGGGGCGAAGGGCTCCGGGGCGAACGGCTCCGGCGGCGGGGTCGAGCGCGGGTACGGGGGCAGGAACTGGGTGGCGTCCGCCTCCGGCACCGGTGCGGCGGCGGCCGCGGGCGGCGTGGGCGGCATCGCGGGGGCCGGCGGGGTGGCCTGCGGGTACGGCGGGAACATCATCGTCGCGTCCGCCCCGCCGCCGGCCTCGGGCGGCAGCGGCTGGGCGGCGCTGGGCGCCTGGTTCCACGGCTGTCCGCCGGCGGGCCGCACGCGGTCGTCGTAGTGCTGCGGCGGCTGCACCACACCCCTGTGGGGCTCGGGCGCTCCCGGGTTCTGCCGGTACTGATCGTCCGGCGTCTCGTCGCCGTGTCCGCTGTGCATCGCCGGCACTCCCGCCTCTACCCCTCGTCGGACCCGTCATCGGACTCGACGGCTCACGCTACCGGGTCAGCCTGAGAACCCACCACGCACCCGATCGGGTGAGGGCCGGACATGTCCGGGTTGACGACGGGGAAGGGTCGAATGGCGAGGTTTCAGCCGTCTCTTGGGCCGCCCCGCACGGCGATGTCGTTCCGGTAACGATTCCGGCGGACGGTCCTTCCGCCGGTATCGCGAACGCCCGGGCCGTGCGGTCGGCGCGCCCTCGGGTGCGACGTTCCAGGTCCGCCGGGCGCTACGCCGCGACCTCCTGCTCCTGCAGACAGGCGCCGAACTCCCGTACCGAGGGCTCCGCCCCGTACGGTTCGAGGCGGCGGCGGAAGCCGTCGAGGTACTCGGCACCGCGATGCGAGCGCAGCCCCGACAACAGGGCGACCGCCTCGGTGCCCGTGTGGCAGGCCTGTTCGACCTCGCGCTGCTGAACCTGGGCCTCCGCGAGGAGGAGCAGGCCGATCGCGCGGCGGCGCACCCTCGTCACGGGGTGGCCCGCGAGGGACTCCTCGGCGCGCCGGGCGGCCGGGGCCGCCTGGCCGAGGTCGCGGTGGCCGTGCGCCAACTCGTCCGCCAGGTAGGCCTGGTCGAAGTGGGCGATCCAGTCGGGATCGTCGTCCGCGTCGGAGTGCTCCAGCGCGTCGACGGCCTGACCGGCCACGGAGGCGAACGTCCGGGCGTCGCCGAGCAGCGCGTGCCCGCGGGCCTCCGCGGCGTAGAACATCGCCTGCGCGGTGGGGGTGACCTGCCCGCGTGCGCCCTCCTGCGCGGCCCGCGCGAGTTGGGCGATCTCGCGCGGATTGCCGAGCGTCTCGGCGAGGTGGCTCATCCCGGCGGCCAGCACGTATCCACCGTAGGCACGGTCGCCCGCGGCCTGCGCGAGCCGCAGCGCCTGGATGTAGTAGCGCTGCGCGAGCCCCGGCTGGCCGGTGTCGACGGCCATGTACCCGGCGAGCTCGTTCAACCGGCGCGACCACCGAGAAGAGCTGACGCCCGGTCGCCTCCCGGTACGAGCCGGCCAGCAGGCCCGACACGACGCTGTTGAGGTAGTGCACGACGACCGGTCGCACATGGCCGCTGCCGAAGCGGTGGTCCAGGTCGACCAGCGCCTTCGTCATGGCCCGCACCGCTTCCACGTCCGCCTTGCCGACCCGTGAGCCGCCCGAGCGCGCGACGGCGGGGTCGGGCCGGGTGATCAGCCAGTCCCGGCTGGGCTCGACGAGGGCCGAGGCGGCCACCGTCGACCCGCTGAGGAAGTCCCGGCGTCCGACGTCGCTGCGCCACAGCTCGCAGACCTGCTCGATCGCCCCGACGACGGTGGGCGCGAAGTGCAGCCCGATTCCGGTGGCGAGGTTCTTGCCGTTGGCCATGCCGATCTCGTCGATGGAGACGGCCCGGCCCAGCTTGCGGCCCAGCGCCTCGGAGATGATGGCCGGTGCCCGGCCCCGCGGCTGCTGACCGCGCAGCCAGCGGGCGACGGACGTCTTGTCGTACCGCAGGTCGAGGCCGTGTTCGGCCCCGCACATGTTGACCCGGCGGGCCAGTCCGGCGTTGGAGCAGCCGGCTTCCTGGATGAGCGCCTGCAGCCGTTCGTTCGGCTGCCGCGCCACCAGTGGTCGTGCGGCCATGTCGTGCCCCTCCTTCGTCGCGGTACCTCGGGCGTGCGCCCGGTGTTCCGCCCCCCTGGGTGACTCCGGCGATCTTCGATAGAAGATCAATGCCCAGAGCACGTGACGTGGATTCGCCGTTTTCACGGCTTTTATTCCTGGGCGTACGTCACCGCGCCCACCAGGGGCTACCCGCATCCGGGCCCTCGCCCTCGCACGCGCCCCCCGCCATACACCCGTGCGCCCGCGATGAGCCTCGCCCCCACCCCGTAACCCTTGGTGACGGAGGTAGTTGTGCAGCGCGTGGAAGACACCATCGGAGCCCCCCCGCAGCAGCTCACCGACCAACTGCTCGACACAGCGGTCCGATACGCGGAGGAGCGGCACTGGGACGTGCTGCCCGGCTCCTGGCTGGAGGACGAAGGCGCCGGGACGCGCTGCTCGTGCGGCTCCCCCGCCTGCCCGGCGCCCGGCGCGCACCCGACCCGCCCCGACTGGCCGACCCAGGCCAGCGGCAGCGCCGTCGCGGTGCGCCGGATGTGGTCCACGCAGCCGCGCGCCTCGATCCTGCTGCCGACCGGACGGACCTTCGACGCGATCGACGTCCCCGAGGTGGCCGGCTGCCTCGCCCTCGCCCGCATGGAACGCATGGAGCTGCCGCTGGGCCCGGTGCTCTGCACCCCCAACCGGCGGCTGGTCTTCCTGGTGCTGCCCGGCGCCTCGGTCAAGGTCCCCGACCTGCTGCGCAAGCTGGGTTGGCCGCCCGCCTCCCTGGACCTGCTGGTCCGCGGCGAGGGCGATTTCATCGCCTCCCCGCCCACCCGCACCGGCACCGGCGGCTCCGTGCAGTGGGCGCGCCGGCCCACCCCGCTCAACCGCTGGCTCCCGGACGTCGAGGAGTTGCTGAGCCCCCTGGCGTACGCGTGTGGCCGCGAGGCGGCGGCGAGCCGGGCCCGTTAGGGCCCGTCAGGGCCTGCTCTAGGCTTCCCCGTGGATCAGCGGTCTCCACGGGGAAGGACGGCGCAACGTGCCGAAGACATTCGAGCCGGACGCACCGGACGAGGGCGCGCCGGATCAGGGCTACGCCGTCAGCGTCCACAGCCTGTGGAAGAGCTTCGGCGAGCAGGTGGCCGTGGCCGGCATCGACCTCGAACTCCCGGCCGGACGGTTCATCGGCCTGGTCGGCCCGAACGGCGCAGGCAAGACCACCACGTTGTCCATGGTCACCGGCCTGCTCCGCCCCGACGACGGCACCGTTCTGATCACCGGCCATGATGTCTGGGCCGACCCCGTCGCCGTGAAGTCCCGGATCGGCGTGCTCCCCGAGGGGCTGCGGCTCTTCGAACGCCTGTCGGGCCGCGAACTCCTCGCCTATACCGGCCGGTTGCGCGGGCTGCCCGGCGCCGAGGTGGACAAGCGCGCCGCGCAACTGCTCGACGTCCTCGACCTCTCCGCCGCGCAGAACAAGCTGGTCGTCGACTACTCGACGGGTATGCGGAAGAAGATCGGACTGGCCGCGGCCCTGCTCCACAACCCCGAAGTACTCTTCCTCGACGAGCCCTTCGAGGGCGTCGATCCCGTCTCCGCGCAGGTCATCCGTGGTGTCCTGGAGCGCTACACCCGCTCCGGCGCCACCGTGGTCTTCTCCTCGCACGTCATGGAGCTCGTGGAGAGCCTCTGCGACTGGGTCGCGGTGATGGCAGCCGGCCGCATCGTCGCGCAGGGTCCGCTCGCCGATGTGCGAGGCGGGGCGGCCTCCCTCCAGGACGCGTTCCTGTCGCTCGTCGGCGCCACCGAACGCGGCGGCCAGGACCTCGACTGGCTGGGCGGCGCACGATGAACGCGCCCCTCGCCGGGGCCGCCCCATCCATCACACCGGTCTTCATCCGCCTCAAACTCGCCATCATCCGTAACGGGCTGCGACAGTCCACCGGCCGCACCATCGGCTGGATCGTCGGCGTCGTCTTCGCGGTGCTGTACGCGCTGGCGATGGGCGTCGGGATGATCGCGCTGCGCGACAGCGAATACGGGCCGGCGGCCGCCGTCGGGCTCGCCGTCGTCCTGATCATCGGCTGGGCCGTCATGCCGCTGTTCCTCTTCGGCGGCGACGACACCCTCGACCCCACCCGCCTCGCCATGCTGCCGCTGCGCCCGCGGCCGCTGATCACCGCCCTGCTGATCTCATCGCTGCTGGGCGTGGGACCGGTCTTCACCGTCGTCGTCACGGCGGGCGCGGTGTCCGCACTGGCGGGCAACGCGATCTCCATCGCGCTCGCGGTCGTCGCCGTCGTCCTCGTGCTCCTGCTGTGCGTGGCGCTGTCGCGCGCCGTCGCCGCCGCCAACACGCGTCTGCTCACCAGCCGCAAGGGCCGTGACCTCGCGCTGCTCAGCGGCCTGTTCGTGGCGGTCGGCGCACAGCTCGTCAACCTCGGCGCCAGCTCGCTCGCCTCGTCCGACGGCCTGGAGCGCGTCAAGTCCCTGGCCTCCGTGCTCCGCTGGCTGCCACCCGCCCCCGCGATCGACGCGGTCCGTGCGGCGGCCGAGGGCTCCTACGGGCTCGCCGCCGCCGAACTCCTCTACGTCGCGGCCGTGCTGGCCCTGGTGCTCCGCTGGTGGCACCACAGCCTGTACCGGCTCATGGTCACTCCCGACGCCTCCACCCTCCAGGCCGCGGAGAAGGAGGCCGGAACGGGCGGCGGCCGGCTGGCCGCGCTGCTGCCCGGCGGCCGCACCGGCACCGTGATGGAACGGCAGTTCCGCTACGCCTGGCGCGACCCGCGTTCCAAGGCGGCCTGGGCGACGGCGCTGGCCGTCGGGCTGCTGCTGCCGATCGTGGCCGCCGTCCAGCACGGCAGCATCTACTCGGCGTGCTGGGCCGCCGGGCTCCTCGGCATGCAGATGTACAACCAGTTCGGCGTCGACGGCTCAGCGTTCTGGACCGTCGCCTCCACCATCTCCACCCGCGCCGACGCCCACGCCGAACTGCGCGCCCGCGCGCTCGCCCTGTCGACCGTGGCCGTCCCGTACGTCACGATCGTCACCGTAGGCGCGGCCCTGCTCCTCGGCCGTCCGGCCGCCGTCCCCGAAACCCTGGGCCTGTCCTTCGCCCTCCTGGGCGCCCTCATCGCCGCCGGCGCCTTCGCCAGCGTCCGCTTCCCGTACGCCCTCCCCCAGGACAACCCGTTCGGCAGCTCGGCGCCCGGCCAGGGCGGCCTCGCCGCCATCAGCCTCTTCGGCGGCGGCCTCACCGGCGCGGCCTGCTGCCTGCCGATGGTCGGTCTGACGATCTACCTGCACGTCTCCGACCACCACGCGTACCTCTGGGTGCTGCTCCCGCTGGGCGCCCTCTACGCCGTGGCCCTGGCCGCCGCCTCCCTCCGCTTCACGGCCCCCCGGCTGCTCAACCGCCTCCCGGAGATCCTGGCGGCGGTGGCGAAGGGCTGACGGGGCGGGACCCGGCTCGGCAAGGCGGCCGCGAGGCGGTCAATTGGCGATGCTGCCGCGCCAGGCCGGGAGGAGCTCGTCCAGCAGCGCTTCGACGCGCGGGGGCAGCCCGCGGGCCGCACCGTTCAGGGCGTGGTTGCGGGCCAGCAGGGATTCGGCGGCGGCTTCGAGGCGGGCGGGGTCGCCGGTGGCGTGTGTTGCGTGCAGGAGGGCGAGCCAGAGGCGCTCGTCGGAGCCGGTGACCGCCAGGGCGGTCTGTACGGCGGCGACCGCGGCCTTCGGCTTGCCCGCGTCCAGGTGCAGGCCCGCCAGGGCGAGGGCGACCTCAGCGACGAGGACCGGGTGCTGGGCGTCGACGATCTCGTGGGCGAGCCAGCCGTAGCGTCCGGGGGCGCGGTCCTCCAGGAGGGAGCCGCGGGCCAGCGCGAGGGCGTCGGCCAGCAGGCGACGGCGGGTCTGCGGGTCGTCGGCGCCGGGGCCTTCCATGGCGGCGTGGTGGAGAGTCTGCAGGACGTCCCAGTCGGAGACGACCGTGCTGGACAGCACGAGGCGGCCGGTGGCGTCGAACGACATCCGGGACGAGCCGTCGGTGTCGGTGCCCAGCCACTCGCGCAGCCGGTCGATGAGCGCGTCGCGCACGTCGTCGGTGACACCGCGCGGCCAGAGCGCGGACGCCAGGACGCGCGGGTGGACACCCTCGCGGTGCAGCAGGAGCAGCGCCAGCGCCTCGTGCAGGAGCAGGCTGCGCCCGGCCTCGGGGGTCTCCAGGCCGATGAGTTCGAACGGGCCGAGGAGCCGGGCGTACACCCCGGGCCGGCCCTGGTCGGTGAGGTCGACCATGAACGGCGGCACGGAGGCGGACGGTTCGCCGTCCGGGTCGGCCGCCGCGAACAGCCCGAGGACCGCCGCGTACTGGGGCGGCCGGGAGCAGCTGTGCCTCCAGGTCCAGGCCGAGGAGCGGGGCGAGGAGCCGGCCCGCGGGGGTGACCTCGAGCGCCCACGCGGCGCCCGGCAGGTCCGCGCGGGACGACGCGACGAGGTAGCCGATGCCCAGCCGGCCGGAGTCGGCGGCGAGTTCGGCGAGCCGGTCGGCCTCCTCCTCGGTGGGCTCGGTGGCGATCAGGACCAGGTGCGGGGAGCGCTGGGTGTGCTGGGCGCTGCCGGTCCGGCCGGTCAGGACGTTGTCCTGACCCGCCGTGCGCAGGGCGCCGGAGCGCTGCGCGGTCTCGGCCGCCATCGTCTCGATGACCTCGGGGACGTCCGCGAGGTGCCGGATCCTGGCCGGCGCGAGGGCGGTGAGGTCCTCGGCGAAGCCCACGAGCGTCACCGTCATCCGGTCCGACCAGCCGTTGGTGGCGAGTTCGGCGGCGGCGGCGGCGAGCACGGCCTCGCGGTCGGCGCGGGCGCCGGTCAGCGACACGATGCCGGGCACCGCTTCGAGGTTGAGCATCAGCCGGGCGCCGTCGAGGGTGCCGAGGGCCGCCAGGCCCGGGTACGGAGCGCTGGCGGAGACGTCCGCGTCGGCCGACAGATCCGCCCGGTCCAGCCGCCAGAACGTCTGGTCCTGGCCGAGCTGCCACGGCGCGGGCGGCTGGCCCTCCGGCCAGGCCAGCTGGAGGTGGAGCGACTCGGCGGTGAGCCACGCCGCGTAGACCGTCGGCAGCTTGCCGCCGTCCGCGGCGAGCCGCGCGGACAGGGCGCGCAGCGCGCGGTCGAGGAACGCGACGGTGTCGGGGTCCGCGCCGATGCGCAGCGCGTCGGCGGCGTCCGCCTCGGCACCGGTGGGGGTCCGGGGCGTGCGCACCGCGCCCGCGGTGACCGACTGCCACAACGCGGTACGGCGGCGCCTGCCCAGCGCTGCGAGCAGACCGGCTGCCAGCAGCGGGGCGGCGATGAGCGCCTCGGGCAGGCCGAAACCGTGGGACTGCGACGGCGCCGCGACGGCCGGCGCGGCCGGGACCTGCTCACCGTGGGCGGGCCCCTGAACCGGCAGTTGCGCGGGGGCCGGAGCGGGATCGGCGTACTCCGCGTGCGCGCCCTCGGCCGTCGTGTCCTTGACGCCCCCGCGCTCCGCGTAGTGCTTCACGTCGGGCGCGGTCTTCGGCGCCGCGACGGGCATCTGCACGAGGTCGCCGCCGCGTGCGTCCGCCGGCATCTCCATGATCCAGCCGGGCCGGATCAGACTCGCCTTGGAGAGCTTCGAACCGTCGGGCTGTGCCCGGTCCTTGTTGAGCTGGTAGATCTCGTTGTAGCGGCGGCCGTCGCCGAGGTGGCGTTCGGCTATCTCCCACAGGGAGTCGTGGTGCCGCCCCTCGGGAGGCTGGATCCGGTAGAACTTCGTGGCCGCCTTGCCGGCCTCCGCGGCGGCCGCCGCGCCCGGCGTCACCTTCGTGGAGGCGGGCCCGTCGGCCTGCTGCGCGCCCGCCGCGTTCTCCTGGTGCTGCTGCACCTGCCCCGGCGTCTGCTGTGCGGTCACGGCCGGACCGCCGCGGTGCGGCTGGTCGTTCAGGTTGCCGAGCTGCGCGAGCCCCGGCGTGAGGCTGGCGGCGCTCGCACCGATCAGCAGCAGCGCGGCGATCAACTGGCGCGCCAGCAACTGGCTCGGCCCGGACGCGGGCACCCGCGACGGCATCCCGATCCCGGAGATCGCGGCCTTCGCCTCCACGATCACGCACGCCGCGAACTGCGCCCACGCCAGCCAGACCACGACCGCCAGCACGTTGATGAACGTGTCCGTCGTGATCGGCTCCCGCAGCACCTCCATCGAGAAGTGGTCCGGGAGCGGCGAGCCGACGACGCGAAGCAGCGCGAGCGGCACACCCACCACCAGGACGGCGAGCGCGAGGAACGCCGTGAACGCCCGGACGACGTCCCCGAACGTACGGCGGCGCCGGGGCGGCTGCGGCCGGCCCGGTTGCGCCGGTTGGGCCGGTCGCCGGCTGGCGGTCGTGCGTGCCATGGGCTCGTTCCTCTGCCTTCTGCCTTCGGTGGTGCGGGGGACGGGGACTTGCGGGGTGCGACGTGCGACGTGCGACGTGTCAGGGTGCGTCAGCCGGTGGCGATCTCGGCCGCCGCCGTTCCGTGGACCGTGAAGTCCTTGCTGTAGAAGAACCCGGTCAGGGTGGGACTGTAGGTGAGCTGGATCCTCACCTCTACATGCTGGTCGTTCGTCTTGGCCATGTCGCACCCGGAAGCCTGCGCGTCCGGGATGCTGAGCCCGGACTGCCGGGCGAAATCCTTGACCCGGGCGTCGCAGTTCGCGGTGTTGATGCGCGGCGCGGTCCCGGCGGGCGCGTCCCGCAGCGCCTCCACGTCGATGTCCTGGGCCGCGTAGCGGGCCGCCTGCTCGGCGATGTCCGCGGCGCGCTCGCGCTTGTGGATCGACAGGCCGCCGTCCACGACGAAGGCGGCGAGCGTCATGAACACCAGGGCGAACATGAGCACCGCCGCGGTGCCGGAGCCGCGGTCGTCGCGCGCCGCGGTCCACCGGTTCCGCCGTTCCCGCAGCCACATCACGGTGCCGCCCTCCGGTACCGGTCGAGCGGCGAGGCGCTCTTGGAGGTGACCGTGTTGGTGATGTCGAGCCCCAGGACCCCGAAACCGCGGACCTTGCAGCTCACCTCGACGGCGAAGGCGTCACCGGCTTCGAAGCCCCTGCTGGTCTTCGTGACCGTGGGGTGACCGAGGCAGGTGCCCTTGAGGTCCACGTCGGCCGCCGCCTGGGCCTCGCTCATCGCCGTCCCGCCGTCGCGCTGCAGCGAACCGGCCCGAGCGGCGTCACGCGCGGCGCCGTCGACCGCCCCCCGGCCGTCGACCAGCTGTCCGAAGGCGACCAGGACGAGGATGAAAAGGATCATGACCGGGGCGAGGATCACCACCTCGATGGTGGAGATCCCCTGGTCGCCGGGGCGGGCGGCCCGAAGGTCCCTGCTCACCCGGCCCACCCTGTCTTGCAGCCAACTGCGCATACCCGGCCTCAGCCCCCGATGTCCGGTACGAAGCGTTCGATGTCCGGTACGAAGCGTTCGATCGGACCTTGTGACTGCTCGTTCACCGTGAACGTCATCCCCGGGAAGACCGTCGGCACCTTGGCGGTCACCCGGATTCCCACGGTGTTGTCGACGGGCCCCGAGGACGTCACCGTCGGGCCTTCCAGCAGATTCGGCCCGAGCTGCTGGATATAGCTCGACGCCGTGTCCCTGGCCTTCGCCTCCCAGCCGCCGGGGTTGGCGTCCGCCTCGGCCCGCGCCTTGCGGGCGCCCGCCTGGGCGGCGGCCTGGGCGACGTGGTCGGCGAAGTAGAAGAGCCCGAACTGCACGGTCGCGAAGATCATGAAGAAGAGCACCGGGGTCAGGAAGACGAACTCGATCGCGGTCATGCCGCTGTCCCCGGCGGGGCTGCTGCCCACACCGCTGTCGCCGCGGGCGGCGTCCAGCCGGCGGCGTACGAATGACCCTGGTCGGGTGCTCATCGACCTGTTCCCCGTTGTCGTGTCACTTGGTGGTGCAGGTACCCGTGTCGGTGGTGCCCGAGATGCAGCTCCCGACCTTCTCGGCCTTGCCCCTGAGAGCGTTGTTGATCAGTGCGGCGACGACGCCGACGATGGTCACCACCACCGCCGAGATGATGACCCACTCGACGGCCGAGGCGCCGCGCGAGGTCTCCTCCGCACGGGCACGCTGCACGCGTCCCTGGATGAACGTGACGAGGAAGTCGATCGCGGGGTGACTGATGGGCAAACGGTTCATGGTTCAAGTCCTCTCGACTCGGTGACTACGTGGATCAGACTCTGTACAACAGATGATTCGGATGTTTTGGGTAAACAGACGTTTCGCGGCCATCAGACCTTGAAGACGCGCATCGCGGCCGGGAAGATCAGGAACACCAGGAAGCCCGCACAGAGCAAGAGCTGGGCCACGAGCATGGATTGCGACTTCTCACCTGCCCCGCCCTCGATCTCGGCAAGCTCCCGGTGCCGCATCGTCTCCGCGCGCGAAGCGAGCGATTCGCGCACCTTCGCACCGTCGTCGGCGACCAGTCCCAGCGTCACCGACAGGTCCTTCAGCTCCTCGACCCCCAGCTCGTCGCCGAGCCGCCCCAGGGCGACCCACTGGCTCGTACCGGTGATCCGCGCGTCCGCGAGGGCGTTACGGATGCGCAGCAGCGCCCAGCCGTCGCCGATCTCGGCGGCGGCCATGAGCGCCTCCGGCAGGCCGCGGCCGCCGGCGAGGTTCATGGAGACCAGGTCGAGGTAGGCACCGATGACGCGCCGCAGGTCGCGGCGCTTGTCCACGGCGTCGCGCCGTACTTCCACGTCCGGCAGGAAGAAGAAGAGCCCGCCGAAGAGCAGCGCCATCCAGAGCGGGATGACCGGGTTGCTGCCGACGCCCAACTGCCAGGCGATGGCGAACAGGAACGGTCCGAAGAACACGCCGACCGCGGACAGCATCACCTTCGTGGCGAGGAAGTTGTCCCAGCTGCGGTCGAGCACGGCGAGGTCCGCCCGCAGCGAGCGCTGTTCCCAGCCCTGCTGCAGGTAGAAGGCGGAGACGCGCTGGCCGATCCGCCCCTTGACGTCGTTGGCGCGGGGCGCGGGACCGCTCGACGGCCCCGCCGCGCGCAGCGCGTCGATCTGCGCGACGGTCGCGACGGCGCCACGGCGGTTCGGGATCAGCGCCCGGACGAGGGCGAAGATCCCCAGACCGGCGATGGCACCGACGGTCACGGTCAGGAAGATGCTGTTCACCGGACTCCCATCTCGTGCCGCTCGGGTGCGTGCGTCAGGAACCGATCCGGCGTCTCGATCTTCGACAGGTTGCGCAGCCACCAGAACCCGGCGGCGAACAGCGCGCACACGACGCCCAGCACCAGCTGGCCGACGGCCGTCCCGTACGGCTCGACGAAGCTCCGGTTGAAGATCGCCAGCCCCAGGACGAAGGTCACCGACACGACGATGACGATCTGCACACTGCGCCGGGTGCTCGCGCGCTGCGCCATGACGCGCTGCCGCATGTCGACCTCCTCGCGGGCCGACTTGGCGAGGGCGCCGAGGACCTCGCGCAGGCCGGGGCCGCGGAGCCGGGAGTTGAGGATGAGGGCCGCGATGATGATGTCGGCGGACGCGTCGTCGATCTCGTCGGCGAGGTGCTGCAGCGCCTCCGGCAGGGGCGTGCGCGACCGCAGGCGGTCGACGAGCGCCTCCAGGTGGGCGCGCAGCGCCGGTGCCGCGGCCCGCGCCGAGGCGGGGATGGCCTGCTCCAGGCCGACCGCGCCGGCGATGGTGTCACGGAGCGACTCGGTCCAGGCGGCGAGCGCCTCGACGCGCTTCATGGCGGCGCGCTCCTCCGCGGCGCCGCCGAAGAGGCGGTCCCAGGTGAAGACGAGGACCCCGGTGGCGGCGCCCATCACCATCCAGCGGGTCAGCGCCAGGACGACGAGTCCGCCGCCGATGGCCAGCGAGCCGCGGGTGGACAGGAAGCGGGCCAGCTCGGCGGCGCGCTTGCCGCTCTCCTTCGTGGCGCCCGGCTTGGGCGCCCAGCCGCGCACCGCGATGACGAACAGCGCGATGCCGCCGCCGACGGCCGTGCCGGCCAGCAGTCCGTACAGCACGGGCAGGGAGAACACACCGGTCATCATCGCCACACCCCCGAGGGCTGGTAGCCGTTGGCGAGGAGTTCGTCGAGGCAGGACAGCGGCGCGTGCGGGTAGGCCCGCCCGTCCTGTCCCTCCGCGAAGACCTCGCTGGACAGGACACGGCCGTCGATGCCGTTGACCTCCCGGATGGACGTGACGACACGGCGCAGGGTGCCGCCGCGTTCGAAGTCGTTGCGCCGCTGCACGAAGACGACGAAGTCGATGGCACCCGCGACGAGCATCTGGGACGCCTCGACGGGCAGCCGCTCCTTCGCCTGGAGGGCGTACGTCGAGATGCGGTTGAAGACCTCGGCGGAGCTGTTGGCGTGGATCGTGGAGAGCGAGCCGTCGTTGCCCTGCGACATCGCGTTGAGCATGGTGACGATCTCGTCACCGAGCACCTCACCGACGATGACGCGCGACGGGTTCATACGCAGCGACCGCCGGACCAGTTCGGCCATCGAGATCATGCCCTGGCCCTCGGAGTTGGGCAGCCGCTCCTCGAACGCCACGACGTTCGGATGGAGTTCGGGGAACTGGTCGAGTCCGAGTTCCAGCGCCCGCTCGACCGTGATCAGGCGCTCGGTCGGGCCGATGACGTTGGCGAGCGCGCGCAGCAGCGTCGTCTTCCCGGCGTTGGTGGCACCCGCGATCATGATGTTCTTGCGGGCGAGCACGGCGGCGCTCAGGAACGAGTGCAGTTCCGGGGTGAGCGTGTTGTTGCCGACCAGGTCGGAGAGGAAGACCTTGCCGAGCCGGGCGCGACGGATGGAGAGCGCGGGGCGGCGTGTGACGTCCATGACCGCGGACAGACGTGAGCCGTCCGGCAGCCGCAGGTCGAGCTGCGGGTTCGCCGAGTCGAACGGGCGCGATGACAGGCCGGAGTACGCGCCGAGCACCTGGATGAGCTCGATGAGTTCCTCGTCGGACTCGGCCACGGGGTCGGCGCGCAGTTCACGACCGTCCGAGTACCCGACGAACACCTGGTCGCAGCCGTTGATGTCGATGTTCTCGACCTCGGGGTCGTCGAGCAGCGGCTGCAGCCGTCCGACGCCGAACAGCGCGGCGTGCACGGCTGCCGCGTAGGCCTCCTCCGCCTCCGCGTTGGGCGGTGTGCGGCCGAGGTTGATCTCGGCGCGCGCGTAGTCCTCCAGGATCTGGGCGATCACGGCACGGGCGAACTGCCGCTCGTCCTCGGGGGACATCGCGGGCACGCCCGACACCTGATCGAGACGGCGCTGCTCGGATATGCGGTCGCCCGCGTCCTGCCGGAACCGCTTGACGAGCTGGTGGTCCATCGCGCTCATCGAAGGACCCCGTACCGGTGCGGCACGTCGGCGGTGATCTGCCGGGCCGAACGGATCAGGAGCGACTTGTCGAGACGGCCGCGGCGGCGGCCCGCCAGCTGCTCGGCGCCCGCCGGGTCGTGCGCGAGCGTGCCGACGACGCGGGCGGCGATCTGCGAGGCGACGAGCATGTCGTTGACCTGGCTGACGATCCGGGCGCTCTGTCCCGGTTCCGCGACCAGCAGCACGCCGATCGGCGGGAACCCGAGCGCGGCCGCACCGCGCTGCGAGCCGTGCAGCTTGGCGGAGAGCGCGGCGGCACGGTCCCGCACCCTGGCCAGCTGCTCGGGCTCGGTGCGGGACACCAGCAGGACGAGCGCGGCGTGCGAGAACAGTTCCAGCGAGGGCGAGTCGGCGCCGATCCGGCCGCAGTCGGCGAGCACGTCGGCCGCGCCGTTCGGCGACTCGGCGAGCGTCGCGAACGCCCGGCCCAGCGTCGGCCACAGACCCACGAGACCGGCCGCCTGCTCGGACCCGCCGAGCCCGACGACGACGTCGAGGCCACCTGCCAAGGGCTGCGCGTGGTCCCACAGCTGTTCCGCGGCCAGCCCGCGGCGCGCCGTCGCGGCCAGCGACAGCATGCCGGTGTTCGGGTCGAGCACGCCGCCGTGCGCGGCCTGGCTGCGGTAGACGATGTCCCCGCCGGACGGGTCCGCCTCCACGAGCAGCGCGCGGCGCGGCCAGACCGCGGCGAGGGCCACGGCCGTCGTCGTCACGCCGGGCGATCCCTTGTCCGCGGCGATCGCGATAAGTGCCATGGCGGGCCTCAGCCCTTACTGGCGGGTACGAGCACCAACGAGACCTCGCCGGCGGACGCCGCCAGCGTCAGCGGGCCGGCGACACTCTGGTCCACGACGATCGAGTACGCGTTGCCGCTGCTGCCGAGCGCGTCGCCGTTGCCGCCCGGTACGGCCTTGATCTTGGCGTTGTTGGCGAGCAGCGTGTTCGCACCGCCGCCGGAATTACCCGAGTTGCCGGAATTGCCGGTGGACGACTTGGTCGCGTCGTTGCCCACCCGGTAGACCGCCACGGTGTCGCCGATCTTCAGACCGTCGGGGAACTGCCCACCCTTGAGGGAGAGCCCGATGACGGCTTTGCCCTCCTTGATCTGCACGTCCTCGCTGCTGAGCATGTGCCCGACGAGAACGCTCCCGTCGACGATGTCGGTGGCGGCCCGGTACCGGCCCAGCAAACTCCTGTCGGCCCAGGCGACGTAGTTGATACCCGAACCGTCGGCGACCATCACCTCGCGGATCGCCGAATCCGGAATCTTCTCTCCGGCGGCCACGCGCTCCGTGATCTCGATCGCCGAAATGCGGTTCCCTGCGCGCATGACCAGCACCGTCGCACCCAGCGCCCCGATGAGGATGAGCAGCACGGCCAGCGCGGCCAGCGCCGGCTTCCGCTCCCGCGGCGCGACCGGCAGCCGCTCACCCGGCCGGCCCGCCCATCACGGGCCCGGGCACAGTCGGCCTACCCCCACTGCTACCCGCAGCGGAACGTTCCCTGATCTTCACGTCAATGCCCCCGTCGAGCTGGCGTGCTTGGACTCCCGGCAGCATGGGGAGAGGTCGTCGCACTCCGGATGGCGACAGCCCGCAGGCCGGTGTCAAGTCACCGCACGCTATCAGCGCCACATAAACACCCTCAAGGCGCGTCACGTGACAGGAGCCTCACGAAACCGTCCGCGATCATCGTCCGGCCGCGGTGTCCAACGTACCGATGTGACCTCGAAGTGCGGACCGTGTCACAGAACAGCAGTGGCCCCTACACCCTCTCGGACATCACGAGTAGCGTCGAAGCGCATTGCCTTGTCCACGCCACGCCCTGTCCGGTTCTGTCCGTGCCGATGTCTGCCCACCTTTCGTCCGCTCTTCGTCCGCACCACACGGGGGATCTCCATCGTGACCCGCAGCACGCTGCCCATCGCCGCCGCCCTCACCATGGCCACCGTTCTGTCCCTGAGTGCCTGCGGCGGCGACGCCACGCCCTCGGACAAGATCTCCGGTGTCCCCACCGCGGCCCCGACGACGACCGCCCCGGCCACCCCGAGCACCGCACCCAGCGACTCGGTGAAGCGCCCGGCCACGGATCTGCCCAGCGACCTCAAGATGGTCTTCACCTGGCCGAAGACCGGCGACGCGGCGCGTGACGCCGTTCTCAACGACGGTGAGCAGTACATGCGCGCGATCAAGCGCGCGAGCGCCAAGAGCGATCTCAAGGACCCGGCGTACACGTTCTACTCCCGCAACGACGGTCTCACGTACGCCCATAACCAGATCAAGGCGAACATCTCGGGCGGCTGGGCACCCACCGGGGACGACCGTTACTACGAGGCGAAGGCCGACGTCTTCAAGGCGGGCTCCGCGACTCTGACGTTCTGCCGGGACCAGAGCAAGGTCTTCAGCAAGAAGGTGAAGACCGGAGAAGTCGTGCGCACCCCGGCCACGGACAAGAGCTTCGTTCTGTACAACCTGCTCCTGGTCAAGGACAGCACGTCCAGGGGCGTCTGGCAGACGTCCAAGATCACGGTCGTCGAGGGGGCCGCCCAGTGCAAGGCATAGGCATCGGCACGGGAATGGGCATGGGCGTGGGCATGGGCAGAAGCCGTCGGCGGCCGGCTCTGGCAACCGCCGGCGCGTCGCTGGCACTCGCGCTGGCGCTGAGCCTCTCGGCCGCCCTGACGAGTCCGGCCGCCGCGGACGAGCAGCCCCCGCCCACCACGGGCGGCATCAACGACCATGAACTCCACGCCGGCGTCAGCAACATCAGCTTCGAGCCCGCGAACCCGCCCCCGGGGTCCGCGCTCACCGCCCCCACCGGGTGGACGCCCCCGGCCTGCTGGCTCGAACCGCAGTACACCCCGGCACAGCTCAAGGTGGAGCGGGAGGGGATCTGGGCGCTGTCGTCGACCGGTGACGCGTGGGAGCAGGCGGAGCGGGAGTACTACGTCAACGGCAATCCGCACACCGACTTCGAGATCCCCAACTCGGACAAGGGCACGTGGTGGAACGGAGTCGTCAACCCCAACCGCAAGGGCGACCCCGCCTCGCTGAAGTGTTTCCTGGAACACTCCGACTGGGTGCTGAAGGGCACGGCCTCCACCAAGGGCGTCGCCGTCACGTCCGAGATCCTGGCCAAGGCCGCCTACGACAGGATCCGTGTCCCCGATACGGATGTGGCCCTCTCGCCGGCCGCCGGATCGCAGACGGTCAATCTCAACACTTGGGTGTGGCTGGACCGAGCGGACTTCAAGCCGGTGTCCGTCACCGCCCGTCTGCCGGCCCTCGGCCTGTGGGCGACCACGACGGCCACCCCCATCGGTCTCCATCTGGACGCCGGCACCAACGACGCCGACCTCTACCCCGCGTCCGGCACCTGCGGGCTCAACCAGGACGGCAGCATCGGCACCCCGTACAAGACCGGGGACAACGACGTCACCCCGCCGTGTGGCGTCACCTACCGCCGCTCTTCGACCGGCGGCTCCTATCCGCTCAAGGCGACCGTGACCTGGCAGGTCCAATGGCGCGGAAGCGGTGGCACGGGAGGCGACCTTCCCAGCGGAACGTTCGACCGGACGACTCCGGTCACCGTCCAGGAGATCCAGGCCATCGGCCGCTGACCCGCGCGACCGGAACCGGGAGTCGCACGACATCCCCCTCGACACGACCGACGACAGGTTTTCCCTCGTGACTCGCAAGCCCCCCACCCCCTCACTCGCTTCGGCCACAACTCTGGCCCTGTTTCTGACCCTGACCCTGACCCTGACCGCCTGCGGCGGAAGCGACACGAGCGCCTCCGACAAGGGCACGACCGCCCCCGGCCCCGCCACGTCAATGGCATCGGCCTCCGCACCGGCCTCCGTCACGGCGAGCGCGTCGCCGACCGGCAGCGTCCAGCGACCCGTGACCACGCTTCCGGGCGACGTCAAGGAGTTCTTCGAAGGCTCCCGCACTGGCGATGCCAGGAAGGACGCGATCCTGGCCGACAACGCCCAGGCCATCACCGGAGTGGACGCGGCGATCGTGGCCGGCAAGCCCAACGCACCGGCCGTCGGCTTCTACTACGAGGGCGAAGCCGCGGCCGCGACCAGCCAGTGGATCCAGAGCTTCCTGGACCACAAGCTCAGCATCACCGGGACCGTGCGGTACTTCCACCGCAAGGTCACCCTCCGGACGGACGGCAGCGCGTCACTCGTGTACTGCGGCGACGAGAGCAAAGCCTTCAACAAGGACCGGAAGACCGGAAAGGTCGACGTGACACCCGTCACGAAGAATTCCTACGTCGTCTACAACACTCTCCTCGAGAAGAACAAGCAAGGCATCTGGCAGACCGTCAAGATCCTCTCCCAGCGCGGAGCCGCCCAGTGCCGGCCGTAACGGGCGGCCGGCGGATCGGCACCGCCCGGATATGCGGGGGCGAGCAGCCCGCGTAGGTGGCCTTCGCCTGGGAGACGTGTCGGACGACCGTTCGCGGCGCGTGCCGCAACTGGCCCGGGGTGAAGGCCAGCGGATGCAGGCCGTGGGCCGCCAGGTGGTTGCGGCGGTTCATGGTGCGGTGCCAGTCGGCGGGGCTGAGGTGGTACTCACGGGAGTCGATCTCCAGGACGACGCCGGTGTCCGGCCAGTAGCCGTCCGGCGTGGCGAGGAAGGTGCCGTCCGTCAGCAACAGCGTGGCGTTCCAGAGGGGTTCCGGCAGCCCGCCGGTGCGCAGCACGTCGCGGGCCTGGGCCTCGGAGACGGAGCGGACCCCGGCGAGCAGCTCCTGTATGACGGCGCGGATCGGGGCGATGCCGCGGGCCGAGGTGCCGAGGATCTCCTCGGTGAGGGCTTCGACGGAGCAGCGGCCGCGCTGCACGGCCTCGGCGCAGGCCGCCCGGACCTGCTGGAGGTCGGCTCCCAGCCGGGTGGTGTCCACCAGCGCCCGCGGCAGTGGCGCGGTGGGGAAACCGGCGACGTTGCGGGGCCGGGGCACGTGGCGGGCGCGCAGTACGGTGACGAAGTCCCGGCTGCCCGCGTACCGGTGGCCGGGGACGAGCACATGCGTGCCCCGCAGCGGCGGGACGTAGCGCAGACCGAAGAGCCGTAACGCCTCAGGCCCGGTGAGCATCGCGCCCTCCCCCGCGTACAGGAGCGCCGCCCTGGTCCGTTGGCGGGCGGTCGGGGGCCCGTTGTGGAACAGGTAGGTGCGCGGGAGCAGGCGCTGCCACGGACCGCCGGGGCGGCAACGACGGGCGAGGGAACCGCTGTTCACGCCGAGGGCCCGCAGCTGCCGTGCGGTCGCGACGCCGTCCTGGCGCAGGTGGGTGAGGGCATGTGCATCACGGGTCGGGCTGGAACTTTTCGTCATGCATTCATGATGACTTGCCCGGTTCTACCCAAAGGTCTGCCTGTGGATAACTTCGCCACCCCGGAGAGGAGTCGGCGATTGTGACTCTGAAGTGCGGGCCCGGTCACAGTCCGGCAGGGGTCCCTGTGAACACTTCAGCATCACCGGTAGCGTCGGAACCAACGCTCTTGTCCACACATCTCACGGGGGATCTCATCGTGACCCGCAGTACCCTGCCCATAGCCGCCGCACTGACCTTGGCCACAGCCCTGGCCCTGACCGCCTGCGGAGGCGAAGACAAGGCATCGGACAAGATCCCCGGTGTCCCCACCACCGCCCCGACAACGCCGGCGGCCACCCCGAGCGCGACGGCTACGGAAGCGGGTGCGCCGAAGTTCGTTCTACCGCCGGACATCAAGATCCAGATTGACGGCTTCGAAGACGCCGACGCCACGAAGAAGGCGGTACTCCGCGACACCGGATACGCGATCACCGCGATCCTGGAGGCGGAGTCGAAAATCATCGTGAAGGAGACGCCGAACTTCAAGCGCTACTTCACCGGCCTGCAGGGCGCGCAATTCGCCGACACGATCATCGAGCAGGCCCGGAGCGGGAACGTCATCACCGGGACTTACCACTACTACCAGTCGAACGTGAAGATCCTGGGCACGGGTGTCGCGAGCGTCGCCTACTGCGAGGACCAGCGGAAGGGATTCGACAAGGTCGCCAAGACCGGCAAGGTGAACACCACCACTCCGTCCCTTCAGGACTTCAGGCAGTGGACGATGACCATGTCGAAGAACGCGTCGGGTGACTGGCAGGTCCTCCGCTACACGTGGGCGCTGGGGGCGAAGAAGTGCCAGATCGGATGAGGCGCACAGTACGGCGGGCCGCTGTTGTCTCGGGGCTGCTCCTGACCGTGTTCGGCCTGGCCAACCCGCCCGCCATGGCCGGCAACTCGAAGAACCCCACGCCGTCGACCACCCCCAAGAGCACCGGCACGACGCTTGAGTCCCGGGTCGCGGTCACCGGAAGCAAGGTCGGCGGCAGAAGCAAACCGCTCGTTTCCTCCAACGTCGACTGGGTCGCGCCTCCCTGCTGGTACGAGCCGTTCTACAGTCCCGACGAACTCGAGGCGCACTTCAAGGAGGAATACGACGCGGCGGCCAAGAAGGGCTCCGGCACCGTTACCAACTACTACAACTTCGAGATGTCGGAGAAGAACGCGGTCAAATACCATCGTGGTGACGATGGGAAATGGTGGGGCCTTGTCCAGAACAAGTATCTCGCCTCCGATCAGGTCGGAGACTGCAACTTCAACCAGTCGTTTCTGTGGGTCGGCCCCGCCACACCCCCGCCCCCCGGCGCCACGATCACCCCGAAGATGCTCTCCGACGTCGCCTACGGGGCGACCAAACTGCCCTCCCACGACGTGACGCTGCGCCCAGCCGCGTCGAGCCAGAAGGTCAACCTCGCCACGTACGTGAAGTTCGACGATCCGGTGGAGCCGGTGTGGGTCACGGCGCAACTACCGGCCCTGAACATCGCCGCCACCGTGGTCGCCGTGCCGTCGGCCCTGCATGTCGACGCCGGGACGCCTTACGCCTCGCCCCAGTCGTGTGACTACCCCTTCACCAAAGTGGGCGCCGCCTACCAGGTCGACTCCTCCGGTGCCGGGTGCAACATCACGTACCGGAAGGCCACCGCCGGCACCGGCCCGTACAGCCTCAAGGCCCAGATCACCTGGACCGTCACCTGGACTCCGACGGCCACTCCCCAGCCCGGCCAGGGGACAGCCTTGCCGGACGGCTACTCGCCGTCCCAACAGGACGTCGTCGTCCAGGAGATCCAGGCAGTCGGCCGCCCCACCACGTGAAGCGACTCCCGCCCCGGGCGGGAGTCTGCTGTCGGGGCCCGATGACGGGCGGCGCGGGCGCCGCCCGTGGTCGCCGCCGCCACCGCCCCGGCTTCCTCGGGCCCAAGGCCCGGGATAGCCTCGGCTGGCAAGTCAGAGCAAGGTCCCGCGGGACCGACGGGGAGGAAGACGGCCCATGCGGGTAACTGTGACGGTCATCCGCCAGGGGGATGAGCCGCAGGATGTGATTCTCGCGGTGGACGAGAACACCACCGGCTCCGATGTGGCGCAGGTCCTGGCCGGGCGGCCGGCGGCTGGGGCGGGGGCGCCCGCGCCGGGCCATTCGTCCGTCACGAATCTCTTCCCGCCCAAGGAGGTCCCGCCGCGGACGCCCACCCTGTGGGCCGACGGCCATCCCTGTCCGCCGGACGAGCCGGTCGCCCACCTGCTCCGCGACGGGATGCGGGTCTCGGTGGACGACAGCATCGGCCCGTACCTGCGCGCGGGAGAGCCGGCCGGACGGTTCGAGCTCCGGATAACCGGTGGACCCGGCGCGGGCCGCGTCGCCCGGCTGTCGCTCGGTGTCACGTCCGTCGGGTCGGCCGAGGCCTGCACCGTCTCCGTCGATGATCCGCAACTCCCGCCCGCCGCCCTGGTGATCAGCGTGGACATGAGCGGTGCCGTCAAGCTGACCCCGCAGCCGGGCGTGCCCGTTCTGATCGACAACGCCCCGGTCACCGGGGAGCGGGCCTGGCCGACCGGCGCGCTGGTCAAGGCGGGTTCGTCGCTGTTCGTGCTCGACGTACCCGGTGAAGCGGACGCCCACCTCTCCGCGATGGGAGAGGGCGGTCTGGCGTACAACCGGCCGCCCCGGCTCTCCTCGCTGCCCCCGCGCGCCCGTCTCGTCATCCCGACGCCTCCCACCAAGGGCGAGCGCGCCCGGTTCCAGCTCCTCGCCTCGTTCCTGCCGGCGGTCTTCGGCCTGGGCATGTACTTCATGACCAAACAGGTCTACATGCTGCTGTTCTGCCTGATGAGTCCGGTGATGATGATCGGCGAGTGGTTCAGCGAGAACCGCCGCGGCAAGCAGAAGCACCGGACCTCGATGAAGGACTACAAGAAGGAGAAGGAGGAGTACGACGAGAACCTCGTCCGGCTCAGCGAGCTGGACGAGCAGGCCAGGCGTACCGCCTTCCCCGACCCCGCGGCGATCCTGCTGTTCGCCACGGGGCCGCGGCGCCGGCTCTGGGAGCGCCGCATCACGGATCCCGACGCGTTGATGCTGCGGATCGGGGTCGCCGACCTCCCCGCCGACATCGAACTGGCCGCTTCCGGCGCGTCCCACGACGCGGACCCGCCGGAACCGCCCACCGTGCACGACGTGCCCGTCCCGCTGCCGTTCACGAAGCTCGGCGTGGTGGGCCTGGCGGGGGTTCGGCCTCGCGCGCTGGCCACGGCGCGCTGGCTCGTCACCCAGGCCGCTGTCCTGCACAGCCCGCGTGACCTGTCGGTCGTCGTCCTCTCCTCGGTGCCCGACGCGGGCGCCGTGTGGGACTGGGCGCACTGGCTGCCCCACACCGCGCCCCAGCAGGGACAGGACTGCGTCGCGCTCGTCGGCTCGGAGCCCGACACGGTCTCCCGCCGCATCACCGAGCTGCTCAACGAACTGAACCGGCGCAAGTCCGTCAACACCAGCTCCCTGAGCGGGGGCGGCACACCGCTGCGGCCCGACCCGTACGTCCTCATCCTGCTCGACGGCGCGCGGCTGCTGCGCCGCACGCCCGGAGTGCCCCAGCTCCTCCAGGAGGGGCCGCTGCACGGCATGTTCGCCCTGTGCCTCGACGAGGACGAACGGCTGCTGCCCGAGGAGTGCCGCGCCGCCATCTGCTGGCCGCACGACGCGACCGGCCGCCTGCACCTGCGGGGAGCGGGCCTGGAGGCCGTCGGCGACGTCCTGGCGGACCAGGTCTCGCACGCCTGGTGCGGGCTGGTGGCCCGTTCGCTCGCTCCGGTGCGCGATGTCAGCCGTGACGACGCCGACAGCGCCCTCCCCACCGCCGCCCGGCTGTTGAACCTCCTCCAGATGCCCGATCCGACCGGGGCCGACATCGAGCGCATCTGGATGCACGGCGGATCGACGACCACGGCGCCCATCGGGATCGGCGCCGACGGCCCGTTCCATCTGGACATCCGCCGCGACGGACCGCATGCCCTGATCGCCGGCACCACCGGGGCCGGAAAGTCCGAACTCCTGCAGACGATCATCACGTCGCTCGCCGTCCACAACCGCCCGGACGCGCTGAACTTCGTCCTCATCGACTACAAGGGGGGCAGCGCCTTCCTCGACTGCTCCCGGCTTCCGCATACCGTCGGCATGGTCAGCGACCTCGACGCACACCTCACCGAACGGGCGCTGGCATCGCTGGCCGCGGAGCTCAAGCGCCGTGAGGAGATTCTCTTCGAGGCCGAGACGAAGGACATCGAGGACTACGGCGACACCCGCCGTGTGCGGCCCGAACTGGAGCCGATGCCCAGGCTCGTCCTGATCATCGACGAGTTCGCCTCGCTGGTCGCCGAACTCCCGGACTTCGTCGCGGGGCTCGTCGACATCGCCCGTCGTGGCCGCTCGCTGGGCGTGCACCTGATCCTCGCCACCCAGCGCCCCGCCGGTGTGGTCAGTGCCGACATCCGGGCCAACACCAACCTGCGGATCGCCCTGCGCGTCACCGGCCCCGACGAGTCCTCCGACGTCATCGACGCCCCTGACGCCGGCGCCATCAACAAGTCCACCCCGGGGCGCGCCTATGTGCGGTCCGGTGCCCAGGCGTTGGTCGCCCTGCAGTCCGCGCGGATCGGCGGGCGTCGGCCCAGCACATCGTCGGGGCCCCGGGCGAGCGCCGTTCCGCTGTCCTGGTCCGCGGTGGCGCGCCCGTTGGCCCGCGCCGCGGACGACGGGGACGACGGCACCCTCGTGACCGACCTGGCGGTGCTCGTCGACGCGATCGCGTCGGGCGCGGAGCGCATGCGGTTCCCCGCACCCCGCAGCCCCTGGCTGCCGCCGCTGCCCGAACACATCACGCTGGACGACGCGCCGCAGCCCGCGGCGCCCACCCACGGGGACGTGCCGCCCATCGTGTTCGGCGTCACCGACGTACCGGCGCGGCAGGCGCGTTCACCGCTCGCGCTCGATCTGGTCGACGGAGAGAACCTCCTGATCATCGGCGGACCGCGCTCCGGCCGGTCCACCGCGCTGCGCTCGCTGGCGGGCGCGTTGGCCAAGACCGTCTCGCCCGCCGACGTGCACCTGTACGGCGTCGACTGCGGTGCGAACGTCCTGCTGCCGCTCACCGGCCTGCCGCACTGCGGCGGTGTGGTCACCCGGGACGAGCCCGAGCGCCTGGTCCGGCTGCTCGCGAGGCTCCAGGGGGAAGTGACCCGGCGGCAGCAACTCCTCGCGCGGCTGGGCGTTTCCAGCACGGCCGAACAGCGCGCGTCGGCGGCCCCTGAGGACAAGCTGCCGTGGATGGTCCTGCTCCTGGACGGCTGGGAGGGCTACACCTCGACGTTCGAGAACTACGACTACGGCAAGCTCATCGACGCCATGGTGCGGCTCTTCCGGGAAGGGCCCGCCGTGGGGCTCCGGGTGGCGATGTCCGCCGACCGCAGCGGCTTCATGGGAACGGTGACGTCCTCCTTCGGGGACCGGCTGATCCTGCGGCTCACCACCGTCGACGACTACTCCTCCGCCGGGATGTCCCCTCGTGACATCCCGAAGGACATGGCGGCCGGCCGCGCGCTGGGAGCGACCGACGGAGGCGTGCAGGAGAGCCAGATCGCGCTGCTCGCCACCGATCCCTCTGGCAAGGCGCAGGTCGAGGCGCTCCGCCGGATCGCCGACGACTCGCGGGCCCGGTACCCCCGTCCGGTGAAGAGCCTGCGTGCCATGCGCGTGGATGCGCTGCCTTCGCAGATCACCGCGAGCGAGGCACGCGCTCTGGAACCGGAGTTCGCCCCGCCGTCGGATCTGTGGGCGCTGATCGGTGTCGGTGGCGACGAGCTCGCCCCGCTCGGAGTGGACCTCGGCGAATCGGGGCCGGGATTCGTCGTCGCGGGGCCGCCCAAGTCCGGACGGTCCACCACGTTGATGACGATGGCCAGGTCGCTGCTGCGCGGTGGACTGCCGGTCGTTCTCATCACGCCGAAGCGCTCGCCGTTGCGGGCCATGGAGGGTGAGGCCGGCGTGCTGGGCATGCTCGGCGCGGACTCCACCGAAAGTGACCTGCAGGAGCTGTTGTCCAGGGCGAACGGCGGCCGTTACGCCGTCGTCGTCGACGATGCCGAACTGCTGCACGACGGGCCGCTCGACGACGCGCTGGCCGAGGTGATCCGCACCGGTGTCGACGGCGATCACGCGGTTGTCGCGGCCGGGGCGGCGGACACCATGACGTCGCAGTACCGCGGCTTCGCCGCCGAAGCCCGTCGGTCGCGGCACGGTCTGCTGCTGGCCCCGGAAGGGGACGCCGGCGACCTGTTCAACGTCCGCCTCCCGCGCGGCCTCGGGGGCGGCCCCACCGGCTGCGGCGTCCTGGTGCGCGGTGGGGAGATCCTGCCCGTGCAGGCCGCGATCGAGGTCTGAACGGCCGCGGCCGCGGCCGCCGCACACGAAAGCGGCCCGGCCCCTGGTCCAGCATCGCTGGGCAGGGGCCGGGCCGCTTCGGACGGTCTACGACGACAGGTCGATGACCGCTGGGTCGATGACCGGTGGGTCAGTGACCGGTGGTCGCGCGGCTGATGTTGCCGTGGTGGGTGTCCGTCGCACGCTTCGCGTCGTCCAGCAGGTTGATGATCTTCGTGATGCTCGGCTGGAGGGCTTCCCAGTCGCGGCGGAAGTTGTCGGCCAGCGGGCCGGACCAGTAGCCGTGGCTCTCCTTGGACGCGGAGTTCAAGGACTTGATCAAGCCGTCGAGGGTTACGTGGTCCTTGCCGAAGCGCGTGGACAGCTTGCGCAACATCTCAAGATCGGCGCCGCTCATAGCCATGGAGTGCTCCCCGTAAGGTAGAACGCGTGGCGCGCGCATCGTGCGGCTGAGCCGACGACAGCACACCGCACGCGGGTGTGTGAGTCTACGAAAGTCCTATCACACCACACGTCACTGACGACATCCTGGTTCCCACAGAGCCTCCGCAATTCCGCGCGCACCACGGCGAGTACGGCGAGCGGCGGGAACATCCGGCGTGACGGCGGCGACCGGGCACGGGACAGAAGCAGCCGAGACGGTGGGAGCACCGAGGGACTCGTGCCCCGTTAGGGTCGGCATCCGAGCCGCTCGACATGCGCATGCCTTACCCCTACCTGCTCCCAGGAGTGTCCCGTGTCGCACAGCACCCCGGACGACGACCGGATCACGCTGACGCCCATCAGCCGCCCGGATCCCGAAGCCCGGGAAGGACGCCGCCGGCGCCGGATCATCGGCGGCACGATCGCCCTCGTGGTCCTCGCGGGCGGCGGCATCGGATGGGCGGTCGCCGCGAACGGCGAGGACGACAAACCGGTGAAGCACACGGCCGTCCTGCCGGAGTCCTTCGGGGCGTACACCCTGGCGCAGCCGGACGACACCGAGTGGACACGGCTGTCGTCGGTCAACACCGACATCACGAAGGGCTCCGTCGACCTGACCTATCGCGCGGCCGGCGGGAAGGCGCTGCTGGTCACCGTCGAGCTGGATCCGCCTGTCGTCTTCGAGTTGGGCGAATCGGATGACGCGCTTTCCGCGATGCTGGATGCGAAGGTCGAATCCAGCCAGGTCAAGAAGTACCCGGCAGGCGACGTGGGCGGCGACATCCAGTGCGTCGACATGGCCACGCAGCGGACTGCCTTCACCCAGTGCCTCTGGCAGGACGCCACCGCCCACATCACCTTGGCGCCCGTGCTCAACCACCACACCGTCGTCGCCAAGGACGCCCCGGCCGATCTGCGCGCTTTTCTCGGTGCCCTGAAGATCCAGCCGAAGTGACCGGCCGCGGACGACCACCGGCCGCCCGCGGCCCCTGTGTCAGTCCGGCAGGTTCTGGAACCGAATGGCGCAGAGCGCGTCCCGGACCTGGGACCGGATCAGTAGCCCTGCATATCCATGCGCCACATCTTCGCCTCGCCCGGCGAGACCTTTTCCGGCGCTTTCGCGATCTCCGCGTCGACGGCCGGAATCAACTTGTCCACCAGCGTCTTGATCCTGGCGCGGCGTCCGTCGAGATCCTGCTGCCAGCTGTCGGCGGCCTTCCCGACCCAGACCTTTTTGCCTGCCATGTCCTTCGACGCCGTTTCAAGCTGCTTCTTGAGTTCTTCGGTCTCCGTCTTCAGACGGGTCTTCAGCGCCTGAAGCGCGGACCGGTACGGATTGTCCACCTTGGCAACACTCGCGGGCGTTCCCACCGATTCCCCTTTGCCATCGCTTATTTGCCAGCTGAATTGCATGATGCCATGCGGGGGCCGAGGGAGGGCCGGGGCTCATGTGACGGCTCGGGGCCCGCCCCCGCGACGCGCCCCTGCCTCCTCAGACGGCGGGAAGCGCGTAGAGCAGGTCCCCATGGACCACCAGCAGGCGCTTCCCCGCGGCGGTGAGGGTCCATACGCCGCTGCCGCCCTTGTCCTCGGTGAGCCCGTCGTTGGCACTGTTCCGGTAGATCCAGCGCGGCGCGCCGTTCTTGGCGTCGAAGGCGAAGATGCCGCCCTCCTGGAAGTAGGACACCCCATAGACGGAGTCCCCGGCCCGGACGAACTGCAACGGCCCGTACGGGTCGGAGAGTTCGCGCTGCCAGAGCACGCTCCCGCTGTTCGCGTCGACCGCCCAGACGCCCTTCAGCACCACGGCGCCGTACACCACGCCCTCGGCGACGGAGAGCGGGGAGCTGAAGCCGTTCTTGTGCCCGGCGGGCACCGACCAGCGCTCGGCGCCGGTCTTCAGGTCATAGCCGCGCAGGGACTTGCCACCGATGACGACCTTGTCGGCGTGCAGGACCGGGCGATACGCGGAGTCGGCGCCCACCTTCTTCGTCCACACCTGATTGCCGTGCGCCACCTCGCGCACGGTGATGTTGTGGTTGTTGTCGGCGTAGACGAGATATCTGCCGTCGGTCGTCGCCGCGACGTCCCATTCACCGGCGCCCTGGTCGCGTTCCTGGTGCCACAGCATCTGGCGGGTGCCGATGTCGACGGCGGCCACCACCGTCCGGATCTTGGCGGCGTCGGTCGCGGCGGGATCCTGGATGGTGGCGATGAGGTACACGTGCTTGTCGTCGGCGGCGATCGGGCGGGGATCGGCGAGCTGCCCGCCCAGGCGGCTGCGCCATGCCTCCTTGCCGTTGAGCGGGTTGATGCCGACGAAGTCACCGTTGGCCTGCGGGCTCGTGAAGAACAGCAGACCGTGGCCGCTCACCAGGTACGACGAGAGGCCCGTGACATCCGGCGTGGACCACTTCTGCTCGCCGGTGACGATGTCGTGGGCGATCAGCGGATTGCCGCAGACGACCATCAGATCGCCGAACGTCATGGCCGGTACGCCGTAGTTCAGACTCAGCGGCTTCGCCTGCTTGCGCCACAGCGCCTTCGGGCTCAACCCGTTCGCCGGCGTGGTGAACGCCGCTTCCGGCGTCGGGCCCTTGTTGTTCGTCACGGCTCCGGTCGGGTCGGTCACCGGGTCCTTGCCGCCCTTGCCGCCCTTGCCGCCGAACGCCCACACGGCTCCACCGCCCGCCGCCGCGACCGCGACGCCCGCGCCGAGGGCGAGGAACCCGCGGCGGGAGCGGGATGCGCCGGAGGTACCGGCGGCCGGCGCCGACACGGTCCCGTCGAGGGTGGTCGGGGTGCGCTGCGGAGCTTCTTCGGCCGGTGTCCGGGCCGGCGGCGGCGTGGCTGTGCCCGTGCCGTGCGCCGGGGTTTCCAGGTCGAGGATCCGCGAGGCGTGCTGGGCGATGGTCGAGGAGACCGGCCCCGGGAGCCAGTTGTGCAGCGCGGACGCGGCGCCGGCGGGGGCCAGTTCCGCGCTGATCTGCCGCGGTGTCGGCCGCCGCGCCGGGTCCTTCTGCAGGCAGGCCAGCACCAAGGGACGCAGGGAAGTGGGCATTTCGGTCAGGTTGGGGGTGCCGTGCACCACCTGGTAGAGCAGCGACGCCGCCGTCCCGATCCCGAACGGCTGCTGCCCGGTGGCCGCGTACGCCAGCACCACGCCCAGCGAGAAGACGTCGCCCGGTGGGCCGGCCGGCTCGCCGACCGCCTGCTCGGGCGGGATGAAACCGGGCGAGCCGACGACCACTCCGGTGCTGGTCATCCGATCGCCGTCGACGGCCCGTGCGATCCCGAAGTCGATCACCCGCGGCCCGTCCGCGGCCAGCAGCACGTTGGACGGCTTCAGGTCGCGGTGCACGAGTCCCGCGTCGTGGATCACCACGAGCGCCTCCGCCAGGCCGGCACCCAGCGCGCGCACGGACGCCTCGGGCAGCGGACCGTGCTGCCCGATCACCTCGTCGAGCGGCGGGCCCAGGACGTACGCGGTCGCGAGCCACGGCAACCGGCCCTCGGTGTCGGCGTCGACGACGGGCGCCGTGTAGGCGCCGGAGACCGCCCGTGCGATCTCGACTTCGTGCCGGAACCGCGCCCGGAACTGCGCGTCCTCGGCCAGTTCGGGACGGACCACCTTGACGGCGACGGTCCGGCCGCCCGGCGACCGCGCGAGGTAGACCCGCCCCATGCCGCCTGCACCGAGCCGTCCCAACAGGCGGTACGCCCCCAGACTTTGCGGGTCTTCCGGCTCCAATGGCTGCATCAACAGCCACCCCCGTCTCCTGTGTACACGTCCGTAACGCCGATTCGCCCCGACGGGGCAGCCTAGTGCGCCGCTCGTGGCCGCCGACCGGGCGCCTGGGCCGGAGTGCACCCTCCGGACCGGAACGGATCGCACCACGCGGCCCGCCGGCCGCGGGCGTCAGGCCGTTTCCGTCCGCTGCCGGGGTATCGCGGAGTCCGCGGACTCCGCGAGGAATCGTTCGACCGTCTCGTACCAGGCGGCGGGCTGTTCCCAGTGGACGAGATGGCCGGCGTCCGGGATCTCGGCGTAGCTGCCGCGGGGCAGCACGCGGACCATCTCCTGGGCTTCGGCACGCCCCAGTTCACCCTCCAGACCGCGGACGACGAGGGTCGGGCAGCGGACCTGCGTGAGCTCCTCCCAGTGGGCGTCCAGGATCCAAGGCGCCCGGGAGCGGAGCATGTGGCGGCGCGCGAAGACGGGCCGCCAGCCGTCACCGCGTTCCTCCATGATCTCGGTGTAGAAGTCGCCCCGGGCGGGGCGTGGCGGGTCGACCCAGGGGTCGTCCTCGCCGAACCACCTGCGCACGTCGGCGAGGCTGGCGAAGGGCAGCGGCCAGGATTCGAACCACGCCTCCCAGTCATGCTGGCTCTCCTCCCCCAGCGCCGCGGCGCGCATGTCGCAGACGACGACGGCGCGCACGAGGTCCGGGCGGCGGGCGGCGAGTTGCCAGGCGGTGAGGCCGCCCATGGAGTGCCCGACGAGGGTGACGGGGGCGAGACCGAGCTGCTCCACGGCCGCCTCGGCGTCGGCGAGGTACGCGTCGCGGCTGTACGGACCCTCGGGTTTGTCGCTGCGTCCGTGGCCGCGCTGGTCCAGGGCGATGGCGCGGTAGCGGGGGGCGAGCCGGTGGGCGGTGCCGGCCCAGTGCGAGGCCCGGCCCATGAGCCCGTGGGAGCAGCAGGACGCCGGGGCGGACGGAGCCGTCCTCCTTGGCGTCCGCGGCATAATCCCAGGCCGCGAGCCGGACGGAGCCCGCTCCGGTCACGTCGATACGCCGGATCATGTGCCGCACCCCCTGACGAACTGGTCGGGTCGTTCAGGCGCTCACGCTATCGAACTTTCATTCGATAAGACGGGTGGAGTTCACAAGACCGCTCTTTCGAGTGACAGCGCTCAAGGATTGGCCGCCGCAGCCGAGGGGAGATCTCCTGCGGGGCGCGACGTGAAGGGGAAGCGGTCGCGCGGAGTACTCGGGAAGCTCGGGGTCCCGGGTCCTTCGAGGGGAGCACCACCAGGGGAGGGACGAGGGGAGGAGGGCCCCGGCGCCGTCAGGCACCGGGGCCCCCGCCCTTTCCCGCCGGGACAACCCCGCAGGTCCTACCGCTTGGCCACGAACACGTGCGAGGCGACCTCGGCCCGCAGCTCGGCGGCCTCGCCGCCGCTGCCCACCAGCACGCCGCCCGCGGAGGACGTCACGCTCACCACCGCGCCCGGCTGCACACCGGCTCGCCGCAGCGTGTACATCAGCTGGGCGTCGGTCTGGATCGGCTCGCCGATCCGCTTCACGACGACGCTGGCTCCGGCCGGGCCCGGCGACAACTCCGCCAGGCTGACCATGCCCTCCTCCAGGAAGGGGTCGGCCTCGGCCTTCTCGCCCAACTCCTCGAGGCCCGGGATCGGGTTCCCGTACGGCGACTCGGTCGGGTGCCGCAGCAGCTCCAGCACCTTGCGCTCCACCGCCTCGCTCATGACGTGCTCCCAGCGGCAGGCCTCGGCGTGCACCTGCTCCCACTCCAGGCCGATCACGTCGACGAGGAGGCATTCGGCGATCCGGTGCTTGCGCATCACGCGCGTCGCCGTCCGCCGGCCCTCGTCGGTCAGTTCCAGGTGCCGGTCGCCCGCGACATGCACGAGGCCGTCACGTTCCATGCGCGCCACGGTCTGGCTGACCGTCGGACCGCTCTGATCGAGGCGCTCGGCGATTCGGGCGCGCATGGGGACCACACCCTCCTCTTCCAGCTCCAGGATGGTGCGGAGATACATCTCCGTCGTGTCGATGAGTCCGGACATGCGCGCCCCTCAATAGCTCGTGCGTGGCCCTGCACCAATTCTGACGCATCCCACCGACAACCGGCCCCGGCGCGGGATTCTTGACAGCGACGGCAGCCTGGCCGCACGGTGATCCGCATGAGTGAGCCCCGCGGCGATCTGGCCGACGAATACTTCGATGCGGCCATCGCCCTCCTCCGGAGGGTACGGGACGAGGAGTCCGCGGGTATCACGGCCGCGGGCCGGGCCATCGCCGACGCCGTCGCCGCGGGCAACCGGATCTTCGCCTTCGGCGCCGGGCACTCCTCGCTCGCCGCCCAGGACGTCGTCTACCGCGCCGGCGGTCTCGCCGTCGTCAACCTGCTCGCCGTGCCCGGCACCGTCGGCATCGACGTCATGCCCGCGACCCTGGGCAGCGCCCTGGAGCGGGTCGACGGCCTCGCGGGCGCCGTGCTCGACACCAGCCCGGCCAAGCCCGGCGACGTCCTCGTCGTCATCTCGCTGTCCGGGCGCAACGCCCTGCCGGTCGAGATGGCGCAGAACGCCCGCGCCCTCGGCCTCACCGTCATCGGCGTCACCTCCGTGGCCTACACCAAGGAGACGAAGTCCCGGCACGTCTCCGGCACCTTCCTCAAGGACCACTGCGACATCGTGCTCGACTCGAAGATCGCCGTCGGTGACGCGGAACTCGTCCGCGACGACGTCCCGGCCCCCTTCGCTCCCGCCTCGACCGTGGTGACCAGCGCCCTCATGCAGGCCGTCGTCGCCACCGCGGTCGCGGAGCTCGCCGCCCGCGGCATCACGCCGCCGCTGCTGCGCTCGGGAAACGTGGACGGCGGGCACGACTGGAACGGCCGCATCTTCGAGGAGTACGGCTCGCGGATCTTCTTCCGCCACTGAGCCCGTGGGCCGCCGCAAAGGGGTGCCCCCGCACGGGGCCGCAAAGGGTGCCACTACAGGGCACCACCGAGGGCCCGCCATCAAAGGGGCGCCAGACGGGCGCCGCCTCAACCCAGCTGCTGCGCCAGGTCCAGCGCCGCGGCCACCCGCACCGCCACGTCCTCCGCGTACGCCGCGTCCGACCGGTCGAAGAGACGGCGCCCCGCGCCCCGCAGGAACGTGACCGCGCCCAGAGTGTGTCCGCGGCTCCGCAGGACCGTGGAGAGGCCGTGGACGGTCCCCTCGGGCCAACGGCGGGCCGCCGCCCACTCGTCGATCCTGGCCCGCGAGGCGGGCTCGGCCGCGGCGAGCGCGCCGAAGCTGGCTCGCACGGTGCCGATCCGCTCCACGGCCTGCAGCACGGGGTGCGCCGCCCCGTACGCCACCGGGATCGTGCCGACCGCGACGGGCAGGCACGGCCCCGAGGACCCCTCCGGGGTCGAGGCGGCGCGCACCAGCCGGCCGTCTTCCCCCACGAGGTCGACGAGCGCGTGATCGGCGAACCCCGCCAGCGCGAAGTCCAGATACGTGGTCGCGGCCTCCACGGGATCCTCGCACTCGGCGGCCGAGCGCCCCGCCCGGTGCAGCTGGTTGTGGCGGAAGCGCAGCAACGATCCTTCTTGCTCCGCGAGTTTGGCCTCGGTCACGTCCAGGAACAGCCAGCCGACGCCGAGCGGCACCGGCTCCTCGCCGAGCGGCGAGCCGAGGCGGACGAACCCGCTGCGCCAGCACTGCCGCTTGGCGCTCTCGTCGCCGCGCAGGCTCAGCCACAGCTCGGACGGGACCGGCGGGCTGCCTTCCGCGAGCACGTGCTGCAGCGCCGTCTCCAGCTCCTCCAGGCCCTGCTCCAGCAGATCGCCCAGCGGCCGGCCCAGCAGGGTGTCCCTGCCGGTGCGCAGCAGCCGGGCCGCGTGCGCGTTCACCACGGCGGGCCGCAGGTCCGCGTCTATCAGCACGACGCCCCCACGAGGCGTCGTCGAACAGCGCCTCGCTGAGCGCGATCGAGCGCTCCAGGTCGATCTGGGCGTGCACCTCGGAGAAGGCGCAGTAGACCCCGGCGGGCCGGCCGTCCTGCCCCTGCACGGCCGCGGACTGGGTACGGACGAGCACCCGGTGGCCGTCCTTGGTCAGGAGCGCGAACTCGTGCACCTGACGGCCGGGCGCCTCCATGGCGCCGAGCAGTCTCGTCTGTACGTCGGGCGCGTCGGCGCTACGGGCCGCCCAGCCCGAAAAACCGCGGCGGCCGACCGCATCGTCCGCCGACCAGCCGAGGATCCGTACGGCTTCGGAATTCCAATGGGTGATGACACCCTCGCGGTCGAAGGCGCACAGGCCCGCCTCCATACCGTCGAGCAGAGCGGCGAGTAGCTGCTCGTCGCCATCACTGAGCGGCTTCGCATCGAATGGCTGCACGTCAAAACATTCAACCCCGGTGTGACCCAGCCCACACGGCGTTTCGATAAATCGGTTGTGCGTCCCGGAGCGGATTCCTAATGTTGCGGTCACACATGAAGGGAGGTGGTTCGCAGCATGATGTGCAGTCGGACACGTGAGGTGACTGCGGGCTAGTCCCGCGCGTCACGCTCGTCGCGCAGACTCCGTGCACGGGGTCGAGGGGCGGGCCAATTCCACGCAGTCACCCGACCCGCGGGCTCGTCGGACTTGTCCGGCCGGTGCCTGGAGGAAACTCCGGGGAGCAGCCCGCGGGTCGTTCGCGTCCCAGGCGGCGGGCAAGACACGCCGTGCCGTCGCGGGACCCCCTACGGCGCCAGCCGTACGACGTTCCAGGCGCCCGTTTCGCCGCCCTCCGCGTCGGCGCGCTCATAGCGCAGGCGGTCGTGCAGCCGGTTTTCGCGCCCCTGCCAGAATTCCACGCTCCGGGCGCGCACCCGAATGCCTCCCCAGTACGTCGGCACGGGAACATCGCTGCCCTCCGGATACCGCGCCTCCAGCTCCGCGTAGCGCCGTTCGAACTCCTCGCGCGAGTCGACCACCGTGGACTGCGCACTGGCCCACGCGCCCAGCCGCGAGCCGTGCGGGCGGCTGCGGAAGTACTTGGCGGTCTCGTCCGTGGAGACGCGTTCGACCGTGCCGGAGACGATGACCTGGCGGGCGATCGCGTGCCAGGGGAAGAGCAGCGAGATCTGCGGGTTCTCGACCAGATCGCGGCCCTTGCGGGAGCCGTAGTTGGTGTAGAAGACGAAGCCGCGCGGGTCGAAGCCCTTGAGGAGCACGGTCCGCGAGCTGGGACGGCCCTCCGCGTCGGCGGTCGAGGCGATCATCGCGTTCGGCTCGGCGAGGCCCGCGGTCACGGTGTCCGCGAACCAGCGGGTGAACTGCGAGTAAGGATCGGCGGCCAGCTCGGCCTCGGGGAGACCCTGGGCGCGGTACTGCTCGCGCATGACGGCGGGATCGACATGATGCTGCACCCGAACATCTTGCATCCCCTGGGCCCCGTACGTCCCGGGGCCGGACAGATGCGGGCGGGCCGGGCCGATCCCGGCTGCCCGGCCGAGGAGTGTGCCGCACCTCACGCTTCCCGTCATGTGCCAGAACCGACAGAATTGCGGGTCGGGTCACTGTGGCCTCTTGACATCAAGAGATACCGTTTCTGACTCCGGCCTCGGGTCTCTGATGGGACGGGGTGACCATCGCCCGAGCGGGGCATTACCGGAATGGCCGTCCAAGCAGTCGACCGGCCGAGCACCAAGCACCTGTCGACCACATCACGAGGAGCCGCCTGATGTCCGACTTCGTACCCGGACTCGAAGGAGTAGTCGCGTTCGAGACGGAGATCGCCGAACCTGACAAGGAAGGCGGCTCTCTCCGTTACCGAGGCGTCGACATCGAAGATCTCGTCAGCCATGTCTCCTTCGGAAACGTTTGGGGCCTGCTGGTCGACGGCAAGTTCAATCCGGGCCTGCCGCCTGCCGAGCCGTTCCCGATCCCGGTGCACTCCGGCGACATCCGTGTCGACGTCCAGTCGGCGCTCGCCATGCTCGCCCCCGTCTGGGGACTGAAACCGCTGCTGGACATCGACGTCGACGAGGCCCGTGACGACCTCGCGCGCGCCGCCGTCATGGCGCTCTCCTACGTCGCCCAGTCGGCGCGCGGCCAGGGCCTGGCCATGGTGCCGCAGAAGGAGATCGACAAGGCGCAGACCATCGTCGAGCGCTTCATGATCCGCTGGCGCGGCGAGCCCGACCCCAAGCACGTGGCCGCCGTCGACGCGTACTGGACGTCCGCCGCGGAACACGGCATGAACGCCTCCACGTTCACCGCCCGCGTCATCGCCTCCACGGGTGCCGACGTGGCCGCGGCCCTGTCCGGCGCCGTCGGCGCCATGTCGGGCCCGCTGCACGGCGGTGCCCCCTCGCGCGTCCTCGGCATGATCGAGGAGATCGAGCGCACCGGCGACGCGGACGCCTACGTCAAGCGGGCGCTGGACAAGGGCGAGCGCCTGATGGGCTTCGGCCACCGCGTGTACCGCGCCGAGGACCCGCGTGCGCGCGTGCTGCGGCGTACGGCCAAGGAGCTGGGTGCCCCCCGCTTCGAGGTCGCGGAGGCGCTGGAGAAGGCGGCTCTCGCCGAGCTGCACGCGCGGCGCCCCGACCGGGTGCTCGCCACCAACGTGGAGTTCTGGGCGGCGATCGTCCTGGACTTCGCCGAGGTTCCCGCGCACATGTTCACGTCGATGTTCACCTGCGCCAGGACGGCCGGCTGGTCGGCCCACATCCTGGAGCAGAAGCGCACCGGCCGGCTCGTCCGCCCCTCCGCCCGCTACATGGGCCCCGGCCCGCGCGACCCGCGCGACGTCGACGGTTTCGCGGGTATCGGGCACTGAGGCGCCCCTGCTGACCGGCACCTGCTGAATCGTTTGGTCCTGTGGCCCGCTGCGACCCCGTACGGGGTGGGAGCGGGCCACAGCCGTCCGCCGTGCCGCCTTCAGGGCCTCAGTCGTCGGGAAACGCCTGCGATGTCAGGCTTCCGGAAGCACGTGGCCCTTCAGCTTTCCGAAGGCGCGTGGCCCTTCAGCTTTCGGGAAGCGCCGCCGCCAGGAGTTCGGCCAGATGCCGGCCCTGGGTGCCGGCCAGCTGGGCGAGCTGGGTGCGGCAGGAGAACCCGTCCGCCAGGACGGCGGCTCCGGCGGGCGCCTCCCGCACGGCTGGGAGCAGCTGCTCCCGCGCGCAGGCCACCGACACGTCGTGGTGGCCCGGCTCGAAGCCGAAGTTGCCGGCCAGACCGCAGCAGCCGCCGGCGAGTGCGCCGGTGAGGCCGGCGCGCTCGCGCAGCCGCCGTTCGGCGGCGTCGCCGAGCACGGCGTGCTGGTGGCAGTGCGTCTGCCCGACGACGGGACGGTCGAGGCGGGGTGGGGACCAGCCGGGGGCCAGTTCCTCCAGCGCCTGGGCGAACGTCCTGATGGAGGCCGCCAGCCGTGCCGCGCGGGGATCGCGGGTTCCCAGCAGTTCCGGCAGGTCGGCGCGGAGCGCCGCCCCGCAGCTGGGTTCGAGGACGACGATCGGCAGTCCGGCGTCGAGTGCGGGCGCGAGGACGTCGACGGTGCGGCGCATGACCTTTCGGGCCCGGTCGAGCTGTCCGGTGGACACCCACGTCAGGCCGCAGCAGACCGCCTTCGGCGGTAGGACGACCCGCAGGCCCGCCGCTTCCAGCACCTTCACCGCGGCCCGTCCGACCTGCGGTGACAGATGGTTCGTGAAGGTATCGGGCCACAGCACGACGGTCGGCCGCCCGCTGCCGGTGCGGGCGCGGCGGGCCCACCAGCGGCGGAAGGGTTCTCGGGCGAGCGCGGGGATGTCGCGTTCCGGAGCGATCCCGGCGGCGCGTTTGGCGAACCCGGCCAGCGGACCGCGGGCCAGGGCGTTCAGCACGCGCGCGTACGGGGCTGCCACCCTCAGCCAGACCGGGAGCCATCCCATCGAGTAGTGCGAGCGGGGGCGCAGCCGTCCTTCGTAGTGGTGGTGCAGGAACTCCGCCTTGTACGTCGCCATGTCCACCTCGACAGGGCAGTCGCTGCGACAGCCCTTGCAGGAAAGACACAGGTCGAGCGCGTCCCGGACCTCCTCCGACCGCCAGCCGCCCTCGATGATCTCGCCGGCGAGCATCTCGTGCAGCAGCCGGGCGCGCCCGCGGGTGGAGTGCCGCTCCTCCCCCGTCACGCGGTAGGACGGGCACATCACGCTGTCCCCGCCGGGTGAGGTGGTCGCGGACGTACGGCACTTTCCGACGCCGACGCAGCGCCGGACGGCCGCCGTGAAATCGCCGCCGTCACCCGGATAGGTGAATTCGACGTCGACGGGATGGGACGCCCGGGACGGCAGCACGTCGAAGCGGAGGTTGCTATCCATAGGAGCGGGGCGGACGAGCATCCCGGGGTTCATTCCGCCCGCCGGGTCCCACAGGTCCTTGAAAACTGCAAAGAGAGCCACGAGTTCGGGGCCGTACATCTTCGGCAGGAGTTCCGCCCGTGCCTGGCCGTCGCCATGCTCGCCCGACAGCGAGCCACCGTGGGCGGCGACCAGATCGGCGGTCTCCTCGGAGAAACGCCGGAAGCGGGCGATGCCCGCCGGTGTCAGCAGGTCGAAGTCGATACGGACATGGACGCAGCCGTCGCCGAAGTGTCCGTAAGGGGAGCCGCGCAGGCCGTGCTCCCCCAGCAGGGCCCTGAACTCCCGGAGGTAAGCGCCGAGCCGGGCCGGCGGCACCGCGCAGTCCTCCCAGCCGGGCCACGCCTCACTGCCGTCGGGCATCCGGGTCGCGGTCCCGGCGGCGTCCTCGCGGATCCGCCACAGGGTGCGCTGCTCGGCCGGCTCGGACAGGACGGTGTGGTCGAGGGCGCCGTCGGCCGCGGCGTGGCGGCACAGTTCCGAGGCGCGGGCCCGCGCCTCGGCGGCGGTGGCGCCGCCCACCTCCACGAACAGCCACGCGGTGCCGCGCGGCAGCGACTCCCGGGCGGCGGTGCCCACCAGGTCGGCCGCCATGCCCTCGACGGTCAGCGGGCGGTGGGGCAGCAGCAGGTGCGCGGCGTCGGCGGCGGCGCTCTCGTCCTCGTACCCGAGCACGGCCAGTGCTCGGGCCGCCGGCGGCTCCACCAGCCGTACGGTCGCGCGGGTCAGCACGCCGAGCGTGCCCTCGCTGCCGGTGAAGGCCCGCGCCAGGTCCCGGCCGTGCTCGGGGAGCAGCCGGTCCAGGGCGTAGCCGGAGATCCGGCGCGGCAGGTCGGGGAAGCCGGTGCGGAGCACGGACAGCCGCTCGTCGGCGAAGGCGGCGGTCCGGTCGTGGAGCGGGCCGGGCAGTCCGCGGCCGAGCGTGGCCCGCTCCCCGCCGTACGTCAGCACCTCCAGCTCGTGCACGTTGTCGGCGGTCGTCCCCCAGGCGACCGAGTGCGACCCGCACGCGTTGTTGCCGATCATGCCGCCGAGCGTGCAGCGGCTGTGGGTGGACGGGTCGGGGCCGAAGGTCAGCCCGTGCCGTGCGGCCGCCGCCCGCAGATCGTCGAGGACCACACCCGGCCGCACGACCGCGGTGCGCGCCTCGGGGTCGATGTGCTCGATCGCCCGCATGTGGCGGGTGAAGTCCAGCACCACTCCGACCCCGGTCGCCTGCCCGGCGATCGAGGTGCCGCCGCCGCGCGGCACCACCGGCACGCCGTGCTCCCGGCACACCGCCAGTGCCGCCGCCACGTCGTCCGCGTCGCGGGGCGCCACCACTCCCAGCGGGACCCGCCGGTAGTTCGACGCGTCCATCGTCACCAGGGCCCGCGCCCCGGCGTCGAAGGCGACCGTGCCCCGTACCGCCGCCCGCATCTCCCGCTCGAGATCCATGCGTCCCACCTTGTCTCACCGGGTGGACCGGTAGCGAGACCGGCTCCAGGACGGATTACGCTTCGCCCGTGGCTGATATCCAGATTCCCGCTGACATCAAGCCCGCCGACGGCCGTTTCGGCGCGGGCCCCTCCAAGGTACGGACGGAGGCGGTCGAAGCGCTGGCCGCGACCGGCACGTCCCTGCTCGGCACCTCTCACCGGCAGGCGCCGGTGAAGAACCTGGTGGGCCAGGTCCGCGAAGGTGTCCGGCAGCTGTTCTCCCTGCCCGAGGGGTACGAGGTAGTCCTCGGCAACGGCGGCTCCACCGCGTTCTGGGACATCGCCACCCACGGTCTGATCCGGCAGAAGTCCCAGCACCTGTCGTTCGGCGAGTTCTCCTCCAAGTTCGCGACCGCGGCCAAGCTCGCGCCGTGGCTGGACGACCCGTCGGTCGTCAAGTCCGACCCGGGCACCCACCCGGTGCCGGTCGCCGAGGCCGGTGTGGACGTGTACGCGCTCACCCACAACGAGACCTCGACGGGTGTCGCCGCGCCCATCAAGCGCGTACAGGGTGCCGACGCCGGTTCACTCGTCCTGGTGGACGCCACCTCCGGTGCGGGCGGCCTGCCGGTCGACATCACCCGAGACGGACGTCTACTACTTCGCGCCGCAGAAGTCCTTCGCGGCGGACGGCGGCCTGTGGCTGGCCGCGTTCTCGCCGGCCGCCCTGGAGCGCGCCGCCGAGATCGCCGGGTCCGGCCGGCACATCCCCGCGTTCTTCGACCTGCCGACCGCGATCGACAACTCGACGAAGAACCAGACGTACAACACCCCGGCGCTGTCCACGCTCTTCCTGCTCGCGAACCAGCTCGACTGGATCAACGGCCAGGGCGGTCTCGACTGGGCGGTCGCCCGTACCGCGGACTCCTCGTCGCGGCTGTACGGATGGGCCGAGAAGTCCACGTACGCCTCGCCGTTCGTGGTCGACCCGGAGCAGCGCTCGCAGGTCATCGGCACCATCGACTTCGATGACGCGATCGACGCCACCCAGATCTCGAAGGCGCTGCGCGCCAACGGCATCGTGGACACCGAGCCCTACCGCAAGCTGGGGCGCAACCAGCTGCGTGTCGCGATGTTCCCGGCGGTCGACCCGGCCGACGTCGAGGCCCTGACGGCCTGCATCGACTACGTCATCGACAAGCTCTGACCAGCTCCGACGGTGTACGTATGACGTAGCGGGGTCCGGCCGGTGACGGCCGGGCCCCTCGTCAGCGGCGGCGGCGCAGGACCCGGCGCAGACCGGTGGCCCCGACGACGATCGCGGCGAGCACCGCGAACCCGACGACGACCGTGCCGTGACCGGACGAACCGTCCTTGGCGGCGTCCGCCCCGGCCGCCGGTCCCTTGCCTCCGGACTCTCCCGTGCCCGCGGATCCGGCGGTTTCCCGGGCCGCGGAGTCCGGTAGGTCCTCGCCCTTGAGCGGCGCCTTCCAGACCTCGCTGTTCTTGCCCTCGCTGCCGTACATCAGCGCCCGGCCGTCCGGGGTGAAGGCCACCGACTCGCCCTGCCGCTGCATCGGCACGTCGAGGCTGCCGATCTTCGTCGGGGCGTCGCCAGACCACCGCCAGGCGGTCGCCCAGAAGTAGCCGCGCAGCACCAGGCGAGTGCCGTCGGGCGAGAACGAACCGTCGGTCACCCAGGGCACCTCGGCTATCCGCCGGAACACATTCACCACCTTCGAGCTGAGCTTCTTCGGACCGGCGTACAGGCCGCCACCGTCCTCGCTCTTGCTGGCGATGTAGACCCGGCCGGTCTTGGGGTGGACCATCAGCGCCTCCGCGTTCCGCGGGCCACCCTCGTACTGGACCGTGTAGCGGACCACGTCCACGGTGCTGTTGCCCAGCCGCTCGGGTTCGGCGAACCGGTAGATCCACACATGCGGCCAGGTGCCGCCGAGGTTGTCTCCGATGTCGCCGACGTAGATGTCGCCGTCCGGGCCCAGGGAGATCGCCTCCACGTCCCGGGGGTCGATGCCGCGCATCGTCACCCTGGCGACGGTCTTGCCGGTCGCGGAGTCCACCGCGTAGACGTACGGGCCGTCGTCGCTGTCGTTGTGGGTCCAGTACACGCCCTTGTGGAGGCGGCTGGCCGCCAGCCCGCTGGACTCGGTGATCCGCGGATCACTGATCGTGAAAGCGACGGCGGTCCCGTCGGCGGCGAAGGCCCCCGGCACCGGTCCGAGAACGGCGAACGCCGCGGCGGTGGCGGAGGCGGCGAGGGCGGTGCGGAAGCGCGGCATGCCCCCAGCCTCCCATCCCGCCGTGTGTCGGGGTTCACGCCGCCGGGCATCGCGGCCGGGACCGGGTATCCGCCATGATCTCAGCGTGCGTTATATGTTCGTCGGCGATTCCATGACCATCGGCAGCGCGGGCGATTTCACCTGGCGTTACCGCATGTGGCAGCACCTGTGCGCGCTCGGCGAACCGTTCACGGTCGTCGGCCCGCGCACCGCGCTGTACGACCAGGAGAGCGGCGGGCCCGTCTCGCACGCGTACGCCGGGGCGGACTTCCCGCCGGACGCCCGCCGGCACCTGGCCGGCTGGGGCGAGGGGTGGCTGCACATGGCCCCGCTCATCGGGGACGCCGTGCGCGCTCACCGTCCCGACCTGCTGCTGATCTCGCTCGGCCTGATCGACCTCGGTTTCTACACGACCGCCGAGCAGACCGCGGAGAACCTGCGCGGCTTCGTCCGCGAGGCACGGGCCGCCAACCCGCGGATCCGGATGGTGCTGCTGCCGGTGATACCCAACGTCCGGGCCGGACACGACCTCCCCTTCGCCGAGCAGTGCGCGGACCTCAACGTCCGGATGTCCAAGGCCGTCGCCGACCTCGACACCGGCGCCTCTCCACTGCTGCTCGCCTCCCGGCCGGAAGGTTACGAACTGCCGTCCGACACCTATGACGGCACGCACCCCAATCCCTCCGGCGAACACCGCCTCGCGGCCGCGTTCGCCGACGCGATGCACCAGGCCTGGGGAGTCGGCGGCCCGTATGAGCGGCGGTAGCCGGGGCGCCTCCTGACCCGCTTGTCCCAGCCGGTGGGCCAACTCTTGCTTCGAGCGCACTCGAAGAGCTTGGCTTGGGTGTCATGGAGTACACGCAGCTCGGACGCACGGGTCTCAAAGTCAGCCGCCTGGTGCTCGGCACCATGAACTTCGGTCCCCAGACCGATGAGAACGACAGTCACGCGATCATGGACTCCGCGCTCGGCGCGGGCGTCAACTTCTTCGACACCGCCAACGTGTACGGGTGGGGTGAGAACAAGGGCCGCACCGAGGAAATCGTCGGGTCCTGGTTCGCCAAGGGAGGCGGGCGCCGCGAGAAGACCGTTCTCGCGACGAAGGTCTACGGCAACATGGCCGCCGAGGGCGACGCCTGGCCGAACAGCGACCGGCTCTCCGCCCTCAACATCCGCCGTGCCGCCGACGCGAGCCTGAAGCGGCTCGGCACGGACTACATCGACCTCTACCAGTTCCACCACGTCGACCGGAACACGCCCTGGGACGAGATCTGGCAGGCCATCGACGTCCTCGTGCAGCAGGGGAAGATCCTCTACGCCGGCTCGTCGAACTTCGCCGGCTGGCACATCGCGCAGGCGAACGAGGCGGCGAACCGTCGCGGTTCGCTGGGCCTGACCAGCGAGCAGTGCATCTACAACCTGGCCGAGCGGCGTGCCGAGATGGAGGTCATCCCGGCGGCGCAGGCGTACGGCCTCGGCGTCATCCCGTGGTCGCCGCTGCACGGCGGCCTGCTCGGCGGGGCGCTCCGCAAGGAGCGCGAGGGCGGCGGTGCGCGCTCGACGTCCGGCCGCAGTGCGGACGCGCTCAAGAGCGCGAAGCAGCGCGAGCAGATCCAGGCGTACGAGGACCTGTGCGACAAGCACGGCCTGGCGCCCGGTGACGTCGGTCTCGCGTGGCTGCTGAGTCGGCCCGGCGTGACCGGCCCGATCGTCGGCCCGCGCACGCAGGCCCAGCTCGACTCGGCGCTCAACGCGATCGAGGTGAAGCTGTCGGAGGAGTTCCTGTCCGCACTGGACGAGGTCTTCCCCGGCCCGGGGCAGTCTCCGGAAGCCTTCGCCTGGTAGTACCCGGCCGAGCCGGGTCCCGGTAGCTGCGGGGCCCGGCCGGCGGGCCGGTGGCCGCGGGCGTGGTGCTCAGCGCAGCAGCGCGCCCGCCACCACCACGACGAGCATCAGGACGAGGGCGGCGGTCACTACACGGGTTCGGGTCTTGGGGTCCACGTACCGAGGTTAACCGGCCCGGGTCACCGACCCAGCGGCCAGGTCTCCACCGTCTCGTAGCGGGCGTCCGGCGCGGGGTGGCTGCGCACCAGCGCGAGGGTGCCGGCGGACCAGGGCCCACCCAGGAAACCGTCGAGCGCGGCGGCGTACGGGCCGAGGGCCACCCCGCCGCGGCTGCGGGCCAGCGTGAGGTGCGGGGTGTACGTGTGCTCCTGCGCCGGGTCGACGCCGGCCTGCCGGGCGGCGCTCTGTACGGACTCGGCGAGTTCCTCGAGCCGGCCGGTCTCGCCGGCGGCGCCCGCCCACAGCGCCCGGTCGCCGAACCGGCCGCCGCCGGACAGCCGCAGCTCGCAGGGCTCGTGCCGGCGCGCGGCCGCCGCGAGGGCGTCCCGCAGGGCGGGGCGCGTGCGGTCGTCGACCTCGCCGAGGAAGGCGAGCGTGAAGTGCCACCCGGCGCGTTCGGTCCAGCGCAGCCGGCCGGCTCCGGGGAGCCGGCGCAGCGCGGAGACGGCCGGGGCGAGTTCGTCCGCCGCCCCGGGGGGCGGCAGTACCGCGGCGAACAGTCTCATGCCGAAGGCCTCACGCGGCCGTCACCAGTGGGGCGGGCGCGCCCTCACGGGGTACGAACTCGATCAGCCGGTGGTCTTTTCCCCGGTGCAGGTCCACCTTGAGCCGCAGACCGCCGACCCGGGCCAGCACCAGGCCGACACCGACCGCCGCGAGGGCCGCGACGAGGCCGCCGGACAGGAACCCGACGCGGGCCCCGTACGTGTCCGTCACCCAGCCGACGACCGGACCGCCGATGGGTGTGCCACCGACGAAGACCATCATGTACAGGCGTCATGACGCGGCCCCGCATGGCGGGGTCGGAGGCGAGCTGCACCGACGCGTTGGCCGAGGTGTTGAACGTCATGCCGAAGATGCCGATCGGCAGCAGCAGGAGCGCGAACATCCAGAAGGACGGCGCCAGCGCGGCCAGCACCTCCAGCATGCCGAAGGCGAACGCGGCGAAGACCAGCAGCCGCAGCCGGGTGCGGCCGCGGCGGGCCGCGAGCAGCGCACCGCCGAGGGAGCCCAGCGCGATGATGGTGTTCAACAGCCCGTAGGTGCTCGCGCCGGAGTGGTACACGTGGTTGACGAAGCCGGTGAGGATGATCGGGAAGTTGAAGCCGAAGGTCCCGATGAACCCGACCAGCACGATCGGCCAGATCAGCTCGGGGCGCCCGGCGACGTAGTGCAGGCCCTCCCGCAGCTGGCCCTTGCCGCGCGGTACGCGTTCGACCTTGTGCAGGTCGGCGGTGCGCATCAGCAGCAGGCCGGCGAGCGGGGCGAGGAACGACAGCCCGTTGAGCAGGAACGCCCAGCCGCTGCCGACCGCGGTGATCAGGACACCGGCGACGGCGGGGCCGATCAGGCGGGCGGCCTGGAAGTTCGCGGAGTTCAGCGAGACCGCGTTGCGGATCTCGCCGGGGCCGACCATCTCGACGACGAACGTCTGACGGGCCGGGTTGTCCACGACGGTCACCATGCCGAGGGCGAAGGCGATGACGTACACGTGCCAGACCTGGACGTGTCCGCTGAGCGTCAGCGCGGCGAGCAGCAGCCCCAGCGCGCCGAGCGCGGCCTGGGTGCAGAGCAGGATCTGCCGCTTGGGGTAGCGGTCGGCGATCACACCGCCGAACAGGCCGAAGAGCAGCATCGGCAGGAACTGCAGCGCGGTGGTGACGCCCACCGCGAAAGAAGAACCGGTGATGCTGAGCACCAGCCAGTCCTGGGCGATCCGCGACATCCAGGTGCCGGTGTTGGACACTACGGCGCCGGTCGCGAAGAGCCGGTAGTTACGAACCCTGAGCGAGCTGAACATGCCGCCGCGCTTCGTGGTCGTATCGGGTTCTTGTCCGGGTGCGGTGTCCGATCCGGCTGCCGAACTCAATCTAGGTTCGCCTCCCCTGTGTGGCGTTGCGTTTCACTTACGGTGTTCCAGCTTCTTCCACGGTGCGCGCCGTGCGGTGCGCACCGTGCGGTGTTTCCACGGTCTTCCCCACCCAACGTCCGCCGGTCGGGCCTCACTACAGCTGTGCGAGCTTCTCCAGGACCGGCGCCGCGGCGCGCAGCAGGGCGCGCTCGTCGTCGTCCAGCCCTTCGGTGAGCTGCGCCAGCCACACGTTGCGCTTGCGGCGGCTCTCCGCGAGCATCGCCTCGGCCTGCTCCGTCTGGCTGACGACCACCTGCCGGCGGTCGTCGGGGTGCGGGTCCCGGCGGACGAGGTCCTTGGCCTCCAGCATCGCGACGATGCGCGTCATGGAGGGCGGCTGCACGTGCTCCTTGCGCGCCAGCTCACCGGGAGTGGCGGAGCCGCAGCGGGCGAGGGTGCCCAGCACGGACATCTCGGTCGGGCTGAGCGACTCGTCCACCCGCTGGTGGCGCAGTCGCCGCGACAGTCGCATCACTGCGGAACGCAGAGAGTTCACTGCGGCGCGGTCGTCCTCGGACAGTTCGGTCACATTCATTAGGGTAGCTCATTACCTAGGCTAAGTAAACCTCACCCATATGAGTGAGTTAGCGCCGGAAAACGACCGGGGAACCGCACCTGCCGAGGACCTTTGGCGTATGGCATCGCGAGTGCTCAGCCTGCGCATAGACGCCGACCTGCTGGATCGGCTCCGTGACCACGCCGCCAAATGCGGAACGAGCGTCCAGGACTACGTGGTCCGGACGCTCGTTCGCGACGACTTCGACGAGCGGTTCAAAACCGCCGTCGATGAGACGGAGCGCTTCTACGCGGCTCCGCCGGGGTGACACCACCCCGAATCATGCAGGTCAGGCCGGGCTCTATCGGGCCGGGCCGTACCTGTCCGGCCAGGTCAGGCCGACTTATGTCAGGCCCAGGGCCGGCATCAGGTAGTAGAAGCCGAAGACCGCGGCGACCACGTAGAGGGCCACCGGCACCTCACGGCCGCGTCCCGCGGCCAGCCGCAGCACGCAGAAGCTGATGAAGCCGATGCCGATGCCGTTGGTGATGGAGTACGTGAACGGCATCAGCACCATCGTCAGGAACGCCGGGACGGCGATCGTGAAGTCGCTCCAGTCGATGTCCCGCACGCTGTTCGCCAGGATCAGGAAGCCGACCGCAATCAGCGCGGGGGTGGCCGCCTGGGCCGGGACCATCGTGGCGAGCGGCGTGAAGAACAGCGCGAGCACGAACATCAGGCCGGTGACGATGCTCGCGAGGCCCGTCCTCGCACCCTCCCCGACACCCGCCGTGGACTCCACGAAGCAGGTGTTGGCAGAGCTGGAGGTGGCGCCGCCGAGGGCGGTGGCGATGCCGTCGACCATCAGCACCTTGTTCATCCCGGGCAGGTCGCCCTTCTCGTCCAGCAGGTGCGCCTCGTCGCTGACGCCGAGGATCGTGCCCATGGCGTCGAAGAAGCACGACAGCAGCACGGTGAAGACGAACAGCACGCCGGTCAGGATGCCGACCTGGCCGAAGCCGCCGAAGAGGCTGACGTTGCCGATGAGGCCGAAGTCCGGGCTGGCCACCGGGTTGCCGGGCCACGCGGGGACGGTCAGCCCCCAGGCCTCGCCGGGGATGTCCGTGACCGCGTCGATGACCAGGGCCAGCACCGTCATCGCGACGATGCTGATCAGGATCGCGCCCGGCACCTTGCGGATGATCAGGGCCAGCGTCAGCAGCACGCCCAGGATGAAGACCAGCACCGGCCAGCCGTTGAGGTGGCCGTCCGAGCCCAGCTGCAGCGGGACGGTGGTGTGGGCGGCGTCCGGGATGCGGGTGACGAATCCCGAGTCGACCAGGCCGATCAGCAGGATGAACAGGCCGATGCCGATCGCGATGCCCTTGCGCAGCCCCAGCGGCACCGCGCTCATCACGCGCTCCCGCAGCCCGGTGGCGACCAGCAGCATGATCGCGAAACCGGCCAGGACGACCATGCCCATCGCGTCCGGCCAGCTCATCCTGGGTGCGAGCTGCAGGGCGACGACGGTGTTCACCCCGAGGCCGGCCGCGAGCGCGATCGGCACGTTGCCTATGACACCCATCAGGAGCGTCGTCAGGGCGGCGGTCAGCACGGTGGCGGTGACCAGCTGGCCACCGTCCAGGTGGTGACCGTACTTGTCCGCACCCGAGCTGAGAATGATCGGGTTGAGCACGATGATGTAAGCCATCGCGAAGAAGGTGGCGAGCCCTCCCCGAACCTCGCGGGAGATCGAGGATCCCCGTTCGGAGATCCGGAAGAAGCGGTCCAGCCCATTGTGGGGCGGCACGGGGGACAGATTCTGGGCGTCGACCGGAGCGGTGGCCGAGGGGGACATGTGGGTCCTCTAATTTGTGCGTTCGTACGACTGAAACCAGTCACCGGGGGACTGTTTCAGTATGAACAAACCAATGATCGTCCGCTATCTCCGCGCGTAGACCCATGCGGCGACCGGCCGCACCCCACCAGGAGGCAGCTCCCGACACCCCGTACCCTGACCGCATGAGCAAGTGGAAAGCCACCCACGAGACGCCCGAGCCGCTGGAAGCGAACGACGTCGCGACCGTCCTCGTCGGCACGGCCGTCTGGTTCGTGCTCTTCATCGGGCAGCTCCCCTTCTACGGCTGGTACGCCGACCACGGCCACACCTGGTGGATCTGGACCTGCCTCGCCGGCACCCTGCTCGGCCTCTTCGGCCTCTGGTACGTCCGGGCGCGCAACACCGCCTTGCTCAGGGACGCGCAGAGCGCGCAAAGCACCCAACAGAACGTCCAGTGAACGCGCCGCACGCCACCCCGTAGCCCGAAACGCTCCGTCCGGCGGGTGAACCGGGGGATGCACACGTAGCGTCGGTGCCATGACGGATCGCACGGACAACCGGGTCGTTGCCCGCAACGCCGGCCTGACGAGCGGTGAGGTCGCCGAGCGGGTGGCCCGGGGCGAGGTGAACGACGTTCCGATGCGGTCGTCGCGGTCGGCCACCGAGATCGTCAAGGCCAACGTCTTCACCCGGTTCAACGCCATCATCGGCGTGCTCTTCCTCGTCATCCTCGTGGTCGGCCCCATCCAGGACGGCCTCTTCGGATTCGTCATCGTCGCCAACACGGCGATCGGCATCTTCCAGGAGATGCGCGCGAAGAGGACCCTCGACAACCTCGCCGTCATCGGCGAGTCCAAGCCCACCGTGCGCCGTGACGGGGAGGCCGTCGAGATCCACACCTCCGCGATCGTGCTCGGCGACCTCATCGAACTGGGCCCGGGCGACAAGGCCCTCGTCGACGGCGAGGTCGTCGAGGCCGAGGGGCTGGAGATCGACGAGTCCCTGCTCACCGGCGAGGCCGACCCGGTGCTGAAGAAGGCGGGCGACCGCGTCATGTCCGGCAGCTTCGTCGTCGCGGGCGGTGGCGCGTTCACCGCCACCAAGGTCGGCCGGGAGGCGTACGCCGCGCAGCTCGCCGAGGAGGCGTCCCGCTTCACCCTCGTCGACTCGGAACTGCGCAACGGCATCAGCCGGATCCTCAAGTACGTGACGTGGATGATGGTTCCGACCGCGATCGGCCTGGTCATCAGCCAGCTCGTGCTCGAGAAGCACGACTGGCACGAGGCGGTGCGCCGTACGGTCGCCGGGATCGTCCCCATGGTCCCCGAGGGGCTGGTGCTGCTGACCTCCGTCGCCTTCGCGATCGGCGTCATCCGGCTCGGCCGCAAGCAGTGCCTGGTGCAGGAGCTCCCCGCCATCGAGGGCTTGGCGCGCGTCGACGTCGTCTGCCTCGACAAGACCGGCACCCTCACCGAGGGCGGCATGGACGTCACCGGCCTGCGGCTGCTCGACGGCGCCGAGAAGCCGTACGTCCGGCAGGCGCTCGGCGCGCTGGGCGCCGCCGACCCGCGGCCCAACGCCAGCCTCCAGGCGATCGTCGACGCCTACCCGACGTCGGTGAACGGGGACCGCTGGCACTGCAGCGAGTCGCTGCCCTTCTCCTCCGCGCGCAAGTACAGCGGCGCCGCCTTCGACGAGCCCGGCGGCACCAGCAGCACCTGGCTGCTCGGCGCACCCGACGTCCTGCTGCCCGACGGCCACAGCGCCCTCGCCGACATCGACGAACTCAACGACCAGGGCCTGCGCGTGCTGCTGCTCGCGCGCACCCACCGCGCGCTCGACGATCCGTCCCTCGCCTCCGACGTCGCACCGCAGGGCCTGGTCGTCCTCGAACAGCGGCTGCGCCCCGACGCCGCCGACACCCTGCGGTACTTCGAGGAGCAGGGCGTCCACGCCAAGATCATCTCTGGTGACAACGCCATCTCGGTCGGCGCGGTCGCCGGAAAGCTCGGACTGCCCGGCGCCGAGCGGCCGGTCGACGCCCGCCGGCTGCCCACCGACCGGGACGCGATGGCCGAGGTCCTGGAGGACGGCGCCGTCTTCGGCCGGGTCACCCCGCAGCAGAAGCGCGACATGGTCGCCGCGCTCCAGTCCCGGGGCCACAACGTCGCGATGACCGGCGACGGCGTCAACGACGTACTCGCCCTGAAGGACGCCGACATCGGGGTCTCCATGGGCTCGGGGTCCGAGGCGACCCGGGCCGTCGCGCAGATCGTGCTGCTCAACAACAGCTTCGCCACGCTGCCTTCGGTGGTCGCCGAGGGCCGGCGCGTCATCGGGAACATCACCCGGGTGGCGACGCTCTTCCTCACGAAGACCGTCTACTCGGTGCTGCTGGCGCTGCTCGTCGTCTTCTGGCAGGTGCCGTATCCGTTCCTGCCCCGCCATCTGACGCTGCTGTCCACCCTGACCATCGGCGTCCCGGCGTTCTTCCTCGCGCTCGCCCCCAACAAGGAGCGGGCGAAACCGCATTTCGTGCGGCGGGTGATGCGGTACTCGGCGCCCGCGGGCGTCATCTGCGCGGTGGCGACGTTCGGCGAGTACCTGCTGGCACGCCACCACTACACCGGCGACGGAGCGCTGGACGCCGAGACCAGCAACGCCACCCTCACCCTGTTCCTGATCTCCCTGTGGGTACTGGCCATCGTCGCCCGCCCCTACACGCTGTGGCGGATCTGCCTGGTGCTGGCGATGGCCGCGGGCTTCCTGATCGTGCTGGTCACGCCCTGGTTGCAGGACTTCTTCGCGCTCAAACTGGTGGGGACGGAGGGTCCGTGGGTGGGGGTGGGTGTCGCCCTCGCGGCCGGACTCGTCCTGGAGTTCGTCTGGCGAACGCTCCGCGTCCACGACGGCGACTGACACCCACGCCCCCACTCCCACCCCGCTCCCGCGAGGGTCTACTGCACGAAAGCGGCGGCGTTCTCGGCGGCCCACACCGCGAACGGGCGCGCCGGGTGGCCGGTCAGCTCGTCGACCCCGGTGGTGAGGTCGACCGGGTTGCCGTCACGGGAGCGCCAGTACGCGAGCAGTCCGTCGGCGAACGCGGCGGGCACGTGGTCCGCCATCTCCGCCTTCCAGACCTCGGGGGTGATGGCGTCGACCGCGAAGGGCCGGCCGGTGGCACGGGCGAGCACATCGATCTGCTCGGCGAAGGTGAACGACTCGGCGCCGGTCAGGGTGTACGCACCGCCGCGCAGCGCCGGGTCCTTCAGGACGGCGACCGCCGCTTCGGCGATGTCCGCCTCGTGGATGGCGTCGGTATGCGCGCCGGGGTACGGCAGGCTCACCGTGCCGGTGGTCTTCAGCTGCCAGGACCAGTAGAACGCGTTGCTCGCGAACGCGCTGGGCCGCAGGAACGTGCACGGCAGGGCGGAGGAGGCGAGGGCGTCCTCGACCTCCAGGTGCTGCCGGGCGATGGGGTCGTTCTTCGCGTCGGGGCTGAGCACGGCGGACGAGGAGAGCAGCACCACGTGCTGCACTCCCGCGTCGTTGGCGATCTTGATGAACTCCTCGATGTGCGAGGGGTTGGCGTACAGGAACACGGAGTCGACGCCGGCCAGGGCGTCGGGGAACGTATGTGGTTCCGCGAGGCTCAGCTTCACGTCGGGTACGCCGTCCGGCAGGACGAGTTCGTCGGGATCGCCGGACGCGGCCCGGACTGTGAAGCCCTGTTCGTGCAGGAGGCCGATGAGCGTGGTGCCGACGCGTCCGCGGCTTCCGGTGACGAGGATGGTCATGTCGTGGTCCTTCCGGGTCCGGGCGCCCGGTGCGGGCGCCCCAGAGGGTGGTGTGGTGCGGGGACGGTTCGTCAGTGGTGGTCGTCGGGCTGGGCGTTGCGCGGCATGAGCCACACGAGGCCGATGCTGAGGAGCGCGACGCAGGCGACGACGATCAGGCTGTAGGTCATGGCGTGGGCCTCGTCGTCGGAGGCGAGGGTCTTGAAGTAGACCGTGGTGACGACGGCGGCGCCGATGGCGTTGGCGAGCTGCTGGACGGCGCTGAGGGAGCCGCTGGCGCTGCCGGCTTCCGAGGGGTCGATGTCGCCGATGGTGACGTCGTAGATGGTGCCGAAGCAGGTGCCCATGCCGACGCCGATGATCAGGATCGGGGTGAGCAGCGACCAGGTGCCGAGGTCGGTGCCGTAGGCGTGGACGAGGGCGAGCAGCCAGCCGGTGCCGACCAGGGTGATCAGCAGGCCGATGAGGACGAGGTTGCGTCCGAGCTTGCCGACGAGCTGATAGCAGGCGATGGAGGCGACGACGATGCCGGCGGCGACGGGGGCGAGGCCGAGCGCGGCGCGCATCGGGGAGTAGCCGAGGCCGTTCTGCAGGAAGAGCGAGAGGACGAAGAGCAGGCCGGCGTTGGCGGCGAAGAAGACGATGCCGAGGATGAGGCCGGAGGTGAAGCCGCGGTTCTTGAGCAGCGACGGCTGGATGAGCGGGGCGGCGGCGGTGCGCTGGCGGTGGCAGAACAGGCCGAAGAAGACCAGGCCGGCGGCGAGGGAGACGAACGGGACGAGGGTCCAGCCGTTGGAGGAGCCCTCGATCAGGCCGTAGAGCAGCCCGAGCATGGTGCCGGCGAGCAGGCCGGAGCCGATGCCGTCGACGGCGGTGGCGGAGTCGCCGGTGTCCTTCGGCAGGAGCCGGACGGCGGCGACGATCGCGAGGCCGCCGAGGACGATGTTGATGAGGAACATGGAGCGCCAGCCGGCGCCGAAGAGGTCGGCGTCGATGAGGAAGCCGGCGAGGATCGGGCCGCCGACGGCGGAGATGCCGAGGGTCGGGCCGAAGGCGCTGAACGCCTTGCCGATCTGGTCGCGCGGGAAGACGGCACCGAGGATGCCGAAGCCCTGCGGGATCAGCAGGGCGCCGAAGGCACCCTGGACGAGGCGGGCGACGATGATCGAGGCGGGGCTGAAGGAGAGGCCGCAGGCGATGGAGGCGACGGTGAACCCGGTGAGGCCGATGAGGAAGACGCGGCGGCGGCCGAACTTGTCGCCGAGGCGGCCGCCGACGACGAGCAGGACACCGAGGGCGAGGGCGTAGGCGGCGCCGAGCCACTGGATGAGGGCGGCGCCCCCGTTCAGGTCCTTGCTGATGGTGGGGGCGGCGATGTTGGTGATCGTCGCGTCCAGGAGGTCCAGGACGTCGGCGATGAGGATGACGGCGAGGATGGCCCACCGCCGGTTCGGGGAGACGGTCTCGGGGACCGTCGCAGGGGGAAGTGTGAGTGTGGACATGAGAGCTGGTCTTTCGGAGAGGAGGGCGCGGTCGTTGCCGCGTAGGATGCAACCGCGGCGATCAGATTGCGCCGCGCAGATGTTGCGTCACACACATAAACTTGGAGCATGAAGGACCCGATGTCAAGCCGAAAAGAACTGCTCGCCCGAATCGCCGACGAGAGCCAGCGCCACTACGCCGCCTGGACGGTCTTCAACCAGGCCATGGCCGACCACCTCGGCCTGCACCCCACCGACCTTCAGTGCCTGGGTCTGCTCGGCATGGAGCCGGAGCCGCTCAGCACCGGACGGATCGCCCAGCTGACCGGCCTCACGGCCGGCTCCGCGACCCGGCTCGTCGACCGCCTGGAGAAGGCCCGCCTCGTCGTCAGGACCGCCGATCCCGGCGACCGCAGGCGCGCCCTGGTCGCCCTCGCGCCGGAGGCGATGGCCAGGTTCGCGGAGGCCTGGGACGAGCCCGGCGAGGCCTTCACGGAACTGCTCGACGGGTACAGCGACCGCGACCTCGACGTCATCGCCGACTTCCTGGGCCGCGCCACCGAAGTGGGGCGGACCCAGGCGGCCAGGCTCACCTCAGGTCGTTGAACCCTCCGTAAGCCCTAATCGAACCAACGCGCGCGGGCCAGCTCCTCCGTGCGGGACGAGTCCTCCAGCAGCGCCGCGAGCTCGAAGCGGCGCTGCCACTGCCCCGCGGCCCACGCCAGTCCCGCCGCGACGCCCTCGACGGTCGCGGCGTGCAGGACGCCGTCCACGTAGCGCCAGTCCAGTTCCGTGCCGCCCGCCACCACGAGCTCCTCGTGCTCGACGTACGACCGGGGAGCCGTCGGCAGCAGCTCGTGCACGGCCGCCGGAACCTCATGGGTCTCCCCCTCGGAGACCACCTGGGCGTCGAACGCCTCGCTCAGCCGGCGGACCTGGAACAGCTCCGCCAGATCGCCCGCCCGGTAGGGCGGCACCGGCAGCAGCGGCTGCCCCGCGGCCAGCGGCAGCAGATCCGGGGCGTCCGCGACCAGCGCGTCACCCGCCTCCACGACGCGCACCTCACCGTCGACGACCGCCCGCAGCTCGTCCGGCAGCGTCACCTGCTCCGGATCGAGCGCGGCCAGCGCCGTGTACAGCCGCAGCAGCTGAGCGGCGGTCACCGGGCGGTCCGGGTCGGCCAGCCGCGCCAGCAGCTCGGCCCCGCCGCCCGGCTCGTCGAGCAGCGCGGAGACCGTCGTACGGACACCCAGCGCGCGCAGCACCTGCTCGTCCACGTCGACGTCGGCCTCGTCGTACAGCCCCGCCAGCAGCGGATCACCCCCGGCGGACCGCAGGCCCACCGGGCGGCGGCCGTCCAGCACCGGGTGGTCGCGCAGCCACCAGGCCGAGTAGGCGCGCACCGAGTCGGTCGTACCGTCCGGCAGCAGCACCCGCACGGGCGCGGTGATCGCGTCCCGCAGCGGCGGCCGGGACAGCATGGCCAGCGCCTGCGGCCACGCGTCGTCGTCGACCAGGTCCAGGTCCCGGACCGCGACGATCTCCGTGGCGACCGGCGGGACGTCCGTCTCCGGCAGCCGGTCGAGCACGTCCTCGCACCACACGTCGACGGCGTCCAGCAGGCCCACGTCGTCCGGCTCGGCCCAGTCGCCCTCGCGCGGCTCCAGCTCGTCCGGATCCAGCACCACGTCGGCCGCCCGCACCAGCGCGAACGTCGCCAGCACGCCCACGGCCGTCAGCGGCTGCTCGCCCCAGCGGTCGGCCAGCTCCTGGTCCACGGGGGCGAGTTCGCCCTCCCGCAGCACCTGCTCCAGGGCACTGCCCGGCAGCACCAACTCGCCGGCCGGGGCCAACTCGCCCTCGTCGTCCGGCAGCGCCAGCGCCCCGAGCCACGGCTCCTCCCCCGGCGCGAGACCCGCCGCCCTCACCAGCCCGAGCACGACCTCCGCCAGTTCCTCGGCGTCCAGGGCGTCCTCGTCCCAGACCTCACCCGAATCCAGCGAACCTGCGACGGCCGCCCGCACCTGCGGGGTCGTCAGCACGGCGTTCGGCGTCGCGGACAGCGCGCCCAGCTTCTCCAGCAGCGGATGCACCGCCTCCGGGTCGGCGACCTTCAGCCCCAGCCGGGCCAGCGGCGCGAGGTCCAGCTCGCCGTCGGGCAGCGGCAGCAGCACCTGGCGCGGACCGACGACCGTCCGGCCGTCCGCCAGCGGCACCGGCAGACCCGTCAGCCGGTCGGGATCCGTCCCGGCCAGCGCGTCGTACAGCCTGCGCCACCAGGCGGCCGGGCGCTCGGCGCCCGCCAGCCGGTCGATGGCGTCGGCCAACGACAACCGCGCCACGCCCAGCGCGCGCAGCTCCGGACGGCGCTCCAGGCTCGCCGGCAGCAGCGTCGGGAACACCTCGGCGAGCACGCTGACGGCTTCCGCCTGCGCACCCTCCACGACCTCCGCGTCCACCGGCCGCAGCGCCTCGCCCTCGCCCACCGGGCCGCCGACCCCGCCGTCCCACCGGCCCTCCGCCACCTCGGGTGTGTCGCTCTTCGGCACCGCCACCGCACGCGGCAGGAACGCCGTACGGGGCAGGCCGTCCAGCACCTGCCTGCGCAGCTCCGCGTCCAGCTCGCCCTTGCCCAGCGGCCCCGGCACCAGGTCCACGATGCCCACGCCGACCGGCTGCCAGTCGCGCAGCAGCCGCACATACGTCTCGGCCGCCCGCGCGACCAGGAAGTCCGTCAGCGGACCCGGCGCCGCGTGCCGCCGGCTCGGATCCATCGGGAACGACGCGATCAGCAGCGCCGGCAGCCCCAGCGGCTCGTCCGTCGGCGTCGGGGCGTGCACCACGCCCGCCGTACGCGGCCGGCCCGGCGAACCGTCGCCGTCCACCGGAACCGCCCAGGTCACCGACCACACCGGCCGGAGCCGCTCCTCCACCGGCCGGTCCGCCAGCAGCCCCGCCTCCAGCGGGCCCGCCGCGGACGCCACCCGCCACCGGGTCGCGGCGCCGGCCGCGCTGTCCTCCACGAGGACCGTTCCGTCATCCTGACGTTGCATCAAAGTCCGTACGCCGTCCGGCGTGTCGACCACGACCTCGGACAGCCCCGGCAGCGTCAGCAGCAGCGCGTCGTCGATCCCGGCCAGCAGGCGCGCCGCGAGGTCCGCCGCGGCCCCGTCCCGCAGCGGCAAAACGACGACGGTGTCGTACCCGTCCGGTGCCGAGCCCTCGGCCGGGAACGGCAGCCGGAGCAGCGGCACGTGCCCGTCCCTGCGCCGCAGCTCGTCCGCGAGCCCCGGCGTCTCCGTCGCCAGCGCCCTGGCCTCGGCCAACGACCACCGCACGCCTCCGGCTCGGCCGACGACCGCGGGCTCGTCACTCACCGCCAGCACCGAGGCGAACCCCACGCCGAACCGGCCGACGGTGGCCTCCGTGTCCTCCCGCTTCGCGCTCGCGCGCAGCGTCGACAACGACTCCACACCGGCCGCGTCCAGCGCCGCCCCGGTGTTCGCCGCCGCCAGCACGGCGGGGCTGTCGCCCTCCGCCGCGTGCAGCGTCAGCCGCAGTCGGCCGGGCACCCCGGCGCGCACCGCGGCATCCGCCGCGTTCTGCGCCAGTTCCACGACGAGCCGGTCCCGGTAGCCGCCGAGCGCCAGGTCCTCCTCGGCGTTGGCGTCCTCCCTGAACCGCGCGGCCGACGCCCCCCACGCGTCCAGCACCCCGCGGCGCAGCCGCCCCGTCCCGAACGGATCCGCCGCCCCACCGGTTTCCCGTACCGCCGCTGCGCCGCTCACGTCGGTGTCTCCCTCGCCTCGCGAAATCCCCTGCCTGGGGAAGGTATCGCGTCCGGCCTCGGGCGGGGGTACGGGCAGTTCAGCGCCTGCGGCGGACCGTTCGCCCACCCGCCCGCCCTGATCGCCCACCGGCGGGGCGCGCCCAGGCCAGGCGTGGGCGCGGGCTCGGCACGCCCGCCGGGCAGGCGGCGTTCGCGACCGGTAGGTGGGGGACCTGGTTCACCCCCACGAGGCCTGGACGCGAGGGGCACGGGTCCGGAGGGGTGGGGGTGGACCCGGGGCGGTGGGGCGGGGTGCGTCGGCCCGCGCGGGCCGACGTCCGGTCCCCCAACGGCCTAGGAGTGACCCAGCTCCTCAGCCGGCGTCGACTCCTCCACCGACCCCTGCCGGTCCGGATGCAGCACCAGCGGGTCGACCTCGTTGATCTCGTCCAGTGTCATCGGCGCCGGCACCGGCGTCTTCGGCATGACCGCTGCCTCCGAGTGGCCCCCGCACCCGTACCCGAGCGAGACGACACGCCCGTCCGCCGGCGAGAACTCGTTCGCGCAGATGCCGAAGGCCTGCCGGAGCGAGCCCGCGATCGGGACGAAGAAGCCGCAGCTGAGGCAGTTGGCCGGGGCCGCCTGGGCCATCGGCGTCTGGGGGCCGAACTCCGCCTCCCAGCGGTCGGCCGCGCCGTGCAGGCCGTAGCGGGACAGGACACGCCGACGGCCCATCCCGATTTCGCCGGCGATCGCACCGATGCTGCCGATCGCGGGAAGCGCGGCCGCGGGGCCGGAGAGCTCGGCGTCCTCGGCCTCCACGACGTCGGCCAGTTCCTCGGAGACCACGGAGTTCGGCAGCGGCGCGTCCTCGCCGCTCCAGCCGGGTTCGAGACGGAGGTCGTCGGACTCCGTGGGAAGGAGGTCCCCGGGACCCATGTCACCCGGTCGGAGCCGCTCGCTCCACGGCACCCACTCCGGGGCCAGGACCGAGTCGTCGCCGGGCAGCAGCACGGTCTCGTCGATCGTGATGTTCTTGGCGCGCGAGGCCCTGGTCAGCGTCGTGGCCCAGCGCCACCCGCGATACGCGGGTTCCTTGCAGGCGAAGTAGTGGGTGACGACACGGTCGCCCTCGGCGACGACGCCAAGGTGCTCGCCGACAGATTGCGGCCCGGCGGCCTCCTCTGTCACAGCCAGCGCGACATCGACCGCCTCGGCGCACAGGCGGTCTGGGGTACGGCTTCGCATCGCAGCACTCACAAGAATCGATTCTCTCCGTTACGCCGTCTCACGTGTGCGCCGCCGGAGGCGGGCGGGGGCCGAAACGGAGCGGACCTGCGGACCGCGTCAACGCTTCTTTCCCTACCCGAACGACCTCGGGCGCACCTGTTGGCACCCATTCTGCGCGATCGCACGCTACCCGTGCGCACCGCGTGCGCAAAGGAGGGGGTGAGAGGCAGCTCATTTGGGGCAGGATGGCCTTCGTGGCAAGCGCAGTGACGTCCGGTCCCGGACCCCTCCGGAGGGCAGGACGCGCCCTGGTGAGCGCGGCGCAGCGGTCCGGTGGGGCCGTGCGGCGCCGCATCCGGCGGTCCACGCACGCCCACGGGGCGGGCGAGTCCGGCCTCGCGAAACTGATCGAACTGCACGCGGTCAATTCTGCGGGCGACATGTTGATCACGATCGCTCTCGCCAGCACTGTGTTCTTTTCGGTACCGACCGGCGAGGCGCGCGGCCGGGTGGCGCTCTATCTTCTGGTCACGATGGCGCCATTCGCGTTGCTCGCGCCGGTGATCGGCCCGCTGCTCGACCGGATGACGCACGGCCGCCGCGCCGCCATGGCGATGGCGATGCTCGCGCGTGCCGTGCTCGCCTGGACGATGGCGTCGGTCGTGACGACGGCGGGCCTGGGCCTGTATCCGGCCGCGCTGGGCGTGCTCGTGGCGTCGAAGGCGTACGGCGTGGTGCGCAGTGCCGTCGTGCCCAGACTCCTGCCGGGACGGACGACGCTGGTGAAGGCGAACTCGCGCGTCACGCTCGCCGGGCTGCTGGCCACGGCGATCGCGGCGCCGATCGGCGCCGGGCTGCACATGATCGGGCCGCAGTGGCCGCTGTACGGGGCGTTCGTGGTGTTCGCGGGCGGTGCGCTGCTGTCGATGTCGCTGCCGCACAAGGTGGACTCGGCGAAGGGCGAGGCGAAGGCACGCTTCGCCGAGCTCAGGGCCGCCGACCGGGGCGGTGCGGGCGACGGCGTCGAGCCGCCCGGCGCCGGCCTGCCGGGTGACGGGCGCGAGTCCGGTCGCAAGCCGGGGCTGCTGGGCGTCGGATCGTCCGTGCTGCACGCGCTGCAGGCCAATTCGGGGCTCCGCGCGCTGTCCGGCTTCCTGACGATGTTCCTGGCGTTCCTGCTGCGCGAGCACCCGCTGGAAGGGCTGACCCCGGCGTTCTCGCTCGGCATGGTGGCGGTCGCGGCGGGCGGCGGCAACGCGCTGGGGACCGCGCTCGGGTCCTGGCTGAAGTCCCGCGGCCCCGAGATCATCATCGCGATGGCGCTGGTCGCCGCGGTCACGGCGGCGACCGTGGCCGCGCTCATGTACGGCACCGTGACGCTCGCGGCCGTCGCGGCGGTCGCGGGAATCTCCCAGGCGCTGGGGAAGCTGTCGCTGGACGCGCTGATCCAGCGCGACGTTCCCGAAGAGGTCCGCACCTCGGCGTTCGCCCGTTCGGAGACCGCCCTGCAGCTGTCGTGGGTGGTCGGCGGCGGGCTGGGGATAGTGCTGCCGCTGATCGGTTCGCTGGGGATGGCGGTGGCGGCCGGGCTGGTGCTGGTGGGCTTCGTCCTGTCGGTCCGCGGCCTGATGGGCGCGGCCCGCCGCGGGACGGCCCGCGCGCGCGTGGCGTGACCCGCGGCGCGGCGGGACGCCACGCCGTACCCCCGCGCGGCGGGAGGCCGACCGCCCGGTAGCCTCACCTTCATGAGCATTCGCCGCGCTGCCGCCGCCCTCGGTGCCGTGTCCCTCGGGCTGGTCCTCCTCACCGCTTGTGAGAAGCCGACCCCGCTGGCGACCGTGACCGTGGGCACCAAGACCGTGACCACCGAGGCCACTGACAAGTGCTACGCCGACGGCAAGAAGCTGCCGAGCGCGATCTTCATCGCGTGCCTCAGCGCCGCCCCGAAGCACACGATCACGGTCAAGCCGGGTGAGAAGGTGCGGGTCGGCGTCGACCCGTCCATCGGTGAGAAGGGCTGGCTGATCGCCTCGGGCGTCAACCAGAAGACGGACGTCCTGAAGGACGAGACGTACTGGACGATCACCGAGTCCGCCGGCATCTTCACGGCGAGCGACCCCCAGACCGGCTCCTCGATGCCGCTGAAGAACGCCACGCTGAACATCGTCGGCAGCCCCGACGCCAATTCCGACAACGTCTTCGGTGTCTGGCAGTTCAAGCTGGTGAAGGCCGCGTAACGGGCCGGTCGACGATGCGTGTGCTGGTGGTGACCGCGGTGGCTGCGGAACGGGATGCCGTCGCCGCCGGAGTGCGCGCGGCCGCGCGCACCGCGGTGCACTGCGACGTGATCGCCGCCGGGGTCGGCCCGGCCGCCGCGGCGGCCGGCACGGCCACGGCGCTGGCGCGCGCGACGTCCCCGTACGACCTGGTGGTCTCCGCCGGGATCGGCGGCGGCTTCCAGCCCGCCGCCCCCCTGGGGTCGGTGGCCGTCGCACGGACGATCGTGGCGGCGGACCTGGGCGCGGAAACACCCGAAGGCTTCCTGCCCGTCGCCGAACTGGGCTTCGGGGTGAGCGAGCACCGCCCGCCCGCCGCGCTGGGCGCGGCCGTGGCACAGGCGCTCGGCGCGGTCCACGGACCGGTCCTGACGGTGTCCACGGTGACCGGGAGCGCCGCGCGCGCCGCCGAGTTGACGGACCGCCACCCCGGTGCCGTCGTCGAGGCGATGGAGGGGTTCGGCGTCGCGGAGGCCGCGGCGGCGCAGGGCGTCCCCGTGCTGGAGATCCGTACCGTGTCCAACCCGGTGGGCCCGCGCGACCGCGCGGCCTGGCGGATCGGGGAAGCGCTGGCAGCGCTGACCGAGGCCTTCGGGAAACTCCCGGCGGTACTCGACGGCGAAGACCTGAGGACCTGGGGATCTGAGGACCTGACATGAAGATCGCGTATTCGCCCTGCCCGAACGACACCTTCGTGTTCCACGCGTGGGCGCACGGCCTGGTGCCGGACGCGCCCGCCCTGGACGTGACGTTCGCGGACATCGACATCACCAACACCCTGGCCGAGCAGGGCGCGGAGTGCCCGTACGACGTGCTGAAGGTGTCGTACGCCGTGCTGCCGTGGGTGCTGGACGAGTACGCGCTGCTGCCGTGCGGCGGCGCCCTGGGCCGCGGCTGCGGCCCGCTGGTGCTGACCCGCGAACCCATGAGCCTGACCGGGAAGACCGTCGCGGTGCCGAGCGAGCGCTCGACGGCGTACCTGCTGTTCCGGCTGTGGGCGGCGGCCGAGGTGCCGGACGGAATCGGCAAGGTCGTGGTCATGCCGTTCCACGAGATCATGCCCGCGGTGCGGGACGGCCGGGTCGACGCGGGCCTGGTCATCCACGAGGCGCGCTTCACCTACCAGGAGTACGGGCTGCACAAGCTCGCCGACATGGGCGAGCACTGGGAGGACACCACGGGCCTGCCGATCCCGCTCGGCGCGATCATCGCCAAGCGGTCGCTGGGCGCCGAGAAGCTGGCCGCGCTGACGGACGCGATCCGCACGTCGGTGCGGATGGCGTGGGACGAGCCGACGGCCTCTCGGGAGTACGTGCTCGCGCACTCGCAGGAGATGGATCCGGCCGTCGCCGACCAGCACATCGGGCTCTACGTGAACGAGTTCACCGCCGATCTCGGCGAGGACGGCTACGCGGCGGTCCGCGGACTGTTCACCCGCGCGGCGGCCGAGGGACTGGTACCGCCCCTCGGCCCCACCGCGCTGACGTACTGATCGTCCGGCCTCAGACGTCCAACTGGTCGGCCACCGCGCGCAGCACGCCCGCGATCTTGTGGCCGTGGGTCTTCTCCGGGTACCGGCCGCGCTGCAGCGAGCGGGCGACCTCCTCCAGGAGCGTGGTGAGGTCCTGGACGATGGGCAGCAGCTCGTCCGGCTTGCGGCGCTGCGCGGCCGCGACGGACGGTGCGGGTTCGAGGAGGGTGACGGAGAGCGCCTGTTCGCCGCGCTGTCCGTTCACGACTCCGAACTCCACGCGCTGGCCGGGCTTGAGCGCGGCCACCCCGTCGGGCAGGACCGACGAGTGCACGAAGACGTCGCCGCCGTCGTCGCGGGAGAGGAAGCCGAAGCCCTTCTCGCTGTTGAACCACTTGACCTTGCCGGTAGGCACGTCCGACCTCGTCCTCATCGCTCGTAAAGCCCTCGAAAGGGCCCTGGATAGCAGTGCGGCAGGCCCGTTCCGACCAGACCTGCTCCGTGCTACCAGCCTATTGGCCCGGTGGCCTGTGACAAGACGCCCTGGTCCCCCATCTCTCCGGACCGATCTACCCTGGTGGGGTGACCAACACACCTCACTCCCGGGGGACGACCCCCGCAACGTCCGAAACCCGCGGGGCGGGCGACGTCCTGGTGCGCGTCGGCGCGGTCGTCTTCTTCGTGGGCGCCGTGAGCACGATGGCCACCATGGTTCCGCTCTTCCTCGGTTCCGACCCGCTGCCCACGCCCGCGTACTTCGTGTCGATGCTGATGGGCGCCGGTCTGGCGCTCGCGCTCGGCGGGCTGCTGCGCTCCGCCCTCGCGCAGAAGCGCGCCGTGCGGGAGAGCCGGGGTCCGCGGGAGGGTCAGGCGGCCGCGGGCGCGTAGCTCGCGAACCAGGCGGGAAATTCGGTCAGGCTCCCCAGCACCACGTCCGCGCCGGCCGCCCGCAGCTCCGCCGCGTCGCACGGCCCGGTGGCGACGGCGACCGACAGCGCGCCGGCGGCGCGGGCGCCGCGCACGTCTCCCGTGTGGTCGCCCACGTAGATCGAGGCGCCCCACTCGAGCAGCGCCTCCGCCTTGGCCTCGGCCCAGAGCCAGCCGCGCACCTCGGCGTCGATGCCCAGGTGGGTCAGGTGCAGCTTGGCGTTGGGCTCGTGCTTGGCCGTGACGACGACCGCCCGGCCGCCCATCGCGCGCACGGCGTCGACGGAGGCACGGGCACCGGGCAGCGCGGGCGTCGGCGCGATCGCGTAGTCCGGGTAGAGGGCGCGGTAGCGGTCGGCGATCTCCGCGATCGCGTCGGCCGGGAACCAGTGGGCGAGCTCCTGGTCGAGCGGCGGCCCGAGCCGGGTGACGGCCAGCGCCGAGTCGATGGGGACGCCGGTCTCCGCGGACAGCCGGTCGAAGGCGGCCTTGATGCCGGGCCGGGAGTCGATGAGGGTCATGTCGAGGTCGAAACCGACCGTGATCGTGGGGGATCCGGACGCGGAGGAAGCGGTAGTCATACCGCCATTCTCGCCCCGCCCACCTCGTACTCTCAGCCTCGTCGCCTCGTCGCCTCGGCGCCGCTGCTCCTGGTCGCGGTGCTCGGCCTGGCCGGGGACCCACTGGTCGTCCGGGGCGCGCCGTTGCGTCCAGGGGACGCCGCTTCCGCGGATCACGTCACCGCCTGACGGTTCACCGCCTGACGATCAGGCCCGCCGGCCCCGCCAGGTGCGTCCGGGGGACGCCGCTTCCGCGGATCACGTCACCGCTTGACGGTTCACCGCCTGACGGTCAGGCCCGCCGACCCCGCCAGAACAGGTACAGCGCCGAACCGACGGCCGCCACCCTGACCACCACCGGCAGCCCGTCCCGCAGCGCCTGGCCCATCGTCCCCTGCGGGACCGGCTCGCCCCACTTGCCGGCGGTGCGCCCCCACAGCCAGACGAGCAGGCCGGCCGCGGCCAGGCCGGGAATACCGAACACCGCGAACTTCGCCTGGTTGCGGGAGAGCCGGCGTGCGAAGTACGCGACCAGCCAGCCGAGTCCCAGCGGGACCCACGAGCCCATCACCGCGCCCGCCACCAGCAGCGCGCCGGCCACCAGCAGCATCGGGCTGGCCCGCCCGAGCGGCTCTCGCGCCGCCCGGCCCCGCCACGGCAGCCGCCGGCGCGGGGCGGCCTCCTCGGCCTCGTCCTCCTCCCGCGCCTCTTCCGGCGGCTCGGCCTCCTCCTCGACGTCCTCCTCCTCGACCTCCTCGTCGAAGTCGAAGTACACCCGGCCCGTCATGCCGGGCAGGCCCGTCAACTCGTCTTCCAAGTCGACCACGGGCTCGTCCGGCGCGTCCGCCCGCTGCTGCGGGATCTTCCGGAACGACGCCTGCCGCGTCGGCACCTGCGGCATCCCGGCCGCGGCTTCCACGACCTCGTCCGGCGACCCCAGCCGCCCCAGGATCCGCCGCACCGCCGCCGGGCTGTCGCCCCCGACTCCGGCCCCGCTGACGCGCTCGCGGTCGATATCGCTGCGCAACCGCGCCACGAGCCGCATGCGTTGGGCCGCGGGCAGCGTCGTCTGTGCCAGGTCACCCACCCGGCTCAAGTAGTCGAACACGAGCTGATCGCTCTCGACACCCATCCACCCCACCCGCCCGAACGCCGTGCTCCACCGCTCACTCGAAGGTACCGCGCCGCCTCCGGCGGGGTCCGAATATCAACGCCCCCGCCCCCGAACGGCCGTACGCGCCCCCGCCTCCGGCGGGGGTCCGGACAGCCGCCTACCCGCGCCACCGTCACGCCTGCGGCGGGCTCTTGCCCACCCACCCGCCCTTATCGCCTACCGGCGGGGCGGGCGGCCGCCCGGGGGCCGGCTGCGCCGCGCGCCTCGGGCGGAGGTTCGGATACGCGAGCACCCGCGGCACCCCTGCGCCTGCGGCGGGCTGTTCCCCACCCACCCGCCCCTATCGCCTACCGGCGGGGCGGGGCGGCCGCCCGGGGGCCGGCTGCGCCGCGCGCCTCCGGCGGACGTTCGGATACGCGAGCACCCGCGGCACCCCTGCGCCTGCGGCGGGCTGTTCCCCACCCACCCGCCCCTATCGCCAACCGGCGGGGCGGGCGGCCGCCCGGGGGCCGGCTGCGCCGCGCGCCTCCGGCGGACATTCGGATACGCGAGCACCCGCGCCACCCCTGCGCCTGCGGCGGGCTGTTCCCCACCCACCCGCCCCTATCGCCTACCGGCAGGGCGGGGCGGGCGGCGCCCCGAGGCCGCCGGCTGCGCGGGCGCGCGCCTCCGGCGGAGGGCCGGGGACGCGGGTGGGCGCCCCGCGCCGGCCGCGCCGCCCGCCTTCGACGGGGGCCCGGATACACGGGGGCCGTGCGCCGGCGTCACGGGAGGGGTTTCGCCATGCTGCCGAGGTGTTCGTGGGCCGCCTGGAGGCAGCCCCGGCCGAAGGGCGGGGGATCGTGCGTGGGGGATTTCGAAGGTTCGTCCCGGAAGCCCCGGTGCCCGCACCTCCACCGCCTGCCCCGGGGACCGGTAATGTGGGACGGATGACCACTGAGCAGCCGGGCACGCCCGGCACGCCCGGCAAGCCCGGCGGCACGCCGAGCGGCACGCCGCCCCGCACGTTGGCGGAGGATCTGCGCGCCCGGGGTGACGACGCGCTGGCCGCGCTGCTGCGCGCGCGGCCGGACCTGCTCAGCCCGGTTCCGAACGACCTGACGCAGCTCGCGACCCGCGCCGCCACCCGCGCGTCCGTCGTGCGGGCGCTGGAGCGGTTGGACCGCTTCACGCTGCAGACCGCCGAAGCCCTCGCCGTCATGCCCGACGGCGGCCCCTGCGCCGTGCTCCGGGCGCTGATGACCGGCGACGCCGGGGACGATGTCACCGACGACGCCCTCCCGCACGCCGTGGAGACCCTGCGCGCCCAGGGGCTGGTGTGGGGCGGTGCGGACCGGTTGCGGCTGGTGCGCACGGCACGTGACCTGCTCGCGCCGTCGGCGTCCGTACCGTCGCCCACCGGCCTGGGGCCGTCCGTCGCGGAAGCGACGTCCGGTATGTCGCCCGCCCGGCTGCAGGAGATCCTCGCCGACGCGGGCCTGCCCGCGACGCACGACCCGATGAGCGCGGTCGCGGCGCTGGCCGGGCTGTTCAGCGACCGCAAGCGGATGAAGAAGCTGCTGGCGACGGCGCCGGAGGGCGCCACCGCCGCGCTCGGCAAACTGGCGTGGGGCCCGCCGTACGGCGAGGTCGGCGACGCCATCGCGCCGGTGCGGGCCGCCACCGCGACCACGCCCGTGCAGTGGCTGCTGGCCCGGGGCCTGCTGCTGCCCGCCGGGCAGCACAACGTCGTACTCCCCCGCGAAGCGGCCCTGCACCTGCGGGCGGGCCGCGCGCACCGCACCGTCGAGCCGGCGCCGCCTGCCGTCCCGCCCGTCGAGCACTCTCCACAGGCTGTGGACGGCACCGCGGCCGGCCAGGCGTTCAACGCCGTCCGCACCGTCGAGGAACTGCTCAAGGCGTGGGCGACCGGCGGCCCGGCCGTGATGCGGGCCGGCGGCATCAGCGTCCGCGAGCTGAAACGCGTCGCGACGGAGCTGGACGTGTCCGAGGCGATGGCCGCGTTCTGGTTGGAGCTGGCGTACGCGGCGGGACTGCTGGCCTCCGACGGCGAACTGGACGAGGCGTACGCGCCGACACCCGCGTCGGACGACTGGCTCCGGCTACCGGCGCAGGACCGCTGGACGGCGCTTGCCACGGCCTGGCTCTCCGCCACCCGCACCGCGGGCCTGGTCGGCAGCCGCGATGCCAAGGGCCGGGCGCTGTCCGCGCTCGGGCCCGATCTCGACCGCTCCCTCGCGCCCGAGGTCCGGCGGCGCGTGCTGGAACTGCTCGCCGCGCTGCCCGAGGGAGCTTCCGCCGCCCCGGCGGCGCTGCTCGACCGGCTGCGCTGGGACCGGCCGCTGCGCGGCGGCGCGGGCACGGACGCGCTGCGCGCGGAACTGCTGCGCTGGACCGTCAGCGAGGCCGAGCTCCTCGGCCTGACCGGCCGCGGCGCCCTCGCCGGGCACGCCCGCCCGCTGGTCGAACCGGCCCCGACAGTGCCCCGCGGCCGCCGCGACGGCGCGCCCACGCCCGATGCCGAAGCCGCGTCCCGCCTCGCGCCGCTCCTCCCCCAGCCACTCGACCATGTGCTGCTGCAGGCGGACCTCACCGCGGTGGCGCCCGGCCCGCTGGAGGCGCCGCTCGCGGAGATGATCGGCGTGCTGGCCGACATCGAGTCCAAGGGCGGGGCGACGGTGTACCGGTTCACGCCGGAGTCCGTGCGCAGGGCGCTCGACGCCGGGCGGACCGCCGCCGACCTGCACGCCTTCCTCGCCGAGCACTCACGGACGCCGGTCCCGCAGCCGCTCAGCTACCTGATCGACGACGTGGCCCGCCGGCACGGCCGGCTGCGGGTCGGCGCCGCCTCCGCGTACCTGCGGTGCGACGACGACGCGCTGCTCACCGAACTGCTCGCGGACCGCCGGGCCGCCGGCCTCGGCCTGCGCCGGCTGGCTCCGACCGTCCTCGCCGCCCAGTCCGCGCCGGAGGCGCTGCTGGAGCGGCTGCGCGCGATGGGCTTCGCGCCGGCCGCCGAATCCGCCGACGGCGATGTCGTCATCACCCGCGCCGACGCCGTCCGCACCCCCCGGCGGTCCGCGCCCACACCCGTCGCCGACGGACCGCCGATCCCGGACGGCACACTGCTCGGCGCCGCCGTCAAGGCGATCAGGGCCGGCGACCGGGCCTCCACCGCCGTGCACCGCGAGAGCATCCCCGCTCCCGCGGCCGACGGCAGGCTGCCGCGGACCGCCGCCGCGGAGACCCTCGCCACGATGCAGGCCGCCGTTCTGACCGGCGACTCGCTGTGGATCGGCTACGTGAACGCGGACGGCGCGGCGAGCCAGCGCGTCATCGGCCCGGTGCGGGTCGAGGGCGGCTTCGTCACCGCTTACGACCACACCGCCGACGAGGTCCGCACGTTCGCCCTGCACCGCATCACCGGTGTCTCGGAACTGGCGGAAGACCCGGCCTGACCGCGACGGTCAGGCCGCCTCGCGCCTGCGCAGGCGCCGCCGCCCACCGCGTTCCCCGCCGGACCCGGGCTCGGACTCCGACTCGGACGGCCGGCGCCGCTGCCACCAGTGGTGGCGCCGCGGATGCAGAGCCCGGCCCAGCCGCCGGCCGAGCAGCAGATAACCGATCAGCGCGCCGGTGGTGTTGAGGATGACGTCGTCGACGTCGAAGGCCCGGCCCTCGACGATCGCGCCCTGCGCCGCCTCGACCAGCACCATCACCAGAGCGGTCACGAACACCACCCGCAGCAGGCCGCGGGCCTTCGGCACCAGCACCGGCAGCAGGATCCCGAACGGCACGCCCAGGACCAGGTTTCCGCCGATCTGCTTCACCGTGTCGCGGAACGCCGGCTGGTCGATGTACTGCCGGATGGAGTCACCCGGCCGCAGGTTCGTGTGGATGAGCTTGACGGACGCGGGCGACGGCTGGAGCGTCAGCTTCGCCAGCACCACGGCGAAGCCGACCATGCAGACGAAGGCCAGCAGCATCACCAGCGTCCGGACCAGCGCGGCGCCGAAGGAACGGCGAGGACGGGCGTCGTCCTGTGCCTCGTGGACGGGCCGGGGCTCCGGTTTCACCTTCGGCTTCGACGCCGGCTTCCGTGTGGTGTTCCACACGGGCTTCCAGGACGCGGGCTTCCATCGGGCCGCCTTCGCGGCCGGCTTCCGCGGGCGCTTGGCCCGCAGCCGGTCTCGGGCCGGCCGGAACAGATCCGTGCGGGTCATGTGTTCCCCCCATTCAGGTCGGAGTGGCGTCTACCCGCTGGCGGCCACCGTACGCGGTGGCCGCCACTGCCGATGGCCGGGATGCGCGACACTGGAGGCTTGCCTCCATCACGAACCGAAGGGTGTGGCACTTGAACAACGGGCCTCTCATCGTCCAGAGCGACAAGACGCTGCTCCTCGAGGTCGACCACGAGCGCGCGGACGCGTGCCGGCGCGCCATCGCCCCGTTCGCGGAGCTGGAGCGTGCTCCCGAGCACATCCACACCTACCGGCTGACCCCGCTCGGCCTGTGGAACGCCCGGGCCGCCGGGCACGACGCGGAGCAGGTCGTGGACGCGCTCGTCGCGTTCTCCCGCTACCCCGTCCCGCACGCGCTGCTCGTCGACGTGGCCGAGACGATGGACCGTTACGGCCGGCTCACCCTCAGCAAGCACCCCGTCCACGGCCTGGTGCTGACCAGCACCGACCGGCCGGTGCTGGAGGAGATCCTCCGCTCGAAGAAGGTCCAGCCGCTGGTCGGTGCCCGGCTCGACCCGGACACCGTCGTCGTGCACCCGTCCGAGCGCGGTCAGATCAAGCAGACGCTGCTGAAGCTGGGCTGGCCCGCCGAGGACCTCGCGGGGTACGTCGACGGCGAGGCGCACCAGATCGACCTCAAGGAGGACGGCTGGGCGCTGCGCCCGTACCAGCAGCAGGCCGTCGAGGGCTTCTGGCACGGCGGCTCCGGCGTCGTGGTGCTGCCCTGTGGCGCGGGGAAGACGCTGGTCGGCGCCGGTGCCATGGCGACCGCCAAGGCGACGACGCTGATCCTCGTCACCAACACCGTCTCGGCCCGGCAGTGGAAGCACGAGCTGATCAAGCGGACCTCGCTCACGGAGGAGGAGATCGGCGAGTACAGCGGCACCCGCAAGGAGATCCGGCCGGTCACCATCGCCACGTACCAGGTGCTGACGACCAAGCGGAAGGGCGTCTACGCGCACCTGGAGCTCTTCGACTCGCGGGACTGGGGCCTGATCGTCTACGACGAGGTGCACCTGCTGCCCGCGCCGGTCTTCAAGTTCACCGCCGACCTGCAGGCGCGGCGCCGGCTGGGCCTGACGGCCACGCTCGTGCGGGAGGACGGGCGCGAGTCCGACGTCTTCTCCCTCATCGGGCCGAAACGTTTCGACGCGCCGTGGAAGGAGATCGAGGCGCAGGGTTACATCGCGCCCGCCGACTGCGTCGAGGTCCGCGTCAACCTCACCGACACGGAGCGGCTCGCCTATGCGACGGCCGAGCCTGAGGAGAAGTACCGCTACTGCGCGACGACCGCGTCGAAGCGGCGGGTGACGGAGGCGCTCGTCGCGAAGCACGCGGGCGAGCAGACCCTGGTCATCGGGCAGTACATCGACCAGCTGGACGAGCTGGGAGAGCACCTCGACGCCCCGGTGATCAAGGGCGAGACGTCCAACGCCCAACGCGAGAAGCTCTTCGACGCCTTCCGGCAGGGCGAGATCAGCGTGCTCGTGGTCTCCAAGGTCGCGAACTTCTCGATCGACCTGCCGGAGGCGACGGTCGCGATCCAGGTCTCGGGCACGTTCGGCTCCCGCCAGGAGGAGGCGCAGCGGCTCGGACGCGTGCTGCGCCCGAAGGCCGACGGCCACGAGGCGCGCTTCTACTCGGTGGTGGCGCGGGACACGATCGACCAGGACTTCGCGGCGCACCGGCAGCGGTTCCTGGCGGAGCAGGGCTACGCCTACCGGATCATGGACGCGGATGAGCTGCTGACGTAACCCGGGCGGATCCGCGAGCGGATTCTCGGGCGGAATCTCGGGCGGATCCGCCCCGCCGGAGACGGACGGCCACCGCCGCCAGGAGCACCAGGCCCATCAGCGGGTACGGGGACGCGAGGGGCTGCTGCCACCAGGCGAGGTGGAGATCGAGGTCACCGTCGTGCGGGGTGAGCCACATGCTGCGGCCGGCGAAAGCGGCGCCGGCCGCGAGGACCGCGGCGCGGCGCAGCGGGCGGCCCCGGGTGTGGGCGGCGAGCAGGACAAGGAGCGGGACGCACCACACCCAGTGGTGCGACCAGCTGATCGGGGAGACGAGGAGCGCGGTGACGGCCGCGCAGAGCACGCCCCACGCCTCGAACCCGCGGCGGGCGGCGCGGACGGCGACGGCCAGCCCCGCGCCGGTGGCGAGAGGGCGGCTACCGCCACCCAGGCGGGGCCGGGGTGCGGAGTGTGCAGGAGGCGGGCGACCAGGCCCTGCAGGGACTGGTTGTCGACGATCCAGGCCTTGCCGACGCGGTCGGTCTCGTACAGGCGCGTGGTCCAGAAGTCGACGGACGCGACGGGCAGGACGGCGACCCCGACCAGGACGGTGCCGGCGAAGGCGCAGACCGCGGTGGTGGCCTCGCGGGTGCGGCCGGTCAGGGCGAGGTAGACGGCGAAGATCGCGGGCGTGAGCTTGATCCCCGCGGCGATGCCGACGGCGAAGCCCTTGCCGCGGGCGCCGTCGGGCCGGGACAGGTCCCACAGGACGAGGACCGCCAGCGCCAGGTTGATCTGGCCGTAGACGAAGGTCTGGAACACGGGTTCCAGGCACAGGGCCCCTGCCGGCAGGGCGATCAGCGCGGCCGGGTGCCCGGCGCCGCGGGGGCGGCCCGTACAGCGCAGCGACAGATGGGTGAGCGTGGCGAGCAGCCCGAGGTTGCCGAGGACGAAGCCGCCGCGCAGGGCGCCGAGGGGCAGCCACGTCGTGGGCACGAAGAGCAGCGCCGCGAAGGGCGGGTAGGTGGCCGGGAGGTTCCACCGGGTGACGCGGAAGCCGTAGAGGTCCTGGCCGGAGGCGACGGCGGCGCCTTCGGCGCGGTAGACGAGCAGGTCCGCCATCGGGACCGGATACGCCGAGAAGAAGAACGCGTACCCGGCGAGGGCGAGCGCCAGGGCCAGCAGGGCTGCCAGGACGAGCAGCAGCCGGCGGCGGGACGCGAGGCGTACGGAGGGTGGCGCCGGGCGCACCTCGCTGAGAGCGGTCACCGCCGCGACGTTAGTGGACCGCCGGGTGGGGGCCGTGCTCCGCCAGGGTCAGCGGTGGGTCAGCGGTGCTTGCCCTCGCTGCCGAGGAGGACGACCTCGACGGCCGTCTGCGCGAAGACGCGGACGGCGCGCAACGTGCTTCCCAGCAGGTGGCGGGGGTGGTCGTGGCTGGAGCCGAGGGCGGTGCCACCGGCGGCGGAGGGGCCTGGGGTGAAGGTCTGTGTGGTCATGTACCAAGGGTAGGAAATCCGCCGTTTGCAGTACATCGGGCGGAAGTCTGAACTCTCCCGTGTCACGTACGCCTCAGGGTTGACGTCCGTCCCCTACGTCGGACCGGGGGTGAACCCTGAGGGTCGCCGGGGTGTCCGCCGGTGTCCCGGACACCGGCGGAAAAGCATTCGCGGCGCCGCGGGCGGGAGCGTATGATCCACCGTCTTGCCGCCTCCCGATGGGAGCGCCGCCGCCCGGACGGAAACCGGCCGGCTTCTCTCTTCTTCCCTGCGTACGCACAAGCCGGAGGCAAAGCCGTGCCCCTGCACGACCAAGACCACGACCAGGTCCGGACCCAGGACGCCAATCCGCTCCTGGCCGAGCAGACCCACCTCGCCGAATCCCGTTCCGCGCTGACCGCGATGCGCGCCGACGTGGAAGCGCTGGACATCACCGATGTGACCGGCAACTGGGTGAACGCCAAGATCCTCGCCGCCGAGATCGACAACCGGATCAAGGCCCTGGCCGACCTCGCACACACCCCGCTGTTCTTCGGCCGGCTGGACTACCTGCACGCACCCGGCATGGAGCAGGCCGAGGGCGCCGAGGGCGAGCAGTTCTACATCGGCCGCCGCCATGTGCACGACGCGCACGGCGACCCGATGGTCATCGACTGGCGGGCGCCCGTCTCACAACCCTTCTACCGGGCCTCCCGCGTCGAGCCGATGGACGTCCGGCTCCGCAGGCGCTTCGGCTACACCGGCGGGCAGCTGACCGCGTACGAGGACGAGCACCTCACCGACCCGGCGGAGGCCGACACCTCCAGCAAGCTGCTGCAGACCGAGATCGAGCGGCCGCGCGTTGGCCCCATGCGGGACATCGTCGCCACGATCCAGCCGGAGCAGGACGAGATCGTCCGGGCCGGCATCGGCGGCACGGTCTGTGTGCAGGGCGCCCCGGGCACCGGGAAGACCGCCGTGGGCCTGCACCGTGTCGCGTACCTGCTGTACGCGCACCGCGAGCGACTCGCCCGCACCGGAACGCTCGTCATCGGGCCCAACCAGTCCTTCCTGCAGTACATCGAGCAGGTGCTGCCCGCCCTGGGCGAGTTGCAGGTCAAGCAGGCGACGGTCGACGACCTGGTCGCGCACGTCACGGTGCGCGGCACGGACCCGGCGGAGCGCGCCCGGATCAAGGGCGACGCGCGGATGGCGCGGGTGCTGCGGCGCGCGGTGCGCAGCGGCATCCGGATGCCGAAGGAGCCGGTCGTCGTGGTCCGCGGGTCGCGGCGCTGGCGGATCCCGGCATACGAACTCGAAGAACTGGTCCGCGAGCTGATGGAGCGTGACATCCGCTACGGCGCCGCCCACGAGGCGCTGCCGCAGCGGATCGCGCACAACGTCCTGGTCCGCATGGAGGAGGCCGGCGAGGCGCCGGACGACCGCGTCCAGGACGCGGTGGCCCGCAACCCGGCCGTGAAGGCCGCGGTGAAGGAGGTCTGGCCGAAGGCCGACCCGGCGAAGACGGTGCTGCGACTGCTGTCCGACGCCGAGTTCCTGGCGGAGTGCGCGGAGGGCATCCTGACGCCGGAGGAGCAGGCGATCGTGCGGTGGGAGAAACCGCCCCGCAGCCCGGCCTCGGCGAAGTGGTCCGCGGCGGACGCGGTGCTGATCGACGAGGCACTGGACCTCGTCCAGCGCACCCACTCGCTGGGCCACGTGGTGCTGGACGAGGCCCAGGACCTGTCCCCCATGCAGTACCGGGCGGTCGGACGGCGCTGCTCCACCGGGTCCGCGACGGTGCTCGGCGACATCGCGCAGGGCACCACACCGTGGGCCACCGCCAGCTGGGAGGAGGCGCTGACGCACCTGGGCAAGCCGGGCGCGCCGGTCGAGGAGCTGACCCGCGGCTTCCGCGTGCCCCGCGGCGTGATCGCCTACGCGTCCCTGCTGCTGCCCACGATCGCCCCGGGGCTGGCCCCCGCCACCTCGGTCCGCGAGTCGCCCGGCGACCTCGTGATCCGCCGGACGGGCACTGAGGAGTTGGACGCGGCCGTGGTCGCGGCCTGCCTCGACGCCCTCGGCCACGAGGGCTCCATCGGCCTCATCGCCGCCGACGACCGCGTCGCGCAGCTCGCCGCCGCCCTGGACACGGCCGGCCTGCCGTACCTCGCCCCCGGCGAGGAGACCTCGGCGCAGGCCCGCCTCACCCTGGTCCCGGCGACGCTCGCGAAGGGCCTGGAGTACGACTACGTGGTCCTCGACGAGCCCGCCGCCATCGTCGGCGGGGAGCCGGACGAGCGCACCGGGCTGCGCCGCCTGTACGTCTGCCTCACCCGTGCCGTCTCGGGCCTCGCGGTACTGCACGCGAAGCCGCTGCCGGCGGAGCTGGCCGGACAGGCCCGATCCTGACCAGCAGATATGAGGAAGTTGTCAGGGCGCGGTAGCGATCGTGTTCGGGCCGCCGTCTGCGCTTACGCTCGCCCTCATGTGCGCACACGTGCTGGTGGCCGAGGACGACGAGAAACAGGCCGAGCTGGTCCGCCGCTATCTGCGGCGGGAGGGCCACACGGTCACGGTGGTCCATGACGGGCGCGCCGCCATCGAGGAGGCGCGCCGTCGGGAGCCCGACCTCCTCGTGCTCGACATCCAGATGCCGAGGGTCGACGGGCTGGACGTGGCGCGCGTCCTGCGGGCCGAGTCCGACCTGCCGATCCTGATGCTCACCGCCCGCTCCACCGAGGACGATCTGCTGCTCGGCCTCGATCTCGGCGCCGACGACTACATGACCAAGCCGTACAGTCCCCGCGAGTTGATGGCCCGGATCCGCACGCTGTTGCGGCGCAGCCGCCCCCGCAAGCCGGACGCCGCCCCCGACCCCGTGCTGCGCGTCGGCGGGCTCACCGTGGACCCGGCCCGGCACGAGGTGACCGTCGACGGGAAGCCCGCCGACTGCACCCCCGGCGAGTTCCACATCCTCGCCGCTCTGGCCGCCCTGCCGGGACGGGTCTTCAGCCGGGCCCAACTCCTCGACAGCGTTCACGGGTTCGACCGGTACATCACCACCAGGACGGTGGACGTGCACGTCATGAACCTGCGCAAGAAGATAGAACCCGACCCCCGCCGGCCCCGCTACCTGGTGACGGTCTTCGGCGTCGGCTACAAGCTGACGGACGGCGGCCACGATGGCCCGTGAACCCCGGCGCGCCCGCGGCAGGGTCCCGTTCCGCAAGAGCCTGCTCGGACGGCTGCTGCTCTCCTTCGTCCTGGTCGCGACGTGCTCGGTCGCGGCCACCACCTGGCTGGCCGTGCAGACGACGTCCGGCTCCCTCCAGCAGGAGCAGAGCCGCTACCTCGCCAACGACGCCCTGATCTACGGCAAGCTCGCCGAGTACGCGGCCACCCACGCGAACTGGGGCGGCATCGCCCCCACCGTCCGCCAACTGGCCACCACCACCCAGCGCCGGATCGCGGTCACCACCCAGGACCGGCGGCTCGTCGCCGACTCCGCCCCGGTGGGCACCCCGCTCCCGCAGACCCAGTCGGCGGCCCTCGACCCGCTGCACGTCGACGCCACCATGGTCCCCGGCGCCACCGCGGGCGACATCGACCCGCGCGCCGTCGGCCCGTTCCGGCTGCTCCCCGGCGAACGCAAGGACCTGCACGCCATGGCCCGGCGCAGCGTCGCCTGCCTCGCCGACTACTCGCTCGCCGGCGAGATCGCCGACGGTCCCAGCGGCCGCCCGTCCATCAAGGTCGTCGGCGGCGACCCCTCCGGCATGCTGGACGACCTCTGCGGCGGCCGGCGGCTCGCCGCCGCCACCGCCACCGAGAGCTCCGCCGTCGCCGACCTCAACTCCCGGCTGAAGAAATGCCTCAGCAGCGAGAACCTGCCGCCGCTCGAGCTCAACCCCGACCTCACCTGGGGCCGTTCAGGACCCGTTACCGTCCAGTCGCCCGCCCCGCGGGCACCGATCAAGGACTACAGCGGCGCGCCGGTGCCGACCGCGATGCCGGTTCCGACCCCTACCCCCGCCGTCCGCGAACCGAAGGACGGCGGCGTCACCGAACGCAAGACCGCCGACTGCGTCGACGCCGCGCGACGTGACCAACTCCGCGACTTCGTCGCCCCCGCCGCGTACCTCTTCGTCACGGACCCGAGCGGCGCCACCACCCCGCGCTTCGCCCTCTCCCGCTCCAACACCCTGCGGATCGCCGGCGTCGCGGGCCTCGTCCTCGCCCTCGCCGCCGCGGTCACCCTGCTGCTCGCCGCCCGCCTCGTCCGCCCCCTGCGGGCCCTCACCGACGCCGCCCAGCGCATGCGGGACGGCGACGACTCGGCGCGCGTCACCGTCGCCACCGGCGACGAGATCGGCCGGCTCTCCGCCGCCTTCAACGACATGTCCCAGGAGCGCCAGCGCCTCGCCGAGCAGCGCAAGGCGATGGTCAGCGACGTCGCCCACGAACTGCGCACGCCGGTCAGCAACATCCGGGGGTGGCTCGAAGCGGTGGAGGACGGCGTCGCGGAACCCGACGACGCCCTCAACTCCTCGCTCCTGGAGGAGGCGCTCCAGCTCCAGCACATCATCGACGACCTGCAGGACCTGGCCGCCGCCGATGCCGGGACGCTGCGCGTGCACCCGGAGGCGGTGCGCCTCGGCGACATCCTCGACCAGGTCGCCTCGGCCCACCGCGCCCGCGCCGCGGCCGCCGGGGTCGCCCTGACCGTCACCCCCGCCGACCTCGGCCTCCAGGCCGACCCGGTCCGCCTGCGCCAGGCGGTCGGCAACCTCGTCTCGAACGCCATCCGCCACACCCCACCGGGCGGCAGCGTCTCCCTGAAGGGCCGCAGTGACGACGGTCACATCCTCATCGATGTCGCCGACACGGGCGCGGGCATCGCCCCCGACGACCTCCCGCACGTCTTCGACCGCTTCTGGCGAGCCGAGAAGTCCCGCAACCGCAGCACCGGAGGCAGTGGCCTGGGCCTGTCCATAGTCCGCCAGTTGGCGGACTCCCACGGCGGTCAAGCCACCGCCACGTCCCCCGGCCGGGACCAAGGCTCCACCTTCACCCTCCGGCTGCCGGCCGGCCCCTGAGGCTAAGGGCCGTCCCGTAATCCCTGGTGGATCAGCGCGCGGCGTCAGGTGCGGTGCATCGCACGGCGGCGGAGGAGCGCCCGCATAGGACGTATTCGGGCGTTCCGACAACGCGGCGAGGTGCCGTAACTGTCGTCGGGCGCCCGCCAGGGATTACGGGACAGCCCTGAGGTCGGGGGCCCCGGAGGCGCCGGCCCCCCGGACCCACCGACAGCCGGTCAGCCCACCGGCACCGGCGCGTCCAGCAGCGCCCGCCACTCCCTCATCGCGGCGACGTCGACAGGGGAAGCCCAGCCCGCAGGGCGAACCGCTCCGCCGACGTGGAACGCGTCGATCCCCGCCGCCCGCAGCGCCGGCAGGTGCTCGCGGTTCAGACCGCCGCCCACCAGGATCCGCGGCTCGTAGCCCGGTTCCGGATCCGCCGTCAGCGTCCGTGACGCCTCCGCGACCAGCACCGCGAGCCCGTCGTCGACGCCCTTGGCCGACCCGGCCGTCAAGTACGTGTCCAACCCCGGCAGTCCCGCCAGCTGCAAGCGCACCGCGTCGCGGTCCGCCGCGCGGTCGAGGGCGCGGTGGAACGTCCAGCTGCAGCCGTCGATGACGTCGGCGACGGCATAGACCGCTTCGAGGTCGGCCCCGCCGCGCCCGTCGAGGAAGCCGAGGACGAACTCGTCCGCGCCCTCGCGGCGCAGCCCCTCGGCCGCCGCGCAGAGCGCGTCGATGTCGCCCGCGTCGAAGCCGTCGGAGAGCCGGAGCATGACGCGCAGCGGAATGTGCACGGCGGCGCGGATGGCGGCGAAGGTCTCGCGCGACGGGGTCAGGCCGTCCGCGGCCATGTCGGTGACCAGCTCGAGGCGGTCGGCGCCGCCGGTCTGGGCCGCAACGGCGTCGTCGACGCCGAGGGCGATCACCTCGAAAATTGGTCTAGACATATTGCCAAGAGTGCCACAATCAACACCCCCGCGCGAGCCCTCAGGCGCACAATAGCCACCATGGCTGTCACCCCCGACACGACGCACCCGCAGCATGCCGCTTTGCTCACCCAATGGTGTGACCTGCTGCGCCGCACCCGGGTCGCCCCGATTTCGGATACTCCCGGCCCCGAAGCCCCCGCCCCCGAGGCCTACGGCGAGGACCTCCTCGGCCGCTGGGCCGAGGAGCAGCGCAAGTACCACACCACCGATCACCTGGTCGCCGTCATCCACCACATCGTCGAGCTGGCCGCGTACGCCGACGATCCGGACGCCGTACTGCTCGCCGCCTGGTTCCACGACGCCGTCTACCGCCCGGACCGCTCCGAGAACGAGGAGCGCAGCGCCGCACTGGCCGAGCGGGCGCTGACCGAGGCGGGGGTCGACGCCGCGCGCGTCGCCGAGGTGGTCCGGCTCGTCCGGCTCACGACCAGCCACGACCCGGCGCCCGAGGACCGCAACGGCGAGGTCCTGTGTGACGCGGATCTCGCGGTGCTGGCCGGCGAGCCGGCCGCGTACGCCGCCTACGCCGCCGCGGTCCGCCAGGAGTACGGCTTCGTGCCGGACGACGACTTCCGCTCCGGCCGCGCCGCCGTCCTGCGGCAGCTGCTGGACCTGCCGCGACTCTTCCGCACCCCGATCGGCCACGAGCGCTGGGAGCACATCGCCCGCCGCAACCTCGGCACGGAACTGGAACTCCTCCTCGCCACCTGACCCACCCCGCCTGACCCACCCCGACGCACCCCGACGCACCCCGACCGGGAATACGCGGGCTACCCGGCGCGCTGGTAACGGTTATGCCCTCCGCCGACACCAGCCGCTCCCGCATGCCCGTAGCCGTGTACGTCCTCGGCCTCAGCGTCTTCGCGCTCGGCACGTCGGAGTTCATGCTCTCCGGTCTGCTGCCGCCGATCGCCGAGGACCTCGGCGTCAGCATCCCGCGGGCCGGACTGCTCATCTCGGCGTTCGCGATCGGCATGGTCGTCGGGGCACCGCTGCTCGCCGTGGCCACGCTGCGGCTGCCGCGCCGCACCACCCTGATCGCACTGATCACGCTCTTCGGCCTCGGGCAGGTCGCGGGCGCCGTGGCGCCGAACTACGCGCTGCTCTTCGTCTCCCGGGTGATCAGCGCGCTGGCCTGCGCGGGCTTCTGGGCGGTCGGCGCGGCCGTCGCGATCTCGATGGTCCCGATGAACGCGCGGGCCCGCGCGATGGCCGTCATGATCGGCGGACTGAGCATCGCGAACGTGCTGGGCGTCCCGGCCGGAGCCTTCCTCGGCGACCAGTTCGGCTGGCGCTCCGCGTTCTGGGCGGTGGCCCTGATGTCGGCGGTGGCGCTCGTCGGCGTGATCGCGCTCATCCCCCGCATACCGATCCCGGACTCCCGTCCCCGGCTCCGCGAGGAGCTGCGCATCTACCGCGACGGCACCGTGTGGCTGTCCATCGGCGTCACGGCCCTCGCGGCGGGCGGCGTGTTCTGCGCCTTCAGCTACCTCGCCCCGCTGCTCACCGACGTCGCCGGACTGCCCGAGGGCTCGGTGCCCGCGGTCCTGGGCCTCTTCGGGGTCGGCGCGCTGATCGGCACCGCGATCGGCGGCCGGTTCGCGGACGCCCACCTGTTCGGCGTGATGCTCGGCGGCATCTCCGCGTCCACGGTCTTCCTGGCGGTGCTGGCGCTCACCGCACAGAACCAGGTCGCCGTGATCGTGCTCTCGTTCCTGCTGGGCCTCTCGGCGTTCTTCACCGCACCCGCGCTCAACGCCCGCATCTTCAACGTGGCGGGCGCCGCGCCCACGCTGGCCGGTGCCACCACCACGTCCGCCTTCAACACCGGCAACACGGCCGGTCCCTGGCTCGGCGGCCTCGTCATCAGCGGAGGTTTCGGGTTCGCGGCCACCGCCTGGGCGGGCGCCGCCATGACCGCCGTGGCCATCGGCCTCGTGGTCGTCTCGCTGCGCCGGCACGGCGCGAGCCGCGTCGTCGCCGGCAGTACGCCGGCCCGCGTCCCGGCCCCCGCCGAAGTCTCACACTGACGCGTCACCCCGTCACCGGGCCGGCCTTGCGACGGCGCAGCCCCGCGCCGATGAGCCGCCGCACGATCTCCTTGCTGCCGACCTCCACCGCGCCCAGCTCGACGGCCGCGGCGTAGCGCGCCGCCGGGACGTCGTAGTGGTCCCGTTCGAACGCCCGCGGGGGGCAGCCGATGCGCGCGGCGAACGCGTGCAGCTCCTCGTAGGAGACGTCGCTCACCAGGTGTGACCACATGCGTCCGTGCCCCGGCCAGGTCGGCGGGTCTATGTAGACGGCCACCGTCAGCTCAGCCCGCCGACCGGCGCGACGACCGTCCCGGCCGTCTCGCAGACCCAGTGCGGGTCGGGCCCGAGCTCGGGTTCCACGGCCAGTCCGTGCGGCTCCTCGCAGAGCGGGCACAGGGGCCAGCGCCCGAAGCGCGACAGCAGCGCGTCCTGGACGTCCTGGGCGACGAGCCCGGCGACGAACTCGCTCCCCTCGGGCCACTGCTCCACCCACCAGCGCCGTTGCGCGACGGCGTTCTCGACCAGGGAGACGGCCTCCGGCCCCGCGACGTCCCGGGCGGCGAGGTCGGCGAGGATGAGCGCCCGTGCGGTGTGCAGGGCCCCTTCGAGATCACGATCCATCCGTCCATTCTGCCTCCTGTCCTCTTGACGCCCCATCGCACTGAAAATATCTTTCACGGTGTGACGTACAGCGTGAAGGAAACTTTCCCTTCGCGGGCACGGCCATCGCGTGACGCGTCCGCCGCCCCCGCCGCCCCCGCCAAGAGCCCCGACCCCGGGACGCTGGCGGCCACCGTCCGTACGGTCGGTCCGTCGATGACGCGCTCGATGCAGCGGGTGGCGGAGGCCGTGGCCAACGACCCCGCCGCCTGCGCGCACCTCACCGTGACCGCGCTCGCGCAGCGCACCGGCACCAGCGAGGCCACCGTCGTGCGCACCGCCCGCCTGCTCGGCTACCCCGGGTACCGGGATCTGCGGCTGGCGCTGGCCGCGCTCGCCGCCCAGCAGGCGGCCGGCGTCCCGCCCGCCGTGACGGCGGACATCGCCGTGGACGATCCGCTGACCGACGTGGTCGCGAAGCTGGCGCGCGAGGAGCAGCAGACGCTCGCCGACACCGCCGCCCAGCTCGACGTGGCGCAGTTGGAGGCGGTCGTCGGGGCGCTCGCCGCGGCGCGCCGGATCGAGGTGTTCGGCATCGGCGCGTCCAGTCTGGTGGGGCAGGACCTGGTCCAGAAGCTGCTGCGGATCGGCCTGATCGCGCACGCGCACAGCGATCCGCACCTGGCCGTCACCAACGCGGTCCAGCTGCGGGCCGGCGACGTGGCGATCGCGATCACGCACTCGGGGAACACCCATGACGTCATCGAGCCGCTGCGGGTGGCCTTCGACCGCGGCGCGACGACAGTGGCGGTCACCGGCCGTCCCGACGGGTCGGTCACCCAGTACGCCGATCACGTGCTGACCACGTCCACCTCGCGGGAGAGCGAGCTGCGGCCCGCGGCGATGTCGAGCAGGACCAGCCAGCTCCTCGTGGTGGACTTCCTGTTCATAGGCGTCATGCAACGCACCTACGAGACCGCCGCACCCGCCCTGTCCGCCTCGTACGAGGCTCTGGCCCACCGGCACAGCCCGCGCGCCTCCCGCTCCTGAGGGGCGCCGGCACCGGAATCCCTCCCGCACACCGGGAACGCGGGACGCGGCAGGTAGCTCGTCATAGGTAGCGCAGGGTAGGTAACACCCAGATCCTCAGTACCCAGCACGCAGCACGCAGCACCATGCCGTGGCGCGATGACGTGGCGCCGCGGCTCACCGCTTCACGTAAGGACGTACGAACGGCATGTCCCCCTCCACCGACCCCGACTACACCGAGCTGCGCCGGGAACTGGAGAGCCTCACCACCGAGGCGTTCCGGCCCGAGCTCTCCGAGATCGACCGGCAGTCCACCCTGGAGATCGCCCGGACGATGAACGCCGAGGACACCACCGTCCCGGCCGCGGTCGCCGCGCGGCTGCCGGCCATCGCCGCGGCCATCGACGACATCGCCGAGCGGATGGCGCGCGGCGGGCGGCTGCTCTACGCCGGGGCGGGCACCGCAGGCCGGCTCGGCGTGCTCGACGCGAGCGAGTGCCCGCCGACGTTCAACACCGAACCCGGGCAGGTCGTCGGCCTGATCGCGGGCGGCCCGGCCGCGATGATCACCGCGGTGGAGGGCGCGGAGGACAGCAAGGCGCTGGCCGCCACCGACCTGGACGCCCTGGCCCTGGGGCCGGACGACACCGTGGTGGGCGTCTCGGCCTCCGGCCGCACCCCGTACGCGATCGGCGCCGTGGAGCACGCCCGGTCGCTGGGGGCGCTCACCGTCGGGCTGTCCTGCAACTCGCCCTCGCCGCTCGCGGCGGCCGCCGACCACGGCATCGAGGTCGTGGTCGGCCCCGAGTTGCTCACCGGTTCCACCCGGCTGAAGTCCGGCACGGCGCAGAAGCTCGTGCTGAACATGCTCTCGACGATCACGATGATCCGGCTCGGCAAGACGTACGGGAACCTGATGGTGGACGTCCGGGCGTCCAACGAGAAGCTGCGGGCGCGGTCGCGGCGGATCGTCGCGCTGGCGACGGGGGCGTCGGACGCCACGATCGAGGCGGCGCTCGCCGCGGCGGACGGCGAGGTCAAGCCCGCCGTGCTGGCGATCCTGGCCGGGGTGGACGCCTCCACGGCGGCACGGCTGCTGGCGAAGAGCAACGGGCATCTGCGCGCGGCCCTGGAGTCGGCCGGCGCCTGACGCCCGCCGATGCGCGCAGGCCGGCACCCGCGGAAACGCCCGAGGGCGGCACCCCCGGCTGGGGATGCCGCCCTCGGTCGACTTCAGCTGACCGGGTTCTGACCAGAAGGTCAGAAGTCCATGTCGCCGCCGGGCATGCCGCCACCGGCGCCGGCGCCGGCTCCGGCCTTCTCGGGCTTGTCGGCGATGACTGCTTCCGTGGTGAGGAAGAGCGCGGCGATGGAGGCCGCGTTCTGCAGCGCGGAGCGCGTGACCTTGGCCGGGTCGATGATGCCTTCGGCGATCATGTCGACGTACTCGCCGGTCGCGGCGTTCAGGCCGTGACCGATGGGCAGGTTGCGGACCTTCTCCACAACGACGCCACCTTCGAGGCCACCGTTGACGGCGATCTGCTTCAGCGGGGCCTCGAGGGCCAGCTTCACGATCGCGGCGCCGGTCGCCTCGTCACCTTCGAGCTCGAGCTTCTCGAACGCGACGGCGGCCTGGATGAGAGCGACGCCACCACCGGCGACGATGCCCTCTTCGACGGCGGCCTTCGCGTTGCGGACGGCGTCCTCGATACGGTGCTTGCGCTCCTTGAGCTCAACCTCCGTCGCGGCACCGGCCTTGATGACGGCCACGCCGCCCGCGAGCTTCGCCAGGCGCTCCTGGAGCTTCTCGCGGTCGTAGTCCGAGTCCGAGTTCTCGATCTCGGCACGGATCTGGTTGACGCGACCGGCGACCTGGTCGGCCTCGCCGGATCCGTCCACGATCGTGGTCTCGTCCTTGGTGATGACGACCTTGCGGGCGCGGCCGAGCAGGTCGAGACCGGCGTTCTCCAGCTTGAGGCCGACCTCCTCGGAGATGACGGTGCCACCGGTGAGGATGGCGATGTCGCCGAGCATGGCCTTGCGGCGGTCACCGAAGCCCGGAGCCTTGACGGCGACGGACTTGAAGGTGCCACGGATCTTGTTGACGACGAGGGTGGAGAGCGCCTCGCCCTCGACGTCCTCGGCGATGATCAGCAGCGGCTTGCCGGACTGCATGACCTTCTCGAGGAGCGGGAGCAGGTCCTTGACGGACCCGATCTTCGAGTTGACGATCAGGATGTACGGGTCGTCGAGCGACGACTCCATACGCTCCAGGTCGGTCGCGAAGTAGGCGGAGATGAAGCCCTTGTCGAAGCGCATGCCCTCGGTGAGCTCAAGCTCGAGCCCGAAGGTCTGCGACTCCTCGACAGTGATGACGCCTTCCTTGCCGACCTTGTCCATCGCCTCGGCGATGAGCTCGCCGATCTGGGTGTCGGCGGCGGAGATGGAGGCCGTCGAAGCGATCTGCTCCTTGGTCTCCACGTCCTTGGCCTGCTCGAGCAGCTGGGCGGAGACGGCCTCGACGGCCTTCTCGATGCCGCGCTTGAGAGCCATCGGGTTGGCGCCCGCGGCTACGTTGCGGAGGCCTTCCTTGACGAGGGCCTGAGCGAGAACGGTCGCGGTCGTCGTGCCGTCACCGGCGACGTCGTCGGTCTTCTTCGCGACTTCCTTGACCAGCTCGGCGCCGATCTTCTCGTACGGGTCCTCGAGCTCGATCTCCTTGGCGATGGAAACACCATCGTTGGTGATCGTGGGGGCGCCCCACTTCTTCTCGAGGACGACGTTGCGGCCCTTCGGGCCGAGGGTGACCTTGACGGCGTCGGCGAGCTGGTTCATCCCGCGCTCGAGGCCGCGCCGAGCTTCCTCGTTGAACGCGATGATCTTGGCCATAGAAGTGGTCCTCCCGGACAGGGGTGGATTGCAGTGGACCGCGTGGCGCCCGCGACGGACGGCCTGCCGATCGCCGGGCTCTTCCCAGCGGTCGAACGGGCCTCGCCGACCCGGTCCTTCTGTCACTCTCACTGTCAGAGTGCTAACGCCAATGATTAGCACTCGCCCTAGTCGAGTGCAAGCGACTGTGGATAACTCGGGGTCCCGGAGGGGCGTCGCGCGCCCCCTCCGCGCCCCCGGCACCGGGACGCACGAAGGGCCCGCGCCCCAGTCGGGACACGGACCCTTCGGCGTGAGTGCGTAGCGTCGTCGGCGACGCTCCGGAGCTTCAGCCGGCCAGGCGGACCATGTCAGCCTGCGGCCCCTTCTGGCCTTGCGAGATCTCGAACTCGACCCGCTGGCCTTCTTCGAGGGTGCGGTAGCCGTCCATCTGGATCGCGCTGTAGTGGACGAAGACATCCGCACCACCGTCGACCGCGATGAAGCCGTAGCCCTTCTCCGCGTTGAACCACTTGACGGTGCCCTGAGCCATCCCTAACTCCCCTATTGCTGGCCCTATCGCGAATCCGCACTTCGCGGACCCGGGTCAGACCTCACCCCCGCCAAGGTCGGGGGCGGCGCCGGAACGCGTCGACCGCGGCCGAATGTATCCGTACGGATGCCCTCTGCAACAGGTCAATCAGACGAGAATTCTGGGCACGACCGATCGGAAATACGGGGAGGAACGACAGGAATCCGGGGCAACTCGGACTGGACATACTTCGCCTACACGACAATCATCTCGCGAATTTGGCGATAAATCGCCGAAACCGCGGAGGGGGCAGGGCGGGAGTCCACCGCAACTGTACCCCGATTCAACTACCGCCCCGCACTCGAATGCCCCGCCCACCACAGGGTGGACGGGGCATGAGTTCACGCCGCGCTGGGTAGGGACGGAGGTCAGCCTCCGGCCACCGCCGGAATGATCGAGACATTCGCGCCGTCCGGGACCGAGGTCTGCAGACCTTCGGAAAAGCGCACGTCGTCGTCATTCACATAGACGTTCACAAAGCGCCGCAGCTTGCCCGTGTCATCGAGAACACGCGCGGAAATACCCGTGTGGTCCTTCTCCAGCGACTCCAGGATCTCGGAGAGCGTCGAACCCTCGGCCGGAACTTCCGACTGGCCCCCGGTATAGGTGCGGAGAATGGTCGGAATACGAACAGAAGCACTCATGCGAGGCCAGCCTCTCGGAACGCGGCAATGGTCGGGCGGATCACGGCGGTCGGGCCGGTGGTCGGAGCGACCGCGTCGAGGGTCTTCAGACCGTCACCGGTGTTGAGGACGACGGTCTCCAGCGACGGGTCGAGCTGACCGGTCTCGATGAGCTTCTGCAGCACGCCGACCGTCACCCCGCCCGCGGTCTCGGCGAAGATGCCCTCGGTGCGCGCCAGCAACTTGATCGCGGCCACGCACTGCTCGTCGGTGACGTCCTCGACCGCTCCGCCGGTGCGGCGGGCGATGTCGAGCACGTACGGGCCGTCGGCCGGGTTGCCGATCGCCAGCGACTTGGCGATGGTGTCCGGCTTCACCGGGCGCACGACGTCGTGGCCGGCCTTGAAGGCCGCCGAGACCGGGGAACAGCCCTCGGCCTGCGCGCCGTAGATCTTGTAGGGCTTCTCCTCGACCAGCCCGAGCTTGATCAGCTCCTGCAGACCCTTGTCGATCTTCGTGAGCTGCGAACCCGATGCGATCGGGATGACGATCTGGTCCGGCAGCCGCCAGCCGAGCTGCTCGCAGATCTCGTACGCGAGCGTCTTCGATCCCTCGCCGTAGTACGGCCGCAGGTTGACGTTGACGAAGCCCCAGTCCTCGCCGATCGGGTCGCCGATCAGCTCGGAGCAGAACCGGTTCACGTCGTCGTAGTTGCCCTCGATGCCGACCAGCTCGCCGCCGTACACCGCGGCCATGACGACCTTGCCGGCCTCCAGGTCGTGCGGGATGAACACACAGGAGCGGAAGCCGGCGCGGGCGGCGGCGGCGCCGACGGCGCCCGCCAGGTTGCCCGTGGAGGAGCAGGAGAGCGTGGTGAGGCCGAAGGTGCGGGCGGCCTCCAAGGCGATGGCGACGACCCGGTCCTTGAAGGAGTGCGTCGGGTTGCCGGAGTCGTCCTTGACGTACAGGCCGCCGGTGACGCCCAGCTCACGGGCCAGGTTGTCGGCCTTGACCAGCTTGGTCCAGCCCGGGTTCAGATTGGGCTTGTCGACCACGTCGGCCGGAACGGGCAACAGCGGCGCGTAGCGCCAGATGTTCGCCGGGCCGGACTCGATCTGCTTGCGCAGCGCTTCCGGGTCACCGGTGGGGAGGTCGTAGGCCACTTCGAGCGGCCCGAAACACTCCTGGCACGCGAAGACGGGACCGAGCGGGACGCGTTCTCCGCACTCCCGGCAGGAGAGCGCGACGGCGGGGCCGAAGTCCGCTCGGGTGTCCGGGGTGGTTCCAGTGGTGTCGATGGTCTGCACAGCCATGACGGCGAGGCCCTTTCTCCTCATCTTCCCCGCGGCGACGATCGCCACGAGACGGAATTGGCACCTTCCCCACCTGGCCTCGCGTCGTCGACGACGAGATGTGGCGGGAGGGTTGCCGGGACTTCTGCGGGCCGTTCCCTCAGTCCCTCTGGATGAGCGCTGTGGCACCGGGCTCTCGCCCGGGCATTTGTTTTCCGTGGTGACCCCGGCATGCGGTGGTCACTCGCGTTGTTCAAGACTGTAACCGACGAGCCCGACACTTGAGAGGGTCGTCCGTACCGCGAGATGGGTCACGGGGATCCCCTCGCGGGGTGAAATCGACCCCCTGTCCCACAGCTACCAGGGAGTAACGCGCGTGCTGCAAGAGGTGGAGCGCTGGCTCGATCGACGGTCCTGGTCCGCCGCCGACCGACCCCTCGACCGACTGCTCGCGGCCAAGCGTTCCGCGGGCGACCGGGGCACGGTCAGCGTGGTGCTGCCCGCCCTCGACGAGGAGGCCACGGTCGGTGCGATCGTGCGCACCGTCCGCGACGAGCTGATGAGCGGTCCCGTCCCTCTCGTGGACGAGCTGATCGTGCTCGACTCGGGCTCCACGGACCGTACGGCGGAGGTCTCGGCACGCGCCGGAGCCCGGGTCGTGCACCGCGACGAGATACTCCCCGACCTGCCCGCCGCGCCCGGCAAGGGCGAGGTGCTGTGGCGGTCACTGCTGGTGACGAGCGGCGAGATCGTCTGCTTCATCGACGCCGACCTGCGCGACTTCGACGCCCGCTTCGTCCACGGCATCGTCGGCCCGCTGCTGACCGAGCCCGGCGTCCAGCTGGTCAAGGCGATGTACGACCGCCCGCTCGAAACCGGTGACACGGTCGTGCCGGCCGGCGGCGGCCGCGTCACCGAACTCGTCGCCCGCCCCCTGCTCAACCTGCACTGGCCGCTCCTCGCGGGCTTCGTCCAGCCCCTCGGCGGTGAGTACGCGGCACGGCGCTCCCTACTGGAACGGCTGCCGTTCCCGGTCGGCTACGGCGTCGAGCTCGGCATGCTCATCGACGCGCTGAACACCGTCGGCCTGGACGCGCTGGCCCAGGTGGACGTAGGAGTACGCCACCACCGCCACCAGGACGGCCAGGCACTCGGCCGCATGGCCGCCACGATCTACCGCACCGCCCAGGTCCGCCTGGCCCGCGGCCAGCTGGTACGTCCCGTCCTGACCCAGTTCCACCGCGGAGCGGACGGAGGCTTCGAACCCTCGACACACGAGGTGGCGGCGGAAGAGCGCCCTCCCATGATCACCATCCCCGAATACCTCGCGGCTCGCGCGACCAGGCGCACGGGGTGACCGGCCGCGCTCACCCGCGCGGGGGGCGTGACCCCGCGGCGGAGCCGCCACCACGTTTGCGTCGCAGGACACCTGGCTAGGCTGGCGGCATGGTCGCTCATCGTGCAGCCCCGATCCTCGTCGCCTCCAACCGCGGGCCCGTCTCGTACACCCTCGGGGAGGACAACACCCTCACCGCCAAGCGCGGCGGCGGCGGCCTGGTCTCCGGTCTGAGCGCGATCGGCCCCGACGCCGGCGCCGTCTGGGTGTGCGCGGCCATGGGCGAGGGCGACCGCGAAGCGGTCCGCCGCGGCGAGGGCGACGCGCAGACGCGCATGCTGGGCATCGAGCCGGACGTCTTCGCCGCCGCGTACAACTCCATCGCCAACTCGGTGCTGTGGTTCGTCCACCACCTGCTCTTCCAGACCCACCTGGAACCCCTCTTCGACGAGGGCTTCCGGCAGGACTGGGCGGCCTACGAGACGTACAACGCGGCCTTCGCGGACGCGCTCGCCGAGGAGGCGGCGGACGGCGCCACCGTCCTGGTGCAGGACTACCACCTGTCACTGGCCCCCGCGATGCTCCGCGAGCGCCGTCCCGACCTGCGGATCGGGCACTTCTCGCACACCCCGTGGGCGCCGCCGGACTACTTCCGCCTGCTGCCCGACGACATCGGGGCGGAGCTCCTCACCGGGATCCTCGGCGCCGACCGCGCCGCGTTCCTCACCCACCGGTGGGCGGAGGCCTTCGCCGCATGCTGCGCCGACGTGCTCGACGCGGAGGTCTCGCGCGACGACGCGGGGGAGCTGACCGTCACCCACGCGGGCCGCACCACGCGGATCGGTGTGCACGGGCTCGGCGCCGACGCGGACTTCCTGCGGGAGCGCTCGCACCAGGACGACGTCGAGGAGCGGCTGGCCGCGCTGCGCGCCGAGGTCGGCCCCGGCCGGCGCACGATCGTGCGCGTCGACCGCACGGAGCTCTCCAAGAACATCGTGCGCGGCTTCCTCGCCTACCGGCAGCTGCTCACCGAGCACCCGGAGTGGCGCGAGCGCGTCGTGCACATCGCTTTCGCGTACCCGTCACGGCACGACCTCGCGGTCTACCGCGAGTACACCGCCGAGGTGCAGCGGGTGGCCGACGAGATCAACGCGGAGTTCGGCACGGACGGCTGGCAGCCGCTGCTCCTGCACGTCAAGGACGACTTCGCGCGGTCGCTCGCCGCATACCGTCTCGCCGACGTGGCGCTGGTGAATCCGATCCGCGACGGGATGAACCTCGTGGCGAAGGAGGTCCCGGTGGTCTCGGACGAGGGAGTCGCGCTGGTGCTCTCCCGCGAGGCGGGGGCTTTCGAGGAGCTGGGGGACGACTCCCTGGTCGTCAATCCCTACGACCTGCGCTCAACGGCGCGCGCACTGCACGAGGCGCTCACGATGCCGGCGGACGAGCGCGCCGAGCGCACGAAGCGGCTGGCCTCCTCGGCGACGGCGCTGCCGCCGGCCCAGTGGTTCCTGGCCCAACTGGACGCGCTCACCCTCGACTGATCGGGGGGTCGCTGCGCTCCCTTGGGGGGTGGCGGTGGTGGGGTGATCAGCCGGTGGGGTTGGGGTTGCGGTTCGGGGCTGAGGTTCGGGGCTGAGGTTCGGGCAGTGCGGAGGGGTGCGTCTGCGGCGCTGCGCACCTTGACCGGGCGGAGGGGAAGCCAGGCGCTGCGCGCCGGCGGGGGGCGGGTCGCTGCGCTCCCTTGGGTGGGTGGCGGTGCTGGGGTGATCAGCCATGGGTTCGGGGCTGAGGTTCGGGCAGTGCGGAGGGGTGCGTCTGCGGGCGGAGGGGAAGCCAGGCGCTGCGCGCCGGCGGGGGCGGATCGCTGCGCTCCCTTGGGGTGGGGTGGCGGTGTTGGGGTGATCGGCCATGGGTTCGGGGCTGAGGTTCGGGCAGCGCGGAGGGGTGCGTCTGCGGCGCTGCGCACCTTGACCGGGCGGAGGGGAAGCCTGGCGCTGCGCGCCGGCGGGGGCGGTTCGCTGCGCTCCCTTTGCCCGGTCGCGGAGTGGTTGGGCGTGGTGGGGCCCTCGGGCGCAGGCGGGAACTTTTGATCCCCTCTTCTTGGCGGAAGGTGCAACGGGTGGGACTGGGCGTGCCTGTTGGGGTTGGTGTGGCGCTTTTGGGGTCGATGTGGATCACTAAGGTCGATCAGAACCCGCTATAGCGATGCGCCAGCCGCCCGAAGTGATCCACTCGCGGCGACGGCCGGAGCCGAACCGTTTCTGCACACACCCACCGGCCCCGCACCCCACCCGGGAAGCGCAGCGCCCCGGACCCCTGCCCCACCCGGGCCGCGCAGCGGACCGGCCCGCCAGGCGCGCAGCGCCAAGGCTCCCCCTCCGCCCGGTCAAGGTGCGCAGCGCCGCAGACGCACCACTCCGCATCCCACCCGGGAAGCGCAGCGGACCGGACCCCCGCCCCACCCGGGCCGCGCAGCGGACCGGCCCGCCAGGCGCGCAGCGCCAAGGCTCCCCCTCCGCCCGGTCAAGGTGCGCAGCGCCGCAGACGCACCACTCCGCATCCCACCCGGGAAGCGCAGCGGACCGGACCCCCGCCCCACCCGGGCCGCGCAGCGGACCGGCCCGCCAGGCGCGCAGCGCCAAGGCTCCCCCTCCGCCCGGTCAAGGTGCGCAGCGCCGCAGACGCACCACTCCGCATCCCACCCGGGAAGCGCAGCGCCCCGGACCCCCGCCCCACCCGGGCCGCGCAGCAGACCGGCCCGCCAGGCGCGCAGCGCCAAGGCTCCCCCTCCGCCCGGTCAAGGTGCGCAGCGCCGCAGACGCACCACTCCGCACTGCTCTGACCTCAGCCCCCACACCCCCGCCGGAACCGCCCCCACCCCCGCCCGCGCAGCGGGCCGTCACCACCAGCAGGCGCGCAGCGCCTACCGCACCGGGCCCCGACCCCCTCGCGTCAGCGCGCTTCCAGCGCGTCCGCCAGCGCGTTGAGGAGGTCCACCACGCCCCTGGGGGCCGTCGACGACGAGGTCGGAGCGGGCCACGAGTTCCGGGGGAACCTCGCCGGAGGCGGTACCGCTGCAGACGAGCGTGCCCGGGTGGCCTTCCTCCCGCAGGCGTTCCACGGCGGCGAAGGCGGCGAGGTCGCCGAGGTCGTCGCCCGCGTAGAGGACCGAGCCGGCGTCCGCCTCGCGGAGGTAGGAGGCGAGGGCGACGCCCTTGTCCATGCCGGGGGGCCGGAGCTCGAGGACGAGGCGGCCGGGCTCGACGATGAGGCCGTGGCGGGTGGCGAGTTCCGTCAGGGGGCCGCGGAGCGCTTCGAACGCGGCTTCCGGGTCCTCGGTGCGGCGGGTGTGGACGGCGACCGCGCGTCCCTTGTCCTCTATCCACGTGCCGCGCCAGGCGCCGATCCGGTCGAGGAAGCCGGGCAGCTCGGCCCGTACGGCCTCGACGCCCGAGTGGTCGCCCGCGGACTTCACCTCACCGCTGACCGCGTCCCACCGCTCGGCGCCGTAGTGGCCGAGGACGACGAGCCGCTCCAGTCCCGGTACGCCGGCGAAGCCGCCGTACCGGACCGCCACGCCCGCCGGGCGGCCGGTGATCACGGCGACCGCCGCGAGGTGCGGGGCGAGGCGGGCGAGTGCGGGCGCGGCACCGGGGTGGGCGCGGGCGCTCTCGGGGTCGGGGACGATCGGCGCGAGGGTGCCGTCGAAGTCGAGAGCGACCACCGCGCGTTCGGGGTTCGCGAGGAGTGCCGCGAGGCCTTCCTTGCCGTCGGACGTGGACGAGGTCAGCAGGTGACTGCTCATGCCCCTGACCCTACCCAGGAGGGGCAGGCACACGACAGGCGGACGGAAGCATGCGCGCCGGCGCGTCAGCGCGACTCGCGGCGCGTGTCCCGTGCCCTGCGCAGCCGGTTGACGGTCACCGGGTCGTGGGCGAGCGCCCTGGGGTCGTCGAGGAGGGCGTTGAGGAGCTGGTAGTAGCGGGTCGCGGACATGCCGAGCCGCTCGCGGATGGCACGTTCCTTCGCCCCGGGCCCCGCCCAGGTGCGGGCGGCGAGGTCGAGGACGGCCCGGTCCTGACCGGTCAGGCCGCCGCTCTCGCTCTCCACCCGCGTCCCCTCGACGTGCCTCGTCACTACTTGTTCTTCTGCGCCGCGTCCTGCGTCTCGGCGAAGCGCTGCAGGTCGCTGAGGACGGTCTTGGGGTCGCCGTGCACCGCGCTGCCGATGACCTTCTTCAGCTGGTCGTTGACCGGTCCCCAGGACGTCTTGTCCACAGGGTAGAACTGCGCGGACGGCAGCAGGTCGATGAACTCGATCAGGTCCTTGTCCTTCGGGTCCTTGCGCATCGCCTGCATCGCCGAGTTGGTCACGGGCAGCAGCCCGTACTCGTCGAGGAACTTGACCGAGTTCTCCGCGCTGTAGGCGAACTGCAGGAACTTGCCGATCTCCCCGCGGTGGCCGTTCTGCTTGAAGGCCATCATCCAGTCGGCGACGCCGAGGGTCTCGGCGATCCGGCCGCCCTTGCCGGGGATCTGGACGGCCTTGACCTTGATGCCCTTGGCGAGGGCCTGCTTGAGCAGCGTCGGGTGGCCGTTGATCATGCCGGCCTTGCCGGAGAGGAAGGCGTCGAAGACGGTGCGGCGGTTCGTCTTGGCCGGGTCGGAGCCGGTGAGGCCCGGCGCGACGAGCTTCTCCTTGATCCACTGGAAGGCTTCGACGTTCGCCTGGGAGTCGATCGTGTAGCTGCCGACGGTGTCGGTGTACGAGCCCTGGTTGCCGAGCATCCACATCAGGGACTCGGCCTGCGGCTCCTCGGGACCGAGCGGCAGACCGAAGGGCATCTTGACGCCCTTGTTCTTCAGCTTCTTCGCGTCGGCCTCGATGTCGGCCCAGGTCGTGGGCGCTTCCTTGATGCCCGCGTTGTCGAACAGCGCCTGGTTGTAGAAGAACATCCGGGAGCTGGAGACGAAGGGGATGCCGTACTGGGTGCGGTTCTGCTCTCCCGCGGCGGCCAGGGAGGGGATGAAGTCGGCCTGCGCGCTGATCGGGAACAGCTCGTCGGCGGCGTACAACCGGCCCTTGGACGCGTAGGCGGCGTAGGAGCCTATCTGGGCTATGTCCGGCGCCTTGCCGGCCGCGACCATCTCCGCGACCTTGGTGTCGACGTGGTCCCAGTCGATGACCTGGATGTCGACCTTGATGCCGGGGTTCTTGGCCTCGAAGGCGCGGCCGAGCTCGTCCCAGTACTTCTTGGAGCTGGTGGCCGCGTCGGTGCCGTAGTCGGCCGCGACCATGTGGAGCGTGACATCGCCCCCCAGGCCGCTACTGCCGCCGCATCCACTGAGTGTCGTCAGAGCCAGCGCTGCCGCGATACCCGCTGCCGCCGTGCCCAGGAGCCGTCGCCGGTGCACCGTTGTCCTACCGCCTTCATCCGCCCGCCCCCGCACGTTGCCGGGGGCGTCAAGTGCCCGAGTCTGCCCGCGCTGCCCACCCAAGGTCTACACCACGGGGGTTTCGCTTCGGCAACACCTCTCCCCAAAGGTGAGGACAGAAGGGATGGAAGCCCGCAGACCTGGCGATTCGTCTCCTCCCGAAGGGTGATCTTCATGGCGTAAGTGGACTAGACCTTTCCCTGCGGAGAGGGGACACTGTCCTGCGTGAGACACGTCATCGCGCTCGATGTGGGCGGTACAGGAATGAAGGCCGCCCTGGTCGCGGAGGACGGCACGCTTCTGCACGAGGCCCGCCGCCCGACCGGACGGGAACGCGGCCCCGAAGCCGTGGTCGATACCATCCTCGGCTTCGCCGCCGATCTGCGGGACCACGGGGTCCGCGAGTACGGCGAACCCGCCGCCGCGGCCGGCGTCGCCGTGCCCGGGATCGTGGACTCCGCGGCAGGCGTGGCCGTCTACGCCGCCAACCTCGGCTGGCGCGACCTGCCGCTGCGCGCGCTGGTCTCCGAGCGGCTCGGCGGCGTCCCCGTCGCCCTCGGGCACGACGTGCGCACCGGCGGCCTCGCCGAGGGCCGCATCGGGGCGGGCAACGGCGCCGACCGGTTCTTCTTCCTCCCCCTGGGCACCGGCATCGCGGGCGCCATCGGCATCGACGGCCGCATCGAGGCGGGCGCGCACGACGCCGCGGGCGAGATCGGTCACATCGTCGTCCGGCCGGGCGGACCGCTGTGCGGCTGCGGGCAGCGCGGCTGCCTGGAGACGCTGGCCTCCGCCTCCGCCGTCTCCCGCGCCTGGGCGGCCGCCAGCGGTGACGTGGAAGCCGACGCCGCCGACTGCGCCCAGGCCGTCGAGTCCGGCGACCCGCGCGCGCTGGCCGTGTGGCGCGAGGCCATCGAGGCGCTCGCCGACGGCCTGGTCACCGGCATCACTCTTCTGGACCCCCGGGTCCTCATCATCGGCGGCGGTCTTGCCGAAGCTGGGGACACACTCTTCGGCCCGCTGCGCGCGGCGGTCGAGGAACGCATCACGTTCCAGAAGCTCCCGCTCATCGTCCCCGCCGCCCTCGGGGACACCGCCGGATGCCTGGGCGCGGGTCTGCTCGCCTGGGATCTTCTCTCCGTGGAGGTAACCGCCTGATGGCCCCCGTAACGACAACGCGACGCACGGTACTGACCGGTGCCCGTGTGGTGCTGCCGTCAGGCGTGGTGGAGAACGGCCGGGTGACCGTCGACGGTGGCCGGATCGTGGCCGACGAGACCACCGGGGCGAGTTCCGACCCGTCACCCACCACCACCCTGCCCGACGGCTCCGCCGACACCTTCCACTTCGACCTCAGCGGTCATACGGTCGTCCCCGGTTTCGTCGACATCCACAACCACGGCGGCGGCGGGGCTTCCTTCACGTCGGGAACGCCGGACGAGATCCTCACCGGTGTCCGCACCCACCGCGAGCACGGCACGACCACCGTCGTCGCGTCGACGGTCACCGGTGAGATGGACGTGCTGGCCCAGCGCGCGGCGCTGCTGTCCGAGCTCGTCGAGCAGGGCGGACCTGGCCGGCATCCATTTCGAGGGCCCGTTCATCTCGCCGTGCCGCAAGGGCGCGCACATGGAGTCGCTGCTGCGCGACCCCGACCCGGCCGAGGTCCGCAAGCTCATCGACGCCGCCCGGGGCACCGCCAAGATGGTCACCCTGGCCACCGAACTGCCCGGCGGCCTCGACTCGGTGCGGCTGCTCGTCGAGAACGGCGTGATCGCCGCCATCGGCCACACCGACGCGACCTACGAGCAGACCGTCGCGGCGATCGAGGCGGGCGCGACCGTCGCCACGCACCTGTTCAACGCCATGCCGACGCTCAACCACCGCGCCCCCGGCCCGATCGCGGCACTGCTGGAGGACGAGCGGATCACCGTCGAGCTGATCAACGACGGCACGCACCTGCACCCCGCCGTGCTGGAGCTCGCGTTCAACAGCGCGGGCGCGGACCGGGTCGCGTTCATCACCGACGCGATGGACGCGGCCGGCTTCGGGGACGGGCACTACGACCTCGGCCCGATGGCCGTCGAGGTCAAGGACGGCGTCGCCCGGCTCGTGGAGAACGGTTCCATCGCCGGCTCCACCCTCACCCTCGACACCGCGTTCAAGCGCGCCGTCACCGTCGACCGGCTGTCCCTGTCCGACACCGTGCGGGCCATCTCGGCCAACCCGGCACGGCTGCTCGGTCAGTACGACCGCATCGGCTCGCTGGAGCCCGGCAAGGACGCGGACCTGGTGGTGCTAGACGCCTCGTACGACCTGGTCGGCGTGATGCGTAAGGGCGAGTGGATCGTCCGCCCCTCCTGAGGCCCGCGGTCACCGCAACCGACGGCGGTCCGCCCCGAACCGGGCGGGCCGCCGTTCGTTTGCCATCATCGACGCGTGATCATCACCGTCACGCCGAACGCCGCACTGGACCTCACGTACCGCGTTCCGCGCCTGCTCCCGCACACCACCATCGGGTCGCCGAACCCGTGGAACGGCCCGGCGGCAAGGGCCTGAACGTGGCCCGGGTGCTCGCCGCGCTCGGGCACGACACCGTCGTGACGGGCTTCGCGGGCGGCCGGACCGGGGAGGTGCTGCGCGAACGGCTCGCGGCGCTCGGCACCGTGGGGGACACGCTCACACCCCGTCACGGCACCGTGCGGGACGCGCTGGTACCGATCGAGGGGGCCACCCGGCGCACCGTCGGCGTGGTCGACGACGCGACCGGTGACGCGACCCTGTTCAACGAGGCGGGACCCACCGTCGGGGCGGCCGAGTGGGCCGCGTTCCTCACCGGCTACCGCGAGCTGCCGGCCGGGGGCCTCGGCCGTCGCCCTGTGCGGCAGTCTGCCGCCCGGGCTGCCCGTGGGCTCGTACGCGGAGCTGATCCGCGAGGCCCGCACCGCGGGCGTCCCCGGTCTGCTGGACACCAGTGGCGAGCCGCTGCGCCGCGGCCTCGCCGCGCGCCCCGACCTGATCAAGCCCAACCTCGACGAGCTGACGCGGCTCACCGGCTCCACGGAGCCCGCCCACGCCGCCGAGGAGGCCCGCAGACGCGGCGCCAAGGCCCGTAGCCGCCTCACTGGGCGCCGAGGGCATCCTGGCGGTCACGGAGGACGCCACGTGGCGGGCGGTGCCGCCCCGCCGGCTCGCCGGCAATCCGACGGGCGCCGGCGACTCGGCGGTCGCCGGACTGCTCTCCGGCCTCGTCGAGGGGCTCGACTGGCCGGACCGGCTGGCCCGCGCGATCGCCCTGTCCGCCGCGACCGTGCCGGCACCCGCGGCGGGCGAGTTCGACCGGGCGGCCTACGAAGAGCTGCTGGGACGCGTCGAGGTGACCGCCGTCCCGCGCGCTACTTCTTGACCTGGCCTTCTTTCATCCACACCTGGTCGAGGTTGACGCCGCACTTGTTGCCCGGCAGGCAGGTGAGGGCGAGGGTGTTGGAGCCCTTCTTCAGGTCCACCCACACGTAGGTGGTGGCCCACGCCTTCGTCCAGTCGTCGGTCTTCATGTAGTTGTGCATGTTGACCGGGTTGGTGCGGGGCTTGCCGTTCTCGCTGAGCGTGAGACCGGCGTCCTCACCGACGTTGCCGAAGCTGATGAACAGCGTGTACGTACCGTCCTTCGGCACCTCGAAGGTGTACGAGGCGCTCGCGCCGACGGCGAAGTTGCCCACGGACGTGCCGCCCGCGGCCTTGGCGCCCGGCTGCGCGGTGGACTGCACGGCTCCGCCGGACAGCGACAGCGTGGCGGCGTCCACGACCTTCGAGGAGAACTTCTCCGGGGTGGTGGCGGACTGGCTCGGGGTGACCGGGGCGCTGCTGACCGGCGGGCTGGACGGCTTGTCCCGCGCGCCGTCCTTCTTGCCGTCGCCGCCCGTCATCGCGAAGCCGATGCCGATGGCGACCGCCACGACCACCGCGATGGCACCGATGAGCAGTCCCTTGCGGTTCGGTCCCTGCGACCCGCCGCCGCTGCCGCCGTGCGGCGCGTACTGCGTCTGCCGGGTCGCCTGCGTGTTCTGGGGCGACTGCTGCGGCGGCTGCTGGGCGTAGCCCTGGTCGTAGCCCGCCTGCTGAGGGGGCTGCTGCGGGGGCTGCTGGGACTGCTGGGACTGCTGCTGCGGGTAGCCGTAGCCGCCCTGCTGCGGCGGGCGGCGCTCGCCGACCCGCTGGACCTGGTTGTACGACGTGCGTGGCACGCCCGGCTGTGCCACCGTCGCGCCGTCCGGGGCCGCCCCGGAACCGTCGCCTTCGCCGCCCTCGGAGCGGTAGAGGTACGCGAAGGGGTCGTCGTTCTCGGGGGCACCGTTGTTGCCGGCCGTCATCCGCTGTTCACTCCCTAATGGCACATGCCCATCGAGGCGCGGTGCATGGCTCATGATCGATGAGTCCGCGGCGCGGTCACAAGGCCTGCGCTCTCGCTTCCGCGGCATCGCGGGCGGACATGTTTGACCCACGAAACCCTACCCGTGTCGGGGGACTGCCCGCTCTGGCCTTCGACGCATCACCAGGTGGTTCCGGTTCCGCTGTGACAGGACGCACGTCCTGAGGGGCCTCGCCGGACGACCTACGGTGGTCCCGTGATCGACGACGACCGCGACGAAGACCGCGACGACGACGGCTCCCCCTGGCCCGGCTGGCGGGACGCCACGGAACGCGCCCTCTACGGGCCCGGGGGCTTCTTCGTGCGGGAGCGGCCCGCCGCGCACTTCCGCACCTCCGTGCACGCCTCCCCGCTCTTCGCGCGGGCCGTCGCCGCGCTGCTGCTGCGGGTGGACGAGGCGCTCGGCCGGCCGGACGCGCTGGCACTCGTCGACGTCGGCGCCGGCTCCGGCGGACTGCTGACCGGGGTCCTGGAGGCCCTGCCGGCCGGGACGGCCGCCCGGGTCGCGCCGTACGCCGTCGAGCGCTCCGCGCGCCCCGCCGGGCTCGACGACCGCATCAGCTGGACCACCGCCCCGCCGCGGGGCGTGCGGGGGCTGCTGTTCGCCAACGAGTGGCTCGACAACGTCCCCGTGGACATCGCCGAGACCGACGACGGGGGCGAGCCCCGCTACGTCCTCGTCCGCCCCGCCGACGGCCGGGAGCGCCTCGGCGGGCCGCTGAGCGCCGAGGACGCGGCCTGGCTGCGGCGCTGGTGGCCGATTGCCGGGACGCCGGGCGCCCGCGCCGAGATCGGGCTCCCCCGCGACGCGGCCTGGGCGGCAGCCGCCGGCTCGCTGGACGCCGGGCTCGCCGTCGCCGTCGACTACGCCCACGAACGGGCCGCGCGGCCCCCCTACGGCACGCTCACCGGCTTCCGCGACGGCCGCGAGGTGCCGCCGGTGCCGGACGGCTCCTGCGACCTCACCTCGCACGTCGCGCTGGACGCCGTCGGGCGCGGCGCTCCCCTCGTCACCCAGCGCGCCGCCCTGCGGGCGCTGGGCGTCTCCGGGGCCCGGCCGCCGCTCGCCCTGGCCTCCACCGATCCCCGCGGATACCTGCGCGGCCTCGCCGCCGCGGGCGAGGCCGCGGAGCTCATCGATCCCGGCGGCCTCGGCGCCTTCCGCTGGCTCGCGACACCCGTGGGCGACGCCTGCCAGGGCTTGCTGCCGGTGTGAGGGAGATCGTCCGCCCGCAAGCGGGGCCGGAGTGCGGGCTGACAGAATGCCGTCCATGACGGAGACCACGATCGGCATCGGCGGACAGGCCGAGGGCACCGACATGGTGCTGAACATCGGCCCCCAGCACCCCTCCACGCACGGAGTGCTGCGGTTGCGGATCGTGCTGGACGGCGAGCGGATCACCACCGCGGAACCCGTCGTCGGATACATGCACCGCGGCGCGGAGAAGCTCTTCGAGGCACGCGACTACCGCCAGATCATCATGCTGGCCAACCGGCACGACTGGCTGTCGGCGTTCTCCAACGAGCTGGGCGTCGTGATGGCCGTCGAGCGGATGCTGGGCATGGAGGTCCCCGAGCGCGCGGTGTGGACCCGCACGCTCCTCGCCGAGCTGAACCGGGTCCTCAACCACCTGATGTTCCTCGGTTCGTACCCCCTGGAGCTGGGCGGCATCACCGCCGTGTTCTACGCGTTCCGGGAGCGCGAGGAGCTGCAGAACGTCATGGAGGAGATCTCCGGCGGCCGGATGCACTACATGTTCAACCGGGTCGGCGGCCTCAAGGAGGACCTGCCGAACGGCTGGCTCGGCCGCGCCCGGCACGCCGTCGCGCAGGTCAGGTCGCGGATGGGCCGCTTCGACGACCTGGTGCTCGGCAACGAGATCTTCCGCGGCCGTACCCGCGGTGTCGGCACGCTGTCGGCCGAGGCGGTGCACGGCTTCGGGGTCAGCGGACCGATCGCGCGCGCGTCGGGCGTCGACTTCGACCTGCGCCGCGACGAGCCGTACCTGGCTTACGGGGAGCTGCAGGACACCCTGGAGGTCGTCACGCGCACCGAGGGCGACTGCCTGGCCCGCTTCGAGGTGCTGCTCGCGCAGACCCACAACGCGCTGGACCTGGCGGACGCCTGCCTCGACCGGCTCGGCGAGCTGCCGCAGGGCCCGATCAACCAGCGGCTGCCGAAGGTGCTGAAGGCCCCGGAGGGGCACACGTACGCCTGGACCGAGAACCCGCTGGGGCTCAACGGCTACTACCTGGTCTCCAAGGGCGAGAAGACCCCGTACCGGCTCAAACTGCGCTCGGCGTCGTACAACAACATCCAGGCGCTGACGGTGCTGCTGCCCGGGACCCTGATCGCGGACATGGTGGCGATCCTGGGCTCGATGTTCTTCGTCGTCGGGGACGTCGACAAGTAAGCGGACGGCCTGCGGTTCAGGACGAGTGCGCGCGCAGGCCGCTGACGTCGATCTGCTCGGTCTCGTCGTGCTCGGTGAGGTCGATGACTTCGGCCTCCTCCGCCAGCCGCGCCTCGTGCTCCGCGTACGCCTCCTCGCCGACGACGTCCGCGAGGTCCTCGTGCGCGCCGCCGGGCTTCTGGGTGCCGAAGAAGTCGAATCCGCCGAGCGCCCGGCTCGCCGATCCGCGCCGCGGTGCGGCTGCGCGTAGGGCAGTACGGCGGCGGCCACGGCGGGCACCAGGCGGTGCTCGCGGACCGGCAGGCCGCCGGTGGAGCGGGGGGCCGCTTCGGGCTCCGGCCGGGTGTGGGTCTCGTCGGGCTCGGCCGCTTCCACGGGCTCCGCCGCCGCGTGCCGACCCTGCGGTTCGTCGTCGCCGTCACTCGCGTTCCCGGCGGCCGCGGCGTCACGGCGCCTGGCCTCCTCGACGGTGCGCAGGGCCTGCTGGCGGGCGGCGTTGCGGTTGAGGTTCAGGAGCGCCTCGTCCGCCTTCTTGAAGGCCTCCGGGCCGATGAGGGAGGCAGCGAGGGCCAGCGGTGTCTTGGCGGCCTCCAGCGCGAGCTGGCGGCGGCCTTCGAGGGCACGGGCGCGCTCGCTCTCGGCGGTGGCGTAGCGGCGGAGCAGATCGGCGTGTTCGGTGCGCAGCCGGGCCAGCTCGGCGCGCTTGGCGCTCAGCCTGGTGTCCAGGCGCACGCGCAGCTCGCGGGACTCGTCGAGGTCCGTCTCGAGCTCGGCTATGCGCTCGTCGGCGTGCCATTCGTCACGGGCGCGGGCGGTGGTGAGGTCGGCGACGCGGCGACCGGCGGCCCGGTCCCACGTGCGCGCCATGACCGCACCGCCGCAGGCGGCCACCGCGGCCGCCGCGACGACCGCGCGCAGCACCAGCGGATCCGAGCTGATCCAGGCGGCGGCGAAACAGGCCGCCGCTGTCCCGGCCAGCGTCAGCGGGGGCAGCAGCCGGTGCAGTGGGGGTGAATGGCGGTGGCGTCCTCGTGGCATGGCTCGAAACTAGCGTGCGAATGAGACGCGTGGGGCCACGGGGCCCGATTTAACGCGCTGTCCCGGGCATCGCGGACGACGGCGGATACGGAGAGCATCCGGATCGCCACCAAGCGTTCCCACGACGCCCTCCGTATCCGGTCGAACCCGTTACGGATCCCGCCCGCGGGCCCGGTCGCGCCGGGCCCGCGGAGGCCGTCAGCCCGCGAGCAGGCCCTTCGACTTCAGGTACGCGGCGGCGACGTCGGCCGGCTTCTGCCGCTCCGCGCCGACCTTCGCGTTGAGGTCGCTGAGGTCGGCGGTCGTGAGCGTCTTGGTGAGCTTGCCGAGGACGGTGGCGATGTCGGCCGAGCCGGCGTCCTTGGCGTTCACCACGGGAAGCAGGTTGTCCGCGTTCTGCAGCTTCTTGTCGTCCTCGAGGAGCACCAGGTTGAACTGGTCGAGCGTGGCGTCCGTGGTCGTGGTCAGCACCAGCTGGTCGGTGCCGTCCTTGACGGCCTGCTTGGACTGCACGGTGCCGACGCCCTTGGGGTCGATCCCGGTGATGTCGATGCCGTACTTCGACTTCAGACCGGGCGAGCAGAAGGGCCGGTCCGGGCACTCGTCACCGGCGGCCAGCTTGACCGGGACCTTGGCGGCGCCGAGGTCGCTGAGGGTCTTCAGCTTGTGCTCGGCCGCGAAGTCCTTGGTGACGGCGAAGGCGTTCTGGTCGATGGCGGGACCGGCGTCGAGGACCTTCAGGCCCTTGGGCTCGGCGAAGGTCTTGAGCGCCGCCACCGTGGCCGCCACGTCGCCGGAGGCGACCGGGGTGGGGTTGGGCCCGTTCTTCTTGGTGTTGAAGTACTCCGCGAGCGTCGCCGCGTACTCGGGGACGATGTCGATCTGCCCCTTCTCCAGGGCCGGTTCGTAGAGCTCGCGGTTCTTCAGCGTCTGTATGGACGTCGAGTAGCCGGCGTCCTTGAGGACCTGCGCGTAGAGCTCGGCGAGCACCGTGCTCTCGGTGAACCCGGCGGAGCCGATCACCAGCGCGCCCTTCTTCTCCCCGGAGGAGGGGGACGCGGTGTCGGAGTTCGACTTCTCCAGGCTGTCGCCACCGCAGCCGGTGACGCCGGTGAGGAGCAGTGCGGCGGCAGCGGCCACCATCGTGACGCGCAGCGTCGGGTTCATCGGTTCTCCATCCAAAGGGCACGAGAAGTCATGACGGTCAGGGGGTCGCGGGAGTCGCTGGGGCCGGGGCGGGGACGACGCTGCCGGACCGGGCGCGGCGTCGGCGCCGCATCGGGTCGAGCAACCACTGCAACGCGATGAAGATTCCCTCGATCAGCAGCGCCAGTCCTGCCACCAGGAACGCCCCGGCCACCACCTGCGCGGTGATCTGCCGGTTGAAGCCGGCCGTGATGATCCTGCCGAGTCCGCCGCCGCCCGCCATGGCGGCGATGGTGGCGGTGGCCACCACCTGGACCGCGGCCGACCGCACCCCCGTCCAGATCAGCGGGAAGGCCAGCGGCAGCTCGATGCGGAACAGCAGCTGGCCGCCCGTCATCCCCATGCCGCGGGCGGCCTCGACGACATCGCGGTCGGCCTCGCGCATGCCCACGTAGGCGTTGGTCATCAGCGGCGGCACGGCGAAGAGCACCAGCGCGATGATGGTCGGCCAGTCGGTGTCCGAGCCCATCGCGAACATCAGCAGGACGAGGATCGCGAACGTGGGCACCGCGCGGCCCACGTTGGAGATGTTCACCGCGAGGGCACCGCCCTTGCCGAGGTGGCCGAGGACGATCGCGATCGGCAGGGCGATCAGACAGGCCAGCGCCAGGCAGACGACGGTGAAGTACACGTGCTCGCCCAGCCGGTGCCACACACCGTCCGCACCGTTCCAGTTGGCGCTGTCGTTCAACCAGTCCCAGGCTCCGACTAGCGCGTTCATCAGGCCGCCTTCCTGCTCCGCGCCCACGGGGTGAGCAGCCACTGCACACCCAGCAGCAGGACGTCGGCCGCGATGGCGATGACCACGCAGATCACCGAGGCGGTGAGCACCTGCGCCTTGAAGATGGTGTCGATGCCGGTGTAGATGAGGTTGCCGAGGCCGCCGTAGTTGATGATCGCGCCGACCGTGGTCAGCGCCACCGTCGAGACGGTGGCGATCCGCAGGCCGGCCATCAGCGCGGGCAGCGACAGCGGGAGCTCCACGGCGAACAGCAGCCGCAGCGGTCCGTACCCCATCCCGCGGGCGGCCTCTCTGACGTCCTCCGGCACGGATTCCAGGCCGGCCATGATGTTGCGCACCAGAATCGTCAGGGAGTAGAGCACCAGGCCGGTGACGACGACCGCCGGGGAGATGCCGAAGACCGGCAGCAGCAGCGAGAACATGGCGAGCGACGGCACCGTGTACAGGACGGTGGCCAGCCCGAGCACGGGGCCCGCCAGGGGCCGCCAGCGGCGCGCGACCAACGCCACCGGGAACGCGATGAGCAGCCCGAGGGCCACCGACACCGCCGTGATCCACAGGTGCTGGACGGTGGCATCGGTCAGTTCGTGACTGCGGGTGCGCAGGTACTCACCACAGATCCAGTCGTTGGAAACCAGACAGTTCCGCTTCGCCATGCCCCTCACCTCCCCCGCTCCGCTCCGTACACTCGTCCGAACGCTCGTCCGGCCTTCCAGCCCGCGACAGCCTCGCGCCCGTCGCGTCGCCCGACCCTATCCGGCACCTGTGACAATCCGGCCGGTCCGCTGTGCAGCTGCAATACTCCCGCCACAATTCCCGGCCGAAAGTCGGGAAGAGTACGGTCTTGAGAACCCGTCAGTGAGGATTTCAGGCACCCGATGATCCGATTCGAGAACGTCACCAAGCGGTACCCCGACGGCACGATCGCCGTCGACGACCTGTCGTTCGAGGTCGCGGAAGGGGAGCTGGTCACACTGGTGGGGCCGTCCGGCTGCGGCAAGACGACGACCATGAAGATGGTCAACCGGCTCATCGAGCCGACCTCGGGCCGGATCCTGGTGGAGGGCGAGGACATCTCCGCCATCGACCCGGTGAAGCTGCGCCGCAGGATCGGCTACGTCATCCAGCAGGTCGGCCTGTTCCCGCACAAGAGCGTGCTGGAGAACACCGCGACCGTGCCGGCGCTGCTGGGCTGGAAGCGCGGCAAGGCCCGCGAGCGCGCCGCCGAGCTGCTGGACCTGGTCGGCCTCGACCCGTCCGTCTACGGCGACCGCTACCCCGACCAGCTCTCCGGCGGTCAGCGGCAGCGTGTCGGGGTGGCCCGCGCGCTGGCCGCGGATCCGCCGGTGCTGCTGATGGACGAGCCCTTCGGCGCCGTCGACCCCGTGGTGCGCGAGCGGCTGCAGTCGGAGTTCCTGAAGCTGCAGGCCACCGTCCGCAAGACCGTGCTGTTCGTGACGCACGACATAGAGGAGGCGGTCCGGCTCGGCGACCGCATCGCGGTCTTCGGCGAGGGCCGCGTCGAGCAGTACGACACGCCCGCCACCGTGCTGGGCGCGCCCGCCACCCCGTACGTCGCCGACTTCGTCGGGGCCGACCGGGGACTCAAGCGACTGTCGGTGACGGAGATCGAGGCCGCCGACCTGGAGCAGCCGCCCACCGTCCGGCTCGACGACCCGTCGGAGACCGCCGCAGCGCGGATGCGCAAGGAGGGCTCCCGCTGGGCGGTCGTCCTGGACGCGGACGGCGCGCTGCACGGCTGGGTCACCGTCGAGGCGCTGCTCGGCAAGGGCTCCACGGTGCGCGACCACGCCCGCCGCATGGAGGCGTGGGTGCCGATCGGCGCCACGCTCAAGCAGGCGTTCAGCGCGATGCTGCAGTACGACGCGGGGTGGATAGCCGTCGTCGACGGCGATCACTTCCTCGGCGTACTGACGCCTGCCCGGCTGCACGAGGCGCTGCGCCGCTCGATCGACGCGGACGCGCACGGCGCGGACCGCGCCGACATCACGATCGAGTCGATCCGACGGGCCGGCTAGTGTTCTGGCCCGTTTCCGAGGAGGGGGCGTCCGGCGGGGTGACCGGGAGTCCCGCCGCGCGCCAGGCCTGGAATCCGCCGTCCAGGTCGGTCGCGCGGTGCAGGCCCAGGTCCTGCAGGGAGGCCGCGGCCAGGCTGCTGGCGTACCCCTCGTTGCAGATCACCACGACCGTCAGGTCGTGACCGGTCGCCTCCGGCAGCCGGTGGTCGCCGAGCGGGTCGAGCCGCCACTCCAGTTCGTTGCGCTCCACGACGAGCGCGCCGGGGATGAGCCCGTCCCGGTCGCGCAGCGCGGCGTAGCGGATGTCGACCAGGACGGCGCCGTCGGCGGCCGCCTCGGCGGCGGCCGGCGCGTCGAGGCGCTCCAGCCGGGTCCTGACGCGGGCCAGATGGTCGTCGATGCTGCGGGCGGCGGGGGCGGCGTGCTCGGTCACCAGGTCTCCGGGTGTTCCACGACGTCGAGCCGCAGGGTGCGGCCGTCGCGGAGGTAGCGGCGGATCAGCGGGAGGGGCGGGTAGTAGGCGTGCACCGAGATCGCGTGCCGCTCCTCGGAGCGGTTGGCGACCTGGTGGACGTGGTTGCGGCCGAAGGCGCGGCCCTTCCCGGCGGGCAGGGCACGGGTCCTGTCCAGACCCTCCGCCAGTTCGAGTGAGCTCCAACCCTCGGACGGGAGCGGCACCGCCAGGGACTCCTCGGTCAGCTCACCTCCCGCGGTCACGAAGGCACCGTACGAGCCCCCGTGGTCGTGCCAGCCGGTCTCGGTGCCGGGCGGCCAGCCCAGCAGCCAGGCCTCGGCGCCGCCGGGTCCTTCCAGCCGGATCCAGCTGCGGTCCAGCGGGTCGAGCGCGAGCTGGGCGACCCTCTCCGGGTCGGCGGCGACGGAGCGGACGAAGTCGAGCAGCTCGGCCGCCGTGGGCGCGGCGTCCGGAACCTCGAAGGGAACCGCGGCGGAAGCCGGGGCGGGGGATGCGGAGACGAGCGTCGGTGCGGACAACGGGGACCACCCTGGAAGGAGTGCGCCGGCACGGCGCCACGCGGTCCGGATACGGACGGGGCGGCGGGCTACGGCGCGGAGGTGAGCGGGACGGCGGGGTTCAGCGTGAACCCGGACACACGCAGCCCGCGTACCGGACGAGGTCCAGGTGCACTCGCCGGTGAAGTCGCCGACCGATACCACTCACATCGAGGACTGAATCACGCCACCCTCGAGGCGGTCAACACGGAGTCTCAGATACCGGTCGCGGTGCCCTCGGGATCTTCGGGGAGCTTGCAGACCCGCTCCAGGAAGATCGCCGCGGCGACGACCGCGAGGCCGGCCAGGACCGCGAGGCCCGCGTAGATCGCCTGGTCCCGGCGGGGCGGCACGTCCCACTGGTAGAGCAGCAGGAAAACGCCGGTGCCGCCGTACATCCCGGCGACCAGGGCGGCGACCAGTGCACTCGCCTGGCCGAAGACCACCGCGCGGGCCGCCAGCAGCGGGTCGACCCCCTTGGCGCCGGGCACGCGGTCGCGCTGGGCGCGCAGCCGGTTGCGCAGCGACAGCGCGGTCGCGGTGAGCACGACCGCGATCAGCGCGAGCACGATGGGCGCGGCCAGCGGGACGCTCGGCAGCGTGCCGAGCGAGTCCCACAGCTTGGCCCCGGCCCAGGAGAGCACCCCCGCCACCACGAACAGCCCCAGCAGCGTTCTGATGCGCAGCGCCTTCACCGAGTGTTCGCCCCTCACATGGTTCATCTGCCGGTCGTCGTCCTGACGGTGGTCGTCCTGACGGTGGTGCGGCCGGTGCCGGTGCGGCCCGTCTGCCCGACCGCTTAACGCTTATTCGGGGAGCCGAAGTTCCACGTCACCGCGGGCCTGCACACCCGCGTCGCCGACCGCTGCCAGCAACTCTGCCACCTCGCCGTGGCCCGGGAGCTCCGCCGACGGGTCCACATCGTGCCAGGGCGCGAGGACGAAGGCCCGCTCGTGCGCCCGCGGGTGCGGCAGCGTCAGGTCGGGGTCCTCCGAAACGACGCCCTGGTAGGCGACGATGTCCACGTCGATGGTGCGCGGGCCCCAGCGCTCGCTGCGCACCCGCAGGAACGCCTCCTCGATCGCCTGGCCGCGTTCCAGCAGGGAGGACGGCGGCAGCGTGGTCTTCACCAGCACCACCGCGTTGAAGTAGTTGGCCTGGCTGCCGGGCTCGACGCCCCACGGCTCGGTCTCGTAGACCGGCGAGATCGCCTTGACGCGCACGCCCGGGGTGTCCTCCAGGGCGTCGATGGCGCCCTGGAGCGTCTCCAGCCGGTTGCCCAGGTTGCTGCCCAGCGCGATCACGGCCCGCTGCGGGTTGTGCAGCGTCGTGTCGGCGGCGTCGACCTGCGCCACCACGGACGGGTGTACGGGCTGCACGGTGGGGTCGGGACTCACGGGCGCCTCCGGGTGATGGTGATGGTCACGTCGTCGAACGGAACGGTGATCGGGGCGTCCGGCTTGTGCACCGTGACCTCGACCTCCTGGACCTGTTCGTGCTTGAGGCACTGGTCGGCGATGCGCTGCGCGAGGGTCTCGATCAGGTCGACCGGCTCGCCCTTGACGACATCCACGACCTCCTCGGCCACCACGCCGTAGTGGACGGTCTTGGTCAGGTCGTCCCCGGCCGCGGCAGGAGCCGTGTCCAGGCCGAGCACCAGGTCCACGACGAAGGTCTGGCCCTCCTCGCGCTCCCTGGGAAACACGCCGTGGTTACCGCGGGCCTTGAGGCCGCGCAGCGTGACACGATCCACGAGATCACTCCTGCTGATGGGTTCGGACGGACGGGCCTGGTCCCGGCATGTGTACGGGCCCGCCCGGAATCGAATCTACCCGCGACCACCGACAGCGCGTGCCGACAGGTTGTCCGGGACCGGCCCGGCCCAGGTCAGGGCGGTCGGACTCCGGCCCTTTACCCGCCAGCCGGGCCGCTACCCGTCCGTGGGCGGATTCTTGGCGCGAACGGGTGACGAGATCGCCGACACGGCGCAATCCCGGACCGGCCGGGTGAACGCGGGGTGGTGGGACGGCGTGCTTCAGGCGTCGCGGCCGCGGGCTTCGGAGCCGCCGGCTCAGGCGCCGGGGCCCGCGGTGCCGTCGTCATCGTCGTCGTCACCGTCGGCCAGTACCGGCGACCCGTGGTGCACCCACAGCCGCCAGCCCTCCGGTGTGCGCCGGAACACGTTGGTGGCGACCACCAGGGCGCCGACCAGGGTGCCCGCCGAGCCGTCCTCCTCGGCCGGTCCCCCCGTCAGGATGTTCTCGGTGCAGGTGACCAGGGCCGTGTCGCCGTCGACCCCGACCTCGACGTCGGTCAGGAAGAACTGGATGTACTCGGTGTTCGCCATGATCAGCGCGTAGGAGCGCATCACCTCGCCGCGCCCGCGCAGCACCGGCCACCCCGGGTGCACCACGGAGACGGTCTCGGCCAGCGGGCCGGTCAGGACGATCTCCTCCAGCGCGTCCAGATCCGAGGTCTCGACCGCGTCGTAGAACGCCTGGTTCGCCTCCTCGACCTGCGCGGCCTCCGCGGTACGCGGCGTCATGCGGCACCCTCCGTCCACGCGGCGCCCTCGATGGCCCGCGAGACCCGGACCGCGTCGGCGCTCGCGTGCACCTCGTGCACCCGTACCGCCCAGGCGCCCTCGCGGGCGGCGATCGCCGAGACCGCGGCGGTCGCCGCGTCGCGCTCCCTGGCCGGCGGCGGGTCCCCGGCCGTCCCGGCCAGCACCCGCCCCAGGAACCGCTTCCTGGACGCGGCCACCAGCAGCGGGCGGCCCAGCTCGCGCAGCCGGCCGAGGTGCGCCATCAGCGCGAGGTCGTGCTCGGCGTTCTTCGCGAAGCCCAGGCCGGGGTCGACGATGATCCGGGCCGGGTCGATGCCGCCGGCGACCGCCCGCTCGCACCCCTCGCGCAGCTCGGCGACGACCTCGGCGACCACGTCGCCGTAGACCGCCCGGTTGTTCATGTCGATGCTCTGCCCGCGCCAGTGCATGACGACGAACGGCACCCGCGCCTCGGCGACCACCGGGATCATCTCGGGGTCGGCGCCGCCGCCGCTCACGTCGTTGACCAGCCGCGCGCCGGCCGCGACCGCCTGCTCGGCGACCGCCGCCCGCATCGTGTCCACGCTGACCAGGACACCCGCGGCGGCCAGCTCCCGCACCACCGGGATCACCCGGCGCAGCTCCTCCGCCGCCGAGACCCGGGCCGCCCCGGGCCGGGTCGACTCCCCGCCGACGTCCACGATGTCCGCGCCGGACGCGACGAGGTCCAGACCGTGCTTGACGGCCAGCTCCGGGTCGAACCACTGCCCGCCGTCGGAGAAGGAGTCGGGTGTGACGTTGACCACGCCCATGACCGCGCAGCGGTCCCACTCAGGAAGACCGTCCACGAAGCCCCGCAGCGTATTCATGCGCCCAGCGTAGGCGCTGGGCGGTCGACTACCGGTCGCTGAGCCGGCTGCTCAGCCACTCCAGGGCGGGCGGAATCTCCCGGCCCCAGGTGTTGAAGTTGTGGCCGCCGCTCTCCAGGATGATCGACGACATGTGCGTGGGCGCCTTCGCGGCGCCGATCAGCTTCATCGTCGCCCGGTAGTTCGGCTCGCCCTTCCTGCTGCTGGTCACCAGGAGGTTCACCGGCGGGTGCGGCAGGTTCTCCAGCCGCCACGGCAGGTTGTTCTGGAGTTCGAGCTTCTGGTCGCCGCCGAAGAGGTCGCCGGTGGTCCGGTCGTGCGGCGCCTTGTAGTCGGCGGACAGGCCGACCGCGGTCGAGTACGCCTCGGGGTGCCGCATCGTGAGCTTCAGGGCGCAGTAGCCGCCGGTGGAGTCGCCCATGATCCCCCAGTTCCTGGCGTTGGTGCCGACCCGGAAGTGGCCGGACACGGCCGCGCGCAGGTCCTTGGTGAAGAAGGTCTCCGTCTGGGGGCCGCCGGGGATGTCCATGCACTCGGTGTCCCGCGGCGGGGCCACCGTCGGCCGCATCATGATCAGTATGGTCGGCCTGGCCCTGCCGTCCAGGACCTGCTGGTGCGCGATCGACGGGTACTTCATCTTCTTGAAGAGCGCCTCGGCGGTCCCCGGGTAGCCGGTGAGGATCACGGACGCCGGGAACGTGCGCCGGGCGTCCTGGAAGTACTCGGGCGGCAGGTAGACATAGGCCTGCGTGGTGATGTCGGACGCGCCGCCGTGGAAGACCACCTTCTGGATCTGGCCGCCGGTCTTCGGCACCGAACCGCCGGGCACGTTCACATACTTGTGGCCGACCACCTGCAAGCGGTCGGCCGCCGCCGAGTGGTTGACGACGACGCCCGGTTCTGACTCCTGTCCGAACAGGTCGGCCCAGGACGCGTAGAAACCGAACGAGTAGTTGGCGGCCAGCCCGAGCGCCGCGATCATCGACAACTGGGTGAACAGCATCATGCCGACGCGCCCCAGCACCGCCGGGAGACTGCGCTTGGACAGGCGCGGCCAGAGCCATACGGTGGCCACGAACAGCACTACCGCGGCTATGACCGCCAGCAGTAGAACCTTCTTACTGGTGAGACCCATGTCGGATGACGTACTTTCCTGTCCGCGGCCCGGTTCCGGCTCCCTCTGACGGAACCTAGGGGCCTTTCCGCGCGTCCTAGAGGGCGCAAATTGTTCGTTACGAGAGCTGTTTGCGGAACATATCCCGCAATGTTGGGGCTTGGTGACCCATGTCTGTACAGGTAGATGGAGAACTCGGCTTCCGGGTTCCCTGGGCAGGTGCCCGTGTCTACTGATCGCGCCAACGCCGGTACCCGGCGTCCGCGGTTCCTCCGCTCCTCCTCCGTCCCGTCGGTCGTCGGTACCGCCGGGGCCGTGGTGGGGCTGCTCGACGTCGTCTCGGGCGTGTTCCCCGGTTTCCGCAACGGCCGGATGCACCACATGGCGATGGTCTTCCCCGGCACCATGAGTTCGCTCGCGGCGGCGGGGTCGGTGGTCACCGGCATCCTGCTGCTGATGCTGGCTCACGGCCTCAAACGCGGGAAGGTGCGCGCCTGGTGGGCGGCGGTGCTGCTGCTGCCGACCGGCGCCGCGACCCAGCTGGTCTACCGGCATTCGGGGGTCGGCGCGCTCGTCTCGCTGTTCCTGTTCGCGCTGCTGATCGTCCACCGGGGCCAGTTCAACGCCCTGTCGGACCCGCGCACGCGCTGGCGGGCGGCGGCCAACTTCGTGCTGCTCAGCGTCGTCGCCCTCGGCCTGGGGCTGCTCATCGTCAGCGCCCACCCGAAGGTCGAGATGGGCGATCCCAGCCTGATCGAGCGGCTGCAGCACGTGCTGTACGGGCTTTTCGGTTTCGAGGGCCCGGTGAGCTATACGAGTGACCGGGCCTCGGACGTCGTGGCCTACTCGCTCGGCGGGCTCGGCTTCCTCATCGCCGGCACCACCGCGTATCTGATCCTGCGTCCGGCGCGGCCGGTCGCCGAGCTCAGCGGCGCCGACGAGGACCAGCTGCGCGAGCTGCTGGTCAAACACGGCGCCCGCGACTCGCTCGGCCACTTCGCCCTGCGCCGCGACAAGAGCGTGGTGTTCTCGCCGAGCGGCAAGGCCGCCGTCTGCTACCGGGTGGTGTCCGGGGTGATGCTCGCCAGTGGCGACCCCATCGGGGACGTCGAGGCCTGGCCGGGCGCCATCGAGCGCTTCATGGAACTGGCCCGGGCGCACGCCTGGATCCCGGCGGTCATGGGCTGCAGCGAGACCGGCGGCGAGGTCTGGACCCGCGAGACGGGCCTGGACGCGCTGGAGTTGGGCGACGAGGCGATCGTGCGCACCAGCGCCTTCACGATGCAGGGCCGCGCGATGCGCAACGTGCGGCAGATGGTCAAGCGCATCGAACGGTCCGGCTACACCTGCAAGGTGCGCCGGGTCCGCGAGCTGTCGGACGACGAGCGCGAACAGGTCCGGATGGCCGCCGACGCCTGGCGCGGCACGGACACCGAGCGCGGCTTCTCGATGGCGCTGGGCCGGTTCGGCGACGTCGAGGACGGCGACTGCGTGGTCGTCACCGCCCACAAGGAGCGGGAGGACGGCGTCGAGTCGCCGCTGGGCGACCTGCGGGCCGTGCTGCACTTCGTCCCCTGGGGCAAGGACGGCATGTCCCTGGAGCTCATGCGGCGCGACCGCAGCGCCGATCCGGGGCTCAACGAGCTGCTGATCGTCGAGGCGCTGCAGCACGCTCCGGAGCTGGGCGTCGAGAACGTCTCGCTCAACTTCGCGATGTTCCGCTCGGCGCTCGCCCGCGGCGAGCGGATCGGGGCGGGGCCGGTGCTGCGCGGCTGGCGGGGGCTGCTGGTCTTCCTGTCGCGCTGGTTCCAGATCGAGTCGCTGTACAAGTTCAACGCGAAGTTCCAGCCGGAGTGGGTGCCGCGGTTCCTGGTGTTCCGCAACTCGCGGGACCTGCCGCGGATCGGCTTCGCCGCCATGCAGGCGGAGGGCTTCGTCACCCTGTCGCTGCCGCTCCCGGACGCGCTCCAGCGCTTTCTGCCGGGGCGGGCCAAGCGGGCCGCGCACAGCGCGCCCTGCTACGCCAACAGCTCGGAGCCGGAGCGGACGGTCAAGAGCGTCGCCTGACCGCCGCACCACCGCACCCCGCACGACGAGACCGCCGGATCCCTCTCAGGGTCCGGCGGTCTCGTCGTGTGTGGGCGTCGTGCGGGGACGTCGTGCGTCGGCGTCGTGCGGGGGCGTCGTACGTGGGAACGCCGCGCGGGCGCTCAGCGGCCGATGATCAGGCTCATCGCCTCGGAGCGGGTCGCGGGATCGCGCAGCTGGCCGCGGACCGCCGACGTGATGGTCTTCGCGCCCTGCTTGCGCACCCCGCGCATCGACATGCACATGTGCTCGCACTCGATGACGACGATCACGCCGCGCGGCTCCAGGATGCGCATCAGCGAGTCGGCGATCTGCGTGGTGAGCCGCTCCTGGACCTGCGGACGGCGGGCGTAGACGTCGACCAGCCGGGCGAGCTTCGACAGCCCGGTGATCTTGCCGTTGGAGGCCGGGATGTAACCGACGTGGGCGACGCCTATGAACGGCACCAGGTGATGCTCGCAGCTCGACATCACCTCGATGTCCTTCACCAGCACCATCTCGTCGTGCCCGAGGTCGAACGTCGTGGTCAGGACGTCCTCCGGCTCCTGCCAGAGGCCGGCGAATATCTCCTTGTACGCGCGGGCCACCCGGCCCGGCGTCTCCCGCAGGCCCTCCCGGTCAGGGTCCTCACCGACCGCGAAGAGAAGCTCACGCACGGCGGCCTCGGCACGCTTCTCGTCGAACACGCCGATGGTCCCCTCGCCATCCAGCGTCACGGGGTCGGTCATCTGTGCCTCGTTCCTCGTACGGACCTGCGGAGAGCTGCTCGGGCTGCACAAAATGAAGACCGCGCCCCCAAGGTTAAAACCTTGGGGGCGCGGTCTTCATTCCGGGATCACCGTTCCCGGCCGGCTCTCGCCGACCGGTTTCCGGTGGTCAGCTGTCGGTTCCGCTGCCCGAGTCCTCGGGAAGCTCCACCGTCTCGGTGGACTTCTCGATGGCCGGGGTGGCGGTGCTGCTGCCGTTGGCGGACTGGCTGCCGTTGGTGAGCGCCAGCTCCTTGGGCGAGAGCACCGGCGGGCGGGTCGACGGCGTACGGCGCGAGGACCCGGTCCAGGCCGGCCGCGGCGGACGCCTGACGATGGCCTTGAAGACCTCGGCGATCTCCTCCTTGTTCAGCGTCTCCTTCTCCAGGAGCGCCAGAACCAGGTTGTCGAGAACGTCGCGGTTCTCGACCAGGATCTCCCACGCCTCGTTGTGCGCGGTCTCGATGAGCTTCTTGACCTCTTCGTCGACCAGCCCGGCGACCTCTTCCGAGTAGTCGCGCTGGTGACCCATGTCACGTCCCAGGAACGGCTCCGCGTTGTCCGAGCCGAACTTGATCGCGCCGAGCCGCTCGGTCATCCCGTACTGGGTGACCATCGCGCGAGCCGTCGCGGTCGCCTTCTCGATGTCGTTCGAGGCGCCGGTGGTCGGGTCGTGGAAGACCAGTTCCTCCGCCGCCCGGCCGCCCATCATGTAGGCGAGCTGGTCGAGCATCTCGTTGCGCGTCGTCGAGTACTTGTCCTCGTCCGGCAGGACCATCGTGTAACCGAGGGCCCGGCCGCGGGAGAGGATCGTGATCTTGTGCACCGGGTCGCTGTTCGGAGAAGCCGCGGCGACCAGGGCGTGTCCGCCCTCGTGGTACGCGGTGATCTTCTTCTCCTTCTCGGACATGATCCGGGTCCGCTTCTGCGGTCCGGCCACGACCCGGTCGATCGCCTCGTCGAGGGTCTCGTTGTCGACCAACTTGCGGTCCCCGCGGGCCGTCAGGAGCGCGGCCTCGTTGAGCACGTTCGCCAGGTCGGCGCCGGTGAAGCCGGGGGTGCGGCGAGCGACGGCCCGGAGGTCGACGTTCGGAGCGACCGGCTTGCCCTTGGCGTGGACGTTGAGGATCTCCAGCCGGCCCATGAGGTCGGGGCGGTCCACGGCGATCTGCCGGTCGAAGCGGCCCGGACGCAGCAGCGCCGGGTCCAGGATGTCCGGCCGGTTGGTGGCGGCGATCAGGATGACGCCGCCCTTCACGTCGAAGCCGTCCATCTCGACGAGCAGCTGGTTGAGCGTCTGCTCGCGCTCGTCGTGCCCGCCGCCCATACCGGCACCGCGGTGCCGGCCGACGGCGTCGATCTCGTCGACGAAGACGATCGCCGGGGCGTTCGCCTTGGCCTGCTCGAACAGGTCGCGGACACGCGAGGCGCCGACACCCACGAACATCTCGACGAAGTCGGAACCCGAGATCGAGTAGAACGGCACGCCGGCCTCACCCGCGACGGCGCGGGCCAGCAGGGTCTTGCCGGTACCGGGCGGGCCGTAGAGCAGCACGCCCTTGGGGATCTTGGCGCCGACGGCCTGGAACTTCGCCGGCTCCTGCAGGAACTCCTTGATCTCGTGGAGCTCCTCGACCGCCTCGTCCGCCCCCGCCACGTCCGCGAACGTGGTCTTGGGGGTGTCCTTGGTGATCAGCTTGGCCTTGGACTTCCCGAACTGCATGACGCGGGATCCGCCGCCCTGCATCTGGTTCATCAGGAAGAGGAAGACCACGACGATCAGCACGAACGGCAGCAGCGACAGCAGGATGCTGACGAACGCGTTCTGCTTGGACGGCGAGACGGTGTAACCGTCGGGCAGCGTGCCGCCCGCGGACGTGTCACCGTCGACCTTCCTCTGCAGGAAGGCCGCGATGTCGGTGCTCTGCTGGGCACTGACGTAGCTGGCCTTGAGCTTGGTGCCCAGGTCCTTGCCGCCGACCTTGGCGCCCTCGACGAGCTCGACCTTGACCATCTGCTCGTCGCCGGTGGTGAGCTCCGCCGACTTGAGAATGTTGTCCTTGCTGTGGATCGCTTGCACGACCTGGCCGGTGTCCACCGTCTTGTAGCCGCCGGAGGAGCCGACGACCTGCATGAGGACGACCACGGCGATGACAGCCAGCACGATCCACATGACTGGCCCACGGAAATAGCGCTTGACGTCCATCCATGCGGGGCGCGGACGCCCCGTCCCTCCTGCCACAGTGAGGCAGCGCGGCTCGCTGGCCGCGTGCACATCCGGTGTATGACCCGACCTTCGGACGGTACCTCAGCATTGTCGCCTGAGGCGGCCGCCGACCGTTAACAATCCCGGCCTCCCCTGCTCCAACGGCGGGAAACGGTGCGGGGTTCCCCGTTGTCGGCACGGGCTGCGCCGAACGGGGACATCCTCGGACGAACGGGGGCGTCAGCCGCCGTATACGTGCGGGGCGAGTGTTCCGACGAACGGGAGATTGCGGTACTTCTCGGCGAAATCGAGCCCGTAGCCGACGACGAACTCGTTGGGGATGTCGAAGCCGGTGTACTTCACATCGATCTCGACCTTGGCCGCCTCGGGCTTCCGCAGCAGCGTGCAGACCTCCAGGGAGGCCGGGCCGCGCGAACCGAGGTTGCTGATCAGCCAGGACAGCGTCAGACCGGAGTCGATGATGTCCTCGACGATCAGCACGTCGCGGCCGGCGATGTCGGTGTCGAGGTCCTTGAGGATGCGGACGACGCCCGACGACTTGGTGCCGGCACCGTAGGAGGACACCGCCATCCAGTCCATCGTCACGTTGGTGGAGAGCGCGCGCGCCAGGTCCGCCATCACCATCACCGCGCCCTTGAGCACGCCGACGATCAGCAGGTCCTTGCCCGCGTAGTCCTTGTCGATCTTCGCGGCAAGCTCGATGAGCTTGGCGTCGATCTCTTCCTTGGTGATGAGCACCTTTTCGAGGTCGGTGCCCATGTCGTTCTCGTTCACCTGTTTGGGTTCCTCAAGGTCTACGACGGTGAGAAGAACAGTCTGCCATTGCGCCGACGGGCCTCGACGCCGCCCGGGAGGTTGAGACCTTTCTGCCCGCGCCAGTCGGTGACCAGCCGGTCGACCTCCTCGATGTGGCGGGCGAACAGGAATCCGGGCGGGGAACCGGCGGCGATCAGCGCCCGGCGCAGCACCCGGCGGCGGACGGCGGCCGGCAGCGAGCTCAGCCGGAGCGCGTCCAGGGAGCCCTCACCGTCGGCGACATCACGTTCCGCGGTGGCCGCCCACTGGTCCAGGGCGTCGGCGTCGTCGCGGGAGAGCTGGGCGGTGCGGGCCAGCGCCTCGATGACGCCCTTGCCGAGGGACTTCTCCAGCACCGGCAGCGCCTCGTGGCGGACCCGGGAGCGGGTGTAGGCGGGGTCGTGGTTGTGCGGGTCCTCCCACACGTCGATGCCCTGGGCCAGGCAGCCCTTGCGCACGGTGTCGCGGTCGAGCAGCAGGAACGGGCGGCGGTAGCGACCCCCCGCGCCCGACACGGCGGCCATCCCGGACAGCGAGCGGGTGCCGGAGCCGCGGGCGAGGCCCAGCAGCACCGTCTCCGCCTGGTCGTCCCGGGTGTGGCCGAGCAGGACGGCGGCGGCGCCGCGGGCGTCGGCGGTGGCGTCCAGCGCGCCGTAGCGGGCGTCGCGGGCAGCGGCTTCCGGTCCGCCCTGGCGGCCGACGGTGACGCCGACGGCGTCCACGGGGTCGAGCCCGAGGCAGCGCAGGCGCGCGGCGACTTCGAGGGCGCGGCCGGTCGAGCCGGGCTGCAGCCCGTGGTCGACGGTGACGGCTCCGGCGCGCACGCCGAGTTTGGGGGCCTCGAACGCGAGGGCCGCGGCGAGCGCCATGGAGTCGGCGCCTCCACTGCAGGCGGCCAGGACGAGGGGGTTGGGGGCGGGGGTGGCGATGAGGACGTCGTGAAGTACGCGGCGGACCGCCAGGCGTATCGCGGCGACCGTGGGGTGGGGACCCATGTCCGGTTCCCTCCTATGGAGGCTGTGAGGGTGATAACGCAAAGTAGCTAGATGGTGACAGAAGCTGGGGCTGTACCCGAGCATCGCACGCCTTACCCTGCGCTTACGGTCCCTCGGACGGGTGAACCGGGAGGCGTCGCGGTCACGAATCGCTGCGCCGGTGCACCCTCGTGACCCAGTCCGCCGGTTTGGCGATCTCCGCCTTCGTCGGGAGCGTGTTGGGCGACGTCCAGACGCGGTTGAAGCCGTCCATGCCCACCTCGTCGACGACGGCGCGCACGAAGCGCTCGCCGTCCTTGTACTGGCGCAGCTTCGCGTCCAGCCCCAGCACCTTGCGCAGCACCTGGTCCAGCCGGCCCGCGCCGCTGGCCCTGCGCTGCTGGAACTTCTCCCGGATCTCCGCGACCGAGGGCACGACGTCGGGCCCCACGCCGTCCATCACGAAGTCCGCGTGGCCCTCCAGCAGCGACATGACGGCGGTCAGGCGCGCGAGGATCTCCCGCTGGACGGGGGTCTGGACGAAGTCGACGATGCTGCGGCCCTCTTCGGGCTCGTCGTCCCCCCGCGTGCCCTTCGATCCGCCGGCCCCGCCGCCCGAGAACGACTGCGCGGCCTCGCGGATCCGTTCGATGACGGTGGAGGCGTCCATGTCGGTCTCGCCGAGGAAGGACTGGATCTCGCCCTCGATGTGGTCGCGCAGCCACGGCACGGCGGTGAACTGGGTGCGGTGCGTCTCCTCGTGCAGGCACACCCACAGCCGGAAGTCGTGCGGGTCCACGTCGAGTTCGCGCTCGACGTGCACGATGTTCGGCGCCACCAGCAGCAGGCGACCGGCGCGCGGCTCCCCCGGGCCGGGGGCGACGGGGCCGGCCGGCAGCTCGCGGGTGGCGGGGGCGAAGGTCTCGTACTGACCGAGCACCCGGGACGCCAGGAACGACAGCAGCATCCCGACCTCGACGCCGGTGACCTTGCCGCCGACCGTGCCCAGCGCCATCCCGCCGAGACCACCGGGGCGGCGCTCCTGCATCTTGCCCAGCAGCGGCTTGAGGATCTCGCGGAAGCCGGCGACGTTCGCCTTCACCCAGCCCACCCGGTCCACGATCAGCACCGGCGTGCCGTTCGTCATGGACGCGTCCCCGTACATACGGGTGAACGCGCGCACGTGCTCCTCCGAGGAGCGCGCGTGCTTGCGCAACTCGGCCACGATCGCCCGCGCCTCGTCCCCGCTGACTTCAGGGCCCGGCCGCATCAACCGCTGTGCGGTCGCCACTGCGAGGTTCCAGTCGACCATGTCGGCACCACCGAAGCTCGTCATGCCTTCACGGTACGTTGCCGCTCCCGTTTTCAGGGTCGGATAACGCCCGGGGTTCGGGGACTGGCCCCGGGCAGGGCTGGGGCGGGGCGGGAGCGGGGGTTCAGCAGCCGCAGGCGGCGAGGGCGGACGCCAGCCGGTCGAGGGCGCTCTGGGCGGCCGTCGCGGACGTGGTGCCCTGCGCAAGGAAGGCGAAGGTGAGCAGCCGGCCGTCGGCGGTGACGACGGTCCCGGTGATGGCGTTGACCCCGGTGAGGGTGCCGGTCTTGGCGCGGATCAGGCCGGCGCCGGAGGCGGGGCCGCCGCGGAACCGGTCGGAGAGGGTGCCGGAGAAGCCGGCGACGGGCAGTCCGGTGAGGATCGGCCGCAGTTGGGGGTGATGGGGCGACGCGGCCAGGGCGAGGAGCCGCGCGAGCTGCTGCGCGGACAGCGCGTCGGCGCGGCTGAGGCCGCTGCCGTCGGTGAACTTCGCCCCGGCCGGCGGCAGGCCGAGCCGGTCCAGGGCCGCGGTGACCGCCTGCTGCGCGCCGCCGAAGCTCGCGGGCAGGTGCGCGGCGATCGCGGTCTGCCGGGCGAGGGCCTCCGCGATGTCGTTGTCGCTGTTGGTCAGCATCCGCTCGACGAGCGCGGACAGCGGCGCGGACCGGGCCACGGCCAGCTGGCTGCCGGACGCGGCGGCGGAGGTCCTCACCGGGGTGCCCGTCACCTCGATCCCGCGTGCCCTGAGCAGCTTCGCGAACGCGGTGGCGGTGTCGGCGGCCGGGTCGGGAGAGCGGTCGGCAGGGCCGTGGTCGCTCTTGTCGACGCGTCCCTCGTCGGTCATCAGCGGGGTCACCGGCGCGATGTTCTCGTTGCGCCCGATGGGGTGCAGGACGGATCCCGAGTACAGCGACAGGTCGTAGCCGAGCGAGGTGGCGGTGGTGCCGCGGGCGGCCAGCGCGCGGGCGGTGTCGTCGGCCAGGGTGCGCAGCGCCGCGGCGGTGAGGGTGGGGTCGCCGCCGCCCACGAGCACGGTGCTGTGCTCCCCCGCGGCCAACACCGTCGTCGATATCCGGTGGTCGGGGCCGAGTACGGAGAGGGCGGCCGCGGCCGTCGCGATCTTTATGGTCGAGGCCGGCACGGACGGGGTACCGGCGCCGGAGCCGAACAGCAGCTTGCCGGTGGCCGCGTCGATGACGGCTCCGGTGCGCAGCGGGCCGAGGGCCGGGTCGCGCAGCAGCGGTGCGAGCCGGGCGGCGAGCGCCTGCTGGGTGGGGAGCGTGCCCGGGTCCGTGGCGGGCGCGGTGAGCACCCGGCCGGCGGGCGGGGCGGCGGCCTCGGTGGGCGCCGGCGGGCGGGGCACGGCGGCGGTGCGGCCGTCCGGCTGGTGGCCCCGGGAGGCGGCGGCCGCCCGTTCCGCCGTACGCTGACCCGACTCCCACGGTCCGGCCGCGGCCACCGCCGCGAAGGAAAGGGTCAGTCCGAGTGCGGCCGACCCCGCCACTACCTGCCATGTTCTGGCGTCCGGCACCCCCGACCAGCCCCTTTCGCGACCACACACCTGCGTGGGAGACACTTAATCACCAGAAGTATGTGCTGATCATGGAGGAGTAGGGCCTTGGAGTTCGACGTCACGATCGAGATCCCGAAGGGTTCCCGGAACAAGTACGAGGTGGACCACGAGACCGGTCGTATCCGCTTGGACCGCCGGCTCTTCACCTCGACCAGTTACCCGGCCGACTACGGCTTCGTCGAGAACACCCTGGGTGAGGACGGCGACCCGCTGGACGCCCTGGTCATCCTTGATGAGCCGACGTTCCCCGGCTGCCTCATCAAGTGCCGCGCCGTCGGCATGTTCCGTATGACCGACGAGGCCGGCGGCGACGACAAGCTGCTGTGCGTCCCGGCGTCCGACCCGCGGGTGGAGCACTTGCGTGACATCCATCACGTGTCGGAGTTCGACCGCCTGGAGATCCAGCACTTCTTCGAGGTCTACAAGGACCTGGAGCCCGGCAAGTCCGTCGAGGGCGCCAACTGGGTCGGCCGCATCGAGGCCGAGGCCGAGATCGAGGCGTCCTACAAGCGCCTGAAGGACTCGGGTCAGGTCTTCCACAGCCACTGACCCCTGGTCGCGCGCACCGGAGACGTCCCGAACGCCGGGCAGGCCCTTCACGGGGCCTGCCCGGCGTTCGCGCGTTCCGGCCTCGGAAGCCGGCTGGGAAGCCGCCCCTGGAGCCCGCTCAGAAGCCCCTGGTGCGCTTGGCCGCGCGGCGCCGGGCCGGGTCGGCGGACCCCGGCGTCTTGAGGAACATGCGGGCGATCTCCCCGCCGAGGTTCACGCCGATGGCGACGGCGAGGGCCAGCGCCGCGGCCTTCGTCAGGGAGGTGAACCCCTCCGCCGTGTGGTTCTGGGTGAAGGCGAGCAGCCCGAAGTACGTCGCCGAGCCGGGCAACAGCGGGCCGATCGCGGCCGTGACGTACGGCAGGACCGACGCGTACCGGTAGCGGGCCATCAGCTGGCCGAAGAGGCCGACGAGGCCCGCCGCGGCCGCGGTGGCGACGACCGGGTTGGCGCCGAGCTGCTGGTGCAGCACCCCGTAGACCGTCCAGGCGACGCCGCCGTTGAGCGTGGCGAGCAGCAGCACCCCGCGCTCGCACTGCAGCAGCACCGCGAAGGCGAGGGTGAGGGACATCGCGGACAGCAGCTGCACCCAGGGGTGGTCGTAGGCGCGCAGCGCCTGCTCCGGGTCGAAGTCGGCGCCCAGCCGCACGCCCGCGTACAGCACGATCGTCACGCCGAAGACGATGCCGACGACGAGGTACATGACCTCCAGCAGCCGCGCGGACGCGGTGATGTAGAACCCGGTCAGGCCGTCCTGGACGCCTGCCACCAGGGCCCGTCCCGGTAGCAGGGTGAACAGTCCGCCGGTGATCACGGCGGACGCCTGGAGGTCGGCCGCGCCCGGCAGGTGGTCGGCGTAGAGGTTGACGACGATGCCCATCGCGGCGGCCGGCATCGCGGCGGCGGCGAACTGGTAGAACTCCGGCAGCCCGCGCCCCGCGCAGAGCCAGGCCAGCCGGTCGCCGAGCATCGCGGCCAGCGCCGCCGCGAGGAAGATCAGCGGACCACCGCCGACCAGGATGCTCGCCGACCCGGCCAGCAGCCCGGCGGCGCCGGTCAAAACCCAGCCGCTGTAGGGGTGCCGGTTGCGGCGGATCGCGGCCAGCCGGCCGTAGGACTCCTCCAGCGTCGCCTCGTGCGCGGTGATGTCGTCCACGAGCTGGAAGACGGCCGCGAGCCGCGTGTAGTCGGTGCCCCGGCGGCGCACGGTGCGGCTCGCGCCGACCGGCGCGTCGACGAGGGACGGCTGGTACGAGATGCCCAGCAGCGTGAACGTGACGGTGGGTTCCACCCGGGCCAGCCCGTAGGCGTGCGCGACGCCGAACATCGCCGCCTCGACGTCCTCGGCGCCCTCACCACCCGCGAGCAGCAGCTCGCCGATGCGCAGCGTGAGGTCGAGCACCCGGGGCACCGGCGGGCCGGCCTCCGGCTTGTCGGCGGGCAGCTCGGGCACCGGGCGCTCGGTGACCGGCATCCGGACCAGCTCGCGCATGCGGTCCTGCCAGGGGACGACGCCCTTGGTGAGCCGTATGACGGGGATGCCGTCGGGGGGTGTGAACGCGTTCCCGACACCGTGGGCGGCGGAGGAGGCGGGCGCGGTGAAGGCAGAGCCTTCCGCCTCCGGCCCGGCCGGCAGCTCCACCCCCGTCGGTGCGGCGAACTCCGATGTCGTCGAACCGTCGGATTCCGGGACCGACGGCATCGGTACACCCACGGGGGGCGTGAACTCCGACCGCGACTCATCCGAGTCCGGCTTCTCTTCGTCCGCCACGTTGACCGACCACCTCCGGTGATCAGTGTGCAGGGCGCACGGCGTCCACCGCGATTCCCGCCCTGCTCACCGCCCCCGCGGGCGCTCTACCTGGCCCGGTGGCGGCCGCCCCGGCCGGCGGTGCCGACGGGCGGCGTGGGCGTGTCCGCGGGGGGCCGGGGGCCCTCCTTCTTCGACTTCGCGCGGGCCCGGAGGAACTCGATGGCGATCGGGACGACCGAGACGAGCACGATCGCGACCAGGATCAGCTCGATGTTCTCGTGGACGAACGCGATCTGGCCGAGCCAGTAGCCGAGGAGGGTGACGCCGCCCCCCCAGAGGGTTCCGCCGATGATGTTGTAGGTGACGAACGTCCGGTAGTTCATCCGGCTGACGCCGGCGATGATCGGCGTGAACGTGCGGACGATGGGCACGAAGCGGGCCAGCACGATCGACTTGGGACCGTGCTTCTCGAAGAAGGCGTGCGCCTTCTCGATGTTCTCCTGCTTGAAGAGCCTGGAGTCCGGCCGCCGGAAGAGCGAGGGTCCGACCTTGCGGCCGAAGAGGAAGCCGACCTGGTCACCGACGATCGCGGCGACGACGACGAGCAGCGTCACCAGCCACAGCGGGGTCTTGAGGGTGCCGCCCGCGACCAGCAGGCCGGTCGTGAAGAGGAGCGAGTCCCCGGGCAGGAAGAATCCGATCAGCAGGCCCGACTCTGCGAAGACGATCAACAGCACGCCCCACAGGCCGAACGAGTTGATCAGGTGGTCGGGATCGAGCCAGCTGGGGCCCAGGGCGATGTTCATCACCAGGTAAAAGTACCAACCGAATCGTTGCGCCCCCTGTGTGCGGCGGGCTGGTCGCGATCCGTGCGCACCGCGTGGGGGTTCGGTGCGGGATCCGTGCCGCGGAATTCGCGCCGGTCGAGTTGGCCGAAACGTTCCCCAACGCGGGGGTGGTGCATTACGTTCTCCGCAACGCCACCGCGTGCACCACGGGCAAATCTCCTGTCACAGCATCTGAACTTTCTGGCGGATCCTGTTATGACGCGCGCCATCTCCCTTCGCGATCTTTCTAAGTTCTATCCGAAGCAGGCCGCTCCGGCGGTCGACCGGTTTAGCCTGGACGTCGCCCCCGGCGAGTTTCTGGTCATGCTGGGTCCCTCCGGCTGTGGCAAGTCCACGGTTCTGCGCATGATCGCGGGGCTGGAGGACATCAGCTCGGGCGAGTTGCTGCTCGACGGCGAATACGCCAACGACCTCGCACCGGGCGACCGTCGGATGGCGATGGTGTTCCAGAACTTCGCGCTGTATCCAAGCATGACCAGCCGGCAGAACATCGGGTTCCCGCTGCGCTTCGAAATGCCGGGAGAGGACCAGAATCCGCGGGTCGAGGAGACCGCGCGGATCCTGGGCATCGAGGAGATCCTGGACCGCTACCCCGGGCAGCTGTCCGGCGGTGAGCGGCAGCGGGTCGCGATGGGCCGCGCCATCTCGCGGCACCCGTCGGTCTTCCTGATGGACGAGCCGCTGTCGAACCTGGACGCCAAACTGCGCTCGCACCTGCGCGCCGAGATCGCCCGGCTGACCCGCGGAATGGGCGTCACCACCGTGTACGTGACGCACGATCAGGCCGAGGCCATGTCGCTCGGCGACCGCGTCGCGGTCATGCGCGGCGGAGTGCTGCAGCAGGTCGGAACGCCGCGCGACACCTACCACCTGCCGGTGAACGTGTTCGTCGCCGCGTTCATCGGGACCCCGAGGATCAATCTGCTGCAGGCCACGGTGCTGGCGCCGTTGGGCGGCGGCATGTGGATCGACTTCGGGCGGCAGCGCCTGGGGCTGCCGGAGCCGCTGAGCCTGGACCATCAGATGCTCCGCATCCAGCAGGGCCGCGACATCATCGTCGGACTGCGCTCCGAGGCGGTGCGGATCGCCGCGCCGAGCAACGCGCACGCGGGCGAGGTGGTGCTCAGCGGCATCGTCGAGCACGTGGAGTACCAGGGGCACGAGTGCCTGGTGCACCTGAACACCGGAGCGAAGCCGGCGGTCGTGCCCGAGCTGGAGGCGCCCCGGCTGCCCGCGCAGCGCACCCGTTCCGCGGCGCGGCGGGCGGCAGCGGGGCCCGGCGGTCTCGGCAAGCTGGCGAGGAAGGCCGCCGGGCGGTTCCCCGGGCTGCTGCAGGAGCCCGACACCTCCGGCGCGGTCAAGGTGCTCGACCCGCCGCCGGCCGACCGCGCGGAGCAGCCGACCGGCGACCTGGTGGTCCGCACCGGGCCCGACATCCGGGTCAGGCCCGGGGACCGGGTGCCGCTCCTGGTGGACCTGGCGCATCTGTACGTCTTCGACAACACCGGCCGCCGGATCTGCCCCGCTCCCGCGGAGCAGCCGCGCCTGGAGTGACCGCAAGGCGGGGCGGGGAGCGGCGGCCCGACGGGCGCGGCGGGCTGGGGCGTCGTATCGTCCCGAAGGGAACCCGTCGAGGAGGAGCCACCATGAGCACGCCCCTGAACGTCACGGCCACCGTCCCCTGCCGAACCACCGCCTGATGGCGCTGCACAAGGGAGCCGGGGACTCCCGTCCGCTCGCGGTCAACCCGTTCTACTACGGCGACGCCGACCCCGCCGGCAGCATGCAGGTCGCACCGCCCAAGCACCGGCTGCCGGACGGCCCCATGCCGCCGCACACCGCGTACCAGCTGGTCCACGACGAGTTGATGCTCGACGGGAACTCACGGCTCAACCTGGCGACGTTCGTCACCACGTGGATGGAGCCGCAGGCCGATGTGCTGATGGCCGAGTGCCGTGACAAGAACATGATCGACAAGGACGAGTACCCGCGCACCGCGGAGTTGGAGCGGCGCTGCGTGGCGATCCTCGCCGACCTGTGGAACGCGCCTGACCCGACGGCCGTCATCGGCTGTTCGACGACGGGCTCCTCCGAGGCGTGCATGCTCGCCGGTATGGCCCTCAAGCGGCGCTGGGCGAACCGCAACAAGGACCGCTATCCGGCGACGGCCAGGCCCAATCTGATCATGGGCGCCAACGTGCAGGTGTGCTGGGAGAAGTTCTGCGCGTTCTGGGAGGTCGAGGCGCGGCTGGTGCCCGTACAGGGCGACCGGCTGCACCTGGACGCCGAGTCGGCCGTGGCGCTGTGCGACGAGAACACGATCGGCGTAGTCGCCGTGCTCGGATCGACCTTCGACGGATCGTACGAACCGGTCGCGGAGATCTGCGCGGCCCTCGACGCGCTCCAGGAACGTACCGGCCTGGACGTACCGGTCCATGTGGACGGCGCGTCGGGCGCGATGGTCGCCCCCTTCCTCGACGAGGACCTCGTCTGGGACTTCCGGCTCCCCCGCGTCGCGTCGATCAACACCTCGGGCCACAAGTACGGGCTGGTCTACCCCGGCGTCGGCTGGGCGCTGTGGCGCGACCGCGACGCCCTCCCGGATGAACTGGTCTTCCGCGTCAACTACCTCGGCGGCGACATGCCGACCTTCGCCCTCAACTTCTCCCGGCCGGGCGCGCAGGTCGTGGCGCAGTACTACACGTTCCTGCGGCTGGGCCGGGACGGCTACCGCACGGTGCAGCAGAGCAGCCGGGACGTGGCGATGTCGCTGGCCTCGCGGATCGAGGCGCTCGGCGACTTCCGGCTGGTCACCCGGGGCGACCAACTGCCGGTCTTCGCCTTCACCACCAACGACGAGATCAAGAACTACGACGTCTTCGACGTGTCCCGCCGGCTGCGCGAGCACGGCTGGCTGGTCCCCGCGTACACCTATCCGGCGGACCGCGAGGACCTCGCGGTCCTGCGGGTGGTCTGCCGCAACGGCTTCTCCGAGGACCTGGCGGACCTCCTCGTCGAGGAACTCTCCCGCCTGCTGCCCGAACTCCGGCGCCAGGACCAGCCGTTGGACCGCCCGACGGAAGTGGCGACGGCGTTCCACCACTGAGGACGCGCGCAACGCGTCGGCCGGCCCGGATGTCTTCCGGGCCGGCCGACGCGTTGTCAGCAGCGGTTACGCGCTCAGCGGTGCCAGGGCCATCGGGCGGACGCGGCCCTCGATCATGGCGCCGAGGCCCTGGACCGCGCAGACGTCCGGGCGTTCGGCCAGGGTGACGGGGACGCCGGTGGCGCTCCGCAGCATGGCGTCGAGGCCGGGCATCAGTCCGCTGCCGACCGCGAGCGTGATGCCCCGGTCGGTGAGGTCGGCGACCAGGTCGGGAGGGCAGCGGCGCAGGACGGTGCCGATGGCGTCGAGGACCGCGGTGAGCGGGGTGCGCATCGCGTGCCAGACGTCGTCGGTCTCGACGAGGACGGTACGGGCCAGACCGCTGACGACATCGCGGCCGTAGACCTCGGTGCTGCCGGGGGCCGCCCCCACGGTGCTGAACACGTGGCGCAGCGGGCGCACGGACTGGCTGGGGAGCATCAGGGCGTGCCGGCTGCGCAGGTGCTGCACGACCGCGTGGTCGATGGCGTCACTGCCCACCGGCACGATCTCCGCCGCGACGATCGAGCCGAGCGACAGGACCGCGATCTGCGTCGTCCGGGCCCCGCACACCACGATCATGGTGGCCTCGGGGTGCTCGACGGGCAGCTCGCAGCCGACCGCCGCGCAGATCAGCGCATCGACGAGTTCGGACCCTGCGGGCGCCGAGCCCGATGAGCGTCTCGGTCGCCGCCCGCTGCGCGAGCGGGTCGCTGCCGTGCGGCATGCAGACCGCGGCGCGCGCCATCGGCGCACGGCGCCAGGACGTGCGCAGCTTGTCGCCGAGGAGGTGCCGCAGCATCCGCTGGGCCATGGCGATGTCGACGACGGTGCCGTTCGACACCGGCCGCACCACGCGGATGTGCGGCGGGGTACGGCCTTCCATCTGCTCGGCGCGGGCACCGACGGCGATCAGCGAGCCGGTCGTGAGGTCGACGGCGACCACGCTGGGCTCGTCGACGACCAGGCCGGTGTCCCTCAGGTGGACACGGGTCCTGGCGGCCCCGATGTCGAAGGCGACCGAGCAGCGGCGGAGTTGGTCGAGGGTCGGGCTCACAGCAGCGCCCCCGAGTCGTCGGAGGGGCGGTAGTTGGCGAGGGACCAGATGACGAAGACGTCGATCGCGATCAGCGTCATCGCCCAGATGGGCTGGTAGGGCATGAACATGAAGTTCGCGACGATGTTCAGCGCGGCCAGCGCGATACCGGTGACCCGCCCCCACGCGGACCCCTTCAGCACGCCGTAGCCGACGACGACCGCGATGACGCCGAGGATGAGGTGGATCCAGCCCCAGGACGTCAGGTTGAACCGGAAGGCGTAGCCCGGGGTGGAGAGGTACACGTCGTCCTTGGCGATGGCGACGATGCCCTGGAGGATCGCCAGCACACCGGAGACGGAGAGCATGATCCCGGCGAAGACGGTACCTCCGGCGGCCAGGCCGTTGGCGGGATGGTCGGCCGGAGGGCGGTCGCCGCTCCAACCTCCCCGGGGGGTGGACGGCGGAGTGGACGCGGTGGGTGAATCCTGGCTCACAACGGGCTCCCGAGATCGCGACGACCAGCACGACGGGGTCATTGATCATGATTATCCCGCCTTAAGGACAAAAGGATCAGTTGCCCGGTCCGGTCCCGCCACCGGAGATGGGCCGTTCGGGGGGCGCGGCCGGAATCCGGCCGCCTGCGGACGCGGATACCCGCCGGGCGACACGGTGAGGCGACGTGATGGGGCACGGCGTGGAGGCAGCCCGGAGGAACTCCTCGACCAGGTGCCTGCGCGCCCTCTCGAAAGCGCCGCCGAGGACGACGTGGCGGTGCTGGTGGCCCGGGTGGTCGCGCCGTGATCAGCTGAAGGGGACGACCGGGGGGCCGGCGAGCGCGGGAGCCGTGGGCAACCCGGTGACCGCGCTTTTGGCGGGGGCGGGGGCCGCGGGGGGCGGGCCCACGACGGGCTGGAGGCGCACGCCGTGCTCGCGCAACCACGGCACGGGATCGACCGCCGACCCCCACTCGGGCGTCACCCGCACCTCGAAGTGCAGGTGCGGGCCGGTGGAGTTGCCGGTGCTGCCGGACAGCGCGATCTGCCGGCCCGCCGGAACCCGCTCGCCGACCTTGACCTGCATCAGCGACAGGTGCGCGTACTGCGAGAAGTACCCGTTCCCGTGCGCCAGGACGATCTGGTTGCCGAACCCGTCGCCGCAGGTCGCCCGGACGACCGTGCCGGCACCGATCGCCCGTACGGCGGTGCCTTCCGGCACGGCGAAGTCCTGGCCGGTGTGCCGGTTCGCCCAGTGGTCGCCGGCCGCGTCGAAACCCGCGGACAGGGCGTAGCGGTCGACGGGCGCGATCCAGGCCGCGTGTGCCGGGGCGCCGGTGCCGGGCGCCGGCATCTCCTCGGGGATGGCGTTCGCGCACTCCTGCGGGGAGGCCAGCCGGGCGGATCTGGCGGCCTCCAGCCGCCGCAGCAGCTCGCCGGCCCGCCGCAGCTTGGCCGTGATCTCCTTCCGCAACCCGGCCGCGCGCGCGGTCTGCTCGTCCAGGTCCTCGAGCGCCCGGTCGGCCGCGGCCCTGTCCCGTCGCAACCGCGTGGTCGTCGACTCCACGGTGCTGAGCAGGGCCGCCACCGCCTCGTCACCCTTGCGCAACCGGCCCATCTGGTCGAGGAGATCCTCCGGGGCCGCGGAGAGCATCAGCGCGGCGGTGGCCGGCAGGCCCGCGGAGCGGTACTGCAGCCGTGCCAGCGCGCCGATGGTCTCGTGCAGCCCGTCCATCCTGCGCCGGCCGAGCGTGACCGCCCGCCGCAGCCGGACGGCCTTGGCCCGCTGCCGGTCGGCGGCCCGCCGGGCGCCGTCGTACGCGGTGGTGGCGTCGGCGGCCTGCCGGTAGGTGGCGTCGACCTCGGCGGAGACCTCGCCGTAGCGGTCGTCGGCGCGGGCCTGCCGGCCGCCGTGGGACGACACCGGCAGGACCGGCAGGACCGTCAGCAGCCCGGCGCAGATCAGCACGGTGAGTGACCTGACGGCCGACCCGCGGACGGAGGCGGTACCTGGCATCGGAGGATCATCGCGCCACGCCCGCCACCCGCGCGTTCAGGACACGCCGCGGGCTGCGGCTCTCCGCCGTTCGGCCCTACCGTGAAGGCGCGCGACCGAGGATGGTCACTTTCCGTGGTCGCGACCGACAGACTGATCTCTCCGTGACCGCCACCGGATCCCGGGACGGTCTCCCGGCGGCGGTCACGGTCCAGTCGTCCGTCCCGCGGCCCCCGCGCGCTATTCGGCGTCGTCCAGCCGGAATCCGACCTTCAGCCCCACCTGGTAGTGCTCCACCTCGCCGTCCACGATGTGGCCGCGCATCTGGGTGATCTCGAACCAGTCGAGACCGCGGAGAGTCTGCGACGCCCGGTGGATCCCGTTGCGGATCGCGGCGTCGATGCCTTCGTGCGAGGTGCCCACGATCTCGGTCACCCGGTACGTGCGGTCGGTCATGGCGTTCTCCCGGCGTAGTGGGTCGGCTTGGTGCATGGCGGGACCGGTGTGCGGAACGCGTCCCTCCGTCCACGGTGCCCGAGGGGCCACCGATCCGCATTCCGATCCGCATTCGCGCAAAACCGGACATAAGCTCATGTACCCGACCGTCTTCCGCCGGAGGAGAGGAAGCGCGTGGACCGCCTGTCCGGCCCCTGGCCCCTCCCCGTCCGCTGCATCCCGGCGGCCATCCTTCTGACGGGCGTCTCCTTCGACCTCCTCACCCCGATCGACTACCACGGCGGGCCGCTGCTCGCCGTGTCCTGCGTGGCGGCGGGGGTGACGCTCTCGTTCCGGTCCACCCTGCTCCACTCCGTCGTCGCCCTCGGGGCGATGGTCGGGCTGACGGTGGGGCACGGGTCCTTCGGCCACGTCCTGGGTGCCGCCGAGATCGCCAACGTGCTGCTGGCGGGCATGATCGGCCTCGGGGTGAACCGGCTGATCGCCCGCTACGGCCGCAGCCTGGCCACCGTGCGGTCGGTGGCGGAGGCCGCCCAGCGCGCGATCCTGCCCACCCCGCCGGAACGGATCGGCCCGCTGGACATCGCGGTCCGCTACCGCGCCGCGCAGAGCGAGGCGCGGATCGGCGGCGACGTCTACGCCGTAGAAGACACCCCGTACGGGACTCGGCTGCTGATCGGCGACGTGCGGGGCAAGGGGCTGGGCGCGGTCGCGGCGGTGTCGGTCGTGCTCGGCGCCTTCCGGGAAGCCGCCGAGTGGGCGTCCGACCTGCCGGAACTGGCCGGCCGGCTGGAGCACGCCCTGATCCGCGAGGGGGTCCGCCGGTCCGGCGAGGACCAGACGGAAGGCTTCACGACGGCGCTCGTCGCCGAGTTCTCCGCGGACTGCCGCACGCTGCGGCTGCTCAACCGCGGCCACCCGGCCCCTTATCTGCTGGTCGGCGGCGTGGTCCTGGCCCTGGACGCCGTAGAGCCGGACCTGCCGCTCGGGATGGGCCGGCTCAACGGCCACCGCTCGGCGCCCGACACGCACGCGCTGCCGCCCGGCGGCAGCCTGCTCCTGATCACCGACGGGGTGACGGAGGCCCGCGACAGCGCCGGGATGTTCTACGACCCCGCCGTACGGCTGGCGGGCCGCGGGCCGTTCCGGGGCCCGCGTGAGGTGATCGACGCCCTGGTGAGCGACGTCGAGGAGTGGACCGGCGGCAGCGGTACGGACGACATGGCCGTGCTCGCCGTCACCTACCACTCCCCCTGACCGCGCCGCGGGTTGCTCCGGGCGGTCACACGTCGAGCGTGATCCTGCCGCCGTCGGCCGTCGCCCGGGAGACGCAGACCAGCATGTTCGCGTCCGATCGGCGGGCCGCCGCGCTGCCCGCGTGGGCGACCTCGCCCGCGAGGACCGGGAGCCGGCAGGTGCCGCAGAAGCCCTGGCGGCAGGAGTAGCCGGTCTCCGGGCGCTGTTCGGCCAGGACGGAGAGGGCGGTCCGGTTCGCGGGCACCGGGAGGACCGGTCCGTCCGAGCCGAGTTGCAGCTCGAAGGGGGTGCCGTCGACGACCGGGGGCCGCCGCGAACCGCTCGAAGTGCAGCCCGCCGGCGCCGGTCGCGTCGAACGCGTCGCGCACGGCGGCGATGAGCGGCGGGGGTCCGCAGAAGTACACGGAGGTGCCCGGTCCCGCTCCGGCCAGCAGCAGTCGGGGCGTGGGGATGCCGTCCGTGTCGTCGGTGCGGACGCTCACCCGGCCGGAACCACCCGCCAGCTGGGCGATCTCGTCGAGGAAGGGCAGCGACGCGCGGCTGCGGCCCGTGTAGACGAGCCGCCAGTCGACGCCCGCCGCGGCGGCGGCCCGGACCATGGGCAGGATCGGGGTGATGCCGATGCCGCCCGCGATGAACAGGCAGGCGCCGCCCGGCGCGTAGGCGAAGGCGTTGCGCGGGCCGTGGGCGCGCAGTTCGGTCCCTTGCACCAGCGTCTCGTGGATCTCGCGGGAGCCGCCGTCCCCGTCCGCGATGCGCCGCACGGCGATCCGGTACGTGGTCGGGTCGGCGGGGTCGCCGCAGAGGGAGTATGGGCGGCGGCGTCCCGACGGCAGGTCGAGGTCCAGGTGCGCACCCGGGTGCCAGCCCGGCAGCGGGCCGCCGTCCGCCGCCGCGAACCGCAGGCTGACGACGTCCTCGGCCTCCCGCCGCACCTCGGTGACGACGAGCCGCAGCGAGCGGTCGACCGGCCGCGGCTCGCGCCGCTTGCGGCGGGCGCTCTGCCACAGCAGGAAGGGCGTGACGCGCGCCATCAGGGCGAGGATCGGGTCCGGGCGCGGGTCGGTGGCGCTGCGCGGCGGCGGCGTCCGCAGGTCGTACTCGGTCTCGGTGCTCACGTTCGGTCCTTCGATGTCCTTGGACGAGTCCAGCGGATCAGCGGTGGGCGGCGCGCGCGGCGGGCGAGGCCGCGAGATAGGCGACGGCCTGGGTCGTCGAGCCGTAGTGCGAGGGGTGGTAACCGGGCCGCAGGTAGCCGAAGTACAGCCGCACCAGGCTCGCCGGGCTCGGCAGCACGCCCTTGCGCGAGGCCCGGAACCAGTCGCGGAAGCGCGGCTTGTCGCGGCCCGGGACGCGCTCGGGGTCGGCGGCCATCAGGTAGCGCAGGCCCCGGACCCACCAGTGGACGAGGACGGGGAAGGCCACGGCATGGGCGCGGACCCGGTTGCGGTAGCGGCCGTCGAGGTGGGTGAACAGGTCGTAGGCGACCGCCCGGTGCTCGACCTCCTCCGCGCCGTGCCAGCGGTACAGGTCGAGGATCCCGGGGTGGTGGTCGCTGCGGTCGATCGCGTCGGCGTTGAGGATCCAGTCGCCGAGGTACGCGGTGACGTGCTCGATCGCCGCGATGATCGCGACCCGGTCGATGACCCAGCCCCGCGCCTTCTCCCCGGTCAGGTCGCGGTCGCCGAGCATCGTGCTGAAGAACCAGCGCAGTTGGGCGGTGTACGGGCGGGTGTCGAAGCCGACCTCCGCGAAGTGCGTCAGGACGGTCTGGTGCGACGCCGAGTGCGTCGCCTCCTGGCCGATGAACCCGATGACGTCCTCGCGCAGCCGGTCGTCCCTGATCATCGGGACGGCCTGCTGGAAGACGGTGATGAACCAGTCCTCGCCCTCGGGCAGCAGGATGTTCAGCACGTTCGCGAAGTGCGTGGTGAACGGGTCGCCGTCGATGTAGTGCATCGGCAGGTCCGTCCAGTCCCACTGGACGTCGCGGGGGGCGAGCACCAGGTTGTCCGGCTCGGTCGCGGTCATTACCGTCCTGCCTTCCGTGCGGCGGACGGCTCGGGCGCCGCCGCGCCCCGCGTCCGGTCGATGAGCCGCGCGGTGAACTCCGCGACCAGGTCGGGGCGGAACGCGGGCAGCCAGTGCCCGCCGTCCACGAGGTGGATCTCGGTGTCCGGCGCCCAGTCGGTGATCTCGGTCTGCCAGGGCACGAGCACGAACAGGTCCCGCCGGGGCGCGAGGACCTGCGCGGGCAGGTCGGCGCGGCGCGGCCGGGGGTGGAGGGTGCGCGGCAGCACGTTGGCCCGGTAGAGCTTGAGCCCCGCGCGGTTGCGGGACGCCAGTCCCCGGCCGTAACCGGGGGGCGGCTCCCCGGTCTCCAGCCGCCGGACGGCCTTCGTCACCGCGTCGAGCACGCCGGCCCGGCAGGCGAGCTCCGCGATGCCGGGCAGGTGGAAGAGGCCCACGTACCCGGAGGCGAGCGACTGCCGGGCGAAGTGCCACAACCTGCGCGGGCTGGGACGCAGCTGCGCCCGGAACCAGCGTCCCGTGTGGTCCAGGTCCGGTCCCGAGATCGACGTCAGCGACGCGAAGCGGTGGGCGGTCTCCGGCACGGTCACCGTGTGCCAGCTCTGCACGGAGCCCCAGTCGTGCGCCAGGACGTGCACGGGCGCGTCCGGGCTGACGGCGTCGGCGACGGCGGTGAGGTCGGCGGCGAGCTGCGGGAGGAGGTAGTCCCGGTTCCGACGCGGTACGTCGGAGGCGCCGGAGCCGCGCACGTCGTACGTCACGACGTGGAAGCGGTCGGCGAGGTGCCGCACGACCCCGTCCCAGACGCCGTGGTCGTCGGGGAAGCCGTGCACGCACACGACCGTCGGTGCGGTCGGGTTCCCGTGTTCGTGAACGGCCAGCCGGACGCCGTCCGAGGCCGTGACCCATCGCTGCGACATGGCGGTCACGATGGCAGCTTGTTGACGTTGTGTCTACTAGTGCGCCCACACCTTCTCCGTGGCCGTTGCCCCATCGAGACGCTTCCGCAATTCCTCCGATGCCTCCGACAGACGTCGGCGTTCGTCACACCTGGAAAGGCCGACGAGTCCGTGGGGGAATCGCATGAAGCGGTACGAGCAGCATGTGTCCGGAACACGTACGGGAAGCGCTCGCCGGGGCGCCGTCGCGGCGGCCGTCGCGGGCGGGCTGCTGCTCGCCGGGTGCAGTGGTGGGACCCCCGACGCGTCGCACAACGGCAGTTCCAACAAGGTTCCCGTGCGACCGGCGCCCGCGGCTCCGTACAGCGGGCCGGCGGCGTCGGCGAACCCGGGCGGTGCGGCCGAGGACAGCTCGGGCAACGGCGACAGTGGTGGCGACGCGAAGAAGCGCGACCAGGCGGCGCCCGGTTACCTGTCCACCTTCGCGCTGGACGTCGACACCGCCTCGTACGGGTACGCGAGGCGCACCCTGACGGGCGGCGCGCTGCCCGCCCCCGACACCGTGCGCCCGGAGGAGTTCGTCAACAGCTTCCGGCAGGACTACCCGCAGCCCGAGGGCGACGGATTCTCGGTGACGACCGACGGCGCCCGCATCGACGGCGCCGGCACCGAGAGCACGGACGGCGGGGGCCCGGACGGCGGGGGCGGCTGGGCACTGCTGCGTGTCGGGTTGGCCACCCGCTCCGCGCAGAGTGCCGGCCGGGCGCCCGCCGCCATGACGTTCGTCGTGGACGTCTCCGGCTCGATGGCCGAGCCCGGCAGGCTCGACCTCGTGAAACAGGCCCTGGGCAGCTCGATCGACTCGCTGCGCCCGGAGGACTCCCTCGCGATCGTCACCTTCAGCGGCGAGGCGCGGGTGGACCTCCCGATGACGCGGCTGGGGGCCGTCGAGAGCCGCGGCCGCATCCACTCGATCGTCGACGGACTGGAGCCGCGCGACGAGACCAATCTCGCGGCGGGGGTGCAGGCGGGCTACGACGAGGCGGTCAAAGCCGCGCGGCCCGGCGTCACCAACCGGGTCGTGCTGCTCTCCGACGGCCTCGCCAACTCCGGGGACACCACCGCCGCCGCCATCCTCGACCGCGTCGGCGCGGCCCGGCGCGACCACGGCGTCACCCTGTTCGGGGTCGGCGTGGGCAGCCAGTACGGCGACAAGCTGATGGAACAGCTCGCCGACAAGGGCGACGGGCACACGTCGTACGTGTCGGAGCCCGAGGCGGCCCGCAAGCTCTTCACCGAGCAACTGCCCGCCAACGTGGACCTCAGGGCCCGCGACGCGAAGGCGCAGGTCGCCTTCGACCCGCGGACCGTCGGCGCATACCGGCTGATCGGCTTCGAGGACCGGGCGGTCGCCGACGACGACTTCCGCAACGACGCGGTGGACGGCGGCGAGGTCGGCCCCGGACACACCGTCACGGCCCTGTACTCGGTCCGCCTCAAGGCGGGGGCATCCGGCCACGTCGCCACCGCCACCGTCCGGTGGCTCGACCCGTCCACCCGCGCTCCCCACGAGCGGTCCGGCACGGTCGAGGCCTCCGCGCTGACGTCCCCGCTCTGGACCGCCGCCTCCAAGCGCCTCCAAGTCGACGCCGTGGCGGCCTACTTCGCCGACTGGCTGCACCACCGCCTCCCCTCGGCCCGCCTCCCCGGCGCCCCCGGGATCCCGGCCCTCGCCGAACACGCCTCGACCCTGGCCGGCAGTACCGAGGACCCGGCCGTCCGGGACCTCTCCCAGGCCGTGTCGCAGGCGCGCCGGCTGACGGGCTGACGAAGACCCCGCTACGGGCCGCCGAGAACCGCTCGGTCGGCCGCCGCGGTGCCGTGCGTCCAGCCCTCGTGGTCACGGCCCTTGAGCCGGTGGGAGGTGGTGGTGGGGAACATGCGGGTGGTGGTGTCACGGACCGCGATATCGCGCGCGGCGAGCGCGGGCAGCAGGCGCTCCGCCGGGAGGTCGGGGGCGTGGACGGCCTGCTCGGTGGCGTCGGCGAGGCGTTCGCGGATGCGACCCGCGTAGGCGATGAGGAAGGACTGGCGAAAGTCCTTGGAGAGCGAACCGCCCTTGCGCGCCTTGCCGCCCCGACCCTTGGCTCCGCCCCCCTCGGCCCGCGGGGTGCGCAGCATGGCGGCGTCCGCCTGGACCAGCAGCGAGGTGTAGAGCAGTTCGACCGCCTCCAGGTCGGGTTCGAAGCCGACGACCGTCGAGAAGCCGAGGTCGCCCGCCCACACCGCCTGGCAGCGGTTGGCCGCCGCGACGGCGTCGAGCAGCAGCGCCTTGGCGCCCTCGTAGGGCTGGTCGATGCCGATACGGCAGGCGCCGGGGCCACCGGGGGCGCCCGCGCCCGGATCCGCGGCGATGAGGGCCTCGTCGATGCTGTGCCGGGCCATCAGCTGCTGTGCCTTGGAGGTGAGCGCCTCGGCCTCCTCGGGAAAGTCGGTGGACTCGGCCTTGGCGAGCAGGGCGCGGATCCGGCCGAGCAGCGGGACCGCGTGGCGGTCGGCCGGGCCGGGCGCCGCCGTGGGCGCCGTCACCGGGGTGATGCGGGGCAGCCGTCCGAGCAGGCGCAGGAGCTCCAGGACGGAGACGGCGGCGGAGAATCCGTCGAGCCGTTCGCGGCGGCCGTGGGCGGCGAGGAGCGTGCCGGCGCCGTCCCACGGGCCCGCCGCCCGCAGTTCCGCGAGTTGGGCGGCCCAGCGCGGATCCTTCGACGCGAGGTCCGCCGGGGCGGTGCGCGCCTCGGCGGTGATCAGGTCGGCGGTGAGGCGGGCGTGCCCGTCGGTGAGCCGGCGGCGCGCGATGCGCACGACGTCGGCGGGCTGCCAGCCGCGGGTCCAGCAGGACCGGACGAGCCGGTCGGTGACGGCGAGCAGCGCGCTGTTCGCGGCGCCCGGGCCGTCAGGGCCGGAGCCGGCCGCGGCCAGGGCCGAGGCGCTCAGGTCGACGGCGTCCTCGGCGTCGGCGTCCGCCGCGTTCAGCGCGCCCAGGTAGGCCCGCTCGATCACGTCCCGCACGTCGTTCTCCGCCACGTCCGCCGTTTCACCCTTCGAGTCGCGCATCGTCACCCGCTCCCACCCGCTCCCACCCGGTCAATTCTGCGGGAGGGCCGGCGCGCTACTCGCCCTGGGCGGTCTCCACGCTCTCGTGGAGGTCGGTGGCGGCCTCCACGGCCGCCGCCGCGGAGAGCAGGAGACAGCCGGCGAGGAGGGCGGCCACGAGGCGCGGCCCACGGGACTGCCGCCGGCCGGTCGGCGGTGCGGCGTGCAGCAGGGCCGCGACGCGGCGCGGCACGGGGCCCGTGGTGGCGCCCAGGGCGGCACTGGGGCGGGCGGAGCCGACGGTGCGGGACGCGAGGGCGGCGCGGCCCACCGCGCGCGCCGCGAGGCGGCGGTCGCCGACGGCGGACGCGGCGGACTCGTCGGCCCACCGCTCCAGCGCGTACGAGAGCGGGTCCCGCAGCCCGCGCAGCAGCGGATGGCAGGTGGCGGCGAGCGCGGCGACGACGAGGAAGCGGTGGTGGTGGCCGGCGAGATGGGCGCGCTCGTGGGCGAGCAGCGCCTCGCGCTCCCCGGGCCGCAGGGCCCGCAGCATGCCCGTGGTGACGACGATCCTGCCGGGGCGCCCCGGCAGGGCGTACGCGTCGGGTTCGCTGTCCCGCAGGACGGCGAGCTCGCCGGCGGCCCCGCAGGCGCCGGTGGCGGCGCGCGCACGGGCCATCTCGGCGCGGTAGCGGCGGCCGGTGAGGGTCACCGCCGCCGCGCAGACGGCGAGCAGCAGCGCGGCGACGCAGGCGGCCGGGGCGGTCAGGCCCGCGCCACCGAGGCCGACGAAGCCGCCGAGCCCGCCGGAACCGGCGCGCAGCAGCGGCAGCGTGAGGTGGCCCAGGGCGGCGACCGGTGGCAGCAGCAGGGCGCCCTGGGCGGCCAGCAGGACCAGGGCCAGGGTGCTGCTCGCGGCCAGGACCGCGGCCGTACAGGCCAGTAGCCAGGCGGCGCCACGCGGCGCGAGGGAGGCCGCGAGCCGGCGGGCGACCGGGACCGCGAACAGCGGCATCAGCAGCGGCGGGATCAGGTCGGGGTTCACCGGGGGCCGCCCGGTCCACGCTCCCCGCCGTGGGCCCGGACGCCCCGACCCGCTTCCGACTCCTCGACGCCCGGGTCCGCGTCGTCCAGGAGGGCGCCCGGGTCCGCGTCGTCCAGGAGGGCGCGCAGCAGTTGCTCGTCGTCGGTGCTCAGCTGCGACACGAAGCGGGCCAGCACGGTCTGCCGGTCCTCCTCCTTGTCCAGCTCGGTGCGCATCCGGCGGGCGGCGAGGCCCGGCGAGTCCTGGGTCGGGGTGTACGCGTAGCCGCGCCCCGCCCTGGTCCTGGCGACGGCGCCCTTGTCGTGCAGCCGCGCCAGGATGGTGGTGACCGTCGTGCGGGCGAGGGCACGCCCGAGGTCGCGCTGGACGTCGGCGGGGGTGAGCGGTCCTCCGGCGGCCCACAGCGCCGCCAGGACGCTCGCCTCCAGCTCGCCCGGCGGGCGGCGCGCCGGATGTGTCTCTGGCATGAACGCCCCTTCCACCTGATTCGTCTACAGTGCTGTAGACCGTCTACGCGACTGTAGTCGGCCGGGTGCGGCGCTGCTCGCCCCCGCAGCCCATTATGGGAGGGCCCTCCGACAATGCCCCTGCCTCTGGCCACACCCCTGCCGGACGCCGTTTCCCAGGCGGTACCGCTGGCGGTCAACGTCCTGGACGCCCACGACCTGCTGGCGACCTTCGGCGCGATCGGCATCGCCGTAGTGCTGTTCGCGGAAACCGGCCTGCTGATCGGGTTCTTCCTGCCCGGCGACTCGCTGCTGTTCACCGCCGGCCTGCTCTGCGTCCCCGGCGCGTCGGACGTGGTGCATCTCTCCCTCTGGCAGGTCCTCGTCGCGGCGTCCGCCGGGGCGCTGCTCGGTGCGCAGACCGGCTACTGGATCGGCAGGCGGGGCGGTCCGCCGCTGCTCGCCCGGATCCGCAACCCCCACCTGCACGACGGCGTCGGGCGCGCCGCCGAGCTGCTGGAGCGGTACGGGCACGCCAAGGCCGTGGTGCTGGCGCGCTTCGTCCCGGTCGTGCGGACCGTGCTCAACCCGATGGCGGGCGTGCTGAACGTGCCCGCGCGCACCTTCACCCTCTGGCAGGTCATCGGCGGCCTCGTCTGGTCCGTCGGCCTCGTGCTCGGCGGCTACGCGCTGGGTTCCTCGGTGCCGCACGTCGACAAGTACCTGCTGCCGATGGTCGCGCTCATCGTGATCATCTCGCTCACGCCGCTCGCACTGGAGCTGTACCGCTCGCGGAACCGCGTCAAGGCGGCCGGTACGGCGCCCGGTACCGGTACTGGTCCCGACGCGCCGGAGGGCCTGTGAAACCCGGCATCGACGCGGGCCTCTACTCCTGGATCACCGATCTCGCCCAACACGCGCCGCGGCCGGTCGACACGCTGATCCAGGTGGGGAGCGACTACGGGCTGGCGCTGTTCGGCGTCCTCATGCTCGTCGCCTGGTGGCGCGCCCGGCACGGCGACGCGGCCAGGATGGCGACGGCGCTGCTCGTGCCGGTCGCCGTCGTCGTCGCCTACGCCGTCAACGACGGGATCAAGATGGTCTTCGACGAGCAGCGGCCGTGCCGGACGCTGCACACCGTCACCGTCGAGGCCTGCCCCGCGCTCGGCGACTGGTCCTTCCCCAGCAACCACGCCGCCATCGCCGCCGCTGCCGCCGCCGCGATGCTCGTCACCGACCGGCGGCTCGCGCGCCTCGCGGTCCCCGCCGCGCTGCTGATGGCCGCGTCGCGGGTCTGGATCGGGGTGCACTACCCGCACGACGTGCTGGTCGGCCTGATCGTCGGCGCCTTGGTCGCCTGGCCGATCACGCGGCACGCCCACCGCGCCGCTCCGGCCGTCGAGCGGCTACGCGGCACCCGGTTGAAGCCGCTGCTCAGAGCCGCGTAGCGGCTGCGGGCGGCCGTCTCGACCTCCGCCCAGCGCGCCGCGGGGAGCGACTACGGGGCGGGGGTGTGCACCTCGGGTGCCGGGGTGGGCTTGGCGGTCGCCGCGGCGTCATCGGCCTTCAGCGCACGCGCCTCGGACTTCAGGATGCGCAGGGACTTGCCCAGACCGCGGGCGGCGTCGGGCAGCTTCTTGGAACCGAACAACATGATCAGAACCAGCGCCACCGTGATCAGGTGCCACGGTTCCAGCCCGTTTCGCAACACGGGGATCCTCGCTTCGCTTGGAGGTGGCCCAGGGCCCGGGGATGTGTCGGGAGGGCCCGGGGATATGCGTCGACTGTCGCATTGTCACCCGGGCGGGTGTCCCATCAGCCCCTGAGCATCCAAAGCATGGGCAAAGGCTGTGCATACACCCGCCTCCACGCACCGGCCTCCATGCACCGGCCTCCATGCGCCAGCCCCCATGCACCGGCCTCCACGCACCGGCCTCCATGCGCCAGCCCCCATGCGCCGGCCCCCATGCACCAGCCCCCATGCGCCGGCTTCCGCACGCTTCAGTCCAGCTTCTTCCAGGCGGGGCTCAGCACCATGGCCCGGAGGCGGTCGATGGTGAACACCGGCGCGGAACGGGTGGCGGGCCGGTGGTTTCCGCCCGCGTTCAGTTCGGCGAGGACGATCCGCCGGCCGTTGGGGCGCAGGATTTGGGCGATCCACCGCACGGTCCCGCCGCCGCCCCTCTCCGCCGAACCCTGGGAGACCAGCAGGCGGGTGCCGTCGGCGAGCGTCTCGCCACCCGAGAAGAACTGCAGGTTGTCCGGGTCCTTGGGCGACCAGTACTCCACATTCACCTCGATCAGCGTCTTGCCGTGCCCGTCGTCCACGGTCACGTGCGCGAAGCCCTCCGAGTCGTCCGCGTCGCTCTGGCGCAGGCCTGCCGGCATCAGCCCCTTGAGAACGGCACTGATCGCGGGTCCCGGCGTGGTGTGGCTCACTCCGGTCGTGGCGGGGGTGGTGGGAGTGCCGGTGGAATCTCCGGTGGCGGTGGGTGCCGGCTGGTTCGCCGGGGCCTTGGCCGGCCCGAGGGCGTCGAACACCGGCTTCCAGCGGTTCACGTCCACCAGCGCCGTCAACTGCGCTGCGGTCAGCGGCGGGTCCGGCCGGGTGTCCGGCGCGCCCTTCTCCGCCGCCGAGTTCCACTCCATGGCCTCGACGACATGGCCGTCGCGGGTGGTCAGGGTGGCCCGCCAGTTCTTGGTGTCGACCCTGCGGTCCGGGTACTCGTAGCCCTTCAGCAGGACGAGTACGGAACCGTCGGCGAGCACCGAGCGGTCGCACGCGTCGAACTGCACGTACGCGCGGTCCGGGCACCGGGTGCCGGAATCCGCGCCCTGCCCGGAAGACGCGTGGTTCAGGCTGACGCTGACCAGTCCCGGCCCGTTCCCGTCGTCGAAGACGACCTCCGCGTACGGGGCGCCGATCAGGTCGCCGCTCCCCTTCGAGCCGCTGCCGCGGCCCTGCTCACCGGTTGTCGCGCCGGGCGGCAGCGCCGCCTTGAGCAGGTTGATCATGCGCCGCGCGGTGACCCGCTCGCCCGACGCGAGGACGGTGGTCGCCGGTGCGCTCCCCCCGGCCGGCTGGTCGTCGACGTGGTGTCCGACCGAACCCGACAACCCGCCCGCCATGAGTCCCCCGACGGCGACCAGCGTGAGGGTGGCCGCACCGCCCGCGACGGCGGCCCTGCGGCGCAGCCGCAGGACACGGCCACGCGCCGCACCACCGTCCACCAGCGCCCTGTTGTCGGTGGAGAACGTGTCTGCCGCGCCGCGCAGGGCGTGGGAGAGGTCGTCCTCGAAGGGGTCCGAGGGCGCGAAGGGGTCGAAGGGCACGGGGGTACCACCGTTTCGTAGGGCGTGGGGCGCGGGGGTGGGTGGAGTCGGCCGGGGGCCCGAGATCAGTTCGCGGCGAATTCGGCGAGGGTGCCGCCGAGCAGTTCGCGCAGCTTCGCCAGCGCCCGGACGGAACGGGTGCGCACGGAGCTGGACGTCGCTCGCATCACGTAGGCGGTCTCCTCGATGCTTCGGTCCTCCCAGTACCGCAGCACCAGCACCGCGCGGTCCTTGGGCGCCAGCCGGCCGAGCGCGTCGAGCAGCGTCAGGCGCAGCGTCGAGTCGACGCCCGCTTCGCCCATCACGTCCGGCAGGTCGGCGATCGGACGTTCGCGGTTGCTGCGGCGACGCTGGTGCGAGAGGAAGACCCGCACCAGGACGGTCTGCGCGTAGCCGGCCGGATTGTCGATCTTGGAGGTCCGACCCCAGACGACATACATCCGGCCGAGGGTCTCCTGGACGAGATCCTCGGCGAGGTGCGTGTCGCCACTGGTCAGCAGGCATGCCGAACGGAAGAGATGGCCGGCGCGGTTCGCGGCGAAGTCCAGATACCCGTCCGCGTACCCGTCCGCGTGCGTCTGCCGCATTCACCCCCCGATCGCCGTGTACACCTCATTGACGCGCCAAGGGTGCCCGAATGTTTCACGGCCTGGGGGACTTTCCGCGAGCTCCGCTCGCACGTTCCACCGCGCTACGCGGCGACCGTGACCGATCCCTGGCCGAGGGCGGGGGCGGGGGCGGCGGCCGACGCGGCGACCGGGACGGTGGAGGTACCGGCGGCCTTGCCGCCGCCCTTGGCGAAGACGACGACCCGCAGCACGATGAAGCGGCCGACGCCCGCGAGCCCGGAGGCTGAGAGGTACACGCCCTGCTCCAGCAGCGCGCTCGGGTGCGGGTGTATCGCGTGCAGCACGAGCAGCGCGGCGGTGGTGAACAGGTAGCAGATCGCGGCCGTCAGACCGGACTTGACGTGGTCGCCCAGCCGGGCCCGCCCGGCCCGGAAGGTGAAGCGGCCGTGCAACTCGGTGGCCAGCAGGGTCGAGGCGACGGTCACCAGCGCGTTGGCGAGCACCAGGGGCAGCGAGCCCGTCAGGAGCAGCAGGACGGCGCTGGACAGCAACCCCACGCCCCCGCCGCACACGACGAACCGCACGAAGGCCGCTACCGGCCCCGTCCCGCCGCTCGGGTGGTCGGTGCTCCGCTCGATGCTCCCCGTGGTCTCCATGTCCCCTAGGGTCCCGTATCCCACTGACAGCGCGCTGACTTCCACTGACCGGTCACTGACCGCCCGCTGACACGGTGCCCGCCGAGCTGTCACGATGGGTGTGATCGCAGGAGGAATGCATGACAGAGGTGTTTCTACGGCGTCTGAGCCGGTGGCAGGCAGAGGCGCAGAGGGAGGCCTTCGCGGACCTCTACGTCGAGTCCTACCGCGGCGTTCAGGGCGAAGAGTTCCACAGCCGGCAGGTTTTTCTGCGGCGTTTCGCGGAGCACGTGCAGCATCCCGGGTTCGACATGACGATCGCCGGCGACCCGGGGCTCGTGGGGTTCGCATACGGCTTTCCTCCCGATCGCGACGGCGAGTGGTGGCAGGGGTTCGTCGGCGGGGTCCCGCAGGAGTTGGAGGAGCACACCGCCTCCGGGCAGGTCTTCGCCGTCGTCGAGCTGCTCGTCCTCCCCACCCACCGCCGCCTCGGGGTCGCCGGCCGGCTGCAGGACATGCTGCTGTCGCGCAGCGACGCGGCCGTGGCGTCCGTGCTGGTCGAGACGCCGAACGTGCCGGCGCTGGCCGCGTACCGGGAGTGGGGCTGGTCGAAGAACGGCGAAGTCCGCCGCCGGCAGGACCACATGTTGTCGGTGCTGGAATCGTGGGGCCGCAGCCTCGCGGACTAGCGGAGCCGCGGCCGTGGCGTGATCACGGCAGCAGCAGCGTCTTCCCGACGACGTCCCGCGCCTCCATCGCCCGGTGCGCGTCGGCGGCGCACTCCAGCGGGAACGTCTGCCCGATGACGGGCCTGATCCGTCCCGCCGCGGCCTCCGCCAGCGCGCTCCGCAGCAGCCGTCGGGGCGGCGTCGGGCGCGAACTGCACCTGCTCGATGCCGCGCAGGGTCACCTCGCGCCGGCGCGCGTCCTCCGCGTCGATGGGCGCGAACCCACCCGCGGCGGCACCGTGCGCGGAGAACTGCCCACCGGCGGCGGTCATTTCGAACGCGGCCCGTCCGATCCCCCCGCCGACGCCGTCGTAGACCATGTCGGGTCCCGCGCCGCCGGTCGCCTCGCGCACCCGCTCCTCCCAGCCCGGCAGCGAGTAGTCGACGACGGCGTGGGCGCCCAGCTCCGCCAGCAGGTCCAGCTTCCGCCGGCCCCGGGCGGCGGCCACGACGCGTTCCCCGGCCGCCAGCGCCAACTGCACCATGAGGATGCCCAGCCCGCCGCCGGCCCCGGTGACCAGCACCCACTCCCCCGGCTTCGTGCGGGCGCCGTCGGCCAGGCCCAGCGCGGTGGTGCCGTCGTGCACCAGGGCGGCGGCCTCGCGCGACCCGAGCCCGTCGGGTACGGCGACCAGCGCGTCGGCGGCCACCAGAGCCCGTTCGGCGTACCCGCCGCGGTCACCGACACGGGCCGCGACGGCCCGGCCGATCCAGCCGGAACGGACCCCCTCGCCCACGGACAGCACCCGTCCGGCGACCGCGCCGCCCGGCACGTACGGCGGCCGCACCGGTACGAAGTCCCGGGCCAGGCCCGCGCGGATCCGCGCCTCGAAGAGGATCACGTCGGCCGCCTCGACCCCCACGACCACCTCGCCGGGACCGGCCACCGGATCCGGCAACGACACCGCCACCAGAACCTCGGGCCCCCCGAACCGCGTCACCTGTACCGCGCGCACACCCATCACTCCCCGTGGTCGCCACTTGCTGCTTCGTCCACGAGGAAGTCTCGGAGTTGAACCAAGGTTCATGTCAAGGAGGGAGCGCTCCCGGCGCCGTCGAGGTGCGCGAACTCGGCCGCGTTGAGGATGATGTCGCCTGCCGCGGCCGAGTCGCGGACCGTCCCGGGCCTGCCGGCGCCCGGGGTGGGCACGACGACGGGGGATTTCGCCGGCAGCCACGCGAGCATGATCCGCTGCGCACTCACCCCGCGGTCTCGCGCGACCTCGTGGAACGCGGCGAAGGGCGTGGCGGGAGCGCGGGCCACCGCCCCTCGGCGGTGGCGCCTGGCAGCCACTCCGTACCGGCGGAGAACCGGAAACCAGGTCGGTGGCGCGCGAGTTGTCCCTCGCGCTAGTAGCGGTCGAAAGAGAACGGCGACATGCCGTCGCCCCCTCCCGCTACACGCCGTCGCCCCCTCGCGCACGACGGAAGACCGGGCGCTCGGCCCCGACCCGCGCCGCGACCAGCCCGCTCAACTCCTAGGCCGTGTCTGACACATCCCGCCTGGCCCGGGACGCCTGGCACGCGCGCTCTCCCCCAGCTACCGCTGGGAGGAGCCCCCAGTTGTCGGGCCCGCCCCAGTACGTCCAGTACAGGGGCGACCCTCCGCCGTGCGATCGCACGCACCAGACGCCCCAGGCCCCGCCCTCCGGGCGGACGCCGGTATGGGTCAGACACGGCCTAGACGCCCAGCTCACCGTGGGAGTTCGCGTTGACGGCCCCGGTCATCACCCCGATCGACCGCTGTGGGGCGAACGCTCAGGTGTCGGTGGAGCGCCAGGCGTCCGCGCCCGCCTGGGAGGCGGCGTGCGAGGCCACCTTCGCATGTCGCAGGGCGCGGACCGCGAGTTCGGCCGGCGCCACCTCCATACGACGGACGTATCCCCGCCCGGCGTTCAGCAGCGTGACGCCGATCATGACCGTCCCGGCCAGTCCCAGCACCGCCGCGACGCCCGTGACGGCCACGCCCACCGTGAGCATCCGCGTGTCGATGTCGATTCCGTGCGCAGTCATCCGATTGATCGCCATACACCCAGCCTGAGCGCCCGAGCCGTCTTCCGCACCCCGGCAGGACCGTCCGGGACCCTGATCCGCCGACCACAGCGCTCTGACAACTTCTTCACAGGTGCCTGCCAGCCTGTCGATCATGCCGGCTGTCGCACGGCGGCCGCCGGACGCGGCGTCCGCCGCACGCGACAGCCGCTCCGACCCCGATCAGCCCGTACTCGGGTCGGCCGGTACACCTCCGATCGGCTTGTACCCAGGCCGGCCGGTACTCCGACCGACCTGTACCCCGACCGGCCGGTACTCCGACCGACCGGTACTCCGATCAGCCCGTACACCGATCAGCCCCTACTCCGATCGGCCCCTACTCCCGATCGCCCCGTGGCCCGATCGACCGTCAACGGAAGGCCCCACCATGTCCTACCTCCGCACCTTGCGCACCGCCGCCGTCACCGCGTTCATCGCCGGCACGGTGCTGCTCCCGGCCACCGGAGCGTTCGCGGCCGACGCGAGCGCCAAGCCGGCCCCCACCCCCACCTCCGCCCCCTCGGCGGCCCCGGCGACCGACGCCCCCCGGCCGGCCCCGTCCGCCACCGCCTCGGTCGGATCCCGGACCCCCGAGCAGGCCCCCACCCCCACCGCGAAGCCCGGCGTGAAGACGCCGCGCGGCGGCGTCGCCGCAGGCGAGCAGCCGGCCGCGAGCACGGGCGGCACGAGCACCGCGACCATCGCCGGCTCCGCCGCCGCGGCCGCCGCGCTCGCGGGCGCCGGTTTCGTCATCGTGCGCCGCCGGACGGCGCGGCACGACGGCTGACCTCTCGATCCACGCGGTGCGCCGCCCGGACGGGCGGCGCACCGCTTCGCGCGTCAAAGGAGACTCATGGCCCGCATCCAGCACCCGGCGCGCGCGCTGCGAGCACCACTCGTCGCGCTGGCCCTCACCACCCTCACCACCCTGACCGCCTGCTCGGCCGGCTCCCCCTCGGCGGCCACCGCAACCACGCCCGCCGCCACCGCCACCACCGGCACGGCGGTCCCGCCTCCCGCGACGGCACCCACCTCACCCGGGGACCCCACCCGTGTGGCCATCCCCTCCCTCGGCGTGGACAGCTCCCTCCTGCGGCTCGGCCTCAACGCCGACGAGACCGTACAAGTCCCGCCGTCGGAGCAGGGCATGACCGCGGGCTGGTACGTGAACAGCGCCGTACCCGGCGAGCGCGGCGCCTCCGTCGTCATCGGCCACAACAACACGCGTTACGGCAAGGCCGTCTTCCACGATCTCGGAAAGATCAAAAAAGGCGCCGACATCGCCATCCGCGGCGCCGACGGCAAGATCACCCACTTCACGGTGACCACCACCCAGACGGTCAGCAAGAAGTCCTTCCCCACCCAGCAGGTCTACGCCCCCACCCCGGCCCCGACCCTCCGCCTGATCACCTGCGACGGCTCGATCGACGCCCAGGGCCACCCCGTCGACAACCTGATCGTCTACGCGACCCTGACGACCTGACCCCGCGACCGCGCGGAACGAGCGCGCCCCCTCGGACCCGTTCTCCCGGGTCCGAGGGGGCGCTTCCGCTCATTCCGGGGCCAGGCCGGATATCAGCAGTGCTTGACGGAACCCGATTTGAGAGCCAGGTGTCCGTTGTAAATCCACCCGAGGTTCTCCACGCGGGTCCACTGATTCCCATAACTGTTGATGGTGTAGCACCAGGCATTAAGGTCGCGCCCCGGCACCACACTGGCCGTCGCGGTACATTCCGACGCCGGCTCCTTGAACGCCGTCGCACCACCCACGACAACGACGACCCCGTTGGACTTGTCAGTCGCCGACACGTGATCGCAGGCCCCCTGAGCCGATGCGCTCGCAGTACCCACATTCACCGCGATACCGGCGCGATGCACTTTCCGCGCAGAAAAACACCGTCGGAATACAACGATGCCCCGTTCAACGGATTACCCCGGCCGAGCCACCCCGCCCGTCCGAAGCATCGATGCCCCACCAACGCGCCACGCAGGGCATCGCCAACCGACCCCAGCCGAACCCCAGGGCCACCGGAAACACGAAACCCCAGGTCAGTTTCCTGACCTGGGGTTCCCCATGGGGCCGCCTTCGGGATTCGAACCCGAGACCTACGCATTACGAGACCGTGAGCGATCATGCCGCCGGATGGCGCGTGATGCCGTCAGGTGATGTCGCGCCTGATCAGAGCACACGCGAAGAGTTGACCCCTGCTACATCGTGATGCACCGTCCAAAGGCATCCGGCCACCGGCTGGCCACCGGGATGGTCACCACCGGTGGCCAGACACCGCATCAAGGAGGCGTCGCGAATTTACGGGTTGCTTCCAGGGCTTGGGCTCGTTGATGTGGTATGGGCCGTTTCGATGAGTTGATCAGTCCGTTGCGTGCGAAGTTCGAGGCGGTGACCCCGCATCTCAACGAGCGGCAGTGTCGTCTGCTGTACGCGGCGGAAGCGAGGCAGCTCGGACATGGCGGGATCGCGGTGGTGGCCAGGGCCGCGGGGGTTTCCACGGGGTGCGTCAGTCGGGGGCCTGGTCGAGTTGGAGGACGATGCCGAGCCCGATGGCCGGGTACGTCGACGAGGTGCGGGGCGTCCCGCGCTGGTGGCGAAGGACCCGGGGCTCCGGCCTGCACTGCTGGCGTTGGTTGAGGACAGCACGCAAGGTGACCCGATAGGGCCGTTGACCTGGACCACGAAGTCGCTGCGGCATCTGGCCACCGAGCTCGCCGCTCAGGGCCGCACGGTGGGTCGGGACGTGATCGCCGCATTGTTGAAGGAGGCGGGCTTCAGCCTGCGGAGCAACGCAAAGGTCCTGGCAGGCAGCGGCCACCGCGACCGCGACGCCCAGTTCCACCACCTCAACGACAAGGTGCGCCAGTTCCTCGACGCCGGCGACCCCGTGATCAGCGTGGACACGAAGAAGAAGGAACAGATCGGGCTGTTCGCGCAAGGAGGGCGGGAATGGGCACCGCCCGGCAGGCCGGTGAAGGTCCTCGATCACGACTTCCCCTCCCAGGCGGTCGGCACCGCGATCCCGTACGGCATCTACGACGTCGGACGCAACACCGGCTACGTCGTGGTGGGCACCGACCATGACACCGCCGCGTTCGCGGTGGCCGCCCTGCGCCGCTGGTGGAAGGAGGAGGGTCGCGCGGCCTACCCGAACGCGCGCCGCCTGTTGATCACTGCCGACGGTGGCGGCTCCAACAGTTCCCGGGCCAGGGCATGGAAAGCGAACCTCGCCGCTCTGGCCACCGAGACCGGCCTTCAGATCAGTGTGTGTCACCTGCCTCCCGGCACGTCGAAATGGAACAAAGTGGAGCATCGTCTGTTCTCGTTCATCTCGATGAACTGGCGGGCACGCCCTCTGACCAGCTACGAAGTTGCCCTGAACCTCATCGCGGCCACCACCACGAGCACCGGGCTGAGCGTGAATGCCCGCCTGGACGAGGGCACCTACCCCATCGGTATCGAGATCGACGCCCAGCACGCCGCCGCGCTCACCATCACCCCCGACAGCTTCCACGGCGAGTGGAACTACACGATCCCGCCCCAGGCCGGCGTCCCCGCCGTGCCCCTCCAGCCACCCACACGCCGGGCCCACCCCCGTCACGCCCACACCTTCGACACCACCATGGCAACCCACCCCGTACTGACCGGGATGACCCGACACGCACTCGATCAACTCACCACAGAAGTACGCACGTTGATCGATCAAGTGCCCACCGGCCAGCGCCCCCGCCACCGCAAACTCGCCGTGGAAAGCATGATCTGGGCCGCCGTCCTCGATCAGCGCGGGCTGCCCTGCTCACTGACCGCCCACCTCTTCCGCATCGGCGAGAACCAGATGCGCACCCTGATCAAGCAGATCCGGCCCCTGCTCCAGCAACACGGCCACCACGCAGAACCACTGCCCATCCGACTCGTCGACCCCAGCGAACTTGCCGCCTATGTCATGCACGCAACATCAATGACAGGCTGACGTGACACGCTCCATCAATTAATCGACGCCCCCCAATGGGGTTGTCAGAGTGCGGTACGTGATCTTCTGTCCGGCTTGTGATCACTCGATGGGGTGACGGTGGGGCATCATCGCCGGTCAGGCGTTCGGGATTCGCTTGGGTGGCGGGATGAGTGATCGCAAGTCGTACTCGAGTGATGTCTCCGACGAGCAGTGGGCCCTGGTCGAGCCTGTGGTCACGGCGTGGAAGGCCGCGCATCCGTCGGTCAGTGGCCACCAGGGCAGATATGCGATGCGGGAGATCGTGAACGCGATCCTGTACCAGAATCGCAGCGGCTGCCAGTGGGACCTGCTGCCCCACGACCTGCCGCCCGCCGGTGCGGTGAAGTACTACTTCTACAAGTGGCGCGACGACGGCACCGATCAGACCATCCACGACCTGATGCGGTGGCAACTGCGGGAGAAGAAGCGGCGATTAGCCGACCCGAGCCTCATCATCATGGACACCCAGAGCATCCGTGTGGCCGTCGGCGTCCCGGTCGCCACGACCGGCAAGGACGCGGCGAAACGGGTGCCGGGGCGCAAAAGATGCCTGGCCGTGGACGTATTGGGTCTCGTCGTCGAGGCTGTCGTCCTGCCGGCGTCCGCGCACGACAACGCCGCCGGCATCGCGCTGCTGGACGGTGTTGCCGCCCAGATGGACACCGTGAAGAAGGCCCTGGTCGACCAGGGGTTCAAGAAGGCCGTCGTCGACCACGGCAAGCAGTACGGCATCGACGTCGAGATCGTTGAGCGCAACCCGGCCGACAAGGGCTTCGTCCCGCAGGCCAAGCGGTGGATCGTGGAGCAGACGAACGGGATCCTGATGTTCTCCCGCCGCCTGGTCCGTGACTACGAGCACCGGCTCGCCACCTCGCGCTCTCGCGTCTTCTGGGCGATGACCTCCGTCATGGCCCGCCGGCTCACCGGCGCCACCCTGCCCTCCTGGAGGGCCGCATGAGCGACAATCCGCAGGTCAGAGACGTCCTTGCATACCTCGAGGCCCGGGAGGCCGAACTCGGTGAGCGGGCCGGGCAGCTCCGCGTGTCCATCGAGGACCTCACCGCCCGCCTCGGCGAACTCGACGCGGAGACCGAGAACCTGCGCATCACCCGCAAGACCCTCCTGAACATCCCGGCCCCGGAGCCCGCCGACGATCCGCCGCGGCCCGAGGCCCCGGACCACCCCGCCTACCAGCAGATTCTCGCGGCCTTCACCGACACCGGCCATCCGATGCGGGCCCGGGACCTGTGCGAGGCACTCGACCTGCCGATCCTCCCGAAGAACACCGAAGGCATCCGGTCCAAGCTGAAACGCCTGGTCACACGAGGCATTCTCACCGAACCCGAACCCGGCCTGTTCGCTCAGCCCCGCACCTGACTACCAGTCCGACCCGCCGACCAGGACTCCTCACCCAACCCCAAGCACCAACCGGACATCAGGTCACGTACCGCACTCTCAGACTCCTACACACCGCACCAGGCACTTCTCCTCCGGCAAGACCCGTACCTGCTTGTGCTACTGCCAGCAGGAGCGGCGGGCGAGACAAGGGTCATCCAGGTAGGAACGCCCCAGGGATCCGGGGCGACTATCAGACGTTTTGGCAGGCCGTGATCCGGGCCCTCGCGTTGTGCGGATACACGCTGATGCGGCTGCGGCTGACGGTTCAGCCGTGGGAGGCGTTGGGCGAGGTGCCGGATCCTGCCCTGGATGGTGGGATGGCTGCAGCGAAGGCGGAAGGCTGGGGGCTGCGGCAGATCGGCGCGCAGGCGGTTGCGCTCTGATCGCGTTCTGTCGGACCGTGCGCGCGGCGGCGAAGCATCACGAGGCGGGTGCCGGGATGGAGCCAGAAGCATGCCCTTCTCGACGAGAAACAGTCGCTCGGGGTGCCCGTGCCGACGCCAGATAGGAGCTCGATCCCCGGGAGGCGTAGGCCGAGGGTCGCCGACCGGGAGACCGGTGCCACGCTTTGACGGTCGAAACCGTGGTCAAGACCATCACGGGCTGCAGCGGCACGACCATGACGCCGTCGCGCGCTCCGCAACTTCTGGCGGAATATGCGCCACGCGTTCAGGCGGCAAGGATGCGTACGAGGTCGAGTTCCACGCCAGCATCCCGTGCCTGCTTCAGGGCGACTTGGTTGAGGTGGCGGCCGCAAGCGTGGAACCAGTTTCGGTCCAGAGAGTCGCCTTTCCATCGGACCCTCCAGATCGGCCACGCTCGGCAGCCATGCGGCACCCCACCCTCGCAACTCGGGCGAAGACTCATTGGATCCCCTTGTCCGTGGTCAGAGGCAATTAATGTTTAACAACAATGGCAAAGCCCGCCTTTCTTGTCAATCCATCTACACAGGTGAGTGCTAGGTTCTGTTAAACAAAAATCGAAGGGGCGTCATGGTCGGCAGGCCACGCACAGGACAGACGAAGGTCATGGGCTTCCGCCCGCCCAAGCAGCTCCGCGAGGAGTTCGAAGCGCTCGCCGCGAGCGAGAAGCGCAGCCCGTCCGACGCGCTGATCGAGGCTATGCACGACTGGATTGCAAAGAAGCGCCGCGAGCGTCAGACCGTCAAGAAGGAATAGCCGGCGCGGTTCGACTACCGGCGCACAAGAGCGAAGCAGTGGAACTGACCGAACAGGACGTCAGCCAGGTTGTGGCTGTCCACCTGGGGTGACGGCAGCAGCACCGGGGCAGCCACTGCACAACTTCGTGGGACCGGCCCCGGCTGGTTCGGGATCACGCAGCTCATCCGTTGAGCTTCCTCGAAGAGCTTCTAGGTCCTGTCTGAGATTCAGATCATGAGTTAGGTGGATCGCCTGCGTGCGGAGGCTCGGTCTTGATAGGTCATGAGTCATGGCGCGAGGCGATCTCACCGATGAGCAGTGGTCCCTGGTTGAACCCCATCTCCCGTATGCCGCGGTCGGGCCCATCCCCGACCTGCGGAAGTACTTCAACGCGGCGATGTGGCGGTTCCGCACCGGGAGTCCCTGGCGTGATCTGCCGACTGAGTTTGGGCCCTGGCAGAGTGCGTACGACCGCTTCCGGATCTGGGCGAAGCGGGGCACCTTCCAGCAGGTGATGGAAGCGATGATCGCCGAGGCCGCCGCCCGTGACCAGGTCGACATGGGTCTGGTCAGCGTGGACTCGGCAACCTCCCGTGCTCACCACCATGCCGCCGGGATGGTCCTCGATCCCGAGCAGCTGGCGGCCCTTGAGGCCGCCGCCGAAGCGGAAAAGGGGGCGGCAAGGAGGGACAACAGCCGCAGGACGGACAAGGTGACGCCCAAGGCGAAGACGAGGCGCGCACCGAGCGGCGACGGATCCGCAGACGGCGCCGGGCCCGGTTGAAAGCCGCTGCACTGGGACGTTCCCGAGGCGGACTGACCAGCAAGATCCATGTTGCGGCCGATCGCCGGTGCCGACCGCTGGTGTTCGTCCTCACCCCCGGACAGGCTGGTGACAGCCCGCAGTTCACCGCGGTCCTCAAGCGGATTAAGGTCCGCGGCCCCCGCCGGACGCCCCCGGACCCGGCCGGATGCCGTGGCCGGGGACAAGGCGTACTCCTCCCGGAAGAACCGCCGCTACCTGCGCATACGCGGGATCAAGGCGGTCATTCCGGAGAAGGCCGACCAAGCCGCGAACCGCAAGAAGCGCGGCAGCGCCGGCGGCCGACCCGTTTCCCACGACGCCGAGCTGTACAAGGACCGCAACACCGTGGAGCGCTGTATCAACCGGCTCCGCAACTGGCGTGGCATCGCGACCCGCTATGACAAAACCCCGCAGAGCTACGAAGCCGGACTCCACCTCTGCGGCGCGATGCTCTGGATTCGCAGCATCACACCGCACTCATGATCCGAATCCCAGACAGCGCCTAGCTCTGGAGCAGCCACCGCTACCCTCGTTTGTCACCAAGTTGTGCGAGGGCGTGAGCATGGTAGAGAAGGCTTGGAGCAGTGACCGCAGACTGACTGCGATCAGTCGAGCGGGCCTCTCGGTGCCGGCCAGGCAGGCGATGATCGACAAACAGCTGGCCCCCGGGCGCACGGTCCTTGACTACGGCTGTGGCCGAGGCGGCGACGTACGCGCCCTCCAGCAGCTGGACGTTCAGATCGCCGGATGGGACCCGTTCTACCAACCCGGCACCGCGCTGGAGTCAGCAGACGTTGTGCTCCTCACCTACGTACTCAACGTCATCGAAGACCCACACGAGCGACGCAATGCGTTAAAGGAAGCGTGGGACCTTGCTGGCAAAGTGCTCGTCGCTTCTGCGCGACTGACGTGGGAGAAGCCGAAGGTCAAGGGAGAGGCGTTCGGTGACGGGCTACTCACCAGTCGGCGAACATTCCAACACCTCTATGCAACAGGCGAACTACGTTCGTACGTTGAGGCCGAAACTGGCGTGCGGACGGTCTCTGCGGCACCCGGGATTGTCTACGCATTCAAAGATGAGCGGGAACGGCTTCGCTACCTTGCTCAGCGCATCATCCCCGACGCGGAGTGGCTTGCCTCCGATGACACGACTTCAGCGATCGCTGCGGTTGTGGATCATGCTGAACGGCGAGGCCGCCTACCGCGCATGGAAGAAGTCCCCCAGCCGATGGCCGAGCTACTCGGCCACCTGCGCCCAAACGAGGTCCGCCGGCTCGTTCGCGACTCCGCCAACCACGCCAAGATGCAACAGGGCTCCAAGCGGACGACGCTGAACACGCTGCTCTTTCTCGCCGTCGAACTCTTCAACGGCCGCTGCCCGTTCAGCAGCCTCCCGCTCAGCATCCAATTCGACGTCCGGGCATTCTTCGCCTCATACAAGGAGGCCTGCCAGCGATCCGATCGGCTGCTGCTCAAGCTGCGCGACGACGCATACATCCGCGGGGCCATGAACGCTTCAGCAGTCGGAAAGCTGACGCCGTCCGCGTTGTACGTACACCGCCGGGCTCTCGACCGCATGCCCACAGTGCTACGCCTCTACGAGCACTGTGCCTCGATCGCAGCCGGCCGCCCTCAAGCATGGACTCTCGCCAAGCTGCATCATCAGGGCCGGGCAGTGAGCTGGCTGGACTATCCGGACTTCGACCGCGATCCGCACCCCCGTATCCTGTCCTCCTACCAGGTGCAACTAAGAACTCTCGACACGTCCCACACTTCCTACGCCGACGCCAAGAACCGACCGCTGCTCCACCGTAAGCACGAGTTCCTCAGCCACGACGATCCGGATGCGGATCGGTACAGGCGCTTGACAGCCGCAGAGGTGAGGGCGGGGCTGTACGAGCACCCTCACCTCATCGGCACAGAGGAGGGGTGGGAAGCAGAGCTCATCCGCTGCTGCCGCGCTCTTCGAGGGCATCGGCTGGTGCGCCGACCGTCAGGTTGAAGTGTCAGACGGAGTCAGGCTGCATCCTCGCGATTCGGGCCGCCAGTTCCTCCACATCAAGGTCGACTGCTTGGCTCGGGAACCAGGACAGCCGGAGCCCATTCTCGGCCACCTCCTCGGGCAGCCCCATCGCAGTGAGAACATGGCTAGGGGTGTACGACGCGCTCGTGCACGCAGAGCCTGTCGCGACAGCTACCTGCTGCTTCAGCATGACGATGAGCGCTTCAGCGTCCACACCGTCGAAGGACAGGTTGAGGATGTGTGGAACGGCATGATCCTGGTCCCCGTTGATCCGGAATCGCGTCTTCGCGAGGGCCTCCAGAAGCCGGTAGCGGAGGCTCTCCGCGTTCCTACTCCACTCAGCATGGCCCTTCTCGAAGATCTTCGCTGCTTCAGCAAGTCCCATGATCAACGGCACCGGCAAAGTCCCCGGCCGCAGCTTACGTTCCTGACCGCCACCAAACATGATCGGCTGCAGCGGCAGCCTCTCCCAGCCCCGGCGGCGCATAACCAACATCCCCACACCCTTGGGAGCTCCGATCTTGTGGCCGCTGACGCTCATCATGTCGATCGGTGCGGTCAGATCGTGAGGGACCTTCCCGTATCCCTGCGCTGCATCCACATGCAGGTATGTCGGGGTCTCCCTCAGAAGCTCAGCAAGTTCGGCCACCGGCTGGACGACACCCGTCTCGTTGTTCACGTGCATCAGTGACACAAGGAGCGTGTCCGGACGCAGACGCTCCTTCACTGCCTCGAGAGAGACCCGACCCGACGAGCCTGGCTTGATGAATTCGACCTCGAAACCGCGAGACTGCAGGTGCTCCAGGGGCTCGATCACCGCCTTGTGCTCGATTGCCGAGGTGATGATGTGACGCCGACCACTCTGCTCTCCGTGGGGGGCAAGGCCAAGCAAGGCGATGTTGTTGCTCTCGGTTGCCCCACTGGTGAAGATCAACTCGTCTGGTTCGGCACGTACGGTGCCGGCGAGGTACTCCCGCGCCTGTTGCACCGCACGCTTCGCGCGGGTCCCGTACTCGTGCGTTCGGGACCCCGCGTTACCAAAGTCCTCAGTCATCCAGTGCATCACCACGTCGGCCACACGTGGGTCCACACGCGTCGTCGCCGCAACATCGAGATAGGTCACCACGAGTCCCACCACACCTCTGCACGCTAATTGGGCACATCCTGTACGTCATTTACCTGACGTACGATACCGTTGCGCGTGTGGGATCATCCTCTTCGCAGCTCGCTGACACCGCCACCTCCGCTGGCTTCGACTACATCTTTCCGGCCATCCGGGGCGTACAGGCGGGGCGCGAGTTCTACGTGTCCATGTGCCCCTTGCGCCTCATCCCGAAAATCTTCCTCTTCGACGAGGACGAACTGGGGCCAGAGGTTCGTGCCCAGCGCACCCTGAACAAGGGGCGCCTCCCCGCGCTTACTCGCTACATCGTTGAGAATCCGGACGACTACGTCTTCAGCGCGCTCACCGCATCCGTCGATGGAGAGATGCACTTCGAGAGCATCTCCGACTCCGGCATGGGGATGCGCGCCGGCCAGGTCCGCATCCCCATGGCCGCTCGCTTCTTGATCAACGACGGGCAGCATCGGCGCGCAGCCATCGAGCAGGCGCTGAAGGAGAATCCCGACCTCGGCGAGGAGACGATCGCCGTCGTGTTCTTCCATGACGCTGGACTCGCCCGCTGCCAGCAAATGTTCGCGGACCTCAACCGGCATGCCGTGCGTCCACAGCGTTCAATTGGCGTTCTGTACGACCACCGCGATGAACTAGCCATCATGACCCGTTTCTTGGCCATGACGTCCCCAGTCTTCAAGGGGCACATCGACTTGGAAAACAGCAACCTCGCTCAACGTTCACGCAGGCTCTTCACTCTCAGCGCCCTCTGCTCTGCCACCCAGTCGCTTCTCCAGGGACTGGACGTCGAGAAGGACAAGGCCCAACAGCTGGCCGAAAAATACTGGGAGGCAGTCGACGCAGTCGTGCCCGAGTGGGGGATGGTGCGGCGCCGCGAGCTCGTAGCTCGGGAGGCACGCAAGGACTATATCCACAGCCACGGGATCGCCTTGCATGCCCTCGGGCGGATCGGTAATTCACTCCTGCGCAACTCCGACTCTCCCAAGGTGTGGCAATCGAAGCTGAAGCCCTTGACTTCGGTTGACTGGTCACGCACAAACCCGGACTGGGAAGGTCGCGCGATGATCGGCGGTCGCGTGTCGAAGAGCCATCAGAACTTGACCCTGACTGTGAACTACCTGCGTCATCACATGAAGCTCGAGCTCAGTCCGGAAGAGCAGCGTGTAGAGGACGCATACCTGCAAGGAGTTTCATGAGCACCCCAAAGCCGACGGCGCCCTTCCAGGGCAAGGTCCTCGCTGAAGTGGTCAGTGAACTCACGGCAGAAATCCGTGAGCTCTATACAGCTGACGAAGTGCCTTGGGTCATCGGTTACAGCGGTGGCAAGGACTCCACTGCCGTGCTGCAACTCGTCTGGCTGGCCCTTCAGGGGCTGCCGGCTGAGCAGCGCACCAAACCAGTGCATGTGATCAGCACGGACACACTTGTCGAAAATCCCGTCGTGGCTGCCTGGGTCACTCAGTCTCTCGACACCATGGGGAAGGCTGCGTCGGAGCAGCAGCTCCCCATCGAGCCGCACCGACTGATTCCGGAGGTCAAGGACACCTTCTGGGTAAATCTCATCGGCCGCGGTTACCCAGCCCCTCGCCCCAAGTTCCGTTGGTGCACAGAGCGATTGAAAATCAAGCCGTCGAATGCGTTCATCCGCCGCGTCGTACGGCGTCACGGGGAGGCGATCCTCGTTCTCGGTATTCGAAAGACGGAGAGCCAGGCACGCGCCCGGTCAATGGAGAAGCACGAGAAGCGCCGGGTTCGGGACCGCCTCTCGCCCAACGGGAACCTGCCGAACTCACTCGTCTACAGCCCCATCGAAGCGTGGGGTACTGATGAGGTGTGGATGTTCCTGATGCAGTACTCCAACGCGTGGGGACATCGGAACAAGGATCTACTGACCATGTACCAGGGTGCCTCTGAGGACTCCGAGTGCCCTCTGGTTGTGGACGACACCACCCCTACCTGCGGTGACAGCCGCTTCGGGTGCTGGACCTGCACTCTCGTGGACAAGGACAAGTCCATGACTGCCATGATCCGCAACGACGAGGAGAAGGAGTGGATGCGGCCCCTGCTCGATCTCCGCAATGAGCTCGACGATGTGTCCAAGGAACGGGAGACCAGGGACTTCCGCCGTATGAACGGTAGTGTCCAGCTCTTCAACGACGGCGTCATCCACGGGCCCTACACGCAAGAAGCGCGACAGACATGGCTCAGGAAGCTTCTTGAAGCGCAGACTCTCGTGAGGCGGATCGCCCCAGAGAGCGTACGTGGCATCGAGTTGATCACGATGGAGGAGCTGCACGAGATCCGCCGCATCTGGGTCTTCGACAAGCACGAGGTCGAGGACACGTTGCCAGCAATCTATGAGAAGGCCACGGGTGAGACGTTCCCGGGGCGGCCCCTCGATGAGCAGCTTGTCCTTGGGGCGGAGGAGATTGACCTCCTCAAGGAAGTATGCGATGGCGACGATATCCACTTCACGATGACTCGTGAACTTCTCGCGGTCGAGCGGCAGCATCGAACGATGACTCGACGCTCGGGACTGTTCAAGGAGCTGGAGAAGACCATCAAGAAGGGCTTCTACGAGAACGAGGATGATGCCCTGGCGTTCGCGAAGCGTAAGCGGGAGATGCGTGAGACCGCCCCGACCTATCTGACGCTGAACGAAGAGATTACTGATGCACCTTCATAACATCGAACTCCGCGACTTTGGCGCCTACCGCGGCAAGCAGTCCCTTGATCTGAGAGTTCAACCGGGGCGGCCGATCATCCTGATCGGTGGCCTCAACGGATGCGGCAAGACGACCTTGCTCGACGCCATCCAGCTGGTTCTCTATGGTCCGAGGGCACGCTGCAGCGGTCGGGGGAGTCGCTCATACGACTCCTACCTGCGCGAAAGCATCAATCGTAAGGCGGACGCTGCCGAGGGCTCGGAGATCGCTCTGGAGTTCTCCGTGGTCGTGGATGGCCACGAGAGGCATTACCGCGTAGTCAGGAGCTGGCGTCTGAGCGGCAAGCAGCTCAAGGAGCACTTGAACGTCCTTGTCGACGGCCAGTATGACCGGATTCTCAGCGATGGCTGGCCGGATCACGTCGAGGACATCCTCCCGCTAGAGGTGGCCTCACTTTTCTTCTTTGACGGGGAAAAGGTTGAGTCTCTCGCGGACCCCGAGCGTGCAGCCGCCGTGATCGAGTCCGCAGTCCATTCCCTCCTGGGCGTGAACACGGTTGAGCAACTCCGCACTGATCTCCTGGCGCTACAGCGCCGACAGCGGTTGTCCAACGAGGACCAGGCCCTCATCGACCAGATCCGAGCCCAGGAAGCCGAGCACGAAGCGGCGACGGTGTACGTCGCGGACCTCACTCAGACGCTCGGCAGCACACGGTCCAGGTGCGATCGCCTGCAGGTTCGCCTTAACAAGGTAGAGAAGTCATTCATGCGGGCAGGCGGGAAGCTCTTCGAGCGGCAGAAGGAGCTGGAAGGTGATCGAGCAGCCGTGGCCGATCGCCTCACGTCAGAGCGCCAGGCCCTGCGCTCTCTTGCTCAAGGTCCTCTTCCTCTCCTCATGCTCCCGCAGCAGCTTGCCACGCTCCGGGACCAGGCAGAGCGCGAGAAGGAAGCTGACGATGCCACCCGAGTCGTCGGCGTTCTAGAAGAGCGCGATGCCTGGCTCCTTGACCAACTTCCTGCGTCCGTTCCGGCTGCTGCCCGCACGGCCTTGAAGCGGAAAATGACCGCTGACCGCAACAAGCGCGAGAGTTCAGCCGAGCTCAAGCACAGCCTTGACCTGCCCCCGGACATGCTCCAGCAACTCTCGGCGCTGAATGAAGCACTCACCCGAGACGCGTCCCGCGCGCGAGAGCTCCTCAGAGAGTCTGCAGGCACAGCCGATCAGCTTGACACCGCCGATCGCCTCCTAGCGAGTATTCCAGACCAGGGGCTCATCAAGGACCTTGTCGAAGAGCGCAGCGAGGCCATGGATGCGCTCGCAGTAGCCAAGGATGAACTCAGGCGCGGTGAAGAACAGTTGGCGGAGGCGAGGGGCCGACGCGATCGGATTGCCGCCGACCTGGAACGAGCACAGCAGAAGCGGATTAAGACGCTGATCGAGGTCGAGGAGCTGGAGCGCATCGTGACCTATGCCGACAAGGCACGGGACACACTGGAGAAGTTTGGCGCTGCTCTGCTGCGGCGGCACATCAGCCGTCTGGAAGTTGCCGTCCTTCAGAGCTTCAAGGCATTGATGCGCAAGACTGGCCTCATCCACGACCTGCGGATCGACACGGATAAGTTCAACCTCACTCTTGCGGACTCGGACGGAGAGGCCATCGACCCCGCACGACTCAGCGCCGGCGAGCGGCAGCTACTGGCCATCTCTCTGCTCTGGGGTCTGGCCAAGGTTGCCGGTAACCGGCTGCCGAGTGTGATCGACACGCCCCTGGGCCGCCTCGACAGCCGACACCGTCAACATCTGGTTGATCGCTACTTCCCCAACGCTGGACGGCAGGTACTCCTGCTGTCCACAGACGAAGAGATCGATGAGAAGCTTCTGGCTCGATTGAAGCCGTCCCTCGCGCACACCTACACCCTTGTTCACGACGACACGACGTTCACCACCACCGTTGAGCCTGGATACTGGTGGACAGCAGGAGTCCCGCATGCCGCTTGAGACGGTTCGCCTTTCACAAACGGCGAAAGAGCAGCTCATCTGGCTGAAGCGCAACACTGGTCTGACCCAGTGGAATGAGCTGTGCAGGTGGGCACTTGCCCTGTCACTACGCGACTCATCCACACCACTGGTCAAGGAAGTCACCACCGACTCCAACGTCGAGATGTCGTGGAAGACGTTCTCCAGTCCCTATGGAGACATCTACCTCGCTCTCCTCAAGCAGCGGTGCCTGATGGACGGTGAAGAGCTGACGGACGAGGCGATCTCCAGGACGCTCACAGTCCACCTTCACCGCGGTGTCGGCTTCCTGGCCGGCCGTAGCGATCTGCGTTCCATCGAGCAGCTCGTCTCCACGGCCACAGGGTAGCCGCCTAGCATGCATGCACGAGGGCCCGCTCTTCCTCCTCGGAAGAGCGGGCGGCCCTCGTGCATGCATGCTAGGAACTCCGCCAAAATCCGGCGGCTCCCACCAACTCAGATCTGCGATCAGCCCTGGCTGTAGCACCTCGCGACAGGGTGAAGAAAACTCCCCAGGCCGCTGCAACAACGAGGACTGCCACCCGACCATTACAGGTGAGGCGCCGTCACATGCCGTTCGTGAAGCGTGGGTTCGCCCCGCGCTCGCCGGCGTCGTCGAGTATCCTCACAGGACAACCGCACAAGCACTGCTTCACCTTCGGACGCGAGCCACCGTATGGGGCTCGCCGCCAGACAAGACGGAGCGAACATGATCAGCCACCCCGTCGAGGGGGCCGTTATTGCGCTGCAACTCCGCGCCCTCGGCACCCGCGATGCCTATCAGCTCGACAGGATCGACCGCGCACTCGACGAACTTCTGCGCAACCCCTCTGACGAGTCCACGCCTGCGGAGTACCGCGTACGGTCAGCCATGGGTCATGCTTACGAAACGTTGGAGCGCCGCAAGGCCATCACCCCCTGCGTCGCCCTCGAAGGGGACTACTCCGAACATGGAGTCGTGGACCAGGGCTATCCAGTCGTCGAGTTCCGTGAGTGGCTCCGCATGGAGCCTGGCATCTCACCAGCCCACCGCGCCGTCCTCCAGGCACTCGCGCAGGGAGATGACGCCGAGATCCTGGCCACTCGACAGGGGCTGCCAGTGACGCGCATGCGGGAGAGAATCAGTCGTGCACGAAAGAGCGCCCGTCAGCTCTGGACCGCATCGGCGGGAGTAGCGTGAGGGCCCGACTCGTGCGTATGAGCCCCTGGCTCATACGGTCGCTCATCCCGGCCCGCGTAGTCGGCACCTACGTGCTCTACACGGCCACGGGTGTGCCCCGCTATGTCGGGCGCAGTGACACAGACATCCGGCGGCGCCTGCTTCGGCACTGCACCGATCGGACCGGGGCCTACTTCACCTACGACGTGCACCACAACCCCGCGAATGCCTTCGAGGTGGAGTGCGCTCTATTTCATTCACTCTCACCCCAACTGGCAAACCGCATCCATCCGGATCGCCCCAACTTTCATGAGACCGCTTGTCTCTTCTGCCTACCCACACGACGAGCAGCACAGAACTTTCGGTGTCTGCCCGAGAATGCCATCCTGAGGAATGAGGCCGCACGATGACGAATCCCATTTTCCTGGCGCCCGACAATCAGCGTGCCAACATCATCCAAATTGACCGCGCCCTGGAATCAATGCGCGATGCTGGCTTCGACCTCACGGCGGCTATCGGCGAACCGCTAGATAACTCGATCCAGGCCGAGGCAACACTGATGCGGGTTCTCCCGCTCTACGGGCCGAAAAAGAAGTCGATCCACAGCTTCATCATCGCTGACAACGGCGTGGGAATCGATCCGTCGATCATGCACAATGTCCTGTCAATGGGCTACAGCGCCCGCTACAACCAGCGGGATGGTCTAGGTCGCTTCGGGATGGGCCTCAAGCTCGCCGGGCTCAGCCTGGGTGAACGCATCGACGTCTACAGCAAACGTGCCGGCGACCCCCAGATCCATCACAGTTACATTGACCTTGAGGAGGTACGCGCCGGCAAGCAGCAGTACATTGCAACCCAGGAGGTCTCGGACTGGCCCGAAGAAGCAGGCAAGCTCATGGTCGGCCGGGATGGACGGCCGCTGGCCTCTGGCACTGTGGTCATTTTCGGCAAAGTCGACCGCCTGCAGAGCGGAGGAACCTACGGAACTTCCCTGGATGAGAAGCTCTCGGACCTGCGTAAGTTCATCGCGCGCGCCTATCGCACCTACATCGACACGGGACGCACTTTCGAGCTTGAGAACAAGGTAGTCACATTGCACGACCCGCTGTTCCTCCGGGACAACCCTCGTATCATTTCCAGGTACAAGTCTCAGAAGCTTGACCCTCGTGGCCATCTTATCGAGGAAGGCGACTTGGACGTCGAGGGTCACAAAGTACATGTTGCCGTCGCGCTGGTTCCGGCAGAATTCCGCCCCTGGAAAGGCGCTGGTGGCGAATGCGACCACCGAGGCGAGGATATCCGAGAGTTCCAGATCAACGCCGAAAATGCGGCTAGGGTCAGCATTCTGCGCAATGGTCGGGAAATTTACTACGACGTCGTTCCGCGGCTTCTCGACTCAGTAAGCCGTAACGACAAGGTTGGCCGATACATCGGTATCGAGGTGACCTTCCCGGCCGACCTGGACGACTACTTCCAAGTGCGAAACGTCAAGCGTGGTGCCGAGCCTGTGACGAAGCTTCGCAACCAACTGCACGACTGGCTCAAACGCCCGATGTCTCAAGCTCGCATGCAGATTCGCCAGTACTGGGGAGACGTTGAAGCTCGCGAGCGCCTCAGCAAGGGCGAGCACAGCAGCAGCATGGCCGTAGCAGAGCGCACGGATCCCAGCCTCCCCCGGGGTCTTGCAGGCCGGGACGTCACGGCAGAGCAGGAAGAGGAGGTTGTCCAGCACGCGGCGGAAGACATGGGTCTGAGCCCCGAGACAGACGCGACCAAGATCGCTGAGCTCCGAGAGCAGATCCGTACCAAGCCCATCACACTGCTTGACGGTAGCTGGCCCGGTAAGGAGTTCCTTGAGGTCCATCACCTCAACGGCAAGTCGGTTGTGAAGTTCAACCACCGGCATTCGTTCTTCCGCGATGTGTATGGACCGCTCAAGAAGATCGCCGACGATGGCGCCGAGGGCATGAGTCCGGAGGACGTCCTCGACCTGGCACGCCGAGCCGAGGCTGCGATCGACCTCCTGTTCATGGGCTACGCGCGTGCCGAAGCCCAGCACCCTAGCCCCGACGAGCAGTACAGCGAACTGCGCACCTACTGGGGCATGTTCACCGGTGCCATGCTCAAGGAAGAGCTGAAGGACGAGTGATTTGCGGTTCGCGCCGGGGCGCAGTTCCCCGGCGCGGTCGCGCTAAATCAAGCCGCTGTGGCTCGTTTTGCCAGCCGCAACAGCATCAATTGCTGTATCGAGCCCCATAAGAACCTCGTGACCTGCAAGATGTCGTCAGAAGACTTGACGTCACCCCATCGCGATCGGGCAGCCGAAGCTGCCGACGCGCAACTGGTACAGCGTAGGAAGGCAGTGAAGAATGTTCGGCTCGGGTAGCAGGCTCACGTTCCGTGATTACGTGCAGGGGACGTGGGGCAGCTTCGACACTCCTGCGGGACGAGTCGACTACATCATGACGAAGGCGCGTCTCGGCGGTGAAGCAGACACGCCAGAGCGTCAACTCACCAAGAGCCTCGCTCCCGTCCGCGAAGTCATGGACGCCGGCGACCTGGACTTCAACCAGCTTCTCCAGCGCGACCTCGACGATCACCGCGTGGCGGTTAACCTGATCCCCTACCTGCTCAAACCTCAGACGACAGGCCCCGCCTTCTTCCCTCCGATCGTGGCCGTTCTGCTTCCCTTCCGTAGCAAACGACCCACCTCCTTCCCAGCGCTCGGGGAGCTGGCGTCTGTCAATGCCGACGAGGCCAGCTGGCAGGAGCAACGTGCAGGCAGCGCCTTCCAAGTCCATCGCCTACTCGCCTCCGACGGACAGCCGCACGGTGCGAACGTGGGCAAACTATGGTGGAACCGTTCTGAGTCGAGCCTGGTTGTCCTTGACGGCCAGCACCGCGCAATGGCTCTCCTTGCAATTGAGCGCACTCTGACCAACTCATGGCAGGACACGTCTGCGGTCAAATACCGCTCCTTCTACGAGCATCAGGTCCGGCGAGTGCTGGAGCAGCACGGCGCCGGTGAGCCCGACCTCTCGAAGGTGGAGGTCCCGGTCACCGTGTGCTGGTTCCCGGAGCAGACCGGAGAAGGTTCCCGGCCTCACGAAGCTGCCCGAAAGCTCTTTGTTGACGTCAACAAGGAGGCCCGGCCCCCTAGCGAGTCCCGCATCATCTTGCTCTCAGATGCTGAACTCTCCAATGTTCTTACTCGGAGCATGCTCAGCGAGCTTCGAAGCCGCAGCGACGAATCTTACCTTCCCCTTTACGCCGTGGAGTACGACAACCCCGAAGTCAACAGCCACAGGCCTGCGCGGTGGTCGGTCCTTACAAACATCAACCTTCTCAAGATGGCCGTGAACCGCTGCATCTTCGGTCCCTCGAAGTACCTCACCAACGTCGCACAAGGCATCTCGGGGAAAGAGAGCGAACTGCAGCGCGATGAGTTCATGCGCAACCAGCTCGACCTCGCAACCCTTTTCGAAAGGTACTTCGAGGACGGCGGCATTCCCTTCGATCGGGACACTCTCGGGGACAAACAGTTCCCTCTCGGTAGGATGGAGGCAATCAGCGCACGATTCAAGGAGACGTGGGGCAGGGCAATCCTGACACTGCTCTCTAAGACCACGCCCTATGCAGCACATGCCAGTGCCTTGACCAAGCTCAAGGACGACTGGCATGTCGCCGATACCTTTGCGGCGCTGGCTCACGATGCTCTGTTTGGTGGCGTGGGAGTTTTCTGGACGCTCCGAGACAGCCACGATCACTACCTGGAGCACAGAGATAACACTGAGCGCCGGCTACCCAAATCGGACGTCATCCGGGCCTGGGAGGCACTCAAGGGGAAAGAGGAAGACTTCGATCAATACCGTGCTCAGGAGTATCTGGCGTCGACTCGCCCTGAACGCGTCAAGCGTTGCAAGGATGCCTACAACGTGCTCAACACCCACGCGTGCCAACTCGGGCTTGTTATGACGATGGGCTCACTGTGGGAAATGCGGAAATCGCAGCCGGGCGGCGTGGATCTACAGGATCTTCCAGCCTTCGCTGAATCTCTCGTAGACGCCTGGAACTCATTCTTCCAAATCGAGCACAGCCGCGCACGTGACCGAAAAGCCGCCTTCAACAAGACCGGCATCACAAACCCGATCAATCAGATCGGGAACATGGAGTCAGCTCAGGCTGTCTACTTTCGCTATTTCTGGATGCAGGCGTTGGCGGTTTCCACGGCATGGTCGCACGTGGCCTCGTGGGTACCGGACCGTGGCGAGTTCGACAGGAAGCTCGGCGAGGCCCGGCGCATGTACCTGGATCTATGCATTAAGCAGCAGCTCAGAGCCCTGAAGACGAACCAACCGACAGCGAAGGATGAAGATCTCCGCCCTGTTGCGGAGAAACACGCGAATACTGCACTGAAGAAGGCTCTCAAGGACTGGTTTTCCGTGTCGGACAACGACTTCGATGCCTGGCTCAGCCAGCCGATCCGCCGCAGTAAACAGGGGGAACTTAGCCTCGATGACGCGGTAGCTGGATCGTAGCGGACCTCTACGAAACCGGAGAAAACACAGGTGCGGTGGTTTACGATCGGCGCTGTTCTGCCGGGGCGGTGATCACGGCATCTACGCTGATCTCCGGGATACTGGTGCACCGCTGCTGGGTTACCGTCGATGCTGTCGACCAGTCAAAGGTATGAGCATAGGTCACTACGAAACTCATAGCGGCCACTGGCACTTTCGCCCCGGCCACGGAATATTCGCGGGCCGCCGTCGATTGTCTCTCCTGTAGTGATCGCGGGAGGGGATGTCGGTGATTGACCTAAAGTTGTTTCGGCTGGATGCCGCTGGCCGGGACATCGAGCTTCGGAGTTCAACGGTGGCCCTGGAGGTGGAGCTGCAACGCCGCGTCGAGACTGGGATGGAGTCCATGCTCGGGATCCGCTTCCTGGCTTCGGAGTACCCGACGGGACCGTGGCACCGGGGGCGGATCGACACGTTGGGGTTGGACGAGAACGGCGCCCCGGTGGTGATCGAGATGAAGAAGGGCTCCGACAGCGGGGTGCTGTCGCAGGCCGTGTCGTACCTGTCCTGGCTGGAGTCGGCGCACCACGAGTTCGAGGCGCTCGTGCGGAAGGTGCTGGGCGCGGAGGCTGCCGGGTCGATCGACTGGCGTCGACCGCGGATGGTCTGCATCGCGGCTAGCTTCTCCCACCACGACCGTGTGGCCGTGCAGCGACTGCCCGAGCGGATCGATCTGGTGCGCTACCGGATCTTCGAGGGCGGCCTGCTGAGCTTGCTGCTCGTCGACTCCTCGCCCGGCTTCCCGACCGCCGCTTCCTCCCGGCGAACTCGGGTGCGGGAGACCACGGTCGACGTCGCGGCGGCGGTCCCTGTGGCTCCTTCGCCGACGGATGCCGGCCTGGTACCGCAGTGCCTGCGGGACCTGTACGCGGAGGTGGACGACGCGCTCACGGCATGGGGCGAGGTCGAGGTGGCACCGCTGCGCCACTACATCGCCTACCGGCGGCTGGTGAACGTAGCAACGGTGATCTTCCGCCCCAAGCACGAGGCGATCCTGGTCTATCTCAGACTCGACCCGGACACGGTCGAGTTGGAGGAGGGCTACACCCGGGACATGCGCGGCATCGGGCACCTCGGGACCGGGGACCTGGAGGTACGCCTCGCTTCGGCAGCCGACCTGGAGAAGGCGGCCCCCGTTGATCCGGCGGGCCTTCGAGGCGGCTTGACGCAAACAGAAGGGCGGCTGGAGCATCGGTTACTCGATACTCCAGCCGCCCTTTGGCGTCTGCGGGGCGCGGACCCCGGGCTCCCCGCTCTCATGCTCACACCTCCGGACCGGCCAGCTCGAAGTCGTCCTTCGTCAGTTCGGCGCGCAGCCGCTCCTCGGCGACATCGGCGTAGTGCGCGGACAGCTCGACGCCCACGAAACGGCGTCCCTCGCGCAGGGCCGCGACCCCCGTGGAGCCGCTGCCGGTGAACGGATCGAGCACGGTGCCGCCCTCGGGGCAGACCTGGACGAGCTGCTGCATCACCTCGACCGGCTTCTGGGTGATGTGGACACGGCCCTTGCGGGGCTGGGAGGCGATGTAGTGCCCCGGCAGGTAGAGGTCGCGGGTGTTGTCGAGGGAGCCCTTGACGCCCCAGACGATGAACTCCGAGTCCTGCTTCGGCCCGCCCTTGCGGGGCCGGCTGGAGGGCTTGATCCACGGGATGGTGCCACTCCAGGTCCACCCGGCCATCTGCAGGGCGTCCGAGGTGGTCGGTTCCTGGCGCCAGTCGGTGAAGACCATGGCGACCGCGTGCTCGGTCGAGGCCCGGTACGCCTCGGTGAGCAGTTCGGTCAGCCAGGATCGGTAGGAACGCTGGTCGCGGTTCTCTCCGGGGAAGTTCTGCAGGTCGTGCGCACTGTTGCTGGTGACGTACTTGGCTCGCGCGGTGCGACCCGTGCGGTCCGAGCTGGTACGTCCGCCGGAGTTGTACGGCGGGTCTGTGATGACGGCGTTGACGCTCTCGTCCGGGAGGGTCTTCAGCACGGTGAGGGCATCGCCTCGGTGCAGCGTGTAGCTCATGTGCGGGGCCTCTTTCAGGGCACGGTGGGACTGAACCCGCTCCGGACGTCGCTCAACAGCGGTCGTTTCGAGCGGGGTTGCGCCGGACGTTAACCGCGAATTCCGGCCGCACCTAACGAGCCGTGTCTCTGTCCGGGGCCGGGCCCGAGAGCCGTTTGGTGCGGCCGGATTCCCGGTCTACTGTCTCGCCATGTCACCGGGGCAGAGCAACGCTCCACCCCTGCTGACCTGTGCTTATCCGTGTTGTCTCGTCCGAATGGGCAGCACGGCGGGCCCGTTAGCCCTTCGTCCGAAAAGCCGTGAGGAGAACCGGTGCTCTGCCTGAGATTACGAGCGCGGCTGGCTGCCGCGCTTGACCCAAAACCGGCGTCTGGGAGCTACCAACTCCCCTGACCCGGGCTCGCCCTGAGAGGCGGATTCACATCGGTGCGGTGCCGACGGCTTTGCACGAGAAGTCGGCACCGCGCCTCCTACGAACCACGAGGAGCCGCTGCGATGCAGCATGCCCTGACACCCCCACGCCCCGACCCAACACCGCTGTCCGTCGGCCACCGCCGAACCGGTGAACGGCAGCGGCGATGAAGAAGACCACCGGAGCCGTCGTCGGTCTCTTCGCATCCGGCCCGCTGCTGCTGGCCGTTCCCATCCTCGCCATCGGTGCGGGTTCGGCTTCGGCCTCCTGCTCGACCGGCGGTGCACAGTCTGTGGATACCGCTGCCGTTGCTTCACAGGTGAAGGCCATCCTGGACGGTGGCGACAAGGGCGCGGTCTCCGTCGCGGGGCTTGATGACCCTGCCGACCAGGTCCCCAACGCCAAGACGATCCAGGCCACCGGCGTCGCGATGAACATTCCGGCCCGGGGGCAAGTCGTGGCCCTGGCAACCGCGCTACAGGAAAGCGGCCTGCGGAACCTGACCTACGGCGACCGCGATTCGCTGGGACTGTTCCAGCAGCGGCCGTCGCAGGGATGGGGCACGGCGAACGAGATCCTCGATCCGGTGCACTCCTCGACCAAGTTCTACGAGGGGCTGCAGAAGGTCTCGGGCTGGCAGTCCCTGTCCGTCACCCAGGCCGCTCAGGCCGTACAGAGGTCGGGCTTCCCGGAGGCGTATGCCAAATGGGAGCCGCTGGCCACCGCCTTGCAGAAGGCCATCGCCCCCCTGCTGTCGAAGTCCGGCGGCGGGTCGCCGAGCCCGTCTCCGTCTGGCTCTGCTGCCACCGAGACCGCTCCGTCCGATACCGCGGGCGGTTGTACGGCCGGCGGGGACGGAACCGACTTCGGGACCATCCCTCCGGGCGCGGTGCCTGCCGAGTACAAGATCCCAGCCGATGCTCCGGCGAAGGTCCAGACGGCGATTCGCTGGGCCCTCGGCCAGCTCAAGACGCCGTACCAGTGGGGCGGGAGCTGCACCGACTCCCACGGGCCCGACCCCATGGGCCGGTGCGACTGCTCCTCTCTCATGCAGCAGGCGTACAAGGCCGCCGGAGTCACCCTGACGCGCACCACGTACACGCAGGTCAAGGAGGGCAAGGCGACGTCGGCCGATGCCCTCAAGCCGGGTGACCTCGTCTTCACCGAGGGAACGGCCGAAGTCCCCGAGCACGTCGGGATGTTCATCGGCCAGGGCCTGATCGTCAACGCCCCGCACACCGGTGACGTGGTGCGTATCGCGACGCTCGCGTCCTGGAAGTCGCAGATTCTCGCGGCCCGCCGAGTCGTCTGACCGGCCCTTCTCCCTCCCCCTTCTTCACGCACCGCCGCTCCGCCCTCTCGGGCTTCAGCGTGCAATAAATAGAACTGGAGTTCGTAATGTATCTCGCCGACAAGGTCATCCAGCTCGCCTACGACCCCGGGATCAAGCCGAACGAGGGCGGGCTTCCTGGCCTCGCCGTCCTCAAGCAGGTGATGGGCTCGATCAACCTCTTCGGGATCATCGCCGTGGTCGGTGCGCTCGCCGTCAGCGCGGGCGTGTGGGCGTGGGGCCACCACTCTGGTGGCCACCAGGCCGAGGCCAACGGCAAGAAGGGTGTGCTGGTCAGCGCTGGTGCGGCCCTTCTGCTGGGCGCCGCAAACGGCGTGGTCGCGTTCTTCAGCACGCTGGGGACGCAGGTCCACTGATGCCCTCCCACTCCTCGAACCCCGGCGGCGCATCTCGCGTGCGCCGCCGGGCGCTGCTCGGCACTGCCGTTCTGGTGGTGCTCGTCGCCCTCGCCGGCCTGGCTGCCTACCTCACCCGCGACGGCAGGGGCTCCTCCAAAGCTGAAACCCCACCCGCGAGTTCGCCTTCTCCTTCCTCGTCGGCCACTTCGCCGTCCGGATCGTCCTCGCCGAGGTCGCGCCCTCACTCCCTCCCGACTCCACCGGGCACCCACGATCCGATCGCGTTCGGGAAGGCAGCCGCCGAAGCGTTGTGGTCGTACGACACCCGTGCGTACTCCCAGGCAGAGCTGCTGACCGCCCTGCATGGGTGGCTGACCACCGAGACCAAGTACGCCGATCCCGCCTCGGTCGACGCGATCGTTCCCTCGCCCGTGCTGTGGAAGGAAATGGCCGCCAACGGCCAGTTCGCCACCGCCAAGGTCAACGAGGGGCACTTCCCGGACTCGTTCACCCAGGCCCTTCAGGCGAATCCCGGAACGATCACGCAGGCGTACGTATATGCCGTGACCGTCTCCGGCAAGCAGTCGATCGCTTGGAAGGGCTCGCCTGCCGGTGGTGCGGAGAACCGCGTCACCACCCTCGCGGTCCAGTGCCGCCCTTCCCACCCGTGTGCCCTGGCCGGCGTCATGCCGTCCGTCGCGCCCTGACCACCAACCCAGAAAGGAGGTATCGCCATGGGAGTCTGCGACTTTCCGCTGATGGACAAGGTGTGCGGTGCTGTCGACTTCGCCACCAACCCCGCCGGGGCCGTCACCGACGGCATCGGAGCGTGGATCGCGAAGTCGGCGGGCGAATTGGCCGCCAGCGCCGCTGATCTCGCTGCGAAGGCCGTCAACCAGACCACCGCCATCGATCTCAACGCCGGATGGTTCCGGGACAACTACGAACTTCTGCTGCCCATCGGGCTCGCGTTGACCGTCGGCACGTTCTGCATCCAGTTGATGTTCGCGGCCTGGCTGCGAGATGAACGCGCCCTCGCTCAGGCAGCCATCGGCACTATGACCGGCATCCTCTTCAGCTTCTGCGCCATCGCCTTCACGACCGTCGCCATCACCGTGGTCGACGCCCTGTCCGACGGCCTGTTCCAAGCAGCGAACAGCTCAGTCGACGATGCGATCCGCCGTGTGGTGAAGGTCAACGAACTGGGGGCGATGTACGGCCTCGGCTGGGGAGTCCCAGCCATGGTCGCCCTAGGATGCGCGATCGGCGCGTTCATGTACTGGGGCGTCATGGTCGCCCGCAAGGTCGGCGTCCTGGTGCTGGTCGCTCTCGCCGTCTTCGCCGGAGCTGGCGGAGGCTGGGAGGTCGCCAAGCGGTGGCGACGTGGCTGGATCGAGGCCACCGCCACCCTGGTCGTCTCGAAACTCCTGATGACCGTGGTCTTCCTCATCGGCGTCTCAGCGATGGGCAAGTCGGATGCCCACGACGGCATGGCCGCGCTGTCCGACGCGATGGCAGGCATCGTCGTGATGGTGCTGGTCCTGCTGTGCCCGTACGCCACGTACAAGTTCGTCCACTGGGCCAGCGACGGCGGGGGCCACGACGACCTGCACCGCACCGGCGTCGCGGGCATGGCGGTCGCCGCTGGAGCTGCCAAGACTGCGGGCAGTCTGGCGATGCGGGCCAGCAGCGGTGCACCGGCACCGCAGGGGCCGAGCCAGGTCCCCGGCGCGGGCAGCGACGGCGTTGCCTCCGGCATCAGCCCCTCCGGCGGCACCCTCAGCAAGGAGGGCATCGACTCCGGACCGCCCAAGCCGCAGACCAGCTTCCGGTACGGCGAAGACCCGAACGCCTCCGGCGACAAGGGTCGGGCCCTGATCCAGCGCCCCGGTATCCCGCCGCTCATCAACCGACCCGACGAGGGCGAATCGGGAGGCGCCGAAGGAGAAGCGGGCGGCCAGTTCGTTGCCGCTCAGGCTGGAGGCGGCAACATGACCCGCGCTGGCGCCGCGCCGCCGCCGGCCCCCGCTGCAGCGCCGCCGTCCTCCACGGGGCCTTCGGCAACCGGTTCCCCGACACCGACGAACTGGGTGTATCCCAGCCAGTCGCCGTCGGATTCCTGACACATCACATCCGGGGGCGGGCTGTTACGGCAGCCCGCCCCCCGCGCCCCGCGCAACCGATCCCCAGAAACGAGCCCCGCCATGACCTCCAGAAGAGCGTCGCGCGCCCCGCCCCCGCCCGCTCCCACCGTCTGGAACCCACCATGTCCAACAAGCACCAGGCCGAAGCCACCACGGCCAGCGTCAAATTTCCTCACCGCTCGCGGCGCGGCATCCTGCTCGGCCTGACAGCCTCGCAGTTGATCGTCGTCAGCCTCACCGGTCTTCTTCTGCTCGCCGTGATCCTCACCCGCGGCGTGGTCGGCGCCCTCGAACTCATCCCGGTCTGGGCGGCCATCGCCCTCCTCGTGTTCGTCCGCTACCGGGGCCGCGCCCTGGCCGACTGGGCTCCGATCGTCACCCGGTACGCCCTGCGCCGCATGCGGGGCCAGTTGGTCTGGCTCACCCGGCCTTCCCGCCGCCCGATCCGCGAAGGTCTGCTTCACCTGCCCGGCACAGCGGCGAGCCTGCGCGTGGTCACCGCTCCCGACCGTCGATACGGCGCGGTCCACAACCCCCACACCGGCACCCTGACCGCCGTCGTCAAGGTCTCCTCCCGCGCCTACGCGCTGCTCGACCCGGGCACCCAGAACGCCAACGTCAACGGATGGGGACGTGCGCTGGCCGCACTCGCCCGCACGGGCCAGGTCGCCCGGATCCAGGTGATCGAGCGCACCGTTCCGGACTCCGGCGACGCGCTGCGCCGGTACTGGGAGGAGCACGGCCAGCCCCACGCCCCCATGGCGGGTGCGATCTACAGCGAGCTGATCCAGAGCGCCGGCCCTGCTGCTGCACCGCACGAGGCGTACGTCGCGGTATCCCTGGACGCCAAGGCCGCACGACGGCTGATCAACCAGGCCGGTGGCGGCCTCACCGGATCCTTCAGTGTCCTGGCACAGCTCACCTCGACCTTCGATCAGGCCGCGCGAACGGCCGGACTCAACCCCACCGGCTGGCTCACCGCCCGCGAGATCGCGGCCGTCGTGCGCACCGCGTACGACCCCAAGGCCCTTGCAACGCTTGACCGTTGGTCCACGGCAGGGCATCCCGAGGCTGATCCTGCTGCTGCTGGTCCGGTCGTGGTGGTCGAGAAGGCCGACCACATCGCGACCGACTCGGCCGTGCACGCCACGTACTGGGTGGAGAACTGGCCCCGCACCGAAACGTCGGCCGGCTTCCTGCACCAGCTCCTGTTCACCGCCGGGGTCCGGCGCACGCTGTCACTGTCGTACGAGCCGAAGGGGCTGGACGCAGCCCTGCGCGACGTCCAGCGGAAGAAGTCCAGCGTGATCGCCGACGCTGCCGAGCGAGCCCGGCGGGGCCAGGTCGACTCCGAGGCGGACTCGATCGAGTACCAGGACATCAAGTCCCGGGAGCGCCAGCTCATCGCGGGCCACGCGGATGTCGCCCTGACCGGGCTGCTGACCGTCTCGGCCGACTCGGAGGACGAACTCCGCTCCGCCTGCGCGGTTGTGGAGACCGCGGCCGTCGGCGCCCAGCTCGACCTCCGGCCGCTCACCTGGCAGCAGGCCGAAGCGTTCACGGTCGCCGCCATGCCGCTCGCCCTCGCCGCCTGATGCCGGCCCTCCCTCCCCCTGAAAGAGCACCCCCATGTCCCGCACCGCCAGCCCGCCCGCGCAGGACTTCGTGCCCTTCGCCACCGCCGCGCTCGACTTCCACTGCTCGCTCAACATTCCGGGCGGCCCCCTTGTCACCACCCGGGCCGAACTGGACACCCTGCACGCCCACCTCGTCTCGCTGCACGGCCTGCTCGACGCGCATGCCGCCCGCACCGGCCAGCTCGTGCCGGTCGAAGGCGACCAGCTTCGCGCCACCCGCACCCGGATCTGGCAGGCCGCCGATCACATCCACGCCGCGTACCACGCAGCACCCCGGCCGGACTCCGGCGAGGTGCCTGACCGCGAGGGATGCCAGGCGGGCCTGCCCGAGGGGGCACCGGAGCTGACCATCTGCCAGCGCCACCAGCGCACTGCGCATCTGGTGCGCCGCCGCACCACCCCGGCCGACCTGCACTCGCCCTTCACGGGCCTCGTCCGCCGCTGACCCGCCTTCCGTCTGGAGAAACGTTCATGCCCCGCACCCGCGCCAGCGCCTCCCACCTGTTCGTCCCCCGCAAGGCATCACGCGCCGAGCAGCGTGCCGCCCGCGAAGGCTTCGCCGAGGCCCGCCGCCAGGCCCGCCACGCCGGAGCCCCGCCAAAGCGCCGCGCCGAGGAGCACCTCGACCCGGAACTGCGGCCGATCTACCCGCCCTCCGGACGCCCCGGTCCCTCCTCGGCTCGGGGCGGCAAGCTCAGCCTCCCCTCCCACCGCATGACCACCGCAACTGTCAGCGGCGCCTATCCGTTTCTCGCCGAGGGCGGCCTGGGCGCCGAGGGGATCTTCATCGGCCGTGACGTGCACGCGGAGGCGGCGTTCTGCTACGACCCGTTCTCGCTGTACAGCAGCGGGCGGATCGAGGGCTTCACCAATCCGAACGCCGTCCTGGCCGGGATCATCGGCATGGGCAAGTCCGCGCTGGCCAAGTCGATAGCCACCCGGGCGATTGCCCACGGCTACCGCATCTACGTGCCCTGCGATCCCAAGGGAGAGTGGACGGCCGTCGCCCAGGCCCTCGGCGGCTACAGCATCGCGCTCGGGCCGGGGCTTCCGGGTCGGCTGAACCCTTTGGATGCTCCGGCCCGGCCCGCTTCGGTGAGCGAGGGCGACTGGTCGACCGAGGTCCGCAAGCGCCGCCTCCTGCTCCTGGCGGCCCTGGCGCGCACCGTGCTGAAGCGCGATCTCCTGCCGATGGAACACACCGCCCTGGACCTCGCTCTCGACCTGGTGGTCGCCGAGGCCGACGCCGGGGGCACGGTGCCGCTGCTCGGCGAGATCGCGCACGCCCTCGGCTCGCCCGAGCGCCTCGACCGGGCCCTCGGCGACCAGGCCGGACACATGGGACCGGCCGCACAGGACCTCGCGCACGCCCTTCGCCGACTGGTCCACGGCGATCTGAGCGGCATGTTCGACGCCCCCTCGACGGTGGCCTTCGACCCGACCACGCCGATGCTGTCCATCGACCTTTCCCGCCTCGGCGGCTCCGGTGACGACACCGCCTTGGTGCTGGCAATGACCTGCGCGTCGGCGTGGATGGAGTCCGCGCTCGCCGACCCGGACGGAGGCAGGCGCTGGGTGATCTACGACGAGGCGTGGCGGGTGATGCGGCACGTCGGCCTGCTGGAGCGCATGCAGTCGCAGTGGAAGCTCTCTCGCGGGCTTGGCATCGCGAACCTGATGGTCATCCACCGCCTCAGCGACTTGCTCAGCGCAGGCGATGCCGGCTCGCGCGGCCGGGTGCTGGCCGAGGGCCTGCTGGCCGACTGCTCCACCCGCATCATCTACCGGCAGGAACCCGACCAGCTCGCTGCTGCCGCTTCGCTGCTCGGCCTGACCGGCGTCGAGACCCAGGCGGTGTCCGCCCTGACCAAGGGCCGGGGCCTGTGGAAGGTCGCGGGCCGGAGCTTCATCACCCAGCACATCCTGCACCCCGCCGAGCGAGAGCTGTTCGACACCGACGCCCGAATGTCGGCCTAGCTCAACTGGCCTATAGATAAAGAGAGTTGAGCAATGTCGTCAACCGTACCGCGACCAGACCTCCGAGGCTACGGGGGAGGCGCCGCCTCGGGCCTGAGCCCGCGCACCGCGGCATCGGCCAGCAACTGGATCGACCGCCTTGCCGCCGCCCATCCCGAGGAGTTCGCCGGGCTGTTCCACGAGGCACTCACGGACGACCTTGGCGCGGTGGCCCGGCTGCACCAGCTCCTCGAAACCGCTTCGGAGTGGTGCCGCACACACGAAGCCCGTGACAGCGCCTCCGAGTTGGACGCCCTGGCGGAACGCCTGACCGATCTTGGCGAGGAGCTGCACCTCGTGGGGGAGGGCCTGGACGACGAGATCCACTCCCGCTCCCGACGACCGGCAGCGGCGGCTCGCGTCTCCCCGGCCGTGGCACTCAGCGGGCTTCCCGGCGATCGGCAAATCCCGGCCCCTGCCCCCATCCCGCCCTCCGCCGTCCGCGCACTGCCGCGCTCGCGATGAGCAAAGGCACAAGCACACGAAGCAAGAAGGATCTACCGTGCCCGAAATATCCGCACCCCATGAAGACCAGCCATCCTCGACCTCCGATCACCTGGCGTGGCGCCAGCACATCCCGGCCCTGGCTGCTGCCGCCGCCGGCATCCGCCAGGCGTCCGACGACTGGGATGCGGTCTCGGATTCCTTCTGCGACCGCGACGGCTGGCCCATCGATGACGGCTACGACGACGGCAAGGTGAAACGTGACGCCGAAGCGTGGAAACACGTGGAGGTCTTCCTCGCTCACGGCCCCGAGGTACTGGCTGGTGTGCGGGCCGCCGCCGTCGGTGCCGACTACGTCGAGGGGCCGATCAGCGAGGACCTCCGGCGGCTGCGCGGCATCGACACCAACCTGGAACGAGCAGGCCAGATCCGGCACGAGTGGGATGACGTGTTGGCGCTCATGGACGCCTCGCAACCCGGTTCGCGAGAGCTGTACGTGAGCCGCGCGGAGGAGATCCGCAACGCCGACGGATGGCACTACGCGGACGAATTGTCATACCAAGGTCCGGCGCTCGCGCGGGCTGGCGACTACTTGGTCCGGCGGGCGGACACCGACCAGTCTCCGCAGACCGAACGCACTCAGGTAGCCCTCGCACGGTCCTCACCGGGCAACCGCAGCACTCCTGCTGCTTCGCCTCCTGCACCGCCCGCTCCGAATCTGCCTCCCGCTCATCGTTCTCGCTGACGCCGCTAACACAGAGTTCCGGCGACGCCAAACCGGCCAATCTCCGGATCCTCGTGGAACACCAATACTTCTGCCGTCCCACGGTCTGCGGCTCGCGCCGTCGGCTGCTGGGGCGCCGGGCCAAGGAGAGGTCCATGCAATCCGACCAGCCTTTGGTCTCCCTCAAAAGCGAGAGCACTCGCATCACCGCGCGCGCCAGCGATCCTCCGCCGCGTTTCACAGCGGCATCCGTGGAACGGGAGCACGGGTACGGGCACGTCACCGATCCCCTTCGGCAGCGCGGCCTGGAGTGCACCGTCGAGTACGGCCTCAGCGACTACATCGTCCACGTCGGGCTGCCCGACGGTAGTTCGCTGATCATCTCGCCACCCCAGGAGCCGTCCACCGAGCATCCACCCGGGCATCCGGAGAGCTGGTTGGTGACCCGTGGGCATCCTGACGACTCCGCAATCCACGAAGTGATCTACGACTCGGAGCCGGACGGCCCCCACGCGCGACACGGCGGCAACGTTCCAAGTCTGCTCGCCGCGATCGACTCGCTCCTTGATCAGCTCGGCGTGACTCCGCGGGCGGGCGCTGCCTCACCACGAGCGAGTGCCGCTCGCGCACTCTCGCCAACAGCCCAGCGCACGACGCCGACACCACAGCCAGCCGCGTCGGCCATACGCCCGGCGCTGCCACCCGTTCGTCGCTCCTCGTCTGTACCCGGTCGCTGACCGCTTCCCGCCTCGGAGTCCGCCATGGCCCACCCCACCAGAACCATCCCGACCCTCGACCGCGCCGGCCCCCGAGCTTCCACCGGATGGATCTGCTATGCCCACCCACTACGACTCGCTCCCCGACATCGCAGTCGGCCGCCACCCCGACTACGGCATCGTCGCCGCGAACCCGAAGCAACTCGCCGCAAGCACATGGATGTTGAAGGGCTTCGACTTTCACCCCGTCCCGGACCAGCCGACGCTGTACGCACTGGCCGACCAGCAGCGTGACGGACAGGGTCGCGCCACCCGGGCCGTCGCGCTGCTACGTAAGGCCGGCTACCAAGTTGACGTGGATGCCGCGTTCGACCCCTCGCTGGCCTCCGGTGCGGCTCCGGCCCGTGAGCGCCCTCTACGCATAGATCCCGACGTCGCCTTCGCCGAGCATCCGCGTCTAGGCATCGTCGCGGCCACCAACGACCACTCCTCTGCGCTCGGCGGCCGACTCATCCTGGAGGAACACGGCTGGCGACTGAACCCGGACCTGGACATCTACACGCTGCCGATCACCTCCGACCGCAGCGAAGCCCTGGAAAAGGTCGCCAGCGCCACGATGACGATGCACCGATCCGACCTCCAGGTCGCGGTGCAGCCACGTCTCGCCCAGGACGTAACAGCCCGCCGCCCTCCTGCACCCGCGCCACCCGCACGCCACGAGCGCAGCCAGGGCTTGGCCACGCACAAGTTCCCCATCAGCGCTGCCGCGCTCGCCGCCAGCCCAGCCCGCGCCGGCCTCCCGGGCAAGGCGCCGGTTCCCGCTCCCGCCGCGTCCGCTCCGGCGGCCCGGCCGGTAGACCCGCGCATCGCCTTCTCCCGCAATCGCTGACCCCTAAAAGCTCCGGGCCCTCCTCGCCTTCGCCCAGCACCCCACCGCTTTCCCGCCAACACCGATAGGAGTTCCGCCGTGCCCGACGCACCAGCAGAGCCGTTCATGCCGATCCGGCACACCATCACCGGGGAGATCACCACCACCGGCTACAACGCCGCCGCCCGGCGAATCCTGCTCCAGGACGGCTTCGAAGAGACGCCCGGCTGCGCCTGCCGAGCGACGGAACCCGGTGCGGAGCGGACGCACGGGCCTGCTCGCCAGCCGACGAGCTGCTCGTCGCCGGTCATCCCCTGCCGCTGGACCGCGCCCTCGGTCGGCCGGTGAGCGCCGACGGTACGCCTCGGTTGGCCCGGTCGCCGATGTCGGCACAGTCCGTGATCCGCTCCGAGACCGACCAGCCCCTCCAGCCCACGCCAACCCCGCCCGCCGCCCTACGTGTTGAAGGAGCCTCGTTGTGACCACACCCGGACCGCCTACCAGTCCAGCGCGCACCAAGGGCGGCGAACTACGGGCCAAGGTGGCCCGTCTGCTGGCCGACCGGCCGGCAGATGCGCTCACCATCGGGGGCATGGCCAGGCAGCTGGGCCACTCCCACGGCGCCGTCCGCAACGCCGCCCTCACCCTGGTGCGACGCGGCGAGGCCGACCAAAGCGGAACCGGACAACCGGAGTTCCGCGCGAACGCGAAGACTGCCGCAGCCGCGCAGACCGCTGTGATCAGCCCACCGGGCACCCACGCTCCCCGCGCTCAGGCGGCCATGGCCCGCACGACCATTACCGCAGCGGCCACGCCGAAGCAGACCGGCCCGATCCGCCGCGCGGGGGGCCAGCTCTACCACCCCCGGGAGCTGGCCGATCTGCCCGATGTCGAGGCGTTGAACCGTCTGCGCGACGCCGACGTGCCGGTGCTGCTCTACGGCCCTCCGGGCACCGGCAAGACGTCGCTGGTGGAGGCGGCGTTCCCGGACCTGCTCACCGTCGCCGGGGACGGCGACACCACGGTCGGCGACTTGATCGGCGAGTACACGCAGGCTGACAGCGGGGGTTACGTCTTCCAGTACGGTCCGCTGGTCACCGCGATGACCGAGGGCCGTGCCCTGCTGATCGACGATGCCACCTTGATCTCGCCGAAGGTGTTGGCGGCGCTGTATCCCGCGATGGACGGGCGCAGGCAGATCCAGGTCAAGGCCCACAAGGGCGAGACCATCAAGGCCGAGCCGGGCTTCTATGTGGTGGCGGGCCACAATCCCGGCGTCCACGGGGCGGTGTTGACGGAGGCGCTGTCGTCCCGGTTCAGCGTGCAGATCCAGATCGGCACGGACTATGACCTCGCCCTGGCCTTGAGGATCGATGCCCGGGTGGTCCGGGTCGCCCGGCACCTCGCCCGCCAGGTCGAACTCGGCGAGCTGGGCTGGGCCCCCCAACTGCGGGAGCTGCTCAGCTACCAGAAGACCGAGGCCGTCCTGGGGACCAATGCCGCGCTCGCGAACCTGGTCGGCATCGCTCCTGTGGAGGATCGCGACGCCGTCGCCGACGCCGTCATCAAGACTGTCGGCGTCAAGAAGATCGCACCCCTCACCCTCGGCAAGCAGCTCCCCGCCTCGGCCGTCCGGCAGCCCCCGGGCAGCACCGGCTCCGCACAGCAGGGCCGCTCGCGATGAGCGCCCACCACCACGTCCAGTCCCCCGCCGTCACGCCGGACGTCGACGCCGACCTCGCGCGCTGGGACGACGACGGCGCCCCGCCCGCGCAGCCCCGCACCTCCCCGGCCGCATGGCTGCGCGTGGGTGCCGAACTCGGCGACCGGCTGGTCGCCCTCTCCGGCCGCCAGGACCTCCTCGTCACCTGCCGCCCCGGCACGCGCAGCGGCGCACCGGCCGCGTTCTTCCCCGCTCTGGGCGAGGTCGAGTTCGACGCCGCCCTGTTCGCCCCGCTGAAGCCCCACGAGATCCATCCGCGGATCGTGGGCGACGAGGAGCGGTATCCCGCCGCCTGGGGCGTGTTCGTACACGAGGCCGCGCACGCGGCCCACTCCGTGTGGACACAGCCTGCCGGAGCGGACCCCCGTGTCGTCGAGGCCGCGCTCCTGCTGGAGGAGAGCCGTGTCGAAGGCGCACACCTGATCACGCGGCCCACGGACCGCACGTACCTGCGTACCAGTGCCCGAACCCTGGTCATGCCCGACATCGCCCACCCCACCCTTCAGGGCATCGAGCACGCCGCCGGCGTGGCGGCCCTGATCCTCGGCCGCCGTGACGTCGGCATCCTGGACGCCGGCGAGACCCGGGCCGTCGCCGACCTGTGCGAAAAGGTGCTGGGCGCAGACCTGCTGGACAACCTCACCCGCATCTGGACCGCAGCCCACCAGTGCCCCGACCACGACGCCACGACCATGCTCGCGCACGGTCAAGAATGGTGCGACGCTCTGGACGCCGCTGCCCCCGCCCTGCCCGTGCCGGAGAACCTCACCGATCTGCTGTCCGGCGCCGTGGGGGTCGTCATGGACAGCACGGCCGCCACTGACGCCGCCGACCTCGCGGCACAGGCCGCAGCGGCCAACGCCGTGGCCGCGCAGTCCAAGGCGCAGACTCAGGACCGCGCCCAGCGGGCCGGCCAGCGACGTCAAGCCGCCGCCACCGCCAAGTCGGTCTTCAACGCCCGTGGCACCACCGTCACCCCCGACGGCACACCGGCGCCCTACGGCAACCCGGTCACCGGCACCCGCAGGCCCACCGCCGCCGAACAGAGTGCCGCCGCGCGCCTGAGCCGTGCGCTGCGTGCCGCCGCCTACCGCGAGCGGACCGAGGAGCGGACCACCAGCCCCACCCCGCCCGGCCGCCTCAACATGCGCGCGGCCCTCGCCCGCGACGCCCAGCGCGCGGCCGGGTCGGTCCCCACCGCGGAACCGTTCACACACACCCGCCGCCGCAACTCCCCCACCCCGCCGCTGCGTGTGGGTATCGCCGTCGATGTCTCCGGCTCCATGCGCGCCGCCTGCGCGCCCGTCGCGTCCGCTGCCTGGATCGTGGCCCGCGCAGCAGCCCTGACCGACCCCGACTCCCTCACCGCCACCATCGCCTACGACCAGCACCTGACCGCGTTGACCCGACCCACCCACCGAGCACCAGAGCGCGTGACGACGTTCGATGCCAACGGCGGCCACCACAACCTCGGCGACGCCATCGACGCACTCGACCACGGCCTCGAACTCAGCCGCCCCGGCGCTGGCCGCCTCCTCGTGATCGTCACCGACGCCCATTACGGCAGCGACGAAACCGCTGCGGCCGTCACCCGCGTCAAGCAGCTCACGACCGCCGGCTGCGCCGTACTCCAGCTCACCGTCACCGCGGAGTCCCGCCACTTGCCGGGGACCACCTTGCTGCACCTGACCCAGCCCTCCAGCGCTCCCGCCGCCATCGCCACGGCGGCCACAAACGCCATTCGCAGGACGCGCTGAGACGACGCAGAAGGCGGAAGCGTCCCCGAGACCACCGCCAAGCAGTCCAGACCACCTCCGTCCGCCGCATGAATCGTGCATCTGATGCACGACCCTCCGCAGCGACGCAGGCCACCACCCCAACCGCCAACGAAAGGCACTCGATATGAAGCCCCAGACCAGCAGCCCGACCTCGAACGTAACGCCCATCAAACGGAATTCCCCGGGGGTGGCGACCATCTGGCAGATCACTTACTCCTGCGGCCACTCGGCCGAGCGCGACCTGTCCGACCGCGCAGCCGACCGTCGCGCGGGCTTCGCCGAGTGGCTCGCCAAGCAGGAGTGCACGGATTGCTGGCGGACAGCGAAGGAGGACGACGAGCAGGACAAGGCCGCTTGGCTGGAGGCCAAGCGGGCCGAAGAGCAGGCCGAATCCGAAGCCTGGTCTCAGCAGTACCGGATGCCTCCTCTGGAGGGGACCGAGCGAGCGGTCGCCTGGGGTGTGCGCTGTCGCCACCAGGTCCTGGCGGCTGCCTACACCGCCCTGGTCCTCGAAGGCGAGACCAGCGAGACGGAGTGGGAGGAGATCGAGGCAGCCGCTCGCGCCATCACCCGTGCCGGGTGGTGGATCGACCAGCGCTCCTCCGAGCCCGACGACCTCACGGAACTGCTCCAGGCAGCCACCGAAGCCGACCGGCCGACCGAGAACCCCCACTTCTGACCGCACGGTGCCCCGCCTCGGCGGGGCACCGGCTCCTATTTCAAGGACCTTGATACCCCATGCCCGAGTACCCCCTGCGCTGCGATGTCCGGCGTACCGAGAGCACCACGGACCTCCTCGGCCAACTCCACCGCAGCGAGCCCGGTTTTGCCCCCTACCTCCTCACCGCCTGGTCCTCGGAACTGACCGCCCAGGAGACCGTCGTCCTCCCGCACCTGGCTCTGCTGCTCGACGAACCCGTCGCGCTGCGGAAACCGCGGACCGGGCACACCGCGTCCCAGCGACTCACCTGGCACTGCGCCATTCGCAACACCACCGACGTGGAACTCGACGACGGCGACTGGTTCGAGCTGACGCGCGAGGTTCTCGACGCCACCGGCATAGAGCCGGACGCCGATCCGGCGGCCTGCCGGTGGGTGGCCATGCGTAACCGGGCCAACGGGCTCGACATCGTCGCGACCGTCATCCGCCAGGACGGCCGCTGGGCCCGGTTGCACAACGACGCCTACTTCGCCCGCGCCGCCTGCGCGAATTTCACCTACGACCACGGCCTCGACACCCCGGGATGAGCGGTGGCTTCTACCGGCAATCTCCGGCCTCGCCAAATCGCGAATCCTGCGGATCCTCTCCCTGACAGCCCGGAGACCGGGCTCCTGTTCGCCACTCCCCTTCGAGGTAGCCGCCGTGATCGCCCACCTGCAGCGCGCCAGCAACACCGCTGGCCTGCTCTCGTACCTTTACGGGCCGGGCGAGCGCGGTAGTCACACCAGTCCCCGGCTGATCGCGGGCGACGGCCACGGAGCCCCGATCGACCTGCTCGCCGAAACCGGCTCGCCGCCCTACTTGGCCAGCGCCCTCGACGCTCCCGTGGAACGTCTCGGGGTCCGCGCTCCCGAACAGCCGGTATGGATCTGCTCGGTCCGCTCCGACCCTGGCCGACCGGACCTCACCGACTCCCAATGGGCCACGGTCGCCCGCCGCCTCGTGGCCGTTACCGGTGTCGCTCCAGAAGGCGATCCAGATGCCTGCCGGTGGATCGCTATGCGCAACCAGCCTCGGCAGGTGCACGTCGTGGCCACCCTCGCTCGTGAGGACGGCAGCCTCCACAACGGCTACCGAGATGCCTTCCGCCTCCAAACGGAGTGCCGCCGAATCGCCGCCGAGCTGGGTCACCTGCACACCACGCCAGAACCGATATCCCGAGCCCCGGAGACCAACGTGCCCGCCCCCTCCATCACCATCACCGCCGAGCCCAGCGGGAGCGTCTCGGCGAAGGGCGCCAGCGACGACCTTTCCGCCACGCTCCTCAAGCACGCCGGCTTCCAGCAGATCGAGGACTGGTACGGCCGACGCCATCGCCTGCCCACCACGACCCCGGCCGTCGACCGCGCGGCCATCGCCACCCACGCGGCCGAGATGCTTCGGGCCGCCCGCTACGGAGTCGACCTCGACCCCTCCCTCGACTCCGGCCGCACGGCCACCCCGGCAAACCCGCTCGGGCCCTACATCGCCGGAGCAGAACTCCTCCGGCTCACCGACCAGATCAGGTCTGCCGAGAACGGTGACGACCTTCGACGGGCAGTCGACCACCTCCTCCACCCCGAACACGGCGCGCTGGAGCGTGTGCGGGAGGCGCTGGAGGCGGCAAGCGAGCAGATCACGGACCTCGACGACGAGGCATATCAACTCGCCGACCGGTTTGGGTTCGCTGCTGAGTTCGTCAGCTCGGCGCAGTCGGAACTCCACGACTCGGAGGTCGAGTTGCTCGGCGTCGGCCGTACACAGGAGCCGCAGGCCGAGGCACGGAAGCAGTTTCCGAGGCTCCCCGACCCCCGAGCCGCCGCTCTCGCCACTTCGCCCGCAGCGGCTAAGGCCAAGGTCTCCTCGGCCTTCGGTGGTGGGGCATCAGATACCAGCGCGGCTGTGCGCCCCTCACAGGCCCCCGGCCCTCGGGCGCGGTGACCCAGATGATCTCAACCGCTCCCGTCGCCGGGCTGCCACGCACCTATCTCATGCGGGCCACCGACGCTCTGGCCAGCGCAACGGCCACCTACGCCGTCCCGCTCTTGGTCCTGGTCACCACCGGCTCCACCGCCTTGACCGGCCTTGCCTTCCTCCTCGAATGGGCACCTCGGCTGGCGGCCTTCTCCTTCGCCGGATCGATGGTCGACCGGTGGGGTGCCGGCCGTGTCTTCCGGATGTCCAACCTGGTGCGCACTGCCGTGGTCGCCCTGGCCGGTGCCGTGCTGTTTGTCCTGCCCGGCACCGGGACGATGACAACGAGTGTTGTCCTGACTTTCGGTGCTGTCTCCGGGCTGCTCGCGGAGGTCTCCTTCGTCGCGATGGAGACGCTCGGTGCTGAAGCCAGCCGCCGGTTGGGCAACGAGGCCCACCGGGTACAGGCCGCGCAGACCGGGATCGACCAGTGCGCGATGCTCGTCGGTCCGCTCTTGGGCGGCCTACTGCTTCTCGCCGGCCCGACGTTGCTCCTGACCGCGGTCGCCCTGTTGGCTCTGACCGCTGCCGCGACTGCATCCAGCGCTGGAGGCGTCCCGGGGCACAGGTCAGCGCCCAGCAGTCTCTTGACCGGGTGGGCAACCCTGCGCCGCACCCCAGCCCTCGCGTGGTTGGTCGGCGGCCTGGCCGCCTCCAACTTGGCCACGGGCGTACTGCAGGCCGCCGCCCCGATCACCGTCATCCACCACTTCCACTACTCCACCGCCGCCGTCGGCTCGGTCTGGAGCGCGGCAGCAGTTGCCTCGTTGATTGCCGTGTGGACCAGTCGCCGTGCGATCGATCGCTTCGGTATCTGGCCGGTCGGCGCGGTGACGGCTGCCGTTTCGACGGCGGCGTGTCTGGCGACCGCCCTCGCGCCGAGCTTCGCCACGTACACCGTGGCGGTGGCGGCGGTCATGGCTGGCGAAGGCGCGATGACCGTCGTCCTGCGAACCCTGCGGTCCCGCCTCATCCCGGCGCAGGCGTTCGGCTCCACCCTGGCGGTGACGATCATCCTGGTGCTGCTTCCGCTTCCGCTGGCCGGAGTCCTGATCGCGCTCGTGCCCCCTGCTGACATTCCGCACCTGCTCCTGGCGTGCGCCGCTCTCCAGGGCCTGGCGCTGACCGCGTGCTTCGCCGGTCTGCGACGGCACCGCGCCGCCTGCGACCTCTCCGAGCCGCAGGTTCCTGCACTCCACAAGGAGCCCGCCCCAGCGCCGGATGCCGTGTGAACGGTCGCTGAGCGCCCCAATGCACCTTGTCCTTCCTCCTCTTCCCACCACCACCTCACGGAGGCTCTCCATGTCCCGAACCACTCGCCCGCTGCTGATCGTCGTCGGCGGCACGGATCCCGTCTATCGCGGCTACTGCGTCGAGCAGGTCGCCGCCGCATACCCGATCGCGCTGATCGACACCAAGCCGCCTTCCTGGCAGCAGCACCTGGTGGTCGACCACGAGGTCGCCGACACCCACGACCCGGAGGCCGTGGTCGCTGCCGGCCTGGCCCTGGCAGCTCGTCACTCCATCGCCGGAGTCGTCACCTGGGACGAGTACACGCTCGTGCCCACCGCTGAACTCGCCGCCCGTCTGAACGTGCCCGGGAACAGCGCTGCGGCGATGACTGCCTGCCGGGACAAGGCGACCAGCCGCCGCCTGTTCGACGAGCACAACGTGCCTTCGGCCACGTCCACCCGCGTCGACAACCTGACGGCGGCGGAAACAGCCGCGCTCCGCACCGGCTTCCCGGTCGTCCTCAAGCCTTCCTCCCATGCCGCCAGCATCGGCGTGGTCCGCGTCGATACGCCCGAGGAACTGCCCTCCGCCTGGGAGTTCGCTGCCGCCGGGGCCGGTGAGCAAGGCCCGGAAGGCAGCGGTGTGCTGGTCGAGGAGTACCTGTCCGGCCCGGAGATATCGGTGGAGTGCGTCACTCAGCACGGCATCACCACCGCCCTGGCCGTGACCCGCAAGGAGGTCGCCTTCCCTCCGTACTTCGAGGAAGTCGGCCACACCGTGAGTGCCGGCGACCCGCTCCTGCCCGAGGTCGCCCCCGTCGCTGTTCAGGCAGTGCGGGCGCTGGGCGTGACGACTGGCGTCCAACACGTTGAGATGCGCCTCACCGCGTCCGGTCCACGCATCATCGAGGTCAACTCCCGTATCGGCGGCGACCTGATCGGGCAGCTCGTCCGCCTCGCCACCGGCCTCGCACTGCCCCGGATCGCGGCCGATGTCGCCTGCGGACGGATTCCCGACCTGACGCCCACGGCGCACAGCACTGCTGCGATAAAGATCGTCTATCCCCCGGCTACCGGCACCCTCTCCGCCCGCGACCTGGCGATCCACCCTGGTCCGGAGTCCCCGTGGCTGCACCAGGTGACGTGGCTCCGCGACGTCGGAGAGCGGGTCGTACTGCCGCCGGCGGGCAACCTCGACACCAGCCGGGTCGGCTTCCTCATCGTCACCGCAGACAGCGCCGAAGCGGCCCAGGGCTCTCTCTCGTCTCTCGCCGACGCCCTGACTCTGTCGGTGGCCCCGTGAACCTTCCCACTGCCCTCGGACGCCACAGATCCGAAACGCAGACCTGTGACCGTCCATCCGGGTGGGGAGCACGTCGGTCTCGTGCCCCCACCCAGCCCGGAAGTCCAGTACATGATCGAGGAGCAACCGTGCCCGAGTTCTACCCGAGCATCGGCGAGGCCATCGGTGCCGCGATGCAGCACAACATCCGGCTCGCCCATGGCAGCGAGACGTCGGGCTCCGACAAGCCGCTGCAGGTCCGCCACCTGCCCCATCCTTCCTCCGACCCATACTCCGTTCCCGGGATGATCGCCCGGCTCACCGAGACCGCAGAGCCCAACGAGGTCGCCGGAATCGTCGAGGAGATCAACGGTGCGCTGGTCGGCGCTCTCCCGCAGCTGACCGAACTCGTCGCCGCCGCCGCCGACTGGACCCGCGTCCGCCTGACGTTCGACGACCCGAACCACAACCCCGCCTTCGAGACCTGGACGCGGCTGGCCGCCGCCCACGGCATGCTCCTGGACGTCCAAGAGCAATTGGAGGTCGCCGAGGACGGGATCGCCGCGTGCCCTGCCGAACGCACCGACCCCAGGCACCACGAGATGGTCAATGTCCTGCGAACCAGGGAGCTGCTCAGCGATGTCCTCGGTGCTGGTCCGGTCCCGCCGACCGCCGATGGCACTGCGGAAACGAATCGGCAGCGCGCTGCCCGTACCTCCTCACCGAAGGCTGTCACCCAGCGCACGACGTCACCGGTCGGCTCCGCAGACGCTGCGCCGAGCACTCCGCCGCCCCGAGCCCCTCGCACTCGATAGCCCCGGCCGTCGACTCCCTTCCTGAACAGGAGCCTCCTCGATGATCAGCAGAAGAGCGCCGCGTGCCCCGCCCTCATCAGTCGCCTGCGCTCACTTCCAGGACTCACCATGCCCGCACCGCGTACCAGCGCGCCCTCGACCACCACCGGGTCGGACGCGCTCCTCTACCTCCTCTTCGGCATACTCGGCATCGCGCTAGCCTTCGGTTCGCTGGCCTGGCTGAGCGGTTCTCTCACCAACTCCTTCTTGGGAGCAGGGACTTGGCCTCCGTTCAGGGCCACTGACGCACTGCTTCATCCCGAGGTGCTGTGGCCGCACCTGAGCCCCACCGCCCTGCTGGTCGGCGCGCGGATCATCCCCGGCCTGCTGTCGGTCTGCCTCACCGTCCTCGGCCTGGTGCTGTGGATGCGCCTGCGCGGCGGCACGAAGAACGGCCTTGCCCGGAAGGCCGACCTTGCCCCGCTGCTGGACAAGGAGATCACCGCCAAGGCCAGGAGCCTGCGGCCGTCCTTGAGCGGCCGGGAGTGTAAAAGAGGTCGCCCCTGCCGACCGCGGAATCCTTCTCGGCGCCCTTTCCCCGGGCCGGGCCCCTGTCCGCGCGTCCTGGGAGGACGTGATCGTCGCGATCATGGCTCCGCGCTCTGGAAAGACATCCGGGCTCGCGATCCCCGCGATTCTCGCGGCACCCGGCCCGGTCCTGCTCACCAGTAACAAAGCCGCGAACGACGCCTTCACCGCGACGGTGGACGCTCGGGCCGAGGTCGGTGCGATCTGGACGCTCGACCCGCAGCAGATCGCCCACCACCCGCGCGAGATGTGGTGGGACATCCTGGCCGACGCTCGCGACCTGGCCGGGGCGAAGCGTTTGGCCGGGCACTTCGTCGCCGCCAGCGTGGACGATTCGAATGGCTCCGACTTCTGGTCCACCGCCGCGAGCAACACGCTCGGCGCGCTGTTCCTCGCTGCCGCCAGCCACCGCCGCCCGATCACCGACGTCCTTGCCTGGCTCGCCTCCCCCGCCGACCGGACCCCGGTCGACCTGCTCACCGATGCCGGCCACGACGCGGTCGCGGCCCAGCTCCAGGGGACCGTCTCCGGTGCGACGGAAACGCGCGACGGAATCTTCGAGACGGCGCGGCAGTACGCGAGCTGCCTGCTCGATGCGGACGTCGCAGCGTGGGTAACCCCCGCCAAGGGTCTCCCTGAGTTCAAGCCCTTCGCGTTCGCCACGTCCCGCGACACCTTGTACCTGTTGAGCAAGGACGGCGGCGGCAGCGCGAGCGCGATCATCGCCGCAGCGGCTGACGCCGTGATGCGCGCGGCCGTGGTCGTCGCCGAGCGCTCAGGCGGACGGCTGGACCCGCCCGCGCTGTGCGTCCTCGACGAGGCCGCGAACGTGTGCAAGATCTCGGATCTCCCGGACTTGTACAGCCACTTGGGCAGCCGGGGTGTCATCCCGATGACGATCTTGCAGTCCTACCGGCAGGGTCAGCGGTGCTGGGGCGAGGCCGGCATGGACGCGCTCTGGTCTGCGGCCACCGTCAAGATCATCGGAAGTGGCATCGACGACGCGGACTTCGCCGACCGGCTCAGCAGGCAGGTCGGCGACCACGACGTCCAGACCACCTCGGTGTCGACCAGCGACGGCGGCAAATCCACCTCGGTCAGCATGCGCACCGAGCGGATCCTGCCGCCCGACGCGATCCGTGCCCTGCCCAAGGGCAAGGCTCTGCTCCTGGCCACGGGTATCCGGGTTGCCATGCTTGACCTCCGGCCCTGGTACAAGGAGCCGTCCGCCAAGGTGGTCGGCCCTGCTTCGGCCCGTGCGACGAAGGCGATCACCGAACGGGCCCTCGCGAAGGCCAACGCCCGTGACGACTTCGGGTTGTCGGCATGAGCGCGCCACGCCGCGTCCGGGGCGGCTCGTACGTTCGCCGGTCGTTCTGCGCGACGGGCAGTGGTGGTTGGTCAGCGGCGCCGGTTCGATACTCGCCTCCGATCCCACGTTCACCCGCACTCTGGACTGCCTCGCGCAGGCGATGGCCGCTGCGGACCAAGCGGTCGCCGATCTCCGTGCCCGGGAGGGCGAGCCTCCTGCTTCTGACGCAGGGGGCCAGCGATGAACCCGCTGCTGGGCGCGGAGCAGGCGGTGCTCGGTTCCGTGCTCCTCGACCCGGGCCAGCTCTCGCACCTTGACTGGCTCGCGCCGGATCACTTCTACCGGCCGGTCCACCAGGCGCTGTTCGCCGCGTTGCGCAAGCTCCGGGACGACGGTCACCCCGCGTTGGCCGAAGAGTCCGTACCGCTGTCATGGGTGACCGATGCGGTCGCCGAGGCCAGCACCCACGTACGGGGGCTGACCGCGGTGTACGCCCACACCCTGATCTCGGCCTGCCCGCGTCCCGCGCACGCTCCGGTGTACGGCCGCATGGTGCTGGAGGGCGCGATCCATCGCAGCATCACGGAACACGCGATCCGTCTGCACCAGGCGGCCCGCGCCGACGCCCTACAAGGCGAAGTCGAGGGAGCCCTGCATTACGCGGACGTCCTGACCGGCGTGCTCAGCGATCTCGCACAGCGGTGGGGTACCGAACCGCGCCCGGTCGCGCCTGCTACTCCACCGGCCACCGTCCCGGTCACGCCACCTCCGGTTCGGGCCGAGCAGGTCGCCGAGGACGAGCGGTTCCTGCTGGCCGTCCTCGCCGAGCGACCGAAGGCCATGGACGAGGTAGTCGGCTGGCTGCGGCCCGGCGACTTCGCCGACCCCGCCCACGGGCAGCTCTACCGCTGCCTCGGCGCGCTGCACCACCGGGGTGAGCCCATCGATCGGGTCACCTTGCTCTGGGAGGCCCAGCGGCGTGGGCTTCTGGCCGACGGGACGCTGTCCGGCGATCAGCTCGCCGCCATCTGCGATGGCGTGGGTCCAGGCAGCGCCGAATGGCTCGGCGAGTTGGTGATGCGCTCGTCGGTCACCCGCACGGCGGCGACCTCTGCGCGGACCATCCGGGGCCTTGGCGGAGAACGAGGCTCTGACCCCCGGGCGGCTCATCAATCACGCATTGCACGCGCTCGGTCCCCTCGATGAAGTGCGCTCCCGCTGGCAGGCGGTGAACGGCCGCCCCGCACCGACGCCGACGGCCCCGACTCGCTCGGCGACCGGGCCGCCCCCTGCACAGGTGCACGCGGCACTCGCCCGCAGCGCACCGCGCCCAGCCTCGCCATCCTCGGCACGGCCGGGGTCTGCCCCCAGCCTGGCCGCCCTGCGACCGCCATCTCGCGGGCACGGCTGACCCTCCCTCCCCTTACGTCGCTTGTCCCTCCCTTTGGAATTCACCATGAAGAACACCCCGGTCTCCGACGCCCTGGCCCTGCGCGCCACGGCGTCAGCATTCGATGCCCAGCGCGGCAAGCTCCCGGTCCCCGGAGACCCTCACCGCTCGCCGAGCAGCGTCGCCGTCGCCCGGCAGATCTCCGAACTCGGCGCGTTGATCAACGGTTTAGGGCGACGAGGTCCTCTTCCGCGCCGTCGACCAAGACCAGGAGTCCCGCAGTGCACGGGTCATCACCGGCTTCGCCGCCGCCGTTGGCCCCGCTGGCGAAGCGGCATCCGCGCTCGGGGCAGTAGCCCATCAGCTTGCGTTCCTGAACCAGACCGAGCACCTTCGCGACCAGCCCGATGCCCGGGACGCGCGGGAGGCTGCGGTGCGGGTTACGGAGGACGCGCTCGGTGTGGCGGACACAGCCCTACGCGAAGCAGCCGATTCCCTTCACGCCGCGTCGGCGACGGTCTCGCCCCCGTTGGTTCGGCTGCAGGCAGCCCGTAGCCGGTCCGCGACCGCAGGACTCGCATCCGCTTCGCCTTCGCCTGCCGGCCCGGGAGCACCAGCTCCTGCGGACCAGATCACTCGGGGCCGGTGACATGCAGACCGCTATCGCGCTCCCTCCGCTGATCGGCTCGCTCTGCTCGGGGTACGGCGGGCTGGACCTCGGTGTCCAGTCCGCGCTCGGCGGCACGCTGGCCTGGCACGCGGAGGTCGATCCGAACGCCTCGCGCATCCTGGCCCGCCACTGGCCCGGTGTCCCGAACCTGGGCGATATCACGACCGTCGGCTGGTCCGCCGTGCCCCGGGTGTGCGTCCTGACGGCGGGCTTCCCCTGTCAAAGACGTCTCGGTCGCCGGCCGTCGGGCCGGACTCAACGCCCAGACCCGCTCCGGGCTGTGGCTGCACGTCGCCCGTGCGGTCGAAGCCCTCCGACCTTGCCTGGTTGTGATCGAGAATGTGCGCGGCCTCCTCACCTCACCCGCCGGTTCCCCTGGCGACGTGGAATTCTGCCCGTGGTGTCTGGGAGACACCCCAGGTCAGCCTCCTCTGCGGGCACTCGGTGCCGTACTCGGCTCCCTGGCCGACCTCCGGTACGACGCGAAGTGGCTCGTGCTTCGCGCCTCCGACATCGGAGCCCCGCACCGTCGCGAGCGCACGTTCCTCGTCGCCTGGCCCACCGAACACCCTGTTCAAGACGCCGACCAGCAACATCGCGAAGAACGGCGGCTCGCAACACCCTTCCAAGAGGAAGAGCGGCGGACACGGCCCGAACCTGGCCGACGAGGTGGAGTGGCTCCTGCCCACTCCGAAGGCGTCGGACGGAATCAAGGGCTCGCCCAACCAGCGCCACGGCAACGGGGACATGACCCTGCCGAGCGCGGCGGCGTCCCTGCTGCCCACACCGCGGGCCAGCGACACGGGCACGCCGGGACGCCGACCGGGCAAGGGATGGCGTCCTCCCCTGTCAGCAGTGGTGCTGCCGCTCTGGACGGAATCGGCTCCGGAAACCGGGGGGCCGACCAGCGATGGGGGGCGTACGCAGCCGCCATCGCCCGATGGGAGATGCTCACCCGCCCCGCGCCACCGCCCACCGATGCGGCCGGACGTCTTCGTGCCGACTTCGTGGAGTGGATGCAGGGCCTGGAGCCCGGCTGGGTCACCGCCACCCCGGGGCTCGGACGACCGGCTCAACTCACCGCACTCGGCAACGGCGTCGTGCCTCAACAGGCCACCCGAGCAGTGCAGTTGCTGGCCCCGCCCTTCCCGCGCTGCCCTCGCTGCGCGACGGCGTAACACCCCACTACCGGGTTTTCCCGGCCGGACCAAATCGCGGTTCCTCCGGATCCTCTTCCTCATGTCGCCGTCTCACAGATGGAGCACGCCCCCATGTCCGACACCAGCACGACCGCCCCCGACCCGGAGCCGTTCCGCGTCCCCGACGGGGACCTCGACGACCTCGCCAGCACCCTCGCCAAGACGATGGCCGAGGTCAGGCAGCACGGCGTCATCCTCGACCGCCTGGGCTCCGAGCCTGCTCCCGCTTCCGCCGAGCTTCCGCCGCCTGACGGCGTTCCGGCCGCCCTGGCTGCCTCCACGCAGGTGGATGGCCCCACTTCGGTGTTCATCCTCGCCCTGGGCGGTGAGGCGTACGCGATCGAGATCGCCGCGCTCAGCGACTGGGTGAACTACCTATTCCTCCCGGTGTACGGCCGGGAGATCAGCACCAGCCGCCCGTGGTGCGAGCAGTGGCACGAACACCCCGAGGCCGTCGCCCGTCTCCACGCCCTCTGGCTCGCGTGGCAGCAGCTCACCGACGCCGAGGCCGGCCTGTCCGGTCCTTCGACGTGGCACCGCGACCACCTGGACCAGACGCTGGCCCATCTGCGCGCTCCCGATGGCCCCTTCGCCGCGTGCACGACGAGCGCGACCCGGCCCAACCATCGCGTGCTGGCCACCCCCGCACCGCAGTTGGGGCTGGCAGCATGAGCAACGAACTCGACTTCCGCCTGCAGGACTTCGAGCCCGCTGACGCGGATTCGGAGTACGCGGAGCATCGGTTCTGGGGCAGCGACTTCAGCGTCATGGCCGAGCATCACACCACGCCCAACGGCTCCCACAGTTTTGTCGTCGCCCACGACAGCTCGGTCACCTGGGGTGTACCGGGGGAACCCCAGATCGCTGCCATCAAGGTCGCACGGGATCTCAGCCTGAACACCTTCACCTTCGAGTCGACGTATCACTCCTCGGTGTCCTTCGCTCAGAACTGGCTGATCGGGCAAGGCTGCCCGCCCGAGCAGATCTCCCAGATCAGCGACGGCTTCACACAACCAGCCGATGACCTGTCGACCCGTATCGAGCAGCAGATCCGCTCCTCGGGAAGCCGGTACGAGGTGTTGGAGAGCGACACCACTGACTACGGCCCGGCCGAGAACTGGACGATGGTCCAGGACTCTGCCGCAACCCAGGCCCCGATCCGGGTCTTCCTGGAAGAGGCGGACCTCGAAGCAGGCACCTACACGGTGCGCGAAGGCGCCTTCGCCGACGAGGAAGCCGCCCAACACTGGCTGGAAACCCGCGACAGCCCACTGCCGCAGCCAGCGGAATACCGTAGCGACGCCGCCGCCCTCCGGACCCGTGCTGCCCTCACCCGGTCGGCCGGTGCCTCCGCGCTACCGAAGGCCGGCCCCGATGCCCAGAGTGCGCCGTCGGTAGCAACGGCACAGCGACCGAGCCCCGGGCGGTCGATGTGAGCCGCGCCCGCTTCGCCTTCGCCGCGCACCCCGACGCCATCGCAGACCTCCGGGAACTTCCCGACGAAATGCGCGACTTGGCTCTGCTGGAGCTGCAGAACCTGGTCCACGGCAGCGACGACTGCCTACCGCTGAAAGGTCGCCTCGCGGGCTTCCACAAGGTCTACGTCGACCCGTCCGTCTCCTACCGGATGGTCATCCAGTTCCGCCCGGCCCCTCCGACCTCACACCACAAGCGCGAGATCTATCTCGTCGCCGCCGGGAGCAGGAAGGACTACGCGGTCTACCGCGCTGCGCACCTGCGCACCGGCCCCCACCAGGGCACCGAGACAGCCTCTGCCTCCGAGGCGCGCGTGCAGGCAGCTCGCTCTCGCTCTCGCTCTCCCCACGCGGTCGACCAGCCGACCGCGGTCCCGGCAACTCCTCCCGCAGCAGTACAACCCGCTGCTGCCGCTTCTCGAAAGGTTCCCCAGCGATGACCGCCGACCGCACCCCCCTGGCCCGTACCGAGCTGGCTGGCCTACTCACCGAGGTTGCGCACAGCGTCTCCGGCATCCTCACCGCTGAGTACCCGACGGCCGCTAGCCGCTCCTACCTGCACCCCGTGCTCGGTGCACTGTCCGCCGGGCCCCAGGTCGTCTGCGAGCTGAGCGACCGGCTCGAAGGCTTCGTGGCCGACGATCCGCTCCCCACCACGCCAGCAGGTCTGTTCACCCTGGCCTCCTACGCCTCGGCGCTGGGATGGCTCACCGAGTCGCTCGCCGAGCTGACCTCCTCGGTCGACCGCATCTGCACGCGCGTCGGCATCCCCACGGAGCCACCGGACCTGGCCTTCGCCGCAGCGGCCAGCGTGGAGCAGAACAGCGAGTTCGACTTCGCCTTCAGCGCGCTGGAGTTGGCCGCGATCCGTACTGCGGCCGAGGCCGCCGGCCTCGCGCCGGTCGACTACGTCGAGGTGCTCTCCGAGTCCCTGCTCGCAGCTTCCCGGATCACCGACGCTTGCATGGAGATCTCCAGCGGCCTTCTCGAAGACGCCGCGTATGTCCTCGGCGAGGCGACCGACCACGTCTGGATCGGCGACGGTCCCGAGAGCCTGCCCACTCTGGTCCGCTCCCTGCTCGCCCGGATGGAGACGACGGAGTGAACGCGCAGAACGTCACTGCGCGGCCCGGCGCAGACCTCGTTGCCGAGCTGCTCGGCGTCGAGGACTTCTGGATGCTGAACATCGCGTATCGACCAGGAGAGCCGCTGTACGGTGCCGCGACGCGCGTCATCGGGGCTGCACACGAACTCAACGAACTGCACGGTCGAGTTGCCCGTGCGGCTCAGGCTGCCGTTGAGGTTCTCGGACCCGTCAGCCGGGGCGAGTTCAACGGTTCGGCGCGCTCGTACGTACCACTGCGGTCTGCGGTCCAGCAGATCGGACGGCTCGTCTCGCGGCAGAACGAGGCTCACGAGCAGCTCAACGAGTCCATCTTCGCGTACCGCCAACTTCTGTCCGAGTCGAACAGTTCCCAGGTCACGCAGGTCAAGACCCATGAGCTGGACAACGATCACGGTGCCGGCCGGGACGATGACTGGACCGTCTCGGGCGACCTCCGCCTCCGGGCCCTCGAAGCCGTCGACGCCGTCGAACTGCGAGTCCGCCAGAGCGCGATCTACGGCTACACCTACCTCTCTGACGGAACGGGCCAGCGCCCCAACCCGGAGGTCTGGCCCGAAACCGTCCAGCGGCTGGTCGCCGACGGGCTACTGGCCCAGGACACCAGCGAGGGGCTGTACCGGCCTGGACAGCTCCTCTCACTGACACCGCAGGGCGAGACGGCGCTTCGCGACCTCCGTACGGCCGCGCCACGCGTGTCCGCCGCTCTCAGCCGCAGCGACGCTGCAGCGATCTCCGGCTCCGACGCCGGCCCATCCCCAGCACCTGCGACAAGCCCGACCGCCAAGCCGCTCCGTTCCCGCTGATATCCATCGAAAGGACTCCCCTCATGTCCGCCGCGATCTACACCCGCCGCCTGGTCGAGCACCGGTACGGCCGCCCGCTGGAGAAGCTGCAGCGCGGCAACGCCTCCGCCCGTTCCGACGACCCCGTCCTGCCCATTCTGCTGCGCCGGCTCGACGGACTCACTCAGACCGGCGCCGCTGCCCAGTCAGCTCGCCGTCACCTCGAAGCAGCCTGGAGGGGGCACCGCGCCGGTGGACCCGACCGCGACGATCTGGTGCTGCTGTACGCGACCGAAGTCGTCGACCTCGAACGCCAGGAACAGAGCGAGGCGGAAGCGGTATGGGATCTGCTGGATGTTCGCCTCCTCCTGGACCGCGCTTCCGCTCGGCGGCCGTCAGCTCATCGAGTCGCCCCTGCTCCGGACGATCAGGATCTGCTGGACATCGCCCGCGAGGTCGCTGCCGGCCTGCACCGCCTCAACCGCGAGGCACTGCGGCGGGGCCTGCGTGAGCGCGGCGTCCCCGTCAGCAACCGCCGCCTCGGCGTTGTGCTCCAGAGGCTCCGAACCGAGAGCACCTCCCGCTGAGCGCTCGGTCGCGTCAAGAGGCCGCAACCCCCCTTTGTCTTAATGGAGTTCGTCCCATGCCCGCCACCTCTCCGTCCTCCGCTACCTCGATCGGCTCGGTCGATGCACGGCGTGTCGAGGACGCGTTTTCCCTGATAGCACCGAAGTGGACCACCTGGTCGGCGCAGACCCTGGCGCAGCAGAGCAGCCCCATGCGTGTGCGTGATGTCGCCGCCAGGCTTCCCTTCGTCAGCGAGCAGCTCGTCGGCAAGCGGCTGGCCCAGATGCACGCCGATGGACTGGTCACCCGAGTCGGCGACCGCCACGGGGCTCCGTATCAGCTCAGCGCCTTCGGCGAATCCCTGTCTCGGGTGCACGACGCTCTTGCCGACTGGTCCCAGGCCCACCTCTCGCTAGGCGGCCGGGTAGCCGGTGCCGAACGCGTCGAGGACGCCGTGCGGCGTCTGCACCTGCGGGATTCGACCGCCGTGATCCAGGCCCTCGACACGGGCGGCCCCATGCGGTTCGTCCACATCGCCGAGGAGGCCGGCTTGGACAACGGCTGGACCCGGCAACGACTCAACCGGCTTCAGGTAGACGGCTTGGTCGCCCGTACCGGGCCCCGCCACGGCGACCCGTACGTCCTGACCGACGCCGGGCGGGCGCTCGGCCCCGTATACACAGCCGTCGAGCACTGGAGTGACCCCGTCGCCACGCGGCATCGCTCGGAACCGCCGCCCCTTGTCGCGGCGGCCACCCGGACCCACACCGGCGTGCCGCTGGCGTCGGACAACATCCGCACTGCGGCGGCCCTGCGCCGGAGCGCCGCCGCGCCGAGCGCCCTGTTCAGCCACGCGCCGCAGCCGCAACCGCGGGTGCCCGCAGTCGTCACCGCCCAGTCGACGCCCTCTCGGGGGGCCGGTGATCCGGGTGGCGCTGAGAGCCAGATACGTCTCCGCATCGCCACGGCGCCCGCGTGCAGTCAAGCAGCACTTTCCCGCTGCGCACGCGGGCGCGAGCCCCAGCGAAGACCCCCTCTTGCGCTCGGTCATGCACATCCGCTCGTCCTTGGTCGTCACCGACAACGCCGTGGCTGTGCACCAGGACCGTCAGCACGCCCTTTCTCGGCCCGGCCGTGTGCCGGCCTTCTACGACCTGGAACGGATTACCGGCTCAGCAGCGGACCTTCGCGTCGCTCAAGCCGAGAGCCGGACTTCCCTTCAGGCCATCAGCCACGTGATCGAAGCGCGTGAATCCGCCGCCACCGCGGGCCGGGCCCCGGCAGCTCGGCTGGCCCAGGCCGCTGTCGCCCGCTCGGGGCACGCTCCACGCGCCCTGGCCCAGTCACCCGATCAGCCAGCCCCTTCGGCTGCTTCCGGCCCGTCGGTGGCCGCGCTGGGGCCGCACCGCTGATCGTCAGCTGTGGTCCTCGTCGCGGTGGGCTTCCCAGATTCGGGAGCCCACCGCGCGGGCCAGTTCGTCCAACGTCAACGCGACGCGGCGTCCATCCGCGATCCGACCCTCCGCCGTGGCGTCCTCGTCTCGCCGTCCGTCGGGCTGGACACCGACAGCCCACTGGCCGTCAGCGACCATCGCGATGTCGCCCACCGTCCACGGCCGCCCGGCAGCGCGGATCTTGCGTTCCAGCCCGGCCCCGTCCCAGTGTCTGCTCGGCTCCGACATCCCTGCTCCCCCTTCGATCTTGTGCGGTCCGACGCCGTAACCCAGTTACGACAACCGCGTTCACCGATCCATTCCCAGCGCCAGCGTCGCCCGCCCACGGCCGCCAGTTCGCCCACGGCAGACACCGCTCTCCGGGAAAGGACTACGTACTTCGGGACACTGCATGTCAACGTACGGGTGTTGGGAAAAACCGCAGGTCAACGAAGGGATCGTCCAACCATGAACACCTCCCCCGCTCTCCTTCCCGCCGTCGTCCGCCCGGCCGTGGAAGACCGTCCGTGGCTCTCCTCCGACCACTGCGCAGGCCCGGTGCTCGACCTCCTCGACGCCCTCGGCTGGGCGATCGTGGACACCCCGGAAGCCAACGTCCACGCGACGAGCCCGGACGGCCGGGTCTACGTCGGCTGGCTCCCCGAGGACCCCGCCGCCTGGCAGCGCGACATCGTCTGGCAGGTCCGAGTGCAGCCCACCGAAGGCGGCCCGTGGATACAGGAGTTCGGCCTCTACACCCCCTCCGAGGCCGTTGCCGGATTCCTCGCCGCGCTCATCGCCAGCCCCACCCGCTGACCGCTACCGACCCCGACTCGGAGAAGCCCCGTGGCACACCGCGCCCCGCTCACCAACCACCACGCCGACGGCACTCTCTGCCCGGCGGACCACAAGCACACCAGCTCCGGCAAGCCGCTCCACCCCGACTGTCCTGGCCGCGCGTACACGCAAGCCATCTGCTCCTGCGGCGGCTGGGACATGAAGCAGTCCGGCAAGGGCTACGTCAACGAGAGCCGGAAGCGGCACCTCGCCAGCCACTCCCAGGGGCCGAAGGTCGTTCGCGACCTGCTGCGTCTCGACGTGCCCTGACCCTCACGCACCAACCCCGCACTACCAGTCCGCACCGCTCTCGGAGGATCCCGTGCCCCATTACCTGACCGTCGGCCACCTGCTCCGCCAACTCCAGGACCTTGACCCCAGCCTGCCGATCCGTCTTGCCATCAACCCGGACTTCCCCTTCACCCACTATCTCGGGGCAGAGGTCATCGTTCGGGACGGCAGGGCGTTCATCGCCGACGACGGCCAGGAGGGCTACCTCCCGACGGCGGTCAGCGACGCCCTTGCCTGGGCCTGACCTGTTCCACCGAGAAGACCTGGAGGCTCCGATCTCGTCGCAATCCCGCCCTTCGCACGTCCTTCCTCTACATGGCCTCGCCATACGTCCGATGCCGAGCACCACGCGCGGCGCGCTGGTCCAGCGCGTCTCCGCACTGCCCGACGGGCCGCTCGACGTCACCTGGCTCGACCTCGAAGCCCCGAGACTCCCGCTTGGCCGCATCCGCCTTCACTGGGAGCCCGCCCCCCTCGCAGGCTGGGACGTCACGGCCCACCTGGGCCCACCGAGGTGCATCTCGCCTCGTGGCCCGCTGCCCCGGACGACTGGCCGCGCCTGGTCCGCCCGACCCTGCACGAGGTGCTTGGCCTCTGCGCCGCCCTCGCGGTCGCGACCGCCGCCCTCGACCTCTCGAACCGCCTCGCCCAGGTCTGACCGAACCGCAGAAGGCCGCCCCGTGCCAATCAGGCAGGGGCGGCCTTGCCGTACGCCCAGCCGCGTGTTGCGTACGCTCATCACCGACGAACGAGGAGGACACGATGGCCGACGACCAGGAACTCTGGGGGTACCCCGAGGTCGCCGCTCACCTGGGCATCAGCGTCGGGGCTACCCGTAATCGCAAGAGCCGAGGAAGCCTGCCCGCTCCCGACGACACCACCGTGCCGGACCGGCCCCCGCTGGCGGCCCGCCACGTTGCGGAGCTGGACGCCGGTCGGCCGGGGGTTTCGCAGCGATCTCCATGGCGATTCGGCCTCTGATGCTCCTCCGGGGAGGCGTCGCGAATTTACGGGTTGCTTCCAGGGCTTGGGCTCGTTGATGTGGTATGGGCCGTTTCGATGAGTTGATCAGTCCGTTGCGTGCGAAGTTCGAGGCGGTGACCCCGCATCTCAACGAGCGGCAGTGTCGTCTGCTGTACGCGGCGGAAGCGAGGCAGCTCGGACATGGCGGGATCGCGGTGGTGGCCAGGGCCGCGGGGGTTTCCACGGGGTGCGTCAGTCGGGGCCTGGTCGAGTTGGAGGACGATGCCGAGCCCGATGGCCGGGTACGTCGACGAGGTGCGGGGCGTCCCGCGCTGGTGGCGAAGGACCCGGGGCTCCGGCCTGCACTGCTGGCGTTGGTTGAGGACAGCACGCAAGGTGACCCGATAGGGCCGTTGACCTGGACCACGAAGTCGCTGCGGCATCTGGCCACCGAGCTCGCCGCTCAGGGCCGCACGGTGGGTCGGGACGTGATCGCCGCATTGTTGAAGGAGGCGGGCTTCAGCCTGCGGAGCAACGCAAAGGTCCTGGCAGGCAGCGGCCACCGCGACCGCGACGCCCAGTTCCACCACCTCAACGACAAGGTGCGCCAGTTCCTCGACGCCGGCGACCCCGTGATCAGCGTGGACACGAAGAAGAAGGAACAGATCGGGCTGTTCGCGCAAGGAGGGCGGGAATGGGCACCGCCCGGCAGGCCGGTGAAGGTCCTCGATCACGACTTCCCCTCCCAGGCGGTCGGCACCGCGATCCCGTACGGCATCTACGACGTCGGACGCAACACCGGCTACGTCGTGGTGGGCACCGACCATGACACCGCCGCGTTCGCGGTGGCCGCCCTGCGCCGCTGGTGGAAGGAGGAGGGTCGCGCGGCCTACCCGAACGCGCGCCGCCTGTTGATCACTGCCGACGGTGGCGGCTCCAACAGTTCCCGGGCCAGGGCATGGAAAGCGAACCTCGCCGCTCTGGCCACCGAGACCGGCCTTCAGATCAGTGTGTGTCACCTGCCTCCCGGCACGTCGAAATGGAACAAAGTGGAGCATCGTCTGTTCTCGTTCATCTCGATGAACTGGCGGGCACGCCCTCTGACCAGCTACGAAGTTGCCCTGAACCTCATCGCGGCCACCACCACGAGCACCGGGCTGAGCGTGAATGCCCGCCTGGACGAGGGCACCTACCCCATCGGTATCGAGATCGACGCCCAGCACGCCGCCGCGCTCACCATCACCCCCGACAGCTTCCACGGCGAGTGGAACTACACGATCCCGCCCCAGGCCGGCGTCCCCGCCGTGCCCCTCCAGCCACCCACACGCCGGGCCCACCCCCGTCACGCCCACACCTTCGACACCACCATGGCAACCCACCCCGTACTGACCGGGATGACCCGACACGCACTCGATCAACTCACCACAGAAGTACGCACGTTGATCGATCAAGTGCCCACCGGCCAGCGCCCCCGCCACCGCAAACTCGCCGTGGAAAGCATGATCTGGGCCGCCGTCCTCGATCAGCGCGGGCTGCCCTGCTCACTGACCGCCCACCTCTTCCGCATCGGCGAGAACCAGATGCGCACCCTGATCAAGCAGATCCGGCCCCTGCTCCAGCAACACGGCCACCACGCAGAACCACTGCCCATCCGACTCGTCGACCCCAGCGAACTTGCCGCCTATGTCATGCACGCAACATCAATGACAGGCTGACGTGACACGCTCCATCAATTAATCGACGCCCCCCGGCGTCCGCCGGAGGAGCATCGTGAACAGACTCGTTGTCGCGTCCGCCTTGGTCGCTTCCGCTGGAGCGGTCGCCGCAATCGCCGCCGCTGTTCAGCACAACTACGGCGTCTGCAGCATCGCCTTGTTCGCCGTGGCGGCCGGTGCCTCCGGCGTCTACCTGCTCCGCCGGTCTCAGGACGCCGCGAACGACCGCACCGTCCTCCACCGGCTACGAGTTCGGCCCCAGCTCACCGTCGACGCCCTGGCGAACGAACTTGGGCTTAACCGCGCCGCAGTCCAGCTCAGCATTCACCGTCTGGCCCGTTCCGGCGAGCTGCCCCCGCCCGCCGATTCCGCTGAATGACGGATAGGTTCGCCCCTAGTCTCAAGGCATGACCGACTCACCTATGCCCGCCCCACCGTTCCCTTCGCCTGACAATGCTGCGCTCCGGGTGGTCGTCGGCAACGCTCTCGCATCAGTCCGCAACGGCGAAGCCTCCGTGGAGGACGCGATCCTCCACGCCGCCGTCCACGGCTGGTATGAGGGTCACATCCAGGGCGAGGACGAGTGCCCCGGCTGCGACTTCCGAGGAGGACTGCCGAAGAACGGGAACCGCGGTTGACCATCGCGCAACGCCGAGGAGCGCCACCGACGTATCGGTGGCGCTCCTCGGCGTTCGGCACGCCGCCGCTCGACTAGTCCAGGTAGGTGCCGGCGAAGGCCCCGTCGAAGCCGAGCGCGGCCAGGCCCTGCTCGACGCTGGAGTAAGTCGTTCCGTCCGGGATGGCGATCAGTGCGTCGAAGTCGGCTCGGCTGATCTCCGGTTCGAGCCACTGGTTGCTGCAGCGGCAGCAAACCCAGACGTTCCGTCCGTGGTTGATGAGTAGCCAGTCGCGGCGGGCGCGGCAGGCCGTGCACATCACCGGGATGCCACGAAGGGCCAGGGCACTCGGGTGGCTGAGGCAGCGCGTCGCGCCGGGGCCGCTGGGCGGCTGCGTCTCGTACTCGAGTTGCAGCAGGGGATCGGTGCCGGCGGGGAGGACGGGCAGCACGGGTGTCGGCTCTGCGGGGCGGTCGGTGGTTCTGAGCACGAGCGTCATCTCCCGGTCGAGGTGCTTCTGTTTCCATCCGTAACAGCCGGTGGAGCTGCTTGTCCAGGGGTTTCTCGAAGGCCGGCGGGTCACCCGGCCCGCCGGACCCTCGTCAGCGGCGCGGTGGGCGGTTGCCTGGGTCGGAGGTGGTGGGGCGAGCTGCTGCCGTGGGTGCCGTCCGGTTGTTGGTGCGACTGGCCGGGGCCCTTGTCTGGCTGGTGCCGGCCTGCGGGCGGCGCGTCGCTTCACCCGGGTGAGCGGGAAGCTGGGCAAGGCGGCGCAGTCGCCAGACAAGCACGTCGTTCACGTCGTCAGCCGTGTCGAGTTCGCGCATGTCGATGGCCTGCTGGAGGAGGACCTTGGGGTCGTGGCCTGCGTGCTCGGCCTGGGCAAGTGTGGCGGTCAGGGCATCGACCGTGGACGAGCTGTCTGCTCGCATCACCCCGTCGGGCAGTGCTGCGCGGATGGTGGCTTGGTGGGCGCGACGTTCGGCTTCCGGTAGAGCGCGACCTTGGTCGTGTAGGGCCTGCATGGGAGTGGCAGCGGCCTGTCGGTAGGCGGCGCGCAGATGCTCGGCGGTCTGTCGGGAAGCGCGAGCCTGCTGGGCGTGTCCCCGGGCGGAGTGCCAGCGGGCGGCGGCGATCGTGACCAGGACCAGGGTGGAGAGGAGCATGGCGGTGGTGCCACCGTCCTCGCCACGTCCGAGGGCGCTGCCGGCCTGGATGATGCCCCGGGCCGCCGAGCGGATCGCCCGCGTGTCGGCATGCTCCGCTCGGACGTGGCTGCGGGTGGCACGCTCGAAGGATCGGGCGGCGGCGCCCAGCTCGGCGCGGGTAGCGGCCGGGGAGGTCTGTGTCACCGCGTCCAGGAGTTCGCCGACGCCTACCAGTTGAGCTGCGGCTTCGTCGTCGTCGCTGTCGAGCAGGATGGCGGCGCGCTCGGCGATGCCGGTGGCGTTGCGTCGTTCCCGGGCGGGCGGGGACCAGTCCGTTCGGCCGCTGGTCGCCGCCGGGTGCGTCGTCTGGTCAGCGGTGCCGTCGGCCAGTCGGCGGCGGATCTTGGGGAGTGAGAGGTCGGGGGCCAGCTTGGAGCCGGGGTACCAGATCGGTGCGCCGTCGCGGTTACGGTCACCGGGAAGCGCGACGTTGTAGCCGATGGCGTCGCCGGACGGGGCGTTTCGGACCTTCACGCGGAGGCCCGCCTCCCGGAGCCTGGTGAAGAACTCCTCTTCGGTGGCCGCCCCGGCGAGGGCTTGGCGCACGGCTTCGCGGAGAGTCTCGCGAGGGGCCTCGGACCGACCGGTGCGCTCGGCCTTGAAACGCTCCGCGCTGGTGGGGGACTTCGCTCCGGTGCCGTCGCCGGGCCTGAGCTGGCGGAACCCCATTTCCTTCTCGATGCGGCGGCATTCGGCCTGGGCCTTCTTGAAGTCGTAGTTCATCCTCGGACGGCGCAGGTCGCCTCGGACCATGGTGGCCACGATGTGGATGTGGTCGTCGGCGTGCCGTACGGCGACCCAACGGCAGCCGTCCGGATCGCCTTCAGGGGCGAGGTTGACGGCGTGGACCAGGCGGCGGGCGACGGTGTTCCATTCGGCGTCGGTCAGGCGTCGGTCGCCGGGGTCGGTGCGGACCGAGCAGTGCCAGACGTGCTGGGCAGGTGCCGTGGTGCCGGCCTGCTTGACCCGCAGGTCCAGCGCTGCGGACAGACGGGCGAGGGTGACCTTGGGGTCGGGGTCGGGGCTGGTGTCTCGTCCGGGGTCGGGGGCGAAGCCGTCCCAGCTCCCGACGAGGTGCGCGTCGGTGTGTTCGTCGCGTTTGCCGGGGCCGTACAGGTAGACGAGCAGGCCGTGGGTTCGTGAGCCGCGTCGGATCTTGGGGACCATCAGAGTCGCTTCTTCACCAGGGTGTCGGCCACGTCGTCAATACGGGCCAGGAGTCGGGTCAGGGTTGTGAGGGCGTGTTCGAGTTCGCCGGGCCTGGGCTGCCCCCCGGCGTTGTGGACGTAGGCGATCTGGTTGATGTTGTTGCCGACCCGGGAGAGGGCGGTGCGCAGGGCGGCCAGCTCGTCGATGGCGTCGTCGAGCTGTTCGTTGGTGTGCAGGGTGGTGGAACCGCGGGCGGCGGCGAGGCCGGCGGCGGCGAGGAAGCGCGCGACGGTGACGCTGCGCTGCGCGGCGGCGGCGACGATCTCGGCTTTCTCTGTGTCGGAGAGGCGGGTGGTCGTCTTGCGGGTGCGCTCGGTCGGGTTGCGGCTGCGGCGACGCGGCTTGCGGTCGGGGAAGGGGGACGCGCTCGGGCTCGGCTGCTCTCGGTCGCTGTGGCGATCTGCTTCTCCCCCCGCGTCCGGCACCCCCTGGTGCCGGACGTCCGGTTGGTTCCCGAGCGCCCTCGCTCGGGAACCAACCGGACGTCCCCCGCCCCCCTGGGCGGGGGCAAGTGCGTACGACGGGCCGTAGGACCGTCGTACGCGACAACTTGCTCCGCCAGGAGCCGTCGTGGGGTCACGCTGCTGTCCGGCGGTGGTAACCACCGGATCGTTGGCGGTCACCGACGTGTCTCCGGGTTTTCCTGCCGCAGTTCGCGGACGAGTTCCTCGATCCAGTCCATGGCCAGGACCGGGTGGTGGAGGGTCCAGGGGCGACTTTCCCGGGCCCGTTGCACGATCCAGGTGTTGTCGGGGCCGGATTGGGCGCGGTGCAGGTGGCCGCGCTGGTGCAGGACGGTCAGCCAGGAGTTGACCTCGGCGGGTGTGGCCGGGTGGGTGCGCATGGGTTGCTCTCCGCTTCGCTTCGGAAGGATGTGGGGCACGGGTCCGAGGGCGGGTGACCGGCCGTGGTGTCCGGCTCGGTCACCCGCCTCGTGCTGTCCTGTCAGTTCCGGCCGGAGGTGACCGGCTGTCCGTGCTGGGCGCGGAGCTGGGCCATCAGGGCGGTCAGGGTGTCGCTGGACAGCGGGATCTGCTGGCCTCGGATCGCCTGGGCGACCACCTTGCGGGTCAGCTTGTCCTCGGCCCTGACCGCTGACCGGGCGATTTTCAGCAGCTCCTCGGTGTCCGGGTCACTCCGTCGGTCAGTGGCTGTCCGGGTGTCCCGGTCAGTGACCGGCGAGGTGACCGGGCGGTCGGTGTCCGGCGCGTGGCTGTCCTGATTGCCGGTGACCGGCTCGGTGCCGACCGCGCGGTCAGTGACCGGAGGCGCGGTGTCCGGCTGTCCGGGCAGGTCAAGGGCCTTCTGCGGCTGCTCACGGTCACCGGTGACCGGGCTGCTGTCCGTCGGGGCACTGTCCCCGGTCAGTGACCGAGGACTCGGGGCCTGCTTGTTCAGGGACGATCGGGGCCGGTCAGTCAGGGCAGTGACCGGCTGCCCGGCGCTGACCTGACCGGGCTGCGGCTGCTGCTGACCGACCCGGTCAGCCCGGGTGACCGCGATGCCCTCGGGCCGGTCAGCCTCACCGAGGTGACCGGCCTGACCGAGGTCCTCCCGGTCACCCTCCTTGACCGGGCCCCGGGCGATCAGGATGTAGAGGTGGACCGCTCCGGCCAGCGCGAGGGGGGCGATGGTGGACAGTACGGCGACCACCGTGTCCCCGAGCCGGAGGCCGGTGCCGGCGACCCCTTCGTCGTTGAGCCGGACCGCGTGGAGGGCGTTGGCCCAGATGCTGGCGGCGGTGGCCGTACCGAAGAGGGCCCAGACGTAGAGCCGGGCGCGCAGGGGCGCGTCGCGGAGGACCAGGAGTGCCCGGATGCCGTAGGCGATGAAGCCGTCGATCACCAGGGGGAAGAGGTAGGTCAGGAAACCGCGGACGTGGATGGCGACGGCCATCTGCTGGAGGGCGTCGTACGACAGGGCGCACCCCGCGCCGCCCAGGGCGATGACCACCGCGCGGTCCCAGCCGGTGATGTGCGCCGTCTTCGGCGCGCTCGCGGTGCTCACGCCGCCGTCCCGAAGTCGTCGCGGCCCAAGCGCTCGCCGTCGGTCTCGGGGGGCGGGGTGGTCTTCGTGGTCTGCTCCAGGTCTCGGTTGCGCAGGGCGCGGCGGGTCTCGCGGTAGAGCTTCTGAGCGTGCTCCTCGGTGATCTTCAGGAGCCAGGCCAGGCGCTGCTCGGTCACCCCGTGGCGGTAGGCGGCGTGGACGACCGCGCGGCGCTCCGCCTTGGTGAGGTGGACATCCCGTCCGGCGACGGTGGCGTTGACGCGGCTGTAGTCGAGGCGGTTGGCGAGCTTTTCGTGCAGTGGCCCGCGCTCCTCTTCGGTCAGTCCGCCCCGGATGCCGTCGGTGTCGCCGCTCTCCAGGGCCGCGTCCAGGCAGGTGCGGCGGACCGGGCACTGGCCGCACAACGACTTCGCGGCGGTGATCTTGTCGGTCTCGTCGGGCTCCGGGAAGAAGATTTCGGGGTCCACCGGGTTGTATTCGGTGCTCTGGCAGACGGCCTGGTCCTGCCAGGTCTGGTCGCCGAGCGAACGGTGGCGGGCAGGGCTGATCGTCGTGGTGGTCATGCGGGTTGCTCCGATCGCTCTCCACGCGCAGGGGCGTCGGCGGAGAGGTGCGCTGGGTCGGGAGGTGCATGGGGCGGCGCGCGGAGGGCGCGGCCCGGCGGGGCGGCCTGCGGCGGATCAGGCTGCGGCGCGGTGGCGTCTGCGGTCGACCGGCTCGAACTCGACCCGAGTGGTCATCTGCGCAAGGCGGGAGGCGATGCGGTCACCGACGTAGGCCCGGAGGTCTTTGATCGCCAGGTTGGTGGTGATCAGGGTCGGGAGTTCGTAGTTGTACCGGCGGTTGATCAGCCGGTATGTCACTTCCTCGACCCACTCGCTGGCCTTGGCCGCGCCGAGGTCGTCGATGATCAGGAGCGGGCAGCGGCTGACGGCCGCCAGCTCCCGCTCGCTGTCCACCCCGGGCCGGGGCCGCAGGTCGGCGTACAGGTCGGCGGCGGTGGTCGCGCGCCAGCGCACGCCGACTCCGCTCTGTACCAGTCGCCTGACCGCCCCGTACGCCTGGTGTGTCTTGCCCGCGCCGACGACTCCGGCCATCAGCAAGCTGGGGCCGGTGGTGACCTGTCGCCGGGCTCCCACGCTGGGGGCGATGGCTGCCTCGGCGACGTCTCGGGCCCAGGCCAGGACCTGGGGGTGGTCGGCGACAGCGGCCTGGTAGCGCGGCGGCATCCCCGCCAGCAGGGCATCCAGCGGAGAGAACGGCTCGGGCTCGTCGACCACTGCGGCGACGGCGGCCGGGTCGATGTTGCGCGCGGCCAGGATCCGGGCCATCCGGTCCAGGGTGCCCTCGCTGCCGATGGTCTGCGGTTCGCGGGTACGGGTGCGCATCACAGCTCCTCGGCGTAGGCGGCGGCAGCGTTGGCCGGGTTGGTCCACGCCTGGTGAGCGGGCACGTTAGGCCGGATTCCCGGCCGCGCCAAACCGCCCGAGCGTGCGTTCATGGCCTCGTTGACCATGCTGGTCAGGACGCTCGGGTGCTTGGGGTTGGCTGCGAAGTTCTGCAGTCCGGCCCGGATGTGCTCCGGGGCGATGCCCTCGCCCAGGAGCTTCTTGGCGATCCGCCCGAGGTGCCCGATCACGTCGCTGGGCGGACGCTCGTCGCAGGCAGCGATGTACTCGCCGACGAGCTGGTTGGCTGAGACGGTGGCTGCGGGCGCTGTGCGCCCCGTAGGGATAGAAGATCCAGGATCCAAGATCCTAGATCCAGGCGCCGAGCCCTCTCCGAGGTTTCGGGGAAGGTTCGGGGAAGCCTCGGAGAATGCCGCCTGACCTGCGCTTTTGGAGTCAGGGGGGCTAGGAGTGCCGACCATGTCGTCGAAGGCGTCCTGCTGGATGGTGGGAGCCCGGTCGGCGTTGGTGTGAGGTGTCACGAGGGGCTGCGCGGGCAGATCGAGGGCTCGGGGAGCGTACGGCGAAGCCTCGGCGAGCCCTCGCGTAGGGGTGGGCGACTCCTCGGCCCGCTTGGTGCAGGTCCCCTTGCAGGGCGCGCACCGGTCGGCACCGTGGTGCTGCGGGCAGGTGGGCAGTCGGGACTGGCTCGGCTTGTCGATCTTCTGGTGCGCGGACCAGGTCACGATGTGGAGGTAGCGGCGGCCGTCACAGCCGGTGTACCGGCAGATCAGGCCAGCGGTCGCGAGCTGGTGGAGGTCGTCTTCGACGTGGACCGAGGTGTGCTCGGCGCGCAGGGGCCAGAGCAGCCCGGCGATGATCGCGGCGTTGTCGCGGTGGCGGCCGTGGTCGTCGGCCTGGGTGAGCAGGCCGAAGAAGGTGCGCTCTGCCTCGACGCTCACTTCGGCGAGCGACTCGGAGACGAACGCCTCCGGCTTGATGGTTCGTATCCGCGCCATGTCAGCGGCCCCGACCGGCGGCGATCAGGTCGCTGCGGGTGAGGGTCGCGAAGGCGAGGTCGAAGGTGTGCGGCCGTGTCCAGTCCGCCTCCGGCCAGACCCGCAGGATCCAGCGGGCTGCGACCCTGGCGGTCGTCCGCCCCAGCTCCAGGGTTTCCCCGGCCGCGTCCTTGACGATGGCGTGCGGGTGGGGCCACGCCTCCTTCGGGTCGTTGAGGCTGACCCGGATAGTGGCCGCGCCCGGAATCATGTCGGCGAGCTGGGCGGCAAGGCGGCGGTGGCGGTCGGCGTCCGGGCAGGCCGGGGTTCCGCTCGGCATGGCGAGCATGCGATACTCCGTTGTTCGTAGGAGCGCGGTGCGGCGGTTCTCATGCAAAAGCCCCGCCGCCCGCGAGATGTGAATGGCGCCCCTCGGGGTGCCGGCCCGGCGCTTGGGAGTTAGTAGCTCCCGGGCGCCGGTTTTCTCTGTTGCGCTACGTCACGGACCGTGCGCTCGCATTCGCACCACCTCCTCCTCCTTGCCTTCCACCTGCTCGTTCCGCCCCTCCCCGGGTCGCTGCCCGGCGGGGGACGACGAACATACGTAGACACCCGCGGACAAGTCCATCCCTGTTTTTAACCCATCGCACAGGGCTGGCGACGGCCGGTATTTGGGCAGGCGCCCCCCGCATTCGGTCGGCAACGACTGGGTACCGAATGCGTCGGGGCGTTGCGCGAGTGACCGCGACAACGCAACATGCATAGGGCTCTCCCAGGGGCTGGCACACTTGAGGTCGGGGTCGATCAACAGGTGCGATACAGGAACGTACGTTAATTGTGCGGATGTATCAAGCCTGGATTACAGTTGTCCCAGACACCGCCCCAACCAGCCCGACCGCCACGCCGCAGGAGTTCATGTGCCCCCACGTCAGTTCGACGGCAGTCGCGTGCGCGCTGTCCGGCGGGGCAAGGACCTTGGCCAGAAGGAGTTGGGGGCCGAGGTAGGCGTCACCGGCCCCGCTGTCGCGCGGTGGGAGAGCGGTCAGGATTTCCCCAAAGGCGAGAAGCTCCCCGCGATTGCAGCGGCGCTCGGGCAGCCGCTGGATGTTCTCTTCCCCCACGACGGTCCGCCGGACCTGCAGCTCCTGCGGTGCGACGCCGGCCTCAGCGTGGCGCAAGCTGCTGCGATCATCGGCACGAGCCGCACACCAGTCAGCAACGCCGAATCCGGTCGGCGCAGACTCGCCGACGCTTACGTGCAGCCGCTCGCAGCGGCGTACGAGGTGACCGAAGCAGAGTTGCTGGCCGCTCAGGACTGCTCGTTCGGACACCGCCCCAGGACCTCGCGTGACGACCAGGTATCCGCGCCCCGCACTATCGGAGAAAAGATCAACTATCTCCTGGAGCACGGGTACGTGAGCCAAGAGGCACCCTCTGACGAGGAAATCGCGCGGGCCGTCAATGCCCACGCAGGCGGGACAGCCGTCACCACGGACGACATCGTCGCCCTTCGCACGGGTGCAGCAACCGAGGCTTCCGACGTAGTACGCGCCGGCCTAGCCGATGCGCTTCAGGTCGACGCCGCCCTCTTCCAGGACGATGCCGAGGTCAACCCTGCGGCCCGCGAACTCCTGGAAGCGATCCGCTTCCTCGGCTCGATTCACCGAGGACAGATCCTTGGCCTGGCTGCCCGCGGCAACGGTGGGGGCCTGTCGGCCGAGATGATTGCCAACATCAACGACCTCGTCGGAGAGCTGAAGCACAAGCTGCCAGAGGTGCCGGACGGGGATTGACTGCACCCGCGAGCTCGCGCAACCCGGACGTTCTCTGCTCGGCAGGCTGCACGTCTGCTGCGGCCCGCCGTCCGAGCGTGGCAGGTCCGCTCAAGCTACGCCACAGCTAAGTAGGAGCCGACATAGCGAAGGGACTACGGCGTCGCCCCATGATGGGGCGACGCCGTAGTCCCTTCGCGGTCCTCTTCGCAGAGGACCGGTTTGCGCTCGGCCGATACCGGGCTACGACGCGGCGAGATCCACGCCAAGCAGCTCGGAGAGAGCGGCGACCGTCTGCTTGGGGTCCTTGTTGTGCACCCCGGCGAGGCCGAGCTGCTCCGCTGCCTGAACGTACGCTTCGGTGTCATCGACGAAGATGCACTGCTCAGCGGGCAGATCCATGAGCTTGAGCGTGACCTCGAAGAGGCTCGGGTCAGGCTTGCGCATCAGGTGCTGCTCGGAGATCACCACGACGTCATACAGCGTCTCCAGCTCGTAGCCCTGATACAGGTCCCACGGGGCCAGTCCAACACTGTTCGACAGGATGCCCACCTTGATCCCGGCCCGCCTCGCCGCCGCAGCCGCGTTGATCAGCAGCGGCTCAGGGCGGAGGTCACCGAAGATGCGACCCATCAGGTTGTCGGGGGACACGCCCAGCATCTTGCCGGCGAAGTCGTTCCACTCAGACTGGGAAACCGCTCCGCGCTCAAGATCGCTCGTGATCCGGACGCCTTCGTCGTCCTTGTACAGGGCCGTGAGGCAGGCTCCCTGCGGAAGGCCCTCGCGCTGCTCGAAAGCGAGCACAGCAGGCAGCAGGGGGGTGGTGAGCACGCCTCCGAAATCGAGGATGAGGCCGGTGCGGTTGGACATTCGGGAACTCCATTGCTGAGATTTCGGACGCCCATCCAGACCGGACAGCGTCACGGACTCGCCTGCATACGGTGACGACAGCACGGTGCGTCACGAGGCCGAAGTCCATTCATCATTTACTGGGCGGAGCAGGGCCTATCAGTCCGCTCGACCCACGGTACCAGCCCGGTTCGCGCAGTCGAGGGTGCCGAATCTCACTCACAAGGCACTCGCTCAAGATCAATATGCCGATAGCCCCCGAGCGCAGCTATCGATCCACTTCGGATTCCACTCTTGTGGAGTGCAGGAGAAGCCTCTGCGCTTGATCCGTCGTGATGTTCGAGTAAGCGGTGCTAACTCGCACTAGCCACGCCGCTTCGCTGTCGGTATCGACGAACGGTTTATCTCTCAGGGGTGCAGCGGCATGCGGAAGGACTGGTGTGGTGTCAGCCGCCAGGAGTGCCGCCTTAATCCATTGCGCTTCTGCGGCCGGCTCAGGATCAGAGTGCGAGGCGGTAATGTCCTCTGCGGCGAACATCAGATTCTGTGGAGCGTAATGCCGCAGCTTCTCGCAAGCGTCCGCAATATCTTGAGTCCATCGGTCCAGGCGGACGTCTATGGGGACTCTTATATGCATGAGTTCCGCAATGCGCCGCCCAGGTGGGTACAGGCTTGTCCCAGGGAAAGCCTGTACCAGGTCAAACCAGAGCGGATAAGTCCTGTAGAGGGTTTGCCATGTCTTCCACCGGGCTACTGCGGCACGGGTGGTGGGAATACTCGCCCCTGCGGCGACGATCAGGAAGAGAACGTCCATCCAGATCGATGTGGCGTCCACAAGAAACTGCACCGTGGAGGGACTTAGAGGGAAGGCCACAGCGACCCAAAGGATGGTGATGCGGGCGACTGTATGAAGCAGCCCCATCCACATCGAAATTCCCATCAAACCCAGTCCGATGCGCATGCTTGTGCTCTCGGCCTGTCGCGCCGCCCTCGTCCATTGGTAGCCACAAACCGCGGTCGTGATGAGCGGGAAGAAGTAGAAGACGGTCATGTAGACCGCGACTCCCCATTCTCCCGCATGGTCGATGAGGAAATTTTGGCTGGGCCTCTCGCGATCCACCACGGTAAAGAACAGGATCGTAAGAAGAATTACGCCTACCGCCCCCGCCTTATATGATGCGCGGGCAATCCAGCGTGAGACCGCGACGTGCCGAGGCACGACCGCCGCCGTGCTCTTTCCGTAGCTGGTGGCGACGTAGGTCAGGGCGGCCATGATCGCTGCAGTACTGGCAAAGTGCCTGAGCAGGGCGCTCAGGTCCACCACAGGAATACGGTCGAACGCATCCATTGCCGCTGGCGTGTAGAGGCATAGAGCTACGGCAAACCCCGCATAGCCGCCCCAGAGGGCCCGGCGGTGAGAGTCGCCATACCGAACCGCAGGAAATCGCCAGATGGCGATAACGGTCATGACTGCCGCAGTCAGGTATTGAAAGTATTCGAACACGGAACCAGTGGATCTCTACGCGGGCTGCATTTTGTCGACCCGCAAGGTCGGTTGAGTGCAGACTGGACTGCCGGGGGAATGCGAGGAGCATCGGGAGCCGCTAGGCCGGAATTTCACCTAGGGGCTCGCCGAGCCCTCGCGGCTACACTCGACGCCGTGGAGGAGCCACAGGGTGAGCAAGGGAATTCTCTAGAAGGCTTACCATGTCATCTCCCGTGAACGACTGGCGACGCGCCAGTCGCTTTATCAGCGAGGCCGACAGCTCGGCTTGCTTTTCCTCGGGGCTATCAAAATCTACTCGGCCTTGGACCAAAGTCGACGGAAAACGCCGGAGGACTTCTTGGCGGATTCGTTCAGGGACGTATCGCTCGATCTCGGCGGCCGTCAAGCAAGTCCCATGGTCCAGCCATTCGTGCACAAGCTCATGGAGAATGATGTGCTCGGTTTGATTTCGACTCGAACGACGGCGGTAGAGAATAATCGTGAAGTCCGGCGCTTTTACCCGAAGGCCGCACGCTGCGCCGAGACCTCCGTCGGGGTCGTCCAGTGGCACAAGCCGAATCTGGCGGCCCAGCAAGACTTCCATATTCCGCACCAGGGCCTCAACACTGAAAGGGGTGGGAATAGGGAGACCCACGAGCAGTCTCTCGCATTCCTTCACGAAGGCGCGCTGTGAAGGGCCTCGACGCCAACGCATAGTCGCTCCCTAGAGATTCCGCTGATATTCGCCGCCAGCTCAATCCCGATACTCGTACGCGAGGCGCTGGTAGCCAGGAGCTTGCGTTTTGGGTGCGTGGTGGTTGGCCAGCACACCCGTCTGCGCCTCACCCTACAAGCCGGAAGCCTTGATCCACATGGGAGGCATGTGTAGCGAAGGTCACCTAGGTGCGATAGGCCACAAAGTGAGTACCAAGATCGAAATTGGGTGACGACCCTTAAGTGATCTTCAAATAGCTCTGGGGCGAGACTCCGACCGCCTCGCTTTGTCAGGTGCATTTAACTGGACTTTGTCAGGTCCATTTCGGTTGCAGCACGCGCCTATCGAAGGGATCGCGCCTCAGTCCGCACGCCTCAACCGCCTTTCTGAATACAACTCAACTCCTTTATAAGTTGGGCCACTGGGGTTGTCAGACCCACGGGATACAGTCAACGCATGGGCAGTGTCATGTACTTGAGGAGCGCCCCAGGCGCTGACGGGCACACCGATTGGCGCGGCTTCGAGGAAGTCGTGACCAGGCGGGTGGCAGACCTTGACTCGGCGGCGACGGTCACTCACAACGCACGCCTCAAGGGGCGGTTGAGCGGCATCGAGCGGCAGATCGACGTCTTGGTGACCGGAAAGCTGGCCGGGACGCAGATCAAGATCGTCTTCGAGTGCAAGCGGTATGAGAGGTCGGTAGGACTCGCGACGGTCGAGGAGTTCATCGGCAAGCTCCACGACCTCGAAGCAGATCGGGGTGCGTTGTGCGTCTTCGGCGGCATCACAGCTCCCGCCCTCTCACGCCTCGCTCACGCGGCGCATCCGCAAATCGACCTCTACCTCTGGGAACGGCCGCGCCCCCGATGGGAGGATCTGGAGGAGGACTTCGAGGAGGCCATCCTCAGCCGGGCCCCTGCCACGCGGCGGCTGCTATACGTGAACCCCAAGGCCGGTTTGTAGTCAGCGGCGGCGAGCACTGCGGCCGACTGCTGCTCGGGCCCAGGCTCGTGCAGTTCGATTCGCACTCAGCGCCGGCACCCCTCGGCGACGAGGACTTCGTCGAAGGCGAAGTCGTTCGTCTGGAGCGCCACCGGCTGGGTTCCTCTGCACTGCGCTCTGGCGGGCCGCCGGGCCAGGTGCCTGTCGATTTGAAGGAGGGCCGGGCATGCTCGGCCCTCCTTCGGCTTCAATGGGGCCATGGACAGTGCAGTGGTCGGGTTAATCGGGACTGTCGTGGGCGCGGTCAGTGGCGTGCTGGGGACGCTGGCCACGACCCGCCTCGGTGGTACGGAACAGCGGCGCACGCAGCGCGGTCAGTCCGAGAGGGAAGGCAGATCGATCGCCTATTCAAACCTCGTCAATGAGTGCAGCCGCACCTATCGAATCGGCTACGCCGCCCACGTGGCGGTTCAGGCAGTTCCCGGTGTTCAGCGGTCTCCCCACCTTGCCGACAGCCTCGCTGGGTTCAGGCCGGCCGTCGATACCGCCCTCGAAGCTGTAAGCCTCGTGAGGCTGCACGGCCCGGACAAGGTCGCCCGTGCTGCGAACAACCTGGCCTCGGCCATGACTCGCTGGTGCTGCGAGGTGGAGGATCTGTACGACGGCCAAGGAGACGAGCAACGGGCAAGCGAGGCCATCGAATTGTACGAGGAGATGGAGGAGCGTTTCCTCACGTTGGGGCGAGAGACGCTCAGTCCTGAATTGGTGCGTTAAGAATCGACGGCCCGTCCTTACCGACCACCCGTGATGAGCCCCCCGGCCTGCTGGGCAAGGAGGTTCGCGGCTCGCGCAAGGTCGTCCGGGGTGTCGACTGCTACACCGTCGTCCAGGACAGGGATCATCTGAACGGCGTGGCCGTGTTCGATGAAGCGCAGCATCTCCACTCCCTCGGCGCGCTCCAGGGGCCCCTGCTGGAGCTGTCGGAAGCGTTGGAGAGCTGGGCCGGTGAAGCCGTAGAGGCCCAGTTGCCGGAGGTACTTCGGCCGGTCGCCCTTCGGGTAGGGAATGGGCTGCCGCGAGAACATCAGGGCATCGCCCCGGGCCGCGACGACGACCTTGACAACGTTGTGATCCAGGACGGAGCCGACGTCGGCCAGCTCGGTGAACGCGTTCACGGCGAGCGTGCCCGACGGCAGGTGTTCTAGGCGCTGTCTGGGATTCGGATCATGAGTGCGGTGTGATGCTGCGAATCCAGAGCATCGCGCCGCAGAGGTGGAGTCCGGCTTCGTAGCTCTGCGGGGTTTTGTCATAGCGGGTCGCGATGCCACGCCAGTTGCGGAGCCGGTTGATACAGCGCTCCACGGTGTTGCGGTCCTTGTACAGCTCGGCGTCGTGGGAAACGGGTCGGCCGCCGGCGCTGCCGCGCTTCTTGCGGTTCGCGGCTTGGTCGGCCTTCTCCGGAATGACCGCCTTGATCCCGCGTATGCGCAGGTAGCGGCGGTTCTTCCGGGAGGAGTACGCCTTGTCCCCGGCCACGGCATCCGGCCGGGTCCGGGGGCGTCCGGCGGGGCCGCGGACCTTAATCCGCTTGAGGACCGCGGTGAACTGCGGGCTGTCACCAGCCTGTCCGGGGGTGAGGACGAACACCAGCGGTCGGCACCGGCGATCGGCCGCAACATGGATCTTGCTGGTCAGTCCGCCTCGGGAACGTCCCAGTGCAGCGGCTTTCAACCGGGCCCGGCGCCGTCTGCGGATCCGTCGCCGCTCGGTGCGCGCCTCGTCTTCGCCTTGGGCGTCACCTTGTCCGTCCTGCGGCTGTTGTCCCTCCTTGCCGCCCCCTTTTCCGCTTCGGCGGCGGCCTCAAGGGCCGCCAGCTGCTCGGGATCGAGGACCATCCCGGCGGCATGGTGGTGAGCACGGGAGGTTGCCGAGTCCACGCTGACCAGACCCATGTCGACCTGGTCACGGGCGGCGGCCTCGGCGATCATCGCTTCCATCACCTGCTGGAAGGTGCCCCGCTTCGCCCAGATCCGGAAGCGGTCGTACGCACTCTGCCAGGGCCCAAACTCAGTCGGCAGATCACGCCAGGGACTCCCGGTGCGGAACCGCCACATCGCCGCGTTGAAGTACTTCCGCAGGTCGGGGATGGGCCCGACCGCGGCATACGGGAGATGGGGTTCAACCAGGGACCACTGCTCATCGGTGAGATCGCCTCGCGCCATGACTCATGACCTATCAAGACCGAGCCTCCGCGCGCAGGCGATCCACCTAACTCATGATCTGAATCTCAGACAGGACCTAGGGCCTCGGAGATCGCGTCGATGGCGGACGGCGAGATGAACGGCTCGTCGCCTTGGACGTTGATGTACGCGTCGGCTTGCAGGTGCTCGGCGACCTCCGCGACGCGATCGGTGCCGGTGAGGTGCTCGCCGGTACGGATGCAGTCGATGCCCAGTTGGCGACATGCCGCTTCGATACGTTCGTCGTCGGTCGCCACGACGACTCCGTCGAGACGCTTGGCCTCCTGGCAGCGCTCGTGGACGTGCCAGAGCAACGGCTTGTCGCCGAGGAGGGCCAGTGGTTTGCCGGGGAAGCGCGAAGCGCCCCAGCGGCAGGGTATGACGGCGATATGCCGACGCGGTGTGGTGCCGGTGGGCTGGGCTGTGGTGGCGGCCACGGCGTCCTCCTGGAGCTGGTCGGGTACGGGTGGGGGCTTCAGGCGAGCTGGGCGAGCTTGGCGCGGACGGTGGGTGAGGCGGCGCTCGTGAACGGCCGCCATTCGTAGCCGCCGACCTCCTCTTCCTGGAGCGTCACCGCGTGCTCTGTGGCGAGGCAGAAGACCCAGCGGAAGTCCACGTGGTGGTGGGCCGGTTCGTTCTTCGAGGGGTTCGCGTCGATGGCGTGCACGTCGATGTCGAGGGGGACGTCCTCGTAGCCCGAGAACGGGACGACGGCGCTGGGCGGGATGCCGGCCTCCTCGTGCAGTTCGCGCAGGGCGGCGTCGCGCAGTTGCCGGTCATCGCATTCGTTGTGCCCGCCGGGCGCCAGAGTCTTCCCGGATGCCTTATGGACGATGTGGAGCATGCGCCGGTCGCCGTCGATGAGGATGGCGCTGCAGGTCACGTGGGCGGGGTACGTCTTGCGGCTCGTGGGGTCGTCTGAGGCAGCGAGCGCGGCGAACAGCATTGCGAGGCAGTCGCGTTCGTCCGGGTGCCGGGCGAGGTATGCCTCGGTGACGGAACGGATGTGGTGGACAGCGGGTGCCACTGCGGATCACCTTTCGAAGTGGTGGAGCCAGGCTCTGGCGATGGCGTTGCGGTCGGACGCTGGCATCTCCTGCAGTCCGGGCTGGAATCGGGCATGGCTGAGTGCGGCGATGGCGGCAAGTATTTCGGCCTGGACGAGGTGGATGTACGCGCCGACGGCGGCGCCGTGCACGAAGTTGACGGCACCGCCGTCGGCGAGCACGTAGAAGTAGTGGCCGGTGACCTCGTAGCGCGTCAACTGGGGTCCGATGTTGATCTGTTCGTAGAGATCTTGGAGGCTGCCGAGTTCGAGTTCGTCCTCGGAGGAGGTCACCGATCCGAGGTACGCGCCGTTGCGCAGGGCGGCGAAGTCGCCGTGTCGCAGGGCGAGATTGCCGGTGGCGCACAGGACGAGGTCCGCGTCGTGTACGGCATCGGTGGTGGATGCGCTGGTGTGGAAGCCGAGGGAGTGCGCCTGGACTCGCCTGATCGGATCGCTGTCGTACACGGTGACGCGCAGATCCTGGGCGCGCAGGGTCTGGGCGATGGCCCGGCCGATCTTGCCGAAGCCGATGACGCAGGCGTTGCGGCTCGTGAGGATGTCCCCGCGGGCGCGGACGAGGGCGTCGGTGGAGAACACGATCGACCGGCCCACGAGGTGGTCTTCGCAGTCCTTGAGCGGGGAGCGGGCCACGGACACTACCGGGCACGGCAGGGAGTCGAGCGCGGCGTATCGCTGGTGTCCGTTCTCGGTGTCCTCGACGACGCCGAGGATGCGGCCGGAGAACTTGCTCGCGAGGGTGTCGAGGCTCGCCGCGAAGTAGCCGCCAATGTCCACCAGGACGACGTCTTGGCCGCCGGCCGTGTCCTCCAGGTAGTCCAGAGCCTGGGTCTCGTCGGCGAACCGTTCCCGGGTGAGGTCGTGGACCGGGAGGGTGCGGCGGACGGTGTCGAGGGTCGGCTGGTGGATCGACCGGGGCTTGGGCAGCACGGCGCCGACCGTGGACACCGCGGCCATGGCTCGCAGGAATGCCGGCCTTTCCGGGAGCAGGTGCGTGATGACCAGGGTGGTGATCGCCTCGCCTGCGGGGAACTGCGCGGTGATCTGTCGGAAGAAGGCGTCCAGCCGTGCTCGCTCGGGACTTTCCATTACCTCTCCTCTCGGACTCCGGGGTGCGGGGCTATGCGGCTCGGCTGTAGTTGGGGAGCTGGGCGGCCAGGGCTTGCATGTGAGCGCGCAGCCCGTTGTGGAGGTCGACTCGCGGCTGCCAGCCGAGGACCTCTCGGGCACGGCTGGGGTCGGCGCGGGTGAGGAGGACGTCACCGTTGCGCGCATGGTCCTGCTGGAGCTGGATGTCGCGGCCGGTGAGGCTGGTGGCGATGTTGATCACCTCCAGCAGCGAGGCGTTCGACCCTCCGCCCACGTTGATGGCACCGTTCGCGGTCGGTACGACGGCGGCGGCGATCGTGGCGGCGACCACGTCGTCGATGTATGTGAAGTCGCGTCGCTGGTGGCCGTCTCCGTACAGGCGGAGCGGCTGTCCGGTCAGGGCAGCCTGCAGGGCGCGGTGAGTGAACATGTCGGGGCGCTGGCGGGGGCCGTAGACGGTGAAGTACCGCAGGGCGACGACGCTGGGGCCGATGGGGCGCTCGGCGTAGGCGAGGCAGAGCTGTTCCTCGGCCAGTTTGGTCACCGCGTACGGGGAGGCGGGCTTCGGACGGTCGGCCTCTACGCTCGCGCCGCCGTCGGTCGGGCCGTAGATGCTGGAGGAGGAGGCGACGACCAGTCGCGGGACGCCGATGCGGGTGCAGGCTTCCAGGACACGGTGGGTGGCCAGCACGTTGGACGCGACGTAGTCGCCGAACTGCGGTCCCCAGGACGGTCGTACGCCAGGTATTCCTGCGAGGTGGAAGATGGCGTCCGCGTCGATCAGCACGGGGTCGATCGCGCAGTGGAGCAGGTCGGCGGTGACGTGGTGGTATCCGGAGAGTCCCCGCAGGGCTGCGAGGTTGGCGGCGGCCGTGGGGTCGGTGGCCGGGTCGCGACGGTCGACGCCGATCACGGTGGTGCCGGCCTTGACGAGGGCGTGGGCGAGGTGGGAGCCGATGAATCCGGCGGAGCCGGTCACCACGGCTCGGCGGGGTGCGGCGGTGGCCGGGGGCTGCTCGTGCTGCGGCACGGGATCTCCAGAGAGGTGTGGTCGAAGACGGCGAAGGTCAGGTGAGACGGGACAGGACGGTCCGGCCGTGCGCGCTCAAGGTGAGGTCGTTCTCCTTGTGGCCCTTGACCAGGGCGGTGGCCGCCTCGATGGCACCGAAGGATTCAAGGAGGCGGCGCTCGGAGCCGTTCAGCGGGCGTCCGTACCCGTCAAGAAAGGCGGTCCGGAGGTGAGGCGCGGCCTGCCAGCGCCGGAATTCGAGCCGGGCGAAGTCGCGGATGCGGGCGTCGCGTCGCATGTGTTCGAAGTCGTAGATGCCGAAGGCGTCGCCGACCAACCAGTTGCGCGGCTGGTAGTCGAGGTGGCAGACCGCGCTGTCCATGAGGCTGTTGTCCAGAATGGCCGCGTGGTGGTTCAACAGGTTCCGCTCGGCCGTGTTGATCAGGCCGACGTGAACAGCCTGGCCGATCCAGCCCTGGAGGCGCTGTGCCAGCACAGCACCGACGGCGCCGCCCTGGGGCATGGAGGTGGCCCGGTGGAGCACGCCGAGGACGTGGCCAGCCTCGTGATGGGCCAGCTCCTCCTCGGGTGAGCCCGGTGCCACGGTGTCCGCCCGATCGCCCGCGAGCGCCGTCAGAAGCAGAGTGCGGCTGGCGTCGTATCGGCCGACCAGCGTCGGGGCGTGGCCGCTCAGGTGGGTTCCCCACGTTCGGTAGGCGTGAAGCTCCCGCGCATACCGGCCCTGCTCGGCATGCTGCTTGGCGACGAAGTGCCGCCCACCGGCGTCAACCACGCGCACCACCCGGGGAGGAAGCAGCGGGTCCGTCACGATCTCGACCGCCCCGAGGACGTCGTGCGCCAACTGGATTCGCGGGTCGTCTGCCACCGTGGTCATGAGGAAGCCTCCGGCGCGAGGTGTGCAGTGTCGTTGTGCCGGTCGAGCATCCAGCGGGTCTGTCCGAGCCGGTTGTGGTGCTCCTGCCAACGGGTGATGGAAGCGTGGTTGACCGTGAAACCTGCGGGAGAACCGATCGGGATGTCCAGCAGCAGCGTGTGGGCGGTGATCACGATCTCGCCGTGAGCCGCGAAGAGAACGCGCTGCCCCCGGTGCTGGTCGATGATGTCGCGCAAGGAACTGCCGGCGCGTTCCAGGTAGCCGTTCCAGGTGTCGGAGCCAGCGGCCCACTGCTGGTCTGGGTGAGCGTGGGGGCCACCGTCTGCTGCGGTCTTCACGGCGGTCCAGGGCTTGCCGTCGGCGTCGCCGTGAACGGGTCCATCAAGGCGTTCGTCGGTGGACATGGGTATTCGCAGTGCCTGGCTGATGATCTCGCCGGTCTGGATCAGCCGGATCCGCGGGCCCGTGTAGACAAGATCGAAGGGCTGCTCCTGGTGCTCGGTGGCCAAGCGGCGTGCTGCCGCCTCGACCTGGGCATACCCGAGGTTGGTCAGTCCGGTGCAGGTGTTCGGGCCCCCGACGAGGCCGTCGGCGTTGCACTGGGCCTGGCCGTGCCGTACGAAGACGAGTTCGGTGGTGATCATGAGGCTCCTCGGTGGCTGAAACGGAGGGGCAGGCTGTAGCGGTAGCCGTTGCGACCGACGTAAGGGGCGGTGAGCACGGTGTGCAGGGCCAGAGAGCTGTCGAGTTGGTTCCGGTCTGTCGTGCCCAGCCTGGCGTCGTGTCGTAGAGCTGCCGCGTTGTACGCGAGCAGGGCAGCGTTGACGGCTTGGTCCGTGAGCGGCCCGTAGGTCAGGTGGAGCGTCGCGATGAGTTTGGCGAGGTCGTATCCCAGCGGGGCGAGGGACAAGTCGTCGGTGTCGACGGTGACGATGTCCCCCGTGCTGGTGATGATGAAGTTCCGGGGGTTGCTGTCCTTGTAGAAGGCCCATGGCCCCCGGGCGGTCTCCTCCAGCAGGCCGAGCATCGCGTGCAGAGCCGCCTTATTCGGCAGGTAACCCTGCTCGTGGCGACGCCGGAGCGCGATCTGCCGGGGGCCGAGGTACTCGTCGAACGTCGTGCCGTCCTGGAAGTGATGCGGGATGCCGGGCGACGCGGACTGCAGATCGCTGGCCCAGGCGGCACCGTGTGCGTGGCCCAGCAGTTCCGCCAGGCGCGGGAGGTCCTCGGGGCGTACGGGGCGGCCCTCGATCCGCTCGAACGTCAGGCTGTCGGGTCCGACGGTGTAGAGCGCAGGCTGCTGCAGCGGCTTGGCGTGTTCGTTGATCCACCGGTAGTGCCGCACAGCCTTCGCCGCGCGCTCCGGTGTCGCGTAGTGCTTGGTGAACGACGGGACGGTCATGGCCGGCGCCCTTCGTTCGGCTGGGCGACGACAAAGGTGATGCGGGACCGGGTGACCAGCGGCTGGTCGGGAAGGAACTCGTGCAGGGTCGCGGCCAGGGCACCGGGGTTGCCGTACAGGCCGGGCGCGAGATCGTACTTGGGGTTGGTGGCCAGGTACTGCGCCGTGTGGTCGTGGCCGTCGAAGGTGAAGGAATGCTCCTCGTCCAAGACGGCGATCACGTCGAGCGAGGAGGCGGCCAGGTCCGCAAGGTTGCGGCTATGGGCAGCGGTGTAGAGGCTCTCGTGCTGGTCGGCCTGCGGGTCGAGGCCGGCGGAGGCGACGAGCCGGTCCATCTCCTGGTAGCTGTCGAGGTCCTTGGTGACGAGCACGGCCAGGCCGCCGGGTGCAAGGATCCTCGCGATTTGCGCGATGACGTCCTTGGGCTGGGGCGAGTGGTAGAGGCAGAAGGCGGCGACGGCGATGTCGCACGATCCGGCGGGCAGCGGGAGGTCGTGGAAGTCGCCTTCGATGAAGTCCACCGTGGTGTCGGGCAGCTCTGTAACGCGCTCGCGGGCTTGGGCGAGCAAGGAGGGGGCGGCGTCGAGGCCGACGACGCGCTGCGGTCGGAGCTGCTCGGCGAGGGCGAGGCTGCTCGTGCCGCGACCGCAGCCGATGTCGAGCACCACGCCGAGCCGGTCCGGTCGCGCGTGGTGGGTCTGCACCAGGCTGACGATCGTCTCGGGCACGGGGTGGCCCGAGGTCTTCGCGCGCATCAGGGCGCTGGTCCGCCCGGCCAGCCGGGCGGCGTGCCCGTACAGCTCCTGCTGGCGGGCGAGGTCCAGGAACGGGTTGGGCTTGTTCATGCCGCACCCCCTGTTCGGGGGCACGGGCCGTTCAGGACTGCTCGGCGGCCACCTTTTGCAGCCAGCGGCGCGTCTGGCGCCGGTTGGCCAGCAGCACCACGTCCGCTCCGGCGCCGAACTCCTCGATCTTCGCCATCACGCGGGGCCGCATCTTGCGCCGGTACGTGGCGACGTACTTGATCACGCCCCAGTGGATGCGGTTGTGCACCCCATTGCCCTTGTGCCCGGCCCCGTGCCGGATCTGCCGGGAGAAGATCCCGTACAGCGCTGCCACGGTCGACACGTCCATCAGGACCACCGTGTCGCAGGCTTCGAGCCGTACCTGCAGCGTCGAGTTGTAGTTGCCGTCGATCACCCACCGGGGCTGCGCGACCAACTCGCGCTGCAGCTCGGTGAACTTGTCCATGGGCAGCGCGTTCCACTCGTCGTCGTAGAACGCGGCGTCCAGGTGCGTGACCGGGGCGTCGAGGACCGTGCCCAGTTCGCGGGCCACGTGGGATTTGCCGCTGCCTCCGCAGCCGACGATGGCGACCTTCTTCATGGTGCTCCAGCGTAGAGAGGTTCGGGTGTCCGGCGGGCCCATCCTGCCGGACACGTCCGGATGATCCAGACGGCATGGCCTGTCGAGTGGCGGGCATCAGGCAGCTCCCCGCTCAGTCGCGGTGGCCTGGACGAGGCCGTGCAGGACGGATTCCAGGGTGTCGACCTGCTTGGTCAGGCCGAACAGGCGCAGGCGGTCCACGCACGTGGTGATCAGGTCGGCGTGCTGCTGGGTGCCGGCGATCTCCCGGAAGTGGGAGAGGCGTTCGATCACGTCATGGCCGGAGCCCACAACCAGTTCCCGCGGGACGAACCGGTCGGCGAAGCGAATGTTCGCCGGTACCAGCGGCAGGCATCCGGCGAGGACGGCCTCGAAGATCCGCTGGGTCATCTGCCCGACGGCGGCATACCGCTCGGGCAGCATGAGCACCGTGGCGAGGGATCGCCCGTAGACGCCGGCGGCGGCCTCGAACGGGATCCGGCCCACGAAGCGGACGTGCGGCCAGCGGTCGGTCTTCGTCCACTTCCCGGCGACCAAGTGCTCAGCGTGGGCGGCGGCCGGGGCGAAGAAGCGGTCGAAGGACTCGTCGCGGTCGTACTGGTTGCCCACATAGCCGAGGACCAGATCTCGCGGCTGTGCCGCGAGGGCCTCGGGGTCCGCCTGGGCGAGGAGGTCCTCGGCGACGGGGAAGAGCAGCGAGTGCGCGCCGAGGGTCGGGGCGAGGGCGGCCTCGCAGACACGGGTGTGGGCGGTACGTCTCCACACGCTCTCGGCTCGCAGGGTGCGGTCCTTGTCCCAGATCACGGTGGGTGTCTGGTGCCGCACGGTGTAGTGGTTGATGAGCTGGGCCTGGCGGTGCAGGTCGCAGGCGTGCCCCTCGCTTCCGCACATGGTGGTGTTGCGGCCGGGGATCGCCCAGCGCCACTCCAGGAACAGGACGTCGATGCCTGGGAGGCCGTCGTCGAAGGTGTACGTGCCGCCGAGGTCCTCGCCCGCTTCGAGGCGGTCGCGGTCGGCCTGCAGGAAGACGATGTCGTGACCGCGGGCGAGGAGGGCGTCGATGAAGGGTCGGCGGTGGCTGCGGCCTCCGTCCGGGGTGTCGGTGACGCCGTTGCCGAGGAAGCCCCAGAAGCTGTATCCGATCTTCACTTGGTGATCCACCGCCCTTCGAGGAGCAGGGCGTCGAGCCCGGAGTTGGCCAGACAGTCCAGGGCCATTTCCGGTGTCCCGCAGATCGGCTTGCCCTTGACGTTGAGGGAGGTGTTGATCAGCACGGGCACCCCGGTGCGGCGGCCGAAGGCGGTCAGGACCGCGTGCATGAACGGGTTCTGCGACCTGGTGACGGTCTGCAGGCGGGAAGTGCCGTTGGCGTGCACGATGGCCGGCACCCGCTCGCGCGTCTTGTCCGTTACGCCGGAGGCCATGGACATGTACGGCGCCTGCTGGCCGAGGGTGAAGAACTCGTCGGCGCGCTCGGCCAGGACCATGGGGGCGAAGGGCCGGAACGGCTCGCGGAACTTCACGGTGGCGTTGAGGCGCTCGACGACGCCGGGCTCCAGCGGGGAGGCGAGGATCGAGCGGTTGCCCAGGGCGCGCGGCCCGGCCTCGACTGCTCCCTGGAACAAGCCGACGATGGTGCCGTGGGCGAGCTGGTCAGCGAGGAACTCCGCGGTTTCGATGCCCAAGGTTTTCTGGTGGAGGCCGGGCCAGGGGGCGAGGTCGAGGGGCTGGTCCTCGTAGGACGGGCCGAGGTAGCAGGTGCGGGCGACTCCGGCGAGCGGGCGCGGGCTGCGGACGTCGACGTGCACGGCGAGGGCGGCGCCGATGGCGGTACCGGCGTCACCGGGCGCGGGCGGCACGAACACCTCGTCGAAGATGCCAGCCTCAATGATCTTCCCGATGCTCACGCAGTTCGTGGCGACACCTCCCCCCACGCACAGACGCGGGGAGCCGGTGAGCGCACGGGCGCGACGGGCCAGGTGCACCATGACCTGCTCGGTCCGCTCCTGGAGGGCCGCCGCAAGGTCCTGGTGGACCTCAGCCAGGGGCTCGCTGGGGTGCCGCTCGGGGCAGGTCTCGGCGACGAAGCGGCCGGACGTCCGCTCGTATCCCGACGTGAGGGTGCGCGTGGGGAAGTAGGCGGGGTTGATGTGGAAGCCGGTCGCGGTCGTGCGGACGGCCTGGGCGAACAGGTGGCGGAAGCGGGCGGGGTCGCCGAGGGCGGCCAGTGCCATCACGGTGCCTTCCTCGTCGCCCCGGCGCCAGCCCAAATGCTCGGTGACGGCGCCGTACACGTACCCGAGCGAGGCCGGGTCGTTGATCGCTTCCAGGGTCCGCGTGACAGGGCGGAGCGCGGTGTGCCCGTGGGCGATGGTGGTGGTCTGCCGCTCGCCGAGGCTGTCGACCACGAGCACGGCGGCCTCGTCCCAGCCCGAGGCGGCGAAGGCGGTGAGCTGGTGGGCGCGGTGGTGCAGGACCGGCACGACGCGGGCGGCGGGGAACTGCCGGCCGATCACCCGCAGACGGAACTGGGTGCGCAGGGCCACCTTGGCGAACCCGTGCGCTCGGGCCAGGGCCCGGTCGCGTGTCGCCGGGGAGAGCGCCAGACGCAGGGCGACGGGCGACTCGGCCAGGTAGCGGGCGGGCTGAAAGTTGTAGGCGACGGCGTCCACGTCGGCAGCGGTGAGCTTGGCCTGGCCGAGCAGCCACTCGATGGCGCGGGCCGGGTACAGCTTGGTGTGCTTCTCCTCGGAGAGGCGTTCCTCCTCGACGAAGCCGGTCAGTTCGCCGTCCACCAGCAGGGCGGCCGACGAATCGTGGGTGTACGAGCACAGGCCGAGGACGACCGAAGGGGTGCGCTTCACGGGGGCCGTCACCTCGCCCCGGCGGTCGCGGCGGGCTTGGAGGAGCGGTGCTCCAGCTCGCCGTACCAGGCGGTGAGGGCATGGCCGAGGGGCCCATCGATCGCGTCGGCCGCCCGCCATGCCTGCTGGCGCTGTCCGTCCTTCCACAACCGGTAGCTGCGCAGCGTCTCGGCCATCGTGTCCCAGCCGGGGTGGCCGGTCACGTCGCGGGCCTCGACCTGGTCGAGCAGGCCGTCGAAGCCCTTCCACGGCGTTCGCAGGTCGGGCATGACCGGGCTCGCGGTGAGCGAGGTCAGCTCCTCGGCCCGCTCGACGTGCTCCTCGTAGACGTGCAGCGAGCCCACGTGCAGGTGGAACTCGCCCAGCTCCGCGTCGAGCCATCCGGCGACCAGCTCGTGCAGCACGGTGTAGAAGAACACGTCGTACGGCATGCCGATCCACACGTCCTGGCCGCGCATCATCGTCGCCATGTGGAGACGGCCAGCCCGCAGGTGGAAGCGGAAGCCGAGGGTGCAGGGGACGTCCTTGTGCCCGGCGGCGTCCTGGGCCGGGTCATAGAGCTGGATCAGGGCCCGCCGGGAGTCGGGGTCCTCCTTGAGGATCTCCACGACCCGGGCCAACTGGTCGACCTTGCCGCCCCAGTTCCGCATCCTGGGCCCGTACGCACCGAGCAGGACGCCGTCGTCGGCGTACTGCCGCAGCCGCGCGTTGTAGTCGAAGATCCACGGGGCGTCGGAGCCGGACAGGTGCCAGACGGTCTCGGCGACGGCGAAGGCCGGGTTCACGATCCGGGCCGGGGGTGCGTAGAGCAGGCGGGCGCGCGGTTGGGTAAGCAGCAGGTGGACGTCGCGGACTTCGCGGGTGGCCATGCCTCGGGGGCTGACCTGTTCGCCGGACTTGGCCAGCGTGATGGCGCCGGAGAACAGCTCGGCCATGCTGTCGGCGGTGAGGTGTGTCATCGGGCAGGAACTCCTTCGCCCTGGGGCGCAGAGGTCGCGCTCGGGGCATCGTGGTGGAGGGGGTCGGATGATCTGGCGCTGGTTTCTGCGCGTTGGGTGATGAGGCGAGCGACCTGGACCGCGCTGTCACCGCGCCACCGGCACACCGCGTCCAGGGCCGTCTTCGCGACGGGCACGCCCGGCTCACGCAGGGCGCCGAGTGCTTCGGCGACGTCAGCGGCGTTGTGGCAACGGGTCGCGAGGCCGTGGCCGGCCAGGTCCAGCGTGCGTTCGCCCGGCGGGCCGATTTCGAGGACCGGGACGCCGAGCAGCGCGGCCTCGATCCCGCACGTCGAGTACGCGCTCGCCAGCGCATCGGCCCCGGCGAGGCAGCCCCGAGCGCCGACCCGCGGGTCGGCCACGGCCACCGGCGGCCCGCCGGCCCGCTTCAGTAGCGCGGTGAAGGCATCGGCGCCCTGCGCCGGGTGCGGAGCGATGACGAGACCCCAGTCGCCTTCCGCCTCGTTCAGGCCGTCCAGGAGGAGGTCCGCCTGGTCCTTGAGGTGGCCGGGACTGAACGGCTGGCAGGCCCACACCGCGACCCGGGCGGGGGCACGGCGGTTGCCCGGCGCGAGCACCTTCTCCAGGTACCGCCGCTGTGCCTCACGGCCGAGGGCGGCCAGGGCATCGAAGCGGGGCTGTCCCAGCACGTGCACCTCGGCGTCAGGGTGGCGCACCCACGCTCGGGCCAGAGGAACGTCCCGTTCGCCCATGACGACGATGTCGCGGCTGTGCAGGGCCGGCCAGGCGACCGACTCTGCCGTCCATGCCCCGTGCTGCACGTGGACCGTGTTCGCGCCGTGCCGCTCGGCTGCGTGCGCGGCCAGTGCGCCTAGCGGGCTGGTGTCGTTGCTCAACAGAACGGTGTGCGGCCGGGTCGCGGCCAGGACACCGTCGAGCCAGCGCTCTGCTCCGAGCACGGTCCGCCATGACGGCTGCGTGCACCCGCCGCTGGTTTCGAGGAGCACAGACAAGAGCATGACGAGCCGCGCGAGTTGGAGGCTGTGGCCCTTGACGCGGACGACGTGTTCGTCGTCCGCAGGGTGTAGGTCCTCAGTGGTACCGGAGAGGGTGAAGAGGTCGCTCGGCGCCGAGCGCAGGTCGATGCCCGTAGCCGTCGGTGCGGGGCATCGCTCAGCAGGGTCGGTGGCGAGGTCGAGCAGGAGGCTCGTACCTCCGTCGCGCTCCAGCTCGGCGAGCACCGGCATCAGGGTGGCGGCGTGGCGGGAGGTCCAGGACAGTGCCACGACGTCTCGCTGCTGCAGGTCCGCCGGGAGCGGGCTCGGCTCCGTGTTCGCCGTGCTGACACGGGCTCGGTTGCGTAACTGGGCGGAGCGGGTGGGGTTGTACGGGGCGTCCGCTCCGAGCAGGTAGGCGATGCCGGACCAGGTGACGGTGTACGCGAGGTACTCCCGCAAGGTACTCGACCGCAGACCCACGCGCCCCTCGTACGGGGCGAGGGCCACGGGCCCCGGAGCCGACGCGAACGGTGCCCAGGCATCGAGGGCCAGCAGCTTGCGCAGGATCTCGGCCACGAAGCGCCGCACGGGAACGTGCTGCACGTGAAGCCATCCAGCTCCGCCAGGTGTGGACACGAACGAGGTGCCGTAGCGTTCCAGGGCGTCCATGACGTCCTCGACGAGGGCGCGCAACTCCTGCCGGTCGACGGGGAGAGACTCCAGATCCCCGGTCCGGATGTGGTCGGTCTTCACCTGGGCCAGGGCGGCGCTGCCGACGAGAGCCCATCGGGGCTGGCCTGCGATGTCGGACCGGACCAAGCCCAGGCCACTGGTCGAGCGGGTGCTCACCCCAGGCTCCCCTCGACGAACGGCGTTCCGGAGCGCAGGAGTTGCAGCAGCCCCCGTGGCGCGTCGACGATCTCGGGTGCGGGAGAGGTGGGCTGCCCGTATCCCCACCCCGCGTGGACGTAGGCGACACCGGCGCGGGCCGCCGCTTCCTGGTCGACGGCCATGTCCCCCACGTACACGGCTTCGGCGGGGTCGACTCCGAGGTCGACCAGGGCCAGGAGGAGCGGGTCGGGGGCGGGCTTCGCCCGGCCCGCTCCAGCGGGGGTGCGGACGGTGGCGAAAGGGCAGCCGAGGTGCGCGAGGAGCGGCGCGGCGCGATCGACGTGCTTCGACGTCACGACGCCCAGCCGCCAGTCGGCGGCCACGAAGGCGTGGAGCACTTCGACGATGCCGGTGAATTCGTGCGCGAGGTGCGCGGTGGCGACGGATTCCGTTTCGTATGTCCGGCGGACTGCGTCGATGTCGGCGATGCCCAGCCGCTGCATGATGTCGCTGAACTCACGTCCGAGGTGCCGCTCGTAGTCGGTGAACGGAAGGGTTATGCCGTGGTCCTCCTGGACCTTCCGCCATGCCTTCTGCATCACCGGGCGGGTGTCGAGCAGGACGCCATCGAGGTCGAGGAGAAGGGCACGCTGCGCACGGTCGGCGTGCCGGGGCTCGCCGACTTTGCTTTCGGATGCGGCCGGAGCCGGTAGAGCTATCGGAGCGGGAACGGTCATGGTCGTTCTCCTCATCAGGGGGCTAGTGGCAGCGGGGCGGCGAGACTCAAAGGGCCGAGACCGGGTCGAGTTCGCACTCGGGGTACTGGCTGGGCCCGCCGGCCTCTTCGAACGCCGCATTGAGAAGCGCCACGTGCATGCGGTCGCGGCGGTTTCTGGATTGCAGGGCGCGGCCGTGGCGGGTCAGGGCCCACGCCTTGAGGGCCACGGGGTCGTTCATGAAGTTCTTGGCGTTCTGCCGCAGCACGGCCGACGTGTGCACCCCGAGGTTGAGTCCGGTGCGCCAGAACTCGAGCCACCACTGGCACATCAGCAGCGGACCGGACTCGTCCTCCTTGACGTGATCGGGGTGGTTCCGCACCCAGATCGGGTCCAAGTCCGGATGGGTCGTGGCGACTTCGAGCATGCGACCGTGCGCCTTGTGCATCTCCAGCTCCAGGCGTTGCCGGTGCTGCAGGTGCCGCTGGGCGGTGTGCACCGCGGACGCGACGGCAACGGTGGCGGCCAGAGCGAGAACGGAACGGTTCATCTGTTACCTCACTTGCTCGCGGTTGGGAGTGTCCGTGACCGTCGTCATGCCGCGTCCTGCGGGTTGTCAGGCGAAACCGGAGGCGCCGGATTCCCGGCAGCGGGCAGGCGGGAGAGGCGGTGGAAGCGGGAGAGGTCGAAGCCGCTCCCCCGAACCTCGCCAGCGGGCACGGCGAAGAGATCGATGCCGGCCTCGCTGGGTAGTTCCGGAGTGGCCTCATGGATGGCGAGCAGGGCCTCGCCTTGCTCGCGGTGCGGGAGCAGGCCCGGTGGCCCGTCGATGTGTTCCTCGAACGGCATGGCGTCCCCAGATCAGGTGGAGCGGTAGGCGATGGCGAGCACGGCAAACGTGGCGAGGACCAGGAGGACCTGGGCGCTGGCCTGTCTCCAGCCCCACCCCCTCGCGTCCATCCAGCGCAGCGGACGCCTTCAAGTCGGTACGGCAGGCTCCTCTGGAATCACGAGATGTATGAACGCTTGGTATCGCTCGCCGAGCTGCCTGATCACGGCGTGGTACTCGTCGTCATCAGAGCTGATGTTGTGCCGATCGAGGACGATCACGCCGGTCGCGAATCCACCTCGGATCAGGCGCTCCACCTCGCCCCAACCGGGGCGCTTCCAAGGGGGCGTGTAGACGCCACGGCTGTCGCGCGTACCAGGGAAGTAGCCCGTCGCCGCAGGGACGGCCACGTCGTGGAGCCTGGCTCCTATCGCATAACCGTGCTGCTCGGCCTCGGCCTGGAGGGTGTTCCAGTCCTCGTCGGGGCTGGCACCCGCGCCAAGGACCAAGCTGTATGCCAACAACCGAAGTTGCCGATCACCGGCTCCACGAGCATGTCGTTCGTTCGCCTCCCGCCGAAACTGCTGACGGAGCCGACAGAGCTGTCCGCTGCGGGACGGGCGCACCAGCGGAGCGCCGAAGTGCCACCTTCGGGTGGCTGCGTTGTCGATGTCCATCCAGTCGCTGGACTCCGGCATCTCCAGCACCGCCTCGCGGTGATCCGTATGCGTCAGCGCGGCTGACGGGGAACGTATTTGGTCGTGCGGCGACATGGGAATGCCTCCATATGTCGGGATCGGGTCAGGTGCTCGACTGCCATCACCGGAACCGCGGTCAGCCGGGGAAGGCTCGCCAGGAGGAGCTGCCGGCGATCTGTGGGGCCTGGCGGACGACTACTCCGCGTCGCGCCGATCACTGGCCGTGCCACTCAGCCGTTGGCCGTACCAGTGGGACTCACCAGGCGACGCGGCTCGAATGGAACCGTCCGGGCGGTGGCGGTTGCGTCCAGGGAAGTGGTGTACCGGTTCTCACCTGATCCGGGTGTTTGTCCCGGCGTCGGAGTGAGGGTCCGGATATGAGAACGGCCACCGGCTGATCTTCGAGATGTCTAGGCTCGAAGGAGATCAGCACGATGACCGCACCAGACAGTTTGCCCCTGCACGCCCTCGTCGAAGACAACCTCGCCGCGGCGAGTCCCGATCTGCTGCGCGCGATGGTCAAGACATTCGCCGACGCACTCATGTCCGCACAGGCCGACGCCCTCTGCAACGCCGAATACGGGCAGGTCAGCGACGAACGCGTCAACCACCGCAACGGCTACCGCCCACGCGAATGGGACACCCGCGCCGGCACCGTCGAACTCGCTGTCCCCAAGCTGCGCCAGGGCAGCTATTTCCCGCACTGGCTCCTCGAACGGCGCCGCCGGGCCGAGCAGGCCCTCATCTCTGTGGTCGCCACCGCCTACCTGCTCGGCGTCTCCACCCGCCGGGTCGAAAAACTCGCCGAGTCCCTCGGCGTCACCCAACTGTCGAAGTCTCAGGTCAGCACGATGGCCAAGCACCTGGACGAGCAGGTCACCGCCTTCCGCAACCGCCCCCTGGACGCCGGCCCATACTCGTTCGTCTGGGTCGACGCGCTCACCCAGAAGGTTCGTGAGGGCGGCCGGATCATCAACGTCCACGCCCTGGTCGCGGTCGGCGTCAACGCCGACGGCCACCGCGAGATCCTCGGCCTGGACGTCGCCACGGCCGAGGACGGCGCCGGCTGGCTCGCCTTCCTGCGCTCGCTGACCGCCCGTGGCCTGTCCGGCGTCCGGCTCGTCGTCTCCGACGCCCACACCGGCCTGGTCAACGCCATCGGCGCGGTCCTGCCCGGCGCCTCCTGGCAGCGCTGCCGCACCCACTACGCGAGAAATCTCCTGAGCCAGGTCCCGAAGTCAGCCCAACCGTGGGTGGCCACGTTGCTGCGGACCGTCTTCGAACAGCCCGACACCGACGCGGTGAAAGCCCAAATGACCCATGTCCTGGACGCTCTGGAGACCAAGTTCCCCAAAGCGGCAGCCCACTTGGACGCTGCACAGCACGACCTGCTCGCCTTCGCCGCGTTCCCGCGCGAGCTCTGGCGGCAGATCTGGTCGAACAACCCGCAGGAACGGCTGAACAAAGAAATCCGCCGCCGCACCGACGTCGTCGGCATCTTCCCCGACCGCAGCGCCGTCATCCGTCTCGTCGGCGCGGTCCTGGCCGAGCAGAACGACGAATGGACCGAGGCCCGCCGCTACATGAGCCGCGAACTCCTCGCCAAGGCCCGACTCCACCCGATCGAGTCAGAAACAGACGACCCCGCCCTGCCCACCGAACTCACCGCATAACCTCAAAACGAGATCACCGAGTGGCCGTCGATACACCACTCCTGCGGACGTGACCGCGGTGGCGGGGCGTCGCGGCTATCTCCGCCTGCTCGTCGGCGCTCACCATGCGCACTCCGTCGAGGAGACGTTGTTCCCAGGAGGAAAGCTCCCTGCCGAGCTTGGGCGCCGGGCTAACTTCTTCTGTCTCGTCCACGGCTCAGATGCGCCCGACCCCTACGAGCACGCGGCCAATCAGGTTCGGATCGACTCGTGGTGGCCTCAGCTTCCCTGGGCCGGCTATCGGAGGCCGGTCCGGAGAGCGCGCCGACCTCTCGTCTTCACCAACTCGGTGAGCGGGGTTGAGGCCGACCTCGGCCCACACCACTTTGCCGGGCATACCGCGCGCCGGATAGTGACCCCAGCGCCTGCTCATCACTGCAACGATGAAGATGCCTCGGCCCCCCGTCGCCTCCACGCCAACCTGTTTCAACACCGGCGGCCTCGTGTCGCGATCCCACACCGATACCGTCACCGCGTCGCCGAGGATCTCCAGCGTGAGTTCGAAGGTCTGCGCCGTGTTCCGCACCGAGAACGGGGAGGTCTCCTCCTCGCCCTCCTTGGGGTGCCGGACGGCGTTCGTGGCCAGCTCCGACACCAGAAGCTGCACGGTCTCGACAATGCCGGCGTGCACGCCCCAGCGGGACAGAACATCTGCGGTGTGCAACCGCGCCAAGCCGACGGCGTTGGGGATGTCGGCCAACGTGAGGCTATTACGCGGGTGTGGTGCCTGGGACACGGTGTACCTCCCGAGTTGGGAGAGGAGCGCGGGGTGCGTTCGCTGGCTCTCGCTCGTTTCGTGATGGGGCCGCCGAACCCGGACTCGGCGTTTGAGTAGCGACAGACGGCATCCCGGGCTCGCGCCGTCTCCGGATCCGCGGGACCGATGCCGACTGATCGCCGACTGCACGGTTGTCCCCGGGCCGGGTACGTCCATAAGGGAACCGCTCCGGCGCCCCGGTAAGAAGGGTGCGCAGAGGATGTCTCCGACCACACGGGTCGGCACGGTTGGTGAAGGGTTGTACGGATGGCGAGCACAGAACGTGACCAGGGGAAGCAAGCGGCGGCGGGACGTTTCGAGGGCCGGCGGATTTTGGTGACGGGGGGTTCCAGGGGGCTGGGCGAGCACGTCGTGCGCCTGCTGCTGTCGGAAGGAGCACGAGTGGCGACGTGTGCGCGGAAGCCCGAGCCACTGGAGGCGCTTCGTAGTTCACTCGTTTCGCCGGACGCGCTGTTCACACGGCCTCTGGACGTCGCTGCCCCGGAACTGCTGGAACGGTTTGTGGACGATGCCGCGTCAGCACTGGGGGGCCTGGACGGTGTGGTCGCTTGCGCGGGTGGCGCACGTGGTCGGGGTATCGCCCAGGCAACGGCTCAAGACTGGTCGGCAACGTGGGAGATGAACGTCGGCCATGTCGCGCGGCTGGTCGCCACGGGTGCACCGCACCTGCGGACGGCTGGTGGCGGCCCGATCGTCGTGGTGGCCTCGGTCTCCGGTTGGAAGCCGGGTCCACAGGCTCAGTACGGCGCGGCGAAGGCGGCCCAGATCCACATGGTGTCGTCGTTGGCGAGGGAGCTGGCCACAGACGGCATCCGTGTGAACGCGGTCTCTCCCGGGTCGATGCTCATCCCGGGCAAACGATGGGATCGGATGCGCCGAGAGAACCCATCGGCCTTCGACCGTTTCCGCGCCGAGTTTCCCGGGGGCGAGCTGGTGCGTCCGGAGGAGGTGGCGGACGTGATCGCGTTCTTGCTTTCGGACGCCTCCCGGGCGGTGACCGGGGTCAATCTCCCTGTCGACAAGGGGCAGAATGCGCCGACGCCGGAAGGGTACTGACTGAGAGGGTCAGGCCGCAGTGCCGAGTATGGGCCTAGCCCGGAGTTCGAATTCGCGCACGATCGGCTCGCCTCGGTGAGGAGCAAGGCGCGTGCGGAAGTCGCGCAGTGCCTGGACTGATCGCTCGCTGTGGACTCCGCTGAGTAGCTCCAGGGCGTTGCTGGCGGTGCCGACTGCCTCGTCCAGCCTGTCCTGCTGGAGGAACGCCGTGGCGAGTACCGAGCGGCTGATCGCCTGGCGGCGGCGCCGGTCGCTGTTTGCCTCCACCGACGCGCTCGCGAGGCGCTCGGCCTGGGCTGCCTCGCCGAGGTCACGGTGGACCAGGGCGGCCTCGGCTTCCAAATAGTGGTGGTCCAGAAAACGGACCCACGGCGATTCCTCGGCCGGCCCCCGGCTGGTGTCCAGTCCTCTGCCAGCCGCGTGGAGGGAAGCCGTGGCCTGGCGAGTGTCGCCGAGAGCGGCGTAACCGCGGGCGGCCATGGCGTGCAGCCGCATGAGGCCCAGCGGGCTGCCCGACGACTTGGCGGTCGCGATGCCCGCTCGGGCGAGCGAGACTCCTTCAGCGGGGTTGCCGAGGCTGGTGGCGAGGTGGGACATGCCCGCCAGGATCTGTCCACCGAGCACTCGGTCGCCGCCTTCGGCGCACAGTCTGAGTGCCTGGATCATGTAACGCTCGGCGAGTCCGTAGTCGGCGGTATCGTACGAGCACCAGCCAGCGGTCGCTGCCATCTTCGCGGCCGACGTGTACAGGAGTCGGCGCTGGTGGCTGGGCAAGTTGCGCTGTTGCAGCATCGGTGCGAGCTGGGTGCTCAGGTAGTGCACGATGCTCGCTCGGACTCCTCCGCCGCCGAAGCGGTTGTCCATCTCGTCGAACATCTCGATCATCGACTGGACCTGCTCGACGGGGCCTCCGTCGGCGACAGCGGCTAGGCGTGGAGCCTGATCGTCCTCAAGGAGCCAGAGGAGCCACTGCCGCTGGGGGTCCATGAGGGCCGTCGCGACGAACGGCACGGCCCCGAGCAGGCTGCGCCGCGAGATGTCGGTGGAGCCGAGCTCCGCGAGCGTGTGCAGTGTTTCACCCACGTCTTCACGGTACGTCAAGGCCCTTGCAACGACCGGACGCTGGCCCTGCTCCGAGAACCCGATGTCGGCGGGCGCGATGGGGCGTCCTAAGAAATCGGCCAAGGCAGCGGCGATGAACTCCGGGGCACGATCACGAGGCGTCATACCATGCAGCCACCGGGTCACGGACGCCTTGTCGTAACGCGTGACCACGCCCTGCAGCGCGGCCAGTACGTTGACCTTGCGGGCAAGGGCGGCATGCGAACGACCGGCCTCCGAGATCACAGCCGCCAGCGCGGCGTTGGTCCCGCCGGCCCCCTTTGCACTTCCCATGCGTCGATGATGCCCTGTCGATCACGCTCTGTCCCAGCCTTCCGACACAGGGGCATGAAAGAACAACCCCCGTACAACCGAACAACCCCGCTGCCCCCTCCTCGCGGCCGGTGACAGCACTGAGACTGGAAGGGCTGCGGGCCGACCGCCCCTCCCAGCGGGGACTCTGCTGGAACGTCGCCGATGCCCTCAGCACCGGAGGGAGAACACCATGCAGCCAGTAGTCGTGTTGGACTGCTTCACCGTCGAACCTAGCGGTCTCGGCGTACCGCCGTACCTGTCGACCTACGTCCGGAACGCCTGGTCGGCACTGCGTCGGGCAAGGCCGGAGGCGGACGTCCGATATGTGACCATCGACGACGTCCGCTGGTGTCTCGCGGGCAGAAAGCCCACCGTCGAACCGCCCCAGAGCGATCCGTTCACGTACTCGACCACCGTCAACCGGGACTCCGCCATTCAGCTTCTGCGGGATGCCGAGATCGTGGTCGTCATCGCCGGAGACGCCGTTCCCTCCGTCCATCTGCACGCTGTGAACGGGTCGTTCGCGGAGATCGCCCGTGCGCTCGCCTGTGCACGAGGCCGTCGGTACCTCCTCGGGCCGTTGTCCACCTACGCCCTGGCCGCTCCTGCGGAGTACGCCGGGCTGTTCGACGCCGTCCACACCCACACGGTGACGTCCGGCGACCTCCTGCTCGGTAGCCAGCGCCCCGCCGCTTACGGGCAGATGCAGCGCGAGCGCGACTCCTTCGCCGGCCTCGTCGAGCAGATGCCCTGGCGGCCGATCGCCGAGCTGGAGCTGTACCGCGGCTGCACCCGGCGCAAATTCTGCGACTTCTGCAACGAGCCAGCGAAGTCCCCTCTCGTCGCCTTCCGCGAGGTCGACGATGTCGTCGCCGAGGCTGACCAGCTCTACGCCGCTGGCGTCCGGAACTTCCGACTCGGGCAGCAGACCTGCTTCTTCTCCTATCGAAACCGGGACGAGGACGCGATCCGCGCCCTGCTCGGCGGCATCCGTGAGCGCTGCCCCGAGCTGGAAGTGCTCCACATCGACAACGCGGACCCCCTCGCTGTGGCCGCGCCGGTCGGCCTGCGCATCGCCAAGCTGGTGGCGGACTACTGCACCGAGGGCAACTGCGCGCCGATGGGCATCGAAAGCTTCGACCCGGTAGTTATCGCGAGGAACACTCTCACCTGCACGCCCGAGGTTCTGACCCGTGCGGTCGAGCACGTGAACGAGGCGGGTGCCGCCCGTGGTCCCGGTGGTCTGCCGATGCTGCTCCCGGGCCTGAACTTGATCTACGGTCTGCCTGGCGAGACCCACGGCACCCACGTGGCAAATCTTCGGGGCCTGGCGGAAATTCTCGATGCCGGCCTTCTGTGCCATCGGACGAACGTCCGCCTGGCGCGGGCCTTTCCCGGTACACCGTTGGCCGCGCTCGGCGAGCTGGAACCGCTGCCGTCGGCGGAGCACTTCGCCTCCTGGAAGGCGGACATCGACTTCACCTGGGACCAGCCGATGAAGGAGCGGGTCTATCCGACTGGTCTGCGCGTGCCGGGACTTCACTCCTACTTCATCGGCCAGGGCGGCACCTGGTGGCGACGGCTGGGCTCGTACTCGATCCAGATCGTCGAGCGCGACGCGGCGGTGCCGCTCGGCACTACCGGCGACGTGGTGGTGACCGGCCACGCGCCTCGCATGATCTACGGAGAACGTGTTGCATCAGCTTCCTGACGGGACGCTCGCGACGTTGGCAGCCCTGGATGCGGCGGCGGACCGCACCGTCCGTGCAGGGCTGCTGCTGCCCTGGGCCAACGTCGCTGTGGAGACCGAATTGACCCGCCTCGGCCTGCGCCACACGGTCTTCCACCATGCGCGGCTTGTGCCTGCGTCCAGGACGACGGCGATCGACGCCTCATTCTGGCTCGGGCTGCGTGAGGCGTCAGCGCAGGCCCTGGACTCCCTGTCCCATATTCCTCTCGACGCAGTGATGCTGGCGTGCACGTCAGCAGGCTTCACCGATGGTCCGCCGCTACCGGGCGGAGTGTTCACCGCTTTCGACGCCCTTCTGCGGGCTCTCGCCGAGGCAGCCGTGGTGCGCGTGGTACTGGTTACGCCCTACCCCGCCCTGGTGACCGAAGCGGAGTCGACAGCATTTGCCGAGGCCGGCGTGGAGGTCTTGGCTCATGCGAGCCTGGGCCTGGCCGACGGCTATCCCGCGATCACCCCGGATCAGATCCTGTCCCTGGTAGGGCAGCTACCACAGGAAGCGATCGGGGCTGCCGAAGCGGTGGTCTTCTCGTGCACCGGATGGCACACCCTGCCGGTGATCGCTGAACTGGAGCACCGGTTCGGGAAGCCGGTCTTCTCGTCCAACCTCGCCATGGCACTTCTGGCAACCCGAGCCCGTGCTGGAGTCAGTTCATGACGATCGAGAGAGCGAAGGCGACGCCGCTTGAGATCCGGCGCGTCCACCGGCTGGTGGCCCGTGCCGCCGGTCTCCCGGGTGTGCAGGCCGAGGTGGAGGCCAATCACGACGAGAACCGGTGGTGGCCGACGTCGATCAGCGATCCACGGGTACGGATGCTCGCTGCTGGCTGGTCCACCCGGGTCTCCTATCGAATGGTGGAGACGTACGCCCGGGTGATCGCCTCGGCGAACGCCCGTGGCTTCGATAACCTCGTTGCCGCCTCCGACGCCGAGCTTGCATCACTTGTGCGCCCCATCGGCCTGCCGCAGACCCGGATCGACTATCTGCGCTCCCTCGCGGAGCTTCTCCGTGGCTGGGAGAAGGAGGGGACCGACCCGACTGGGGATACGGCCGACTGCGATGCCTTGATCCTGGACTTCGCCACGCGGGTGCGAGGTGCGTCCTACAAGGTCGCCCAGTGCGCACTGCTCACCGCCCGCGGGTATCACTGCGGCATCATCCCCGTGGACTCCGGCATGGTCACCAAGCTCGCACCCGCCTTGGGCCTCGCCCTTCCGACGGGAGCCGTGGCACACGAACGTATGCGGCACGTCCTTGAAGCGGCCGTGCACGCCCGCTCAGCCGAGTTCCGCTCGCTGGCCACCGACAACGAGTACCTGGTGACCATCCCCGAGGGGTCGGAGCCAACCTGGTTCGCACACCTCGTCTTGATCTACTTCAAGCGCCTGTACCTGAACGGTCCCGCTCAGCAGCTCTGCCGTCGGCGACCGGTCTGCTCGAAGGTCGTCGACTGCGCACATCGTGCCCGCCGTGCTTGACCTTCTGGAGGACACCGTGGAACGGCTTGACGTGATCGGCAACATCAGCCGGGACCGGACCCGCTATCCCGATCACCGTGGTGGATCCCGGCTCGGCGGAGCGGCTCTGTTCCTGTCCCTGGCGGCGGTAAGGGCCGGCCGCCGGGCGGCCCCGGTCTGCATCCTCGGCGGCGATCTCGCGCATCTTCCGGAGTCGCTGGGTCTGGACACGCTCGACTGGACGGCCCGGATCCAGGCCGACGGCGTGTCCACCACCTTCGACCTGCAGTACGACCTGCAAGGCGAGCTGGTGGAAGTAGGCACCGACTACGGGGTGGCCGAGGGCCTGACCGAGCATGCGCTCAGGCACGTGGACCTGCACCCGGGCGGCACCTACCACGTCTGCTGCCGCCGGCCGTTGGGCGTCGCGGCTGTACTCGACCGACTCGCCTTGAACGGGAGCGACTTCAGTGCGGACTTCTTCCTGCCGAGCGCGGAGGAGATGATCCGCGCTGCCGCCCCATGGCTGCCGAAGGCGACCACGTTGTTCGTCAACGCCGCCGAGCACCGGCTTCTGGAGCAAGTGATCGATTCCGCTGTGCTCCCGGAGGTGGTCATCACCGATGGCCCCCGGGCCGCAGTAGTTCACCGCTTCGGGCGCCAAGTCGCCTCCGCCGTTCCGCCGCCGCATCCTCCGCGCGAGGTCTCCGGTGCCGGAGACACCTTGGCCGGGACCTTTCTGGCCCATCGTTCGCAGGGTGCGACAGCCGCCCAGGCGCTGGCGGAGGCGACTGGAGCTGCGGCTCGGTACGTCGCGGCCCCGTCCCTTCCGATCCCCGCGCCCCGTCGCGGCTGACCTAATGACTTGGGGGCCATTCCCGGTGTCCGTCTACGTAGCCCACCGGCTCTTTGCCGCGCACGACCGCGCTCTCGCCGCCGACCTCGCTGATCGACTCGCCGCGAAAGTCGGACCCGAGCGCGTCTTCCTGCCGTTCTGCGACACCGACGAGGAGGACCTGATCGCCGAGGTCAAAGGGCGCCGCCTGTTCGAGCTGGACCGCGAACGCCTCGGCCGCCTCGACGCCATGGTCGCCATCCTGCACGGACCAAGTCTCGACGACGGAGTCTGCATGGAAATCGGGTACGCCGCTGCATCGGGTGTCCCGGTCATCGTGCTCACCACCGACTTCCAGACCTACTCGCTGACCGAGGCTGGCCCTCGCCTCGAATTCCCCGACCCCCTCCTCCAGGCCGTAGCCACACGCATCGTGCGCGTCACCAAGCTCGGACCGCCAACCCTGCCGTCGGCTCCGCCCCAGTCCCGCTTCCCGGGCTTCCAGGTGCGCAATGTGGCCCAGACGAACACGGCACTCGACGCGGCCGTCGACGCGCTGCTCGACCTCCCGGATCGTGCTCCCCGTCTCTTGGGTGCACCTGCCGTAATCGGCGCACCCGTCTACGTCGAAGCATCGCCGTACACGGCATGGGGTCGAGATCATCTGGCCAAGTCATGTGTGGACGCCGGCCACACGGTGATGGTGCCCCAGCGCTTCACGTCGTCGGACCCGGTAGCAGGGGCCTTGGCCGACCTGACCGCGGTGTGCTCGGCTGCTCGGCTACTGGCCGATGTCTCCGGCCCGGAAACGCCGCCCGGAACCGCCCTGCTCATAGGTGCGGCTGCGGCCAGCGGCGTACGGATCGCAGCCTTCCAACCGCGCCCGACGTTCACACACGCCCATGGCCGGGAGCCCAACTGGCGGAACCTCATGATCCAGTACGCCGCCGACGCTCACCTCGACAATGGCGACGCCGTCCTGTCCTGGCTGGCCACATGAACCTCGACGAGATCGCCGGCGACTACCAGACCTTGGTCCTGGAAGGCTGCGACGGGGTCGGCAAGAGCACGCTCGGCGAACGCTTATCGACGGACCACGGCTTCGTCGTAGTGCACTCCCCGAAAACGCCCGACCATCTCGACCTGGCCACCCGCTACAGGAACATTCTCGCTGGCCCCGGACGGATCCTCTTCGACCGGTGCTTCATCAGCGAACTCGTCTACGGCCCCCTTCACCGTGGCCAGTCCCGGATCAACTGGAGCCAGGCGATCGACCTTGCCGAGAGCGTCATCGAGCGCTCCGGCGTGCTCGTCCACCTGACCGCATCGCCAGCCATCATCCGCAAGCGACTCCTTCAGCGCGACGGCGAGGCGGTCAGCTTGGAGGAAGTATCCGCGCTAGTGACGGGGTACGACAGGGTCTTTTCCACCCTCGCTGACTACACCCGCGTGCTCAGCATCGACACCACGGCCCTCGAACTCCCTTCGGCAGGGTGACGGCCTGCCGAAGCCAGCACGCCGACACTCTGCTCCCGCTAGGCTTCGAAGGCACCTGCTGTACCGCCGCTGGAGGAGTCTTGGAGATCGGGTCCGCCCAGAAGCTCGCCTGGGAAAATAAGACCCTCAAGGGGTTCAACACCGCAGACGTGGCCTTGGAGTTCGGCCTTCTCACCGCCGAGGTCGGCGAAGCCTTCACCGCCTGGCGCAAGGGGCTTCCCGATCTCGGGGAAGAACTGGCCGACGTCTTCCTCTACCTCACGGCCCTGGCCGAGATGAACGGCGTGGACCTGGACTCCGAGGTCGCCCGGAAGATCGAAAAGAACACGCGGCGTACGTACGAACGAAACGAGCATGGGGCTCAGATCCGGACGAGCGACGTCTAAGTCTTCCCACTCAACGACGGCGGGCCCCCGACACTGGTCGGGGGCCCGCCGTCGTACAGGTCAAGGTCAGCACATCGCTCGGTTGACGCTTCTAGGCGGCGAGGCCGTGACGCTCGCTTCTGCCGTCGCCCAGATCTCCACCTGCCTGCGGGCGCTCCAGGCCCAGCAACTTCAGCAGGTCAGCCGTCACCACCCGGTAGGCGTTGCCGAGACGCAGCACCTTGACCGGATACTCCCCCTGCTTCGCGAGTCCGTATCCCGTTGATCGGCCGATCATCAGCGCTCGGTTTGAGGTGTCGAGGTCGATCACAGCAGGCAGGGCCAGCAGCTCGTCGCCCGTCAGTCCTCGTGCCTCACGGGACGAATCAGATGCCGCCATGGTGGTGCCCTCCTGGGAATATCTCGTGTCGTGGTGACGCCGTAGATGTATCACGAAGTTGCGGCAGCGCCTTTTGACTGCCTAAAGTGTCGCCATGACACCTGATCAATGGCCGACAGCGTTCACCAGTCGGATCGCCCGGCGCCTGCGGGACTCACGTAAGGCCGCCGGCCTCACGATGGCCGAGGTCGCCCAGGGCTGTGCTGACCGCGGCTTGCCGGAGTTCACCGAGCACTCGATGAAGAATCTGGAGTCGGGGCGCAAGACGAGCATCACCGTCGCGGAGTTCGTCGTACTGGCTGACGTCCTCGGCGTCCCGCCGGTGACTCTCCTCTTCCCACTCGGGTCCTCAGCCACGGTCGAAGCCCTCCCCGGCCACGAAGTCTCCACCTGGGATGCGGTCGCGTGGTTCACCGGCGAGTCTCCCTTGGCCGAGCCCGCGCCCGAGGGCTCCGCTCGGGAGGTCCTCGACCTCTTCCGTCAGCACGGTGACCTGGTGGCTGGCGCGATGGCCTCCTACGCCCTGGCTCGGGAAAGGCGTCGGGTGGCCAGCACCACCCTGGACCGGGCCCGCAGAACCACCCTCCTGCAGCGCGCCGAGGGCTACGAGGAGCACGCGTTCGAGGACTGCCAGGAGCTGCGCACGTTCCGTGGCCGGATGCGCGACCGCGACCTGGCTCCTCCGTCCCTGCCTGACGAGCTGGCCTTCGTCGACCAGCCCGAAACACTGACCCCCTCGGAGGACAGCGAGTGAAGAACGGCAACCTCATACGACGGTGCCGCTGCACGGACCCGAAGACCAAGAAGGAGTACGGCGCTTCCTGCCCCAAGCTCAAGTCTTCGCGCCGACACGGCACTTGGAGCGCTGTCCAGGAACTCGAACCCAACCAGAACGGCGGCCGCAGGCGGTTCCGCCGTGGCGGCTTCGAGACCTCCACCAAGGCCCAGGAGGAGCTGGACAAGGTCCGTGCCCTCATGGCCATTCCCGAGGAAGACGACGCCTGGGGCAAGACCCAGATCAGCGACCTCCTGGAGAACTGCGTCAGGGACAAGGACCCGGTCCCGGACTACGACGAGACCCGCCGCCGCTTCAAGACCGGGCAGTCCCTGAACTCCAAGGTCACCGTGGCCGAGTGGCTCGACACCTGGCTGGCGGGACGCAAGCGGCTGCGGCGCGGTGGCGCGACCCGCTACGAGTGCGATATCCGCGTCCATCTGAAGCCCCATCTCGGGCACCTGCGCCTCGACAAGCTCCGCGTGCACCACATCGATTCGATGTTTGACGCGATCAACGAGCGCAACATCGAGGTCCAGGAACAGAACGCCCAGCGGCGCGTAGTGCGCGACGACCTCAAGGCCACGCCGAACAAGGGTGCCGAGAACCGCGCCCGACGCCATTGGCTGCGTGCCCAGCTCGACGCGATGCCTCCCTTTCGCCGGATCACCGGCCTCAACACGCAGCCGCATATCCGGGACACCCTGCGCGCCGCGCTGAACGTCGCCATCGCGCAGCAGGTGATGCCCGCCTTCAACCCAGCGGCGCACGTCGAGTTGCTGCCGGGCACGAAGCCGAAGGCCCTCGTCTGGAGCGACGAGCGCATCGCGCGCTGGAAGGAGACCGGCGAGAAGCCTTCGCCGGTCATGGTCTGGACCCCCGAGCAGACGGCCACGTTCCTCGACTTCGTCGAGCAGGACCGGCTGTACGTGCTCTGGCGGCTCATCGCCTTCCGGGGGACACGACGCGGCGAAGGGTGCGGCGTCCGCTGGGAAGACCACTCGGCCAAGGCTCGCTCGCTCGCCATCGCCACCCAGCTCGTGCAGGACGGCTGGGAAGTCCACGAGGGCGCCCCCAAGACCGACAGCGGCATCCGGCTGATCGCCCTCGACCAGGAGACGAACCAGGACCTCCTGTCTCACAAGGCCCGCCAGCAACGGGAGCGGGAGGCATGGGGCGAGGGCTGGCAGGACACCGGCCGGATCTTCACCCAGGAGGACGGCTCCCTTCTTCACCCTGGCAAGGTCAGCGACCTCTTCGAGCGCCTGGTGGAAGCCGCTGGCCTCCCTCCGATCCGCCTCCACGATCTTCGCCACGTCGCAGCGACGCTGATGCTCGCTGCCGGGGTCGACATCAAGGTGGTCTCCGAAACTCTCGGCCACTCGGACACGCGGATCACCCGGGACATCTACCAGTCGGTCCTGGACGATCTCGCGCGTGACGCCGCCGAGAAGGTCGTACAGCTCGTGCCGCACGCCCGGAGGCCCTTGGCGGCGGTGAAGGACGGGAAGCCGACAGCCTCTCCCCGCCGGCCCAGGATGACGCCTCCTCGCAAGAGCGAAGAGGGCAAAGAGGAACGCTCCGCCTGATTCAGGCGTGAAGGAGCCCCGGTCAGCGGGAATCTGACCGGGGCTCCGGCATGTGATGAACGTCACGCACTAGCCACAGTTGGCCGCGATTGATCGCATAGCGTGACCATCTTCCTCATTAGGTGCTGCCGTTCCAAGCGTGCTTCAACAGCGGGGATACCCCTGGCGACCACCGAGCAGCTTTGGGCGAGCCTGCCAGCGCACCGGCTTCCCGCAGCCCCCGGCTTACCTCGCCCCCTCGCACTCCAGCCGCTGCCGCCACGGCCGAAGGTGCGGCACAGCATCCCTGCAGCCGAACACAGAGAAGGCTCCTTGGCGGCGGCTCGGAGCCACGCCCCTCTACACGCCCGCCCCAGGGCTACTGGACCTGACCGAAGCCCTCGCCGACAGCACTGTTGGACGACGGCTTGTAGGGATGGAACAACAACAGGACCGCCGCCCGCCCGCTTCCGCCGACGCTCTCGGCCACCGCCGATGCACGCCGTTTGCACGTTTGGCCACCGGTCGGCCACCGGGGGCCGCATCTCGGAGCCTCTGGGCTGACACACCAACAGAAGTAAGGTCAAGAAAAGGAAAAAGCCCCAGGTCACGGCGAGTGAGTCCTGGGGCTAATCCGAGCCGCCTTCGGGATTCGAACCCGAGACCTACGCATTACGAGTGCGTTGCTCTGGCCAACTGAGCTAAGGCGGCATGCTGCGCTCGGCCAGTGTGGCTTGAGCAGCGGCGCCAAGTCTACAGGGTTGTCGGGGGTGCTCCGTGCCGGGGTGGAGCGGGCGGAAACGCAGGTCAGCGGGGCGGGTGGGTCAGTCGCATTTTTGGTTCTCCGGCGGGGTGGTGCCTTCCAGGAGGTAGAGGTTCACGGCGGTGTCGACGCAGTCGGAACCGCGGCCGTAGGCGGTGTGGCCGTCGCCGTTGTAGGTGAGGAGGTGGCCGGAGGTGAGCTGGGACGCGAGGGACTGGGCCCAGGCGTATGGGGTGGCCGGGTCGCGGATGGTGCCGACGACGAGGATCGGGGCCGCGCCCGCGGCTTCGATGCGCTGCGGCTTGCCGGTGGCCGGGACTGTCCAGTAGCCGCAGATCAGGCTGGCCCAGGCCAGGCCCGTGCCGAAGTGCGGGGAGGTGGAGCGGAAAGACGGGAGGGCGCGCTCGACGTCTGCCGGGGAGGAGAGCGCCGGGGGGAGGTCGAGGCAGTTGACGGCGGCGTTGGCGTACATGAGGTTCGAGTACCTGCCGTTGGCGTCCCGCTCGTAGTACTCGTCGGAGAGCTTGAGGAGGCCGGCGCCGTCGCCCTGCCGGGCCTTGGTGAGGGCGGCGCGCAGCGTCGGCCACGAACCCTCGTCGTACAGGGCGGAGATCACGCCGGTGGTGCCGAGCGCCTCGGTGAGGGTGCGGGCCTGGCCGGTGGGGAGGGGCTTGGCGTCGAGGGCGCGGAAGAAGTCGTCGAGGCGGCGGCCGGCGTCTTCGGCGCTCGTGGTGCCCAGGGGGCAGTCGGTGTGCTGGACGCAGTCGCCGGCGAAGGCGGTGAAGGCCGTCTCGAAGCCGCCCGCCTGGGTGCGGCTGCTGTCGAGGGCGGAGACCGCGGGGTCCATCGCGCCGTCGAGGACCAGCCGGCCGACGCGCTGCGGGAAGAGCCCAGCGTACGTGGCGCCGAGGAAGGTGCCGTAGGACTTGCCGACGTAGGAGAGCTTGTCGTCACCGAGCAGCGCTCGCAGGACGTCCATGTCACGGGCCGACTCGACCGTGGAGACGTGGGCCAGGAGCTTGGCCGAGCGCTTCGCGCAGCCGGCCGCGAAACCGGTGTCGGTGGCGACCAACTTGGCGGTCTCGGCGGCGTCGTCGGGGGTCGTGTCGACGGCGGTAAAGGCGTCCATCTGCGCGTCGGTGAGACACGCGACGGGCTCGCTGCGCGCGACGCCGCGCGGGTCGATGGCGGCCATGTCGTAGCGGGAGGTGACCGGCGCGGGGTAGCCGAGGGCCGCGTACTGCAGGTAGTCGATCGCCGAGCCGCCGGGACCGCCGGGGTTGACCAGGAGCGAGCCGAGCCGCGCGCCGGGGCCCGCGGCCTTCTTGCGGGCGACGGCCAGCTTGAGGTCGTCGGCCGCGACGGGGTGCGCGTAGTCCAGCGGCGCCTTCATCGTCGCGCATTCGAAGCCGGGGACGCCGCACGTGTGCCAGCTCAGCTTCTGTTGGTAGTACGGCGCCAGGTCGGCGGACAGGTCCGCCGGGAGCGGGCCGAGCGAGCGGGTGGCCGTGGTGGAGGCGGCCGCACTGTGGCCCGGAGCCCCGCTGTCGCATCCGGAGAGGAGCAGGCCCGTCACGACCAGGGCGACGGCGGGGATGCGGAGCGGGCCTCGGAACAGGCTTCGGAGCGGGCTCAGGAGCGGGCTTTTGCGGTACATCGGCGGCTCGGGTCCTCCCCGTCGGGTGATCGGGAGCGTATCCGTCCCGGCGGGGTGGGGCTGGGTCGAGCCGGTCACTTATGGGCTATTCGTCTGATTTTTGTGCGCCGAACGAGTGGGAACGGGTGGAGCGCGCGACGCCCGCGTCCCGGGCGCCCGGCTACCGGCGCTCCGGCCCGTCGACCTTCTCCGTGAGGTAGCCGGCGATGCGCGCGTAGAGATCACGTCCGCCGCTCACGCCGCTGATGACGCGCACCTCGCCGGTCCGGGGCCGCAGCTCCGTACGGAACCTGCGGGCCGAGTCGCGGGCGGCGCTCTCGCCGGTGCCGTAGGCGAGGAGGAGCGCGAGCTGCCCGCGGCCCGTCGGGGACGGGACGGCGACGTCCCCGTACGCGCCGGAGACTCCGGCGACCGCGCGGTAGCGGTCGGGGTGGGCGAACGCCTCGCGGACGGCACAGGCCGCCCGGTCGCCGACGCCCAGGATCGCGCGGCCCGAGCGGGACGTCAGGGTGCGGTAGTGGTGGGCGACGGTGTGGAGGTCGGGGCCCGCGGCGGCGCAGTCGCGCGGCAGTACGAGGAGGAACGGATCGGCCTGGCCGCGCCGGACCTGGGCGGCGAAGCCCGCGTAGATCCGCTGGTCACCGGCGTTCCCCTGGACGACCACCACGGGGAAGGAGACCTTCGCGGAGCGCGGGTAGGAGTACTGCGCCGGTGTCCAGACGCGCGTGCCGTCGGCGAGCTCCTGCAGGACGCCGCCCGACGGACGGGAGATCGTGCGGGGCGGCGCGGACCAGGACGCGGGCGGCGCGGGTGCCCGGGCGGGCGCCCGGCGAGGCGCGGGCGGCCGGACGTCCGCGGCGACGGGCGTCACCGTGCCCCCGCCGCCGTCCTCCGACAGCAGCGGCACGCCGACGGCGACCGCCGCCAGGACGGCCGCACCCGCGGCCGCCGCGCGCAGCGTGGTACCGAGGCGGGTCCTGCGACAACTCGTAGACGCGGCCGCACCGCTCCGACCACCAGTGCCGCAGGGCGGAGCGCACGAGCACCAGGGCGGCGGCAGTGGTGAGGAAGAGGAGCGCGTACAGGACGGCATCAGCCACGGTAGGGACCACCTCGGGGACGACTGCGGCCCCCGGGTGGGCTCCGGCGGCACTGTCTGCAGCCTGCAACGCGGCACGACGGGTGGGTGGGCGGCGTTACGGGTCCCGGTCGTCGATCACCCGAAGGCACCAAAGTATGAAACACACATTGGTCCGGACGGGGAGGTGGAGGGCCTGGCCGGACGGGGAGGTGAGGGCGGTTCGGACGGGGAGGTGGAGGGCCTGGCCGGACGGGGAGGTGAGGGCGGTTCGGACGGGGAGGTGGAGGCCGGTTCGGACGGGGAGGTGGGAGGCGCGGCCGGACGGGGAGGTGGAGGGCGTGGCCGGACGGGGAGGTGGGCGGAGCGCGCGGCCTCCCCCGTCAGCCCGCCCGCAGCGACAGCGTCATCGCCTCCACCGCCAGCAGCGGCGCCACGTTCCGCTCCAGTGCCTGCCTGCAGGCCAGGATCGACTCGATCCGGCGCAGCGAGTTCTCCGGGCGGGACGACGCCGCGATGCGCTCGATCGCGTCGCGCGCCTCGACGTTCGCGATGCCGACCTTCGAACCGACCTGCACCGCGAGCACGTCCCGGTAGAAGCCGGCCAGGTCGATGAGGGCCAGGTCGAGCGTGTCCCGCTGGGTACGGGTCGATCTGCGCTTCTGGCGGTCCGCCAGATCCTTCATGGCGCCCGCCGTGCCGCGCGGCATCCGGCTGCCGGCGCCCGCCGCCGCCCCGAGCGCGGCGCGCAGCTCCTCGGTCTCCTTGCCGTCCACGTCCACCGCGACCTGCTTGGCGTCGTCCGCCGCCGCATCCACCAGCTCCTGCGCGGCCTTCAGGCAGCCACCCACGTCGTCCACCCGCAGCGGCACCCGCAGCACGGTCGCCCGCCGCGCCCCGCGCCTGCTCGTCGGTGGCGAGCCGGCGGGCCCGGCCGATGTGGCCCTGGGTCGCCCTCGCGGCCGTCGCGGCCAGCTCGGGGTCGATCCCGTCCCGCCGCACCAGGACGTCGGCGACCGCCTCGACGGACGGGGTCCGCAGGCTCAGCAGCCGGCAGCGGGAGCGGATGGTCGGCAGCGCGTCCTCGACCGAGGGGGCGCACAGCAGCCAGACGGTGCGGGGCGCGGGCTCCTCGACCGCCTTCAGGAGCACGTTCCCCGCACCTTCGGTGAGGCGGTCCGCGTCCTCGAGGACGATCACCTGCCACCGGCCGGTCGCCGGCGACATGGCCGCCCGCCGCACCAGGTCACGGGTGTCCTTCACGCCGATCGACAGCTGATCCGTCGCCACGATCTCGACGTCGGCGTGCGTCCCGATCAGCGTCGTGTGGCAGCCGTCGCAGAACCCGCAGCCCGGCACCCCGCCCAGCGCGCGGTCCGGGCTCGTGCACTGCAGCGCCGCCGCGAAGGCGCGGGCGGCGGTGGAACGGCCGGAGCCCGGCGGGCCGGTGAACAGCCAGGCGTGCGTCATCTTGGACGCGGCCGGCAGATCCGCGCCCTTCGCGCCCGCCGCATGAGCCGTCACCAGCGCGTCGGCGTCCCGCGCGGCCGCGGACAGCTGCGCCGTCACCGCGTCCTGGCCGACCAGGTCGTCCCACACCGCCATTGCGAGTCCTCTGCGGTTGCCCTGCGTTCCTTGCCGTGGCCATCCGGTGATGACATCGGGTGATGCCATCGGCCCTGGGCACCATTGTCGGGCATCGCACTGACAACGGATCGCAGCCGACTCCGCCCGCGCCCGCACCCCTCGCGCAGTAAGGCCGCGAACCCCGCACCTCTCGCGCAGTGAGGCGGCGAACCCCGCACCCCACACATAGCGAGGCGACGAACCCCGCACCCCACACGTAGCGAGGCGACGAACCCCGCACCCCACACGTAGCGAGGCGACGCACCCCGCACCCCTCACATAGTGAGGCGACGCACCCCGCCCGCCACAGCGCGCTGCTCCGGAGCGTCCGCCCCCGTCCAGCACGATCCGCGGCGGGCCAGCAACCGGCGGAGCCAGACCTCCGTCGCGACCAGCTCTCCGAGACCGTCCAGCGGGAGCGCCTCCCCGTCGGCGGCGGCCCGCAGGGCCTGGCGGACGACGCGGGGCCCTCCACGAGACCCGCGTCGGCGAGCAGCGGTGTGTCGAACAGTTCTATGAGCTCGTCGACGGAGGACCGCAGCCCGATGCGGAACGCGGCGGCGGTCGAGACGTGGGAGTTGGCGCCCCAGCCCGGCGGCAGCTCCCGGATCCCTGAACCGTCCAGGACCGCCCGCAACACCGAGACCCGCGCCCCGGGCTGGACGCGCAGCGCCTCGGGCAGCGCCCGGCAGGCGCGGACGACCTGGTTGTCGAGGAAGGGGGCGTGCAGCCGCTGGCTGCGGACCTCGACGGCCTGCTCGAAGACCCGGTTGGTCGGCGGCGTGCCGGGCCAGCGCGGCTCGTGCGCGCAGGTCGCCCGGCCGCTCCGTCGGCGCCGGCCGGGCCGCCGCCTCCTGGAGGCGAACCGATACTTCGGCGAGGGCCTCGCCGGTGAGCCAGCGGGCGGCCGGGCCCGGCCGCACCCAGGCCAGCGCGGCGAGGGAGGCGTTGAGCGCGGCGCCGGAACCCGCGTCGGATCCCGGGCCCGAGCCGGGACCGGGGCCGTTGCCCGACGACCCCGCGGAGGATCCGTAGCCGTAGCCGTACCCGAAGTCCCGCCGCAGCAGCCGGGCCGCGGCGTCCTGCACGCCCTGCTGGTAGGGCGTACGGGCCAGCCGCCGCGCCGCCCGGTAGACGGTGAAGGGGACGAGGACGGAGCGGCCGGTCGGGCCGTCCGCCGTGGCGAGCGCGGCCACCGGGCGCAGCATGTGCCGGCGGTGCCGGTCCAGGAGCAGGTCGGCGAGGCGCGCCGGGTGCGCGTCGAGCACCTGGCGGGCGCCGTGCCCCACGAGGTGGTCGGCGCCGCCCGCGGCGAGCCGGCGGCGGTGGCGTTCGGCGGTGATGAGGGACGGTCCCGGCTCGTCGGTGAGCGGGCCCGAGCCGAGCTCGGCGTACGGGAGCGCCTCGGCGCCGCCGGGCACCACCACATGGTGCAGCCGTGGGTCGGCGGCCATGGCCCTGGCCCGTTCGAGTTCGGCGTCGCGGGACTGCACTCCGCCGCCCGCCAGGTCGTTGAAGGTGACGGCCAGCAGCCGCTGACCGGCCGAGGAACCGTGCCCGAGCGGCGTGCCGGGCATGCCCGGCAGTCCGGCGGCGAGCAGCGCGAGGGTGGCGGAGGCGCTGCCTCCCGACAGGTCCGCGCCGATGCCGGGGGACGGCGCCTCTCCTGCGTCGGGGATGAAGCGCGGCTGCGCGAGCCGGGCCCGCACGGCGTCGACGAGGGCGTCACGGACCCCGGTGATCGCCGCCTCGGTGTCGGAGGCGGACGTCTGGTTGCCGACGGCGAGCGACGCGGTCGCCTCGTAACCGCTGATCTCGGGGACGCCGTCGCGCAGGATCAGGGCGTGGCCCGGCGGCACCCGCCGGACGCCGAGGTACGGGGTCCCGTCGCCGAGCGCCTCGGGCGAGTCCGGGCAGGCGAGGGTGGCGGCGAGGTGGGTGACGTCGAGTCCCGCCTCGGTGAGGTCCGCGAGCGGGAGCGCGGCCGTCGCGAAGGCCGTGCCGCCCGCCCAGCGGGTGTGGAAGACGGGCCGGGCACCGGCGAGGTCGCCCAGGATCGTGATGCGGCGGCCGAGTTGGAGGACGGCGGTGTAGCTGCCGGGCCACGCGGTGAGGTGGCGCAGGGCGCCGCCGCGGGCGGCGAAGAGCCCGACGCGCAGTTGGGCGTCGCTCGCGTGGCAGCGGCCGAGGATGGCGATACGGGCGATGGCGGGGTGGCTGCTGCCGTAGCCGCTGCCGTGACCGCCGCCGTAGGTACTGCGGTTGCTGTCCCCGTAGCCGTTGGCGCCCCGGTAGCCGTTACCGGTGCCACGGCCGCTGCCGTTGTAGTCGTTGCTGCCGCTTCCGTAGCCGTTGCCTCCGTAGGCCGCACCGGATCCCGAACGCGGACCCGAGCCGGATCCCGAACCGGAGTAGGTGCCCGCGCCGCCCGGGAACGTGGCGCCGGCCGGGTCCGCGTCGATCACCCGGACCTCGTCGGGACGCCAGTCGCCGACCGCCCAGAGCGGATCCGGGTCGCCCCACAGGAGTTGCGCGCCAACCGGGAGGACCGTACGGGCCGTCGTGCCCGGAAGTGATCCCGCCGCGGCACTGCTCCACCCCACCAACCACCGCATCGCCGCCTCCACAGGCCGTGGACCACTGGCCGCGCGGCATGCGAACTGCCGCTCCGCCTGAGGAACATGCTGCCATGGCACGGCGCACAAGGAGGCGCATGGGCGCAGGGAGGAGCGCCGGGTCGTCCGCGCGAAGCCAAACGTCGGTTTCACGCCAAAGTGGCTGGCACATGCCGGAGTTGATATGCCGTTCGCCGGATGCGCGTTCGATGCGGTGCATATACGCGACATAAGCCGCGTAGAAGTAACAGTCCGGGAGGCGTCCGCACGCCTCCCGGACCGGTCCGCCGCCCGCGGGGATTGTGGCGGCGGAGCCCCCTGGCCCGCCGTCTCTTGCCATTGCCGCTTGTCGAGGCCACGGGCCGACCCACCCGTCCATGGAAGCGCCCCCGCTCAGGGCCGCACAGAGCGCACGGGCAGGCGCACAGCCACATATACCGGGAGCACGGGCACTTTTTGGGGGCCGCAATCCCGCCATCCGGGACAGGCCCCTTAACGGTCGGGATGCGGCGAACTACGCTGGGTGTACCCGAGTAGCGAGCGTCCTGGCATCTCGGGGCCCGATTTGTCCGCGACATTGGCCGAATCGGGCTCCACAGACATCGCAGCCTCCACAAGAGGGGCTGGGACGGCCGTTCTTTGTGTCGAGGGGGTGGCAAAAGGGCGTGGTCCACGTGCGCGGCCCTCGCGTGTCCGGACGGCCCGGCTCGTCCAGCCCTCCCGGCACCTCCCGGGTTCCCGGCGGGTCCTCCGTTCCCGGCGCCTCCGACGCCGGCGGTCCGGTCCGCCCCGCCGTACGACGCCCCCCGGCCGACGTTCCCGGCTCAGACGAGGAGTGGCCATGCTGTGCTCTCCCGGGAGGCAGCCACCGCCGCCCCCCGCTCCCACACCGGTTCCCGCCCAGGACTCCGTTACCACCGACCCCCCGAGATCCGACCGGGCCGTCCGGCCTGCCCCCAGCGGCATCGCGAGGTGAACCGCAGTGAACAAGGAACATCGCGGGCCGAACGAGAAACTCGGCACCCTACTCGCCCTGGCCGCCATCAGTAACGCGGGCCTCGCCCGCCGGGTCAACGACCTGGGCGCGCAACGGGGCCTGACCCTCCGCTACGACAAGACCTCGGTGGCTCGCTGGGTCAGCAAGGGCATGGTGCCGCAGGGTGCCGCGCCGCACCTCATCGCCGCGGCGATAGGGAGCAAGCTCGGCCGTCCCGTCCCGCTGCACGAGATCGGGCTCGCGGACGCCGATCCGGCGCCCGAGGTCGGGCTCGCCTTCCCGCGCGACGTCGGCGAGGCGGTGAAGTCCGCCACCGACCTGTGGCGGCTCGACCTGGCCGGCCGCCGCGGCGCCGGCGGCACCGGCATCTGGCAGAGCCTGGCCGGCTCCTTCGCGGTCAGCGCGTACGTGACCCCCGCCTCGCGCTGGCTGATCACCCCGGCCGACGCCCTGGTGGCGCGCGACGCCCCCGCGCCCGGCACCGCCCACGTCGGGCACTCGGACGTGGCGAAGCTGCGTGAGGCCGCCGACGACGCCCGCCGCTGGGACTCGAAGTACGGCGGCGGCGACTGGCGCTCCGGCATGGTCCCCGAATGCCTGCGGGTCGAGGCGGCGCCGCTGCTGCTCGGCTCGTACAGCGACGAGGTCGGCCGCTCCCTCTTCGGCGCCACGGCGGAGCTCACCCGGCTCGCCGGCTGGATGGCCTTCGACACCGGCCAGCAGGAGGCCGCGCAGCGCTACTACATCCAGGCGCTGCGGCTGGCCCGCGCGGCGGCCGACGTCCCGCTGGGCGGCTACGTCCTGGCGTCGATGTCCCTGCAGGCCACGTACCGGAGCTTCGCCGATGAGGGAGTCGACCTCGCGCAGGCGGCCCTGGAACGTAACCGCGGCCTGGCCACCGCCCGCACGATGAGCTTCTTCCAGCTCGTCGAGGCCCGCGCGCATGCCAAGGCCGGCGAGGCCGCCGCGTGCGCCACGTCCCTCGCGGCGGCCGAGTCCTGGCTGGAGCGCTCCCGGGACGGCGACGCCGATCCCGCCTGGCTCGGCTTCTACTCCTACGACCGGCTCGCCGCCGACGCCGCCGAGTGCTACCGCGACCTGCGGGTACCCCGCCAGGTGCAGCGTTTCACCGAACAGGCGCTGGCCCGGCCCACGGAGGAGTACGTCCGCTCACACGGACTGCGCCTCGTCGTGTCGGCCGTCGCCGAACTCGAATCGGGGAACCTGGACGCCGCCTGCGCCGCGGGCACCAAGGCCGTCGAGGTCGCCGGGCGCATCTCGTCCGCGCGCACCACGGAGTACGTCCGTGACCTGCTGCACCGGCTGGAGCCGTACGGCAACGAGCCGCGCGTCGTCGAACTGCGGGAACGGGCCCGGCCGCTGCTGGCGGCGCCGGCGTGACGCCGGCCGGGTCGTGTACCGGATCGTGGCTCGGGTCCCGGCCCGGATCGTGGCTCAGGTCCCGGCCCGGATCGTGGCTCCGGTCGTAGCGGGGGCCGCGATCCGGTCATAGCGGGGGCCGCGGCCGGACCGCCCGTGGGTCGCCGCGCGGTCCACGGAGTGCGCAATCGGGCCACACACCTTGCCCCGCAAGGGTTTGCGACGATTGTCAGTGGGCCAGTTCATGATGGGGATGTCTTCGGATGAGGCTCGGCGCGGCACGGCGGGGCCTCATGGCGAGGCCCCCATCGCAGGGGCTTCATGGCGGGGGCTCACGATGGGGGCCCATGATGGGGGCGACCGGCCGGCCGGCCGGGGACGCGGAGTGGGGGAGGTGGCATGGGACCGTACGCCGATGACGTGAACGACGTCGTCGTCATCGGGGCGGGCATCGTCGGCCTGTCCACGGCCTACGCGCTGACCCGCGCGGCGCCCGGCACCCGCGTGACGGTCCTGGAGAAGGAGCCCGGCCCCGCCCGGCACCAGACGGGCCGCAACAGCGGGGTGATCCACAGCGGGATCTACTACCCCCCGGGTTCGCTCAAGGCGCGCTACGCCCTCCAGGGCTCCGCCGAGATGGCGAAGTTCTGCGCGGAGCACGACATCGCGTACGAGATCACCGGCAAGCTCATCGTCGCGACGGAGCGGGACGAGCTGCCCCGGCTGCACGCCCTGGTCCAGCGCGGCCGGGAGCACGGCATCGTGGTGCGAGAGCTGGGCCCCGCCCAGATCCAGGAGTACGAACCGGAGGCTGCCGGCCTGGCCGCCATCCACGTCGGCTCCACCGGCATCTGCGACTACGGCGCGGTGGCCGCGACCATGGCCCGGCTCGCCACCGACGCCGGCGCCAGGATCCGGTACGGCGCCGAGGTCCGCTCGATCACCCGCACCACCGGCTCCGGTCCCGACGGCGCCGGCATCGTCGTCGAGTCCACCGCCGGCGAGATCCGCACGAAGACCCTGGTGAACTGCGCGGGACTGCACTGCGACCGGGTGGCCCGCCTCGCGGGCGACGAGCCCGGTATGCGCATCGTGCCGTTCCGCGGCGAGTACTACGAGCTGAAACCGTCCCGTACCGGCCTGGTCCGCGGTCTGGTCTACCCGGTCCCCGACCCGGCCTTCCCGTTCCTCGGCGTCCACCTCACCCGTGACGTCCACGGCGGGGTGCACCTCGGTCCCAACGCGGTCCCGGCGATGGCCCGCGAGGGCTACCACCGCCGCACGTTCCGCGCCCGGGACGTGGCGGAGGTCGCCGGCTACCCCGGCACGTGGAAGATCGCCCGCCGCCACTGGCGGTACGAGATCGGCGAGATCCACCGCTCGCTGTCCAAGCGCGCCTTCACCGCCGCCGCGCAGCGCCTGCTGCCCGCGCTGCGCCCGTCGGACCTCATACCGGCGGCCGCCGGCGTCCGCGCGCAGGCGGTGCTCCGGGACGGCACCCTGGTCGACGACTTCCTGTTCGGCGGCTCCGGACCCTTCGTCCACGTGCTGAACGCGCCCTCGCCCGCCGCGACGGCGTCGCTCCCGATCGGCCGCGAGGTGGCCCGCCGGGCCCTGTCGGCGCTGGCCGCCCTGCAGGCGGCGTAGCGGGGTCCCCGGGGCCGCGCCACCCCCGCCCCGGGCTGTGCACCGACCCGGGCGGCTTCTCCCGCCGATCCGGGCGGCTTCGCCACGCCCGTAGAATCACCCCATCGTGTCTAGCTCACCCATTCCCCCCAGCACCCCCGCGGCCGCCGCCCCCGACGTGGCCGTCCTCGACGCGCCCGCCACCGCCGAAGCGGCCGTCCCCGACGCGGCGGCCACCCCGGAAGCGGCTGCCCGGGCCCGGCGCGCCGCCCGGCCGGTGAAGTTCCCCGACGGTCCGGCACCGGACCCGGCCGGCTCCCGCGAGGAGCACCGCATCCGGACGTTCCACGCCCGCCGCGGCCGCGTCACCGACGCGCAGGCGGGCGCGCTGGAGCGGCACTGGGCGGAGTGGGGCGTGGAGCTGGACGGCTCGCCCCTCGACCTGGCCGAGCTCTTCGGGGACCCGGACCTGCCCGTCGTCCTGGAGATCGGTTTCGGGATGGGCGACGCCACGGCGCGGATGGCCGCCGACGACCCGGCCACCGGCATCCTCGCCGTCGACGTGCACACCCCCGGCCAGGGCAATCTGCTGAACCTGGCCGACCAGTACGGCCTGACGAACGTCCGGGTAGCCAACGGCGACGCGATCGTGCTGCTCCGCGACATGCTCCCGCCGGCCTCCCTCGCGGGGCTGCGGATCTACTTCCCGGACCCGTGGCCCAAGGCCAAGCACCACAAGCGCCGGATGATCCAGCCCGCGTTCCTGACCCTCGTGGCGCCGCTCCTGCGCCCCGGCGCGACCCTCCACTGCGCGACCGACTGGGAACCGTATGCGGAACAGATGCTGGAGGTGCTTTCCGCGAGTCCGGATTTCACCAACCAGTACGGCGACGGTTACGCCCCACGCCCCGATTTCCGTCCCATGACCAAGTTCGAGCGCCAGGGACTGGCCAAGGACCACATCGTCCACGACCTGCTCTTCACTCGCCGCTAACCCCTGGTGGAAGCTAAGCGGAATCCGAATCGGCCTCGATCGGACCGCCGGCGAAGACGTGAGGGGAAGGGCATCGCGTACACCCGGTCTCCCCCGTACTGTCGACTGGTGTCCTCGTACTCGCATTCGCCCGACTCCTCGGACCATCCGGTCCCCGAGTACCCCGACCACGCTCGCCGGACGCCCGAGTTCACCACCGTCCCGACCGCTCCGGAGCAGTGGCACTACACGCCGCGCCGCGCCTTCTGGGAAAGCAAGGCGGTACGCGCCGGAGCCCTCTTCACCCTGCTCGCGCTGTGCGGGGTGATCATCCTGGCGCTGGTGCGGCAGCAGATAGGCACGGAGGGGTTCTTCGTCGGCCTCGCCCTGTCGATCCTGCCGGTGCCGGTGCTGATCTGGGCGTTCGTGTGGCTCGACCGGGTCGAGCCGAGTCCGTGGAAGAACCTGGTCTTCGCCTTCGCGTGGGGCGCGTGCGCCGCGACGCTGGTGGCGATACTGGCGAACGAGTACGCGACCGAGCTCCTCGCGACGACCTTCACGGCGAGTCCGTCCCAGACCGACACCTGGGGCGCGACCTTCGTCGCCCCACTCGTCGAGGAGACGGCCAAGGGCGCCGCGATCCTGCTGCTGTTCCTCTTCCGGCGCCGGCACTTCGAGAGCGTCGTCGACGGCATCGTGGTCGCCGGCCTCACCGCCACCGGCTTCGCCTTCACCGAGAACATCCTCTACCTGGGCTCGGCCTTCGGTGAGGACCAGGCCTACGGCTCCTCCGGCCTGCAGTCCTCCACCGCGGCGACGTTCTTCGTCCGGGTCGTGATGACGCCCTTCGCGCATCCGCTCTTCACCGCCATGACCGGCACCGGCTTCGCGATCGCCGCCATGACCCGGCCGGGCCGCCCCTGGCGCTGGCTCGCCCCGATCGGCGGCTGGCTGCTCGCGATGCTCCTGCACGGCGTGTGGAACAGCTCGGCGTCACTCGCCCCGCTCGGCTTCCTGGCGATGTACGGCGCGGTCATGATCCCGGTTTTCGCGCTCGTCGTGTGGCTCGCGATCTGGTCGAGGTCGAAGGAGCTGGCCACCATCCGCGCCCAGCTCCCCGTCTACGCGATGGCCGGCTGGCTGACCCCGCCGGAACCCGTCGTCCTCGCCTCGATGAAGGCCCGCAGCGTGGCCCGTGCCGCCGCCCGCCGCGCGCACGGCGACGCGGCGGCCCGTACGGTCCGCGAGTACATCGCCTTCGCGACCCACCTCGCCTTCCTCCGCGCCGCCGCCGCCCGCGGCACCGCTGGTCCGCACTTCACGGCCCGCGAGCAGGAACTCCTCCACCACCTGTGGCAGCGCAAGGACGTCGCCCAGCCCGCCCTCACCCACGCCGCCTGGGCCACCCGCCCCGCAGGACCGGCGGCCTGGGGCCAGTGGCAGCAACAGCAGATCGGTCCGTACCCGCAACGCCAGTACGGCCACCAGTACGGCCCCCAGCAGCCCCCGGCGCAACCCCAGCCCCAGGACCAACCCCAGGCCCAGCCCTACGCCCACCCGTACGGCCGGCAGCCACCCCCCTACGGCGGCCAGAACCTCTGACCCGCCCGACGGATCCCCGGTGCTCCCCTGCGCCCGGCCCGCGCCCCACCCGCACTCTGGCCCGCGCCGGAACATCGCAGTAGCGTCCAACCATGTCCGAGCAGCGCGAACATGCCGCCGAGGCCGAGCGGCTCCTGCGAAAAGTCCTGGAGTACCCCGACGACCGCGAGGAGCTGCTCCTCGCCGCCGCCGCGCAGTGGATCCTCGCCGAGCGCCCGGCCGAGGCCCTGGCCCTCTACGACGAACTCCTCCACCCCACCTCGGACCCTCCCTCCGACCCCGTCTCGAGCCCCGCCCTCGTCCAGGCGCTCAAGGTCTCCGCCCTGTGGGACACGGGCGCCGAGCAGCAGGCCCGCGAGCTCGCCCTGAGCGTCCGCGCGCAGGCCCCGGCGACCCTGCCGCCGTGGCAGATCATCGGTGAGACCTTCGAGGTTCATGACGACCTGCCGGCCGCCGCCGCGTGGCTCGAGGACGCCACCGACCACTTCCTCACCCCCGACGAGGTCACGTACGAGGCCCGCCGGATCCTCATCACCCGGCACCGCGTCCGCCGGCTCCTCGGCGAGTCCCACGACGACCGGGACCACCTCGCCGACTACGTCCACAGCGCCCCGGTCCCCCTCGACGAGCTGCACGACCCCAAACGCCTCTGGTCGCTGGGCTCCGACGACCCCGCCGAGGTCCGCCGCGAGATCGAACGCCTCCGCACCGAACTCGCCGACCACCGGGCCGCCCTCTCCCGCCCGTACCCGCTGGCCGTCCTGTACTGGCCGGAGGCCGAACTCGTCGCGCTGCTCACCCGGTACCCGGTCTTCGCCGCCGACTACGGCAGCTACCCCGAGCACCTGCGCAGCGTCGAACAGGCCCTCCACGCCCTCTCCGCGACCGGCGTCCCGCACCTCGGCGTCGTCACCGCCACCCTCCCCACGTACGAGGCCTACGCCCGTACCCAGGCCCTCCCCCCGGCCACCCCGTCCCTCCCCGCGGCCTACGCCACCTCCCTGGCCGCCCGCGGCCACGCCACCCCCTGGCCCCCGCCCCGCACCAGCCCCTGCTGGTGCGGCGCCCCCGTCCCCTACGCCGAGCACTGCGGCAGACCGGGCACCGCCTAAGGGCTGCCGGCGGTCGGGCTGGAGCAAGGGGTGCTGCCCCGGTGATTGCGGCTGTCGCGGCTACTACGATGCAGACTCACGCCACATGAGGTGCGGGCGGGTCAGCGGAGGATGGGGGCGGTCGGTCGTGGGCTGGTACGTGTGGGCCATTGCGTGGGTCGTCCTGTCGGGCGGCGGCTGGTGGGGCAACCGGTTCCGGCACGCCATGCGCACCCGGCACGAGCGGAAGGTCGAACTGATCTCCGCCGAGGGCGAGAAGCAGCGGGCGCTGCAGGCGGCGAACCGGCCGCCGGAGGCCATCTGCGGCTGCACGCACCATCTGGCCAAGCACGACAAGCAGGGCAAGTGCCACGAGGTGGTGCAGGCGCCGACCGCGTGGGACGCCGAGAAGAAGCCCGTCTCGTACGAGGCCCGGCCCTGCAACTGCCAGCAGTACATCGGCCCCCGGCCGCTGGAGACGCTCTACGCCGAGGACATCGTCGACCTGTCGTAGCGTCCGGAGCGGTCCGGGACGGTCAGGGGCGGTCCGCAACGGCCAGGGCACTCGCGGTCATCGGGGCATGCCGGCGGCCCCGGTGCGGGGGGTCGCCGGGGCCGTCGGGTTTCGCGGGTGGTCTGTGGTGGCCGTCCGTCAGACGTCGATGCCGTGGCCGCGCAGCCACGGCATCGGGTCGATCGGGTCGCCGGCTCCGGGGCGGACCTCGATGTGCAGGTGCGGGCCCGTGACGTTGCCGGTGGCGCCGACGCGGCCGATGGTCTCGCCCGTGCCGACCTTGCCCGAGGTGCGCACCATGGTGGAGAGGTGGCAGTACCAGATCTCGGTGCCGTCATCGAGGGTCAGGATGACGCGGTAGCCGTACGAGCCCGCCCAGGCGGCCGAGGTGATGGTGCCGCTGTGGATCACGGAGACCGGTGTGCCGGTGGGGGCCGCGAAGTCCTGGCCGGTGTGGGTGGTGGCCCACAGGGAGCTGGACTGCCCGAAGCCCGCGGTGAGCGAGTACGAGGCGACCGGCTTGGTGTACGAGGCCGCGAGTACGGCGAGGCGTTCCGCCTCGGCCTTCGCGGCGGCGGCCTCGGCGGCCTTCTTCTTGGCGGCGGCCTCCGCCTTCGCCGCCGTCGCGGCGTCGCGCACCTTCTGCGCGGCGGCCTCCTTGGCGGCCGTCGCCGCCGCTTCGCCGGCGGCGGCGTCGCGCACCGCCCGGTCCGCCGCGTCCCGCTCCTGGGCCACGTGGTCGAGGATGCGGACGCGCAGCGCCTCGCCCGCGTCGGCGGACCATGAGGGGCTGACGGCGCCGGCGGTCCGGGCGTTCGAACTCGCGGGCGCGGACACCGCGGGCGGCGGCGCGTCGTCCGTGACGAGGGCGTCGATCCCCGGCAACTCGGGCAGATCAGGGAGCGAGATGGGCACCGGCGATTTGTCGGCGGCCGCCGCCATTCCGCCCGCGCCCATCGCGGCCACGGCCGCGACACTCAATACGGTCGAACCACGGGCTATGGAACGCTGCTTGGGAAGCCGGTGCCTGTTCCGGTCCGAGGCGGCGGAGTCCACGGCGGGGCTCCATTCGTCCCATTCCCCGGCTTCTGGAGCCTCGGGTGTAGGGGCGTAGGCAGGGTGATTCGACGCCACGGGTGGCGCTCTCCTTTCCTTCCTTCTCGCCTACCGGGTTAGCTGACGGGTTCGGAGCAGGAAGGTCTCCTACGGGCCGGCTCGTGACGAGGTCGGCCCGATTCACCCCAAGTAGTGGGTCCCCGGTTCCCGCGGACGGGATTCGGCAAGCGCACGGTGCCGCCTCTACGGCGGCAGTGACGACCGCGCTGCGTTATCGAACGGTAATTGAGCGGGGGGTGTTTTCCAAGCCGAAGTGGGGAGTTGGCGAGGGTGATTAATGGGGTGGAATGGATGCAATCGGGCGAACGAGGATGATCGGAGTGATCCGACGGTGATGTGAGCGTTCGTCAGTCGTTATGCGGAGCGAGGTGACTCCATCACGGAACGTGACAACCGGATATCTGACGACGTCGCACGAGGGCGCGGCGGACTTCATCCGGCGCGAGTCTTCACCGGTCTGGACCACTGCCAATTCGCCTGGCCCTTGGCAGCGTTGACGCGCCGGGCCCACCATGGTCGGGCCCCACCCGATGGTCATGCACCCACCCACCATGACGTCCCAGGGAGCCCCCATGGACCGCATGCCCGGCACGCCCGGCACCCCCGGCGCTTCCGGTACCCCCGCGACCACCGCGACGTCGCGGCGCACACTGCTGCGCGGCGGCCTCGCCTTGGGAGCCGTGGCGGCGGCCGGCCTCGCCAACTCGATACGCGCCGACGCCGACGCGGATGCCGCGGCCGCGTCGGTCGACTACCCGTCGGCTGTCTGGTCCCCCGCGAGCACGGGCAACTACACGGCGTCGAACCGGACCACGAGCTATCCGATCGACCTCGTGGTCATCCACGTCACGCAGGAGACCTACACCGACACCATCCGGCTCTTCCAGGACCCGGCGCACGCGGCGAGCGCGCACTACGTCGTCAAGTCGTCGGACGGGTCGATCGGGCAGTGCGTGCGCGAGCACGACATCGCCTGGCAGGCGGGCAACTGGGGTTACAACACGCGCGGTATCGGCATCGAGCACGAGGGGTGGGTGGACCAGCCGGCGTACTTCACGACGGCGATGTACCACTCCTCCGCCGCGCTCACGGCCGCGATCTGCGACAAGTACGGGATACCCAAGGACCGCGACCACATCATCGGCCACGTGCAGGTTCCCGGCACGGACCACACGGACCCCGGGCCCCACTGGGACTGGGTGCGGTACATCCGGCTCGTCAACGGCGTCTGACGCCCCCGCCGCGAGCACCGCCGCGAGCACCGCCGCCGGCCCCGCCCGCAATCGCGAATCGACGCGGCAGCCCTAATGCCCAACCTCCGCATGCCCACCCTCCGCCACGCCTCCCGCTGTTACACAACCAGAACACAGCGAAGACAAATCCTGGACAGTAACTTATTCGGGAATTCCAGTCCGCCGAGGGCCGGCCACGAGAGCACCCCACCTCGTAACTCAATGCCCCCGCCATCGTATTCCCGCTTTAACGTTTCCGCTGACTACTAATCGCTCATGCGTACGTCAACCTGCGAAAACCCACCCCCCACCCGGCTCGCTCCCGCCCCACCCGCTACTCCGAAGGCCCGAGATCCGCTTTCGGAAATGAGCAGTGTTGTGTTTTTATCACCGCCTTCTCGATTCCCCTCCACAAAGTCTGCCCTTTGCTCCACGATGTGACACGGGCGACCTCATGACGGGGAGATCTGAAGGTCGTGCCTATCCCACCGCAACCCAGTTCATTGGAATTAGGGAGGGCCGGGGGCGCCTCAGAGGGCTGTCCTGGCATGCCCTCCCGGGGGAGGAATCCATGGGTCGAACAACCCGCCTTGCCACCGCGTGTACCGCCGCGGCGATGCTCAGCCTCACCTGGCCCGCGGCCGGAGTGAGTTCCGCGGCCACCGCCGCGGCCGTCACACCCAGGATCGATCTGCGGGTGCTCGTCGTCGACGACGGCGGGCCGGCCACGCAGGCCATCACCGCCGAACTCGACAGCGCGGGCACGCCCTACACCACGGTCGACCTGAACAGCGCCGGCCGGCCGCAGATCACCGCGGCCTATCTGAGCGACACGGTCAGCGGCAGGCCGCGTGCCAAGTTCCAGGCCGTCGTCCTGCCGAACGACAACCCGTTCGGCGCCGGGTCCGCGGAAATGGCGGCGCTCGCCGCGTACGAGACGGCCTTCGGCATTCCCCAGGTCGACGCGTACACCTACGCCCGGCCCGAAGTCGGGCTGAACTACGCGCAGGACCCCGGCTACATCGGCTCGCTCGACGGGGTCACCGCCGCGGTGACGGCCACGGCCGGGCCCTTCGGCTACCTCAAGGGCGATGTGCCCTTCGAGGACAACTCGCCGACCCAGGGGGAGAGTTACGCCTTCCTCGCCACGCCGCTCGCGACCCAGACCGCCGGCTCCTCGTTCACCAGCTACGTGGACGCCCCGATCCAGGGGAGCACCGCCCGTGGTTCGCTCGTCGGGCAGTACAGCCACGACGGCCGGCGCGAACTGGTCGTGACCTTCGTCTACAACCAGTACCAGCAGCAGTTCCGGCTGCTCGCCCGCGGCATGGTCGAGTGGATGACCCAGGGGGTCCACCTCGGCGCCGACCGGAACTACTTCGCCCTGCACATGGACGACGTGTTCCTCGGCGACGACCGCTGGAACCCCACCCTCAACTGCACACCCGGCGACGTGGACTGCGCCGTCGGCACCGACCAGTCGGACCCGGACCCCATCCGGATGACGCCGGCGGACGCCACCTACCTCAAGCAGTGGTCGACGGCCAACGGCTTCGCCCCGGACCTGATGTACAACGGCGGCGGCAGCGAGGACTACAAGGCGGAGCACGACGGGACCGACCCGCTCGCGACGCAGCTCCTCGCCGACAAGAGCGCGTACCGCTGGGTCAACCACACCTACACGCACCCGTACCTCGGCTGCGTCCAGGACGTCTCCGTGGTGCCGTGGAAGTGCCAGACCACCGCCACCGGCGCCACGGTGTGGACCAGCAAGGCGGACATCACCGCGCAGATCAAGGACAACACGACCTGGGCCACGCAGCACGGCCTCACCGTCAACAAGCAGGAGCTGCTCACCGGGGAGCACTCCGGCCTGAAGATCCTGCCGCAGCAGCCCGTCGACAACCCGAACCTCCTCACCTCGCTGACCGCGACCGGCGTGACGGTGCTCGGCAGCGACAACTCGCGCGACCCGCAGCAGCGCAAGGTCGGACCGGCGCTGACGGTGCCGCGCTTCCCGATGAACGTCTTCTACAACGCGGGCCGGGCGAGCGAGGAGGTCGACGAGTACAACTGGATCTACACCAGGGCGGCCGACGGCGGCAGCGGCATCTGCGAGGGCTCCGCGACGTCCACCTGCCTGGACGCGCCGCTGGACACGGCGACCGGCTACGCGTCGTACATCGTGCCGCTGGAGGCACGGACGGACCTGGCGCACGTGCTGTCCAACAACCCGCGCCCGCACTACGTCCACCAGTCGAACTTCGCCGAGGACCGGATCGCCTATCCGGTCATGGAGAAGATCCTCGGCGACTACAAGAACCTGTACGCCGCCTCCACGCCCATCGTGACCCTCAAGATGGCCGACATCTCCGCCGAGCTGGCCAAGCGCACGGCCTGGGACGCGGCGGTCAAGGCCAACAAGGTCACCGCCTACCGGATCGGCGACACCGTCACCGTCACCGCGCCGAGCGGCCTGCAGACGACCGCGAGCATGCCCGCCGGCACCCGCCAGGCGCAGCTCATCGGCACCACCGCCTTCGGCGCCGGCTACGCGGGACAGCTGTCCGGCTGGGTCGCGCCGGGAGCGCTGCAGGGCTCGGTGACGCTCAAGCTCACGGCCGCCGCCACACCCGCCGCCGTCACCGCGACGCCGGCCAAGGCCGCCCAGAGCGCCCAGACCGCCAAGGCGACGGACTCGGCGCAGGTGCTGCCCGTGCCGACGGGGGCGACCGACCCGGTTCCGTACGGCCCCGGTGACACCGCCAAGAAGAAGCAGCACCGCAACACCAGGTCAGCACGGCGGTAGCCGGCCCGGCGGCGGCTTCGCGCCGTTGCTGAGCGACCTCGCAGAGAGCACGGAAACACCGATGCAGCGGCGCTGGAGCCGCCGGCACACAGCCGGCGCTCCAGCGCCCTCCAGCGCCGCGAAGGACCGTACGCGGCGCATTCACCGACGGACCCGTGGGGGGACCGATTCGCCATGCAGACCCAGGTGACCTTGCTGACCGAAGGCACATACCCGCACAGCCACGGCGGAGTGAGCGTGTGGTGCGACCAACTCGTCCGCGGAATGCCGGACTTCGACTTCCGCCTGATAGCCGTGACCGGCACCGGGCGGGAGGCTCTTACCTGGGATCTTCCGGGCAATGTACGGGACTTCACCGAAATACCGCTGTGGGGGAACCAGCCGACGGGCCGCGCGCCCCGCGGCCGCCAGTCGCAGCTGTTCCGGGCCGGCTACGAACGCTTCCTGCTGTCGCTGCTCGACCCGGCCGCCGAAACGGAGTTCGCCCCCCAGCTGTACGCGCTGGCGGCACTGGCCCGCGAAGGCTCACTCTCCGCGGCACTCCGCTCCGAGGACGCACTGCGCACCCTGACCCACGTCTGGAACCGGCCGCATGTCGCCGCCGCGGCCTCCCGGCCCACCCTGCACGATGCGCTCACCGCCACTGACCTGCTGGAACACGCGCTGCGTCCACTCCGCGCGGTACCGGAACCGGGAAGTATCACGCACGCCGTCAGCGGCGGTCTCGCGACCCTGCCGGGGCTGATGGCGCACCACGAGCACGGCACACCGTTCCTGCTCACCGAGCACGGCGTCTACCTGCGCGAGCGGTACCTCGGCTACCGGACGGGACCGTACGGCTGGCCCGTGAAGGCCCTCATGCTCGGCTTCTACCGGCTGCTCGCCGAGGAGGCGTACCGCCGGGCCGCGCTCGTCACCCCGGGCAGCCGCTACAACCGGCGCTGGGAGGAGCGCGGCGGGACCGCGCCCGAGCGGATCCGCACTGTCTACAACGGCGTCGACCCCCATGCCTTCCCGATGGCCGGCCCGGAACCGGCCGTGCCGACCCTCAGCTGGGCCGGGCGGATCGACCCGATCAAGGACCTGGAGACGCTGATCCGCGCCTTCGCCCTGGTGCGGGCCGAGCTGCCGCAGGCGCTGCTGCGGCTCTTCGGCGGGACACCGCGGGGTGGTGAGGGGTACCGCGACCGGTGCGTCGCGCTGGCGGGCGAGTTGGGCGTCGGTGACGCGGTGACGTTCGAGGGGCGCGTCGAGGACATCCGCGACGCGTACGCGGCCGGGAACGTCGTGATGCTCTCCAGCATCAGCGAGGGCTTCCCGTTCACCCTCATCGAGGCCATGTCCTGCGCGCGCGCCACCGTCTCGACGGATGTCGGCGGCGTACGGGAGGCGGTCGGCGAAGCGGGTCTCGTGGTGCCGCCGCGCGATCCCGCCGCGATGGCGAAGGCCGCGCTCGCGCTGCTGCGCGACCCGGCGACCAGGGCGTCGATGGGGTGGGACGCGCGGCTGCGGGTGATCGACCAGTTCACGCTGCGCCAGACGATCGAGACGTTCCGCGGCATCTACACCGAACTGTCGGCCCAGCAGCCGTGGCTCGTCCTCACCCCCGTCGGGGTGGAATGGCAGGCGCGCAGCCACCACGGGCCCGGTATCCAGGGTCCCGGCCTGCACGTCCAGCCGGTCCTGGAGTCCGGGGCCGACGACGACACCGTCACGGAGGCCGCCCAGTGAGCGGCCCGCTGCGCCTCGTCCCGCAGGACGGGAGCACGCTGCCGACGGTGCCCAGGCAACGGCAGCGCCGTCGGCCTTCCTGGGCCGAGGATCCGCTGGAGGAGCTGGCCGAGCGCCTCGACGAGGTGTGCGCGGCCGCGGTGCACGCGGACGAGATCGCCGCCGTCCTGGAGTCCGACGGGCTGACGCACGAGCTCATCGTGCAGCGGTACGGGCGGTCCGATCTGTTCGAGCTGGCCGAGGAGTTGCACGCGCGGAGCGCGGGCAGGCGCCGGCACCCCGCGCCGGAGCCCGGCCCCGACCCCTGGCGCATCAACCCCTGGCAGTGCCTGCTGCGGGGGATCGTCTTCGGGCTCCCGGGGCTGGCGTACGTGCTGGGCGGGACGCTCCTGGCGGGTCCGCCGGACGCCTTCGGGCTGCCCGCCGGAACGGTCGCGCTGTCCGCCGCCGCGCTCGCCGGTTGGGCCTGGAACCAGGCGCTGGCGCACCGCGCCTATCTGCGCCTCGGCTCGGACGGGCGGCGGGCGACCGCCCGCTGCCTGCTGCGGGGCGCGCCGGCGGGGGCGCTGCTCGCGTCGGCGATCGCCGTCGGGTTCGCGTCGCGGGGCAGTGACGCCGCCTTCGCCGTGGGGCAGTCCGGCTACCTGGCGGCGGCGACGGCGCTGCTGGTGCTGGGCCGGGAGCGGGATCTGCTGCTCGCGCTCGCCCCGACGACGGTGGGCGCCACGTTGCTGCTGGTGTGGGATCTGCCCCCGGCGCTGCGGGCCTGCCTGGTCATCGCGACGCCGGTGGCGGCGCTGCTGGTCGCCGGCCGGCAGGTCATCCGCGGGCTGCGCACGCCGCCCGAGGTGGGCGCACCCGCGCCCCCGCCGCTCACCGCCTCCGTTCCGTATGGGCTGTACGGGCTGGCCAGCGCGGTGCTGGTCCTCGTGCTGGCCCTGGGCGCGGGTGTCTCGGCGGTCGCGCTGACGCTGAGCATGGGCGCCGCCGAGTGGCTGCTGTACCGGTTCCGCGGCCGCGGCGTCAGCGCGCTCCGGCGCAGCGTCGACGCCGGAGGCTTCAGGACGCGGTCGGCCTCGGCCCTGCTGCGGTGCCTGGCCGGGTACGTGACCGTCCTCGCGGCGCTCGCGGCGGCCCTCACCGCGCTGTGGCCGGGCGCGCCGGCACCCGGCCCGCTGCGGCTGTGCGCGCTGCTGACGCTCGGCGCGGTGCTGTGGCTCTCGCTGCTGCTCCAGGCGTTCGGCGCCGCGTGGCCCGCCGCGCTGGTCTGCCTGGCCGCCGCCGTCATCGAAGTGGCCTTCCTGTGCTGGAAGTTCGGTGACCATCCGGTCGTGCAGGTGGTCGCCTGCGCCAGCGCGGCGGCCGTACTGATCGCCATCGCCTGCTCGCTGCTGGGCCGTGCCACGTCCCACCGCTGAGAACCGGAACCGTCCCCTTGCAAACGATTCGAGAAACCGGAGCATCCGACATGACATTGGTAGCCGTCACCGGCGCCGAGGGCTTCATCGGCTCACACCTGGTGGAGGCGCTCGTCGCCTCGGGCCACCGGGTACGCGCCATGGCCCAGTACAACTCGTTCTCGTCCTTCGGCTGGCTGGAGACCCTGGACGCGGAGACGATGAGCCAGGTGGACGTGGTCCTGGGTGACGTCCGCGACCCGGGCTCCGTCCGCGAGCTGGTGGAGGGGGTGGAAGCCGTCTACCACCTGGCCGCGCTGATCGCGATCCCGTACTCGTACCGGGCGCCCCACTCCTACGTGGACACCAACGTCACCGGCACGCTGAACGTGCTGGAGGCCGTCCGTCACCTGGAGATCCCGCGGCTGGTGCACACCTCCACCAGCGAGACGTACGGGACCGCGCAGACCGTACCGATCTCCGAGGACCACCCGATCAACACCCAGTCCCCGTACGCGGCCTCGAAGGCCGGCGGCGACCGGCTGGCGGACAGCTACTTCGCGAGCTTCGGGACGCCGGTGGTGACGCTGCGGCCGTTCAACACCTTCGGGCCGCGGCAGTCCATGCGGGCGGTGATCCCGACGGTGATCGGGCAGGTGGCCGCCGGGGAGCGGACCATCACCCTCGGCGACCTGCGGCCGACGCGCGACTTCAGCTACGTGCGGGACACCGCGCGCGCGTTCCTCGCGGTGGGGACCGCGCCCGCCGGGAGCGTGGTCGGGCGGACCTTCAACGCCGGGACGGGCGGCGAGATCAGCGTCGGCGACCTGGTGCAGCTGATCGGCAAGCTCATGGAGACCGAACTGGACGTCGTCGAGGACGAACAGCGCATCCGGCCCGCGGGCTCCGAGGTGATGCGGCTGGTCTGCGACGCCACCCGGCTGCGGGACGCGACCGGCTGGGCGCCCGACCACAGCCTGGAACAGGGGCTGGAAGCCACCATCGCGTTCTTCCGCGACCCGGCGAACCTCGCCCGCTACAAGACCGCGCTCTACAACATCTGACTCCGCACCACACCTGACCCGACGCCTACCAGCACACGACGTCTGGCCGCCAGGCCAGAAGGGGGCCCACCACATGCACGCAGTCATTCTGGCCGGAGGCAAGGGCGTCCGGCTGCTGCCGTACACGACCGCCCTGCCCAAGCCGCTCGTGCCGATCGGCGACCAGCACGCGATCCTGGAGATCGTGATGCGGCAGCTGGCGAACGCCGGCTTCACCACCTGCACCATCGCCATCGGCCACCTGGGCCACATCATCCGTGCCTATGTCGGCAACGGATCGCAGTGGGGAATGCGCGTCGGCTACTCCACCGAGGACAGCCCGCTCGGCACGATGGGGCCGCTGCTCACCATGCTCGACCGGCTGCCCGAGCACTTCCTCGTGATGAACGGCGACATCCTCACCGACCTCGATTTCGGGGACGTGCTGCGGTACCACGAGACCACGGAGGGCCCGCTGACCATCGCCACCTACGACCGCAAGGTGAACATCGATTTCGGGGTGCTGACCACGGACTCGGGCAACGTCGTGGCCTTCACCGAGAAGCCGAGCATCGACTACCGGGTCTCGATGGGCGTCTACGGCCTGTCCCGTTCGACGCTGCTCGACTACACGCCGGGGCTGCCGCTCGGCTTCGACGAGCTGGTGATCGACCTGCTGAACGCCGAGACACCGCCGAGCGCGTACGACTTCGACGGCTACTGGCTCGACATCGGCCGTCCCGACGACTACGACCGCGCCAACGCCGAGTTCACCACCCACCGCGGCCTGCTGCTCAAGGGAGCGTGAGCCGACACCATGCGACGTGTCCTCTGTCTGGGTTCCACCGGATTCCTCGGCGCCCACGTCGCCGGGCAACTGCGCGCCCTCCCGGGCGTGCGGGTGCTCGGCGGCGGCCGGACCACCCCCACTCCCCCATCCCATGATCTGCCACCGGGTTCGCCGCCGGGCCCGTTGGTCGACAGCCTGCCGATCGACCTGGCCACCATTTCCGTCGAAGCGCTGACGGAGGCGCTGCGGGCGCTGGACCCCCACGCCGTCGTCAACTGCGTGGGAGCGGTGGGCAGCAGTCCGCTGCGGCTCGCCGAGCTGAACACCCGTGGGCCCGCCGTCCTGTGCGAGGCGCTGCGGCGGGCCGCGCCCGCCGCCCGTCTCGTCCACCTCGGCTCGGCCGGCGAGTACGGTGCCACGGCCCCCGGCCGGTCGATCGACGAGTCCGCGCCGACGCTGCCGCAGGGGGCGTACGGGGCCACGAAGCTGGCCGGCACGCTCATCGTCTCCCAGTCGCCGCTGGACGCCACGGTGCTGCGGGTCTTCAACCCGGTCGGCCCGGGGTCGCCGGAGGCGAGCCTCCCCGGCCGGCTCGTCGCCGAGCTGCGCCGGGCGCTCCCGGACGGCGCGGACGGCGTGATCCGCGTCGGCGACCTGTCCGCGTACCGCGACTACATCGATGTGCGCGACGTGGCGCGGGCCGTTGTGCTGGCCGCCATGGCCCCGGGGCCGCTGCCACGGCTCCTGAACGTCGCGGGCGGCGGCGCCACGCCGGTGCGCGCGATCGCGGACGGGTTGATCGTCGCGTCCGGCTTCCAGGGCCGGATCGAGGAGAGCGGGCAGGGATCACACCGTTCGGCGTCGGTCTCCTGGCAGCGCGCGGACGTCTCGGCGGCGGTCGCGGCCCTGGGCTGGCGTCCGCGCCTCACCCTCGCGCAGTCGCTCGCGGACCTGTGGAACGAGGGGTCGCCGGCGCCGGTTGCCGCGGTGGATCCGCCCCGGGCGGTGGTCTCCGCGCCGATCTGGGTCCCGGCCGCGCCATGACCGGCGGGAAGCTCCTCGTCCCGCTCTACGTCCACCCGGCCGTCGACCCCGGCGCCTGGCGGACGCTGGTGGGGGCGGCCGACCTGCTCTACGGCGTCGTGCTGAACGTCGCCGACGGGCCGGGCACGGTCCGCGACCCCGCCTTCACAGCGGTGGCCGGGGAGTTGCGGGCGGCGGGGGTGCGCGTCCTCGGATACGTGGACACCGCGTACGGCCGCCGCCCCACCCACGCGGTCGTCGCCGACCTGCGCCACCACCGCACGTGGTACGGCACGGACGGCGTCTTCTTCGACCAGGCGGCGGCCGACATCGGGCTGGTGAGTTACTACCGCTGGCTGGCGCGGACCGCGCGCGTCGGCGGGTCCCGGACCGTCGTCCTCAACCCGGGCGCGCACCCCGCGCCCGGGTACGCCGAGATCGCCGACCTGCTGGTGACGTTCGAGGGCAGCTGGGCCACGTACCGCGCGGCGGCGGCCGTGCCGGCCTGGACGAAGCGGTATCCGGCGGAGCGCTTCTGCCATCTGGTGTACGACGTGCCCGTCAAGTTCTGCGGCCTCGCCTCCCGTACCGCCGGGCTGCGCGGCGCGGCCGTGCACTGCGCGGTCCCGGGAAGCGGGGCCAACCCCTGGCAGGGTGTGTCCCCGGATCTCATCGACGCTTCCCACGGTCGGCACCGGCACCCTCAGGAGGAACGCCGTTGAAGCGCAGGTCCACCACCGGCCGCCGGCCTCTGGCACTCCTCCTCCCGTTGCTGCTCCTGCCGCTCGCGGCCTGCGCTTCCGCATCCGGTCCAGGTCCCGACCACGGCCCCGCCCCGGACGCCCGCCGCCCCTCGCCCGTCCCCGCTCCGGACGTCCGCCGCCCCTCCCCCGTCCCCTCTCGCGTTCCTTCCCCTGTCCCCTCCCCCATCCCCGCGCCGCCGGCCGACCGCTGGCGGCCGCACCCGGGCACCGCCTGGCAGTGGCAGCTCAGCGGCAAGGTCGACACACGTATCGACGTACCCGTCTACGACATCGACGGTTTCGAGAACGACGCGGCCACCGTCGCCCGGCTGCACGCCGCCGGCCGCAAGGTCATCTGCTACGTCAACGCGGGCGCGTGGGAGGACTACCGCCCCGACCGGACGACATTCCCCGCCGCGCTCCTCGGGCTCGGCAACGGCTGGGACGGCGAGCGGTGGCTCGACATCCGCCGCGTGGACCTGCTGCGCCCCCTGATGGCGAGGCGTTTCGACCTGTGCCGCGCCAAGGGCTTCGACGCGGTCGAACCCGATCTCATGGACGCGTACACCAACCACACCGGCTTCCCGCTGACCGCCGCCGACCAGCTCGCCTACAACCGCATGCTCGCCGGGCTCGCCCACGCGCGCGGGATGGCGGTCGGTCTCAAGAACGACCTGGAGCAGATCCCCCAGCTGGTCGGCGACTTCGACTTCGCCGTCAACGAGCAGTGCGCCGAGTACGACGAGTGCGACGAGCTGACCCCGTTCATCACCGCGGGCAAGGCGGTCTTCCACGCCGAGTACTCCGTGCCGACGGCCACGTTCTGTCCCACCGCCCGCCGGCTCCGCCTCACCTCGATGCTCAAGCACCTGAACCTCGACGCGTGGCGAGAGCCCTGCTAGGCCGGAAGGGTTTGCCTGGTTCGCGGCGTCCGGCGCGGTGCGTCGCACGGCGGAGGGTCGTCCTCGTACCGGGCTTCTCGGACGACTCCGACAACGCAGCGAAGTGCCGTGCCGGGCGTCGCGAACCGGTGAACCTTTCCGACCAGAGCACCAGGGCGGCGTCGTTCCTCAGGCGTTGCAGGTGAGCGCTGCGGTGGACTTCCAGAGGGTCGGGCTGATCCGGAAGGCGACCGGGGCAAGGGTCAGCGAGCACTGGGCGGTGGTGTAGCCCGCTGCCGTGGCCTGGGCGCGGGCGCTGTTGTAAGCGGCGAGGCTCGAGGCGAAGGCGCTGCCGCTGTACGCCTTGCCGACGAAGACCGCCTGGCCGGTGACGGCGGTCTGGGCGCCGGCCGGCAGGGCGCCGACGGTCAGCAGGAGGGCGCCGGCGGCAAGGGTGGACCCGAGTGCGCGCTTGAGCACGGTCATGGATGAGGCCCTTCTGGGGAGAGTGGTTCCTCGTCCGAGGAGCCACGACGTCGAGGATCCGTCCCCGCCTTCGAGGATCTGTGGAGCCTCGGTGCAGATCGGATTCTTGTCGTGGCGGTGGGATGCGAACAAGGGCCGTACTCGCCTTCCGCGCGCGGGCCGGCCGGTAACCGTCGGCGCCGGGCCGATCGCGGCGGCCCTGGTACCCGCCGCGACGACCCTCCCGGCCCGGCTGCGTGCCTGAGGCTCCGGCCGACTACGCGGCGACGGCGACCGCCCGGCGGGTGAGCAGGGTCTTCCTGCCGACCGGGCGGGTGGCGGTCGCGGACCGGGCACCGTGCGCGAAGACCATGACCCGCAGGACCACGAAGCGTCCGATGCCCGCCAGGCCGGACGCCGACAGGTAGACGGTCTGCTCCAGCAGCGGCCCGGGGTTCGGGTGGACCGCGTGCAGGGCGAGCAGGGCGCCGGTGGTGAACAGGTAGCAAATGGTGGCGGTGAGACCGGACTTGAGGTGGTCGGCCGGTCGGGCGTGGCCTGCCCTGAAGGTGAAGCGGCCGTGCAGCTCGGTGGCGAGCAGGGTGGACAGGACGGTCACCACCGCGTTCGCCAGCGCGATCGGCGCGTGGCCGGAGGCCAGCAGCATCGCCCCGCTGGACAGCAGCCCAACTCCCCCTCCACAGACGACGAAGCGCACGAACGCCGCCAGCGGGCCGGTGGGGGCCGGGGCTGGTACCGAGATGGCGGCCATGTCGAACTCCTTGTCAGTGGCTGGTGTCACTGACTCTGCCGCACCGGACTCCCCCGACCCATCCGGCTCATGCCCCATAACTCCTGGGGGTTATCCCTACCCCGCCCCCTAGGCCGTGTCTGAGGATCTTCGCCGCCGGGCTCGGGCGCGGGAGCTCTCCCGCAGGTCGGAGCAGGTCAGGCGTTACCCGGCAGCCGCTCGACCGCTTCCTTGGCTTCCTTCAACCCGGCGCCGGTCAGGTCGCGGTAGGCCTTGATCGCCTGGATCTTCTTGCCCTCGCGCAGCAACGCGTCGATCCCTCGCAGATCGGGGGAGGTCGGGTCCTCGACGCCGAGATGCGTCAGGATCAGTTCCTGACGGCGTTCCATGAACTTCACCCGGCGCTCGACCCGGTCGACCTTCCGCTCGATCGCGGAACACATCGCCCCGAAGCCGACCAGCGCGAACATCACCACTATGTACGTCACGGGGAACGAGCCTACCGAAGGGTCACCACCGGGCTGGAACAGAGGCGCGCCCCGGTCGGGAAACCCGACCGGGGCGCTCTCGCAGGACGCCGGTGGCGAGACCGGTACGCCTGCGGGTAGGCCATGTGGGACTCGAACCCACAACCAATGGATTAAAAGTCCACTGCTCTAACCATTGAGCTAACGGCCCGTTGTTCCTCCCAGCATAGCCGGGTGCGGAGCGCGGTCCGCGCCGCATCACCGCCGGTCAGCCGTAGGAAGGGGCGCGGAAGGGGGCGCCTGGAGGGGCCCGGAGGGACGGCGGACGGGGGGCGGCTCGGGCCAGGGCCCGGCGGGTCCGGCCGGGAAGGACCGCCCGCGGGACCGGATCCGGCCACTCCGGACGCAGAGAAACCGCAGGTCATCCGGGGATGACCTGCGGCTCTCGCTGTGGGCCATGTCGGACTCGAACCGACAACCAATGGATTAAAAGTCCACTGCTCTGCCAATTGAGCTAATGGCCCGCAACCCGCAGCATAGCCCGGCGAGGGGCGCAGGTCCGAGTCTTATCGGCGGTGGATGATCTGTGCCCGGACCGGGCAGGACGCCACCCCCGCCCGCGCCCGGCACACGGCCGGCTCAGTCGGCCCGGGTCCGTGCCCCGCCACCGGCACCCTCGGTGGCCGGTTTGAGGAACCAGTGACGGGCGGAGACCAGCCACCAGGTGGCGGCGAAACCCAGGACGACGAGGACCGCCACCGGCGCGTAGTTGAAGCTCTTCGCCGTGACGGGACTCACCTGCGGCAGCATGAACAGCACGGTGATCAGCGCGACCCACCCCAGCGCGAGCAGCCCGACCGGCCGGCTCCAGCGCCCCAGGTGCCACGGGCCGCGCTCGAAGGCGTCGCCCTTGCGCAGCCGCAGGAACGTCGGGATGACGTAGGCGATGTAGAGGCCGATCACGGCGATCGACGTCACCGCCGCGTAGGCGGTCGGGTTGATCAGGTACGGCAGGCCGAGCAGCATCGCGCCGAGGGCGGCGAGCCAGACGGCGTTGGTGGGCGTGCGGGTGCGCTGGTTGATCCGGTGCCAGACACGGGAGTACGGAAGGGCGCCGTCGCGCGAGAACGCGTAGATCATGCGGCTGTTGGCCGTGACGGACGCCATACCGCAGAAGAGCTGCGCGATGATCACGACGAGCAACAGCGCCTTGCCGCCGGTCGCGCCGAGCCCGTCGATGAGGATCTGCGCCGGCGGCACGCCCGTGTCGCTGTCCAGGGCTCCGGTGTAGCTGTGGATGGAGTAGGTGAACCCGAGCAGCAGCACGAAACCGGCGACCCAGGACGTCCAGATCGACCGGACGATGCCGCGGGGCCCGGCGACGGAGGCGTCGTGGGTCTCCTCGGTCATGTGGGCGGAGGCGTCGTAGCCGGTGAAGGTGTACTGCGCCATCAGCAGGCCGATGAGCACCACGTAGAGACTGCTGTTCCACCCCGTGTTGTTGACGAACTCGGTGAAGACGAAGGACGTGGACTGGTGGCTGTCGGGCACGATCGCCAGCGCTCCGACGATGACGACGACGCCGATCACGTGCCACCACACGCTGATGTCGTTGAGCAGGGCGACGATGCGCACCCCGAAGGTGTTGAGCACGCCGTGCAGCACGAGGATCGCCGCGAAAAGGATCATCGTGTGGCCGGGGGTGGCGGGCCAGTCGAACTGCAGCGTCAGGTAGGCGTTGAGGAAGCTCGCCGCCCCGAAGTCGATGCCCGCGGTCACCGCGACCTGCCCCAGCACGTTGAACCACCCGGTGAACCACGCCCAGGCGGCGGCGCTGCGCTCCGGCGCCAACGCCCGCGCCCAGTAGTACAGCCCGGCCGAGGTCGGATACGCGGAGCAGACCTCCGCCATCGCCAGCCCGACCACGAGCGTCATCAGCCCGACGCCCACCCAGCCCCACATGATGACCGCCGGGCCACCGGTGTTCATGCCGAACATGTACAGCGTCAGACACCCGGACAGCACCGAGATGATCGTGAACGACACCGCGAAGTTCGAGAACGCCGACATGCGCCGCGCGAGCACTTGGGTATACCCCAGTTGCCGCAACCGCTCCTCGTCGGACCCCTCGGGCGGATCCGGCGGCTGATCCGTACGCATTGTTGTCATGCCCCCAGCAGTTCCCACGCCGGGGGCCCGACATGCGCCCCACCCACCGCCGGTTCACGGCAACCGCAACTCCACCGCCCGGTCACGTACCGGGGCCGAGCAGCCGAAGCGCTCGCTGCACGCGCCGTACGTCAGCAGCGCCCTCGCCACGCCGTCGACGCCCGCCCGCCGCACGGGGAGTTCGAGCGTTACCGGGCCGTCCTCGGAGACCGGCAGGTGCACGTCCAGACTCTCCGCCCGCAGCAGCCGCGTGCGCGCCGCGGTCGACGCTCCCCCCGCGGAGCGGATCGAGCCGTCGACGCGCAGCTTCGTGGGGATCGAGCAACACAGAAAACGGGCCCGCCCGATGCCGGTGGCATCGGGCGGGCCCGTCGGGGTCAGACGCGTTCAGGCCTGGTCAGTTGGCCTTCCAGCGGGGCTTGCGGTCGATCGAGCCGGTACCGGTCTGGCCGGGGCGGCTGTCACGGCGCTCGAACGTGCGGCCGGCGGGGCGCTCGTCGCGGCGGTCGCGGTTGAACGGGCGGTCGCCGCCGGTGCGGAAGCCGCCGCCGGTGGCCGGACGCTCTTCGCGGCGGTCACGGTTGAAGGCCGGACGGTCGGCGCCGCCGGAGCGGTAGCCGCCACCGGTGGCCGGACGGTCGTCGCGGCGCTCGAAGGAACGGCCGCCGGTCGGACGGTCACCGGTCGGGCGGTCGCCGCCGGAGCGGAAACCACCGGAGGACGGACGGTCGTCACGACGCTCGAAAGAACGGCCACCGGAGGGGCGCTCGTCACGACGGTCACGGTTGCCCTGGTAGCCACCGGAGGACGGACGCTCGTCGCGGCGCTCGAACGGACGGCCGCCGGTCGGGCGGTCGCCGCCGGAGCGGAAGCCACCGGAGGACGGGCGGTCGTCACGACGCTCGAAAGAACGGCCACCGGTGGGACGGTCGCCACCGGAGCGGAAGCCGCCCGAGGACGGACGGTCGTCACGACGCTCGAAAGAACGGCCACCGGAGGGGCGCTCGTCACGACGGTCGCGGTTGCCCTGGTAGCCACCGGAGCCCTGACGGTCGTCACGACGGCCGTAGTTGCCCCGGTCGTCACGGCGCTGCGGCTCCGGCTGGACCGGGATGGCCGCGATGCGGGCGGCCTCGGCCGCTGCGGCCTCGGCGATCTCCAGGGCCTTGGCGGCGACGGCCTCTTCCGGGTCCTCGCCACGCTCGCGGGCGGAGCGCATGGTGAGGCGGTCGGCCTCCTCGCGCAGCTCGGTGGCGCGGCGCTGCAGCTTCTCCAGCTCGCGGGTCATCTCGGCGACCTCACGCTCGGCCTGGGCCGCCGCGTTCTGGACCGAGTCGGCCTGGACGTCGGTCATCGAGCGGGCGCCGGTGATCGTGGCGACCTCCTCGTCGAAGACGCCCGAGCCACCGATGATGTGGCGCGAGGCGTCGACGCCCGCGTCCTCCATCAGACGGAAGATGGTCTTGCGCTGGTGCGGAAGCGCCAGCGACACGACCGTGCCGGACTCACCGGCACGGGCGGTACGGCCCGAACGGTGCAGGTAGTCCTTGTGGTCGGCGGCCGGGTCGACGTTCAGCACCAGGCCGATGCCGTCCACGTGGATACCGCGCGCGGCCACGTCGGTCGCGACGAGGACGTTGACGAGACCGCCCTTGAAGTCCTCCAGCACGCGGGTACGCGCGCCCTGGGTCATACCGCCGTGCAGCGCGTCGGCCTTGACGCCCGACTCGATGAGCTGCTCGGCGACGCGGTCCGCGCCCATCTGGGTGCGGACGAAGATGATCGTGCGGCCCTTGCGAGCCGCGATGGCGGCCGTGACCGGCGCCTTGTCCTTCGGCTTCACGACGAGCACGTGGTGGGTCATGGTGGTGACCGCGCCCTGCGCCGCGTCGACCTCGTGCGTGACCGGGTCCTTGAGGTAGCGCTTGACCAGCGAGTCGATCTCGTTCTCCAGGGTGGCGGAGAACAGCAGGCGCTGGCCGCCGACCGGGACCTGGTCGAGGATCTCGGTGACCTCGGGCAGGAAGCCCATGTCGGCCATCTGGTCGGCCTCGTCGAGGACCGCGATCTGGATCTTGTCGAGCGAAGCGGCGCCACGGTTCATCAGGTCGCGCAGCCGGCCCGGGGTGGCGACGAGGATGTCGACACCGCGCTCCAGCGCGTAGATCTGGTTGGACATCGAGGTGCCGCCGCAGACGACCTTCATCTTGAGGCCGAGGACGTCGCCGTACGGCTGCAGCGCGTCGGCGACCTGCATGGCGAGCTCACGGGTCGGCGTCAGGATGATGCCGCGCGGACGCTTCTTCTCGGTGTGGCCACCGGAGAGCAGCGTCAGCAGCGGCAGGCCGAAGGAGAGCGTCTTGCCGGAGCCGGTACGGCCACGGCCGAGGATGTCCTTGCCGGCCAGGGCGTCCGGGATGGTCGCGGCCTGGATCGGGAACGGCTTGGTGACGCCGTTCTGCGCGAGCTTGCGGACGATGCCCTCGGCGAGCCCCAGCTCTCCGAAGGTGACGCCGGTGTACTCCTCTTCCTCGGCCTCTTCGGCCTCGTCCACGGTGTCCGTGTCCGCGGTTTCGGCTGCCTCGGTGGAGGGGATGTCGTGGGTGTCGGCCTCGACGGCGTCGGTCTCGAGGGACTCGACGGCGGTCGTCTCGGCCGTGGTGTCGATCGTGGTGTCGTCAGTCACGGAGTCGTCCGTGGACATGGCGGTACGGTCGGCGGTGTTAATGGGCATGCTAAAGCTGAACCTCTCGGAGACTCGGCACGCGCCAGCTCCGGGGTTCGCATACAACCGCCTCGATGCGGTCAGCAGCCTGGAGAAAAGGAACGCGCCACGCGGCGCTCTTCGGATTCGGCGCCGGGCATTAGGATCAAACGATCTACCAGCATACGCATGTCCGGCCCGCTTGACCAATCGGGCCGTCGTGGGGCCGGGAACACGCTGCTGGCTTCCTACTTTACACCGGATACGGCCGATTGGGCGGGCTCGGCCGGTGATGCCGGTTACACCCGACGAGCCGACTACGCCGGGGGCGCGCTTACGCCGCGGGCGCCGACTCGACGGGGGACGCCGACGGCGAGGCCGGCGTGGTCGTGGGCGGCGCCGGGGCTTCGGTGGTCGCCGAAACCGTGGCGGTGGGCGTCGGGCTGGAGGCGGGGACGGAGGGCGCGGTCCCGCCCGGCCCGGCGGACGGCTTGCCCGGGGCCGGCGTCGGCTTCGCGGCCGCCGGGGCGCCGCCCAGCGGCGGCACCCCACTGGTGGAGGCGGAGGGGGACGGCGAACCGTTCGGCTTGGCCTTGTGCCCACCGGACGCGGGCCTGCCGCCCTCCGCCCGCGTTCCGTCCGGGCCCGCGTCGACCCGCGCCGACGGCGAGACCCCCTGCGGCCGCGGGTCGTCCCGCGACTCCCCGGTGCTCATACAACCGGCCGTCAGGAGGACGGCGGTGGCGGCGAGTAGGGCTCCGGCGGTCCGCGAGGCGACGCGGGAGGAGGAAGGGGGCATGTGCATGCACCTCGGGGAGTCAGGACGCGGCGGGCAGGGTCTCTGGTGCCCAACGCCCGCGCGGCCCCCCAGGACACGCCCGGCCCGGCACCGCATCCGCGCCGCGCCACCGGCCCGCGACCTCACCGGCCCGGTCCATCCCCTCCTCCCCACGCCCCGTCCGCCCACTGCCCGGCGCCCGCCGAAACCGTCACCCGTAGCCGAGCGCGTGCAGCCGTTCGTCGTCGATGCCGAAGTGGTGGGCGATCTCGTGGACGACCGTCACCTCGGTCTCCGCGACCGCCTCCTCCCGGTCGGCGCACATCCGCAGCGTCGGCCCCCGGTAGATCGTGATCCGGTCCGGCAGCACCCCTGCGTACCACTCGCCCCGCTCGGTCAGGGGTGTCCCCTCATAGAGACCGAGCAGATCGGGGTCCTTGGGGTCGGGCTCGTCCTCGACGAATACGGCGACGTTGTCCATCAGCCGTGTCAGCTCGGCGGGAATCCGGTCGAGCGCTTCGCCGACCAGTTCCTCGAACTCCTCGCGCGTCATCTCCAGCACTCGCCCATTGTCGGTCATGGGCGGCGGATCTCCCGGTGCGCGGCACCACTTCCGGACCACCTTCCCGGCACCCCCTCCCCCCCACCGCGGCCCGGTCCCCGCCCGCCCCCGCGACCGGCCGGTAACCGTTTTGGCGATACCCGGCGGCATCCCATATGCTTCTCACGTCCCCGACGGCGCCGAGAGAAGCGCCCAAGGCGGGCCAATTAGCCCTCATCGTCTAGTGGCCCAGGACGCCGCCCTTTCAAGGCGGTAGCACGGGTTCGAATCCCGTTGGGGGTACGCTTTACCGTGTGTGAGACTCGTCTTACACATAGCTAGGTCCTGTGGAGCAGTTTGGAGTGCTCGCCACCCTGTCAAGGTGGAGGCCGCGGGTTCAAATCCCGTCAGGACCGCTGCGGCTGGGTAGCTCAGTTGGTACGAGCGACCGCCTGAAAAGCGGTAGGTCGCCGGTTCGACCCCGGCCCCAGCCACCGCACGACGAAGGCCCCGTCTCCGGACGGGGCCTTCGTCGTTCCCCGGTTTGTCGTTCCCCGGTTCGTCGTCATCCCGAGGCCTTCGTCGTCCCCGGGCATTCGTCGTTCCTCAGGACCTTCGGCCGGTGTCCGATGCGTCACACTCCCCGGCCCCGGACCCGCGCCGGGCACCCCCGCGGATAGACCCGGATTCAACGACTTTCGCCGGATCTCCCGCTCGACCGCGCGCCGCCCCCGGGTCGAGCCCGGCTCGCACCGCCGCGAAATGATTCGCGGACTCTTCGAACCGGGTGCGATCCTGGGGGCCGTATGTCTACCCAGCCTGCTTCCGCCTCCAGTGCCGCCGGCCAGCCCGGCCCCGCCACCCTCGCCGACCTGGGATCCCGTCTCTCCGCACTGTCGCTCCGCGACGAAGTGCGGCTCGGCCGCCGTCTCGAAGGCGCCCGCCGGATCCGCAAGACCGAAGCCCGCGCGGCGGTGCTGGCGGAGATCGCCGGCCAGATCGAGCAGGGCGAGGCGCGGGTGGAGCGCCGGCGCGCCGCCGTGCCCACGATCACGTATCCCGAGCAGTTGCCGGTCAGCCAGAAGAAGGACGAGATCCTGGCGGCCGTCCGCGATCACCAGGTCGTGATCGTCGCGGGGGAGACCGGTTCCGGCAAGACCACCCAGATCCCCAAGATCTGCCTGGAGCTGGGGCGCGGGGTGCGAGGCCTCATCGGCCATACGCAGCCACGCCGGATCGCGGCCCGCACCGTCGCGGACCGGGTCGCGGAGGAGCTGAACACCCCGCTCGGCGAGGCCGTCGGCTGGAAGGTCCGCTTCACCGACCAGGTCGGCGACCGCACCCTGGTCAAGCTGATGACCGACGGCATCATGCTCGCGGAGATCCAGACCGACCGCGAGCTGCTGCAGTACGACACGATCATCATCGACGAGGCGCACGAGCGCAGCCTCAACATCGACTTCATCCTGGGCTACCTCGCCCAGCTGCTCCCCCGCCGCCCCGACCTCAAGGTGATCATCACCTCGGCCACCATCGACCCCGCGCGCTTCTCCCGGCACTTCGGGGACGCCCCGGTCGTCGAGGTGAGCGGGCGGACGTTCCCGGTGGAGGTCCGCTACCGGCCGCTGCTCGCCGAAGAGGGCGATGACGACGACCGCGACCAGGTCACCGCGATCTGCGACGCGGCGGAGGAGCTGCAGCGCGAGGGGCCGGGCGACATCCTGGTCTTCCTCTCCGGCGAACGGGAGATCCGCGACACCGCGGACGCGCTCAACAAGCTGAACCTGCGCTCCACGGAGGTGCTGCCGCTGTACGCGCGGCTCTCCTCCGCCGAGCAGCACCGGGTCTTCCAGAAGCACGCCGGCCGCCGCATCGTGCTGGCCACGAACGTCGCCGAGACGTCCCTGACCGTGCCCGGCATCCGGTACGTGATCGACCCGGGCAACGCCCGCATCTCCCGCTACAGCCACCGCACCAAGGTGCAGCGGCTGCCGATCGAGGCGATCTCGCAGGCCAGCGCCAACCAGCGCAAGGGACGTTGCGGGCGTACCTCGGACGGCATCTGCGTACGGCTGTACTCCGAGGAGGACTTCGAGTCCCGGCCGGAGTTCACCGACGCGGAGATCCTGCGGACCAACCTGGCGTCCGTCATCCTGCAGATGACGGCGGCCGGCCTCGGCGACATCGCCAGGTTCCCCTTCATCGACCCGCCGGACAGCCGTCACATCAAGGACGGCGTCCAGCTCCTGGAGGAGCTCGGCGCGCTCGACCCGAAGGAGAAGGACCACCAGAAGCGGCTGACCCCGCTGGGCCGCAAGCTGGCCCAGCTGCCGGTCGACCCGCGGCTCGCCAGGATGGTGCTGGAGGCCGACCGCAACGGCTGTGTCCGTGAGGTCATGGTGATCGCGGCCGCGCTGTCGATCCAGGACCCGCGTGAGCGGCCCGCGGAGAAGAAGCAGCAGTCGGACGAGAAGCACCGCCGGTTCGCCGACGAGACCAGCGACTTCCTGGCGTACCTGAACCTGTGGCGCTACGTGCGCGAGCAGCAGAAGGAACTGTCGTCCTCCGCGTTCCGCCGGATGTGCCGGTCGGAGTACCTGAACTACCTGCGGATCCGCGAGTGGCAGGACATCTACAGCCAGCTGCGCTCGGTCGCCAAGACCATGGGCATCCATCTGGAGGAGAAGGAGAGCGACGCGGCTCCCGACTCCCAGCGGCTGCACTCGTCGCTGCTGGCCGGGCTGCTGTCGCACCTGGGTCTCAAGGACACCGACAAGAACGAGTACCTGGGCGCCCGCAGCGCCAAGTTCGCGATCTTCCCCGGTTCTGCGCTGTTCAAGAAGCCGCCGCGCTGGATCATGTCGGCCGAGCTGGTGGAGACCTCGCGGCTGTGGGCGCGGGTCAACGCGAAGATCGAGCCGGAGTGGGTCGAGCCGCTCGCGCAGCACCTGGTGAAGCGCACCTACAGCGAGCCGCACTGGGAGAAGGACCAGGCCGCGGTGATGGCGTTCGAGCGGGTGACGCTGTACGGCGTGCCGATCGTCGCGCAGCGCAAGGTGAATTACGGACGGATCGACGCAGAGGTCTCACGGGATCTGTTCATCCGCAACGCGCTGGTCGAGGGCGACTGGCGTACCCATCACCAGTTCTTCCACGACAACCGCAAGCTGCTCGGTGAGGTCGAGGAGCTCGAACACCGGGCCCGCCGCCGGGACATCATGGTCGACGACGAGACGCTCTTCGACTTCTACGATCAGAAGCTGCCTCAGGACGTCGTATCCGGCGCCCACTTCGACTCCTGGTGGAAGCAGAAGCGCCGGGACGAACCAGAACTGCTCAACTTCGAGCAGTCCATGCTGATCAACGAGGCCGCCCAGACCGTCACCAAGGACGACTACCCGGACTCCTGGCGCCAGGGGCGGCTCAAGTTCAAGGTGACGTACCAGTTCGAGCCGGGGGCGGACGCCGACGGCGTGACCGTCCACATCCCGCTCCAGGTGCTCAACCAGGTCACCCCCGACGGCTTCGACTGGCAGATCCCGGGCCTGCGCGAGGAGGTCGTTACCGAGTTGATCCGGTCGCTCCCCAAGCCGATCCGCCGCCACTACGTCCCCGCGCCGAACTACGCGAAGGCGTTCCTCGACCGGGTGGTGCCGGTCCAGGAGCCGCTGCCCGACACGCTCGCCCGCGAGCTGCAGCGGATGGTCGGCGTCCGGATGGACGTCGAGGACTTCGACCTCGGCAAGGTCCCCGACCACCTGAAGATCACCTTCCGGGTGATCGACGAGCGCGGTCGCAAACTCGCCGAGGACAAGGACCTGGAGGCGCTGACCCTGCGGCTCAAGCCGAAGACGCGCGAGGTGATCTCCAAGGCCGCCGACGCCATCGGCATCGAGCAGCGCACGGGCCTGACCCAGTGGACCGTCGGCAGCCTGCCGCGCACCTTCGAGACCCGGCGGGGCGGCCAGCCCGTGAAGGCGTACCCCGCGCTGGTCGACGAGGGCGCGAGCGTCGGCGTGCGGCTCTTCGACACCGAGGCCGAGCAGAGCGCCGCGATGTGGGCAGGCACGCGGCGGCTGATCCTGCTCAACATCCCCTCGAACCCGTCGAAGTTCGCCCAGGGCCGGCTGAACAACGAGGCCAAGCTGGCGCTCTCGCGCAATCCGCACGGCAGCATCCAGGCGCTCTTCGACGACTGCGTCACCGCCGCCGCCGACCAGCTGATCGCCGCGCACGGCGGCCCGGCGTGGGACGAGGAATCGTTCCGCAAGCTCTTCGACAAGGTCCGCACCGACCTGGTCGACCTGACCGTGAAGACCGTGAGCCGGGTCCAGCAGGTGCTGGCCGCCTGGCAGGCCTGTGAACGCCGCCTGAAGGCCACCACGAGCCTCGTCCTGATCGCGAACCTGGCGGACGTCAAGGAGCAGCTGGCGGCCCTCGTACCGGCCGGCTTCGTGACCACCACGGGCCTGCGGCGGCTGCCCGACCTCATGCGGTACCTGGTGGCGGTCGACCGCCGGCTCCAGCAGATGCCCACCAACGTCCAGCGGGACACCATGCGCATGGAGAAGGTCCAGGAGATCCAGCGCGAGTACGCGGAGCTGCTGGCGTCCCGGCCGGCCGGGCGCCCGGTTCCGGACAAGGTTCGGGACATTCGCTGGCTGATCGAGGAGCTGCGCGTCAGCTACTTCGCGCACGCGCTGGGCACCTCGCAGCCCGTCTCCGACAAGCGCATCTTCAAGGTGCTGGACGAGGCCTGGGGCTGACGGTCCGGGTCACGGGGGCGGGCGGGCCGTCCGGCCGGGGGACGCTCCGCCGGGGGCCGTCGGCCGCGCCCGGTGCGGGTCCGGTGCCGGTCCGGTGCCGGTCCGGTGCCGGTCCGGGGACGTGCCTCCGAACGAGTTCGACCCCACCCCCTGACCTGCTGTACAGTCTCACTCGCAGCGCAGGAAGGTTCAGCGCCGCAAAGCCTGGTCCTGTGGAGCAGTTTGGAGTGCTCGCCACCCTGTCAAGGTGGAGGCCGCGGGTTCAAATCCCGTCAGGACCGCATTATCGAGAGGCCCGGATCCCTTGTGGATCCGGGCCTCTCGCGTTGCGGCCGGTCCGCGCCGCCCGCCCGTCCACACCCCCCGACCCGCCCCCGTTCCGCTCCCGTTTCGCCCCAGCGGGCGGGGCTGTGCGCCGTCTTGACGGGTCCCGGCGGCCGCCGGTACGCCTTGCGGTATGACGTCGACTCCCAGGCACGAGACGAGGGCGCTGCTCCGTGCCCACCTGGCGGCCGCGTCGGGTAGCAGGCACCTCACCCGACACTGCGTCACCTGCCACCGCCTGTTGCGCCTTGCCCTCCTGAGGCCCGATCCCCCATTACCGCAAGGATCTGAGCACCCACAAGACCCGTGCATGTGACGGGCGTCACTCAAAGATTTCCAAGACGTGGGGAACTGGACCCCCTTCTGGAGGGTGTCAATTTAATATGTGCAATTGCACCCGTGCCCGATCTGCCCGCGATGCGCACCGGACGGCAGCGACAGGTCCGCGCAAGATGGCCACAAGACTCCACAGCGGACCCCACAGAGACGCTCGCGCCACGCCGGCGGGCAGTCGGCGCAACTGCCCCCGAAAGCCCCGCAACGTCCCGCAACGCCTCCGCAGCACGGCCCCCAGCGCCCCTCAAGGGCCCCTGGGGGCACAAAAAAGATCGCATCGGACCCGGCGGAGTCCGATGCGATCTCTGTGTCCTTGTGGCGTCCCCGATGGGGGCAGGGAGCCCGTGGAACGGTGGAGCAGGTGACTTATGGGGTGGGGGCCCCAAAAGTCGGCCCTAAAGGGCATGTAAGGGCTTGTCAGGCCTCGCTGCGCTGCTGCGGAATGCCCGCCAGAAGTGCGCGGACCTCCGCCTCGCGGTAGCGGCGGTGCCCGCCGAGCGTGCGGATGGACGTGAGCTTCCCAGCCTTGGCCCACCGCGTGACCGTCTTCGGGTCCACGCGGAACATCGTGGCGACCTCAGCGGGGGTCAGCAGCGGCTCGGCATCAGGGGTGCGAGCGGTCATGAGCGGCCTCCTCGAGAGAACCGAACCAGCGCGGTTCTACCTCTAAATTCTGCACCTTGACCCGTGTTGCCCGAAATGGCGGACGCGGGCCGAGTCGGTAATAGGACGAACGGCTTGTCCTCGGCACTACAACTACACCATCCGTCCAGCCTCGTCGGCCAAACCGATGGAATTGCCCTCTCAGGGGTTCAAGCTCTACGGAAGCCGATGGACCATGCCATAACGGACAGTCACTCCAGAGTGACGATCAGTCACAGCTGGATCACCAGCCCCATCCCCACCCTCAAGATATGCAATACCGGACAACCCACCCATTGCTGGACGGAACCAGCTCTTCCAGGACTCGTTGTCCCATATTGGCACGACCGGTAGGGATGTCCGCAAGAGTCCCCTTACGTGCTCTCCGTCACGCTTGAGCCAATGGCCCGGATCGGGACCATCGTCCCGGGCAGGCCCACGGCCCCTCGTCCGGCCTCGTGGGGTGCCTCTGACGGCGCGTCGGCAGCCGCCGGGATCCGCACACCGGTGTCGGGCCGCCGGGGCTCGCCCCCCGAGGGTCAGCTGGCGAACTGCAGCTCGCGGATGGTCCGCCAGCGCTCGGTGAGCCGCTCGTACGCCTCGGAGGCCGCGGCCCCCGAGCCGTCCTTGAGCGCGGCGAGACCCTCGGCCACGTCGGCAGCCGAGCGGTCCTCCGCGAGATCGGCCTCGGGGATCGCGTGCACCAGGCCGCCGTAATCCAGCTCGACCAGGGAGCGCGGGTGGAACTCCTCCAGCCAGCGGCCCACGTCGATCAGGCCGTCGATCAGCGGGCCTTCCTCCAACGCGTCCTTGAGCACCCGCAGTCCGCGCGCCACCCGGCGGCGGGCCTGCACCATCGGCGTCCGGTACCGCATCAGCGGCTCCTTGGCCTCGCCGAGCCCGGCCGGCTCGTACTCGCGCTCGTCATCGCCGAACAGGGCGAACCAGCGCATCGGCACGTGCCACGTCGCGGAGCGGATCCACGGCCGGGCGTCCGGGTTGCGCTCCCGCCACGCCTCGTGGTCCGCCTCCGCCTGGGCGCGCACCACGGCGGGCAGCACGGCGTCCAGCAGGACCTCTGGCAGCTCCTCGGCGAGGGCGTCCAGCGCCAGCCAGCCGCGCAGCCGGGTACGCCAGGGGCAGATGTGCGTCACGCCGTTGACGACGGCCACGAAGGCGTCGCGACTCTCGTGCACCGGGACGGCCACCGGCGGGACGGGCAGCAGGTCGGCCAGCGACTGCCGCAGCTCGTCCTGTGCGGTCCGCACCTCGCCCGCGGCCGCGTAGCGGTTCCAGTGGGTGCGTTCGGGTTCGGGGAACGCCGCCAGCGGCTCGTAGACCCGCAGATACGCCGCGTACGGGACCAGCACCGACGACAAGCCCACACCCGCTCCCTCGTGACCGGCTCTCACCCGAATCGTCCCACGCTCCGGCCCCCGGTGGGGGTGATCCACAGCACTGTGCCCGACCGGCTTGTTCTCTCGGTCCGGTCGGGCTCGTTCCGCCGGTACGAACCCGACCGCGGACCGACCACGGACCGACCACGGACCGATGCGTTCCGGCCGGATGGAACGGCACGTTCCGGACCTTCGGCCGCAAACACGCAGCCCACGGGGGACGGATGGGGGACGGATGAAGGACGTACGGTGCGCAGCGGAGGCCGTTCGCGATCAATCGGTCGGGCCCTACGGCCGTGCGGGTCGCCTGCGGGCAATACGCTTGCGCCAACCGGCCCTCCCCACCCGCACGGAGGGCAACCTCTGGACTGCAGGAGTCACCACCGTGACCGACGTTCTTCAGACTTCCAGCGTCGTCTCCAAACTGTTCCGGTCGGAACAGGGCGGACACGAGCAAGTCGTCTTCTGCCAGGACCGTGCGAGCGGCCTCAAGGCCGTCATCGCGCTCCACTCCACCGCTCTGGGCCCGGCCCTCGGCGGTACCCGCTTCTACGACTACGCGACCGACGAAGAGGCCGCGCTCGACGCCCTGAACCTCTCCCGCGGCATGTCGTACAAGAACGCCCTGGCCGGTCTCGACCACGGTGGCGGCAAGGCCGTGATCATCGGTGACCCGGAAGCGATCAAGAGCGAAGACCTGCTGCTCGCCTACGGTCGTTTCGTGGCCTCCCTCGGTGGCCGTTACGTCACCGCCTGCGACGTCGGCACCTACGTGGCCGACATGGACGTCGTCGCCCGCGAGAACCGCTGGACGACCGGCCGCTCCCCCGAGAACGGCGGCGCCGGCGACTCCTCCGTACTGACCGCCTTCGGCGTCTTCCAGGGCATGCGCGCCGCCGCCCGCAGCCAGTGGGGTGAACCGACGCTGCGCGGCCGGCGGGTCGGCATCGCCGGCGTCGGCAAGGTCGGCCACCACCTGGTGGAGCACCTGATCGAGGACGGTGCCGAGGTCGTGATCACCGACGTTCGCGCCGAGGCCGTCGACCGGATCCGTGCCCGCCACCCGCAGATCAGCGCCGTCACCGACGCCGACGTCCTGATCCGCACCCCGCTCGACGTCTACGCGCCCTGCGCGCTCGGCGGCGCGCTGAACGACGAGACCGTGCCGGCCCTCACCGCCACCATCGTGTGCGGCGCGGCCAACAACCAGCTCGCCCACCCCGGCGTCGAGAAGGACCTCGCCGACCGCGGGATCCTCTACGCGCCCGACTACGTGGTGAACGCCGGTGGCGTGATCCAGGTCGCGGATGAGCTGCATGGCTTCGACTTCGACCGGGCCAAGGCCAAGGCAACCAAGATTTTTGACACGACCGCCGCCATTTTCGATCGCGCGCGGACCGACGGCATCCCGCCGGCCGCCGCCGCGGACCGGCTGGCCGAGCAGCGCATCGCCGACCGGACCCCGGCCGCCGACTGGCTGCGTCCCGAAGCAGGCTGATTCCAGCCACTTACCCGCCGGTCACCCGCCGCTCACCTGGTGTGCGGCGGGCGGCCGCCTGTCCAGGAGTCCGCCAGGAGTCCGCCCGGGGACAGGCGGCCGCCCGCCGCACGGGATCTTCCGCGGAACCGCCCGGTGGTCCACCCGCCGACGCGGTGGGTGACCGAACGCACGAAGCGATAGCAAGTTCGCGCTAGAACCAGGTAAAATCACGGCTGACCAGCCAGGACAGGGCCCACTTCGGCTCCCGCTCCGACGCGCGTCGTGCGGGCGACGTACCGTGCGGCTCCGGAAGCAGGTACCGTTGAAGCCCTACGGACCGGTCTCTCAGCTGAGAGACCGCTCCGATTCATGAACGCGTGTCAAGACTCGGGGCCATCGAGCCCCGCCGTTGAGGGGGTCGAGCCATGGGGCGCGGCCGGGCCAAGGCCAAGCAGACGAAGGTCGCCCGCCAGCTGAAGTACAACAGCGGCGGAACCGATCTCACACGTCTGGCCGACGAGCTGGGCGCATCGTCACCACTTCCGGTACTTCCGCCGGAGCCTGTTGTGGACGATGACGACGAGAACGACGACGACGATCCGTACGCACAGTACGCGAGTCGTTACAACGATGATGACGAGGACGAGGACGCGGAGCCCTCGCCGCAACGTCGTCACTCTTGACGCTGCATTTCTACAGACCCGGTCCGGGGCCCGCCCCGGACCGGGTTTCGTCGTGGCCCGCGGCTCCCGGAGCCCGTCCGAAGGACTGACCCCGGGAGCCCGACCTCTCGACTACTTCGCGTAGTCCCCGGTCAGGGTCACGGCTTCGGCGTGGTCACCGCGTTCGACGACCTCGCCGCTCACCCATGCCTCCACCCCGCGGTCGGCAAGCGTGGCCAGCGCCACGTCCACCGACTCCTGCGGCACGACCGCGATCATGCCGACACCCATGTTCAGCGTCTTCTCCAGCTCCAGCCGCTCCACCCCGCCGAGCTCACCGACAGTGGTGAAGACCGGGTCCGGCCGCCAGGTCGAACGGTCGACGGTGGCGTGCAGGTGGTCGGGGATCACGCGGCCGAGGTTGTTGGCCAGGCCGCCGCCGGTGATGTGCGAGAACGCGTGCACCGGAGCGAGCCGGGTGAGCGCGAGGCAGTCCAGCGAGTAGATCCTGGTCGGCTCCAGCAGCTCCTCGCCGAGGGTGCGGCCGAATTCCGGAACGTCCCGGTCCAGCTCCCAGCCGGCCCGGTCGAAGAAGACGTGGCGCACCAGCGAGTACCCGTTGGAGTGAAGTCCCGAGGACTCGATCGCGATCACCGCGTCACCCGAACGGATACGATCCGCGCCCAGCACCTGGTCGGCCTCGACCACACCGGTGCCCGCGCCCGCGACGTCGAAGTCGTCAGGACCCAGCAGCCCCGGGTGCTCGGCGGTCTCGCCGCCGACCAGCGCGCAGCCGGCCAGCACACAGCCCTCGGCGATGCCCTTGACGATCGCCGCGACCCGCTCGGGGTAGACCTTGCCGACGCAGATGTAGTCGGTCATGAAGAGCGGCTCGGCGCCGCACACGACCAGGTCGTCCACGACCATGCCGACCAAGTCGTGGCCGATGGTGTCGTAGACGCCCATCTTGCGGGCGATGTCGACCTTCGTGCCGACGCCGTCCGTGGCGGAGGCGAGCAGCGGCCGCTCGTAGCGCTTGAGGGCGGAGGCGTCGAAGAGCCCGGCGAACCCGCCGAGGCCACCGACGACCTCGGGGCGGGAGGCCTTTTTGACCCATTCCTTCATCAGGTCAACGGCGCGGTCGCCCGCTTCGATGTCCACGCCGGCGGAGGCGTAGCTGGCGCCGGTATTCTCAGGCATGGCTGGGAACTTTCACGTCGTCGAATGGGTGCGGGGCGATCGCCGGGGCGGCGATCAGGGGAGCCGGATGCACGAACACCGGCTCCCGGGTTGCGTCGGCGGGGGCTTCCGCAACGGGGAACTGCAACAGCGAACTGCCTTCAGAGTGCCCGACTAGGGACGGCGCAGCGCGTCGGCGGCGTCCGCGCCACCGGCCAGCTCGGTCTCCAGGAGCTGCTTGCCGAGCAGCTCCGGGTCGGGCAGGTCCATCGGGTAGACACCGTCGAAGCACGCGCGGCACAGGTTCGGCTTCGCGATCGTCGTCGCCTCGACCATGGCGTCCAGCGAGATGTACGCGAGCGAGTCCGCCCCCAGCGACTTGCCGATCTCCTCGACGGACATGCCGTTGGCGATCAGTTCGGCGCGGGTCGCGAAGTCGATGCCGAAGAAGCACGGCCACTTGACCGGCGGCGACGAGATCCGGATGTGGACCTCGGCGGCCCCCGCCTCGCGGAGCATCCGCACCAGCGCGCGCTGGGTGTTGCCGCGGACGATCGAGTCGTCCACGACGATCAGCCGCTTGCCGCGGATGACGTCCTTGAGCGGGTTCAGCTTGAGCCGGATACCCAGCTGCCGGATGGTCTGCGACGGCTGGATGAACGTCCGGCCGACGTACGAGTTCTTGACCAGGCCGGTCCCGTACGGGATCCCGCTCGCCTCGGCGTAGCCGACGGCGGCCGGCGTGCCGGACTCCGGGGTCGGTATCACCAGATCGGCTTCGACGGGCGCCTCGGCGGCCAACTTGCGGCCCATCTCCACCCGGGACAGGTAGACGTTCCGCCCCGCGATGTCGGTGTCGGGACGCGCCAGGTACACGTACTCGAAGATGCAGCCCTTGGGCTTGGCCTCCGCGAATCGGGTGGTCCGCAGACCGTTCTCGTCGATCGCGATCAGCTCGCCGGGCTCGATCTCCCGGACGAAGCTTGCACCGCAGATGTCGAGGGCTGCGGACTCCGAGGCGACGACCCAGCCGCGCTCCAGCCGGCCGAGCACCAGCGGGCGGATGCCCTGCGGGTCACGCGCCGCGTACAGCGTGTGCTCGTCCATGAAGACGAGGCTGAAAGCACCCTTGACTTGAGGCAGCACCTTGCCGGCGGCGAGTTCGACGGAGAGCGGCTTGCCGTCCTCGTCGACCTGGCCGGCCAGCAGCGCCGTCACGAGATCGGTGTCATTGGTGGCGGCCACCCGCGTGGCCCGGCCGTTGCCCTGGGGCAGGTCGGCGACCAGCTCGGCGAGTTCCGCCGTGTTGACCAGGTTGCCGTTGTGACCGAGCGCGATCGACCCGTTGGCGGTGGCGCGGAAGGTGGGCTGGGCGTTCTCCCACACCGAGGCACCGGTGGTCGAGTAGCGGGCGTGACCGACGGCGATATGGCCGGTCAGAGAGCCGAGAGAGGTCTCGTCGAAGACCTGGGAAACAAGCCCCATATCCTTGAAGACCAGGACCTGGGAGCCATTGCTCACAGCGATGCCCGCGGACTCCTGTCCGCGGTGCTGCAGGGCGTACAGACCGAAATAGGTGAGCTTGGAGACCTCTTCGCCGGGGGCCCAGACTCCGAAGACGCCGCAAGCGTCCTGGGGGCCCTTCTCGCCGGGGAGCAGGTCGTGGTTGAGTCGTCCATCACCACGAGGCACACCACGAGTCTAAGGCAGATTCGACCCGCGTCCGAACGGGGGACGCCCAGCGAACCCGGCGATCACGGGTGTGACCACGGGTGTCTCACCGCAGGTGAGGCGAGGATCACGTGCTTTACGCCCCCCGGGCGGACAGGGCGTGAGCGCCCCGCTACGGGCAGGTGGTCAGCCCAGCACGGGAAGGTGGGCCGCAAGATCGGCCCGCTCGCCGGAGGCGGAGACGGCCGCCTCGTCCAGGGCGGTCTTCCAGTCGGTCCGACCGGTGGCGAGCCGGATCCACGTCATGGGATCGGTCTCGACGACGTTCGGCGGGGTCCCACGGGTGTGCCGGGGGCCCTCCCCGCACTGGACGGGCCGCGTAGGGCGGGATACGCACCTCGACGGAGTTGCCCGGCGCCTTGACGGCGAGCGCGTCGGCCAGCAACCGGGTGACGGCCGCGACGGCCTGCCGGTCGTGCGCCACCTCAACACCGGTGGCGCGCGCGAGGTCGTCCCCGTGCACGACGAGCTCCACGAGCCGGGTGACGGTCATGTCCAGCGCCCGCATCGCCCCGAACACGTGCGGAACGATCCTGTCGGCCCGCACCGCCTCGTCCAGGAACGGCTCCAGCCGTTCGGCCGCCGCGTCGATCGCACCCGCGGGGTCACCCATCCCGGCAGCGGTCTCCCGCGTGGAGGCATCCAGTCGGTCCGCGATGGCGGCGGTGGACACCGCCCACACCGACAGCCCGGTCACCGGGGGCGCCGGATCCGGCTCGGGCTCGCCCAGCAGCATTCCGACGGCATCGATCTGTCGCACGATGTGCGCCACCAGCAACCGCACATCCCACCCGGGCAGCCCGGAGGGAGCCGCCCAGTTGCTCCGGACCCAGCGCACGCACCGCCGCCCGCACGGCTCCCACCTCCGCAACGAGCGCGGCTCGCGTCCTGGCAGGGTCATAACTACGGGCACGGCGACCGGCAGACGTCATGGAGCGAGCGTATGCGGCTCCCTCGGGCTTGTCCCCGGGGTTGTCCCCGGGGTTGTCCCCGGGGACAGGAGTCCGCTCGGCGCTCAGCCCTGGCGGGGGCGCTCGAAGGTCAGCAGCAGACCCTCGACGGCGCCGGGACCGATCCGGCCCTTGACGTCGGCGGCGGTGATCGCCTTGAGCGCCCAGCCGTCACCGGCGTGCTTATTGAGCGTCTTCTCCAGCTTGTCGCCGTCCAGCGCGTCCCCGATCAGCGATTCACGGAACGAAACAACCTTGTACTCGAACATGGCCCAGCCCCTTGCGCGGTCGTACGGAATCCGTCGGGCGCCAGCCAACCACGCCCGTGCGGGCCCGGGGCGGCAGGGGTGAAACCGCGGGTGCGTCACGTCGATCCCCAAAAGGGGACCTCCTCGAACATCCGTACAACGAATGTGCAAAGATCGCGGGGAATTGGGGGGCACGGCAAGGAAGATCGTGCCGTCCAGTGAGATTCAGGGGGCATTTTTCATGACATTCATCAAGCGCGGCCGCGCGTTCAAGCGCGCGCTCGCCGCCACCGCGATCACCGTCGCGATGGCCGCCACCGCAGCCGGCACCGCCAGCGCAGCCGGGGGCCCGGAAGACGCCGTCAGCGCACAGGCCCAGGCCGTGGCCAAGCAGCACCCCAAGGCCGCCAAGAACGCCAAGACCGCGTTCGCGGCCCCGCGCGCCGACGCCGCGGGCACGGCAGCGCCGCACTTCGCGATGTCGGCCGTGAACAAGCAGGACAAGCAGCTCAGCCTGTACTTCCCGAACGGCACGGGTGGCTTCGAAGCCCGTTACCCGGTCAACGTCAACTACGACTTCGCGGCCGGCGTGCAGAACGTCGACAACGACAAGGACGGCTTCACCGACGGCACCTACACCGTCGTCAAGGACGGCCGGCTGCTCTACGCCGACGCCGACGCCAACGTCACGACCATCGGTGGCGGCTGGCAGACCTACAACACGATCCTCTCCCCCGGTAACCTCGGTGGCGCGCCGGAAGCCGATGTCTTCGGCATCGACAAGTCCGGCGTGATGTACGTGTACCTCGGCTACGCCGACGGCCACCTGAACCCGCGCCTGCGCGTCAGCAGCGGCTGGGGCCTGTACAACCAGATCGCCGGCCAGGCCGACCTGACCGGTGACGGTCGGGCCGACATCGTCGCCCGCGACAAGGCCGGAACGCTGTGGCTCTACAAGGGCACCGGCAACTACAAGGCCCCCTTCGCCAACCGCGTCAGCATCGGTGGCGGGTGGAACATGTTCGACCGCCTGCTCTCCATCGGCGACATGGACAGCGACGGCATAACGGACCTCATCGCCCGTACGCCCAGCGGCGAGGTGTACCGGTACTCCGGTACCGGCAACGCGAGTGCCCCGCTCAAGGCGCGCGTCAAGATCGGTGTCGGCTTCCAGAACTGGACCCTGCTCTAAGAGTCCCCACGGCCGGCGACACTTTCTCGCCGGCCCCCCGTGGACGCAGCCCGGCCCCGGCCCTCGAAAGAGGTCCGGGGCCGGGCTGTTTCACGGGGCGGCGCCGGGCTACGGGGTGGCGGGCCCGGAGTCGCCGGCCTTGACCGGGCGGTGGCTGCGGTTCGAGCAGTACGAAGTGGTGCTTCTGCGACGCTGCGCGCCTTGACCGCGCGGAGGGGCGGCCCCCGGCGCTGCGCGCCTGCCAGTGGGGCGGTCCGCTGCGCTTCCCGGGGCGAAGCCCGGAGTTGGCTGGGGCAGGTGCGGCGGCGCGGGCGAGTGAGAAGGCCTCGGCATCCGGTTCGGGCCCGGAGGATCAGCTCGTGTGGCCGGAGCCTCGCTAAGTGAAGCTCTAGCCACCCTTAGGGATCCACGTCTCCCGAAAGGCCGCCTCGTTGACCCCACCAGACAACGCTCGTCACAACCGCCCCACCTTCCGGCAGGATGGGCGGATCAAACGCCACCCGCCCCCGGGGCGGGAAACGAACCCGGTCCCCTTCCAACCGCACCACCCGCAGGGCACCGCCGAAGCCGGCCCACCCCGACCCCGCCCGGGGAGCGCAGCGGACCGCCCCACTGGCAGGCGCGCAGCGCCGCACCCTCCCCCCTCCGCGCGGTCAAGGTGCGCAGCGCCGCAGACGCACCACTCCGCACTGCCCGAACCCCAGCCCCCGAACCCGCCCGAGCCCCGCCACCCGCCTCAACCACCCGGCCACCTCCCGGGCAGCGCAGCGGACCGGAATCCACTCCGCCTCCCGGACCGCGCAGCGGGCCAACCCCCTGGCAGAGCGCGCAGTGCCGGGCCGCCCTCCGCCCGGTCAAGGCGCGCAGTGCCGGGCCGCCCTCCGCGCGCCCGAACTCCAGCCACGACCCAGCCGGCGCAGACCCATAGATCTGCCGAAGCCAGGCCGTACGACGGCCGCCGGCTCCCTGAACCACTCGGTCCCCAGCAGCAACCCGAAGACCGGGACCGGTAGCCGCACCAGCAGGCGGAACAACGTCGCCGCGCGGCCCCTACCCGCCGCCACCTGGGATCGGTGGGCCGCGAGGGCCGCCCGCTTCTGGCGTGCGTACGGGCGGACGTCGAACCGGTGGGTGATCTCCGCTGAGGGGGTGTACGCCGTGCGCAGCGCCCGTGCGTCATAGCCGAGCAGACGCAGAAACCGCGCCGCGCGGGCGATCGGCTCTCTCGGCCGCGTCGCTTCCAGGACGCGAGTGCCGGTCAGGCGGGCGGCCGTCGCGGCCACTTCGTGGACCTTCACGTGGTCGCGGTGGCCGTAACCGCCCTGGGCGTCGTAGCTGAGCAGGAGGGCGGCGCGCTCCTCACGGAGCAGTGCCGCGAGCTTCGATGCGGCCTCGTCGAGGTCCGCGCGGGCGAACCGCACGCGGCCCGGCGGGTCGGGGAAGAGCAGCGGGCCGTGGCCGCTGTCGGCGTAGCCGAGGTGCACCACGCGGGCGACGCCCAGCACCGCGGCGCTCGCCCGCAGTTCGTCCAGGCGCTCCGTCGGGGCGCCCGTCATCCCGTCGCAGGCGACAGCCACGACCACCCGGTGGCCCTCCGCGGCCAGTCGCGCCAAGGTTCCGCCGGTGAGGACCACCTCGTCGTCCGGGTGGGCGTGAAAGGCGAGGATCGTCTTCATCCCCGCCATCCTGGCAGGTCCCGGCCCCCCTTCCGAGGGGCCGGGACCCGGCACGGACGGGATCAGGCCAGCAACGCCGGGATCGTCGCCTCGTGCGCCTGCTTCAGCTCACTCAGCGGGATCGTGAACTGGTCCTGGACCTCGATCACGTCGCCGTCCACGACACCGATGCGCGCCGCCGGCAGGCCCCGTGCGCCGCACATGTCGTTGAAGCGGAGCTCCTCGCTGCGGGGGACGGCGACGACCGCGCGGCCCGCCGACTCGCTGAAGAGCAGGACGAACGGGTCGACGTCGTCAGGGACGACGATCCGGGCGCCCTTGCCGCCGCGCAGGCACGACTCGGTGACGGCCTGGATGAGGCCGCCGTCCGAGAGGTCGTGTGCGGCGTCGATCATGCCGTCGCGGGAGCCGGAGATGAGGATCTCGCCGAGCAGCCGCTCGCGCTCCAGGTCCACCTTGGGGGGCAGTCCGCCCAGGTGCTGGTGGATGACCTCGGACCAGGCCGAGCCGCCGAGCTCCTCGGCCGTGTCACCGAGGAGGTACAGCAGCTGTCCCTCTTCCGCGAACGCCATCGGCGTACGGCGGTTGACGTCGTCGATGACGCCGAGCACCGCGACCACCGGAGTCGGGTGGATGGCGACGTCGCCGGTCTGGTTGTAGAGCGAGACGTTGCCGCCGGTGACCGGGGTGCCCAGGATCAGGCAGCCGTCGGCCAGACCGCGGGTGGCCTCCGCGAACTGCCACATGACGTCCGGGTCCTCGGGGGAACCGAAGTTGAGGCAGTCCGAGATGGCGAGCGGCTTGGCCCCGGTGGCGGCGACGTTGCGGTACGCCTCCGCCAGCGCGAGCTGCGCGCCGGTGTACGGGTCGAGCTTGGCGAAGCGGCCGTTGCCGTCGGTGGCGATGGCCACGCCGAGGTTGGTGTCCTCGTCGATGCGGACCATGCCCGAGTCCTCGGGGTACGACAGCACCGTGTTGCCCTGCACGAACCGGTCGTACTGGTCGGTGATCCAGGACTTCGACGCCTGGTTCGGCGACGAGACGAGGGCCAGCACCTGACGGCGCAGTTCGTCGCCGCCCACCGGGCGGGGCAGCTTGTTCGCGTCGTCGGCCTGGAGGGCGTCCTGCCAGGACGGGCGGGCGAACGGGCGGTCGTAGACCGGGCCCTCGTGGGCGACGGTGCGCGGCGGGACGTCCACGATCTGCTCGCCGTGCCAGAAGATCTCCAGCCGCTCGCCCTCGGTCACCTCACCGATGACGGTGGCGATGACGTCCCACTTCTCGCAGATCTCCAGGAAGCGCGCGACCTTCTCCGGCTCGACGATCGCGCACATGCGCTCCTGGGACTCGCTCATGAGGATTTCCTCGGGCGAGAGGGAGGAGTCGCGCAGGTGGACGGTGTCGAGCTCGACGCGCATGCCGCCGGAACCGGCCGAGGCCAGCTCGGAGGTGGCGCAGGACAGGCCCGCGCCGCCGAGGTCCTGGATGCCGTTGACGAGGTCGGCCTTGAAGATCTCCAGGGTGCACTCGATGAGGAGCTTCTCCTGGAACGGGTCGCCGACCTGCACCGCGGGGCGCTTGCTGGGCTTCGCGTCGTCGAAGGTCTCCGAGGCGAGGACCGAAACGCCGCCGATGCCGTCGCCGCCGGTGCGGGCACCGTAGAGGATGACCTTGTTGCCGGCACCGGACGCCTTGGCGAGGTGGATGTCCTCGTGCTTCATGACGCCGACGCAGAGCGCGTTGACCAGCGGGTTGCCCTGGTAGCAGGCGTCGAAGACGACCTCGCCGCCGATGTTCGGCAGGCCGAGGCAGTTGCCGTAGCTGCCGATGCCGGACACGACGCCGGGCAGCACGCGCTTGGTGTCGGGGTGGTCCGCGGCACCGAAGCGCAGCGGGTCCATGACGGCGATCGGCCGGGCACCCATCGCGAGGATGTCGCGGACGATGCCGCCGATGCCGGTGGCCGCGCCCTGGTGGGGCTCGATGTACGAGGGGTGGTTGTGCGACTCGACCTTGAAGGTGACCGCATACCCCTGGCCGACGTCGACGACGCCCGCGTTCTCGCCGATGCCGACGAGCATGGCGTCGTTCTCGGGGGCCTTCTCGCCGAACTGCTTGAGGTGGACCTTGCTGCTCTTGTACGAGCAGTGCTCGGACCACATGACGGAGTACATGGCGAGCTCGGCGCCGGTCGGGCGGCGGCCGAGGATCTCGCGGATGCGCGCGTACTCGTCGGGCTTGAGGCCGAGTTCCGCCCAGGGCTGCTCGGCCTCGGGGGTCTTCTCGGCGTTCGTGACGGTGTCGAGGGTCATGCGTTGACCAGCTTCTTCAGGATCGAGGTGAAGAATCCGAGGCCGTCGGTGCCACCGGTGCCGATCAGCGGCTCGACGGCGTGCTCGGGGTGCGGCATGAGGCCGACGACGTTGCCCGCGGCGTTGGAGATGCCGGCGATGTCGCGCAGCGAGCCGTTCGGGTTGACGTCGAGGTAGCGGAAGACCACGCGGCCCTCGGCTTCCAGCTCGTCCAGCGTCCGCTCGTCGGCCACGTAGCGGCCGTCGATGTTCTTCAGCGGGATGGAGATCTCCTGGCCGGCCGCGTAGTCGGCGGTCCAGGCGGTGTCCGCGTTCTCCACCCGCAGCTTCTGGTCGCGGCAGATGAAGTGCAGGTGGTTGTTGCGCAGCATCGCGCCGGGCAGCAGGTGCGACTCGGTCAGCACCTGGAAGCCGTTGCAGATGCCGAGGACCGGAAGGCCGTCCTTGGCGCCCGCGATGATCGACTCCATGACGGGGGAGAAGCGCGAGATCGCGCCCGCCCGCAGGTAGTCGCCGTAGGAGAAGCCGCCGGGCAGGACGACCGCGTCGACCTGGTGGAGGTCCTTGTCGCGGTGCCACAGCGGCACCGGCTCGGCACCGGCGACGCGGATCGCGCGCTGGGTGTCGCGGTCGTCGAGCGTCCCGGGGAAGGTGACGACGCCGACGCGTGCGGTCACGATTCCACCTTCACGATGAAGTCCTCGATGACGGTGTTGGCAAGGAAGGTTTCGGCCATCTCCCGGACGCGGGCGAGGACGGCGTCGTCAACCGGCCCCTCCACCTCCAGTTCGAATCGCTTTCCCTGGCGGACGTCCGCGATCCCTTCGAACCCGAGACGCGGCAGTGCGCGATGCACAGCCTGGCCCTGGGGGTCGAGGATCTCCGGCTTGAGCATGACGTCGACTACGACGCGTGCCACTGGCACTCCCGGTGTTGTGGTGGTGCGTGAAGTGACTTCAGCGTACCCGCCACAAAAATCTACGCGGGTAGATATACCGTTCTCCGACGGTTGTCGCTCATCACGTTTAAGTATCGGCCGTCCGATTCCCTAGGGGATGCGATTCAAGAAACGTAGGGTCCCATTGCGGCGGGACACGCGGAGGAATAATCCTCCGGCTTCCCGGCGTAATGCATGGCATCGTACAAATGAAAACTTATTGTCCCCGACTTCTCGGCTTCATCTCATCGGCCCAGCTCAACCGTTGATCAGTGGCGATCGGCGGGAGCCAGGAAGCCGACGGAAGCCGATTCCGCACGAAAGGACCGACACCCATGGCGCAGCGCGTAGTGGTCAGCCTCTCCGACGATCTCGACGGCGGCGAGGCAGCGGAGACGATCGTTTTCGGCATCGACGGAAAGTCCTTCGAGATCGACCTGTCGGCCGTCAATGCCGACAAGCTGCGGAGCGCCCTGTCGCCGTATGTCGGCGCCGGCCGGAAGCACGCCCGCTCGGGAAAGGTCTACCAGCGCACGGCCGTCGCGCCCGACCCGGCCGCGGTGCGCGCGTGGGCCCGGTCGAACGGCTTCGACGTGCCGCCGCGCGGCCGCATCCCGAAGAAGGTCTACGAGGCGTTCAACGAAGCGAGTTGAGCCGGCGGGCCGGCCCGCACGGGTCGGCGGCCGGTTCTGCGCGAGCCGCCGGCCGATCTTGCGCGAGCGGACGAGTGAACCGGCCGCGACCTGCCGCCCTACCGACTGGACAGGCACCCCCTGTGTTCCGCTAGTGTTTGGAGCGCGCCGAGGGCCGGGTCGAAAGACCGGGTCTTCGATAGTCACGCGGGTGTAGCTCAGTAGTAGAGCGCCCCCCTTCCAGGGGGGAGGCGCAGTGTGCGATCCCTGTCACCCGCTCTGACTGTTCTGACCGGTCCAATGGATCGGGTAGAGTAGTCCTGCGCAAGAGCGCGGCGCGGACGTAGCTCAGTTGGTAGAGCGCAACCTTGCCAAGGTTGAGGTCGCCAGTTCGAACCTGGTCGTCCGCTCAGTTCAATGAAGTCCCCGGTCGGATCCTCGACCGGGGACTTCATTGTTTTCGTCTTCCCGTTGCCTTCCCAACACCTTCCCAGCACCTCCGTCGGCCTCTCATGACATTCGTCATCAATGCCGATGACAGCGCGCACTGACGTCACGTCCCCGCCGGCGGAACGCTGGATATATGGACACGTACAGCGGGGACACCCACGACAAGGTGATCGATGTCGCCGGATTGCGCCGCCGGTATGACGGCCGGTTCGAGGCGGTGCGGGGAGTGACGTTCACGGTGGCGCGCGGCGAGCTCTTCGCGCTGCTGGGGACCAACGGAGCGGGCAAGACGTCCACGGTCGAGGTGTTGGAGGGGCTGGCCCGGCCGAGCGCCGGCCAGGTCAGGGTGCTGGGGCACGATCCCTACCGGGAACGGGCGCTGGTGCGGCCGCGGGTGGGCGTCATGCTCCAGGAGGGCGGCTTTCCCGCCGACCTGACAGTGGCTGAAACCGCTCGCATGTGGGCGGGCTGCACGAGCGGCGCCCGGCCCGTCGGGGAGGCGCTGGACATGGTCGGCCTCGGCGGCCGCCACAAGGTGCGCGTCAAGCAGCTGTCGGGCGGTGAACGGCGGCGCCTGGACCTGTCGATGGCGCTGCTCGGCCGCCCCGAGGTGCTCTTCCTGGACGAACCGACCACCGGACTGGACGCGGAGGGCCGGCACGAGACCCAGCGGCTGGTGCGCGAGCTGCGGGACCAGGGCACGACCGTCCTGCTCACCACGCACTACCTGGAGGAGGCCGAAGGCCTCGCCGACCGGCTGGCGATCATGCGCGACGGGCAAATCGTCGCGACCGGCACGCCCGCCGAGGTGACGGCGGCCCGGCCGGCCCGGATCCACTTCACCCTGCCGGAGGGGGTCACTCCGGACCGGCTGCCGCTGTCCGTCCCGTCGGCCGCCGACGGGCGCCGGATCGAGGTGCGCACGCAGCGGCTCCAGGAGGACCTGCTGGAACTGCTGACGTGGGCGCGCGACCGGGACGTGACGCTCCTTGGACTGGACGCGCGGACCGCGTCGCTGGAAGAGGCGTTCATGGACATCGCGAAGGGGGACACACGATGAGCACGGGCACGGGCACGGGGACCGTAGCGGGCACCGGAACGGGCACGGGCACCGGAACGCTGGAGGGGACGGGCACGATGCGCGCGGTGGACGTGGACGCCAGGACCGGGAGCGGCAGCCGGCTGCTGGCCCTCGGGCGGGCGGAGCTCACCCTGCTGTGGCGCAACCGGACAGCGCTGTACACCGCGCTGCTGCTGCCGGTCGCCATGGTCTGGGCGACGCGCTCGGTGATCCCGGCCGACGACCTCAGGGAAGCCGGGCTGACCCGCAACGCCCAGACGATGAGCGGCGGCATCGGCGTCATCCTGCTCCTCGTCGTCTACTACAACCTGGTGACCGCGTACGTGGCGCGGCGCGAGGAGCTGGTGCTCAAGCGGCTGCGGACCGGGGAGGTGTCGGACCTGGAGATCCTGGCCGGGACGGCGCTCCCCGCGGTGGCCGTGGCGCTCGCGCAGTGCGCGGCACTGGTCCTGACGGGTGCGGTGCTGCTGGACCTGCCGGCTCCCCGGCGGCCCGAACTGCTGGTCGCGGGCGTGCTGGCGGGGGTGCTCCTGCTGGCCGCGCTGGCAGCGGTCTCGACCGTCTTCACCCGGAGTGTGGAGGTGGCGCAGCTGACCACCCTGCCGCTGTTCATGGCGTCGCTCCTCGGTTCCGGGCTCTTCGTCCCGGTGGATCTGCTGCCCGACCACGTCGCCGCCGTGTGCGGGCTGCTGCCCGTCACCCCCGTCACCGACCTCGTACGGTTCGGCTGGCTGGGCGGCGCCGGGGCGGCCGAGGTGCTGCGCACGCTGGGCCTGGCGGTGGCCTGGGCAGCGCTCGCGGTGTTTGCTGTACGCCGGTGGTTCCGCTGGGAACCGCGCCGCTGACCAGGCCCAGGGGGACGACCGTGGCAAAGCTGACGGGATGGTGGGAGGGGCGCAGCGATCCGGCCCGCTTCGAGCTCTACACGCGGTGGTCGCTCTACTCCTTCGCGGCGATCGAGATCTTCCTCGTCCTCGGCGCGGTGCAGCGCTCCGACAGCCCGACGGGTGCGCGCGTCGTCCTGTGGGCGCTGCTGGGGCAGTCCGTGCTGTGCGGGGTGCTGGTCTCGCGGGTGCTGGACTGGGCGCTGGGCCGCCGTGAGCGGCCGACCGGGCTGCTCGCCGTCCTCGGCGGGGTGACGGCCCTCGCGGTCCTGTTCGTCGTGGTCCTGCGGGCGCGGGGCACGCTGTCACCGGGCGGCGAGGCGGTCCAGATCATCATCGGCTTCACCAGCTTCGCGATCGGCCCCGCGGTGCTGAACATCCGCCGACCGCGGTGGATCCTGCTGCTCATCGCGGGCACGGCCGCGCTGGTGGCGGCGCTCTCCGCGGTGGCGGGACTGCCCGGGGCCGAGACCTTGGGCTACGCCGTATCCGTGGCGGCGGGGGGCGCGGGCATGGCGTTCACCTTCCGCGGCTCCGCGTGGATCCTGGTCGTCGTGTGGGAATTGGACGCGGCCCGGGAGGCGCAGTCCCGGCTGGCGGTCGCGGAGGAGCGGCTGCGGTTCGGCCGGGACCTGCACGATGTGATGGGGCGCAACCTGTCGGTGATCGCGCTCAAGAGCGAACTGGCCGTCCAACTAGCCCAGCGGGGGCGACCGGAGGCCGTCGAGCAGATGGTCGAGGTGCAGCGCATCGCGCGCGAGTCGCAGCGCGAGGTGCGCGAGGTCGTCCGCGGCTACCGGTCGGCGGATCTGCAGGTGGAGTTGGCGGGCGCGCTGTCGGTACTGCGGGCCGCGGGCGTCGACTGCCGTGCCGAGGGCGACGACGGGACGACGCTGTCGCCCGCCGTCCAGTCCGTGATCGCCTGGGTGGTCCGCGAGGGCACCACCAACGTGCTGCGGCACGGGGACGCCCGCAGCTGCGTCATCCGGCTGCTGGTCCCGCCGTCCGGTCCCGCCGTCCTGACCATGGAGAACGACGGGGCGGCCGACGACATCGCGGCGGCCGGTCCGACGGGTCCGGGGACGGGGCTGACCGGGCTGCGCGAGCGCGTCGGCGCGCTGGGTGGCACGCTCACGGCCGAGCCGGACGCGGGCGGGGTCTTCCGGTTGACCGCGCGCGTGCCGCTGCCACGCGCCGCCGGCATCCGGGACACCCAGGCCCTTGGTTCACCGAGCACGGAAGGCGCCGCATGACGCATCGACCCGGAACCGTTGTAGCCGCCGGGACCGGCGGGGCGCGCGTGCGCGTGCTGCTCGCCGACGACGAGCACCTCATCCGGGGCGCGCTGGCCGCGCTGCTGTCCTACGAGGACGACATCCTCGTCGTCGCCGAGGCCGCCTCCGGACCCGAGGCGCTCGCCATGGCGCGGGCCCACCGGCCGGACGTCGCGGTACTGGATCTGGAGATGCCGGGCGCCGACGGTGTGGCGGTCGCCACATCCCTGCGGGCCGAACTGCCCGGCTGCCGGACGATGATCGTGACCGGCCACGGGCGTCCCGGCCACCTGAAGCGGGCCCTCACGGCCGGGGTCAGGGGGTTCGTCCCCAAGACCGTTTCCGCCCAGCGGCTCGCGGAGATCATCCGCACGGTGCACGCCGGAGGCCGTTACGTGGACCCGGAGTTGGCGGCCGACGCGATCAGCGCCGGGGACTCCCCGCTGACCGTCCGCGAGGCCGAGGTCCTCGACCTCGCGGCGGACGGCGCGCCGATCGCGGAGATCGCCCGGCGGGCCGCGCTGTCGCAGGGGACGGTGCGCAACTACCTCTCCTCCGCCGCCGCGAAACTCTCGGCGGAGAACCGTCACGAGGCCGCGCGCATCGCCCGGGAGCGCGGTTGGGTATAGTGGCTCTCGCGCAACGCACACAGCGGGCGCGACGCGGACGTAGCTCAGTTGGTAGAGCGCAACCTTGCCAAGGTTGAGGTCGCCAGTTCGAACCTGGTCGTCCGCTCAGCGATACGAAGGCCCCGGTGGATTCCTCCGCCGGGGCCTTCATCGTGTTCCGGGGGGCGGTGCCCGGCCGCGCGTCGCGCGGCCGGGACGAGTCCTCAGGACCAGGGCGTGCCGGTGAGGCGCTCGTAGGCCTCGACGTACTTGGCGCGGGACTGCTCGATGATCTCGGCGGGCAGCGGCGGCGGGGGCAGTTCGCTGTTCTTGTCCCAGCCGGAGGCGGGGGACGTCAGCCAGTCGCGGATGAACTGCTTGTCGAAGGACGGCTGGGCGTGGCCCGGCTCCCACTGGTCGGCCGGCCAGAAGCGCGAGGAGTCCGGGGTGAGCACCTCGTCGGCGATGACGAGCTCGTCACCGTCGAAGCCGAACTCGAACTTGGTGTCCGCCAGGATGATGCCGCGGTCGCGGGCGACATCGCGGGCCCGGCCGTAGACCGCCAGGGTCGTCTGACGCAGCAGGGCCGCGGTCTCGGCGCCGACCTGGCGGGCCACCTCCTCGTAGGAGACGTTCTCGTCGTGCTCACCGACCTCGGCCTTGGTGGCGGGCGTGAAGATCGGCGCGGGCAGCTCGGAGCCGTCGACGAGGCCCTCGGGCAGCGCGAGGCCGCAGACCGTGCGGTGCTTCTCGTACTCGACGAGGCCGGAGCCGGTGAGGTAGCCGCGGGCCACGCACTCCACCGGGATCATCCGCAGCGACTTGCAGATCATGGTGCGGCCGGCCCAGTCGGCGGGGGCGCCGTCCGGCACGTCGGTGGAGATGACGTGGTTCGGCACCAGATCGGCGAGCTGGTCGAACCACCACAGCGACAGCTGGGTGAGGATCCGGCCCTTATCGGGGACCTCGGTGGGCACCACCCAGTCGTACACGGACGTGCGGTCACTGGCCACCATCACCAGCTCACCGGCCGCGTTCTGGTACAGGTCACGGACCTTCCCGGTGTGCAGATGCACCAGTCCCGGTACCTGGACGGGTTCAGGTTTCTCGACGAATCCGGACATGGGTCCTCCCCACTCGGTGGCTCAGCTCCCGATTCTCCCGTACGGAAGAGGGTGCGACCCGACAGGGTGTGCGGCCGGAGCGGACCTACGGGTCCTGCCGGAACCTAGTCGTGCTTGCAGATCCGGTCCAGGAGGTTGGCCGTGGCGCGCTGGATCCGGGCGTCCACGTAGTGCGGCCGGTCGAGCGCCGGGGACCAGGCGAAGGTGCCGGAGGCGAAGACGTAAGCGCCGCTGGGAGCCCGGTACAGCGAGGTCTCCTGGTGTCGGCGGCGGCCGGTGGCGTCCTCGTACGGCGAGTGCGCGAGCAGGATCCGGTCGGTGGAAGCGGGCAGCGCGGTGCGCGGGAAGTAGCGGTCCGCCTCACCCGCGACCAGGCCCTCGATCTCGTCCCCGTCGGACGCGCCCGTCGCCTCCCACAGCCAGTGGTCGGCGTTGCGGACGACGAGCGGGGCGGGTTCGGGGACGCGGCCGGCGTACTGCACACCCAGCAGCAGTTGCTCCGGCTCGCCCAGGTCACGCCACAGGGCGCTGCGGCCGCGGGCGTCGCCGCGGCGCTTGCGGCAGGAGAGCAGCCGGTCGGGTTCGCCGGCCGCGGAGGGTCCCAGCTCGACCTGCCAGTACATGGAGTTGGCGGAGAGGAACACCAGCGAGGTGCCGCCGTCCCTGGCGGCCTCGGCGGCGCGGCGCATCGGGACCGACCAGTACTCGTCGTGCCCGGGGAAGACCAGGCCGCGGTAGCGGGTGGGGTCGACGCGGCCGGCGTGCAGGTCGCGGGCGTCCGCGAAGGCCAGGTCGTAGCCGTACCGCTCCGCCCAGCGGATGAAGTCGTAGGCGTGGCCGACGTGCAGCGGCAGGCCGGCGCCCGCGTACGGGCGGTCGAAGGAGACCGTGGTGGGGGCCTCCTCCTCGCCGAGCAGCCGGCCGTCGGCGTCCCAGGCGTGGTAGAGGCTGGCGCCGGTCCTGCCGTCCTCCGGATACAGGTTGTACGCCTGCCAGGTGACGTCGGGCATCAGCAACAGCAGGTCCGCGTCGAGCGCGGCGGCACGGGGCGGCTCCTTGGACGGGTACCGGCGCGGGGTCGGCGGCCGTTCGTCACGCACAGTGAAGGGGATGTGGCTGCGGTATCCGCCCGCGGTGGTGAGCACCGCCACGTACGCGCCGGTCTTCCAGTACCCCGGCACCTGCAGCCGCCAGGACTGCCACCAGTGGTGGCAGGAGACCGTGCGGCCGGCGGCGAGCGGAGTCGACTGGACGATGCCGGACAGCCGCGGACTGGCCGTCATGTGGCAGGCGCCGTCACCGCCGTAGTGGCCGATGCGGTAGATGTCGACGGTGAACTGCTGGGGCGGGTCCACCGTCACCCGGAAGTCGATGGCCGCGCCCGGGGCGACCGCGCCGGCCGACGCGAAGCCCTTGACCTGGCAGTGCACGTCGTCGGCGGTGCGCGGGGGCCCGGCACGTGCGGCCTGGCCGGTGCCTCGCCGCGACTCGCGGAGAGGTCCACGTACCAGGGGACGACGTTCCCGTCGTCGTCCAGATACTGCTCGGCACCGCGCAGCCACGGCAACGGGCCTTGCCCGAACGGGTCGGTCACGCCATGTGCGAGGGCTCCCGACTGCCAGCGCCGGATCTGTTCCGTCCCCACGTGTGCCTCCCTTCCTCGCCACGCCCGCGGGCAGAATGCTCCGCGCCCGAACCCAGCACATCACATAACGCACTCTCATGGTTACTGATCGTGGCGGATAATCGGAACAGTTTCGCTCTGACTGGGGCACAAACGGTCACAGGGTGGGAGCGCCGTGGCCCCTGCGTCAGACGAGGCGGACGGGCTTCTCCAGCCGGACGCCGACCGCGGTGAGCCATGAGCGCAGCGGCGCGGCGTCACCGTTCTCCACGAGGCGGAGCACCGGCCACGCGAGGTCGGCCCGGCGGGCGCCGTTGACGAGCAGGGCCGGGCCGTCCAGCCAGTCGAGGCCGGCCGTCGCGCCCGCGGTGTCGACGGCGGCGCAGCAGACCATCGCCGTGACGTGTTCGGTGAGCAGCTCGCGACCGGTGCGGGGCGGGAGCAGTTGGTAGACGGGGGCGAGGGGGGTGCCGGCGGCCAGGATCCGGCCGGCGTCGCGGGCCGCCTCCTCGCGGGCTACATGGCCGGTGATCCGGGCCGCCAATTCCTCGCTGCCGCCCTGGGAGAGCCGGTCTATCACCCGGGCGATGGTGGCGCGGCCGAGCTCGTCGGGCAACTCCGCGGCGCCGGTCGCGGCCGCCTGGCGGGCGGCCTGGCCGCCCATCAGCAGCCCGGCGCCGGAGCGGCTCTCGGTGCTTGCGGTGTGCCCGGCGTGCTCGGCGGTCTGCACCGTGACGACCGGGGGCCGGTCGCGCTCGGGGCGGGGCACGGCGCTGCCCGGCTCGTCCAGCACGCGGATCAGCAGGGCGGCCTCGGAGCGCCAGATGCGGTCCACGACCTCCTCGGGGTACGAGTCCCAGTCGACGGGCGACCAGTCGGGGCCGTGGTCCTCGGGGCCGCCGTGGAAGAGCCGGGCGGCCAGCAGGGAGGCCGCCTCGTCGATGCTGCCGGGCTCCTCGAGCAGGTCGCAGGCGGGGCGCTCGCCCAGCCGGGACTCGAAGCCCTCGGCCAGCCGGTCGCGGCGGGAGAGCTCGGTGAGCGCGGCCACCACTCCGGCGTCGAGCCGGGACGGCCAGCGGCCCATCCGCCAGGCGGGCAGCGCGACCCGCGTCAGCAGCCGGTCCCAGCCCGCGTAGGCGAGGCCGACCTGCTCCTGGGCGACGATCCGCAGCCCGTAGTCCACGGCCTGGGCGCGCTCGGAGGCGGAGGCGGCCACCCCGCGCTCCATTTCGGCGGCATGCGCCCGGCAGCCGCGCAGCAGCAGCCGGGCGACCCAGCCGAGGAAGGCGTACGCGGGCCGCGCGACACCGCGGGAACGGGCGGCGGCGACGGCCGCCGCCGCGTCCAGGCCCCGGATGAAGCGCCGGGCCGCGGCTATGTCCGGGTCGGCGGACGGTCCGGTGCCGGCGACGACGGGGGCGAGCAGGGCGCGCAACTCGGCGACCCGCATCCACCACATGAAGGGCGAGCCGATCACCAGCACCGGGGCCAGCGGCTCCCGGGGGCGGCCCCAGCGGCCCGTCCCGGCCCGCTCCGGGCGGCGGTCCTCCAGCCAGCTGTCGCAGTCCGGGGTCAGTTCTATCGCGGAGGGGGTGGGGACCTGGAGCCGGACCGCGAGGTCGTGGACCATCCGGTACAGGTCGGGGGCGGACGACTCGGCGACCGGCACCGTCGGGCTGACCGCGGGGCGGGCCCTGACGACGACGGCGGCGACGGCACCCGCGAGCACCAGCACCACCACGGCTCCGGCCACCACCGACCAGCGCAGCGCGTCCCAGCTGTCGCCGACGCGCCCGGTGGCGCCGCCCACGAGCAGGACCACGGCCGCGGCGGCGGGCAGCAGTGCCACGGCGAGCGCGGTGCTGCGGATCCGCAGCACCGCGAGCGCACGGGAGCGGGCGACTCCCTCACCTGTTTCTCCGGCCATCGGGCGGCTCACCCCCGTCTCACTGTCACGACCGCCGTCGGCGGCCTACCCCACTGTCGCACCGCCCACGGACAACGCAATGTCTGTACGGCTACTTGCCGCACAGCACCACGCCGTCCGGCAGTGCGCTTCCGGGGCACAGTAGTTGGGGACCGCTGCCACGTCAGCCGGATGGAGAAGCCATCACCCCTTGGGGTGGCTTTGGGTAAAGCCACCCCAAGGGGCCTTTCAGGACTGGCCGGTTTTCGCCGCCTCGGCCGCGATGTCGGTCCGGTGGTGCGAGCCGTCCAGCCGCACCCGGGCGACCGCGCGGTACGCCCGTTTCCGGGCCTCGGCCAGGTCAGCGCCGGTGGCGGTGACGGACAGCACCCGGCCGCCCGCGCTCACCACCCGGCCCTCGTCGTCCAGCTTGGTGCCGGCGTGCAGCACGTACGCGTGCTCGTCCTGCTCCACGACGTCCGCCAGACCCGTGATCTCGTCGCCGGTGCGCGGGGTGTCCGGATAGTTGTGCGAGGCGATGACGACCGTGACGGCGGAGCCGTCGCTCCAGCGCAGCGGCGGGACCTCGGACAGCCTTCCCGTCGCGGCGGCGCGCAGCAGACCGGCCAGCGGGGTCCTGAGGCGGGCGAGGACGACCTGCGTCTCCGGGTCGCCGAAACGCGCGTTGAACTCGATGACGCGCACGCCCCGCGAGGTCATCGCGAGCCCCGCGTAGAGCAGCCCGGCGAACGGGGTGCCGCGGCGGCGCAGCTCGTCGACGGTGGGCTGCAGGACGGTCCGCTCGACCTCGTCGACCAGCTTGGGGTCGGCCCACGGGAGCGGGGAGTACGCGCCCATGCCGCCGGTGTTCGGGCCCTGGTCGGCGTCGAGCGCGCGCTTGAAGTCCTGGGCGGGCTGCAGCGGGACGACCGTCACACCGTCGGTGACGGCGAACAGCGAGACCTCGGGGCCGTCGAGGAACTCCTCGATGACGACGCGGTCGCAGGCCAGCGCGTGCGCGCGGGCGACGGCCACGTCGTCGGTGACGACCACGCCCTTGCCCGCGGCCAGACCGTCGTCCTTGACGACGTACGGGGCGCCGAAGGCGTCCAGCGCCACGTCGATCTGCTCGGCGGTGGCGCAGACGTACGAGCGGGCGGTGGGCACCCCCGCGCCGGCCATGATCTCCTTGGCGAACGCTTTGGAGCCCTCCAGTTGCGCGGCCTCCGCGGACGGGCCGAAGCAGTCGATACCGCGGGCCCGGACCGCGTCGGCGACGCCCGCCACCAGCGGGGCCTCCGGACCGACGATCACGAACTCCGCGCCGATCGAGACGGCGAGGTCGGCGACGGCGGCGCCGTCGAGGGCGTCGACCGGGTGCAGCTCGGCGGCCTCCGCGATCCCGGCGTTACCGGGGGCGCAGTGCAACGAGGTGACATCGGGGTCGAGGGACAGAGAGCGGCACAGGGCGTGTTCGCGGGCGCCGCCGCCGATGACAAGGACCTTCACGTGCCCAAGGGTAGTGGCCGCGTGCGGAGCCCCGTGCCGCGGACGGCGTCTCACTCTTTCGAGTGGGACGAATGTTCGGCCTATACCTGACCACGGGGCGTTTTAGGGCTGAAATCAAAAGATCCTGCCCACACGGTCAGCCGTTCGGCGGTAAGAAGGGAGCTTCGTCAGGTCGGAAGACGAGCGCCGGAATGCGAGGGAGCGCGCAGTGAGCCAGCCGGACATGTATCCCGAGGAGGCTCCCCGGGAGGAGCCCGTTCAACGGGCTCTGCATCGCCAGGAGGACCTGCGGGCGCTGCCTTTTCCGCTCGGCGACTGGGGTGAGCCCGCGGAACGGCTGGAGGAGCTCTACCGCTGGGCCGAGTCCGGAGCGCTGCAGACCACCGACTGGTACCTCGCCGAGCGCGTCTGGAAGCGGCACGGGGCGCGCGGGCTGCGGCTGGCCACCGCGTTATTCGGCACCGTGGGGGCGGCGCTGCCGCTGATCGAGCTGACCGGGGTCGCGGGCGGCGCCGCGCGCTGGGGCTATGTGGCGCTGCTCCTCGCCGCGGTCTGCGTCGGCCTCGACCGCCTCTTCGGGCTGACGTCCGGCTGGATGCGGGACGTCGCCACCGCCCAGGCGGTGCAGCGACGGTTGGAGGCGCTGCGCTTCGACTGGGCGTCGGAGTGCGTCCGGGAGGTGCTGGGCCCCACCGAGGGCACGGCCGCCGAGGCGGCCGAACGCTGTCTCGCGGTGCTGCGCCGGTTCTGCGAGGACGTCTCGGACCTGGTCAGGATGGAGACGGCGGACTGGATGACGGAGTTCGGCACGCGGAGCGCGCCGCTGCGCGCGCAGGCCACGGTGCCGTGGGCCGCGCGCACCGAGGGCGCCGCCCACGGCCGCTTCCCGATGACGCCCGGCGGCCGTCCGAACATGCCGCGCCAGCGGCCCCCGGAGGGCCCGGCCCGCTGAGGGCCCGCAGCGGGCCGGCCCGCTGCGGAGCCGTCCCGCCGGGGTGGGAGCCGGTCCCCCGCGGAGCGTCCCGTCAGCTGAAGACCACCATCGATCCCTGCGCCAGCGAGCGGGTCGCCGCCGCGTGCAGGCCGAGCCAGACGTGCCGTTCGCGGGCGAACGGACTGGGGTCGTACGACGGCTGGGCGGCCGGCTCCTCCAGCCCCGTGGGCCGGTCCGGCGGGGCCGGCGCCTGCGGCGGGTTGGCCGCGTCGATGCCGATCGCCGCCGCGACGGACTGGAGGTCGCGCAGCAGACCGTGGCTCGAACCCAGCGGGCCGCCGCCTTCGAGGAGTTCGTCGTTGACGACCGGATACGGGAAGTCCAGCGGGACGTAGGCGCCCGCGTGGTCGTAGTGCCAGACGAGGTGCGACCGCTGGGCGGTCGCCTCGAACATCTCCAGCAGCTGCTCGTAGTCGCCGCCGAGCGCGTCGACCGGGGTGACCTCCAGGCCCTGCAGGTTCAACAGGAAGGCCCGGCGCAGGAAGTGCAGTGCGTCGTAGTCGAAGCCGGCGACGGGGCCGACGTCGCCGGAGAGCCCCGGCATGTAGGTGTGCACGGGCACCGGCGGCAGGCCCGCGTCGTTCAACGCCTTGTCGTAGCGCGCCAGTTCCTCGGAGAAGGGGTTTTCGGGGCTGTGACAGAGCACATCCACCAGCGGAACCAGCCACAAGTCGCAGGCCACAGGCGCTCCAAGTCGTCAAGCGAATCGTCGGGCCAGCGTAGTGCGAGGCGCGGTCGCCGTCAGGAGGTGGCGTCGTTTCCGGCTCCACCGGGGGGCGCCAGCTTCGCCATCAGCGCGAGGGCGTGCTCGTTGTAGTCCGCGACGATGCGGCGGGCCGCGGCCAGATCGCGCTCCCGGACGGCGTCGACGAGCTCGACGTGGTCCGACCAGCAGACGCCCGCGAGCATCGGATGGGCGCGCAGGTACGGGATCGAGTACATCCAGGTCTGGGTGCGGATCCGGTCGAGGAACTCGCAGACGTGCGGATTGCCCGACAGCGCCGCGACCTCGCGCCAGAAGCGGATGTCGCAGCCGATGAGCACGTCGAGCATGCCGGAGCGCGCGGCCCGCGCCGCGGCCTCGCCGCGGCGCTGCACCGACGCGAGGACATCGGCCGGAACCTCGCGCAGCCGATCGCCCTCGATCCGCCGGAAGATCCCCTCGGTCACCAGGTTGCGGGCCTCGACCATGGAGACGAAATCCTCGGGGGTGAAGCGCCGGACCTGGAAGCCGCGGTGCTGCTCGACGTCGAGCAGGCCCTGCGCCGCCAGGTCGACCAGTGCCTCGCGCACGGGCGTCGCGGAGACGCCGTACAGCTCCGCTATCTCCTTGACGGTGAAGTCCCGGCCGGCCGGGAGTCGGCCGGTGAGCACCTCGTCGCGGAGCGCGTCGGCGATCTGCTGCCGCAGGCTGTTGCGCTTCACCGGTGTGGTGTCCGCCAGCACTGCCGCCCCCTCGCCCGAACGTACGTTTCCCTCCGACTGCTCCGCACACGATAGGCGAAGGTTCGGAAATCAACGGCACGTCCGGGGCGGGAAGCGTGTGGGGGTTATGTGCGTTTCGCGACGGCCCCGCACACGGGCGGAACCCAAAGGGGGCAAGCGCTATCCCCTGACGGCGTACCGGTCGGCCACCGTCAGCGCCTCGTCCAGCGCCGCCAGGCCCTCCTTGGCCTCGGCCTCGGTCACCGTGCACGGCGGGACGACGTGCGTGCGGTTCATGTTCACGAAGGGCCACAGACCGCCCTTCTTGCACGCCGCCGCGAACTCGGCCATCGGCGCGTTGTCCGCGCCGGCCGCGTTGTACGGCACCAGCGGCTCGTGCGTCGCCTTGTCCTTGACGAGGTCCAGGGCCCAGAAGACGCCGAGGCCGCGCACCTCGCCGACCGAGGCGTGCCGGGCGGCGATGTCGCGCAGCGCGGGCCCGATGATCCGCTCGCCGATCGCGGCGGCGTTCTCCACGATCCGCTCCTCGCGCATCGCGTTGATGGTCGCGACGGCGGAGGCGCAGGCCAGCGGGTGCCCGGAGTAGGTGAGTCCGCCCGGGTAGGGGCGGGTGGCGAAGGTCGCGGCGATCTCCGGGGAGATGGCGACGCCGCCGAGCGGCACGTAGCCGGAGTTGACGCCCTTGGCGAAGGTCAGCAGGTCCGGGACGACGCCCCAGTGGTCGGCGGCGAACCACGCGCCGGTGCGGCCGAAGCCGGACATGACCTCGTCGAGGATGAAGACGATCCCGTACCGGTCGCAGATCTCCCGGACGCCCGCGAGGTAGCCGGCCGGCGGCACCAGGATGCCGGCGGTACCGACCACCGACTCCAGGATGATCGCGGCGACGGACTGCGGGCCCTCGAAGGCGACGAGCTGCTCCAGGTGCTCCAGCGCGCGCTCGCACTCCTGCTCCTCGCTCGTCGCGTGGAACTGCGAGCGGTACAGGTACGGGCCCCAGAAGTGCACGACGCCCGCCGAGCCGGTGTCCGACGGCCAGCGGCGCGGGTCGCCGGTGAGGTTGATGGCGGTGGAGGTGGAGCCGTGGTAGGAGCGGTAGGCGCTGAACACCTTGTGCCGGCCGGTGTGCAACCGGGCCATGCGGACGGCGTTCTCGACCGCCTCGGCGCCGCCGTTGGTGAAGAAGACCTGGTCGAGGTCGCCGGGGGTGACCTCGGCGATCAGCCGGGCCGCCTCGGACCGCACGTCGACGGCGAAGCCGGGCGCGATGGTGCAGAGCCTGGCGGCCTGCTCCTGGATCGCGGCGACGACCTTCGGGTGCTGGTGGCCGATGTTGGTGTTCACCAGCTGCGAGGAGAAGTCCAGGTAGCGGTTGCCGTCGTAGTCCCAGAAGTACGAGCCCTCCGCCCCGGCCACGGCCATCGGATCGATGACCGCCTGCGCGGACCACGAGTGGAAGACGTGCGCCCGGTCGGCGGCCTTGACGGCGGCTCCGGTCCCGGGATCGGCGGCGGCGGCGAAAGGAGGGGTCATGAGCCCAGGCTAGGGAGCACCGCCGGCCGGGGACACGGTCACCTTGTATGGCACTGGGCACGTTCTCCGACAGGCTGTCATCGGCGGCCGCGCGCGGGACTCCGTCCCGGGCCCCGGGGCGACCCGGTCCACCCCCGGCCGCCCGCGCCGGGATTCCCCTCGAACGATCGGACTATTCTTCGCCTACGGGGCGGCCGACAGGCCGGGAGGAGGCGCGCGGCATGGAAGAACTCAGATCCGACGATCCGCAGTGGATCGGCGCGTACCGGCTGTTGGGGCGGCTCGGCACCGGCGGCATGGGACGGGTCTACCTGGCCCGGTCGGAACGCGGCAGGACCGTCGCGGTGAAACTCGTGCGGGCCGAACTGGCCGCTCAGGACGAGTTCAGGGGCCGCTTCCGGCAGGAGGTCCAGGCCGCCCGCCGGGTCGGCGGCGCGTGGACGGCGCCGGTCCTCGACGCCGACACCGAGGCCGAGATCCCCTGGGTCGCCACCGGCTACATCGCCGGGCCGACCCTGCAGCACGTCATCGCCAAGGAGCACGGCCCGCTGCCGGAGCGTTCGGTGTGGGTGCTGGCGGCCGGGCTGGCCCACGCGCTCAAGGACATCCACGCCGCCGGACTCATCCACCGCGACCTGAAGCCGTCGAACGTCATGATCACGATCGATGGCCCCCGGGTCATCGACTTCGGCATCGCCCGCGCCCTGGAGACCGTCGCCGGCGGCCTGACCCACACCGGCGCGCTGGTCGGCTCCCCCGGCTTCATGTCGCCCGAGCAGGTGCGCGGCGACCGCGTCACCCCGGCCTGCGACATCTTCTGTTTCGGCTCGGTGCTGGCGTACGCGGCGACCGGGAAGCAGCCGTTCGGCGCCGCGAGCAGCGGGGTGCACGCCCAGATGTTCCGGATCGCGCAGGAGCCGCCGGAGCTGGACGAGCTGCCCGCGGCGCTGCGTGAGCTGGTCGCGGCGTGCCTGGCCAAGGACGCCGGGCTGCGGCCGGACCTGGACGCGGTGCTGGAGCGGATCGCCGACCACCCGCCGCAGGACGGCAGGTCGTGGCTGCCCAGCGCGATCGTCGCGCAGCTCGGCCGGCACGCCGTGCGGCTGCTGGAGGCGGAGAACCCGCACGACGGCGGTTCCGCCCCGGCGCCGACCGCTGCCGTACGGCCGGAGCCCGATCCGCAGCCCGCCCCCACCCCCGTTCCGGTCTCCGTCCCCGTCCCTCAGTCGCCGCCCGCCCGGCCGACCATGGTCGAGCCGACCGCACCGCCGCTGTCCCCGTACGCGCACGGCGGCTACGGCTACCCGCACCCCGGTTACGGACCCCCGCCGGGCTACGCCGGTGGCCGGCCGCCGGGTCGGCGGCGGCAGGGTGTGCTGATCGCCGTCGCGGTGGCGGTCGCGGTGCTCGCCGGCGCCGGGGCGGCCGTCGTCGCGCTCGACCTGGGCAGGGACAAGGGCGACAGCACGGACGCCAAGGGCCGCGACGGCCTGCCGGCACCCGTGACGGGCACCCCGTCCGGCTCCGGGACCCCGTCCACCTCCACCTCACCGACCGGCGTCACCGCCCCCGGCGAGGTGCCGGAGCGGTTCGTCGGCACCTGGCAGGCGGGGTTCGACAGCAACGGCACCAACACCCGCACGCTGACCATCGGGCGGAACGGCAGCGTCACCCTGACCGGCACGGGAAGCACCTATCAGTGCGAGTGGACCATGCACATGACGTCGGCCGGGCCGCCGCTGGCGCTCAGCCCCTCGCTGCTGACCAGCGCGGTGCCCGCCGCCTCCTGCAACCCGGGGGTGGCCTCGACCCTCACCGTGATCGACGACTCCCATCTGCTGCGCGACTCGCGCGAGGCGGGCAAGGCGCCGCTCACCTACACGAAGATCAGCTGACGGACGCGAAACGCAGCGAAACGCGGCGCGCCCCGGTGGTCCTGCCACCGGGGCGCGCCGCGTCGGACTGCCGTGCCCGCTACCGTCAGATGAACGAGTTGATCTCGATCGTCTCGGTACGGCCGGGACCCACGCCGATCGCGGAGATCGGCGCGCCCGACATCTCCTCGAGCGCCTTGACGTACGCCCGCGCGTTCTTCGGCAGGTCGTCGAAGGTCTGCGCCTTCGTGATGTCCTCGGACCAGCCGGGGAGCATCTCGTAGATCGGCTTCGCGTGGTGGAAGTCGCTCTGGCTGTAGGGCAGCTCCTCGACGCGCTTGCCGTCGATCTCGTAGGCCACACAGACCGGGATCTGCTCCCAGCCGGTGAGGATGTCGAGCTTGGTGAGGAAGAAGTCCGTCAGGCCGTTGACGCGGGTCGCGTACCGCGCGATGACCGCGTCGAACCAGCCGCAGCGACGGTCGCGGCCGGTGGTGACCCCGCGCTCGTGGCCGATGACCCGCAGCTTCTCGCCGTCCTCGTCGAACAGCTCGGTCGGGAACGGACCGGCGCCGACACGCGTCGTATAGGCCTTGAGGATGCCGATCACGCGGCTGACCTTCGTCGGGCCGATGCCGGAGCCCGTGCAGGCACCGCCGGCGGTCGGGTTCGACGAGGTGACGAAGGGATAGGTGCCGTGGTCGACGTCGAGCAGAGTGCCCTGACCGCCCTCCATCAGCACGACCTTGCCCTCGTCCAGCGCCTTGTTCAGGATCAGGCCGGTGTCGGCCACGAAGTCCTTGATCTGCTCCGCGTAGCCGAGGTACTCCTCGACGACCTGGTCGACGCTGATCGCACGCCGGTTGAAGAGCTTGACCAGGAGTTGGTTCTTCTCGTGGAGAGCGGCCTCCACCTTCTGGTGCAGGATCGACTCGTCGAAGAGGTCCTGGACACGGATCCCGACGCGGTTGATCTTGTCGGCGTAGGCCGGGCCGATGCCGCGCCCGGTCGTGCCGATCTTGCGGCTGCCGAGGAACCGCTCCGTCACCTTGTCGATGGTCTGGTGATACGGCGTGATCAGATGAGCGTTACCGCTGATCAGGAGCTTGGACGTATCGACTCCGCGGTCGTTCAGCCCGCTCAGCTCGGAGAGCAGGACCGCCGGGTCCACGACGACACCGTTACCGATGACCGGGGTACACCCCGGCGACAGGATTCCGGAGGGGAGGAGATGCAGTGCGTACTTCTGGTCGCCGACGACGACCGTGTGGCCGGCATTGTTGCCGCCCTGGTAACGCACGACATAGTCCACGGAGCCACCGAGCAGGTCAGTGGCCTTCCCCTTGCCTTCGTCACCCCACTGAGCACCGAGCAGCACAAGTGCGGGCACAGGCGTACACCCCTTCCGGGCGGGGCATGTCCAACGTGCAGAGAGCCGTCGAACGCGGTGCCCCGGAATAGACGAAGCCCCTGACGCATCGGCGCAAGGGGCTCTTGCACCGAGATTTTACCTGAGGAAGGACCAAGGTGTCGGCTCAGCGACCTTCCGGGCAGCAATTGCTCGTGGTCATCGACCCCGCCGCACGTGCCGTGGACGGCGAATCCGTCCGCATCGCGAAGGATGTCCTGTGTGCGGGCGCGTCCTCCGTAAAAATCGCTCTACCGGATTCGGCCGAAGAGGTGGCCCGGGTGCTCGCGCACCGCGGGCGGCGCCGTCCGGTGGTGCTGGGCGACGACCGGAGCCTGCTGCGGGCGGTGCGGGCACTGCACCATGAGCGGGCACTCGGCGAGGCCCCGCTGGCGCTGGTGCCGATCGGACCGCATTCCTCGCTCGCCCGGGCGCTGGGCGTGCCGGGCCAGGTACTGCCGGCGGCGCGGGCGGTGCTCGACGGCACGGACCGCGAGCTGGACCTGCTGGTCGACGACAGCGGCGGCATCGTGCTGGGCAACCTGCGCATCACCTCCGACGGCCACGGGCACGCGGCGCACTGGTGGTCCGCGCACCGGGACGTGGACCGGGCCGTGGAGCGGAACGCCGAGCGGGACATGGAGCGGAACGATTCGCCGAAGGGGTGGTGGCGGTCGACGGGCGGCTGGACCGCCCGCTCGCTGGGCCGCACCCTGAACATGCCGGCTCCGTCGCACACCCACGGGCCGGGGCACGGCCACGGGCACGCGCCGCGCCAGCGGCTGCGCATCGAGGCGGACGGCGTGGTGCTGGTGGATCTGGACCATCCCGTGCACGAGGTGGCGTTCCGGACGGTGGACCCGGGGCTCATCGAGGTCCGGGTGCACCACCCCGACAGCCCGGAGCCGCTGTGCGTACGGGCCGCCACCGTCACCGTCTCGGGCCGGGACTTCCGCTACCGCGCGGATTCCGCCGTCGCCGGCCCGGTCAGGACCCGCACCTGGACGATCCAGCCGGCCGCCTGGCGGCTGACGGTGCCGCGGACCTGACCCGGGCCTGACCGGTCACCACGTGACGAGCAGTTCCTCCAGGCCCCGGATGACGTAGCCGGGCTTCCAGCGCGGCTCGGCCGCGAGCCGCAGGCCCGGCGCGCGGCGCAGCAGCGTGCCGAAGGACGCGGCGAGCTCCAGGCGGGCCAGCGGCGCGCCCAGGCAGTAGTGGATACCGGCACCGAAGGTGACGTGCCGGTTGTCGGCGGCCGGGCGGCGCAGGTCCAGCCGGTCGGGATCGGGGAAGCGCGACGGATCGCGGTTGGCGGACCCGAAGAGCAGCGCGACCTCGGAACCGCGCGGGATCACCGTGTCGCCGACCTGGATGTCGTCCAGCACCCAGCGCTCGAACATCTGCAGCGGCGTGTCGTGCCGCAGCAGCTCCTCGACGGCGTCACGGAGCAGCCCGGGTTCCGCGCGGAGCAGATCGAGCTGGTCCGGGTGGCGGAAGAGGGTGAACCAGCCGTTCGCGGTGGTGTTCACCGTCGCCTCGTGCCCGGCGTTGAGCAGCAGCACGCAGGTGGAGACCATCTCCTGCTCACTGAGGGTGTCCCCGTCCTCGTGCGCGGCGATCAGGGCGCTGATCAGGTCCTCGCCGGGGGCGAGGCGGCGCTCGGCGATCAGCCCGCGCAGATACGCCGAGAATTCCTCACTCGCCCGCACGGCGCGCCGCGCGGTCTCCTCGTCCGGATTGAGTTCGAACATCCCGCAGATGTCCGCTGACCAGGGCCGCAGCGGCTGCCGGTCCTCCGGCGGGATGCCCAGCATCTCCGCGATGACCGCGACGGGCAGCGGTTCCGCGACCCGGGCCAGCAGGTCGCCGCCGCCGTCCGCGTACAGGCCCTCGACCAGCTCGGCGGCCAGCCGGTCGACGGTCGGCGCGAGCCGCTCGACGGTGCGCGGGGTGAACGCCTTCGCGACCAGCCGGCGGATCCGGGTGTGGTCGGGGGCCTCCAGGTCGAGCAGGCCGTTGTCGTTGAGGACGTGGAACGGCTCGTGCCCGGCCGGGGGCGCCTCGCGGCCGAACTCCTCGTGCGTGAAGCGGTGCAGATACGTCCGCCCGAGGCGGCGGTCGCGCAGCAGCGAGCTCACGTCGTCGTAGTGCGGGATCAGCCACTGCCGGGTCGGCTCGAACCAGTGCGCGCGGCCTGCGGCGCGCAGCGCCTCGTACGCGGGGTAGGGGTCCGCGACGAACGCGGCGGACCACGGGTCGAACCCCCCGGTCGTCGGGTCCGCCGTGCCCCGGTCCGCCGTCATTCGAACCGCCGGTCCTCGATCAGCCCGTGCTCCCGCAGGTAGTCCAGCTGCGCCCGCACCGACAGCTCCGCCGCGGGCCAGAGCGACCGGTCCACGTCGTAGTAGACGTGCGCGACCACCTGGGCGGGCGTCAGGCAACCCGCCTCCACGGCGGTCTCCACCTGCGCCAGCCGGCTGGCGCGGTGCGCCAGGTAGTACTCGACGGCGCCGCGCGCGTCCTCCAGCACCGGGCCGTGGCCGGGCAGCACCGTGTCGACGCCGTCCATCGTCATGGCCTGCAGGCGGCGCAGGGAGTCGAGGTAGTCGCCGAGCCGCCCGTCCGGGTGCACCACGATCGTCGTACCGCGCCCCAGCACCGTGTCACCGGTCAGCACGGCGTTGTCGGCCGGCAGGTGGAAGGAGAGCGAATCCGCGGTGTGGCCGGGCGTGGCGACCACGCGCAGTTCCAGACCGCCGGTGGTGATGACGTCGCCCGGCGCCAGCCCCTCATCGCCCAACCGCAGCGCCGGGTCGAGCGCCCGGACGTCCGTCCCCGTCAGTTCCGCGAAGCGGGCGGCGCCCTCCGCGTGGTCCGGGTGGCCGTGGGTGAGGAGCGTCAGCGCCACGCGCTTGCCGGCCGCCTCGGCGGTCGCGACGACGTTGCGCAGGTGCGCGTCGTCGAGCGGGCCGGGGTCGACGACGACCGCGAGGTCGGAGTCGGGCTCCGACAGCAGCCAGGTGTTGGTGCCGTCCAGGGTCATCGGCGACGGGTTCGGGGCCAGGACGCAGACGGCACGCGCCGTCGCGGGACCGCCGACCGTCGGCTGCGGCCTGCCGGGCAGGATCGCCGAGGTCATTGAGCAGCTCCTTGTGACGAATCGGATCCCCGCGAAGTGCCGGGCTTCTGCGAAGTGCCGGGTCCCGGCGGGATGTGCTTGGTGAACTCCTCGTGCCCCGGCCAGCTCAGCACGATCCGGCCCTCCTCGAGCACCGCCCGCGCCAGCACCGGTTCCAGATCCCGGTCGGCCGCGCCCGCCAGGGCCGCCTTCACCGAGTCGTACGGGAGCAGCGCGCGCAGCGTCGCGATGGTCGGCGGCATCATCACCATCTCGCCGCGCCGGTACCCCTCCACGGCCTCCTCCGGCCGCAGCCACACCGTGTGGTCGGCCTCGCCCGAGACGTCCAGGGTGCGCTGTCCCGCCGGCATCATCGCGACGAAGAACCAGGTATCGTACCGGCGCTCCTCGAACTCCGGGGTGATCCAGCGGGCCCACGGGGCGAGCAGGTCCGAGCGCAGCACCAGCTCGCGCTCGGCCAGGAAGTCCGCGAAGGACAGCTCCCGGCTGACCAGCGCCTCCCGGTCGGCCTCCCAGCCCTCGCCGGTGGTGTCCGCCACGACACTGTCGCCGTCGGGTCCTGCCAGCAGGACACCCGCTTCCTCGAACGTCTCGCGGACCGCCGCGCAGACCACCGCCTGCGCCGACACCGGGTCCACGCCGAGGGCGGCCGACCACTGTTGGAGCGACGGCCCGGCCCACCGGACCGGCTTCTCGTCCCGCGGGTCCACACCGCCGCCGGGATACGCGTACGCGCCCCCGGCGAAAGCCATGGAGGCGCGTCTGCGCAGCATGTGGACGGCAAGGCCCTCGCTCGAACCGCCGGCGCCGTCCGAACCGCCCGCAGGACCCGAACCGCCCGCAGGACCCGAACCGCCCACGCCGTCCCGCAGGAGCAGGACGGTCGCGGCCCTGCGCGGGGTCACCGGGGTCAGTTCCCCGTTCGCCAACGCCCGGATCCGGTCCGGCCAGGAGGCCGGGAACCACTGTCCGTCACTCGTGCCGCCGCTGCTGGTGGTCATGGGCGGGATCGTACGGCCTGCCGCCCCGATGTTCGAGGGTGAGTCTCCGCTGTTCGAGGACGAGTCCCCGCTGTTCACGGGTCGGTCCCCGCCGATCGGCCCCCGCGGCCGGGCACCCGGCCCGGCCTGCGGAGGACTCAGACCAGCTCGACCTGGATCTCGACCTCGACCGGCGCGTCCAGCGGCAGCACGGCCACGCCGACGGCGCTGCGCGCGTGCACGCCCTTCTCGCCGAGCACCTCGCCGAGCAGCTCGCTCGCTCCGTTGATCACGGCCGGCTGCCCGGTGAAGTCCGTCGCCGAGGCGACGAAACCGACGACCTTCACGACGCGCTTGATGCGGTCCAGGTCACCGATGACCGACTTGACCGCCGCGAGCGCGTTCAGCGCGCACGTACGGGCCAGGTCCTTGGCCTCCTCCGGCGTCACCTCGGCGCCGACCTTGCCGGTCACCGTCAGCTTGCCGCCCACCATCGGCAGCTGGCCGGACGTGTACACGTACACACCCGACTGCACGGCCGGCTGGTACGAGGCCAGCGGCGGCACCACGGCCGGCAGCGTCATCCCGAGCGAGGCGATCCTGTCCTCGACCGCGCTCACGCCTGCTTCTCTCGCTTGAAGTAGGCCACCAACTGTTCCGCGTTGTTCCCATTGGGTACGACCTGGACGAGCTCCCAGCCGTCCTCGCCCCACGTGTCCAGAATCTGCTTCGTCGCGTGCACAAGAAGCGGCACGGTCGCGTATTCCCACTTAGCCATGGAGCCGACTGTAATGCCTGCTCCCGCCTCTCCCGCTCCAGGCCCGCTCCCGGTCCGGTGCGGGTCCGCCCCGGCGTCCGCTTCGGGGCCCGGCGCGGGTCCGCCCCGGCGTCCGGTTGCGGGTCCGGGCGGGAGATAGACGCCACACCTGGGTGGTGGGCTGCTTGAGCCGTACACCGAGTGGTTACGCTCGAAGTGTGAGCCCACAACAGTCCACACCCACCCGGCTCCATATCGTCACGGGCAAGGGCGGCACCGGTAAGACCACGGTCGCCGCCGCCCTGGCGCTCGCCCTCGCCGCCGAAGGCCGCCGCACGCTGCTGGTCGAGGTCGAGGGGCGGCAGGGCATCGCCCAGCTCTTCGAGACCGGCGCGCTGCCCTACGAGGAGCGGAAGATCGCCGTCGCGCCCGGTGGCGGCGAGGTGCGCGCGCTCGCCATTGACCCGGAGCTCGCGCTCCTGGACTACCTGGACATGTTCTACAAGCTCGGCCGCGCGGGCCGCGCCCTCAAGAAGCTCGGCGCGATCGACTTCGCGACGACCGTCGCCCCCGGCCTGCGGGACGTCCTGCTGACCGGCAAGGCGTGCGAGGCCGTGCGCCGCAAGGACAGCGCGGGCTGGCGGGCGTACGACGCGGTGGTGATGGACGCCCCGCCCACCGGCCGGATCACCCGCTTCCTCAACGTCAACGACGAGGTCGCCGGGCTGGCCAGGATGGGCCCGATATACAACCAGGCGCAGGCCGTCATGCGGGTGCTGAAGTCCACCGAGACCGCGGTGCACCTGGTGACGCTGCTGGAGGAGATGCCGGTCCAGGAGACCGTGGACGGCGTCGCGGAACTGCGGGCGGCCGGGCTGCCGGTGGGAGCCGTCGTGGTCAACATGCTGCGCCCGGTGCTGCTGGACGACGCGGACCTCGAATCGGCCGCCAACGGCCGGCGGACCGCCGTCGCCAAGGCGCTGTCCCAGGCCGGACTCGGCGGTGCCCGCAAGGGCGGCCAGGCGGAGCGGCTCGTCGACCCGCTGCTCGCCCAGGGGCACGAGCACGCCCAGCGCGTCCTGCTGGAGCGCCGCGAGCGCGCCGAGATCGCCGAGCTCGGCCTGCCGACGTACGAGCTGGAACTCCGCGGCGAGGGCATCGACCTCGGCGGCCTCTACCGGCTGGCCGACAGCCTGCGCAAACAGGGCATGACGGGCGGGGAGAGCTGACGTGGGCGCGGTGACTGGGGGCAGGGGCACGGTCCGATGGGGAGAACTGACATGAGCCTGGAGAACCCGGGGGATCTGGAGAGTCCGGTGCTGGCGATCGACCCGCTCCTCGACGATCCGAAGACCCGCATCATCGTCTGCTGCGGATCCGGCGGCGTCGGCAAGACCACGACCGCCGCCGCGCTGGGCGTGCGCGCCGCCGAACGCGGGCGCAAGGCCGTCGTGCTGACGATCGACCCGGCGCGCCGGCTCGCGCAGTCGATGGGCCTCACCGAACTGGACAACACACCGCGCCCGGTCACCGGCGTCGACGAGTCCGCGGGCGGCACGTTGCACGCGATGATGCTCGACATGAAGCGGACCTTCGACGAGGTCGTGCTGCAGCACTCGGACCCCGAGCGGGCCCGCGCCATCCTCGCCAACCCCTTCTACCAGTCCCTGTCGGCCGGCTTCGCGGGCACCCAGGAGTACATGGCGATGGAGAAGCTGGGCCAGCTGCGCGCGCTGGACGCCTGGGACCTGATCATCGTCGACACCCCGCCGAGCCGTTCCGCGCTGGACTTCCTGGACGCTCCGCAGCGCCTCGGGTCGTTTCTGGACGGGAAGTTCATCAGGCTGCTGATGGCGCCCGCGAAGGTCGGCGGCCGGGCCGGGATGAAGTTCCTCAATGTCGGCATGTCGATGATGACGGGCGTGCTGAGCAAGGTGATGGGCGCGCACCTGCTGAGTGACGTGCAGACCTTCATCGCCGCCATGGACACCATGTTCGGCGGCTTCCGCAAGCGCGCGGACGCCACGTACAAGCTGTTGCAGGCCCCCGGGACGGCGTTCCTCGTGGTCGCCGCACCGGAGCGGGACGCGCTGCGCGAGGCCGCGTACTTCGTCGAGCGGCTGGCCGCCGAGGACATGCCGCTGGCCGGGCTGGTGTTGAACCGGGTACACGGCAGCGGTGCGCCGCAGCTCACCGCCGAGCGGGCGCTGGCCGCCGCCGAGGCCCTGGAGGAACCCCGGGAAAATCATGGGGACGGCGGCATTGTGGATCGTGAGGCCGGGAAGGCTGACTCCATTGCCGAGGGGGCCGAGGGAACGGACCCGAAGATCCGGGCCGAAGAGGCCGACGACATGACGAGCGATGCGTCGACCGATACGTCGATCGACGTGGCGGCCGATGCGACTGATGCGACGACCGACAGGACGATTTCGCCCGAGCAGCGGCTCGCCGCCGGGCTGCTGCGACTGCACGCCGAGCGCATGCGCGTGGTCGCGCGCGAACGCCGCACCCGGGACCGTTTCGTCTCCGTGCACCCTGAGGTGCCGATGGTTGACGTAGCGGCCCTACCGGGCGACGTGCACGACCTGGACGGCTTGCGCTCGATCGGCGAACGGCTTGCCGGGGATTACCCCGCGGCGGCGTAGTCGTCCTCGTCGTCCAGCGGCAGGATGCCGGTGCTCCGCTCGTACTCGGTACGCGCGGTCTCGAGCAGCCTGCGCCACGAAGTGACCGTCGGGCGCCTCCGCAGCAGTGCCCTGCGCTCGCGCTCCGTCATCCCGCCCCACACGCCGAACTCGACGCGGTTGTCGAGCGCGTCCGCCAGGCACTCGGTTCGCACCGGGCATCCGGTGCACACCGCCTTGGCCCTGTTCTGGGCCGCTCCCTGGACGAAAAGCTCGTCCGGATCAGTCGTCTTGCACGCTGCCTGCGTGCTCCAGTCGGTAACCCAGCTGCTCATGCTGGCGCCGTCCTCTCCCGAATCGAGGCTCCCCCACGGCGGCACCGGCATATTCACCGTTGCCAGTTGAGGACGTTACGGAAGGTAGGCGTGACGCAACAGCCCTTTCAGGCCCAATCTTCGATGGCCCGAATGGACTATGGGTGCGCGTCAGATCACCCAACGGAGTGAGCGGCACCCATTACGGACTTATGGGGCAAAGCAGTCACTGCGCCTGACATATCGCCCAAGTCACCCGGCATATGACAGGAATTCGGGCAGTTCTCATCACCCACAAGAGTGACGATGGAGGGCAGGCGCGCGCTCAGCGATCGCGCCCTGTCCGTTACAGAGTAGGCGAACAGGTGGGCGCACGTCCGGGGAATCGCAACGTAGGCTGCCCCCATGCCTCACAAGCGATCGGGCGGGGGTCTCTCGACGGCCCAGCAGGCCGCCAAGTTCCTCGGTGTCAGTGTCCTGTCCGGAGTGGTACTGGCGGGGATCGCCCTGCCGGCCGCCGGCGCCCTCGGCCTGTCGGCGAAGGGCACGGCCGCGGGGTTCCAAGACCTGCCCGGTGAGCTGAAGCGCCCGCCGCTCAGCCAGGCGTCGAAGATCCTCGACGCCAACGGCGGACTGATCGCGACCGTCTACTCGCGCGACCGCACCGTCGTCCCGATCCAGCAGATGAGCCCGAACATACTGAAGGCCATCGTCGCGATCGAGGACGCCCGCTACTTCGAGCACGGGGCGATCGACCTCAAGGGCATCCTGCGCGCGCTCAACAAGAACGCGCAGGACGGCGGCGTCTCCGAGGGCGCCTCCACGCTCACCCAGCAGTACGTGAAGAACGTCTTCATCGAGCAGGCCGGCGACGACCCGGACAAGGTCGCGCAGGCGGTCCAGCAGACCATCGGCCGCAAGATCAAGGAAATGAAGTACGCGATCCAGGTCGAGAAGGAACTCGGCAAGCAGAAGATCCTGGAGAACTACCTCAACATCACGTTCTTCGGTGAGCAGGCCTACGGCGTCGAGGCCGCGGCCAAGCGGTACTTCAGCAAGCACGCGAAGGACCTGACCGTCGGCGAGTCCGCGATGCTGGCCGGCATCGTCCAGTCGCCCAGCCGCTTCGACCCGGTCAACGACGAGCAGGAATCGATCAAGCGCCGCAACCTCGTGCTGCAGCGGATGGCCGACCTGGGGGACATCACCCCGGCCGAGGCCGAGGCCACGAAGAAGCTGCCGCTCGGCCTCAAGATCAGCAAGCCGAAGAACGGCTGCATCACCGCCGTGAACGGCGCCGGCTTCTTCTGCGACTACGTCCGCAACACGTTCCTGCAGAACGCGGCCTTCGGCAAGACGAAGGAAGCCCGCGCGAAGCGCTGGCGCGAGGGCGGCCTGACGATCAAGACGACGCTGGACCCGCAGGCGCAAGCGTCGACGCAGAACGGCATCGCCAAGCACGTCTACAAGGACGACCCGGTGGCGACCGCCGTGACGCTCGTCGAGCCGGGCACGGGCAAGATCCGCGCCATGGCGCAGTCCCGGCCGTACGGGTTCGGCAAGAACCAGACGCAGATCAACCTGTCGGTCGACCGGGGAATGGGCGGCGGCGCCGGCTACCAGTCCGGCTCGACCTTCAAGGCGTTCACCGCGGCCGCCGCGCTGGAGGCGGGCTACCAGCCGAGCCAGACCTACCTGTCACCGAACGAGATGCCGTACCCGGCGGTGACCGACTGCTCCGGCGGCCGGTACACCAGCACAGACACGGTGCCGAACGAGAGCAAAGACGAGTTCGGGCCCTACGCGATGCCCGAAGCGCTGAAGAAGTCCGTCAACACGTACTTCGTGTCGCTCGAGGCCGACGTCGGCCTGTGCCCGGTGACCGAGATGGTCGGCAAGCTCGGCATCACCAAGCGGGCCGGTGGTACGCGCTTCGGCATGGGCGCGTCCTTCACCCTCGGCGTCAACGAGATGTCCCCGCTCAACATGGCCGCCGCGTACGCCGCCTTCGCCGCCCGCGGCACCTTCTGCGCACCGACCGCGATCGAGTCGGCCACGGACGCGAACAAGAAGCCGATCACGGTGCCGAAGGCGCTGTGCTCCACGGCCATGTCGCAGACGACGGCGGACACCATCAACACCATGCTCAAGGGCGTGGTCGACGACGGCACCGGCCAGGCCGCCGGGCTGACGGACCAGGACAGCGCGGGCAAGACCGGTACGACCGACGACCGCAAGGCCGCCTGGTTCGTCGGGTACACCCCGAACATGTCCGCGGCGGTGTGGATCGGCGACCCGGGCGTCAAGCCGATCGAGATGAAGGACATCACCTTCGGCGGCCAGTACTACGACAAGGTGTTCGGCGCCACCGGCCCGGCGCCCATCTGGAAGGACGCCGTCAGCGGCGCCCTCGAGGGCAAGCCGGTCGCATCGTTCAACGAGATTCCGCTCAACATCCCCGACAAGCCCAAGGGCACTCCCCCGGCCAAACCCGGTAACCCGGGCAAGCCCGGCCACACCACCGGGGCCACCACCACGGGCGCGACGACGGCCGGCGGGACGACCCGCGGGACGACCGGCGGGCCTGGCAAGCCGAACCCGTGGCCCACGTTCACCATCCCGCCGGGCATCATCGGCGGCGTCAACGGCGGGAACGGCCACTCGGGCGGCGGGACGGGCGGCAACCGCTGACGGTTTCCGGAATCCTCCGGAGCGGATGAGGGGCGCGACCCGAAACGGGTCGCGCCCCTCATCCATGTCTACAGCTTTCAGCCCACGAGTTTCAGCCCGCGAGCTGCTTCTTCACCTCGGCGGCGACGCGGCCGCCCTCGGCGAGCCCGGCGACCTTGGGGTTCACGATCTTCATGATCGCGCCCATGGCACGCGGCCCCTCGGCGCCACCCGCCCTGGCCTCGGCCACGGCGGCGCTGACGATGCCGACCAGCTCCTCGTCCGAGAGCTGCTTCGGCAGGTACGCGTCGAGCACCTCCCCCTCCGCCAGCTCGCGCTTCGCCGAGTCGGGACGATTGCCCGCGGCGAAGGCTTCGGCCGCCTCGCGGCGCTTCTTCGCCTCACCGGCGATCACCTTGAGCACCTCGTCGTCGGAGAGCTCACGGGCGGTCGTGCCCGCGACCTCCTTCTTGGTGATGGCGGTGAGCGTGAGGCGGAGCGTGGCGGAGCGGAGTTCGTCGCGGCCCTTCATGGCCGTGATGAGGTCGTCGTGCAGTCGCTGCTTGAGCGTGGTGGTCATGCCGTCGAGTCTCGCACCCGTACGGCGGTGCTGCCGCACATTAACCGCTGGGGGTCCATCGGCCGCTCCCGTCAGACCCCTCCACATCTCATCCACGCCCCATCCGCGTACCGTCCAGGTCCCGGAGATGTCCCGGACCGGTCCCGCGCGGCGAAACACCGACCACCCCGTGGCATCCTGTTCGGTCACAGCTCTGCCGGACGGATCGGCGGACGTCCGGGGGGCAAGGGGACCTGATGAGGCTCTGTTTCCTCGTCGAGGAGCACTACCGTCACGACGGCATGCCTCTCGACGTGGTCGGACAACTGGCCGCCTGGGGACACCAGGTGGATGTCATCCGCCCCGGCGGTTCCCTCATCCGGCTGTCCGAGTTCTCCGAACTGTCCGGGCTCTCCGCCGCGGTGCGCTCGGGCGCGCACGACGCCTGGGTCCTCAAGACCGTCTCCGGCGGCCCTGGCCTGACCCTCCTCGAAGGCGCGGCGGCGCTCGGCCTGACCACGATCAACGACGCCCGCGCGATCCGGGCGGTCCGCGACAAGGCACTCACGGCCCTCATCGCGCAGCAGCACGGCCTGCCGATGCCGGTGACGTACGCGGCAGCCCGGCCCGAACTCTTCGCGGAGGTCCCCGAAGAGCACTTCCCGCTCGTCGTGAAGCCTGCGGCGGGGAGCGCGGGGCGCGGGGTACGGCTGGTCCTCGGCCCGGACCGGCTGACGGAACCCGACGCCGAGACGCCCCATGGGCCCGGACCCGGACCCGGTCCTGAGGACGAAGGCCTGCTCATCGCCCAGCCCTACGTGCCCAACTCCGGGACGGACCTGAAGGTGTACTGCGTCGGCGGTGAGGTGTTCGCGGCCGTCCGGGCCTCGCCGCTCTGCCCGGAACTCGCCGTGGACGAGCGGCTCGTACCGCTCCCCCGCGAGGTGGCGGAACTGGCGGCCGAGATCGGCGCCGTCTTCGGCCTGGACCTGTACGGGATCGACGTGCTGCTCGGGCCCGACGGCCCGGTCGTCGTCGACGTCAATGACTTCCCGAGCTTCCGGAAGGTGCCCGACGCCGTCGCCCGGGTGGCGCGGGCCGTCCTCGACCTGGCCCGGACGGGTGGCGCGACACAGCACCCCGGACGTGGCGCCCTGCGTCCGGAGACCGTGGACTTCGTCCCCGCGCAGGCCGGCACGTGACCACCGCTCCGTCCCGGGTCTGCTTCCTGACGGACAAGCCGGACCATGCCCTACTGGCGGCGACGGCAGCCCTGCTGACGGCACGCCACGACACGCGGGTCGACTTCACGGACCCGGCCGCCGTCTCGGACTTGGGGACGGAGCTCGCGGACGTCTACCTCCTCAAGTCGCACACGCCGCACGCGATCCGGCTCGCTGGAACTCTGGAACGGCGCGGCGCGCGCGTCGTCAACACGGCCGCGGCGACCGAGCTGTGCCAGGACCGGGTCCGGATGGCGGAGACCGCGCTGGCCGCGGGCCTCCCTTTCCCCGTGACCCGAGCCCTGGTGCCCCTGTCACGAATAGCCGCCCCGCCGCCGTCGGGCTACCCGTTCATCGTCAAGAGCCGGGCCAACCGGCGCGGGGACGTCGTCGCGAGGGTCGACGATGCCGCTGACCTGCGGGAACTCGCTCAAAGGTGGCCGGACGAACAGGTGGTCGTCCAGGACTTCACGCCGGGCGACGGCTGGGACCACAAGCTCTGGGTGATCGCGGGCGAGGTCTTCGCGGGCGTGCGCCCGACCCCCCTGGGAGCTCCGGGGACCGCCGGGCGCCGGCCTCCCCCACCCCCGGGAGCCCACGACCTGGCGCTGCGCGCGGGCACGGCCTTCGCCCTCGACGTCTACGGCGTGGACGTCATCGCGGACGGGTCCGGAGCCCCGCTCATCGTCGACATCAACGCCTTTCCCGGCTTCGGGGGCGACAGCGGAGCGCCGCATGCCCTGGCGACCCTCATCTCATCTGCGACGATGGACGCATGCGAGCGCGATACGGAGTTCCCCTCGGCGTAACGGCAGTCGGCGCGGCCTGTGTGGCCTATGCGGCCGGAATCGAACCGCGGGCCTTCAGGCTGCGCCGCTTCGAGGTCCCGGTGCTGCCCGCCGGGATGCGGCCGATCCGGATCCTGCAGGTCTCCGACATCCACATGGTCTCCGGCCAGAACCGGAAGCGCCGCTGGCTGCAGTCCCTGGCGGGTCTGCGCCCCGACCTGGTCGTCAACACCGGTGACAACCTCTCCGACCCGGAGGGCGTCCCCGAGGTCGTGGACGCGCTGGGGCCGCTGATGCAGTTTCCCGGCGCGTACGTCTTCGGCTCGAACGACTACTACGGTCCCCGGTTCCGGAACCCGGGCCGCTACCTCCTGGAGAAGTCCCGCAGGCAGCACGGGCTGAACGGCAAGTCGGAGCCGGTCAACAACGTGATCCGCAACCCGTGGGGTGACCTGCGCGACGCGTTCGATGCCGCCGGCTGGGTGGGCCTGAGCAACACCCGCGGCCACCTCAAGCTCGAGGACGGCATCGAGATCGCCCTCACCGGCCTCGACGACCCGCACATCAAGCGCGACCGCTACGCGGCCGTCGCCGGCGGGGCCCGGACCCCGCCGCGGACCTCAGCCTCGCCATCGTCCACGCCCCGTACCTGCGGGTCCTGGACGCCTTCGCGGCCGACCGCTACCCCCTGATCCTCGCCGGCCACACCCACGGCGGCCAGCTCTGCATCCCCTTCTACGGCGCCCTCGTCACCAACTGCGACCTGGACACCCAGCGCGTGAAGGGCCTCTCGACCCACACCGCGGCCGGCGAGCGCTCCTACCTCCACGTCTCCGCGGGCTGCGGCGCCAACCGCTACACCCCGGTCCGCTTCGCCTGTCCCCCGGAGGCCAGCCTCCTCACCCTGACCGCCCGCAAGCCCGGCCGCCCCACCTGACGAGGCGACCCCGCCATCCCCGCCGGAAACCGGATTTCGTCTCCGGCTCCCGGTCCGCTAAAGTAAACCTCGTTGCACCGGGGTGTGGCGCAGCTTGGTAGCGCGCTTCGTTCGGGACGAAGAGGCCGTGGGTTCAAATCCCGCCACCCCGACGGTATAGCAGCAGGTCAGGGCCCTGATCCTTCCGAGGATCGGGGCCCTGAGTCGTTCCCGGGATCCTCTTGGGAGCCATTTGGGAGCCGACCTGAGGCTGGCCCCCTTCGTCGGCCTCCCGACTGTCAGTCCCTGCCGCTAGTGTCACTGGGGACAATTGCCCCTCAATGGCGAGTGGTGAGCATGACATGACAGACCAAGTGGTCGAGGGCGGCGCGGACCCTCGTAAGGTGTTCGTGATCCACGGACGAAACGACCTTGCCCGTAGGGGACTCTTTGAGTTCCTGCGCGCTATCGGCCTTGACCCGATCGAATGGTCCGAGGCCATCCAGATGACAGGCAAGGGCTCGCCGTACATCGGTGAGGTCCTCGATACTGCGTTCGCCAACGCCCAGGCGGTGGTCGTGCTGCAGACCCCTGACGATGTCACCTACCTGCACGAGAGTCTCACGTACGCCGGTGATCCCGAATGCAGCCCGCAGATGCAGCCCCGACCGAATGTGCTGTTCGAGGCCGGGATGGCCATGGGCCGCGACGAAAACCGCACCGTCATCGTGGAACTCGGGCAGGTGAAGACCTTCAGCGACATCCATGGCCGGCACGTCGTACGCCTCGACAACAGTGTGAGGAAGCGACAGGAACTTGCAACACGTCTGAAAACCGCAGGGTGCGCCACGAGACTGACCGGGTCGGACTGGCACGATGCCGGAGATCTGACCCCGCCCGCCCCACCAGGGGGCGGCCTCCCGCTGGGCCGAAAACTGCCGTCTTCGCAGGCGTCGGGCATGCCCCGGTTGGATGCGCGGTACATCGACAACGGGCAGAGCAGGCTAGGCGAAATCCAGATCACCAACCACGGGCCCGGTGACGTGTTTGACCTAGACATAGACGCGGACGCCAATGTGGGGCTCGTCCCACGGAACGAGGCCGAGTTCCCCGTTCCGAAGCTGCCCGCCGGCAAGTCCGTGCGCGTGGGGCGCATGTCGTCGGACTCTCTCGGGTCACGCTCGAACTCGTACTTCAACATCACCATCACCTACAGGACCGCCGATGGGACACCTGTCGAGCTCGACGAGTTCGTGAGCGGGGCGTGACGTGGACTTCCCGATGACCTTGCCCTTGGACCACGACGGATTTCTTCGTCGAGAATGCCCGCATTGTGTACGCCAGTTCAAATGGCATCACGGGCCAGCGAACGAGGAGGCAGAGGAACAGCCTGCTCCGACGGCCTACTACTGCCCCCTGTGCGGGCAGCCGGCAGGAATGGAATCCTGGTGGACGCAGGAGCAACTCGACTACGCCCAGGGCGTGGCCGCTCCTGCCGCCGTCCGGGAGATCGAGCAAGGACTGCGAGACGCGTTCAAGGGCGCCAGCAGCAAGTATGTGAAATTCGACGTCAAAGGTGGCACCGACGCACCAGATGTACCCGCGCCGCTCACCGAGCCGGACGACATGGGCATCGTGACATCCTCCTGCCACTCATACGAGCCGGTGAAGGTCCCCGAAGACACGTCAGGCCCGTATCACTGCCTCATCTGCGGTCAAGCCTTCGCTGTCTGACCTCAGGCAATCGAAGCGGAAACTGTGGGAAGCAGATAGCTGTGCCCTTCCTGGTAACCAGGCAGGGCACAATAGATTCCCGGCGAGGCCGAAAGGGCCAGAAGTTCCCAACTCCAGAGGCACAGAGATGCCGTTGGCCCAATCCGCAGCTCGTCTGATCGGACGTGGAGCGCGTGCGGTGCGACCAGTAGTCGAGTCACCACCCCCTGGCAGAAGTCTTCCATCTGTTTCAGAGTTAGCGACGAAATCCTTCGCGTCCCCATCTCACTCAGTAGGATCACCGACAGAGCGGACCGCGAGCCACGAGGGGGAGAAATCGTATGGCACATGGGGGGCGTCGACCGTCGGCGGAGCACTTACATCTGCGCAGGTCAGCTGGGATGCGCAAGCGCATCCAGGACCAGGCCCTGATTGAAGTTCGGGGATGCCTGCGGGACTGGGACGACGGTCGCGAGGCAGCACGCGAGGCCAAGGCCGTGGCCGAGACGATCATCTCGCCCGAATACGAGGGCCGGGTGCTCATCGAACTGCTACAGAACGCGCACGACGCCCACCCGGCGCGATCCACCGACGGTCGCATCGAGATCCTGTTCGACGAGAACGAGGGAGAGCACGGCACTCTTTACGTAGCCAACGGCGGCAAACGGTTCGATAGCAAAGACTTCAAATCGCTCTGCAGCATCGCCCTATCCAGCAAACGTGCCGATGCCGGGATCGGCCACAAGGGCGTCGGCTTCAAGAGCGTGCTGCACCTGTGCGACGCTCCCGAAGTTTATAGCGTGGCGCGGGAAGGGTCTCGGATTCTCAATGGGTTCACATTTCGCTTCGCCCGACTCGACGACTTCGACGAACTCGCCCGAGAGGTGGCGCCCGAACGCGAGCTTTTCTCCTCCTACTTGAGGGAGAACCTGCTCACGCTGAAAGTCCCTGTCTACCTGGAGAGCGTACCGCCGATCGCCCAACGTCTGGCGCGCCGGGGCTTCGTGACCGTCGTACGCCTACCGTTGAAGTCGGACGACGCCCGATCGGCTGCCGGCGTGCAGTTGCGGGAGTTCATGGACGACACGGCCCCGTTCGAGCTGTTCCTGGACCGACTGGAACGTGTACGGCTGGAGTGGCGGTCGGCGAGGGAGACCCTGCGCAGGACGTTCGACCGTCAGGTGGAGGTCCTACACAACTCCCGTGGTCTGAAAGTGCAGCAGGTTACGTTGCGTCGGCGGATGCGGCTGATCGTCGTAGGTATAAAGGCTGACGCGAACCGTGCCCGGGACGCGATCGCAGCGTCGGTAGAGAAGAGCGGGATGCGGCGCGACTGGGCGGCTTGGGAGAAGAAAGCCGAGGTACGGGTGGCGGTCCCGCTCGGCGATCCCTTGGAGGATGGGCGGCTCTACACGTTCCTGCCGATGGGTGAGCAGATCCCCGCACCCATGCGGGGGTACGTCCACGCACCGTTCTTCGCAGAGATGAACCGCCGTTCGTTCAATGAGGCAGTGCCGTGGAACAGCCTACTGCTGGACACAGTGGCCGAGCTGTGCGCCCGCGCAGTGCTTGCTGCGGCGGACGGGAAGGCACCGATTCCGCCCGGCGCGCTTGTCGACCTCATGTGTTGGCGGACGGACACGCTGACGCTGTTGATCTCGGCTTTCGAGCGGCTAGACCAGGGCATCGCTCAAGTACCGTTCATCCCGGCGATCGGGACGACCCACGAGGCACGGACTTCCTTGCACCGTGCCGTTCTGTGGGAAGGGAAGCTGGGGTCCACGGTCTTCACCTCATCGGAGGTCGCCGCCGTTGGGGTCACGGATCTCGTCGACCCGAAGCTGCACTCCACTCGGCTGAAGCGGCTAGCGCCCTTGGCCAGGGCTGTGGGCAAGCGCCTCGAACTTCCTGTCGAGCGGCTCGCGTCCTGGGCCGAACGGCTCGCCGAGGCCGCGGCACGTGCCCCCTTCGACCCAGAATGGTGGGCGGACTTCTACTACGACCTCTCCCAGGCGTTCCCTGACGGGTCCGCACTGGTCGGCAGGCGGATTATCATCACCTCCCGGTTGACGACGGCACCAGCCGGCGGGGAAGGCGTCTTCTTCGACCGCGATGTCCTCCAGGGCAGCGCACTTCCACCCCTGCCCGATGGGCTTTCCGACTACCTGCACTTCATCCACAAAGGCATCGCCTGGTCGGGAAAAGGCCGCAAACGTAGAGTCCAAGGCCAGAAGTGGCTCAGGACCGCGAACCTCGTGCACGACTACGGGGCTGACGAGGTGCTCGAAGTTGTCGCCTCCGCGTTGGGTGCGACGGGCGAGGACGACGTTTTGCGCCTTTCATGCTTGCGCTACGTCTGCGGAGTCTCCCACGCATTGGAGCTCGAGGGCCGCAAGGTGCCCCTTCTCAAGAAGCTCCAGGTACCGACCCAGGCGGGCTGGGGGCACGCAAGCCAGGCCATGTTCGGGTCGGGCTGGCCCGGAGAGCACGCCGCGGTCGACGACACGCTGACCCTGTTTCTGGAGCGCGTTCGGGCACTGTCATCCGTCCTCGCCGAGACGGCAGGGCAGCTCCTCGTCTGCCCAGAGGAGCTGTGCGGAGACGCGATCCCCGCGGAAGTGATGCGGCGCTTCCTCGAAAGGCACCAGGTGGCGCACGGACTTCGCCCCCGCAACGAGACCTTCAGGGCTGGGGTCCGGGGAGAGGATCTCAACCGGCCCAACCGTTTCTGGGCCCCAGACCAGACGAGGCGGCTCCCGCAGTGGAGGAGCACGGCCGAGCGCTGGCCGAACCGACGTCAGCTCACCTATACCAGCGTCGAATACCATCCACGGGTCTCCTCCGCAGCCACGCTGCCCGGCCAGGATGACTACGCCGCCTTCTCTGAGGAGGACCGGCGACTCTACGCGGAGCTCATCGTGCACGGCCTCGCTGTCGCCTGGCCCGATGGAGCGCTAGAGATGCATTTCGTCCGCCACAGCGACCGTGTCGGCACCCCGTGGCCCACCCCGCTGGCAGCCTTCCTCGCCTGCGCACCCTGGATCCCACAGACGCCCATTCCGACCACGACGTCTCAGGGGACGACCACGTTCGCCACTGCGGGTACGGCCTGGTGGTGGCGCGGCGTACAACCACCGCCCGGGTTCCTCGTAATCGTGCCGCCTACGCTGCGCAGCAAGCGGTCCACCAAGCTATCGGTACGGCTTGGCTTGCTCCGCATCCGTGCCTGGGACGATCCCGGTACCGCCGGCGTCCGGCTCCGTCAACTGCCCGACCTCGTGCGGGCCGACGCCCGCTTCCGGGATGGCAGACTTGCCCACGAGGTCGGGCAGGAATACGAGAAAGCGTGGGCGCAGCTGCTTTCGCCGGGGGCTGGGACAGGCACCGTGGCCGGTACCCTCACCGCGCCACGCCAGGTACTCGTCACCCGCGCTGGCATTCTTGAATCGCTCGACCCGGCGGAGGCCGACGAGGCGGTCTTCGTCCCAGATCCAGACGGGGCCCAGAACCAGGCCCTGCTGAACCGTGTCCCCGTGCCCATGATCCCGATCCGGGACAAGGCACTCGGCGGCCGGGTCCATACCTTTCTCGGTCAGAGGACAACGTTTGACGTCCAACGGTGCAGCGATGCCGAACACGACATCCAGACCGACCAACTGCCTATCTGTGACGCACCCTGCGTCCCGTTGACGGAGTACGCCGGACCCTGGCTGCGTACCCTGGTCGCTGCCCTGGTGGAATTCGATGACGAACGCACCTCCCGTCTGGAGCCGGTGGCCGTGACCGAAGTGGACGGCCTGCTGCGCCGCTGCGACGTAACGGTGGCCGACGAGGCCATCGTCTGGATCGCTGGCCACCGCCTTACCGAGAACGGGGCAGACCGCGTCCTGCTGCACCCGCACCCCGACAGGCCCCGCATCGTCGTCGTGCGCAACGGGCCACGCAGCGGCTGGCGGATTCTCCGCGCCGCCGCTCCCGCCATGGCCGCGTTCATCGGCGCCCCCTACCTCGAACATGGACTGTGGGCTGCGCTGACCAAACTCGAAGAGCGCGGACTCAAGACCGACAACGTTCCCGACGAGGAACTCGGGGCTGTCCTGGACATCCAACCGCACCAACTGCAGGCCGTCCTCGCCGAGCGTGCCTCGCAGCGCTCCGGCAGCGCGCGGATCGTCCCCCTCCTCGCCTGCCTCGATCTCAACCTCGCGGAGGAACTCCGTCGAAGCGCCGAGGACTTCTCCGACCGCGCCTCCCTCCATGTCTGGCTCACCAGCCGAATCGGCGCACAGGACGCAGAACTCCTCACACGGCTGCTCGAGGACGATGACCGCGAGCGGCAACTGACCGCCCTCTCCGTGCCGCTGGCCGACGCCAATCGCGCATGGCGCGCACTGGGACTTGCCGAGATCGACAACAGGGAACGGCACGAGCGGCAGTTCGCGGCCTGGCTCCAGCGGAACCGCCCCGCACTCGCGTCACGGATCCGAGACTCCTATGCAGACGTTCACCGGTCCGGGCGCTCCCTATCCGGGTATGTAAAGCTGCGGGACCTCTCCCCGCTTACGCCTGACCTGGCCTGGCACACGACGCTATGGCACCTCTCCGACGAACTCCTCCAGGGCCACGCGGACGCGTGGCTGGCGAAACACGTCCCCACCCCTTCGCAAACGTCCCGCCCGCTGCAACCGCTCGCCGAAGTACGCGAGGCGTCCAGCACAGCGGTCCACAAGCAGGTGCCACGGCTGCGCCCACTGATCGAGGAATGGCAGCAGCTTCACCTCTCAAGCCACCGTGCGGAACTGCCACCCGCCCAGGATGTTCTCCGAGAACTGGACGACGACGGGCTGCTGGACTTCGAGGTCCTCTCCGTGAAGGCGTTGATCACCCAGCTCAGAACCCGTGGCCACTGGCCCGAGGACATGCCGCTGTCAGATCGGCGCACGGACCTCGGCCTGACCGCGACGCGTCCGTCGGCACCAGCCGGAAACAACGGCGGATCCCCGGGCAGCGGCCGATCAGGGGTGCCCGCCCCCGGCCCTCAAGTGCTGCTGAATGGCCAGCCCATGTCGGCGAGGCCCGACGATCTCGCAGCGCTCGCCCGCGAGGTAGCAGCCGACCTCACGCCAGAGCAGCAGGCCACCTCGGCCACGTCCGCCACGACGCTTGCGGCACGGGTTCCGGGGCCTCGTACCTCGTTGTCGCCCGGTACGAGGTCACACGGCGGTTCGTATCAAGCCCCCGTAACCGACCGGGACCGGACCCTGGCGGTGGGGCTTGCGGGCGAGGGCCGCCGTAGCCGTGTGGCTGCACGGGCAGTTCGGCGTCGAACCACAGGACTCCTGGAAGTCCGGCCTGCGGGTCCATGGGCTCGTAGGCGGGCAGCAGGGGGACGATCGGCTCGGCTACGACTTCCTCATCCACGACGGTGACGCGACCTACCTCTATGAGGTCAAGGCATCTACCAGCAACAGTGGCGAGATCATTCTCGGCGAGTCCGAGGTACGACGCGCTTCCCAGCTGAAGCCGAGCGAGACGTACTTCATCGTGTACGTCTCCCATGTCCTCGACCGTGACAGCCGCGCCATCACTGTGCTACCCAACCCGTTCGGTGCCCCTGACCTCGCCGGCTTCGAACTGGTCAGTACCCAGCTGAGGCTACGTTTCAACATTCGTTGAGCTATCGCGTTCGTGCACGGCTGGCCGCCGGCGACGAGGGCTGCCTGCATCAGACGGGCCAACCTGCTAGCAAAGAACTTGGTACCTGATTCAGGGGCACCGCAGTCTCTCGCCGCACGAGCACGCAGTTAAGGATCGTCCGCCGCCACGCCCTCTCCGCCCGCGGGAGCGCGCAAAGTACAGCAGCGAAGTACAGCAACCAGCCCGACCGACAGCGACCCGTGCGGCACTTCTGACCTGCACACATGACCTCAGCAACCGCCCCGCCGAGAATTCGGGACGAAGCGGCCGTGGGTTCAAATCCCGCCACCCCGACGGTATAGCAGCAGGTCAGGGCCCAGATTCTCACTGAGAATCTGGGTCCTGTCTCGTTTCCGGGGGATCTTGGGAGCCGTTTGGGAGCCGTTTTCGGAATCCGGCTCCCAGGGAGCGACCGACGGGCAGAGCTCACCGCACAGCTTGTGTCGGCATGAGCTCTGACGGTACGACCATCACATGCACCGTTGGTCACCGCTCAACGATCGCCAACTCGTCCTCCTCACCCGAATCGGGGAGGGTGTCGACCCCGTCACATCAGACACCCCTGAACTTGCCGTCACCGCCAAGGCCCTCAAGGAGCGCGGGCATATCGTCATGCCCAAGGAGGGCGGGAAGTGGCGGGCGGAGATCACCGATGCCGGGCGCTTCTACCTCCAGCACGGGCATCACCCGGACCGGCCTGAGCCGGCACCACGGAAGTCCCGGCCGGCGAACCCCGAGCCTGGGCAGCCGGAATCGGACCGCCCCGAGCCGACGGCCGCCGCTCAGCGGAAGCCCTCTGCGCGGAGCGTCGCCAAAACGCCACGGCCTTCTCCGGTAGCCGTTGGGCCGGCTCTGATCGCGGAGGTGCAGCAGGCCGGGCGCTTCCTGCGTATCCCTGATCCGGACGAGGCGGTGCGGGCCCGATACCGCAGGGCTTTCGACGCGGCACGTCAGTTTGCGCCTGCCGGATACCACCTGAAGTACAGCGGACGGGCCAAGGGGGATTTCTTCCTGGGGCTGCTCCGGGTGACCGGCGAGGACGACACGGAGTGGAATCGGATCCGGCTGGCCCGCAGCCGGGTGATCACCGACTTGGACGACGTCATCGCCGCCGTGACCACGGACCACAGCGCTTTCGAGGTCTCCGACGAGGTGCTTCCCCGAGTGCTGTCCCTGCTTCGCCTCCTCGCCGAGCAGGTACTTCCTCTCCACGGGGAAATGTCGGTCTCAAAGAAGCGCAAGCAGCCCAGGCCACTGCTCACCGTCCACGGCCGGACATACGAGATCGGCTTCAAGGAGCGGCAGAAGCAGGTCCGGTACGTGCCCAAGAAGGGGGACCGCCGCACGTATGACTGGCAGAGGGTCACCCCGGCGCATCGGTTCGAGCCCTCCGGCGAGCTGGAACTGCAGCTCGCCCAACAGCAGGGTTACAACTACGGCTGGAAGAAGGAGTGGGGCGACACCGCCAAGAAGCCGCTTGAGGACCAGGTCGGTTCGGTACTTCGGGCACTGAAGGTCCGTGCCGAGGAACAGGAGCGGGCTCGCCTTGAGCGTGAAGCGGAACAGGAGCGGGCCCGGCTCGGGCGTGAAACGGAACAGCGCCGGCAGCAGGAGGAGCGGGAGCGGCAGGAAGCTGAGCGTCGTCAACTGGAGGCCGAGCAGCGGGAGCGCGCTCAGCGGGAGTGGGAGGCTGCAGTCGGCGTGGCTTCAATCAAGGCAGTGGATGCCAATCGGGCCGAACTGAGGTGCCCCCCGGAGTGTGGACACAGGGGTTCATGCTGCGAGTGAAAGTTTAGCTGTCTTGTGGTGCTGCTGTTCGAACTCCATCGGGGAGAGGTAGTTCAGCGCGCTGTGGCGTCGGCGGGCGTTGTAGTAGGTGAGCCACTGGAAGATCACCAGCCTCACCTGACGGAACGTCGAGAACAGCTTCCGGTGCATCGTTTCTCGCTTCAGTCCCTGCCAGAAACTCTCGGCGAGGGCATTGTCGTAACTCGAGCCGACCCTGCCCATGCTCCTGCGGATGCCGTTCCGGTCGCAGACCTGGGCGAACGCGGCCGAGGTGTACTGCGACCCGCGGTCCGCGTGGAAGATCACTCCGGTGACGTTGCCGCCGCGGGTCGCGACCGCGGCCTGGAGCGCGTTGATGACGAGCTCGGCCCGCATGTGCGGGGCCATCGACCATCCGAGTACCCGGCGGGAGCGGATGTCGATGACGCAAGCGAGGTAGAGCCACGCGGCTCCGACCTGCACGTAGGTGATGTCGCCGCACCACTTCTCGTCCAGTGTGCAGGCGGTGAAGTCCCGCTGGACCAGGTCCGGCACCTGCGGCGCACGGCGGTCCGGGACCGTGGTCCGCCTCTTCTTGCGCAGGTGGCGGCCGATGATGCCGTGCTTGCGCATCAGCCTGGCCACCCGCTTGCGGTTGACCGTGTGGCCGAAGCCGCGCAGTTCGGCATGGACTCGAAGCGCGCCGTAGTTCCCACGGTGATCAGCATGGATCTCGCGGATCTCGGCGACCAGGGCGTCCTCGGCTCCCTGCCGCTCCGACCGCGCCTGGGCACCGGCGATCCACCGGTAGTAGCCCGAGCGGGAGACTTCCAGCACCCGGCATATCCGCTTGACGCCGAACATCCCGGCGTGGGCGGAGACGAAGTCCCAAGCGGTGGTCTTCACTTCATCTCCCGCGCGAAATACGCTGCTGCCCGTCGCAGGATCTCCCGCTCGAGTTGCCATTCCTTCTCCGCCTTGGCCAGCCTGGCGTTCTCCGCCCGCAGCCGGGCCAGCTCGGCCTCGGTGTCCTGCGACGCGCCGGAGGCGACCGGACGGCCGTCGGCGTCACGCACCCAGGTCCGCAGCGTCTCGGGGTTGACGTTCAGATCGGTCGCGACGTCCCTGAACGTCCGCCTGCCGGCCGAAGCCCGCCACAACGCGATCGCGTCGGACCGGAACTCCGCACTGTACTTCGAGGGCCTTGCCACGTAGATCTACACCTTCCAGGATCAACAAGATCCATTGTCAGGTGTGTCCACACCACGGGGGTCACCTCAGAACACTTCGGGACAGCCCTGGAGCAGTGGCGAGCCGCCGGGGAGATCCGGGTCTTCTGTACCGCCCTGGACGCGGCCGCCGCGCAGACCAGCGACCACTTCGAGGCCGAGAGGCTGCGGGAGTGGTCGTCCTGGGGCAAAGCGGAGGCCGACCGGCTCGACCCCACCCTGAACGGGAGGGGCCTCGGCGCCCGCAACTTCCACGCGAAGCCGACCGGAGACGAGTTGCGGCCGTTCCTCGACGGCTGGCACCCGCAACGCCCGGAGAAGGTGAAGCCACCGGCGAAGCCCGCACCACCCAGGGCGGAGCCCGAGCGCGAGCCCGAGCGGTCGCGTGACGGCTTCAACGACGCACGTCAGGACCAAGGCTGGAGATATGGACGCCAAGGTCGCGCTCAATGGTGGAGGCGATGACACCATGCCCCCGGTCGCGGAGCGCCTTCACCGCCCGCTCGCCCACTTCTCCGAGTCGCAGCACCTCAGCGCGGAGGGCGACTAGCTCGTCGTAGCGCTCTGCCTTCTCCTCCCCGCACCATTCCCGGACCGTGCGCAGGGAGGCCGCCTCAGCATCGAGCTTGCGGTCGTCCCGGCGCCGGTGTCCATACCAGGAGGACTGGGCGCGCTCCTCATCCATGGCCTGCTGCAGCCGGTCCACCTCCGGCAGGATCTTCTCGGCCAGGCGCTGGGCGACCTGCCGGGCGATCCGCTCGGTGACCGGCCAGCCGACGGTGCAGAAGCCGTTGCGGTCCTCGTAGACCATGGGATCGTCCCGTAGCTCGCTGGAGTCCATGCCTACGAGCGGCGCGGTCTCGTCGAGGCGGCCAAGCTCCAGCACACCCGCGTCAGCCACCGCTTTGCGCAAACGCACCCGCCCCTTGGGCCGGACGAACCCCAAGATCAACCGGGCCGCCTCGAACTCGGCGCTGCCCCGAACCCATCTCGACACCTCGACCAGGGCCAGCTCGGCCGCGTCATCCACCCGGAACGACTCGACGTCCGTCCAGAGCACAGCCAGAGAATCGAGGCTCACCCACTCCTGCAGTCCGGCCTCATCACCGTCCAGGAACCGCACGTGAACCCGCCCGGCTCTGCCCGAGGCGCCTACCCGGACGATCTCCACCCGGCGCAGGGCGCCGCCAAGCTCCTTCGGTCTCGCCCGATAGGCCCAGTACTCCCCGGTTTCCATGTCCCTATTGAGCCAGGTCGATGGCGCCGCCGGATGCCCATCAACGAGATCTCGTCATTCCGCTACTCGTACGTCTCCTTCCAGCGAGCACGATGTTGACGATCTCCCTGGCCTGAGCCGTTCACTCCGCTCAGAGACGGGAGCGCGGCACCGTTGTTCCAAAGGCCGAGGTGGTCGCGGTGAACAGCGAGGACACCGTTCTGAACGGCGCAGCTTTCGGCCGGGCCGCTGAAGTAGGTGGTGGTCACGAAGATGGCGACATCAGCGCCGAAGTGCACTTGGGAGCCCAGGAGGTTACGGACCTCGCTGTTGGATCTTCCGTTTCGGGCTGTAACGCTTGCACTGGATCACCATGGTCCGGCCGTCGGGGAGTCGTCCGCGGACATCGGCCCCATCGTCATGCGAGCGGCCGACCTGGCGGACTTCCGTGCAGCCATCCCGTCGGCACAGATCAGCCACGAAGTTCTCGAACTCCGGGCCTTCCATCGCGTCGACCTCGGCGAGCGTCCGACGGCCCGCCTCGACTGCATTCTCATGGCGCCATCGCCGGTCGCCGCCCCGAATGCTCCGGTCGGTCTTCCACAGCCACCAGCCACCACCGGCTATCGCGCCGAAGAGCAACCCACCAATGAAGTACGGCCAGACGGCCGACCAGAACAGCATGAGCAGTGCCACGACGCTTATGCCGGCGATTGCTCCCCATTGGAGCCGGGTCTCTTGGCGTTTCCGTGCGGCAGAACGACGTCGCTTCCTTCGAGCTGCCACTCCGCGTCCTCCCCGTGTCTCCCAGAAGCAGTCTGGGCAAGACAACACATGCTGGTAAGAGCGCCCGTTGGCCATGGCTTGTTTCTTGCAGCACGCACTCGAAGCTCCGACGGGCAGCAGGGCAGTCGCGGGGGAGACGGCGCCAGAGCGGCGGGCAGTTGAGGAGCCGCCACATGGGCGAAAGCGCCCAGGAGAGCCATACCCTAACGGCGCTCAACGACGGGCAGAGCATGGCCGCCGAGCGGACATCGGTCAGCCGATCGCTGGTCGGCCGCCACTCCTCTGGGAGCGGAGCTGTTCGTCATGCGCCTGTATACGCCCTGTGTGCGCCCCTCCTGCAGCACGTAACTTGCGACGGTGCGTAACACCGTGCGAGCCATTGGGGGAACAGGTTGAAGCCAGCCGGAGATGTACTGAAGGACCTCACGCAGCCGTCGAACATCTCGGCCCATTCCAGCCTCGCGCTGGTCGGCAGCGTGGATGAGGCCGCCGCCGATGACGATCAGGCACGTGACGAGAAGGAGCTCGACCAACTGCGGCGCAAGCCCGGCCTCCAACCCATACCCGTGAAAGACCTGAAGCAGACGACCCAGTTGAGGCCCTGGGACGTGCTGCACACGCTCGGCCAGGCCATTGCCCTGTCGCGGCGGGGCGCCGGACGCGGCCTGGCCGAGCACTGGGGGTGCCTCAAGTACAGCCAGGCTCTGACCGGCGGTATCGACTCCTTCATGACCCTCTCTGCGGAGGGTCGGGAGACGGCGGACTATTACAAGGCGATCCAGTCTGGGGAGCTCAGTACCGGATTCGCCCTGACCCTGGCCCGGCAGTTACTGAGCCGCCGCTATCCGGACCACTCTGTCTCGATCGTCCCTGCGGACACTGCGCTGCGGGCTGGCTGGGCCTTGACCAGCCGGGACTCAGGGCCTCGATCGGGATACCGCTACCGGCCGCAGTTCTTCGCCGAGATCTGGAAGCCCGGAGAACCGTCACGGGTCATCCCGATCGCCTGCAAGGGCAACCACAGCAACGCCGCCAGCTCATACATCCAGCTTGCGTCCGCCTCCGCGCACGTCGAAGCGGTCCACATCGGGGCGTGGAATGAGACTCCGAGCCTCGTGTTCAGCACGGAACTGCCCACCGACGGAGCGCTCACCGTGCACGCCTTGCAGGCACGGGGAAGCGGTGGCCGACTGAGCGGTTCGGCTCCTGGCACGGGGCTTGACCAGCGAACCGAGGAGGACAACATCTTTCCGGGCATTCAACCGCCCGCCGATGGCGAGACGACCCCGAAGTCCGAGCCCGGTTTCCACGTCCAGCCCGAGCACTTTCCCTGGTTCCGGCAGGTCCTCGCCCGCACTGGCGCAGCCGGACTGACGGCCTTCGCCGGCGACAGCGCCGCTACAGCCCAGTACCTGACCAAACGGCAGGGCCAGCGGCACTTCACCGGCTTCACGCACGCGGCCACCGACAGCACCCAGGACGCGAATCAGACCCTCCTCGACATTCCCTGCGTCGGCACGGACCATGTCTTCCGCCTCAACAGGACACGGGTCGAGGCATTCTCTGGAATGGATAAGCACCTGTTCCGTCATCTCGCAGCGGGCCGGGTGGAGCAGTACCGCACCGAGGTCCATGACCTTCGGAAGACCTGGCCTCTCCTCGCGTGGGATTCGGAGTGGAACGGTCCCGTCTCCGTCCATCATGACGGCTCCGTGCTCGCGATACGTGTGCTGCCCTGACATACGCGTGACAACCGGCCGGCAGGGTGTTGCGCCCTGCTCCGAGGGCGCAACACCCTACGTGCCGCTAATGCACAGCCGCGCGTGCTCGAAGGAGTCCGCCGAGTACGCGGACCGGTGAGCGGGGGCTCATCTCCAGCCGGGCGTCGAGTGCCTCCTCCCACTGCTCGGTGAGGCCGACCAACAGCCGCTTGCGCATGCCCGCTGTGACGTGGGCGTAACGGGCGGAGACCGAGCCGTCGATGTGGCCCATGCGCTCGTCCATGAGCACCTTCTCCGTGCCGATGTCCTCCATGTGGGTCCGGTGGGAGTGGCGGAGACCGTGCGGGGTGAGCCCCCTGGCGATCGGGACCCAGCACGCGTCAGCCCGTGCCGAGGCATTGCGCCCCCGGACCGGGATGCCGGGCCATGGCTCGCCAACCAACGGCACTGGTCGTGCCTCCTGGGGCGCCTTCTTCGGATAACAACCCGAGACGGCCGGGGTGAAGAGCCAGGTGGCGAAGCCGTTCCGGCGCCAGTGCGCGGTGTGCCCGACTACCGCGCCCCCACGTATGAACCCGAGATCCGCGATAGCCGCCTCCACCTTGGTGCGGGTGGCTTGGGTCACGCGATCGGGGTGGTTGAGAACGTTGGACACCGTCCCCGTGGAGACATCGGCGCGCCGGGCGACGTCCACGAGCTTCGCACCGTGGTGTCCACCGGTGCGCGCCGCACCGTGGCCACAGAAGACATACGTCCTGCCGTGGCAGGCGCAGGGGGTCAGCTTGGCGCGGGCGATGTGGTTGGCGACCAGCGCTGACAACCAGGGCGGGGCGTCGATGGTTCGGTAGCTGTCGTCCTTGGGCGGGCAGCGCACCATCTCACCCGTGTCCAGCTCGTACAGCTGCCATTCCACGCGGACCGCGCCGGGGCGGGCGAACTCGGTCTCCAGCCCCACGATCTCGCCCCAGCGCATCCCGGTGTACGCCTTGAGGATCACGGCAACGAACTCGTCGTCGCGGCCGGACAGCAGGGCAGCCCGTTCGGCGATGAGCAGGATGCCGAGCGGATCGGTGACGACCTTCTCGGGGCCCCGGCCACGGGAGCGGCCCGCGCGCTTGCCCCGCCCGCGTCGCCTGGTCGCCGGGTTGGACGTGATCAGCCCTTCGTCGATCGCGTCCTCGAAGATCAGGTGGAACGTGGAGCGCCAGGTCTTGACGCTGGAGGCCGCGTACAGGGCCCTTTCCTTCTTCTCCCACCGGTCGACGTCCGAACGCAGGATGCCGGCGAGCGCATGGTCCTCGAAGTCGGGGAGGAGGTGCTCCTCGATGTGGCGCTTGTAATTCTGCATGGTCGAGGCCGCCAGATCCTGGGCCCCGTACCAGCGGCTCGCGTACTCGCCGAACGTCTCCTGCCCCAGTGCGGGGTCGCGCCAGTCGCCGCGTCGGTACTTGTTCTCGGCCTCGCCCGCCGAGCGTTGGGCCTCACCCTTGGTGGCGAACTTGATCGCCTTGCCATGCTCGTCGACGACGGTGAGGTGCTTGCCGGGAGCGGTCTTGTATCGGGCACGCCAGTAGCTTCCGCGCTTCTCCGCGAAACCCAAGTGCGTTTCCTTCCTCTTCGGTTCGGGGTCCTATGCGGCGGTGTCGAATTCGGATCGGTTGGACCGGCGCGGCGGCCTGGCGCGCAGGCGAGGCGATGGTGCAGCCGGTTCGGGTGCGCCGGACCGTCGGGCAGCCACCGCAGGTGGGGCACCAACTGCCGGCGGCCGTGCAGCAGTGGTCGGTCGCTCCTCGTGGAGGCGGATGATCTCGGCGAGATGGCCGGCGGTGAAGCGGTAAGCACGGCCCACGCGAGCAAAGGGGATCTGGCGACGGCGGGCCCGGTCCTTGACCCACCAGGCAGAGCAGCCGAGCACGGCGGCCACCTCGTCGGGGCGGTAGAGGCGGGACAGCGCAATCTCGGTGCCTGGCTGTTCAGCCACGCTGGATCGCCTCCTTCGCGGTACGGAGGCGAAAGGGCAACAGGGCAGGGGGCATGGCCTCTCGGCGCAAGGAAGTTCCTTCTCTGGCGCGCCGGTGCGACTTATGACGCGCCGGTTGATCACTTGGGTATGGAGCGGGGTGAAGTACGTTGCACCTGCCGGGTGTTGACCCACCCGGGGAGCGCTATGAGGGCTCGTTCCGCCAACTCGTCTCGGCGAGCAGAGCGAGCGGTGAGACGTCGAGGGCGGCTGCGATGGCGACGAGGTCGTCGACGTCGCAGCGGCGCTGTGTGCGTTCGATGCGGGACAACATCGTGATGGTCATGGGGCGGCCGAGCGTGGTCACCCGTTCGACCAGCTGGCGCTGGGCGAATCCGCGCGCTGTGCGGGCACGGGTAATAGCGCGGGCGGTCAGCACGCCGGCCGGACCAATTCCCAGAGGGCATTCAGGCATGGGTCAGTTGTAGCTCTGCATTGCCGGTTTGGGTAACCGGCGATCTGCTGCTATGTTGCGCGTCATTTTTGTCAGATCCGGTCCCCTGACTCCCGCGAGCGAGGCAACATAGCCTGGAATCCGCCGTTGACCAAACACCTCGAACGGCGTTGATGGCGCGGCGTCTGCGACGCCTCTCACGTGGGACTCTGCATCGCCCGACCAAAACGCGCACCCATCAAAGCCCTCCAGAGGGCAATTTACCGATTGCCCCTTTTATGCCGCTTCTAGGTCAGCGGCCAATTCGGGTCTATCGTTTTAGGGAAGCCGTGCACGATGCGTTCGCCGAGAGCTGTTTGCTTTCTCGGCATAATGCTGGACTTGTGCGGAGAGGGTGTGGCTGTCTTGGCCATACGCCCGGAACCCCTGGGGTCGAACACATGAAAGACCCCCGGCGGGCCAACGCCGGGGGTTCAAAGTCCCTTATCAACCGAATTGGGACGATCAAGACGGTGGCGGCCACAAGGCCACCGGGTGAGGAACCGTCTATGCCACAACAAGCTACAGCCCCCGCGGCCGTAGTCGCGTACCCGTCGCCGAACTCCCCTGCTCTGCCTACGAAGGCGGGGCGATAGACATGGCGCGGATACGCACCATTAAGCCGGAAGCCTTCATCTCCGAGTCGCTCGCCGAAGTGAGCGTCCATGCGGAGCGGACCTTTTTCGGCCTGCTCACCCAGGCAGACGACCACGGCCGCTTCCGCGACCAGGCCGCCGTCATCGCCGGCGCTCTGTGGTCCCTGCGCCCCGAGCACGGCCCGCTGGAAGTCGAGGACGACCTCACACAGCTCGACGGTGCCGGTCTGATCTGCCGATACGAAGGCGCCGACGGCAAGGGATACCTGCACATCGTCGCCTGGGCACGCCACCAGAGGATCAACCGGCCCAGTGGCAGCCGCTGCCCGGCCTGCCCCCGCCACCAAGGCGGTCGATCAGCCGAGACTGCCCCGTCAGCTCACGGTGTCCTCCGCGAACAGGCCGGGAGCCCTCACGGAGGAGAGCCTGAGGGCTCCCGAAGACGTAGCGAGTCATCCGTGAACAGGGGAGCTGCAGGTCAGGGCAATTTCAGTGAGCCCTCACCACAACAACAGGAGGGTGCGGTGAGGACTCAGGGTCCGGATCTAGGACCTAGGATCCTGGATCTAGGATCACCTCCGGTGGGGAGCGCAAGCGCCCCCGCGCCCCAGACTGCCTCGGGTTCGGTCTCGGCCAAGAGCCTGGTCGGCGAATACGTCACCTCATGCGAACACCGGCCGCCCGGCGACGTGCTCGGCCACCTGGGCCGTGTGGTCGGCAAACTGCTCGGCGAGGGCCTCGCACCCGACCATATCCGCGCCGGGATGCGACGGATGCGCACCAAGGGCCTGTCCGTGCACCTGCTGCCGAGCCTGGTCAATGAGGCCATGAACGCTCCGCAGGCAGCTGCCGCCCCACACCGGGCGTGGACCAATCCAGCGCCAGCTGACGTCGAGGCGGCCTACGGAGGCCAGCTGTGACCACAGCCACCACCAGCCGCGAACCGCAGCGCATCAGCACCCTGGCCGCCCGCCTTGGCACGATCCTCGCCGACCGCGGCATCGACGCAACCGCCACACCCGCCGAGGCCCCCTCGGAGCGGGTGACCGCGCTAGAACTGGCCGAAGCCCGCATCCCGCCCCGCTACCGCCACGCCCTCGCCGACCACCACCAGGTCGCCGCCTGGGCCGACGAGGTAACCCTCGCCGCGCGGCCCGGCCCGAGCGGTACCCGCGGCATCGCGCTCGGACCATCCCTGCTGATCGCCGGACCTACCGGCACCGGCAAGACGCACCAGGCATACGGCGCGGTGCGGTCGCTACTGACCGCCGGGGTGCGACTGCGGTGGGAGGCAGCCACCACGGCCGACCTGTACGCCCGCCTGCGCCCACGCGCCGGCCACGACGCCGAGCGAGACCTCGCCACTCTCAGCACCTGCCCGCTGCTGATCCTGGACGACCTCGGCGCAGCCAAACAGTCGGAGTGGACCGAGGAGATCACCTACCGGCTGATCAACCGCCGCTACACCGAGCTGCTCCCCACCCTCATCACGACCAACCTGCCGACCGCCGCGCTGCGCGACGCCGTCGGCGACCGCGTCGCCTCCCGTCTCGCCGAGATGACCACGACCGTCGTCCTCACCGGCGCAGACCGCAGACGCCAGCCCGGCGTCTGACCGCACGCCGCCGCCTCGCCTGACCGCTTCCTCACACCGCCCGCCTGCGCCCACGCCTGCCCACCCGGCGCGGCGGGCCTCTGGAGACCCCCTGTATGACGCCATTCCCCCTGCCCGCACTGGGGCGCTGGACCCCGACGTCGCTCGCGTTTACCGCCCTCCTGGCCGCCTGCACGGTGCTCCTGGTCGGCCTGCTGATCTACCGACGCACTACCCGAAACCGCAGCAAGCGACAGCCCGGAACGCCCGCCGTCAGGGTCGCCGCACTGGCCGCGGTCGGCTGTACCGCCTACAGCGCCGACACCAGCTGGCGGTTCGCCGCCGACTACCTGGACATGAACGGAACCATCGAGCGCACCGCGATGTTCGCCGCCGCCGAACTCGCCCTCTTCGCCACGGCGCTGCTCGCGCGGCAGAACCTCCAGGGCCCCAAACAGACCCCCGGCCTGCCCGGCATCCTCACCTGGGTGATCACCGCTGTGCAGGTGATCCCCGCGTACGCCGAGTCGGGCACGGCCGGCGGCACGGTACGGGCCTTCGTAGGACCGGTCATGGCCGCGCTGCTCTGGCATCAGGCCATGGGCATCGAACTGCGCATCCGCACGCCCGAGGCCACCTCTCACAGCGTCCTCGCCCGGGTCGGCCGCGAAGTACGCGAACGCCTGCTCTCCCGCCTTGGTATCGCCCAACGCGATCGAGATGCCGCGCAGATCACCCGCGACCGAGCCACCCGCAGAGCTGTCGCCCTGGCAGCCTGCCTTGCGGAGCGAACCGAGAAGCAGCGCGCCAGCTGGCGAGGCCGGCGCACTGCACGGCGGCTGTCACGGGCTATCGCCCAGGCTTCGGTGGGCATCGACCAGCGCCAACGGGAAGTGCTGCTGCAACAGCTCGCCGTCCGCCGTCACGCGACAGCACTGGCGACGATCGAACTGCCATCGCCCTGGACTGCTTTCACGCCGGACGGGCTCACCACGCGTCATGTCGAACCGACGACGCCCCAACACAGCCCACCAGGTGCCGACTACGCCTCCGAGACCGAGGAAGCCACGGAGCACCTCGGTGCCGACCTTCCCCCCGAGTCTGTGGCTCACCGATACGTGCGGAAACAACTCCCCCTGCACGATTGGGCACCCGCCCCCGCACCCGCCGAGCCGTCCCACGAGGAAGACGTCCCCGCGGCGCAACGCTACGGCCGCCCTCCCGGTGCCGAAATGGACGAGCTGCTCGCCATCGGCCGCGAGGCCGTCGCAGTGCACGGAACGGCCACCCGCGTCGTGCTACGCAACGCCATCCGGAAGGCCGACCTCACCATCTCCGAGGACCGGCTCACCGAACTCAAGGCGCTCCTAGCCGCAGAGCAGGGCGCCCAGACCAGCCTCCCAACGGCCTGACCGGATATCCGGTCAGCCACAAACGACGGCACGGGGATCCGCGGACCATCGACTCCGCCTGACCGCAGCCCCACGTTCACGCCGCCATGCCCGGCGCAGCACTCCCCCGCGATCACCCTCTCGCACCAGCAGGACGCGGGGTTACTGCCCAAGCGCCGGCCTGATCCGCTCATTCCCCCCTCCCATCAGGAGCCTTCCATGCAGGATCCGTGCACCACCAGCCCGGACCACCACCAGAACGAGACACGACCCACCCCAGCCTCAGACGGAGCAAGATGGAGGTTCGGACACTCCCCCGCCGGGGGAGCGTCCGAACCCGACCCCGCCCCAGGGGTAGCGGGGCCCGACCAGCGCCAGGGGGCGCCGGACGGGAAGGCTGCGACCGAGGGCGGATCGCAGCCAAGCGCGGCCGGGCGCAAGCGCCGGGCCAGGGGGAAATCACGACCGCGTGACAAGAAGCAGCGTCCCGCCCAGAGCGTCCGCCTCAGCGAACGCGAACACGCCCTCATTCAGGCCGGCGCTGACGCCGTCGGCATGAGCATCGCCGGTTTCCTCGCGCACTCCGCCTTGGCCGCCGCCCGCGACCAGACCCGCACCGCCGCCACCATCGCAGCCGACCACGATGTCCTCACCGAACTGTTCGCCACCGGCCGCAAACTCGGCTGGGCCGGCAGCAACCTCAACCAGATGACCAAGACCCTCAACTCCGGCGGCGACGCCACCCACGTCGAGGAGACCCTCGCTGACGTCCGCCATGCGGCCACCGCCACCAAGGCTGCCGTCGAGCGGATCATCTCCCGCGCGAAAGGCGAGGCCGCTTGATCCCTCGCATCCACAAGCAAGGCAGCAACACCCGGGGCCTGCTCAACTACCTCTACGGCAAGGGCACCCGGGAGGAGCACGTCGACCCGCACCTGGTCGCCTCCTACGACGGCATGGCACCCGATCCCGGTCGGGATCCCTCCGCAACGAATGAAGACCTCCAGCGGGTCCTCGACCAGCCCCTGCACCTGCTCGGAGAAGACCAGCGGCCCGAGCAGCACGTGTGGCACTGCTCCGTGCGAGCCGCAGGCACCGACCGCATCCTCCGCGACGAGGAGTGGGCCGACATCGCCCGCCGCATCGTGGCCGCCACCGGCATCGACCCCGGCAGCGCAGACAGCGCCGGGTGCCGATGGGCCGCTGTTCGCCATGCCGACGACCACATCCACATCATCGCCACCCTCGTACGCGAGGACGGCCGCCGCCCCGACCACCACCGCTCCGGCCAACGCGCACAAGCCGCAGCCCGCCTCATCGAAGCCGACTACGGCCTGCACCGCGTCACGCCCGGCGACGGCACCGCAGCCAAACGCCCCACCAGCGCCGAACGCCACAAAGCCGAACGTGCTGGGCGGGAGCACACTGTGCGGGAGGAGCTGCGCGAGACCGTGCGCGGCGCAGCAGCCGGCGCGGCCTCCACGGATGAGTTCTTCGACCGGCTGGCCGCCGGCGGTGTCCTGATCCGCAAGCGGATCGCACCGTCGGGTGACCTCCTCGGCTACAAGGTCGCACTGCCCGGTGACCACAACAAGGACAACGAGCCGGTCTTCTACGCCGGCTCCACCCTCGCCCCCGACCTGTCCCTGCCCCGCATCCGAGAACGCTGGACCCAGCAGGCGCAGGCTGTCCCCGAAGGCGGCTCCGAGACCGCGCAGCCCGCCCTGCCGTCCGTAACCCATCCCGCGTTCGCCCGACGTCGCGCCACCGCTGCCACCTGGCGCGCCCTGCTGATCATTGATCACGGTGACGACGGGATAGCAGCAGCGCAGATCGCCGCCACAGGGGAGATCCTGGACGCGCTCGCCCAGAGCTCTGCCGCCCAAACCCGCACCGAACTCCAGCACGCAGCCTCCGCGTTCGAACGGGCCGCCCGCTCCCACGTCCGTGCCATACGCGGGCACGACCGCGCCCTTCGCCAGGCCGCCCACGATCTGGTCCACAGCGGCCCCGCCCTCGGTCACGGCGAGGACGGCGCCACCACCGCCATGGTCATCGACATGGCCGTCTTCCTCGCCATCACCGTGGCGAACTGGCACGCCAAAAGGCACCACCATCAGCAGGCCGCCGCGGCCCAGCAAACCGCCGAACACCTGCGTGCCGCCTACCAGGCTGCCGCGGCCCACCCCATGGCCACCCTCCGCCGGCGAGGCCAGCGTCAGGCACCACGTGTCCGGCAACGGCAAGCCGACCTCCTGCACCAAGCTCTGCCAGAGCTCGCCGAACGCATCCAGGCCGAGCCCGGCTGGCCCGCTCTGGCCGCCACCCTCGCCGACGCCCAACAAGCGGGACACGACCCGGCGTCCCTGCTCGCCGACGCCACCCAACGACGCGAGCTCGGCACCGCTACCTCCATCAGCGACGTCCTCGTCTGGCGCCTGCGCGCCACCGCTCACCTGCCCGCCGCACCCGAAAACCCGCAGCCCACACCCACCCGAGGCAGCCGGCGCACCCCGGCCGCAGCACCCGCCGCATCACCGGTCGCCAGGGCGTCGAGCCACTCCAGCCGTCGGCACTGACCCCGGGGAGGCGGGCGCAACATAGCAGACGATCGCCGGTTAGCCCAACCGGCGATTCTCCAGACGATTGATGTACCCCAACCAACCGATCCCACAAGGAGCCGCACACCCCTATGACCGAACTAGAAGTAAACCCCTCCGTCGTCGCCCTTCTCTGCGACTCGGACTTCACGTACCGAAAGGACACCCGTACCTGGTCCCACAGCGACGGGCGACCGTTCAGCAACGAGGAACAGACCACCGCCTTCCACGCAAACCGCGAAGAATTCTTCGAGTTCCATGCGCAGTTCGAGCGCTACATGGAGTACAAGCGGGGAGTGTACGACGCCCCAGAAGTCATGAACCGGTTCCTCGCTCCGTTCATGAACCAGCTCGCTAAGAAGACCTTGGGCAACGCCGTCGAGCTTATGAGCCAGGACGAACGGGTCGAGTTCGATCGCTTGCTCGCCCTCCAGATGGAACCGGTGCGTCCCTTCACCCCCTACACCTTTTAGTGAAGGGCCACGTCACATATTGGCCCAACGAGGGGGTGACCGGGGCCGGAGAGGTTCCCGGTCCCGGCGATCGTGGCCAGGGAAGATCAAATAAGCGCCATCTCCCAGCGGTGCCATCTGGCAGCTCCGGTCTGTAGCGGACTTTTGATTGCCGGAGCGGGAGCGTGCCAGTACTGGATGCTGTATCCAGCCTGATCAGTACGAAGCCGGGCCTCCCATAGGGGAGGCCCGGCTTCCTGGCGTGGGGCACGGTGGTCCCAGGCGGGCGGTTTATGGGCTCGTCGCCCATTTTTAGGGCCCATCAGCAGCCGCCGTCCAAGGTTGGCGGTCAGAGCAGTTGCGGTGAACTGTTCACTGCGTTTTGCTTCTGGTATGGCGCAGTCCCTACGTACCCAGGCCCTGGAGCATCAGCGCTTGTTCAGAGACATGAGCGTTGAAGAGTTGGCCGCAGCTGTGGGAGTCACTCCGCGTGCCGTACGTCACTGGGAGGCAGGAACACGGGCCGTCGGGGACCGGGCTTTCGGTCGGCTCCTGAAAGTCCTGCAGTGCGATGCGCAGGTCTTGACAGGCCGCGACCCCGGTACTGAGAGCCTGTCCGACTTGCGCCGCGACGCGGGCATGAGCACCGAAGAGGTCGCCGCAGTTCTACGAAGCAAGCGGGGTGCACGGGGCCTGCATATCGACGCAGAGAAGATCCGCGATCTGGAACGTGGCAGGCGTGTGCGCGGCTGGGCATGGGGGTCCCCGGAGACCCTTGGGCGGGTGGCGCGCATGCTCGCCCAGGTCTATCGGATTCCCGACCGGGTGGTGATGGATGCCTGGCGCCGCAGCCGTACGGAAGATCCGCTTCCGCTGCTTCCTGTCCGACGCGCCCGTCAGCCGTCTGGCAAATCGCTGGACGCCTGGAGTTCTCTCAACGACCGGCAGCGAACTTATCTGACCTGCATTTTTCAACAGGACCAGGAAACGGAGGAAGAACAGCGCCACGCCCGCCATCTGGGTGCGGAGCGACGGCCGGCAAACGAATGGCGGCGCATGACGTTGGCGCTTTCTGCCTCCTCCGATGCAGTCGGTTACACCCGCATCCAGGAGCGGCTACGCGATGCTGGGGTGCACGATCCCGGTGCCGGGTCTTCCGTGGCAGCTTTGGAGCGGCGCGGTCTGATCTTTGTGTACCGAGACCGCGTCTATGTCGACGGGCTCGGGGACTTGCCTCGTACCCGGGTGGAGATGACCCGTCCCGGGCGAGCGGTGGTCCGCACGGCGCTTGGTGTTCCCCGCGAGATGGGACCGCCCGCGCCCTTGTTGTCGTTGTGGCTCTGGAAGATCGTGGTCCGTGTCGCGGGCGCTGGTACGCAGGGGGTAGACGGCAGTCTCGCCGGGCGTGGGCCGCATTACCTGGCGGTGGGGCAAAGCCCTGACGGACGGAGCCCAAGCCGGGGCTTCATTGTGTTGCGGCATCCCGACGGAGTGACTCACGGGCCGTACCGGTGGTTCCTTACGGATTCGGGGCAGCGCCACATCGCCGATCATCTTGACGCCTACCGGAGCCTGTATCCCGGAATCGGTACCGAGGGCGTCGGCGAGAGTTCTGGCTAAGCGTTCTCGGGGCCATTGATGCTGAACGGAAAATCCACGCTCCCGTGGGCAGGTGGTAGCGCCGTGCGGCGGAGCCGGACGGTCTCTCTGCGGACTGGGTGGGGTCAGGCTAAGGCCGTGGGGGCGAGCGTGACCTGGTGGCCGAGGGCCTGGAGTTGGCGGACGAGGTCGCGGGTCTTGCGGGCGGGGTTGAGATGGCGTTGGTGCCAGTCGGTGCCGAGCTCCTGGTATCGGGCGTCGGGGTCGTTGATCAGGTGCCAGGCGATGACGAGTATCGAGCGGGCGACGGCGACCAGGGCCTTGGCGTGGCCTCGGCGTTTGACGATGCGCCGGTAGCGGGCGCCGAGGAAGGTGTTGGTGCGGGCGGCGGCGTTGGCGGCCTCGCCGAGGGCGCCCTTGAGCCATGGGTTGCCCTTGCCGGCCGGGCCGGCGGTGTTCTTTGCTCCGGACTGGATCGTGCGGGGACACAGCTTCGCCCACGAGACCAGGTGTTCTGGGGTGGGGAAGCGGCTCATGTCCAGGCCGATCTCTGCGAGGATGATCTGGGCTGTGGCCGGCCCGATGCCGGGGACCGCGTCCAGATGCTCGGCCAGTTCCTGCGCGGTCGCATCGCCGCGGGCAGGACTGCCGGTGTCGTCGGTGTGGGGCGGTGCGGTTCCCGGGCCGTCGTGCGAGGCCGTGGTCTGTTCCATGAGGTCGGCGATCAGCCGGTCGAGCTCCCTGACCTGCGTGGTGAGGTGGTCGACGGTGCCCAGAAGCACGCCCAGCAGTCGGCCATGGTGGTCCTCGAACTGCCCGGTGAGCGCTTCGGCCAGGGCCGGCTTCTTCTTCACCAGGCTCCCTTTGGCGAGATCCGCCAGGGCTCTGGGGTTGCGTTCGCCGGCGGCCAGGGCATCGAGCATGGCCCGCCCGGACAGGCCGAACAGGTCCGAGACGACGTCGGACAGTTTGATCTGCGCGTCCTGCAGGGCCTTGTCCACGCGGTGCTTGTGTCGGGTGCGTTCCTGGATGAACACCGTGCGAGTGCGAGTGAGGTCCCGTAGTTGCCGGACCGGCTTGGGCGGGACGAACGAGGGTCGGACCATGCCGCGTTCGGCGAGCTTGGCCAGCCAGACCGCGTCCAACTTGTCGGTCTTGGGGCGGCCGGGGACGTTCTTCACATCGCGCGCGTTGACGAGCCAGCAGTCCAGCCCGCGGGACTCCAGCAGGTAGAAGAATGGGCGCCAGTACGAGCCCGTCGCTTCCATGACGACCCGCTCGACGCCCTGGCAGACCAGCCGGTCGCCGAGCTCGAGGATCGAGTTGGTGGTCGAGGCGACGTTCCAGACCTGCTGGATGCGCCGGCCCTCGATGGTGTCGTGCGGGACGCGCAGGCAAACCATCCCGGATGCCTTGGCGATGTCGATCGCCGCGACCCGTGCGACCGTTCCGTCGTCGTGGTCTTCTCTCAACTCCTCCATGACATGCTCCCTGTTGCGATGGTGCGGGCAGGGGCTGCCCGGGGAGCCAGAGGGGAACGGAAAAGCTGATCGGCGTGCTCAAAGCGACAGTGTGCGGCCCCTCGGACGGCTCCCTCACCAGACTCCTATGCGGGCTCACAGCCCAAACATCAAGCGGCGTCGGCGGACAGCCCCTGTACCGATTTTCACGCCCGCGGGGCGTCACCGCAGGTGAACGGTCGACTCCTATCAGGTCATGTTCCGCCCGGCCGGAGCCATGAGAACGGGTCCCGGCAACCGGACAGAACAACAGGAGGACAGCCCAGCAGAGCGTCAGTCAGTGCCCGAGCCACGACCACCGGAACCCGCTACGAGTATCAATGTCAGTGCCCTGCAGTAGGGTCCGCGCCCGTGAAGCAAGCTGAGGACACAACAGACATTCAGCAGACTCACTCGTTGCTGGAGATCGTCAAGGCGTTCGCCGTGTGTGAGCACGCGATGGCCAACGAGGAACTGGACGGGCCCAGACGGCTCGACCGTCTCATGGAGGCCCACGGCATCCTGATGGCTGCCTGCGGTCCGGGGCACCTGATCCGGTTCGAGGAACTGATGGGCAGGCTTACCGGCGACCGGGCCGGCTCCCTGGAGGGGCTGCTGCCCGACTGGATCGACGGCAAGGCCCTCGCGGGCGTACGCCTCATGGACAGTGAGGGCGTGGCCACCGAGGAGGGGTTCGACTTCCGGCACGAAGCCCAGCGCGTCATGCGGGCCGCCCAGAAGGTAGGCAAGTTCGCCGGACAGGTGACGAAGCCGAAGCTGGACGACGAGTACAGCCAAGAAGCCGTCTTCAGCTCGATCAAGGGCCCCTTCTACGAGAGGCACCGCACCACACTGGTGGAGAGCCCGACGGCACCGACCGGCAACCTCGCGCAACTCAACCTGCCGTCCCGGTCGAACGACTTCTACAAGCCGATCCCCCAGCACGCGCAACACAACGGCTGGTGGTGGCCCTGCCCCGCCTGCAAGTGGCCCATGAAGGTAGCGGCTTCCCGCACCGGCGGACGCACCCGAGGAAGGGTGCGGTGCCTGTACCCCTGGCACGAGGAGACGGGAGCGTCGTACGAGTTCGTCGTGACCGCTCGGAAGAAGACAGCGCCAGTGCTGAGCCCGACGTTTGAATGCCGGATTCCGTCAGGACGGTTCGCGCGCCTATGGACCGGGGCCGTGCCGCAGGTGCCGGAAGCGCAGCCAACTGCGGACTACCTCGCACTGGTGCGGCCCGTGTGGCGCTACACGGTTATCCCGGGCCTCCCCGAGCTCGCCCTGCACCGAGCCGCCGCGGCAGCCTTGGAGGGAACGGCCTGGTCGTCGCACCTGTGGCCCAACGGGGATCAGTGTGACCTGTGGATCACCGGCGAAGGTAGCGAAAAGCCACGGTTTCCTGCCGACTTCAAGGACTACACCTGGCCGAATTACCTGGTCAGCAAGCTGCACATGGACGGCGGCGATCAGGGTGGCGCGGAGTACCTGGTGGTCCCCGACCACCGCCAGGAACAGGTGGACCAACTCCACGCAGTATGCCGCACCTACAAAATGAAGGCAGCGATGACCGCAACGGACTACCTGGAGATGATCATCAGGCAGACCAAGGAGGATCGGTCGTGAGCGGGGAGATGACCGGGCAGGAAGCCGGCCTGGCAGGAGCACTCGCGCTGGCCGCGCACTACTTTCCCCGCAAGGACGACGAGGGGCACGTCCTGGCCGGTTTCGAAGAGGCCACGTTCTTCGCCTACCGCAAGCCGCGGGCATGGTCGGGATGGGCAAGCCTGCCCGTGGCCGAGCGGAACCTGATCCGCCAAGTGATGATCTTGATGGCTCAAGAATGGACGGACGCGAAGAAACTCAGGGCCGCGATCCTCACGCTGCTCGGCACCCTGGCTCCCGATCCCGACCTTGCAGACAGGTCAGGCGGTTCGCTTCGACTACCGGTCGGAGATCCGCATCTGGCGGACGCGGTGATTCCCCGTATGGGAGGGGACTTCCTCGCCTACGCGCAGCGTGTCACCGGCCCGTTCTTCACCTTCGGCAAGCGTCCAAAGGCGCAGGCGTTCGCCGGCCCGGGAACACTTAAGACGCGGACGGCCTACCTGGGCAAGGAACATGGAACGACCAGCAGGGAAATCTATATCCAGGAGACTCCCGGCTTCTTCGAAGCACCGGGCCATGAGGTTCTGCCGCAAGTGCACACCCGTCCGCAGCGCGACGAGGTCACGCCGACGGTCAAGCAACTTTTGGTCGTCGCCAAGATCCTCAGCGGGCAGGACAAGAGCGTCGCCTACCTCTATCGCGTACTCAAGCGCTTCTTCGAGAGCATGAAGACCGCCGACGGCGCCCTGACAGAACTCAACCTGACGAGCGGAGACCTACAGGTCCTCAACGCCCCCACCGGGAGCGGCAAGACGGTCCTGGTGCGGGTCCTGGCATCCTGGGCGGCGATGAACGACCGGCGAATTGCACTCGCCGTCACCGATGTCCGCGCGACCTTGGACATGGCCTGGGACATCAATAACGACCTGGCCTACCTGCACCGGAAAGAGCATCTTCCCGAGCCCGCTCACTGCACTCCGCTGCTGTCTCCGTCGAGCATGCACCGCCGGGCCATGGACTACGCAGCCCTTGGCTCCTCCACGCAGATCGACGAGTGGGACCGGCGTGCCAGGACCGACATCGGGCTTCTGTCGACCGGATGCGCGCAGCGGGCATTGATGGACCCGCCAACCCTGTATCCGTACGGTGAGGAGAACTGCACCTCGCTGACTTCCGCAGCCACGGGGTCCACACGGCTCACCTGCTCCTTCGCCCCGGTGTGCGGTAAGTTCCAGCAGTTCTACCAGGCCGCCGACGCGGCCATCATTGTCACCAACCACGCCAACCTGCTGGAAGGTCAGACACGCATCGGCGTCGTCCTGGACGGGCAGGAGTTCCGTGGTAAGGCACGCGGGACTAGGGGCATCAGCGTCCTGGAGATGACGCTGCGAGCCTGTGATGCGCTCGTGATCGATGAGATCGACGCTTTCCAGACGACCGCCATCAGCAGCTGCACGTCGGAAATCACTCTGGCCTCACGGAAGCGGGTGACCGCGCTGCGGGAGATCGACTCCGATGCCAAGAATCTTCCCGTCGTTCATGAGATGGGGCTCGTAGCGCCGGTCAGCCACGCCCGGCTCATGGCCGAGATGCTGCTGCTGTGGCTGTGCTCCGGAAGCGGGCTGAAGCTGAACCCGGGAAACGAGGCGGACAGCCCCGACGGCGCGAGCCGCGACAACACCGGCTGGCGCCTGGCCCGTTCAAGGGACCGCGAAATCCTGCAGCTCCTGTTCCCCGACCAGACCGCGGGCGAGCAAGTTTCACCTGAGCTGTTCGCCTTCCTCGACGAGATCATGCCCGCCCCCTGGTACGACTCCGAACCCGATGAAGCAATCGACCTTCCCGAAGGAGCCGACTGGGACGCCGTCGAAACAGCCCTGACCACCCTCACCGCACAGCGCGGTCAAGACCATCTCACCGATACCCGCGACGCGATGCGCACCCTCCTACGCGATCTCGTGCCCGACGCGCATCGGCAAGCCGCCGTGGTAAACCTGTTGGTCACCCGCACCGTGCTCCGAGAGCTCGATGGTGCGCTGGACGAGCTGCGCATGCAGGCGCAGACCCTGCGATACCTCGACCTGGGATCGGTTCGCAAGATCCTCGAAACCATGCGGAACAAGACGGTCGCCACCCTCTATCCCCTGGCCATGCTGGGCCGCTCCATCCACGGCTACCAGGTGAAAGGAATGGACAACAAGGAGAAGGAAGCGGAGCTCCTGTCCCGCTCCTTCGGCGGCGACCCCCATACCTTCGTCAGCGAACTCGGTGGCCTCACCGCTCTGCTGACCGCCGGCGTACAGCGCCCGGTCATGGGTCTGTCCGCCACCGCATACCTGCCCCAAGCCGTAAAAGAACACATCCATGCCCCGGTCCGCTGGTGGCTTCCCGATACTCGCCCCGAGTCCATCGTCACCGTCGCCACCCCAGTGCGGGGAAACAACGGGGACGCCATGAGAGTCGGAGGGCTCCCGCAGGAGCTGAAACCCAAGGCACTCCGCGATCTTGGCAGGGGTCTGTACGAGCAGCAGCTCGCCAAGCGCCTGGCTCACCTGAAGGAGCGGGAACCGGAACGGGCCCCCGCGTCATCCTCGCCGTCAACTCGTACGAGCAAGCGGCGCACCTAGCCTCTGGAGTGGCGCAGGCGGACGGGCTGAACCACCGGATCTGCCTCCTTGTGAAGAAGGCGGAGAAACAGCGCTACGAGGAACACCTGCCCGCTCACGTGGACCGGATGGTCCGCGAAGAACTCAAGGACTTTCCAGATCGGGGAGAGATTCTCATTGCCCCTCTGGCCGTGATCGGGAGGGGCCTGAACATCGTCGTCGGCACGCGTTCGGCGGTCCGCGACATCTACCTGTGTGTCCGGCCCGTCCTCAGCATCGAGGACACCAACTGGCTCCACGCAAGCGTCAACGCCTCCGGCTTCAACACCCTTCCCGTCGGCGGCAGTGACGAGCCCCTGGCCGTCCTGCGCACAGCGAGCGAAGCCTCCTGGAAACAACTCACCAAGATCCTCCGCTCCCCCGCCCGGTTCTCCAACATGGACCACGACCTACGCAAGGAACTCGTGGCAGGCATGCTCGTCCTGCTCATCCAGCTCGCCGGCCGCGCCCGGCGGGGCGAGACCGACATGACCCTCCACATCGTGGACCACTCCATCCATGACAAGAAGTTCAGCTCTGACCTGGCCTCGATTATCAAGCAGATCTACTATGACTGGACTCCGGAGCAGCGAATTATCATGAATGAGCTCTACGGTCAAGCACTTCAGGCATTCCTGACCTATGCGGGGCTGGACCAGGAGATGCTCTGAACTGCCCATGTCCGCCTCCGCCTTGCTGTAGTGGAAGCAGACCCGTATTCCTCTCCCTATTAGGAGAGACCGAGAGACGAGGTACCCCTGCTCATGGGGCGAAGCAACACGCAGCGGGATCTCACCGCACACACGACATCGATCCGGTGCACCTCAGAACTCCTGGACGGCATGACCGCCCTGGTCTGGGACTTCGGCGACTACCACTCGCCGATCCGCAGGGCCTGGCGAGAGCTGGGAAGCACTGCAGCAAGAAACGGAAAACGGACCAGGGACGGTCAGGAGTCCGACCCGTTCCTGATTCCCTATTCCATCGCTGTCACCGTGCTCCAGCAGATCACCGATGGCTACGTCCACCTGGACAAGTACATGGCCTTCATGGTGACACTCAATCCCGTGGAGCCCGAGATCCTCAGGAAGGTCTTCACCTACCTGGAAGGCATCATCCGAAAGGTCCCGCTGGACGAGATCCCGTTCATGGACCAGCCCACCCTGGCCCGACTGGTAGCCGACGCCACTCCCCGGCGCCACTGCCTTGCGGAGAACATTCTCCAGCCGGAAGACGGCAAACCTGCCAGCCCGGACAGCTGGGCCTATGAGGCGGTGAAATGGCACATGGCCAAGATGCTGGCTTCCAAGCCCTTCCTCGACCAGGAGGTGGAGCCAGTCCTTGAGTCGTACGAGGCGGCGAACGGTGAAATTAAAGAGCGGACCGCCGACTGGCGGCCCTCCAAAAACGTCGCGGCAGTACAGTACAGGCCGACCAGCACCGGCGAGCTGATCGCCTGGGACCAGCCCATCGGGCCTGTCTTCGCCGACCTTGCTCACCCGGTCGACCTTGGTGAAGCGGCCAAGACCCGTCCCGAGAACCCCACCCGCAGCCAGGTCCAGTACGCGCTGTCCCGCCTATCGGTAAAGATGGCCACCTATACGGCCGAGCCGAATCCCGTTCTGAATCTCGACGTCCACATCCGGCGCGTCAACAACACGGTGATCCACGCTCGCACCGTTCTCGTGGACCAGGGAACAGGCAGGCCACTCATGTCCGTGTTGAGGTTCCCCCGCTGTGCGGGAGGTGCTGATCAGCTGGTCAGAGCGGGTTGGCGGGGTTTCAGGTTCGCTCGTTCGGCCGTTGCCTGTTCGGCGTAGTGCTTCTCCTCGAACTCGATCGGGCTGAGGTAGCCGAGCCGTTTCTGGATGCGTCGGCTGTTGTAGAAGCCGTCGATGTACTCGAAGAGCGCGAGGTTCGCCTCGGCTCTGGTCGCGAAGACGCGTCCGCGGACGCACTCGGTCTTGATCAGCATCCACAGATTTTCCGCGAGGGCGTTATCGTAGGAGTCCCCGACCGACCCCATGGATGCCTCAATTCCCGCTCGCACCAAGCGAGTTGTGAGCTTAATGGATGTGTATTGACAGCCGTGGTCGGCGTGATGAACGAGCGTGCCGGGCTCGACCTCGCGGGACGCGAGGGCGTACTCCAGACTGGACAGCACCAGGTCGGCGTCCGCGCGGGCGGAGGTCTCCCAGGCCACCACCCGGCGTGAGAAGGCGTCGCGGATCGCGGAGAGCCACAGTGGGCCCTCGGCGGTGGTGATCATCGTCAGGTCGGTGACCCACAACCGGTTCGGCGCCGGCGCGGTGAAGTCGCGGTTGACCAGATCCGGGGCGAGCGTCGCCTGGGGATCGCGGCGCGTGAAGCCCTTCCGGCGCGGGCTGACGCCCGCCAGATCGGCCTCCCGCATCAGGCGTTCGACCCGTTTGCGGCCGACACGGACGCCTTCACGTTTGAGGACGGCGTGCACGCGCGGAGAGCCGTAGATCCCACGTGAGTCCGCGTGGATCTGCCGGATCTGCCCGGTCAGCTCGACGTCCCGGCGGAGTCGTTCGCACGGCTCGCGCTCGGCACGGCGCCGGCGGTAGAAGGTGGAGGAGGCAAGGTGCAGTTCCCGAAGTACGCACTCGACTCCCAGGTGGGGGTGCTCGTCGACGAGCGCGGTCACCTGGGCCGGGTCGGGTCGAGTTGCGCCGCGAAAAACGCCGAGGCCGTCCGCAAGACCTCGTTCGCCCGCTTGAGCTGGGCGTTCTCCTTGCGCAGGGCGGCGAGCTCGGTGCGTTCGTCTGTGGTGAGGCGGTCATCGCGCTCACCGTGGTCGGCCTCGGCCTGGCGGATCCAGCCGCGGAGGGCCTCGGGATGCACGCCGAGGTCGATGGCGAGCTTCTTGATCTGCGGCTTCGGCTCGGTGGTGCGATACATCCGCACCGCACGCTCACGCAACTCCAGCGAGTATTTCCTGGGGGCGGCCATGGTAGATGTTCCTCTCATGAGAACCATCTGACCCTCGGTCAACCTCTTCCGCATCCCGGGGGAACCTCAGTGTCCCTGGATGGGCGCGGCCTGCGGCAGACCAACAAGCACGCGTTGGAAATCCTGGCGAAGATGGACGCCGACCGGGCATCGCTCACCGCCATCGAGGAACGCGTCACCGACGAGCGCAACCGACTGAATGCCAAGGACGAAAACGGTAAGAGGATCGACATCCTCACGCCGCCGCCTGGAGCGATCAGGCCCACCATGCCCAAGACCGACTCCTTCGCCGTCGGAACCGGCGCCGGCATCTACCACCTCACGTTGTTGCGGGACCACGTCCAGCGCACCTGCGGCGACACGGTCTCCCTGCTCGACCTCAAATCGAAGGGGAATGTTTTCGGTAAGCGTTCCCACGAGCCCGCCTCGGCCACCCAGGCAAAGGACAAGAAGCAGAAGAAGGACGACGGTGAGTACGTCGACCTCATCGGCAAGCCCTCCTCCGAAGGCATCCGCCGTTCCATCCAGGCAGCCGGGTACAAGAAGCTCCGTATCCTGTGCCTGTGGTACCGGGACGAGACCCTCACCCGGATGATCCACGGCCTCGCGCACCCCTACGGTATCGAGCCCCACGACATCGATCCGAAACCCGGTGGAGAGGACACCTTCCCGCTCGCAGACGGCATCGAAGCCGTCTTCTGCAACGCCGAAGCCCTGCTGGAGCACGGCCCCGGCACTCAGCGCACCGCCGACGTCCAGGCGATCATCGGTAAGTTTGCAGAACCCGGGGTACTCCTCGCCGCCTGGTGTGAAACGGAGATCCCCGTGCGCGGCGAGGAGCACGAAGGCATGAAGTCCGCCGAGGTGAAAGCCGCGCTTGCGGAGAACGATGCCAAGCACCAGGTCGTGCGGGAGCTCGCCAAGGCCGCAGTCCCATCCCAGTTTCTCGTCGGCCGCGAGTACGACTCCTTCACCAAGACCTTCAGCATCATCAAGAAGCCCGCGAAAGCCTTCGAAGACCACCGCGTCCACATGGGGGTGCTGGACCTCTACCGTTCCTGTGGCGTCGTCGACGACCGCTTCGAGCGGGCCCTCTACCCCGACGACGATCCCTACCCGCTACCCCGTATGGCGTTCTGCGGCATCCACATTCGCAAACAGGCCACGGACAACAAGTACAAGGGCGCACCCAAAAGGATCATCACCGCCAGCGCAATCATTCCGTCCCCCGAACCCGGCGGCCCCTGGCGCGTGATCGGCTGGAGCAACATCCACCCGAAGTGGGAGCACTACGCCCTCGCACAGAGCAACTTCCACGCCGCCAACTACCCTCTTCACACTGAGAACGGGGACAGCGACTTTCAACGCTGGGCGCAGGCCGGCGACGACGTCCGCACCGCACTCCAGGAACTCCACGACGAACTTGACGGCCTGCCCTACGCCTTGATGATCGATGGCCACGCGAGTCGCCGCGTATGGCCCGGCCTTCACAACAACAAGCAGGGCCTCGGAAAGGACCCGGATGATCCGCGACTTTGGCTTCCCGCAAGCGGACTACCCCAGTCCTGGAACCCTGTCAGCATCATTCGCATGAACTGCGCGCAGGCAGAGATGCCCCGCCTCGTCGCCGTCACCGAGAAGCAGAAGAACGGCAAGACCGTCACGCTCAAGACCTCGAGTGACCTGTACTACTCGGAGGACCGACCCGAAGGCCACCCGTGGTTCCTGTTCACCGAACCCCGTAACTACGGCAAGAAGCGCCTCGGGCAGTGGAAGACCCGCTGGCGGGCCAAACCCGGAAAGGCATCGAAGAACGCCGACGAACGTAAGGAGAACGAACTCAACTCGCCGTGGTACAGCATGACCACGCGGGAGATCACCCCGATGCACACGCGGGACGGCTATGACCGAGAAGCTCTCGCGGTTGCCGCGGCACGGCTCAGCCACCAGGCGCTCTCCTGGTCAGACCGGACGCGATACCCCGCCCCGCTCCACGCCGCACTTCAAATGGACCTTGGCCACCCCCAGTACCGACGTTCCGAGCCGAAGGACCGCGAGAGTATCGACATTCTGAAGGAGGCCCGCGGCACTGAGTCGTAGAACGTCAGCATCAGCCGAGGCTCCAGCGTTCCTTCGTGTCAAGACCCGGCTGCACGGCTGGCCTTCGAGACCTTCGGTCTCGAAGGCCAGCCGTGACCAACCACCCGAGTCACACGGAGCGGGGACGCTCAGCTGGAAGGGGCCCATAGGAGCTGATCCCGCGTGCTCTCTGGCAATACTCGGCGCAGCACCGGTGCGGTGGAGCTGAGCGAGGTGGCAAACGCGGCGACCAAACTGTGCGGCACGCTGGCGCTGAATGAAGCAGCCCACAGATACGGGGTCCCCATGGCTGGCTCGGCCCACGCCTGCCAGCCCATAGCCTCCTGCTCCTTCACCTCGGCTGTCAGTGCGCGGGGGTCGGCGTCCTGGATGAAGGGCGGCACCTCGCCGAGACTGATGCGAGCAGTGAAGGTGGGGTGCATTGCCGCCGTCTGGGGCTGTTCTGCGTCGCGGAACCAGCCGTGCGCGGTGACCGCATCGAGGACCACCCCGGGTCCGGCGGACGCAAGAGTGGGCTGGCCGCATGCGTCGAGTGCGAGGAGAAAATCGGCGATGATTTCACCCGGGACGTCACGGGTGAAGTAGGCGGACCAGTTCGCGAGAGGGCTGCTCGCGTCCGAGCGGGCAGAGACCTGCCACGCGATCGGCAGCCCACCGAGGTAGAACGGCTCGTCCGGCAACACCCACTGCGCCCACCGAAGAGCATCGGGACTGATGTGCAGGACCGTGCTGCGCAGCACCTGAAGGTCCTCCAGCGGCTCATCGAGCTCACGCCGCCCTCGAACGACTGTCAGGCTCGTCCAGCCAAAGCCGGCAAGGTTGTCCGCGACGGCATCGTAGGGACGACCGTCGTCACCGGCCAGGTGTCGGGGGCCGGCCCAGTACGTGGGAAGGACGCCGGTCGCGAGGGACGGATCGAACGGGAAATGCGGATTCAGGAACGCCTCCATGCAAATTGAAATGGGCCCATCGACCACCGACGCAGCGAGCGAAGGCGGCCTGAAGATCTCTGGGAGGTCGTTTACCTTGACATGCCTTATCCCATGTGGCCAGTCTTTCTGCGCTCTTCCTTGTCTGCCTCCAGCGAACTCCTCGCTTCCGAAGAGCTCGGCAGTCGATGGCTATTCAGAGGTGGTTCGATACCGGTCCGAGAGCGGCCGTTGCGCCGCGATCACGCACCTGCCCTGGATATACGAAACTGCAGACAGATCCCGGCATGAGCCACGAGAGCTACAACAGGGCCGCCCTGGCAGGCGCTCACTTCATTTCGGAATTCTCTTCAGCTGTCCAACTCCTCCTCAATCGCCATGGCCACCGCCGGCCATGGAACATTCGGCTCGCCGAAAAGGCGCCAATAGCGGTAGGACGCACGCACCAGGGAGCTGACGCCCAACCTCGCCACAGCAGGGTCGATCGCTCCGATGACCCGGCGAGTGATCCCGCCGGCCCCTCGCGCGGCGGGGCTGACGCCGTGCGCGAGAAGAAGAGTGGCCGTGCGGACGGCGTCGAGTGTCGCCGGTGGCACATGGGTCGCGAACCTGCCGAAGACGAGGTCCACCCACTCAAGCCGCGTCAGCGCCCAGGCCAGACGTTCCAGCCCGGTGCCGAGGTCTACCGCCATGCGCTCAGGGTTGTCGGCGTTCCACAGGAGAACGATGTCGCCGAGAGGCAGGTCGAGGTGGTCGAAGCGAAGAGTGATACCCACGACTTGCCGGCGGTGCCAGGCCAAGAGCTTGCCGTGAACGCTGATGTGGCGCGCGTGGAAGCCCAAACTCGACAGCACGCTGAGCCAGCCGTCCAAGATCGTCCCGAACTCGTCCAGGCACTGGATCGGCTGGACTTGGGAGACGTTGACGAATGAGGTCAGAAAGCCGGCCTGGAGGTCCCCCGACGCGTCACGCCGCCCGGTGAAGCGGACGACAGGTTGGGGCAGGAAGCCGCTGCGGTACGTCAGTGGGCGACCGTCCTTGAGGAGGGGGTCAAGGGCTTGGACAGCCGAGATCATCAGCTCGGTCTCCCGGCCCCACCGAAGGGGCAGACAGGCGGCCTGCGGGACGCCCTGCGCCGCGAAACCCGCCTTCAGCACCGCCAGCAGCTCCTCCCACGACGGGGGGCGGCGAGGCGGGCAGTACGGAGAGCCTCTGTGTGCGTGCTCGATCCTGATCCGACCGGCAGAAGAAGTGAACTCCCATTGTGGCCCGAGCACTTGTCGCAGCACGGCAGGTATTTGGTTCCCCCGTGAGGATGACTCCCCGAGCACGTGTTCCCGAGTCCTGTCCGTCAGCATGGCCGTGTCGACATCGCCGTGAAGTGGCGGGCTGGATCGAAGCGTTGCATCCCGATTTCCTGGACCTGCGTGTGGTCAAGGTCCTCGGCTTCTTCGATCGCCCGAGCGAGAAGTCCTGCGGCCATCTCATCGTCCAGGTTGGGGTCGCCCACCGTGATCACCCCGGTCTGATCGCACAGGGCCGCCTCGGCGCATGTTCCCCCGCGCCACGTGAGCGCGGCCATGGGAGTGCCGGCACGGAGGGACTCGCCGAAGACTGCGGCGCCAGCCTCCACATACGTCCGGGCGTAGGTGTAGACGAAGACGGAGGCATCGCGGATAGCGGCGGTCTTGGCGGGGCCGCCGAGCTCGCCCACCCATTTCACGTGGCTCGCACTGAAGAGGCGCTCGTGGTGTCGCACGTACGCCTCATCAAAGACGGGCCCGACGATCTGTATTCGGCGGCCGAGCATCTGGGCGGCGCGGACGGCGATGTGCGGAGCCTTCTCCTCATCTATGCGGCCGAGCCACACGAGGTCGCTGCCGGCCACAGCCGGAGGTTCGTCCTCGTCCAGGCCGAGGTGGACAGCAAGTTCAGGCGCAGGCTGGTAGTCCGCGTACCGCTCGATCATCTCGGGCGAGTAGCAGTAGAGGCGTGACCGCCTGCCGTCGAAGGCGGTGCTGGTGTGGTGGAAGACGGGTGAGTGCTGGAACGTGGCGACGTCGCATTCCAGCGCGTTCCAGGTGCGGGTCCAGGCGGGCAGCGAGGGGTACTCGTGCCCCACGACCAGGAGGTCGTATCCGGCGCTCCGCAGCTCGCGCTCGGCGAGTGATCCTGCGGTGATGTCTTCCAGGCGGTCCGGCTTACGGACCCAGTCGGGCTCCAGGTCCGCGAGCCAGCCCGGCCCGAGGAGGTGTACGTCGGCGCCTGCGACACGGGCGCCTACGGCGACCGCCCACAGCCATCGTTCGATCCCGCCGTACCCGGCGGGTGGAAAGGCGTAGCTACCAGGGAAGTCGCAGACGCCGACGAGCATCTTATGCCTCCGGTGTTCCGTCCGCCGAGATACGGCGGAAGCCGAGGTACGGGAAGAGAGATTCGGGAAGGACGAGGGAGCCGTCCTGCTGCTGGCACTGTTCGAGGAGCGCGGCCACGGTGCGGCCGATGGGGAGGCCGGAGCCGTTGAGCGTGGCGACGAGCTTGGGCTTGCCGTCCTCGCCTCGGGTGCGGATGTTCGCGCGGCGGGCCTGGAAGGTGCCGAAGTTCGAGATCGAGGAGATCTCCCGGTAGGTGTTCTGGCTGGGGATCCAGACCTCGATGTCGTAAGTGAGCTGGGCGGAGAAGCCTGTATCGCCTGCGGCCAGCTTGACGACGCGGTAGGCGAGGCCGAGCTCCTTCAGGCACGCCTCGGCGTGGCCGACCATCGTGTCCAGCGTGGCGTCGGCGTCCGCGGGGTCGACCATCCGGACGATCTCGACCTTGGCGAACTGGTGCTGCCGGATGAGGCCCCGGGTGTCACGGCCGTAGGAGCCGGCCTCGGAGCGGAAGCACGGCGTGTGCGCGGTGAGGGCCATGGGCAGCTCGGCCGGCGGGATGATCTCGTCGGCGTAGAGGTTGGTCAGCGGTACTTCGGCGGTCGGGATCAGGAACAGTTCGCGGTCGGCCACACCGGTCTTGAACAGGTCCTCCTCGAACTTCGGCAGCTGCCCGGTGCCGGTCATCGTCTTGCGCGTGACCAGGTAGGGGACTGCATGCTCGACGTATCCGTGGCGGCGGGTGTGGATGTCGAGGAAGAGGGTCGCCAGTGCCCGTTCCAGGGCGGCGCCCGCACCACGGGAGACCACGAACCGGGGGCCCGACAGCTTCGTCGCCCGGCCGAAGTCGAGGATGCCGGTGCTCTCACCGAGGTCGACGTGGTCCTTCGGCTCGAAGAGGAAGGACGGCGGGGTGCCGACGCGCCGGACCTCGACCGCGAACTCGTCAGAGTCGCCGTCCGGGGCCGAGTCGTCGGGCAGGTTCGGGATGCTGAGCAGCAGATCGCGCAGCTCTTCCTGGCTCTGCTCCTGGCCGGCCTCAATCTCGCGGACCTGGTCCTTGAGCTCGCGGGCGCGCTCCTTCAGCTTGGAGATATCACCGCCCTGCTTGGCCGTCTGCTGGACTTCGCTTGCCACCCGCTTGGCCTCCGCCCGCAGCTCGTCGGCTGAGCGGATGCTCTGGTTGCGCCGCGACTGGAGGTCTTCCAGCCGGGACAGGTCCAGGGAGTAACCGCGACGAGCGAGCCGACGAACCGCTTCGGCACCCATCTCAATGAGGGCGCGGGCATCATGCATGAGGAAGATCCTTTTTATCCAGCGAGCGGGGTGGGGATGCAGAATCGACGGTAGCAACCGTCGAGCCCCCGCTGATCCGCAATATCGTCGCATCACCGTCGCCGGCAGGTTCTTGGTGAGCGCTCGCGTCAAGATCGTCCAGCAGCGTCGTGATCAGGATCGGGAGCTCGTCGTCGGGTATGGCGACCGGCTCGACGTATGGAGCCTCCGGGAAGAACAACGGCATCCGGTCGTTCGCAGAGCGGCTCTGGTGCCATAGCAATACAGAGACCAGCAGCCCGTGGCTGACGAGTACACGGGGGCCAGGGTGATTCAAGGCGGCGAGGACCCCTGAGAGCATCCTGCGGATGCCCTCGCTCTGCGATTCCGTGGCGCCGGGTGGACGTCGGCTCGCGCCCTGGCTGTCGAGCCATACCGCATATTCCAGAAACGGGCTGCTCTCGAATTTCCCGTAGTCGAGTTCATTCAACCGGGCGTCGACGACCAGTTCGGCCGCCGGAACGCCCATCAGCAGGAATGCCGTCTGCTGGGCTCGTGGGAATTCGCTGGCCAGCCACGTCGCCACGGCATGCAGAGGCAGGGTCGCCCAGGCACGGCTCAAGGACTGCCGACCTTCATCGTTGAGCTGGATGGGCTTGGCCGGGTCGCCATTGACGAGGTACCGCTTGCTGTAGTTCGTCTGGCCATGGCGAACGATGTAGGAGATCACGTTCCGCTCCGTCGAGTCGATGCCGAGAGGTCGGAGAGCACTTCCGTCATCCGCGGCGCTCTCGGATCGCCGGTCTCCGCGTAGAAGAGGAGACCGTCAAGGGCGAGCAGGCGGCACCACCGTGCGAGTACGGGTACAGGGATCCGGGATACGCGCGAAGCAGCTGTGAGCCGACCGCTGGTCCCGTGGCCGAGGTCGTAGTAGACGGTCCAGAACGCCCAGTCGAAGGCCGGGTCGCCCAGCATGGGCAACGGGTCAATCAAGCGCGGGCGCGCCAGCCAGTCGAAGGGAACGTTCTCCCGATACAGGTCCGCGTGCAGGACCGTCGTCCGGCCCGGGTCTTCCTCAAGGTCGGCGAGAGATGGAAGCGTGGCGTCAATGAGAGGGCTCCACCGGCCGACGTCGAGGGCGTGCGCCCGCCTGCGGATCCGGGGGAGGATTTCCCCATGGAGGTAGCCGGCCAGCCGGGGAAAACGGTTCGGTAGGTTCCTGCGCCGCCCGACGATGTGCAGGCCCTGAAGGGCGGCGGCGACCATCTGTGTCTCACGGGGTGGTCGGTCCGCACCCCCAGGCCGGCCTCCGACGAGTTCGAGGGCGGCCACTGCGAGATCGTCCGCAACTTCGAGGACATCGGCCGTGGGTCCACCGGCCCACAAACGTAGAGCGTCTACTTCGTGGTGGTACCGGTCGGGATCGGCCCAAGCTTTGAGGACAAGTGGACGCTCGTCGAGGTCGGTCGCCACCGCGATCACCGAGGCGTGTCCGGAGTCGACGTAGCCTCTGAGCGAGAGCTTCCAGCGTTGCGCAGCCGTGGCTAAGAGATCAGGCGCTGTGTCGAGCCAGCCTTGAACTCCGAGGCCGTAATGAGCGAGCAGGCGCTGCCGACAGCCCGAGGGGATATCGCCGAACGACCGCATCGTCATCAACTCAGCACGATTCCGCCGGAGACCAGCTCGTCTGTGAGAGCCGGGAACTCGGTGAGAATCTCCGCGACCAGGGCCTGCACCTTGTCGATCTCGGCGTCGGCAGCGGAGAGACGGACGAGGATGCGCCAGGGCTCGTCGAGGCGCTGGCCCGTGGTGCTGACCAGGTGCACCTCCGCGTAGCCCGCGGTCGCCTCGTGGAGTCGGAAGGCGAGCCGTTGAGCGGCGATGTTGTACAGCTTGCCGACGTGGTAGACGGGGTTCTTGCCGTTCGCCCCCTCCAGATTCATCGGGCGCAGCGGCGTGATCAGCCCATTGACGCGGTTACCCCGACCGACGACGCCCTCGTCACCGGACTCGATGGAGCTGCCCGTGTAGGTGAGGTACAGCTCGTCCTTGTCCGGGACATCACGGGCGTTCAGCCGGAAACGAGCTTCGGCACCAGGCAGGCGAACGCCAGCCAGGCGATGGCACTCGGCCAGTACGGACTCCGCGTTGCGGACGTACTGCCCTCGGCTGCCGACCCGGCGGGACTTCTGCGGGACACACAGCACGACATCCGCACGCTCGCCATCCCAGTAGCCCATGAGCTTCACGTCCGAACCGCACCAGGCGTGAGCTCGGGTGAAATCGCTCTCGCCGGAGAAGTGGTTGACCAGCTCCCTCACGAACGACTCGAAGGAGTTCTCCGGCGCCCAGCCGGTACCAAGAGAGGTGTCGTTCGAGAGCCTCACGCGCCGCTCGCGGAGGTCATCGATGGAGCGCGGGCTGAACCACCGGGTCCGGTCCGGTAGCTCGTCACTGGTGAGCACCGCCCCCGGGCTGGAATTGCTGGTGATATTGAAGACGATGTCGAGACTGTCCGAGACTTCGGGAAGCCGAGCGGCGAAGAAGGACCTCACTTCCGCCTCGACGATCTCTGTGACCGGGATGGAATCGCCCCCGCACATCGGCGCGGCTCGTCCGTTGACCAGGACCCGCACAGGAGAAGTCATCCGGCCTCCCCCGTATCGGACTTCGCTGGCTCCGCCGAGGAGGGCGAGCTTGTCGAAGTTGTGGTGGAGCACGGCGCCGAAGTGGTCGACCGTGTAACGGCTGTAAGCACGCGACAGCCGCTCCGCGAGGTGGTCGGCCAGGGTGTCCGGATGACCGAGGCCCTTGCGCTCCACAATGGTCGTCGCGCCCGGTGTGGTCATGCCGGTGTCGATGACGAGGTGGCTGTTGCCGAGGATCGTGCTGGTACGAGGCATCGCGAACTCCCTTTCAAGGGTGGACAGAAGAGGATGGGCGCAGGCGTCAGCACGCCTGGACGAGCGGTGAAAAAGGGATTCAGCGAGGAACGCCGGCAGCGCGGAGGAGCGCGACGGCCTGGGCGAGCGACCCGTACGCGGAAGCGGCATGTTCTTCGGCAGCGAGTTCGTAGACGGCGCGGGTGGTAACGAGGTCGATGTCCTGGGCCCGACGGCGATCGAGCCAAAGAAGCAGGCGCCAGGTGAGAACCGGCCCGCTGAACGGCAACCAGGTCACGAGATCAACCGGGATACGCCAGGGCCGGACACCCTCGTACAGCAGGTCGCGTACGAGGTGGAAGACCACGTCGGTGTAGTCGAGGACGGCTGGACCGCAGGCGCTGGCTTCCCAGTCCACGATGTGCAGGCTTTCGCCGTCGACAAGGAGGTGCTCGGGCTTGAGATCACCGTGGAGGTGAACGACCGAATATGAATCGATCGACCGGAGAGCTCTATTCAGCACCGGCCACCAAGGCAGCCGCTGGCAGCGAGAAGAGAGCTGATCAAGCAGGAACTCACGCGGGGAAGTGAAGCCGGCCCGCTCCGCACCCCAACCTGGGCCAGGAGTGATGCCTGCACCAGGCCGATGCAGCCTGCCGCTCACGGCCACGACGTGACCGACGTACTCCTCGATCGCCGTGCGCGTACCTATCGAACAAGGCAGCCCAGGCAATTTCCCGAAGGCCGTCCAAGACCCGGCGTTGCCCTTTCCCGTGGCCAGGACGGCCGGGACCGAGATTCCCTGGCGGGCGGCGCGCTCGACCGTCGCGGCCTCGCGCTGGCGCCGGCCTTCGGGGTCGATGCCCACGTAGACCTTCAGCAATGCACTGCCGTCAGTCGCGTACCGCGTTCTGCTGTGCGGCTTGCAGAACGCCGGGCCGAATGGACCAAGACCATGCTCGACCCACGGCTCTGCCGTCTTCGTGCTGCGCACCTTCTCACCTCCATCCTGTCGATTCCCAGGGCAAGCAATCTGGCCGTCAGTCCTGACGTCGTGCTTGCGTTGAGCAGGCCCAACTCCTGTCTACGCGGCGGCGCTGGACCCGGGAGATGCCATCATCTGGGTTCGCCAGGTCCTGTTCGAGGGCTCTGACAGGTCATCACAAGGACTTCTAAAGGGCTTTGTTGCCCTACCCAGGACAATTTTGCGCCGCTACGGGGACATCGCATGTCACTCTCTGACGAGAGTTCGTCCTGGAGGAGATCCATGTCCCGTCCCGCAGGCAATACCAGACTCAAGGCCGCCCGCCTGGCTGCCGGATACACCTCTCAACAGGCCCTGGCCGACGCCATCACCAAGACGGCACCCAAGCTGGGCATAAGAGGTCTCGCTGTCGGTGTCCGTCAGATCCGCCGCTGGGAATCCGCCACACCACCCTGGCCACAGCCTGACGCCCACCGAGTCCTGACCCACCTCCTGGGCCAGAGCATGGAGGACTTGGGATTCACCCCGCCATGGGGGATGGAGAAGCGCCACGCGGCCACGACGGCCCGAGACACCCCGCGTGCGCCTTTGGCTGGAGCGCGGCTAGCTTCTGTCCCGGCCCAGGCAGGCGCCGCGAGGCAACCAGCCACTGTAGGCGCGGACTTCGAGGCGGTCACTCGTTCTCATCGGCACCTCTATTGGTCCGTGGCCCCCGCCATCCTGCACCCTGCGGTCCTGGAGCACGCCCGTCTCGGATGCGCTCTCCTGCCGGAGACGGCGAACCCTGTCCGCCGAACGCTCGCCAGCGCACTCGCCGAGTCCTACCTGCTTGTCGGCCGCATCGAGTTCTTCGACCTACGCCAGCCCGACCAAGCTTCGGAAACCCTCTTGCGAGCCTTGCAAGCGGCGGGCGAAGCGGATGACCCGATTCTCGGATCGGCCATCCTCGCGCACATGGCCTTCATCCCTGGCTGGACCGATGACAGGGAAGCGGCGATCGAGCGCATGATGGCCGCCCGTACCTACGCCCGGCGCGGAGACGCCTCCGCGGAACTCTGGGCATGGCTGGATGCCGTGGAGGCGGAATGCGAGACCCGCTGCGGTGATCCTCGTGCCGCGCTCCGCCTGATCCGACACGCCGAGGACACCCTCTCCTCAGGCTCCGCACACCCCACCCCTGCCTGGCTGGACTGGTTCAGCCCAGTGCGCCTGTCCGCCTTTAAAGGGAACACGCAGCTGAAGGCCGACCACCTGCCACAAGCCCGCCAGACCCTTCAGGAGGTTCTCGACTACCTGCCACCCGAGTCGGACAAGCAGCGCACCGTCGTCCTCGGCGATCTCGCAGCGGTTGAAGCTGCGGACAGCCACCCGGAGGCGGCATGCCGGTACGCCGTCCAAGCCCTCGACCAGCTCGCCATCACCTGGTACGCCACGGGTATGGACCGCATCCGCGAGGTCCGGCGCACGCTCGCTCCGTGGCAGAACGAGCAGTGCGTCCGGGACCTGGACGATCGTCTCTACGACTGGGGCACGACGATCAGCGCTCTTCAGCGTTGAACTTGGCGATCTTCTCCGGCAACTCCGCGAGCGAGTCGATGCGCATCGTAGTGATCGAGTCCGCATCCGGATCACGCTGCTGAATCGTGCCCCAGGGCCCGCGCCGAATCAAGGCCGTCAGAAGCCGCGCCTGAACGGCCGGGCGGATGTCGTTGTCGAGCCTGTCACCGACGTACAGGATCTCGCCCGGCTCGGCAGGCGTTGCCTCGATTACGTGCTCGAAGAACTTCACGTCCGGCTTCGACGCTCCCCAGTCGTCACTGGTGGCAATCAGGTCGGAGGGAAGGTCCAGCCCCCGTAGCAGGCCGCCGGCCCGCACGGTCTGATTCCCGGCGATGCCCACCCACAGCCCAGCCTCCCGCAGTGCGGCCAGCGTGGGCCGCACGTCCGGATACAGATCATCTTCGCCGAACCATTCCGGCTTCCCGGCCGCCGCACGCTTCTCGCGCTCTTCGGTAAGGTCGAACTCCGGCCGGAACTCCTGAAACGTCTCGCGATAGTCGCGCCCCTGCGCGATGACCGCTCCGAACATTGCCGCGAAGGTATGCCGCGGCACCCCCAGCCAGTCCGCCCAGGTCCCGTACTCCCGGGTCTCGTCAATAAGACACTCGCCCACGTCGAACACCACCGCACGAATCATGTTCCGCAGGTTACCTCCGGGCGCAGGTTGGCTGGCAGTTCCTCCTCCAGAACGCTGCTGATCGCAGACCATGGGACCGCGGACCAGGGCGGTCAGGCCAGCTTGGCACGAACGAGAACACCAACCGCCTGTTGCGGCAGTATTTCCCCAAGGGCACCGAGATCACCGCTCACGCCCCCTACCTCCAGGCCGTGGCCGAGGAACTCAACGCCCGCCCCCAACGTATCCTGGGCTACCGCACCCCCGCAGAAGTCTTCGCCGAGCAACTGACCAGCGACACTGGTTCCACCGGCTGCCATCACCGAGTACAGGTACCTCAGTCAACGGTTGATAGACCCCCGTCCCGGCGCAAGAGCGTCATAGCATCAGCACGGCTCACGCCCCGAGCAGCAATGGATCCATGCCCACTCCGGAGGTTCAATTTCATGGTCCCCAGCGACGCAGGCCATGCGATCGACCGGTTGCGCAAACACCTGACCGGCGCCACCCGCCTGGACTCACTGTCGGAGTCGTTCTCCCTCTTTGTCTACGAGGCGCTCCAGGACGAGCTGACCGACGTCGAACTGCGTCTGCTCCTGCACGGCCACAGCCTCGAAGAGTTCCCCCTCAACGGGCTTGAGGAGGAGAACCTCAAGCGTGCACGGCTGGACCAGCACCGCATCGCCCATGCGTTCGTGGTCTGGGCCGAAGAACACCTCCGGGCAAGAACACTCAAACGGCGCACTCGCGGCACTTGGACGAGCGTCGACGGCCCGTTCCCCTATGTAGTCGACGGCGTGGGTCTCGAGGCAGAGAGCCTTGGCCTCGTGGCATCCCAGGATCTGTATTTCCCCCTGGAGACCACAGACGAAGACAAAGTGGCACAGACCGTCGTCAACTTCGAGCGCATGTGGTGCGACGATGCGACCACCGGCTCCATCCAGGAGGAGTTCCTCACCGCTGCCAAGGCTCTCTGCGAAGACAGGGCCCCCGAGTCCGTCTACCTGCGCGTCCTGACCTCCCTGTTCAGGGACTTCGTCGAGGAAGCCGGAGAGGAGACTGCCGAGCGCGGCAAGACCGGATTCTACGACTCCGCTGTGTGGAACAAGCTCTACAAGTTCCAGCGCGACGGTGTGCTCGGCGCCATCGAGAAGCTTGAGCGCCACAACGGCTGCATAATCGCCGACAGCGTGGGCCTGGGGAAGACCTTCGAAGCCCTTGCGGTAATCAAGTATTACGAGCTGCGCAACGACCGTGTCCTAGTCCTGGCACCCAAGCGGCTGCGGGAGAACTGGACCATCTACCGCGGCAACGACAACCGCAACCCGCTGGCCGAGGATCGGTTCCACTACGACGTCCTCAACCACACCGACCTCAGCCGGACCAGCGGGTTGTCCGGTGACATCGACCTGGCCAACACCAACTGGGGCAACTACGACCTCGTCGTGATTGACGAGTCCCACAACTTCCGCAACAACCCGCAGGTTAAGGGCCGGATGACCCGGTACGAACGCCTCATGAACGAGGTCTTCAAAAGTGGTGTCAAGACCAAGGTCCTCATGCTCAGCGCCACGCCGGTGAACACCCGCCTGGCCGACCTCAAAAACCAGGTCCTGTTTGCCACGGAGGGTGACGACCAGGCTCTGGCCGCAGACGGGATCAAGAGCATCGCGGCGACCCTGGTCAAGGCGCAGAAGCGCTTCAAGGAATGGGAGCGCACGCCTGCGGTCACCCAAAGCACGAAGTCCCTGGTCGGCACACTCGGTATGGACTACATCCGCCTGCTGGACCTGGTCACGATCGCCCGCTCGCGCAAGCACATCCAGAAGTACTACGGAACCAAGGACGTAGGAAAGTTCCCCGACCGACTGGTCCCAATCAACCTCATCCCGCCCATTGACACGACCAACACCATGATCCCGCTGGAGCAGATCAACCAGTCGATCCTGCGCTTGAACCTGGCGGCCTACAAACCCACCTCCTACGTCAGCACGAAGCACGAGAGCAAGTACGCCGCCATGTACGACCAGAAGGTCCGCACCGGCGGTCAGCGCGTGTGGAAGCAAACCGACCGCGAGAACAACGTGGTTCACCTGCTGCGGGTGGGGCTGCTCAAGCGTCTGGAGTCCTCGGTCAACTCCCTGGGCAAGACCCTCGCCAAGATCCTCGCCACCATCGACAGTGCGATCGCCAGCATCGACACCTACGAGGCAACGGGGAGTGAGGGGAACTCCATCGACGGCTTCGCCGACCTGGAGAACATCGACCTGGACGACCCCCAGTTCGAGGACACTGTGGGTGGCAGCGTCAAGGTGTTCCTCGCCGACATCGACCGGATCAGGTGGAGGCAAGAACTCCAGCAGGACCGAGACACCGTGGCCGCCCTGCTGTCCGAGGTGAAGGCAGTCGACGTCGCCCGCGACGCCAAGCTGGCCCGGCTCAAGGAGTTCCTGCGCAACAAAGTTGAGCACCCCACCAACGACGGCAACCGCAAGGCCCTGGTTTTCACCGCGTTCAGCGACACAGCCAACTATCTCTACGAGCATGTGGGCCGCTGGGCAATCGAGGAGCTGGGTGTGCACGTGGCCCTGATCACCGGGCAGACCACCCGGACCACCCTCCCGATGAAGCGCACCCACATGATCGACGTGCTTACCGTGTTCTCACCACGCTCCAAAGGCGGCGACCTGGTTTCGCCGCAGATCGACATCGTGATCGCCACCGACACCATCTCCGAAGGCCAAAACCTTCAGGACTGCGACACAGTGATCAACTACGACATCCATTGGAACCCTGTGCGCATCGTCCAGCGCTTTGGGCGCGTAGACCGCCTGGGTACTATCAACACCAGCGTCCAGCTCGTCAACTTCTGGCCCAACATGGACCTGGACGCTTACATCAACCTCGAGAAGCGCGTGTCCAGCCGCATGACCCTCCTGGATGTCTCCGCAACCGGCGAGGAGAATGTCCTGGACGTCACGTCCGGTGACATGAACGACCTCGACTACCGGCGCAGACAGCTGCAGCAGATGCAGGACAGCGCCCCCACCATGGAAGACCTCGCCGGCGGCCTGAGCATCACCGATCTGACCCTCTCCGACTTCCGCATGGACGCCGCCGCACGCCCCCGCAGGGAGATCCAGGAGATCACTGGGTGGCCCCTGGCCCTGTTCGGCGTCACCCGCTTCGACAAGGCCCCTGGCCGAGGACGGGCTCGCCCCTGGAGCGGTGTTCCTCCTGCGCGTGCGAGACGACGCCTTCACCTTCTCCAAGGCATATCCGCTAGCCCCGTACGTACTCGCCTATGTGACCGAGGACGGCAAGCTCGCCCACGCGATCGAGGAACCCAAACTGGCCCTCGACGTCCTGCGCCACCACTGCCTGGGCGATTCCGAACCCGACATCGCCGTCCTCGCGGAATTCGAGAGGACAACTAGGTCGGGCAAGTCCATGACGCACTACCGCGGCCTACTGGACGTGGCGGTCCGAGCGGCTTCCGGCAGGGCCGAGGAGAGCATGGTGGCCTCCCTGTTCTCCGCAGGCCCCTCCCAGCTGGGCACGGACGCCACCGCGCCCGGCCTGGAAGCCGTGGACGTGGTCGCCTGGGTGGCGGTCATCCCGTGACCGACATGCCCCATGAGTACAACGGTGTCAGCCTGCTCGGCTTGCCCGAGGCGGCGCGCCAGCAGCACCGCATCACCAAGAAGATGCTCGCCGCTCAGTTCGAGGACCAGGCACCTGCCGATGCACGCCTGATCACCAAGGCCGTGACCTTGGCTCAGCTGGTCGGGATTCTGCGACCGGAGACCATCCAGGTGCCCAAGCACCAGGACACCGACCGCACCGTCGTCGATATCCCAGTCTTGGAAGTCGTACTGGCAGACAAGACAACAGCGGCCGACCGCACCCGTGTGACCGAGCTCGTTCACCGCAGCATGGCCAAGCCTGTGGTGCTGCTTGCCCACCTGCCTGACAGCACCACGACGCTTTCTCTGGCACTCAGCCATGTAAGTCGCACGGACCCCACCGGGTCGACCTCCGTGATCGACGCGCACGTCGTGGTGCCCGCCGAGCAGATCAAATCTGGAGCCCTGCACCTCGACCGGCTCGACCACACAGACATGTGGGCGCTGTACCGCGACCTCGTACGCACGGCCGCAGCCGATGGGCGCCCCGCCAGCACAACACTGCAGGCAGCCGACGCCATCGTGCTCCGCCGACGGATGACCGACCTGGAGATCGAGCTGACCACCGTCGTACGGGACGCCAGACAGGCAAAGAACCAACAACGCCGTATCGAACTCAACACCCAGGCACGGACATTGCGCGCACAGGTCGAACGTGTCAGAGACACCCTCTACAGTCCCGATCACGACCACGGCGCCACCTGACGAGACGGCTCCCGACTCCATCCCCTTTCCGCAGAAGAAAGACACTCCTGTGACCCTGGAATTCGAACCGGTCAGCGGCCTGACCGGCCCCGGCGAGGCAAAGTCGAACATCGATCTTTTGGCCCGGTTCTTCCCTGACGCCGTCGTCGACGGCACCGTCGACGTCGAGGTGCTGCGTGACCTGCTGGGTGACGATGCCGTCCCCAACACCGCCGAGGCTTTCGGCCTGCGGTGGCCAGGCATGGCCGAGGCCCGGCGACTTTCCACCCTCCCTCCGACGGGGACGTTCCTGCCCAAGCCCGAAGAATCCGTGGGCTGGGACGACACTCGCAACCTCGTGATCGAGGGGGACAACCTAGAGGTTCTGCGTCTGCTCCGCCGCGGGTATACCAACAAGGTCGACGTGATCTACATCGACCCGCCTTACAACACTGGCAACGACTTCGTCTACGACGACAAGCGCACGACCTCTCAGGCGCAGCACGAGGCAGTAACCGGTCAGCGCGACGACGAGGGCGTGCTCCAAGTCGGCGAGGGGTCCGACCGGGCACAGGACCGCAAGGCCGGTGCCTCGTTGCATACGAAGTGGCTATCGATGATGTACCCGCGCCTTCTCATTGCTCACCACTTGCTCAAGGAGACGGGTGTCATCATCGTCGCCATTGATGACACAGAGCATGCGCGCCTCAAACTCTTGATGGACCGGGTTCTCGGCGCCGAGAATTTTATTGCTAATATTACTTGGCAAGGTGGCCGGAAGAATGACTCCAGATATGTTTCGGTCGGCCATGACTACATGCTTATTTACGCAAAGAACGAGGGTTCACTCAGCGCGAATAGTGTACGCTGGCGAGAAGAACGTCCAGCAGATAACGTGATTCGCGAGGCTGCAAAGAAGGTATGGATCGACTCGGGGCGTAAGCCGGAGAAGGCGACTGAGCTCATGAAGGCATGGATTAAGTCGCTGCCGGAGGGACACCCAGCCAAGGAAAACAACAGATTCTACGAATTTGAACCGGACGGCAGAGTATTCCGCAAGAATAACATCTCCTGGCCTGGCGGGGGAGGTCCTCGGTATGATGTCATCCACCCGACGACCGGTCTCCCCGTGAGGGTTCCAGGAAGTGGGTGGAGGTTTTCCCCGGAGCGCATGAAGCGCGAGATCGACGCCAATCTGATCATGTGGGGAAAGATCACACTGAGTACATCAACCGGAAGACATATCTAGACTCCGAGGACGGCGTAGTTCCGACATCGGTTTTTGAGAGGAAAAGGACAAGTGCTTCGCATTCATTGGAGACTCTTTTGGACTCCGACGTGTTTCCATTTCCCAAGGACGTCAATGTAATTTCGCGCTGGCTCGGACTTGTTACTCAGAATGCTACGGAAGCCCTCGTCCTCGACTTCTTCGCGGGCTCTGGGTCCACAGGTCACGCGGTCATGGATCTCAATGCTGCTGACGGCGGCGATCGCCGATATATCCTGGTGCAGCTTGATGAATTCGTCGGTACAGACGGCTACGACACCATCGCAGGCATCACGCGCGAACGGCTGCGCCGCGCGGGTAACCTGATCGCGTCCAAGCGGACCCTCGACGCTGCGGACATCGACACCGGATTCCGGTCGTACCGCCTCGCATCCAGCAATGTGAAGGCGTGGGACGGTACGCCCGACCAACTCGACCTTCTCGGAGCCGTGGACAACCTCGTCACTGGGCGCACCACGGACGACCTGTTGGTCGAGACGATGCTGCGCCTGGGCGTGGACCTGACCACGCCGCTGGAGACGCGTGAGGTCGCTGGCAGCACGTTGTACAACCTCGCTGGCACGCTGTTCGCATACTTCGGCACCGACATCACGGTCGGGCGCGCGAACGAAGTCACCAAGGCCCTCGTGGCCTGGCGCGACGAAATCCAGGGCGACGCTGACACCACGGTCGTCGTCCGTGACACAGGCTTCGTCGACGCTGCCGCCAAGCTCAACTTCGCCGCTGCCCTCGAGCAGGCCGGCTTCACCACGCTGCGGAGCATCTGAATGAAGTTTTCCTTCGATGCGGGCCTCGACTACCAGCGTCAGGCCATCGACGCGGTCACGGGCCTGTTCAGGGGCCAGGAGGTCATGGCCTCCCAGTTCACCGTGCACGCCCACCCGGCCGCCCACGCCGGCTTCGAGGGGTTCTCCGACCGGGGCTACGGCAACATGCTGCGCCTGGACCCGGAGACGATCTTGGCCAATCTGCACGAGATTCAGAACCACACCGGTCTGGCTCCAGAGCCGTCACTGGACTCGATGAACTTCACCATCGAGATGGAGACCGGCACCGGCAAGACGTACGTCTACCTGCGCACCATCTACGAGCTCCACCAGTTTTATGGGTTCACCAAGTTCATGGTGGTAGTGCCCTCGGTGGCCATTAAAGAGGGTATCGAGACGTCCATCCGGATGCTGCACGAGCACTTCGGATCCCTGTACGGCAACCCGCCGATGAGCTTCTTCCAATTCGACGGCGGCAACCTGTCCCGCGTGCGTTCATTCGCCACCTCGTCGAGCATCCAAATCATGATCGTCACCGTCGCGGCGATCAACAAGAAGACCAACAAGATCTACCAGCCGGCCGAGGTCCTCGACTTCGAGATGCCCGCTGACCTGATCAGGGCCACGAACCCGATCATCATCGTCGACGAGCCGCAGAGCGTGTACGGCGACACCGGTACCGGCAACAAGAAGGGTGCAGGTCGCAGCGCACTGGAAGACCTCAACGCTCTAGCCACCCTGCGCTACTCAGCCACCCACGCCAAGAGCGACAAGGCCAACCTCGTCTACCGCTTGGATGCCATCGCCGCCTACGAAAAGCAGCTGGTCAAGCAGATCGAGGTCGACTCCCTGGTCACCTCCGCCAGCGGGACAACCCCGTACGTCAAACTGCTCGGAGTGACGCGAGGCAAGGGCGGAGCGTTCACGGCACGGGTCGAAGCGGACGTCGAGCAGGGCAACGAGATCAAGCGCAAGGCTGTCACCGTGGACACCACGTCACGCAGCAACCTCGCGGACGTGACCGGCCGTGACCTGTACAAGGACCTCACCGTGGTCGCCATCAACGCGGCCCAGGGGCAGCAGAGCATCTCCTTCGACACCGTCGCGCAGCCGCTGAAAGTCGGCGACAGCGTCGGCGCCGAGGTCAGCGTCCGCGAGCGTGCCCGCCAGATGATCGCCCAAACCATCCGACAGCACCTGCTCAAGGAGCAGGAGTTCGCAATCCACGGACGCGATATAAAGGTACTGAGCCTTTTCTTTGTCGACTCTGTGGCCAAGTACCGCGAGTACGGCTCTGACGGTGAGGCACTTCCCGGTGAGTATGTGCGGATCTTCGAGGAGGAGTACGCGCGCATTGCTTCCGAGCCGCAGTTCAACACCCTGCTGGGCGACTGCGCTGCCAACACCGTCGCCAGAGAGGCCCACCAGGGGTACTTCTCCGTGGACCGTCGCAAGGGAGGTTCCGAGGTACTGGTGGAAACCAAAGAGACCACCGACAAGGGACGCCAGCAGGCGAGTCTGGCCTACGAGCAGATCATGCGAGACAAGGTCGGGCTGACCACTCCGGGCACCCCCCTCCGGTTCATCTTCAGCCACTCCGCGCTGCAGGAAGGTTGGGACAACCCCAACGTCTTCCAAATCTGCGTCCTTAGGAACATGGGCACCGAGCGGTGGCGGCGCCAGTCCATCGGTCGCGGCCTGCGCCTGTGCGTGGACGGGTCCGGCAACCGTGTGCACGGCTTCGAAATCAACCGTCTGACCGTGATCGCGAACGAGTCCTACGAGGAATTCGCCGACCGCCTCCAGCGCGAGATGGCAGAAGACCTGGGCATCCAGTTCGGTGTCATCACCGCGGACAGCTTCGCGCGCCTGTCCTTCAAAGCGGAGAACGGGGAAGTCATCCCCGTGGGCTCGGCCGCCGCACAGTTGCTGTACCAAGCCCTGTTCTACGAGGGGTACATCGACGCAAAGGGAAAAGTGCAAGACGGACTGCGCCAGGCCGTGCAGAGCGGCGACGCAAACCTCGCGAAGATTGTCGGCGATTCCGTTGACTCGGACGCCGCGGCCAAGGCAGTACTCGGGCTCATCAAGCGCCTGGCCAAGCCATTGGACGTCAAGAAGGCCGGCGAACGCATCGCGGTGCCCCTCGTCCAGGAACGCCTAAAGAGCCCCGAATTCCAGGAGCTGTGGGATCGCATCCAGCACCGCACGGAGTACCGCGTCGAGGTCGATGAAGCCAGCCTGCGTGCCTCTATGGTCAAGGCGCTGCGGGGCATGCTTCCCGTACCCAAACGTCGAGGCGAGTGGCTAACGCACCGTGTGAAGCGCATCGACCAGAGTGGCTTGACCGCGGAAGCCACCGCAGCGCGCCGTGCGGACGTCACCTACGCCGACAGCGAGGACCTGCCCGACATTCTGTCCGTCCTTGCAGACCGCACCCAGCTAACCCGTGCCACGCTCGCCCACGTCCTCACCGATTCCGGCACGCTCGGACAGTTCCGGGACAACCCGCAGGCGTACATCGATCAGGTAGGCCGCCAACTCAATATCACCAAGGCTGCCTTCCTGGTGAAGGGACTGCGCTACGAGCTGGTGGACTCCTCCCGCCCCGAAGCAGACCGTCGTTACGCGCTCAGCCTGCTTGGCGAAGCCGACCTCGCCGGGTACACCGGCCCCGGAGGGAACATCGTCACCGATGCAGACGGCAACGCGGTCTCCTTCGAGAAGAAGTCCGTCTACCGGTACATGGTCGTCGACTCGAAACCCGAGAAGAACTTCGCGCTCGCACTTCTGCAGCGCCCTGAGGTCAAGACCTTCGTGAAGCTACCGTCCTCGTTCAAGATCCCGACCCCACTGGGAAGCTACAACCCCGACTGGGCCCTGACCGCTGAACGGGCCGACGGGAGCCGCTACATTGTCTTCGAAACTAAGGGCGTCAACGAGCTCGAACTGCTCCGCCCCATGGAGCAAGACAAGATCGCCTCCGCACGAATTCACTTCGACACGGTTAAGGACAGAGTCGGGATTAACGACCTCGAGTACGAGGTCGTTAGCGGCATCGAGGCTGCGACTGCCGTAATCGAACGAGACACTCGGCCGTAGCCCCACCCAGTTCATTTCCGGCGCAGGGCCTCGGCCAGATCGGTCGACGCCCTGCGCCGGTACTGCCTTCAGAACACCTCGCTCGTCAGACCTCCGCGTCTCCGTACTTGCCACGGTCCACAGCCTGTGCTCGAGCCTCGGCGAACGCGCCGGCAACAGCCTCCGCGTTTCCACCTCGAACCTGGGACTCGACCTCCTGGCCAAAGCAAACGGGTGGCGTCCAGCGCACCGACAAGTCCGTGTAGATGCCGGGCTCGAACGCCCATGCCACCGTGGTCCATCGCCCGGGAATGCCGACGTTCATCCGGTCGCATCCCGGCAAGAACAAGGCGTGGGCGTGGGTGTGAACCATTCCAGACGAAGGGTCGGCCTGCTCGCCGCAGCGGCCTCGGCGAACACGGCGGGCAAGCCGGGACTCAGCGGCCCATGCCTGAGGTCCCGCTGGGAGCCATCTGGGAGCCGACCCGCTCCCCAAGCCTCTGCGAGACCACCCGAGACCACGACAGCCCGACCCTCTGAACAGGGAAAACTCCATCCGGGCTGGTGTCGATCTTGATCGAACCTCATTCGGGACGAAGAGGCCGTGGGTTCAAATCCCGCCACCCCGACCCAGGTCAGAGGCCCTATCGGAGAGATCCGATAGGGCCTCTTTCGCGTTGTACCGCAGGAAAGTACAGCAACCACTCCGGCCGTTGGCGACCTTCACCGACCGCCGGGGCGGACGGCCGCCTCTTCCAGCTCAGCCGCCGCCAGCCCGCCTTCGCGCGTCGCCCCGAGCTCGCGCAGGTCGCCGCGAATCTCCTCGGACGGCTCGCGGGGAGCGAGCCATGCGGGTCGCGCTTGTGGCGCAGCAGCAGCGCCGCCCCAGACAGCACCCTGGCGAGATGGCTGGCGGCCTTAACCGCAACAGCGGCCGCCCGGGTCGAACCCCTCCAGCTGTCGGCATTGGCCCGGGGAGGCGGGCGCAACATAGCCGACGATCGCCGGTTAGCCCAACCGGCGATTCTCCGAACCATTGGTGTTCCCCAACCAACGAGGAGCATCACCCCGCATGACCACGCCCACACCCCGACCCGACATCATCGCCCTTCTCTGCAGCGCGGACTTCACGCGCCTTTCCGACACCGGCATATGGACCCACCGCGACGGACGCCCGTTCAGCCGGGAGGAACAGGCTCGTGTCCTTGAGGCAACCCGTGCCGAACGTGAAGAAGTAGGAATGCAGCTCACCCGGTACCGGAACTACGTACAGGAAGCGGTGAACGCGCCGGAGACTCTGCAGCGCTTCCTCGCCCCGTTCATGCAGCAGCTCACCCAGAAGAACCTCGGCAACGCCGTCGAGCTCATGAGCAAGGACGATTACACCGAATTCGAACGTCTGCTCGCCCTCATAGTCGAACCGCCGTGCCCCTTCACCGCTAACACCTTCTGACGGAGGGCAGCGAAGTCCTGACCTAGGCCAGAGGCCCCATCGGAGACATCCGATGGGGCCTCTGGCCTGTGGTCACGCAGCGGGGTACAGCCACTACTCCGGCTGTTGGCGACCTTCCTCGGCTACCGGATCGGGCAGGCCCTCGTCCAGCTCGGCCTCCGCCAGGTCCGCCAGCCCGCCTTCGAGCGTCGCCCCGAGCTTGCGCAGGGCGTCACGGGTCTGCTCGGACGGGATGTGCGTGTAGACCTCCATGGTCACCGAGATCTGGGTGTGCCGGAGGATCTGCATCGCGATGCGTGGGTGGACATCCAGGGCCGCCAGCAGCGAGCCGCAGGTGTGGCGGGTGTCATGGACGCGGATCAGCCGGACCCCGGCTTCGGCGCAGCGGAACGCGAAGCGCCGGTTGAAGTTCCGGGGCTCGACCGGAGTTCCGTAGCGGGTGGTGAAGACCATGTCGGACTCGGTCCACAGCTCGCGGGCAGCGAGCTTGTGCGCGTCACGGCTCTTCTGCCGGAGCAGCAAGGCGGCGCGGCAGATGTCCGGCAGGGGGAGCAGTGCCTCCGAGGCGTCGGTCTTGGTCTCCGAGTGCAGTAGCTGCCGGCGCACCCGCTGGAGCTGCTTCTGGATGAGGACCTCGTTGCGGTCCATCAGCACGTTCGACCACTCCAGCCCCAGCACCTCCCCCTTACGGAGCCCCAGGACCAGGATCATCACGTACGCGCCATAGAGCGGGTCGCGGGCGGTGCGGGCGGATTCGAGGAAGCGGCTGGCTTCCTCCACCGACCAGGGGACGACCTTGCGGCTGCGGGGCTTGGCCATCTTGACGAGCTGGGCGACGTTGCGGGAGATCATCTCCTCGCTCATCGCGTACGTCAGAGCGCTGCGCAGCACGGTCCGTGCGTCGCCGACCGACCGCTTGGCCAGCACCTTGCCGCAGCATTTGCCGGTCGCGCAGCAGCGGCGTCGCTCGTCGGGCCGGGCCTCGTCCTTGCCCTGCGCGCAGCATTGGCAGGTGGCGGCGAGCTTGTTCAGCCACTCGCGCACATCGCGGACGTTGAGCCGGTCAACGCGCTTGGCGCCGAGGTGGGGCGTTATGTAGAGGCGGACCACCGTCTCGTAGGTCGCGGCGGTGAGCGGCTTGAGGTTGACCTCCACCTCGGCCTTCAGCCAGTGGGCGAGAAAGCTCTCCAGCGTCGGTGTGCTGGTGGCCACCGGGCCGGCCTTGGCCGCCGTGTGGAGCTTGAGCCACTTGTCGTGGACCTCGGGGCGGGTCTTGCCATAGACGTACTTGCGGGCGCGCTTGCCCATGGGCGTGGTCACCCAGACGTAGGCGGCGAAGCCGTTCTTGTAGGGGTAGATGGACCCCTCGCCGTTACCGCGTTTGCCGCTCAAGCCGTCAGCTCCATGTCGTCGGCGACGACCCGGGCGACGTACTCGTCGACCCAGACGGGCAGGATGCGGCGGCTGCGGCCTATGAGGACAGAGCGGATGGCGCCCGAGTGGACGAGAGCCTTGGTCTTGGACAGGCCGAAGTTGAGCATCACGGCGACCTCGGCGGTGGTGAACCACTTCCGCTCGATGACGGTGGTGGCAGTGCTGGCGGGCATGGAAGGTTCCTCTTCTGGCTGACCGTGGGACGGCGAATCCCGGGGTCGGCCGGTGAAGTCGTTCAGGGATGGGCGACTGGTTCGAACAGATGCTGCGCCGTTCGTAGCAACGCGGCACCGTTTCAGCTGTCGGTCGGGCCGTTCATACGGTCGCCGAGGTAGCTGCGGAGCCTGGGGGGAGCGGCGTTGTGGTGGTGAAACTCGCCGTTGGAGGCGACTGCCATCTCATGTGTGAGAAGGCCCTTGACCATGTCCTCCTGGTTGGGGTTGGCGTCGGTGTACGCCTTGAGGTCGTCCTGGATCCGGCGCATGTCCTTGCCCAGCGCCCGCCACTCCTTCCATCTGTCGACGTACTCGCCGATAAGACGGCGGACCAGCGGGTTGGCAAGCTGGCCGGGCGGACTGCTCAGCTCTTCGAGGGTGAGGTCAAAAACCTTGCAGAACCCGATGGCTTCATCGAGGTTGACCCTCCGACGGGGCTTGCCGCTCTCGATGCGCCAGATCGCGGACTGGTTGACGACGTGGCCGGCCTCGGCCATCCGCTCGGCGAGCGTGACCGTGCTCCAGCCGCGCGCCTCGCGTTCGAGCTTGATGCGCTCGGCGACGTACTCCTCCGGCAGCGGCCGGTCCTGCCCTGCGCGAGACGCGCCTTCGTCGCTCACGGCTCCACCTCCTCGACCGGGCCCGGCGGACAGCCGGGGCGATGATGACAAGGAAACACCATTGCGGAGGCGAATGCAAGCGTTGCAATGCGGAACGTTTCCGGTACCGTGGTCGTTGACCCCGTACGGAGGTGAACGCAAAAAGCCCCCGGCGCTACGAACGCCGAGGGCCAAGCTCGCACACTCACAACCGCCCATCCCTGAACGATTTACCCGCGTGGCCTGGGATTCGCCGTCCCGTATGGCCCGCGAGCGAGGAGCTTCGTGTCCAGTATGGACGAACCCCGGTCGAACGCGCCACACCTCCCGGAGAACAGCGACCACCCGCCATCTCCGGACATAAGGGCAGCACCCCCGCACGACGTGGCCGCCGAGGCCGCTGTGCTCGGCGCCTGTATGCACCACCCGGACGTGATCGACGCCGTGCGTCACCTGCTCGACGGCGCCGACTTCTACCGCCCCGCCCACGAGACGATCTGGCGCGCCCTCCTCACCTTGCGCAGCGAGGACAAGCCCACCGATCCGATCATCCTGTGCAACCAGCTGCGCGAGCAGGACGATCTGCAGCGGGTCGGCGGCGCCTCCTACCTGCACCAGGTCGCCGGTGCCACACCCTCGGTCAGCGGCGCCGAGCACTACGCCGGCATCGTGCGCAAACTCGCCGACCTGCGGCGCCTGCGCACCTCCGGCATCCGCACCGTCCAGCGCACGATGGAACCCGGAGCGGACCCGGACCTGATCCGCAGCGAGGTCGAGGCAGAGATCCGGGCCGAGCGAGAGCGCGCCCTGGCCTCAGGACAGGGACGGCTGTCGCGCTACATCGTCGATGGCTGGCGGTTCGTCACCGAGACCGGCGCCGACAAGCAGCCCCTGTGGGGGACGAGCGCGCAGACGGTCTGGGCGTCCGGTGAGAGTCTGATGATCGTCGGAGCTCCTGGCGTCGGGAAGACGACCCTGGCCCATCAGGTGGTCATGGCCCGCCTGGGTCTGGCAAGCAGTGTGCTGGACATGCCGGTAGCGCCGGGCAAGCGCGTGCTGTACCTGGCCATGGACCGGCCCCAGCAGATCGCCCGAGCCCTGGCCCGGCGGATCGAGCCCGCGCACGAATCGCGCGTGCGCGACGGGCTGGCCGTCTGGCAGGGCCCGCTGCCCGCCACCCTGGACAGGGAACCCGACCTCCTCGCCGACCTCGCCGCCGCCCACCAGGCCGACACGATCGTGATCGACAGCCTCAAGGACGCGGTCAGCACCCTGGTCGACGACGCCCTCGCCGTCGCCTACAACAACGCCCGCCAGCGAGCCATCCGCAGCGGCGTAGAGGTCATGGAACTCCACCACCAGCGCAAGGCCACCGAAGGCGCACCCCGCGCCCAGCGGCCGACCCTCGACCGCGTCTACGGCTCCACCTGGCTCACCTCCGGGGCAGGCAGCATCCTGTTCATCGGAGGAGAGGCAGGTGACCCCGCCGTCACGCTCCACCACCTCAAGTGCCCGACCGGTGAAGTCGGCCCCCTCCAAGTCCTCCACGACCACGAACACGGCACCTCGCAGGTCGACCCAGCCCTCGACCCGATCGCGATCCTGCGCCAGCGCCCCGACGGCCTGACCGTCCGCGAACTCGCCACGATCCAAAGCGGCGACAGCAACCCCGACCGCGCCGCCAGCGAGAAGGCCAGGCGCACCCTGGATCGCCTCGCCAAAGCCGGACTCGCGGTCAAGGCCGAAGGCGCCGCAGGCGGCAGCGGAGGCGGCCAGCAGGCCCGCTACCGCGCCTCGGTCCGCCACATCGGCGCGGTGTCCTAGCCCGCCCACCAGGCGTCCGGACCGTACACGGGGGCGTACACGCACCCCTCCCGCGCACACGGGTCCACACCGCGCCCAGAGCGTCCACGCTCGCCGCAAAACCGCAGGTCAAACGTTCACGCGACCGTACACGCCGTCCACGCACCCCAGCGTTCACGCGCGAGCCCCCCTTTAGAAGGGGGCTCGCGTGTACGCCCCTGCCGTGAACGCCGTGAACGCCCCTGAAAGCAGCCACGGAGGACCCCGCATGACCCCGCTCGCCCTACCCACCAACACCGGCACCAGCCAACGCGCCACCGGCTGGGACCGTATAGCGATCTTGACCCTCGGCGCCGCCGGATGCGCCTTGTCCTACGACGCCCTCCAGCAGATGGCCGTCGCCATCCACGTCCGCGGGATCCTCACCTACCTCTTCCCGCTCGTGATCGACGGCTTCATCGCCTACGGCGTCCGCGCACTCCTGGTCCTACGCACCGCGCCCTTCCACGCCCGCCTGTACGTGTGGGCGCTGTTCGGTATCGCAACCACGGCAAGTGTCTGGGCCAACGCCCTTCACGCGGTGCGGCTCAACCAGCAAGCCACTACCGGCGATCTCCACCTTGGAGACGCCACCGTCGGCCTCCTGGCCATGCTCGCCCCGCTCGCCCTGGCCGGGGCCGTCCACCTCCACATCCTCATCGCCCGCCACACGACGGACGCTCCCCTGCACGGAATCCCTGCTGACCACAGCAGGGGGCAAGAGGGGCCAATCGGAATCCTGCCCGGCAGCGACGGACCGACGGCCGCCACCGACACCCCGCCCGCTGACGAAACCGCCAACGACCTCGCCGAGGACAGGGACGCTGACCGCCAGCCCCCTGCCTCGCCGCAAGGCTTCTCGGTTCAGAAGGTGCCCGGACCCCCCGCTGTGGGCGAACCCCAGGACAAGGTGACCTCAGCAGGTGACAGCCCGACCGGAAGTTCCGGTGGAGTGACCGCCGGCAAGCCCGCCGGGCGTCCGCCGGGGGCGTCCCTGGACGACCTGCTCGCCATCGGCCGCCAAGCAGCGACCGACGCCGGGATGCTGAGCCGGACCGTGGTCACCAAGGCCGTAAGGGCGCACGGAATCACCTTGTCCAGCGACCGGCTCACCGCCGTCATGGACCGCCTCCGCGCGGAAGAGAGCGCCGAGCAGCTCACCCTCCGCTGACCAGGGACCGCGCGGTGCGGCTCCCAGTCAGCCGGAAGCCGCGCCGCCCCTCTATCCCATCGTTCGGGCCGCACCAAACCGCCAGGCATCCGGACCATCACCACGGGTCCACCCGTCCGAATCCGCCTCGTTCGCAACACCGAACCCTCCGCCAGGAGACCCCAAGATGACGAAGGACCAACACATCGCAGACGACACCGGAGAGGGACGCGAGCAGGTCTCCAAGCGCCCTACGATGAAAGAACTCTTGTGGTCGGCGTTCGGGAAGACAGCCCCTGGCGGAGCCAGTAGTACCCCGAGTCCGACTCGCGGCCGGAATCGGGGGATCTCCGCCCCAGGGGTGGCGGAGACGGCCCGGCGCCAGGGGGCGCCGGACCAGGAAGCCGGGACCGAGGGCGGCCCCGACCCCGACACCCTCCACGCCGCGCAACAAGCGATCCTGCACCCCGTACGCGCCGATGCCCCTGCCGCCGGCGAGTCGCCGGTGCAGGGTGTACAGCCCACGATCCGCCGCTTCACCGGCGATAAACGAACCATGCGCGTCGGCCCCTTGCGTTTCACCGACCAGCAGCGCACCCGCCTCCAGGAGGCCGCCGCCGAGCACAACTACAAGGGCGAATCCGGCTTCGCCGCCGACATCGTCCTCGCCTTCATCACCGGCCGGTTCACCGCCAATCTCCCCCTCAGCGAGGACCGGCGTCGCACGCATATCTTCCGCGCCCAGGTGCTGCGCGCACTCAACCGCACCGGCTCGAACGTCAACCAGATCGCCCGCGCCCTCAACACCGGCTACACCCCGCCCGACATCACCCAGCGCCTCGACGAACTGCACCACCTGCTCACGGACATCGCCCAGGCTCTGTGCCAGCCCTCCGACCCGACGGAGGGCCGACCGGAATGATCGCCCCCATCAAGCCCTCCGGCGCCAAGACCCGCGGTCTGCTCGCCTACCTCTACGGCCCCGGAACCCACGACGAACACCTCGACCCACACCTCGTCGCCGCCTTCGCCACCCTCGGCATGCCCGATCCCGGCCGCGACGAGAACGCCACCCTCACCGCTCTCGCCCACCACCTCGACGAACCCGTCACCTTGCGCAACAGCGAGTTCGGCAAGCCCGTCACCGACCACGTCTGGCACTGCCCGGTCCGCGCCGCCCCCGAAGACCGCTACCTGTCCGACGCCGAATGGGGCCAGATCGCGCAGCGCATCGTCCAGGCAGCCGGCATCGCCCCCGACAGCGACGACCTGGGATGCCGCTGGATCGCCGTCCGCCACGCGGAAGACCACATCCACATCGTCGCCACCACCGTCCGCGAAGACGGCCGCCGCCCCAAGCTCCACGACAGCGGCCTGCGGGTCGGCGCCGAGTGCCGCAAGATCGAGGAAGACTACGGGCTACGGCGCCTGAACAAGGGCGACCGCACCGCTGCCCGGCGTCCCACCCAGGGCGAGATGCACAAAGCCGCCCGCCTGGGCTGGGAGCAGACCTCCCGCGCCTGGCTCCAGGACCGCCTCCGCGCCGCCATCCCCCACACCACCACGGCCGAGGATCTCCTCGCCTACCTCCAAGCCGACGGCGTCGAGGTCAAACCTAGGCGCGGACCTTCCGGCGACCTCCTCGGCTACGCCGTCGGCCGCCCCGGCGACCTGAACAAGAACGGCGAGCAGATCTTCCACCCCGGCGGGAAGATCGCCCCGGACCTGTCCCTGCCCCAGCTCAAGGCCCGCCTGGAAACCAGCACCCCTGAGGAACACCCCACCGCCCGCCGCGACCGGCCCAGCACACCCTGGCAACGCGCCACCGACGCCCTCGACGGTGTGACGGCTGCCCTCACCGACACCAACGCGAGCGGCAGGACGGCACAGGCGCAGATCGCCGCGCTCGGCGAACTCATCGAAGCCACCTCCCAAGCCGCCCCAGCGGAACTCCGGGCCGAACTCCGGACTGCATCGGAAGCGTTCGCCCGCGCCCAGCGCTCCCAGGTCCGCGCCGAACACGCCGCCGCAGCCGGCCTGCGCACCGCCGCCCGTGACCTGCTGAACACCGCAGGCGGCAAGGACAGCACCACAGCGGTCCTGCTCGCCGCCCTAGTCTGGGCCACCATCCTCGCCAGCCGCTGGCACCAAGCCCGAGGCCACGCACAGCAGGCCGCCGCCGCCCACCTGACCCTCCAGCACCTGCAAGCCGCCTACGACCAGGCCGCCGCACCGCAGCTCGCTGAACTCAGCAGGCGCCAGCCCCAGCAAGACAGCACCAAGACCCTCGCCAACGACGTAAGGGCAGCCATCCCCGACCACGCCACCCGCATCCTCACCGACCCCACCTGGCCCGCCCTCGCCACCGTCCTCGCCGACGCCGAAGCCGGCGGACACAAACCCCACCAACTCCTGAAGGAAGCTGCCGCACAGCGTGAACTGACCACCGCCCGCCAACCCGCCCGAGTCCTGATCGCCCGCATCCAACACACCGCCCGCAACCCCGCACCCAACCCACGAGCCGCAGCCGCCCGCCTCCGCTCAACCATTGCAGGAGCCCAAACCCCCACCCACCGGCCCCGAGACCCCCAGGCCGCCCCACCGACGCCCCGTTCCCATCGGCATCGGCGATAAGTCCCGACAACAACTGCCGGGGCCGTTACCTCAAGGGCCCCGGCTATCAGTTTCCGCAATTCCGTCAGGCTTCCGCTGCGGGCCGCAGAGGTTCTGCTCTCTGCCGGAGCTCTTCTGCCTCAGGCATGTTCCTGTAGCGGTCCAGCCGGGCGTACATGTCCTCGACCGCCTCGCCGACCTTCACCGACCTGAGGCCGTCCGTGCAGTCGAGGAACGCCGTCCATGTGGACAGGGCCGCGTCGAGGTCGCCTTGCCGCACGTGGACCTGTCCGAGGTCGGCGAGGACGATCGCGCGGCTGCGGCGGCGGTCGAGGCCGTGGATCTCCAGGGACTGGTGCAGGTGTTCGGTGGCCCCGTCGAGGTCGCCGAGCCTGGCGAGGATCATGCCCGAGTGGTGGGCCCACCGCCCGATGCTGAAGTGCGAGGCCCACGAGTCCCCCGGCGGTGCGTCGGGGGATTTCTCAATCGCCGTCTGGGACGCCGCGAGCGCCCTGGTCGCGAGGCGGCGGTCGCCGTCCAGCGCGGCGGCATCGGCGAGGGTGGTCTGGTAGTACGAGACGGCTCGCGCGTCGTCCAGGGTCTTCGCCGCGTCGACGCATCGTTCGGACAGCCGCAGGGCGACGGCGTGGAACCTCGGGCCGAGGTCGATGGCCTGCACGGCCAGGCCGCGAAGGGCCGTCGCGGACAGTTCGGGGTCGCCGGCTTCGGCCGCGAGGCGGTAGGCGTGCGCGTAGTAGCGCTGGGCCATTCCCTGGTTGCCTTCGTCCTGGGCCATCCAGCCAGCGAGGTGGACGAGTTGGGAGGTCGCGGCGAACAGTTCCCGGCCGGTCTTCTCGGTGTAGTTGCCGTTGAGCCAGGGGTCGACGTCTTCGATGAGGTAGCGCACGGCCAGGTGGCGGGCGTGGCCGCCGCCGAGTTCGGCTGCCGCGTCGCCGAGGACCTGGGACATCTGCCGGACAGCGGCGACCTCGCCGGTGCCGACCCGTACGGCTCCGGCACGGTTGGTCCGGCGCGCGATGCCCTCCGGGTCCGGAAGGTTGATGGCGCCAAGGGCGTATGCGCTCGTCGCGGCGAGGAAGTTCCGCCGTTGCACGTCGCTCCTTCCCAACTCGATGACTGACGCCACGGTATCGGCGACCGCTGATCCGGGCTCGGCGAATTCCGGTGCTGCAACCGGGTGATCGTTCAGTTCGAGAACGTCGACGATGTACGGCATCCAGTAGTCCGGCTTCCGTTTGCCCACCATCCACCGGCGGACGGATTGCCGGTCGAGGCCGGCGGGACCTCGCCCCTCGGCGATCCCCAGCTCCCGGGCGAGCTTGGCCGGACCCCAACCGCGTGCCGCACACGCCTGCTGGATCAGTAAGCCGATCTCCGGGCTGTCGGGCACCTCGCCCCTCCCTCCCCTGGCACGGGGAGGACCTCATGTCCGCCCTGAGCTGGCCTACACGGGCCTACGACTGGCCTACAGCCTGGCACCTCCTCACCGTGCGTACCCACCCGTTGACTGAACAGCACAGAGAACGTGCTCGCTCATCGAACGGAAAACGGTGATCACGCCCGTGCACACCACCGACAAACCCACCACTGAAAGCGCCTGTACCCCCACAACCCACGTGGTGTTCCTGCCCGCGGAGTCCCGATGACGACCCCGGCTGGCGTCGCCGACATGGCCAGTGACGTCCGGCTCGCCCTCGCGCTGGCCGAAGGCCGGCCAACGGGACCCGCCACCGATGTGCTGCGCGGTCGCCTCCGTACCTACATCGGCGCGCTCCTGGACCCGGCCGACGCCTACGCCGCGAACCTCGCGGATTCCCGGGCTCGCGACATCGCGGTGAACACCGTCCGCCATGCCCGAGCCGTAGTGCAGGACCCCGTACAGGACCCTGCCGCGAACCTCCGCTTGCTGGCCAAGGCCGTTGACCATCTGGCCCGCTATGCCGCCGCGTCGCAGGAAGGTGGCCGGCGGTGAGCGGGGTGCACGCGGCAGTCCCACGATCCTCGAAACCCGGGTTGGCCATGGCCCTGCTCGGCTTGCTGGGTCTGCTCCCGCCAGCCGTGATCCTCGCACCGCACGTAACGGAAGCGGCACGACTCCCCGTGGCAGCCGCCCGCCCTGACCTGCCGCCGCTCGACGAACCCGCGCACCTGCCGGTGTGAAACCCGGCCCTTCGGTGAGGTGTGCTCCGGCTGTGCGTCCTGCTCCTTCACCTCCCGCCGCAGACCCCGGCGGCCGCGCGGTGTCACTTCCCGCCCGGCCGCGGGGTTCCACCTCCCGCCCCCTCCCTCCCAGGAAGGACCCCAGTCCATGTCTCTCGACACAGGCGCCAGGCTGCGAGAAATCCTCCGGCTGGCCGGATCACCCGACGGCCAACACCGTTTGGCGGACCAGGACATACACGGTCTGTCGATCGCCCCCGAAGCACTGCGTTCAGCCCTCGTGTCCTGCCACACTGGGCGGGTCCACGTCACCGGCACACTGGAACGACGCCTGACGCTCCTGGAGCGCGCCGACGGGCAATGGGTCGTCGCGGACCTGTCCGGACAGCCGCACGAGACGCGGGTCTGGCCGGCTTGGCTGGACGGGCACCTCCACCTCGCGGACGCCGGATCCTGGCTGTCGCTGGCAGATCTGGACGAGCACGCCATCGGCCGCTTCAGCCGCCCGCGTGTGCTGCTCGCCGCCCTGTACCACCCGGAGTACTTCCCGCTGCCCCGCTTCCCATTGGGCATCTCCGACGTGGCACGCGCTGCCCGCTCCACCCTCCTGGGCACCGTGTCCCTGGCAGACATGCAGTTCGGCGTGACCCTGGAGGACCTGATCGCCCGGGTGCGGATCGAGGCTCCCGACATCCTGGGCGTGTCCGCAACCTTCGGCCAGCATGACCTCTTGATCAAACTGCTAGATACGGTCTTCGCCCTCCCGGAGCCGCCCGTCATCGTCGTCGGCGGAAGCCTCACCGCGCGGAACGAGGGTTTACTGCTGGAGCAGTACCCGGACCTGCTGGTGGCCCGTGCCGGCGGGGAAGCCACGATCGAAGGGCTCCTCGGGCACTGGCACGGTGACCTTGAACGCCAGCACATCCCGGCGCTGGGCTACAACGGAACGGCCCGAGGGGGCGGCATAGCCATCGCCCGGCGTCGCACGGCCAAGCCGATTGCGCGAGACGCGACGGCGGACATCTTCCCCGAACTCGATCTTCTCCCCGCCACGTTCGAGCACCACGGGGTGGCCCAGCTGGAGGCGAGCCGGGGGTGCACCAATTTCTGCTCGTTCTGCCCGCGCGGCCACAAGGGGACCTGGTCCGGAGCCGCCCCGGAGCGGCTGCCGTGGATGCTGGGCGAATTACGGAAGGTCTACGACCGCTACCCGGATGTGTCGCGGACCCTGTACCTGGTCGACGAGGAGTTCATCGGCCGTGGTGACGATGCGGTCTCCCGGGCGCTGGACGTCGGCCAGGTGCTGCACGAAGCCGGGTTCGCCTGGGAGTCGAGCTGCCGGGTGGACCAGGTCGTACGGACCGACCGGGACACGGCATGGCATGTGGAGCGGGCCGACATGTGGCGCACGCTGGTGAACCGGGGGCCTGCGTCGGATGCTGTTCGGCGTGGAATCGGGCGTCGACTCCATCCTGGCCCGGTTCAACAAGGAGACCAGCGGCGAGCAGAACACCCTGGCCATCCGCACCCTGTCCGCGCTCGGCGTCCCCACACGCTTCACGTACATCACCTTCGACCACCTGATGACCCTGGAGGAGCTGAAGGCCACCTACGCCTTCCAAGGCCGCACCGACCTCCTGCTGGACCCGCAGCCACACCTGGCGCCGGCCGACATCGTGCGAGGAGTACGGGACGAGGCGTTCGTGGCTCAAGCAGCGACCGGCCGCCCTCTGCACACGGGCATCTCCTACATGCTCGTCTCGATGGAGTGCCTGATCGGGGCCGCCTACACCCGCAAGGCTCAGGAACGCGGCCTGACCGGCGACATTCGGCCGTCGATGGGCCGAGTCGATGCCCGGTTCGCGGACTGGCGCATCGGCGTTGCCAGCACGTGGGCACAGCGCTGGGTCGACCGGAACTTCGCTCTGGACTACACGCTCAAGTCGCTGGAGAAGATCCTCGACGGTGACCAGCGGGACGCGGTGCGCGCAGCCCGGGTCGTCCTCAAGGACGCCGCCTTTACCGTCCTTGGCGAGATGATCGCGGTCATCGAGACCCACCCCGTGATTCCGGTCGACGAGCACGCCGAGCAGCAGCTCACCGTCCTCATCGGCACCCTGCTGGAAGCCCGGGTTGACCGGCTGCGCGAGCGCATGGCGTCCACCGTCGAGCAGGTGGGAGCGCGACTGCGCGGGGAGCACGCCAAGATGCTCCGTCACGAACACGGTCGGTGGGAGTCCGCCACCGGCTGGCAGCTGATCAACGCCTCAGACCCCTGCGGAACCTAGGGAGGATCAGATGGACCACCACGACATGCCGGGCCTCGGCCGGCGGGTGTCCCGGTTCGGCGCGGGCTGCTGGACCATCGGCGGTCCCGCCGTCAACAACGGGACACCAATCGGCTGGGACGGAGTCGACGAGGACGCCGCCTACGAAGGACTGGTCCGCGCGCACGAACTCGGTGTCACCGTCTTCGACACCGCAGACGTCTACGGGCTCGGCCGCTCCGAACGCCTCATCGGCCGTCTGCTGCGCGAGACCACCCGCAAGAACCTCGTGATCTCCAGCAAAGTCGGGTACTTCGCCGGCACCGCCCGACACCCCTACCTCCCCAGCCAGATACACCGCCAGTTCGCCACGACCCTGGACAACCTCGGAACCGACTACCTGGACCTCTATCACCTGCACAGCGGCGACTTCGGCGACCGCGACACCTACCTACAACCAGCGATCGACACCGCCGTCCAGTTGCGCGATCGGGGTCTGATCCGCGCCATCGGGATGCGCGCGCCCCACCGGTTCGCTCTGGAATGGGCCGACCACCCCAGCCACCCCCACGCAGCCGATACCCGACGCTTCCTACACCTGCTCCGCTCCGTGCGCCCGGACGTGCTCACCGTCCGCCACAACCTGATGAGCCCTCGGTACTCACCCGGCGAGACCGACATCTTCGCTTTCGCGCGCGCCGAAGGAATCGGTGTCCTGATCAAGCAAGTCCTCGGACAGGGACTCCTCCTGGGGACCCGCCGGACCGGCTCCGAACGCGCCTTCAGCGCCTGCGACCACCGCTCGTCCAAGCCGGTCGATCCCGACCTTCTGCGCCTGCTGGATGACGCGGTGGACCGGATCGGACGACGGTTCGGCGCCGCCCCTCATGACCTGGCCAGAGCCGCAGTGCAGTACGCGCTGCACGACGCTCCGAAGGCCGTCGCTCTCATCGGATTCCGAGACGCCTCCCAGATCAGCACCACGCTGGCCCGAGCCGACGAACCGATCACCGACGAGGACATGGACTTCCTGCACGACGTCATGTCACCCGTACGGGAGAAGATGACCGATTCCCAGCCGGACACCGACGCCCATCGAAAGAATTGACCCACGCCCCCCAGCAGCAAAGGACACACCGTGGAGTACACCGAGGTCGAGCAGAAGTACCGGCTCGCGGTCCCGGCCCAGACGGTCAAGGACACCTTGACCCGCATGGAAGCCAAGCCCGGCCAGGCGTCCCGCCAGATCGACACCTACTACAACGCTCCCCATCGGGACTTCCTCGCCCCCACGACGATCTCCGAATGGCTACGGGTCCGCGTCGAGGACAACACCGCGTCCCTGAACTTCAAGCGGTGGCACCCGATCGAGGCCGAACTGAAGACGCACTGCGACGAGTACGAGTCGGCCGTCACCGATCCGAAGGCCGTCACCATGCTCCTGGACGCACTCGACTACAAGGAGATCGCCACCGTCGACAAGATCCGCGAGGAGTGGACCACCAGCGACGGGGACATCGCCGTCGCCTTCGACGAGGTGGCCGACCTCGGCACCTTCATCGAGTTCGAGTTCAAGGGCGAAGCCGCCAGCATCGAAGCTGCCACCACCCGCCTGGACGAGTTCATCGCCACCATCTGTGCCGAGCTCGGCGAACGCATCCACGCCGGCTACCCGCACCTGGTCCTCGGCCGCCACACCGCATCCTGAGCGGTTGACACACCGCAGGCTGTGCGAGCCTGAGGCAACATCGCCAGCTTGGTGACCCCTGTGCGCTTTCCGCCTCCGAAGCAGCGGCCTAAGCGACGATGAAGGCGCGCCAGAGAGACACATCAAGGGCACACGAGAGCCACAAACGTCGGTGATCAGCGGGAACTACTGAAGGTAGTTCCCGCTGATCACCGCGCCTGCGTCGAGGCCCGCCCAGATGGCGACCAAGTTGGGCCGGCTTCGTCGCAGGTTCGTACCAGCCACTGAACTCGCCCCACGAAATCCCCGCTGCTGCGTCCAAGCCTTCCAAAGATCAACGTCTCGGCCACAAAGGTGCGAACAGACTTCTGATCGGTCGGATCGAAAATCCGCCGATACGCCTTGCCGTGCTTCGACGTGCGGGGTTCTAACTGGGCTAGATTTCGTTGCCAGGCCAGTCCAGGAGCCGGGCACCGATCACGGCGGTCTGAAGGGTGTAGCGATGCATTGGCTCGGCGGGGTCGGAGCCGGTGAGCTGGTGAATGCGATGGAGACGGTAGGTCAAGGCCCGTACGCTCAGGCTGAGGCGGCGCGCCGCCTCAGCCGAGACGCAGCCTGAGTCGAAGTAGGCGGTCAAGGTCTCCAAGAGCGGTTCAGCCCCGCCTCGGGCCTGCCGGAGCGGGCCCAAGGTACTGCTCACCAGGTCGGACATGGCTTGCCGGTCTCGGGTGAGGACTGGGAATACCAAGAGGTCGGCTGCGCGGAGAAGGGCATCGCAGAGGTTCATGCGCTCCGCGAGATCGAGTGCGCTGAGGGCTTCCTCATATGAATGGACCACACCGCCCGCTCCCGAGTGGGAGCGGCCGATCGCCGTCCTCCCCCCGCCGACCGCCGCGTATGCCTGCTGGGCGAAATGCGTCAGGACATCGGCCTGGTCGCCTGGGGCGACGCAGACCAGCCGGCCCTCCTTGGTGGTGAGCAGGATCCGGCGATCACCGAACCGGCTGATCAAGGCGCGCTCCACGCGCCGGGTGACCGGGTCGGTGTCGTCGTACGCCGCCGGGCCCTCCGCAACTGCGACGGCGTGCGCCTGGGACAGCAGCAACCCGAAGTGCTTGGCCCGCTCCGCGAGACGGCCCAGATCGCTGCGACCGTAAAGTAGATCATCAATGAACTCGCGCCGGGCCGCCTCTTCCTGGCGCACCGCGAGCCGCTGCGCACGCTCATGGCCCTCCGCGAAGGCGTCGACGGCCTGCTCGACGGCGGCCAGGACGCTGTCGACCCGGCCAGTGATCTTGGGGAGGTTCGGCAGAGCAGCCCGCGTGGCGGCCAGATGGGCGCGGACGAGGGCTCGCAGGCCGTGCCCGTCCTCGGCCGCTTGTTCTCCCAGCGACCGGCGAGATTCGAGCTCGTCGCGGGTCAGTCGCCGCCCCGTCGAGGACACTTCGGCCAATATGTGGCCATATTCGTCTAGGTAGTGCTCGGGTATCTCCCGCTGCGCCACGTGGTCTCCTGGATCTTGACGGGCTTGTGACGGCTACTTGACGCACGAAGGGCAACAATGTCAGAACGCCAGACGAGCACGGCACCCGGCAGCGGGAGTCCATCAACATTGTCGGTGTGCCGCGGTGCAGCATCGGCGGCATTCGCAGGGGAACGAGGACGAACCCGGTGTCGGAAGCGGCCCTGCGCCGCACCCGAGAACGTGACCTGGGCCGCGGTGCACAAGGGATCGGAGCACCTGTCTCCTCTGCGGGCCCTGTGAGCGGCCAGCGTTGCGGCGAGAAACATTCGGAAGGGCAAGGCGGCATCAAAGACGGGAAAAAATTGCCGGGAAGCGGCAATGTGTCTCTCCCCGCTCCGGTGGGACCATCCATCCCCCGACCCGCGGATCAGCAGGGCAGAAGGGGTGGAACGGATGACCGTGTTTCTTTGTCTCGGAACGGCGGGAATCGTCCTGCTCGCGCTTTCGTTGATCTTCGATGGTGTAGCCGAGGGGCTCTTCGACGGCGTCCTGGACGGGGTGTTCGACGGCTTGCTGTCGCTCCCGGTCGTCGCGGGGTTCGTCTCCATGCTGGGCTTCGGCGGCGCCATCGTGCTGGGCACCACCTCACTCGGGCCCATCGGCGCCACTCTCACGGGCGCTCTCGCGGGTGTCGCGACCGGCTGGTTGACTTTGAAGCTCAGCCGCACGCTGATGCGCGGGCAGACGGCCGTTACTCCGCGCGGTAGCGATCTCGTGGGCATGGCTGGTTCGGTTGTCACCGCCATCCCGGCCGACGGCTATGGCGAGGTGCTGCTGCGTCGCGCGGGCCAGCTGGCGAAGTTCGCGGCCAAGAGCCCGGTTCCCGTCGAACGAGGTGCCGAGATCTGGGTGGAAGCAGTGCTGTCGACCACTTCGGTCGCGGTGCGCCCCGTCCACCCCTGACAAACGTTCCTGCATCACCTGAATCCGACCGCATCGATCTGCCGTCCCCCGGGAGGCAGGGGGGAACCATCATGAGTCCAGTCGCCGGCGCCGTCGTGGGAGTCGTCGTACTCCTCGTCCTGCTCGCCCTCGTCGTCATCACCCGCTACAAAGTCGCAGGCCCCAGCGAGGCATTCATCATTACCGGCCGCCGCGGGAAGTCGTCCACGAACCCCGAGACCGGCCAGATCAGCACCGACAACAGCGGCCAGAAGGTCGTCGTGGGTGGCGGCGTCTTCGTCGTCCCCTTCGTCCAGCAGAAGTTCACCCTGGACCTCTCCAGCCGGCACATCCCGATCGCAGTTCGCGGAGCCGTCACCCTGCGCGGCGTCAAGGCCAACCTCGAAGGCGTCGCGATCGTCAAGGTCGGCGGCAACGAGGACGCCATCCGGGCCGCCGCCCAACGCTTCCTGCAGCAGCAGGACGGCATCGTCGGCTTCACCCAGGAAGTACTCTCCGGCGCCCTGCGCGCCATCGTCGGCCGGATGTCCGTGGAGGACATCATCCGCGACCGCGCCGCCTTCGCCGGGCAGGTCGCCGAGGAGGCGGAGGCGAGCTTGTCCGGGCAGGGCCTGGTCCTGGACGCCTTCCAGATCCAGGACATCACCACCGAAGGCTCGTACCTGGAGGACCTCGGCCGCCCGGAGGCCGCCCGCGCCAAGCAGGAGGCCGACATCGCCGAGGCGATCGCCCGGCAGGCTTCCGAGCAAGCCCGGCTGAAGGCCGCTGAAGAGATCGCCATCGCGGAACGGACCTTCTACCTGAAGCAGGCCGAGATCAGGGTCGAGACAGAAGCCGCAGCCGCGAAGGCCAACGCGGCCGGACCGCTCGCCGACGCAGCCCGCCAGCAGGAGGTCCTCGCCGAACAGGAGAAGGTCGCCCAGCGACAGGCCGCACTGACCGACCGCCAACTGGACACCCAGGTCCGCAAGCCCGCGGACGCCGCCCGCTACCAGGCCGAGCAGGAAGCCGAAGCCCGCAAGATCGCCCTGGTCAAGCAGGCCGAAGCAGATGCCGAACGTGCCCGCCTGACCGGTCTCGGCGAGCAGCAGCACCGCGCCGCACTCGCGGACGCGGTACGGATCGAGGGCGAGGCGGAAGCCTCCGCGATCGCGGCGAAGGGCTCCGCCGAAGCCGAGGCCATGCAGAAGAAGGCCAACGCATTCGCCCAGTACGGCGATGCAGCGATGATCCAGATGTTGGTCGAGGTGCTGCCCCAGGTCGTCGCGAAAGCCGCCGAGCCGCTCAGCGCCATCGACAAGATGACGGTGATCTCCACCGACGGAGCAAGCCAGCTCTCCCGCACGGTCACCAACAACGTTGCCCAGGGCTTCGAACTACTCAGCTCCACCACCGGCGTCGACCTCGCAGAGCTGCTCCGGAGCATCACCCAGCGAGGCACCACAGCCTCGTCTCCCGCCCCCGCCGAATCATCCAACGGCAAGATCGAGATCTCCGAGTAGTGCGGCGGCGTCCGGTGATCCCGCGATACGGCTTGGCCGTAGCCTTCCCCGGTGAAACCGCGTGGATCGTCGCCCTGCGGGCCAGGAAGACAGCCCAGCCTCGTCGGATGGCCGGACTCTGTGCTGACCTCGCGACGAGGAAAGCTGCCGCGTCAATCCACGTTCACCCGGTCCGCGCCCCCTTTGCCGGCGCTCGTACGAAAAATCGCAGGAGGGCAAGGAAAGACAGTTCACACGAAAACGGCTGGCTGGACGATATGCATGCGGGCGTTGAATTTGCGGTCGACGATACCGTCATGATGGCCGCACCGGGATCCTGGCGACGCGCTACGTCCCGGGGTCCTGGGCGCCGCCTGAAAAGGGGGCCCGGCGTTGCGGCCATCGTCGCGTACTCCGGGCTCGCCAGGGGCTCGCACCTGATTTCAGGGACATTTCGGCCACTCCCTCGCGGAGGGCGAATCGGACCTAACTCGCCTGGGGCATCTAGGACTTTTCATCGAAGGAACGGGCCGCTCGGCGATATCGCCGAACAATCCAATCCATTACCTTCTCATCGCTGCTCCTGCCCCATGACATAGGTCACAGCCTTCTCATGGGAGGCGTGGGCAACTTTCCCAAAAAGGTTGATTTGTACTTCGCTGAATGCATGGTCAACTGTCAGCCCGACACGAAATAGCTCGCACATGTAGCACAATTGGCAGTAAGATCAGCCGAGCCGTTCTGTGTGACCCTTCCCACGGCGGCTTCTCCCTTTCTTTCCTGGACCCGAGAGGTCTTGTCATGAAGCTTCGCCGCTCTTTGGTGACGGTCGCTGCGACCGCTGTTATAGCGCCCGCCGCGCTCCTGTCCGCTACCGCCGCCTTCGCCGACACCACGGTCCCCGGTGCCGACGTGTCCGCGACCACCTCGGCGTCCCCGAGCGCCTCCGCCTCGCCGTCGGCAACCGCCACCACGAAGGTCGCCCCCACCGCGTCCGCCACGACCTCTGCCTCCCCGACGGCCACGGCCTCCGCGTCAGCAACGGCGACCACCTCCACCAAGCCGACGGTCTCACCGACGCCAACGAAGTGCACGGACACCAGTGACCCGGAATCCGACGGTCCGCCGGTGGACAAGACGTTTACCACGACTCTCACTGGTCTGCCCTCGAAGATTGTCGCAGGCAGCGGCTGGCACGGCCTCACGATCGACGTGTCGAACAACTCGGCCAGGAGCTACCAGCGCGTCGACTTCGGTGCGTTCGCCGTCGCGGTAGGCGGCAAGGACTTCTCGGACACCTCCCGGCACCTGAAGCTTCAGTTCAAGAACTCCGACACCGGTGCCTGGCAGAACGTCTCGCTCAACGAGGAGAACCCGGACTTCGGCGGCCTGGGCTGGACCGACGTCCGGGCTCACGAGAAGTTCAAGCTGAGCTTGCGGATCGCGGCCGATGCCTCGACCCCCGCAGGTTTCGGCGTCGTGATCGGCATCGGCGCCTACGCCGACGAAAAGGGCAACTGCGTCTTCTCCAGCGGTCAGAACTTCTACGAGTTCAACATCCTTAAGGCCAACACCAAGCCGGGTCACGTACCGGACTCCAAGCCGCAGACCGGTGGCACTAAGCCGCTGCCGACCGTGAAGCCCGCCAACACCATCCAGGTGACCCCGGAAGGCCGACTGGCCGAGACCGGTTCCTCCTCCGCCATGCCGCAGCTCGCCCTCGCAGGCGGCGCGGCCGTGGCGGTCGGTGTGGGCGCGATGTTCATCGTGCGCCGTCGCAAGGCCAGCTCCGCCGTCTGATTCAGCTGACCGGCTAGCAAACACCCACCGCTCGTTGCCCTCCCCCATTCCCGGTCGTGGGCCGCGGCACCGGTCGCTCGTGAGTCCCGTCGCCATCAGGCGGCGGGACGCTGTGCTCAGAGCGGATGATGGATACGTGCACGCCGACACGCAAGGCGTCCAACTCACGGCAGCGCCATCGACTCGATGCACCTGACGCGCGCCGACCCCGCATGGTCATGACCGCGGCCAGGCCGGTTCGTCGTCGTAGAACAGCGCTCGATCCAGGCCGAGGCCGCGGAGACTGGTGCGCAGGGCTGGGCTGGCGCGGTGGACGATAAGGGTGGTGCCCTGTTCGCGGGCGGTTGCCATGAGAGGGAAGAACAGCGAGCCTGCCGCCGTCCCCAGACCCGAGATTTCCGCAAAGTCCAGATGGGCCTCGTCAGGTGATGCTTGAAGGAGCTCGGCCAGGAGGCGTCCGATCGGCGCGGCGTTGTCGTGGTTGATGTCGCCGTGCAGGCTCACCACGACGCTCTCGTGATCACAGCGGTGGACATGCACGTTGCGGCGCAGGGCGCGCGCTGCGCGCCATGCTTTCCATCCTCGTTCCGGCACGGTGGTTTCCCTTGGCTACGTCAGGTCCCGCTGGCCTCGGCCCGATCAGGGCCGTGGACGGGCGGACCCAGGTTGTACGACGGCGGCGATGGTGGTGAGGGTCAGTGTCAGGAGCGCCATGGCTATGCCGATGCCGGTGCAGAGCATGAGAATGTCCACTTGGGCGTGGGCCAGTCGCGGAATGGTGTTGACGGCCACGACCCCGTTGTACAGCAGCGCGCACAGCCTGAGGATCCGGCGGTGGGTGAAGCGGGATGCCAGCTGTGGCAGCGGGGCGCCGAGGAGCGGCAGGATACTGAGGGGGAGCAGGACGGCGCTGCTGATGGCCAGGGCCGACCAGTTGATGGTTGGGTTCATCGGGGGCCTGTCGTGGTTGCGATGTGGTGAAGGGGGGCCGGCCGGGGTGCAGCGGTGGCTGCCGACCGGGTCGTTAGGCGAGGGCGAAGTAGCGGAGCCAGATGTAGAGGGCGGAGACGGTGATGGTGACGGCGGCGACGGGGGCTCCGTAGCGGGTGAAGGTCCAAAAGCTGATGGGGGTGCGGTTGCGCTCTGCGATGCCCAGGACGACGACGTTGGCGGAGGCGCCGATGGCGGTGGCGTTGCCGCCCAGGTCGGCGCCTGCGGCCAGGGCCCACCACAGGACGGGTCCGTGGGGGTCGCCGACGGTGTGGACGAGGTCGGCGGTGATGGGCGCCATGGTTGCGACGTAGGGGATGTTGTCGACGATGCCGGACAGGATCGCGGACGCGCCGAGCAGCAGCATGGTGGCGCCCAGCGGGTTGCCGCCGGTGGCGTCGGCCAGGGCGGTGGAGACTTCGGTGATGACGCCGGTTTCGATCAGGGCGCCGACCATGATGAACAGGCCGGCGAAGAACGCCAGGGTGGGCCATTCCACGTCCGCCAGGACGTCGTTGGTTTTGACCGGGCTGATGGCGACCAGCAGTCCGGCGCCGAGCAGGGCCACGACGCTGGGTTCGTAGTGCAGCACCGGGTGCAGGACGAACGCGGCGACCACCAGGCCGAGCACGATCAGGCCCTGGGCGAGCAGTCGGCGGTCGCGGATGGCTTCGCGTTCGCTGAGCGCCATCACCTCGGCGGCGCGGTGTTCGTCGTAGATGAACGCTTTGCGGAACATGAACCGGCACATGCCTACCAGTACGGCGGTCAGGATCACGGCCAGTGGGGCGAGGTGGACGAGGAAGTCGTTGAAGTTCAGGCCAGCCCGGCTGGCGATGATGATGTTGGGCGGGTCGCCGACGAGGGTGGCGATGCCGCCGATGTTGGAGGCCAGCACTTCGGCGATCAGGAACGGTGCCACCGGCAGATTGAGGCGCTCGCACACCAGGAGGGTGACGGGGGCGACGAGCAGCACGGTGGTGACGTTGTCCAGCAGCGCGGAGGCTACCGCGGTGATGACCACCAGCATCACCATGACGCGGAAGGGTTTGGCGTGGGCGCGTTTGACCGCCCAGATCGCCAGGAACTCGAACAGTCCCGTGCGGCGCAGCACGCCGACGATCATCATCATGCCCAGCAGCAGGAAGATGACGTTCCAGTCGATGCCGGAATCGGTGGAGAAGAACGCGGCGTCCGCGTCCGTGGCGCGCAGCGCGAGCATGAGGGCGGCGCCGCCCAGGGCGGCAGCGACCCGGTGCACCCATTCGGTGATGATCAGAACGTAGGCGCCGGCGAAGACCGCCAGGGCTGCCCAGGCGTGCCAGTTGTTCATACCGCACCCAGCAGGCGCTCAAGGAGGCGGGAGGCGGTGATAACCCCCAGCAGCCGGCCCTGCCCGTGCCGGTCGGCGGCGTGTTCGACGACGGCGACCAGCGGGCTGCGGGAGGTCGCCATCAGTGCGGCAACCTCTACTGCCGTGTCGTCGGCATCGGCGACCGGTGGCGGCGTGGCGCCCGTGGGCAGAACCTGGCCGACCGTGCGACCGGCCAGCGCCTGACACAGCCGGTCGGCGTGGGCCTCATCGATCACCGCCGCCAAGGTGGGGTCCTCCAGGACGTAGTTCGGCACCAGCAGGCGTACCAACTGCGAGGCGGGCAGGATCGCCTTCGGCAGGCCGTAGGCGTCCAGGACCAGAACAGCGGGCAGGCGTTGCTCGGCCAAAAGCCGGGCTCCGGCCAGCGCGTCATCGCTCTCCCCGATGCTGGGGTAGGGCTCGGCGAGGTCACGTGCGCGCACGTCGGGACTCCTTGTCCTGTGAGGTGTCCGCCCCCGCGGGGCGGGGTGCAGGGTCAGCGGCCTGGGACGGCAGGGGTGGTTGCGGGTTGCGGCCTTCGACGACGTCGGCCGTGATGTCGTCCTCGTCGTCCGGGATGCCGATCAGGTCGTCGACGTGGAAGAGGCGGGCGATGGGGACATCGCTGCTGGAGTGCACCGCGATGGACACCGCGATACACACCGCGATCAGGGTGTATGCCTGTTCGCCGTGCGGGATTCCGGCCTGCAGCACCAGCAGCCCGTAGACCACTGACGCGAAGCCCTTGGGACCGAACCAGGCCGCCACCCACCGCTCCCGGCGGTCGATACGCGTGCCCAGCAGGGCGATCAGCAGCGAAGCCGGGCGGATCAACACGATCGCCAGGACCACCACCACATACCCGCCCACCGACAGGCTCCCGAACAGGGCCGGGGTCAGCAGCGCGCCGAAGACCAGCAGGGCGGCGAACTTGCTCAGCTCCGCGAGCGCCTCGCCCAGGGCTTCGAAGGCGTGGGTGGTCTGCGGGGCGGCGGAGGCCAGCACCGCTCCGGCGGCGAAAGCCGCCAGGTAAGGGTTCGCACCGGTCAGGTGGCAGGCCGCGTACAGGACGATGCCGATCGCCAGCGGCCCCAGCGGCTGCAGACGCGGCTCCGCACCCAACCCCGGCAGCCGCACCACGGCCGTGACCAGCAGCGGCACCACCACGCCCAGCGCCAGGCCACCGGCCAGCTCCAGGCCCACCACACCCAGCGACCCGCTGCCCTCGGCGTGCAACGGACCGGCTGCGGTGATCAGGACCAGCACCACCGGCAACGCCAGCCCGTCATTGAGGCCCGACTCCACGTTCAGCAACTGCCGCAACCGAGCCGGCACCTCTTTGCGGCCCACGATCGCCGAAGCGAACACCGGATCGGTCGGCGACAGCACCGCACCCACCAACAACGACGTCGTCCAGTCCAACCCCACCAGATAGTGCGTCAGCACCGCCACACCGCCGAACGCCAACGGCATCCCGATGCCCAGAGCGCGGGCGGGGTGACGCCACGCACTACGCAGGCTGGGGAACGAGACGTGCATGCCGTCGGTGAACAGCACCGTGAACAGCGCCAAATCCGCGGTCGCGGTCACCAACGAGCTGTCCGGGGCGATGTGCACCAAGCCCAACGCCCCATCACCCACCACGGCGCCGGCGAGCAAGAACAGCAAGGACGTGGAGAGAACGGAACGGGCGGCCAGGCCGGACACCAGCACCGCAACCAGCAGCGCAACACCGAACACCGCGACAAGTACCACAGGAAACTCCCTGGATCGGCAGAAGGATCGCCAAAGCGATCGCCGACCAGACTTCCCGGCACACCGTCACCGAACTTACACGATCTTTACGCGCCCGACGACGAATATCCGATGGCCACTCCCCGCGCCGGGTACCGCAGGTCCCCGCCGCGGTGAGCGCGAGCGGGCCACGCTGGACGTTGCGGCCGCGAATGGTGTGCCAACCTCCTCGATCTGCAAACCCCCGACGAAACGGACGTGACTCGGTGAGCGACTTCCCCAGCAACATCCTCGCTCTGTTTTGGATCATGGGCTGTGCCCTCGGCCTCGGCGACTTGGCGCTCGACGTCCATCACGTCGTCAACCACGCCGATTCCGCGACGCTCCCGCTCTCCGCCCCGGACAACGCCGTCACGTGATCAGCCGCCAGAACGCCGGTCCCGACCGGAGACAACTTCACCGCGCACTCCCCCGCGTCTGGATGCAGTCTTCGGGCGGGACCGGTTCTACGAACATCAGGCGCGCCCGCCGGCCACGTACCGACGATTAGCCATGGAGTACTGACTGCACTCCCGAGCCGGTACTCGACGTTCAGGCAGTGCCGGAAGTACAGCAGCGAAGTACAGCAACCAGGGCGGCCAGCGGCGACCCTTAACGACCCTTGCGCTGCCTCTGACGTGCGTAGATGACCTCACCGACCGCGGTGCCCGTGATTCGGGACGAAGAGGCCGTGGGTTCAAATCCCGCCACCCCGACGGTATAGCAGCAGGTCAGGGCCCCGATCCTCATTGAGGATCGGGGCCCTGTCTCGTTTCCGGGGGATCTTGGGAGCCGTTTGGGAGCCGTTCTCGAAACCCGGCTCCCGGGTCGGAACCGCCCTGCCGGGCGGAACGCCTGAGCTGGTCCCCGTGTCGGCGCTACGGTCGCCACGACGGATACGTCGGCAGCTGGGGGAAGCATGCGCGGTACAAATCAGCGAGAGCAGCGTCACAGGGTATGGGGGCCACGATGAGTGCCGAGCCTCTGATAGCCGGAGAAATGCCGCTGGCCGAGGTCATGGCCCGGCTCCGGCACGACCGGCCGGTGTTCCACTCGGAGGCGGACCTCCAGCACAGCTTCGCGCGCGTGCTCTGGGAACTGGCGCCCAAGATCCAGTCCAGGCTGGAGGTGCGCCAGAACGCACCAGCCGCCGTCGGCGCCGAGTACCTCGACCTGCTCTGCATCGGCCCCTCGGCCCGCACGGCCATCGAGTTCAAGTACTTCACGGCGAACTGGACTGGAGCAGCCGGATCCGTCCCGGAGGAGTACGCGCTGAGGTCGCACGCAGCCACCGACCTGGCCCGGCTCGGCTTCGTCTCCGACATCGCCCGGCTTGAGCGCTTCGGCAACCGCCCCGACCAGAACGGCTTGGCCCTCCTCATCACCAACGCAGCCGGCCTGTGGACGCCTCCGAAGCCAGGCAGCAAGCCCACCCGGGACCGCGACTTCCGTATTCATGAGGGCCGCGCCCTGGCAGGCCAACTCCTCTGGGGTGGCGGCGACTACGAGTCGAACACACGAGCCCTGCACGGCTCTTACCCCCTCAACTGGCAGCCGTACTCACTGCAAGACGGACCTCAGGGCGAGTTCCGCTACGTCGCCGTATTCACCGACTCGTGACGTGGACGGCAGGCCGCCCCACCCAGCACCGTCGCCTGCCGGCAACGCTCCTTCGGCGTTCTCGCGCAGCCCTGGTGGCCGTCTCGCCTGCCGCAACCGCGGCACCGACCCCCGCCCGGCAGTAGCCTTCCCGCCGCTCACCCCAGCACAGAAGCCTGAATCTGCCCTCCTCGGGTAAACGATGTCGAGACGTGGGCGACGGAATCCCCTCCGCCATCCGGAAAGCGGCGCCTCGGCAGGGGAGCTTGGGACGTTCGGCACTCTCACTGCGCTTCGGAGTGCGCCAGCGCATGGAGCGCGTGCAGTTGTGCCTCCGCGCGCTCCCGCACGCACCCTCCAAGCGCCCCGTGCTCCCTTCGTACCCTCCTTGAGAGCGAGGGTCGGAACTTAGTCCGACCCCGACGGGGAGCAGGGTGCGGCAGGTGACCGCACCGGCCTGACGTCGGCCGGATCTGGTCTTCAGCGCCCTCATTACCGACATGGACTACTACAACAACCGAAGCGGTTGCGCCCGACCTCTCTATCGCAACGCGGCCGGTACGCTGCCCAACCTGGCCCCCGGGTTGCTCTCCCTGATCACCGAGCGACTCGGCGTGCCGCTCACGCCAGAGGATCTCCTGGCCTACATCGCCGCAGTCGCGTCGCACCCGGACTACTCCGCGCGGTTCAAGGAAGACCTAGAAGTCCCTGGCGCGCGGATACCCCTCACAGCCGATCCGCGCCTGTGGGAGCAAGCAGTCGGCATCGGTCGACGTGTTCTGTGGCTGCATACCTACGGCGAACGGTACGCCGACGATGCGGCCGGACGTCCCTACGGGAGAGTGCTGTTGCCGCGCGACCGCCCCCGGTGCGTGGAGGAGATCCCGGACGATCCCGAAGCGATGCCGGAGAAGCTGGAGTACGACCCGGTCACCCAGGATCTGTGGATCGGCGCCGGGCGGATCAGCCCGGTTCCCCGCACAGTCCGGGAGTACGAGGTGTCCGGAATGAACGTCCTCGACAAGTGGTTCGGATACCGCAGAAGGATCCCGCCGGTAAACGACGCCTCGAACTGGACCGCGTGGTCGCTCAGCGCTGGCTCCCCGTCTGGACCACTGAACTACTCGAACTGCTCAACGTCCTGGGCCTGCTCATACGCGAGGAACCTGCACAGGCCGCGCTCCTCGAGGACGTGTGCGCGAGCCCGCTGATCACAGTGGCGGACCTGACCACGGCGGGGATCCTTCCCGTCCCCCCGGAGGCGGCCAAGCCATTGAGGGCGGCATCGGACACGGGAGACGGACTGTTTGAGCTATGAGGCCGGCTGGTGAAAAAAGGACGCCAGGATGGCTGACGGCACCGCCGACCTCCGATCCTGATCCGACGCGGCGCAACAAGCCCAACGGAAGCGGATGGGGGTGAGGTGGTGGCGATACGCCTACTGCGTGAGACCCCGGGCTGGGAGCCACAGGAGCCGATCCGCTCCCCGAATCCATGGGACGCCACCTCAGACTCATCCACCCCAACCCGCTGACCAGCAGCAACGCCAACCGCCCAGCTAGCGATCTTGGCCCGATCACGTCGAACCGAAAAGGCCGATCCCGCGTGATGAGGGCAACGACGACGCGATGGCAGCGCCAGGCGCTGGTCGAAGTCAGAAACGTGAGTCGGCGTCTATGCCGGAACCGCTTGGGGAGGCGGCGAGGCAATCTAGGGTGGGATCCGACACCGAATGAGGGAGCCCCACATGGACCCGATCACCGCAGCGGCCCTCACCGCGCTGGCCGGCGGACTCGGCGGCGAAGGCGGACGTCAGGCGTGGCAAGGACTCACCGCGCTGGTGCGGCGCCCGTTCGGGCGAGCCGCGGCACAGGGAACGCAGGACGACGGAACGCCCCCGGTCAGCTCCGGCGAACTGGAAGTCGCTGCGCTGGAGGGAGTGCCTGCCGACCCGATGCGCGCGCAAGTGCTGGCCACCGCTCTCGGGGTACGAGCAGCTCTGGATGGAGAGTTCCGCGTGCTGCTCGATGAGTGGTGGCAGCAGGCACAGGCCTCCTTCTCGGGCGGCGCCGTGCACAACAGCATCAGCGGTGGCACCCAGAATGGGCCGGTACTTCAAGGGCGGGATTTCTCAAGCATCACCTTCAACACGACGCGCACTGCGGCATCCACCGAAAGGGAATGATCGATCACTCCGAGGGAAATTTTTCAGACTGCGCATTCAGCCAAGCCTCGATAAGCATCGATGCCTCCTTTTCCTCGGCCGCAGATTGTTCCAAATCTTCTTCCCACTCCACGCTGCGAAACAACCCTCCCTGACGCCATTCATTCAACGGTGCTTCGAGGTCTTCGCCATTGGCCTCGTCGAGAACACGCCTTGCCGCACTATAGACCAGCCGCAATTCGGAACCCGCGACATGGTAATCATCGTGGGCTGGGAGAAGCCGCTCATGCAAGGGCAAGTTCCTATCTACCTCGACGCATCCGAGATAACTGGAAACTTCTTCATGCATCGCCTCGTGCAGGTCCGCCGCCTGCTCCTCGTTGAGCCCAGAAACGGTACAGACGGCGAGGTTGTAGGACCCGATAAGAGTAGTAAGTCCAGGCACTGTGAGGGACTTCCAGAGCGCGGGTTCCCGGGCAAGGAAATAGGCGGCGAGGTCAGCACGCGTAACACCGTCACCGTTGAAGAGTAGACTTGCGACGGCCACGCCCAGATCACGCCGATATTCGGGGACAACCCGCGAGACCTGGGTCAGCACATCTCGGTCGATCTGCCCGGGCAGCACCGCGTCCTCATTAAACAGCAGGGCAATTCTCATACGATTCACAACTCCTCCCCTTTCTCGCAATTGGTTCCCCTGAAGCTGCGTTAGCTCCGAACTCGACAGCTCGTTTTGAAAGTCCGCCCCTGTCAAACCGGGTGGGGCCGGCAAAAGAGAGTTCCTCATATACTCAAACTGAGCCTGCACCAGGGTCTCCGGCTGCCCGAGCACAAGCGCGGAGATTCGGATCTGACCTCCATCCGACACCGACGCTACAGTTCCGATACCCGAGAAGATCAATGGATGCTCGGCAGCGTCATGGAGCGTTGTGGTCGCCGTCGATGTCGTCAGCCAACGCGGGTCGAAGGTGATGACCACCCTCCTTGCCCCGAGAGTGAAGGCCAGGTGGGGATCCTTTGTCAGGACTCCGGTCGGTTCCTTCAGCGGAACCTCGGGCGGATTGCTGCAGCGCATAGCGCTCTCGAAGGAGACCAGAAGGCCACGATGCACCTTCTCCACCGTGCTCTCACCGAGCGTAACCGCCTCCGCATCCCATGTTTCGAACAGAGGGCGAACGATCCGAACGAACTCCCCCGGCGCTAGCCCCTGTCCGCCAAACGGCCTGGTGCCATCGAGTCCGGCTCTCCTTGCCGCAGCCGCCACCGCATTACTCTGCGCGAGCATCGCCATTCGTGGCAGGTTGACCAGGTCAACACTGGAGAGCCGGGCTCGCCAAGCCTGTGACGACCTGCGCAGTTCCTCGGCGAGGGCATCGTCGGTGGGCTCGGCTACCGACGATGAGCCCGTCATTGTGATGTTCACGTCGCCATGGATCGCCCCGGCTTGGATGGCCGGGCCGGCCACCTGCCCGGAGAGCTCGTTCCTGACATTGGAAGGTTTCGGGAAGACGCCCTCTCCGCCTTCTACTTGCTCCACTGCCGCCTCCCGCTCATCCTGCGTGATCAGCCCACCTGACAGGAAGTCAACACCATCTGCCGTACCCGCAGAGGATGTTCAGGGCGACTCGAAGACTGATAGCGACCCGGCTTGCAACTGGCAAGGCCGCTCGTAGCGCTGTAGAGGAACGGGCCAAGGGCGAACGGGCCACTGGGAACAACTTGCCGAGCCCACACCGCAGGGGCAGCCGGCGCTGCTCGTCTCAGTTCCTACAGCCGCAGCAGCAGGGTGGGCCCGTATCGACGTTCAGGCGCCGTCCTTGATCGCCGCGGCGCCGAACCTATGCCGCGAGGGTAATGGGCTTGGCCGTCTGCTCCAGTTCCTTGAAGATGACCTCGAGGCGTTCGAGTTCGTCATCGGTGAACAGGTCGCCCGGACCGCCGGGGGCGAGGTCGGCGAACGAGTCCTCGTAGAGGTCCCCCAGGCTGAGGATTCCGCGCCTGACAACCGTGTCGATGATCAGTGTCAGGAAGTCAAGCTGGCGGGAGCTGCGCTGCTTGTCCGGGCAGAAGGCCTCGAATGCCTTCTGCGCGGCCTGCCGGTCCAGCCCGCACAGCCCGCGCACGAACAGACCGAGGCCTCCGGAGGAGCGCACGTCGTCCAAGTCTTCGGGCGAGGCGACAGCCTCTGCGAGGAAGATCTCTTCCAGACTTTCAAGATCGAATTCGGTGATCTGCTCGTTGCGCCGCAGTTTGCGCACCACCGGCTGGTCCTCGTGGCGAAGAAGATAGGCTCGCGCCTTCTGCTTGAAGCGCTGCTCGTCCGTGCCCTGAGGCATCCCCTGGATCTCCGCCTCGCTTATGTCCCCGAACTGGTCGATGAAGTCGGTGTAGACGACGTTGCGCTTGATCTTGGGGTCGGTGAGCCGGACGAGCCGGCGCATACGGCGGCGCATGTCCTCCAGCATCGGGAGCGTCACATCGTTCCACCACTCCTCGCCCGCCACCGCTTCCAGAAGTTCGGCCTGCTCGCCGACCACCCAGATGTTGGTCTTGGTAAGCAGGTTGGAGGCGATGTCCTGGATCTTCGTGCGCAGCTTGGCGAACTCCTTTCCTCCTTCCAGCGCGGCGAGCTGGAGACCGTACGCCATCAGGTCGAACCGCTTGGCCTCTTCGCCCATCTCCTCGTCGTCGGGACGGAACTCGCTGGGGAGACCGAGCAAGTGGTCACGGATCGCGGTGTCCGCCGTGTCGTCCACCCGGTGCCAACTGCCGAACTCGCCGAAGACCTCGATCTCCCGGCGGTGCGGGCGCACCAGGAAGTTGTCCAGGTTCATACCGGCGACAGTCCGGTGCAGCCGGTGCGCCAGTGACCAGCGGATCTCAGCCTCGGTACCGATCGCGGCGGGACCGCCGTCGCGTGCCGGATCGGGCTGCTGCCGCTTGTCCAGGACCCGAACCAGGTCGAGTTGGCGCTGCAGGAGCCTCTCGGCGAGGGTAACGGCCCTGCGCCCCTCCGACCGGTCGAGTTGGCTGTTGAAGAAGTCGATGTTGCCGCAGAAGTCGAAGACGTAGAAGTTCTGCTTGTTGTGCTCGGGGTTGTCGGGGTCGGGGCCGTAGAGGGCCGGGCGCAGGCGGGTGCCGCGGCCGATCATCTGCCAGAACTTGGTCTTGGAGAAGACCGGCTTGGCGAAAACCAGGTTCACCACCTCGGGCACGTCGATGCCGGTGTCGAGCATGTCAACGGAGATGGCGATGTCGGGAGCGTTCGGCGGGTTCTTCGGGTCGGAGAAGTCGTCGATGAGGGACTGGGCGTACGTCTCCTTGTACGTGATCACCCTCGCGGAGTGGCCGGCGCCCTGCGGATAGTTGAAGTTGTAGCGCTCTTCGATGTACCGGGCGTGGTCGTTGTTCTTCGCGAAGATGATCGTCTTGCCGAGCCGGTCGCCACCCTTGACGCGGTGACCCCGCGTCATCAGCGTCTGCAGCATCTTGTCCACGGTGTCCTCGTTGAAGAGGTACTTGTTCATATCATGGCGGCCCACCGCGTCCGGGATGTCACCGTCCTCGGTCCATTCCTTGGCGTCCCACTCGGCCTTCTCCTCCTCCGAGAGGTCGGCGTAGCGAATGCCGTGTTCCATGAACTTCAGCGGCACCTTCACCGCTTTGGGAAGGACGAGGTAGCTTTCGGCGGCGGCTTCCTGAAGGCCGTAGGAGTCAGTCGGGACCCCGTCCTCCATGGCGAACAGCTTGTACGTGTTGTGGTCGATCTCGTCCTTGGGCGTGGCCGTCAGGCCGAGCAGCAGCGAGTCGAAGTAGCGGAACAGCTCGCCGTACTTCGCATAGACGGAGCGGTGTGCCTCGTCGATGACGATCAGGTCGAAGTGCCCCGGTCCGAAGCGGCGGCGGCCCGTACTGTCGGTGACGTCGATCTGCTTCATCATCGTCTGGTACGTGGAGAGGTAGACGCGGGCTGAGGCGGCCTTGTCGTCGAGGAGGCTGGCCGCTGGTGTGTTCGGCAGGTTCTCCTTGAACGCCTTCATCGCCTGGGTGACCAGAGCCTGCCGGTCGGCGAGAAACAACACCCGCTGCGCCCATCCCGCCTTCATCAACTGGTCCACGAGGGCGACGGTGGTACGGGTCTTGCCGGTGCCGGTCGCCATGACGAGCAGCGCCTGCCGCCCCCGGTCACGCTCGAAGGTCTCGCCCACCCGCTTGATCGCGCGGAGCTGGTACGGGCGCCCCGCGATCTTCTCGTTCACCGGTGTGGCCGTAAGGGAGAGACGGCCGGCGCGCTGCCGGATGTGCCAGTGCAGCTCGTCCTTAGTGAGGAAACCCTGCACCTGGCGGGGCGGGTAGCCGAGGCCGTCATCCCAGAGGTAGGTCTCGTATCCATTGGTGTAGAAGATCACCGGACGGCGGTTGAACTGCTTTTCGAGCGCGTCCGCGTACAGCTTCGCCTGCTGCTGCCCGTCACGGGCGTCGCGCCGGGTCCGCTTGGCCTCGACGACGGCAAGGGCTTTGCCGTCGTCGCCCCAGAGCACGTAGTCGACGTAGCCCTTGCCCGTCTTGGTGGGCATGCCGGAGGCGATCGGGTACTCGGTGTCCTTGCCGCGGGTGAGGACGTCCCAGCCTGCTTCCTTGAGGAGCAGGTCGATGAACGCGTCGCGGGTCGCCTGCTCGTCGTAGTCGTGGGTGTCCTGCACGGACTGGTTGGCGGCCTTCGCAGCTGCGATCTGCGCCTTGAGCTCTTCGAGCTGCCGGGCAAGGTCCGCGTTCTGGGCGCGCTCGGCCGCGAGCTGCTCGGCCTGTTCCTTGAAGCGTGCGGCGTCCTCTTCTTCCTTAGCCTTGAGCTCAGCCTGCTTCAACATGCGGGCCTGCGGCGAGAGGGGGCGCGGCACGGCGCTGGTGTCGAACTCCAGACCGGCGGGCGGCAGCGCGGCAGGCTGGCGAGTGTAGGTCCGGGCGAACCAGTAAAGGGAGTGGAACAACTCCTTGACGCTGGCCTCGGCGACGGCCCCCGAGACCGGGGCGGCCTTGTGTACTGCGTTGTTCCCGTGCCGGCGGATGAGGTCCATCTTGGCGTTGACCGTCGGCCCGACAAGATGCCGGAAAGTCGGCTCGTGGAGCATCGCCGCGAGGTCATTCTTGTACGGCGCGCTGAGGCTGCTGTCCTTGTCGTACATCCAACGGGCCGCGATCTCGATGGCACGGCGGGCGTAGAAGCAGGCGGTTCGGGGGTCGTGGTGGATCAGCCGCTCGGCGCGGGTCGCTTCATCGTAGAGGGCGGGCCATTCGGCGCGGAGGAAGGCGAAGTTGCCGCTCGCGGCGCGAGCGACGCTGTCGGCGGCGGCGCGGTCGCGGGCTTGCTTGTCCTGCTGGGCCTGCCCCTGGTCGTCGCTGTTCTGCTCGTTACCCATGCCGGTGTCCCTCCCCTGTTGCGCGGCCCTGTCGTGCGGACCCGGGCGTCCCGGGCCCGCACGAGGCCGGCGCATTGTCCGTCCCCTACGGCAGAACCACCCCTGGGCTGGGCTCCCCTGCCCGGCCGTCGAGGTGGCGTGTGGTGCTGGTGGTGCTGGTGGTGCTGCGCACCGGGTATGGCGGAAGCAGCTTACGCAGCTCCGCCGGTGGCTTCATGATCCCAGAGGGTGCCGGAGAAGGCACGGTGCTGGAGAGAGGTGAAGAGTTCGTCGAGGGTCGCGAGGTGGGTGCGGTGGGCATCTTTGGAGACTTCAATGACCTTTACACGTTCCGAAAAGACTCGGATCAGATCCTCGCCAGGGTAGGGAATCTCCAGATTGCGAAGGACGGCAAGATTGATATTTTTCTGCGCAGACTCGGGAGCGGAAGCCTCCAGCGCCTCCTGAAGGAACGACAGCCAGGCTCGAATATACTCAACTCTCGCCGGACTTGCGGTGAATCCGACGACACTGTCAGGGAAGCAAGCATCGAAGGTCAGAATCCCCGTCTTGGCGATGTTTGCCGCAATGGTGATACACAAGGTCCCTGCAGGCCAGAGCCTGCTCTGATTCAGGCCGAGATCAGAATAAGTGGAAGTAAACCTGGTGATATATCCACCGGAACCAGCAACGTCTCCCGTTTGAATCAGAGGAAATTCTCCCCCCAACAACGCCGGATCATTCCGGGGACGATGTTTGGAGACGCCTCGATCGAGGGTGCCCATTTTCTCGAGCTTCCGCACTGGCCAGTCTTTCGCATTGACGACCGGGTCACCGAACATGTCAAGGAAGATGGACTGGGCGAGGTCGTCGAGGAGGGCGATGGCCTCGCGGCGCTTGGCGCGGACCGCGTCCACCCGGTCAAGGGCGAGGGCGATACGCTTTTGTTCCGCCAGCGGTGGCTTGGCTACCGAAAATCCCTTGAAGAAACTTGTAATGTCTAGAATATCCAGCACTGGGAATGTCGAGCGACGTCAAGAACCAGAATACGTATTTCGGATCGAATCCATCTTCCACGGCGAGGATCTTCACGCCGTCAGCGCCCACCGCGAAAGGGAAATCGATGTACTTGAAGCACCGCGTGTGGTCACCGAACACGATGACTGGCAACTCATTGCATTGTGCCAGATCCGGATCCGACACATATCCCGCAATGTTCCTCCGCCCCTGATCCACAACGGGCAGCGCACCAGAGTTGCGGAAGTCCGATTTAGGAACCTTGGCGTTGCCGCCGGAAACATCCCGCAAAGCCTGCAGGAAAGGAACCTCGGGCCACGTCATTTTGCCAGCATCCCCTTAAGCTCCTCCGTGCCCTTGGCGATCTCCTCGTTCAATTGCTCCAAGTCCGCCAAAACCTCCGCCGGAGTCCGCGTCACGATCTCCCGATGGAGAATCTCCTTGTAGCGATTCAGGGAGAGGTCGTAGCCCTGGGCCGCGATGTCCGCCTTGGGTACGCGGAAGCTCTGCTCGGTCCGTGCCCGGTCCCTCTCCGTGCCGTCCCGTTCCTGCCAGCGGGCGAAAACGTCCGGGAGGTTGTTCTTCAGCAGCTCATCCGCCGTCAGCGGATCGCCTTGCGGGCGGACGCCCAAGCGCTCCTCCGGAAGCAGCGGGTTGCGCTTGTCGTCCAAACTCAGGCCGTCCGCCTGCACGTCGTAGAACCAGACGTGGTCCGTGCCACCCGAGTCCGTCTTCGTGAAGAACAGGATCGCCGTCGAGACACCGGCGTACGGCTTGAAGACCCCGCTCGGGAGCTTGACCACTGCCTGGAGCTGCTGGTCCTCCACCAGGATCCGACGCAGCTCCCTGTGTGCCTTCGTCGAGCCGAAGAGCACCCCGTCCGGGACGATGACTGCAGCCCGGCCACCGGGCTTCAACAGCCGCAAGAACAAAGCCAGGAACAGCAGTTCCGTCTTACTCGTCTTGACGATGCGCTGAAGATCCACCGCCGTGGACTCGTAGTCCAGACTCCCCGCGAAAGGCGGGTTCGCGAGGATCAGGGAGTAGCGCTCAGCCTCGCCGGCCGCGCTCTCCGCGAGTGAGTCGCGGTGCCGGATGTCCGGGTTCGCCACGCCGTGCAGCAGCATGTTCATCGATCCGATGCGCAGCATCGTGTTGTCGAAGTCGAAGCCGTGGAACATCGACTCGTTGAAGTGCTTGCGCTGCTCCACCCCCAGCAGCGCGTCGCGATGCACCCGCCGCACGTACGACGCCGCCTGCACCAGGAAGCCAGCCGTGCCGCACGCCGGATCGCAGATCTCGTCGCGCGGCCCCGGCTGGGTCATCTCGACCATCAGGTCGATGATGTGGCGCGGCGTGCGGAACTGGCCGTTCTGACCGGACGTGGCGATCTTCGCGAGCATGTACTCGTAGATGTCGCCCTTGGTGTCGCTGGTGTCCATGGAGATGTCGTCGAGCAGGTCGACGACCTTCGCCAGCAGATTGGGCCCCGGAATCGTGAACCGAGCACCCTTCATGTGATGGGAGTACGTCGAGTCGTCCCCGCCCATGCGGCGCAGGTACGGGAAGACTCCGTCAGCGACGAGCCCGTACAGGATCTCGGGGTCCTTGACCTTGAAGTTCTGCCAGCGCAGATCCTGCTGGTCGTTCGAGAAGAAGGGATTCGGGTCGGGCTTGCCCGTTGCCGTTGCCTTGCGGTCCTTGCGGGTCTGGATCTCATCCAGCCGCTTGACGAAGAGCAGGTACGTGATCTGCTCCATCACCTCCATCGGGTTGGCGATGCCGCCCGACCAGAACGCATCCCAGACGCGCCCCACCTTGCTCTTCAGTTCGCCCGTAATCACATGGCGGATCCTACGACGCCCGAGTCTCAGGACGGACCCGCTTGAGGTTTCCGTGACAGCCCCACCCGACCGTTCGTACGTCGACCTCCGCGCGCACCAACTTGCCTGAACCTCCGTCCATACACGGCACCACCGCCAGCGGGCTCGCCGGGACTGAGACCAGGCACAGGCCGCGCGGCCGGACTCCGCTCCAGCTCGGGCGGCGACGAGGGTGCCTTCGGCGGCATGCCGCCGTCCCGGGTGTCCGTCATTTCCGCCCGCACGAGCCCTGGGGCCGGTCGAGCCACAGGCACAGTTCAAGATCTTCCGCGAACCGGCCAGGCACACCCAGGCCGCCGTGCATATGGATGGCGTTCTCGGCTTCGTCCACCGCGGCCGGCCGAAACCCGACTCACCGGTCAACCGAGCGTGACTCCCGTCTTGACCGCCCGTAGCCGCCTTGGCAGGATCAGACTCAGCAAGCAAAACATCGCGCATATGGCTGCGCAGACCCTGTGGCCGTCCCTTCGGGGGCGGCCACAGACGTGTTTACGGGAGGTTCGGTGCATCTGTGCTACATCGACGAAGCAGGCAACGGGCAGACACTAGATCCCGCGCGGCCTGACGCCCCTCCGGTCCTCGTCGTCGGCGGATTCACCGTACCCAGGAACCACGTCAAGTCCCTCACCTGGGCCTTTCTCGACGTCAAGAAGCACTACCGGCCGCAGCTACGGAACGCGGACCAGCTCTCCGACGTGATTCAGCACGAGATCAAGGGCTCGGACGTGCGCAAGAACCTGCGCGCCGGCAACCACAGCTGGCGGCGTGCGGCCATGGAGCTGATCGCATCACTCCTCGACATACTGGAAGCTCACGAGACCCGCCTCCTCGCTCGTGTGTGGATCAAGGAGGAGGGGCTGGCGTTCGACGAGTCCGGGGTCTACCCGGCCTCGGTCGCCGCGCTGAACGAGACCTTCCAGGCGCAACTCGCCCACGAGCACTCGCGCGGCATGATGGTTCTCGACAGCCGTACGAAGGTGAAGAACGCCCCCAACGTGCACTGCGTGACCACCCGCAAGTACCGTGCGGGCGGGGACAGCCTGCGCGGGATCATCGAGTCTCCGGTCTTCGGTCACAGCGATACGCACACTCTTCTTCAGCTCGCTGACCTCGTGGTGTCCTCGCTGCTGTTCCCGATCGCGTGCCACGCCTACCTGAGCGACGTGACGTGGAACGTGCACTGCGACGACGCTTATCGGCCGCTGCAGGAGCAGTTTGGAGAGCGGCTGAAGAAGCTGCAATTCCGCTACCAGGACCCCGGCGGGAAGTGGCGCGGCGGGATCGTGGTCTCCGACCGACGGACACAGCAGCCGTCGAACCTGATGTTCGGCCCTCGCAAAACCGCCGTCGTCCCTTCGTCGTCCATCCCAGGCCAACAGAGCATGCGACATGACGTCACGCCGCCTGAGGTGGGCGCAACCGACGGTCTGCCGTCGACGCCCTGACCTGCGCAAGGGATCGAGGACAGGCGGCAGAGGTACCCAGCACCGTATGGCCGCAGGGGCCGGTCGGTGTGCCGGTGCCGGACGTGCAGGACGCCGGACGGCGGCGCGTCGCTGGGGATCTGGTACGCGGGCAGGGCCGCGTTAGACTGGCGGTCAGCCATCGGGAAGCTACTTCTTCCTAGGTGGTCAGGCCCTCGACCAGGATTGCCGTCCTGCCGGGGGCCGTATCTCTGTTTGCGGTTGTCGCGGCCGACCCTACCGGCCCCACCCCTTCTCGTAACACTCCGTTACCCACACGAGTGACGGCCTGCTGCGGGCCGGTTCGGGTTTGGTTTGGTGGGTGGTTCCTCCGTTCCTTTCAGGAAAAGGTCGCGTGGCCGACCGGGGCGTGGCCCACCGCGTCCCGGGGCAGGTCGAGTTCGACACGTAGGGTCGTGCCGACGGCGTCCCTGGCCACCACCTACCAGCGGTCCACCAGCGCCTCCACCAGATGCAGGCCACGCCCGGAATCGGCGCGCAGGCTCTCACCCCTGACGGCTCCAGGAGCCTGATGTTGCGACTGCGACGAGCGCTATGAGCACCCCCGAATTGGTCTGGCACAAATCCAGCTACAGCAGGGGCGGTGATGGCGACTGCATCGAGGTCGCCCTCACGTGGCGCAAGTCGAGCCACAGCGGCTCGGAGGGCGACAACTGCATCGAGGTGGCGCGCTCCCCCGACACCGTCCACCGCCGGGACTCCCAGGACAAGGAGGGTCCGCAGCTCCCCTTCTCCCCCGGCGCGTGGGCCGCCTTCGTCACGTACGCCCGCCGGCTCTGACCTCCCGCGCAGCCGCCCCACCCGGAAAACCGCGCGCCCTTTGGTGATCCCTCACCTACCGTCGGTGCGGCGGGGGCGGCAGGGCTGAGCAGGGAGATGGTTTATGGGTCGGGTTGAGGCAATTGTGGGGGCTATGGCGGCCTCCGTGGGGCACCCTCAGGTGCAGCGGGATCAGACGCGGTTCCGGGTGGGGCTGGTCGACGGGTGGGGGATTCCGGCCGGGGCCTCGGTGCTCGAAGTCGGTTGCGGGCAGGGGGATATGACCGCCGTGCTCGCGGACGCGGTCGGGCCTGACGGCCGGGTGGTCGGGGTGGACATCGCGGAGCCCTCGTACGGGAGTCCGGTCACGCTGGGGGAGTCGGCGGCGTTTCTGGCCGACGGACCGCTCGGGGCGCGGATCGACATCCGGTTCGGCGTCGATGTCCTCGACGAGGCGGTCTCGTTTCCCGATGACACGTTCGACTACGTCGTGCTGTCGCACTGCTCCTGGTACTTCGCCTCCCTCGACCAGCTGCGCGCGACGCTGACGCGCGTCCGGCCGTGGGCGCGGCGGCTGTGTTTCTCGGAGTGGGATCTGCGGCCCCGCGGGGTGGGGCAGCTGCCGCATCTGCTCGCCGTCCTGGTGCAGGGCCATGTCGAGGCGGTCGGGGCGCGCGGCGAAGGGAACGTCCGCACGCCGTTCTCGCACGAGGCGCTGCTGCGGATCCTCGCGGAGGCCGGATGGCGGGTGGCCTCGGAGCTGGAGGTGGACACGGCGGGTCTGCAGGACGCCGACTGGGAGGTGGACGCCGCACGGCGGATGGCCGGCTCCGACCAGCGGTTCGCGGATCTGGCTCCGCCGGCGCGGGAGTTCCTCGTCAGCCAGCTCGACGTACTCGGCTCCCTGGCCAAGGACAAGGGCAACGAACCGCTGCCGTCGTACGCCCTCACCGCGGATCGCGCCTGACCGGCTCCCGCCTCTCGCCCTCCGGGGCGCGGTGGGGGATGCTCGGGGCATGGCCATGCTCTTCTTCATGACGCTGCCGGGCCTGGTGGTCCTGCTGACGGTCGCCGCGTTCGTCGACCAGGTGATGCTGCGGGCCGGACGGGCCGGGGTGCTGCCGTGGCGGGGGGACGGGCGGCAGGGGCAGGTGGCGTCGACGGGGTTCGAGCTGCTGCACGCGACGTTGTCGGCGGGCAAGCAGGAAGAGCTCAAGCAGCGCAGGACGTCACTGGTGCTGAGGGACGAAGAGGGTGACGGGGCGCCGCCCCGCTCCCGGGTCGACCTGGACGGCGGGACGGCCATTCTCCGGATCCCCGCTGCCGGCGACGCTCCCGCACGCTCCTTCTGATCAGCTTCCGGCCGCGTGCGACGCCCGCAGCGAGTACATCAGCGGCACGCTCGCGTGCGTCCCGTCGTGCTCATGCAGGAAGTCCAGTCGCAGGCCGGTGGCGGCGACGGCGGTGACGACGTCGCCGAGCGTGTGCTGCCTCCCCCAGCCTTCGAAGTCCGGGTAGCTCCCGTCGCCGCTGAAGTCGTCGGCGATGAGGGAGCTCGCCAGGGGGTGGAAGTCGGCGAGGTACAGGAAGCCGCTGGGCGCGACGAGGGACGCGGCCGTCTCGGCCCAGCGCACGAGGTCCGGGAGCCGGCAGAGGGCGCCGGGGCCGGTGTACACGATGTCGTAGGCGGAGTCGGGGACGGCCCCGGCCGCGTCGTACACGTCGGCGGCGACGAAGGAGGCGCGGTCGGGCGGTAGGCCGAGGTCGGCGGCCAGGTCGCGGGCGGCTTCGACGGCGGACTCGGAGGAGTCCAGTCCGACGACCCGGGAGGCGCCGCGACGTGCCCACGCCAGGGCTTCGTGGCCGAGGCGGCACTGCAGGTGCAGCAGCGACTTCCCGGTGACGGAGCCCATCTCCGCCGCTTCGAAGGGACGGACCATGTCCTCGCCGGCCCGGAAATCCTCCAGGTCGTCGTGTTCGCTCGCGGCGCCGAACGGCGCGCTCTCGTCCCACCTGGCACGTTGCGTCACTCGTCAGCCCGCCGGGGCCCTCGTGTCCATGAGGAGTGACCCTAGTCGGGGTGAAGGCGACCGGCCATCGGGTTTGATGGAGCCATGAGTGAAGTCACGGCTGCCATGCCGGAATGGGAAAAGCGGTTCCGGGCGCCTCGCGTGGGGCTTCCGGAGTGGGCGGAGGACGCGCCGCAGCGCTGCCTCTTCGTATCGAACGCGACCGGCACGTACGAGTTGTACGCCTGGGACCGGACCACCGGCGAACGCCGCCAGGCGACGGACCGGCCGAACGGGACGACGGAGGGCACGCTGTCCCGCGACGGCGAGTGGGTGTGGTGGTTCTCCGACACCGATGGGGACGAGTTCGGGGTGTGGATGCGCCAGCCGTTCGGCGGCGGCGAGGACGAGCCGGCCACGCCCGGCCTCGAACCCTCGTACCCCGCCGGCCTGGCGCTCGGCGCGGACGGGACCGTCGTGATCGGCCGGTCGACGGACGACGAGGGCACGTCCGTGCACGTCGTGCGGCCCGGCGCCGCACCCGTGGAGATATACCGGCACGCGGAGTCGGCCGGGGTCGGCGACCTGTCGGAGGACGGCACGCTGCTCGTCATCGAGCACACCGAGCACGGCGACGCGATGCACGGCGCGCTGCGCGTGGTTCGGCTCGACGGCTCGACCGTCGCCGAGCTGGACGACTCCCGTGGCGGCACGGAGGAGCTCGGACTGGACTGCCTGGGCTTCGCGCCGGTGGCCGGGGACACCCGGCTGCTCGTCGGGCACCAGCGCGCCGGGCGCTGGCTGCCGATGGTGTGGGACGTGCTGACCGGCGAGGAGACCGCGCTGGCGATCGACCTGCCCGGCGATGTCTCCGCCGAGTGGTATCCGGACGGTTCCGCGCTGCTGGTCGTGCACTCGTACCAGGCCCGGAGTGAGATGTTCCGCTTTGACCTGGCGTCCGGCGAGCTCGCTCGGCTGGAGACCCCGCGGGGGACGGTGGGCAACGCGACGGCCCGCCCCGACGGGACGGTGGAGTACCTGTGGTCGTCGGCGGAGCAGCCGTCGGTCGTGCGGTCGACGGCGGGCGGGATCGTGCTGGAGGCGCCGGGCCTCAAGGCTCCGGCTTCGGTGCCGGTCGAGGACGTGTGGGTGGACGGCCCCGGCGGGCCGGTGCACGCCCTCGTCCAGAAGCCCGAGGGCGACGGGCCGTTCCCGACGGTCTTCGAGGTCCACGGCGGCCCCGCCTGGCACGACTCCGACGCCTTCGCGGCCGGGCCCGCGGCCTGGGTGGACCACGGCTTCGCCGTCGTCCGGCTCAACTACCGCGGCTCCACCGGCTACGGGCGGGAGTGGACGGACGCGCTCAAGCACCGCGTCGGGCTGATCGAGCTGGAGGACGTGGCGGCGGTCCGCGAGTGGGCCGTCGGCTCGGGGCTGGCCGACCCGGCGAAGCTGGTGCTCTCCGGCGGCTCGTGGGGCGGCTACCTGACGCTGCTGGGGCTCGGAACGCAGCCCACCGCCTGGACGGCGGGGCTCGCGGCCGTTCCCGTCGCCGACTACGTCACCTCGTACAACGACGAGATGGAGGCGCTGAAGTCGCTGGACCGCACGCTCTTCGGCGGCTCGCCCACCGACGTTCCCGCGCGCTACGAGGCCTCGTCGCCGATCACGTACGTCGAGCGGGTGACCGCGCCCGTGTACATCTCGGCGGGCATGAACGACCCGCGCTGCCCGATCCGGCAGATCGACAACTACGTCGAGCGGCTGGTGGCGCTGGGGAAGGTCCACGAGGTGTACCGGTACGACGCGGGGCATGGCTCGCTCGTCGTCGAGGAGCGGATCAAGCAGGTCCGGCTGGAGCTGGCCTTCGCCATGAAGCACGCGCTGTGATCCAGGTCCGGATCGGGTGAGGCCTCAGTCGCCCGGCAGGGCTTCTTCCAGCTTGCCCGGCGCTGCCTTGGCCTCCGTCTGCTCCGGGACGAGGCCCAGCGCGGTGTCCTCGCGCAGCTCCGCCTCGCGGCGGACCAGCCGGAACCACATGAAGACGACGAAGCCGGCGAAGACGAACCACTCGCCGGTGTAGCCCAGGTTCTGGAAGGCCTTGAGGTCGAGCCCGGAGTTGCCGGTGGCCGCCGGCGGGACCGCCTTGAGGGGGGCGGTGGCGTCGCCGACCGTGATCCAGCCGCTGTAGACCTCGTAGGGCAGTACGTTGACGAGCGACGCGGCACTGATCATCCCGAGCTGTCCCTGCGGCAGACCGCCGGCGGACTGGACGCCCTGGGTGCCGGTGTTCTCGGGCGCCTGCAGGGCGCCGGAGACGGTGACGTCGCCGGCGGGCGCCGCCGGGATGCCGGCGCGGCTCGCGGACGAGGCGGCGCCGGGAAGCCAGCCGCGCACGACGGGCAGAGCCGCGCCACCGGCCGTACGCAGCGGGGTGAGCACGTAGTAGCCGGTGCGGTCGCCCAGGTCACGGCCGGGGACGAGGAGCTGGTGAGCGGTGTCGTAGCGGCCGGTCACGGTGACGGTGCGGCCGGTGGTGTCCTGGGTGACCTGCGCCCTGGTGTCCGGGAGGACGGTCGCGAGCGGGACCGGGGCGGCGGACGCGGCCGCCTTGGGCGCCTGCTCCGCGACGTGGTGGCTGTTCATCCGGTCCTCGAAGCGGCTCAGCTGCCAGCTGCCCATGAAGACGCAGAACGGCACGGCGAGCACGACGAAGAGGTGGACTCCCACCCAGCGCGGGGTCAGCAGAAACCGGTACACGCCCCAACGGTACGGGGAACGGGGCGGGTGGACGCCACCGGGCCCGGGGGCGCGGGGCGGATGGCCGCCGTCGGGCCCGCCCCCCGCCTCGCCTACTGCGGCGCAAGGGCCGTCACTGCGGCGCGAGGACCGTCACTGCGGTGCGAGGGCCGTCGTCTTGTAGATCGTCCCCGCGCATGCGTCCGGGATCGTCGTGTCGGCCACCGCCGGCGCCCCGGCCTCCGGGGTGTGGCTGACCTCGACGCTCGCCGGGGCGGGCGTCGGCGGCTCGTCGGCCGCCGCCGGAGTGTTCTCCGAGGCGCTGGTGCCGTTGTTCGCGCCGCTGCCGCTGGTGGTTCCGCCGACGGTGGTCGGGGTGGGCGGCACCGGGCAGCCGTTGGGGCCCGCCGAGTCCGGCACCCAGGCGAAGCGCACCTCGTACGTGTCGCCCGGCTGGAGGACCAGCGGCTCGACCGCCACGTCGGGCAGTCCGCTGGCCGGATCGCCCGTCGTGTGCTGCAGGACCTGGATCTTCGACGCGTCGGCGCTGCCCTGCGCGAGCACCGTGAGGGCGCCGCCGCCCTTGACCAGACAGCCCTTCGCGGAGACGTTCGCGACCCGGAACCAGCCGTACACGGTGCCCTTGGAGTCCGGGGCATCGGTTTTGCCGGCGCCGCTGCCGAGCTGCGAGCGGTGGCAGGTCGGGGCGGTGCGGCCGGTCGAGCTGCTGGGCTTCGGGGCGACGGTGGCGCCGGGCACGTTCGTGAGGGTGCGGGACGGCGACGGGGTCGCCGACGGAGTGGGGGCGCTGCCCTGGCTCGTCCCGGTGTCGGCCGGGCCGCCCGTCTCGTCCTGGCTGCTCTCCCCCGCGCCGCCGGTGTCCTGCCGCGGCTCGTTGGGGTTGGCGACGCCGGCGGCGGTGGTGTCCTGCTGGTCTGCCGTGTTGGCGGCATGCAGCAGGGCCGGGACGGCGGTACACGCCAGCAGGAACGCGGCGGCGGCGCCGGCCATGGCCTGGCGGCGGCGCGTACGGCGGGCGGGAACGGCGTGCCGCAGGTGGTCGAGCGCGTCGGGGGCGGGCTTGAGTCCCGCGACCGCGTCCTGCATCAGCCGGCGCAGCGCGAGCTCGTCGAAGCTCGCTCCGGACCCGGCTCCCGTCCTGAGAGGGCCGGCGCCGGCGGGTCCGTCGCCGCGCCCTGCGTTCGATTCGGCCCGTTCGGCCCGTTCGGCCCGTTCGGCTCGTTCGGCCCGTTCGGCCCGTTCGTTCGGTTCGTTCAGGTCTTCGCGGATTTCAGGGTTCTCGCGGATTTCAGGGTTCTCTGGATCCATGCCACGTGAGTCGTAGGGGGTGGTCATACGGTCGCCTCCATCGCGATGCGAAGCGCCGCGAGGCCACGGGAACCGTACGCCTTCACCGAGCCCAGGGAAATTCCGAGCGTCTCGGCGACCTGTGCCTCGGTCATGTCGGCAAAGTAGCGCAGCACGAGGACTTCGCGCTGACGGCGCTGGAGGGAACGCATGGCGGTCTTGAGCTGGTCGCGCTCCAGGATCTCGTAGGCGCCCTCTTCCGCACTCGCCATGTCGGGCATGGGCTTGGAGAGGAGCTTGAGACCCAGGATGCGCCGCCGGAGCGCCGACCGGGAGAGGTTGACCACCGTCTGCCGCAGGTAGGCGAGGGTCTTCTCGGGGTCACGCACGCGGCTGCGCGCGGAGTGGACGCGGATGAATGCCTCCTGGACGACGTCCTCGCAGGAGGCCGTGTCGTCCAGCAGCAGCGCGGCGAGGCCGAGCAGCGACCGGTAGTGGGCGCGGTAGGTCTCGGTGAGGTGGTCGACCGTGGTGCCGACGGGCATCGCGGCCTCAGCACCCAGCTCGGACGGCACGCGCACGATCGGCCAGGGCGCTATCACGGGCATCCCGCCGGGAGTACGGGCCCGGCCGGCCGTACGGATGGGCGTACGGGAGCGCGGCACACGTGTCGGAGCTCCGCTCCGCCCAAGTGCCGTCTCGATACCCAGTGCCTCTGCCACGACTGTTGGACACGCGTCCCCCCGTCAGGGTTGTACGCGCAAGGCTTCGCCTTTGATCTGGCGCCGAACATCCCCATGCGTACCAACTCTTCCCCAATGCGCCCATTTGCCCAGGCACGAACCGCGCCTGCCCAACAACCCCCGGCACGCAGCACATTAGGGCAGTGTGCTGACACAAAGACGCTCCCCGTCTACTGCCGGTTGCAGCGGCCAGGGAGCGAATTGTCCATTGGTGGAGGGGCCACTTCAAGTGGTCCAGACCAAAAGTTGATCACATGATGTGCATTTCGGACGTCACACGTGTCCGCGCACCATGCGCGTCATACGTGCCTGCCCGTCACGTGTGCGAACCGACGAACTCGGCCGCCACCACTTCGGCGATCTGGGCGGTGTTCAATGCGGCACCCTTGCGCAGGTTGTCGCCGCACACGAAGAGTTCGAGCGCGTTCGGGTCGTCCATCGAGCGGCGTACCCGGCCGACCCAGGTCGGGTCGGTGCCCACCGCGTCCGCGGGGGTCGGGAACTCGCCCTGGGCGGGATCGTCGGTCACGACGACACCGGGAGCGCCCCGCAGGATCTCGTGCGCCTTCTCCACGGTCACCTCGTTCTCGAACCGCGCGTGCACCGACAGCGAGTGCGTCGTGATGACCGGCACCCGTACGCAGGTCGCGGTGACGCGCAGCTCCGGGAGGTCGAGGATCTTCCGCGACTCGTCCCGGACCTTGAGCTCCTCCGAGGACCAGCCGTCCTCGCGCAGCGAGCCCGCCCACGGCACCACGTTGAGCGCGAGCGGGGCCGGGAAGGGGCCGAAGTCGCCGACCGTGCGCCGCACGTCGCCCGGCTGGGTCCCCAGGTGGGTGCCGGCGACCTTGGACAGCTGGTCGCGCAGGGTGTCCACGCCGGACTGACCCGCACCGGAAGCCGCCTGGTACGAGGAGACGATCAGCTCGCTCAGCCCGAACTCGGCGTGCAGCGCGCCGATCGCCACGATCATGGACAGCGTCGTGCAGTTGGGATTGGCGATGATGCCGCGCGGACGCATCCGGACCGCGCGCGCGTTGACCTCCGGCACCACCAGCGGGACGTCGGGATCCATCCGGAAGGCTCCGGAGTTGTCCACGACGACCGCGCCCTTGGCGGCGGCGATCGGCGCCCACTGGGCGGACACCTCGTCCGGGACGTCGAACATCGCGACGTCGACGCCCTCGAACGCCTCCTCGTTCAGCACGACGACCTCGGTCTCCACGCCGCGCACCACGAGGCGGCGACCGGCCGACCGCGCGGAGGCGATCAGCCGGATCTCACCCCACACGTCCTGCCGGGTGGAGAGCAGCTCCAGCATCACCGTGCCGACGGCGCCCGTCGCACCGACGACGGCGAGGGTCGGCTTGGACCGACCGCCGGCCGCGGAGCCCGCGGCCGTGGCCGGGCCGTAGCTCATCGTCCCGTACCGCCGTAGACGACCGCTTCGTCGCTTTCCGTGTCGAGCCCGAACGCGGAGTGCACCGCCTGGACGGCCGGCTTCACGTCGTCGGCCCGGGTGACCACCGAGATGCGGATCTCGGATGTCGAGATCAGTTCGATGTTGACCCCGGCGTTCGACAGCGCCTCGAAGAAGGTCGCCGTGACGCCCGGGTTGGTCTTCATCCCCGCGCCGACCAGCGAGATCTTGCCGATCTGGTCGTCGTAGCGCAGCGAGTCGTAGCCGATGCGGTCCTGCGACCGGGTGAGCGCGTCCATCGCCTTGCGGCCCTCGGTCTTGGGGAGGGTGAAGGAGATGTCGGTGAGACCGGTGGCCGCGGCCGACACGTTCTGGACGACCATGTCGATGTTGACCTCGGCGTCCGCGATGGCCCGGAAGATCGTCGCCGCCTCGCCCGGCTTGTCCGGCACCCCGACGACCGTGATCTTGGCCTCGGACGTGTCGTGCGCAACCCCGGAGATGATCGCCTGCTCCATCGGCTTGCCTCCTTGCGGTGCTTCGTTGCTCACCCAGGTACCCGGCAGACCGGAGAAGGACGAGCGGACGTGGATCGGGATGTTGTAACGACGGGCGTACTCGACGCAGCGGTGCAGCAGCACCTTCGAACCGGAGCTGGCCAGTTCCAGCATGTCCTCGAAGGAGATCCAGTCCATCTTCCGGGCGCGCTTGACGACCCGCGGGTCGGCGGTGAAGACCCCGTCGACGTCCGTGTAGATCTCGCACACCTCGGCGGCGAGCGCGGCGGCCAGCGCCACCGCAGTGGTGTCGGAACCGCCGCGGCCCAGGGTGGTGATGTCCTTCTTGTCCTGGGACACGCCCTGGAAGCCGGCCACGATCGCGATGTTGCCCTCGTCGAGGGCGGTCCGGATCCGGCCGGGCGTCACGTCGATGATCCGCGCCTTGTTGTGGACGGAGTCGGTGATCACCCCGGCCTGGCTGCCGGTGAACGACTGCGCCTCGTGGCCGAGGTTTTTGATCGCCATCGCCAGCAGCGCCATGGAGATCCGCTCACCGGCGGTCAGCAGCATGTCGAACTCCCGGCCGGCGGGAATCGGTGACACCTGCTCGGCGAGATCGATCAGCTCGTCCGTCGTATCGCCCATCGCGGACACCACGACGACGACCTGATGGCCGTTCTTCTTGGTGTCGACGATTCGCCGGGCGACGCGCTTGATGCCTTCGGCATCGGCGACGGAGGAGCCTCCGTACTTCTGCACGACAAGGCCCACGTGCGCTCCTCGGGAGGTCTGGAACTGCGGTCGGCTCAGTCTAACGAGCGGGCCGGGGCGGCCTCCGCAGTATCGGATATTGAGACAGGTGGCCCACTCGGTGGGCCCATGCCCAGGACAGAACGGAATAACCCCAGATCAGGCGCGGATGCGCGGCCGGGGATAAATCATCGAGATCCAGGGGATCGGCGCAGCAGGCGGTCAGGGTCCGGCGGCTCGGCAGGCCACGACCCGGCGGCCTGGCCCGTCGGGGTCCGCCGACTCGGACGTCCGGGATCCGGGTCCGCCGACTCAGACGTCCGGGACCGCCGGCCCAGCGCCGTCCCAGACCAGCGACATAGCCGCCCCGGGTTGCCGACTCAGCCGTCCCAGACCAGCGACGTAGCCGCCCCGGGCCGCCGAATCAGCCGTCCGGATCGCCGAATCAGCCGGTCGCGGGCTGGGCGCGGGCGCTCACGGGGTACCCAGCTCGGCCGCCATGACCTTGCCGGCCTCCTCGGCCAAGCGCTCCTCGTCGTCGGCCGAGTCGTCGGTGTCCAGGCCGTCCAGCTCGTCCAGCGGGCTGTCCAGGCGGACGTGGGCGACCAGGGACTGCAGCGCGCGCAGCGAGGCGCTGGCCGTCGGCCCCCAGTTCGACAGGTACGAGAACTGCCACCACCACAGCGCCTCGCTCACCCGGCCCGCGCGGAAGTGCGCGAGTCCGTGCGTGAGATCGGTCACCACGTCGGCCATATCGTCCGAAATACGGCAGGCGACAGGCGTGCTGCGCGGCACGTAGGGGTCGAAGACCTCCGAGTACACGTCGATCGGCTCCAGCAGCGCCGCAAGGTGCTGCCGCAGCTCGTCCGCGTCCGGCTCGGGGCCGATGTCGGGCTCGTAGCGCTCGTCCGGAACGATGTCCTCGTGCGCGCCGAGTCGGCCGCCGGCCAGCAGCAGCTGGGAGACCTCGAGCAGCAGGTACGGGACCGCGCTGTCCGGGTCGTCGCCCTTGGCGACCTCGCGGACCGAGAGGATGAAACTCTCGATCTGATCGCAGATCTGGACGGCGAAGTCGTCGGGTTCCTGGACGTTCGGATCGCTGAGGTCGCGCTGCGGAGTGCCGGGCGCGCCCTTCGAATCCTTTGCGGTTACCGCGGTGTCAGACATCGAGCAGTCGTCTCCCTTCGAAGGCACGACCCAGCGTGACCTCGTCGGCGTACTCCAGGTCTCCCCCCACGGGCAGACCACTGGCCAGTCGCGTCACCTTCAGCCCCATGGGTTTCACCATGCGGGCCAGGTACGTAGCGGTCGCTTCACCTTCAAGGTTGGGATCCGTCGCCAGAATCAGCTCGGTGACGGTGCCGTCCGCGAGCCGCGCCAGCAGTTCCCGGATCCGTAGATCGTCCGGACCGACGCCCTCGATGGGACTGATCGCGCCGCCGAGCACGTGGTACCTGCCGCGGAACTCACGGGTGCGCTCGACCGCGACGACGTCCTTGGGCTCCTCGACCACGCAGATCACCGCGAGGTCGCGGCGCGGGTCACGGCAGACCCGGCACTGCTCGTCCTGCGCGACGTTCCCGCAGATGTTGCAGAACCGCACCTTGGCCTTGACCTCGGCCAGTACGTGCGCGAGGCGCCGCACATCGGCGGGATCCGCCTGCAGGATGTGGAAGGCGATCCGCTGCGCGCTCTTGGGACCCACGCCGGGCAGCCTGCCCAGTTCGTCGATGAGGTCCTGAACCACGCCTTCGTACACGGGGCGCCTTCCTTGGGTCGTCGCTTACGCCGACTTACACCGGCTGGGAACTAGAACGGCAGGCCGGGCATGCCGCCCAGCCCCTGGGCGAGCGGACCGAGCTTCTCCTGCTGGAGCTCCTGCGCGGTCGCGTTCGCATTGTGCACGGCGGCGACGACCAGATCGGCCAACGTCTCCGTATCTTCAGGATCGACTGCCTTGGGGTCGATGACCAGCCCCCGGAGCTCACCGGCCCCGGTCACCGTGGCCTTCACGAGGCCGCCGCCCGCGGAACCCTCGACCTCGGCCTCGGCCAGCTCCTGCTGGGCCGCGGCAAGGTCCTGCTGCATCTTCTGGGCCTGCTGGAGCAGCTGCTGCATATTGGGCTGACCACCGGGGATCACGGGTTCACTCCTGCCTCACGACAACGTTGCGGGGTAGGGCGAGCCTACGTGCTCGGACGGCCCAGCGCCCTACGCCGTACGGAGGATCGGACGACGTGCCGCGGAACACCGCGTGACATCAGTCGTTCGGAATCTCCGCGATCACTGTCGCACCCATTTCGCGCACGAACAGCTCGTATCCGGACAGCGGGGATTCGACCAGATCCACGTCGTCGTCCTCCGGAATGTCGTCCTCCAGGGGCGGCGGCGTCTCGTCCGACATCAACGGCGGCGGGCCCTGGGGCCGGCCCGGGGCCGGCTGGGGCGCGGCCTGAGGAGCCGCCTGCTGGACGGGCCCGCCCTGGGGCGCGGACGGAGCGGGCTGCGCCGGTGGGGCCGGGTCGTACGAGACGGAAGGTGCGGGTGGGGCGGCCGGACGGGATCCACCGCCCCCGCTTCCACCACTGCCTCCGCCGAAACCGCCACCAGGGCCGCCGGACGCTCCCCCGCTCGGGGTTCCGCCTCCGGACGGGTCCACGATGGCCTCGATCCGCCACTCCACCCCGAGCGCGTCGACGATCGCCTGCTTGAGGACGTCCTCGCTGCCGCTGTTGGCGAAGCTGTTGCGCGCCCCCGGATTGTCGAATCCGAGCTGCAGCGTCTGTCCGTCGAAGCCCGCGACCTGCGCGTTGTTCAGCAGGAGCATCCACGTCAGCCGGCGGCGGTTCTTGACCGCCTCCAGAATGTCCGGCCACATCTGCCGGACGCGCGTCGAGTCCCCGGCGAACCCGGACGCGGCTGGGGCGCCGGGCCCGGCGGGTCCGGCGGGCGGCGCGGTCCTGGCGGCGGGGGCGGCCGGAGTGGCCGGGGCGGACGGGGCGGACGTCGGCCAGGCGCCGGGGCGGGCGGCCTCGGCGGGCGCGACGGACTCGGCCGGCGGAGCGCTCGGAGCGGCCGTGGTCGGCCAGGCGCCAGGCCGCTGCCGGGCGCCACCGTCCGAAGGAGCCGGAACAGGAGCGGGAGCGGGTTCGTGCGGTTCCGGGGCGGGCGCCTGCTGAGCGGCCGGAGCCGGACGTCCACCTGCGCCACCACCACCGCCCACGGCCGCACGGACGGAGGCCGCGCCCCCTGGGTTACCGGGGGCGTGGTCGGCGCGCGCGGGCTGGTAGGCGAAATCCGGCACCTGAGGGGCCTGGGAAGCCTGGGGGGCGCCGGGGGCGAAGCCCCGCCGCTCCAGCTTGTCGAGCCGGGCCTGCACGGAGCGCTCGTCGGCGTACGCCGCGGGCAGCAACACCCGGGCGCAGATCAGCTCCAGCTGGAGCCGCGGCGACGTGGCGCCGCGCATCTCCGTCAGCCCGGTGTTGACCAGGTCCGCCGCACGGCTCAGCTCGGCCGCGCCGAAGACGGACGTCTGGGCCCGCATCCGCTCGACCACGTCACTCGGGGCGTCGATGAGCCCCTTGTCCACCGCGTCCGGGACGGCCGCGATGATCACGAGGTCGCGCAGCCGCTCCAGCAGGTCCGCGACGAAGCGGCGCGGATCGTGGCCGCCCTCGATGACGCGGTCGACCATCTCGAAGACCGCCGCCCCGTCACCCGAGGCGAACGCGTCCACCACCTCGTCGAGCAGCGCCGCGTCGGTGTAGCCGAGCAGCGCCGTCGCCATGGCGTACGTCACACCGTCGGCGCCGGCGCCCGCCAGCAGCTGGTCCATCACGGACATCGAGTCCCGCACCGAACCCGCGCCCGACCGCACCACCAGCGGATACACGCCGTCCTCGACCGGAATGTCCTCCCGGGCGCAGACCTCGGCGAGGTAGTCCCGCAGCGTGCCGGGCGGCACCAGACGGAAGGGGTAGTGGTGGGTACGCGACCGGATCGTGCCGATGACCTTCTCGGGCTCGGTCGTCGCGAAGATGAACTTCAGATGCTCCGGGGGCTCCTCGACCACCTTCAGCAGGGCGTTGAAGCCCTGCGGGGTGACCATGTGTGCCTCGTCGATGATGTAGATCTTGTACCGGCTGCCCGCCGGCCCGAAGAACGCCTTCTCCCGCAGATCACGCGCATCGTCCACACCACCGTGCGACGCCGCGTCGATCTCGATCACGTCGATGGACCCCGGCCCGTTCCGCGCCAGGTCCTGGCACGACTGGCACTCCCCGCACGGCGTCGGCGTCGGCCCCTGCACACAGTTCAGACACCGCGCCAGGATGCGCGCGCTCGTCGTCTTCCCGCAGCCGCGAGGCCCACTGAACAGGTACGCGTGATTGACCCGGTTGTTGCGCAGCGCCTGCTGCAACGGGTCGGTTACGTGCTCCTGCCCGATGACCTCGGCGAAGGACTCGGGACGATAGCGGCGGTACAGAGCGAGGGACACGCCTACGAGGATATGGGGGCCCACTGACATCCGACGCCCCCGGAAAACGCAAAGACCCCTCACGCACCCGCCAGAGCCCACCTACCCTTGCTGCCTTCCGGCCCTGGGGGAGTTCAGCGAGATAGCGCCACGTGAGGGGCTGCACACAGCGTACCCGATCGGATCACCCACTTACGAGTTCGCGAGCACCCCTCCGAGTCTTGTAGTGTTCGTCGCGGAGGATTCGCCTAGTGGCCTAGGGCGCACGCTTGGAAAGCGTGTTGGGGGCAACCCCTCACGAGTTCGAATCTCGTATCCTCCGCACCCGCCCGCCAGGGCAGACGAAGGCCCCGACCGGTTCGCCGGTCGGGGCCTTCGTCGTTCCGTGGTTGCGGTTGGGTTGGTTGCAGTCGCCCGGATCGGGCCGCCGGAGGCTGCTGGTCGGGCCGCCAGCGGAGGCCGCCGACCTTGGCGGCCGTGTCCTTGAGGACGCGGGCGATCAGGTGCTGGTAGTGACGGCGCATGCGGGCGGACTGGCCGGGTTCCCCGCCCATGATCGCGTCCGCGACGGTGTCGGAGACTCCGAGGATCAGCAGGTTGGTGCCCGCGGTGTGACGGGCGTCATGCAGTCGGCCGTCCCGCAGACCGGCGGCCTCCGGCGGCCAAGGACTGCGTCGCCGGCATGCTCCATGTCTCCGTGCCTTCACCACCAAACTCCGCACCACCGCACCCCACGCCTGGGACCGGTACGCCCACGACACTCTCGACGCTGCCAACTGGGCGAAGCCGAAGCGGGAGTGAGATAGCGAGGACGACCCTCAGGGTCGGGCCGAGGGCCGGATGCTAGCCGTTGGGGTTGAGGGCGCCGTCGAATTCGAAGGCGGGGTTGGGGACGTCCTGGCCGGTCTTGTCGGTGATGGTGGCCAGGCCGATGAGTTTTGAGGGGCCGCCGGCGACGTAGGTGGAGTCGGCCTTGATCTGGAGTTCGAACTTGCCGGTCTGGACCTGATGGTGGGCGTCGTGGAAGGTGATCTTGCAGATCCAGTCGGCGCCGGAGCCGACGTCGGCGACTTTCGGGCCGCCGCGGTCGCATGTGGCGGAGGCGTCGATCCCGGCGACGGTGATGCCGGGGATGCCGAGGATGTGGGATTGCTGGACGTAGAGGTTGGCGAACGTGGGGGCCAGGGCCTGTTCGACGCGGGTCTTGGTGACATCGGGGCTTCCAGCGGCGGTCGTGGCGGCGATGGCTGCGGCGGCGACGGCGAGGCTGAGACCGAGCTTCACCAGGCGGGTGGGGTTCATGGGTCAGCCTCCGGTGATGTCGCGACGGCGCAGTGAGAAGTAGGCGAAGGCCAGGCACCCGATGGTCCACGCGGCGCTGACGGCCAGGCCGAAGGTCAGGGGGGCGTAGAAGGGGTGTGCGGTGAGCAGGCCGTGCCAGGAGTCCAGGCCGGTGGTCAGCAGGAACCTGCGGGTCAGGTCGATTCCGCCGATGGTGCCGAGCAGCCCCATGACCAGTCCCAGGACGACGGGGGCGGCGACCCCGGCGGAGGGGTTGCGGGTGACGACGGACAGCAGGATGGCCAGCGCCGTGAAGCCGATCAGGGGTGGCAGGGCGGTCGCCCAGCTGACGATGACCAGTTGCAGTGCGGCGCCGGGCGCGATGACCTGACCGCTCAGGCCGGTCAGGGGCTGGGTGCCGATGAGCAGCATGCCGGCGATGATGGTGGTGGTGGCGAGCACGATCACCACGGCGACGGTGAACAGGATCGCGGTGACGGTCTTGGCCCAGAAGATCTGGCTGCGGCTGACGGAGCGGGTCAGGATCGTCTTCCAGGTGCCGTGCTGGTCCTCGTTGGCGAAGATGTCTCCGGCGACCAGGGAGGCGAGCACAGGGAAGATCCACTGAGAGGCGAAGGCGAGCAGGAACAGCGGCATCGCGTAGCCGCTGGTGTGGATCTGCCGGCCGTAGATCGTGTCACTGGGGGTCGTCTGCTGGCCGTTGAAGATCAGTACGATCGCGATGGGCGCGAGGACGCAGGCCAGCAGGGTGTAGCGGCTTCGGGCCTGGGCGGCGAGTTTGGTGATCTCCCAGCGCAGGACGGTGGCGGTGCCGGGCCGCCGGGCCGGAGCCGATACGTCGGGGACCGCCGGCGGGACGCGGGACGCGGTCGTGGTGGGTGCGTTCACTGGTGCGCTCCGCTGGTGGCCGGGGTGTCGACGTCGACAGTGACTGCGTCGGGGGCGGGTTCGGTGAGCATGAAGAACAGCGCTTCCAGCGGGGTTTCGTCCAGGCTCAGGCCGCGCAGGGCTATGCCCGCGCCGATGATGTCGGCGAGAAGGGCGTCGATGCGGTCCTGCGGTCCGCGTACCGCGAGGGTGTTGTCGGTACGGGTGACGTCCAGGCCCCTGGCGCGGGTGAGTTCCTCCGCCGCGTCGGCGTCGGTGGTCGTGATGCGGTGCGCCTGGGCCGGTGCCTGTTCCCGCAGGGCGGTGATCGAGCCGTGGTAGACGACCGATCCGGTGCGCATGATGGTGACGTCGTCGCAGATGTGCTCGACCTCGCCCATGTCGTGGCTGCTGAGCAACACGGTCAGGCCGCTGGAGGCGAGGCGTTTGACCAGGGCACGCATATCGCGGATGCCTGCCGGGTCCAGGCCGTTGGCGGGTTCGTCCAGGACGAGCAGGCTGGGGTTGCGCAGCAGGGAGGCGGCGACGCCGAGGCGTTGGCGCATGCCGAAGGAGTAGCCGCTGACCTTGCTGCCCTGCCGTTCGGTGAGGTCCACGGCGTCGAGGACCTCGTCGACGCGGGCGGCTGTGGCTCCGCCGTCGAGACCGGCGAGGAGTTGCAGGTTCTTGCGGCCGGTCAGGCCGGGGTAGAACCTGGGGCTCTCGATGAACCCGGCTACTCCCTCCAGCACCCCGATGCCGTGTGACTGCCAGGAGCGGCCGAAGACTTCCAGGGTGCCGCTGTCGGGGCGCAGAAGCCCGAACAGCATGCGCAGGAACGTCGTCTTGCCGGCGCCGTTGGGGCCGAGGATTCCGTAGACCTCGCCCTGGGCGACTTGGATACTGATCCGGTCCAGGGCGGTCAGGGCCCCGTAGGTTTTGGTGAGGTCGGCGGCATCGACCGCCAGTACTTCGCTCATGCGCCGGACGCTAGAGATCACACATGAAAGCGCGATGAAGTCCGGTTGGGTTGGGGCCGGGGGGACGTATGGGGCGTGCGGTGGCGCCCGGATACATCGACCGTTTCCGGGGCTCAGCGAGCCCGCGCTCGGGGTCAGGTGGTCGCGATCGGCAGGAGCGCGGTGACTGTGCTGCCCGAGTCCGGATGGCGGCAGACCGGCGCGCGATGCCCGGCGCCGTGGTGGTGTGCTGTGCCGGAGTAGATGCGCAGTTCGCCGTGGTGCGCGCGCACGATGGTGTCGACCAGGGACAGGCCCAGCCCGGAGCCCGGTGAGGTGCGGGCCGCGTCTGCGCGGCTGAAGCGTTCGGTGGCCTGCGGCAGGAACCGTGGGTCCATGCCCGGGCCGTTGTCGTGCACCGTGAGCAGGGCCCAGGCGTGCTCCCCATACGTGATGACGGTGACGGATCCGGCGCCGTGGCGCAGGGCGTTGTCCAGGAGGTTGGTGAGGACCTGTCCCAACCGGACCGGATCCCCGCGTACGGTCAGCCCGGGCGCGGTGTCGGTGAGTATCGCTGCGTCCCGGTGGCAGGCGGAGGCGCGGTAGCGGTCGACGAGGCCGTCCACGAGCCGGCCGAGATCGATCACAGCCGCGTCGTGGTCCGCGACGGTCTGGACACCGACGCTGAGCAACGTATCCGCCAGCGCGATGAGTCCGGCGGTGTCCGAGGCCGCTGCCAGCAGCGCCTGCTGCATCTCCTGTGCGGTCCGTGGCCGGCGTAGCGCGAGCTCCAGCTCGGTGGACAGCAAGGTCAGCGGGGTGAGCAGTTCGTGGCTCGCGTCGTTGACGAACCGCCGTTCACGTTCCACCGCAGCTTCCAGCGCGGCGAGCATGTCGTTGAGAGTGCGTCCGAGGCGGGCGACCTCGTCGTGCGTGGTGTCCGCCACGGCCAGGCGCACTCCGGTGGCGCCATCGGCAATCCGGGCGGCCTCCACCCGGTAGCGCTCCACAGGCAGCAGCGCGGCGCGGGCCAGCCGATAACCGACCAGCGACGCAATGACGAGGGTGGCGAGGTCGGCCAGCGCCAGTTGGCCGATGAGTTCACGCAGCGCCTCGTCGCGCTGGTCCCGGCGCGCCGCGACCACCACCACGGCAGGCCGGCCGGCCGGCGGCCGGGTTCCCGCTGCCAGCGGCTCCGCGTACAGGCGCAGCGGCCTGGCACTGATCGGAAGCAGCGCGCCACGATCCCGTCGTTGGGGCCGTACGAGCGCCGAGGCCAGCTCCTGCGGGCGCAGTAGCGACGTGCCGGGCACGCCGGGACCGTGGGCCAGGACCCGGTTGCCGGTATCGAGGACCTGGAAGGAGGAGTGGACGGCCGCCGTGCCGACTGCCGTTTCGTGGAGCGGCGAGATGTTGCCGGCCACCTGCTGCGCCTGCTCGCTCAGGTCTTCGTTCAGGCGCAGGTCCAGCGCGTACTGCACGCGCAGGTACACGAACGCTCCAGCTGCGCTGAGCACCAGCAGGATCGTCACGGAGAAGCCCGCCACCAGCCGGATCCGCAGCGGGAGGCGGCCCCAGGAGGGCGGGAGGGGTGCCCGGCGGGACCGGAGCCACCGGCGATAGCGCGGTGCGGCCGTCGCGGTGGGCACGTCAGCCGCCGTCGGGCTGGAGGCGGTAGCCGGCGCCGCGCAGCGTCTCGATGGCGTGCCGTCCGAAGGGTTTGTCGACCTTGGCGCGCAGCGTGGCGATATAGACGTCGATGACGTTGGAGCGCAGGTCGGTCTCGCCGTCCCACACCTCGCTGAGGATCTCGTAGCGGGTGACGCAGCGGCCGGCCCGGCTGAGAAGCAAGGCCAGGACGTCGAATTCCCGGGCCGAGAGGACCACTTCTGTCGCGCCGCGGAAGACCCGGCGCCGGGCGGGGTCGAGGACCAGGTCGCCGGCGTGCAGACCGGCGGCGGTGGCGTCGGCCGCCCGACGGTGCAGCGCTCGCAGCCGGGCGAGCAGTTCATCGAAGGAGAACGGCTTCGGCAGGTAGTCGTCGGCTCCCGCGTCCAGGCCGGCGACGCGATCCGGCACGCCGCCGCGAGCGGTGAGCATCAGCACCGGCAGGGTGCGGCCCCGGCGGCGTATCGCCTGGCACACGGCGATGCCGTCCAGACCGGGCAGCATCACGTCCAGCACCACACTGTCGTAGTCGCCGCTCAGCGCCGCCTGCAGCCCGTCGGTGCCGGTGAGGCATACGTCGACGATGTGCCCGGCCTCGCGCAAACCGCGGGCGAGCAGGTCGGCCAGACGCCGTTCGTCTTCCACGACGAGAACGCGCACCGTTTTCCCCTCCCGTCCCGCACGACGGCATCCCGCGGGCGGACGGGACCCGCCGCAAGGCCATCCGTCGTGGCGCGTCATCCGCCCGACCCGGGTCGGCAGCCGACGAGCATTCTAATGAAGAGGCCGTGCCGGTTCGCACGTGCCGAGGCGCCGCGGCATGACGGGCTGGTAAAGGTCGGGAGCCGTCCGCGAGGAGTAGCCGCTCACATCCGCGATCAGGTTGATCGTGCCGCCCTTGTCGGCGAGGTAGATGTATCCGTCACGCCCTACGGGCACGGTGACGAGGTTCGCGACGGCCTGACCCGGGACGTAGCTGAGGCTTGAGGCGCCGGGCACCGCAGGGCCGCCGTCGCTGGGGTACGCCGTGACGAAACCGGCTCCCGCGACGGTGACGGCCGTCAGGTTCAGCACCACCGCGGTCACGCCGCTCGATGGCACCGGTCCGGCGCCCTCGACCCGCAGCTTCACGATCGAGTTCGGTACCACCGTGTGCTTGGCGGCACCGGTGCCGTTGCGCGTGTCCAGGAGCCGGGTCGGCGTCACCGTGGAGTACGCCGAGCCGAGCGTGTTCACCTCGAGGGAAGCGGTGGCCGGAACCACTCGGCGTGAATCCGCTCACAGTGCCCTGCCGTCGGCGATGCCGGCGACGACTCGAACCCCGATTACCGCCAACGCAGTTCGAGAAGCGCGTCCACCATCCGCACGGGCGACCTCATGACCGGGCTGCCCTGTTCAAGCATGCAGGGGCAGCTCACACCAGACGGCCTTGCCGCCGCCAGGGGTGCGACGCGAGCCCCAGGCCGAACCGATAGTCGCGATGACCGCGATACCGCGGCCGGAATCGTCGGTCGGCCCGGCGTGGTGGCGGCGTGGCAGGTGGTCGTCCCCGTCGGTCACCTCCACGATCAGGCGGCGATCGGTTCGGCGCAGCCGGAGCCTCATGGGTGGGGAGCCGTGCTGGAGGGCGTTCGCGACGAGCTCGCTCGCGGCCAGCACGCCGAGGTCAACCTGCTCGACCGGGAGGTGCCAGGAGGTCAGGACGCTCCGGGCGAAGGCTCGGGCGCTCGGGGCCGCCTCGAAGCCGCCGAGGAGCTCCAGCGCGGCGTTGTGGAAAAGCTGCGCATCCAACCCCGTGCGGGCGGGCTGCTGGAGGACCATCACAGCGACGTCGTCATCGTGATGCTCCTCCGCCCCCAGGGCACGCATCAGCAGGTCGCAGACGGCGGCCGGGGTGCCCTGAGCACGGGAGAGAGCGCGTTCCAGGGTGGCCACGCCTTCGTCGATGTCATTGCCCCGCCAACCGACCAGGCCGTCCGTGTAGAGGACGGCCGTGGAACCGGAGCCCAGCGCGATGGTGCCCGAGGAGTACAGCCAGCCGCCGGTCCCCAAGGGCGGACCGGCGGGTTCGAGGGCCCGGCGGACCGTGCCGCCCGCGTAGCGCACCAGGACGGGTAGGTGCCCGGCGGACGCGTAGACAAGCTGTTCCTCGTTCGGGTCATGGACCGCGTACACACAGGTGGCGATCTGTCCGGCGACGATCTCGGCGGCCAGTCCGTCGAGGAGCTGGAGGACCTCGTGCGGCGGCAGGTCCAGGCGGGCGTACGCCCGGACAGCGGCACGCAGCTGACCCATGGCCGCGGCCGCGTGGACTCCACCTCCCATCACGTCGCCGATGACGAAGGCCGTACGGCAGGCTCCCAAGGCGATGACGTCGTACCAGTCGCCACCGACTCTGGCTCCACTGCGGCCGGGCTGGTAGATGGCGGCGATGCGCAGGTCGTCGGACTGCTCGAGGTCCTGCGGAAGGAGAGAGCGCTGGAGAGTGACAGCGGTCGACCGCTGGTCACTCTCGACGAGCGCGAGCCGCTCACGCAGTTCCGCGACGATCTCGTCGGAGTGGGGATCGCGCCCCTCGGCCATCCTGCTTCGCTGCCCGTAGGAGTTGTTCAGGGTTGTCCGGAACAACCCCCGGTGGACGTCTCCCGCGATGTGAACCCGGGCGGAAGCATCGCGGTCCGAGGCGAGACCCAGTTCATCCGCGGCGTCCTGCACGGCCTCCTGTTCGCGATCCAGGGCATCGTCCGCCTGTGCCAGGATCTCGTCGATCTGATCAAGCGCACGATCACCACCCAGCCCTTCGTGAGCCACGAGGTCGGAGGGGGCGGCAGGAAGGACTTCGGCATCGCTGCCCGGCGGCCTTTGTCCGGCATCCAGCAGATACGCCTCCAGCGTCTGGACACGACGGGCAGCGAGATCGGCAATGCGGTGGGCTTCGTCACGTTGCCTGACAGCGCGTTCCAGTTGGACGCTGAGGCGCACCTCTTGGCCACGTGCACGTTCAAGCTGCGGACGAAATACCCGCGCCGGGTCACCCGAGGACACGCCGACGCCCGTGAGTGCGTCCACACGGCGCGACAACTCCGCGACTTTGGCCTGCGACTGGCCCAGTACGAGGAACAACATCGAAGCGATCCTGAGAGCCTGCTGACGCCCCTGCTCGCTCGCGTCGTATGCCTGGCGCGCCCGGACAAGGTCCCGATAGACCTGGATCGTGCGTTCCTTCTCCTCAATGAGTTCACGGGGCGAAACAACCGGGCGCCCGTCCGAATCGACGGAAGTCGGGGCCGTGTCGGCCTTATCCCAGAAGGCTCGCGCGGTGCGCACTCGTGCGAGTCCCTGCTCTCCCGACTCGTCCGGGAAGCACACATCCGCGATGGCCTCCACCAGATCCCAGCTCAGGCATTCACCTGACAACTGGATACGTAAGCGGCGGAGGTCCGGCACCGTCCTGCTCTCGAAATGTTCAAGGGTCAGGCGGCCTTGGACCTCGCGGACACTCAACCCGGCTTCATCGATCCACCCTCGCATCATGCGCACCAATGCGTTGGCTTCGACGCTGGCACCTTTGGGCGCCGACCAGGGACGTCCCGGGCGATTCTGTCCCTCTCCCACCGCTACCCCCACCGAATAGTTCCGCGACAACCCGCCGTTGTCGCCCGAACAACATCCAACCGGTCCTATCAGGCACGGCGCAGCCGGATCGTGTACTCACCCGAGCGGAAGCCCGCCGCGGGAACCGGGATCGGAGACTGCTCGTGCACCTCACTCACGCTGGACTACTTCTCGTCACTCTGCTGGTGATCAGCCTGTTGGCCATGGGAGCAGCCGGCGCGGCGGTGGCTCTCGCTCGTTGGGACGGACACACGGTGCCCGCCTCGATCTGTCGAGGGGGCATCGCCTTCGCGGGCACCATGACCCTCGGGGCGTCACTGGCCGGTCTCTTTTTGATGCTCAGGTGAGACCGGGAGCCGGATTCCCTTTGCCACCCGTCCACCAACGAAATCGCCCGTGAGATCGCAACGGGCCATGGGCGGGGAGAGGTGGTGAGGCCCCGGCCTCGTCGTCGCACGAACCGGTGCGGGGGCGCGGAGCCCGTGCAGCGGAGCGCCTGCGGGCTCGCGGGTGGGCGCCCGGTGGGATCTCAGCGGGCGCTGGGGCGACACTGAGACATTTCTAACCAGAGTTGTCGCACTCTTTGGCCATTCGATACTTAAAAGTGATCAGATTCGCCGTTTCGTCCGGGACACTGCAACGTCGAACCTCATACCCGCCGCAGCTTGCCCAACTGCATGCCGTCCACATGATTGTGCGCGAAGCGCGCCCCCAGAAGGAGCCCCTTGTGGTCAGCGCTTCGCGCGCACCGGTCCGTCGCCACCGCATCAGGCGGCGGGCGGACATGCCTCTGCTCGGTGGGATCCGGCCGCCGGTCGCCGCGCTGCTGGTGCTCCTGCTGTCGGTGGCGGCGGCCACCGCCCTGATCCTCGGCCGGACGGATTCCTCCAGCGTGTCCCGGGCGGTGCTGGCCTCGCAGCAGCACGTGGCCGAGGACGGGGCGACCGCGCTGCGCGCCTCGCTCGACGAATCCACCAGCGACCTGCAGCGCGCCGCCGCACTGGCGAACGCCGCCACGCCCGCCGCACCGGACGAGGTGCTCTCCACCCTCGGATCCGTCTACCAGAAGTGGCGCGGCACCGCGGTGGTGGACCCGTCCAGCGGGGCGCTGTTGGCCTCCCGGGGCGAGAACGTCCCCCTGGCCACCGTCGACGTCAAAGCGCTGCCCGCGGGGCTGCCGCCGCGTCTGGTCACCACCAAGTCCGGGGAGACCCGGCTGCTGGTCTTCGCGGTGCTCAGCCAGCCGGCCGGGAAGCGGCTGCTGATCGCCTCGGACACCTTGAGCGTGCCGAGCATCACCACCGGCGACGGCCGCTCGCTCATCGTCCTCGACGCGTCGGGCACCATCCTCGCGTCCAACGGACCGGACGCCCGGGGCAAGGCCGCCCGCCAGCTCTCCGTCGACGCCGCCCGCAGCGCCCATGGCAAGCGTCCCTCCGAGACCGCGGCCTCCGGCGGGTTCGACAGCCCCAGTGGGAGCCTGCTGGGGGAGACGGCCAACGGACGCCGCACCGTGGCGGGGTACGCCTCCATCACCTCCGGGATCGACGCCAACGGCAAGAGCGCACAGCAGAAGGCCGCCAGCTCCGGGCGGCTCGGCCTCAGCGTCCTCACCACGGTGCAGGTTCCGCAGGACGGGGCGGCGCGCGACCACCGGCTCTTCGCCGTCATCGCCGCCGGTGTGCTGCTGTTCCTGGCCGCCGCGGTCACCTGGGTGCTGTACGCCGTGCTGCAGCGACCGCTGCTGCGGCTGCACCTCGAAGCGCGCCGGCTCGCCCGCGGTGAGCTGTCCCGGCCGGTCGACGCGCCCCGGTTCGCCGAGTCCGCCCGGATCGGTGCCGCCCTGGAGTCGATGCGCCGCGAGCTGACCGGCGCGCCATCACATCCCGCCCCCAGGGCGCGCACGGGCAGGGGTCTGGGCGGGACCCGGACCGTCCTGATCGTGTGCGGCGTCGTACTGCTGTCCTGGGCCGCGCCGTTGCTCTTCCTGTTCAACCGGGCCGAGCAGGTGGCTGTGATTCCGCAGCAGCTCGTCACCGACCAGCGGCAGCGCACCGAGACCGCCGCGGACCGGGTCCGCGAAGGGCTCAACGAGGGGTACGCGGACGTCGCCGCCATCGCGACCGTGGTCGGGGACGGAGCCAGCGCCGAACAGGCGCACAGCGTCCTGGTGAGCACCCTGGCCGCGCACGCCCGCTACCGCTCCTTGTACGTGGTGGACCAGAACGGGGCGGTCGTGACGCAGGCCGGCGACTCCCCGCACACCCCGACGGGTCTGCGGACGAAGCACGGCGTGGGCCTCGTGGACGACACCCTCACCCAGCCGGTCATCGCCGCGCGGGCGCCGGTCGCGGGCAAGACGCGACGCACCGTCGTCGGGGAGTTCGACATCCCCTACCTGGGCGCCATCATGGACCGGCCCGGGCTGGGCAAGGTGTGGCTGGTCGACGCCGACGACCGCATCGTCGCCTCCAACCAAGGGTTCCGCGCCTTCCAGGGCCTGCACTCGGGCCGTCTGGAGAGCCTGGCGAAATCCGCCACCAGCAAGTCCTCCGGGGCGCTGTTGACCAACGGCCAGCACGCCCTGGCGGCCGCCGCGCCGCTCACCGGCGGGGGCGAGGCCAACGCTCTGAAGACCTGGCACGTGGTCTCCGAGCAGCCCGCCGGGTGGCTGGACCTGCCGGAGTACGTGGCCCAGCGGCGCACCATGCTGGCCGGAATGCTGGGGCTGGCGGCGGCGGCGACCTGTCTGGGCTGGCTGCACATCGTGATCGTCCGGCCCCTGCGGGCCCTGGCCGACAGCGCCGAAGCGCTCGCGGGCGGGGACCGCAAGACCGTGCTGTACCCCGCACACCATGACGAGGTCGGCTCTGTGGTCCGCAGCCTGGAGCTGATCCGGCAGCAACTCGTGGAGCGGCACCGGGGCCACACCGCCCCCCGCGTCCCCCGCCCGCGGACCGCCCACGCCGGCCGCAACGCGCGCAGACCGCACGCCTAGCGTCCGGCCGTACGCACGCCCGGCGTCCGCCCGTCCCGCACACCGACCTCACCGAGAAGACACCGAGACCCTGTGCTGTTCCTCTACTGCGTCCTGCTGATCTGCTGCACCGTGCTGCTCGTGGCCGGCGTCGTCGAGCAGCGGCGGCACTTCGTCAACCTCGACCAGATACCCACCCGGGTGCTGGTCAACGGCATCCGCGGCAAGTCCTCCATCACCCGCCTGTGCGCGGGCGCGCTGCGCGGCGGTGGCCTGGTGACCGTGGCCAAGACCACCGGTACCGCCGCCCGCTTCATCCACCCGGACGCGACCGAGGAGCCGGTCTACCGCAAGTTCGGGATCGCCAACGTGGTGGAGCAGATCGGCATCGTGCGCCGGGCCGCGAGCTACCGGCCGGACGCGCTGGTCATCGAGTGCATGGCCGTCATGCCCGCGCTCCAAGAGGTCAACCAGACCAAGCTGATCCGCTCGACGATCGGTGTGCTGTGCAACGTCCGTGAGGACCATCTCGCCGAGATGGGCCCGACCCTGGACGACGTGGCGCGCTCACTGTCGCGCTCCATGCCGGTCGGCGGGATCTGCGTCACCGCCGAACGCGACCGCTTCCCCATCCTCCAGGAGGAGGCCGCCGACCGGAACTGCGAGCTGATCCTCGTGGAGCCGGAGACCGTCAGCGACGCGGAGCTGCGCGGATTCTCGTGGTTCACGTTCAAGGAGAACGTCGCGATCGCCCTGAAGGTGGCCGAGCTGCTCGGCGTCGACCGGGACGTGGCCCTGCAGGGGATGTACGACGCACCGCCGGACCCGGGCGTGCTGTCGGTGGAGCGCTACACGACGCCGGACGGCAAGCGGCTGCGCTTCGCCAACGTCTTCGCCGCCAACGACCCCGAGTCGACGCTGATGAACGTGAACCAGCTGCTGTCACTGGGCGCGATCCACCGACCCCTGCACGTCGTGATCAACTGCCGTCCGGACCGCGTCGAGCGCAACGGCCAGATGGGATCGATCATCCCGCAGCTGGACCCCGACACCGTCTTCCTCATCGGCCACCCGACCAAGAGTGCCCGTGACGGCATCCCGGCCGGCTGGTCGGGGCGCGTCGTCGATCTCGGCGGCGACCGGCGCGACCCGGCGGCCCTCACCGGCGAACTGCTGGCCGAGCTCGGCCCGGACTCGTCCCTGGTCGCCATCGGCAACATCCACGGCCAGGGCGAGCTGCTGCTCGAACACCTGGCGGAACTTCCCGCGGACGCCCCGGCCACCCCGACGGCCGCGACGGACTCGTACGGCTACGGAGAGCACCAGTGATCCCCACCATCCTCACCCCCGAGATCGCCGCCATCGGCATCGCGCTGGGGCTCCTCTTCTCGCTGGTCTGCTACCTGACGACCAACCTCTCCCCGGGCGGCATGATCACCCCGGGCTGGCTCGCGCTGACCCTCATCGAAGACCTCCAGCGCGCCGCCATGGTCGTCGGCATCACGCTGCTGACCTACCTGTGCACCCGGCTCCTGCAGCGGAACGTGATCCTCTACGGAAAGCGGCTGTTCGCCGCGGTGGTCCTGACCGGCGTCGTGCTCCAGGCCGGCGTGTACCTGGTCATGCAGACGCAGTTCCCGTTGATGTACGCCAACCAGACGCTCGGCTTCATCGTGCCGGGCCTCATCGCCTATCAGCTGGAACGGCAGCCCAAGGGCGCCACCTTGCTGTCGGTGTCCACCGTCACCCTCGCCAACTACGTGGTGCTGATGTCCGGGCTGCTGCTCGGTCTGTTGCCCAGCGCGTGACCGTTCCCCGGACAGGAGTATGCCGATGAGCCCGAAGAAGCGCCGCAGCAAGGGCCGCACCGCCCTGAACACGACCGTCCTCCTCGCGCTGCTCGCCACGAGCGGCTGGCTGACGGTGGAGATGCGGCAGCGCGCCGACACCGGGCGACTGCCGGCGCTCGGCTCGCTGCGCGCCGACCCCACGGCCTCGGACGGCGCCACGGACGCACCGGCAGCGGCGGGCCGGGTGACGTACCTGCGTTTGACCCACCCGGCGCGCACCGTGGCGCGGGACAAGGACGGCGACGTTCTGGCCACCTTCACCGACGGCGCCCGCACCGCCGTCCTGACCGGTCCCAGCCGTACCTTCGCCGAGCCGCGGACCACCCAGGCGACCGTGGTGACCGACAGCTGGGTGCGGTTGCTGCCGCGCGCCTGGACCAAGGGCGCCGAACAGCAGAAGTGGTTCACCACCTGGTTCCACAAGTACCTGGGCAGCACGGCCGAGGACGTGTTCGCGGTCGCCCTGCAGTACGGCGACGGCGCGAAGCCGGCGAAGAACGCCCTGGGCCAGCGCTTCCGGGGGGACTCCCAGTTCGGCCCGGTCGACGTGGTGAACCAGCGCAAGGAGCAGTCCGACTTCTACGACTACCTCGGAGCGAGCTTCACGTTCAAGGACGGTCTGCGGGAGACCCCCGAGAAGAGCAAATACGGCTCCCTCGACTGCTCCGGCTTCGTCCGCATGGTCTACGGCTACCGCAGCGGCTACCTCCTGAACGCCACCGACCAGTCCACCGGCGCCGGACTGCCCCGCACCGCCAACGGCATCGCCACCGGCAAGCCCGGGCTGCCGATCCTGCCCCTCGTCAAGACCGGCAACACCACGAACCCCCTGTACTACTACGCCCGTCCTTCGACCATCGACGCCCTGCAACCCGGCGACCTCGTCTTCTTCGAACTGGACAAGCGCACCGGGACCCGCCTGGACCACATGGCCATCTACCTCGGCCTGGACACCGACGGGCACGCCCGGTTCATCTCCAGCCGCAAGGAGGCCAACGGGCCCACCCTGGGCGACCTGGGCGGCGATTCCCGGTTGGACGGCGACGGTTTCTACGCCAAGTGGCTGCGCAGCGCCAAGCGGATCTGACGACGCCGCGGCGCGCACCCGCCGCGGAGGATGGGACCACATGCCCCTCGGGAACCCGAGCCCAGCACTCCGGCGCGCGGCCCTGCCGGCCGCCCTGGCGCTGCTGGCGATGACCGCCATCGCCCTCGCCGTCGTCGTCCTCCCCCGTCCGCACGGAGCCCCGTCACCGGTCCGCACCAACACGAGCCCGCCACCGGTCGATCTGGTCGACCGGGTCGGCTCGTTCGTCGCGGGCTTCTCCGGGACCGACGGCTACCGCACTCCCGATCCGGCCGAGCGCGCCCACCTGAGCCGGGGCGTCGAACTCGTCCTGAACGGCAGGACGGCCGCGGCACGCGAGGAACTGTCGAACATCGGTTTCACCGTGCGCGTCCTGCGCCTGACGGGATCGAACCGCCAGGTCGCCGAGGTGTCCGAGGAATCGGTCACGGAACAGGGCTGGGGACGGGTCTACGTCGATCTCAGCCGCCCGGCCCGCTGGAGCGTCCAGGTTCCCCATCCCCGCTCCGACCTGCGCAGCGAACTGATCGGCGCGGACCTGTTCGAACGCGTGCCGGGCGGCGTCCTGGTCCTCGCGGGCGCGCCGCGCGATGTCGGCCGGGGCAATGCCGCCGATGTCGCGCACCGCCGCGACAGCGCCTTCAACGCGGTCTGTGACCTGCTCGTCGCGCGCGGACTGCCCGCCGTCCAGGTGCACGGATTCGCCGACGAGAGCTCCCCGGGCCACGATGTCGTCGTCTCGCCGGGCGCCGCCGCCCCCGGCCCCGACGTGCGGCGCGCCGCCGACCTGATCGCCGCGGCGGGAGAGCGCGTGTGCCGGGTCTGGGAGCAGTCGTGCGGCCGTCTCGAAGGCACCACCAACGTCCAGAGCGCCGCCGCCGTCGAGCACGGCGTCCCGTTCCTGCACATCGAGAACAGCCGCGGCGTCCGCGACGACGAGGCGGCCCGCGCCCGCGTCGCCGGGGCGCTGGCCGACGTGGTCGAGCGCTGGAACAGGTAGTTCGCGGTCGGGATCGGTGGGGGACCCGGGGAGGTCGTGTCGTGGGGTGTGGGGGTGTCGTACGCTGCCGGGGCTATGGCTTGGTCCGCTGGGTGGGTCGCGAGAGGTTGACGGCGCAGAGCTGATGACACGCGGTAGTTGGGGGTCGACGCTTTCGGCTGGGGAGTTCGCGGCGGTTGAGGGGGTTGGGTTCGAGCCTGTGGGGGCGGTGCTCGGGACCGCTGTCTTCACCATCGGGTACGGCGGCGCTTGGGGTTGTCCGGGGGCGTGGTCGGGCGGTGGTCCGGCGCGGGCGGCGTTCTCGCCGTTGGTGAGGGCGATGTACGCGGCGCGCCGGCTGGCGCTCGCCCGAGCGGTGGCCGAGTGCCGTGCGCTGGGCGGCGACGGGATCGTCGGGGTCACGCTGCGGGTCGGCGGGTTCCCGGCGGGGGGTCTGGAGTTCACCGCGCTGGGCACCGCGGTCCGGGCCCGGTCGCGCATCCGGCCGCGGCAGCCCTTCACGTCGCATCTGAAAGGCCAGGACTTCGCCAAGCTCGTGCACGCCGGGTGGGTGCCCACCGGGCTGGCCTTCGGCATCTCCATCGCGTCCCGGCACGACGACTGGCGCACCTCGCGCCGGGTCCGCTGGACCGCCGGGAACCAGGAGGTCGACGGCTACACCCGGCTGATCAACCACGTCCGCCACGACGCCAGGACGCAGCTGGCACGGGAGGCGGTGGTGCACGGCGGCGACGGGGTGGTCGTGGACGACATGGAGCTGCGGGTGTGGGACAGCGAGTGCGTCACCTACGGGAACACGCAGGACCACGTCGCGGAGGCGGTCCTCGTCGGCACCTCGATCGCCCGGTTCGGCCGCGCGAAGCGGCCCGCCGTGCCCAAGCCACTGACCATCATGAGACTGGATCGGGAGCGCTGACATGACTGAACCATCCAGCCTGCACTCGGCCGGGGTGCCGGAGGACGCCATGCGGCGGCTCGCGCAGCCCCAGCCCGGGGAGAAGGCCGCCGTCTTCACGTCGGACCTGACGGTGAACGAGTTCCTGCTGGTGCGCGAGGCCGGCTTCCGTCCGCTCGGTCTGGTCCTCGGCTCCTCGGTCTACCACGTCGGCATCCAGCTCGGCCGGTGGTCGAAGAACCAGGAGCTGACCAAGCTGTCGCAGGCGATGTACCACGCGCGCGAACTGGCGATGAGCCGCATGGAGGCGGAGGCGTCCGCGTTGGGGGCGGACGGGATCGTGGGGGTGCGGCTGGACATCGAGTTCAAGGAGTTCGGCTCGGACGTCGCCGAGTTCATCGCCGTCGGCACGGCGGTGAAGGCGGACGGCGCGGACCCGGGGCCCGGCGGGAGCTGGCGCAACAACAAGGGCAAGCCGTTCACTTCGGACCTGTCCGGCCAGGATTTCTGGACACTGGTCCGGGCCGGATACGCGCCGCTGGACATGGTCATGGGGTCGTGCGTCTACCACGTGGCGCACCAGCGCTTCGCCCAGGTGCTCAGCAATTCGGGCCGCAACGTCGAGATCGAACCGTTCACCCAGGCGCTCTACGACGCACGCGAGCTCGCGATGAGCCGCATGCAGGCGGAGGCGGAGGAGCTCGACGCCGAGGGGGTCGTGGCGGTTCAGTTGCGGCAGCACTCGCACACCTGGGGGGCGCACACCACCGAGTTCTTCGCGATCGGGACGGCGGTGCGACCGCTGCGGGACGACCACGTCATCGACCGGCCGACCATGGTGCTGGGCCTCGATGACTGAGGCGGAACCCGAGAGGGAGGTGCAGCTGCTCGCCGCGGCGCTGCGCCGGGACAGCGCGGACCTGGACCTCTACGCCGAAGTGCTGTCGGTGACCCTGGTGGACTCGCTGCCGCCCGGCGCGGTGCGGGTCAGGCGCAAGCGCTCCGTCGCGGACCGGATGGCCGGGCGGCCGGGTTCGGTCACCGAGCTGGACGTCGCGCTGGGAGAGCGTCTGCTCTCGCTGCGGCGGGACCGGGACTCGCTGGTCGCGGAGATCCGCAAGGAGGTACGCGGCATCGTGCTCTCACGGCGCCCGGTGGGCCTGGACGAGTGGATCGACGCCCTGGCCCGGTCCCTGGCCGACGCCGCGGCCTCGAGCGCCCGTGCCCGCGACGCGGTCGAGCGCTTTCTGAAGTGACGGTGCGACGGCCGGTAGCCCGGACCTGGTCGAGGTCCGGGCCACCGGCTGGGCTTCCGGCCGGCGCAAGAGTCACGAGCGGCTTCTGGCCTCCGCCTGCTCTTGCAGGAGGCCCGCGATGCGGGCCAGGTCATTGCCCAGGTCGATGACCCCGTTGATGTCCGGGGTGGAGGCGCCGTTCACGACCAGGTAGAAGGTGTTCAGCCGGCCGTGGCCCGCGGCGAGGTAGCCGCCGATGGAGAGGCCGCCGACGGCCAGTCGATCGTTGACGGCGTCGCCTCCGACCACGGTGCCGGTCTTGGCCCACACCTTGCCCTTGCCCGGGCAGGTGCGGGACCCGTCGCAGACCCAGGCCAGCGAGCCGTCCACGCCCATGATCGGCAGCGCCTCGCGGAAGCGGTCGGCCTCGGGGGTCGTCTGCCAGTAGTGCAGGATCTCGTCCTCCACCCGCGGCGTGACGCGGTCGTTCGGGTTGCCGCCGCGGCCGTCGAGCAGTTGGACCTGCGTCGGGTCGATGCCGGCCGTGCGCAGGAAGTCGCGGAGGACGGGGAAGCCGTCCGCGCACTGGTGGCTGCCCGCCGTGACGGCCATCAGGCAGATCGCGAGGTTCGCCCCGAGGTTGTGACTGACCTTGAAGATCAGCTTCGCGTACTCGGCGAACACCGGGGACACGTACGCGGCGACGCGCCGCGTACCGTCGTAGGAACGCGGCAGCAGACCCGACGGGTTGCGTCCGGTCGGCCGTGCGGTGACCGTCACGCCCGCCCTGGCGAGTGCCTCGATCAGGGCCGTGCGCCCGAACGCGTCCGGGTCCTTGACCTGGGAGATCCGCAGCACGGGCTGGGCGCCGGCCGCGATCGTCCCGGACAGGGCGATGCGGGTGCCGTCCGGCGAGGTGGTGACCGCGATGTCCGTCGTGCCGCCCGCCGGGACCGTCTTCACGGTCGACGTCACCCGGTAGGGCGCGACCTGGGGCCGCCAGCTGAGCTCGGCCGGGCTGCCGGGGGAGGTGGGCGTGGTCAGCAGGTCGATGACGTTGTCGTTGATGATGAGCGGGGTCGGGCTTGGGTCCAGTTCGGGGGCCGAGGCGGCGCTGAAGAGCCGGGAGTCGATCGCCACGTCGCCCTGGACCTTGGTGATGCCCGACCGGCGCACCTGGTGGGCGATCGTGTCGATTCCCGCGAGCGGGTCCTCGGGAGTGAGCGTGGCGCCCGGGACGTCGTTCGCGTAGGTGTGGTCGATCGGCGTGTAGTCGACGGAGCCGTCGGGCTTCGTACGGCCGCCCATCGTGAGGTCGCCCTGCGCGACCAGCGCCAGCGAGCCCTCCAGGACGCCGCCGGCCCGGTGGCCGACGGCCTGCACGGGAGTGGTGAAGCGGTGGTCGCCGCCCAGCGCGTGCCAGGCGCCCGACACGCTGATCAGCTTGGCCGTCGAGCCGGGGATGAAGAACTGGTCCGGGTACCGCGAGTGGACGACGTGTCCGGTCGAGCCGTCGACCTCGAGCCAGCCCCACTGGGCGTGCTCATAGGCCGGCTTGTGCATGATCGCCGCGATCTCCGGCCCGAGGTCGTCGTGGTGCCCGGGCGGAGCCGCGGCCCCCGCCGTCGCGACCATGGCCAGCACCGTGGTGACGATGCCGGCCCAGGTACGGCGGCCTCGCGGAATCGATCTCAATGAACCCTCCAGTGCAGGGCCGGCGCACCAGCCGACGACTGACGACCCCTCAGTGGGGTCGATCAGCATGGTCATTCAGCACGGGGAGGCATACCGCGCCGAGACCCGGCGGCGAACGTCCCGGCGAGCCCGTTCACCCGCATGGACGGTCATCGTGCGCGAAGTCCCCGCTCGTGCGACTATCCGGCAGCGGCGGCGTCAACGCTCCGCCGCGAACGCGGTGAGCAGCAGCGCCACGTCGTCCGCGCGGTGTGTCGAACGGCGGGCGTCGCCCAGCAGCCGGTCGGCGAGTTCCTCCAGCGAACTCGCGTCGGCGTGGGCGAGCGAGACCCGCAGCCGGTCGATGCCCTCGTCGATCGGTGTCCCCGACTCCTCGACCAGGCCGTCGGTGTACAGGGCGAGCACCGACCCCGGCGGCGGCAGCAGTTCGCTGACCGGGTACTCCGAGAGCGGATCGACGCCGAGCAGGGCGCCGCCCGGGCACTCCAGCACGTCGGTGTGGCCGTCGGCGTACCGCAGCAGGGGCGGGAGGTGGCCGGCGCGCGCGATGCGGGCCCGCCCCGCGGTCCTGTCCAGCTGGATCAGACAGCAGCTGGCGAGCAGACCGGGGTCGAGGTCGGCCAGCAGCCGGTTGGTGCGCACCAGCACTTCGTTCGGCTCGCAGCCGCTGGTGGCGAAGGCCCGCACCGCGCTGCGGAGCTGTCCCATGGTGGCGGCGGCCGCCACGCTGTGCCCCTCGACGTCGCCGATGACCAGGCACAGTCCCTGCGCGGTGACGATCGCGTCGTACCAGTCCCCGCCGATCTCCATGCTCTGCGTCCCCGGCAGGTAGCGGGCCGCGATGGAGACGCCCGGCACGTCGGGCAGCCGGTGGGGCAGCAGTGCGTTCTGGAGGCCGCGGGCGAGGGCGAACTCGGTGTCGTACAGGCGGGCGCGCTCCAGCGCCTGGGCTATCAGGCCGCCCAGCGCGGTCAGCACGCTGCGTTCCTCGGTCGTGAACGGGTGCGGCTCGTCGAAGCCCAGGATGCAGCTGCCGACGGGGCGGCCGGAGGCGATCAGCGGGAGGAAGGCCCAGGCGCACATCTCGTCCAGCGGCAGGTCGGGGTAGGCGTCGGCCAGCTCGTCGACGGACGCGAAGAAGATCGGCGCGCCGGTGCTCAGCGTGTCCACCCCGGGCAGCCTGGCCCCCATCGGCGTGCCCTCGAAACTGTCCAGGAACGCCTCGGGGTAGCCCACCTGGTGGGCGAGGTTCAGCCGATTCCCGGCGACGACGTAGATCGCCAGCTCCTGGCCGCCGAAGGCCGGCAGTATCTGCTCCGCGATGGCGTTGCACACCTCGCGGACGGTGACGGCCTGGGTCAGCGTGCTGGCCAGTTGCAGCAGGCGGTAGATGGCCCCGACGCCGGCGCGCCGCGCGGGCGTCGGCGGCTCGAAGGCCGCGGGCGGGGTGGGCGCGGGCGGGGTCGTCCCGGAGGCCGTGGTGGGCGGGGTGGGCGGGGCCGTCGTGGGCGGGGGCTTCGTCCCGGTCGCTGTCGGCACCGGCCCGCTCCCGTTGCGCGCGGGCGGCCTGCCGGCCGGGACCACGGTGCCGGTGACCCCGTGCGCGTCGGGGTAGAAGGCGAAGGCCAGCCACCGGTCGGGCGGGCGGCAGGCGAGGTACGCGGTGGACTGCCGGGAGATCATCGCCGCGCGGTGGCGGTCCTCGTAGGCGGGGTCGGAGAGCCAGCCGAGGCAGTCCCACAGGTGCCGCCCGAGCATCTCCTCTCGATGGGCGCCCAGCAGCAGCTCGGCGCCGAGGTTCGCGTACGTGATCCGGCCGTCGGGATCGAGCGAGATGATGCCTTGCCGCAGCCGCTCGACGGCCTCGGCGGCGGCGACTCCGGTACCGGTGTCCAGGACGGTGCCCACCAGGTGGTCAGGGGTTCGGCCGGGCGCCGCCTCGGCCGCCCGGCCCCGCACCTCGACGGATCGCGACCGGTTGCCGGTCGTCACCCGCAGCCGCATGGCGAGGACGCGCCCCTCCAGCAGGGCGCCGCGGGCGGCCGAACAGAAGCCCGGTAGGTCGTCGGGGTGGAGCCGGGTGGCCACGGTCTCGGTCTTGCCGTCGAACCGGTCGGGGGCCCAGCCGAGGATCGCGCACAGCTCGTCGTCGGCGGAGACGGTGCCGGCGGTGAGGTCCCAGTCGAACAGCCCGAGCCGGATCGCCGTGCCCGGCGCGGTGGGCAGCTCGACCACCGCCGTGTGCCCGCCGCCCTCCACCCGCTCTCCCCCGGCCGCCAGCTCCGCCAGCAGGCCCCCCAGCCGGTTGGCGGCGGTCCGCAGGTGCCGGCGGGCGCTCGTCGGCAGCCCGGTGGAGGAGGGCGTCCACAGCCCGCACAGCACCCCGAAGGTCTCCGACCCGGAGACGATCGGCGCGCAGACGGAGGCGAACGAGTACGGCAGGCCCACCAGCAGCTGGGGGAAGCGCCGCAGCGTCTCCTCCGTCCCCGACAGGCAGACGCTGCGCCCGGTGCGGTAGGCCATCGGGGCAGGCAGCGGGCTGCGCACGGAGACACGGCGGAACGCGCCCAGCGCCGACACCGGGACGCCGGCGACGGTGCTCAGCACGAGCGAGCGGCGGTCGCGGGAGCGCAGGTACACCAGGCAGCTGTAGGCGTCGGTGTCCCGGAGCACCCTCCGCACGGCCGCCGCGAGCAGATCGTCCCGCTCCTGGTTCGCGGCGGGCGCCCGGGCCCGCAGGACGCCGTCCACGGGGATCTGCGGGGGTGCCGCCTGCCGGGCGGGCCGCGCCGGATCGGACTCATCGGACGGATCGGGGCCGCGTCGAAAACGGCGAACGCGATCGGGACCGATCCCGGTGCGCGCCGCCGCGGTACTGCCGGTCACTTGCGTCCCTCGCGGGTCCGCCGGCACACCCTGGCGCATGTCTTCTCTGTACGCCCGCCCACCAGGGGTGTCAAGGCGAACCGGAGTGGCAGGGGTCGCCTGGCGGGACGCGACCCCGCAGTGGCCCCCGCCGGCCACGGGCGGTCACCGCCACCGTCACCGCTCGGCCGGCACGTGCCCCGCCGGGACCGGCTGCTCGGACCAGATGATCTTGCCGTCGCTGGTGTAGCGGGTGCCCCAGTGCTCGGCCAGCTGAGCGACGAGGAACAGGCCGCGGCCGCCCTCGTCCGTCGTGGCCGCGTAGCGCAGGTGCGGGGCGGTGCTGCTGGCGTCGCCGACTTCGCAGATCAGGGTGCGGTCCAGGAGCAGGCGGACGGTGATCGGTCCGGCCGCGTGCCGGATGGCGTTGGTGATCAGCTCGCTGAGGATCAGCTCGGTGGTGAACGCGAGCTCGTCCAGCCCCCACCGCTCCAACTGCCGGACCGCGGCGGCCCGTACGGCGGAGACCTCGGACGGCTCCGACGGTACGGACCAGCGGGCGATCCGGTCCTCCGGCAGCGCGCGGGACCGGGCGACGAGCAGTGCGACGTCGTCCTTCGGTTCCGCGGGGAGCAGCGCGTCGAGCACCGCGTCGCAGGTCTGCTCCGGGTCGCGGTCGGGGCCCGCCAGAGCAGTCCGCAGGAGTTCGAGACCGACGTCGATGTCGCGGCTGCGGTCCTCGACCAGGCCGTCCGTGTAGAGGACCAGCTTGCTGCCCTCGGGCAGTTCGTGTTCCACCGCCTCGAAGGGCAGGCCGCCCAGGCCCAGCGGCGGCCCGGCCGGCACCTCGAGGTACTCCACCGTCCCGTCGGGGTGGACGAGCGCGGGCGGCAGATGGCCGGCGCGGGCCAGCTCGCAGCACCGCGAGACCGGGTCGTAGATCGCGTACAGGCAGGTGGCGCCGGCGGCGGGGGTTCCGCCGCCCGGGACCGCGTCGTCCTTGTCCATCCGGCTCACGAGGTCGTCCAGGTGCGCCAGGAGGTCGTCGGGGGGCAGGTCCAGCATCGAGAAGTTGTGCACCGCCGTCCGCAGCCGTCCCATGGTGGCGGCCGCGTGCATCCCGTGCCCGACGATGTCCCCGACGACCAGCGCGACGCGGGCGCCCGGCAGCGGGATGACGTCGAACCAGTCGCCGCCGACGCCCGCCCGCGCGGGCAGGTACCGGGAGGCGACGTCGAGGGCGTCCTGGTCGGGCAGCCCGTGCGGCAGCAGGCTCTGCTGGAGGGTGACGGCCGCGGCCTGGTTGCCGGTGACGGCCGAGTCGATCTGCTCCTGGGTGGTGTACTTCGTGTCGAAGAAGCCGGTGTTGCGGCCGACGCGCAGCACCGCCACCCGGTCCGTGACCGCCCGGACCTCGTCCATCTCGTGGCTCACCAGGAGCACACCGAGGTGCTGGTCGCGCAGCCGCTGCACCATGGCGAGGACCACGGCGGCCTGTTGCGGGCCCAGCGCGGCGGTGGGCTCGTCCAGGATGACGAGCTCCGGCTTCCCCAGCAGCGCCCGCGCGATGGCGACGCCCTGGCGCTGCGCGGCCGAGAGCGAGGCGACCGGGACGCGCAGGTCGGGGATCCGGACGGACAGGACGTTGAGCAGCGCGCGGGAGCGCTTCTCCATCTCGACCTCGTCGAGCCTCCAGAACCGGCGGACTTCGCGGCCGAGGAAGAGGTTTCCGACGGTGTCCAGGTTGTCGCAGAGCGACAGGTCCTGGTGGACGGCGACGATGCCGAGTTTCTGCGCGTCGAGCGGCGTACGGAGCTCGACCGGCCGGCCCTTCCACTCGATCACGCCGCTGTCCGGCGGTTCCACCCCGGCGATCACCTTGACCAGGGTGGACTTGCCGGCCCCGTTGGCCCCCACCAGGCCGATCGCCTCGCCCTCGTGGATCTCGAGGTCGACCTCGCTCAGCGCCTGCACGGCACCGAACCGTTTGGAGGTGCCGCGCACGGCCAGCAGAGGGGTGTCCCGCTCCAAAACTGCCTCCTACGTGCCCGGCCGACTCCGTGGTGCGCCGTGACGCACTTCGTCGGTGCACCGTGACACACCTCATCGGCGGGCCTTGACGCACCTCGTCCGTGCACCGTGGCGCACTTCGGCGTTCGGATTGGCGATCGTAGAGGACATCGGCACGGATCGGCCCCATCTGGATGATCCTGTGGCCGAACAGATGAGGGCGCCGGCCGGAGGCGTCGGTCAGCCGGCCCAGCGGCCGGAGGTGAAGGCGACGGCGAGGATGGTCATCAGGGGGGCGGACAGGCAGAGGTGGGCGGTGCGGATCCAGGGGCGGCGCAGCGACCAGTGGGCGAGCCCGATCCACAGCGGCCACCACAGGAGGGTTGCCCGGGGGATGGACATGTACCAGTACGAGGTACCCAGCGCCCAGAGCGTGAGGGCGATGTAGACCGCCTCCGGCCACCGCCGCCGCTGCAGGAGGCGGGCGAGGACGAGGACGCCCAGGACCATGGCGACGAGTTCGGCCCGGAACATGAAGGCGTATCCGGTGGTCTGGGTGTGCGCGAACGCCGAGTCCCAGGTGTTCTGCCAGGCCTCCCACGGGGTGTGGAACTGCCGGTACCAGCCGCGTTCCTGGGCGTGCTTCCAGGCCATCCAGTCGCCGGTCCCGGCGTGCAGGTACCAGGTGTAGACGAGGGCGGGCAGGACGGGGACGGCCAGCCAGGGGAGCGCGCGCAGCCGCCGGCGGCGGTCGGTGGCTGCCGGCAGACTCGTCAGGAACTCGACGACCAGGGCGGCCGCGAGGAACAGTCCGCTGACCCGGACGGTGGTGGCGCAGCAGGCCAGGACCGCCGCCAGCGGCCAGCGGCCCTTCTTGGCCGCCAGCCAGGCGGGCAGGGCGAAGGCCAGGAAGAGGGCCTCGGTGTAGCCGACGGCCAGGAACACCGCACAGGGCGACAGCAGCAGGAAGAACACCGCGTGCTCCCCCGCGTCGCCGTTGTGCGGCCTGCCGTCCGCTCGCGGTTCCGCGACCCCGGCCACGTACATGCGGGCTATTCGGGCCAGGGCCAGGACGGCGACGGCCCCGCCGACGAATGAGATCAGCAGGCCCGCCACCGTCCAGTCGGGCACGACGGTGTGCACGGCGCGGAGCACCAGGGGCAGGCCGGGGAAGAACGCCTCGCGGTTGTCCGGGGGCGCGGCGCCGGACCCGTCGGGGCCGCCGGAGTAGCCGTACTCGGCGATGCGGATGAAGTACGACCAGTCCCACTGCTCCCACCGCGAGAGCAGCGGCGGTGCCTCCTTGGCACGGCCGTCCCCGGTGAACAGCCAGCCGGCGCAGTAGGCGGTCATCCAGACGCCGATCCGGGTGACCAGGTAGAGCGTGAGCACCGTCCGGTCGGCGGCACTGATCGAGGAGAGCAGCCGGCGTGCGGCCGAAGGCACCGGCGGACGGCGGTCCCGCGCGCCGCCGTCCCCCCGCCGGGGGGAGGGCAGCACGCGGCGCGGGTCCACCGCGGCTCCGCTGCCGAACCCGGCTGCGGCCTCGGCCCCCCGCGTCCGCGGGGCAGGTACGACGGACATGGTTCGGCTCCAGACGGTGGGGGTGAACGCGGGGACGGGAACGGAGACGTGACGGTGTTTCGGGGCACGCGGGGTCGCCCGGTGGCGCGACCGGGTCCTTCGGGCGGGGGCAGAGGGTCAGGCGGGTGGCGGGGCGGGCGGTGGAGGTCAGCCGGGCGGTGAGGTGGTCCGCAGCGTCGTGTGTGCCCCGCCGCCCAGCGTGCTGCCGGGCGGGGAGGTCGCCGAGCCGTGGCCCGGCGCGCGCGTCGCCGAACCGCGGTCCGTTCGGCTCGTTCCGAGCCCGGTCGGCGGTTCCGCTGCTGTGCGACATCGTCGGCTCCGCCGTGGATCGCTGCGGGGTGGGCGTGCCCCGCTCGGGGTTCGGCACGGACGGGGACGTCGCGGGAGCGACCGGTCCGGCACCGAACGGCAGGACGGCCGCCGCCGCGATGCCCGTACCCCCGACCGCCAGGCAGGCGGCGACCGCGTAGGCGACCGTCCGACGGCGCCGGACCCGGTCGCCGCGCGCCATGATCAGGGCGACGGGGGCGGGGGGCCGCCGCGGTCTGCCCGGCGGCGGCGGCGTTCTTGAGGGCATTCGTCAGCGCGTCCTCCGGCCCGTCCGAACTCTGGGGACGGTGCGGGTCGCCGGGGTTGTGGAGCTCAGGCACCGGGAGCCTCCTCGGCGTGCGAATCCTGCGCATCGTGCGAACGATGCGACGCGATGGGGTCTTGGGGAGCGGTCTCCTCCGACCGCTCCGTCAGGCGGTCGGCCAGCGCCGCCCGCCCCCGGTGCAGATGCGTCTTCACGGTGCCGCTGGAGACGCCGGTCTCGGCCGCGATCTGGTCAACGGACAGATCGCAGACGTAGTGCAGGACCACCGTGCGCCGCTGGCGCGGCGACAGTTCGCGCAGCGCCGACACCAGCGCCACCGGCTCGGGGCCCGGCCCTTCGACGGTCGGCGCGCCGCCGTGCCGCTGCCAGGCGTCGTCGGAGCGCCGCCGTCCGCGCCAGCGGCTCACCGCGAGCCGCCAGGCGACCGTACGGATCCACGCCTCCGGCGCGCCGTCGCCGTCCAGCTGCCGCCGCCGGCTCCAACCGCGTACGAAGGCCTCCTGCACGACGTCCTGCGCCTCGTGGAGGTCGCCGAGCATCACATAGAGCTGACCCGTGAGGCGTCCCACCGCATGCGCGTAGAACTCCTCGAACTCCTCGACGGTCAACACTCACTCCAGATTCTCCGCGGACTCACCAGGCATACGCCTGGGACCCCGCGTCCGGTTGACAGGGGAAGCCGAGAACTTTCGCGGAGTTCCGGGACGGCCTGTCGGACGTGGAGAACTGCCGATGGTGTCAGCGCTTGCGTGTACCGAACAACGAGCGGCTGATCTCGCGGCCGAGCTGGGTGCCCACCGAACGCGCCAGCGACGTGAACACACCGCTGTCGATCACCTGCCCCACGACGCTCCCGGCAGCCTTCTCCGACGGTTCACGTTTCTCCGACGGTCCACGCTCCCCCGACGGCTCACGCTTCCCCGACGGTTCAGCGGGCGGGGCCATGGCGACGGCGTCGGCGGCCGCGTTCAGCTTCTCGAAGGCCGATTCGCGGTCGACGGCCTGCGCGTAGCGGGCGTAGAGCGGCGACGACCTGACGGCCGTGTCCATCGCGGGCGCGTCGATGGGCCCCATCAGGGACTGCGGGGCCCGCAGCCGCGTGGCGGCGACCGGGGTCGGCGCGCCCTTCTCGCTGAGGACGGTGACGACGGCCTCGCCCGTGCCCAGCGCGGTCAGCAGTTCGCCGAGGTCGTAGGCCGAGTTGGGGAACGTCGAGACGGTCGCCTTGAGGGACTTGGCGTCCTCGGGGGTGAAGGCCCGCAACGCGTGCTGGACGCGGTTGCCGAGTTGGGCGAGGACGTCGGAGGGCACGTCCTTCGGCGTCTGCGTGACGAAGAAGATGCCGACGCCCTTGGAGCGGATCAGCCGCACCGTCTGGGTGATGGCGTCGAGGAAGGCCTTCGACGCGCCGTTGAAGAGCAGATGGGCCTCGTCGAAGAAGAAGACCAGCTTGGGGCGGTCGATGTCGCCGACCTCCGGGAGGTCCTGGAAGAGGTCGGCGAGCAGCCACATCAGGAAGGTGGAGAAGAGCTGCGGCCGGTCCTGGACGGTCGGCAGTTCCAGCACCGACACCATCCCGCGCCCGTCCGGCGCCGTCCGCAGCAGTTCGGCGGTGTCGAACTCGGGCTCGCCGAAGAACGGCTCGGCGCCCTGCGCCTCGAACGCCGTCAGGGTCCGCATGAGGACCCCGGCGGTGGCGGACGAGATGCCGCCGATGTTCTTCAGCTCGCCCTTGCCGGTGTCCGAGGTGAGGAAGGCGATGACGGCCCGCAGGTCCTTGAGGTCGACCAGCTCCAGGCCCTTGGTGTCGGCGTAGTGGAAGATCAGGCCGAGCGACTGCTCCTGCGTCTGGTTGAGCCCGAGCACCTTCGACATGAGGATCGGTCCGAAGCCGGTGACCGTCGCCCGCAGCGGGATGCCGGCGCCGACGCCACCGAGCGCGTAGAACTCGGCGGGGAAGCCGGACGCCGCCCAGCTCTGGCCGACCTCGGCGGTGCGTTGGGCGACCCTGTCGTTCGGCCGGCCGGGTGCGGAGATCCCGGAGACATCGCCCTTGACGTCGGCGAGGAAGACCGGCACCCCGTTGGCGGACAGCTGTTCGGCGATGAGTTGCAGCGTCTTGGTCTTGCCGGTGCCGGTGGCGCCCGCGACGAGGCCGTGCCGGTTGAGCATGCCGAGCGGGATACGGATCTGCGCGTCGGCGTGGCAGGTGCCGTCCCACAGCAGCGCGCCGAGGTCGAGCGCCGGGCCGGTGAAGGAGTAGCCGGCCAGGATCGCGGCGGCGGGGGCCGGCAGACTCGCCGGCACGGCCGGAGGACGGGGCGCGTCGGCGGACCCACCGGCGGACTCCGCGGGCGACGCGCCGACCGGAGAATTCGCGGGAGGATCGTCCGGAAGTGCCGCCTGCGCTTGCGGATCGGTCATGACAGGCTCCCGCTAGGTCCGGCTATCGACGTAAATACCACCTTTGCACTCCTCCGCCACTGCTGCGCCCGCAGGGGCTTGCCCGGTAGGCTTTCCGTGTGATCTTCAAGCGCATCGGAAACGGGCGGCCGTACCCCGACCACGGCCGGGTCAGCACGCGGGAGTGGGCGGATGTCGCTCCGCGTCCGGTACGCCTCGACCAACTGGTCACCACCAAGGGCCAGCTCGACCTGGAAACCCTGCTCGCCGAGGACTCGACGTTCTACGGCGACCTCTTCGCGCACGTCGTGAAGTGGCGCGGTGACCTGTATCTCGAGGACGGCCTGCACCGGGCGGTCAGAGCGGCGCTCCAGCAGCGCCAGGTCCTGCACGCCCGCGTCCTGGAGATGGACTGACGCGGGCACGGACCGACGCGGGCCGCTCGACGCGGTCCCCCCACTACCCACCGTGCGCGGGACATCGCGCGGAGGCAGCTGTTCGGGGGTCGGAGTTCGCCCTTTCGGGTTCGGCGCTCCGCCATTCGTTGATCATTTAGTACGCTCCGGCGATGAGCGCACTACGCTGCGCCCATGAGCATGCTCACCCCTTCCGGCATGGGCGGGAAGTACCGGATCACCGGAAACCAGTACCCGCGACTGGGTCGGCCGCGACGACGCGGCCGCATCGTCCTGGCCGTCGTCTCCTCGGTGGTGGTACTCGGCCTCATCGGCTGGGGGACGCTGCAACTCGTCGACGTCTTCACCGGCGGCAAGGGCAAGGGCCCCGCCCAGGCCCACGCCGCCCCGGTCAGTTGCAAGCCGACGGCCGCCGCCACGCCGAAGCCGACCGGCAAACCCGCCCCGCTGCCCTCGCCGCCCACGATCGGCCTCACCGTCTTCAACGCGACGCCGAAGGCCGGCCTGGCCAAGGCCACGGCCGACGAAATGGCCAAACGCGGCTTCCACGTCCTCAAGTTCAGCAACGCCCCGTTCGAGTACGACAAGAAGGTCGCCGTTTCGGCGCTCGTCGTGGCCGGCCCCCGCCGGTGAGCGGGGGGCACGGGTCGTCAGCACGCAGGTGGCCGGCTCCACCGTGAAGATCGACCCGAAGCGGGCCGGCCCGGCCGTGGACCTGGTGATCGGGACGGCCTACACGAAGCTGGCCGACCCGAAGGACGCCGCGAAGGCACTGACCGCCGCGGCCACCCCGACCCCGGCACCCTCGCCCAGCTGCTGAACCGTCCCGCTAACGACGAAGGAGCCCCGGACCACCCACTGAGTGGTCCGGGGCTCCTTCGCGCTGGTGCGGGCCGCCTGCGGCTAGTGCTCTAGCCGGCGGTCCCGTAGAGCCGGTCCCCGGCGTCGCCCAGGCCCGGGACGATGTAGCTGTTCTCGTTGAGCCCCTCGTCGACCGAGGCGGTCACGACGGTGACCGGCTTGCCCGCCAGCTCCCGCTCCATGACCTCGATGCCCTCGGGCGCCGCGAGCAGCACGATCGCGGTGACGTCGTCCGCGCCGCGCTCGATGAGCAGGTTGATGGCGGCGACGAGGGTGCCGCCGGTCGCCAGCATCGGGTCGACGACGTACACCTGGCGGCCGGAGAGGTCCTGCGGCATCCGGGTGGCGTAGGTCTTCGCCTCCAGGGTCTCCTCGTCACGGATCATGCCGAGGAAGCCGACCTCGGCGGTCGGCAGCAGCCGCACCATGCCGTCCAGCATGCCCAGACCGGCCCGCAGGATCGGGACGACGAGCGGGCGCGGGTACGAGAGCCGGACGCCGGTGGTCGGGGCGACCGGGGTCCGGATGTCGACCTGCTCGGTACGCACGTCACGGGTCGCCTCGTAGGCGAGCAGAGTGACGAGTTCATCGGCCAGCCGACGGAAGGTCGGCGAGTCGGTGCGCTCGTCGCGCAGGGTGGTGAGCTTGTGCGCGACCAGTGGGTGGTCGACTACGTGGATCCGCATGCACCCGACATTAACCGAGTCCCGGGGGTCCCCGCCGCCGCTCCCTCCCGCGCCCCCTCCTTCCACCGATCACGCATCAAACCGGCCGGTCGAGGGAAACTGTGCACATACGCCCGGAGCGCCCCCGGGTGACCCGACCCCCACGGGTGGTGCACATGCCGGAGCCGAGCCAGAACCGCGACAAGCCGGGAGGACCCGGTCAGCCGAAAGCGCAGCACGCCGCTCAGGACCCTGCTCAGAACGCCGATCAGGACAAGCCGGCCGGCCGCGCGAAGCTGGACAAGAAGAGCAAACGCAAGACCCAGGAGGAGCGCGACGCGGAGCGCCGCAGACGCCGGGTGATGTTCCTGCGCGAACTCAACGAGGCCAAGGAGCTGCGCGAGCGCGTACAACCGCGCAGGGCGCGCGCGGCGCGGATGCGGCAGGCCATGCGAATGCGCACCTTCCGCTGGTAGCCGCTCCGCCCTCCCCGAACGCCCCGGAACCGCTGCGGGAGCGGGCTCGAGGACGCCTCGAGAGGGTGGCCGACGGGGGGCTCCGCGGGCGGACGTGACGAAGACCTGGCACGTCGGACTGCGGAAGACCCTTCGCAAAGCCCAGGTTTCTGCCACGATGCCGAGTGGGTGGGGTACTCCCCGCCCGGTCCGGACGGCCTGAGACCTGTGGGAGAGTCCCGGTGTACTTCGCCGCACTGCTCGCGCGCAACGAGAACGGTTGGCAAGCGAGCGAACCTGATCTCGACGATGTGGAAACCCTCGGCGACCTGAGCGACCTGGCCCGTGCGGCCATCGCCGAGGAGGAAACGGTTCTGGTCTTCATCGAGCAGGAGGACGCCTGGTTCGGCGTCATCCGCGTCGATGGGGAGGAGGACCCCAGGATCTATGTGTCCGATGCCGCCGCGGCATCCCGCAGTTCGTACGGGGAGATCCTGCTCACCGACGAACTGCTCGGCCGGGACCCCGAGGACCCCCTCGCCCTGGTCGACCTCGACGGCACCGAGGACGGCGACGACGACGGTGAGGAGGACGCGGTCCCCGGCCCGGCCGAGGATCATGTGCCGACCGGTCCGCTCGGCGAGGCCGGTCTGCTCTCCGATCTCGGCATGAGCGAGAAGGCGCTGCTGGACCTCAGCGGCGACGGCGCGCTCACCGGGGAGGCGCTCGGCGAGATCGCCGAGGCGATCGGCTGTGCCGACGTTCTGGAGGCGGTCCGCTGAGCACGCCCCCACCCCCGCCCGGTCCCCCGCGCGACCCGCTGCGCGACCCGTGGACCGGGCCGATGCGCCATGCCCTGGAAGAGGCCGGGCTCGCCCCGCGCACCGGCGACGTGCCGGTGGGCGCGGTCGTGCTCGCCCCGGACGGCGAGGTCATCGGCCGGGGCCGCAACGAACGCGAGGCGACCGGCGACCCGACCGCCCACGCCGAGGTCCTGGCGATCCGCGACGCGGCCGAAGCCGTCGGGGAATGGCGGCTGGCCGGCTGCACCCTCGTCGTCACGCTGGAGCCGTGCACCATGTGCGCGGGCGCGATCGTCCTCTCCCGTCTCGACCGTGTCGTGTACGGCGCGGTGGACGCGAAGGGCGGCGCCGTGGGCTCCCTGTGGGACGTCGTCCGCGACCGCCGCCTCAACCACCGCCCCGAAGTCATCGAGGGAGTACTCGCCGAGGAGTGCGCCTCCCTCCTCACCCGCTTCTTCCGCTCAGGCGATTTCGGAGCACGGCCCCCGGTGGGCTAAGCTCTCTCTCGGTAGCGTGTCCGAGTGGCCTAAGGAGCACGCCTCGAAAGCGTGTGTGGGGGCAACTTCACCGTGGGTTCAAATCCCACCGCTACCGCTCTTGAGCAGTACACACGAAAGCCCCGCCTCGTGAGAGGTGGGGCTTTCGTCGTTCGGCGGGGCTTGTGGGCATGGTCCGGGGGCGGGTGGGCGGGCCGATCTTGGGGACCTTCTTCCTAAAGCGCCGGTTGGGCCGCTGGCAGGCCGCTCATTGGGCCGTTCGATGGATAGACTCCACCGATCGCACGCTCGGGGCAGCCGGTTGGGGGCTGCCCACTGCTGCCGGGGAGGGCAAGGGGCATGGCGCAGGCGAAAAAGGTCACTATGTACATTCTCGTGGTCTTTGTGCTGTACACGATCATCACGCAGCCGGCGCGCGCCGCCGATCTTGTGCAGGTAGGGTTCGAGGGCATTTCGAACGCCGCGAGGGGTATCGGAGAGTTCATGCACGAGCTGGTCAACTGACCGGCACGGCGCCGGTGAGGAGTTCCGCGTGATCCGCCATCTGGTTCTGTTCAAGCTCAATGACGGGGTCGGCCGGGACGAGTCCCGCGTCGTCGCCGGCGCCCGGGCGTTCGAGGAGCTGGGCGGGCTGATCCCCGAGCTGACCTCGTGGGAGTGCGGCTGGAACGTCACCGATCGGCCGATCGCGTATGACTTCGCGATCAACTCGTCGGTCGCGGACGCCGCCGACCTGAAGACGTATCTGGAGCACCCCGCACACCAGGCGGCGGCGGGCCAGTGGCGTGAATTCGCGACCTGGGTGATCGCCGACTACCCCTTCTGACGGTGCGGGCCCGCCGGCCCGTCCGGTAGCCGCTCAGCCCGTCCCGGCCGGTCCCTCCGCCGGTCACACGGCGTGTCGCTCAGCCCCCCGCCTACCGGGCGGGGGGCTTTGGCGTGTCCCGTCAAGGTCAACTCACCGCTCAACACGGCGTTATCGGGTGCTTGCGTACAGTGCACATGAATTGTGATGCTATGACCGCTTTTGCCGGATGAGTGGACCGATGAGGGGTGGTGTGTCCGTGTCGGCCCGAGCGGCGTCAACAACTTTCGCCCGCAGCAGGACGAGTACGCCGAATGCCAACGCTCTGGAGGCGCGGGCGCTGACGACCGTACTGTTCGAGGAGATCTCCGGACTCGAACCCGGGACGCCCGAACACGCACGCGTGCGGGCCGCGCTGATCGAGGTCAACCTGCCCCTCGTCCGCTACGCGGCGGCTCGCTTCCGGAGCCGGAACGAGCCCATGGAGGACGTCGTCCAGGTCGGCACCATCGGGCTGATCAACGCCATCGACCGGTTCGATCCGGAGCGGGGTGTGCAGTTCCCGACCTTCGCCATGCCCACGGTGGTGGGGGAGATCAAACGTTACTTCAGGGACAACGTGCGGACCGTCCACGTGCCCCGCCGACTCCATGAGCTGTGGGTCCAGGTGAGCGGGGCGATCGAGGACCTGACGGTGCTGCACGGGCGCACGCCGACCACCGGGGAGATCGCCGAGCGGCTGAAGCTGGCCGAGGAGGAGGTGCTGGCCTGCCTGGAGGCGGGGCGGGCGTACCACGCGACCTCCCTGGAGGCCGCTCAGGAGGGCGACGGGGCTCCGGGGCTGCTGGACCGGCTCGGGTACGAGGATCCGGCGCTGGTCGGGGTCGAGCACCGCGATCTCGTCAGGCATCTGCTCGTACAGCTGCCCGAACGGGAGCGGCGGATCCTGATGCTGCGCTACTTCGGCAATCTGACGCAGTCCCAGATCAGTGCCGAGTTGGGCGTCTCGCAGATGCACGTGTCCCGGTTGCTCTCCCGCAGCTTCGCCCGGCTGAGGTCCGCAAACCAGCTCGAAGCGTAACCCTTGAGGAGGAACCGTCCTGCAGAAATATGTCGACTTGGCGCTACAGCGTGTTGCCGACATGTGACATTCTGCAGGAACCGCGTTTGTCGCGACCCGGCCTCCGGTATTCAGGTGGAGGAACAAACCGTCGTTCGCGACACCCGTCCGCGACCTCAAGGGGGTGGCATGTCCGTTCAGGTGGGCAGTCCTCAGGTGCGCCGTACCAGCGCGCCAATCGATGCACGCACCGGCGAAGCCATCGACACCCGCACGCTGTCCCGTTCGCTGTTCCTGCGCCTCGCGGAACTGGCACAGGACAGTCCGGAAAGAACCTATGTGCGTGACACGCTCATCGAGCTGAATCTGCCACTTGTCCGGTATGCGGCGGCTCGCTTCCGCAGCCGCAACGAGCCGATGGAAGACATCGTCCAAGTGGGCACGATCGGCCTGATCAAGGCCATCGACCGCTTCGACTGCAACCGCGGCGTGGAGTTCCCGACCTTCGCGATGCCCACCATCGTCGGCGAGGTGAAGCGGTTCTTCCGCGACACGTCGTGGTCGGTGCGGGTGCCGCGGCGGCTGCAGGAGCTGCGGCTGGCGCTCACCAAGGCGAGCGACGAGCTGGCGCAGAAGCTGGACCGGTCGCCGACGGTGGCCGAACTGGCGGTCTGCCTGGGCGTGTCCGAGGAGGACGTCGTCGACGGCCTCGCGGTCGGCAACGCCTACACGGCCAGCTCGCTGGACTCGCCGCCGCCCGAGGACGACGGCGGTGAGGGCACCCTCGCGGACCGCCTCGGCTACGAGGACACCGCGCTGGAGGGCGTGGAGTACCGCGAGTCGCTCAAGCCGCTGCTGGCCCAACTCCCGCCGCGCGAGCGCCAGATCATCATGCTGCGGTTCTTCGCGAACATGACGCAGTCGCAGATCGGCGAGGAGGTCGGCATCTCCCAGATGCACGTCTCCCGGCTGCTCACCCGCACACTGGCGCAGCTCCGGGACGGCCTGACAGCCGAATAGACCGGTCCGCCACCCTGCTGACGTTCCGTCAGTAGACTGGCGCGATGGTCGCGATGGTACGGATGTCCGGCCGCCGGGGCGCGGCACTCGCCGTCCCGGCGGTTGGCGCGGTCCTGCTGCTGGCGATGACGACGGCCGGCTGCGGAGCGGCGGGCGACGACGGGTACGTGGCGGTCGGCGGGGTCGGTCCCTCGCAGGGCGGCGCGACGGGGGACGTACCGCCGGTCGGACCGGTCGTGATGGTGCCGCTGGACGGCCCCGCACCGCCGGGTCCCGGCAGACCGTCCGCGTCGGGCGAACCGTCCGCGCCCGGAACGGCTCAAGGATCGCCCGGATCGGTTCCAGGATCGACAAGGACCCCGGGCACCGCGCACGGTGGCTCCGCCTCGGCCGGGAACGGCTCCCCGGGGACATCGGCGCCGGGAGACAGCGGTTCGACGGCGCCCGCGCCGCCCGGAACGACGCCCGGAACCACACCGCCGCACACGTCCCCACCGGGCACGACCCCGCCGGCGACGCCCGCACGGCTGACCGTGAGCACGCCGAAGCGCGCTCCGGCCGCGGACCGGTGGTGCGAGAAGGTGACGGTCACCTTCACCAATTCCGGCGGCAGAGCGGCGACTTCCGGCAACGTCACGTTCGGCACCCACATCATCGGCGGCCTCGGCATCGACTGGGCGACGATCGAGACCACGAAACCGGTGCCGGTGCCCCTGGCGGGCGGCGCCTCCAAGGCGCAGACCTGGGAGGTCTGCGTGGACGCCTGGCGCGTTCCGCTGGGCATGCACGTCGAGACCCGGGACGTCACCCTCACGTGAGCGACGTGCCCCGGGCCGTTGCCGTCGGGCGGTGCGTCAGCGCATCGCGAGCGCGACGACTCCGGCGATCACCAGGACGGCGACGACGATGCCGATGATCAGGCCCACGCGCTTGCCGGACCCGGTCTGGGCCTGCTGCTGCTGCAGTTGCTGCGGCTCCTCGACGAAGGCGCGGAACATCTGGGTGTCGCCGGCGGGGTCGTAGTTGTTCTCAGGGTTCGACATGCTGCCCGACCTTAGCGAACAAGCGGAATCACGGGCACCCCCGGGTACGTCTCCAGCCACTCCTCCGGCCGTACGCCCCGGGCACATTCAGGGCTATTCGGCCGGCGCAGGAATACCACCCGCCGCCGCCCGGTTGACGATGCCCATGGCACGCATCGGAACATCTGATCTGGACGTCTTCCCGCTCGCCCTCGGCGGCAACGTGTTCGGCTGGACGGCCGACGAGGCGCAGAGCTTCGCCGTGCTGGACGCGTACGCGGCGGCGGGCGGCAACTTCGTCGACACCGCCGACGGGTACTCGGCGTGGGCTCCGGGCAACTCCGGCGGTGAGTCGGAGACCCTCATCGGGAAGTGGCTGGCCTCACGCGGCAACCGTGACGCGATCGTGGTGGCCACCAAGGTGAGCAGCCACCCGCAGTTCAAGGGATTGCGGGCCGCGAACATCCGGGCCGCCGCCGAGGCCTCGCTGCGCCGGCTCGGCACCGATCACATCGACCTCTACTACACGCACTTCGACGACCCGCAGGTCCCGGTCGAGGAGATCCTCGGCGCTCTGGACGCGCTGGTGCGCGAGGGCAAGGTGCGGCACATCGCCGCGTCGAACATCTCCCCGGAGCGGCTGTCGGCCTCGCTGGCCGCCTCCGAGCGGGAGGGGCTGCCCTCGTACGTCGCCCTGCAGCAGCTCTACAACCTGGTGGAACGCACGGAGTACGAAGGCGCGATGGCCGAGGTCGTCGCCTCGCACGGCCTGTCGTCGGTCCCCTACTACGCACTGGCCTCGGGGTTCCTGACCGGCAAGTACCGTGCCGGCGTCACGGTGGACAGCCCGCGGGCGGGCGGCGCGGGGAAGTACCTGGCGACCGAGCGGGGGCAGCGGGTGCTGGCGGCGCTGGACGAGGTCGCGCAGGCGCACGACGCCGAGGTCCCGACCGTGGCGCTGGCCTGGCTGGCGGCGCAGCCGACGGTGGCGGCGCCGATCGCCAGCGCGCGCACGGTGGAGCAGCTGCCGGCGCTGCTGGCGGTGGCGGACCTGAAGCTGACGGCGGAAGAGCTGGACCAGTTGACGGCCGCATCGGCCTGACCTGCAGCCGGCGTAACGCCTGACCTGCGGGCCGGTGCAACAAAGGCACCTCCCACCCTGAGAACCGCCCGTCCCGCTTTACCGGCGACGGGCGGTTCTTTTGGGTTTTCTTGACCCGATTCAGTCGTGATTCATTTGCCTGTAGCAACCAACCACTTTACAGTTGCTTAGGGCAACCAATAAGGCCAGCGAGAGGATCGGCGGGACCGTGGCGACGAAGGAGCACTGCGTGGAGCTCGCGCGCCAGCTGCGCGTCGTCGTCGGCGTCGGCAGGGAAGTGGGCCGGGCACTACCGCCCGAGACCCCGCCCGCGATCGTCGGGGCGCTCATGGCTCTCGGCCGGTACGGCGAGATGCGAATGAGCAAGCTCGCCGAATATCTCGATATCGACATATCGGTCACCAGTCGACATGTCGCTCATCTCGCCGAGCGCGGCTGGATCGTCCGCACGGCCGACGCCCTGGACAAACGATCCCGGCTGCTGCGCCTGAGCACGCACGGGGAAAAGGTGCTGGCCGCCTCTTCCGACCGTGCCGCCGAGGTGCTGGTGGCCCACCTGAGCGATTGGTCCGACGACGACGTCGACCAACTGTCCGGCCTGCTGGAGCGGCTGCGCCTGAGTTTCGGCGACTGCCGGCCCCAGCACCGTACGAGTGCCGCTGACACGACGAGCGCGGCCGGCGCGACGAGTACGGCCGGCGCGACGAGCGCGGCCGGCCCGGCCGTCCTGGCCGGAGCACCCCACCCACCCCGTACACACGCGAACTGACAAGGACGAAGATGGCTACAACCACACCCACCGGTGTGCGGGAGGCGGAAGCCCACGGCGGGCACGCGGCCCCCATGTCGCACCGGCAGATCATGGAGGCGCTGTCCGGGCTGCTGCTCGGCCTGTTCGTGGCGATCCTCTCCTCCACGATCGTCTCCAACGCCCTGCCCACCATCCTCGCGGACATCGGCGGCGGCCAGAGCGCGTACACCTGGGTGGTCACCGCCGCCCTGCTCGCGGTCACCGCCACCACCCCGCTCTGGGGCAAGATGTCCGACCTGGTCAACAAGAAGCTGCTGATCCAGATAGCCCTGGTCATCTACGTACTGGGTTCGATCATCGCCGGGTTCTCCACCAACCCCGGCATGCTGATCGCCTGCCGCGTGCTCCAGGGCGTCGGCGCCGGCGGTCTGTCGGCCCTCACCCAGGTGATCATGGCCGCGATGATCTCCCCGCGTGAGCGCGGCCGCTACAGCGGCTACCTCGGCGCGGTCTTCGCCGTCGCGACCGTCGGCGGCCCGCTGGTCGGCGGCGTCATCGTCGACACCGACTGGCTCGGCTGGCGCTGGTGCTTCTACGTCGGCGTACCGTTCGCGATCATCGCGCTCATCGTGCTGCAGAAGACGCTGCACCTGCCGGTGGTCAAGCGGAAGGTCAAGATCGACTGGTCCGGGGCGTTCTTCATCTCCGCGGCCGTCAGTCTGCTGATGATCTGGGTCTCGCTCGGCGGCACCAACTACCCGTGGATGTCCTGGCAGACCTACGTGATGGTGCCCGGCGCCGTCCTGCTCGGCCTGATCTTCCTGTTCGTCGAGTCCAAGGCGTCCGAGCCGATCATCCCGCTGCGGCTGTTCCGCAACAAGACGATCACCCTCACGTCGATCGCGTCCCTCTTCGTCGGCGTCGCGATGTTCGCCGGCACCGTCTTCCTCAGCCAGTACTTCCAGCTGGCGCGCGGCAAGACCCCGACCATGTCCGGCGTCATGACCATCCCGCTCATCGCGGGTCTGTTCATCTCCTCCACCGTCTCGGGCCAGGTCATCACCAGGACCGGCCGCTGGAAGGGCTTCCTGGTCGGCGGTGGCGTCTTCCTGACGGCCGGCTCCGCGACGCTGGGCCTGCTGCGCTACGACACCCCGTACTGGCAGGTCGCCGTCTACATGGCGCTCCTGGGGCTCGGCGTCGGCATGATGATGCAGAACCTCGTGCTCGCCGTGCAGAACCAGGTCACGCCCGCCGACCTCGGCGCGGCCAGCTCGCTCGTCACGTTCTTCCGTTCGCTCGGTGGCGCGGTCGGCGTCTCGGCGCTCGGCGCCGTCCTCGGCAGCCGCGTCACGAACCTGGTCTCCGACGGCCTCGCGGCGCTCGGCATCAAGGGCGGCGACGGCGGCGGCATCCCGGACGTCGCCACGCTCCCGGCCCCGGTCAAGGGCGTCGTGGAGAGCGCGTACGGGCGCGGCATCGGTGACGCCTTCCTGTACGCGGCACCGTTCGCGCTCGTCGCCCTCCTCCTGGTGATCTTCGTCAAGGAGGTCGCGCTCAAGACCAACAGCGGCCTGCAGCAGGTCGCGGGCGCGGAAGCGGCCTCCGCCGGCGGCACGGAAAGCACCGGTGGCGCCGAGACGGCCACCCTGCCCGCGACCTCCTTCGCCAAGGAGGTGGCCGCCATGACCCCGGTGGCGGTGCTGGATGACCGGCCAGGCGACGGCGGCACGGCCGTCTTCGGCACCGTCAAGATCACCGACGGTACGGCCATCCACCACGCCAAGGTCACGCTGATCTCGCTCCAGGGACAGCAGCTGGGCAAGTCCGTCACCGGCACCGACGGCCGCTACCTCCTCCAGGCGCCCGGCGCCGGCTCGTACGTCCTGATCGCGGCGGCCGACGGCCACCAGCCGCAGGCGTCGACGGTGCTCGTCGGCGACACCGCACTCGCCTTCGACGTGGTGCTCAGCGGCGCCGGCGGACTCGCCGGCACCGTGCTGGGCGCGATCGACGGCCTGCCGGTCGTCGAGGCGATGGTCGTCGTGACGGACGTGCGCGGCGAGGTGCTGGGCACCGGCAAGACCGGCGACAGCGGCTCGTTCGCCTTCGGTGAGCTGCCCGCGGGCGACTTCACCGTCGCGGTGAACGCCCCCGGCTTCCGGCCCGCCGCGCTGCCGGTCGAGGTCGCCGGCGCCGGCGCCACCCGCGTCGAGGTCGTGCTCCAGCCCGGCGCACAGGTGCGCGGCGTCGTGCGGGCGGGCGCCGACCGGCGACCGCTGCCGGACGCCAAGGTCGTCCTGGTCGACGCGGCGGGGAACGTGGCCGGCACCACGACCACCGGTGCGGACGGCGCGTACGCCTTCACGGACCTCGACTCGGGCGAGTACTCGCTCGTCGCGAGCGGCTACCCGCCGCTGGCCACCGCGTTGAGCCTGCAGGGGCGCGGCGCCGAGGAGTTCGACGTCGAGCTCAACCACCCCGAGGGGTAACGGGAACGGCCCCGGACTCCGGCGAATACCGGACTCCGGGGGACAGGCTTCCGGACGCTCGGCCCGCGCTCCTGCGGAGAGGCGCGGGCCGGTCCGGAGGAATCGGGATCCGAGCGACGGCCGGAGCAGGGGACGGCCGAGGCCGTCGCCGGGTCCCCTCGCCGGGCGTGCTCCGTCCAACGGGGCCGCCCGGCGGTCAACGGCACCACGGCCGGGCCCACGGGCGACCGGCGGAACTCCACGGAAGGCGAACCTCGATGAGCAGCCACGGCCTGCGGGCCCGCGTACGCACCAGGGACGGCTGGGCCGTCTCCCACGCGGTGCTGACCGTCACCGATATGATGGGCAGTCAAATCGACCGCCAGGAGGCCGACTCCGACGGCGTCGTCCGTACCGGACCACTGCCCGCCGGCGCCTACACCGCCATCGTGACCGCGATCGGCTACCTGCCGACGGCCTCGACCGCGATCGTCACCGCGTCGGGTTCCGCCGACGCCGGCACCGTGACGCTCTCCCGCGCGGGCGGCGTGGAACTGCCGCCGCCCGGCACCTGGACCATCGACCCCGCGCACTCCTCCGTCACCGCGACCGCCCAGCACCTCGGGATCTCCAGCGTGCAGGGCCGGTTCACGGCGTTCGACGGCCGGATCGAGATCGACGGGCGGACGACCGCGTCATCCGTCGTCGCCATCATCGAGGCCGCGTCGATCGACACCGGCAACGCCCTGCGGGACGCACATCTGCGCTCCCCCGACTTCCTCGACACCGAGGCCCACTCGAAGATCGTGTACCGCAGCACGGGCGGCCTGGAGCCGGCCGGCGAGGAGCGCTGGACCGTGCAGGGCGAACTCACCCTGCACGGGGTGACGCGGCCCGTCGACCTCGACCTCGCGTACCTCGGCACGGGCCCCGACCCGTGGGGCGGTGTGCGCACCGCCTTCCGCGCCACCACCGAGCTGCGCCGCGCCGCCTTCGCGATGAACTACAACCAGGTCGTACAGGCCGGGATCGCCGCCATCGGCACCACGCTGAAGGTCGAACTGGCCATCCAGGCGGTGCGCGGGAGCGAACTGCCCGCCGTGTAGGGGCCCTACGCGAGCCGGGCCGGGAAGCCGCCGGTCGCGATCGGGCTCCAGCGCTCGGGGGTGATGCGGATCAGGGACTTGCCCTGCCGGATCATCGCGGCCCGGTACTCGTCCCAGTCCGGGTGCTCACCCGAGATGTTGCGGAAGTACTCGACGAGCGGCTCGACGGAGTCCGGGGCGTCGATGACCTCGGCCGAGCCGTCGACCTGCACCCACGGGCCGTTCCATTCGTCGGACAGGACGATGACGCTGGTCCGCGGATCCCGGCGGGCGTTGGCAGTCTTGGCCCGCTCCGGGTACGTCGATACGACGATCCGTCCGGAGTCGTCGACACCGCAGGTCAGCGGCGAGCCCTGGGGGCGTCCGTCCGCGCGGATGGTGAGCAGGATCGCGCGGTGGCGTGGGCGGACGAACTCCAGCAGTTCGTCGAGGGACGCCGTGGTGTTGGTGGCAATCGTTTTGGGAGCCATGCCGAAACCCTACGTGGCACACTCCCCGCCGCTCCGGTGCGGCGGCCCGGCGTGCCGGGCGGTCCTCACGTCCGCAGGTGCCGGGCGCGTTCCCTCGGGTCCGCAGGCGGCGGTGGCGTGCCCTCAGGTCCGCAGGTGCCGGTCGCGCATCGTCTCGATGCCCGCGATCACGCAGTCCAGCCCGAAGGCGAAGTCACGCTCGCGCTGCCGCTCGTTCCATCGGCCCTCGACGGCGCCGTAGCCGTAGACGTACTGGAACACGCAGCCGACCGCGCCGGTCATCTGCTCGGGCGCCAGCCCGGAACGGGCCATGGCGCGCATCGACTCGTTCGTGAAGTCCAGCGAGAGCGGGCCGATGTTCAGGTACTCGCCGATCAGGTGCGCCGTCCAGGGATGGCCCACCAGCATGGCGCGGTAGCCGCGGGCGAGTTCGCGTACCTCGTCGCGCCAGTCGGCGTCCGGCTCCTCGGCCGGCAGCACGATCTCACCGTGGACCGCGTCCAGGACGCGCTCCAGCAGGTCGCCCTTGGTGTCGACGTACCAGTAGACGGACATCGCGGTCACCCCCAGCTCGGCGGCTAGCTTGCGCATCGAGAACTTGGCGAGACCGTCGGTGTCGAGCAGCCGGACGGCGGTCGCGACGATCTTGTCGCGGTCCAGACCGGTCGGCTGCTCGCTGCGGCGTCTGACCACCGGACGCTCACGCAGCCACACGCTGGCCCCTTGCGTGGTCGCGCGGCTGTCCTCGGCCATGGCGGGCGTTCCCTTCGGGTGTTCCGGATCGGCGGGCCCGAGAGCTGCCCGCACCCGATGCTATGCCGGTTGTGAACGCCCGGCCCCGCGCGGCGGAAACACCGTGAGGGCGCCCCCGACCAGTGCCGGTGCCGGCCTTCGCCGGCGGCCGGGCGCCGACGCCCGCGAGGATTCCGCACGCCGGTGCTCGGCGCGAGCGGCGCGGTGCGCAGCCCCGCCCGCAACGGCGGGAGGACGCGAGAAGGGCGGCGTTCGCAGGTCAAGTGACCTGCGAACGCCGCCCTTTCGGCCGTCCTGGCCGCGTCGGACAGGCGTCGGACGGGTGTGCGTCAGCTCTTCGCGGGGGCCGTCAGGTCGTAGACGGTGGTGGTGCCGACCGTCTTCGCGGTGAACGTGGAGGTGACCCAGGTGGTGATGGCCGAGGACGTGCCTTGACCGCCCATGCCACCGCCGCCCATGCCACCGGAGGAGATGAAGTAGTGGATCCTCCCCTCGGCCACGTACTGCTGGAACTGCGCGAGCGTCGGCGACGGGTCGCTGCCGTTGAAGCCGCCGATGGCCATGACCGGGTCGCCGGTGGCCAGTTGGTAGCCGGCGGAGTTCTGCGAACCGATGGCCGCCGCGACCCAGGTGTAGTCGGAGGCGTTCTGCTCCAGGAGGGCCTTCATCGCGGAGCTGACGGTGACGCCGCCGAGCAGCCCACCCATCCCGCCGTTCCCGCGCCCACCGGCCGTGCCGCCGTCGCCGCCGGTCGTACCGCCACCGGGGAAGACCTGCGTCCCCTGACCGGGCTGACCCTGTTGGCCGGGCTGCTGACCGGCCCCGCCGTTCTGTCCCGGCTGCCCGCCGTTCCGGCCACCGCCCTGCATGCCCGGGGGCCGCTGGCCGCCGGGCAGGGTCCGGCCGTTCTGGCCCGCCCGCCCCGGCATGCCGTCGGGGCCGCCGCCGCGCATCCCGCCGGGACCGCCCATGCCGCCCTGGACGGCGGGGCCCGCCGTCACGATCGAGCCGCTGTGCCCGGTGTCGACGGTGTTCAGGGTGTACGCGAACGGTGCCGCGAGCGCCGCCGCGATCCCGAAGCCCGCCACGGCGGCCGCGGCCCGCCGGCCCAGCCGTACGGCGAGCAGCAGTCCGGCCGCGGCCACCAGGCCGGCGACCAGCACCGTCCAGCGCAGCCACGGGTGCCAGTCCGACGCCCGGCCCAGCAGGACGTACGCCCAGTAGCCGGTGCCCGCGGCGGTCGCGGCCAGCGCCGTCGCCGCGGCGATGTGGGCGCGCTTCTCCCACAGCAGCGTGGCGCCCATGCCGACGACCGCGGCGATGTAGGGGGCGAGGGCGATGTTGTAGTACTGGTGGAAGATGCCCGACATGAAGCTGAAGATCCCGAAGGTCATCAGCAGCGAGCCGCCCCAGACGAGGAACGCGGCACGCCGGGCGTCGGTGCGCGGGGCCCGCCGGGTCAGCCACAGCCCCGCGAGGAGCAGGGCGAACGCGGCCGGCAGCAACCAGGCGATCTGACCGCCCATGTCGGCGTCGAAGAGCCGTGTGATGCCGGTGGAACCCCACATTCCGCCGCCGCCTCCCGCACCTCCTCCCCCGCCGCCGACGCTGCCCGTCTCGTCACCGGTGATCCGGCCGAAGCCGTTGTAGCCGAAGGTCAGCGACAGGAAACTGTTGTCCTGCGAGCCGCCGATGTACGGGCGGGACGAGGCCGGCCACAGCTCGACGATCGCCACCCACCAGCCGCCGGAGACCAGCAGCGCCAGCCCCGCCAGCGCCAGTTGGCCGATGCGCCGGCGGAACGCCGTCGGTGCGACGACCGCGTAGACGATCGCGAGCGGCGGCAGGATGAGGAACGCCTGCAGCGTCTTGGTCAGGAAGGCGAGACCGAAGGCGACGCCGGCCCAGACCAGCCATGTCGTTCGGGCGCCTTCCAGGGCGCGCAGCACGCAGTAGACGGCGACCGTCATGAGGAGCGCGAGCATCGCGTCCGGGTTGTTGAAGCGGAACATCAGCGCGGCGACCGGGGTGATCGCCAGTGCGGCGCCCGCGATCAGTCCGGCCGCCGGGCCGAAGCGGCGGCGGACGGCGGCGTAGAGCACGCCCACCGTCGCGACGCCCATCAGCGCCTCGGGGACCAGGACCGACCAGGAGTTCAGGCCGAAGATCCGGACCGCGATCTCCATCGGCCAGAGCGACGCCGGGGGCTTGTCGACGGTGATCGAGTTCGCCGCGTCGGACGAGCCGAAGAACATCGCCTTCCAGCTCTCGCTGCCCGCCTGGACGGCGGCGCTGTAGAAGGAGTTGGCGTAGCCGGACGCGCTCAGGTCCCACAGGTACAGCGCGGCGGTGACAGCCAGCAGCGCCAGGAAGGCGGGACGAACCCAGCGGGCGTCCTCGGAACGGCCCCGCCGGACCCGCGCCGCGAAGCCGCGCGGGCCGTCAGGACCGGGTGGCCCGGCCGCCGGCGGTGCGCCGGGCGGCGGCGCGTGCTCGGGCACCGGGGTGCGGGTCACCGGGCCGGGCAGTTCCGCGGGGTGCGGGGGCGGTCCGGCTGCCGGGAGGTCGGCCGGGGTGCTGTACGGCGCGGTCATCGTGTGCTCCTCGGGTCGGAGTCGGAGTCGTAGTCGAATGCGTCGGTGGAGCCGTGAACGGCGGGGTCGGTCCCGTGGTCGCCGGCGACCGGGAACTCGTACACCCGGGCCGGCTCGGGCCCCGCGGCCGCTGCCGCTCCGGACGGGAAGACCCAGGCGCGGAAGAGCAGGAAGCGCAGCACCGTGGCCGCGAGGTTGGCGGCGATGAGGACGGCGAGCTCCGTGCTGTGGGCCGGGCGGGTGTTCGCCGCCTGCAGCGCGGCCAGCGAGCCGCTGGTCAGCGCGAGGCCGATGGCGAAGACGACCAGGCCCTGCGCCTGGTGGCGGACGGCCTGGTCCCGGCCGCGGACGCCGAAGGTCAGCCGGCGGTTGGCGGCGGTGTTGCCGACCGCGGAGACCAGCAGCGCCGCCGCGTTGGCGGGCTGGGAGCCGAGCCCGAGCCGGAAGGCCGAGTACAGCACCAGGTAGACCAGGGTGCTCAGCACGCCGACGACGCAGAACCCGACCAGCTGGCGGGCGAGGCCCGGTGGCACGTCGCCCAGTTCGCGGTCACGCGGGTCGTCGCCGAAGGGCCGGCGCAGGCGGTCGAGCGCGAGGGCGCCGGTGGCGAGCGCCCGGCCCACGCGCCAGACGCCCCTGAGGTCGTCGGCCGCCGTGCGGACGATGTCCACGGTGCTGTCGGGGTCGTCGACCCAGTCGACCGGCACCTCGTGGATCCGCAGCCCGGCGCGTTCCGCGAGCACCAGCATCTCGGTGTCGAAGAACCAGCCGGTGTCCTCCACCATCGGCAGCAGCCGCTCGGCGACGTCCTTGCGGATCGCCTTGAAGCCGCACTGCGCGTCGGAGAAGCGGGCGGCGAGCGAGCCGCGCAGGATCAGGTTGTACGTGCGGGAGATGAACTCGCGCTTGGCGCCGCGCACGACACGCGAGCTGCGGGCCAGCCGGGAGCCGATCGCCAGGTCGGAGTGGCCGGAGATCAGCGGGGCGACCAGCGGCAGCAGCGCGTTCAGGTCGGTCGAGAGATCGACGTCCATGTAGGCGAGCACCGGCGCCTCGGACTCCGTCCAGACGGCCCGCAGGGCCCGCCCGCGCCCCTTCTGGTCGAGCCGGAAGGACGCGACCTCGGGGATCTCCGTCGCGAGGCTCTTCGCGACGGCCTCCGTGAGGTCGGTGCTCGCGTTGTCCGCGATGGTGATCCGGAAGGGGTAGGGGAAGGTGCCTGCCAGGTGCGCGTGCAAGCGTCTGACACAGGGCTCCAGGTCGTTCTCCTCGTTGTAGACGGGGATGACGACGTCGAGCACCGGGTCGCTGTGTGCGACCGGCAGGTGCTGCCGTGACGGCAGAGTGCCGAGGTGGGTTCGCATACCCCGACGCTCCACCGCCGCGCTGTCACGACCTTGTGGTGAACCTGAGGCTCCGCTGTGGGTCCGGGAGCCCGTGCGGTGCGGGGTCCTGGGGGAGCGCGGTCCGGACCGGGGAGGGGAGTTGGACGGTGAACGCCGTACGCCCCGGCACGCTCTCGACCCACACCCGGCCGCCGTGCGCCGCGACGACGGAGTACACGATCGCCAGTCCCAGGCCGGTGGAGCCGGTGGAGCCCGCGCCGGAGCTGCGGGCCCGCGAGGCGTCGCCGCGCGCGAACCGTTCGAAGATGTACGGGGCGAGGTCGGCCGGGATGCCCGGCCCGTCGTCCACCACCTGGAGCAGCATCCCGTGGTCCCGGGCGCCGTGCTGCCCGTCGCCGTGGCCCTGGGCACCGTGGCTCCGGGCGCCGTGGCCCTGGGCACCGTGGCCCTGGGCACCGTGGCCCTGGGCACCGTGGCCCTGGGCACCGTGGCCCTGGGCTCCCTGGCTCCGGTCGCGGGTGACCCGCGCGGTCACGGTCGTACCCGGTGGGGTGTGGGTGCGGGCGTTGGCCAGCAGGTTCGCGAGGACCTGCTGCAGCCGCTCCGCGTCCCCGTGCACCGTGGCCGGCTCGTCGGGCAGGTCCAGCCGCCAGACGTGGTCCGGTCCCGCGGCCCGGGCATCGCTGAGGGCGTCCACGACGAGCGGTGACAGGTCCGTCGCGGCGAGGCTCAGCGGCCGCCCCGAGTCCAGCCGGGCCAGCATCAGCAGGTCCTCGACCAGCGACGTCATCCGCCCGGCCTCGGACTCGATACGGCCCAGCGCGTGCCGGGTGTCGGGGCCGACGCGCTCCCGGCCGCGCCGGGTCAGCTCCGCGTAGCCGCGGATCGAGGCGAGCGGCGTCCGCAGTTCGTGGCTGGCGTCGGCGACGAAGCGCCGGACCCGCGTCTCGCTCTCCTGCCGGGAGTGCAGCGCGGAACCGACGTGGCCGAGCAGCCGGTTGAGGGACGCGCCGACCTGCCCGACCTCGGTACGCGGATCGGTGTCCGCCTCCGGCACCCGCTCGTGCAGCGCCACCTCACCCCGGTGCAACGTCAGTTCCGACACGCGGGAGGCGGTGGCGGCGACCCGCCGCAGGGGCTGGAGGGAGATGCGGATCAGGGCGGTCCCGGCGAGTCCGGCCGCCGCGAGACCCGCCGCGGTCACGCACACCTCCACCCAGACGAGGGTGTTGAGGGTGTCCTGCGCGCCCGAAGCCCTGATGCCGACGAGGTACGTGCCGTCCTGCGTCGTGACCGACTGCATGCGGTAAGTGCCCAGCCCGGGGACGTCGATGCTGTGCGCGGCGCCGTCGAGCGGCAGGCCGGCGACCGCCGCGCTCTGCGCGGTGTCGAGGTGCTCGGGCGTCACCTGCGGGCCCACGTCACTGCTCTCCCGCTGGGCGCTGATCGCGGTGTCGATGATCTGTCCGTCGCTGACCTTCACGCCGATGGTGCCGAGCGGCTGGCCGCCGCCGATGACGAACCCCAGGTCGCCGGCGACCCGCGGGTGCGGCATCGCGGTCGCGCCGGGCGGCGGCCCGGCGCGGTGGGCGACGGCGGCGAGCTGGGTGTCGAGCTGCCCGTACAGGTAGGTGTGCAGGGCGATCGCGGTGACCGTGCCGATCACCGCGCACACGACGGCGACCAGCGCGACGGAGGACACCACGAGCCGGCGCCGGAGCGACCACGGGCGGCCCTTCAGCGACCGGAAGCGCCGGCGGCCCGTCCTCACGCCGCCTCGCCCGGCTTGATCAGGTACCCCGCCCCCCGCCTGGTGTGGATCATGGGGGCGCGTCCTGCGTCGATCTTGCGTCGCAGGTAGGAGATGTAGAGCTCCACCACGTTGGCCTGGCCGCCGAAGTCGTAGGACCAGACCCGGTCGAGGATCTGCGCCTTGCTGAGCACCCGGCGCGGGTTGCGCATCAGGAAGCGCAGCAGCTCGAACTCGGTGGCGGTGAGGTGGATCGAGTCGTCAGCGCGGTGCACCTCGTGGCTGTCCTCGTTCAGTACGAGATCGCCGACGACCAGCAGGGACTCGCTGCGTGCCGTGGCGGCGCCCGAGCGGCGCATCAGCCCGCGCAGCCGGGCGACGACCTCCTCCAGGCTGAACGGCTTCGTGACGTAGTCGTCGCCGCCCGCCGTCAGTCCGGCGATCCGGTCCTCGACCGCGTCCCTCGCGGTGAGGAAGAGCACCGGCACGTCGGGGGCGTCACGGCGTAGCCGGGCGAGCACCTCGAGGCCGTCCATGTCGGGCAGCATCACGTCGAGGACGACGGCGTCCGGCCGGGTGTCGCGGGCCGCGCGCAGCGCGCCGGCGCCGTCGGCCGCGGTACGGACTTCCCAGCCCTCATAGCGCAGGGCCAGGGACAGCAGGTCGGAGAGGGCCGCCTCGTCGTCGACAACGAGGACACGCACCGGAGACCCGTCGGGACGGGACAGGTCGGCGGAGGCCGCCGCAGGGGAGGAGGAAGGCATGGGACCAGCCTGTGGGGGAGCCCTGAGAGCAGTCTTTCGGCTACCTGTGAATCTCCTGAGAAAGGTCCGCCGAGAGCCGCCGGTGCTCGGAATACAGCGGTCGATCCGCGGGTTTCCGCCTGCACGCACCGAAGATCGCACCGCAGTAGCACCGAAGATCACGTCGAGGATCGGGGAGCCGGGACATGGGAAGCAACGGCAGCGGCGGCGTCGCGGACGCCCGGAAGTCCGTCGGCCGCCACGGGATCTGGAACGCCGGGCTGCGCTCGGACGATCCGGGGCTGCGCGGCGAGATCGCCGAGGCGGCGGCCGAACTGGACGAGCTGGGCTTCGGCGCGATCTGGCTCGGCGGCAGCAGCTCCGTCGAGCACGCGGCCCGGGTCCTCGACGCGAGCCCGCGGATCACGGTCGCCACCGGAATCCTCAGCATCTGGGAGCACGAGGCGGACGCGGTCGCCGCGCGCACGGCCGAGGTGGAGGCCGCCCACCCGGGCCGCTTCCTGCTCGGCCTCGGGGTGAGCCACGCACAGCTCGCCGACCGGTACCGGCGGCCGTACTCGGCGATGGTGGCCTACCTGGACGCGCTGGACGCCGCGCCCGCCCCCGTGCCGGCCGGGCGCCGGGTCCTGGCGGCGCTGGGTCCGAAGATGCTGGAGCTGTCGCGCGACCGGGCGGGCGGCGCGCACCCGTATCTCGTCACGCCGGAACACACCGAGCAGGCCCGCGCGCTGCTGGGCCACGGTCCGCTGTTGGCCCCGGAGTTGAAGATCGTGCCGGAGAGGGACGCCGGTGTCGCCCGGGAGATCGCCCGCGGGTATCTCGCCATGTATCTGGCGATGCCGAACTACACCAACAGTTTCCTCCGACTCGGCTTCGAGGAGGCGGACTTCACCGGCGGCGGCAGTGACCGCCTGATCGACACCGTCTTCGCCTGGGGGGACGACGATCGCATCCGCGAGCGCGTCGGGGCCTTCCACACGGCCGGTGCCGACCACGTGGCCCTGCAAATCGTCACCGGGCAGGACCGGTCGGTGCTGCCACGTGCCGAATGGCGGCGCCTGGCCCAGGTGTTGGTTTGACACCCGTCGCCCGTTCCCAACTGATCTGCGGCGCGCGGGACTTGGCCAACCGATGTCGCGGCGTGGGCGAGTTGCCCAACTGTCGTTGTTTGTCCGCTTTGTGATGTATCGTCATAATGGTTACACATAAGGGTAGTTGTTTGCGCGCGTACGGTCAGGCCATGTCGTATTCGTACGAATTTGATCGCCACACCTCCACCACGCGACAAACGGAGGTACGTTCCCCGCATGGACAGTGGCGGCGTCCCTTACACCGTTTCCGTCGACCGCATGGCGTCCGGCGATCACGCCTGTCTGGGCTTCGACAGCCACCGGGCCCGCTGGGCGGTCCGGGCCGCCTTCACCGAGACGGGCCTGCTGCGCGGCGAACGGGTGATCCTCTTCGTCGGCCCCGGCACCACCCCCGGGGCGGCGGCCGCCCGCCTCTCCGACCACGGCGTCCCCGCGGCCGAGGCCCTGCGCGACGAGCGTCTCCTCGTCGTCAACGAGACGCCCGGCTACGACCCGGAGCGCGGATTCGACGCCGAGACGCGCGCCGCGACCTGGCTCGACCTCACCGAGGACGCGAGCGTCATGGGATTCAGCGGGCTGCGGGCCGTGGGCGACATGTCCTGGGCCATGGAGCCCGGCGTCGACCCCGAGGAGCTCATCGGCTACGAGACCGGGCTCACCCCGCTCTTCGCCGACATCGGCTTCACCGCGATCTGCGAGTACGACCGCCGGCTGTTCCCGACCGAGCTGATGGACCGGGTCGGTGCCTCCCACCCGACCGAGATCCTGCAGTCGCTCGACGCCCTGCACATCACCAGGACCGGCACCATCCTGCATCTCGCGGGGAACGCCGACCTCGCCACCCGGGAACAGTTCGACACGGAGCTGCGCCGGTCCCTGGGCGGGGTGGGCCCGCCCCCGCGCCTCATCGACCTCACCGCGCTGTCGTTCATCGACGCCCACTGCGCCACGACCCTCATCCACCTCGCCGCGGCCCTGCCTCCCCCTGCCAGGCTCGCCGTGCACTGCCCGGCCACCCACGCCCGAGTGCTGCGGCTGTGCGGCGCGAGCGCCGTCCCCCAACTGACGCTGTACGTGGAGGCGGGCTGGTGAACGGGCTGGTGGACGGGCTGGTGGACGGGGCTCCCGTCAGCTCCGGTCGAACGTGAGCCGGACCGCGCGCGGCAGTGACGCCACCACCAGGTCGTAGGAGTCCTCGATCATCTCCCGCACCCTGCGGACCGACAGCGACGCGTCGACCGTCACCGTGTTCCAATGCCGCTTGTTGAGGTGGTAGCCGGGCACGATCGCCGGGTACCGCGTCCGCAGCTGTTCGGCGATCTCCGGATCGCACTTGAGGCTGACCTTGAGCGGCTCGGCCTCCAGCACGCTCAGCGCGAAGATCTTCCCGGCCACCTTGAACACCGACAGATCCGGGTTCCCCGGAAACGGGAACTCCTCCTCGGCGCCCGGCATCGCCAGACACGCCGCCTTCAGTCCCCGCGCAGTCATCGCCACCATTCGGCCGACCCTAGTGCTCCGGCCGGAAAGGTTCACCGGCCGGAGAAACACCAGAGGCCCGACACTTTCGTGTCGGGCCTCTGGTCGTAGTAGCGGGGACAGGATTTGAACCTGCGACCTCTGGGTTATGAGCCCAGCGAGCTACCGAGCTGCTCCACCCCGCGCCGTTGAACCGAACACTACGCCATCCGCAGGAACCTCAACTACCAGTCCCACTCGGCGCAGCCATTCCGAATCACTCCGGAAGAACAAACCAGGACCCCCTCAGACGATCTCCTCGGGGGCCCTGACCTGAGTGCACTCGGCAGGATTCGAACCTGCAACCTTCTGATCCGTAGTCAGATGCTCTATCCGTTGAGCTACGAGTGCTTGTGCTTCCCGGCGTTTTCTCACCGGTCGGCGTTGCGAGAACAACATTACATGACCTGCGGCTTCAGGTGAAATCCATTGCCCGGACCCTGCCTGGGCTGCGGAAACAGCCCCCGGAGGGGGTCGTCACGCACAGCGCTCCCACAGACGACGGAGCCCCGGTCGTCCTGAGACGACCGGGGCTCCGGAAACGAGCGGAGGCTCGGGGATTTGAACCCCGGATGGGATTGAAGTCCCAAACCGCATTAGCAGTGCGGCGCCATAGACCAGACTAGGCGAAGCCTCCATCCACACCCGCGCGAGCGAGGGCGTGTGGAGATGATGGCACAGCCCGGCAGGCTGTCACCAATCGCAGACCAGAGTACAAGCCCGCCGGCGTGGACGGCAAAGAGGTTGCGCGGCACCCGAGGGCGACTCGCCCACGTTCGGGTCAATTGCGGTGAAAGCCGCGTTCGCGACGGTAAGGACTGGGGCATGCGACTCAACGACATCGCCCGACTCGACCGCCCCTCCTCCCGCCCCGCGACCCCTCCCCCTGCCCGGCCCCGGCCCGCGACGCGGCTTCCGCTCGCCGCCGTCCTCGGCGTGGTGCTCGCCGCCGGCTTGCCGCTGCTCCTGGCGAGCGACGCCGGCGCGGTTCCCACGCCGCCCCCCGCCTCCGGGGACCCCGCTCCCCCCGCGAACAACCAGCTGACCATCACCGTCGACGACGGCACGGGGAGGATCACCACGAACAAGCTCGACTGCGGACCCGACCAGGACCCGGCGCCGGCGGCGGGTCCCGCGACGTCCGGTGGCCCGGTGACGGGGCCCGCGGCCTCCGGACCCGCGACCTCCGGCGGCCCGGTGACGGCGTCGACCCTCCCCGCCCCTCTCACCGCCACCGCCTCCACCCCCTCGAACCCCACCGCCTCCACCCCGTCGACCCCCTCCCCCTCGAACCCCAACCCCTCGACCTCCACCCCCTCGACCTCCACCCCGTCCCCCGCCCCCTCGACGTCCCTGTTCCCCTCGGGCTCGCCCGCCGGCATGGGTCCGGCCAAGGCCGCGAAGGACTCCTGCGACCAGCTGAGGCGGCTCAGCGGCCCCGTAGGCCCCGTTCCGACCGGCCAGATGTGCTCGATGATCTACGGCGGCTCGCAGACCGCGCAGGTCACAGGCGTGTGGCACGGCGCGCCCGTCAAGGAGAAGTACAGCCGGAGCAACGGCTGCGAGGTCGCCCGCTGGAACCGGATGGCGCCGGTTCTGCCCGCCGGTCCCGGGCGGGCGTGACGCATGCCACATCGGGGATGATCTCGCACCGTATGCGCTTGAACACCGAATCACTCAGGGGTACATGGGCATCCGAGGCCGCTCGGCCAACCGCTGCACGTACACTCGCTCTAGTGACATGCCATGGGGTCAGCGGCAAGATGGGCCGCCGGTGAGAGCCGATCGCGCGGGTTGCGCGGGGCCACCGCAGGAAGTGCGGTAAGTGCGGTAACAGGGAGGACGCGTCTCGTGAGCAGCAGGCCATCCAGAGGCGCTGCTCGCCTCGCCTCAATACTCGATGCCCTCCCCGATGCGCTCCTGTTGGTCAACGGCAATGGCACGGTCGTCAACGCCAACGCCATCGCGATCGAGACCTTCGAGTCACCGGGGACGGCGTTGGTCGGGCGGGGTCTGTTCGACCTGCTGCCCGCGTTCGACTCCAAGCGCATCCCCGGCTCGATGCGCAGCGCGCAGAAGGCCGAGGACGACAACGGCCGCACCAAGCCCACCCGGATGGTCGCGCGGCGCACCGACGGCACGGAGTTCCCCGTCGAGGTGACCAGCGCCAACCTCGAGGACGGTCGCACCCCGTACGACGAGCCGCAGAGCTACACCGGTGACGAGCTGCTGATGCTGGTCGTGCGGGACCTCAGCGGCACGATGGACACCGAGGCGGAACTCGCCCGCCAGCAGCGCCAGACGGAGATGATCCTGCGCGCGGCGGCCGAGGGTGTCGTCGGCGTGGACACCGAGGGCAAGGTCGTCCTCGTCAATCCGTCCGCCGCGCAGATCCTCGGCTACCGCGCGACCGACCTCGGCGGCCAGGAGCTGCACCCGCTCGCGCACCACACGCGCGCCGACGGCACGCCGCTGCCGTACGAGGAGACGCCGCTCGCGGACACGCTGCGCTCCGGGCGCAAGCACCGGGTGCGCGGCCAGGTGCTGTGGCGCAAGGACGGCCGGGCGGTCCCCGTCGACCTGACGACCGCTCCCGTGCGGGACGGCGAGCAGCTCGTCGGCGCGGTCATGACGTTCACCGACCGCAGCGCGTTCGACGCCGCCGTGGCCCGCGCCGATCAGTTGCAGGCGGTGCTGGACGAGGCGCTGCGCGGCCCGTTGGCGGAGCTGCGCGGTGAGCTGACCGGCCTGGCCGCCGATCCCGCCGGGCAGTTGTGGCCCGAGGCGAACCAGATCCTGCACCACCTGGTGGCCGGCTACGCCCGCATCACCACACTCATCGACAACGTGCTGGCCTACCAGCGGCTCGACCGCGGCGAGGACCGGCTGCGGCGCGAGCCCGTCGGGCTCGACAAGGTCGTCTCGGCGGCCGTCGAGGGCGCCGTCGAGCTGATCGGCCCGGGGCGCGCGCAGTACGCCGTGCACGCTCCGCCGATAGAGGCGGCGATCGACGGCGAGCGGATGGCCCAGGCGCTCGCCCATCTGATCGCGGACGTCGCGGGGGTGGACGCGGCGGGCAACGCCACCGTCGTCACCGGCGGCGGCGACTCGACGATCGTGGTCGCGGCGGCACAGCGCGGCGACGTCATAAGGATCGACGTGCGGGGCCCGCACGCGGGCGGCAACGCGGTGCACCTGCCGATCGCCCGCGGCATCGTCGAACGGCACGGCGGCGTCCTGCAGACGCACGAAGTACCGGGCCAGGGCAGCGCGTACGTGCTCGAGGTGCCGCTGGGGTCGGCGGCCGTCGCGGCCGCGGGCCGTGCGGCAGCGGCCGCCGCGTCGAAGGACGGGGCGCGCGAGTCCGAGACGACCGTCATGCCGATGCCCGCGAAGCCCGCACGCGGTACGGGCGGCGCGGCCGGCAACGGCGCGACCGGCAACCGGGTGAAGGCTCCGGGGCGCGGCGCGTCCGCGGCCGACACCACCGGCACCACCGGCCAGGGCTCTCCCGTCGCCGGGACACCCGCGGGCGGTGCGCCCGCGACGGGTTGGGCCGGAAGCGGTGAGCCCGGGGTCCCGGGCACCGACCGCGCGGCGCGGCCGCGCCGGGCCGGGGACGACGACGGCACGGTGGTGGCACCGTGGGCGATCCCGACCGAAGGACCGGACGAGGAGGCACGCGCCCGGAACGAGGGGCACAGCCAGGCGCAGCCGGGCGAGCAGGAGACGCCGACCGGTCGCCGGCGCGCGCTGCGCCTCCCGCTGCCCGACGAGCCGGACGCGGGGGACACCGCGGGCGGCGCCCTGGCGGCCGGCCCGACGCCGACCGTGCGGCCGGATGAGCCGGGCCGGCAGCCCAGCGGGCGTCGGGCGCGCCGGACGCTGTCCGACGGTCAGCAGCCCGCACCCGAACTCCCCGCGGCACCCGTCCAGCACGCCCTCCCCGCGGCCGCCGAACCGGCCGCGCCGCAGGGAAGTGACGGCACCGGCGCCGCTCTCGCCGGGCAGGAGCAGGCGGCAGGGCGTCGCGCGCGGCGGATCGCGCCCCCGCAGCCGGGGGAGCAGGACACGAACGGCGGCGGCCCCATCGCGCTGCCCGCCCAGCACGTCCACGAGGCGTCAGCACCGCTGCCCGCGGAGGAGCGCGACGCCGGGCTGCCGATGGCGCCGATCCCGCCGGTTCCGCACCAGGGTGGGCCGCAGGATCAGAACGGCGCGGCCCAGCCGGTGAGCCCGCAGTGGCCGGACGCCGGCCGGCCGGTGGCTCCGGCAGCGCCCGCGGTCGAACCGGGCACGCGGCCGCACGCCCAGAACCCGGGACAGCACCCGGCCCAGGGGCAGCCCTCCCAGGCCATTCCGGTACAGGGACAGCGCTCCCCGATGCCGCCCGCGGCCCACAACCCGAACCCCGGTCAGACCCCGGCGCAGCAGCAGGGCCAGAGCCACGGCCGGGCGATCAGCGTGCGCACGCTCGGCCAGGGCGTCGCCTTCGTCCAGCCGGTGCCGACGCAGGCGACGCCCTCACCGCGGTCCCAGCCGCAGCCCGACGCGTTCCCCCAGCAGAACCCCTCCGGGTCCGGCCGCCGGCGCAAGCTCAACGGACCGCAGGACGACGGCACCGACGGGGAGGGCCGTCGGCACCCGCAGGCGGACCCCGACAGCGGCGGCCGCGGGATCTCCGGATCCCCCGCCACCGAAGAGCGGAACGACGACCGGAGCAACGGCCAGGGCGTCGAGCACCAGGACCCCGACCAGCAGACGGCGCTGCTCCGTACGGTCGCTCCGGGCCGGGCGTTCGCCATAGGGGCGCCGGCCGAGGGCGACGAGGGCCCCGAGCCGCTGGACGGCCCGAACGGCGCAGTCGAGGTCATGGCGGAACCGGCGGGCGAGCCCGGCCCACTGCTGGACGAGCCGCGCCGGCTGCTGGTCTGGCCCGAGCCGGACGTCTCGACGCGCCAGGCGTTGACCGACCGCGGCTACCGCCCGGTCATCGTCAGGTCCCGCGCGGAGGTGGACGCGCAGGTCGCCGAGCCTCCCGCCGCGCTCTTCGTCGACCCGCTGACCGGCCCGATCACCCGTACGGCGCTGCAGTCGCTCCGCCAGGCGGCCGCCGAGGCCGAAGTGCCGGTCCTGGTGACCGCCGGGCTCGGCCAGGCGACGCGCGAGGCGGCCTACGGCGCCGACCCGGCCGTCCTGCTCAAGGCGCTCGCACCGCGCGACAGCGAGCAGCACCCGCCGCGGGTCCTGCTGATCGAGGGCCACCCGGACATCGCCCGCGCCTTCACCGCGACGCTGGAGCGGCGCGGGATGCAGGTCGCGCACGCCTCCTCCGAGGTCGAGGCGATGACGACGGCCGCGCAGGTCAGGCCGAACCTGGTGGTGATGGACCTGATGCTGGTGCGCCGCCGCCGGCAGGGGATCATCGACTGGCTGCGCGGCAACGGCCAGTTGAACCGCACCCCGATGGTCGTCTACACCTCCGCGGACATCGACCCGGCCGAACTGCCGCGGCTGGCCTCCGGCGAGACGGTGCTGTTCCTCGCGGAGCGCTCGACCAGTACGGACGTGCAGTCACGCATCGTGGACCTGCTCGGCAAGATCGGCTCATAGCCGCCCGGGTGGGCCGGCCGGCGGAACCCCGCCGGCCGGCCCGACCCGCCCTGAGGTCACTCCTTCGCGGCCGCGGCGACGTACGTGACGTCGATCTGCTCCAGCCGGTACTGCTCTCGGATCACCTTCTTGTCGAACTTGCCGACCGAGGTCTTCGGCACGGCCGGGATGATCGCCCAGCGCTCGGGCAGCTGCCAGCGCGCGACGCGCCCGGCGAGGAACTCCCGCAGCTCCTCGTACGAGACGGTGGCGCCCTCCTTCAGCACGACGGTGGCCAGCGGCCGCTCGCCCCAGCGCTCGTCGGGCACCGCGACGACCGCCGCCTCGGCGACGTCCGGGTGGGCCATGATCTGGTTCTCCAGATCGACGGAGGAGATCCACTCGCCGCCGGACTTGATGACGTCCTTGGCCCGGTCGGTGAGGGTGAGGTAGCCGTCGTGCGTGATGACGCCGACGTCGCCGGTGCGCAGCCAACCGTCCGCGCTGAACTTGTCCTCGGGGCGCAGCGGCTCGGATCCGGCGCCGCCGAAGTAGGAATTGGCGATCCAGGGGCCGCGTACCTCCAGCTCACCCGCGGACTCACCGTCCCAGGGCATCGGTTCGCCCGCCGGCCCGACCAGCCGGGCTTCGACGGAGCAGGGGAAGCGGCCCTGGCTGACGCGGTACGGCCACTCCTCCTCGGGGGTGAGTCCGGCCGGTGGGTGGGCCATGGTGCCGAGCGGCGAGGTCTCCGTCATGCCCCAGGCGTGACACAGGCGCACGCCGTGCTCCTCGTACTCCTTCATGAGGGAGGGCGGGCAGGCGGAGCCGCCGATGGTGACGGTGCCCATGGAGGAGATGTCGCGCGGCTTGGCCGCGAGCTCGGCGAGCAGCCCCTGCCAGATGGTCGGGACGGCCGCCGCGTGGGTGGGGCGCTCGCTCTCGATCATCTCGGCGAGCGGGGCGGGCTGGAGGAAGCGGTCCGGCATGAGCATGTTGATGCCGGTCATGAAGGTGGCGTGCGGCAGTCCCCAGGCGTTGACGTGGAACATCGGGACGACGACGAGGGTCGTGTCGCGGTCCGTGAGGCCCATCGACTCGGTCATGTTCACCTGCATCGAGTGCAGGTAGATGGACCGGTGGGAGTACACGACGCCCTTGGGGTCGCCGGTGGTGCCCGAGGTGTAGCACATGGCGGCGGCGTCCCGCTCGTCCAGCTCGGGCCAGTCGTACGTGGTCGGGCGGCCGGCCAGCAGCTCCTCGTAGTCGTGCACGGCGGGTCGGCAGCCGTCGAGCAGGGAGCGGTCCCCGGGGCCGACGACGACGATGTGCTCGACCGGCTCCAGGGCGGGCAGCAGCGGCGCGAGGAGCGGCAGCAGCGAGCCGTTGACGAGGATGACGCGGTCGGCCGCGTGGTTGACGATGAACGTCAGCTGCTCGGTCGGCAGCCGCAGGTTCAGCGTGTGCAGCACCGATCCCATGGACGGGATCGCGAGGTATGCCTCGAGGTGTTCCGCGTTGTTCCACATGAGGGTCGCGACCCGCTCGTCACGGGCCACCCCCAGCTCGTCGCGGAGCGCGTTCGCGAGCTGGACGGCCCGGACCCCGATCTCGCGGAAGGAGCGGCGGTGCGGCTCGGCGTCCCCGGTCCAGGTGGTCACCTGGGACCGGCCGTGCACCAGAGCACCATGGACCAGGATGCGGGTGACGGTCAGCGGTACGTCCTGCATCGTGCTCAGCACCGGAAGCCTCCACGGGTTACGTGCGGGTAGAGTCCCGGTGATTCTGCTTCCATACCGCTCGGTATGTCACTACCTGGCGCGCAATTCGGGGTCATCCCGCATTTTTCCGAGGGCCCGGGAGACCGCGCTCTTGACCGTGCCGACCGAGACGCCGAGGGCCTCGGCCGTCTGCATCTCGCTCATGTCCTCGTAGTAGCGCAGCACCACCATGGCGCGTTGCCGGGCCGGAAGCCGGGAGATGGCCCGCAGCAGCGCGTCGCGCTGGGCCTGCTGCTCGGTGTGGTCGGGGTCGGTGGACAGCGGCTCGGGGACGTCCTCGGTCGCGAATTCGTCGATGCGGCGCTTGCGCCACTGCGAGGTGCGCGTGTTGACCAGCGTGCGGCGGACGTAGCCGTCCAGCGCCCGGTGGTCGTCGATGCGGTCCCATGCCAGGTACGTCTTGGTCAGCGCGGTCTGCAGAAGGTCCTCGGCATCGCACGGGTTCGCGGTGAGCGAGCGCGCGGTACGCAGCAGCGTCGGGCCCTTGGCCCGGACGTAGCTGGAGAACTGCATCGTGCTGGTGCTGGTGCACACAGGCGTGGTCATGTCCACAACGCTATGAGCGCCGTCGGCCCGGCGGATCCGCCGGAGGTGCCGAAACGAGATCACCCTGAAGTCGTAGGACGGGGGCTGTCCCCACCTCCCGTAGGCGGACCCGCCCCTGAGGAAGACAGGCCCGTGGGCGGGGTCGGGAGGTGGGGCGCGGGGGTCGTCGGGTGGTGCCGGGGTCGAGGTGTGACTGCGGGCGGGGTGTGCCGGGGGCGGGTGTGCCGGGGGCGGGGGCGGGTGTACTGGGGGCGGGCGCCCTAGCCGATCACGGCGACCGGGGCATCGACGAGGTCGCGGTCGATGGTGATCGTCCGGCCGCCGTACTCCTCGGTGGTGTTCCCCACGTACTGGTGGATGCGGCTGTGCGGCTGCCAGGCGTCACGGGGGAGCACCGGCTCGTTCTCCAGGGTGGCCGGGACGTTCCAGCGGGCGTACCAGACGACGGTCGGCAGGTCCTCGGACCCGGTGGCGCGGGCCTGCTCCATGTGCGCGATGCCGGAGTCCGCGCTGCTGTAGAAGCCCGGGATGTAGCCGAGCCGGCGCACCTCCCGGTCCCAGCCCTGGACGAAGGCGAGCGTCGTCGCCGTGCAGGACGCGGAGCGGATGTCGTACGCCTCCATGTCCAGGTACAGGGCGCTGTTCTCGACGAAGCCCAGGTCCTGGGCGCGCTGGACGGCGTCCTTGCCCTCGTTCGTCCCGGCCTGGCCCGGGTCGGCTTGGTCGATCGAGAACGCCTTCTTCGCGTCGTTCAGCGTGCAGGGCGCCTGCGAGCCCACGTAGAGCGGCAGGATGCTCCACCCCCCGCTGTCCACCGTCCGCACCCAGGAGGGGGTGAGATTCGGCTGCTGCGCGCAGGCGCGGGCCCGGCCGCCGAAGTAGACGCCGACGGCGCCGTACGGGGAGGTGCCGTGCCAGGCCTGCATCGTGTCGGCGGTCGGAGTCCCGCAGGTCTCGAAGCCGGCGCCCTGGAAGAACCGGGCCCCGCGCAGCGAGTCGGCGTTGGGGTCGGCCGTCGCGACTCCGGCGCCGACCAGGCAGGCCAGCGACACCAGGGCCGACAGGGTCGGAAGGAAATATCGAATAATCCGCTTTTGTCCACGCATGGCGCGAGTCAACGCGTCGCTTCTGGTCGCCTCCGGCAGACACGCCCGCCCCGTCACCCGTTTCAGCCGTCTGCCGTCAGCACCAGCCCCGACGTCGGAACGCCCGTCCCGGCGGTGACCAGCACGCTCGAAGCGCCCGCCACCTGGTTGACACTGCTCCCGCGCACCTGGCGGACGCCCTCGGCGATGCCGTTCATCCCGTGCAGATAGGCCTCGCCGAGCTGGCCGCCGTGGGTGTTGACCGGCAGCCGCCCGTCGATCTCCAGACCGCCACCCGCGGCGAACTCCGCCGCTTCGCCCCGGCCACAGAAGCCGAACTCCTCCAACTGCATCAGCACGAACGGGGTGAAGTGGTCGTAGAGCACGGCCGTGTCGATGTCGGACGGCGTCAGCCCGGAGGTGCGCCACAGCTGGCGGGCGACCACCCCCATCTCCGGCAGCCCGGTCAGATCGTCCCGGTAGAAGCTCGTCATCTGCTCCTGCGCCCGGCCCGCGCCCTGCGCGGCGGCGGCGATCACGGCGGGCACGTGCCGCAGGTCGCGCGCCCGTTCCGGTGACGTCACGACGATCGCCTGGCCGCCGTCCGTCTCCTGGCAGCAGTCCAGCAGCCGCAGCGGCTCGACGATCCAGCGCGAGGCGGCATGGTCGGCGAGAGTGATCGGCTTGCCGTGGAAGTACGCGGCGGGGTTGTTGGCGGCGTGGCGGCGGTCGGCGACCGCGACGGGGCCGAACGCCGACGGGTCGAGCCCGAAGGCGTGCAGGTACCGCTGCGCCGCCATCGCGACCCATGACGCGGGCGTGAGGAGGCCGGACGGCAGGTTGGCGCCGAGCGCGACGCCTTCGGCGGAGGGGTCGCGCTGCTGCACGCCCGATCCGAACCGCCGGCCGGAGCGCTCGTTGAACGCGCGGTAACAGACGACCACGTCGGCCACGCCGGTCGCGACCGCCATCGCCGCCTGCTGGACGGTCGCGCAGGCCGCCCCGCCGCCGTAGTGGACGCGCGAGAAGAACGACAGCTCACCGATGCCGGCCGCCTGGGCGACCGTGATCTCCGGGCTGGTGTCCATGGTGAACGTGACCATGCCGTCGACATCGGCGGGCGTCAGCCCCGCGTCGTCCAGCGCCGCCCGCACGGCCTCCACGGCGAGCTTCAGCTCGCTGCGGCCCGAGTCCTTGGAGAACTCCGTCGCCCCGATCCCGGCGATCGCGGCCCTGCCGCCGAGGCTGTCGCGCTCGCGGACGCTCATGCGGTCGCCTCCGGACGGGTGGGGAGGACGGCGGTCACGGTGCCGGTGACGTGGTGGCCCAGCCGGTTGGCACCGAGGACGGCGATCTCGACGGTGGTCGTCGCGGTGTTCTCGTCGACGGAGGTCACCCTGCCGGTCAGCACCATCTCGTCACCCGGATAGTTCGGCGCGCCCAGCCGGATCCGCACCGACCGCAGCACCGCCTCCGGCCCGGCCCACTCGGTGATGTAGCGGCCGACCAGGCCGTTCGTGGTGAGGATGTTCATGAAGATGTCCGGCGAGCCCTTCGCCCGGGCGAGTTCCACGTCATGGTGCACGTCCTGGAAGTCCCGCGAGGCGATGGCACCCGCGACGATCAGCGTGCGGGTGACGGGGACGCGCAGCGGCGGCAGTTCGTCACCCGCTTGTACGGGACCGGAAGCTGCCCGGACCGGGGACTGCGTCATACGCCGTTCTCCTTGTCCTGGTCAGGCGCGCCCAGCAGCGCGCCGAGTTCGGCGAGCACCTCGGCGCCGCCGCCCAGATACGCGTCCAGCTGCCGTCCCCAGAGGAAGTGCCGGTGGACGGGGTGTTCGAGGTCCGCGCCGATTCCGCCGTGCAGATGCTGCCCGGCGTGGACGACGCGTTTGCCGCCCTCGGACGCCCACCAGGCGGCGGTCAGGGCGTGCGAGTCGGCGGGGAGCGCGTTGTCGAAGCGCCAGGCCGCCTCGTAGGCGGTGACGCGGATCGCCTCGGTGTCCATGTACGCGTCGGCGGCGCGCAGCAGCACCGCCTGGTTGGTGGACAGCGGACGCCCGAACTGCTCGCGCACCGACGTGTACGCGACCGCCCGCGCCAGCGACCCGGCGCAGACCCCCGCCTGCAGCCCCGCGAAGGCGGTACGGGCCCGCGCGAGGACCGGCCCGTAGGCGGTCCCGTCGCCGAGCGGCTCGGCGGGCGTGCCGTCCAGCACGAGCCGGCCGGCAGCCCAGGGGGCCGTGGTCCCGACGGGCTCGACGCCGCCGGGGACCGGCAGCCAGAACAGCCGCGTCCCTTCGCCGTTCGCGGCCGGGACGAGGACGTGTGTGGCGTCGCGCAGCCACGGCACGGCGGGGAAGGTGCCGGTGAGCCGCCAGCCGTCCCCCTGCTCCTCGGCGCGAGCCGACCCGTGCGGGAAGGCTCCCGTGGCGACGGACGAACCGTCGCGCAGACCGGGCAGCAGCCGGGCACGCTGCTCGTCGGTGCCGTGCGCGCCGACCGGCAGCAGACCGTACGCGCACGTCGCCGCGAGCGGGATCGCGGCGGTCCTGCGGCCCGCCTCCTCCAGCAGCAGCACCAGGCCCAGCAGCCCGATCTCCTCGACGGCGGCCACCAGTCCGGCCTCGCACAGCGACTTCCACGCCTTCGACGGGTCGGCGCTGCGGTCGAGGATCTCGGCGAGGAGCTCGCTCGCCGCCCGCTGCTCCTCGGTGGGGGTGAAGTCCATGTCAGTCCTCTCCGGCTTCCACCGACCGGAAGACGGGCAGCGTGAACTCGTCGTCGACCGTCAGGAATTCGAGCGTCACGGGCAGCCCCGCGCGGACCTTGTCGTACGGCACTCCCGTGACGTCGCCGAGGACGCGCACGCCCTCCGCCAGCTCGACGAGGGCGACCGCGTACGGCGGGTCGAAGGCGGGGAACGGCGGATGGTGCATGACGACGTAGCTGAAGACGGTTCCGACTCGCCCGAGGCGGCGACCGTGTCCCAGTCGGGGGAGCCGCACGCGTTGCAGCCCGGCAGCCACGGCAGCCGCAGCGTGCCGCAGCCGGAGCAGCGCTGGATGAGCAACTCGTGCCGCTCCAGACCCTCCCAGTAGGCGGCGTTGTCGCGGTTGACGACCGGGCGGGGACGGGTGGCCTCGGCCGTGGGTTTCCTGGTGGCCGCCGGCGCGTACTTGAGGATGCGGAAGCGGTGGGTGCCGGACAGCTCGCCGTTCGCCCGGACGTCCATCCGTGTCGTGACGAAGTGGCCGGTGCCGAGCTTGGTGGTCTTGCGCGGCGAGATGGACTCGATGACGGCGTCGTACGTGATCCGGTCGCCGGGCCGCAGCGGCCGGAGGTACTCCTGCTCGCAGTCGGTCGCGACGACCGAGGTGTAGCCCGCGTCGTCGAGGAGCGTGAGGACGTCGTCGTAGGCGCCCGCGCGGGCGGTGCCCGCGGTGTGGCCGGAGAGCCCGGCCATGGTCCACACCTGGAGCATGGTGGCCGGGGCGGAGCCGTCCGCGGGAACGGCGTGGCCCGTCGCCTCGCACCAGTGGCGGATCATCGGCTCGTTGACCGGGTCCCTGCCCTCCCCGCCGGCCGCGGCGATCTGCCCCACGTGGACGGCGAGCCGCCCGTACAGATCGTCCGGACCGTTGCCGGCTGCCGCGTCCGTCACCGCTTGCCCCTCTTCATCCCGAGCCGCATCGTCGCGACGATCTCCCGCTGGACCTCGCTGACGCCGCCGCCGAAGGTGTTGATCTGCGCGGCCCGGTTCATCCGTTCCAGTTCGCCGTTCCCGCCGCCCCTGATGAGCGCCGTCTCGCCGACCGCCTCCTGCAGCGCGCGGTAGACCTCGATCGCGCTCTCGGTCCCGGCGAACTTCACGCCCGACGCGTCGCCCGGGGTGAGGGTGCCGGCGCCGACGTCCTGGACCAGGCGCCAGTTGAGCAGCCGGGTCGCGGAGAGCCGGGCGTGGGCCTCGGCGAGCCGGGACGCGACCCAGGGGGTGTCGATCCGGCGGGTGCCGTCCGGACCGGGCGCGCGGGCGCTCGCGAGCGCCGCGTCGTAGAAGTCCTCCGCCTGCATGCCGATGGCGGCCAGCGCGACCCGCTCGTGGTTGAGCTGGTTGGTGATCAGCGACCAGCCGGCGTTCTCCTCGCCGACGAGGTTGCCGTACGGGACGCGGATCGCGTCGTAGTACGTGGCGCTGGTGGTCTGGCCGCCGACGGTGTGGATCGGGGTCCAGGAGAAGCCGGGGGCGTCGGTCGGGACGAGGATGATCGAGATGCCCCGGTGCTTGGGCGCCTCGGGGTCGGTGCGGCAGGCGAGCCAGATCCAGTCGGCGCCCTGGGCGTTGCTGGTGAAGGTCTTGGCGCCGTCGATCAGCCATTCGGATTCGGCGCGGGTGGCGCGGGTGCGGAGGGAGGCGAGGTCGGTGCCGGCTTCCGGTTCGGTGTAGCCGATCGCGAAGACGCAGTCGCCGGCCAGGATCCGGGGGAGGAAGTACTCCTTCTGCGCGGCCGTCCCGTACTTCATGAGGGTCGGGCCGACGGTGTTCAGCGTGACCATCGAGACGGGGGCGCCGGCCCGGTAGGACTCGTCGAAGAACACGAACTGCTCGTCCGGGCCGCGTCCCTGACCGCCGTAGTCGGTGGGCCAGCCGAGGCCGAGCAGACCGTCGGCGGCGATCCGCCGCAGGAGGTCCCGGGCGAGCGGACCTCCCGGCGGCTCGGCCCGCAGGGCCTCGCGGGTCTCCTCGGGTATCAGGCGGGCGAAGTAGTCGCGCAGCTCGGCCCGTAGCCGGTGCTGGCGCGGGGTGGGGGCGAGGTGCACGGCAACGGCCTCCACGGGTTCGCAGATTTCTGACTGACCGTCAGATTCTCCGTCCCGGACCGCCCCTGTCAAGGCATGAGAAGTTGTCCACAGGCTGTGGATGAATGCTCATACTCGCGAACCGGCGCACTTCCTCTCCCATTTTTCGAACGTATGTACGAAACTAGGGGTATGGCCACCTCTATCCTGCACACCGCGGCGCTCGCCAACGCCCTCGCCGCCGCTTCCCGGCAACTGGCGGTCATCCCGCTCTCCCGCACCAAACTCCCCGCCGTGCGCTCCCCGCACCGCGGCGACTCGGCGCCGGTCCGCTGCACGGGCGAATGCGGCGGGATCGGTCACGGGGTGCACGACGCGACGAACGAACCCGGCGCCGTCCGCGCGCTGTTCGCCGCCGCCCCCTGGGCCACCGGCTACGGCGTGGCCTGCGGACTGCCGCCGCACCACCTCGTCGGCCTCGACCTGGACGTCAAGCACGGCCTGGACGGCGTGGCGGCCCTCGCCGCGCTGGCGCGCGAGCACGGCTTCGCCGTCCCGGCCACCGTCACGGTCCTCACCCCCAGCGGCGGCCGCCACCTGTGGTTCACCGGGCACGCGGAAACCTCCGTCCCGAACTCGGTCGGCAGGCCGGGCACCGCCCCCGGGGCCCGGCATCGACGTCCGCGGCCACGGCGGCTACCTCGTCGGCCCCGGCTCCGTCACCAACGCCGGCCGCTACCTGCTGGACACGGGCTCCCCCGGCCTCCCGGCGGCTCCGGTCCCCGCCAGGCTGCTCCGCCTCCTCACCCTGCCGCCGCCCGCATTACCCCGCCGCCCCGTCCCCCGGCACTCGCTCGCCCTCGTCCAGTTCGTCCGCGACTCCCCGCCCGGCCGGCGCAACTCGCGCCTTTACTGGGCCGCCTGCCGCGCGTACGAGTCGGGCAGCGGCGACGCGCTCGCCCCCGCGCTGATCGAGGCCGCCACCCGGACCGGCCTCTCCCGCCAGGAGGCCGCCGCCACCGTCGCCTCCGCCGCGCGCCAGGCTGCGCTGTAATTCGAACACGTGCTTGAATTACCAGGCCGTGACACGTTCGGGCCCGCGCCCGCGCCATGCACGGCGCTGCGCCGGATCACCGCTCCACGGAGTCCGCCGTCAACCGACCACCCGGGCCCCGGCCTTGGACCCCGTAAGAAGCGTGACGAACGAGAGGGCGCGGCCATGAGCGCGGACGCGCCCCGGTACCTGACCGATCGGCAGGAGCAGATCGCGAAGGTCATCGTCGAGTGGACGGATCTCTACGGCTACCCGCCGACCGTCCGCGAGATCGGCGCGGCCGTCGGCCTGCGCAGCCCCGCGACGGTCGCCCACCACCTGCGGATCATGGAGAGCACGGGCGTCCTCACCCGCGTCCCGGGCCACCACCGCTCCTACCAGGTGCACCGCCCGTGACCCCGGAGACCACGAAGGGGCCCCCGCACAGGCGGGCGCCCCTTCGTGAACCGGTCCTTCGCGATACCGCTGTGTCCGCCGTACCGCGCCGCGGAGGATGTGAGATTCGAACTCACGGTGACATCGCTGCCACGACGGTTTTCAAGACCGTTCCCTTAGGCCGCTCGGGCAATCCTCCCGCGCCCCGCCACCTGCGGTGGAGCGGCTACAGCCTAGCGGGTCGCGGGGCGGGGGCGGCCAGGGTCAGTTCTTCTCGTCACCGTCGCGCTTGCCGAGGGTGAGGGTGGCGGTGGAGGTCTTGCCACCGCGGGTGTAGGTGATGGTGACCTTGTCGCCGGGCTGGCGCTGCCAGATCGCGCCGATCAGGGTCTGGCCGCTGTCGATGACCGTGTCGTCGAACTTGGTGATGATGTCGCCGGGCTTCAGGCCCGCCTTGTCGCCGGGGCCGTTGGGGACGATGGCCGGGTTGCCGCCGTTGCCGTTCTCGGTGACCTTCGCGCCCTCGCCGCGGTACTGGGTGTCCAGGGAGACGCCGATCACCGGGTAGACGGGCTGACCGGTCGCGATGAGGTTGGTGGCGACGCGCTTGGCCTGGTTGATCGGAATGGCGAAGCCGAGGCCGACGCTGCCGGCCTGGGTCTGGCCGTCGTTGTTGCCACCGGCGGACTGGATGGCCGAGTTGATGCCTATCACCGCGCCGTTGGCGTTCAGGAGCGGGCCGCCCGAGTTGCCGGGGTTGATCGAGGCGTCGGTCTGGATGGCGCTCATGTACGAGGCGCTGGCGCCCTGACCGTCGCTGGAGGCGACCGGACGGTGCATGGCGCTGACGATGCCGGTGGTGACGGTGCCGGAGAGCCCGAAGGGGGCACCGATGGCGATGGTGGCGTCGCCGACCTTGGTGCTGTCGGAGTCCCCCAGCGGTATCGGGTCGAGCTTCGCGTCACCGGCGTTCTTCAGCTTGATGACGGCGACGTCGTAGCCCTGGGCGCGGCCGACGACCTCGGCGTCGTACTTCTTGCCGTTGGAGAACGTCGCGGTCAGCTTGCCGCCGTCGGCGGCCGGGGCCACCACGTGGTTGTTGGTGAGGATGTGGCCCTGCTTGTCGAAGACGAAGCCGGTGCCGGTGCCGCTCTCGCTGCCGCCCGACGCCTCGATCGTCACAACGCTCGGCAGCGCCTTCGCGGCGATGCCCGCCACGGAGTTGGGCGCGCGGTCCAGCACCTTCGGGTCCGAGGACGAACTGACGGTGGTGGACCCGTTGTTGTCGTCGTGCTCCGCGGCCCAGTAGCCGACGCCACCGCCGACACCGCCGGCGACGAGCGCGGCCACCAGCACCGCGGCGACCATCGCCCCCATGCCGCGCGACGTGCGCTCACCGGGCGGCGGCGCGGGCACATGGGTGCCCCACACCGGGCCGCCGCGGCCGCCGGGCCCGCCGGACTGCGGGAGCGCGCCGGCGTACTGCGGGTACTGCGCCGACTGCGGGGCGCCCGGGTACGGCTGGTGGGCGTGGGCCTGCGAGGGGTCGGAGTGCGGCTGGGCGGCATGCGCGGTCAGCACGCCGGCCGGCGCCGCGTACGGGTCCGCCGCGGCGGGCTCCCCGTAGGACGCGGCCGGTTCGGTGTACGACGCGGCCGGTTCGCTGTACGACGCCGGCTCGCTGTACGCGGACGACGACGCCGCGGGCTCGCGGTACGGCACGGGCGGCGTCGGGTCGCCGTGCGACACGGAGGCCGGGGACGGGGACGGCAGGGAGTCGGCCACCGGCGCGGCGGGCGCGGGGATCCCGGTCGGGGCCGGCGGCACCTGCGGCAGGACGGCGGTCGGCGGCTCGGCCGGGGGCGCGGGCGGGCCGGCGGGTTCGGCCGGGAGGGCCGCCTTCGAGAGCTCGCCGTGCTCCGGCGCGACCGACTCCGCGCCGGGCTCGGGCGCAGCCGGGACCTGGCCGGCCTCGTTCTCGGTGCTCACAGCGGTTCTCCTATGGTGTCTGAGCGCGGGTGTCGGACTGGATACAGCATTTCCCACGGGGTGTCGGACCGCCGTAAGCGGTAGCTGTGTATGGTCCGCGTATGGAGTTGGGGGTCTGATGGTGCCCCGCGCGCGTGGTCGGCTTTACGTCGCGACACGCAGCGATGGCACCATAGCCCGGTGACTTCTGCGCATGCGGCCCGGGATGCGTTCCCGGACGGGAACCCGATCCAGGTCGTCGCCCACCGGGGGGCGTCCGAGGACGTACCCGAACATACGCTCGCGGCCTACCGCAGGGCCATCGAGGACGGGGCCGACGCCCTGGAGTGCGATATCCGGCTGACGGCCGACGGCGAACTGGTCTGCGTGCACGACTGGCGCGTGAACCGCACGTCCAACGGCCGCGGCGCCGTGTCGTCCATGGAACTGGCCGACCTCGCGACGCTCGACTTCGGTTCGTGGAAGGGTCAGCACTCCGACGCCGAGGCCCCGGACACCACCGATGACGAGCGCAGCAGCGTGCTGACCCTGGAGCGGCTGCTGGAGCTGGTGGCCGACACCGAGCGGCGGGTGGAGCTGGCGATCGAGACCAAGCACCCCACGCGCTGGGCCGGCCAGGTCGAGGAACGGCTGCTGGAACTGCTGCGCCGTTTCGGCCTCGACGCCCCACCGCCGGGGGAGCGCTCCGCCGTGCGCGTCATGAGCTTCTCGTCCCGTTCGCTGCGCCGCGTGCACACGGCGGCGCCGGCGCTGCCGACCGTCTACCTGATGCAGTACGTGTCGCCGCGGCACCGCGACGGGCGGCTGCCCGCCGGGGTGCGCATCGCCGGTCCGAGCATGCGGATCCTGCGGGCGAACCCGGGCTACGTCGCACGGCTGCACCGGGCCGGCCACCAGGTCCACGTGTGGACGGTGAACGAACCGGCGGACGTCGAGCTGTGCGTGCGGCTCGGGGTCGACGCGATCATCACCAACCGGCCGAAGCAGGTGCTGTCCCAATTGGGGCGGTAAGTAACGCTATTACGGGGAGTGCACCGGCGCGTTCGGACCGTGTTCGACCGATGTGAGTGCCCCAATAGATCGCAGTTGGCTTGTTTCCGGCCCAGTCCGGGAGGGCATTCATCCCGTGGCGAGGGGTCAAGGAGGTCTCGGGGGTGGCGTTGGTGGTGGCACAAGGGATGCCGACGTCCTCGACCATGGCCCTGTCGCATGGTCCGATGGGCGTGGCGGACGCACGGCGCAGGCTCCGGAGCGAGCTGTGCGCCAACGAGGTGCCGGAGCCGGTGGTGGACGACGCGGTGCTGATCCTGTCGGAGTTGCTGAGCAACTCCTACCGGCACGCCCGCCCCCTCTGCGACGGTCCGGACGAGGGAACCGGCCGCACGGCCGTTTCGAACGAGGGTGACGTCCCTTCGCAGACCCCCGACCCCTGCGGCATCCGCGCCGCATGGCGCATCGGTGACGACGGCCTGCTCAGCGTGGAGGTGACCGACGGCGGCGGCCCGACCCGCCCCCTGCCGGCCAGTCCGTCGCTGACGGCCCGCGGCGGCCGCGGGCTGGGCATCGTCAGTAACCTGTCGCTGAGCTGGGGCGTGCGCGACGCGCCCGGCGAGGTCACCGTATGGGCCCTGCTGCCGGTCAGAAGCCGGCACGCACGGCGCGACGACCTGGCGCCGCGGCGGGACATCCCGATCGATTTCGCGGATCCGTTCGACGATCTGCCCTGACGACCCGGGGCGGGGCCGCCCCGCGGGCCGGGGTTCGACTGTCGGCCGTCCGCCCCGTTTTCCCCGATCCGTCGAAGGTTTCCCCCGCGCGTTTCCGGCTCGGGGCCCCGCGAGCGCTAGGCTCACGGCCGAAACGTAGCCGTACCGGGAGAGATCGAACCATGGCCAAGAAGCGCCCGACGAAGACGCATGCCCCGCAGATCGTCGACGGGGAGATCCCCGTGGTCGGCGCGCGGGAGCCGTGCCCCTGCAACTCCGGCCGCCGGTACAAGGCGTGCCACGGCCGCGAGGCCTCGCACGCGGTGACCGAGCTGGTCCAGCGGCCCTTCGAGGGACTGCCCGGCGAATGCGACTGGGTGGCGCTGCGCGAGCTGGTGCCGGCCGCCACCGTCGATCTGACGCTCAAGGGCGGGCTCCCCGCGGACGTGCCGTCGCTGACGCTGGCGACCGTGCTGCCGATGGCGTGGCCCGGCCTGCGCCGCGACAGCGGCAAGGTCCTGCTGGGCCTCCAGAACGACACGGCCTCCGGCGACCTCAGCCGCGGTCTCGCCGACATCCTGCAGCGTGCGCTGACCGCTGACCCGGGCTCGCCCGTCGAGGGCGCCCGCACGGACGGCGACGGGCCGCGCCTGCAGGACCTGCTGGACCTGGACGCGCCGTTCGAGCCGGTGGTGCACAACGGGTTCGAGTTCTGGCTGGAGAACGCCGCCGACGCCTCCGGCGAGATCGCCGCCTCCCTGGAGCGAGCCAACGCCGCCGCGATCCCGACCGTCCGGCTGTCGGGCGTGGACGCCGCGTACTGGTGCGAGACGCCCGACAAGAACCACCTGCGCTGGGTGATGTCGCACCCGGAGGAGCAGCTCCTCGACGCCATGGCGCGGCTGCACGCCGCCGGCGCGTCCTCGCTCGGCGACGACACCCGCCTCGTCGGCTCCTTCCGCGCCCACGGGCTGGTCGTACCGGTGTGGGACCTGCCGGTGGGCAGGGCCGCGGACGAGGTCGAGAAGCCGGCCGCCGCCTTCGGCGAGCGGCTCCTGGAAGCACTCGGCGCGACCGCGCCGCTCACCGGTGACGAGCGGCGCGCCCGCAGCGGTTTCATGAACCGCCAGATCACCCTGAGCTGAACCCGGACGGGCGGGCGGGACGGGGCGGAACGGGGGCCCGGAACGGGGCGCGGGGAGGCCGAGTGACAACGGTCACAACTCCGCCTGCCCACCGGCAATTACGGGTTCCGCTTCCTTCTCCGGAATTTGCGTACGCAGAAAAACTTGTTACCGTTTAAACAGCCCGGTCGCTGGTGCATCCCCCGTCGCCAGCGACCGGGTTTTGCCATGCCCGGACCCGCCCCTCACCAGGCAATGTCCGGAAGTTGATCTACATTGGCTGATTTCTGTTCAGCTATTGCTACCGATTGCTACCGGCTCGTAGCAGCATTCGCTCACTTCCCGCCGAAGCGAACTCCGCGACCGCGCTGTAGACCTGCGTCACACCGTCATCCGGAGAAACCGCTGTCACGGTCCGTTCGCGCGGGGTCTCACAGGAACCGGGAGCCGTTCCGGCTCCGACCGGGCACTCCACCCGCACCGTCCCGCCGTCCGGCCGCATGAGGATCAGTACGCCGTCGAGCGGGTCGCCGGTCCCGTTGCGGTAGTACGACCGCGCCCAGGTGTCGCCGCCCACCGCGATCGTGCAGGTCTGCGCCTGGAGACCGTCGGGCGAGGTGAGTTGCGGCCCGCAGGCCGTGACCGGCCGCACCGCGCCGTTACCGGCGCCGGGAGCCCCGGACGACCTCGGAACCGGCCCTGGAACCGGCCCGGTGGCCGGGGAGGCGGGCCCGAGCGCCGGGAGCAGCCCGCCGAGGGCCCCGGCACCCGGACCGTCCGCCACGCCGGGCACGGCCTGCGGCCGGTCGCTCCGCGCGGCCCGGCCCGGGGGGCCCGCGGGCCCCGCGGTGGCGGCGGCCAACGGCAGGACCACCGCGAGCGCGATCACACTGGTGAGGGCGATCATGCGCAGATTCGGGGCGCGCTCCATCGGATTCCACCTGTCAGGGATTGCGGCTGGTGCGGTACGCCGAACATATCGGGCCCATCACGCCGAAAAGGGGGCCGTTGGCCCGTATACCGGGCCACGACCCCCTGCTGCTACCCGAACGAGTGACACCGCCAACGGCCCGGCGCACCGGGCCGACGCAGGTCTCCCGCCGCCCGTCCCGTCAATACGTGAGGCGCGTCCCGTCAATACCTGAGGCGCGTCCCGTCCGTACGTGAGGCGCGTCCTGTCAATACGTGAGGCGCGTCCCGTCCGGTGCCGTCCGGCCCGCGCGGACGAGGGTGTCCACGATGAGCGCGACGCTCGGCAGCCACGGCGAGCCGGCGCCCGCGTCGACCACCGGCGGCCGGATCCACCGCAGTTGCGCCGCGCCGCTGCCCGACGGCGGCAGCGCCACGTAACCGCCCTGCCCGTGGTACCGCAGCGAGCTGGGCACCCATTCGTGGGAATCGAGCAACTCGCCCAACTCCTCCAGGGAGTACGGGGCGACGAGCAGCACCAGGCGCGTCGGGGTGGCCACCACCGGGCCGAGCCGCACGCCCAGCCGGTCGAGGGTGTCCAGGGCTCGCGCACCGGCCACGGCCGGCAGGCTGACCGCTGAAACGCGCTCGCCCGTGGCGAGCACCACGGGCGCGTCGGGGCGGGCCGTCCACCACCAGCGCACCATGCGCGGGTCGCGGGTGGCCGCCATGAGTCCGGGATCGTGCGGGTGCACGCCGGGAACGGGGCAGTCCGGGCGTGGACAGGCGCACGGCTGCGCCCCCGCCGCCCGCCAGGAACCACGGCGGTCGTGCCCGACACCGGGCACCACCGGCCATCCCCACTGTTCGGTGTAGGTGAGAACCGCGCTGAGCAGCGCGGACTGGCCCCTCCATCGGAACGAGAGCTTGCGTCGCCTTCCGAGGATCTCGCGCATAGCGCAAAGTTCCTTTCCGTTAACGCTCAGAGGATCTGCCCATGACACAACGTAATCTCGAGCACACCGCTTACAAGGCAGCGCATCACGCTGCTAGCCGAGCGTGGAACGTGGCGAGGGGTGGCGCACGCATGGCGCTTCGTGTTCTGTCTGCCGCGCTGTGCGCTTCCGCTGGGTGTGTGAGCACCCCGCCACTCGGGGGTAGGCCGGCCGTCATCTACTAGTAGGACGCTGAAGCCAGACACCGGGTTCCTACCCACCACCGTGAATATGACGCGCTGTTGGACGCCATCAGTCGACCGGCAATTGTCGTCGGGTGTGGTCATTTTCGGCCAAGCTTTTCGAGCGCGACACCACTCCTTCTACCAGCACAATCCTGGACATGCCCACGATCAGGCGTGTACAAGTGGAAACCTGGTAGCGGCGCAGCACGATATGGGGGTTTGCGATGCTATTGACGCACTTGACCTGCTTCATCAAGCCCCGCACGCGAGTCGGCAAAAATCCTGAATCGCCGACAACTGGCACTGTTTCCCGCTCAGCCCGTGATCTCACGCGAAGCCGCCGGCCATGAGCACCACCCGGGTTCCAAAAGTGGCCGGAACCAAGCCTCCCATTCCTGCCGCGCCACACACTTCGGCCCCTGCGGCCGAATGCCGCCCCGTGGACCGCCTCGCGGCCGTCCAGGACCGGCTGGCCTGCTGGATCTCCGATCTCACCACACTTCACGAGCTCACCGAACGCCTCGCGGGCACCGCCGGCCTCGAGGACTCGCTGCGCGAAGTCCTGCGGGCCGGCGCCGCGTTGGTCGGCGCCCGCCGCGGTCTGCTGGTCCTGGAACCCGCCGACCGGCTGGGCCCCGACACCACCGTGGGTCTCGGCCTCGGCCACGCCGATCTGGGCACCATCGAGACCGTGCCGCACGGCGCGGCCTCCTACGGGATCCTGCTCGACGACCCGACCGGGAACACCGGGAACACCGGGACCGCAGACACCACCGCCGAGGACGCCCCTGACGGGAACGCGCCCGCGCCCGCCTCCCCCCACGTGCCCGCGGACGGCGACGAGATCATCCACGCCGACCTGCCGCACGAGCCCGGCCTCGACCCGCGCCACCGTGAAGTCGCCGCGCACCTCGGCTTCGACGCCAGCTACGCGTTGCGGCTCACCACCGAGCGGACCGGCCATCTCGCCGCGGCCGTCTGGCTGTACGACGAACCGGCCGAGCCGGTCGAACGCCAGCGCCACCTCGTCGGCCTCTACGGCCGGTACGCGGCGGAACACATCGCCCGCCAGCTGGAACTGAGCCGCTCCCGCTCCACCCTGGCCACCCTCGCCGAGGAGTTGCTGCCCGCCCGGCTGCCGCGGGTCGCCGGCGTACGGATGGCCGTACGGCACGACACGGGACCGCGGGGCGGCGGCGACTGGTACGACGCGCTGCCGCTCCCCGAGGGCGCGCTCGGCCTCGCCGTCGGCGGCGTCACCGGATCGGGACCCAGCGCGGTCGCCGCGATGGGCCGGCTGCGGGCCTCGCTGCGGGCCTACGCCGTCATGGAGGGCGAGGACCCGGTCGCCGTCCTGTCCGACCTGGAGCTGCTGCTGCGGCTCACCGAGCCCGCCCGATCCGCGACCGCTCTGTTCGCGTACGCGGAGCCGGACCAGCACAAGCTCGTGCTGGCGGGCGCGGGACACTGCCCGCCGCTGATCGTCGGCGACCACCGGATCGAGTACATCGAGACCTCGCTCTCGGCCCCGCTGGGCATGCTGAGCTGCTGGGAGGCGCCCAGTGTCGAGGTCCGGCCGGAGTCGGGCGAGACGCTGCTGCTGTACACCGACGGCCTGCTGCACCGCACCGGCGAGCCGATGGACCGCGCGCTCGCCCGGCTGCACAGCGCCGCCCAGAGCGCGCCGCGCGCCACCCGCGACGACCCGGACCTGCTCGCCGACCACGTGCTGCGCACCGTGCTGCCGGACGGTCTCGACACCCTCGACAGTTCGGAGGACGTCGTCCTGCTCGCCGTCCGCTTCGACTGAGCCCCCGCACCCGCACCCGCACCCGCACCCGAACCCGCACCCGCTGGTCCGCTTTGCCGGACTTCGTGACCTAAGCCCCCTGTAGTCGACCTTCCGTACGCACATACGATGGATCGGTCTATTGCGAGGAGGCAGGACGTGTCCGAAGAGGTCGAAGCGGCCGAAGAGCAGCCGATCAAGCAGCGCAAGAACGGCCTCTACCCCGAGGTCTCCGACGAGCTCGCCGAGCTCATGAAGTCGGACTGGGCCGACACCGAGCTGCACGACCTGCGGCCGATCGCCCAGGCGCCCCACGCCGCACGCCGCCGGGCCGCGCTGTCCGCCCGCTTCCCGGGCGAGCGGCTGGTCATCCCGGCGGGCAACCTCAAGACGCGCGCGAACGACACGGAGTACTCCTTCCGGGCGTCGAGCGAGTACGTCCACCTCACCGGCGACCAGACGCAGGACGCCGTCCTGGTCCTGGAGCCCGCCAAGGGCGGCCAGGGGCACGACGCGACCGCGTACCTGCTCCCCCGCTCCAGCCGCGAGAACGGCGAGTTCTGGCTCGACGGCCAGGGCGAGCTGTGGACCGGCCGCCGCAACAGCCTCAGCGAGGGCGCACAGCTGCTCGGTCTGCCGTGCTCGGACGTCCGTGAAGTCGTCGCGAAGCTGGCCGTGGCGACCGGCCCGGTCCGGGTGGTGCGCGGCTACGACGCGGGCATCGAGGGCGCGCTGCACGACAAGGTCACCGCCGAGCGCGACGCCGAGCTGAAGGAGTTCCTCTCCGAGCTGCGGCTGGTCAAGGACGAGTGGGAGATCGGCGAGTTGCAGGCGGCGGTCGACTCCACCGCCCGCGGCTTCGAGGACGTCGTCAAGGTGCTGGACAAGGCCGAGGCGACCTCCGAGCGCTACATCGAGGGGACGTTCTTCCTCCGCGCCCGCGTCGAGGGCAACGACATCGGCTACGGCTCGATCTGCGCCGCCGGTCCGCACGCCACCACCCTGCACTGGGTGCGCAACGACGGCCCGGTCCGCTCCGGCGAGCTGCTGCTCCTGGACGCCGGTGTGGAGACCCACAGCCTCTACACCGCCGACGTCACGCGCACCCTGCCGATCAGCGGCCGCTTCAGCGACATCCAGCGCAAGATCTACGACGCGGTGTACGAGTCCCAGTCGGCGGGCATCGCGGCGGTCAAGCCCGGCGCCGCCTACCGCGACTTCCACGACGCCTCGCAGCGGGTGCTCGCCGAGAGGCTCGTCGAGTGGGGCCTGCTCGAGGGCCCGGTCGAGCGGGTGCTGGAACTCACGCTGCAGCGCCGCTGGACCCTGCACGGCACCGGCCACATGCTCGGTCTGGACGTCCACGACTGCGCGCACGCGCGGACCGAGACGTACGTGGACTGCGTGCTGGAGCCCGGCATGGTGCTCACCGTCGAGCCCGGTCTGTACTTCCAGGCGGACGACCTGTCGGTGCCGGCCGAGTACCGCGGCATCGGCGTCCGCATCGAGGACGACATCCTCGTCACCGCCGACGGCAACCGGAACCTGTCGGAAGCGCTGCCGCGCCGCTCCGACGAGGTCGAGGCGTGGATGGCCGGCCTCAGGGGCTGATCCGCGGACGGACACGTAACCCGCCTCGGGCGCCGCGATCCGGCACCCGGGGCGGTTTACTGGCCGCCGTGACGACAACCGACCCCGCGCTGCGCGCCCTGGCCCATCCGGTACGGCTGCGCATGCTGTCGCTGATGTGGGCCGCCCCGCTCTCCGCGGCGGAGCTCTCCCGGGAGCTGGACATCTCGCACGCGCTGGCCAGCCAGCACCTGCGCCGGCTCGACGCCGCCGGGCTCGTGGAACTCGCCGAGGTCCGCTCGCACCGCGGCGGCAGGGAGCGGCGCTACCGCACCGTGCACGGCACCCCGCTCTCCGACCGGCAGGACGGCACCCCGCTGCTCGCCGAGGCGCTGGCGCACAACCTGCGCGACCGGGCCGCCCGCCGGGTTCCCGGGCAGGAGGGGGTGACCTCCGACGTGGAGCTGTGGGTGGCGCCCGAGGCATGGGACGCCTTCCGCACCCGCATGGCGGAGCTCCTCGCGGACCTGCACGAAGCCGCCCGCGCCCCGCGCGCCCCCGGTTCCGTCCTGCTCGGCGCCACGGTGATGGCGTTCCTCGTGCGGGCCGATGGGACACCCGAGGGGGCAGCCGGAGGGGCGGCGGAGGCAGCGGACGAGGACCCCGCGGCTCTTACGACGCCTTGAGCAGCGCGTCGTCCCGCCACTTGAGGATCTTGTCGATCGTCACCACGGCGCCCCGGCCGGGCCGGTTGTGGAAGTGGACGTGATCCACCAGCGCCTCGATGAGGAACAGTCCCCGTCCGTCCTCGGCATGCCGGCCCTTCAGGGCCAGCGGCCGGGCGAGTTGGTGGCGTGGCCGGTCGGGCGCGAAGCCCGGACCGGAGTCGGCGACCTCGATGCGGCAGCGGTCGCCGTCGATGCGCGCCGTCACGCTGTAGTCACCCTCGCCCGCGTGTTCCACGGCGTTGGCACAGGCCTCGGACAGCGCCACGGACAGGTCGTAACAGATCTCCGGATCGACCCCGGCGGTCTGCATCGTTCCCAGCAGCAGCCGTCGGGCGAGCGGAACGCTCGCGGCCTCGCGCCGCAAGTGGAGAGACCACCAGATGCTCATGCTCCAGCCTCCAGGCCACGGCTCGACTTACGGATACCTATAGCCACGAATTGCGCCCCGTAAGCGTCCTCTTGACGTGATGCCGCTCATTCGGCGGATGTGGGACCCCGGCGTACAGGTGTATTGGGGCGACTCGTCCGCACCCCCTCAAGCCGGACACCCCCCGTATGCGCCGGTTCCCGGCGGTGAGAGGATGACGCCCGTCATGGCTTCCCCTTCACCCGTTTCCCCCGTGCGCGCGGGCGCCGGACTGCGACTGCTGCGGGCCGCGGTGTTCACCGCGGTCTGTGTCGCGCTGTCCGCGGCCGGGCACGCGCTGGCGTCCCGTCACGGGGTGTCGGCCGCCGCGCTGGTGATGGGCTGCCTCGCGGTGTTCGCCGTGGCAGCGCCGCTGGCCGGCCGGGAACGGTCGCTCCGGGGCATCGTCACGACGCTCGCGGTGGGACAGGTCGCGCTGCACGCGATCTTCGGCGTGGGACAGGCCTGCGGGGACCCCGCCACGGGCCAGGACGGCGGCGCCGGCGTGCTGGCGCTGGCCGGTCGTCTGCTGTGCGGCGGCCACACCTCCGCGGTCGCCCTCACCCGGCAGAGCGCGGAGCGGATCGTGCGCGACGCGGGCATCGACCCGGCGTCCGCGATGCCCATGGGCCCCGTCACTCGACCGGGTGACACCGGCTTCACCGGAATGCACGCGGCGATGGCGTACTCGCTGCCGATGCTCCTCGCCCACCTGTTCGCCGCGCTCGCCGTCGGATGGCTGCTGCGGCGCGGCGAGGCCGCCCTGTGGCGGCTGGTGCGGCTGTCGGCCGACGTGCTGCGCGGCGTGTTCGTCGCACTGGTGCGCGTCCTGGTGGCGGGAGCGGCCGACGACCGGCTCGCCGCGCTCCGGCCGCGCCGGTTCACCGCCGGGCGGGGAAAGGCGCGCGGCGTACGGCTGCGCCACAGCCTGGCGCGGCGCGGGCCACCGGCGTACGCCCTGGCGGTCTGACGCGAGCGGTCTCCACCGGCCCGGTTCCCACCGGACCACGGGGGCGGCGGTCTCGCGCGTTCCGCCGACGCGCCGACCCCCTTCCCCCTCACCGTGGAGTGCCCCGTGAACAGTTTCCGCACGCGCCGTCTGACCACCGTCGGCGCGCTCACCGGTGCCACGCTGCTGATGGCCGCCGTACCGGCCTTCGCGCATGTCTCCGTCACGCCCAACAGCGCCCCCAAGGGCGGCTACAGCACCGTCGCGTTCAAGGTCCCCAACGAGCGGGACAACGCCTCGACGATCAAGCTCGAAGTGAACCTGCCGGCGGACCACCCGATCGCCTCCGTCTCCACCCAGGCCGTGCCCGGCTGGAAGGTGGAGGTCACCAAGACCAAGCTCGCCAAGCCGATGACCATGCACGGCAAGCAGGTGACCGAGGCCGTCACGAAGATCACCTGGAGCGGCGGCACGATCGAGCCCGGCCAGTTCCAGCAGTTCCCCGTCTCGTTCGGCCCGCTTCCCGACGATACGGACGAGCTGGTCTTCAAGGCCCTCCAGACGTACTCGAACAACGAGGTCGTGCGCTGGATCGAGGAGGAGAAGGCCGGCGCGGCCGAGCCGGCGAACCCGGCGCCCGCGCTGAAGCTGACCGCGGCGGTGGCGGACGAACACGGCTCGGCGGCCCCCGCCGCCGACACCAAGGCGAAGGACACGACGACCGCCGCGGCCGCCGACTCCGACAGCAGCGATACGACGGCGCGGATCCTCGGCGTCGCCGGAATCGTCGTCGGCGTCATCGGCGTCGCGTTCGGTGTCCTGGCCGGACGCCGCCGCACCTCCGCCTGACGCACCCGGCCGGGCGGCCGTAAGGCACGTTCTCGACGGTGGTGACGCTCGTCGCTGCCGGGACCCCGCGGTCCCGGCAGCCGCCGCGTCGGCCCGCCGCCGACCCGTACGGCCGCCCGGCCCCGCCATCGCACTCCCCGGGAAACTCTCATGCGCACCATGATCAAGATCGGCATCGCCCTGGCGGCCGTCGCTACCCTCGCCGGATGCGGCGCCTCCGACGGCGACTCCAAGGAGCCGGTCGCCGTCGTCTCCGGAGGGGCGTCCCGGCCGGGCACCCTCCTCGACGCCCCCTTCAGCAAGCCGGCCCTGACCCTCACCGATACCCACGGCACGCCGTATGACCTGGTCAAGGAGACGGCGGGCCGGCCCGTCCTGCTCTTCTTCGGCTACACCCACTGCCCCGACGTCTGCCCCACGACGATGAGCGACATCGCCATCGCCAAGTCGCGGCTGCCCAAGGCCGACCAGGAGAAGCTCCGGGTCGTGTTCGTCAGCACGGACCCCGCGCGCGACACCCCGCAGCGCCTCGGCGAGTGGCTGGCCGCCCAGGACAAGGACTTCGTCGGCCTGACCGGCGACTTCGCCACGATCCAGAAGGCCGCCAAATCCGTCGGCGTCGGCATCGACAAGCCGGTCACGGAGAAGGACGGCAGCGTCACCGTCACGCACGGCGCCGAGGTCCTGGCCTTCTGGCCGAAGGACGACAAGGGACACGTGCTGTACATGTCCGGCACCACCGCCGACGAGTTCGCCGCCTACCTGCCGAAGCTCATGAAGAGCGAGGCCCCGTGAGGCGCCGGAGCTCTTGTGCGGTGGTTCCCGGCCTGCTCGCCGCCGCCCTCGCGCTCACCGGGTGTTCATCCGCCTCCGACGCGTCCGACGCCGCGGCGCACGTCGGAGCGAAGGGGCCGAGGCTGTCGGTGACCGGGGCGTACATACCGCAGCCGGTGATGGCCGACATGGCCGCCGGCTACTTCACGGTCACCAACACCGGCGACACCGACGCGGAACTCACCTCGGTCAGCAGCGACCTGGCCGCCGATATCACCCTGCACGCCACCGCGGAGAACCGTATGCGCAAGGTGAGCTCCCTGACCGTCCCGGCGGGCGGGCGGCTTACGCTCAGCAACGGCGGCAACCACCTGATGCTGACGGAACTCACGCACAAGCCGGTGGCCGGCGACAAGGTGTCCATGCAACTGCACTTCGCCACCGCCGACCCGATCGGCGTCACCGTGCCGGTCGAGCCGGCCGGCTACCGGCCGAAGGGCTGAGGAGGAGCGACGATGACCATCAGGCGTGCGCTGGTCGTACTGGGCGCCCTGCTCGCCGTCGTGCTGGGAGCCGCCGCCCCGGCCTCCGCGCATGCCGCGCTGGTGAACACCGACCCCGGCGAGGACGCGATCGTCAAGACCGCGCCCCAGCAGGTGCTGCTCACCTTCTCCGAAGGCGTGCTGCTGTCCGCCGACTCGCTGCGGGTCCTCGACCCGGCCGGCGGCCGGGTGGACAGCGGTCCGCCGCAACACGCGAACGGCAACACCGCCACGGCCGCGGTCGCGCTGCGCGCCGGGCTCGGCGACGGTACCTACACCGTCGCCTGGAAGGCCGTCTCGGAGGACAGCCACCCGGTCGCGGGCGCGTTCACGTTCTCCGTCGGCGCCCCGTCCAAAACCTCCGTCGTCCTCGCCGACCAGGCGCAGGCCGTCGGCGGCGGCCCCGCGGGCGTCCTCTACGGCATCGGGCGCTACATCGCCTACGCCGGATTCGCGCTGCTCGTCGGCGCCTCCGTCTTCCTCGCCGTGTGCTGGCCGCGCGGCGCCCTGCTGCGCCCCATGCAGCGGATCGCGGTCGGCGGCTGGGTCGCGCTCGTCGCGTCCACCATCGCGCTGCTGATGCTGCGCGGGCCGTATGTGAACGGCAGCGGGCTCGGCGACGCGCTCGACCTCGGCGTGATGCGCGACGTGCTCAACACCCGCCCGGGCGCCGCGCTGCTCTCCCGGCTGCTGCTGCTGGCCGCCGCCGCCGTCTTCCTGGCGGTCCTGTTCGGCTCGTACGCCAAACGCGGGACGCCCGCCGACGAGAGCGAGCGGGCCGAGCGCGCCGACCTCGCCTGGGGGCTGGGCATCGGCGGCGGGGTCATCGCGACGGGCATCGCCGCGACCTGGGCGATGGCGGAACACGCCTCCGTCGGCATCCAGTCCGGCCTCGCCATGCCGGTCGACGTCGCGCATCTGCTGTCGATGGCGGTGTGGCTCGGCGGCCTGACCGCCCTGCTGACCGCCCTGGTGGCAGGGCTCGGCATCGAGCGCGAGGCCGTCCAGCGCTTCTCGCGCATCGGTTTCGCGGCGGTGGCGACGCTGGTGGCCACCGGCGTCTACCAGTCCTGGCGGCAGCTCGGCTCGTGGGACGCCTTCGTCTCCACCTCCTACGGGCAGCTGCTGCTCGTCAAGATCGGCCTCGTCGTCCTGCTCGTCGAACTGGCCTGGCTGTCGCGGCGCTGGACCGCGCGGCTCGGCGCCCCCGCCGTCTCCGTGACGGCCGCGGCGGCCGCCAAGCGGCCGGAGCGCGTCGTGGCCGGCTCCTCCACGGACCCGGCCCGGCAGGCGCAGCTGCGGCTGCAGCGCACCGCCCGGGACAAGGCCCAGGCGAAGAAGACCAGGGAGGCCGACCCCGAACGCGACGGGCTGCGGAAGTCCGTGCTGGCCGAGGTCGCCGTCGCCGTGGTCGTCCTGGCCGTGACGACGCTGCTCACCGGCACGCAGCCCGGCCGCGCGGCGCAGGAGAAGACCGGCTCGGCGCCCGCGCCCGCCGCCCCCTCCTCCGGGCTGCCGCTCAGCGTGCGCATCCCGTACGACACGGGTGGCCCCAAGGGGAAGGGCCAGGCCCTGATCACCGTCGATCCGGGACGGGTCGGCCAGAACGAGGTGCACGTCCTGATCTCCGGCGCGGATCCGGTGCCGGTCGACGTGCCGGAGGTGAAGCTCGAATTCACCCTCAAGGCCAAGAACATCGGGCCGCTGCCGGTGGCGCTGCAGCACCTCGACGTCGGCCACTGGACCGCGGCCTCGGTGCAGCTGCCGATGGCCGGGACGTGGCAGGTGTCCGTGACCGTGCGGACCTCCGACATCGACCAGGTGACCGAGACCAGGAACGTGGAGGTCACCTCATGACCGAACAACGGACGCTGGACGAGCGGGTCGCCCCCGAGCGTCCCGCCGGGCCCGCCCTCAGCCGGCGGCGGCTGCTCGGCACGGCGGGCGCGGCCGGCGCGGCGGGCCTGGTCACCGGCGGCGCGGGCGCGGCCTTCGGCGCCGCCGCCCTGCGAGACGACCCGACGCCGCTCACCTCGGTCGGCGCGACCGGCGTCCCCTTCCGGGACGGCACGCACCAGGCCGGCATCACCACCCCGCGGCAGGCCCGCGGCCATCTGATGGCCTTCGACCTCGCGCCCGGGCAGGGGCGCGAGAACGCCGCCGCGCTGCTCAGCCGCTGGACGAATGCCGCCCAGGAGATGACCGTCGGCCGGCTCGCCACCGACGACGACCAGATCGCCTGGGACGCGGGTCCGAACTCGCTCACCATCACCTTCGGATTCGGCAGGTCCCTCTTCACCAGGACCGGCCTGGAGGCCCAGCTGCCGGCGGCCCTCGCCCCCCTCCCCGCCTACTCCGCGGACGCGCTGGACCCGGCCCGCAGCAACGGCGACCTGTGGGTGCAGATCGGCTCGGACGACGCGCTCGTCGCCTTCCACGCCCTGCGCGTGCTGCAGAAGACGGCGGGGGACACCGTCCGGGTGCGCTGGCAGATGAACGGCTTCAACCGCACGCCGGGCGCGACCCTCGAGCCGATGACGTCACGCAATCTCATGGGCCAGGTGGACGGCACCAACAACCCCAAGGCCACCGACCCGGACTTCGACGCGCGGATCTTCGTTCCGGCCGGTGGCACAGCCCGTTCCCCGGAGTGGATGGCGGGTGGCTCGTACGCGGTGGTGCGCCGGATTCGGATGCTCCTCGACTCCTGGGACCACCTGTCCGTGGAGCAACAGGAGAAGGTGATCGGCCGCCGCAAGGGGAACGGCTCACCTCTGTCGGACGGCGTGCACTCCACGGACAGCAGCGAGACGGCCCCCGTGGACCTGGACAAGCGGGACGACCTGGGGGCGCCGGCCATCGCGGGCGACGCGCACATCCGGGTGGCCGCACCCGCCTCGAACGGCGGAGCGGCGATGCTGCGCCGGCCGTTCTCGTTCCACGACGGCATCGGCTCCGACGGGAGCCCGGACGCCGGCCTGCTCTTCGTCTGCTGGCAGGCCGATCCGCAGCGCGGATTCGTCCCCGTCCAGCGGAAGCTGGACCGCGGGGACGGGCTGTCCCGCTTCCTGCGCCACGAGTCGAGTGGCCTGTTCGCGGTCCCCGGCGCGCCGGGGAGCGGGGAGTACGTGGGGCAGCGGCTGCTGGAGTCGTGAACCCTTCCGGCGCATTAGGGTGACGGTATGTCGGCGAGCCGCTACACGTACCTGGGTCCTGAAGGCACTTTCACGGAGGCAGCGCTCAGAACGCTGCCCGAGGCGGCGACCCGGGAGCTGGTCCCGATGGTGTCGGTGCCGGCGGTGCTGGACGCCGTCCGCAACGGCGAGGCCGGTGGGGCGCTGGTGCCCATCGAGAACTCGGTGGAGGGCGGCGTGACCGCCACCCTGGACGAGCTGGCCACCGGCGCGCCCCTGATGATCTACCGCGAGGTGCTGCTGCCGATCGCGTTCGCGCTGCTGGTGCGGCCGGGCACGAAGCTCACGGACGTGAAGACGGTGACCGGCCACCCGGTCGCTCAGCCGCAGGTGCGCAAGTGGCTGCGGGCGCAGCTGCCGGATGCGCTGTGGGAGTCGTCGGCGTCGAACGCGGACGGCGCGCGGCTGGTGCAGGAGGGCCGGTTCGACGGGGCCTTCGCGGGCGAGTTCGCGGCGTCCACGTACGGACTCGAGCCGCTGGTCACCGAGATCCATGACGCGAAGAACGCGGCGACGCGCTTCGTCCTGGTCGGCCGGCCGGCCCGGCCCGCGGCGCCGACCGGCGCGGACAAGACCTCGGCGGTGTTCTGGCTGGGCGACGACCACCCGGGCGCCCTGCTGGAGCTGCTGCAGGAGTACGCGGTGCGGGGCGTCAACCTGGTGCGCATCGAGTCCCGGCCGACCGGCGAGGGCATCGGGCGGTACTGCTTCTCGGTGGACTGCGAGGGGCACATCACCGACCGCCGGGTCAGCGAGGCGCTCATGGGGCTGAAGCGGATCTGCCCCCAGGTCCGGTTCCTGGGCTCGTATCCGCGGGCCGACGAGGTGCGCCCCCAGGTTCGCCCGGGCACGACGGACGACGAGTTCACCGACGCGGCGGACTGGCTGGGCCGGGCGCTGGACGGGCGGGGCTGAGAGCGCCCCGATGGGTCCCCACCAAGGCTGCCCTGTTGTCCACCGAGTTATCCACAGGCCTGAGGTCCAGCCTGGGGATAACTGGGGATAAGTCGACAGACCAACCCGACCTAGTCGACAAATCGGTACACAGGTACCAAGGTCGGCCACAGCGGTCCAGGTCACCCTTCGTCAGCTCAATTCCTCTGATCAACTCTATAGAGGGAACACTTCTCACTCGAAAGTGCGTGTTAAGAGCGTTTGGACCGGGAATCCTTCGCCGAACACCGGGGGCCCGGAATGATCAACTCCGTCTTCCACAGTTCGCACACACAACCTGTGGACAAAGGAAAAGAATCCCCATCCGCCTGTGGATAACCGGGGTTCGAGCGGCGTCCGCACCCCCTCCCAACTCCCCTTCTCCACAAGGGCGGTGCCTCGATGGAGGGATGCGGTGAATTCGGTTGACGGCGACCTTTTGTCCGTTATTGCATTTCACACGCCCTTTCCTCGAAACGGACATAACGTCACTAAAAGCCCTTAACTTGTCGCGTTGGACCCCACCGCCCCGGTAGCCTGTAGCCGTGATTGACCTTCGCCTGCTTCGTGAGGACCCCGACCGTGTGCGCGCCTCCCAGCGCGCCCGTGGAGAGGACGTCGCGCTCGTCGACGCCCTCCTCTCCGCCGACGAGCGGCGCAGGTCGTCCAGTCATCGCTTCGACGAACTGCGCGCCGAGCAACGCCAGCTCGGCAAGCTCATCCCCAAGGCCCAGGGGGATGAGAAAGCCGAACTGCTGAAGAAGACCGGCGTGCTCTCGGCCGCGGTCAAGGCGGCGGACGCCGAGCAGAGCGAGGCCGCGCAGGAGGCCCAGCGCCTGCTGCTCAAGCTCGGCAACCTGGTGCACCCGGACGCGCCGATCGGCGGCGAGGAGGACTTCGTCGTCCTCGAGCAGCTCGGTGCCCCGCGCGACTTCGCCGCCGAGGGGTTCGAGCCCAAGGACCACCTGGAGCTGGGCGAGATCCTGGGCGCCATCGACGTGGACCGCGGCGCCAAGGTCTCCGGCTCGCGCTTCTACTACCTCACGGGCGTCGGTGCGCTGCTGGAGCTGGCCCTGGTCAACGCGGCCATCGCGCAGGCCACCGCGGCCGGCTTCGTCCCGATCCTGACGCCGACCCTCGTCAAGCCCGCGGCCATGGCCGGCACCGGCTACCTCGGCCAGGTCGACGACGACGTGTACTACCTGGAGAAGGACGACCTGTACCTGGTCGGCACCTCCGAGGTCCCGCTCGCCGCCTACCACATGGACGAGATCATCGACGCGGCCAAGCTGCCGCTGCGGTACGCGGGCTTCTCGCCCTGCTACCGCCGCGAGGCCGGGTCGTACGGCAAGGACACCCGCGGCATCATCCGGGTGCACCAGTTCGACAAGGTCGAGATGTTCGTCTACACCACGCCGGAGGACGCGGAGGCCGAGCACCAGCGCCTCCTGGAGTGGGAGAAGGAGTGGCTCACCGCCCTGGAACTGCCGTTCCAGGTGATCGAGCTGGCCTCGGGCGACCTCGGCTCCTCGGCGTCGCGCAAGTTCGACTGCGAGGCGTGGATCCCGACCCAGGGCAAGTACCGCGAGCTGACCTCGACGTCGAACACCACCGAGTTCCAGTCCCGCAGGCTGTCGATCCGGATGCGTGACGAGAAGGGCACCCGCCCCCTCGCCACGCTCAACGGCACGCTGTGCGCGGTACCGCGCACCATCGTGGCGATCCTGGAGAACCACCAGCAGGCCGACGGCTCGGTCCGCGTCCCGGAAGTCCTCCGCCCCTACCTGGGCGGCCGTGAGTTCCTGGAGCCGGTCGGCAAGTGAGCTCCTCCACGCTGCTCCCGTACCGCCTGATCGCCACCGACCTGGACGGCACGCTGCTGCGCGGCGACCACACCGTCTCGGAGCGGTCGCGGGCGGCGCTCGCCGCGGCCACCGCGGCGGGCGCCGCCCACATCGTCGTCACCGGCCGCTCCGTGCCGTGGGCCCGGCAGATACTGGACGACCTCGGCTACGACGGCCTGGCCGTGTGCGGCCAGGGCGCGCAGGTCTACCACGCGGGCGAACACCGGCTGCTGACCTCCGTGACGCTGGACCGGCAGCTCGCCGGGCTCGCGCTGGCCAAGATCGAGGCCGAGATCGGGCCGCTCTTCCTGGCCGCGAGCCAGGACGGCCTGGACGGCGACGTGCTGGTCGGCGCCGGGTACCAGTACCACCCCGAGCTGCCGGTCATCCACATGAAGGACGACAGCCGGCTGTGGAGCTCCCCGCTCAACAAGCTCTACGTGCAGCACCCGAACTTGGACGACGACGCTCTGGCCAAGGTCGCGCGCGAGGTCGCGGGCGACCTGGTCGGCGTGACCATGGCCGGCGAGGGCATCGTCGAAATCCTGCCGCTCGGCCTCAGCAAGGCCACCGGCCTCTCCATCGCCGCCCGCCGGCTGGGCCTGAAGGCCGCCGACACCATCGCCTTCGGCGACATGCCGAACGACCTGCCGATGTTCGCGTGGGCCGCGCACGGCGTCGCGATGGCCAACGCGCACGACGAGCTGAAGGCCGTGGCCGACGAGGTGACCACGTCGAACGAGGAGGACGGCATCGCCGTCGTCCTGGAACGGCTCCTCGCGGCCGCCGCCTAGCCGGGCCATGACGGTTCCGGGGGTCGGTCCGGCGGACTCGGGCCCCGGCGCGGGTTCCGCCGGTTCCTTCGGCCGCGACCTCCACCTGGAGCCGGCCGGCCCGGGCGGCCGGCGCGCCTCCCTGATGCGGGCGCTGCGCGAGGCGATCCGCTCAGGGCGGCTCGCCCCCGGCACCCGGTTGCCGCCCTACCGCACGCTCTCCGCGGACCTCGGCATCGCCCGCAACACCGTCGCGGAGGCGTACGCCGAACTCGTCGCCGAGGGGTGGCTCACCGCCCGCCAGGGCTCCGGCACCCGCGTCGCGCCCCGCACCGCGCCCGCCAGGGCCCGGCCCTCCTCCGTCGCCCCCTCCCCGCACGCCCCCCGACCCGCGTACAACCTGCTGCAGGGCCAACCGGACGCCGGGAGCTTCCCCCGCGCCGCCTGGCTCACCTCCGCCCGCCGCGCGCTGACCGCCGCCCCCACCGAGGCGTTCGGGCCCGGTGACCCGCACGGCCGCCCCGAGCTGCGCGAGGCGCTGGCCGAGTACCTCGCCCGCGCCCGCGGGGTACGCGCCGACCCGGCCGCGATCGTCGTCTGCTCGGGCTTCGCCCACGCCCTGCGGCTGCTGGTCCGGGTGCTGCGCGGCCCGATGGCCGTCGAGGCGTACGGGCTGGCGTTCCATCGCGGCATCCTGGCCGCGGCCAGGATGCGCACGGTGCCGCTGACGGTCGACGCGGAGGGCGCCCGTACCGGGGAGCTGGCGACGAGCGGCGCGCGAGCCGTGCTGCTCACGCCCGCACATCAGTTCCCGACCGGTGGTCCGCTGGGGCCGCTCCGGCGGGCGGCCGTCGTCGACTGGGCCAGGACGACGGGCGGCATCGTCCTGGAGGACGACTACGACGGGGAATTCCGCTACGACCGACAGCCGGTCGGCGCGGTGCAGGGGCTCGACCCCGAGCGCGTCGTCTACCTCGGCTCGGTCAGCAAGAGCCTGTCACCGGCGGTGCGGCTGGGCTGGATGGTGCTTCCCGGGGCGCTCGTGGAGGACGTGGTGGCGGCCAAGGGTGAGCGGGAGGCCACGGCGAGCGCCCTGGACCAGCTGGCCCTCGCGGACCTCCTCGCCTCCGGCTCGTACGACCGCCATGTCCGCCGGATGCGGCAGCGGTACCGCCATCGGCGCGACCAGCTCGTCTCCGCGCTCGCCGAGCGGGCCCCGCACATCGGCGTTTCCGGCGTCGCGGCCGGGCTCCACGCGGTGCTGGAGCTTCCGCCCGGCACCGAGGACGCCACGGTCCGGGCGGCGCTCGACCACGGTCTCGTCCTCGACGGGCTGGCCGGATACCGCCACCCCGACAGCACCATGGCACCGCAGGACGGGCTGGTCGTCGGCTACGGAACCCCGTCCGAGCACACGTTCAGCGGCGCTCTGGAAGCGCTGTGCCGGGCTCTTCCGCCGACAGCCGCCCGCTGACCGGCCGCCGCGCGGAGGGCTCGGACCGCCGTGCGGCGGGCTCGGACCGCCGCGTCGGGGGCGCGGGCCGTCGCGGGCTCCCGGGCATCCGCGCGGTCGGCGTCAGCGCGTAGCAGGCCAGGCCGATGAGGACGGCCGTGAGGTGGCCGAGGTCGGTGAAGGTGCGGCTGGTGAGGACCGGCACCGTGAAGAACGTCAGGATCCCCAGCAGGTATCCCCACCGCCAGGGGCGCGGCACCAGGTACGTCAGCACGCCGACGACACCCGCCATCCCGTAGCTGACGCCCACATCGACGGTGTGGGCGAGCGAACGCGGCAGCCGGTCGTAATGAATCCCGAACAGTACGGCCTTCTGGCTGACGAGCGTGGCGCCGATGTGCGCCGTGGCGACGACGACGAGCCAGCGCCAGGTGCCCAGCCAGCGTTCCGCGGGCGCGTGGACCGTTTCGTAGAAGACGAAGTAGATGGCGAAGCCGGACGGCGTCGCCACCCACAGGGCACTGGCGAGCAGCACCCGGATCGGATGCTGCCGCAGTTCGATGAGGTTGGTGCTGACGTGGTGCAGCAGGTACGCCCGCACGTGCGGCGACACGACGGCGACCACACAGGTCGTGATCGTCAGGATCAGCAGCCAGATGTGGGTCCCGGGGGAGGAACGCACCCAGGAAGCGCCGAAGCGCCCCACACCCTTGAGGGTGATGCGGCGGCGCTCGGCGGGCGTTGGGGTGATCTGCTCTGCGGCCATCACCCACATCATCTGTCAGGGCCGCTCGACGCGGCCAATCGTGTTTCAGGCGTTCTTGATGGCGGAGATGTCGAAGCGCAGCTTCACCTGCTCGCCGATGAGGACGCCACCGGTCTCCAGGGCGGCGTTGTAGTTCAGGCCCCAGTCGGTGCGGTCGATCTTCGCGGTGCCCTCGAAACCGACGCGCTCGTTGCCGTACAGGTCCTTCGCGGAGCCGTTGTAGGCGAGGTCGAGCGTGACCGGCAGGGTGGTGCCCTTGACGGTGAGGTCGCCCGTCATGCGGTACAAGTCCTCGCCCAGGCGCTCGGCGGCGGTGGAGCGGAAGGTGATCTCCGGGAAGGTCGGGGCGTCGAAGAAGTCGCCGGTGCGCAGGTGCTCGTCGCGCTGGGCCTGGTTGGTGTCGACGCTGGCGACCTTGATGACCAGCTCGGCGGTGGAGAGGTGCGGGTCGGCGCCGTCGAGGTGCAGCGATCCCTCGTACTCGGCGAACTGGCCGCGGACGGTGGTGACCATCGCGTGCCGGACGGAGAAGCCGATCTCGCTGTGGGTCGGGTCGACGGTGTACTCACCGGTGAGGTGCGACAGGTCGGTCCCGACGGGGGCGGTCGCGACGGGGGCGGTCGCGACGGCGGTGCCGGCGTCAGCGGTCCTGGTGCGGTTGAAGAGGCCCATGATGTGCTCCTTACGAGTAGTTCAACGTTCAACTTCATTCACCATAGCTCTGTTCCATTGAACTTTCAACAAGGTCGGGAAAGAAGTTTTCCGAGGAGGCGGGATGGAGTTGTAGGATGACCGGATGACACTCCACGCAGCCGACCGCAGATCCCTGGTCGACACCGTCGTCGACCAGCTGCGCGAGCAGCTCGCCGCCGGCACCTGGCAGGTCGGAATGCGCATCCCGACCGAGCACGAACTGGCCGACCTCCTCGGCGTGGGCCGCAACACGGTCCGCGAGGCGGTCCGGGTGCTCGCGCACGCCGGTCAGCTGGAGTCGCGCCAGGGGCAGGGCACGTACGTGATCTCCCGGGCCGACCCCGCCGCCGTGCTCCGCGGCATGCGCAGGGCGGGAACGCGCGACGTGCTGGAGCTGCGGGTCGCGCTGGAGGCGGAGGGTGCCCGGCTGGCCGCCGTCCGGCGAACGCCGGAGGACCTGGAGCGGATGCGCTCCGCGCTCGGCAGCGTGCACGAGCACGGCGCGGAGCTGACCGGCGGCGCCCAGGCCGACGACGACGTCCGCTTCCACCAGTTCGTGGTGGAGGCCGCGCACAACACCGCGCTGACCGAGGTCTACCGCTACTTCAGCTCGTCGGTCCGCGAGACGCTGCTGGCCGCGGTCGGCGACAGCGACATGCCGCCGATCGACCTCGCGGCCCACACCGCGCTGCTCGACGCCATCGAGGCGGGGGACCCGCAGGCGGCCGACAGCGCCGCGCGGGCGCTGTTGGGAGAGCCGCTGCGCGCGGTCGAAGCCCTCCTCGCCGTCGAACCGGACGGCCCGCCCGCCCGCTGACCGACCTCCCTGACACACCGCGCACCACGTACCACGCTTGGGAAAGGCCCCTGTTTTGCCACGTACGACCGCCGCCACCGTCCCGCTCATCGACGCGGAGCCCGGCCACCCGCCCGAGTCGTCCCGGCTGCTCTCCCACCCCGTACTGCTGCTGGCCGGCATCGTGGTCGCGTCGCTCAACATGCGGGGCGCGCTGGCCAGCATGGCGCCGCTGGTCGGCGACGTCAGCGCGCACTACGGGCTCTCCTCGACGGTGAGCAGCCTGGTCACGTCGGTGCCGGTGCTCTTCCTGGGGCTGGGTTCGATGGTCGCCCCCCGGCTGTCGCAGCGGTTCGGCACCGAGCAGGTGCTGTTCACCGCGCTGGTGGCACTGGCCGCCGGGATCGTGGTGCGCTCGCTCTCCTCGATCCTGGCGCTCTTCGCCGGCAGCATCCTGCTGGGAACGGCGATAGCCCTGCTCAACGTCCTGATGCCCGGCCTGATCAAGCGGGACTTCCCGCACCGGGCCGCGAGCATGACGTCGCTCTACACGTGTGCGATGGTCATCGGCGCGTCGACGGCGGCCGGGGTGTCCGTACCCCTGGAGAAGTCGTTCGGCGGCAGCTGGCAGGCCGCGCTGGCATTCTGGGCCCTCCCGGCGGCCGTCGCCGCGGCGGTCTGGTTCCCGCAGGTGGTGCTGTCGCGCCGGACGCGTTCGGCGACGGGCGCGCACGGCACGTCCGCCGCGTCCGCTCCGGTGCCGGGCTCCGGTATCTGGCGGGCACCGCTGGCCTGGCAGGTCACCTGCTTCATGGGCCTGCAGTCGCTGCTCGTCTACGTCGTCATCGCGTGGATGCCGACGATCCTCACCGACCACGGGATGAGCAAGGCCACCGCCGGGATCGTCTTCGCCGTCAGCAACCTGATCCAGGTGGCGGGCGCGTTCGTCTTCCCGCTGCTCGCGGGCCGGATGCGGAACCAGGGTCCGCTAGTGGCCGTCGCCGTCGGCCTGACCGCCGCCGGATACGTGGGACTGCTGGTGAACCCGGTCGGCGGTGCCTGGGCGTGGGCCGCACTGCTCGGCGTCGGCCAGGGCGGCTCGGTCGGGCTGGCGCTGACGATGATCGTGCTCCGCAGCCGGAACGCGTACACCGCCGCGCGGCTGTCGGGGACGGCGCAGGGCGTCGGCTATCTGCTGGCCGCCGCCGGACCGCTCGCCGCAGGCGCGCTCTACCAGAGCAGCGGCGGCTGGACCGCCCCGATCGTGCTGATGCTGCTGCTGTGCGGCGCGCAGCTCGCCGCCGGACTGGGCGCGGGCAGGGACCGCAAGGTCTGAACCCCGGCCCCCACCCCCGCCTCCCGGCTGCTACTCCTCGCCCGCCAGGGTCAGCGACCGCAGCCGCTGCGCGGCGAACCAGGTGGCGGCGACGGTCACCGCGACGAGCAGGACGACCGCGACCGGGAGCCCGACGTCGGACTGCACGATCTCACCGCCGCCGATCTTCTCCGCCAGCGCCAGCGCCCACTGCTGGACGCTGAGGGTGCGGGCGCCCGGGACGAGGTTTCCGATGAGGGACTCCCAGACCAGCGCGTAGACGAGTCCCGCCACCACCGCGTGCCGGGTGACGACGCCCAGCAGCAGGAAGACCGCGGCGTAGGTGACCGACGCGACGGCCGCGGCGATGCCGTAGGCGACCGCGAGCTGCTGGCTGTTGCCGTTCAGGATGAAGCCGGCGATGAAGGTGGGGATGGCCGAGAACGCCATGGCGACGCCGATCGCGACGACCAGCTTCGTCAGGATGATCGACGGCCGCTTCAGCGGCTTGGCCAGCAGGTAGACGATCGAACCATCGTCGATCTCCGGCGCGATGGCGCCCGTGCCGGCGATGACGCCGATCAGCGGCACCATCGTCGCGAGCGCGAAACCGCCCAGCAGGTCGCTGGTGACGCTGTCGTCCGTGCCCGCCAGGGCGCGCACGGCGCCCGCGATGACGAGCAGCAGCGCGGGCAGCGCGAAGAGGATGAGTGCGCGGCGCCTGCCGAGCAGCGCCCGGAAGGTGAGCCGGGCCACGGTGGGGTTATACATCGGTGGGCTCCTTAAGGCCGGGTGGGCCGCTTACGCCGTGACCAGGTAGGAGAAGACGCTCTCCAGGGACTCGTCGGACGGCGAGACCGTGTACAGCCGGATGCCCTGTTCACGGGCGACCCGCGGCAGCAGCTCCGTGAAGCCGGAGAAGTCGATCGCCTGGATGCGCAGCGCCTTCTCGGACCAGTCGAGTTCGATCGCGGCGGTCGACGCGTCGGCGATGAGCGCGGCGGCCAGCTGCCGGTCGTCGCTGGACCGTACGAGGTAGCGGTGCGGGCGGTCCGTCATCAGGCGGCGGATCTTGCGGAAGTCGCCGGAAGCGGCGTGCCGGCCGGCCACCACGACCTCGATGTGGCTCGCGAGCTGCTCGACCTCCTCCAGGATGTGTGAGGAGAACAGCACCGTGCGGCCGTCGGCGCCCATCTGCCGGAGCAGGTCCATGAGGTGCAGCCGCTGGCGCGGGTCCATGCCGTTGAAGGGCTCGTCGAGCAGGAGCACCGACGGGTCGTGGACGAGGGCCGAGGCCATCTTCACGCGCTGCCGCATGCCCTTGGAGTACGTGTCGATCTTGCGGTCCTGCGCGTACGCCATCTCGACGGTCGCCAGCGCGCGGTGCGCGGCGGCGCCCGGGTCGGGCAGGCCGTGCAGCTCGGCGTTGGCGAGGACGAACTCCGCGCCGGTGAGGAAGTCGTACATCCCCTCGCGCTCGGGCACGATCCCGATGTGGTGGTACACCTGCTCGTTGCGCCAGATCTGCGTGCCGTCGAGGGTGACGGAGCCGGTGGACGGGGCGAGGAAGCCGGCCATCATGTTGATGAGGGTGGACTTTCCCGCGCCGTTCGGGCCGAGCAGGCCCGTCACGCCGGGGCCGATCGACATGGTGACGTCGTTGACCGCCACCACGTTGCCGAACCAGCGCGAGACGTTGTCGATGGTGATCGTCGTCACGAGAGTCCGACCTTCCGGTAGCGGCGCATCAGCAGGCCGAAGCAGCCGGCGATCACACCGAGGAGCACGATCAGGTAGACGATGCCCGCGAGGGCGTCGGGCGGGCCGTAGTTGCCCGGGTTGGAGACGGTGGCGCCGAGCCACCAGGACTGCGCGCCGTCCAGCAGGCTGATCGGGGAGAAGAGGCCGAACCAGCCCTCCGCCTCGAAATTCTCCTGGGCGTAGGCGACGCCCTGGATCGCGGTGACCGCTCCGTACGAGATGGCGATGACCGCGATGATCGCGGCGACGCCGAACCCGCGGCGGGGGGTGATGGCGGCGATGACCATGCCGATGCCCGCCAGCAGCAGGGAGAGCAGGAGAGCGGCCACGATTCCCTTCCCGAAGCCGGCCGTCTGGGACGCGAAGCCGAACTTCCCCAGCAGCGCGCCGACGTAGAGGATGACCAGCGGCACCGCGGTGAGGATGAACAGCGCCGCCGTCATCGCCGCGAACTTGGCGGCGACGTAGTCGATGCGCTCGATGGGGCGCGAGAAGTACAGCGGCGTCGTCTTGAACCGCAGGTCGCGCGAGACGGACTGCGGGGCCTGGGCCGCGACGAAGAGCGCGATGACCATCTGCAGGTAGATCGTGTACTGCATGTACTGCAGGGGCAGTTTGGTCATCTTCGTGCCGATCGCGACCGCGACGATGATCAGCGCCGGGGCGCACATCGCGGCGAACAGCAGCATCGGCAGCACCTTGGACTTCGCCGACCGGCCGAGCCCGTAGGCGCCGCGCAGGCTCTGCGAGAAGAGGGAGAGCCGGGCGTAGCCGCGGCCGAGGCGCGGGCCGTCGTAGTGGCGGTAGCCGATGTTGTGGATGACGTCGGCGCCGCGCTGGGCCTCTTGCTGCGCGGGTACGGAAGCGGGAACGGTTTCAGGCTGCATCTCGGCTGCCTCCCTTCTGCGGCCGGCTGCCGGTGGCGCCTGCGGCCTCGAGGACGGCGGAGTCGTCATCCGTGCTGAAGACCTCCGCGATCCGATGACGTCTCTGCTCCATCCGGACCAGGCCCAGGCCCAGTTCGGCGACCGCGTCCCTGATGAGGTCGTAGGTGGCCTCGCCGTCCATCTCGACGAGCAGGATGTGGCCGATGTTCGCGCCGGCGGAGCCGGGGCCCTCGCCCTGCACGGAGACCCCCGCCTCGGTCAGCGCCGCGCGCAGCGCCTCGGTGCCGTGCGGGTGCTGGTCGGTGTCGGTGACCTCGACCGCGAGCGAGGCCGTGGCCTGGGTGAAGTCGCTGGTGGAGGAGGAGCGCAGCAGCTTTCCGCCGTCGACGACGACGACGTGGTCGCTGATGCGCTCCAGCTCGCCGAGCAGGTGCGAGGTGACCAGGACGGAGATGCCGAAGTCGCTGTGGACCCGGCGGATCAGCCCCAGCATCTCGTCGCGGCCCGCCGGGTCCAGCCCGTTGGTCGGCTCGTCGAGGAGGACCAGCTTCGGGTCGTGCACGAGCGCCTGCGCCAGCTTGACGCGCTGCTTCATGCCCGTGGAGTAGCCGCCCATGGCGCGGTACCGCTCCTCGTACAGCCCTACGTGGCGCAGGGTGTCGGCGGTGCGCTCGCGGGCCGCGGCGGGCGGCAGCCCGGACATCCGCGCCATGTGGACGACGAACTCGGTCGCCGAGACATCGGGCGGCAGGCAGTCGTGTTCGGGCATGTACCCGACGAGACCGCGGATCGCCGCGCCTTCGGTGGCCACGTCGAGTCCGAGCACGGCGGCACGGCCCTCGGTGGCCGGGGACAGACCCAGCAGAATCTTGATCAGGGTCGACTTGCCGGCTCCGTTGGCACCTACCAGCCCGGTCACACCGGGGGTGATGTCCACGGAGAGCCGGTCCAGGGCGGTCACCCTTGGGTACCGCTTGCTCAGGCTTTCGGTCACGATCACAGTCACGTTCCCGACGGTAGTGGCGCAGACCACACCGGGGCGTCCCTCTCGGGGCTCCAATCCGCGTAGTCCTGGGGGCTGACCTCCCGTAGGGGATCTCCTCCGAGCGCGGGACGGATGTCAGGGTCATGGCGGTCCGCAGCTCCCCCGGCCGCGGTTTTCCACAGGCGGCGGAGGCGCCCTTGACCCTGCCATGGAGTGATGTCACATTCATCGGTGTCAGGGTTGATGCGGGCCGTGCCGGGTGCCGTTCCGGTGCCTTCCGGGGATGGGGGCGGTAGAGATGAGTCATCCGAGTCATCCGGATGGGTTGGACGGGTTCCGGAAGGTGCAGCGGCTGGCGTACGCGTGCGCCGAGGCGGTCGCGGCGCAGCTGAGACCGGGCGTCACCGAGCGGGAGGCCGCCCGCATGATGCGGGAGTGGCTGCGCGAGCGGGGCGTGCGGGACTGGTTCCATCTGCCGTTCGCCTGGTTCGGCGACCGGACGGCCTTCACGGGCTTCAAGGTGCCGCTGCAGTTCTTCCCCACGCAGCGCCGGCTGGAGCCGGGGATGCCCTTCATCCTGGACGTGGCCCCGATCCACCGGGGGTTCACCGCCGACATCGGGTACTCGGGCTGCCTGGGGCTCAACCCCGTCCACGACCGGCTGCTGGCCGATCTGCGCGAGCACCGCGAGCTGATCCTGCGCGAGGTGCGCGAGCGCCGCCCGCTGCGGGCGATCTACCAGGACGTGGACCGGTTGATGGTGAGGCAGGGGTACGCCAACCGCCACCGCGCCTATCCGTTCGGCGTCATCGCGCACAAGGTCGACCGGGTCCGGGAGCGGCGCTGGGCACCGCGGATCGCCGGCTTCGGCGCCCAGAGCCTCAGGGGACTGGCGAAGGACGCGCTGCACGGGCACCGGGACGGCTGGTCCCCGCTGTGGAGCCCGTACCGGATGTCCGACCATCCGCCGCGGCCGGGGCTGTGGGCCGTCGAGCCCCATCTGGGATTCCGCGGGACCGGCGCGAAGTTCGAGGAGATCCTCGTGGTCACCGACACGGACGCGTACTGGCTGGACGATGAACTGCCGCATGTGGAGCGCTGGAAGGAAGCGGGGCTGACCGTATGAGCCGAGACGGCGCGGGAGACGGGACCGTGAACCCGGAGGGCGGGGTGCCGCGTGAGCGACGGGTGGCGGGCGACGGGGTGGAGTTGTGCGTCGCCGAGTACGGGGACGCGTCGCTGCCGACCGTGGTGCTGCTGCACGGCTACCCCGACAGCAAGGAAGTGTGGTCCCAGGTCGCCGACCGGCTCGCGGACCGGTTCCATGTCGTGCTCTACGACGTGCGCGGCCACGGCCGCTCGACCGCGCCGAAACCGCTGCGCGGCGGATTCCGGCTGGAGAAGCTGACGAACGACTTCCTGGCGGTCGCGGACGCGGTCAGCCCGGACCGGCCGGTCCACCTCGTCGGCCACGACTGGGGATCGGTCCAGGGCTGGGAGTTCGCCACCGTGGGGCGCACCGAAGGCCGGATCGCCACCTTCACGTCCATCTCCGGCCCCTCCCTCGACCACTTCGGCCACTGGATCAAGCAGCGGGTCGCGCGGCCGACCCCGCGCCGCGTCGCCCAGCTCCTCGGCCAGGGCGCCAAGTCCTGGTACGTGTACGCGCTGTACACCCCGGTGCTCCCGGAACTGGCCTGGCGCGGAGTGCTCGGCAGGCAGTGGCCCAAGCTGCTCGCCCGCGCCGAGAAGATCTCCTCGGCCCAGTACCCGACCGCCTCACTGCCCGAGGACGCCGCACACGGCACGTGGCTCTACCGGGACAACGTCAAGGAGCGGCTGCGCGCACCGCGGACGGACGCCTACGCCCATGTGCCGGTGCAGCTGATCACCCCGACCGGTGACCCGTTCCTGTCGGAGAAGCTCTCCGACGGACTGGAGCAGTGGGTCCCCGACCTGCGGCGCCGCACCATCGCGACCAGGCACTGGGTGCCGCGCACCCGACCGGACCAGCTCGCCCAGTGGATCGGTGACTTCGTGACGTCCAACGAGGAGGGCCGTCCCGCCCGGACCACCCCGGACAAGCCGGGACCCGCCGGTGAGCGCTTCGCCGGCCGGTTGGTGCTGGTGACGGGCGCCGGCAGCGGCATCGGACGGGCCACCGCCTTCGCGTTCGCCGAGGCGGGGGCGCGGATCATCGCGGTGGACCGGGACGCCGAGTCCGCGGCCCGCACCGCGGAACTGGCGCGGCTCATCGGCGCGCCGGAGGCGTGGGCCGAGACCGTGGACGTCGCCGACGAACAGGCCATGGAGAAGCTCGCGGAGAAGACCGCCGCCGAGTACGGAGTGCCCGACGTCGTCGTCAACAACGCGGGTATCGGCCTGGCCGGCTCCTTCCTCGACACCACCACCGAGGAGTGGAAGCGGGTGCTGGACGTGAACCTGTGGGGCGTCATCCACGGCTGCCGGCTCTTCGCCCGGCAGATGGTCGACCGCGGCCAGGGCGGCCATATCGTCAACATCGCCTCCGCCGCCGCCTTCCAGCCGTCGCGTGCGCTGCCCGCGTACAGCACCTCCAAGGCCGCCGTGCTGATGCTCAGCGAATGTCTGCGGGCCGAGTTGGCCCCCCACGACATCGGGGTGACCGCCATCTGCCCCGGCATCGTCAACACCAACATCACCTCGACCGCCCGCTTCGCCGGGGCCACCGACGCGGAGCAGGACCGGCGCCGCGCGAAGTCCGCCCGGCTGTACGGGCTGCGCAACTACCCGCCGGAGAAGGTCGCCGACGCGATCGTGCGCGCGGTCATGCGCAACTCCGCGGTCGTCCCGGTCACCCCCGAGGCACACGGCGCCCGGCTGCTGGGCCGGCTGTCCCCCAGGGCGCTCCGCGGCCTGGCCCGCCTCAACCCACCCCTGTAGGCCGTGTCAGGAAGTCACCACACCATGAACCACGCGACCGCCGAGCACCGCGCCTACCGGATCGAGGACCTGGCCCACCTCAGCGGCACCACGGTCCGGACGATCCGGGGGTACCAGGACCGGGGGCTGCTCCCGAAGCCGGAACGCCGGGGCCGCGCCAACGTCTACGACGACACGCACCTGGCCCGGCTGCGCCAGATCGCCGACCTCCTTGAGCGCGGCTACACGCTGGCCAGCATCAAGGAGCTGCTGGAGGCGTGGGACGCGGGCACCGGGCTCGGCGGAGTCCTCGGCCTGGTCAACGAGGTGGACCGGTCCTGGTCCGACGAGACGCCGGCCCGGATCACCCGTTCCGAGCTGACCGAGGCGTTCGGCGGTGTCCCCGACGAGGCCGCCATCACCGACGCCCTGGACCTGGGGGTGCTCGAGGCCGTCCCGGACAGCGAGGACGAGTTCCTCGTCCCCAGCCCCCAGGAGCTGGCGGCCGCCGCCGAACTGTACGCGGCGGGCGTCCCGCTCTCCGCGATCACGGGTCATCTGCGGGAGCTGCGGATCCAGGTCGAGTACATCTCGGAGCGGTTCCTGCAGTTCACCACCGAGCACGTCTTCCAGCGCTATCTGGACCATCCGCCCACCGACGCGGAGGCGGCGTCCCTCGTGCGGCGGCTGCGACCGCTCGCCCGGCAGACCCTCGACGCGGAACTGGCGCGCGCGATGCGCATGATGGCCACCGAGCAGGTCAGGAGGCACATCGGCGACCTCGCGGCGGACGTGGCGCCCTCGATGGGCCCCGCCGTCGTTCCGGTCTCGCTGCCGGCGGACACGGTGGGCGCCGTCCGGGAGCTGGTCGGCCGTCGCAACGTCCCGGCCTTCGTCGCCGCCGCCGCCGAACGGGAGGTCCGGGCCCGCACCCTGGACGCCCTCGCGGGCCGCGCCGCCGAGGAGTACCCGCGCGGCCGGGATTGATCTTCGCCACGGCCCGCCCACCGGTCCCCACCACCGAGGCCGCGTCCGGTGGCGGGGGGCAGACGCGGGCGTACCTGTGTGCGGGCGGCGCGGGCGTATACGGGAGGATGGGGGGTGTGACCTCAGCCCCCGAGCATCTCCAGTCCCAGGACGCCCGCCCGTCGGCCCGCACGCCCCGGCTGATCGCCACCGACCTCGACGGCACGCTGCTGCGTGACGACAAGACGGTCTCGGACCGGACGATCGCCGCGCTCGCGGACGCCGAGGCGGCCGGGATCGAGGTCTTCTTCGTCACCGGGCGGCCGGCCCGTTGGATGAACGTCGTCGCCGAGCACACCGCCCGGCACGGGATGGCGATCTGCGCGAACGGCGCCGCCGTCTACGACCTGCACCGCGGCCGGCTGCTCGCCGCGTACCCGCTCGACACGAAGGACGCACTCGCCATCGTGGACGCGCTGCGCACGGCCGTGCCCGGCACGACCTTCGCCGTGGAGCGCACCAACGGCTTCTCCTACGAGCCCGCGTACCCTCCGTACGCCCCGATGCCCGACGCCGTGATCGCGCCCGCCGAGGAGCTGCTCGCCGACATCGGCGCCCCGGTGCTCAAGCTGCTCGCGAAGCACCCGGACGCCGATCCGGACGCGTTCCTGGCAACGGCGCTGAGCGCCGCGGGCGAGCACGGCGAGATCACCCGCTCCAGCGCTTCCGCGCTGCTGGAGATCAGCGGCCCGGGCGTCAGCAAGGCCACCACCCTCGCCCGGTGTTGCGCGGAGCGCGGGGTGTCGGCCGAGGAGGTCGTCGCGTTCGGCGACATGCCGAACGACCTGGCGATGCTGAGCTGGGCGGGCACCTCGTACGCGGTCGCGAACGCGCACCCCGCGGTGCTGGCCGCCACCACCCACCGCACCACCGCCAACCAGGACGACGGCGTCGCCCGGATCATCGAGCGGATCCTGCGGACCCGCGACAACTGACCCCGGCGTCCGCTGACGGGGGCCGCCGCTACAGCGGCGCCTCCCAGACGACCGTCGTCCCCACCCCGTCCCGCCCCGGCCCGTGACGGCTCGACCCGCCGAGGGCCTCCGCGCGGCGCGCCAGGTTGCGCAGTCCGCTGCGGCGGCCCTCCGCCGGGATGCCCACGCCGTCGTCGGTGACCGTCAGCCGAACCCCGGTTACGACGCCGTCGCCCTCTGCGGTGCCGGGCAGAGTGACCGTCGCGTCGATCACGACGTCGACGCGGCTCGCACCCGCGTGCCGGAGAGCGTTCGACAGCGCCTCGCGCAGGGCGGCGATCAGGTTTTTCACGGTCAGCTCGCCGACCAGCGCGTCCACCGCCCCGATGAAGCGCACCGACGGCTGGAAGCCCAGCGGGACGGCCGCCGTGCCGATCTCCCGCAGCACCCGCGTCCGCAGGCCGGCCGGCGCGTCGGCGGGGACCTGCTGGAGCGCGAAGATCGCCGTGCGCACCTCCTGGATGGTGGCGTCCAGTTCATCGACGGCCTTGCCGATCCCGTCCCGCACCTGCGGGTCCACCGAGCGGCGCTGCGCGCCCTGCAGCATCAGACCGGTCGCGAACAGCCGCTGGATGACCAGGTCGTGCAGGTCACGGGCGATCCGATCACGGTCCTCGTAGACCGCCAGCCGTTCCCGGTCGCGCTGTACGTCGACCAGCAGCAGCGCCAGCGCGGCCTGCGCGGCGAACTGGGTGGCCAGGGTGCGTTCCACCTCGGTGAACGGCTTGCCGCCGCGTCCGCGCGGCAGCGCGAGGGTGCCGATCACGCGGCCGTTGCTCTTGAGCGGAAGCATCATGCTGGGCCCGAACCTGATCGCCAGGCGGGTGGTCATCCGCACATCCATCGAGGAGTCGTCGACGAAGACCGGCTCCCCGTTCAACAGCAGTTCGGCGACCGGGCTCTCCGGCTCGATGACCGTGCCGAGCATCCCGGCCGGTTCATCGGCGGAGACCGCGACGACCTCCAAACCGCCGTCCTCGGTCGGCAGCAGAACGAGCCCGGCGGCGGCTTCGGCCAGCTTGCGGGCCTGCTCGGCGACGACGTCCAGCGCGTGCTCGGCGGCGTCGCTCGTCAGCAGGGCGGTGGTGAGGGCCGCGGAGCCGTTGATCCAGCGCTCGCGCTGGCGGGTCGCCTCGTACAGCCGCGCGTTGCCGAGCGCGATCCCCGCCTCGGTTGCCAGGATCAGCACCACTTGCAGATCCTCCTCCGTGAACTCCCCGCCGCCGCGTTTCTCGGTCAGGTAGAGGTTCCCGAAGACTTCCTTGTGGACGCGGATCGGCACCCCGAGGAAAGCCTGCACCGGGGGATGGCCCGGCGGGACCCCCGCCGACCGCGGATCCTTTGTGATGTCCGCGATCCGCAGGGGCACCGGATGGCGAATGAGTTCGCCGAGCAGCCCCGTGCGACCGTCCGGGATCGCGCCGATGCGTTCGACGTCCTCATCAGTGATGCCGTAGGTGACGAAGTCGGCGAGGGCGGTGCCGTCGGCGTTGAGCACGCCGAGCGCCCCGTAGCGGGCGGACGCCAGCTCGGCCGCGGTCTCGACGATCCTGCGCAGCGTCGTGTGCAGTTCGAGGCCGGTGCCGACGGCGACGACGGCCTCCAGCAACTCGGGCAGGCGCATGGTGATCCGGGAGGCCACGCCCTGGAAGCTGAAGGTCGTCGGCTCACTGTCGTCTGCCATGCGGATCAGCGTATTTGGTCCGCTTTGTCCCTGCCGGTCGGACCGGTCGGCTCAGCCGGCCCGGTCAGACCACGGCCAGGCCCGCGGCGCGCTCGCGCTCCAGCGTGCGGCGGAACGGTCCTTCGAGCGCTGCCAGCTCCTCGTATGTTCCGCGCTGCGTGACGCGGCCCCGGTCGAGGACGACGATCTCGTCGACCGCGTCCCCCGCCAGGCCGGCCAACCGGTGTGTGATCAGCACGGTCGTCCGGCCCCGGGTGGCGTCCAACAGATCCGCGGTCAGCGCGTCGGCGGTCGGCAGGTCCAGGTGCTCGGCCGGCTCGTCGAGCACCAGGACGGGGAAGTCGGCGAGCAGCGCGCGGGCCAGCGCGAGGCGCTGCCGCTGCCCGCCGGAGAGCCGGGCGCCGTGCTCGCCCACGAGGGTGTCGAGGTCGGCGTCCAGCCGGGCGGCGGCGAGCGCCGCACGCAGCGCGTCGTCGTCGGCGGCCGGGCGCGCCAGCCGCAGGTTCTCGCGGACCGAGCTGTCGAACACGTGCGCGTCCTGCGCGCACAGCCCGACCAGTCGGCGCACGTCGTCGCCGTCCAGCGCGGCCCCTTCGGTGCCGCCGAGCGTGTAAGAACCGCTCTCCGCGTCCAGGAAACGCAGCAGCACCTGCGCCAGCGTCGTCTTGCCCGCCCCCGACGGGCCGACCACGGCGATCCTGCGGCCCTGCGTCAGTTCGAGATCCAGCCCCGCCAGCGCCGGCCGCCCCTGGCCCGGGTAGCGGGCCGTCAGATCGCGGACGACCAGCGGGAACGGCAGGGCCGGCGGCTCCACCGGCCGCTCCGGCTCGCGGACCGGCTCCGGCGCGTCCAGCACTTCGTGTACCCGTAGCGCCGCCGCCCGGCTGCGCTGCCGGTACTGCGCCGCGAGCGGCATCCCCGCGACCGCTTCGAACGCGGCGAGCGGCGTGAGCACCACGACCGCCAGCGCGACCGGGTCGAGCCGGCCGTCCCGTACCGCCTGGATCCCGGCGTAGGCGCAGGCCACCACCGTCAGACCGCACACCAGTGCGGTCAGCCCCGCGCCCAGCGCGGTCGTCGCGGCGGACCGGGCGGCGAGCCGGGTGAGTGTGCGGTCGGAGCGCGCGGCACGTTCCCGTCGGCCCGGCAGAGCGCCGGCGACCGTCAGCTCGGCGGTGCCGGTCAGCAGGTCCACGACCTGCGTCGCCAGTTCGCCCCTGGCCGGCGCGAGCCGCCGCTCGGTGCGCCGCGACAGCACGGCGGACAGCGCGGGGACGCCCGCGCCCGCGGTCAGCAGACCGACGGCCAGTGCCACGCCCGCCTCGGGCAGCAGCCAGCCGGTGAAGGCCGCCGACGCGACGCAGACACCCACCGCCGTGCCGGCGGGCAGCAGCCAGCGCAGGAAGTAGTCCTGCAATCCGTCGACGTCGGCGACCAGCCGGGAGAGCAGGTCACCGCGCCGCGTCTCCTTCAGGCCCGCCGGGGCGAGCCGTTCGATCCGCCGGTAGACGGCCACCCGCAGGTCCGCGAGCGAGCGGAAGACCGCGTCGTGCGACACCAGCCGCTCCGCGTACCGGAAGACCGCCCGCCCGATCCCGAACGCCCGCGTCGCCGTGACCGCGACCATCAGGTACAGCACGGGCGGTTGCTGCGAGGCGCGGCTGATCAGCCAGCCGGACGTCGCCATCAGACCCACCGCGCACCCGAGCGCCAGCGCCCCCAGCAGCAGCGCCAGCGCGAAGCGCCCGCGCAACGGCCCCGCCATCCGGCGCACCCGCCGCAGCGGACGTCCTCCGCCGACGGCGGTCGGCGCCTCCCCCGGAGGCAGGACGCCCGCCGGACGGAGATCCTGACGGACCGCCGCCGGAGCACGGTGCGTCTCCGCGCCGGCGTTCGCGACGGCCGGTGCCGGTTGCAGCCGGATCGTCCGGTCGACCACCGCGAGCAGGGCCGGCCGGTGGACGACGAGCAGGACGGTGCGGCCGACCGCGAGTCGGCGGACGGCGTCCACCACCGCCGCCTCGGTGTCACCGTCGAGGTTGGCGGTCGGCTCGTCGAGCAGCAGCAGTGGGCGGTCGGCCAGGAAAGCGCGGGCAAGGGCCAGCCGTTGGCGCTGGCCTGCGGAGATGCCGGAGCCGCCCTCCCCGAGTGCAGTGTCCGGGTCGGCGAAGTCGAGGGCGCCGGCGTCACGGAGGGCGGTCTGCACCTGCTCGTCGGTGGCGTCCGGCCGGGCGAGGCGGACGTTCTCCGCGACGGTCCCGGCGAACAGGTGCGGCCGCTGCGGGACCCAGGCGATCTGCCGGTGCCAGCTCTCGGGATCGAGTGACGCCAGGTCGGCGCCGTCGACCAGGACCCGGCCGCCGGACGGCTGCGCGAAGCCGAGCAGCGCCGTCAGCAGAGTGGTCTTGCCGACCCCACTGGGGCCGACGACGGCGATCGCCTCGCCGGGGGAGACGGTGAAGGAGACCTCGGGGAGCGAGGGCCGCTCACGACCGTCGTGGTGCACCGTCAGACCGTCCACGGTGATGGAAGCCCGCCGCAGATCGGGGGCGGGCAGCGTCCCGGCGGCGGCCGGAGCCGTCTCCAGGACGGCGAAGACCTCGTCCGCCGCGGCCACTCCCTCGGCCGCCGCGTGGTACTGCGCGCCCACCTGCCGCAGCGGCAGATACGCCTCCGGCGCGAGCACCAGGACGACGAGCCCGGTGTAGAGGTCCAGGTCCCCGTGGACCAGCCGCATGCCGACGCCGACGGCGACCAGCGCCACAGAAATCGTCGCGAGGAGTTCCAGGGCGAAGGACGACAGGAACGCGAGGCGCAGCGTCCGCATGGTCGCGCGCCGGTACTCGTCGGTGATGGCGCGGATGGACTCGGCCTGCGCCTTGGCGCGGCCGAAGACCTTCAGGGTGGGCAGGCCGCCGACCACGTCCAGGAAGTGCCCGGACAGCCGCGCGAGCAGCCGCCACTGGCGGTTCATCCGGTCCTGGGTGGCCCAGCCGATCAGTGCCATGAAGAGCGGGATGAGGGGGAGGGTCAGCGCGATGGTGAGTGCCGAGACCCAGTCCGAGGTGACGATCCGGGCGAGCACCACGACCGGTACGACCACGGCCAGACCCAGCTGCGGCACATAGCGGGCGAAGTAGTCGTCGAGCGCGTCGACCCCGCGGGTGGCGAGCGTGGTGAGTTCGCCGGTGCGCCGGGTGGAGAGCCAGGAGGGGCCCAGCACGGTGGCCCGTTCCAGCAGCCGGCCGCGCAGTTCGGACGTGACGGCCGCGCTGGCGCGGTGCGCGCAGAGCTCGGTCAGCCAGGCGACGGTGCCCCGACCGGCCGCGACGGCGGCGAGCAGCAGCAGCGGAGTGCGCAGCCCGCCGGCGTCGAGGCCGTGCTGGAAACCGCCGACGACGATCTCGGCGATGAGCATCGCCTGGGCGACGACCAGCCCCGCCCCGGCCAAACCGAGGGCCACGGACGCCACGAGGAAGACGCGGCTGGCGCGCGCGTACCGGAGCAGACGCGGATCGACTGGTTTCACGTGGAACATTCCCTTCGGCGAGGCGAGGCGAGGGCGAGTCGGGTGGCGGGGGCTCAGTGGGTCTCGGCGATGTGCTGGGTGCCGATCCGCTTGCGGAACACCCAGTACGTCCACCCCTGGTAGATCAGCACCACCGGCGTCGCGACCGCCGCGCACCACGTCATGATCTTCAGCGTGTACGGCGTCGCCGAGGCGTTGGTGACCGTGAGGTTCCACGTGTCGTTCAGCGAGGACGGCATGACGTTCGGGAAGAGCGCCAGGAAGAGCATCGCCACCGTGGCCGCGATGGTGACGCCGGAGAACAGGAACGACCATCCCTCACGGCCGATCCGGATCATCCAGACCGCCGCGACCAGCGCCACCACCGCGACGGCGAGCGCGCCGAGCGTCGTGGCGTCGCCGCTGTCCCGCTGCGTCCAGCCCAGGAAGAGCACCGCGAGCACCGTGGCCGCGATGCCCAGCCGGAAGGCGAGCCCGCGGGCCCGCGTCCGGATGTCGCCGACCGTCTTGAGCGCGGCGAACACCGCTCCGTGGAAGGTGAAGAGCGTGAGGGTGACGAGGCCGCCGAGCAGCGAGTAGACGTTCAGCAGGTCCCCGAAGGTGCCGACGTACTCCTTGCTCGCGTCGATCTTCACGCCGCGCACCATGTTGGCGAACGCGACGCCCCACAGCACCGACGGCAGCAGTGAGGCCCAGAAGATCACCTGCTCCCAGCTGGTCTGCCAGCGGTCGTCCGCACGCTTGGAGCGGTACTCGAAGGCGACGACGCGGACGATCAGGCAGAGCAGGATGATCAGCAGCGGCAGGTAGAAGCCGGAGAAGAGCGTGGCGTACCACTCGGGGAAGGCGGCGAACGTCGCGCCGCCCGCGGTGAGCAGCCATACCTCGTTCCCGTCCCAGACCGGCCCGATGGTGTTGATCAGCACGCGGCGCTCGGGGCGGTCGCGGGCCAGCAACTTGGTGAGGATCCCGATCCCGAAGTCGAAGCCCTCCAGGAAGAAGTAGCCGGTCCACAGGACGGCGATGAGTACGAACCAGACGTCGTGGAGGTGCATGTCGCGCTCCTTCCTTCTCAGTACGAGAAGGCCATGGGCCGGTCGGCGTCGGCGTCGGTGGAATCGCCGCCGATCTTCGTTGGCGGGTTCAGGTCGGACTCGGTCAGCTCCGGCGGTCCCGCCTTGGCGTACTTCAGCAGCAGCTTGACCTCGACGACGGCGAGCACCGCGTAGAGCAGGGTGAAGGCGATCAGCGAGGCGAACACCTCGCCGGTGGAGACACTGGGGGAGACCGCGTCGGAGGTGCGGAGCAGCCCGTAGACGGCCCAGGGCTGGCGGCCGGTCTCGGTGAAGATCCAGCCCCACGAGTTGGCCAGCAGCGGGAAGACCATCGTCCACAGCGCGATCCGCCAGTACCAGGCGGTGAACCGGTCGCCGAACGGCCTGTTCCCGGTGAGCATCAGCTTCGGCGCCTCGTCCTCGCCGGTGCGGTGCTCCTCGGCGACCCAGAGCCTGCGGCGGGTGAGCCACAGCCCCGCCAGGCCGACCGTGAAGGACGTCATCCCGAAGCCGATCATCCAGCGGAAACCCCAGTAGGCGGTGGGGATGTTCGGCCGGTAGTCACCGGGGCCGTACTTCTGCTGCTCGGCCTTGTTGACGTCGTTGATGCCGGGCACGTACGAGGAGAGGTTGCCGTCGGCGAGGAAGGACAGGACCCCGGGCACCTCGACGGCGACCCTGTTGTGGCCCTTGTCGACATCGCCGATGGCGAAGATCGAGAACGGGGCCGGCCCCTGGCCGTCCCACAGCGCCTCGGCGGCGGCCATCTTCATCGGCTGCTGCTTGAACATGACCTTGCCCAGCGAGTCACCGCTGATCGCGGTGAGCAGCCCCGCGACGACCGCGACGGCCAGGCCGAGCCGCAGTGAGGTGCGCATCACGGCGATGTGCTTCTTGCGCGCCAGATGGTAGGCGGAGATGCCGATCATGAACGCGGCGCCGGTGAGGAAGGCCGCGGTGATGGTGTGGAAGACCACGACCAGGGTGGTCTGCTGGGTGATGACCGCCCAGAAGTCGGTGAGCTCGGCGCGGCCGGTCACCTTGTCGTAGGTGTAGCCGACCGGGTGCTGCATCCAGGAGTTCGCGGCCAGGATGAAGTACGACGACAGGATCGTGCCGATCGAGACGATCCAGATGCAGGCCAGGTGGATGCGCTGCGGGAGCTTGTCCCAGCCGAAGATCCACAGCCCGATGAACGTGGACTCGAAGAAGAACGCGATGAGCGCTTCGAAGGCCAGCGGCGCCCCGAAGATGTCCCCGACGAAGCGGGAGTAGTCCGACCAGTTCATCCCGAACTGGAACTCCTGCACGATGCCGGTGGCCACGCCCATGGCTATGTTGATCAGGAAGAGTTTGCCCCAGAACTTGGTGGCCCTGAGGTACTTCTCGTTCCCTGATCGGACCCACGCGGTCTGCAGGGCCGCGGTCAGCGCGGAGAGGCTGATCGTCAGCGGGACGAAGAGGAAGTGGTAGACGGTGGTGATGCCGAACTGCCACCGTGCGACGTCGACGGTTTCCAGCGAGAGCTGCACGTCACGACTCCTTGCCTGTACCTGTCCAAACCTGGGCTTCGCGCCCATATACGTTCGCTTGTGAAAGTGAACGCATTCACAAGCTAAGTATCGCGCACACCAGTTCGCCCCCTCCCACCGGGGGGGTGGAAGGGGGCGAAAACGGCAGGTGGCAGGGGGCCCGGAGAGCTGTTCCGCACCTCGATCCGCGGCTCGATCCGCAGGTCAAGCCGTGTGTCGAGCCGCAGGTCGCTCCGGTCCGGCTACAGCTCCTTGCGGAACTCGTCCGCGGTCTCGAGCAGCAGGTCGTTGGCCGCGGTCTCGCCGATGGTGATCCGCACGCCCTCGCCCGCGAAAGGACGTACCGACACGCCGACCCGCTCGCACGCCGCGGCGAAGTCCAGAGTGCGCTCCCCCAGCCGCAGCCAGACGAAGTTCGCCTGCGTCTCCCCGAGCGTCCAGCCCTGCGCGGCCAGCGCCCCGACGACCCGGTCCCGCTCGGTGACCAGGCCGGCCACCCGCTCCAGCAGGGCTTCCTCGGAGCGCAGCGAGGCGACCGCCGCGTCCTGGGCGAGCTGGCTCACACCGAACGGCATCGCGGTCTTGCGGAGCGCGGCGGCGACCGGCTCGTGCGCGATGGCGAAGCCCACCCGCAGGCCGGCCAGGCCGTACGCCTTGGAGAAGGTGCGCAGCACCGCGACGTTCGGGCGGTCGCGGTAGACCTCGACGCCGTCCGGCACCTCGGCGTCCCGGATGAACTCCCGGTACGCCTCGTCCAGGACCACGAGCACGTCGGACGGAACCCGGTCGAGGAAGCGCTCCAGCTCGGCGCGCCGGATGGCGGTGCCCGTCGGGTTGTTGGGGTTGCAGAGGAAGATCAGCCGGGTCCGGTCCGTGATGGCGGCGGCCATCGCGTCCAGGTCGTGTTCCTCGGTGTCGGTGAGCGGCACCTCCACCGGCGTCGCGCCGCTGATCCGCGTGATGATCGGGTACGCCTCGAAGGACCGCCACGCGTAGATGACCTCGTCGCCCGGGCCCGCGGTCGCCTGCAGCAGCTGCTGCGCGACGCCGACCGAGCCGGTACCGGTCGCGATGTGCGTCTGCGGGACGCCGAAGCGGTGCGCCAGCTCGGCGGTCAGCGCGGTGCACGCCGCGTCGGGATAGCGGTTGAAGGAACCCGCGGCGGCGGTGGCCGCCTCCAGCACGCCGGGCAGCGGCGGGAAGGGGTTCTCGTTGGAGGACAACTTGTAGGCCGGAGCACCCTCGTCCATCACCGGGGGTCGCCCGGGCTTGTAGGTGGGGATGCCGTCCAGTTCCGCGCGCAGCTTCGGGGTCATGACCACACCATACGAGGGGGCGTGAGGGCGTGGGAAAGTGCCGTGCGCCACACCGTGCGCGGGTGGCGCACGCGGTAGTGCGCATCCCTCGTAGGAGTGAGTTGATACGTCCCAGGGATACGAACCAATAGACGGAAGATCGTCCTCAGGATGCCGAGGGCTGACCCGAGAAAGCGCTTGCGAGCTGCACATTCATCTCCGCAAAGCACTTTCGATCTTGCAAAAACGTATTGCCAGAATGCCTATTCGGGGCCCCAGCGGACGGACCAACCCCGCCCTACTATCGGGTCGCCATGACAGCAGCAGGGAACCACCAGGCGAGCCGGCCCATCGGACGCCGGCTCGAGCGGGCAGGCATCAGAGATGTCGCCGCTGCCGCCGGTGTCTCGATCACGACTGTCTCCGACGCACTCAACGGCAAGGGCCGACTGCCCGACGCCACCCGCCGACATGTCCGGGAGGTCGCCGAACGGCTGGGTTACCGCCCATCGGCGGCCGCCCGCACACTGCGCACCGGCAGATCGGGCCTCATCGGCCTGACGGTCACCACCTACGGCGAAGAACCCTTCACGTTCACCGAGTTCGCGTACTTCGCCGAAATGGCGAGAGCCGCGACCTCGGCCGCCCTCGCCCGGGGCTACGCCCTGGTCATTCTGCCCGCCTCCTCGCGCCATGACGTGTGGAGCAACGTCGCACTCGACGGCACCGTGGTCATCGACCCCTCCGACCACGACCCCGTCGTCATCGAACTCGTCCGCCAGGGCGTACCGGTGGTCAGCGACGGCCGGCCCGCCGGCAGCCTCCCCGTCCACGCCTGGGTCGACAACGACCACGAGGAAGCCGTCCTCGGCATCCTCGACCACCTCGCCGACGCCGGAGCCCGCCGGATCGGCCTGCTCACCGGTACCAGCACCGACACCTACACCCGGCTCTCCACCACCGCGTACCTGCAATGGTGCGAGCGGGTGGGCCAGGAGCCGGTCTACGAGTCCTATCCCGCCCATGACCCGTGTGCGGGCGCGGTCGCCGCCGACCGGCTGCTCGCCCGCCCGGACCGACCCGACGCCGTCTACGGCCTCTTCGACCCCAATGGCACCGACCTGCTGGCAGCCGCCCGGCGCTACGGGCTGCGGGTGCCGGACGATCTGCTGCTGGTCTGCTGCAGCGAGAGCGTCGTCTACGCGAGCACCGAACCTCCGATCACCACGCTGTCCCTCAAACCGGGGAAGATCGGCACCGCGGTGGTCCAGCTCCTCATCGACGCCATCGAGGGCGTGGGCTCCGCCCAACCCGTCCAGCAGATCATGCAGACCGACCTCATCGTCCGCACCTCCTCCCAGCGCCGCACACACCGCACCACGGTCAGCCCACCGCGCAGTCCGGCCGGAAGCTGAGGCCGGACGCGCACGGCAGGACCCGCAGCACCGCACTCATACGCGAGCGTCCGCGTGGGGATCCGGAACCGGAACCCCACGCGGACGTCCACGCGGACATCCGCACCGGACTCCGTGCGCGAACCCCTTCAGGGGTCGTCGCAGGAGTCCGAGCGGAACCCGATTCAGCTGCCGGACCGCCCCAGGACGCCGATTTAGGGGGTGTTTGTCGGTACCGGCCGAAAACCCGGCACCCAGGTATGTCACACCACGACAGCGTCATTCCTATGATGGGCGGATGGCGGCGCGATGGTGGAGGGGTCGATGACACAGGGGGCAGGTCACGGGCCCGTGCTCGAGGCGATGGTGAGCTGGCGTCCGGCGGGTCCGGACGCGGGTCCTGAGGCTGGACCGGAAGGCGGTCGGGAGACCGGGTCACCCAGCCGCGCCCGGCGACGGGCCGTACGGCTTCGCCGGCGCCCCCGACGTTCCAGGCGCCCCCGGGGTGCCGGGAACGCCAGGCGTCTTCGGCGCACCCGGCGTCGCCGTCGCGTTCGCTCAGGACGGGCCGGCGGCCGCGCCCGCGGGCTTCGCCGCGCCGACGGCTCCGGCCCAGCCGCCCGTCGCCGCACCCCCTGCCGGGTACGAGGCGACCCAGCTGGACACTCCGCTGGTGCCGGAGGAGTACACCCCCACCGCCCACGACCTCCCGGTGATAACTGCCGTCGACTCCGAGCGGCCCGGTCCGCTCTACGTCGTCGGCGACGTCCACGGGTACATCGACGAGCTGCGGACGGCGCTCCACGCCCAGGGCCTCATCGACGCCGAGGGCCACTGGTCGGCGGGCACCGCCCGGCTGTGGTTCCTCGGCGACTTCACCGACCGCGGTCCTGACGGCGTCGGCGTCATCGAGCTCGTCATGCAGCTCTCCGCCGAGGCGGCCGCCGCGGGCGGCTACGCCAAGGCCATCATGGGCAACCACGAGCTGCTGCTGCTCGGCGCCCACCGCTTCGGCGACACCCCCGTCAACTCCACCGGCGGCACCGCCTCGTTCCTCGCCGCCTGGCGGCTCAACGGCGGCCAGCCCTCCGACATGGACCGGCTGGAGGACCGCCATCTGACGTGGATGTCGCGGCTCGACGCCGCGCACCTGACCGACGGTCACCTGCTGCTGCACTCCGACACCACCGCGTACCTCGACTACGGCACCACCATCGACGCGATGAACGACGCCGTCACCGGCATCCTCCAGCGCGGCGACGCGGACGAATGCTGGGACCTGTTCCGCAAGCTCACCAAGCGCTTCGCCTTCCGCGGTGACAACGGCCCGCAGGCCGCCCGCGAACTGCTCGACACATACGGCGGCCGGCAGGTCGTCCACGGCCACAGCCCCATCCCGTACCTGCTCGGTGAGGTCGGCGGCGAATACACCGCGGACGGAGAGGAACGCACCCCGGTCGTCAACGGCCCGATGGCATATGCCGAGAACCTGGCTTTGGCAATGGACGGTGGCGTAACCATGGATGGCCGTCTACTGGTCGCCGAACTCCCGCCGCTTTCCTGACCGCCAGATTTCCGGGAAGCACTCTGTCACGCCCTCACCTCCGCGCTCTACCATCGCTATATCCGTAAGGCACGCTCTCCTCCGCTTCACCGGCCGACCGGCTTCAGACAGCGGGGAGGCACCGGAGACGGAGCATCGGGGGATGCACATGAACAGCGCTCCACACCTGCTCAACGAAGACCGCCCGGACTTCGAACGAGTCCTCGACGACGCACTGCACACCGCGGACACCGGGTACGACGACCACAGCGGGCACGGTGGGCATGACGGCATGCTCAACACCGAGCAACTCCGCACCATGGCGCTGAGCGCCGCGGAGGCCATCTCCGCCTGCGCCGCGCCGGAATACCAGCAGTACCGGAAAGTCCGCGACCAGATTCGCGAGGCCCTGGAGGAATCCGCCCTCCTCCGCCGGACGGACCCCGTGACCGCCGCCGACCACCGGGCTTTCAGCTACGCCGCCATGGGCGTGGCCGACTCCGCCGGCTCCGGCGCCGGGCTGTTCGCCGTGGTCGCCGTGCTGACGCCCATCCTGGCGGGTACCGCCGCCCTGATCTTCCTGTTGATCGGCTACGTCCTGCACGCCATGACGCCCGAACCCGCCATCGCGGCCCCGCTGCGCACCGCCGGCTGGCTCTTCGCGGGCGTCACCACGTGCGGCATCCTGATCGGGATGGTCGGCCTGCTCCTCACCGCCCTGCGCGACAGCGCCGGCGCCATACATGACGACGACGCGGACTCGCTGCCGCCGGAGGTAGCCGCCGCCCGCGAGGCCTGGAGACGCGCCCTGCGCGACCGCGGCGTCCTGCCCTTCCTCGCCGACGCCAGGGCGAACGCCGCCCTGGCGCCCCATCCGGACGTCGAGCCTCCGCGCTCCAACGGCACCCAGCCCTCACGAATGCCGCGACTCGGCTATTCACGACCGGACTTCAGCAGTCCCGGTCCCGAGGAATCCCCAGGACCGGGTCACCGATTCTCCAGTCCCGATTTCTCCAGCCCGGACTTCTCGAGCCCCGACTTCACCGGTCCTGACGAGGGCCCGAGATAACGTTCGCGATTGTGCATATGGGCGGAATGCTGGAGTCCGCACCCATAGGCAGAAATTGTGGGCATCCGCACCCTTGCGGCGCACGGGGCGGCCTACGACGCGCGTCGGACGCGGTACGACGTAGCCCGGCTCACCCCGGTGTCGACGCCGGCGAGCCGCCGGGCCGGGTGACGTCCCCGACTACGCGGACAGCGGAAGGAACCTGAACTCGCCACGGAAAGGCGCGACTTCGGGGACCTCCAGTTGCTCGACTGGTTGAAAGGTAAACCCGTAGCGGCGCCCGATGCCCTTGGTCCAACCCGTGGACACTTCCGCCTCGGGCCCGTTCCGCGTGGGCGCGCTCCCAGCCGCCGCCTCCACGACTCCCCAGGTCAGCGCCGCATCCACGTCCTCGCCACATCGGCCGGTCACGGGACGAGGAGACATTCCCATCTGTTCCGGCATATGCCAGAGACATAGTTTTCGGGACGATATCCCTCCTCTCGAACGCCCGTGGTCCGACGGAACCGTTCGACCCCGACTCCATTGCGGGAGAGGGCAATTGACGCGGAGGCGGTTACTCCGGGCGACTGGTTTCTATACGAGTTGATGATGAGTAGGGTGTGACCCGCCACGGATGGATCTACGGAGGGTACGTGGCCGAATTCAGACGGTCAGGCTGAATTCAAGTGACCGGAATGTGCGGGTGCGGGTGGTGTCGTCTGCGGGATCTGGAGGGGGATAGTGGCTGCTGGCTCGTTCGAGGGGCAGTACGTGTGGCATCCGGCGGCCGATGATCGTCAGTTGGCGCAAGCGTGCATGGATGTGAAGGCCGGGCGGTACCGCAGCGCGAGCGAGATCCTGAAGGAGACCCGAGGGGATTTCGAAGTGCGGGCCCACCGCTCCCTCGTACTCGCCTCCGAGGCAGCAGACTCCGACCTGGCGGAACGCTGGCTGGCGGAGGATCCGTGCGCCGAGTCCGCGCTTCTGTGGGCACGGGTCGCGATGCTCCGCGCGTTACGTATGGCCGACGCGGGCGACCTCCGTGAGGGCGCGCTGCTCCGCATAGCGCAGGGCGCGTGCGAGCGGGCCTCGGAGCTGCTCCCCTCCGACCCGACCCCCTGGGTGACCCAGTTGGCGCTGACCCGGCTCCAGCGGCCCCGCGACCCCGCCCCGCGCGGGCTGCTGACGGAGCCGACCGGCCCCTGGTACCTGTTCGCCCACATCCTGCGGCTCGACCCCTGGCACCGCGAGGCGCACCACCGGTTCCTCGCCTTCTTCTTCACGCGCAACGGCGGCTCGGCGAGCGCGCGGTGGGACGTCGCCTCGTTCCTGAGCCACCGGGCACCGACCTCCTCCCCCCTGCGGCTGCTGCCGTTGGTGGCGCTGGTCGAGGACTACGACTCCTCCGCCCTGCTGGCGGACCGCACGTGGGAACAGCCCCAGTGGAAGGCGACCACGATGGGGATCTACACCCACTGGTTCCCCGAGACGGCCAAGTACCGGTTCACCCCGGTGCTCGATCTGGCCTACCTGGCGCACGCCCTGGTCATGGGGAAGCTCGAGTTCGAGGCCCGGGAAGTCCTGACGACGTCGGGACCGTATGCGTCCCGCATGCCCTGGAGTGCGTTCGGCGCACCCGAGGAACAGCTGACCAGGGCCAGGAAGCTGTGCGGGCTACCGGTACCGAGTGCCGCCTGAACCATTTTCCGCTCCACATCGCACGACGAAGCCCCCGCCATCCCCTCCTCAGAAAGGCTGCGGTTGTGACCGAGCAAAGATCTCTCTCACATTCGAAGAACCTTCGTCCACCAGCGCCCGACGCCGCCCTCGACGACGACGCGACGCTGCATGCCATGGGTTATCCGCGGAAACTCACCAGGCGGTTCCGCGCGTTCGACAACTTCGCGATCTCCTTCACGATCATCAACATCATCGCGGGAATCTTCTCCTCGTTCGGCTTCGGTATGGCGGCCGGCGGCCCGCGGATTCTCATATTCGGCTGGATAGGCGTGTCCATCATGGTGCTGTTCGTGGGCGCCTCGATGGGGGAGATCGCCTCCGCCTATCCCACCAGTGGCGCGCTGTACTTCTCCGCGGGCAAGCTCGCCAAGCGGCACCGCGGCGCCTGGTCCTGGTACACGGGCTGGCTGAACTTCGTCGGCCAGGTGGGCGGGACGGCCGCCACCGGCTATGCCGCCGCCACGTTCATCCAGGCCTTCATCGCGATGCAGTGGAACGACTACGAAGTGACGGCGCAGCGCACCGTGGGCATCACGGCGTTGATCCTCCTGCTGCAGGCACTGGCCAACACCTACACCGTGCAGCTGATCGCCGTGCTGAACCGTATCTCCGTGTGGTGGCTGTTCATCGGCATGGTCGTGATCGTCGTCTGCCTGACCTTCATCCCCGACCACCACCAGTCGGCTTCCTTCATAACGCATTTCGAGAACAACACCGGTTTCTCCAACGGCATTTACGGCGCCATGCTCGGCCTGCTCGTCACGAGCTGGACCTTCACCGGCTTCGACGGCAGTTTCCACATGTCGGAAGAGACCGTGCAGGCCACGGTCAACGCGCCCAAGGGCATCATGCGGTCGATCGCCTACTCGGCGGGTATCGGCCTCATTCTCATGCTCGCCCTGGTGTACGCGATTCGCGATTACGCCACCGAAGCGAGCTCCGCCGCCCCGCCGGTGCAGATCCTCATCGACGCGCTCGGCATGGGCACCGCCAAACTGCTGCTGCTGATCGTGATCGGCGCCATGCTGTTCTGCGGTCTGGCCAACATGACGAGCAACACCCGGCAGATCTTCGCGTTCTCCCGCGACGGTGCGATGCCCGGTTCGCGGTGGTGGCACTCGGTCTCGCCGCGCACCCGTACGCCCGTCAAGGCGGTCTGGCTCGCGGCGGCCTGCTCCATCGTGCTGGTGCTGCCGGGCTGGTGGTCACACACCGCGTTCACCGCCATCGTGAGCGTCAACGTCGTGGGCCTGTTCCTCGCCTACGCCGTGCCCATCTTCCTGCGGCTGTGCCTGGGCGACGAGTTCGTTCCCGGCCCCTGGAACCTCGGGCGCTACAGCACGATCGTCGGAATCGTCGCCGTGACCTGGATCGTCCTCAGCAGCGTGCTGTTCATGCTGCCGCAGACCTCCCCGATCAACTCGACCACGTTCAACTACGCCCCCATCGCGCTGGGTGTGGTGCTGATCATCGCCACCGTCTGGTGGTTCGCCACCGCGCGGAAGCGCTTCCAGGGCCCGGTCAGCTACGGCCGCCCCGACGAAGTGGCCGCCATGGACCTGATCTGACCCGGCGGTAACCGATCCACCCGAATGACCTGAACGACCTGAACGACCCGACGTCCGTGCCGTACAGAGGTCCCGGTGGGAATCGCCCCCACCGGGACCTCACGCGTGTACGCCGTCGACCGGCCGTCCTCAGCGGACTGTCGTCAGTCCGCCAGCGGCAGGTAGACCCGGTTCCCGCTCGCCGCGAACTCCGCGGACTTCTGCCGCATCCCGGCCTCCGGGACCAGCAGCAGATCCCCGCCGTGCTCCTTGCGGATGTTCCGGCCGATCTTCATCGAGGACAGTCACCGCCCGGACATCGCCGACACGGGAGGAGGCCGAAGGCGCTCACAGGACTCGCAGGTCGGGGAGGAACTCGAGGACGACGACCACGGACACGAGCTTCCCGGCGTCCGAGCGCCCCAGCCAGACCGGGAACGTCCCGTCTCCCGCGGTGCAGAAAGACACGAGGTCGGTGCCACTGGCGTCGTTCGAGATACGCATGTACCCCTCGTCGATGGTCTCTCCCTCATCATCGTGGCCATCCACGAGATACCGGCGGAACTTGTCCGTGAGCAGGTTCCACTCCGAGGCGTCGGCGAAGCATCCGGTGGCGCCGTCGGTGCCGAATCCGAAGATCTCACCTTCCCGCAGCAGCCTGGGATCGTCGCCACCGGACAGCGCCAGTTCCCAGGAAGCCGGCGGTTCCGCGTCGACCAGCAGACGGATGGCCACCTCCTCCTCGACCGGGAAGCGATGGTCCTCGTACTCCCCCTCGTACGCGACCACAGCGGCCTGTAGCGGATACACGCCGGGTGGAATCCGCTCGGACAGCTCACGGCAGCCGACCTTCCCTCCCGTGAGGGGATCGGCGACGGCAAGTCTGCCGCTGGGCACCCGCAGCGCCGCGATCTCGCGCACCGCTTCGACCGTCATCTCGGGCTGGAACCGCGTCGCAAGGCGTGTTCCGGGTTCGAAGAGCTCGCGCAAGTGGGCGAGATCCCGCGCCTCCGCCTCGGACCGCGAGAGCAGCCCGATAGTGGTGGCGGAGGACAGATCCCACCCCTCCGCGTACGACACCGTCACCATGGCTGCTTCGCCGCTCACCGCCGTGCCCCTCCGCATCTGGCAGCCCGCCTGCCATCGGCTTTTGGGCGAACCGTAGCGGGTGGCTACGACATGCAGAGGCGGTGCCCACGGCCCACGACCGCGAGCACCGCCGTGAGCCTGTCAGTCAGCGAGCGGCAGATAGACCCGGTTGCCCGCGGCTGCGAACTCCTTGGACTTCTCCAGCATCCCTGCCTCGATCTCCTCCTCTGAAGCGGAAGAGGCCAGATCAGGAGCGAACTGCTCGGTGATGCTTCTACTGATCTTCATCGAGCAGAACTTGGGACCGCACATGGAGCAGAAGTGCGCGGTCTTGGCGCCGTCGGCCGGCAGCGTCTCGTCGTGGAAGTCCCGCGCCGTGTCCGGGTCCATCGCCAGGTTGAACTGGTCCTCCCAGCGGAACTCGAAGCGGGCGTCGGACAGCGCGTCGTCCCAGTCCTGCGCCCCCCGGGTGGCCCTTGGCCAGGTCCGCCGCGTGGGCCGCGATCTTGTACGTGATGACGCCGGTCTTGACGTCGTCGCGGTTGGGCAGGCCCAGGTGCTCCTTGGGCGTGACGTAGCAGAGCATCGCGGTGCCCCACCAGGCGATCATCGCGGCGCCGATGCCCGACGTGATGTGGTCGTAGGCGGGGGCGACGTCGGTGGTGAGCGGGCCGAGCGTGTAGAACGGCGCCTCCTCGCAGATCTCCTGCTGGAGGTCGATGTTCTCCTTGATCTTGTGCATCGGGACGTGCCCGGGGCCCTCGATCATCGTCTGCACGTTGTGCCGCTTGGCGATGGTGTTCAGCTCGCCCAGCGTCCGCAACTCCGCGAACTGTGCCTCGTCGTTGGCGTCGGCGATGGAGCCGGGGCGCAGGCCGTCGCCGAGCGAGTACGTGACGTCGTAGGAGGCGAGGATGTCGCAGAGCTCCTCGAAGTTCTCGTAGAGGAACGACTCCTTGTGGTGCGCGAGGCACCACGCGGCCATGATCGAGCCACCGCGCGAGACGATGCCGGTCTTGCGGCGGGCGGTCAGCGGGACGTACCGCAGCAGCACGCCGGCGTGGACCGTCATGTAGTCGACGCCCTGCTCGGCCTGCTCGATGACGGTGTCGCGGTAGACGTCCCAGGTCAGCTCCTCGGCCTTGCCGTCGACCTTCTCCAGCGCCTGGTAGAGGGGGACGGTGCCGATGGGCACGGGGGAGTTGCGCAGCACCCACTCGCGGGTGGTGTGGATGTTGCGGCCGGTGGACAGGTCCATGACCGTGTCGGCGCCCCACTTGGTGGCCCACGTCATCTTGTCCACCTCCTCCTCGATCGAGGAGGTGACCGCGGAGTTGCCGATGTTGGCGTTGACCTTCACCAGGAACCGCTTGCCGATGATCATCGGCTCGATCTCGGGGTGGTTCACGTTCATCGGCATGACGGCCCGGCCGGCCGCGATCTCCTCGCGCACCACCTCGGGGGAGACGTTCTCGCGGATCGCGATGTACTCCATCTCCGGGGTGACGTCGCCGCGGCGGGCGTACGCCAGCTGCGTCACCGCCTGCCCGTCCCGCCCCCTGCGGGGCGTCCGGGGGCGGCCGGGGAAGACCGCGTCGAGGTTGCGCAGACCGCCGCGGGGGGAGGTGTGCTTGATCCCGTCGTCCTCGGGGCGGACCGGGCGGCCCGCGTACTCCTCGGTGTCGCCGCGGCCGATGATCCAGTTCTCACGCAGCGGCGCCAGGCCGCGGCGGACGTCGGTGGTGACGTTCGGGTCGGTGTACGGCCCCGACGTGTCGTACAGCGTCACGTCACGGCCGGTGGTGAGGTGCACCTGGCGCACGGGGACCTGGATGTCCGGCCTGGTGCCGGTCAGGTAGCCCTTGTGCCAGCCGGGCTCGCGCTTGCGCGGAGCGACGGACTGCTCCGTCGGTACGGGCTGCTCCGTCGGTACGGGCTGCTCCGTCGGTACGGGCGGCTCCGCGGCGACGGACCGCTCCGTCGAAACGGGCTTTTCCGTCGAAACGGACTGAGCGGAGACAGGCATGCGTGCATCCTGCGTGGTCATGAGACCCAACTCCCTACGCCGGCATTACCCGGTAACAGGTTCAGCGGTCGGCGCAGATCTTCAGCGCCCTCTCAGCCCGGTGCTCCGAGCTCCCGCGATTGCAAAGGTGCCCCCACGGTAGCGGTTGCGGACGAACGCACACCAGGGGGTCTTGCGATGATCGACCCGTGGACACCCCGCAGACGTCGCCGCACACCCACTCGCCCACCCCCGGCCACTCCCACGGCCACGGTCCGGTGCCGCCGGTCTCGAAGCACCTGCGCAAGGTCGTCGCGGTGGTTCTGGTCCCGTTCGCCGCCGCAGTGCTCGCCGGGCTGATCCTGCTGTGGCCCGGCGGGGTCCCGCAGCACGCGCACACCGGCGTCGGGTTCGACCAGCAGACGCAGCAGGCGCGGGTCACCGGGATCGACGACATCGCGTGCGCCGACGCGAACGGCGGCGGGGCGAACGCACCGCAGGCGGCCCCGTCGGCACCGGGCACCGCCACAACCGCGTCGGAACGCTGTGCCAAGGCGACCATCGAGGTCACAACGGGGAAGGACGCGGGCCGGACGTTCACCGAGATCGTGCACCCCGACCAGACCCGCCGCTACACGGTGGGCCAGGGCGTCGTGGTGGCGTACGCGCCCGACGCCCCGAAGGAGTTGCAGTACGCGGTGACCGACGTCGACCGCGGGTTCCCGCTGGCACTGCTGGCCGGGATCTTCGCGCTCGCCGTGATCGCCGTCGGTCGGCTGCGCGGGCTGATGGCCCTGGTCGCGCTGGTCATCAGCTTCGCGGTCCTGACGCTGTTCATCCTCCCGGCCATCCTGCACGGCCACGACCCGCTGCTGGTGGCGGTGGTCGGCGGCAGCGCGATCATGCTGATCGCGCTCTACCTGTGCCACGGGCTCAACGCCCGTACGTCGGTGGCCGTGATCGGCACGCTGTGCTCGCTCTTCCTGATCGGGATCCTCGGCTCGGTCTTCATCTCCTGGGCGCATCTGACGGGCAACACCTCGGACGAGACCGGGCTCGTCCACGTCCTCTACCCGGGCATCGAGATCAAGGGGCTGCTGCTGGCCGGCGTCATCATCGGCTCGCTGGGCGTCCTGGACGACGTGACCGTCACCCAGACCGCGGCGGTGTGGGAGCTCAAGGACGCTGACCCCGAAGCGAGTTGGCGCAAGCTCTACGGCGCCGGCATGCGGATCGGCCGCGACCACATCGCGTCCGTGGTGAACACGCTGGTGATGGCGTACGCCGGTGCGGCGCTGCCGCTGCTGCTGCTGTTCTCGGTGGCGCGCAGCGGGGTGCTGCGGGTCGCCGGGAGCGAGCTGGTGGCGGAGGAGATCGTACGGACGCTGGTCGGCAGCATCGGCCTGGTCGCGTCGGTCCCCCTGACGACCCTGCTGGCGGCGCTCGTCGTCAGTGCCGATCGGCACGATACGAAGACGAGTCCGCCGAAGGCGGGGGAGATTCCCCCCGCGAGGACCGGCGGAAGCCACCGGCGCAGGGGGAGGTCGTAGCGGCGGGGGCGGGGCGCGTCATCGCGCCGCGCCGCCCCCGCCCTGGCGCCCACCAGGCGCGATGTACGGGTTCCGGCCCCCCGACGGATTACCAGTCACGGTGCGAGGAGGACGAGGACCCCGAGGTGAACTTCTTCACCAGGAAGATCAGCCCGCCGACCAGCACGGCGAAGACCAGCACCTTGAACAGCAGACCGATGACGAATCCGATCAAGCTCATGATCAGGCCGCCGAAGACGACGAGAGCGATCACCGGGATCGCGACCCACTTGATCCACCAGGGCAGACCCTTGACCAGCTCTTCCATGACTGTTTCCCTCCAGGTTCCTTCGTTGTCCCCGTGCTTCGACTCTAGAGCCGCGGAGGGGGCCGGCGGAGGGGTGACGGACCCGATCCTTCCCTGACCGTCCCCCTACGGAGCCTCGGGGTACGACCCTCAGTAACCCCCGGCCGCGGGGGCTCAGGCCTCCGGCGGCGAGAAGACGACCATGACCCGCAGGTCCTCCGTCACGTGGTGGAAGCGGTGTGCCACCCCGGCCGGCACATAGACGACGCTGCCTCGTGCCACCGTCGTCGTCTCCTCCCCCACGGTGATCGCCGCCCGGCCGCTCACGACCAGGTAGATCTCGTCCTGTCCGTGCGGCGCCTGCGTGTCCAGCTCGCCTGTCTGGAGCGCGTACAGGCCCGCTGACATGTTCCGTTCCCGCAGGAAACTGAGGTAGGCGCCGTTGTTGGCGGCCCGCTCCGCCTCCAGGTCGTCCAGCCGGAACACCTTCATCGCAGCTCTCCTTCGTCGCAACTCTTGCCCGGACGATCAGTTCTGCCACGATCACACCATGAAGAATTTCGTCGTCAAGACGCTCGCCAACGCCGGGGCCCTCGGTGTGGCCATCTGGCTGGTCAAGAACATCACCCTCACCGGCGACGACACCTGGCACAAGGTGCTCACCGTCATCCTGGTCGCCGTGGTCTTCGGACTGGTGAACTGGCTGGTCAAGCCGGTCGTCAAGCTGCTGTCGTTCCCGTTGTTCATCCTCACCCTGGGCTTGATCACGCTGGTCGTGAACGCCCTGATGCTGCTGCTCACCTCGTGGCTGGCGGGGAAGCTCAGCCTCGACTTCCACGTCGAGGGCTTCTGGGCGGCGCTGCTCGGCGGCCTGATCATCAGCATCGTCTCCTGGGCGCTGAACATGCTCCTGCCGGACGAGGACTGAGCGATGCCGTTACGCCCGCAGACGGGGGCCGGGCCCGGGGGGCTCGGCCCCCGCCCCGCATCGGGTTGACTGGACCCAGCGCGCACGCGCGAAACCGTGGCGCGACCCCAGTCCCAGGAGGCACCGATGGCCGAGTACGACCGCGACGAAAGCGCCGCCACCGCCGGTGATGACGCCCCCGGTGGCGACACCGCCGGAGGCGACAGCACGCGCAGCGTCCACGCCGGGCGCCCGCCCGCGCGGCCGTATGAGCCCTCGCTGCCCGGCCCCACCTTCGTCTCGCACTTCCACCTGCCCGGCGACGCGACGGGCCCGTACACCTACGGCCGGGACCAGAACCCGACCTGGACCCTGCTGGAACAGGCGATCTCCGAGCTGGAGTCCCCCGCCGACCCGTCCGCCAGGACCACCGTCTTCGCCTCGGGAATGGCCGCGGTCTCCGCCGTGCTCCTGTCGCAGCTGAGCGCGGGCGACACCGTCGTCCTGCCCTCCGACTGCTACAACACGACCCGGACGCTGCAGAAGCGGCTGGAGTCGTACGGCGTCACCGTGCGGCTCGCGCCGACCCGCGGCGACGCCCAGCTGGACGTGCTGGAGGGCGCGCGCCTGCTGTGGCTGGAGACGCCGTCCAACCCCGCCCTGGACGTCTGCGACATCCGCCGGCTGGCCGACGCCGCGCACGCGGCGGGCGCCCTCGTCGCTGTCGACAACACCCTGGCCACCCCGCTCGGCCAGCGCCCGCTCGACCTCGGCGCCGACTTCTCGGTCGCCAGCGGCACCAAGGCCCTGACCGGCCACGGCGACCTGCTGCTCGGCTACGTGACCACGCGCGACCCCGAGCTGCACGAGCAGACCCTGCTCTGGCGCAAGACCGTCGGCGCCATCCCCGGCCCCATGGAGACCTGGCTCGCGCACCGTTCGCTGGCCACCCTCGCGCTGCGGGTGGACCGGCAGGCCGCCAACGCCCTGGAGCTGGCCACGGCACTCGCCGAGCGCCCGGAGGTGACCGAGCTGCGCCACCCCGGCCTGTCCACCGACCCGGCGCACCCGCTCGCCGCCGCCCAGATGCGCCGTTTCGGCAGCGTCGTCTCCTTCACGCTGCCCGACAAGGAGCATGCCGAGCGCTTCCTCGCCGCGCTGCGGATCACCGTCGAGGCGACGAGTTTCGGAAGCGTCCAGTGCACGGCCGAGCGTCGGGCCCGCTGGGGCGGTGACGCGGTTCCGCCCGGTTTCATCCGCTTCTCGGTGGGCGTGGAGGACGCGGCCGACATCGTCTCCGATGTCACCCGCGCCCTGGACGCCGCCAAGTAGAGCCTCTACGCATATATGCAAGAAGCTGTACGCAGAAGGGACGGTTCGAGCCTCCCCCCTCGTGGCTCGAACCGCCCTGGCGCAACGCGCGAAGATGCGCTCGAACTAGGCTAGTTGACTCTGCGTCAGTGTCCAATCACAGTAGTTGGTACGACCTATCGATAAAGTTATACTTGACGGTTTGTCAGGTTTTGGCGGTGAGGAGACCAAGGTGGACCTGGCTCTCCTGCGCACCTTCGTGACCGTCCACCGGGCCGGCTCGTTCACCCGGGCCGCCCAGCTCCTGGGCCTGTCCCAGCCCGCCGTCACCGGCCAGATACGCACGCTGGAACGGCAGGTCGGCCGCCCGCTCTTCCTGCGGCTGCCCCGCGGCGTGGCCCCCACCACCGTCGGCGACGAGCTCGCGCACAAGGTCGCGCCGCACCTCGACGCACTGCTGGAGATCACCGCGGCGGCCCCCGACGAGGACGGCCCCGGCGCCCACAGCCTGCACCTGGCCGGCCCGTCCGAATTCACCGCGCTGCGCATCCTGCCCGCCCTGGCGCCGCTGGTCGCCGACGGACTGCACCTGCGGGTCTCGCTCAGCGGCGACGACGAAGCGCTGGCCGGGCTCGCCGCCGGCCATCACGACCTGGCCGTCGTCAGTGTGCAGCCCCGCGACCGGCTGATAGCGGCCGTACCGCTGTGGGACGAGGAGTACGCCCTGGTCACCTCGCCCCGGTGGCTGGAGCAGTCCGGCGGCCCGCACGGGGTGCGCGACCATGGCCCGCAGCTGCTCGACGACCTGCCCGTCGTCACCTGCGACGAGGAGTGCCGGCTGCTGTCCCAGTACTGGGCGGCCGTCTTCGACGCCAGGCCCACCCGTAATCCCGCGGTCGTCGTCCCCGACCTGCGCGCCGTCCTGGACTGCGTGCGCGACGGGGTCGGGCTGGCCGTCCTGCCGCGCTACCTGTGCGCTGCCGCGCTCGCCGCCGGTGAGATCACCCTGCTGCTGGAGCCTCCCGTGCCACCGCTGCGGACCTACTTCCTGGCCACCCGGGCCGGCACGCTCGCCCTGCCCCGGCTCGCCCGGGCGCACGAACGGCTGCTGACCGCCGCGCAGGACTGGTGACCCGTTCCGGCAGCTCGAGGACGTGATCAACACGCCTCGGCACGGATCCGGTGAGGCCGGGTACGGCGCCAACAGGAACCGATAGCTCCGATTCACCGCCCCCGGTGTGTTTGTCGATCCCCGTGTCGCGGCAGATCTCAACCATGCCCCAGGAGAACGAAGCTCCGGTCGAAGTCCCGGCCACCCGCCCGGTGGTCAAGCGCACCGCCCGGGCGATCCTGTTCGACGGCGACTGCATGGTCCTCATCAAGCGCACCAAGCCCGGCCTCGCCCCGTACTGGATCACTCCGGGCGGCGGTGTGGAGGACGACGACCCCTCGGTCGTCGACGCGTTGCACCGTGAAGTGGACGAGGAGCTGGGGGCCAAGATCACCGACGTGGTCCCGGCCTTCGTCGACTCCGTCGAGCACATCGCGGAGAACGGCGCCCACGGTGTGAAGGTGCAGTACTTCTTCGCGTGCCGGCTCGCCTCGATGGACCCGGCCCTCCGGCACGGCCCCGAGATGGACGACCCGTGCGGGACGTATGACGTCGTCCGCGTGCCGTTCACCCGGGTCGGACTGGCCTCGGTCGAGGTGGTCCCGCTGACACTGCGGCACTACCTCGACGCGAACATCGAAGGCGTACTGGGACTGATCGGCCCGGACCTGGGCTGAGCGGCCGAGACCGGGGCCGAGCGCTCCCGACCCGGGCCGAGCGCTCCCGACCCCGGCTGAGCGGCCGAGACCCGGGCCGAGCGCTCCCGACTCGGGCCGAACGGGGCCGGAGGCCGCCCGGCGGAGCCTCCGCCGGGCGCCCGTTCGGCTGGAGCCGGTCAGCCTGCCTGCCGGGGGAACCAGCCGCGAAGCCATCCACCGCGCCGGGCCGACGGCCGCTCCGCCGGTCCGGGCTGTGCGGACGCCGTCCGCCGCCCCGCGGCTACCGGCGCGGGTTCCGGAGCCCGCGGCACGGAGACGTGCCCGGGGACCGGCACAGGCACCGGCACCGGGGCCTCCACCGGCTGCACCGGCCGCCGTTCGGCGGCCGCCCCGAAGTGGTCGCCGCCCTTGCGGCGCACGTCGTCGGTGCCCCACGACCGGCCGCCGCCTGTGGCGAAACCTTTCTGCAACGGCGCTTTGACGAGCCGCGGGATGTGCTTCGAGCAGTGGATGTAGGCCTCCTCGACCTCCACCGCGACCCACATCTGCGGACGCCGACCGGGCACCGGATCCTCCGGCAGGTCGGGGTGCTCGGCGCGCATCCGCTCGTCCGGGACCAGCAGCGCGCGGCCGTTGATGTGCAGCCCGATCCGGTCCTGGGCGAAGTCGATCAGCAGGATCCCGACGTGCGGGTTCTCGCGGATGTTGCCGAGCGAGGCCATGACACCGTTGCCCCGGTACTCGGGGTACGTCAGCGTCCGGTCGTCGAGGACCCGCACGAAGCCGGCCGGTCCGGCCCGGAAGGTGCTGTCGCACTCCCCGCGCCGGTCCGCCGTGGACAGGAAGAACATCTCCTGCCGGGCGACGAACTCCCGCATCCTCGGATTGAGCCGGTCCCGCACCTGATCGTCGTAGAACCGGTCGGCACGTCCGCCCGTGCCCAGCTCGGTCTGCATCAGGTGCTCGCCGTCGCTGCCGGGTCGCTCCGCCCGGCTAGTCACCCGCCGCCACCAGTTCCTCCAGTGCGTCGTGCCGTATCCGATGCGAGGGCATACCGCCGCCGACGAGCGCGTCCATGCTGCTGCGGATCATGCCGGGCGGCCCCGAGAGGAAGGCGTCGTACCTCTCCCACGGGCCGTACTGCCGCACGATGTCCGGCAGGGGCCCCGACAGGCTGCCGCTCGGGGTGTCGGCGACCACCGGCCGCACCGAGAGCCAGGGGTGCTCCTCCGCCATGCGGAGCATGGTGTCGAGGTCGTACAGGTCGTGGTCGTGGCGCGCACCGTAGAAGACCTCGACCGAACGCCTGCGGCCGTGCTCAACGACGTCCTCGACCAGCGCCTTGATCGGCGCGATGCCGGTACCGCCCCCGACGCACAGCAGTCCGCTGTCCGTGGTGTGGTCGATGACCATGGAACCGGCCGGCGGCCCGAGCCGGATGACGTCGCCCGGCCGCGCGCGGTGCACCAGCGCGTTGCTGACCCAGCCCGCCGGGACCGCCTTGACGTGGAAGGAGAGCAGACCGTCCGAGCGGGGCGCCGACGCGAAGGAGTAGTGCCGCCACACCCGTGGCCACCAGGGGGTTTCGAGCGACGTGTACTGGCCGGCCAGGAACGGGTACGGCTGGTCGGGCCGCACGGTCACCACGGCGATGTCTGAGGTGCGGGGCTCGTGGGAGACGATCTCGGCCTGCCACCACGGCGGTGTGGAGCGCTCGTCGGCGGCGGCCGCGTCGATCATCACCTGCGAGATCACCGTATAGGCGCGCACCCACGCGGCCTCGGTCACCGGGTCCCAGACCGCCGCGGCGTACTTGCTGAGCGCCCCGATCAGGGCCTCGCCGACGGCGGGGTAGTGCTCCGGCCGCGTGCCGTACTTGCGGTGGCCGCGGCCGAGGTTGGACAGGTACTCGACCAGGTACTGGGTGTTGTCGATGTTGTCGGCCGCGGTCAGCAGCGCCTTCAGGATCCGGTCGCGCTGGGCGTCCATGGCCGCGGGGAAGAGCTCCCGCAGTTCCGGGTGGCGGATGAACAGCAGGGCGTAGAAGTAGCTGGTGGTCCGGTCGGCGACCGGGCCGATCTCCTCCATGGTCCGCCGGATCAACAGCGCGTCCGGCGAGGCCGGGGAGGTCGGCGCGGCCTCCTGGACGGTGGGGCGCGGCGCCGCGGGCGCGGGGTCCGTCAGGAAGGCCGGGACGGGGTCCGGGGTGGACGGCGGCGCGGCGCCGGGCGCCTGCTCCGCCCGCTCCTGGGCTTCGTCCTGCGCACGCTGCTTGCGGGTGGCGGCCCTGCCGACGGGTCTTATGGCGGCCGGGGACCTGCTGGGTATCTCGGAATCACCGCCGTCCGCCGTGCCGTGCGGCGCGTCGGGTTCCCGTTCCGGCGGCGTGAACCAACCCCGGTTCGGATCCGTCTCGGCCGCGTTGGTGGTCAGAGCGTCCATCGTGAGCTTCGCCTCGAACTTCCCCGGTCGATTTCCCGACGTGTGTCACGCGTAGTGGGGTGAGAGCGTGTCACGCAGGGGCGGCGCATCGGACAAATAGCCGGAAGTGCAGGAAACGGGGATGCATGCGGGTTAGGATCCATCGGCTTACGGCGGAGGCCCGAGGCGCTCGAACGGAGTCGACCATACCCGGAACCTGCTGTTCAGCAACCCCAGTTGGCCAATTCATCCCAGCACGTTGGCCGAACTTCGTGACCCTTCCCACAAACTCGCGGAATTCGGTTTGCGCAAGGTCATCCGGGTAGCAGAAGCGGCCACATTTTGTCATCTGCGGTCGAATTGATTCACCAGCTCATAAGCCTCACGCAAGTCGCGTCCTGTATAGGCATGAGTGGCCAGATCCCGCACATAGTGGTCACCATTTACCGCCACCGAAGTCGGCACCACCCCGAACAGCGCCGCGTCCGACAGCGAGTCCCCATAGGCCACGCAGTCCGCCCGCGTCACCCCGTACTGGACGCAGAGCTCATCGGCGATGCTCACCTTCGACTCGGGCACCAGGATCCCCGCCGGATCGAGCACCGCCTCGGGCGCGAAGGGCACCGGGGGGAAGACCGAGGAGCGCGCCTCGTGCACGCCCCACGCGCGCAGCCGCGTCACGAAGAAGTCCGGCGACAGGGAGATCACCGCACAGTGCTCGCCACGATCGGTGATCTCCGTCCAGACCTCGCGTATGCCGTCCAGCCACGGCGCACCCTCGAAGGCGGCCTTCAGCCGCTCCTCGGTCAGTGTCGTCCACATGGCGTACACCCGCTCCGCGAACCCCGGCGGGTCCAGCGTGCCGCGGATCAGCCGGAGCTCCAGCTCCGTGATCTCCTCGACCATGTCCAGCTCCCGGGCCAGCTCCAGACTGGCCGAGGATCCGTGCATCAAGGTGCCGTCCATGTCGAAGATGTGCAGCCGTGCCACGCGGGCGTCTCCTCTTGCCTCGCCGATCCCGCCGGTGCGGGGGTGCGCTCCCAGCGTGCGACGGGGAGCCCCGGTCAGGCCACCTGTTTTGCGCGACAGATCGCCGTACGAACGCGCCCCGGGCGATGTTCCACGTGGAACATCGCGGCCGTGGAACGTCACCGCCCCCTTGGGGCTGGATCAGGATTGCACGCGGCTGAGCGTGACATCACCGGAGCCCGTCTTCACCTGGATGCGCGCGGCGGCCGACGGATCGGTCGGCACCGACACGTGCTCGTCTCCCGAACCCGTGCTGACATCGGTCGCGTACGGACCGCCAGGCAGGTGAACGGTGACATCGCCCGATGAAGCCTTGATCGCGAGCTTCTGCGGCGCCCTGACGAACGTCAGCCGGATCTCGCCCGACGCCGCGGTCGCGCTGACATCGGATCCGCCGAGCCCGGTGGCGGTCAGATCACCCGAACCGGCCGAAGTCGTCAACGCACCCGCGATCCCGGAGACATCGATATCGCCCGAACCCGTCCTCAGGTTCGCCGACGCCACTCCCTGCACATCCACGTCCCCGCTGCCGGTGCTCACCGTCACGCTCACCCCGGCGGGCACCGTCAGTTCGTAATCGATCGAGCAGTCGTCACACCCGTCGGTGAACGTCAGCCGGCCGTTCTCGACCTTCTGCCCGGGAGCCGGCTTGCCGTCACCGTGGTAGCGCACGGTCCGGTGAATGGTGGCACCGCCACCCGTGCCCGGCCGGATCCGGACATCACCGCTTCCCCTGCCCACCTCGACGGCGCTCACCGGCCCCGCGACCTTCGCGTCGTCCACGGCCTTGTGCTCCGGAGAGCGATGGAGGCTCACCCCGTCGCAGCCCGTCAACGCGGCTCCCAGAACCAGCGCGGACACGATCAGTACGGCGGAACGCTTGGCTGTCATCGCAGTCTCCCCGATCGCCGGAACCCTCGTCCGACGCTCCACAGCCAACGTAAGGTCCGCTCTCGCTCCGTCCCATGCGGGCATCAGGCCTCTTGGTAGGGGTGCTAGCACTACCTCCAGCCGTCGGGATCCACGCCTCCCGGCACGTCGGCGGCCGCGTCGTAGGGCTCCCGGGTGAACACGAAGGACCCCAGGTCGAGATGGCGCACCTCGCCGTCGTCGCCCCTCACCACGCGCAGCGTCTCGCCCGCGTAATAGCCGTCGAGACCGGTCCATGTACCGTCGGGCTCCGCCCTGAACCGGGCGCCGCGGCCCCGCTCGTCCAGCGCCGCCAGCTCGACGTCGCGCTCCGCGCCCAGCCGCAGCACGAACGGGTTGGTGCCCCAGTACCAGGGGCCGGTGAGCGCCAGCAGGGCCGGTTCCGCCGACGACCGCGGGCGCCACGGCACGGGGAAGCGCGGCTCGTTGTCCGCCACGATCGCCACCAGGTCGGCCGCGGCGGCGGTCACCTGCGGCCCGGACGTGGCGTTGGTCAGCACCAGTGCTCCCACGCCGTCCTCGACGCTCACCCACAGCGCCGCCAGGAAGCCCGGCATCGACCCGGTGTGCCCCGCCAGCAGCCGGCCGTCACGGCGCAGCAACTGCAGGCCCAGCCCGTATCCGGGGTCCCAGTCCGCCCCGGCCGGCGCCGCGGCCGGGGTACGCATCTCGGCGACGGACGCGGCGCTCAGCACCCGCTCGTCACCCGCGCTCAGGAACACCGCCCAACGGCACAGGTCGTCCGCCGTGGACCACAGCTGGCCGGCCGGTGCCATCCGCCCCGTGTCATGCAGCGGTTCCGGCTGCATCACGTCGGCCCACGGGTGCACCGCCCAGCCGCCCGCGTGCGGCGCCCGCGGCAACAGCGTCGTCCGAGCCATGCCCAGGGGTTCCAGCACCTCGGCGCGCAGCACCTCGCCCCACGGCTTCCCCCGCAGCCGCTCCACGAGAGCGCCGAGCAGGGCGAACCCCGGGTTGGAGTAGTGGTGGACGCGGCCGACCGGATGCTTCAGCGGCGCCGCGCCGAGCACGTCGGCCAGCTCCGGCCGCAGCTCACCCGAGGTGCGCTCCCACCAGGGACCGGGGGTCTCGGCCGCCAGTCCCGAGGTGTGCGCGAGGAGTTGGGCGATCGTCGCACCGCCCGGCGCGGCACCGGGCAGGTGCAGCTCGAGGGGGTCCACCAGGTCCAGCAGGCCCTCGTCCCGCAGCCGCATGACCAGCACCGCGACGAAGCTCTTGGTCAGCGACCCGATGCGGTACTGGGTGTCCCCGTCGGGGCCGTGCCCTTCCACCATGCTGCGGCCGCTCGTCCAGACCGTGGCCCCGTCCCGCACCACCGCACCCACCATCGACGGTGTCCGGCCCTCGGACTGTGCTCTGGCGAGCCGGTGCAGCAGGGCGCGCCGGGTGGAGGGAAGCAGTTCCTCGGCGGCCGGTACGGCGGGCTGAGCCGCGGACGGTGTGGCCGGTGGTTCAGGTGTCTCGGGCATGCGGGACAGCCTCGCAGAGACGCTGCCGGCGCCTCCATGGATTTCCGATGGCGGAGCTTGACTCTCACACTGTGTGAGGGCCTGCACTGGGAGACGTCATGTTCACCATCGGAGATTTCGCCAAGCACGGCCGGGTATCGGTCCGCATGCTGCACCACTACGACGCGATCGGGCTGCTGCGGCCCGCCCGTGTCGACCCCACCAGCGGCTACCGCTTCTACGAAGCCGGTCAGCTGTCCCGCCTCAACCGCGTCATCGCTCTCAAGGACCTCGGCTTCAGCCTCGAACAGGTGGGGTCGATCCTGGACGAGCAGGTGAGCGCCGAGCAGTTGCGCGGCATGCTGCGACTGCGGCGGGCAGAGCTGGAGGAGGTCATGGCGGCCGCCGCCACGCGGCTGACCCATGTCGAGGCGAGGCTCCGCACCATCGAGAGTGAGGGACGTATGGCTTCCGACGACGTCGTGGTCAAGCGCATTCCAGCGGTCCGGGTGGCCGAACTGACCGGCACGGCCGCCGGTTTCGGACCCGAGCACATCGGGCCGGTGATCACTCCGCTCTACGACGAGCTGACCCGCCGGCTGGCGGCCGCGGGCGTGGCCGTCACCGGGCCGGGGGTCGCCTACTACGAGGACGCTCCCCAGGGCGACGGCGCGATCACCGTCCACGCGGGACTGACCGTCTCCGCCGAACCGGCGGCCGGCCAGGACTTCGCGGTCGTGGACCTGCCGGCGATCGGGAGCGCCGCCACGATCGTGCACCGCGGGTCCATGGAGAACATCGTGTCCACGGCCCAGACCCTGGGCCGGTGGATCGACTCCGCCGGCGCGCGCTCCACCGGCTATGCCCGTGAGCTCTACCTCGAATGCCCGGAGGACCACGACAAGTGGGTCACCGAGCTGCAGGAACCCATCGCCCAGGATTGACCCTCCGCGACCGGGTGCGCCCGACGTCCCGGAACGGCGTGGACCGCCGCTCCGGGACATCGGGCACGGGAATCAGGTCTGCGCCATGTCCACGAAGCGCGAGTAGTGGCCCTGGAAGGCCACGGTGATCGTCGCGGTGGGGCCGTTACGGTGCTTGGCGACGATCAGGTCCGCCTCGCCCGCGCGCGGGGACTCCTTCTCGTAGGCGTCCTCGCGGTGCAGGAGAATGACCATGTCGGCGTCCTGCTCGATGGAGCCGGATTCACGGAGGTCGGAGACCATCGGCTTCTTGTCCGTGCGCTGCTCGGGACCACGGTTCAGCTGCGAGAGCGCGATGACGGGGACTTCGAGCTCCTTGGCCAGCAGCTTCAGGTTTCGGGACATGTCCGAGACCTCCTGCTGACGGCTCTCGGGGCGCCGGGAGCCGCCGGACTGCATCAGCTGCAGATAGTCGATGACGACCAGCCGCAGGTCGTTGCGCTGCTTCAGGCGCCGGCACTTGGCGCGGATCTCCATCATCGACAGGTTCGGCGAGTCGTCGATGAACAGGGGCGCCGCCGAGACGTCCGGCATACGCCGCGCGAGCCGCGTCCAGTCCTCGTCGGTCATGCTGCCCGAGCGCATGTGATGCAGCGCGACGCGTGCCTCCGCCGACAGCAGGCGCATCGCGATCTCGTTGCGGCCCATTTCGAGGGAGAACACGACGCTGGGCATGCCGCTCCCGATCGAGCAGGCGCGCGCGAAGTCCAGTGCGAGGGTCGACTTGCCCATGGCGGGACGGGCCGCGATGACGATCATCTGGCCCGGGTGCAGCCCGTTCGTCAGCGAGTCCAGGTCCGTGAAACCGGTGGGGACGCCGGACATCCCGCCGCTGCGGGACCCGATCGCCTCGATCTCGTCGAGGGCGCCCTCCATGATGTCGGAGAGCGGGAGGTAGTCCTCGGACGTGCGCTGCTCGGTGACCGCGTAGATCTCCGCCTGGGCGGAGTTGACGATCTCGTCCACGTCGCCGTCAGCCGCGTATCCCATCTGGGTGATGCGGGTGCCGGCCTCGACGAGGCGGCGCAGGACGGCGCGCTCGTGCACGATCTCGGCGTAGTACTCGGCGTTGGCCGCCGTGGGGACCGCGTTGACCAGGGTGTGCAGGTACGGGGCGCCGCCGACGCGGGTGATCTCGCCGCGCTTGACCAGTTCGGCGGCGGTGGTGATGGGGTCGGCCGGCTCACCCCGGGCGTACAGGTCGAGGATCGCGGTGTAGATGGTCTCGTGCGCCGGGCGGTAGAAGTCCTGGCCCTTGAGCACCTCGACGACATCGGCGATCGCGTCCTTGGACAGCAGCATGCCGCCGAGGACGGACTGCTCGGCGTCGAGGTCCTGCGGGGGTACGCGTTCGAACCCGCCGCCGCCTTCGGACCAGTTGCCGCGGTCCTCGCCGTCGTCCTTCTTGTTGCGCTTGCCGCCCTGTCCTGAGCGGAAGTGGGTGACCGGCAGCCGGTCACCGGGACCGCTGTCGGGGGGGAACGGCGGTTCGTCCCCCCAGTGGTCGTCCGCGGGTTCGGGTTGGGTCACCCCGCCACCTCCTCCGTCCGACCTGACGCCATACCGTGCGTCTCTTTCTTACGCCACGGCTCTGACAATTGAGACACCCGGCTCCTCGTGCGGCGCGTCGGGCAGGGGGCTCACGGTAGGGCCATGGGGACCGTTGGCCAAGACGGTTATCCACAGGCCCTGTGGACGGAGGCACCCAACCTGTGGAGAAGCCGCCTGAACCTGTGTACAGGCCTTGGGAAACCGCTGTGGACAAACACACAATCAGCCGAGCCGAACCGCCCTGACCTGGTGTTTCAGCATCCTCAGGCTGTGCAGAAGAAAAACTTTCGGCATTGGGCCAAGATCGCGACAAACCACGCGGAGGAGATCACTCTGCGCAGTCACCGGTAATAGCTAACCAGCCCTTGCAGCTATTACTTGTGGATGACTATCCTGGCGCTGTGAATCCGGTCGCCGAGCCCCCTCAGAAGAGCCGTCCCAGCCATCTCGCCAAGGAGACCCGGCGGCGGCACGACCGGGAGATCATCGCACTCGCCGTGCCCGCCTTCGGCGCGCTCGTCGCCGAACCGCTCTTCGTCGTGGTCGACAGCGCCGTCGTCGGTCACCTCGGCACTCCCCAGCTCGCCGGGCTCGGCGTCGCGGCCGCGCTGCTGACCACCGCCGTCAACGTCTTCGTCTTCCTCGCCTACGCCACCACCGCCGCCGTGGCCCGCCGGGTGGGCGCCGGCGACCTCCCGGGCGCGATCCGCCAGGGCATGGACGGCATCTGGCTCGCCCTGCTGCTCGGCGTGGCCGTCATCGCCGTCGTCGCACCCACCGCGCCGGCGCTCGTCGGCCTCTTCGGAGCATCCGACACGGCCGCACCGTTCGCCGTCACCTACCTGCGGATCAGCGCGTTCGGCATCCCGGCGATGCTCGCCGTCCTCGCCGCCACCGGTGTGCTGCGCGGCCTCCAGGACACCCGGACGCCGCTCTACGTGGCACTCGGCGGCTTCACCGCCAACGCGGCTCTCAACGCGGCCCTGGTCTACGCCGCGGGACTGGGCATCGCCGGCTCCGCCTGGGGCACGGTCATCGCCCAGAACGGCATGGCCGCCGTGTACCTGTACGTCGTCGTCCGCGGAGCGCGCCGGCACGGCGCGTCCCTGCGCCCCGACGCCGCCGGCATCCGCGCCTGCGCCCAGGCGGGTGTCCCGCTGCTGATCCGCACCCTGAGCCTGCGGGCGGTGCTGCTGATCGCCACCGCCGTGGCCGCCGGTCTGGGCGACACCGAGATCGCCGCCCACCAGATCACACTCACGCTCTGGTCGCTGCTGGCCTTCGCCCTCGATGCCATCGCCATCGCGGGGCAGGCCATCATCGGCCGCTACCTCGGGGCTGACGACCCCGCGGGCGCCCGAGCCGCCTGCCGCCGGATGTTGCAGTGGGGCATCGCCTCCGGCGTGCTGCTGGGGCTGTTGGTGGTCGCGACCCGTCCTTTGGTCACGACGCTCTTCACCTCCGACCCGGCCGTCCGCGGCGCCCTCATGCCGGTCCTCCTGGTGGTCGCCCTCGGCCAGCCGGTCTCCGGCATCGTCTTCATCCTCGACGGTGTCCTGATGGGCGCCGGCGACGGGCCCTACCTCGCCTGGTCCATGCTCGCCACGCTGGCCGTGTTCGCCCCCGTCGCGCTCGCGGTCCCGGCCCTGGGCGGCGGCCTCACCGCCGTGTGGTGGGCCATGACGCTGATGATGCTGTCCCGGCTCGTCGCGCTCCAACTGCGGGCCCGTTCCGGCCGCTGGATCGTCACCGGGGCGGTACGGGCGTAGTCCCCCTCCTCGGCACGCGGGGCGCGGAGTCGGGCCGGGACCGCTTCGCGGTGACGCCGACCCGTGCCGACCGTATGGGCGGTCCGGTCGGACGGCCCGCCCGGAAGACGGCGAGCGGCCGTTCGCGGCCTCCCAGCCGACGTGCCAACTCCTGCTCCGTCCGCGGACAGTCGAGGATCTGACTCAGCGGGTGCACGGCGATCCCCCGCTCCGCGAGCGCGTACCAGGCCCGCACGAGCTCCTGTCCGGCCCGGACCACAGCGCCCGGTCCGCCCGTGCCAGGCTCATCGGTCCCGGCAGTCGTGGTGAGCACCAGGACACTGCCCTCGTAGCGCAGCAGCCCGCTCTGCGAGGCTGCCAGCAGCCTCGCCAGCCCTAGACGCCGCAGCACCCCGTGGACACCCGGTACGAGCACCGCCCGCAGCCCCGCCGCCTCGGCACGCGACATGGCCAGCGACTCGTACGTCAGACCGTCGGCCCCATAGCGCGGATGGTTCCTACTCAGTCGCAGCCACGTACGCAGTTCCCGCACGACCGGCGGGGTGCCGAAGAGCCACCGGTCGGCGCGTACCGCGAGGCCCGCCAGCCGCCGCGCGGGCATCTCCGTCAGGCCCGTCCCTTCCAGCCCGGCCCTGGCGGCGCCCAGGTCCGCCGCCGTGAGCCGTCCACCGGTGTGTGCGCCCCGCGCGCAGCCGCGCAGTTCAACGGTCCGCGCGTCGAAGGGCGTCACGTACAGGTCGGGTGCGGGCAGCAGCCGGGCCGCCGTCCGCCGCTCCTCGTCGACCGTGATCTCGGCCCGTATCGCCAGCCCGGCGTCCGCGGCGACGATCAGGCACGTCTCCACGAAGGCGCCGAGGGACAGGAACAGATCGCGCCGGCCCGGGTCACCGTCGGGCAGCTCCCGGGCCGGGTCCCAGCCCACCTCGACGGCGTCGTTGTCGTAGCGCAGCGCCCAGGGCTGGGTGTTGTGTGCGCTCGGCGCGCGGCGGCACAGCTCCTCGCGCTCCCGCAGTACCGCCGTCCAGTGGACCGAGTCCCGGTTGCTCACCGCATTGCCCTCTCGTAGAAGGTGTAGCCGTGCAGCGGACGCCCGCCGGCGCGCCGGTACTGCGCGGCCGACGCGGCGTTCCCGTGCTCGACGAAAGTGCTGCGCAACGTCCGGTAGCCGCCGCTGCGCAGATTGCGGTGCAGCTCACGGGCGAGGAGCGTCAGATAGCCCTTCCCCTGGTGAGCCGGCACCGTCCCTTTGATGATCAGTACGGCTTCGTCGCGGTACCTGCCGCGGGTGGCCAGCAGCCGCAGTTGTTGCGGCAGTCCCATCCGGCCGCGGGCCGCCATGACGAAGTGCGAGATGTCGGGGACGGCGAGCACGAACGCGACCGGCTCCCCCTGCGCCGTCAGGTAGAGCAGCAACCGCTCGTCGAGAAGATGCGCCAGCCCATCCGTCTGGGCCGCGAGGTCGGCCGCGGAGATGTGCGTGTAGTAGCCGAGTTGGGCGAAGGAGGCGTTGAGCATGGCGCGCAGCAGCGGCAGTTGCCCGGCCAGCTTCCGCCGCGATCCGTGGTGGATGCGCAGCCCCTCGGCCGCGATGCGGCTGTCGTCGAACAGGAACGCCTCGTCGGGGTCGACGGCGCCGGGCCCCTCCAGGTCCTCGCACACCCAGGTGTCGGCGGCGAACCTCCGGGTGAATCCGTGCTGTTCATAGGCGGCCGGGTAGTACGCCGGGTTCCAGGCGGAGTCGATGAACCCGCGGTCGCCGAACCCCGACGTGATGACGCCGCCCGACTGGTTGGGCAGCAGACTGACCGGACCGAACACCACATCCGTCCCCGCGCCGGCCCGTTCGGTCAGATCGAAGAGCTCCTTGGCCACGTCCTCCCCGGCGTCCTGCGGATCGGCGAACTCGGTGAGCCCGAAGAGCTGGGCGCGCTTCCCGATCCTGCTGTCGAACCCGGAGTGGCGGTGCACACAGATCCGGCCGACGGGCGTGCCGGCCGCGTCACGTGCGACGTAGAGCTCGGCGGCCCGCTGCCGGTACCACGTGCGAATCTGGGGCTCCACGGTCGGCACGTAGCGGTCACGCGGGTGGATCCGCAGCGGCAGCTCGCAGAACTCCCGCAGCCCGCCGCGCCCGTCGACCCTGGTCACGGTAATGGTCACGGCCTGCCGTCCTGGTGTGCCGGGCACCGTTCGGCAGGCGTGGCGCCGGACATCACGCGTGGCTCCGTACCACGCCGTACGCGTCGTTTCGCATGCCGCACGTGCCGGACGGGGCGCGGTGCGCGTCCCGCGGAGAGCTCGGTACTCAGCGGCTCGAAGGTGTCGACGTGGGACAGCACACCGTCCTCGGCCCGCCAGACGCCGTTGGTGTACCCGGCCGCGTCCGCGGTGTAGATGCGGATCCAGCCGCCGGTCGCGCGGCCCTTCCCCTCATCGGTCAGCCAGCACATGAGCTCGTGATGGGCCTTGCCCCGGGCGAACTTCAGCAATTCGTCCCGGTCGGCGAAGAAGGCGATCGTGCCCAGGGTGAAGGGGAAGCGCCAGTACACCTTGTGCCAGACGTACCCCTTCATCCGCCGCATCTCGCGGACCATCCGCACATAGCCGGGGCCCAGCGTGATGATCGCGCGCAGCCCCGAGTACCGGGTGGCGCCGACGAACATCGCACCGGCCTGTCCGGGTGCCGGGGTGAGGGAGAAGTCGGTACTGCGCATGGTTCAGGCACCGCCCTTCGCGGTCGCACCGAGCAGGTACGTGTTCTTGATGCGGTGGCCGCCGGCCGCGGCCCCGGTGCCCGTGACGAACGGCCCCGAGCCGTACGCGTGCACCCGCGCGGCCACCTCGCCCGCCGAGGAGTCCTCCGTCAGCGACTGCGCGAAGTCGCGGCTGCAGGCGGCGAGATGGCGCAGCACGCCCGCCCGGCACACCTCGGTGAGCTTCGCGGTCTCGTCGGCGTCCAGCACCGTCCCCGCCCGCAGTTGCACATGGACGACGGGCCGCGCCTCCAGGTCGTCGCCCTCCTCGATGGCCAGGCAGAAGCTCTCGATGCGGTCCGCCATCGGATTGCCCTCGTACAGGCCGTACTCGACGTCCTGCGGGTAGATGTTGGCCCCCATGTACGAGACGGTCGAGTCGGCCCGCCCGTACAGGAACAGCAGCGGCAGCCGCATCTTCTCGCGCAGGGCGGCGGCCTCCGCGCGCTGCAGCAGGACCGGGCGGTCCGCGAACAGCTCCCGCAGGATCTCCCAGACCTGGGGGAAGGACATCAAGGTGCCCTCGTCGCCGATGTTGTAGCGCAGCTTGGGAGCCATGACAGCGGTGGAGTTGATGGTGCAGAGCACCTCACCGGTCCGACCGTCGCCGGCGGTCTCCAGATAGGTCTCCAGGGGGTTGTACTGGAAGACCATCGGCAGCCGCTGTTCGTCCGGCCCCAGGAAGGCCGCTCTGACGGTGGCGTCCTCGCGCATCATCCGGCGCAGCCAGACGCTGAAGGTGGTCTCGCCGCCCATCCCGATGGTGAGGTCGGACGCCCCATAGCCGGAACGCACCTTGCCGAACACATCGCCCACGTAGTCGCGCAGCGCCTCGGTCATGCCCTCGCCGCCGACCATCGCCGCGAGCCGGTAGCTCTTCTCCTCGAACCAGGGCTCACCGGCCAGCCGATCCCGCAGGTGCTTGAGGAACGGCGGATACGCCGTGACGAGGTAGTCGTAGCGCGGCCCGAAGTGCCGCAGGGTATCGACGATCTTCTCGAGATCGGGCCCGGTGTTCTTCACCGTGGCTATCCGGGCCATGGCGATTCCGGTGTTGGTCCCGGTCGCCCAGGCTCCCATCGAGTAGGCGTTGATCACGAAGAGCCGCTTCGAAGGAAAGACCAGGCTGGTGTAGCCGGCCACGTTGCGGTGCACGGTGTTCAACTCGCGGCGGCTGCGCACCCAGTTGTACGGAGTGCCGGACGACCCCGAGGACTCGTCGACCACGCTGCCGGCGATCTCCACCCGCCCCTTCCAGCACCGCTCCTCCTCCGGGTACGCCTTGACGTACGTCTCCTTGTCCGTGGCCGGGTACGAATCGAGCCGGAACCAGCGGAACCGCCAGCCGCCCTTCTCCAGGTGCGCGATGTACGCCGGTACGTCCAGCGCCGCGAACTGGCAGGTCATCCATGCGTGGAGGCGGGCGAAACCGCTCATCCACGGACGGTAGTTACGGGCCATCACCCGCCATACGAAGGGGTGCACCCGGTAGAGCCGGTACAGAGCGGTGAGCCCGAAGCTGATGATTCTCAGCAGCCACTGCCGCGCGAAGCTTCCCATTGCCATGCCGCACATCCTGGCCGTGCCGGCCGGGCCCCGGCATGGGCTGTGCTACTCACTCCTGGCCCGGTACCTACCTGAGTACGCCGACGGCCGATGTTTCACGTGGAACATCAGGCGCCCGGCGGGATGTTCCACGTGAAACATCGCGGAACGAACGAAGGACCGGCACCCCCTGCGGGGTACCGGTCCTTCGCACTGCGCCGAAGCGCGGCAGATCAGGCAGCAACGACCTCAAGGTCGAGCTTGACCTCGACCTCGGGGTGCAGACGCACCGAGATCTTGTGGGCACCGAGGGTCTTGATCGGCGTACCGACCTCGACACGACGCTTGTCCACGTCCGGGCCACCGGCGGCCTTGATCGCCGCAGCGATGTCGGCCGGCGTGATGGAACCGAACAGTCGGCCCGTGTCACCCGCGCGGGTGGTCAGCTGGACCTTGACGGACTGCAGCTTCGCCTTGACGGCGTTCGCGTCCTCGAGCGTGTGGATCTCGCGGATCCGACGCGCGCGGCGGATCTGCTCGACGTCCTTCTCGCCACCCTTGGTCCACTGGATCGCGAAACCGCGGGGGACCAGGTAGTTGCGGGCATAGCCCGACTTGACCTCTACGACATCGCCTGCGGCGCCGAGGCCGGAGACCTCGTTGGTGAGGATGATCTTCATGATTCGGTCACCCTTCCTTAGCGAGCGGTCGACGTGTAGGGCAGCAGTGCCATCTCACGGCTGTTCTTGACGGCCGTGGCGACGTCACGCTGGTGCTGCGTGCAGTTGCCGGTCACGCGGCGGGCACGGATCTTGCCGCGGTCGGAAATGAACTTCCGCAGCATGTTCGTGTCCTTGTAGTCCACGTAGACGGTCTTGTCCTTGCAGAACGCGCAGACCTTCTTCTTAGGCTTGCGCGGAGGCGGCTTCGCCATGGTGTCTCTCCTGTTTGATCAAGAAGTTGGTGTCGTGACGCCCTTAGAAGGGCGGCTCGTCCGAGAAGCCGCCGCCGGAGGAGGAACCGGAGTTCCCTCCCCAGCTTCCGCCGCCGCCCTGCTGGGCACCGCCGGCCGGAGCACTGGTCGCCCAGGGGTCATCGGCAGCGTTGCCGCCGCCGCCCTGCTGGCCGCCGCCGGAGCTTCCGCCCCAGTTGCCGCCACCCTGGCCGCCCTGTGCGCCACCGCCACCGCTGTAACCGCCCTGCTGGCCGCTTCGGCCGCCGCCGGTCGTCTTGGTGACCTTGGCGGTCGCGGTCTTCAGGCTGGCGCCGACTTCCTCGACGTCCAGCTCGTAGACCGTCCGCTTGACGCCCTCGCGGTCCTCGTAGGACCGCTGCTTCAGCCGGCCCTGCACGATGACGCGCATGCCTCGCTGCAGCGACTCCGCTACGTTCTCCGCCGCCTGACGCCAGACCGAGCACGTGAGGAAGAGGCCGTCGCCGTCTTTCCACTCGTTGGTCTGCTTGTCGAAGATGCGGGGTGTGGACGCGACACGGAACTTCGCGACCGCCGCACCGGACGGGGTGAAGCGCAGCTCGGGGTCGTCGACGAGATTGCCGACGACCGTGATGACGGTCTCGCCTGCCATGGTGGTGACCTCTCGGCGGTGTGCTGGCTGCTTCTCGGAACCGGTACTGCTCTAAGCCCGTGGGCTCAGTGCAGTTCCGGGCGGAGGACCTTGGTCCGGAGAACCGACTCGTTCAGGTTGAGCTGACGGTCGAGCTCCTTGACGACCTCGGGCGAAGCCTTGAGGTCGACGACCGAGTAGATACCCTCGGCCTTCTTCTTGATCTCGTACGAGAGGCGACGACGGCCCCAGGTGTCGACCTTCTCCACGCTGCCGCCGCCGTTGCGGACGACAGTGAGGAAGTTCTCGATCAGCGGGGAGACAGCGCGCTCCTCGAGATCGGGGTCGAGAATGAGCATGAGCTCGTAGTGACGCATTGTGGAACCCACCTCCTTTGGACTCAGCGGCCACGGCGGTTCCGTGGCAGGAGGGTTTGCATTGCGTCGCAACGGTATCGCCGACCACTGACAATCACGGTGGATCGTTGTGGACAGCGCAGACACCGGTGCAGACCGTACAGACTACCCGGACAACCGCCTCCGGTTGAAATCCGGTCCCTAATGCCCTCAATCTGTACACATCGGGTATGAACGGCGCTACGATGCGCTACTGCTCCGTTACGGAGGTGTCCCATGGCACAGCAAGCGGCTCGGACCCATCACCTCACCTTCAACACCGACGGCCAGGCCCATCCCCTGGAGAACACCCTGGTCGCGGTGACCCTGGTCCTCGGTGGCATCGCCATCGTCACGTCGATCTTCGACCAGCTGCACCTGCTCAGCTCCCTGACCGGCCTCGCCGGGATCATCACCGGGGGATACGGGCAGTTCATCTCCGTCACCACCGCCGAGCGCTTCGCGCTGATCATCGGGCTCGGGGCGGCCGCGGTCGGCTTCTACCTGGGTATGGCACATGGAGGGTTCTTCGGCGGCTAGCCGGAGAGTTGTCCACAGGGCTGGCGGGGCGGTTCCCCGATCGCAGTAGGCTTCGGCGCAGATAAGACCGCAGCCGCAGCGATGGGGAGCGCCCCGCATGAGCTTGACCCTGAGGACCATCAGCCGTGAGCAGCATCTGGCTTTCATCCAGAGCCTGCCCTCGGCCAGTCACTGCCAGGTTCCGGACATGGGCGGATGTCAAGAACGAATGGCGCTCCGAGAACCTCGGCTGGTTCGACGACAGAACCGGCCAGATCGTCGGTGCGGGCCTCGTGCTGTACCGGCAGATCCCCAAGCTCAAGCGGTACCTCGCGTACCTGCCCGAGGGCCCGGTCATCAACTGGTACGCCCCGAACCTGGATGAGTGGTTGCAGCCGATGCTGGCGCACCTCAAGCAGCAGGGCGCCTTCACGGTGAAGATGGGGCCGCCCGTCGTCATCCGCCGCTGGGACGCGCCCGCCATCAAGGCCGGGATCTCGGACCCCGACGTCAAGCGGCTGCGGGATGTCGAGGCGACGTTCATCGAGCCCCGCGCCTTCGAGGTGGCCGACCGGCTGCGCCGGATGGGCTGGCAGCAGAACGAGGACGGCGGCGCCGGCTTCGGTGACGTGCAGCCGCGCTACGTCTACCAGGTGCCGCTGGAGAACCGTTCGCTGGACGACATCCTCAAGGGCTTCAACCAGCTGTGGCGCCGCAACATCAAGAAGGCCGAGAAGGCCGGTGTCGAGGTCGTGCAGGGCGGGTACGACGACCTCCCGGTCTGGCAGCAGCTCTACGAGGTGACCGCCGAGCGCGACCACTTCAGGCCCCGCCCGCTGTCGTACTTCCAGCGGATGTGGACCTCGCTCAACAACGAGGACCCCAACCGGATGCGGCTCTACCTGGCCGTGCACGAGGGCGAGGCGGTGGCCGCCGCCACCATGCTGATCGTCGGCGGGCACGTCTGGTACTCCTACGGAGCCTCCGCGAACCACAAGCGGGAGGTCCGGCCGTCCAACGCGATGCAGTGGCGGATGCTCAGGGACGCCTATGCCCTCGGGGCGAGCGTGTACGACCTGCGCGGCATCAGCGACTCCCTGGACGAGACGGACCACCTTTTCGGCCTGATCCAGTTCAAGGTGGGCACAGGCGGGCAGGCAGCCGAATACTTGGGCGAGTGGGATTTCCCCCTCAACAAACTGCTCCACAAGGCACTCGACATCTACATGTCCCGCCGCTGACCGGCGAGCAGACGAAGGAAAGGTCCTGACCAGGCCATGGCGCTCACCCTGTATGTCGACACCGCACGCTGGCGTGCGCACCAGCAGTCCGTCGCCGAGCAGTTCCCCGGCATAGTCCCGGTCTGCAAGGGCAACGGCTACGGCTTCGGACACGAGCGGCTCGCCGACGAGGCGACCCGGCTCGGCAGCGACATGCTCGCCGTCGGCACGACCTACGAGGCCGCCAGGATCAAGGACTGGTTCGGCGGTGACCTCCTGGTCCTCACCCCGTACCGGCTCGGCGAGGAGCCGGTGCCGCTGCCGGACCGCGCGATCCGGTCGGTCTCCTCCGTCGAGGGGGTGCGCGGGCTGGTGGGCGCCCGGGTCGTCATCGAGGTCATGAGCAGCATGAAGCGCCACGGCGTCGCCGAGGACGACCTGGTCAAGCTGCACGCCGCCATCGACGACGTACGGTTGGAGGGGTTCGCCATCCACCTGCCGCTGGACCGCACCGACGGTTCGGACGCGGTGGAGGAGGTCTTCGGCTGGATGGAACGGCTGCGCGCCGCCAGGCTCCCGCTGCACACGATGTTCGTCAGCCACCTCAAGGCCCATGAGCTCGCCCAGCTGCAGCAGCAGTTCCCGCAGACCAAGTTCCGCGCCCGGATCGGCACCCGGATGTGGCTCGGCGACCACGAGGCCACCGAGTACCGCGGTGCGGTCCTGGACGTCACGCGCATCGCCAAGGGCGAGCGCTACGGGTACCGCCAGCAGAAGGCCTCGGACGACGGCCACCTGATCGTGGTCGCGGGCGGGACGTCCCACGGCGTCGGTCTCGAGGCGCCCAAGGCCCTGCACGGCCTGATGCCCCGCGCCAAGGGCGTGGCGCGGGCGGGCCTGGCCACCGTCAACCGCAACCTGTCGCCGTTCGTGTGGGCCGGCAAGCAGCGGTGGTTCGCGGAGCCCCCGCACATGCAGGTCTCCATCCTGTTCCTGCCCAACGACGTGGCCCCACCGGCGGTCGGCGACGAGCTGGTGGCGCACCTGCGGCACACCACCACCCAGTTCGACCGCGTCCTGGACCGCTGAGGCGCCGCGGAAGGCCGCTCAGTCGCCGGTGGCGGCCCAGCCCTCCGCGGGCGGTGGGCCGGCCGGCTCACGCCGTTCCACGCCCCACTGCACCGGCGTCCCCACGAAAGGGGCGGCGTGCCGCGGTTCGTGGGTCCGGCCCAGCACGAACACGTCCGGAGCTCCGTCCAGCACGCCGCCGGAAGGGTCGTCCTCGCCGTCCCAGCGCACCGCGTCGCGTTCCGGCAGCAGGATGTCCCGCACCACCACTCCGCACAGGTAGAGCGTGCCGAGGACGTGGACGACGATCGCCAGGTGGTACCCGTCCTGGGGCAGTCCGTGGTGCTTGTTGCCGCCCGTCACGTAGGCGAGCTGCATCCAGATGCCCAGGAAGTACAGGACCTGGGAGCCCTGCCACACCAGGAAGTCCCGCCAGCGCGGCCTGGCGAGCACGGCCAGGGGGAGCAGCCACAGCACGTACTGGGGTGAGTAGACCTTGTTGGCGAGCACCACGGCCGCCACGACGAGGAAGGCGAGCTGCGCGAAGCGCGGACGCCGGGGTGCGTGCAGCGCGAGCCCGGCGATGGCCGCGCAGAGCAGCAGCATCAGCGCGAACGCGTAGGCGTTGACCCCGTCCAGCGGCCTGCCGGTCTGCTGGCTGATGACCAGCCAGACGGACCCGTAGTCGATCCGGCGCTCCTGGCTGAACGAGTAGAACTTCGCCCAGCCGTCGCGCGCGAGCAGTATCACCGGCAGGTTGACCACCAGCCAGGCGCCCACCGCGCCCGCCACGGCCGTCCGGAAGGCCCGCAGCCGGCCCGCCCGCAGGCAGAGCACGAACAACGCGCCGAGCAGCAGGAGCGGGTAGAGCTTGGCGGCGGTGGCCAGGCCGAGCAGGATGCCCGCCGCCAGCGGACGGCTGCGGGACCACATCAGCATGGCTCCCGCGGTGAGCGCCACCGCGAACAGGTCCCAGTTGATGGTGGCGCTCAGCGCCAGCGCGGGGGAGAGCGCGACAAGCAGCGCGTCCCAGGGGCGGCGCCGGTGGGTGCGCGCGACACACACCACGAGGGCCACGGCGCAGACCATCAGCATGCCCGCGTTGATCAGCCAGTAGACCTGCTCGCGGTGCTGTTCGGAGCCGCCGTCCGGGGTGAACCAGGACGCGACCTCCATGAAGAGGCCGGTCAGGACCGGGTACTCCAGATAGTGGAACTCGGTCGAGACGTCGTCCGGGATCCGGTCGAAGTACGGCACGGTCCCGGTGGAGAAACCGCGACCGCCGAACAGGTGCGGAATGTCCGAGTAGCAGGCGTGGACGTACTGCGCGTCACCCGACTGGAACCAGGCGCTGTTGTAACAGGGCACCTTCTGCGCCATCCCGAGCGCGAACATGCCGATGACCACGATCACCAGGACGCGCAGCGGGTTCCACCAACGGTGTCCGCCGGTCTCCGCCCGGCGTCCCAGGGGTCCGCCGATGACCTCGCTGGCGGATTCGGCCACCGGATCCTCGTCGGTCGGCGGCACGAGTGCCTCCAGGTGGTCTTCTTCGCGCACGCTCGTCATGCCGGACATCCTGCCCCATGGCCCGGGAAGGCAGGAGGCCGCGGAGGGCATTGGCCCTCCGCGGCCCCGGCCGCACCGTTAAGCGCTCATCCGTCAGCCGCCGGAATCGCTGTTGTTACCGCCGCCACCGCCCTTGTTGGGACGGGTCGGGGTGGTCGTGGCCGACGGCGACGTACTGCCGCCGGTGGGGGGCGTCGGGTGGTTGCAGTTCCAGTCCAACGGCGAGCAGGGCGTCGTCGTGGAGGCGCTCGGCGAGGTCGGCGGCGTCGTGGGCGCCGTCGTCGTGGGCGTCGTCGGAGCCTTGCTCGTCGGCGGGGGCGTCGTCGCGGTGGGCGTCGTCTGCGTCGGCGTGGGCGTGGGGCTGGTGCCGGGGGCGTACATCACTTCACCGGGATCGCTCGACGGCTCCTCGAAGCTCTGCTTCGGGGTGCCCTTGAGAGCCTGGCTCATGTAGTCGTGCCAGATCTGCGCGGGGAAGGAGTTACCGTGCATCTTCGCCTTGCCGGCGGTGCCGTACATCGACAGGAAGCCCTTGCCGGTGGCCTTGTCATCCAGGCGCCACATGCCGATCGAGGTCGACAGGCTCGGCGTGTAGCCGACGAACCAGGCCGACTTGTTGTCGTCGGTGGTACCGGTCTTGCCCGCGGCCTCCCGCCCGTCCTCGAGCCTCGCCGGCTTGCCGGTGCCGTCCTTGATGACGCCCTGCAGCACGTTGGTGACCGTGTCGGCGACGTTCGCCTCGAAGGCGACCTTGGCCTGCTTCTCGTGCTTGTAGACCTGCGCGCCGTCCTTCACCACCGAGGTGACCGAGTACGGGTCGTTCTGGGTGCCGTGCGCGGCGAACGTCGCGTAGGCCCCGGCCATCCGGATCGCGCTGGGCGACGAGGTGCCGATCGAGTACGTGACGCTGTTCTTGTAGTCCTCCAAGCCGTTCGTCGAGGACTTCCGCAGGCCTGCCGCGACCGCGGCGTCATGCACCTTGTCCGTACCGACGTTCTGGCCGAGCTGCACGTAGGGCGAGTTCATCGACTTTTCCATCGCCTCGCGCAACGTGACCTTCGCCTCGGACTCGCCGTCGTCGTTCGGCTGCTTCCACGGCCCCTTGGTCTCGTTGTTGATCCAGGGGGTGCCGTCGTACTTGTTGATCACCAGGTTGTTCTTGCCGCTGAACACGCTCTTCGGCGAGACCTTGGTGCGCTCGTCGTCGCCCTGGTTCTCGCCGCCCTTGGGGTCACGCGCCCCGTGGGTCATCGCGGCAGCAAGGACGAACGGCTTGAAGGTCGACCCGACCTGGGCGCCGGTCTCGTTCGCGTTGTTCGTGAAGTGCTGCGTCGCGTCGGTACCGCCGTAGATGGCGAGGATCTTGCCGTCCTTGGGATCGACGGAGGCACCGCCGAACTGCACGTACCTGTCGACGAACCCGCCGTCCTTGTCCAGGGTGGTGTTCTTCCCCGACGTGTCCTTGCGGGTGTCCACGAGGTTCTTCTGCCGGACCGACTTGATCGACGCCTCCAGCTCCGCCACCTTCTTCTTGTTGAAGGTGGTGTGGATCTGATAGCCGCCCTTGGCGAGGTCGTCGTTCGTGATCTTGAGGCCGGTGCTGTTGACCACGTAGGCCTTGGCCAGGCTCACCAGATAGCCGATCTGACCGGCCATCTGTGCGTTCTTCTTCACCGCGTCCGGCATGGGGTATTCCGTGTACTTCGCACGGTCCGTGGCGCTGAGGCGGCCGTCCTTGACCTCTTCGTCAAGGATCCACTTCCAACGTTCCTTGGAGTTGCGCGTGTTGCTTTCGGGGGTGGCGCGCTGGTCGATGTCCACCGCGCCGGCCGGGTCGAAGTACGTCGGGCCCTTGAGCAGCGCGGCGAGGAACGCGGCCTGGCTCGGGTTGAGCTTGTCGGAGTCGACCCCGTAGTACGTCCGAGCGGCCGCCTGGATCCCGTAGGCGCCCCGGCCGAAGTAGGAGGTGTTCAGATACCCCTCCATGATCTTCGACTTCTTCAGGGTGGTTCCGACCTTTATCGAGATGAACAGCTCTTTGAACTTACGAGAGATCGTCTGCGACTGGTCGAGCCGGGAGTTCTTGACGTACTGCTGGGTGATCGTCGAACCACCCTGCACCTCACCGCCGGTGGCCATGTTCTTCACAGCCCGGGCGATACCCATGGGGTCGACACCGCTGTCGGTCTCGAAGGTCTTGTTCTCCGCGGAGATGACCGCGTCCTGCATCGTCTTCCGGATCGACTCGATGGGCACGATCTGGCGGTTGATCTCCCCGCCGGTCGCGATCATCGGGGTGTTGTCGTCCCAGTAGTAGACGTTGTTCTGCGCCGTGGCCGACAGGTTGACGTTCGGAACCTGCACCATCGCGTACGCGATGCCCGCGATGCCGACCAGCGTTCCGAAGAACGCGATGGTCAGCGAGGTGACCTGCTTCCAGGACGGCATCCAGTGGCGCCAGCCCGTCTTGCCCCAGCGCGGGTAGTCGATGAAGCGCTTCTTCGGGGGACGGGCGGGCCCACGACCACCGGGGCCACTGCCACTGCCGCCACCGCCGGTCCTGCGGCGTCCGCCGCCACCGGCCCCGCCGGCCGAACCGCCTGTGACGTCCGCGACACCCGCGCCCTCGGAGGCGTTCTCCGCGCGGCGGCGTCCGCCCTGCGCGGCGCGGCGTGCGGCCGCGCGACCGGGATGGGAACGCCCGTCACCGGCGGGCGCGCCCGGGGACGGTACCTGCGGCGGCGGGTTGGCGGCGCGCCGGCCGCCGGACGTCGGCGGCTGCTGCTGCGCTCCGCGCCGGGCGGCTGCGCGGCCGCCGCCGGGCGACTGCGGCGGCTTGCGACGGTGATCGCTCATGAACAGCTACTCCTAGAACAGGCGGGATCGCCTGAAAGCGGCAGTGAATATCCGTGGGTCCCCCTGAGCGCGGCAGTGTCAGGCCGCACTGCACCCAGGACCAAGACGCTCACGCGCGTCACAGGGTTCCCGGTGCTCTGCATGGCGAACAGAGTACGCAGGCTCAAAAGCCCTGTGACACCAGCCTTCGCCACATAACGGGCGCCTGGACCTTCACAGGTTTCTCGATGTGACGCCGGTCACCGCGGGTCGCCTTGCCAGATAGATCAGGCCGTTCTATCGTCGCGATGTATCGACTCGATACATCGGGTCGAGACAAGCACCACCACACACCGGGGCGGACCCGGGTTCAGCGGTGGCCGGGACGGAGAGGCGGGGACAGTGAGCAAGCGCTCCGGGATCCTCGAGTTCGCTGTCCTCGGCCTGCTGCGCGAATCCCCGATGCACGGTTACGAGTTGCGCAAGCGGCTCAACACCTCGCTCGGTGTGTTCCGTGCGTTCAGCTACGGCAGCCTTTACCCCTGCCTGAAGACGCTGGTCGCCCAGGGCTGGTTGATCGAGGAGACGGTTCCGGACGTGGATCCGCTGGCCGCTCCCCTCGTCGGCCGCCGGGCGAAGATCGTCTACCGGCTGACCACGGCGGGCAAGGAGCACTTCGAGGAGCTCCTCGCCCACTCCGGGCCGGACGCATGGGAGGACGAGCACTTCGCGGCTCGTTTCGCCTTCTTCGGCCAGACGTCGCGGGACGTCCGGATGCGCGTCCTCGAGGGGCGGCGCAGCCGCCTCGAGGAACGCCTGGACAAGATGCGCGCGTCACTGGTGCGCACCCGTGAGCGACTCGACGACTACACGCTCGAGCTGCAACGGCACGGCATGGAATCGGTGGAGCGCGAGGTTCGCTGGCTCAACGAGCTGATCGAGACCGAGCGCAACGGACGCACCACGCGCCCGTCCGCCGAGCAGGACGACAACACACAAGACCGCAACACTCAAGAACATGGCGGCCAACCCGGAGACCGGGGAACCGCGTGACGATTACACAGGGAGCAACCGTGGGTTCGGTTCGCGTAGCCATTGTTGGCGTGGGCAACTGCGCCGCGTCGCTGGTGCAGGGTGTCGAGTACTACAAGGACGCCGACCCGAACGGCCGCGTGCCTGGCCTCATGCACGTGCAGTTCGGCGACTACCACGTACGTGACGTCGAGTTCGTGGCCGCCTTCGATGTCGACGCGAAGAAGGTCGGCCTCGACCTCGCGGACGCCATCGGCGCCAGCGAGAACAACACGATCAAGATCTGCGACGTTCCGCAGAGCGGTGTCACCGTCGAGCGCGGTCACACCCACGACGGCCTCGGCAAGTACTACCGCGAGACCATCGAGGAGTCCGACGCGGCCCCCGGTCGACATCGTCCAGATCCTCAAGGACCGCCAGGTCGACGTTCTCGTCTGCTACCTGCCCGTCGGTTCCGAGGTCGCCGCGAAGTTCTACGCGCAGTGCGCCATCGACGCCAAGGTCGCTTTCGTCAACGCCCTCCCGGTCTTCATCGCCGGCACCAAGGAGTGGGCGGACAAGTTCACCGAGGCGGGCGTGCCGATCGTCGGTGACGACATCAAGTCCCAGGTCGGCGCCACGATCACGCACCGCGTGATGGCGAAGCTCTTCGAGGACCGCGGTGTCCTCCTTGAGCGCACCATGCAGCTGAACGTCGGCGGCAACATGGACTTCAAGAACATGCTCGAGCGTGACCGCCTCGAGTCGAAGAAGATCTCCAAGACGCAGGCCGTCACCTCGCAGATCGACCGCGACCTGGGTGCCGACAACGTGCACATCGGCCCGTCGGACTACGTGGCGTGGCTCGACGACCGCAAGTGGGCCTTCGTCCGCCTCGAGGGTCGCGCCTTCGGTGACGTTCCGCTGAGCCTGGAGTACAAGCTCGAGGTCTGGGACTCCCCGAACTCGGCCGGTGTCATCATCGACGCCGTGCGTGCCGCGAAGATCGCCCTGGACCGCGGTATCGGCGGCCCGATCCTCTCGGCGTCCTCGTACTTCATGAAGTCCCCGCCGGTGCAGTACTTCGACGACGAGGCCCGCGACAACGTCGAGAAGTTCATCAAGGGCGAGGTCGAGCGCTGATCACGGCTGAACCGCTGACCACGTACGACGCGTAGCCGTCAGGCCCCGGGTGTTGCACCCGGGGCCTGACGCGTCATGTGAGGCTGTGCCCATGGCTGTTGTGCGCGATCTCCGCGTGCTGCTGCGGCTGCGCGACTTCCGGCGGCTGCTCGCGGTGCGCCTGCTGTCCCAACTCTCCGACGGCGTCTTCCAGGTCGCGCTCGCCACGTATGTCGTCTTCTCCCCCGAGAAGCAGGCGTCCCCCGCCGCCATCGCCTCCGCGATGGCGGTGCTCCTGCTGCCCTACTCCCTGCTGGGGCCTTTCACCGGAGTCCTGTTGGACCGCTGGCGGCGGCGCCAGGTCCTGCTGCACTGCAACCTGCTGCGCGCGGTGCTGTCCTGCGGCACGGCCGCGCTGATCCTGGCCCACGTCCCGGACTGGCTGTTCTACCTGTCGGCGCTGTCCGTCACCGCCGTCAACCGCTTCGTCCTGGCCGGACTGTCGGCCGCGCTGCCGCGCGTCGTGGACCAGGACCGGCTGGTGATGGCCAACTCGCTGTCGCCGACGGCCGGGACGCTGGCGGCTACGGCCGGCGGCGGGCTCGCCTTCCTCGTCCACCTCGGACTCACGAAGGGTGCCGGAGCCGACGCGACCGTGGTGCTGCTCGCCGCGTTCGTTTACCTCTGCGCGGGCCTGGCCGCCCTGACACTCGACCGCGACCTGCTCGGCCCCGATCCCGGTCTTGTGCAGCCGCGTCTGGCCACCGCGTTGACCGGCACCGTGCACGGCCTCGCCGAAGGGCTGCGGCATCTGCGCGGCCGTCCGGCGGCGGTGCGCGCCATGACCGCCATGACCGCCCTGCGGTTCTGTTACGGCGCGCTCACCGTCATGCTGCTGATGCTGTGCCGTTACGCCTGGAACACCACGTCGGACAGCCCGGGTGACGACGGCAGCGGCGGTCTGGCCCTGCTCGGGCTGGCGGTCGGCGTCTCGGGGGCGGGCTTCTTCGCCGCCGCCGTCGTCACACCCTGGGCCACCACCCGCTTCGGCACCGCCGGCTGGATCACGGTCTGTGCCGGGTCCGCCGCCGTGCTGCTCCCGCCGCTGGCCCTGCCGTTCGACCCCGCGCCCATGCTGATCGCCGCCTTCGCGCTGGGCATCTGCACCCAGGGCGCCAAGATCGCCACCGACACCGTCGTCCAGTCCTCGATCGACGACGCCTACCGGGGGCGGGTCTTCTCGCTGTACGACGTGGCCTTCAACGTCGCCTTCGTCGGCGCGGCGGCCGTCGCCGCCGTGATGCTCCCGCCGGACGGCCGGTCCGTACTCCTGATCGTCCTTCTGGCCCTGCTCTATGCGGTGGTGGCCCTGGCGATGCTTCGTGTCAGGGCGCTCCAGTAGTGTTCGCCCGTTCTTACCTCGCTCATACATCCCAATCGGGGGACACCCATGACCACTCCACCGCCACCGCAGTACCAGCAGGGCGGCAACCCGTACGGCCAGCCGCAAGCGCCGCAGGGCGGCAACCCGTACGGCCAGCCCCTGCCCCCGCAGGGCGGCAACCCCTACGGTCAGCCGCAACCGCCGCAGGGCGGCGCCCCGTTCGGACAGCAGGGGCCCCAGCCGTTCCCGCAGCAGGGAGCCCAGCCCGGCTCCTGCACCTTCTGTGGTGGTCTCCCCGCGGTTCACGCCACGGTCCGCGGACACCAGGGCTTCCTGGTCATCATGCGGTTCCTCAAGCTGAAGGCCAACTACTGCCGGTCCTGCGGCATAGCCACGCACCGCGACATGACAACCAAGACCCTCTGGCAGGGTTGGTGGGGCCTCGCGTCGTTCGTCATCACGCCCATCACTCTGCTCGGCAACCTGGGCGCGCGTGCGAAGTTCAACAAGCTCCCCTCGCCCACCGGCGGTTGGGGACCGCCCCGCGACGCCGGTAAGCCGATCTTCGGACGCGTGGGTGCCTACGGCATCCTGGCCCCGCTCATCGTGATCGGCGCGATCGTGGGCGTGAACGCGCTTGACGACAGCGCCGACACGGCCGTCGTCGGCGACTGCATGCACCGCGGTAGCTCCAGCACCAGCCAGCCCGACCTCACGGTCGTCGACTGCACCGACGCCAAGGCGCAGTACAAGGTCCTCGCCGTCATCAAGGGCAGCTTCACCTCATCCGAAGCCGAGGAGAAGTGCACGGCGGCGGCTCCGGACTTCCGCTACGACTACGTCGAGACCGGCAGCGGCAGCAGCTTCCTGCTCTGCCTGAAGGACAAGTAGTCCCGACGGTTCCCTGACGTCCGCAGGGGCGATGTTCCACGTGGAACATCGCCCCTCACGTCGTTTCACCGCTGCCATGTTCCACGTGGAACATGGCAGCGGTGAACTGGTGGAACCCGCGCGGTCAGCCCTGCGCCGCCCACCACTGCTTCAGAGCGGCGGTCGCGTCCTCCTCGGACATCGGGCCGTTCTCCAGCCGCAGCTCCAGCAGGAACTGGTAGGCCTTGCCGATCACGGGGCCGGGCCGGACATCCAGGATCTGCATGATCTGGTTGCCGTCGAGGTCCGGGCGGATCGAATCGAGCTCCTCACGTTCCTGGAGTTCGCCGATGCGCTCCTCCAGCCCGTCGTAGGTACGGGAGAGTGCCGCGGCCTTGCGCTTGTTCCGCGTCGTGCAGTCGGACCGGGTGAGTTTGTGCAGCCGGTCCAGCAGCGGGCCGCCGTCCCGTACGTAACGCCGGACCGCGGAGTCGGTCCACTCGCCGGTGCCGTACCCGTGGAACCGCAGATGCAGCTCGACGAGCCTCGAGACGTCCTTGATCATGTCGTTGGGGTACTTGAGCTTGGCCATCCTGGCCTTGGTCATCTTCGCGCCCACCACCTCGTGGTGGTGGAAGGAGACCCGGCCGTCCGACTCGAAGCGCCGGGTCCGCGGCTTGCCGATGTCGTGCAGCAGCGCGGCCAGCCGCAGCACCAGGTCGGGGCCGTCCGCCTCCAGGTCGATGGCCTGCTCCAGAACGGTCAGCGAGTGCTCGTAGACGTCCTTGTGCCGGTGGTGCTCGTCACGCTCCAGGCGCAGCGCCGAGAGCTCCGGGAGTACCCGCTCCGCCAGCCCGGTGTCGACCAGCAGCCGCAGACCCTTGCGCGGGTTGTCCGAGAGGATGAGCTTGTTCAGCTCGTCCCGCACCCGCTCCGCCGAGACGATCTCGATACGGTCCGCCATCGCCGTCATCGCGGCGACGACCTCGGGGGCGACCTCGAAGTCCAGCTGGGCCGCGAAGCGCGCGGCGCGCATCATCCGCAGCGGGTCGTCGGAGAAGGAGTCCTCCGGCGTACCGGGAGTGCGCAGCAGCCGTCCGGCCAGGTCGTCGAGACCGCCGTACGGGTCGACGAAGACGCTGCCGGGCAGCGCGACGGCCATCGCGTTGACCGTGAAGTCTCGGCGGACCAGATCCTCCTCGATGGTGTCGCCGTAGGAGACCTCGGGCTTGCGGGAGGTGCGGTCGTAGGCCTCGGACCGGTAGGTGGTGACTTCGACCTGGAAGCCGTCCTTCCTGCACCCGACGGTGCCGAAGGCGATACCGACCTCCCATACGGCCTCCGCCCAGGGGCGGATGATCTTCAGCACCTGCTCCGGGCGGGCGTCGGTCGTGAAGTCCAGGTCGTTGCCGAGCCTGCCGAGCAGGGTGTCACGGACCGAGCCGCCGACGAGGGCGAGCTTGAAGCCGGCTTCCTGGAAGCGGCGGCCGAGGTCTTCGGCGACCGGCGCGACCGTGTGAGGGGCCTGCTGGGTCTGGGGGTCATTGTTGGCATTCGGCACAACGCAAAAGGGTACGTGGCCGCGAGCCTCCCGGCCTCCTCGTTATGCCGCCGCTCCCTATGGAGCAGTCCGCAGCACTTTGCCTCGCGCTCGATCGTTAACATGCCAGGACGCACATCCGATGGACGACAGGACGGGCACACGAGTGGGCGAGGCGGCACAGTCACCCGGTACACCCACGGCGCGTCCGCGGCGGATACGCCGCGCGGCCGCGCTGATCGCCGGGGCGTCGCTCTTCGCGGGCCTGCTGCAGGTGCACGCGGCGCCCGCCGCCCAGGCCGCGGCGCCCGGTACCGGATCACGGACGGCCCAGGTCTCGGTGGAATCCGTTGACCCGCTCACTCCGGCCAAGGACGGCACGATCACCGTCGCGGGCACCGTCACCAACACCGGTCGGGGCACGATCACCCATGCCGAGGCCGGACTGCGGATCTCTTCCAGCAGCCCGTTGACGAGCCGCAGCGCGATCAGCTCCGCCGCCACGCGCACGGGCTCCACCGGGGACGACGGCAGCCTGATCACCGATCACACGGCCAAACTGGCGAACATCCCGTCAGGCACGAGCAGCGCCTTCTCCCTGAAGGTGCCCGTGAGCGCCCTGGGACTGGACGCTGACGGCGTCTACCAGCTCGGGGTCACCCTCAACGGCCAGACCGCCGACGAGGCGTACAACCACGTCCTGGGGATCCAGCGGACCTTCCTCCCCTGGTATTCGAAGGCCGACGCCAAGCCGACCCAGTTCACCTTTCTGTGGCCGCTGGCCGACCGACCGCACCTGGCCGTGCGCAGCGACACCGACGACCAGCAGAGCCCGATCTTCCTCGACGACGACCTCGCGGCCGATCTCGCGCCCGGCGGCCGGCTGCAGGAGCTCGTGGAGCTGGGCAGGACGCTTCCCATCACCTGGGTCGTCGATCCCGACCTGCTCGCCACCATCGACTTCATGACCCGCAGCTACCGGGTGCTGGGGCCGGACGGTGACATCGCGCACACGACGCCGGGCAGGGGCACCGAGAACGCCAAGCAGTGGCTCAACGACCTGAAGTCCGCGACCGCGGGTCACGAAGTGGTCGCGTTGCCCTTCGGCGACACCGACATCGCCTCGATCGCCCACCACGGCAAGGAGGTCCCGGCGACGCTGGGCCACCTCAAGACGGCCACCGATCTGGGCGTCAGGACCGTCGACACGATCCTCGGTCTCGATCCCATCGCCAATGTGGCATGGCCGGCCGACGGAGCCGTCGATCCGTCGATCGTGGACGTCGCCACCGCCGGCGGCGCCGACACCGTCATCGCGCGCAGCGACAGCTTCGGCGAGGCCGGCTCACTCGACTACACCCCCACGTCCGCCCGCCCGATCAGCGGCGGCACCACGGCGGTGGTCAGCGACGCCGTTCTGTCCAAGGCCTTCCAGGGAGACATGACGGGCGCCTCGGCGTCCGCCCTCGCCGTCCAGGAGTTCCTCTCCCAGACACTGATGATCAGCATGCAGGCGCCGACCAAACAGCGCAGCATCGTCGTCGCCCCCCAGCGCATGCCCACCGCGTCCCAGGCCCAGGAGATGGCCCGGGGCATCGCCGCGGTCGGTCACAGCTCCTGGGCGCAGACCATCAGCTTCGACGCGGCCACCAAGGCCACCGCCGACCCGGCCGCCAACCAGAAGGTGCCCGGCCCGTCCGCGTACCCCGACTACCTACGCAAGCAGGAGATCAGCACCAGCGCGTTCCAGGACATCCAGCGGACGCAGGGCCAGCTGAACGGGTTCACGGTGATCCTCAGCCGCAAGGACCGGGTCACCGTCCCCTTCACCGCCGCGGTTCTGCGCTCGATGTCCAACGCCTGGCGCGGTGACCCCGGGGGCGCCTCGCTGTTCCGTGACTCCATCGGCTCGTACCTCACCGACCTCATGGGCGCGGTGCACATCCTGGACAAGACCAACCTGACCCTGTCCGGGCGCAGTGCCACGATCCCGGTCACCGTGAAGAACGAACTCGGGCAGGCCGTCACCGGCCTGGAACTTCGGCTCACCTCCAGCGCGCAGATCCGGCTGGACGTCGGCGACCCCCAAGCCGGTCACCGTCGAGGGCGGGCACACCCGCTCCCTGAAGTTCCCCACCAAGGCGGGTGCGAACGGACTGGCGCAGGTGACCGCCCAGCTCTATACCGCGGACGGCGTCAAGTACGGCGACCCGATGTCGTTCAACGTCAAGGTCACCTCGATCACCGACACGGTGATGCTGGTGATCGCCGGCGGCCTGCTGCTCCTCGCACTGGCCGGCGTGAAGATGTACAACCAGCGCAAGCGCAAGGCCGCGGCCGGAACCGATGCAGACGGAGACGACGGGGACGACGTCGACGACACGGCCGGTGACGGCGACGACGGTACGGACGGCGCGGACGGTACCGACGACACCAGCGGTACGGACGGCGCGGGCGGTACGGACGACGGCGTGGAAGAGGGCGGCGGTGCGCCCGGCCCCGAAGCCGGGCAGCCGGGTGACCCGGCCCCGGACACCGCACCCGAAAGCACGGACCCGTCCGCACCGAGTGAGAAGGTGGACCGATAGCCAGGGCGTGTCCCGACAGCGGACAATCAATAAGGTGGGGCAGATGAACGCGCCGTACGACGGTGACCGCGACCGGGAGACTCCGGCCGGAGATCCGCGCGCACAGGTACCGCCGCCTCCCCCCGGCCACCACCAGGCGCCGCCGGATCCCTACCTGCAGAACACCTACGCCTACGATCCGTACCAGCAGCAGGACCCGACGGCGCAGGACCCGGTCGACGAGGCCCTGTACGACCGTGCCGCGCACCCTCCGCCGCCCCCGCCCTACGGGCAGCAGTGGCCCCCGCAGCAGCAGTACCAGATGCCGTACGGCGACGACGCCACCACGCAGTACGTCGGGGTGGACGACCTGGTGACCCACGCGGCCGAGGAGCCGGCCCCGTACGACGCGTACGCGCACCTGTACCGGGACCAGCAGCCGGCCGCGGAGCCCTTCGCACCCGAAGGACCCGCCGGACCGCCCCTCGCGGCCGAGCCGGAGCAGCGGACGGCCCCGGTCCCCGCGCCCCGCTCCGCCGGCCGCGGCGCCAGCATCCTGAAGTCCAGCGCCCTGATGGCGGCCGGCACCCTGGTGTCCCGCCTCACCGGCTTCGTCCGCACCCTGGTGATCGCCGCGGCGATCGGCGTCGCCACCCTCGGCGACTCCTACGCGGTGGCGATGGTCCTGCCCACGATGATCTACATCCTCACCGTCGGCGGCGGCCTCAACTCCGTCTTCGTCCCGCTGCTGGTCCGCGCGATGAAGGACGACGAGGACGGCGGCACGGCCTTCGCGAACCGGCTGCTGACGCTCGTCATGGTCATCCTCGGCGGCATCGTCACGCTCACGGTGATCGCGGCCCCCGCTGCTGGTCCGCATGATGTCCACGAAGATCGCGGACAACCCGGCCACCTTCGACGTCGCGGTGACCTTCGCCCGTTACTGCCTGCCCACGATCTTCTTCATGGGCGTGCACGTCGTGATGGGCCAGATCCTCAACGCCCGCGGCAAGTTCGGCGCGATGATGTGGACCCCCGTCCTCAACAACATCGTCGTCATCTTCACCTTCGGCATGTTCATCTGGGTCTACGGCTCCTACGGCACGACCAACATGGACGCCACGACGATCTCCCCCGACGGCATCCGGCTGCTCGGTATCGGCACCCTGCTCGGCCTGGCCGTGCAGTCCATCGCGATGCTGCCCTACCTGCGCGAGGCGGGCTTCAAGTTCCGGCTGCGCTTCGACTGGCGCGGCCACGGACTCGGCCACGCCGCGAAGCTGGCCAAGTGGACGTTCTTCTTCGTCCTCGCCAACCAGGCCGGGCTCATCGTCGTCACCCAGCTCGCCACCTGGGCCGGATCCGAGGCCGACAAGCTCGGCTTCCAGGGCACCGGCATCACCGCGTACAACAACGCGCTGCTGATCTGGCAGATGCCGCAGGCGATCATCACGGTCTCCGTCATGGCCGCCGTGCTTCCCCGGATCTCCCGCGCCGCCCACGACGGGGACTCACCCGCGGTCCGCGACGACATCTCCTACGGCCTGCGCACGTCGGCCGTGGCCATCGTCCCTGCCGCGTTCGCCTTCCTCGCCCTGGGCGTCCCAATGTGCAGCCTGCTGTACGCCGGCACCGGAACGGACTCCGCGCGCAACATCGGATTCATCCTGATGGCCTTCGGGATCGGCCTGATCCCGTTCTCGGTCCAGTACGTCGTGCTGCGCGGGTTCTACGCCTTCGAGGACACCCGCACTCCCTTCTACAACACGGTCATCGTCGCCGCGGTGAACGCCGCCGCGTCCGCCGTCTGCTTCGTCGTACTCCCCTCCCGCTGGGCCGTCGTCGGTATGGCCTTCTCCTACGGACTGGCCTACGCGGTCGGCGTCGGGGTCGCCGTCAGGCGGCTGCGCGCCCGGTTGGGCGGCGATCTCGACGGCAAGCGCATCACCCGGACGTACGCGCGCCTCACCGGCGCCTGCGTCCCCGCCGCCCTGGCCGCCGGAGCCGCCGTCTACGGCATCACCCGGACCCTGGGCAGTGGGGCGGCCGGTTCGCTCGTCTCCCTCGTCATCGGCGGCGCGCTGCTGCTCGGCGTCTTCTTCATCGCCGCCAAGCGCATGCGGATCGAGGAAATGACCGCGATGGTCGGAATGGTGCGCGGCAGACTCGGCCGCTGATCGAAAAAGCACGGCGGGCAACCATCGGCTCCCGCCGTGTGTCGTGCAGAGAGCTGGACTGTGGGCACAATTGCCCTTGGCTCTGCAGTGGGATCGCGTAACGGATGGGGAGGCAGGAACGACGGTGGCGGATCGGAGTACGGCTGCCGTCGGAGTGGCCAACGAGGGCGGCGAACCGCCGCCCGCCGTCCAGCAGGACGGGGCCACACCCGACGAGACGACGGATCAGGACATCCCCCAGGACGCGCGGGACGAAACACAGGACGAGACAGCGGAACAGCACCAGGGTGAGAGCAAGCCGCCGGAACTCCACAGCGGACACAAGCTCGCCCGCCGGTACCAGTTGGAGGAGTGCGTCACCCGTCTCGACGGCTTCAGCAGCTGGCGGGCGGTCGACGAGAAGCTGCGGCGTGCCGTGGGCATCCACCTCCTGCCCTCCGACCACGCCCGGGCCCGCCAGGTGCTCGCCGCCGCCCGTTCGGCCGCGCTCCTCGGTGATCCCCGCTTCGTCCAGGTCCTCGACGCGGTCGAGGAGAACGACCTCGTCTACGTCATCCACGAATGGCTTCCCGACGCGACCGCGCTCAGCGACAGCCTGGCCGCCGGACCGCTGGAACCCCACGACGCCTACCAGATGGTCAGCCAGGTCTCCCAGGCCATGGCCGCCGCCCACCGCGAGGGCCTGGCGCACCTGCGGCTCAGCCCCGGCTCCGTACTGCGCACCAGCTCCGGTCAGTACCGCATCCGCGGACTGGCCGTCACCGCCGCCCTGCGCGGCCTGAAGTCCGAGCGACCGCAGCGCGAGGACACCCAGGCGATCGGCGCGCTGCTGTACGCCTCGCTCACCCGGCGCTGGCCGTACGAGGAGAACGCGTACGGCCTCACCGGGCTCCCCAAGGACGTCGGACTCGTCGCACCCGACCAGGTGCGTGCCGGAGTCCACCGCGGGCTGTCCGAGATCGCGATGCGCGCACTCGTCAACGAGGGTGCCACCGCCTCCCGCGAGGAGTCGCCCTGCACCACGCCGGAGGAGCTGGCCCGCGCGGTCGCCGGTCTGCCCCGGATCCGGCCGCCTGAGCCCGACATCTCGCCGTACCAGCGCACCACCTACCAGCAGGGCCCCTACCGGCAGGCGCCCGCCGCGCCCCGGCCGGCCCCCGCGCCCCCCGCCGCGCCGCCGGCCCTTCCCGGCCGCACCGGCAAGGCACTCAAGTGGGCCGTCTCCGCGCTGCTGATCGTCGCGCTGGGCCTGGGCAGCTGGCAGCTCGCGGACACGCTCATGGGCCGCGAGGCCCAGAGCAAGGACGACACGGGCACCTCGCAGCGGGCGGGCCAGGATCCCACCGGCACCGGCCCCGGCACGCCCCTGGCCATCTCCTCGGCCAGTGAGTTCTCGCCCCTGGACAAGCCGACCTGGCCCGACAAGGTGCGGTTCACCATCGACGGCAAGGCCGACACCGCCTGGACCACCAGCAACTACAAGGGCCAGTCGAACTTCGGCAACCTCCCCAAGCGCATCCAGGGCAGTGGCATCGTCGTCGACCTCGGCAGCCGTCGGAAGGTCACCGGCGTCGACGTCACGATGTGGGCCCCCGGGCAGACCGTGGAGGTGCTGGCCGCGGCACCGGACGCTTCCCAGCCCACCGCCTTGGCAGCCTTCCCGCAACGGATCTCCGCGGCGTCCAAGGCCGGGAGCACCGTCAAGGTGACCCTCGCCGTGCCGGTGGAGACACGCTACGTACTGATCCACATCACCGATCTGCCGCCCGAGTCGGTGGGCGGCTTCCGTGGCGGCATCACGGAGATAAAGGTCCTCGGCACCAGCTGAGCGGCGAACGGGGAGGCGCTTGTGGACGAGGGCAGCAAGCCGGGGGAGGAGGCCAGCGACGCTGATCTCCTCGCCCGGCACGTCGCGGGAGACCCCGACGCTTTCGGAGAGATCGTCCGGCGCCACCGCGACCGCCTGTGGGCGGTCGCCCTGCGCACCCTGGGGGACCGCGAGGAAGCCGCCGACGCCGTCCAGGACGCCCTGGTGTCCGCCTTCCGTGCCGCCCACACCTTCCGCGGCCAGTCCGCGGTCACGACCTGGCTGCACCGGATCACCGTGAACGCGTGCCTGGACCGGGCGCGCAAGACCGCTTCCCGCCGCACCTCGCCCGTCGTCGACGAGAACCGCTTCGAGACACTCCTCGAACCGCATGAATCCGCCGCCGCCCCCGCCGAGCGCGGCGAGCTGCACCGCGAATTGGTCACGGCCCTGGCCACCCTGCCCCCCGAGCAGCGCGCCGCCCTCGTCCTGGTGGACATGCAGGGCTACCCCGTCGCAGAGGCCGCCGCCGTGCTCGATGTGCCGACCGGCACCGTGAAGAGCAGATGCGCGCGCGGCCGGGCACGGCTCCTTCCGCTCCTCACTCATCTGCGCGCCGACCAGGGGAGTAACGCGGACCCCAGCCGGGGAAGGAACCGGACGGAGGGGACATCCGTCCCAGAGACGGCAACGGAAAAGGGCGGAGGTGGCCACCAGTGACTTCGACGACGGGGATGGACGCGCACCCCGAGGTCTCGGAGATCTCGGACCTGGCCGAAGGCCTCCTTCCACCAGGCCGCTCCGCGGACGTACGCGACCACCTCGACGGGTGCGATCTCTGCTCCGACGTGCGCACCTCGCTCGACGAGATCCGCAACCTGCTGGGCACCCTCCCCGGCCCCCCGCGCATGCCTGCGGACATCGCCGGACGCATCGATGCCGCCCTTGCCGCCGAAGCGCTGCTCGACTCGACGGCGCCCGCGACTGTTCCACGTGGAACAGTCGACGCTTCGCTTCCCCAGGGAACGGTACCGACAGCAGCCGATCGCCCCAGCGGCCACGCCCCGGCCTCGACGGGACCCGGACGCGGCCACCGCGCCCGCCCCCGGCGCCGCTGGGCCAGGACACTGCTCGTCACGGCCTCCACGGCCGCGGTCCTCGGCCTCGGCGGCGTTCTGCTGCACTCTCTCGACGCGGGTTCGGCCCCGCACGACGCGGCCCAGAAGGACATGGCCACCAACGGCGTCGCACAGCGGCCCGGAGGCTCGGCCGAGGCGAAGAGGAACTCCTCGGGCGCCGGCGATCTGCAGACACGTGTCCGGGATCTGCTGGGAACGCAGACCAGCGTCGCGGGAGTGAACCCGGAGTCCCCGGCGAACGGCTCCGACACCCCCGCCCTCACGCCGCTGCGCACCCACTCCGTCCCACTACCGCCGTGTGTAAAGAACGGCATCCACCGCACCGAGCAGCCGCTCGCCTCCGCGCACGAACCTTACGAGGGCACCGACGCGTATCTGGTGGTCCTGCCTCATCCCGGCGACCCGGCCCATGTCGACCTGTATGTCGTGGACGCCTCCTGCACCACCGAACCGGGCCAGGTACTCCGTCAGGGCACGTACGCCCACTGACGGCGTACCGGCGCGGGAATGCCGGACCCGTAGGATCCGTTAGGCAGGACGAGAGTCCCGCCAGGGCCCCGCAGTAGTCGGTAGAGACGAGGAAGACACCCGTGAGCGACGTCCGTAACGTGATCATCATCGGATCCGGGCCTGCGGGCTACACCGCCGCGCTGTACACAGCGCGTGCCGCTTTGAAGCCGCTGGTCTTCGAGGGATCGGTCACCGCAGGCGGTGCGCTGATGAACACCACCGAGGTGGAGAACTTCCCCGGTTTCCGCGAGGGCATCCTGGGTCCGGACCTCATGGACAACATGCGCGCCCAGGCAGAGCGCTTCGGCGCCGAGCTGGTCCCGGACGACGTGGTCGCGGTGGACCTCAGCGGCGACATCAAGACCGTCACCGACACCGAGGGCACCGTCCACCGGGCGAAGGCCGTCATCGTCACCACCGGCTCCCAGCACCGCAAGCTGAATCTCCCCAACGAGGACCAGCTCTCCGGACGCGGGGTCTCCTGGTGCGCCACCTGTGACGGCTTCTTCTTCAAGGACCAGGACATCGCCGTCATCGGTGGCGGCGACACGGCGATCGAGGAAGCGACGTTCCTCTCCCGCTTCGCCAAGTCCGTGGCGATCGTCCACCGCCGCGACAGCCTGCGCGCTTCGAAGGCCATGCAGGAGCGTGCCTTCGCCGACCCGAAGATCTCGTTCGTGTGGGACAGCGAAGTCGCCGAGATCCACGGTGAGAACAAGCTGACCAGCCTGACGCTGCGCAGCACGAAGACCGGTGAGACCTCCGAGCTGCCCGTCACCGGGCTGTTCATCGCCATCGGCCACGACCCGCGCACCGAGCTGTTCAAGGGCGTCCTGGAACTGGACGGCGAGGGATACCTCACGGTCGACGCGCCCAGCACCCGTACGAACGTCTCGGGTGTCTTCGCCGCCGGTGACGTCGTGGACCACACCTACCGTCAGGCGATCACGGCAGCCGGCACCGGCTGCTCGGCCGCGCTGGACGCCGAACGCTTCCTCGCCGCCCTCGCGGACGCTGAGAAGACCGCCTGACCGTCAACACCCTCCCCCCCCCACACGTATCGAGCCTGAGGAGACTGCCGTGGCCGGCAAGACCAAGATTGTGACCGACGCGACCTTCGCCGAGGAGGTCCTCGCCAGCGACAAGCCCGTGCTGGTCGACTTCTGGGCCGAGTGGTGCGGCCCGTGCCGGCAGATCGCCCCCTCCCTGGAGGCGATCGCCGAGGAGCACGCCGAGGACATCACCATCGTCAAGCTCAACATCGATGAGAACCCGGTCACCGCTGCCAAGTACGGCGTGATGTCGATCCCGACGCTCAACGTCTACAAGGGCGGCGAGGTCGTGAAGACCATCGTGGGCGCCAAGCCGAAGGCCGCCATCAAGCGCGACCTCGCGGACTTCATCGGCGACGCCGTCTGAGTCGACGCCGTGCGGTGTTCCGCCGCTCGACTGTTCCACGTGAAACAGGCCCGCTCCTCGAAGGAGCGGGCCTGTTCGCGTTCCGGGATTCCGGCGCACTCACAGCGGCCGGAGGACCGGCTCCTTCTGTACCGCTCCCAGTAGTCGGTCGATCGCCATCTCGACGTCTTCCTTCCAGGAGATCGTCGATCGCAGTTCCAGCCGCAGCCGGGGATAGCGCGGGTGGGCGCGCACCGTCTTGAAGCCCACCGCCAGCAGGTGATCAGCCGGCAGGATGCATCCCGGTTCGGCCCACTTGGCGTCACCGAACGCCTCGATCGCCTTGACTCCGCGCCGCACCAGATCCTTGGCGACGGTCTGCACCAGAACCCGCCCGATGCCCTGCCCCTGGTACCCGGGCATGATCCTGGCGGTCATCAGTTGCACCGCGTCCGGCGACACCGGGCTGGTGGGGAAGGCTGTGGCACGCGGGACGTACGCCGGTGGAGCGTAGAGGACGAAGCCGGCCGGGACGTCGTCGACGTACACCACCCGGCCGCACGAGCCCCACTCCAGCAGAACCGCGGAGATCCACGCCTCCTTCTCCAGCTCCGGCTTGCCCGCCTGGACGGCGGCCTCACCACTTACCGGATCGAGTTCCCAGAAGACGCACGATCTGCAGCGCTTGGGGAGATCCGAGAGGTTGTCCAACGTGAGCGGAACGAGCCGACGCCCCATGTGGCCAGACCCTCATTTCTGTCGCGAACCAAACTGCCCACGAATCCCCCCACCGCCCCCAAGCTCAGTCCTGCGGCTACGAGAGCGGCCAGATGCCGCTCGTGCTCCAGTCCTACCTTCGCCGCACGCATGGGCTTCCCTCCCCAGAGAGGCTCCCTACCTTCTAGGCATCGTAGTCTCGCCCCCGGTCCCAGGACACTGAGCACAAGCAAAGAGCGGGTGGTGTTCCGGTCGGAACACCACCCGCTCCCCTGAGGCACGGACTATTCGACGTCGTCGTCGGGTTCGTCTTCGAGCTTGCTCTCCAGTACCTTGCCTTCGCCGGGGGCCATCGTCCCCAGGATCCGCTCCAGATCCTCTATCGAGGCGAACTCCACCACGATCTTTCCGCGCTTCTGCCCCAGGTCGACCTTCACCCTGGTGTCGAAACGGTCCGACAGCCGCGTCGCGAGGTTGGTCAGTGCCGGGGAGACCCGCCGTCCGGCCCGCGGACCCACGGCCTTCTTCGTGCTCTTCGGCTCCGCGTTCATCAGGGTCACGATCTCTTCGACCGCCCGCACCGACAGCCCCTCGGCCACGATGCGGTGCGCCAGCAGATCCTGATCCTCCCCGTCCTCCAGGGAGAGCAGAGCGCGTGCGTGCCCGAAGGAGATCACTCCGGCCGCGACCCGTCGCTGCACGGGCGCCGAGAGCTTCAGCAGGCGCAGCGTGTTGGAGACCTGCGAACGCGAACGTCCGATCCGGTCGGCCAACTGCTCATGCGTGCAGGCGAAGTCGCGCAGCAGCTGGTCGTAGGCCGCCGCCTCTTCCAACGGGTTCAGCTGGGCGCGGTGCAGGTTCTCCAGCAGCGCGTCCAGGAGGAGCTTCTCGTCCTCGGTGGCCCGGACGATCGCCGGGATGTTCGCCAGACCGGCTTCCCGGCAGGCTCGCCACCGGCGCTCGCCCATGATGAGCTCATAGCGCTCGGGCCCTGCCTGTCGCACGACGACCGGCTGGAGCAGGCCCACTTCCTTGATGGAAGTGATGAGCTCGTTCAGCGCGTCCTCGTCGAACACCTCACGGGGCTGACGAGAGTTCGGCGTGATCGAGTCGATCGGCAACTCGGCGAAGTACGCGCTCGGCGCCGCGGGCGCCTCGGCTGCCGGTGGATCAGGTTCGGTTTCACGTGAAACAGGGATGTCCACCACCGGCGGAGCATCATGGGTTCTGGGGTTCAGACCGGCGACCTTGGTGGCCGCCAGCATGCTGCGGTCCGCTGTCAGAAGCGGTACCGCCGACGGCGATGTACTCGCCGATGACGGCGCCGCTGGGATCAGCGCGCCTAGACCACGGCCGAGCCCTCTGCGTCGATCACTCACTGGATCCCCTCCGACATGCTGTGCTGATCGTGCTCATTGGTGCCCTCAGCGCCACGCAAGGCCATCTCGCGCGCCGCTTCGAGGTAGGACAGGGCCCCGCTGGATCCCGGGTCGTAGGTCAGCACGGTCTGGCCGTAGCTGGGTGCCTCCGAGATCCGGACCGAGCGGGGGATGCTCGTGCGCAGCACTTCCTTGCCGAAGTGGGTACGCACCTCGTCTGCGACCTGGGCGGCGAGCCTGGTCCGGCCGTCGTACATGGTCAACAGAATGGTTGAGACATGCAGCTTGGGATTGAGATGAGCGCGGACCAGATCCACGTTCTTGAGCAGCTGCCCCAAGCCTTCCAGCGCGTAATACTCGCACTGGATCGGGATGACCACCTCGGCGCCCGCCACCAGGGCGTTTACGGTGAGTAGTCCGAGCGAGGGCGGGCAGTCGATGAGAACGTAGTCCAGCGGCTGCTCATAGGCCTCGATGGCTCGCTGCAGCCGGCTTTCCCGCGCCACCAGGGAGACCAGCTCGATCTCCGCGCCGGCGAGGTCGATCGTGGCCGGAGCGCAGAACAACCCCTCGACGTCGAGGACTGGCTGGACGACCTCGGAGAGCGGTCGGCTCTCCACCAGGACGTCGTAGATCGACGGCACATCGGCATGGTGGTCGATGCCCAGCGCCGTGGAGGCGTTCCCCTGGGGATCGAGGTCGATCACCAGCACCCGCGCGCCGTGCAAGGCGAGCGAGGCGGCGAGATTGACCGTGGTCGTGGTCTTTCCGACCCCGCCCTTCTGATTGGCCACCACCATCACGCGGGTCTGAGCCGGCCGAGGGAGGCCCTCGCCGGCCCGACCGAGCGCTTCGACCGCCAACTGGGCGGCGCGACCGATGGGGGTGTCGTCCATCGGGGGCAATGTTTCACGTGAAACATCACCCCCGAATGATTCCGAACGGGGACCGGGGACCGGATCGGTCATCGGTCCCGCGATGTTGGCGTCGGACCGCACGGATTCACTCTCCTCGACTACAGGCTCGCAATGCACAGAGCCTGCCATGCTTTCGGGGTCATGAACCAGCGAGGCCCGACTGCCTGTGGATGAATCCACCTCATGGGCCGACTTCGGGGGCTTCTTGGCGCGCGCCTCAGCCGCCGCACGACCGCGGCTGAGGACTCCTGGGAGCAGGGAGCGACGTTTCACGTGGAACACGATGCACAGCGATGTGCCCGTTATCTCGGAGACACTCCGAATTATGTCGTTTTGGCCGTTTGTATGGAGTAGAACGCGCTGCGGCGAGCTTCAGTGCCGACGTCGGCCGGTGCTCTTGGCCGCCCGGCTCGCCCGCGCCGCCTTCGCACGGCGCGTAGCCGCCCGCACCCCGCCGGGGCTCTCCCCGACCACGACGCGCACCACCGTCGACAGCGGATCCACCACGCCGTCGCCCACCTGCACCACGGAGGTCTCCACCGCCCCGAGTCGGCCCAGCGCGGCCCGAGCCGCCTTCAGCTCCTCCTCGGCCGTGTCCCCCTTGAGAACGGTCATCTCGCCGTGCGGACGCAGCAGCGGAAGACCCCAGCCGGCCAGCCGCTCCAGCGGCGCCACCGCACGGGCCGTCACCACGTCCACCGGCGGGAGCTTGCCCACCATCTCCTCGGCGCGCCCCCGCACCACGGTGACGTTGGAGAGCGACAGCAGCTTGACGACCTCGTCCAGGAACGTGGTCCTTCGCAGCAGGGGCTCCAACAGCGTGATGTGCAGATCCGGCCGGGCCAGCGCCAGCGGAATGCCCGGCAGCCCCGCGCCGGAGCCAACGTCGCACACCGTCATGTCCCGCGGAATCACCTCGGAGAGCACCGCGCAGTTCAGCAGGTGCCGCTCCCACAGCCGCGGCACCTCACGAGGACCGATCAGACCCCGGCGCACCCCCGCGTCGGCCAGCAGCTCCGCATAGCGGACCGCATCGGCGAAACGCTCGCCGAACACTGCCTGCGCCTGCTCGGGCGGTGCGGGAAGTTCCGCCGCCGCCTCCGCTGCTGCCTCCGTCACGAGGACTGTCCTTTCCGTCGATCCCATCGCCGCACGCCGGCGACTCCAGGCTTACAAGGATCGGCCCCGTCCGCGAGCGAACGGGGCCGACTGAGCCGTACAGGGCCGTGCTCGGCCCGATCAGACCGGGAGCACGACCACCCGGCGCTCGGGCTCCTCGCCCTCGGACTCGCTACGCAGCCCGGCGGCCGCGACCGCGTCATGCACGACCTTGCGCTCGAACGGCGTCATCGGGTCGAGCTTCACCGGCTGCCCGGTGCCCTTCGCCTCGTCCGCCGCCTTGGCACCCAGCAGCGCCAGCTCGGTCCGCTTACGGGCCCGGAAGCCACCGATGTCCAGCATCAGCCGACTGCGGTCGCCGGTCTCCCGGTGCACCGCGAGCCGGGTCAGCTCCTGCAGCGCCTCAAGCACCTCGCCGTCCCGCCCGACCAGCTTGTTCAGGTCGCGGCTGTTGGAGTCGCCGACGATCGAGACAGCAGCTCGCTCGCCCTCGACATCCATGTCGATGTCCCCGTCGAGATCCGCGATGTCCAGCAGACCCTCCAGGTAGTCGGCGGCGATCTCGCCTTCCTGCTCGAGGCGGGACAGGCGATCGGCGGAGCCGCCGTCGGTCACAGTGGTGCTGTTGCCTTCCGTCACGGATGGGCTCCTCATCAGGTTCTGCACTACTTCTTGGACGGGTGCTTGGGGCGCTGCGGACCCTTGCGCTGTCCACCCTTGGACGTTCTGGGCGAGCCGGACGCGCCGGAACCGCCGGAGGACGGCTTGGCGTCCCCGGGCTCCTTCTTCGTCAGGCTGGGCTTGTCAGCCGCCTTGTCCGGAGCGGCCGCGACCGACGATCCCGACGTCGAGCCGGCGGTGCCGGTGGTCGTCGTGCGGCGCGCCTTGGTCTGCCGCTTCGGCTGCTGACGGTTGGCGCGGGCGACCTCGACGGCCTCCTTGGCCGCGATCTCCTCCGGCGGCTCCACCAGCTTGCCCTTGGCCCGCAGCCGGTCCTGGCGCTGCTGGAAGGCCAGGCTGCCCGGCGTCGGGTTCCGGCGGATGACGAACATCTGCTGGCCCATGGTCCACAGGTTGGTGGTGAGCCAGTAGACGAGGACACCGACGGGGAAGTTGACACCCATCACGGCGAACATGACCGGGAAGACGTACATCAGCATCTTCTGCTGCTGCATGAACGGCGTCTTCACCGTCATGTCGACGTTCTTCGTCATCAGCTGGCGCTGCGTGTAGAACTGCGACGCCGACATCATCACGATCATGATCGCGGTGACGACCCGGACGTCCGTGATGGAGGCACCGAGCGCCGCGACCTTGTCGGCGCTCTCGGTGAACTTGGCCGCCAGCGGAGCGCCGAAGATGTGCGCCTGCTTGGCGCTGTCCAGCAGCGGCTGGTTGATCGAGCCGATCGTGTGGCCGTTGGCGATGCTGCTCAGCACGCGGTACAGGGCGAAGAAGAACGGCGACTGCGCGATGATCGGCAGGCACGAGGAGAGCGGGTTGGTACCCGTCTCCTTGTACAGCTTCATCATCTCTTCGGACTGTCGCTGCTTGTCGCTCTTGTAGCGCTCCTGGATCGCCTTCATCTTCGGCTGGAGCGCCTGCATGTTGCGGGTCGACTTGATCTGCTTCACGAACAGCGGGATCAGACAGATCCGGATCAGGACCACGAGCGACACGATGGACAGGCCCCAGGCCCAACCACTGTCGGCGCCGAAGATCTTCCCGTACACCGAGTGGAACTGGACGATGATCCAGGAGACCGGTGTGGTGATAAAACTGAACAGATTCGAGATCGTGTCCACTAATCAGGCTCCTTGAGCATGGGGCGAGGTCTCTGCGGCCGGGCTGGTCTCAGCGACGGCGGAGGGACCGCCCTTGCTGTCGCGCAACGTGTTGCGCAGCCGATCGTGCCACGGGGGGCGTTTGCGTGGCGGAACGTGATCGACGCCGCCGGGCGACCACGGATTGCACCGCAGGATGCGCCAGGCGGTCAGTGCCGATCCCTTCACCGCTCCATGCACGTCGATGGCCTTGTACCCGTAGTGCGAGCACGAGGGGTAGTACCGGCAGACCGGGCCCAGCAACGGGCTGATGGTCCACTGGTACACCTTGATCAGTGCCAGCAGTGGGTACTTCATCGCGCAACCCCTCCCAGCAGCCGCTGCAGTGCGGCGTCCAGGTCGCGGGCCAGCTGTGCATGGTCAGCACCACCCGCTCCGGGCAGCGCTCGTACGACTACCAGGCTACCGGGGGGCAGCAGGGCGAGCCGCTCGCGTATGAGGTGCCGCAGCCTGCGCTTCACCAGGTTGCGCTGCACGGCGCCGCCGACTGCTTTGCTCACGACGAAACCCGCACGTGCCGGGGGAGCGTTCCCCCCCGGCCCGTGCGGGTCCATGGTCTCTGCTTGCAGATGGACAACCAGAAGCGGGCGACCCGCTCGGCGTCCTCGGCGTACCGCTGCCGCGAAGTCCTGGCGCCGCCTCAGCCGATTCTCGGTGGGCAGCACGGCATGTGACCTGTTGCGATCAGGCGGACAGGCGGGCGCGGCCCTTGACACGGCGCGTCGCCAGAATGGCGCGACCCGCACGCGTACGCATCCGCAGGCGGAAGCCGTGGGTCTTGGCGCGACGGCGGTTGTTCGGCTGGAAGGTGCGCTTGCTCACTCGGGGGCTCCAGGGAAAATCGGGTGAAGGCGGGACGTCGCCTGGCTGTCACCGTGCGCCCACGAGAAACTCGCGGACCATTTTGGTGCACCGCTTGACGATCTTCCAGGGGGTCCCGGTTGATCCTCGCCCATCGGTAGGCAGGCGGCAGCAGCCATCGACAACTCGACCTCGATACGGTACGTGCGGTTGACCCATCCGGTCAAACCGGGGTCACCTGGGGCGCCGTTTGTGCACAGGCTGTGGACAACGACTTGAACCACTGGGCCTGCGCTGACTACCGTGGCCGAACTCGGGCATCTACCGCACACCCGACCCGACATCCTTCCCGCCCGTCCCAAGAACCACACCTTCGTGGGATTCCTCGGCACCACCAGCGACTGAGAGAGCGTGCACTGTGGCTGACGTATCCGCCGATCTTGCCGCAGTGTGGCCACGCGTACTCCAGAAGATCCTGGCGGAGAGCGAGGACCTCAAGCCGAAGGACGCGGAGTGGCTCAAACGCACCCAGCCGCTCGCCCTCGTCGCGGGCACCGCGGTGCTGTCCGCTCCGAACGAGTTCGCCAAGAGTGTCCTCGAGGGGCGCCTGCTGCCCCTGATCACCGAAGTCCTGAGCGCACAGTTCGGGCACCCCGTCGGCATCGCCATCGCGGTCGCGTCCGGCAGCGACCAGGACGGTCCGGCGCCGGCCCAGCAGGAGCCGGTCCAGGAGCCCTCCCCGTACGGACAGCACCGGCGGGAGTACGACGAGTCCTACGACCGCCCGCAGGCCGAGCGCCCGTCCCATGACGACGGCCCCCGGATGCGTCGCGCCTACCCCGACCATCCGTCCGGGCGCCCCGGCGCCGACGAGTGGCCCCCCCGGCCCGCCGCCGACGACCCCTGGCAGCAGCCGCGGCTCGGCGGCTTCCAGGAACGCGACGGCTATCAGGGCGAGCGGGACCGCTACTCGACGGACCGCGACCGCGAGTCCTACGCTCCGGCGCCGCAGAGCGGCTACCGCTCCCCCCCGCCGGAGCGCGACCGGCACGACCCGGGCCGCCACGACTCGGGCCACCACCGCGACCAGGGCCGCCACGACCAGGCGCCCCCCGGCCGCGGCGGCCAGGGCAACCCCCCGAACGAGCCGACGGCCCGCCTGAACCCCAAGTACCTCTTCGACACCTTCGTCATCGGCTCGTCGAACCGGTTCGCGCACGCCGCGGCCGTGGCGGTCGCCGAGGCGCCGGCCAAGGCGTACAACCCGCTCTTCATCTACGGGGAGTCCGGGCTCGGCAAGACCCATCTCCTGCACGCCATCGGGCACTACGCGCGCAGCCTCTACCCCGGCACCCGGGTGCGGTACGTGAGCTCGGAGGAGTTCACCAACGAGTTCATCAACTCCATCCGCGACGGCAAGGGCGACACCTTCCGCAAGCGGTACCGCGAGATGGACATCCTGCTGGTCGACGACATTCAGTTCCTCGCGAGCAAGGAGTCGACGCAGGAGGAGTTCTTCCACACCTTCAACACCCTGCACAACGCGAACAAGCAGATCGTGCTCTCCTCCGACCGGCCGCCCAAGCAGCTGGTCACGCTGGAGGACCGGCTGCGCAACCGCTTCGAGTGGGGTCTGATCACGGACGTCCAGCCGCCCGAGCTGGAGACCCGGATCGCGATCCTGCGCAAGAAAGCGGTGCAGGAGCAGCTCAACGCCCCGCCCGAGGTGCTGGAGTTCATCGCCTCGCGCATCTCGCGGAACATCCGCGAGCTGGAGGGCGCGCTGATCCGCGTCACCGCGTTCGCGAGCCTGAACCGGCAGCCGGTCGACCTGCAGCTGACGGAGATCGTCCTCAAGGACCTGATCCCGGGCGGCGAGGACTCGGTGCCGGACATCACCGGGCCCGCGATCATGGCGGAGACCGCGGCGTACTTCGGCCTCGCCGTGGACGACCTGTGCGGATCCTCGCGCAGCCGGGTGCTGGTCACCGCCCGTCAGATCGCCATGTACCTGTGCCGCGAGCTGACGGACCTGTCGTTGCCGAAGATCGGCGCGCTGTTCGGCGGCCGCGACCACACGACGGTGATGCACGCGGACCGGAAGATCCGGGCGCTGATGGCCGAGCGGCGGTCCATCTACAACCAGGTGACCGAACTGACGAACCGCATCAAGAGCTGACGGTCCGCAGTCCCCGAACCGGCCCCGAACCGGCCCTGGAGCGACGCTGAACCGCCCTGAGCCGCCCTGAGCCGCCCTGAGCCAGTCGTGAATCCAGCCCTGAATCCGGTCCGAACGACGTCGAAAACACCGAGCGCCCCGAGAGTCGAACTCCCGGGGCGCTTCTTTTTGTTCGAATCCCGAGCCCTGACCGGGGCTTCTCCACAGGTGGGGCCCGAAACGGCCGTCCACACCCTGGGGACTGGGAAGTTGTCCCAACTCCCTCCACAGGCACGCCCGCTGCATACTCATCAGGCGAGGTCAGCAGCGTGTGGATTTGTGGGAAACCATTGTCCACACCCTGTGGACAAAAATTGTGGGCAACGGACGGTCCGGCAGTTGTCCACCGCCCGCCCACAGGCTGGAGAGGGTTGTGCACAGCTTCTCCACACGTTTGTCCACTGTTCGGCAACAAAATGGTGTCTGTCCCCGGGGAGAGTGAACCGCGTCACACCAGGGGGGTGGATTGGGCTGGGGAGAACCCGGGTATTTCTGGGGACAGTGCTGGGGAGAAGTGGGGGTCCCCTGTGTATGCGGTGTGCACAACTTCTGGCCGTCCACAGAAGCGGGTGGTTATGCACCGGCCCCGCCCACAGGCGCGGTGGATAAAAAACGTGCCCTGACCTGCGCAGGAACCACTTATCCACGGTATCCACAACACCTATTACTACGACTACACATAGATAACGGGGAAACTGCTCGGAAGCATGGGGTGTGCACAACTCGGGCCGGAGCCGCCCGACACCTCCGTGCCCGGCTTGACCTCAACCCGCACCGACTGTCTGCGCCGGCTGTCAGACTGTTCACCGACAGCCAGCAACAAGCAGGAGGCGGTTCCGGTGAAGATCCGGGTGGAGCGCGACGTACTTGCCGAGGCAGTGGCTTGGGCAGCCCGCAGCCTTCCGGCCCGTCCCCCGGTGCCGGTCCTCGCCGGGCTGCTGCTGAAGGCGGAGGAGGGCAGGCTCAGCCTCTCCGGCTTCGACTACGAGGTCTCGGCCCGGGTCGCGGTCGACGCCGAGGTCGAGGAGGACGGCACGGTCCTCGTCTCCGGCCGGCTGCTCGCCGACATCACGCGGGCACTTCCCAACAGGCCTGTGGAGATCTCCACCGAGGGCTCCCGGGTCACCGTGGTCTGCGGCAGCTCGCGATTCACCCTGCACACCCTGCCTGTGGAGGAGTACCCGGCGCTGCCCGCGATGCCGGTCGCGTCCGGCACGGTGCCCGGTGAGGTCTTCGCCGCCGCGGCCGCCCAGGTGGCCATCGCCGCCGGCCGCGACGACACCCTGCCGGTACTGACCGGCGTGCGGATCGAGATCGAGGGCGACACCGTCACCCTCGCCGCCACCGACCGCTACCGCTTCGCGGTCCGCGAGTTCATGTGGAAGCCCGAGCAGGCGGACATCTCCGCGGTCGCCCTGGTGCCCGCCAAGACTCTGCTGGACACCGCCAAGTCCCTGACCAGCGGAGACACCGTCTCCATCGCGCTGGCGGGCTCCGGCGCCGGTGAGGGCCTGATCGGTTTCGAGGGCGCCGGCCGCCGCACCACCACCCGGTTGCTCGAAGGCGACCTGCCGAAGTACCGCACGCTCTTCCCGACCGAGTTCGCCTCGGTCGCCGTCATCGAGACCGCGCCCTTCGTCGAGGCGGTCAAGCGTGTCGCGCTGGTCGCCGAGCGGAACACCCCGGTGCGGCTGAGTTTCGAGCAGGGCGTCCTCACCCTGGAAGCCGGCTCCAGCGACGACGCACAGGCTGTGGAGCGCGTCGACTCCAAGCTCGACGGCGACGACATCTCGATCGCCTTCAACCCGACGTTCCTGCTGGACGGGCTCAGCGCGATCGACTCGCCGGTCGCCCAGCTCTCCTTCACCACGTCCACCAAGCCCGCGCTGCTCAGCGGCCGCCCGGCCGTGGACGCGGAGGCGGACGACGCCTACAAGTACCTGATCATGCCGGTGCGCCTCTCCGGCTGACCGCCGGGCGTCTCCGGCTGCGCCGGTCGCGCGGGGCCGTCGTAGGCTCGGTCTAGGTCAGGCACGCTTCGAACGAAGGATCTGCGATGGAGCTCGGTCTCATCGGTCTCGGCAAGATGGGCGGCAACATGCGCGAGCGCATCCGCCGCGCGGGCCACACCGTCATCGGCTACGACCGGAACCCGGACGTAGCCGATGTCCACAGCCTCAAGGAGCTTGTGGACAGCCTCAAGGGTCCGCGGGTCGTGTGGGTGATGGTCCCGTCCGGCGCTGCCACCCAGTCGACCATCGACGAGCTCGGCGGCCTGCTCTCCCCCGGTGACATCGTCGTGGACGGCGGGAACTCCCGCTGGACCGACGACGAGAAGCACGGCGAGGAGCTGAAGGCCAAGGGCATCGGCTTCGTCGACTGCGGCGTCTCCGGCGGCGTCTGGGGCCTGGAGAACGGCTACGCGCTGATGTACGGCGGCTCCGCGGAGGACGTCGCCAAGGTGCAGCCGGTCTTCGACGCGCTCAAGCCGGAGGGCGAGTTCGGCTCGGTCCACGCGGGCAAGATCGGCGCCGGCCACTTCGCCAAGATGGTCCACAACGGCATCGAGTACGCCATGATGCAGGCCTATGCCGAGGGCTGGGAGCTGCTGGAGGCGGTGGACTCGGTCACCGACGTCCGCGAGGTCTTCCGCTCCTGGCAGGAGGGCACCGTCATCCGCTCCTGGCTGCTCGACCTGGCGGTCAACGCGCTGGACGACGACGAGCACCTGGAGAAGCTGCGCGGCTTCGCGCAGGACTCGGGCGAGGGCCGCTGGACGGTGGAGGCCGCGATCGACAACGCGGTGCCGCTGCCGGCGATCACCGCGTCGCTGTTCGCCCGTTTCGCGTCCCGTCAGGACGACTCCCCGCAGATGAAGATGATCGCCGCGCTGCGCAACCAGTTCGGCGGCCACGCGGTCGAGAACAAGAAGTAGTCATCACCGGGGAGGCCGGCGCACAGCCATGCACGTAGCGCACCTGTCGCTAGCCGACTTCCGCTCCTACGCCCGGGTCGAGGTACCGCTCGACCCGGGCGTCACCGCTTTCGTGGGCCCCAACGGGCAGGGCAAGACCAACCTCGTCGAGGCGGTCGGGTACCTGGCCACGCTGGGCAGCCACCGGGTGGCCTCCGACGCGCCGCTGGTGCGCTCGGGGGCGGAGCGTGCGGTGGTCAGGGCCCAGGTGGTGCAGGGCGACCGCCAGCAGCTCGTCGAGCTGGAGATCAATCCGGGCCGGGCGAACCGGGCCAGGATCAACCGTTCGAACCAGGTCCGGCCGCGCGACGTACTGGGAATCCTGCGGTCCGTGCTGTTCGCCCCCGAGGACCTCGCCCTGGTGAAGGGCGACCCCGGTGAGCGCCGCCGTTTCCTCGACGAGCTGCTCACCACCCGCACCCCCCGCCTGGCGGGTACCCGATCGGACTACGAGCGGGTGCTGAAACAGCGCAACACGCTGCTGAAGAGCGCGGCGATGGCCCGCAGGCACGGCGGCAAGGGCGGCGACCTGTCGACCCTGGACGTCTGGGACCAGCACCTGGCGGGTGTCGGCGCGGAGCTGCTCGCGCAGCGGCTGGACCTGACGGCCGCGCTGCAGCCGCTGGCGGACAAGGCGTACGAGCAGCTGGCTCCCGGGGGCGGCCCCGTCGCCCTGGAGTACCGCAGTTCGATCGGCGAACGGCTCGCCGGAGCGAGCGGCCGCGAAGAGCTGTCCGGGCTGCTGCTGGAGGCGCTGGGCGAGTCCCGCAAGCAGGAGATCGAACGGGGTGTGACGCTCGTCGGTCCGCACCGGGACGACCTGCTGCTGAATCTGGGCCGGCTGCCGGCGAAGGGGTACGCGAGCCACGGCGAGTCCTGGTCGTACGCGCTGGCGCTGCGCCTGGCGTCGTACGAGCTGTTGAGCGCGGACGGCAGGGAGCCGGTGCTGATCCTGGACGACGTCTTCGCGGAGCTCGACGCCAAGCGCCGCCGTCGGCTGGCCGAGCTGGTGGCGCCGGGCGAGCAGGTGCTGGTCACGGCGGCTGTGGAGGACGATGTGCCGGATCTGCTGGCCGGGGCGCGGTTCGCCGTCGAGCAGGGCGCCGCGGAGCGTGTGTCATGAGCGGGCAGCTGCCGGGCGGCCGGGGGGCGGGAAAGCCGGCCGCCTCGAAAACGTCGGGAGCGGTGCCGACCTCCCGGTCGTCGGACGCGTTGCCCGCCCCGGGGACCACAGGTGCGGGCGCCGCGGCGCCGGGGGACGGCCTGTCGGGCGTCGACCTGGCGCGGGTCGCGCTGCGCGCGGCCAAGGAGCAGGCGCGGGCGCGGGGTGCCGCGACGCAGCAGAAGAAGCAGGCGCGCCGCGGAGGCCTGCGCAGTGGTGCGCGCGCCGACGGCCGCGATCCGCTGCCGCTGGGTGCCGCGATCAGCCGGTTGATCACCGAGCGCGGCTGGGAGGCGCCGGCCGCGGTGGGCGGTGTCATGGGCCGCTGGCCGCAGATCGTGGGCGAGGACGTGGCGCAGCACTGCGAGCCGGCCAAGTACGACGAGGAGGAGTGCGTCCTGACGGTGCAGTGCGACTCCACGGCGTGGGCGACGCAGCTGCGGCTGCTGGCTCCGACGCTGGTGGCGCGGCTGAACAGCGATCTGGGCCACGGCACGGTGAAGTTGATCAAGGTGTTGGGGCCGATGGGGCCGCCGCGTACGTACGGCCGGCTGCGTGCGCCGGGCAGCAAGGGCCCGGGCGACACATACGGGTGAGGACCCTGCGTCTGCTGAGACCCTGCTCACCGTAATCGAGGGTTGACAGCCAGAAGCCCTGGACGCCTGTGTGAGCCGTTTCTGGCCCTGGTCCACGTGTAGGGAGTCGGGCGAGTGTGGTTCAGGTCGGCACGTGGGAACTCAGGTACCGCCAAAGCCCCATTCATGTCGGCGCTACCGGTAGACTGATACGTAAGCCGCCCAGTCGCGGTACATGTCGAACGACGCAGCCGATCCCGCTCGGCGGGAGACGGCTCGTGCTGTGCCAGAAAGGGCGCTTCGTGGCCGATTCCGGCAACCCCAACGAGAACTCCAGTCCGGTCTACGACGGCAGCGCGATCACCGTGCTCGAGGGCCTCGACGCGGTCCGTAAGCGTCCGGGCATGTACATCGGCTCCACCGGTGAGCGCGGCCTGCACCACCTGGTGCAAGAGGTGGTCGACAACTCGGTCGACGAGGCCCTCGCCGGGCACGCGGACACCATCGACGTGACGATCCTGGCCGACGGCGGCGTGCGCTGCGTCGACAACGGCCGCGGCATCCCCGTGGACATCGTCGCGTCCGAGGGCAAGCCCGCCATCGAGGTCGTCATGACCGTGCTGCACGCGGGCGGCAAGTTCGGCGGCGGCGGCTACGCCGTCTCCGGCGGTCTGCACGGCGTCGGCGTCTCGGTCGTCAACGCGCTGTCGACGAAGGTCACCGTCGAGGTCCACCGTGACGGTTTCCGCTGGACGCAGGACTACAAGCTGGGTGTTCCGACCGCTCCGCTGGCGAAGAACGAGGCGTCGTCCACCACCGGCACCACGGTGACGTTCTGGGCCGACCCGGACATCTTCGAGACCACCGAGTACTCCTTCGAGACGCTGTCGCGGCGGCTGCAGGAGATGGCCTTCCTCAACAAGGGCCTGACGATCACGCTGACCGACGAGCGCGAGTCGGCGAAGGCCACCGTCGGCGCCGAGGTGGTCGAGGAGGCGGAGGACGCCCCCCAGGTGCGCTCGGTGAAGTACTACTACCCGGGCGGCATCGTCGACTTCGTGAATCACCTCAACTCCCGCAAGGGCGAGCTGATTCACCCGACCGTGATCGACATCGAGGCGGAGGACAAGGAGCGGCTGCTCTCCGTCGAGGTCGCGATGCAGTGGAACACCCAGTACACCGAAGGTGTCTACAGCTTCGCGAACACGATCCACACCCATGAGGGCGGTACGCACGAGGAGGGCTTCCGTGCGGCGCTCACCGGGCTGGTGAACCGCTACGCGCGCGAGAAGAAGTTCCTCCGCGAGAAGGACGACAACCTCGCCGGCGAGGACATCCGCGAGGGTCTGACGGCGATCATCTCCGTCAAACTGGGCGAGCCCCAGTTCGAGGGCCAGACGAAGACCAAGCTGGGCAACACCGAGGCGAAGACCTTCGTGCAGAAGGCCGTGCACGAGCACCTCACGGACTGGCTGGACCGCAACCCGAACGAGGCCGCGGACATCATCCGCAAGTCGATCAACGCGGCCACCGCGCGGGTCGCGGCCCGCAAGGCGCGCGACCTGACCCGTCGCAAGGGGCTGCTGGAGAGCGCCTCGCTGCCGGGCAAGCTGAGCGACTGCCAGTCGAACGACCCGACGAAGTGCGAGATCTTCATCGTCGAGGGTGACTCGGCCGGTGGTTCCGCGAAGTCGGGCCGCAACCCGCAGTACCAGGCGATCCTCCCGATCCGCGGCAAGATCCTGAACGTCGAGAAGGCGCGGATCGACAAGATCCTGCAGAACACCGAGGTCCAGGCGCTGATCTCGGCGTTCGGCACCGGTGTGCACGAGGACTTCGACATCGCGAAGCTCCGCTATCACAAGATCATCTTGATGGCGGACGCCGACGTCGACGGACAGCACATCAACACCCTGCTGCTGACCTTCCTCTTCCGCTTCATGCGCCCGCTGGTCGAGGCCGGCCACGTCTACCTGTCCCGCCCGCCGCTCTACAAGATCAAGTGGAGCCGGGACGACTTCGGGTACGCGTACTCCGACCGCGAGCGCGACGCGATGATGGAGATCGGCCGCCAGCAGGGCAAGCGGGTCCGGGAAGACGCGATCCAGCGCTTCAAGGGCCTCGGCGAGATGAACGCCGAGGAGCTGCGGATCACCACCATGGACATCGACCACCGCGTGCTGGGCCAGGTCACCCTGGACGACGCCGCGCAGGCCGACGACCTGTTCTCGGTGCTGATGGGTGAGGACGTCGAGGCGCGGCGCTCGTTCATCCAGCGCAACGCCAAGGACGTCCGCTTCCTCGACATCTGAGTCGGCCCCACCGCCGCCGCCCGAAAGGACTTTGACCAGCAATGGCCGACGAGAATCCCCCTGTGACGCCCGACGACGAGGCGGCCGTGGCCGCCGAAGCCGAGACCTCCACCGTGCGCATCGAGCCGGTGGGCCTCGAAACGGAGATGCAGCGCAGCTATCTCGACTACGCGATGTCCGTCATCGTGTCGCGTGCGCTGCCCGACGTCCGTGACGGCCTCAAGCCGGTGCACCGCCGGGTGCTGTACGCGATGTACGACGGCGGCTACCGGCCCGAGAAGGGCTTCTACAAGTGCGCCCGCGTCGTCGGTGACGTCATGGGTACGTACCACCCGCACGGCGACTCCTCGATCTACGACGCCCTGGTCCGCCTCGCCCAGCACTGGTCGATGCGGATGCCGCTCGTGGACTCCAACGGCAACTTCGGTTCCCCGGGCAACGACCCGGCCGCCGCCATGCGGTACACCGAGTGCAAGATGATGCCGCTGTCGATGGAGATGGTCCGCGACATTGACGAGGACACCGTCAATTTCCAGGACAACTACGACGGCCGCAACCAGGAGCCGACGGTCCTTCCGGCGCGCTTCCCGAACCTGCTGGTCAACGGCTCGGCGGGGATCGCGGTCGGCATGGCCACCAACATCCCGCCGCACAACCTCCGCGAGGTCGCGGCGGGCGCGCAGTGGTACCTGGAGAACCCCGAGGCCTCGCACGAGGAGCTGCTGGACGCCCTCCTGGAGCGGATCAAGGGCCCGGACTTCCCGACCGGCGCGCTGGTCGTGGGCCGCAGCGGCATCGAGGACGCGTACCGCACGGGCCGCGGCTCGATCACGATGCGCGCGATCGTCAACGTCGAGGAGATCCAGAACCGCCAGTGCCTGGTGGTCACGGAGCTTCCGTACCAGGTGAACCCGGACAACCTCGCGCAGAAGATCGCCGACCTGGTGAAGGACGGCAAGGTCGCCGGCATCGCCGACGTCCGCGACGAGACGAGCTCGCGCACCGGGCAGCGCCTGGTCGTGGTGCTCAAGCGCGACGCGGTCGCCAAGGTCGTGCTGAACAACCTGTACAAGCACACCGACCTGCAGACCAACTTCGGCGCGAACATGCTGGCGCTGGTCGACGGGGTGCCGCGCACCCTGTCGATCGACGCGTTCATCCGGCACTGGGTGACGCACCAGGTCGAGGTCATCGTCCGCCGTACGCGCTTCCGGCTGCGCAAGGCCGAGGAGCGGGCGCACATCCTGCGCGGCCTGCTCAAGGCGCTGGACGCGATCGACGAGGTCATCGCGCTGATCCGGCGCAGCAACACGGTCGAGATCGCCCGCGAGGGCCTGATGGGCCTGCTGTCGATCGACGAGATCCAGGCGAACGCGATCCTGGAGATGCAGCTGCGGCGCCTCGCGGCCCTGGAGCGGCAGAAGATCGTCGCGGAGCACGACGAGCTGCAGGCCAAGATCAACGAGTACAACGCGATCCTGGCCTCGCCCGAGCGGCAGCGGCAGATCATCAGCGAGGAGCTGGCGGTCATCGTCGACAAGTTCGGCGACGACCGGCGCAGCAAGCTGATCCCCTTCGACGGTGACATGTCCATCGAGGACCTGATCGCCGAAGAGGACATCGTCGTCACGATCACGCACGGCGGCTACGTCAAGCGCACCAAGACCGAGGACTACCGGTCGCAGAAGCGCGGCGGCAAGGGCGTGCGGGGCGCGAAGCTGAAGCAGGACGACCTCGTCGACCACTTCTTCGTCTCCACCACGCACCACTGGCTGCTCTTCTTCACCAACAAGGGCCGGGTCTACCGGGCGAAGGCGTACGAGCTGCCGGACGCCGGGCGCGACGCCCGCGGCCAGCACGTCGCCAACCTGCTGGCGTTCCAGCCGGACGAGAAGATCGCCCAGATCCTGGCGATCCGGGACTACTCGGCCGTGCCGTACCTGGTGCTCGCCACCAGGGCGGGGCTGGTCAAGAAGACCGCGCTCAAGGACTACGACTCCCCGCGGGCCGGCGGCGTCATCGCCATCAACCTGCGCGAGGCCGAGGACGGCTCCGACGACGAGCTGATCGGCGCCGAGCTGGTGTCGGCGGAGGACGACCTGCTGCTGGTGAGCCGCAAGGCGCAGTGCATCCGGTTCACCGCCACGGACGACGCGCTGCGGCCGATGGGCCGTGCGACGTCGGGCGTGAAGGGCATGAGTTTCCGAGAGGGCGACGAACTGCTCTCGATGAATGTGGTCAGGCCGGGTACGTTCGTCTTCACCGCCACGGACGGCGGGTACGCCAAGCGCACCAAGGTGGACGAATACCGCGTCCAGGGGCGTGGCGGACTCGGCATCAAGGCGGCGAAGATCGTCGAGGACCGCGGTTCCCTCGTCGGGGCGCTGGTGGTCGAGGAGACGGATGAGATCCTCGCCATCACCCTCAGCGGCGGAGTGATTCGTACGCGGGTCAACGAAGTCAGGGAGACGGGCCGTGACACCATGGGCGTCCAACTGATCAACCTCGGCAAGCGGGATGCCGTAGTGGGCATCGCGCGCAACGCCGAGGCAGGTGCGGAGGCCGACGAGGTCGACGCCGAAGAGGCCGAGGGCGACGAGCCCGTGGCCGCTGAAATCGAGGAGTAACCGTGAGTGGAGTCACGGGCGCCGCTGCCGGCGGGACGACAGGTCCGGACCGGCCGCAGGCGGCCACCCAGGCCGGTGCCGGCGGCGATGCCCCTGGCTCCCCCACGAGCAACGGCCCGCAGCAGGGGGGATCCACCGTGACCGACACCCGTCCGCCGCATCGCGCGGGCCCGCTTCAAACCTATGGCGCGGGGGTTCCGGGCGCACCGGAGCAGCCGCCGCACCAGCCCGCGCAGGCCTATCAGCCGCCGCCGGCCGCCCAGGGGGCCGGTGCGGGGGCGCCGGCCGCCGCGGGAGTCCGCAGGCCGCGTCCTGCCGCCCGTACCGTGCCGCGGACGCGCAAGGGCGCGGCTGCGGGTGGCCAGGGCCGACCCGTGGTCGGTGATGAAGGTCAGCTTCCTGCTCTCCATCGCGCTGGGCGTGTGCACGATCGTGGCGGTGGCGGTGCTGTGGATGGTGCTGGACGCGATCGGCGTCTTCAGCACGGTCGGCAGCACGATCAGCGACGCGACGACGGCGGAGGGCGGCAGCAGCGGCGGTTTCGACCTGGTGTCCTTCCTGTCGCTCTCCCGCGTCCTGGTCATCACCACGGTCATCGCGGTGATCGACGTGGTCCTCGCGACCGCGCTGGCCACCCTCGGCGCCTTCATCTACAACATGTCCGCGGGCTTCGTCGGCGGCGTCGAGCTGACGCTCGCGGAGGACGAGTAACCGGGCGCCGGATACCGATTTTGGGACATGGCCTGTGGTGCGCTAATCTTTCGTTGCAGCGCGGGCCTATAGCTCAGACGGTTAGAGCGCTTCCCTGATAAGGAAGAGGCCACAGGTTCAAGTCCTGTTAGGCCCACCGCGTTGAACGGCCCGTACGGATCCTGATCCGTACGGGCCGTTTGCTGTTTCCGTGGGTTTCGGGCTCGGCGGGAGGCTGCCGGCGGGTGCCACCGGGTGCGGAAATCGGAGCGGGTGCAGGTCACCGTTCGGTATCGGTCGGTGTGTATAGTCGGGCGCGTCAGGGCTCTCCCAATCCAAGAAGGACGAGGTCGCGCGGTGAAGAAGTTTCTCCTGGTGGCACTGGCCGCCGTCGGCGGGCTCCTCGTGTACCGCCAGATCCAGGCGGACCGCGCCGAGCAGGATCTGTGGACGGAAGCGACCGACTCCGTACCGGCAGGTTCCGGCGCGAGCGTCTGAGACGCCGAAGTGCTCTGAGGCCCCGATCGCTTGTGCGGTCGGGGCCTCTCGCTGTTGCGGGACCGTGACGGGAAACGCCTTGAGTTTGCTCACGCAAATCAATACCTTCGCGGTAGCAAACAGAGACGGCCGGTCGAGGGGGAGCACAGCATGCAACGACCACAGTGGCGCGCGGCTGTCGGGGCGGTGGGCGGCGGAGTGCTGCTCACGGCCCTCGCGGCGCTCGGTGGGCCGGCGGCCGCGCGGGCGGCGGAACCGGCCGCGGACGACAGCCTGATCATGGTGCTGGACTCGTCCGGATCGATGGCGGGGCCCGACGGTTCGGGCAGCACCCGGATCGAGTCGGCCCGCAAGGCCGTCAGCACGGTCGTGGAGACCCTGCCGGACGGCCACCGGACCGGACTGCGGGTCTACGGCGCGGGCAAGCCGCACGGCTGCGACGACACCCAGCTCTCCCAGGCCGTCGTGCCGCTGGACCGGGACGCGATGAAACGGGCTGTGGCGGCCGTCCAGCCCAAGGGGGACACCCCGACCGCCCTGGCGCTGACCCGGGCCGCGGGCGACCTGCCCAAGGGCGGCCGGCGCACGATCCTGCTGATCTCCGACGGCGAGTCCAACTGCGGGGCGCCCAAGCCCTGCGAGGTGGCGGCCCAGCTGGCCGGGGACGGGATCGGGCTCCGGATCGACACCGTCGGCTTCCAGGTCAAGGGCGCCGCCCGCGAGGAACTGGAGTGCGTCGCCCGAGCCGGACACGGCGCGTACTACGACGCCCCCGACGCGGCGGCGCTCGCCCGGCAGCTGGTGCGCGCCTCGCAGCTCAGCGCCGACGGGTACCGCTTCGAGGGCACCCGCATCACGGGCGGCCCGACGGCGGCGCGGGCGGCCGGCATCGCGCCGGGGCAGTACCTGGACACCATCGGGTCCGGTGAGACCCGCTGGTACGCGGCCGGTCTGGACGCCACCTCGACCGCGGACCTCGCGGTGACCGCCGTTCCGCAGCCGGGCGTGAAGGTCGGATACGGCGACGGCATCGAGCTGAAGGCGGTGTCGGGCGGCCAGTACGCGTTCACCTGCGACACCGGCTCCGCGCACTTCGGGCAGGACGAGGGCGCGATGATCGTCAGTGCGGCGGTGAGCCGGGTGCCCACCGCCAAGGGCGACGGGAGCTGCGACAAAGCCGGCCGGTACCTGCTGTCGGTGCACCGCACGAGCGCGCCGGGCTCCGACCAGGGCCGGTGGCCCGTCGAGCTCCGGTACGGGAGCGAGCCGGCGCTCAAGGCGGGCACCACGCCCGCGGCCGCCGAGACCGCTTACGGCGACAAGCCCGCGCCGCTCGCCGGCGACCCGCGCGACATCACGGGCGGCACCGGCTTCAACGACGCGACCGCCCTCACCAAGGGCGTCTGGCGCGACAAGCTGCTGCCCGCGCAGACCCGTTTCTACAAGGTGCGGCTGGGCTGGGGACAACAGCTCGGCTACACGGCCGAGTTCGCCAACGAACCGGTGCTCGACGACGCGTCCGCGGCCTCGGTCTGGAGCTTCGTCGAGACGGGGACGTACGGGCCCGGCCGGCAGCCGGTGCGGGACGCCTCCGGCGGCGACGACCACCGCAGCTATACCGGGAAGCCCCTGTCCGTGGGGCTCGGCACGGTGCCGGTGACCTGGACCAACCGCTGGGTCCTCGGCGGCTCGGCCCCCGCGGTGCACAGCGCGGGGGACTACTACATCGCCGTGTCGCTCGGCCCGAGGGCCGCGCGGCTGGCGAAGAACGCGGCGGTCGGCGTCGTCCTGCGGGTCAACGTGACGGGGGACGAACTGGCCGGGCCGCAGTACCAGGCGCCGGCCCTGGCCAAGGGGCAGGCCAGGAACGACGGCGGCGACAACGGCGGGCAGGACGACGGCAAAGCCGGTGACAAGGGCGGCGATTCGGCCGCCGGCCGCGACAGCGGCGGCTCGAACGGGGGAGGATTCATGACCGGCAAGGACATGATCGCGGCAGGAGCGGGCGGGGCGGTCGCGCTCGCGGCCGTCGGCGGGGTGGCGCTCGTGCGCCGGACGAAGAGGGGCGGGGCGTGATGCGCGGACTGGTGGTGGCGGTCGCGGTGGCCGGCGTGACGCTCGCCGGGCTGCACGGCACGGCACTGGCGGACACCGCCGTGCCCGTGTGGCAGCCGCAGGGCACGCCGGTGACGGGCGCGGCGACGACGGCCGACGCCCAGGCGCTCACGGCGGGCGGTACCTACAAGGACACCCTCAAGGTGGGCGACACCAAGTACTACGGCGTGGACCTGGACGCGAAGTCCTCGGCGTACCTGTCGGCGTTCGCCGTTCCCGAACCGGGCGCCAAGGTGGCCTACGGGGACGGCATCGAGCTCAAGCTGCAGAGCGCCGACGGCACCGACTGCGACCGCTACGACGCGCACTTCGACAACGACGGGGCGGCGAGGCCGGTCGGCGGCTACACGGCGCGGACCATCGAGAAGGACGGGCGCTGCCAGGAGGCCAACCGCTACACCCTGAAGATCACGCGGGAGAGCGCCGGGACGTCGGACCCGGGCGAATGGCCCGTGGAGATCCGCTTCATGTCCGAGCCGGCCCTCAAGGCCGACGCCAAGCCCGCGCCCGCCTCCAGCGCCACGGAGGCGTCACCCACCCTCGGTGACCGGCACGCCGAAGCCCGCACAGGGCGGCACGAGCTTCGACAACGCGGCGGCCATCAAGAGCGGCATCTGGAACGACAAGGTGCTGCCCGGCGAGACCCGCTTCTACAAGGTGCCGGTGGACTGGGGTCAGCACGCGGTGCTCTTCGCGGACTTCGCGAACGCGCCCGCGGCCAAGGAGAACAGCTACCAGAGCGCCGGCGTACGGCTCGACGCGTACAACCCCGCCCGGGGCCACATCGACGACGACACGGAGTCGTACGCGGGCAAGCAGACGTCGATCACCGGCCAGACCGTACCGGTCTCGTACGCGAACCGGTTCGAGAGCGGCGGCAAGGTCTCGGCGACGCGGTTCGCCGGCTGGTACTACTTCGCGGTCAGCGTCCACCCGGGCGTCAAGAGCGTCGTGGACGGCCCGATCGGCGTCACCCTGCGGCTGGACGTCAAGGGCACGGCGGCCCCGTCGCCGGGGTACGACGGTGACGCGGGCAAGGCAGGGTTCGGCGTCGGAGGCGACGATCTGGCGCGGGCCGACGGCACGGCGACCGGCGGCACCTCGGACTCCACGCTGCGGATGGTGGCGTTCGCGGCGCTGGGGGCGGGCACGGTGCTCCTGCTGAGCCTGGGCGTGTGGGTGGTGACGGCGCGTCGCCGGTCCCGGGTCGCGGCTCCGCTGCCGCCGCAGGCGTCGCCGCCGCAGTCGGGGTACGGGCCACCGCCGGCTTGGTAGGCCGCGGCCCCCTCAGGCGGCCGCCAGGGCCCAGATGCCGACCGCGAAGCAGAGGGCGGCGGCGATGAGGATCGGGATCACCAGCTTGGCGGGTGGTCCCGGTCGTCGTGACGGGGGAAGCGGCGCGGTGTGTACTGCTGCCGTGTACGGGCGGGTGGGATCCGGCTGGTGGGGCGGGACCGTGGGCGCTTGTGGCTGGACCTCTGCCGGTGGCGCCGATGCGTACGGGTTGTGTTCGGCCGGCGGCGGGGTCTGGGTGCCCGTCTGGGGGTAGCCGTAGGCCGAGTGCTGCTGCGGGGCGTGCGCCGGGACCGGCGAGGCTGCCGGCTGGGGGGCCGGGAGGTGGAAGCTGCTGGTTTCCTCGGGGCGGGTCCTGCGGGCCTTCCGGCGGGGGCCCTGGGCGTCGAAGCCCTCCGGGAGGGGGCCGATCTGGTCGAAGACCTCGACCGGTTCGTCGTCCAGGCCGGGAACCGGAAGGAGTTCGACCGCGGCGGACAGCGCCTTGCGGGCGCCGGTGGCCGTGCGGAAGCGGGCGTCCGGGTCGGGTTGCAGCAGGTTGCCTATGACCTGCCACATCGACTCCGGCACACCCCGCGGGGCGCGCGGGACGCCCTCGTTCAGGTAGCGCTCGAAGATCGCCTGGGCGTCCGGCTTCTGCCCGCTGAGCAGATAGAGGGCGACGAGGCCGACCGCGTACAGGTCGGCCGGGAAGTCGGGCTCGGCGCCCAGCATCTGCTCGGGCGCGAAGTAACCCGGTGTGCCGACGACGTAGTCGACCTCGGTCAGCCGCGGCTCGCCCTTGCGCATGGCGATGCCGAAGTCCGACAGCCGCAGGTGCGGCTGGCCGGTGCCGGTGGCCTCCAGCAGGACGTTGGCGGGCTTGATGTCGCGGTGCACGACCCCTTCGGCGTGGACGGCCGTCAGCCCGGACAGCAGCTGGTCGAGCAGCGCGCACACGAAGTGCGGGGGCAGTGGCCCGTAGTCGCCGATCAGGTGGGAGAGCGATCCACCGCGGACCAGGTCCATGGTGAACAGGACCTTGTCGTCGTCGGCGGCCCAACTGGCGGGCGCGAGGACGTGCGGATGGTCGATCCGCATCGCCTGCTCGCGGACGAAGCGGAGCAGCGCGTGCGCGTCGCTCTGCTGGAGGACCTTCGCCGCGACGTACCGTCCCCGCCGGTGGTCCCAGGAGCGCCAGACCGCGCCCGAGCCGCCCCGTCCGATCGGGTCCACCAGCTCGTACCGGCCTGCGAAGACCTCACCCATGGACTGCGACCCGCCCCCCGCTGTTGCGTTCAGTCTTGGTGCGCCTCGTAGTGGGTGATCGCTTCCGCGGTCCGCCCGGCGCCGTACACATGAAGGAACTCTGCCAGTTGTGGATGGCTGGAGGCGAGGGTGTCCGCCGCTTCCGCAATCTCTTCGGCGGACGCGACGGCCCGCAGCAGCGACTGGATGTCCCGCACGACGTGCCGGGCGGAGCCTGCGGCGGATCCCGACGAGGAGCTGTGGGTGGTGCCGGTGAGGACGGAGGAGCCGGACGACTGCCGGATGTCGTCCATCCGCGAGGTCGCCTCGGAGGACGTCACGCTGCCGTCCGCGACATGCCCGGCGAGATCCTGGAGTGCCTGCAGGCGCTGGACGACCGCCGGGTTGCCGATCTTCGCGCGCTGACCGCTCATCAGCTGCGACAGCATCGGCGCGGAGAGCCCCAGCACGCCCGCCAGGCGCGCCTGGTTCAACCCGAGATCGCCGATGAGGCGCCGGAAGAGGTCGCCGAGCGGCTCGCCGTACCAGGTGCGCTGCAGCTCCTGCGCGCGGCTGGCGGCGTCGTGCGGGGAGGGGTCCATACGCACTCCTGTTTGCGGCCGTGAATCCTGCAAAGCATCCTACGGACCGCGATACCGGGTCGGGGTCACGTCCCGGAACAGGTACGCTGTTCTGCGAAGCGGGGCCTTAGCTCAGTTGGTAGAGCGCTGCCTTTGCAAGGCAGATGTCAGGAGTTCGAATCTCCTAGGCTCCACAGTGTCGATCAGCGCGGGACCGTTCACGGTCCCGCGCTGATTTGCGTATCGGATCACTGGCCGGTGCTGCACAATCGGGGGCGTGATGTTCGGCATCCTTGGCGCGACGCAGGTCTCGGACGTGGACGGTGGCGCGGTCGTGCTGGGTGGGCCGCGGCGGCGGGGGCTGCTGGCGATGCTGCTGCTCGACGCCGGCCGGGTGGTGACGCCCGAACGGCTGATCGATGGCCTGTACGGGGAGGAACCGCCGGCCGGGGTGGCGAACGCCCTGCAGTCGCAGGTGTCGCGCCTGCGCCACGTTCTGCGGCAGCCGATCGAGTTCGGTCCCGCGGGATACCGGCTGGTGATCGACCCCGACGACGTGGACGCGCACCGTTTCGAGCGGCTCAGCTCGGAGGGGCGTGAGGCGCTGGCCGCGGGTGATCCCGCACGCGCCGCCGAACTGCTGCGGGAGGCGCTGGAGCTGTGGCGCGGGCCCGCGCTGGCCGATGTGGGGGACGCGCCGTTCGCGCGGTCGCAGGTGACGCGTCTGGAGGAGCTGCGGGTCTCGGCCGCGGAGGACCGGATGGAGGCCGAACTGACGCTCGGCGGCCACCGGGAGCTGGTCGCCGGGCTGCGGGAGCTCGTCGACGCGCACCCGTTGCGTGAGCGGCTGCGCGGCCAGCTGATGCGGGCCCTGTACGGCAGCGGGCGGCAGAGCGAGGCCCTGGAGGCGTACGAGGCGGCCCGCAGTGAACTCGCCGACACGCTGGGGGCGGACCCCGGGCCTGAGCTGGCCGCCGTTCACCTGGCGGTTCTGCGCGCCGATCCGGAGCTCACGACCGCCTCCCACGCGCATGTTCCACGTGGAACATCGCCCAGGACACCGGCGCCGGTGCCCGCCCGACCGCGCTTCGCGCTGCCCGCGCAGCTCACCAGCTTCGTCGGCCGCGACGAGGAGCTGGACCGGATCGGCACGCAGCTGTCCGAGGGGCGGCTCGTCACCCTCATCGGCCCCGGCGGAGCCGGCAAGACCCGGATCGCGGTCGAGGCCGCTGGGCGGTACAGCGGCGAGGCCTGCTTCGTCGAGCTGGCGGGACTCACCGACGCCGCCGAGGTGCCGCACGCGATCCAGGGCGCGCTCGGACTGCGCGAGGCCGGGGTGATGCCCGGCGCCGGTCCCGCTCCCGATCCGGTCGCCCGCGTGACCGCGGCCCTGGCCGACCGCCCGCTCCTGCTTGTGCTGGACAACTGCGAGCATGTCGTCGGCGAGATCGCCGGGCTCGTCGGCCGACTGCTCGGGGACTGCGGACGACTGCGCGTACTGGCCACCACCCGCGAGCCGCTGGGGATCCCCGGCGAGACGCTCTGCCCGATCCCTCCGCTGCGGCTCCCGCCGCCCGGCACGGACCCGGTCCGTGCGCTCGCCTTTCCCGCGGTGCGGCTGTTCACCGAGCGGGCTGTCGCCGTGCAGCCCGATTTCGAGCTGGCGGCCGATCTGGACGCGGTCCTGCGGGTGTGCACGGCCCTCGACGGACTGCCGCTGGCCATCGAACTGGCCGCCGCCCGCCTGCGCTCGATGTCCGCGTCCGAGATCGCCTCCCGGCTCGGCGCGCGGTCCGCGGCGCCCGAGCGGGGCGAGTACGGGCCCGGGATCCGGCCGGACGAACGGTTCCGGCTGCTGTCACGGGGCAGCCGTACCGCCCAGCCCCGGCAGAAGACGCTGCGCGGGGTCGTCGACTGGAGCTGGGACCTGCTCACGGAGCCCGAACGGGCCGTCCTGCGCCGCGTCTCGGTCTTCGCCGGCGGCTGGACGCTGGAAGCGGCCGAATCCGTCTGCGCTGACCGCGAGGAGGACGAGGGAGCCACCCGGGAAGCCGGGGTCGACGCGTTCGACGTGCTCGATCTGATCGACTCCCTCGTCGACAAGTCCCTGGTCGTCGCCCACCGTCCTGAGGGCGCCGACGGGGTCCGTTACCGGATGCTGGAGACGATCCGCGCCTACGGGGCCGAGCGGCTCGCGGAAGCCGGTGAGACGGCGGTCCTGCGCCGCGCCCACGCCCGGTACTTCCTCGGCGTGGTCGACGCGGCGGAGCCGCATCTGCGGCGCGCGGAGCAGCTCGACTGGCTGCGGCGGCTCTCCGTCGACCAGGACAACCTGCACACCGCGCTGCGCCGCCGGGTGGAGGAGGGCGACGTCACGACGGCGCTGCGGCTGCTGGCCCCGCTGTCGACGTACTGGCTGCTGCGCGGTGTGCGCCTGGAGGGCGCGGGTCCCGCCCGTGCCCTGCTGGACATCACCGGGCCGCAGCCGCCCGAGGGGCTGGACGAGGAGTACGTGCTGTGCGTGCTCGCCGCGGCCAACGGCCGGTCGGACCACCACGACCTGACCGCGCACACGGCCGCCGCCGAGGCGGTCATGGCGAGCCTCGACTACCTGCCGCGGCGCTTCCCCACCCTCACCGTCATCTGGGCGATGGCCATGGGCGCGCCCACCAGCGACGCCGCGGAGCTGATCGAGCGCACCCTGGACGATCCCGGCGGCGAGCCGTGGTCCAGGGCGCTGCTGCACCTGGGACAGGGCTACGCGCACTGGATGGTCAACGGCGACACCACGCAGGCGGAACGGGAGTTCACCGCCGGGCTCGAAGGGTTCCGGGCGCTCGGCGACCGCTGGGCGATGGCCAACGCGCTGGACGTGCTGGCGCAGCTCGCCGACTGGCAGGGCGATCACGAGCGCGCCGCCGCGCTGACCGACGAGGCGCTCGGCTACGTCGAACCGCTCGGGGCGATCGAGGACATGGCGCAGCTGCTGTGCCGGCGGGCCGAACGCAGCGCCCGCGACGGGGACACCGAGGCGGCCCGCGCCGACTACGCGCGGGTGGTCGAACTGTCCGCTCGGGCGGGTGCGCCCGACTGCATGGCGCTGGCCCACCTCGGGCTGGGCGAGATCGCCAGGATGCGCGGTGAGCCGGCCGCCGCCCGCGCACTGTACGAGCTGGCCCTCGGCGAGAGCGGCCTCGGCTGGGCGGTTGTCGACATGAACCGTCCGCTGATCCTCATCGGGCTGGCCCGTGTCGCCGAGGCCGAGGGGGATGTGGAACGGGCCCGCGGCTACTACCGCCAGGTCCCCGAGGCCGAGTTGGTGAGCCGCAACGGCCCGGTCGCCGCGAGCTTCGCCGAGGCGCTGGCCGGTCTGGCGCTGCTGGACGGCGGGCCCGAGCGGGCCGCGCTGCTCCTCGGCACTGCCCGGACGCTGCGCGGAGCCGAGGTGCCGCCCGACCGGGACACGGCCAGGGTCATCGCCGCCGCCCGCGCCGCGCTCGGCGACGACGCCTTCGCCGCCGCGCACGCCCGGGGCGTCGCGCTCACCCGGGACGAGACCGTCGTGGCGCTGACCGGCTTCGGGGTCGCTCGGTAAGCGAACGGTCAGTGCCCGGTCAGAGCGCCTTGCGACAGTCACCGGCATGACGAAGAACCCGAAGACGGCGCGGACCGCGCGGACGGCCACCACGACTCCCTCGAACCCCCGGCGCTGGGCGGTACTGGCGATCTGCTGCGTGGCGGCGGCGCTGCTCGGCATCGACACCAGCGTGCTCAACTACGCGATCCCCTCGCTCGTCACCGACCTCCAGCCGTCCGGCACCGAGATCCTGTGGATCGCGGACATCTACGGATTCGCCCTCGGCGGCCTGCTGGTGGTGATGGGCAACCTCGGTGACCGGATGGGCCGCAAGAAACTGCTGCTGCTGGGCGCGGGCGCCTTCGGGGTGGCCTCGGTCCTCACCGCGTACGCCACCAGCCCGGAGATGCTCATCGGGGCCCGCGCGCTGCTGGGGGTGGCCGGGGCGACGATCATGCCGTCGACGCTCTCGATCGTCCGCAACGTCTTCACCGACCCCCGCGAGCGCACCACGGCCGTGGGCGTCTCCGGCGGGGTCGGGGCGGGCAGTTTCGCCCTCGGACCGGTCGTCGGCGGCGCGCTGCTGGACCACTTCTGGTGGGGCTCGGTCTTCCTGATCAACGTCCCGATCCTGCTGGCGCTCGTGATCGCCGGGGCGATCGTGCTCCCCGAGTCCCGCAACCCGAACCCGGGACGGTTGGACTGGATCAGCGTCCCGCTCTCGATCGTCGGTCTGCTGGGGGTCATCTTCGCCATCAAGACGGCCGCCCGTGACGGTGTGCACGAGCCCTCGGTGTGGATCGCCGCCGCGGTCGGCGTCGTCTGCCTGATCGTCTTCGCCCGGCGCCAGACCCGTATCGCGGCACCGCTGCTGGACGTCAAGCTCTTCCGTAACCCGGCCTTCACCGGCTCCATCAGCGCCAATCTGGTCGCCATCTTCGCCTCGGCCTCGCTCTCGCTGGCCTTCTCGCTCTACTTCCAGGTCGTCCGCGGGTGGTCCCCGCTGATGGCGGGCCTGGCACTGCTCCCCGGCCCGCTGTCCGCCGCCTTCGCCGCTCCGCTCTCCTCCGCGCTGGTGCCCAGGATCGGCCGGGCCAGGGTGGTGGCCCTGGGGCTGGGCCTGATGTCGGTCAGCATGGTCGGACTGGGCCTGGTCACCCCGAACTCCAGCTACTGGCTGCTGCTGCCCGCGCTGATCGTCAACGGGGTGGGCATCGTCCTGACCTTCACCGTCACCTCCGACACGGTCCTGGCGAGCGTGCCGAAGGAGCGGGCGGGCGCCGCGGCGGCCATCTCCGAGACGGCGATGGAGCTCGGCGGGGCGCTGGGCATCGCGGTTCTCGGATCGGTGCTGACCAGCGTGTACCGCAGCGGGCTCGACCTGCCGGCGGGTCTTCCGGCCGGTGCGGCCGAGGCCGCCCGGGAGTCCGTCGGCGGTGCGGTCGGGTCCGGCGCGCAGCTGTCCGGCCCGATGGGGCGGCAGGTGGCCGAGACGGCGAACGAGGCCTTCACGCACGGCATGCACGTCACGACCCTGGCGGGCGCCGTGCTGATCGCCGTCGCGGCGGTGGCCGCGCTCTACACCCTGCGAGGCGTCCCCGCGGTGATCGACGAACCGGCCGACGCGGAGGGTTCGGAAGCCGACGCCAAGGAGCTGGTCGGGCGCTGACCCGCCCCGCGCGCAGGTCGGAGGGCGGGAGACCCTTTCGGTCTCCCGCCCTCCGACCTATGACGCGTACGCGCTGTTCGACGGGGAATCCAGGACCGCGGCTATCGACTGCCGACCCGGTCCGGGATCAGGACTCGTTGCCGCGTTCCGGGCGTTCCACACGGTCCGCCTCGGCCTGCTTCGCCTGCACCTCGGGGTCGAGGGGCTCGACGGGCGAGCCGTCGACGACATCGACCACGTCGAGCGGGTCGGCGCCGTTCGTGCGGTCCGTGCCGACGACGGTCGGAGCGCTGCCGTTGAGCGTGGCGCGGTCCGCGACCTCGGTCGGGGCGGCGGGCTCGACCAGCCAGTCAGGGTTGGTCTGCTTGCTCCACCACTTCCACGCGGCGAATCCCGCCCCGCTGATGATGCCGATCAGGGCGAGGCGCTTGGCCGCCTTGCCCGCCCTGGCGCGGCGCCGGTGCTTCTTGCCCAGCTTGTTGATCTCGGCGACCGACACCTTGCCCTGCAGCGCTGCCAGCGCGGCCGCGCCACGTGCCACGGCCTCGTCGCGGGCGGGACCCGCGGCGGCACGGGTGACCTCCACCGCGTGTCCGACCCTGGGGGCGGCGTACTCGTTGGCCTGCCGTGCGGTCAACGCGGCCTTGACGGCCGCGGTGTCCACGGCCGAAGCGACCTTGGGCGGTAGTGCGGCATGTGCCTTGTGCGCGGCTGTCGCGACTCGTGGCGTCAACCAGATCCGGGCTTCGTCCGCGTAGTGCGCGGCGCTGTCCTTGGCGGTGACAGCGTATGGAGCGACCACCTCAGCGGCGTGCTGCATGCTGTCCTTGGTCTGCCCGGCTGCGTTGCGCACGCTGTCGATGCGGGTCACAGGAACCTCCTCCTCGGTGGCGTACGGTTTTCGCCTGTCCACCCGATTTGAAATCATGCCTGTCTACGGCCAGTCCGGCATGTGCGACCGGGCATATGGGTCATGGCGGGACACACGAGAGCTTAGACAGACGATGCCACGATGCGGGCCGCGACGCGATGGGGCCGGGCAAGCCGACGGTCGGTCCTCGTCCGTGCGAGGATTTGTCCCTGTCAGTGAAGACCAGGAAAGGCAGATCGTGGCCGAGCAGCTCTACGCGACCTTGAAGACCAACCACGGGGACATCGAGATCCGGCTGCTGCCGAACCACGCGCCGAAGACGGTGAAGAACTTCGTGGAGCTCGCCGAGGGCACGCGGGAGTGGACCGACCCGAAGACCGGCAAGCCGACCAACGCGAAGCTGTACGACGGAACCGTGTTCCACCGTGTGATGAGCGGCTTCATGATCCAGGGCGGCGACCCGCTGGGCAACGGCACCGGCGGCCCCGGCTACGAGTTCGCGGACGAGTTCCACCCCGACCTCGTCTTCGACCGGCCCTACCTGATGGCGATGGCCAACGCCGGCCCGGGCACCAACGGCTCCCAGTTCTTCATCACGGTCTCCCCGACCACGTGGCTGAACCGCAAGCACAGCATCTTCGGCGAGGTCGTCGACGTGGCCGGCCGGAAGGTCGTGGACTCGATCATCTCCACCCCGACCAACCCGCGCACCGACCGTCCGGTCGAGGACGTCGTGATCGAGTCGGTCGTGATCGAGACCCGCGAGGGCTGATCGCGCCGTACTCTTCGGGAACACCGCGCCCTGCCCGTCCGTATGGAGGGGCAGGGCGACGCGCGTCCCCAGGAAGAGGCCCTCATGGACCAGGCGGTCTGCTGCTACCGGCACCCCGATCGCGAGACCGGCATCCGCTGCACCCGGTGCAACCGGCCGATCTGCCCGGAATGCATGGTCAGCGCCTCGGTGGGCTACCAGTGCCCGGAGTGCCTGGGCGAGGCCCGGCGGACGACGCCGACGCCGCGCACGGTCGCCGGCGGCGCCGTTGCCACCGACCCGCACCTGGTCACGAAGATCCTCATTGGACTCAACCTGGCGGTCTTCCTGCTGGTGCAGGTGATCGGCGACCGGCTGGCGGGCGATCTGTCGCTGTACGCGTACTGCGACCCCGTCGTGCGGCAGTACTGCATCGGCGTCTCCGAGGGCCCCGACCAGTGGTACCGCCTGATCAGCTCGGTCTTCGCGCACCAGGAGTACTGGCACATCGGCTTCAACATGCTGACGCTGTGGTGGATCGGCGCCCCGCTGGAGGCCACGCTCGGCCGGGCCCGCTACCTGGCGCTGTATCTGATCTCGGGGCTGGGCGGCAGCGCTCTGGTCCTGGTGCTCGCTCCGTACCCGGGCGCACTGGGCGCCTCTGGGGCGATCTTCGGCCTCTTCGGGGCCACCGCCGTCTTCATGCGGCGCAGCCGTATGGACATGCGACCGATCCTGGTCCTGCTCGGGCTGAACCTGTTCTTCAGTTTCACCTGGTCGAACGTGAGCTGGCAGGGCCACCTCGGCGGCCTGGCGGCCGGCACGGTGATCGCGATCGGGCTGGCGTACGCGCCGCGCGAGCGCCGCGATCTGGTGCAGTGGGGGACCTGTGCGGCGGTGCTGGCGGTCGCGCTCGCGGCCAGCTGGATCGCCGTGGCGCAGATAACCGCCTGAGGGGCGTTACCACTGGCGTTGATCAGACGTTATCCACAGCGAGTACCCGGTCCTGTGCACCCTGTGGGGAACGCGTGTGCGTGCGGTCACCGCACCGTGTTTTCCCTGCAAGATCAACGAAAGACCGGTGGCCGACGCATCGGCCACCGGTCACACCGGCGTCAACCTCGTAGAGGTTATCCACAGATCTTCCGACCTTTTCCCCACTGTGGATAACTGTGTGGACAACCCTGGGGAGAAGCGCTCGGACCAGCTCGGAAGCCGGTTACTTCCACTGCGTGGACACGACGAATCCACCCGCGATGAAGCCGAAGCCCACCACGATGTTCCAGTTCCCCAGCGCGTCGATCGGCAGGCTGCCCTGCGTGACGTAGAAGAGGACGATCCAGGCCAGGCCGATGACGAAGAACGCCAGCATCAGGGGCGCGACCCAGTTGAAGCCGGACCTGAGCTTTATCGACTGCGTCTTCTCCGGCGGCGGAGTGAAGTCGGCCTTCTTGCGGATCCGTGACTTCGGCACGAGGAACTCTCCTGTCGATGCGCTGCGTAACCGCGCGGGGATGTCGGGGATGTGATGCTGGCCGGGCGGGTGGGGGCACCACCGCGGACGGGCGTCCGTTAGCGTAGTGCTTCCTCGGGTGTGAAGGAGACAAGGGTACGGTGACCGATTCCGGCGACGCGTCCCACTCCCGTCCTTCTCCCTTCCGTCCTTCCACCCGCACCGTAGTCCTGCGGACGCTCAGTGCGGGAGTCTTCGCGCTCGCCGGTCTGATCTTCTGGATGAGCTTCGACACGGCCAAGGGCGTCAACATCCGCAGCGACGACCCGCTGCCCAAGCTCTCGGACAACGTGCGCAAGCAGAGCGGGCGGAACCAGGAGCTGGAGAACCAGCTCACCGGCGTCCGGAGCGACGTCGACTCCCTCACCCGCCGCGGCGCCGGCGCCGGCGACGCGACCCGCAAGCAGCTCGACCAGCTCGAGGAAGAAGCCGGTACGAAGGCGCTGACCGGCCCGGCGCTCAATGTCACCCTCAACGACGCCCCGCCGAACGCCACCCCGCTCGTCCCCGGCGTGCCCGACCCGCAACCCAATGACCTGGTCATCCACCAGCAGGACCTGCAGGCCGTGGTCAACGCGCTGTGGGAGGGCGGGGCGGTGGGCATCCGGGTCATGGACCAGCGGCTGATCTCCACCAGCGCCGTCCGCTGCGTCGGCAACACCCTGATCCTGCAGGGCCGGGTCTACTCCCCGCCGTACAGAATCACCGCTGTGGGTGACCAGAAGAAGCTGCGTGCGGCCATCGACCGGAACGCGACCATCCAGAACTACCTCCAGTACGTCAACGCCTACGGGCTCGGCTGGAAAGTGGACGCGGACAACCGGGTGACTCTTCCCGGCTACTCCGGCACAGTGGATCTCCACTACGCGAAGCCCGTCTCCTGACCGGTCCCTGACCGTCCGCGGGACCGGCCCGCGTTACCGGTTGCGGGGCGAGGGGCGAGGGGCGCCGATGACGATCCGGCTGGTCGTGCGGACGCTGAGCGAAGTCTGTGTCACGGCCGGCGCGCTGATCGTGCTCTTTGTCGTCTACCTCCTGTTCTGGACCGGGGTGCGCGCCGACAGCGCGATGAACGGCGAGATCGACCGGCTGCAGAACACCTGGGCCACCGGATCGCTCGCCCCCGCCGGCCCGTCCCCCGCCCCGACCGCGTCCGCGCCGGGCGGTACCCCGGCCACCGCTCCCCCCGCGCCCGCCCCGTACAAGGACGGCACGTCGTTCGCCGTCATGTACATCCCGCGGCTCGGCTCCGGCTGGCACAAGCCGGTGCTGCAGGGCACCGGCACCGGCGTGCTGAAGAAGGGGCTCGGGCACTACCCGGGCACCGCCCGGCTCGGGGCGACCGGCAACTTCGCGGTGGCCGGCCACCGGCGCACCTACGGTGATCCCTTCAAGGACTTCCCGAAGCTGCGCAAGGGCGACCGCGTCTACCTCTTCGACGGCGCGTCCTGGTTCACGTACGTGCTGGACCGCGCCCCCTTCCGTACCGTTCCCACCGACACCGGCGTCATCGACCCGGTGCCGAAGGAGTCCGGTTGGACGACGGCGGGTCGCTACCTGACGCTGACGACCTGCGATCCGGAGTGGGGCCACAGCCACCGCCTCATCGCCTGGGCGCACCTGGAGACGGTGAGCCCCGCCGAGCAGGGCGAGCCGGAGGGTTTGTCCGGGTAGCCGGAGGGTTTGCCCGGGTAGGCCGACGGTCCCGTCGATCTCCCCTTACTCTGTTCCGGAGAACCGGGAAGGAAGGCAGCGCATGTACGGCTGGATCTGGCGGCATCTGCCGGGCAACGTGTGGCTCAGAGCGCTGATCTCGCTCGTGCTCGCACTGGCCGTCGTCTACGTCCTCTTCCAGTACGTCTTCCCGTGGGCCGAGCCGCTGCTGCCGTTCAACGACGTGACAGTGGACAACGGCATGAACGCGACGAACGGGATGGCCGCCGTCCGATGACCGCTCGCATCCTCGTGGTGGACAACTACGACAGCTTCGTCTTCAACCTGGTCCAGTACCTCTACCAACTCGGTGCCGAGTGCGAGGTGCTCCGCAACGACGAGGTCGAGCTCGCGCACGCGCAGGACGGCTTCGACGGGGTGCTGCTCTCCCCCGGTCCCGGCGCGCCGGAGCAGGCCGGGGTCTGTATCGACATGGTCCGGCACTGCGCGGAGACCGGGGTGCCGGTCTTCGGCGTCTGCCTCGGGCTGCAGTCCATGGCCGTCGCCTACGGAGGCGTGGTCGGCCGGGCGCCCGAGCTGCTGCACGGCAAGACCTCGCTCGTGACGCACACCGGTACCGGTGTGTTCGCCGGCCTGCCGACGCCCTTCACGGCGACCAGGTACCACTCGCTGGCGGTGGAACGGGACACCGTACCGCCGGAGTTCGAGGTCACGGCCTGGACGGACAGCGGCATCGTCATGGGGCTGCGGCACCGTGACGCGGCTGTCGAGGGCGTGCAGTTCCACCCCGAGTCGGTGCTCACCGAATGGGGTCATCTGATGCTCGCCAACTGGCTGGTGGCGTGCGGGGACGAAGGCGCCCCCGGCCGTTCGACGGGGCTGGCGCCCGTGGTCGGCAGGGCCGGGGCGTGACCGGGCTCCGCCCGGACGAGCCCCCGTCCTACGAGGACACGGGCCAGTTCGCGGTGGCGGTCGGACAGCTCGCGGACCCGCTCAGCGACCCCCTTCCGGGCCGGACTCCGGTGCCGCCACCGCCGTCGGCACCGTCGGGGCCGCAGGCGCCGTCCGGGCGGGAGGCGCCGCCTGAGGCCGCCGAGGCCACGTCGGACCCGGGCGAGGAGGTCATCGGCTCCCCCTGGTTCCGCCCGCACGACATGCCGCAGTCGGAGCACGGGGCGCCCGGGGCGCCCGAGCAGTCGGCGGCCGCGCCGCGGCCGGGGTTCGCGCCGCCGTACGAGCCGCAGTTCCAGCCGTCGACGGCGCCCGCGTACGACGCGGGATACGCCGGCACGTACGAGGCGAGCTACCGGGGCGGCTACGACGCCGGGACCACCGCGCCGCCCGAACCCGCACGCGAACCCGCACCCGAACCCGCGCCCGTGCCGCCCCCCAGGGTCCGGCGCAGGGGCGTACCCGGCGAGACCGCGCAGTTCCCGGCCGTGCGCCTGGACCGGACGCCGGACGAGTCCGTCGGGACCGGGGAACACGTCGCGGAGGAGCCCGCCGTCACGGAGGCGGCCGCTCCGGCGCCCGGTGGCCGTGCCGAGCGCCGTAGAGCGGCCAAGCAGGGCGCTGGGCACCGCGCCCGGGGCCGGACCGGCCCTGGGGCCCCGACGGGCCCCGGAGCCGCCCAGGCGGCCCCAGGGGTCCCGGTGGCCCCGGCCGTGCCCATGACCCGTCTGGAGGCCAGACGGGCGGAGCGGGCGGCCAAGGACAGCCCGGCGGTGATCCTCAGCCGGGTGATCGGCGAGGTCTTCATATCGGTCGGCGTCCTGATGCTCCTCTTCGTCACGTACCAGCTCTGGTGGACCAACATCCGTGCCCATCAGCAGGCCAGCGGCGCGACCCATGCCCTGCAGAACCAGTGGGACAAGGACAAGAGCGACCAGAAGAACGTCGACGACCGGGCGGCCGGCGCGTTCTCCCCCGGGCAGGGCTTCGCGATCATGTACATCCCGAAGCTGGACGTGAAGGCCCCGATCGCCGAGGGCGTCTCCAAGCACAGCGTCCTGGACAAGGGCATGATCGGCCACTACACCGGTGCGATGAAGACGGCGATGCCGTGGGACAAGCAGGGCAACTTCGCGCTCGCGGCCCACCGCAACACCCACGGAGAACCGTTCCGCTACATCAACAAGCTGGTGCCGGGCGACAAGATCGTGGTCGAGACCGAGAGCACGTACTACACGTACGAGATGACGAGCGTGCTCCCGAGCACCTCCCCCTCGAACGTCAAGGTGATCCAACCGGTCCCGCCGGGCTCCGGATTCACCAAGCCGGGCCGCTACATCACCCTCACGACGTGCACCCCGGAGTTCACCAGCACGTACCGGATGATCGTCTGGGGCAAGATGGTCGAGGAACGGCCGCGCAGCCAGGGCAAGCCCGCGGCGCTGCCCGACTGACCGGCCCCGGGCCGGACAACGGACTGCCACAGAACGGAACAGCGGTGACGACGACCAATCGCGGCGGGCGGAGCCCGGTCGCGGCCATCATCAGTGTGATCGGTGAACTGCTGATCACCGCGGGGCTGGTGCTCGCCCTGTTCGTCGTCTACTCGCTGTGGTGGACGAACGTGATAGCCGATCGCCACGCGAAGAAGGACAGCGAGAAGGTCCGCAAGGGCTGGGCCGCCACCGGTCCCCGCGGCCTCGACACCAAGGACGGCATCGGCTTCCTGCACGTCCCCGCGATGGGCAGGAACTTCGAGGTCCTGGTCAAGAAGGGCACCGACACCGACACCCTCAACGAGGGCGTCGCCGGTTATTACGACCAGCCCGTCAAGTCCGCCATGCCGTGGGACAAGCAGGGCAACTTCACGCTGGCCGCCCACCGCGACGGCCACGGCGCCAAGTTCCACAACATAGACAAGCTCAAGAACGGCGATCCGGTCGTCTTCGAGGACAAGGACACCTGGTACGTCTACAAGGTCTACTCGGTCCTCGACGAGACCTCGAAGTACAACGTCGACGTCATCGACCAGGTCCCGAAGGAATCCGGCAAGAAGAAGCCGGGCCGCTACATCACCCTCACGACCTGCACCCCCGTCTACACCTCGCGCTACCGCTACGTCGTCTGGGCAGAACTCACCCGCACCGAAAAGGTCGACCCGAACCGCACGCCGCCGGCCGAACTGGGCTGAATATCCCCCGGGCCACGGACGCGACGTCCGTGGCCCCTTTCGTCGTGCTGCCGCTCCTGGTGGAGGGCGGTCCGTATCAGCCGAAGTTGTTGTTGCCGTTGCCACCGAAGGTGGTGAGGGTGATCACTTGGCTGGCGGGGTCAACGCCGGTCTGCGGCTGCGGATCCTGGCCTGTGATGCGGGCCTTGTCGTCCTGCGAGCTGCCCGGGGCGAACTGGATGTTGTTGAAGCCTTGTTGCTGCAACAACTCCCTGGCCTGCTTGACCGTCTTGAACATGACGTTGGGTACAGGCGTCTGCGCCGGCGCCGGCGGCTGACCCGTCGACACGGTCAGGTTGATCTGTGTGTCCTTGCTCTGCTGGCTGAAAGCCGCCGGGTTCTGATCGATGACGTTGTTCGCCGGATCGGTGGAAGGCTGATCCTTCTTGGTGACGTTCGTGAAACCCAGATCGTTCAGTTTCTGCTTTGCGGCCTCGAACTGCAGACCCTTCAAATTAGGCACTTCGATCTTTTCGGGCTTCTTGGCCACGGTCAGTGTGATCACCGTGTCCTTCGGCTTGAGGGTGCCGCCCGCGGGGTCCTGCTTGAGGACCGTGCCGTCGTCCTTGGTGTTCGACGTCTCGGTCTCCTGCTTGACCTGGAATCCCTTGTCCTCCAGGGACTTCTTGGCGTCCTCGAACTTGTCGTTGACGACGTCCGGGACGGCGGTCGGGGCCACGCCCTTGGAGATGGAGACCGTGATCGTCTTGTCGGTCGCGAGCGAGTCGCCGGCCTTCGGCAGCTGGTCGCAGACCGTGTTCGCGGGCTGGGCCTCGCAGAACTTGGTCTCGCCCTTGACGACCTTGATGGTCGGATCGGCATTGGTGGCCGAGCTCTGGGCGTCGGCGAGGGACTTCCCGACGAGGTTCGGGGCCGTGAGGGTGTCCGGCGCGTTGTTGCCCTTGAACACCGCCTTGCCGAGGAAGATCGCGCCGACCAGGACGAGGATGCCGGCCAGTACCAGCAGCACCGTCGAGGTGTGGTTCTTCTTCTGCCGGCGGCGGTCGGGGCGGTCGTCGTAGCCGTAGCCGCCGTCGTCGTCGCGGACCGGGGGAAGCATGGAGGTCGCGGGGTTCTGCGCGGGCAGCGCCGTGGTCGCCGCGTTGTCCCCGTAGCCGCCGCCGTACCCGCCGTAGCCGACGGATCCCATGGCGGCGGTCGCCGCGATGGGCTGGCCGTCGAGGTACGACTCGATGTCCGCGCGCATCTCGTCGGCGGACTGGTAGCGGTAGTCCGGCTCCTTGGTCAGCGCCTTGAGGACGATGGCGTCCATCTCGGGCGTGATCTCGGGGTCGAAGTTCGACGGGGGCTGCGGGTCCTCGCGCACGTGCTGGTACGCCACCGCCACCGGGGAGTCGCCGACGAACGGCGGCCGCACGGTCAGCAGCTCGTAGAGCAGGCAGCCGGCCGAGTAGAGGTCGGAGCGGGCGTCGACCTGCTCGCCCTTGGCCTGCTCGGGGGAGAGGTACTGGGCCGTGCCGATGACGGCGGAGGTCTGCGTCATCGTCATGCCGGAATCGCCCATGGCGCGGGCGATGCCGAAGTCCATGACCTTGACCTGGCCGTTGCGCGTGAGCATCACGTTCGCGGGCTTGATGTCGCGGTGCACGATGCCGGCGCGGTGCGAGTACTCCAGGGCCTGCAGGATGCCGACGGTCATCTCCAGCGAGCGCTCGGGCAGTAGCTTGCGCCCGGAGTGCAGCAGTTCGCGGAGGGTGGAGCCGTCGACGTACTCCATGACGATGTACGGGATGGAGATACCGTCGACGTAGTCCTCGCCGGTGTCGTACACGGCGACGATCGACGGGTGGTTCAGGGAGGCGGCGGACTGGGCCTCACGGCGGAACCGGGCCTGGAAGGACGGATCGCGGGCAAGATCTACCCGGAGCGTCTTCACAGCGACGGAGCGGCCGAGCCGGGTGTCGTGGGCGAGGTACACCTCGGCCATGCCACCGCGGCCGAGCACCGAACCCAGCTCGTACCGGCCGCCGAGGCGACGCGGCTCTTCCATAGCTCTTGCCCTTCCCTTAACCGTGCCCTGTGGATGCTCGGGCATACGGTACCCGGCACGCTCGATGGATCCGGGACGTGACCGGGTCCCGATATCCGACCGGTATCGCCTGGTACGGCGATGGGGTGGTTATGGGGTGGAAACTGCCCGGGGAGTGACGTGTGTCACGCGTCCCACGTCACTTGTTCAGAACGGCCTCCATGACCTTCTTGGCGATCGGCGCGGCCAGGCCGCCACCGGAGATGTCGCCTCGGGAGGCGTCGGAGTCCTCCACGACGACGGCGACGGCGACCGGGGAGCCGTCGGCGGTCTTGGCGTAGGAGATGAACCAGGCGTAAGGGTTCTTGCTGTTGGCGACACCGTTCTGTGCGGTGCCGGTCTTGCCGCCGACCGTGACGCCGTCGATCTGCGCGTTGGTGCCGGTGCCTTCCTTGACCACGGTCTCCATCATCTGCTGGAGCTTCTGGGCGTTGGTCGGACTCAGCGGCTGCGAGAACGGCTCGGGCTTCGTCTGCTCGATCACGTTCAGGTTCGGCGCCTGCAGCTTGTCCACCATGTATGGCTGCATGAGCTTGCCGTCATTGGCGATGGCGGCGGCCACCATGGCCATCTGCAGCGGGGTGGCGGCGGTGTTGTACTGGCCGATCGCGGAGAGCGCGTTGGACGGCCTGTCCATGTCCTTGGAGTAGACGCTCGCGTCGGCGCGGACCGGCGTCATGATCTCCTGGTTGAAGCCGAACTTCTCGGCTTGCGCGCGCATCTTGTCCTTGCCGAGATCGTCCCCTATGTGACCGAAGACGGTGTTGCACGACACCTTGAGGGCCACCCGCAGCGAGGCGTTCTTGCAGGGCAGGTCGCCCTCGTTCTCCAGGAACTTCGAGCTCAGCGGCAGCTTCCAGGGAAGCGGCGAGTCGGTCGGCGCGTCGATGTCGGTGTACTTGCCGGTCTCCAGCGCCGCGGCGGCGGTGACGACCTTGAAGGTCGAGCCGGGCGGGTAGACCTGGCGCAGCGCCCGGTTGAGCATCGGCTCGTCGGGGTTGTTGGCCTTCTGGAGGGCGAGCCAGTTCTTCTGGTCCGTCTTCGTCGAGGAGCCGGCGAAGGACGACGGGTCGTACGAGGGCGTGCTGGCCAGGGCCAGGATCGCGCCGGTACGGGGGTCGAGCGCGGCGACCGCGCCCTTCTTTTTGCCGAGGCCGGTGAACGCGGCCAGCTGGGCCTTGGCGTTCAGGGTCGTGATGACCGTGCCGCCCTGCTTCTCCTTGCCGGTCAGCATGTCGATGGTGCGGTTGAAGAAGAGCCGGTCGTCGTTGCCGGTGAGGAACTTGTCGTAGACGCCTTCGAGGAACGTCGTCTGGTACGCCTGCGAGGCGTAGCCGGTGACGGGGGCCCACATGGGGCCGTCCTTGAAGGTCGCCTTGTACTTGAAGTCGCTGCCGGGCGTCTCGACGCTGCCGGTGAGGGACTTGCCGTCGACGATGATGTCGCCCCGCGGCTGGGCGAACTGGTTGATGCTCACCCGCCGGTTGTGCTTGTCGTTCGCCAGGGTGTCCCCCTGGACGAACTGCACGTAGTTGACGCGGATCAGCAGGGCGAGGACGAGCAGGCCGCAGAAGACCGCGACCCGTCGCAGGGGTTTGTTCACTGGGTGCGCACCACCTGGGTCGGTTCGGCATCGGTTGACGGGGCGGGGCTGGGTGCCGGGCGTCGCGCGGTGTCGCTGATGCGCAGCAGGATGGCGACGAGCGCCCAGTTCGCGATGACGGACGAACCGCCCTGCGCGAGGAACGGCAGCGTCATGCCGGTGAGCGGGATGAGGCCGGTGACACCGCCGGCGACCACGAAGACCTGCAGCGCGAAGGCTCCCGCCAGACCGACGGCGAGCAGCTTGCCGAACGGGTCGCGGGCGGCGAGGGCGGTGCGCAGGCCGCGTTCGATCAGCAGGCCGTAGAGCATGACGATCGCCATCACACCGGCCAGGCCGAGCTCCTCGCCGATGGTGGCGAGGATGTAGTCGCTCTTGGGGGCGATGCCGCCGATGAGGCGGGAGTAGCCCTGGCCGAGGCCGGAGCCGAACATCCCGCCGGAGCCGAAGGAGTACATGGCCTGCGCGGTCTCGGTGACGCCCCCGTTGGGGGCGAGGTCGAGGGGGTGCAGCCAGTCCTGGACGCGGGTCTGGACGTGGTGCTCGAAGGTGGCGACGGCGACGGCCCCGCCCGCGCTGAGCAGCAGGCCGAAGACGATCCAGCTGGTGCGCTCGGTGGCGACGTACAGCATGATCACGAAGAGGCCGAAGAAGAGCAGCGAGGTGCCCAGGTCGGTCTCGAAGACCAGGATGAGCAGGCTCAGCGCCCACAGCACCAGGATCGGCCCCAGGTCGCGCCCGCGGGGCAGGTACAGGCCCATGAACCGGCGGCTGGCGAGCGCGAGCGCGTCGCGCTTCACCATCAGGTACCCGGCGAAGAACACCGTGATGATGATCTTCGCGAACTCGGCCGGCTGGAGCGATCCGATGCCGGGCAGGGTGATCCAGATGCGGGCGCCGAAGCGGGCGGGGAAGAAGATCGGGGCGATCAGCAGGATCAGCGCCGCCACCATGGAGATGTACGTGTAGCGCTGCAGGATCCGGTGGTCCTTGAGGACGACCAGGACTCCGACGAAGAGCGCGACGCCCACCGCGGACCACATGAGCTGCTTGGGGGCCATGGCGCCGCCGAGGCTCGCCGTGGTGATCGACGGCTCCAGGTCGAGCCGCCAGATGAGGACCAGCCCGATGCCGTTGAGCAGCGTCGCGATCGGCAGCATCAGCGGGTCGGCGTACGGCGCGAACTTCCGCACGATGATGTGCGCGATGCCCGCGAGCAGGCCGAGGCCGAGGCCGTAGGCGAGCAGGCCGGCGGGGAGCGAGCCGTCCTTGGCCAGCCCGACGTTGGCGTACGCGAAGACCGGGATGAGGACCGCGAAGACGAGCAGCGCGAGCTCGGTGTTGCGCCGGCTGGGAGCGCCGACGGAAGAGATGGTGCTGGTGTTGCTGGCACTCATGAAGAGCTGCCCCCTCCTCGTACTACTGCTGGGTGCCGCACTGCGGGGCCAGCTTCTGTTCGTCGGGCGAGAGGGTGGGGCCAGGGGTCGGGACGGTGCCCGCCGGCTTGTTCAACTTGTCCTGGGCCGCCTTCGCGGCGGCCTTGGCCTTCGCCGCGGCGGTCTTGTTCGTCTCGACCTTCTTGCAGACGTCGGCCTGCTTGGCCAGGTCGTCGGCCTTGTCGGTGGCCTGGCCGAGACCGCTCATCGCGATCGTGGCCTCGACCTGGTCGCGCTGGTAGGCCGGCAGGTACTTGAGTTCGATCTCGGGGCGGTCCTGCTTGACCTTCGACAGGTTGATCCACGCGAGCTTCTGGTCGATGCCCTGGTAGACGGCGACGTGCTGGTCCTTGGCACCGACGTAGTACTGGGTCTGGGTCCAGCGGTATCCGGCGTACAGGCCGCCGCCGATGACGCCGAGGACGACGACCAGGATCACCGAGCGCTTGAGCCACTTGCGCTTCTTGACCGGCTTGTCCAGGTCCGCGTCGTCGAACGCTCCGAAGGAGCCCAGCGGCGCCGGTCCGGCGTTCGTCAGATCGCCGCTGCCGGGCGGGCCGAAGGAGCCCGCCGGGCCCGCCTGCTGCGTCTGCTGCTGGGACTGGGGGTTGCGGCCGAGCTCCGACGCGCGCCCGGCCGGGGTCTGCAGATGCCGCGGATCGGAGATCGGCAGCTGGCTGTCCGCGACGGCGCCCACCACGACGGGGGTGTCGTTCAGCTGTCCCGCCAGCGTGTCGCTGTCGTCCACGTCCAGGACGTCGGCGACGATGCAGGTGATGTTGTCGGGACCGCCACCGCGCAGCGCGAGCTGGATCAGCTCCTGCACGGTTTCGTTGGGTGCCTGGTACCCCGCGAGGGTGTCCTCGAGGGTCTGGTGGCTGACGACGCCCGACAGCCCGTCGGAGCAGATCAGATACCGGTCGCCGACCCGCACCTCGCGGATCGACAGGTCGGGCTCCACGTGCTCGCCACTGCCCAACGCGCGCATCAACAAGGAGCGTTGCGGGTGGGTGGTGGCCTCCTCCTCGGTGATCCGGCCCTCGTCGACGAGCCGCTGCACCCAGGTGTGGTCCTGCGTGATCTGCGTGAGCAGACCGTCGCGGAGCAGGTACGCGCGGGAGTCGCCCACATGGACGAGGCCCAGCCGCTGCCCGGTCCACAGCAGGGCGGTGAGCGTGGTGCCCATGCCCTCGAGCTGCGGGTCCTCCTCGACCATCACGCGCAGCTGGTCGTTGGCGCGCCGGACGGCGGTGCCCAGCGAGGTCAGGATGTCGGAACCGGGAATGTCGTCGTCGAGCGTGACGATGGTGGAGATCACCTCGGACGAGGCGACCTCACCGGCCGCCTGGCCGCCCATGCCGTCGGCGATCGCGAGCAGGCGCGGACCGGCGTAGCCGGAGTCCTCGTTGCCCTCCCGGATCATGCCCTTGTGCGAACCGGCGGCGAAACGCAGGCTCAGAGTCATGCGCACCTCGCCCGTCGGCTCCGGGTACATCCGCACGCTGCCCACCCTCTCGCTCGCTGGCTGTGCTCCCTGGGCTTGCCCATTGATGCGACTACTTCCGCAGCTCGATGACGGTCTTCCCGATGCGGATCGGCGCGCCGATCGGCACCGGGGTCGGCGTGGTCAGCCGATTCCGGTCCAGATAGGTGCCGTTGGTGGATCCGAGGTCCTCGACGATCCACTGACCGTCCCGGTCCGGGTAGATCCTGGCATGCCGACTGGACGCGTAGTCGTCGTCGAGCACGATTGTTGAGTCGTGCGCCCGGCCGAGCGTGATGGTCTGGCCCTGCAACGCGACCGTGGTGCCCGTCAGCGAGCCCTCGGCGACGACCAGCTTGGTCGGGGCGCCTCGGCGCTGTCGGTTGTTCTGCGGCTGTTGCCGCTGGTTCTGCGCCTGTTGTTGGCGCTGCTGCGGCGGGCGGGACTGATCAGCCCCGCGCCGTGCCGCGCGCTGGGTCACACGGGTCCCGAACAGGTCACTTCTGATGACCTGTACCGCGACGATGACGAACAGCCACAGTACGGCGAGGAAACCCAACCGCATGACCGTCAGGGTCAGCTCTGACATTGCCCCCGCTTCACCCTTCGGCTTGCCGGTACACGATGGTGGTGCTCCCGACGACGATGCGAGAGCCGTCGCGGAGCGTAGCGCGCTGGGTGTGCTGCCCGTCCACCACAATGCCGTTTGTTGATCCGAGGTCCTGGACCACGGAAGGCGATCCGACCCTGATTTCGCAGTGCCGGCGCGAGACGCCGGGGTCGTCGACCCTGACATCCGCCTCGGTACTCCGGCCGAGAACGAGCGTCGGCCGGGAAATCTGGTGCCGGTTGCCGTTGATCTCGATCCAGCGCCGCACCGCGCCGCCGGCAGGACCGCCGGAGGGCGATCCCGCGCCGGGCAGTCGCGTCACGGGCGCCGGTCCGCCGGTCCGACCGCCCGGGGGCAGTCCCGCCGGCATCGGAGGCGGTCCCGAGGGTCGGTACGGCGCCGCGGCGCGCGGCGGCTCGTACTGCTGCTTGGCGGGCTGCTGCTGCTGGGGAGCCTGCTGGTGGGGTTGCGGCTGCTGGGACTCGCTGGAGGCGAGCGTGCGGCTGCGCACCCGGTACAGGCCGGTGTCGAGGTCATCGGCCTTCTCCAGGTGGACCTTGATGCCGCCCATGAAGGTGTAGCGCTGCTGCTTGGCGTAGTCCTTCACCATGCCGGCCAGTTCCTCGCCGAGCTGCACGGAGTAGGGACTGAGCCGTTCGAAGTCGGGCGTGCTCAGCTCGACGATGAAGTCGTTGGGCACCACAGTGCGGTCGCGGTTCCAGATCGTGGCGTTGTTGTCGCACTCACGCTGGAGCGCGCCCGCGATCTCGACCGGCTGGACCTCGCTCTTGAACACCTTGGCGAAGGTGCCGTTCACAAAGCCCTCGAGACGCTGCTCGAAGCGCTTCATTACTCCCATGGGGCACCTCCCTCCTCGGGCTCTTCCGATACTGCTTACTGATCGTATCCACGCGCCGGGAAAACGGCTGGTTCCCCGATCCCGGAGGACGGGACAGTGTCAACCCTCACACGGTCCACTCGGATGGTAGATGCGGCTCCTGTCCAGTGTCCCGCAACCGGGGGCGCGGCCGTACAGCGCGGTGCTGTCGGGTGAACCCTGCCCGGTGGGGGCCGGGGTACACAGCGCGGACGGGCCCGGGCCGCGTCCGGGCGCCGGGCCCCGGGCCCGCGCCGCACCCGCCCTGGCGATGGCCCCCGGGGCGGGCGGAAACGGGTGTGATTCCACCCCGGGCGCCGTGCTAATCTTCTCGAGTCGGAAGGCGCTCCCGCACTGCCCGGACCAAGGTCCGGAAGGTGAAGGAGCATCGATCGGCGCCACTTATTGCGCGAGTGGCGGAACGGCAGACGCGCTGGCTTCAGGTGCCAGTGTCCTTCGGGACGTGGGGGTTCAAATCCCCCCTCGCGCACAGAGCAGTACCGGTGAACGGCCCCTTTGCAGTGACGAAAGTCGCTCCGGAGGGGCCGTTCTTCGTTGGAGCGGTGCGGAACACAGATGGCGGACGGCAGCGGTCCATTGCCACCAAGGCCCCCTCGTGCCCCGTGCGTCCCTTGGGTAGTGTCATGGTCATCTGAGAACGGGGTCCGCGGGCGGGGCGCATGGCGGAGGCGTCGATGAGTCTGGTTTGGCGGCGTCCGCCAAACGAACGGGAAGCCTGTTGATCATGCGCGTCCCCCGCGCGCCCGCCGGCGGCGTCGCGACGTCCGTCGTATGGGTGCCGGCGTCCTGCGGCGGTAGCGACTCCAAGGGTCCGGGCAAGATCGCCGGAGTGTCGACAAGCGCGCCGTCCGTGACCCCGTCCCCGACGGCGACCGTGTCGGGGCGGCCGACGGTCACCTTCCCGTCCTCCGCGAAGAAGGTCTTCGAGCGCCGCCGGACCGGCGATCGAAAAAGGGGCCGGCAGCCATGTGCTCTACAACACACAGCCCACCATGAACAAGCAGGGTGTGTGGCAGACCACGAACGTGCTCTCGGATCGAGGCGCGAAGCAGTGCCGGCCGCAACACGGACGGTGAGGGCGAGCGCGTTTCTGGCCTTCGGGTCTCGGCCGACTGCCGCACAAGCCGGCTGTGAATCGTCAACTGCTGCGCTCTCGTGCTGCCACTCAGCAATCACCACATGAACAGGACGGACATTTCGTTGGTACGGGGACGGCTTTATGAGTGAGTTCGCTGGAGTGGATCCGCATCGGGTGCGGTTGTTGGCAAATCGGCTGAAGGACCTCGCCGACGCTCTCGACCGGGAAGGGACAGCCATACGTGCGAACTTCTCCCGGTGGGACGGCACGTTGAATCTCGTGCAGCTCGCCCAGCAGGCCGCCGAGGTCCGCAAGAACGCGAAGGACATGTCCCTGCGCGCGGACCTGGCCGCGAACCTGCTCCGGCAGGGCAACATCTCGTTCTGCGGGGTGAAGGGCGACATGGTCAACGTCCCCTGGGACACGAAGGACATCAACACGGCCCAGGAAGCACAGGAGGAGGCGGCCGCTCTCAAGAAGGCGCTGGACAACCCGAAGGACCCCGCGTCACGGGCGACGATCACGGAGATCGCCCAGTCGATGGGCCGATCACCAGGACGATCCGGCTTATATGACCTCGCTCCTGATCCACGGTGGCGTCAACGACACCGTCAGGGCCGCCACCGCCCTCCACGCGCAGGACGGGACTCACGACGGGGTCGTCCTCAATAAGGACTCCGAAAAGCTCCTGGCCCAGTTCGGGCAGGCCACCAAGGTCATGAGCGATCTCGCGGTGCAGGGAAAGTACCCCCACCCGGCCCCCGACTACCTCGCCGCCCTGACCAGCCCACCCGGCGGCGACATGTGGTCCGTCGGCATGCTCTTCAAGTACGGCCCCAGCGGTGACACCTGGAACCCCAAGGTGCTCTCCGACGTCGGCGGCGCGATGCTCGACTGGCGCGCCAAGCAGTTGTCCGGGCGGACCAGCATGCGGCCCGACTACATGCCCCGGACCGGAAGTGCCGGCTACTACGGCTTCTACACGTCTCCGGGGATCAACAACTGGTACCAGTCCCTCGGCCTGGACCCCCGGTACACCGACCCGGACGGCGGTCCCGCCCTTGTGGCGGCGATCGAGGCCAACGACCCGTCGGTGGCGCTGATGAACCGCGTCGGCGAGAACGCCCAGGCTTCGCGCGCCCTCCTCACCCAGCCCGACGGCGCCGGCCTGCGGCACGCCGAGCAGTTGGTCGACTACCAGTGGCAGACGCCGGGCGCCCACGGACCGCACGACGAGTCCGATCCGATCCGCCGCGTCCTGACCCTCGCGGCCACCGACCGGAGCGCCGCCAACCAGGACCAGTCAGGCATCGCGGCCGACAACATCCTGACCGCCGCGGCCAAAGAGCAGGGCATCTTCGCTGGGCGCGACGACTCCGACAAGAAGGAGCAGTACCAGACCTACCCCCAGGGCACCGCGGTCGCGCTGGCCGCCATCACCGCTACCTGGGCCAAGGATCTCGGCGCGACCAGCCTGACGGCGACCGACGGTACGCACGGCTACGACCTACGCGACCACGTCCTGGTCTCCAACGCGACCGATCTGACCAAGGCCATGCAACTGTTCGCCAAGGACAACCCGGGCGCCGCAGCCATGTTCGACGTCACACTGCACGAGCAGGTTTCGGAGGCGGCGGGCAGTAAGGACGCCACCGATCAGCTCACCAACATGGGGAACTTGGCGGGACTGTTCACGAAGGCGAAGGTCGGAAACAAATACACCCAGGCGCAGCAGCTCGACGAGAAGCACAAGTTCAACACGTACTTGCTCACCACCGCCGGAAGCCTCTTCGGCTACATCCCCGCTCCCACGGCGGCGGCAGGAGAGACACTCTCGAAAGGCATGGAAGCCGCCGCGAAAGGTCTCAAGTACTCGCAGAACCTGGTCACTCTGGGCAGGACGGTCACTGCCCCGCAGACCGATCCTTTCTCCGTGGACAACGCCGGCAAGCAGGAGAAGGTCAACGAGGCTGAGGCCAAACAGGAGTACAGATCCTTCTCCGCGTCGATCGTCCAGGGACTGATCCGCTCGGGCCAGATACCGCCCCCGACAAATCGGCCCTGGTACAACGCGCAGACCGGAACCCTCGCTCCACATGCTGTCGACGACCCGGACTTCCAAGGTTGGTGGTCGAACACGCAGGGCCGGGCTGACTATCTGAACGACTTCAAAAGCGGCTTCGACACCGGCGAGGTATCACCCGATGGCAGGTAAGGCACGAACGCGCACCTTCACCGTTCCCCTTCTGGTCGCCTCGCTCGTGTTGCTGCTCGATGGCTGCACCGGGGGAGGCACCGCCCCCGCCGGCCCCAGCCTCCCCGACCCGGAGCCGGGCAAGGTGGCCTCCTTCGCTCTCGAAGGCCTCAGCACCGAATACGACCTCGGCGAGGCCGTCAGCAGCGGAACTGATGGCAGCTACGTGGCCTCGGACAGCTCCGGCAACGTCTACATGATGAATGGCAGCGACAGCCCCGCCGATGTCCTGCGCATGACGCCCCAAGGCCAGGTGACCCGCTTCGCGCGGATCGCATCCCTGAAATACGCCACCGGTATGGCGGCCACGCCGGACGGCGGACTGCTGCTCGGAATTACAGGCGGTCTGATCCGGGTGGACCGGCACGGCACCCCTACCCCTGCGCAGACCTCGCACCACTTCGACTCCCCGACCCCGATCGGGGCACGCCCGGACGGCTCGGTCATCGTCGTGGACGACGGCAGGGTCTGGTCGCTCAAGGGCGGCGGCGTGACCCTGCTCTACGGCAAGCCCGGGACAAGCGGCGGGCGCGGCACCGTCGACTCGTCGGGAACCGTCTACGTTCAGCCAGCCGCCGGTGACATGTTCGGCGACATGATTGTCCTACCGCTGGGCAAGGCACCGTATCGCCTGCGCATCTCCGGCAACCTGCCCGGCAGCAGCACACCGATCTCCGGACTGGTGCCGGCCACCCTGACCGCCGCTCGCGGCGGCGGGTTCTACGCGATGGTGACGAACGGCCCCCAGTCCCCGACGTATGCCGCATACGTGATCCGTGTGCGGGGGGCGACCGCGACAGCAGTGGCCAAGGGATCCTCCCAGGGCACTTGCGCGGTGGGAGAGCAGTACCCCGCCCTCGACAACCGCTGCACCATGCCGTGGTTCGTCACGCAAAGCGGCAACCGGGTGCTGGTCATCGGAAGCAACACGATGTCGGGCAAGTCGGTGCCCGCGCTCGCCATCCGCGCCGACACGACGTAATGCAGCGCCGCTCTTGCACGGCTCGGAGCGGCGGCCGGAAAGGGTGCCACCACTGCATCGTGTGCTGCGGCGTGGGCAAACCGAGGCAGCCGTGAACAACGTCTGTGGGAATTCACTGACGGATCCGAACGGAAAGGTAGGCGTCATGGGCGTGCCCGACGAAGACAAGCTCGGCAACCTCTGCCGACAGGACATGAACAGGATCGAGGTCTCGGCCACGAGCATCCGCACCGCGATCAAGCAGGTCAATGACCTAGTCGGTCGTGACACATGGGTCGGGCACGCGGCGGACGTCTGGGGAACCGACCTCCAGGGCCGGATGGGGGCGCTGGGCAGGCTCTTCAACTCTTTTCCCGCGGAAGAGAACCGCTTGGTCTCCGAAGCGCAGAAGAAACAGGCTCAGATGAGTTCCCCGAAACCCGGCGGCTGATTGCTCCCCGGGAGGGCGGCCGCGTGCGGCATATCAGGGAGGAGCACCTGGTTTCGTTGGCGGCCGCCGGGCGGTACCCGCCGGTTTCGCATGATGCGCGTCACCTCAGGGGCCTCTCGCGTCCCGAGAACCCCGTTGGCGTTGTCGGACCCCCCGCGTAGATTCATCGCCGGTGTCGTCAACGACGATCACCGAACGATCACACCGGCGCCTCGCGCCGGATCCCGAGGGGGGATTCATGACCGTGATCCATCGAAGGCTGCGCGGATGGCGGCGCGCCGCCGCCGTCGTGCCGGCCGCCGCGCTGCTCGCCGCGGCGGCCGCCGCGACACCGGCGGCCGCCCAGGACGCAGTGCCGGTGCCCGCTCCGAGCGGGCTCGCCAGCACGCCGGCCCCCGACGGGCGGGGGTGACGCCTGCGGGGCGACCGCGCCCTACGGCTACATCGGGAACACCGGCGTCACCTTTGACGCGAAGTCGAACGGCAACTCGTCGGTCTGGTACACCACCGAGTTCCTCGTCGAGCCGAGCGACGGCTCGACGCCGTACGACTACACACAGGCCGGCGGGTACGGCGGAGGCCCGCGCCGGATGCAGCTTCCGGCCGCCGACTTCACCGACGGGGTGACCTACACCTGGCGCGTCCGCGAGGCGGCGCCGGACGGTACGGCCTCCGACTGGTCGGCCGCGTGCCACTTCATCGCCGACCACACACCGCCCGCCTCGCCGGTCGTGAAGTCCAAGGTCTTCCCGCCTTACGGCTCCACGACTCCGGCGCCGCCGGTCCGCACCACGGGCGCCTTCGCCTTCCAGGTGTCGGGGCCGGCGGCGGCCGACGCCGTGCGGTTCGAGTACGCGCTGGACGGCGCCATACGCGGCCTCGGTGCCACATCGGTGCCGGTCGGCGCTGACGGCAGGGCGACGGTGAAGCTGACTCCCACCCAGTGGGGGACGAACTGGATCAATGTCCGGGTGGTGGACCGGGCGGGGAACGTATCGCAGGACACGCGGTACACCTTCATGGTTTCGTCCCTTGCCGAGCAGGACCACTTCGGCGACCTCAACGGCGACGCGCATCCCGACCTGCTGGCCGTCGGCGCGGACGGGAAGTTGTATGTCCTGTACGGGAAGGGCGACGGGACCCTGAGGAAGGCGGTGACGTACGCCGACTCCGGCGGCGCATGGGCACCCGGGGCCGTGGTGCGGAACGGGGACTTCAACTGGGACGGCTACCAGGACCTGCTCAGGGTGAGCGACACCGGGTACATGTCGGCCTACGGCAACAACGGTCTGGGTGACTTCAGCCAGTACTCGCAGAGCCTGGGCAAGTGGACCCGGGACGACGGCACCAGTTGGACAGCCGCCACGCAGCTTCTCCACGGCAGCGGGGAGGGCGATCTGCTCAGCGTGGAGAACGGCCAACTGCTGAAGTGGGAACCGGATTTCGGACCGATGATCCCCACCGTGCTGGCCACCGGCCTGGAGCACCGCACGGTCGTCACCCCCGGCGACGTGACGGGTGACGGTGTCGCCGACATCCTGTTCCGCGACGACGTCTCGGGCCTGCTCACCCTGGCGGCGGGCAACGCCGACGGAACGCTCGCCGACCCTGCGGCCTGGACCGCGTACGGCAGGGGCTTCACCGCCGCGGCCTACCCGCGGATCCTCAGCGCCGGGGACGCCGATGGTGACGGTGTCGCCGACCTCTACGCCGCCGACAAGCGGGGCGTGCTGAAGTTCTTCGCCGGACTGAAGGGCGGCGGCTTCGCGCCCGCCACGGGGGCGCACGGCGCTCTGGACTGGACGACCGTGGTCTCGGCCGACTGACCACAGCGTCTGACCGCGTGCAGCCGTCTGCCGCGCATCCTTCGGGGTGCGCGGCAGACGCGTTTTCCGGGTGCGTCAGATGGTGGTGAAGTCGCCGTGGCGGCCCAGGCCCGAGGTGAAGCGGCGGGCGCCTTCGGCCACTTCGGCGAGGGCGGCGGTGGCGTTGTGGAGTTCCCGGCGGAGGGCCTCGGGCTCGGTGCGGCCCGCCTGGGTGCGGGTGGACTCTCGGTCGGCGCGCATGCAGGCAGCGGGGTAGCGGGCGATGTCGGCGGCAAGCTCCCGGGCGGCGCGGAGGGCTTCGCCCGGGGGTACCAGGCGGTTGACGAGGCCGATGGTGTGGGCTTCGGCGGCGGGGACCGGGCGGCCGGTCAGGATCAGGTCCATCGCCCGGCTCTCGCCGATGAGGCGGGGCAGCCGTACGGTGCCGCCGTCGATCAGCGGAACGCCCCAGCGGCGGCAGAAGACGCCCAGGACGGCGTCCTCCTCGGCGACCCGCAGGTCGCACCAGAGGGCGAGTTCCAGGCCGCCCGCGACGGCGTGGCCGCTGATCGCGGCGATGACGGGCTTGGACAGCCGCAGCCGGGTGGGGCCCATCGGGCCGTCGCCGTCCTCGGCGACCCGGTTGCCGCGGTCGGTGCCGACGGCCTTGAGGTCCGCCCCGGCGCAGAAGGTGCCGCCGCGGCCCCACAGGACGGCGACAGCCGCGTCGGGGTCGGCGTCGAAGTCCCGGAAGGCCGCGGTGAGGGCGGCGGCGGTGGGGCCGTCCACGGCGTTGCGTGCCTCGGGGCGGTTCAGCACGACGGTGGTGACGGGGCCGTCTCGCTCGACGTGGACGGTCATACGGCGTGGCGGGCGCGGTCGATGAGGGGTGCGGTGTCGGTGCCCGCGGGAAGGGTGCCGAAGGCGCGGCCGTGGTCGCCGCCGAGCCGGGAGGCGCAGAACGCGTCGGCCGACGGGCTGCCGTACTGGACGAGCAGCGAGCCCTGCAGGACCAGCGCCATCGACTCCACGATGCGGCGGGTGCGGAATTCCAGGTCGGCGGGGTCGCCGAGCTCCTTCTTGAGCTCCGCCACGGACGCGTCCAGGCGCCGGTCGGCGCCCGCCGCCAGGTCGATCTCCGCGAAGAACGCCTCGACGGAGTCGGGCTGACGGGCCATCGCGCGCAGCGCGTCGAGCGCGGAGACGTTGCCCGAGCCTTCCCAGATCGACATCAGCGGAGCCTCGCGGTAGAGGCGGGGCATGCCCGACTCCTCGATGTAGCCGTTGCCGCCGAGGCATTCGAGGGCTTCCGCGGCGTGCGCGGGACCGCGTTTGCACACCCAGTACTTGGTGACGGCGAGCGCCAGCCGCCGGAAGGACTCCTCGGCGGCGTCACCGCGCGCCGCGCGGTCGGTGGCGCCGGCCAGCCGGATCGCGACGGTGGTGGCGGCCTCGGACTCGACGGCGAGGTCCGACAGGACGTTGCGCATCAGCGGTTGGTCGATGAGCGGTGCGCCGAAGGCCGTGCGGTGCGCGGTGTGGTGGACGGCCCGGATCAGCCCGGCGCGCATGCCGGTGGCGGCGCCCAGGACGCAGTCCAGGCGGGTCAGGTTGACCATGTCGATGATGGTCCTGACCCCGCGGCCCTCCTCACCGACGAGGTAGCCGACGGCGCCCTCGTACTCGATCTCGGCGGAGGCGTTGGAACGGTTGCCGAGCTTGTCCTTGAGGCGCTGCAGGTGGATGCGGTTGCGGGTGCCATCGGGCAGGACCCGAGGCAGCAGGAAGCAGGAGAGGCCGCCGGGGGCCTGTGCGAGGGTCAGGAACAGGTCCGACATGGGCGCGGACGTGAACCACTTGTGACCGGTCAGCGCGTAGGTGCCCTCCTCGCCGCCGACCGGGACGGCCCGGGTGGTGTTGGTGCGGACGTCGGAGCCGCCCTGCTTCTCGGTCATCGACATGCCGGCGATGAGGCCCCGCTTGCCGGCCGGGGCGCGCAGCCCGTAGTCGTACTCGCGGGCGGCGAGCAGCGGCTCGTACGCGGCGGCGAGCGCGGGGTTGGCGCGTAGGGCGGGAATGGCGGCGTACGTCATGGAGATCGGGCAGATGTGGCCCGGCTCGACCTGGCCCCACACGTAGAGCTGTGCGGCACGGGCGACGTGGGCGCCGGGGCGGTGGTCGCGCCAGGGCGCCGCGTGCAGGCCGTTGCTGACGGCGGTGTCCATCAGTTCGTGCCAGGCGGGGTGGAACTCGACCTCGTCGATGCGGTTGCCGAACCGGTCGTGGGTGCGCAGCACCGGTTCGTTCTCGTTGGCCGACCGGCCCAGTTCCTGGACGCGTTCGGTGCCCGCGAGCGTGCCCAGGGCGTGCAGCGAGTCCTCGGACCAGCCGGCCCCCTGACGGTGCAGGCCCTCGATGAGGGCGGGGTCGGCGGCGACGTCGTGGCCGGTCAGGGGCGGTGCTTGGTTGGTGACCTCATGAGTCTGCGGCATTGCGTCCTCCCAGAGCGCGTAGGGCGAAGGAGACCAGGGCGGGGATCAGGTCGTCGGGTGCGCCGCCGTCCGCGAGGGGCCCGACGAGGGCTTCGCCGACGGCTCCCACCAGGGCGGCGGCGGTGAGGTTGGGGTCCTGGGCCGGCAACCGTCCGGAGGCGACGCCGGTGGCGATCTGTTCCGCGATCACATCGCGGAACGCGCGGCGGAAGACGAGGCGCTCGGCGTCGACGGCGGCGTCGACCGGCTCGGCGAGCAGGGCGTAGGCCAGGCGCGGTGACTTCAGCGCCCGCCCCGCGAAGGTCTCCACGACGGCGGCGACCCGGTCGTGCGGGTCCGCGGGCCGGTGGGCGGCGGCCCGCACGGCTTCGACCTCCCGGCCGCAGACCACGCGGAACAGCTCCGCGACGAGCTCGGCCTTGCTGGGGAAGGAGCGGTACACGCTGCCGGCCGCGATACCGGCCCGTTCGGCGACCGCGGCCACCGAGCAGGCGGCGTATCCGCGTTCGGCGAGCAGCTCCACCGCTCCTTGGAGCACGGCGTCACGCTGGGCGTCGAGGCGCGCCTGGATGGTGGGGGTCCTGCGATAGGGCATACGTAGAAGTGAAGCAGTGATTCAGTTCTTCAACAAGAGTCGGGCCCGGGGCACGCGCCGCTCACTGGTCGGCGAGCCAGTTGCCGTGGAATCCGTAGGGCACCCGCTGGGGCAGGTGGATGGTCGCGACCGGCGGTGCGGCGAGGTGCTCGGCGTCCAGGACGACCAGGTCGCTGGTGTCGGTGCCGGCGTCGTACACGTAGGTGAGCAGCCAGCCGGGGCCGCCCGCGACATCGTCGGCCGGGGCGAAGGCGGCTTCGCCGGGGGTGCGGCCGGGGGCGAACTCATGGCTGGTGACGCCGCCGGTCCGCAGGTCGTAGCGGAGCAGGGCGCCGGCCACCGGTCCACGTCCCAGGCCCTCGGCGGTGGTGGTGTGGCCGAACCGGGCCTGCAGACCGGCGAGCCGGTCGTCGATCCGGGGGAACTCGCACGGCCGGTCGTCGATCTGCTCCTCGGCGACGGTGCCCGTCACGAGGTCCAGCGTCCAGCGCCACAAGGTGGCGGGCTGGTGGGCCAGGTCCGGTGCGTAGTGGTGCGGATAGCGCGTGACGTGCAGGACGATCCGGTCGCCGTCGTCCTCGTCGTACGCGTTGAGGCCGTGGAAGACGTAGCAGGGGTCGATCGGCAGCCAGCGGACGGCGCCGTAGGGATCGTCCCGCCGCAGCACGCCGAGCCGGGCGCCGTACGCGGGGTCCCACTGGTACGGCATGCCGCCGCCGGGGCGGGTGGCCTCCTGGATGTTGAAGACGACGGGCAGGTCCATGAACACCACGTGCGAGGCGGTGAGGTGGAAGTCGTGCATCATCGTGTGCGCCGGCACGTCCACCGGGCGGCTGACGACCAGCTCGCCGGAGGCATCGGCCCGGTGGTAGGTGAGGTACGGCGCGGTGAGGCCGCCGTACCCGAAGAAGTGCAGCTCCCCGGTGGTCGGGCAGGTCTTGGGGTGGGCGGTCATCGGGGTGTCGAGCCGGCCGCCGAAATCGTGCGGGCCCACGGTCTCCAGCTCATGGCCGGGACGGCAGTCGATCTCGTACGGGAACGAGGCCTCGACGAGGGCGAGGGTGCGGCCCGCGTGCCGGACGACGTGGGTGTTGGCGGGGCCGGCTGTCAGGTCGAGATTGCCCTGGTCGTCGTAGATCCGGGCGCCGCGGGTGAAGGTCGAGGTGCGGACCCAGCGGTTGCGGTACGAGGTGGCGCGGCCGCCCTCCAGGCGGACGCCGTGCACCATTCCGGCGCCGAAGAACCAGTGCGGGGAGGCGGCGTCCTGCGGGTTGGGGCCGTTGCGCAGGTACCAGCCGGTCAGCTCGGGCGGGATCGATCCGGTGACCGGCAGGTCGTAGGCGGTGAGCTCCTCCGCGACCGGGGCGAAGTTGCCCGCCAGGTGCGGGGCGGCGGACTGCTGGGACATGCGGGATCAGCCTTCCTGCGCGCCGGGCGCGGAGAGGCGGGCGCGGACGCGGTCCGGGTAGCGGGCGGTGAAGAGCGCGGGGAGCACGAAGCCGGCGACCTGGATCGGGATCGAGACGCCGCTGCCCAGGTCCGCGTGGTAGACGGGGACCAGCACGGCGGCGGTGACGGTGAAGGCCGCGGCCCAGACAGCGGTGATCACCACGTTGATGCGGCGGAAGACCGGGCTGTTCCAGACCTCGGGCGGCGCCTGGCGCTTCGCGATGCCGATGGTGAAGGGGCGGCGGACGGCGAGGGTCGCCCAGGCGGTGACGGCCAGCCAGCCGAGCGACAGCGCGCCGCTGTAGTCCTCCAGGCCGGAGTCCGGATTGGCGAAGGCGACCACGGTCAGGACCGCGAAGAAGGCGATGGTGCTGAACTCCAGAATCTGGGAATCGGCGGCGACGCCGGCCTTGCGGTCCTGGATCAGCAGCCAGATGCCGAGAACGAGACCCGTGAGGGCCCCCCACTGCCAACCGGCCGCGGAGACGGCGGCGAAGGCGATCCAGGGGATGAAGCCGCGCAGGTAGTTCATGACAGGCCTTCCAGTGGTCCGGGTGTCCGGCGTTCCATTTCCGACGTGTCAAAAGTAGAACGTCCAGCGTTGACGTGTCAAGAGTGGAATGTAAGGATGGAACGTATGAGCCTCCGCCACGCACTCCTGGGCCTCCTGGTCGAACGTCCGGCCAGTGGCTACGACCTGATGAAGCTGTTCGAGACCTCCCTCGCCAATGTCTGGCCCGCGACCCAGAGCCAGGTCTACGGCGAGCTGGGCCGTCTCGCCGATACGGGCCTGCTGGAAGTGGCCGCGGAAGGACCGCGCGGCCGCAAGGAGTACGCCCTCACCGACGAAGGCCTCGCCGAGCTGCGCCGCTGGCTCACCGAGACGGAGCCCGAACGCGTACGCCGCAGCGAGACGTTGCTGCGGGTCTTCTTCCTCGGCGTCCTCACTCCGGTGGAGGCGTGCGCGTACCTCGGGAACGAGGCCACCCGCGCGGCCGATCACCGCGCCTCCCTGAAGGAGCTCGAGGCGGCGGTGCACTGGGGGGACGACCAGCCCTCCGTCTACGGCCGGCTGGCCCTGGAGTACGGGCTGCGCTTCACCGCCATGCAGGAGGAGTGGGCCCACTGGGCCGCGGACCAGGTCGTCGGCCGCCCGCGCTGAGCCGTTGCCGGCCGCGCGGTCGGGTTCCCGTCGTCGGTCGGCCGAGTGGCGGAGCGGCCGGTGCCGTCCAGCCGCGCAAGGGTGGCAGGCCGACGGGAACCGGGGCAGGGTGGTTTCCGTTGGAGCTATTGGGCAAAGGAATCGTCAAGCGGCGCGGCCCGCGCCGGATTGAGCAGGGAGTCCATCATGGGTGTCAGTCTCTCCAAGGGCGGCAATGTCTCGCTGACGAAGGAGGCCCCCGGTCTGACGGCGGTCACCGTCGGCCTGGGCTGGGACGTGCGCACGACGACCGGCACGGACTTCGACCTGGACGCGAGCGCGCTGCTGGTCGACACGACCGGCAAGGTCGTCTCGGACAAGCACTTCATCTTCTTCAACAACCTCAAGAGCCCGGATGGCTCGGTCGAGCACACCGGTGACAACCTCACCGGTGAGGGCGAGGGCGACGATGAGGCCGTCAAGGTGAGCCTCGCGACCGTTCCGCCCGAGGTCGACAAGATCGTGTTCCCGGTCTCGATCTATGAGGGCGAGAGCCGTCAGCAGAGCTTCGGCCAGGTCCGCAACGCGTTCATCCGTGTGGTGAACCAGGCGGACAACAACGAACTGGCCCGCTACGACCTCACCGAGGACGCCTCGACCGAGACCGCGATGGTCTTCGGCGAGCTGTACCGCAACGGCGCGGAGTGGAAGTTCCGTGCCGTCGGCCAGGGTTACGCCTCGGGGCTGCGCGGCATCGCGCAGGACTTCGGCGTCAACCTCTGACCTGCGTCGCGACAGCGAAGGGCCGCGCGACGACTGTCGCGCGGCCCTTCCGCGTTCGCGGTGGACCCGTCACGCGGGCTGGTCGGCGGGCGCGTTGACGGCGGCCGGCCCGGAAGCCGCGACCTGCGGCCGGGTGTGGCGGGCCGGAATGAAGGCCGCGATCAGCAGGGCGGCGAGGCCGGCCCCGCACGCGATCGCGAACGCGGCCCGGAAAGCGTTCAGCGTGGGCAGCGGCACGCCCCCGAACGGCTGCGTCATGTGGGCGAGCACCACGCCGATGACCGCACTGGAGACCGAGGTGCCGATGGACCGCATCAGGGTGTTGAGGCCATTGGCCGCAGCTGTCTCCGACAGCGGTACGGCGCCCATGATCAGCGCGGGCATGGCCGCGTAGGCGAGCGCGATGCCGGTGCCGATGACCGCCGAGATCAGGACCACCTCCCAGACCGCGTCCATCAGGAACAGCCCCATGGCGTAACCGGCGGCCACGACCGTCACGCCCAGCATCAGCGAGGTTTTCGGGCCGCGGGCGGCCGAGAGCCGCGCGGACAGCGGCGAGACCACGATCATCACCAGCCCGCCGGGGGCCAGGCACAGCCCGGCCGCGACCATCGACTGGCCGAGCCCGTAACCGGTCGCCTCGGGCAACTGCAGGAGCTGCGGAAGCACGATCGACATCGCGAAGAGGGCGAACCCGACCAGGACCGACGCGAGGTTGGTGAGCAGCACCTGGGGGCGGGCGGTGGTCCGCAGATCCACCAGGGGCGCGGTCGTCCGCAGCTCGAAGGTGCCCCACCCGAGCAGGATCAGGACGGACGCGGCGAGCAGTCCGAGGGTGGTGCCGCTGCCCCAGCCCCAGTCACCGCCCTTGGACACGGCCAGCAGCAGGCAGACCAGGCCGGCCGAGAGCCCGACGGCGCCGGGGAAGTCGAAGCGCGCGGGGGTGCGCACCGGCGACTCGGGGACCAGGAAGAAGATGAGCGCGGCGGCGGCGACCCCGAGCCCGGCGGAGCACAGGAACAGGGAGTGCCAGTCGAAGTGCTGCGCGATCACCGCGGCACCCGGCATGCCGAGCGCCCCGCCGATGCCGAGCGAGGAGCTCATCAGGGCCATCGCCGAGCCCATCCGCTCCTTGGCCAGCTCGTCACGCATGATGCTGATGCCGAGCGGGATGACGCCCATCGCACCGCCCTGGAAGGCCCGCCCGATCACCATCGGGAGCAGCGAGGTGGAGAAAGCGCAGATCAGCGAGCCGATGATCAGCAGGCCGAGGCTGACCAGCAGGATGCGCCGCTTGCCGTACATGTCGCCGAGTCGGCCCATCACGGGGGTGGCGACCGCGCCGGCCAGCAGGGTGGCCGTGATCACCCATGAGGCGTCGGAGGCGGAAGCGTGCAGCAGTGAGGGGAGTTCGGGGATCAGGGGGACCACGAGGGTCTGCATGACCGCCACGACGATGCCCGCGAACGCGAGCACCACGACGATGGAGCCGCCCCGGTCGCGAGCCGCTGGATCGGATATTTCGGGCACGTGTACCGCCTCCGGGTGAAGTTGTTGATGTGCACGATACACATGATGTGTATCGTGCACATTGCGTACCTTGGGAGTACGCGCGGCGCGCAGGACGCGGTGACATAGGAGGCAGTGTGCTGGAGCGACTCGAACGGGAGTTGATGCTTGTCGCCCGGCACCAGGTGATGGCCCGCCGGGACCCGCCGGGCGGGCGGCTGGAGAAGTCCGCCTACCTGCTGCTGACCAGGATCGAGGCGGACGGCGCGATGTCCATCGGGCAGCTCGCGGAGGCGTTCGGCCTCGACGCCTCGACCGTCAACCGGCAGACGGCCGCGCTGCTGCGGGCCGGGCTGGCGGAGCGCGTCGCCGATCCGGACGGCGGAATGGCCCGGAAACTGCGGATCACCGGCGAGGGCAAGGACCGCCTCGCGGTGGACCGGACCGCTCATCTGGAAGGCCTGGGCCGGGTGCTCGCGGCCTGGACGCCCCGGGAGATCGAGCAGTTCGAGAACGTTCTCGCCCGGTTCAACCGCAGTATCGAGACGCTGGAGGGACGCGAATGGCCCCGCCCGGAATCGGGCGGGGCCACCGAGGCGACGTAAAGCGTCGTAGTCGACCTGGAGGCGTAGCCTCAGGCCGCGACCCGGCCGGCCAGGGCCTTGGCCTTGGCGACCGCTTCCTCGTGGGCGCGGGCGCGGGACGCGTCGGCCAGGTCCCGCAGGTCCGCCATCTCCGGCTTGACGTGGGCGAGCGTCAGCTCGGGCACGATGAAGTCGACTTCGACACCGAGCATGCCGGTGAGGACCTTCTCCAGGTAGTTCGAGGCGAACTCGAAGCTCTCCCTCGGGGTCCCCGCTGCGTACGAGCCGCCGCGGGCGGTCACGACCGTGACCGGGGTGCCGGCCACCGAGGAACCCTCGCCGGCGGTGCGGCCGATGATGATGACCTGGTCCAGCCACGCCTTGAGGCTGGAGGGGATCGTGAAGTTGTACATCGGGGTGCCGATCAGCACCGCGTCGGCCTGCTCCAGCTCCCCGGCGAGCGTCTCGCGCAGCGCGTGGGCGGCCCGCTGCTCGGGGGTGTGGTCGGCCGCCGGGACGAAGGACGCGGTGATGGCGTCGGCGGTCAGATGGGGGATCGGATCGGCCGCCAGGTCGCGGTAGAGCACGGTGCCGTCCGGGTGCTGGGCCTCCCATTCCTTGCGGAAGGTCGCGCCGACCTCCCGTGAGACGGAGCCCTCGTGGAAGGCGGAGGAGTCGATGTGCAGCAGGGTGGGCATGGAAATGCCTCCACTTTCGGAAGACGGTGTGAGCGCCGCGCCGCGTGGAGAGACGTGGCGCTCTTTCGTGCGTAGCTATTGATAACACCGTAGCTTACTTTTCTGCAGTAGCAAGAGGGGCGGCAGTAGGCTGTACCCATGCAACGGGGAGAGCAGGCGCGGGCGGAGACAGGAGAGCGGGCGTGTACGGGCGTCGACGTCGCGCTCACACGCGTCTTCGAACTGCTGGGGAAACGGTGGACCGGGCTGATCGTGGCCGTCCTCACCCAGCGCGCGGCGTACTACTCCGATCTGCGGCGATCCCTCCCCAAGATCAGCGAGCGCATGCTCTCCGACCGGCTGAGCGAGCTGGTGGACGCCGGGCTGGTCGTCCGGGAGGTCGACGAGGGCCCGCCGCTGCGCGTGACCTACCGGCTCACCGAAGCCGGCCTGGGCCTCGGCCCGGCCCTCAACGAGCTGGGCCTGTGGGCCGAGACATACCTGTTGGGCGGCATCGACGAGGCAGGCTTGCTGGACGGGCCGTGCGCGGGCGAACACTCGAGCCCGTCCCCGGAGCAGCAACCCGGGATCTGCTGACCCTCCCGGCAGAGCCGGGCGAGGGCCGAGGGGTCAGCTGGAGTCCTGACCCGGTAGCGGGAGTTCGAACCAGACGACCTTGCCGACCGCCTTGCGGCTCGTCCCCCAGCGGCGTGACAGGTGCGAAACGAGGGCGAGGCCGCGCCCTTCCTCGTCGTCCGCGTCGGCCCGCCGCAACTGCGGCAGGTTGTGGTCGTCGTCGCTGACCTCGACCAGGAGCTTGCCGACGTTCATCAGGCGCAGCTGGACGTCACGCGACGCCGCCCGCAGGGCATTGGTGACCAGCTCGCTGACCAGCAGTTCCGTGACGTCCGACAGCCGTTCGAGACCCCAGATGCCGAGCTGCCGCCGGGTGAGCTCCCGCGCGGTGCGGACCTCCGCGACATCCATGCCCAGCTTCCACTGCGCGACGTCCTCGGAGGCGATGCCCTCGAACCGGGCGACGAGCAGGGCGACGTCGTCCCGCCGGTCCTCGGAGTGCAGCCGGCTGAGGATCTGCGCGCACACGTCCTCCGGGGTCTGCTGCGGCTCGATGACGTTGGCACACAGGGCGGCCAGCCCCGCGTCTATCCCCTGGCCGCGGACCTCGACCAGACCGTCGGTGCACAGCACCAGCCAGCTGCCGTCCGGCACCGGGATCTCGACGGTCTCGAACGGCACACCGCCGACGCCGATCGGCGCGCCCTTCGGGATCTGCAACAGCTCGCTGACCCCGTCATGACGGGCCAGGACGGGCGGGATGTGGCCGGCGTTGGCGAGCGTCAGATTGCGGTGGATCGGGTCGTAGACCGCGTAGACGCAGGTGGCGAGGTGCTCGGGGCCCAGCCGGTGCGCCAGGTTGTCGAGGTGTCGCAGCAGCTGCGCCGGCGGCAGGTCGAGGGCGGCCATGGTGATGACGGACGTACGGAACTGGCCCATGACGGCCGCGCTGATCAGTCCGTGCCCCATCACATCGCCGACGATGAGCGCGACCCGGCCGCCGGGGAGTTGGATCGCGTCGAACCAGTCGCCGCCGACCTGCGCCTGGCGGTCGCCCGGCATGTAGTGGTGCGCGATACGGACGCCGGGGATCCTGGGCGGACGCGTCGGCATCATGCTGCGCTGCAGCGTCGCGGCGGCGCGGGACTCGAAGCGGTGCAGCCGGGCGTTGTCGAGGTGGACGGCGCCGCGGGTGACGATCTCGCCCGCGGTCGCGGCGTCCTTGGCGTCGAACGGGCGCCGGTTCGGTTGGCGCAGGAAGCACATCCGGCCGAGGACCGTACCGCGCGCGGTGAGCGGGACCACGACCAGGGAACGGCCGGGCAGCAAGGGGCCGAGGGCCGGAACGCCCAGGTCGTGGGCGAGGTCGTGGGCGAGCGCCGGCTCGATGACGGGGACGAGCATCGGCTCGTTGAGGCGGGGGGTGACGTCGTCGGCGGAGAGGGTGATCAACTCGCCCTCCGGGACGGCGCTGTCCCACGCGCCCGGGGGCCCGTGCAGCGCGACCGCGACCCGGCGGAGCAGGACGGTGTCGGCCGGGCGGTCGTCCTTCGGCGGCTCGTTCTCGGAGAACAGCTGGTCGACGATGAGGATCGCTGCGAAGTCCGCGAAACGCGGGACGGTCACGGCGCACAACTCGCGTGCGGTGGTGTCGAGATCGAGGGTGCTGCCGACCTTGGTGCCGGTCTCGCGGAGTAACGCGAGCTGCTCGTCGAGCACATGGCCGGGGGCGGGGGCGGCGAAGACCGGTACGGAGGGGACGGCGGTCAGGCCGTCGGCTCCGATGCGTACCCCGCCCGCCCTGCCCGCGGCGGCGTTGACGGCTGCCCTCGCGTCGACGGACGCTTCGGAGCCCGAACGCGGACCCGGGAGCAGCTCACGGCGGTTGGTCCGAGTCGGCCGCAGGGTTCCGCCGTCGGCCTCGTACTCCCTGGGCAGGACCGGGAGTTCCGTACTGCCGTCCACGCGCAGCACGGGGTAGCCGAGCGGTACGACCTGCCGCATGATCCGTTCGAGGCGGCCCGTGCTCACCCGGGGCAGGACGATGCCCAGGCGGGTGGTCAGCTGTCGGGCGTGCGCCAGGTCGGGCACGGGCGCGAGCTGGGCGGAGACCGCGATGCCCTCGCGGGGCTCGCGCGCCGGTTGCTCCGCGGCGTACGGCAGCAGGCGGTCGCCGACGGCGATGCGCAGCGCACCGGTACGCAACGGCTTGGCGTTGGCGGCGATGGCCAGCAGGCTGCGGCCGGCGGGCTCCATGATCCGGTACGTCCACCAGAGCACGTCGCGAACGGTGCCGTCCCGGTCGGTGGTGTCGATCGAGCCGGCCCAGGCGGGGTGTGTGAGGTCGTCCAGCAGGTCGAGGGTGTCCTGGTGCGGAGCGCCGGAGGCGGTCAGCAACCCGGAGGCACGATGACCGAAAACGCCCTCCCAGCGGTGGCCGAAGAGCTCCTCGGCGCCGCGGTTCCAGTAGGAGACGCGGCCGTCGGGGTCCACGCAGATGACAGCGAGCCGCAGGAGCGCTGCCACGCCGCTGACCGCCAGAGGCGCTGCCGCAGAGCCGGTGCCGTCCACGTCGCTGGTGTCGGCCTTGGTTTCGGCACCGGACCTGGTGTCGTCGCCGGTCTCGGTGCTCGTACCGGTCTTCGTGCCGGTGCCGGTGCTGGTGCCGGTTACGGTACGGCTGCCGTTTCCGGAGGAAAAGTCGGCGGACACGTCCCTCTCCGTCTGAGCTTCCGCGCCGGTGACCGGAGCCTTGAACGGGCCTCTGGCCGAATCGGCGGACTGGGAAAGCCGGGTCATCTCGTTCAACGTCGTGCACCTGCGGTGCGGCGCTGAGTAGGGTCTCGGCTCAAGGCAAGCACGAAACTTCGGGCGAGGTCGACCAAATGGCCAGATTGCCCCCAGCGCGGGGTAAGTGGCCCCGGTGGGCCGGCCCGCTGAGGGGGGAGAGCACATGAGCGAGTTGAGGGTGCCGCGGACCACGGGTTTCGCGCGCTGGCCGCACGAGGCCACGGCGAAGACGGCGGGCAAGGCGCTGCGGGGCCGGGTGCCCCGATCGGCACACGACCAGCTGCCGGACGACAAGGACCGGCCCGGCCCGCTGGGGGCGCTGGAGGCGTCGAACTCCGGCCGGATCGAAGCACTGATACCCCTGCGCGTGGGACGGATGGCGGCGAGCCCGTTCTCCTTCCTGCGCGGCTCCGCCGGGCTGATGGCGGCCGATCTCGTCGACACACCGGTGACCGGCGTCGGCGCCCAGATCTGCGGTGACGCGCACGCGGCGAACTTCGGCCTCTACGGAGACGCGCGCGGCGGACTGGTCATGGACATCAACGACTTCGACGAGACGCTGATCGGCCCGTGGGAATGGGACGTGAAGCGGCTCGCGGCCTCCCTGGTGCTCGCCGGGCGGGAGGCGGGCGCGTCCGAGGACGTCTGCCGGTCGGCGGCCCATGACGCGGTCGGCGCGTACCGGCGCACCATGCGGCTGCTCGCCAAGCTGCCGGTGCTGGACGCGTGGAACGCCATCGCACACGAGGAGCTGGTCGCGCACGCGGACGCGCGCGATCTGCTGGGCACGCTGGACCAGGTGTCGGCCAAGGCACGGAAGAACACCAGCGGGAAGTTCGTCGCGCGGTCGACGGAGCCGTTGAAGGACGGCGGACGGCGCTTCGTCGACGCGCTGCCCGTGCTGCGGCGGGTGCCGGACGCGGAGGCGGCGGCGGTCGCCGGAGCGCTGGACGGTTATCTGCGGACGGTGTCGGAGGACCTGCTGCCGCTGCTGGCGCGCTACGCGGTGCACGACGTGGCGTTCCGGGTGGTGGGGACGGGGAGCGTGGGAACCAGGTCCTACGTGGTGCTGCTGCTCGACCACCTGGGGGAGCCGCTGGTGCTGCAGGTGAAGGAGGCGCGGGCGTCCGCGCTGCGGCCGTACGTGGAGAAGGCCGGGTTCGCCGGTGCGGACGCGGTAGCCGCGTCGGCGTCGGCGTCCTCGGCTTCGTCCTCGTCCTCGTCCGATACGCACGACGCGCACGAGGGTCGACGGGTGGTGCTCGGACAGAAGCGGATGCAGGTGGTCAGCGACATCCTGCTGGGCTGGACGACCGTAAACGACCTGCCCTACCAGGTGCGCCAGTTCCGCAACCGGAAGGGGAGCGTGGATCCGGCGTCATTGGAGGCGGGGCTGATCGACGACTACGCGCGGATGACGGGGGCGCTGCTGGCGCGGGCGCACTCGCACAGCGCGGATCCGCGGCTGATCGCCGGGTACTGCGGCAAGAACGAGGAGCTCGACACGGCGATCACCTCCTTCGCGGTGGCGTACGCGGACCGCACGGAGGCCGATCACGCGGAGCTGCTCGGGGCGATCAGGACGGGGAAGATCGAGGCGGAACTCGGCATTTAGGACCGTCGGCGTGGCCTCGGTACCGGGCCGCGGGACGGGGGGCCGCCGGAATCCGTACGCTGTGCGGGTGACGAACCCGGAAGCGGAACAGGTGGATCAAGCGGCCTCCCAGCGGTTGGCGAAGGCGGTGCGCGCCGCTGAGCAGGCGCTCATCGAGTTCGAGATCGCGGTGGAGACCTTCCGGGTCGAGGTGGACAACTTCTCCCGGCTGCATCACCAGCGGCTCGGCCCGATGTATGCCCGGCTGGACGAGCTGGACGCCCTGATCGCGGAGGCGGTTGCGGCGAACAGCGGCGACCGCGCCGACATCGAGCGGGCCTGGGAGGCGCGCGCCCTCGTCATGCCCATGCCGGGCATAGAGGAGCTCTTCGAGGGGATGCTCGGCTCGGACGGGGTCCGGCCGGTCGAGGACCCGAACCCTCCGCGCCGGGTACGGCCCGGCAAGGAGGCGCAGCGGCTCTACCGCGAGCTGGCCCGCAAGGCGCACCCGGACCTGGCGCAGGACGAGGCGGAGAAGGAGCGTCGCAGCGTCTTCATCGCACGGGTCAACGAGGCCTACGCCGACGCCGACGAGGACCGGCTGCGCGAGCTGGGGGCGGAGTGGGAGGCCGGGCCGGTGCTCGAGGAGGAGCTTCCCACCGAGGCCGAGGTGCTCTACGCCCGGCTGGAGTGGCTGGCCGAACGCAAGGAGGCGCTGTCCGTGATCGCCACGGATCTGGACGGCAGCGCCATCGGGCAGATGATGAAGCTGTCCCCCGACGATCCGGACGGGCTGCTCAACGAGATCGCCGAGCAGCTGCTGGAACAGGTGGGGGCGCGCGAGGCGCGGCTCGCGGAGCTGGTCCGGCCCGCCGAGGGCTGAGGTAGTTTTCTCAGGTCCGTCGTGTCGCGAACCGAGCCCGAGCCGGGCTGAGCGGCGCCGAGCCCGTTGTGCCGAGGAGGCCCTTCCCATGTTCAACTCCCAGCTGCCCGCGGTCGACGCCGCCGGCGTTCCCGCCGACGGCATCCTGCTGGACGTCCGGGAGAACGACGAATGGGCGGCCGGTCACGCGCAGCAGGCGCTGCACATCCCCATGGGGGAGGTCGTGAGCCGGATCGCGGAGGTGCCGGACGGCGGCACAGTGCATGTGATCTGCCGGGTCGGGGGACGATCCGCGCAGGTCGCGCAGTACCTGATCGCCCAGGGCGTCGACGCGGTGAACGTGGACGGCGGCATGCTCGGCTGGGAAGCGGCCGGACGGCCGGTCGTGACGGACGGCGACGGCCCGGCCTTCGTGCTGTAGTCACGGGGCGCTGCTGTCGGGCGTGACGACGCGGCCTAGCCGAGCGGGTGGGCGGCGATCAGGTCGCCCAGGACCTCCTCGTGGGCGGCGGCGGGACCGAGCGACAGCTCCAGTTGCTTGGCCCAGGCGTGGTAGCGGTGCAGGGCGTAGTCGGTGTCCGCGCCGAAGCCGCCGTGCAGGTGCTGCGCGGTCTGGACGACCCGCCGTACGCCGTCCGACGCCCAGATCTTCGCGACCGCGACGTCTCCGGTGAGGGGCAGTGCGCCCGGGGTGCCGGTGCTCAGCCGCCAGGCGGCCTGCCAGAGGGTGGCCTCCATCGCCCGCAGGTCGATGTAGCGGTCGGCGGACTGCACCGCGACCGCCTGGAAGGTCGCGATGGGGTGCCCGAACTGCTCCCGCTTGCTCGCGTAGGCGCTGGTCATGCCGAGGACCGCTTCGCCGAGGCCGAGCGCGAGCGCGCAGGTGCCGGTGGCGAGCACATTGCGCAGCCACTCCCAGGCGCCGTCCGCGGTGATGACGTCGTCGGCCGGGATTTGTACGCCGTCGAACGTGATCTCGGCGAACCGCTCACCGCTGGTGGAGATCTGCTCGGCGAGCGTGACCCCCTCGTGCTGCCGGGGGACCACCGCGATGACCGGCCGGCCCTCGGTCGTGTGGGCCGGCACCAGGACGTGGTCGGCCTGCTGTGCCCACGGGACGGCCGTCTGCACCCCGTCGAGCAGCCAGGGGCCGGTGTCCGCTGCCGCGCTCCCCTGTCCCCCCTGACATGCCTGGACGGCGAGCTCGGCCCCGTCGTGGCCGGTGCGGCCGTTGGCGGCGACGGTGAGGACGAGCCCGCCGCTGCCCGCCGCCGGGAGCAGTCGGGCGCGGAGCGCTTCGGACCCATGGGTCTGTACGGCCAGTCCGGCGGCGTACGTCTCCAGCAGCGGCACCCGGGCGAGCACCTTGCCGGCCTCACGCAGCACGAGGCACAGCGCTGTCGGGTCGAGGCCGGCGCCGCCGTAGTTCCCGGCCAGGGCGAGGCTGAGCAGATCGCTCTCCGCGAGCTTGCGCCACAGGGCGCGGTCGAAGTCCTCGGCGACGGCCCCGTGGGTCAGTGCGGGGCTGGCGACCGAATCCGGCGCGACTCCGGAGAACACGGCCCGCGCCGCCTCGACCGCCGCCAGTTGCTCCTCGGTGAAGCTGAAGTCCACTGCTACCCCTCCCACCGCCACGGTCTCCTGACAGTGCGTCAGGGTAGAACACGTTCTAGTGAGAGGGAATAGCGGGGGAGCGCCGTTACGCGTCGAAGTCCAGCTCCACCCGATCGGTGAGCGGGTGCGACTGGCAGGCCAGTACATACCCGGCGTCCGTCTCGTCCGGCTCCAGCGCGAAGTTCCTGTCCATCCGCACCTCGCCCGACACCAGCCGGGCCCGGCAGGTCCCGCACACCCCGCCCTTGCAGGCGTACGGCGCGTCCGACCGGTTGCGCAGCACCGTCTCCAGGACGGATTCACCGCCCTCGGACGGCCAGCTCCCCCCGCGTCCGTCGAGCGTCGCGGCGACCATGCTGCCGACCGGGGCCGGGGTTCGGGCGGGGGCCGGTCACCGGGCCGTCCTCCTCCACGTGGAAGATCTCCTGGTGGATCCGGGAACGGTCCACCCCCAGTCCGCGCAGCGCCTGCTCGGCCCCCCGCACCAGCCCGAAGGGACCGCACAGGTACCAGCCGTCCACCGCGGCCACCGGCAGCAGCGCGGGCAGCAGGGCGGTCAGCCGCTCCTGGTCCAGCCGGCCGGACGGCAGCCCGGCCTGCTGGTCCTCACGGGACAGCACGTTCACCAGTTGGAGCCGGTCGGGGTAGCGGTCCTTGAGGTCGGCGATCTCCTCCAGGAACATCGTCGACGCGGCGCTCCGGTCGCTGCGCACCAGGCAGAAACGGGCCGCGGGCTCCCGCCCGAGGACGGTGGCGATGTGGGAGAGCACCGGGGTGATGCCGCTGCCGCCGACCACGGCCGCGAAGTAGCCCGGGCGCGGGTCGAGGACGAAGCGGCCCGTCGGCGGCATGACGTCCACCAGGTCGCCCACCGCCAGCTCCTTGTGGGCGAACACCGAGAACTCGCCGCCCTCGACCAGCCGCACGCCGACCCGCAGGCTCTCCGGGCCCTCGGGGCCGGGAGCCGGGTCGCAGACCGAGTACGTCCGGCGGATCTCGGAGCCGTCCACGAACCGGCGCACCGCGAGGTGCTGGCCCGCCGCGAAGCGGTACGTCTCACGCAGGGGGGCGGGCACGTCGAACGTCACGGTCACCGAATCGTCCGTGAGCCGCTCGATCCCGGTGACCCGGAGCGGATGGAACATTCACAACTCCTTGAAGTGGTCGAACGGTTCGCGGCAGCTCTCGCAACGGCGCAGGGACTTGCACGCGGTGGAGGAGAACCGGCTCAGCACGGTGGTGTCCACCGAGCCGCAGTGCGGGCAGCGCACCGACAGGGCGACCGGGACCGGGCCACCGCCGCCGAGCGGGCGCGGGGGCGCTATGCCGTGCTCGGCGAGCTTGCGGCGCCCCTCGGCGCTGATCGCGTCGGTCGACCAGGCCGGCGCCAGCACCGTATGGACGGACACCTCGGTCATCCCGCGGTCGCGCAGGACCTGGGTGATGTCGGTGACCATCGTGTCGATGGCCGGACAGCCGGTGTAGGTCGGCGTCAGCCGCACCTCGACCCGGCCGGGGCCGAGCAGCCGCACACCGCGCAGCACACCCAGCTCGGCGAGCGAGAGCACCGGCAGCTCGGGGTCGGGAACCGAGCCCGCGAGCCGCAGCAGCTCCTCCTCCAGCACGCCCTCCGGCGTGACCGCGGACGCCTCGTCCGCCGTCTCCTCGGTCCCGGCGCCGGCCCCAGCGGCGCCGGCCACCACGCCGCGGGTCACCATGTCGCACCCGGGTGGGCACGGTGCAGGTGCTGCATTTCGGCGAGCATCCGGCCGAACGCCTCGGTGTGTATGCCCTGCCGGCCGGCGCCCGCCGACCAGGCCGTCACGTCGGGGCCCTCCGGCATCGTCAGCGTGGCCTGACGGACGACGGCCGAGACCCGCTCCAGCCAGGGCTCGCGCAGCGCGCCGAGGTCGGTGTCCAGGCCCTCCACGGGCTGGAACAGTTCGCCGGTGTACCGCCACAGGGCGTCCAGACCCTGCTGCATCCGCGCGTGGCTCTCGGCGGTGCCGTCGCCGAGCCGCAGCGTCCACTGCCGGGCGTGGTCGTGGTGGTAGGCGACTTCCTTCACCGCCTTCGCGGCCAGCGGCGCCAGCTCGCTGTCGCCCCGGGCCAGCTCCGTGTAGAGCAGTTCCTGGTACGTCGAGAAGTACAGCTGGCGGGCGATGGTGTGGGCGAAGTCGCCGTTCGGCTGCTCGACCAGCTGGACGTTGCGGAAGTCGCGTTCCTCCCGGCCGAAGGCCAGCTCGTCCTCGTCGCCGACGAGGGAGAGCAGCACCCGGGCCTGGCCCAGCAGGTCCAGCGCGATGTTGGCGAGCGCGACGTCCTCTTCGAGGACCGGCGCGTGCCCGGCCCACTCCCCCAGCCGCTGGGCGAGCACCAGGGCGTCGTCACCGAGGGGCAGCGCCGTGCCGACGAGTACCGGGTTCACAGGTGCCGCACCCCTTCCGGGATCTTGTAGAACGTCGGGTGCCGGTAGGGCTTGTCCCCGGCCGGCTCGAAGAACGAGTCCTTCTCGTCCGGCGACGAGGCGGTGATCTGCGTGGACGGCACCACCCAGATCGACACGCCTTCCGCCCGCCGGGTGTAGAGGTCGCGTGCGTTGCGCAGCGCCATCTCCGCGTCGGGCGCGTGGAGGCTGCCCGCGTGGCTGTGGCTGAGTCCGCGCCGGCTGCGGACGAAGACCTCCCACAGCGGCCAGTCAGTGGCGGTCATCAGCGCACCTCTCCGTGCTCGGTTCCCTGCTTGGCCGCGTATGCCGTGGCCGCTTCCCTGACCCAGGCGCCCTGCTCGTGGGCGGTGCGGCGCTGGGTTATGCGCTGTTCGTTGCACGGCCCGTTGCCGCGCAGCACCTCGTGGAACTCGGTCCAGTCGATCTCCCCGAAGTCATGGGCGCCCCGCTCCTCGTTCCACCGCAGCGCGGGGTCTGGGAGGGTGAGCCCGAGGACCTCGGCCTGCGGGACGCATATGTCGACGAAGCGCTGCCGCAGCTCGTCGTTGGAATGCCGCTTGATCTTCCAGGCCATGGACTGCTCGGAGTGCCCCGATTCGGTGTCCGGCGGGCCGAACATCATCAGCGACGGCCACCACCAGCGGTTCACCGCGTCCTGCGCCATGGCGTGCTGCGCTTCGGTGCCCTGGCTGAGCGCCAGCAGCAGCTCGTACCCCTGCCGCTGGTGGAAGGACTCCTCCTTGCAGATCCGCACCATGGCCCGGGCGTAGGGCCCGTACGAGCAGCGGCACAGCGGCACCTGGTTGGTGATCGCGGCGCCGTCCACCAGCCAGCCGACCGCTCCGACATCGGCCCAGGTCAAGGTGGGGTAATTGAAGATCGACGAGTATCGCTGGCGGCCGGCGTGCAGCTTGTCGAGCAGCTCGTCACGGCTGACGCCGAGGGTTTCCGCGGCGCTGTACAGGTACAGCCCGTGTCCGGCCTCGTCCTGCACCTTGGCCATCAGGATCGCCTTGCGGCGCAGCGAGGGGGCTCGGCTTATCCAGTTGGCCTCGGGCTGCATACCGATGATCTCGGAATGCGCGTGCTGGGCCATTTGGCGGATAAGCGTCGCGCGGTACGCGTCGGGCATCCAGTCGCGCGGCTCGATCCGGGAGTCTTCGGCGAGTGCCGACTCGAAAGCGGCGAGGAGACCGGCGTGCGGTGCCGCCTCCTCGACCGTGGCTGCCGTGGTCATGTGTGCCCCCTACGTTGTCCCGCTCCGGCTCAACCGACCGACCGATCGTTCGGTTCAATGGTCGGCTGAGCGCCCTGGGGTGTCAAGGCCACTCTCGGCGGCTGTGGATAACCCAGTACGGTCACCGATGTCGCGAGGGCATGAGTAGCGTTCCGTGCGGAAGCGGAGCGCCGTGAGGAACGGGGAGACCATGGAGCCACCTGAAAGGCCGGAACCGGAAACGGGACCGGACGCGGGTCCGGGCGACGCCGCCCGTCCACCGGTGGGGGCCCCGGGCGGCGCGGGAGCCGGACACGGTCCCCCGTCCTGGGCGGCCGCCGAGGACGGGACGGAGACAGGCGCGGACGCGGACGAGGTGTCCGGAGAGCCGGAGTCCGCCGAGACGTGGCAGCTGCCGTCCCTGTCCACCGGATCCTGGGTCGTGGTCTCACTCGCCGTCGCGGCGGTCGCGGTCGGCGTCGTCTTCCACCTCGCGATGGTGTTCCTGCACGTCGCGCCGTCGAACACGGCCAGCAAGGAGTACCGGTCGACGGTCGACACCTACGTCTACCCCGAGTTCGAGCAGAACTGGAAGCTCTTCGCGCCCGACCCGCTCCAGCAGAACATCCACGTGCAGGCCCGCGCCCAGGTACGCGGCCCGGACGGACGGCTGGAGACGACCGAATGGGTCGACCTCACCGCGATCGACCTGACCGGCATCCAGCACACCGTCGCCCCCAGCCACACACGGCAGAACGAGCTGCGCCGCGCCTGGAGCTTCTACACCTCCGCGCACGGCGACAACAACACACCCAGCGGAGTGCGCGGCCACCTCAGCCAGGAGTACGTGCAGCGGATCGTGGAGAGCCGCTTCGGCCCGAAGCTGAACGGCGGCGACGTTGTCCGCGTGCAGGCGCGCTCCGCGACCACATCGGTCGCCCCGCCCGCGTGGAGCGACGCGAAGCCCAGCACCGGGACGCAGTACCAGGAGACGCTCTGGTGGCCGGTGGCCACCCCCGGACAGGAGAACGCCTCGTGAGCGCTCGCAAGGATCTGCCGCCGTCCCCCTTCGCGGGGCTCGGAAGCGCGCTCGACAGCGGGCTGACCCGTGGTCTGGCCCGGGTCACCACCAGCGCGGTAGGGCCGTACCAGAGCGCCGTCGTCCGGATCGGCTTCTCCCTGACCTGGCTGCTCTTCCTGCTGCGCGAATGGCCGCACCGGGCCGAGCTGTACGGTCCCGACGGCGTGTGGACGTGGGGCATGGCCCAGCGGCTGATGGCCGACACCGAGACGGGCACCCCGTTCAGCGTGCTGATGTGGACCGACAGCCAGCTCTGGTTCGAGTTCGTCTACGCGGTCTCGATCATCGCGAGCCTGCTGCTGCTCCTCGGCTGGCGGACCCGCACGTCCTCGCTGCTGTTCATGGTCGGTGTGCTGTCGCTGCAGAACCGCAGCATCTTCATGGGCGACGGCGGCGACAACGTCATCCACCTGATGGCGATCTACCTGGTGCTGACCCGTTGCGGCCAGGTCTGGTCCTTCGACAAGCGGCGCGCCGATCGGATCGCGACCCCGGGCCGGCCCGCGACCGGGGACCGGGACCTGCCCGGCGTGGTCCTGTGGTCGGTGGCCGGCGCCGTGCTCGTCCTCGTCACGCTGCTGGGGAAGCTCGACCTGCTCTGGGGGTCGATCTTCTGGGGTTTCTGGCTGGCGCAGGCGGCCTGGTGGGCGGCGCGGCGCCACGCTCCCGGCGAGCCCCGCAAGGTGCTGGACATCCTCGCCAACCTCGTCCACAACGGCGGCATGCTCGTGATCGTCGTCGAGGTCTGCCTGATCTACGCGACGGCCGGCTGGTACAAGATCCAGGGATCCCGCTGGCAGGACGGCACCGCGCTGTACTACCCGCTGCACCTGGACGACTTCACCCCTTGGCCCGCACTCTCGCACGCCCTCGCCGGTGCCGGCCTCATCGTCATGGCGATCACCTACGGCACGGTGATCGTGCAGGTCGCCTTCCCCTTCACGCTCTTCAACCGCCGGGTGAAGAACGTGCTGCTCATCGCGATGATCATCGAGCACGCGTCGATCGCGATCGTGCTCGGCCTGCCGTTCTTCTCCCTCGCGATGATCGCCGCCGACGCCGTCTTCCTGCCGACGAACTTCCTGCGCTGGGCGGGCAGCCGGATCGCCGGCCTCGTGCCGGGCGGTGCGGGCGGCCAGGCCGGTCCCCGTTCCGGCGACCCGCGTGACCAGGACCGGGATCAGGACGAGAGCCAGAACACGGACCGGGTACGGGAGCTGGGTACGACGATCGGGCGGCCCGCCACCGAGCCGCAACTGGCCCAGGGCGAACCCGGAGCGGGAGACGGCTCGCGCGTCTGAAGCAGTCCGTGTCCAGGCCGTGTCTGACACATCCCGCCTGGCCCGGGACGCCTGGCACGCGCGCTCTCCCCCAGCTACCGCTGGGAGGGGCCCCAGTTGTCGGGCCCGCCCCGGTACGTCCAGTACAGGGGCGACCCTCCGCCGTGCGATCGCACGCACCAGACGCCCCGGGCCCCGCCCTCCGGGCGGACGCCGGTATGTGTCAGACACGGCCTAGAGGAGTCCGGTGCCGGGCGCGGGCAGCCAGTGGTAGAGCGCCATCGCCACCGTGGTGGCCAGGTTGAAGCTGGAGACGTGCGGGCGCATGGGCACTGCGATCAGTTCGGTCGCCCGCCCGCGCAGCTCCGGCGAGATGCCGTGCCGCTCCGAGCCGAACGCGAGCAGCGCGTCGTCCGGGATCACCGTGGACCGGATGTCCTCCCCCTCCGGATCCAGGACGTAGAGCGGCCCGGGCGGCAGGTCGGCGAGGTCCAGCCGCTCGACCGCGGTGGCGAAGTGCAGACCCGCGCTCGCGCGCACCACGTTCGGGTGCCAGGGGTCGATGTCTCCGGTGGTGACCACACCGGTCGCACCGAATCCGGCGGCGAGCCTGATCACCGCCCCGATGTTGCCGAGGTTCCGGGGGTTGTCCAGGATGACGACGGGTGAGCGCCGGGGCGCGGCGTTCAGGGCGTCGAGGTGGGAGCCGGCGCTGGGCCTGACGGCGAGCGCGGCCACACCCGTCGGGTGGATGCGCGGCAGCAGCTCCCGCAGCACCTGCCCGGGAACCTCGACGAGGAGCCCGCGGAGCCGCTCGGTCAGATCGTCCGCGAGCTCCTCGGCGAGCGCCAGGGCGGCGCTGCGGTCACTGGTCAGCGCCAGCCGCACGTCGGCGCCGAAGCGCAGCGCGTGCTTGAGGGCATGGAAGCCGTCGAGCAGAACGGCGCCGGGAGCCGCCTCGCGCCACTGCAGTGCCGCTCGCCCGGCCTCGTCTTCCGCTTCCGTCATGGCCTCAGCGTACGGCGCCGGAAGGGCCGCCCCACCAGGGCGCTGAGCCGGCCTGGACCATGCTGAGCGGGCGGGGTAGCCCCGTCCGGAGTGACAGGGCAACTCGGGACGGGGCTGGACTGGGGCCGACGCGGACAGACCCGCGCTACACGGGCCTGCGCACCTCGATGACGCGGAAGCGGCCGGCCACGAACGCCCCGTCGCACAGCGCGGCGTTGGCCGCCGGGTTGCCACCGGAACCATGGAAGTCGGAGAAGGCCGACGTCTGGTTGACGTACACCCCGCCGGTCAGGTTCAAGGAGAGCTGGGCGCACTCCTCCCAGCACGCCTCCTCCAGCAGCCGCTCCACCTCGGCAGAGGTGGTGTAACCGCCGACCGTCATGGCGCCCTTCTCCCGGACCGTACGGCGCAGCAGCTCGACCGCGTCGGCCGTGGAGTCGACGGCGACGGCGAACGACACCGGTCCGAAGCACTCCGTCAGATACGCGGCCTGGGCGTCGGGCTTGGCCCCGTCCAGCTTCACCAGCACCGGGGTGCGGACCGTCGCTTCCGGGAAGTCCGGGTGCGTGACGGCCCGGGAGGCGAGGGCCACCTCGCCGATCGAGGGCGCCGCCTCCAGCCGTGCCTTCACATCGGGGTTGACCAGCGCGCCCAGCAGCGCGTTGGCCCGGTTGTCGTCACCGAGCAGCCCTTCGACCGATGCGGCCAGTTCGGCCACCACCTGGTCGTACGACCGGTGGCCCGCGTCGGTGGTGATGCCGTCACGGGGGATGAGCAGGTTCTGCGGGGTGGTGCACATCTGGCCGCTGTACAGGGAGAGCGAGAAGGCCAGGTTGCCGAGCATCCCCTTGTAGTCGTCCGTCGAGTCGATGACGACGGTGTTGACGCCGGCCTTCTCGGTGTAGACCTGCGCCTGGCGGGCGTTGGTCTCCAGCCAGTCGCCGAAGGCGGTGGAGCCGGTGTAGTCGATGATGCGGATCTCGGGTCGGACGGCCAGCGTCTTGGCCAGCCCCTCGCCGGGCCGCTCGGCGGCCAACGCGACCAGGTTGGGGTCGAAGCCCGCCTCGGCCAGCACCTCGCGGGCGACCGCGACGGTCAGCGCGAGCGGCAGTACGGCACGGGGGTGCGGCTTGACCAGCACGGGGTTGCCGGTCGCCAGGGAGGCGAAGATGCCCGGGTAGCCGTTCCACGTCGGGAAGGTGTTGCAGCCGATCACCAGGGCGACACCGCGGGGGACGGTCGTGAAGGTCTTCCTCAGCCGCAGCGGGTCCCGCTTGCCCTGCGGTTTGACCCACTCGGCCGAATCCGGGGTGCGGACCTGCTCGGCGTACGCGTACGTCACGGCCTCCAGGGCCGCGGTCCTGCGCATGGGGTCCGCCGGCCTGGAACGCCATCGTGAAGGCCTGGCCCGAGGTGTGCATCACCGCGTGGGCGAACTCGTTGGTCCTGGCGTTGATCCGCGCCAGGATCTCCAGGCACACCATCGCCCGCAGCTCCGGACCGGCGTCCCGCCACGCGGGGACGCCCGCCCGCATCGCCGGCAACAGCACCTCGATGTCCGGGTGCGGGTACTCGACCCCGAGCTCGATCCCGTAGGGCGAGGTCTCGCGTCCGGACCAGTCGTCGGTGCCGGGCTGGTCGAGCGCGAAGCGCTGCCCGAGCAGCGCCTCGAACGCGTTTTTGCCCTCGGCCCCGTCTCCGTAGGCCTTCGGGTGTTCGGGGTAGGGCGACCAGAACTCGCGGGTCCTGATTGCCTCGAGTGCCTTGTCGAGAGTGCCGCGATGCCGTTCGATCAACGGGACAGCGGTGAGATCGGCGGCCATGGGGACCAACTCCTCGTCGAGCTGGGCTGGGTAGGGGAACACCGCTAGATTAACCGAATGTTCGGTCGGTTCAAGAGGGCGGCCGGAGCTGTGGACAACTTGGCGAGGAGCCGTCGGCATCATGATCGCGCTTGATCGAACCCGCACCGTCGCCGTCATCGGCGCCGGCACGATGGGCCAGGGAATCGCCCAGGTCGCACTGGTCGCCGGCCATCGCGTGCGGCTCTACGACGCCGCTCCCGGCAGCGCCGAGCGCGGTGCGGCCGCCGTTGCCACCCGTCTCGCCCGGCTGGCCGAAAAGGGCCGGATGGACGCGGCCGAACGGGATGCCGCGCTGGCCCGGCTCGCTCCCGCCGCGACCCTCGGCGAACTCGCGGACGCCGCGCTCGTCATCGAGGCGATCATCGAAGACCTGTCCGCCAAGCAGCGGCTCTTCGCCGAGTTGGAGGACATCGTCGAGGCGACGTGCCTGCTCGCCACCAATACCTCCTCGCTCTCGGTGACCGCCGTCGCCGGTGCCCTGCGCCTCCCCCGGCCGCTTCGTCGGCCTGCACTTCTTCAACCCGGCGCCGCTCCTCCCCCTCGTGGAGGTCGTCTCCGCCGCCACCACCGACGAGGACACCGCGGCCACCGCGTACGCGACCGCCGCCGCCTGGGGCAAGACCCCGGTGCGCTGCACCGACACCCCGGGCTTCATCGTGAACCGGATCGCCCGCCCGTACTACGCCGAGGCCTTCCGCCTCCACGAGGAGGGCGTGGCCGACCCCGCCACCATCGACGCGGTCCTGCGCGAGTGCGGCGGGTTCGCGATGGGCCCGTTCGAGCTGACCGACCTGATCGGCCAGGACGTGAACGAGGCGGTCACCCGCTCCGTCTGGGAGTCGTTCTTCCACGACCCCAAGTTCACGCCGTCGCTCGCCCAGCGCCGCCTCGTCGAATCCGGACTGCTCGGCCGGAAGTCGGGGCGCGGCTGGTTCCGGTACGGGGATGAGGAGGACCGCCCGCTCCCGGCGACGGCGCCGCCCGCGCCCGCGCCGGAGCGGGTGACGGTCTACGGGGAGCTGGGGCCGGCGGCGGAACTCGTCACCCTCATGGTGGAGGCGGGCATCCACGTCGAGGAGAAAGATCTGCGTTTCGGCGGCGATTCCGGGGCGATCCTGATCGGTGAGAACGCCTGCCTGTTGCACGCGGACGACTCCTACGTCACCAGTCAACCCGACGACATCGGCATCATCCACTTCGACCTCGCGCTGGACTACCGGGCCGCCACCCGAATTGCCCTGGCGCCCGAAGACAGCGCGCGGCCCGAAGCCGTTCAGGCGGCTGTCGGCCTGTTCCAGGCGCTGGGCAAACAGGTCAGCGTGATCGCGGACGTTCCCGGCATGATCGTCGCCCGCACGGTGGCGATGCTGGTGGACCTCGCCGCCGACGCGGTGGGCAAGGGTGTCGCCTCGCCCGCCGACATCGACACCGCGATGCGGCTCGGTGTGAACTATCCGCTCGGTCCGCTGGAGTGGGGAGACCGCCTCGGGGTGGACTGGGTGTGCGGGGTCCTGGCCGAGCTGCACGGAGCAAGCCCCGGCGGCCGCTACGCTCCGTCATCGCTCCTACGCCGCCGTCTGGGCACTCCAGAGAAGCTGCTTAGATCGTGACCATGGCCGAGCCCCCCAGTCCCCGCGTCAAACGGGACACGTACACCCCCGACACGCTGCTCGCCGTCGCCGTCGAGGTGTTCAACGACCGCGGTTACGACGGCACCTCGATGGAGGACCTCTCCCGCGCGGCCGGAATCTCCAAGTCCTCGATCTACCACCATGTGCGCGGCAAGGAGGAGCTGCTCCACCGCGCCGTCGGGCGGGCGCTGGACGGTCTGTTCGGCATTCTGGAGGAGCCGCGGGCACGGCAGGGGCGGGCCATCGAGCGGTTGGAGTACGTCACCCGGCGTACCGCCGAGGTGCTCATGGAGGAGCTGCCCTACGTCACCCTGCTGCTGCGGGTGCGCGGGAACACCAGCACCGAGCGCTGGGCGATGGAGCGGCGCCGGGAGTTCGACCAGCGGGTGTCCGACCTGCTGAAGGCCGCCGCGAGCGAGGGCGATCTCCGCTCCGACATGGACATCCGGCTGGCGACGCGGCTGCTCTTCGGCATGATCAACTCCATCGTGGAGTGGTACCGGCCCGAGGCGAAGGGCGCGATCGACGGCGAACACGTCGCGGACGCCGCGGTGCGCCTCGCTTTCGAGGGGCTGCGCACGTAGCCGAGCGCCGCGCGCGGAGCCGAACCGTGAGGTCCAGACCATTGACCTCCGGGCCGGGCCGCCGACACCATCCAGCCATGTACGCAGCTGGACGTATCCGGATCCTCCGCGCGGTCTCCGCCGTGGCCCTCGCCACCGCGCTCCCCCTGTTCCTGACGTCCTGCGGCGACGGCGGCGGGGCGACGGCGGAGTCGTCCGCGACCGCCCCGGTGAAGACGTTCGATTGTCTGACCGAAGCCCAGGCCAAGGCAGGCTCGATCACGTTCAAGGACACCGGCGGCAACGCGGTGGACGGCTATCTTGCAGGCGCCGGAACCACCGGGATCGTGCTCGCGCACCAGGCGGACGGCAATGTCTGCCAGTGGGTGCCCAAGGCGCTCGAGCTGGCCGGGAGCGGCTATCGGGTGCTGGCGATCGACTCCAACGGCGACGAGCCGCCCGAGGTCGTCGCGGGCGCCCAGCTGCTTCGCAGCAAGGGGGCGAAGAAACTGGTGCTCATGGGCGCCTCGAAGGGCGGCACTTCGGTGCTGGCCGCCGCCGCGAAAGTGGCGCCGGCGCCGGACGCGGTCGTCTCGCTCTCCGCGCCCGAGCGATACGGGCAGATGGACGCGGCGGCCGCCGTCCCGGGACTGACCGCGCCGATCCTCTACATGGCGGCGGACGGGGACACCGCGTTCGCCGACTCCACCAAGGCCCTCAGCAAGGCCTCGGTGAAGGCCGCGGAGAACTCCCTGTACATCGTGACCGGGGCGAACCACGGGGTGTCGATGCTCGACGACGCAGGGAACTGGGCGAAGGTCACCGCGTTCCTGAAGAAGTACGGCGGCTGAGGGAGTACCTCAGGGGACACGGCGGTCCAGGGTGCGACCCCGTTCGGCTCAGTCGTCGACGACGAGGTCCGTCTCCTCGAAGACCAGGAGCGTCCGGCTGCTGAGGACCTCCGGTATGGCCTGGATGCGGGTCAGCACGAGCTCGCGGAGGCTGCGGTTGTCCGCGGTGTGTACCAGCATCAAAACGTCGAAATCACCACTCACCAGGGCAATGTGGGCTACACCCGGAAGAGTGAGAAGTGTTTCCCGGACCGTCCGCCACGAGTTCTGAACGATCTTCAGGGTGATGTACGCCGACGCGCCCTGCCCGGCGCGTTCGTGGTCCACCCGCGCGGTGAATCCGCGGATGACGCCGTCCTCGATGAGGCGGTTGATCCGGGCGTAGGCGTTCGCCCGCGAAACGTGCACGCGCTCGGCCACAGAACGGATCGAGGCCCTTCCGTCCTCCTGCAGCAGTCGCAGAATCGTCCGGTCGATGGCATCGAGGGGGCGACTGTGCGGATCGGGCTCGGCCATCTGTTCTCGCGGCATGCCCCCGGACCTCCTTACCATGGACGGACTGGCTCCATTCCAGGCTGTGCAGAACCGTTTGTCCACAGGCTGAACGTACCTGTGGCCAAAATGCCTCCGACAACCGAACAATCGGTTGGGAGGACGTGATCCGTCCTCCAACCTACGAGGAGGTGCTCGCGATGACCGTCATGGACCAGAAACCCGCCCCTGGCCACAGGCATGGGGGACCCCAGCGCCCCCCCATCGACGCCACGCCGCTGCTGCCCGAGACGGAGCCGTTCCGGCTGCTGGGCACCCCCGACGCCGCCAAGCTCGACCCGGCGCTCCTCACCGAGCTCTACGGCCAGCTCGTGCGCGGCCGCAGATACAACCGGCAGGCCACCGCGCTGACCCGGCAGGGCCGGCTGGCCGTCTACCCCTCCAGTACAGGTCAGGAGGCGTGCGAGGTTGCCGCCGCGCTGGCGCTGCGCCCCCAGGACTGGCTCTTCCCGAGCTACCGCGACACTCTCGCCGTCATCGCCCGCGGCGTGGACCCCGTCGAGGCGCTCACCCTGCTGCGCGGCGACTGGCACACCGGCTACGACCCGCGCGAACACCACGTGGCACCGCTCAGCACCCCGCTGGCCACCCAGCTGCCGCACGCGGTCGGCCTCGCGCACGCCGCCCGCCTCAAGGGCGACGACGTCGTCGCGCTCGCCATGGTCGGCGACGGCGGCACCAGCGAGGGCGATTTCCACGAGGCGCTGAACTTCGCGGCTGTCTGGAACGCGCCGGTCGTCTTCCTCGTGCAGAACAACGGCTTCGCCATCTCCGTGCCGCTCGACAAGCAGAGCGCCGCCCCCTCGCTCGCCCACAAGGCGGTCGGTTACGGCATGCCGGGCCGGCTTGTGGACGGGAACGACGCCGCCGCCGTGCACCAGGTGCTCACCGAGGCCGTGGACCGGGCCCGCGCGGGACGGGGACCGACCCTCCTCGAGGCGATCACGTACCGCATGGAGGCGCACACCAACGCGGACGACGCCACCCGCTACCGGGACGACTCGGAGGTCGAGGCCTGGCGCGCACACGACCCGATCGTCCTGCTGGAGCGGGAGCTGAACGAGCGCGGGCTGCTCGACGACACGATGCGGCACGTCGCCGAGGAGGCCGCCGAGAAGATGGCCGCGGACCTGCGCGAGCGGATGAACGCGGAGCCGCTGCTGGACCCGATGGACCTCTTCACCCACGTCTACGCCGAGCCGACCCCCCAACTGCGGGAGCAGGCGGCCATGCTGCGCGCCGAACTCGACGCCGAACTCGACGGCGGGCAGACCGACCACACCGAGCACGCCGGAGCCGGTTCATGAGCACAGCGACCGCCCCCGCCCCCGTCACCGCGCGCAAGCCCGCCACCATGGCGCAGGCGCTCAACCGGGCACTGCGGGACGCCATGGCCGCGGATCCGGCCGTGCACGTGCTCGGTGAGGACGTCGGCGCTCTCGGCGGCGTCTTCCGGATCACGGACGGCCTCACCAAGGAGTTCGGCGAGACCCGCTGTACGGACACGCCGCTCGCCGAGGCGGGAATCCTCGGCACCGCCGTCGGCATGGCGATGTACGGGCTGCGGCCGGTCGTCGAGATGCAGTTCGACGCCTTCGCCTACCCCTCCTTCGAGCAGCTGATCAGCCATGTGGCCAAGATGCGCAACCGCACCCGCGGGGCGGTGCCGCTGCCGATCACGATCCGGGTGCCCTACGGCGGCGGCATCGGCGGTGTGGAGCACCACAGCGACTCCTCGGAGGCCTACTACCTGCACACGCCGGGCCTGCACGTGGTCACCCCGGCGACGGTCGGGGACGCTTACGGGCTGCTGCGGGCGGCCATCGCCTCAGACGATCCGGTGGTCTTCCTGGAGCCGAAGCGGCTCTACTGGTCGAAGGACGACTGGAACCCCGATGAGCCCGCCGCGGTGGAGCCGATAGGACGCGCCGTCGTGCGGCGCCCGGGGCGCAGCGCCACCCTCATCACGTACGGACCCTCGCTGCCGGTCTGCCTCGAAGCGGCGGAAGCGGCGCGCGAGGAAGGCTGGGACCTCGAGGTCCTGGACCTGCGCAGCCTGGTCCCCTTCGACGACGAGACGGTCGCGGCGGCGGTGCGCAGGACGGGCCGGGCGGTCGTCGTGCACGAGTCCGCCGGGTTCGGCGGTGCGGGAGCGGAGATCGCGGCCCGGGTCACCGAGCGCTGCTTCCACCACCTCGAAGCCCCGGTCCTGCGGGTCGCAGGCTTTGACATCCCGTATCCGCCACCGATGCTGGAGCGGCACCACCTGCCCAGCGTGGACCGGATCCTGGACGCGGTCGGCCGGCTCCAGTGGGAGGCGCGCTGATGGCCGTCGTGAAGGAGTTCACCCTCCCCGACCTGGGAGAAGGGCTGACCGAGGCGGAGATCGTCCGCTGGCTGGTGCAGGTCGGCGAGGTCGTCGCCATCGACCAGCCGGTCGTCGAGGTCGAGACGGCGAAGGCCGTGGTCGAAGTCCCGTGCCCCTACGGCGGGGTCGTCACCGCCCGGTACGGAGCGGAAGGTGAATCGCTGGCCGTGGGCCGTCCCCTGATCACGGTGGCGGTCGGACCCGCGATGGGTTCCGGCGCGTCCGGCGGAAGTTCCGGCAGTGCCGCCGGTGGCGGCGCATCCGAGGGTTCGGGCAACGTCCTGGTCGGCTACGGCACGACCGCGCCGGGTGCGCGCCGCCGCCGCGTCCGGCCGGCGGCAGCCGCCGTCGCGGTGGCACCCGCAGCGCAGCCCGCACCCGCACCCACCCCCGCACCCGTCTCCGCAGCCATCCGGGAGACGTCGTCTGTCGACGGGCCCGTGGCGGTCATCTCGCCGCTGGTGCGGCGGATCGCCCGGGAGCACCGGCTCGACCTGCGGTCGCTGACGGGCTCGGGCCCCGACGGACTGATCCTGCGCGCCGATGTGGAGCGGGCGGTCGCCGCGAACGGTTCGGGCGAGGCAGTGGCACCGGTCCTGACAGCACCGGCGTCGACGGCCGGGCCGGCCGCCGACGCGGCGGGGGAGCGCGTGCCGTTGCGGGGGATCCGGGGAGCGGTGGCCGAGAAGCTCAGCCGCAGCCGCCGGGAGATACCCGACGCCACCTGCTGGGTGGACGCCGACGCGACGGAGCTGCTCGCGGCCAGGGCGGCCATGAACGCGGGCGGCGGCCCGAAGGTGTCCGTGCTCGCGCTGCTCGCGCGGATCTGTACGGCGGCACTGGCGCGGTATCCGGAGCTCAACGCCACCGTCGACACCGAGCGAAACGAGATCGTGCGGCTGCCGGCCGTGCACATCGGCTTCGCCGCGCAGACGGAACGCGGGCTGATGGTCCCGGTCGTCAAGGACGCCCAGGCGCGGACCACCACGGGCCTGTCGGCAGAGATGACCCGTCTCACCGAGGCGGCCCGCACCGGCCGTCTCACGCCCGCGGACCTCACCGGTGGCACGTTCACCCTCAACAACTACGGAGTGTTCGGTGTCGACGGCTCGACGCCGATCATCAACCACCCCGAGGCCGCGATGCTCGGAGTCGGCCGTATAGCCGCCAAACCCTGGGTCCACCAGGGTGAGCTGGCCGTACGCCAGATCGTCCAGCTGTCGTTCACGTTCGACCACCGGGTCTGCGACGGCGGTACGGCGGGCGGCTTCCTGCGGTTCGTCGCCGACTGCGTGGAACAGCCGGCGGTGCTGCTCGCCGCCGTCTGAGCCGAGGGGCCCGACCTCGGCTCAGGGCGGTGCGGAACCGACGGTCAGGGCCTCACGGCATACTGCGCGGCATGAGTGCACATGACGCCGTGGTGCTGGCGGGTGGCGCCGCCAGGCGCCTGGGCGGGGCGGACAAGCCGGGGCTGGAGGTCGCGGGGCGGCCGCTGCTCGACCGGGTGCTGGAAGCCTGCGAGGGCGCTGTCGACACGGTCGTCGTCGGTCCGCGCAGGCCCACCGGGCGGCCGGTGCTGTGGGCCAGGGAGGAGCCGCCGGGCGGCGGACCGCTGCCCGCCCTCGCCGCCGGTCTGACGCGGGCCGGCTCGGACACGGTGCTGGTGTTCGCCGCCGACATGCCGTTCCTGACGCGGGCGACGGCGGACGCCCTGCGGGAGGCGCTGCGGCGCGCGGCGGACGTGGACGGCGTGGTGCTGACCGATCCGTCCGGCCGGGACCAGCCGCTGGCCGCGGCCTACCGTACGGAGGCCCTGCGCCGGGGGCTGGCGCTGATCGCCACCGAGCACGGCACGCTCGCCGGACTGCCGCTGCGCCTGCTCGCCGAGGAGCTGCGACTGCACCGGCTGCCGGACCCCTCGGGTTCGGATTCCTTCGACTGCGACACCTGGGACGACATCGCCGTCGCACGGGCGCGACTGGAGCAGGGGTGAGCCTGCGCGGCGAAGGGCCGCGCATCGGGGACGATGGGCGTGTGTTGGATGAATGGATCGCCGCAGCCAAGGCCGAACTGGGGATCGAGCTCGAGGTCGACACCACAGTCCTCCTCGACCTCGCCCGTGATGCCGCGCATGGTGTCGCCCGCCCCGCCGCACCGCTGACCACCTTCCTGGTCGGCTATGCCGCCGCCCAGTCCGGTGGCGGCCCCGAGAAAGTGCGCGACGCCGCCCGCAAGGCGGCGGAACTCGCCGAACGCTGGTCCGCCGAGGCCGCACAGGCTGCCGCGGCCTCCCCGGGCAGCGATACCGGCCCTTCCGAAGCAGGGAGCCCGGCCGGATGACGGAGCAGGAGGCGGCCGCCCTCAACGCGATGGGCGAGGCCCTGATGCTCGCCAACGACGGCCGGACCGCCCACCCGAACGCGGCCGGGCTCGGCGACCGTTCCCACCCCCACCTGGGCCCCGACCGAACCCCCAGCCTCGATCCTCTCGCCACCGCGGGGCTCGACGCCGACAGCGTGCGATCCTCCGAACCCGGAACCGGGCACCGGTCCGAGCCCGGAGCCGAGGCCGGGACCGAAGCCGGAACCCGGTCCGGCACCGAGCGCGGAGCCGGAACCGAGCCCCCGCCCCGCCACCACGACCGCACGTGGCCCGAGGCCCGCAGGGCCGCGCGCGCCGCGGGCCGGCGACTGCCCGCCGTCAACCGGCCGCTCGCCGAAGCACTCGGCCACGCGCTCGCAGCCCCGCTCACCGCGCTGACCGATCTGCCGTCCTTCGACACCTCGGCGATGGACGGCTGGGCCGTGGCGGGCCCCGGCCCCTGGCGACTGGAGAGCCGGCAACTCCTCGCCGGCCAGCGGCCGGGCGTGGCGCTGCTCGACGGTCACGCCATCGTGATCGCGACCGGCGCGGCGCTCCCGCCCGGCGCCACCGCGATCATCCGCAACGAGCACGGCCGGACCGAACGGCGTACCGACGGCGAGCTGCTGTACGCCACCCGCGGCGCGCCCACCCCCGGCCAGGACGTACGCCCGCGCGCCCAGGAGTGCCGAGGGGGAGACGAACTGCTCTCCCCCGGCGTCGTCGTCACCCCCGCCGTGCTGGGTCTGGCGGCGGCCGCCGGGTACGACGAGCTGCGCGTCATCACCCGCCCCCGGGTGGAGGTGCTGATCCTCGGCGACGAGCTGCTCGACCGCGGGCTCCCCCACGCCGGATTCGTCCGCGACGCCCTCGGCCCGATGCTGACGCCGTGGCTCGAGGCGCTCGGCGCCGAGGTGACCGGCACCCGGCGCGTCGTCGACGAGGTCGGCGCCCTCACGACCGCGATCGGCGGGACCACCGCCGACCTGCTGGTCACCACCGGCGGGACGGCGGGCGGCCCGGTCGACCACGTCCACCCCGTCCTGCACACGCTGGGCGCGAAGCTGCTCGTCGACGGGGTCGCCGTACGCCCCGGCCACCCCATGCTGCTGGCCGAACTCCCCGGCGGCGGCCACCTCGTGGGGCTGCCGGGCAATCCGCTGGCGGCGGTCTCCGGCGTCATGACCCTCGTCGCTCCCCTGCTGCGCATGCTCGCGGGCCGTCCGGTGCCGGCCCCGTACACCGCGGCGCTCACGGCCGACGTGCCCGGTCATCCGACCGACACCCGGCTGGTGCCGGTCGTCTTCGACGACGAGTCGGCCGTCGTCCCGCTGCGCTTCCACGGCCCCGCCATGCTGCGGGGTCTGGCCACCGCCGACGGGTTGGCGGTCATCCCGCCCGGCGGCGCGGTGGCCGGACAGGAGACGGCGGTGCTCGACCTCGGATGGGGGACCGCGGGTTGCTGATAGCGCCCCGACACCCACCCGAACGACGCGAGCCACGAGGTGAAGCCCGGTGAAACTGCCCCGCCACGACGCCGCCGCGGGCCGGGCGGACAGTGACCCGGACACCGATGACGCCACCCGTCACGCCACCCATGACCCCACCCATGACCCCACCGGTGAGTCCACGGGTGAGTCCACGGGTGACCCCGCCCACGACCCGGCCGACGACCACGGCCGGACCGCCCACCCCGGCGCTCATCGCGCCGACCACGACAGCCCGGGGAGCCTCGCCTACCGGGTGATGTTCCCCCGGGCGGCCACGGGGCCGCTGCTCCAGGTCTCGCGCCGGCTGGCGATGGCGCTGCTCGTGCTGCTCGCCACGGTCCTCATCGTCTACCTGGACCGTGGCGGGTACCACGACAACGCGGACGACGCCGTCTCGTTGCTCGACTCGCTCTACTACGCGACGGTCACGCTCTCGACGACCGGCTACGGCGACATCGTCCCGTACAGCGTCTCCGCGCGGCTGTGCAACGTCTTCCTGGTGACGCCGCTGCGCGTCATCTTCCTGATCATTCTGGTCGGCACGACCCTCGAAGTGCTCACCGAGCGCACCCGCGAGCAATGGCGGCTCAAACGCTGGAGGTCCACTTTGCGCGACCACACCGTCATCGTCGGATACGGCACCAAGGGCCGGTCCGCCGCGCGGACGCTGCTCGGCCGGGGGATTCCCATCGAGAAGATCGTGATCGTCGATCCCAGCCCCAAGGTCGTCCAGGCGGCCACCGCCGAAGGGTTCGTCGGGGTGGTGGGCGACGCGACGCGCAATGACGTGCTGCTGCGCGCCGAGATCGAGCGCGCCAAGGAGATCGTGATCGCGGCACAGCGCGACGACACCGCCGTGCTGGTCACCCTGACCGCACGGCAGCTCAACAAGCGGGCCAACATCGTCGCCTCGGTGCGCGAGGAGGAGAACGCCCCGCTGCTGCGCCAGTCCGGCGCCAACGCGGTGATCACGAGCTCCAGCGCCGCGGGCCGGCTGCTCGGCCTGTCGATGCTCAGCCCCAGCGTGGGACGGGTGATGGACGACCTGATCACGTACGGCAGCGGGCTCGACCTCATCGAGCGGCCGGTCACCAAGGCCGAGGTGGGCAGGGCGCCGCGGGACGTGTCCGATCTCGTCGTCTCCATCAAGCGCGGCGCCCGGCTGCTGAGTTTCGACGACCCGGAAGCGGGCACGCTGCAGTTCGCCGATCGCCTGATCGCCATCCATCGCGCAGGACCTGACCTGCCGTCCGGAGAGTAGCCTCGCGACCATGTATGCGATCACCATCCCCGAAGCCGGCGGACCCGAGGCGCTCGTCTGGGCCGAGGTCCCGGATCCCGTACCCGCCGCGGGCGAGGTCCTGGTCGAGGTCGTGGCCGGCGCCGTCAACCGTGCCGATCTGCTGCAGCGCCAGGGCTTCTACGACCCGCCGCCCGGCTCGTCCCCCTATCCGGGCCTGGAGTGTTCCGGCCGGATCACCGAGCTCGGCCCCGGCGTCTCCGGTTGGGCGGTCGGCGACGAGGTGTGCGCGCTGCTCGCGGGCGGCGGTTACGCGCAGAAGGTCGCCGTGCCGGCCGGGCAGTTGCTGCCGGTGCCCAAGGGCGTTGACCTGGTGGCCGCGGCCGCGCTGCCCGAGGTCGCCTGCACCGTGTGGTCCAACGTCTTCATGGTCGCCCACCTGCGCCCTGCCGAGACGCTGCTGGTCCACGGCGGTTCGAGCGGTATCGGCACCATGGCGATCCAGCTCGCGAAGGCGGTCGGCGCCAAGGTCGCGGTGACGGCCGGCAGCGCGGAGAAGCTGGAGGCCTGCCGGGAACTGGGCGCGGACATCCTGATCAACTACCGCGAACAGGACTTCGCGGAGCTGGTCACGGCCGACGTGATCCTCGACATCATGGGCGCGAAGTACCTCGAACGGAACGTGGACGCGCTGGCGGTCAACGGCCGGCTCGTCATCATCGGGCTGCAGGGTGGCGCCAAGGGCGAGTTGAACCTCGCCAAGATGCTGTCCAAGCGGGCCGCGGTGGCCGCGACCTCGCTTCGCGGACGCCCGCTGGGCGAGAAGGCGGCCATCGTGGCGGCAGTGCGGGAGCACGTCTGGCCCCTGCTGGAGGCCGGTACGGTGCGGCCGGTCGTCGACCGCACGGTCCCGATGGCCGACGCCGCCGAGGCCCACCGGATCGTCGAGGGCAGTACGCACGTCGGGAAGGTCGTCCTGACGGTCTGAGGTCGGCCGCCCGACGGCCCGCCCCCTCTGACGCCCTGACGCCCTGACGCCTGACGCCTGGACCCCTGGCGCCCGCCCGAGATGCCGCGATTGACGCCCTGTGTGAGGCTTTGTTCCACGGTGGAGTCGGTGGCTGAGAGGGGCGGGCGTCTTGCGTTCGGCACCCGGAGGGCGAGTCGCGGCGGCAGCCGCGCTGACCGGAGCGCTCCTGCTCCTGCCGGCCGGATGCGGGCGCGTGGCGCAGGGCCCCGCGACGGTGGCGGCCGGTGTCGCGTTCGTGACGCTGCCCACCGCGCAACCCGTGATGCCCCGGATGCCGAGGCTGCCCCGGATACCCCAGCCCCTGGAACAACGGCAGCAGCCCAAGCGGCCGAAGTCACCCGTGCCGCCCAAGCCGACGCGTCCCCCCATACCCGACGTTCCGGCGTCGCCTGGGCGGCCGACGGGACCGGGTAGGCCGTCGCAGCCGCCTACATCGGAGCCGCCGAAACCCGGCACGCCGAAGCCCACCACGCCGACGCCTTCGAAGCCGAAGCCGAAGCCGAAGCCAGGCGGGCACGGATGGTCGGACCCGGACTCCCCGGACTCCCCGGACTCCCAGGTCTCCCCGGACTCCCCCGACTCACCGGACACCTCGGACGTCCCCGACCCCGACCCCGAGGATGACCTGATCGCGGCGGAGAACCCGCCTCCGGATGAGGACGGACCGGAGAGCGTGAGTGGCAGCGAGGAGTATGAACCCGCGCGCCCCCAGCCCTCCTCTTCCACCGCGGCCGCCGTGCCGCTTCCGAAGCAGCCGAGGCCGCCGACGGCACCGGTTCCGGCGCCTCCGACCGGGGCTCCCGCAACCGGCCAGGACGCCGGGGAGTCCGTCGTCCGCGCGGTGAGCGTGCTGCCGCTCGGCGCGGGTCTCGCGCTGGTGGGGCTCGGCCTCGGCTTCCTGGGACTGCGCCTCCGCAGGTCCTGATCGACCGGCCGTCCCGGTCCCCTCGCCTTCTCGTCCTTACCGCCCGTCCTTGCTCTCCGTGACCATACTCGGTATACATACTCAGTATGTCGATCCGTCACGGCCTTCTGGCCCTCCTCGATCGCGGTCCCCGCTACGGGTTCCAGCTGCGCACCGAGTTCGAGTCCCGTACCGGTTCCACCTGGCCGTTGAACGTCGGCCAGGTCTACACGACCCTCAACCGGCTGGAGCGCGACGGCCTGGTCGTGCCGGCGGGGGAGGACGACGGCGGACACGCGCTGTACGCCATCACGGATGAGGGACGCACCGAACTGCGCACCTGGTTCTCCACACCGGTGGATCGGGCCAACCCGCCCCGCAACGAGTTGGCGATCAAGCTCGCGATGGCCGTGGGCTCATCCGACATCGACATCCGTGCCGTCATCCAGGCGCAGCGCCACCACACCCTCCAGGCTCTGCAGGACTACACCCGGTTGAAGGCCCAGGCGCTCGTCGCCCTGGAGCAGGACCAGGACCGTGACGATGTCGCGTGGCTGCTCGTCATCGAACAGCTGATCTTCCAGGCGGAGGCCGAAGCCCGCTGGCTGGACCACGCGGAGACCCGGCTCGTACGGCTCGCCGACGCGGTGGCCGCCGACAAAGGCGGCGCCGACCTGAAGGACCGGAAGCCGGATCCGCTGCAGGAGAAGCCGGGTGCGAAGCCGGACGCGGCGCAGGAGCGGGGACTGCGTGGGGCGCTGGCGCGCTCGCGCCCCGGCCGCCGCTGAAAGACCGATCCGATCCGACCCGACCCGCGCTCCACCCCACGCGACGCACACCAGACCCGACCGACTCAAGACTTGATCACAGGGGGATCGACCCATGTCTGCCCAAGAGCATCAGCCCGTCCTGCAGTTGCAGGAGCTGACCCGAGTTCATGGCAGCGGCACCACGGAGGTGCACGCCCTGCGCGGCATCGACCTATCCGTCTTCCCGGGTGAACTCGTCGCCGTCATGGGGCCGTCCGGCTCCGGCAAGTCCACGCTGCTGACGATCGCGGGCGGACTCGACCTCCCCACCTCGGGCCGGGTGCTCGTCGAGGGCACCGATCTCACCACCGCGAACCGCAAGCAGATGGCCGCGCTGCGCCGCCGCAGCATCGGGTACGTCTTCCAGGACTACAACCTCATCCCGGCGCTGACCGCCGTCGAGAACGTCGCCCTGCCCCGTGAGCTCGACGGCACCTCCGCCCGCAAGGGCCCGCCGCGAGGCGCTGGCTTCGCTGCAGGAGATGGACCTCGACCACCTTGCCGACCGCTTCCCTGACGAGATGTCCGGCGGTCAGCAGCAGCGGGTCGCCATCGCCCGGGCGCTGGTCGGCGACCGCCGGCTGGTCCTGGCCGACGAGCCGACGGGTGCGCTGGACTCCGAGACCGGCGAGTCGGTGCTCGCGCTGCTGCGGGCCCGCTGCGACGCGGGCGCCGCCGGCGTCCTGGTCACCCACGAGCCGCGGTTCGCGGCCTGGGCGGACCGCGTGGTGTTCCTGCGGGACGGTTCCGTCGTCGACACGACGCTGCGCTCGTCGGCCGAGTCGCTGCTCACCGGCGGTGTGGCGCAGTGAACGGCTGGCTCCATTCCTGGCGTGCCGCGGTGCGCATCGCACGGCGCGACGCCTGGCGCTTCAAGGGACGCAGCATCCTCGTCCTCGCCATGATCGCGCTGCCGATCGTGGGCGTGAGCGCCGCGGACATCACCATCCGCAGCTCCCAGCTGTCCACCGAGCAGTCGCTGGCCCGCGACATCGGCGCCGCCGACGCCCGGCTCACCGACGCCGGTTACGACGGCCAGCCGGTCTATCAGGCGCCGGACGGCAAGAACACGGCGTTGACCAACGAGAACTCCGAGGGACACCTGGTGTCCGGCGGCAACGGCCCCGGCGTCGACATCCCGGCCGTCATCCCCGCCGGGGCGAAGACGTTGAAGGACTCCGTCGGCACGGGCAAGGTCCACACGAAGTACGGCCTGCTGAACGTCGACATCCGTGAGCTGAAGGCCTCCGACCCGGTGGCCGCCGGGATCATGGAGCTGGACCGCGGTCACTTCCCGGCCGCGCCGGACGAGGTCATCGCGACCAACGCGTTCCTCAAGTCGAGCGGGCTGCACGTCGGCTCGTCGGTCTCCGCCCGTGACCTGGCCACCAAGTACAAGATCGTCGGCGCCTACGACCTGCCCGATGACCTGAAGGTGTCGCAGATCAACGCCCTGCCGGACTCCTTCCTGGCACCGCTGGCCAAGGCTCTGAAGGCAGCCGGACGCGACGGGCCGGGCACCACGTCCACGTACCTCGTGGCCCTGGACGGTGGTTTCACGTGGAACATGGTGCAGGCCGTCAACGCCAAGAGCGTCGTCGTCCACTCCCGCGCCGTGTCGCTCGACCCGCCGGCCGCCTCCGAGGTGCCGCTGTACGTGAAGTACCCGGACTGGAACCGGAACTACGGCGGCAGCACCGCCGAGCGGGCCGCGCTGCTCGCCGTGGCCGCGACGATCGTCGGCCTGGCGATGCTGGAGATCTGCCTGCTCGCAGGCCCGGCCTTCGCCGTCGGCGCCCGCCGCTCGCGCCGCCAGCTCGGGCTGGTCGGAGCCAACGGCGGCGACCGCCGCCACATCCGCGCGATCGTGCTGTCGGGCGGTCTGGTGATCGGTGTGGTCGCCGCCGTCATCGGCACGGTGCTCGGCCTCGCGCTGACCTTCGCCCTCCGGGAGACGCTGGAGGAGTACGTCGGTGCGCGCTTCGGCGGCATCTCGCTGCGTCCGCTCGAACTCCTCGGTATCGGGCTGCTCGCGATCCTCACCGGCCTGCTGGCCGCCATCGTTCCGGCGATCGTCGCCTCCCGGCAGAGCGTGCTGGCCGCGCTGACCGGCCGCCGCGGCATCCGGCACGCCAACCGGGTACTGCCGGTACTCGGTCTCGCCGCCGTCTGCCTCGGCGTGGGGGTAGCGGTCTTCGGCTCGATGAAGACCGACAACGTGCTCGCGGTCGGCGGCGGCTCCGCCATCGCCGAACTCGGCATCGTCGCGCTGACCCCGACCCTCGTCGGGCTCTTCGGCCGGCTCGGCGGCTGGCTGCCGCTCTCCCCGCGGCTCGCCCTGCGGGACGCGGTGCGCAACCGGGGCCGTACGGCGCCTGCCGTGGCCGCCGTCCTCGCGGCCGTCGCGGGAACGGTCGCGGTGGCGACGTACACCGCCAGCAGCGACCTGGAAGCGCGCAACGGGTACGAGGCACAGGCGCCCTACGGTGTCGCGGCGGTCAGTATCGAGCGGGAGCAGGGCCGCGACCTGGACGCGGTCCGGGCGGCGGTCGAGAAGCGCTTCCCGGTCTCGTCCCGCGCGGACGTCTCCCGGGTGGTCGTCGGCAAGAAGTCCTGCGCGATGTACAGCAACACCCCCGGGTGCGGCCGGGCGGAGATGGTCCTTCCCCCGGCGAACGCGTGCCCCACGGACGGTTCGGACACCGAGACGAAGTACAGCGTCGCCGAGCGCCGGAAGCTGGCCAAGGACTGGCGCTGCGACCGCACGTTCCACTCCAGCGCCATCAGTACGGATGCCGATCTGCTGATCGGGGACGTCGGGCTGCTGCACGCGCTCGGCATCCACGACCCGGGGGCCGAGCAGGCGCTGGCGGCTCGCCACACGGTGCTCTTCGACAAGCACTACGTGGAGAAGAACCGGCTCACCTTCCGGATCGTCGAGGACTCATCGAAGCCGGTGGCCGAAGGCCAGGATCCCGTCGGACCGCTGAAGTCGTTCCCCACCTACGTGGCCAAGGACGGCACGCAGTCCTACGGTGTCCGGGCCATCATGACGCCCGCCACGGCGCAGGCCGCCGGGCTGCAGACCCTTCCCTTCGGTTCGTACTTCGTGAACGAGAAGATGCCTAGCGGCGAGCAGCGGCAGGCGCTGGACGACGATCTCGCCAAGCTGGGCGCCGATCCGGGCCTCCACGTGGAGCAGGGGTACGTCAGCGAAAACAACATCATCCTGCTGGCGCTGACCGTCTTCGCCGGCCTGGTCACCATCGGTGCCGCGGGCATCGCCACCGGCCTGGCCCAGGCGGACGCCGAGCCCGACCTGAAGACCCTGGCGGCGATCGGCGCGGATCCGCGGGTGCGCCGGACGCTGTCCGGCTTCCAGTGCGGGGTGGTGGCCGTGATGGGTGTCGTCCTCGGTTCGGCCGCGGGTGTCCTGCCCGCGATCGGGCTGCGCAAGGCCGAGGAACGGCAGCAGCTGAAGTTCTACCAGGACGCGCTGGACCGGGGCTGGGGCGGTATGAACGCACCTCCGCACATCCCGATCGTCGTTCCGTGGTCGACCCTGGCGGCCCTGCTCGTCGCCGTCCCGCTGGGCGCGGCGCTGCTGGCGGCGCTGGTGACCCGATCCCGGACCTCGCTGTCACGCCGCGAGGCGTCGTGACGGCACGTCCGGCCAGGACCCGCTCCTGACCGCTGGAATGGAGGAACGTATGCCCTCTGACGTGGTGGATCAGCCGCGTCAGGGGGCACACCTTCAGGAGAACACGGTGTGCGAGAGAATGGCGGCATGGAGATGCCGATGAACGAACGGTCGCAGGAGAGCCCGCAGGTCCTGATCGTGGGATCCGACGGAATGGCGCTCGGCGGCACCCCTGGCGGCGGCGATGAATCGCGCGAGGTTCCGGTGACAGACATGGTGGAACAGCCGGCGAAGGTCATGCGCATCGGCAGCATGATCAAGCAGCTTCTGGAAGAAGTGCGGCAGGCGCCGCTCGACGAGGCGAGCCGCGTGCGTCTCAAGGAGATCCACGCCAGTTCCGTGAAGGAACTGGAGGACGGTCTCGCCCCCGAACTGGTGGAGGAGCTGGAGCGGCTCTCCCTGCCTTTCAACGACGACTCGATCCCGACCGAGGCCGAGCTGCGCATCGCGCAGGCACAGCTGGTCGGCTGGCTGGAGGGCCTCTTCCACGGCATCCAGACGGCGCTGTTCGCCCAGCAGATGGCAGCGAGGGCCCAGCTGGAGCAGATGCGCCGTGCCCTCCCGCCGGGCGTGGGCGGGCACGAGGACGACGAGGGCGGCCACCCGAACGCCCGCTCCGGCCCGTACCTCTGACCGACGGCGAACGGCGAAGGGCCCGGCACACACCACGTGTGCCGGGCCCTTCGCGTTGCTCAGAGGTGCGGCCGGATCAGCCGGCGCCCTTGCCGGTCGAGACCCAGATGGTGATCTTGCTCGCGTCGTTCTTCTGCGTGACGTTGTAGTCCGCCAGCGCCTTGGGCGTCTGGTCGACGACAGCGCCCTTGCCCCACTGCTGCTCGTTCGTGTACTTCACCGTGTACTTCCACCCCGCGGCCTTCAGGCACGCCTCGACGGAATCCCGGTACTTGGTGTTGAACTGCGGGAACAGGACCACGTTCGGGTCCGTGTTGGTGAAGCCCTGGGTTGCCCCGGTGCACGCCGACGACTCCAGCGTCCGGGTCTTGTCACCCTCGACGATCCCGCCGTTGTTCGCCGCGGTCGTCGACGGGGAGGTCCCACCGCTGGAGGCCCCCGGCACGTACTGGCTGGACTGGTTGGTGGACGGGGAGACGTCGCTGCCCTTGCCGGCGGTGTCGTCCTTGCCGCCCTGGTTCCAGATGATCAGGCCGACGATCAGGGCGACGGCGACCACGGCCACCGTCGCGGCGATCAGGACGGTCCGGTTCGACCGGCCGCCGTTGCCCCCGCCGCCCGCGTGCCCGCCGGGAGCACCGTGCTGCATCGGGTACCCGGCCGTCGGAGCGGGTGTCTGGTACTGCGGCGCCTGCTGCTGGACCTGCTGCGGATAGCCGTACGCGGCCGGAGTGGCGGGCGCCGGGGTGCCGTAGGCGCTGTGCTGCGGCGCGGGCGCCTGGTACGGGCTGTGGACGTTCGGCGGCGGGGTGTGCAGACCGCCCGGGACGGGCGGGAAGACCGACGCGGAGACGCCCTCGCCGCGGCTGCCGGCGGGCGGGCCCCCGCCGATGATCAGCGGGGTGGTGCCGGCCTGCGTCGTGCGGCCGACCCGCTCCAGCTCGTCGTGCATGGCGTCCGCGGTCGGGAAGCGCTCCGCCGGGTTCTTCTTCAGGGCGCGCGCGATCAGCGCGTCGACCCCGGGGGTGATCGCCCGGTTGTACTGCGACGGTGCGGGCGGGATCTCCTGCACGTGCTGGTACGCCATGCCCAGCGGCGAGTCGGACTCGAACGGGATCCGGCCGGTCGTCAGCTCGAAGAGCATGCAGCCGACGGAGTACAGGTCGGACCGCTCGTCGACGCCGCGCCCCAGCGCCTGCTCGGGGGACAGGTACTGCGGGGTGCCGACGACCATGCCGGTCTGCGTCATCGACGTCACACCGGACTGCATGGCCCGGGCGATGCCGAAGTCCATGACCTTCACCACACCACGCTTGGTCACCATCACGTTACCGGGCTTGATGTCGCGGTGCACCAGGCCCATCTCGTGGCTGACCGCGAGCGCGGCCAGCACGTCTCCGGTGATCTTCAGCGCCTTCTCGGTGGGCATCGCGCCGTACTGCGCGACGTCCTCGGCCAGCACCACGTTGAGCGGCTTGCCCTCGACGTACTCCATGACGATGTACGGGACCATCGCGCCGTCGAGGGTGTCCTCGCCCGAGTCGAACACCGAGACGATGTTGGTGTGGTTCAGCTTGGCCACGGCCTGCGCCTCGCGGCGGAACCGCTCACGGAAGGACTGCTCGTTCCCCAGGCTCGTGTGCAGCGTCTTGACGGCGACCGGGCGGTCCAGCACCGTGTCGTGTCCCAGGTGCACCGAAGCCATGCCGCCCTCGCCGAGGAGATCGCGCAGAACGTAGCGACCGCCTCCGACCGAGCGACCCGCGTAATTGGGCTGCGCGCCGTCCCCGCTGCTCATCTGTACCGCTTCCCCCTAGAGAAGGCCCTCGCCCCGCGAGCTTGCCCGCCAAGTTTGGCTTATCGCGCGGGCACGTCAAGTTTGGTGACCATCTCGTCACCTGATGCGCATGGGGCCCATACACGAGCGGCCCGCCACCGTCCCCGGAGACGGTAGCGTGGCGGACCAGAAAACCTGTAAGGCGAGGAACAAGCGACGGCGAGGGCTGATGGTCGACCCCCATGAGACGACCGCAGGAACCGGAGCGTCCGATTCCCCCGAATTGTGGGGCGCGCAGGGGATGGTCGGTGACGGACGTTACCGGCTGACCCACCGGTTGGGACGCGGCGGAATGGCCGAGGTCTTCGCGGCCGAGGACGTACGGCTGGGACGCATCGTGGCGATCAAGCTGCTGCGCTCCGATCTGGCCGAGGATCCGGTCTCCAAAGCGCGCTTCACCCGCGAGGCACAGTCGGTCGCCGGGCTGAACCACCATGCCGTGGTCGCGGTGTACGACTCGGGCGAGGACCGCACCCCCACCGGGGCGGTCCCCTACATCGTCATGGAGCTGGTCGACGGGCACACCATCCGTGACCTGCTGACCGGCGCCGAGGCACCACCCATCGACCAGGCGCTGATCATCATCTCCGGTGTGCTGGAGGCACTCGCCTACAGCCACCAGCACGGCATCGTGCACCGTGACATCAAGCCGGCCAACGTCATCATCACCAACACCGGCGCCGTCAAGGTCATGGACTTCGGCATCGCCCGTGCGCTGCACGGCGCCGCCAGCACCATGACCCAGACCGGCATGGTCATGGGCACCCCGCAGTACCTCTCCCCCGAGCAGGCGCTCGGCAAGGCGGTCGACTACCGCTCCGACCTGTACGCGACCGGCTGCATGCTCTACGAGCTGCTGGCGCTGCGGCCGCCCTTCACCGGCGAGACGCCGCTGTCGGTGGTCTACCAGCACGTGCAGGACGAGCCGCAGGTGCCGTCAACGGTCAGCGACCGGGTGCCGCCGGAACTCGACGGCCTGGTGCTGCGGGCGCTGGCGAAGCACCCGGACGACCGGTTCCAGAGCGCCGAGGAGATGCGCGGCGTGGTGCAGTACGCGCTGCACATGCTGCAGGAGCAGGGCGGCTGGAACAACGTCTGGGACACCGGCGTCGTGCCGCACACGGCTCCGGTCGGCCCGCCGGCGGGCCAGGGCGGGAACCCCGGCACGATGGTCGGCCGGCAGGGCAACAGCACCACCGCGGAGTTCAGCCGTCCGGTGATGCTGGGCGCGGCGGGTGGCGGAGCGGACGAGACGCGCGGCTACCTCGAACCGCAGCACGGCCACGGCCGGGGCGGCAACAAGTGGCTCAAGCCGGTGCTCTTCGTGCTGGCCGCGGTGCTCGCCATATCGCTGGGCGTGTACTTCGCCGTCGGACAGGCGGGGAACAAGAACGACCCGGGCAAGGACGTGGTCTCGCCGAGCGCGCAGACCTCGCAGGGCCAGAGCTCCGCGCCGAGCCAGGACCCCTCCACGGACCCTGGCCCGACCGACGGGGGCGCCACGCAGGCGCCGCCGCCCACGTCGACCCACCGGCAGACGCACACCGCCTCTCCGACGCCCACGGAGAAGCCCACCGAGACGGGGACGCAGTCCCCGACCTCGACGCCGACCGAGACACCCTCGGACTCCCCGACGCCGACCCAGGACCCGACGACGCCTCCGCAGACGTCGACGCCCACCGGCGGCGCCACCGGCGGCAACAACGAGGGCAAGCCCAAGCCCTGACGGCGACACGTCCACCGGCTGACCGGCCCACCGGCCGGTCAGCCGGTGAACGCCTCGCTGACGGCCTCGTACTCGCGCGTCCACCAGACGGCGAGCGCCGAGGACGCCGGGAAGAGGGGGTCGGAGCGCCTGTCGCGCTCCTGGTAGCGCCAGCAGAGCATCCAGAAGTCGTTCAGGCGCTCCCACCAGACCCGGTGCACGGCCGCGGCCAGTTCCGGGCGGGTCACGCCCGCCGCGAGCCGGTAGGCGCGCGCGTAGGGCCGCACCTTCGCCAGGTCCAGCTGCCCGTCGCCCCGGCCGGACGAAGAAGATCGCGGCGGCCCGTACCGCCTCCTCCGCACGCGGCTGCACGCCCAGGCGGTCCCAGTCCACGATGGCGACGGGTTCGTCACCGCGGTAGAGCAGGTTCAGCGGGTGGAAGTCGCCGTGCACCCAGCCGGTGGCGGGCGCGTCCGGCGGGGGCGGTTTTCGATGGGCGTGCCGCTCCAGCAGGGTCCGGCGTTCCAGTAACCGGTGCTCGGCCAGCTCGTCGAAGGTCTCGCGCGGCTCGTGCGCGTGGGCCAGCTCCAGCAGCTCGTCGATGAGCGCGTACGTCCGCGCGGGGTCGGCGCTGGGGTGCGGGATCCGGACCGTGTCCGGCGGGGGCTGGACGCGGGCCAGGCCCGCGTGCACATGGCCGAGGAGCGCGCCGAGCCGCCGGGACTGGGCGGCCGTCAGCTCGGTGCCCTCCCGGTGGTGACCCTCGACCCACGGGTAGAGGGCGTAGCAGCGCCCGCCGACGACCGCGACGGTCCGGCCGTCCGTGTCGGCGAGTGGCGGGGCGACGGGCAACCCCAGGCCGTCCAGGAGCAGTGTCGCGCGGTGCTGGCGGGCGATGACGGCGGCGTCCGCGGTGTCCGGCGCGAGGTAGTGCTTGAGGAAGAACCTGCCGCGGGTGGTGATCAGCCGGTAGCCGCGGTTCAGCAGTCCCTGGGGGACCGGATCGCAGGTCAGCGGGGTGCCGGCGCCCTCGTAGCGGCGCAGCAGGGTGCCGAGCGTGCCTTCGGCGAGCAGCTCCGTCGCCGCCGTGCACGTCACTCGGACAAGCGTAGATCACCCGGCGTGCGGCTCCGGCCACTGTGCGACGCCCCTGGCGAACTGCACGTCCACGAAGGCGGGGTCGATCCGCAGGTGAACGGGTTCGAAGGCGGGTTCGTCCACGAACGAGGGAAGCGGTCCGAACATATCGTCGGGGTCCTCCGGCGCCGTCACGACGCGGGCGGTGCCCGTGAGGTGCACGGCCCAGACGGAGTCCGCGGCCGCGTGCAGGTTGTCGGTCTGGTAGCCGACGACGGAGCCGTCGCAGGCGCCGTGGACGCCCCAGCCGCGGTGGACGCGGATCAGCACGTGGTCGTCCACCACGGCGTGCCGGGCGACGGCGATGTACGGCATGGCATGGCGCGTCAGGGCCAGGCGTCCATAGCGAACGGCGGCCACCAGCGCCATCGCGCGTCGTTCGTGGGGGGACATCCCTCCACTGTGGAGTCCGGAGGGTGAGCCGAAACAGGGCCCCCGGGCCCGTTCAGGGGGGTCCAAGGACCCTCAGCGGTGCTGGTTCTCCTCCGCCTGCATCCGGGCGACGTAGGCGGCCGCCTGGGTCCTGCGCTCCATGCCGAGCTTGGCGAGCAGCGAGGAGACGTAGTTCTTGACGGTCTTCTCGGCGAGGTGCAGCCGCTCGCCGATCTGCCGGTTGGTGAGGCCCTCGCCGATCAGGTTCAGGATCTTCCTCTCCTGCTCGGTCAACCCGGCGAGCCCGGGCGTCGCCCTTGTCCGCGCCGAGCCGCAGCCGCTCCAGCACCCGGGCGGTCGCCACCGGGTCCAGCAGCGACTTCCCCGCGGCGACGTCACGGACGGCGCTGAGCAGGTCCGTCCCCCGGATGGCCTTGAGGACGTAACCCGCCGCGCCGGCCATGATCGCGTCGAAGAGCGCCTCGTCGTCGGCGAACGACGTCAGCATCAGGCACTTGATGTCCGGGTCGTTCGACCGGATCTCCCGGCAGACCTCGACGCCGCTGCCGTCGGGCAGCCGGACGTCCAGAACGGCGACGTCAGGGTGGGTGGCGGGGATCCGGACCAGGGCCTCGGCGGCCGTGCCGGCCTCGCCGACGACCTCGATGTCGGTCTCCACGGAGAGCAGCTCATGGACCCCTCGGCGGACCACTTCGTGGTCATCGAGGAGGAATACACTGATTTTTCCGTCTTCGGACACGAATCGAGCATCCCACACGATTCGATCTCCAGACCTCTTACGCCATTTCGATCGGCGAGATACCGTTCCTCTGTCCCGGTGGCCTGCGACAACGCCTATTTACTAGGTAATCCAAGCAAAACCGCAGGTAGGACGCCTTCGCGCGATGGCGGATGTAGTAGGTAACGTCTTTCTTGCAGGCCACTTTGCCGGGGCACTGTCACGCCTGGCTCGGCCATGCCGCACATACCCCGTGCGCCGCGTCGAACCAGGTGAGCCGCAACTGGCCTCCCGGCGGATCCCGGGGGCCGGACAGACGGAGGAGCGAACGTGAGCGTGAAGAGCACTGCCGCGCGGAGAACCACCCGCGGCGGCGCGAAGCGCCGTGGGGGCGAGCCCGAGCTCGTACAGCTGTTGACCCCCGAGGGCAAGCGCGTCGAGCACAGCGAGTACTCCATCGACCTGACCCCGGACGAGCTGCGTGGCCTGTACCGCGACATGGTGCTGACCCGCCGCTTCGACGCCGAGGCGATCACCCTGCAGCGGCAGGGAGAGCTGGGCCTGTGGGCCTCGCTCCTCGGCCAGGAGGCGGCACAGATCGGATCGGGCCGGGCCACCCGACCGGACGACTACGTGTTCCCCACCTACCGCGAACACGGTGTCGCCTGGACCCGTGACGTGGACCCGTTGAACCTGCTGGGCATGTTCCGCGGGGTCAACCACGGCGGATGGGACCCCAACGAGAACAACTTCCACCTCTACACGATCGTCATCGGCTCGCAGACCCTGCACGCGACCGGTTACGCGATGGGTATCGCCAAGGACGGCGCGGACTCCGCCGTCATCGCCTACTTCGGCGACGGTGCCTCCAGCCAGGGCGATGTCGCGGAGGCCTTCACCTTCGCGGCCGTCTACAACGCCCCCGTGGTGTTCTTCTGCCAGAACAACCAGTGGGCGATCTCCGAGCCGACCGAGAAGCAGAGCCGGGTGCCGATCTACCAGCGCTCGGCCGGTTTCGGCTTCCCGGGCGTCCGGGTCGACGGCAACGACGTGCTGGCCGTGCTGGCCGTCACCAAGGCCGCCCTGGAGCGGGCCCGCACCGGCCAGGGGCCGATGCTCGTGGAGGCGTTCACCTACCGGATGGGCGCGCACACCACGACCGACGACCCCACCCGCTACCGCGCCGACGAGGAGCGCGAGCAGTGGGAGGCGAAGGACCCGATCCTGCGGCTGAGGACGTACCTGGAGGCCGAGGGCCTGGCCGACGAGGAGTACTACGCCTCGATCGACCAGGAGAGCGACGCGCTCGCCAAGCGGGTGCGGGACGGCGTGCGCACCATGCCGAACCCCGACACCATGGCGATCTTCGAGAACGTCTACGCGGACGGGCACGCGCTCGTCGACGAGGAGCGCGCGCAGTTCGCCGAGTACCTCGCGTCGTTCGCCGACGAGACTGAGGGGCACTGACCATGACCACGACCACGTTGACCATGGCCAAGGCCCTCAACGAGGCGCTGCGCCAGGCGCTGGACACCGACCCCAAGGTCCTGCTCATGGGCGAGGACATCGGGAAGCTCGGCGGCGTCTTCCGCATCACCGACGGTCTGCAGAAGGACTTCGGCGAGGAGCGGGTCATCGACACCCCGCTGGCCGAGTCCGGCATCGTCGGTACCGCGATCGGCCTGGCACTGCGCGGTTACCGCCCGGTCGTCGAGATCCAGTTCGACGGCTTCGTCTTCCCGGCGTACGACCAGATCGTCACGCAGCTCGCCAAGATGCACGCGCGGGCCCTGGGCAAGGTCAAGATGCCCGTCGTCATCCGCATCCCGTACGCGGGCGGCATCGGCGCGGTCGAGCACCACAGCGAGTCCCCGGAGACGCTCTTCGCGCACATCCCGGGCCTCAAGGTGGTCTCGCCCTCCAACCCGCAGGACGCCTACTGGATGCTCCGGCAGGCCATCGACTGCGACGACCCGGTGATCTTCTTCGAGCCGAAGCGCCGCTACTGGGACAAGGGCGAGGTCGACACCGAGGCCATTCCGGGCCCGCTGCACAAGGCCCGGGTGGCCAGCGCGGGCACGGATCTCACCCTGGCGGCGTACGGCCCCATGGTGAAGGTCTGCCTGGAGGCGGCCGCGGCCGCCGCCAAGGAGGGTCGTAGCCTGGAAGTGGTGGACCTGCGGTCCTTGTCGCCGATGGACTTCGACACGATCCAGGCGTCGGTCGAGAAGACCCGCCGGCTGGTGATCGTGCACGAGGCTCCCGTCTTCCTGGGAACCGGCGCGGAGATCGCCGCCCGGATCACCGAGCGGTGCTTCTACCACCTCGAGGCTCCCGTGCTGAGGGTCGGCGGCTTCCACGCCCCGTACCCGCCGGCCCGGCTCGAGGAGGAGTACCTGCCCGGCCTGGACCGCGTACTCGACGCCGTCGACCGCGCGCTGGCGTACTGAGAGGCGAGGAGAGCGTGACTGTGACCGACATTGCGCAGCGCTTCCGCGAGTTCAAGATGCCCGATGTGGGCGAGGGACTCACCGAGGCCGAGATCCTCAAGTGGTACGTCAAGCCGGGTGACACCGTCACCGACGGGCAGGTCGTGTGCGAGGTCGAGACGGCGAAGGCGGCCGTCGAGCTGCCGATCCCGTTCGACGGCGTCGTGCACGAGATCCGTTTCCCCGAGGGGGAGACGGTTGACGTGGGCACCGCCATCATCTCGGTGGACACCACCCCGGGCGCCCCGGACGAGGTGCCCGCCACGGCGGCCGTCCCGGCTTCGGCCGCGCCGGCCGAAGCGGCACCCGAGCCGCCCGCCGAGCCGGCGAAGCGGCAGGCGGTGCTGGTGGGCTACGGCGTCTCCGAGGCGTCGACCGTCCGCCGGGCGCGCCGGACGCAGGGCACGGTCCCCGACCGGCCCAAGGGCCGGCCTGCGGCCGAGGTGAACGGGCACGGCGCGAGCACGTCCAACGGCTTCAACGCGCCCGCCGGGGACCGGCCACTGGCCAAGCCGCCGGTGCGCAAGCTCGCGAAGGACCTCGGCATCGATCTGAGCGCCGTCGTCCCGAGCGGCCCCGACGGGACCGTCACCCGCGAGGACGTGCACGCGGCGCTCGCGCTCGCGTCGTCCGAGCCCGTCATGGACGTGGCGCCCGCCGCTCCCGTCGCCCCGGAGACGGTCGCGGAGTCCGGTGTCCGGGAGACCCGTACACCGATCAAGGGCGTCCGCAAGGCCACCGCTCAGGCGATGGTCGCGAGCGCCTTCACCGCGCCGCACGTCACGGAGTTCGTGACGTTCGACATCACGCGGACGATGAAGCTGGTCCAGGAGCTCAAGCTGGACCCGGCGTTCGCCGGCCGCAAGGTCAGCCCGCTGCTGCTGGTGGCCAAGGCGCTGCTGGTGGCGATCCGGCGCAACCCCGAGGTCAACGCGACCTGGGACGAGGCCGGCCAGGAGATCGTCCGCAAGGAGTACGTGAACCTGGGCATCGCGGCGGCGACCCCGCGCGGGCTGATCGTGCCGAACATCAAGGACGCGCACGCGAAGACGCTGCCCGAACTGGCCACCGCGCTCGGTGAGCTGGTGGCGACCGCGCGGGAGGGCAAGACCTCTCCCGCGCAGATGCAGGGCGGCACGGTGACCATCACCAACGTCGGCGTCTTCGGCGTCGACACCGGTACGCCGATCCTCAACCCGGGGGAGTCCGCGATCCTCGCCTTCGGTGCGGTCAAGGACATGCCATGGGTCCACAAGGGCAAGGTGAAGGTCCGCAAGGTCACCACGCTGGCCCTGTCGTTCGACCACCGGGTGGTCGACGGCGAGCTGGGCTCGAAGGTGCTCGCGGATGTCGCGGCGCTGCTGGAGCAGCCGAAGCGGCTCCTGACCTGGGCGTAGCCCAGCACCGCAGGCCGGCGTCACACGAAAGAGGCTCGGACGCACAAACGTCCGGGCCTCTTTGGCGTGTCCGGCGACCATGAAACGCCTGATCTATGGCGATATACAGGGAGAGGCCCAGATTTCAGACATTCAGCCCGGAGGACGCCGTGGCCGTATCCGTATCCGCGATCCTGCTTCTCCTCATCATGGCGGTCGTCTTCCTGCGCAGCGGATCGCTCAAGGTCTCGCACGCCCTGGTCTGCGTCTTCCTCGGCTTCTACCTCGCGGGCTCCAGCGTCGCCCCGACCATCCAGAACGGGCTCACGGCGACGGCGAACGTGGTGAGCAGCCTGCACCCCTGACGAGCCGTTCCCGGCGCTGACCGGTCCGTATCGCGGACGCCCGTTCCTCGCGGATACGTGATGTATCTATGATGCGTGCATCATGATTCCCGCCCCCACACTGGCCTCCGCCGCCAAGTCGCCGCCCGCCGCCGAGCGGGTCTACGTCCACGTCAAGCAGGGTGTCCTCGACCGCAGTTACGAGGGCGGCACCCTGCTCACCGAAGGCGATCTCGCCGAGGCCGTCGGGGTCTCCCGCACGCCGGTGCGCGAGGCACTGCTCCGCCTGGAGGCGGAGGGGCTGCTCAAGCTCTACCCCAAGAAGGGCGCGCTGGTCCTGCCGGTCTCCGTGCAGGAGATCGCCGATGTCGTCGAGACCCGGCTGCTCGTCGAGCAGCACGCGGTCGCCAAGCTGGTGCCCGCCGCGCCGCCCGCGCTGCTGGCCCGGCTGGAGGAACTGCTCGCCGAGCAGCAGGGCCACGCCGACGCCGGCGACCTCGCGGCGTTCGCGGTCGCCGACCGCTGCTTCCATGCCGAGATCGTCCGCGCGGCGGGCAACCGCATCCTCGCCCACCTCTACGACCAGCTGCGCGACCGGCAGTTGCGGATGGGCGTCGCCACGATGCACGCCGAACCCAGCCGCGTCGCCAAGAACCTGGTGGAGCACGGCGAGATCCTCGCGGCGCTCAGGGACGGTGACGGCGTCCGCGCCGCCGCCCTGGTGCACCGGCACGTCTCGTGGGTGAAGGTCATGGCGCGGGGGGACGCGTGAGCATGAACGGCGAACCGCCCGGCGGCAGGCGGGCCGCCACCGTGTGGGGCATCGGCACCCTCGTCTACATGGTCGCCGTGGTGCACCGCACCAGCCTCGGCGTGGCCGGGATCGACGCCGCGGAGCGCTTCCACATCGGTGCCTCCGCGCTCTCCACCTTCTCGATCCTCCAGGTGCTCGTCTACGCCGGGCTGCAGATACCGGTCGGGCTGATGGTCGACCGGCTCGGCACCAAGAAGGTGCTGACCATCGGCATCGTGCTGTTCACCGCGGGGCAGCTCGCGTTCGCGCTGTCGCACTCGTACGGGATGGCGCTGGCCGCCCGCGCGGTGCTCGGCTGCGGTGACGCGATGACGTTCGTCAGCGTGCTGCGGCTGGGCTCCCGCTGGTTCCCGGCCCGCCGGGGTCCGATGATCGCGCAGGCCGCCGCGCTCTTCGGCGTCGCGGGCAACCTGATCAGCACGGTCGCGCTCTCCCGCATCCTGCACTCGGCCGGCTGGACCGCCACGTTCACCGGCACGGCGGTCGGCGGCGCCTTCGTGCTCGTCCTGGTGCTGCTGTTCCTCAAGGACCACCCCGACGGCTACGAGCCCGCCCCCACCGAGCACGCCGGCCTGGGCTACGTGCGCCACCAGATCGCCTCCGCCTGGCGGGAGCCCGGCACCCGGCTCGGCATGTGGGTGCACTTCACGACGCAGTTCTCCGGAATGGTCTTCCTGCTGCTGTGGGGGCTGCCGTACCTGGTGGAGGACCAGGGCCTGTCACGCGGGGCGGCCGGCTCGATGCTGACCCTCGTGGTGCTCGCCAACATGGTGTTCGGCACGCTCTTCGGCCAGCTGATCGCCCGTCACCACGGCGCCCGGATGCCGATCACGCTCACCGCGATCGGGGCGAGCACCGTCGCCTGGGCGACCGTCCTGTCCTGGCCCGGCGGCCACGTCCCGCTGTGGATGCTGATCTGCCTGTGCGTCGCACTCGGCGCCTGCGGCCCCGCGTCGATGATCGGCTTCGACTTCGCGCGCCCGGCCAACCCTCCGGAACGTTTCGGCACCGCCTCCGGCATCGTCAACGTGGGTGGCTTCACCGCCTCGATGATCACTCTGCTGGCGATCGGCGTGCTGCTGGACGCGACGGGTGACAACTACCGGATCGCCTGGTGCAGCGTTTTCGTGCTCCAGGCGATCGGCACCGTCCAGATCCTGCGACTGCGCGGCCGCGCGACCCGGCTGGAGAAGGACCGGATCGCGGTCAGCCGCGTCGAGAGCGTGCATGTGCCGGTGTAGCGGGAGCCGGCGGCTACGGGGTGAGGGCGATGTGCGCCAGGATCGCGTTCGCGAGCTGCTGGTCGCCCTCCACCTTCACCCGGTCCGCGACGGCCGCCGGGCGCACCCGGCCGCAGACCAGCCGCAGGAACGTCTCCCAGTCGGTGCTGAAGGTGACGGCGGGGCCCAGCGAGACCGCGGAGTCGATCGTGCCGCGCCCGTCCTGGTCGACCCGGACCGTCCGCATGAACTCCAGCGGGCCGTGGATGTCGAAGACCACCGCGGACCCGGGGGGCGCGCCGGCGTCCTTGGCGATCACCTTCGGCAGCGCGCGGAGCAGGAAGTCCCGCGCGTACACCGCGGCGGGCGACGCCAGGTTGCCCGGCGTGCCGAGCGCCCGGCGCAGGTCCTGCTCATGGACCCAGACGTCGAAGGTCCGCATCCACAGCAGGTGTTCCAGGGTCATCTCCTGGCCCATCGGACCGCGCATGGTCTGCTCGGGACCGCGCGACTCGTTCCGCAGCTGGCGGGAGCGCCGGATGATCGTGTACTCGAGCTCGGAGGTCATCTCCGGGGCTGTGTGGTGGCGCCGGGTGTCCACCGGCACCTCGATGTAGCGGGCGAACTCGCTGGTGATGTGCCGAAGATCACTCGGGAGGGTGTGGATCGGGCGGGGATCCCCGAGCATCTCGCACTCGTAGCCGATGACGTGGGACACGACGTCGCGCACCGACCAGTACGGGCACTCGGTCCGCCGGTTCCATTCACCCTCGACGAGGGGGGCGACCAGTTCGTTGATGGATTCTATGGAGTGGGTCCAGGCGTCGATGTACGGCTGGATCTTACTGTGGACGGTCACGGGACCCCTCGACGGATCGATGCGCGGTCGTGGTGGTGTGCGCCTAAGTTACGCTCCGCGCGGGTACCCACGCAGTGCTTTCGAGTGACGATGGTAGGCCCGACTTGACGACCAAACGTATGGGCGGTGGGTGTATGCGCGCTTCTTTGCTGCAGATCGACGTCGACCTGGAGGAAACGGTCGCCGACCGGCGTGACCGGGTGGCCGCGCTGGTGCGCGCGCAGGCCGGTGCGGATCTGGTCGTCCTGCCCGAACTGTGGCCGGTCGGCGCCTTCGCGTCGGACACCTTCGCGACGGAGGCGGAGCCGCTCGACGGGCCGACGGCCGACGCGATGTCAGCCGCGGCGCGGGACGCGGGAGTCTGGCTGCACGCGGGTTCGATCGTCGAGCGTGACCCTGATGGCCCGCTCTACAACACCTCGCTGGTCTTCGATCCCGACGGGGAGCTGCGGCACACCTACCGCAAGATCCACCGCTTCGGCTTCGACCGGGGCGAGGCCGCGCTGATGGCGCCCGGCGAGGAGATCGTCACGGTCGCGCTCCCGGACACCGTCCTGGGCCTGGCGACCTGTTACGACCTGCGCTTCCCCGAGCAGTTCCGGCTGCTCGTCGACGCCGGCGCGCAGTTCCTCGTGATCCCGGCCGGCTGGCCGGCGAAGCGGCGGGAGCACTGGCGGCTGCTCGCGCGGGCCCGCGCGGTCGAGTCCCAGACCTACGTCCTGGCCTGCGGCACGGCCGGCACCCACGCGGGAGTCGAGCTCGCCGGCCACAGCATGGTCGTCGACCCGTGGGGCGATGTCCTCGCGGAAGCCGGCACCGGTGAGGAAGTCCTCACCGTCGACCTCGACCCCGCCCTCGTCACGAAGACCCGGCACGACTTCCCGGTCCTGCGGGATCGCCGCCTCGGCTGAGCGGACGGCTGAGCCGGCCGGGCGCCCCGGACGGCTCAGTCGTCGTGCTTGTCGTGCTCCTCGTGCTCCTTGTCGACCAGCCGGTCCACGCACACCGCGATGGCGATGAGCATGCCCGCGTCCGCGTCCTCGCGTTCCACGTCGATCGCGTACGTGTCGCGCATTCGGAACCACTTGCGGGAGATCCGCGCGAGGCGCTCCCCCTCGTACTCGATGTCGAACTCCTTGTCGACGATGTCCCCGCGGACCTCCAGTTCCTCCCCTGAGGCCAGCTCCGCCCGGAACACGTCCCGCAGCAGCGTCAGCCGCTTCTTTCTGACGGTCACCAGCACGTTCCCGCCGCGCTCCACGGTCATGGTGTCCCGCAGGCTCACCAGCTTCTTCCGGATCACCGCGACCTCCGCCCCCCGGGCGTCCCGCAGCTCCAGCGTCTCCCGGACCCGCATGACCTTCCCGTCGACGTAGAACGCCCGGTCACCGCGCTCGTCCTCGATCCAGTAGTCGTCACCGATCGCGAACAGCTTCTCCCGCACGAGGTATTTCATGGAGGAATGTCTACCCGTTGAGTGCTGTTGGATGGGGGTATGACTGCACGTGCGCGCGTTCGAGCCCCGGAACTCATCGGCAAGGGCGGCTGGCTCAACACCGGTGGCCGCCCCCTGACCCTCACGGACTTGCGCGGACGCGTGGTCATTCTCGATTTTTGGACCTTCTGCTGTGTGAACTGCCTGCATGTGCTCGACGAGCTGCGGGAGCTGGAGGAGAAGCACCGGGACACCGTCGTGATCATCGGGGTGCACTCGCCGAAGTTCGTGCACGAGGCGGAGCACCAGGCGGTCGTGGACGCGGTGGAGCGGTACCAGGTGCACCACCCGGTGCTCGACGACCCGGAGCTGGGCACCTGGAAGCAGTACGCGGTGCGGGCGTGGCCGACGCTGGTGGTGATCGACCCCGAGGGGTACGTCGTCGCGCAGCACGCGGGCGAGGGGCACGCGCACGCGCTGGAGGCGCTGGTCACGGAGCTGGAGGCGGAGCACGGCGCCAAGGGGACGCTGCGGCGGGGCGACGGTCCCTACGTGGCGCCGGAGCCGGTGGCGACGCACCTGCGGTTCCCGGGGAAGGCACTGGCGCTGGCCGACGGCGGGTTCCTCGTCTCGGACACGACCCGGCACCAGCTCGTGGAGCTGGCGGCGGACGGCGAGAGCGTCGTGCGGCGGATCGGCGACGGGGAGCGCGGGCTGGTGGACGGTGGGCCCGACGTGGCCCGGTTCAGCGAGCCGCAGGGGCTGGCGCTGCTGCCGGACGGTTCGGTCGTCGTGGCGGACACGGTCAACCACGCGCTGCGGCGGCTGGACACCGCGACCGGCGCCGTGACGACGCTCGCCGGGACCGGTGGCCAGTGGTGGCAGGGGTTCCCGACGGCGGGTCCCGCCCGTGAGGTGGCGCTGTCGTCGCCGTGGGACGTCGCCTGGTTCGCCGGCCGGCTGTGGATCGCGATGGCGGGCGTGCATCAACTGTGGGCGTACGACCCGGTGGCGGAGACCGTCGGGGTTCGCGGCCGGCACGACCAACGAGGGGCTGGTCGACGGGCCCGCCGACGAGGCGTGGTTCGCGCAGCCGTCGGGCCTGGCGGCGGCCGGGGACCGGTTGTGGGTCGCGGACTCGGAGACGTCGGCGGTGCGCTACGTCGAGAGCGACGGCGATGGGTTCGTGGTGCGGACGGCGGTCGGGACCGGGCTCTTCGACTTCGGTCACCGGGACGGCGCCGCGGAACAGGCGCTGCTGCAGCACCCGTTGGGCGTCACCGCGCTGCCCGACGGATCGGTCGCGATCAGCGACACGTACAACAACGCGCTGCGCCGCTTCGACCCGGAGACCGGCGAGGTGACGACGCTCGCGACCGATCTGCGCGAGCCGTCGGACGCGGTGCTGGTGGGTGAGGACGTCGTGGTGGTCGAGTCCGCGCGGCACCGGCTCACCCGGCTGCGGCTGCCCGAGGAGGCGGTGCGGGTGGAGTCGGCCGCGCACCGGACGCGGCGCCCGGCGACCGAGGTGGCGGCGGGGCCGTTCCGTCTGGACGTGGTCTTCACCGCGCCCGCCGGCCAGAAGAGCGACGAGCGCTACGGCCCCTCGACGCGGCTGCTGGTCAGCTCGACCCCGCCGGAACTCCTGCTGGGGGGCGAGGGGAAGGGCACGGACCTGGGACGGGACCTGGTGCTGAACCCCGAGGTCACCGAGGGGGTGCTGCATGTGTCGGCGATGGCCGCCTCATGCGACGACGACCCGGACAACGAGTTCCCGGCCTGCCACATGCACCAGCAGGACTGGGGCGTCCCGGTCCTGCTGGCCGCCGGCGGTACGGGCCGGCTGGCGCTGGTGTTGGCGGGGATGGACGAGCCGGCCGAGTGAAGCGACGGCTCACCGGGGCCGGGACACGGCCCCGGTGAACGTCACTCGTAGTAGCGACGCTCCTCGACCACCGGCTCCACGCCGCCCCGGACGGTCTCCAGCCGACGACGCTTGAAGATGCTGATGTAGGCCGCGACGCCGATCGCCCCGACGGCCATCATGATCAGGCCCACCAGGTCGAGGTTGACGCCCGACATGTGCCAGTCGGTCGCGAAAGTGAGGATCGCGCCGACCGCGATCAGTGCGATGCAGCCGCCGATTCCCATGGTGTCCGCCTCCGTCGTCCATTGGCCGTTCCGGTTGGTTCTGGAGGGGCGTCTACCCCCGACCGGAACGGCCATGCGTGACTGCGGAGTTGGTGCCCCCGGGGCGGGCGCCGCGCGCCGGGTCTCAGCTCTCGATGAAGGACTTCAGCGCGCTCGCCAGCAGGTACGGGTCGTCCGCGCCGCTCAACTCGCGGGCGGAGTGCATCGACAGGATGGGCACGCCGACGTCGACGGTGGTGATGCCGTGCCGGGCCGCGGTGATCGGGCCGATCGTCGTGCCGCACGGCATCGCGTTGTTCGACACGAAGTGCTGGAACGGCACCCCGACCCGCTCACAGGCGGCGGTGAAGATGCCGCGCCCCGAACCGTCGGTGGCGTAGCGCTGGTTGACGTTGGTCTTCAGGATCGGACCGCCGTTGGCACGCGGGTGGTGCGTGGGGTCGTGCCGCTCGACGTAGTTGGGGTGCACCGCGTGCCCGGAGTCGGACGAGACGCAGACCGTGCCGGCCAGCGCGCGCTGCCGGTGCTCGTAGTCGCCGCCGCGCGCGTGCACGGAGCGTTCCAACACGTTGCCGAGCAGGGGGCCCTGCGCGCCGGTGTCGGACTCGCTGCCGTTCTCCTCGTGGTCGAACGCCGCGAGGACGGGGATGTACGCGAGGTCCTGCCCGGCGACGGCCGCCAGCGCCGCCGTGGCGGCGTGCACGGACAGCAGGTTGTCCATCCGGGGCGAGGCCAGCAGTTCGCGGTCGCGGCCCAGGTAGGCGGGCGGCTGCACGTCGTGCGCCATGACGTCCCAGCCGACGACGTCGGAACCGGCCACCCCGGCCTCGTCCGCGAGGAAGTCGATCAGGTCGCCGTCACTCGCCTTGCCGAGGCCCCAGACGGGCTGCATGTGCCGCTGCTTGTCCAGCGCGAGGCCGTTGTCGTTGACCCCGCGGTCCAGGTGGATGGCGAGTTGCGGGACGCGCAGCAGCGGGCGGTCGACGCTGACCAGCCGGGACGTGCCGTCGCGCAGCGTCAGCCGGCCGGAGAGCCCGAGGTCCCGGTCGAGCCAGCTGTTCAGCAGCGGTCCGCCGTAGAGCTCCACGGCGATCTGCCGCCAGCCGGCCGTGCCCATGTCAGGGCGGGGCTTCACCCGCAGGTTCGGTGAGTCGGTGTGCGCGCCCATGATGCGGAACGGGGTCTCCGGCCGTGCGCCCTCGGGGACGTACCAGGCGATGATCGCGCCGCCGCGCAGCACGTACCTGCCCCCCGCCGCACCGTCCCAGGAGTCGGTCTCCTGGACCTGCCGGAACCCGGCCTTCTCCAGCCGTTCCGCGGCGCTGGCCACGGCGTGGTAGGGCGACGGGCTGGCCTGCACAAAGGCCATCAGGTCATCGGTGTGGGTGCGCGTGAAGTGAGGGTGGACGCTCATGGAGCCAGCATAGAAGTCCCCATCGGCGGGGCGCGTCCGGCGGGGTGTGCGGTGCGCTTCTCAGGGGCCCCTACCGGCGGAACGCCCGGATCCGGCGCCTTTCGGGTCGTCGCACCGCCGCCCAAGTGCGGGCTGTCCGTCGGCTGTTGCCTTCCTGTGACGGAATCGGGTGGGTGGCGTCGCACATGATCCATAAGTTCAGTTCTGCAGCCGAAACTCCTTGGTCCCCACACGAAGGTGAAGAGCGGCACATCGCACCACCCACCTTTCACCGCCCTTTCGGGCAGATCAGGGGTTCCGACACCATGTCCGTACGCTTCGCACGCCGCCGTACCGCCCTCCGCGCCGCTCTCACCGCCGCCGCGGTCACCGGCGCCGTCCTCGTCCCGGCCGCCGGCGCCTTCGCCGACTCGGCCCAGCCGACCGCCAAGCCGACCGCGACGAAGCCGGTTCCTTCGCAGGCTCCGGACGCGGTGAAGGGCTGCACGGTCACCAAGACCATCAAGTCGGTCTTCGCCGGCTGGACGGTCGAGCTCAGCAACGGCCCGGCCGGCCCGAAGGCGGTCCTGAGGGACGAGAAGGGCAAGACGGTCTCGGTGGTGGACACGAAGGTCGAGACCGACGAGAAGTACGGTCTGAAGATCGTCGACTCCGAGGGGCTCTCGCCGGTCTTCGAGGACCGCAACCAGGGCGGTGCCATGCCGTGGCGCAAGACCGCCTTCCCGAAGCCCCCGAAGGGCTGTGTCGGTCAGCCCGGTGTGCCCGGAACGGTGACCCAGCACGGTTGCACGGTCACCAAGACGATTCAGGCGGTCTTCGGCGGCTGGACGGTCGACCTCAGCAACGGTCCTTCCGGTCCGAAGGCGGTCATGAAGGACCAGAAGGGCAAGTCCGTTGAGACGGTGGACAGGAACCACGTCACCAGCAACTCCATGCGGATCATCGGTGCCGGGGGCACCTCGCCGCGCTTCGAGCAGAACAATCAGGGCGGCGGCCACCCGTGGACCAAGGCCGCTTTCCCCGCGCTCCCCAAGAGCTGCGTGAAGACCACCACCACGGGCACGACCACCACGGGCACGACCACCAACACCACCTCCGGTGGCCAGACCAAGACCCTTCCCAAGGGCAGCGTCGCCGCCGGTGCGGAGAACGTGACCGCGAAGGACAACTCCGCGCTGATCGTCGCGGGTGGCGTGGCCGGCGCCGCGGGTGTCGCGGGCCTCGGGGTCCTGGTCCTGCGCCGCCGCCGCTCCGCGGTCGCCGGCGTCTGACCCCGGCCGGAACAGCAGGCAGCAGGAACTGAAGGAGCGAGTCGTCCCATGCCCGTGCCCACCGGATCCCGGTCACGCTGGATCGTGGTCGCCTGTGTGCTGGCGCTGGTCGCCGGTGGCTGGGCGCTCGTCTCCGGGCTCAGCGGCGGCGGTCACCCCGCCGCCGCGAGCGCCCACATCGCGGCCACCGCGCCGCCGGCCCGCCCCGGTGCCGCCAAGCCGTCCGCCCGTGCCGCCGCCGCGGCTCCGATGACCGCCTCGAAGCCGGTCCGGGTGCGGATCCCGGCGGCGGGCGTCGACACCGGCCCCGTGCTGGAGCTGGGGTTGGCCGCCGACGGAACGGTCGAGGTCCCCTCGGTCCGGCAGGCCGACCGGATCGGCTGGTACAAGGGCGGCGTCACCCCGGGCGAACTCGGGCCCGCGGTGTTGATCGGGCACTTCGACACGGTCGAGGGCCCCGCCGTCCTGAAGGACGTCGCGAAGGTCAGGGCCGGCGACCGGATCACGGTGGACCGCGCGGACGGTTCGACGGCGGTCTTCACCGTCCGCACGCTGGAGCAGGTGGACAAGGACGCCTTCCCCACCGCGAAGGTCTACGGCGACACGACCCGTCCCGAGCTGCGGCTGATCACCTGCGGCGGGGACCTGCGCGGCGGTCACCGCCCGGACAACATCATCGTCTACGCGGATCTGACGACCTGATCCCGGGCGACCGCGGCGGAGGTCCTGCGGACCGTGCCGCGGATCACGCCTCCCCGAACGTCCCCACCGTGCCACGACGCCCGCCGCGGCCTCGCACTCTGCCCCCGCCGAGTCGTGTCGTGGTGCCCGCACCGGGTTCCCGCGGTTCTTGATGCCACCGGGCCCGTGTTCGACCCGGAGGGCCCGGACGGGGGTGCGGACGGTGGCGCCGACAGGCCGCGGACGCGGGCGCGCCGCCCGCCCGGGGAATCGGGAACGGGCGGCGCGGCCTGTCAATGGGTGCGGCGAACCGCTCAGAAGGCTTCTTCCGGCAGGTCCATCACGTCGAGCGTGACGGTCTCGGCCAGCGACCGCTGGACGCCGACGTTCGGGAGGATGTTGGCGGCGAAGAACTTCGCGGCCGCGATCTTGCCGGTGTAGAAGGCCGCGTCCTTGGCGCCGGCGGACGGCAGCTTCTCGGCGGCCACGGCGGCACCGCGCAGCAGCAGGTAGCCGATGACGACGTCGCCGGAGGCGAGCAGCAGGCGGGTGGAGTTCAGGCCGACCTTGTAGATCGACCGGACGTCCTTCTCGGTGCCGGCCAGGTCGGTCAGCATGGCGCCGACGATGGCCTCCAGGTCCACGGCGGACGTGGCGAGCTGCTCGCGGGCGGCGGCCAGCTCCTCGCCGCCGACGGCCTCGGCGAGGAACTTCTTGATCTCCTCGGACAGGGTGGTCAGCGCCTGGCCCTGGTCGCGGACGATCTTGCGGAAGAAGTAGTCCTGGCCCTGGATCGCCGTGGTGCCCTCGTAGAGGGTGTCGATCTTGGCGTCCCGGATGTACTGCTCGATCGGGTACTCCTGCAGGTAGCCGGAGCCACCGAAGGTCTGCAGGGACTGGGCGAGCTGCTCGTAGGACTTCTCGGAGCCGTACCCCTTGACGATCGGGAGCAGCAGGTCGTTGAGGCCGATCAGCGCCTTGGCGTCCTCGCCCGCCGCCTCCTTGACCGCGATCTGGTCCTGGACGGAGGCGGTGTAGAGCACCAGGGAGCGCATGCCCTCGGCGTACGCCTTCTGCGTCATCAGCGAGCGGCGCACGTCCGGGTGGTGCGTGATGGTGACCTTCGGCGCGGTCTTGTCCATGAACTGCGCCAGGTCCGGGCCCTGCACGCGCTCCTTGGCGTACTCCAGCGCGTTCAGGTAGCCGGTGGAGAGCGTCGCGATGGCCTTCGTGCCGACCATCATGCGGGCGAACTCGATGATGCGGAACATCTGGCGGATGCCGTCGTGCTTGTCACCGAGCAGCCAGCCCTTGGCGGGGTGCTGGTCGCCGAAGGTCATCTCGCAGGTGTTGGAGGCCTTGAGGCCCATCTTGTGCTCGACGTTGGTGGCGTAGGCGCCGTTGCGCTCGCCCAGCTCGCCGGTCTCCCAGTCGAAGTCGTACTTCGGCACGATGAAGAGCGACAGGCCCTTGGTGCCGGGGCCGGCGCCCTCGGGGCGGGCCAGCACCAGGTGGATGATGTTCTCGGACATGTCGTGCTCGCCCGAGGTGATGAAGCGCTTCACACCCTCGATGTGCCAGGAGCCGTCCTCCTGCTCCACAGCCTTCGTCCGGCCCGCGCCCACGTCGGAGCCCGCGTCCGGCTCGGTCAGCACCATCGTGGCGCCCCACTGGCGGTCCACCATGAGCTGGGCGACCTTGGCCTGCTCCTCGGTGCCCTCCTCGAAGACGACGCCGGCGAACGCCGGGCCGGAGGAGTACATCCAGATGGCCGGGTTGGAGCCGAGGATCAGCTCCGCGTAGGACCAGATGAGGGAGGCGGGCGTCTTGGTGCCGCCGATCTCCTCGGGGATGCCCAGGCGCCAGTACTCGGAGTCCATGAAGGCCTGGTAGCTCTTCTTGAACGTGGCGGGCACCGGGGCGGTGTTGTCCGTCGGGTCGAAGACCGGCGGGTTGCGGTCGGCGTCGGTGAAGGACGCGGCCAGCTCGTTCTCCGCGAGGCGCGAGACCTCGCTGAGGATGCTCTTGGCGGTCTCCACGTCCATCTCGGCGAACGGGCCGGTGCCGTAGAGCTTGTCGCGGCCGAGCACCTCGAAGAGGTTGAACTCGATGTCGCGGAGGTTGGACTTGTAGTGGCCCATGACGACGGCTCCGTATCGCACTCGATCAGTTACGTGGCAGTACTACAGCAAGCAGTAATACAGAATGATGCTACCCGCCGGTAATAAGAAGCAACCCCTTGCCGCCCGGATGTGACGGGACACTCGCTAGTCTTGGGGTCGTGTACGGCTACGACCAGACCTCGCATCCCGGCCCACCGCCCGGCGCTGCCCCGATGCCGGGGGTGTACCCCGAGCCGTCCCCACCCTCGCTCGCGGACGCCGTCAGGGCCTTCACCACGGGTTCCCTGTCCGCGGAGGACTTCCAGGCGATCTTCTCGACGTCGAAGGTCTACTGCCCGCGCGGCGAGAACCCCGGATTCCTGGCGCTGCACGACACGCAGCAGCCGGTGATCCCGATGTTCACCTCGCTCAAGGAGCTGCGGCGGTACGCGGGCAAGGAGTCCAAGTACTTCGTCATCACCGGTGCCGAGGTGCTCGACCTGCTGCCGACCGGCTACGGCTTCGTGCTGGACATCGACGGCCAGCACCGGATGGTCTTCGACGCCAAGGCCGTCGAGCAGATGGTGGAGTTCACCATGCGCCGGATGTACGGCTAGCTTCTCAGCTCCCCGCTGACCTGCGGGAATAGGGCATGCCTTGCTGAATGTTCACTATTCAACTAAGTTGGATCCAGAACACGAGGAGGACCCCATGCCCGCCGTGACCGTCGAGAACCCGTTGACCCTGCCGCGCGTGTCCGCGCCCGCTGACGCGGTGCCGCGTCCGGCGCTGGCTGTCTCCACCGCGCCGAGCGGTTTCGAGGGCGAGGGCTTCCCCGTCCGCCGCGCTTTCGCGGGCATCGACTACAAGAACCTCGACCCGTTCATCATGATGGACCAGATGGGTGAGGTGGAGTACGCCCCGGGTGAGCCGAAGGATTCTATCAGTTGGGGGTGTTTCTCGACGGATGCTCGCTGACCTGCGGAAGCTCCCAACCAGAGAAGAGCCGGACCCATGCCTGCTGTAAGCGTCGACAACCCCCTGACCCTGCCGCGCGTGGCCGCATCGGCAGGTGCCGTGCCTCGCCCCGTGCTGGCCGTGACGACCGCCCCGAGCGGTTTCGAGGGCGAAGGCTTCCCTGTCCGCCGCGCTTTCGCGGGCATCGACTACAAGAACCTCGATCCGTTCATCATGATGGACCAGATGGGTGAGGTGGACTATCAGCCTGGGGAGCCGAAAGGCACCCCGTGGCACCCGCACCGCGGCTTCGAAACCGTCACCTACATCATCGACGGCATCTTCGACCACCAGGACAGCCAGGGCGGCGGCGGCACCATCACCAATGGCGACACCCAGTGGATGACGGCTGGCTCGGGCCTGCTGCATATCGAGGCGCCGCCGGAGCACCTCGTCACGTCGGGCGGTCTCTTCCACGGACTCCAGCTGTGGGTGAACCTCCCCGCCAAGGACAAGATGATGGCCCCGCGCTACCAGGACATCCGCGGCGGCAACGTCCAGCTGCTGACCTCCCCCGACGGCGGCGCTCTCCTGCGTGTCATCGCCGGTGAGCTGGACGGTCACGCCGGTCCCGGCGTCACCCACACGCCGATCACGATGATTCACGCGACGCTGGCCCCGGGTGCGGAGATCACCCTGCCGTGGCGTGAGGACTTCAACGGCCTCGCGTACGTGCTGGCGGGCAAGGGCTCAGTCGGTGCCGAGCGCCGTCCGATCCACCTGGGCCAGACCGCTGTCTTCGGCGTGGGCTCCTCGCTTACCGTCCGCGCGGACGAGCGGCAGGACGCGCACACGCCGGACCTGGAGGTCGTCCTCCTCGGCGGCCAGCCGATTCGAGAGCCGATGGCGCATTACGGGCCGTTCGTCATGAACACCAGGGAAGAGCTTCAGCAGACGTTCGAGGACTTCCAGAAGGGGCGGCTGGGCACGATCCCGGCCGTCCACGGGATGTCCGAGGGCGGGCTGTAGGGCTCGCTATGACCAGATGCGGACGAGCCCAGTCTGGACAGGGACGGGGCTCGTCCGCGCTTGCTCCCTGGCTCGGTTCGTCTTGATTGGTCGGCTGCGGGGTGGGCAGGAACAGCCCTTGGTTTCAATGGCCCACTGCTGCGCGAGCGTGAACCGTGCGCGCAAGGGCTCAGTGCCGGGGCCGTCTTCTGGGTCTCCTAGTAAACGGCCAGGTCGGCGACCTGCGGCGATCTTCTCGGCGGGGCGCTGACCTGGCCGTTCTTCGCTTGGTGGCGTTGGGGCCGGACGGCCAAGATCAGCAGTCTTGCGGACTGTGTGCGGACTGCCGGGGACAGCGCTGTGGCGCCCTGTCCTGCCGCCCAGGGGCGACGAGATGAGCGACATGATGACGATGGTCGCTGCTGGGCTGACACGATGAGGGCGGCTTGTCCGGGTCACACGGTCGGCGCCTCGGTGTCTGGGGCGGAGGCGGTGTGGCCCGTCCGGGCGTCGTTGATGATCTGCTGCTGGTGGACCGCCAGGCCCAGGGCGGCGATGCCCACGAGGTGGAGGGCGGCCCAGCTGGCGGTGAGGACCGTGCCGAGTCGGTCGCGGTCCGGTGCCGCGTGGCGGGCGCTCATCAGGCCGCTTCCTTGCTGCTGGCGAGGTCGATGGCCCACTCCAGGGCGGTCGTGACGTGTTCGGGCTGTAGGCCGGCGTGCGGGTCGGGCTCGACCAGCAGGGTCGCGCGTCCGGCGGCGGTGCGGTCGGCGGCCCACTGGTGGTCGAGCGGGGTGAAGTCGTCGTCGATCCACACGACTGGGGAATCTGCGAGCCACCGCTCGGCATGGTCGCGTTTCCACAGGTAGCCGTCGGGGTGGCTGGTGGTGATCGCGGGGCGGGGCAACTCGATGTGCTCGAAGGCGGGCAGGCCGAGCAGGGGGCCGATCAGGCGCGGGGCGTCGATGCGCCAACTGGTGCACCACATCGGCCGGACGAGCCCGGTGTTGATGGCGTCGGCCATCAGCGGGCCGTGCTCCGGATTGAGCCACACGCAGATCGGGTCGGCATAGCCAGTCACCTGGACCTGGTGGCGGGTGTGGGTCGCCGGGGTGGACTTGTCCTGGGCCGGGAACGGGATCAGCACCCCGTCTATGTCCAGCAGCAGGAACGGGATCTGGTGCATCGGTGCCTCCGGGGGTTGGTCAGGGCTTCCGTGCGGTGATCAGGAGGGTGGTGGGCCAGCGGGCGTCGGTCGGCGCGTGGAGGTGGTGGACGCCGGTGACCAGCAGCCCGGCCCGGTTCAGCGCGCGGGACCAGGCGGCGGGGTCCATGTCCCAGCGCTCGACGGTGTGGGTGGTGCCGTCCGGCAGGGTCACGGTGTCGCGGGTGCGCGGGCTGGCGGGGAAGGCGCCGGTCCGCTGTGGGTGCGGGAGGGAGAAGGCCAGGACGCCCCGGCGGGCGAGTCTGCGGGAGCACGCGCCCAGGATCCGGGACGGCTCGGTCATGCCGATCGCGCCGAAGACGGAGACGACCGCGTCCAGGCGCTCAGTGCCCCGGCCGAGGTGGACGGTCGCGCTGGCGTGCAGGAACTGGGCCCCGGTGTGTTCGTAGTGGGCGGCAGCACGACGGATCTGCCCGGCCGAGCGGTCCACGCCGACGACGGTGGCGCCGGCTGTGGCGAGGTGGGCGGTGTTGTGGCCGGCTCCGCAGCCGAGTTCCACGATCCGGCGGCCGGTCAGGTCCCCGCCCAGGATCTCGGCTCCGGGACCGATGCCCGGCCGCTGGGTCCACTCCATCCTCGGTGGCGGCTGAAGGCGGTCCGCGGGCCGCTGGGCGAGCTGGGCAGCGGCGTGGGCGTCCCAGAGATCCACCTCAGGTTTCCAGGAGCCGCACGGCCGTCTTCAGGTGGCGGCGGACGACGGTGATGTACGCCTCGTCCTGGGACGGGTCGTTGATCCAGCGCAGGGCTTGCTCCATGAACCACTCGATCGCCCAGACGCGGTGCCAGCCCATGGCCCACGCCTCCGGGGCGAGGCCGCCGCGCTCAACCAGAGCGCTGGGGTGGCCGCCGGCGGCGGCGTACGCCTGGATGAAGCGGCGGAGCCGGACGGGGTCGGCGTCCTCGATGGTGCCGTGCCAGGAGGCGAGGTCGATCAGGCCGGGGCCGTTGAAGGCGCGGGCGAAGTCGAGCAGGCGCCAGCCGTCCCTGCTGATGTGGAGGCTGGTGGGGTGGAACTCGGAGTGCACCCAGCCCCACGGGGCGGTGGTGGCACCCTCGGCGCGCTTGGCGGCGGCATCTGTCAGGGCGTCCAGCATGCCGACGATGTCGTCGGTGCCTTCCGTCCACCGGCCCTTGTCGCGCAAACGGCGCAGGTGGCCGCGTGCCAGGGCCGGGAGCGCGGAGAGGGCGTCGTCGTCGAGAACGGGCAGCATCGAGGTCGGGGCGGCGTCGTGCAGGGCGACGGCGGCCACGATGCCGTCAGCGTCCACCGCGTCCCGGACGGGCTCGCCCAGGTCTTTGATGACCATGCCCAGGACGTCATCGCGCACGATCGCGCCAATGACGGCCGGCACCGGGATGTTGGCCTCGCCGGCGGCGCGCAGGATTTGGTGCTCGCTGGTGAACGGCTCGGCGGCGAACTTGTAGATCGCGGTGGTGCCGTCGGGGAAGGTGATGCGCTCCACGCCGGACAGCGACCACACGCGTACCGGGTCGCGGCTGGGCTGGGGCAGGCCGACGCTGGAGCAGATGTCGGCCAGGATGTCGGTGATGAGCTGGGTGTCCACGGGCGGGCTCCGTACGACGTGAGGACTGGAGGCGGGGGCGGTCCGGGGCGGCGGCGCCTGCCGCCCCGGACCGGTGGGTCAACGCGAGGATCAGGCGGCGGTCACGCGGTGCGACTCGACCCGCTGGATCCACTCGTCCTTCATCCCGGCGAGCTCCACGGCGAAGTTCGCCATCGAGGTGCCGTAGGCGGCGACGACGCCGCCGGACTGGTCGGGGACGGACTGGCAGCCGTGCACCAGCCGTCCGCCGAGCGCGGTGTGGGCCTTGATGCCCTCGATCCGGCGGTGCTCGTTGAACCAGCCGCCGTGGTAGACCTCGTCGAGCATCTGGCCGTCCTGCTCGGAGAGGTCGAAGACGACCCCGGTGGCGGAGGGGAAGAACCAGCACGGGCCGACGTTGGAGATGCGCCCGTCCAGCTCGACCTTGTTCAGGGCCATGAAGGTCGCCGCCTCGCGGAGCATCCGCAGGTGATCGGCGGTGAAGTTCGGCAGGCCCAAGGTGGCCAGGTGCTCGTCACGGAACAGGTAGGAATACACCTGGTAGGCGATGGCCAGGACCTCCCCGGCGTCGCTGGCGGAGCGGCCGTGGGCCTTCACGAAGTCCAGGGCGATCTGCTCGACGGCCGACTCCTCTGTCTCCTCGGCGTGCAGCAGGCCGGACTTGACGGTCGCCCAGTCGATGACGAGCCAGGAGCTGTTCTCGAAGCGGAAGAAGTACTCCTGCGGGTCGATGGTGATGCGCTTGCCGTCCACGGTGATGCCGGGCAGGCGGTTCCAACGCTGGTCGAACGCCTCGGGCAGCTCGACCGTGATCGTCGTTGTTGCGACGGTGGTGGTCACCTGGGTCTCCGTTCCGGAGGGGGCACCCTGCTGGGTGCCTGCGGCTTGGCCGGCCGCCCCGGATCGGGGGGAACCCTGTCGCATCCGGGGCGGCCTGGAGACCACAGTGCCGCCCCGGCGTAGGTCGCATCCGCAGCGAGGTTGCGGGCCCGCAGCCCGGCTGCGAGTCGGTCTAGACCTGTTGATTGAGCGGGATGCCGAGCAGGGCTGCCATCTGCCCGATCGTGTCCACCGGGTCCTTCGCGAGGATCGTGGCGATACCGAGTTCTTCGGCAGGCGGAAGGTTGCGGGCGGTGTCGTCCACGAACACGCATGCCTCGCCAGGCAGTTCCATGAGATCGAGCATGATCGTGTAGATCTCGGCGTCGGGCTTGCGCATCTTGTAGTGCTCGGAGATCAGCACGGTGTCATAGAGCTGGTCGAAGTCGTACCCGGCGTAGACGTCGTGCGGCTCGGTGCCCAGGCTGTTGGAGAAGATCCCGACCTTGGTCCCGGCGGCGCGGGCGGCCTGGGCTGCGGCGATGACCGACGGCTCCGGGTGCAAGCCTTCCAGGACCCGGCCGAGCAGGTTGGTGCCGTCCACGCCGAGCAGGGCGGCCGTGCGCTCGTTCCACTCCGCCTGGGTGACCGCCCCGCGCTCCAGGTCCGCGTACAGGGCGGCACCCTCGACGTCCTTGGTGATGACGGACAGGAACGTCCCCTCGGGCAGGCCGGCCCGGCGGTCGAAGCCCACCGCGCAGGCGGGCACGCTCGTGGTCAGGACCCCGCCGAAGTCGAGGATCAGGCCCGTACGGCGGCTCACGCCGCACTGCCGGCGGTCTTGAGCAGGGTCCGGGTGTCGATCACGTGCTCGCCCAGGCTCCGCGTCCCCGCGGTCTTGTGGGTCCGAAGGCCGCGGTGCAGTTCGGTGACGCGGCGAAGAGTCTCGCGGTGCTGGACTTGGGCGACCAGGTCGAGGGCTGCGTGGCCGTCCTCGCAGGCGGCCTCGACGTTGTTGGCACCGGCGTGTGCCTCGGCGCGGGAGATATACGCGGTGCACCGGTGCCGCAGCATTTCGGGCGAGAGCCGTTCGATCGCCTTGTCCAGGGACGGCAGGGCCTCGGCATGCCGGCCGAGCCGGACCAGGTCGCTTCCCTCATAGGCGTCGGCCTTGGACAGGTCGAACCAGGCGATGCCGCCCCACCGTTCGTCGTCCATCGGGCCGGACAACAGGGTGCGGGCCTCCTCCAAGGAGGAACGGAAGCCGTGGTCGTCGCCCGTGGAGGAATACATCTCGGAGGCGACCGCGTTCGTCCACGCGCGCATCCGCTTCGAGGCCCCGCGCTCGGCGGCGTCCACGGCGGCGAGCGCGTAATCCAGGCCGCCGTCGGGATCGCCGCCGTAGGACGTGCGGAAGGCCCGCCCGCCCAGGATCAGCGCGGCCAGCTCCGGACTGCCGAGTTCCTTCGCGATCTGGTAGCCGAGATCCATGTAGGCGTCGGCCTGTTCCTGATCGCCAAGGTCGAGCGAGAGCAGGACGGCGGCGAGCGCGGCCATCTCCGCCATGTGCACCAACAACGAGTTCCGCAGAAGGGTGGGCTGGTCCTTCGGCCGCAGCGAGGTGACCAGTTGGAGCTGGTCATGGGCCACAGGGACCAGACTGGAGGCCGGGAACGATTTGTAGGACCGGCGGTAGCTGGCGCCGATCGATCGCAGCTCGTCCACGGTGGCCTGATCCACGCTGCCACCGGACGGCCGGCTGACCTGGGCTCGGGCGTCGGGCGACAGACCCGCGATGGCGGCGGTCAGACCGGCCAGCGAGCCAAGGGTGAAGGAACGTCGAAGCACAGTCTCTGAGCTTTCCGCATCGGTCGACATCATGTGTGGTGAACGCGGCGAAGGCTCGTGTGATCTGGGTGACTGCACTACCAACGAAACCGTGGCGTATCGCACGTCGAACGCCAAGATGTGATCAACAGTCAGCCCTAAGGCCCCTGCCATTCGCTCCGCCATGCGCAGGCTGTCCAGCGTGCTGACGCCGCGCTCCACCTGGCCCACCCACGATTCGGACCGGCCGACCGCAGCCCCGAGTTCGTGCTGAAGTAAGCCTTTGCGCCTCCTGCCCTTCTCGATGCGCTTGCCAATGATCTTGTCGATCTCCATCATCGGACACACCTCGAAGTCGGTGACCACGCCACTACAGGCAGCAACCGTACCCGCGAAGGGCCCTCCGTTGACAGGTAAGAGCCCGCGACATTCGCGAGCCCGTCGAGAAAGCGCAATCCCTATGGCCCACTGCCGCCTGGGATGCCAGCCTCCGGGCAAGAGTCGTCCGACGCGCTACGCGAAGCCCTGGACTGGGGCAACGCCCCCTCAACGTGACCCTGCCGCGCGGTCGGTGCGTGCAATGTCCACCCGCGCCTGAGGGGTAGACGCGTTCGACCTCCACGTGCTGGGCGGTGGAGCGGACAGCGGCAAGCTCATCGGCCAGGTCAACGACTCTCTGCACCGCTGGAGCCAGCAGCGACGCGCACAGCCCGTCGTCACCGCATACCCCGCCACCACCCCCGACGGGCAACGCGCCCCCGGCACCCGCGTCACCCGGCCCGAGACCAGCCTGACCATCTCCTGGTGATCAACCGCAAAGCAGCACGACGGCGACCTTCGGAACGTAGGTGCTCCGGCTCGGCTGCCCGTCCGGGAAGGAACGGTGAGTCGCCGAGCCGGACGTTCCACCAGCCTGGAGGGCTCCCCGATGACTTCAACCCTGCGACTGGCCCTTGTTGGAGGGCGTCACGCGAAGCTCGGGGGTAGGCCGCGGTTGGAGTGAGGCCGGCCCAGCGCTCAGATACCGCCTTCGGCGCTTCAGGCGCCCCGTGTTCGATCCGGAAGAGACTGGATCAGGTTCCGGGCAAGGGCGCGGGCTTGGGGCGTGAGGCCGTCGAGTATCTCCTGGGTGTACGGGGCATCGGGTCGGACTGCGAGGTCGTGGACGGCGGCCCAGTTCTCGGCGATCAGTTGCAGGGCCTGCTGTGCGCGGAGGATGGTCTTGTGCCGGTGGGTGCGATGATCCTCGGCGCGCTGGGCTGCCTGGTCCCATGTGATGTCGCCGCGCTTGGCGAGCTGGGTGAGGGCGGGAGTGGTATCGCCGTCGGCGAGGCGGATGGCATCGGATTCCTTCACCAGTTGGCGCAGTCGTTCGTCTTCGAGGCGTTGGTGGAGGGTTGCGGTGGCGGCGTCGAGGGTGAGGGTGTCCTCGGTGACTTGTTCGGCGAGGTCGGGGGCGTGCTGGCGCAGATCGTTGTGCTGGTTGATGACGGCTGCGGTGCGGGCCTTGCGATGACCGGCTTCGGCGTAGGCGGCGTCGAGACCGAGGGTGCCGAGGCGTACCTTCTCGGCGAGGTCGGGGGCGTGCTCCAGCACGACGTTGGCGGCGGAGAGCCGGCTGAGACTCATCGCGTGGAGTTTGGCGTGGGCCCGCAAGGAGTGTCCCGAAAGTGAACGCGCCATCGCGCCGATCATGGCCTGCTGGCCCTTGCTGACATGTCGGCGGCGGAGGTTGGCGGCCAGGATCAGGCTGGTGGGGTCGTTGCCTTCGTAGCGGGTGAAGCGGGGTTCGACGCCGGCGAGTTCGCAGGCGGCGAGGCGGTTGCGGCCGTCGAGGAGGACGCCGTCCCGATCGAGGACGATGGGATCGTGCTGACCTTCGGTCTTGATGGATTGGGCGAGGTCGTGCAGTTCGTCCTCCGGCAGGATGGGGAATGTGGCGGCGAGGGGGTGGATCTTCAGGATGGTCTCCTTGTCGGAAGGCGTTCGGCCCCGATGTGGGTGTTCACCGGGTTCGGCGGTGGTTTCTGGTGGGCGCGGTGGTCCGCGCCGAGGCAGGTGTGGTGGTTGTGGCCGGCTGCGGGCGTAGGCCGGTGATGCGGTGCAGGCGCCAGGTGAGGACTTCGCTGAGGGAGCCGGCGGTGTGCAGTTCCCGGTTTCGTGCGGCTTGGGCGAGCAGAGTGGCCGGGTTGTGGCCAGCTGCTGTCGTGGCGGAAAGCGTGGCGGCGAGCGCGGGCCAGGTGGGCTCGGCGAGGATCTCCTTGGCGAGGTCGGGCAATGCCTGGCGGATGATCTCGGCCTGGCGCTGCTGCAGGGGTAGGGCCAGGTGTCGGCCCCGCTGGTGGATCACGGCCAGGGGTTGACGGGCGGCTGCCTGGTAGGCGGCTCGCAGGTGTTCAGCGGTCTGTCGGGCCGCTTCAGCTTGCTGATCGTGGTGGTGGTTGTGGTGCCAGTGCTGGGCTGCAACGACCGCGAGGAGGAGCGCGTCGAGGAGGATCGCGAAGAGAGCTCCGTCCCGAGGCGCCGGTTCACGGAGGATGGCCTTGACGGCCCGCCGGGTGCTCTGGGCCTGCCGGTGCCTGGCATGGATGCGGGAGCGGCTGGCGCGCTCGAATGCTGTGGCGGCCTGGGAGAGCGGGATCCGCAGGCCGGCAGTGGCTGTGAGGGGCAGGACATCAAGGGTCTCAGCGAGCACCGTGATGTGCGCCTGGCTTGTGGCGTCGTCGGTCTGCGCGAGGAGGTCGGGGAGGTTGCCGGCTGCCTCGATGACCTGCTGCCAGGCCGTGTGCTGACGGTCGGAGGTCCCGCGTGGGTGCGTGGACGTGGCGGCGAGGCGCTCGGCGATCTTTGGGTAGGACAGGTCGGGGGCGAGCGTCGAGCCGGAGAACCAGACGGGCGCGCCGCTCTTGTTGGTGTCGCCTTCCAGAGCGGCCTTGTATCCGCGGATGTCACCCGAGGGGAAGTACTGGATGTCCACCAGGACGCCGGCGCCGGTTAGGAGGCGGAAGAACTCTTCGGTGCTTGTGGCGGCTGATACGGCGGTGCGGACGGTGGTCCGCAAGTGCTCTCGGGCAGTGATGGCACGTCCGGTTCGGCGGCCCTTTTCCTGCTCGGCGCGGGTGGGGCGTTGGGCGGCCGTACGATCGCCGCGCGCGACCTGCCGTAGGCCGTACTTCTCTTCGATGGCGGCCAGTTCCTTGTCGGCGCGCAGGTAGTCGTTCCAGTTGCGGGGCGGGGTGAGGTCGCCTCGGACTTTGGTGGCGACGATGTGGATGTGGTCATCGGCGTGGCGTACGGCTACCCAGCGGCAGGCGTCGGGGTCGTCGGTCGGGGCGATGCCGGTGGCGTTCAGTACCCGGCGTGCGACCGTGGCCCACTCGGCGTCCGTCAGCGCTCGGTCTTCGGGCGCGGCCCGGATCGAGCAGTGCCAGACGTGGTTCTTGGAGGCGCGGTCCCCGGCTTGCTTCACGCGCAGGTCGAGGGCGGTGGTCAGCTGGGCGAGTGTGGCTTCCGGATCCCGGCCGGGGTCGGGGGCGAAGCCGTCCCACGACGCTACGAGGTGGGGGTCGGTGTGGTCCTTGGCGCGTTTGGTGTCGTAGAGGTAGTTCAGGACGCCTCGGGTTTTGGAGCCGGGCTTGACGATGTTCGCGATCAACGGGTGGCGGGCTCTTTCGTTGTGGCGGCCACGTCGGCGGCGGTATCGATCGCGGCGGCGGCGGAACGAGCCTTGGCGAGCACGTCACCGGCCGCTTTGATGACGGCGGTGTCCTGCGGGCGGGGTTCTGCTCCGGCGTTGAGGCGGTGGGCGATTTGGTTGACGTTGTTGCCGATCCTGGCGACCTCGGTGCGCAGTGCGGCGAGTTCATCGATCAGGTCATCGATGGCGCCACGCTGGCCAGGAAGAGTGTGGGCACCTTCGATGAAGGCCATGACGACAGCGCCGACGAAGTGGGCGCCGGCCAGGCCCATGCTCTGGGCCATGTCCAGGATCTCGGTGTGCTCGTTCATGCTGTAGCGGACGTCGACGCGCTTCTTGCGCTGTTCGGTTTCACGGGCGCGACGGCGGGCGACGCGGCGGAGCGCGGCTTCGTCGGCTGCGCGCACAGGCCCGACGATGCTGGCTTCCCCCTCCGGTGCGCCCTCGCGCCGGAGCTCCTCCTCCGCCACCCCCGGGGCGGAGGAGGGCGCGTTGGACCGGCCCTTGGACGGTCCAACGCCATACCTTGCTGCTGGTTGGTGTGCCACGCCGAACGGACCGCTGCAGTGGCGGGTGGGAGTGGTGTCGGTGCTGTTGTCGGACATGGGGCGCTCCGATAGTCGTGTGGGTGGGGCTTCGTCACGTCCGTTGCATCCGTCGCATGCCTGGTCAGTGCAGTTACGGACACGGCTGCAGGTACGGAGTGATCCGTATTGGCGAGGCGATCCGTCCCCGCGCTGACCTGCGCGGGGACGGATGCGACGGACTGAGACGGACCTGGAGGGGTCAGTGAGTGCGCTTGGGCCCGGTGGTGCCACCGGGCGGGCCGACGGGCAGCGACCCGGTCGGAGGGGCTGGCGCCCTACCTTGGAACGGGCGGGCGGGCGGGGCCTGGTGCCCGGCTGCGGGTGCCGCCTGGGCGGGGTCGGGGCAGTAGCGGGCCCAGGCGTCGAGAAACTGATTGCGGGTGTATGCCTTGGCCTGTCTGCCGTTCTCGAAACGGTGGTTGGCCGGACTGATGCCGAAGTCCCGCAGCATGTTGGCCAAGTGGTAGGCGTTCAGGCCCTTGGTCCCGTACTCGGACCACGGCGCCTCTGCGTCCTGGATCAGGGCGGCGAGCAGGTCCTGGCTGCGCAGAGCCTGCTTGTTGCCCTCTTGCTCGAAGACGCGGCGGATGTCACGCAGCAGCCGCGTCTTCAGGGTCGTCTGCGCATCCTGGACCACCTCGTTGCCCGTCATGGCCAGGCAGGCGGCACGGGCCTGTGTGGGCCAGTGCCCGCCGGCCAGGTCGGCGACGATGATGAGCGGCTCCCAGGTGTCCGCGGCGCGGTCTTCGACCGGCATCTGCGGCACCAAGGCCGCAGCGGCGCCACGCAGCGGGGTCAGCCAGGCGGCCAGCCGGTCGCGCATCGCGTTCAGTTCGGGCACCGAATACCGCGAGCGGAACGGGGTGATCCGCTCACCGGGCTTGCGCTTCTGCATGCGGAGTACCACCGCCCGGTCCATGATCGTGTCCGGCAGGTCGCCGATCCCGGCGAGCGCGGCCATGGCGAAGGTGGGGAACGCGGTCGGTTTGTGCTCCGGTCCGGAGATACGCCAGGCGGGCCGGTTGCGCTGGTGCCCGGCGTTCAGCAGGCCGCGCAGGTCCTCCTTGTCGCCCGCCTTGGGGCCGAAGATGGTGTCGGCCTCGTCCACCAGCAGCGTGGGCGGGTTCTTGCCGATGACGCGGAAGACCACGGCCGGAGAGGTGTTCACCGTCATCATCGGCTGGTGCACGGTCTCGTGCAGCACGTCCAGGACGCGGGACTTGCCGCACCCCTTGGTCGGCCCTACCACCGCCAGCCGTGGCGCGTGCTGGAGGGCGGGCTGGATGTGGGAGGCCGCCACCCACAGCGTGACTGCGGCCAGCGCCTCCTCACTCGGCAGCACCACGTACCGGCCGACCGCCGCCCGCAGCTCATCCAGCAGCGCGGCTCCTTCGGCGGCCGCCTCGCCGCTCGCGCTGGGGTGGTCCCCGGTCCCCGATCCGCTGTCGGGGACCACGGTCCCCGCACGGTCGTGGGGACCGTGGTCCCCACCACCTGCTTGGAGCCCGGCCTGCTCGCACGGAATTCGGGGACCGGGCTCGGGAACCGGCGGACCGAAAGTCTCCGCCTGGTCTCCGACTTCTGGTCCGCCTGGACCAGGATGGTCCGCACCGTCAGGACCGGCGCGCAGGGCGCTGACCTGCGAATCTATTACTGGGACGCTGACAATTACGGGAGGCGCGGTCCCCGTCTGTTCCGGGGACCGGTCCCCGGGGTCCGTTGCACGGGGACCGGTCCCCGTCTCTGTGCTGTACAGGGGACCGCGGCGGTCTCCATCAGGCTCTGCGTCGAGAGAAAGAAACGTCTGTCCGGGGATGGCGACCGGCGGCCAGGGGACTTTCGGGGCGTTCGGAGGGTTGGTGAAAGCGTCTTCCATAGTGCTCCTGGGTGACGCGCAGGCAGACGCCTGCCACGCCGAGTGGATTGTTGGGGGTGGCCGCCCGTGTCGAATACGGTTGGCTTTCGGCGTCGGCCTGACGAGGGCGGCTGTGTGGCCGGAGCCCTCACAACTCAGGCGGCGAGGTCTATCGCAGTCCTGGAGGCCCAAGGACCGAGCACCTTCAAGTCCGGCTTGTGGTAGGAGACACAGCGGCCGTTTTGGGTGGTGAACTCGACCGTTCGGATCGCGAGATCGCAGAGTGCAGGGTCACCCACTGCGGCCAGCTGGGTGCGTATCTCCTCCACCGTCTCGGCGAAGCGCCAGGACGAAGACCTGAAGCGGAACGAGCCGACATCAGGACATCCGGCCAGGAGAAACAGCAGCGTCGTGACCGGCTGCGGCCCCTGGCCACGCCTGGCCCGCGCCCTGCGCTCGGCCATGGTGGGCGGGCACCCGCAAGGGTGACCTGCATCAGCTTCCGGGGACAAGAAGAGGCTCCCGTCGCAGTGGTGCGCGAGGCCACGGGAGTCCCACAGCTTCATCTGTGCTGTCAGCCTGTCTGGATCCTTGATGAGGACTCGGAGACTGGACTCCTCGCTTACGACTTCGAGTTGTTCCCGGCTGGTGGCCAAGCGCCGCTGCGGCTCGACCCCGAGTACGCTCGCGACGCCTTCCGCCGCTTGCGGTGACATCGTGAGCAGGCGCCAGACCGGCTGGGCGAGCAGCTTGCCGTCGACGACGCGGCCGAAGTCGCAGTCACCGATGACCTCTTCGGTTGCCTTGGTCACCGCGCACGTTCCGGGGTGGCCGATTCGTTGGCGGCGAGCGATGCGAGGGTGGGTGCAGCCATGCGTGACGGCTGCGCAATGCCGCTGGCGGCGGCCAGGACGATCACCGCCCGTCGGCGAAGCGGCGGCCGGACTGAATCCGGGTGCGGGTTGGTGCAAGAGACGGCTCCTGATGGCGTGGAGACGCAGGGGCGCCGGAGCAGCGTCGCGGCTGCCTGGCGCCCCCGAGGACACCGTCAATGGTCCGGAGAACCGCCGGTTTGCCCAACCGGCGATGTGGGCGTATGTTGCCTCGCCCTTCGCGGTTCAGCGGCACGGCAGACCGTTACCGCGAGCTCGTCCTTCTAACGCGATTCGTCAGCCTCCGCGTCATCGCCCTCGGTCTGTTCTGGTCGTACGAACTCAACCGTCGCCCGCTTCTCGACGGGCGTCGACTTCCCTGCACCAGTCGCCTTGGTGACCGTGACCCGGCGCACGAACAGCTTGACGAAGTCCCGCCGCTCCTGCGCCGTCGCGGCCTCCCACCACGAGCCCTCGCCGACCGGATCGACGTCCCCCGCGCCCATGGGCAGCCACAGGTGGATCGGGAGTGTCGGCGTTGCCGCCTCCTCCAACTCGGCGAGACGAGCCTCGGCCCCCTCCATGCGCCCGAGGAGCCGTTCCCTGCGCTCGCGGAACCGGCGCCGGCCGACCGGGTCGTTGTAGTCGCCGGCTTCCTCACGGTCGTACAGCTCCTCCAGCGCTTGCTTGGCATCGGCGCGTTCGGTGACAAGACTGCGGCGTTCACCCATGATCTCCGGCTGTTCCGTCTTTGCGGCGTACCGCCGAGCGGCTTCGGCGAGAATGACCGCCGTCTCAGGATCGTCCTCGGCAGTCTGGATCAGAGCGAAAATGCGTCGGGCTACATACAGGTCCAGGCTGTGCATGCTGATGGTGCATTCGCCCTCGTGCTGGCCCGGCAGAGTTTTCCGACGGCGGCAGCGGTACGCGGCCTTGTTGGGGGTGGTGGCGCGGTGCGACGTCATCACCGCGCCACAGTCGCAGAACAGGATGTCCATGGCGGAAAGGACGGCGTGTCCCCGCGAAAGACCCTTGCCCTGGCCCCGGCCGTCGAGCCACTTCTGCAGTTCGTGCCAGTCGTCCGGTGTGATGACCGGCGGATACGCCTGAATCGGCTTCATGGTCTCGGGATCGCGTTCGATGCGGTAGCTCTCGATGGTGCTGGTCAGCTTGCCGTCCTCCCGGCGCTTGTACACCGGGGTCGCCGCGTAGCCCGCGATGCGGGGGTCGCGGAGGATGCGCATGGCCGTCTTCGGATCCCAGACGCTTTCCTTCGTTTTCTTGCCGACCCGCTGCCCCTTCGTCGGCACGCCGTCGGCCGTCATCCGAGCGCAGATGCCCGTGAGGGAGCCCGGATGCCGGCGTCCCCCTCCGGGCCGGTACGGCATGTCCTTGTGCTCCTTGATCCGCGCCCAGATGTCCTGAATCACCGGCACCTCGTCGGAATCGTGCTCCAGGACATGGACCACGACGGGCCTGCCGTCAGCCGTCGTTCGCGTCGCGGGGACCATGCGAAAGCCATACGGCGGCTTGCCACCCACATAACCACCGAGTTCGCGGGCCGTCTTCTTCGCGCCCCGCACCGCGTCGCTCTTGTTCTTGCTCTCGCTGTGGGCCGCGTCCAGCCGCAGGATGAGATGGATCAGGTCCATCAGGTTGCCCTTGCGGAATTCGCCCTCGGTGAGGCTGACGATCGTCACGCCGAGGTTGAGCAGTTCCGTGACGATGGGGATGGCATCCAGCGGATCCATCCGTGACAGGCGGCTGATGTAGTAGACGATGATGAGGTTGATCCGGCCCTCGTGGCAGTCCTTGAGCAGCCGGTCGAAGTCCGGGCGGCCTTCGCCCGTGAAGGCGGATATGCCGAGGTCCTCGTATTCGGTGATGCTGAGGGCATCACGACGCTTCGCCTCGGCCGCACCCGCAGCGCGCTGCGTGACCGTGCTGACCTCGGACTTGTTGGCTCGCCCCACGGACTGACGCCCATAGACCGCTGCATGGATCTCCATGCCGGTCACCACCCCTGGTCTGATCATGGGGGGACTCTAGCTTGATTTTGGGCCCCCCAACTGGTTTCACTCAAGGGCACCCCCTGGCACCCCCACCGCGGCTTCGAGACCGTGACCTATCTGATCGACGGCACCTTCGTGCACCAGGACTCGCACGGTGGCGGCGGCGTGATCAACGGCGGCGACACCCAGTGGATGACGGCGGGCAGCGGCCTGCTGCACATCGAGGCTCCGCCGGAGGAGCTGGTCGTCAACGGCGGGCTCTTCCACGGGCTGCAGCTGTGGGTGAACCTGCCGAAGAGCGACAAGATGATGCCGCCCAAGTACCAGGACATCGGCGGCGGCCAGGTCAGGCTGCTGACGTCCGCGGACGGCGGCGCGCTGATCCGGCTGATCGCGGGCGACCTCGACGGCCACGCGGGTCCCGGGTCGACCCACACCCCGATCACGATGATGCACCTCTCCCTGAACCCGGGCGCCGAGGTCACGCTGCCGTGGCGGCCGGAGTTCAACGCCCTCGCCTACGGTCTGGCCGGTCGCGGCACCGCGGGCCCCGGCGGCCGCCCGTTCCGCACCGGGCAGACGGTCGTCTTCGGCAAGGGTGACTCGGTCACCATCAAGGCGGACGAGACGCAGGAATCGCGCAGCCCGAACTTCGAGGTCGTGCTGCTCGGCGGACAGCCGATCCGGGAGCCGATGATGCAGTACGGGCCGTTCGTGATGAACACCCACGCCGAGCTGGCGCAGGCGTTCGACGACTTCCAGGCCGGCCGCCTCGGCCGGATACCGGCAGGCGCCTGACACTTCGACGGCGACCGGCCGATCACGGCCGGTCGCCCGCGGCGGCCTCGTGGATCTCGAACCAGATCGACTTGCCGTCGCCCCGGGGATCGACGCCCCAGACGTCCGCCAGATCCTCGATCAGCAGCAGCCCGCGCCCCGACGAGGCCATCTCGCCGGGAGTGCGGCGATGCGGCATGTCGTCGCTGCGGTCGCCCACGTCGATCCGCAGCAGGCGGCTGCCCGCCACCCCGGTCAGGCGCACGGTCAGCACCGCGTCCTCGTCGGTGTGCACCAGGACGTTCGTGATCAGCTCCGAGACCAGCAGCACCGCCGCGTCCACCTGGTCGGGGACGGTCCAGTCGTGGAGCAGCGCGCGGATCTCGTGGCGCGCCTCCCGGATCTGCCGCGGCGCGCTCTGCGAGACGGTCAGCACCGTCCGGCGCCCCGGCACCTCGCAGGTCGGCCCGTCCAGGTCGCGGCGCAGCAGCAGCAGCGCGATGTCGTCCTCGCGGCGGTCGGCGAGCGGCCCGGTGATGCGGTGCGACGCCGGGCCGTGCACGGTCCGCACCAGGTAGTCGGCGAGCGCCTCCAGATCGTCCGGGGGACCGGACTGCATCGCGGCGCGCAGCCGCTGCCAGCCGGTGTCCAGGTCGTGGCCGCCCGTCTCGATCAGCCCGTCGGTGCAGATCAGCAGCACCTCGCCGGGCTCCAGTACCAGCCGGGTCGTGGGGTAGTCGCTGTCCGGGGCGATGCCCAGCGGCAGGCCGCCCGCGGTGCGGCGGATGATCGTGGTGCCGTCGCCCATCCGGATGGCGGGCTCGGGGTGCCCGGCCCGGACCACGTCCAGCGTGCCGGTCGCCGGGTCCGCCTCCAGGTACAGGCAGGTCGCGAACCTGTCGTCGTCGCCGTGGTCGTGGTCGCTGAGGCCGGCGAGGAACCGTGAGGCGCGCGACAGCACCGCGTCCGGGTGGTGGCCCTCGGCGGCGTAGGCGCGCAGCGCGATCCGCAGCTGGCCCATGAGCCCGGCGGCGCGTACGTCATGACCCTGCACGTCGCCGATGACCAGGGCGGTGCGGCCGGACGGCAGGTCGATGGCGTCGTACCAGTCGCCGCCGACCTGCAGGCCGCCGCCGGTGGGCACGTAGCGGGCGGCGACCGTCATGCCCTCGATGCCGGGGCCCCGGGTGGGGAGCATGGTGCGCTGCAGCCCATCGGAGAGCTCCCGCTCGGATTCGTGCAGGTGGGCGCGGGACAGCGCCTGGGCGAGCATCCGGGCGACGGTGGTGAGCACGGAACGCTCGTCGGGGGTGAATTCCACCGCATCGCGGAAGGCCGCCATCCACGCGCCGATCGTGTTGCCCGCGACCACCAGTGGGAGGAAGGCCCAGGAGGAGCGGCCGAACGGCTGGGCGAGCGGCCAGGTGGCCGGGAAGCGCTGCGCGTACGCCTCGGGGGTCGGCAGGTAGATCGCCCGGCCGGTGCGGACCACCAGCGCCGCCGGGTAGTCGGTGGCCATCGGCATGTCCATGAACGGGCCGTCGGTGCCGACGGAGTGGCCGTGGTGCCCGATGATCGACAGCCGGTCGCCCCGGACGCCGAAGACGGCCAGGCCGTCGGGCGAGAACCCCGGCATGGACAGCGTCGCGGCGACCCGCAGCACCTCGGCCGTGCTGTCCGCCTCCGCCAGCGCCCGGCCCGCGTCCAGCAGGAAGGCCTCCCGGGCCCGCCGCCAGTCCCCGGAGGGCGGTGCGCCGCCCGACGCGGCGACCCGCGTCTCGTGCAGCGTGCCGGCCATCGTGAGCGAGCCGGTCGGCCGCATCCTGATCCGCACGGTCCGCAGGATGTCGCCGTCGTCGCTCACCACCCGCATCAGGGACTCCATCACGGTGCCCTCGGCGCGGGCGAGGGCGACTCCGCCGCTCAGGGCCACGTAGTCCTCGGCATGCAGACACGCGCGCACGGCGGACGACCGCAACGTGACGGGAGCCTCGGGAAGCCCCAGCAGATCGGCCGCCGTGGCGTCCAGCCCCACGGTGCCGGCCGCCTCGTCCCAGTTCCACAGCCCTGTGCCGACGGCGGCCAGAACCTCCTCGGTGCGCATTGGGACAGTTTATGGTGGTTTGGCCGACTCATACGAATGGGGGTGGACGTCCTGGCGCCGGTAGGCTGTGACGGGCCCCTTCCGGGTTCCTTCACCGAAATCCGACGACTTGGATGAACGATGCATCGGTACCGGTCCCACACCTGCGGCGAGCTGCGCGCCACTGACGTCGACACCGACGTCCGCCTGTCCGGGTGGCTGCACAATCGCCGCGATCTGGGCGGTGTCCTCTTCGTCGACCTCCGGGACCACTACGGATTCGTTCAGCTGGTCGTCCGGCCGGGCTCGCCCGCGTACGAGCAGCTCAGCAGCCAGTCCAAGGAATCCGTCGTCCGCGTCGACGGCCGGGTGCTCGCGCGCAGCGCGGAGAACGTGAACCCGGACCTGCCGACCGGCGAGATCGAGATCGACGTCACCTCGTTGGAGGTGCTCGGCGCCGCCGACCCGCTGCCCTTCCCGGTCTTCCCGGAGGACAACGCCAACGAGGAGGCGCGGCTCACCAACCGCTTCCTGGACCTGCGCCGGCAGCGCATGCACAAGAACATCATGCTGCGCTCGGACGTCATCTCCTTCCTCCGCAAGGAGATGACGGCGCTCGGCTTCAACGAGCTGGCCACCCCGATCCTGTCGGCCACCTCCCCCGAGGGCGCCCGCGACTTCCTGGTGCCCTCGCGCGTGCACGCCGGCAAGTTCTACGCGCTCCCGCAGGCGCCGCAGCAGTTCAAGCAGCTGCTGATGATCGCCGGCTTCGACCGCTACTTCCAGATCGCGCCGTGCTTCCGCGACGAGGACTCCCGGGCCGACCGCTCGCCCGGCGAGTTCTACCAGCTCGACATCGAGATGAGCTTCGTCGAGCAGGAGGACGTCTTCGGCGTCATCGAGAAGGTCATGACCGACCTCTTCACCCAGTACGGCGGCGGCCGTGAGGTCACCTCGCCCTTCCCGCGCATCCCGCTGCGCGAGTCGATGCTCAAGTACGGCAACGACAAGCCGGACCTGCGCGCCAAGCTCGAACTCGTCGACGTCTCGGACGTCTTCGCCGGCTCCGGCTTCAAGGCCTTCGCCGACAAGCACGTGCGTGCGCTGGCCGTGCCGGACACCGCGGCCCAGCCGCGGAAGTTCTTCGACCAGATGGGCGAGTACGCCGTCGAGCAGGGCGCCAAGGGCCTGGCCTGGGTCCGGGTCGGCGAGGACAACGCGCTGACCGGCCCGATCGCCAAGTTCCTGACCGAGGACGACATCAAGGCCCTGCTGGCCGCCGTCGACGCCAAGCCCGGCCACGCGATCTTCTTCGGCGCCGGCGAGTTCGCCGAGGTCTCCAAGATCATGGCGGCCGTCCGCGTCGAGGCCGCCAAGCGCGCCGGCCACTTCGAGGAGAACGTCTTCCGGTTCTGCTGGGTCGTCGACTTCCCGATGTTCGAGAAGAACGAGGACACCGGCGCGATCGAGTTCTCCCACAACCCGTTCTCCATGCCGCAGGGCGGCCTGGAGGCGCTGGAGACCAAGGACCCGCTCGACATCCTCGCGTGGCAGTACGACATCGTCTGCAACGGCATCGAGCTGTCGTCCGGCGCGATCAGGAACCACGAGCCCGCGGTCATGTACAAGGCGTTCGAGATCGCCGGCTACGACCAGGCGACCGTCGAGAAGGAGTTCGGCGGCATGTTGCGCGCCTTCCACTTCGGCGCCCCGCCGCACGGCGGCATCGCCCCGGGCGTGGACCGCATGGTCATGCTGCTCGCGGACGAGCCGAACATCCGCGAGACCATCGCGTTCCCGCTCAACCAGCACGCCCAGGACCTGCTCATGGGCGCGCCGAGCGAGGTCGAGGAGAGCCGGCTGCGCGAGCTGCACATCCAGCTCCGCAAGCCGCAGCCGAAGGTCTGAGCCAGGCCGCCGGCTCCCCGCACATGACGAAGGCCGCCCCGATCGGGGCGGCCTTCGTCATGTGCGGATCCGGACTACGCGGCGGCGTCGTCCGGGTTGCCGCCGAAGCGCTCGCGGTAGGTGTCGAGGTCCTCTTCGGTGATCTTGGCGAAGAGCACCGGCGGGACGGTGAACGGGGTGCCGGGCGGCAGGAAGGACAGGGACTTGGCCTCGTCCTGACTGACCCAGGTCCGGTCGTCGTCGGCGAGGGCGAAGGCGCTGCGCATCGCGGCGGACGAGGACGGGATGAACGGTTCGGAGACCACCGCGTACAGGTGGATGAGGTTCATCGCGGTGCGCAGCGTGAGGGCCGCGCCGTCCGGGTCCGTCTTGATCTCCATCCAGGGGGCCTTCTCCTCCAGGTAGGAGTTGCCCGCGCTCCACAGGGCGCGCAGCGCGGCCGCCGCCTTGCGGAACTGGAGGGTGTCCAGATGGCCCTCGTACTCGGCCAGCAGCCCGGCGATCTGCTCGCCGAGCTTCGCCTCGGCCTCGCCGGCCGCGCTGCCGGCCGGGACGTCGTCACCGAAGCGCTTGCGGGAGAAGGACAGGACGCGGTTGACGAAGTTGCCCAGGGTGTCGGCCAGGTCCTTGTTCACGGACGAGGAGAAGACCTCCCAGGTGAACGAGGTGTCGTCGGACTCCGGGGCGTTGGCGATGAGGAAGTAGCGCCAGTAGTCGGCCGGCAGCAGGTCCAGCGCGGCGTCGGTGAAGATACCGCGGCGCTGGCTGGTGGAGAACTTCCCGCCGTAGTACGTCAGCCAGTTGAAGGCCTTGACGTAGTCGACCTTCTTCCACGGCTCACGGGTGCCCAGTTCGGTGGCCGGGAACATCACCGTGTGGAACGGGACGTTGTCCTTGGCCATGAACTCGGTGTACCGGACGTCGTCCGCCTCGTACCACCAGGACTTCCAGTCCCGGGTCTCCCCGTCGGGAGCGGCGTCCGCCCACTCCTTGGTGGAACCGATGTACTCGATCGGGGCGTCGAACCAGACGTAGAAGACCTTGCCGTCCGCCGCCAGCTCCGGCCAGGTGTCGGCCGGGACCGGAACGCCCCACTCCAGGTCGCGGGTGATCGCGCGGTCCTGGAGGCCCTCGGTGAGCCACTTGCGGGCGATGGAGGAGGCGAGAGTCGGCCATTCTCCGCCCACCTCGTCGATCCACGACTCGACCTCGCCGGCCAGCTTCGACTGCAGGAGGAACAGGTGCTTGGTCTCGCGGACCTCCAGCGCGCTGCTGCCGCTGATCGCGGAGCGCGGGTCGATCAGGTCCGTCGGGTCCAGCACCCGGGTGCAGTTCTCGCACTGGTCGCCGCGGGCCTTGTCGTAGCCGCAGTGCGGGCACGTGCCGACGATGTAGCGGTCGGGCAGGAAACGCTCGTCGGCGAGCGAGTAGACCTGGCGGATCGCGCGTTCCTCGATGAAGCCGTTGGCCTGGAGGCGGCGCGCGAAGTGCTGGGTCAGCTCGCGGTTCTCCGGGGAGGAGCTGCGGCCGAAGTGGTCGAAGCGCAGCGCGAAGCCGTCGTAGATCGCCTTCTGCGCCAGGTGCTGCTCGGAGCAGAAGGTGTCGACCGGCAGCCCGGCTTCCTTGGCGGCGAGTTCGGCGGGCGTGCCGTGCTCGTCGGTGGCGCAGATGTAGAGGACGTCGTGCCCGGTCTGACGCAGGTAGCGGGCGTAGACGTCGGCCGGGAGCATCGACCCCACCATGTTGCCCAAGTGCTTGATCCCGTTGATATAGGGCAGGGCGCTGGTGATGAGGTGTCGAGCCATTGCAGGCTGCTCCCAATTCGTTACGCGGGGTGAGTGATTGCTCTACGGACCGTCAATATCGTATCCGACCCCTCGGGCACCCCTTCTTGTTTTCCCCTGGAGCTCGAAACGGGGCCCCTTAACGAGCGCCGTCGAGCGCCGTGGATCGCCGCCGATCACCCTGGGTGACTGCATGTGCACATGCACGTGCACATGCACGTGCTGGTGGAACCGGTTATCATCTGGCTTACCCACCAGGGCAGTTACGGGGAATTTGGGGAGCGTCTTATGAGCCGGACACACAATGGCATGGCCTCGACAGATCTCCAGGGAGTCGTCTGGCAGAAGAGCCTGCACAGCAACGCGAACGGTACGTGCGTGGAGCTGGCACGGCTGCCCGGTGGGGACGTCGCGGTGCGCAATTCACGCTTTCCGGACGGACCGGCGTTGATATATACGCGGGCCGAGATCGAATCACTGATTCTCGGGGTCAAGGACGGCGAGTTCGACCACCTTATGTGACCGTATATGGGCTTATAGCGACGGGTCTTCATCCATTCCGAGTGGCGAATGGAAGAGGGCCCAGACGACTTTTCCCGCCCCGGTGAGCGGATGCCAGCCCCAGGTCTCGCTGTAGGACTCCACCAGGTGCAGCCCCCGTCCGGACTCCGCGACGAAGTCGGGCGTCCTGGCCACCGGCCCGACGGCACTGGGGTCGCGAACGGCGCAGACCACACGCGAGGTCCAGCGCACCAGGCTGAGGTGGACCGGCGCACCGCCGGCACCCGGTGGCACGGCGTAACGCAGCGCGTTGGTGACGAGTTCCGAGGCGACCAGCTCGATGCTGTCGAAGAGTGGTGCCAGATCCCAGCGCTGAAGTGTCGCCCGAGTGAACCTCCGGGCGTCGCGGACGGCTTCGAAGCGTCCCGGCAGCTCGCACGTGGCGCCGCTGGACGCGGCAAGGCCTCCGGGGGCGAGCACTCCATCCCATAACGGCTCAAGCACAGTTGCGGCCTCAGTCCTCATGCGCGCCCACTGGGTATCTGCACGAACCCCATGGTCCCCAACGCCCACACGGTATGCAAGGGCGGATGCACGTGCAGATGCAAGAAACGATGCACGTGTGGTGCTGTGTGACCGGATGAGTACTCAACGCAGCGCAAAGGTGGCAGACTGCTGACGACCTAGGGGCGGAGCGTGACGTTAATGACCACAGGGCAGCCGGGAGGCGGGTCCATCGTGCGACGTATCTTGCTGGGGGCCCAGCTGCGGCGTCTTCGCGAAGCGGGAGGAATCACCCGTGAAGCGGCCGGGTACTCCATCCGTGCGTCCGAATCCAAGATCAGCCGCATGGAGTTGGGGCGTGTGAGCTTCAAGGAACGCGACGTGGCCGACCTCCTCACCCTCTACAACGTGGTGGAGGAAGAGGACCGCGCGGCGCTCCTCGGGCTCGTGCGCGAGGCGAACGTGGCGGGCTGGTGGCATGGGTACGGAGACGTCCTCCCCGCCTGGTTCCAGACCTACGTGGGTCTCGAGGAGTCCGCCTCGCTCATCCGGACCTTCGAAGTCCAGTTCATCCACGGCCTGTTGCAGACCGAGGAGTACTCCCGCGCGGTCGTCGAGCTCGGCCACCCCGGCGCGGCGAAGTCCGAGATCGAGCGCCGGGTCGGCCTGCGGATGGAGCGCCAGAAGCTGCTGGTCTCGGAGCGGGCACCGCACTTCGTCGCCGTCATGGACGAGGGTGCGCTGTTCCGGCCATTCGGCGGACGCGACGTCATGCGCGGGCAGTTGGAACATCTGATGGAGGTCGCGCAGCAGCCGAACGTGACCGTCCACGTCCTGCCGTTCGAGATCGGCGGCCATGCGGCGGGCGGTGGCGCGTTCACCCTGCTGCGGTTCCCCGAGTCGGACCTGTCGGACCTGGTCTATCTGGAGCAGCTCACCAGCGCGCTGTACATCGACAAGCGCGAGGAGGTGGACTTCTACGGCAAGACCATGGAAAGGCTCTGCGCGGACAGTCTCTCCGCCGAGCGTTCACTGGAGCGACTCCGCAAGATCCATCAACAGCATTGATACGAAGGTAATATGACACGCCATCACCACCGCGCGCCGTAGAGGCCACCGCGAAAGGGATTACGTGTCGTACTTCTCCGAGTTGGCCCTTCAGTACATCGACGGCGAGTGGCGCTCCGGCTCCGGCTCCTGGGACATCGTCGATTTCAATCCCTACAACGGGGACAAGCTCGCCTCCATCACGGTGGCGACGAAGGCCGAGGTGGACCAGGCGTACCGGGCCGCGGAACGGGCACAGACCGCCTGGGCCGCGACCAACCCGTACGCGCGCCGGCTGGTCTTCGAGCGTGCGCTGAAGGTGGTCGAGGAGCGCGAGGCGGACATCACCGAGGCGATCATCGCCGAGCTGGGCGGCACCCACCTCAAGGCCGGCTTCGAGCTCGCCCTCACCAAGGACATGCTGCGGCAGTCGATGCAGCTCGCGCTGCACCCCGAGGGGCGCATCCTGCCGTCCCCGGTGGACGGCAAGGAGAACCGCCTCTACCGGAAGCCGGTCGGCGTCGTCGGGGTGATCAGCCCGTTCAACTTCCCGCTCTTCCTCGGCCTGAAGTCCATCGCCCCGGCGCTGGCGCTCGGCAACGCGGTGGTGCTCAAGCCGCACCAGAACACCCCGGTGGTCGGCGGGACCCTGATCGCGAGCATATTCGAGGAGGCGGGCCTGCCCGCAGGCCTCTTCAACGTCCTCATCACGGACATCGCCGAGATCGGCGACAGCTTCATCGACCACCCCGTGCCCAAGGTCATCTCCTTCACCGGTTCCGACCACGTGGGCCGGCACGTGGCCACGGTCGCCGCCTCGCACTTCAAGCGCACGGTGCTCGAGATGGGCGGCAACAGCGCGCTCGTCGTCCTGGACGACGCCGACCTCGACTACGCGGTCGACGCCGCGGTGTTCAGCCGCTTCGCCCACCAGGGCCAGGTGTGCATGGCGGCCAACCGGGTGCTGGTGGACCGCTCGGTGGAGCAGGAGTTCACCCGCAGGTTCGTCGCGAAGACCGCCTCGCTGACCGTCGGAGACCCGGCCGACCCGGCCACCCAGATCGGCCCGCTGATCAACACCCTGCAGGCCGAGCGCATCACGACCGAGGTCGCCCAGGCCATCGAGGCGGGCGCCACGGCGCTGCTGCTCGGTGAGGCGGACGGCGCCGTCGTGTCACCGACGGTGCTCGGCGACATCCCGGCGGACGCCGCGATCCTGCGGCGCGAGCTGTTCGGGCCGGTGGTCCTCGTGGTGCCCTTCGACGGTGAGGACGAGGCGGTGCGGATCGCGAACGACACCCCGTTCGGGCTCAGCGGCGCCGTGCACACCCGGGACGTCGAGCGCGGGGTGCGCTTCGCGCAGCGCGTCGACACCGGCAATGATGCACGTCAACGACGGCACCATCGCGGACGAGCCGATCGTTCCCTTCGGCGGCGAGAAGTCGTCCGGTGTGGGACGGCTGAACGGCGATGCCACGGTGGACGCGTTCACGACCGTGCAGTGGATCTCCATCCAGCACGGCCGCAGCCGGTTCCCGTTCTGAGCCGGCACCCGTCCTGAACAGCACTCCCACGTCGCGGTAGCCCGGTTCTCCACGGTCCATCAGATCGATCTTCACTCCAACGGGTGAAGATACGTATCTGTTCCGGGCTACCGACTCCCCTGTGCTATTTCCCGACCGATACGGTGACCGTAGGTCACCCCAGGCCCTGGTGGTCGCTCGCACGGTCGATCGCGGGAGGGGATGCCGGTGCAGGATGACGCCCGCAGGGATCCACCGCCGGGCCCACCCGATCTGGTCCCCCGGGCCAACCCGTATGCGCGCACCTACCGTGTCGGCGACTTCACCGTCGTGGAACTGCGGGGTGAACTGGACATCGACACCGCGCGGTTCGTCGCCCCGCACCTGGATCTCGTCTCCGGCGGAACGCCGCCGCTGATCGTCGTCGACCTGTGCCGGTTGGAGTTCGTCGACTGCTACGGCCTGTCCCTGCTCTGCCGCGCCCGCCGCCGTGTCCAGGCCCGGGGAGGCGAGCTGCGGACGGTCTGCGACCGTTCGTCGACCCTGCGGCTGCTGCAGCTGACCGGCCTGGCCACCACCTTCCTCCCGGTGCCGACGCTCACCAGCGCCTTGGACGGCTAGGCCGTGTCTGACACATACCGGCGTCCGCCCGGAGGGCGGGGCCCGGGGCGTCTGGTGCGTGCGACGCACCGCGCCGGACGCCGCGAACCAGGCAAACCCTTCCGGCCAGAGCACGAGAGCACTCGCGGGTGGTGGGGAATGGTGTTTGCCTTGGATGGTCCGCATTGGACACCATTCAGGAGGAATTGTTCATGGCCAAGCAGACAGCCCGCAGCGCCCCCTCCAAGGGCATGAGGCAGGCCGACCAGGTGGATGCCGCGCAGGCGAGGCACCGCGCCAACGAGGTGCGGGAGAACCTGGACGCTTTCGAGTACAGCGAGAGCCCCGAGGCGGAACCGGGGATCGTGCGCGAGCCCCGGGAGTAGCCGCCGTCGGTCGAGGGGCGGGCCCGTAGGACCGCGGGCGCGCCCCTCAGCCGTTGACCGGGGGTGTGCCCAGCCGCCCGGCCAGCGGCTCCTCGTGCGCGAGGACGTGGCCGGCGCAGATGCCGACCGTGACGACGGCGAAGAGCACGATCAGCCAGGAGAGCAGGGCGAAGAGCGACCCGAACGGGCCGAACTGCCGAAGGGCGCGGTCGACGGCCCCCGGCATGTAGATCGCCGACCAGGCCCCGACCCCGAGCACACCCGCCGAGACCAGCATCGCTCCCGGCAGCAGCGGCAGCCACGGGATGCGGGAGCCCAGCAGGAGGTGCTGGGTCCACCACCACAGCAGGGTCGCCGAGACGAACTGCACCGGGACGCCGAGGGCCGGCCCCACGCCGAAGCCGTTGTGCAGCGGGCCCTGGAGCAGCAGGTCGACCAGCCAGACCGCCAGCCAGGCCACCCACCGCCAGGCGACCACCCGGGCGCCGGCCCTGGGCAGGTGCCAAGCCCGTTCGCACGTCCGCTGCAGGGCGCGGCTGCAGGCCGTCGCCGAGAGCAGGGTGATGATCACGCCGACGACACCGATGGAGTTGCTCTCGGCGTTGTCGTCGGCCGCGTAGACCTGCCGGACCTGGTCCAGCGCGTCGTCGTGCAGTCCGAGTACCGAGTGCAGCGAGGAGACGAGCTGGTCGCGGACGCCCTGGGGCGCGAACGCGGCGATCACGAACAGGGCGGGAAGGGCGCCGAGGAAGGCCTGGGCGGCCAGCCGGGTGGCGCAGTCCAGGACGTTCACCGCGGTGAACTCGCGGACGAGGCGCCCGATGAACGGAGTCCCGCGCAGCACCCGGTCCAGCACCGTCACAGGCGAGGGGGGGTCCTCGAAGTACCGCTGCTCGTAGACGCGCTCGGACTGGTGGCGGCGGTCCGTGCGCCGGCGGCGGTTGAACGACAGCAGCATCCCGAGGAGCAGCGTCACCGCCCCGCCGATCATGCAGATGGTGCCCAGGACGTTCAGGTCGATCCACCGGGTGTGCCAGGTGATCGCGTATCTCAGGATCGCCCCGATGAGGATGAGGGCCAGCCCACCGGCTGCGGTCATGTCGAGGTTCCTTCCGGGGCGGGTACGGCGTCGGTCGGCACCGGCTCTGCGCCCAGCCTGCGGGACCCCGCCGCGGCTGTCCTGTCGGGAGCCGTCGGGTTGGGCCGTTGGTGTCGGGCCCGTCCGGTCGTCGTCTGAATGCGGGCAAATACGACGAAAGCTATGCTGGCGAGGCGATCCCGGTATCGGACGCGGACATCCGGGTCCGACGGCTCGGAAACGACGTGCTGCCGGGTCGACCGGCGGGAACCGCGACACCGCGGGGGTAGGGATATGCCCGAACAGGACCGGCCGCCCGACCGCGGCAAGCCCTCGGGCGCCGGCACGCCCTCCGCCGGCACGCCCCGCACCGGTCCGGCCGAACGCCTCGCCCTGAACCACATGGGCAGTTTCGACTGGGACCTCCGGCTCGGCACCCTGGAGCTGGACGGGGCGGCCCTCAAGGTTTTCGACCTGCTGCCGGAGGAGTTCAGCGGCCGGCCCGAGTCCCTGGCGAGCCGGGTGTCGCCCGATGAGGGCGACCGGCTCGACACCGTGTTCCGCCGCGCCCTGCACGAGCGGGCGGCGTCGTACGGCATGTACTTCCAGGTGTTCCTCCGGGACGGCACGGCGCGCTGGACGCACACCCAAGGCCGCATCGTGCGCGACGAGAACGGCAGGGGCGTGCGCGTCATCGGCATCGTCCGCGACGCCACCTCGGAGCTGACGCACTCCACGATGCTGCGCACCATGGAAGCGGACCGCGCGCGCCAGACCTCCATGGTGGAACGGACCACCCAGGCCCTGTCGCGGGCGGTCACCGTCGACGACGTCACGGCGGCGCTGACCGGCAGCGGCGGCCTGGAGCGGTTCGGCGCCGACGGGCTCGCGCTGGGCCTCGTCGACGGCGGCATGCTCAAGATCATCGCGCTGACCGGCCGGTCGATGGAGGTCCTGTCCGACCTGCGGCTCACCCGGCTGGACGACGACCTCCCGCTGTCGGAGGCGATCCTCAGGCAGCGCCCCCGCTTCATCGCCTCGCTGCCGGAACTGGCCGAGCGGTTCCCCCGGCTGCGCCCCTACGTGGCCGACCTGAAGATCGAGGCGGCCGCCTACCTCCCGCTGGTGGCCCAGGCGCGCTCCATCGGCGGCCTCTGCCTCTTCTACCGGGACCGCACCCACTTCACCGCCGAGGACCGCAACCTCTGCCTGGCCCTGGCGGGCATCGTCGCCCAGTCGCTGCAGCGCGCCATGCTCTTCGATCAGGAGCGCGAGTTCGCCACCGGACTGCAGGGCCTCGATGCTCCCGCGCCGGATCCCCGACGTCGTCGGCGGGGAGATCGCCGTGCGCTACCACGCGGCCTGGAGCGGCCGGGAGGTCGGCGGAGACTGGTACGACGTCATCCCGCTGCCGCAGGGCCGCATCGGGGTCGTCGTCGGCGACGTCGAGGGCCACGACACCCACGCGGCGGCCATGATGGGCCAGCTCCGCATCGTCCTGCGCGCCTACGCGGCCGAGGGCCACGCCCCCTCGACGGTGCTCGCGCGCGCCTCGCAGTTCCTCGCCGAGCTGGACACCGAGCGCTTCGCCACCTGTACCTACGCCCAGGTCGACCTGGCCACCGGCGACGTCCGCGTGGTGCGCGCCGGCCACCTCGGGCCGCTGATCCGCCACACCGACGGGCGCACCGGCTGGCCCAACGTCCGCGGCGGACTGCCGCTCGGCCTGGCCACCCACTTCGAGGACCACGAGTACCCGGAGACGCGGCTGGACCTGGTGCCGGGGGAGACCCTGCTGCTGTGCACCGACGGGCTCGTCGAGCAACCCGGCAAGGACATCACCGAGGGCATGGACGAGCTCACCGAAGCCGTACGCAACGGACCGCAGGGCGCGGCCGCGCTCGCCGACCACCTGGCCGACGGCCTGTGGGCCCGGCCGGGCGCTGAGGACGACATGGCGCTGCTCCTGCTGCGCCGGGCGCCGGACACGGGCACCCTCAAGGCGCCGCGCATCCACCAGTACGTCCACCAGGCCGACCCGGAGGGACTGGCGGAGTCCCGTGTGGTGCTGCGCCAGGCCCTGGCGGACTGGGGCGCGGGCGAACTGATCGACGACGTCGAGCTGGTGGCGGGCGAACTCCTCACCAACGTCCTGCTGCACACCGAGGGCGGGGCCGTGATGACCCTGGAGCTCGTGCCGGCGGTACGGAGCCGCGTACCGCGCCGGGTCCGGTTGGCAGTCCAGGACCGCTCCAGCGTCTGGCCCCGGCGCAGGACCCCCGGTGAGGCCGCGACCTCGGGCCGCGGTCTGCTGCTCATCGACTCACTCGCCACCCGCTGGGGCGTGGAGCCGCGGGGGGAGGGCAAGTCGGTGTGGGCCGAGTTCCGGCTGACTCCGGCGGGGCGGGAGCGTCCGGGCGCGGGGTCTCCGGCCGCCTGACCAGACGGTTCCGGGTCGACGGCGTCAGAAGGGCTCGCGCGCGCCGGAGGGCGGGCCCGGCAACCCCGAAGGGCCCGCGCGCTCCTGGAGGTGCAGGGCGCGGAGCACGATCTCGGTCGCGAACCGGGCGTCGGCGTCAGCGAGTTGGTCGCCGAAGGCGCGGTCGAGGATCCGCATGCGGTAGCGCACGGTCTGCGGGTGCACGTCGAGGAGTTCGGCCATCTGGGCGGCGGTGCCGCGGGTGGTGAGCCAGGTGCGCAGGGTGTCGACGAGCCGGGTGCGCTGGGTGGGGGTGAGGCCGGCCAGGGGGCCGAGGTGCTTCTTGCTGAGCTGGTTAATCAGGGCGGGGTCTCCGAGCAGCCACAGCGGCAGTAAGTGGTCCTCGCACCGCACCACCGGCGGGCCTTCGACGATTCCGGCGTCGGCCAGGGCGAGGGTCTGCCGCGCCCAGCGCAGCGAGTCCGCCGCGTCGCCCAGCGGGGTGGTCAGCCCGACCGCCGCCCGGCTGCCGGCCAGCGCGGTGTCGAGCGCGGCGCGCCGGTTGTCGTCGAGCGGGCCGGGGACGAGCAGATGGGGCTCGGGCCCCGACAGGTCGGCGAGGACGTCGCGGTCCAGGGCGGCCCGCGTCAGCTTGGACTCGGGGCCCAGGGCGACGAGCGTGACCTCGTCCGGCAGCGGCCAGGCGGCGTGCTCGGCGAGTTCGGCGATCGCGGCGGGCGACACGGCGGGGGTGGCCAGAATCAGCCGCAGCACCCGGCGGCGCCGGTTGTCCGGCTTCTCGCCCAGTTCGGCCATGGCTTCGAGATAGCCCTCGCGGGAGAGCGACGCGAGTTCGCCGACGTAGGCGAAGAGCGAGTCGGCGAAGGTCATCATGACGGAGGGCGGGAGGTTGTAGCGCTCGGAGACCTTCATCGCCCGGCGCAGCCCGACCCGGGCGCCGATCCGGTACGCGGCCTGCAGGCTGTCCAGGCTGCGGCCCTCGTACGCCTCGAAGCGCCCGAACCTGCGGCACATGTCGTCGCGGAGCGTGGAGGTCGTGGAGGGGGCGGCGATCTGGTCGACGAAGGTGGCGATGTTCTGCTCGATGCCGATGCGTATCGCGTGCCCGTAGGGCCCGTCCAGGATGTGCGAGTACTCCGGTAACGCCCCGATGATCTCGGCGGACATCTCCTGGAAGAGGCTGGGCAGTTCGGGCCACATGATCGCCGCGAGCTCCTGCGGGATCGGCCGCAGCGGTTCGGCCGGCCCCGTGGCCCGTCTCGCTCCGGACACTCGTCCCCCTTGACTAGCGGCGCCGGGTGGGGCGACGGACGTGTCGGGAGTGACGTGCGACACGCCGTAGCACGTCGAAACATAGACCAACGGCGGCCGGAGCGCAGCACCCAGGGGCCGTAAACGTGCACGGGGCATGTGTCCGGCGGGCGGTCGCGGGCCGGCGTGCGTGCTCACTTCCGGACAGTTCGCAGCGCCGAATTACTGCTTCAGCGATAAGAAAATACTCGGGAGTAAGGTCGTTCTCCCAATCTCTGGCGGGAGTATTGCGCCATCCAGTTACCGATGCGTAACGTGCCCATTCGCAAGGGCAGCCGAATTCATTCGGTGCCGCGTTCCAGGTATTGAGCCGCAGTCGCGACCCTCGTCTGAACAGCGCGGATCGCGGTTAATCAGGTACGCCAACTCCCTGAAAGGATCAACCCGTGCGCAAGCTGACCAAGAGCACGATCGTCGCTGGTGCCGCCCTCGCGGCCGCCGTCGGATTCTCCACCTCCCCCGCGTCCGCGGCCGGAACCTGGACCGTGACCGGCGGTGGCGCGTTCACGGCGATCGCGACCAACCCGATCCTGACGGACACCAACACCGGCACCCAGCTCAAGTGCACCAAGTCCAACGCCGCCGGCACCGCGGCGAACGGCACCGGTCTGTCGGGCACCGCCATCGCCAGCATCTCCTCCGTCTCCTGGACCAGCTGCTCGGGTCCCGCCGGCATCTCCTTCACCGTCACGGCCCAGGGCCTGCCCTGGAAGCTCAACGCCGCGTCGTACTCGGGCGGTGTCACCACCGGCACGCTGACCGGGGTGAAGGCGCACATCAGCGGTCTGTGCAACGCGGACTTCAACGGTCCGACGGCGGGCAGCACCGCCACCCTGACCGGGAAGTACACCAACTCCACCCACACCCTCACCATCAGCGGCGGCAACCTGAAGGCGTACAACGTCTCGGGCATCTGCCTCGGCCTGATCAACAACGGCGACAGCGCCACCTACAGCGCCAACTACGTCGTGACGCCCAGCACCCTGCAGATCACCTCCCCGTGAGCCACGGCCTGTCCGCAGGACAGGCCCGGTGCCCGCTGTGCGGACCCCGGCCCGGATCCCCGGGCCGGGGTCCCGCGCGGAGCGCGTGCTCACCGGTACTCAATGGAATACAACGCTCCGCTCAGCATTTATCACCGAGTGATAAAGAACCCGGCGGTCGCAAGATCGCGGAACATTCCTGTGTTCGATCACTTGTCCTCGTTATTACCCGCCCGTAAAGTCCTGCGTCTCGAACGAGTTCGCCCCGTTACTTTCACGCGCCACCGTCCGGAGTACCCGCAGTCCTGCGTCGAGCCAGTCCGAGGAGTACCGCAATGAGGGGTGCACAGGTCCCACGCCGCACGGTGCGGCTGGCGGCCATCGCGGCGGCGGCGCTCCTGGCGGGACTGCTGCCCGGCGCCGGATCGGCGGCGGCCGGCCGGGACGGGCCGCTGGCGATGGCGTACACGTGCGCCTTCCCCGGCGGGGATCAGGCCGTGCACGTCTCCCTGGTGCAGTCGTTCCCGGAGACCGGGGCGGTCGACAAGCCCATCCAGCCCGGTGATCTGACGATGGCGGTGACGCTGCCCCGCGCGGCGGTCGACGGGCTCGTGTCGGACGCCGCAGGAACGCTGGCCGGTGCCGGAAGCCTCACCGCCCGTGTCACGCAGGGCACTTCCGCCGCCGACGCCCCCTGGCCCGGACTGCGGGCCCCCGCCGTGCCGGTGGCCGGCAAGGACGACCTGGTACTGACCTTCAAAGGCGAAGTGCCGTCGGTGACCGTCACCGCGGCGGGCGAGGTGGGTTTCGGCGCGGGCGACCTGGCGCTGGAACTCACGGTGGGCAAGGCGGCCGCGGCGGTGGGGACCCCCGCGGCCGCCACCCCGGCAGGCACCACCCCGGCGGCCACCGCCCCGACCCCCGCCACCTCGGCGGTACCGGCCACGTCGGCCCCCGCGAAGGTGGCGTGCTCCCCGGCGGCCGGGCAGAACGCCGTGCTGGGCGCGGTGCCGGTCGCCGTGCCCGACCCCACCCCCTCCGGCACCCCGTCTCCCTCGACCTCGACCTCCGGGTCCCCGTCGGCGACGCCTTCGACGCCGGGCGGGCCGAGCGCGGCTCCGTCGGGGCCGGCCAAGGTCGCCCCGGGCGCGCCGCACAACAGCACCATCAAGGTCGAACCCCCGGTGCACTCCGGCAAGTACGACTGCGGCGGCGTGCTCCCCAAGGGGAAGCTGGACTTCGATCACCTCCCGCTGGCGGACGAGAAAGCCGCGGACGCCACGGTCACCGAGACCGACTTCGACCTCGGCTCGTGCGCCTACGCGGTCGGGTACTCCAACGTCCACAAACTCGACGGCGCCGCCCTCATCAACGATCCGCGCGGCGCCAGAGGCCCGTCCCTGACCTACATCAACATGAACGTGCGGATGGCGGTGCAGCCGAACCCGCCGCAGTACTACGAGTTCGACTCGCTCGGTTCCATGACGCTCCCCGTGGCGGACTCCACCTTCCTGACCTACGGGTTCATGCCCACGACGGCGAAGATGGCGTTCACCCCCGACCCGAAGAAGCCGCTGCTGACCATCGTCACGACCGGCACCAACTTCGTGGAGCAGAACGTCATCACCACGATCCACGGGTACCAGTGGATCCGGCTCTACGACGTGAAGATCAACGGCACCCCGCTCGACGTGGGGCCGAACTGCCGTACCAGGGCGCCGATCGAGCTGGCCCTCGTCGGCCTGCAGGACGCGCACATGCCCGGCGGCGGCGACGGCAAGCCGGACTACACGATCCTCGACGGCGGTCCGCTGCACCAGGAGAACCTGACGATCCCCGCCTTCACCGGCTGCGGCACCCACGGGGAGAAGCTCGACGCGCTTTTCACCTCCGCGGTGTCCGGCCCGGGGAACTCGCTCAACCTCAACCAGGGAACGCTGTGCGCGCCCTGGGCCGGACTCGGCTGTGACGCGGCGGCCGGAACCGAGATCCAGATCCCGCCGCTGCCGCACCGCTGAACAAGTCCGCCACCGGCGCCGCGGACGGCGCCGGCCAATCGTCCCGGGAGGTGTTATGGGAATCGAAGTGGTCGTCGAAGGCCTGACCAAGTCGTTCGGCAGTCAGACCGTCTGGTCGGATGTGACGCTCACTCTGCCGCCCGGTGAGGTCAGCGTGATGCTGGGCCCCTCGGGTACCGGAAAGACCGTGTTCCTGAAGTCGGTGATCGGGCTGCTCAAGCCCGAACGCGGGCGCGTCATGGTCAACGGCGTCGACATGGTGAACAGCCCCGAACGCGACGTGTACGAGGCGCGCAAGCTCTTCGGCCTGATGTTCCAGGACGGCGCGCTGTTCGGGTCGATGTCCCTCTTCGACAACATTGCCTTCCCGCTGCGCGAGCACACGAAGAAGAAGGAGTCCGAGATCCGCCGCGTCGTGATGGAGCGGATGGACATGGTCGGGCTCCTGGGCGCCGAGGCGAAGCTGCCCGGCGAGATATCCGGCGGCATGCGCAAACGCGCCGGGCTGGCCCGCGCCCTGGTCCTCGACCCACAGATCATCCTCTGCGACGAGCCGGACTCCGGCCTCGACCCGGTCCGCACGGCGTACATCTCGCAGCTGCTCATCGACCTGAACGCGCAGCTCGACGCGACGATGCTGATCGTCACGCACAACATCGACATCGCCTCGACCGTCCCGGACAACATGGGCATGCTCTTCCGCCGCCGGCTCGTCGCCTTCGGACCGCGCGAGGTGCTGCTCACCAGCCAGGAGCCCGTCGTCGCGCAGTTCCTCGGCGGGCACCGGGCCGGTCCGATCGGCATGTCCGAGGAGAAGGACGAGGCCACGATCGCCCTGGAGGAGCGGCACGGCGTCACCGGGAGCAGCTCGGCGCCGCGCACCATCGAGCCGCAGCTGGAACCGACCCCCGGACTGCCGGTCCGGCAGGCGGTGCTGCGCCGCAGGGAACGGGTGCTGGGCATGCTGGACACCCTGCCGCCGGCCGCGCGGCACGCGATCGAGTCCAGCTTCGACCGCACCGGGCACGTTCCCGCGGGCCGGGCCGCGCCCGCGGGGCACGCGGGCGGAGGGCTGTCATGACGGCTCCACCCCCGACGGCGCCGGCCCGGGAGGACGTTCCCGCCCAGCGGCGCCCGGTGCCCGGCCTCGGCTGGCTGCGCGAGACCGGCCGGCTGTTCTCGCTCGCCGTGACGACGGTCGGCGCGATGTTCCGCAGGCCGTTCCAGATGCGTGAGCTGATCGAGCAGTTCTGGTTCATCGCGAGCGTGACGATCCTGCCCGCGGCCCTCGTGTCGATCCCGTTCGGCGCGGTGATCGCGCTCCAGGTCGGGTCGCTGACCCAGCAGCTCGGCGCCCAGTCGTTCACCGGCGGCGCCAGTGTGCTGGCCATCATCCAGCAGGCGAGCCCGCTGATCGTCGCCCTGCTGATCGCGGGCGCGGGCGGATCGGCGATCTGCGCGGACCTCGGTTCGCGCAAGATCCGCGAGGAACTCGACGCGATGGAGGTCATGGGCGTCTCGCCGGTGCAGCGCCTCGTCGTGCCCCGGGTGCTGGCGGCGATGTTCGTGGCGGTGCTGCTCAACGGACTGGTCTCCGTCGTCGGCACGCTCGGCGGCTACTTCTTCAACGTGATCATGCAGCACGGCACGCCGGGCGCGTACCTCGCCAGCTTCTCGGCGCTGGCCCAACTGCCCGACCTCTACATCAGCGAGCTGAAGGCGCTGATCTTCGGCTTCATCGCGGGCATCGTCGCCGCCTACCGGGGACTCAACCCCCGTGGCGGGCCGAAGGGCGTCGGCGACGCGGTGAACCAGTCGGTGGTCATCACCTTCCTGCTGCTGTTCTTCGTGAACATGGTGCTCACGGGGCTCTATCTGCAGATCGTCCCCCCGAAGGGATCCTGACGATGGCCCTCCTCGACAAGGACGCCCCACAGGACGCCCCCGTCCCGCCCGACCGCGAACCGGCCGCGCCCCGCGCCGGCTCCCGGTCCGAGCGCTGGTTCGGCTGGCTGGACCGCAGCGGCGACCACCTGATCTTCCACATCACCGTGCTGCTGTGGATCCCCAAGACGCTGCGCCGCTACTTCAAGGAGATCCAGCGGCTGCTGGCCGAGGTGGCGTTCGGCAGCGGCGGGCTCGGGGTCATCGGCGGCACCGTCGGCGTGATGATCGCGATGACGCTCTTCACCGGTACGGTCGTCGGCCTTCAGGGCCACGCGGCGCTCAACCAGGTCGGCGCCGCCGCGTTCACCGGCTTCGTCTCGGCGTACTTCAACACCCGGGAGATCGCGCCGCTGGTGGCGGGTCTCGCGCTGTCGGCCACCGTGGGTGCGGGCTTCACCGCGCAGCTCGGCGCGATGCGCATCAACGAGGAGGTCGACGCCCTGGAAGGGATGGGCATCCGCAGCGTGCCGTACCTGGTGACGACGCGGGTCGTCGCGGGCGTCGTCGCGATCATCCCGCTCTACGGGATCGGCCTGATCAGCTCGTTCTTCGCCTCACGGCTGGTCACGGTCTACGTGAGCGGCCAGTCGTCGGGCACCTACGACCACTACTTCCACACGTTCCTGTCGCCCGACGACGTCCTGCTGTCGTTCCTCAAGGTGATCGTCTTCAGCGTCGTGGTGATCCTCGCGCACTGCTACTACGGCTTCCACGCCGAAGGCGGTCCCGCCGGAGTCGGGGTGGCGGTCGGCAAGTCGGTGCGCAACGCGATCGTGGTGATCAGCGTGACCGACTTCTTCCTCAGCCTGGCCATCTGGGGCACCACGACGACGGTGCGGGTGGCCGGATGAACGCCCGCACCGCACAACGGCGCTTCGCGGGACTGGTGTACCTGCTGGTCCCGGCGCTGCTCATCTGGCTCTCCGTGGCGATCTACGACAAGAAGTTCTCCGACGACGCGACCGTGACCGTCAGGACCGGCAGCGTCGGCAACGCGATGCATCTGTACGCGGACGTCAAGATGCGCGGGGTGGTGGTCGGCCAGGTGCGCGGCATCACCGCCGACGGCGAGGGCGCCCGTGTCACGCTCGCCATCCAGCGCGACAAGCTGCAGGGCATCCCCGCCGACGTCACCGTGCAGATGCTGCCGACGACGCTGTTCGGTGAGCGGTTCGTGGCCCTGGTACCGCCGCGGCAGAGCACCTCGGGGTCGAAGCTGCTGGCCGGCAGCACCATCGCGCAGGACCGTTCCAGCAATGCCATCGAGCTGGAGCAGGTGCTCGACAACGTCCTGCCGCTGCTGACCGCGGTGCAGCCGGAGAAGCTCTCCGCCACCCTCAGCGCCGTCTCGCAGGCGTTGCAGGGGCGCGGCACGACGCTGGGCGACAGTTTCGTCACCCTCGACGCCTACCTGGCGAAGCTGAACCCGAACCTGCCCGCCCTCAACCGTGACATCCAGGAGCTGGTCAAGGTCAGCCGCGTGTACGGAGACGCCGCCCCCGACATCCTGCAGGCGCTCACCGACTTCACCACGACCAGCGGCACCATCGCCGAGCAGCGCGCCAACCTCAGCACCCTGTACGGGTCCACGACCAGCACCTCCCAGGACCTGACCGCGTTCCTGCGGCAGAACCAGGACACCATCATCCGGCTGTCGGCCGACAGCCGGGGAACGCTCCAGCTGCTCGGCGAGTACGCGCCGTCGTTCCCCTGCACGCTGCGCACACTGGCGAACTTCGTGCCGGCGATGGACAAGGCGCTCGGAAAGGGCACCGACGAGCCGGGACTGCACGTCACCGTGCGGACCGTTCCCTCACGGGGCAAGTACGTGCCCGGCAAGGACAAGCCGTCGTACACGGCGAGCACCGGGCCGAACTGCTACCCGGTGCCGTACCTCGGCCGGCCGACCCGGACGGACGACACGGTGGCACCCGGGCTCACGGGCCCGGCCACCACGAAGCCCCCCGCGTCGGCCTCCGACCTCACGGTGGCCGGTGCGGGAAGCGGGAACGGCGGCCTCGGGCTCGCCAACTCGCCGCAGGAGAACGAACTCGTCAACGAACTGCTGGCGCCCTCGATGAACCAGGCGCCGCAGTCCCTCCCCGACTGGAGCAGCCTGCTGGCCGGCCCGGTCTTCCGCGGCGCGGAGGTGAGTCTCAAGTGAGGCGCCGGAGCATCGCGGGCCCGCTGATCAAGTCGCTGGTCTTCATCCTCGTGACGGCCCTGGCCACCACGGTGCTGGCCTTCAGCATCGCCAACACCGGCATCGCGGACACCGTCGGCTACAAGGCGCGGTTCACCGACACCACCGGGCTGATCACCGGCGACAGCGTGCGGATCGCCGGGGTGAAGGTCGGCCAGGTCGAGGACATCAGGGTGGTGGACCGGCGGCTCGCCCAGGTGACGTTCTCGGTCGAGAGGGGCCGGGCGCTGCCCGCCTCGGTGACCGCCTCGATCAAGTACCTGAACATGGTCGGCCAGCGCTACATCGACCTGCAGCAGGGCACCGGACCGATGGACCGGACGTTCACGCCGGGCTCCACCATCCCGCTGGACCGCACCTCGCCCGCCCTCGACCTGACCCAGCTGTTCAACGGCTTCCAGCCGCTCTTCGAAGGACTGTCGCCCAAGGACGTCAACCAGCTCGCCGGAGAGATCATCCAGGTGCTCCAGGGCGAGGGCGGCACCGTCAACAGCCTGATCAGGAACGTGGGTTCGCTGACGACCACGCTGGCCGCCAAGGACAAGGTCATCGGTGAGGTGATCACCAACCTCAACACCGTGCTGACCAGCGTCAACACCCGCGAACAGGGCTTCAACGACCTGGTGGGCACCCTGCAGACCCTCGTCACCGGCTTCGCGGGCGACCGGCAGCCGATCGGGGACGCGATCACCGCGATCTCGCAGCTCACCACCAGTACGGCGGGGCTGCTGGACGACGGCAGGGCGCCGCTCAAGGAGGACATCCGCCAACTCGGCAGGCTGTCGTCCAACCTGTCCGCGAGCACCCCGCAGATCGAGAACTTCCTGCAGAAGACGCCCGTCAAGATGCGGACGATCACCCGCCTCGCGTCCTACGGGTCCTGGCTCAACCTCTACCTCTGCGAGGCCAAGGTGTCGGGCGTGACCACTTCGGACGGCAGCAAGGCGCCGACCGGTATCGCGATCACCGAAGCGAGGTGCAGGTCATGAGCCGGCTGTCGCGCCTGCGGCGGCGGGCGACGCGACGGCGCCCGAAGCCGATGGCGGAACGCAACCCCGTCACCGTCGGCATCGTCGGACTGCTCGTCCTCGTCCTGCTGGGTGCGGTCGTCTACAACGCCGACGCGCTGCCGTTCATCGGCGGCGGCACCACGTACACGGCGGACTTCACCGAGGCGGCAGGGCTCGACCCCGGTAACGAGGTGCGGGTGGCCGGGGTGAAGGTCGGCAAGGTCACCGCGGTGGGGCTGGACGACGGCAAGGTGAAGGTGACCTTCAAGGTCAAGGACACCTGGATCGGTGACGCCAGCACGGCCGCGATCGGCATCAAGACGCTGCTCGGCGAGAAGTACCTGGCCGTGGACCCGCTCGGCTCCGCCGCGCAGAACCCCGGCCGCCGCATCCCGTCGAGCCGCACCACCTCCCCGTACGACGTGACGCAGGCGTTCAACGGGCTCGGCCGGACCTTCGGGGAGATCGACACCGCGCAGCTCGCGAAGAGCTTCGACACCATCTCCGCCACGTTCAAGGACACCGCGCCCCAGGTGCACACCGCCGTCACCGGGCTCTCCGCCCTGTCGAAGACGATCTCGGACCGCGACGCCCAGCTCGCCAAGCTGCTGGCGGGCAGCAAGCAGCTCACCGGGACGCTGGCCGCGCAGCAGACCCGGTTCGAGACGCTGATCACCGACGGGAACCTGCTGCTGGGCGAGGTGCAGAAGCGCCGGGACGCCATTCACGGCCTGCTCACCGGCACCCAGGACCTCGGCATCCAGCTGACCGGGCTCGTCGAGGACAACAACAAGCAGTTGGAGCCCACCCTAAGCGCGCTGAGCCGGGTCACCACCGTGCTGCGGAAGAACCAGAAGAGCCTGGACGCGGCCCTCGCCGCGATCGGGCCCTACTACCGGCTGGTCGGCAACACGCTCGGCAACGGCCGCTGGTTCGACACCTACCTCTGCGGTCTCGTGCCGCGGAACTACCTGCCTGCCGGCACGCCTCCCGCCACCGGATGCATGCCCCCCAAAGCCCAGGGCGGTCGCTGATGACGGCATGGAGGACGGCACGGATGTCCAGGAGGCGCGGGCTCGCGCTCGGCACCGTACTGGTGCTCGTACTCGTCGCGGTCGCCGGCGGGATCTACGTGTTCGGCGGGAGCGGCGGCAAGCGCGTCACCGCCTACTTCGACCAGGCCGTCGGCGTGTACCCCGGCTCGGACCTGCGGGTCCTGGGCGTGAAGGTCGGCACCGTCGACTCGGTGTCGCCGCAGGGCCGCCAGGTGCGGGTGGACCTCACGCTGGACAAGGGCGTGAAGGTGCCGGCCGACGCGGGCGCCGTCGTCGTGGCGCCCAGCATCGTCTCCGACCGCTACGTCCAGCTGAGCCCCGCCTACACCGGCGGCGCCCAGATCCGCGACGGGGCGGAGATCCCGTCGAGCCGCACCGCGACCCCCGTGGAGGTCGACCAGCTCTACGAGAGCATCACGAAGATCAGTGAGGCGCTCGGCCCCGCCGGCGCCAACTCCACGGGGTCGCTCTCCGCGCTCCTCGACACCGGCGCCGCGAACCTCGGCGGCAACGGCAAGCTGCTCGGGCAGACCATCGAGCAGCTCGGCAAGGTCACCAGGACGCTGTCGAAGAACAGCGGTCCCTTCTTCGAGACGCTCACCTATCTGCAGTCCTTCACGACGATGCTGAAGAACAACGACGGTGACGTCCGCAAGGCAGCCGAGCAGCTCTCCCAGGTCACCGGTTTCCTCGCCGAGGACAAGGAGAACCTGGCCGGCGCGCTGAAGCAGCTCGCCACCGCGCTGGGCGAGGTGAAGGGCTTCATCCACGACAACAGGACCCGGTTGAAGTCGGTCGTCGACCAGCTCGCGCCGCTCACCCAGTCCCTCGTCGACCAGCGGGCCTCCATCGCCGAGGCGCTCGACACCGCGCCGCTCGCGGCCTCCAACGTCCTGAACGCCTACGACCCGGCGCACCGGACCATCGACGGCCGGGCCGACATCAACGAACTGAGTTTCCCGCTGCCGACCGTCGGCACCGTCTACGGCACGCAGGGAGCGACCCGGTGAGACGTACGAACCGGGTCGCCGCGGCGGCGGCCCTCACGCTCGCGCTGGCCGGCTGCTCGACTCCGGGGCTCGGCGGCATCGAGACCCTGCCGCTGCCGGGCGGAGCCGACCTCGGCAGCCATCCCTACACCGTCACCGCCGAGTTCGCCGACGTCCTGAGCCTCGTCCCGCAGTCGGCGGTCAAGGTCAACGACGTGGCGGTGGGCCGGGTCACCGCCGTCGACCTCGCGCCGAACGGTTGGACGGCGAAGGTCACCATGCGCGTCAACGGCAAGGTCGACCTGCCGGCCAACGCGTACGCCCACCTCGAACAGTCCAGCCTGCTCGGCGAGAAGTTCGTGCAACTCGCCGCGCCGGACCGGAAGACCGGCGAGCCGGGCACCGGCCGGCTCGGCGACGGCGCCCGGATTCCGCTCGATCGCACCAACCGCAACCCGGAGGTGGAGGAGGTGTTCGGCGCGCTGTCGATGCTGCTCAACGGCGGTGGCGTCGCCCAGCTCAAGACGATCACCGTGGAGCTGAACAAGGCCCTGCAGGGCAACGAGCCGCAGGTGCGCTCCATGCTGACCCGCGTCAACACCCTCGTCACGGACCTGGACGGGCACAAGCAGGACATCACCGCGGCGCTCGACGGCGTCAACCACCTCTCCGCGACCCTCGCCACCCGTGACCGGCAGATCGGCACGGTGCTCACGGGGCTCAGCCCCGGTCTGAAGGTCCTGGAGGAGCAGCGCGGTTCGCTGGTGACGATGCTCCGCTCCCTGGACACCCTGTCCGAGGTCGCGGTCACCACCGTGAACAGGAGCAAGGACGACATGGTCGCCGACCTGAAGGCGCTCGCGCCCACCCTGCAACGGCTCGCCGACTCCGGGAAGGCGCTGCCGGACTCGCTCCAGGTGCTCCTCACCTATCCGTTCACGGACGAGGTGCTCAGCGGCGTCAAGGGCGACTACCTCAACGTCTACCTGGACATGACGGCGGCGCCCGGCACGCGGATCATCCCCGAACTCGACTACTCCGACAACGTCTACCCGCCACCGACCCAGGACCCGGGCGAGGACGTGGGAGGCACGGACGCGGGGACGGACGCGGGCACGGACGCCGGTACCGATGCCGGGACGGACGCGGGCACGGACGCCGGGACGGACGCGGGGACGGACGCGGGCACGGACGCCGGTACCGATGCCGGGACGGACGCGGGCACGGACGCCGGCACGGACGCGGGCACGGACGCCGGTACCGATGCCGGCACTGATGCCGGAAGCGACGCGGGTGCTGACGCCGGCGCCGATGGTGGCGGGACGGAGGGCGGTGCGAGCGCCAGGAAGTCGTCGCTCTTCCCGCTGCCGTCCGTCGGACCGGTCAGGACCGTGCCGTCCCCCTCGGCGGGAGGCCACTCGTGATCACCCTCGGCACCCGGCTGAAGAACGTCGCCTTCCTCGCGATCGCCGTCCTCGTCCTGGGCTTCATCGGCGCCAGATACGCCGACCTCGGCCACTACTTCGGCATGCGCGGCTACTACGTCGTCAAGGTCCAGCTCCCGGAGACCGGCGGCTTGTTCACCCACTCCAACGTCACCTACCGCGGCGTCTCCGTCGGCCGGGTCGGGCCGATCACGCTGACCGACGACGGTGTGGAGGCTGAGCTCCGCATCGACGACTCGGCGCCGCCCATTCCCGACCGGCTGCAGGCCGTGGTCGCCAACCTGTCCGCGGTCGGGGAGCAGTACATCGACCTGCGCCCGACGGCGGACGGCGGGCCGTACCTGGCCGACGGCGCGCGCGTCCCGGTGGCGGACACCCGCACCCCCGCCCCGGTGACGAACCTGCTCACCAGCGTCGACACCCTCGCGTCCTCCGTGCCGCTGACGTCGCTGCGGACCGTGGTCGACGAGTTCGGCCAGGCGTTCCAGGGCCAGGGGGACAACCTGCAGTCGCTCGTCGACAACAGCACCGACTTCATCCGGGCCGCCGACAAGAACGAGCCCACCACCACCAAGCTCATCATCGACGGCGCGACCGTGCTCGGCACCCAGGCGCAGGAAGGCGACGCGATCAGGTCGTTCGCCACCAGCGCCAAGGACCTGGCCGCGTCGCTGAGCGGCTCCGACACCGATCTCCGCCGGCTGATCACGGCCGCACCGGAGGCCGCGACCCAGGTCAGTGGATTGCTGCGGGACCTCAACCCCAGCCTCAGCGTGGTGCTCGCGAACCTGCTGACCACGTCCGACGTGGCCGTCACCCGCCAGCACGGCATCGAGGAGCTCCTGGTCAAGCTGCCCGCGGTGGCCGCGGCCGGTGCCACGGCCATCAACGGCAAGGGCGCCAACCTCGGGATGTCGGTGACGTTCTTCTCGCCGCTGCCGTGCACCGCCGGATACGGGGGGACCACGTACCGCAACGGGCTCGACCTCAGAACGGCGCCGGCGCTCAACACCGGGGCGCGCTGCACCGCTTCGCCGGGCAGCGGCACCAACGTCCGGGGCTCCGGCAACGCCCCGAAGGGCGGTGTACCGGCCGCGATCCGGCCCGGCGCGCTGCTGCTGGGCACCGACGCGGGCGGCACTCTGCCCGCGGCCCTCGGCCTGCCGTCCCTGCCGACCGCCGGTCCCTCCGACATGAGCGGACTGCTCGGACTGGAGCCGCGCCCGTGACCGGTCGACGGCTGCCCGTGCCCCGCCTCCCGAAGGTCTCCGCGTCGGCCAGGAGCGCCGTCGCCTGGGGGGTGACGGCGGCGATCGTCGTGTTCTGCGCCTTCGCCGGCTGGTCGTACCGGCAGGCGCGGACCGACGAGTCGCTCGCCTACGCCAAGGCCCGCGACGCGGTCCTGGCCGACGGGCGGCAGAACATCGCCCGTCTCAACAGCATCGACGGCACCGATGCCCAGCATGTCCAGGACGGTCTGCGGCAGTGGCTCGACGCCACGACCGGGCCACTGCACGACGAGATGGCGCGGACCAACGCCAAGAGCGGCACGTCGCTCCAACAGGCCGGCACCAGCGCCCGCTGCACCGTCACCGACGCGGCGGTGACCGAACTCGACACCCGGTCGGGCACGGCCAGGCTCATCGCGACGGTCCAGGTGGCGCTGACCCCGCGCGGCGGCGCGCCCACCACCGACCGCAAGCGTTTCGAGGCCGGGCTCGCCCGTACCTCCGGGGGCTGGAGGCTCACGGCGATCAACGCGGTACCCGTCGGCGCGGGCTGATCCGGGAGAAGAGGGCGAAGAACGTGAGCACCACAGGAGACACCAGGACCGAGCCCGTCGATGAGGCGGTCGAGGTCGAGAAGACCGAGTCGAGCGAGAACCCGCCTGCCGGCTCCGACCCTGGCCCCGGCCCCGCCCGGCGCCGCCGCGTCACCCCGACCGTGATCGTCGCCGGGCTGCTCGCCGCACTGCTGCTGACGGGTACCGGGCTCCTGGTCCGCACGCATCAACTGACGGACGCGGGGGCCACATCCAACACGGCGCTCACCGACACCGGAGCCACCAGCCGGGTCATCGGCGACGTCAGCAACACCCTCGGCAAGGTCTTCTCGTACACGCCCGAGGACACCCGGGCCACCGAGCTGGCGGCGAAGGAACTGCTCGGCGGAACGGCGGCCGGACAGTACGAGGCGCTGTTCGGGCAGGTCAAGCAGCAGGTGGCCGCGCAGAAGCTGACGCTCACCACCCATGTGGTGCGGGCCGGGGTCACCCGGCTCGACGGCGACAGCGCGCAACTGCTCGTCTTCCTGGACCAGACGGCGGAGCGCAAGGGGAAGAAGGCCACCACCGCGGCGGCCCAGCTGTCGGTGACCGCCCGGTTCCACGACGGCCACTGGCAGATCACCGACATCACGTCCCGGTAGTCCCGGCAGGGGAGAGGCAGATGCAAGGTACGAAGACGTGGAACCCGCTGCTGGTGGCAGCGGTCACGCTGGCCGTCCTCGCGGCGGCCGCCGCGGGCTGGGGCGGCTGGTCCTGGTACGGGGCGGCCCACGACGACTCCGCCGCGTACGCGCAGACCCGCGACCAGGTGTTGGCCGCCGGTGAACAGGGCGTGCAGAACATGAACACCCTCGACCACAAGAACCTGACCCGGGGACTCGACACCTGGCAGAACTCCACCACCGGAGACCTGCGCACCCAACTGGTGCAGGGCAGGACGGAGTTCGAGAAGCAGGTGCGGCAGGCGCAGACGGTGACCACGGCGAAGGTGCTGTCCGGATCGGTGACCGAACTGGACGTCCGGGCCGGAAAGGCGAGCGTGATGGTGGCGCTGCGCATCACGGTCACCGCGCCGAAGGGCGCGCCCTCGGCCAAGGAGAGCCGGCTGCTCGGCGAGCTGACCCGCACGTCCGACGGCTGGAAGCTCAGCGCGCTCGGTCAGGCGCCGGTCGGGGAGACCGCCCCCACCCCGCAGCCTTCCGCCGCCGGTTAGAGGACCCGAGAGGACCCGCGCACATGTCGACGACCCGCCACCTCATCAACCGGCAGCGGCGCCTGGCCGCCGCGCCGCCCGCGAGCCGGACGCGCCCGGGACCGCCGCCGACGCCCGAACCGGACGAGCAGGATCAGGAGCCGGAACAGAACAGGCCGCGACAGAAGAAGGACGAGAAACCGGAGCGGAAGCCGAAGCTCGTGCCCAAGCCGTCGGGCAAGAAGCCCGACGGCAGCGGCAACGGCCCGCGCCGGGTAGTGGTGGCCCTCGGCGTGGTGACGGTGCTGCTCGGCGGGTTCGCCGGCTGGGCCGCCCTGGAGGCGGCCACCCTCCACGACACGGCGTCGACCCGCAATTCCGCCCTCACCGACACCGCCCGCACCAGCGAGGTCAAGGGCATGGTGACGCAGGCCGTGAACTCGGTCTTCTCCTACAACTACGCGGACACCGCCCGCACGGACCAGGCCGCGAAGAAGCTGCTGACCGGCAAGGCGGTGCAGCAGTACGCCGACATGCTCGCCCAGGTGCGCCAGCAGGCGCCGGTGCAGAAGCTCGTCCTGACGACGACGGTCACCGACAGCGGCGTCGAGCTGATCGACGGCGACCGGGCCCGGGTGCTGATCTTCGCGGACCAGCGGAACACCCGTACCGCCCCGAAGGAGGAGACGACCTACGCGGCGGCCATGTTCGCCGTGGACGCCGTCCACCAGGACGGCGGCTGGAAGATCAGCAACATCGACACGTTCAACCGCTGACCTGCGGGTCGCCGAAGCCCGGCCGGTATCGTGACGCGCGATGTCCCGTCACGAGGCTGCGCGCGAGCCCACCGACCCCGACGTCGACCTGCGCGTGCCGGCGCAGCGCGACGAGCTGCTGCGCCACCACGTCCAGGTCCTCGCCGTGATCTCGCTGGGCGGCGCGGCCGGCGCCTGCGCCCGGTACGGCGCCGCGCTGCTCCGCCCCACCCCGGCCGGCGGTTTCCCCTGGACGACGCTGCTGGTCAACACCGTCGGCTGCGCGGTGATCGGGGTGTTCATGGTGCTGATCACCGAGGTGTGGACCGTGCACCGGCTGGTGCGGCCGTTCTTCGGGACCGGCGTGCTGGGCGGCTTCACCACCTTCTCCACCTACGCCGTGGACATCCGCGACCTGCTGGAGCACGGCGAGGCGGCCACGGGGCTCGCCTATCTGGCGGGGACGGCGCTCGCCGCCCTGGCGGCCGTATGGGCGGCCGCGACCCTGACCCGCCGTCTGGCGTCGCGAGGTGCGGCGCGGTGAACTGGCTGCTCGTCATCGCCGGAGCCGCCGTCGGCGCCCCGCTGCGCTACCTCACCGACCGTCTGGTCCAGGCCCGGCACGCGACGGCCTTCCCGTGGGGAACCTTCACCGTCAACGTGGCGGGCTGCCTGGTGCTCGGGATCGTCACCGGCGCGGTGACCGCCGGGGCCGCCTCGTCCTCCGCGCAGCTGCTGCTGGGCACCGGCCTGTGCGGGGCGCTGACGACGTACTCGACGTTCTCGTTCGAGACGCTGCGGCTGGCCGAGCGGGGGGACCGGTTCTTCGCCGCCGCGAACGTGGCGGCGAGCATCACCGCCGGGCTCGGAGCCGTCTACACCGGCGTGGCCCTCGCCCAGGCGCTGTGGGGCTGACCTGGGGGGCCTCCGAAAGCGTCCTCACAGCCAGTTGCGCCGTTTGAAGACCATGTACAGCCCGACGCAGACCACCCCCATCAGCCCGATGGCGAACGGGTAGCCGAAGACCCACTTCAGCTCGGGCATGGATGCGAAGTTCATGCCGTAGACGGTGCCGATCAGGGTCGGGGCGAAGAGGATGGCCGCCCAGGACGAGATCTTCTTGATCTCGTCGTTCTGGGCGTTGCTGGCCTCGGCGAGCTGCTTCATCTCCTCGTTCTGCGCCTGGGTGACCAGGGTGGCGTTGACGGCGAGGATGTCCGCGATCATCTGCCGGAACCCGTCCACCCGCTCGACGACGGTGGTGGCGTGGTCGTCCACATCGCGCAGGTAGCGCCGCAGCTCCTGGTCGGTGCCGTACTTCTCGAAACCGGCGGTCAGCGCCGAGAGGATGCTCAGCAGCGGGCGGGTGGCGCGCTGGAACTCGACGACCTCGCGGGACAGCTCGTAGATGCGGCGCGAGACCTTGGGGTCGCCGCCGAAGACCTCGGTCTCGATCTCGTCGATGTCGTTCTGCAGACCGGCGATGACCGGCGCGTACCCGTCGACCACGGAGTCGAGCACGGCGTAGAGCACCGCCTCGGGGCCGAGCCGCAGCAGCTCGGGATCGGCCTCCAGCCGGGCGCGCACGGTCGACAGGTCCGGGGACTGGCTGTGCCGGACGGTGAGGACGAACTCCGGGCCGACGAAGAGGTGCAGCTCGCCGAAGTCGACCTCCTCGGCGTCGTCCAGGTAGCGGGCGGCGCGCAGCACGACGAAGAGGGTGTCGCCGTAGCGCTCCAGCTTCGGTCGCTGATGGGCGACGACGGCGTCCTCGACGGCCAGCTCGTGCAGCCCGAAAGCCTCGGCGGCGGCCAGCAGCTGGGCCTCGGCCGGCCGGTAGAGGCCGATCCAGGCCATGGCGTCCGGTGTGTCGGGCAATTTCCGGTAGGCCTCGGCGAGGGTGGCCGGGGTGTCGATCCGGCGGCCGTCGCGGTAGAGCGCCGCGTCGATCACGCTGTTCTCCACCGGCCCGGAGTCCGTGGTCTCGTCCGCCGCGTGCCGGGGTTCCATCGAGCGCTCGGGGGCCGCCGCCTCGGCCTGTTCTCGCTGGTCACGCTTGTGCGGGCGCAGTGCCCTGGGACGCCGGTCCGTCATGGCGGGCTCTTTCCTGGCGGAGCGGAGCTGCTCGGTCACCCATCACGCTACGGGGGCGCGACGCGAATACCCGGGGCCGTTGGTCCGTCCGGGTGGTGTTGATAGGACAAGCGGCGCGGATCCCGCGATCGTCCCGCCCCGTCCACATGATGAGGGACATACGCAGACCAACCGATCGAAAGCGAGGGGCCGTGGCCACCGCAACGAGCACCGCACCTGCCGGGACCAGCAAGGTCGCGCAACTCTGGACTCTCTTCCTCGGCGTTCTCGCCGGGATCCGCACCGCGCTGCGGCTCACCACTCCGGCCCGTGCCGCCGGCCGGCAGCCCCGGACGTCCGAGCGGCCCGCACCGGTCGTCCCGCCGGCGCGCCACGCGGCCTTCGACTGCTTTGCCGGGAGCGAGACCCGCCGCGAACGGTCCCTGCCGCCCACCATCAAGCAGCGCATCCGGGCCGAGGCCCACGGCGCCTCACCTGTCTCCCGCCAGCGCACCGCCGGCCTCGGCGAGACGGCCGGCCCGGCTGTCGGCGCCCCCGCCCCGGTTCCGGCGGACGAGCGCTTCGACCGCCTCCCCTGCGCGGCCTGACCCAACCCGGAGCGACCCGGTTGACCGCCTGAACCGGTAGGTGAACCGGCCCGTGCACCGGCCCGCGTGAACCAGTACGCAGGAACCGGCAGCCCCCGCAACTCCCCTGACGTCACCGACCACATGTCGTGTCGAGACCGCCTCCCCCGGAGCGCGGGAACCTCCACGGCCCGTGATCAACCCGCCCTCCGCACGGGGGCGGCAGCGCGCACCCGACTCGCGCCTGGTAGGTATGGCCGGTGCGATTCGAGACTGTGCCGATGCCGTCGACCGTCCGGGCCAGGCCACGCGACCCCCGCGGCTATCCCGTCCCGGCCATCACCCCGTGGGACGGTGACGAGCCGCAGTTCGCGCTGACGGACTACGGCCGCAGCGCCGACTGCGCCCGCCTGCGGCGGTGTTCCGTCTGCGACACGCTGATGCGGCCAGGACCTGTGTGGCGCGTGGTCGCCGCCTCGGAGAGCGCCGCGATCGCCGACGCGCTGGCCGCCGGGCGGCCGTACCGCAATCTCGCCCCCACCCTGGAGGGCCCGGGGCACCGCGCCTGCATGCTGTACGCCTCGATGGTCTGCCCCTACCTGGCCCGTCCGAACGCGCGCCGCGGACTGTCGGCGCTGCGACCCGACGAGATGACCGAGCACGTCGTCCGCGGTGCGGCGCGGGGTGCGAACGGCGCGGTGGTGGGCTTCGGCGACTACGAGTTCGCCGTCACCGAAACGCAGGTCCTGTTCCGCTTCCTCGACGTCGTCGAGTACCTGCCGCACGAGACGTCCGACGCGCACCTCGAAGAGCTGCGCGCCGAACTCGCCGCCGGGGACCGGCCAGGGGATCAGCCGCGGTAGGTGGGCAGCCCCGTGTACGTGGAGACCAGCTTCGGCGCGGCCGAGCCCTTCGTGGAGAGCGTGACGATGCCGGCCCGGGTCCTGGCGGCGATGGTGCCGCCGTCCGGGGAGAAGGCGGGCTCGGTGTAGTCCGTGGTGGCGTTCGGCGTCAGGTCCCGGAAGACCGGCCCCGAGTCCGTCGAGCGCTCCAGGAACAGGTGGTCGTGGCCGCCGACCGAGCGGACGAAGACGATCTCCTCGGCGTCGGCGTGCGACATCGCCGGCTGCGAGCCGTGGGTGAGCGCGGACCCTCCCTGGCGGAGGTAGTCGTCGCGGATGAAGACCTCACCGGTGGCGGAGTTCGCGTACACGGCGCTGCCGTGGGTGCCGCCCGCGCTCGGCCAGGCGTTGCCGGTCTGCGGGAGGGGCTTGACGTCCTCCCCGGACTCGCCGTTCAGGGTGAGCTTCTTCGGCGTCCCGTTGACGGCGGTCGCGGGAACGGTGTCCAGCTGGGACACCCCGTTCTTCCGAACCGCGAAGAGGATGTTGTTACGGCCGGACAGCTCCGGCACCGACTCGTACCCCGTCACCTGCCACGTCGGGTGCGACCAGTTCTGCCCGCCCGGGTTACGGGCGACGGTGACGCGCCCGCTCCCGTTCGGGTTGGCGACCGCGAGGTTTCCCGAGCCGTCGATGAAGACGGCCTTTCGGCCGTCTGGGGACCAGGCCAGGTCCCTGACGGCGGTGCCGAAGTCCACCCGGGTGCCGTTCATGACCACGTACCGGGTTCCGTCGCTGATGGTCAGCCCGCCGTGCGCCGTCCCGTTCAGGACCGGGTTGCGCGAGCCGGCCGGCGGAGCGGGCGTACCCGTGGGCGTGCTCGTCGGCGGGTTCGTGGGCGTGCCGGTCGGCGTGCTGCCGGGAGCGCTCGTGGGTGTGCTCGCGGGTGTGGATCCGCCGACCGGGGAGGTGGCGGAGGCGCTCGCGGTCGGGGCGCCGGTGGCGGGTGCGGTGGCGGTCGCCCGCGCGCCCGTCGCCGGGTCGCAGCCGGTGAGGAGCGCCGCGGTGGCGGCGGTGAGGGTGGCGGTGATCGCGACGGCGACGGCGGTGCTGCTACGGGTACGAGCGGACATGAGCGGTTCCCCCCCAGGGACGTTGATAGGAGAAGTGTTGCGATCACACGTCCGCGGCCTGTGTGGCGGGTGTCACAGGAGTGCAACACCCGTCGGAAAAATCGTGGGTGTGTGGTCGTTAGGTCGGGGTAGGCGGGTGCTATTGCCGGTTGCTCCTGGGAGGATGAGGAACATGACAGCGCTAGTGAACTCGGCCGACACCGCTGTGGTCTCCGACGCAGACGTGATCGACGGCCCGACCACGGGCGGCTGTGCCTCGTCGGTGACGGAGCTGCCGTGGATCGAAGAGGCGGGCAAGGTCGCGCCGAAGGATGCGCGCGCCCTGTCGAAGTTGTTCTTCGACCGCCTGCAGACCTTGGAAGAGGGGACGCGCGACCACCAGTACGCGCGCAACACCCTGATCGAGCTGAACCTGTCTCTGGTCAGGTTCGCCGCCGGCCGGTTCCGCAACCGGTCGGAGGACATGGAGGACATCGTCCAGGTCGGCACGATCGGCCTGATAAAGGCGATCGACCGGTTCGACCTGTCGCGCGAAGTCGAGTTCACCACGTTCGCCATCCCGTACATCTCGGGGGAGATCAAGCGGTTCTTCCGGGACACCAGCTGGGCCGTGCACGTGCCGCGGAGCCTCCAGGAGCGCCGGATCGCGCTGGCGCAGGCGAAGGACGCGCTCGCCCAGCGGATGGACCGCTCCCCGACCACCGCGGAGCTGGCCGAATACCTGGACCTGACCCCGGCCGAGGTGAACGAGGGCCTGGTCGCCAGCAACGGCTACACCGCCGGCTCCCTGGACCTCCCCTCGGGCGAGAACAACGAGGAAGCCGCGGGCAGCTCGTTCGTCGACCGGCTCGGTGAGGACGACCCGGGCATGGAGGCCGTCGAGAACCTGCAGGCCCTCAAACCGCTGATGGCCGAACTCGGCGAGCGTGACCGCGCCATCCTGCGGATGCGCTTCGGCCAGGAGATGACGCAGTCCGAGATCGGCGCCGAGCTCGGCGTCTCCCAGATGCACGTCTCCCGGCTGCTGACCCGCACCCTGACCCGGCTGCGCGCCGGGCTGCTCACCCAGGCGTAGGAACCGCCGACACGAAGGTCCCCGCTGGGCACTGCCCGGCGGGGACCTTCGTGTCGGTGCGGGCCGGGGCGGTCAGCCCTGCAGGGAACCGACCGGCACGAAGCAGTGCGCGGAGCCGGCGAGCATCGTCTCGTCGCCCACGAAGGACTTGAGCAGTTCTTCGCCGACCGGCCTCCCCGGCGCCGCCGCCGGCCACGGCCGGGTGGCGAACATGAAATACACCATGCCGCGCTCACGCGCCGCGACCACCCACTGATCGGGCACGGGGCAGGCGGCGTGCAGGTAGGGCATGGTCAGGACGGCCTGGCCGCCCTCGACCAGAAGCTTGACGGGGGCCTTCGGCAGCTGGGCGATGTCCAGCACGGCCCCGCCGATCGGCAGGCCGACCTCCTCCAGCGCCGCCGTGATGGCGCTCTCCGCGACCTCGGGGCCGCCCGCGACGTCGCCGAGGGAGTAGGCCAGGAGGAACGCGATGTCCCGTTCGTCCTCGATGTGCACGCCGGCCCAGGGGATCACCGCGAGGGTGCCCATCTGGCTCTGACGCGTGATGTCCGGAGCGGTACTGGTCTGACTCATGGCAACGGACTGTAACGGCGGTCCGGCCCGACCCGTCCCGCATGTCACCTGACCGAGCGAGTCCGGGGCCGTAAACCCACCGAACGAGGTCTTGTCGATCGCACATGCGATACGACGGTATGTCGGAACAAAGGTGTCGTTACCGCTCCACCGCCCGTGTCCGGCCAGGACGGCGGTCGTTGGACAGGGCGCATCACCCCCGCGCAAAGGCTCCGGAGCGTCCAAGCTTCGGGGCCTTTGGCGTCGGGCCGTCCTCACCGGCGGTGACGTTCATCAGTTCAGCTCAACCTGCGTGACCATGCGGCGTTCACCCGCGTTGCGCAGGCGTCAATGCCGCAGGATCTGCGGCCGGGTTTCATCATCAAGGAGATTTCGATGTCGCGTATCGCCAAGGCAGCAGCCATCACCGCCGCGGCCGGTGCCGTTCTGGCCGGAGGCGCCGGCATTGCCGCCGCCGACGCCGACGCCCAGGGTGCTGCGATCGGTTCCCCCGGCGTTCTGTCCGGCAACCTCATCCAGGTCCCCGTTCACGTGCCGGTCAACATCTGCGGTAACACCATCAACGTGGTCGGTCTCCTGAACCCGGCGTTCGGCAACCACTGCGAGAACGTCTCGGGCGGCCACGAGGCCTGGTAGTCCCGGCTCCCCAGCTGAGGGGCCGCCGGACGGGCCGGGCGGGACGACGTACGACCGTCCTGACACCCGTCCGTCCAGCGGCTCGGGGCGAATGCCCCATCCAAGAGTGCGGCCTCCCGCGATGCTTTCGCGGGAGGCCGCAGTCGTCTGTCCGCTGCCGGTCCGGAGCGGGTCAGTTCTCCTCGTAGCGGTAGATGTTCTGCAGGTTCATGACCTCGGACGGCTTGGTCCGCCACGGCGGCATGGGCTCGTTGAAGCTGATGACGCGGCCGTGCTCCGGGTCGGAGGCGTTCAGCGGCCGGGTCGGCAGATAGCCCGACTTCGGGTGCAGGCGCTGCCAGCGCAGCCAGATGAGGTCGATGAAGGCGTGGTGCAGCCAGAAGACCGGGTCGTTGGGTGAGGTGGCGCCGGTCATGTGGCCGCCGATCCACTGGTGCACCCGGTTGTGCAGCGACCCGCCCTGCGCCTCGCCGACCGTCCACCCCTCCAGCCTGTTGCGGAACCCGCGGGTACTGGCGGTGGAGTTCCACGGGGCGGCGTCGTAGAGCGGGTCCGCGATCACCTTGGCGAGTTCCGCCTTCGTGGGCAGCCCGATCGGGCGGTCCGGGCGGCCGAACTGCCGTGTCAGGTACCTCTCCTCCGTCACACCGACGGAGATCCGCCAGTTGCCGCGGGAGTAGGCGAAGGGGCCGGTCATGACCTGGCCGTCGGACGTGCGGCCGTCGCCGCCCAGGACAGTCGGACGCCCAGATCGAGGAGGATTTCGAGTTGTCCCGCGTCCAGTCCCAGTAGGGCAGGGTGACGCTCGGCTCCACGGACTGCAGCCGGCGTTCGAACTCCAGGAGGAGCCGGCGGTGCCACGGGAAGAACGTGGGCGCCATGTGGCCGACCCGGAGCCCGGTGTCCCCGTCGGAGACGTAGTACTGACCGTGTATCCGGACGAATTCGTCGTAGATGCCCTTGCTCTTCAGTTTCAGGACCGCGCGGACGAAGTTCGCCCGCTGGGCGCTGGTCAGGTTCTTCTGGTTCTGGCGGATGTACACCGTCTCGGCCCTTTCGCGGTCAGTGCTGGTAGGAGCCGCCGGCGAGCGACAGCTTGGCCGCGCCGATCACGTCGACCGCGCCGCGGGCCGTGTCGAGCGGGGTGACGTACGGCTGGTAGTGGTTGGCCACGCTCACGTAAGTGCCGTCCGCGCGCCGCATGACGTGCAGGAGGCGGCCGTCGATGAGGATGACGACGGGCGATCCGTCGGCCTCGGACCCGTCGGCCGTGCCGGTGGGCACGCCCTGGATGCGACGCCCGCGGTAGATCTCGTCGAAGCCCCCGGCAGCCGGTCCGGCCGGGGCGTTGCCGGCGGCGGGCCGGCCCGCCTTGGACCGTTCGTCCCCCGGCTCGTCGGCCGTGACGATCGGGTACAGCACCGCGGTCGTGCCGGTGACGGCGACGGCGGCGGTGAACGCCGCCCGGAGCACCCGGCGGCGGGTGTGGGCGGACGGGGATGCTTTTCGGCCGCCGCTTTTCTCGGCCTCGTTCATACTCGGCTCCTTTCGGTATTGGCCGGTACGGCCGGACCTGTGAGGAGCGGCGGTATCGCGACGCGTTCGCCCGGAAGGGCGTTGCCGACTGTCCGTCAGCTATGCACCATCATCCTGGGCGCGGCGAGATGCGCTCGCTGATCTCGGCAGCCGGAGTACAGAACTCCATTCGTGCGAGTGGCGTTTGTCCCGGACCCGTGACGAACGGACGTCCGACGCACACCGGTGCACGTCAAGCGGTGACGCAGCATTCACCCGATCTGACGATCCGACGGATTCCGCGACGATCGCGCTCCCCGCCCGATTCCTAATGGACTATCAGAAGAGGCCCGCGCACCCGACTTCTCATACTTTCTGAATTACCGTCCGGAGATTGTGCTCCGTGAGGGAACGTCGCCAGAGGAGCAGCTATGGCCCACCGACGCCACGGGCTGACCGGTGCATGGGTCGGAGCGGTCACCGCCGGCCTGCTCATGCTCGGGATGCCTCACACCGCCGTCGACGAACTGAGCACCGCGGCCGCCGCCACCGATCCGGTTCCGCCGTCACCGGCGGCCGGACCGCCGGGGTCGGTGGCGCGTCCCGCGGCCACCACCGGACACACGCCGATGGGGGCCTTCACGTCCTCCGGCGCTGACGGCGTGCGGCGCATCGCCGACCTCCGGCAGTGGCTGGGCGGCACCGACCTCACGGTGGGCCACACGTACCTCCCCGGTGAGAGCTGGCGCGACATCGAGGGCGATCCGGGGCTCATCCAGCCGTGGGCCCAGTGGAAGAAGGAGCGACCGGACCGGCTCTTCGTCCTCAACGTGCCGATGCAGGAGCGCAACGAGCAGCACGTCTCCGACAGCCAGGTGCGGTCGCTGCTGCGCTCCGGTGCGGCGGGCCGGTTCGACGGCCACTTCACGGAGCTGGCGCGGCGGCTGGTCGCGCTGGGTGTTCCCGACACCGTCGTCGTGCTGGGCTGGGAGATGAACGGCACCACGTACACACACCGCTGCGGTCCGGATCCGGCGTCCTGGAAGACGTACTGGAACCGCGTCGTGACGGCGATGCGCAGCGTTCCCGGCCAGCGGTTCCGGTTCGACTTCGCGCCGAACCGCGGTCAGGACGCGATCGGCTGGACGTCGTGCTACCCGGGCGACGACGTCGTGGACATCATTGGCATGGACTCCTACGACCAGCCGCCGGGGGACTCCTTCTACGATCAGGTGGAGGAGCCGTTCGGCCTCCAGGCGCAGGTGGACTTCGCGGCCGCGCACAACAAGTCGATCTCGTATCCGGAGTGGGGGCTCTTCCGGAACGGCGACAACCCGGACTACATGCGGATGATGTTGCAGTGGATCACCGATCACCGGGCGGTCTACCAGACCCTCACCGACTACTGCCCGCACGGCGTGTGGCAGTGCGACGACAACCCCAAGTCGTCGAGGGTCTTCCGCTCGAAGAACTTCGCCCAGGTCGAGCCGGTGCCGGTGCCCTCTCCTGTGCCGACGCCGAGTGAGACGCCTGCGCCGGGCCAGGCGCCTGCGCCGGGCGAGACGCCGGCGCCCGCGCCGAGTGAGATGCCCACGCCTACGCCCACGCCGGGTGAGACGCCCGCGCCGGGCGGGACGCTCACCCCCGTGCCGGCTCCGAGTCCCGGCCCGGACACGGGCACCGCGGCCCCCGCCCCGACGGTCATGGTGCCGGTCCCGGTCGGATTCTTCCGGCCCGCTCCGACGCTCGGCTCCCCGCCGGCGCCTGTCGAGCGCTGCCTGCCGCTCGACCTGGGAGAGGAGTACAAGAGCCGGTTCGGCCTTTCGCAACTGTGTTTCCGTGTCGAATGGCAGGTCCCCAAGAAGAGTTGACCGGAAAGCGACGCGCCCGGCGGTACGCCGCCGGGCACCCGTATGGAAATCCGGTTGGGCCAGTGGAGTGAAATCGCGGAACCAAACCGGAGATGGACAGTTGATCAGTTCGATTCACTGACAGGAACATCGTTTCAAGAAGGGCGAACCGTGCTTAAGAAGTTCATGGCCAGCGCAGCAGTTGCCGTTTCCATCGTCGGTCTCTCCGCCATGGCTGCCCCGCAGGCGCTGGCCATCGGCGACGACGGCGCTGCCTCCACGGTGAACGGCAACGGCTCCGAGTCGAACTACGGCAACACCCACACCGACGGCACGATGAGCCCGCAGGTCGGTCTCGTCCAGGGCTCGCTCAACAAGCCCTGCATCGGTCTGCCGATCAAGGCCAACGTCGGTTCGCTCATCGGCCTCATCCCGATCACGGTCCAGGACGTCAACGTCCTGTCGTCGCCGCAGAACCAGCAGTGCACGGAGAACTCGTCCCAGATCAAGGGCGACGAGCCGCTGTCGCACATCCTGGACCAGATCCCGGTCCTCTCGGGCAACGGCGTCGGCAACGACAACTGACACCCGACACCTCATCGCACGACGGTGGCCGCGTACTCCGTACGCGGCCACCGTCGCGTTCTTCGCCGGCCCCCCGCCCTCCCAGGGCACCCGGTTGGCGCACGGGGCGCACAACGGTCCCCCGGCGGCGGCTGCCGGCGGTGACTGCGGTGCGGTCAGGGCCCGTTCGGACGCGCTCGCCGTCCCAACGGGGAGCACGACACGCGGGTGCGCTCAGTTGACAGGTTGCGGGGCCACCGTTCGCTTTCGACGGTTGGGGAGTACACCCGCCTGTTCAGCGAAGGGACACCCACTCCATGCCCACCCACCGGACGACCGGCGTAATCGTCTCGACCGCCCTCGTCGGCGCACTCGCATTCGGCACCACGGGAGCGGCGTTCGCGTCCTCCGACACCGATCCCAGCGGCGCCGGTCACAGCGCGCCGGTGGCGACCGACGCGACCACCCTCCTCGCCCAAGCCACGACCCTCGGCCGGCTGGGAGCGGTCCTGACGCCGGTGACAGACGCGGTCAAGGCCGTCCTCGTGGCACCCGGCAACAAGCTGTCGACCGCCGACGCCACGAAGGACGCCGACGCGGTCAAGGCGGCGATCACGGCCATGCTCGCGGCGATGCCGGCGATGCCGGCGATGCCGGGCGCCCCCGCCGCCCCCGCCGCGCCCGCCCTCCCGGCCGCCCCCGCCCTCCCGGCCGCCCCCGCAGCGCCCGGCGCGCCCGCCGCCCCGGTGCTGCCTGCCGCCCCCACGCTGCCCAAGGCTCCGGTGCTGCCCAAGGCCCCGGTGCTGCCCAAGGCTCCCGCGCGGCCCGGCATGCTGACGCGCGGCATCAGCGTCAGGGGCGCCTCCGCACGTGCCGACCTCACGGGCGACGCGCTGGCCGGTCTGCAGAAGACGGTCACCGATCTGCTGCAGTCCTCCTCGACGGGCGACGCGACGGGGGCTCTCGGGAAGGTGGTCAAGGTCGTGACCGACCTGGTCAACGTCCTGGTCTCGGCGCTGCTCGGCGGCGCGCTGCCGACCGCGGACATGGCGGGGCTGCCGCAGCTCCCGGCCCTCCCGGCGCAGGTCCCGGCTCCGGCGGCGCAGGCTCCGGCCCCGGCACCGGCCCACGGCCTCGCCGGCTGACGCGTTCGGGACCCTGACGACCTGCGGAGCGCGGATGGACGCGCGCCGCAGGTCGTGGTCGTTCTCAGACCCGCTTCGCCCGCCAGGTGTTCAGCCGGGAGCGCCAGGCCCGTACGGCCGGCAGATGGCGGCGTACGACCGCGGCCGCCCGGTCGCGGAGCGCGGTCCGCGCCAGCTGGAGCAACAGGGCGGGGGCGAACAGCGGCGACGTCATCAGCAGCCGCTGATTGGCGACGAGGTCGGGGCACCAGGGGAGCTTGTTCGCCTCGTTGCCGCGCAGCAGGCTCAGCGCACCGCCGCCGCCCGAAGCGGTCGCGTGGCCGGCGCCGTTCCTGATCAGCATGGTGGTGAGATCGGCCTTGGTGGCGCGTAGCCGGGGGTCGGCGCCGAAGAGGTAGCCGCCGACCAGTCGCGGCGAGAGCAGCTTGAGGTCCGACGCCAGCACCTCGCCGTTCAGCCGGTACTCGGTGATGACGGCGTCGCCGCCGGACACCATGTGCTGCCCGGCCCGCTTGAGGTGCGCGGCGAACCGCGGCCTCGCGTGCTCCGGGGTGACCCCGCGCCCCTCCCACTGCAGGATGTGCAGGCGCAGCAGGTTCTCGACGGCGGTGGGCACCTCGTGCACGGGGACGACGCGCTCCTCGATGCCCAGCGCGTCGAGTTTGCGCACGTAGGACCGGGTGCGCTGGCCGCGGGAGGTGGACATCCGGGTGATCAGTTCGGGCAGCGGGACGCCCGGCAGCTCCATGCAGACGGAGTCCTTCAGCCGCCGCTTCGGTCCCCGCCAGCTGTCGTAGAGGCGCTCGGCGGCAGCGCCGGGCCGCACCTCGCGCAGGTCGATCAGGGCGCCGCGGGCCGCCTGGCGCAGGCCCACGGCCATCGCTGTGACGGCGGCTTCGGTGGCGTGGTCGTCGAGCAGCACGTCGGAGAAGTCGGTGATCTCGCCGCCCAGCGGCACCAGGACGGGCAGCGGTCGGTGGGCGAGCATCAGCGGGGCGGCGCCGATGAGTTCCCCGTCCTTCCGGACCAGCAGGACCCGCAGGCGTCCGGTCCGCCCGTACGACGCCCACCAGGAGTGCAGCCAGGAGTGGCTCTGGAACGGCGTGGCCGTCCGGCAGTGCCGGTGCAGCCGCCCCCACTCCTCACGCAGGGCCTCGAACTGCCGCGGGTCGCGGCACATCGTCACCGAGCGGACGGACGCGAGGTCGCCGCCGGTCGTCACGCCATCTCCCTGACGGGCGGGTGGATGCCCTGGGCGGGCGCGGGCACGGCGGCGTGGCCGGCCGCCCGGCGACCGCGGTTGCCGGGGCGGACCAGCAGGACCAGCGCGCCGAGCAGGCCGCCCGCGCTGCCGCCCACGGCGCCGGACAGCGCCGTCGAGGACGAGGCCGGGGAGAGGGGAACGGCGGCCGGGGAGAACATCAGCAGCCGGACCCCGGTGTTGACGGCGTTCCGGTTGCCGGTGACCGTCAGGGAGTTCGCGACCGCGTTGGCGATGTCCGAGGCGTCGCGGGCCCGGGTCCCGGTGCCGGTGATCGAGATCATCGGAGCATCGGGCGAGGTGGCCACCTGCACACTCTCGCGCAGTTCGGCGAGGGGGACGCCCGCGTCCTTCTGCGCGTCGGCCAGCACCGTGGACGCGGTGACGACGCGGCCGTAGGCCTGCGCGAAGCCGAGTGCGGTGGCCGGGTCGGAATGCTGCGGGACGACGATGACGTAGCTGGTCGCGGAGTACTGCGGCGGGGTGGCCAGGCCGTAGCCCAGGCCGCCGGCCAGCCCGAGGCCGACGCACAGCGGCAGCGGCCACCAGCGCGGCAGCCGCCGCGCCGCGTCCCGCAGCCGGCTCGGCGCGCCGGGGGCGTGGGTTCGGGTCTCGTCCATGGATTCGCTCCTTCTGTGGGCTCTGGTCAGGGCCGGGCGGCCGCGAGGGCGTACAGCGCGGCCAGCCGGCCGGCGGTGCCGGCGATGTCGTAGTGGCCGACGGCGGCGGGCACCTCGAACCGGTGCTGCCCGGCCTCCTGGTGCTGGCGCAGCGCGGCGGTGAGCGCCTCGGCGGCGGTGCCGATCCGCCGGGCCCCGGGCGCGTCCGCCGCCGGCAGGTCGTCGATGGCCGGGCAGGTGACGTACAGGACGGGCAGTCCGGCCGCGAGGGCCTCCAGCACGGCGAGCCCGAAGGTCTCCTCGCGCGAGGCGGAGACGAAGAGGTCGACGGCGGCCAGCAGCGCGGGCAGCGCCGGCGCCGTGCCGGGACCGTCCCCGCCGCCGGTCTCGCCCAGCAGGTGGATCCGGTCGGCCGCGCCGAGCCCGGCGGCCAGCTCCAGCAGGGCGTCGCGTTCGGGTCCCGCGCCGGCCAGCAGCAGGTGGGCGCCGGGGCGCCCGGCGACCGCGCGCACCAGCAGGTCGAACCGCTTGCCGGGCACCAGCCGCCCCACGCCGCCCACGACGAAGGCGTCCCGCGGTAGTCCGAGGCGGCTCCTCGTGGCCGCCCGGACCGCCGCGTCGAACCGGAACGCCCCGGCGTCGATGCCGTTGGGCACCGTGTGGATCCGCGGCCCGGGGATGCCCCAGGCGCGTAGCCGCTCGGCGACGGTGTCCGAGACCGCGACGGTGGCGCTGCCGAGCTTCTCGGTGCCCCGGTACAGGGCACGGGTGCCGCGGGTGAGGGGGCGGCCCTCGATGGTGGTGGCGCCGAGGGAGTGCTCGGTGGCGACCACGGTGCGCACCCCGGCCAGCCGGGCGGCGATCCGGCCGTAGACGCAGGCCCGGTAGAGATGGGTGTGGACGAGGTCGTAGCGGCCGGCGCGGATCAGCCGGGTGAGCCGGGGCAGTGCGGTGAGGTCCCGGTTCCCGGTCATCCCCAGATGGGTGACGGGTGTGCCGTCGGCGCGGATGCCGTCGGCGACCGGACCGGGGTGGGTGAGGGTGATGACCTCGCAGGACACCGGCAGATGCCGCAGCAGCAGCCGCAACTGCTGCTCGGCCCCGCCGATGTCGAGCCCCGTGATGATGTGCAGGACCTTCATCGGCCGTCCTGCTCGCTCCGGGGCTCCGGGGGGACCGGTGAGCCCGCGGCGGGGCGGCCGGGCGCACGGCCCCCGGCGCCGGGGGCCGCCTCGCGGGCGTACGGCAGCGCGGCGTGGCCGGAGTCGAACGGCAGCGGGCGCCGGCGCAGCAGGTGCCGCAGGCGCTTGAGGTCCAGGCGCGCGTCGGTGTCCCGCTCCCCGACGTAGGCGCGGGGCAGTGCGTGCGTCCCGGTCAGCGGGCCGGCCGCCACCGCGCAGCCGTACCCGTATCCGGCCGCGGCCACGGCGTTGACGACGCGCGCGTCCACCTTGCCGTACGGATAGCAGAACCCCGCGGGGGCCTTCCCGGTGATCTCCTGGAGCCGGTCGCGGCTGCCGCGCACCTCGCCGGCCAGCACACCGTCGGCGGTCTGCGTCAGATCCTGGTGGACGAGGCCGTGGGAGCCGATCTCCATACCGGCGGCCGCCGCGGCGCGGATGCCCTCCTCGGTCAGCAGCGTCTTGCGCGGGCCGAGTTCGTCCCACTCGTTGTCGCCGCCGAGCCTGCCGGGCAGCACGAAGACGGTGGCGGAGTGCCCGTACCGGAGCAGCAGCGGCACCGCGTGTTCCACGAAGTCCGCGTAGCCGTCGTCGAAGGTCAGCCCGACCAGCCGGTTGCCGCGGCCGTCAGCGCGGGCGCGCAGCAGTTCCGCGACGCCCACCCCGGTCAGGCCGCGGCGGTTGAGCCACGTCAGCTGCCGTTCGAGCCGGTCGGGGCTGACTGTGACCAGGTACGGATCGTCGGCGCACGCCCCGACGGAGTGGTACATCAGCACCCACGGCGCTGTCCGGCCGCCCCGTCTGGACAGGGTGTCGCGGGCGGCCGGACGGCGCAGGACGCGGACGGGTGCGGTGTCAGCGGGCATGGGGCAGCTTCCGTTTCACGGTGGCGAGCAGGTGCGGGATTTCCGGCACCCGTACGGCGGCGGCGGTCGCGGTGGCGACCGCCGGCACCACGAGACAGCAGACGGTGAGGGACGGCACCGGTCCCGGCAGCAGGCGCGTGGTCGCCCAGCCGGCCGCGCACGCGGCCGTGGCGGCGATGACGAGCCGGCCGAGCCCCGCCGCGACCGTGCGGGCCCTGACGGCGATCACCTGCGTGCCGAGCCCGCGCAGCAGCAGCACGGCGGTGGCCGTGATGCCCGCGGCGTTGGCGCCGGCGATGCCGTAGATGCCCCAGTACCCGACGGTGACGGCCCCCGCGACGACGGTGATCAGCAGCCCCGCGCCCATGGCGGCGGCCGGGTACCAGGTGGGCCGGGCGGCCGAGAAGAACGGCCGGACCAGGGCGCCCACCATGCTCTGGCCGAGCAGGCCCAGCGCGTAGACCCGCATGACGGACGCGGTCGCGGCGGTGTCCACGGCGTCGAAGGCGCCGCGCTGGAACAGCACGTGGACGATCTGCGGCGCGCAGGCGATGACGAAGGCGGTGCCCAGCAGCACCACCATGCCGGCCAGTGTCAGATCGCGTTCGACCCGGAGCCGGGCCTTCTCCGGCTCGCCGTCGGCCAGCGCCCGCGCGACCACCGGGAAGGTGACCGTGACGATCATCAAGGAGAGCACCATCGGCAGTTGGGCGACCTTCTGCGCGTAGTTCAGGTGCGAGATGGCGCCCGCGGGGAGCGGGGCGGCGAGGAAGCGCTCGATCAACACTTGCGCCTGGCGGCAGAGGGTGAAGACGATGACAGGGGCGAGCAGCGCGAGGCCGAGGGGCGCCGGGGCGCCGGCCGGTTCGGCGGATCGTCGCGGACCGGTGCCGCACGGGGGCACCCGGCGCAGGAACGACGGGAGTTGGACGAGCACCATCAGCAGGCCGCCGACCGCCACGCCCGCGGCGGCGGCGCGCACGCCCCAGCGGGCGTGGAGCAGCAGCAGGGTGGCCACGATGCCGATGTTGTAGACGACGTAGACGGCCGCCGGAGGGACGAACCGGCGGTGGGCGCGCAGCGCGGCGCTGAAGTACCCGGTGAGGCCGAACGTCAGGACGGTGGCGGCGGTCAGCCGGGTGCAGTCGACCGCGAGCGCGGAGTCCCGCAGGCCGGGGGCCAGGACGCCGACGATCGCGGGCGCTCCCAGTTCGAGCAGCACCATCACGGTGGCCAGGGCGAGCAGCAACCGGGGCAGCGTGGCCGCCAGCAGCGCCCGCACGGGGTCGGGACCCTGTCCCGCCCCGGTGCCGCGCCGGGCCAGGGCCAGGCTGAACGCCGGGATCAGCAGCAGGGCCATCGCGTCCTCGATGAGGACGGTGGCGGACAGTTCCGGCACGGTCCAGGCGACCAGGAACGCGTCGGTGGCGGGCCCCGCGCCGAAGAGGTGGGCGATCGTCTGGTCGCGCACCAGGCCCAGCAGCGAGCCGAGCGCGGTGAGCGCGGCGGTGACTGCCGCCGCCCGCGCCAGCACCCGCCCCAGGCCGGATGGTCGGGGTTGCTCCGCCGGCCGGGCATCGTCCGGCGCGGCGGAAGGAGCGGGGACGACGGCGGACCGCTCGGGTCGAACCGGCGGTTCCGGCGGCGCGGAGGTGTCCGTCATCGGGCGACCTCCGGCCCGCCCGCGGTGCCGTCCGCCGGGCGCAGCGCCCAGGCGGCGGCCAGCCCGAAGAGCATGGCCGTCAGCACGGTCGACGGGCCGCCGATGTCCGCGTACAGGAAGTCGACGCACTGCCAGAGCAGCAGCCCGGTCGCGATCAGCCCGCACTCGGCGCCGCGGCCCGCGCGCCGGGCGCCGGCCAGCCGGCCCAGCCCGCACGCCAGCAGCGCCGCCCAGCTGCCGACGATCAGGGTGATCCCGATCAGCCCCTGTTCGCTGAGGATGAGCAGGTACATGTTGTGCGGTGACAGCAGGGGTTCGCGCGCGAATCCCTGGCCGGCGCCGTCGGTGTCGCTGCCGGACGACAGGTCGAGCGCGGCGTGGCCGTCACGGTGCGCCGGGAAGCCTTTGAGGCCGACGCCGGTGGCCGGCCGTTCGCGCCACATCCCGGTGGCGGCGGCCCACAGGCCGTACCGGTCGGTGACCGACGAGTCGGGCGCGTCGGTCACCTGGGTGATGCTGGCGACCCGGTCGCTGATCAGCTGCGAGCCCACCCCCGCGCCGCCGACCAGCACCACGCCCGCGGCCGCCGTCACCGCGAAGATCCGTACCGCCTGTCGCCGCCCGGCCAGCACGGTCATCACCGAGCACGCCAGCACGGTGGCGATCCAGGTGCCGCGGCTGAAGGACAGCACCAGCGGGACCACGAGCGCGGCCGCGCAGCCCAGCGCGGCCGGCCGCAGCAGCCGGGGGGCGCCGGGCGCGGCCGGCGCGAGAGCCAGCCCGACGGCGATCACCAGCCCGTAGGCGACGACGGTGGCCATGCCCATCACGTCCGAAGGACCGAACGTGCCGACGGCGCGGATGTTCTCGCCGACGTACGAGGCGCCGGTGCCCGTCGCGTACTGGTAGACCCCGATCGCGCCCTGCACCAGGGCGAGCAGGACGACGGATCCGGCCACCACCAGGAAGTCCCGCCGGGTGCGCAGCAGCAGCACCAGCGCGGTCGGCACGAGGACGAAGACCTGCAGGTACCGCACGAATCCGGCGACAGCCTCCGCCGGGTCCGCGGCGGTCACCGTGGCCACCGCGATCGCGACGACGGGCGCGCCCAGGACGAGGGCGGCCGCCGCGGTCAGCGGGCGCGTCCGCGCGCGCAGCGCCCGCAGCGCGCAGAAGGCGACCAGTACGGCGGAGGCCGCGTCGGCGGGGGTCAGCTTCCCGGAGGCGCTCACGTCCCCCGCGCCGATGGGGGCCGCGAGCAGCAGCACCGTCGCCACCGCCGGCAGCAGCGGGGCCGCCCGGACCCATCGGCGGGTGGCGCGGCCGGCCGGCGGACGGGTGGCGTGTGCGTGCCGTACGGGGCGGGGGGCGGTGTCCGGCAGGACGGTCATGGTCAGCTCCCCCCGAACCGGAAGAGGGCCGTCGCGGTGCGCAGCAGGATGCGGACGTCCTGCCAGAGCGTCCAGCTCTCGATGTAGTGGTTGTCGAAGCGGGCCCGGTCCTCGATGGAGGTGTCGCCGCGCAGCCCGTGGATCTGCGCGAGTCCCGTGATGCCCACGGGCATCCGGTGTCGGTCCTTGTATCCGGGGTAGGTCTGGGCGAACTGGTGGACGAAGTAGGGGCGTTCGGGCCGGGGGCCGACCAGGCTCATGTCACCGCGCAGGACGTTCCACAGCTGCGGCAACTCGTCCAGCGAGGTACGGCGCAGGAAGTGGCCGACGGCGCTCATCCGCCGGTCGTGTGAGACGTTCCACCGGGTGGCCGACTCGCGCTCGTCGCTCGGCCGCAGGGTGCGGAACTTCAGCAGCGTGAACGGCCGGCCGTCCAGCCCGACGCGCTCCTGCCGGAAGAGCACCCCGGGCCCGTCGGACAACCGGACGGCCAGCGCGCTGAGCGCCAGGATCGGCGCCGCGGGGAGCAGTGCGAGGAAGGCGAGCAGGGCGTCCAGCACGCGCTTGGCCACCAGTCCGGCGCCGGGGCGCGGGTAGGGGTCGAGGCGGGCGCAGGCGAAGCCCCACAGATGGCCGGCCGCCGGCCGCCCCGCGGTCCTGGAGCCCGGCCCCGACGTCACCTGCCACAGGCAGCAGCCCCGTGCGGCGAGCAGCCGGACCAGTTCCGCGGCCGCCGGATTGCCCGCGGGCGCGCCGGCGAACACGGCGTAGCGCACCGAGTTCTGGATGATCGCCCGGTGGATGTCGCCGATGGAGCGGAGCACGGGCAGCGACGAGTCCGCGCCCGGGGTGTCGTACGGGAGCACCACGCCGATCGGCCGCATCCCGTACTCGGGGTGCTCGTACAGCACTTCGGCCACGTCCCGGACGACGGGACCGGCGCCGATCAGCAGGGTCGAGCACGGGTGGCGCCCCGCCGACCAGCGCTGGAACCGGTAGACCACCGCGCGGGCGGCGCAGGCCAGCAGGCCGGTCGCGGCGATCGTGGTGAGCAGCACGGGCCAGCCGGGGGAGTGCGCCGGGCGGACGGCGGCGAGGGTGGTGGCCGAGGCGCACCAGGCGAGGGCCGAGCAGCCCAGCAGGCCGGGCAGTTCGTCGAGCGCCGCCGGGTCGAGGCCCGTGCGGTAGAGCCCGGCGTAGGCGTGCAGGAGCGTCAGGCACACCAGGAGCGGGCCGAGCAGCGGCAGCGGGCAACCCGGGCGGACGGCCAGCACTCCGGCGGCGGCCAGGCAGTCGGTGGCGAGGAGGGGGACGACCGCGCGGTGGCGGACCGCGACCCGCGCGCGGTGTCGCCCCACGACGGCTCTGGAGGGCCCCCGGGGCCGCGAGATCGGGGCGGTGGCGGGCGCGACCGTGGTCTGTCGCACGTTCCGGGCTGGGTGGGGCGCGCTTGCGCTCTCCGTCGTCATCGCGTGATGCGTTCCCTGCACTCGGGTCGCGACGGATCGAGCAGGTCGCGGTAGAGGTCCGCGACCGATGCCGTCGTCCGCCGCACGTCGTATGTCGTGCGCACGTGGTCCACGGCCCGGCGGGCGGCGGTGGCGCGGACAACGGGGTCGGTGAGCAGGCCGAGGAGGGCGTGGGCGAGGGCGTCCGGGTCCTCCGGTGGCACCAGGCAGAGGCCCTCCTGACCGGGCGGCAGGCTCTCCCGGGCGCCGTCGACGTCGGTCATCACCACGGGGCGGCCGCACGCCATCGCCTCCAGCGGGGCCAGCGCCATCCCCTCCCACCGGGACGGCTGGACCACCACGTCGGCGGCCCGGTACCAGGGGACGGCGTCGCGGGTGGCCCCGGCGAACAGCACCCCCTCCGGGGCGCCCCGCAGGAGCCGGTCGCGGTCGGGTCCTTCCCCGACCAGGACCAACCGGGCGCCGGGCAGCCGGGCGGTGACCTTGGGCCAGGACCGCAGCAGCAGGTCCTGGCCCTTCTGCGGGCAGAGCCGGCCCACGCAGACCACCAGGCGGTCGGCGGGACCCAGGTCGGAGAGGGCGGGCAGTGAGCCGCGCGGATCGCCTGGCGGGTCCGACGGGCCGCCGTCCGGAGTGAAACGGTCCAGGTCGACGCCGTTGGGGATGACGGCCCAGCGGGCATCGATCCCGGCGCGCTCCCCGGTCCGCCGTTCGCTCTCGCTGACACAGAGCACCCGCGTGGCCCAGCGCGCGGCCCACCGCTCCCAGCGCAGGGCGGCGTACGCGGTCGCGCCGTCGACCGCCTCGAAGGACCAGGCGTGCGGCTGGAACACCGTCGGGACCCGGCCGCGCACGGCCAGCCGTCCGGCCAGTCCCGCCTTGGCGCTGTGGGCGTGGAGCAGGTCGGGACGCACCTCGCGGACCACCCGGCGGGCGCGCCGGGTCTCGCCCGGCAGGTCCGGACCGGGGGAACGGCCGGCCGCCCAGGGCACCACCTCGGCGCCGACCTCGGCCGCGTCGCCGGCCAGGACGCCGCCGGGAGGGCAGGCCACGACCGCGCGGACCCCGTCACGTACCTGGGCCCGCACCAGGTCGGTGACGACGCGGGCGACCCCGCCGTCGACGGGCTGAACCAGGTGAAGCACCGTCAGCCGGCCCGGGTCCTGCTGGTGTTGCGGCATCGCGCGCCGTTACCTCTCTCCGCGAATGAAGAATCGGATGTGTGCTGCCTGCCGTGCCCGCCGCCGCAGCGGTCTGTCCCGCTATAACGAGGGGTATGCCGGGCAGGTAATCCTTGATTAACCAACGCGCTGTGTTGACGCACGGGTGTTGACGTACAGATGACCGGTGCTTCACCCCCCGGTGGAGACACCCTCCGGTGCACTCATGCGTTGATAGTTCCGTTGGCCCATCCGGGCTAACGCCGACGCATATCCGCCACCAGGAAAAGGTGCTCCCTTGTCACGTTTCGCCAAAGCCACTGTTCTCGCCGCTTTCGCCGGTGCCGCTGTCGTCGGCGCGTCCGGTATCGCTTTCGCGGACTCCGGTGCCGAGGGTTCCGCCGTGGAGTCGCCCGGCATCGGTTCCGGAAATCAGATCCAGGTTCCGGTCGACGTGCCCATCAACCTGTGCGGCAACTCCGTCAACGTGATCGGCCTGCTCAACCCGGTATTCGGAAATTCCTGCGACAACTGCTGACCGACCGGCCCCGCCGTCACCATTCGGGTGAACGGCCATAACCCGAGCCCGCACCGAACGGTTGGTCAGTCCGACCCGGTACCTGGGGCAATCTCGCACAAGAAGGAATACTCGTGATCAAGAAGTTCCTCGCCACGGCTGCGGTGGCTGTCTCCGTCGTCGGCGTCTCCGCCGCGGTGGCCGCGCCCGCGATGGCGATCGGCGACTCGGGTGGCGCCAGTACCACCAACGGCAACGGTGCCCGCCAGTCCTACGGCAACACCTACACCAGCGGCTACATGAGCCCGTCGTTCGCGCTCGTCCAGGGTTCCCTGAACAAGCCGTGCATCGCCCTTCCGGCGAAGGCCAACGTCGGTTCGCTCATCGGCCTGGTGCCGATCACGGTCCAGGACATCAACGTCCTGTCGTCGCCGCAGAACCAGCAGTGCACCGAGAACTCCTCCCAGATCAAGGGCGACGAGCCGCTGTCGCACATCCTGGACCAGATCCCGGTCCTCTCCGGCAACGGCGCCCACAACGGCTGACCCGTATCGCCCGAGGCCCTGGCCGCCGGTGACCACCGGCGGCCAGGGCCGTTTTGTGCTGCCGTAATTCAGGCCCGGAGCCCTATTCAGTACAGCAATTGTGAATTGCGGGGCCGCAGTTACGGCATTCGAGTGGATGATCACGGCGGGTGCGTACGGAGGGTTTCTCCGGGCATCGGCGGTCGTTACCCCGGTGGTAGCGGTGTCACGAGGGGCAGGAATTCCCCCGGGCAGCACGAACGTCGTGACTGCGATCGGCGCCGCTGCGGAAAGGGAGTTCAACGTGAAGTACTCGAAGATCGCCGCACTCGCCGCGGGAACGCTGATGATCACGGGTGGTGCCGTTGCCCCCGCTTTCGCCGACGCCGGGGCCCAGGCCGAGGTCTCACACTCCCCGGGTGTCCTGTCGGGCAACAGCATTCAGATCCCGATCCACATCCCCGTCAACGTGTGCGGCAACACGATCGACATCATCGCTCTGCTGAACCCGGCGTTCGGCAACGCCTGCACCAACGAATGACGTTGGTCATCGGCCCGTGAGGGCGCCCGTCGCGGCCTCGGAGCGCTCGCCTGTGCTCCGGGGCCGCTCACGGTTTCGGCGCGCGGGAGACCTTCCGCGCGTTTCGTGCACCACCCATGGCAGGGAAGAGAGTCGATGCGACAGGCCTTGAGCAGGAGTCTGATGACCGTCGCCGCGGCGAGCGGAGTGCTCGCCATGGCCGGCGGCTACGCGCACGCGGACGCGGAAGCCGGGACGACCACGTCGAACTCGCCGGGCGTGCTGTCCGGCGACAGCGTCCAGGTTCCGGTGGACGTGCCGGTGAACCTCTGCGGCAACTCGGTGAACGCCGTCGCGCTGCTGAACCCGGCGATGGGGAACGGCTGCGCCAACGAGTCCGCGCCGGAACACCAGCGGCACGCCCCGGCGCGGGAGCGGCACCTTCCGGCACCCGCGCGGCACGCGGGGGCTTCCGGGCACGGGGGCGGCCACCACGAAGGCGGCCACCAGGAGAACGGCCACCACGAAGGCGGCCCCCAGGAGAACGGCCACTACGGGACCAGCCACCAGAGCGCGCAGCACGTTGGGCAGCACAGCGGCGGCCACCAGGGCATGCGGCACGACGCCGACGCCACGACCGCGGGCTCGCCCGGTGTGGGGTCGGGCAACAACGTCCGGGTCCCTGTCGAGACCCCGGTCAACGTCTGCGGCAACACCGCGGACCTGGTGGGGCTGCTGAACCCGGCCATGGGCAACGACTGTGGCGGGGAGCCGGTTGCAGCGCCGCCGACGGGCCCGACGCCGCCGCCGGTCCACCACACCCCGCCGCCGTCGACGCACGTCACTCCGCCGCCGCTGGAGCACGTCACTCCGCCGCCGGTGGAGCACGTCGCACCGCCGCAGCACGCGGCCGCGGTCCGGCCCGTCCTCTCGGAGGGCGTGCAACTCGCCCGTACGGGTGCGGAGGGCCTCGGAACGGCGGGGGCCGTCAGTGCCGGGCTGCTGCTGAGTGGAGCGATGCTCTACCGCCGATCGCGCGCCGCACGGGTCTGATCGAATTGTTCTGTTGACGCGGTGGGAAAGGGGGCCCACCGCGGGCAGGCCGCACATTTCGCCTGGCGCAAAAAAGCTCCGCTGTTTCCGCTTTCGGGTGATTGCCGATGAAGAATCATTCCGCGGAGTTTCCGTTGCGCGGTGGAGTCGTTATCCAGAGGACTACGGCGTCATGAGCCACTCCTCGCTCACCCGGCCGCAATCCCCGTGCCCGGGTGCCGACGCCGCTATTGAAAGGGTTGACAGTGAAGTACTCCAAGGTTGCTGTGGTCGTCGCCGGTTCCGTGATGGCCATGGGTGCCGCCGCGCCGGCCTTCGCCGCCGACGCGGCCCCGGCGATGCCGACCAGCATCAACGGCGGCGTCGACCAGCTCTTCGCGGCGCAGCCGGTGGCGCAGGCGGGCAACGCCTACCTCGGCCCCGTGGTGGACGTGGCGAAGCGGGTCAGCGACAAGCTCAAGACGGACACCACCGCGGGCACGCTGCTGGGCCAGGTGACCGACGCCACCAAGGACCTGACGCCGACGCTGGCCGGCGTCGCCAAGGGGACGTCGCTGCTCGGTGGTCTGCCCATCGGGCACTGAACTTCACTGTCCGGGCGATTTCCGCCAATGGGATGAAGCACCGGAACCAAACCCGCCCTCGACGGTTGATCCCTCGCCCCACCCAGGGCATCCCCGCACTCGAAGGACTGATCATGATCAAGAAGTTCCTGGCCGGTGCCGCCCTGGCGGCTTCCGTCGTCGCGGTCGGCGCCGCCTCGGCCCCGCAGGCCATGGCCATCGGTGACGACTCGGGCTTCGACACCGTGAACGGCAACGGGTCGGAGCAGTCCTTCGGCAACACGCACACCGGTGGCACGCAGAGCGCGCAGATCGGCCTCGTCCAGGGCACGCTCAACAAGCTGTGCGTCGGCCTTCCGGCGAAGGCCAACGTCGGTTCGCTCGTCGGCCTCGTCCCGATCACGGTCCAGGACATCAACGTCCTGTCGTCGCCGCAGAACCAGCAGTGCACCGAGAACTCCACCCAGGGCAAGGGCGACGAGCCGCTGTCGCACATCCTGGACCAGATCCCGGTCCTCTCCGGCAACGGCGCCGACAACGGCTGACGTGCCACTCCGGGTCGCCGGGACCTCTCCTTCCGGCGACCCGGCCCCCACGTTCGGGAGCCGTCGTCACAGCTGTCAGCGGCGGGTGAACTCCATGATCCAGTTGGTCACCCAGGTCTTCTCCCCGTCCACCGAGAAGGCCTGCTCCCAGCGCGCGGAGTCCTCCGTGATCCCCGACCAGACGAACCGGGCCCTGATCTCCCTACCGGCGTGGGTGTCGTCCCCGTAGAACTCGCCGACGCCGTCCTGCCCGAACCTCCCGATGACCGGCGGGAAGAGCGTCCCGGTGCGCTTGCTCGCCCAGTACAGCGACCACTCCTCGCGCTCCGGGTCGTACAGGCGCAGGGTCAGCCCGGCGAACTCCTTGGTCGGGAAGATGATCTCGTCGAGGTTCGCGCCGCCCTCGAAGTGCCGCGAGGCGTGGCTGACGGCAGGGAACTCCTCCCACTCGCTGGTCCCGTCGAGGAAGTCCGTCCGCCACCGGTTGGCGACGTCCCAGCTGCCGACGAGGAAGTCGAAGTCGTTCATGAGCGGTCTCCTGTGGTGCCCTCGGGGAGCGAGTCGGCGAGATAGGCGGCGAGGTCAGGGCGGTCGGGCGCGAGCATGTGGCGTACCCAGGCGTCCCGTTCGTGCAGGATCGGCGGCAGCTCCCAGACGCAGCCGATCAGCTTCGGCTCCAGCCGGACGAAGTGCGCGGGGTCGTCGTCCGGGCAGCCCAGCACCGGCTGGCCGCCCGCGGCCCCGGCGAAGTACAGGGCGTTGTCCCAGGCCCAGCTGTACGCGTTGAGGTACGCCCCGTCGTCCCCACCCCTGTGGAGGACGACGAAGGTCGCCCCGGGCGTGCCGTCCGGCTCGGGCAGCAACTCGGGGAGGATCGCGTACGCGGCCTTCTCGACCTCGGGCTCGATCCCCGCGGGGTCGGCGGTGACGTGGTAGCGCTTGACGGAACGGCCCGCCACCTCGACCGGTGGCAGCACCCTCAGCAGTTTCTCCTGGAAAGCCATGGCTGGACCGTAGGACCGCTTCACTGACACCTTGTGTCAGTGAAGTCCAGCCGTCTGCTCTCCGTCCTCCTGCTGCTCCAGACCCGGGGCCGGATGACCGCCGCCCAGCTCGCGCGGGAGCTGGAGGTGTCGGTGCGCACCGTCTACCGGGACGTCGACGCGCTGCACGCGGCGGGCGTCCCGCTCTACGGCGACGCCGGGCACGCCGGCGGCTACCAGCTCCTCGCCGGCTACCGCACCCGGCTGACCGGACTGAGCGCGGGCGAGGCGGAGGCGCTCTTCCTCTCCGGCATCCCGGGACCCGCCGCCGAGCTGGGGCTGGGCTCCGCCCTCGCGGGCGCCCAGCTCAAACTGCGCGCGGCGCTCCCGCCCGAGCTGCGCGCCCAGGCCGAACGCATGCGGTCCAGATTCCATCTCGACGCGCCCGGCTGGTACGCGGACGACGACGAGATCCCGCACCTGCCGCAGGTCGCGGACGCGGTGTGGCACAGCCGGGTGCTCGACGTCCGCTACCGCCGCTGGAAGGCGCCGACCGATGTCGACCGACGGCTGGAGCCGTACGGACTGGTGCTCAAGGCGGGCCGCTGGTACCTCGTCGCCGGACCGGGACCGTACACCTACCGCGTCGACCAGATCCTCGGACTCACCGCGCTCGACGAGGAGTTCCAGCCGCCGGAGGACTTCGACCTGGCGGGGTACTGGCAGCGCTACCAGGCGGACTTCCATGCCCGCCTGCATCAGGGCGAGGCGCTGGTCCGGCTCGCACCGGGCGCCGCGGCCCGGCTCACCGGGGCCGCCGCCCGTGCCCTGGCCGTCAACGGGACCCCGGAACCGGACGGCTGGACCCGCGCGGTGCTGCCGATCGAATCCCTCGACCACGCCCACGGCACGTTCCTCGCCCTCGGCGCCGACATCGAGGTCCTCGGCCCCCCGGAGCTGCGCTCCCGCCTGGCCGGGACCGTTCGCACACTGGCGGCCCGCTACGCCTCCGCCTGACGGGAACCCGGCGGGAGCGCGGGCACAATGACCTCGTGCTGCATGTACGAGTGATCTGTCCCGCGGAACGCACCGACGAGGTGCTGAGGATCGCCACCGACTGCCCCGCGGTCGTCAATGTGATCCGACTGCCCGGCGCCGCGTACGAGCCCCGGGGTGACTTCGTCGAGTTCGACGTGGCCAGGGAGGCGGCCAACGGCGTGCTCGAGCAGTTGCGGGCGCTGGGGTTGAAGGACAGCGGCGGGATCACCGTCGAGGAGCTCTACCTGTCGATCTCCACCGCCGCGGAGAAGGCCGAGGAGATCGCGCCGGGAGATTCCGACGACGCCGTCGTCTGGGAACAACTGGCCGCGCGCACCTCCGCCGAGGCCCGGCTCACCTGGGCGTTCCTGGCCTTCCTCGCGCTCGCGACGCAGATCGCGGCGATCGGCGCACTGCTCGACCAGCCGATCCTGATCGTCGGCGCGATGGTGCTGGGTCCCGAGTTCGGGCCGGTGGCGGCCGTCTGTTTCGGTGTACTGCGGGGCAACCTGCGGTTGATCGGCGCGGCCGTGCGCACGCTCGCCATCGGGTTCACCGTCGCCATCGGAATCACTCTGGGCTGTGCGGTCGCGGGCCGGCTGCTGGGCTGGATCACTCCGGACATGCTGGACGACCGACCGCTGACGAACTTCATCGTCCACCCCGACAAGTGGTCGTTCATCGTCGCGCTCCTCGCCGGCGTCGCGGGAATCCTGTCGATGACCGCCGGCAAGTCCTCGGCCCTGGTGGGCGTCTTCATCTCGGTCACCACCGTGCCGGCGGCGGGCAACATCGCGGTCGCGATCGCCCTCGCCCACTGGCACGAGGTCGCCGCCTCGTTCCAGCAGCTCGGGCTGAACCTCGCCGGGATGCTCCTCGCCGGCATCGTCACGCTCTTCCTGCAGCGCTTCCTCTGGAACCGCTACGGCCTGCACACCAGCGGTCGTCCCGGCGGCGTGAACGCAATGAAGCGTGCTGACTGACGCAAGACAGCGACGAACTGCCGCATCTGGAGGGCACGTCAGCGGAAATATTCTGTAGGAACCTTGTGGAACGGGGAGTGCGGTCCTACTGTCGCCTCACCCTCATGGCACCGCTTCGCCTTGCGGGTCTCAGGCGCGCCCTCCCGAGCGGCGCGCCCTCCCGAGAGAAACGAGCTGGCGATGTCACCGAACATCACAGGTGCTGGGGCGAAGTGGTCGCTCGGACCGCGGCGAAGAGCCGCGGTCGCGGTCGCGTCGGTGACCGCGGCGGCCCTCGGGCTCGGCGTCCTGGCCGGTGGGACAGCGTCGGCGCGACCCGCCGCGAGCAGTGGTCCCGGCCCGGTGGTGACGCGTGCCGCGCTCGATCCGGCGCTGGTCGCCGGCCGGGGCGCGAACGTGGGATTCGCCGAGCAGGAGGCGGAGAACGCCGCGACGAACGGCACGGTCATCGGCCCTGACCGCACCGCGTACACGCTGCCGGCGGAGGCCTCGGGTCGTAAAGCGGTCTCGCTGACGCCCGGCCAGTACGTCGAGTTCACGCTGCCGGCCGCCGCCGACGCGATCACCGTGCGCTACAGCATCCCGGACGCCCCCGGAGGCGGCGGGATCACGGCGCCGCTCGATGTCACGGTGAACGGCGGGAACCGGAGGACGGCCACCCTGACGTCGCAATACGCCTGGCTGTACAACCAGTATCCGTTCTCGAACGACCCGAACGCCGGGCTGCTGCACCCCGACTACTGGGTCACCGAGTGCGCCTGCGTGCCCGCCGCCACGACGCCCGCCCCGGTGTTCGCGACGCCTTTCCGCCCGAACCACTTCTACGATGAGCGGCGCCTGCCGCTCGGCGGGAAGTACCGCGCGGGCGACAAGGTGCGGCTCACCGTTCCGGCCGGGAGCAGGGCCTCGGCCACCACCATCGACCTGCTCGACTCCCAACTCGTCGGCGCGCCGCACGTCGCCGTCGTCGCGGCGAACGTGCTGGCGTTCGGCGCGGACCCGTCGGGCCGGCGTGACGCGGCCGACGCGATCGACCGGGCGATCGCCTTCGCGAAGCGGACGCACCTCAAGGTGTACATCCCGCAGGGCACGTACCAGGTGAACCGCCACATCATCGTCGACGACGTGACGATCGAGGGCGCGGGCAGCTGGTACACGATCATCAAGGGCCACCAGGTGGACCCGGGCCGGTCCCACACCGGCGTCGGCTTCTACGGCAAGGACGCGGCCGCCGGCGGCAGCACCGGCGTCCACCTCTCCGGCTTCGCCATCGAGGGCGACGTGCGGGACCGGGTCGACACCGACCAGGTCAACGGCATCGGCGGAGCGCTCAGCGACTCAACGATCGACGGGCTCTACGTCCACCACACCAAGGTGGGCATGTGGTTCGACGGGCCGATGACGAACCTGCGGATCACGAACAACGTCATCGCCGACCAGATCGCCGACGGCCTCAACTTCCACACGGGCGTCACGCACTCGCTCGTGGCGAACAACGTCGTCCGCAACTCGGGTGACGACGGCCTCGCCATGTGGTCGGAGAAGACCGGGAACGCGGACAACACGTTCGACCACAACACGGTCCAGACCCCGGTGCTCGCCAACGGCATCGCGATCTACGGCGGTACCGACAACACGGTCTCGAACAACCTGATCGCGGACCCGATCCGCGAGGGCAGCGCCCTCCAGGTCGGTTCGCGCTTCGGTTCCGAGGCGTTCACCGGGCATCTGTGGATCACCGACAACACCACGGTCCGCGCCGGCACGTACGAGCTGAACTGGAACATCGGGCTCGGGGCGATCTGGTTCTTCGCGCTGGAGAAGAACATCGACGCGGACGTCCGGGTGACCGGGGACCACTTCCTCGACAACACCTACAACGCGATCATGCTGGTCTCGGACTGGCCGGTGAAGGACCTGTACTCGATCACGAACGTCCACTTCAAGGACGTCAGGGTCGACGGCACGGGCACGTCGGTGGTCAGTGGACGAGCGGCGGGGTCCTCGACCTTCGAGAACGTCGACGCCCGCAACGTCGGCGCGGTCGGCGTCAACAACTGCGGCTCGTTCCACTTCACCCCCGCGGGCTCGGAGTTCGCCCTGACCGATCTCGGTGGCAACGACGGTGGTGGCACGACCGGCCCCTGGCTCGCCCCCTGGGAGCTGCCCAACACCATCACCTGCGACGACCGTCCGCCGGTGGTGACGCCGCCGGCGCCGTCCGCGTGGTGACGGGTCCACCGCGAGTCACCGCTTGAGGGCCGGGTCGGCCGGCCGGGAAGCCTCCCGGCCGGCCGACCCGGCGACCGTCGGGGCGCGGCGCTCGCCGAGCAGCAGCCCGGCGGTCACGGCGACCCCGACGGCGGTGAGGCCGTGGATCCCGTACGCGGTGCCGGCCGGGCCGCCGTGGCTCAGCACGATCACCATGTCGCCCACGGGGATGAACGCCATCGCCAGCATCGCCCAGCCCAGCGCCTTGCGGTGCCCGGTCAGCAGCAGTGCGAAGAGGATCAGCCCCGTGCCGATGTCCCGCACGCCCTTGACGGCGAGGAACGCCGTGCCCTCCTCCCGCGGCCAGGTCGGGACGCCGAACGCGGCCGCCGACGCCTGGGGGGCGAGCAGGAAGCGGAGCCCGATGAAGAGGATGAACAGGCCGCCCACGAAGGCGAGGCCGGTGGTGAAGTTCTTGCGGTTCATGGCAGATCTCCTCTGAGAGTGGCTGTCTTCAGCGGTCGGTGCTGCGGATGCGGCGCATCCTGCGGGTGTACGCGGGGCGGCCGACGGCGTACCAGAGCAGCCGGGCCGGCAGCGGCATCGCGTCGAGGATGGTGGCGCGCTCGGTCGTGTCGGCCTCTTCGAGGACCATGCCGAGGAAGAACAGCAGCTTGGGCTTGGGGGTGCTCTCCAGGAAGTGCTCGCCCAGCAGGTTCCACTCCGCCACGGACAGGTGCCGCTCCGCGAGCGGGAGCAGTGACTCCTCCTCCTCGTCCAGGTGCTCGACGAGGACCACGCGGTGCTCGGTGAGCGCGGCCACCAGCGCGTCGCGCTCCGCCTCGCCCGCCGCGGCCTCCCAGCCGGGCAGTGCCGCCTCGGCCCGTGCCAGCGTCGAGGCGACCCCTTCGTGCTGGGCCTCCATCCGCAGGACGAGGTCCGTCTCGAGGTCGACCCGGGCCAGCAGCGGCGGCCAGAGGTGGTCGTCCTCGCCGTGGTGGTGGTTGGACAGACCGAGCAGGTAGTCGCGGAAGTGCCCGGCGAGCACCCGGGCCCGTGCGGTGTCGCCCGGGGTGACGGCCGCGATGAGCTCCGCGAGGAGCCGTGACTCCCGGCGCAGTCCGCGGTGGATGACCACCATTCCGTGGGTGTCGGGGCGGGCGCCGGCTTGGGGTGATGCGTTCGTCGTCATGGGGGGAAGCCTCGTCGGGGGCTCCTGGAGGGGACTTGGAACGGGACTTGGAACGGGACGTGGAACGGACTTGGAATTCCCGTACGGCAAGATCGGCGGCCGTTTACGATGTGCGCGACATGGTGTGCGTACGCGTGCTCGGTTCCTTCGGAGCCGAGCGGGACGGGGAGCCCGTTCCGCTCGGCGGCCGCAGGCAGCGGTCGGTCCTCGCGCTGCTGGTGGCGGCGCGCGGGCAGGTCGTCCCCGTGGACCGGATGGTCGAGGACCTCTGGCAGGACGCGGCGCCCGCCCAGGCGGTGACCTCGCTGCAGGCATACGTGTCGAACCTGCGCCGGCTCCTCGAGCCCGGCCGGGCCCCGCGTACCCCGGCGAAGCTGCTGGTCAGCGCCCCGCCCGGCTATGCGTTACGGCTGCCGGAGCACGCGGTCGACGCCTGGCGCTTCGAGCGGCTGCTGCACGACGCCCGCGAACTGCTCACCACTGGGCCGCGGGACGCGAACCGGCTGCTGGACGAGGCGCTGTCCCTCTGGCAGGGCCCGGCGTACGCCGAGACGGCCGACGAACCGTGGGCCCGGGCCGAGACCGCGCGCCTGGAGGAGCTCCGCAGGAGCGCCCGTGAACTCCGCGTCGCCGCGGGGCTGCGCTCCGGCGCCGCCGCGAAGGCCGTCCCCGAGGCCGAACTGCTCACCCGTGAAGAGCCGTTGCGCGAGGAGGGCTGGCGGCTGCACGCGCTGGCGCTCTGGGCGGTGGGCCGGCAGGCCGACGCGCTGGCCACCCTCCGGCGGGCCCGCGCGGTCCTCGCCGCCGAGGTGGGCCTGGATCCCGGTGTGGCCCTGACCGCGCTCGAGGAGGCCGTCCTCGCGCAGCGGGTGGAGGTGCTGCGCGCCGCGACGGACACGCCGCCGAGTGCGCTCGGCGGGCCGCGTCCGCCGGCGGCCACGGGGCAACGCGCACCTGAAGCGGACCTGTTCGTCGGTCGCGACTCCGAACTGATGCTGCTCACAGCCGCCGCGGAGCGGGCGATCAGCGCTGGTCCGGGCATCGCGCTGGTAACCGGTGAGGCCGGTATGGGCAAGTCGGCGCTGCTGGAACGGTTGGGGCACCGGCTGCGCCGCGACGGCTGGCTCGTCGCACTCGGCCGCACCACCGACGCCGAGGGCGCGCCGCCCGCCTGGGCCTGGGTCGAAGCGCTGCGGTACGTCGCCGCCGAGCTCCCGCCGCCTCCCGGGACGGCCGCCGCGCTGGCCCCGCTGCTGTCGGACGCACCGGTCACCGGACCCGTCGCCCAGGAGGACGCCGCCGTGGGCCGGTTCCGGCTGCACCGGGCGGTCCGTACGTGGCTGGCGACGGTGGCGGCCGTGCGGCCGGTGGCCGTCCTGCTGGACGACCTGCACTGGGCCGACGCCGAGACGCTCGCGATGCTGGCGGGCCTGGTCGACCTGGAGCAGGGCACCAGCGTCCTGTTCGTGGCCGCTTACCGGCCGGACGAGGCCGGAGGGCCGCTCGCCGACGGTCTGGCCGCGCTGGCGCGGCGGTCGCCGCTGCGGATCCCGCTGCGCGGACTGCCCGGACCGGCCGTCGCGGAGGTGGTCGGGGCGGTGACCGGCGCCGCGGGCGGGGGGCCGGTGGACGCCGAAACGGTCGCGGCGCTCGCCGAACGCACCGGAGGCAACCCCTTCTACGTCCGCGAGAGCGCCCGGCTGCTGGGGAGCGAGGGCGCGCTGGTGGCGCTGTCCGACGTACCGGAAGGGGTGCGGGACGTGCTGCGTCGCCGGCTGGGACGTCTTCCCGAGGCGGCGGTGGCCCTGCTGCGGCTGGCCGCCGTGGCGGGGCGCGAAGCGGACGTCGAGGTACTGGTCGCCGCCGCGGACGCCGGCGAGGACGGCGTTCTGGGCGCGTTGGAGACCGGACTCGTCGCGGGGCTCCTCACCGAACCCGCCCCGGGACGCGTCCGGTTCGTGCACGCGCTGGTCAGGGACACACTGTTGGCCGACCTGAGCCGGCTGCGCGCCACCCGCATGCACGGCAGGATCGCGGCGAGCCTGGAGCTGCTCGCCCCGGACGACGTCTCCGCGCTGGCCCACCACTACGCGCGAGCGGCGTCCTCGACCACGGCGGCGAAGGCCGTCGACTTCTGCGTGCGCGCGGCCGTTCTCGCCGAGGACCGTTACGCCCACGACGTCGCCGCCGTCCTGCTCGGGCAGGCGTTGGAGTGCCTCGAGCGCGTGCCCGCGGGCGGCACCGGGGACCGGGACGGCGAGCGGGTCGAGCTGCTCGGCAGGCTGCTGCGCGCCCAGGTACGGGCCGGGGCGATCATGGAAGCGCGAGCGATCCGCCGGACGGCCGTCGATCTCGCCACCGCCGCGGACCGCGACGACCTGCTGATCCGCGCGTTCACCGCGTGGACCGAGCCGACGCCCTGGCAGAGCCGCCCGTACGGCATGGTCGACGAACCGGTCATCGCCGGGCTCGGCCGGTTGCTGGAGCGGTCCGACCTGGAGCCCGCGGTGCGCTGCCGGCTGCTGGACGCGTACTGCGCCGAGCTCTCCGACGGCCAGGACCCCCGGGCGCGGGCCGCGGCCGAGGAGGCGGCGGTGATCGCGGAGGGCCTGACGGACCCCGTGCTGCTGGCGCAGGCCCTCGGGACGCTCGCCCGCGAGCTGGACACCGAGCTGGAGTGGCGGGAACGGGCGGCGCTGGGAGAGCGGATCGAGCGGATCGGCGGTGCGCACGACCTGCCGATCCACCGCTGGTACGGGCTGTGCCTCCGGTCGATCGCGGCGGCGGTCGAGGGCGACGTCGCCGGCGCGTACCGGCTCACCGAGCAGTGCCTGGAAGTGGCGCGCGCCTACCGGATGCCGGAAGCCGTCGCGGTCGGCGAGACCGTGCAGGCGACGTTCGCGCACATCGAGGGCAGAGTGGCGGACGCCGAACGGCTGTACGCCGAGGCGGCCGCCTCGATGGGCCGCCAGGGCTCCCCGCACGCTGCCGGCTACCTGCTGATCGCCATCGCGACGATCAGGGCGGGCCAGGGGCGGCTGGGTGAGTGCGTAGAGCAGGCGCGCCGGATGTACGACGACTACGGCCCGATGGCCTGCGACCTGCTCGCCGCGGCCCTGGCCGCCGCCGGGCTGCCGGCCGAGGCCCGGCAGGTGCTGGCGCAGGCCCCGCCGATCCGGCGGGACTACTTCTTCAAGCTCTTCGCGACCTTCCGGGTGACGGCGATGGTGGCGCTCGGCGAGAAGGAGGGCGCGGAGGAGCTGTACGCGGCGCTGCTCCCGTACCGCCACGCACCCCCGCCCACCGCGGGCTGCACCGTGGCGATCCAACCCGTCGCGTACACGCTCGGCGAACTCGCCGGGCTCCTCGGCCGCGAGGAGGAGGCCGCCGGGCACTTCGCCCGCGCGGACGCCATCGCGGATCGGTGGAACACCACGTTGGGGCGGTTTCGCCCGCCCGATCGATGACGGGAGGTGGGCTATGTTGAGCGGGAGCGGCAGGAAAAAGGAGGCGCACCGGTGCCATCGGGGCAGCAGGCACGGGCACAGGCGGCTGCGATCACGCCGGGTGGGCAGCCCCAGGACCAGGAGCGCGCCCCCGCGGACCGCGTCCACGCGCTGTTCAACGGCCACCGCCTCTCACCCGGGCAGCGCCGTATCGCCCAGTACCTGATCGACCACCTCACCGAAGCGGCCTTCCTCTCCATCACGGAGTTGGCCGAGCGGGTGGGCGTCAGCCAGCCGTCGGTGACCCGCTTCGCCGCCTCCCTCGGCTTCAGCGGCTACCCCGCCCTGCGGGACGTCCTGCAGCCGATCGCGCTGAGCGCGGTCGCGGCGTCTCCGGAGAGCCGCGAGCAGGTCCGCCGGAACGAACTGCAGGCGGCGGTCGACGCCGAGATCGAGAACCTGGAGAACGTCCGCCGGCTGCTCGCCGACACCGACCAGGTGCTGGACATCGGCCGTGAGCTGGCCCACTCCGTCCCGCTGACCGTTCTCGGCCTGCGGATCTCGGCGCCGCTGGTGGAGTACTTCGCCTACGCCGCCCGGCGGATCCACCCCGATGTGCGGGTGGTGACCCGTGGCGGCAGCGTCGCCTTCGACGCGCTGCTGCAGTCGCGGGCGGCGGGCGGGGCGTGGGTGCTGGCGTTCGCCATGCCCCGGCACGCGAAGGAGACCCTCGCGGCGCTGCGGGCCGCCCGCAGCGCCGGGCTGCGCATCGCGCTGATCACGGATCTCACCCTGGGGCCGCTCGTCGACGAGGCGGACGTGGTGCTGACCGCGGGCACCGGATCCCGGCTGGTCTTCGACTCGTACGCGGCGCCGGGCATGCTGTCCGCGGCCCTGCTGCAGGCCATGGCCGACGCCGATCCCGGGCGGACGCAGGCACGGCTCGAGGGGTACGAGCAGGTAGCGGATCAGCACGGCTTCTTCCTCTAGGAGCCGGCCCCGCAAGGGTATGAAACTTTTCATACCCTTGCGTACTCGACGGTATATATGTTTACTGCAAGCGGCGCCTGAGCCCACCGGACGCCATTGGAGAGTGTGACCCGCCCTCCCGACGGAACACCCGGGCCGACGCTCCCTCCTCGTGGCGCGCCCGGGGTGTTCAGCAAACCGGGCGCTCGCTTGCTGCGGCGCGCCCTCGGCAGCCTCGGTCAACCCCTGGGCCGGGGCTGCCAACACCCTCTCGATCAGAGTTCGGCACTTCTCGGAAGCGATGAGCATGTCCCAGACGACCCTCACCACGCTCAGCCCGGACTGGCCCTGCCAGGTCAAGTCACCCGGGAACCCCGACTGGGAACGCACGGCCACCCGCTGGCTGCGCGACCTGCTGCCGGCGCGCTACTCGGCGTACTCCACCCTCACCCGCCACCCGGCCATCCTCGCCCGCCACGCACAGCTCCAGCTGCAGTACAAGATGCGCGCGGTCCAGGTGGCGATGTGCACCAGCCGGGCGGAGCTGCCCACGATGGGCATGGTGGAGGCGGTCATCGAGAACACGATCCGGCTGTACGCCGTAGAGCTGGAACAGCTCAGCCGCCTCGCCCGCGGAGTCCGCCTCGTCACGGAGGCGCTCACCAACCAGCGCCGCCGCTGACCCTCGGAGGCGCTCCCCGGTCGCGCGGAGGCGTCCGGGGGCGGGGCGGGGAACTGGAGGTTCGCGTGCATGGGTCACGCGCCCGCGCTGCCCCCGGACACCAGCCCCCTACCCACCCTGTTCTCGGCTGACCCATCAGGGGGGCCCGCCGGCGGGCGGGCGTGCCTGAGGCCCGGCGGGTTTCCCGCCGGGCCTCAGTTCTGACGTATTCAGCTGTGTGTCGCGTGTGTGTCGCGGCTACCAGCGATACCAGCGGTTGCGGCCGCCGGAATGCGTGCCCCGCATGACGAAGCCGAGCAGCCAGACGACCAGCACCACGACCGCGACCCACCAAAGGATCTTGAGCGCGAAGCCGGCGCCGAACAGAATCAGCGCGAGCAGTAGAACCAGAAGCAGTGGACCCATGGTTATCAACCTCCTGACCAGCGGATGCCCGGTCATGCGCGGGTCATGCATCCCACATCCGAACCTGGTCAGGAAGCGGGTCGGGTCGGTCCCGTGGTCGGTGGCGCGGCCGGTGCCATGGTCAGGGGGAAACGCGTGGAGGGGCCCCGGAGCCGTACCTGGCTTCCGGGGCCCCTTGGGGCGGATTCAAACACCATCTACATCTACCGGCTTCTGCGTGCCGGTCCTGCCGTGTTCGCACTGCCACGTCGGGGGATCGCGGCGTGCGGGGATCTTGAATGCTTGACCGGGGACCACCTTCCAATCCGGGGCCTTGCGAGTGCCCGCACACACCTGCTGTGCGGACGATCCTGATGGTGTTGCTCCGAACCTTTCCTGCTCGTACCTGAACGAAGAGAAGTACTGACCTGCTGGTACTTCAGATACTGCGGTCCTGCCACTACGACCTGCGCGGCGGCCCCTTCCGGGCCACCCGACCCGGCAATCAACCCTGCGGCCCTCCCGCGTGAAGCGGCCGCCGAATTCCACTGCCGTGCCGTACCGACCTCCTGGTGCGCGCGCCCGCAGCCGGCGCCTTCACCGAGAGACCTGCTCTCGCTGCTGCCCTTCCGTCACGGCGGCCCCTGTGCGGGCCACCCGGCCCGGCAATCAACCCTGCGGCCCTCGTGCACTTGACCGGCCGCCGGATTCCATCACCGTGCCTACACGCTGCGCGGCAGTTCGTGTCTGCCGCGCCCTGCTGTCTTCTTGGCTACGACAGGAACACTACCCACACCCCGGGGCGAATGTCTACTGCACTCAAGATAGATTTTCGTGACAGGGAGAGGAAGGCATACTGCTCCCGTCCAGAACGGCCAGAGAGTGCGTCAGAGCCCGGAAGGGGCAGGAGAAGGGCATGCGAACCGACCGTTCCCGGGTCCCGGAGACCGATATCTGCGACCTGTGCGCCCGACGGCTCACCGACGGATGCCGGCTCGGCCTGGTCCAGGACTCCTCCGCGATCCACACCCGCACCCCGGCGCGCGACGGCAGGCGACTGGTCGTCGCCTGCTCCCCCGAGCACCTGGCCGTTCTGCAACAGGAGTACCGAGCCCGCCCGTACGTGCCCGAGGAACTGTGGGCCGGCCAGATCGACCGCGCCCAGGCGCTCCAGCCCCCACCGCCCACCCGCGAGGCACTGGCGGCGGCCACCGGCCTGAGCCCCCTGGAGATCCAGCGCGCCCTGGCCTGGAAGAAACACCGCAACTGGCAACTACGGGACGAGGACCCACGGACCCCGGAAGTCGGCTGAAGGTCCCCGAGGGGGCAGTGGCGTCGTGGTCAGGAGCTGCCGGCGGTGCCGCGCCGCCAGTCGTCGAACTCCGCCACGACGTTCCGAAGGCGCCACTGGGGGCTCTTCACGAACATGCCGCGGAGTTCGAGGACACGGGGACCGTGGCCGGAAGGTAGTCGTCGTCCTCGTAGAGGTCCTCATGGTCCGGATCCTCCATGGGATCACCGGGAACCCCCACGAAGGGGCCCTCCCACACGTCGGGGTCGGTCGGGGAGCCGGGGTTGTGCTTCCAGACGCCGCCGGCGCGCACGCAGACCTCGCCGAGGTACCACGCGGGTACGGTCACCCGCGGGGTGCGCTGAGCGGCTTGCACGTCATCCCAGGAGGAGAACTGAGCCCTGATCACCGTCTCGAGGCTGTCCACCGAGTCCGGGGAGAAGTCCCAGACGCCGGGGTGGGCGGCGGCCCACTGAGGGAACGCCGCTTCCTGCTCCTGTAGCCAGGCCGTGAGCCGGGGGTGGTTCGTCCATTGCCGCTCGGTCATGGTCCAAACCCTAAAGGGTGTTGCGCAAGTCCCGCCTGGCCCGCGACGCCTGGCCCGCACGCCTGCTGCGTTGTCGGGCTCGTCCAGGTACGTCCGGTACGAGGACGACCCTCCGCCGTGCAGTCGCCCGCACCCGACGCCGCGGACCCCGCCCTCACGGGCGACGGCGCTCCTTTCGCAACACCCTTTAGGTGAGTGCGTAAGGGTCCTGTGGAGAACGGGAGTTGGGGGACGGCGCGCCGGGAAATCTGTGGGGCTCCTGTGCGTCGGGGGGCTAGCGTGGGCCACTTGTGCGGCGCCACTGACCACGGGGGCCCCTGGCGTCGCCGCGCTCTCTTCCTCACCGGATCTGGGCTCCCTGGGAAGACACATTCACGTGAATCATCCGATAACCACACGCCACCGCGTATGGGCACGGGCCGCGGTCGCTCTCGCGACCGTCGGCATCCTCTCCGTCAGCGGCCTGCCGCAACTTCAGGGCACCGCCGACGCGGCGGGCAAGGCGCAGCGATGCGACGAGAAGTTCAACCTGACCGGCAAGCCGACGGATGCGGGCAAGTTGCCCTGGGCGAACGGGGACGCGAAACGTCCCGAGGCCGACTGGGACTCCTACGACTTCCCGAATCAGCGCCAGGCGATGGACGGCCTCACCCTGCCGGACGATCCGGCGGAGCAGGCAAAGATCCTCAACAAGCTCGAAGGGTCCTACAAGAACTACCCGGAGGGCACCCCCGACCGGGTCTTCGCCACCTACAAGGACTATCTGGGGCGCAACGGCGGAACGGACACCAAGTACGGGGGCTTCAGCAACTGGCTGAACGAGGCGTACATCGAGGTCTACGGGCGCAACCCGCGTGGCGAGGCCTATCACGCCAAGGTCGTCAAGGACCTGGGACTGACCGGACCTGACTGGATCTGCGAGGAGACGGTCAAGGTTCGCGACCCGCAGACCGGCAAGCCCTACGAGCGGCGCTTCGACGCGTTCAACCGGCGGACCAAAGAGGCGGTGGAGATCAAGTCCGGCGGCAATCACGACACCACCCAGGCCCCGAAGGACCGCGCGTTCCTGAGGGACCCGCAGTACAAGGACTACAAGCTCCGGTACGCCTTCGGCCAGCCGCAGACCAAGGACACCCTCCGGTACACGCAGAGCCTCAAGGAGATCGGCGGGGCGGGCCGGGTGACGACGTACGAGCACGTCGCCACCCCGACGGCGAAGTTCGAGCCGGGCAAGTACACCGCCCAGGACACCAGGAACAGCATCGGCCGCGGTTCCGACGTCATCCGGCAGTCGCCCGCGACGCCCGGCGACATGAAGCGTCAGTTGGACCGCATCCGCGCGGGCGACCCCAACGGCCTGCGCGTACGCGGCCCCGGTGGCGTCGACTTCTCCACCCTCGAACTCCGCTACGTGGGCAAGCCGGTCAAGGGCCAAGGCCTGAACTACTCGTTCGCCGCGAACAAGGTCGACGAGTCCGACGGCCTCGGCTACGGCGGCCGGGAGAAGGCCGAGCTCATCTCCGACAGCTTCTTCACCTGGCTCGCTCTGACGCCGGACAAGTTCTGGGTCAACCTCAACCCGGACCAGCCCGACAGGATCATGGACAAGACGTTCGGCGCGACCGACGCCGGCCGCGTCCTGCTCCAGGCGGACCTGGAGATGAAGCACGACTACGCCAAGGACATGGACCCCCGCACCGGGGTCGGCAAGCAGCTCTGGGACAAGCTCCAGTCGGAGAACATCCCCTGCACCCACGGCGTACGGAACTGGATCGTCCCCAAGCCGGCGGAGGTCCGTGAACAGGACGGCGGCCTCTACATCCTCGACGCCCCGCTGAAGGTCAACTCGGTCCCGCAGGACTTCACGACCCCGAGCCCGAACGGCCAGTGCAACCTCACCGAGGCCCAGCACAAGCGGGTGCAGCAGCTCATGGACTCGGTGATCGTCCCGGACATCGAGAAGAAGGTGAACACGGACGCCAAGTACGCCGACCTGCGCAGCGTCTACAACGCGCGCGTCGCGGCCGAGTGGATCCGCCAGCAGGACGCGAAGTCGCCGACGGACTACCACGCGACCGTCAACAGCAACAAGGTGGGCAACTGGCCGCTGCGCGGGAAGAACGCTTCCTGGACCCCGGAGCAGACCTACAAGGACTACGTGAAGTCCTTCACCCAGGGCGACTACAGCTACCCGTGCGAGAAGGCCGGCCAGAACTCCGTCTGCGTCATGGGAGGCGTCGACTTCTCCAAGTCGCCGAAGCAGAACATCAGCCCGGCCCGGTTCACCGCCGAGCACAAGAACCTGCCCCGCACCACCGACATCTCGGTGAAGTCGATGACGGACGACGCCGAGAACAAGGCCCTGCTCGCCCTCGGCGGCAACACGGCCGCCCACACCGGCACCGGCCCGACGCCGACGCCCACCCCGACGCCGACCCACACCGGTCAGCCGTCCACCCCTCCGGCCGGCCACACTCCCAGCCCCGGGCACACCGCCCAGGGAGGCAACGCCGCGCCGCCGAGTGACCACCACGGCGGAGGCGGCCTGGCGAACACCGGCACCCAAATCGCCGGGATCGCCGGCACGGCCCTCGCGCTCCTCACGGCCGGCGCAGGCCTCGTCTGGTGGCGCCGCCACAAGACCGCCACCGCCGGCTAAGAGCTGTCCCGTCATCCCTGGTGGATCAGCGCGCGGCGTCAGATGCGGTGCATCAGACGGCGGAGGGGCGCCCGCATACTGGATGTATTCGGGCATTCCGACAACGAAGCGAGGTGCCGTAGCTGACGTCGGGCGCCCGCCAGGGAATACGGGACAGCCTTAGCACCATCTGACGGCTGACACGGCCCGAGGCCGAAAGGGCGCCCCCTGACAGGGGCGCCCTTTTGCTGCTGCGGCCTGCCGGCCGGCACGGCCGTGGTGCGAAACCCAACACGGTCCCGCTGTCAGTGCGAGCGGCTAGGGTCGACGTCGCACGGTCGGTGGCGAGGAATCCAGCTCTGGAGAACAGCTTCATCCCTGACACTGTCTGGGGGCGGCCCGGGTATCCAGCCCGTGGCCCAACCAACGATCAGGCTTCGTTGATGGCTCAGCGTGACCTGACTGCGCCGACCGCCGCGCACAGCACTACTCCATGTTCACCACGGAGGTCTTGAAAACCGTCGTGGCAGCGATGTCACCGTGAGTTCGAATCTCACATCCTCCGCAGCCAGAGGTATTACGAGGTCCCCGGACCAGGACATCGGTCGGGGACCGCTCTCATGCGCGCTCTCTGCTGGTGACCGTGGTTCCCCGTTCTGTCGGGCACGGATCGGGCACGGCGCCTTCTGATCAGCTCACGGCTGCGGCGAGCTGGCAGCGATCTCAAATCCGGAGGACTCGTCCCACGGAACCGCCTTCCAGATGCTGACCGCTGCGGCCCATATTCGATTCACCAGGGGCCAGTCGGGGTTGTCTCCGCCGAGGGTGACGCTGGCCAGCAGGTCGCATCCCCAGATGCCCTGCTCATCGTTGGGCGACGCGGCGATCACCGACTCTGCGATCTCTGCAACGCCCACGTGTACTTCAAGCATGAGCAAGTCCGAGACGGACCAGTCGCTGGTACTGCTCTTAGTGCCGAGTTTGAACGCGGCCACCGAATCATCGAAGGGGCCCAGTGACTCGCCTACCAGAGGTTCGCCGGTCTCGAGCAGATAGTCCAGCAGGCGATCAAGTGCCTCGTCTCCTCTCGCTTCTCCCGAGCGGCAGAAAAAGCTGAGCTGGTAGGCCATGATTCCCCCGTCGTCCGACGATTGCCCGCGCATCGTAGTCTCAGCTCCATAGTGCTGAACGACCGGTGGCGAGAGCTGTACGGCCGACTGCTGCGGCTGCACATCCTGCCGACCTTCCAGGCCTGGGAACCGGACGAGATCACGCCGCCCTGGATCCGGACCTGGAGGGCCGAACGGCTGGAGGTCACGGGGGCAACGACGGTGGCCACGTCGTACCGGCTGGTGAAAGCCATCCTGGAGACGGCGACCGAAGACGAACTGATTCGCCGTAATCCCCGCCGCATCCGGGGTGCGGGCAAGGAGTCGGCGCAGGAACGACCGATCGCGACCGTTGACCAGGTCGATGCCCTGGCCGAGGCGATCGGGCCGCGCTGGCGGCTGATGGTCTACCTCGCGGCCTACAGCCCTTTGCGTCCGGAGGAACAAGCACCCTTGCGCCGGCCGGACGCGGATCCCGAGACGATGACACTCACGGTGAAGCAGGCCGCACCGGAGCTGACGACCGGACGGCGGGTGCTGGGCGACACGAAGTCGGACGCGGGTCGGCGCGTCGTGGTCCTGCCGCGGTTCCTGCTTGGCGACCTGGTGCGGCATCTGGAGTGGTTCGCCGAGAAGGGACCGAACGGGCTGCTGTTCGTCGGCGAGAAGGGGAAGCCGTTCCGCCGCTCCTCCTTCGGCCGGAAGTGGCGCAAGGCGCGGACTGCGGTCGGCCTGCCGGACACCTTCCGGTTCTACGACCTGCGCCACACCGGGCACACGCTCTTGACACAGTCGGACGCCACGCTGAAAGACACGATGGTGCGCGCCGGCCAGTCCTCCGAGCGGGCAGCGATGATCTACCAGCATTCGGACCGGGAACGTCGGATCGAGGTGGCGGACGGGATCGACGCTCGGGTGCGAGCCAAGAGGAGAGCCGCCGCGGCTGATCCCGAGCGGCCATCGGGCACGCAACGGGCACGAAACGCCTAGCGCGGTCTAGACAACAAAGAAGGCCCCGGTTGATGACCTGGGCCTTTGTTGTGGAGCGAGTGACGGGAATCGAACCCGCGCTCTGAGCTTGGGAAGCTCATGTTCTACCATTAAACTACACTCGCGCGGCACGCCGGTTGGGGCGTGGCACCGTCGCATACTGTACCGCATCGTTGGCCCTGGGCGTGTTCTGCCTGGGGCCTTCGTGGTGTCGGGGGGTCGGATCCCGGGGTGGGGATGCGGCTGTGGGGGGCGGGTGTTGGGGCGTAGCGTGGGGGGCGGAGCGGCGTGTGGAAGATGGCCCGTCTTATCCCCTAATGTGGCTTTTGTCGTCCACGAAGGTTGGGGAAGGGAAACGATGGAGCGCACCGTCGTTCGTTGTGCCGAGGGGCACGTATTCAGCACCGCGACGTTCCCGCTGCAGAATCTGGGAGTCGGCCGGCTGGGTCCCGGGCGGTTGTTGAGGTGTCCGCGCTGTGCGCGGTTGCGGCATGCGGTGCCGGTGGAGCAGGTGAAGTAGCGCGCGTGGTGCCACGCGGCTCCGGTCAGGATTGGGCCGGGGCCGCGTCGTCCGCGTAACCTTCGGGACGTGCTTCTCTCAGACAAGGACATCAGGGCCGAGATCGACAGCGGACGGGTGCGGGTCGACCCCTTCGACGAGTCGATGGTGCAGCCGTCCAGCATCGACGTGCGGCTGGACCGGCTCTTCCGCGTGTTCGAGAACCACCGGTACCCGCACATCGACCCGGCGGTGGAGCAGAGCGATCTGACCCGGCTCGTCGAGCCGGAGGGCGACGAGCCGTTCATCCTGCATCCCGGTGAGTTCGTGCTCGCGTCGACCTACGAGGTCATCTCGCTTCCCGACGACCTCGCGTCGCGCCTGGAGGGGAAGAGCTCGCTGGGCCGGCTGGGACTGGTGACGCACTCGACGGCCGGGTTCATCGACCCCGGCTTCTCGGGGCACGTGACGCTGGAGCTGTCGAACCTGGCGACGCTGCCGATCAAGCTGTGGCCGGGGATGAAGATCGGCCAGTTGTGCCTGTTCCGCCTGACGTCGCCGGCCGAGCACCCGTACGGCTCGGAGCGGTACGGATCGCGCTACCAGGGACAGCGGGGGCCGACGGCCTCGCGGTCGTTCATGAACTTTCACCGGACGCAGGTCTGACATCGCACCCGTACGGGAGAACCTGACATGCGAGGGCTTCGGGCACGCCGTCCGTGAGCTGGCGCAGACGATCGCCGACGACGGGCAGCCCGAAACCAATGGGTGAATCTGTTCCTCGTCGACGTTGAGCAGCCGGACGGTCGGCGTTGGGAACACCATGTGGTGCGGAGGCGGCAGCTGGCGGTGGCTGCCGTGGTGAACGACATGCGCGAGCTATTGATGATGTGGCGGCATCGCTTCATCGCGGACTCCTGGGCGTGGGAGCTGCCCGTGGGTCTCATCGAGGAGGGCGAGACCCCGGATGAGGCGGCTGCGCGAGAGCCGCTGGGGCGACGCGTATGGGGCCGCCCACGGAGAAGAACGCATCTGACCGGATCGCGTGGATTCCTCTCGATCGGGTGCGTGGCATGATCGACCGCCGCGAGATCGTTGGTGGCGGCTCGCTCGTGGGCCTGCTGTATGTGCTCATGGATGAGGCCATCCGATGACCTTCAGCGGAGCATTTCTCTGAAACGCATCCTGCCGGTAAGGCTCCAGTTGCCCGTAAAAGCCGCGCAGATATCCGCGCACGCGCTCGGAGCTGATCGCCGGTGTTGTCTCTAACGCGGCGGTGGCGGTGTGGCACGCCTGGTCGAGCTTTCCGTGTTGGAGCCGGGTCCGTGCCAACCAAAAGGTATGGAAGGCACGGCCTGGCTGATTGTTCGTGTCCTTGTGCCGCATGGCCTGGGCGATCGGTTGCTCTGCGGCGTCGGATTCTCCGAGCCGGCCACGGGCGATACCGGCGTCCACGATGAGCTTGGGCTCGTTGAAATACTGCGCCCACGGTGGGTCGTCGTCGGCACCGGAGATCTGCTCGAACTGCCGGTGGCTTCGGCGATGGCCTGGTGGGTGGCGGTGTGGTCGCTCGCTGTGGCGTGGGCGAAGGCTACGCGCAGGGAAAGCATGGACATCACCCGTGGAGTGCCGAGCGTCGGCGCGTAGCCCTCGACCTCGGCGGCCTGGTGCTCGATGTCCATCACGACATCACGCGACAGAACACCTCGGCACTGACGCACTCCGCACCGGATATCAGCGGCACCTGTGGAGCCGCCCCCAGACGCCGGCCCGATCCTGGGATTACCCAACCCCACGCTCCCCGCGGCAGGATGAGCCCCGGGTGGATCAGCCCTTAGGTCGTTAGAGCGCAGCCCTGGTCATGCCACATCGCCGATGGTGTGACCAGGACTCCTTGCCGTCCGTCGAAAGCCGACTCTCCGGGGCTGATGGGGCCGTGAGTGGTCTCGTGACGGGAACTGCGCTCATCTTTAGAGATATTCATCTTTTCATCGGACGACGCCGGCGAATGGGTGGAATTCCAGGGGCACCCTAATGCGGCATATACCAACTCGATATGAGCTCGTACTATTCCAGCGACAAGAGAGGGCGCTTTCGCGTGACGAAGAGTGCCCACACGCCGCTGCCCCACATAGGAGTTGGCCTGTCGATGACATTGAGTACCCCTGTAGTTCCCAATGCGCGTGCGATCTCGGCCTGGATCGCGGCTTTGATTGCGGCGACCATGGCCGCTGTGATGGTCGCCATGGCGTCGAGTCCAGCCCATGCCATCGCAACGCCCGTACCGCTGGCGACGGCGGACAGTTTCGCGGTGTTGGCCGGTGAGTCGGTCACCAACACCGGTCCTTCGGTGATCACCGGAGACCTCGGGGTGAGTCCGGGTACGTCGATCACCGGTTTCCCGCCTGGTTTGGTGAACGGAGCTCAGCACTCGGCTGACGGGGTTGCGCTCCAGGCCAAGAGCGACCTGGTCGCGGCGTACAACAACGCCGCAGGGCAGGCCACGAACGGTGCTCTACCCCCGGACGCCGGAGGTCTGACGCTGGTACCGGGCGTCTACACCGCCTCCTCCACCCTGGGCCTGACGGGCACTCTGACCCTGGATGCCCAGGGCGACCCGAATGCCGTTTGGGTGTTCCAGGTCGGCTCGGGTCTGACGACGGCTTCCGCCAGCCGGGTGCTCCTCGTCAATGGTGCCGCGCCGTGCAACGTGTTCTGGCAGGTCGGAAGTTCGGCCATCCTCGGCACCAACTCCACCTTCGTGGGTACCATCCTGGCGCTGACGTCGATCAATGCCACCACGGGTGCGAGCATCGATGGCCGGGCCCTGGCGCGTAACGGCTCGGTGACGCTGGACGACAACAGAATCACCCGGGCGACGTGTGCGGCCGGCGGCACCACGGGTGGCGTGATCACTGGTGGCACCGGCCTGATCGCCGGCACTACCACCGGTGGCACTACTGGTGGCACCGCAACCGGTGGAACGACCACGGGCGGGCTGATCTCCGGGGTGACAACGGGTGGCACCAACGGCGGCCTGCTCGGAGGTGTCCTGACGGCTGGTGCCATCGGTGGCACTCCCGGCGGTCTCATCGCCGGAACCACTGGCAGTTCGACGACGGGTGCCACCAGCGGCTACCCGGGCGGTGGCAACGGCGGTGGCAACGGCGGAGGCAACGGCGGAGGCAACGGCGGTGGTCACGGCGGCTATCCGGGCGGTGGCAACGGCGGTGGCAACGGCGGCTATCCGGGCGGGGACCACGGCGGTGGCAACGGCGGGGACCACGGCGGTGGCAACGGCGGGGACCACGGCGGTGGCAACGGCGGGGACCACGGCGGTTATCCGGGCGGAGAGCACGGCGGTGGCAACGGCGGTGGCAACGGCGGGGACCACGGCGGTTATCCGGGCGGAGAGCACGGTGGAGAAACTGGTGGTTACCCCGGCGGTGACAACAGCGGAGACCACGGTGGTCATGGCTACGGTGACCAGCCTCAAGGTCACGGCGACCAGGGCCAGCCTCACGACGTGCACGGCGGCTACGGCTCTGATCACTAAAGGAAACACGCCGACTACGTGTAGCTCCGGGGTGGTGAGGGGCAAACCAAGCGATGCCCATCAGCCCTGCAGAGGCGCGAAGTTGTAGCTAAACCCGTACCCCAAAAGTAAGGGGCGCCCTCCATCGGAGGGCGCCCCTTACTCGTTCTGCTGATCGGGTCAAATCACCGGGAGCTTGAAGAGGACCAGCAGCGCGACCAGTTGGATCGAGGCCGCGCCGAGTGCCTTGGGCCACGGCAGGTCGTGGGACTTGCCGACCATGGACGTGAGCAGGGCCGCGCAGGCGAGCCAGGTGGCCCAGCCGAGGATCTGGACGAAACCGTTGGCGCTGCCCAGGAATATCGCGAAGAGCAGCCGCGGCGCGTCGGTGAGCGACGAGACGAGCATGGCCAGGCCGACGGTGGGGGCCCAGGAGCCGTCGCCGCCCAGCTGGCGGGCCAGCGCGTGCGTCACGGTGCCCAGCATCAGGGCGCTGAGCGTGACGGCGACGCCTGTGCTGATCACCCACGGGACGCTGGACGACACTGTCGCGTTGAGGACGTCCTCGCGGGCCGCGTCGAAACCGAAGACCGCGAGCAGGCCGTAGAGGAACGTGACGGTCAGCGCCGGGCCCCAGACCGGGTAGTCCCGCATCTGCCAGAAGGTGTGGCCGGGACGCAGGGCGATGCCGCTGATCAGCTGCTTCCAGTGCAGCCGGGGGCCGGAGGGCGGCGCCGTGGTCTGCCCCGCCCGGTACGTGGCGATGTTGTCGCCGCCGGGGCCCTCCGGGCCGGTGTGGGGCCCGTACTGGTCGGGGGAGCCGGGGAGGGTGAAGGCGCGGGTGTGGCCCGGGTTGTCGTTGTACGCCGGGGCCGGCGCGCTGCCGGGCGTGGGCTCGCCGAAGTACTCGGGCTCGCCGGACGGGCCGCCGGGGTAACCCCCGCCGTACCCGTTGCCGTGCCCGCCTCCGTAGCCCTGCGGATGACCCTGGGGTTGTCCGTAGTTCTGTGGCCCACTGTGCGGGGGTGCCTGCTGCCCGCCGTGGTCCCGTCCGCGTCGATTCCTGAATCCAGCCACGTCATCGAACGTACCAATTTCCGCTGGGCGCTGGGCCGGGAGGCCCCTTCCGCACGGGGCTTTGCGTCCAACCTGTGACACGTGACGCGCGGACCTTTTGGCCGGATTAAGAAGGTTTCATGCGGCTTGCGCAGGGACCGGTGGGGCCGATGGGAACTTAGGGTCATGGGAGCGGCCGAACATCTTGAGTTCCGGGCCACCACCGTCAGATCCGAAGGAGCCGTTCCATGGCCGTACGTACCGCTCGTCACGTCAGAAGCGCGGGAATCGCGGCCGTCGCCGCCGCGGTGCTCGCGATGACGGCGGCCGGGTGCGGCTCGTCGGGGTCGGGCTCCGGGTCGGGCTCCGACTCCAACCCGTTCGCGAAGGCGCGGACCGGGGCCAGGACCGGCGGGGCCGAAGCCGGCAGCGGCGCCAAGGGGGCCGCCGGCGCGGCCACGCTCTCGCAGCTGCCCGCGCGGATGGCCGCGGACGGTACGGCCGTCGTCGTCGGCGACCCCGCGGCGCCGCACACGGTGAAGGTCTACGAGGACCCGCGCTGCCCGTACTGCAAGCGCTTCGAGCAGGGCGGCGGCACGGCGCTGGCGAAGCTGGTGAAGGACGGCAAGGTCAAGGTCGAGTACACGATCGCGTCCTTCCTCGACTCGAACTTCGGCGGCAGCAGTTCGCTGAAGGCGGCGAACGCGCTGCGCGCGGCCGTCGACGCGGGGAAGTTCGCCGAGTTCCACTCGGCGATCTTCGAGAACCAGCCCGAGGAGCCCGAGGACGGCTTCACCGATGCCTTCCTGCTCAAGATCGCCGACACGGTGCCGGGCCTGAATGGCACGGCCTTCCAGAAGGCTGTCAAGGATCAGTCCTACAAGGGGTGGGTGAAGTCATCCGAGAAGGCCTTCGAGGCGTCGGGTTCGCAGGGCACGCCGACGGTCCTGGTGAACGGCAAGAAGGTGTCGCCGGGTGACGCCGTGTACGACGCGGACGCGTTCACCCAGGCACTCAAGGAGCTCGGCGTCAGCTGACGCCGGGAACCGAACGCGCCGACGGCCTGCCCCCGAGCAAAGGGGCAGGCCGTCGGCGCGTGACGTGACCGTCAGGAGGTGCTGGCAGCCTCCGCGGGCTCCTCGGCGTCTACCGGTCCCGCGGGGGCCTTGACCGACTGCAGCAGCAGCTGCGAGACGTCCACGACCTGCAGGTTCTCCTTCGCCTTACCGTCGTTCTTCTTGCCGTTGACGGAGTCGGAGAGCATCACCAGGCAGAACGGGCAGGCGGTGGAGACGATGTCCGGGTTGAGGGACAGCGCCTCGTCCACGCGCTCGTTGTTGATGCGCTTGCCGATCCGCTCCTCCATCCACATGCGGGCGCCGCCGGCGCCGCAGCAGAAGCCGCGCTCCTTGTGTCGGTGCATCTCCTCGTTGCGGAGACCGGGCACCGCCTTGATGATGTCGCGCGGCGGCGTGTAGACCTTGTTGTGTCGGCCCAGGTAGCAGGGGTCGTGGTACGTGATCAGGCCCTCGACCGGGGTGACCGGGACGAGCTTGCCCTCGTCCACCAGGTGCTGCAGCAGCTGGGTGTGGTGGATGACCTCGTACTCGCCGCCGAGCTGCGGGTACTCGTTCGCGATGGTGTTGAAGCAGTGCGGACAGGTCGCGACGATCTTCTTCTTGGCCTTCTCGACGACGACGCCTTCTTCCCCTCCCTCACCTGGGGCGGACTCACCGAACGCCATGTTCAGCATCTCGACGTTCTGCTGGCCGAGCTGCTGGAAGAGGAACTCGTTGCCCAGGCGGCGGGCGGAGTCGCCCGTGCAGTTCTCCTCGCCGCCCATGATGGCGAAGGAGACACCGGCGATGTGCAGGAGCTCGGCGAAGGCCTTGGTGGTCTTCTTCGCGCGGTCCTCCAGGGAGCCCGCGCAGCCGACCCAGTACAGGTACTCGGTCTCGGAGAGGTCCTCGATGTCCTGGCCCACGACCGGGACCTCGAAGTCGACCTCCTTGACCCAGGCCAGCCGCTGCTTCTTCGCCAGGCCCCAGGGATTGCCCTTCTTCTCCAGGTTCTTGAGCATCGTCCCGGCCTCGCTCGGGAACGCGGACTCGATCATCACCTGGTAGCGCCGCATGTCGACGATGTGGTCGATGTGCTCGATGTCGACCGGGCACTGCTCGACGCAGGCGCCGCAGGTGGTGCAGGACCACAGGACGTCCGGGTCGATGACGCCGTTCTCCTCGGCGGTGCCGATGAGCGGGCGCTCGGCCTCCGCCAGGGCGGCGGCCGGTACGTTCGCCAGCTGCTCCGGCGTCGCCTTCTCGTTGCCCTCGGCGTCCTTGCCGCCACCCGCGAGCAGGTACGGCGCCTTGGCGTGCGCGTGGTCGCGCAGCGACATGATCAGGAGCTTGGGGGAGAGCGGCTTGCCGGTGTTCCAGGCGGGGCACTGCGACTGGCAGCGGCCGCACTCGGTGCAGGTGGAGAAGTCGAGCAGGCCCTTCCAGGAGAAGTGCTCGATCTGCGAGACGCCGAACTGGTCGTCCTCGCCCGGGTCTTCGAAGTCGATCGGCACGCCGCCCGACGCCATCGGCTGCAGCGCGCCGAGCGCCACGTCCCCGTCCGCCTCGCGCTTGAACCAGATGTTGGGGAAGGCGAGGAAGCGGTGCCAGGCGACACCCATGTCCGTCTTCAGCGCGACCGTGATCATCCAGATGAAGGACGTGCCGATCTTGATCATCGCGGTGAGGTAGATCAGGTTCTGCAGGGTGCTGACGTCCGTGCCCCGGAAGGCGGCGACCAGGGGGTACGAGGCGAAGTACGCGGCCTCGTAGCCGTGGACGCCGGCGAGGGCGCCCTCCAGGCCGCGCAGGGTCATGATCGCGAGACCGATGATGAGGATGACGGCCTCGACGAAGTACGCCTGGCCGAAATTGGAGCCCGCGAACCGGGACTTGCGGCCGGCCCGGGTCGGCAGCGAGAGCTGCCGGATGACGATCAGCGTGAGGATGCCGAGCGTCGTCATCAGCCCGATGAACTCGACGAAGATCTCGTACGGCAGCCAGTGGCCGATGATCGGCAGCACCCAGTCGGCCTGGAAGAGCTGGCCGAACGCGTTGACCAGGGTCGCCACGAGCGAGAAGAACCCGACGGCGACGAACCAGTGGGCGACGCCGACGATGCCCCAGCGGTTCATCCGGGTGTGCCCGAGGAACTCCTTGGCCACGGTGACGGTGCGCTGCACGGGCTCATCGGTGCGGGTGCCGGCGGGTACGTTCTGGCCGAGCTTCACGAAGTGGTAGATCTGCGCGATGGCTCGGCCGAACAGTGCCGCGCCGACCGCGGCGAGTACCAGCGACACAAGGATCGCGGCGAGTTGCATTTCGGGGCTCCTCGGGCCTGCGAGAGCGGGGATTACTAAGCGGTAACTTATCCAGTCTCCCGCTGAGATTACCCGGGATGGGTGGCCGCATACAGCTGCCCAGCCGGTGATCTGTGTCGCTGTGTCACCGATGGCCCATCCGGGCCTACTGAGGGCCGGTCGCGTAGATCCATTCTGGCCCCAGCCCTCGAAGGAAAGCCCAGGTCAGGGCCCTGAAAGTGCCGCTGTGAGCGATCAAACAGTCGAAGAGTTGAGCCCCCTCCACTCAGCTCTGTTGACAGGTTTCGCTCTCTGATGCACGCTTGAGCCAGTTCCACTCAAGTCGGTAGCTGGAGGATTCACCATGGCACGTGCGGTCGGCATCGACCTGGGCACGACTAATTCCGTCGTCAGCGTTCTCGAAGGCGGCGAGCCCACCGTCATCACCAACGCAGAGGGCGCCAGGACCACGCCGTCCGTCGTCGCCTTCGCCAAGAACGGCGAGGTGCTCGTCGGCGAGGTCGCCAAGCGCCAGGCAGTCACGAACGTCGACAGGACGGTCCGGTCGGTCAAGCGCCACATGGGCACCGACTGGAAGATCAACGTTGACGGCAAGGACTTCAACCCGCAGCAGATGAGCGCCTTCATCCTGCAGAAGCTGAAGCGCGACGCCGAGGCCTACCTCGGGGAGAAGGTCCAGGACGCGGTCATCACCGTCCCGGCCTACTTCAACGACTCCGAGCGCCAGGCGACCAAGGAGGCCGGTGAGATCGCGGGCCTCAACGTCCTGCGCATCGTCAACGAGCCGACGGCCGCCGCCCTCGCCTACGGCCTCGACAAGGACGACCAGACCATCCTCGTCTTCGACCTCGGTGGCGGCACCTTCGACGTCTCGCTGCTCGAGATCGGCGACGGCGTCGTCGAGGTGAAGGCCACCAACGGTGACAACCACCTCGGTGGTGACGACTGGGACCAGCGGGTCGTCGACTACCTGGTGAAGCAGTTCGCCAACGGTCACGGCGTGGACCTCTCCAAGGACAAGATGGCCCTCCAGCGCCTCCGCGAGGCCGCTGAGAAGGCGAAGATCGAGCTGTCCTCGTCCACCGAGACCTCGATCAACCTGCCGTACATCACGGCGTCCGCCGAGGGCCCGCTGCACCTGGACGAGAAGCTCACCCGCGCCCAGTTCCAGCAGCTCACCGCGGACCTCCTGGACCGCTGCAAGAACCCGTTCAACAACGTCATCAAGGACGCCGGCATCCAGCTGTCCGAGATCGACCACGTCGTTCTGGTCGGTGGCTCCACCCGTATGCCCGCCGTCGCCGAGCTCGTCAAGGAGCTGACCGGCGGCCAGGACGCCAACAAGGGCGTGAACCCGGACGAGGTCGTCGCCATCGGCGCCGCACTGCAGGCCGGTGTCCTGAAGGGCGAGGTCAAGGACGTCCTGCTGCTCGACGTCACCCCGCTGTCCCTGGGTATCGAAACCAAGGGCGGCATCATGACGAAGCTCATCGAGCGCAACACCACGATCCCGACCAAGCGCTCCGAGATCTTCACGACGGCCGAGGACAACCAGCCGTCCGTGCAGATCCAGGTCTACCAGGGCGAGCGCGAGATCGCCGCGTACAACAAGAAGCTCGGGATGTTCGAGCTGACCGGTCTGCCGCCGGCCCCGCGCGGGATGCCGCAGATCGAGGTCACCTTCGACATCGACGCGAACGGCATCATGCACGTCGGCGCCAAGGACCTCGGCACCGGCAAGGAGCAGCGCATGACCGTCACCGGTGGCTCCGCGCTGCCGAAGGACGACATCGACCGCATGATGCGCGAGTCCGAGCAGTACGCGGAGGAGGACCACAAGCGCCGCGAGGCCGCCGAGACCCGCAACCAGGCAGAACAGCTCGTCTACCAGACGGAGAAGTTCATCGCCGACAACACGGACAAGCTCCCGGCGGACGTGAAGGAAGAGGTCGAGACGACCGTCGCGGACCTCAAGGAAGCGCTCAAGGGCGAGGACGTCGCCGCGATCCGCGAGGCCACCGAGAAGGTCGCCGCCACCAGCCAGAAGCTCGGCACGGCGCTGTACGCCAACGCCCAGGCCGAAGGCGCCGGCGCCGCCGGTCCCGAGGACGCCGCGGGTGCCGGCCAGGCCCAGGCCGACGACGACGTCGTCGACGCCGAGATCGTGGACGAGGACAAGCCGAAGGACGGTGCCGCGTGACGGAGGAGTCGAAGGGCTTCGACAAGGAGCCCGACGTCCCCTCCGATGCCGCGGAGTCCGAGAGCGCGACGCCCGACAACGAAGCGGCGAAGGCCGCCGGTTCCGCCCCTGAGGCGGAGCCGGCGGCCCCGGCCGAGGACGCGAATCAGATCACCGGCCTGAAGGCCCAGCTGGACCAGTCCCGCAGCGCGCTCACCGAGCGCACCGCGGACCTCCAGCGGCTCCAGGCGGAGTACCAGAACTACCGGCGCCGGGTGGACCGGGACCGCATCGCGGTCAAGGAGGTCGCTGTCGCGAACCTGCTGACCGAGCTGCTCCCGGTACTCGACGACATCGGCCGCGCGCGGGATCATGGCGAACTGGTCGGCGGCTTCAAGTCCGTCGGCGAGTCGTTGGAGACCGTGGTGGCCAAGCTGGGCCTGCAGCAGTTCGGCAAGGAGGGTGAGCCCTTCGACCCGCTGGTGCACGAGGCCCTCATGCACAGTTACTCGCCGGATGTCACGCAGACCACCTGCGTGCAGATCCTGCAGCCCGGCTACCGGATCGGTGAACGGACCATCCGCCCGGCCCGCGTCGCCGTCGCCGAGCCCCAGCCGGGCGCGGCGGGCAAGGGCGAGGACGAGTCGTCTGACGAGGAGAGCGGTGGCCCGGACGAGGGCTGACGCGACACACGGGAAGGAGGGACGGCGAGGATGAGCATCAGCAGGGACTTGTACGAGAAGGACCTCTACAAGGTCCTCGGCGTCCCGAAGGACGCGACCGAGGCGGAGATCAAGAAGGCGTACCGGAAACTCGCCCGCGAGTTCCACCCGGACGCCAACAAGGGCGACGCCAAGGCCGAGGAGCGCTTCAAGGAAATCTCCGAGGCCAACGACGTCCTGTCCGACGCCAAGCGCCGCAAGGAGTACGACGAGGGCCGCGCGCTGTTCGGCAACGGCGGGCTGCGCAGCGGTCCGGGCGGCGCCGGCGGCCAGGGCGGTTTCGGCTTCGACCTGGGCGACCTCTTCGGAGGCGCCCAGGGCGGCGGCCAGCAGACCGGCCAGGCGGGCGGTTTCGGCGGCGGTCTCGGTGATGTCTTCGGCGGTCTGTTCAACCGGGGTGCCGGTGGTACCGGCACCCGCGTCCAGCCGCGCCGCGGCCAGGACATTGAGTCCGAGGTGACGCTCAGCTTCACCGAGGCGGTGGACGGGGCGACGGTCCCGCTCCGGATGTCCAGCCAGGCGCCGTGCAAGGTCTGCTCCGGCACCGGCGACAAGAACGGCACCCCCAGGGTCTGCCCGACATGCGTCGGCACCGGCCAGGTCTCGCGCGGCGGCGGTGGCGGCTTCTCGCTCACCGACCCGTGCGTGGACTGCAAGGGCCGCGGGCTCATCGCCCAGGACCCCTGCGACGTCTGCAAGGGCAGCGGGCGCGCCCGCAGCTCCCGCACCATGCAGGTCAGGATCCCCGCGGGGGTCACCGACAACCAGCGGATCCGGCTGCGCGGCAAGGGTGCGCCGGGCGAGCGCGGCGGCCCGGCCGGCGATCTGTACGTCGTCGTCCATGTCGCCAAGCACCCCGTGTTCGGACGCAAGGACGACAACCTCACCGTCACCGTCCCGGTCTCCTATCCGGAGGCGGCGCTCGGCGGCGAGATCAAGGTACCGACGCTCGGCGGTCCACCGGTCACCCTGAAGCTGCCCCCGGGCACGCCGAACGGGCGTACTCTGCGGGCCCGCGGCAAGGGCGCCCTGCGCAAGGACGGCAGCCGCGGCGACCTGCTGGTCACCGTGGAGGTCGCGGTACCGGAGACGACCGAGGGCAAGGCGCTCGACGCGCTGGAGTCCTACCGGGAGGCCACGGCGGAGTTCGACCCGCGGGCGGAACTCTTCAAGGCCGCGAAGGGAGCCTGACATGGACGGCATGCGTGGCGGTCGGATGCGTCATCCGTACCAGTTGACCGAGGAGTCACCGGTCTACGTCATCTCGGTGGCGGCCCAGCTCTCCGGGTTGCACCCGCAGACGTTGCGCCAGTACGACCGTCTCGGCCTGGTATCACCCGACCGCACCGCCGGCCGTGGCCGTCGCTACTCGGCCCGCGACATCGAGCAGCTGCGCGAGGTGCAGCGGCTGTCGCAGGACGAGGGCATCAACCTCGCCGGCATCAAGCGCATCATCGAACTGGAGAACCAGGTGGCCGCGCTCCAGGCGCGCGTCGCCGAGCTCGCGGCAGCCGCCGAAGGCATGTCGGCCGCCATCCAGCAGCGTGAGGCCGCCGTGCACGCCTCCTACCGCCGCGACCTGGTCCCGTACCAGGAGCGCCAGACCACCGCGCTGGTCGTCTGGCGCCCCAAGCGGAACGACTGACCACGCACGAGGAAGCCCGGCACCCTCGGGGGGTGCCGGGCTTCCGCGCGTACCGGCGAGTCAGAGGCCGCGTGCCTGCCACAGCGCCACGCCGAGCGCGGCGCAGGAGGTCAGGGCCGCCACCGACGGCAGCGGCCAGCGGGACCGCTCCAGCCGGTCGAGACGCTGCTCGTGCTCGGCGAGCGCCTTGTCGGCCTGGTCGGCGCGCTGCAGCAGGAGCGCAAGGTCACCCCGGGTGGTGGCGAACCCGACGTCGACCGACCGGCGCAGCCGCTCCAGTTCGACCGCGACCCCCAGGCTCTCCAACTCCCGTGTCACGGTCGTCCCTCCCTCCGCAGCCAGGACGGCAACAGTCGCTCCACGGCCGGCACCGACATCAGCCGGCTGAGCACGGCAGCCCCGGCGACGGCCGCCGCGAGGACCGGCACGTCGGCCACCCCCGGATCGTCGGCGAGCATCGGCAGCGCGGCGAGCAGCGCGAACGCGGCCTGTACGGCGGTGCGCAGTGGTCTGCGCAGGGAATCCCTCATGTGCGTTCAACCTCTTCCTCCGTCAACGGGCGCGCCCGTCGGGGCGTTCTCAGGTGTGCGGGACACGCAACCGGTCCCAACTGGCCCGCCCCGGAATGCCGTCGGCGTCGCCACCGCGGTAGCCGAGCTTGCGCTGCCAGGCGGCGTACGACTCCTGGTCGGCCCCCGTCCACACCGGGCCCGGCCCCTGGACGTACCGGCCGCACCCTTCGGCGACCAGCCGCCGTCCGACGGCGGTGACCAGCGGGCCGGTTCGCCCCGGGGTGAAGAATCCGGCGCCGGGGAACGGCTCGTAGGCCGGTTGTGGCGCCGGCTGCGGGGAGGGCCCGGGGCGGGCGCCGAGCCGCGCGGTGACGCGGTCGCGCATGGCCGGCATGGAGAACGACGGGTCGTCCTTGCGCCGCGTCCACTCCTTGTGGCCGATCACGCTCGCCCCGTGCCAGCCGTGCGCGCGGCAGATCGCGGCCGACACCCGCTCGGCGGCGTCCAGTTGGGCCGGCGGGTACGGATCGCGGCCGTCACCGCGGTTCTCGATCTCGAAGCCGTAGAAGTGGACGTTGCCGTCGACGGCGTCGGGACCCGGCCGGGCGGGCTGCGCGGATTCGCTGACGACCGCGTCGTACGCGGCCTGGGAGCCGCGGCCCGCGTGGTTGGTGCGGCCGTAGCCGACGAGGTGCACCCGGCCGTCCTTGGCGATCACTCCGATGCACAGGGGCCCCGGCAGTTCGGGGTAGCCCGTGCGGCAGAAGTCGATGCTGTCGGTGCCCGCGGTGTGATGCAGCATCACACCGTTGACCGGGCCCCAGGCGCCGATGTGGTTGCGGTTGTGGGTGGACCAGCTGTCGTGCTCGGTGACCTGGACGCCCTCGGCGCGCAGCGCGCGCAGGAAGCCGTCCGCGGACAGGGGAGTCGTCATGGGAACGCCTCCTCAGGCGGCCGGAGAGCCGAAGCCGAACGGCTCGGCGCTGAGAACGGGGACCGCGGCGCCGTCGTCACCGGTGCCGGCCGGCGCACCGGCACCGATCTGCACGGGGTCGCGCAGCAGCAGGTAGCGGGAGAGCTGCGTGGCGACCGTGTCGGCGAGCTGACGCAGCTGGTCGTCGGTGAGGGTGACGGAGGTGGCGGGGGTCTGCGGGATGGAATCGGGCATGGCGGAACTCCTCACGGGAGCGGGCGAAAGTGGACGGAGGCCTCGGACTCAGTCGAGGAAGAAGAACGATCCGTCGGGAAAACCGACGTAGGTGTATCCGGCGACGGTGTTCTGGCCGAGGTTGCGGACCAGCCCGGCGGGAGTGATCTCCAGCCGGGTGGTGCCCTCCTGGTTGTAGTTGGCGGTGACGACGTCCGAGCAGATGGCGGCGATGCCGGCGATGGCGGCGGGCCGGGCGCCGGCCGGCAGGGTCAGCAGGGTCGACGCGCGGGGGATGACGCCGGCCGTCGCGGGCGAGAGCCAGCCGCGCAGGTGCACTTGGTTGTCGATCTTCCGGTACTGCGGCACGGGGTAGCCGGTCTGGCCGGTGATTCCGGCCACGAAGCCGGTGCCCGGCGTGAGCGTCTGCCAGCCGCTGTCGACGGGCTCGTGCACGTTCACCCAGCCGGTGCCGTTGTAGACGGTGAGCAGGGCGGGCGTGTTGAGCCAGGCGACCATGCCGGCCTGCGGCGCGGTCACCTTCGCCGTGCGGTCGGCGGCGTCCGCGAAGCGCAGTACCGCACGGCCGTCCAGCGCCGTGGCCAGGGACTGCAGGTGCGCCGGAATGTCGGCGGCGTCGGACGGTGCGGGGTAAGGGAGTTGGCAGAGCGGGGTCAGGTACATCAGAGGTACTCCTTGAGGGCGCGGTAGGAGGTGCCGGTCAGTTCCGACAGGGCCGCGTGCGCGCTCTTGATCTCGGCGTAGGTGCGCAGCCGGCTCGCGTCCGGGTCGGTGGGCGGGTCGGCGGCGAGCCACAGGTCGTAGGGCGTTCCGTTGTACGAGGTGCCGCGCAGGGTGAGCGTCTGCTGCACGGGTGTGCCGGGCACGGCGGAGGTGTGGATGCCGATCACGTAGGCGAGGGTGTCGAGTTCCGCGCCCGTGCCGTCCACGACCCGGACGACGTCCCCGAGCTGTACGCGCGGGTCGTACAGCACCTCGACCTCGGAGAGGGTCGGCACCGGGAAGCTGCCCACGTCCCGGAGGGTGTTCGCCAGCTTCTGCGCGGTGGCTCCGTCCTGGACCCATTCGGCACCCGTCGCGGTGTACTGCTGCAGGCCGTAGTACTTCTGGCTGTCGGTGTTCCAACTGGCGCGGCTGTACTGGGCGGGCGTGCCGTTCGCCTTGAGCGGGCCGACCACGATGGACGGCTTGCCGTCCTTGGTGGTCGTCCAGAGGGTCTTGGTGCCGCGGTTGGTGAAGCGCAGCACCATGTTGGTGGCGACCCGGCGGACCGAGACGAGCACGGCGCCCTTGACGGCCGCACCGCCGGACACGTCCTTCACGTAGGCGTCGCCGAAACGGACCCGGCTGCCGCCCGTGAGCGGGGCCGCGTCGTCGTACGGGACCGGAGGGCCGACCTCGAACCCCTCGTCGGGAACGGGGTAGGGGACGTCCACCGAGCGGCCCGGCGGGATCTGCAGCACGCCGTCGGGGTTGAACTCGTCGCTGTAGTCGTACCCCAGGGGCGACCAGTTCTGGTAGGGCTGCTCGCAGTAGTTGCGGCAGGCGTCCATCTCCTCGGAGACGGTCAGGGCCGCGATCTCCCGCAGGGACGTGACGGTCAGGTCGGGGGCGGTCGGTGGCCGCGACAGCCGCAGGTAGTTCCGCCAGCGGAAGACCCCGTACTCGTCGAACTCGGCGGTGGACATACTGACCCGCGCTATCTCGCTGATCGCCTCCCACTGGGAGCCGGACACCCGGGGAAGGGTGAGGAGCGGCAGCACGGGGTCGTCCAGCGCGACGGACTTCGTGATCACGCCGTGCGTCGCGAAGTCCGCGAAGGTGAAGGACGACGGGATGCGGGTGGTGATCTGGACGGCCTCGGTCGCCATGTCGGTGATCAGCTGCACGCTGCTGAGCTCGGCGTCCGGCTGCGTGGCCGACGGGTCGACGTAGGTGCTCGAGCTGCCCAGCAGCCGTACGCCGTCCGGACCGACGAGCATCGGCTGGACGGTCGGCATCGTGCCACCCGCCGCGGCGGCCGGCGTGACGAGCACGGCGAGGTGCCAGGCGCCCTTCAGACGGGCCAGCACGTCCCAGCGCCACAGGAAGTACCACCCGGTGCTGCCTTCGGTGCCCGACTCGAGGAAGACCTGGCCGGTCGAGAAGTCGAACTTGAACGAGAGGTAGCCCCACCCGGCACCCCGCCGGTCGAGCCGCAGCCGCAGCTCGACCACGTCGCCCGGACCGCTCCCACTGTTCACATGGGTCTCGACCAGCCAGCGGTCGGCGCTCGGTGTGAGCAGCCGGCTGCGCGGGACCCACGCCATCGACAGTCCCCGGGCCTTGGGCCGCAGCGCCATGGTGTAGGGCGCGCCCTCCCGGACGTAGGTGTACGCGTTGGGGTCGGGTACGGTCTCGGGCTGGCCGAAGGTGGAGTTCACCCCGCCGTGCAGGGAGGCGTACAGCACGGTGAACATGCTGGAGTCGCCCTGCCCGTTGGCGTCGAGCGCGTCGGCCTCCGGTGCGCGCGGCGGCTGGCAACTGGTCAACCCGCCCTGGCGCAGGAGCTCGTCCACGCACCAGACCTCGGAGGCGATCGGCCGCTTCCAGCCGAACCCGGCGTACGGGTTGTTGAACTGCGCCGGCCCGCGCAGCCGTTCCGCGCCGTCGAGCGCCGTGATGTGCACCGTGTCGCCGCCGGAGGCCGCGCTGCGGGAGCGGACCGTGCCGCGGAATACGGGCAGGTCCCGGCCGTCGAGCCCGGCCGCGTGCACCACCGTCTGGCCCGGCCGGACGACGTCGCCCTGGAGCCGGGGCGCCCAGGGGGAGTAGAGCCGCGGCGCGGAGTCCCGCTCCGTGCCGGAGATGTCCAGGTCCAGCTGGGCGGAGGAGCTGCCGGAGAAGGCGCGCATGGCAGCGGGCAGATCGGTGTTGTAGGAGCGTTCCACGGACCAGGACTGGAGCCGGCCGCCGGCCAGTTCACCGCCGAGGACCGCACCGCCGAGTCGGGTGTTGTGGCTGGGTATCCGCTCTCCGGCGGCGAGCGCCGCGGCGAGCTTCGGATCAGCGGATCGCACTGTTCACCTCCACCAGGTCGATCGAGATGTTGCGGTGCGGAAGGCGCGGCGCGGGGGTGTCGGTGTAGGAGGTGACACACATCGCGGGGCACCCGTCGCCCGGCGTACCGGCGATCGCCGGTCCGTCGACGGCCAGGCAGGCACCGTCGAGGCCCAGCAGGCCGGTGACCTCGCCCGGAACGCCGAGCAGCGTGACGAAGCACGCGCCGGCCGGGACATCCGCGGTGACGCTCCGGCCGGTCGCCTTCGAAGTGGACAGGTAGTCGCCCGACGGACCCTTCCAGTCCAGCTGCGCGGTGCAGCGGGCCTCGTTCCACCCGTTGGGCAGCTGCCAGGAGACCCGCATGCCGGCGGCCACCGGCCAGCCGGGCCAGGTGCCGTGCTGCCATCCGATGGTGTCGTCCACGGCCTTGGTGGACGCGATCCACCCGTTGCCCACGAACGGGGTGAACGTCACCGCGCCCTTGGCCGCGAACCAGGGCCTTTCGGACAGCGAGGGGCCGGAGCGGCCCGCCGCCTGCAACGCGCCCAGCAGGTTCGCCGCCGCCGGATCGATCAGCGCGACCGGGCCGGGCTCCAGGTTGTCCTTGGTCCAGGAGCCGAAACTGGTCACCCGGCGCGCCAGCTGATCCAGGTGCCGGGCGTCCTCCGGCAGCAGCCAGTCCCACGACAGCTTGGTGCGGCGCGGGGTGAAACGGGCCCGTGACAGCGTCACCGTGCCGTCCAGCGCGCGGAACTCCGTCACCCCGAGATCCGCGCTGCGGTCCCACGAACGAGCGGCCTGCGTGATCTCACGCAGGCCGCTCACAGGGGAACCGATCCATAGATTGCTGCTCATACGCTCACCTCCGTGCGAGCTGGCGCTGTCCGACGAGGACCGCGCGGGCGATGGTCTGTGAGTCGACCCGTACTTCGACGGGCCGTTCGGCCAGCCGCTCCACGGCCTGCGCGAGCCGGTGCATCGCGGCCGCCCCGGCCGGCGATCCCTGCCCCAGCACCCGCTCCAACTTGCTGAGTGGGATGACGGCCTCGGCCTCCCCGGCCTCGCCGAGCAGCGCCAGCCGGCCGCCGGCGCGTGGCTGGACGACACCGCCGTCGGCGAGCTGCGGGATCTGGGGAATCTGGGGGATGTGCACCCCGAAGTGCTTGCCGCCGTAGTGCGGCACCCAGTCGGGAACGGTGAAGCTGATTCCGTTGAGGGCGCCGATCATGCCGTTCAGCATGTTGATCAGCGAGCGCGGCAGGAACGTGTACGCGTTCGCCAGGCCCTTGATCAGCGGCACCAGGAAGTCCTTGGCGCTCGACGCGCCGGACTTGATCCCCTTCCAGGCGAGCGCCATGCCCTTCTTGAGCAGGGCGGTGACCTTGTCCATGTTGATGAACTGCGTGATCAGCGGCGCCAGCAACGTCATGACCAGCCCGAACGGGCTCGCCGCCATGGTCAGGTTGAGCCCCTTCTGCGCGAGGCTCGCCCCCTTGAGCCCCTTCCCGAGCCCACCCATGGCCTTCCCGGTCCCGTCGGCGCCCTTACCGGCCTTGCCGACCGACTTCTCGACGGCGTCGGCCTGCGACCGCACATCCTTGAGCGCCGCGTGCGACCCGCCCGCGGCGGTCTTCAGCCGGTCCAGCGAGGCCTTGAGCTTGTCCGCCCCGCCCTTGGCCTTCCCGAGGGAGCTGTCGGTGGTGGTGAGTGTGGTTTTGAGCTGGTTGAGCCCGGAACCGCCCTGGGTGGCGGAGGTCCGCAACTTTCCGAGGGAGGTACTGAGACGGTCGCCGCCGTCCTTCATGCGGAGCAGGGCGGGATTGGCCTGCGTGGCCGCGACCTTGGCCTGGTTGGTCCCGGTGCCGGCCTGACCGGCAGCGGACCTTATGCGCTGTAGAGCGGCTGAGAGCTGCCCGGCGGCGGAACCCAGTCTGCGAAACGAAGCGGTCGAATTATTCAGTGACGTTATCAATGTCATGTCAGACGCTACCCAATGATTTGATGAGCTCGTCAACAGCGCCACGCAGCAATTTCACGTCGCCGGCGACGCCTCGTACGGTAGGGCTTGCCGTATCAATGCCCCGGACGGCATTCTTCCGTTGCTTATCGGTTCCTGCTGCGAGCCGGTTTTTTGGGTCATCCTGTGCTCGCTTGAGAGACTCGGCCGAGTTCTTCAGAGCCGTCTGCAGCTTTTCGATACTGTTTCCGTGGGTCGTGACGGTCTCGCTGATCTTATCGAATCTTTCCTCGGCTCCCAAAGAGTACTTTTCTGCGGCAGCCTTTGCCTTTGCTATCACCTTCTCTTTCTCGGAGCGCATCTTGTTTTCGAGATCTTTTACGCGATCGGTGATGAATTTGGGCCATGGCCTCGCCGCGCCGAGAACGGAGAGGCCCTTCTCGTCGACTTTTATGATACTGGGGTCGACTTTGAGAAATTGTCCAGTGAGGACGACGCCGACGAGCATGTAGCGGACGCTTTTGATCTTCTCCTTCAGGGATTCAAGCGTCGAATTGACGACCTGAAGGTCGGAGACGGTTTGCTTGTTGGACACGTCCAGGTTGACAACCCACGTGGTGAGCGTGCCCAGCGAATTTTTTATCGTGCTGATTCCTGTTTCTGCAGCTTTGAGGTCTCTATCTACTTCTGGCAGACTTCGTGTCATTTGTAACAGACTCCAATTTTGCCGATGGCTCCTGATGGTCGGCGATCGGGCGCTAGCATTTGGCCATGGATCATGTGAAGCGCGTCAGGAGAGTGATCCGGCGATCTGCGCCCGGCATGGAGGGAGCGCGTGTCATATTCATCTCCCCTGCTGGGGGTTTCTTTAACGGGAAGTATTCGACCGGATATCTCGTCAAACGTGCTGCAGCCATTTCGGAAGCGCTGACGCCGGGCGCGGGACTTGAAGTCGTATATTACGGCGGCACGGCTGCTGACATTGTACGAACCCCGGTGGTCCACCTCGAACAAGTGGATCAGTGGATTTCCGAGTGGGCGACCCTCCCAAATAGCGGGCATGTGCTGGGTCCGCGGCGCCCGTCAAGTAAAATAGAGGAAATCCTCGACCGGGGCGACTCGAGGGCGGGTAGCGACATGGTATCTGCCGTATCCTTTGTGGGAAATACATTCCCCGGCGACCGGAAGGCGCAGCTCGTGATATTTCGCATGGCTGCACTCGGCACGAAGGAAGCAATCAGGAAAATTGCCGAAGGTTCACCGACGAATACATTCTGGCAATGCTTCTCCGACGCGGACGATGCGGGCTCTGAATGGTCGGAGCGGTCCGCCCGGCGAGGGGGGTTGCTGCCGAACCTCTGGTACTACTCCGGCGAGTACTGGAGCTATCGGGCCATCACGCTGGGTTTCCGTCGGTGGGCTGCCAAGGGCCCCGTGGACAATGTGCGGTTTCCCCGTTGAGGAAGGGTGCGGTGAGTCAGCCGAAGAAGCGGGCGAGGGCGGCCGGGCTCGGGTTCTCGGGTCCGCTCTCGTCCGGTACCGCAGGCTGTGCTCCGCCGGGGCGCGGGACCGGCTTCGGGAACTCCAGCGGATCCGTGTCCTCGTCGCGGTTGACGGTGGCGAACATCCAGTTGGACTCGGCGAGATGGTCGACCGCGGCAGCCAGCAGGTAGTCCGTCACCGACCAGTCGGCGGCTTCGCCGTGGAGTTCGCGGAGGGTGGCGCTGTCGCGGGGGAGGTGCGCGACCAGCACCGAAAGGCGGCGGCTGGAGAGCCGGCCGCGGTGCCAGTCGAGGAGGTCGAGGCCGTAATGGCGGAGGAGATCCGCCTCGAGGGCCTCGGCGTGTTCGTCTATGAACTCGCCGAGGCTGAGCCTTCCCCCAGGCCGAGCCCGGTCTCCTGGCCGTACGCCTCCAGGATTGCGCCGACGTCCTGCATCGTGACCTCGTGCTGGTCGAAGCGGTCGAACTGAGCGCTGCCGAGCAGGAGCTGGAGCAGGCCGTCGATGTCGCTGTCGTCGAGGTCGCGCAGCTTGCGGGCGGTGGAGCGGTTCAGTTCGGTGGGGAGTTCGAAGGTGTCGCCGTTGAGCTCGAAGGTCCAGGCGCGGCCGAGGGCTTCGAGGCGCTGGGCGCGGGCGGCGTTGACGTTGAAACCGGCCATGGTGCTCTCCAGTCGGGAGGACGCGGAAGGTGGGGAAGGTAGGGAGGGGCGGGCGCGGGCGGCCCGGCGCCGCCTGTGCGGTGCCGGGCCACCCGTGACCTAGGAGACGGATCAGACGTAGGCCGGGTCCTTCATCAGGATCGTGGCCAGCGGCTTGACGTCGTCCAGCGCCAGCGCCGTGAAGGTGACGCCGAGCTTGACCGCGCCGGCTCGGGTCATGGAGAGTTCCTCGGTCTCGGTGACCTGGCCGCGCGGGATGTAGAAGCGGTACGTGGCCGCCGTCCCGTCGGTGAACTCGATGCCCAGGGCGCGCTCGTCCTGCTTCGGAGTGGTGGACAGGTCGTACTTGAACTGCCCGGCCGGCGTCCCGGCGACCACCGCGTCACCGCCCATGAAGAACGGGAACGTGTCCTTGTTCAGCTGGAGCAGCTGGAACTTCACGGTCAGGTCGCGGTCGGCGTAGATGAAGCGCGCCGGGCTCACCGACTGCCAGGTCTCCACCGGGTCGAGCTTGTCCTTCTTGTTGAACTTGATGCCGTCCGTGGTGGTGTAGCCGAGGTCGCGCCACTTCGTGGCGTCCCAGGCGGCGACGGTGTCGACCGGACCGGCGGTGCCGAGCGGGGCGACGAGGATCCTGCCGGTGCCCGCTACGCGGATCTCGGCGCCGTTGTTGCCTGCCATCAGAACTCCTTGGGATATGACGAAGGCCCTGCCGTCCGGCAGGGCCCGATCAGGGGGTGGTGCGGTGGGAAGCGACTACGCGGGACGTATGGAAAGCCGCACCGTGGACAGGTAGCGGTTGCCGTTCGGCCGGTTGTAGTCAGGCAGCCAGCGCGGGCCGTCCGCCTCCGCGAGGTCGGCCACGAAAGCGCCGCCGTAGGAGGTGCCGACCACTTCGAGGAGCGCGGCCCGTGCGCTCAGGGCGACGGAGTGTGCCGTCGTCTTGTCCGGGCCGTAGACCTCGAGGTCGACCAGCGGGCGGTCCAGGTGCAGGTCGTCGGCCCACGCGCCACCGGTGCGGGAGACGAGGACGGCCTTCTGGGTGCCGTCGAAGCCGGCCGGCGGCCGGTTGTCGACGACGACCCCGGCCAACTCGGCACGGTTCTTGAGGTGATCGACGACGAGCCGTTCGACGTCGGGGAACACGATGGTGCTCACATGGATACTCCGTTCCGAAGCGAAGGCCGGAGGGGCCGGCGGCGCGGCTGCGACCCAGGGGGAGAACTGGACCGCGCCGCCGGCCGGTCGCCCGGAGTCCGGGGGGCGGAGTCCGGGCAACACAAAGCGGCAGGTTCGCCACCCGGTTCCCCGGGCGCAACTCTGCCGCTGCGCCAAGTGTGATCGAGCCTCGCGGATCCCGCAACTCGCTTTTCCGGCACGCTCGTTCGTGGCGGGCATACGACTGCCCCGCCGCGGACGGGACGCGGCGGGGCAGTCGTGTTCGGGGAGGGCCGGGGGGTCAGCCGGGCTCGTTGTCCGGGCGCGTCCGGCCGGCCCTGCGCGTCCGGCGCTCGGCAGCGAAGACGTCCTCCAGCCGGAAGAGCTGTGCCCGTCCTTGCTTGCCGGCCGGCACGAGGTACCGGAGCTGGACCCACTTACGGATGGTCGCCTGGCTGACGGAGACTTCGGCCGACGCGAGGTCGGCGGTGATCAGGGACGTCATCGGACGGCCTCCACCGGGAGGTCGGTGGCGTTCCAGCCGTGCCGGAACGCCGGGGTGTCGCCGCACGGGCAGGCGTCGTCCGGGCAGCGGCACCCCGGGTTCGCGCACAGCACCGTGCCCCGCTCGGGAAACGCGCGCAGCGACACCGAGTCGCAGAACGGGCAGCGGCCGGGGATCCGCACGATCTGCTCCGGATCCCCGAGCGCCCGGGCACAGCGCCGCGCCATCCGCCGCGCCTCCTCCAGCACGTGGGCGGAGAGGACCGGGTCCTGGTCGATACGGTCGCGGAGTCCGGCGATGCGCCGGAGCCGGTCCGGTACGGAGACCGATCGTGCGGGCCGCAGTCCGAGCCGTTCGCGGACGGCCTCCTCCAGCTCACAGACGCCGTCCGCGATGTCGCGGATGGTGTCGGAGATGAAGATCCTCATCGGAGCGGTTCCGCCTCCCGACGGGGCGGAGCCGCGCGGCCCGGTACGCCGCTGCGCGCTCGGCACCAACTCTTCGATCAGAGCGGGGTATTGGCGGATCAGGGACTCCACCCAGACGTCGGCGCTCACCACGACTCCTCAAGATCGGTTATCGCGTACGCATCGGTGGTGCGGGGCTGCCGCACCTCGCGTCCGTTACGCCACAACCGGCCACCGCTCACGCCGTCGAACCAGCTGTGCGCGGGGTCGACGACGGTTTCGCACTCCTGCCGGATCGGGCACTGATTGCAGGCGCGCAACACATCGGTAGCTTCGGAGCGTCGTAGGGCGAATACGGATTGTGGTGGAAGATTCAGACAGGCGGCGGACAGCCGCCAGTCGGCAGCTTCCTCACTTATGGGAAGAACCGGGGCTGAGGTGGGGTTTATCGGCGTACGCGGTCTTGTTCACAAGTAACCCTTCCCGACGATCTCGAACGCAAGTTCGAAAATAGCGGACGTGGATGCAGGATTGCTTGTTGCGAGCCCGCGCGCAAGTGAATGACCATGGTTGCCTCCCCATTCGGCCAATGAACCGTGAGATCCGGCCACTCGGGATCGATGAAGTCCGGTGGACCGCCACAAGACCGTGCGACCTCGCACACCTAACGTGCGCGTGCGCGCGATAACCTGCCGGTGCGATCGAGGGGAGAACACCGACATGGGGTCCACTGCGCGGACCGGCGGCGTGCGCCAGGCAGACGCGCCTGCCCGCACCGAATCACGGGCTTCCGGCCTGGAAGAATTCGCCGCCTGGATAGAAGAGATCATGCGCTCGCGCGGCTACGACATCGACAGTCCGCGCGGCGGCGGCAAGTCCAAACTCGCCGATGACGCGGGAGTGCACCGGGCGGCGGTCAGCAGGCTGCTCCAGCGGCAGAGCATGCCCGACCTCGACACGATGCGCAGGCTCTCCGCGGTGCTGCGGGTGCCGCTGCGGGACGTGCTCATCCGCTCGGGGAAGCTCTCCGAGACCGATCTGCCGATATATCCCGTCCCGGGCGACGCCGGGTACGGGACGGCTGCCGCGCCGGGGGACGGGCCGGGAGACGAGTCGGGCGCCGATCAGTGGCCCAGGCTCTCCCCGGAGGAGGCTGCACGCAGAATGGGGGTGCCTGCCGCGTTGCAGGAGATGTTCGTCAAGGTAGCCCGGCAGTTCCTTCCAGTGGCTGAACCAGGGGAGACCTGAGTCGACGGTTCTCGGGGGAGAACCGGGGTGAGAGGTGGGGGAATGGGCCGGCCCGGGGACGAACCCGAGCATCCGCAGGACGAGGTGTCCCTGGCGCTGGGCCGACTGCTCGTCGAACTGGGGGAGAAGATCCAGAGCGCCGGCGTGGACGGGGTCCAAATCCTCGCCGTGGCGGAGATCGAAGCGCGTGACCTCAGCTGGTTCCGCGCCGGCTGGGACGAGCACGCCCGCAGCATCGACGGAGACCCCGGCGAACGGCCGGAGGCGGCGAAGCCGCCGGATCCGGAGCTGAAACTGCTGCGCTTTCCCGAGTCGAGCCCCCATCCGCTCCCCATCGTCGGAGCGGACGGGGCTCCCGCCCGGCAACTGATGCCGCACCGCCCCCGCCCCCGCCCACGGCGGCGGGATGAGTAGTCCGCCGATCCGGTTCAGGTCCCTGACGGATCCGGTGCGGGTCCCTGTCGGGCCGGCCGGGGCCAGGGGCGAATATCCGGACGACACGTCCGGACCCGGCTGTTAGCGTCGGTCCTCATGGAACCGCTCGTCGAACAGCAGATCCGTGCCTCCTTCGTGAACTGTTCCAAGGGAGAAGCACGTCGCCTCAACCTGCCCCGGGACTTCGCCGACCTGCCGTGGGCAGACCTCGACTTCCTGGGCTGGCGCGACCCCGGAGCCCCGGACCGCGGCTACCTGGTGGCGGTCCACGAGGGCGGGCTCACGGGGATCACCCTGCGCAGCGCGGGCGGCGCCCGTCGCAACATGCTGCGCACCAGCCTCTGCTCGGTCTGCGTCACCAGCCACGCGAGCGGCGGCGTGGACCTCCTCGTCGCCCCGAAGGCCGGCCCCGAGGGCCGCAACGGCAACACCATCGGCACGTACATCTGCGCCGACCTGGCCTGTTCGCTCTACGTGCGCGGGAAGAAGAAGTCCGCGCTGGCCCAGCGGTTCGAGGAGACCCTCACCCTGGAGGAGCAGATCGCCAGGACGGTCCGGAACCTGGACGTCTTCCTGACGAAGGTCGTGGCGGACGGCGAAGCCGCCGCCTAAAGGGTGTTGTAGGGCCAGGCGGGACTTTTCGCAACACGGCCTAGCCCTCGTCCAGTTCGAACCACACCCCCTTCCCGGGCCCCGACCCGTGCGCGCACACCCCCCACGCCGTCGCGCAGGCGTTGAGCAGCGGCAGCCCGCGCCCGCGGTTCTTCGTCGCCCGCGGGCCGGGAGCGCGGTTCCGGCATCCCCGGCGCATCATCGGTGACCAGCACCCGCAGCGCGCCGGGCATCGAGCACTCGGCGAAGAGGGTGAGCCGGTTCTGCGTGCCGGAGCGACGGCAGGCGTTGACGGCGTTGGTGACCACTTCGGATGTCAGCAGCAGCGCGATCTCCGCGAGCGACGAGGTGTCCGAGGCGGCGAGCAGCGTCCGTACGCCCTCGCGGGCGGAGCGGACCCATACGGGGTCGGGTGGGAAGACGAGCGAGAAGTCGGTTCCATTCGGCATGGGTTCGCGCTTCCGTGGGGGCGCTGTCTCGCGGTGGCATGGCCGGGGCCAGATCCGTCGAGCCCGGTGTGCTGACGCTTCCAGCGGGTGGGTGGCTTCCCATGACGCTAGGGAACGGTCTTCTGTAGTTGCAACCGTTTCCGCATATTCCCACTCGGCCGGGTGACGGGCGAACAACACTGTGGACCAAGGGATTTGATCACGGCAGACTCCGGGCCAAGGAGGTCCCACATGCCACCCAGGAGTGTTCCCAGCGAGCGTCAGCGCCGACTGGGCGCGGAACTGCGCAAGCTGCGCAACCGGGCCGGGCTGTCGGGAGACCAGGCCGGGGCCCTGCTCGACGCGGACCGCACCCGTATCAGCAACATCGAGGCGGGCCGCATCGACGTGTCCCGCAACCGCTTGTACCTGCTGCTGCGCGAGTACGGATGCCCGAGGGGGCCGCTGTTCGACGGGCTCATGGAGATGGCCCAGGAGCGCGGGAAGGGCTGGTGGGACGAGTACTGCGACGTGATGGGACGCGACGCCCTCGATCTGGCGGAGCTGGAGTCCCGGTCGACCGCCGTACGCGTGCACGAACCGCTGTTCATCCCGGGGATGCTGCAGACGGAGGACTACGCCCGTGAGGCGATCGCCGCCGTCGGCCGGGACACCGAACGGCGCGAGCGGTACGTGCAGTTCCGGATGGCCAGGCAGCAGGCGCTCACCGGCGAGCGGCCGGCCGCTTACCACGCGGTGCTCTACGAGGCGGCGCTCCGGGTCGAGGTCGGCAGCGTGCAGATCATGCGCAAGCAGCTGCTCCGGCTGATCGAGGTCGCCCGGCTCCCGAACGTCACCCTCCAGATCTTCCCGTTCGAACACGGGCCGTACTCTGCTTTCGGCCGTCCTTTCCTCCTATTTCAGGCCGCCACACCCGAGCTGAGCACGGTGTATGTCGAGCATCCGCAGAGCGCATCGTTTGTGGGGGATGGCGGCCAAGTCGACGAATACGGCAGGATGTTCGAGAGATTGGCGGAGTTGGCCCTGCCTCCTGTAGATCCGGAGGCGGCGCCGGAGTCCCACGAAGGACGGGACTCCCTCAGCTTGATCCAGCACGTGATGTACAACCTGTGAAGGGGAGCAACATGTCCCACCTCGAATGGCAGAAGTCCACGTTCAGTACCGGTGAGCAGGGCGAATGCATCGAGGTGGCGAACGGCTCCGAGAGACTCGTCCATCTCCGCGAGAGCGACGACCCGCACACGGTCGTCACCACCACCCCCCGCGCGCTCCGCGCACTCCTCCGCGCCGCGAAGGCCGGAGCCCTCGACCACCTCTCCTGACCGACGGGGCCGGGCTCCGTCGGGCCGACGGGGTCAGGCCCTGCCCATCGCGCGGGTCAGCGCGATCTCGATGACGACGCGGTCAGGGTTGAAGGCGGGCGTCCGCGTGTAGCGCTCGGCGTAGCGGCGGACGGCGTCGGCGACGCGTTCGGGATCCGTACTGATGGTCGCGATGCCCTCCAGGGTGGCCCAGCGCCCCCTGTCGACCTGGCATGCCGCCACCCGGGCCCCGCCGGGACCCGCCGCCAGGATGTTCGCGACCTTGCGGCTCGCCTTGTTGGTGATGACGCGGGCGAGACCGGCCTCGGGGTCGTAGGTCACGCCGACCGCGACGACGTGCGGGCTGCCGTCGGGCCGTGGTGTCGTGAGGGTGCACAGGTGGTACTCGCGCCAGAAGGACAGGTACGCGGATTCGGGGTTGCGTAGGTCTCGGGCCATGGGAATGGACGGTACCCTTCCGGGGTTGAGTGCCTTAGACTCAACTTGAATGAGCGATCGAACAGGAGGTTCAGGTGGCCGTGGAAGCGGAGCTGACCAACAAGAGCCGGGAAGCGCTGAACACCGCGAACGCGGACGCGGTGTCCGCGGGCAACCCGGACCTCACCCCCGCACATCTGCTGCGCGCCCTGCTGGGCGGGCCCGACAACGAGAACATCGTGGACCTGCTGGCGGCGGTCGGCGCCGACGCCCGGGAGCTGTGCGCGGACGCCGATCGCGTGGTCGCCGCGCTCCCTGTCGTCCAGGGCGCCACGGTCGCGCCCCCGCAGGCCAACCGCGAGCTGCTGGCCGTCGTCGCGGACGCGTCGCAGCGCGCGAAGGACCTCGGGGACGACTACATCTCGACCGAGCACCTGCTCATCGGCATCGCCGTCAAGGGCGGCCGCTCCAGCGAACTGCTCTCGCAGCGGGGCGTCACGGCCAAGAAGCTGCTGGACGCCTTCGAGTCCGCCCGGGGAGGACAACGCGTGACCAGCCAGGATCCCGAGGGCACCTACAAGGCGCTCGAGAAGTACGGCACCGACTTCACCGCCGCCGCCCGCGAGGGCAAGCTCGACCCGGTCATCGGCCGGGACCAGGAGATCCGCCGGGTGGTCCAGGTGCTGTCCCGCCGCACCAAGAACAACCCGGTGCTGATCGGCGAGCCGGGCGTGGGCAAGACCGCCGTCGTCGAGGGCCTCGCCCAGCGCATCGTCAAGGGCGACGTGCCCGAGTCGCTGCGCAACAAGCGGCTGGTCTCGCTCGACCTCGGCGCGATGGTCGCGGGCGCCAAGTACCGCGGCGAGTTCGAGGAACGGCTCAAGGCGGTGCTCTCCGAGATCAAGGAGAGCGACGGCCGGGTCATCACCTTCATCGACGAGCTGCACACGGTCGTCGGCGCGGGCGCCGGCGGCGACTCGGCCATGGACGCGGGCAACATGCTCAAGCCGATGCTGGCCCGCGGTGAGCTGCGGATGGTCGGCGCCACCACGCTCGACGAGTACCGCGAGCGCATCGAGAAGGACCCCGCGCTGGAGCGCCGCTTCCAGCAGGTGCTGGTGGCCGAGCCGTCTGTCGAGGACACCATCGCGATCCTGCGCGGCCTCAAGGGCCGGTACGAGGCGCACCACAAGGTGCAGATCGCGGACTCGGCGCTGGTGGCCGCCGCCACCCTGTCCAACCGGTACATCACCTCCCGGTTCCTGCCGGACAAGGCCATCGACCTGGTCGACGAGGCCGCGTCCCGGCTCCGGATGGAGATCGACTCCTCGCCCGTGGCCATCGACGAGCTGCAGCGCTCCGTCGACCGGCTGCGCATGGAGGAGATGGCGCTCAAGAACGAGACCGACCCCGCCTCCGTCCAGCGGCTGGAGAAGCTGCGCAAGGACCTCGCCGACAAGGAGGAGGAGCTGCGCGGCCTGACCGCTCGCTGGGAGAAGGAGAAGGAGGGCCTCAACCGCGTCGGCGCCATCAAGGAGAGCCTGGACGAGGTGAACACCGACATCGAGCGCGCCCAGCGGGACGGTGACTTCGAGGCCGCGTCCAAGCTGCTCTACGGCGAGAAGCCGCGGCTGGAGGCCGAGCTGGCCGAGGCCACCGAGGCCGAGGCGGCCGCCGCCAAGGACACCATGGTCAAGGACGAGGTCGGCCCCGACGACATCGCCGACGTCGTCGGCGCCTGGACCGGCATCCCGGCCGGCCGGCTGCTGGAGGGCGAGACCCAGAAGCTGCTGCGGATGGAGGACGAGCTGGGCCGCCGGCTCATCGGCCAGACCGAGGCCGTCCGCTCCGTCTCCGACGCCGTGCGCCGCTCGCGCTCCGGCATCGCCGACCCCGACCGGCCCACCGGATCGTTCCTCTTCCTCGGCCCCACCGGCGTCGGCAAGACCGAGCTGGCCAAGGCGCTCGCCGACTTCCTCTTCGACGACGAGCGCGCCATGGTCCGCATCGACATGAGCGAGTACGGCGAGAAGCACTCCGTCGCCCGCCTCGTCGGCGCCCCACCCGGCTACGTCGGCTACGAGGAGGGCGGCCAGCTCACCGAGGCCGTCCGGCGGCGCCCGTACAGCGTGGTGCTGCTGGACGAGGTCGAGAAGGCGCACCACGACGTCTTCGACGTGCTGCTGCAGGTGCTCGACGACGGACGGCTCACGGACGGCCAGGGCCGTACCGTCGACTTCCGCAACGCGATCCTGATCCTGACGTCGAACCTCGGCAGCCAGTACCTGGTCGATCCGGTGCTGGGGGACGCCGAGAAGAAGGAGAGCGTCCTGGAGACCGTACGGATGTCCTTCAAGCCGGAGTTCCTGAACCGGCTCGACGACATCGTGGTCTTCAGCGCGCTGTCCAAGGGCGAGCTGCGGCACATCGCCCGGCTGCAGACCGACCGGCTCGCCGAGCGCCTGCGCGAGCGCCGGCTGGTCCTGGACGTCACCGACACGGCCCTGGACTGGCTCGCCGAGGAGGGCAACGACCCCGCCTACGGCGCGCGGCCGCTGCGCCGCCTCGTGCAGACCGCGATCGGCGACCCGCTGGCCCGCGCGATCCTTTCGGGCGAGGTCGCCGACGGCGACACCGTCCGGGTCGACCGGGTGGGCGAGGGCCTGATCGTGGGCCCGGCGCCGTCCCTGTCCAAGGCGGTCTGACTCCGCAACCCCCGGCGTGGATCCGCCGGGGGTTGCCAGACCCCTCGGCGCATGGGGGAGGATGGAAGGAATCCGTACGAAGGGAACTCCACGGTGAGCATCGATCCGTCCTCGATTCCGAATTTCGGGGGCCAGCCGGACCCCGAGCAGAACGGCCCCGCTGCCGGCGCGGTCATCCCCGACCAGGACCTGGTCAAGCAGCTGCTCGAACAGATGGAGCTGAAGTTCGTCGTCGACGACGAGGGTGACCTCGCGGCGCCGTGGGAGGAATTCCGCGCGTACTTCATGTTCCGTGGCGAGGAGGACCAGCAGATCTTCGCGGTCCGGACCTTCTACGACCGGCCGTACACCGTCGATGACAAGCCGCAGCTGCACGAGGTCATCGACGACTGGAACCGCCGCACCCTGTGGCCGAAGGTCTACACGCACACGCACGACGACGGCTCCGTCCGCCTCATCGGCGAGGCGCAGATGCTGATCGGCCTGGGCGTCAACCTGGAGCACTTCGTCTCCAGCACGGTCAGCTGGGTACGCGCCTCGATCGAGTTCGACAAGTGGGTCGTGGAGACCCTCGGACTGGAGAAGGACGTGGACGCCGACGGCGGCCCCAAGGGCGACGAAGGCACCGACGGCGACAACGCCTGACGCCTCGGTCCCCCGCGGGGATCAGACCGGCGCGGAGACGACCGTCAGCAGGTACGTCCCGTAGAAGAACGAGAGCCCGGCCAGCGCGGCCACCGCTACGGCGGCGGTGCGCGGCCGGGCTTTCGCCAGTGCCAGGGCGGCCGGGATCAGCAGCGGGAAGGCCGGCAGCAGGAAGCGCGGCTTGGATCCGAAGAAGTGCGAGCCGCCCAACGCGATGATCACGAGTACGACCGAGTAGACCGCCAGCGGCAGCGGGACACGGTCCAGCAGCGTCAGGGCGAGCAGCAGCAGCGCGGCCGCGATGATCGCGACGACCACGTAGCTCATGAGCCGGTCGCTGCCGAGGATCAGGTGCCTGGTGTACTCCAGGGAGCTGCGGCCGAAGTCGAACCGCGAGCCCCAGCGGCCCTGCACGTCGAAGTACCCGAGCGGTCGGCCCGTCTGCAGCCCCACCCAGCCGACGTATCCGCACCAGCCCAGCGGCGCGACCAGCGCGGCCGCCCAGGCCGCGCGGTCCTGCGGCAGCCCGGCCCGGCGGCGAGCCCAGGCGTCGGCGGCGACGGTGACGGCGACGGCCGCGGCCACCGCGATGCCGTTCGGGCGGGCCAGCCCGGCGAGCAGCGCCGGCACACCCGAGAGGAGCCACCGCCGGGTGAGCAGCGCGTAGAGCGCCCAGGCGGCGCAGGCGGTCAGCAGCGATTCGGTGTACGCCATCGTCAGCACGACGGAGTGCGGCAGCAGCCCCCACAGCAGCACCAGGGCGATCCCGGCCCGGCGGCCGTGCAGGTGCTCGCCGATCGCGTAGATCCCCCACACGGCCAGGGCGGCGGCGCTCCAGGCGATGAGCAGCGCCGTGTTGATCCGGCCGAAGGGCAGGACGGCGTCGCCGGCCCTGATCAGCGCCGGGTAGAGCGGGAAGAACGCCAGGTCGCTGTAGCTCATGCCCGGTGTGCCGGTGGACGGGAAGAACGTTCCGTAGCCCCATTCGGCGATCCGCTCGTACCAGCGCGCGTCCCAGCTCTGCCCGAAGAGGCTGCGCGGGTGCAGCCCGACCCGCAGCGCCCACGCCGTCACCAGCACGCCGCCGACCAGCCGGCCGGCGGCGAAGAGGATCAGCGCGGGGGCGGCCCGGCGCAGGGAGCCGTGCCGGGCGGGCGCGCGACCGGGCACCGGGTCGCGCTCGGCGTGCGACCCGGTGGTTCGGGGGCTGGACGGGACCGGCTCGGCCGTGTGCACCGTACCGCTCCTTTCGGCCCGGTCGGGGCGCCGTCGGGTCCGCCCGGCTCCGCTCGGAGCGGCGGGTATGACGGTACGACTATGCGTGCTTATGTGCCGATCATCCTGCTCGCAACGTGCTGCCGGGCGTACGCGGAGTAGCAATCACCCGCTCGGCGGAGACCCTTGCCCGGCCCGGGGGGCGGGAGCATCCTGGAATCGAACGGTGTCGCAAGAGGGCTTCGGCAGAACACCGTTGGGCGCGGACACCGCAGCGTCAGCCTGTCAGGGGAAGCGCGAGATGGTGGATACCAAGGTCACTGAACTGATCCGGGTCCTGGTCCTGAGTGGCGGTCAGGGACCACCGCGGGACTGGGCCAGGGTCTGCGCGCAGGTGCTCGACGTGGACGGCATCGCGATCTCGGTGGCCTCGGAGGGCACGGAGCTGCTGTGGTTCAGCGACGCGGAGAGCGCACGGCTGGACGATCTGCAGTTCACGCTCGGCGAAGGACCCAGCGTGGAGGCGGCAAGGGACGGCTCGCTGAACCTGGAGTCCAATCTGGAGCGTGCGTTCGGGGAGCGCTGGCCCGCCTTCGTCCCCGCCGCGGTCGACTCGGGGGTGCTGGCGGTCTTCGCCTTCCCGCTGCGGCTCGGGGCGATCTGCTTCGGCGCGATGACCGGCCACCGGCACCGGCCGGGGCCGCTGGGCGAGCAGGCCGTCGCGGACGCGCTGACCATCGCCGACGCGATGGCCGTCTACCTGCTGGCGCTGGGGCCGCGCGAGACGGGCCCCGCCGTCCTCGCCACCGGGACGGGGACCGGGCACCCGGCCGGCAGGGAGAGCGCCGGCGACAACGGGACCCGTGGTTTCGGAACCGGGTTTCTGACCGGGTTCGGGGGACCTGCACCGCGCGGAGGTGCACCAGGCGGCCGGGATCAGCAGCGTCCGGCTGGACGTGCCGCTGCCGGAGGCACTGGTGCGGTTACGCGCCTACGCGTACGCCGAGGGGCGGCCCATCCTCGACGTGGCCCGCGACATCATCAGCAACCGTCTGTACCTGCCCCGTGATCCGGAGGCGCCGTGACGGACGGGGACCGGACCAGGACCGACCGGGGCGAGGCCGTGCAGCGCGCGACCCCGGGACCACATGCGGCGGCAGGGAGGAAGGCGGGCATGGACCGGGAACAACGACTGGCCGACGTCTTCGTCGAGCTGGCGGACACGCTGATCGACGACTTCGACATCATCGACTTCCTCCATCAGCTGTCCATTCGGTGCGTGGAGCTGCTGGAGGTGTCGGCCGCCGCGATCATGCTCGCGCTGCCCGGCGCCAACCTCCAGCCGGCCGCCACCTCCGACAACCGGGCCGAGGTCTCCGACCTGCTGGCGCTGAACCAGCGCGAGGGCCCGGCGCTGGACTGCTACCGCACCGGGGCGCCGGTCGGGCCGTTCGACGTCGCCCGCTCCACGCCGCAGTGGCCGGCCTTCGCGGGCCAGGCGCGCCGGGCCGGGTTCGGCGTGGTCTGCGCGCTGCCGATGCGGCTGCGCCGCGAGGTGATCGGCTCGCTGCTCCTGCTGCGCACCGGCGCGGCGCCGCTGAGCGGCGCCGACGTCCGGCTGGCACAGGCGCTGGCGGACGCCGCCACGATCGGCATCCTGCACCAGCAGACGCTGCGCCGGCACGCGGCGCTCACCACCCAGCTGCACACCGCCCTGCACAGCAGGATCGCGATCGAACAGGCCAAGGGCGTGCTGGCCGCCCGCTGGGGCACCACGGTGGACGAGGCGTTCCACGCGATGCGCCGCCACGCCCGCGCCAAGCGCCGGCTGCTCAGCGATGTCGCGCACGACATCGTCATCGGCGGGTTCCAGCCCGAACGCGTCTAGTAGTCCCCCTGCGGACCGTCCACCGCCGCCTATCGTGAGCCTTCTGTCGCGGGCTCGCATGGGCTCGCGTGGGCTCAGGGAAGTGGGGAACGCATGGGTGAGTGGAGTCCGGCCGCGCGGGCGCGGGGCGTCGGAACGTCGATCTTCACCGAGATGACGGAGCTGGCCAGGAGGACCGGGGCCGTCAACCTGGGACAGGGAGTGCCGGAGCTGGACAGCCCCTCGACGCTGCTCAAGGACGTGGCGGAGGCCGTGCTCGCGGGCAGCAACCAGTACCCGCCCGCCACCGGCTTCCCGGCGCTGCGCACCGCCGTCGCCGAACACCAGTTGCGGCGCTACGGGCTCGACTACCGGCCGGACGGCGAGGTGCTGGTCACCACCGGTGCCACCGAGGCCATCGCGGCGGCGCTGCTCGCGCTCTGCGACCCCGGTGACGAGATCCTGGCCTTCGATCCCTGCTACGACGCCTATCCCGCCGCTGCCCGGCTCAGCGGCGCCACCCTGGTCGGCGCGTCCCGCTGGAGGCCGACGGCGACGGCTTCGTCATGAACGCCGACGCGCTGCGCGCCGCCGTGACGCCCAGGACCCGGGTCCTGGTGCTCAACACCCCGCACAATCCGGTGGGCAAGGTGTTCACGGCCGCGGAGCTGGACGAGATCGCGGACGTCTGCCGGGAGCACTCGCTCACCGTGGTGACCGACGAGGTGTACGAGCACCTCGTCTACGACGGGACCCCGCACCGGACGATCGCGGCGCTGCCCGGCATGCGGGAGCGGACGCTGGTCATCTCCTCGGCGGGCAAGACCTTCAACGTCACCGGCTGGAAGGTCGGCTGGATCTGCGGTCCGGCCCCGCTCGTCGCCGCGGTCGGATCCGTCAAGCAGTTCCTCACCTACGCCTCCGGCACTCCGTACCAGGAGGCGCTGGCCCGGATGCTCGGCTCCGTCGAGGAGTGGGCGGCGGAGCTGCGCGACACCCTGCGCGCCAACCGCGACCTGCTGAGCGACGGCCTGAAGCAGGCCGGGTTGCGCCCGTACCGCGCGGAGGCCGGGTACTTCCTCCAGGCGGACGTACGGCCCTGGGGTTATGCGGACGGGGTGGCGTTCTGCCGGGAACTGCCGGACCGGGCGGGCGTCGTCGCGATTCCGACGTCGGCTTTCTACCAGGGGCAGGACGCTCCTTCGTGGCTTGTTCGATTTTCCTTCTGCAAGCGCGAGGAATCGGTGCGCGCCGCGGTGGATCAACTGGTCCGGGCGCGCTGAGTTCACGGTAATAGGGTCCGAACCTCTGGACTTCCTCAACTCTGCTTTCGGGGGGATTCGGCTGGGGCATCACCGTCGCACGAAGAAGTTCACAGCTCACGAAGACGGGGGGCGGGGAAGATGAGTGCATTCCTCGTTGGTCTCACACTGGTCGTCATCATCGCCGTGGCGCTGGGCGTGAGCGCCCGGCAGCAATCGGTGAACCGGCGCAAGGCCCGGGGGCGCGGCCGGAGTCGGGTGAACGCGGCGGCCGGCGGCAGCACCAGCTGGTGGGCGTCCGGGGACTCGGGCGACGGCGGCCACCACGGCGGGGGCGGTCACCACGGCGGAGGTGGTCACGACGGCGGGGGCGGCCACCACTCCTGCGGCGGCGGGCATTCCTGCGGCGGGGGCTCGTCCTGCGGGGGTGGCGGGGGCTGCGGAAGCAGCTGATCGGAATTGCGTGTGGCCCCTGGCCATTCGCATATGCGCCCGGCGGAACCGTCACCCGTCGGGCGCTGTTGTGGTGAACACCTGAACCGTTACGCGCTCTTGGGGATGTAAAGCGCCCGTAGTTGGGTAAAACGCTGGGGGCACCCCGCGTTTCATGATTCCGTATCTACCGGACCCCACGTGGGCACGAGCCGACGTATGTTCCCGCCAGAACCCCGCTGGTGCGAGTCGGCCCACCATCCACTGCGTGCTTGCGGAGCCGACCCATGCTCACCACTCTCCATACCGCTTACACCGATACCCGTGCCGGAGACCTGGCCTGGTGTTTGGGCAAGGAAGCGCTACCCGCGCTCGCCCTGCTCGACCTCCGGCTCAGCGGCGCGGACCAGCCCCCGGTACAGGTGCAGATGCGTCTGCTCGGCGCCTCCCACCAGGTACTCATCGACTCCGAGGACGGCGGTTGTTCGGAAACCGTCGCCTGCATCCCGGGAAGTCAGACTCCACTCCCTTTCGGTGTCGCCAAACGGATCGGCACCTGGGACTACGAATTCGCCGCACGGGTCGAGACGTTGTCGCGTGGCTCCTTCGCGGGCCGGGCTCAGGAACTGCTCGCACTCGTCGCGGACCATCCGCACGGCCTCGCGGGAACGTTTCCCGGAGATCCGCACGCTTTCACCGCGATGCTCGTCCAGTGCGGCGAGGGCAGCGTCCGGTGGCGCACCTGGCACGCGTATCCGCAGGAAGGGCGGTTGGTGGCGACAAGGTCGCGCATCAGTGCCCTTCCGTAGCCGGGCGGCGGGGGCGCGGGGAGCGGGGCGGCGAGCGGCCGGCGCGCGCCAGTCCGCGTCCCACGGAACGGAGTGCGCTTCGGCGGTCACGCTCGGAGCGCGCCGTTACGAGCCCTGGTGGTACGCGAGGCGCCCCCACGAGGCATCAAGTGCCGTGAAATGCACCCCTGTGGGTGACAATTGCGACCGCAACCCTGACATAGCGTTCATTCATGATCGACCAGACAAGTCGCCAGTCCGCCGTGCGGCTCCCCGTACCGGTCGGCCCGGCCCGTGCGCTGGTCCTCGCCGCCGTCTTCGTCTGCGCCGCCTGCGGGCTCGTCTACGAACTCGAACTCGTCGCCCTGGCCTCGTATCTCGTCGGTGACTCCGTCACCCAGGCCTCCGTCATCCTGTCGGTGATGGTCTTCGCCATGGGCGTCGGCTCCGTGCTCGCGAAGCACATACGGTGCGTCGCGGCCGTCGGCTTCGCGGCGGTGGAGGCGGCTCTCGCGCTGGTGGGCGGCCTCTCGGTGATGGCGCTGTACGCGTGCTTCGCATGGTTCGGGATGGCGCGTCCGGCGGTGATCGTCTGCGCGTTCGTCATCGGTGTGCTGATCGGCGCCGAGATCCCGCTGCTCATGACGCTCATCCAGCGGATCCGTCGGCAGGATGCCGGCGGCGCCGTCGCCGACCTGTTCGCCGCGGACTACGTCGGCGCGCTGTTCGGCGGACTCGCCTTCCCTTTCCTGCTGTTGCCGACGTTCGGGCAGCTCACCGGCGCGCTGGTCACCGGCGCGGTGAACGCGGTCGGGGGCGCCGCGATGGTGCTGTGGCTGTTCCGCGGCGACCTGACCCCGCGCGCCCGCAACCAGCTGCTCGTCGCCAACCTCGGCGTGCTGGCGGTGCTCGGCGCCGCCGCTCTGGCGGCAGGACCGTTCGAACAGGCCGCGCGGCGCGCGGTGTACGGCGGTGACGTGCGCGTCGCCGAGCAGACCGACGTGCAGGAGATCGTCCTCACCGGCGGCTCGGGCGCCCCCGTCCAGCTCTTCTTCGACGGGCGCCTACGGGTCTGCGGAGCCGACGAGTACCGCTACCACGAGGCGCTGGTGCACCCGGCGATGGCCGGCCGGCACTCCCGCGTCCTCATCCTCGGCGGCGGCGACGGCCTCGCGCTGCGCGAGGTGCTCCGGTACCCGGACGTCACGTCGGTGACCGTCGTCGACCTGGACGGCGAGCTGGTCCGGCTCGCCCGCACCGACACCGACCTCGTCGCGCTCAACCGGCACGCCTACGCGGACCCGCGGGTCCGCACCGTCACCGCCGACGCCTTCGACTGGCTGCGGGCCGACCGCCCGGGGCCGTACGACGTGATCCTCGCCGATCTGCCCGACCCGGGGATCTCGCGCAGCGCGAAGCTCTACTCCGAGGAGTTCTACGGTCTGGCCGGCCGCGCGCTGGCCCGGGACGGGCGGCTCGCCGTCCACGCGGGCTCCCCGAGCGCGTCCCCGCACGCCTACTGGACGATCGACGCGACGGTGCGGGCCACGGGGCTGCGCACCGTGCCGTACCTGACCGGCGGCCGGGACTGCGGGCCCCCGTCGGGACCCGACCGCTGGTCCGGCCGGGCCGACGCCGGCCCCACCGACTGGGGCTTCGTGCTGGCCTCGCGCGCGGGCCCCGAGCTGCGCCTCTCGTCGGACGCGCCACCGCTGCGTTCGCTGTCGCCGGCGATCCTGTGGTCACTGGGGGAGGCGGCCAGGGTCTCCCGCGAGGACGGGCTCCCGCCCTCCACGCTGATGCGACCGCGGGTGGGCGGATGACCGGCGTGACCGCCTCGCGTCCGGCCGCGTCGGCGGTTCTGCCTCCGGGGCACGGGAGATCTGCCTCCGGGGCCCGGAAGGTTCCGCTTCCGTGCCCGGAACCGCGGTGCGGTCCGGGACCCGGCGCGGCCCGGTGACCATGCCGGGAGGTGCGACACGGTGCCCAGTGCGGCCGAGGGTCGGTAGGCTCCCCGCATGGAGCATGAGGTGTTCGTTCCGGTCCTGGCGGAAACCATTCGGCAGGCACTCGCCGACCCGGCGCGCGTCGTGGCGAGCCTGCCCGGCTGGCAGGCCGACCCCGGCGGCGACGTTCTCACCGGCCGGCTGCGGGTGCGCGTCGGCGGTTCGACGATCACTTACCGCGGCTCGCTCCGCGTCACCGAGCGCGAGGGCGGCTTCTCCGTCGAGGGCGAGGGCGTCGAGGCCCGTGGCACCGGCACCGTGAAGTTCACTCTCGGCGTGCTCGTCGAGGAGGCCGACCAGGCCGTTCCCGGCACGATGTTCTCCTTCAACGGCAGCACGACGGCCGAGGGGCGGCTCGCCACGTTCGATGACGGCGCCCGTGAGTCCGCGGCCCGCCGGCTCCTCGACCGCTTCACCGCGGAACTGACGGCCGGACTCCCGGCACTGCCCGAGGAACCCGATGTCGTCGACGGCCTCGACGGCGCCGACGAGGGCGGGGAGTCGGAGGCGGCCGAGGAGATCGCGCTGGTCGAGGTGGAGCTGACCGACGAGGACGTGGAGGTCGACGTGGAGGTCCCGGAGACCGCCGCGGAGCTCGACGACCTCGAACCTCCGGCCGAGGCGGCGCACGCCCGCCGCACCATGATCGGCCGCAGCGCGGAGGAGGTCGACCACGCACCGCCGCGCGGCCGTTACGCCCCCGCGCCCTCCGCCGCGACCACCTCCACCACCGCGACCCTGCGCTGGGCGGCGCCCGCCGCCGCGGTTCTGGTGGCCTCCGCCGTCGTCGTGGGCCGGGTCCTGCGGCGCCGCCGGTAGCGGGCGGGGGCGGGGCGCCCGCGATCGCGGGGCAGGCCCTACGCTCACAGGGTGACGACTGGGAAGAAACTGACGGCGGGCGACGCCGAACTGACCGTGGTGCCGCAGGACGGCTGCCGGATCGCCTCGCTGACGGTCGGCGGGACCGAACTGCTGCGCCAGGGCGACCGGTACGGCGCGTTCATCATGGTGCCGTGGTGCGGCAGGACCGAGAACGGCCGGTTCCGCAACGGCGGAGTCGTCCACCAACTGCCGGTGGACGCGGCCCCGCACGCGATCCACGGCACCGGTCGCCACACCGCGTGGCGCGAGGCGCGGGGCGGTACGGACGTGGCGGCGTCCTACTACTTCGACCTGGCGGACCCCTGGCCGTACCGCGGCCGCGTCACGCAGACGCTCGAACTGGGTGAGAACGAGCTGCGGATGACCCTGTCGGTGGAGGCGTCCGACGACTCCTTCCCGGCCCAGGCCGGCTGGCACCCCTGGTTCCTGCGCAACCTCGGACAGGGCGGCCGCGACGTCGAGGTGGAGTTCAGCCCCGCGTGGCAGGAGGAGCGCGGTGACGACCACCTGCCGACGGGCAAGCGCGTCGAGCCGAAGCCCGCGCCGTGGGACGACTGCTTCGGCATGCCGGACGGCGTGGACGTGGCGCTGACCTGGCCGGGAGAGCTGCGGGTGCGGGTGACCAGTCCGACCGAGTGGGTCGTGGTCTACGACGAGCAGCCCGAGGCCGTGTGCGTCGAACCGCAGTCCGGGCCGCCGAACGGTCTCAACACGCTGCCGCGCCTCGTCACCCCGATCGATCCGCTGGAGATCACGACGGTCTGGTCCTGGGAGCGGCTGGGCTGACCGGTCGGTCGACCGGCTCGGATTCCGCCCGAGCCCGTGGCGGCGGCTAATCTCGACGCCATGAGTGACGTGCGCGAAGCCCTGCTGCAGCAGATCAAGGACAAGGCCGTGGTCCACGGCAAGGTGACCCTCTCCTCCGGGCTGGAGGCCGACTTCTACGTCGACCTCCGCCGGATCACCCTGGACGGCGAGGCGGCGCCGCTGACCGGCCAGGTGATGCTCGACCTGACCAAGGACCTCGACTTCGACGCCGTCGGCGGCCTGACGCTCGGCGCCGACCCCGTGGCGGGCTCGATGCTGCACGCGGCGGCCGCGCGCGGCCGCCGACTCGACGCCTTCGTCGTCCGCAAGGCGACCAAGGCGCACGGTATGCAGCGCCGGATCGAGGGCACCGAGGTCAAGGGCCGCCGCGTCCTGGTCGTCGAGGACACCTCGACCACCGGCGGCTCCCCGCTGACCGCCGTCGAAGCGGTGCGCGAGGCCGGCGGCGAGGTCGTCGCCGTCGCCGTCATCGTGGAGCGCGGCGCCGCGCCGGCGATCGAGGCGGCGGGACTGCCGTATCTGGCCGCCTACTCGCTGGCCGATCTCGACCTCGGCTGAGCTCCGCAGCTCCCGGTGGCTCCCAGCCGCTCCCGGCCAGACGGGCTTGACCTGCGGTTTTTCCGGCCCCCTGGAGGTTCCACGTGGAACCTCCAGGGGGTCTTCGCATGCGAGGTGCGCACCGAGGTGGTGTTCGAGCGGGTCTCTGGGAGGATGGTGCCGACAACGGCGTCGGACCGCAGTTTCAGGACCCGCACATCACGAGGAGCGGACAAATGCCCATCGCAACCCCCGAGGTCTACAACGAGATGCTCGACCGGGCGAAGGCAGGCAAGTTCGCCTACCCGGCCATCAACGTGACCTCGTCGCAGACGCTGCATGCCGCGCTGCGCGGGCTGGCCGAGGCGGAGAGCGACGGCATCATCCAGATCTCCACCGGTGGCGCGGAGTTCCTGGGCGGCCAGTACAGCAAGGACATGGTCACCGGCGCGGTCGCGCTGGCGGAGTTCGCACACATCGTCGCCGAGAAGTACCCGGTCACGGTCGCGCTGCACACCGACCACTGCCCGAAGGACAAGCTGGACGCGTATGTCCGCCCGCTGCTGAAGATCTCGCGGGACCGCGTCGCCGCGGGCCGCCTGCCGCTCTTCCAGTCGCACATGTGGGACGGCTCGGCGGAGAACCTCAACGACAACCTCGCCATCGCGCAGGAGCTGCTCGCCGAGGCCGTCAAGGCCAACATCATCCTCGAGGTGGAGATCACCCCGACCGGTGGCGAGGAGGACGGTGTCTCGCACGAGATCAACGACTCCCTCTACACCACCCCGGACGACGCGTTCCGCACCGTCGAGGCCCTCGGCCTGGGTGAGAAGGGCCGCTACCTGCTGGCCGCGTCCTTCGGAAACGTGCACGGCGTCTACAAGCCGGGCAACGTCGTCCTTCGCCCGGAGATCCTCAAGGAGCTCCAGGTGGCGGTCGCCGAGAAGCACGGCAAGGCCAACGCCTTCGACTTCGTCTTCCACGGCGGTTCCGGCTCGACGATCGAGGAGATCAACGAGGCCTTGGAGAACGGCGTCGTCAAGATGAACATCGACACCGACCTGCAGTACGCCTTCACCCGCCCGGTCGCCGACCACATGCTCCGCAACTACGACGGTGTCCTGAAGGTCGACGGCGAGGTCGGCAACAAGAAGGTCTACGACCCCCGCGTCTGGGGCAAGTCCGCCGAGGCCGGTATGGCCGCGCGCGTCGTCGTGGCCGCCGAGAACCTGCGGTCCGCGGGCAACAAGATCAAGTAACCGGTGGTGAGCAGCGGCGCTTCGCAGTGAGCCGCCGCGCCGCTCCGTAGAGGCCCCCCGAGCCCGCCGTTCCGGCCCGGGGGGCCTCTTGCCGTCCGGGACAGGGCAGACTGGAAACCATGGCCATTCACAAAGACCTCCTCGGGGGCCCGCCCCCGACCCATCTGCCCGACGACCCGGAGCCGCGCGAGCTGCTCGCCTCCGGCACCGCCCCTTCAGAGGTGGCCGCCAAGTACCCCGCGTCCTCTCTGGTCTGGGCCCGGCTCGCCGACGACGCCTTCGAAGGGGGCCGGGTCGTCGAGTCCTACGCCTACGCCCGCACGGGTTACCACCGGGGCCTGGACGCGCTGCGCCGGGCCGGCTGGAAGGGCCACGGCCCGGTGCCGTTCGAGCACGAGCCGAACCGCGGTTTCCTGCGCGCGCTGCACGCCCTCGCCCGCGCCGCGCAGGCGATCGGCGAGCAGGAGGAGTACGAGCGCTGCTCGTCCTTCCTCCGCGACAGCTCGCCCACCGCGGCCGACACACTCAGCTGATCCGCCGAGTTGATCCGCCGAGTTGATCCGCCGAGTTGATCCGCCGAGCTGATCCGTTGAGTTGAGCCGCTGAGTCGAGCCGCTCAGCCGGCAGAACGCGCGCGGCGACTCGCGACGGGTCTCACGACGGAACTCGCCCGCGTCACCGACGTGTTGGGCAGATCCCGCCTCTACCGCCGGTCGTCGATTGCCCCCGAAACAGCGCAGAGACAGACAAAAATTCATGCGGTTTGGCGTTGGACCGAACCCATGTGTGATTGTGAGCGTCATTGTCTGTGAGCACCGTGGGAGCAGTCGGCGGCCGGGAGGCAGCCACTCCGGTGGCGCCTTCAGGGGGAGCTTTGACCCATCACCCACCGGTGGCCGGCGGTGACCGACAGCGCGGTCCCAGTCCACGGGGACGTCGGAGCGAGGCCGCGCGGCGGCGGCGCCGTGCCCAGCGGCGCGTGCGGCTGCTGCTGACCTTCACCGCACTGGCCGTGCTGGTCGGCGGTGCCGCCGCGTGGTGGAGCGGCGGTTCCCACGACGCGGTGGACGCTTCCGCCACGGCCTCGCCGCCCGGCTCGTCCTCCCCGGCGCCCGCCGTGTCCGAGGACGTGTCGCCGAGCACGGGGTCCAAGACCCCCACGACACCCGCGTCGCCCAGCTCGACGAAGGGCACGGACAAGCAGGCCTCCGTGCCGAAGTCGGGGCCCGGAACCTTCAAGGCGGGCAAGGGCAAGGGCAGCGGCTCCACGGTCGGCAAGGGCACCATCCTCACCTACCGGGTCCAGGTGGAGGACGGCATCCAGATCTCCGCCGACCAGGCGGTGGACGAGGTGGCGAAGATCCTCGCGGACCCCCGCAGCTGGACCCGCGACGGCAAGCACGGCTTCCGCCAGGTGTCGTCCGGCACCGCGGACCTCGTCATCCGGATAGCGACCCCGGACACCGCGGACTCGCTCTGCCTGGCGGCCATCCACATGGACACCGGGAACGAGCTGAACTGCGAGGTCCCCGGCGGCGTCGTGGTGAACCTGCGGCGGTGGATCCTGGGCTCGCCGACGTTCACCGGCCCCATATCCGACTACCGTGCCCTGATCATCAACCATGAGGTCGGCCACAGCCTCGGCCACGGCCATGAGGGCTGCCCCGGTCCCGGCAAGCTCGCGCCCGCGATGATGCAGCAGATCAAGGGCCTCAACGGCTGCAAACCGAACGCCTGGCCGTACGACCGTCAGGGGCACTACATCAGCGGCCCGTCCGTCACCTGAGCCCTTGCCGAATCACCGCCCTCGACAGATGATCTCGGCGTGGCCCGGCGACCCCGGGCCGAGATCCTGAAGGGAACGGATATGTCCGAAACACCAGCCGAGGGTCCGGAGACCCCGAACCTCGACTTCCAGGGCACCACCCCTTACGAGGACTACGTTCAGGCGGATGTCCTCACCCATCTTCAGCACACCCTCTCCGACGATCCCGGCGAGATGGTCTTCCTGGTCGCCACCCAGGTCATGGAGCTGTGGTTCACCGTCCTCGTTCACGAGTGGCACACCGCGGGGCAGGCGCTCCGCGAGGACGACATCCCGACGGCCATGGCGGCCCTCAAGCGCAGCACCTACGAGCTCGAGTCGCTCAACGCCTCCTGGAAGCCGCTCGCGCACCTCACCCCCGGTCAGTTCAACTCCTACCGCAGCGCTCTGGGGGAGGGCTCCGGATTCCAGTCGGCGATGTACCGGCGGCTGGAGTTCCTGCTCGGCGACAAGTCGGCGTCCATGCTCGTCCCGCACCGCGGCTCGCCGCGGGTGTACGCCGAGCTGGAGAAGGCCCTGCACGAGCCGAGCCTCTACGACGAGGTGCTCGGCCTGCTGCAGCGGCGCGGCCACGACATCCCCGCCAAGCTCCTCGAACGCGACCTCTCGCTGCGCTACGAGCCCGACCCGGCCGTCGAGCGGGCCTGGCAGCGGATCTACTCCGCCTCCGGGACCACTGGCGAATCCGCTGCCGGTGACGCCGACCTGCTGCGGCTGGGCGAGGCGCTGACCGAGGTCGCCGAGCTGGTCTGGCGCTGGCGCAACGACCACCTGGTGGCGACCCGGCGCGCGATGGGCGCCAAGACGGGCACCGGCGGCTCCGCGGGCGTGGCGTGGCTGGAGAAACGTGCCGCCAAGAACGTCTTCCCCGAGCTTTGGACGGCGCGCAGCCATGTCTGACGACGCGCTGCGGGAGAGGGCCGAGCTGCGGGAGAGGGCCGGGCGGCTCGACGCCGCCGACGGGCTCGCGAAGATCCGGGACCGGTTCACCCTCGACGAGACCGTCTACCTGGACGGCAACTCCCTGGGCGCCCTCCCGACCACGGTCGCGCCGCGGCTGCGCGACGTGATCGAGCGCGAATGGGGCAGTCTGCGCATCCGCTCCTGGGACGAGAGCGGCTGGTGGACGGCGCCCGAGCGGATCGGGGACCGCATAGGCGCGCTGATAGGCGCGGCTCCCGGCCAGGTCGTCGCCGGCGACTCCACCAGCGTCAACGTCTTCAAAGCGGTCGTGGCCGCGGTCCGGATGGCGGGGGAGGACCGCACCGAGATCCTCGTGGACGCCGCGACCTTCCCGACCGACGGCTACCTCGCCGAGTCGGCGGCGAGGATGACCGGCCGTACCGTCCGGGCCGTCGAAGCCGGGGCCATGGCGGACGCCATGGGCGACCGCACCGCCGTCGTCCTCGTCAACCACGTCGACTACCGGACCGGGCGGCTGCACGACCTGCCCGGTACGACGGCCGCCGCCCACGCGGCGGGCGCCCTGGTCGTCTGGGACCTGTGCCACAGCGCGGGCGCGCTGCCGGTCGACCTCGACGCGCACGGGGTGGACCTCGCCGTCGGCTGCTCGTACAAGTACCTCAACGGCGGCCCCGGCGCGCCCGCGTATCTGTACGTACGGCGCGATCTGCAGCCGCGCTTCGACTCGCCGCTGCCGGGCTGGAACTCGCACGCCGACCCCTTCGGCATGAGCTCCGACTACAGCCCCGCGGAAGGCTCCGTCCGCGGCCGCGTCGGCACCCCGGACATCCTGTCGCTGCTCGCCCTCGACGCTGCGCTCGACGTCTGGGACGGTGTCGCCATCGCGGACGTACGGGCCAAGAGCCTGGAGCTGACGGACTTCTTCCTCGCATGCGTCGAGCGGTACGTGCCGTCCGGCCGGGTCTCGTCCGTCACGCCCGCCGCGCACGAACAGCGCGGCAGCCAGGTCGCGCTGCGCTGCGACGACGCGGGCGAGGTCATGCGCCGGTTGACCGCCCGCGGCGTCGTGGGCGACTACCGGCGCCCCGACGTCCTGCGCTTCGGCTTCACCCCGCTCTACACGCGGTTCGCCGACGCGGAGCAGGCCGCCCGGGTCCTCGCCGACGTGCTCCGCGAGGTTGACGAGGAAGCCGGAGCGAAGCCCGGCGCGGAGACCGGGGGAGCCGACGGCGAAGCCGGCGCACCGTCCGGCCACGAAACCGGTGAAGGGAACCGATAACCGATGCCCGCCTCCACGCCCGAGCACGCCACCCCCCGCGCGCCGTCCCCGGCCGGCCTCCGCCGGGCGGAGGCCGCCGCTCAGCGTGCGGAGGCGGAGGAGGCGTCGGCCTTCGCGCACCCGGCCGTCCCCCCGGACGCGACCGCGGCCTACGGCGAACTTCCCGACCAGATCGCCGACTTCTACCGGCCGCGGTCGGCACCCGGGATTCCGGTGCGGCCCGCGCCGCTCGTCATCGTCCTGCACGGCGGTGCCTGGCGCGCCCGCTACGACCGCGAGCACATCTCGCCGTTCGCCGCCCACCTCGCCGGCCGCGGCTTCGCCGTGGCGTCGGTGGAGTACCGGCGCGGCGGCGAGGAACCGCCGGCCGGCGGCGACGGCAGCGCCCACCCACGCGAGGACACCCCTCCCGCGGGCCGCTGGCCGGACACCCTCGACGACGTCGCCGCCGCCGTGGACGCCCTGCCCGCGCTCGCGGTGCGGACGCTGGGCGCGGACACCGTGGACCCCCGGCGCGTCGTCCTCACCGGGCACAGCGCGGGCGGCCACCTGGCGCTGTGGGCCGCCGCCCGCAACGTCCTTCCATCCGATTCCCCCTGGCATCGCCCCTCGCCTCCCCCGTTGCGCGGAGTCGTCGCCCTCGCGCCGGTCGCGGACTTCGCGTCCGCGATCCGGCTGCGGGTGTGCTCCGACGCCGTCGTGCAGTTCCTCGGCGGACCCGAGCACGTCACGGCGCGGCTGCCCCACGCCGATCCCGCCGTGCTGCTGCCCACCGGTATCGCTACAACCATCGTGCAGGGCACCACTGACAACGTGGTTCCGCCGCAGGTCGCGAGGGCTTTCGCGGACGCCGCGGCACTGGCGGGCGAGGAGGTCGTCGAGGCGGTGTTGGACGGCGTCGGACACTTCCCGCTGATCGACCCGGCCGCCGCCGCGTGCGCCGTCGTCGTCGAGGAGATCGCGCAACTCGCCTGGTAGCCGGCGGTGCCGGGGCCGCCTCGGCGGCCCTCCGGCGGACCCGTGTAGTCCTTGAGACGGACGCCCGGAGATCGGCTGCGGTGTGGACGACGCGCCCGCGGCGGCTGCCTAGTGTGTGAACGTGACCGACACCGACCAGACCACGCTGCGGACCGAGCTCCGTATAGCCCGGAGCGCGCTGAAGGGGCTGCGTGACGACCTGGTCACCGACGCCTTCGCCTTCCGGCCGATGCCGCCGCGCTCCATCGGCGGCCCGATCGTGCGCCGACTCCCCGAGCGGCTCCGCGAGTCCGCGCGCTGGCTGCCGCACGCCCGCCTGGCGGCCTTCGCCTGCTTCCTCATGCTGGTGGGCTACCTGCACGAGAGCGACGGGGGCGGGGCGGCACTGGCCACCGCCCTCCTCACCGGGATTCCGCTCGTGACCGTGCTCTTCCGGCCGATCGGCGGCTGGTGGCTGTCGTTCGGCGCCGCCTTCCTCTCCGGTGCAGCGGCCGGTGAGTTCTCGCAGTGGCCGTGGTCGGCCACCGGATTCGTCTCCCACCTGGTGGTGATGGCGGTCGTCGCGAAGCGCACCCGGCCGCGGGTGGCCGCGGAGATGTGGCTGCTGACGGTGCTCCTGGGCGCCGTGTTCGCGTTCACGACACCCGAGCGGGCCTCGGACTCCTTCGCCATGGCGCTCGCGTCGTTCTTCGTGCTGCTCGTCGTGGTGCTGGCCAAGGGCTGGCGCGAGACGCAGGCGAAGGTCGACGAGCAGGTGGCGGTCACCGAGGTCGAGCGCTCGCGCCGGACCGTCCTGGAGGAGCGCACGACGATCGCCCGCGAGCTGCACGACGTCGTCGCGCACCACATGTCCGTCATCGCGATCCAGGCGGAGGCGGCGCCCTACCGCGTCGACGACCCGCCGGCCGAACTGACCCGCAGCTTCGCGATCATCCGGGAGAACGCGGTGGCCGCCCTCACGGAGCTGCGCCGCGTCCTGGGCGTCGTACGGGCCGACGATCCCGACGCCTTCGCCGACAGCGCCCCCGAGGCGCCGCAGCCCACCCTCGCCAACCTCGACTCGCTCCTGGCGAACGTCAGGGACACGGGCGCGGACGTCGACAAGGTGGTGACGGGCGCCGTCCGGACGCTGCCGCAGGGCGTGGAGCTCTCCGCGTACCGGATCGTCCAGGAGGGGCTCAGCAACGCGCTGCGGCACGCTCCGGGCGCCGCCACCCGCGTCGAGATCGGCTATGTCCTCGGCGGCCTCGGCCTGCGGGTCGTCAACGGCCCGGCCACCGGGGAGGTCCGGCCGTCCCACGGAGCGGGCCATGGGGTGCTGGGCATGCGGGAAAGGGTGTCGATGCTGGGCGGCGAGATGACGGCGGAGCCCACCGCCGAAGGCGGCTACGAGGTGACGGTCTTCATCCCGGTGGCCGCGGACCCGAAACCGGAACCGGCGAACCGGAAGCCGGAACCGCCCGAACCCCAGCCGGGACCGAAACAGGAGCCGCAGCGGAAGCCGTGGCCGCTGGTCAAGTCCACCGGGGAACCCGCATGACGATCCGGGTGCTGATCGTCGACGACCAGATGATGGTCCGGGAAGGCTTCTCCGTCCTGCTCAACGCGCAGCCCGACATCGAGGTCGTGGGCGAGGCGGTGGACGGCAGGGAGGCCATCGCCCAGGTGGCCGCGCTCCGCCCCGACGTCGTCCTGATGGACATCCGGATGCCCGAGGTCAACGGCCTGGAGGCGACCCGCGAGATCGTCGCCGCCGACGCGGACGCCAAGGTCCTCGTCCTGACCACCTTCGATCTGGACGAGTACGTCTACCAGGCGCTGCGCGCCGGAGCCAGTGGCTTCCTGCTCAAGGACGCCTCGGCGCGGCAGCTGGGGGACGCCGTACGGATCGTGGCCGCCGGCGAGGCGCTGCTCGCCCCGGCCGTCACCAAGCGGTTGATCGCCGAGTTCTCCCGGCTCGGTACGCCCAGGCCGCCGGCCCAGGACCGCGTCGGCGATCTCACCGACCGCGAGACGGAGGTCCTCGTCCTGGTCGCCCAGGGCCGGTCGAACGCCGAGATCGCCTCGCACCTCGTCGTCGCCGAGTCCACGGTCAAGACCCACGTCAGCCGGGTCCTGGTCAAGCTCGGACTCCGGGACCGCACTCAGGCGGCTGTCTTCGCCTACGAGGCCCGTCTGGTGACCCCGGGGGGCTGACAGGCGGAATGGGCGCCTCCGCGGGCCATGGGCCCGGCAGAGGGCGCTCCAGGCGCCCTCAGGACGTACCGAAGGCCCCGCCCCCCGTGAGGGGCGGGGCCTTCGGTATGCGGTGGGACGGCGGAGGGACCGGGTCCGTCAGCGGCTGCGCTTGGCGAGCCGCTCGACGTCGAGCAGGATCACCGCACGCGCCTCCAGACGGAGCCAGCCGCGGCCGGCGAAGTCGGCGAGCGCCTTGTTGACGGTCTCGCGCGAGGCGCCGACGAGCTGGGCCAGCTCCTCCTGCGTGAGGTCGTGCACCACGTGGATGCCCTCTTCGGACTGCACGCCGAAGCGGCGCGACAGGTCGAGGAGCGCCTTCGCGACACGGCCGGGCACGTCCGAGAAGACCAGGTCGGACATGACGTCGTTGGTGCGCCGCAGCCGACGCGCGACAGCGCGCAGCAGCGCGGTCGCGACCTCGGGCCGGGCGTTCAGCCAGGGCTGCAGGTCGCCGTGGCCCAGGGCGAGGAGCTTGAGCTCCGTCAGCGCCGTGGCCGTGGCGGTCCGGGGGCCGGGATCGAAGAGCGACAGCTCGCCGATCAGCTCGCCGGGGCCGATGACGGCGAGCATGTTCTCGCGGCCGTCGGGGGAGGTGCGGTGCAGCTTCACCTTGCCCTCGGTGACGACGTAGAGCCGGTCCCCGGGGTCTCCCTCGTGGAACAGCGCGTCGCCACGCGCGAGCGTGACCTCGGTCATCGAGGCGCGCAGTTCAGCGGCCTGCTCATCATCGAGCGCCGCAAAAAGCGCCGCGCGCCGCAGAACGTCGTCCACGAGCTCTCTCCTTGTCGACATCGCCGGATGATCCCCCGTGATGCCCGCTGGCAAAACAGTGCGATCAATCACAAGTCTGTCTTATGTATCGCCGAGCACGTGCCCCGGGGGTCCGATTGGGGGTCGGTTCCTGGTGGCCACGGCCGGATGTCGGTGCCGAGGCTTAGGCTGGCCGGGTGTCTGATACGCCGAGTTCGCAGAATAAACGGCAGGGTGTGACGGCCAAGCGAGTGACCCGAACCCCTGATTCCGCTGTGAGCGAACAAGCTTCGCTCAAGCCCGCCAAAAAGCCGGAATCGAGAATCGCACTGGTCCGCCGGGCGCGGCGGATCAACCGCGAGCTCGCCGAGCTCTACCCCTACGCCCACCCCGAACTCGACTTCGAGAACCCGTTCCAGCTGCTCGTCGCGACGGTCCTGTCCGCCCAGACCACCGACCTGCGGGTGAACCAGACGACCCCCGCGCTCTTCGTCGCCTATCCGACGCCCGAGGACATGGCGGCGGCCGAGCCGGAGCGGCTGGAGGAGCTGATCCGGCCCACCGGGTTCTTCCGCGCCAAGGCGAAGTCGCTGCTGGGACTGTCGGCGGCGCTGCGCGACCGGTACGACGGCGAGGTGCCGGGCCGGCTGCAGGACCTGGTCACGCTGCCGGGAGTGGGCCGCAAGACGGCGAACGTCGTCCTGGGGAACGCGTTCGGGGTCCCCGGCATCACCGTCGACACCCACTTCGGCCGGCTGTCGCGCCGCTTCGGCTGGACCGCGTCCGAGGACCCGGAGAAGGTCGAGCAGGAGGTCGGCGAGCTCTTCCCGAAGAGCGAGTGGACGATGCTGTCGCACCGGGTGGTCTTCCACGGCCGCCGTACCTGCCACTCCCGCAGACCCGCCTGCGGCGCCTGCCCGATCGCCCCGCTCTGCCCGTCGTACGGCGAGGGTGAGACGGATCCGGAGAAGGCGAAGAAGCTGCTGAAGTACGAGCTGGGCGGTGCCCCCGGGCAGCGTCTGCGGCCGCCGGCCGACTACCCGGGCGAACCGGCGCCGCCCCTGGGCGCCCCGGCCGCCGCCACCGACACGACGCAGGGGAGCGCATGACGACGACGCGGGGCGGCGAGGCGGCCGTGTCGATCCAAGGGCTGCCCCAGTGGCTGCAGCCGGTGGCCCGTGCCGCGGGAGACGTGCTCCCCGAGCAGCTCAGCCGGTTTCTGCCGCCCCCGTCCGGCCGGGGCCGGCAGTCGGCCGTGCTGATCCTCTTCGGCGAGGGCGAGCACGGTCGCGACCTGCTGCTGATGGAGCGGGCGAGCTCGCTGAGGTCGCACGCGGGCCAGCCGTCGTTCCCCGGCGGCGCCCTCGACCCCGAGGACGGCGATCCCGAGGGCGACGGCCCGCTGCGCGCGGCCCTGCGCGAGGCGGAGGAGGAGACCGGTCTCGACCCGTCCGGGGTGCAGATCTTCGGTGTGCTGCCGCGGTTGTACATCCCGGTCAGTGAATTCGTCGTCACGCCGGTGCTCGGCTGGTGGCGCACTCCCAGCCCGGTCGGCGCCGTCGACCAGGCCGAGACCGCCCGGGTCTTCCGGGTCCCCGTCGCTGATCTCGCCGACCCCGCGAACCGGGCGACGATGACGCATCCCAGCGGCTTCCGCGGCCCGGCGTTCCTGGTCGAGGGCGCGGTGGTCTGGGGGTTCACAGCCGGTCTGATCGACAGGATTCTGCACTTCGCGGGCTGGGAGGAGCCCTGGGACCGGGGCAGGACGGTGCCGCTCGCATAGAACGGCATGAGACCGTGTGCTCGTGCTGTGTCTTCCCGGGGGGCAGCCCCGGGAGTCCCGGCCGTTGCCCCGGTCGAGCTGGACCGTCCTCGCGAGGTCAACCTAGATGAACGTGCTGGACTTGTTGCTGTTGCTCGCCGCCGTGTGGTTCGCCGTGGTCGGGTACCGCCAGGGATTCGTCGTCGGCGTCATGTCGGTGATCGGTTTCCTGGGCGGCGGTCTGGCAGCCGTCTACCTGCTCCCCATGATCTGGGACAAGGTCACCGACGACTCCTCGCCCGGGTCCGTGGCCGTGGTGATCGCCGTCGTCGTGGTGATCGTCTGCGCCTCGGTCGGCCAGGCGTGCACCACCCATCTGGGCAACAAACTGCGCACCCGCATCACGTGGTCCCCGGCCCGCGCGCTGGACGCGGGCGGCGGCGTGCTCGTCAACGTCGCCGCGATGCTCCTCGTCGCCTGGCTGATCGGCTCCGCGCTCGCCACCACGGCCCTGCCGACGATAGGGCGCGAGGTGCGCTCCTCGAAGGTGCTGCTCGGCGTCTCCCGCGTCATCCCGCAGCAGGCGGACAACTGGTTCACCGACTTCAGCTCCACGCTCGCGCAGAACGGCCTCCCGCAGGTCTTCAGCCCCTTCGGCAGCGAACCGATCACCTCGGTGCCCGAGCCGGACCCCAGGCTCGCGAGCAGCGCGGTCGTCAACCAGGCCCGCCGGAGCATCGTGAAGGTCGTCGGCACCGCGCCCAGCTGCGGCAAGGTGCTGGAGGGCACCGGCTTCGTCTTCGCCAAGGACCGGGTGATGACCAACGCCCACGTCGTCGGCGGGGTCAGCGAGCCCACCGTGCAGATCGGCGGCGAGGGCCGGCTCTACGATGCCCGCGTCGTCCTCTACGACTGGCAGCGCGACATCGCCGTCCTGGAGGTGCCCGCGCTCGACGCGCCCGCGCTGAACTTCACGACGGGCGACGCGCACAGCCGCGACGACGCGATCGTGGCGGGCTTCCCGGAGAACGGCGGCTTCGACGTCCGGGCCGCCCGGGTGCGCGGGCGCATCCAGGCGAACGGTCCGGACATCTACCACCGGGGCACCGTGCACCGCGACGTGTACTCGCTGTTCACGAAGGTGCGCCAGGGCAACTCCGGTGGGCCGCTGCTCACCCCGGACGGCAGGGTGGCAGGCGTCATCTTCGCCAAGTCCCTCGACGACGCGGACACCGGCTACGCGCTGACCGCGGACGAGATCCGTGACGACATCACCGCCGGCCGCACGGCCGACCGCCAGGTCGACAGCCAGGGCTGCGCCCTCTAGTGCTCTGGCCGGAAAGGTTCACCGGTTCGCGACGCCCGGCACGGCACTTCTCCCCCAGCTACCGCTGGGGGTGCCCCCAGTTGTCGGAGTCGTCCGAGTACGCCCGGTACGAGGACGACCCTCCGCCTTGCGACGCACCGCACCTGACGCCGCGCGCTGATCCACCAGGGATTACGGGACAGCCCTTAGTCGCTGCGGGGATGCCGCAGGCGCGCGCCCACCCAGCGGGCGCGCCGCTGCAGAATGCGCGGGATACCGATCTGGTGCTCCCCCTCGGGGAGTACGGCCGCAGGCGTCGCGCGGTTGACAGCTGCGACGAAGGTGCGGCGGTTGCGTTCTACATCACGGTAGTCGTGCGTCCAACCCATACGGAGCTACGTGCCCGCGCCTCAAGGTCGGTAATCGTGCGGCGCTCTGCCAATTGGCCTATGCGTCCGGCATTTGGCTGATCGTCAGACAGTCGTACCGGAGTGTCCATCGCGCTGACGGACCGTCCGACCACCGGGCGACCCCTGCTACCGGTCCGGCTCGGGGTCCTTCAGCCAGTTGATCAGCTCGGTCGAGAACGCGACGGGGTCCTCCTCGTGCGGGAAGTGCCCCAGTCCGTCGAAGAGCCGCCAGCGGTACGGCGCCTCCACGTACTCACCGCTGCCCGCCGCGCTGTGGATGCGCACGGCGGAGTCCAGCGAGCCGTGCAGGTGCAGCGTCGGGACCCGCACCGGACGCTTCATGCGCCGGTTGAACTGGATGCCGTCGGGGCGGGCCATCGAGCGGACCATCCAGCGGTACGGCTCCACGGCGCAGTGCGCCGTGGAGGGGATCTGCATCGCCCGCCGGTAGACGTCGACCGTCTCCTCGTCCGGTAGCAGCGGCCCCGACCAGTCCCGGATCAGCCGTCCGACCATCGCGGACTCGTCCGCGACCAGCTGCCGCTCCGGCAGCCACGGCCGCTGGAAACCCCAGATATAGGAGCCGGCCGCGCTCTGCTTCATGTCGGTGAGCATCGCCGTGCGCCAGCGCCGGGGGTGCGGCATCGAGCAGACCGCCAGCCGGCGCACCAGCTTCGGCCGCATCACCGCCGCGGTCCAGGCCAGGTAGCCGCCGATGTCGTGGCCGACCAGGGCGGCGTCCGGCTCACCGAGCGAGCGGATCACCCCGGTCACGTCCAGCGCGAGGTTGGCGGGGTCGTAGCCGCGCGGCGTGCGGTCACTGCCGCCGACCCCGCGCAGGTCCATCGCGACCGCGCGGAACCCCGCGTCGGCGAGCGCCGTCAGCTGGTGCCGCCAACTCCACCAGAACTGCGGGAAGCCGTGCAGCAGCAGCACCAGCGGGCCGTCGCCGGCCTCGGCGATGTGGAATCGCGCGCCGTTCGCGGCGACATCCCGGTGCGTCCAGGGCCCCTCGAGCCGTGCGACCGAGGAATGAGCAGCGACCGTCATGGAGCTGAGCGTGTCACACCTTGAGGTCCTCCGTGCCACCGGACTCCAGGGGGCGCGGATGCGGCTTGACGCTCTGGAGTACGGCTGCCGTCTGCTTGGCCGAGGCGATGCTGCGCTCCGGCTTCTTGACCTTCTTGAACTTCGCGCGCGCGAACACCCCGAGGATGAGGGCGATCACCACGTACGCGCCGCCGACGATCAGGAACGACCACGCCAGGCCCAGCCCGAGGGCGTGGATGCCGTACGCCGCCGCCATGCTGAACATCGGCAGCGCGAAGAACGCCAGGACCGCGGCCCCCGCGATCGCGCCGCTCCCAAGGCCGACCTTCTTGACGTCCTCCCGCAGCTCTGCCTTGGCGAGGGCGATCTCGTCGTGCACCAGGGCGGACATCTCCGCCGTGGCGGAGGCGAACAGCTGCCCGAGACTGCGGCTCGCGCCCTCGGTCTGCTCCACTGCGCTCATCGCATCCTCCGTCGGTATCCGTCATGCCCGGCTACCTGGTGGTAGGGACTGTTACCCACAGATCATGCCTCAGTCCCCGTCGCCCGCGCCTTCGACCCGGGCCAGTTCGGCGAGCCTGCGGTGTTCGACGGCCCTCCGCTCCAGGATCTCCGCCATCCGCAGGTGGTATTCCGGCTTGTCCTGCTCGTAGATGTCCGGGATGCCGTCCCCGTCCTCGTCGCGCTCCTCCTCGTCGCACATCGCCCGGTACTTGTTGTTGCGGAGCCGGAGCAGGACGCCCGCGATGACGGCCGCGATCAGGGAGCCGATCAGGACGGCGGCCTTGACCTCGTCGGCCAGCGCGGGGTCCTCGTCGAAGGCGAGTTCGCCGATCAGCAGCGACACGGTGAAGCCGATCCCGGCCAGCGAGGCGACGGCGAGCACGTCCGGCCATCTGAGGTCCGGATTGAGCTCCGCACGGGTGAACCGGGCCGCGAGCCAGGTGCCCCCGAACACACCGACGGTCTTGCCCGCGACCAGGCCGAGGACGACGCCGAGCGTCTCGGGCTGCGAGAAGACGTCGGCGAAAGCGCTGCCCGAGACGGCGACGCCCGCCGAGAACAGCGCGAACAGCGGTACCGCCAGGCCGGCGGAGACGGGGCGTACGAGGTGCTCGACGTGCTCGCCGGGGGAGTGCGTTTCGCCGTCCCGGCGGGAGCAGCGCAGCATCAGCCCCATGGCGACGCCCGCGATCGTGGCGTGCACGCCGCTGTTGTACATCAGCCCCCAGATGGCCAGGGCCAGCGGCAGATAGATGTACCAACCGCGCACTTCCGCGCGGAGCAGCAGCCAGAACAGCAGCAGTCCGAGCGCCGCGCAGCCGAGGGCCACGAAGTTGATCGACGAGGTGAAGAAGACCGCGATGATCAGGATCGCGAAGAGGTCGTCGACGACGGCGAGCGTCAGCAGGAAGGCGCGCAGCGCGGACGGCAGCGACGTGCCGATGACCGCGAGGACGGCCAGCGCGAACGCGATGTCGGTGGCGGTCGGGACCGCCCAGCCGTCCAGCGCGCCGCCGCCGACGGTGTTGACCACCAGGTAGACGAGGGCGGGCACGGCCATGCCGCACAGGGCGGCGATGACCGGGAGCGCCGCCGCGGACGGCGTCCGCAGCTCGCCGGCGACCAGCTCGCGCTTGAGCTCGATCCCGGCGACGAAGAAGAAGACGGCGAGCAGGCCGTCGGCCGCCCAGTGCTGCACCGACAGGTCCAGCCCGAGGGAGGACGGGCCGAAGTGGAACTCCCTGACCGTCTCGTAGGTCTCGTGCGCGGGGGTGTTGGCCCAGATCAGCGCGGCGACCGCGGCCAAGAGCAACAGGAGGCCGCCGACGGTCTCGGTGCGCAGTGCGTCGGCGACGAAGGTCCGCTCGGGGAGGGACAGCCGTCCGAGGAAGGACCGCCCGGTCGCGGGTCGCTCGGATACGGGCCGCCCGGTCGCGGGGCGCTCGGGTGCGGGTCGCTCGGTCACGAGTGGAAGGCCTCCGGTCGGTTGGTCGTCCACTGGACGTGACTGACTCCGTTGCCGACCAGACTTCCCGGCGCACCTTTTGTACTGTCGCGTCACTGTCGTGTCACTGACGCGGGGACCAGCCTATCGGCTCGTGCGCCGGGGCATCCGGTGTTCTACACATTAAGGGCAAAAGGGGCTCCCGGCATGACGCCGGAAGCCCCTCTTCGAGCCATCGGTGGCTCCCGCTCGGTCAGTCCTCGCTGCTCGCGCCCGGCAGGTTGGTCTGGATCAGGTCCATCACCGAGGAGTCGGTGAGGGTGGTGACGTCGCCGAGTTCCCTGTTCTCCGCGACGTCGCGGAGGAGTCGGCGCATGATCTTGCCGGAGCGGGTTTTGGGGAGTTCGCTGACGATGAGGATGCGCTTGGGCTTGGCGATGGGGCCGAGGGTTTTGCCGACGTGGTCGCGCAGCTCGGCGACGAGGGTGTCGGAGTCGGTGGCGGTGCCGCGCAGGATGACGAACGCAACGATGGCCTGGCCGGTGGTGGCGTCGGCGGCGCCGACGACGGCGGACTCGGCGACCTTGGGGTGCGAGACGAGTGCGGACTCGACCTCGGTGGTGGAGATGTTGTGGCCGGAGACCAGCATGACGTCGTCGACTCGGCCCAGCAGCCAGATGTCGCCGTCGTCGTCCTTCTTGGCGCCGTCACCGGCGAAGTAGCGGCCGGGGAAGCGGGACCAGTAGGTGTCGATGTAGCGCTGGTCGTCGCCCCAGATGGTGCGCAGCATCGAGGGCCAGGGCTCGGTGAGTACCAGGTAGCCGCCGGAGCCGTCGGGGACCTCGTTGGCCTCGTCGTCCACGACGGTGGCGGCGATGCCGGGCAGGGCGCGCTGGGCGGAGCCGGGTTTGGTGGTGGTGGCGCCGGGCAATGGGCTGATCATCATCGCGCCGGTCTCGGTCTGCCACCAGGTGTCCACGATCGGGCAGCGGTTCGCGCCGATGTGCTCGCGGTACCACATCCACGCTTCGGGGTTGATCGGCTCACCCACACTGCCCAGCACCCGCAGCGAGGACAGGTCGAACTTGGCGGGGATGTCGTCGCCCCACTTCATGAACGTGCGGATCGCGGTCGGCGCGGTGTAGAGGATCGTGACGCCGTACTTTTGGATGATCTCCCAGAAGCGGCCCTGATGGGGGGTGTCGGGGGTGCCTTCGTAGATGACCTGGGTGGCGCCGTTGGCGAGCGGCCCGTAGACGATGTAGGAGTGGCCGGTGACCCAGCCGATGTCGGCGGTGCACCAGTAGACGTCCGACTCGGGCTTGAGGTCGAACACCGCGTGGTGGGTGTAGGCGGTCTGGGTGAGGTAGCCGCCCGAGGTGTGCAGGATGCCCTTGGGCTTGCCCGTGGTGCCGCTGGTGTAGAGGATGAACAGCGGGTGCTCGGCGTCGAAGGCCTGCGGGGTGTGCTCGGGCGACTGACGGGTGACGATGTCGTGCCACCACACGTCACGACCTTCGGTGAACGCCGTCTCCTGGCCGGTGCGGCGCACCACCAGCACGTGCTCGACGGTCGGGCACTTGGCGACGGCTTCGTCGATGGCGGGCTTGAGCGCGGAGGGCTTGCCGCGCCGGTAACCGCCGTCGGACGTGATGACGAGCTTGGCGTCGGCGTCCTGGATACGGGAGGCGACCGCGTCGGCGGAGAACCCGCCGAAGACCACGGAGTGCGCGGCGCCGACCCGGGCGCAGGCCAGCATCGCGATCACGGCTTCGGGAATCATCGGCAGGTACACCGCGACCCGGTCACCGGCCGCCACTCCCAGCTCCAGCAGCGCGTTCGCGGCCCGGCTGACCTCGTCCTTGAGCTCCGCGTAGGTCAGGCTGCGGCTGTCACCGGGCTCGCCCTCGAAGTGAATCGCGACCCGGTCGCCGCGGCCGGCTTCGACGTGCCGGTCGACGCAGTTGTACGCCACGTTCAGCTTGCCGTCGGCGAACCACTTCGCGAACGGCGGGTTCGACCAGTCCAGCGTCTGGGTCGGCTCGACCTCCCAGCTCAGCCGGCGCGCCTGCTCGGCCCAGAAGGCCGGGCGGTCGGACTCGGCCCGCGCGTACGCCTCTGCGGTGACGTTGGCGGACGCGGCCAGCTCGGCCGGCGGAGCGAAGCGCCGCTCCTCCTTCAACAGATTGGCCAGGCTCTCGTTGCTGCTCACGCCAACTCCTTGTCAGACTGTCCCAGATGTCCCGGCCATAGCTCATCAGGCCGCGGGCGCGATGACAAGAGTCGCAGGATAATTGGTTTAGACCTGTAGCGTGAGCGGCCCGGATGGAGGCCGTGCGGCGTGGCGTCCTCACGCTGCCGTGCCGCACAGCCCCCGGCCCGTGTCAGACCGCGTCCAGCACCTCCGGGTGCACCGCCGAGAACGCTCCCGTGGCGTGGTCCAGGACGTACGCCTGGGCCTCGGCGACATGGAAGTACATGCCCTGGAGCTGTAGTTTCCCCTCCGCGTAGCGGCGAGCCACGCACGGGTGGTCCAGCAGGTGCTCCAGCTGCTGCACCACGTTGGCCAGGCTCAGCCGCTCCAGGTCGTCGGTCGGCGCCCGGTCCGTCAGTCCGGGGCCCCCGCGCGCCAGCCGCTCCAGGCTCGGCCGCCCGTGCCGCAGCCAGCGGGCCAGCGGGGTCTGGGCGCCGGGCGGGTGGTCGCTGCCGAGCAGCGCCTGCATGGCGCCGCAGCCGGAGTGCCCGCAGACCGTGATACTGCCGACCTGCAGTACGTCCACCGCGTACTCGACGGCCGCGGCCACCGAGTCGCAGGAACCGTCGGAACCGGGCGGCGGCATCAGATTCCCGATGTTGCGCACGGTGAAGAGGTCACCGGGCCCGCTTGAGGTGATCATGCTGGTCACCAGCCGGGAGTCCGCGCAGGTCAGGAAGAGCTGGGTGGGCCGCTGGCCCTCCCTCGCCAACCGCGCCAGCTCGTCGCGCACCAGGGGCGCGGTGTGGCGCTGGAAGTTGCTGACGCCCCCGATCAGCTGGCTGCCCGCGGGCGCCGTTACGGTGGCGGGGCTCGGCCGGGTGCAGTGGTGGTTGCGCCACGGCGTCCAGGGCCGGCAGGCGTGCGCGCTCCCCGGCTCGCTGACCGTCCGTCCGGTGCGGTCGGCGAGAACGGCGCTGCCGCCGCGGGCACGGTGCCGGGCGCACCACGACTGCAGGGCCTCGTACGCCGCATGGTCCATGAACGAACCGTCCAGTTCCACGACGGCGTGCGCCCCGTCCGGCACCTGGGCGAAGGCCCGGGTGAGCCGGGGCACCGCGAGGAACGTCAACTGGCCGTGGGCGCGAACCCGGTAGCCGTCCGCTTCCTCGAGGACGGTGATGCGGGTGCGGGTGAGGCGGCGCAGCGAGGTGAAGGCCGCTACCGCGATGCCGGCCACCACGCCCTCCAGAACGCCGAGGAGCACGACCCCGCCGATGGTGGCCACGTACACCGGGAACTCCCGGTGCCGCCGCACGTGTTTGATGTGGGCGAAACTCACCATTTTCACGCCGACGAGCAGCACCAGGACGGCGAGGGCGGCGAGCGGGATCAGGTCCAGCACGCCGGCCAGCAGGCCGGCGCACAGCACCACCCACACTCCGTGCAGGACGGTGGACCAGCGCGTCACGGCGCCGGCTCGGATGTTCGCCGAGCTGCGCATCGCCCCGCCGGCCACCGGCAGGCCGCCGAGCAGCCCGGAGACCACGTTCGACGCGCCCTGGCCGAGCAGCTCGCGGTCGAGACGCGCGGGTCTGGCCCGCCGGTCCGGGTTCTCGGACTGCATCTTGTCGAGCGCGACCGCGGACAACAGCGATTCCATGCTCGCGACGAGGGTGACGGTGACGACCGCGGCGAGCAGGCCTGGCCACGGCCCCTCCGGGAGCCGGGGCGGCCCCGGAGTGCCCCATGAGGGCAGATCCACACGCGGCACGGTCAGCGCGAGACCCGCGGCCGTGGCGGCGGCGACCGCCGCCAGCGCCGCCGGGACCGCACGCAGCGCGCGCAGGGCTCTGTTCGTGGAGTTCCTGCCGGGCAGCCGGGGCCAGCCGACGAGGACGACGGCGGTGAGTGCGCCGATCCCCAGCGTGGCCGGGCTGGTGGCCGCCAACTGCCGTGGCAGCGCGCCGAGGTTGGCCAGGGCGGACCCCTGAGCGGTGCCGCCGAGGATGACGTGCAACTGCCCGACGGCGATGGACACCCCGATCCCGGCGAGCATGCCGTGCACGATGGCAGGGCTGACCACGAGCGCCGCCCGTGCCACTCGCAGGGCACCGAGGGCGGCCTGCGCGAGGCCGGCGAGCACGGTGATGGCGCAGGTGGTGCGCCACCCGTAGCGCTGGACGAGTTCGGCGATGACGACCACGAGGCTGGTGGCAGCCCCGCTGACCTGCAACGGGGCCCCGCCGAGCAGCCCGGCGACGATACCGCCGACGGCTGCGGCGACGAGGCCGGACTGGAGGGGCGCACCGGTGGTGAGGGCGATGCCGAGCGACAGCGGCACGGCGATCAGAAAGACAGTGATCGAGGGCGGACAGATCGGACCTGTGAGGCGTCTGCATGGTTCCCGTCTCCTTCAGGGCGGCGGGACGTGGTAACCGTACGTAACTGTATGGCTACGCTCAAGGGTCGGTAAAAGGAGAGTAATGCGGATATACGGATCGGTGAAGTCCGTAGATCCACTAGGGCGGAGATTTGCTCCTATCGAGTGAATCGAGAAGGTATTTGGCCGGTCGTGCTGACCAAATCGCGCGAACATGTCAGTTTTTGCTATCAAATCCCTGCTCGCCCCGTTGGATCGAGGTTCGTATGCATTTCCTGCGGAAGACCGCGGCCCTGGCCGCCGTAACCGCGCTGGTATTCGGCGCGGTGGCTTGTTCCGGCGGTTCGAGCGGGTCGGGAGGAACGGGGCAGAGCAGTCGGCAGCACGACGGTCCCGCCGCCGCCGTGCAGAGACCGCCGGCACGGGTGATGAAGCTGATCGGCGACGGCTCCACCGCCGAGACCGGGGCGCAACCCGGCCAGCCGAGGTTCCAGCGGCTCGCGCCGGGCGAGAAGCCGCCGCAGTTCGTCGTCTTCTCCTGGGACGGCGCGGGAGAGGACAGCCAGAAGCTGTTCTCGCACTTCCGCGAGGTCGGCAAGGCGAACAAGGCGGCCATGACGTACTTCCTCAGCGGCGTCTACCTGCTGCCCGGGGACCGCAAGGAGGTCTACGACCCGCCGCGGCACCCGCGCGGCGCCTCCGACATCGGCTTCACCGACCGCAAGGAGATGACCGACACGCTGGAGCAGATCCGGCTGGCGTGGCAGGACGGCAGCGAGATCGGCACCCACTTCAACGGCCACTTCTGCGGGCCGAACGGCGGGGTCGGCACCTGGTCGTCCGAGGAGTGGAAGAGCGAGATCGAACAGGCCGAGGGCTTCGTCAAGAACTGGCGGACGAACAGCGGCCTCACCCAATTGGCGCCGCTGCCGTTCGACTACAGCAAGGAGCTGGTCGGCGGCCGCGCCCCCTGCCTGGAGGGCCAGCGGAACCTGATCCCGGCCGCCAAGGAGATGGGCTTCCGCTACGACGCCAGCTCGGTGGGCGGGCGGCAGGTCTGGCCGTCGCAGATCGACGGCGTCTGGGACTTCCCGCTGCAGGAGGTCCCGGTCCCCGGCCGCGCCTTCGAGACGCTGTCCATGGACTACAACTTCCTCGCCAACCAGTCCGGCACCACCAAGGGCGACCCGTCGATGCGCGAGTACTGGGGCCACCAGATGGAGAGCGGCCTGGCCGCCGCCTTCAACCGCGCCTACTCGGGCAACCGGGCGCCGATGTTCGTCGGCAACCACTTCGAGTCCTGGAACGGCGGCGTCTACATGAAGGCCGTCGAGTCCACGATCAGGTCGGTGTGCCGCAAGGACGGCGTGCGGTGCGTGTCGTTCAAGCAGATGGCGGACTGGATGGACGCGCAGGATCCGGCGGTGCTGGCGAAGCTGCGCAAGCTGGACGTCGGGCAGGCGCCGAAGGAAGGCTGGCCGGCCTTCCTCGCGGCACCCGCGGTCTCCGGGGGCCTCGGCGCCCGGACGGTCGGCGCCGGCTGCGAACGGCCCCGGGTCGAACGTCAGCTAGCCGACAGTGCGACGGCCGCGTCCATCGACCCGGCCTCACCGAGCACGAAGCCGGGGTCGACCTGGGATGCCAGGTCGGCGCCCGTCTTCGCGTTGCCCCAGCTCTCCGCGTTCTTCAGATGGAAGTGCACCATCTGGCGGGTGTAGCGGTCCCAGTCGCGCGCCTCGTACGAGGCGTCGGCCGTCTCGTGCATGGTCCGCAGCGCGTGGCGGTTGGCCTCCTCCAGCAACTCGAAGCTCGGCGGACGGCCCTTCTCCATCGCGCGCACCCATTCCGAGTGGCCGACGGTGGCCAGCAGGTCGTCCCCGGTCTCGTCGCGCAGGAACGCCAGGTCGTCGGCGCCCTGCACCTTGTTGCCGATGACGCGCAGCGCGACGCCGAAGTCCCGGGCGTACTCCTTGTACTGCCGGTAGACGGCGACGCCCTTACGGGTCGGCTCGGCGACCAGGAACGTCATGTCGAACCGGGTGAACATCCCGGAGGCGAACGAGTCGCTGCCCGCCGTCATGTCCACCACGACGTACTCGTCGCGGCCGTCGGTCAGGTGGTTCAGGCACAGCTCCACCGCTCCCACCTTGGAGTGGTAGCAGGCGACACCCAGGTCGGACTCGTTGAAGGGGCCGGTCGCCATCAACCGCACCCGCGCTCCGGCGTCCAGGGGGACGGTGCGGGCGCACGCGGCGTAGATCGGGTTCTCCTCCACCACCCGCAGCAGCCGCGAGCCGCTGCCCGGCGGAGTCGTCTTGATCATGGTCTCGGCTGAGGCGATCCGCGGGTTGGCACCCCGCAGGTACTCCTTGATCTCCGGCAGGTGGGCGCCCATCGCGGGGAACGCGGCGGCCTCCTCCTCGTCCAGGCCGAGGGCCGGTCCGAGGTGCTGGTTGATGTCCGCGTCGACGGCGACGACGGGCACACGGACGTCCGCGAGGTGGCGGATGAACAGGGAGGACAGCGTGGTCTTGCCGCTGCCGCCCTTTCCAACGAAAGCGATCTTCATGTTCGCCAAGAGTAGTCGAACATTTACGTGCAGTGACGATTTGGAGTGGGGAAGGCCACTCGATCGGGGTCTCTTGGCGCGTTCTGCTGTGCGTAGGGTCGTACTCATGGGTACGAACGCTGATCCGCTCGCCATCCTCGGTTCCCTGCCCGGCGTGTCCGACGCGGTGGACTCCGTACGGCAGTCCGTGGACAAGGTCTACGGCCACCGGGTGATGCGCCGCCGGTCCGAAGAGGTGACGTCCGAGGCGGCGCTGCGCGGAGCGCGCGGTTCCGCCGCACTGGCCGGTGCGGACTGGCCGCTGGAGGAGATGCGGCGGCGGAGCGACTTCTCCGCCGACCCCGAGGCGCGCACGGTGGGCGCGGCCCTGCGACTGACCGCCGAGGCCGGACAGCTGCTCAGCGTCTGGCGCCGGTCGCCGGTGCAGGCGCTGGCCCGGCTGCACCTGGTGGCGGCAGGCGGCGCCGCGCCGGACGACACGGTGGGCAGGCCGCGGCTGGCCGGCGAACCGGCCGAAGAGCCGCTGGTGGAACTTCCGCTTCCGGGCTCGGAAGAGGTGGCCGCCCGGCTCGACGGCCTGGCCGGACTGCTGCGCGCGGGGAGCGAGGCGCCCGCGCTGGTCGTCGGCGCGGTGGTGCACGGCGAGCTGCTGTCGCTGCGGCCCTTCGGCTCGTTCAACGGGCCGGTCGCGCGGGCGGCGGAGCGGATCGTGCTGATCGGCAGTGGACTCGACCCCAAGTCGATCTGTCCCGCCGAGGTGGGCCACGCCGAACTCGGGCGAGCCGACTACCTCAAGGCGTTGGAGGGCTACGCGTCCGGTACGCCCGAGGGTATGGCCGCGTGGATCGGGCACTGCGGGAAGGCGCTGGAACTCGGCGTGCGCGAGAGCGTCGCGGTGTGCGAGGCGCTGCAGCGCGGAGCGGCTTGACCCCTTGCGGAAAGGGTTGCGGCGGCACCCTGGGGGTGCCGCCGCCGGCATGTCCGTCGCGTTACCATGCGTGCTCGATTTTTTGCCGATCAGGTCAGGACTTTGCCCGTCACCTGGTACGGCTGGCCCGGTTAGCGGGTCGGCTGCGCGTGGGTGCCCGACTTCCATGCTTGGGTCCGTGGGGCCGAATACTCTGCGGTCTTCCTCTCGGAAATCCGTGGTCTCGCGGGCCTCTGAGTCCTTTCTACCGCTGCCACGGCTGAAGTGGAAGCCCTGAGCGCAGTTCTTTACTTTTGCGTCCAATCAGGACAAAAGTGACGGACGGCGTCGGCGGGCCGCGTACCAGACCAGTCCGGCGGTGGCCGCGGCCGCTCCGACCGCCGCCGCGGCGAGGACCGGACGGGGTGGCATCGACAGCGACGGGATCCGCTGGTTGAGCCGGACCGGCCGGTTGAAGGTGAGGATCGGCCACTCCTTGCCGGTCGCCTCCTTGCGCAGTCCGCGGTCCGGGTTCACCGCGTACGGGTGGCCGACGACCTCCAGCATGGGGATGTCGGTCACCGAGTCGCTGTACGCGTACGACCGTTCCAGGTCGTATCCCTCGGCCTCGGCGAGTTTCAGAATGGCCTCGGCCTTGGCCGGCCCGTAGACGTAGTGCTCGATCACTCCCGTGTAGCAGCCCTCCTCGGCGACCATCTGGGTGGCGATCACATGGTCGGCGCCGAGCATCCGGCCGATGGGTTCGACGACCTCGGCTCCCGAAGCGCTCACGATGACCACGTCGCGGCCGGCGGCGTGGTGCTCCTCGATGAGGGAGGCGGCCTCGTCGTAGATGATCGGGTCGATGAGGTCGTGCAGGGTCTCGGCCACGATTTCCCTGACCTGCTGCACGTTCCAGCCGCGGCACAGCTCGGAGAGGTACTTGCGCATCCCCTCCATCTGGTCGTGGTCGGCGCCGCCCACGAGGTACACGAACTGGGCGTAGGCGGTGCGCAGCACGGCCCGTCGATTGATCAGGCCGCCCTGGTAGAAGGATCTGCTGAAGGCGAGGGTGCTCGACTTGGCGATCACGGTCTTGTCGAGGTCGAAGAATGCTGCGGTGCGCGGGGACAGGTGGTTTTCCACGAGCACGAGCATAAGCAACCACCATTCGGCGTAAGCTGAGGCGCGTGGGTTTGCCTGAGAAGGCTGTCGGGTACACCATGGAAGTCACGGATCGTTCGCGACCGTGCTAACCCGGTCTGGCTCCTCCCCCCCCGAGTCGGACTGTGGGGACGACCCCCGCTCTCCCCCCCGGCGGGGGTCGTCGCATGTCCGCATGTCTTTTCGGACCGACGTCCCGGTAGCTCCTCTTCCTTTTATGCGGTAGCTCTCACTCCCCTTGCGCTGCCTGTATCCGGTATGACGTGTCACGTTCCGTAATCGTTGCGCTTTGGTGGCGAACTCACCCGTTCGGGTGACGGAGTTATCCACAATCGCCGAGTTATCCACCGGAACCGACCAAGATCATCCGATTCTCCGAAACGGCCGGACTCTGTTCGCAGGCGATGCACACCGTGCACGCGGAACGAACGAGGGGACAGGGCCGTGACTGAATCCATCACACCCGACCGGAGCCCGGCGGCCGCAGAGGATCCGGGCGGACCGCTGATCGTCACTCAGGACGAGGCACTGCTCGACGACCTGCTGCGGCTGTGCGCGGCCGCGGGCGCCGAGCCCGAAGTGGCCTTCGGGGCCCCGCCGCGTGCCGGCAGCTGGGAATCCGCACCGCTGGTGCTCGTCGGCTCCGACGACACCTCCCGGCTGCGCGGCGCCGTCCGGCGCAAAGGCGTGCTGCTCGTCGGCCGGGATCTGGACGACCAGGACGTATGGCGCAGAGCCGTCGACATCGGGGCCGACCACGTCCTTTTCCTTCCGGACGCCGAGTCGTGGCTGGTCGACCGGATCGCCGACGTGGCCGAGGGAGTCACCGAGCCGGCCCTGACCATCGGCGTGGTGGGCGGCCGCGGCGGCGCCGGAGCCAGCACGCTGGCGTGCGCCCTCGCGGTGACCGCGGCCCGCGACGGCCGCCGCGCGATGCTCATCGACGGCGACCCCCTCGGAGGGGGCCTCGACATCCTGCTCGGCGCCGAACGCGCCGGCGGACTGCGCTGGCCCGACCTCGCCGACTCCCGGGGGCGCGTCAACAGCGGAGCGCTGGAGGAGTCGCTACCGCGGCTGAACGCGCTGAGTGTCCTCAGCTGGGACCGCAGCGACTCCGTGGTCATCCCGCCACAGGCCATGAGGTCGGTGCTGGGCGCCGCCCGGCGCCGCGGCGGAGTCGTCGTCGTGGACCTGCCCCGGCGGATCGACGAGGCCGTCGCCGAGTCGTTGGCCCAGATCGACGTCGGGCTCCTGGTCGTCCCGGCCGAGTTGCGGGCGGTGGCCGCGGCCACCCGGGTCGCCTCGGCGGTCAGCATGGTCCTCAAGGACCTGCGAGTGGTCGCCCGTGGACCCTTCGCCTCAGGACTCGGCGACGAGGAGATCGCCCGGCTCATCGGCTTGCGATTGGCGGGCGAACTGCCGTCGGAACCAGGCCTGGTGGAGGCGCGGGACGGCTGCCGCCCGCCGGGCGCGAGCGGGCGCGGGCCGCTGGCCCGCTTCTGCTCCGCCTTCCTGGCCCAGGCCCTGCCCAGCGGCGGGAGCGTGCCGGTATGAGCGCGGACCGCGCGGAACCGAGGGCGGCGCTCCTGGACGCCGTCCGACTCCGCCTCGCGGAGTACAGCGGGGACCCCACGCCCAGCAGGGTCGCGGCAGCGCTGCGCGCCGAAGGACGGCTGCTGGGTGACACCGAAGTGCTCGGCGTCGTCACCGCGCTGCGCTCCGAGATGGTCGGCGCGGGACCGCTGGAGCCGCTGCTCGCGGATCCCGACGTCACCGACGTGCTCGTCAACGGGCCGGAGGAGGTGTGGGTCGACCGCGGACGCGGCCTGGAGCGCAGCGATGTCGGCTTCGCCGATGCCGCCGCCGTCCGCAGGCTCGCCCAGCGGCTCGCGACCACCGCCGGCCGGCGGCTGGACGACGCCCGGCCCTGGGTCGACGCCCGGCTACCGGATGGCACCCGGCTGCACGCCGTGCTGCCGCCCGTCGTCGTCGGCTCGCCGTGCCTGTCGCTGCGTGTGGTGCGGGCCCGTGCCTTTGCCCTGGACGAGCTCATCGCCGCCGGCACCATGGACGCCGAGACCGCCGGGCTGCTCCGGGCCGTCCTCGACGCCAGGCTCTCCTTCATGATCAGCGGTGGCACCGGCACCGGGAAGACCACCCTGCTCAGCTGCCTGCTGGGCCTGGTGGAACCGGATCTGCGCATCGTGCTCGCGGAGGACTCCGCGGAACTGCGGCCCGACCACCCGCACGTCGTCCGTCTGGAGACCCGCCCGGCCAATCAGGAGGGCGCCGGTCTGGTGGAGCTGCGGGACCTGGTGCGCCAGGCCCTGCGGATGCGCCCGGACCGACTGGTGGTCGGCGAGGTCCGCGGTCCGGAGGTCACCGAGCTGCTCGCCGCTCTCAACACGGGTCACGAGGGAGGTGCTTGCACGGTGCACGCCAACGCTGCCTGCGACGTGCCGGCCCGGCTGGAGGCGCTCGGCTCGACCGCCGGACTCGACCGGGCCGCCCTGCACAGCCAGTTGGCGGCGGCGCTGTCCGTCGTCGTCCATCTGGCCAGGGACCGCTCGGGACTGCGCCGGGTCGCCGAGATCCATGTGCTGGAACGCGGCCCCGACGGGTTGGTGGTGACCGTCCCGGCCGTGGTGTGCGGCCCGCACGGCGCCGGGGAACGGGGCCCGGGTTGGGACCGGCTGGCGGCCCTGTGCGAGCGGGGCGCGTCATGAGGGCCGGGGTGGTGCCGGTGGCCCTGTGGGCGGCCGTGCTCTGCGCCGGGGCCGCCGGGTGGCTGATGTACGGCAGGGACGCCGTCCTGCGCCGGGCCCGGCTCCTGCTGGCCGGCGGTCATCGGCCGGGCACCGCGTGGACGTGGGGGCCCGGGATGTGGCAGGGGCCGACGGCCCGCGGGCAGGCGCTGCTCACGTCGTTGCGCGAGCGGCTCGGGTGGCGGCTCGGACGAGAACTCCTCTGCCTGCCGGGCGGACTGGTGCTCGCTCTGCCGGCGCACTCGGTGCTGCCCGCGCTGGCAGGAGCGGCCGCTGTCCCGCTGGTCGGCCGCCAGTTGCGGGAGCGGGCGCGGCGCGCGGCGGTGGAGCGCCGCGTGACAGCCGTCGGCACCCTCTGCGGGACGGTCGCCGGTGATCTGCGGGCCGGAAGGCCGCCGCACACCGCGCTGGCGGGCGCGATCGAGGACGACGGCTGGCCGGACGCCCCCGAACTGGTCGACGCGGCGCGGCTGCTGCTGGCCGCCGCCCGGTTCGGCGGGGACGTGCCGGAGGCACTGCGGGCCGCGGCGCGCCAGGAGGGGGCCGAGGGGCTGGCGGCTGTCGCCGCCTGCTGGCAGGTCGCCGTCGACGGCGGTGCGGGGTTGGCCGCGGGCCTGGACCGGATCGCGGGCGCTCTGCGCGCCGAACGCGATCAGCGGGACGATCTGCGCGCCCAACTGGCCGGTCCCCGCTCGACCGCGCTGATGCTGGCCCTGCTCCCGGTGTTCGGCGTGGTGCTGGGCGCGGGCCTCGGGGCGGATCCGGTGGGGACGTTGCTGGGCACCTCGACGGGGCTGGCCTGCCTGCTGGCGGGCGGCTTGCTGGAGTGGGCGGGGCTCGCCTGGACCGGACGCATCGTGCGATCCGCCGAGGAGTCCTGGTGAACGGCGACGGTGTCCACAGCCTGGGGACAGCCGTCTCGGTCACCGCCGCCGTCCTGTGTGTCGTGGTGACGGTGATCGAGACCCGGCGGGAGCGCGCCGCGCTCGGCAGACTCCGGTTGCTGTTCGGGGTGCGGGTCGCCAAGAGCCCCGGAGCCGCCTGGTGGACGCGAGGGCCCGCGCTGCGCACCTGGGGTCCGGTGGCGGCGGTGGCGCTCGGCGCGGCCGTGTTCGTCGGAGGTGTCCCCGGGTGTGTGACCGGTCTGCTCGCGGCGTACGGGATACGGCACTGGCAGCGTCGGTCACGGGCGGCCGGCGGTCACCGCCGCGACCGGGACGCCACGCGTCAACTGCCGCTCTGCGCAGACCTGATGGCCGCCTGCCTGGCGGCGGGCGCCCGGCCGGGCGACGCGGCACAAGCGGTCGGCCGCTCACTGGGCGGGCCACTGGGCGACGGACTCATACGCGTCGCGGCCGAGATCCGCCTGGGCGGCGACCCCGAGCGGTGCTGGGAACGGTTCGGCCGGCTGCCCGCGGCGAAGGGGCTCGCCCGCTGCCTGGCACGCGCCTCGCACAGCGGCGTGGCGCCGGTCGACGAGGTGGCACGCCTGGCCGCCGACTACCGCGCGGCACGCGGCCGTTCGGCGCTCGCCAGGGCCCGGCGCGCGGGAGTGCTGGCCACGGCCCCGCTCGGCCTGTGTTTTCTGCCGGCCTTCCTGCTCGTCGGAGTGATTCCGGTGGTGCTGGGGCTGGCGGAGGGGATCCTCGCCGGCGGCTCCGGTCAGGGCCCGTGAGAGCGCGGCACACGAACGTCGGTCAACGCATATCGATGCAGGTGCAAGGGGGAACATCATGATGGTCCGGATGCTTCGCGCGACGGCCGGACGGCTTCGGTCGACCGCGGACGCGGGAATGACCACGGCGGAATACGCCGTCGGCACGCTGGCGGCCTGCGGGTTCGCCGCCGTGCTCTACAAGATCGTGACCAGCGGCGCGGTGAAGTCGGCGCTCAGCGGCCTGATCGAGAGGGCGCTCGATGTGTCCTTCTGAGGGGTCGCCCGCAGGATCGTCCGAGCGGCCTTCGCAACCGCCCTCCCGGGCACCGTCAAGGAGAGTGCGGCGGGGCGAGCGGGGGTTCGTCACCGCCGAGGCCGCCGTAGCCCTACCGGTCATGGTGCTCTTCACCACGGCGCTGCTGGGTGGGTTGATGGCCGCGGCGAAACAGATCCAGTGCGTGGATGCCGCGCGGGCGGGCGCACGGGCCGCGGCCCGGTCCGAGCCGGAGGCCGCCGCCCTGGCGGCGGCCCGATCCGCCGCCCCGCGGGGGGCCGCGGTGTCGCTGGCCCGCGACGGGGAGCTGATCCGGGTGCGGGTCACCGCCCGGGCACCCGTGCTGGAGGTTTTGCTGCACGCCGAAGCGGCGGCGCTCGCCGAGGACACGGTCCGGTGAGCGGCCGGGGACGGCGCGGGGACCGGGGCTCGGCGACGGTCTGGGCCGCGCTGCTGATAGGGGTGCTGTGCCTGGCGTTCGGCGCGGTCCTGGCCATGGGCCAGGCGGTTCTCGCCCGCCACCGGGCGGGCGGCGCGGCGGACCTGGCGGCCCTGGCCGCGGCCGACCACGCGATGGACGGCTCGGACGCAGCCTGCGCACGGGCGGCCCGGACGGCGGCGGCCCAGGGCGCCCGGCTCGTCCGGTGCGCGGTCACGGGCGGGACGGCCGACGTCACCGCCGCCGTCGGCCGGGCCCGGGTCCGCTCCCGCGCGGGTCCGGCCTCCCCGGCCGACGCTCACCCTTCGGTCGGGGCCGGGCCTGCTTCCGGATCCGTTGGCGTCGGCTCCGGGGCGACACGCCCGGCGGCGATCCGTTCGGCATCCGATTCCGGGACCGTTTCGCGGGCCAGCAGGCAGTCCAGGAGGCGGACGGCGGCGCGTTTGTCCAGGGGCTCGTTGCCGTTGCCGCATTTGGGGGACTGGACGCAGGAGGGGCAGCCGAACGCGCACTCGCAGGAGGCGATGGCCTCCCGCGTGGCGGTGAGCCAGCCGCGGGCCGTGTGGAAGGCGCGTTCGGCGAAGCCCGCCCCGCCCGGGTGCCCGTCGTAGACGAAGACGGTGGGCAGGCCGGTGTCGGCGTGCAGAGGGATCGAGACGCCGCCGATGTCCCACCGGTCGCAGGTGGCGAAGAGCGGGAGGAGGCCGATGGAGGCGTGTTCCGCGGCGTGCAGGGCGCCGGGGAGTTCCTCGGGGTGGATCCGGGCGGCCTCCAACTGGTCCTCGGTGACCGTCCACCACACCGCGCGGGTGCGCAGTGAGCGCGGTGGGAGGTCGAGTTTGGTCTCGCCGAGCACCTCCCCGGTGATCAGCCGGCGACGCAGGAAGGACACGACCTGATGGGTGACCTCGACCGATCCGAAGTGGACGCGGGCAGCGCCCCAGGACTCCTCCAGGTCGGTGGAGAGGACGGAGACGGAGGTGTTCTCCCGGGCGATCGTCGAGTAGTCGGGGTCGGCCTCCCCGACCAGCGCCACGGCGTCGTCGAGGTCAAGGCGCTCGACCAGGTACGTCCGACCCTGGTGGAGGTGGACCGCGCCGTCGTGGACCGAGGCGTGGGCGGAGGCGTCGTCGACGGTGCCGAGCAGCCGCCCGGTGGCGGACTCGACGATCTGGACGGCCTTGCCGCCGGCGCCCCGGATGTCGGTGAGGTCCGCGGCGCGCTCCCGGCGGGTCCAGAAGTAGCCGCCGGCCCGGCGCCGCAGCAGGCCGCGGCGTTCGAGCTGGGGGAGCAGGGCGCCGGCCTCGGGTCCGAAGAGCGTCAGATCGTCGTCGGTGAGCGGGAGTTCGGCGGCGGCCGCGCACAGATGGGGGGCGAGGACGTAGGGGTTGTCGGGGTCCAGCACCGTGGACTCCACCGGGCGCTGGAAGATCGCTTCGGGGTGGTGGACGAGATAGGTGTCGAGCGGGTCGTCACGGCCCACGAGGATGGCGAGCGCGCCCTGTCCCGCGCGCCCGGCGCGGCCCGCCTGCTGCCACATGGAGGCGCGGGTTCCGGGATAGCCGGCGAGCAGGACGGCGTCGAGCCCGGAGACGTCGACGCCCAGTTCCAGGGCGGAGGTGGAGGCCAGACCGAGGAGCCGGCCCGAGTGCAGGTCGCGTTCGAGGGCGCGGCGCTCCTCGGCGAGGTAACCGCCGCGGTAGGCGGCGACCCCGCGCGGGCAGCGACGGGTCGACGGCCGCCAGCTTCTCCTGCGCGATCAGCGCGATCAGCTCCGCGGCACGGCGGGACCGGACGAAGGCGACGGTGCGGGTGCCCTGGACGACGAGGTCGGTGAGGAGGTCGGCGCACTCGGCGGTGGCGGTGCGGCGGACGGGCGCGCCGTGCTCGCCGCTCAGCTCGGTCATCGGCGGTTCCCAGAGGGCGAAGGCCAGTTCACCGCGGGGGGAGGCGTCGTCGGTGACCTCGACGACCTGGACACCGGTGAGACGGCCGGCGGCCGCCGCGGGGTCGGCGGCGGTGGCCGAGGCGAGCACGAAGACCGGATCGGCTCCGTAGTGGGCGCACAGCCGGCGCAGGCGCCGCAGCACCTGGGCGACGTGCGAGCCGAAGACACCCCGGTAGGTGTGGCACTCGTCGATGACGACGTACCGCAGCCGGCGCAGGTAGGAGGCCCAGCGGGCGTGGGCGGGGAGGATGCCGCGGTGCAGCATGTCGGGGTTGGTCAGGACGTACGTGGCGTACTGCCGGACCCACTCGCGTTCCTCGAACGGAGTATCGCCGTCGTAGAGCGCGGGACGGATCGCGGAACCGAGCGGCCGGGCGAGCGCGGCGACCGCTCGCCGCTGATCCGCTGCGAGGGCCTTGGTGGGCGCCAGATAGAGCGCGGTGGCTCCGCGGCCGTTCGGAGCCTCCGAGCCGTCCAGGAGGGCGCTGAGGACCGGGGCGAGGTAGGCGAGGGACTTGCCGGAGGCGGTTCCGGTGGCGACGACCACCGACTGGCCGCGCATCGCGTGGCCGGCGGTGAGCGCCTGGTGCTCCCAGGGGCGCTCGATACCGGCCGTCCGGATGGCGTTCAGCACCTCCGGACGGATCTGATCAGGCCAATCGGCATGGCGACCCGCCCGCGGGGGCAAGTGCTCCGTATGGGTGATGCGTGCGGCTCGGCCTGCCCCCGTGGCGAGCCGCTCGAGAACGGTGCGGGGGGACGGGCGGCCGTGCGCCGACTGCGGAAGTTGATCCTTAGCCATCGGCACTCAGTGTGTCACCGGCATGACGGACAATCGCAGGAAGGCGTCGTGCCGGTCGGCTGTGAAGTGATTGAATGCCATCGCGGCTGCCGATCCGTACCCTCCCTTTCGACGGGGAGGTTCCCGGGGGCGACGCCGCTCGATGCAAGGTGCTGGAGGATCCGTGGACCTGTCCCTGTCGACTCGAACCGTTGGCGACCGTACGGTCGTCGAGGTCGGCGGCGAGATTGATGTGTACACCGCGCCCAAGCTGCGTGAGCAGCTGGTAGAGCTGGTGAACGACGGCAGTTATCACCTGGTTGTGGACATGGAGGGAGTCGACTTCCTCGACTCCACCGGTCTGGGTGTGCTGGTCGGCGGTCTCAAGCGGGTGCGTGCTCACGAAGGCTCGCTGCGTCTGGTGTGCAACCAGGAGCGCATTCTTAAGATTTTTCGGATTACCGGCCTGACCAAGGTGTTCCCGATCCACACCTCGGTCGACGAGGCTGTCGCGGCGAACGACTGACTCATCCCGATCGTCGCAGGACGGGGGTACCGGGCGGTTTCGTCGCCCGGTCCCCTGTGATGCCCACCCATAGGAGCGAGGGGGAGGCCATGCCCACCGTAGAACTGCTCTTCAGCGCTCAGCCCGAGCACGTGCGCACCGCACGGCTCGTAGCGGCTGCGGTAGCGCGCCGGGCGGGGGTGGACGAGGCAGTCCTTGACGAGGTGCGGCTTGCCGTGGGCGAGGCGTGCAGCCGAGCTGTCGGTCTGCACCTGAGCAACGGCGTGGACCGGCCCGTGCGGGTCCTGCTGACCGAGGAGGAGAAGAAGTTCTCCATCGAGGTCGGCGACGAGGCACCGGGTGCGCCGGCGGGCTCCGTCCCGTCGGCCCGGGCCTCGGGTACCGACGACTCCGACGAGGAGTCAGAGATGGGCCTGGCCGTCATCAGCGGCCTGGTTGACGACGTCGAGGTCACCGTGGGCGAGCACGGCGGAATCATCCGCATGAGCTGGCCGACGGCACCCGTCGTCGTACTTCCCTAAGGGCTGTCCCGCCGAACCCGCACCATGCCCGCGGCGCCCGCCCCCGCCGCACCCGCGCACCCGCACCGCGCGTGACACCCGAACGGCCCAACCTCGACGGGTGAACGGGTGAAACACGCGGCCCGCGCCGCGGTGCCCGGCGGGCTGCCCTGACGCCGTTACCCGACGCCGCTGCCCTGACTCCGCTCTCGCGTGATGTCGCGCGGCCTCCGTGCCCCTGCGCGTGCCCGCACGCCCCTGCGCACCGCCTTCGCCGCGCCCGATTCTTCACCGCATTCGGTGGTTTACGCGCCCGCGGGGAATTCCGGCTTCCCCGACACAGGCGAATTCTGATCCCGCGCACTGTTTTGATCTAGTCCCGCTCCCTACAATCCGTGCATCTTTGCTCAGCTCGCTGAGCGTCGCGGCTGTGGGAGTCGCAGGAGCCGCGCGCCCATGCGCCAAACGTCAAGGAGGACGAATGGCGGGGCCACTTACCCCTCACACGCACGACATCGCTCAGGCACTGGCCGCCGGGCCGGTACTGACCGACGGCAACCGGAATCTCGTACTGATCATCGTGGTCGTCGCACTGGCGGCACTGGCGCTCGCCGGAGTGCTGGTACGTCAAGTGCTCTCGGCGGACGAGGGCACCGACAGCATGAAGCGCATCGCCGCTGCCGTGCAGGAAGGCGCGAACGCCTATCTCGCACGGCAGTTCCGCACTTTGGGGATCTTCGCCGTAGTGGCGTTCTTCCTGCTCATGCTGTTGCCCTCGGACAACACTTCGCAGCGAATCGGCCGTTCGGTGTTCTTCCTCGTGGGCGCCGTATTCTCGGCGGTCACCGGTTATGTCGGCATGTGGCTGGCGGTGCGCGCGAATGTGCGCGTGGCCGCGGCCGCCCGGTCGGCCACGCCCGCGGCCGGAGAGCCGAAAGCGGATCTGACCGATGTCTCGCACCGCGCGATGAAGATCGCTTTCCGCACCGGTGGTGTGGTCGGCATGTTCACGGTGGGCCTCGGCCTGCTGGGAGCCTCGGTCGTCGTGCTCGTCTACAAGGCCGACGCGCCCAAGGTGCTGGAGGGCTTCGGCTTCGGCGCGGCCCTGCTCGCGATGTTCATGCGTGTCGGCGGCGGCATCTTCACCAAGGCCGCCGACGTGGGCGCCGACCTGGTCGGCAAGGTCGAGAAGGGCATCCCCGAGGACGACCCGCGCAACGCCGCGACCATCGCGGACAACGTGGGCGACAACGTCGGTGACTGCGCCGGAATGGCCGCCGACCTCTTCGAGTCCTACGCCGTCACCCTGGTGGCCGCACTCATCCTGGGCAAAGTGACGTTCGGCGACGCCGGGCTGGCCTTCCCGCTGCTCATCCCCGCGATCGGCGTGCTCACCGCGATGGTCGGCATCTTCGCGGTCGCGCCGCGCCGCTCCGACCGCAGCGGGATGACCGCCATCAACCGCGGTTTCTTCATCTCCGCCGTCATCTCCATGGTGCTGGTCGCCGTGGCGGTCTACCTCTATCTGCCGGCCACCTACGCTGAGCTGAAGGGCGTCCCGGCCGACATCGCCGGCCATTCGGGTGACCCGCGCGTCCTCGCGCTCGTCGCGGTCGCCATCGGCATCGTGCTCGCCGCGCTCATCCAGCAGCTCACCGGCTACTTCACCGAGACCAGCCGGCGTCCCGTCCAGGACATCGGCAAGTCCTCGCTGACCGGCGCGGCCACTGTGGTCCTCGCCGGGATCGCCATCGGCCTGGAGTCGGCGGTCTACTCGGCGGTGCTGATCGGGCTGTCGGTCTACGGGGCGTTCCTGCTCGGCGGCACCTCGGTGTGGCTCGCGCTGTTCGCGGTCGCCCTGGCGGGCACCGGCCTGCTCACCACCGTCGGCGTGATCGTGGCCATGGACACCTTCGGCCCGGTCTCCGACAACGCCCAGGGCATCGCCGAGATGTCCGGGGACGTGCACGGCGAGGGCGCCCAGGTGCTCACCGACCTGGACGCGGTCGGCAACACCACCAAGGCCATCACCAAGGGCATCGCCATCGCCACGGCGGTGCTCGCCGCCACCGCGCTCTTCGGCGCGTTCAAGGAGGCGATCGACACCGCCGTCACGGGCGCCCATATCTCCGAGTCGGACATGCGGTGGCTCAGCCTCGACATCTCGCAGCCGAACAACCTGTTCGGACTGCTGCTCGGCGCGGCCGTCGTGTTCCTCTTCTCCGGCCTCGCCATCAACGCCGTCTCGCGCTCGGCGGGCTCGGTCGTCTACGAGGTGCGGCGGCAGTTCCGCGAGCACCCCGGGATCATGGACGGCACGGAGCTGCCGGAGTACGGCAAGGTCGTCGACATCTGCACCAAGGACGCGCTGCGCGAGCTGACCACCCCCGGTCTGCTCGCCGTGCTCGCGCCCATCGCGGTCGGCTTCTCCCTCGGCGTCGGATCGCTCGCCTCGTACCTGGCCGGCGCGATCGGCACCGGCACCCTGATGGCGGTGTTCCTGGCCAACTCCGGCGGCGCCTGGGACAACGCCAAGAAGCTGGTCGAAGACGGCAACCACGGCGGCAAGGGCAGCGAGGCCCACGCCGCGACCGTCATCGGTGACACGGTCGGCGACCCGTTCAAGGACACCGCGGGCCCGGCGATCAACCCGCTGCTCAAGGTCATGAACCTGGTGGCACTGCTGATCGCCCCCGCGGTGGTGAAGTTCTCGTACGGCGACGACGCGAACCTCGGGGTCCGCATCGCGGTCGCGGTGATCGCGATTGTGATCATCGTCGGCGCGGTCTACAACTCCAAGCGGCGCGGCATCGCGATGGGGGACGGCAACAACGCCTCGACGCCGGAACGCTCGGCCGATCCGGCATCGGTCTCCTGACCGACGCCTCGTCAGAACGGCGGCGGGCGGCACCTTTCGGGTGCCGCCCGCCGCCGTGCGCGAGAGCGCCGATACCGCCCGTTCCTTGGTGCAAATGGCTTGATCAGCGGACGAATCTCCCTTCGGACTCGTGGTCGACACCCGTATGGCGTGTAAGTTCCGGGGCCGTAGAGCCATGGAAGGGACACAACCGGTGAAGAAGAAGCTCGTGGGCGCGCTGTCCGGCGCCGCTCTGCTCCTGGCCTTGACGGGATGCGGCAGCGACGACTCGAACGACAAGCTGGACGCCTGGGCGAAGACCGTCTGCGACCAGGCCTCGGCACAGACCAAGCAGATCAACGACGCCAACACGGCCATCACGAAGGTCGACAAGAACGGCAAGCCGGCGGACGTGAAGGCGGCGGACTCGGAGGCCTTCCAACAGATCTCCGAGGCGTACAAGTCGCTCGCGGACATCGTGAGCAAGGCCGGGGCGCCGCCGATCGACAACGGGGCGGCGCAGCAGAAGGACACCGTCGCCGACCTGGCCAAGGCGTCCGCCGCCTACGCCGCGGTGAAAACCAAGGTCGACGGCCTCGACACGGCCGATCAGGGCAAGTTCGCCGACGGTCTCACCGCCGCCTCGGAGCAGGCGGACACGGCGAACAAGACCGCCGAGTCGGCGCTCAACACCCTGCGCAAGGGCGAGGTCGGCAAGGCGATGGCCAACCAGACCGGCTGCAAGACCCCGGCCGCACCATCCGCGTCCTGAAGTCCGTCCTGAAGCGTCCGGGACCTGAAGCGTCCGGGACCTGAAGCGTCCGGGACCTGAACCGGCCGCGGACCGGGGTACGCCTCCGGCGGCCCCCGGTCCGCGGCCGGCCCACCCGATCCGACGATCCGACACGGCCCGGCGCCCTTCCGGGGGCGCCGGGCCGCGCTCGTTCCGCGACAATGGAGGCGTGAGTACCCCGCCCCTCTCCAGCGCCCCGCCCCTCCCCGCCCCGGACCACGCGGAACAGCTGCGTGACGCCCTGCGGGCCGCCGCCTTCACGGCCGACGGCTGTCTCGATCTGCTCGGCGCCACCGCGTACGCGGCCCTGTCCAGGGCCGAGACCGTGCCCGCGCTGCGCGCCACGCGCGGCGGCAGCCCGCTGGAGTCGCTGGTGCGGCTCTTCCTGCTGCAGCGGCCGGTGCCCCACGAGCGGCTGCGCGCCGCCCTGCCCGTCGACGAGTGCCTCGCCGACGGCTGGCTGGTCAGGGACGGCGACGAGCTGCGCGCCACCGTCGACGTACGGCCGTACGCGGGCGACGGCGGCGAGGACTGGTGGATCGTGTCGGACCTCGGCTGCGCCGTCGGCGGCGCCGGCGGCATCGGCACGGCGCCCGGCGTGGACCGGGCGGAGCTGGTGCTGGGCGTCGGAGGGGCCTCCACGACGCTCGCGGGGCTCACCGTCCGCGACCCCGCCGGCTCCGCGCTCGACCTGGGCACCGGCTCCGGCGTCCAGGCGCTGCACGCCTCCCGGCACGCCACCCGCGTCACCGCGACCGACGTGAACGCGCGTGCCCTGCACTTCACGCGCCTCACCCTCGCGCTCTCCGGCGTGCCGGAGGCCGATCTGCGGCAGGGCAGCCTCTTCGACCCGGTCGGCGAGGACCGCTACGACCTGATCGTGTCCAACCCGCCGTTCGTCATCTCCCCGGCGGGCCGCTTCACGTACCGCGACGGCGGCATGCGGGGCGACGATCTCTGCCGCACCCTCGTCCAACAGTCCGCCGCGCACCTCAACGACGGTGGCTACTGCCAGCTCCTCGCCAACTGGCAGCACACCGACGGCGAGGACTGGCGGGAGCGGCTGGCCGGCTGGGTGCCGCGCGGCTGCGACGCCTGGATCGTGCAGCGCGAGGTCCAGGACGTGACCCAGTACGCCGAGTTGTGGCTGCGTGACGGCGGCGACCACCGCGACGACCCCGAGCGGTACGCCGCCCGCTACGACGCCTGGCTCGACGAGTTCGAGCAGCGCAAGGTCAAGGGCATCGGCTTCGGCTGGATCACCCTGCGCAAGTCGGGATCCGACCGGCCGGCGATCACCGCCGAGGGAATGGCCGCACCCGGTGGAGCAGCCGCTGGGGGCGCACATCAAGGACTGGTTCGGCCGCCAGGACTTCCTGCGCACGCACGACGACGCCGCTCTGCTGGAGGCGCGCTTCCGGCTCGCCGACGAGGTGGTGCAGGAGCAGGTGGGCCTGCCGGGCGCCGAGGACCCGGAGCACGTGGTGCTGCGCGCCAACCGCGGGATGCGGCGCGCCACCAAGGTCGACACGGTCGGCGCGGGCTTCGCGGGCGTGTGTGACGGGACGCTGCCGGCCGGCCGGATCCTCGACGCCATCGCGCAGTTGCTGGGGGAGGACCCGGTGATACTGCGCGACCGCACGCCGGACGCGATCCGGCTCCTCGTCGAGCAGGCCTTCCTCGACCCGGTACGGGACTGAGCCGTCCGGATGCGCCGACGCCCGGGCGCACCGACGTCCCGACGCACGGCGGCCCGCTCCCGTGCGGAGAACGGGAGCGGGCCGAGGCAGGGCGTTGAGCGGGATCAGCCCTGCAGGACACGACCGTTGGAGTCGGTCCGGTCCTTGCTGGTGAAGAAGATGATGGCGTCGATGAACGACCAGATGCCGCAGCCGCCGAGGGTGAAGAGCTGGCCGAGGGCCATGCCCGTGTGACCCGTGTAGAAACGTCCGATGCCGAGGGAGCCGAGGAAGAGCTGCAGCAGGCCCGCGGTGATCTTGGACTTGTCCGACAGCGGACGGCCCTGGGGGTCGTAACCGAACGGTGCGTCGGGCGTGGGCGTGGCCATGGATGGCTCCTTGCTTAGGGGACGAGACACCTGGGACGTGCTTAGGTGCTCCGCCCCCCGATGCGTGGCCTGATCCTGGCAGCAACGCCTACCAAGAGTCACATCATTCGGCCGGACTTCATGAAAACGTGATCAGATGCGCGCTAATTGATATTGCGCAGGACACCCCAGAGCAACGCCGCGCCGATGAGGACCGCCTGGTACCGGCCCGGGACAACCGGCCGGTACACCCGGCCGCGCAGGCCCTCCGCCAGCCAACGGCCGTAGAGGAAAAGGCCCATGGGCGCGAAGAGGAACAGGGCGGCGTTGTCGTGGAACGCGCCGGGCAAATCACCGTGCATCAGGTCATAGACCATGCGCGTCGCGCCGCATCCGGGACAGAGCAGCCCCGTCGCCCAGTTGAACGGGCAGCGCGGCAAGAGGTGCCCCGGCTCGTGCGGGTTGGTGGTCCACAGGTAACCGGCGCCCGCGAGGAGCGCGAGCGGGACCGCGGCCGGGTGCGAGACGAGACGTCGCACCCGGCCGGCGGGCGGTCGCAGGCGGGTTTCAGCCACGCAGAACGCGACCCTGGGCGTCGGTGTTGTTGTTGCCGGTCAGCAGGATGATGCCGTCGATCAGCGACCAGATGCCGCAGCCGCCGAGGGTGAAGAGCTGGCCGAGCGCCATGCCGATGTGGCCGGTGTAGAACCGGCCCACGCCGAAGCCGCCCAGGAACAGCGAGAGCAGCCCCGCCGTCACCTTCGACTTGTCGGAGTACGGGCGGCCGTAGGGGTCGTAGCCGTAGGGCGCGGCCGGGTCGCCGGTGTACGCGCCGGGCTGCGCGTAACCGGGCTGCATGCCCGGCTGCTGCGGGTAGCCGTAGCCGGGCTGGCCGCCGGCCGGCTGGCCGTACGGGTTCTGCGGGGGCTGCTGCGGCTGGCCGTACTGCGGGTAGCCGTATGCCGCGCCCGGCTGCTGCGGGTCCTGCGGCTGGCCGTACGGGTTCTGGTCGGACATGGCGGGTGGCTCCCCCTGCTGAGTAACGTCGGGCGTCGGACACATCGGTTGCGGTCGACGCCGCACATCTTTCCAGCTCGCCCGAGTGCTCGTCCCGCCCGGGGCAGAATGCGGGGGTGATCCGCATAGAACTCGACGAGGCGTCGCTCGGACGCACGCGCATCGCCATGAGTCCGCTGTGGGACGCGTTCTGCAGCCTGCACCTGGCGAAGCCGGACCGGCAACCCTCCTGGCCGTACCGGAAATGGGTCGGCCGGGCCCGGCACGTACTGGCGGCCGACCACCGGACGTGGCCGCTGCGCGCCCTGCTGGAGGGCCCGCTGAACTTCCCCGACTTCATGCTGCCGCGGCCGCTCGGCACCACCGCGATCGAGGCCGAGCTGGACGTCCTGCGGGCCACCGCACCGGAGACGGTGAAGCAGCAGATCGCCGAGCACTTCCCCGACGGGCCGCCCGAGCTGTACCGCCCGTACCGTGACGATCCGAGGCGCGCCTGCGGCGAACTCGCCGACGCCTACGCCGCCTACTGGCAGGCCGTCCTCGAACCGCACTGGCCGGTCATGCGCCGGCTGGTCGAGGACGAGGTCCTCATCCGGGCCCGGACGTTCGCCACCGAAGGCGTCGACGCGCTCTTCGCCGGCCTGGAGGCCCGCGCCCGGTGGAACCCGCCGATCCTGGAGCTGACCAAGCACATCGAGGCCGACTACCGGGCGGGGGAGCGCAGCCTGCTGCTGGTGCCGCTGGTCTTCGCCGAGGGCTGCCGGCTGTACTCCACCGACGACCCGGGCGTCATGGCCGTCTCCTTCCAGGCCCGCGGCGCCGGTGCGCTGCGCGACGAGCCGGAGGAACGTGCCGATGACCGGCTCGGCATGCTGCTCGGGCGCGGCCGGGCCACCGTGCTGCGGGAGCTGGCCGCGCCGCTCACCACGGCCGGCCTCGCCGACCGGCTGGCGTTGGCGCCCTCGACGGTCTCGGAGCACCTGTCCGTGCTCGCCGAGGCCGACGTCGTCAGCCGGCACCGGGTCGGCCGCAACGTCTACTACCAGCTCACGGACACCGGCCGGGCGCTGCTCGCGCTGCTCAGCGGGGAGAACGTGCTGAGAGCCGTCGTGTGAGCGCGGGGGCGACGATTCGGGGGCCACCGAATCAGTCGCCGGCGGCCACCGCGCTTCGTAGCGTCGCCCGCATGCTGGCAATCGACGCGCACGAACTGCGGCGCACCTACCGTTCCCGCACCGGATGGCTGCGCCCGCGCACCACCGAGACCGAGGCCGTCCGCGGTGTCACCTTCCAGGTGCGGCGCGGCGAGCTGTTCGGGCTGCTCGGCCCCAACGGCGCGGGCAAGACCACCACCATCAAGATGCTCAACACGCTGCTGCTGCCCACCGGCGGCGCGGCCCGTGTCCTGGGCCACGACGTCGCCACCGACCCCGTCGCGGTGCGCCGCCGGATCGGCTACGTCTTCGGCGGCGACCGGGGCCTGTACGAGCGGCTCTCCGCATACGACAACCTCCGCTACTTCGCCGAGCTGTACGGCGTCGAACCCCGTGAGCAGAAGCGCCGGATCGCCGAACTCCTCGACCTCACCGGCCTCACCGACCGGAAGCGCGAACGCGTCGAGGGTTACTCGCGCGGCATGCGCCAGCGGCTGCACATCGCGCGCGGACTGCTGCACCGGCCCGAGGTGCTGTTCCTCGATGAGCCGTCGATCGGTGTCGACCCGGTCGCCGCCCGCGAGCTGCGCCGCACCGTCGCGGACCTGCGGGCCGGCGGCACGACCGTGCTGCTCACCACCCATTACATGGCGGAGGCGGACGAGTTGTGCGACCGCATCGCCGTCATCGCCGGCGGTGAGATCCGCGCGCTCGACACCCCGGACCGGCTGAAGGCGCGCGTCCAGGAGCGCGCGGTCACCGAGATCGAGGCGTACGGGGCGGCCGAGACGCATCTGGCGGCGATCCGGGCGCTGCCGGGCGTACGCGGCGTCGCGGTCGAGGACCGCGGCCACGTCCAGGTGCTGACCGTCCAGGCGGAGCGGGACGCCGATCTGCACGGGCCCGTGCTCGGGGCCCTCGACGGTGTCCGCCTCGGCCGGATCAGCGACCGCGAACCCACCCTGGAGGACGCCTATGTGGCGATCGTGGAAGCTGCTCAAGACGTTGCCGGTGCTGCCGGTGTCGCCGGTGTCGCCGGTGCTGCCGGTGTTGCCGGTGTTTCCCAGGTGGTCGCGTGATGCGCGCGACGCGCAGGGCGCTGCGCCTCATCGCGGTCGGCGTCCGCACGCACGTCTCCTACATGTCGCGCTCCCCGCTGGAGATCACCTTCGCCGTCATCGTCCCGATCGTCTACGCGACGCTGGCCGTCTACCTCTTCCGGGCCGCGGACCACCCCGACCGGCTGCTGGAAGCGTCCGTCGGCGCCGGCCTGATGGGGATCTGGTCGTCGGTGCTGTTCGGCTCGGGAGGGGCGGTGCAGAACCAGCGCTGGCTCGGCACGCTGGAGACCCTGGTGGCCGCGCCCGCGCCGCTCGGCCTGATCCTCCTGCCGATCACGCTGGCCACCGCCGTCGTCGGCACGTACGCGATGGGCGCGACCCTGCTGTGGGGCACCCTGCTCTACGGGGTGCCGCTGACCTTCGCGCACCCGCTGCTCTTCCTCGTCGCGGTCCCGGTGTGCGTGCTGTCGCTGGGCATGATGGGGATGCTGCTGGCCTCGACGTTCGTGCTGCTGCGCAACGCGAACGCGCTGGCCAACCCGCTCGACCACCCCGTCTGGATGCTCTCCGGGATGCTCGTGCCGATCACCGTCCTGCCCACCTGGACCCGTCCGCTGTCCTGGGCACTGCCCACCACCTGGGGCGCACGCGCCGTGCACGCCGCGACCGCCGGGGGCGAGGTCGTCACGCCGATGCTCACCGGACTCGGCGTCGGCGCGCTCTGGCTGCTGACGGCCCTGCTCACTCTCACCCGCGTCGAACGCCGCGCCCGCGCGGCGGCCACCCTCGCCCTCACGTAAGGAGCCGACCATGCGTCACCTCACCCGCACCGCACGCCTCGTCGTGGTCGGCGGCACCCTCTCCTACCGGGCGCTGTTCAACTGGACCTCGCCCGCGATGTTCATCGGCACCCTGCTCGCCGGGCCGCTGTTCCAGCTGGTCTTCTTCACCTTCCTGGGCCGTCAGCTCGCCGTCGCCGACGACCGCTTCTACATCCTCGGCAACGCGGTGCTGGCCTCGTCCACCGCCTGCGTCTACGGCGGCACCATGGCCGTCGCGAACGAACGCCGCTACGGCACGCTCGGCGCGGTGCTGCTCAGCCCGCGCAGCAGGACCGCCCTGTGGACCGGCCGTGCGCTGCCCTACGTCGTCAACGGTCTGTTCGTCACGGCCTTCACCCTCGTGGCGGGAACGCTGCTGCTGGGGCTGCGGATCCCGGCCGCCGCCCTGCCCGGGCTCGCCGCTGCGATCGCGGCCGCCGCCCTGTCGTGCTCGGCCTTCGGGATCACCCTGGGCGCGCTCGGGCTGCGCTTCCGGGACGTCTTCCTCGTGTCGAACGTCGCGAGCGCCGTCCTGCTCCTGCTCACCGGCGCGAACGTGCCGCGCGGGACGCTGCCCGCCTGGATGCGGACCGCCGGCGACCTGCTGCCGCTGACCCACGCGACCGGGGCCGCCCGCACGCTCGCCGCCGGAGGCGCCTGGCGGTCGGCGCTGCCCGGTGTCGGGGCGGAGCTGGTGGTGGCCGCCGGGTACACGGTGCTGGCCGTCGTCCTGCTGCGGATCTTCGAGCGCGGCAGTCGCAAACGAGCCACGCTGGATGTGATGTAGCGCTCGGTTGACGGTCTCCATTCACCCGGGGTTCGCCCGGACGCCGTACGGGGGTGCGAGTCTCCGGCACGAGCCGCGACAGGCCGTGGGGCAGGTCACGTAGAAGGGGACGGTCATGGAGAGCACACCCGCGCTGTTCGCCGGAACGGTCTTCGCCCTGTTCGGGGTGGCGCTCCTGGTCTGGGCGGGAGCGCGCACGGCGGGACGGGCGCCGGTGACCCAGGGCGACAGCCCGGCGGGGGCCGTTCTGACCGTTCTTTTCGGAGCGGTCTCGCTGCTCACCGGCGTCTGGTGTCTCGTACAGGTATAAGCGCATGTCACGCGGCCTGGAAACGGACAGAGCGGTCGGGCCGTGCGGCAGGGATGACGGTTGTCGGGTTACCGTTCGAGTGGCGTTGCGGACTTTTCGCGTTTGACATGGGACCGGGATGTACGGTCACACTCCGCAGCGAACCCCCTTCGACCCGGAGAGAAGAGCGAAGTTGTCCCCGACCCGCGAGACCGCAAAGAGCGGCCGCCGACTCGTCATCGTCGAGTCGCCTGCCAAGGCGAAGACGATCAAGAGCTACCTCGGCCCGGGCTACGTGGTCGAGGCCAGCGTCGGGCACATCCGCGACCTCCCCAACGGGGCCGCCGAAGTGCCGGCGGAGTTCAAGGGCCAGCCGTGGGCGCGCCTCGGCGTCAACGTCGACAGCGACTTCGAGCCGATCTACGTCGTCAACGCCGATAAGAAGGCGCAGGTCAAGAAGCTCAAGGACCTGCTCAAGGAGTCCGACGAACTCTTCCTCGCCACCGATGAGGACCGCGAGGGCGAGGCCATCGCCTGGCACCTGCAGGAAGTCCTCAAGCCCAAGGTCCCGGTCCGCCGGATGGTCTTCCACGAGATCACCAAGGAAGCCATCCAGGCCGCGGTCGCGAACCCGCGCGAGCTGAACAAGCCGCTCGTCGACGCCCAGGAGACCCGCCGCATCCTCGACCGCCTCTACGGCTACGAGGTCTCGCCGGTCCTGTGGAAGAAGGTCATGCCGCGCCTGTCGGCCGGCCGTGTCCAGTCCGTCGCCACCCGGCTCGTCGTCGAGCGCGAACGCGAGCGCATCGCGTTCCGCACCGCCGAGTACTGGGACCTCAGCGGCACCTTCGCCACCGGCCGCACGGGTGACGCCTCCGACCCGTCGACCGTCTCGGCCCGTCTGACCAGCGTCGACGGCCGCCGTATCGCTCAGGGCCGCGACTTCGACGCGTCGACCGGGCGACTCAAGGACAACGCGACCGTCCTCCACCTGGACGAGGCGAACGCCCGCGCGCTGGCCGCCTCGCTCGCGGACAGCGCCTTCGCCGTCCGCAGCGTCGAGTCCAAGCCGTACCGCCGTTCGCCGTACGCCCCCTTCCGCACCACGACTCTGCAGCAGGAGTCCTCGCGCAAGCTGGGCTTCGGCGCCAAGGTGACGATGCAGGTGGCGCAGAAGCTGTACGAGAACGGCTTCATCACCTATATGCGTACGGACTCCACGACGCTGTCGGAGACCGCGATCAAGGCCGCCCGCGCGCAGGTCACCCAGCTCTACGGAGCCGAGTACCTCCCGGAGAAGCCGCGTGTCTACACCGGCAAGGTGAAGAACGCGCAGGAGGCGCACGAGGCGATCCGCCCCTCCGGCGACCGCTTCCGCACCCCCGCGGAGACCGGCCTGACCGGCGACCAGTTCCGGCTCTACGAGCTGATCTGGATGCGTACGGTCGCGTCCCAGATGAAGGACGCGGTCGGCAACTCTGTCACCGTCAAGATCGGTGGCACGTCGAGCGACGGCCGCGCGGCGGAGTTCTCCGCCTCCGGCAAGATCATCACGTTCCACGGCTTCATGAAGGCCTACGTCGAGGGCGCGGACGACCCGAACGCCGAGCTCGACGACCGTGAGCGGCGGCTGCCGCAGGTCAGCGAGGGCGACGGGCTGACCGCCGAAGAGCTCACCGTCGACGGCCACGCCACCAAGCCGCCGGCCCGCTACACCGAGGCCTCGCTGATCAAGGAGCTCGAAGAGCGCGAGATCGGCCGCCCGTCGACGTACGCGTCGATCATCGGCACGATCCTGGACCGCGGCTACGTCTTCAAGAAGGGCACGGCCCTCGTGCCGTCCTTCCTCTCCTTCGCCGTGGTCAACCTGCTGGAGAAGCACTTCGGCAGGCTCGTCGACTACGACTTCACCGCCTCCATGGAGGAGGACCTCGACCGCATCGCCCGCGGTGAGGCCCAGGCCGTGCCGTGGCTGCGGCACTTCTACTTCGGCGGCGACGACACCGCGGCCAAGGCCTCGGCGGCCGACGCCGGCAACGGCGACGGCGACCACCTCGGCGGCCTCAAGGAGCTCGTCGAGGACCTCGGCGCCATCGACGCCCGGGAGATCTCCTCCTTCCCCATCGGTGAGGGCATCGTGCTGCGGGTCGGCCGCTACGGCCCGTACATCGAGCGGGGCGAGAAGGGCGAGGAGAACCACCAGCGCGCCGACGTCCACGAGGAGCTGCCGCCGGACGAGCTGTCCGTCGCGTACGCCGAGGAGCTGTTCGCCAAGCCGAGCGGCGACTTCGAGCTGGGTACCGACCCCGAGACGGGGCGCCCGATCATCGCCCGCGACGGCCGCTACGGCCCGTACGTCACCGAGGTCCTGCCGGAGGACACCCCGAAGACCGGCAAGAACGCGATCAAGCCGCGTACCGCGTCGCTCTTCAAGTCCATGCAGCTCGACACGGTGACGCTCGCCGACGCGCTCAAGCTGATGTCGCTGCCGCGCGTCGTCGGCACGGACGCCGAGGGCGTCGAGATCACCGCGCAGAACGGCCGCTACGGCCCGTACCTGAAGAAGGGCACCGACTCGCGCTCCCTGGAGACCGAGGACCAGCTCTTCGACATCACCCTCGACGAGGCGCTGGCGATCTACGCGCAGCCCAAGCAGCGCGGCCGCGCCGCCGCCAAGCCGCCGCTCAAGGAGCTGGGCACCGACCCGGTCAGCGAGCGCCCGGTCGTCGTCAAGGACGGCCGCTTCGGCCCGTACGTCACCGACGGCGAGACGAACGCGACCCTGCGGACCGACGACGACGTCGAGACCATCACGCCGGAGCGCGGCTACGAGCTGCTCGCCGAGAAGCGTGCCAAGGGCCCGGCGAAGAAGAAGACCGCGAAGAAGGCTCCGGCGAAGAAGGCCCCCGCCAAGAAGGCCGCGGCGAAGAAGACCACCACCACGGCCGCCAAGAAGACCGCGACGAAGAAGACCACGGCCAAGAAGGCACCGGCGAAGAAGACCACGGCGGCGCAGACCACCGAATAACCCCGCCGTCTTTCGGACGCCTCCATGACCCTCCGCCCATTTGTTCGGGCGGGGGGTCATGGATTTCCGTGCTCCGGATAGGCTGTCCGAATGACGCGAATCGAGCGGCCAAGGGACGTGACCGACGCTTTCGCCGGAGACCTCGCGGCGGACTCGCGCGAGCGGGCGGTCGGTGCCCTGCTGAAGATCCCGCAGTTGCGGAAGCTGTGGAGTGCCCAGCTCACGGGCGGCATCGCCGACCGGCTCGGCATGCTGGTACTGATCTGGCTCACGGTGCAGGCCGCCGTGCTCGACGGGTCGTTCGGCGGCGGCTACCGGGGCGCGTCCTTCGCGGTCGCCGCGGTGCTCGGCGTCCGGTTGGTGTCCACCCTGCTCTTCGGCGCCGTGCTGCTCGGCCCGCTGTCGGCGCTCACCGCGACCGCCGGCGCCCTGGACCGCCGCTGGACCATGATCGGCGCGGACGGGGTACGGCTGGCGCTGTTCATCGTCGCTCCCCTGTGGATCACCTGGGTCCCGTCCTCCGCCGTCGTCTGGCTGCTCGTCACCGCCTTCGTGGTCGGGATCGCCGAACGCCTGTGGACGGTCGCCAAGGACGGCGCGGCCCCCGGGCTGCTCCCGGTCCCGACCCCCGGCGACACGGCCGTGCGGCCCGCCCCCGACCACCTGGCGACGTTGCACCGCCTCGACCTGCGCACCGGCTTCGTCGCCCTGCCGATCGCCGCGGCCGCGCTCCTCGTCGTGACCCTGCTGAACAGCCTGCTCGCCCTCGGCGTGGACTGGTTCGACCTCCACCAGGTCGCGCTCTCCTCCTACGTCGCCGCCGGGCTGTTCTCCGCGTCCATCGCCGTCCTGTACTTCCTGGAACTGCCCGACAGCACGACCGTCCGCCCGCACTCCCCGCTCGAAGGCCTCCGGCTCCCCAAGGGACCGGACGGCTCGGAGCGCGGCCGCACGGGGGCCCTCCCGCTCCTCGTCCTGGCCACCGCGGGCGTGGCCGGCTCGATCGCCGCCGCCGTCGCGCTGGCGGTGCTGCACGCACTCGACCTCGGCTTCGGCCCGGTCGGCTTCGGGCTCCTCGTGCTGGCACTGACCGCGGGCACGGTCCTGGGCATCCGGGTCGGACCGCGCATCCTGCCGGCCCTGTCGCGCCGCCGGCTGCTGGCCATCGCCATCGCCGTCACCGGCCTCGCGCTGCTGCTCACCGGCCTGGTCCCCGACCAGACCACCGTCCTGCTGCTGGCAGGCCTCGCCGGCACGGCCGCCGGCGTCACCGCCAACACCGGTCACCTGCTCATCGAGCAGGAGGCCGAGGAGCAGCGCCGCGCGCGCACCACCGACCACCTGCACGCCGTCGTCCGCGTCGCGGTGGCCGTCGCCGCCATCGGCGCCCCGGTGCTCGCCGGACTCATCGGCCCGCACCGCCTCGCCAACGGCCACTTCACCTTCCAGCACGGCGGCGCCGCCTACACGCTCATGCTGATCGGCGCCCTTCTGCTGCCGGTCGCCGCGCTCGTGCTGGGCAAGACCGACGACCGCCAGGGCGTGCCGCTCCGCCGCGACCTGCGCGAGGCGCTGCGCGGCGGCGAGCCCGCCGCGGCGCCCCACCCCACCGGCTTCTTCATCGCCATAGAGGGCGGTGACGGCGCCGGGAAGTCCACCCAGGTCGAGGCGCTCTCCGAGTGGATCCGCGCGAAGGGCCACGAGGTCGTCGTCACCCGCGAACCGGGCGCGACCGCCGTCGGCAAGCGCCTGCGCTCGATCCTGCTGGACGTATCGTCCGCCGGGCTGTCCCACCGGGCCGAGGCGCTGCTGTACGCCGCCGACCGCGCGGAGCACGTCGACTCCGTCGTCCGTCCCGCCCTGGAACGCGGCGCCGTCGTGGTCTCCGACCGCTACATCGACTCGTCCGTCGCTTACCAGGGCGCGGGCCGCGACCTGGCACCCACGGAGATCGCCCGCATCTCGCGCTGGGCCACCGCGGGACTCGTCCCGAACCTGACGGTGCTCCTGGATGTCTCGCCCGAGGCCGCCCGCGAGCGCTTCACCGAGGCTCCCGACCGGCTCGAGTCCGAGCCGGCCGAATTCCACCAGCGGGTCCGTGCCGGTTTCCTGACCCTCGCCGCGGCCGACCCGTCCCGCTACCTCGTCATCGACGCGTCCCAGGAGCCCGAGGCGGTCACCACCGTCGTACGGCACCGCCTCGACCAGGCACTGCCGCTCTCCCAGCAGGAGATCGAGGCCCGCGAGGAGGCCCGCCGGCAGGCCGAGGAGGCCGCCCGCATCCGCGCCGAGGAAGAGGCTGCCCGGCTCGCCGAGGAAGCCCGCCTCGAAGCGGAACGCCAGGCGCAGCTCGCCCGCCTCCGCGAGGAGGAGGCCGAGCGGCAGCGTCTCGCCGAGGAGGCCGCCCGCCAGGAAGCCGCCGAGCAGGAGGCCGAGGCGGCCCGCCTGCGCGCCGAGGAAGCGGCTCGCCTCGCCGAGGAGGAACGGCTCCGGCTCGCCGCCGAAGCGGCCGCCCGTGCCGCGGAGCAGGACCGGCTGCGCCGCCAGGCCGAGGAGGAGTCCCGGCTCCGCGCCGAGGCCGAGGCCCGCCGCCTGGAGAAGCAGCGCAAGGCCGAGGACGCCCTGCGCCGTGCCGAAGAGGCCCGAGCGGCCGCAGCCGCGGCGGCTGCGGCGGCTGCCGCAGCCGGCAACACGACGCAGACCCTGCAGACGCCGAAGCCGGCCCCCCAAGGCCCCGGACGCCGAAACCACCGTCCTCCCGACGGTCCCCAAGCCTCCGGCCTCGGCCGCGGAGGAGACGGCGGTCCTGCCGCCGGTCCGGCCTGCGGCCGCGAAGAAGCCGGCAGCCCCGGCCGATGAGACGGCGGTCCTGCCCGCGGTCCCGGCCTCGGCCGCGGACGAGACAGCCGTCCTGCCGCCGGTCCGGCCTGCGGCCGCGAAGAAGCCGGCAGCCCCGGCCGATGAGACGGCGGTCCTGCCGCCGGTTCGCCCCGAGCCCACCGCCCGGGACAGCAGCCCGACCGACCGCGTCCCGCCGTCCTTCTTCCGCCCGGAGACCCCGGACAACGAGCGCACCCGCGAACTCCCCGCCATCAACCCCGACGCGGCCCCGCCGTCCCGCCGCCCCCGCTCCGACTGGGCCGAGGAAACCCCCCTGGACGACCTCCCCACCCTGGCGGACGAACTCCTGGGCTCCCACAACGACGAGGACGAGGGTCCGAAGGGCCCGAAGCGGCGCCGGTAGGGGGCCCGGCGGGCGGGAGCGGCGCGCGACGCTGGGCGGGGGCCCGACACTTCAAGGAGCCCGCGCCTGCGGGCGCGCTGCCCGTGCCGGCACGGGTCCGGGCACGGCCCGGCGCGCCTTGCCCCGCCCGCCCTCGCCGCCTACCGGCGGGTGCGAGCCCCCCGCGGTGCCGGGCGCGAACACGTCAGCCTTCAGGAGAGCACCTGCGCGGGACGTCCAGGACCGCGAGGTGGGGATGGCGCTCACGGGATGCCGCTCACGGGATGCCGCTCACCCCCGCCGCCCCGGAGGGCCCGGGCGCCGGAGCCCCCACCGGCCGGTAGTTGGAACGAATCCGGGTTCCGACAGGCCACGGCATCCGCGTGGCGACCCGGCAGAATGGACCCCGTGCGGTACCTGATCCTCGGCACCACCGAAGCGCGCGATTCCGCCGGCGTCCCCGTCCCCCTCGGCGGCAGCCGGCTCCGAGCGCTGCTCGCCGCTCTGGCGCTGCACGCCGACCGCCCCGTCTCCGCCGAGGCGCTCATCGCGGAGGTCTGGGGTCCGGACGCCGACCTCCCGCACGACGCGAGCGGCGCGCTGCAAGCGCTCGTCTCCCGCCTGCGGCGCGCCCTGGGCAAGGACGTCGTCACCTCCGGTCCGGGCGGCTACCGCCTCCTCACCGGTCCCGGCGACGTGGACCTCCACGTCTTCGAGCGGCTCGCCGCGGACGGGGCCGCCGTCCTCGACGCGGGCGACCCGGAAGCAGCCGCGGGCATCCTGCGCGAAGCGCTCGCGCTCTGGCGCGGCCCGGCGTACGCGGATCTGCCGGACCGGACGTCGGCGGCGGCCCGCCCCGAGGCGCTGCGGCTCACCGCGCTGCACCGCAGGATCGACGCGGACCTGGCGTGCGGCCGCGCGGCCGAGTCGCTCCCCCAGCTGCGGGAGCTGGTCGCGGACCACCCGCTGGACGAGCCGTTCCACGTGCAGCTGATCCGCGCGCTGCGCGCCGCGCACCGCTCCGCGGACGCGCTCATGGCGTACGAACAGGCCCGCAGAACGCTCGCGGACCGGCTGGGTGCGGACCCGGGCCCGGAACTGCGCGCGCTCCACGCCCAACTGCTCAGCGCGCAGGACCCGCCCGAGCCGAAGAGCACGCGCGCGCCGCAGGGCAACCTCCGCCCCAGACTCACCAGCTTCGTCGGCCGCGAGGCCGAACTCCGCGAGATCCGCGCCGATGTGGCGCGGTCGCGCCTGGTGACGCTCACCGGACCCGGCGGCTCGGGCAAGACCCGGCTCTCCGAGGAGGCGGGCGCGGCGCTGGCCGGTTCCGGCTACCCGGACGGGGTCTGGATCGCGGAACTGGCTCCGCTCGAGCACCCCGAAGCGGTCCCGCAGGCGGTCCTGAGCGCCCTCGGCCGCCGGGACACGACGATCTTCGGCGTGGCCCGCGAGGGCATCAAGGGTTCGGGTGGCGGCACGGGCGCCGACGCAGGCGATCCGACCGCGCGCCTGCTGGAGCACTGCGCCCACCGCCGGCTGCTGCTCGTGCTGGACAACTGCGAGCATGTGATCGGCGCCGCCGCCGAGTTGGCGGCCGAGCTGCTCGGCGCCTGCCCCGGCGTCACGGTGCTGGCGACGAGCAGGGAGCCGCTGGGAGTACCGGGCGAGACGGTGCGCCCGGTGGAGCCGCTGTCGCCGACGACCGCGCACCGGCTGTTCGCCGAGCGCGCCGCGGCCGTCCGCCCGGGGTTCGACACGGAGCAGGACGTGGCGGCCGTCGACGAGATCTGCCGCCGGCTGGACGGTCTGCCGCTGGCGATCGAACTTGCCGCGGCGCGGCTGCGCATGCTGTCCCCGCGCCAGATCGCCGATCGCCTGGACAACCGGTTCCGCCTGCTCACCAGCGGCAGCCGCACGCTCCTGCCCCGTCAACAGACGCTGCGGGCGGTCGTCGACTGGAGCTGGGACCTGCTGTCGGAGAAGGAGCACGCGGCGCTGCGCAGCCTGAGCGTCTTCGCGGGCGGCTGGACGCTGGCCGCCGCGGAGGCGGTGGTCGGCGGGGACGACGTCATCGAGCTGATCGGTCAGCTGGTCGACAAGTCCCTGGTGGTCGCGACACAGCCGGGCAAGCGCCAGGAGAACGGCGCGGAGAGCCGGGACATCCGCCCCGAGGACGGCGTCCGCTACCGCTTCCTGGAGACGATCCACGAGTACGCGGCGGAACGCGCCCGGGAGCGTCCGCGTGAGCTGGCGGAGGCCGCCCGCCGCCACACCGGCTACTTCCGGCGGTTCGTGGGCACCGCCGATCCGCAGTTGCGGACCGCCCGCCAACTGGTGTGGCTGCGCCGGGTGGAGGCCGAGCTGGACAACATCCGCGCGGCGCTGCAGCGGGCGATCACGGCGGGCGACGAGGCGGACGCGCTGCCCCTGGCCGTGGACATGGGCTGGTTCTGGTGGTTGCGCAACTACCGGGAGGAGGGCGCGGGCTGGCTGACGCGGGTCACCGGGATGAGTGAACCGGGCGAACGGGACGGCCCGTACTTCTGGGCGCGGATGGACGCCCGGCTGCTGCTGTTCTTCGTGAGTACGGACCACGCTTCGGAGGAGTTCCTGAGCGCCCCTCCGGTGCAGGAAGCGGCCGCTCTGGTCGCCGCGACGTACCAGGACGCGAAGCAGGCCTCGGCCCGCTTCCCGGGCCTGCTGTGGCCGATCGCGAGCTACGTCGGCGGCGGGCACACGGCGATCCGCGAGTGCACGGACGTGGTGGTCCGCAACTGCCGTGCGCACGGCGACGACTGGGCCCTCGCGGCCGCGCTGATGTTCCGTACGCACGTCACCATCGACCTGCCGGGCGGACTGGCCCGCGCGACCGACGACTGGAACGAGCTGACGGATCTCAGCGGCCGCGTCGGTGACCGCTGGATGCTCGCGCAGGTGCACGGCGCGCGCGCCGAGATGGAGGTCATGCGGGGCGAGTACGCGGCGGCCCGCGCGGACTTCGAGGCGGCCCTCCGGCTGGGCGAGGAGCTGGGCGCCATCGCCGAGGGGCCGTTCCTCGTCGGAAGGATGGCCGAGCTGGCCATCCGTTCGGGTGATGACGCGGAGGCCGAGAAACTCTGCCGCCGGGCCGAGGAGGGGGCGGAGCGGTTCGGGGTGATGGACGCCAGGAACTACGTCCGTGCGCTGTCCGCCTATCTGTCGCTGCGCCGCGGTGATGTGCGGCGGGCCCGTGAGCTGTGCGTGCTGGCCCGCGACCAGGCGAGCCAGGGCACTCCGCCGCCGGTATTCGGGGTGGTCCTGGCCGGTCTGTTCGCCCGCATCGCGGCCGCGGAGGGCGATCTGCGGGACGCGCTGGCCCGTACCGCGGGCGCTGTGCGGCTGGGGGTCGAATCGGGCTGCACGGAATCGATGGTCGCGGGCCTGCTGGAGTACGGGGCCGAGCTACTCGTCGTGCTGGGCGAGCCACGGGCCGCCGCGCGGCTGCAGGGGGCGTCGTCGGCGCTGCGCGGGCCGCTGCTGCCGCGCACGGTGCCCGAGACGGTGAGCTTCCGCGAGGCGGAGGCGGGCGCCCGTGCCGCGCTGGGGGAGGCCGGGTACGAGGCCGCGCGCGCGGACGGCGAGACGCTGGACCTGAGGGCCGCGGCGGACTCGCTCGAGGCCTCCGTACTGGTGCCCACCCCTGCCGGGGAATAGCTCCGAACTTCTGACGGTTGCCGAATATTGATCATTCAAGCAATTTGGGAGCGTCCGTGAAGGTCGAGATCTACAGCGACATCGCCTGCCCGTGGTGCCACGTCGGCAAGGCGCGCTTCGAGCGCGCCCTCGCCGCCTTCCCGGGGGCCGGGTCCGTCGAGGTGGTCTACCGGCCGTTCCAGCTCGACCCGTCCGCCCCCGAGACCCCGCAGCCGCACCGCGCGGTGCTGGCGGCCAAGTACGGGCCCCAGGCCCTCGCCATGGACGAGAAGATCACCCGGCTCGGCGCGGCGGAAGGCCTGACCTTCGACTTCGACACCGTCGTCGAGAACAACTCACTGCTCGCCCACCGCCTGCTGCGCTTCGTCCTCGACACCTACGGCCACGCCGCGCAGGCGCGCCTCAAGGGCCGGCTCCTGGACGCCCACTTCGGCGAGGGTCTGGACATCGGCGACCGCGAGCGCCTCGCCGACGCCGCCGTCGCGGTCGGCCTGGACCGGGAGCCCGTCGCCGCGTTCCTGGCGGGCGACGACCTGGTCGACGAGGTGACCGGAGAGATCGATGAGGCCCGGCGGCTCGGCATCACGGCCGTCCCGACCTTCGTCTTCGAGGGCAAGTGGATGGTCCAGGGCGGCCAGGAGACGTCCACGTTCCTCCGCGCCCTGGAACAGGTCGCGAAGGAGACCGAAACGGTGCTCGAGGCGGACGCGGACGGCGGCGCGTGCGCCGACGGGGCCTGCGAGGTCCCGTCGAACGACCAGGTCCCGTCGGACGACCACGCGCACTGAGCCGTAGCGGGATACGACAGGGTCGGCCGCTTACCGGCAGCTGATTCTGGACCGCGCCCAGTCCGCCATGTTCACGAACGGGAAGCGGTCGGCGGACTCGACGACCAGCCGGATCGTCTGCTGCCCGGCGATGTCGACGCTCACCGGCACCGCCGGGTCGCCCCCGCGCACCACCTCCGACCGCCACAGCCGCCCGCTGTCCCCGTAGACGGAGAAGCGGACCGCGCCGAGCCCCAGCGCCAGGTCGTCCACACCGGCCAGCGCGTCGTACGTGGTGCAGCCGCGGTTGAGGTCGATGAGCACGGACGACGGGGACCCCACGGTGATGCCGTGCTCGTACCGCTCACCCCCGACGCTCAGGCCCCAGCGGTCCCAGACCCAGCTGCTGCGCCCGAGCCGGACGGTCGGTTTGGTGTCGTCACCGCCCCCGCTCCACCCCAGCTGGTTGACCTGGAAGACCGTGGGAGCGGGGGGCGGGGAAGGCGTGGGTGTCGGCTCGGCCGGCGGGGTGGGGGTGACGGTGGGAGTGGGCTCCGGAGCGGGTGTCGGCGTGGGGGAGGGGGTCACTTCCGGCTGCGGTCGCGTGATGTCGACGGCGGGTTCGGGAGTCGGCTTCGGCGCCGGCGGCACCGCGGTGGCCCGCGGCGGTTCCGGGCTCGGCTTCGGCTTCGGCTTCGGGCGCGGAGCCGGCGACACCGCCGGCGTGCTGACGGGCGCCACCACCGCCGGCCTGGCCTGCGGCTTCTGCTGGGGCGCGCCATGGCCGGTGTTCAGCGCGGCGAACGCGATACCGGCGGCCGCGACCACCACGACCGCCGCGATACCGGCCTTCACGGGCGCGCCGAGCCCCTCGGCCGCGGCGCCTCCGGCGGCACCCGTGCCCGCACCGCCACTGGACGCGGCTCCCGAGGCGGCCGCCGCGGCGCCTCCGGCGGCACTCGCCACTCCGACGCCCGCGGCGATGCCGGCCACCTTGGCCGCGTACGCGGCGGCGAACCAGCCGATGACCGCGACCGGCAGCAGGCCCTTGAGCGCCGAGTTGACGTCGGCCAGCTCCAGCGCCGCCGCCCGGCACCGTTCGCACTCCTTGAGGTGCTTGCTCAACTCCCGGTCAGCCCGCATCCGCAGACCGCCGCGCGCATGCGCGCCGAGCCGGTCGGCGTACCGTGCGCAACTGCTCCCGGTGGTCAGCGCTGTGCTGACGTGCGCCTGCAGATAGGCCTGCCGCAGGCCTTCACGGGCCCGGTGCGCCAGTACCGCCGTCGCGTTGGCCGTCAGGCCGAGCAGCGGCGCGATCTCGCTCGGCGACTCCTCCTCGACGGCGGTGTGCCACAGCACCGTCTGCCACCGTTCGGGCAGCGTACGGAAGGCCTGGATGGCCAGTGACTGCTCGGCCCCGCGCATGGCGCGGACGTCAGCGCCCAGGTCCAGCGAGTCCTCGCTCGCGGACGAGCCCGCCGCCGTCACCGCGAACACCGCGAAGTCTTCGACGAGTTGCTCGCGCCGGGCCGTGCTGCCCCAGGACGCGGCGACGCGCCGGACCGTCGTCAACAGGTAGGCGCGCACCGCCGAGTCCGGACCGCTGCCGCCGCGCACCGCCTGGAGCGTGCGCGCGAAGACCTCGCCGGTCAGGTCCTCCGCGGTGTGCGCGTCCCGGCAGCAGCTGCGGGCGTACCTGCGTACCGCGTCGGCGTGCCGGCGGTACAGCTCCTCGTAGGCGCTGTCATCACCGCCGCGTACCCGGGCGACCAGTTCGGCGTCCGAAAGCGGTACTTGGGACTCCGGTTCACGTTGCTCGGGAACCCGGCGCGATGGCAGTCCGCCGTCCGCTTCCGCACTCGCAGAAGCGCTCGACTCGCCGTTTGCCTCGTCCACCGCGCCAGGGTGTCACACCTGGTGCATCCCGCAATATGCCGCGTGACGGAACCACTCGTCCGGGGAACCTTCGCTCACCGGTCCCACCGGTCCTCCCCCTCTGATCGACCGTCCCGCCCGGCCTACTCGACCGGGGCGGTGCTCCAACTGAGCGCGGACGGAGCCGAAACGGCCTCCGCGGCCGCGGCCGCCGGCCGCGAGCGCAGACCGTCCAGCAGTATGTCCAGCAGCCGTGCCGAGGCCGCCGCCTGCTGTGCCGGGTCGGGCAGCGAGGGCGCCGGGGTGGCTATCACCAGCAGCACGTCGGCCACCGAGACATCACCCCGCAGTTCGCCCGCCGCACGCGCCCGGTCGACGAGCTGGCCGACGACGTCCAGCAGCGCGGGGATCCCGGCGTCGTCCGGAACCGCGGCACCCTCGGGAGCCGCGGCATCGCGCACCGGAGCCGGGTCGGCCGACGCGTCGGCCGCCGGCACCACTGCCGGACCGGCCGCCGGCACCGCCGGACCCGTGACGCCGGTCGACAGCTCGCCCGGCTCCGCCGCCACGCTCAGCGGCGCCCGCTGCTGCGGAACCCGCGCCGCCTCCTCCGACGGCCCGGCGTGCGCGGGCAGTCCGGAGAGCGCGGAAACGGTCCCCTCGACGGCGAAGCCCGTGCCACCGGATCCGCCGGACGAGCCGGTCCTGACCCGCAGCACCTGCGGCGGCAGCAGCCGCCCGGCGCCCGAGGCCACCGACGTGCGCAGGAAGCGCGCGAGCGCCGACCACGCCTCGTTCTCCTGCCCCAGAGCGGTCTTCGCCTGCTCGGTCAGCCGGGAGGTCTCCTCCTCGGCGATCCGCCGCACCAGTACGTCCTTGCTCGGGAACCGCCGGTACACGGTGCCGACGCCGACGCGCGCACGGCGTGCCACGTCCTCCATCGGCGCCCCGTAGCCCAGCTCCCCGAACACCTCACGCGCGGCCCTCAGCACATGTTCCAGATTGCGCTGGGCGTCCACCCGCAGCGGGGTCGCGCGGCTGCTGCCGCCGTTACCCTCCGCGCCTGCCGCTACCGTCCATTGAGAGTCCTGAATGTGCATATGTGTATCCCCCGGTTATGACGTCTCCCCCCGGAGACTCCCCACCCGTAATGATCATCGGCGCACGACGAACGCACCCCGATGGACTACGAACATAGTTGAGCCCAGGTCAAGAAAGAAGGGGGTCCGTTCCGCCCGGCGCGTCCCCGATCGGAGTAGCGGGCCCGGGTGTTCTTCTTTCACCGGCTTTGCCCGGTCAACGACACATCCCTGACCTGCCGGATCCGCGTAAAAGTGAATCACTGCGGTTCGCCCTGTGGACAAACGTCCGTCATCCATTGCGTCATGGAGCAATGACGGAGTCGGCAGCCCAGTCAAGAGCCAGCACCAGCCCGCGCATTCTCGTGATCGGCGGAGGATACGTCGGTATGTACACCGCCCTGCGCCTGCAGCGGAAGCTGCGGCACGGCGAGGCGGAAGTGATCGTCGTCGACCCGCAGCCCTATATGACCTACCAGCCCTTCCTCCCCGAGGCGGCCGCCGGGTCGATCTCGCCCCGGCACGTCGTGGTCCCGCTGCGCCGGGTGCTGAGCGGGTGCCGGCTGGTGGTGGGCGAGGCGACGCACATCGACCACGCGAAGCGCGTCGCGACCGTGGCGACCCTGGCCACCGAGGAGGAGGGCGGCGCGGCGATCGAGATCGCGTACGACCACCTCGTCCTGGCCCCGGGCTCGGTCTCGCGCACGCTGCCCATCCCGGGCCTCGCCGAGTTCGCCATCGGCTTCAAGACCGTCGAGGAGGCCATCGGCCTGCGCAACCACGTCCTGGAGCAGCTCGACATCGCCTCCTCGACCCGTGATGTCGAGGTGCGGGACGCCGCGCTCACCTTCGTCTTCGTCGGCGGCGGCTACGCGGGCGTCGAGGCGCTCGCCGAGCTGGAGGACATGGCCCGCTACGCGTCGCGGTACTACCACAACGTGCGTCCGGAGGACATGAAATGGGTGCTGGTCGAGGCCACTGAGAAGATCCTCCCCGAGGTCGGTGAGGAGATGGGCAAGTACGCCATCCGGGAACTGCGCGCCCGCAACATCGACCTGCGGCTCGGCACCCGGCTGGACTCGTGCGAGAAGCGGGTGGCGGTCCTGTCCGACGGCACGCGCCTGCCCACCCGCACCGTCGTCTGGACCGCGGGCGTCAAGCCGCACCCGATCCTGGCCGCCACCGATCTGCCGCTGAACGGGCGCGGCCGGCTCAAGGGCACCGCGACGCTCATGATCGACGGGGTCGAGAACGCCTGGGCGGCGGGCGACGCCGCGGCCATTCCGGACCTGACGGCGGACGAACCGGGCAAGGAGTGCGCCCCCAACGCCCAGCACGCCGTCCGGCAGACCAAGGTGCTCGCCGAGAACATCCTCGCTTCGCTGCGCGGAGAGCCGCTGAAGGAGTACCGCCACAAGTACGTCGGATCGGTGGCCTCCCTGGGCCTGCACAAGGGCGTCGCCCACGTCTACGGGCGCAAGCTCAAGGGGTATCCCGCCTGGTTCATGCACCGGGCGTACCACCTCAGCCGGGTGCCCACTTTCAACCGCAAGGCGCGGGTGCTCGCCGAGTGGACACTGTCCGGTCTGTTCAAGAGGGAAATCGTTTCGCTGGGCTCCCTGGAGCACCCGCGCGCCGAGTTCGAACTGGCCGCGGGAGGGCCGCCCAAACCGGACGCGCCCTGAGCCACGCGATTCCGTCCGGGCCTCGGGTCGGCCACACTGGGCGTGTGACCATGTGTGCGCCAGCACCTGCAAAGAGTGACAAATACGAGGAATCGGACGTTTGCTGAATTCTCCCGGGGAGCGACCCCCCGTACCCCCGCGCAGAGCCAGGCGGTCCGGGCTGCCCCACGCGACGCCACGAGGTGGAGCCCGGTGAACCTCACCCGCTGGAGCGCCCGGCTGCCCGGCACGCAGCGCCGCACCGCGGCCGCCCGCCCGCCCGACGCCGTGACCGGCGCGCCGACGGCAGGCGGAGGCGTGCCCGCGGCCCGCGCCGAGCACCCGGAAGCCCCGGCGTACGCCGTCGACGCGCTCTCCGTCCACGACGTCCTCAGCCAGGTCCCGGCGCTGATCGCCATCACCTACGGCGCCGCGCACCGCATCGCGTACGTCAACGAGGCGTACGCGGACGTCTTCGGCCCGCGCAGCACGGGTGAGCCCGCCAGGGAAGGACTCCCCGAGCTCGACGAGCTCGGACTGCTCCCGCTCATGGACCAGGTGCACCGCAGCGGCACGCCCCGCACCGTCAAGGCGCGCAAGGTCACCCTCCCCGACCGGGACCGCTACTTCACCTTCACCTGCACGCCGGTACGCACCGGCGCGCACCACGACGGCGCACCGGCCGCCCAGGGCCCCGCAGGGGCGGCGGCCGGGCGCGGCGGCCCCGGCACCTCGCACGGCTCGCACCACGGCCCGCAGGACGCCACCCAGGCCGAGCGCGGCGTCCTCGTCTTCGCCGCCGACGTCACGGACCAGGTGCAGGCGGCCGAGCGCCTCCGGGAGAGTGAACGCCGGCTGCACGCCACCGCCGTCACCCTCCAGCGCAGCCTGCTCCCGCAGGAGCTGGAACAGCCCGACGACCTGCGGGTCGCCGCCACGTACCAGCCGGGCGGCACGGACGCCGCCGTCGGCGGCGACTGGTACGACGTGATCACCCTCGGCGCCGGCCGCACCGCCCTCGTCATCGGCGACGTGATGGGCCGCGGCGTGCGTGCGGCCGCCGTGATGGGTCAGCTCCGTACCGCGGTCCGCGCGTACGCCCGGCTCGACCTCCCGCCGCACGAGGTCATCCAGCTGCTCGACGGCCTGGCCTCCGAGATCGATGCCACCCAGATCGCCACCTGCGTCTACGCGGTCCACGACCCCAGCGAGGGCCGGCTCTCGTACGCCACCGCGGGCCATCTGCCGATCCTCGTCCGCGACCCCGACGGCCGGGTGCACCGCACCGACGAGCCGAACGGGCCGCCCCTGGGCACCGGAGGCTGGGTGCACAGCTCCGGATCCATCCCGCTCGGCCCCGGCTCCATGGCGGTGCTCTACACCGACGGCCTGGTCGAGCGGCGCGGCGAGGACATCGACGTCGGCATCGACTCCCTGATGAACGCCTTCGCCGGCGCGACCGGCACCCCGCAGGTCATCTGCGACCGGCTGCTGCGCGCCCTGGGCGTGACCTCGGAGCACGACGACGACGTCGCCGTCCTCGTCCTGCAGTACCCGGACCACACCGGCGCCGACGCCGAACTCTTCCGCAACGCCTCGCTCGACCTCCTCGGCGGCATCGAGGCGGCGCCGCGCGCCCGCGCGTTCGCCACCGGCGTCCTGTCCAGCTGGCGGTTCCCCGCCGAGCTGCGCGACCTCGGCGTCCTCGCGGCCAGTGAGCTGGTCGCCAACTCGCTGCAGCACGGCACCCCGCCGATGAGGCTCCGGCTGCGCCGTACCGACCGCCGGCTGATCATCGAGGTCACCGACGGCGACGACCACCTGCCGCGCCGCCGCCGCGCGGAGCCCGCCGACGAGGCGGGCCGCGGCATCTCGATCATCGCCACGATCGCCTCCAGCTGGGGCTCCCGCCGGACGCCCGGCGGCGGCAAGGCCGTCTGGTGCGAGTTCGCCCTCCCGCGCATCTGAGACCCGACTCCGGAACGACGGCTGCCCCGGCCGGGTGGCCGGGGCAGCGCGTACGGTTCATCGGTCTTCCGGAGGCTGGTCAGCCCCCGACGGCGGCTTCCACCGGGAGGTTGCCCACGAGCGGGCGCTCGACCGTCAGCGGCTCGCGCGGCTCGCGCGGTGCCGGCACGACGGCGTGCGGATTGTCCTGGGCGGGGGTCAGCCCGCGGCCCATCCGGAGCGCCAGGAACGTGATGCCGAGTGAGAACGCGATCAGCATGCCGATGTAGGCGCTCCACATCCCGGCGCCGGCCATCACGCCGCCCGCGGCGGGCCCGATCGCGAGTGCGAGCTGCTTCACGAGTGCGAACGCCGAGTTGTACTGCCCGATCATCCGCGCCGGCGCCAGGTCGGCGACGAGCGGGGCGACGGTCGGCGACAGCATCGCCTCACCGAGCCCGAACAGCGCGTACGTGGAGATCAGCGTCACCGTCGCGACCGCCTGGCTCCCGTGGATGAGACCGGAGACACCGGCCGCGACCCAGGCGACCGACCAGATCAGCCCGACCGCGGCGATCACCCGGCTGCGCCGCCGCCGCTCGACCGTCTTCAGGACCAGGAACTGCGCCGCCACGATGACGGCCGTGTTCGCCGCGAGGGCGATGCCGAGCGTCGAGGGTTGGACATGGGTGACCTCGGTCGCGAACGCCGCGAGGCCCGACTCGAACTGTCCGTAGCAGGCGAAGAACATCACGCCGCCGAGCACGCAGAGCTGGACCATGGAACGGTCCTTGAGCAGCGACCGCCACCCGCCCGGGGCCTTGTCCGACGGCGCGCACTCGATCCGCGACGTCCGGGGCAGCCGCACGGTGCAGACCACCGCGCCGAGCACCAGGAACATCACGGCCTCGATTGAGAAGAGCAGCGTGAAGCTGCCCGGCCGGGAGGTGTCGACCATCAGGCCGCCGATGAGACCGCCGATGCCCAGTCCGAGGTTGGCCAGGAAGAACTGCGTCGCGAAGGCCCGCGAGCGGGTCCTCGTGGTGGAGCACCACACGATGAGCGTCGCGAGCGACGGCGAGATGATCGCGACGCCCGCGCCCATGACGGCCGACGCCGCGACCACGGTGACCGCGGTCGAGGCGAGCCCGAACCCCATCGCGCCGACGGCGGCGAGCACCGCACCGGTCATGGCCACGGGCAGCGGACCCCGCTGGTCGATGGCCCGGCCGGTGAACGGCAGCACGCAGAGCGCGGCCACGGCATAGGCGGCCAGCACCACCCCGGCCGTCGTCGCACCGAGGTCCCGTACCTGCGCCACATAAATGAACAGATACGGGACCGTGAAGCCGTTGCCGAACGCGCTCAGCGCGTTGCCCAGCTGGATCCGGCGCAGAGCCGCGCCCATCTCGGTGGTCACACTCACCTACCTAGGTTGTCGTTGAGTCCTGAAGACTTCAGAGTTAAAGTTAGAAGCTAAAGAGTACACAGAGAAGGGCTTTAGCGCCAAGCGGTTACGTGCCATACTCGGCGCATGCCAGCAGCAGACGGCCCCGCGAGTCCCCCGCAAGAGCTGGACCTCGACGAACAGATCGCGGCGTACCAGCGCGAGTTCCCCGAGGTGGACCCCCAGGTCGAGAAGGTGGTCACGGCCCTGGGCCGGCTCAACCGCCGGATGAACGTCGGCTACGGCCGACACCTCTCGGCGCTCGGCATCAGCAACGCCGAGTGGGAGGTCCTCAAAGCGCTCGTGGTGGTCGGCAAGCCCTACCGCCTCGGCCCCGGCGACCTGGCCAAGCGGCTCGGCCTCACCCCGGCCGCCATGACCCACCGCATCGACCGCATGGTCACGGAGGGCCTGGTCACCCGGGACCGCGACGAGACGAACCGGGTACGGGTCATCGTCGAGCTGACGGACGACGGCCGCGGCAAGTGGCTGGAGACCATGCGCATGGCCGCCGCCTTCGAGGCCGACCTGCTCCAGGACCTCTCCACGGACGAGCGAGCCCTGCTGGGCGAAGTGCTCCAGCGCCTGCTGCGCCGCGTGGAGGTCGCACAGCCGGACGCCGGCGGGCGGCTCGAAGACCTCGACTGAGGGGCCGCGCCGGTGCCGATGGCGGGGGTTGACACCCGCTGGACCGGTGCGTAGTGTTCTCCGAGTTGCCCGCCGGTGAACGCCGACGCGAGTCGGTCCCGAGGCAGCCACTCCGATCACCACAACCACTCGAACGAACGACGTGTTGTCGTTTTGTTTTCGTGCGCGTTTTCGGAATGGGAACGGAAAGCGGCCGATTTGGATCGGAAGCCGGAGTTCCGCTAAAGTTTCACTCGTCGGAAGGGCCTAACGGCCCGGATGGCAAGCCCCGCTGACTGGGGGTCAGGCCCGAAAGGTTCTGATAGAGTCGGAATCGCCGGAAAGCGCGAAAGCGAACAAGGCGAAACCCGCTGACTGGGAATCGGACACGAAAGCGTCTGATAGAGTCGGAAACACGAAGGGAAGCCCGGAGGGCGCCGGAGACGGCACCAAAGGAAGCGTCCGTTCCTTGAGAACTCAACAGCGTGCCAAAAGTCAACGCCAGACTTAAAACACCCCGGGCGGAACCCATACGGGTTTCGTTTGGTGGTTCCTTTGAAAAAGTCCTTCCGCCCTCCGGTCCTTCGGGACGGGAACTGGCGGGAGGCAATTACACAGCGAGGACGCTGTGCACCACGGGCCTTATTCCGGCCGGTGGTGCCGCTCTTGCGTGGAGACATTCACGGAGAGTTTGATCCTGGCTCAGGACGAACGCTGGCGGCGTGCTTAACACATGCAAGTCGAACGATGAAGCCTTCGGGTGGATTAGTGGCGAACGGGTGAGTAACACGTGGGCAATCTGCCCTTCACTCTGGGACAAGCCCTGGAAACGGGGTCTAATACCGGATAACACTTACCTCCTCCTGGGGGTGGGTTAAAAGCTCCGGCGGTGAAGGATGAGCCCGCGGCCTATCAGCTTGTTGGTGGGGTAATGGCCTACCAAGGCGACGACGGGTAGCCGGCCTGAGAGGGCGACCGGCCACACTGGGACTGAGACACGGCCCAGACTCCTACGGGAGGCAGCAGTGGGGAATATTGCACAATGGGCGAAAGCCTGATGCAGCGACGCCGCGTGAGGGATGACGGCCTTCGGGTTGTAAACCTCTTTCAGCAGGGAAGAAGCGCAAGTGACGGTACCTGCAGAAGAAGCACCGGCTAACTACGTGCCAGCAGCCGCGGTAATACGTAGGGTGCGAGCGTTGTCCGGAATTATTGGGCGTAAAGAGCTCGTAGGCGGTCTGTCACGTCGGATGTGAAAGCCCGGGGCTTAACCCCGGGTCTGCATTCGATACGGGCAGACTAGAGTGTGGTAGGGGAGATCGGAATTCCTGGTGTAGCGGTGAAATGCGCAGATATCAGGAGGAACACCGGTGGCGAAGGCGGATCTCTGGGCCATTACTGACGCTGAGGAGCGAAAGCGTGGGGAGCGAACAGGATTAGATACCCTGGTAGTCCACGCCGTAAACGTTGGGAACTAGGTGTTGGCGACATTCCACGTCGTCGGTGCCGCAGCTAACGCATTAAGTTCCCCGCCTGGGGAGTACGGCCGCAAGGCTAAAACTCAAAGGAATTGACGGGGGCCCGCACAAGCAGCGGAGCATGTGGCTTAATTCGACGCAACGCGAAGAACCTTACCAAGGCTTGACATACACCGGAAAGCCGTAGAGATACGGCCCCCCTTGTGGTCGGTGTACAGGTGGTGCATGGCTGTCGTCAGCTCGTGTCGTGAGATGTTGGGTTAAGTCCCGCAACGAGCGCAACCCCTGTTCTGTGTTGCCAGCATGCCCTTCGGGGTGATGGGGACTCACAGGAGACCGCCGGGGTCAACTCGGAGGAAGGTGGGGACGACGTCAAGTCATCATGCCCCTTATGTCTTGGGCTGCACACGTGCTACAATGGTCGGTACAATGAGCTGCGATACCGCAAGGTGGAGCGAATCTCAAAAAGCCGGCCTCAGTTCGGATTGGGGTCTGCAACTCGACCCCATGAAGTCGGAGTTGCTAGTAATCGCAGATCAGCATTGCTGCGGTGAATACGTTCCCGGGCCTTGTACACACCGCCCGTCACGTCACGAAAGTCGGTAACACCCGAAGCCGATGGCCCAACCCGCAAGGGAGGGAGTCGTCGAAGGTGGGACTGGCGATTGGGACGAAGTCGTAACAAGGTAGCCGTACCGGAAGGTGCGGCTGGATCACCTCCTTTCTAAGGAGCATTCTGGCTGCGATAGCAGTCCAGGGCCATTACGCCGGCATACGTTCGGCGGTGGTTGCTCATGGGTGGAACGTTGACTATTCGGCACACTGGGAATCCGGAAGCAAGTACTGCTTCGGCGTGGAAAGCGTCTGGATTGCTGGTGGGTCGGGCACGCTGTTGGGTCCTGAGGGAACGAAAGTCCCCTCTCGACGCCGGCCTCATGAACCTTTGGACTTGTTCCGGAGTGGAGTGGGGGAGGGTTCGTTGCTTGAGAACTACATAGTGGACGCGAGCATCTGTAAGGCAAGTTTTTAAGGGCGCACGGTGGATGCCTTGGCACCAGGAACCGATGAAGGACGCGAGAGGCCGCGATAGGCCCCGGGGAGCTGTCAACTGAGCTGTGATCCGGGGGTGTCCGAATGGGGAAACCCGGCAGTCGTCATGGGCTGTCACCCATACCTGAACACATAGGGTATGTGGAGGGAACGCGGGGAAGTGAAACATCTCAGTACCCGCAGGAAGAGAAAACAACCGTGATTCCGGGAGTAGTGGCGAGCGAAACCGGATGAGGCCAAACCGTATGCGTGTGATACCCGGCAGGGGTTGCGCATGCGGGGTTGTGGGATCGTACTTCAGCAGTCTGCCGACTGTTGGGCGAGTCAGAAACCGTATGGATAGGCGAAGGACATGCGAAAGGTCCGGCGTAGAGGGTAAGACCCCCGTAGCTGAAATCTGTACGGCTTGCTTGTACGACACCCAAGTAGCACGGGGCCCGAGAAATCCCGTGTGAATCTGGCGGGACCACCCGCTAAGCCTAAATATTCCCTGGTGACCGATAGCGGATAGTACCGTGAGGGAATGGTGAAAAGTACCGCGGGAGCGGAGTGAAATAGTACCTGAAACCGTGTGCCTACAAGCCGTGGGAGCGTCGGATCACATGCTTGCATGTGATCTCGTGACTGCGTGCCTTTTGAAGAATGAGCCTGCGAGTTTGCGGTGTGTGGCGAGGTTAACCCGTGTGGGGTAGCCGTAGCGAAAGCGAGTCCGAATAGGGCGGTTGAGTCGCGCGCCCAAGACCCGAAGCGGAGTGATCTAGCCATGGGCAGGTTGAAGCGGAGGTAAGACTTCGTGGAGGACCGAACCCACCAGGGTTGAAAACCTGGGGGATGACCTGTGGTTAGGGGTGAAAGGCCAATCAAACTCCGTGATAGCTGGTTCTCCCCGAAATGCATTTAGGTGCAGCGTCGCGTGTTTCTTGCCGGAGGTAGAGCACTGGATAGGCGATGGGCCCTACCGGGTTACTGACCTTAGCCAAACTCCGAATGCCGGTAAGTGAGAGCGCGGCAGTGAGACTGTGGGGGATAAGCTCCATGGTCGAGAGGGAAACAGCCCAGAGCATCGACTAAGGCCCCTAAGCGTACGCTAAGTGGGAAAGGATGTGGAGTCGCAGAGACAACCAGGAGGTTGGCTTAGAAGCAGCCATCCTTGAAAGAGTGCGTAATAGCTCACTGGTCAAGTGATTCCGCGCCGACAATGTAGCGGGGCTCAAGCGTACCGCCGAAGTCGTGTCATTCCCGTGTGAAGCCCTAACGGGTGCGGGGATGGGTAGGGGAGCGTCGTGTGCCGGGTGAAGCGGCGGCGGAAGCCAGTCGTGGACGGTACACGAGTGAGAATGCAGGCATGAGTAGCGATACACACGTGGGAAACGTGTGCGCCGATTGACTAAGGGTTCCTGGGTCAAGCTGATCTGCCCAGGGTAAGTCGGGACCTAAGGCGAGGCCGACAGGCGTAGTCGATGGACAACCGGTTGATATTCCGGTACCCGCTTTGAAACGCCCAGTATCGAACCCTCTGATGCTAAGGCCGTGAAGCCGTCCTGGAGCCTTCGGGCAAAGGGGAGTGGTGGAGCCGCCGGTCCAAGGTGGTAGTAGGTAAGCGATGGGGTGACGCAGGAAGGTAGTCCAGCCCGGGCGGTGGTTGTCCCGGGGTAAGGGTGTAGGGCGTGTGATAGGCAAATCCGTCACACATGAAGTCTGAGACCTGATGCCGAGCCGATTGTGGTGAAGTGGATGATCCTATGCTGTCGAGAAAAGCCTCTAGCGAGTTTCATGGCGGCCCGTACCCTAAACCGACTCAGGTGGTCAGGTAGAGAATACCGAGGCGTTCGGGTGAACTATGGTTAAGGAACTCGGCAAAATGCCCCCGTAACTTCGGGAGAAGGGGGGCCACAACTGGTGAGGGAACTTGCTTCCTGAGCTGGGGGTGGCCGCAGAGACCAGCGAGAAGCGACTGTTTACTAAAAACACAGGTCCGTGCGAAGCCGTAAGGCGATGTATACGGACTGACGCCTGCCCGGTGCTGGAACGTTAAGGGGACCGGTTAGTCACATTTCGGTGTGGCGAAGCTGAGAACTTAAGCGCCAGTAAACGGCGGTGGTAACTATAACCATCCTAAGGTAGCGAAATTCCTTGTCGGGTAAGTTCCGACCTGCACGAATGGCGTAACGACTTCTCGACTGTCTCAACCATAGGCCCGGTGAAATTGCACTACGAGTAAAGATGCTCGTTTCGCGCAGCAGGACGGAAAGACCCCGGGACCTTTACTATAGCTTGATATTGGTGTTCGGTTCGGCTTGTGTAGGATAGGTGGGAGACTGTGAAGTCATGGCGCCAGCCATGGTGGAGTCGTCGTTGAAATACCACTCTGGTCGTGCTGGATGTCTAACCTCGGTCCGTGATCCGGATCAGGGACAGTGTCTGGTGGGTAGTTTAACTGGGGCGGTTGCCTCCTAAAGAGTAACGGAGGCGCCCAAAGGTTCCCTCAGCCTGGTTGGCAATCAGGTGTTGAGTGTAAGTGCACAAGGGAGCTTGACTGTGAGACTGACGGGTCGAGCAGGGACGAAAGTCGGGACTAGTGATCCGGCGGTGGCTTGTGGAAGCGCCGTCGCTCAACGGATAAAAGGTACCCCGGGGATAACAGGCTGATCTTCCCCAAGAGTCCATATCGACGGGATGGTTTGGCACCTCGATGTCGGCTCGTCGCATCCTGGGGCTGGAGTCGGTCCCAAGGGTTGGGCTGTTCGCCCATTAAAGCGGTACGCGAGCTGGGTTTAGAACGTCGTGAGACAGTTCGGTCCCTATCCGCTGCGCGCGTAGGAATATTGAGAAGGGCTGTCCCTAGTACGAGAGGACCGGGACGGACGAACCTCTGGTGTGCCAGTTGTCCTGCCAAGGGCATGGCTGGTTGGCTACGTTCGGAAAGGATAACCGCTGAAAGCATCTAAGCGGGAAGCCTGCTTCGAGATGAGTATTCCCACCCCCTTTGAGGGGTTAAGGCTCCCAGTAGACGACTGGGTTGATAGGCCAGATGTGGAAGCCCGGTAACGGGTGGAGCTGACTGGTACTAATAGGCCGAGGGCTTGTCTAACTATTTTTGCTTCGCGTCCACTGTGTAGTTCTGAAGTAACGAACCGTGATGATACCCGGTTGGTTAACTTCATAGTGTTTCGGTGGTCATAGCGTTAGGGAAACGCCCGGTTACATTCCGAACCCGGAAGCTAAGCCTTTCAGCGCCGATGGTACTGCAGGGGGGACCCTGTGGGAGAGTAGGACGCCGCCGAACAATCATTAAGCCTCAGGCCTGGGATCTCTGATCCCGGGCCTGAGGTTTTTTTACGTTGCGATGCTGCCCGCACGGCTGACACGATCGCCCTATGGAATACGAGATACGAGCCACCGAGCCGCACGAGTGGGAGCGGCGCAAGCAGTTGAGGCTGACGGCGCTCCTGGACCCGGCGAGCAGCGTGGCCTTCGACAACACCTACGAGACGGAAGCGGCGTTCCCCGAGGAGACGTGGCAGCGCAGAGGAACCACCCCCGGCTTCGTGGCCGTCAACGCGGCCGGCGAGTGGGTGGGATCCGTCACCGTGCTGGTCGAGGTGGGCGCCGCGTTCCCCGTTCCGCAGACGCACATCGTCGGCGTCTACATGGCGCCGGAGGGGCGCGGAAACGGGCTCTCCGCCCGGATGCTGCAGGCTGCGATCGACTGGTCCTGGGAGCTGCCGGAAAAGATCGGCCGGGTTCGGCTGTGGGTGCACGAGGACAATGCGCGGGCGCAGGCCTTCTATACGCGACTGGGGTTCACCAGGACCGGCGAAACGATGACGTTCCCGCTCGACGAGTCGCAGACCGAGTATGAGATGGAGCTCCCGCGGTCCGTCTGACCCCCCAGGCCATGGCACCTCAAGCGATCCGCTCCAGGTCGGCCGCGCTGACCTCACCCAGCAGGCGCTCGCCCCGCGTCCAGCGCCGCACCTCGTCCACCGCATAGGCGCCGAGCCGTCGGACCTCACGGCCTTGGCAGCCGGCGATGTGTGGGGTGACCAGGACGTTCGGGAGGTGGAACAGCGGGTGCCCGTGAGGGAGCGGCTCGGGCTCCGACACGTCGAGGTAGGCGTCGAGGCGGCCGGTGGAGCACTCCCGGAGCAGGGCGTCCGTGTCGATGAGCCGGCCCCGGGCGGTGTTGATGAGCGCGGCGCCGTCGCGGAGTAGGGCCAGCCGTCGGGTGTCGAGCAGATGGTGCGTCTCGGGCAGGTCAGGGGCGTGCACGGTGACGACGTCGGAGGACCGACACAGCTCGTCCAACTCCACGAGCTGTACGCCGAGTTCGGCGGCCGTCGCCGGGGAGACGTAGGGGTCGGCGAGCAGAACGCGGTAGCCGGCGCTCGCGGACGTGAGGCGGCCGATGACCCCCCGCCCGATGCGCGATGCCCCGATGACGCCGATGGTCGCACCGTCGCCCCCCTGCCGCTCGCCGAAGCCGGGCAGTTCGCCACGGGTGTACTGGGCGGCCGTGCTGAGAGTGCGGCGGACGGCCAGCACGATGGTGGCCAGGGTGAAGTCGATGACGGGGCCCGCGTTGGCGTCCGCCGCGGACGAGACGGAGATCCCGCGCTGCCACACGGCCGGGTGCACATGGTGCTTGACGGAGCCGGCGGCGTGGATGACGGCGCCCAACCGGGGCGCGGTGGCAAGGATGTCCGGGCCGATGAGGGGACAGCCCCAGCCGGTGATGAGCAGGTCCGCGTCGTGGAGGGCCGTACGGGCGGCCGGTGCGTCGAAGCCACTGGTGAGGGCGTTGGGATGGAGTCGTACACAGCTCTCGAGCCGGGCCCGCAGGTCCGCGGGGAGCACCGCGTCGACCACGTCCGCGCGCATGGCCAGGACTGCGGTCGGTCGGTCCGTCATGAGAACTCCACGATGTAAGCGGTTACCAAACGTTGAGCGGAGGCTAGGGTCACCCGGCTTCCGGGTCAAGAACAACACCGGCTCAAGTGCCGTACGCCACGGGCAACCGGTTCATTTCCTTCAACCTCGACAGGACCGCGCCTGAGCCGAGCTCTGGGGGCGGGAGGACGCTTTGGGGTGCGCGGGCTGCCGGGCGTGGCACGGCTACGCTGAGCGGCAGCGCGGGGCGAGGTGTGCGGGGCGCCGGTCGGCCGGTCGGGCGCCCGCAGTCGGTACCGGCGGCCGGCCCGGAAGCGCACGGAATCGGACGGCGGGCATGCGGGCATGACGGAAGTAGCAGCACGGGGCGGCGGGCAGCGCCGGGTGACCATTCGCGACGTCGCCGGGCGGGCGGGCGTGTCGGTCGCGACCGTCTCGCGGGTCCTTGCCGGGAACTACCCGACCTCCCCCGCGGCGCGCGCGAAGGTGCTGCGCGCCGTGAAGGACCTGGACTACGTCATCGACGCGCGGGCGCGCGCGCTGGCGGGCACCGGCCCGAAGACCGTCGCGGTCATCGTGCAGGCCGTCGACAGCCCGTTCTACGCCGAGGTCGCGCAGGGCGTCGAGCAGGAGGCCGCGGCCCGCGGTCGGCTGTGCCTGGTCTGCAGCCACGGCGGGGACGTCGCACGGGAGCTGGCTCTCGTGCAGATGATGCGCGAGCAGCGGGCCGAGGTGGTGGTGCTGGTCGGCGGCGCCGTCGAGGACGAGCCGTACCGGGCCCGGCTGAACGAGTACGCGCACGCGCTCTCCGCCGCCGGGTCGCGGCTGGTGCTCTGCGGCCGTCCGGCTCCGACGCCCGACATGCCGGTGCTCGTCGTCGAGTACGACAACGAGGCGGGTGCGTACGCGGTCACCAGCCACCTGCTGTCGGCCGGGCACCGGCGGATCCTGTTCCTCGGCCGGATCCCCGGCCACAGCACCTTCGAGCCGCGCCTCTCCGGGTACCGCCGCGCGCTCGCGGACCACGGTCTGGACCCGGAGCCGGCGCAGGTCTCCGGAGCGGGTCTCGGCCGGGACAACGCCTACGCGGCGGTGCGGTCCATGATCGCGGCGTCCGGCGGCAGGCCCGCGTTCACGGCGGTCTTCGCGGGCGACGACCTGGTCGCGGCGGGCGCGATGTCCGCGCTGCGCGACGCCGGGCTGCGGACACCCGAGGACGTCTCCGTCGTCGGGTACAACAACGAGCACTTCGCGCAGGACCTCAACCCGCCCCTGACGACCGTGCACATCCCCTCGTACGAGCTGGGGCGGGAGGCGGTCAGGATCGCGCTGTCGGAGGACGTGTCGGGCGGGCCCGCACAGCGCCGCCATCTGCTGGGTACGCACATCGTGGTGCGCGATTCGGTGAGCCGGGCGCCGCGGGACTGATCGCCCGTACGACCCAGCGACCCAGCGACCCAACGACCCAGCGACCCAACGACTTGACGGCCGCAACGCTTCAGCCGAGCTGAACCGCGTCCGGGATTTCGTCGGAGACCGAGCCGAGCGGGTCGCCCAACGTGAGGCGTACGTCCGCCTGTTGCCACAGCGCGGTCCGCCAGCGGTCCCTGGCCTGCTCCGGCGAACGGAACACCGCGAGCACCGGGAGCCCTTCGGCCTGCCCGGTGGCCAGCAACTCGGGCAGCTCGGGGAGCGGAGCCAGCGCCGCGATGTCGTCGAGCACCAGCGTGATTGGTGGGTCGAGCCGACCGGCAGATGACCTCGCAGCCATGGACCGGCCGTGCTCGACCACGCTCGATACGAGTGCGGTCAGCAGTGGCATCGCACCCGGGCGGGCTCGGGGATCCTCGATCGCCTCACCCACCACGTAAAGCGTTCCCCTCTCCGAGACGAACGACTCCCAATCCGGTGCTCCGGCTCGACCGGGATTGCAGGCGTCCCTGATATGGATCGAGTTGAGACACTCCAGCCCCCGGTGTATCAACGCTTGCGCGGCGTCGCGGCGTTCGGGGTGGGCGTGCAGCACCGACTCCAGCTCGCCGCTCCAGCCGGGCGCGGCGGTCCGCGCCGTGCGCAGGATCCGTACCGCCTCGCCGCCGGCGGCGCCGCCGGCCGCCCAGCGGTGCACCTGACGGAACGGCAGGCCTTCGACGGCCGCCGCGTGCAACCAGCAGCGCAGCAGGGTCTCCGCCGCCGCGAACGTCAGGGAGTCCAGGCTGCTCGTCGGCCGCAGCGGTGCGAGGAGCGCGGCGGCGCGGGTCGCCGCCTTCGGCGCGTCCTCACAGCCGGTGTGCGGGGCCCAGCGCAGCCGCCCCGGGAGATCGATCAGGTGGGCGGGGTCGTAGACGGAGACCGGGGCCGAACTTGCCGCGTTCGCCGACCGTCCTGCGGTACGTCTCGGCGTCGGCGGTCGTGACGATCACCGCGCCGGCGGCGTTCAGGATCGCGGGCTCCACGGCGCGCTTGGCCTTGTCACCGCGCGGCGCGGCGAACAGGACGTACGTACGACTCAGTTCACCGCCGGCCAGCGGGTCGGCGAGTGCGGGTGGTGCGGGCGGCGCGATGGCCGGCACTTGGTGCGCCGTCGGCACGCCCGGTGGTTCCGGCGCGAGCTGGGGGGCCGGCGCGGGGACGGACGCGACCGGCTGCGCCTCGTACGCCGTCGGTACGGGTAGTGCGGGCGCCGGCGCCGGTGGGGACAGGGGTGCCGGCGCGGGTGCCGACGGCCCTGGCCGGGGGACGGCGCCGACGTCGTCCTGAGCATGAGCGTCGTGGGCTTCGTGGGCTTCCTGGGCTTCCTGGGCGGCGCGGCGGTTGGCGCGCACCACTCGGTAGCGGGTGAGGACGCCGATGAGAAAGACCGTCAGGACGAAGAGGACCATCAACTGGCCGATGAAGATGCCCCAGAAGAGCCCGGAGCCCGGGAGTTCGAGCGGCGGGGACTCGGGCCAGGCGCCGGGGATGTCGTGCGGGTCGCCCATCAGGTGGCGCATGGCCAGCGGGGTGCGGGTGAAGTGCACCGCGGCCGGCCAGCTGCCGTGGGCGAAGAGCCCCGCGATGCCGGTGGCCGTCCAGACCATGATGGTCATGCCCAGCAGGAAGCCCAGGATCCCGAGGATCAGTCCGTCGGGGACACCGCCCTCCGTCCGCCGCTCCGTGGTCCCGCGTCGCTCCGCCGCCACCTCAGGCCACCGCGTCGTCGGCCAACTGCTTTGCGAGGGCGATCTCCGCGTCGGCCACCGCCTCCGCCTCGACCGCGGCCGCGTGCTCGACGGACGACTGCGTCATCGCGCTGTCCGTGAAGACCAGGGGGCGCTCGGCCTCGGTGATCAGGTGTTTGACGACCTGGACGTTGCCGTTGACGTCCCAGACCGCGATACCCGGGGTGAGCGTCGGGATGATCTCGACCGCCCACCGGGGCAGCCCGAGGACCAGGCCCGTCGCGCGTGCCTCGTCGGCCTTCTGGGCGTAGATCGTGCGCGTGGAGGCCATTTTCAGGATCGCGGCGGCCTCTTTGGCCGCGGCGCCGTCCACGACGTCCGACAGGTGGTGGACGACCGCGACGAAGGACAGGCCGAGGCGGCGGCCGAACTTCAGCAGCCGCTGGAAGAGCTGGGCCACGAACGGGCTGTTGATGATGTGCCAGGCCTCTTCGACGAGGAAGACGCGCTTGACCCGGTCGGGCCGGATCCAGGTGTGCTCCAGCCACACGCCGACGATGGCCATCAGGATGGGCATGGCGATCGAGTTGCGGTCGATGTGGGAGAGGTCGAAGACGATCAGTGGCGCGTCCAGGTCGATGCCGTTGGTCGTCGGGCCGTCGAACATGCCGCGCAGGTCGCCGTCGACCAGCCGGTCCAGCACGAGGGCCACGTCCAGGCCCCATGCCCGGACGTCGTCGACATCGACGTTCATCGCCTCGGCGGAGTCCGGCATGGGATGTCGGAGCCGCTCGACGATGTCGGTGAGGATCGGCTGCCGGTCGGTGGTGGTCTCCGTGACGTACGCGTGGGCGACCTTGAGGGCGAAGCCGGACCGCTCGTCCAGGCCGCGCCCCATCGCGACCTCGATGATCGTGCGGAGCAGCGCGAGCTGCCCGGTCGCGGCGATCGCCGGGTCGAGCGGGTTGAGCTTGATGCCGCCGTTGAGCGCGGCCATCGGGTCCAGCCGGATGGGGGTTATTCCGAGCGCCTTGGCGATCAGGTTCCACTCGCCGACGCCGTCCTCGCCCTGAGCGTCGAGGACGACGACCTGGCGGTCGCGGAAGCGCAGCTGACGCAGCACGTACGTCTTCTCCAGCGCGGACTTGCCGTTGCCGGACTCGCCGAGCACCAGCCAGTGCGGGGCGGGCAGCTGCTGGCCGTAGAGCTGGAAGGGGTCGTAGATGTAGCCCTTGCCGGAGTACACCTCGCGGCCGATGATCACGCCGGAGTCGCCGAGTCCGGGGGCGGCGGTGGGCAGGTATACGGCCTGCGCCTGCCCGGTGGAGGTGCGGACGGGCAGCCGCGTCGACTCCACCTTCCCGAACAGGAAGCCGGTGAACGCGTCGGTGAGCGCGGCGAGGGGGTCCAGCATGGGCATGGTGGGCCTCCTGTTAGCGGCGGATACCGGTCGCGAACGGCAGCGTGTTCACGAACGCACGGTGGTGCTCACGGTCGCACCACTCCAACTTCAGATACGACTTACCCGCGGACGCGCGGATCGTACGCTTGTCCCGGGCAAGTGCTTCCGGCGATCGGGAGCTTACGGTGATGTAACCGACGAGATTCACTCCGGCGGCGCCGCTGGCGAGGTCTTCACCCCGCTGGTCGACGCGGCCGTGGTGGGCGACGTCGCGGGGGTCGATCACCCGGTTCATCTTGGCGGCGCGGCTGGCGTCCGCGTCGTCGTTCGTCTTCTCGGTCAGCATCCGCTCGATGGCGACGTCGGTCGGCTCCAGGTCCATGCAGACCGCGACCGTGCGGATCACGTCCGGGGTGTGGACGAGCAGCGGGGCGAGGAAGTTGACGCCGACCGGCGTCATCGGCCATTCCTTCACCCAGGCGGTGGAGTGGTGCCAGGGTGCGCGGGTGGCCGACTCACGGGTTTTGGCCTGGAGGTACGTCGGCTCGGTCGCGTCCAGCTCGGCGGGCCAGGCGTTGCGCCGGGTCATCGCCTGGATGTGGTCGATGGGGTGGTCCGGGTCGTACATGGAGTGGACGAGGGACGACAGCCGGGCCTGGCCGAGCGGCTGGCGGACCCGGATGTCCGCCTCGGCGAGCCGGGCGCAGATGTCGGTCAGCTCGCGGGCCATGACGGCGGCCAGGCCGGCGTCCTTGTCGATCTCGGAGCGGCGGGTGACGGTGGCACGGGCCAGCGCGTGGCCCTCGGCGGCCAGCTCGCGGGTGAAGTGCATACAGGCGACGAGATAGGCGCGGTGCTGCTCCGAGGAGGTCGACACCATCGACTGCAGCTGTTCGTAGGAGTCCACGAGCCACGCCTCGGCCCGCGGGTCGCCGCGCAGCGAGACGTCCTTCGCGTGCGCGTCCGGGTCGGCGGGCAGCGTGCGGGCGAGCATCTGGAGGCGGGTGACGTACCCGTCGCCGTTGGCCACGTGCTTGAGCAGCGTGCCGAACCGCTCCACCAGGGCTTCCTGGTCCTCGCTGTCCCGCAGCCCGACGCCGGGGCCCTCGATCTCGATCGCGGCGGTCACGGTCCTGCGGTCGATGTGCAGCAGCACGGCGATCTCGTCGGGGCCGAAGGGGGCCGACAGCCAGTTGATCCGGCCGATGCCGGGCGGCGGCCCGATCTCGACCTCACGGCCGTCGAGCCCGATACCGGCCTCGGAGGCCGCGGACCGGTACGCGGGGGTGCGGCGCAGCGTACGGCGGTAGGTGCGGTTGATCTCGAACCAGCGGTAGAACGTCCGCCGCCGGTACGGCATGTAGACGGCGGCGAACGCCAGCAGCGGCCACCCGATGAGCGTCAGGATGCGCAACGGAAGTATCGGGACCAGCAGGCCGCACATCATGCCCAGGAACGCGCCGACGACGATCAGCGCGATCTCCCCGGTCTCCCGGTTCTTGCCGACGATCGCGTTCGGACGGGCCTTGCCGATCAGATACGTGCGGCGCGGCTGGGTGAAGGGCTGGGACGTCACCGGCTATCACCTCCGTGCTTGTTTCCGTTGCCGTTGCTGTTGTTCCCGCGATTCGCCGTGGTGCGGGGCGCGGGCGCCGCCGGAACTCCGTTCGAACCGCCGCCACCGCCTCCGCCGCCGGTCCGGCCGGGGTTGCCGTTGCGGCTGCCGTGCGCCGCCACGCCGCCGGACACCGGGTTGGACGGCTGCGCACCCCCGCTGGTTGCCTGTTCCTGCGGTCCGCCGCGCGCGCTGTGCGTCTTGATGCCCTGCTTCACCAGCGCGGCGGGCGAGGAGATCACGGCCGCGGCCTGGGCGCCGCCGGCTTCCTTGCGGTTGTTCTTCAGGCTCACGACGTCGTCGCCGAAGCCCGGGACGAAGCGGTAGATCATGAAGCTGGCGAAGATGGCCAGCAGGATGATCGCCAGTCCCGAGACGACGGCGGAGAACGAGTTCGGCCCGTCGGACGCGCTCAGCGCCCCCGCCAGGCCCAGCACGATCACGATCACCGGTTTGACGAGGATGACGGCGATCATGATGCCCGCCCAGCGGCGGACGTGGCCCCACATGTTCTTGTCGACCAGCCCGGAGTACACAGCGGTCCCGAGCAGCGCGCCGACGTAGAGCAGCGCCGCCCTGATCACCAGCTCCAGCCACAGCACGCCGGCGGCCAGCACCGACACCATGGACACGACGATCAGCATGATCGGGCCGCCGCCGATGTCCTGGCCCTTGGCGAGGGCCGCGGAGAAGTTACCGAAGAACGTGTTGGTGTTCGAGGACGTGCCGGCCGCGATCACGTCCGTCACGGCGTCCGTCGCCGACACCACCGTGTACAGCACCAGCGGCGTGAACGCCGAGGCCAGCACCGTCAACCACAGGAACCCGACGGCCTCCGTCAACGCTTCCGTCAGCGGCACGCCGCGCACGGCCCGCTTGGCGACGGCCAGCAGCCACAGGACGAGCGTCAGGATCGTGGAGGCGGCGAAGACGACGGCGTACTGGCGCAGGAAGGTGGTGTTGGTGAAGTCCACCTGCGTGGTGGACGTGATCGCCTTGGAGAGCTTGGTGATCACCCAGGAGGCGGCGTCGGCACAGCCCTTCGCGAGGGCGCTCAGGGGGTCGAGGGTGTCGGGGAGGGGGTTGGAGGGCCCTCCACCGCCGCCTTTGCCTTTCTCGCAGTACTCCTTGGCAGGTCCCGAGATGAGCGCACAGGGATCACTGCTGGTTGAGGGAGTCGGCGTCGGGGTGGGAGTCGGCGTGGGCGCCGCGGCGGCACGGGTCGCGAGGAGAACGGCGGCAGTCTGGACACCCGCAACGACTCCTGCGACGGACAGGGCACGTAGACGTCGGCTACCGCGCATACGTGAACCCTCCGAAACCCTTGACCGCGTCCGCGATCTCGCCGGCACCGGAGACGGGATTGTCGCCGCTGACCGGGGTCGGACCCTTCTTCTGTCCTGTGTCCAGGACCTTCCAGTCGGAACCGTTCCACTTCAGCGTGAAGGTGACGGTGAACCAGTTGTTGGTCACCGGCTTGGTCGAGGCGTTGCCCGCCAGGCCGAACATCCCGGCGCACCAGACGGAGACCCCGGCCGTTTCACCGTCGAACTTGTCGATCTTCGCTCCGGCCGGGAGGGTGCGGTTGACGAAGGTCAGGCCGGCCGGCGCGGCACCGTCCACGGTCAGCCCGATGCCGGCCAGGAAGGCCTTCGAATAGTTGGCGTCGAAGCCCGCCTGCATCTTGGCGACCGTGCTCGTGTCCGCGATCGCGTTGATGATCGCGTGGCGGCGGTCCGTGTTGAACATCCCGTCACCCCCCAGCGCCACCGCGAAGTTCGCCGCCGCCGACTGCGCCCCCTGCTCCGTCTTCGCGTAGCCCGACGGGATGCCCGCGTTGTCGCCTGTGGCCGGCTTTTCGCCGGTGGGGGCGGTGGGGTTCGCGTTCGTGCCCTTGGCGCCGCCGGCCGTGGCACCGTTGGAGGCGGTGTTGTCATTGCCGCGGTTGGCGAGGACGATCACGGCGACGAGGAGGACGACGACGCCGAGGACCGTCACCAGGGCCCGGCTCGGCTTGGTGCGGCGTGGCGCGGCGCCGTACCCGCCGTGCCCTTCGGGCATGCGGGTGCGTGTCGGTGGGCCGTCCTGGCCGGTATCGCTGCTGGGGTGAGTGGGCATCAGCACGCAGCCTCGGGTGGGGGAGGGGGCCTGGGACGGGCTCCCGGGGACATGGGACAGGCTGGCTCTGGGCTGGGCGACTACACGGCCATGCCGTAGACGATGGTGAACAGCGTGCCGAGGGATCCGATGATGAACACGCCGGTGAGGCCGGCGATGATCAGACCCTTGCCCTGTTCGGCGCTGAAGGTGTCGCGGAGGGCTGTCGCGCCGATCCGCTGTTTGGCCGCGCCCCAGATCGCGATGGCGAGGCAGAGCAGGATCGCTACCGCCATGACCACTTCGATCATCACGCGTGCTTCGTTCCCCAGGGACCCGAAGGGCCCCCAGTTGGGGGCGATGCCACCGATGATGGTGTTGATGTCGCCCTTTGTGGCTGCCAGGAACATATGGAACTCACCACCCCGCTCGATCAGTTGGAGCCCTCGCCGGGGCGCAAGGGTCCAGGGTCTATCTTGGCCGATGTGTCAACCGGATCTTGTCGACTCGGCGACTTTTTCGACGATCCCCCGTGTGATCCGGACCGCAGCGTCCAGAATGTTGCACGGACCGGTGTTCGATGGGACGTAGACGACTACTCTGTGTATCACGAGCATCACCGTAGGGCAACGATTGGAACGAAGGCGCGAACCAATGCTGCGGAAAGACTGGCTCACCGTCACCATCGGTGCCCTGCAGCCCTGGAATCACTCCTGAGAGGCTCGTCTGATGGCGAAGAAGGTCTGGCTCACCGTCACACTCGGCTTCGGGCTGTGCCTTTCGTTCATGGCGCTGCTGGTGATCGGTACGTTTTCGGCCGCCGCCGGGCTGGCCGGCGGGAGCGGCGGGTCGGTCACGCTCGCCAAGGGCACGGTGCCGGCGATGTACCAGTCGATCGTCCAGAAGTGGGGCAACCTCTGCCCGGAGATCAACCCGGCGCTGCTGGCCGCACAGCTGTACCAGGAGAGCGGCTGGGATCCGCGGGCGCAGAGCGCGGCCGCCGCGCAGGGCATCGCGCAGTTCATCCCGGGCACCTGGGCGTCGCACGGGGTGGACGGGAACGGCGACGGGAAGCGGGACGTGTGGGACCCGCAGGACGCGATCCCGTCGGCCGCCTCGTACGACTGCGAGTTGGCCGGGTACGTGAAGGACGTGCCGGGGGACCGGAGCGACAACATGCTCGCGGCGTACAACGCGGGCGCCTACGCGGTGATCCACGCGGGCGGGATCCCGCCGTACCGCGAGACGCAGAACTACGTGAAGACGATCAGGACGCTGGAGAAGAGCTTCGCCGCGCCGGTGGGCCGCGTGGCGCCCTCGCAGCAGGCCGCGGCGGCGATCTACTACGCGCAGGGCAAGCTCGGCACGCCGTACCTGTGGGGTGGCAACGGGACGGCAGACCAGGGCGGCAGGTTCGACTGCTCGGGGCTGACGAAGGCGGCCTACGAATCGGTGGGCATCGAGCTGCCGCGGGTGGCCAACGACCAGTGGAACGCGGGGCCGCACCCGAAGCGGGACGAACTGCTCCCGGGCGATCTGGTCTTCTTCGCCACCGACCTCAACGATCCCCGGTCCATCCACCACGTCGGTCTGTACGTCGGGGGTGGGTACATGATCAACGCCCCGTACACCGGGGCGGTCATCCGCTTCGACAAGATCGACACACCGGATCTCATCGGTGGGACCCGGGTGACGAAGGACGGTGCGCAGGCGCTGCCGACCACCGGTTCCGCGTGAGGCTATGGCCTGGGGATGAGCTTCTGATCTCTCTTGGGTAACTTCCTGGTGATCATCCGGTAGAGACCGGAACGCTACGTACCGTGTCCGCCGTTGCACAGGGACAATGGCGCGTAGAAACGGCGTTCATGGCCTGGAGGCCAGCAGCGGGGCCGGAGTATGGATCAGGTAAGGGGCACCACCACATGGCAGAGCACGCGACCGACGGCTCCAACCCCGACCTGGGCCTGCTGCGCGACATCAACGGCCTCGCCAAGGACTCGCCGCACTGGGTCGACCGCGCCGTGGAGTTCGTCGGCGAGTACGGACTGATCGTGCTCATGTTGCTGCTGGCCGGCTGGTGCTGGTGGCGTGTCGCGCGCCGCAGCGACCAGGCGCCAGCCGCCGTCGCGGGGGTGCTGTGGTCCGGCCTGGCGGCCGGCATCGCCCTCCTGCTGAACATCCCGGTGCGCGGCCTCGTGGAGCGCCCCAGACCCTTCGTGGACCACGAGGGGCTGGACGTCCTCGTCAAGGGCAAGACCGACTTCTCGTTCGTGAGCGATCACGCGACGCTCACGATGGCCATGGCCGTCGGGCTGTTCATGGTCAGCCGCAAGGTGGGGATCGTCGCCATACTGATCGCGCTCGCCGAGGGCTTCTGCCGCGTCTTCATGGGTGTGCACTACCCGACCGACGTGATCGGCGGCTTCGCCCTCGGTACGGCCACGGCGCTGCTGCTCGCCCCGCTCGCGATGGCGCTGCTGACGCCCGTCACGGCGGCGATGGGCCGCTCCAGGATGCGCGGCCTCGTCCGGTCCCCCGCGCGGCGCGGTGAGGCCTACCCGCTGCCCACGGCGTACGACAAGGACCTCGCGGCCTGAGCCCCGGAGAGCGGCAAAGGCCCTGCGGCCTGAGCCCCGGAGAGCGGCCAAGGCCCCGCGGCCTGGGCCCCGGTTCGACCAGCAGAATCCCGCTGTGGACCTACAGGGCCTGCGGGAAGTCGAAGAGCCTGTCCGGGTCGTACTTCTTCTTCAACTCCGTCAGACGGGCGGCGGCGGGGCCGTAGTAGGCCTGGCGCCAGTCCTTCAGCGCCGGGTCGGCGTAGTTCTGGTAGGCCGAGCCGGAGGCGTAGCGGCGCATCGCCGTGTGCAGCGTGTCCAGCCAGCTCGTCCGGCTGAGGCCGTCGGAGGCTATGTACTGCGCCAGGAAACGTGAACGGCGGTGCACGAACGCCGTCGCGCCGGGGTCGACCCGGTTGACGGCGCCGCCCAGGGCGGTCAGCGCCACGCTGCCGTCGCCCCCGCCCGGGAGTGAGCCCAGCCGTTCGACCTGTCCGAGCAGGGCCTGGACGCCCGCGGGCGACAGCGAGTGGTCGTAGAAGTCGGAGCGGGCGGTGTACGTCTCGCGCCGCAGTTTGCCCTTGGGCGGCAGATGGCACTCCGCGACGGCCAGGCCCGAGCAGCCGGCGTACGAGAACATCGCGTCCAGGTACGGGTGCGGTTGCGTCGCGAAGGAGGGCGAGCCGCCTCCCACGCTCCCGGCGAGCCGGTCGAAGGCATTGGCGAGGTCGGTCTGCGAGCCGGTCGACAAGGTGGCCAGGGAGACCTTGGGCGAGCCGCCCGCCGGCCCTTCCAGATGCAGCGCCGACCAGATGTGGTCCGGCTGGTCGGGTCCCCACTCCTGCCAGGCGCGGACGACGGCCGCCGCCCGGCTCCACGGCCAGCCGGCGTATCCGGTCACGACGGAGGGCGCGGGGTGGGTGGCGAAGCGCAGCTCGGTGACGACGCCGAAGTTGCCGCAACCGGCGCCGCGCAGCGCCCAGAAGAGGTCGGGGTTGGTGGTCGCGTCGCAGTCGAGCTGCTTGCCGTCGGCCGTGATGACGGTGGCGCCGGTGAGGCTGTCGCAGGTCAGTCCGTACGAGCGGCTGAGTACGCCGTGGCCGCCGCCGAGGGTGAGGCCGGAGACGCCGACCGTGGGGCAGGAGCCGGCGGGAACGGTTCTGCCGTGCTCACCGAGCCGGGAGTACACGTCGATGAGCTTCGCGCCGGCGCCGATCGTGGCGGCCGTGCCGCTGGTGGATATCGCGTTGAGCCGGGACACGTCCAGGACGAGATGGTCCTGGCCGCCGCTGGACCAGCCTCCGTACGAATGGCCGCCGCTCCTGATCGACAGCTTGACCGACCGGGAACGCCGCGCGAAGTCCAGGCACTCGCGGATGTCGTCCGGGCCCGAGGCGTAGGCGACGGCGGCGGGGCGCAGTCCGTCGAAGCGGGTGTTGTAGAGGCGGCGGGACGTGTCGTACGCGCTGTCGTCCGGGCGGATCAGCGCGCCGCCCAGGCCCTTGGCCAGGGCCGGCCAGTCCGGCGGTGCACTGGGCGTCGGCGAACTGCTCGTACCCGTCGGGGCGGTGGGGGCCGGGGGGCGGGTGGTGCTCGTCGGCTTCGCATCGCTGCCGTCCGCCGCACTGCAGGCGGCCAGCCACGTCGACGCGGCGACGCCGGTCCCGGCGCGCAGCGCATCTCGTCGGTTCACGGCCGCGGCCTCCTGCCCGGGGCCCGCCGGTCGGCGGGCGACTGCCCACCCTCCTACCCGGCGCCGGTCGAACGCAAGGGGCCGCCGGTGCCGGACGGCCATGAGTGACGTACGAGGGGGAGGTGTCTCAGCTGCCCGTATGGGCCTCGGCGTCCCGGCGGGCGCGGTCGCGGGCGCGGCGGGCGGGGCCCTTCCAGCCGCAGGAGCAGTGGGCGGCGGCGAAGGAGCCCTTGTCGGTGACCATGGTGCGGTGGGTTCCGGACGGGGCGGCGTCGGACTGGATGAGCACACGACCACGGTACGGGACACGGGCGGGCCGTGGAGGGCCTGCTTCCGTGCGCTCGCGGCTGGTTGCCGCTCCGCACACGCTCCGCGCGCACTCCGGCGCGACCGGCGGATTGACCCCGCGTTCGGTCGTGCCGCCGTTACGGGGGCGGGCGGCCCGTCGTTAGACGGACGAGGCCGGTGGCGGGATACCCAGGGGGTAGCGGGCGATGGTGATGCGACGCAGGCGCTTGGTGACGGCCGTCGCCGCGGCGGGGTTGGTGTGCGGGGTGACGGTGCTGGCGGGCTGTGCCGGGGCCGGTGCGGCCGCCGACGGGGCGGGGGCGGATCCCGGCGACGTGGTGCGCCGGTCGGCCGACGCCCTGATCAGGGCGGGGAGTTCGAAGGTCGGCACGTCGATGGAGATGGCGAGCGGCGGAACCCGCGTGGTGATCACCGGGACCGGCGGGTTCGACTACGGCAAGGGCAGCGGCGAGCTGCGGGTCTCCCTCCCCAAGGACGCGGCCGGGTCCGAGGAGCACCGTCCGGTCACCGAGCTGATGACGCCGGGGGCGCTCTACATGAAGGACCGCGGCGCCGGCGTGCCCGCCGACAAGTGGGTGCGGGTGGACACCACGCGGCTGTCCGACGGCAACCTCGTGACCGGCGGCGCGACCGATCCGCTGGCGGCGGCCGAACTCCTGCGCGGGGCGCAGACGGTGGAGTTGGTCGGCGAGGAGGAGTTCCACGGGGTGGAGGTGCGGCACTTCCGGGGTGTGACGGACATCGCCCGCGCGGCCCGGGCCCGCGGGGCCTCGCCCGCCACGCGGCAGCCGCTCGCGGCGGCGGCCAGGGGCTTCTCCGTGACGCGGGTGCCGTTCGACGTGTATCTCGACGCGGAGGGGCGGCCGCGCAAGGTCAGCCAGCGCTTCACGTTCAGCGGTACGGCGGGCGGCGGCCCGAATGGTTCGCGCAGCGGTTCGAGCGGCGCTCCGAGTGCTCCGCATGCTTCCGGCGGCGCGTCCGCCGCACCCGGCGACGTGACAGTGACGTCCACCACGGTGTTCGACGGGTTTTGGTACGCCGGTGACCGTTGTCCTGCCCAGATCGGCCGATATCTATAACGGGAAGATCGTTACTGCACCGCCGCAATGACGGCGGGTGAAATGGTCCTTCCGTGCCATGCGCGGAGGGTGTGCGGGTGCCTACTCTGACCAATGGCCGATGAAACCGGCCACTGCTCGAGGACGAGGAGGTGGTGCACGTGGCTTTGTCTCGCGAAACGCACATGTCTACGCATAACGGGCCGAGTCAGGACTTCGTGGCCCTCGCGGAGATCGAGCTGTGCGGTGAGCTGATGATCGCGGCCTCCGCCGCCGGCGAGGAGCGGTTGAGCTTCGCCCGGATCGACGAGGTGCTCGAAGTGGACCGGGCGACGGAGCTCCCGTCGGTGCGCATTCCCGCACAGGCATCCCGCCGCCCCAACTGAACCACCGGCCCGGCCGTCGGCCCGGTCAAGTACGCAGCAGCCGGGCTATGGCCGCGGTCGCCTCGGCGACCTTGTCGTCGATCCCGGGCCCGCCCTCGGCGGCCGCCGCGGCGACGCAGTGCCGCAGGTGCTCCTCCAGCAGTTGCAGGGCGAAGGACTGCAGGCCCTTCGTGCTGGCCGAGACCTGCGTGAGGACGTCGATGCAGTAGATGTCCTCCTCCACCATGCGCTGCAGCCCGCGGATCTGGCCCTCGATCCGGCGCAGGCGCTTGAGGTGGGCGTCCTTGTGATTGCTGTAGCCGTGCGGGCCAGGCGGGCTGTGCGGTGCCGTGGCGTCCGGCCCGGTTTCCGCGGCCCCGTCGGCCCGGTCGATCCCGTCGGCCTGGTCGGTCTCGGTGGTCGTCATCCCATTCTCCCTGCCCGAAAATACCCCTGGTGGGTATATCTTACCGATCGGCGCCATATGTGGGCACCTCGCGGTGCTCACCCGCGGGTACCGACCCCGGTCGGGGGCAGTCTGTCCGATGGGCGACACTGGGTGACGCCCATTAGCCGTGGCCGGATGATGCGCCTAGCATCAACGAGACCTGACGAGACCGAATCCGATGCACCCCGAGGACCTCACGTGCGCTTTCGTCTGACCCCCAGGGAGACGAGCTTCTATGACATGTTCGCCGCATCCGCGGACAACATCGTCACAGGTTCGAAGCTCCTCATGGAACTGCTCGGGGCCGATTCGGCCACGCGTATCGAGATCGCCGAACGGATGCGGGCGGCGGAGCACGCAGGGGACGACGCGACGCACGCGATCTTCCACCAGCTGAACTCCTCCTTCATCACGCCCTTCGACCGTGAGGACATCTACAACCTCGCGTCGTGTCTCGACGACATCATGGATTACATGGAAGAGGCCGTCGACCTGGTCGTTCTCTACCAGGTGGACGAATTGCCGAAGGGTGTCGAGCAGCAGATCGAGGTGCTGGCGCGGGCAGCGGTGCTGACCGCCGAGGCGATGCCGAACCTGCGGACGATGTCCAACCTCACCGAGTACTGGATCGAGATCAACCGGCTGGAGAACCAGGGCGGATCAGGTCCACCGCAAGCTGCTCGCACACCTGTTCAACGGCAAGTACGACGCCATGGACGTGCTCAAACTGAAGCAGATCGTGGACGTACTGGAAGAGGCCGCGGACGCGTTCGAGCATGTCGCGAACACCGTGGAGACCATTGCGGTCAAGGAGTCCTGACCTTCTGTGGACACCTTTGCACTGATCGTGACCATTGGCGTCGCGCTCGGATTCACGTATACGAACGGGTTTCACGACTCGGCGAACGCCATCGCCACGTCGGTCTCCACGCGCGCGCTGACGCCCAAGGCGGCGCTCGCCATGGCCGCGGTCATGAACCTCGCCGGCGCCTTCCTGGGCAGCGGTGTGGCCAAGACGGTCAGCAAGGGGCTCATCGAGACGCCGCACGGACGGGCCGGGATGGGCATCCTGTTCGCGGCCCTGGTGGGCGCGATCGTATGGAACCTGGTGACGTGGTACTTCGGGCTACCGTCGAGTTCCAGCCACGCGCTGTTCGGTGGAATGGTCGGGGCGGCCCTCGCGGGCGGGACCACCGTCTACTGGTCGGGCGTCCTCGACAAGGTCGTCATCCCGATGTTCCTGTCGCCGATGGTCGGCCTGGTGGTCGGTTATCTGGTGATGCTCGCCATCTTGTGGATGTTCCGCAAATCCAACCCGCACAAGGCCAAGCGCGGCTTCCGGATCGCGCAGACGGTCTCGGCGGCGGCGATGGCGCTGGGCCACGGTCTGCAGGACGCGCAGAAGACGATGGGCATCGTCGTGATGGCGCTGACCATCGCCGACGTGAACGACGGCGACTCGATCCCGATCTGGGTGAAGTTCGCGTGCGCGGCCATGCTGTCGCTCGGCACCTACGCCGGTGGTTGGCGGATCATGCGGACGCTGGGGCGCCGCATCATCGAGCTGGACCCGCCGCAGGGCTTCGCCGCCGAGACGACCGCCGCCTCGATCCTCTACACGACCTCGTACGTCTTCCAGGCCCCGGTCTCGACGACGCACGTGATCACCTCGGCGATCATGGGTGTCGGCGCGACCAAGCGGGTCAAGGCCGTGCGCTGGGGTGTTGCCAAGAACATCGTGGCCGGTTGGTTCATCACGATGCCGGCGGCCGCGATCGTCGCCGCGGTCAGCTACTGGATCGTCGCGCTGGTCTTCTGACCTGACGTGTGCGCAACGGAAAATGGGCCCGCCCCCCTCACGGGGGCGGGCCCTTCGCCTTGCGGTGGCACCGCCATGCAGCACCGCAAAGCGGGTCGTGTACCGGCCTAGCCGAAGCGGCCGGAGATGTAGTCCTCGGTGGCCTGGACCGACGGGTTGGAGAAGATCCGCTCGGTGTCGTCCAGCTCGATGAGCTTGCCGGGCTGGCCGATGGCCGAGAGGTTGAAGAACGCGGTGCGGTCCGAGACGCGCGCCGCCTGCTGCATGTTGTGCGTCACGATCACGATCGTGAAGCGCGCCTTCAGCTCCCCGATCAGGTCCTCGATCGCGAGGGTGGAGATCGGGTCGAGCGCCGAGCAGGGCTCGTCCATCAGCAGGACCTGCGGCTCGACCGCGATGGCGCGGGCGATGCAGAGCCGCTGCTGCTGACCGCCGGACAGGCCGGAGCCGGGCTTGTTCAGCCGGTCCTTGACCTCGTTCCAGAGGTTGGCGCCCTTGAGGGACTTCTCGACGACGTTCTCCAGCTCGTTCTTGCGTCGCATGCCGTTGAGCCGGAGGCCGGCCGCCACGTTGTCGAAGATCGACATGGTGGGGAACGGGTTCGGGCGCTGGAAGACCATGCCGACGGTGCGGCGGACCGACACCGGGTCGACGCCCGAGCCGTACAGGTTCTCGTCGTCCAGCAGGACCTTGCCCTCGACACGGCCGCCGGGGGTGACCTCGTGCATCCGGTTCAAGGTGCGCAGGAAGGTGGACTTGCCGCAGCCGGACGGGCCGATGAAGGCCGTCACGGAGCGGGGCTCGACGGTCATCGAGATGTCGTCGATCGCCTTGTGGTTGCTGTAGTAAGCGGAGAGGCCGCTCACGTCGATGCGCTTGGCCATGGTGGGGCTCACAATCAGAGGTCGCTGGGTTGGTCGCGTCAGCGACCGGTCTTGGGGGCCTTCCAGCGGGCGATGCCGCGAGCCACCATGTTCAGGATCATGACGAAGGCGATCAGCACCAGGGCCGCGGCCCAGGCCCGGTCGTACGACGCGTCGTTGCCGTTCTGGAACTGCTCGAAGACGTAGTACGACAGGGAGGACTGGCCACCCTCGAAGGGGTTGTTGTTGATGACCTGGCTGCCGAAGACCAGCAGCATGATCGGCGCGGTCTCGCCGGTGATGCGGGCGATGGCCAGCATGATGCCGGTCGTGATGCCGCCGATGGCCGTGGGCAGGACCACCTTGAGGATGGTGCGCCACTTCGGGACGCCCAGCGCGAGGGACGCCTCGCGCAGCTCGTTCGGGACGAGCTTGAGCATCTCCTCGGTCGAGCGGACCACGACCGGCAGCATCAGGATCGTCAGGGCCAGCGAGCCGGCGAAGCCGGACGGGCCGTTGCCCAGCATCAGGACCCAGACCGTCAGGATGAACAGGCCGGCGACGATCGACGGGATGCCGGTCATGACGTCCACGAAGAACGTGACGGCCTTGGCGAGCTTGCCCTTGCCGTACTCGACAAGGTAGATCGCCGTCAGCAGACCGAGCGGCGCGGCGATCACCGTCGCGATGCCGACCTGCTCGAGGGTGCCGATGATCGCGTGGTAGATGCCGCCGCCGGGCTGGATCGTGATGACCCCGCCCATCGAGTGGCCGAGGAAGTCGCCGCTCAGGACCTTGAGGCCCTTGGAGACCGTCGTCGCGATCAGCGAGTACAGCGGCACGATGGCCACGATGAAGCAGGCCCAGACCAGACTGGTGACGACCCGGTCCTTGGCCTGCCGGCGGCCCTCGACGGCCGTGGTCACCACGTAGGTGCCGGCCACGAAGAGCAGCAGCGAGATCAGGCCCCACTGGACCCGGCTCTCCAGCCCGGCCGCCAGGCCGATGCCGATGCCGAGCACGATCGCGGCGGCGGCGATGCCGGCCGGCGCCCAGCGGGGCATCCGGCGCTGCGCCAGGCGCGGGGTCGCCGGCGCCGTGGCGGCCGGCTTGTCGGTGATGGCTTGGCTCATGCGTTGGCCCCCGAGTACTCCTTGCGGCGGGCGATGATCAGGCGGGCCGCGCCGTTCACCAGCAGCGTGATGACGAACAGGACGAGGCCGGAGGCGATCAGCGCGTCACGTCCGAACGGTGACGCCTCGCCGAACTTGGCGGCGATGTTCTGCGCGAAGGTCCCGCCGACCGGGTCGAGGAGCTTGGCGGACAGCACCGGGGAGGCCGACAGGACCGTGGCCACGGCCATCGTCTCGCCCAGCGCGCGACCGAGGCCGAGCATCGAGGCGCTGATGATTCCGGAGCGGGCGAACGGCAGCACCGACATCCGGATGACTTCCCAGCGGGTCGCGCCGAGCGCGAGCGCCGCTTCCTCGTGCATCTTCGGCACCTGCCGGAAGACTTCACGGCTGACGTTGGTGATGATCGGCAGGATCATGATCGCCAGGAGGATACCGACGGTGAAGAGCGAACGGGCCGCGCCCTCCGGGTCGGTCTTGTCGAAGATCCCGGTCCAGCCGAGGTACGTGTCGAGCCAGAGGTTCAGGCCCTTCATGTGCGGCACGAGGTAGATCGCGCCCCACAGGCCGTAGATGATGCTCGGGATCGCGGCGAGCAGGTCGACGACGTAGGCGAGCGGGGTGGCCAGCCGGCGCGGCGCGTAGTGCGAGATGAAGAGCGCGATGCCGACCGCGACCGGGACGGCGAGGGCCATCGCGATCACGGAGCTGACGACCGTGCCGTAGATCAGGACGCCGATGCCGAAGACCGGCGGGGTCGCGTTGGCGTCCCATTCGAAGCTGGTGAAGAAGTTCGCGTGGTCCTGGGAGATGGCGTGCGACGCGCGGATCGTGAGGAAGACCGCGATCGAGGCCATGACGACCAGGAGGAGGATGCCGGAGCCGCGGGAGAGGCCGCTGAACACGCGGTCCCCGATGCGGGTGACGGAACCCTGGGAGACGGGGGGAGGCAGTGCGCTGTCTGTCGGTGTTATGTCCATGAGGTTCTCCGGTCTGGGTGGGGGATGGCTCCCCCGGCGGCGGTGCACCGGAATGTGCGGCCGGTCCCGTCCCGGGCGGGACGGGACCGGCCGCGCGTATTAGGAGAGGGTCGCGATCTGGGCGCGGACCTTGGTGGCGATCTCCGTCGGCAGCGGCGCGTAGCCGATGGCGGAGAGGCCCTTCTGGCCGTCCTCGCTCGCGATGTAGGTGAGGAAGGACTTCGTCAGCTCGAGCGTCTCGGCCTTGTTGCCCTTGTCGCAGGCGATCTCGTACGTGACGAGGGCCAGCGGGTAGGCGCCCTCGGCCTTCGTGTCGTAGGCCAGCTTCAGCGCCAGGTCGGTGCCGGTGCCGGTGACCTTGGGCCTCGGCGATGGCCTTGGAGGCGTTCTCCGAGGAGGCGGCGACGGGGGCGGAGGCGCCGGTGGCGAGCTTCACCGTCTGCAGGTTGTTCGCGGTGGCGAACGACAGCTCGAAGTAGCCGATGGTGCCCTCGGCCTGCTTCACGTTGGAGGCGATGTCGGCGGAGCCGGGGGCCGACTGGCCGCCCTTGCCCTTCCAGGCCTTCGCGTGCTCGTAGGGCCACTCGGCCTTGGCCGTCGCGTTGAAGTACTTGGTCAGGTTGTCCGTGGTGCCCGAGTCGGTCGAGCGGTGGAACGCCTGGATGTTGGTGCTGGGGAGCTTGGCGGTCGGGTTGAGCTTCTTGATCGCCTCGTCGTCCCACTTGGTGATCGTCGAGTTGAAGATCTTCGCGAGGGTCGGCGCGTCCAGGACCAGGTTGTCGATGCCCGGCAGGTGGTAGCCGATCGCGATCGGGCCGCCGACCATCGGCAGGTCGATGCCCTGGCCGCCCTTGCAGATGGTCTTCGAGGCGGTGACCTCTTCGGGCTTCAGCGGCGAGTCGGAGCCCGCGATGCTGACGCCGCCCTGGTTGAAGGCGGTGACGCCCTCACCCGAGGAGGAGCTCTTGTAGTTGATGTTCGTGCCGGAGCACGCCTGCATGTAGTTCTTGACCCAGACGTCCATCGCGTTCTTCTGCGCGCTGGAGCCGGAGGCGAGCAGCTGCCCCGACTTCGCGCACGCGATGGAGCTCTTCGCGGCGTCCGTCGTCTTGGCACCGTCGGTCGAGGCGTTGTCGTCGGAACCACAGGCGGTCAGGACCAACGCGCTGGAAACCGCGACCGCGCCGACGGTCAGGGCGCGCAGTCCGCTGTTACGGAAAAGCTTCACCTTCTGTGTTCCTTCCAGGAGCCCGCCGGTGGACGGCGAAGCAGAGGTATGGAGGTCTGCATCCACCCGGCACAGCGTGGTGCTCACCGGTAAGGCCGAAATTAGGCATACGAAGTGAATCGACCGACGGGAGAGGATGAACGCAAGGTGAACCTCGTCTATCAGTGCGGGGCGGGCTGTCGCGAGCGCCGCTCCGTGGGGCGCGAGGGGGCCGTGGGGCGGGGATTCCGAGCGCGCCGGAGCGCGGCCCGGCGGGTCGGAGCGCGGGCCAGGCGGGTCGGAGTACGGGCCAGGCGGGACTTTCGCAATACCCGTTAGCGGCGGTGGGCGGCACCGGGGTGCACGGCGCGTAGCAGGGCGTCCACGAGCGGGCGGTCGTGCTCGTACGTGAGCCGGTCGCGGGCCGCCGCCGGCGGGAGCCAGATGAGCCGGTCGACCTCGTCGTTGACGGCGAAGGTGCCGCTGACGGCCTCGGCGGTCCAGTAGCGGACCTCCTTGGGGCGTCCTTCGACGACGTAGCGGGCGGTCGGCAGCGGCGTGCCGAGCACGCACTCCATGCCGGTCTCCTCCCGGACCTCCCGCAGCGCGGCGGCCGCCCAGTCCTCACCGCGCTTGAGCTTGCCCTTCGGGTGCGACCAGTCGTCGTACCTGGGTCGGCGGATCAGCGCGATCTCCAGGCCGTCGCCCTGGGGCGAACGGCGCCAGAGGACCGCGCCCGCGGCCAGGACGGGGGATCGCTCCCCCGGGGGACTCGGCATCGTGGATCACCTCGAACCGGGGACGGTGGCGGGAGTGGCGGTGGCGGCGGTCGGCAGGGTCGTGCGCTGCCAGAGGCGGGCGAAGGCGAAACGGGCCGCCTCGACCTCCTGGCGCTGGTCGGCGTGGAGCACGCCCAGCGCGTACGCGGTCGCCGGGGCGATCCGCGGGGTGCGGGCGGCGGTGGCCACGGCGTTGGCGGACTCGGCGGCCTCGCGGTGCCTTTCCAGTAGCCGGGCCGCGTCCTTGAGCCGGTCGCGCAGCCCCTCGCCGCCGGTGGCCGCGGTGTCCTCGGAGCCGTCCGTGCCCTCGAAGTACGGTTCGTCCGGCGGGCAGACCTCAGCGGCGTAGCGGCTCAGCCGCAGCAGGGTGCGGGCCCGGTGCCACGGTGTGTCCTGCAGGTCGCTGGTCAGCTCGGGGCCGAGTGCGGCGCGCACGGCGTCGGCGTTGTACGGGTGCCCGGCGCGCGCCAGCGGCAGCGCGGCCGCCGCCTCGGCGAGCCGGCGGTGCGCCGCCTCCGCGAGCGGGGGCAGCCGTACGGCGGCGGGGGCGTCGGCCGCCGCGGCCAGCGGCACGTCGGAGGCCAGTACGGCGACGGCGTCGGCCACCGCGTGGAACCGCGACGAGCCCAGCGCCTGCAGCGCGGCGGAGTGCGCCCGGGTGCGCGCCAGCGTCAGCTGCCGCTCCAGCAGCGCGCCCGCGCGGGGCCGCCCCGACGGCCAGCGGTCCCTGCGTGCCCGCGGTGGTCTCCGCGACCGGGACGGCGTCGTCCGGGTCCCCGCCGTCCGGCACCGGCCGGTCGGGGTGCGAAGCCAGCCGGTGCAGGGCGGAGAGCAGCCGGGCGAGCCGGGCGGCGTGCTGGTGCTCGTGGGCCAGGGCCGAGGAGAGCCAGCCGAGCTCGGTACGCAGCGGGTCGGCCCAGCCGGGGTCGGTGAGCGTGCCGTACGTGTGCAGGGTCGCCGCGATCCGGCGGGCGGACCGGCGCAGCAGCAGGCCTGCGGCGGCGCCCTCGTCGTCGGCCTGGGTGCTCTGGCCGAGGGCCCGCAGGAAGGTGGACGCCTGCTCGTGCAGGTAGCCGGAGACCACCTCCCCGGCGCTCAGCGCGCCGAGGGGGGCCGCCCCTGCCGGCTGCTCGTCGAGGACGACGGCCGGTGGGCCGGCCTGGGCGTACGCGGTGTCACGGTGTCGCTGGGCCACGCCGGCGCCTCCGGGCGTCGATGAGCATCTCCTGGACATTGCGCAGTTGCTGCCCGTCCGGGCCGCTGCTGTGCCGGGTCCAGTCCCCGTCCGCCGCGAGGTGCCAGGACGCGGTGTCGTCCGACATCCCGGTCTCCAACAGGCGGTTGAGGGTGGCGCGGTGGGCGGGGTCGGCGACCCTGACCAGCGCCTCGATGCGGCGGTCGAGGTTTCGGTGCATCATGTCGGCGCTGCCGAACCAGACTTCCGGTTCGCCACCGTTGCCGAAGGCGAACACCCTGGAGTGTTCGAGGAACCGCCCCAGGATGCTGCGGACCCGGATGTTCTCCGAGAGTCCGACGACCCCCGGCCGGACCGCGCAGATGCCGCGGACCCAGATGTCGACGGGTACGCCGGCCTGGGAGGCGCGGTAGAGGGCGTCGATGATCCCTTCGTCGACGATGGAGTTGAGCTTCATCCGGACGTACGCGGGGCGCCCGGCCCGGTGGTGGGCTATCTCCTCCAGGATCCTGGAGACCAGGCCGTCGCGGAGGTTGCGGGGCGCGACCAGCAGCCGGTTGTAGACGGCACGGCGCGAGTAGCCCGACAGCCGGTTGAACAGGTGCGAGAGGTCGGCGCCGACCTGCGGATCGGCGGTGAGCAGCCCCAGGTCCTCGTAGAGCCGGGCGGTCTTGGGGTGGTAGTTGCCCGTGCCGACATGGCTGTAGCGGCGCAGCGTGTCGCCCTCTTGGCGCACCACGAGCGACAGCTTGCAGTGCGTCTTCAGCCCCACCAGGCCGTAGACGACGTGGCAGCCGGCCTCCTCCAGCTTGCGGGCCCACTTGATGTTGGCCTGCTCGTCGAAGCGGGCCTTGATCTCGACGAGGACGAGGACCTGCTTGCCCGCCTCGGCGGCGTCGATGAGCGCGTCCACGATGGGGGAGTCGCCGGAGGTGCGGTAGAGCGTCTGCTTGATCGCCAGCACGTCCGGGTCGGCCGCCGCCTGGTCCAGGAACCTCTGGACGGAGGTCGAGAAGGAGTCGTACGGGTGGTGCAGCAGCACGTCGCGTTCGCGCAGCGCCGCGAAGATGTCGGGTGCGGAGGCCGATTCGACCTCGGCCAGGTCGCGGTGGGTGCCGGCGACGTACTTGGAGAACTTGAGCTCCGGCCGGTCGAGGCCCGCTATCGCGAACAGCCCGGTCAGGTCGAGCGGGCCGGGCAGCGGGTAGACCTCGGTGTGCTTCATCTTCAGCTCGTGCACGAGCAGGTCGAGCACCCGGGGGGCAATCGATTCTTCTACCTCGAGGCGCACCGGCGGCCCGAAGCGGCGCCGCATCAGCTCCCGTTCCAGCGCCTGGAGCAGGTTCTCGGTGTCGTCCTCCTCCACCTCCAGGTCCTCGTTGCGGGTGACCCGGAACATGTGGTGGTCCAGGACCTCCATGCCGGGGAAGAGCTCCTCCAGGTGCGCGGCGATGACGTCCTCCAGCGGGACGTAGCGCTGCGGGCTCGCCTCGAGGAAGCGGGAGAGGATCGGCGGCACCTTCACCCGGGCGAAGTGCTCGTGCCCGGAGACCGGGTTGCGCACGACGACGGCCAGGTTCAGGGACAGGCCGGAGATGTACGGGAACGGGTGCGCCGGGTCGACGGCCAGCGGGGTCAGCACGGGGAAGATCTGCTGCCGGAAGAGGGTGAACAGGCGCGCCTGCTCCTTCTCCGTGAGCTCCGCCCAGCGGATGACGTGGATGCCCTCGTCGGCCAGCTGCGGCGCGATGTCGTTCTGGAAGCAGGCCGCGTGCCGGGCCATGAGCTCCCGGGACCGGGTGAGGATCAGGTCCAGCACGTCGCGGGGCTGCAGGCCGGAGGCCGACCGGGTGGCGACACCGGTGGCCATGCGGCGCTTGAGACCGGCGACGCGGACCATGAAGAACTCGTCGAGGTTGCTGGCGAAGATGGCGAGGAAGTTAGCCCGTTCGAGGAGCGGCGTGGCCGGATCCTCGGCGAGTTCCAGCACGCGCTCGTTGAACGCGAGCCAGCTGCGCTCCCGGTCCAGGAACCGGCCCTGGGGGAGGTCGTCGCCGGCACCGCCCTCGGAGATGGAGCCGAGGACGGCCTCGACGTCGGAGACAAGCTGGGGGCGGAACGGTGTGGGGACCTTGGCCGCCCCATTCGGCTGACCGGGGACACCGGGTTGATTCATCGAGGCCATGGAGTACGAGCCCTCCTCCGGTTCCGGCACGTCGAACACGTCATACGGCCTGCCGGGTGCCCTCGGGGAGCGCCCTGGAGCCGTCCGTTCATTGTCCCGTGCCGAACGGGAAAGCGGCGGGTCGGGCGGTGGGGGGTGTGCTGACCTGGGGGGAGGGTCGGGAGAGCTGGCAGCGGGCTGCATTCCGTGATGTTCGCAAGCCTGTCTGAATCAGCGGTAACGAGAACATGACGGGCCGGAATGCGGGGGGCGACCCCGTGGTGCACAAAGTTGCATTACCGGCTCGGAACGATTCCGGTCCGGTGTCGGGCGGGCCGCCCGCCCTGTGGTGCGGTAGCTCGGGTTCCCGGTGTTCAGCTCTCCGTGCGGTACATCAGGTCGGTCTCGTGGGTCGTGAAGCCCAGCCGCTCGTAGACCGTGACGGCCGGGACGTTGTCCGCGTCCACGTAGAGCATCGCGGTGGGCAGCTCCTCGGCGTCGGCGAGGTGGCGCAGGCCGATCGCCGTGAGCGCCTTGCCCAGGCCGCTGCCCTGCTCGTCCGGGTGGACGCCGACGACGTACACCTCGCCGAGCCGCTCCTCCCGGTGCACCTTCGTCCAGTGGAAGCCGACGACGTCGCCCCCTCGGACGGCGAGGAAGAAGCCCGCCGGGTCGAACCACGGCTCGGCCTTGCGGTCGTCCAGGTCACGCTGGGTCAGCGAGCCCTGCTCGGGGTGGTGGGCGAACGCGGCGGCGTTCACCGCCAGCCAGGCGGCGTCGTCCTGCCCTGGGACGAAGGTCCGTACGGTGACGCCCGCGGGGACCACCGGCTCCGGCAGCGCGGGGCCGCCGTCGAGCGGCCGGCGCAGCTGTCGCAGCTCGCGGAAGAGGCTCAGGCCGAGCTGGACGGCCAGGTGGCGGGCTGCCGGGTGGCCGCCGTGCGCCCACACCCGCAGCCGCTTGCCGCTGGCGTCGAGCAGCGCGCGGCCGAGCGCCTCGCCGTGGCCGTGCGCGCGGCGGGGGGAGCTGATGAGGAACTCGGCGGCGGGCGGCTCGACCGGGTCGGTGTCCTCCAGCTGCCCGTAGCCGACGATCTCGTCCCCGACGTACAGCAGCAGGTGCCGCACGCCGGGGCGCGCGCCGCCGCGCAGGTTGAGGCGGCCCTGCTCGGAGACCGCCCACTGCCCGTCGCTCGCCGCCGCCTCGCCGAGCAGCGACAGGACGTCCCGCGCGGTGTCGGGCGCGAGCGCGTCCACGGTCTCGATGCGGCGGGTGGGCGGAGTGGGCTGCGCGGCGTCGGTCATGAACCCGAGCCTACGACCCGGCGATCGGTGATTCCGCCTCGATGGACCCCGTGAACCCCGCCGACTTCCGGGAGTCGGCGGGGCGCCGGTCCGGCGCGCCCGCCACCGGGTCGCGGGCGGGAACGAGGACGGCCGCGGCGCAGGCGGCCACCCCCGCCACGGCGAAGCCGGGCCAGTAGCCGGCGCCGGTGATCAGGGCGCCCATGACCGGCGGGACGAGAGCGGCCGTCAGGTTCTGGCCGGTGTTGTGGATGCCCAGCGCGCGACCGGACCAGGCGGGCCCGGCGCCCTCGGCGGTGGCGGTGAAGGACAGGCCGTTGGTGCTGGCCGTGATGCCGATGGCCAGGACCAGGGCGACGTCGGTGAGGGGGGACGGGAAGGCGGCCGTCAGCGCGGTCGCCCCGATGACCGCGGCGGTGATCAGGGCGAGCTGCCGCATCGGCCGCATCCGGCTGCCGACCCGGTCCGACCAGCGGCCCACGACGATCCGCGAGACCGCGCCCAGCCCCTGGCCCACCGCCACCAGCTGCCCGGCCGCGACCGGCGACCAGCCGCGCGCGTCGACCAGCAGCACCAGCGCGAAGGCGCCCGCCGTGAACTGCGGGACGACCAGCAGCGCGCCGGAACCGTGGACGCGCCACAGCACCTTCGAACCGCGGTACGGGTTGGCGGTGCGGACCGCCGTGCCCTTGACGGCTCGGGCCGGGTCGGCGGCGAACCCGGCGATCAGTACCGCGATCACCCCGCAGAGCACGGCGAGGAAGCCGATCGCGCCCCGCACCCCGTACGCGGCGGCGATCGGCGGCATGGTCAGCGCCGCCAGGGCCATGCCCAGCGGGGTGGAGGTCTGCCGGATGCCCATGGCCAGCCCGCGCTCCCGGACGGAGAACCAGCCCATCACCAGCCGGCCGCTCGCCGAGTAGACGGAGGCGGAGGCCGCCCCCGCCAGGACGAGGACCAGGCCGAACGCGGCCATGGAGTGGATCGTCGCGGCCATCCCGAGCAGTACGGCCGCCAGCCCCAGCCCCGAGGCGATGACCACGCGCTCGCCCCAGCGGTCGGCGGCCGCGCCCCAGGCGATCAGGGCCAGTACCAGCCCGGCCGTCGGGCAGGCGGCCAGCAGGCCGACCTGGGTGAGGGTGAGGTGCTCGGCGGAGCGCAACTCGTCGGCGAGGGACGGGATCGCGTAGACGAACGCGCAGGCCGAGGTCTGCGCGGCGGTTCCCAAGGCGAGCATCAGCCAGCGCAGGGGCGTCCGGGGCTGTGGGGGAGGGGAGTCGGGCGTCTGCATCGCTGGGTGCGCCTCCTCGGTCGGTGGTGCGCACAACTATGCCGCTGTTCTGCATGGTGAGACAGAGTGTTTCGAATCGTGGGACAGCGGATGGAGGATGTTTCGGGTGGACGCCGGAGTTCGGCGAGTCGATATCAGGTTTTAACCCTCGAACGCCTGTCGCGCTACGCGCGTTGACCCTAGGCTCCCCCCACATCGGCCACACCTGGACGGCTCTCCACCTTGAGGACGCAGAGGGAATTCATGTCTCTGGCACGTAGATTGACCGCCGCGGCCGCCGGGCTCGCGGCCATCGGCGCGCTCGCCGCCGCCGCTCCCGCGCACGCCGGCCACGGTCACGGCGGTGGCCACGCCAGCCGCACCGTGGACCTCCAGCTGCTCGCCCTGAACGACTTCCACGGGAACCTGGAGCCGCCCGCCGGTTCGTCCGGCCGCGTCACCGAACTCCAGGCCGACGGCACCACGAAGACCGTCGACGCGGGCGGCGTCGAGTACCTGGCGTCGAGCCTGCGCACCGCGCGCGCCGGCCACGACCGCTCGCTCACCGTCGCCGCGGGCGACCTCGTCGGAGCGAGCCCGCTGATATCCGGGCTCTTCCACGACGAGCCGAGCGTCGAGGCGATGAACAAGCTCGGCCTGGACGTCACCAGCGTCGGCAACCACGAGTTCGACGAGGGCAAGGCCGAACTGCTGCGCCTGCAGAACGGCGGGTGCCACCCGACCGACGGCTGTTACGAGAAGGGCCGGAAGTTCAAGGGCGCCGACTACTCGATCCTCTCGGCGAACGTCGTCAACGAGAAGACCGGCAAGCCGCTGCTCGCGCCCTACTCGATCCAGAACGTCAAGGGCGTGCGCGTCGGGTTCATCGGCGTCACGCTCAAGGGCACCCCGAACATCGTCTCCGCGGACGGCGTCAAGGGCCTCACGTTCCTCGACGAGGCCGAGACGATCAACAAGTACACCAAGGAACTGAAGCGCAAGGGCGTCAACGCAGTCGTCGCGCTCATCCACGAGGGCGGCCTCCCCGCCTCGCCCGCGTACAACTACAACTGCGACGCGGGCGGCGCCGGTTCCGGGCTGTCCGGGCCCATCGTCGACATCGCCAAGAAGACCTCGGCCGACGTGGACGCCCTCGTCACGGGCCACACCCACAACGCGTACGTCTGCACGATCCCGGACCCGGCCGGCAACCCGCGCCTGGTGACGAGCGCCTCCTCGTTCGGCCGGCTCTTCACCGAGCTGGACATGAAGTACGACCGGCGGACCCAGGACATCGTCCGCACGTCGGTCAAGGGCTCCAACCACGTCGTGAACCGCGTCCAGCCGAAGGCCGCCGACCTCACCCAGCTCGTCGACCACTGGCGCACGCTGGCCGCACCGGTCGCGAACCGCACCGTCGGCTACATCAGCGCGGACATCAAGGCGAACGACGCCGACGGCAACGAGTCGCCGCTCGGCGACGTCATCGCCGACGCGCAGCTCGCCTACGGCAAGACCCTCGACCCCAAGACGGCCATCGCCCTGATGAACCCCGGCGGCATCCGCACCGACCTCGTCTACGCGCCTTCCGGCAGCGAGGGCGCGGGCGTCGTCACCTACGGGGAGGGCTTCGCGGTCCAGCCGTTCAGCAACACGGTGAACCTCGCCGACCTCACCGGCGCGCAGGTCATCACCGCGCTGCAGCAGCAGGTCAGCGGCTCCAACCAGGCCTCGCCCAAGATCCTTCAGGTCTCGTCGGGGCTGACGTACACGCTCGACCTGACGAAGACCGGCGCCGACCGCGTGGTCGCGGGGACCGTCAAGCTGGGCGGGGTCGCGATCGACCCGGCCGCGACGTACCGCGTCGCGATGAACTCGTTCCTGGCGGGTGGCGGGGACGGGTTCGCCGCGCTCGGCTCGGGGGTCAACCGGGTCGTGGGCGGCGACGACCTGGCAGCTCTGAACGCCTACCTGACGGCGAACTCGTCGGCTGCCACCCCGCTGGCACCTCCGGCGGCTGACCGGATCACGGTCGTGAAGTAACCCCAGCCGGTCGCTGGGACGGGGGTCGGGGCTGCGGCCCCGACCCCCTTACGTTTCTGCCCGCGCCGCCACCGCGGGCGGCGCGGTGGGGGCGCCCGGGAGGCGGACGGTGGCCACGGTGCCCCCGCCGCCGGCCGGGCGCAGGCTCACCTCGCCGCCCGACTGCTGCACGGTGCGGGCCACGATCGACAGCCCCAGGCCGCTGCCGGGCAGGCTGCGGGCGGACGGTGAGCGCCAGAAGCGCTCGAAGACGTGCGGGAGTTCGTCCTCGGGGATGCCGGGGCCGTGGTCGCGGACCATCAGCACACCGTGCTCCAGACGTACTTCGACCGATCCCGCGGGCGGGCTGAACTTCACCGCGTTGTCCAGCAGGTTCACCACCGCGCGCTCCAGCGCGGCCGGCTCCGCCCGCACGTACCAGGGCGCCAGGTCGGCCCTGATCGTCAGATCGGGCCCGCGCAGCCTGGCCCGTTCGAGCGCGGCCTCCGCGACCTCGTGCAGGGCCACCACCTGCAGCGTCGGCGCCGCATCGGGGCGGGACAGCTCCTGCAGATCGCCGATCAGCGCCGCCAGCTCCGTCATCTGCGCCTTGACGCTCGCCAGCAGCGCCTTGCGGTCCGCCGGCGGAATCGGCCGCCCGGCGGCTTCGCTGCGCTCCAGCAGTTCGATGTTCGTGCGGAGGGATGTCAGCGGCGTGCGCAGCTCGTGCCCCGCATCCGCGATCAACTGCTGCTGCCGGTCCCGCGACGACGCCAGCGCGGCTGTCATCGCGTTGAAGGACTCGGAGAGCCGCGCGATCTCGTCCTCCCCCTCGACGGGGATCCGGACGCTGAGGTCCTCGGTCCGTGCGACGTGTTCCACGGTCTCGGTGAGCCGGTCGACCGGCTTCAGCCCGGCGCGGGCGATCAGCAGCCCGGCGCCGCCGGCGCCGACGACGCCGATCCCGGCGACCGCGAGGAGCACCCAGGCGAGGGTGGAGAGGGGGTCGTCGATCGTGCTCAACGGCTGGGCGATGGAGACGGCGATGCCGGTCGTCGTGCCAGGAGGGCCTTCGAGCGAGCGGGTGACGACCCGCATATCGGTCTGGCTGCTGTCAGCGGTCGTGGTGTTGTGCACCGCGTACCGCTGGGTGCCCTTCATCACCGCGAGGTCGCTCTCGTGCACGGTGAGCTTGGCCTTGCCGGGATACGTGCAGGTCTGCCCGTCGCCGTACACGATCTGGGTCGTGTACGGCGTGGGCTGCACGACACCCTCCGAGGGCGACGGCGACGTGCAGTCGCGGGCCAGCCGCCGCAAGTCGTTGATGTCCACCTTGGCCGAACGCAAGGTGGTGTCGAGCTGGTTCGTGAGCTGCTGTTTCGTGATCAGCCAGCACGACAGTGCGACCGCCGCCACCGCCACCGCCACCGCCGCGGCGGTGAGGATCGCCAGCCGCGAACGGAGTGGCAACCGTTTCATGACGTGCCACCGTCCGGCGCCCGCAGCGCGTAGCCGACGCCTCGGACGGTGTGGACCAGGCGGGGGAGACCGCCGATCTCGGTCTTGCGGCGGAGGTACATGACGTAGACGTCGAGGGAGTTGGAGGAGGGCTCGAAGTCGAAGCCCCAGACGGACTTGAGGATCTGCTCGCGGGTCAGGACCTGGCGCGGGTGGGCGAGGAACATCTCCAGGAGGGTGTATTCGGTGCGGGTGAGTTCGACGGGGTGGCCGGCGCGGGTGACCTCGCGGGTGGAGGTGTCCATGCGGAGGTCGGCGAAGGTGAGGGCGTGGTCCTCGTCGACGGCGGCCGACGCGGCGGCGTAGGAGCTGCGGCGCAGCAGGGCGCGCAGCCGGGCGAGGAGTTCGTCGAGTTCGAAGGGCTTGACGAGGTAGTCGTCGGCGCCCGCGTCGAGGCCGGTGACGCGGTCGCCGACGGTGTCGCGGGCGGTGAGCATCAGGATGGGCACGGTCACACCCGTGGCGCGCAGCCGGCGGGCGGTGGTGAGGCCGTCCATGCGGGGCATCAGGACGTCGAGGATGATCGCGTCCGGTCGGTAGCCGTCGACCTGGTCGAGGGCGGCCATGCCGTCGGCGGCGATGGCGGTGTCGTAGCCCTCGAAGGCGAGGCTGCGCTGCAGGGCTTCGCGTACGGCGGGCTCGTCGTCGACGATCAGAATGCGGTGGGTCTCGCCGTTCTCGCCGGGGCTCATGGGGGTCGCGACCTCGTTGCGGTGAAGGGGGGTGGTGACGGTTATCAGCCTCGCACGGTGGCGGGGCGGTGGCGTGCGGAGGCACGTCGGGCGGGGGCCGGGGTGGCGACCTCGGCGGCCCTGGGCGGCTGCGGGGCCGGGGCCATCGGCATCCCGAGCGGCAGGTCGAGGTCGGCGGGGCCGGTACGGACCGCGGGGTGGGCCGCGGGGTCACCGGCTCCCCAGGAGACGGCGGCGGCGAGGGCGTGCCGGGCGCGGTTGACGTGGACGGTGATGTTGCTGGTCATGGGTTGTGCCTCCCCTGAATCGGAACTCGGGCGCGGCCACGGGCCAGATGGGGCGGACCGCAGGTCAGCTCGTGCCGCCGTCGCGCAGTGAGCTGAGATCTGCCGTGACGGTGTTGATCGGGATGGAGAAGCCGAGGCCGACGCTGCCGGCGCTGCTGCCCGACGAGCCGGACGAAGCGGCCGAGTACATGGCGGAGTTGATGCCGATGATCTCGCCGTTCATGTTGATCAGCGCGCCGCCGGAGTTGCCGGGGTTCAGGGACGCGTCGGTCTGGATGGCCTGGTAGGTGGTCGTGGAGTTGCCGGTGTCGCCGTTGTACCGGTTGCCGCCGAACTCGAACGGCCACTGGCCGGAGCCGCCGTTGCCGCCCTGGCTCTGGCCCTGGCTCTCGTCGGTGGAGACGGTGACGTCGCGGTTGAGCGCGGAGACGATGCCGCTGGTGACGGTGCCGGTCAGGCCCTCGGGCGAGCCGATGGCCACGACCTGGTCGCCGACGGCGATGCCGTCGGAGTTGCCGAGTTTGGCGGCGGTGAGGCCGCCGGCGTTGTCGACCTTGATGAGCGCGAGGTCCTTCTTGGCGTCGGTGCCGACGACCTTCGCGGTGGCCGTCTTGCCGTTGCTGTAGGTGACCTTGATGCTGTTCGCGCCGGCGATGACGTGGTTGTTGGTGATGATCTCGCCGTCGCTGGTGATGATCACGCCTGCACCGGTCGACTGGCCGGCGTTGGAGGTGGCGCCGATCTCGACGATGCTCGGGCTGACGGCGGCGGCGACACCGGCCACGCCGGTCTTGCTGGAGCTGGCGTTGACGGCGGCCGCCGCGGTGCTGACGGAGGAGTGCGAGGTGGTGTTGCCGACGAGCGCCACCGTTCCGCCGCCGACGACGCCGGAGGCGATCGCCACCGCGGCGAACAGGGCGATCGGCTTGCGGACCTTGCGCCGCGAGGAGGGGACGGGGGAGGGGCCGGACGAGGGCTGTGCGCCGGGCGGCGGCGGGGGGTAGGTCCCGCCGTAACCGCCGCCCGCCTCGGCTGCCGGGGGTGCCTGGTGGGCCGCGTACGATCCGCTGGGCCACACGGTGACCCCGGAGGGGGTCGTCACGGGCTGCTCCGGCTCGTACGCCGGCGGGGGCGGGTAAGCCGCGTTCGGGTCGTAGTCGCTGTTGCCGCGGTGCGTGTGATCGGTCATGTCACTGACTTTGCGGCGGCAAGATGAGAGCTTGCTGAGCGCCCGCTGAGAAGCCCGGCAGAAGTAGGTATGACCGATATAAAGGGCAGGGGCCCCGGCCTTGAGCGGGGACCTACTGGCAGCCGCAGGAGGCCCGGACGACCAGCCGGGACGGGAACTGCCGCAGTCGGTCCCGGCGGGTGCCGTTGACGCGCAGCGAGTCGTCCAGGACGAGGTCCACGGCGGCGCGGGCCATCGCCTCGCGGTCCGAGGCGACCGTGGTGAGGGGCGGGTCGGTGAGGGCCGCTTCCTTCACGTCGTCGAAGCCGGCGACGGCCAGTCCGCCCGGCACGTCGATGCGCAGCTCGCGCGCCGCGCGCAGTACGCCGATCGCCTGGTCGTCGGTGGCGCAGAAGATGGCGGGCGGCCTGTCCGGACCCGCGAGCAGCCCGAGGGCGACCTGATAGGCGTCGTAGCGGTTGTAAGGGGCTTGGAAGAGCCGCCCCTCGATGGAGCGGCCCGACTCGCGCATCGCCCGCCGCCAGCCTTCGACGTGATCGGTGACGGGGTCGCCGAGGACCGGGGTCTTCTCGGTGCCGCCCAGGCACGCCACGTACTCGTGGCCGTGCTCCAGCAGGTGGCGGGTGGCGAGTTGCGCTCCGCCGATGTCGTCCGTGACGACCGCGTACTCGTCGATCGCCTCCGGCCGCTCGTGCAGCAGGACGATCCGGGCGTCCCACGCCTCTATCTCGGCGGCGGCATTGGCGCTCGGGCCCTGGCTGATCAGGATCAGCCCGGAGACCCGCATGCCGAGGAAGGCACGGAGGTAGTGGATCTCGCGGTCGTCCAGGTAGTCGGAGTTGCCGACCAGGACCATTTTTCCGCGGTCGGAGGCCGCCTGCTCGACCGCGTGCGCCATCTCGCCGAAGAACGGCTGACGAGCGTCCGGGACGATCAGGCCTATGAGGTCCGTACGGCGGCTGGCCATCGCCTGGGCCACACGGTCCGGGCGATAACCGAGCTGCGCGATGGCCGCCTGCACCCGCTCGCGGGTGGCCGGGGCGACCGGCCGGGGTCCGTTGTTGATGACATAGCTGACGACGGCGGTGGACGTACCCGCCAGCCTGGCCACATCGTCACGCGTCACCTTTGCCACGGGCCGCAGTCTACGCGGGTCCACCCCGTCCGTTACGCGGATCTGTCGGCGCTCGCACGCGCTCGGGCCTGAGCCTGGGCCTCGGCTTGCGCCTTTGCCTGGGCCTGCGCCTTCGCGGCTTCCTCGGCGGCCCGCTCCACCTTTTCCGGGGTGACGAAGCGGTAGCCGACGTTCCGGACCGTACCGATCAGGGACTCGTGCTCGGGGCCGAGCTTCGCGCGCAGCCGCCGGACGTGGACGTCGACCGTCCGGGTGCCGCCGAAGTAGTCGTAACCCCAGACCTCCTGCAGCAGCTGCGCGCGGGTGAAGACCCGGCCCGGGTGCTGCGCGAGGTACTTGATCAGCTCGAACTCCTTGAAGGTCAGGTCCAGGACCCGGCCCTTGAGTTTCGCGCTGTACGTCGCCTCGTCGACCGACAGGTCGCCGTTGCGGATCTCCATCGGGCTGTCGTCGGCGCCGATCTGCTGGCGGCCCATCGCGAGCCGCAGCCGCGCCTCGACCTCGGCGGGACCCGCCGTGTCGAGCAGGACGTCGTCGATGCCCCAGTCGGCGGTGACGGCGGCGAGGCCGCCCTCGGTGACGACCAGGACCAGCGGACAGCCGGGCCCCGTGGAGCGGAGCAGTTGGCACAGCGAGCGGACCTGGGGCAGGTCGCGGCGGCCGTCGATCAGGATGACGTCGGCGCCCGGGGTGTCCACCAGGGCGGGCCCCTCGGCCGGCGCCACGCGGACGCTGTGGAGCAGCAGCCCGAGCGCGGGAAGTACTTCGGTGGACGGCTGGAGGGCGTTCGTCAGGAGCAGGAGAGAACTCACCGGCTGCTCCTGACGGTCGTCCGGTACTGCTGCACGCTTTGCTTGCCCATTTGCGAACCCTCCTCGGTCCCTGCGAGGACGTACCTGGTGAAGCGGTGTCTCAAAAAGCGGCGTCTCAATAGGTGGTCAAAAAAGCTGGTCCAGAAAGCACGAAAGGACCCGGGGGCGACGCTGCCCGGATCCTCTTCCCCAGGAGAATAGCCCACATGGAGAGCGTCAGTGAGTCCCTGAACGGGCCTTTGTGTGTTTCATCGATCACTTCGGGTGCTCGGCGTGCGGTTCTGTTGACGGAGGACGGCGTACGAATCGAGGCCGAACACCGGCCGTCGGACGGCGGAACTTCCGGCACGGGGGATGGGCCGTACGGAGGCTGCGCGATCGTCGTCGCGCATGGCTTCACCGGGGCCCTGGAGCGGCCGGCGATCCGCCGGGCGGCCGAGGTGTTCGCCGAGTTCGCGGGCGTGATCACCTTCTCCTTCCGGGGCCACGGCGGCTCCGGCGGCCGGTCCACCGTCGGTGACCTGGAGGTTCTCGACCTCGACGCGGCCGTGGGGTGGGCGCGGCGCCTGGGGTACCGGCGGGTGGTCACGGTCGGGTTCTCGATGGGCGGCTCGGTCGTGCTCCGGCACGCGGCGCGGCCCGCGCAGGCGCCCGAGGGGCGCATGGGAGCACCGACCGGCGGATACCGGCTGGGCGGCGCCCCCGACGCGGTCGTCGCGGTGAGCGCGCCGGCGCGCTGGTACTACCGGGGGACGGCGCCGATGCGGCGGCTGCACTGGGTGGTCACCCGGCCGACCGGCCGGCTCGTCTCACGCCTCGGACTCGGCACCCGGATCCACCCGCACGAGTGGAACCCCGTTCCGCTCTCCCCGATCGAGTCCGCGGCGCTGATCGCCCCGACGCCGCTGCTGATCGTGCACGGCGACCGCGACGCGTACTTCCCGCTCGATCACCCCCACTCGCTGGCGGGCGCGGCCGGCGACGCGGCCGAGCTGTGGATCGAGCCCGGGTTCGGCCACGCGGAGAACGCGGCCGACGACGCTCTGCTGCGCCGGGTCGGGGCCTGGCTCGGCACGGTCTGACCGGACCCGCGCCGGGGCTCACGACCTGCCTTCCGGGCGGGTGTCATCATGGACGGCGGCTGTACCTCACAGGAGCCGCAGGGCTCCGTGAGACCGCGAAGACAACGACAAGGAACCGCTATGGCGGCAAGCGACATCCCGGTGAGGCCCGCCCCAGGCGCCGGCACGATCCGCTACTGGGCCGCGGCCAAGGCAGCGGCCGGCACGGCCGAGGAGCCCTACCGCGCCGCCACGCTGGCGGAGGCGCTCGCCGCCGCGCGCGAACGGCACGCGCGGCAGCCGGAGTTCGCCCGCGTGCTGCTGAGGTGCTCGTTCCTGGTCGACGGCGACCCCGTCGGGACCCGCGACCACGCGGGTGTGGCGCTGGCCGACGGCAGCACCGTCGAGGTCCTTCCGCCGTTTGCGGGTGGGTGACATGAGCTCCTCCGACTGGGACCAGAACCCGAACCCGAACCAGAATCAGCACCAGCACCCGAACCAGAACTACAACCCGGACGCGTACGACCCGTACGCGGGCGGGCAGCCGCAGGCGTACCCCGGGCCGATGCCGCCCGCGGAGCCGTGGCCGAACCACCAGCAGGGGCAGCAGTACGGGCAGCAGTACGGGGGCGGCTATGCCGCATCCGGATACGACGCTCCCGCGCAGCAGCCGTACGACGACCGGAACGGCGCCCAGCAGCCCCAGCAGCCCCAGTACGACCAGTACGGGCAGTACCCGTCGTACGACCCGGCGCCGCCCGAGGGGGACCACACCGCCGTGCTGCCCGCCATCGACGACTTCCCCTCCCAGCCCGCGCAGGCCGCCCAGCTCGCCCGGTCCGCCCAGGAACCGGCGCCGGAGCCGCCCACCGGCGGCAGGCGTGCCGCCCGCGGCCGGGCCGCGGTGCCGGCCGCCGGGCAGCGCACGGGTTCGCCGATCATCGCGCCCGGCATGCAGCCGGCCGCGCTGACCGCCGTCCTCGCCCTCCTGATCGCGGGCGCGGCCCTCGTCGGCCGTCCCGGGCTCGCGCTCGTGGTAGCGGTTCTGCAGGCCGTCACCGCCGCCGGCTGGTTCCGGCTGAACGGCATGTGGCCGGCCCGGCAGGGCATCGTGCTGGCCTTCCTCGCGGGCGTCACGGCGGACACCGCGCTGCTCCTGACCGACGGCGACGACGTTCCGGCCGTGGTCGTCGGGACGTTGGGGACGTGGCTGCTGCTGGTCCTCGTGCTGCAGATGCGCCACCGCGGGACGACCGACGAACGGCTGTCCTCGCTGACGGCCACCTCGGCGTCGACGCTGATGACCGTCCTGGCCACCGGCTTCCTCGCGGTCGCCTGGACACCCGGCGGCAGCGATCCCGTGGTGGTCGGCGCGGTGGCGGTCGCCGTCGCGACGCTCGCCCGTGCCCTGCCGCTGCCCGGCGCCGCCTCCGTCGTGGTGGCCCTGCTCGCCGCCGCGGGCAGCGGCATCGCCACCGGCCGGCTGACCGACCTCGGCACCCAGGGCGCGCTGCTGGGCCTGGCCGCCGGCGCCTGCGCCGTCATCGGCCTGCGCGTCGCCAGTTACGACTTCCCGTCTCGCTTCGTCCACTTCACCGCGGGCGTCGCGCTCCCCCTGACGGCCGCGGCGCCGGTCGTGTACGCACTGGGCCGGGTCCTCACGGGCTGAGGCGACGCCCCCGGAATCCGGGCCCCGGGTCCGGGCGGGCCGCTGTCACAACCTCTCGACAAACGACAGCGGTCCCCCCGGGCACCGGGGGAAGGCGGTTAGGGTCGATCGATCACGCCTGAACCGGGGGAGAGCAATGCGAGCCGCACGGATACTCCTGATCGTCCTGGTCGTGCTCGGCGGGCTGTTCGTCGCGGCCGACCGCATCGCCGTGTCGGTGGCCGAGGACAAGGCCGCCGAGCGCGCGCAGACGACGCAGGGGCTGAGCTCGAAGCCCGACATCTCCATCAAGGGCTTCCCGTTCCTGACGCAGGTCGCCTCGGACAAGCTGGACGATGTCAAGATCACCGCGCACGACATCCAGGCGGGCACCGGCGGCGAGCGGCTGCGGATCGACAGCTTCACCGCGGACCTGCGCGGCGTGAACCTCTCCGACAACTACCAGCGGGCGGTCGCCGACACGGCGGACGGCTCGGCGTTCATCACCTACGCGGACCTGACGGCCGCCGCGCCCCCGGGCGTGACGGTGGCGTACGGGGGCGCGGGTAAGGACGGCAAGGGCAAGGTCAAAGTGACCGGCAGCGTCACGGACGTGCCGTTGCTCGGGACGGTCAAGAAGAGCGTCACCAGCGTGGTCAGCGTCGAGAAGGGCAACACGGTGCGGTTGCACGCCGACATGATCCCGGGTGTCGACTCCATCCCCGGTCTCGACAAGCTGATCCGCAACAAGATCGACTTCACCCGGAGCCTGGCGGGACTGCCCGCCGGCATCACGGTCCAGTCGGTCGTCACGACCCCGAGCGGCATCTCGGTGGCGGCTTCCGGAACGAACGTCGTGCTCGCGGGCTGAGTTCTCGCGGGCTGAGACGGTGGCGTCCGCACCTCAGTCAGGAACATCGCCTGGAAGCCCGTCGGGCCCGCCGCACCAGGGCGGACCCCCTCTCCGTCCCAATATCCGGACAATCTTGTCTCGGTATATGACACGCTGGTGACACCCCCGGGGAGGTTTCCCTACGATCGGGGTCATGAAGCGACAGGCGGATCTCACGAAGCGGCGGGCAGTCGACCTGTGCCGCGTCGCCGCCAGTCTCTGTCGCATGCCATAGGGGCGGCAGCCTTCTACGTACCGGACCAGGCCCGACGGCCGTCCGTGTACGCCTGCCTCCCCGGCGTTCCTCGCACATTCTGCGCAATGCCGCGCCCCGTCTTGGCGCATCCGTACTGCCCCGGAGGAGAACAAAATGAGCCGCAGTGACGTCCTTGTGGACGCCGATTGGGTCCAGAACCACATCGACGACCCCAAGGTGGTGATCGTCGAGGTGGACGAGGACACCTCGGCCTACGAGAAGAACCACATCCGTAACGCCGTGCGCATCGACTGGAAGTCCGACCTGCAGGACCCGGTCCGCCGCGACTTCGTCGACCAGGCCGGCTTCGAGGCCCTGCTCTCGGCCAAGGGCATCGGCAACGACGACACCGTGGTTCTCTACGGCGGCAACAACAACTGGTTCGCCTCGTACGCGTACTGGTACTTCAAGCTCTACGGCCACGACAGCGTCAAGCTGCTCGACGGCGGTCGCAAGAAGTGGGAGCTCGACTCCCGCGACCTGGTCGCCGAGGTCCCCCAGCGGGCCACGACCACGTACAAGGCCAAGGAGCAGGACACCTCGATCCGCGCGTACCGTGACGACGCCGTCGCCGCGATCAACACCCTGAACCTGGTCGACGTCCGCTCGCCCGACGAGTTCTCGGGCAAGCTGCTCGCCCCGGCCCACCTCCCGCAGGAGCAGTCGCAGCGCCCGGGCCACATCCCGAGCGCCCGCAACATCCCGTGGTCGAAGAACGCCAACGACGACGGCACCTTCAAGTCCGACGAAGAGCTCACCAAGCTCTACCAGGACGAGAACGTCGACCTGGCGAAGGACACCATCGCGTACTGCCGCATCGGTGAGCGCTCCGCGCTCACCTGGTTCGTGCTGCACGAGCTGCTCGACCAGCCGAACGTCAAGAACTACGACGGCTCGTGGACCGAGTACGGCTCCCTCGTCGGCGTCCCGATCGAGCTCGGCGCCAACGCCTGAGTCCGGTTTCAGACCCGTTCAAGACCACCCCTCAAAGGATCAGACATGTGTGGAGCAAAGGCCGGCGGCCCGGACTTGGCAGGAGTTGACGTGGCGAGCGAGACGATCATTCAGGGTTCTGTGACCCGCGACGGCGAGCCCATCAGCGGCTACGTCCGTCTGCTCGACGGCGGCGGCGAGTTCACCGCGGAGGTCCCGACCTCGGCGACCGGACAGTTCCGTTTCTTCGCCGCCCCCGGTACCTGGACGCTGCGCGCCCTCGTCCCGGGCGCCACGGTGGACCGTACGGTCGTGGCCCAGCAGGGCGCGGCGGCCGACGTGGCCATCGCCGTCTGAATCCCGTCCTGACCGGTCGCCGTCGGGCCGTCTCCCGACGGTGACCGGACAGGGGAAGGGCCGCACCTGGAGGTGCGGCCCTTCGCGCTGTCCGGATGCGGGGTCCGGACGTACGGTGGATCTATGTACGCGCGCCGGCGTCGCCACTGGTACTTCGCCATGATGGGCAGCTGCATCCTGCTGTTCGTGCTGGCCTGGGCCGTGGTGCGGCTGTGGTCGGTGCCGGCGGCCGTGGCGATGTGCGTGGTCGCGATGGTGATCCCGCCGTTCGCCGCCATCGTGGGGAACCGTCGCGAGCCCGGCGACTTCTGGGACGACCCGGCCGACAGCTGGCTGGAGGACGAGCCCGCGGACGACTCCTGGATCCGTGACGAGGAGGCGGCGAGAGCGCGGGCGGCCGGGAAACGGCCGGACGCCGGGGGCTCCGACGGCCCCGCTCAGTAGGCGGGGGCAGCTCAGTAGACGGCACGGCCCCGCTCAGTAGACGGGGCAGCTCAGTAGACGAGCGCCTGGACGCCGTCGGCCATGGCCTCCTGCACGAAGACCTGGGCACCCGCGATGCGCACGCCCTCGAGGAGGTCCTTCTCCCCGATGTTCCGGCGGGCCGCGCACTGTGTGCACAGCGTGATGCCGCCGCCGGCGAGGATCCCGTCGATCAGATCCGGCAGCGGTGCGGCGTGCGGGAGTTCGAACTCCGCGGCGCGGCCGGGAAGCGCGAACCACGCGGACTCGCCGGTGAGCCACAGCGAGACCTCCACGCCGCTGGCCACCGCGACCGCCGCCACCGTGAACGCCTGCGAGCAGCGCTCGGGCGCGTCCGCGCCCGCTGTCACCTTGATCACGAGCTTCTTCGCCATGCGGCCAGGCTAGCGCTCCTCCGGTAAGCCACGTGTGTCACACCAGTCCCGCCTGTGTCTTACGTCACGGCAAAAGGATTGCGGGAACGACGTGTCGGCTGGACATAATGCGGTTCCACTCACAATGCGACACGCGTGCGAGTGCTGTGTTGTGTGTTGAGTTCGTGCCCGGGGGGGCTTCCTGTGGAACCTGTACGCCGTCGAGCCGCCGTCATCGCGGCATCGGCCGGAATCGGCATGCTCGCGCTGGTCGGTGTGACCGCCGGACTCGTGGTCGCGCTCGGCTCCTCGTCCGGCCATGCCGACGAGGCCGCTCCGACGTCCTCCGCATCGACCGCCCCGACGGCGAACTCGTCCGCCGGTGCCGCGACGAGCACCCCGAGCGCCGCTCCGTCGGCAGCTGCCACGTCCACCGTCAAGGGCCAGGTCAGCCAGGGCAGGCACGCCGGCGACCTGCGCTTCTTCCTGTTGGCTCCGCCGAAGGACGCCGAGGTCTACGGCGACGAGGCAGGCAGCCCGCTCACCGCCGCCGACCTCGCGAGCACCGCGTCCGACGAAGCCGCAGTGAAGCGCGCCCTGAACGACTACGGCTTCAAGTCCGGCGCCTACCGCACGTATCTCACCGCGGGCGGCGGCGCCGAGGTCACCGTCAAGCTCAGCCGGTTCGCGGATGCCGCTTCGGCCGCCGGGTACTACAACGCCCATTACTACGAGGGCGACAAGCTCACGTTGACCGGCGGCTACCCCGCTCGCGCCTACCACCTCAAGTCCGGCTCCGCGGAGAGCACGGACTCCCTGCTGGCCATCTCGTACCAGGGCGACGTGCACATCACCATCACGGTGACCGGCGGCACGAAAGCGGATCCGAAGCTGCTCCAGAGCTTGCTGGACGCGCAGTACCAGCGTCTCAAGAGCGGCCGCTGAGCCGGTCTTCTCCCGTCCTTCTCACTCCTTCCGGCATCACCCCTGTGGAGACCACCATGTCCGAAGACACCCCTGCGACGGCACCTGAGCCACCGCCAGAACCCCTGGTGGAGCCGGAGCCAGAGCCGGAGCCAGAGCCGGAGCCAGAGCCGGAGCCGGAGCCGGAGCCGGAGCCGGAACGCAAGCCGCGCCGTCGTGGCCGCACCACGCTGCTGATCGCCGCAGCGGCCGTCCTCGGCGTCCTCGCGGGCGCCGCCACCGGCTACAAGATCCAGCAAGACCGTCCGGAAACCCCGCTGCCGCCCTTCGCCCAGCCCCAACTGGTCCAGCCGACGGGCGCCGCGGCCCCCACCGCCCCGCCGGCGGCCGCCGACGACCACCTCGTGACGGTGGACGGCGACCTGCGCAAGCTGCTGCTGGAGCAGCCGAAGGGCGCGGAGGATTCGGACATCGAGGAGGGCGAGGACGGCTGGATGTCGCTCGCCGAGTACGCGGCCACCTTCAAAGAGCCGGCCCGCATGTTCCGGGATATGGGCGGGAACGACTTCCGGCGTGCCGCGGTCGCCTCTTGGAGCGAGGAAAACCACACCCGGACCCGCCTCCGGCTGCTGCAGTTCCGCGACCAGACGCTGTCGTACGCCGACGTCATGCTCGAGGACCAGAAGGAGTACATGGCGGACGAGGAATACGCGGGCAACGGCGGGACGGCGATCCCGGGCGACGCGGACGGCCGCGTCTGGGTCTACTCCAAGCACGGGACCAAGGAGGGCTACGAGCCCCTCTACAAGGCCCGCGGCGTCGCCCGGCGCGGTGACATCTTCATGGAGATCTGGATGTACTCCTCGTCTCCGATCAGCACGGCCACCATCCTGGATGTTTCCAAGCGGCAGTTGGAGCGACTGTGAGCGACGAGGAGAACCCCGTGGCTCCCGCGACGGAGCCGGAAGCGGCACCAGCCACGGAGCCCGAGGTGGCACCTGCCGCGGAGCCGGAAGTGGCACCTGCCACGGAGCCCGAGGTGGCATCTGCCACGGAGCCGGAAGTGGCTCCCGCGACGGAGCCCGCAGCGGCACTAGCCACGGAGCCCGAGGTGGCACTTGGACCCGAGCCGGAAGCAGCGCCCGCGCCCACGTCGCGCCGTGGTCTCGCGCTCGGCATCGCGGCCGCGCTGGTCGCGGTAGCGGCCGGCGGCGGTATCGGCTACGCCGTACTGCACCAGGACGACTCGGCGGACCGGAAGGCTGCCGACGCGCCGTGGAAGGCCCCGGCACCGGCCAAGACCGGCGAGTTCGGTGTCACGTCCGGTGGCAGCCACTACGGGCGCCTCGGCAAGTTGCTGCTCCCGATGCCCCAGGCCTACGAACCCGGCCCTGACGTCCGTGAGTTCGGCAACGACGTCGAGCTGGACGACAAGCAGGCGGCGTCGATGATGAAGGGCAGCGTCGCCCAACTGCCCAAGAAGCAGCGCAAGGCGGTCGAGAAGGCCATCGACGACCTGCATCTGCAGGGTGCGGGCATGCGCACGTACCGGTCGGGCGACGGTACCTACGTCGTCCAGATCCACATCGTGCAGATGAAGAACAAGCAGGCCGCGGCCGAGCGGACCCAGTACTTCGATGAGTTCACCAAGGCTCTGGGGGTCTTCCGCAACGGCCCGAAGATCGCGGGCCACGACAAGGCGCGCTGTGTGCTGCCGCCCACCGAACCCGGCGAGAAGCTCGATGAGATGACCTGCCAGGCCACCGAAGGCGACCTGCTGGTGACGATGGACGTGACCGGCTCCGTGCCGCTGCACAAAACCGAGGCGGCGGACCTGCTCAGGCAGCAGCTCGACCGCATCCAGGACCCGGGGGTGGCGGCATGACCGACCAGTCGATCGCGCCGCAGAACGTGGAGCCGCAGAACGTGGAGCCGCAGAACGTGGAGCCGCAGGACGTGGAGCCCGAGCCGCAAACCGAGCCGGCGCCCACGCCCGAGCCGGCGCCCACGCCCGAGCCGGCCGCCGAAGCCCTGCCGCCGGTACCGCCTCTCCCGGAAGGCCCTCCTCCGTCGGGCCCCCGGGCCGCCCCCGTGCTGCCGGTCGAACCGAAGAAGCCGCGTCGCGTGCTCCGTGCCGTCCTGCGGTGGACATCAGCGGTGCTGGTGTTCGGAGCGCTCGGTGGCGGCGTCGCGTACGGGGTCACCCAGCCCGAGCGGACGAAGATCCCCGGGCTGGAGACGCCGGACGACGGCCGCTGGACGTATCAGCCGCTCGCCCTGCCCAAGCTGCCCGCGGGCAAGCCCGCCGCACTGGACACCGCGCTCAACCCCGGCGGCCGTCACTACGCCGATGTGCGGTCGCTCCTGCTGCCGGTTCCCGAGGGTGCCAAGCCGGATCCGGCCTTCCCGGGGGAGAAGGGCTGGCTGCCCACCGACCGGTATCTGAAGATCTTCGGCACGAGCGGCGCGGAGCCGCAGGGCCGGTATCTGGTCAAGGAGGGGCTGCGCCACATCGCGGCCCGCGCCTGGACCATGCCGGACGGAACGCGCGCCGAGATCTACCTGCTGCAGTTCTCGACCCGGACCTATGTCGAGCGCTACCGCAACGAACTGAGCTACACCCGGCTGGACGGCGCACCCACGGTCGACGAGGAACTGAACCTGGACAACGGCGGAGCCCAGACCGGCGCCGTCGTGTACAAGTACGTGGAGTCGGGGCCCAGCGAAGCGGCCCAGCTGCGGTACGCGTACATCGAATCGGGCGACACCATCGGCCTCGTCGTGCTGTCCCACGCCGGCACGATGCCGGCCGTCCCGTTCCGGCAGACGATCGCGCTGCAGGCCCAGCTCCTCGGCTGAGCCGACGGCGCGGGCCCCCCGCCGGCTCTCGCCGCCCCCGGCCCCCAGCGGGGGCCATCCGGGCCCATCCGGGCCGGTCCGAGTTCGCCACGGCCACGGGGACGCACCTCACAGCGCCGTCCCCGTGGCCGCCGACTAGACTCGTCCCCGGTCCATAACCGCATGCCTGCCCGAGGAGCACACTCGTGCGTATTGAGTACATCTTCGACGCCTTGCTCGTCCTGGTCTGCCTCGGCGTCGCCGCGTTCTCCGTCTTCGCGGTGGCGAAGCTGTACCAGGGCCAGCGCTGACCTCGGCCGCACGGACAACGGAACAGGGCACCACACCATGATCGAGATCCCGTCCGACCTCCACCCCGACCTCGTCCCGCTCGTCTTCCTCCTCGGCAGGTGGGAGGGCGCGGGCGTGTACGACTTCCCCGGCTCCGAGAAGTGCAATTTCGGGCAGGAGGTGACGTTCAGCCACGACGGCCGCGCCTTCCTGGAGTACACCTCGCACACCTGGGTGCTGGACGCCGAGGGCAAGAAGCTGCGCCCGCTGGAGAGCGAGAGCGGATTCTGGCGGATCGACAAGGACCGCAAGGTCGATGTCACCGTCACCCGTGACGAGGGCGTCATCGAGATCTGGACCGGCGAGCTGGCCGACCAGAAGCCGCAGATCGACATCGTCACGGACGCTGTCGCGCGGCTGCCCGAGTCGCCGGAGTACTCCGGCGGCAAGCGGCTCTACGGCTACGTCAACAGCGACCTGATGTGGGTCGGCGAGAAGGCCACCCCCGCCGTGACGCTGCGCCCGTACATGTCCGCGCACCTGAAGAAGGTCGTGGACCCGCGGGAGTGGGCGAAGGACCTCAAGGACCTCCCCGACGACGGGATCGCGTTCTTCAAGTAAGCCGCCCGGGCTTCACGTAGGGCGCCCCGGTTTCAAGCGCGGCGCCCAGGCGGGGAGCCCGGACGTCGCGGGCCCGCGGGCAAGCGGTGTCCGGGGGCCGCGGCTCTACACTGGGGGCTGTGGTGACCACCGACTGGAAGAGCGATCTGCGGCAGCGCGGCTACCGGCTGACCCCGCAGCGGCAGCTTGTCCTGGAAGCCGTGGACGCTCTGGAGCACGCGACTCCGGACGAACTGCTCACCGAGGTGCGCAGGACCGCGTCCGGCATCAACATCTCCACCGTCTACCGGACGCTGGAGCTGCTGGAGGAGCTGGGCCTGGTCAGTCACGCCCACCTCGGGCACGGGGCCCCGACGTACCACCTCGCGGACCGGCACCACCACATGCACCTGGTGTGCCGGGACTGCGACTCCGTCATCGAGGCCGACGTGACGCTCGCCGCGCCGCTCACCCAGGGGCTGCGCGAGGCCTTCGGCTTCGAGACGGACATGAAGCACTTCGCGATCTTCGGCCGCTGCGCCGCGTGCACAGCGAAGGCTTCCGCCGCCGAGTCGTAGGCTTATCGCCATGACCGTCACGTCGAAGAGCCCCTTGCTGTCGCTTCCCGGTGCCGTCCCCGCGGAGGGGCCGGACGAAGGTGTCGCTGGACACTACGGCGACCTGTTCCGCGAACAGCGGGCACTGGCCGACGGGACGGGCTTCGTGGACCTCTCGCACCGCGGCGTCCTCACCGTCAGCGGCGAGGATCGGCTCGCCTGGCTGCACCTGCTGCTCACCCAGCACGTCGAGCAGCTGCCCGCCCACCAGGCCACCGAGGCGCTGGTTCTCACGGCGCACGGCCACATCGAGCACGCGCTCTACCTCGTGGACGACGGTACGACGACCTGGATCCACGTGGAGCCCGGTACGCAGGGCGCGCTGCTCGCGTACCTGGAGAGCATGAAGTTCTTCTACAAGGTCGAGGCGGTCGACGCCTCGGAGCAGTACGCGATCGTGTACCTGCCCGCAGGCGCCATCACGCCCGTCCCGGAGGGCTGGGCCGTCCGGGAGACCGCGCACGGCCGGGACGTCTTCGTGCCACGTGCCGAGCTGGAGTCCTTCGCGGCCGGCGCGGGACGGCCGATCGGGTCGCTGTCGCTGGAGGCGCTGCGGATCGAGGCGCACCGGCCGCGGCTGGGCCTGGAGACCGACCACCGCACCATTCCGCACGAGCTGGGCTGGCTGGAAACCGCCGTCCACCTGCAGAAGGGCTGCTACCGGGGCCAGGAGACGGTCGCCCGCGTGCACAACCTGGGCAAGCCCCCGCGGCGCCTGGTCTTCCTGCACCTGGACGGCAGCGAGGTGAAGCTCCCGCCGCACGGCTCACCGGTCCGCATCGCCTCCGAGGGCGCGGAGAGCCGGCAGGTCGGCTTCGTGACGTCCTCGGCGCGGCACTGGGAGCTGGGCCCGATCGCGCTGGCCCTCGTCAAGCGCAACACGGCGGTCGACGCGACGCTGCTGGCCGACACGACGGTCGCGTCGCAGGAGATCGTCGTCGCTCCTTGACGTCTCTCCGAACCGGTGCCGGATCAGATGTCGATGACCAGGGTGAACGGGCCGTCGTTCGTCAGTGCGACTTTCATGTCCGCGCCGAACCGGCCCGTTTCCACGTCCGCCCCCAGCTCGCGCAGCCGCTTCACGACCTCGTCGACGAGCGGCTCGGCGATCTCGCCGGGCGCGGCGGCGTTCCACGTGGGGCGCCGCCCCTTACGGGCGTCACCGTAAAGCGTGAACTGGCTGATGACGAGCAGCGGGCCGCCGATGTCCGAGCAGGACTTCTCGTCCGGCAGGATGCGCAGGCTCCACAGTTTGCGGGCGAGCTGCGCCGCCTTCTCCGGGGTGTCCTCGTGCGTCACCCCCACCAGAACGCACAATCCCGGGCCGGTGATCGACCCGACCGTCTCCCCGTCGACCACGACACTCGCTTCACTGACCCGTTGGGCAACCGCTCGCATACGGCCATTGTCGCGTGCATGTGCCAACACCACTCGCACGGGTGAGGAGGCGCACGCGACCGCAGGTCGTACGCCCGGTTGGGCGCCAAGCACGCCCGCCGTCGGGGCCGTTCGGGTGCAGAGTCGCTGCGGGGTGTCGGCAGGCAGTGGGACCATCGGAACCTGGGCGGCTTTCGGCCGCGACGAGGGGACGACAGGCATGACCACACCCGGCACTGGAGAGACATCCGGTACCACCGCACCGATCGCACCGACCGCCCCCATCGAGAAAGGCCATCACATGCTGAAGGCCGACGCGCTGGGGCCGCGGCCCCCGGGCCCGCGCAGCCCGCTCGCCGCGGACACCCCGGAGCCCGAGATGGGGGCGCTGGGCCTCGGCACGCTGCGCACCCTGCGACGTGACGCGCAGCAGGAGGAGGCGGACCTGTCGTATCTGCGCCGGCTGCTGCAGGGACGGATCGACATCCTGCGGGCGGAGCTCGGGCGCCGCACGGCGCCGGACGCCCCGCTGCTGGACCGGCTGCCGGAGATCCTGACCGACGCGCCATCGCGGCACCGCTCGTCCGCCCGGCACGTGACGCTGGGCACGCCGCTCACCGAGCGGGTGCGGCGGCTCGCCGAGGAGATGCTCTCCGAGGTCGAGCTGTCGGACCTCGACGCGCGCACCGACCAGGACCTGCACGAGGGGATGGGGCGCCTCGTCCGCCACGAGCAGCAGGTCTCCCGGCGCCGGCAGGCCCTCCAACGGACGGTCGACGGGTGCAGCGCGGAGATCACCCGCCGATACCGTGACGGAGAAGCCAGCGTGGACGACCTGCTCGCCGAGAGCTGAGCGCGGCGGGAGCGCCGGTGGGGCCCACCGGCCTCTCGGCCTCCCGGCCCTCCGATCTCGCCGCCGCGTCCCAGCCGTGCCGCCGCCTCCCAACCCGGCCGCCACCGCAGGAAATCCGGGTGCGTCCCGTCCCGCGGCCGCCTACGTTCGGAGGATGAGCCTCGACCTCCACACCCTCGACGAGTCCGACCTGCCGGAATGGCTCCGCGCGCTGAACAACGGGTTCCTGGCGCCGCCGGCGGTCTCCCCGGAGGAACTCGCGGCCCGCAAGCCGGGATTGGACCTGGACCGCACCCAGGGCGTGTTCGACGAGGGCCGCTGCGTGGCCACCTTCCGCAGCGCGCCGCGTGAGCTCACCGTGCCGGGCGGCGATCGGCTCGCCGCCTCCGCCGTCACCAACGTCACCGTCACCGCGACGCACCGCCGGCGCGGGCTGGCGACCCGCATGATGTCCCACGACCTGGCGGCGGCCAAGGAGCGCGGCGAGGCGGTGGCGATCCTCATCGCCGCCGAGTACCCGATCTACGGCCGCTACGGCTTCGGCCCCGCGACGTGGACCAACGAATGGGACGTCGACATCCCCCGGGCCGGTCTCGACCGCCGCTGGTCGGGTCCCGCCGAGGGCAGGATCGACCTGCTGACACCCGCGGAGATTCGCAAGATCGGCCCCGAACTCCACGAGCGCTTCCGGCGCCTTACGCCTGGCGCGATCGACCGCCCCGACCGCTGGTGGGACTTGGACACCGGGCAGCTGTCCTTCCCGTCCCGGCCCTGGAAGGAACCCTTCTACGCGGCCTACCGGAGCGACTCGGGCCAGGTCGACGGTCTGGCCTCGTACTTCGTCACGGAACACCGGTGGGCGAACAAGTTCCCGAAGATGACGTTGCGGACGAGCGGTCTGATCGCGGCCTCCCCGGCCGCGGAACGCGCGCTGTGGCGCTACCTTTTCTCCATCGACTGGGTCACCGAGCTGAAGTCCGGCTTCCGTGCCCCCGACGACGTCATGCCGCTGCTGCTCGGCGACCCGCGTGCCGCGAGGGTCGAGACGAACGCCGACTTCATGTGGCTCCGGATCCTCGACACCCCCCGCGCTCTGGCGGCCCGCACCTACACCGGCGCCGGTTCCCTCGTCCTGGACCTGCGCGACGCCGCCGGCCTGGCCGGCGGCCGCTTCCGCCTGGAGACGGACCCGGACGGCCGGGCCTCCTGCACCCCGACCGGGGACGCCCCGGACCTCTCCCTCGACATCGCGGACCTGGGAACGCTGTACCTCGGCGACGAGTCCGTCCAGCGCCTCGCCGTCCTGGGCCGCGTCACCGAGCACCGCCCCGGCGCCGTACCCCGCGCGGACACCCTCTTCCGCACCCCGCGCCGCCCCTGGAACCCGGACAGCTTCTGACGCCCGGGCTCCCCACTCCTGCCCGCCCCTACTGCGCCATCAGGATGGCGATCCCGGTGAGGGCGAGGCAGGTGTAGGTGGTGCCGCGGTCCTTACGGTCCAAGGCGATCAGTCCGAAGACGACCGCCCAGGCTGCGCCGTACCTCCACTGGACGAACTGCTCGAAAAGGAATCCGAGAACAGGCATGGCAGGTCCCTCCTTCGTGGCGCTGGGTGGTGACAGAAGGTGGGTGGTTGCGGTATGTCCCGTACGCCGTTGGACGGTTGATGACGCTTACCCCCGGTGCGTCAACTTCGATAACCCCTGGGTAAATCCTCGAAGTCGACTGAGCTGCTTCTCCTTCAAGGGTCTTCCCGGTTGAATGAGGTGAACAACCTAAGTCAGTCAACTTCCCTGGGTTGATTGAGAGTTGTAGCCTGGAACGTATGAGTCCGGGTAGCTCGGAGCAGAACGGCGCGGGGCCACCGTTTCGGCGCATCGCGCGGGAACTGCGTGCGGAGATGGACAGTGGCGTGCTGGCCGCGGGTGATCAGATCCCAACCCAAAAGGCTCTGAGCAGGCGCTTCAAGGTGTCCAGGGCCACAGTCCAGCGGGCACTGGACGAGCTTCGCAAAGACGCCTACATCGACTCGCAGCGCGGCCGGGGGTCGTACGTCCTACGCCCCTCGGCGGCGCCCGCGCACGCGGCGCCCTCGCATGCGGGTCCTGGGCCGGCGGGCGTCGAGCTGGCCGAGCATCTCGAAGCCGCGTTCCGCGTGCCCACGGTGACGCTGGACTCCTTCTCGCTCACCGCGGAGACGCTGAACTCGGCGATGCAGGGCCCGCTCCGGCTCATCCAGGCGGGAGAGCTCGAAGCCCCGGAGTCCGTGAAAGTGCGGCTGCTCCTGCCGTCTCCCGACGCGATGTTGGCCGTGCCGCGGCTGGCCGACGACCCGGAGGACCCGCGGCCGAGAGAAAGGCTGCGGCAGTTGGCGCAGAGCCACGCGCTCGGCCTGCAGAGCTCCGTCGGCCGACTGGCGGACCTGGGCCTCGGGACGGAGGTGTCCGTCGAGATCAAATCCGTGGCGGTCACACCAGTGAACAAGCTCTACCTGCTCAACGAGACGGAATCCCTGTTCGGCTACTACAAGGTTGTCCGGCGCACGGTGTCTTACCGCGGGGAGGACATGGACATCTACGACTTCCTGGGTCTCGGGGCCACACTCTTCCACCACTCCGCGAAGGCCGGCCCCGACCCGTACGGCGCCGAATTCGTGCGGCGCTCGCGGGATTGGTTCGAATCCGTCTGGTCAACCATCGCCGAGCCGTTGACACTTTTCGAGTGACCTCCCCACCGCCCTCCGCCACCTGTCGACGGACCCGTCGTGAACTCGTCGCCGCCGCGGAATGCGTGCTCTTCGACTTCGACGGTCCGCTGGCCGGCCTGTTCGGCCACTATCGGGCGCACGAAGTGGCTCGGGTACTGCGTCGCCGGCTCGACGAGTGGGGACTGACGCCCGCCTTAAAGGATCCGGACAACCCCCTCCAGGTGCTGCGGGACACCTCGAAGGCCTATCGGGGGACGGTGTGGAGCCACCAGGTGGCTGAACTGCAGCGCCTCCTCACCGCTGAGGAGGTGCGTGCGGCGGACTCGGCCGTGCCCACCGAGCACGCCTCTGAGTTGGTCTTCTGGCTCGTCGCCCGTGGGAGCAAGGTCGCTGTTACGACGAACAACTCCGTGGAGGCGGCGAACGTATACCTGGCCCGGATGGGGCTGAGCCCGTTCTTCGGCGCGCATGTCCATGGCAGGCCGGCCGATCCCGAGCTGTTGAAGCCCGATCCGTTCTGCCTGCGGGAGGCCTTGCGGACCACGGGGGCGCGGGCCGAGAACTGCCTGATGATCGGGGACTCCGGCGACGACTGCACCGCGGCTCGAGCGGCTGGTGTCACCTTCCTTGGCTACGCGAGGAACGAGGCGAAGCGGCTGGAGCTGGAGATCGCCGGCGCCGAACATATTACTGACGCACTCGTGCACCTCTTCGAAGAAGACCAACAAATGTAACCGTTCGGGTCTGCTCGATGAGGGGGCTTGCGTAATAGTCTCGACGCCACGCATGGGCTGTGGGGCACGGAGTGTGCGTCAGTAGTTCGAACTCACAGTCGGAGAATCCGTGGCCACGACGACAGCGACGAGGGTCGCGTCCCTGGAAGGAGTCAAGCGGGTCGAGGGCCCCTTCCCGGGCTACCACAACGTGACCTACGCGGTCAGGCTCGACGCCGGCTCCACGCTCGGCCTGAAATTCCGCCGGATGAAACTGCGGGAACCACGCCCTGGTGTCTTCTGGTTCGACCTGCGGGTGTTCCGTTCCGAGGACCAGCTGCTCCCGGCCCTTCAGGGCCGGATTCCGCGCATTCCGCTCGTCACGAAGATCGACGGGCATGCGTCCGCGATCTCGTTCATCGAAGGACGCACCCTGAGCAGTCTGCGGGGCGCGGGCGGCAGCAGGACGGTCAGCGCCGCCTTCCTCGACCAGATCGAGGAGCTCTTCCAACACCTCGCGGCCTTCGACGTCGTGGAACTGCCGCCACCGCAGCAACGGCAGCGTGTGTGCACCTGTGTGCTGAGCCGAGGCGACGGAAGCTCCACGGCGTTCCTCCGGGAGTTGGTGCACTTCACCCGGAAGCACGTCTACGCCCCGCACCGCAAGAACTTCTCCCGGCTGCTGAACGACCTTGACGTGCCGGTAGGCGTGCTGAGCACGTTCGAGCGGGGACTGCCGCAGCTGACTCCGCGCCCCAACCGGCTGCTCCACGGCGACCTGCACCGGCAGAACTTCATCGTCGATGACGACGGCGCACTGTGGACCATCGACTGGGAGCTGGCGCTCGTCGGCGATCCGCTTTACGACCTGGCGACCCATCTGCACCTCATGCGCTATCCACTGCCGCAGGAGCGCGAGGTCATCGAGCGCTGGAAGCGGGCGGTGGGCGAGGCGGCGGCCAAGGGGGCGGATGCGGACCTGCCGCACTACGTGGCCTACAAACGCATGCAATCCGTCTTCACGGATGTCATCCGTGGGGCGACAGGTCTGAACGCCGTACTCGACTACGCGCAACTGCGGCAGGTCGCCGCCTCTGTCTGGCGCACCCTTCGTGCCGCTCAGGAGCCACTGGGACTGGAGAAGGTGGTCTCCCGGGTGGTCGTGGAGGCCGCCTTCGAGGACTGGCACCGGCGCCACGCCGCTCCCGTCACTGCAGGCCGAGGGCCATCCACTTGGCCGGGTCGGTGAGGGGTTCGAAGCCCAGTTTGGCGTAGACGCCGTGGGCGTCCGCGGTGGCGAGGAGGATGCGGCGCAGGCCCTGCGGGGGCGAGGTGGTCGCGTACGGCGGTCACCAGGGCTATGCCGAGGCCCTTGCCGCGGGTGGCCGGGTCGACGTAGACGTCGCAGAGCCAGGCGAAGGTGGTGTGGTCGGTGACGACGCGGGCGTAGGCCAGTTGCTCGCCGGAAGCGGTGTCGTAGAGGCCGAAGTTGAGTGAGTTGGCGATCGCGCTGTCCTGCTTCTCGCGGGTCCTGCCCAGCGCCCAGTAGGCGTCGGTGGAGAGCCAGTGGTGGACGCGGGTGGCGTCCAGCCGGGCGGGGTCCGTCGAGATCTCATAGGTGTCGTCGTTCATGGCGCGAGGCTGTCAGGGGTGGGGCGGCGGCGTCGACCCGATATCGCGTTGTCATAGCGTTGCTTACCTGTCCGCGAAGAACAATTAACTGGACCTTGACTGTCGTGGTGCGGCACGCTCGTCGGCATGGATCTGGACCGGCCGCTCGGCGGCATTCACGTGCCTTTGATCACGCCCTTCGACAGCGACGGGACGGTGGCCGTCGCCGCGCTGGAGACTCTCGCGCACGACGTCCTCGACGCGGGCGCGACCGGACTCGTCGCCCTCGGGACCACCGCTGAGGCCGCCACCCTCGACGTACGGGAGCGGGCCGCCGTCACCGAGATCGTCGGCCGGGCCTGCCGGGAGCGCGGGGCATGGCTGACAGTGGGCGCCGGGTCGAACGACACCCGGCGGTCGGGGGAGGAGCTGAGCGCGCTCGCGGGTACCGGGGCGGCCGCGGCGCTCGTCCCCGTGCCGTATTTCACGCGGCCCTCCGAGGCCGGGGTGGTCGCGCACTTCGAGGCGCTGGCCGCGGACAGTCCGCTGCCGCTGATCATCTACAACATCCCGTATCGCACGGGGCAGACCCTCGGCATCGACGCGCTGCTGCGGCTGGCCGCCGTCCCGGGCGTGGTCGGGGTGAAGCACGCGGTCGGCGGGGTCGACCAGGACACGGTGGCGCTGCTCGGCGCCGATCCGCCCGGCTTCGCCGTCCTCGCGGGCGATGACGTCTTCGCCCCGGCGCTGCTCGCCCTCGGCGCGGCAGGTGCCGTGCTCGCCTCCGCGCATCTGGCGACCGAGCGCTGGGTGGAGTTCTCCAGAACCGGCGACCGGGCGCTGGGGCACCGGCTGGCGGCCCTCGCGGCGGCGCTGTTCGCCGAGCCGAACCCCACCGTCGTCAAGGCCGTGCTGCACGCCCACGGCCGCATCCCGGGACCCGGCGTACGGTTGCCGCTGCTGCCCGCCGCCGGCCCATCGCTTGAGACGGCCCTCCGGGCATGGGACGCGGCAGGGGATACTCGGGACCATTCGCACGCATTGATCGGAGAGGCGTCATGAGGATCGGAATCGTCGGAGCGACCGGCCAGGTGGGCGGAGTCATGCGCAAGGTGCTCGCCGAGCGCGCCTTCCCCGTGAAGGAGCTGAGGTTGTTCGCCTCGGCCCGTTCGGCCGGCAGCACACTGCCATGGCAGGACGGCGAGATCGTCATCGAGGATGCCGCCACGGCCGACTACTCCGGGCTGGACATCGTCCTGTTCTCGGCGGGCGGCGCCGCCTCCAGGGCGCTCGCGCCCAAGGTCGCCGCGGCGGGTGCGGTCGTCATCGACAACTCCTCCGCCTGGCGGCTGGACCCCGAGGTCCCGCTGGTGGTGTCCGAGGTCAACCCGCACGCCATTGCGGACCGCCCCAAGGGCATCATCGCCAACCCGAACTGCACGACGATGGCCGTCATGCCCGTCCTGCGCCCGCTGCACGACGAGGCAGGTCTGACCGCGCTGATCGCCACCACGTACCAGGCCGTCTCCGGCTCCGGCGTGGCCGGTGTCGCCGAGCTCGACGGCCAGATCGGCAAGATCGCCGACAAGGCCGCCGCGCTCGCCTTCGGCGGCGAGAACGTCGAACTGCCGGAGCCGGGCGTCTACGCCCGCCCGATCGCGTTCAACGTGCTGCCGCTGGCCGGCTCGATCGTCGACGACGGCAGCTTCGAGACCGACGAGGAGCAGAAGCTCCGCAACGAGAGCCGCAAGATCCTGGAGATCCCGGAGCTGAAGGTCTCGGGCACCTGCGTGCGCGTGCCGGTCTTCACCGGGCACTCGCTGCAGGTCAACGTGCGCTTCGAGCGTCCGATCAGCGTCGAGCGCGCCTACGAGCTGCTGGCCGCCGCCCCCGGCGTCGAGCGCTCCGAGATCCCCACCCCGCTGCAGGCGGCCGGTCAGGACCCGACCTTCGTCGGCCGGATCCGCCGGGACGAGACCGTGGACAACGGTCTCGCCCTCTTCTGTTCCAGCGACAACCTGCGCAAGGGCGCGGCCCTCAACGCCGTCCAGGTCGCGGAGCTGGTCGCGGCGGAACTGACCGCCGCACGCTGAACGCGGCCGCGTACGCGCCGGGGCCGGGCCCCGGCGCGTACGTGCTGATCGCCGTCAGAAGGCCTTGCCGGTCTCCTCGGCGATCAGCACGTACGACGTCTTCCCGTCCAGCGACTCGCGGATGATGTCCGCGTGTCCGGCGTGCCGGGCCGCCTCCTCGATGAGGTGCAGCAGTACCCAGCGGGCGTCGACCCGCATGCCGGCCGGGAACCACGGCGCCTCCGGCAGCGGCACGCTCCCCTCCAGGTCCGGCAGGCCGCGGATCGTCTCCTCGGTCGCCCGCGCCACGGCCGCGTACTCCTCCAGCACCCCGGCCACGGTCTCGTCGCCGGTCAGCTGGAAGTCCTGGTGCCAGTTCGACTCGTCGCGCTCGCGGGCGCCCGGCCGCCCCATCAGCGTGGTCTGGACCCAGTTGTCCTCACAGCTCGCCGCGTGCTTGATCAACCCGCCCAGCGACAGCTCGCTCGCGCTCGGCCGGGACGCCGCCTGCTCGTCGGTCAGCCCCAGGACGGCCCGGCGCAGGGCGCCGCGCTGTGCCTCCAGGAAGGCCAGCAGGGCATCCCGCTCGCTCCGCTCGCCGGTCTTCCCCGTGTGCACCAGTGTCGGCATGACGACCACCTCTCGTTCGGTCTCGATGCCTCGACTCTAGGAACCCATGCGGTCAGTTTCGGTCCGCAACGTCCGCGGTCTCCGCGGCCTCTGCGGCGTCCACAGCGTCCACAGCGTCCACAGCGTCTGCAACGTACGCGCAGTCCGCAACGTCCACAGCGCACGTGCCGTCCGCAACCGGGGGGCTGGAGCCCAGCAGCCGGCGCGGCCCCGGCCCCTGCTCGCCGAGGGCGTCGTGCGGATTGGCCAGGTGGCACGAGGCGATGGACAGGCAGCCGCAGCCGATGCAGTCGGTGAGGCGGTCCCGCAACTGCTCCAGTTGGGCGATACGGCTGTTCAGATCGTCCCGCCAGCACTCCGAGACCATCGCCCAGTCCGCCCGGTTCGGCGTACGCCCCTCCGGCAGCAGCCCGAGGACCTCGCGGATCCGCGCCAGCGGAATGCCGACCCGCTGTGAGATCCGGATGAAGGCGACCCTGCGCAGTGTGTCGCGGCTGTAGCGGCGCTGGTTCCCGGAGGTGCGCCGGCTGCGGATGAGCCCCTCGCGCTCGTAGAAGCGCAGCGCGGACGGCGGGACGCCGCTGCGGTCGGACAGTTCGCCGACGGTGGCTTCCTTGGCGTTCCAGGGGAGTTGGGCGGTCATGGCAGCCACAGTAGTGGCCGACCTGGTGGCCGACCTGAACCATCGTTCACGTACGGGATCCGGGGCCACTCGGGTACCGGAGAAAAAACTTTCGCGGACGTGTCGATCCCGGCGGCTCCCGTTCGACGCATCAGTAGAGCAGGGTTCGGATGGCAGAGAAGTACGAGAAGGAGCGATCGCGATGCGCTACATGATGATGCTGCGGGTCCAGGAGAACACCGACCTCGTCCCCGGTGAGCAGCTGATGGAGGACATGGGCAAGCTCATCGAGGAGATGACGAAGGCCGGCGTGCTCCTCGACACCGGCGGCCTGCGGCCGACCGCGGAAGGCACCCGCATCAGGCTCTCCGGCGGCAAGCTGAGCGTGACCGACGGGCCCTTCACCGAGGCGAAGGAAGTCATCGGCGGCTACGCGATGATCGAGGTGAAGAGCAAGGAGGAGGCGCTGGAATGGGCCTCGCGCTTCCTGCGGATCCACGGTGACGGCTGGGAGATCGAGTCGGAGATCCGGCAGATCGAGGGGATGAACGACTGAGCGGGGCACGAACGATTGCCCGGGGCGGGAATGTCTGACCGGGAGCGGGTACGACCGACCGCCCCGGGCGGCGCCCATCGCCCCTGACCGCGGGTTTGCCGTCGCGCGGACGGGGATGCTCTGATGGGTCGCCATGACGGTACCCAGCGGCCGCCCCGAGGCCCACCGCGCGATCGAGGCGGTGTGGCGGATCGAGTCGGCGCGGCTCATCGCCGGGCTCGTACGGCTCGTGCGCGACGTCGGCCTCGCCGAGGAGCTGGCGCAGGACGCCCTCGTCGCGGCGCTCGAGCAGTGGCCCGGGTCGGGCGTCCCGGAGAATCCGGGCGCCTGGCTCATGGCCACCGCGAAGCACCGCGCGATCGACCTCCTGCGCCGCAAGGAGCGTCTCGCCCGCAAGATCGACGTGCTCGGGCACGAGCTGGAGAACGCGGGGCACGGCCCGCCGGCCGATGCCGAGGCCGTCCTCGACGGTGACATCGAGGACGATCTGCTGCGGCTGGTCTTCATCGCCTGCCACCCGGTGCTCTCCACCGAGGCACGCGTCGCGCTCACGCTCCGGCTGCTGGGCGGTCTGAAGACCGAGGAGATCGCGCGCGCGTTCCTCGTCCCGGAGTCGACGGTCGCCCAGCGGATCGTGCGGGCCAAGAAGGCGCTCGCCGACGCCGGCGTCCCCTTCGAGGTGCCGGCCGGGCCCGAGCTGGCCGACCGGCTCTCGTCCGTCCTCGAGGTCATCTACCTGGTGTTCAACGAGGGGTACGCGGCGACCGCCGGCGATGACCTGATGCGCCCCGCGCTCTGCGCGGAGGCGCTGCGGCTGGGCCGCGTCCTGGCCGCGCTCATGCCGAAGGAGCCCGAGGCGCACGGCCTCGTCGCGCTGATGGAGATCCAGTCGTCACGTTCGGCGGCCAGGACGGGCCCGGCGGGCGAGCCGGTCCTGCTGCTCGACCAGGACCGCTCGCGCTGGGACCTGCTGCTCATCCGCCGCGGGTTCGCCGCGCTGGAGCGCGCGGCCGCGCTCGGCGGCCGGCCCGGCCCTTACGTGCTGCAGGGCGCGATCGCCGCGGGCCACGCCCGGGCCCGCACCGCGGAGGAGACCGACTGGCGGACGATCGCCGGGCTCTACGAACAGCTCGCCGCGCGCGCTCCGTCGCCCGTCGTGGAGCTGAACCGCGCGGTCGCGCTGGCCATGGCGTACGGGCCGGCCACCGGACTCGAGCTCGTCGACACGCTGACGTCCGAGCCGTCCCTGGCCGGCTACCACCTGCTGCCGACCGTCCGCGGCGATCTCCTCGCCCGGCTCGGCCGGTACGAAGAGGCCGGTCAGGAGTTCACCCGTGCCGCCTCCCTCACCCGCAACGCCCGCGAGCGCACCCTGTTGGAGCGGCGCGTCGCGGAGTGTGAACGGATCAGTGACGGCTCTCACACGCCCGATTGAGCCTTTTGCAAGCGATGTGCTTGCAATAGCTAGCATCGATGGTGCAGCATCGGGACATGGCTTCACTGAACGTCGGCAACGTCGGCGAGTACCTGCGGGAGCAGCGGCGCAACGCGCAGTTGTCGCTGCGGCAGCTCGCGGACGCCGCCGGGGTCTCGAACCCCTACCTCAGCCAGATCGAGCGCGGGCTGCGCAAGCCCAGCGCCGAGATCCTGCAGCAGCTCGCGAAGGCGCTGCGGATCTCCGCGGAAACCCTGTACGTCCAGGCCGGAATGCTCGAGGAGCGCGACCGGGACGAGCTGGAGGTGCACGCGGCGATCCTGGCCGATCCGACGATCAATGAGCGGCAGAAGCAGGTGCTGATCCAGATCTACGAGTCGTTCCGCAAGGAGAACGCCGTGGTGGAGGAGCCTGTACCCGTGGACCCGACGCCGGCGGACCCGGTGCGGCCGAAGACCGTTCGACCGGCGCGTTCGTAGCGCGCCCAGCACACCGTGCGCAGACCGCGCACGCAGGAATCGCACGCACTCACCGTATGCACGACCACGCGTCAACAACCCCCGTCCGGGAGGACCCTCATGGCGATCACCGATGACATCGTGAAGACGCTCAAGGACCCGACTCCGCTCTACGCGGTGGCCGGTACCGCCGACCTCGCCGCCGAGAAGCTGCAGCAGGTGCCCGCGCTGATCGAGCGGATCCGCGCCGAGGCCCCCGAGCGCTTCGAGAAGATCCGCAACACCGATCCGAAGGTGCTCCAGGACCGCGTCGCGGCGCAGGCCAAGGACGCCCAGACGAAGGTGACCGAGGCCCTCGGCTCCGTCGAACTGGACCTGAAGAAGATCGGCGAGTCCGTCCAGGACTTCGCGCTCCAGGGCGTCGGCCGGGCCGCCGAGGCCGCCGTGAAGGTCCAGGAGACCTACGGCACGCTGGCCGAGCGCGGCAAGGGCGCCGTCGGCGACCTGGCGCGGCGAGGTGGCCGACGAGATCGAGGAGATCGCCGTGGCGGTCGAGCCCGACCCGCGCCCGGCCGCCGCCGAGTCCACCTCCACCCCCACGGCGGACGCCTCGGTCTCCGCGCCGGCGAAGAAGCCCGTCGCGAAGAAGGCCCCCGCCAAGAAGCCGGCGGCCAAGCCGGCCGAGTAGTACGCGCCGCGCAACGGACGGGCCGGGCACGCGGGGCGTGCCCGGCCCGTTGTGCATGCGGTACCGATACGGTGGCGGCGACGGTTTCCCGGGCATCGGGCCGGCTCGGGCATACGGACGAAAAGGCGGTGGGCGACGTGTTGGTCACGGGGTTCTTCGGGGTGGTGGCCCTGGTGTCATGGGGGCTGTTCCTCTTCGCGCTCTTCGCGTTCATCGATGCCGCGGTGCGCCGCGAGGACGCCTACCGCGCGGCCGACAAGAAGACGAAGCTGTTCTGGCTGATCGTCCTCGGGCTGGCCGCGCTGGTGATGAAATTCTTCTCGATCTTCGACTTCCTGCCGGCCTTCGGCCTGGTCGCCGTGATCGTCTACATGGTCGACGTCCGTCCGGCCCTGAAGCAGATCTCCGGCGGCGGACGCCGCGGTGGCAGCAGCAGCGACGGCCCCTACGGACCGTTCCGCCGCTGAGCTCTGTCAGGGATCCTCAGCCGTCGGACCGCTGGAGCTGGGCCGGCAGGCCCGTGATCCGGGCCGGGGCGACGCGGTCGAGCAGCACGACGGCGACATCGTCCGTCAGCTCCCCGCCGTTCAGCTCGCGTGCCTCGGTGACGGCCGCGTCCAGCAGGTCCTCACCGCGCAGCCCGCCGGCCAGCTGGCGGGTGATCATTCGGACCATCCCGTCCTGGCCGAGCCGCTGCGTACCCTCGCCTATCCGGCCCTCGATCAGCCCGTCGGTGTAGAGCATCAGGCTCCAGGACGTGCCCAGTTCGACGTCGATCCGGCTCCACGCGGTCTGCTCCAGCAGTCCGAGCGCGGGGCCGCCCGCCTCGTACGGCAGGAGCCGCGGCACGCCGTCGGCGCCGGTCAGCAGCGGGGCCGGGTGCCCGGCCAGATACAGATCGGCGCTCACGCCGTTCGGCGCGATGTCCACCGTGCAGAGCGTCGCGAAGGTCTCGTCGTCGGCGCGCTCGTTCTCCAGGACCTTCTGCAGGGTGCTCAGCAGCAGGTCGCCACTGAGCCCGGCGAAGGTCAACGCCCGCCAGGCGATCCGCAGTTGCACACCGAGCGCGGCCGCGTCCGGGCCGTGCCCGCAGACGTCGCCGATCATCGCGTGCACCGTGCCGTCGGTCGTGCGCACGGTGTCGTAGAAGTCGCCGCCGAGCAGCGCGCGGCTGCGCCCCGGCCGGTACATCGCCGCGAACCGCAGATCCGCTCCCTCGAGCAGGGGGTTGGGCAGCAGTCCGCGTTCCAGCCGGGAGTTCTCCTGGGCGAGCAGCCGGGTCTCGGTGAGCTGGCGCTGCGCGAGGTCGGCGCGCTTGCGCTCCACGGCATAGCGGATCGCCCGGGTCAGGTGCGAGCCGTCGACCTCGTCGCGGGTGAGGTGATCCTGCGCGCCGATCCGTACCGCCTCACCGGCCTCGCCCGCGTCACCCCCGCCCTCGCCGGTCAAGACGAGGACGGCCGTGGTGGGTGCGATCAGCAGCAGCCGGCGCAGACTCTCCAGCCCGTCGCCGTCGAGCACCAGCAGGACGCAGTGCACGTCGTCGGTGAGCAGCCGCTCGGCCTCGGTGAGGTTGCGCGCCCGGCGGATGCGTACCCGGGTCCCGGCGCCGTCGAGCAGCTCGGGCGCGGTGAAGGTGCCCGCCGGGTCGTCGCCGATGACCAGCAGGGTCAGCGCGGACGCCGACGGATCCTGGCGCTGCCGGGGCAGCGGCAGGACGGCGCAGCCGTCCGCCTCACCGGCGTGCGGTACCCCTGTTGCGGTCATCGGACGGTTCCTTCCCTCCCCCCGAGGGTCATTGACAGGCGACCCTAGCGGCAGCGCGCGGTGTGGCGGGAGGCCACGACGTAAACCGCCTGTGTCATATGCGGCGGTCAGAGGGGGATTTCAGCTCCGATACGGCGATCCGGACATGACATACATCACCCGGCTTTCGCGGTTGACGCGCACTCTGTGCAACGCCCGGCAGGACGCCCTGTGCGATAAACGGCCACCCGGGGCCACCCGGGGGCTCGCGGGTGCGCTGCCGGCCGGGGGCCGCGCCGGTCACCCGGGACGGACCACGCCCAGGATCCGCATGGAGCCCGCCCCGGCCATGGTGACGTTCCTGCCGGGCCGTGGCGCGTGCACGATCGCGCCGTCCCCTACGTACAACCCCACGTGGCCGGCGTCGTCGAAGTAGATGACCAGGTCGCCGGGGCGCATCCGGTCGACCGGCACGTGCGGCAGCAGCCGCCACTGCTCCTGCGACGTCCGCGGGATGGTCCGGCCCGCCGCCGCCCACGCCTGCTGCGTCAGCCCGGAACAGTCGTACGCGGACGGTCCGCCCGCGCCCCACACGTAGGGCTTGCCGATCTGCGCCGCCGCGAACGCCACCGCCCGCCGGCCCTGCGCGCTCGCGTCGCCCGCCGCCCGGGGCAGTTGCGCCAGCTTCTTCGCCTCGTCGCTCCGGGTCCACGCCAGCTGCGCCTGGTACGCGGTCTCGTCCTCCAGCCGCTGCAACCGCAGTCGCTCCTGTTCCCGCAGCGAGGCGAGCAGCGCCTTCGCCTCGGCGAGCCGTGACTCGACCTGCGCCCTGGCGTCCGCGGACTTCTTCCGGGTCGCGACCAGCGCCTCCCACGCGGCGGTGGCCGCGTGCGCGTAGCCGTCCAACGCGGTCCGGGTGGAGGTGAGGTCCCGGATCGTGGCGTTCGCGGCGCGCGCCCCGCGCTGTGCCAGACTCGCGTCCGCCAAAAACGTGTCGGGGTCGGCGGAGAGCGCGAGCCGCACCTCGTCCGTCATCCCGCCGCCGCGGTACTGCGCCCGCGCCATCGCCCCGACCTGGTCCTTCAGCGTGGCCAGGCGCGTCTGGGCGGCGTCCAGCGAGATGGCGAGCGCGACCAGGTTCTTCTGCTGCGCGAGCACCTTCTCCTCGGCCGCGTTGAACGACTCGGTGGCCGCTTCCGCCTGGTGGTAGAGGGAGGCCACCTCGGCCTGCACCTGGGCGAGTGTCTTCGGCGGCTCGGCGTGCGCGGCCCCGGGCACCGCCAGCGTCGCTGCCGCGTAGAGCAGGGCCGTGCACACGACGGTCACGCCGCGCGATGGTTTCGCCGCCATCGTCACCACCTCGTATCTGACGGATCGTCACATGAGGGGGGATGGTGCCACGAGGTGCCGCAATGTGACAGGGGCAGCGGGGAATTGGCGTCCGGGGCGCGGGTGGGGTCGGTCGGTCCAGGGTCCCTCGGTCGGAGGTCCGTCGGTTTGGGGGGCCGTCGGTTTGGGGGGTCCCACGGTCGGGGGTCGGTCCGTCGGGAGTCCGTCCGTCGGGAAGTCTGCCGGACCTGGGCTCAGGAACCGCGCGGGGCCAGCGCCTCCCAGCGCACCGTGACCTCGCCCTGCCGCCAGCGGTCCGCGCGGTCCGTCACCGGCCAGCCGCCCTCCGCCAGGAGGCGCACGCTGCGGATCCACCGCTGCCGCGCGCCGAGCGACGCGAACGGCGCCGCCGTCGCCCACGCCCGGTCGAACTCCGTCAGGAACGCGTGCACCGGCTCACCGGGGACGTTCCGGTGGATCAGCGCCTTCGGCAGCCGCTCCGCCAGATCGGACGGCCGGTCCAGCGACCCCAGCCGCGTCGCGAACGTCACCGTGCGCGGGCCCTCGGGCCCGATCGCCACCCACACGTGCCGGCGGCCGATCTCGTCGCAGGTCCCCTCCACGAGCAGCCCGCCGGGCGCCAGCCGGGCCCGCAGCCGGTCCCAGACGGCCGGCACGTCGCCCTCGTCGTACTGCCGCAGCACGTTCGCCGCCCGGATCAGGACCGGCCGCCGGCCGGTTCCCCCCGGTAGCGCCACCTCGAACCCGCCGTGGGCGAACGTCAGCCCGTCCCGCCGGTACGGTTCCGCCGCCGCGACCCGCGCCGGGTCGATCTCCAGCCCGACCACCACGGCGTCCGGCCGGACCGTACGCAGCCGCCCCAGCAGCTCGACCGCCGTCCATGGCGCCGCCCCGTACCCCAGGTCCACTGCCACCGGGTCCGCCGCCCGCCGCAGCTCGGGCCCGAGCACGGACGCGATCCACCGGTCCATCCGGCGCAGCCGGTTCGGATTCGTGGTGCCACGGGTGATGGTCCCGACGGGTCTCGCCATGGTTCGACTTTAGGCGCCGGCTCTCGGGGGGCGGCCGCGGGCCAAGAGCCAACCGCCTCCCACCCCCGGCAAAAAGTTCGGTAAAACGGAAATGGGAATGGACGGTTCCGGCGTTCCACGGTTGAACGGATCCGTCCGGCCGAATGGAGAGCGGCGTGACCCAGCACATGGCACGGCTCGGTGCCCTGCGCGGCTACGCGCAATCGCGCCGACTGCGCCGGCCCGTCCACGGCCGCGGCGGCCCGCGCCGAGTGGCGATGCTGAGCGTGCACACCTCGCCCCTCGACCAGCCCGGCACCGGCGACGCCGGGGGCATGAACGTCTACATCGTGGAGCTGGCGAAGCGTCTCGCCGAGATCAACGTAGAGGTCGAGATCTTCACCCGCGCCACGACCGGCGCCCTGCCGCCCTCCGTCGAGCTCGCCCCGGGGGTCCTCGTCCGGCACATCGACGCGGGCCCCTACGAGGGGCTGGCCAAGGAGGAGCTGCCGGCCCAGCTCTGCGCCTTCACACACGGCGTGATGCGGGCCGAGGCGGGCCACCGCCCCGGCCACTACGACCTCGTCCATTCGCACTACTGGCTCTCCGGCCACGTCGGCTGGCTCGCGGCCGAGCGCTGGGGCGTCCCCCTGGTGCACGCCATGCACACCATGGCGAAGGTCAAGAACGCCGCGCTCGCCCAGGGCGACACGCCCGAGCCGGCCGCCCGCGTCATCGGCGAGACCCAGATCGTGGAGGCCGCCGACCGGCTGATCGCGAACACCGACGAGGAGGCGGACGAGCTCGCCCGCCACTACGGCGCGCAGCCCGCCAAGGTGGCCGTCGTCCACCCCGGCGTGAACCTGGACCGTTTCTCTCCTGCCGACGGCCGCGCCGCCGCCCGGGCCCGCCTCGGTCTGCCGCAGGGCGCCCTGATCCCGCTCTTCGCGGGCCGCATCCAGCCGCTCAAGGCCCCCGATGTGCTGCTCCGCGCCGTCGCGATCCTGCTGGACGAGGATCCCTCGCTGCGCGAACGGCTGGTCGTCCCGATCGTCGGCGGCCCCAGCGGCAGCGGCCTCAGCAAGCCGGAGCGGCTGCACAAGCTGGCCGCGCGGCTCGGCGTGGGCGACGTCGTACGGTTCCAGCCGCCGGTCGACCAGCAGCGGCTCGCGGACTGGTACCGGGCCGCGACGGTGCTGGTGATGCCCTCGTACAGCGAATCCTTCGGCCTGGTCGCGATCGAGGCGCAGGCCTGCGGCACGCCGGTGGTCGCCGCGGCCGTCGGCGGGCTGTCGGTGGCGGTCAGGGACGGCGAGACCGGCTTTCTGGTCCCCGGCCACGACCCGGTCGACTACGCGCGGGCGCTGCGCCGCTTCGTCGACCAGCCGCACCTCGGTGAGCAACTGGGGGAGGCCGCCGCGCGGCACGCCCAGGAGTTCGGCTGGGGGAGGGCGGCGGCGTCGACGGCCGACGTCTACTCCGCAGCGATGCAGGAACACCGCCGTCACCTACGATCGGTTCATGGCTGAGCACGGACAGACAGCAGGAGCGGGACAGGCCGGGCGGAGCGCGAGCGGCACGGCGCCCCACCCCGGCGAGCAGATCGCCCGCGACACGGTCGAGCAAGCGCTCGAGGAAGCCGGGCTGGAGTGGGAGAGCCCGCAGCCCGGCACGTACGTCGCCAAGATCCCCGGCACCCGCAAGCTCTCCACCACCTGCTCGCTGATCGTCGGCCGGCACACGCTCTCCCTCAACGCCTTCGTCGTCCGGCACCCCGACGAGAACCAGGAAGCGGTCTACCGCTGGCTGCTGGAGCGCAACCTCCGGCTGTACGGGGTGGGTTACGCGATCGACCGGCTCGGCGACGTCTACCTGACGGGCCGGATCCCGCTCGCCGCCGTGACCGCGGACGAGGTGGACCGGCTGCTCGGCGCGGTCCTGGAGAACGCGGACGGCTCCTTCAACACGCTCCTCGAACTCGGCTTCGCGGCCTCGATCCGCAAGGAGTACGCCTGGCGCGTCTCGCGCGGTGAGTCGACCCGAAACCTGGACGCGTTCACACATCTGACCGGAGCCGACAAGCCCGAATTGTCGGACGGCTGACCGCACATCCCTCGGTGGCTCGGGTCTCCGGGCAGCTCATTAACTCGTGACGGCTGCCGGCAGACTGATGCCGTCTGACCCCTTCCCGCCGCCCGCCGGGCCATGGCACCCTCATGCCGTCGCACATCTGAATAGTGTTCAGATACGTGAAAGGCGGGGTCATGACGATCAGTCGCAGGAGACTGCTCACGGGAGCCATCCAGGTCACCACGGCGGCGGTGGCCGCCACCGCGCTCGGCGGCCGCACCGCCTTCGCGGCAACGGCAACGGCAGCGGCAACGCCCACCGCGGAAACGGGGTCCACGGGCGTGCCGTCCCCCCTCTGGGCGGAGTTCAGGGCCACGCCCTACACCCACCCGCAGATCCCGAACGTCGCCCGTGCGGGCTACAACGGCGGCGAGCGGACGTTCCCCCGCCGCCCCGTACGCGCCAACGTGCTGCACTACGGCGCGAAGCCGGACGGCTCCGCCGACGCCGCGCCCGCCATCAACCGGGCCATCGCCGAGGTCGGCAGGCGCGGGGGCGGCACGGTCCTGCTGCCGCGCGGCACCTACCGGATCGACGACGTCATCCAGCTCGGCTACAGCGACGTCACCCTGCGCGGTGAGGGCAGTGGCGCCACGAAACTCTTCGCCACGCGCTCGCTCACCGAGATCATCGGCGCCTACGGCAGCCGGTACGGCGGCACCAAGTCGTCCTGGTCCTGGGCCGGCGGCCTGGTCTGGGTCTGCCCGCGCGAGCGCTACCGCACCCTGACCGACGCGATCAAGGCCAAGGCCTGGCCGTTCGAAGGCTGGACCGGCAACAAGCGCGACGAGTGGCAGACCCTCGCCACCATCACGGCCGTCGCGCAGCAGGGCGACTTCACCGTCACCGTCGACACCGCCTCCCACCTGCGCCGCGGCGACCGCGTCCTGCTCCAGCTCGCGGACGACGCCCAGCACAGCCTCCTCGACCACATGGCGGGCGACGTCGACGGCGCCGCGACCTACGACTGGTCCGACAAGACCAAGGTCCTGTCGTACGTCCCCTACGAATGGCCGGCCCGCGTCACCGGCATCCGCGGCCACCGCGTCACCCTCGACCGGCCGCTGCCGCTCGACACGCGCCTGGGCTGGGCCCCGAAGCTGACGTCGCTCGTCGACCCCGTGGTGAACTCCGGGGTCGAGGGCCTCACCATCGAGATGGTGGAGACCCCGCAGGCCCAGCACCTGCTCGACACCGGCTACAACGGCCTGGTCCTGCAGTGCGCCTGGGACTGCTGGGTGGACGACGTGCGCGCCGTCAACGTCGACAACGGGTTCCTGCTGGTCGCCGCCAAGGGCTCCACGCTGCGCCGCACCCGCGTGTCGGGACGCGGCAGCCACCACCCGTACTGCTGCCGCGAGGGCTCGCACGACAACCTGATCGAGGACTTCGCCATCGACCAGCGCACCGTGATCCCCGCCCCGGCCGGCACCCAGCTGCACGGCATCAACGTCGAGGGGCTGTCCAGCCACAACGTCTGGTCGCGCGGTCGGATGGACATGGGGACGTTCGACACCCACCGCGGACTGCCGTTCGCCAACGTCCGCACCGAGATCACCGTCTTCAACGACGGCTCGCACGGCGGGGACGCCAGCGCCGGACCGCTCTACGGCGCCCGCTTCACCCACTGGAACGTCACCGTCGCCAACGGCAGGGCGGGGTGTATCAAGATCGACGACGTGGCTCCGTACAGCGCCACGGCCGGCATCTCCGAGGTCACCGCGTTCGGCCAGATCGACGTACCGGACTTCACCGGCCCGCTCCACTCCCGACTGGAGTCCTACGGCACCCCGGCGATCACCCCGCCGAACCTCTACGAGGCCCAGCGCCGCCTCAACGGCTGCTCCTGACGGCAGCGGGGGATGCCGGTGCCGGCCCGGAAGCCGGCATCGGCACCTCTTCCCGCGCGACCGCCTCCAGCGCCTCGACCGTGTCCGACTCCACGGCCTTCACCGGACCCCGCGTCCGCAGCAGCGCCCAGTACCCGGCCGCCGTGACCGTGCCGACGACCGCGCAGGCGCCCCACGCCGCCTCGCCGCCCCAGCGGTCGAGCGCGAAGCCGCCCGCGAGGGGGCCGACGAAGGAGGCGGCCGACCAGGAGAGCGAGAACATGCCCTGGTAACGGCCGCGGGCCCGCGCCGGCGCCAGGTCGGAGACGATCGCCATCGAGGCGGGCGCGTGCACGATCTCGCCGAGCGTCCACACCGTGACGGTGAGCGCGTAGAAGCCGACCGTGCCGGCGAACGCGGTCAGACCGAAGCCCCAGCCCATCAGCAGGGCGCCGGCGGCGAGCAGCGAGGCCGGGCTGCGGCCGGTCATCATCCGCGTGACGGGGATCTGGAGCAGCACCACCAGCAACCCGTTGAGGCCGATGACCAGGCCGTACTGGCTCGCCGTGAACCCGGAGCGGCCCATGTCGACCGACAGGGTCGTGGCGCCCTGCTGGCCCACGGTCCCGAGCAGGAAGGTCAGTCCGACCAGCGCCATGAACCGCTGGTCGCGCAGCACCTGGCCGAGCCCGGCGGGCTCCTCGTCCACTTCCGGCACGGTGTCGGCGTCCGGCAGGGTCTCCTTGACCTTGAGGAAGACGACGATCGCGCAGAGCAGCGTCATCAGCGCGTCGCCGAGGAAGAGCCAGACGTACCCCTGGGCGGCGATGAGTCCGGCGACGCCCGCCGAGACGCCGAAGCCGATGTTGATCGCCCAGTAGTTGAGGGCGAAGGCCCGCACCCGGTCCTTGGGCGGCACGAGGTCGGCCAGCATCGCCTGGAGGGCCGGCCGGGAGGCGTTGCTGGTGACGCCGACGAGCCCGGCGACCACCGCGATCGCCACCGGGTGGGTGACGAAGCCGAGCAGGGCGGTGACCGCGGCCGTGCCGAGCTGGGCGACGAGCATGGTGGCGCGCCGCCCGACGCGGTCCGCGAGGACGCCGCCCACGACGGACGCGATCGAGCCGCCGAGCCCGTAAAGCGAGGCGACGAGGCCGGCGTACGACGCGGAGAAGCCGCGGTCGACGGTCAGGTAGAGCGCGAGGAAGGTGACGACGAAGCCGCCGAGCCGGTTGACCAGAGTGCTGGTCCACAGCCACCAGAACTGGCGCGGGAGTCCGGACATGGTCTCGTGCACAGCTCGTCTGACGTCCGGCACTCAGGCCCCCCGTGTAATGACTGAATACGACCTGCGTAGCTTACTGTGGACACATGGGCGGGCGCTACGGGATTTCGATTAGGCTCGGGCCATGGCTGCTGCGTACAAGCTGATCCTCCTCCGCCACGGCGAGAGCGAATGGAACGCGAAGAACCTGTTCACCGGCTGGGTGGACGTCAATCTGAACGAGAAGGGCGAGAAGGAGGCGGTGCGGGGCGGCGAGCTCCTCAAGGACGCCGGCCTGCTCCCCGACGTCGTGCACACCTCGCTGCAGAAGCGTGCGATCCGCACCGCGCAGCTCTCGCTCGAAGCCGCGGACCGGCACTGGATCCCGGTGCACCGCTCCTGGCGGCTGAACGAGCGGCACTACGGTGCGCTCCAGGGCAAGGACAAGGCGCAGACCCTCGCGGAGTTCGGCGAGGAGCAGTTCATGCTCTGGCGCCGCTCCTACGACACCCCGCCGCCGCCCCTCGAGGACGGCACGGAGTTCTCGCAGAGCGACGACCCGCGCTACGCCTCGATCCCGAGCGAGATCCGTCCCCGCACCGAGTGCCTCAAGGACGTCGTCGAGCGCATGCTGCCGTACTGGTACGACGGCATCGTCCCGGACCTGCTGGCCGGCCGCACGGTCCTGGTCGCCGCGCACGGCAACAGCCTGCGGGGCCTGGTCAAGCACCTCGACGGCATCTCCGACGCCGACATCTCCGGTCTGAACATCCCGACCGGCATCCCGCTCTCCTACGAGCTCGACGCCGACTTCCGCCCCCTGACCCCGGGCGGCACCTACCTCGACCCGGACGCCGCGAAGGCCGCCATCGAGGCCGTCAAGAATCAGGGCAAGAAGAAGTAGTCCGCAGGTCAGCGGCGTGACGAAGGGCCCCACCCGGGTGCGGGTGGGGCCCTTCCCGTTCGGTCAGGAGGTGCAGCCGCCGCATTGGCAGGCGCCGCCGGACTGGCATCCGCACCCGCAGCTCGATCCGCAGCCACACGCTCCGAGCACTGGCAGCCCTACGCGGGCGAGCTGCGGGGGTCGGTCGAGTGACGGCTGTTCCCTGGTGGTCGACGGGGTGGGGGAATCCTGCATGAGTACCCTCCTCGGCTGGGCCACCGCACGCAGTCGAAGCCGCCACGTGCGGGCGCATCGCCACCCATTGAACGCACCCGGGGCCGGGCGCATCAACGGCGCGCGGAGGCACGGCACGGCGCGAGGACCGGTCCTCGCCACGCCCGCCCGCGCCCCGCGGCAGCCGTCAGACCCCGTCCACCTGCGTCGGGGCCGGCGTCAGCTCGTCGGCGTGCTCGCCCGTGACCAGGTAGACGACGCGCTTGGCGACCGATACCGCGTGGTCGGCGAACCGCTCGTAGTAGCGGCCGCACAGGGTCACGTCGACCGCCGTTTCGATGCCGTGCTTCCAGCGGTCGTCCAGCAGGTGCTGGAAGAGCGTGCGGTGCAGCTCGTCCATGCGGTCGTCGTCCGCCTCGAGCTGCAGCGCGTCGTCGACGTCCTTGGTGACGATGACCTCGGCGGCCTTCGCCATCAGGCGCTGGGCGAGCTGGCCCATCTCCAGGATGGTGCTGTGCAGGTCGCGCGGTACGGCCGACTCGGGGAAGCGCAGCCGGGCCACCTTCGCGATGTGCCGGGCGAGGTCGCCCGACCGCTCGATGTCCGCGCTCATCCGCAGGCTGGTGACGACGATCCGCAGGTCGGTGGCGACCGGCTGCTGTCGGGCCAGCAGGGTGATCGCCCGTGCTTCGAGGTCGCGCTGGAGGGCGTCGACCTTCTCATCGGCCGCGATCACGCTCTCGGCGATGTTCAGGTCCGCGTCCAGCAGCGCGGTGGTGGCCCGTCCGATGGCGGATCCGACGAGCCGGGCCATCTCGACCAGCCCTTCACCGATCGAGTCGAGCTCCTCGTGGTATGCGTCCCGCATCGCTGTCCTTCCGTCCAAACAGAGGCGTCTCCTCCACGCTCCCACGCTGATGGTCGTACGCGTACCGCTCGAGCATCCCGAGTGAATCAGCGCCTACGTGAAGGTGAACTCTTGGCAACGGGCGTTCGAGAGGTAGCTCTCAAGGCTGTGGAGCACCCCTCGGAGCCGCCTAACCTGGGGGTATGGACGTGAACGCGGCAGTCGCCGCAGCCAGTGCGATAGCCGGTCTGTGTACCGGTGTGATCGCTGTGCTCGCGTTCCGCTGGAGTGAGCGGGAGCAAGCCCGCCCCACCCGCACGGCCCTGCGACCCGACGGCACCGGCGTACTGCCGCCCGGAGTGGACACCGTCCTCTCCGTACTGCGTTCGTCGGCGGTCGTCCTCGACGAGGGCGACACGGTGGTCAAGGCGAGTTCGGCGGCGTACGCCCTCGGACTCGTCCGCGGCGGCCGCCTGGCCGTCGACCAGATGCTGCAGATGGCCCGTGAGACCCGGCGGGACGGCGAGATACGCCAGGTCGAACTGGATCTGCCGAAGAGAGGCGCCGGTCGCGGCGAGGGCCTGGCGGTCTCCGCCAGAGTCGCCCCGCTCGGCTCCCGGCTGGTCCTCCTCCTCGTGGAGGACCTGACCGAGGCCCGCAAGATCGAGGCCGTACGCCGTGACTTCGTCGCGAACGTCAGCCATGAGCTCAAGACCCCCGTCGGCGCTCTGTCACTGCTCTCCGAAGCCGTGATGGACGCCTCCGACGACCCCGAGGCCGTCATCCGCTTCGCGGGGCGGATGCAGATCGAGGCGACCCGCCTCACCAGCCTCGTCCAGGAGATCATCGATCTCTCCCGGGTCCAGAACGACGACCCGCTGGACGACGCGGAACCGGTCGACGTCGACGATCTCGTCGCCGAGGCCATCGACCGCTGCCGCCACCAGGCGAACGCCAAACAGATCACCATGGCCACCGGCTCCGCCCCCGACCTGCACATCTGGGGCAACCGCGGCCAGCTCGCGGCAGCTCTCGGCAACCTCGTCGAGAACGCCGTCAACTACAGCCCGGCCCGCACCCGCGTGGGGATAGCCGGCCGCCGGATCGCCTCACCGGGCGGCGACCTCATCGAGATCTCGGTGACCGACGCCGGTATCGGCATCTCCGAGAAGGACCGGGACCGGATCTTCGAACGGTTCTACCGCGTCGACCCGGCGCGCTCCCGCGCCACCGGCGGCACGGGTCTCGGCCTGTCCATCGTCAAGCACGTGGCCGCCTCGCACGGCGGGGAGGTCACCGTGTGGAGCGCCGAGGGACAGGGCTCCACCTTCACCCTGCGGCTGCCCGAAGCCGGCATGGCGCGCGAACACGCGCTCCTCGGCACCGACGCGGAGGACCACGAGTCCGCCGCCGGCGGCCGCGGGACCGCCGGAGACCAGCAGTTCTACGAGAACTATTCCGATCACATTCCTGCCCCGGAGGTCCTTCCGTGACCCGTGTACTCGTCGTAGAGGACGAAGAGTCCTTCAGCGACGCGCTGTCGTACATGCTCCGCAAGGAGGGCTTCGAGGTCGCCATCGCCGCGACCGGGCCCGACGCGCTGGACGAGTTCGAACGCAACGGCGCCGACCTGGTACTGCTCGACCTCATGCTGCCGGGCCTGCCCGGCACCGAGGTCTGCCGCCAGCTCAGGCTCAAGTCCAATGTCCCGGTCATCATGGTGACCGCCAAGGACAGCGAGATCGACAAGGTCGTCGGCCTGGAAATAGGCGCGGACGACTACGTGACGAAGCCCTTCTCCTCCCGTGAGCTGGTGGCCCGCATCCGGGCCGTCCTGCGCCGCCGCGGCGAGCCGGAGGAGCTCTCCCCCGCCGCCCTGGAGGCGGGGCCGGTACGAATGGACGTCGACCGCCACGTGGTCACCGTCTCCGGCGCGAAGGTCGACCTCCCGCTCAAGGAGTTCGACCTGCTGGAGATGCTGCTGCGCAACGCCGGCCGCGTGCTGACCCGTATGCAGCTCATCGACCGGGTGTGGGGCGCCGACTACGTGGGCGACACCAAGACGCTGGACGTCCACGTCAAGCGGCTGCGCGCCAAGATCGAGCCCGACCCGGGCGCGCCGCGCTACCTCGTCACCGTGCGCGGCCTGGGCTACAAGTTCGAGCCGTAGCCGAGCCGGGGGCGCCTGCCTCCCTGAACAGCACGACGGGCCCGGCAGCACGCGCTGCCGGGCCCGTCGTCGTGCGCGAGGCGCGCGCTCAGCTCTTCTTGGGGGAGGGGGTGCCGGCCCCGGGGGTCGTTCCGGTGCCGGTCGGCGAGGGCGCTCCGCCGTCCTGCGGGGTGCCGGTGGCCTTCGGCGTGGTCTTGGCGGAGGGAGCGGCGGCCGGCGCGGGGGTGGCGCCGAACTTCTCGTAGTAGCCCGCGGCGGGCAGCACGTTCGCGTTGATGGCGACCTCGCCCGTCGCGCTGAACGTCAGCGCGACGCGCTGGAAGTCGCCGTCCTTGATCGCCTCGGTGCTGGTCGGGAGCGTCGCGGAGGCATTGCCCGCGCCGCCCAGCAGCACCGAGCCGTGGGACGGGACGGTGACGGTCTTGGCGCCCGCGGGGCCGGCCAGGGCCGCCGTCAGGGTGTCGCCGACCTTCAGCGACTGCAGCGTCTGGTCGGCGTTCCCGTTGTTGAAGATGCGGGCCGAGACCGACGCGGGGCCGGAACCGGCCTGCTGCGTCAGGATCACGGCGTTCTGCACCTGGATGTCGCCGACGGTGGTCGCGGCATTGTCGGGGCGCACCTCGTGCGTCTGCGCGTTGTTGCCGGCGCCGCAGGCGGCGAGCGGGGCAATCGAGAGCGCGAGGGCGGCGGCGAGGGCACCGCGTCGAAGGCTGCTGCTCACGGCGGCGGGGTCTCCTAGACAGTTAGGGAAGATCTTCCAGCGGCCTTACATTACTCAGCCTTCGTGCGACCTCCGCACCGGGCCGCCCCTCGGCGGGGCGGTGCCGTCCGAGTCTCACCCGACCGGGTGGCCGGGATTGCATTCCGGCATTCCGCCACGGGATTCCGGGCGGAGCGTGCAAGATCCATTTATCGTGCACCGATCGCGTCCGTTCCGCGACTTCTCCACGCCTTCTCCGTGACGCGGAAAAATTGGATCATCGCGGGAACGAGGTCCGAACGGAGTAGCGAAGATCCACTCTTCGGAGATGACAAATAGGGACGTAATCCCCCTTCCGTCGACGCGTCGTTGGGTGTAACGGGGGCGTTTCACCCCCGACGCATACCGGCTCCGACCTGCGAATACCCCTGCCAGGCAGGCCCCTCCAGCACGATCCGGTAGGGGTTGTCAAGCCCCGAGATATGCCCTGACCTGCGAAAACGCCATTCAGAAGAGGCCGTTCACGTGTTACCCTGGATAGCCACGGAAGGGGTACCTGTCACATGACGTTCAAGGTTGGCGACACCGTGGTCTATCCCCATCACGGGGCCGCGCTGATCGAGGCTATCGAAATTCGCCAGATCAAAGGCGTGGACAAGACCTACTTGGTGCTCAAGGTCGCCCAGGGCGACTTGACGGTACGCGTACCCGCGGACAATGCGGAGTTCGTCGGCGTGCGCGACGTGGTCGGTCAGGAGGGGCTGGACCGGGTCTTCGAGGTGCTTCGCGCGCCGTACACCGAAGAGCCGACCAACTGGTCCCGCCGCTACAAGGCAAATCTGGAGAAGCTCGCCTCCGGCGATGTCATCAAGGTCGCAGAGGTGGTCCGCGACCTGTGGCGTCGTGAGCGTGAGCGCGGGCTGTCCGCCGGCGAGAAGCGCATGCTCGCCAAGGCGCGGCAGATCCTGGTCAGCGAGCTCGCGCTCGCTGAGAACACCAACGAGGACAAGGCCGAGGCTCTGCTGGACGAGGTCCTCGCGTCCTGACGCGAGTTCTGCCGCGGTACCCGGTTCCGGCCGGGTGCTGCGGCATGCTTGCGTCCTGACGCGGTTCGACCGTTCTTCGGACTGCGTTCTTCAGTTCTGGCTCTGCGGTTCTGCTCGTTCCGCGGTTCTGCCCCGACGTCTCGGCGTGTACGACCCCGCGGGCTTCTCACGGAAGGGGCCCGCAGCGTCGCACGTTGAGCCAGTACCCACCTCGGCCAAGGACACAAACCTCTGAGTACCGCAGCTGTCATCCCCGCCGCCGGACGAGGCCTCCGGCTCGGCCCCGGCGCCCCCAAGGCGCTGCGCTCCCTCGGCGGCGTCCCGATGCTGGTGCACGCCGTGCGCGCCATGACCCGTTCCCCCGCGGTCTCGCTGGTCGTCGTGGTCGCGCCGTCCGACGGAGTGGCCGAGGTCCGGGCCCTGCTCGGTGGTCACGGACTGCCCGAGGACAAGGACCTGCGGATCGTCGCCGGCGGCGAGACCCGCCAGGAATCGGTCCGGCTCGGTCTGGCCGCGCTCCCCGAGGACGTCGACATCGTCCTGGTCCATGACGCCGCGCGCCCGCTGGTGCCCGTCGAGATCGTCGACGCGGTCGTCGCCGCCGTACGGGACGGGGCTCCGGCCGTCGTCCCCGGACTGCCGCTGGCCGACACCGTCAAGCAGATCGACCCCGCCACCAACGCCGTCACCGGCACGCCCGAGCGCGCCCTGCTGCGTGCCGTGCAGACCCCGCAGGGCTTCCGGCGGGACGTGCTGGCCACGGCGCACGCGACGGTGCCGGGCGACGGCGAGGGCGCCACCGACGACGCGGGCATGGTCGAGCGGACCGGCGTCCAGGTCGTGGTCGTACCCGGCCACGAAGAGGCCTTCAAGGTGACCAGGCCGCTGGACCTGGTGCTCGCCGAGGCCGTACTCGCCCGCAGGAGGGCCACCGATGACCTCTGACAGCCCTGGCCCGGTCCTGCCGCTCGTCGGCATCGGAACGGACGTGCACGCCTTCGAGGCCGGCCGCGAGCTGTGGTGTGCCGGCCTGCACTGGCCGGACGCCGGTGACGGCCTGGCCGGCGACTCGGACGCCGACGTCGCCGCGCACGCCGCCTGCGACGCCCTCTTCTCCGCGGCGGGAGTCGGCGACCTCGGCGCGCACTTCGGCACCGGCCGGCCCGAGTGGGCCGGAGCGTCCGGTGTCACGCTGCTCGCCGAAGCCGCCCGTATCGTCCGCGAGGCCGGCTTCGACATCGGCAACGTGGCGATCCAGGTGATCGGCGTCCGTCCGAAGATCGGCAAGCGCCGCGAGGAGGCCCAGAAGGCCCTCTCCGAGGCGGTCGGCGCCCGCGTCTCCGTCTCCGGCACGACCACCGACGGCCTCGGCCTCACCGGCCGTGGCGAGGGTTTGGCGGCCGTCGCGACGGCACTGGTGGTCCCGACGAGCCGGGGTCCGGCCGCCTGAAGCGGCCTCCAGTGGCCGGTGTCGGTCCCGATCCGGTCCCGTGTCGGTCCCGATCCGGTGGTCGGATGCGGGGTCCGACCAGGGCTTGAGCGGGTTACCCCGCAGGCAGGAGCCACGCCCGGAAGATCGTCCGGCCCGCTCCCCCCGGCAACCCGTGCGGAGCGCACCTGGCACGGCGTTTCGCCCACTACCCTTGTTGGCGTGACTATTCGCCTGTACGACACCAGCGCTCGGCAGATCCGTGATTTCAACCCGCTCACGCCGGGCTGTGTCTCGATCTACCTCTGTGGTGCCACCGTGCAGGCCGCCCCGCACATCGGCCACATCCGGTCGGGACTGAACTTCGACATCATGCAGCGGTGGTTCGCCTACCGCGGCTACGACGTCACCTTCATCCGGAACGTCACCGACATCGACGACAAGATCATCGCGAAGTCGGCCGAGCAGGACCGCCCGTGGTGGGCGATCGGGTACGAGAACGAGCGGGCCTTCAACAGCGGCTACGACGTGCTGGGCTGCCTGCCGCCCACCTACGAGCCGCGGGCGACCGGCCACATCCCCGAGATGGTCGAGATGATGCGCGAGCTCATCGACCGGGGCCACGCCTACGTCGCCGACGGCAACGTCTACTTCGACGTGCGCTCGTTCCCCGAGTACCTGTCGCTGTCCAACCAGGAGCTCGACAACCTGCGCCAGCCCAGCGGCGAGGGCGAGACCGGCAAGCGCGACCACCGCGACTTCGCCATGTGGAAGTCGGTCAAGCCGGGCGAGCCGTCCTGGGAGACCCCGTGGGGCCGCGGCCGTCCCGGCTGGCACCTGGAGTGCTCGGCGATGGCCCACAAGTACCTGGGCACCGCCTTCGACATCCACGGCGGCGGTATCGACCTGATCTTCCCGCACCACGAGAACGAGATCGCCCAGGCCAAGGCGTTCGGCGACGACTTCGCCGCCTACTGGGTGCACAACGCCTGGGTCACCATGAGCGGCGAGAAGATGAGCAAGTCGCTCGACAACTCGGTGCTCGTCTCCGACATGGTCCAGCGCTGGCGCCCGATCGTGCTGCGCTACTACCTCGGCACCCCGCACTACCGCTCGATGATCGAGTACAGCGAGGACGCGCTGCGCGAGGCGGAGTCCGCGTTCGCGCGCATCGAGGGCTTCGCGCAGCGGGTCGTCGAGAAGTGCGGTCCGGTCGCGCCGGCCGCCGAGGTGCCGATCTCCTTCGCCGAGGCGATGGATGACGACCTGGGCGTCCCGCAGGCGCTGGCCATCGTCCACACCTCCGTCCGGCAGGGCAATTCGGCCCTCACGGCGGACGACAAGGAAACCGCGGTCGCGCGTCTGGCCGAGGTCCGTGCGATGCTCGGTGTACTGGGACTGGACCCGCTCGACGAGCAGTGGGCCGGCGGCGGGCACGGTGACGACCTGCACGGTGTCGTGGACTCACTCGTCCGGCTGGTGCTGGAACAGCGGCAGGCGGCCCGGGAGCGTAAGGACTACGCGACCGCCGACGCCATCCGCGACCAGCTCCAGCAGTCGGGGCTGGACATCGAGGACACCGCGTCCGGACCCCGGTGGTCGCTCGGCTCGCGCTGAGCGCGTCACCGTGCGGCCCCGCCTGATCAGCCCAGCCCCCTATACGTCAGTACATTTTCAGCAGCGAAGAAGTGAGAGTGCCCCATGGCCGGGAACAGCCAGCGCAGGAACCGCCGTACCTCCAACAAGAAGGGCATGAAGGTCGGCACCGGCGGTCACCGGCGTAAGGCTCTGGAGGGCAAGGGCCCGACCCCGCCCGCCGCGGACCGCAAGGGCCACAAGAAGAACCGCGTCGCGAAGGCCGTTGCCAAGCGGACCGTGTCGTCGCAGTCGCGCCGCCCGTCGGGCCGTGGCGCGAAGTCCACGGCCGAGCTGGTCGTGGGCCGCAACTCGGTGGTCGAGGCGCTGCGCGCCGAGATCCCGGCGACCGCCGTCTACGTCCAGCAGTACATCGACACCGACGACCGCGTGCGCGAGGCCATCAAGCTCGCGACCGACCGCGGCGTCCCGCTGATGGAGGCCGCGCGCCCCGAGCTGGACCGGATGACGAACGGTCTGAACCACCAGGGCATGGTCCTGCAGATTCCGGCGTACGAGTACGCGCACCCGGAGGACCTGCTGGAGACCGCGGCCAACAGCCACGAGGCCCCGCTGATCATGGCGCTGGACGGCATCACCGACTCGCGGAACCTCGGTGCGATCGTCCGCTCCATGGCCGCGTTCGCCGGGCACGGCGTCGTCGTCCCCGAGCGCCGCGCGGCGGGCATGACCGCCGGTGCGTGGAAGACCTCCTCGGGTGCCGCCGCCCGCGTCCAGGTCGCCCGCGCCACCAACCTGACCCGGACGCTGGAGGCCTACCAGAAGGCCGGTCTGATCGTCGTCGGCCTGGCGGCCGACGGCGATGTGGACCTGCACGAGCTGGAGGCGCTGGCCGGCCCCGTCGTGATCGTCGCGGGTTCCGAGGGCAAGGGCCTGTCCCGCCTCGTCGGCGAGACCTGCGACTACCTGGTGCGCATCCCGATGCCGGGTGGCTCGGAGTCCCTCAACGCGGGCGTCGCCGCCGGCATCGTCCTGTACGAGGCGGCCCGCCGTCGCGCGTGAACCCTGACGCGCGACGCGTGACGCGCGACGCGCGCTGTGGGACACGTGACGCGCGCTGTGTGACGTTGACGTACGACGTTGACGCGTGATGACCCCCGTGGACCCGGACCGATCACCTCGTTCCGGGTCCACGATCTTTGCCGGGACAAATCCGCATCCTCCCCGGCCAGGGCCCCAATCCTGTTGATCTTGACGGGTCTCGGACATCCAACGTGGCGTCGGCAGTGTCCTAACCGTCCGTCACTCGGTTAGTGGAGTGTGGACACCAGAACACCCCGCACTCCTACGGGGGGTGGGACGCCCGGGTTCGACGAGCCTGCCCTGAGCATGCTCAAGGTTCCGAGCGACCCGGCCCAGGTCATCGTCAACCACGCGAGTTTCCGCGTCCGGCTCGGCGCGACCTCGGCCCGTGCCCTGAGCCTCGACGAGACCGCGCGGATCCCCGTCATTCCCAGCTCCGTCAAGCGACGGGCCGCACCGGTGGTGTGGTCCGGCAGGACCGAGCCCGGCGACCCGGCCGCCGGCCGGCTCCTGCAGGCGGTCCGCCACGCCGGCGCGGAGTCCGGCTCCGGACGCTCCGGCCCCGACACACCCGCCGGCTCGACGCAGCTGCTGCCGCGGATCGACGCGGCCGCGAGGACGACGCCCGGCGTCGTCGGCCCGCGCATGCCGGAACCCGAGCTGCTGCGCGGCGTCCGGCCGGCGCGCGGCGCCTTCGACGACAACGGTTACGACGGCTTTGACGACGAGTTCGGCGCCGGCCGCGGCAAGGGCCCGACGGCCGGATCCGACGAGCAGGCCGGGATCCGGCGCGGCCGCAATACCGAACCGGTCCGGCACGCCTGGTACCCCGGGCACCGGATGAACCTCGGCGTCGTCCTGCTCCCGCTGCGCGTCTTCCTCGGCCTCATCTCGGTCTACGCCGGCATGAGCAAGCTCTGCGACCCCGTGTACTTCGACGGCGGCGAGCGCGGCTCAATGGTCAAGTGGCTGACGTCGCTGCACCCTTGGGCCGCCGCGGCGCCGTTGCGCGACCTCGCGCTCACGCACCCCGTGGGCGCCGGGCTGACCATCGCCTTCCTGCAGGTGATCGTCGGCGTGCTCACGATCTGCGGGCTGTGGCAGCGGGTCGCCGCGTCCGTCGCCGCCGCCCTCTCCGTGGCGTTGCTGGTGACGGTGACCTGGCGCACGGTCCCGGTCTACGACGCGCCGGACTTCATCTACCTCGCCGCCTGGAGCCCGCTGGTCATCGCGGGCGCCCCCGTCTACTCCGTGGACGGCCGCCTCGCGGGCGAGGCATGGCGCCGGCTCGGGCCGCGCGCCGATCTGTGGGACCTGCGCAAGCGGGTGCTGCGCCGTGGCGTGGTGCTGGCCACGGTCTTCGTCGGCCTGACGCTGGTGTGCGGCTCGGTGCTGGGTGCCGCGGTGCGGTCGTCCAGCACGCACACGGACGCGCCGGCCCCGGAGCGCGTCCCCGTCAACAACCTGCCGGGCACCCCGCTGCCCGAGGTGTCGGGGACGGCCACGCCCGGCAAGCCCAAGCCGACCCCGAAGCCGTCGAAGTCCGCCGGTGCCAAGAAGAAGCCGTCGAAGTCGCCATCGGCGTCGCCGACCGGCACTCGCAGGAGCGGCGGCACGGGCAGCGGCAGCACGGGCAGCGGGAGCAGCAGCAGTGGCAAGCCGCGCGAGTCCTCATCGCGGCCGACGCAGTCCAGCACCCCGCACCAGACCCACCGTCCGACCACTGCGCCGACGACCAGCAGGGGCACCGTGCACGACCCGATCGGCGGCCTCCTGGGCAGCGGATCACCCGCCGGGTTGCTGCTCGGCCGGTCGGGGCCGTCCGGTGACGCCGGAGGCACCGGCGGAGCGGCCTGACGGGCTCGGCTCCCCGTACGACGTGGCGGTGGCCCGCACCCTTCGGGGGTGCGGGCCACCGCCACGTTCGCGGTCGGAGGGCGTGACGGGGCCTGTAGGGGCCGCGGAGGGCTGGAGGCGTCCTGGGTCCGGCGACGTACGTACGGAAGGCGCAGGACCCCGCCCAGGGATCCCGCAGACGTTCCGTCGGCTCCCGGCTCAGCGGCTCAACGCTGGAGAGCGGCCAGCTCCTTGGCGGCCTCGGTGAGGTCCTTCGCCGTGTCAATGGCCCGCCAGTACGCGCCGTGCGGGATCGGGAAGCCGGCGAGGCGGCGTTCGCGCGCGAGCCGGGGGAACGTGGTGCGCTCGTGGTCGCCCAGGGCCGGCAGCAGCCCGGCGAACTCCGGGTCGAAGACGTACACGCCCGCGTTGATCAGGAAGGGGGAGGGCGGGGACTCGATGAAGTCGAGGATCTGCCCGAACTCGTTGGTCTCCACGGCGCCCCACGGGATCCGGGGGCGGGCCAGCGCCAGCGTGGCGACCGCGGCGCGCTCGTGGTGGAACGCGGCCATCTCGCGCAGCGAGAAGCGGGTCCAGATGTCGCCGTTGGTGGCGTACCAGGGCTCGTCGGGGCGCGGGAGCGACGCGGCGGCGTACTTGAGCCCGCCGCCGCGGCCCAGCGGTTCCTTCTCGACGACGGTGGTGACGTTCAGCGGCAACCGGGCCGCGTCCAGCCACTCCTGGAGCACTTCGGCGAGGTGGCCGCACGAGACGACGGCGTCGGTGACGCCCTCGGCGGCCAGCCAGTCGAGCTGGTGGCCGATGATCGGTGTCCCGGTGCCCGGGATCTCGACCATCGGCTTGGGACGGTCGTCGGTGTAGGGCCGCAGTCGCGACCCCTGCCCTCCGGCGAGGAGGACGGCCTGGGTCACGGTGGGAGCGCCGTTCGTCATGCCCGGCACCCTACGGGACCCCGTTGTCGTGGTGACGGCGTCCCCGGGCGACGGGGGACGCCCCTCATGGTCAGTAGACGGACGCGACGCCGGTCGCGAACGAGGTGTCGCACACCGGACGCGAGAAGGACTGGGCGCGGACCGGACCGTACTTGGCGACGGCGGCGCGGCCGAGCGACCGGGCGATCGACGTGCAGTACTGCGCCAGCGACGGCCTGGTGGCCATCTCCGCCTGCAGGTCGGTCAGTACGACGCCCGCGGACTTGTGCTGGAGTTCGTCCAGCAGGCGGGTGCGCAGCATCTCCTGCGGCTCCTTCGAGGACGGAACGACCTCGGGTTTGTTGTGCGAGGCCGTGAGCACCTGGGCCTCGGAGGCGGAGGTCGCCCACGGGACGCGGGTGACGGCGAGGGTCCCGGACAGCACGAGGACGACCGGGAGTACGAGCGCGAATGTCTTGCCGATGCGGCGAGCTACCTGGTTCACGCTCGCGATCGTAGCGATGGGTGATGGAAGGGAGACATTCCGTCACCCTGCCGGGTGAGGGGAATCGCTGATACGGGTGCGGCCGGTTGACGAACAGGGTCGAAAGGACCGATCTGTACGGGTATTTGTCGACACCGCGACGCACAACGCGGAACGGCCGCCCACAGGTTGCGTGGACGGCCGTTCCGAACTGCTTATATGCCCGCTGGAATCAGTCGCTGAGGCGCGAGCCGGTGGAGGTCGAGAACACGTGGGCCTCGCCACCGCGCGGCACGACGTGCAGCACGGAGCCCTTGTCCGGGATCTCGCGGCCGCCGACCCGGATGACCAGGTCCTTGTGCTCGCCGTTGACCTCGGCGCTGCCGTAGACGAAGCCGTCCGCGCCCAGCTCCTCGACGACGTTGACCGTGACGGCCAGACCGGCCGGCTGGTCCTTCGACAGCGACTTGGCCTCGCCGTCCACGATGTCGAAGTGCTCCGGACGGACGCCGACGGTGACCGTGCGGTCGCCCTTGTCGGCGGCGGCCGCGATCGCGTCGCGCTCGACGGCGACGATCGAGTTGCCGAACTTCACGCCACCGTCCGTGATCGGGACCTCGACGAGGTTCATGGCCGGCGAGCCGATGAAGCCCGCGACGAACAGGTTCGCCGGGCGGTCGTACATGTTGCGGGGGGTGTCGACCTGCTGCAGCAACCCGTCCTTGAGGACGGCCACGCGGTCGCCCATCGTCATGGCCTCGACCTGGTCGTGGGTGACGTAGACCGTCGTGACGCCCAGCCGGCGCTGCAGGCTGGCGATCTGCGTACGGGTCTGCACACGGAGCTTGGCGTCGAGGTTCGACAGCGGCTCGTCCATGAGGAACACCTGCGGCTCGCGCACGATCGCGCGGCCCATCGCCACACGCTGGCGCTGGCCACCGGAGAGCGCCTTCGGCTTGCGCGCCAGGTAGTCGGTGAGGTCCAGGATCTTCGCGGCTTCCTCGACGCGCTTGCGGATCTCCGCCTTGTTCACGCCGGCGATCTTGAGCGCGAAGCCCATGTTGTCCGCGACGGTCATGTGCGGGTACAGCGCGTAGTTCTGGAACACCATCGCGATGTCCCGGTCCTTCGGCGGCAGGTGCGTGACGTCGCGCTCACCGATGCGGATCGCTCCGCCGTTGACGTCCTCGAGACCCGCGAGCATGCGCAGGGAGGTCGACTTCCCACAGCCGGACGGACCGACCAGAACCAGGAACTCGCCGTCCCCGACCTCGATCTCGAGGCCGTCCACCGCGGGCTTCTCCGAGCCCGGGTAGATGCGAGTCGCCTTGTCGAACGTGACAGTAGCCATAGCTGATGCGCCCTTCACCGGCAGGAACGTGCCGGACGATCCGAGTAAAGGAAAGATTGGTCTAGTCCGCAGAACGCGAACTGACCGTGACGCTACCCGCCGCCTGCCCCTTTGTCAGTAGCCCCAGGTCCCCGACTTTTCCGCTACCCCCGGCACCCCCGGCCTTGAGTACACTTCTCCTGGCCCCACCCACCGGGACCAGGCCCCCTTAGCTCAGCTGGCCAGAGCACCGCTCTTGTAAAGCGAAGGTCGTCGGTTCGAATCCGACAGGGGGCTCACCGCTTCACCTCGGATGAGCTGCAGGTTTGGCCTTCTGGGAGCTTCGCCAACGGCCTCGGACGACCCGTCCGGGGCCGCTTGCGTGAGCGATGCGTGAGCGGACGGCCCAACCTGCTCCTGGACTGAGTCGAACGGGGGAGCACCGTTCGGCCCGTTCGCCCTGCTCGCGCGGGGTACGAGGAGCGCGGCGCGCTCGGCGATGGCGCGGTCGAATTCCGGCAGCAGGCTGGTGTCTGTTGGCTACCGGCTCCCCGACCTGGACGACGCACTCACGCCCTCGCCCGCGGGCTCCCCGAGAACACCGTCCGGCTCATCGACCACGAGGGCAAGACGGTCTACCTCGACGCCGTCAAGGGCACGCTCTTCAACGAGTCCGGCAACGTCATACAACGCGCGGAGGACGTCAAGGTCGAGCCCTCCGCAGCTGAACGGGCCGCCCGGCAGAAACCCACTGCCGCACCGGGAGCCCGCGCTTGTCGGCGCGCATACCGGGGACAGCTCCATCGGAGCCAGGGGCGGGCACCTGCCGCCCGGCCGGGCTACGTATGACCCCGACCACGGAGCCAGGGCTGTCCACGGTGGGTCGGAAGACGGACGTGTTCCTCATCCGGCGACCGTTCATCCCGCGTCCGGGTCGGAAGCCGCGCATGCGCCGGTGCCTGCTGGATCGACGGCTGCTCATAGCGAACACCCCAGCGGCACCGGGGGGCCGGACCATGGCCATCATTCGAATGGATCGGGCGGCGAAGAGCCTGGCGACGGCCACGGCGCCGAGGAGACCTCACCCGACGACGAGGTGCTCCCCCTGCCGACAACGGGGAACCTGACCTTTCACGCCCAGCGCTGCTGCCGGGTCGGACGGATCTCACGCTCGATCAACTGCGCAAGCTGCGAGGACATGTCAATCGGTACACCGCGTCAGAGCGCTACACCCGGCAGCTCTACGGAGGTGCTCCTGAGCGCCACTACCCTGTTGCGCCGAACGACCACGTCGATGGATCCTGCCGACGTAGTCCACAAGGAGTTCAGCCAACTTCCGATCGAGATCATCCGGATGCTGGCCAGTGCTGAGCTGACGCTGCGACTGACCCGCCGAGTCTCCGAATAGTGACGGATCACGGCAGTCCGGGATGGTTCGCATCCAACACGAGCTGCGGACCATCCCGGCGACCGAGCCCCAGCGCTACGCCGACGCCGGTAACTGGCTGACGGAGCGAGCCCATAGCGTCGAAGGCGTACTTGGCCGTGGCCGCACCGAATGGGACATCTCGTCATGAGGAAGAATCAATGGCACCGAAAATTTCCCGCCCCGCGTACGACCCGGGCGAGAATTCCGCGCAGCGGCTGCAAAGGAGCTATGCGCGTGCGCTGAAGGAAATCGCGTGGCTCGAAGAGTCGCCGGAGATGTTCGGCCTGACATTCAGCAAGACCCTCAATACGGCCTTTGTCCACTGCCTCCACGATCCGACCGCGAACACGATCGGATCGTGGGAGGCCTGGGTCGCGGCCATGCAGACCGGATCTGCCCTGTTCGCGTCGGCGGGCGCGCCGGAGGGGACGACGGTCGAGTGCATGATCGCGCACAAGGTGCGGGCGATCCCGGCCTCCGGGACGCGGCACTTCGTACATGCCGCCACGTGGCTTGAGGCGTTCTGGCTCGCTGTCATCTGCCGTGATCAAGTCCGCATGTCCCAGCTCTGCAACGTCCCGATCGAGCAACTGCGGTCCTCGGGAGCGCAATTCGAGGAGTACATCTACCACTGGGTGGATGCCCTCCAGACATACTGGCTGGAACGCCCGGGCCTCGGCGAGAAGCTGGTGACGGCCTTCGACGGGACCTCCCCGGACACGCTCCAGTCCGTCGACCGCGAGCTGATGCTCAAGATCCTTTATCCGCCGCTTAACCTCTTCCACCGCTTCATCAGCCAGGATCCGGAGAAGTTCAACGACGCCCTCGTAGAAGCGATCGAACTGCACAAGGAGTACTGGACAGCCGACGAGGAACGCAGCGACGACCTCAGCGGTGCCGTCGCCCTTGCCCCGCTGGCCATCGCCTGCCTCGCCTACGACGCCGGACGTCCCATTGACGTCGAATCCGAGTATCTCCCCGCGAACCTCCTCGACCGCAGTTGGCTGGGCGAGTTCGAGACCTGAGCGCCCCAGGCCCCGCATCCGCCGCCTTGTCCGGCGGCCACCATGTCCACCTCACCAGGAGCACCGTGTCCTTCGCGCCCTCTCCTCCTCCCGCCGCGAGCCCGGCACAGCGGCCTTCGAAGTTCGGGCCGCCGGAGGGTCAACACCCCATCGACCCCGTTCTTGGGTATCCCCCCTATACGGGCACGCGCACTGGGTATCCGGCCTACCCCGGCGCCGGGTTCCAGCCAGGGGCGCTCGCGTCGGCGGATGTGGGGGCTCGCCACCACGCTGACCGCCACGGCCGGAGGGCTGGCCGTACTCGGCGCATGGACACTGGCTGACGCACATGCCTGGCCGGGTGGGCTACGGGTCGTCGGCCGGGATCGATGAACGCGAGGGCGAAGGCGCGCATGGTCTGGGCGGAGGCCGCCTCGCTGGCTGTCGCGATGCGACAGGGGGAGAGCGGGAACCACGCCGAAGCTCCGGAGGCCGCCTTCCCAGACCCCGCCGGCGAGGGCTTGGCCGGCTGGAAGACCGTGCTGTACGCCCTTCGAGAGCCGCATCTCCGCAGTGTTTGCGTCCTCAACGGCACCAGCCACCAAGCTAATTGGACAGGCCGATCCGGCTGATAGTGGTGTTGTGGTTGCCGTGGGTTGTCGATATACATGTACAGCGCATGATGGGATAGATGTGACTTAAGTGCACAGCGTGGTGGTTGAAGCGCTGGTGTACGCCGGATTGTTCGGGGTGGGTGCATGAAGTTCGACATGGGGTCTACGACGCTGTCGGGTCTCGGGAAGAGCACCGAGGGTTCCAGTACTGATCTGGGAACGCTGATCAAGCAGTTGATCGCGGCTGCGGATCCGCTGGAGGGGAAGTTCAACGGGGCAGGGAAGGCCGCGTTCGACTCCTTCAAGGTGCGCGCGGACGAGATCACAAATGCTCTGAACGGATCGCTGCAGTCGATCCTGGGTGGTCAGGCGGGCATGGATCTGGCGTTCGGAACCGGGGACCAGGAGCAGGAGGACAACGCCCAGAAGGGCATGTCCGGAGCCAACTTCGACGCTGCCCGGTTCTCCGGCCGCTAAGGGCTGTCCCGTAATCCCTGGCGGGCGCCCGACGACAGCTACGGCACCTCGCCGCGTTGTCGGAACGCCCGAATACATCCAGTATGCGGGCGCCCCTCCGCCGTGCGATGCACCGCATCTGACGCCGCACGCTGATCCACCAGGGATTACGGGACAGCCCCTAGACACGGTCGGGACAAACGGACAGAGGAACGGGGAATTTGCCATGGGGAATCAGGACCGGAACAGCTACGACACCGGGGCCTCGTCAGAGGTGCAGGGTGGGTTGCAAGGGATCATCGGCCAGCTGGAGCGCGTACTCCACGACCGGGATGCCGCAGTGAAGAGCGCGATGGCTGACTTCACCGCTGATGGTGTGTCGGATGAGTACCACGGCAAGGAAATCCGCTGGAACCGTGCCGCGAACGAGGTGCGCGACATCATCCGTCTCGTACGCACCACGTTGGAGCAGAACGACAGCACGGCGCAGTCGACGCTGACCAAGGCCAAGTCGGCTGTTGACAACATCGGCTGACGCCGAGCCCCGGCAGGACCGCGGGCTCTTGTCGAGGCGTTGACGATCGCGCCGGTACGGGGATCAAGAAGCGGGGGCTTTGGTGACGAGTTGGGATATCAGTACGTCCGGTGTGCAGGGCGTGCTGAACAAGGCGAAGACGGCGGCCGAAGGGCTGGCGAAGGCCGGCACGGAACTGGGGACGATCCTGCCGAGTGCCGCGAAGGCGGCGGGCACCATTTCGGGCCCCGTCTGCGGTGAAGCGCCGTCCGGACCGGTCGCGGCAGCTCTGGGAGAATTCCTGCAGGCACGGGAGCAGGACGTGATCTACGTGGCGGTACGGACCGCCAACTCGCTGAACGGGGCCGTCCTGGCGACCAATGCCTACAACCAGGGCAATCTCCAGATGGCCTCGGACGCACAGCATGCCGCGATCGCCGAGCCCACGCCCGAAATGCTCAACCCCGACAGAGCGCAGGGTGGTCACTCGTGAGTGACGACCTAATCAACCCAGCAGGTATACCCCAGTTCACCGGGAACCTGGAGAACCTGGAGACCGACGCGGCGGCCCTGGTCACCCAGGCGGGCCACTTCCGGTCCTCCGGCGCGTCGGTCAACTCCGAGTTCCAGGGGCTCTCCGCCTTCTACAAGGCGCCGGAGGCCGAGCAGCTGTTCGCCACGACGATCCCGGTCGCGACCAAGGCCGATGCCTTCGCGCGGGACCTGGAGAAGGTCGCCTCCGCCCTGCGCGACTACGGCGGCGAGGTCCGGCCCATCGTGGCGCGCCTGGAGAGCCTCACGCACTCAGCCTGGTCCTTCGTGCAGAGCATCGAGGACGACGGCGACTGGCGCGAGGACAAGAAGAAGGTCCAGCACAACAACGACCTGTGGCACGACGTCAACGCCACCCTGGACGCGTTCTGGGCGGCGGAACGGTCCTGCTACGGCAAGATCACCGGGCTGGTAGGTGGTGCCCCGCTCATCCCCGACGACGGTACCCACAAGCAGAACATGTACGGCTACAAGGCGGACGACCTCGACCACGCCGAGGAGACGGCCTGGGGATCGACCACCGACCGGGAGTACAGCGGTCTCGCGTGGTTGGGGCACCAGGTCAAGAGCTACGTCTGGGACGGCTTCGTCGTCGACGGCGTGTGGGGCACGGTCATGGGCCTCGGCACCCTCTTCGGCAAGGACGGCTGGGACGCGGCGGGCAAGGCGTGGACCGGTCTGGCGAAACTCGCCACCGGCCTGTCCATCATGATCACCCCCGTCGTCGGCACCATCTACATGGCCCTGCCCGACGACAAGTTGCCCGGCATCCTGCGCGACTCCCGTACCGCGGTGAAGCAGACCGGCAAGGCACTGATCGCCTACGACGAGTGGGGCAAGAACCCCGCCCGCGCGGCGGGCGCCGTCACCTTCAACGTCATCACCGCGATCTTCACCGACGGAGCGGGCAGCGCGGCCAAATCGGGGGCGGTCGCCAAAACCATCTCCGTGCTCGGGAAGACCGGCAGAGCGCTCGACCCGGTGACCTACGTCATCAAGGGCGGCAAGTTCGCCGTGGTCAAGGTCGGCGACATGCTGTCCGGCCTGAAGAACCTGCGGACCGGCGTCCTGCTCGACACCGCCGCCGGCGGCTACCGACTGCCCGACCTGGACGACGCCCTCGCACCCCCGCCTGTGGGTCTCCCCGAGAGCACCGTCCGGCTCATCGACCGCGAGGGCAGGACGGTCTACCTCGACCCCGCAGAGGGCACGCTATTCAACGAGTCCGGCAAGGTCATCCAACACGCCGACGACATCAGGCGCGAGCCCTCGGCGGCCGAGCTCGCCGAAGTTGAGCGCAACGAAGCCGAGCCCAACCCGTTGCCGCGGCGCGAGCCGGTTCTGGTGGGAGCACATGCGGGGGACGGTCCCGGCGGGGGCGGGGGCGGCGGGCATGGCACGGACTCAGGCGCCCCCCGATCTGAACAGCAGGGCGGCAACGGCTCGGACGGTACCGGGAACAACGGCCGTAGATCTGAAACCCCGGAAGAGTTTCAGGAGAGAGTCCGTCAACAGGTCTACCGTGCCAACAACGAACCGGGCTACTACGACAGGTACTACCGCTCCGGGACCGATGGCACACGTGTCAGTACCACGCTTAAGGATGAGAGCGGGTATCCGCCGCCACAACTGGTGAAGAAACCTGGCACAGATGAATTGATAGCGAAGTCGGACGAGCCTGATCCACTTCCCGAGAAATACCTGGGAGGGTCGAAGAATGAGATCCTTCCACCAGCCAAGAAGGATCTGAGAGAGCTTCGGGCTAAAGCACTGGAACGCCATAACGCAATCCAAGCGGATACATTGGCAAAGGAACGGCTCAAGGCGGCTAAAGCGATTCCGGACAACGCCCCCGGCATCAAGGCGGCGGAGGCCGCGCAATCCGTTACGGCGCGGAATATGACCAACGCCGCCCGGGAATACGGGGAGATGGTGGCGGAACGCCACGTCATCCCCGATCGGTATTCGAACGCAACAAGGGAACCGCTCGAGGGTCCCCGTAATGGAAACGATCAGTTTGACCAGGTCTGGCGCAGGGAGGACGGCGGCTATGTAGTGATAGAAGCGAAGAGCAGCGTGGATACGCCGCTGGGCTCGCGTAAGTTGCCGGATGGTACCCGGGTTTCGCAGGGTACCAGGGAATATTTTGACGACATTATTCGGAAGATGCACGCTCGAGGGAGGGCGGATCCTGGTGGCCCCGAGGCTACTCTTGCGAAAGCGCTCGAGGACGCCTTGGAGGATGGGAAGTTGGAGTACATACTGGTCAAGGGAAATCCCAACACCGGGACGTACACCGGCTACTCCGCGCAGGAGTTCGACATCGGGTGATGGGAGAACAATGTGACGACCAAGGTGGCTCGGCACGGCAGTCCGGGGCCTGACGACGAGGCATACGCGCGTGTGCTGGGCGAGGGCGTGGCCGACTCGGTGCGCAGGCTCGAACGGTCGCCGCGATCGTTCAACAGTGCGCTGGGAAAGTCTCTCCTGCACGTGCAGGCGCGCTGCGCGGTCAACCCGGACGGATCCGGAATTGACACGTGGGAAGCTGTGGTCACGGCGATGCAGGTGGGGTCCGCGCTCTTCGCTTCGGCCAGCGTGGCCGAGGGCACTGTCGAGTGCCGTATCGACCATGAAGTGCGGACCATTCCGGCGACCGGGCCGCAACCCAGTGCCATCGCGGGAAACTGGCTCACGGCCTTCTGGCTCGCTATCGTCTGCCGCGACCAGGAGCGTATGACGAAACTGTGCGAGGTGCCGCTTGATCTGCTGCGTGCCTCGGGTGCGGAGTACGACGAGTACGTATACCACTGGGTGGACGCTCTTCAGGCGTACTGGCTGGAGCGTCCGGGACTGATCGACAAGTTGGTCGCAGCAATCGAGGCCTCCTACCCCAACGTGGCTCGTATCGCTGACGAGGACCTGCTGCAGAAGATCCTTTATCAGCCCATCAATATGTTCCAGCAGTTCATACAGAAGGATCATGCGGGCTTCAACGAAGCACTCGTCGAGGCCCTGAACATGCACAAGGCTTACTGGACGGAGAGCGAGGAGCGCGCCGAAAGTATCGAGGGCGTTCTTGCTCTCGGGCCGCTCGCCATCGCCTGCATTGCTTATGACGCGGGATTCCCGATCGAGGTCGAGTCCGAATATATCCCCGGTGAGCTGCTCAATCGCGCCTGGCTTGGCGAGTTTCCCACGTGACGGAGACAGCGCGCGGCAGTGGAACGGATAGTGGGTAGCTGTGGCAGCGCAGGAGTACGACAGTCAGTTGCTGGAGTCGGTGTCGGTGCGGCGGCGGCGGCTTCGGGATGCTCTGTTGTTCGGGGGGCAGCGGCAGCGGCGGTCGGTTGATGAGCGGCTGGGGAAGGCGGCGGCCGGGATCGTGATCGTGGCGGTGCTCTGCGCGGGGTGTGTGGGCTGGTCCTTCGTCTCCCACCGGCTGCTGGACAAGCGCCCCAACGGGTCGTCCGTGCAGCCGTCTTCGCCGCCTTCGGCGCCTGCTGTGACGTCCCCCGTGCCTCCGTCGGCCCGATGATAGGTTCGAACGCGTGATATCTCCGGTGGCACTGAGCCGTACGGCACTGAGCCGGGTCACTCTGGTCGGCGAACGGCGACGGGTCGATCTCGTGCTGCCGTCCAGGGAGCCGATCGGTCTGCTGCTGAACGAGGTTCTGCGGCTGCTGGACGACAAGGCGGCCGATCGGCCGATGCTGCGTCATCTCGTGACGGCGGACGGCTGCGCGCTGGCGCATGACAGCACGTTGGAGTCGGCCGGGGTGCCGGACGGTGCGGTGTTGCGGCTGGTGCGGGTGGAGGATGCTCCGTCGGCGCCCGTGGTGCACGACGTCACCGACGAGGCCGCCGACGATCTGGACGTCCGGGCGTGGCGATGGGCTCCTCCGGCGCGCCGGGCGGTCGCCGGAGCGAGCACGGTGGTGTGGGCGCTGGCGGCCGGAATTCTGGCGCGGCAGGAACTGTCGCTCACTGCCGTCGGGAGCGCCTTGCTGGTCGTCGCCGCCCTGGTGGCGGTCGCCGGGGCCCTGCTCTGGCGCGTGGCCAAGCGCGGGCTCGCCACCACGCTGACCGCCACGGCCGGAGCGCTGGGGACACTCGGCGCGTGGACGCTGGCCGACGCGCATGCCTGGTCGGGCGAAGTGCGTTTGGGCGCGGTGGCGGTGGCGGTCGTGGTGGCCCTGGTGCTGCTCGGTGCTTTCTCGCCCCTCGGACGAAGCGGGATGGTCGGCGCGGGCGCCGTGGCCGGCTGCGCGGTCTGCTGGCAGCTCGCCGTCCAGTCGCAGGCAGGCTCCGGCGGCGTGGTGGGGCAGGCCCGCGCCGGGGGACTGCTGGCGATCGTCTCGGTGGTGGCGCTGGGGGTGCTGCCGCGCCTCGCGTTGATGGCCTCGGGCCTGTCGGGCCTCGACGACCGCCGCTCTGCGGGGACTTCGGTGAGCCGGTATCAGGTGACGACCGCGTTGGCGGTCACCCACCGCGGGCTCGCTCTCGCCACCGGCGTCGTGGCGGTGTCCGGTGCCGCGGCCGGGATTCTGGTGCTGCGGACGCCTACGGTGTGGACCGTGCCGCTCGCGGCGGTCGTCGCCGTGGTGCTGGCCCTGAGGGCGCGGGCGTATCCGCTGATCGTCGAGGTGGTGGCGCTGCTGGCGGCCGCCGCGGTGGTGGCCGCACGGCTGGCCTGGGTGTGGCTGGACCTGTCCGGCACGGCCGGGCCGCTGGCCCTGGTGGCGTCGCTGGCCCTGATCCCCCTGGCAGTGCTGGCGATTCAGCCCGCCGAGCACGTTCGGGTGCGGTTGCGGCGCTTCGGGGACACCCTGGAGTCCGTCGGGGTGATTGCGTTGTTCCCGCTGGTGGTGGGGATGTTCGGCGTGTACGGGCACCTGCTCGGCACTTTCGCGTGAGGGTGCAGGCACGGGACATGTCTCAGGGTGACTGGCAGCATGACGTGTTGCGGGAGTTGCGGCAGTCTTCACCAGAAGCACCGAGGGACCCGACCGACCCGATCAGACCGGCGGACCCGCCCGCCCCGCCCGCCCCCGCCACGACACCGGCGGCGACGCTCGGCGCTCAACCGGTTCCCCCATCGAGTGACGCCCCGCTCCCGACGAGTCCGGTCCCCCCGAACCCGCCACCCCCCGTGGTCCGCCCGGCCCGGACCTCGCGGCTGCCCATGGTCACGCCCGAGTCCGTCCCCACCGTCGATCCCCGGCTGGCCCTCGCCATGGGGACCCCGCTCCGTGGGGACTCGATGGCCCGGCGCACGGGACGCTCCCTGCGCAAGCTCACCGCGTCGGCCGCGCGGGAGGTGGCCGAGGAATCACGGGTTGCCCGGGAGCTGCAACAGCCTGTGACGACGGGACGGGTCATCGCTGTGACCTCGATCCGTGGCGGCGCGGGAAAGACCACGGCAGCCGCCTTGCTGGCCCGGACGTTCAACCACTACCGGCACGATCCGGTGCTCGCGCTGGAGGCCGACGCCGTGCTCGGCACCCTGCCGGTACGCCTGGGGGCGCAGTCGGTGCGGTGGTCCTGCGCGGAACTGGCGCACCTGCTCACGCCGTCGATGCAGCTGACCGACATCACGGGCTATCTGGTGCCGCTGACGGACGGTGGATGGCTGCTCCCCGCGAGCCAGGGAGGAGTAGGAGCACCGCTGGATGTACGGACGTACCGGACGGTTTCGCTCGCGCTCCGGCGGTACTTCGCGGTGACGGTGGTGGACTGCGAGACCCTGCCGGGCGAGGTGGCACGTACCGCGATGGACACCGCCCACGCCCGCGTCGTGGTCGCCCCGATGACCGCGGAGGGCGTCAACGGAACGCGTGTCGTACTCGACTGGCTGGCCCGGCTGCCGGACTCGGCGCTCGCCACCACCGTGGTCGCCCTGACCGCGAACTCGCCCGATCCCGTGCTCGACCTGAAGGCCGCCGCCGCGCATCTGCGCGAGACAGGAGTCACCGTGGTGTCGCTTCCCTACGACCGGCATCTGGCCGGTGGGGGACCCATCCGGACCGCTCTGCTCGGTGACGCCACCCGGCGGGCCGCCACCCTCCTGGCGGCTGAGGCCATGGAACGGGCGGTACGAGCGCGATGACCGTGTCGCTGATCCACCGGCCGGCGCGCTCCACCCGGCCGCTCGATCCCGTGACCCCCCGGACGATCGAGCCGCCGCCGAATCTGCCCGAGGGCAAGACCGGTACGGCCGCCACTGCTCTGCTGCCGATGGCCGGCGTGATGAGTTCGGTCGTGATGATGACCGTCATCCGCAACAGTCAGTTCGCCGGTCTGGGCGCCATCGTGCTGGTCGTCGCCCTGGTGGGCGCGGTCGCGCTCTTCATGTCGCAACGGGGCAAGGCGCAGCGGACCCGTCGCACACAGCGTGAACGGTATCTGGAGTATCTGGAGGAGCTGCGCGACCAGCTCGGCAGGGCGGAACGGGAACAGCGCCGGTCGGCCAGAGTGCTCAGTCCGCCGCCGCCGGCGCTGTACGACCTGGTGAACGACCCGGCCCGGCTGTGGGAACGACGTCGCACGGACGCGGACTTCCTCCGGATCCGCCTGGGCACCGGAGACGTACCGGTGCAGGAGTTGGCCATCGGGGAGAACTCCGCCGGGAGCGTTCTGACTCCGCCCGATCCGTTCATGCTCAACGAAGCACGGGCCCTGGTCACGCGGTTCGGGACGGCGGCGGACTTCCCGCTGACGCTGCCGCTGGACCGCGCGGGGAACGTCAGTGTCGTCGGGGACCGCGAAGGTGTCCTGCAGGTTGCGCGGGCCCTGCTGATCGCCGCCGCGGTCGCGCACGCCCCCGACGATGTGGCCTTCGCGTTCGGGATACCCGGCGAGCGGCTGGCGGAGTGGGAGTGGGTCAAGTGGCTGCCCCACGTGCTGGACGCGCAGGAGCTCGACGGGCCGGTCGCCGCTCGGCGGATCGCGCCGAGCCTGCCGCAGCTGGCCCGGCTGCTCGGTTCCGACCTGCGGCAGCGGGCATCCTTCGCGGCGGAGGTGCGCCGCGGCCTGTCCGACAGGAACGCGCTGCAGCTCGCCGGCCGGCTCCTGGTGCTCAGTGACGAGCACGGCGCGACCGCCGCCGAACTGCCGCGCCCGGACACCGCTGTACCGCTGGCGGACATGGGTGTGACCGTGCTGCACCTGCTTTCGGACCAGGTGCACGAGCCGGACGAGGTGACCGTCCGGATCACCGTCGACGGTGATCAGATACTGATCGAGGATCTGCGCGCGCAGTACGTCCGGGCCGTGCACGGCACGTCGGACGCCGTGAGCACCCCCGGATGCGAGGGGATCGCGCGGCTGCTGGCACCCTTGCGGTTGTCGGCCGAGTCGTTGGCGGAGGGGACCCCGGTCTCCGGCGCGGTGGACTTCGCCGACCTGCTGGGTGTCACCGATCCGGCGGATCTCGACCTCGGGGCACTGTGGCCACCACGCGGAGAGCGGGCGTTCCTGCGCGTGCCGATCGGGGTGGACGACCGCCACCAGCCGGTGCTGCTCGACCTGAAGGAGTCCTCCGAGCTCGGCATGGGACCGCACGGGCTGTGTGTGGGTGCCACCGGATCCGGCAAGAGCGAACTGCTGCGAACGCTCGTGCTCGCCCTGGTCGTCTCCCATCCGCCGGAGGATCTGGCGATGGTGCTGGTCGACTACAAGGGCGGTGCGACGTTCGCCCCGTTCGCGGATCTGCCGCACGTCGCCGGTGTGATCACGAACCTGGAGAACCAGGCCGGTCTCGTCGAGCGGGTGCACACCAGCCTCGCGGGCGAGGTCAAGCGCCGTCAGCAGGTCCTCAAGGAAGCAGGGAACGTCGCCGACATCGGCCACTACGCCGCGCTGCGCACCAAGCGTCCGGACCTTGAACCGCTCCCTCATCTGTTCGTCGTCATCGACGAGTTCGGGGAACTCCTCACCGCGAAACCCGACTTCATCGACCTGTTTCTCTCCATAGGACGCATCGGCCGCTCCATCGGCGTGCACTTGCTGCTGTCCAGCCAGCGCATCGAGGCCGGCAGGCTCAAGGGGCTGGAGACTTATCTGTCCTACCGGCTGGGCCTGCGCACCTTCTCCGCCGACGAGTCGCGCACCGTACTGGACACGACGGACGCCTTCCACCTGCCGCCCCTGCCGGGCTTCGGCTTCCTGAAGGTCGACACCTCGACGTACGAGCGTTTCAAGGCCGGATTCGTCTCCGGTGCCTTCCGCGGGGCGGCTCCGGACCAGTCGGCCGACGAAACGCCGATGGTCTGGCCCTATCCCGCCTTCAATGCCCTTTCCGTGGCAGCGGATACCGGCGCGGACGCGGTGAACGGGGCCGAGCCCACGATGCGGGAGCGGGAGACCGGCCCAACCGTCATGTCGGTGATCGTCGACCAACTCCGCGGCGCTGCACGGCCCGTACGCCGGGTATGGCTTCCCCCACTGCCCGACCTGCTCACTCTCGACGGCGCCGCAGGACCCGTCCAGGTCTCCGAACGCGGACTCCACCTCGCTCAGCGCCCCGGCCCGATGCAGGTTCCGCTCGGTCTGCTCGACGACCCCGCCCGGCAGTGGCAGGGGCCATGGACCCTCGACCTCACGGTCGCGGGTGGGCACACGGCGGTCATCGGCGGGCCCCAGTCCGGGAAGACGACGCTGCTGCGCACCCTCGCGCTGTCACTGGCCATGACCCACACCCCGTACGAGGTCGCCCTCTACGGACTCGATCTGGCCGGCGGCGGCCTGGGCACGCTGGCGGGACTGCCGCACGTCGGCGGTATCGCCGGGCGGGCCGATCATGAGCGTGCCGCGCGGACCGTCGCCGAGGTCCGTGCCATGCTCGCCGCCCGCGAGGAACTCTTCCGTGAGCAAGGCATCGACTCCATCGACGAGCTCCGGAACCTGCGCGGCCGAGGCCGGTTGCCGGAGCTCGGATCGACCGACATCGTGCTGATCGTCGACGGGTTCGGCGCCTTGCGCGACGAGTTCGCCGCCCTCGACGACGCCGTCGCCGACCTGCTCAAACGAGGCAGCGGCTACGGCATCCACGTGATCGCGGGCATGCTGCGCTGGAACGATGTGCGGATCGCCACCCAGTCGATGTTCGGCACCCAGCTTGAACTGCGGCTCAACGACCCGAGCGACTCCTCGATCGATCGCAAGCTCTCCGAGACCCTCGGTACCGACGCTCCGGGGCGGGTCCTCACCCAGGGCAAGCTCTTCGCACAGGCCGCGCTGCCCCGCATCGACGGCGTTCCCGGCACCGATCTGGGGGCGGCGCTGGAGGACGCGGTCCGGAGCGTCCGTGCCAACTGGCACGGTGAAACCGCCCCGCCCGTACGGGTGCTGCCGGCCCGCCTGCCCGCCGCGGACCTTCCGCCCCTGGCCGCCGAGCCGGCGAGAGTTTCCATCGGCGTCGGCCAAGAGGGTCTCGAACCTGTCCTGCTGGATCTGTTCGCGCACGACCAGCACCTGCTGGTCCTGGGGGACACCGAGTGCGGCAAGACCAACCTGCTGAAGCTCCTCGCCCAGCAGCTCATCGCCCGGTACGGAGACGAGGAACTGGTCTTCGCGGTCTTCGATCCACGCCGCGGCCTGCGCGGCGTCATCCCCGAGCCGTACCGGGGCGGCTACGCCCACAACGCGAGGGTCAGCGCCGGCCTCGCCGCCGGAATCGCCACCGAGCTGGAGAAACGCCTGCCTGCGGAGGGCGTCGACCACGACGCGCTGCCGGATGGCGCCGCCTTCACCGGCCCGCGCATCGTCATCCTCGTCGACGACTACGACATCCTGACCACCGCGGGCCAGCAGCCGCTGGCCCCGTTCCTGCCGTATGTGTCCTCCGCCCAGGACATCGGGCTGCATTTCGTCGTCGCCCGCCGCGTCGCCGGGTCCTCGCGGGCGCTGTACGAGCCGTTCCTGACCACCCTGCGCGAAAGCGGGACGGCGGCGCTCGTCATGACGGGGGACCGTACCGAAGGGCAGCTCTTCCCCGGTCTGTACGCCTCCCAGCAGCCACCCGGACGAGGGACTCTGGTCCGCCGGGGCCGGCCCCACCAGCTGATCCAGACGGCCATCGCGCCCAGTGCCCCCGCGCCCGAACCGGCCACCGAGTCCGTGCCCGCCCAGAGCACTGACTCCGTGCACACGGCGCACACACCGACCGCGGCCACGGCGGAGAATCCGGGGAACAGCACATGACCAAGGACGTCATCGCCCTCACCCCGAAAATGCCTGATGTAGGGGCACTTCTGGCCGGTTTGTACGCGGGCGGACCGGAACTGCGGGTGGACTCCGCCAACGACGGCGCTGTCATCCAGTTGCGAGGGCGGGACGGGCGTCCCCTGGTATCCGTGGAAGCGCCTCTCCTCGTCCAGGTACCGGGCGAAGCCGAGCGTCTCCTCGGCCGCGAGACGGCACTCCCACAGATCCCGTTCTGGTGGACGGAGGCACGCGCCTCCACGGCTGTTCCCGAGGCCAAACGGCTCGCCGGCGCGGTCGCGGGCAGGCTCGCGCTCCTGCTCGGCGGCGTGACCTGGCCGCCGGCGGCCGGCACCGTCGGAGTCGTCGGCCTCGCCGATTCACCGGCAACCGACATAGACGTGCATCCGGCGCCCATCGACGCGCAACCCGCCGTGGACGTTCTCACCGACACGACCGCGGTGATCCTGGCCGACCGGCCGGTGGTCGCCCTGACGGCCTGGCTCTCCGACATCCTGCGGACGACCGCGGAAAGCGGACACGCACTGCAGATCGTCACCCCGCCGCACGTACGTCTCAGCCTGCCGCTGCGCGCCGCCCTCACCGGTGTTCCCAACCGCTGGGTGGTCCAGGATCCCGACTGCGGCTACTACGACGGCCTCTCCGGCGCCGTACTGCACTGGACGAACGGCACCTTCACCGCGGCACGCGCCGACACCGGCGAGACACCGGTGGCCGAAGCCTTCACCGCCGCTGCTGCCGGCCCTGTGGAATCACGCCAGCTCGTCGTGGCCTTCCGTACCGTGCACCGGCCGCACGAGAGACTCGTACTCGGCCGGTCCCTGGAAACCGCCTGGCGAACACTCACCGGCGGGCCTCCCGCCGGCTGGGGTACGGCCGAACCGATCAACCTCCCCTGGTCGAAGCGGCAGTTGACGGACTTGGCCCGTGACCGTGCGCCCCAGCCCACCCAGCTGTTCGTCGTCGGTGACCCCGACCGCCCCGCCCTCGCGAGTCAGCGCGTCACCCGCACCGCGAACGGCATCCAGGAAGACATCACGCTCACCCTCGGCTATGGCCCGGACGAAGCTCCGCCGCTCGACGCGATAGAACCCCTCGCGGCGACCCTCGTCGCCGAGCACGGACTCGGCTCCATGCTCGCCTCCCTCCGCCGCGCCCGGACCGACCTCTCCGTCCCCCCGCACTTCGAGGCCCCGCCCGTCCCGATCTCCTTCACCCTGGGAGCCACCGATGTACGCGACATCGGCCTCACCCACGCCCGCCGCCCGCCCCTGGACCTGTGCCCCGTCCAACTCGGCCCCTCCGCCGCCCCCGCGCTCCATTACCCGCTGGGCGACGGCACCGACGCCCAGGCCTGGGACACACTCCAACGGCTCACACAGCACCTCGGAAGGGCATAGGGGGAACCAGCCCCGCCTGTGTTCCGCACGCCATTTGCGTGAGCGATGCGTGAGCGGACGGCCCAACCGGTTCCTGGACTGAGTCGGACGGGGGACTCAACCGCCTGGCCTGGCTGGACCGACCCACCGGCACCGCCATCCGCCGCCCCGGATCGAACGCGTCCTTACCGACAACGCCTGGGCCTACCGCAAAGGCCTGGCCTGGAAAAGGGTCCTGGCCGACCTCGGCGCGAGCGGCAAGCTCACCCGCGCCTACCGCCCGCAGAGCAACGGCAAGGTCGAACGCTTCAACAGCCCTCTCCTCGAGGAATGGGCCTACCTCCGCCCCTACACCAGCACCGCCGAACGGACCGAAGCACTGGCAGACTTCCTCCACACCTACAACCACCACCGCTGCCACACCGCACTCGACGGCAAACCACCCATCAGCCGGGTCAACAACGCTACGGGTCAATACACCCAGGCCATCGCCGGCCCGGTCTCCGATCGTGCGGCCACCCCGAACTTCGGTTCACACAGCGGGCGTTCGCCCTACTCTGGCGGCATGGCGAACCGTGAAGGCGTCCGCCTCGATCTCGACGGCATTCTGCGTCAGTTGGAGGCCAATGGCTTCGATGGTGTCCGGGTGGAGTTCGCTCCGGACGACGGTGGCGCCGCAGCGGTTCTCGATGTGGTGCGTCAGGGCATGTGGGCGGCCAATGAGGCGGCCAATGAGGCTGCGCCGGACTCCATCTGGGCGTCCGCGCCGAAGCCCCAGCGAAAGCCTGAGCTAAATAGTCAACGATTCAAGAAGGGCGACTCGATGGCGCGGAAGGGCGATATCATGAATGCGGGTCCGAGTCCTGGGCAGTGGGGTGAGGCGAGCCGTCTCAACGCTCTCGAAATCGCCAACATGCTCGGGGTCTCCCTCGAAGCTTATAACAGCGATCCCATCGCTTTGGTCCCGGCGCTGCAGAACTATGTATCCCGGCTTCCCCTCGATCAGTTCGAGACGTCGGACTGGGTGACGCTGCACAGTGACTTGACGGCTTGTCTCGCTGATATTCTCACCCGCCGGCACGATGTAACTTGGCAGGCGGTGGGGACTCCGGGTGGACCCGGCGGTATTCGATACGTTGTCGAGGCTCAAGGCCTCGACGGAAATATCTATCGAATGGATCCTGCCGACGTAGTCCACAAGGAGTTCAGCCAACTTCCGATCGAGATCATCCGGATGCTGGCCGGCGCTGAACTGACGCTGCGACTGACCCGCCGGGTCCCCGAAGGGTGACAGGCGAACCCCCCGAATGGTTCCGCCCGTAGTGGTGTCACGCTGGAATTTATCGAGACCTGGTTGGACGGCGGCAAGTGGTCACGCGCATTCCCCGCCACGGCTTCCGCACGGACAATGCGGCCGAAGCCATGGCACCCATCATCAAAGGAACCCATCAAGTGCTCGCCGAGCTCGAGACGTCGGAGGACTACCGCCACGACGCCCTGAGCGGCACGCTGATCACGGCCAAGTGGTACTGCGCGACGGATCCCGCTGTGCAGAAGTTCCAGACCTGGGAGGCCTGGGTCACGGCCATGCAGGTCGGTTCCGCGCTGTTCGCGTCGGGCACGGCGGCCGAGGGCCCTGTGCCGTGTCGTATCGGGATCGACGGCGAGGTGAAGAACTTGCCCGCGACCGGACCGCAGGACTATCTGCACGCGGGAAACTGGCTCACGGCCTTCTATCTGGCGGCCATCTGCCGGGAGAACGACCGGTCCGACCAGCTGGCCCGGGTGCCCATCTCCATTCTCCGTGAGTCCGGCGCGGAGTTCGACGAGTACATCTACGCGTGGGTGGAAACGCTGCAGAACGCCTGGTTCGGTCGGCGGGAAACCTGGGACACGCTGGTCACCGCGGTCAACGGCACCAACCCTGAGGCCCCGCACATCGCCGACGCGGAGCTGATGCTGAAGATCCTGTACCCACCGCTGGAGATTTTTCATCGCTACCAGCGCCAGGAGTCCGAGCAGTTCAACGCGGCGCTGACTGATGCTCTCACCTGGCACAAGGAGTACTGGACGGCGAACGAGGCACGCTCCCTGAGTGGCGAGGGACTGGTCGCCCTCGCCCCACTCGCCATCGCGTGTATGGCCCGCGACGCTGACATCCCCGTCGAGGTCGAGTCCGAGTACCTGCCGAAGGCGCTCCTGGAGTTCACCTGGGCAGGGGAGATCGACACCTGAGCCCCGACCAGTCGCCACCCCGAGTCGGCGAGGTTCCGACGTGAACGCGCAACGAGTACGGCCAGAAAGTGTTGGCAGGTAGCTGTGGGAGCGCAGGGCTACGACAGTCAGTTGCCGGAGTCGGAGTCGGAGTCGGGGTCGGAGTCGGTGTCGGTGCGGCGCCGGCGGCTTCGGGATGCCCTGTTGTTCGGGGGGCAGCGGCAACGGCGGTCGGTTGATGGGCGGCTGGGGAAAGCGGCAGCCCATGCCTCGCGGCACTGACCACCCGGAACAGCACCGCGCGGCACGATCAGTCACTCACGAGCACGATCCCAGCGGCGCTTTGAGGTGCGTAGCGGCCGCCGTGCGATCTGACACGTTGCTTCAGCCACCACCCAGAACCCGGGCTGAGCCGTTGTGCGCCATATGGCGTAGACGGACGCGGAGCCGTGCCGTAGGACATGAGAAACCGGGAAGCGACCGGTTCTGTGAGAGGGGCTCGATGACATCCGAAGCGCTGCACTACTGGATCCTGGTCCTGGACTTGGAGAGTTTCAGCACGAGGTCCGACCCCATCCAGCGGTCCATGCGCGACGCTATGTACAAGGTGGTGGAGAGCGCTTTCGCGCAGGCGGGCATCGACCGTGCGGTGGTCGTTGCCGAGGATCGCGGGGATGGCATTCTGATGTTGGTGCCGCCCACGATCTCGCCGGTACGGTTGGCGGGGCCGTTGGTGCGGGCGTTGGATGACGGGCTGCGAGAGATGGCTCAGGTCTTCAGCTCGGCACACTCCCTGCGTATGCGACTCGCCCTCCACCAGGGGCTGGCCGCGAAGGACCGGCACGGGTGGTCCGGCGACGCGGTGAACATGGCGTGCCGCCTGGTGGACGCGCAGCCGCTGCGGGACGTGCTGGATGCCGCGGAATCCGCTCATCTGGCGTTCATCGTCTCGGGGCAGGTCTACGACGGCGTGGTCCGCCATGCCCATCGGGGAATCGACCCCGCCGCGTATCTCCCGCTGCAGTTCACCACCAAGCACGGTGAGGTGGTGGAGGGCTGGATCACTGTGCCGGGGTTCAGCGCGCCTCCGGGACTGCCGCCGCGGCCGCAGGCTGCGGCAGAGCCGAAGTCGGCTCCGCTGTCGCCTTCCGCGGCCGCCGGCGGCATCGAGCCGGATGCGGGAGATGGCGCCCGCGCTCGAGACGGCGCGGTCGGCGGGAGCGCCATTCAGGTTGGTGTCGTTCACGGCGACGTCGTCGGCCGCGACAAGGTCGTTCACCAGCAAGGACCGGTCCGCTGGTGAACCAGCCCATACCGCCGGGGGGCGCGGGGGGAGGAGCTGCCGGTTCGGGAGCGGTTGGGGGAGCTTCCGAACCGGCACCGGCCACGGCCCCGCCTGCGGGCGGGGCCGATGGCGTGCCTGGAGGGGGTAGCCCGGAAGCGGCGTCGGACTCCGGCCACGGCCCCGACCCCGCGGGGCACGGCGACGACCGGATCGGCACGGGTGGCGATGACGCCGCCACCGGCCGCTTCGGAGCCGGATCCCAGCGCCACGGCCACCTGCGCAACGCCTTCGCCAACGTGGACGGCGACGCTGTCGGCCGCGACAAGTACGTCTTCCTGCTCGGTGGGGCGCGTGAACGGCTACGGCCGTTGTCGCCGGTGCTGCGCGAACGAATTCAGAACGCGTACGAGGAGGCACCGGAGTACGACGAGGCGCGCGTGGCGCTGGCCAAGCAGAGCATCGCCGTCCTGCGCGGAGCCGACGGCCTCGGCAAGGCCGCCACCGCCGTGCGGCTCCTACTGCCCTGCCGCGGGCCGGTCTACCACCTCGACAGCGGCGTGGACTTCGCGTCACTGGCCGACCGGCTGGACACCTCCGCATCCGACGGTTCCGGCATGGGCATCGAATCCGGCGCCGGCTTCCTGCTGGACCGGCCGGCGGACGCGGCGAATCTGCGCGGCGAGATATTCGACCGGTTGCAGACGGCCCTGCTGGGCGCGAACGCCGTCATGGTCGTCACTGTCGCCGATACCGACGTGGCGGACAGCGAGCTGCTGACCGGAGTGGTGGACCTGACCCGGCCACCGGTGCTCCGCGGCATCGTCAGACGCTATCTCCGCTGGCGGTTCGGCGTGCGGGAGGCGGAGCGGATGCTCGCCGACGCCGATGTCGAGGCATTGCTCGCCGAGCACCTGGACGCCAACGCGACCTGCGGCAGCGCTGCGGACCTCGCCACCGCGCTGCATGACGAGTACCAGTCCGGCGAGCCTGACCTGGGCCGGGTCCGTGACCGGATGGCTCGGAAGGGCGTCGAGACCTTCGCGATCTGGGCCGACGGCCTGACGGAGCCCTTCATCCGCTGCTTCTCGCTGGCGCTGGCCGTACTCAACGGCCTGCCGCAGGAGGACATCACCGACGCCGCGCGCATGCTGGAACGCCGGCTGGACGCGGTTCGCGTTCCGGCCGGGTCGCAGGATCCTGCGGTCCGCTACAAGCCATTGCCCGCACACGACCCGCTGGCTCTGCCGATGCGGAAGTTACTGGCCCGGCTGCGTGCCCGTCGGGTGGACGCGCCCGGTACCGGACGCTGCTTGGAGTACCAGGATCCGGACTACCCGCGGCAGGTGCTCGCGCATGCCTGGTCGGAATACCCGATCCAGGAGCTGCTGCTGGAGTGGCTGGGCGAGTTGGTCACGGACCGTTCCGACGAGGTGCGGGTGTACGCGGCGGTGGCTCTCGGCGGACTGCTGCCGACGGCGTTTGCGTACCTGAGCCGGCGCGTGTTGGCCGGTTGGGCGTTCCATCAGGACGAGCGGTTCCGTGAGGCGGTCGCCTGCGCGCTGTCGATCGGAGTCGGCGATGCGGAACTACGCCCCCAGATCGACATGTTGGTCGCCGAATGGTTCGCCGACCGGAACCGTCCGCTCGGCCAGGCCACGGCCGCACGGGTGTACGGCCTGCTGCCGGCCTCCGGTGACGCGGGGCAGAACATCATGCGGTTGGCCCGGCTGTCGGCCGTGGACAGCATCAAGGTCGCGGTGGCCATCGGCAACGGCTACACCGACCTGCTGGCGGACGACTACACACTGGCACCTCTGGTACTGGGTGCGCTGCGGACCGGCCTGCTGCCGCCGCAGACCCGGCCCACTTGCCTCTTGGCTTTCCTGATCATGGCGACCGGTCTCGCCATCGACGGCACCCAACCGGAATTCGACGGCTACGACGGATGGCCCGCGCTGCTCTTCCTGAGCGAACTCCGGCCCGAGGTGCGCGATCCGTTGGTGCTGCTGTGGCGTGAGGCGCTGGGTCAGCCCTTCTCCCACCGGCAGGCACAACTGACGCTGCGGAACTGGGCGGCGCTCGCCGAGACGGACTCCCGACTGCGGGACACCTTTCTGGACATGGTGGGTGCCCTGGTGCACGACGATGCCCGCTCGGGCCGCATCATCCGCCGGTACGCCGCTGAATGGACGGATCGTGACGAACTCGCCCCGCTGCCGCTCACCGCGTGGGCCGTGAACAGAGTGCTCGACCGAGAGAAGGTATGACATGGCTGCGACGTTGCCTCTGATCACCAGCGTGGACTCGTTGCCGAGCGATCAGCACAAGGACTGGTGGGACCGGCACCGTAACGTGGCGATCGTTCATATCGCCCCCGACGGCAAGCTCACCGTCGGCACGAGAGCCACCCCGAATTTCTGGGCCAAGGTGCTCGGCAGGAGCGGTACCCGGCTGGCGGTCGACCTCGGCGACCATCGACGGCAGGCGGCGGTGCGCAGCACCCCGCTGCCGTGCAGCGACCAGGCGCACCGTTTCGAGGCCACGCTGGATGTGGGCTTCCGGGTCGAGGACCCGGAGCAGGTGGTGCGCCGCAGTATTCCCGACGCGTTGCCCATTGTGTACGGACACGTCGTCCACCTTCTGCGCACCACCGCGCGCCGCTTCGCGATCGATGAAGCCGACCGGGCGGAGGACGAGGTGAACAGGGCGTTCCAGCAGCCGGTCCGGCTTCCTGAGGGTCTGACGATCTACTTGTGCCGGGTGCACATCGAGCCGGACGACGACGCGAGGCAGTACGTCAAGGCGCTGACCCGGGCGCGCCGGGACGGGACTCTGGGGCAGCGGCAACACGAGAAGCGGGTGGCGGAGGTCACGTCGGACGAGGCCGTCGAGAACCTCAGGCTCACCGGAGAACTGGATCGCGAGAAGCGCCGTGGTGCTGCCCTGGCCGGGATGAGCTGGGACGTCGAGGGGCTCATCCGGCAGCATCTGGTCAAGCATCCCGAGGACACCGAGCGTGCGCTGCAACTGCGCCTCGAATGGGAGAGCACTCAGGCCATGCGCTGGGAGCTGGGCACTCAGCGCAGCGACGAGATGTTCAAGTTCATGGTCGAGAAGGATTTCTTCCGTGCTCCGGACCTGATGTCGTCCTACGGCGGTCCGGCGGTGGGCGCGCTCCCGATGTACGGCCCGCAGGTCGGGGGGCCGCCATCGCCCGCCGTGGGGCCGGCCCCCACCGCCCCGGTGATGTGGGGCGGCGCGGCCGCGGTCGCCGGCCCGGCATCACGGGCGCCGGCCGATGCGGCCCCCGGCCGGCGCCGGGGCGACGATGCCGGTCTACGTGGTGCTCGATGCCTCGCAGTCGGCCGCGACGTTCACCGCGGGTTTCAACGACGCGCTGCGTTCGCTGCATACCGCACTGACCCAGAGCCCCGACGTGGCGGCAGGCCTGCGGCTGTCCGTGATCGGCTTCGCCGAACGCCCGGACATGAGGATGCCCTTGACGCGGGTCGACTGGGGCACGGATGTGCCCCATCTGTCGGCCGGCGGCGGTCTGCACCTTGCCGCGGCCTTCGACGGGCTGCTCGACCTGCTGCCCGGAGATGTCGACCGGCTCAAGCACGGCGGTGGCCGGGTCCACCGTCCCGTGGTGTTCCTGGTGACCACCGCCCCGCCACAGGACAACGTGAAATGGCCCGCGGCCCGGGAGAGCCTCGCGGCACACCGTTACGCCCCCACCATCGTCGCCTGCGGTCTGGGCGCAGCAGAGTCCCGCGGTGTGCTGCGGATCGCCTCCAGTCCTGAACTGGCCTTCATCGCGGACCCCGCGGTTCCGGCGGCGGACCAGACGGCCCTGTTCTCCGCTTTGCTGCAGAACACCTTGTTGCATCTGGGCCGTGGCGTGCTCGCCGGGCGCCCGGACCTGATCGCCGAGTGTCCGAAGGGGTTGCTGCCCGCCGCGACGGTGGGGTGAACCATGACAGATCCCGCAATCGCACAGTCCAACAGCCACCCACGGAAGAAGGAACACCGCAGTGTCCGATAACCGCGGCTCTCTATTGCCGGTCTACGTACTAGCCGACGAGTCCGGGTCGATGACCAAACACCTCGGCGAGCTGAATCAGGGGCTTCAGTCGCTGCACAGCGCCCTGCTGGGCGAACCGATGGCGGCGGCGAAAGTGCGCTTCTCGGTCCTGGGCTTCTCCGACGACGTCGTGACGCGGGTGGAACTCGCCGATCTGCGCCGGGAGGCCCAGCTGCCCGAGCTGGTTACGCGGGGCACCACCAGTTACGAAGCGGTGTTCACCGCGCTGCTGAACCGGCTGCCGCATGACATCAACCGGTTGAAGTCCGAGGGGTACAAAGTTCACCGCCCAGCGGTGTTCTTCCTCAGCGATGGCATGCCCAATTCCGGCGAGGACTGGAAGACCCCGCACCGGCGACTGACCGATCGGGGCGTGACGCCCGCGGCGCCGAACGTCATTGCCTGTGGAATCGGCCACGCCGCCCCGGCGACGATGCTGGAGGTCGCAACGAAGCAGGAGTTCGCCCTGGTGGCAGTGGCAGGCGCCGATCTCGGAACGGCCATTTCCTCCTTCTTCCTAGCCCTCACCCAGAGCATGGTGGAGTCCGGCCGCAGCTTGGCGAACGGCAACGCCGAGTTGATCGTCACGAAGCCCGAGGGTTTCATCATGGCCATTGACGAGGTCTGACGTGGACAGGTTGCATTCCGCCGGTCGGTCGGGCGAGGACGCCGGGATCGACGACTACGTACGATCGGACGGGTGGCGCGGGGACTTCGACCAGCCTCCTGCGCCGCTATTTCATCCGCCGCCCGAACCTACATCCGGCGCCCATCCCGGCGTCGCGCACCCGGCCGCGGCACCGCCCTCCGCCAGGCCGCCGGCCGCAGCCTTTCCCGCCCCGCCGCCCGCGCCCGCTCGGCCCGAACCGTACTCACCTGCGGACTGGGAGGCGATCACCGTGGGGGAGCCGGGGTACCGCTTCGAACCCAGGCCGCCCACGGCGCCGTCGTACCGCCCGGACACCGTCTATGACGGGTGGTCCACGGACCTGGTGTCGGTGCGCCTGGCGTCCGTGCGCGGGTACGCCCACCGTTACGCGGGCAGGCCACGCGAGGACGATGTGGTGGTCTCCGTGCACGAGCCCACCCAGAGTGTGGTGTTCGCCGTCGCCGACGGCGTGTCGTCGGCCGAGCAGTCCTCGATCGGCTCAGCGCTGGCGTGCCGGGGGGCCGTCAGCAACCTGCTGCAGCAACTGGACTCAGGGACCCCCACCGTGGACTGGCCCCAAGTGGTGCGGTCGGCCGCCTGGCAACTCGTCGCGCGGGCGGCAGCCGGACGGGAGCCCGAAGGGGCCTACAGCGAAGAGGCCGAGCGCAAGTACGCGACGACCCTGGTGGCCGGTGTCGTACGGATCGGCGAATCCGGAGTACCGGAGGTCAGCCTCGTCCAGGTTGGTGACTCCGGCGCATGGTTGCTCGACGGGGGCGGAGGCGGCTATCGGCGTCTCCTGACGACGAAGGACTCGAACGGAGCCGAGGTGCTGTCATCGGTGGTGACGCCGCTGCCCCGTGTTCCTTCGCCCCTCCCGGTCCAGCGGACGGTACTCGGTCCCGCATCCGTGCTCCTCGTCGGCACCGACGGTTTCGGGGACGCGCTGGGCGACGGCACGGGTGCCGTCGGGGAACTATTCCACCGGTATCTGCGCACTCCGCTACCCGCTCGCGGGCTCGCCCACCTGCTGGACTTCTCCCGGGAGACCTTCGACGACGACCGCACGCTGCTCGCCATCTGGCCGAGGCACCTGCTGCGGGAGGCCCGGAGGTGACCGGGCGTGCTCCGCACGTCGACCTGGACTCGCTCGTCAAGGAGCGGCACCTCGGCAAGGGCGGCCAGGGAGAGGTATGGGCTATCAAAGAAAGGAAGATCAACAAAGAGTGGCCGATCGCCTACAAGGAGTACTCGGATTTCTCGCTGCGCGAAGCCGACTTCGCGGCGCTGGAGGCGATGGTCGAGTTCATTCCGTCGCTCGACGCGGCCGTGGGCCGCTGGCTGGCGGAGCGTAGTGCGTGGCCTGTAGCGATCGTCGATCACGCGGGACGGTCCCGCGGATTCCTGATGCGTCAGGTGCCGGACGACTTCACGACCGAGTTGGCCACCGCTCCGGGGCGGCAGCGGATCGCCGATTTCCAGTTCCTGCTGAACGATCAGCAGTACATCGAGCGGATCGGGATCACGATCAGCGACCGGCAGCGCCTACTGCTGCTCAAGGACCTGGCGGATCTGCTCGCTCGACTGCACAAGCTCGACGTTGCTGTTGGGGACCTGTCGGCCAAGAATCTCCTCTTCACCCTGGCCCCGCGTCCGGCTTGCTTCTTCATCGACTGCGATGCCATGCGACTGCGGGGGCGCAGTGTGCTGGATCAGGCGGAGACCCCGGGCTGGAAGGTCCCGGACGGGGAACCGCTGGCGACCGCGGAAGGCGACCGATACAAGTTCACCTTGCTGGCGATCCGGCTCTTCCTCGGCGAGCAGGAGGGCACCGGGACTGCTCAACTGGCCCAGGTGTCGAACGAACTGGCTGTACTGGCCGGCTCGGGCCTCTCGGCGGACCCCAAGGACCGGCCCAGCATGCAGGACTGGGGTGGGGCACTGGAACGGGCGATCGCTGACCCGCAACGGGATCGGCCGCCCCGCAGAATTTCGGCGCCCCCCGCCGACCGCCCCCGCGCAGGCATCGCCGACCGCGCCGGGGGGACCGCCCTTCTCGCCCGCTCCGCCGCACGCGTCGCCTCCACCGCGAGTGCAGTACATGCCGCAGACCGCGGGCCCTGCCAGGACCGGTCAGTGGCCGATGCCACAGCAGCCCGGGGGTTCGATATCGCCGGCGAGGGGAGCCGCCATCGCGGCGGCGGTGCTCGCGACCCTGCTCTTCATCGGCTTCGGCACCCATCTCGTCGGCTCCGGTGACGGTTCGGCGCCCACCGGCAGCGAGGCGGCTTCCACCGACACAGGCGGATTGGGCGGCGACGGGCAGACCCCGGCGGACGGCACCGGCACCGGCTCGGCGGCCCGTGACCAAGCCGCCGCGGTGGACGCGTTGCTGCAGGAGAATGCAGGCACGCGCAGCGGAGTCGGAGCCGCGGTCGCGTCCGTGCAGCACTGCGACACGCTGTCCAACGACGCCGACGTCTTCTCGCACGCGGCCACTGCTCGCCGGGATCTGCTGGCCCGGCTGGACCATCTGAACGTCGACGGTCTGTCCGGCGGTGACCAGGCACTCACCGATCTGCGGACCGCCTGGTCGGCATCCGCGGAGGCCGACGACGCTTATCGTCAATGGGCCGAGAGCCTGAACTCGGGGGATTGCTCGCCGGACAACACGGGGAACGCGCCAGAATTCCAGGACGCTGCCGAGGCGAGCGGCCGGGCCACCGAGGCGAAGAAGAAGTTCGTCGGGGAGTGGAATGACATCGCGGACCGGTACGGGCTGACCCGTTACTCATGGGACAACGTGTGAGGCGACTGCTCGGCGCTGCTGCGCCTCGGTGCATGGCGCTCCCCGCGCGGCGCGATCCAGCCCGGCACCGCACCAGGGTCCTCGGCTCGGTGGCGCAGCGCGTGCAGCCCGGCCAACTCCAGCGCTTGGCGCCCGGTGGTGAGCAGCTTCTCTCGGCGCCACTCCTCCAGGATCCGGCTGATCGTTCGGCGCGAGCTGACCACCAGGCCGGCCAGGTCGTCCTGCGACAACGGCAGGTCGATCCGCACCGAGCCGTCGGTGGTACGCCTGCCGTAGCGCTCCCCGAGGTCCAGAACCAGGGCGGCCAACCGCGCTTCGACCGGCACCGAGCCGATCGCGGCCCGGTGCCGGTCGGCCTCGCGTAATCGGCGTGACAGCACCTGCTGCACCGCCGCCGCCATCGTGGGCTGCGACCAGAGGAGAGCCGTGAAGCGACTGGCGGGGACGACCAGTGCCTCCGTGTCCATCAGGGCGTAGATCGATGCCGAGCGAGGCTGCCGGTCCAGGCCTGCCTGCTCGCCGAGCAGGTCACCGCCGTTACGCAGCGCCAGCACGACCTGATAGCCCGTCCCTGACTCGGCGTATACCTTCACACAGCCGGTGCGCAGGACAAGGACGTGATCGGAGAACTCGTCCTGTCTCAGCAGGTGCGATCTTGCGGAGTACTTGTGTACGTGGCCTGCGGACGTGAGGCGGTCCCGGGCGGTCCCATCGAGGAGGGACCAGAACGTCTCCCCCTCGGGCCGCCGTTCGTTCAGCGACGCGTGCTCATGGTCATGGTCATGATTCATGGTCAACCGGCCACCACGGCCAGAGTGAGCAGGACCAGACCGGTCACCGCGAGGATCAGCGACTGCCGTACCCGGCAGTGCTTGACCCAGGCGATGTCGCTCATGGCCACGAGCTGGCCGGTCAGCGCCGGCAACGGATCCGCCGTGGTGAGCCGTTCGGCCAGGTCCTGCGGCGCCCAGAGACGCAAATGGCCGTAGAACAGGTAGTCATCCAGTCCTGGAGTGCCGTTCTGCCGTGTCCCCGTCCGCGGTAACACCACGGCGACGGCAGCGAAAGCGGCAAGTACCAACATCCCCGCACCGACCCACAGGGCACCCTGCGCCCACGCCGCGGAGATCCCGCCGAATCCGTGACTGGTACCTGCCGAGGCGCCGACCCCCGCGAGTAAGGCCGATTCAATGGTCAGAGCGAATGACGCCTTTGCGTCGATCCGACCGGTCCAGTCGGCAAGTGAGGCGTGTAATCGCCATGCCGTCGCTACTGCGTCGTCGTGCGCCATCGCAGACCTCTTCCCCCACCGCGCCGCGAACGGACAGGTCACATCGTAGTCGTGGCAGCAGTACCAGATATGAGGAATGCACGGTTCAGGCGCAGGGGCCTGCCTGGAGGGTCGCAGGCCGAGGCCACCGCCGAGGGAAATTTCGGCGGCGGCCTGATGGTCCGAACGACTGGCTGGAAGCCGGTCTGAACTTCTGGGGGTTTAGAGGTCGAACTCCTTGGGGTCGATGCCCACCGCGAAGCAGGCCTCGCGCACGACGCCCTGCTCGGTCTTGTCGAAGTCGCCGTCGGCGCCGCCGATGACGATGCCGATCTGGATGACGGCGCGGGCCTCGGTCGGCTTCTTCTGGACCTTGCCGATCTCCTGCAGGATTCCGACCTTGCCGAAGTCGAAGTCGGCGGTCAGCTTGCCCAGGTAGTCGTTGAACCGGCGCTGCAGGTCCTCGGCCGGGAAGTTCTGCAGGACGTCGTTGCCCGCGATCAGCGACGCCACGCGCTGACGCTCGGACGGGTCGATCTGACCGTCGGCGGCGGCGACCAGTGCGCACATCGCCATGCTCGCGTCGCGGAACGCCCCGCTCTTGAGGTCGTTCTTCTTGGCGGTGAGCTGGGTCTGCATGGTCTGCGCGGACTCCTTGAAGCGGTTCCACAGGGCCATGGTGGTGTCTCCTCGACGCGTTGTGACGTGGATCTCGTGGATCTCATCGATCTCGTCCAGGGAACTCCCCGGGGGGCCCATCCAGTTCCCGCTACGGCACCAGGATGACCTTGCCCATCGTGGCGCGCGACTCCAGCGCCCGGTGTGCGGCGGCGGCCTCCGCCAGCGGAAACCGCTGCACAGCCGGTACCAGGCGGCCCGCCGCGGCCTCCGCGAGGGCCGCCTCCTCCAGGGCGCGCAGGCCCTCGGGGCCGCCGATCGCCTTCATCATCGCCGGGCCGACGACGGTCTGCGACGTGATCCCGCGCGTGGCCAGTTCCTCCTCGCCGAGTGCCAGTGGACCGCCGCCGGACCAGCCGTAGACGAGGTGCTTGCCGCCCTTGCCGAGCAGGTCGACGGCGGCGCGGCCGTACGGGCCGCTGACGGCGTCGAAGACGACGGTCGCGGACCGGCCGCCGAGGGCGGTGCGTACCTGGTCGGTCCAGTCGTCGGCGTTGTAGTCGACGGCCACGTCCGCGCCCAGGTCGCGCACCCGCTCGACCTTGGCGGGGCCGCCCGCCGCTCCGACGACGGTCGCGCCGACGTTCCCGGCGTGCTGGACGAGCAGCGTGCCGATGCCGCCGGCCGCGGCGGTGACGATCACCACGTCCTGGTCGGTCAGGTCGGCGAACCGCAGGATGCCGAGGGTGGTGCGGCCGGTGCCGATCATGGCGATGGCCTGGGCGAAGTCCAGGTTCTCCGGCAATTCGTGCAGTTTTCCCGCGTCGGTGACGGCGGTTTCGGCGTAACCGCCGGGCACCATGCCCAAGTGGGCGGCGACGCGGCGGCCGAGCCAGCGCGGGTCGGTGCCCTCGCCGAGGGCGTCGACGGTGCCGGCGACCTCGCGGCCCGGGATCGTCGGCAGTTCCGGCAGCGGGTACGGGCTCTTCGGGTCGCCCTGGCGGAAGACCGTGTCGATCATGTGGACCCCGGCCGCGCCGACGGCGATCCGCACCTGCCCGGACCCCGGCACCGGGGTCCCGGCCTGTTCGTACGTCAGGTTCTCCGCGGGGCCGAAGGCGTGCAGACGGACGGCGCGCATGGCGTTTCTCCGGATCTCTCTGGCGGTGTGGCGCCTGGTGGCGTCGCACCGCTCATCCTTCGACGTGAACCTAGGTTCAGGTCAAGGCAGGAGACCCGGAGAAGGGGACGCCCACGGAGCTCGCGTCACGACCTGGCCAGGATCTTCTCCTTGGCCCGGGTGTACTCCGCCTCGGTGAGATCGCCGCGGCTCTTCATCTCGGACAATTTGTGGAGCTGGTCCACGCTGTTGTCCGAGGCGTTCGTGCCGGTCTCCGGCCCCGCCGCTTCGCGCACGTACTGCTTGAAGGCGTTCTGCTGCGCCTCCGCCTGCCTGGCCTCACGTTGGCTCATGCCGGTGCCGCGCACGATGACGTAGGCCAGCACGCCCACGAACGGCAGCAGGATGACCAGGATCATCCAACCGGCCTTGGCCCATCCGCTGAGGTCGTGGTCGCGGAACAGGTCACCGATGATCCGGAACAGCAGGAAGAACCAGAGCACCCAGCAGAAGATCAGGAGCATCGTCCAGAACAGGTCGAGCATCGGGTAGTTGTCCATGACTGCAGGAGAACCCCTGGGCAGAGCCGACGCATCCGGAGTTGCTCCGAACGGGTGACACGATCGGTCACACGCGCGGGTAGCGGGCCCGCAGGTCCCACACGGCCGGGTTCTCACCGAGGCCGTCGTGCATGTCCGTCAGGTCCGCGATCAGGTCGTGCAGGAAGTCGCGCGCCTCGCGGCGGAACGTCGTGTGGTGCAGGGACAGCGGCGGCTCGTCCTCGGCCCAGTCGGCGACGACGTCCACGTAGCCGAAACGCCGCGCGAAGCGGAGCCGGTCCGAGGACTCGGTGAAGTCGAACTCGGCGTACTGCGTGCGCGAGGCACGGCTGCCGCGCGGGTCCTCGTCCAACCGCTCGACGATGTCGCACATCGCCCACGCGAAGTCGAGCACCGGCACCCATCCCCAGGCTGTGGACAGTTCGCGCTCGTCCTTCGCGAGGTACACGTCGCCGCAGAACAGGTCGTGGCGCAGGGAGTGGACGGTCGCGGTGCGGTAGTCCGTCTGCGGGGGGTCGGGGAAGCGGCGAGAGAGGGCGTAGCCGAGGTCGATCACACGGTCGATCGTCCCACGGGGCACGAGCGCTCCCCGCATCGTCGGGTCATCGTCACCCTGCGCGGCGACGGTGCCGGTCCGCAGTCCTCCGAGTCAGCCGAGCGCAAGGCGTACACCGCGGTCTCCTGGAACGCCCCCGCCTCGGAAAGTGACGTCGGGGGCCCGAAGCGGCAGGGCGGACGTCGACGGCCCCCGGATCGGGAGCGATCCGGGGGCCGTCGGGAGGCGGTGTCAGAGGTTGACGCCGAAGTCCGTGGCGATACCCACGAGGCCGGAGGCGTAGCCCTGGCCCACCGCGCGGAACTTCCACTCCGCGCCGTTGCGGTACAGCTCGCCGAAGACCATCGCGGTCTCGGTGGCCGAGTCCTCGCTCAGGTCGTAACGGGCGATCTCCGCCTCGCCGGCCTGGTTGACGATGCGGATGTACGCGTTGCGGACCTGGCCGAAGTTCTGGCTGCGGGTCTCGGCGTCGTAGATCGAGACCGGGAAGACGATCTTGTCGATGTCGGCCGGGAGCGCCGCCAGGTTGACCTTGATCTGCTCGTCGTCGCCCTCGCCCTCACCGGTCTTGTTGTCGCCGGTGTGGACGATCGACTGGTCCGGCGTCGCCTTGTTGTTGAAGAAGACGAAGTGGCCGTCCGAGTAGACCTTGCCGGTGGCGTTCACGGCGATGGCGCTCGCGTCGAGGTCGAAGTCGGTACCGGTAGTGGTACGGACGTCCCAGCCGAGGCCGACCGTGACAGCCGTCAGGCCCGGCGCCTCTTTGGTCAGCGAGACGTTGCCGCCCTTGGACAGGCTTACAGCCATTGGGAGTCCCCTCCATGGAGATGGGTTGTTGCCGACGAAGCTACCGTCACCCGTCACAACGCCGTCAGAGGACGGTCTGGTTCCCTTCGAAGGATTCCGGATCGGCCGCGGCGGCTCGAACAGCAGGGGGAAAACCCTGTGACGGGAGCCGCCGGAACGCGGGATCATAGGACGCATGTCCGGTCCCCTTGTCATTCGCGGCTCCGTCTCCGTCCCGGAGGCCGAGCTCCTGTGGCGTTTCTCCAGGTCCTCGGGGCCGGGCGGGCAGCACGTGAACACCAGCGACAGCCAGGTCGAGCTGCGCTTCGACCTCGCCGGCACGGAGTGCCTGCCGGAGGTCTGGAAGGACCGGGCGCTGGAGCGCCTCGCGGGCAAGCTCGTCTCCGGGGTCCTGACGGTCAAGGCCTCCGAGCACCGCTCGCAGTGGCGCAACCGCGAGACGGCGCTCGCCCGGCTGGCGTCGGTGCTGGCGACGGCCACCGCCCCGCCGCCCAAACCGCGCCGGCCGACGAAGATCCCGCGCGGTATCAACGAGCGGCGGCTGCGGCACAAGAAGCAGCGCGGCGAGACCAAGCGCGGCCGCGACGGGCGGACCTGGGACTGATCCCGGCGGTTCGAGGGGCGGGCTATTCGAGCTGCCGGTAGCGGCCCTTGAAGTAGACGAGGGGTGAGCCGTCGGCGCTCGGCGTCTTCGCGGCGAGCACCCGTCCGATGACGAGGGTGTGGTCCCCGGCCGTGACCCGCTGTTCCGTCTCGCACTCCAGCACCGAGAGCGCCCCGCCGAGTATCGGGGCACCGGACCTGGGGCCCCGGTAGTAGGACACGTCCTCGAAGAGCAGCCGGTCGCTGATCCGTCCGCGCATCGCGAAGCGCCCCGCGATGTGCCGCTGGCTCTCGCTGAGCACGGACGCCGCCCACAGCGGCTGCCGCTCCAGCAGATCGTCCATTCGCGAGTCCGCGCGGACGCTCACCAGTACCATCGGCGGTTCGAGCGAGACGGACAGGAACGCGGTGGCCGTCATGCCGACGTCCTCGCCCCTGGGCCCGTCCTCCGGGTCGTGGGCGGTGACGAGGACGACGCCGGCCGCGAGGCGGGCCATCGCGGCACGGAAGTCGTCGGGGTGGGCCATGATCCCAGGATGGGGGACAGCGGATGTCTGAAGCACATCAAGGACGGTACGTCCCTGCCTCGGCCCGGCGCATCGGGCCACAGGACCAGACCTCTGCGGGCGGGACCTAGGCGGGGTCCTAGGCGGGTCCTAGGCCGGTACTGGTCGAAGCCTCGGCCCAAAGCCATACGCTCCGTGGTCAAGCCGGGACAAACTCCTGTGACTTGAGTCACAAGGGGCAGGAATTGTTGACCCTGTGTACCGGCCGAACTGCTCGCTGTGATTCAGTTGCCGTGGCAATCGGACGACAAGAAATCCCAGGAGTTGCTGTCGAGGGCTCGGAGAGAGGCATGGACACCGAGTCGGAGCCGTATGTCCGTCTCGCGACCCTGCGTCAGCTGCACCAGGTCGTAGCAGACCTCAATACGGCACGAAGTCTCGCCGACACTCTGCAGGCCGTGGCCGACGGGGTGGTCAACGGGCTGGGCTATGAACTCTGCGCCGTGAACCTGGTGCGACCCGACGGCGACCTGGTCGTCGCCGCCTTCGCCGGAAGTGTCGCCGCCGAGTCCCTGCTCGCCGGCCGCGTCGGATCGCGCGCCTCATGGGAGCGCCGGCTGAACATGGGTGAGCGCTGGGGGATGCTGCGGTTCATACCGCACACCGAGGGCTGGGTCCTGGTCGACGACGACGTTCCGCAGTGGCACACCGACGGGCCGCCGCCCCGCTTCCCCGACGAGTGGCACCCCAACGACCGGCTCTACGCCCCCATGTACGCGTCCGCGAACATCGGCGGCGAGCTGATCGGCGTCATCTCCGTCGACAAGCCCACCAACGGTCGGCACCCGGGCCCGTGGGGGTGCGAGGCGCTGCAGATGTACGCCTTCCAGGCCGCCATCGCCATCAGCAACGCCCGGCTGCGGGCCAACATGCAGCGGGCGCTGGTCCGGCTGGAGCGCGACCAGCAGGCGCTGCGCGCCAGCGAGGAGAGCTTCCGGCAGGCGTTCGAGTACGCGCCCAGCGGTATGGCCATCGCCGAGATGGGCGGCGACCAGCACGGCAAGCTGCTGCGTGCCAACGACGCGCTGTGCCGGCTGCTGGGCCGCCCCGCCTCCGTGATGCGCCGCTACTCCTTCTCCGACCTCGTCCACCCCGAGGACGTCGGCCTGTTGCTGCGGACCTCCGCCGAGGGCGGCCGGGCCGAACTGCGCCTGGCTCGCCGCGACGGCAGCTACGTGTGGGTCTCGCTGCGCAATTCCGTCGTCGCGGACACGGCGGACGGACCGCGCTTCCTGCTGACCCACGTCGAGGACATCGAGGAGCGCAAGGGCCGCGAGATGCAACTCGCCCACCGCGCCAGCCACGACTCGCTCACCGGGCTGCCGAACAGCGCGGAACTGCGCGCCAGGCTCTCCAGTCGCCTCTGTCAACGCCCCGACGACGCGGTGTCCGACGCCGCACCCGACGAGTTCGCGTTCAGCTACGGCTTCGGCCCCGACGACATGGCCAGCCCGATGGGGGCGGTCGGCGGGTACGACCTGCACACCCACACCATCGCGCCGGACGAGAGCGTCGACTCCGGCAGCAAGGGCCTGGCCGTGCTCTTCTGCGACCTGGACGGCTTCAAGTCGATCAACGACCGGTTCGGCCACCACACGGGGGACGCCGTCCTCATCGAGGTCGCCCGCCGGCTGGCCAGTGTGGTCCGCGACGGCGACACCGTGGCCCGTCTCGGCGGCGACGAGTTCGTCGTCCTCGCCGACGGCCTGGGCCCCGCCGACGCGCAGGACCTATCCGTGCGGCTGCGCAACGCGATCATCCCGCCCATCCGGGTCGACGGGCGGGCGGTGCGCGTCGGCGCCAGCTTCGGTATCGGCTGGGCGGGCTGCGGCATGACGGCCGACGAGATCCTGCACTCCGCGGATCAGCGGATGTACATCGAGAAGCGCTCGCGCACGCGCAACCACCGCCGCGCGGGCTGACCCACTGATCCGCTGACCCACTGACCCACTGACCCACTGACCCACTGACCCCCTGATCCGCTGACCGCTGACCGGACCCCCAGTGCCCACTGAGGGGCGATACCGGGGCGGAACGGGACCAAAGCCGGGACGGAACGGGATCAATGCCGGGTTCACGGCGGTTCCCTCCACCTTGCGGAGTACGCGAGATCGATCTGGCGGTTGACCCCGGACAGCCGTTCCCCTGCATACGCTGGGTAATGTGCAGCGCCTCTACTCCTTCCTCCGCAGACACCCCACCGGGGTCGACAGCTTCTGGGCTCTCGTCCTGCTCGGGTTCAGCGCGCTGTGGGTGATGGAGGACAGCCAGCCGTCGCCGTTCTCGCGGATGGCCGCGATCCCGATCTGCTTCGGACTGAGCGCCGTCGTCGCGCTGCGCCGCCGCTCGCCGGAGAAGACGCTGCTGCTGGTCATCGCCCTCGGCATCGCCCAGATCCTGCTGGACGTCCGGGTCAATCCCGGCGACTTCGCCATGCTGGTCGCGGTCTACACCGTCGCCGCCAACGGCAGCCGCTGGGCTTCGCGGCTCGCGCTCATCGGCGGTCTGAGCGCCTCGCCGATCTCCAGCCTGCGCTGGCCGGACGACAACCCGTATTCCAGCATCTGGGTCGGCATAGCCCAAGTGATCTTCGTGTCCGTCCCGTTCGCGCTCGCCTGGGTCATCGGCGACAGCCTCCGCACCCGCCGTGCCTACTACCTCCAGCTGGAGGAGCGCGCCGCCCGGCTGCAGCGGGAGCGCGAGGCGCAGTCCAAGGCCGCGGTCGCCGCCGAGCGGGCCCGTATCGCCCGTGAACTGCACGACGTGGTGGCGCACAACGTGTCGGTGATGGTGGTGCAGGCGGATGGCGCCGCCTATGTGCTGGACGCTTCGCCGGAGCAGGCCAAGCAGGCGCTGGCGACGATCTCCAGCACCGGCCGCCAGGCGCTCGCCGAGATGCGCCGGCTGCTCGGGCTGCTGCGGGCGGGCGATGACAGCGGCGGCGAGTACGTGCCGCAGCCCGGGGTCGACCAACTGTCCGAACTCGTCGAGCAGGTGCGGGGCGCCGGCCTGCCCGTGCGCTTCGAGGTGACGGGGGAGGCCCGTCCGCTCTCCAGCGGCGTGGAACTGACCGCGTACCGCATCGTCCAGGAGGCGCTGACGAACACCCGCAAGCACGGCGGCATCGACGCGACCGCCACCGTCCAGCTCGCCTTCGCGGACGCCGAACTGGACCTGCTCATCGAGGACGACGGGCGGGGCGCGCAGCACGAGTTGTACGAGGACGGCGGGCGGGACGGCCTCGGGCAGGGCCTGATCGGGATGCGTGAGCGCATCGGCATGATCGGCGGCACGCTGGAGGCCGGGCCGCGGCCCGGCGGCGGCTTCCGGATCAGCGCCGTGCTGCCCCTCAAGACAGGCCGTTGACGCCCCGGCCCGCGCGAATCCGCCGACGTCCGGAACGCCCCGACGTCCGGAACACCCCGACTTCCAGAACCCCCCGACTTCCAGCAGAACCAGCAGAAGAGGACCAGAACACGATGGCGATCCGCGTGATGCTCGTCGATGACCAGGTGCTGTTGCGCACCGGTTTCCGCATGGTGCTGCAGGCCCAGCCCGACATGGAGGTCGTCGCGGAGGCGGGCGACGGCGCGCAGGCGGTCGAGGTGCTGCGCTCCACCAAGGTGGACGTGGTGCTGATGGACGTCCGTATGCCGCGACTCGACGGCGTCGAGGCGACCCGGCGGATCTGCGGCAGCCCGGACCGCAAGCCGGACGACGGCGGTCCGCGGGTGCTGATCCTCACCACCTTCGACCTGGACGAGTACGCCTTCTCGGCGCTCAAGGCGGGAGCCAGCGGCTTCCTGCTCAAGGACGTGCCGCCGGACGAGTTGCTGGCCGCGATCCGTTCCGTGCACAGCGGGGACGCGGTCGTCGCGCCGAGCACCACCCGCCGTCTGCTGGACCGCTTCACGCCGATGCTGCCCAGCTCGGGCGCGCCGGACAACACCGCGGTGAACCGGCTGACCGAGCGCGAGCGCGAGGTGCTGCTGCTCGTCGCCCAGGGGCTGTCGAACGGTGAGATCGCGCGGAAGCTGGTGCTCTCAGAGGCGACGGTGAAGACGCACGTCGGCCGGATCCTCACCAAGCTCGACCTGCGCGACCGCGTCCAGGCGGTGGTGCTGGCCTACGAGACGGGTCTGGTGCGGGCCGGCTCCGGCGGCGGCCGATAGTCCTCGCCGACGCAGCGAGGCGCCGTCAGTGCTCGTCAGCGCTGGTCAGTGCTCGTCGCGCAGGACCAGGTCCAGCAGGCCCGGGAAGCGCTGGTCGAACTCGGCGCGGCGCAGCCGGTTGACGCGCCGGGGTCCCTGGTCGCGCTGCTCGATCAGCCCGGCCACGCGCAGCACCGCGAAGTGGTGGCTGAGCGCGGCCTTGCCGACGGGCACGTCGAAGGTGCCGCAGGACCGCTCCCAGTCGCCCGCTCCGGCGAGTTCGCGCACGAGCTGGAGGCGGACGGGATCGGCGAGGGCGGCGAGGGCCGTCAGGACGGGTACGTCGTCCGGGTGGGTGTGCTCGGGTGCTGCCCTGTGACCCATCGGGTGTCCTCTTGCTCGTCCTGTCACCCTTGCGGAGTGTTCGATGAAAACCATACACTCCAAGTGTTCGCTTTTCATTGAACAGCTTGCGAGGGGTGGCCGTCATGCGCGCAATCGAATTCGGGGAGTTCGGCGGACCCGAGGTCCTGCGGATCACCGAGGCTCCGGTCCCGGAGCCCGGTCCCGGTGAGGTGACCATCGACGTGGCCTACACCGGCGTGAACTTCGCCGACACCCAGGCCCGTTCCGTCGGTTACCGCGTACCGGACCTGCCCTTCCGCCCCGGCCTGGAGGTGTCCGGCCGGATCCGCGCCGTCGGCGCGGGCGTCGAGGGCCTGGCCGTCGGTCAGCAGATCGCCGCGCTGACCCCGCACAGCGGCTACGCGGAGGTCGTCACGGCCCCCGCCGCCACCGTCTTCGCGCTCCCCGGCGGTGTGTCCCTGCGGGTCGGCGCCACCCTGCCGACCGTCCTGCCTACCGTCCAGGGCCTGGTGCACGAGATCGGCCGGCTGCGTGCCGGCGAGACCGTGCTGGTCCAGGGCGCGGCCGGCGGGGTCGGCACGGTCGCCGGGCAGGTCGCCCGGCTCGGCGGGGCGGGCGCCGTCTACGGCGTCGTGTCGCGGCCGGAGAAGGTCGAGGAGGCGCTCAAGTACGGCTACGACGAGGTGTTCGTCGGGGACGACTTCGCCGCGGGGGTTCAGCGGGCCACCGGCGGCCGGGGGGTGGATCTCGCGCTCGACCCGGTCGGCGGCGACACGCTCCGCCGCAGCCTCGACTCCCTCGCGCTCTTCGGCCGGCTGGTCTCCTTCGGCAACGCCGGAGGCGGCGCCCCCTGGCAGGTCGGCCAGCCCGAGCTGTACCCGCGCGGGCTGTCGGTGGCCGGCTTCTCGATCCTCACCCTCGCCGAGAACGACCCGCAGACGCTGCGCGCGATCGCCGACAGGTCCTTCCGGCTCGTCGCCGGCGGCGAGGTCGAGCTGCCGATCACCGCCGAGTTCCCGCTGGAGGAGGCGGCCGAGGCGCACCGCCTCATGGACACCCGCGCCACCACCGGCAAGCTGCTGCTGCGCGTCGCCGGGGAGTGACGCCGTAGGCGCCGGCGGTGCGCTCAGTCCTGGGGCAGCAGCTCCACGAACGCGCGCACCGCCGCCGCGACGTCGTCCACCGTCCACTCCAGCGCGGACGCGGCCACCGTCACCTCGGTCACCGACATCCCCGGCACCTCGCTGTCGAACCATTTGCCGAACACGACGGACTTCGTCTCCAGCGCCTGGCGCAGCCCGGCCGCGTCCAGCACCGAGGCCGGAAACGGCAGCCACACCTGGAACTGGTGGGTGAACGGCACCGGCGGGTTGATCCGGAAGAACGGCACCGCGCCCTCGAGCCCGTCCCGCAGCCCCTCCACGACGTCCTTCGCGTGTGCCACGTACGAGGGCAGTCGCGGCAGCTCGTTGTCCAGTCCGGCCAGCGCCGCGAGCACCGTCGGGAACTGCGTGAACGCCAGGCCGCCGTACCGGTGCCGCCAGGCCTTGGCCTCCGCGATCAGGTCGGCCGGGCCGGGCGAGCACGGCGCCCGAGATGCCGTCGAGCGACTTGTAGAACGACACGTAGACGCTGTCCGCGAGGCCCGAGATCTCGGCAAGGGAGCGTCCGAAGTGCGGCGCGCACTCCCACAGCCGGGCCCCGTCGAAGTGCACGACGGCATCCCGGTCGCGCGCCGCCGCCACCGTCGCGGTCAGCTCCTCCCAGGTGGGCAGCTGGAAGCCCGCGTCGCGCAGCGGCAGCTCCAGCATCAGCGTGCCGAACGGCTCGTCGCAGTCCCGGATCTCCTGCGCGCTCGGCAGCCGGGGCGCGGTCGTCGGATGGATCGGGCGCAGCCCGCTCACCATCGAGAAGGCGTCGCGCTCGTGGACCTCCGGGTGGGCCAGCGGGTGCAGGGCGACCGCCGGGTTGCCCGTCCGGCCGGCCCAGCACCGCAGGGCCACCTGCTGCGCCATCGTCCCGGTGGGGAAGAACGCCGCGGCCTCCAGGCCCAGCAGCTCCGCCACCCGCTGCTCCAGCACGGCGACGATGCCGTCGCCGTACATGTCCGGCGGAACGTCCAGGTCGTGCGCGGCCGCGCCCTCGGCCACCAGGCGCTCCAGCCGCTCACGCATCAGCGGGCGCTTGCCGCTGGACAGCACCCGGTCACATGCCCGCACAGCTGCCAGGCGCGTGGTCTTCTCGTCGTCGATCGGATAGCCCATGACACCGATCCTGCCCCACGGTCCCCGCTTCTGCCGAGGGGGTTCGCCGACCACCGGGGGTCCATCCCATGGACCCCCAGGGACGCCGGGGCGCATTCGCGTAGCATTGACGAGAACTCCGGTACCGCTCAGGACTGGAAGGGAAGGCCAGCGCAGCGTGAACGCATCGCACACCTCGGGCCCCACGCCCTCAGAAGCGGAGGCGCGCCCCGCCCGCCTCACCGTCGGCGTCGTCGGCGCCGGCCGGGTCGGACCGGCGCTCGCCGCCGCCCTCAAGCTCGCGGGCCACCGGCCGGTCGCCGCCTCGGGGGTGTCGGAACTCTCCCGCCGCCGCGCGGCGGCCCTGCTGCCCGACGTGCCGCTGGTCGAGCCGGAGGAAGTGCTCGCGCGCGCGGACCTCGTCCTGTTGACGGTCCCCGACGACGCGCTGCCCGGCCTGGTCGCCGGTCTCGCCGAGACCGGCGCCGTACGCCCGGGGCAGTTGATCGTGCACACCTCGGGCCGCTACGGCACGGGCGTGCTCGAACCGGCGCTGCGGGCCGGCGCCCTGCCGCTCGCCCTGCACCCCGCGATGACGTTCACCGGCACCGCCGTGGACGTGCAGCGGCTGGCCGGCTGCTCCTTCGGCGTCACCGCTCCCGGGCAGCTGCGGATGGCCGCCGAGGCGCTCGTCATCGAGATGGGCGGCGAGCCCGAGTGGATCGACGAGGAGGCCCGCCCGCTGTACCACGCGGGCCTCGCGATCGGTGCGAACCACCTGGTCACGCTGGTCGCCCAGGCCATGGAGCTGCTGAGCGCGGCCGGTGTCGCGGAGCCGGGCCGGATGCTCGGCCCGCTGCTCGGCGCGGCCCTCGACAACGCCCTGCGGGCCGGCGACGGCGCCCTCACCGGCCCGGTCGCGCGCGGCGACGCGGGCACGGTCACCGCCCATCTGGCGGAGCTGCGCAAGCACTCCCCGCAGGCCGTCGCCTCCTACCTGGCGATGGCGCGGGCCACCGCGGATCGCGCGATCGCCAACGGAATGCTCAAGCCGGAACTCGCCGAGGCACTGCTCGAAGTCCTCGCGGACGGGGGACCCCGATGACCACGCACCTGCTGGAGACGGCCGCGGAGCTGCGAGCCGCCACCCGGGCCGGCCGCAAGCGCGCCGTGGTGATGACGATGGGCGCGCTGCACGAGGGGCACGCGACGCTCATCCGCACCGCCCGCGCGCACGTGGGGGCGGACGGCGAGGTGGTCGTCACCGTCTTCGTCAACCCGCTGCAGTTCGGCCCCGGCGAGGACCTGGACCGCTATCCGCGCACCCTGGACGCCGATGTGAAGATCGCGGACGGGGCCGGCGCCGATATCGTCCTCGCGCCCTCCGTCGACGAGGTCTACCCCGGCGGCGCGCCGCAGGTGCGGATCACGGCGGGACCGATGGGGGAGCGCTACGAGGGCGCCTCCCGTCCCGGCCACTTCGACGGCATGCTCACCGTCGTCGCGAAGCTGCTCCACCTCACCGCCCCCGACGTCGCGTTCTTCGGGCAGAAGGATGCCCAGCAGCTCGCGCTGATCCGCCGGATGGCGACGGACCTGAACTTCCCGGCGGAGATCGTCGGCGTTCCCACCGTCCGGGAGGGCGACGGACTGGCGCTGTCCAGCCGCAACCGGTACCTCTCGGCCGCCGACCGCCCGGCGGCGCTCACGCTGTCCCACGCGCTGTTCGCCGGCCGGGACGCGGTCCAGGCGGGCCCCGACGCCGTACGAGCGGCGGCGCGCAAGGTGCTGGAGGAGGCGGGGGACGGCGGCCCGGCCGTCGACTACCTGGCCCTCGTGGACCCCGCGGACTTCACGGAGGCGCCGCCCGGCCACACAGGCCCGGCGATCCTCGCGGTCGCCGCGAAGGTCGGCACGACCCGTCTGATCGACAACATCCCCCTGGAATTCGGAGCCACGCGATGAACGGAACCGGCATACGGCTGGCCGCCCCCGCCCCCGGCTGGGCGATCACCGCCGACGTGATCGTCGTCGGATCCGGCGTCGCCGGCCTGACGACCGCGCTGCGCTGCGCCGCCGCCGGCGCGAAGGTCGTCGTCGTGACGAAGGCGCAGATGGACAACGGCTCCACGCGCTGGGCGCAGGGCGGCATCGCCGCGGCGCTCGGCGAAGGGGACACCCCGGAGCAGCACCTGGACGACACCCTGGTCGCCGGCGTCGGGCTGTGTGACGAGCCGGCCGTGCGGGCGCTGGTCACCGAGGGCCCGGGCGCGGTGCGCCGGCTCATCTCCACCGGCGCCCGGTTCGACACGTCGAACGAGACCGGCGAGATCCTGCTGACCCGCGAGGGCGGCCACCACCGCCGCCGGATCGCGCACGCGGGCGGCGACGCGACGGGCGCGGAGATCTCCCGCGCGCTGGTGGACGCGGTCCGTGACGCGGGCATCGAGACCGTGGAGAACGCGCTCGTCCTGGACCTGCTCACCGACGAGGCCGGCCGTACCGCGGGCGTCACGTTGCACGTGATGGGCGAGGGCCAGCGCGACGGCGTCGGCGCCGTGCACGCCAAGGCCGTGGTGCTCGCGACCGGCGGCATGGGCCAGGTGTTCTCCGCGACGACGAACCCGGCGGTGTCGACCGGCGACGGCGTGGCGCTCGCGCTGCGGGCCGGCGCCGAGGTCAGCGACCTGGAGTTCGTGCAGTTCCACCCGACCGTGCTGTGGCTGGGCCCGGACGCCGAGGGCCAGCAGCCGCTGGTGTCCGAGGCGGTCCGCGGCGAGGGCGCGTACCTGGTCGACGCCGAGGGCGTCCGGTTCATGACCGGTCAGCACGAGCTGGCGGAGCTGGCGCCGCGCGACATCGTCGCCAAGGGCATCACGCGGCGCATGCAGGAGACCGGCGCCGAGCACATGTTCCTGGACGCCCGGCACTTCGGCGCCACGATGTGGGCCGAGCGCTTCCCGACGATCCTCGCCGCCTGCCGTTCGCACGGCATCGACCCGGTCACCGAGCCGATCCCGGTCGCCCCCGCGGCCCACTACGCGTCCGGCGGCGTCCGGACGGACCTGCGGGGCCGGACGACCGTGCCGGGCCTGTACGCGTGCGGTGAGGTCGCCTGCACGGGGGTGCACGGCGCCAATCGGCTCGCCTCCAACTCGCTGCTGGAGGGCCTGGTCTTCGCCGAGCGCATCGCGGCCGACATCATCGCCGACCCGACCGCGCCGGGCGTCCCCGTCGTCCCCGCACCGGCCCGCACCCCGCTGCTGGCCTCCGAGACCCGCTTCGAGATCCAGCGGATCATGACGGCGGGCGCGGGCGTCCTGCGCAGCGCCGCCAGCCTGGCGGGCGCGGCCACCGCGCTGGAAGGCATCCACACCGCTTCCGTCGACGACCTGGAGCGCGACGGCAAGACCGCCGAGCCCTGCGTCGAGACGTGGGAGGCGTCCAATCTGAGCCTGGTGGCCCGGGTCCTGGTCGCGGCGGCCCGCCGCCGGGAGGAGACTCGTGGCTGCCACTGGCGCGAGGACCGGCCGGACCGGGACGATGACCGGTGGCGCCGGCACCTGATCGTCCGCCTGACGCCCCATGGCACGTTGGCCGTGCACACCACCGACACGGCGGACTTCCCGCCGGTGCGCAGCGATGCGGCACCGTCGGACGGCCTGCCGGTGAACCCGCCGGTGACCGCAGAAACCCCGCGGGGGACGACCCTCGCAGCCCTCAAGGAGCCCTCGTGAGTACCCCGGACCGCCCTCAGCCCGTCCTCCTCCCGCTGCCGCAGTTCGGCCTGCCCACCAGCCAGTCCGGCGAGGAGGCGGGCGGCTGCGGCGACGCGTGCGGCTGCGGCGGGGACGAGGAGATCTACGAGCACGACCCGCTGCAGTGCGGTCTGGACGCCGACCTGGCGCAGCTGCTGGTCGACGCGGGCCTCGACCCCGTGCAGGTCGAGGACATCGCGCACATCGCGATCGAGGAGGACCTCGACCAGGGCGTGGACGTCACCACCGTCGCGACCGTCCCCGAGGACGCCTTCGCCACCGGTGACTTCACCGCCCGCGAGGCCGGCACCGTCGCGGGCCTGCGGATCGCCGAGGCGGTCCTCTCCGTCGTCTGCACGGACGAGTTCGAGGTCGAGCGGCACGTCGAGGACGGCGACCGCGTCGAGCCCGGCCAGGTGCTGCTGACGGTCCGCACCCGCACCCGCGACCTGCTGACGGGCGAGCGCAGCGCGCTCAACCTGCTGTGCCGGCTGTCCGGCATCGCCACCGCGACCCGCGCCTGGTCGGACGTGCTGGAGGGCACCAAGGCCGAGGTCCGCGACACCCGCAAGACCACGCCGGGGCTGCGTGCCCTGGAGAAGTACGCGGTCCGCTGCGGCGGCGGCGTCAACCACCGGATGTCGCTGTCGGACGCGGCGCTGGTCAAGGACAACCACGTGATCGCGGCCGGCGGTGTCGCGCAGGCCTTCAAGCTGGTCCGCGACGAGTTCCCCGAGCTGGCCATCGAGGTCGAGGTCGACACCATGGACCAGGTGCGTGAGGTCCTCGCGGCGGGCGCCGACCTGATCCTGCTCGACAACTTCACCCCGGAGCAGACGGCCGAGGCAGTCGCGTACGTCGCGGGCCGCGCCGTCCTGGAGTCCTCGGGCCGGCTCTCCCTCGACACCGCCCGCGCCTACGCCGAGACCGGAGTGGACTACCTGGCGGTGGGCGCGCTCACGCACTCCTCGCCGATCCTGGACATCGGGCTCGACCTGCGCACGGAGGCCTGAGTCCCGTCATGCTCCTCACCATCGACGTCGGCAACACGCACACCGTCCTGGGCCTCTTCGACGCGGAGGAGATCGTCGAGCACTGGCGCATCTCCACCGACGCGCGCCGGACCGCCGACGAGTGGGCGGTCCTGCTGCAGGGCCTGATGGGCATGCACCCGCTGCTCGGCATGGAGCTGGGTGACGGCATCGACGGCATCGCGATCTGCTCGACGGTGCCGGCGGTCCTGCACGAGCTGCGGGAGGTGACCAGGCGCTACTACGGGGACGTCCCGTCGGTCCTGGTCGAGCCGGGCATCAAGACCGGTGTGCCGATCCTGGTGGACCACCCGAAGGAGGTCGGTTCCGACCGGATCGTCAACTCCCTCGCCGCCATGCACCTGTACAACGGCCCGTGCATCGTCGTGGACTTCGGTACGGCGACGACCTTCGACGCGGTCTCCGTGCGCGGTGAGTACATGGGGGGCGCCATCGCCCCCGGCATCGAGATCTCGGTGGACGCCCTCGGGGTGCGCGGCGCGCAGCTGCGCAAGATCGAGCTGGCCCGCCCGCGCAGCGTCATCGGCAAGAACACCATCGAGGCGATGCAGTCCGGCATCCTGTACGGCTTCGCCGGGCAGGTCGACGGGGTCGCGGAGCGCATGGCCCGCGAACTCGCCGACGACCCGGACGACGTCACGGTGATCGCCACCGGCGGCCTCGCCCCGCTCGTCCTCGGCGAGGCGTCCATCATCGACGTGCACGAGCCGTGGCTGACCCTCATCGGGCTGCGCCTGGTCTACGAGCGGAACGTCTCGACGAGCTAGGTCGTGTCTGACACATACCGGCGTCCGCCCGGAGGGCGGGGCCCGGGGCGTCTGGTGCGTGCGATCGCACGGCGGAGGGTCGCCCCTGTACTGGACGTACCGGGGCGGGCCCGACAACTGGGGCCCTCCCAGCGGTAGCTGGGGGAGAGCGCGCGTGCCAGGCGTCCCGGGCCAGGCGGGATGTGTCAGACACGGCCTAGTGCTGCGGCACGCCGTCGCCGAGCCGACCCGCGACACGCCGGTACCGGGATCCAGTTCGGTCAGTACGGAGGGCTGGATCCCCCGCCGGGTCCCGTACCGGATTCAGTGTCGGATCCCGGCCTGAATCCCGCCATGTCGTTACGGGAATTTTGTCCGTTTAGCACTTAAAGTCGTCGCATGCCCACGCCACACGGCTCCCGGGGCGGCATGGCGTTCAGCGCGGACGAACTGCGTGTGTTCCGGCGCGCCCTCGCAGCGGCCCTCCGACCCGCCACCACGACACCCGTCCCCGACGACCTCCAGGAGTACCTCCGGCTCGCCGAGGCCCTGGACGAAGCGGTCAACGAGGGCGGACGGCTCCGGACGTTCCTCCTCGCCGAACTGGCCCGCTACCGGGAGGCACTCCCGGGCGGCGCCGCGGGCTACCTCGCGCGGCTGCGGGACGCCCTCGACACCGGCTACCTGCCGGGCCCCGACGACCTCGCCGCGCTGCGGCGGCTGCGCGGCCACCCCTGCGGCGCGGTCGAGCACCGCCGCCGCACCGTGCTGCTGCGGCGCTGCGAGGACCTGGCCGAAAACGATCTACGAGCCCGCCTGGAGGCCCACATGCCCACGTCGCGCCGACGCTCCACGATCGCCGACCGCGGACACCTGCTCTCGCTGCCCGGCGGCCGCAGGGAATCGCCCGCGCCGGCCGTCCTGGTCGGCTCCGTGCCGCTGGGGGCGGACACGCCGGGCGGTTCCGCCGACAAGCCCGCGAAGCCCGCACGGCCCTCCCAGGTGCCCGCTCCGGCCCCCGCGCCGGCCAGGGGCCCCGCGGCCCCCGATCCCGGCCGCCGGGTGCCCACGCCCGCCGAGGTGTTCCCGCCGGGACACCGCGGCACGCCGCCCCCGGACGAGGAACACCGCACGGCCTGACTACGCTGGACGGCATGGACTACGTATCCGCGCTCGTGCCGCCGTTCGTGATGGCGGTCTTCTTCATCGGCCTCGTCGTGACGATCATCAGGAACCAGGGCGGGGCCAACAAGGCCAAGGAGGACGCGGCGGTCGACGCCGCGTTCGCCAACGCCGAGGCCGTCCGGCAGGCCGGAACCGACGAGGTGCGCTAAATAAGCGGCATTTCCGGCAAATGTCACTAGTATTCGAGAGTGCCCCGTCCATTGGGAGACCTCGAAGACGCAGTGATGACCAGGGTGTGGCAGTGGAATCGCCCGGTCACCGTTCGCGAAGTGCTCGAAGACCTGCAGCAGGACCGTTCCATCGCGTACACGACGGTCATGACCGTAATGGACAACCTGCATCAGAAGGGCTGGCTGCGCCGTGAGGCGGAAGGCCGCGCCTATCGCTATGAAGCGGTTTCTACGAGAGCCGCTTACTCGGCCGCACTGATGAACGAAGCATGGGCGGCGAGCGACAACCCGGCCGCCGCCCTCGTGCACTTCTTCGGCATGATGTCGCCGGAACAGCGGGAAGCACTCAGGGACGCAATGCGCGTGGTCCGCTCGGTGGACCCCTCTGCCGCTCCCGAGCCCGACGAACGATAGCGTCCGGCCATGCCCTTCGTATCAAATGACGTCACCATCCGCCGGGCCAGGACCAGTGATGTGTCGGCTGTCCGTGGTCTGCTGGACTCATATGTCCGCGACCGCATCCTGCTGGACAAGCCCACGGTGACTCTTTATGAGGACATCCAGGAGTTCTGGGTGGCCGAACGCGACGAGGACGCCGCCGTCGTGGCCTGCGGCGCACTTCACGTGATGTGGGAGGACCTCGCCGAGGTCCGCACGCTGGCGGTTCATCCCGGTCAGCGCGGGAAGGGCGTAGGACATCAGGTACTGGCCAAGCTCTTGCAGACCGCGCGTTGGCTCGGAGTCCGCAGGATTTTCTGTCTCACCTTCGAAGTCGACTTCTTCGCGAAGCACGGCTTCGTCCAGATCGGCGAGACGCCGGTGGACGGTGATGTCTTCGGCGAGCTGCTGCGTTCCAATGACGAGGGAGTGGCCGAGTTCCTCGACCTGGAGCGGGTGAAACCGAACACCTTGGGCAACAGCCGCATGCTGCTGCAACTCTGAGGGTCCCGGTATGTCCGGTACGCGCACCGGGTTCCTGTACCGCATCGCGCAAGGGGTTTGTGTTTTTCCCTAAAAGGCGCTTTGCTTTTACCGTTAATCCGTTTTCGATGAAAGGGAAGCCGGTGGCACAGAAGGTTCAGGTCCTTCTTGTTGACGACCTCGACGGCGGCGAGGCGGATGAGACCGTCACGTTCGCACTCGATGGAGTGACGTACGAGATCGACCTCACCACTGCCAATGCGGACAAGCTTCGCGGGCTGCTCACCCCGTACCTGGACAGCGGTCGCAGGACCGGTGGACGGGTCGGCCGCGGCCGCGGAACCAAGGTCGTGCGCGGCGGTTCTGCGAGCCAGGACACCGCGAAGATTCGCGCGTGGGCCAAGGACAAGGGCTATGAGGTCAATGACCGCGGCCGCGTTCCCGCGTCCATTCGCGAGGCGTACGAGAAGGAACACGGCTGATTCTCCAGCAGCCGGAGCCGGTGGCAGGCCGTCGCGAGAGCGGAGACCAGCGCCACCAGGCCGATGGGCTCCCCCGCGCCATCGGTACCGGCGGCACGGCCCGTGAAACACATCGCGGGCAACGTGGGTTCCACCTCGCAGCCCGGTTGGGGAGGCCGCAGCCAGACCGGAGCCGTCCGGTCGTAGGCGGCCTCCCGGCGTCCCCATTCGGGGTGGGCCGGCGCCCGCATCAGATCACCCCCGCCCAGGGCGGTCAGATCGAGCGGGATCCCGCCCCATTCCAGCCATTCCAGCAGCCCCGGCAGCTCTTCCGCCGTACCCGCCGCCACCAGCAGCAGGACCTGCCGTCCGTCCAGCGCGACGGGGCCCAGCTCACCCGGCCGCGGGAAGCGTGTCAGCGCGGCGAAGCCCACTTTGGCGGGAACGCGCAGCGCGTCGAAGCGCGCACCGGTGACCAGGTGCGGAGGCGTCGTACCGGCGATCGGCCAACCCAGCTCGTGCTCGTACCAGCCCATGCCCTATGCAACTCCCCACGAGCGCGGGGGTTACGAGCGGTGGCGGTTCGGACACACTCCGTACCCGTCGCGGGTGATCGATGCGGGGCCGATGAGCGCAAGGTTGTTCGCCCGTAGCGCACCCGATGTCCGCGCGCCGCATGGAATGTCGGTGTCGGCGGGTAAGAAAGACCTAGTGGGACGGGGCGACGGCCGCGGTGGACAGGCGCGCGTTCGCCATCGGCGTACTCGATAAAGGTCTATTCACCTGGCCTGCGGGAACATCGTCTCGCACCATCAGGTTGGAGCTGTTGTCGGCTGCGTGGGACTAAAGGGCCCAGGTGGGTGTCTACGGTTGAAGTGAGCTGCCCCGCTGTCGGGACTAGCATGCGGAAGGACAGGGAGGGGACCGCCCCCTAACTGCCCGACCGCTCTGAGGAGCGATTAACGATGTTCGAGAGGTTCACCGACCGCGCGCGGCGGGTTGTCGTCCTGGCTCAGGAAGAAGCCCGGATGCTCAACCACAACTACATCGGCACCGAGCACATCCTCCTGGGCCTGATCCATGAGGGTGAGGGTGTCGCCGCTAAGGCCCTGGAGAGCCTCGGGATTTCGCTCGAGGCGGTCCGCCAGCAGGTGGAGGAGATCATCGGTCAGGGCCAGCAGGCCCCGTCCGGGCACATCCCCTTCACCCCCCGTGCCAAGAAGGTCCTGGAGCTGTCGCTCCGCGAGGCCCTTCAGCTCGGACACAACTACATCGGGACCGAGCACATCCTGCTCGGCCTCATCCGCGAGGGCGAGGGCGTCGCCGCCCAGGTCCTCGTGAAGCTCGGCGCCGACCTGAACCGGGTCCGGCAGCAGGTCATCCAGCTGCTGTCCGGCTACTCGGGCGGCGGCAAGGAGTCGGCGGGCGCCGGCGGCCCGGCCGAGGGCACCCCCTCGACCTCGCTGGTCCTCGACCAGTTCGGCCGCAACCTGACGCAGGCCGCTCGTGAGACCAAGCTCGACCCGGTCATCGGGCGCGAGAAGGAGATCGAGCGGGTCATGCAGGTGCTGTCCCGCCGCACCAAGAACAACCCCGTCCTCATCGGCGAGCCCGGCGTCGGCAAGACCGCCGTCGTCGAGGGCCTCGCCCAGGCGATCGTCAAGGGAGAGGTTCCCGAGACGCTCAAGGACAAGCAGCTCTACACCCTGGACCTCGGCGCCCTCGTCGCCGGTTCCCGGTACCGCGGTGACTTCGAGGAGCGCCTGAAGAAGGTCCTCAAGGAGATCCGCACCCGCGGCGACATCATCCTGTTCATCGACGAGCTCCACACCCTGGTGGGTGCGGGTGCCGCCGAGGGCGCGATCGACGCCGCCTCGATCCTCAAGCCGATGCTGGCGCGAGGCGAGCTGCAGACCATCGGTGCCACGACGCTCGACGAGTACCGCAAGCACCTGGAGAAGGACGCCGCTCTCGAGCGCCGCTTCCAGCCCATCCAGGTCGCCGAGCCGTCGCTGCCCCACACCATCGAGATCCTCAAGGGTCTGCGCGACCGGTACGAGGCACACCACCGTGTGTCGATCACCGACGCCGCCCTGGTCGCCGCCGCCACCCTGGCCGACCGCTACATCTCGGACCGCTTCCTCCCGGACAAGGCGATCGACCTGATCGACGAGGCCGGCTCCCGGATGCGCATTCGCCGGATGACCGCACCGCCGGACCTCCGCGAGTTCGACGAGAAGATCGCCGACGTGCGCCGTGAGAAGGAGTCCGCGATCGACTCGCAGGACTTCGAGAAGGCCGCCTCGCTCCGCGACAAGGAGAAGCAGCTCCTCGCCGCCAAGGGCAAGCGCGAGAAGGAGTGGAAGGCCGGCGACATGGACGTCGTCGCCGAGGTGGACGAGGAGCTGATCGCGGAGGTCCTGGCCACGGCCACCGGCATCCCGGTCTTCAAGCTCACCGAGGAGGAGTCCTCGCGCCTGCTGCGCATGGAGGACGAGCTCCACAAGCGCGTCATCGGCCAGAAGGACGCCATCAAGGCGCTCTCCCAGGCCATCCGACGCACCCGCGCCGGCCTCAAGGACCCGAAGCGTCCCGGTGGCTCGTTCATCTTCGCCGGCCCGTCCGGCGTCGGTAAGACCGAGCTGTCGAAGACGCTCGCCGAGTTCCTCTTCGGCGACGAGGACGCGCTCATCCAGCTCGACATGTCGGAGTTCAGCGAGAAGCACACCGTCTCGCGGCTCTTCGGCTCGCCTCCCGGCTACGTCGGCTACGAAGAGGGCGGGCAGCTCACCGAGAAGGTGCGCCGCAAGCCGTTCTCGGTCGTCCTCTTCGACGAGGTCGAGAAGGCCCACCCCGACATCTTCAACTCCCTGTTGCAGATCCTGGAGGACGGTCGGCTGACCGACTCCCAGGGCCGGGTCGTGGACTTCAAGAACACGGTCATCATCATGACGACCAACCTCGGCACCCGGGACATCTCCAAGGGCTTCAACCTCGGCTTCGCGGCCACGGGTGACGCCAAGACCGGGTACGAGCGGATGAAGGCGAAGGTCGGCGAGGAGCTCAAGCAGCACTTCCGTCCCGAGTTCCTCAACCGTGTCGACGACGTCGTGGTCTTCCACCAGCTGACGGAGGAAGACATCATGCAGATCGTCGACCTCATGGTCGCCAAGGTGGACGAGCGCCTCAAGGACCGCGACATGGGCCTGGAGCTCAGCGTCGAGGCCAAGAAGCTGCTCGGCAAGAAGGGCTACGACCCCGTCCTGGGCGCCCGGCCGCTGCGCCGGACGATCCAGCGGGAGGTCGAGGACATCCTCTCCGAGAAGATCCTCTTCGGTGAGCTGCGCCCCGGTCACATCGTGGTCGTCGACACCGAGGGCGAGGGTGAGGAGAAGAAGTTCACCTTCCGCGGTGAGGACAAGGTCACGGTCGCGGACGCCCCGCCGATCGAGGCCGCGGGTTCGGGCGGCGCCCCGAACCTCTCCAAGGACGCGTAAGCGCCTGCCGCTCGGCCCGCAGTGACAGGGGGCGGGCCCGGAAACCTTCCAAGGTTCCGGGCCCGCCCCTTTGGCGTCTCTCAGGGCCTACTGATGCCCGCGTCCGCGTCCAGGACGTCCTGAGCCACCCGGGCGAGATCCTCCTCGCTCGGCATCAGCGCCCGCGCCTCCGGCGGCAGCGTGGCATACGTACTGACGGCGAGGGGCCGGCTGCAGGACATCCACTCCCTCGGGGATCGTCACCTTGAAATTCGTGGCTGCCGCGCCCTCCGAGCAGCCCACCGGCCCGTACGGACCGTTGGTCGCCATGCCGGAACTGGTACCCGACGCCCTGCGGGCGGCCGTCGCGAAGATCGCTCCGAGCAGGGTGCCCGCTCTGACCCAGCACGTGTTCGAAGCCACCAGCAATGCGCAGCGGACCAGCAGCCTGGCCCCATTGCGGGCCTTCGTTCACTCATGGGCGGTGTTCGTCGCCATCGAACGCATCCCGGAACGTGCCGCCCGGTTGCGGGAGCTGGAACGGGTCGTGAACGAGGGCTTGCACGACCCGACCGCGGCGATCGCGGAGATCCAGGCCATTCGTGAGGCGGCGGAAGCGGAAGCGGGTCTGTGACTGATGGGGGCTGGGACTGGAACCCCAGTAGGAGTACGTATCTCACGGGCTTCCGTCTGGCGTGATCGCCGAGGTCGAGCGCCTCGCCGCAGAACTTGCTGCCTTGGGCCGCGACGCGATGAAGGTGGGGCGGCCGGAGGGCCGGGAAGGCGGACTTCGGGAGTTCGACATCCTGAGCGGCCGGGGCTTCTTCTCTTTCCCTGCCGTTCCCCGGCAGCAAGCCGTCTACGTCTGCAACATCACCTTCTACGAGGAGCGAGGAAGGTCCGCAGTCATCGCGTTATGGGGGTGATCGGCCGGCCGCGTCACGCTGCACCAAAGAGCTCGTACCACGATCGTGGGTGGGCCTTCTTGAGGCGCCGTCAGCAGATGAGGCTGCGTGCCAGGGAGGCGAAGGTGTCGTGGAGTTCAGCCGTGTGGTGTGCCTGCTACCGGTTGGCCGCGAGGAAGTCCTCCAAAACCTCGACAAACCGTGCCGGCTGCTCCTCGGCCGGGTAATGGCCGCAGTCGTCGAGGACGACCCCCGTGACGTCGTCGGCCGCCAGCCGCATCGTCTGGGCGGCATTCCCGCCGCCCCACAGCGCGCCGCCGAGGGCGAGCACCGGCAGCGTCAGCCGGGTCTTGCTGCGCTGCTCGTTCTGCGCGATCGTCTCGTCCAGCGCCCGGTAGTACGCGAAGCTCGCCCGCAGCGCGCGAGGATCCGCGGTGATCGCGTCGACGTAGACGTCCACGGCGTACGCGGGGATCGCGGCCGGGGTGGCGGCCTTGGAGGCGAACTGCCAGCCGAAGAAGAGCCGCTCCCGTCCCCGGACCAGTTCCTCGTTGAGGTCGGTGAGCCGGTTGAAGCCGAACTGCCAGAGCTTCAGGTTGACCGCGTCCGGGCCGAAGAGCGGCGGGGACGGTGTGAGACCGGGGATCACTGCTTCGAGGATGGCGAGCCGGCCCACCCGCTCGGGGTGATCGGCGGCGAGGGCGTATGAGGTCCACGTACCGATGTCGTGGCCGACCACGTCGAACCGGTCGTGCCCGAGGGCGGCCATCAACGCGACCAGGTCGGCGGCCAGCGTGCCGGCGTCGTACCCGTCGTCGGGCTTGTCGGAGAGCCCGGCCCCGCGCGAGTCGACGGCGACCACGGTGTGCCGGCGGGCGAGCGCGAGCATCCCCTCCCGCCAGGCGTACCAGGTCTGGGGCCATCCGCCGACCAGCAGCAGCGCCGGGCCGTCCCCACCGGTGACCGCGTGCAGCCGCAGCCCGTTCGCCTCCACGAGCCGGCTGGTGAAGACGTCGGTGAACCCGTCGGGCAGTCGCAGCGAACTCAAGGTTGTCATGACGGCGACCCTACCCATCTTTGAACGATCGGTACAAGATGTGTAGAGTGACGGACCATGGCAGGCCGTAAGCAATTCGACGTGGACGAGGCGCTACGACGCGCGATGCACGTCTTCTGGCGCTGGGGATATTCGGAGGCCTCGATCGATCGCCTGACCGAGGGCACGGGCCTGGGCCGGGGCTCGCTCTACGGCACCTTCGGCGACAAGAGCGCCCTCTTCCGTAAAAGCCTCCAACGGTACGCGCAGACCTACCACCCGCTGTACGAGCGGGCACTGTCCGGCCCCCACCCGAGCCCGAGGGCCGTGGTGGCCGCCTTCCTGCAGGTCGCCCTGAACCGTATCGCCGACCCGACGGTCCCGGATGGCTGCCTGCTCACGGTGTCGGTAACGCAGTTCCCGGCGCTTGACGCGGAGGGCCAGGCGATGGTCCGCGCCATGATTGACGGGTTGCGGGCGAGGCTGGAGCAGGCGTTGCTGGCGGCGGGGGCCGGTGAGCAGGAGGCGGCAGAGCTGGCGTTGTGCACGCTGGCGACCAATAAATCTCTGGCGGTGCTGAGTCGCGCCGGTTTCTCGGGCGAAGACCTGGCAACCGTCGCGGCAGCCGCCGCCAAGAATGCCAAGGCTCTGCCGAATCGACCGGCCGAACCGTCGGGGCCGCGATAGGCGGGAACGACTCCGTCGCCAATGGATCTGCGGAGACCTTGGGGCAGCCGGCGGCTCGGCAAGAAGGGACTCGGCCCAGCCCTCATGGGGGCTGAGTCGACCCGGGCGACGAAATCGTCTCACCGGGGGAAGCAGCTGACCTGAGCCGCCTCGGCCTTCGGGCTCCTGGAGCTCGCAAAAGGATCATGGTGCAGGACATACAGAATGCCCTGCACACACAGCCGGTCCGCCACCGGCTTCGGCCCCGGAGACCGCTCGGGCCAAGGCGGCAGCGATGGCTCGACCAGCGCCCACAAGTCGTCGTCCACGATCCACGGCCGAGTCGTCCCACCCGCCCGAACGATCAGACCGTCACAACGGTCACGCCAACCAGGGCCGTTCAAGAAGATCGTGTTACGAGCTCAAAGGGGCCATCGCCGTCAGCTACCCGCGTCCGTGAAGTGGCTGCTGTCGCCCTCGTCGTTCAGGTGGACGTCCAGGTGACCGCCGGTCGTGGCGTTCCGTGGCTTGAGGGTGAAGGAGACCGTGTGGGTGCGGCCCCGCGTGCGGGTGCCTTCCACTCCGGCGTCCACGACCCAGGCCTTCACGCCGGCCTTGCCGGTCACGTCGCGGCGGATCTCCACCGTGAACTCCATGTGGATGTCACCGACCTCGAAGCGGACGGCCTTCCCGCTGCCGCGCGCGGCAGCGGTGGCCAGGCCCTCGCGGACCGCCTCGACCGCGTCCGCCAGCTCGATGTCGCTCAGGTACTCGTCGTCCGCCATCGCGTGCAGCCCCCGCCCTCGTCCGCCCTCGTCCGGTGAGGTCACGCTAGGGCAGCGCGGGTGCCCGTCGCCATGGTTTTCGGTGAATTGCGTGACGGGGGCCACAGGACTTTCGGCCCGCGGCAATTACTCCGAGGTCCCGCCGGAAAGGCAGTGGATCTTATGGTCCGGTGACTTGGCACACGCGCCATTTCGCCAATACTAGCCGGAATAGTTGTCGCTTCCACGGGATAACGAGGGCCGTGAATTCCGTGGCCTGGATCACAGGGGCGACACCGAAAACGCTGTGGTTTCGGCAGTGATGGGCGATTTGGTACCGCGATTCGGCCGTCACTTACCGCAGCGACAGGTGTTCCGCCGACCCATTCGCTACGGCCGCCGTTAGTAGAAAGGCGCCTTGTGCGGGCACTGCGGGGCGGGTTACCACTGAATGGCCAGAGCGGCCCACGGTCGCTTCGGCTTCCTACCCCCCATTCAGTGAGGTAATCCCGCATGCTCAAGAACTCGACGAAGAACCACGCCTCGAAGTCCGCCCTTCGTGGCCGTGCGGCCGTGGTGGCGGGCGGCGTGTGCGTGGCACTCGCGCTGGGCTCTACGGCGGCCATGGCCGCCGACTCGCAGGACGCCGGTCTCTTCGGAGCCTCGTCCGCGGGGAGCATCGCGGACGCGATGAAGACCCAGGCCGCCGGGCAGAAGACGCAGGCGGAGGTCCAGAAGCGGGCCGCCGCCGCGAAGGCCGACGCCAAGAAGCGCGCGGCCGTGAAGTCCGCCGCCGACCGCAAGGCGCGCGTGAACGCCTGGGTGAAGCCCGTGGACAACTACACGATCGGCGCGGCCTTCGCGCAGGCCGGTGCGCACTGGTCGCACAAGCACTCCGGCCAGGACTTCGTGGTCCCGACCGGCACGCAGGTCAAGGCCGTGCACGGCGGCACCGTGGTCGACGCCGGCTGGGGCGGCGCCTACGGCAACAACATCGTGATCAAGCACGCGAGCGGCACGTACACGCAGTACGGCCACCTGTCGAAGATCGAGGTCTCGGTCGGCCAGACCGTGAGCACCAGCCAGGAGATCGGCCGCTCCGGCAGCACCGGGAACTCGACCGGCCCGCACCTGCACTTCGAGGCCCGCACCACCCCGGTCTACGGCTCGGGCGAGGAGCCGCTGGCGTTCCTGCACCAGCACGGCGTCAACATGTGACCCGCGTCAACACACTGCTTACTCCAGGCCCTGGTGGGCCTGGGCGATGAGATCGAGGGCGACCTCGAGGATGGCTTCGCGCTTGTCCTCGGGGTCGCCCTCGATGTTCTGCACCGCGAACATCCCGGCGTGCATCGCGAAGAGCGCGGTGATGCAGCGGACCTGGCTCGCCATCGAGAACTCCGGCTCCTTGAGCAGGCCGTTCAGGGCGAGCATCTTGCTCTTGAACTGCTCGCCGATGCTCAGCTCGCGCACCGTGGCCTGGTTCTCCTGGATGAACCGGAAGAGCGCCGAGGCGCCCCACAGGGCGGCGCTGTAGCGGCGCAGCATCTCCTGCTTGTTCTCCAGGGTGCGCGGCTGCGCCTCGGCCCAGGTGATCAGCTCGTCCACCGGGCGGCCGATGTCCTCGACGATGCTGGTGAGGATGTCTTCCTTGGTCTTGAAGTGGTAGTAGAGCGCGGCCTTCGTCACGTCCAGGTGCTCGGCGATCTCACGCAGCGAGGTCTTCTCGTACCCCTGCTCGGCGAAGAGTTCGAGCGCGACGTCCTGGATGCGGTGGCGAGTGTCCCCGCGACGTGCCTGCGAAGTGCCCATGACTACCGCTCTCCTGCGTTGAACGCCCGTTTCGCCGGGGGCCGGTGTGGCTCCGGTATGGCTTCCGTCAAACGTAATCTACTTACTTGACGACCGGCTAGTGACGGCTTACCTTCAGTATCGTAATAAACTAGCCGGGCGGCAAGTAAGTACCAAAAGCGCGAGCGAGCCGCCCCATCCAGGGGAGGCACCGGTCATGTCCCAGACCGCAGAAACGCCACCCGAAGCGGCTCCTCAGCGCAGTGTGCGTGTGGTTCTGCTCGGGCTCATGATCGCGATGTTGCTCGCGATGCTCGACAACATGATCATCGGTACCGCGATGCCGACGATCGTGGGGGAGCTCGGCGGCCTCAACCACCTCTCCTGGGTGGTCACCGCCTACACGCTCGCGACCGCCGCCTCGACGCCCATCTGGGGAAAGCTCGGCGACATGTACGGTCGCAAGGGCATCTTCATGACGTCGATCGTGCTCTTCCTGGCCGGTTCGGCGCTCTCCGGTCTCTCCCAGTCGATGGACCAGCTGATCGCGTTCCGCGCGATCCAGGGCCTCGGCGCCGGCGGTCTGATCGTCGGTGTGATGGCGATCATCGGTGACCTCATACCGCCGCGGGAACGTGGCAAGTACCAGGGCATGATGGCCGGCGTCATGGCGCTCGCGATGATCGGCGGTCCGCTCGTCGGCGGCACCATCACCGACAACTGGGGCTGGCGCTGGAGCTTCTACATCAACCTGCCGCTCGGCGCGGTGGCGCTCGGGATGATCTACATCGTCCTGCACCTGCCGAAGAAGCGCGTCCAGGCCCGCATCGACTACCTCGGTGCCGGACTGCTCACGGTCGGCATCACCGCGCTGGTGCTCCTCACCACCTGGGGCGGCACCCAGTACGGGTGGGCCTCGGCGCAGATCATCGGGCTGCTCGTGCTCGGCGTCGTCGCGATCGCGGCCTTCGTCTGGGTCGAGACCAAGGCCAAAGAGCCTGTCATGCCGTTGCACATCTTCCGTAACCGCAACTTCTCGCTGATCTCCCTGATCGGCTTCCTCGTCGGTTTCGTGATGTTCGGCGCGATGACGTTCCTGCCGCTCTACCAGCAGACCGTCCAGGGCGCGTCGGCCACCAACTCCGGCCTGCTGCTCCTGCCGATGCTGCTGTCGATGATGGTGGTCTCGCTGATCGCCGGCCGGGTCACCACCCAGACCGGCCGCTACAAGATCTTCCCGATCATCGGCGGCGGCCTGATCACCGTCGGGCTCTACCTGCTGTCCACGATGGACACCGGCACCACCCGCTTCTGGTCCGGCGTCTTCATGGCCGTACTCGGCGCGGGCATGGGCTTCCTGATGCAGATCACCATGCTCGTCGCGCAGAACAGCGTCGAGATGAAGGACATCGGCGTCGGCAGCTCGTCCGCGACGCTCTTCCGCACCATCGGCGGCTCGTTCGGTGTCTCGCTCTTCGGCGCGCTCTTCACGCACCACGTGCAGGACACCATGACGGAGCTCGGCGGCGCCGGCGGCAGCAAGGCGACGCAGGGCTCGGCCCAGCTCGACCCGAACAGCATCGCGCACCTGCCGGCGCAGATCCGCGACGCCTACCTGCACGCGGTCTCCAACGGCACCCACACCGTCTTCCTGTGGGGCGCGGTGATCAGCGTCATCGGCTTCGTGGCGGCCTGGTTCGTCAAGGAGATCCCGCTGCGCGGCGCTCCGCAGGCCCCCCGCCGACGGCGACAAGGACGCGGCCTCCGCGGACGCGGCGCCGCTGCACGCGGTCGACGCGATCTGACGTACGCACGGAACGCATGACGACGGCCCCCGGCGAACGCGCCGGGGGCCGTCCGCGTACTGGGGTTCAGCGGGGCAGCAGCAGCTGGGCGACCGCGCCGCCGCCGTCGGAGGCGGGGGCGTTGCGGAAGGTGAGCCGGGCGCGCAACACGCGGGCCTGGCCGGCGGCGATGGTGAGGCCGAGGCCGTGGTCGCCGCCCGCCCGGTCGGAGCTGCCGGTACGGAAGCGGCTGGGGCCCTCGCGCAGCAGGTCGTCGGGGAAGCCGGGACCGTGGTCGCGGATCCGCAGGAACGGCCCGTTGATGCTCACCTCGGTCAGCGGCTTGCCGTGCCGTGCCGCGTTGGCCAGCAGGTTGCCGAGGATGCGCTCCAGCCGGCGCGGATCGGTGTGCACCACCGCGTCCTCGATCACGGTCACCTCGGCGTCGGGATCGAACGCCAGCACCCGGCGGCGGACGAAGTCGCCGAGCGCGACCTCCTGCAGGTCGGCCTGCTCGGCCGCCCCGTCCAGCCGCGCCACCTCCAGCACGTCCTCGACCAGGGTGCGCAGGGCCTGGGCCCGGTTCCGCACCAGCTCGGCCGGGCGGCCCGGGGGCAGCAGTTCGGCCGCGGTGACCAGCCCGGTCACCGGGGTGCGCAGCTCGTGGGCAATGTCGGCGGTGACCCGCCGCTCGGCCTCCAGCCGGTCCTGCAGCGCGTCGGCCATGGCGTCGACGGCGGCCGCCAGCTCGTCGGTCTCGTCGCGTACCCGGCCGCCGATCGCGGCGCGCACCCGCACCTCGGGGTTGCCGTCGGCCACCTTGCGGGCGGCGACGGCGGCCTTGCGCAGCCGCCGGGACATCCGGCCGCCGATCAGTACGCCGAGCGCGGTGCCGCCCACGACCACCGCGAGGGAACCGACTATCAGGGCCTGGTCGAGGTCGACGAGGACGGAGTAGCGGTCCTTGAAGGTGGTGCGCAGCGACAGGATGCGGCCGTCGTTGGTGGGCGTCTCGGCCCACACGATCGGCGCGCCGCCGCTGTCCTGGACGTACGTCGCCCGTTCGCCCCTGGCCGCGAACTCCTTGAGCGGCTTGGGCAGGGCCGGGTCGTCGAGCTGGGCCGAGAAGACCTTCTTGCCGGTGACCTCGTAGATCCGCAGCGCGGACTGCACCCGTTCGTCCTGCACGTCACGGGAGTTGTCGATCATGCTGACGCGGGCGGCGTTGTGCACCACGAGGCTCAGCGCCACGGCGACGAGCACCGATACGCAGGCGATGGCGGCGCTGAGCTTCCAGCGCAGACTGGAGCGGGGGAACAACGGCATGGTGTGTCAGGCCCTGAGTTTGTAACCGAAGCCGCGCACCGTCTCGATCCGGTCCTGACCGATCTTGACACGCAGCCGCTGGACGTGGACGTCCACGACCCGGGTGTCGCCACCCCACTCATAGTCCCAGACCCGCTCCAGCAGCCGGTCACGGGAGAGCACGGCGCCGGGCGCCCCGGAGAACTCCAGCAGCAGCCGCATCTCGGTGGGGGTCAGGGCGAGCCGCTCACCGCCGCGGGTCACCTCCAGCCCCTCGGGGTCGATCTCGATGTCGCCGAAGGACAGCAGGGCCGCCTCCGCCGGTTCGTCACCGGAGGAGGCGTGGCCGAAACGGCGCAGGACCGCCCGGATCCGGGCGACCAGCACCGCCCCGTCGAAGGGCTTCGTCACGTAGTCGTCGGCGCCGGCCTCGAGGCCGAGCACGATGTCGATGGAGTCGGCGCGCGCGGACAGCATGATCACCGGCACGGTCGACTCGTCCCGGATCCGCCGGCACAGGCTCACGCCGTCGAGCCCCGGCACCATCACGTCGAGCAGCGCGAGATCGGGCTGCTCGGCGCGGAACGCCTCGAGTCCGGCGAGCCCGTCGGCGACCGCCGTCACCTTGAAGCCGTCCCGCTCCAGTGCGAGCGTGGTCGCCTCGCGGATGACGTCGTCGTCCTCGACGAACAGGACGTGTGTCTCAGCCATGCGTCTTCTTTTCCGGCGTAGGTGAGGGGAGCGCGTCCCCGTAGTCGGTGTACGTGCGCTCCACCTGCACGAACCTGGTGTCCTTCCAGACGTACGTCAGGGCCTCCTGCCCGGTGGGGCAGCAGACCTGGTCGTCGCCTTTGTACACCTGACGGATGATCTCGAGTCTGCCGTTGTCGGCGCTGCCGTAGACCGGCGGCTGCTCGTCGGCGAAGACGTTCTGGTAGTGCCCGTCGATCATCCGGTACACATAGCTCGCGATCCCCATGCCATCGCCGCAGGTGGCGACGTTCACGATCAGATCGGGTCCATCGCCGCTGGTCAGATCGCCGGACGAGGTGTCCACCGGGTACTCGTCGCCCGCGCACGGCGCGAGATCGTCGCGCACCTCCGCGCTGACGTTCCGGGTGTCCCTCTTCACCAGCTTCGCCAGCGCCGCCGGGTCACCGGCGATGGACGGCACGGGGCTGGGCTCCGCCTTCAGCGTCTGGAGGGGTGCGGGGCCCTCACGGCGTGCCCCGGTGCCGGTCCTGCAGCCTGCGAGCGCGGTCAGCAGGCACATGGCCACTGCCACCGCGATCAGCGCTGCTAGGCGGCGCACACGCCCTCCATCCGTGAGTAGCCGTAACGGCCGTGCTCCAGCTCGTGGCGCAACCGGGCGAGCGCCCGGTGCAGAGTGCTCTTCACCGTACCTGTCGACATCCCGAGGGCGCGGGCGGTCTCCTCCGTGGACAGCTGGCCGTAGTGGCGCAACATCACGACCTGGCGCTGCTTGGGGGCGAGGACCTTCAGCGCGTCGCGGAGCATCTCGCGGTCGGCCCGCTGGTCGGCGCCGTCGTCGACGCTGGCGTCCGGCAGCTCCTGGGTGGGGATCTCGTCGAGCTTGCGGTTGCGCCACCACTCGGTCCGCGTGTTGATCATGACGCGGCGCATGTACGCGTCCGCGAGCGACTTGTCCGCGATGCCGTCCCAGCGGGGGTAGGTGCGCACCAGTGCGGTCTGGACGAGGTCCTGGGCGTCGATCGGGTCGGGCACGAGCCGCCGTGCGCTGCGCAGCAGTGCGTCCTGCCGCGTCCTCACGTACTCCTCGAACTCCAGAACCGTGCCGTTCGCCGCCATGGGTCGCCCTCCGTCCCGTGCTGTCCCGCCCTGCCGGTTGTTGCGCTGATGTGCCAACCGTTCCGACGAGGACGACGCTACGGAGGGGATGTTGGGCTTTTGCCACCGTGGGCGCACAGGGGGCTCACAGGAAGCCGTCGGTTATGTAACAGCCTCAGGACCAACGTCCCGAAGGGGTTTAAACGGGCAACCGGTAGACACCGTCGGCGAGCGGCTCGACCAGACCGTCCTCCACCAGGCCGTCCAACGCGCGGGCCCGCTGCACCGGCTCGTGCCACACCGCGTCCAGCGCGGACTGCGGCACGGGTTCGACCGCCTCCCGCAGCACGGCGAGCAGCTTTCCGCGCACCTGGCGATCGGTGCCCGCGTACGTCTGGCCGCGGCGCGGCGGCCCCGTGTGCGCGGGGGAACCGGCCAGCCGCCAGGCGCAGCTCGCCGCGATCGGGCAGCGGGCGCAGTCGGGTGTGCGCGCGGTGCAGACCAGCGCGCCCAGTTCCATCGTGGCCGCCGCCCAGCGGGCCGCCGTCGCCTGGTCGGCGGGCAGCAGGGTCAGCGCGGTGCGCCGCTCGGCGGCGGTGGTCGCCGTCGGCGGGTACTGGACGCCGGTGACGGCCCGGGCGAAGACCCGGCGGACGTTGGTGTCCAGCACGGAGTGCCGCTGGCCGTACGCGAACGAGGCGATGGCCGCCGCGGTGTACTCGCCGACCCCGGGCAACGCCAGCAACTTGGCGTGGTCGCGCGGGACTTCACCGCCGTGGCCGAGCGCTATCGCGGTCGCCGCCGCGTGCAGCCGCAGCGCGCGGCGCGGGTAGCCGAGCCGGCCCCAGGCCCGCACGGCCTCGCCCGCCGACTCCGTCGCGAGGTCGGCGGGGCGCGGCCAGCGCGCCAGCCACTGCTCGTACACCGGCAGCACACGGCTGACCGGGGTCTGCTGCAGCATGAACTCGCTGACCATCACCCCCCACGCTCCGGCCTCCGGGCGGCGCCACGGAAGGTCCCGGGCGTGCTCGTCGAACCAGTCGATGACCGGGGCGTGCAGATCGGAGTGTGCGGTGGCGCGGGTGTCTGTGCTCATAGCGTCGTCGATCCTCGCACATGCCACTGACAGTGACCGCCCCGGCGGGAAAACGTGATGATCGGGAAAGACCACGCCCAGTCCGGCGGGTGTTGCGACGGTGCGCGGTGGATCTCCCCTAGAGTTCGCGTGTGGGCTCTGTGCGCAATCCGATCGGACCTCTTCCGTCGTCCATCTACTGGCGACGGCGGGCTGTTGTGCTCTGCATGGTCGCTCTGCTCGCCGTATTGGCGGTGTGGGCCTTCGACTCGGGCGGTTCCGGCGGCGGCAACGGCGCGAAGGGACCCGACGGGCACACCCCGGCGACCTCCATCACGCCCGGCCCCACCCCCAGCGGCTCGCACATCCCCGGACGGCCGGGCGGACGCGACACCAGCGGCGGCGGCTCCTCGGGCGACACGTCGTCCGGCGGCACCTCCGGATCGCCCTCGTCCGGCACCGACGCCGGTGCGTCCGGGGGCGGTTCGAACGGCACGACGACCGGCTCCTCGGCCGGTACCACGTCCGGCGGAGCGGCGGCCGGCGGCTCGGGCGGCCAGCTCCCGGCGGGCTCGACCCTGGCCGACTGCGCCGTCTCCGACGTCCAGTTGACGCTGCGCAGCACGCAGAACGCCTACGCGCCGGGCGAGAAGCCGAAGTTCGAGCTGACCGCGGCCAACTCCGCCGCCACGGCCTGCAAGCTGAACTTCGGTTCGACGGCGGCCGTCGTCTCCATCACCGCCACCACCGGCAACAAGCACGTGTGGTCCACCGACGACTGCCCGGCCGCCCGCGGCGCCTACCTGATGCAGGTTCCGGCGCACAGCGCGACGACCTACACGATCGAATGGGACCGCCGGACGAGCTCCCCGGCGTGCGCCACCCCCAAGGACCAGCCTGCGGCCGTGGGAACGACCTACCTCGTGGAAGCGAGGCTTCCGGGCTTCACCCCGAAGCAGGCGTCCTTTGTCCTGAAGGCCGACTGAAGGTGTTGCGAAAGTAGCGCCGTTCGCCCGTGAGGACGGGGTCCGCGGCGTCTGGTGCGTGGGACTGCAGGGCGGAGGGTCGTCCTCGTACCGGACGTACTTGGACGGGCCGGACAACGCGGCAGGCGTGCGTGCCGGGCGTCGCGGGCCAGACGGGGCTTTCGCACCACCCTTCAGGACGCGTCAGGAACGTGCGAGGGGGGTCGGGGCATCGGCCCCGACCCCCCTCGGCACAGCACGAACCCCGGACTAGACGTAACGCTCCAGGATCGACGACTCCGCCAGCCTGGACAGGCCCTCCCGCACCGACCGGGCGCGCGCCTCCCCGACCCCGTCCACCGTCTGCAGATCGTCGACGCTCGCGGCCAGCAGCTTCTGCAGCCCGCCGAAGTGCTCGACGAGCCGGTCGATGACCGTGTTCGGCAGCCGCGGCACCTTCGCCAGCAGTCGGTAGCCGCGCGGCGAGACCGCGGAGTCCAGGGTCTCGGGGGAGCCGGTGTAACCCAGGGCGCGGGCCACGGTGGTGAGTTCGAGCAGCTCCGCGTGGGGCAGCGCGTCCAGTTCGACGAGCGCCTCCGGCACCGTCCGGTTCCGCTTCGCGGTCGGCTCCGGCACGTAGTCCTTGACGACCAGTTCGCGCTCCGGCTCGACGCCCGCGATCAGCTCGTCCAGCTGCAGGGAGAGCAGCCGGCCGTCGGTGCCCAGCTCGACCACGTACTCGGCGATCTCGGTGGCGATCCGGCGGACCATCTCCAGCCGCTGCGATACCGCGCTGACGTCCCGGACCGTGACCAGGTCCTCGATCTCCAGCGCGGAGAGCGTGCCCGCCACCTCGTCCAGGCGCAGCTTGTACCGCTCCAGGGTGGCCAGCGCCTGGTTCGCCCGCGACAGGATCGCGGCGGAGTCCTCCAGGACCCGGCGCTGCCCGTCGACGTACAGCGCGATCAGCCGCATCGACTGGCTGACCGAGACGACCGGGAAGTTGACCTGCTTGCTCACCCGGTCCGCGGTGCGGTGCCGGGTGCCGGTCTCCTCGGTCGGGATGTTGGAGTCGGGGACCAGCTGCACGCCGGCCCGCAGGATCTTCGTCAGGTCCTTGTCGAGGATCAGCGCGCCGTCGAGCTTGCACAGTTCGCGCAGCCGGGTCGCGGTGAACTCGACGTCGAGGACGAAGCCGCCCGTACAGAGCGACTCGACGGTCTTGTCCATGCCGAGGACGAGCAACCCGCCCGTATTACCCCGCAGAATGCGTTCGAGTCCGTCCCGCAGGCCGGTGCCCGGAGCTACCGCACTGAGCGAAGCGCGCATCAGGGCATCGGCAGCGGAACTCCCGCCGGACTTGCCGGGAGCTGCTGCCCGGTCGTTGGCTGCCACTGCAATCCTCCGGTCGCTACGGATGCCCAAAGGGCGAGACCAGGGCAAAGTTTACTGACGTTCTCTCCGCAATGGGCCAGCGACCGCTGTTCGGACCCTCCCTAGCCTCGTGAGCCGCGCTTCGGGAGCGCCCGCAGGGCGTCTGAGATGTCGGCCACCTCGACCACTTTCATGCCCGGCGGGATCTTCCCGGGATCCGGCGGTACGAGGGCGTGGGTGAAGCCCAGCCGGGCCGCCTCTGACAGCCTGCGCTGCACCCCGGTGACCCGTCTGACCTCGCCCGCGAGGCCGACCTCGCCGATCGCGACCAGGTTCTTGGGCAGCGGTGTGTCGATCGCCGCACTGGCCAGCGCGAGGGCCACGGCAAGGTCCGCCGCGGGCTCGGTGAGCTTCACGCCGCCCACCGTCGCCGTGTAGATGTCGCGCTTTCCGATCGCCTGGATCCGGCCGCGCTGTTCGAGCACGGCGAGCATCATCGAGACGCGGGACGTCTCGAGACCCGACGTCGTACGGCGCGGGGACGGGATCTGGGTGTCGACGGTGAGCCCCTGGACCTCGACCACCAGCGGGCGCTTGCCCTCCAGCGTGACCGTCAGGCAGGTGCCGGGGACCGGTTCGTCGCGGCGGGTCAGGAAGAGCCCGGAGGGATCGGCCAGTCCCGTGATGCCCTCGTCGTGCAGTTCGAAGCAGCCGACCTCGTCGGTCGCGCCGTACCGGTTCTTGACGCCGCGGATCAGTCGCAGCCGGGCGTGTCGGTCGCCCTCGAAGCTCAGCACCACGTCGACCAGGTGCTCCAGCAGGCGGGGACCCGCGATGGCGCCGTCCTTGGTGACGTGGCCGACCAGGAGCGTCGACATACCGCGCTCCTTGGAGGCACGGATCAACGCCCCGGCGACCTCGCGGACCTGCGCCATCCCGCCGGGCGCGCCGTCGATCTCCGGGGACGCCACCGTCTGTACCGAGTCCAGAATCAGCAGTGCGGGCTTGATGTCGTCCAGATGGCCCAGGACGGCCGACAGATCCGTCTCGGCCGCGAGGTACAGGTGGTCGGAGAGCGCGCCGATCCGGTCGGCGCGCAGCCGGACCTGGGACGCCGACTCCTCGGCGGTGATGTAGAGCGTCGGGCCCTGCGCGCTGGCCGCCTTCGCCGCCACGTCCAGCAGCAGCGTCGACTTGCCGACGCCCGGTTCACCCGCGACCAGCACGACCGCGCCGGGCACCAGCCCGCCGCCGAGCACCCGGTCCAGCTCGGGTACACCCGTCGAGCGGGCCGTCGCCTGGCTGACGTCCACCTGGCCGATCGGCTTCGCCGCCGTCGTCACCCGGCCGGCCGCCGTGGTCCTGACGGCGGGCGCGCCGCCGAACTCCTCGACGGTGCCCCAGGCCTGGCACTCCCCGCAGCGGCCGAGCCACTTCACAGTGGTCCAGCCGCACTCGGTGCAGCGGTAGGACGGTCGGTCCTTCGTGGCGGTCTTGCGGGGAGGCATGGGGTTCACCGTAGCCGCAGGGTCCGACAACGCGTCCCGATCCCTCCCACCGGACGTCCGCAGCGCACGCACCCGCGTTCTCCGCGGCACTCGTCCGAGTGAAGGGGGTGTCCCCTTTTGAGCGGCATCACCACCCATACGGGTTAACGCCCCGCAGGACACCTGAGACTTGTGCTCCGGCCGTCCTACCGTCGCCGGGTGATGAGCAGGCAGGAGATCCAACCCCAGGACGCCGGTACCGGCCCTCGCACCGGTACGCACCGCAAGCACCGGGCGGCGTCGCGGACACGCCCCGAAGCGCGTCCGGAACAGCGCGACCGCAAGGACCGGCGCCCGCACGGCACGCTGCCGATGCAGCCTCCGGCCCACTACGAGCCCTATCTGGACGGGCTGTTCACCTACTGCCTCTCCGTCCTCTGCGAGCACGACGCCGCCGCGGCCGCGCTCGGCGAGGTGCTCGCCCTCGCCGAGCGGCAGCGTGGCCGGCTTCGTGACGCCGGGCTGCGCCGTCCCTGGCTCTACGCCCTCGCCCGCTGGTCCTGCCGCCGCCGCCTGGCGGCCGGCCGGCCCGAGGTGCCCCGCATGTCGGTGGCGGTCGCCGACGAGCGCCGCGGCCGGCTGGCCGCCCTCGCCTGGCCGGAGGCCGCGGGCACCACCCCCGAGCAGCGCGAGGCGCTCGAACTCGCCGTCCGCCACCAGCTCCCGCCGCACGAGGTCGGCCACGTCCTCGGCATCGAGCCGGACGCGGCCCGCGCGCTCCTCGCCCGCGCCGCCTGCGAGGTCGAACGCACCCGCGCCGCCCTCGCCGTCGTCGAGGTCGGCACCTGCGCCGCCGTCGGGCGGCTGGCCGGTGACACCCAGGTGCTGCTCGGCCCGGCGCTGCGCCGGGAGCTCGTACGGCATGTCGACGAGTGCCCGGAGTGCCGGCTCACCGCCGAGCGCGCCGTGGGCGCCTCCTGGCCGGGCGCCGCCACCACCGCGGCGACCGCCGTCCTCACCATGCTCGAAGCGCCGCGGTCCGCCGCGTACGCCGCCCTCATGTACTCCCTGCGCGACGGCGCCGGCCGCAGCCGCGAGGGCACCCCGCGCTTCGACCGGCGCGGCTTCCCCCTCGACCACCGGGACCGCGCCGCCCGCCTCGCCCAGTTGCGGCACCGCGCCATCACCACCACGGTCGTCGCCGCCGTCGTCGCGGCGCCGGTACTCGCCCTGTGGGCCGCCTACCGCGGCGCGCCGATCGGTGCGGACGAGCCGGGCGGCATCTCCGCCAGCGAACCGGACGCCGACGGCATCGACGGCCACCCGTACGAGAAGGCCGGCAGCACCGGAACCGGCGACGCCCGGCAGCCGGCGGCCGGGCGGGCGCCGGGAACGACCGTCAGCGTCGCCACGTCCGCCCCTCCCGGCTCGGCCACCCCGCAAACCTCCGCCCCAGGCGCCGGCCACCTCACCGTCACCGCCGGATCCCACGGCGGCACCACCGTCATCACCCTCACCGCGAGCGGCGACGCCCCCGTCCACTGGGCCGCCTCCACCGCCGCCCACTGGCTCCACCTGAGCGCCATCGCGGGAGACCTACGCCCCGGCGAGTCGGCCACGATCGCCGTAACGATCATTCACGCCGCCGAACCCCCCACCCCCTGGACCGCCCACATCCTCCTGACCCCCTCAGGAGCGGCAATCACCATCCAGGGCACCCCGACACGCCCCACGCATACCCCGACCCCGGCACCGACCCACACGACGCCGACTTCAACCCCCGCCCCGACCCTCACACCGACGCCGGACCCCACCCCGACCCCCACCCCGAGCGAGTCGACGCCGGCCCCGTCGACGACCTGAGAGCCGAGCGCGCGCGGCCCCCCGGACCTAGGCCGTGTCTGACGAATCCCGCCTGGCCCGGGACGCCTGGCACGCGCGCTCTCCCCCAGCTACCGCTGGGAGGGGCCCCCAGTTGTCGGGCCCGCCCCGGTACGTCCAGTACAGGGGCGACCCTCCGCCGTGCGATCGCACGCACCAGACGCCCCGGGCCCGCCCTCCGGGCGGACGCCGGTATGTGTCAGACACGACCTAGGCCGGGCGGCACGGGATCCGCCGGATGCGGAGCCATCGGCAGCAACGAAGCCAGCCGCGCCTCGCACAACTCCGCCAACCGCGAATACCCCGCCACCCCCATGAGCTCCGTCAGCTCCGGCCGGTACGACACATAAACCGGCTCGCCCGCCCCATGCGCCGACGTCGCACTCGTGCACCACCAGTGCAGGTCGTGCCCGCCCGGCCCCCACCCCCGCCGGTCGTACTCGCCGATGGACACGACCAGAACCCGCGTCTCGTCCGGCCGGTCCACCCAGTCGTACGTGCGCCGGATCGGCAGCTGCCAGCACACGTCGGGCTTCGTCTCCAGCGGTTCCTTGCCCTCCCGGAGGGCAAGAGCGTGCAGCGCGCACCCCTGTCCGCCGGCGAAACCGGCGCGGTTGCTGAAGATGCAGGCACCGTCGACCACGCGGGTCTGACGTTCGCCGTCCTCGTTGACCATGGCCCAGGCGCCCGCCTTCTCCGTGCCCAGGTCGTGGAACTGCCAGGTCTCGGGTGTGAGCCGGGCGGCGTGGCCGGCGACACGCTGCTCGTCCTCCTCGTCGGAGAAGTGCGCGCCCAGCGAGCAGCATCCGTCGGCGGCGCGGCCGGCGACGATGCCCTGGCAACCCTGGCCGAAGATGCAGGTCCAGCGTGAGGTGAGCCAGGTGAGGTCGCAGCGGAACAGCTGCTCGTCGTCGGCCGGGTCGGGGAACTCGACCCACGCGCGGGCGAAGTCCGGACCGGCCTCGTCCGGCACGGCAGCCGGCACCGAGACGGTTGCGGATCCCCGCGGGGACGTTTTCGACTGCTTGAGCTTCTTTGCCACGTTCTTCGCCACGTTGCCAGGGTAGATCGCCGGGAGCGCGGACAGCGTCTGCTGCGGCCCCCGCACCATGTGCGGCGCTGATGGGCGCTAGCGTCTGTCCCATGCGACTCGGAGTGCTCGACGTGGGTTCCAACACCGTTCACCTGTTGGTGATGGACGCGCACCCGGGTGCGCGCCCGCTGCCGGCCTACTCCCACAAGGCGGAGCTGCGCTTGGCGGAGCTGCTCGACGATCACGGGGCGATCAGCCTGGAGGGCGTCGACCGGTTGGTGGCGACGCTCGCGCAGGCACTGCGTATCGCCGAGGACAAGGGCGCGGAGGACGTGCTGGCGTTCGCCACCTCGGCGGTCCGTGAGGCGGCCAACGGCGAGGCGGTGCTGGCGCGGGTCGCCGCCGAAGCCGGCGTGACGCTCACGGTGCTGTCCGGCGAGGACGAGGCCCGGCTCACGTTCCTCGCGGTGCGCCGCTGGTTCGGCTGGTCGGCGGGCCGGCTGCTGGTTCTGGACATCGGCGGCGGCTCCCTCGAAGTCGGTTACGGCATGGACGAGGACCCGGACGCGGCGGTCTCGCTGCCGCTCGGCGCGGGCCGGCTGACCAGCGCCTGGCTGCCGGGCGATCCGCCGGCCACCGACGATGTGCGCGCGCTGCGCAAGCACGTCAGGGCCGAGATCGCCCGGACGGTCGCGGAATTCTCGCGGCTCGGCCGCCCGGACCACACGGTGGGCACGTCGAAGACGTTCAAGCAGCTCGCCCGGATCGCGGGCGCCGCGCGCAGCGCCGACGGCGCGTACGCCCAGCGGTCGCTGACCCGCAAGTCGCTGGAGGAGTGGGTGCCCCGGCTGTCGACGATGCGCAGGGTCGAGCGCGCGCAGCTGCCCGGGGTCTCGGAGGGCCGCGCCGGTCAGCTGCTGGCGGGAGCGCTGGTGGCGGAGGCGGCGATGGACCTCTTCGGGGTCGCGGAGCTGGAGATATGTCCCTGGGCGCTTCGCGAAGGCGTGATTCTGCGCAAACTCGATCTCATGGGGAACGAACGCGGCTCCATGTTGACCGTGTCACGTCGGCGCAGATGAGAGTGCCGTTCGGCTGACCGGTCGCCGTACGCTGTCTCCCGTGGCTGAACGAGCGGACCATAAGGCGTACGCGGACCGACAGGCGTTCGGTGTCCCCGCGCCCGGAGGAGCCCCGGCGCCCGGACACGTGGTGCGCGTGCCGGACGCGAAGGTCGCGCTGTCCACGGCCTCCGTATATCCGGAGTCGACGGCGACGGCGTTCGAGATCGCGGCGCGGCTGGGTTACGACGGCGTCGAGGTCATGGTGTGGACCGACCCGGTCAGCCAGGACACAGAGGCGCTGCGCCGGCTCTCGGACTACCACCGGGTCCCGATCCTCGCGGTGCACGCGCCGTGTCTGCTGATCACCCAGCGGGTGTGGTCCACAGACCCGTGGATCAAGCTCCAGCGGGCGCGCGCGGCGGCCGAGACGCTGGGCGCGTCGACCGTCGTCGTCCATCCACCGTTCCGGTGGCAGCGCAACTACGCGCGCGATTTCGTGCGGGGCATCTGGCGGATGGCGGACGAGACCGACGTCCGCTTCGCCGTCGAGAACATGTACCCGTGGCGGTACCGCGACCGCGAGATGCTCGCGTACGCACCGGACTGGGACGTCACCAAGGACGACTACCGGCACTTCACGGTGGACCTGTCGCACGCCTCCACGTCCCGCAGCGCGGCTCTGGACATGGTCGACCGGATGGGCGACCGGCTCGCGCACGTCCACCTCGCCGACGGCAACGGATCGGCCAAGGACGAGCACCTGGTGCCCGGCCGGGGCGGGCAGCCCTGTGCCGAGCTGCTGGAACGGCTCGCGCTGAGCGGATTCACCGGCCATGTGGTCGTCGAGGTCAACACACGGCGGGCGATGTCCGCCGCCGAACGTGAGGCCGACCTCGCCGAGGCGCTGGCCTTCACCCGGCTCCACCTGGCCACGGCGGCCCGGGTCCCCGGCGCGTGACGGGCGGGGCGCGGGGCGAGCCGCGGGAAGGGCCGGAACCATCGGGATCGCCGCGGAAGCCGGATGCGGGAGCCCGGAAGTCCGTACCGAAGGCCGAACCGGCGAACGAGCCGCGCCGCCGCGGACGCCCCAGCGGGACGCGGGCCGGGGCGACCGACTCGCGGGACCGCATCCTGTCCGCCGCCCGCGCCGAGTTCTCCGCGCACGGCTACGACAAGACGTCGGTCCGTTCGGTCGCGAAGGCGGCGGGGGTGGACCCGGCGCTGGTGCACCACTACTTCGGCACCAAGGAGCAGGTCTTCGCGGCGGCGATCGAGCTGACCTTCGAGCCCGCGCTGCACGTCCCCGACGTGGTGGGGCCGGGCCCCGACGGGATCGGCGAACGGCTCGCCCGCTACTTCCTCGGAGTCTGGGAGAGCCCGGCGACGCGCGGCCCGCTGCTGGCCGTGATCCGGTCCGCGCTGACGCACGAGACGGCGGCGGCCGTGCTGCGCGGGTTCCTGCTGCGCCGGCTGCTGGAGCGGATCGCGGAGGACCTGCGGGTGCCGAATCCGAGGCTGCGGGCGGAGCTGGCCGCGTCACAGATGGTCGGCATCGCGATCCTGCGCTACGTGATCAAGGTCGAGCCGCTGGCCTCGGCCGACGTCGAGGACATCGTGGCGCTGGTCGCGCCCACGCTGCAGCGCTACCTGACCGAGGTATGACGGTCGAGGTATGACGGTCGAAGTATGACGGCCGTGGCATGACGACCGATCCATAGCGGCGGCGTCTGCGACGTGACCGGGATATGAGCCATTCGTCCCGCATTCCGGACAGACTGTCCAGAGCGTGGAACCACGGCGTACTGTCGGAAGGATCCGAGGACGAACTTGAGGGAGTGGAGCTACCGTGCCCGATCTGAGGTCACGAACGGTCACCCACGGCAGGAACATGGCGGGGGCCCGCGCCCTGATGCGCGCCTCCGGCGTGGCCAGCGCCGACATCGGCAAGCCGATCATCGCTGTCGCCAACAGCTTCACCGAGTTCGTACCGGGCCACACCCATCTCCAGCCGGTCGGCCGGATCGTCTCCGAGGCGATCCTGGCGGCGGGCGCCGTCCCGCGTGAGTTCAACACCATCGCGGTCGACGACGGCATCGCGATGGGCCACGGCGGCATGCTCTACTCGCTGCCCCTCGCGCGACCTGATCGCCGACTCCGTCGAGTACATGGTCGAGGCGCACTGCGCGGACGCGCTGATCTGCATCTCGAACTGCGACAAGATCACGCCGGGCATGCTGATGGCCGCGCTGCGCCTCAACATCCCGGTCGTATTCGTCTCCGGCGGCCCGATGGAGGCCGGCAAGGCCACCCTCGTCGACGGCACGGTCCGCAAGCTCGACCTGGTCAACGCGATCTCCGACGCGGTCGACGAGAACGTCTCGGACGAGGACATCCTCCGCATCGAGGAGAACGCCTGTCCGACCTGCGGCTCGTGTTCCGGCATGTTCACCGCCAACTCGATGAACTGCCTCGCCGAGGCGATCGGCCTGGCGCTGCCCGGCAACGGCTCCGTGCTGGCCACCCACACCGCCCGCAAGGCGCTGTACGAGGACGCCGGCCGGACCATCGTCGAGATCACCAAGCGCTACTACGAGCAGAACGACGAGACGGTCCTGCCGCGCAACATCGCGACCCGCGCGGCCTTCGAGAACGCCGTGGCGCTCGACATCGCCATGGGCGGCTCGACCAACACGATCCTGCACCTGATGGCCGCCGCCCAGGAGGCCGAGGTCGACTTCTCCATGGCGGACATCGACGCGCTCTCGCGCCGGCTGCCCTGCCTGTCCAAGGTCGCGCCCAACGGCGACTACTACATGGAGGACGTGCACCGGGCGGGCGGCATCCCCGCCATCCTCGGCGAGCTCTACCGCGCCGGCCTGCTGAACGAGGACGTGCACACCGTGCACTCGCCCTCGCTCGCCGACTGGCTCAAGAGCTGGGACATCCGCGGTGGCTCCCCGTCGCCCGAGGCCGTCGAGCTCTTCCACGCCGCCCCCGGCTGCGTCCGCTCCGCGTCCGCCTTCTCGCAGTCCGAGCGCTGGGACACCCTCGACACGGACGCCGCGGGCGGCTGCATCCGCGACGCCGCGCACGCCTACTCCACCGAGGGCGGCCTGGCGATCCTGTACGGCAACCTCGCCGTGGACGGCTGCGTCGTGAAGACCGCGGGTGTCGACGAGTCGATCTGGACCTTCGAGGGCCCCGCCGTCGTGGTGGAGTCCCAGGAGGCCGCGGTCGACGCGATCCTCACCAAGCGCGTCAAGGAGGGCGACGTCGTCGTCATCCGCTACGAGGGCCCCAAGGGTGGCCCCGGCATGCAGGAGATGCTCTACCCGACCTCGTTCCTCAAGGGCCGCGGTCTGGGCAAGGCCTGCGCGCTCATCACCGACGGACGCTTCTCCGGGGGCACCTCGGGGCTGTCGATCGGCCACTGCTCCCCGGAAGCGGCGTCCGGCGGCACCATCGCCCTCGTCGAGGACGGCGACCTGATCCGCATCGACATCCCGAACCGGGGCGTCAACCTCATCGTCCCCGACGAGGAACTCGCGGCCCGTCGCGAGGCGCTGGGCGGCGTCTACGCCCCCAAGGACCGCGTGCGCAAGGTCTCGCCGGCGCTGCGCGCCTACGCCGCGATGGTGACGAGCGCGGACACGGGCGCGGTCCGCGACGTCAGCAAGCTCGAAGGCTGAGGACGTCAGGCTCCAGGGCTGAGGACGTCAGCAAGCTCGAAGGCTGAGGACGTCAGCTAGCTCAAAGGCTGAGAACCTAACCTCCCGCTGCCCCGGCCGGTCGATCCCGACCCGCCGGGGCAGCGGTGCGTCCAGGTGTCGGAGGCCCGAATTCCCGATACGCCCCTTTCCGGTACTCGCGGGCCAGGCCGTTCGGCGATAATCGAACCGTGGACGACAACCCCCAGACCCAGCCGCACGACCAGCCGGAACCCGCGGCCTCCGACGGCCCCCGGCCCGAGCCCCTCCGCTTCTTCGGCACGACCTGGGTGGACCACGACGGCGGCTACGCGCTGCGCCGCGCCGGCGTCGCCGTCGGCGCGCTGGCCGCCGCCGCGGCGGGCGCGTTCGTGCTCCGCTTCGGCTTCCAGGGCCTGAGCATCGCGAAGGTGGGCACGTTCGTCGGGCTGCTCGTCGTCGTCGCCTTCGCCGTCTGCAGCGCGCTGGCCTTCCGCAAGACGTGGGAGGGCTTCACCCGGCGCCCCGAGCCCGGCGGCAGGGGATCCGACGCGGCGGCGGGCTCCGCCCAAGGCATCCTGCTGATCGGCTTCATCGGCACCCTGCTCGCCTATGCGGTCCGCGCCCTCATCGAGGCCCCCGGCGAGAAACTGCACCGCGCCGAGTACGAGCGCGCCCGCGAACTCCACACCCGCCGCCGCACCACCCGCACGGGCAACCCGGCCGCCCGCGCCGCGGCCAAGAAGCGCAAGCGGGGCTGACGGCCGGGTCCGTCGCTCGGCGACGGCTGACAGCCGATTCCCGGTCTCGGCGACGGCTGACAGCCGTCCCCGGTCTCGGCAGAATGTTCGTATGACGTCGTCGTCGCATGCCGCCCTGGCCCGCTCGTTCGACAGGGTCGCGGCCGAGTACGCGGCCTCCCGCCCCACGTACCCGCCGGAGCTGTTCGACGCCGTCGAGGAACTCTCCGAGCGGTCACTGACGGGTGCCACGGTGATCGACGTCGGCGCCGGTACCGGCATCGGGACCCGGCTGCTGGGGGAGCGCGGAGCGCGCGTCACCGCCGTGGAGCCCGGCGCCGGCATGGCGGCGCAGTTCGGAGCCGCGCTGCCCGCCGTCCCGCTCGTGAGGGCGGACGGGAACGCGCTGCCCTTCGCGGACGGCGCCGCGGACTTCGTGACGTACGCCCAGGCCTGGCACTGGACCGACCCGGCCCGTTCGGTCCCCGAGGCGCTGCGCGTACTGCGCCCGGACGGCGCGCTGGCGATGTGGTGGAACATGCCCGACCTGAGCCACCGCTGGATCGCCGCCCAGGAGGCGCGACTCGCCGAGCGCTGCGCCGGCTACCGGCCGCCCGGCTTCCCGCAGACCGTCCCCGGCCTGCTCGCGCACTTCGCGGTCCGCGTCAGGACCCGTTCCATCCGGTGGTCCCGCCGCATCACGGTGGACGACCGCCTCCGCACCCTCGCCACACACTCGTTCCTCGCGGTGATGGGCGCGGCGGCGGACCCGGTCCTGCGCGCGGAGCGGGAGGAACTGCGCACGCTCTTCCCCGACGGGACGCTGGACGAGCCGTACGTCACGAACGTGACGGTGGCCCACCGGGCCTGACGGCCCGGCCGGGCGGCTGGGAACGCCGCCCCCGTCGGGGCTCGCCTGATCCGACCCGGACAAGCCTCCGTCCGAGCTGGGCCGGACGCTCCCTGGCAGGAGGCGGGTAGGCCCCGCCGCCGGCAGACAAGCCCGTCCGGCCTGGACAAGCCTCCGTCCGGGGCCCGGGCCAGACGCCCCCCGTGGCGGCCACCTGAGCCACCGCGGCGGGTGGACAAGCCCGGGCACGAACTCCGCCCCCGGGCCGGCTCATCCCCCGACCCGCCCGGAGGGCTACCCGCGGCGCGAAGCGGCGACCACGCCGACCGTGCCCACCACGGCCGCCACGATCGCGCCGCGCCACAGGCCGTCCCACAGGCTGCCGAAGAAGCCCTCGCTGCTCAGGATCTGACGCATCACGAAGTCGGAGACGAAGAGCAGAGCGGCCGGGACCACCGCCACCTGCCATGGGTGCGCGCGTGCCCACCGGCGGATGCGCCGGTCGGTCCTGGCGCTGCTGCCGAGCACCGCGCCGGCGCCGCCGACGAGGAAGAAGAGCATCAGGGCGACGGACAGCGCACTGACGACCATGCCGAGTCCGAAGTCACCCCCGATGGCATGGAGCGCGAGCGAGACTCCGCCGCCCAGCGCTCCTACGGCCGCGGCGGGCCGCCAGGGCCCGAGCGTCGCCGAGGCCACGGCCAACTGCCGCTTCTCGGACCTGGTCACATCGATGTCGCGGGATGAACGCCTCATACCGCCACGGTCCTGCGGCAGCCCCGTGAACGCCATAGGGGATGACCCTGAGCAGACCCCCGGCCCGACCCGGACGACCCGGACGACCCGGACCGCGCCCGCACGCCGCGAACGCTTGACGAGAGCCCTTCGGCGGAGCATATTCATCACATGATGAATAAATTTGAACCCGCGGTACGAGCCGACGGCCTCACCGTCGTCCGCGGCACCCGCACCGTCCTGAACGGCATCGGGTTCACCGTCCCGCGCGGTCAGGTCACCGGCCTGCTGGGCCCCAGCGGCTGCGGCAAATCCACCCTCATGCGCGCGATCGTCGGCACCCAGGCGCACGTCACCGGCACCCTCGACGTCCTGGGCCTCCCCGCCGGACACCCCCGGCTCCGCTCCACCGTCGGCTACGTCACGCAGGCGCCGTCCGTCTACACCGACCTCACCGCGCGCCAGAACCTCGACTACTACGCGTCCGTCCTCGGCCTGACCCGCGCCGGCCGCCGCGATCACGTCGATCGAGCCCTCACCGACGTCGACCTCGTCTCGCACGCCGACTCGCTCGCCGGGAACCTCTCCGGCGGTCAGTGCGGACGCGTCTCGCTCGCGGTCGCCCTGCTCGGCGAACCCGAACTCCTCGTCCTCGACGAACCCACCGTCGGCCTCGACCCCGTCCTGCGCCGCGACCTGTGGAACCTCTTCCACCGCCTCGCCGACGAACGCGGCGCCACCGTCCTGATCTCCTCGCACGTCATGGACGAGGCCGAACGCTGCCACCGCCTGCTGCTCATGCGCGAGGGCGGCATCCTCGCCGACGACACCCCCGACGGGCTGCGCGAGTCCACCGGCTCCGCCACGGTCGAGGAGGCGTTCCTGCACCTCGTGGACGCGGCCAACGCCGGACCGAACCACCCCTCGAACGTCGTCACCCTCCCCGACACCCGCCAGGAGCAGGCCAAATGAGCACCCAGCAGCCGCCCGCCAGCACCTTCCCCCAGACTCCGTCCGGGGGGACCCCCAAGACTCCGTCCGGGGGGAACTCCGAAACTCCGTCCGGGGGGTCCTCCAGAACTCCGTCCGGGGGGAACTCCGAAACTCCGTCCGGGGGGAACTTCCCACCGGCTCTCCCACACCCGGCACGAAACGCGGGCTCCCAGGGCGTTCTCCCTCACGCGCACGTTCGCCACCGCCCGCCGGGTCCTGCGCCAGCTCGGCCACGACCCCCGCACCATCGCCCTGATGCTGGTCGTCCCCTGTGTGCTGCTCGCGGTGCTGAGCTGGGTCTACGACGGCAAGCAGCACACGTTCGACCAGGTCGGAGCGTCACTCCTCGGCATCTTCCCGCTCATCCTGATGTTCCTGGTCACCTCGATCGCCACCCTGCGCGAACGCACCTCCGGCACGCTGGAGCGACTGCTGTCGATGCCGCTGGGCAAGGCCGACCTGCTCGGCGGCTACGCCCTCGCCTTCGGCGGCGTCGCCGTCGTCCAGGCCTGCCTCGCCACCGGCCTCGCCGTCTGGGGGCTGGGTCTCGACGTCGTCGGGTCGCCCTGGCTGCTCCTCGTCATCGCCCTCGCCGACGCCTTCCTGGGCATCGCCCTCGGCCTCTTCGTCAGCGCCTTCGCGGCCAGCGAGTTCCAGGCCGTCCAGTTCATGCCGGCCGTGCTTCTCCCGCAGCTGCTGATGTGCGGACTCCTCGTCCCGCGCGACACCATGCAGCCGGTGCTCGCCGCCGTCTCCGACGTGCTCCCCATGTCGTACGCGGTCGACGGCATGACCCAGGTGCTCCAGCACTCCGGAGTCACCGGCGACTTCGTCCGCGACCTGGCCGTCGTCGCTGCCTGCGCCCTGCTGGCCCTGGCCCTGGGAGCGGCGACCCTCCGCCGCCGTACCCCCTGAGACCGGTGGGCCCGTACCGGCAGCCCCGTAGTACCCGCAGCCCCGTACCGGCAGTCGGACGGCGAAGCCGTCGGCGGCCGTCCTGGTGCGAGGATGGCGGCGAAAGCCCCCGTATCGCTTGAGGTGAGCCGCCATGACCCAGAAAGTCGCCGTACTCGGCACCGGCAAGATCGGCGAGGCCCTCCTCTCCGGCATGATCCGGGCCGGCTGGTCGCCCGGCGACCTGCTCGTCACCGCCCGGCGTCCGGAGCGTGCGGAGGAGCTGCGCACCCGCTACGGCGTCGAGGCCGTGAGCAACGCGGAGGCGGCCAAGGCCGCCGACACCCTCATCCTCGCGGCGAAGCCGCAGGACATGGGTGCGCTCCTGGACGAGCTGGCGCCGCACGTCGCCGCCGACCGCCTCGTCATCAGCGCGGCCGCCGGCATCCCGACCGCGTTCTTCGAGGAGCGGCTCACGGAGGGCCTCGCGGTCGTCCGCGTCATGCCGAACACGCCGGTGCTGGTCGACGAGGGCATGTCGGTCATCTCCGCGGGCAGCCACGCCACCGAGGCGCACCTCGTCCGCACCGAGGACATCTTCAAGCCGGTCGGCAAGACGCTGCGCGTCCCCGAGAAGCAGCAGGACGCCGCGACCGCGCTGTCCGGCTCGGGGCCCGCGTACTTCTACTACCTGGTCGAGGCGATGACCGACGCCGGCATCCTCCTCGGCCTGCCCCGGGCCCAGGCGCACGACCTGATCGTCCAGTCGGCGATCGGCGCGGCCGTCATGCTGCGCGACAGCGGCGAGCACCCGGTGAAGCTGCGCGAGGCGGTGACCTCACCGGCGGGCACCACCATCAGCGCCATCCGCGAACTGGAGAACCACGGGGTGCGCGCCGCGCTGATCGCCGCCCTCGAGGCGGCCCGCGACCGCAGCCGCGAGCTGGCCTCCGGCAACGGCTGAGGTGCGGAGGGGCGGGCTCACAGTCCGCCCCTCCGCACCTTTGTCATCCGGCGGTCACAGCAGCCCGATCGCCCGGTAGGCGGCGTCGACCGTCGGGCGCGCGAGGGCCCGTGCCCGCTCGGCGCCGTCGCGCAGCACCTCGTCGAGGTACCCGGGATCGGCGCAGAGCGCGGAGTGGCGTTCCTGCAACGGCCGCAGCAGCTCGACGACCGCCTCCGCCACGTCCTTCTTCACCGCGCCGTACGAGTCGTACTCCGCGGCCAGCGCCGCCGGCTCCCCACCGGTGCAGGCGGCCAGGATCTCCAGCAGGTTCGCGAGCCCCGGCCGTTCCGCCCGGTCGTACTCCACCTCGGAACCGCTGTCCGTCACCGCCCGCATGACCTTCCTGCGGATCACCGCGGGCTCGTCGAGCAGGGAGACGGTCCCGGTCGTCACCGCCGCGGACTTGCTCATCTTGGAAACCGGGTCCTGCAGATCCATCACCCGCGCCGCCACCGGCGGCAGCACCGCACGGGGCACGGTGAACGTGTGCCCGTACCGCTGGTTGAAGCGGGACGCCAGATCACGGGTGAGCTCCACGTGCTGCGCCTGATCGACGCCGACCGGCACCTCGTCGGTCCGGTACGCCAGGATGTCCGCCGCCATCAGCACCGGATAGGTGAGCAGGGAGACCCGAACCGTCTGCTGTTTCGCGGATTTCTCCCTGTACTGGATCATGCGACGCAGTTCTCCGTCGGTGGCCGTGCACTCCAGTACGTAGGACAGCCGGGTGTGCTCTTCCACGTGGCTCTGCACGAATACGGTGCACACCTTCGGATCGAGTCCGGCTGCCAGCAGGAGTGTCGCCATCTGGCGCGTGAGCCGTCGCACCCGAGCCGGTTCGTGCTCGGTGGTGAGCGCGTGCAGATCGACGACGCTGAAGAGCGAGTCCTCCGGGTGCGGGCTCCGGTGCTGGTCGACGGAGACCCAGCGTTGGATGGCCCCGAGGTAGTTCCCCAGGGTGAGGTGCCCGGACGGTGTCACTCCGCTGAAGATGCGCGTCATCTCAGAGACTTCTTCCTTGTCGTGGCCGCCGCTGTCGCCGGCCGGGCGTCAAGGTCGAGATACGCGAACGGCCGCCGAAGCGGCGGCCGTTGGGTGCATGCGCTGCGAGGGTCGGCCGCCTTCAGGCGGCCCACCACTGTTGGGTGTGCGCATGCGTCGTCATGCGCCTCAGGGTACTCCCGAGTGGTCCGGTGGGCACGGGGTTGACGACGGCGGGTCGCGTGCGTAGTGTTCTCCGAGTTGCCCGCCGGTGAACGCCGACGCGAGTCGGTCCCGAGGCAGCCACTCCGATCACCACAACCACTCGAACGAACGACGTGTTGTCGTTTTGTTTTCGTGCGCGTTTTCGGAATGGGAACGGAAAGCGGCCGATTTGGATCGGAAGCCGGAGTTCCGCTAAAGTTTCACTCGCCGGAAGGGCCTAACGGCCCGGATGGCAAGCCCCGCTGACTGGGGGTCAGGCCCGAAAGGTTCTGATAGAGTCGGACTCGCCGGAAAGCGCGAAAGCGAAGAAGGCGAAACCCGCTGACTGGGAATCGGACACGAAAGCGTCTGATAGAGTCGGAAACACGAAGGGAAGCCCGGAGGGCGCCGGAAACGGCACCAAAGGAAGCGTCCGTTCCTTGAGAACTCAACAGCGTGCCAAAAGTCAACGCCAGACTTAAAACACCCCGGGCGGAACCCATACGGGTTTCGTTTGGTGGTTCCTTTGAAAAAGTCCTTTCGCCCTCCGGTCCTTCGGGACGGGAACTGGCGGGAGGCGAATAACACAGCGAGGACGCTGTGCACCACGGGCCTTATTCCGGCCGGTGGTGCCGCTCTTGCGTGGAGACATTCACGGAGAGTTTGATCCTGGCTCAGGACGAACGCTGGCGGCGTGCTTAACACATGCAAGTCGAACGATGAAGCCTTCGGGTGGATTAGTGGCGAACGGGTGAGTAACACGTGGGCAATCTGCCCTTCACTCTGGGACAAGCCCTGGAAACGGGGTCTAATACCGGATAACACTTACCTCCTCCTGGGGGTGGGTTAAAAGCTCCGGCGGTGAAGGATGAGCCCGCGGCCTATCAGCTTGTTGGTGGGGTAATGGCCTACCAAGGCGACGACGGGTAGCCGGCCTGAGAGGGCGACCGGCCACACTGGGACTGAGACACGGCCCAGACTCCTACGGGAGGCAGCAGTGGGGAATATTGCACAATGGGCGAAAGCCTGATGCAGCGACGCCGCGTGAGGGATGACGGCCTTCGGGTTGTAAACCTCTTTCAGCAGGGAAGAAGCGCAAGTGACGGTACCTGCAGAAGAAGCACCGGCTAACTACGTGCCAGCAGCCGCGGTAATACGTAGGGTGCGAGCGTTGTCCGGAATTATTGGGCGTAAAGAGCTCGTAGGCGGTCTGTCACGTCGGATGTGAAAGCCCGGGGCTTAACCCCGGGTCTGCATTCGATACGGGCAGACTAGAGTGTGGTAGGGGAGATCGGAATTCCTGGTGTAGCGGTGAAATGCGCAGATATCAGGAGGAACACCGGTGGCGAAGGCGGATCTCTGGGCCATTACTGACGCTGAGGAGCGAAAGCGTGGGGAGCGAACAGGATTAGATACCCTGGTAGTCCACGCCGTAAACGTTGGGAACTAGGTGTTGGCGACATTCCACGTCGTCGGTGCCGCAGCTAACGCATTAAGTTCCCCGCCTGGGGAGTACGGCCGCAAGGCTAAAACTCAAATGGAATTGACGGGGGCCCGCACAAGCAGCGGAGCATGTGGCTTAATTCGACGCAACGCGAAGAACCTTACCAAGGCTTGACATACACCGGAAAGCCGTAGAGATACGGCCCCCCTTGTGGTCGGTGTACAGGTGGTGCATGGCTGTCGTCAGCTCGTGTCGTGAGATGTTGGGTTAAGTCCCGCAACGAGCGCAACCCCTGTTCTGTGTTGCCAGCATGCCCTTCGGGGTGATGGGGACTCACAGGAGACTGCCGGGGTCAACTCGGAGGAAGGTGGGGACGACGTCAAGTCATCATGCCCCTTATGTCTTGGGCTGCACACGTGCTACAATGGTCGGTACAATGAGCTGCGATACCGCAAGGTGGAGCGAATCTCAAAAAGCCGGCCTCAGTTCGGATTGGGGTCTGCAACTCGACCCCATGAAGTCGGAGTTGCTAGTAATCGCAGATCAGCATTGCTGCGGTGAATACGTTCCCGGGCCTTGTACACACCGCCCGTCACGTCACGAAAGTCGGTAACACCCGAAGCCGATGGCCCAACCCGCAAGGGAGGGAGTCGTCGAAGGTGGGACTGGCGATTGGGACGAAGTCGTAACAAGGTAGCCGTACCGGAAGGTGCGGCTGGATCACCTCCTTTCTAAGGAGCATTCTGGCTGCGATAGCAGTCCAGGGCCATTACGCCGGCATACGTTCGGCGGTGGTTGCTCATGGGTGGAACGTTGACTATTCGGCACACTGGGAATCCGGAAGCAAGTACTGCTTCGGCGTGGAAAGCGTCTGGATTGCTGGTGGGTCGGGCACGCTGTTGGGTCCTGAGGGAACGAAAGTCCCCTCTCGACGCCGGCCTCACCAAACTTCGCTTTCGGGCGTGGGGGTGTGGGGGAGGGTTCGTTGCTTGAGAACTACATAGTGGACGCGAGCATCTGTAAGGCAAGTTTTTAAGGGCGCACGGTGGATGCCTTGGCACCAGGAACCGATGAAGGACGCGAGAGGCCGCGATAGGCCCCGGGGAGCTGTCAACTGAGCTGTGATCCGGGGGTGTCCGAATGGGGAAACCCGGCAGTCGTCATGGGCTGTCACCCATACCTGAACACATAGGGTATGTGGAGGGAACGCGGGGAAGTGAAACATCTCAGTACCCGCAGGAAGAGAAAACAACCGTGATTCCGGGAGTAGTGGCGAGCGAAACCGGATGAGGCCAAACCGTATGCGTGTGATACCCGGCAGGGGTTGCGCATGCGGGGTTGTGGGATCGTACTTTCATCGTCTGCCGGCGATGAGGCGAGTCAAAAACCGTATGGATAGGCGAAGGACATGCGAAAGGTCCGGCGTAGAGGGTAAGACCCCCGTAGCTGAAATCTGTACGGCTTGCTTGTACGACACCCAAGTAGCACGGGGCCCGAGAAATCCCGTGTGAATCTGGCGGGACCACCCGCTAAGCCTAAATATTCCCTGGTGACCGATAGCGGATAGTACCGTGAGGGAATGGTGAAAAGTACCGCGGGAGCGGAGTGAAATAGTACCTGAAACCGTGTGCCTACAAGCCGTGGGAGCGTCGGATCACATGCTTGCATGTGATCTCGTGACTGCGTGCCTTTTGAAGAATGAGCCTGCGAGTTTGCGGTGTGTGGCGAGGTTAACCCGTGTGGGGTAGCCGTAGCGAAAGCGAGTCCGAATAGGGCGAATGAGTCGCGCGCCCAAGACCCGAAGCGGAGTGATCTAGCCATGGGCAGGTTGAAGCGGAGGTAAGACTTCGTGGAGGACCGAACCCACCAGGGTTGAAAACCTGGGGGATGACCTGTGGTTAGGGGTGAAAGGCCAATCAAACTCCGTGATAGCTGGTTCTCCCCGAAATGCATTTAGGTGCAGCGTCGCGTGTTTCTTGCCGGAGGTAGAGCACTGGATAGGCGATGGGCCCTACCGGGTTACTGACCTTAGCCAAACTCCGAATGCCGGTAAGTGAGAGCGCGGCAGTGAGACTGTGGGGGATAAGCTCCATGGTCGAGAGGGAAACAGCCCAGAGCATCGACTAAGGCCCCTAAGCGTACGCTAAGTGGGAAAGGATGTGGAGTCGCAGAGACAACCAGGAGGTTGGCTTAGAAGCAGCCATCCTTGAAAGAGTGCGTAATAGCTCACTGGTCAAGTGATTCCGCGCCGACAATGTAGCGGGGCTCAAGCGTACCGCCGAAGTCGTGTCATTCCCGTGTGAAGCCCTAACGGGTGCGGGGATGGGTAGGGGAGCGTCGTGTGCCGGGTGAAGCGGCGGCGGAAGCCAGTCGTGGACGGTACACGAGTGAGAATGCAGGCATGAGTAGCGATACACACGTGGGAAACGTGTGCGCCGATTGACTAAGGGTTCCTGGGTCAAGCTGATCTGCCCAGGGTAAGTCGGGACCTAAGGCGAGGCCGACAGGCGTAGTCGATGGACAACCGGTTGATATTCCGGTACCCGCTTTGAAACGCCCAGTATCGAACCCTCTGATGCTAAGGCCGTGAAGCCGTCCTGGAGCCTTCGGGCAAAGGGGAGTGGTGGAGCCGCCGGTCCAAGGTGGTAGTAGGTAAGCGATGGGGTGACGCAGGAAGGTAGTCCAGCCCGGGCGGTGGTTGTCCCGGGGTAAGGGTGTAGGGCGTGTGATAGGCAAATCCGTCACACATTAAGTCTGAGACCTGATGCCGAGCCGATTGTGGTGAAGTGGATGATCCTATGCTGTCGAGAAAAGCCTCTAGCGAGTTTCATGGCGGCCCGTACCCTAAACCGACTCAGGTGGTCAGGTAGAGAATACCGAGGCGTTCGGGTGAACTATGGTTAAGGAACTCGGCAAAATGCCCCCGTAACTTCGGGAGAAGGGGGGCCACAACTGGTGAGGGAACTTGCTTCCTGAGCTGGGGGTGGCCGCAGAGACCAGCGAGAAGCGACTGTTTACTAAAAACACAGGTCCGTGCGAAGCCGTAAGGCGATGTATACGGACTGACGCCTGCCCGGTGCTGGAACGTTAAGGGGACCGGTTAGTCACATTTCGGTGTGGCGAAGCTGAGAACTTAAGCGCCAGTAAACGGCGGTGGTAACTATAACCATCCTAAGGTAGCGAAATTCCTTGTCGGGTAAGTTCCGACCTGCACGAATGGCGTAACGACTTCTCGACTGTCTCAACCATAGGCCCGGTGAAATTGCACTACGAGTAAAGATGCTCGTTTCGCGCAGCAGGACGGAAAGACCCCGGGACCTTTACTATAGCTTGATATTGGTGTTCGGTTCGGCTTGTGTAGGATAGGTGGGAGACTGTGAAGTCATGGCGCCAGCCATGGTGGAGTCGTCGTTGAAATACCACTCTGGTCGTGCTGGATGTCTAACCTCGGTCCGTGATCCGGATCAGGGACAGTGTCTGGTGGGTAGTTTAACTGGGGCGGTTGCCTCCTAAAGAGTAACGGAGGCGCCCAAAGGTTCCCTCAGCCTGGTTGGCAATCAGGTGTTGAGTGTAAGTGCACAAGGGAGCTTGACTGTGAGACTGACGGGTCGAGCAGGGACGAAAGTCGGGACTAGTGATCCGGCGGTGGCTTGTGGAAGCGCCGTCGCTCAACGGATAAAAGGTACCCCGGGGATAACAGGCTGATCTTCCCCAAGAGTCCATATCGACGGGATGGTTTGGCACCTCGATGTCGGCTCGTCGCATCCTGGGGCTGGAGTCGGTCCCAAGGGTTGGGCTGTTCGCCCATTAAAGCGGTACGCGAGCTGGGTTTAGAACGTCGTGAGACAGTTCGGTCCCTATCCGCTGCGCGCGTAGGAATATTGAGAAGGGCTGTCCCTAGTACGAGAGGACCGGGACGGACGAACCTCTGGTGTGCCAGTTGTCCTGCCAAGGGCATGGCTGGTTGGCTACGTTCGGAAAGGATAACCGCTGAAAGCATCTAAGCGGGAAGCCTGCTTCGAGATGAGTATTCCCACCCCCTTTGAGGGGTTAAGGCTCCCAGTAGACGACTGGGTTGATAGGCCAGATGTGGAAGCCCGGTAACGGGTGGAGCTGACTGGTACTAATAGGCCGAGGGCTTGTCTAACTATTTTTGCTTCGCGTCCACTGTGTAGTTCTGAAGTAACGAACCGTGCTGATACCCGGTTGGTTAACTTCATAGTGTTTCGGTGGTCATAGCGTTAGGGAAACGCCCGGTTACATTCCGAACCCGGAAGCTAAGCCTTTCAGCGCCGATGGTACTGCAGGGGGGACCCTGTGGGAGAGTAGGACGCCGCCGAACAATCTTTGAGAAGAAGCCCCTCAGGCAATAGCCTGAGGGGCTTCTTTGCGTTCCGGCCCCGCGCGTTCTCTAGAGTGGTCGCCATGCGCTATGAGCTGATCATCTTCGATAACGACGGCGTCCTGGTGGACAGCGAGCCGATCTCCAACCGGATCCTGGCCGGCTATCTCACGGAACTCGGGCACCCGACGTCGTACGAGGACTCCATCCGCGACTACATGGGCTCCGCCATGCACCGGGTCCACGAGCTGGTGCTGGCGCGGTCCGGGCGGCAGCTGCCGGAGGAGTTCGACGACGTCTTCCACGGGCGGGTCTTCGAGTCCTTCCGTCGCGACCTCCAGCCGGTGCCCGGGGTCGCGGACGTCCTGGGGAAGCTCACGGCGGACGGTGTGCCGTTCTGCCTCGCCTCATCGGGGAGCCATGAGCGGATCAGGGTGGCGCTGCACACGACCGGGCTCTTCGAGCACTTCGGTGAGGAGCGCATCTTCAGCTCGCAGGACGTCGGGCGGGGGAAGCCGGCGCCCGACCTCTTCCTGCACGCGGCGCGGGTGATGGGTGCCGATCCCGCTCGGTGCGCGGTCGTCGAGGACAGTCCGCTGGGCGTACAGGCGGCCGTGGCCGCCGGGATGGACGTGTACGGCTTCACGGCGATGACTCCCGCGGCGAAGCTCCAGGACGCCAACGCCCTGTTCAGCGACGCCCGTGAGCTTCCGGATCTGCTCACGACCCGATCATCCAACTTGTGACCCGCAGCACCTACTCATCCGTAGCTTCGGGATCTACGCTGCTCGCTCATGGACGCATCTCTGCGGCATGGCCGGGCCTCGCTGGCGGTCAGCTTCTTCAGCCAGGGCGTGGTCTTCGCTCTGCTCGTGACCCGTATTCCGGCGATCCAGGACCGTTACGGGATCAGTGACGGGCTGCTGCCGGTCTTCCTCGCCGCGGTTCCCGTGCTGGCCGGTGCGGGGAGTGTGGCGACCGAGCACCTGGTGAAGCGGGTGCGGCCCAGCGTCGTACTGCGGTGGGTCCAGCCGCTGGTGGCGCTGGTCCTGGTCGCGGCGGGTGCCGGGAACGCGATGTGGCAGATAGCCGTGGCGCTGGGCCTGTTCGGCATCTGTGTCGGCGGGCTCGACGCCTCCATGAACATGCTGGGTGTGAGCCTGCAGCGCACCTACGGCCGCAGCATCATGCTCGGCTTCCACGCCGCCTACAGCCTCGGCGGGATCACCGGCGCCTCGCTGGCGTGGGCGGGCGCGCACTGGCACCTGTCGCTCGCGGTGCTCTACGCGCCGGTCGCGGTCGTGCTGATCCCCTTGGTGCTGGTGGCGAGCCGCTGGTACGTGGACCAGCGCGCGGAACCGGTGGCCGAGGGCGCGGAAGCTCCGGTGGCGACCCCTGTGGTGATGCGGCTGCTGCTGCCGCTCTGCCTGGTGATGTCCTTCGCGTACATCGGCGACTCGACGGTCTCCAACTGGAGCGCGAAGTACCTTCAGGACACCCTCGGCAGCTCCGATCAGCTGTCCACCGTCCCCTACAACATCTACATGGTGACGACGCTGCTCGGCAGGGCGGCCGGGGACCTCGGTGTGCGGCGCTTCGGCGGGGCCGCCGTGGTGCGGTTCGGGACGGTGCTGGCCGCGATCGGCTTCGGGGTGGTGGCGGCGGCTCCGGGCCCGTGGGTCGGGATGCTGGGGTTCACGCTGCTGGGGTTCGGGCTCTGCGTCATCGTGCCCACCACGTTCGCCGCTGCGGGACGGCTCTTCCCCGGCGCCTCGGACACGGCCATCGCGCGGCTGAATATCTTCAACTACGTCGGGTTCCTGATCGGCGCCCCGCTGGTGGGGGCGATCGGTGACGCGTGGAGCTACCGGGGCGCGATGCTGATCCCGATGGTGCTGGTGCTGGCGACGCTCCTCTATGCCAAGTCGTTCGACACGGGCGAGGCCCGATACGGTGTCGGCCATGAGCGGCCGCGCACAGTTGATGTGGGATGAGCAGGTAACCGAGTACGACTTCGGCCCCGGGCATCCGATGGACCCGGTGCGGTTGTCGCTCACGATGCGGCTGGTGGAGGCTTTCGGGCTGGACCAGAAGCTCAAGGTGACCTCCGCGCCGGCCGCCGGGGACTCCACCCTCGGGCTGGTGCACCGCGCCGACTACGTGGCCGCGGTGCGGCGGGTCTCCGCCGATCCGCGGTCGGTCGAGCAGGCCTACGGCCTCGGTACCGAGGACAATCCGGCCTTCGCCACCATGCACCGGGCAGCCGCGCTGATCGCCGGGCAGTCCGTCGGGGCGGCGGAGGCGGTGTGGAGCGGCGACGTCGCTCACGCGGTGAACTTCGCGGGCGGGCTGCACCACGCGATGCCGGGCTCCGCCGCGGGCTTCTGCGTGTACAACGACGCGGCCTTGGCGGTGGCGCGGCTGCTGGAGCTCGGTGCGGAACGGGTGGTCTACGTGGATGTCGACGTGCATCACGGGGACGGGGTGCAGGCGGCCTTCTGGGACGATCCGCGCGTCCTGACGATCTCGCTGCACGAGCACCCGCGGACGCTGTTCCCGCAGACCGGCTGGCCGGAGGAGACCGGGGGCGCGGGCGCGGAGGGCGGGGCGGTGAACATCGCGCTGCCGGCCGGAACGGGCGACGCGGGGTGGCTGCGCGCGTTCCACGCGGTCGTACCGGAGCTGATCGCGGCCTTCGGCCCGCAGGTCGTCGTCTCGCAGCATGGGGCGGACACCCACTTCGAGGACCCGCTGGCGCATCTCGCGGTCAGCCTGGACGCCCAACGCGCGGTCGCCGAGGCGTGCCACCAGTTGGCGCACGAGCACGCGGAGGGCCGCTGGGTGGCGCTCGGCGGGGGCGGCTACGCGGTGACGGACGTCGTACCGCGCTCCTGGACGCATCTGGTGGCGATCGCCGCGGGCGCGCCGCTCGACCCGGCCGCCGAGACTCCGGAGCCGTGGCGGCACGAGGTGTACCGCGCGACGCGGGCGATGGCGCCCGCGCGGATGACGGACGGTCGCCACCCGGTGCGCTGGCGGAGTTTCGAGGACGCCGGGTACGACCCGGCGGACCGGCTCGACCAGGCGATTTTGGCCACCCGCCGGGCGGTGTTCCCCCTGCACGGCCTGCTGGCCTGAGTCCCCGGCACGGGCGGGCGGGGCGGGGACGCGGGATGGGTGGTAATGGTGCCAATCACCCGCAAGGGGTGTGTTTTGCGGTTTCGGGGGGTCAGCGGGGGCGCAGCAGGCAGTATCGGGGGCGTGCTGAGTGTCGGCGCGCTGCGCGCGCATCTGCTGGCGGCCCGGCTGGCCGGTCCCGTGGCGACGCCCCGGGAGAAAAGTCTGCTCAGTTATCGGTTGTTCGCGGCGCGGGATCCGCGCCTGACGCTCGGTCTCGACCCCGAAGGAACGTGGGGTACGGCGGAGTTGCTCAGGTTGATGGCCGAAAGATGTGGGGTCTCACCGGACCCCGGGCACACTTCGGGGCAGGATGTGATCGACCCCGACTGCACGGTGGCGGCGCTTGACGCTTTCGCGGAACGTTTGGGTCGGGCAGCGGCCGACCGGGTTCCGGTACTGATCGGAACGGGTCATCCGAGCCGGCTTCTGGGCTTCTACGCCGCGTTGGCCGCGGCATTGTCGGCGGCAGGATGTCCTGTCCTCACCTCGGCGCACGGTCGACGTGTCGACATTCCGACCCGATTCGGGCTACGCCAGCACAACCTTTGGTACGTAGGCGGAGTCGCGATGGTCCGCACCGCGGACGCGGATGTCACGTACGACGAGCCCGGCACGCACACGCACTCCCCTCTCCCGGTTCGCGCGGCACTGGCCGCCGCGGCCGGCCACGGCGGGGTGCTGCCGGGGCTGGTGGTCGGTGATCACGGGTGGGTCTGCGGGGCTGGTCAGCTGGGCATCGAGGCGATCGGGCTGGCGGACGCCGATGATCCGGCCGTCTTCGTGGCCGAGGCGGAGGGCCGGGTTTCCGTCGCGGTTCCGCTTGATGACGCTGTGCGGTCTGATTACTACCGACCGCTTACACGCTATGTACTCAATCGAGCGTGTCTGTCACAGTAGTCAACCGATCGCAACTCCTCTTCCCCACTTGCATCACCCGCACCTAATCTGGGGAGGAGCGCACGTGCCTGCTGGAGTCACCGGAGGGGAAGCCGGTGGCCGTCATGTGCGGAAGGTTCAGGTGTGTCATGGCTGCTAGCGACAGGCCTCTCAACGAGGTCGTTTTCCTGACTGTGGCGGAGGTCGCCTCAGTAATGCGTGTGTCCAAGATGACCGTGTACCGATTGGTGCACAGTGGCCATCTGCCGGCGATCCGGGTGGGCAGGTCCTTCCGGGTGCCAGAACAAGCCGTCCACGACTACCTGCGTGAGTCCTACGTGGGGGTGGGGGAATCCGCCTGACGGCCTCATCGGTCGCCTCGGTTCTACCCGCCCCCTCAGGGCGGGTAGGCTTGGCCGACGTAGGTCGTGTGGGCTCGGACGCCCCGCACCGAGTGAAAACGAAGCGAGGGTAGTCGTGGGCTCTGTCATCAAGAAGCGGCGCAAGCGTATGGCCAAGAAGAAGCACCGCAAGCTGCTGAAGCGTACGCGTGTGCAGCGTCGCAACAAGAAGTAAGCGAGCCACTCGCTGCACTTCCCTGCCCTCCCACCACCGTGCTCCGTGCGGCGGTGGGAGGGCAGCGGCGTTCCCGGGGTGGTTAGGGCACTCGGGGGTAGCCGAAGGCCCGGGGCGTCCGCCGCACGGGGGGCGTTCCCGGCCGGCGGCCCCAGGCCGTCATCACAGCGCAACAACGAACCGATACGGTGCGTACATCCCTGATGGAAGGCGCTGAATCGTGGGCAAGGTGGTGCTCGTCACCGGAGTCGCGCGAAAGCTGGGCGGCCGGTTCGTCCGCCGGATCCAGCATGATCCGGACGTGGACCGGGTGATCGCCGTGGACGCCGAGGTGCCCGAGCACCAATTGGGCAGCGCGGAGTTCGTCCGCGCGGACATCCGGCACCCGATGATCGCCAAGGTGCTCGCCCAGCACAACGTCGACACCGTGGTGCACATGGACGTCAGCGGCACCCCGCTGGGCTCCGGCGGCCGGACGCAGGTCAAGGAGACCAACGTCATCGGCACGATGCAGCTCCTGGGGGCGTGCCAGAAGGCCCCGACCGTGAGCCGCCTCGTGGTGAAGTCGACGACCAGCGTCTACGGCTCCGCGCCCCGCGACCCGGCGGTGTTCACCGAGACCATGCCGCCGAAGTCGCTGCCCAGCGGTGGCTTCGCGAAGGACGCGGTCGAGGTCGAGGGTTATGTGCGCGGGTTCGCGCGCCGCCGGCCCGACGTCGCGGTGGCGGTCCTGCGATTCGCCAACATCCTCGGCCCGCAGGCCGACTCCCCGCTCGCCGAGTACTTCTCGCTGCCGGCGCTGCCGACGGTGTTCGGCTACGACCCGCGGCTGCAGTTCGTGCACGAGGACGACGTGACCGACGTGCTGGTCCTCGCCTCGCTCGACCCCCGCCGGGGGACGCTCAACAGCGGCACGTTCAACATCGCCGGCGATGGCGTCCTGCTGCTGTCGCAGACCGCCCGACGGCTCGGCCGGCCCACCGTCCCGGTGCTGCTGCCCGCCGTCACCTGGATCGGGCAGATGCTGCGCACGGCGGGGGTCACGGACTTCTCGCCGGAACAGATCCGGCTGCTGACCCACGGCAGAGTGGTGGACACCACCCAGATGCGTGAGACGCTCGGTTTCGTGCCGCGGTACACCACGGCCGAGACCTTCGGCGACTTCGCCCGGAGCCGTGGTCCCGGCCTGCTGCCGCCCGACCGGCTCGCCCGCACGGTCGACGCGATCGCCGCCGCGCTTCCCGCGGGCGCCAACCGGACGTAGAGCCCCAACGAGGAGGAGCCGCAGCATGGCGGATGCCAAGGTCATCCCGTTCGACGAGGACACACGTGCCCGTCGGGGGCCGGGCCGGCCGCGCGGACGGGCGGGATCCAGGAAGAAGGGCGAGGGGGCCGTCTCAGCGACGGCCCTGGCCGCCGTTCCGGCGGAGCTCCCGGACGAGGCGGCCGGTGCGCCGAAGCCCCGCGTTCCGCACGCGGCAGCTGAGGCCGCGGGGGCGTTCGGGACGGCCCGTGAGGGCGCTCAGCAGGGCCAGGACGGCCTCGCGGGCGATCCGGAGGGAATCGGGCGTTCCGCGGAGGCCGACGGCGGTGGCGGGCCGCGCACGGCGCCCGCGGCGGCCGTCGCCGAAGCCCTGACGGAGGCGCTGACCGGTGCGGCCGAGCGGCTGATGGGCATCCGCTGGGACCGCAAGGTCGCCCACGGGCTGTCGTTCCTGCGGCGCCGGATCACCGGGGACTACGAGGTCGACGAGTTCGGGTACGACCAGCAGCTCACCGACCAGGTGCTCATGTCGGTGCTGCGACCGGTCTTCGACCAGTACTTCCGGGTCGAGGTCAAGGGCATCGAGAACATCCCGGCCGAGGGCGGCGCCCTCGTGGTCGCGAACCACTCGGGGACGCTGCCGCTCGACGGGTTGATGGCGCAGGTCGCCGTCCACGACCACCACCCGGCCAACCGCCACCTGCGGCTGCTCGCCGCCGACCTGGTCTTCGCGCTGCCGGTGGTGAACGAGCTGGCCCGCAAGGCGGGCCACACGCTGGCCTGCACCGAGGACGCCCAGCTGCTGCTGGAGCGCGGTGAGGTCGTCGGGGTGATGCCGGAGGGCTTCAAGGGCCTGGGCAAGCCCTTCGCCGACCGCTACAAGCTGCAGCGTTTCGGCCGCGGCGGCTTCGTCTCGACGGCGTTGAGGACCGGCGCGCCGATCGTTCCGTGCTCGATCGTGGGGGCGGAGGAGATCTACCCCATGGTCGGCAACTCCAAGACGCTGGCGCGGCTGCTGGGCGTGCCGTACTTCCCCCTCACACCGACCTTCCCCTGGCTGGGGCCGCTGGGCCTGGTGCCGCTGCCGACGAAGTGGACGATCCAGTTCGGGGAGCCGATCAGGACCGACCAGTACCCGCCGGAGGCGGCGGAGGACCCGATGCTGGTCTTCAACCTGACGGACCAGGTGCGGGAGACCATCCAGCACACGCTGTACAAGCTGCTGGTGCAGCGGCGGTCCGTGTTCTTCTGAGGTCGCTCTTCCGCGAAACACCCGTGGGGTGGGTCCTGGCCGTCGGCCGGGACCCACCCCACACGCAGTAACGGCCGGTTACTCCTCGGCGTCCTCCGCCCCCAGGCCGAGGCCCGGGAGCAGGCCGGGGAGCAGCGGGGGCAGGTTGACGGACGGCGGCGTGGCCGTCGCCGGGCTGGACGAGCTCTCCTCGCCGGTGCCCGGTGACGGTGGCAGCAGCCCGTCAGTGCCGCCGATCAGGTGTTCCTTGTCCTTGCCGGCGCTCGGGCTGCTGGTGGTGCCCGGAGTGCCGCTGTGGCCCTCCGCGGTGGCGGAGGTGTGCGGCGCCGGGGTGGCCGTGCCGCTGTGGCCGGTACCGGTGGGGCCGGGTTTGCCGGCCTGCCGGTGCGCGGGGCCTTCGCTGCCCTGGGGGTGGGGGAGCTTTCCGGCCAGTGGTGCGACGTCGTGCTCTATGGCGTCGAAGACCGAGGTGACCTGGGTACTCACGTCGCCGAGCTGGGTGGGCAGCCGGTCGCGCAATTGGCTCCACCCCTCGCGGTGCGAGGCGTTGAACTCGTTGAGCACCTCCATCGGCTGCAGCGAGCCATCGCGCTGGTACGCCGCGGTGAGCAGTCGGTGGCCTTCCGCGGCCTCCTGGTGCATACCGAGGAGCGCCCTGCGGACCTCACCGACCGATTCGCTGTCGAGTTCGCCCGAGCGACCGCGCTCCATGAGGCGCCGGGCCTCCTGCATACGGGTCGCGGCCATGTCCAGCAGGACGCCTCCCCGGGAGGCGTCGTTGTTGGCCATGTCCAGCTTGAGATCCTCCATGCCCCGTTTGAGGCCGTAGAGGGTGTCTCCTGGCAGTGCGTTCGTACTGGCCGCCGCGACTCCGCCCAGGGCCCCGGCCGCTACGCCCACGGAGAGCCCGCCGGCGGCGAGCCGGCGGGACCAGCGGGATCGTGGCCTGAGTTTCCCGAGCCCGGTGGCGCGGTGGGCGCCGCCGGTCCGTTGCTCGGGGACCTTGGGGGAGACCTCAAGGCTGCCGTCGGCGAGCGCGGTCTCCATCGCGGCGATCAGTTGGGCACGTTGCACCGTCTTCGCCTCGGCGCTCAGCACCGGCGGCCGCCGGTCGCCGATGGCACCGACCAGAGCCAGCAGTCGCCCCTGATCGGGGTCGGCATGCCGGTCCGTGGCATGGGCGCCGTGTTCGCCGGCGGGCTCCTGGGGTGAGCTGTCGGAGGTCCGGGGGTCTTCCCCCGGGAAACCGGCAGTCTCAAGGGCCTGGGCGAAGGCGTTCGCCCGACGGTGTGCCGTTGCTTGTCCGATCATGGGCGGCACCTCCTCTCGTCATCCACACTCGACTCCCGAAGCCGCCCGGAAGGTTGCATTCCTTGTTTCTGTCCACCCAATCGAGTGACTGGAAGCGGCCAGAGCGCGGCAGAGAGGTGTCTGCATGTGGTGCAACGAGCGCCGCGCCAGTTGGGTTACGCGGTCATGATGATCGGACCGCAGCAACCGGAAAAATGGCCGGTGAAGGTGGGGGAAAAGGGACAACTCAGGCTCACCGGGCGTCTTCGGGGAGCAACCTGGCCAGGGTGCGCACGGCGCGGTACTGAAGGGTCTTGATCGCCCCTTCGTTCTTGCCCATGATGCGGGCGGTCTCGGCGACCGACAGGCCCTGCAGGAAGCGCAGCGTGACGCACTCCTGCTGCTGCGGGTTGAGCTTCCTGACCGCGACGAGCAGCGCCTCGTTGGAGAGCTGCTCCAGCACCGAGTCCTCGGGGCTGCGCTCGACCTCGTTGGCGTCGAGCATCTCGCCGGTGGTGACCTCGAGGCGGAAGCGGCTGGACTTGAAGTGGTCGGCGACCAGGTTGCGGGCGATCGTGACGAGCCAGGCGCCGAAGTCGCGGCCCTGCCAGGTGAAGGTGCCGATCCGGCGCAGGGCGCGCAGAAACGTCTCGCTGGTCAGGTCCTCGGCGGTCGCCTTCCCGCCGACGCGGTAGTAGATGTACCGGTAGACGGTGTCGGAGTAGTGGTCGTAGAGCCGGCCGAAGGCCTCGGTCTCGCCGGCCTGGGCCCGCTCGACGAGGTCCATCATCCGGCCGCTGTCACTGTCCGCGGCGGGACGGCGGGCGGTGGGTCCGCCGGCGGCGTTGCTGCCGGAGCCGCTCCGAGGGGTGTTCCGGGTGCGTCTGCCTGCGGCGGTGCTGACTTCGGCCAGAGCGTACGCGGGGCCGGCGGGAAAGGGCGTGGCGAGGGCGGGCTCGGCGAACGCGGGGACGACACGCAGGCAGTCGTTCACCAATGCGCGCAGCGTTGCCAGGCCGGAGGTGTCAACCCCGTCGTGTGGGTACACGGGACTCCCAGAGGCAGAACTTCCATCACGTGCAGTACGGGACCGGGCACCCGCCGTGGTCGACGTGTGGGTTCCGATTGCGTCTGAGGAGAATAACGCTTCGTACAGGCGGCGCTACACCGTGTTGCCTAAATCGCCGGTTACGTCGGTTCCTTGGTGCATTGGTGATCGATCAATTATCGAACATTGAACCGAAGTTGACCGCTTACGTTCGTGAATTGGTCGCGGGGAGTGCGTGTTGTGGCTGTGTGACAGTGCTGCGACCACGGGGCGGCGTGGCGCGGCCGCGGCACGGGACGCGGCACCGCTCGCGGGGTGTCGCGGCGGACAGCTCTTAGCGACGGCGGCGGTGGATCGCCACCGCGGCGAGCGCGCCGCCCGCCACCGCGCCCACTCCGGCCGCGGCCGGGATGCCGATCTTCGCGGCCTTGCGGCCGGTGCGGTAGTCGCGCAGCCGCCAGCCCTGGGCGCGGGCGTGCTTGCGCAGCCGGGCGTCGGGGTTGATCGCGTACGGGTGCCCGACCAGCGACAGCATCGGGATGTCGTTCGCCGAGTCGCTGTACGCGGCGCAGCGTGACAACTGCAGCCCCTCGGCGCCGGCGAGCGCCCGGACCGCCTCGGCCTTGGACGGCCCGTGCAGCGGTTCGCCGACCAGCCGGCCGGTGTAGACGCCGCCGACCGATTCGGCGACGGTGCCCAGCGCGCCGGTCAGGCCGAGCCGGCGGGCGATGATCGTCGCGGTCTCCACGGGCGCGGCCGTGACCAGCCAGACCCGCTGGCCCGCGTCGAGGTGGGCCTGGGCGAGGGCCCGGGTGCCCGGCCAGATCTTCTCCGCCATGTACTCGTCGTAGATCTCCTCGCCGATCGACATGAGCTCCTCGACGCGGTGCCCCTTGACGATCGACAGCGCGCTGTCCCGCGCGTCCTGCATGTGCTCGGGGTCCTCGGACCCGGCCAGCCGGAACCAGGCCTGCTGCCAGGCGAAGCGGGCGAGCTCGCGCTTGTGGAAGAACTTCCGCTTGTACAGGCCGCGGCCGAAGTGGAAGATCGCGGCGCCCTGCATCACGGTGTTGTCGAGATCGAAGAAGGCGGCGGCGTGCGGATCCCCGACGACGGGGAACTCGGGCGCGCCGCCGTTCTCGTCCGGCTTCCCCGGTTTCGCGTTCTTTCCGGGCCCGGCGCCCGCCGCGGGTGCTTCCGCTGCCTTGGAGTGTCCGGCCGGCACCGCGAGTGCGGCCTCGGCTGCGGCCTCGCCGGCCAGCACGCTGCGCGCGGTGGCGGAGCGCTTACGGGGGGTGAGCCATTGCAAAGCGGCCATGCGGCGAGCATAGCCATGTTGTTCGGCCGGTCCCGGCCGCGGAAGGAGCGATGGCGTGAACACCTCGCGACATAGGTGTTACCCGCCGACCGGGTCCGCCCGTGCGCGCACGGGGGCACAATGTCTCGGATGAGTCCCCTCCTGCGCCGCAGCGCCCGCAAGGACCCCGCCGACCGCACCGTGACGCTGATCGGCAAGCCCGGCTGCCATCTGTGCGACGACGCCCGCGCGGTGATCGAGAGAGTCGCGGGGGAGCTCGGCTCCCGCGTCGACGAACGCGACATCACCCAGGACGAGGAGCTGTACCGCAAGTACTGGGAGCAGATCCCGGTGGTGCTGGTCGACGGTGAGCAGCACGACTTCTGGCGGGTCGACGAGCAGCGGCTGCGGACCGCGCTCACCGGCTAAGCCCCTTATGAGCGCGTTACACGTGGTGCGCGCATTCGATTACCATCGAGTTCGATTTGAACACCGGGGGCTAGGCGTGAGGATGTGGGCGCGTGCTCTCCGGACGGTTCCAGGGGTCTGGCGGCTACGCCGTCGTGGACCTGGAGGCCACCGGGTCCAGTTCACGGCGGCACCGGGTGATCGAGGTGGCCGTGGTGCTGCTCGACCGGGAGTGCGTCCCGCAGGGCGAGTTCAGCACGTTGATCGATCCCGAAGGGCCGGTCGGCCCGACCCATATCCACGGCATCGAGCGGCATGACCTCGGTGGGGCGCCGACATTCGCGGGGATCGCGCCGAGACTGCTGGGGCTGCTGCGCGGCAGGGTGCTGGTGGGGCACAACGTGGGGTGTGATCGGGCGTTCCTGGCCGCTGAGTACGCGCGGCTGGGCGTGACGCTGCCGGCCGTGCCGGAGCTGTGCACGATGCGGATGGCCATCTCGCGGGTGCCGGGTCCGCGCGGATTCTCGCTGGGGGCTTGCGTGGCGGACGCCGGACTGGGTGACTGGGCGGCGCACACGGCGCTGGGTGACGCGCGGGCCACCGCGCGACTGTTCGCGCACTACGTGGCGGAAGCAGCGGACGTGGCGGAAGCGGCGGAAGTGGCGGAAGTGGCGGGCCGGATCGGCGTACCGGGAGCGGTGGAGACTGCGGCGGGAGTGGAGTGGCCGGTGATCGCGCGGCTGCCGGAGGCTGACGCGCTGTGGCTCGGGCGGGCCTCCGTTGATCGTCCGCCCGGCGGGTCGGCGGACCGATCGGTGGAGCGGTCGGCCGAGCCGTTGGTGGAGGCGGCGGCGGACTGGTCCGCGGAAATACCGAACGGCCCGAAGGGATGGAACGACTCGCCACAGCGAATGGTTTCTTGTGTCCGGAATGGGAGCGCGTGATGCCGGTCACTTCCACCGGACAAAACGGACACTATCTTTGTGCACGCGTTCACAAAGACATAGCCTGGCATGCACGGGGCGGCCCCGGGGACTGTGGTTCTCGGACGTCTACGCTCTACCCGCAGGAGCATCGTGGCAACTAGCCGTTCTCACCGACCGGCGACCCGCAGCCGAGGGATTCCCGAGGCCACCGTCGCCAGGCTTCCGCTGTACCTGCGGGCTCTCACCACGCTTTCCGAGCGTTCGGTGCCCACGGTGTCGTCGGAGGAGCTCGCGACCGCCGCGGGGGTCAACTCCGCGAAACTGCGCAAGGACTTCTCCTACCTCGGCTCGTACGGGACCCGCGGCGTCGGCTACGACGTCGAGTACCTCGTCTACCAGATCTCCCGTGAGCTGGGTCTCACCCAGGACTGGCCCGTCGTGATCGTCGGTATCGGAAACCTCGGTGCCGCGCTCGCCAACTACGGCGGCTTCGCCTCCCGCGGGTTCCGCGTCGCGGCCCTGATGGACGCCGACGCGACCCTCGCCGGAAAGCTGGTGGCCGGACTCCCGGTCCGGCACATCGACGAGCTCGAAGCCATCGTCGAGGACAACCAGGTGTCGATCGGCGTCATCGCGACTCCGGCCGGCGCCGCGCAGGAGGTCTGCGACCGCCTCGTCACCGCGGGCGTCACCTCCATCCTGAACTTCGCGCCGACCGTGCTGCAGGTCCCCGAGGGCGTCGACGTCCGCAAGGTCGACCTCTCCATCGAGCTGCAGATCCTCGCGTTCCACGAGCAGCGCAAGGCCGGCGAGCAGGGCCAGAGCCCGGACGGGGACGTTCCCGCCGTGATGCCCGCATGAGTGTTCTCGTTGTCGGCCTGAGCCACCGCAGCGCACCGGTCAGCCTGCTGGAGCGGGCCGCGCTCACGGACGAGGCCAAGGCCAAGCTGCTGCAGGACGCGCTGGCCGCCGAGCCCGCGACCGAAGCGGCGGTGCTCGCCACCTGCAACCGCATCGAGCTCTACGCCGACGTGGACAAGTTCCACGCGGGCGTCGCCGAGCTGTCGATGCTGCTGTCACTGCACAGCGGCGTCGGCCTCGAAGAGCTCACCCCCTACCTCTACGTGCACTACGAGGACCGGGCCGTCCACCACCTGTTCTCGGTCGCCTGCGGCCTGGACTCCATGGTGGTCGGCGAGGGCCAGATCCTCGGCCAGATCAAGGACGCGCTCGCGCTGGGCCAGGAGCTGCACACCGCGGGCCGGCTGCTCAACGACCTGTTCCAGCAGGCCCTGCGGGTCGGCAAGCGCGCGCACAGCGAGACCGGCATCGACCGGGCCGGGCAGTCGCTCGTCACCTTCGGTCTCGATCAACTGGCCGCCACCACCGGCAAGCTGGCCGGCAAGCGCGCCCTGGTGGTCGGCGCGGGCTCGATGTCCTCGCTGGCCGCCGCCACCCTGGTCCGCGCGGGCGTCACCGAACTCGTCATCGCCAACCGCACCGCCGACCGCGCGGAGCGGCTCGCGGCCCAGCTCGGCGGCCGGGCCGCCGACTTCGACGCGGTCGCCGGCGAGCTGGCCTCGGCCGATCTCGTCGTGTCCTGTACCGGGGCGACCGGTCTGGTCCTGGACCACGCCACCGTCGCCGCCGCCGTCGCCACCCGCACCGCGACCGGCGCCGGCTCCGCCCCGCTGGCCCTGCTCGACCTGGCGATGCCGCGCGACGTCGACGCCGCCGTGCACGGCCTCGAAGGTGCCCACCTGGTCGACATAGAGTCGCTCGCCGAGGCCTCCGCGGATGCCCCGATGGCCGCCGACGTCGACGAGGTCCGCAAGATCGTCGCCGCCGAGGTCGGTGCCTTCGGCGCCGCCCAGCGCGCCGCGCGCATCACCCCCACCGTCGTCGCGCTGCGCGCGATGGCCGCCGACGTCGTCACCGGGGAACTGACCCGGCTCGACGGTCGGCTCCCCGACCTGGACGACAAGCTGCGCGCCGAGATCACCCAGACCGTCCGCCGCGTCGTCGACAAGCTCCTGCACGCGCCCACCGTGCGGGTCAAGCAGCTCGCGGGCGAACCCGGCGGCGCCGGGTACGCGGACGCGCTGCGTGAACTCTTCGACCTCGACCCGCAGGCGGTCGCCGCCGTCAGCAGGGCCGACGACCCGAATCGAGGGCGGCCATGAACGGCCCCATCGCATTGAAACTGGGCACCCGGCGCAGCAAGCTCGCCATGGCGCAGTCCGGCATGGTGGCGGAGCAGGTGCGCCAACTGACCGGCCGGCCGGTCGAGCTCGTCGAGATCACCACGTACGGAGATGTCTCGCGTGAGCAGCTCGCGCAGATCGGCGGCACCGGAGTCTTCGTCTCCGCGCTGCGGGACGCGCTGCTCACCGGCGAGATCGACTTCGCCGTGCACTCGCTCAAGGACCTGCCGACGACTCCCGCCGAGGGCCTCGAACTCGCCGCGATCCCGGTCCGCGAGGACCCCCGTGACGCACTCGTCGCCCGCGACGGGCTGACGTTCGAGCAGCTCGTGGCGGCCTCCGCCGCGCTGGGCCGGCCGGCCCGCGTCGGCACCGGATCGCCGCGCAGGATGGCGCAGTTGAACGCCTGGGCCCGCAGCCTGGGCGGGGCGGTCGAGACGGTGCCCATCCGCGGCAACGTCGACACCCGCATCGGCTTCGTCGCCTCGGGAGAACTCGACGCCGTCGTCCTGGCCGCCGCCGGGCTCAGCCGCCTCGGCCGCCTCGGTGAGGCGACCCAGCTGATCCCCGTCGACGCCGTCCTGCCCGCCCCGGGACAGGGCGCGCTCGCCATCGAGTGCTCCGCCGGTAACGCGGCGGGGTCGGCGCTGGCCGCACAGCTCGCGGAACTCGACGACCCGTTCACCCGGGCCGCCGTCACCGCTGAACGATCACTGCTCGCCGCCCTTGAGGCCGGCTGCTCCGCCCCTGTGGGCGCGCTGGCCGACCTGGTGGCCGACGGGCAGATTTCCGAGCTGCGCCTGCGGGGGGTCGTCGGTACGACCGACGGCACCCAGCTGGTGCAGATGTCCATCACTGGTGCAACCCCTGAGTCCGCGGATGACGCCGCGGTTCTCGGTCGCGAACTCGCGGCCGAGATGCTCGCCAAGGGCGCAGCCGGTCTTATGGGGGAGCGCGTACTTTGAGCCCCACCGCCGTCAACCACTCCGGCCTCGGCCACGTCACCTTCCTCGGTGCCGGGCCCGGTGATCCCGGGCTGCTGACTCTGCGCGCCGTCGAGGCGCTGTCCCACGCCGACCTGCTGGTCGGCGAGCCGCACGTGCTGGAGGTCGTGCGCACGCACGCCCGAGCAGACGTGGGCACGGCTGAACCAGCGGCAGGCGAGGGCGTGTTGGACGCTTCCGCTGCCGCAGCCAAGCTTGTCATGGCGTCCGCCCGCACCGGCAAGCGGGTCGTCCGTGCGGTAGCGGGTGACCCCGGCCTGGACAACTGCTCGGCGAGCGAGATGCTCGCCTGCGCGGCCGCCGGCATTCCCTTCGAGGTCGTGCCGGGCGTCTCGGCGGCCATGGGTGTACCCGCTTACGCCGGGGTCCCGCTCAGCGCCGACGTCCGCTGCGTCGATGCCGCCACCGCCTCCGACCGCTGCTGGAGCGAGGTCGGCGCGAGCGAGGCCACGCTGGTCCTCACCACGACGCTGCAGACCGTGGTCGCCGCCGCGGCGGAGCTGGTCGCGGCGGGCCGCAAGCCGGACACCCCGCTGACCGTCACGGTCGCCGGCACCACGACCCGGCAGCGCACCTGGACCGCGACTCTGGCCACGATCGCCTCCGAGCTGAAGGCCACCAAGGCGCTGCCGACGCCGGAGGGCCCGATCGCGGCGATAGCCGTCGTCGGCCAGCGCAGTCTCCAGCGCGCCCAGCTGTCCTGGTTCGAGACCAAGCCGCTCTTCGGCTGGCGCGTCCTGGTGCCGCGCACCAAGGAGCAGGCCGCCTCGCTGTCGGACCAGCTGCGTTCGTACGGCGCGGTCCCGCACGAGGTGCCGACGATCGCCGTCGAGCCGCCGCGGACTCCGCAGCAGATGGAGCGGGCGGTGAAGGGGCTGGTCACCGGGCGTTATGAGTGGATCGCCTTCACGTCCGTGAACGCCGTCAAGGCGGTGCGGGAGAAGTTCGAGGAGTACGGGCTCGACGCGCGCGCCTTCGCGGGGATCAAGGTCGCCGCGGTCGGCGAGCAGACCGCCCAGTCGCTGGTCGAGTTCGGCGTGAAGCCGGATCTCGTCCCGAGCGGTGAGCAGTCGGCGGCGGGGCTGTTGGAGGACTGGCCGCCGTACGATCCGGTCTTCGACCCGATCGACCGGGTGTTCCTGCCGCGCGCCGACATCGCCACGGAGACGCTGGTGGCGGGTCTGGTGGAGCTCGGCTGGGAGGTCGACGACGTCACCGCCTACCGGACGGTGCGGGCTTCGCCTCCGCCGGCCGACACGCGAGAGGCGATCAAGGGCGGCGGGTTCGACGCGGTGCTCTTCACGTCGTCGTCGACGGTGCGGAACCTGGTCGGCATCGCCGGGAAGCCGCACAACGTGACGGTGATCGCCTGTATCGGGCCGGCCACGGCGAAGACGGCCGAGGAGCACGGGCTGCGGGTCGACGTGATGTCGCCGGAGCCGTCCGTGCATGCGCTGGCGCAGGCCCTGGCGGACTTCGGTACGGCGCGGCGGGTGGCGGCGGAGGACGCGGGCGACCCGGTGACGCGGCCCAGCGAGCGGCGGCCGGGGTCGCGGCGGCGGGCGCGGGTGTAGTTGTTGCGGGGGGTGGTGCGGGGGTGGTGCGGCGCGGGTCCGTTCTGAAAGGGCGGGGCCGCGCCGGGGTGACTCCTCGGACGACGAACGCTCGTGTCTGCTGCGAACTGCGGGCCGGATTCGTTCGTCGTCCTGCGGGGACACCCCGCCACTGCCCCTCCGGCCGGTGGGTGGCCGTGCCCCAGGCGGATGTTTCTCTGACCCGTGCTGGTCCCCTCCGTCCGCTCCGGCCGACGTGTAGTCGGGAAGAGCATGCTGGGACCGGGCGTAGTTTTGAGTTCTGGAACGTCTCCGGTGTTGGAGGAAGGCTCGGACATGACTGGCTACGGTGAATTCCCCGGAGCGCGCCCTCGTCGGCTGCGTACCAGCCCGGCGGTGCGGCGGTTGGTCGCCGAGACCCGGCTGGATCCCGCTGAGCTGATCCTGCCGATGTTCGTGCGGGAAGGGCTCAGTGAGCCCGTGCCGGTCTCCTCCATGCCCGGTGTCTTCCAGCACACCCGCGACACGCTGCGGAAGGCTGCCCTGGAGGCGGCCGAGGCCGGTGTCGGCGGGATCATGCTGTTCGGTGTGCCGTTGGTGAAGGACGCGGTCGGGACGCAGGGGACCGAGCCGGACGGTGTGCTGCAGGTCGCCATTCGCGATGTGGTCTCCGAGGTCGGGGACGCTGTTGTGGTGATGTCCGATCTGTGTCTGGACGAGTTCACCGACCACGGGCACTGCGGGGTGCTCGACGCGCGGGGGCGGGTCGACAACGACGCGACGCTGGAGCGCTACGCCGAGATGGCGCAGGTGCAGGCCGACGCGGGCGTTCATGTGGTGGGCCCGTCCGGGATGATGGACGGTCAGGTCGCCGTCGTGCGTGACGCGCTGGACGCGGTCGGGCACGAGGACGTCTCCATCCTGGCCTACACGGTGAAGTACGCGTCGGCCTTCTACGGGCCCTTCCGCGAGGCCGTCGACTCGTCGCTCACCGGCGACCGCAAGACGTATCAGCAGGACCCGGCGAACTTCCGCGAGTCGATGCGGGAGCTGGCGCTGGATCTCGCCGAAGGCGCTGACATGGTGATGGTCAAGCCCGCGCTGCCGTACCTGGACGTGCTGCGGAAGGTCGCCGACACCGTCGACGTGCCGGTGGCCGCGTATCAGGTGAGCGGTGAGTACGCGATGGTCGAGGCGGCTGCCGCGAACGGGTGGATCGACCGGGACCGCACCATCATGGAGACGCTCACGTGCGTGCGGCGAGCCGGCGCCAACATGATCCTCACGTACTGGGCGACGGAGGTCGCCCGGAAGCTTTCGCGCTGACGCCGCGACCGAAGGCAGGGGGTTGGACGCGGCGTCGTTCCGCGTGAGCGAGCCGGCCGCCCATGCCCTGCCGCCTGGTGTCCCGGCCGGATGCGGCGATTTTCGAAAGTGGGTTCGAACTCTGTTTCGGGTGGGCAGGTTGGTGAGGTCAACTCGCCTCACACGGGATGGAGTTCATTCGTGCACGCACGTAACGGGGGCCGTAGGGCCATCCGCGCGCTGTTCACCGGGCTGCTGGCGTCCGCCGGGCTGATCGGTGCCCTCATTACCCCTGCCCAGGCCGCGACGGCCCCGGTGGCAGCGACCTCGTACCGGTTCACCAGTGCGGCGGGCGACTACATAGGCCAGGGCAGGACCGCCTCGTACTCCACCCCCGCGGCGAGTATCACCGTCGTCGGGACGGGCGCCGATCTGACCGTGCGCGTCCTCGGCGGCGGGGACAACTGGGGCGTCGAACTCGCCGCGCCCCGGGGCGATGTTCTGCGGCCCGGTACCTACCGGGGCGCGGAGCGCGCGCCGTTCCGGACTGGACGGTCACCCGGACTGAACGTCGACGGCGACGGACGCGGCTGCAACGAGGTGTACGGCCAGTTCACCGTCCATCAGATCGCGACCGACGCCTCGGGCGCGGTGACGCTCCTGGACGCGAGCTTCACGCAGAACTGCGAGCAGGCGGCCGCGCCCGCGCTCACGGGCACTGTGAAATACCACGCCTTCCCGCTGTCGTACTCCTACTCCAGCGACGAGGGGGACTGGGTCGGCGGTGGCAAGAGCGTCTCCTATTACGGATCCACCAGTACCTTCACGCTCAGCGGGACCACCAGCCGGCTGCAGTACGGGGTGTCGGGCAAGCGTGACGACTGGACCGCCCTGCTCGACGCACCCAGCGGGCAGCAGTTCACGGCGGGGACCACGTACCAGGCGACGGGCGTGAACGGCGACGCGTCCATGATGGTCTTCGGCGATGGACGCGCCTGCACGGCGACCGGCACGTTCACCATCAACAAGCTCGTGACCGACGCCGCGGGCAACGTCATCGCCCTCGCGGCGACGTTCGTCCAGCACTGCGACGGCGGCACGCCCGCCCTGCGCGGCACGATCCACTACTACGCCTGACCGGTTTCGAACGAGGGGCCCCGCCGGGCGACCGCCCGGCGGGGCCCCTCGTACGTCACCTCAGAGCTGGTCGGGCGTGTGGATGCCCAGCAGCGTCATTCCCTGGCGCAGCGTGCGGCCGGTCAGGGTGCAGAGGAAGAGCCGGTTCTCGCGGACGTCATCGGGGGTTTCGGGCTTGAGGACCGGGCACAGCTCGTAGAACGTCGCGAACGCGGAGGCCACCGAGTAGAGGTACGAGGCCAGTTTGTGCGGCTCGTACGTCTCCGCGACGCCCGCGAGGGCGTCACCGAACTCGTCCAGCAGCAGGCCCAGCGCGCGCTCCGCCGGGGCCAGCGGCAGCTCCGGGCGGGCGACGGCCTGAGCCTTGCCGGCCTTGCGGAGGATGGACTGGGTCCTGGCGTAGGCGTACTGGGTGTACACGCTCGTGTCGCCGGTCAGCGACACCATCCGGTCCAGGTCGAAGACGTAGTCGCGGCCGAGGGACGTGGAGAGGTCCGCGTACTTGACCGCGCCGATGCCGACCTCGGCGCCGCGTTCCGCGACCTCCGCGTCGGAGAGTTCCTCGTTCTTCTCCTTGACGACGACCGTGGCCCGCTCGACCGCCTCGTCGAGCAGGTCGACCAGCCGGACCGTCTCGCCCTCACGGGTCTTGAACGGCTTGCCGTCCTTGCCGAGCACCGTGCCGAACGGCAGGTGCTTGACGGTGACCTCGTCGGTGAGCCAGCCGGCCCGCCGGGCCGTCTCGAAGACCATGCGGAAGTGCAGCGCCTGCCGGGCGTCCACCACGTAGAGGAGGGTGTCGGCCTTCAGGTTTCCGGTCCGGTCGCGGATCGCCGACAGGTCGGTGGCCGCGTAGCCGAAGCCGCCGTCCGCCTTCTGGACGATGAGCGGGACCGGTTCGCCGTCCTTGCCCTTGATCTCGTCGAAGAAGACGCAGAGCGCGCCGTTGGAGCGCACCGCCACGCCGGTGTCCTCGAGGATCTTGCAGGTCTCGACGAGCATGTCGTTGTACGCGGACTCGCCGACGATGTCCGCGTCCTGGATCGCGATGTCGAGCTTGTTGTAGACCGAGTAGAAGTAGATCTTCGACTCGTCCACGAACCGCTGCCAGAGCGCGAGGGTCCGGGGTTCTCCGGCCTGCAGGTCCACCACGCGCTTGCGGGACCGGTCCTTGAAGGCCTCGTCGGCGTCGAAGAGCGTCCGTGCCGCCTTGTACGTCCGGTTGAGGCGGGACATCGACGCCTCGCCGTCGGTGTCGGCGTCCGCGTGGTCCAGCTCGTGCGGGTGCTCGATCAGGTACTGGATGAGCATGCCGAACTGGGTGCCCCAGTCGCCGATGTGGTGCCTGCGGATCACCGTCTCGCCCTCGAACTCGAGGATCTTGGCGATCGCGTCACCGATCACGGACGACCGCAGGTGGCCGACGTGCATCTCCTTGGCCACGTTCGGCTGGGCGTAGTCGATCACCGTGGTGCCGGGGTTCGGGGTCGTCGGCACGCCGAGCCGGTCGTCGGCGGCGCGGGCGGCCAGCGTGGAGGTGATCGCCGAGTCCGAGATGGTGATGTTGAGGAAGCCCGGTCCCGAAACCTCGATCCCGGAGATCAGGTCGTCGGTGGGCAGGCCCGCGACGACCTGGGCCGCGAGCTCCCGCGGGTTCGCCTTGTTCTTCTTCGCCAGGCCCAGCACGCCGTTGGCCTGGAAATCGGCCCGGTCGCTTCGGCGCAGCAGCGGGTCGGCACCGGCGGCCGACGGCACGGCGGCCGCCAGGGCGGCCGAGACACGCTGCTGGACAGAGGCGGAAAGGGAAGCGACCGAGGCCATGGGATGGGTGCCGTTCCGGTTGGGGGATTGGGAAACCCCTCGAGTATCCCACGGGAGCGCATCCCCTTTTCGGTCTGTGAGAATGGGTGCGACATGCTGTCGAGGAAGGAAGTGCCGATCGTGGCTCAGAGCCCCGAGACCGACTGGGTCTCCCGTTTCGCGGACGAGGTCATTGCCGAGGCGGACCGTCGCGCCCCCGGCAAACCGATCGTCTGCGCATCGGGTCTCAGCCCGTCCGGCCCGATCCACCTCGGCAACCTGCGCGAGGTCATGACGCCGCACCTGGTGGCCGACGAGATCCGCAGGCGGGGTCGCGAATGCGTCCACATCATCTCGTGGGACGACTACGACCGCTTCCGCAAGGTGCCCAACGGCGTCGACCCTTCGTGGTCGGAACACATCGGCAAGCCGCTGACCTCGGTCCCGGCGCCGGCGGGCAGCGAGTACGGCAGCTGGGCCGAGCACTTCAAGGCGCCGATGATCGCCGCGCTCGCCGAGCTGGGCATCGAGTTCCACGGCATCAGCCAGACCGAGCAGTACACGGCCGGCGCCTATCGTGAGCAGGTTCTGTTCGCCATGCGCGAGCGCGCGGCGATCGACGCGATCCTCGACCGCTACCGGACGAAGGACAAGCCCGCCGCGGGCAAGAAGCAGCAGCAGAAGCCGCTCGACGAGGCCGAGGTCGAGGCCGCCGCCGGCTCGGGTGCGGCCGACGAGGACGACGGCGCCGGTGGCGCGGGCTACTACCCGTACAAGCCGTACTGCTCGGTCTGCGACAAGGACCTCACCACGGTCACGTCCTACGACGACGAGACCACGGAGCTTTCGTACACCTGCGTCTGCGGTCACTCCGAGACGGTGAAGCTCTCCGAGCACAACCGCGGCAAGCTGGTCTGGAAGGTCGACTGGCCGATGCGCTGGGCCTACGAGGGCGTGATCTTCGAGCCCTCGGGCGTCGACCACTCGTCGCCGGGCTCCTCGTTCGTCGTGGGCGGCCAGATCGTCCGCGAGGTCTTCGGCGGCGAGCAGCCCATCGGCCCGATGTACGCCTTCGTCGGCATCAGTGGCATGGCCAAGATGAGCAGCTCGGCCGGCGGCGTTCCCACGCCGTCCGACGCGCTGGAGATCATGGAGGCGCCGCTGGTGCGCTGGCTCTACGCCCGCCGCCGTCCCAACCAGTCCTTCAAGGTCGCCTTCGACCAGGAGATCCAGCGCACCTACGACGAGTGGGACGCGCTGGAGCGCAAGATCGCCGACGGCACGGTGCAGGCCGCCGACGCCGCCGCGTACAGCCGGGCCACCCGCACGGCCGCGGGTGAGCTGCCGCGGACGCCGCACCCGCTGCCGTACCGGACGCTCGCCTCCGTCGTGGACATCACCACCGGCCACGACGAGCAGACGCTGCGGATCCTGCGCGACCTGGACCCGGCCAACCCCGTCACGTCGCTGGACGAGACCCGGCCGCGGCTCGACCGCGCCCAGGCGTGGATCACCACCCACGTCCCCGCGGACCAGCGCACCCGGGTCCGCACCGAGCCGGATCGTGAGACTCTCGGCAGCCTTCCGGCCGCCGACCGGGCGGCGCTCGACCTGTTGCTCGCCGGGCTGGACGACCACTGGTCGCTGGACGGCCTGACGACCCTCGTCTACGCCGTGCCCAAGCTCCAGGCCGGCCTGGACGCCGACGCGAAGCCGACGCCCGAACTCAAGATCGCCCAGCGGTCGTTCTTCGCGCTGCTCTACCAGCTGCTCGTCGGCCGCGACACCGGCCCCCGGCTGCCCACCCTGCTGCTCGCGGTGGGCGCGGAGCGTGTTCGTACGCTGCTGGGTGCCTGACCGAATACGGACGATCCCCTGGTCGCCTCTTCCGGCGGCCGGGGGATTCGTCGGTTACGGGACCTGCTCCGAGTCCCACTCGGTCCGGTACTGCGACTCGAAGTCCGTCAGGTAGCGGCGCAGTGTCCCCTCGCTGAGCGGGCCCCCCGTGCGGCCCGTCACACCGTAGTTCTCCAGCAGATAGCGGCCGAACTGGCGGGGGTTGGGAAACTCCTTGAAGTCGACGACGTAGCGGCGGAACGCCCCGTAGTACTGCTCTTCGCGCGGCACGTCGGGCTCGATGTGCGGCGGGCGGTGCAGGGCGGGTTCCGGCTCGATGTCGGGCTCGGGTTCCGGCTCCGCGTCCGGTTCCGGGGCGTAGGCGCTGACCTGTACGGAGCCGTAGCCGTTGGCGAGGGTGCGGACGCGGCCGGGGGAGACGGGGACCGTGGTGCGGCTGTCGGACAGCGGTGCAGGCTCGGGGACGGGCTCCGGTGCGGGCGCCGGTATGCGGGCGGGTTCCGGCCGGGCGGCGGGCTCCTGCCGCAGGGGCGCCTCTGGTTCCGGTGCCTGTTCGGGCCGCGGCTCCTGCTCGGCCGGGTGCAGCGGCTCCAGGGCCAGCGCGGGCACGGGTGCGGGCGCCGGGGCCGGTTCCTGAACGGTGATGCCGGCGGCGGCGAGGCCGAGGGGGGCGGTTTCGGCCAGGGGGATGCCGTAGCGGGCCAGGCGTAGCGGCATGAGGGCTTCGACGGGGGCTTTGCGGCGCCAGGCGCGTCCGTAGCGGGCCTGGAGGCGGGCCTGGTAGACGAGGCGGTCCTGTTCGAGGCGGATGACCTGGTCGTAGGAGCGCAGTTCCCACAGTTTCATGCGGCGCCACAGCTTGAAGGTGGGGAAGGGGGCGAGCAGCCAGCGGGTGAGGCGGACCGATTCCATGTGCTTGTCGGCGGTGAGGTCCGCGACGCGGCCCACGGCGTGGCGGGCGGCCTCGACGCAGACGACGAACAGCACGGGGATGATGCCGTGCATGCCGACGCCGATCGGGTCGGGCCAGGCGGCCGCTCCGTTGAAGGCGATGGTGGCGGCGGTCAGCAGCCAGGCGGTCTGGCGCAGCAGCGGGAACGGGATCCGCATCCACGTCAGCAGCAGGTCCAGCGCCAGCAGCACCACGATGCCGGCGTCCACGCCGATCGGAAAGACGTTCGCGAACCAGCCGAAGCCCTTGTTCTGCGCGAGCTCGCGCACCGCGGCGTACGATCCCGCGAACCCGATCGCGGCGATCACCACCGCACCGGCGACCACCACACCGACAAGGATCCGATGCGTCCGGGTCATGCGTATCGCGGGCACCCGCGACCCCTCCCACCCTCGGCAACTGACCGGCCCAGCCTGTCATATGGCGGGCGGCCCAGGTCGCACAAAGGTGCTGATACCGGCACAGGTGCGACGGGAGTTGTTACGTGTTCGCCGCCGTGTTCGCCGCCGCGACCGAAGCCACGGCCTCCTTCGCCGCCGCGATCGCGTCCTTCATGAGCTGATCGGCCCCCGGGGTCTTCGCGTCCTCGAAACCCGCGCCGTTGTGGGACAGGATCACGATGACGTTGCCGGTCCGCGCGATCACCGTCTCGTCCTGGTAGTGCAGCTTGTCCTTCTCCACCGGCGCGCTGACCACGGTCGCCTCGTCACCGATGCCGTCCGCCTTCGTGGAGGTGGCGCCCTTGATCCCGCCCGCCGTGGCGACCTGCTCGGTGAAGCGGTTCTTCGCCTGCTCCTCGGCGCTGCCGACGCCCTTCGTCGAGTCGAAGCGCTGCAGGGCCACGTCCAGCCAGCGGAACTGGTAGCCGTCGAGCCCGTTCCACGAGCAACCGCCGCGCGCCGCGGCGTCCGACGACTTCGCCGCCGTGCCCGCCGCGCTCTTCGCCTTCGGGACGAGCCGCGCCACGGTGGCCTGCGTGACCGACTTGCAGGGGTCCGGCAGCTTCGTGAACTTCGCCGCGGCGGGGGTCGCCGAGGCGGACGTCTTGGCCGAGCTCGAGGGGCTGGGCGACTTCGCGGACGAGTCCGACCCCGACGAGCAGCCGGCGGCGAGCAGTACCGGCACGGCGGCACAGGCGAGAACTCGGGCGATGCGCGGTGCTGAACGGTGCATGGATCCTTCGCTCACTTCGTTGCTCTCGACGGGACCGGCCGGGGACCGGGAAACGGACAGCCTACGGGGTGCCCGTTATCGGGCGATCCGCGCTCACTTGATCGTCTTGACGAGTGCGTCCGCTACGAGCTCCGCGCCCTGCTGCAGGTCAGCGCTCTGCGGGGCGGTGGCCTTGTCCGCCGACCACTGCGAGTACGAGATCGTCACGAGGACGTTTGCCGTACGGAAAACGAGAGTGATGTCACGGTGGACTCCCGAGTCGCGGGTCATCAGCTCGTCATCGATGAAGGCCGCGTTGGCGACCTCGGGGAGCAGCCGGGGTGCGAGATCGGGGGAGTTCGCGGGAGCGGTGGTCGGCAAGCCGCCAGGGGGCTGGCCCGTGGGGCCGCTCGGGCTGCCGGGCGGCGGCGCGGGCGTCGTCGTCACGGGGGCGACAGGGGTCGTCGGGATGCCGGCCTTCACCATCTTGGCCTCGTAGTCCGACTGGGCCTGTGCCTCGTCGCTCACCCCGGGGTCGTAGGAGACGACCCGCTCGAAGTCGATCTGCAGGTAGCGATTGCCCTGCGGTGTCTCGCCGGTCCAGGTGCAGCCGACGCGCCGGTTGGTGTCGTAGGTGAGCTCGGCCGCGCCCGCGTAGTTCGGCGCGTTCGGCACCAGCGTCTTGAGCGAGTCCGGGTCGAGCGAGCCGCACGGCTCCGGCAGTTTGCGGTACTTGCCGGGCGGCGCCGGGACGATCTTCTGCTCGCCGACCGCGGACTTGTTGTCCACCGCCGCCGGGTCCTTGGCACCGGACGCGGTGCAGGCGCTCAGCCCCGAGACGGCCAAAACGGCCGCGCAGACGATGCCCAGCAGTCCTCGCGATGGCTGCACTGGCCAGGCTCCTTCCGCGGGGGGCGCCCCGAAATCCCTTGGCGCGCGCGTGCGTGCCGTGGACACAATGTCTACCGCACCTGCTGACGCGGCTGCGTGGCCACCTAGAGGTATCGGGCGTTTCGTCCACATTATTGATGTCGTCCCGGCGCGATTCGTTGTGCCTAATTGTCCGTTCGAGAAGGGGGATGGAGATGTCCTACGCCGAGGTGCCCGGAGTCCGGGTGCCGATCCGCATGTGGACCGACCCGGCCTCGGTCGAGGACGGCGCGATGCAGCAGCTGCGCAACGTCTCGTCGCTGCCGTGGATCAAGGGCCTCGCCGTGATGCCGGACGTCCACTACGGCAAGGGCGCGACGGTCGGCTCCGTCATCGCCATGCACGGCGCGGTCTGCCCGGCGGCGGTCGGCGTCGACATCGGCTGCGGCATGAGCGCGGTGAAGACCTCCCTGACCGCCAACGACCTGCCGGGCGATCTGTCGCGGCTCCGGTCGAAGATCGAGCAGGCGATCCCGGTCGGGCGTGGCATGCACAAGGAGATGGTCGACGTACGGGGCATGCAGGGAGTCTCGGCGACCGGGTGGGACGAGTTTTGGACGGGGTTCGACGATCTCGCAGAAGCGGTCAGATTTCGTCGTGAACGTGCCATGAAGCAGATAGGAACGCTCGGATCCGGAAATCACTACATCGAAGTCCTGCTCGATGGTGAGGGTGGTGTGTGGCTCACCCTCCACTCGGGATCCCGGAACATCGGCAACGAAATCGCCGATCACCACATCGGCGAGGCCCAGAAGCTTCCGCACAACCAGGGTCTGATCGATCGGGACCTCGCCGTCTTCATCTCGGACACCCCGCAGATGGCGGCCTACCGGCGCGATCTCTTCTGGGCCCAGGAGTACGCCAAGCGGAACCGCGCGATCATGATGACGCTGCTCAGGGGCGTGGTCCGCAGGGAGTTCAGCAAGGCCAGGGTGACCTTCGAAGCGGAGATCTCCTGTCACCACAACTATGTCGCCGAGGAGCGGTACGACGGCATGGACCTGCTCGTGACGCGCAAGGGCGCGATCCGCGCGGGCGGCGGTGAGTACGGGATCATCCCCGGTTCCATGGGCACGTCCTCATACATCGTGAAGGGCCTCGGCAACGCCGACGCGTTCAACTCAGCCTCACACGGCGCCGGCCGCAGGATGAGCCGGTCCGCGGCGAAGAAGCGCTTCACGACCCGTGACCTGGAGGATCAGACGCGGGGTGTGGAGTGCCGCAAGGACTCCGGCGTCGTGGACGAGATCCCGGGCGCCTACAAGCCGATCGAGAAGGTCATCGAGCAGCAGCGGGACCTGGTCCAGGTCGTGGCGAAGCTGAAGCAGGTCGTCTGCGTCAAGGGCTGAACGGTGCGGCTGGTGGGGGTGGGTGTGCGTACCCGCCCCCACCGGCATGTCCGGCTCAGTTCTCGCGGTGGACCTTGTAGTTGGAGGCCTGGGCGCGGGGGCGGACGACCAGGAGGTCGATGTTGACGTGCGCGGGGCGGGTGACGGCCCAGGCGATGGTGTCGGCCACGTCCTCGGCGGAGAGGGGTTCGGCGACGCCCGCGTAGACCTTGGCGGCCTTGTCGGTGTCGCCGCCGAAGCGGGTGACGGCGAACTCGTCGGTCTTCACCATGCCGGGCGCGACCTCGATGACGCGGACCGGGTCGCCGCACAGTTCGAGGCGCAGCGTCTCGGCGATGACGTGCGCGCCGTGCTTGGCGGCCACATAGCCGCCGCCGCCCTCGTAGGTGGCCAGGCCCGCGGTGGAGGAGAGCACGACGACCGTTCCGTCCCCGCTCGAGGTGAGGGCCGGGAGCAGGGCCTGGGTGATGTTGAGGACGCCGAGCACGTTGACCTCGTACATCGCCCGCCAGTCGGCGGGGTCCGCGGTGGCGACGGTGTCGGCGCCGAGTGCGCCGCCCGCGTTGGCGACGAGGACGTCGCAGCGGTCGAGGGAGGCGGCGAAGGCGTCCACGGCGGCGCGGTCGGTGACGTCCAGGGTGTGGGCGGCGGCCGAGTGGCCCGCGGCGGTGAGTTCCTTGGCGAGCGCTTCGAGGCGGTCGGCGCGGCGGGCCGTGAGCAGCACGTGGTACCCGGCGGCGGCGAGCTTACGGGCGGTCGCGGCACCGATGCCGCTGCTCGCCCCGGTGACCACTGCGGTACGGATGCTCATGTCACGGCGCCTTTCGACTGCGGGATGGCTTTCCCACCGAGCATAGGTGGCGGGTCCGCGGCGTCCGGCGGCCGGTTCGGATCTTGATTAGCATCGGGGGCGATGGGGTGCCCGCGTCGTTCATGGAGGAATTCAGTGGTCAGCACGGGCACGGACCCCGGGCGGCGGTTGCTGTGGCCGGTGGGGGTGTGGCTGCTGACCCGGCTGGTGTTGGTGTCGGCGGCTCTGCGGCTCGGCCCGTTCAGCAGCGAGGACGGCGTGGACGTGTCCGTGTCGAAGGTGTACCGCGGCTGGTACGACGTGCTGAGCTCCGGCTCCTTCCCGCACGACGACGTGTCCTGGCAGTACCCGCCGGGCGCCGCGCTGCCGATCCTCGCTCCGCGGCTGGTGCCGTTCCTGGACTACGCGCACGCCTTCGTCGTGCTGTGCGCGGTGTGCGACGCGGTGGTGCTGGCGGCGCTGGTGTACGCGGCCCGGTACGCGGACGGGCGGCGCAGTGTCGCCGGCGTGTGGATGTGGGTGGTGGGGCTGCCGCTGCTGAGCACGGTGCCGTGGAGCCGCTTCGACGTGATGGTGACGGCGGTCGCGGTGGGCGCCCTGCTGGCGGCCGGTTCGCGGCGGGTGTGGGCGGACCGGGTGTTCGGGGCGCTGGTCGGGATCGGCGCGGTGGTGAAGGTGTGGCCGGTGCTGCTGCTCGTGGGCACGCCGCGCGGGCGGCGCACCCGGTTGTCGTGGGTGGCGGCGGTGGTGTCCGCGGTGCTGGTGACGGTGGGCTTCCTGCTGGCGATGCCGGGCGCCCTGTCGTTCCTGACCTATCAGGGGGACCGCGGCATCGAGGTGGAGTCGCTCGGCGCGCTGCCGTTCCACCTGGCGCGGCACTTCGGCTGGTCGGGGCACTGGGCTCCGCACGACGGGTCGATGGAGTTCATCGGCCCGTACGTGCGGCTGGTGGCGCGGGTGAGTGCGGCCCTGACGGTCGTCGCGTTCGGCTGGCTGCTGCTGTGGCGGGTGCGGTCGGGGGCGGGGCGTACGGAGGCGTGGGCGCTGCCGGACGCGGCGCTGACGGCCGTCCTGCTGTTCGTGGTGACGAGCCGGGTGATCAGCCCGCAGTACCTGGTGTGGCTGGTGGGTCTGGCGGCGGTGTGCCTGCTGCACCGGGCGACGACGCAGCGGCCGGTGGCGTGGCTGGTGCTGGGCGCGTGCGTGCTGACGACGGCGGTGTTCCCGTACCTGTTCCGGGATCTGCTCGGCGGGTCGGTCCCGGCGGCGCTGCTGCTGGCGGCGCGCGATCTGGTCCTGCTGGCGGCGGCGGTGCTGTCCGCGGTGCGGCTGTGGCGGGGGTCGGTGCCGAAGACGGTGCCGGGCGGCACGGGGGAGGGCGCGCCCGGCACCGCCGGTCTCAGCGGGCCTTGAAGCCCTGTTCGGTGAGCCAGCGGAAGACGTCGGGGATCTGGGACTTCCAGACGGCGGAGCCGTGGCCGCCGGCGCCCGCGGCGATCTGGACCACCCGGACCTTCGTCGGCGCCTTCGCCGCGTTCCGCAGGGCCATACCGTCCTGGTAGCCGTCGCCCGAGGCGCCGGAGACGTAGAGGGACGTGTGCGGCGGGTGTGCGGCGTGCTGCAGCATGAACAGCGGGTTGGCCTTCTCGCGCAGCACCGGGTCCTTGGCGGTGAGGGAGTCCTTCTCCGCGGCGGGGTTGTTGTAACCCGACAGGCTGACCCCGGCCGCGTACCGGTCGGGGTGCTCGATGGCGAGGCGCGCGGCGCAGTGGGCGCCGGCGGAGTATCCGGCGACGCCCCAGCCCGCGGCGTCGTCCTGGACGCGGAAGTTGTCGGTCACCATGCGGCGGACGTCGACGCTCAGCCAGGTGTCGGCGTTGACCTTGCCGGGGATGTTGGCGCAGCCGGTGTCCTGGCCGCCGAGCAGCGTGGTGCGCGGTGAGACGAGGATGAACGGGGCGACCTTGCCGCTCTGCATCAGTGGCTTGAGTTGCGTCTGGACCTTGAGCGTGCCGTACCAGGCCTTGGCGGATCCGGGGTAGCCCGGGAGCAGTTCGACGACCGGGAACTTCTTGTCCTTGTACGCGGGGTCGTTGTACTGCGGCGGCAGCCAGACGTAGACCTCGCCCTCGACGCCGGACACCCGGCCCTTCAGGTCGGCCTGCTGGACGTCACCCATGTTGGGGCCCTTGGCCTGCTGGAACTTCTGCGCGACCTTCGGCTCGCGCTTGGCCTGCGCCGCGCCCCCGTCGGGACCGAGGTCCGCGGTGGCCTGGACGTGGGTGCCGGTGCCGAGGAGGTCTTCCCAGTTGTCGTACAGGGCGTTGGAGTTGTTCACGATCACGAAGACCATGAGCACCGACGTCACCTGGCAGAGCAGCAGCATGCCGAATCGGGCGGCGTACCGGACGGCCAGCGGTCCGCGCAGTCGGCTCCAGAGGGTGAGCGGCAGCGCCAGGGCGACCAGTACGAAGAAGATCGTGCACAGGAAGAACGGGGTCCCCGTCAGGCTCATCAGAATCTCGATTCCCAATCTTGGGCGCTGTGCCCCGGCCCCGGCGTTCCACCCGCGTATGAGCCTCTCGCCATGACGAGACGGAATTCGGGCGGTCGGGGTTGCGCTGCTTCTCCCGGTGAATTGGGACGAGGGTCACGCCGGATACGGGCAACGGGGTTGATGTGATCCACGGCACCGTGGCGGACCGGAACGTCGGGTAAAGATCCGGGATCACACCAGGCGTAAGCGTCGCTTCGCCCTGCCGGGCCGGTTGAAAGGGGAACAACCCCGTGAAACGTTGGCCCATGGCAGCGGTCGCCGTCCTGGTACTGCTCCTCTTCGCCGGTTACGGCTCCCGGCCCGTTCCGTTCGGCGGTAGCGGTCCGGACTTCCCGCACACCTCGGTGAACGCGGCGGCGTCGATCTCCAACGGCAAGCACCCGGCGTTCACGGACCAGCGGACGACGCTGGCGGGCGGCACCAAGATCGGGATGACCACGTACCGGGGGAAGAAGTCCGGGTTCACCGGCAAGGTGTGGGTGTGGGCGCCGCCGCAGTACTACGACCCGCGGTACGCGAAGAGCGCGTTCCCGGTGCTGATCGCCCTGCCGGGCAGCTACGGCTATCCGTACAACTACTGGACCCGCGGTGACCTGGGTCTCCAGGAGGACGTGGCGCGTTGGGCGGCGCAGGGCAGCAGCCTGCCCTTCATCGTCGTCATGCCGGTGATGAACCCCGGGCGGAGCTACCACGACTGCAGTGACATCCCGGGTCAGCAGAAGATGGGGACCTGGATGACGAGCGACGTCCCCGACCTGGTGCGGGAGAACTTCCGTACGTTCGGGAGTCGCGACGGCTGGGCGTTCATGGGCTCGTCGTCAGGAGGCTTCTGTGCCCTGAAGAGCGTGCTCCAGCACCCGGAGGCGTTCAAGGCGGCCATAGTGAGCGGCCCCGACATAGTCCCGGACTCCTCCCTGTGGCGCGGCCACCCCGAGGAGCAGCAGGCGAACAACCCGCAGGTGCTGGCGCGGCGGCTCATCGACCGGGGCGGGCCCGAGGTCTGTCTCGCCTTCCAGGTCGGGACCGCGGAGAGCCGGGGGGAGATGGCCAAGGTCAGGCAGTTCATCGCCGACTACGGGCACGGCCCGGTCAGGACCCGCCTGCAGACCATCGTCGGCGGCCGCCACAACGGGGTCTCCTATCTGCGCGGCATGGAGGAGGGTTCCGTGCGGTGGATCAGCGACCGGCTGGGGGCCCCGACGGCCGCGCCCTGAGGGCGGGCCCTCCTTCGGCGCGGGGCCTGCCGACTCCCCTTCGTTCAGCTTCGTTCAGCGCCGGAAGGCGAGGGCGCGGCGGAGCAGTGCTTTGGCCCGCCAGCAGGCGTCGAGGGCGTATCCGCTGGCGGCGGCGAGCGCGAGCACGGGCCGGGCGAAGGGTGGGGCGGAGGGCTGCCGACCGGTCGCCATCGTGCCGGATGTCGGGAATGTTGCCATGTTCGGACGGTAGCGACTGGACCGGCGCCTGTCGTGCCGGAGACACCCGAATGGCGCCATCGCGGGCCCGCCGGCCGTCACTCGCTCCGCGAGGCCAGATACGCCTTCGCTTTCACCAGCGCGGCGGCGCCGGCGTCGAACGTCACGGATTCCCCGGGTCCGGAGATGTTCACCCGCATTCGGCCGTCCGGGGTGCGTTTCACGGAGACGACGTCTTTGGGCGCGAACGTCCATCCGTCGATCATCAGATCGGAAACGCCGGTGAACGACAGGAACATCTCGAATGCGTTGAGCCCTTTCTCGGTCCATTCCGGAATCGGGCGGTCCGGAAGCCGGTCCAGCTCGAAGCCGAGGGTGACTCCGGTGTCCCGCTCGTCGATGTGGAGATAGAACAGACCGCACTCGGCCAGGTCGGGAGCGGACGCGAAGAGGTCCGTCACGGGGCCGGGATCGGTGAGGAGCTCGGGCCAGTCAGACGCGCTCATAGAAGGTCTTCTCCCAGACGTCGGGGACGGTGCTCCAGCGGAACCGGTCGGTCCTGCCGACGAAATGCTGCTTGCCCGCGTCCGTGCCGTCGCCGGACCGGCGGTACGCGCTCATGTGCCCCACCGTGAGGGAGTCGCTGCTGGTGAACGCCAACTCCGCGCCCGCGCCCCGCAGCCCGACCCGGATCCGCCGGTCCTCCTGCTCCTCGATCACGATGTCCGCCGTCACCGGCGGGCTCCAGCCGCGCATCACGACGTCCGCCACGGCGAGGAACCGCAGCTGGCACTGGAAGGTGTCGCACCCGGCCGCCGTCCACTCGGGCAGCGGGGTGTGCGGGAACTCCGGCAGATCGAACCGCAGGATCAGCGTCGGGCCCCGCCGGTCCAGGTGCACGGAACGCACCGCGACGGACTCCAGCGGGGGGACCGGGGAGTAGAACGCCTCCAGCGCCGGTCTATTCACCAACAGGCTTTCCCAGGCTCGGGTCATAGTAGTAATGCTCCTCACATCCCGGAAGCTGCCCGTTCCGTGGTTCGTCGGCGGGCCTGACGTGTACGTGTGGCTCCTGGCGACCGGGATCGCCCGGCTCCCGGTGACCGGTGTGGTGGTCCTGGAAGGTGATGAGGTCACCCGACTCGGTGAGGTGGTCCTCTTCCCTGAAGTAGATCGCGTTGTGCTCCGCGTCGAACAGCTGCGGGCTGCCCTGCCACTCCGGACCCGTCGAGGGTACCCACTCGCGCACTTCCCAGGGCTCCTGACCCTCGGGGACACCCGCGTCCCGCAGCGCCTTGGCCTTCACCTCGGCGTAGCTGGGCACCGGATCGCCGCACTGCAGACCGAGCGGATCGATCCAGGTCAGCGGGTTGCTGATGTAGGCGTGGTGGTTCGGGGCGGGAGCCAGGCCCAGCGGGTCGGGGCTCAGATAGGCGGCGGTCTCGGGGGAGTAGTACCGGAAGAGGTTGTAGTGCAGCCCCGTCTCGTCGTCGTGGTACTGCCCCGGGAAGCGCAGCGGGCAGTCGGCCGCGGCGCCGGAGGCGGGGACCGGCGCGCCCCACAGGGTCGTGCGGTGCCGCCAGGCGATGGAGCCGTCGGGGTCGACGAGCTCGGTGGGCGTGCCGACCACGTCGGTGACGATGGCGTAGAAGCGCGCGTCGATCTCGGTCTGGGACGCGCCCGCCGCGCCCGCCGGCACGGTCCGCTCCGTCTGGGACAGCACCCGGTGGGAGCCCGGGGCCCAGTCCCACGTCGTCGTCCGGCCGTCCCGCGTCTGCTCGGCCAGCCGGCTGCCGTCCCAGCAGAAGTCGGTCTGCTCCAGGACGCTGCCGCCCGCCCCGACCAGCTGCTTGGCGATCCGGCGGCCGAGCGCGTCGTACAGGTAGTGCCAGTGGTTGCCGTCGGGGGTGACGACGTCGGTGAGGCGGTCGTCCGCCGACCAGGTGTAGTGCCAGTCGCGTCCCCCGCCGGACAGCAGCTTGACCCGGCGGCGCACGACGCGGCCCTGGTCGTCGTAGGCGTAGTGGGTGCGCCCCGCGCTCCGGATCAGGGTGCCGGTGACGGCACGGTCTCCCGAGCTGTCCGGGGCGGCCGAGTCGTCGAGCCCGGCGTGGCGGACGTTGCCGGAACCGTCATAGGCGTAGCTCTCCGTCCAGCCCTCGGACCGTACGGCCGTCACCCGGCCGACGGGGTCCAGTTCGTAGCGGCTGGTGCCCGAGTGGAGGTCGTCCACGGCGGTGACGTACCCGTCGGCCCGGTAGCTGTAGATACGCCGCTGGAGCACCTGTGCCGGGTCGTCGACGGCGGACTCGCCGGGCACCGGGACGCCGGTCATGACGGTCTGTTCCGTCAGCCGGCGGTTGCCGTCCCAGCTCTGGACGAGGGTGGCCGCGCCGCCGAGCCGGCGCTCGACCTCATGGCCTTCGGCGTCGTAGCCGAAGTCCAGCGTGTGCCCGGCGGTGCTCAGCGCGGTGGGCCGGCCGTCGGGCCGCCAGTCCCAGCTGCTGTCGAGGCCGGACGGGGTGCGCCGCCCGGTGCGGCGGCCCAGCACGTCGTACGTGTTCGCCAGCGTCCGGCCGTTGCAGGACTCGGCGACCAGCCGGCCGGCGGCGTCCCGCTCCATCGTGACGTCGGCGTCGGCGTTGACGGCCCGCAGCACCCGCCCCGCGGCGTCGTAGGTGAACGAGGCGACCGAGTCGCCGTGCGTCCGGGCCACGACGCGCCCCATGACGTCCCTGGTGAAGCGGACGGCCTGGCCGGCGCCGTTGACGCGCTCGATCAGCCGGCCCGCCGCGTCGTGGCGGTAGCTGAGGGTGCGGCCGTTGAAGTCGTTCTCACGGACGAGCCGGCCCGCCGGGTCGTACTCGTAGTCCCACGTCAGCCCGTCCGCGTTCGCGACGGACAGCAGCCGGAGCTCGGTGTCGTAGGAGAACCGCAGGGTGCTGCCGTCCGGCGCGGTGCGGGCCGAACGCAGCGCGAAGTGGGTGGACTCGAAGCGCGTGACGCCACCGGAGGCGTCACGGTGGGCGACCAGCCGCCCCTCGCCGTCGTACGTCCAGCTCTCGTCGGCCCCGTCCGGGAACGTGCGCCAGGACGGCTTACCGTCGGCGGTCCAGCCGATCCGGGTGACGGCTTCCCCGGTGGCGGTGGCTCCCGCGGTTCCGGTGGTCTCGGCTATCTCCGTGACGCGGCCGCAGAAGTCACGGGTGAAGCGCGTGACGGCACCCGCCGGATCCGCCAGTTCCACGACGAGGCCCGCCGCGTCGGCCCTGCTGTACCGCGTGTTGCCCGCCGGATCGGTCACCGCCGTCAGATGGCCGCGCTCATCGTAGGCGTAGCGCTGGACGCCGCCCTGCGGGTCGGTGGTGGTCAGCAGGTTCCCGCGCTCGTCCCAGGTGTGCTCCCAGCGGGCGCCGCCGGGGTACAGGCTCGCGACCGGGCGGTTCAGCTCGTTGTAGCGGAACGCGACGGAGGTTCCGTCGGCCCGGACGACCGAGGTGAGGTTGCCGGTCTCGTCGTAGGTGCGCCGATTGGTGCGGCCCAGCGGGTCGGTGGTCGCCAGCAGGCGGTTGTGCGCGTCCCATTCGCTGTACGTGGCACGGCCGAGCGGATCGGTCGTCGACGTGAGCTGCAGGCGCTCGTTGTACCGGTAGGCGGTGGTCCGGCCGAGCGAGTCCGTGTAGGAGTTGGTACGGGTCCGCGGGTCGTAGGCGATCGTGCAGTCGAGGAACCCGTCGGCGCCCTCACCGCGGACGCAGCGGTCGGCGTCGTCGTACTCGAAGCGGTACCAGCTGTCGTTGCGGTCGACCCACTTGGTGATGCGGTGGCCGGAGTCGTACTCCAGGTGCAGGGAACGGCCCGCCGCGTCGACCACCTCGGTGAGGTCGCCCGCGGTGCTGTAGCGGAAGCCGCGCAGCGGTGGTTCCGACGCGGCGGGGCCGGCGTCCTCCGTGCCGGTTCCGTCCGGGTGCCCGTCCGCCGTGCTGTGCGGGCCGACCGGGTTCGCGGGGCGCAGCGCGGTGATGCGGCCCTCGCTGGTGTCGATGGCCAGGTGGTAGCCGCCGGAGTGGCGGATCGCGGTGGGGGTGCCGTCGTCGGTGCGGTCGAACTCGATGCGGTGGCCGTTGCGGTCGGAGATGGCGCGCAGCGGCAGGGTGAAGCGGGCGTCCGGGCCGGGGGTCGCCACCGGGGCGAAGTGCCGGGTCAGGCCGGCCACCGGGTCGACGACGCGGATCGCGGATCCGGGGGTGCCGTCCCACTCCAGTGGCCAGCGCGGCCCCTGTGTCGGGAGCACGGCGACGCCGGGCCCGGGAACGGGGTAGACGAGGATCATGCCGTCTTCGGCGGCGAACGTGATGCCGGAGGCGTCCGCCTCCAGCCGCTGGTCGATCGTCGAGGCCCAACTGGGCCCGAACCAGCCGCCGGAACGGTAGCTGGACAGGTGGGTCCGCTTGAGGCTGAGCGGCAGCAGACCGGGCAGGTCGATGTCGCGCTCCTGCCGGAGCATCTCCCCGGTGATCATGTCGATCGGGTCACCGTTCAGGCACTTGCCGTCGGCCTGCCGGCCCGCCTTGGCCTCGTCCGCCGCGCCCTTGCGCAGCGACGCGAACCCGTCCTTGAGGTCCTTCCCGGCCTGCCGTACCGCGGTCGCGCCCTTGCGGACGCCGTTCGCGAGGTTCTCCAGTGCCCGGCCGCTCTTGAGGAGCGCGGGCAGGCTCTTGGCCATCTTGGCGAGGCCGCCGAGGGTGGTCAGCCCCTTGAAGCCGGGGATGCAGTCCATCGCGGCGAACAGCACGTCCCACAACGATGCTTTGCCCTGGGCGTATTTGATGAGGGTGTCGGCGAGGACGACGAGGGCGGCGGCGAGCACGATCCAGGCGAGCGGGCCGCCGATGATCATGACGATGATGCCGAGGACGGCGACGATGACCTTGCAGACGGCGACGATCTCGTCCCAGTGGTCGGCGACCCAGTCGACCGCCTTCTCCCACCAGTGCTTGTTCTTGATCCCCGCGTCCGACGCCTCGTGCAGTGCGTGTTCGGCGGTGCTCGCGGCACCGTCCCGCAGGTGCGCGGCCTGCGCGGCGAGCTCCTTGGCCGCGTCCAGACGTCCCTGGGCGTCGTGGACGGCGGAGTTCGCGGACTTCTGCGCGTTCGAGGCGTCCAGGGCGTTGCGGGTGGCGGTGCGGACCTCCTCCGCCGACGGCGGCTCCGCGCCCGGCTTCGGATCGGCCTGGTACTCCTTGGACTTGTCGCCGGCCCGCTTCACCCAGTCGTTCGCGTTCGTCTGGGTGGTCTTGGCGGCGTCCAGGTCCTGGCGGGCGGTACGGCCCTGGGCCAGTGCCCGGTCGGCGTCGGCCTGCGCGGTCTCCAACTTCGGCCAGTACACCTCCAGGGCGCCGGACGCCAGCCGGTAGGACTTCTCCAACTTCGTCAGCTTGCCCGGCAGATCACCGAACTGCTCGCGGTAGGCGTCGGCGGCGAGGCCGGCCCAGTCCTGCACCGCGTTGTTGCCGCTCAGCCCCTTGACCGACCGCAACGCCGAGGAGACGTCGTCCGCGAAGTCGCCCAGCTTGCGGGCGAGTTCCTTCACCTCGAACGGATCACCCGGCACCGGATCCCGGTCGAGATCCAGCACGTGCCAATCCGTCGGACGATTCGCCATTCCCTGCTCCCCGCGCGTTGCCTGCTCCCCGTAACCCTCTCACTTCGATCACTCGCGTCACGGGGGGCTCCATGGTCACAGCAGGTAGGGACGCGCCCCGGCCTCGGCCGGTTGCGGTGCGTCAGGCGGCGGGCGGGGCGAGGAGGGTGCGCAGGTCGGCGATCTCGTAGCCGCGGGCGCGGACGGCGTCGATGATCAGGGGGAGGGCCTGGGCGTCGAGGATGGTGTCGCGGCCGTTGGGGTCGCCGACGTGCATCTGGACGATCTCGCCCGGTGTCAGGGCGTCCAGGGCGCGGCTGACGGCCTTCTGGACGGTCATGCCACCCGCTGTATTGAGATAGCCGTTGGTGTCGGCGGTCCACTCGATGTCCGCGAAGCCCAGCGCGTTGACCTCCGCGACCTGCTGGTCGGTGGTCTCGCCGTAGGGGAAGCGGAAGAACGGCAGCGGGGCCGTCCCGGTCGCCGTGCGGAGCGCCTGGTCGGCGAGGCGCACCTCGCGCTCGCGCCCCTCGCAGGTCAGTTCGCCGAAGTGCGGGTGGCTGTAGCTGTGACTGGCGATGCCGTGCCCGGCCGCCGCCATCGACCGCGCGGCGGCCGGGTGCGCGTCGGCGAACTGCCCGGTCAGGAAGAACGTGGCCGGCGCCGCGTCGTCGCGCAACACCTTCAGCACCGCGTCCAGGCCCGTCTCGTCCCACGCCGCGTTGAACGTCAGCGCGATCACCTGCTTCTGCACGGGCATCTGCTGCTGCGCGGGCATCGTGCGGACCGTCCGGCCGAGCAGGTCCGCGGGCAGTGCGGGAGTCGCGGTCCCGCCCGACGGGCACAGGGCGGTGGCGGGTCTCGCGGGGGCGGCCGTCAGCGTGAGGATCGCCGTCAGGACGGTGACGACGGGCAGGAGAGCGGTGCGCGGCTTCATGGCACGGCAGCGTAGAAGCGGAACCGGAACGGACACCGCACATCAGGGGCGATGTCGCCGATTACACCCGACTTGTCTCCCAGTGGGCGAAAACCCGCCGTGGCGCGAATACGCACCTTCGCATCCGGGATATCGCGCACAAAGCGGGCAGCTGACCGGAAGAGCGGCGGGTCAGGGCCAGACCAGGCAGTACAGCTGGTGGCCGGCTTCGTGGCAGCGGGAGGCGAAGCCCTGCCACTCGTGGAGCATCTGGTAGATGACGAAGGCGTCTCGCGGGCCGCGGCGGTCCGGGACGGTGGACCAGATGAAGGCGGCGGCGCCGAGTTCCTCTTCGCCGGCTTTGCGCAGCGGTTCGACCACGCTCATGGGGAGCTTGACGACGGCGTAGTCCGGGTGGAGGACGACGAGTTCCAGCGGCGGGACCTTGGCCGGGGGTATGCCCTCGATGCCCGTGAGCACCATGGCGGCCATGGTCTCCGGCTTGACCTTGGTGTACATGCCGTTGCCGAGCTCGTCACCGCCGAGCTCCTCAGGGCGCATGGAGATCGGGACCCGGGCGGCTGTGGCGCCATCGGGTGCCCCGAAGTACTTGTAGGTCACCCCCACTCGGCCACCCCTGCTCCCACTCTCCGCGGCTGCTCTGCGATCGCGATCGGCGGACCGACGGCGCCTGCCGGTGGGCCGGGCGTTTTCGGGCTCGGGGTCGCCCGTTCCCTCGCCCAGTTCGCCACCGCGCTGCATTTCACTACCCGACCATTCACAGACCCAACCGCGCAACCCGATCATCGTCTCAGATGCCGGGTCGAGACCTGCGCGCGCAACGCCCGGCGTTTGAGAGCATGTGCCTGTGAGCTATCCGTACGAAGCACCAGTTTCGCAGGTTCTGTTCGACCGAGCTGCCGCCGTGACGCCCGGAGGTGTGAACTCCCCGGTGCGCGCCTTCCGCGCCGTGGGCGGTACGCCCCGGTTCATGGTGTCCGGGAAGGGTCCGTACCTCACGGACGCCGACGGCAGGGAGTACGTCGACCTCGTGTGCTCGTGGGGTCCGATGATCCTCGGCCACGCGCACCCGGAGGTGGTCGGCGCCGTGCAGGAGGCGGTGACGCGCGGTACGTCCTTCGGCACTCCCGGCGAGGGGGAGGTGCTGCTGGGCGAGGAGATCGTGGCGCGGATCGGCCCGGTGGAGCAGGTCCGCCTGGTGTCGTCCGGGACCGAGGCGACGATGTCCGCGATCCGGCTGGCGCGCGGTTTCACCGGCCGGGCGAAGGTGGTGAAGTTCGCCGGCTGCTACCACGGTCATGTGGACGCGCTGCTGGCGTCGGCCGGTTCCGGGGTCGCCACGTTCGGGTTGCCCGACACCCCCGGGGTGACGGGCGCGCAGGCCGGCGACACGATCGTGCTGCCGTACAACGACCTCGAGGCCGTGCGGGCGGCGTTCGCCGCGCACCCCGGCGAGATCGCCTGTGTGATCACCGAGGCCTCGCCCGGCAACATGGGCGTGGTGCCGCCGGCCGCGGGCTTCAACGCCGGGCTGAAGAGCCTGTGCGCGCAGCACGGTGCGCTGTACGTCTCCGACGAGGTGATGACGGGCTTCCGCGTCTCGAAGGCCGGCTGGTACGGGCTGGACGGCGTCGAGCCCGACCTGATGACCTTCGGCAAGGTCATGGGTGGCGGCTTCCCGGCCGCCGCGTTCGGCGGCCGCGCGGACGTCATGGGCCACCTCGCACCGGCCGGTCCGGTTTACCAGGCGGGCACCCTGTCGGGTAACCCGGTGGCGACCGCGGCGGGCCTGACGCAGCTGCGGCTCTGCGACGACGCGGTGTACGCGACCGTGGACGCGGTGTCCGAGCGGGTCTCGTCGCTGGTCGACGAGGCGCTCACCAAGGAGGGCGTCGCCCACCGGGTGCAGCGGGCGGGCAACATGTTCTCGGTGTTCTTCACCGACGAGCAGGTGACCAACTACGACGAGGCGAAGCGGCAGCAGGCATTCCGCTTCACCGGATTCTTCCACTCGATGCTGGCGCAGGGCGTCTACCTGCCGCCGTCGGCCTTCGAGTCCTGGTTCGTTTCGGCGGCCCACGACGACGCGGCGATCGAGCGGATCGCCGCGGCGCTGCCGGCGGCGGCGCGTGCTGCGGCCGAGGCGACGGAATGAGCGCGGAACGATCGGGGACGGAGTCAAGATGAGCGGTATGACTGACGACACAGAGATCACCGTGGTCCACCTGATGCGGCACGGCGAGGTGGAGAACCCGTCGGGTGTGCTCTACGGCCGGCTGGCCGGCTACCACCTCTCCGAGCTGGGCCGGAAGATGGCGGAGCGGGTCGGCGAGCACCTCGCGGGGCGCGACATCACGCATGTCGTGTCGTCCCCGCTGGAGCGGGCGCAGGAGACCGCGGCGCCGATCGCGGCCCCGCACGGGCTGGAGGTCGCCTCGGACGCGCGGTTGATCGAGGCGGAGAACGTCTTCCAGGGCAAGACCTTCGGTGTCGGCGACGGCGCGCTGAAGAACCCGTCGAACTGGAAGCACCTCACCAACCCGTTCAAGCCGAGCTGGGGCGAGCCCTACGTCGACCAGGTGGTGCGGATGATGGCGGCGCTCGGCGCGGCGCGGGACGCGGCGCGCGGTCACGAGGCGGTCTGCGTCAGCCACCAGCTGCCGATCTGGATCGCCCGCAGCTTCGTCGAACGGCGCCGGCTGTGGCACGACCCGCGCAAGCGGCAGTGCACGCTGGCGAGTGTGACGAGTTTCACGTACCAGGGCGACAAGATCGTCTCGGTCGGCTACGCGGAGCCGGCCCGCGATCTGGTGCCGACGCATCTGCTGGCGGGCGCGAAGCCCGTCAAGGGCGGATCGAAGGCCTTCGGGGCGTAGGCCGCGCCGCGCGCCCCCGTCGTCCGCCAGGTCGATCCGTCGGCCGGCTCGGCGGCCGGCTGTGGGATCAACCCATCGGACCGGCCGGAACAGCCGTCCGATGGGTCAATCCGGTGTTCCTACGGGCTTTCACGTGAGCCACTTGAGCTACCCGGTGGGATTTTTCTGACTTTTCCGGTAACCGTACGGCTGTGACAGCCGTCATGGATGGTGGCCACCTTTTTCGTAGTCGCCATCCATGAGGCCCGAGAAATGGGGATGTACATGCGCGCCTTGACCCGTAGGAGTCTGCTCACCGCCACTGCCGGAGTCGCGGTCGGTGCGGCTGCTGCCGGATGCTCCTCCGGGGGCGACGGTGGTACGTCCGGTGGCAACGGGACGAAGCCGGGGACGGCCACCGGCCAGAAGGAGCCGGAGAAGACGGTCCAGCTGATCGGGGACGGTTCCACCGCGAACACCGGACCCCAGCCGAACCAGCCGCCGAAGCCGGAGCGGCTGGAGCCGGGACAGACCCCGCCCCAGTTCGTGATCTTCTCGTGGGACGGCGCGGGCGAGGTGGGGAACGGCCTGTTCCCGCGCTTCCGCAAGCTGGCCAAGGACCACGGCGCGACGATGACGTTCTTCCTGTCCGGGCTGTACCTGCTGCCCGAGTCGAAGAAGCGGCTGTACGACCCGCCGAACAACAACCTGGGCGCGTCGGACATCGGCTACCTCACCGACGAGCACATCAAGATGACGCTGGACAACATCCGGGAGTCCTGGAGCGAGGGCCACGAGATCGGCACCCACTTCAACGGGCACTTCTGCTCGGGTCACGGCACGGTCGGGAACTGGACGCCCACCCAGTGGCAGAGCGAGATCGACCAGGCCAAGTCGTTCGTCAAGAACTGGAAGACCAACACCGGGCTGAAGGACGAGGCCCCGCTGCCGTTCGACTACGACAAGGAGCTCGTCGGCGCCCGCACGCCGTGCCTGCTCGGCCAGGACAACCTGCTGCCGACCGCCCGCAAGCTGGGCTGGCGCTACGACGCGAGCTCGCCCGGCGGCCGGCAGGTGTGGCCCGAGAAGCGCGGCGGCCTCTGGGACCTGCCGCTGCAGCTCATCCCGTTCCCCGGCCACTCCTTCGAGGTCCTCTCGATGGACTACAACATGCTCGCGAACCAGTCGAAGAACGCCACCCAGAGCGACCCCAGCAACTACCCGGGCTGGCAGCGGCAGGCCGCGGCCTCGTACATCGCGGGCTTCCAGCGGGCCTACGAGACGAACCGCGCGCCCTTCTACATCGGCAACCACTTCGAGAAGTGGAACGGCGGCATCTACATGAACGCCGTCGAGGAGGCGTTCACGCACATCGCGGGCCAGGAGAAGAAGGACGTCCGGCTGGTCTCCTTCCGGCAGTACGTGGACTGGCTCGACGCGCAGGACCCGAAGGTGCTCGCGAAGCTGCGCCGGCTCGACGTCGGGCAGAAGCCGGCGGGCGGCTGGAAGTCGTACCTGGCGGCGGAGGGCGCGGCCGGTTCCCCCGGCACCCCGGCCTCCCCGGCGATGGTGCCCACCCCGTAGCGGCATCGACGCTTTCGCTACCTGATCCTTACTTGGGGCAATTGCCGCTTTTGGCGTCGGTGTCGGGGGCGCGAAAGATCACCGGACGACGCATGCGAAACTTTTCACATGAGTCCTACGCGCGCCGACCGACGCAGCCCCCTCCGCGGTGCCCTGGCACTGGCGGGGGTCGCCGTGTCGGCACTGGCGCTCTCGGCCTGTTCCGGCGGCGGCACGTCCTCTGGCGGCAGTAACACCAACTTCGTCGGCGGCTCGGGCGAGATCTCGGTGGCGGCCAAGGCCGACCGGCGCCCCGCCCCCGCCATCTCCGGGGAGTCGGTCGAGGGCAAGCCGCTGAACCTCGCCGACTACCAGGGCAAGGTCGTCGTCCTCAACGTCTGGGGCTCGTGGTGCGCCCCCTGCCGGGCCGAGGCACCGCACCTGGTCAAGGTGGCCAACGACACCAAGGCCAAGGGCGTCGAGTTCATCGGGATCAACACGCGCGACTCCGACAAGGTCAACCCGCGCGGGTTCGAGACGCAGTTCGACATCCCGTACCCGAGCTTCTACGACCGGACCGGCAAGCTCCTGCTGAAGTTCCCCAAGGGCAGCCTCAACCCGCAGGCCATCCCGAGCACCCTGATCATCGACCGGGACGGCAAGGTCGCCGTACGGATCCTCATGCCGGTCGGCGAGGACAAGCTGCACCAGGCCCTCGACCCGATCGTCGCGGAGAAGTGACGTGACCGAGACGGTCTCCTCCGGGGCGCTGCTGCTCGCGATCCCGATCGCGATGCTCGGCGGCCTGGTCTCGTTCTTCTCCCCGTGCGTCCTGCCGCTGGTGCCCGGCTACCTCTCCTACGTGACCGGCACGTCCGGCGCGGACCTCGCGGAGGCCAAGCGCGGCCGGATGGTCGCCGGCGCGTCGTTGTTCGTCCTCGGCTTCACCGCCGTCTTCGTCTCCGGCGGGGCGCTCTTCGGCTACTTCGGGCTGCGGCTGCAGGAGCACAAGGAGATCATCTCCCAGGTACTCGGCGTCGCCACGATCCTCATGGGCCTCGCGTTCATGGGGATACTGGGCGGCCTGACCCAACGCGACCTCCGTTTTCACCGCAAGCCCGCGATGGGCCTGGTCGGCGCGCCACTGCTCGGCGTGCTCTTCGGTGTCGGCTGGGCGCCGTGCGTCGGCCCGACGCTGGGCGCCGTGCAGGCGCTGGCCTTCAACGAGGCGAGCGCGGGGCGCGGGGCGCTGCTCACCGTCTTCTACTGCGTGGGCCTCGGCCTGCCGTTCATCGTCGCCGCGGTGGCCTTCCGCCGCGTACTGGGCGCGTTCGGGTGGGTCAAGCGCCACTATGTGTGGGTCATGCGGATCGGTGGCGGCATGCTCGTCGCGGTCGGCGTGCTCCTGCTCACCGGCGTGTGGGACGACATGGTCGTCTCCCTGCAGAGCTGGTCCGCCAACTTCACCCCTGGGGTCTGATTCATGAGTACGGAATCCGGGCCGAAGACCGCCCGCGAAGCCGAGGAAGGCACTGCGGCCGACCGCGCCGCGGAAGACCGGGCGACCGACGTCCGCGAGACGGGCAGCGGCGCCGGCGGTGGCGCCGGCGACTACGGGTCGGCGGGCGCGCAGCTCTCGACGGCGCCGGTCGAGGAACTCGGCGAGGTGGTTCCCGGCTCCTTCGGGGGTGTGCGCGGACCCGGCTGGCGCGGAGCGCTCGGCTGGACGCTGCGCGAGTGCTTCGGCTGGCTGCGCTGGATGTGGCGGCAGCTCACGTCGATGCGGATCGCCCTGATCCTGCTCTTCCTGCTGTCCATGGCCGCGATCCCCGGCTCGCTGGTCCCGCAGACCAGCGTCGACGAGCTCAAGGCGCAGTCGTGGAAGGACGTGCACCCCAACGCCACCCCGATCTACGAGCGGCTCGGACTGTTCCACGTCTACAGCTCGCCGTGGTTCTCGGCGATCTACATCCTGCTGTTCATCTCGCTGGCCGGCTGCATCCTGCCCCGCAGCTGGCAGTTCGTCGGCCAGCTGCGCTCCCGGCCGCCGGCCGCGCCGCGCAACCTGACCCGGCTGCCGGCATACACGACCTGGCGCACCGCGGCGGGTGAGGACGAGGTGCTGGACGCCGCGCACAAGCTGCTGCGCGGCCGCCGGTTCCGTACCCACCGCGCCGGCGGCGCCGTCGCGTCCGAGAAGGGCTTCCTGCGCGAGGCCGGCAACCTGATGTTCCACCTGGCGCTCTTCGGGTTGCTGATCTCCTTCGCGGTCGGCGCGCTGTGGAAGGGCGAGGGCGGCAAGCTGATCGTCGAGGGCGACGGCTTCTCCAACAACCTCACGCAGTACGACGACTTCAAGCCCGGCACGTTCTACACCGCCGACGACCTGGACCCCTTCGGCTTCTCGCTGGACAGCTTCGACGCCACGTACGCGCGGACCGGCCCGCAGAAGGGCACCCCGCGCACGTTCCGCGCCAACATCCACTATTGGAAGGGCCCGGACGGCAAGCCGGTCAAGTCCTCGATCGAGGTCAACAAGCCGCTGGAGATCGACGGCGAGACGGTCTACCTGATCGGGCACGGCTACGCGCCGGTCGTCACCGTGAAGGACGCCCGCGGCACGGTCGTCTACCAGGGCCCGACGCCGTTCCTGCCGAGTGACGGCAGCCTCACCTCGCGCGGCGTCGTGAAGGTCACCGACAACTATCGGAACAAGGCGGGTCGTCAGGACCAGCTGGCGTTCAGCGGGATCTTCGCCCCCACGATGGTGATCGACAACCAGGGGCCGCACTCGGTCTTCCCCGCGCTCGACCGCCCCGCGCTGGTCCTGACCGCCTACCACGGCGACCTGGGCATGGACGGCGGCGTGCCGCAGAGCGTGTACCAGCTCGACGACAAGAAGATGACGCAGTACAAGGCCGCCGACGGACAGCCGCTGCGCCAGGTGCTGGCCGTCGGGGAGGTCCTGCAGCTGCCCGACGGCGGCGGCTCCATCACCTTCGACGGCGTCAAGACCTGGGCCAGCTTCCAGGTCTCCCACCAGGTCGGCAACGGCTGGGCGCTCGGCAGCGCGGTCGCCGCGATCCTGGGCCTGGCCGGCTCGCTGTTCATTCAGCGCCGCCGCGTGTGGATCCGCGCCACCCCGGGTGCGGACGGGGTGACCGTCGTGGAGCTGGCCGGACTCGGCCGCAGCGAGTCCGCGAGGATCGCCGACGAGATCGGGGACCTCGCCTACAAGCTCCTGCCGGACGCGCCCCAGCTACCGGACCCCAGCGGTCCCGGCGGCACAGCCAACGACCCCTCGGACGAACCTCACCTGCCAGACGAAGGAGCGCGCGCGTGACTATCGCGGCAGCGGTCAATGAGAACTTCGCGAACTACAGCAACTACCTGATCTACTCGGCCATGGCGGTCTACACGCTCGCCTTCCTCGCGCACCTGGCCGAGTGGGTGTTCGGCAGCCGCAGCAGGGTCGCGGTGACCGCGGCGGCGCTCACCGCCCCTGCGGCGGCCCCCCGCGATCGAGGTCGTCCAGCGCGGCGGCGGCACCGCCACCCTGGAGCGTCCCAAGGTGGTCACCCGCTCCACGACCAGCGACCGCGGTATTCCCGACGGCCCCGGCGCAGCCGGCACCGACGCGGACGGCGACAGGTACGGGCGGATCGCGGTCTCGCTGACCGTGCTCGCCTTCCTGTTCCACCTGGGCGCCGTCGCGTGCCGCGCCGCCTCCGTGCAGCGGGTGCCGTGGGGCAACATGTACGAGTTCTCGACGACCTTCGGCATGGTCGCGGTCGGCATGTACCTGGTGCTGCTGGCGCTGAAGAAGCGGGTCCGCTGGATCGGGCTCTTCCTCACCACCACCGTGCTGCTGGACCTCGGCCTGGCCGTCGCGGTCCTCTACACCGACAGCGACCAGCTGGTCCCGGCGCTGCACTCGTACTGGCTGTGGATCCACGTCTCGTGCGCGATCATCTCCGGCGCGGTCTTCTACCTCGCGGCCGTCGGGACGTTCCTGTTCCTCTTCCGCGACTACTACGAGGCGGCCCTGACCGCCGGTCGTGCGGTGAACCCGACCTGGGCGAACATCATGAACCGGCTGCCGTCCGCGGCGACGCTGGACAAGTTCGCGTACCGGATGAACGCGCTGGTCTTCCCGCTGTACACGTTCACCGTCATCGCGGGTTCGATCTGGGCGCAGGCCGCCTGGGGCCGGTACTGGGGCTGGGACCCCAAGGAGACCTGGTCGTTCATCACCTGGGTCGCGTACGCCTGCTACCTGCACGCCCGTGCGACCGCCGGCTGGAAGGGCCGCAAGGCCGCCGCGCTGGCGCTGGTCGCCTTCGCGTGCTTCATCTTCAACTACTACGGCGTGAACATCTTCATCACCGGCAAGCACTCGTACGCCGGCGTCTGACACCTCCGGACTCCTGCCCGTACGGCCGCTCTCCCCCCGGGGGGCGGCCGTTCCGGCCTCAGCCGCCGGGCGCCTCAGCTGCCGGACGGCGGTGTGTCGTCCTTCAGACCCTTGAGGAAGTCCGGGTTGTCGTCCGGCGCGATCCACCGCTGGGGCGCGGGCGCGCGGCGGCGGTCGCGGCCCGCGACGAGCCACGCGATCGGTCCGACGAGGACCTCGCCGAAGAGCAGGATGATGATCACCCACACCACTTTGGGCAGCCCGCGGACCTCTTCCTCCGGGGTGTTCAGGCAGTCGATGAACGCGTAGATCCACAACGCGAGCACCAGCAGGAACGGTAGATACCTGATCATGGTGGACGTGCCCCCTGAACCGGAAGAACGGGCCGTGGCAGGGCCCGGTGACGGGTACAGGGTAGTGCGTGGCGGATACTGGACCCTATGGCTTACGACGATCTTCGGTCCTTCCTGCGGGCCCTGGAGAAGGACGGCGACCTCCGGCGGATCAAAGCCGAGGTTGACCCGTATCTGGAGGTCGGCGAGATCACCGACCGGGTGAACAAGGCGGGCGGCCCGGCGCTGCTCTTCGAGAACGTGCGCGGGTCGTCGATGCCGCTCGCGATGAACGTGTTCGGGACCGACCGGCGGATGCTGAAGTCCCTCGGGCTGAAGGCGTACAGCGACATCAGCGACAAGATCGCCGGGCTGCTCAAGCCCGAGTTGCCGCACGGCTTCACCGGCGTGCGGGAGGCGTTCGGCAAGCTCGCCGGGATGACGCACGTACCGCCGAAGAAGGTGAAGTCCGGCGACGCGCCCGTGCAGGAGGTCGTGCTGACGGGTGACGACGTGGACCTGGACGCGCTGCCCGCGCTGTTCACCTGGCCGGAGGACGGCGGCTCGTTCTTCAACCTCGGGCTGACGCACACCAAGGACCCGGAGTCCGGGGTGCGCAACCTCGGGCTGTACCGGCTGCAGCGGCACGACCGGAACACCATCGGGATGCACTGGCAGATCCACAAGGACAGCCGCAACCACTACAAGGTGGCGGAGCGGCGCGGTGAGCGGCTGCCGGTCGCCATCGCGTTCGGCTGCCCGCCGGCGGTGACGTACGCGTCGACCGCGCCGTTGCCCGGCGACATCGACGAGTACCTGTTCGCGGGCTTCGTGCAGGGCAAGCGGGTGGAGATGGTGGACTGCAAGACCGTCCCGCTCCAGGTCCCGGCCAACGCGGAGGTCGTGCTGGAGGGCTGGCTGGAGCCCGGGAAGACGCTTCCCGAGGGGCCGTTCGGCGACCACACCGGCTTCTACACCCCGCAGGAACCGTTCCCCGCGCTGACCATCGACTGCGTGACGATGCGGAAGCGTCCGCTGCTGCAGTCGATCGTGGTGGGCCGGCCGCCCACGGAGGACGGGCCGCTGGGCCGGGCCACCGAGCGGTTCTTCCTGCCGCTGCTGAAGATCATCGTGCCGGACATCGTGGACTACCACCTGCCGGAGGCGGGCGGCTTCCACAACTGCGCGATCGTCTCGATCGACAAGAAGTACCCGAAGCACGCCCAGAAGACGATGCACGCGATCTGGGGCGCGCACATGATGTCGCTGACGAAGCTGGTCATCATCGTGGACGCCGACTGCGATGTGCACGACCTGCACGAGGTCGCCTGGCGCGCGCTCGGCAACACCGACTACGCCCGCGACCTGACAGTCGTCGAGGGGCCGGTCGACCACCTGGACCACGCCTCCTACCAGCAGTTCTGGGGCGGCAAGGCGGGTATCGACGCGACTCGTAAGCTCCCCGAGGAGGGGTACACGCGCGACGGCGGCTGGCCGGAGATGGTGGTCTCCGATCCGGAGACGGCCGCGAAGGTCGACCGGCGCTGGAAGGAGTACGGCCTCTCGTGACCACGGATTCCGCAACCTCGGACCTCTTCGCCCCGGAGCCCGCGCCGCCCGGCAGGATCAGGGCGTTCCTGCGGCTCGTCATGATCGAGCACTCGGTCTTCGCGCTGCCGTTCGCGTACATCGCCGCGCTGACCGCGATGTTCACGCTGGACGGCTCCGTCCACTGGTGGCGGCTGGTCCTCATCACCGTGGCGATGGTGGGGCTGCGCACCTTCGCGATGGCGTGCAACCGGATCATCGACCGCGAGATCGACGCCCGCAATCCGCGGACCGCGCAGCGCGAACTGGTCACCGGGGCGGTGTCGGTGCGCTCCGCGTGGACCGGCGCGCTGGTGGCCGTGGTCGTCTTCCTGGGCGCGGCGGCGCTGCTCAATCCGCTGTGCCTGGCGCTGGCTCCGATCGCCGTCATCCCGATGGTGGTCTATCCGTACGGCAAGCGGTTCACGAACTTCCCGCACGCGATCCTCGGCGTCGCGCAGGCGATGGGCCCGATCGGCGCGTGGCTCGCGGTCACCGGCGAGTGGTCGTGGGACGCGGTGATCCTGGGGCTGGCCGTCGGCGTGTGGATCGGCGGCTTCGACCTGATCTTCGGCTCGCAGGACGTCGCGGCCGACCGGGCGGACGGCGTCAAGTCCGTCCCGGCCCGGTTCGGCGTCGCCGCCGCGCTGTACGGCGCGCGCGGCTGCCATGTCGTCACGACGGTCCTGCTGGCCTGGTTCGGTGTCGCCACCGGCGCGGGCGCGTTCTGGTGGGCGGGCCTGGCGGTCGTCGCGAGCGCGTTCCTGTACGAGCACTCGATCGTGCGGCCGAACGATCTGAGCCGGCTGAACCGTGCGTTCTTCCAGGTGAACGGGTTCATCGGCATCGCGCTGTTCGTCTGCGCGCTGTTGGACCTCACGGTCCGCGGCCTCGGTATCTGACGGACACCGAGGCCGCGCCCGTCGCGCGTTACGCGCCGAGGCCCTTCATGTTCATCGCACCGAACATGAACAGGCCCATGATGTCCTGCGGCTTGAGCTCCCGCGCGCCGGCCGGGGCCTCGACCGGGGCGCTGCCACCGTTCAGGCCGATGACCAGCGGGAGCTTGCCCTGGGGCTTCTCGTTGAACTGGGCGACGTCCAGGCTGATCCCGGACAGCATGCCGTCCTTGATCGACAGGTCCACCGCGAGGTCCTTGGCCGGCACCTTGCCGGGGTCCGGCGCCTTGAAGCCCGGGATCTGCTTCTCCAGCGGGGCGAAGCCCTTGGCGAGGTCCTTGGCCGTCTGCCCCGCCGGGACCGTCATGATGACGTGGTCCACGCCGTCGGTGCTGCCCTTGTCGGTGAACTTCGCGTTCTGTGCGATCGCCTGCTTGACGGCGTCGACCAACTGCTGCTGGGTCTTGGCGTCGAGGGACGACGGGTCCGGCACCGGCAGCGGCGACTTGCCGAGGCTCTTGTCCCCGCCGAGGGTCTTGGAGAACTCGGTGAACACCTGCGGGTCGAGCGAGATCCACTTGCCCGTCAGCGCGTCCTTCACCACATCGAGCGACGGCGGCAGCTTGTCCGCGGAGCCGAGGAACCCGTCGATCCCCGCGCGGTCGCCGCCCTTGTCGCCGCCGAGCGCGGACAGCGCCTTGACGTCGGCCCGCAGGTAGACCTTCTTGTCGACGGCCCGGACCTCGATGAGGTTCTGCTTCCCCGCGGCGTCCGAGGTCAGCTGGAAGGAGAACGACGAGCCGTCGCCCATGCCCCCCTTCGCGTCCTGGGTGGCCGCGGCGTCCTTGAGGGGCTTGTCGGAGCTCACCCCGAGCCTGGCGTGGAGACCCGCGAGCATCTTCGCGTCGTCCTTGGTGAAGTCGTCCTCGCCCTTCATCGCGGCCCAGATCTGGGCCTCGGTGGCGTCGAAGGCGACGGTCGCGGTGACCGCCTTCTGCTCCCCGAGCCGGTCCACGGCGTTCTTGACCTTCACCGCCGCACCGACCTGCTGGACGGTGCCGCAGGCGGCGGAGGCGCTGGCTATGAGGGCGACGCAGCCGATGGCGGCCAGCCCCTTGTGTGCGGTACTGATGTGGTGACTCCCGTAGAACAAGCGGGTCTTCGGCCGGTGGGCTTCGACGCCGGATGAGATCTGCAGATTAGCCGGGTGTGCCGGCCGGCCGCGAAGGCCTTTTCGGGCGGATGCGCGCGGGCTCGTCACCGCGTCGAACGGACGGGTGTGCGGGCGGGGTCGGGCGTGCGCGCGCGGAAGAAGAAGGCGGAGGCGACGCCGCCGAGGAGACCGAAGAGGTGGCCCTGCCAGGAGACGCCCTGGGCGCTGGGCAGCACGCCCCACAGGATCGACCCGTACAGCACCGCGACGCCGGCGCCGACGGCTATGTCCAGCAGCCGGCGGTCGACGAACCCGCGCACCAGGAGGTAGCCGAAGAGGCCGAAGACGACACCGGAGGCGCCCGCCGTGTTGGTGTGCGCGGGCGCCACGAGCCAGACGCCCAGGCCGCTGGCCAGGATGATGACGAAGGAGACGCTGAGGAAGCGGGTGATGCCGCGCAGCGCCGCGATGAACCCCAGGACGAGCAGCGGCAGGCTGTTGGCCGCGACATGGGCGAACCCGAAGTGCATGAAGGCGGCCGGGATGATGTCGCGTAGCTCACCCGTCTCGCGCGGCACGATGCCGAAGGTGTCGAGCGAGTGGTGCGTCGCCACGTCAACGGCTTCGAGCAGCCACAGCAGGCCCACCCACGCCAGCATGACCGCCGCGGCCGCCGTGACCCTCGCCCCGCCGCGCAGCGGAGCGGCGAGACCGACGCTCGCCTGCGCGGAACGGTCCGCGACCGGTTCGTAGCTGTGACTCACCGAGGCCCCCCTCAGATCCATGTGTCCCTACCGTAGACAACGCCACCGACATCCGGGGTGGTTCCCGGGGAGTGGCCCGACCGTCCCGGGGCCCGTCACAGCTCCCGTCGCGGCACGTCCCAGGTGTCCGGATAGGCTCGACAGGTGGAAACGAGCCTGCGCACCCCCTGGATCGTCGGGGTCTCCGGAGCATCCGGGACGCCCTACGCCGCCGCCGTGCTCCGGGGGCTGCTGCGGGCGGGCGAGGCGGTGGACCTGGTGGTCAGCCGGGCCGCCCGGCTGACGCTGCTCGACGAGACCGGCCACCCCTTCCGTGACGCGCACTGGCGCGACGACCTGCGGACCTGGCTGACGCGCGGCGCCGACGGCAAGGACGGGCACTTCGATCTGGAGCCCGCGGACCTGGCGGACGTGCGGTTCTGGGCGGCGGGCGACCTCGCGGCCGGACCGTCCTCCGGCTCGTATCCCGTCAAGGGGATGCTCATCGTGCCCGCCAGCACCGCCTGTGTGGCGGGCGTCGCACTCGGGCTGTCGAAGGACCTGCTGCAGCGGGCGGCGAGCGTCACGCTCAAGGAGCGCAGGACGCTGGTGGTCGCGGTCCGTGAGACGCCGCTGAACGGCCAGACCCTCAAGCACCTGGTGACGCTCGACGAGGCGGGCGCCGTCGTCCTGCCCGCGTCGCCCGCCTTCTACGCGGGTGCCCGGCACATCCAGGACCTGGTGGACTTCGTCGCCGGGCGGGTGCTGGACGCGGCGGCGGTGCCGCATCAGCTGTACCGCCGGTGGGAAGGCGAGCTCGGATCGGCCGGTTCGAGCTGACCTCTGCGCTGATGCGCAGGCCGCAGGGTCGCGGATGCCTTAGATTCTTGTTCGCACGGCGCAATCGATGCATGAACGGGAGGGTCCAGGCATATGGACGCGGTGGACAGGCAGCTCATCCAGGCGCTGCGCGAGAACGGGGCGGGCCTCGTACGCGGAGCTGGGCCGGCTGGTGGGGCTCTCCGGGCCCAGCGTCACCGACCGGATCAACCGTCTGGAACAGGCCGGGGTGATCACCGGCTACCGGGCCACCGTCGCGCCCGTTGCGCTCGGACTCGGCGTGACCGCCCTGGTGGGACTGCAGCTCAGCGACGCGGCCGACCATGAGGACGTGGCCCACCGGCTGCGCGACCTGGACGAGATCGAGGACTGCTGGTTCATCGCGGGCGACGACTCGTACATGCTCAAGGTCAGGGTCGGCGACGTGGACGGCCTGGAGCGGACGATCCGCCGGCTGTCGGGAACGAAGGGCGTGGCCCGTACCCGGACCACGATCGTGCTCTCCACGAAGTGGGAGAACAGGGTCGGATCGCTCCCCGAAGAGGTGTGAGTGGGGCCTGCTCGCGGGCGGGATCCGGGGGAGTAGTTTTGATCGGGTCGGAATGGCAACTAGGAGGCGGCAGGCATGGACGCTGGACTCAAGCGTGAGCTGGAGGAGAAGGTCTACGCGGGTGAGCGGCTGACCCGTGAGGACGGAGTCGCCCTCTACGAGTCCGACGACCTCGCCTGGTTGGGTGGTCTCGCGCACCACGTACGGACGAAGAAGAACGGCGACGTCGTCCACTTCAACGTCAACCGGCACCTGAACATGACGAACGTGTGCACCGCGTCGTGTGCCTACTGCTCGTTCCAGCGCAAGCCGGGCGAGAAGGACGCGTACACGATGCGCATCGAGGAGGCCGTCCGTCTCGCGAAGACGATGGAGGGCGAGAACCTCACCGAGCTGCACATCGTCAACGGTCTGCACCCGACGCTGCCGTGGCGGTACTACCCGCGCTCGCTGAAGGCCCTCAAGGAGGCGCTGCCGTCCGTCTCGCTGAAGGCGTTCACGGCGACGGAGATCCACCACTTCGAGACGATCTCCGGCCTGTCGGCCTCCGACATCCTGGACGAGCTGATCGAGGCGGGCCTGGAGTCGCTGACCGGTGGCGGCGCCGAGATCTTCGACTGGGAGGTCCGGCAGCACATCGTGGACCACCGCACCCACTGGGAGGACTGGTCCCGGATCCACCGCCTGGCGCACTCCAAGGGCCTCAAGACCCCGGCGACGATGCTCTACGGGCACATCGAGGAGCCGCGGCACCGGGTCGACCACGTGCTGCGGCTGCGTGAGCTGCAGGACGAGACCGGCGGCTTCCAGGTCTTCATCCCGCTGCGGTACCAGCACGACTTCGTGGACATGAAGGACGGCAAGATCCGCAACACGCTGCAGGCCCGCACCACGATGGCCAGCGGCGCCGACGCGCTCAAGACGTTCGCCGTCTCCCGACTGCTGTTCGACAACGTGCCGCACGTCAAGGTCTTCTGGGTGATGCACGGCCTGGCCACGGCGCAGCTGGCGCTGAACCACGGCGCGGACGACATGGACGGCTCGGTCGTCGAGTACAAGATCACGCACGACGCGGACGCGTACGGGACGCCGAACAAGCTGAACCGTGACGACATCCTCGACCTGATCCGCGACGCCGGCTTCCAGCCGGTCGAGCGGAACACGCGCTACGAGATCATCCGCGAGTACCCGGGGCCGAACGCCGAGCGGCGCGAGTCCCCGCAGCCGATGCGCTTCTGACGTCCCGCTGTTCGCCGCCCGTCCGCCGAGGGCCCCGACCGCACGCACGAGCGTGGGGCCGGGGCCCTCGCGCTTTATCCGTTGCCGAACGGCGGCGGTAATATCTACGATGGCTGTATGACCCTTACTTGCACGCGCGACCCCGAGCTGTCCGCCGGTCTCCGCCAAGAGATCGTCCGGATCTGGACCGACGCCTCCAATGCCGGCGGGGCCGTCGGCTTCGTCCCGCCGGTCACGGCCGATGACGTGCGCCCGGTCGCCGAGGGCCAGTTCGCGGCGGTCGACGCGGGGACCCAGCGGCTGCTCGTCGCGTACGAGGACGGGCGGGCGATCGGCACGGTCTTCCTCAAGCTCAACACCCACCGGCTGATGCGGCACTGGTGCACGCTGGTCACGGTGATGGTCGACCCGGTCCTGCAGGGCGGCGGCCGCGGTCGCCGGATGGTGGACGAGGCCGTCGACTTCGCCCGCGACCTGGGCTTCGACGCCCTGCGGCTCGGGGTGCGCGGCGGCACCGGCGTGGACGCCTTCTACGCCGCCTGCGGCTTCAAGGAGGTCGGCCGCGTACCGGACGCGATCCGCGTCGCCGCCGACGACTTCCGCGACGACATCGCCATGTGGCTCCCCCTGCACTGATCGTCGGCGGGGCATGCTTCACTGGAAGCATGTTCCGTTACACCGCCATGCGTTTTGGCCTCTTCGTCGCCTGCTTCGCGGTCATCTGGGGTCTGGTCGCCCTGCGGATCCTGCCGGCCGGGCTCGGGAGCTCCAACCTGCTGTGGGTCGCGCTGCTCGCGCTCGTCATCTCCGCGCCGCTGAGCTTCGTCCTGCTGCGTGGTGCCCGTGACGCCGCGCGTCCGCGCAGGTCTCCGCGCGCGTTGAGCGCAGCCGGTCGAACTTCGCCAAGAACCAGAGCGCGGAGGACGACGCGGACGACGCCGCGCGCGCCGCGTAGTACCTCGTAGCGCCGTTCGACATCGCGCGTCCCGCCGGGGGTCGGTGAGTAACCCTCGTCACACGCTTGCCCTGCCCCGCCGTGAACACCTCGTTCGCGGCGGGGCTTTGCGTTGTCCGCGTCACGTGATCCCAAAGAATCCCTTTGGGTTTCCCAAAGCCCGGGTGTTAGCGTCAAGAACATGTCTCCTACATCCAGTCGCGTACGCATACCCAAGATCCCGTTCTGGGCCCAGATCCTCGGCGGCCTCGTCCTGGGTGTGCTGCTCGGCTGGATCGCCCGCAGCGGCGACGTCGCCTGGCTCGGCAAGACGCTCGACGAGATCGGCTCGATCTTCGTCCAGCTGCTCAAGCTCGCCGTCGCCCCGCTGGTCTTCTTCGCCATCGTGGTCTCGATCACCAACCTGCGGAACGTCTCCAACGCCGCCCGGCTGGCCACCCGCACGCTGCTCTGGTTCATGATCACGTCGCTGATCGCGGTCTCCATCGGCCTCGCGATCGGTCTGCTCACCAACCCCGGCTCCGGCAGCGGCCTCACCCCGGCCGACGGCTCCAAGCCCCAGCACACCGGCTCCTGGCTGGACTTCCTCACGGGGATCATCCCGACCGACGTCGTCTCGCCGTTCACCGAGCTGAACGTGTTGCAGATCGTCTTCATGGCGGCCGTCGTCGGCATCGCGCTGCTCCAGCTCGGCACGAAGGCCGAGCCGATCCTCACCCTCAGCTCCTCGGTCCTCGAACTGCTGCAGAAGGCCCTGTGGTGGGTCATCAAGCTCGCGCCGCTGGGCACGCTGGGCCTGATCGGCAACGCGATCAACGCCTACGGCTGGGACCTGATCAAGCAGTACGCGACCTTCACCGCCGACGTCTACGTCGGCTGCGCGCTCGTCCTGTTCGGCGTCTACCCGCTGCTGCTGGCCACCGTCGCGAAGGTCAGCCCGCTGCAGTTCTTCCGCGGCGCCTGGCCGGCCATCCAGCTCGCCTTCGTCTCGCGCTCCTCGGTCGGCACGATGCCGGTCACCCAGCGCGTCACCGAGCGCCTCGGCGTCCCGCGCGAGTACGCCTCCTTCGCCGTCCCGTTCGGCGCCACCACCAAGATGGACGGCTGCGCGGCGATCTACCCGGCCCTCGCCGCCATCTTCATCGCCGAGGTCTTCGGCGTGCACCTGGGCATCGGCGACTACCTGCTGATCGCCTTCGTCTCGGTCATCGGCTCCGCCGCCACCGCCGGCCTCACCGGCGCCACGGTCATGCTCACCCTGACTCTCTCCACCCTGGGCCTCCCACTGGAGGGCGTCGGCCTCCTGCTCGCGATCGACCCGATCCTCGACATGATGCGCACCGCCACGAACGTGGCCGGTCAATCGGTCATCCCCGTCATCGTCGCGGCCCGCGAGAACATCCTCGACCGCGCGATGTACGCCACGGCCCACGGCGCGAACATCGACGACCTGATGGACGACGACGCGGACGCGGAGCGCGAGACGCGCGTCCCGGTCGCCGCGTAACAACTTCCCGCCACGTAAGCGGTGATGCCCTCGCCCCCCGGCTCCGCCGAGGGGGCGGGGGCGCCTGTCTTCGGCGTTCCGGGGGAGCCGAGGGGCTCAGCCATGTCAGCCTGAGGCGAGGCGGAAGTTGAGGCTGCCGAAGGCTACGTGGTCGCCGGGGTGGACGCGGACGGTTCCGGTGATGCGGAGGCCGTTGACGTGGGTGCCGTTGAGGGAGCCCAGGTCGGAGAGGAGCCAGGCGTCGTCCTGGTAGCGGAGCTCGGCGTGGGTGCGGGAGACCGAGTCGTGGCCGAGGCGGAGGTCGCACACCGGGGCGCGGCCGATGCGCAGCGGTTGCGGTCCGGGCTCGGGGAGTCGGAGGCCGGGGAGCTGCGGGGTGCGCCAGCTGCCGCGCAGTCGTACGGAGAGCGCCGAGAGGCGGGCGATGCCGCGCAGCAGCAGGAGTTGCGGGGCGCGGCCGCGGGCGGGGAGGTCGGCGAGGGCGCCGTCGACCTCGGCGCGGCTGCGGGCGGTGAGCACGATGTGCATGCGGTGCATGAAGGTGTCGTGGGAGATCCGGCCATCACCGGTCCCGGCGCGCAGCACGTCGAGGGCGTGGTCCCGCTCGGTCTCCGACGGCCGGACACCGGGGGTGCGGAACTCGGGCGACGTCATGGTGGGATTGTCGGCCCGTCAGTGGGACTCTGTCCAGATTCACGGCGGGTGGCCGGTTGCGCGGGGTCCCTCGCGGTCTGCGGGCCGGGGGCGGGCGCGCCCCGTAGGCTTACTTACGGGTAGCGCTAGGGGAGAGGTGGCACGGGGTGGGTGGGAAGACCAAGCGGGTGCCGCGACAGGTGCGCGAGCAGCAGATGCTCGACGCGGCGGTGGCGACTTTCGCGCGGCGGGGGTACCGGGCGGCGTCGATGGACGAGATCGCCGAGCTGGCGGGGGTGTCCAAGCCCCTCGTCTATCTGTACCTGAACTCGAAGGAGGAGCTGTTCACCGCGTGCATCCGGCGCGAGGCGGCGGCGCTCACCGAGGCGGTGATGGCCGGTGTGGAGCCGGGGGCGGCGCCCGACCGGCAACTGTGGTGCGGGCTGAGGGCGTTCTTCACGCACACGACCGAGCGCCCGGACGGATGGACCGTGCTGTACCAGCAGGCGCGGACCCAGGGGGAGCCGTTCGCGGACGAGGTCGCCAAGATGCGCGCGGAGATCGCCGAGTTCGTCAGGGAGCTGATCGCGGCCGCGGCCCGGGAGGCCGACTGCGCGGGCGAGCTCGCGGAACGCGAGGTCACGGCGCTGGCGCACGCCCTGGTGGGCGCGGCCGAATCACTGGCGGGCTGGGGCTGCGGGCAGCCGGGACAGTCGGGCAAGGACACCGCGGCGACGCTGATGAACTTCGCCTGGGCCCGGCCTGGACAACCTCATGAACGGCCGTCGCTGGGAACCACCTCGCCCGTGAGGTGGACGCGGTCGCCGCTGCGCAGTTCGAAGCGGGCGCCCGCTTCGGCGGTGCCGCAGGCCGCGTAGGTCACCGTGCCGGGCAGCAGTACCGGCGCTCTGAACCCGGCGTGCAGGGTGACGTGTTCGGCCGCCGCCGGGACGGCCTCGGCCGCGCAGCGGGCCACGGTCCACATGCCGTGGGCGATGGCGCGGGGGAAGCCGAGCGGCTTCGCCGTCCAGGGGTGGAGGTGGATCGGGTTGTAGTCGCCCGACACCCGCGCGTGGCGGCGGCCCAGGTCCGCGCCGAGCTGCCAGGTGGCGACGGCGGGCAGCCGGGACCCTTTCGGCTCCGACGTGTCGTCGGGGCGGGGGCCGGTGGCGCCGCTGTGCCGGGCGAGGTACGTGCTGCGGTCGGACCAGACGAGTTCGCCGTCGAGGCGGGCCTCGGTGACGAGCACGGCTTCGGTGCCGCGGTGGTGGGGGCGCAGCGCCGCGGTGTGGACGGTCAGTTCGGGGCGGTCGGCCGCGCGCAGCGCGCGCCGCTGGGTGATCTCGATCGAGGTGTGCACCAGTCCGAGCAGCGGCAGCGGGAACGCCGGGTCGGCCATCAGCTGCGCCGCGAGCGGGAATCCGAGGATGTGCGGGTAGGTCAGCGGTACCGCGCCGGGTGCCGCGTCGGCCGGCCGCTCACGGGTGAAGCCGCAGACCCGCGCGTACGCGGCGAGCCGCTCCGGGTCGACGCGGACGGCGGGCAGGACCAGCCGGTCGGTGGGCGCGGCGCCGTCGCGCGGCCGCCCGCGCTTGCGGCGCGAGCCGATCGCGCCCTTGGCCAGGACCAGGGGCAGCCGCGGTGGCGCGGCGAGGGTGCGGGTGCGGGTGGACACGTCGGTCGGTCCCTTCGATGCGGGGGGTGAGGGGGCGGCTACGCGCCCAGGCGCTCTGGCCGGGCGGCTACGCGCCCAGCAGGCTCTGGCCGCAGACGCGCACTACCTGTCCCGTGACGCCGCCCGAGCCCGGATCGGCGAACCAGGCGACGGTCTCGGCCACGTCGACCGGCAGGCCGCCCTGGCCGAGGGAGTTCATCCGGCGGCCCGCCTCGCGGATGAACAACGGGACCGCGGCGGTCATCTTCGTCTCGATGAAGCCGGGGGCGACGGCGTTGACGGTGATGCCGTGTTCGGCGGTCCGCGGATCCGCCGCGAGCGCGCGGACGAAGCCGATGACGCCCGCCTTCGAGGCGGCGTAGTTGGTCTGGCCGGCGTTGCCCGCGATGCCGCTGATCGAGGCGGTGGCGACGATCCGGCCGCCGTCCCGCAGGGTGCCGGACGTCAACAGGTGGTCGGTGGTGCGGATGACGCTGCCGAGGTTGACGTCGAGGACGGAGTCCCAGCGGTCGGCGGCCATGTTGGCCAGCTTGCGGTCGCGGGTGATCCCGGCGTTGTGGACCAGGACGTCCAGGCCGTCGGGGAGCGCGGCGGCCATGCGTTCCCCGGCGTCCGGCGCGGTGATGTCCAGGGCCAGCGGGGTGCCGCCCAACCGCCGCGCGACGACGGCCAGGGCCTCTTCGGCCTGCGGGACGTCGAGGCAGACGACGTGGTGGCCGTCGCGCGCCAGCGTGGCGGCGACGGACTCGCCGATGCCGCGCGCGGCGCCGGTGACCAGCGCGGTACGGGTGCCCTCGGATGCCACCGGAACCGCCGGGCCGATCTCGATGACCTGGCCGCTCACGTACGCGGACTTGGGGGAGAGGAGGAAGCGCAGCGTCGCGTCGGGGTCGGCGCCGGGCGCCAGCCGCAGCAACTGGACGGTGCTGCCGCGGCCGATCTCCTTGCCGAGGGAGCGGACGAATCCTTCGAGCGCCTGCTGGGCGGCGGCCTGGTGGGGATCGGCCGGGTCCGGGACGGCGCCGAGGACGATCAGCCGGCCGCAGGGCGCGAGCGAGCGGACGACGGGGTGCAGGGCGGCGTACACGTCGCGCAGTCCGGCCGGTTGGCGGACGCCGGTGGCGTCCAGTACGACGGCCGCCGGAGCGGGCTCGTCCGCCTCGCGCGGGATACCGGCCGTCAGGCGCAGGACCGGTCCCGTCAGGTCCGGGTGTTCCGGGGACCAGCGGCGCAACGCGGTGGGCTGGGGGAGGCCGAGGCGGCGGGCGAGGAGGCGGCCGGGGGCCGTGCCCGTGAAACGGAGATAGCGATCGGCCATTGGCCTTCTCCTTACTCTGGAGTAAGTTTACCGCCGGTAAGGCTACTGGTGAGTCAGCGCCCAGCCAAGGGAGAGCCAGCCGATGAGTGACCGCAGGGACAGTCCGCGCCGCGTCGCGGTGGTGGCGGGCAACCGCATACCGTTCGCCCGCTCCGACGGCCCGTACGCCACCGCGTCCAACCAGGACATGCTGGGTGCGGCGCTGGGCGGGCTGGTGGAACGGACCGGCCTGGCCGGTGAGCGCGTGGGCGAGTTCGTGGCCGGGGCAGTCCTCAAACACAGCCGCGACTTCAACCTCGCCCGCGAGACCCTGCTCGGCAGCGCGCTCGACCCCGCCACCCCGCCTACGACATCCAGCAGGCGTGCGGCACCGGGTTGCAGGCGATCATCGCCGTCGCGAACAAGATCGCGCTCGGTCAGCTCGACTGCGGCATCGCGGGCGGCGCCGACACCGCGAGCGACGCGCCGCTCGGCGTGAACGACGAGTTGCGGCGGATCCTGCTGGCGGCGCGCCGCGCGAAGTCCACGGGTGCGCGGGCCAGGGCGCTGGCGCGCATCCGGCCGCGCCATCTCGTCCCGGAGATCCCGCGCAACGCCGAGCCGCGCACCCGACTGTCGATGGGCGAGCACGCGGCCCTCACCGCGAAGCGGTGGGGCATCGCGCGCGAAGCGCAGGACGTGCTGGCCGCAGTCAGCCACCAGCGGCTCGCGGCGGCGTACGAGCGCGGCCTGTTCGACGACCTGGTGACGCCCTTCCGCGGTCTGGACCGCGACCAGAACCTGCGCCCGGACTCGACGGCCGAGAAGCTCGCGCGCCTGCGGCCGGTCTTCGGGGTGCGGGACGGCGGCGCCACCATGACGGCGGGCAACTCGACGCCGCTGACGGACGGCGCGGCCGTCGTCCTGCTGGCGAGCGAGGAGTGGGCGGCCGACCACGGACACGAGCCGCTCGCCTTCCTCACGGCCTACGAGACGGCCGCCGTCGACTTCGTCGGCAACCCCAAGGGTGACGAGGACGGGCTGCTCATGGCGCCCGCGTACGCGGTGCCGCGGATGCTGGAACGGGCCGGGCTCGCGCTGGGCGACTTCGACCTCTACGAGATCCACGAGGCGTTCGCCTCGCAGGTCCTGGCCACCCTCGCCGCCTGGGAGGACAAGGAGTTCTGCACCGGACGGCTGGGCCTGGCCGGCCCGTTGGGGACGGTGGACCGGGAGCGGCTGAACGTGGCCGGTTCGTCACTCGCCACCGGGCACCCCTTCGCGGCGACCGGCGCCCGCATCGTCGCGACCCTCGCCACGCTGCTCGCCGAGCGCGGTGCGCCGGGGCGCGGGCTGGTCTCCATCTGCGCGGCGGGCGGCCAGGGAGTCACGGCCGTGCTCGAACGCCCGTGAGAGCGCCCCTGAGACCGAGGTGAGACCGCCCCCGAGCCCGTCCCTGAACCCGCACCGCAACGCTCCGAACCGTCACCGCCGCCCTGACCGCCGCCGATCCGCGTAGCGCGAGCCGCCGTACGATTCCGCGAACCAGGAGAGCCCCTGATGTCCCGTAAGAGTCCGATACCGACCCAACTCGTCGCCGTGGAGCCGGATCTCGTCGTAGAGGGCGGGTCGGTGCGGCAGGCCTCCGTGCCGGCACTCGTACCGGCCGAGAGCGAGGGGAGTCTCGCGGACATACCGTTCCGCAACGCCCTGGAGGCGCCGGAGGAGGCCGTCCTCAGCCGCAAGGACGAGCGCGGGGCGTGGCGCGACATCACCGCCGCGGACTTCCGCGACGAGGTGGTCGCCGTGGCGAAGGGGCTGATCGCCTCCGGGCTGCGCCCCGGCGACCGGCTCGCCATCATGTCGCGGACGACCTACGAGTGGACGCTGCTGGACTTCGCGGCCTGGGCCGCGGGACTGATCACCGTCCCCATCTACCCGACGTCCTCCGCCTCGCAGGCCGCCTGGATCCTCGCGGACTCCGGCGCGGTGGCGTGCGCGGTGGAGAGCGTCGAGCAGACCCGGCTCATCAGCGGGCAGCGGCGCCGACTGACCGGGCTGCGGCACCTGTGGCAGCTGGACGCGGGGGGCATCTCGCAGCTGATGGCCGAGGGGCGGGAGCTGCCGGACGTCCTCGTGAAGGGCCGGCGCGCCAACATCGGGCCCGACAGCGTCGCCACGCTCATCTACACGTCGGGCACCACCGGACGCCCCAAGGGGTGCATCCTCACGCACGCCAACTTCTTCGCCGAGGTCGACAACGCGATCGAGCTGCTGCACCCCGTCTTCACGTCGGTGAGCGCGGAGCCCGCCTCGACGCTGCTCTTCCTGCCGCTGTCGCACGTTTTCGGCCGGATGGTCGCGGTCGGCTGCCTGCGGGCCCGGGTCAGGCTCGGGCACGCCCCCAGCATCGCCACCGACGAACTGCTGGCCGACCTCGCCGGTTTTCGGCCGACCTTCCTGCTCGCGATCCCGTACGTGCTGGAGAAGGTCTACAACACCGGTCGCGCCACCGCCGAGGCGATGGGCCGGGCGTCCTCCTTCGACCGCGCCGCCGCCATCGCGCGCCGGTTCGGCGAGGCACTGGAGGCACAGCAGGCCGGCGCGGGGCGCGGGCCCTCGCTCGGGCTGCGGGCCGCCCACGCGCTCTACGACCCGCTCGTCTACCGGCGCATCCGCGCCGCCCTCGGCGGCAAGGTCCGCTACGCGATCTGCGGCGGCTCGCCGCTCGGCCGTCGTCTCGCCGCGTTCTACGCGGGCGCGGGCGTCACGATCTTCGAGGGGTACGGCCTGACGGAGACCACGGCCGCCGCCACCGTCACCCCGCCGCTGCGCCCCCGGCTCGGCACCGTCGGGTGGCCGCTGCCGGGCGCGGCCGTCCGGATCGCCGACGACGGCGAGGTGCTGCTCAGCGGCGGCATGGTGTTCGGCGGCTACTGGAACGGCCGGGTCGGGGCCTACCACCCGGTGAACGGCGGTTGGTTCGCCACCGGCGACCTCGGTGCGCTCGATGCCGAGGGCTATCTGACGATCACCGGCCGCAAGAAGGAGATCATCATCACCGCCGGCGGCAAGAACGTCGCCCCGGCCCCGCTGGAGGACCGGCTGCGGGCCCATCCGCTGGTCGGGCAGTGCATGGTTGTCGGCGACAACCGCCCCTACGTGGCCGCGCTCATCACCCTCGAACCCGACGGCCTCAGCCACTGGCGCCGGATGCACCACCGGGACGGGGTCAGGACGGCGCAGCTCGTCGAGGACCCGGAACTCCTCGCGGAGATCCAGCACGCGGTCGACGACGCGAACGAGTCGGTGTCGCGGGCCGAGTCGATACGGCGGTTCCGGGTGCTGCCGGTGGAGTTCACGGAGGACTCAGGGCATCTGACGCCGTCGATGAAGCTTAAGCGGGCGGCGGTCGCCCGGGACTTCACCAAGGAGATCGACGAGATCTACCGCAAGCGGTGACGTGAGAGGTGGCGTCCCGACGCCGGCCGAACCGGGGGACCGGTCCGGCCGGCGACGGGCGGGGGCCGATCCGGTCAGCAGTTGCCCGCCGTGGGGTGGCCGGCGAAGCGGTCGGCGAGCCACTCCATCGCGAAGGGGGATCCCGCGATGGCTCCGGTGATGTGGCCGAGTGGCATGGACTGCCACTGGACGTCGACGCCCCTCGCGCACCAGTCGGAGCGCAGCCGCTGCCCCACGGCGTAGGGGATCAGTTCGTCGACGACGCCGTGGTAGAGGTAGACCGGGGCGTCGGGCCCGCGGGTGCCCAGCGCGTCGGCGCGCAGCGCGCTCTGCCAGTCGGGCCGGTCGAGCGGGTTGCTGGTGGTGACCTGGTCGATGCGCTGGAAGAGCCCGGCGATGGCGTCGATGGCGACGCACTGCGTCCGGACGACGTTGACCAGCGCCCGCCCCCTGTCGTTGAGGTACTGGGCGAGGTCGAGCGCCGGGTACGCGGCATCGTGGCCGACGGCCGAGGCGAGGATCAGGCCCGCGCCCACGCCGCCGTTGTTGTAGTCGGCGACCTTGAGGAGGTCGGCGGGGACGCCGCCGGTGGCCGTGCCCCGGACGTTCAGGTCGGGTGCGTAGGAGCCGTGTATCTCGGCGGCCCAAGCGGAGGCCTGGCCGCCCTGCGAGTAGCCCATGATGCCGACGGGTGTGCCGGCGTTCAGGCCGGTTCCGGGCAGCCGTTCGGCGGCGCGGGCGGCGTCGAGCATGGCCTGTCCCTCGGCCCGGCCGACGGTGTACGTGTGGGTGCCGGGGGTGCCGAGACCCTCGTAGTCCGTGACGGCGACGGCCCAGCCGCGCAGCAGCGCCTGCCATATGAGGCTGCCCTCGGAGGCGGTCCCGGTGGGGAAGCCGCCGGAGGGCGCGCAGTCGTCGGCGAGGCCGACGGTGCCGACGGCGTACGTGACGAGGGGACGCTGCCCGGTCCGGCCGTCGCGGGGGACGAGGACGGTGCCCGAGACGGTGGTGGGTGCGCCGGTGGCGGTGGTGGACCGGTAGAGAATCTTCCAGGCCCTGGTGTCGGTGGGCACGAGGGGGTTGGGCATGAAGCGGCTCGGCTGGGCGCTGACGATGTCGCCGGGCCGGCCGGCGGTGGCAGCGGTTTCGGCTTGCGTCGTCGCCGAGGCCGGGGCCGCCGCGGTGGTCAGCGCGGTCGTCAGCGCGAGGGCGGCCAGGGCCGCGGGAACGGTGTGCCGGATGCGTCGTACGGTGTTCTGCACTGCGGCTCCCATCGATACGGTGGAAGGTGGGGGGGTATGGGGACCGTAGTGACTTACCGGTAGGTCAGGCGCTGACCACGTCGCTCAGCTTTGCTGACCCGGAATCGCACGCCCGCCGGGGTTTACTCCGCGGGCGCACTGCCGGGCCGCGAGGGCTCCACGGGGTCCCTGTGCACGGGCTCGGGTTCACCGGGGTTCCTGGGCACGGGCCCGCGTTCACCGGGCGGGTGCGTCCCGAGGGCCGCGTGGCGGTACGCGCCGGGGGTGGTCCCGGTCCAGCGGCGGAAGGCGCGGTGGAACGCGGTGTCCTCGGAGAAGCCGAGCCGCGCCGCGAGGTGGGCGATCGGTTCGTGCCCCTCGCGGAGCCCGGCGATTGCCGCGTCCCTGCGCACCGAGTCCTTGAGCTGCTGGAAGGACGTTCCCTCGGCCGTCAGCCGGCGCCGCAGCGTCGCGGGGCTGACCGCGAGCCGCGCCGCGATCTCCGGCGCCTCCGGCAGCCGGGTGCGGGTGGTCAGGGCGCGGGTCATGGTGCGGCGGATCTGTTCGGTGACGGTGGTGCCGTAGTCGCGCCGACTGAGCAGGTCGGCGGGGGCCCGGCGCAGCAGTTCGCCGAGCGCCGTCTCGTCCTGGATGAGCGGGGCGCCCAGCCAGTGCGCGTCGAAGGCGGCGCCGGTGTGCTCCGCGCCGAAGCGGACCGGGCAGCCGAAGAGCAGGTCGTACTCGGCCCGGTGCGGCGGCGCCTGATAGGCGAACTCGGCGTGCAGCAGCGGGATGCGGCTGCCGACGAGCCAGCTGGAGAGGCGATGCCAGATGACGATCAGGCACTCGGCGAGGAAGTGGTCGGGGTCGTCGGTGAGATCGCCGCGCACCCTGAAGTGCGCGACGCCGTCCGACGTGTGGACGGCGAGGGCGGGGCCGCTCGGGAAGAGCCCGTAGAACCGCACCGCCCGGTCCAGCGCGGCCCCCAGGTCACGGCCGCCCAGCGCCGTGCAGCACATCATGGCGAAGGAGCCGCGCGGACTGGGCGCGGGACCGAGGCCGAGGAACTCGTCGTCCGTGGCCTGGTGCAACTCCCTGACGAGGCAGCTGAACTGGGCGTCGGTGACGCGGGCCCGGTCGTCGCCGAGCAGCAGGGGCGCGATCTGGGCCCGCTGCAGCAGCGGGGCGGTGTCGATGCCGAGGCGCTGGGCACCGCGTAACGCCGCTCTGACCCGGTGCACCGTGATCGTATGCGTGCCCATGACACTCAACGGTGGTGCAGCTGAGCGGCAGGGTCAACCCGTGTGACGGTTCGTGTCATCTTCGTGCGGCCTCGTGCTTCATAGCGTCAGGGCTACACGACCAAGGGAGGCGCGCGATGGGCACCATGGCACCGCAGACCGATCGGCCAGGGACGTTGGCGTTGACGGCGCAGTGGGCGGCGGAACGGCACGGCGACAGTCCCGCACTGCGCTTCCGCGCGGGTGGCGGTTGGCGCGACGTGACCTACACGGAACTGCGCGACACCGTACGGCGGGCCGGGTGCGGGCTCGTCGCCCTCGGCGTCGAACCCGGTGACCGGCTGGCGATCCTGTCCGAGACCCGGCCGGAGTGGACGTACGCGCACCTCGCCGCGCTGGCGGCGGGCGCCGTCGTCGTGCCGGTCTATCCGACGGCCGGCGACGAGGAGGTCACCTGGGTGCTGAAGGACTCCGGCGCCTCGATCATCCTCTGCGAGGACGACCGGCAGGCCGCCAAGGTGGAGCGGCTGCGGGACCGACTGCCGGAACTGCGGCGGGTGGTGCTGCTGGCCGCCCTCGACGGGTTGGCGGATGGCGCGGCGGCGGAGAAGGCGTCGGAGGCGGCCCCGCTCGACGACGAGCTGCTCGCCGAACTGCTGGCCCGTGCCGAGGCGCGCAAGCCCGAGGACGTGGCGTCCATCGTCTACACCTCCGGCACCACCGGGATGCCCAAGGGCTGCCGGCTCACGCACGGCAACTTCGGCGCCGTGCAGGACGCCACCGTGCCGCACGTCGACGGCGGCCTTCCCGGCGACACGACGTACCTGTACCTGCCGCTGGCCCACATGCTGGCCCAGCTGATCCAGTTCACGACGCTGCTGGTCGGCGGGACGCTGTGTTTCTTCGGCGGGCGGATCGAGAACATCGTCGCCGAACTGACGGAGGTCAGGCCCACCCATCTGCCGTCCGTGCCACGGCTGTTCGAGAAGGTGCACGCGCAGGTGCTGGCGCTCGCGGAGTCGCAGGAGGGCGGCAGGGAGCGGTTCGAGGCGGCGGTCGCCCTCGGCGTGCGAGCGGCGGAGCTGCGGGAACGCGACGAGGAGCTGCCGCCGGAGCTGCGCGAGGCCTACGACGTCGCGGACGCCGCCCTGTTCGGCCTGGTCCGCGCCGCCTTCGGCGGCCGGCTGCGCTGGGCGACCACCGGGGGCGCGCCGATCGCCCCGCAGACCATGGCCTTCCTGCGGGCCTGCGGCCTGGGCGTCCTGGAGGGGTACGGCATGACGGAGTCCGGTGGCGTCATCGCCGTCAACCACGCCTCCGACTTCCGGCACGGCACGGTCGGCCGGCCGATCGACGGGTGCGAGGTGCGCATCGCGGACGACGGGGAGGTACTCGCCAGGGGCGCCAACGTCTTCCCCGGCTACCACCACAACCCGGACGCGACCTCCGCGACGCTGGACTCCGACGGGTGGCTGCACACGGGGGACCTCGGCGCGCTCGACGCCGACGGCTATCTGACGATCACCGGCCGCAAGAAGGACATCGTCATCACCTCGGCCGGCAAGAACCTCACCCCGACCCGGATCGAGTTCGCCATCCAGCAGTCCCGCTACGTGTCCCGCGCGGTGATGATCGGTGACCGCCGTCCGTACCCGGTCGCGGTGATCACGCTGGACCCGGACGAGATCATCGGCTGGGCGTCGCGCACCAAGCAGGTGCTGGGCGCCCGGCCGACCCGGCACCCGGCGGTGCACGCGCTGGTGCAGGAGGTGGTGGACGCGGCCAACGAGCAGGTCGCCCGTCCGGCGCGGATCCGGGCGTTCGTGATCCTCGACGAGGACCTGTCGGTGGAGGCGGGCGAGCTCACGCCGACGCTGAAGCTCCGCCGCTCGGTCGTCGAGGAGCGGTACCGGGACCGGATCGACGCGCTCTACGCGGCGGCGGGGCCGAGCGTGCGGTAGCCGGGAAAGGCAGGAGCCCCGCACGACCGTGCGGGGCTCCTTGGCATTGCTTTCAGGCGACTCGGCGATCAGACGATCAGACCGGGGTCACGTTCTCCGCCTGGGGGCCCTTCGGGCCCTGGGTGACGTCGAAGTTGACCTGCTGGTTCTCCTCGAGGGAGCGGAACCCAGCTGCGTTGATCGCGGAGTAGTGAACGAAGACGTCGGGGCCCCCGCCGTCCTGGGCGATAAAGCCGAAGCCCTTTTCAGCGTTGAACCACTTCACGGTTCCGGTAGCCATAAAGCCCTCCTTGGGCCCAAAGGGTTGCCCTGCTCCAGAACCTGCAACTGCGAAGTCTGAAAACTACAAAAGCCTACGGGGTCACATGCTCCGCAGGCTCTGTACTGCAAGGGAAACCAAACTGCAACTTGCGAGGAGAGTAGCACGCAGGTTCAGGGGTGGGGAAGGGTCTCAAGATCGGCCTTTCGAGGCCTTCCCGGCGGTCCTCCCAGGGGCTGTTCCGCCGCCCGCCCACAAGATCCGCAAGGACCAGGACTAGCCTCCTGATGTGGACAAATCTGCACCTGACGCCGAAAGCGGCCGGACCCGTCCGAGGGTCGGCCACATCCAGTTCCTGAACTGCGTGCCCCTGTACTGGGGGCTTGCCAGGACAGGAGCCCTTCTCGACCTGGAACTGACCAAGGACACCCCCGAGAAACTCAGCGCCCAGTTGGTGCGCGGGGACCTGGACGTCGCACCCGTCACGCTCATGGAGTACCTGCGGCACGCCGACGAACTCGTGGCGCTCCCGGACATCGCCGTGGGCTGCGACGGCCCCGTCATGTCCTGCGTCATCGTGAGCCAGCTGCCGCTCGACCAGCTCGACGGCCAGCGGGTCGCCCTCGGCTCCACGAGCCGGACCTCGGTGCGCCTCGCCGAGCTGCTGCTCACCGAGCGGTTCGGGGTGACACCCGACTACTACAGCTGCCCGCCCGACCTGTCGCTGATGATGCAGGAGGCGCAGGCCGCCGTTCTCATCGGCGACGCGGCCTTGCGGGCCTCCCTGCACGACGCGCCGCGGCTCGGCCTGCAGGTGCACGACCTGGGCCAGATGTGGAAGGAGTGGACGGGGCTGCCGTTCGTCTTCGCCGTCTGGGCCACCCGCCGCGACTACCTCGCCCGCGAGCCCGAGGCCGTCCGCGAGGTGCACCGCGCCTTCCTCGCCTCCCGCGACCTGTCGCTGGAGGAGGTCGACAAGGTCGCCGAGCAGGCCGCCCGCTGGGAGGCCTTCGACTCCGAGCTGCTGAGCAGGTACTTCACGACACTCGACTTCTCCCTCGGGGCCGGGCAGCTCGCCGGCATCGCCGAGTTCGCCCGGCGCGTCGGGTTCCCCGCGGAGGCGCGCGTCGAACTGCTCTGACGCCCGTCCCCGCCGCACGGCCGCTGCGTCCGCCCCTACAGGGCGGTCAGGGGGACCTGGACGGTGCGGATCTCGCCGTCGCCCAGGTGCAGCAGGCCGCGGCCGGGCTGGACGGCCTGGCCGATGGAGCCGCGCTGGAGTCGGACGCCGACCAGGTCGCCGTCCGACATGTTCTGCGGGGACAGCAGCAGGCCGCGGCGGGCCTTCTTCATCTCGACCTGCCAGCCGCCGAAGCCGCTGCAGATGTCCTCCGCGTCACCCGCGATGACCAGGCCGACCTCCTTGCCGGTCGCGTTGCGCACCACGGACTGGAAGACGTCCCCCGCGTCGCAGTTCCGCAGCAGCTCCGCGTCGTCCACGATGATCACGCCGGGGCCGTCGAAGCGGGACAGCGCCTCCTGCAGCTCCGTCGAGCCGATGTCGTCGGTGCCGAAGAAGCCCACGACGCCCGGGGCGTGCTTGAGGCGGCGCAGCGGCGACTGGCGGCGCGGGGTGGCCAGGATGATCTGGGTGCCCGCGGTGAGGAACGAGCGCGTCATCGTCAGGAGCGCGGTGCTGCGCCCGGAGCGGGCGGGACCCGCGATGACGAAGGCGGGGGTGCCCTCGGCGAGGTTCGGGCCCAGCACGGTCAGCTGGTCGCCGCCGATGGCCGCCATCGACCAGAGCCGGCCGCCGCCGCGCAGGGACTGCTGCTCCTGCGGGTCGCGCATCTCCCACGCCTCTTCGAACCCGATCCGGGCGGGCAGCACGTCGACCCGGAACGGCCGGCGGGAGCGCGGTACGGAGCCGTCCCGGTCCTTGGCCGCGGCGCCGATGGCGTGCAGGGCCGCGGACTGGGCCTGGCCGCTGGGGTCCTCGGCGAGCAACGCCACATGCGTCTCGACGGCGCCCTGGGCGCGGAACGCCCGGCCCGGCGGGATCTTCGCGGGGATCTTGCGCGGGTTGAGGCCGATGAGGGACAGGTCGCCCGAGTCGCTGAGCTGCAGCGCGATCTTGTTCTCGGTGAGGGTGGAGATCCGGCCGAGCAGCAGCGACCGGTCACCCGTCATGATCACGTGGATGCCGACGGACGCGCCCTCGCGCATCAGTTGGAAGATCGTGTCGGTCAGCGAGCCGTTGTTGAGGTCGCCGAGCGAGGGGGTGAAGCCCTCCCAGCGGTCCAGCAGCAGCACGATGTGCGGCAGTCGGTCCGCCTCGGCGACCCCCGTCCGCTGCTCGTTGATGTCGGTGAAGCCGCCCTCGCCGAGCAGCGCCATCCGGCGCTGCACCTCGGCGGCGAGCTTGCCGATCAGCCGGACCGCGCGGTCCGCCTCGTTGGAACGAACCACGGCGCCGCAGTGCGGCAGCGAGGACAGCGCCAGCAGCGCGCCGTTCCCGCAGTCCAGTGCGTAGAGGTGTACGTCCGCGCAGGAGTTGGAGCGGGCCAGCGAGCCGGCGATGGTGCGCAGCGCCTGGGAGCGGCCCATGCGCGGGGCCCCCGCGATCATCAGGTGGCCGAAGGTGGTCAGGTCGATCGAGGCGGTACGCCGCGCCTGCTCGCTCGGCAGGTCGTCGACCGCGTAGGGGGCCGGCAGCAGCCCGTCGCGGGAGGCGTTGACCGGGGCCTCCAGCTCGTCGATGACCATGCGTTCGGTGAGCGCGGGCAGCCACGGACTGTGCTGCGGCGCCAGCCCCAGCTGCTCGTTGGCGCCCTGGATGGCCTCGACGAGGACGGCGAGGTCGGTGAGCAGGTCGTCGTCGTTGGTGCGGGGACCCGACGGGCGTTCCGGAACCGGGCGGCCGAGGCCGTCCCAGCCGATCTGCACGGTCCACGGCGCGGGGGCCTTGGTGGCGACCTGGCCGGGCCGCCGGCCGCCGACGCGTCCGGACTGGAACGGCAGCAGCGACGACGCGCCGAGCCGCACATACGCGCGGCCCGGGGTGGACTTGGCGATGTATCCGGCGTCCGGGGCGTCGATGACGTCGGACGACTCGCTGGCGTCGGTGACGCGCAGCGCGATGCGGAGGTTGGTGTTGGCGCGGATCTCGGGGGAGACGACGCCGGAGGGGCGCTGGGTGGCGAGGATGAGGTGGATACCGAGCGAGCGCCCTCGCTGCGCGATGTTGACCAGGCCCGTGACGAAGTCGGGCAGCTCACGGGCCATGGAGGCGAACTCGTCGATGACGATGAGCAGCCGGGGCATCGCCGCGAGCCCCGGGTTGGTGCGCATCGCGATGATGTAGTCCTCGAGGTCCTTGGCACCGGCTGCCGCCAGCGTGTGCTCACGGCGGCGCAGTTCGGCGCCGAGCGACTCCAGGGCCCGTTCCACCAGGTGGGTGTCGAGGTCGGTGACCATGCCGACGGTGTGCGGCAGCTTCACGCAGTCCTTGAAGGCCGCGCCGCCCTTGTAGTCGACGAGGACGAACGTCATCGCGTCCGGCCGGTTGGCGACCGCCAGCGAGGCCACGATGGTCTGCAGCAGCTCCGACTTGCCGGAACCGGTGGTGCCGGCGACCAGCCCGTGCGGCCCGTCGCGGACCAGGTCGATGGCGAACGCGCCGTCGAAGGACGAGCCGACCACGGCCTGGGTGGAGCGGCCGCCCATGCTCCAGCGGGCGGCGATCCCGCCGGCCGTGGGCGGCTCCATCTCGATCACGTCCAGCAGCCGGCAGGAGTCCGGCAGCGCCGAGCCCTCGTCACCGCTGACATCGCGGATCGGGGCCATCGCGCGGGCCATCTGCTCGCCCCACGCGGCGGTCACGCAGTCCGGCCGTACACCGGAGACCGGCTCGACGCCGGCCATCGAGACCTGCAGCAGCCCGTAGTAGTCCTCCTCGACGAGCGCGCGGCACTCCTCGGGAAGGAGCCGGCGGTCGGCGTCCAGGCAGATGAGGTGGATGCCGACACGTGGGCCGTCGCGCAGCACCTGCGTGAGGCCGGGCAGCGCGCGCAGCCGCCGGGAGCCGTCGAGGACGACGAGGATCGTCGGGCCGCCCCAGGCCTGGTTGGACTGGGTGCCGGCCTCGCGGGCCGCGTCCTGGCGGGAGGTGACCTGGGCGAGCAGCTCGCTGATGCGGCGGGCGACGCTGTCGGCGTCGGTACCGATCAGGGCCAGCGCCGACTGGCCCTCGCGGGCCCTGGCGTGCGGGAGCCAGCGCACCCACTCCCAGCCCTCCCGGCCGCTGGGGTCGGTGAGCACGCAGATCTGCAGGTCCGCGGGGGAGTGCAGGGCGGCGGCCTGGGCGACCAGCCAGCGGCCGATGGCGCGCGGCAGTTCACCGCGCCCGGCGACGCCGAGCACGCCGTGCTGCTGCATGGGGACGGTCACCGGGACGTCGGACAGCTTCCGGGCCTCGTTGCGCTTGTGTTCCTCCTGGGCCGGGTCCGAGACCTGGACCTCGGTGGGGAGGGTTCCGGTGCCGACGCGCAGCATCCCGTAGTCCGGGTCGGAGCGCCGCCGCTCCCACAGCCGCTGGCTGGGCCCGGTCGCGGCGACCAGCACCTCGGCCGGGTCCGGGGCCTGGGTGCGGCGGGCGGCGGTGTCGGCGGCCATGGCCTTGCGGGCCTGCCGCTCGATCGACTCCTTGTGCGTCTCGTAGTCGGCGGTGGTCTGGCGGAACGACTTCTTGCCGTGCTTCTTGTCGTTCATGTAGTTGCCGACCATGGCGACCGGGCTGAGCACCGCCATGAACAGGAAGCGCGGCTGGTGCATCATCATCGCCATCAGCACCGCGCCGAAGAGCGGGATGATCGCCATCAGCCACGGCATGGGCCGGTTCTCGGACTGCTTGGGCTTGCTCGGCAGTTGGAAGTTGGTCGCGCGCGGCGGCGGGGTGATGCGCGGCGGCCGGTTGTAATCGAGCCCGGTGCCGTCCTCGGAGGGCTTGAGGGCGGTGTCGGGAAAGCTCGGCAGGCTCAGTTCCAGCAGGGTCTGTCCGGCGGCGACGACGCTGCGCGGCCGCCAGGGGCTCGCGTCGGTGAGCGGATTGCCGTCGATGGTGGCGGAGCTGCCGAAGGACGGGTGGACCGTGACCGTCCCGTCCACCGCGACGTCCACCTCCACCGCCGAGTGCGGCAGCGCCGGGTCGTTGAGGCGGATCCAGGCTTCGGGTCCGCTGCCGACGACGGCGACGCCGGGCCCGAGGCGGTGCACGCCACCCGCGTCGGGACCGCCGACGATCCGCACCTCCACCGTCCCCTGCGCGTCGGGCGCCGGGCAGGCGTCGGGCGCGGCGACGCTGACCACCGCTCCGTCGCGCACCGGGGAGGCGTCCAGGCTCAGTTCGGGGTCGATCTGGAATCCGTTGATGTGCAGGGCCGGCGGCCCCTGCCCGTCGTCCGGACGCCCGAGCATCCGGCCGATCTCCGCCGCCAGCGCGCCGACGGGCGCCGCGGGGTCGGCGTCGACCAGCATGTCCGCACGGTCGTCACGGACCGGGTCGATCACGCTGAGCTGGAGTTCCACTGCCGTCCCCCTGCACCACTGAGCACTACTGGTATTTGCTGTTGACCATCATGCAACAAGCGGCTGACAACGCACCGGCCGCATCAGGCGGAACCGCGGCCACGGCCAGAGGTGTCCTGACGGTCGACAGGACGGGAGTGAGAGAATCGACGGCATGGAACGCGGGAGCCGCGTGCGGCGGGCGGCCGCAGAACCGACGGGGGAAGTATGGGCAGTCCTGACCGATTGAAGGTGGATCTCGGTGGTCTGGAGGACTTCGCCTCCGATCTCGAGGCGGTAAGGACCACCATGAACGGCACGCGCAAGCTCTTCGAGTCCTACGAGGCGAAGCTCGGCTCCGGGAAGGTCGCGGACGCGCTGGACAGCTTCGAGCACAACTGGAAGGACGGCCGGAACGAGATCGACGGGCACCTGGAGGGGCTGGCCAAGATGGCCAACACCGCGGTGCGCGAGATCCGCAAGGCCGACAAGCAACTCGCCGACGATCTGGCGAAGGCGGCGAAGGGTGAGGGCGGACAGTAGTGAGTGCGACTCCGCGGGTGATGCCGGTCGAGCGGGAGGGCTTCTCGCTCACCGTGCCGATGACATGGTGGGAGTTCGATCTGCACCCGGCCAGCCGGGACGAGAGCATCCGGCGGCTGATGGCGCAGCGCGTGCAGGAGAACCCGGCGCTCGGTGAACACCGCGACGTGCTGGCCAAGTTCCTGCGCAGGGCGGCGCGCGAGGCGCACGACAGCGGCGCGGTGTACGTGGGCTGCATGGCGCAGAACTTCGGCGGGGTGCCGCTGACCGCGTCCGTCACCGTGTCGCTGGTGGGAGCGCGGACCCCCGAAGGGCAGTTGCTGGCCACGGATCCCGCGTCGATCGTGGCGGGGCTGCGGGAGAAGGCGGCCCGGCGCGAGGGGGACCCGTGGCGGAAGGTGACCACGGTGGAGATTCCGGAGACCGGAACCGCCGCCCGTACGTACGGGATCGAGGACGTCGAGATCCCCGGTGACAACAGGACCGTACGGACCGTTCTGATGCAGACGTTCATCCCGCTGCCGGGTGGCGGGGACCGGGTCGCGCTGGTCGCCTGCAGCAGTCCCGTACTCGATCTCGCGGACTCGTTCTTCGACGTGTTCGACGCCGTGACCTCGACGTTCCGCTACCGGGAACCGCAGGCTGCGCCCGCGCCGTCCTCACCCGTAAGCTGACACACCCGCAGAACATCGCACCACTCTGCGACTCGACGGCCACGGGGGTCGGCCCTGCGGCAAGGCCAATGGAAGGTATTCCTCTATGTCCAATGTGAATGTTACCTACCAGGACATGCGTGACGCGGCCACCAAGCTCAAGACGGGCCAGACCGAGATCACGGAGAAGCTGAACACGCTGCACAAGTTCGTTCAGGGCCTGGTGAACGGCGGTTACGTGACCGACCGTTCCTCGAAGCAGTTCGACCAGTCCTACACCGAGTTCAACACCGGTGCCACCAAGACCATCGAGGGTCTCGAAGGCATGGGCAAGTTCCTCGAGAGTGCCGCGCAGGCGTTCCAGTCCGCGGACGAGGAGCTCGCCAAGGGCCTCGGGCACTAGGCCCGTCTGACACATCCCGCCTGGCCCGGGACGCCTGGCACGCGCGCTCTCCCCCAGCTACCGCTGGGAGGGGCCCCCGTTGTCGGGCCCGCCCCGGTACGTCCAGTACAGGGGCGACCCTCCGCCGTGCGATCGCACGCACCAGACGCCCCGGGCCCCGCCTCCGGGCGGACGCCGGTATGTGTCAGACACGGCCTAGGGACACGACCGCGTCGAGCGGCAACGGATGGGCCGCAGCGGATCACCGCTGCGGCCCATCGTGCGTCACGGCCGCCGCCCGGGGGCACACTCGCTCTCAGAGGAGGATCCGATGCAGCCGTTGGCTACGACAGATCCGTCGTCGATCGGTCCGTACCGTCTGCTGGGACGGCTCGGAGCGGGTGGGATGGGCCGGGTCTACCTCGGCCGCAGCCCCGGCGGCCGTACGGTCGCGGTGAAGGTGGTGCGCCCCGAACTCGCCGAGGACGCCGAGTTCCGCACCCGCTTCCGCCGTGAGGTGGCCGCCGCTCGACTGGTGAGCGCGGTCTGGAGCGCCCCGGTGCTCGACGCGGACACCGAGTCACCGGTGCCGTGGATCGCCACCGGGTACATCGCGGGGCCGACCCTGGCGCAGGCCGTCGACGAGTTCGGGCCGCTGCCGGCGAGCGGGGTGCGGACGCTGGGCGCCGGACTCGCCGAGGCGCTGGACGCGTTGCACCGGCTCGGCCTGCTGCACCGCGACGTCAAACCGTCCAACGTGATGCTCTCGATCGACGGACCGGTACTCATCGACTTCGGGGTCGCGCGCGCCATGGACGCCGCGGGCGCGTCCGTCACCGGCAGCGGGGTGGTCGTCGGCTCGCCCGGCTACATGTCACCCGAGCAGGTGCTCGCCAGGCCGCTCGGCGCGGCCTCCGACGTCTTCGCCCTCGGCGCCGTGCTCGCCTTCGCGGCGACCGGACACGGCCCGTTCAGCGGGGACAGCGCCGCCTCGCTGCTCTACAAGGTCGCCCACGAGGAGCCGGAACTCGACGGTGTGCCGTACGAGTTGCGCGACATCGTGGAGTCCTGCCTCGCGAAGGCGCCGGCCGTCCGCCCCACTCCCGCCCGGCTCGCCGCGCGGCTGTCGCCCGACGGCGCGGCCGCGCTCGTGCGCCGGGGGTGGCTCTCGGAGCCGTTGATGGCGCAGTTGGGCCGGCACGTGGTCGAACTGCTGGACCTGGACGCGGCCCCGCTGTCGACGCGCTCCGGCGTGCTGCCCGGGGGGACGCCGGGCTATGGGATGACGCCGTCGGGGACGCCCCTCGGCTCGGCCTACGGCACGTTCGGTCCGTCGTCCGCGCCGTCGCACTCCTTCGGCATGGAGGCGTCGGGGCCGCGCGACGCGATGCCGCGCACCGCGGGTTCCGGCGCGCGCTACGCGCCGGAACCCGCCGTGGGCCGCGGGCACCGACGCCTGTCGGCGGTGCTGGCCGCGGTGCTGGCCGCCGTCGTCGCCGGGACCGTGATGTTCCTGTTCCGACCGGAGGACACGTCGGGCGGCACCAACGGGGGCGGACCGGGGAGCACGACCACGGGTACCGACGCCGGTGCGGCCACCGACGCCGTGCCCGCCGCGTTCATCGGCACCTGGCAGGGCGGCACCGTCTCCACCAACGGCGTCCCCAACGGGGTGCTGACGATCACCGTCAAGGCGGGGCGGATCGGCGAGAACGTCGGCGACAGCAGTGTGGACCTGCTGGGCGTCCTGCACTGCGGAGGTACGTGGAAGCTGGTGTCCGCGACCACGAAGGTGCTGGTCCTCGACTCGACGGCCGGTGATCCGGGCGCGACCAGCGGCTGCTCCCCGGGCGCCACGGCGGAACGGCTGACCCTCAAGAACGCCACGACGCTGACCTACACCACCAACGACGCGGCCGCCGGCCACCCCAGCGGCGACCTGAGGAAGATCAAGTAATCGGGGATGGCGGCCGGGTGGTCAGCCGGTCGTCTTGCACAACTCCTTGGACGGCGCGAACTGGAACTTCCCGTCCACCGAGATCACCGCGTTCACGGTGTAGCAGGTGTCGGCCGTCACCGACCCGGCCGTGAACACCACCGCGGGCTCATTGCCGTTGGGCGTCTTCTGCAGCGGCTCGCCGCCGCCCGGCACCACCGCCCGCACGACGTAGCCGGCGACCTGCGCGGCCTGCGTCGGCGGCTTCCAGGTGATCTGCACGTTTCCGTTGGCCTTCACGGCCTGCACGTTCTGCGGCATCAGACCCGCCAGCTTGTCCGCGGGCACCTGCACCGGGGCGGCGCTCGACGTCGGGCCCGGCGCCGTCGAAGCGGTGGGGGAGGCCTTCGGATCCGGCTTCCCGTGGCGGTCGCGCAGCACCAGCGTGGCCGCGGTGCCCGCGGCGGCGAACACCACCAGGGCGGTGGTCGCCGCGAGCAGGCGCCTGCGCGACTGCCGCTTGGCCTCGTCCTGGGCCCGCGCGCCCGCCTGCGCGACGGCCGCCTGCTCCTCCGGCGTCAGGTCGTCCGCCGGGTCCCAGCCCGGCAGCGGCGACTCCATCGCCGGTTCCGGTTCCAGCGCGGGCACCTTCGACGCGGACGCGGGGGACAGCAGCGCGCGCAGGGTGCGGTGCACCTCGGTGAGCGGCGGCCGGCCCTCCGGGTTCGCCGACATCATCCTGCGGACGAGGATGAGCAGCGGGTCCGGTATGTCGTGCCGGTGGGCGGGGTACGGCAGTTCGCCCCGCAGCACCTCCGCGTAGAGCGCGGACCACGAGGTGCGGCCCGCGTCCGCGTACGCCGGTTCGCCGTTGAGCAGCGTGTACAGCGTCGCGCCGAGGCTGTAGACGTCGGCCGCCGGGCCCGGCTTCTCCCAGCCGAAGAGCTCGCGCGGTACGAACATCGGGTCGAAGACCGTGCCCAGCCGCGGCGCGGAGCGCTGCAGGACGCGGGCGAGGCCGTGGTCCGCGAGCAGCGCGTCGCCGCTCTCGTCGAAGAGGATGTTGGCGGGGCGGACGTCCAGGTGCAGCACCCCGCGGCGGTGCGCGGAGTGCAGCGCCAGCGCCAGGCGGGTGCTGATGACGATCGTCTCGTCGACGGTGAACGGTCCGGAGTTGGTGAGTTTGGCCTGCGCGTTGCCGCCGCGGCAGAACTGCTCCACCAGGTACGGGCGGTGCTCGGCGGTGAAGCCGGCGTCCTCGACGGTCACGGAGCAGGGGTGGCGGGCGGCGGCGCCCGCCGACAGGAGTTCGGAGTGCGCGGCCAGCCGGGTGCTCTCGTCCTCGACCGTGACGGCGAGCAGTTTGACGGCCACCTCGGCGCCGGTGGCCTCGTCGGCACACAGCAGGACGGCACTGTGGCGGCCGGTGCCGACCTGGCGGAGCAGTTTGTAGCCCGGCGGCAGGCGGTGCCCCTCCGCCGACGTCTGCGCCGGTACGGCGACGGAACCCTTGTCGCTCTCCGGGTTGTCCGTCGTGCCCTGCCCGCGCCTTCCCGGCGTCCGGTCCACCGATGTCCTCCCGTGCCTCACGCGTCTCACGACAACCTACCGCCTCCGGCGGCCGGCCGGGTCGGCGCGGGCGCTCTGTGGACGGAGGCGGTCAGCCCCGCCGCAGGCGCAGTGCGCGCACGATCCGGTCGCGCCGCGGGATGGTGCGCAGCACGACGCGTTCGATGGCGTCGCAGTGCGCCCAGGCGGCGTCGGCCGCCGCCGGGTCGGGGGTGCGGCCGCCGTAGCCGACCTCGTTCACCAGGCGGGCCAGGTCCGGGAGATGCTCGCCCGCGGCGCCGCCCACCCGGGACGCCCCGAGCGCGGCGACCTCCTCCGCGGTGTGCGCCCCGGTGGCGGGCAGCCCGATCTCGGTCAGCCGGTCGACGATCTGCTGCCAGGCGCCCAGCACCCGCTGCCGCACGTCGGCGGCCCCGCGCCGCCGGGCCCGCCGCCGCCACGGCAGCCAGGCCGCGTAGAGCAGATAGCCGAGGACGAGGAGCAGGGCGGCGGCCGGGCCGTAGATCCGCCAGGGGGTTCCGGCGGCCGGGGCCGCCGCCGTGGGCCGCGTCGTGCCGGCCCCCTTGGGCGGCGCCGACGGCCGCGGCTGGTCGGTGATCTGCTGGTCGACCGTCTTGCGGTCCTTGGTCTGGCCGGCCGGGGCGACGGAGGTGCCGTCCTGGGACGTGGTGCCCGGGGTCGGGTAGAAGGGGACCCAGCCGATGCCCTGGAACTCCACCTCGGGCCAGGCCAGTACGTCCTTGCCCGCCACCTGCCAGGTGTCGTCGCCGGTCTTCGTGCCGGGGCGGAAGCCGACCACCACCCGCGAGGGCAGCCCGAGCGTGCGGGCGAGCACCGCGAACGAGGCGGCGAACTGCTCGGAGGTGCCCCGCTTGCCCTCGGTCAGGAAGAACTCCAGGCCGCGGTAGGTGTGGCCGGGGATGGCCCGCGGGTCGAACTGGTAGGACCCGCGCAGCCAGTCGGCGAGCTTCACGGCCTGCTCGTACGGGAAGGAGCTGCCCTCCGTGGCCTTCGCGGCGATCTTGGTGAAGGACGCGACGGACGGGATGGGCTGGTCGGCCGCGTCCGTGCGCGGGAGTTCGACGAGCTCCGGGTCGTCGGCGGCCGGAGCGTACTGCAGCCGCCGCACGTCGTAGACCGGCAGTTGTGACACGGCCGTGTAGGTGAAGCCGGGGGGCGCCGTCCGGTCGGTGGCCGGTACGCCCGCGGCCGGGTCCACCGACAGGTCGGTGTGGTCCGGCAGCGTCACGGTCGAGGGCCGGTCGGCGGCGGGCAGCCAGATGCCGGGCAGCGCCTGGACGGTGAAGCGCTGGGTCACCTCGCGCCGCTCGCCCGGATCGACGCCGTGTTCCGCGGGGACCCGGCCGCCGGTGCGGACCAGCTCGGCCGTGCTGGACCACGTGGTGCCGTTGTACGTGTCCAGCACCGCCAGCCGGTAGTTGGTTTCGGCGGCGGTGCGGACGGTGAAGACCTTCGCGTCGCCGCTGCGCATCAGCGCTGCGACCTGGTCCAGCGGACTGATGGACTGCGGGCGGACGGTGGGCGGGGTGATCGCGTCCCGCGGGTCGTACGCGGCGCCCATCCCCGGCAGGCCGGTGCCTGCCAGCGAGGCGACGAGGGTGAGGCCGAGGACGACCGGCAACCCGAGCGCCAGTCCGCGCAACGACGGGCTCACCCGCGAGCGGACCAGGGCCAGCAGCGCGGTGAGCGCGGCCAGCGCGGCCACCACCGGGTAGTCGGAACCCGGGCCGTCCACCCCGAGCACCAGCGGGAAGCCGAAGGCGAGCACCGCGGGCAGCGCCGGCAGCAGCGGGGTGCGGGTGCGCAGCGCCAGTTCGGCGGAGGTGAAGGCGGCGAGCCACAGCACCGCGTGCGGCAGGACCAGCAGCCGTGCCTCGCCCGGGACGGGGAGGATGGTGGTCAGGACGGCGTGCGGGGCGTCGAGCAGCGCGGGCCGGATGGCACGCGGTCCGCCGTCCCGGAACATCGTCAGCCAGACCGTGCCCGTCCAGGCGGTGGCCGTCAGGACGACGGACGGCCAGAGCGGACCGGTGCGGCCCTTGCGGGACAGGGCGCCCGACAGCGCCGCCGACAGGACGATCGGCGCGAGGACGGCCACCGCGAGGACGGGCAGCAGGTCGCGGGTGCCGAACACCCGGTGCCAGCCCAGGCCGGAGGCGGCGAGCAGCGCGGCGACCGGCAGCAGCGACCACAGGCGGCGGGCGCGCCCGAGGCCCTCGCCGCGGGTCGTGACCGTGCTCGGCGGACGTTCGGCGCTCGGCCCGGTGGGCGCGGGCGCGGCCCAGTCCCAGTTCGGGCCGCCACCCTGCGGCGGCAGCGGCGCGGTGCGCGCGGGACGCGTGGTGGCGCTCACCGCACGGCCTCCCAGCGCCAGCCGGCCAGCAGGGCGTCCAGCGACGCGATGTGCAGCTGCGGTACGTCGACGGTGGCGCTGGACACGCCCTGCGCGTCGGGCGCGGCCATGTCCTGGCCGGCGCGCAGCATCGTCACCCGGTCGAAGCGCCGCCTGACCCGGCCGAGCGCGGTGAGCCCGTCGGTGTCGCCGGTGCCCGTGACGACGATCAGCGAGCCGCCGCCCCGGTGGTGCTCCAGGCCGTCGAAGGCGGACGCGGCCGACGTGCGGTCGGAGCGGCCGATGAGGGCGAGCCGGTAAGCATGTGACGAGCGGTCCCTCCGGGAACCGCTCAGCGGCCCCCGTGGCCCGCCCAGGGGAGTGTCCGTGGTCTGGCGTACGCTGAGCTGGTCCGTCTTGTACCCCTTCGGAAGGGACAGCCCCGGTGAGCGACTACGCAGCCGTCCTCGATCGCGCCGCCGCCGGCGGCCGCATCACCCCGGAGGAGGCGCTGGACCTGTATCGCTCCGCCCCGCTGCACGCCCTCGGCTCCGCCGCCGACGCGGCGCGCCGCCTGCGGTACGCGGGTACCGAGCACATCGCGACGTACATCATCGAGCGGAACATCAACTACACGAACTCGTGCGTGACGGCGTGCAAGTTCTGCGCGTTCTACGCCGCGCCGCAGAGCGACAAGGTCTGGACGCGTGACATCGCGGACATCCTGCGCCGCTGCGCGGAGACCGTGGAGCTGGGCGGCACCCAGATCATGTTCCAGGGCGGCCACCACCCGGACTACGGCGTGGAGTACTACGAGGAGCACTTCGCCGCGATCAAGAAGGCGTACCCGCAGCTGGTCATCCACTCGCTGGGCGCCTCGGAGATCGAGCACATGTCCCGCATCTCCGGAGTGACGGCCGAAGAGGCCATCCGGCGGATCCACGCCGCGGGCCTCGACTCCTTCGCGGGTGCGGGCGCCGAGCTGCTGCCGGCCCGGCCGCGCACCGCCATCGCGCCGCTCAAGGAGTCGGGCGAGCGCTGGCTGGAGATCATGGAGATCGCGCACAACCTGGGCGTCGAGTCGACGTCCACGATGCTGATGGGCACCGGCGAGACGAACGCCGAGCGCATCGAGCACCTGCGCATGATCCGTGACGTACAGGACCGCACGGGTGGCTTCCGCGCGTTCATCCCGTACACCTACCAGCCGGAGAACAACAAGCTGAAGGGGCGGACGCAGGCCACGATCTTCGAGTACCTGCGCCTGATCGCGGTCGCCCGACTCTTCCTGGACAACGTCGCCCACATCCAGGGCTCGTGGCTGACGGTGGGCAAGGAGGTCGGCCAGCTGTCGCTGCACTACGGGGCCGACGACCTCGGCTCGATCATGCTCGAGGAGAACGTGGTCTCCTCGGCCGGCGCCAAGCACCGCTCGAACCGGATGGAGATCATCCAGCTGATCCGCTCGGCCGGCCGCGTCCCCGCGCAGCGCGCGACCACCTACGAGCACCTCGTCGTGCACGAGGACCCGGCGAACGACCCGGTCAACGACCACGCGGTCTCGCACCTGTCGTCGACGGCGATCGAGGGCGGCACGGCGCACCCCGAGCTGAAGCTGCTCGCGGCCAACTGACGCGGCCGACCGAATGCTCACGATCCACATCGGGGACGGCGGCACCGGACGGGCGGTCGCCGTCTCCGGAGACCGGATCGAGGCGGTCGGCACGGCCGACGAGCTGCGCGCGCTGTTCCCGCGGGCGAGGGTGCGGGAGTGGCACGGCACGCTCGGCCCGGCGCTGGTGCACGCGGCCCCGGTGCCGGACGCGCCGAGTCCGCGTGAACGGATTCACGCCCTCCTGCGGCTCGGGGCGACAGCCGTTGTGGACGGGTACCTGACCGACCCCGCCCTGCGGGCCGCCGCCGCACGCGGCGGTCTGACCCGGGTACCCGCCGGATCCGTGCCGCCCGCGCTCGTGACCGGCGGCCGGGCGGACCTGGCGGTGTTCGACGCCGGCGGCGGCTGCGTGGCCACCGTGGTCGGCGGACGGCTCGTGCACCGGCGGGCGTGACCGCCGCGCGCGTGGTGCACCAGCGCGATCAGGCTCAACTGCAGCCGTGAGACGCCGCCGAGCTTGAAGCGCAGACTCGCGACGTGCAGTTTCACCGTGCGTTCGGTGATGCCCAGTTCAGCGGCGAGCTCCCGGTTCGAGGCGCCGTCCCGCAGGCTCATCAGCACCTGGTGCTCACGGTCCGTCAGATCGGGGATCAGCCGCAGCCCCGCCAGGACCGCGCTGCCGTCGGGGTGGGGATCGTCTCGCGGTCCGGTCCCGCAGACCTCGCACACCGGGCAGAGCAGATGCACGGATTCCCCCCGGAAGCGTGGACTGGAGCACACGGAAGGCTATATCAGCTCCGACTCAACCGGAGAGTGAATCGGCCAGCCGCATCCGGGCCTGCTGCTGGTCCTTGAAATTCTTCAGGACTTCCGCGTTCTTCTCGATCAGCCCCTTCTGGTACGCGGACTCGACGGCGTACCAGACGCCCACGAGGTTCACCTGCCGCTTGCAGGCCACGTCGGCGGTGGCGGTGGTCACCGCTTGCGAACCCGACAGATCGACCAGCTGCAGGGTGCTCGGCACGTCCATCGGCGACGCGACGTGGTAGCCGTGCTGAGCCATGCACGCCGACCACTTCCGGATCGCCTCCACCACCCGGGAGTCCTGGCGTGACCGTTCGTTGGCCTCGGCGTTCAGGTTCTGCGAGAAGGTGATGTCGACGGCGGCGGCGTCGGGCGAGTAGAGCCGGAGCCCCGCCTCGCCCGAGCAGCCCGCCACCGGGATCTTGACGCCGTTGACCGCGCGGGTGTTCTTCCCGGACGTCCTGGCCTTCTCCGCCTCCTCCAGGTTGCCGGGGAGCGACGAGGGATCCAGGTCGGGCGGCCCGTCGAGGACGAGGGACTCGTTGCTCCCGGTGGCCGGACGCGGGGCGCGGGCGGGCGTCTGCTGGGGCGGGCTGCCGTAGCCGTAGCGGGCGGCCAGCGCCGGGCTGGACAGGCCGTAGCGCCGGCCGTTCTCGCCGTAGACATCGGTGGTGGTGGCGGCGGAGTCCGGGGACTTCGGGGTGGTGTAGCGGAAGCCGTAGCGCCGCATGCACTGGTCCACGAGGACGTTCTGCGCCCTCTGCAGCTCCTGCCGCTGCGCCGCGGGAACGAGGTAGGCGTCCATCGGGAACGTCAGCCCGCTGCTGTCGAGGAGCACGGGCGTCGTGGCGACGTCGGGTTCCGCCGCCTTGTCGTCGGATGCGCCGGAACCCCCGGAACCGCCCCCGCAACCCGAGAGCAGCAGGACGAGGCAGGCGGGGGCGACGACGGCGGTGACGGCGGCACGGAGGCGGGGCATCGGCGGGCTCCAGAGGACACGGGTCTGCGGGGTGCGGGGGTGCGGGGGTGCGGGTGGAGAGTCGGGGAGGGCGGGCATGCTGCCGGAGCCCGCGCGGGCTCCGCCGCTCCGACCGCCGGGGTGCGGCGGAGCGACGGAGCGGCGGAGCGGCGGGCGCGGACCCGAGGATCAGCCGGGGTTGGCGGACGAGACCCGGTTCCTGAAGTTGGTGCTGGCGTTGCTCCAGGTGGACGCCGGTATCCAGCCGTGGATCCCGGACCGGAAGGGGTCCGTCCAGACGCTCCAGGTCTGCGAGTCCCGGTTCCAGTACGACTCCGTGTTGTCGTTCGGTGAGATGCTGGTGTTCGCCGGATACCGCTCGGGGCGGAAGTCGTTCCCTGGGTAGAACAGGTCGAACATCAGGTTGGTGCGGTTCTCGGCGTAGTAGAGGCCCAGCTCGCCCTGCTCCAGGTGCCCGTCCTTGCCCAGCGCGGCGGCGGGCTCGGCGCAGACGATCGAGGCGGTGCCGAGTGCGGCCGCTGCGAGCGTTGCGGCGAGTGCTCCGCGCAGGGTCGTGCGGTGGATGTGCGTCATGCGACGTTCCTCTCTGATGCGGGGTGCGTGGCGTGCTTCCGACCGTCAGTGGACAGAGACGGCGGCGCACTATGCGAACAGAGGGAACGGGGGTATCTCTACTGGCCCTTGGGACAGTAGAGCGGTTGTTCGATCAGGGCTAGGCTGATCGATCGTGCAGATCGCAGACCTGACCTTGTCGTCCAGGATCCCCCGCCGTCCGGCCCTCCTCCCGTTCCTGCCGGCACTGCTGGTTGTGGTGCTCGGAACCGGCGGCTGCTCCGACGGTTCCGGTAGCCCCGGGAGCTCCGGGAGTGCGAAGGACGGCAAACCGGGCGTGAGCGACAGCGCTACCGGCGGCGCCATGCCACCGGCCTTCCTGGCGGCCATGCGGCAGGAGACGAAGTGCATGCGGGAGCACGGGATCACGGACTATCCGGACCCCAGCCCGACGAACGGCGAGTTCACGTACCCCGCCGCGTTGGGCCTGCGGCTGAAGGAGGACCCGGCCACGGCGGCCATCTGGCACACCTGCCAGGCGAAGTTCGGCGGCGATGGGATCCAGGGTGGCTGACGCGCCCGCACCGCTCCTCGCACGGCGCCGCGTCTGGGTGATCGCCGTCGCGGTGGGGGCGCTGGCGCTGTCCGGCTCGGCCGCCGGGGCGTCACTGGTCATCAAGTCGCCCGCCCAGGCCGCGGCGGAGCGCGCGGCTCCGCCCCCCGACCTGCTGACCGCGCCCGTGGAGCGCAGGGTCCTCAAGGACTCGGTGATCCTGCGCGGCACGGTGCGGGCCGGGCAGTCGGTGGACGTCTCGCCCTCCGTCACGCCGGGGGAGGGCGCCGGTACGCCGGTCGTGACGAAACTACTGGCGGGCCTCCGGGCGACGGTGACCGACGGCAAGGTGCTGCTGGAGGTGTCCGGTCGGCCGGTGTTCGTGCTGCGCGGCGCGCTGCCGGTGTACCGGGACCTGAAGCCGGGCGCGACCGGCGACGACGTCGCCCAACTGCAGCGCGCGCTCGGGGAACTGGGCCACCGGTCGGGGGGCGACCCCGCCGGGACCTTCGGGCCCGGGACGAAGGCGGCGCTGACCGGGTTCTACGCCTCGATCGGCTACGACCCGCTGCCGGCCCACGCGGACGGCGGCGCGGCGCTGAAGGCGGCGCGGGACGCGGAGACCGCGGCCGAACGGGCGCTGCAGGACGCGCAGGACGCCCAGGACGAACTGGAAGCGGCGGACGAACCGCCGGCGGCTCCGGCCGGGAAGCCCGGCAGCGGCAGCCCGTCGACCGGACGCCCGTCGGCCGGGAAACCGGCCTCAGGCAAGGCCGCCAAGCGTGCCGTGCAGCGGGCCCGGGAGGATCTCAGCAGCGCGCGGGGGGACCTCGCCGCGGTCCTCGCCGCCGACGGGCCGATGCTGCCGGCGGGCGAAGTGGTCTACCTGGACGGCTTTCCGGCCCGGGTGGACTCCATACCCGCGCATGTGGGATCCAAGGTCTCGGGATCCGCGGTCATGACCGTATCGGCCGGGGCACTGGTGGTGCGCGGCGCGCTGCAGGAGTACCAGAAGGGATTGATACGGCCGGGGCAGCGGGTCCAGATCCTGTCGGAGGTCAGCGGGGTGACCGCGGCGGCGACGGTGGCTTCGGTCGGCACGGCCATCGACAGCGGGAGCGGGCAGCCGGCGGGAGCCGCCTCACCGGACCAGCAGGGGCAGCAAGGGCAGCAGGGACAGGACCAGGGCCAGGGCGGGTCCGCGGGACAACGCGGCTATCCGCTCGTAATCCGTCCCGACCAGCCGCTGGACCCGCAGCTCGCGGGGCAGGACGTCCGGCTGACCGTCGAGGCCGCGTCCACCGACGGCATGGCGCTCGTCGTCCCCGTCACCGCGATCTCGGCGGGCGCGGACGGCCGTACGGTCGTCACGGTCGTCGCGGGGGCGGGCGCGCAACGCCGGGTGGAGGTCCGGCCCGGCACCACCGGGGACGGCTTCGTGGAGGTCGTCCCGGTGGGGGGCGGCGTGCTCGCGGAAGGCGACCGGGTCGTCACCGGCGTCAAGGGCGCCCCCCGTGCGCGTTGAGGTCCCCGCGGTCATCGAACTGCGGCAGGCGGGGCTCACCTACCCCGGGCCGCCGCCGGTCGCCGCGCTCACCGACTGCGAACTGACGGTTCGAGCGGGCGAGTTCGTGACGGTCGTCGGCCCCTCCGGCTCGGGCAAGTCCACCTTCCTCAACATCGTCGGCCTGCTCGACGTGCCCACCTCAGGCAGCTACCTGCTCGACGGCATCGACACCGGCGCGCTCAAGGACGCCGACCGCACCGCGCTGCGCGGCCGGCGCATCGGGTTCGTCTTCCAGTCCTTCCACCTCCTGCCGTACCGCACCGCCGTGGAGAACGTCCGGCTGGCCCTGCTGTACAGCGCCGTGCCTCGCGCGGAGTCGTCCGAGCGGGCCCGCGAGGCGCTGGTCAAAGTAGGGCTCGACCACCGGCTGGACGCCGTGCCCACCCGGCTCTCCGGCGGTGAGCAGCAGCGGGTGGCCATCGCGCGGGCGCTGGTCTCCCGGCCGTCGCTGCTGCTCTGCGACGAGCCGACCGGCAACCTCGACACCGCCACGGCGGGCGCGATCCTCAGCCTGCTCGACGAGTTGCACGCCGACGGCATGACGATCGTCGTCATCACCCACGACCCGCTGGTGGCCGCCCGCGGCGCGCGCACCCTCGCGATCCGCGACGGCGTGCTGACCGAACGGGCCCTGGTGTGAGGGCGCGGTCGCGGTTGCGGTCGTGGTTCGGTGCCAGGCGCGGAGGACACCCGAAAGCCGAGCGGCGCCCCGTCGAGCCGTCCGTCCTCCCGCCGCGCGAGCTGCTCTCCGAGTCGCTCGCCGGGATGCTGCAGCGCCCCGGCCGCTCCGCGCTCACCGCGCTCGGCACGGTCCTCGGCGTGGGCACGTTCGTGGCGATCCTCGGGCTGACGGCCACCACGTCCGCGCAGATCGACTCCCGCTTCGACCTGCTCACCGCGACCGAGGTGACGATCGAGGACGTCACCGCCCAGCAGAACGCCTTCGCGGGACCGGTCTTCGCGGCCGACGCCGACGACCGGATCGGCCGGCTCGGCGGCGTGGAGCACGCGGGGGTGTTCTGGCCGGTGCACCCGGCCGGCAGCTCCGGCGTCCGCTCCTCGCCGGTGGGCGCCGACTCGGGCGGCGGGGACTCCGGCGGCGCGGACATTGGCATCGTCGCCGCGTCCCCCGGCGCCCTCCTCGCGGCGGACCCGCACCTCGCCCAGGGCAGGCTCTACGACGACTACCTGTCGCGGAGCGCGCAGCCGGTCGTCGTGATCGGCGCGGGCACCGCCGCCCGGCTCGGCATCACGACGCTGGAGACGTATCCGGCGATCTTCATCGGCGACCAGCCGTTCACGGTGGTCGGCATCATCGACGACACCCGCCGCAAGGCGGACCTCCTGCTGTCGGTGATCGTGCCGCGCACCACCGCCGAGCGGGTCTGGGGCCCGCCGAAGAGCGGCGACGCCAAGATGCTGGTCGCCACCCGGATCGGCGCCGCGGGACAGATCGCCCACGAGGCCCCGACCGCGTTGCGCCCGGACCACCCCGAGTACCTGAAGGCCGTCCCGCCGCCCGACCCCCGCACGCTGCGCGGCACCGTCAGCGGTGACCTCAACCAGCTGTTCCTTCTCCTCGCGGCGATCTGCCTGGTCATCGGAGCCGTCGGTATCGCCAACACCACGCTGGTCGCCGTCCTGGAACGCACCGGCGAGATCGGGCTGCGCCGCGCCCTGGGCGCGCGCGGCCGGCACATCACCGCCCAGTTCCTGGCGGAGTCCGGCGCCCTGGGGGCGCTGGGCGGGCTGGTCGGCACCGGTCTCGGCGCCCTCACGGTCGTGGTGGTCGCCGTCGTACGGGACTGGACGCCGGTCGTCCATCCGGCGACGCTCGCCGCCGCCCCGGTGATCGGGCTGCTCACGGGCCTGCTCGCCGGCCTCTACCCGGCCCTGCGGGCCTCGCGCATCCAGCCCGCGGAGGCCCTGCGCCGCTGACCGGCGGGTGCCCCTGCGGGTGGCCGCTGCTTGGGCACCCGGCGCGGGGTGGAGAATGGACCCGTGACCCGAGCCTCCCTGGAAAAGCAGCCGCACGAAGTCGCCGCGATGTTCGACGACGTAGCCGCCAAGTACGACCTGACGAACGACGTGCTATCGCTCGGCCAGGCCCGGCTGTGGCGCAAGGCCGTCGCGCAGGCCCTCGACGTCCGGCCCGGCGAGCGCGTGCTCGACCTCGGTGCCGGTACCGGCACCTCCTCGCTGCCCTTCGTCGCGGCGGGCGCCCAGGTCGTCCCGTGCGACTTCTCCGTGGGCATGTTGCGCGAGGGCAAGAAGCGCCACCCGTCCCTGCCGCTTACGGCGGGCGACGCGACCAGGCTGCCGTTCGCCGACGGCGTCTTCGACGCGGTCACCATCTCCTTCGCGCTGCGCAACGTGCACGACACGGACGCCGGACTGCGCGAGATGCTGCGTGTCACCAAGCCGGGCGGCCGCGTCGTGATCTGCGAGTTCAGCAGCCCGACGTTCAAGCCCTTCCGCACCGTCTACACCGAGTACCTGATGCGCGCCCTGCCGCCGGTCGCGACCGCCGTGAGCAGCAACCCGGACGCGTACGTCTACCTCGCCGAGTCCATCCGCGCCTGGCCCGACCAGGCGGCGCTCGCCGCCCGGCTCCAGGGGGCCGGCTGGTCCAAGGTCGCCTGGCGCAACCTCACGGGTGGTGTCGTCGCGCTCCACCGGGCGGCGAAGATCGGTCAATAACCGCCCAGTTGTGAGGGCGGTGACCATAAACTCCGGGGTCTGAAAGAGGACGGCGGTTTCCGACGGCTGTCCTGGCAGCCGTACCCGACCTCCGGAGTGCCCCATGCCGTTCTGCCCCGCCTGCGGCGACGCGTCGGCGGACGATGCGCGTTTCTGCAGGAGATGCGGCCGTGAACTGGCGGCGCCCCCGATACCGACGCAGCCGCCGGCGGAGGGGCAGGTGCCACCGGTGCCGTCTGGCGGTCAGGTGCCGCCGGGGCCGTCTGGCGGTCAGGGGCCGCCGGTGCCGGGGCCGGGGCGGGGTCCAGGGTCCGGTGGTCAGGCTCCGCCGGGGCCGGTGCAGCCGCCGCTTCCGCCGACCGCGCCGCCCCCGTACAGCGGGCCGTCCTACGGTCCGCCCGCGTCCGGGCCGCCGGTCTACGCCCCGCCCGCGTACGCGCCGCCGCCGTACACCCCGACCCCGTACGCCGCGGTGCCGCAGGGGCCCTCACCCCTGGCACTGTTCCTGCGCCGTACCGTCTCCGGCGACTGGACGGGACCGCTCAAGGCGGGTCTGTGGCCGACCGCGGTGCTGCTGGCGTTCGCCGCGATCCTGGCGACGCAGTCCAACCGGCAGCTCGACAAGGTCGACGTCGGCTACGGCGACCGGCTGCGCAGCTACCTCGCCATGGTCCTCCAGGGCGTCGGCGGCGTCTTCGGCGTCAAGCTCTCGTCGGGGAACGGCGGTTCGTCCTACGACGACTACGACTCCTCGATCGCCTCCCCCCTCCTGAGGTCGACGTCGCAGGACACCGCCACGTTGTCGGTCGTGCCGCTCGTGGTCACCGTCCTGTGGGGCGTCGCCCTCGTCCTGGCCCTGCGCCACCTGCGCCGCACCCAGACCGGCGCGGAGGCGGCGATCCGGGTGGCGGTGGTGTGCACGGTCGCCGCGCTCGTCCTGGCGCTCGTCGCGCAGCCGGATTACTCGGTGTCGTCGGAAGGGTCCGGGGACCGGATCGAGATCACGTCGGGTCCGTTCGCCGTGCTGCTGTGGACTTTCGTGCTCAGCCTGCTGCTGGGTCCGTCCGTGCTGTGCCGCGACCGGCTGGACGGACCGTCGGCCACCGGCCCGGGACTCGCCGCCGCGGCCCGCGCCCTGCGGGCCGCGATGCTGGCACTCGGCATCGGCGTGGCCGTCTGCGCGGTCATCGTGCTGATCGTCCTGGCCGATCACTCCGAGGAGATGGACAGCGGGACGTGGATGGGTGTCGCGTTGCTGATCGTGAACGGGGGCGTCTCGGCGCTGGGCCTCGCCTGGGGAGTGCCGGTCGAGGCGACGCGCTCGGGATCGGGATCCGGATCGGGAACGAGTGCCGAAACCGAGCGGTTCGGCCTGTCCGACCTGGGCCAGTTCCACAACGGCTGGGCCGTTCCCGGGGCGATCGCCGCGGGCGTGGTCTGCGCGCTGATCCTCGGCGTCGTGGCCGCCCGCCGCTGTGCCGACCGGCGCGAGCAGTGGCTCGCCGCCGGCTTCTACGCGGGACTCTTCGTTCTCCTGATCGGGATCGGCGGTGTGAAGGGCGAGTACGCCGAGGGCACCAGGTCCGCAAGCGTGGAAGCCGCCTCCAGCGTCCCGGAAGCGCTGCTCTTCGGCCTGCTGTGGGCCTTCGGCGGAGTGCTCGCCGTGACGTTCCTGCTCCGCGTGCGCGCGGGAGGGCAGGGCGGCTGGGGCGGCACGCCCGGCCACCCGCCCGCCTACCCGCCGGGGTACGGGCAGCAGGGCTACCCGCAGCCGGGGTACGGGCAGCAGGGTTACCCGCAGCAGGGGTATGGGCAGCAGGGCTACACGCAGCCCGGTTACGGACAGCCCGTTTTCGGCGCAGCCCGGTGACGGACAGCCCGGTTCCGCGCAGCCGCAGGGCCCGCAGCCGCAGGACCAACCCTCGCAGGGCCCGCGACCACAGGACCAGCCCTCGCAAGGCTCGCGACCACAGGACCAGCCACAGCCCTCGCAGGACCCTCGGTCGCAGAGCCCGCAGCCGCACGACCCGCAGGCGTTCCAGGGGCGGCCGTATGGCGCGCCGTCCGCCGGTGGGTTCGGCGAACCGGAACTCTTGCTGAACCTCAACGCCCCCTCCGACACGCCGGCCCGCGCGCCCCGCAACCGGCTGCTCGTGATCGGTCTGATCATGCTCGGCGCCTTCGCGATCGGCGGCGCGGCCGCCGCCGGCGTGATGATGTACCACCGGAACGACGACAAACCGGCGGACCCCGGCTCCTCGACGTCCTCGCCCGCCGTGCCGGGCGACGCCGACACCAACGCGACCGGCGGCATGACGGAGTCCCCGTCCGACGGCGTGACGTCCGATCCCTTCGGCAGTCCGACGGGCGCTCCCTCCGCGACTCCGACCGACGATCCGGCGGGCAGCGCCTCCGACGACCCCGCCGCGCTCCCGAGCGGCCCCGTCTGAGGCGCGCCGGGCGTGGCCGGACCAGGGCCACACCGAGAGCCGCCGCTCGCACCCGGACGGCGGCCTCATAGACTCGGTCGGAGCCAAGACCCCTCGCCGAGACCGGAGAGCCCACCGTGACCGACACAGCCCTGTCCGAGAACAGCGCCGATGTGATCGTCGTCGGCGCCGGGCCCGCCGGTTCGACGACCGCGTACTACCTGGCCAAAGCGGGACTCGACGTCCTCCTCCTGGAGAAGACCGCGTTCCCGCGCGAGAAGGTCTGCGGTGACGGGCTGACCCCGCGCGCCACCAAGCAGCTCGTCGGGATGGGCATCGACATCTCCGAGGAGGCGGGCTGGCTCCGCAACAAGGGGCTGCGCATCATCGGCGGCGGCGTCCGCCTCCAGCTCGACTGGCCGGAACTGGCCTCGTACCCGGACTACGGACTCGTCCGCAAGCGCGAGGACTTCGACGAGCTGCTCGCCCGCCAGGCGCAGAAGGCCGGCGCCCGGCTGCACGAGCGCTGCAACGTCGGTGCCCCGATCCGTGACGAGCGCACGGGCCACATCATCGGCGTCGAGGCCAAGCTCGGCGAGGAGAAGACCCCGGTCACCTTCCACGCCCCGCTGGTCGTGGCCGCCGACGGCAACTCGACGCGGCTCTCGCTGCACATGGGCCTGCACCGCCGCGAGGACCGCCCGATGGGCGTCGCGGTCCGCACGTACTTCACCTCGCCCCGCCACGACGACGACTACCTCGAGTCCTGGCTGGAACTCTGGGACAAGCGCGGTGCCGAGGACCGGCTGCTGCCCGGCTACGGCTGGATCTTCGGCATGGGCGACGGCACGAGCAACGTCGGCCTCGGCATCCTCAACTCGTCGAGCGCCTTCCGGGAGCTGGACTGGCGCGAGGTCCTCAAGACGTGGTGCGCCTCGATGCCCGCCGACTGGGGCTACACCGAGGAGAACCAGGTCGGCCCCATCCGCGGCGCCGCCCTCCCGATGGCCTTCAACCGCCAGCCGCACTACACCAAGGGCCTGCTGCTCGTCGGCGACGCCGGCGGCCTCGTCAACCCGTTCAACGGCGAGGGCATCGCCTATGCGATGGAATCCGGCCAGATCGCCGCCGACGTCATCGTCCAGGCCCACGCCCGCCAGACCCCCGCCCAGCGCGAACTGGCCCTGCAGAACTACCCGCGCATCCTCAAGGAGACCTACGGCGGCTACTACACGCTGGGCCGTGCCTTCGTGAAGCTGATCGGCAACCCGCGGGTCATGAAGGTCATCACCCAGCGCGGTCTCACCCACCCCGTCCTGATGAAGTTCACGCTCAAGATGCTCGCCAACCTGACGGACCCGACCGGCGGCGACGCGATGGACCGCATCATCAACGGCCTGAGCAAGGTGGCCCCGAACTCCTAGGCCGTGTCTGACACATCCCGCCTGGCCCGGGACGCCTGGCACGCGCGCTCTCCCCCAGCTACCGCTGGGAGGGGCCCCAGTTGTCGGGCCCGCCCCGGTACGTCCAGTACAGGGGCGACCCTCCGCCGTGCGATCGCACGCACCAGACGCCCCGGGCCCCGCCCTCCGGGCGGACGCCGGTATGTGTCAGACACGGCCTAGTGCCGTATCAGGCAACGTTTGCCCTGTTGTGATGTGACGCGCCGTCCCAGTGCTGCGCCGGGCGGCGCGTGGTCGTCTGGCGAAACCGCCACGCCGACGACCGGCGCCTATGCTCCGTCGTTGCCAGGGCCAACGTCGCCTGACCGTGCAAGAAGGCAGAGAAGATGACCACGCAGACCGACCGTGTCGACCACGAACTGATCCGGGCAGCGGTGCACGTCGCGGCCACACGCTGCCGGGGCGACAACCACACCATGGCGGCTGCGGCCCGCGCCCGAGACGGCCGGATCATCACTGCGGTGAACGCCTATCACTTCACCGGAGGCCCCTGCGCGGAACTGGTCCTGATCGGCACCGCTGCCGCCCAGGGCGCCTATGACCTGGACAGCATCGTCGCCGTGGGTGACCGTGACCGAGGCGTCGTGCCCCCATGTGGCCGCTGCCGCCAGGTCCTTCTTGACTACTTCCCAGCACTCAAGGTCATCGTCGGGACAAACGACGGCCTCCGGATGGTGCCCGTCACCGAGCTGCTTCCCGAAAGCTACATCTGGGCAGACCACCAGCTCGACGCTGAGGAGAGCACACCACTCAGCACGAGCTGACGCACCAGGCGTCCCGGGCCAGGCGGGATTTGTGACACGGCCTAGCTCGTGGGATGTCCGGCGTACCGCGCGGGTGTGGTGCCCACGTGGCGTCGGAAGTGCCGGTTCAGGTGCGCCTGGTCGTAGAACCCCACCTCGGTGGCGACGTCGGCCGGGCGCCCGCCCGCGAGCAGCAGCCGCCGCGCCCGGTCGACGCGCAGCCCGGTCAGATAGACGTGCGGCGGTAGCCCGTACGTCTGCTTGAAGCAGCGGATCAGATGGGTGGGGTGGGAGCGCAGCAGCGCGCTCGCCTCGTGCAGGGCGATGCCCTGCGCCACCCGGGCGTCGAGCAGCTCGCGCAGCGCCACCGCCAGCCTGGCCGCCTCCCGGCCGGGTCGGCGGGTCCGGCCGGCGGCCAGGTGGACGTTGAGCCGCTCCCGTACGAAGGCGAGCCGGGACTCGCCCTCGAAGGCGTCCCCCGCGTGCCCGAGGGCGTCGTGCAGCTGCCCGATGCGGTGGCGCAGCAGCCCGTCGGTGAGGACGGGGCGGTCGACGGCCGTGCCGGCCAGGGTCTCGGGCAGCATGTTTCCGTCGAGGTACAGCACGCGTTTGCGGAATCCGGCGGGAGTCGCGGTCCGGCCGTCGTGGAAGACGTTCGGCGGCAGCAGTAGCGCCACGGTGTCGGTCCCTGAGGCGCCGTGCCGGTGCCGGTCGAGGCCGAAGTCCACCGACCCGTCGTCGACGATCATCAACGTCCAGGTGTCATGCGTGTGCGCGGGATAGGCGTGGTCCACGAAGTGCGCGTGGAAGACCTCGCTGATGCCCGGGACCGCCGGCCGCCAAGCGGTGATGTCACCCATGCGAGGAACGTACAAGACCGCCGGGCGCGTGCGGGGCCACGATCAGGGGACCAGCCACTCAGAAGGGCCTTTCCCATGACCGTCTCCGAAACCGCCCCCACTGTGCCCCCCGCCGTGCCTCCCGTGGTGAACATCGCCGCCGCGCTCGGCCGGTTCACCGAGCAGTGGGCGCAGCGCCGGATCGCCGGCGTCAACGACTACGACGTCAAGGTCGCCAAGGTGCAGGGCGAGTTCGTCTGGCACACCCACGAGGACACCGACGAGCTGCTGCTCGTCATCAGCGGCCGGCTCACCGTCCGCTTCAGGGCGGGGGACGCGGTCCTCGAACCGGGGGAGTTCCTCGTCGTCCCGCGTGGCGTGGAGCACTGCACGGCCGCGGAGGAGGAGACGGCCATCCTCCTGCTGGAGCCCGCCGGGGTCGTGAACACGGGCGACGCGGGCGGCGCCATGACGAAGGCCGCGCGGGAGCTGGAGACCTCCTGACCGATCGCCGAACCGAACCCGACGGCGATGAGGAACGAGATTTCTATTGACACTAACTTCCATTTGTTGGTTACTTCTTTTAGGAACCAACCACCGTGGAGGTCGTCGTGCCAACTCCCGTACTCTCACCGCGTCGTTGGTGGGCGCTGGGCGCCCTGACGCTCAGCGTCCTGATCATCGGACTCGACGGAACGATCATCAACGTCGCCTTCCCGACGCTCGCCGCCGACCTGGGCGCCACCAGCGCCCAGCTCCAGTGGATCGGCGGCGGCTACCTCCTCGCGCTCTCCGTGGCGATGCTCCCCATCGGGCTGCTGGGCGACCGCTACGGCCACAAGCGACTGCTGGTCACCGGCATCGGGCTGTTCGGCGCCGCCTCGCTGGCCGGGGCGTTCGGCGGGTCGCCCGCCGCAGTCATCGTGGTCCGGGCGGTCCTCGGCCTCGGCGCCGCGATGATCATGCCGCTCTCCATGGCGATCCTGCCCAAAATCTTCGACCGGGCCGAACTCCCCAAGGCCGTCGCCACCTGGACCGCGGCTACCGCCTTGGGCATGCCGATCGGCCCGATCGTCGGCGGCTGGCTGCTCAACCACTTCTGGTGGGGCTCGATCTTCCTGTTCAACGTCCCCGTCGCCGTCCTCGCCCTGGTCGCGAGCGTCTGGCTGCTGCCCGCGGACCGCACGCGGCCGGCCGACGGCGCCGCGTCCACGGCGGTCGACGCCCTCCCGCGGCAGGCCGAAAAAGTCGCGTCCACCCCGTTCGACGCCCTCGGCACGGCGCTCAGCGCCCTCGGCATCACCTCACTCGTCTACGGCACCATCCAGGTGCCGGGCGAGGGCTGGGGGAGCCCCCTGGTGTTCGGCACGATCGCGGCGGGCGCGGCCCTGCTCGCCGCCTTCGTCGTCCGCGAGCGCCGTACCGCCCACCCCCTGGTGGACCTGGGCCTCTTCTCCAACCGCCGGTTCCTGTGGGGCTCGCTGGTCGCCGTCTTCGTCAACTTCGCGGTCATGGGCATCCTGTTCGTCGTCCCGCAGTACCTGCAGTCGGTACTGGGGAACGACGCGTTCGGCACCGGACTGCGGCTGCTCCCGCTGATCGGCGGACTGATGGTCGCCGCGATGCTGAGCGAGGCACTGGTTCCCCACCTCGGCGCCCGCGTCGTCATCCCGGCCGGCCTCGCGCTGCTCGCGGCCGGGGCGCTGCTCGGATCGACGGTCGGAGCCGCGGACGAGTACGGCTTCACCGCCACGTGGCTCGCGCTCACCGGCCTCGGCTTCGGGCTCGCGGTGGTCCCCGCCACCAGCCTCGTGATGTCCTCGCTGCCCACCGGCAACACCGGTGCGGGCACCAGCCTGCTGGAGACCGTCCAGCAGCTCGGCGGCGTCCTCGGGGTGGCGGGCCTCGGCAGCCTGCTCAGCGCCGGCTACCTGGCGCGCCTGTCGGTCGCCGGCGTCCCGGCCGCCGCCGCCGACGCTGCCCGGGACTCGGTGACGGGCGCCGACGCGGTGGCCGCGTCCACACACGACGCGGCCCTGCTGGCCTCCGCGCACCACGCGTTCCTGCACGGCATGAGCCTGGTCCTGGTGGCCTGCGGTGCCATCGCGATCCTCGGCGCCGTCCTCGCCGCCGTCCACCTGCCCGGCCGGTCGAAGGAGGCGCGCCCCGAGGGGTCCGCGGCGTCGGAAGTGGCCGCCCCGGCGGGTGACCGGCGAGAATTGGTCGTATGACCGACATGGAGACCTCGACCGCCCCCGGCACGGCCGGCCTCAGCCTGCGGGAGCGCAAGAAGCAGAAGACGCGGCAGAGCATCCGCCGCGAGGCCTACCGCCTCTTCGCCGAGCAGGGCTACGAGGCGACGACGATCGACCAGATCGTCGCGGCGGCCGAGGTCTCCCACAGCACGTTCTTCCGGTACTTCCCCGCCAAGGAGGACGTCGTCCTCACCGACGAGTACGACCCGATGCTCGCGCAGTCGCTGAGCGCCCGCCCCGCGGACGAACCGATCGTCGACGCCATCCGGCACTCGCTGATCGACTCGCTGGCGGCGGTCCTCGTGGCGGACCGGGAGGAACTGCTCTTCAAGACCCGCCTCATCTTCAACGTCCCCGCCGTCCGGGCCCGCGCGATGGACGAGCAACTGCGCAACCAGAACGCCATCGCCGAACTGATCTGCGAGCGCAGCGGGCGCGAGCCCGGCGACCTGGAGGTGGACTGCGCCGCCGCCGCGATCATCGCCATCTCCATGACCGTCATCCGGCACTGGGTGGAGGGCGACGGCAAGGAGGACCTGGCGGCCCTGTACGACCACCACCTCGACCTGCTCTCGCGAGGCCTGCGCTTCTGACGTGACGCGCGCCGGGAGGCGGGTACCGCCGCCCCGGCGCGTCCGTCATACGTCCCGCTGAGGGCGTCAGTCCTTGACGACGCCGGACTCGGCGATGGTGACCTTGGCGGAGGTCTTGCCGCTGCGCGAGCCGTAGCCCTCGATCTTCGTCACCAGGTCCAGGCTGGCCTGGTCGGCGACCTCACCGAAGACGACGTGCTTGCCGTCCAGGTGCGGCGTCGGGACGGTGGTGATGAAGAACTGCGAGCCGTTGGTGTTCGGCCCGGCGTTCGCCATCGAGAGCAGACCCGGCTTGGAGTGCTTGCGGGTGAAGTTCTCGTCGGCGAACTTCGCGCCGTAGATGCTCTTGCCGCCCGTGCCGTCACCGCGGGTGAAATCGCCGCCCTGGAGCATGAAGCCCGGGATGACGCGGTGGAACGAGGACCCCGCGTAGCCGAAGCCCTGCTCGCCGGTGGCGAGGGCGCGGAAGTTCTCGGCGGTCTTGGGCGCCACGTCGTCGTACAGGTTGAAGGTGATGCGCCCGGCGGGGGCGTCGTCGATGGTGATGTCGAAGTACACGCTGATGGTCATGCCCCCCATCCTGACACCCCGACCCCCCGCTGGCCGATTCCCGGGCCCCCGGCACGCCCCCGAACCTGTCTGACCTGGCCTTTCACAAGGTGAACCAGACGGATTTCCCGGGCCCCGTGTCAGTGGCCCGCACCCCCCAGTCCGTGGCGCAGTCCCCGATGAGCGCCAGCCCCCGCCCCGACTCGTCACCCCCCTCGGCGGCCCGCCCGGCAGGCATCCCAGGCGCGGAGTCGTGCACGAGGACGCGCAGCGTCGTCTCGGCGGCGTCGGCGGTGGTCCACTCGGCGGACAGCGTGACCGGTATCGAACAGCCACTGACATGGCACGCGTTGACGGCGTTGGTCACGGCCTCGGACGTCAACAGCAGGGCGGTATCGGTGAGATCGTCCCGCCGCGCGCTCCGCAGCAGCGCACGAACGGCCTCACGAGCGGACCGCACCCAGACGGGGTCGGGTGGGAAGACGAGCGAAAAGTCGGGTCCTGGCATGACGCGATGCCTCCGGGTGTCCGGTTGCCCTCAATGTATTGACGTGGGGTCAACTCGCCCTGGAGTAGCGGTGTGGCTGCTCCGGCTGCTCCGCAAGGGGTGGGCGAGTCATTCTTGACGCCAGAGAACGACATATAGCGATTGCAACCAAATCGCCGGAAGTGCTCCGAACGAATGGACCGTGCCCCCGACCGACGGGCAGACTGCCCGTGATCCCTCGAGGAGGTAGTGATGGGCCTGAGGTCCAACCCGTCTCAGCGGCAGCGCCGCTTGGGTGCGGAACTGCGCAGGCTTCGCGAGCTGAGCGGCATGTCCGCCACCGACGCCGGAGCCCTCGCCGGGCTGGGGCGCGCCCACATGAGCCACATCGAAATGGGACGTACCGCCATCCCCGAGGAAAAGCTCCGCACTCTGGCGGACGCCTACGGTTGCAACAGTCAGACCTTGATCGACGCGCTGGTGGCGATGGGGCGCGCGACGGGCAAGGGGTGGTGGCTGGATTTCCGGCCGACGCTCCTCGACACTGCTCTGGACTTTGCCGAGCTGGAGTCGACGGCCGATGCCATCAAGACGTTCGGGCTGACCTTCATTCCCGGCCTGCTCCAGACGCCGGCCTACACGCGTGCGCTGTTGGCTTCCGGTAGTCCTGACGCGCCACCGGATGTCTTTGAGCGGTACGCCGAATTCCGGCAACGACGCGGCCGGATTCTGCTGGGGGAGAGTCCGCCGCAGTACCAGACGGTGATCCACGAGACCGCGCTGCGACTGAGCTTCGTGGGGGTCGATGTTCTGCGCCAGCAGATCGAGCACCTACTTGAACTTGCCCGGCTCCCGCACATCCGGATCCAGATCATGTCGTTTGCCGCCCCGATGATCCCGGCCTCCAGCAATTCCTTCGTCCTCTACGAGCCCGGGGTGCCCGAGCTGGGTACGGTGCATGTGGAGCATCCGGTCTCCGTCACGTTTCTGACCGAGCCTCAGTATCTATCCCAGTACACAGCGGCCTTCGAGCAATTGAGTACCACGGCCCTGTCTCCACTCGACCCCAAACCTGACATCACCTCTTGTACGAGGCGAGACTCCTTGGGGCTCATCCAGCACGCGCTGTACACCCTGTGAAAGGCAGAGCATGTCCGAACTCAACTGGCAGAAATCGAGCTTCAGCGGAGACGGCGGCAACGGCAACTGCCTGGAGGCCGCAACAGCACCCACCGGCCTGATCCTCTTCCGTGAGAGCGAGCGCCCCGGCGAGGTACTGACCACCAGCCCCGCCCATTGGGCGGCGTTCCTCCGGATAATCAAGGCTGACGTGGCCGGCCGGTTGTAGCCCGCTGCGGTGGGGTGGTTGACGTCAGAGCATCGCGAAGTGGTGCGTCTGCGGCGCTGCGCGCCTTGACCGCGCGGAGGGGGAGGCTCCCGGCGCTGCGCGCCTGCCAGCGGGTCGGCCCGCTGCGCGGCCCGGCGCCAGGTGAACCCGGTCCGCTGCGCTCCCCGTTGTGGGTGGCGGGCGTTTGGTCGGTCTTCCTCGCGTCGGGGTGGGGTGGGTGTGACGAGGGATGCCCTGTGGGTCTCAGGGGGCGACTTTCCAGCAGACGTGGATCACTACGAACGGTTTCTAGTCCGTTGGGCGAAGTTCCGGCCGCCCGAGCTGATCATCCAGGTGGGCGGGAACCAGGCAGCGGTACCGCGCGCTTCACCCGCCCGGGAGGCGCGCCGCTTCGCCGGCCATGGCCAACCCCCCACCGCGCGCGGGCAGCGCAGCGGACCGGAATCCCTGCGGCCTGCCGGGCCGCGCAGCGGGCCGAGCCTCTGGCAGGCGCGCAGCACCGGGGCCGGGCCCCCTCCGCCCGGTCAAGGTGCGCAGCGCCGCAGACGCACCACTTCGCACTGTTCTGAGTTCAGCTGCCACTGGTGCGGGCTGTGCGGCGTGTGCCTCGAACCCAGCGAACCCAGCTCGCGCCCTCGCGTGAGGGCGGACGGTTTGGCGGAAGTCACGCTTCAGCGGGGACGGTGGGAACCCCAGCTGCCTCGAAGTCGGCGCAGCCCGCACCGGCCTGATTCACCTCCGCGAGAGCGACCGCCCCGGCGAGATCCTGACCACCACGCCCGCCCACTGGCCGGCGTTACTCCGCGCGATCAAGGCTGGCGAAGCCGGCCCGTTCTCGCCGCAGCGCGCGCAGCGCTAGGCGGCGTGGGCCTCGAACCAAAGGGAGCCCAGGTCGTGCCCCGGGGTGAGGCGGACGTCGGAGTCCAGGGCGGCAGCCAGCGTGCGGAGCAGCAGTATCGTCGGTTCGGTGCCGCCCTCTTCGATGCACTCGATGGCGTCCTGCGTCATGCCGGCCCGTTCCGCCAGCTCCGCCGTGCTGAGGCCGAGGGCCGCGCGGCGGTCGTACAGCGCCTTGCCGAATGCCAGGGACTCCCGGATCGCGATCCGCTCAGGATCCTCGGCCTCAAGGCCGGAGGGGACCCAGCGGGTGTGCCGGCTTGCCATTACGCCTCCCGCTCGTACGACTCGTTCACTGGTCCATGATGCTCGCTGTCACAGACTTTCTGCGCGCGCACAGCCCGGTCGATCTGTGCCGGGTCGTGCTGTTTCGTCTTGCGGAACACCGTGAGCAGCACGATCTTCCGGTCCGGGGTGATCCAGTAGGTGATGCGTGGCGCGATGTCCCGCAGGCGCATGCGCAGCTCACACACCGGGCCTTCCAGGTGGTCGGACCAGGGGCCCCAATGCTCGTCCCCAGTTCCGCCAGCAGGCTGACGATCTCGTCCACCCGCTTGAAGTCGTGATCGCTGAGGCTGTCGAGCCACGCGCGGACCTCCGGTTCGATCTCGACGCGGTGCAACTCGTTCACTGGCCGTTCTCTCCTCCCCGAACCTCTCATCCGTCCCTGGACGGAGAGCAGTGACAGGTTCGCGGAGGTAACGGAGAGCCGCGAGGCAGCGCGCATCGCGCGCAAGGGCCGCCGCCCCGAGCGGTGGGGTGGCGGCCCTTGTGGGGGAGGAGGGGGTGGGTCAGGCGACGCGGGTGGCGAAGTCCGGGGTGGACCAGCTCATGTCGTGGACGCCGATGCCCGTCTCCGGGTTGGCGGCGTCGAGGTACTGGTCGTTCCCGATGTAGACGCCGACGTGGTAGGCGCTGCCCTGGCCGCCCCAGAAGACCAGGTCGCCGACCTGGAGGGAGCTGATGGACACCGGGGTGCCGGTGTTCGACTGCTCCTGGGAGGTGCGCGGGAGGTCCACGCCGATCGTCTTGAACGCCGCCTGGGTCAGGCCCGAGCAGTCGTACGAGGACGGGCCGGTGCCGCCCATGACGTACGCCTTGCCGACCTGCGCCTGCAGGAAGCTGATGACGCTCGCGATGCTCCCACTCGCCGTGGAGGCGGCGGAGGACACCTTCGAGGACGAGGACGAGGAGGACGAGGAGTCGGAGGACGTCACCGAAAGCTTGGCGCGCTCCGAGGAGCGGGACGCGGCCTGGGAGGCGGCCTCGCGTGCGTCGGCGGCCTTGGCGGCGGCCTCCTCGGCGTCAGCGGCCTTCTTCAGCTCGGCCTTCTTGGTCGCGGCCGCGACCTTCTTCGCGTCGGCGGTCGCGGTGTCCTCGGCGTCCCGCAGCTTCAGCTGGACGACCGTCTGGTCGAGAGCTGCTGCGGCCTGCGCGGCGGAGGCGCTGGTGCTGAGGGCGGGGATCTGCTCGGCGGTCGTCGTGGTGTCGGCCGGCGCCGGCGGGGTGTTGCGGTGTTCGGCCATGGCCGGAGCGGCCGCGCCACTGAGCGCGAGCGCACTGACGACGCCGCCGACGATTCCGGCCCGACGGACCCAGTTCGGGTTACCGGGAGCGGCGTGCCGTCGGCGGCGTATATGCGATTCGGACGAGGTCGTCCGGTTCAGGTTCGGGGACATGTGGTCCTGGCTATCAGGATGCGACGGTTCCGTTCAACAAAGGTGGGATGCGACACAGTTGTCGTGTGCACGGCCTAATGTCCTTATTTGGATCATGCTCACCGGAACCATATGTCCGACTCGTTCCCCTGGGGTCACCGGGCCGCCGCCGCGTGCTCGTGAGTGGGTTCACGTACCTCAGCGGGACCTTCGTCCCGTTCACCCTCCGGGGGGCGATGGGCGCTATCACGCCATTCGGTCCAGGGCGAATTTGCTTCCCGCGAGGGGCCCTTGATAATGCGCGCGCCGCCGTGACCAGGGGTAACGTGAGTGAATGTAACGTCAAGTGATTGTTTGCACCGCATGCGGTGCAAGATCACCGCTCATCAGCCTTCATGATCATTCGTCAGGTGGTGGAGATCACAAGGCCCTTGGGTGACCCCGTGTCGCAGATCACAGACCGCCGGGCATAAGATGCAGGCGGCTTGGGCTTGTGAACTGCCTCACATAGGCGCGATCTTCAGATGAACGCGGTCTGAAAGCGATCTTCGTGGGGCCGGACGCGACCCGGGCTCACGGTCCCTCCCCGCGGGGGGACCCCCACGCAGTCATCGGCGACTGGAAGGAGCGGGGGACGGTGAACGCCTACGCGCCCATCCTCGTGTTGGGCGGCCTCGGGGCCGGCTTCGCGATCTTCTCCGTGATCACGGCCTCGATCGTCGGACCGAAACGGTACAACCGGGCCAAACAGGAAGCCTATGAGTGCGGCATCGAGCCCACTCCGCAGCCCATCGGCGGCGGGCGCTTCCCCATCAAGTACTACCTGACGGCGATGCTCTTCATCGTCTTCGACATCGAGATCGTCTTCCTCTATCCCTGGGCCGTCACGTTCGACTCCCTGGGGATTTTCGGGCTCGTGGAGATGCTCCTCTTCGTGCTCACCGTCTTCGTCGCCTACGCATACGTGTGGCGACGCGGCGGCCTGGAATGGGACTAGGGGACAAGGGGCCAACGCATGGGTATCGAAGAAAAACTGCCGAGTGGATTCCTGCTGACCACGGTGGAGTCCGCTGCGGGCTGGGTGCGTAAGGCGTCGGTCTTCCCGGCCACCTTCGGCCTGGCCTGCTGTGCCATCGAGATGATGACCACCGGGGCCGGGCGTTATGACCTGGCCCGTTTCGGTATGGAGGTCTTCCGCGGCTCGCCGCGGCAGGCGGACCTGATGATCGTGGCCGGCCGGGTCAGCCAGAAGATGGCGCCGGTGCTGCGGCAGGTCTACGACCAGATGCCGAATCCCAAGTGGGTCATCTCCATGGGGGTCTGTGCCTCTTCGGGTGGAATGTTCAACAATTACGCCATTGTGCAGGGTGTTGACCACATTGTTCCCGTTGATATCTATTTGCCCGGTTGCCCGCCCCGGCCCGAGATGCTCATGGACGCCATCCTCAAGCTCCACCAGAAGATCCAGGGCGAGAAGCTCGGTGTGAACCGTGAGGAGGCGGCCCGCGAAGCGGAGTCCGCCGCCCTCAACGCGCTCCCGCTGATCGAGATGAAGGGGCTGCTGCGGTGACAGACGCCAACGGCACCAACCCCGACCGAGACGTACAGACCGACAACCTCCCCGGCCAGCGCGACGCGGGCGGCGAGGTCATCGGCCACCGGAAGGGCATGTTCGGCGCCAACAACGGCGGCGACACCTCCGGCTACGGCGGCCTCGTCAGGACGGTCAGGCTGCCAGGACCGGCCCACCGCCCCTACGGCGGCTGGTTCGACGAGGTGGCCGACGAGCTGGAGGGTGCGCTGGAGGAGCAGGGACTGCTCCCCTCGAACGCCATCGACCGGACCGTCATCGACAGCGACGAGCTGACGTTCCACATCGCCCGCGAGCACCTCGTGCAGGTCGCCAAGACCTGCCGCGACGATCCGGCGCTGCGCTTCGAGCTCTGTACGGGAGTGAGCGGGGTGAACTACCCCGAGGACAAGGGCCGCGAGCTGCACGCCGTCTACCACCTGCGCTCGATCACCCACAACCGGCTGATCCGGCTGGAGGTGAGCGCCCCCGACAGCGACCCGCACATCCCGTCGATCGTCTCGGTGTACCCGACGAACGACTGGCACGAGCGTGAGGCGTACGACTTCTTCGGCATCGTCTTCGACGGCCACCCCGCCCTCACGCGGATCATGATGCCGGACGACTGGCCCGGCCACCCGCAGCGCAAGGACTACCCGCTCGGCGGCATTCCCGTCGAGTACAAGGGCGCCCAGATCCCGGCTCCCGACCAGCGGAGGTCGTACTCCTGATGAGCACTCACCACGCACCCGCTCAGGCGGAGGAACGCGACACCACCGAAGGCCGGGTCTTCACCGTCACCGGTGGCGACTGGGACGAGCTGGCCGAGACCGTCGGCAGGTCCGACGACGAGCGCATCATCGTCAACATGGGGCCGCAGCACCCGTCCACCCACGGCGTGCTCCGGCTGATCCTGGAGATCGACGGCGAGACGGTCACCGAGGCCCGGTCGGGCATCGGCTACCTGCACACCGGCATCGAGAAGAACATGGAGTACCGGACGTGGACCCAGGGGTCCACGTTCGTGACGCGCATGGACTACCTCACGCCGTTCTTCAACGAGACGGCGTACTGCCTCGCGGTGGAGAAGCTGCTCGGCGTCACCGAGCAGGTGCCGGACCGGGCCAGCGTCATCCGCGTGCTGCTGATGGAGCTGAACCGGCTCTCCTCGCACCTGGTGTGCATCGCCACCGGCGGCATGGAGCTCGGCGCGACGACGATCATGATCTACGGGTTCCGCGACCGTGAGCTGATCCTGGACGTCTTCGAGCTCATCACCGGTCTGCGGATGAACCACGCGTACATCCGGCCGGGCGGCCTCGCCCAGGACCTGCCGCCGGGCGCGGTGGACCAGATCCGCGAGCTCGTGAAGAAGATGCGCAAGAACCTTCCCGAGTACGACAAGCTCGCCACCGGCAATCCGATCTTCAAGGCCCGGATGGAAGAGGTCGGCTACCTGGACCTGGCCGGCTGCATGGCGCTCGGCGCCACCGGACCGATCCTGCGCGCCGCCGGCCTGCCGCACGACCTGCGCAAGGCGCAGCCGTACTGCGGCTACGAGGGCTACGACTTCGAGGTCCCGACGGCCGACACCGCCGACTCCTACGGCCGCTTCCTGGTCCGTCTGGAGGAGATGCGGCAGTCGCTGCGCATCGTCGAGCAGGCCCTGGACAAGCTGGCGCCGGGACCGGTGATGGTCGAGGACAAGAAAATCGCCTGGCCCGCGCAGCTCGCGCTCGGCCCGGACGGCCTCGGCAACTCGCTCGACCACATCAAGAAGATCATGGGCACCTCGATGGAGTCCCTGATCCACCACTTCAAGCTGGTCACCGAGGGCTTCCGGGTCCCGCCGGGCCAGGCCTACACCGCGGTGGAGTCGCCCAAGGGCGAGCTGGGCGTGCACGTCGTCAGCGACGGCGGCACCCGCCCCTTCCGGGTCCACTTCCGGGACCCGTCGTTCACCAACCTGCAGTCCATGGCGGCGATGTGCGAGGGCGGCCAGGTCGCCGACGTCATCGTGGCCGTGGCGTCCATCGACCCCGTGATGGGAGGCGTCGACCGATGACCGACGTCAGTTTGGGGATGCCACAGCTTCCCGCCGCCGACTATCCGGCCGAGGTCCGCGCCAGGCTGGAGGCGGACGCGAAGGACATCATCGCCCGCTACCCCGACAGCCGCAGCGCGCTTCTGCCGCTGCTGCACCTGACGCAGTCCGTGGACGGGTACGTCACCCGCACCGGCATCCGGTTCTGCGCGGAGCAGCTGGAGCTCACGACCGCCGAGGTCACCGCGGTCGCGACGTTCTACTCCATGTACCGGCGCAAGCCGAGCGGCGACTACCAGGTCGGGGTCTGCACCAACACGCTCTGCGCGGTGATGGGCGGCGACGCCATCTTCGACGAGCTGAAGGAACACCTGGGGGTCGGCAACAACGAGACGACCCCGGACGGCAAGGTCACGCTGGAGCACATCGAGTGCAACGCGGCCTGCGACTTCGCCCCGGTGGTGATGGTGAACTGGGAGTTCTTCGACAACCAGACACCGGCCTCCGCCAAGCGGCTGGTCGACGACCTCATCGCGGGCCGCGAGGTGCGGCCCACCCGTGGCGCGCCGCTGTGCACGTACAAGGAGACCGCCCGCATCCTCGCCGGCTTCCCCGACCAGCGCCCCGGCGCCGTCGAGGCCACCGGCGGAGCCGGCCCCGCCTCGCTCGCGGGGCTGCGGCTGTCGCGCGGCGAGGCGCTGTCCGGCGCGGACAGCGGGCAGCCGGTCCGCCGCTCGTCGGTGCCCCAGCAGGGCGAGACTCCGGCCGCGTCGTCGGGCGCCCCCGGGCACCCCAGCCCCGCCGAGCACGCCAGCTCGCACGACGCACCGCAGGAGACCGCCGTGTCGGACCCCGCCAACCCGGCAGGACCTGAGAGCGAGGAGGGCAAATGATGACCGTGTCGCCCGAGAAGCTGCTCACCCCCGTCCTGTCGGCCTTCTGGGACGACGAGCGGTCGTGGACGCTCGACACCTACCGCCGCCACGAGGGCTACGAGGGCCTGCGCAAGGCCCTCGCGATGCCGCCGGACGACGTCATCGCGTACGTGAAGGACTCGGGGCTGCGCGGCCGCGGCGGCGCCGGCTTCCCGACCGGTATGAAGTGGCAGTTCATCCCGCAGGGGGACGGCAAGCCGCACTACCTCGTCGTCAACGCGGACGAGTCGGAGCCGGGTACCTGCAAGGACATCCCGCTGCTCTTCGCCAACCCGCACGCGCTCATCGAGGGCATGGTGATCGCCTGCCACGCCATCCGCTCGAACCACGCCTTCATCTACCTGCGCGGCGAGGTCGTCCCGGTGCTTCGCCGGCTGCACGAGGCCGTACGCGAGGCGTACGAGGCGGGCTACCTCGGCAAGAACATCCAGGGCAGCGGCTTCGATCTGGAGCTGACCGTCCACGCCGGAGCCGGCGCGTACATCTGCGGTGAGGAGACGGCGCTGCTGGACTCCCTCGAAGGGCGTCGCGGCCAGCCCCGGCTGCGCCCGCCGTTCCCGGCGGTCGAGGGCCTGTACGCCTGCCCGACCGTCGTCAACAACGTCGAGTCCATCGCCTCGGTGCCCGCGATCATGCAGCGCGGCAAGGACTGGTTCAAGTCGATGGGCAGCGAGAAGTCCCCTGGCTTCACGCTGTACTCGCTGTCCGGGCACGTCGTCAGCCCCGGCCAGTACGAGGCACCGCTCGGCATCACGCTGCGCCAGCTGCTCGACATGAGCGGCGGCATCCGGCCGGGCCACCGGCTGAAGTTCTGGACCCCGGGCGGCTCGTCGACCCCGATGTTCACCGATGAGCACCTGGACGTGCCCCTCGACTACGAGGGCGTGGGCGCCGCCGGCTCGATGCTCGGCACCAAGGCGCTGCAGTGTTTCGACGAGACGACGTGCGTGGTGCGAGCGGTGACGCGCTGGACGGAGTTCTACGCCCACGAGTCCTGCGGCAAGTGCACGCCGTGCCGTGAGGGCACGTACTGGCTGGTCCAGCTGCTGCGCGATATCGAGGCGGGCAAGGGCAAGCTCTCCGACCTCGACAAGCTCAACGACATCGCCGACAACATCAACGGCAAGTCCTTCTGCGCGCTCGGCGACGGCGCCGCCAGCCCGATCTTCTCCTCCCTCAAGTACTTCCGCGGGGAGTACGAGGAGCACATCGAGCGCAAGGGCTGCCCCTTCGACCCGGCCGCCTCGACCGTATGGGCCGACACCGGAACGTCTCACCTGGAGGTGAACGCATGACAGTCACCACGTCTGCCCCCTCCGGAGGGGGAGAGGCGGCGGTTCCGCCGGAGGATCTCGTCGCCGTCACGATCGACGGCGTCGCACTCTCGGTCCCCAAGGGGACCCTGGTGATCCGTGCGGCGGAGCTGCTGGGCATCGAGATCCCGCGCTTCTGCGACCACCCGCTCCTCGACCCGGCCGGCGCCTGCCGGCAGTGCATCGTCGAGGTCGAGGGCCAGCGCAAGCCGATGGCGTCCTGCACGATCACGTGCACCGACGGCATGGTCGTCAAGACGCACCTGACGTCGCCGGTCGCCGAGAAGGCGCAGCGCGGGGTGATGGAGCTGCTGCTCATCAACCACCCGCTGGACTGCCCGGTCTGCGACAAGGGCGGTGAGTGCCCGCTGCAGAACCAGGCGATGAGCACCGGTCAGGCGGACACCCGCTTCGAGGGAAAGAAGCGGACGTACGAGAAGCCGGTGCCGATCTCCACGCAGGTGCTGCTGGACCGGGAGCGGTGCGTGCTGTGCGCGCGCTGTACCCGGTTCTCGGAGCAGATCGCGGGCGACCCGTTCATCGAGCTGATCGAGCGCGGCGCCCTCCAGCAGGTCGGGATCGGGGAGGGCGACCCGTTCGCCTCGTACTTCTCCGGCAACACCATCCAGATCTGCCCGGTGGGCGCACTGACCTCGGCGGCGTACCGCTTCCGGTCCCGGCCGTTCGACCTGGTGTCGTCGCCGTCGGTCTGCGAGCACTGCGCCGGCGGCTGCGCGACGCGCACCGACCACCGGCGCGGCAAGGTCATGCGGCGGCTGGCCGCCGACGACCCCGAGGTCAACGAGGAATGGGTGTGCGACAAGGGACGCTTCGGCTTCCGCTACGCACAGCGCCCCGACCGCCTCAAGCACCCGCTGCTCCGTAACAAGGAGACCGGTGAGCTGGAGCCGGCGAGCTGGCCCGAGGCGCTGGCGGCCGCGGCCGCCGGGATCGCCGCGGCCGGCGGCCGCACCGCGGTCCTGGCCGGCGGCCGGCTGACCGTCGAGGACGCCTACGCCTACGCGAAGTTCGCGCGGGTCGCCCTCGACACCAACGACGTCGACTTCCGGGCCCGCGTGCACAGCGCCGAGGAGGCCGACTTCCTGGCCTCGCAGGTGGCGGGACGCGGCCGGGACCTGGACGGCCAGGGCATCACGTACACGACGCTGGAGAAGGCTCCGGCCGTCCTGCTCGTCGGGCTGGAAGCCGAGGAGGAGGCTCCGGGGATCTTCCTCCGGCTTCGGAAGGCGAACCAGAAGCGGCGCCAGCGGACCTTCGCACTGGCGCCGTTCGCGACCCGCGGCCTGACCAAGGCGGGCGGCACGCTGTTGCCCGCCGCGCCCGGCACCGAGCCGGAGTGGCTGGACGCGCTCGCCGGCGGGGTCGGTCTCGACGCGGCGGGCGAGAAGGCCGCCGAGGCCCTGCGTGCCCCCGGCGCGGTGATCCTGGTCGGCGAACGGCTGGCCGCCGTGCCCGGCGCGCTGACCGCGGCGATCCGCTTCGCCGCGGCGAGCGGCGCGAAGCTCGCGTGGATCCCACGCCGCGCCGGTGAGCGCGGAGCGGTCGAGGCGGGCGCGCTGCCGGGGCTGCTGCCCGGCGGCCGGCCGGTCACCGACCCGCGGGCCCGCGACGAGGTCGCACGGGTCTGGGGGCTGGCCGAACTCCCGCACCGCTTCGGGCGCGACGCCGGCCAGATCGTCGAGGCCGCCCTGAGCGGCGAGCTGGCGGCCCTGGTCGTCGGCGGCGTCGAGGTCGCGGACCTGCCGGACCCGGCACGAGCCCGGCTCGCGCTGGACGCGGTCGGGTTCGTCGTCAGCCTGGAACTGCGGCCTTCCGAGGTCACCGACCGGGCCGATGTCGTCCTGCCGGTGGCCGCGGTCGCCGAGAAGGCCGGCACCTTCCTCAACTGGGAGGGCAGGGCGCGGATGTTCGAGGCGGCCATCAAGCCGGACCAGGCCGCCAACCGGCACCAGCTGCCGGACGCCCGGGTCCTGACGATGCTCGCCGACGCGCTCGACGTCGGTCTCGGCCTCAGCGACGTACGCGCCGCCCGCGCCGAGCTGAACCGCCTCGCCCCCTGGGACGGGCCGCACGCGTCCCAGCCCCTGGAGACGTCGCGGACCCTGCCCGTGCCCGGCACCGGCGAGGCGGTCCTCGCGGGCCACCGGCTGCTGCTCGACCAGGGCAAGCTCCAGGAGGGCGACGACGCGCTGGCCGGCACCCGGCACGAGGCGGTGGTGCGGCTGTCGGCCGTGACGGCGGCCGAGGCCGGCCTCACCGACGGCGCGCTCGCCGAGGTCCGGGGACCCGCCGGTTCCGTACGGCTGCCGCTGCGCGTCACTCCGATGCCCGACCGGGTGGTGTGGCTGCCGCTGAACTCCACGGGCGGGGGCGTCGCCAGTGATACGGGCGCGCTGCCCGGCCAGGTCGTCAAGGTCGGCGCCGCTGCCACGGAGGTGGCCCAGTGAACAACCTCTCCGCCGAAGATCTGTCGATGTTCGGCACCGATCCGTGGTGGCTGGTCCTGCTCAAGGCGGTGTTCTGCTTCGCCTTCGCCATGCTGACCGTGCTGTTCTCGATCGTCTGGGAACGCAAGGTCGTGGCGTGGATGCAGCTGCGCATCGGCCCCAACCGGCACGGCCCGTGGGGCATGCTCCAGTCGCTCGCCGACGGCATCAAGCTGATGCTGAAGGAAGACATCATCGTCAAGCGCGCGGACAAGGTGGTGTACATCCTCGCGCCGATCGTCGCGGCGATCCCCGCCTTCATGTCCTTCGCGGTCATCCCCTTCGGCCCGGCCGACAACGAGGTGTCGATCTTCGGCACCCGCACCGCGCTGCAGCTCACCGACCTTCCGATCGGCGTCCTGTACATCCTGGCCACCGCGTCCGTCGGCATCTACGGCATCGTGCTCGCGGGCTGGTCCTCCGGCTCGACGTACCCGCTGCTCGGCGGGTTGCGCGCGTCGGCCCAGATGATCTCCTACGAGATCGCGATGGGCCTCTCCTTCGCGGCGGTCTTCCTCTACTCGGGCTCGATGTCCACCTCGGCGATCGTCGAGGCGCAGCACGACCGCTGGTTCGCGGTGCTGCTGCCGGTCTCGCTGCTGATCTACATCGTGGCGATGGTCGGTGAGACCAACCGCGCCCCGTTCGACATGCCGGAGTCCGAGGGCGACCTCGTCGGCGGGTTCAACACCGAGTACTCGTCGATCAAGTTCGCGCTCTTCATGCTCGCCGAGTACGTGAACATGGTGACGGTCTCGGCGGTGGCGACCACCCTCTTCCTGGGCGGCTGGCGGGCCCCGTGGCCGATCAGCACCTTCTGGGAGGGCGCGAACCACGGCTGGTGGCCGATGCTCTGGTTCACCATCAAGGTCCAGTTGCTGCTGTTCTTCTTCATCTGGCTGCGCGGCACCCTCCCGCGCGTGCGCTACGACCAGTTCATGAAGCTGGGCTGGAAGGTCCTCATCCCGGTCTCGATGGTCTGGCTGATGCTGGTCGCGACCGTGCGGGCGATGCGGAACGAGGACTACGGCCTGCGCGACATCGTGCTGTACGTCGGTGGCGCCGTCGTCGCCCTGCTGCTGCTCTCGCTGGTGGTCGACGTGTTCCGCGACCGCGGGCGGAAGAAGGAGGAGGCGGCGGACGCCGCGGCACCGCCCGAAGAGTTCGATCCGATGGCGGGCGGCTTCCCCGTACCGCCGTTGCCGGGGCAGACACTGCCACCGGGTGCCGCGCCGTCGCAGCCGCAGCCAGGGCGAGCCCCAGCTCGTCGGCGCCCCGGATGCCGTGGACAACGACAAGGAGGCCGACGATGCCTGAGTTCCTGGGCCCGGTCGCGGGCTTCGGCGTGACCTTCAAGGCCATGTTCAAGAAGCGGCTGACCGAGCAGTACCCCGAGGAGAAGAAGCCGACCGCGCCGCGCTTCCACGGCCGGCACCAACTCAACCGGCACCCGGACGGGCTGGAGAAGTGCGTCGGCTGCGAGCTGTGCGCGTGGGCCTGCCCGGCCGACGCGATCTACGTGGAGGGCGCGGACAACACCGACGAGGAGCGCTACTCCCCGGGTGAGCGCTACGGCCGCGTCTACCAGATCAACTACGCCCGCTGCATCCTGTGCGGCCTGTGCATCGAGGCGTGCCCCACGCGGGCGCTGACGATGACGAACGAGTACGAACTCGCCGACCGGACGCGTGAGTCGCTGATCTTCACCAAGGAGCAGCTGCTCGCCGGCCTGGAAGAGGGCATGGTCGAGGCGCCGCACTCGATCTTCCCCGGCACCGACGAGCAGGACTACTACCGGGGGCTGGTCACCGAGGCCGCGCCCGGCACCGAGCGCCAGGTGGCGGTCTCCCAGGGCGAGAAGCCGGCGGAGGAAGCGCAGCCGTCGGTGACCGTGCCGGCCACCGGCGTCAGGCCCGCGGGAACGGGGGCGGAGGCATGATGTCCACCTTCGCCGCCGCCGCTTCGACCACCTCGACGGGTGAGGCGTTCCAGTTCTGGGTCCTGGCCGTCGTCGCGGTGCTGGGCGCGCTGGGCACGGTGCTGAGCAAGAAGACGGTGCACAGCGCGCTCTGTCTGGCCGGGACCATGATCATCCTGGCTGTCTTCTACATGGCCCAGGGCGCGTACTTCCTCGGGGTCGTCCAGATCGTCGTCTACACCGGCGCGATCATGATGCTCTTCCTCTTCGTCGTCATGCTGGTCGGCATCACCGCCGCCGACTCGCTGAAGGAGACGCTGAAGGGCCAGCGCTGGCTGGCCGCCGGATGCGGTCTCGGCTTCGGGATCCTGCTGATCGCGGGCATCGGCAACGCCTCGCTCGACACCTTCGCCGGCCTCGGCCAGGCGAACGCGGGCGGCAACCCCGAGGGCCTGGCGCGGCTGATCTTCACCAAGTACGTCTGGGCCTTCGAGATCACCGGCGCGCTGCTGATCACGGCGGCCGTCGGAGCGATGGTCCTGACGCACCGCGAACGGACCGAGGCGCGCAGCACCCAGCGCGAACTCTCCGAGCAGCGCGTGCGCGAGGGTACCCAGGTGCCACCGCTGCCCGCCCCCGGCGTCTACGCCCGGCACAACGCGGTGGATGTCCCCGGCCTGCTGCCGGACGGCACCACCTCGGACCTGTCGGTCAGCGCCACCCTGCGGGACCGCGGCCAGATCCGCGACGTGTCGAACGAGGCCCCTGGCCGATCTCGCCGAGCTGGAACAGCGCTCGGAGAACTGGCTGGAACGGTCGGAGCCCGCAACGCCGAAGGAGGCGAGCAAGTGAATCCGGTCAACTACCTGTACCTGGCCGCGCTGCTGTTCACCATCGGCGCCTCCGGGGTGCTGATCCGGCGCAACGCGATCATCGTCTTCATGTGCGTCGAGCTGATGCTGAACGCCTGCAACCTGGCGTTCGTCACCTTCTCCCGGATGCACGGCAACCTCGACGGCCAGATCATCGCCTTCTTCACGATGGTGGTCGCCGCCGCCGAGGTCGTGGTCGGGCTCGCGATCATCGTGACGATGTTCCGCTCCCGGCACTCGGCCTCGGTCGACGACGCCAATCTGATGAAGCTGTAAGGGGTAGCGACAGTGGAGAACCTCATCGGATTGCTCGTCGCGGCACCACTGCTGGGCGCGGCGATCCTGCTGACCGGCGGCCGCCGGTTGGACCGTGTCGGCCACTGGCTCGGCACGTTCCTCGCCGCGGTGTCCTTCGGTATCGGCGCCGTGCTCTTCTTCGACATGCTGGGCAAGAGCGGCGAGCACCGCACGATGTACTCGCATCTGTACAGCTGGGTCCCGGTCGGCGGCTTCCAGGCCGACATCGGCTTCCAGCTCGACCAGTTGTCGATGACCTTCGTGCTGCTGATCAGCGGTGTGGGCACGTTGATCCACATCTACTCGATCGGGTACATGGAGCACGACGAGCGGCGCCGCCGCTTCTTCGGCTACCTGAACCTGTTCGTGGCGGCGATGCTGCTGCTGGTCATCGCCGACAACTACTTCCTGCTGTACGTCGGCTGGGAGGGCGTCGGCCTCGCCTCGTACCTGCTGATCGGCTTCTGGCAGCACAAGCCGAGCGCGGCCACGGCCGCGAAGAAGGCGTTCCTGGTCAACCGCGTCGGCGACATCGGCCTGTCCATCGCGATCATGCTGATGTTCACGACCTTCGGGACGTTCACCTTCCAGCCGGTGCTGGAGCACGCGGGTGAGGCGGGCGAGGGCAAGCTGACGGCCATCGGCCTGATGTTGCTGCTCGCCGCGTGCGGCAAGTCCGCCCAGGTGCCGCTGCAGTCCTGGCTCGGCGACGCGATGGAGGGCCCGACCCCGGTCTCGGCCCTGATCCACGCGGCGACGATGGTGACGGCGGGCGTGTACCTGATCACCCGGTCCGGCGCGATCTTCAACGGCGCCCCGGACGCGCAGCTGGCGGTGGTCACGGTCGGCGCGGTCACGCTGCTCTTCGGTGCGATCGTCGGTTGCGCGAAGGACGACATCAAGAAGGCCCTGGCGGGCTCGACGATGTCGCAGATCGGCTACATGATCATGGCGGCCGGGCTCGGCCCGATCGGCTACGTCTTCGCGATCATGCACCTGGTCACCCACGGCTTCTTCAAGGCCGGGCTCTTCCTCGGCGCCGGATCGGTCATGCACGGCATGAACGACGAGGTCGACATGCGGAAGTACGGCGGCCTGCGGAAGTACATGCCGGTCACGTTCATCACCTTCGGCCTCGGCTACCTGGCGATCATCGGCTTCCCGGGCCTGTCCGGGTTCTTCTCCAAGGACAAGATCATCGAGGCGGCCTTCGCCAAGGGCGGCACCGAGGGCTGGATCCTCGGTGGCGCGGCCCTGCTGGGCGCCGCGATCACCGCGTTCTACATGACGCGCGTGATGCTGATGACGTTCTTCGGCGAGAAGCGCTGGGAACCGGCCCCGTCGCCGGACGCGCTCAGCGCCGAGCCGGCCGCCGAGAGCGCGGGCGCCGGCGAGCTGCCGCACCCGCACGAGTCGCCCAAGTCGATGACGATCCCGATGATCGTGCTGGCCTTCGGATCGGTCTTCGCGGGCGGGCTGTTCAGCCTGAACAGCTCCTTCCTGAAGTGGCTGGAGCCGGTCACCGGGCACGAGGAGGGGCACTCGCCCCTCAGCGCCGCGACGGTGACGGCCGGCACCATGGTCGTGCTGGTCATCGGGGTCGCGCTGGCCTGGCTGATGTACGGGCGCAGGCCCGTGCCGGCCGTCGCCCCGCGCGGCTCGCTGCTGACCCGCGCCGCCCGGCGCGACCTGCTGCAGGACGACCTCAACCACGTCGTGCTGGTCCGCGGCGGCGAACACCTCACCCGCAGCCTGGTCTACCTGGACCACTCCCTGGTGGACGGCGCCGTCAACGGCACCGCTGCCGGGGTCGGCGGCCTCTCCGGCCGCCTGCGCAAGCTGCAGAACGGCTACGTGCGCTCGTACGCGGTGTCGATGCTGGGTGGCACGGCGGTCCTGGTCGCCGCGACTCTCCTGATGAGGGCGGTCTGATAACTCATGTCCTTTCCCCTCCTTACCGTCACGGCCGCCCTCCCGGCGGTCGGCGCGATCGCCACCGCCGCCGTACCGGCCGCGAAGCGCAACCTCGCCAAGTGGTCGGCGCTGGGCTTCTCGGTCGCGACGCTCGTGCTGGCCGTGATCGTCCTCATCCGGTTCGAACCGGGCGGTGAGCGCTACCAGCTCACCGAGTCCCACCGCGTGGATCAAGGACTTCGGGGTCCGCTACGAGCTCGGCGTGGACGGCATCGGCGTCTCACTCGTCGCGCTGACCGCGCTGCTGATCCCGTTCGTCATCGCGGCGGGCTGGCACGACGCGGATCCTCTCGAGGACAAGAACCCCAACCGCCGCTGGCGGCCCACCCAGGGCTTCTTCGCCCTGATCCTGGCCGTCGAGGCGATGGTGGTGGTCTCGTTCGAGGCCACCGACGTCTTCCTCTTCTACATCTTCTTCGAAGCCATGCTCATCCCGATGTACTTCCTCATCGGCGGCTTCGGGGACCAGGCGCACGCCGCGCAGTCCAGCGACTCCGTCGCGGGCGGCGACGACGAGGCGGCCAGGCAGCGTTCGTACGCCGCCGTGAAGTTCCTGCTCTACAACCTGGTCGGCGGACTCGTCATGCTGGCCGCCGTCATCGGGCTGTACGCGGCCAGTGCCGACCAGCTCGGCCACGGCACGTTCTCGCTCCAGGAGATCCTGCGGGCCCGCGCGGACGGCAAGTTCGACCTCGGCTCCTCCACCGAGCGGTGGCTCTTCCTCGGCTTCTTCTTCGCCTTCGCGGTGAAGGCGCCGCTGTGGCCGCTGCACACCTGGCTGCCGAACGCGATGGGGGAGTCGACCGCGCCGGTCGCCGTCCTGATCACCGCGGTCGTCGACAAGGTCGGCACCTTCGCGATGCTGCGCTACTGCCTCCAGCTCTTCCCGGAGGCCAGCAAGTGGGCCACGCCGGCGATCCTGGTGCTGGCGGTGATCAGCATCATCTACGGCGCCCTGCTCGCCGTCGGCCAGCGGGACATCAAGCGGCTGATCGCCTACGCGTCCATCTCGCACTTCGGCTTCATCATCCTGGGCATCTTCGCGATGACCACCCAGGGGCAGAGCGGTGCCGCCCTCTACATGGTCAACCACGGGATCTCGACCGCCGCGCTGCTGCTGGTGGCCGGCTTCCTGATCAGCCGGCGCGGCTCGCGGCTCATCGCCGACTACGGCGGGGTGCAGAAGGTGGCGCCGGTGCTCGCGGGCACCTTCCTGATCGGCGGACTGGCGACGCTGTCGCTGCCGGGGCTCGCCCCGTTCGTCTCCGAGTTCCTGGTGCTCGTCGGCACGTTCAGCCGGTACCCGGCGATCGGCATCATCGCGACCGTCGGCATCGTGCTCGCCGCGCTCTACGTCCTCGTCCTGTACCAGCGGACGATGACCGGGCCGGTGAAGGCGGGCATCGAGGGGATGCGGGACCTCAGGGTGCGGGAGATCGCCGTGGTGGCGCCGCTGATCGCGCTGCTGCTCTTCCTCGGCGTGTACCCGAAGCCGCTCACGGACATCGTCAATCCGGCGGTCGGCCAGACGCTCTCCGACGTGCACAAGACCGACCCCAAGCCCGCGCTGGAGGCGACCAAGTGAGCGGAACAGCCGTCCACAGCCTGTGGACAATGGCGGCCCCCGCCGCAGACAAGATCCCCGCCCCGAAGATCGAGTACGCCCAGCTGTCGCCGGTCCTGATCGTCTTCGGGGCCGCGGTCGTCGGGATCCTCGTCGAGGCGTTCCTGCCCCGCAGGTCCCGGTACCTTGGGCAGATCGCGGTGAGCGTCGTCGGCCTCGCCGCCGCCTTCGCCGCCGTCGTGGCCCTCGCGGCCCGGGGCTACGGCACCACCAAGGCGCACGTCGCCGCGATGGGAGCGGTGGCCGTCGACGGCCCGGCGCTCTTCCTGCAGGGCACGATCCTGCTGGTCGGGCTGGTCGCCGTCTTCACCTTCGCCGAGCGGCGGCTCGACCCGACGGCGCACGGCCGCAAGGTCGACTCCTTCGCCGCGCAGGGTTCCGCGGTCCCCGGCGGCGACGCCGAGAAAGCCGCGGTCAAGGCCGGGTTCACCACCACCGAGGTCTTCCCGCTGCTGCTCTTCGCGGTCGGCGGCATGCTGATCTTCCCGGCCGCGTCCGACCTGCTGACGCTCTTCGTCGCGCTGGAGGTCTTCTCGCTGCCGCTGTACCTGCTCTGCGCGCTGGCCCGCCGCCGGCGGTTCATGTCGCAGGAAGCCGCGATGAAGTACTTCCTGCTGGGAGCCTTCTCGTCGGCCTTCCTGCTGTTCGGCATCGCGCTGCTCTACGGCTACGCGGGCACCGTCTCGTACTCCGGCATCGCCGCCGTCGTCGACGGCACCGCCAAGATGACCCCGGCGCTCGCCGCCACCACCGGCAACGACGCGCTGCTGCTCATCGGCACCGCGATGGTCGCGATGGGGCTGCTGTTCAAGGTCGGCGCCGTGCCGTTCCACATGTGGACCCCGGACGTCTACCAGGGCGCCCCGACCCCGGTGACCGGCTTCATGGCCGCCGCCACCAAGGTCGCCGCCTTCGGCGCGCTGCTGCGGCTGCTGTACGTGGTGCTGCCGGGCATGCGCTGGGACTGGCGCCCGGTGATGTGGGGCGTCGCGATCCTGACGATGCTGGTCGGCGCGATCGTGGCCGTCACCCAGACCGACGTGAAGCGACTGCTGGCGTACTCGTCCATCGCGCACGCCGGGTTCATCCTCGCGGGTGTCATCGCCACCACGCCGGACGGCGTCTCGTCCGTGCTCTTCTATCTCGCGGCGTACTCCTTCGTGACGCTCGGCGCCTTCGCCGTCGTCACCCTGGTCCGCGACGCGGGCGGCGAAGCCACCCACCTGTCGCACTGGGCCGGCCTCGGCCGCCGCTCCCCGCTGGTCGCCGCGGTCTTCGCGGTCTTCCTGCTGGCCTTCGCGGGCATCCCGCTGACCTCCGGCTTCGCCGGGAAGTTCGCGGTGTTCAAGGCGGCCGCCCAGGGCGGCGCGATGCCGCTGGTCATCGTGGGTGTGCTCTCCTCGGCCATCGCCGCGTTCTTCTACATCCGCGTCATCGTGCTGATGTTCTTCAGCGAACCGAAGGCCGACGGCCCCACGGTCGCCGTCCCGAGCGCCTGGACCTCCACGGCCATCGGCATCGGCGTGGCGGTGACGCTCGCGCTGGGCGTCATGCCGCAGTACTTCCTGGACCTCGCGGACAAGGCGGGCGTGTTCGTCCGCTGAGCAACAGAACGGCGCGAAACGGCCGTCGGGCGCACCACGCGTCCGGCGGCTGTTTTCTGCCGTCATGGGTGGTTCTCGCACGGCGCGCGACCCTCTCGGGGAGCGGGATTGAGACGTCTTCGGCCGAGGTCGCGCGGGGTGGATGACCTGTCCAGGCCATATAGGGGCGATGCCCCGGCAAAGATCGAGAGGGGACCGGCTACGCTGCCCGTGTAAGCAGTGCCGTCCCCAGGACGCCATCTCAGCGAATGGAGTACCCCTCGTGAACGTCGTCGGGCCGTTCGGGTTGAGTGTGCGGGACGAGGCTCTCGAAGCCGACGTCCAGGCCGGGCTGTTTGCCGTGGAGGAGGGCCTCCTGGAGGCCACCAAGAGCGACGTCCCCTTCATCGCCGGCGCCGCGCGCCATCTGCTGCGGGCGGGCGGCAAACGGTTCCGGCCGCTGCTGGTGATGCTGGGCGCCCAGTTCGGCGACCCGCACGCGCCCGGCGTCGTGCCTGCCGCGGTGGTTGTGGAGCTCACCCACCTCGCCACGCTGTACCACGACGACGTCATGGACGAGGCGGAAGTGCGCCGGGGCGTACCCAGCGCCAACTCCCGCTGGGACAACTCGGTGGCCGTCCTCACCGGAGACTTCCTGTTCGCCCGTGCCTCGCACATACTGGCCGACCTCGGCCCCGAGGCCGTCCGCGTCCAGTCCGAGGCCTTCGAGCGGCTGGTGACCGGCCAGATCCTGGAGACCGCGGGCCCGACCGACGGCCGTGACCCCGTCGACCACTACCTCGACGTCATCAGCGGCAAGAGCGGCTCGCTCGTCGCCGTCTCCTGCCGTTTCGGCGCCATGATGGCCGGCGCCGACGAGTCCGTCGTCGACATCCTCACCCAGTACGGCGAGCGCATCGGCACCGCCTTCCAGCTCGCCGACGACATCCTCGACATCGCCAGCGACAGCCACGAGTCGGGCAAGACCCCCGGCACCGACCTGCGGGAGGGCATCCCCACCCTCCCCGTGCTCCACCTGCGGAGCAAGGTCGCCGCGGCCAACGGCTCGGCCTCCGCCGCCGACCGCCACCTCGTCGACCTCCTCGCGGGCGACCTCACCGACGACCACCGGCACGCCGAGGCGCTGCGCCTGCTGCGGGCCCACCCGGCGCTGGAGCAGGCCCGCCGCGACACCGTCCGCTACGCCGACGAAGCGCGCGCCACCCTCGCGCCGCTCCCGGACTGCGCCGCCAAGCAGGCCCTGGAAGGCCTGTGCGACGCGGTCGTGTTCCGCGCGGGCTGATCCCTCCGCGGACGCGTCAGGCCGGGACGTCGACCAGCGCTTTGCCGTCCAGCGTGCGCACCTCGTAGTGGTCGACCTCGGCCGGCTGCAGGGCCGCGCCGCCGTGCAGGTAGAGCGGCGAACGCGCCGACTCGTGCGGGCTGTCCGGGATGCCGTACCCCCAGGGGCCGACCGCCCAGGTGGCCACGGTCTGCTGCTCCCCGCTGCGCCCGACGGCGACGAGGCTGCAGCGCAGCGGGCCCTTCAGATGGCCCAGCTCCAGGACGACGTGGCTGCCCCAGGCCGTCTTCTCGACGCCGATCGTGGCGGTGACCTGGGTGGCGGGGTCGGTGCCGGAGACCTTGTCGGAGGCCGGCATCAGCTGGAAGGCGGCCTTGGCGGGCCCGCCGTACTCCTCTTCCGCGACCGTCCCACCCGTCCCGCCCGTGCCGTCGGACGCCATCCGGACGGCGAGGAACGGCCCGCCGATGATCAGGACGGCGGCGGCCGCGACCAGGACCATCCGGCGCCGCCGCGTCCTGGCGCGGACCTCGGCGACCTCGTCGAGCAGCCTGAGGAGCAGGGCGTCGCCGGGACCGGCGTCATCCCGGGGGGCGAGGAGGGTGCCGGGGTCGGGATGGGCCGCCGCGTACTCGGCGAGCAGCGGTTCGATTCCCCGCGAGCTCGTCGAGTTCCCCCATGCAGGACGCGCAGCCGGCGAGATGCGTCTCGAACCGGGTGGCGTCCGCGTCGTCGAGCAGGCCGAGGGCGTACGCCCCCACGTCCGCGTGCTGCCCCTGCGGCGACGTCATGAGGTCGTCACTCCTCGTTCCTCGAGCGCGAGCTTGAGCGAGCGCAGCGCGTAGAAGATCCGCGACCGTACCGTTCCGGCGGGTACGCCCAGCACGGCGGCGGCGTCGTCGACCGAACGCCCGCGCAGATAGGTCTCGGCGAGCACCTGCCGGTGGGCGGTCGACAGGTCGGCCATCGCGTCGGAGATGGTCATCAGCCGGAGCACGTTGTCCAGCTCGTCATGGGCGGGCAACTGGTCCAGGGGACTCGGGTCGACCTCCCGGGGACGGGCCTGCCGGCTGCGGTGTCCGTCGATGACCAGTCGGCGTGCCACCGTCACGAGCCAGGGGCGGACGGATCCGGCGGCGCGCTCCAACTGCTCGCTGTTGCGCCAGGCGCGCAGCAGTGTCTCCTGTACGACGTCCTCGGCCCGGTGCCGGTCGCCGGCGACCAGCCGCAGTACGTAGGCGAGCAGGGGATTCGCGTGCTCGTTGTAGAGCGTCCGCATCAGCTCTTCGCTCGGTTCCGTGGCCACGGGCGCATCCTTCCGCACGGGATCCTTCAGGTCGAGACCGTCCCGGGAATGATCAACAGCGGAGCAACAGCAGCTCAACTGCGTTTCGACCAGGTAGCGTTCGCCATCCCGCCCGTTGTCCCGCGACAGAAATTTGTGATGTTCGCACAACGAGCATCCTCCGCCCGGCCCTTGTGCGATATACGCAACCCGCGCACGCCGCACTCAGGGTTCGAGGCGTGATTCTCACCGCAGTTCCGCGTTGAGCGGCGGCCGCCGAAGGATGCGTATGAACCCCTGAGACGCCGGGGCGTGGGGCACCGGCCACAGGGGAGGACTCGTTTCATGAACCGCATCAGGAGCCGCCGCACGGTGACCGCGCTCGCCGTCACCGCCGCCGCGGCCGCGGGTGGCGTCGCACTGGCCGTACTGCCCGCGGCGGCCGACGGGAACGCGACCGGGAACGCGACCGGGAACGCGACCCGGCACGCGGGGGCGACCGCCGACGGCGGGAAGGCCGTCTACTTCGCGGCGAGTCTGAACGGCGCCAACGAGGTGCCGGTGCCGGGCGGTCCCGCGGTGGGCGACCGGGACGGCAAGGCCGTGGAGTTCCTGAAGATCGAGGGCAACCAGGTCTCGTTCGCCATGCGATGGAAGGGCATCGCCCCACCCACCGCCGCGCACATCCACCAGGGTCCCGCCGGCGGCAACGGCGGGGTGAAGATCCCGTTCTTCGCCGAGAAGCTGCCCGGCAGCCTCTACTCGGTGACCGGCACGGTCACCGTCGACGACGCGAAGCTCCTCGCCGGCCTGCGCGCCGATCCGGGCGGCTTCTACGCCAACATCCACACCGCCGAGTTCCCGGGCGGCGCGGTCCGCGGCCGGCTGCACCAGCTCAGCTCGTCCATCGACTTCGCCAAGGCGCTCGCCGACCCGCGGGTGTCCGTGGTCAAGGGCCGGCAGATCTATGCCTGCACGAAGCAGCCGGACGGCGGTTTCGTGTTCACCCAGGACAACGTCGAGGCGCACCTCGAAGAGGGCATCGAACACTCCTTCGTGCAGCCCGCGGCCGGCCCGCCGCAGTGGGTCGCCCCCGACGGCAGCGCCGTCACCGGCACGGTCGTCAGCAGGACGCCGAACGGGGCGGGCAACATCGCCGAGCTCGACTTGCGGGCGACCCAGACCGGCGGGCGGGACGGCCTGCTCTCCGACACCCGGGAGATCCTGCGGCTCAACACCGTCGGCGGCGTGGCCCCGGCCGGCTCCTGCGACCCGTACAAGACGCCCAAGGTCGGTGTGGACTACCGGGCCGACTACCTCTTCGTCGGCAAGTGACGGCCGCGGGGGCGGGTGGGGGGCGCCCCCGCGGTGAACGGACCTGACTCCGGGCGGCCCTGAGGGGGAGGGCCGGCCGAAGTCGGGCCGATAAAAGGTGCGAATCGCCACGAGCAGGGCTCCTTCCCTCCTGCCGGCCGTGCACCGACCCGTGTACGCCCTCGGGGTTCGTCATCCCGGGGGCGTACACAGGGTTGCTCCCGGCGGCTGATGTGCCGGGCCTCCCGGTTTGGTGGGATTGGTATCACCACCTCAGGGGCGGATCGGGTGACAATGGACCCGAGAGGTGGACGAGTGCACCACATCGTGGCCGCCGCTGACGACGGAGGTAGGAACGCAATGGCACGGATCCAACCGGCGCAGGTTCCCCCAGTGGGAGACACCGGAAACACCGGAGAGGGCAGCGGGCCAGGTCGCCGCAAGGCGATGCGGTACGCGGTTCCTGTCGCGGTGGCGGGGGTGGCGGCGGCGACCATCAGCCTCGTCCCCGCGCTCGCCGACTCCGGCAACCCAGACCTGCCGAAGATCACGGCAGAGCAGCTGCTGACGAAGGTGGCCGCTTCCGACACCCAGACGATCTCGGGCTCGGTCAAGATCACCACCGACCTCGGACTGCCGTCCTTCCTCGGCGGCGTCACCGGCGGGGGCAGCCTCTTCGGCGGTGCGGGCGGGGACGACAGCGGCAAGGGCCGCAAGGGAAGCGGTTCGGCCGCCGACCCCAAGGCACAGCTCACCCAGCTGCTGGCCGGCAGCCACACGCTGCACGTGGCGGCCGACGGACCGGACAGGCAGCGCGTCTCCATCGTGGAGAAGGCCGCCGAGTACAGCCTCATCCACAACGGCGACCAGGTCTGGGCGTACGACAGCGCGTCCAACCAGGCGTACCACTCGACGCTGCCGAAGTCCGGCGGCAAGGCCGGTACGGACCACGCAAAGCAGCTGCCCGAGGACTTCCCGAGCACCCCCCGGGCCGCGGCCCAGCAGGCGCTCAAGGCGGCGGGCCCCAACACGTCCGTCTCCGTCGACGGCACGGCGAAGGTCGCCGGACGCAGCGCCTACCAGTTGCTCGTCCAGCCCAAGGGCGGTGACTCCACGGTCGGCACGATCCGTGTCGCGGTGGACGCGTCGACCGGGGTGCCGCTGAAGTTCACGCTGACGCCCAGGACCGGCGGCAAGGCCGCGATCGACATCGGCTTCACGAAGGTGGACTTCGGCAAGCCCGACGCCGGCACCTTCCGGTTCACCCCGCCCAAGGGCACCAAGGTGACGGAGGACAAGGCGGGCGAGGCCGCGCTGAACGACAAGGCGGACCACAACGGGACGTCCGGCCTCGAAGGACTCCAGGGGCTGAACATCCTGGGTGCGGACTGGAACTCCATCGCCGAGATCAAGGTGCCCAAGGGCGCCCTGTCCGGCTCCGACTCCGGATCGTCGTCCGAGCGGCGCGGCCGGAACGACAAGAACGTGCAGGGGCTGATCGACAGCTTCGGCAAGCACGTCACCGGGAAGTTCGGGTCCGGCACGGTCTTCTCCACCCGCCTCGTCAACGCTCTGATCACCGACAACGGCACCGTGTACGTCGGTGCCGTCAACCAGGACGCGCTGCTGAAGGCCGCCGACGCGGCCGCCAAGTAGCCCCGTCGACCTCGCTGTCCGCCCGGCCGTGTCACCGGCCGGGCGGGCTCTTGTCCCTGAGCGTGCTTGTCCCTGTGCAGAGGAAGTGCGATGGAAGAGCCGTCCGCCGCGGTCGAGGCCGAGCCCGTGATCGAGGCCGTGATCGAGACCCGCGGTCTGACGAAGCGGTATCGGGGGACGCTCGCCGTGGACGGCCTGGACCTGCGGGTGCCGCGCGGCAGCGTCTTCGGTTTCCTCGGGCCCAACGGTTCGGGCAAGACGACCACCATCCGGATGCTGGTGGGCCTGATCGAGCCGACGGCCGGGACGGCCCGGGTGCTGGGCCGCCCGATGCCGCGCGCGGGGCGCGCGGTGCTCCCGAAGGTCGGCGCGCTGATCGAGGGGCCGGCTCTGTACGGGTTCCTGTCCGGCCGGGACAACCTGGTGCGGTACGACTCCGCCGATCCCACCGCGGATCCCGGCACCCGCGCCGACCGGGTCGGGAACGCGCTCGACCGGGTCGGCCTGGCGGCCGCCGCGAACAAGAAGGCGCGGGCGTACTCGCTCGGGATGAAGCAGCGGCTCGGCCTCGCGTCCGCGCTGCTGCAACCGCGCGAGCTGCTGGTGCTGGACGAGCCGACGAACGGCCTCGACCCGCAGGGCATGCGGGAGATCCGTTCCCTGGTCAGGGAGTTGGCGGCCGACGGCACGACCGTCTTCCTCTCCTCGCACCTGCTCGACGAGATCGAGCAGGTGTGCTCGCACGTCGCCGTGATGGCGCGCGGCCGGCTCATCACCCAGGGGACCGTCGCGGAACTGGCGGCCGGCACCCGCGGCCGGCTCGCGGTGACGACACCCGACCCGGCGGACGCCGTACGGATTCTCAAGGAGCACGGCGTGACGGATCTGATCGTCCTGGACGACAGGGTCACCGGCGAACTGCCGGCCGACCCGCCCGACGCGGGGGAGCCGGGCGGACCGGGGGAGCCAGGGGGACTCTTGGATCTCGCGGACCTCAACGCGGCCCTGGTGGCCGCGGGGGTGCGGGTCCGCGGCTTCGGGGTCGAACGGGCCTCGTTGGAGGACGCGTTCGTGGCACTGACCGGGGAGGGCTTCGATGTCGCGGGTTGAGACCGCAGCGGTCACCGTCGCCCGTCCGCGGAGCAGCGCCCTCTGGACGCTGGGGTTGTTCCGCAGTGAGCTGACCATCGTCTTCCGCCGCTGGCGGGCGCTGGCGCTGCTGGCGGTGCTCGCGGCCGTCCCGCTCCTGGTCGGGATCGCGGTGAAGATCGAGACGCGGAACGGCGGTTCGGCGGGCGGGGGCGACGGCGGGGGAGAGGGCGCCGGTCCCGCGTTCATCTCGCAGGTCAGCAACAACGGCCTGTTCCTGAGCTTCGCCTCGCTCGCCGCGACCCTGCCGGTCTTCCTCCCCATGGCGGTCGGCGTGATCGCCGGTGACTCGATCGCGGGCGAGGCGAACGCCGGCACGCTGCGCTATCTGCTGGTGGCTCCGGCCGGGCGGACCCGGCTGCTGCTCGCCAAGTTCACCGCCATTGCCGTCTTCTGCGCGGTGGCGACCCTGGTCGTGGCAGGCGCGGCACTGGCGGTCGGCGCGGCACTCTTCCCGCTCGGGGACGTGACGCTGCTGTCGGGCACGACCATCTCGTTCTCCGACGGCCTGGTGCGGGCCCTGATGATCGCGGTGCTCGTCTCGGCCTCCCTATGGGGCGTCGCCGCGATCGGCCTGTTCATCTCGACGCTCACCAACAGCGGTATCGGTGCGATGGCGGCGACGGTGGGCCTGGTGGTCACCGTGCAGATCGTGGACTCGATCCCCCAGCTGCACGTGGTCCAGCCGTACCTCTTCCCGCACTACTGGCTGAGCTTCGCGGATGTGCTGCGGGAGCCGGTCTACTGGGACGACATCCTCAGCAATCTCGGCCTGCAGGCCCTGTACGTGGCGGTGTTCGGGTCCGCCGCCTGGGCGCGGTTCACCGCGCGTGACATCAGCGCGTGAAGGAGGCCGCTCCGTGCGGCCGCACGAAGTACCGTCAGCCCGCGAAGAATCCTTTCGCCCGGCTCAGCGCCGCGGTGTCGTTCCGTATGTCCCCGGGCCGGGTGCCGTGGCCCGTCAACACACCGCCCCACTCCATCTGCAGGTAGTTCGCCGTCTTCCGCAGGGTGCCCACGAGGGCGTCGGCGTCGGCGACATCGCGCCCCGCCAGGGCCGTGACGCCCCAGAGCTTCCGTCCGGCCATGCGGGGCTTGAAGTCCACGCCCGGGGCGCGCATCCAGCCGGACCAGTGGTCGAGGTACCGCTTGGTGGCGGTGGAGACGCTGTACCAGTACAGCGGCGAGGCGATCACGAGGTCGGTCGCGCCCAGGGTGGCGTCGAGCAGGACCTCGGCGTGGCCGGTGGGCGCGGGATAGCTGCCGTCGCCTTCGTGGCGCAGGTCCTCGAAGTCGGGGAGCGGCAGTTCCGCCAGCCGCAGCCATCGCTGCTCGGCGCCCGTGGGCAGTTGCTCCGCGGCGTGCCGCGCCAGGAGTTCGGTGTTGCCGTCCGCGCGAGCGCTGCCGAGCAGGAAGAGGAACGAGCGTTGAGTGTGCATACGCATTTATTGCATGCGCATGTAATTATCGTCAAGAGGGATTTGGGGGGAGGGGGGTTGGGTTGCGGCCCGCAGATGCTGTCACCTGCGGGCCGCTGAACGTGACCCTGCCGCTGTGGCGCGGTGGTCTTCGCGATGGCCCGGAGTCGGCGGACTGGACAGGTTGTGATCGATCGCCCTGGCGGCGCGTCCTTTTCGTACATGCTAGTGGGATGTACCAGACATTTGTCACCAATTGCCATGTCGCGGATGACGGTATCCGGTTGACGGCCACTCGCCTGGCTCAGCACGCCGTGCCTGCCGGAATCCGCTGCGGGAGTCAGCCGGTCCGCGGCGTCGCCAGCGAGCGCAGGGCGTCGTAGGCGCGCTGGATGAACGTGCTGCGCATCGTCGGACTGGTGTTGGTCAGCGCGACGAGCGCCACGCCCGCCTGCGGGCTGAAGCCGGCGAAGGACAGGAAACCGCAGGTGCCGCCGGAGTGGTGGTACAGATCGTGGCCGGGGCCCGGCTGGATGTTCCAGACCAGTCCGAGCCGCCGGGTGCCGCGCGGGACGACGAGTCGGGGGCGGATCACGTCGGCGAGCCCCGCCCGCAAGAACGGATCCGGCGCCGTGCCGGGGTCGATCAGGGCGTCCAGCAGCCGGAGCAGATCCCGCCCGCTGGAGCGCGCCGCCCCCGCCCCGGGCAGGCCCGGGATCCGCCAGGCCGGGCGGGCCCGGCCGTGCCGGTAGCCGGTGGCCTGCGGGAGGTCGGCGGCGCAGTCCGTCCGGTGCAGGCCGAGGGGGCGCAACACCTGTGCGGTGAGAGCGCGTTCGTAGCCGCACGTCTGGTGGGTGGCGGGTGGGCTGTCCGTCTCCTCGGCGGCAGGTGCCAGCAGGTGCCCGAGCAGGCCGACGCCGAAGTTGGAGTAGCGCACCCGGGAGCCGGGCTCGAAGCGCGGGCGGGTGCGCCGCACGGCACGCAGCAGGTCGTCGGGCGAGAACGCGGCGTAGGGGTTGCTCAGCCAGTGCGCGCGGCCGGAGGCCACCAATCCGGGCGGCAGCCGGGGCAGTCCCGACGTGTGGGTGGCCAGGTGCAGCAGCGTCATGGGCGCGCCGCGGACGCGCGGACCGGCCCCGGGCGGCAGGAACCGCGAGACGGGGTCGTCGTAGGCGACCTTCCCGCAGGCCACCTGCCGCGCGAACAGCAGGGCCGTCAGGACCTTGGTGAGCGAGCCGATCTCGAACCGGGTGTCGGCGTCGACCGGTTCGCCGCCGAGGTGCGTGGTACGTCCTTCGGTGAGGAACGCCCGCTCGTCACCGAGCCGCAGGGCGACGACGGTGCCACTGGCTCCGGCGCGGTCGGCGAGCAGCGGGGCGGCCGCGTCCGCCGCCCACCGCGTCACGGCCGGGCCGCGGCGCCGCCGGGACCGCCGCCGGGGCCATCGTGGGGATCGCCGCCGAGACCGTTGTGGGGGCCGCCGTCGGGAGGGCTGTCGTCGTGCGTGCTGCCGTCGAGGGCCCGGGAGACCGTCAGGGTCCCGGCGATCGCCGCGACGACCGCCGTGTGCTGCTGGTCCGCGAATCGGTACTCGATGTCGTCGGAGACGGGGGCGGTGTCCCGTGGTACCAGTCCGTCCTCGTGCTGGATGGAGGCCATCAGCTCCCACGCCGCCGGATCGGTGTACGGCTCCTTCAGGCAACTGCCGACGATCATCAACTCGCCCAGCAGGTCCCACTCGCCGACCTCGGCCCAGATGTCGATCCAGGCCGGGAGCCACGCGGCGAGGTACTCACCGATGTCGTCGGGGAGGTCATCCGGCACACGGCCCCAGTCGGTCACGTGGAAGACCGTGTGCGTCATGTTGTAGCCGGTGATCCAGTCGACGAGCCAGGGCTCGGGCGCGTTCGCCAGCCAGGTGGCGCCGATCAACTCCGCCCAGTCGCCCGCCCGTCCGGTGCCGCCGAGACCCGCCACACGGGTCGCGTTGGCGACGGCCAGGGAGCGGTTGGGCAGGTGCTCCACGCCGCGCACCGACCGCAGTGCCGAGACGTGTTCGAGCAGTCGGCGCATCGGCTCGTGGTGGTGGCCGCCGCGGACGAAGTGCGCGTACGTCTCCAGCGAGTCCGTCATGAGCGGGAAGCGCAGCAGGCGCGCGTAGAGCAGGCCGCCCTCGTCGAACTGTCCCCAGGCGTGGTCCAGCATCTCCTGGGACATCCGCAGTCCGTTCGCGCCGGCCACGTCCTCGCGCAGCACCAGCGAGGACGCGAGCGCCACTTCGCCGAGCGCCTTGTAGGCGCCGGGGGGATCGGTGATGTCGGTGCCGATGTCCTCCGGCAGGGCGCCGCGCCGGTGGTGTTCGTGCAGCCAGCCCAGCGCCTTCTCACTCACCTGGTGGGCGGTTGCCGTCACCGACGCCGTCATACGGGCTCCAGTCCGAGAAGTTTGCCGGCGATCGCGGTGTCGAGGGCGAGCCGGGATCCGCTGCCGAGCATCCGCAGATGCCCGACGAGGGGGGCGGGGTCGAGCGGCAGGGCCACGCCCTCGTGCTGGAGCAGCGCCAGCCACCGGGCGATCCGCGCCGCCGTCGGGTAGTCGCGCCGCATCAGCGACCGCGTCGCGCCCCGGGCGAGCGCCAACGGCGCCCGGCGGGCCGCCGCGTGCACCGGCCCCTCGAGTCCGGGGAGGGCCAGCGAGGACAACTGCCCCATCCGCACGGACCATTCGGCCCACCCGAGGTCGCGCGCGGGCCCGGGGGAGGGCGCCTCGGCGGGGCGGAGCCCGACGCGCCGCGCGAGCAGCGGAGCCTCGGACGGCTGTGCGGCGTACAGCGACAGCACTTCGGCCGCCGCGCCCTCCGCGGCGAAGCGCTCCAGCATCGACGCGGTGGCCCAGTCGCGCCAAGCCATCACCCACGGCTCGGCGGGCCCTGCGGGCGGCGACTGCGGAACGGTTTCGGGGGGCGGGAAGACGGTGAAGGAGCGCGCCACGACTTCCGCGTCCAGAGGGTGCAGCGCGGTGCCGGTGAGCAGGTGGGGGGCGAAGGTGTCGGCGCCGACGACCCGGACGGCGGCCAGCGCCGCCGCATCGTCCTCGGCACTGTCGACGTGTGCGGCGACCATGGCCGTGCCCCCGGCGCCCCGAAGGGCGTCGAGGGCACTACGAGCCAGGTCGGCCGCCGAGTCGGCGTACGCCGTCCGCGACCGATCGGAGCTCACTTGTCCTTCGGCTCCTTCGGCAGGGAGGGCGAAAGCAGGAGCCCCAACAGGAGGAGGCCGGTGCCGCTGCCGGAAGCCTGCGGCGAGTAGACCGGAGCGTCGCTCACGGTCGTCTCGGGCTCCACCGTCGCGTAGCCGAGGGCTTCGAGATCCGGTGCCTTGATGGGTGAGTGCAATGTCTGAGCAAGCATGGAAGCCTCCTCAATAGACGTCATCACCGCTACCGGCGATGCTCAACACCCTTACCGTACGCAGAGAATAGGACCTTTGCACCATTTGCCACTTATGTCGCAATAAGGGCCGCTGTGGGATGCGTGATGGGTGGCGTGGGTGTAACGCACCACTTCAACAGCACTATGTTTTGCGCGCTTCGATCTGGAAACGCGAGGTATGAGCGATAAAAGAACCTTCTACCCGGATCTGCCCGTCCAATGCCTTCGGCTCCGCCCGATATCGCTCGACGGTGAACCCGGGAACCATCCAGATCACTTTCCGGAGGAAATAGACCACGGCGCCGACGTCGTGGAATTCAGTGCGCAATTTCTCCGTGCGCAGATCCCGGGTCTCCCACCCGGCGGCCTCGGCCGCCATCCGTGCGTCGTCCGGATGGCGCCCCCGCCGTACCTCGTCCGGCAGTGCCCCGGAAAGTATTCGACGAGCTCGAAGACGCTCGCGGGGCCGACCTGCTGGGAGAAGTACGAGACAGGAGAAGTACCACCCGTCCACGGATACGGCTTCCGCCTCGGCCACCAGCTCCGCATGCCCCGACCCTGACACCGCCCCCCACCCCGGGCCACCGCATTTCCGCACGCGCCCCGGCGGCGCGGGGCAGGTCAGGCCGGGGCCGCGGACTGTGCGGTGACCGCTGCTGCCGCGGCGTCGCGGGCGGCGGTGCGGGTGCGGTGGGCGTTGTGGAGGGCGTCCCAGGTGAGGAGGGCGAGGGCGGCCCAGACGAGGCCGAAGCCGGCCCAGCGTTCGGGCGGCATGGCTTCGTGGAAGTAGACCAGCCCGAGAAGGAACTGGAAGACCGGGGCGAGGTACTGCAGGAGCCCGATGGTGCTCAGGGGCAGGCGGATGGCGGCGGCGCCGAAGGCGACGAGGGGGCCGGCGGTGACGAGGCCGCACATCATGAGGAGAGTGGCGTGGCCGGGGCCGTCGGCGGTGAAGGTGGCGTCGCCCCGGGCGCCGAGGAAGATCAGGTAACCCAGGGCGGGCAGGAACTGCACGGAGGTCTCGGCGGCCAGTGACTCCAGGCCGCCCATGCCGACCTTCTTCTTGATGTAGCCGTACGTGGCGAACGAGAAGGCGAGCGTGAGGGCGATCCACGGCAGCCGTCCGTAACCGATGGCCAGCACGAGGACGGCGGCGACGCCGATCCCGACGGCGGTCCACTGCAGCGGCCGCAGGCGCTCGCGCAGGACCAGCACGCCGATGGCGATGGTGACCAGCGGGTTGATGAAGTAGCCGAGTGAGGTCTCGACGACGTGCCCGGAGTTGACGCCCCAGATGTACAGGCCCCAGTTCACCGAGACGACGGCGGCGGCGACCGCCAGCAGGCCGAGCCGCTTGGGCTGCCGCAGCAGCTCGGGTATCCAGGCCCAGCGGCGCATGACCAGCAGGATCACCGCGACGACGGCGAGCGACCAGACCATCCGGTGGGCGAGGATCTCCAGTGCTCCGGCGGGTTGGAGAAGCGGCCAGAAGAGCGGGAACGCGCCCCAGAGTCCGTAGGCGGCGAACCCGTAGGCGAGGCCCGCGCGGTGTTCGTTCACTGGTTGCGACAACGGATGCTCCTCCGGCAGATGCCCATGCGTCGAAGGTAGCGCCGTCGAGCCCCGCGTGTCATGGCCGTATCGCTTAACGGTCGTGACACGGGGGGCTTAACAGAGAGTGGAGCCCGGCGGGGCCTCAGGCCTTCAGTGCCTCGGCGACCGTCGCCGCCAACGGCGTGGTCGGGCGGCCGGTCAGCCGGGCCAGGTCGCCGGTGGTGACGGCGAGCCGGCCGCGCGATATCGCGTCGTCCACGTCGGCGAAGACCACGGCGAAGTCCGCGGGCATGCCCGCGCCCGTCAGCAGTGCGCGGAAGTCCTCGGCGGGCAGGTCGGTGTAGACGACCTCGCGGCCGGTCTGCCGCGCGACCTCGGCGGCGTACTCGGGCAGGGACCAGGCGACGTCGCCGCTCAGCTCGTAGGCGATGTTCTCGTGGCCCTCCCCGGCCAGGACGACCGCGGCGGCGGCCGCGTAGTCCCGGCGGGCGGCGGAGGCGACCCGGCCCTCGCGGGCGCTGCCGACGACGGCGCCGTGCTCCAGCACCGTGGCGAGCTGGCTCGTGTAGTTCTCGGTGTACCAGCCGTTGCGCAGGAACGTGTACGGGAGCCCGGACGCGAGGATAAGGTCCTCCGTCTCGCGGTGGGCGGAGGCGAGCAGGAAGTCGGCGTCGGGGCCGCCGAGCACGCCGGTGTAGACGAGCCGCGCAACCCCGGCCTCCTTGGCGGCGTCGATCACCGCGGCGTGCTGCGCCACCCGGCTCTGCAGGTCGTTGCTGGAGATCAGCAGCACCGTGTCCGCGGGGTGGAAGGCGTCCTTGAGCGTCGCCGGGCTGCTGTAGTCGGCGATCCGCAGCTCGACGCCGCGGGCGGCGAGGTCGGCGGCCTTGTCCGCGTCGCGGACCACGGCGGCGACGCGGTCGGCCGGCACGCGCTCCAGCAGCTCTTCGATGACGAGGCGGCCGAGCTGTCCGGTGGCTCCGGTGACAACGATGCTCATGGTGAGGGCTCCTGTAATGACGGCTTCACGGGCGACTGCGCCGCAATGGCTTATGCACTCACCCTAGGGGCTGCACTAACTAGTCGTAAGTACCCACTTTGAAGTAAGGTACTGGTATGAGCGTAAGTATCGAGCCCAGTGCCCTGCAGCAGCTGATCGCCACCGCGCCCCCGCGAGAGGTCCCCGACGTCTTCTCGGCGGACTGCCCCTCGCGCCTGGTCCTGGAGCACGTCACCAGCCGCTGGGGCGTGCTCGTCCTCGCCGCGCTGATCGACGGGACGCGCCGGTTCAGCGAGCTGCGCCGGCAGGTCGGCGGGGTGAGCGAGAAGATGCTCGCCCAGACGCTGCAGGCGCTGGAACGGGATGGCTTCGTGCACCGCGAGGCGTACCCCGTGATTCCGCCGCGCGTGGAGTACTCCCTCACTCCGCTCGGCGAGGGCGCCGCGCGCCGCGTCTGGGAACTGGCCCGCTGGATCGGCGGCTCACTGCCTGACGTGTTCGAGGCGCGCGAGACGTACGACGCCGCGCACGGAACACGGTGACGCGCTGACGTTGCCCTCAACGACGATGCCCGCACGGGGAGCTTCCCGTGCGGGCATCGGTGCCGTCGTGCCGTCGTGCGGGCGTCAGCCGACGACCGTCCAGGTGTCCTGGCCGGCGAGCAGTGCGGCGAGGTCGCCCTTGCCTTTCTCCTCGACGGCGCGTTCCAGTTGGTCGGACATGTCGGCGTCGTAGACCGGGCGTTCGACGCTGCGCAGCACCCCGATGGGGGTGTGGTGCAGGGTGTCGGCGTCGGCGATACGGGACAGGGCGAACGCGGTGGTGGGCGACGCGGCGTGGGAGTCGTGGACGAGCACCCCTGCCGTCCCTTGCACGGTCACGTCGATCACCTTGAGTTCGCCGGTGGCCGCGTCCCTGATGACGCCCTTGGAGCCCAGTCCGTCCTCGGCCGGGGCTCCGAACCGGATCGGCTGACCGTGTTCGAGGCGGATCAGGGCGTCCTGGGCGGTCTGTTGGTCCTTGAGCGCGTCGAAGGCGCCGTCGTTGAAGATGTTGCAGTTCTGGTAGATCTCCACCAGTGCGGTGCCCGGGTGGGCGGCGGCCTCGCGCAGCACGGACTGCAGGTGCTTGCGGTCGGAGTCGATGGTGCGCGCCACGAAGCTCGCCTCGGCGCCGATGGCGAGCGAGACGGGGTTGAACGGTGCGTCCAGCGAGCCCATCGGGGTCGACTTGGTGATCTTGCCGACCTCGGAGGTGGGCGAGTACTGACCTTTCGTCAGGCCGTAGATCCGGTTGTTGAACAGCAGGATCTTGAGGTTGACGTTGCGGCGCAGCGCGTGGATGAGGTGGTTGCCCCCGATGGAGAGCGCGTCCCCGTCGCCGGTGACCACCCAGACGCTCAAGTCCCGCCGGGAGGAGGCGAGTCCGGTGGCGATGGCCGGGGCGCGGCCGTGGATGGAGTGCATTCCGTAGGTGTTCATGTAGTACGGGAAGCGCGACGAGCAGCCGATGCCCGAGACGAACACCACGTTCTCGCGTGCGATGCCCAACTCGGGCATGAAGGACTGGACGGCGGCCAGGACCGCGTAGTCACCGCATCCCGGGCACCAGCGCACCTCCTGGTCCGTCTTGAAGTCCTTCATCGACTGCTTGGTCTCGGACTTGGGGACCAATGACAGCGCCGGAAGCCCCGGCGTGGGGTGGTCGGTGATGGTTGCCTCAGACATCTGCGCCCTCCTCCATGATGGCGTGAGCGAGCTGTTCGGCCTTGAACGGCAGACCGGTGACCTGGTTGTACGAGCGGGCGTCCACCAGGTACTTCGCCCGCAGCAGGTGGGCGAGCTGTCCGAGGTTCATCTCGGGGACCACCACCTTGTCGTAACGCCGCAGAACCTCTCCGAGATTCCTCGGGAACGGGTTGAGGTGGCGCAGATGGGCCTGCGCGACCCGGCCGCCGCCGGCCCGGATCCGCCGTACCGCGGCGGCGATCGGGCCGTACGTCGAGCCCCAGCCGATGACGAGGGTGCGGGCGTGCGGCTCTCCGTCGACGACGCTCGGGTCGTCGACCTCCAGGTCCGGTACGTCGATCCCGTCGATCTTGGCCTGGCGGGTGCGGACCATGAGGTCGTGGTTGGCCGGGTCGTAGGAGATGTGGCCCGTGCCGTCCTGCTTCTCGATGCCGCCGATGCGGTGTTCGAGACCGGGTGTGCCGGGTACCGCCCAGGGGCGGGCCAGCGTCTGCGGATCGCGCTTGTACGGCCAGAACACCTCGTCGCCGTTGTCCAGCGTGTGGTTCGGCCCGGTGGCGAACTGCACCCGCAGGTCGGGGAGTTCGTCGATCTCGGGGATCCGCCACGGCTCGCTGCCGTTGGCCAGGTAGCCGTCGGACAGCAGAAACACCGGGGTCCGGTAGGCCAAAGCGATCCGGGCCGCCTCGATCGCGGCGTCGAAGCAGTCGGCGGCGGTGGCCGGCGCCACGATCGGTACCGGCGCCTCACCGTTGCGCCCGTACATCGCCTGCAGCAGGTCCGCCTGCTCGGTCTTGGTCGGCAGGCCCGTCGACGGGCCACCGCGCTGAATCGCCACCACCAGCAGCGGCAACTCCAACGACACCGCCAGCCCGATCGTCTCCGACTTCAACGCCACACCCGGCCCCGACGTCGTCGTCACCGCCAGCGCCCCACCGAACGCCGCACCCAGAGCGGCCCCGATCGCCGCGATCTCATCCTCGGCCTGGAACGTGCGCACACCGAAGTTCTTGTGCCGGCTCAGTTCATGCAGGATGTCGGAGGCCGGCGTGATCGGGTACGAGCCCAGGTACAGCGGCAGATCGGCCTGCCGGCTCGCGGCGACCAGACCGTACGACAACGCCAGATTCCCCGAGATGTTGCGGTACGTGCCCGCCCGGAAAGCGGCGGACGCCGGGGCGATCTCATAGGAGACCGCGAAGTCCTCGGTGGTCTCCCCGAAGTTCCACCCCGCCCGAAAGGCCGTGATGTTCGCCTCGGCGATGTCCGGCTTCTTCGCGAACTTCGTGCGCAGGAACTTCTCGGTGCCCTCGGTCGGCCGGTGGTACATCCACGACAGCAGGCCCAGCGCGAACATGTTCTTCGCCCGCTCCGCGTCCTTGCGCGCCAGCCCCGAGTCCTTCAAGGCCTCCACCGTCAAGCTCGTCAGCGGCACCGGATGGACCGCGTACGCCTCCAGCGACCCGTCCTCCAGCGGGCTGGCCGCGTAACCGACCTTCGTCATCGCCCGCTTGGTGAACTCGTCCGTATTGACGATGACCTCCGCACCGCGCGGCAGATCGGCGATATTCGCCTTCAGCGCGGCCGGGTTCATCGCGACGAGCACGTTAGGGGCGTCACCCGGAGTGAGGATGTCGTGGTCGGCGAAGTGCAGCTGAAAACTCGACACCCCCGGCAGGGTCCCCGCGGGCGCCCGGATCTCGGCCGGGAAATTCGGCAACGTCGAGAGGTCGTTGCCGAACGACGCCGTCTCCGAAGTGAAGCGGTCCCCGGTGAGCTGCATACCGTCACCCGAGTCCCCGGCGAACCGGATGATCACCCGGTCCAGCCGTTGCACCTCTTTGGCCGGTCTGCGCTGCTCACCGAGCAGCGGCGGTTGTCCTAGGGCTGGGCTGCTGACCTGGCTGGTCACTGAATCGGACCTCCTTCGAGGCGGCGGCTCACGGACACGGTCATGACCGTTGATCCCACGTACATCGTACGGAGGCAAGGGTCACGTTCCCGGGGTTTGGGCGCATCCTGAACGTCGCGCTGAGCTTCCTGTTTGCCGTGTTTCATCACGGTTCAATCGCCCCCCGAAGCCCTCACTCGTATGACGCTGTCGTGTGGTATCTCAGTTCTACGACCGCGCGCATGAGTGGGACTCAATGCCAGTGCGTGCTGCTCCGTATCGGTGTGTGGTGCGTCCTGCCGGTGTGTGGTGCGCCAGGTCGCGTAGGTGGGGGGTCCCGCGTGATGCGTGGTGCGTTCGCAACCTCCAATGACACACTGTCAGAGGATTACGAGTTCAGGTAGGTGAGCACGGCCAGCACCCGGCGGTGGTCCCCGCCGCTCGGCGCCAGCCCGAGCTTCAGGAAGATGTTGCTCACGTGCTTCTCCACCGCGCCGTCGCTCACCACGAGCTGGGCGGCGACCGCGGAGTTCGTCCTGCCCTCGGCCATCAGGCCCAGTACCTCGCGCTCGCGCGGAGTGAGCCCCGCCAGGACGTCCTGCTTCCGGCTCCGGCCCAGCAGCTGCGCCACGACCTCGGGGTCCAGGGCCGTACCGCCCTGGGCCACCCGGACCACGGCGTCCACGAACTCGCGGACCTCCGCCACCCGGTCCTTGAGCAGATAGCCGACCCCGCGGCTACTGCCCGCCAGCAGTTCCGTCGCGTACTGCTCCTCGACGTACTGCGACAGCACCAGGACGCCGACCCCCGGATGCTCCCGGCGCAGCTGAACGGCGGCCCGGACGCCTTCGTCCGTATGGGTGGGCGGCATCCTGACGTCCGCCACCACCACGTCGGGGAGTTCGCCCTCGTCCGCCATCTCCTTGATGACCTTGATCAACGCGACCGCGTCGCCCACTCCCGCGACGACGTCATGGCCCCGGTCGGTCAGCAACCGGGTCAGGCCCTCCCGAAGCAGTACCGAATCCTCGGCGATGACGACCCGCACCCTGTCTCCCACGTTTTCCAGCCCCCCACGTTCGATGTGACACCCCAGCATTCCAGCAACCGGACCCGGGATGGGGAGCCGACCGCACCCAATCGCCGGACCGACCCGATTTTCGGGCCGGTCCGGCGATCGGGTGCGTGGGTGGTCGCTGGTTGTCAGAGGGGTGGGTGCGGCTCACACCCGCCAGGGCAGTTCGGCCGTGATGCGGGTCGGCCCGCCGGCCGGGGAGTCGACGGCCAGCACCCCGTCGACGGCGTCGAGCCGCTCCATCAGCCCCGCCAGCCCGGAGCCGGCCGTGGTGTCGACACCGCCGACGCCGTTGTCGAAGACGTAGAGCATCATCCGGTCCGCGGAGCGCCAGATGTCGACCTGGGCCTTGGACGCCCCGCTGTGCTTGCTGATGTTCTGCAGCAGCTCGGAGACGGTGAAGTACGCGATGCCCTCGATCGCGGGCACCGGGCGGGCCGGTAGGTCCACGGTCACGCTCACCGGCACCGTGCAGCGCGCGGCCACCGCCGACAGGGCCGGGCCGAGACCGCGGTCGGTGAGGATCGCGGGGTGGATGCCGCGGGCCAGGTCGCGCAGCTCCTGCAGCGCGATCTTCACCTCGCCGTGCGCCTCGCCCACCATGACCGCCGCGGCCTGCGGGTCCTCCAGCAGCTTCTCCTTGGCCAGGCCGAGGTCCATCGCCAGGGCGACGAGCCGGGCCTGCGCCCCGTCGTGCAGATCGCGTTCGATGCGCCGCAGGTCGGCGGCCGCATGGTCCACGACCACCCCGCGGTCGGACTCCAGCTCGGTGACGCGGGTCGCCAGCTTCGACGGGCCGAGCAGCCCCGACACCAGCGCACGGTCGACGTGCGCCATGCCGCGGATCGCCCAGGGGGTGACGATGACGAAGACCAGGCCGACGGAGGAGGCGAGCACCATGTCGCCCGCGGTGTGCAGGTACCAGCCGCCGCCGTGCTCGTCGCCGTACAGCTGCAGTCCCGACTGGCCGAGGTAGGCGGGGAAGATCCAGCGCCACAGCGGATAGGTCAGGAAGCCCCAGCCGTAGAAGAAGAACGTCAACGCGATGGAGAAGCTGAAGACCGCCCAGGGGAAGTGCAGGAAGCAGTAGAGGGCGTGCCGCCAGGCGACACCGCTCTTGAGCTGGGCGCCGAGCCACGGCATGAAGCCCTTCTTGGCGGCCCGGACGGGACCCGGCTCCGGCACGTCGTGACGCAGCAGCCCGCGGGCCCGTGCGCGCTCGATGACACCGATGCCCCGGCAGCCCGCCAGACCCGCCGCGAGTACCGGCAGGCCGAGGAAGGTGATGAGGAGGCCGGCACCCAGGGACAGCATGGTCACCACGTAGGTGAAGGCGAGGATGCCCATGGGCAGGTTCAGCAACAGGTAGCCGAACTCACGCCAGGTCCTCGCCTCGAACGGCGCGCGCAGCACCGCTGGGAAACGGTGTTCGCGCGTTGCCGGCGAAAAATCGTAGGCCATGATTCCGTCCGTCCTCTGGTTTTTGCTCCCTTATGACATACAGCCTGGTCGAACGGCGCTCCCCCGCCCATGGTGCGGATCGGCGTGTTCGGGAGGGGGATATCCCTACCTCGCGAGGGGGCTCTACCTTGCGAGGGGTTGTCTCGCGAGGGGGCTCTACCTCGTGAGGTGGGCCCTGGCGGGGGTTCCCGGACCGCGGTGGCGCCTGTTCGCGGTCGCGCCAGGGGAGTTCGGCGGTGATGGTCGTCGGGCCGCCCTCGGGGGAGTCCACGACGAGCAGGCCGTCGACGGAGTCGAGGCGCTCGGTGAGCCCGGCCAGCCCCGTACCGCCCGAGGTACCGGCGCCGCCGTTCCCGTCGTCCCTGACCTGGATCATCAGCCGCTCCTGCGAACGCCACAGGTCGACACTGGCGGTGCGCGCCCCGCTGTGCTTGCTGATGTTCTGCAGCAGCTCGGAGACGGTGAAGTAGGCGATGCCCTCGATCGCCGCCGCGGGCCGGGCCGTCAGGTCGACACCGACCTGGACCGGCACCGTGCAGCGCGCGGCGACCGACGACAGCGCGGCGTTCAGGCCGCGGTCGGTGAGGATCGCGGGATGGATGCCGCGGGCGAGATCACGCAGCTCCTGCAGCGCGATCTTCACCTCACCGTGCGCCTCGCCCACCATCTTGGCCGCCGCCTCCGGGTCCTCCAGCAGCTTCTCCTTGGCCAGGCCGAGGTCCATCGCCAGGGCGACGAGCCGGGCTTGCGCCCCGTCGTGCAGATCGCGTTCGATGCGTCGCAGGTCGGCCGCCGCGTGGTCCACGACGACCCCGCGGTCGGACTCCAGCTCGGCGATCCGCCGCTCCAGCTCGTCCGAGGGCTGCAGCAGCCCCCGCACCATCAGCCGGTCCACGGTGCTGAGCCCGCGCGCGATGTAGCCGAGCGCGGGCCAGGCGACGAAGAGCGAGACGAGGGTGAGGGTGAAGGTGAGGATGCCCCAGGGCAGCCGGATGGCGAAGTACAGCGCGTGCCGCCAGGCGACCGGGTCCTTCAGCGTCGCCCACAGCCACGGCAGGAAGCCGAAGGTGCTCGGCCGCATCGGCCGGGGGTCGTCGATCACCACACCCAGCAGCTCCCGGGCGCGCGCCCGCTCGAGCCTGCCGAGCAGCCGGCAGCCGACGAGGCCGCCCGCGAGCAGCGGCAGTCCGATCACTGTGACCGACAGCCCGAGGCCGATCGCCAGCATCGTGACGACGAACACGAAGCCGATGATCACGATCGGCAGATTCAGCAGCAGATACCCGACTTCCTTCCAGGTCGCAGCGCCGTACGCGAGCCGCGGTGGCGGCAGCGGGGCGGGTTCGGCGGAGGTCGGGACGGCAGGACTCGGGCTCATGGTCCCAGCCTGCCGGTACGGGCGGCCGGAGCGCCATGGGGTTCGTGGGGCAGGACAAGGTGGGGTTAACCCCCCTGACGAGTGCACGCCCGCTTCCCAGGCTCAAGCCAGGGCCTAGACTCCCTCCGTATAGATCAGTTAAAGATCCACAGATCCGCTGGGATAGCTGGACTACGAGGGAACGAGGGGCGGACAGACGTGGACTACTTCCACGGCTACTCGGTCGTCGGCCTGGTCGCGGTGGTCGGGGTGCTCTTCGTGGCCGTGGCCTTCGGCGCCGGGCGGCTTTTGCGGCCGGTCGTGCCGACGCAGGAAAAAATGCTCACGTACGAATGCGGGGTCGACCCCGTCGGCGAGGGCTGGGCGCACACCCAGATCCGTTACTACGTGTACTCGTTCCTTTATGTGATCTTCGCGGTGGACGCGATCTTCCTGTTCCCGTGGGCGACCGTCTTCGCCGCACCCGGGTTCGGCGCCGCCACGCTGGTGGAGATGTTCGTCTTCATCGGCTTCCTGGCCGTCGGCCTGCTCTACGCCTGGAAGAAGGGCGTCCTCGAATGGACGTGACCCCTGCGGTGCCCGCTGCGAATGCCCCGGACGTTTCCGGGCCGGACGGGAGCGAGGTCCAGTACCTGCCGGAGCCACGCCGGCTGGGCACGCTCGCCCGGCTCGCGCCGGAGCCGATGAAGGTGATCCTGAACTGGGGCCGCCGCTACAGCCTGTGGGTCTTCAACTTCGGGCTCGCGTGCTGCGCGATCGAGTTCATCGCCGCGTCGATGGCCCGGCACGACTTCATCCGGCTCGGCGTCATCCCGTTCGCGCCCGGCCCCCGGCAGGCGGACCTGATGATCGTCTCCGGCACCGTCACGGACAAGATGGCCCCGGCCGTCCGGCGGCTCTACGAGCAGATGCCCGAGCCGAAGTACGTCATCTCCTTCGGCGCCTGCTCCAACTGCGGGGGCCCGTACTGGGACTCGTACTCCGTCACCAAGGGCGTCGACCAGATCATTCCCGTCGACGTCTACGTCCCCGGTTGCCCGCCGCGGCCCGAGGCGCTGCTCCAGGGGATCCTCAAGCTCCAGGAGAAGATCGCCCGCGAGTCGCTCGCCGACCGCTACGCCACCGGTTCCGCGGCCCGCCCGAGTGCGGCGGCCCTGAGCAGCAAACTGATCGCCGCGCCGCCGACGCCGGGGGAGGACCCGCGATGACGACTCCGGAACCGGATGGGGAGCCGGGCGCGGACGCCGGCGCTGGGCCGAACGCCGTCGAGCCGGGCCCCGTCGCCGCCGAGCCGGCCGTCGGGTGGCTGCCGGCTGCCGCGTCGGAGGTCTTCGGGGCCGAGGCGACGGCGACGGAGGCCTTCGGCCTGCTGACCGTGGACGTTCCGGTCGGGTCGTGGATCGCCGCGCTGGAGATCGCCAGGGACAAGCTCGGCTGCACCTACTTCGACTGGCTGAGCGCCGTCGACGAGGCCGCCGCCGGCTTCCGGGTGTGCGCGCACCTCGTGTCGCTGCCCGGCGCCGCGGCCGACGGCCGTGGGGTGCGGCGCCTGCTCGTACGCACCACCGTCCCGCACGCGGCCGCCGCGCTGCCCACCGCCACGGACGTCTTCGCGGGCGCCGGCTGGCACGAGCGCGAGACCCACGAAATGTTCGGCATCGACTTCACCGGCCACCCGCATCTGGTGCCGCTACTGCTCCCCGACGAGTTCGAGGGCCACCCGCTGCGCAAGGACTTCGTCCTCGCCGCCCGCGTCGCCAAGGCGTGGCCCGGCGCCAAGGAGCCGGGCGAGTCGGAGCACGGCGGCCCCAAGCGCCGGACGATGCTCCCGCCGGGCGTCCCGGACCCGAACGAATGGGGCCCCCTCAAGGGCCAACTCCCCCCGGCCCCGGTCCGTGCGGCCCGCACCCCCCGCCCGGCGGGTGCCGCGGGCGCTGCGCGCGGTGCGGGTGCCGGGGCGGCCGCGGGTGCCGGGGCGGCCGCCGAGCGCCCCGCCCGCCGCGCCCGCCCGACAACCGGCCGGCCCGACGCTCCCTGGCAGCAGCCAGAAGCAACGGGCGCCCCGGCGGTGGAGCGGGCGCCCGCGGAACCCGCGCCTCCCGCGGAAGCGACGGAACCCGCTGGACCGGTTGAACCCACGGAACCCGCGCCTCCCGTGGCAGCGACGGAACCCGCTGAACCGGTTGAACCCACGGAACCCGCGCCTCCCGTGGCAGCGACGGAACCGGCTGAACCCACGGAACCTGCTGAACCCGCGGAACCGGCTGAACCCGCTGAACCGGTTGAACCCACGGAACCCGCGCCTCCCGTGGCAGCGACGGAACCGGCTGAACCCGCGGAACCGGCTGAACCCGCTGAACCCGCGGAACCCGCTGAACCCGCGGAACCGGCTGAACCGGCTGAACCCGCTGAACCGGCTGAACCCGCGGAACCGGCTGAACCCGCGGAACCCGCCCCGAAGAACCCCGAGAACCCCGACCCCGAGGGAGGCCAGACCCGGTGAACGACATCCTCGATGTCGCGCTGCGGCTCGTCGCCGTTCTCGTCGTCTTCCTTACTTTTCCGCTGATCATCGGGCAGGCCGAGCACAAGGTGATGGCCCACATGCAGGGCCGTCTCGGGCCGATGTACGCGGGCGGCTTCCACGGGTGGGCCCAGTTGGTCGCCGACGGGGTGAAGTTCGCGCAGAAGGAGGACATCGTCCCGGCCGACGCCGACCGGCGGATCTTCCAGTTGGCGCCCGCGGTCGCGCTGCTGCCGTACCTCCTGGTGCTGATCGCCATCCCGGTCGGCCCGAACGGCTTCGTGGGACAGGCCGTCGACGCGGGCCTGTTCTTCGTGCTCGCGGTGATGGGCGTCGGGGTCCTGGGGTCGCTGATGGCCGGCTGGGCGTCGGCCAACAAGTTCTCGCTGCTCGGCGGGTTGCGTACCGCCGCCCAGCTGATGGCCTACGAACTGCCGATGCTGCTGGCCGCGGCCTCCGTCGCGATGGCGGCGGGCACGCTCTCGCTGCCCGGGATCGTCGACGCGTACCAGTGGTGGTGGACGCCGTGGCAGATCGTCGGCGCGCTCGTCTTCTTCATCGCGGGGCTGGCCGAACTGCAGCGTCCACCGTTCGACATGCCGGTCGCCGACTCGGAGATCATCTTCGGCGCGTACACCGAGTACACGGGCCTGCGCTTCGCGCTCTTCCTGCTCGCGGAGTACGCCGGCATCGTCGTCCTGTGCGGGCTCACCACCGTGCTGTTCCTCGGCGGCTGGCACGGTCCGTGGGCCGACAGCGTCGGCTGGGTGTGGACGCTGCTCAAGACCGCGGTGCTCGCCTTCGTCGTCATCTGGCTCCGGGTCACCTACCCGCGCCTGCGCGAGGACCAGCTGCAGAAACTCGCCTGGACTGTCCTCATTCCGCTCGCCTTGGCGCAGATCGCGCTCACCGGCGTCGTCAAGGTGGTGATCTCCTAGTGGCCCGCCCGTCTCCCACCCCCGCCCCTCCCACGCCTCCCTCCGGGAGCACCTCTCGATTTCCCGGGCACGGCCTGGCCAAGGGCCTCGCCGTCACCCTCAAGGCGATGACGCGCCGTTCCGTCACCGCGCAGTACCCCGACGTGCAGCCCGACCTGCCGCCGCGCAGCCGCGGCGTCATCGCGCTGTTCGAGGAGAACTGCACGGTCTGCATGCTGTGCGCGCGCGAATGCCCCGACTGGTGCATCTACATCGACTCCCACAAGGAGACGACTCCCGCCGCCACGCCCGGCGGGCGCGAGCGCAGCCGCAACGTGCTGGACCGCTTCGCCATCGACTTCTCGCTCTGCATGTACTGCGGGATCTGCATCGAGGTGTGTCCCTTCGACGCGCTCTTCTGGACGCCGGAGTTCGAGTACGCCGAGACCGACATCCTCGAACTGACCCATGAGCGCGACAAGCTCCGCGACTGGATGTGGACGGTGCCGGCCCCGCCCGCGCTGGACCCCGGCGCCGAGGAGCCCAAGGAGATCGCCGCCGCCCGCAAGGCGGCGGACAAGCTCATCGCCGCGCAGCAGGCCGAGCAGTCACCCCCGGAGAGCAGCGCATGAGCCTCGCAGCCGCCGCCGCGGCCCCTTCCGGGTTCCTCTCCCCGACCGGGGTCGAGATCGCCTTCGTTCTCGTCGGGATCGCCACCCTCGGCGCCGCCCTGGTCTCCGTCATCACCAAGCAGCTGGTGCACGCCGCGCTGTGGCTGGTGGTCGCGCTCGGCGGGATCGCCGTCGAGTACCTGCTGCTGACGGCGGAGTTCATCGCGTGGGTGCAGGTGCTGATCTACGTCGGTTCCGTCGTCGTCCTGATCCTGTTCGGGCTGATGCTGACCCGCGCTCCCATCGGCCGCTCGCCGGACGCGGATTCCGACAACCGCTGGGTGGCCGTCATCGTGGCGGCCGCCTCGGCGATCACCCTGGTCTGGGTGGTGGTCGACGCCTTCCGCACCACGTGGATCAATCTGGACGGGCCGGTCCAGGGTTCCACGAAGGTCACCGGGCAGACCCTCTTCCAGCACTGGGTGCTGCCGTTCGAGGCGCTCTCGGTGCTGCTGCTCGCCGCTCTGGTCGGTGCCATCGTGCTGTCGCGCAAGAACCAGGACCGCGACGAGACCCCAGAGCAGGACCAGGGCCGGACCCAGAGCCAGGGCCGGACCCAGAGCCAGAGCCGGAGCCAGAACCAGAACCAGTACAGCCCGGACAAGGAGAGCTGATGCACCTCGCTTATCCCGCTGTGCTCGCGGTCCTCCTCTTCTCCATCGGGCTGTACGGGGTGCTGGCCCGCCGCAACGCGATCCTCGTCCTGATGTCCGTCGAGCTGATGCTGAACGCGGTGAACCTCAACCTCGTCGCGTTCGACGTCTGGCTCCGCGACACCCTGCACGCCGGCCAGGCGCTGACGCTCTTCACGATCACCATCGCCGCCGCCGAGATCGGCATCGGCCTGGCGATCGTGCTGCTCGTCTACCGCAACCGCGGCAGTTCCGACGTCGACAAGCTCACCGACCTCGCCGAGACCGGACCCGCCGGACCCGGCCCGGCCGGCACGCCGGACGCGGCGGCAGACGAGAAGGCAGAGGCCACCGCGTGACCCTCACGACCCTTGCCGCGCTGGTCCCGCTGCTGCCGTTCCTCGGCGCCGCCGCCGGACTGCTGCTGGGCCGGCGCGCCCCCGGATTCGTCCGGCCGCTCGCCGTGCTGCCGACCGCCGCGGCCTTCGCGCTGGCCGCGATCGTCGCCGTGCGGCAGGGCAGCGGCGCGCCCACCGACGCGGCGACCCGGCTCACCCCGACCGGCTCGGTCCCCATCGACCTCGCCCTGCACCTGGACGGCTTCGCCGTCCTGATCGCGGTCCTCGTCGGCCTCGTCGCGACCTGCGTCCAGCTCTACTCGACGGCGTACCTGCGTGACGATCCCCGTTACCCCTCCTACGCCGCCCTGGTCTCCCTCTTCACCGCCGCCATGTTCCTGGTCGTCTACTCCGGCGACCTCATGGTGCTGCTGGTGGGCTGGGAGATCATGGGCATCTGCTCGTACTTCCTGGTCGGCCACTACTGGGAGACCGAGGTCGCCCGCGCCGCGTCCATGAAGGCGTTCCTCGTCACCAAGCTCGGCGACGTCCCCTTCATCATCGGCGTCTTCGCCCTCGCCACCGACGCGGGCACCTTCCGCATCAACGGGATCCTCACCGCCGCCACCCACGGCCAGCTGCAGCACCCGACGCTCATCGCCCTGCTGCTTCTGGCCGGAGTCGCGGGCAAGTCCGCCCAGTTCCCGCTGCACACCTGGCTGCCCGACGCGATGGCCGGCCCGACGCCGGTCTCCGCGCTGATCCATGCCGCGACCATGGTCGCGGCCGGCATCTACCTCGTCGCCCGGCTGCTGCCCGTCTTCACCGCCAGCGCGGCCGCGCTCACGGTCCTGGCGGTGATGGCCGCCGTCACCATGATCGGCTCGGGTCTCGCGGCCCTCGCCCAGGACGACATCAAGCGGGTGCTGGCCTACTCGACCATCGGTCAGCTCGGCTACATGGCCGGCGCGCTCGCCGTAGGCGACCGCAGCGCCGCCGTCTTCCACCTCCTGTCCCACGGCGCCTTCAAGGCGCTGCTCTTCCTCGGCGCGGGCGTGGTCATCCACGCCGCCGGCACCAACTCGCTGTCGGCGATGTCCCGCATGGGCGACCTCGGCAAGCGCGCCCCTGACGCCATGTGGACCATGGGCATCGCCCTGGCGGCGCTCGCCGCCCTGCCCCCCTTCTCCGGTTTCTTCTCCAAGGAATCGGTGCTGCGCGCCGCCGAGCACGCCTCCGGCGGCCACGCCGACGGCGTGCCGTCGGCGGTCGGCTGGACGGTGCTGGCCGCCGGTCTGATCACCGCCGTGCTCACCGCCGGCTATGCCACCCGGCTCTTCCTGCTCGCCTTCCGCGGCCGCGGCCCCCGAGCCGCCGACCACGGGCGCGAGCCCGTGATCATGAACGCCGTCCTGTGGGTGCTCGCCGTCCCCAGCGTCGCGTTCGGCATGGTCTCCCTCGTTCCGACGGTCTTCGACCTCCCGCAGTGGCTCGACGGCAACGAGCTGAAACCGACCCTCCTCACCTCCGTCCTCGGCATCGGCCTGGCCCTCGTCGGCGTCCTCGTCACCTACGGCGCCTGGACGGCCGGTGCCGCCCGCCGGTCCGCCGCCCCGATCGGCGCGATCGGGGCCGACGCGGACGCGGAGCCGGCCGAGGCGGAGGCGACGGCCATCGCCGCCCACACCGCCGTCTACGGCGACATCGCCGCGTCCGACGACCCGGCCGACCCGGGCAGGCTGCTCCTCGGCCGCCTGCACCGCCACGCCGCGCGCGGCTTCCACCTCGACGCCGTCTACACGGCGCTCTTCGTCCGACCGGTGCTGGCCGCCGCCACCCTCGTCCGCTTCCTCGACCGCGAGGTCGTCGAGACGTACGTACGGGGAGCGGGCGCGGTGCCGCGCCTGCTCGGCGCGGCCGTCCGGCGCGCCCAGACCGGAAATGTCCAGACCTATCTCAGCGCGCTGCTGGCCGGTGCCGTCGTACTCGCCGTCCTCGTCGCCGTCGGAGCGTGAGCCGTGAACGACACCGCCCTCCAGTACGTGCTCGCAGGCATCGTCGTCCTGCCCCTGCTCGGCGCCGTGGGAGCCCTGCTCCCGCCGCCGCCCGGCCTCAAGGGGCGCGACCCGGACCAGGCCGTGCTCCGCCACGGCGTCACGGTCACCGGCGCCGTACTGATCCTCGCGATCGTCCTCGCGGCCGGCTTCGACCACGACCACCCGGCGACGATGCAGGCCACCACCGACCTCAGCTGGATCCCCGCCCTCAACATCCACATCCATCTCGGCGTCGACGGCATCTCGCTCCCCCTGCTCGTCCTGACCGCGCTGCTGACCTTCCTCTGCGCGCTCTACAGCTACTTCAAGTTGCCCGCCGGCCCTTCTCCCAAGGCCTTCGTCGGTCTCCTCCTGCTCCTCGAGGCGGGCACGCTCAGCACCTTCGCCGTGCTGGACCTGATGCTCTTCTTCCTGGCCTTCGAGACCGTCCTCATCCCGATGTACTTCCTCATCGCCCGCTGGGGCGGCGCCGGCCGCGAGGCCGCCTCGCTGCGCTTCATCGTCTACACCCTCCTCGGTTCCGTGATCATGCTGCTGGGCCTGCTGCTCATCGGGGTGAAAGCGGGCACATTCGACATGGTGGCACTCGCCACTGACAACGGGTCATCGCTCGGTCACACCACGCAGTTGCTCGCGGTCCTCGCCATCGGCATCGGCTTCGCGATCAAGGCTCCGATGTGGCCGCTCCACAGCTGGCTCCCGGACGCCCATACCGCCGCCCCCACCGTCGGCTCCGTGCTGCTGGCCGGAGTCATGCTCAAGATGGGCACCTACGGGTTCGTCCGCATCGCGCTGCCCGCCGCCCCGGGCGGCATGCACACCTTCGCGCCCTACCTGGCCGCGTTCGCCGTCGTCGGCATCGTCTACGGGTCCCTCGCCTGCCTCGCACTGGCCCGCAAGGGAGCGGGCGGCGACCTCAAGCGCCTCATCGCCTACTCCTCCGTCGGCCACATGGGCTTCGTGCTGCTCGGCATCGCGTCCCTCACCCCGACCGGCGTGAACGGCGCGCTCTTCGCCAACGTCGCCCACGGCCTCATCACCGGCCTGCTCTTCTTCCTGGTGGGCGCCATCAAGGACCGCTACGGGACGAGCGACCTCGACCGCCTCACCGGGGAGAACGGCGCGGCCCTGTACGGCAGGGCGCCCCGCCTCGGCGGGCTGCTGGCCTTCGCCGCCGTCGCCTCGCTCGGCCTGCCGGGGCTGGCCGGCTTCTGGGGCGAGATGCTCGCCATGTTCGGCGCCTTCAAACCCGCCGACGGGCTCAGCCGCCCCACCTACCTGGTGTTCACGGCGGTCGCCGCGTTCGGCACGCTGCTCACCGCCGCGTACCTGCTGACCGTCGTGCGCCGCGTCTGCATGGGGGACAAGAGCACCGCCGAGTCCGGCCAGCCGGTCCTGTCCGACGTCCACGGCTACGAGTTCGCCGCCTGGACCCCGCTCGCCGCCCTCACCGTCCTCGCCGGCCTCTGGCCCGCGGCCCTCCTCGGCCTCACCGACCCGGCCGTGCGCTCGCTCCTCGGAGGCAGCTGATGAGCATCCCCGTCATTGCCTTCCCCGCGACCGGCACCCACGCGGCGGACAGTCTCGCCGCCGACCCCGTCACCTCCCTCGTGCAGTCCGTGGACTGGGTCGCCATCGCCCCTGCGGCGATCCCCGCGGCCGTCGCGCTCGTCATCCTGGTCGCCGACCTGTTCCTTCCCAAGGAGCGGAAAGCGCTGCTGGGCTGGGTCGCCGTCGTCGGCCTCACCCTGGCCGCGCTCGCCCTCGGCCCGCTGCGGGCCGGCCACCGCAGAACGTTCTGCCTCACCGTCGACGCCGGTGAGTGCTCCTACGTGGCCGACCACTTCACGGTCGTCGTCCAGCTCCTCGTCATCGGCGGCGCGCTGCTGACGGCGCTGCTCTCCCTGCACGACATGGAGAAGTACCCGGCCGGCGAGTACTGGTTCCTGCTGCTGTCCTCGGCCGCCGGAGCAGCCCTGCTGCCCGCCTCCCGGGATCTCGCGACCCTGGTCGTCGCCCTCGAGGTCACGACGCTGCCCGCCTTCGCGCTCGTCGGCATCAAACGCGGCGACCGGCTGTCCTCCGAGGCCGCGCTCAAGTTCTTCCTCTCCTCCGTGGCGGCGACCGCCGTCACGCTGCTCGGCGTCAGCTTCGTGTACGCCGCCACCGGCACCCTCCATCTGGCGTCCATCGCGGACGGCCTGGGCGACGTACAGCCGCAGCTCGCGACGCTCGCGAAGGTCGGCGCGATCCTCACCCTCGTGGGCTTCGCCTTCAAGCTCGCCGCCGCGCCCTTCCACTTCTGGGTCCCCGACACCTACGTGGGCGCGCCGCTGCCGATCGCCGCGTACCTGTCCGTCGTCGGGAAGGCCGCCGGATTCTCCGGCCTCATCCTCGTCACCGTGATCGCGTTCGAACCGTACGCCGACGTCTGGGGCCCGGTCGTCGCCGTACTGGCCGCCCTGACGATGACGGTCGGCAACGTGGCCGCCCTGCGCCAGCGGGCCGGGTACGCGCACAGCGCGGTGCGGCTGCTGGCCTGGTCCTCCATCGGCCAGGCGGGCTACCTGCTGGTGCCGATCGCGGCCGCCGCGTACTCCGACGACCCGGAGCACCAGATCGGCACCACCGTCGCGTACGCCCTGATGTACGCGGCCGTGAACCTCGGTGCCTTCGCCGTGGCCGCCGTGGTCGCCGGAACGGCCCCCGCCAACCGCCTGACCGACTACCGGGGGCTGTACGCCCGCCGCCCGCTGACGGCTCTCGCGCTGGCGTTCTTCCTGCTCTGCCTGGCCGGGCTGCCGCCCGGCGTCATCGGGCTCTTCGCCAAGGTCGCCGTCTTCTCGTCGATCGTCGGCACGGGACCGGCCTGGCTGGCCGTCGTCATGGCCGTCAACGTGGTCATCGCGCTCGTCTACTACCTGCGCTGGACCGCGATCCTGTTCGCGAAGCCGGAACCGGCGGCGGAGCCGGGGTCGGAGACGGGGCCGAGGGCGGCCCCCGCCACCCGGACGCCCGCCCCGCTCATCGCGGCGATCGCCCTCACCGCGATCCTCGGCGTCGTGCTCTCCGGCGTCCCCCAGCTGGTCCTGCGCTACGCCTCGGGGGCGCTGCTCTGACCCCGCCCGGGGCTTGTGCACAAGGGAACCAGCGGTCCTCCGGTGGCGTTGACCAGTACAGGAGGTTCTCCTAAGAGGGGAGAAGGTTCCCCTGCCGCACACCTTGGAGGGCGCACCGTGCACCGCCGGCACAATGGGCTGAAGACCGCCGTACTCCTCGGCGGCCTGTCCGCACTCATCCTCGTCATCGGCAGTTTCTTCGGCCGTACGGGGCTCATTGTCGCGCTCGTCATCGCGATCGGCACGAACGCCTACGCGTACTGGAACAGCGACAAGCTGGCTCTACGCGCGATGCGCGCCCGGCCCGTCAGCGAGTTCGAGGCGCCCGCGCTCTACCGCATGGTCCGCGAGCTCTCCACCGCCGCGCGACAGCCCATGCCGCGGCTGTACATCTCGCCCACCGAAGCGCCCAACGCCTTCGCCACCGGACGCAATCCGCGCAATGCGGCGGTCTGCTGCACCGACGGAATCCTGCGGATCCTGGACGAGCGCGAGCTGCGCGGCGTGATCGGCCACGAGCTGAGCCATGTCTACAACCGCGACATCCTCATCTCGTCCGTCGCCGGCGCGCTCGCCTCCGTCGTCATGTTCCTCGTCAACTTCGCCTGGCTGATCCCGGTCGGCCGGTCCAACGACGACGACGGCCCCGGCATCCTCGGCATGCTGCTGCTGATGATCCTCGGCCCGCTGGCCGCCTCCGTCATCCAGCTCGCCGTCAGCCGCTCCCGCGAGTACGAGGCCGACGCCTCCGGCGCCCGCCTCACCGGCGACCCGCTCGCCCTGGCCAGCGCGCTGCGCAAGCTGGACGCGGGCACCAAGCAGCTGCCGCTGCCGCCTGAGCCGCGCCTCGAGACCGCCAGCCATATGATGATCGCGAACCCGTTCCGGCCCGGCACCACGTCGAAACTGTTCTCCACCCACCCCCCGATGGCCGAGCGCATCGCGCGCCTCGAACAGATGGCAGGACACCGCCCATGAAGACGATCCTGAACATCATCTGGCTGGTGCTCTGCGGCGTCTGGATGGCGCTCGCCTACGCCGTCGCGGGCGTGATCTGCTGCATCCTGATCATCACGTTCCCGTGGGGCGTGGCGTCCTTCCGCATCGCCAACTACGCCCTGTGGCCCTTCGGCCGCACCACCGTGGAGCGCCGCGACGCGGGAGCGGGCTCGCTCCTCGGCAACATCGTCTGGATCGTGTTCGCCGGCTGGTGGCTGGCGCTGGGCCACATCGTGACCGGGATCGCCCTGTGCCTGACGATTATCGGCATCCCGTTCGGCATCGCGAACTTCAAGATGATCCCGCTCTCGCTGCTCCCGCTGGGCCGGGAGATCGTCCCGACGGACCGGCCGTTCGCGACGCGCTGAGCCGCACCGGGCGGCGGCTCAGCGCGTGACGAACCGCGTCGGACACCGCGTGACGAACCGCGTGACGGACACCGCGTGACGGGCTAACCCGCGGCGTCGACGAGCCGCTCGAAGAGGAACTCGTGCTGCAGGAACGACGTGTCGTACTCGTGCCCGGGATACGGCGGGATCAGCTGCGCCGCCTGGATCAGCCGCCAGCCGTCGCACAGCGCGGCCACCCCCGTCTCGTACGGCGGCTCGTCGCTGTCCCCGGTGGTCGGCGACGTGGCCCCGGTCCCGTCGTAGGCGGACCACCCCACCACCCGGGAGTCCAGCGCCGAGGTGGCCAGGTACAGCACGAGGACCCGCTGCCGCAGTGTGCTCATCTCGCTCATGCTCCGTTCTTCACGTGCTGGGGGACGACGCGCCGCGGCCGGTTGGCGACCCGCGTCATCCAGTGGTCCATGTCGTACGCGTTGTCGCCGGTCAGCGCCCGCCACAGCTTGATCCGGTTGTGGAACTCCAGCCGCGCGGCGGCCGCTTCGTACCAGGGGAAGTGCGTGCCGAGCTCGGCGGCGACCGCCGGGTCGGCGAGGTCGCCGGTGTCCCACAGCCGCAGCTGCCGCACCGTCGGGTTGAACCGGATCTTGAACATGTAGCGCGCGACGTCACTGTCGTTGCGCCGTCCGCCGTGCCAGATGCCGTGGTGCAGGAAGACCACGGTCCCGGCCGGGCACACCAGCCGCGTCTGCCCGCGCAGGTTCTGGTAGCGGCCGGTGTCGCTCTCGTTCGTGCGCCGCAGATGGCTGCCCGGCACGCTCAGCGTGCCGCCCATCTCCAGCGTCACCGCCTGCGGGTAGTACATGAGCTGCACGTCGAACGCGTCGGGCCGTACGTCGATGATCGCGTCGGCGTGCAGCGGCTGCGCGTGCCCGTCCCGGGGCTGCCGGATGTGCACCGCGTGATGGTCGACGGTCGGCCCGGGGCCCACGAGGCTGCGCAACGCGCCCGCCACCGCCGGAAGTTCGACGAGGTCGCGGGCGAACGACCCCCGCTCGTACGCCTCCGCAAGCGGTGTCCCGTACGGCACGTCCGGTACCCCGGCGGACAGGACGTCCATGGCCCGCGCGTTCATCTCCTCGGGCACCACAGCGTCCATGCGCAGCGAGCCGTGCGCCACGAAGTGCGCCATCTGAGGGGAGCTCAACAGGTGACTGGTTTCCGTGCTGGTTTCCGTGCTGGTTTCCATGCGCCAACGGTAGGGAGAAGAACCCAGTCGGCGCGTGGGTAGCATTCCCCACTACTGGTACGTTTTCACCATGGACGCCGTCGCCCTCCACCTCGACGAGCCGCCCCGGGTGGTGAACCTCGGGGTCGGCGTCCACGGCCCCGCCGGCCACACCGACGTCTTCCGGCTCCCCGACCTGTGGCAGCTGCACCTCTACCGGTACACGGCGGACCTCACCGTCGACGGCACCCCGCACGCCATCCGGCCCGGCCGCGTCAGCCTCGTACCGCCCGGCGCGACCGTCAGGTACCGCTACCGGGGCCGCTCAGAACACCTCTACGCCCATCTGCGCATCGCGGACGCGGGCGAGCCCCTCAGCGTCCCCGTCGTCCAGGACGCGGGCGCGCAACTACCCATGCTCTCCGCGCTGATGCTGCAGGCCGTGGCCGCCCAGCCCGGCCCCGCCCGCGCGGACGGCGGCCGAGATATGGGCCGTCCTGTGGCGCGTGGCCCACCTCACGGCCCCGCCCGCGTCCGACGGCCCGCACCCCGCCGTGGCCGCCGCCATCGCGCACATCGAGTCGCACCTCGCCGACCCGCTGACCGTCCCCGGCATCGCCCGCGCGGCCGGCGTCTCGCACAACCACCTCACGCGGCTCTTCCGCGCCGCGACCGGGGACACCGTCGTCGCCCACATCCGGCGCCGCCGCCTGGAACGGGCCCGGCACCTGCTGGTCGAGTCCACGCTCTCCATCGCGGCCGTCGCCGCCTCGGTCGGTATCGCGGACCTCCAGGCCTTCAACAAGGCCTGCCGCCGGGAACTGGGCGCCTCCCCGCGCGCCGTCCGGGAACGCCCCCGAACGCGGTGAGGGCGGCAACTGGGGATTTCCCCAATTGCCGCCCTCATCCACCCCACCGCTTCCCCCGACGGGTCAGCGGTAGTTCACGTACTGCAGCGCGAAGTCGAAGTCCTTGCCCTTCAGCAGCGCCTGTACGGCCTGCAGATCGTCCCGGCTCTTCGAGCTGACCCGCAGCTCGTCGCCCTGGACCTGCGCCTTGATGCCCTTCGGGCCCTCATCGCGGATGATCTTCGCGACCTTCTTGGCGTTGTCCTGCGAAATCCCCTCCTCGATCGAGGCGAAGATCTTGTACTCCTTGCCGGAGAGCTGCGGCTCACCGGCGTCCAGCGACTTGAGCGAGATCCCGCGCTTGACCAGCTTGGTCTCGAAAACGTCGAGAATCGCCTTGACGCGCTCCTCCGAGTTCGCCTGCATCAGGATCTTCTCGCCCGACCAGTCGATCGAGGCCCCGACGTTCTTGAAGTCGTAGCGCTGCGAGATTTCCTTCGCGGCCTGGTTGAGGGCGTTGTCGACCTCCTGCCGCTCGACCTTCGAGACGATGTCGAAACTGGAGTCGGCCATCTTCAGTTGGCTCCTTGGCTGTGATCCGTCAGTACCGCGACCCGTCCCCGGACCGCCCTCCCAGCCTAGCCACCGCACCCGCCCCGGACACCGATCAATGAGGTGGCGAACCACCCCCGCGCATCGGGTATCGTTTACGTCGTTGCCACAGACCACGATCAAAAGTGAGCTGCGGCGGCTTCCCTGGCGGTGTGCCCGAGTGGCCAAAGGGAGCAGACTGTAAATCTGCCGGCTCAGCCTACCCAGGTTCGAACCCTGGCGCCGCCACGGTATTGGAACGGCCCCTGATCTGCGGAAACGCGGATCAGGGGCCGTTTTTTTGCGTTGTTCTCGCGTGACCGCTCCGTGGGGCTCGCATGTGACGCACGGCCTGTTCACAGCACCGCGTCCGCATGCGCTGGGGTGGTGCTTAGCTGTCCACCCAGACCGGTGAGCCGGCCGGCCGCCTCAGTCGCCCGAGACGCCGAAGACACCCAGGTGGGTGGGCACGCCCTCGGTGTGGAGGACGACATAGCAGCCCGTCCAGCGCTCTTCGCACTCGCCGAGCAGGCTCTGCTCGTAGGCCTGGTGGCTCATCGCGTCGTTGGCGGCGGCGACGAGCTCCGCGTACCGCTGGACCGTCGGGAGGTCCGTGCCGAAGTGGTGGGTGACGCGGTCCGCTGCCAGGGGGCGCAGGGCGCCGTCCTGGTCGGCGTCGGCGGTGAGAACGGTCCTGGGGATGTCGAGCACCGTGTGCGTGCCCTCCGTTCCCATGAACTCCTCGTCCTCATACAGCTCCGCCAGGCTCCCGTAGCTGTCGCCGTCGCCGTACTCCTCCTCGAACACCCTGGCCTTCAAGGCGACTACCGCCGCCTTGACGTCCCCGTCGTACGCGGTGACGTAGTTCCATCCGCTGGCACCCATGACGCCGTTCCCTCCCAGAAGATCCGTGAACGGCGTCACGCTAGCGGTGGGGTCCGACAACGCCCGGGGGTCAGTTGCCGGCGATGTCCTTCACCGCGACGGGGATCGGGGTGGGTCCGGTGACGGCTTCCAGGGTGAGGCCGGCCGTGGACGGGGTGTCCAGGAGTTCGGCGAGGACGGCTGCCACGTCGTCGCGGGGGATGGGGCCCCGACCGGTCTTCGCCGCCAGCCGGACGCGGCCGGTGCCGGGGTCGTCGGTGAGGGCCCCGGGGCGCAGGATCGTCCAGTCGAGGCCCTGGCGGGCACTCACATCGGCGTCGGCCGCCGTCTTGGCGCGCAGGTACTCGGCGAAGACGGGGTCGGTGCCGGGGGCCGGGTCGGCTCCCGCTCCCATCGACGAGACGATGACGTAGCGACGGCACCCGGCCCGCTCGGCCGCGTCCGCGAAGAGCACGGCCGCGGCGTGGTCGACGGAGTTCTTGCGCTCCGGGCCGCTGCCCGGCCCCGCGCCCGCCGCGAAGACGGCCGCGTCCGCGCCGCGCAGGGCCGCCGCGACGTCGTCGACGGAGGCCGACTCCAGGTCGCAGACGATCGGCTCGGCGCCCGCGGCCCGCAGGTCGTCAGCCTGCTCGGGTTTGCGGATGATGCCCGCCACGTCGTCTCCGCGCGCGGCGAGCAGTCGCTCCAGCCGCAACGCGATCTGTCCATGTCCACCTGCGATCACAATGCGCATGGTGGCGACGCTACGCCCGCTGGGCATCTCGCGCGCGGGACCGGCGCGAACGGATCACCATCGGGTGACTTCCCGGCCGGTCGCCCGGAGGGGACACAGTGGCGGACACGCCGTCAGGGGGCTTCAGGCCAGCCCGTCGTCGCTGCGCGACTGGCGGGGCAGGTCGAGGGCGGCGGTGGTCGCCGAGTCGCAGTACTCGCGGACGGCGCTGGTGCGGGAGACCACCCGGCCGCGGTGGATGACGATGCGGCTGTAGGCGAGGGAGAGCACTCCTTCGATGCGCTCCCCGCGCACGGCGAGCAGTTCGGCGGGAAAGCCCGCCTCCACCCGGACCTCGGGCAGCCCCAGGACCGCCCGCGCCTGGCCGCTGACCGCGTCGTAGGCGTCCGCCGCACCGCATTCGCCGTAGGAGGTGAGGAGGAAGGCGGCCTCCAGGGGGTCGCCGCGTCCCACGGGGTTGGCCAGGTCGCGCAGCGACCCGCTGCCCGCCGCCACGCGCACGCCGGCCGCGCGCAGTTCGCGCACCGGGGTGAGCAGGCCCGAGGCGCCGCGCCGGGAGGACTCCAGCGCTCCGCAGCCGCCCTGCGGCAGGCAGACGACGCTGACGCCGGCCGCGGAGAGCTGGCTCGCGGCACGGGTGGCGGCAGCCTGCGGGAGGCGGGCGAGGCCGTTGCAGGGGCCGATGACGACGCCGGGGCGCAGTCCGCCGGCCATGGCGGTGAGCCGGGCCAGCCGGGCCGGATCGTCGCCTTGCGTGTGCAGGTCCACGGGGAGGCCGAACTCGGCCGCGACGGCGAGGACGGCCTCGGCGTAGCCGCTCGGGTCAGGGTCGAGGTCCGGGCAGCCGCCGACGACGCCGGCGCCCATCTTGAGCGCGTCGCGCAGCGCGGCGAGCCCGTCCGCGCCGGCCACGCCGGTGAGCAGCCGCGGGACGGCGACGGCGTGCAGATCGACGAGCCCGCGCAGCGCGCGGCGGGCCTGGAGCACGGCGGCGAGGGTGCCGAGGCCCTGGATGTCACCGATCCTGACGTGGGTGCGGACGGCCGTGGCGCCGTGCCCGAGTTGGAGCAGCGCGGCCTCGGTGACGCGCCGTTGCACGTCCTCGGGCTCGTACGAGGGCGGCCCCGAGGCGACGCTCGCGTCGGCCGTGAGCGCGGCGTCGAGGTGTGCGTGCGGTTCGGCGGGCGCGGGGAGCAGGAGGTAGCCGCGCAGGTCGATGCGGGCCCCGTCGGAGTCTTTGAGCTCGGTGGCGGCGGTGAGGCTGCCCGCGGTGCCGACGGCCTCGATACGGGCCCCGCTCAGCCGCACGTCGACCGTGCGGCCGTCGGTGAGATGGGCACCGCACAGCAGCAGCGTGGTGGTCTCGGCGGCGGTGCCGCGCTGGTTCTCGGTCATCGCGCTCCTCCGGTACTGCGGCTCTCGGGCGGGAGGCAAGATCACGCAGGGACGGAACGAGCCTATGGGGCAGCTCACGCAGGGTCCGGGAGGAGGTCAATAGTCGTACTGGCGTGGTCGATCGGGGGTGTGCCGAGGGGTGCTCACGAGGTGTCGCCGTCCGTGTGGAGGGCTGCGGAACGTCGGCTCGCGGGACCTCGGAACGTCGGCTCACCGGGCCCCGGAACGGGCTCCTGGAGGGCCCCGGAACGGGCTCCCGACGGGGTCCGAACGGGCTACGGAAGCGCCCGAAGTGTGTCGTGAGATATGGATTTCACCTTCGGCTGCGGACCGTGTAATGTCTTCCTCGCTCGCCCCAATAGCTCAGTCGGTAGAGCGTCTCCATGGTAAGGAGAAGGTCTGCGGTTCGATTCCGCATTGGGGCTCTGATGGATCGACCACCCACCGCTTGGTGGGGGTCAGTTCATCGCAGCGGTGTAGCTCAGTTGGTAGAGCAAGCGGCTCATAATCGCTGTGTCACCGGTTCAAGTCCGGTCACCGCTACCCTGCGTAGTCGTAGTCGATTGTGGGTTTAGACCTTCAATCGGCTACTCTCGTTGTGTTCATATACCCATCCGTTCGTCAAGGAGCACTCACGTGGCCGCCACCGACGTCCGCCCGAAGATCACGCTGGCCTGCGTGGAGTGCAAGGAGCGGAACTACATCACCAAGAAGAACCGGCGTAACGACCCGGACCGTCTTGAGATGAAGAAGCACTGCCCGCGCTGCAACGCGCACACCGCGCACCGCGAAACGCGCTGACAACAGGCCGTAATACACTGCGAGGCCGTCCCCATTCTTGGGGGCGGCCTCGTGGCGTTGCGCCGCCCTTTCGCCGGAAGCGGCATGATCAACTCGAACGTCACCCCGAACGCCAGCGTCAACACGGCGACCGGCATCATGATGACCATCGCGATGTCCACCATTCCGATGGCCACCGTCCTGATCAGCATCCCGTAGCCGGAGGTACCGATGGCACTGGACCAGTCCTTCGTCGGGCGGAGCTATCCGCCCACCGCCCCCTATGAGGTGGGCCGGGAGAAGATCCGCGAGTTCGCCGAGGCGGTGGGCGATCTCAATCCCGCGTACACCGATCCCGACGCCGCCAGGGCGCTCGGGCATCCGGATGTGATCGCGCCGCCGACGTTCGCGTTCTCGATCACGTTCAAGGCCGCCGGCATGGTCGTCCAGGACCCCGAGTTGGGCCTGGACTACAGCCGGGTTGTCCACGGTGACCAGCGCTTCGTCCACTCGCGCCCGGTGCGCGCGGGGGACCGGCTCACCGTCGTCTCGCACATCGACTCGATCAAGTCCCTCGCGGGGAACGACGTCCTGTCGGTCCGCGGCGAGGTGCACGACGAGAACGGCGAGCACGTGGTGACGGCGTACACGATGCTCGTGGCCCGCGCCCAGGAAGGGGTGTGACCGGGATGACGGCGAAGGTCTCCTACGACGAGGTCGAGGTCGGCACCGAGCTTCCGGCGCAGACGTTTCCTGTGAGTCGCGCCACGCTCGTGCGCTACGCGGGTGCGTCCGGTGACTTCAACCCGATCCACTGGAACGAGCGGTTCGCGAAGGAGGTCGGGCTGCCCGACGTCATCGCGCACGGCATGTTCACGATGGCCTCCGCGATCCGCGTGGTCACCGACTGGGTCGGCGACCCGGGCGCGGTCGCCGAGTACGGCGTGCGGTTCACGAAGCCCGTCGTCGTCCCGGACGACGACAAGGGCGCGGTGATCGAGGTCTCGGCCAAGGTCGCCGCCAAGCTGGACGACGAGGCGCGCACGGTCCGGGTGGACCTGGTGGCCACCTCGGCCGGCCAGAAGGTGCTGGGCCTGTCCCGCGCCGTGGTCCGGCTGGCCTGAGGGCGCACATGCTGAGCGCGGCCCGCTGAGCGCGACCTGTGTTGCACAGAGCCCGCTGAACGGTGGGGGAAGGACTTCTCCGGAAGTCCTTCCCCACTGCTTGACGAAGTTAGTTAGTAGTCACTACCTTAAGGACATGGCGAAGACGAGCATGCGGATGAGTGCGGAGGACCGGCGCGAGAGCGTCATCCGTGCCGCGGTGACCGAGTTCGCCAAAGGTGGCTACTTCGGGACGTCCACGGAAGCGATCGCCCGCCGCGTCGGGGTCTCGCAGCCGTATCTGTTCCGACTGTTCCCCACCAAGGTGGACCTCTTCAAGGCGGCCGCGAACCGCTGTTTCGACCGTACCCTCGCCACCTTCGAGCAGGCCGCGGAGGGCCTGGAGGGGGAGGCCGCGCTGGCGGCCATGGGGCAGTCCTACGGCGAGATGATCGAGGAGGACCGCGATGTCCTTCTCCTGCAGATGCAGGTCTACGTCGCCGCCGCGGCGTCGGGTGACGGCGAGGTGGCCGAGCTGGTCCGCGGCCGATGGCTCGCGATGTGGGACATGGTGCGCGCCCGCACCGGTCTCGACGACGAGTGGATGAACAAGTTCTTCTCGACCGGGATGCTGATCAACACGCTGGTGTCGCTGGGGATCCCCTCGGACGACCGCTGCTGGCTGGGCTTCCCGTTCGAAGAGCCGACCGCCTGACGTACCGGACCTGACGTACCAAACGTGACGTACCGAACGTGACGTACCGAACGTGACGCGCCAAACCTGACGCACCGGACCTGACGCACCGGAACGGCCCTGGGGCCGGGCTCGATAGAGGATCGGCACGCATTCGTGTATCCGCAGAAATTAGTGACTGATAACTAATCCCCGGGAGGGGTCATGCAGGAGCACCAGCAGCAGGAGACAGGACAGGAGACGGGCGTCCGACGCGGCACCGCCGTGTGGGCCCTGATCATCACCAGCCTCGCCGGGTTCATGGCGAGCCTGGACAACCTCGTCGTCACCACCGCACTGCCCTCCATCCGCAAGGACCTCGGCGGAGCGCTCGAGGACCTCGAATGGACGGTGAGCGCCTACACCCTCACGTTCGCGGTCCTCCTGATGTTCGGCGCGGCGCTCGGCGACCGGTTCGGCCGCCGCAGGCTCTTCACCGTCGGCCTCGGCCTGTTCACCGCGGCCTCCGCCGCCGCCGCGCTCGCCCCCGGCATGGGCGAGCTGATCGCCGCGCGCGCCGCCCAGGGCGTCGGCGCCGCGATCATGATGCCGCTGACCCTCACCCTGCTCTCCGCCACCGTCGCTCCGGAGCGCCGCGGCATGGCGTTCGGCATCTGGAGCGCGGTCAACGGTCTCGCGGTGGCCACGGGGCCGCTCATCGGCGGCACCCTCACCGAGCACTTCTCCTGGCAGTGGATCTTCTGGCTGAACGTGCCGATCGGACTGCTCCTGCTGCCCCTCGCCCGGCTCCGCCTGAACGAGAGCCATGGCCCGAACTCCCGCCTCGACGTCCCCGGCACCGCGCTCGCCAGCGCCGGTCTCTTCGGTATCGTCTACGCCCTCATCCGTGGCAACGCCGACGGCTGGACCAGCCCCTCCGTCCTGACCGGGATGATCGCCGGCGCCGCGCTCATCGTGGCCTTCGTCGCCTACGAGAACCGTGCCGCGCACCCCATCCTGCCGATGCGGCTCTTCCGCAACCGCGCCTTCAGCGCGGTGAACGCGGCCAGCCTGCTGATGTTCCTGGGTATGTTCGGCTCGATCTTCCTGCTCAGCCAGTTCCTGCAGAACGTGTCCGGCTACTCGCCCATGGAAGCCGGCGTCCGGATGCTCCCCTGGACGGCCATGCCGATGATCGTCTCGCCCATCGCGGGCATCCTCTCCGACCGCATCGGCGGCCGCCCGATCATCGCCGCCGGGCTGGCGCTCCAGGCCGTGGGCCTCGCGCTCTTCGCCCTCGTCGTCACGACGGACGTCTCCTACTCGGCCCAGCTGCCCGCGCTGATCGTCAGCGGCATCGGGATGGCGATGTACTTCGGGCCCACCGCCAACGTCGTGATGTCCAGCGTGCGTCCCGAGGAACAGGGCATAGCCTCCGGCGCCAACAACGCGTTCCGTGAGCTCGGCGGCGCCCTCGGCGTCGCGATCCTCGCCTCCGTCTTCTCCTCCCAGGGCGGCTACGAGTCCGCCACCCGCTACGTCGACGGCCTGGTGCCCGCACTGTGGGTCGGCGCGGTCGCCGTCGGCGCCGCGGCGGTCGCCGCGGTGCTCATCCCGAGGCGGCGCAAGGCGACGGCCGCGGCCGACGCCGAGCCGCAGCGGATCCTGGAGCCGGTCGCCTGACCGGCGACGGACGTACGCCGAGGGGGGACCGGTCCGCCGGTCCCCCCTCGGCGTCCCCGTAGGGTGGACGGCGTGCACGTTACCCACGACACCCCCCTCGCCCCCCTGACGACCTTCCGGCTCGGCGGCCCCGCCGCCCGCCTCGTGACGGCCACCACCGACGCGGAGGTCGTCGAGGCGGTCCGCGAGGCCGACCGCGCCGGCACGCCGCTCCTGGTGATCGGCGGCGGCAGCAACCTCGTCATCGGCGACGCCGGATTCGACGGCACCGCGCTGCGCATCGCCACCACCGGCTTCACCCTCGACGGCACCGCGCTGGAACTGGCGGCCGGCGAGGTGTGGAGCGACGCGGTGGCCAGGACCGTCGAGGCGGGCCTGGCCGGCGTCGAGTGCCTGGCGGGCATCCCCGGATCCGCGGGGGCGACGCCGATCCAGAACGTCGGGGCGTACGGGCAGGACGTGTCGGCGACGGTCACCGAGGTCGTCGCCTACGACCGGCGCGAGGACGAGACGGTGACCATCGCCGCCGCCGACTGCGGCTTCGCCTACCGCGACAGCCGCTTCAAGGCCGACCCCGAGCGGTACGTCGTGCTGCGGGTGCGGTTCGGTCTCGAGGACGCGGGCGGTCTGTCGGCGCCGGTGAAGTACGCGGAGGTGGCCCGCGCCCTGGGCGTGGAGGCGGGGGACCGGGTTCCGGTGGCCACCGCCAGGAAGACGGTGCTGGAGCTGCGCGCCGGCAAGGGGATGGTGCTGGACCCGGCCGACCACGACACCTGGTCAGCGGGTTCGTTCTTCACCAACCCGATCCTGACGGAACAGGAGTTCGCGGCGTTCGTCAGCCGAGTGCACGACCGGCTCGGCGCCGACACCGAACCGCCCGCCTACCCGGCGGGCGACGGGCTGCGGAAGACGTCGGCGGCCTGGCTGATCGACCGCGCAGGCTTCGCCAAGGGGTACGGGGACGGCCCGGCCCGCATCTCCGGCAAGCACACCCTGGCGCTGACCAACCGGGGTCAGGCGAAGACGGACGATCTACTGGCCCTCGCCCGCGAGGTCCGCGACGGAGTGCGGTCCGCCTTCGGCGTCACGCTCGTCAACGAACCGGTGATGGTCGGCGCCCGCCTGTGAGACCGGGCGGTGCCGTCGGAAAGACCATCGCTACAGGGAGCCGGCCCGCCGCACCCGCTCCCACTCGACGGTGTTCAGCGTGGCTATGAGCAGCGCGAGCAGCCCCAGCGCCCCCACCGCGGGCAGTCTCGCCGCGAGTGGGGGAGCAGGGCGAGGACGACGGCGGAGGCCGCCAGCCGGGTCGTCGACCACAGGCGGAACATCCGCCACCGGGTGTAGCCGAAGACGGCCAGGAAGAGTGCGCAGCCCCCGAAGAGCAGCCCGGCCACTCCCGTTCCGAGCCGGGCCGCCGGGTGCGCGACCGCGTCGTGCATGCCGACCGCCACCGCGATCACCCCGCCGAGGAAGCCGAGGTGGGCGTAGGACAGCACCTCGCGGATGGTGTCGACCTGCCGGTCGGAGGTGGCCAGCGCGTGCTGGATGGCGCTCGCCGCGAACGCGAAGTACACCCACCACAGGCCGGCCGCCAGGGCGAAGGCCGCGGCGACGGCGGTGAGCTCGGCCGCGTCCAGGTGCGCGGCGGCGGACGCCGGGGCGCCGATCGCCACGATCGACTCGCCGAGCGCGATGATCAGGAACAGTCCGAAGCGCTCCGGCAGGTGTCCGGCGTGGAACCGCACCCGGGAGAGCCGGTGGCGCAGCAGGAACGGCATCGACAGGTCGATCAGCGCCGCCGACCCCCACAGCGCGGTGCGGGCCGGGCCGTCGAGGAAGCCGCCCGCCAGCAGCATCGGGCCGGTCAGGCAGGCACCGACGGCGAAGGCGCTGAACCGTACGTCCTGCCAGCGCAGCACCAGCAGGTGGAGCACCACCCGGGCGGCCCAGTACGAGGCCCCGTAGAGCACCCCGCGCCCGTCGTACGCCAGCGGCAGCGCCAGCCCCATGAACAGGGCGCTGAGTCCGACGGCGAAGATCCCGATCCGGTCCACCGGATTGTCGACGTCCTGCCGGTTGGCGTGCAGGGACATCCCCACCCACGCCCAGTAGGGCGGCACGAACGCGATGAGCGCCCGGCCGACCCCCGCCCACGAGTGGTCCTCGTGCAGCAGCGCGCTCACCTGCGTGATCGCGAACACGAACACCAGGTCGAAGAACAACTCCGCCCAGGTGACCCGCTTTTCGTCCTCGGCCATCCCCGCCCCCGTACCCCCGGAGCTCCCACGGCTCCAACGGCGGCCGACTGTACTGCGGCGGCCCGAGCGCCGGAGCAGCGGTCAGGCCGGCAGAGCCAGCCAGTCCTCGATGCCGGCCAGCAGCCGATCCCGCACGTCCGCGGGGGCCGCCGAGCCGCGTACCGACTGCCGGGCCAGCTCCGCCAGCTCCTCGTCGGTGAAGGCGTGCGCGTCACGGGCGATGTCGTACTGCGCGGCGAGGCGGGAGCCGAAGAGCAGCGGGTCGTCGGCGCCCAGCGCCATCGGTACGCCCGCGTCGAAGAGCGTGCGCAGCGGCACGTCCTCCGGCTTCTCGTAGACGCCCAGCGCGACATTGGACGCCGGGCAGACCTCGCAGGTGATCTGCCGCTCTGCGAGCTTCCTCAGCAGCCGCGGGTCCTCCGCGGCCCGGACGCCGTGCCCCACACGGCCGGCGTGCAGGTCGTCCAGGCAGTCGCGGACGCTGCTGGGCCCGGCGAGCTCACCGCCGTGCGGCGCCGCGAGGAGGCCGCCGTCGCGGGCGATGGCGAAGGCGCGGTCGAAGTCGCGGGCGAACCCGCGGCGCTCGTCGTTGGACAGGCCGAAGCCGACGACGCCCCGGTCGGCGTAGCGCACCGCGAGCCGGGCCAGGGTGCGGGCGTCGAGCGGGTGCTTCATGCGGTTGGCGGCGACGATGACGGCCATGCCGACGCCGGTGTCCCTGGAGGCGGTGTGCACCGCGTCCAGGATGACCTCCATGGTCGGGATGAGGCCGCCGAGCCGGGGCGCGTACGACGTCGGGTCGACCTGGATCTCCAGCCATCCGGAGCCGTCCCGGGCGTCCTCCTCGGCGGCCTCGCGGACCAGCCGCTGGATGTCCTCGGCGGTGCGCAGGCATGAGCGCGCGCTGTCGTAGAGCCGCTGGAAGCGGAACCAGCCCCGCTCGTCGGTGGCCCGTAGCTTCGGCGGCTCGCCCGAGGTGAGCGCGTCGGGGAGGTGCACACCGTGCAGATCCGCGAGCTCCAGCAGGGTCTCGGACCGCATGGAGCCGGTGAAGTGCAGATGGAGATGGGCCTTGGGGAGCAGACGGACATCACGTGCCATCCCAAGATCCTGCCGTACGGGTGACGCTGTCCGGTACCGCTTTCACCGAACGGGGGCTTGCCCGAACGCGGGAACGGGCCCCCGGCAGCAGCCGGGGGCCCGTCTCAGGAGAGCGATCGGAGAGCGGTCAGTCGCGGGCCTCGCCGAACAGCTTCTGGATCCGGGAGACGCCCTCGACGAGGTCCTCGTCGCCCAGGGCGTAGGAAAGCCGCAGGTAGCCGGGGGTACCGAAGGCCTCACCCGGAACGACGGCGACCTCGACCTCGTCCAGGACGAGGGCCGCCAGCTCGACCGAGGTCTGCGGGCGCTTGCCGCGGATCTCCTTGCCGAGCAGCTGCTTCACCGACGGGTAGACGTAGAACGCGCCCTCGGGAGTGGGGCACACCACACCGTCGATCTCGTTCAGCATCCGCACGATGGTCTGCCGCCGCCGGTCGAAGGCGGTGCGCATCTCGGCGACCGCGTCCAGGTTCCCGGAGACCGCGGCCAGCGCGGCCGCCTGGGCGACGTTGCTGACGTTGGAGGTGGCGTGCGACTGCAGGTTCGTCGCGGCCTTGATGACGTCCTTGGGGGCGATCATCCACCCGACGCGCCAGCCGGTCATGGCGTACGTCTTGGCGACGCCGTTGACGACGATGCACTTGTCGCGCAGCTCGGGGAGGATCGCCGGCAGCGAGGTGAACGCCGCGTCGCCGTACACGAGGTGCTCGTAGATCTCGTCGGTGAGCACCCACAGGCCGTGCTCGACGGCCCAGCGGCCGATCGCCTCGGCGTCGGCCTCGTTGTAGACGGCGCCCGTCGGGTTGGACGGCGAGACGAAGAGGACGACCTTGGTGCGCGCGGTACGGGCCGCCTCCAGCTGCTCGACCGAGACCCGGTAGCCGGTCGTCTCGTCCGCGACGACGTCGACGGGCACGCCGCCCGCGAGCCGGATCGACTCCGGGTACGTGGTCCAGTACGGCGCCGGGACGATGACCTCGTCGCCCGGGTCGAGGATCGCGGCGAAGGCCTCGTAGATGGCCTGCTTGCCGCCGTTGGTGACCAGCACCTGGGAGGCGTCGACCTCGTAGCCCGAGTCGCGCAGCGTCTTGGCGGCGATGGCGGCCTTGAGCTCCGGCAGCCCGCCGGCCGGGGTGTAGCGGTGGAACTTGGGGTTGCGGCACGCCTCCACCGCGGCCTCGACGATGTAGTCGGGGGTCGGGAAGTCCGGCTCGCCGGCACCGAAGCCGATGACCGGACGCCCGGCGGCCTTGAGGGCCTTCGCCTTGGCGTCCACGGCGAGTGTCGCGGACTCGGAGATCGACCCGACGCGGGCCGACACCCGACGGTCGGAGGGGGACTGTTCGGGGGGAGTGGCAGCGGTCATGACTGCATGCTCCCAGACGGCGTACCGGCCCGGCACCGCGGTTTGCGGAGTGGACACCCCGGTGTTCGCGCAGTGGACGGCGGGGCCGCGGCGGAGGCGTTCGACGCCCGGCCTGTGAACACGTACACTCATCCGTCGATGGCCCTCTCGCGAACTGCGGTACGTTGAGGGGCGTCTTCAAAGGGTCGTAGCTCAATTGGTAGAGCACTGGTCTCCAAAACCAGCGGTTGGGGGTTCAAGTCCCTCCGGCCCTGCTACACGCGTCCTCACCAGGATGCGGGCAGGTAATTGCACTCGCCGTACCGCGCGACGGGCGCGGTATGGCCACGACCCGGAGTCAGGTGAAGACGAGTGACTGAAATCACGGACTCCATCGAGGTCCCTGAGCCTGACGCATCCCAGGACAAGAAGGCCCGCCGTGGCGGTAAGCGCGGCAAGAAGGGCCCCCTGGCCCGTCTCGGCCTCTTCTACCGGCAGATCGTCGCCGAGCTCCGCAAGGTCGTCTGGCCTTCGCGTGGAGACCTCACGACGTACACGAGCGTCGTAATTGTCTTCGTTGTCGTCGTCATCGGGCTGGTGTCCGTGATTGACTTTGGCTTCGCGAAGCTCGTCTCGTACGTCTTCGGATGATCCTGCGGGAGACGCCCCCCGGGCGCCTTTCCGCATGTTCCACCCCTTGAAGTCAGGAAGAAGCAGTCACCGTGTCTGACCCGAACGTGTACGACGCCGACGAGTCCGTCGAGGGCGACGACACTGCGCTCGACATCGTCGAGGCAGCCGACGGCGACATCGACCAGGCCGAAGCTGCCGATGAAGCCGCGGGCGAAGCCGCCGAGCAGGCCGCCGTCCACGCCATCGACGAGACCGATGACGCGGTCGCCGAGGACGCCGAGGGCGAGCCCGAAGCAGACGCCCCCGTCGACGAAGAGGCCGACGCCGTACTCGCCGAGGCCGACGCCGAGCTGGCCGAGGACGACGCCGCCGACGCCGAGCCCGCCGAGGAGCCCGAGCCGGTCGACCCCGTCGCCGCCTTCCGCGAGGAACTCCGCACCCTGCCGGGCGAGTGGTACGTCATCCACACGTACGCCGGCTACGAGAACCGCGTGAAGTCCAACCTGGAGCAGCGCGCCGTCTCGCTCAACGTCGAGGACTACATCTACCAGGCAGAAGTGCCGCAGGAAGAAGTAGCCCAGATCAAGAACGGCGAGCGCAAGACGGTGAAGCAGAACAAGCTTCCCGGCTACGTCCTCGTCCGGATGGACCTGACGAACGAGTCGTGGGGCGTCGTCCGCAACACGCCCGGCGTCACGGGCTTCGTGGGCAACGCGTACGACCCGTACCCGCTGACGCTGGACGAGATCCTCAAGATGCTCGCTCCCGAGGTCGAGGCGGCCGCCGAGGCCGCCGCCGCCGCGGACGGCACGGGTCCGGCCCGCAAGATCGAGGTCCAGGTGCTGGACTTCGAGGTCGGCGACTCGGTCACCGTCACCGACGGCCCGTTCGCGACGCTGCAGGCGACGATCAACGAGATCAACCCGGATTCGAAGAAGATCAAGGGCCTCGTCGAGATCTTCGGCCGCGAGACTCCGGTCGAGCTCAGCTTCGACCAGATCCAGAAGAACTGAGTTTTTTACACGTCCGACCAGGTCAGACCGGCTTTTTCAGCTGGTCTGACCTGTTTGGTTTCAGGCCGGGCCCCGATACCCGTTATCGTGGTGCGGTATGCCTGTTAGCAGGCGAAACAACTCTCACTAGGACCCGGAGAGAGCAATGCCTCCCAAGAAGAAGAAGATCACGGGGCTTATCAAGCTCCAGATCAACGCGGGCGCGGCCAACCCCGCCCCGCCCGTCGGCCCCGCACTGGGCCAGCACGGCGTCAACATCATGGAGTTCTGCAAGGCCTACAACGCCGCGACCGAGTCGCAGCGTGGCATGGTCGTGCCGGTGGAGATCACGGTCTACGACGACCGCTCCTTCACCTTCATCACCAAGACTCCGCCGGCCGCGAAGCTGATCCTCAAGGCCGCGGGTGTGGAGAAGGGCTCCGGCGAGCCCCACACCAAGAAGGTCGCGAAGCTCACCGCCGCCCAGGTGCGTGACATCGCCACCCTCAAGATGCCGGACCTGAACGCCAACGACCTGGACGCCGCGTCGAAGATCATCGCCGGCACCGCCCGTTCCATGGGCATCACGGTCGAGGGCTGACACCCACCCCGAAGCACGTCTGTGGAAGGACCGCGCGCGGTCCGCACCACGACTCCACTCACCATTGAGGAGCAGCAGTGAAGCGCAGCAAGACTCTCCGCGCTGCGGACGCGAAGATCGACCGGGAGAAGCTCTACGCCCCGCTCGAGGCCGTCCGTCTCGCCAAGGACACCGCAGCGACGAAGTTCGACTCGACCGTCGAGGTCGCCATGCGTCTGGGTGTCGACCCGCGCAAGGCCGACCAGATGGTCCGCGGCACCGTCAACCTTCCGCACGGCACCGGCAAGACCGCCCGGGTCCTGGTCTTCGCGACCGGTGACCGTGCAGCGGCCGCGGAAGCCGCGGGCGCCGACATCGTCGGCTCCGACGAACTCATCGAAGAGGTGGCCAAGGGCCGCCTGGACTTCGACGCCGTCGTCGCCACCCCGGACCTCATGGGCAAGGTCGGCCGCCTCGGCCGCGTGCTCGGTCCCCGTGGCCTGATGCCGAACCCGAAGACCGGCACCGTGACCCCGGACGTGGCCAAGGCCGTGACCGAGATCAAGGGCGGCAAGATCGAGTTCCGCGTCGACAAGCACTCGAACCTGCACTTCATCATCGGCAAGGTGTCGTTCGATGACGCGCAGCTGGTCGAGAACTACGGCGCGGCCCTGGACGAGATCCTCCGTCTGAAGCCGTCGGCCGCCAAGGGCCGGTACATCCGGAAGGCCGCCATCAGCACCACGATGGGCCCGGGCATCCTGGTGGACCAGAACCGCACCCGCAACCTCCTCGTCGAGGAGGACCCGGCCGCCGTCTGATCCTGACGACGACGCCGCGTACGCGACTCGGGCCGGGGGCCCCGCTCCCTCTGGGGAGTGGGGCCCGGCCTGTCGGCTCTCCCGGCCCCTGGAGGGGCGCTGAGCAGCCCGTTGAGGCGATTTGCCGGATCGCGACCCGTTCGCGTACGCTATCGAAGAAGCCAAAGACCGCTGGTCGCTGCTGTGCCCTCGTTGAGGAGCGCGGCGGCCGAAGGATCCGCTAGCTGCGGACGTCCCGCTCAGGTTGCTGTGGAAGAACTCCTGGAATTCATTCTGGTTGAGTAACGCCCCGTGCGCCTGCGCCGGGGCGTTCGTGTTGCCCAGCCCCTTCCGTGCGGTCCGAATCACCCGGAAGGAGGCCGAGACTCATGGCGAGGCCCGATAAGGCTGCTGCGGTTGCCGAGCTGACGGACAAGTTCCGCAGCTCCAATGCCGCAATGCTGACCGAGTACCGCGGTCTCACCGTGGCGCAGCTCAAGACGCTGCGCCGTTCGCTCGGTGAGAACGCCCAGTACGCCGTGGTGAAGAACACGCTGACCAAGATCGCGGCCAACGAGGCCGGGATCAGCACGCTGGACGACCTGTTCGCAGGTCCGACGGCGGTTGCCTTCGTCACCGGTGACCCGGTGGAGTCGGCGAAGAGTCTGCGTGACTTCGCCAAGGACAACCCCAACCTCATCATCAAGGGCGGTGTCCTTGACGGTAAGGCGCTGTCCGCAGATGAGATCAAGAAGCTCGCGGACCTCGAGTCCCGCGAGGTTCTGCTCGCCAAGGTGGCCGGTGGCATCAAGGCGTCGATGGCCAAGGCCGCGGCGACTTTCCAGGCCCCGCTCACGGAGTTCGTCCGCACCGCGGACGCGCTTCGCGCCAAGGTCGAGCAGGGCGGTGCCGGTACGCCGGCTCCCGCCGAGGCCGAGGTGGCGGAGTAACCCTCCGCCTCTGGTCGCAGCGGGCGCCTCACGCCCGCCTTCATGTACACCCGGCACCTGCCGAATAGTGGAAGGACGCCATCATGGCGAAGCTGTCCCAGGAAGAGCTGCTCGCGCAGTTCGAGACCCTGACCCTCATCGAGCTCTCCGAGTTCGTCAAGGCGTTCGAAGAGAAGTTCGACGTCAAGGCTGCCGCCCCGGTCGCCGTCGCGGGCCCCGCCGCCGCTGCCGCTGAGGCTCCCGAGGAGCAGGACGAGTTCGACGTCGTCCTCACCGGCGCCGGCGAGAAGAAGATCCAGGTCATCAAGGTTGTGCGTGAGCTCACCTCGCTGGGTCTGAAGGAGGCCAAGGACCTCGTCGACGGCGCTCCGAAGCCGGTCCTCGAGAAGGTCGCCAAGGAGGCCGCCGAGAAGGCTGCCGAGTCCCTCAAGGCCGCTGGCGCGTCCGTCGAGGTCAAGTAGTTCCCGGCCCCTCCAGTAGGGGCTGAACAGCCGCAGGGCGGCCACCCGTAAGGGTGGCCGCCCTCGGTCGTTCCCGGGGTCCTCCAGGGGCCTTCCAGTCGCTCGGGGGTATGGTGATCGTCCCCGTCGAGCGGGGGGCGCCGTACGGATCTCCGGGGGGCTGAGGCCTTGACGAACCGCACGCGGCGCGCAATTCTCAGGACGCGTCGTAAGTTCGATCCGGGGTCCGAGGCATGGATCGAGCGCGATGCGGGAATGCCTAGCGTCAAGCACAGATCCGGTGCCGAGACCGGGTCGACAACAGTGGCGAGGGGGCAATGATTCGGTACTCCGAATCTCTGCCTGGACATCAGTGTGCCGAGTGGCTACACTGACCCTTTGCGCTGCCTGTTAGCTGTAGCCTGGCCCGTCACCAGGGACAGCCCCAAGCCTGAGCACGGAATGAAGAGATGTCCCCTCTGTGGACATCCCCGTGTGCTCGGGGGCGGACACCGGTATGCGCGTAGTGAGTCCGAGCCCTCGGAAGGACCCCCTCTTGGCCGCCTCGCGCAACGCCTCGACTGCCAATACGAACAACGGTGCCAGCACCTCACCGCTGCGCATCTCTTTTGCGAAGATCAAGGAACCCCTCGAGGTACCGAACCTCCTCGCGCTGCAGACCGAGAGCTTTGACTGGCTGCTCGGCAACGCCGCGTGGAAGGCTCGTGTCGAGGCGGCTCTGGAAAGTGGCCAGGACGTCCCCAGGAAGTCGGGTCTGGAAGAGATCTTCGAGGAGATCTCTCCGATCGAAGACTTCTCCGGGTCGATGTCGCTCACCTTCCGCGACCACCGTTTTGAGCCTCCGAAGAACTCGATCGACGAGTGCAAGGAGCGCGACTTCACGTACGGCGCTCCGCTCTTCGTCACCGCCGAGTTCACCAACAACGAGACCGGCGAGATCAAGTCGCAGACGGTCTTCATGGGCGACTTCCCGCTCATGACCAACAAGGGCACCTTCTGCATCAACGGCACCGAGCGTGTCGTCGTGTCGCAGCTGGTCCGCTCGCCCGGCGTCTACTTCGACTCCTCGATCGACAAGACGTCCGACAAGGACATCTTCTCGGCGAAGGTCATCCCGTCCCGCGGTGCCTGGCTCGAGCTCGAGATCGACAAGCGCGACATGGTCGGTGTCCGCATCGACCGCAAGCGCAAGCAGTCGGTCACCGTGCTCCTCAAGGCCCTCGGTTGGACGACCGAGCAGATCCTCGAGGAGTTCGGCGAGTACGAGTCGATGCGCGCCACCCTGGAGAAGGACCACACCCAGGGCCAGGACGACGCGCTGCTCGACATCTACCGCAAGCTGCGTCCGGGCGAACCGCCGACCCGCGAGGCCGCGCAGACGCTGCTCGAGAACCTCTACTTCAACCCGAAGCGCTACGACCTCGCGAAGGTCGGCCGCTACAAGGTGAACAAGAAGCTCGGCAGCGACAAGCCGCTCGACGCCGGCGTGCTGACCACGGCCGACGTTCTCGCGACCATCAAGTACCTGGTCAAGCTGCACGCCGGTGAGACCGAGACCGTGGGCGAGGACGGCCGCAACATCGTCGTCGAGACCGACGACATCGACCACTTCGGCAACCGTCGTCTGCGCAACGTCGGCGAGCTCATCCAGAACCAGGTCCGTACCGGCCTGGCTCGTATGGAGCGCGTCGTCCGCGAGCGGATGACCACCCAGGACGTCGAGGCGATCACGCCGCAGACCCTGATCAACATCCGGCCGGTCGTCGCCTCCATCAAGGAGTTCTTCGGCACCAGCCAGCTGTCCCAGTTCATGGACCAGACGAACCCGCTGTCGGGCCTGACCCACAAGCGCCGTCTGTCCGCGCTGGGCCCGGGTGGTCTGTCCCGTGAGCGCGCCGGCTTCGAGGTCCGTGACGTTCACCCGTCGCACTACGGCCGCATGTGTCCGATCGAGACCCCCGAAGGCCCGAACATCGGCCTGATCGGCTCGCTCGCCTCCTACGGCCGGGTCAACGCCTTCGGCTTCGTGGAGACCCCGTACCGCAAGGTCGTCGAGGGCATCGTCACCGATGACGTCGACTACCTGACGGCCGACGAGGAGGACCGCTTCGTCATCGCGCAGGCCAACGCGCCGCTGACGGACGACAACCACTTCGAAGAGGCCCGTGTCCTGGTCCGCCGCCGTGGCGGCGAGATCGACTACATCCCCGGCGCCGACGTCGACTACATGGACGTCTCGCCGCGCCAGATGGTGTCGGTCGCGACCGCGATGATCCCGTTCCTCGAGCACGACGACGCCAACCGCGCGCTCATGGGCTCGAACATGATGCGCCAGGCGGTGCCGCTCATCAAGAGCGAGGCCCCGCTGGTCGGCACCGGCATGGAGTACCGCTGCGCGGTCGACGCCGGTGACGTCATCAAGGCCGAGAAGGACGGTGTGGTCCAGGAGGTATCCGCGGACTACGTCACGGTCGCCAACGACGACGGCACCTACACCACGTACCGCGTGGCGAAGTTCAGCCGCTCGAACCAGGGCACGTCCTTCAACCAGAAGGTCGTCGTCGACGAGGGCGCTCGCGTCGTCGCCAACCAGGTCCTGGCCGACGGCCCCTCCACCGACGAGGGCGAGATGGCCCTCGGCAAGAACCTCCTCGTGGCATTCATGCCGTGGGAGGGCCACAACTACGAAGACGCGATCATCCTCAGCCAGCGGCTGGTCCAGGACGACGTCCTCTCCTCGATCCACATCGAGGAGCACGAGGTCGACGCCCGTGACACCAAGCTCGGCCCCGAGGAGATCACCCGGGACATCCCGAACGTCTCCGAGGAGGTCCTCGCGGACCTCGACGAGCGCGGGATCATCCGCATCGGTGCCGACGTCGTCGCCGGCGACATCCTGGTCGGAAAGGTCACGCCCAAGGGCGAGACCGAGCTGACCCCGGAGGAGCGCCTGCTCCGCGCGATCTTCGGCGAGAAGGCGCGCGAAGTGCGCGACACCTCGCTGAAGGTGCCGCACGGCGAGACCGGCAAGGTCATCGGCGTCCGCGTCTTCGACCGCGAAGAGGGCGACGAGCTGCCGCCGGGCGTGAACCAGCTGGTCCGCGTCTACGTCGCGCAGAAGCGCAAGATCAACAACGGTGACAAGCTTGCCGGCCGTCACGGCAACAAGGGCGTCATCTCGAAGATCCTGCCGGTCGAGGACATGCCGTTCCTGGAGGACGGCACCCCGGTCGACATCATCCTCAACCCGCTGGGTGTCCCGTCCCGAATGAACCCGGGACAGGTCCTGGAGATCCACCTCGGCTGGCTCGCCCAGCAGGGTTGGGACACCTCCGGGATCAGCACCGAGTGGGCCCGCCGGCTGGAGTCCATCGGCGCCGACAAGGTGCCGGCCGGCTCCAACGTCGCCACCCCGGTGTTCGACGGTGCGCGCGAGGACGAGATCACCGGCCTCTTCGAGGCCACGATCCCGAACCGCGACGGCGACCGGATGGTGCTGCCCTCGGGTAAGGCCCGGATGTTCGACGGCCGCTCCGGCGAGCCGTTCCCGGACCCGATCTCGGTCGGCTACATGTACATCCTGAAGCTCCACCACCTGGTGGACGACAAGCTCCACGCCCGCTCCACCGGTCCGTACTCCATGATCACGCAGCAGCCGCTGGGTGGTAAGGCGCAGTTCGGTGGCCAGCGATTCGGCGAAATGGAGGTGTGGGCCCTTGAGGCATACGGTGCCGCCTACGCCCTCCAGGAGCTGCTGACGATCAAGTCCGACGACGTGCTCGGCCGCGTGAAGGTCTACGAGGCCATCGTCAAGGGCGAGAACATCCCCGAACCCGGCATTCCCGAGTCCTTCAAGGTGCTCATCAAGGAAATGCAGTCGCTGTGTCTCAACGTGGAGGTGCTGTCCTCGGACGGTATGTCCATCGAGATGCGCGACACGGACGAGGACGTCTTCCGTGCCGCGGAAGAGCTCGGAATCGACCTGTCCCGGCGTGAGCCGAGCAGCGTCGAAGAGGTCTGACGGGCCGGCCGGGAAGTCGCACTCGCGGCTTCCCGGCCGCTCCGGGCGTCGGTAACACGGCCCCGGAGTGACCCCACGGACTGTTCAGACCATGTTTGACACTCGACCCCGGCAGTGTCACTAGTCGGGTAAAACCCGAAGGCGGGATTGACGACAAGTGCTCGACGTCAACTTCTTCGACGAGCTGCGGATCGGCCTTGCCACCGCGGACGACATTCGTACCTGGTCGCACGGCGAAGTGAAGAAGCCGGAGACCATCAACTACCGCACCCTCAAGCCGGAAAAGGACGGGCTCTTCTGCGAGAAGATCTTCGGCCCTACCCGGGACTGGGAGTGCTACTGCGGTAAGTACAAGCGTGTCCGCTTCAAGGGCATCATCTGCGAGCGCTGCGGCGTCGAGGTAACTCGCGCCAAGGTGCGTCGTGAGCGGATGGGCCACATCGAGCTGGCCGCTCCCGTGACCCACATCTGGTACTTCAAGGGCGTTCCGTCGCGGCTGGGCTACCTGCTCGACCTCGCCCCGAAGGACCTCGAGAAGGTCATCTACTTCGCCGCCTACATGATCACGTGGGTCGACGACGAGCGCCGTACGCGTGATCTGCCCTCCCTCGAGGCGCAGGTCTCCGTCGAACGCCAGCAGGTCGAGAACCGTCGGGACTCCGATGTCGAGAACCGGCAGAAGAAGCTCGAAGCGGACCTCGGCGAGCTGGAGGCCGAAGGCGCCAAGGCCGACGTGCGCCGCAAGGTGCGCGAAGGTGCCGAGCGTGAGATGAAGCAGCTCCGTGACCGCGCCCAGCGCGAGATCGACCGCCTCGACGAGGTGTGGGCCCGCTTCAAGAACCTCAAGGTCCAGGACCTCGAGGGCGACGAGCTGCTCTACCGCGAGCTGCGCGAGCGCTTCGGTACGTACTTCTCGGGCTCGATGGGTGCCGCGGCGCTGCAGAAGCGCCTGGAGACCTTCGACCTCGAAGAAGAGGCCGAGCGTCTGCGCGAGATCATCCGTACCGGCAAGGGCCAGAAGAAGACCCGTGCGCTCAAGCGCCTCAAGGTCGTCTCGGCGTTCCTGCAGACCACCAACAAGCCCAACGGCATGGTGCTGGACTGCGTCCCGGTCATCCCGCCGGACCTGCGTCCGATGGTGCAGCTGGACGGTGGCCGCTTCGCGACCTCCGACCTGAACGACCTGTACCGCCGTGTGATCAACCGCAACAACCGCCTCAAGCGTCTCCTTGACCTCGGTGCCCCCGAGATCATCGTGAACAACGAGAAGCGGATGCTGCAGGAGGCCGTCGACGCGCTGTTCGACAACGGCCGCCGTGGTCGCCCGGTCACCGGTCCCGGCAACCGCCCGCTGAAGTCCCTGAGCGACATGCTCAAGGGCAAGCAGGGTCGTTTCCGTCAGAACCTGCTCGGCAAGCGAGTCGACTACTCGGCCCGTTCGGTCATCGTCGTCGGCCCGCAGCTCAAGCTGCACCAGTGCGGTCTGCCGAAGGCCATGGCGCTGGAGCTCTTCAAGCCGTTCGTGATGAAGCGCCTGGTGGACCTGAACCACGCGCAGAACATCAAGTCGGCCAAGCGCATGGTCGAGCGCGGCCGCACCGTGGTCTACGACGTCCTCGAAGAGGTCATCGCGGAGCACCCGGTGCTGCTGAACCGTGCGCCGACCCTGCACCGCCTCGGCATCCAGGCCTTCGAGCCCCAGCTGGTCGAGGGCAAGGCCATCCAGATCCACCCGCTCGTCTGCACCGCGTTCAACGCGGACTTCGACGGTGACCAGATGGCCGTGCACCTGCCGCTGTCGGCAGAGGCGCAGGCCGAGGCCCGCATCCTGATGCTGTCCTCGAACAACATCCTGAAGCCGGCCGACGGTCGTCCCGTCACCATGCCGACCCAGGACATGGTGCTGGGTCTGTTCTTCCTCACCACCGAGCCGGAAGAGCGCGTGCTCATCGGCGAGGGCCGGGCGTTCGGTTCCACCGCCGAAGCGATCATGGCGTTCGACAACCGCGAGCTCTCGCTGCAGTCGAAGGTCGACATCCGCTTCCCGGTCGGCACCGTCCCGCCGCGCGGCTGGACCCCGCCCGCCGAGGAAGAGGGCGAGCAGGGCTACCAGGTCGGCGACACGTTCCGGCTGCGGACGTCCCTGGGACGCGCGCTCTTCAACGAGCTGCTGCCCGAGGACTACCCGTTCGTGGACTACGCGGTCGGCAAGAAGCAGCTCTCCGAGATCGTCAACGACCTCGCCGAGCGGTACCCGAAGGTCATCGTGGCGGCGACGCTCGACAACCTGAAGGCGGCCGGCTTCCACTGGGCCACCCGTTCCGGTGTCACCGTGGCCGTCACGGACATCGTCGTCCCCGAGGCCAAGAAGGCCATCGTCAAGGGGTACGAGGACCAGGACGAGAAGGTCCAGAAGCAGTACGAGCGCGGCCTGATCACCAAGGACGAGCGCACGCAGGAGCTCATCGCGATCTGGACCAAGGCGACCAACGAGGTTGCCGAGGCGATGAACGCGAACTTCCCCAAGACGAACCCCATCTTCATGATGGTTGACTCGGGTGCCCGAGGAAACATGATGCAGATGCGTCAGATCGCCGGTATGCGTGGTCTGGTGTCGAACGCGAAGAACGAGACCATCCCGCGTCCCATCAAGGCCTCGTTCCGTGAGGGCCTGTCCGTGCTGGAGTACTTCATCTCCACCCACGGTGCCCGTAAGGGTCTCGCGGACACCGCCCTGCGTACCGCCGACTCGGGTTACCTCACCCGTCGTCTGGTGGACGTCTCGCAGGACGTCATCATCCGCGAGGAGGACTGCGGTACCGAGCGCGGCCTCAAGCTGCAGATCGGTGCGCGCGGCGAGGACGGCGTCCTTCGTAAGACGGACGACGTCGAGACCAGCGTCTACGCCCGCATGCTCGCCGAGGACGTCGTCATCGACGGCAAGGTGATCGCGCCGGCCAACGTGGACCTGGGCGACGTGCTCATCGACCAGCTGATCCAGCACGGTGTCGAGCAGGTCAAGACCCGCTCGATCCTCACCTGCGAGTCCACGGTCGGCACCTGTGCCTTCTGCTACGGACGCTCGCTGGCCACCGGCAAGCTGGTGGACATCGGTGAGGCCGTCGGTATCATCGCGGCCCAGTCGATCGGTGAGCCCGGTACCCAGCTGACGATGCGTACCTTCCACACCGGTGGTGTGGCGGGTGACGACATCACGCAGGGTCTGCCGCGTGTCGTCGAGCTCTTCGAGGCCCGTGTCCCCAAGGGTGTCGCCCCGATCTCCGAGGCTGTCGGTCGGGTCCGCATCGAGGAGACCGAGAAGACGAAGAAGCTCGTCGTCACCCCGGACGACGGCAGCGAGGAGATCGCTTACCCGATCTCCAAGCGGTCCCGTCTGCTGGTGGGCGAGGGCGACCACGTCGAGGTCGGCCAGAAGCTGACCGTGGGTGCCACCAACCCGCACGACGTGCTGCGCATCCTCGGCCAGCGCCAGGTTCAGATCCACCTGGTGGCCGAAGTGCAGAAGGTCTACAACAACCAGGGCGTGTCGATCCACGACAAGCACATCGAGATCATCATCCGGCAGATGCTCCGCCGGGTGACGATCATCGAGTCCGGCGACGCCGAGCTGCTGCCCGGCGAGCTGGTCGAGCGCGGCCGCTTCGAGACCGAGAACCGTCGTGTGGTCTCCGAGGGCGGTCACCCCGCCTCCGGTCGTCCGCAGCTGATGGGTATCACCAAGGCCTCGCTGGCGACGGAGTCCTGGCTGTCGGCCGCCTCCTTCCAGGAGACGACCCGAGTGCTGACCGACGCGGCGATCCACGCCAAGTCGGACTCGCTGCTCGGCCTGAAGGAGAACGTCATCATCGGCAAGCTCATCCCGGCCGGTACGGGCCTCGCCCGCTACCGCAACATCCGGGTGGAGCCCACCGAGGAGGCGAAGGCAGCGATGTACTCGGCCGTCGGTTACGACGACATCGACTACTCGCCCTTCGGCACCGGCTCCGGCCAGGCCGTTCCCCTGGAGGACTACGACTACGGCCCCTACAACGGCTGAGTCGTGTCCCGCAGAGTCTGATCCGCAAGGCGGCCGTCCCCTCCCGGGATGGCCGCCTTGCGGCTTTTCGCGGAACTTCGCACGGTCGCCGTGCGTCCGTCAGTATGGAGAGACGAGTCCTAGGCGGGGGAGGTGTCGCACGTGTCGCTCGATCCGTGGGGCAACGGGCGGCTGCCACAGTCCGGCCAGGTGCCCGGCATGCTGGCGGCCGACGCCGACCGTGAGCGCACGGTGGACGTGCTGAAGGCCGCGTTCGCGGAGGGCCGCCTGCAGCAGCAGGAGTACGAGCACCGGATGTCCACCGCCTACCAGGCGCGTACCTACGGTGAGTTGCAGCTGCTGGTGCGCGACCTCCCACAGGGGCCCTCACCGATGTCCGTGCAGTCGTCCCAGCCGATGGGCTACGTGCCGCGGACATTCCTGCCGGCCCCGCCGCGCACCAACACCTCCGCCGTCGCCGCGTTCGTCTGCGGGCTGGCGGGCACCTTCACCCTCGTGACGGCGATCCCCGCGGTGATCCTGGGCCACAAGGCCCGCAAGGAGATCAGCAGAACGGGCGAGGGCGGCGACGGCTTCGCGGTCGCCGGACTGGTGCTGGGCTGGATCGTCTCCGGTTTCCTGGGGCTGTTCCTGCTCTTCGTGATGCTCGCCGCGGTCGCCGGAAGCGGCGGATAGCGCGTCCCGGGCGGGCGGCGTGTCCTGCGCTGATGCATTTGTTTTGACCGGAGCCGATGCGATAGGTACGATCTGACCTTGTGCCTGGGGTGTGCCCGGGTCCTTGCGCGTGCCCCCAGTCTCGACTGGGAGGTTACCGATATCGCACGGGGACACCGAGGCCGCGGCACCCGACATACGTGTGTTCTCTGCTCCACGAGGACGTGCGGGGTCCGCGACACACCCGACCGCGTGGGTCGGTACCCCAGGTTAGTTTTATCGAGATCGGCACACAGAAACCGGAGAAACGGTGCCTACGATCCAGCAGCTGGTCCGGAACGGCCGGCAGGACAAGGTCAAGAAGAATATGACACCCGCGCTGAAGGGTTCCCCTCAGCGTCGCGGTGTTTGCACGCGTGTGTACACGACCACCCCGAAGAAGCCGAACTCGGCGCTTCGCAAGGTGGCCCGTGTGCGTCTGACCAGTGGGATTGAGGTCACCGCCTACATTCCGGGCGAGGGCCACAACCTCCAGGAGCACTCCATCGTGCTCGTGCGTGGCGGTCGTGTGAAGGACCTGCCGGGTGTTCGCTACAAGATCATCCGCGGCTCCCTGGACACCCAGGGCGTCAAGAACCGCAAGCAGGCCCGCAGCCGCTACGGCGCCAAGAAGGAGAAGTAAGCATGCCTCGTAAGGGTCCTGCCCCGAAGCGCCCGGTCATCATCGACCCGGTCTACGGATCTCCTCTGGTGACCTCGCTGGTCAACAAGATCCTCCTGCACGGCAAGCGTTCCACCGCCGAGCGGATCGTTTACGGCGCTCTCGAGGGCCTCAAGGAGAAGACCGGTACCGACCCGGTCATCACCCTGAAGCGCGCTCTGGAGAACATCAAGCCGACTCTGGAGGTCAAGTCCCGCCGCGTCGGCGGTGCGACCTACCAGGTGCCGGTCGAGGTTCGCCCCGCCCGTGCCTCCACGCTCGCGCTGCGCTGGCTCGTGGGTTACTCCCGCGCCCGCCGTGAGAAGACCATGACCGAGCGCCTGATGAACGAGCTGCTGGACGCCAGCAACGGTCTCGGTGCCTCGGTCAAGCGTCGCGAAGACACGCACAAGATGGCCGAGTCGAACAAGGCCTTCGCGCACTACCGCTGGTAGTCACCACCCACATCGAAACCGAGAGAAGACTGAGCCTAATGGCCACCACTTCGCTTGACCTGGCCAAGGTCCGCAACATTGGGATCATGGCCCACATCGACGCGGGCAAGACGACGACCACCGAGCGGATCCTGTTCTACACCGGCGTCTCGTACAAGATCGGTGAAGTCCACGATGGCGCAGCCACCATGGACTGGATGGAGCAGGAGCAGGAGCGCGGCATCACGATCACGTCGGCCGCGACGACCTGCCACTGGCCGCTGAACGATGTCGATCACACGATCAACATCATCGACACCCCGGGGCACGTCGACTTCACGGTCGAGGTGGAGCGTTCGCTCCGCGTCCTCGACGGTGCCGTCACGGTGTTCGACGGTGTTGCCGGTGTTGAGCCGCAGTCCGAGACCGTTTGGCGTCAGGCGGACCGCTACGGCGTCCCGCGCATCTGCTTCGTCAACAAGCTCGACCGGACCGGTGCCGAGTTCCACCGCTGCGTCGACATGATCGTGGACCGCCTCGGTGCGGTTCCGCTCGTCATGCAGCTGCCCATCGGCACCGAGATGGACTTCAAGGGCGTTGTCGACCTCGTCGCCATGAAGGCCCTCGTGTGGTCCGCCGAGGCCACCAAGGGCGAGATGTACGACACCGTCGACATCCCCGCCACTCACGTCGAAGCCGCCCAGGAATGGCGTGGCAAGCTCCTCGAGACCATCGCGGAGCACGACGACGAGATGATGGAGCTGTTCCTCGAGGGCGAAGAGCCCTCCGAGGAGGCCCTGATGGCCGCGATCCGTCGCGCCACCATCGCCTCGACCGACTCCGAGCACCAGGGCAAGCCGACCTTCACGCCCGTGTTCTGTGGTTCCGCGTTCAAGAACAAGGGCGTTCAGCCCCTGCTCGACGCCGTGGTCCGCTACCTGCCGTCGCCCCTGGACATCGAGGCCATCGAAGGCCACGACGTCAAGGACCCGTCGGTGGTCGTGAAGCGTCAGCCGTCCGAGGACGAGCCGTTCTCCGGTCTTGCGTTCAAGATCATGAGCGACCCGCACCTCGGCAAGCTCACCTTCGTCCGGGTCTACTCGGGCCGCCTCGAGACCGGCACCTCGGTGCTGAACTCGGTCAAGGGCAAGAAGGAGCGCATCGGCAAGATCTACCGCATGCACGCGAACAAGCGTGAGGAGATCGCGGCGGTGGGCGCCGGCGACATCATCGCCGTCATGGGCCTGAAGCAGACCACCACCGGTGAGACGCTGTGCGACGAGAAGAACCCGGTCATCCTGGAGTCCATGGACTTCCCGGCCCCGGTCATTCAGGTCGCGATCGAGCCCAAGTCCAAGGGTGACCAGGAGCGTCTGGGCGTCGCCATTCAGCGTCTCGCTGAAGAGGACCCCTCGTTCCAGGTCCACTCCGACGAGGAGACCGGCCAGACCATCATCGGTGGTATGGGCGAGCTTCACCTCGAGGTGCTGGTCGACCGCATGAAGCGCGAGTTCCGCGTCGAGGCGAACGTCGGCAAGCCCCAGGTCGCATACCGCGAGACGATCCGCAAGACTGTCGACCGGATCGACTACACGCACAAGAAGCAGACTGGTGGCACCGGCCAGTTCGCGAAGGTACAGATCTCGATGGAGCCCATCGAGGGCGGCGACGCCTCGTACGAATTCGTGAACAAGGTCACCGGTGGCCGCATCCCCCGTGAGTACATCCCCTCGGTGGACGCGGGCGCGCAGGAAGCCATGAAGTTCGGCATCCTGGCCGGTTACGAGATGGTGGGTGTTCGCATCACCCTTCTCGACGGTGGTTACCACGAGGTTGACTCCTCCGAGCTCGCCTTCAAGATCGCCGGTTCGCAGGCGTTCAAGGAGGGTGCCCGTAGGGCGAGCCCCGTACTGCTCGAGCCGATGATGGCCGTTGAGGTCACCACGCCCGAGGACTACATGGGCGACGTCATCGGCGACCTGAACTCCCGCCGTGGCCAGATTCAGGCCATGGAGGAGCGCAGCGGCGCCCGTGTCGTCAAGGGTCTCGTGCCCCTGTCGGAGATGTTCGGCTACGTCGGAGACCTCCGTAGCAAGACTTCGGGTCGCGCAAGCTACTCGATGCAGTTCGACTCCTACGCCGAGGTTCCGCGGAACGTCGCTGAGGAGATCATCGCGAAGGCCAAGGGCGAGTAGCGCTCAATTCGCAGTGTTGCCCAACCCTTAGGCTTGACAGCAGGCATCGGGGCATTCGACACAATCCACAGGGGCTTCGGCCCTGAGAAGCGTGGCGGATGCCCCGGCAGCCCGCATTCCAGCAAAGATCACCTGGCGCCGATGAAGCAAGGCGTACAGAACCACTCCCAGGAGGACCCCAGTGGCGAAGGCGAAGTTCGAGCGGACTAAGCCGCACGTCAACATCGGCACCATCGGTCACATCGACCACGGTAAGACGACGCTGACCGCGGCGATTACCAAGGTGCTGCATGACGCGTACCCGGACCTGAACGAGGCCTCGGCCTTCGACCAGATCGACAAGGCTCCTGAGGAGCGCCAGCGCGGTATCACGATCTCGATCGCGCACGTCGAGTACCAGACGGAGTCGCGTCACTACGCGCACGTCGACTGCCCCGGTCACGCGGACTACATCAAGAACATGATCACGGGTGCGGCGCAGATGGACGGCGCCATCCTCGTTGTCGCCGCGACCGACGGCCCGATGCCGCAGACCAAGGAGCACGTGCTCCTGGCCCGCCAGGTCGGCGTTCCGTACATCGTCGTCGCCCTGAACAAGGCCGACATGGTGGACGACGAGGAGATCCTGGAGCTCGTTGAGCTCGAGGTCCGTGAGCTCCTCTCCGAGTACGAGTTCCCGGGCGACGACCTTCCGGTCGTGCGCGTCTCGGCGCTCAAGGCCCTCGAGGGCGACAAGGAGTGGGGCGAGAAGCTCCTCGGCCTCATGGAGGCCGTGGACACCGCGATCCCGACTCCGGCTCGTGACGTCGAGAAGCCGTTCCTGATGCCGATCGAGGACGTCTTCACGATCACCGGTCGTGGCACCGTCGTCACCGGTCGTATCGAGCGCGGTGTGCTCAAGGTCAACGAGACTGTCGACATCATCGGCATCAAGGAGACCAAGACCACCACCACGGTCACCGGCATCGAGATGTTCCGCAAGCTGCTTGACGAGGGTCAGGCGGGCGAGAACGTCGGTCTGCTCCTCCGTGGCATCAAGCGCGAGGACGTCGAGCGCGGCCAGGTCATCATCAAGCCGGGTACGGTCACGCCGCACACCGAGTTTGAGGCCCAGGCCTACATCCTGTCGAAGGACGAGGGTGGCCGTCACACCCCCTTCTTCAACAACTACCGTCCGCAGTTCTACTTCCGGACGACCGACGTGACCGGCGTCGTCACCCTCCCCGAGGGCACCGAGATGGTCATGCCGGGCGACAACACCGCCATGACGGTCGCGCTGATCCAGCCGATCGCCATGGAAGAGGGCCTGAAGTTCGCCATCCGCGAGGGTGGCCGTACCGTGGGCGCCGGCCAGGTCGTCAAGATCACCAAGTGATCTGATTCTGGCAAGCAACACACCGAGGGCCCTGTCCCCACCGTTCGCGGTGGGGGCAGGGCCCTCGGCTTGTTGGGGGGGGTCCGGTTGTTCGGGGGGCGATCCGGCCGGCCTACGCCGTGGACTGCGTCTCCGGCCGCCATACCCAGGGGGTCGCGGCGAAGTCCAGGCCGACCACGTACGGCCGCCCGTCGGGGCCCTGCAGCAGCGTGGGCGTGCCGACCGGGAGCGCGAACGGCGGCCGCTCGAGCGGCCGTCCCGGCCGCGCGGTGTCCACGAGCTGGACGGTGCCGTCCAGTGCCTTGCCGAGCAGCAGCAGGCCGCCGCGCCCGCTGTGGGCCGGGGCCGCGCCCACCGCGACGTCGGCGTAGCCGCCGTAGCCGCTCAGCTGTGCGGGCGTCAGCGCGCCGTTCCGGGACGAGGTGCCGTCGACCGTCCGCAGGACCAGCTCCCCGGTGACCGGCCGCCGGTAGGCCACCGTGAGGGAGCCGTCGGGGGCGAGTGCCGCGGAGGGCGGCTCGCCCGGCTGCGGCAGGCCGCGCACGGGCTGGAAGGCCATCGGCTGCCCGGGGGAGGGTTGCGTCCAGTGGTGCACGGTGTCGCGGCCGGCGGCGAAGACGTGGATCCGCGCCCGGCCGTCGAGCACCACCGCCAGGCCGTCCTGCACCTCGTCCCCGCCGAGGTCCCGCCAGTCGCCCCACGTTCCGCCGGGCTCCCTGACCCTGGTCCAGACGCCCTTGGCGGCGCTGCGGACGAAGAGGTGGACCCGCCCGTCCGGAGTGGACACCGCGGCCGGGCACCCTATCCGGCGGCCGTGGTCCTCGGTCCGCTCCGGGTTGCCCAGGCCGGTCCAAGCGCGGAACGGGCCCTCGGAGGAGCTCTGCTCCAGCAGGACGATCTCGCGGGCGTTGTGCCCGCCCTGGCCCTGCAGGGAGGAGAACCGCAGGGCGAACAGCAGCCGACGGCCCGTGGAGTCCTTCACCGCGGCCAGCGCGGGGGCCAGCGGCCCGCCGCCGAGGTCCTGCGGATCGCTCCACTGACCGCTGCCGGGCGCGCTCTCCTGCCAGCGCACGGCCCGGGTGCCGAGCACGCTGAACGCCTCCAGCCGGCCGTCCTGCCCGGCGAACGTCGCGGGCCGGGCGCCGGGGTAGCGGTAGTGGGTGGAGCGGACCCAGCCCTTCGGGTTGGTCAGCGGGGTGTTCTGGCCGACCCCGTAGTCGCCGCAGCCCGCGGCGTTGCCGCAGTCCCACTCCGGATCCCCGCCGTAGGGGAGGAGGTACTGGTTCTTCTCGCGGACCACGGACTGCGGGAGATTGCGGGGCCAGCGCTGGTTGTAGTAGCCGCGGTACGCGGTGGTGACGAACCGCGGCACGTCGCCGTCCCCCTCGGCGCTCTCGGCGACCCACTGGGCGAGCGCCTTCCAGGCGAAGAGCGCGGCGGGCGTGTGGTCGCGGTGGTCGGAGTACCCGTTCTGGTCGCTGTTCTGGTGGTGGGCCGCGTCGTGCACCTGGATGTCGGGATCGGGGTCCAGGGTCTGCACCAGCGTCGGCTGGTAGCGCTCCAGCAGCGCGGCCAGCGAGTCCACCAGGGTCTGGTGACCGACCTTGCTGGACTTCCGCACGGGGGAGCCGGTGGCCACCACGGTGTCCAGGGTGATGCCGGGGACCGCCCACAGGTGGGGGAGGCCCACCATGTTCCGGTTCCCCTCGCCCATCGACAGGTTGACGAAGACCAGATCGGCGCGGCGCTCGCCGTTCGCCAGCTGGTCCAGCTCCACGGTGAGGCCGCCGGTCAGCCGCAGCGCGGAATGGCGCCACGGGGTGAACTTGTCGAGGCCGAGCATGGTCGCGTAGGCCTGGCGCAGCCCCTGGTGGCGGGCGGAGGAGTACGCCTGCCGGTCGGCCTTGGGCTTGGGGGTGCGCGGCGCGTGGTTCACGCCCACGGACTCGCCGGCCGTCACGTAGACCGAGACCACCGGCACGCCGCCGCGCACGGCGTGCAGGGTGTCGGGGTTCATGAAGTACAGGTCGTCGTCCGGGTGCGCGAGGACCTGCAGGAGCAGCGGTTTCGCACCGGCCCGGTACGCCTGGACGGCGCTCGGCCCGGAACCGGCGGACGGTTTCGCGGCGGACCGTGTGCTGGTGCAGCCGACGGCGACGGCCGTCGTGGTCATGGCGGTGGCGACAAGGAGTTCCCTGCGGGACAACCTTCGCCTCGTAGAGACGCTCACAACAGGTAGGAGCGAGAAGTCGGCCCCGAGGTTGCGTGCGGGAACCTGTACAGCGACTGTCCTAGGGTGGTCCGGCGGGTAGCCGGGGCGTGAAGGGAACGATGCGTGTATCTGTCCGAGACCCGGACGGGCGACAAGGCCCGGCCCGAGGCCGAACGGCCGGGCCGGCGCCGGGGCCTGCGCGGCCTGGTGTCGGCGAACGTGGTCGCACTGGGGATGACGAGCCTGATCACCGACATCTCCTCGGAGATGGTCACCGCGGTCCTCCCGGTGTATCTCGTCACCGGACTCGGCCTGAGCATGCTGCAGTTCGGCTTCCTGGACGGCGTGTACTCGGGGTCGACGGCCCTGCTGCGGATCGTGGGCGGCTACCTCGCCGACAAGTTCACCGCACGCAAGGCCGTGGCGGGCTCCGGCTACCTCGTGTCGGCGGTGACGAAGCTGGGATTCCCCCTGGTGGGCGCCTCGGTGCCGGGCATCGGGATGATGATGGCCGTCGATCGGGCGGGCAAGGGGATCAGGACCGCCCCGCGGGACGCGCTGATCTCGCTCTCCACCCCGGCGGAGTCGCAGGGCCGGGCGTTCGGGGTGCACCGGGCGATGGACACCGTGGGCGCCTTCATCGGCCCGGTCATCGCCTTCGCCCTGATGTCGATGATGAGCACCTCGCTCGGCACCGCGTACGACGCCGTGTTCGTGGTGAGCTTCTGCATCGGCGCGGTCGGCGTGGTGGCCCTCGCGCTGTTCGTACGGGACCCGTTCACGCGGAAGAAGACGGCCAGGGTCGCGGTCTCGCTGCGCGCGGGCCTGGGGATGCTCCGCAACGCGGCGTTCCGGCGGGCCTGCGTGGGGGCCTGCCTGCTGGGCCTGGCGACGGTGTCCGACGCTTTCGTCTACCTGGCGCTGCAGGACCGCACCGACCTGGCGATCTCCTGGTTCCCGCTGCTGCCGCTGGGCACGACCGGCGTGTACCTGCTGGCGGCGGTGCCGCTGGGCGGGCTGGCGGACCGGATCGGCCGCTGGAAGATCTTTCTGGCCGGGCACGCCTGCCTGATCGGCGCCTACCTGCTGGTCGGCGGTGTCCTGGACCTGCGGGGCACGGCCCTGATCCTCGTCGTCCTGGCCCTGCACGGGCTGTTCTACGCGGCGACCGACGGCGTCCTGATGGCGCACGCCGGGCCGTTGATCCCCGAGGAGCTGCGCACCAGCGGGCTGTCCGTGCTGCAGACCACCCAGACCCTGGGGCGTGCGGTCTCCTCGGTGGCGTTCGGCGCCGCCTGGATGCGCTGGGGTCCGGCGCACACCGTCCAGGGATTCACCGTCGCCCTGACGGCCGCCGTGCTGCTCTGCATGGTGATGCTGCGGCCGGGTGCCGCCCACGGTCCCGAGGTGGCCGGCGTATGAGGAACCGGATCATGGTCTTCGTAGTGTGCGTGGCCGTGCTGGCCTCGGTCGCCGTCGGGTACACCGTGTACGCCCTGCAGCGCGACAAGGCCCGCGCCGCGGGCGGCGAGGGCGTGCGCCCGGTCGCCGGCGCGGTCGACCTCGCCCCGGGCAGCGGCGCCCGGCTGATCTTCCGCGACACCGCCAAGGGCCCCGGCTTCGGCCGGCTGGCCCAGGTGCGGGTGGGCGAGCCCCGGAGTGAACGGAAGGTCGACACGCAGGCCTGCGAGCGCGGCTACGCGGCGGCCGGGCGGCTGCTCTGCCTGGCCGGCGTGAGCGGTCTGGTCGTGCACCACTACGCCGAGTTGCGCGACAGCCGGATGAAGCTGCTCAAGCGGATCCAGCTGCCGGGGCTGCCCAGCCGGGCCCGGCTCTCCGCCGACGGCCGGATGGCGGCCTGGACGGCGTTCGTCTACGGGGACTCGTACACCTCGGCGGGGTTCTCCACCCGCACCGGCATCTACGACTCGCGCACCGGCACCGTGGTGCCGACCCTGGAGACGTTCGACGTCCGGCGGGACGACAGGGACTTCAGGCCGCCGGACCGCAACTTCTGGGGGGTGTCGTTCCTGAAGGACGACAACACCTTCTACGCGACGCTGGGCAGCGCCTCCCGCGGCGGCACCTTCCTGGTCCGCGGCGACTTCGGGGCCCGCACGATGACCGTGCTGCGGCAGAACGTGGAATGCCCGTCGCTCTCCCCGGACGGCACCCGGCTGGTCTTCAAGAAGAAGGTCTCCGACGACCCGTCCAAGCCCTGGCGGCTGTATGTGCTGGACCTGGCCTCCATGCGGGAGACGGCGCTCGCCGAGACCCGCAGCGTGGACGACCAGGGCGACTGGCTGGACGACCGCACCATCGCGTACTCCCTGCCGACCGGCGGCAGCGCCTTCGACGTGTGGCGGCAGCCCGCGGACGGCTCGGGCAAGCCGCAGTTGATGGTCTCGGGCGCGTACGGACCCAGCGTGGTGCGCTGAGCGGCACGCATCAGTGCGCGAACGACATCCTGCTGGGCGGGGAGACGTACCGCGCGTAGTTGTCCCGCGCCGGGTACGTACGGCCCGCCGGGCCGGCGGCGAAGGCCCGCAGGACGTTCTCGGAGACCTGGCGGGCGAACTCCCCGGAGGTTTCGGGCACCCGCTGCTCGCCCGACCGGCCCCGGCAGCCGGTGTTGCCGTAGACGCTGCAGGCCCAGCTCATGGTGCCGGTGGCGAAGACCCCGGCGCCCGAAGGCACCGTGTAGTAGGCCGCGTTGGCCCGCGTCCCGGTGCCGCGACAGGTCAGCGGGGAGTCCCCGACGACCTGGATCGGGCGCGGCACCGGGACACCCGCCATCAGCCGGTCCGACTCCACGCCGACCAGCCCGACGTACTTGCTGCCGGCCTTGGCGCCGGTGCCGCGGAACATCCACGCGTCCGGTTCGGTGACGACGAACGGCGCGTAGACCGGGTTGCACTCGTACAGCACGCCGGTCAGGACGCTCTCCGGGCGCGGGTCGGGCGGCAGCCGCCACTGCTGGGTGGCCTGGCTGGGGTCCTTGAGGATCATCGGGTCCTCCGAAGGGTCCTTGTAGACCACCACCACGCGGTCCTTCCCCAGCGCGCTGGGCTCCAGCCGTATGTGCCGGTAGGCGGCGTTGGAGGAGAAGAAGGCGAGGTTCACCCCCGCGTCGCGGATCGCGAGCGTGTTGTCGCGCATGCCCGCCGACCAGTACTCGTCGTGCCCGGGGAAGATCACCGAGCGCGCGCCGCGGAACAGCTCGGCCGAGCCGTCGAGGTCGGTGTCGGTCTCATAGGCGAGCGGGAGGCCCATCCGCTCCGCGATGCCCAACATCGGCAGCTCGTACCAGTCGAAGGGCGAGCCCTCGCCGTCGTAGGGCCGGTCGAAGCTCGCCTTGCGCGAGCGCTTGGCGTAGCCGGGGCCCGTGGTGCCGCGCGCGTCACCGTAGACATTGGTGCCGCCGCCCCACTTGTTGTACGCGGCCCAGGTGGTGACCGCGTTGACGAAGACGGTGCGGCCGACGGTGGACGTCGAGCGGATCGATCGTCAGCGGCACCCAGCGGTCGTGGCCCGCGCTGGAGACGAGCTTGAGCAGGTAGCTGCCCTGCGGCCAGTCCCTGGTGCTCACCGTCAGGGACGGCTTCCAGGGCGCGCTGACCAGGTATATGCCGGGCACCGTCGTTGCAGCGGCCTGCCGCTGACCGTGCTGGGCGATCGACGACCAGATCTTGCGGCCCTGCTTCCCCTGGTACCAGCCCATCCGGAACGCCTCGACGTGGAAGCTCCTGGCGGTGGTGGAGACGAACAGGCGAAACGATTCTCCTGAGGTGACGCCGACCTGGTCGGCGAAGCCCTCGATCGCGTTAGACGGTCCCGGGTCGCGCAGCCGCCAGGCGGTGGTGCCCGGCCGCTCGTTCTCCCGCGCCACCGACCAGCTGTCCATGTCGAGCGGCGGGGCGGCCTTGGGGGTCCTGGCGGGCGGTGTCACCGGGCCGCCGTCGGGGGCGCCGCAGGCGCCGGCGAACAGCGCGAGGACGGCTGTGAGCAGTACCAGACGGCGCAGCCTCTTCAACGGGACCCCGCTCTCGTCCGACGTGTCCCCGTCGGGTCGGGGCGTCCGTTGAGGAGGACGGGCCGGCGAGGCCTTTGGTTGCCCCGCCCGCCCCAGGTGGTTCCGTTCGTTCCAGGTGGTACTGTCGCCGGCTCGATTGGCGTGGAGTGTGCCCCATATGGCACACTAGCCAAGTTGCTCGGTCGAGCGCCGATGCTGCGCGCCTCCCGTCGGGAGGACCGGAAGCGAGTCCCACAGTACTCGTCGTCATGATCCACCTCGGTGGCATGGCGGACGTACGGGAATCTTCCGGGAAGCGTTAGTGCGGTTCCGGCCAGGCACCCGGTGGGAGTCTTCCCCACATCCTGCGGTCAGAGCGCCGCGCTTCCTTCTCCGAGGGATTTCCGCTTGCGGAAATTTATGAGAAGGGGTGCGACACACCCGACCGCGTGGGTCGGCGAAGAGGCGGTACCGACCGGGTTCCAGAGCGTTACGAGACAAAGGACTACGGAGTAGCCATGGCGGGACAGAAGATCCGCATCCGGCTCAAGGCGTACGACCACGAGGTCATCGACTCCTCGGCGAAGAAGATCGTCGAGACGGTGACGCGTACTGGTGCGCACGTCGCAGGCCCGGTGCCGCTGCCCACTGAGAAGAACGTGTACTGCGTCATCAAGTCGCCGCACAAGTACAAGGATGCGCGCGAGCACTTCGAGATGCGCACCCACAAGCGGCTCATCGACATTCTCGACCCCACGCCGAAGACGGTTGACTCGCTGATGCGTCTCGACCTCCCGGCTGGCGTCGACATCGAGATCAAGCTCTGAGGTGACGCGCGAGATGGCTAAGAGCATTAAGGGCGTCCTGGGCGAGAAGCTCGGCATGACGCAGGTCTGGGACGAGAACAACCGCATTGTGCCGGTGACCGTCATCAAGGCCGGCCCGTGTGTCGTGACCCAGGTCCGCACCAACGACGTCGACGGCTACGAGTCGGTTCAGATCGCCTTCGGCGAGATTGACCCGCGCAAGGTGAACAAGCCCCTCAAGGGTCACTTCGCCAAGGCCGACGTAACCCCGCGCCGCCACCTGGTGGAGCTTCGTACCCCTGACGCCGGCGAGTACACGCTGGGCCAGGAGATCACCGCTGCGACCTTCGAGTCCGGTGTCAAGGTCGATGTGACCGGCACCAGCAAGGGCAAGGGTTTCGCCGGTGTCATGAAGCGTCACAACTTCAAGGGTCTCGGCGCCGGTCACGGCGTTCAGCGCAAGCACCGTTCCCCCGGCTCCATCGGTGGCTGTGCCACCCCGGGTCGTGTCTTCAAGGGCATGAAGATGGCCGGCCGGATGGGTGGAGAGCGTGTGACCACACAGAATCTGACCGTCCACGCCGTTGACGCGGAGAAGGGCCTGCTCCTCATCAAGGGAGCGGTACCTGGTCCGAACGGCGGCCTCATCCTGGTCCGTACCGCGGCCAAGGGGGCTTGAGGATATGAGCACCATTGACATCCTGTCGCCCGCGGGCGACAAGACCGGCAGCCTCGAGCTTCCCGCCGAGATCTTCGACGCCAAGGTCAGCATTCCGCTGATCCACCAGGTCGTCGTGGCGCAGCTCGCTGCCGCCCGCCAGGGCACGCACAAGACCAAGACCCGCGCCGAGGTCCGCGGTGGTGGGCGCAAGCCTTACCGCCAGAAGGGCACCGGCCGCGCCCGTCAGGGTTCGACCCGCGCTCCGCAGTTCGCAGGCGGTGGCGTCGTCCACGGCCCGCAGCCGCGTGACTACTCCCAGCGGACCCCGAAGAAGATGATCCGGGCCGCCCTCCGTGGCGCCCTGACCGACCGGGCGCGTCACGACCGCATTCACGTCGTCTCCGGCGTGATCGACGGCGCGACGCCTTCCACCAAGGCCGCCAAGGCACTGCTGGGCAAGATCAGCGAGCGACGTCACGTGCTCCTGGTCGTCGAGCGTGCCGACGAGGCCGCGTGGCTGTCCGCCCGCAACCTGCCCCAGGTCCACATCCTGGAAGCGGGTCAGCTGAACACCTACGACGTGCTCGTCTCCGACGACGTGGTCTTCACGCAGGACGCCTTCGAGCGTTTCGTGGCGGGTCCCGCCGCGTCCGCCAAGGCCGTTGCCTCCGAGGATGAGCTCGAAGGGAACGACGCCTGATGAGTGAGACCAAGACCGCCGCGGTCGTCACCAGCAAGACCTTCACGGACCCCCGTGACATCCTGGTCAAGCCGGTGGTTTCCGAGAAGAGCTACGCGCTCCTGGACGAGAACAAGTACACGTTCATCGTCGCGCCGGGCAGCAACAAGACCCAGATCAAGCAGGCCGTCGAGGCGGTCTTCTCGGTCAAGGTCACCGGGGTCAACACGATCAACCGGCAGGGTAAGCGCAAGCGCACCAAGACCGGTTTCGGCAAGCGCAAGGACACCAAGCGCGCCATCGTGACCCTCGCTGAGGGCGACCGAATCGACATCTTCGGCGGCCCGGTCTCCTAACGGAGTCCGTGTCGTCCGATATCGGACGAGGACTGAGAAATGGGTATCCGCAAGTACAAGCCGACGACGCCGGGCCGTCGTGGCTCCAGCGTCGCCGACTTCGTCGAGATCACGCGGTCCACGCCGGAGAAGTCGCTGGTCCGCCCCTTGCACAGCAAGGGTGGACGTAACAGCTCGGGTCGCATCACTGTCCGCCACCAGGGTGGCGGTCACAAGCGTGCTTACCGAGTCATCGACTTCCGTCGTCATGACAAGGACGGCGTTCCGGCGAAGGTCGCTCACATCGAGTACGACCCGAACCGCACCGCACGCATCGCGCTGCTGCACTACGCAGACGGCGAGAAGCGCTACATCATTGCCCCGGCCAAGCTGAGCCAGGGCGACCGGGTTGAGAACGGCCCCACGGCCGACATCAAGCCGGGCAACAACCTCCCGCTGCGCAACATCCCGGTGGGTACGACCATCCACGCCATCGAGCTGCGTCCCGGCGGCGGCGCGAAGATCTCCCGTTCCGCGGGTGCTTCGGTCCAGCTGCTGGCGAAGGAGGGCTCTATGGCCACCCTTCGTATGCCGTCCGGTGAAGTCCGCCTGGTCGACGTCCGCTGCCGCGCCACTGTTGGCGAGGTCGGCAACGCCGAGCAGTCGAACATCAACTGGGGCAAGGCCGGCCGTATGCGCTGGAAGGGCGTCCGCCCGACCGTCCGCGGTGTCGCGATGAACCCCGTCGACCACCCGCACGGTGGTGGTGAGGGTAAGACCTCCGGTGGTCGCCACCCGGTCTCCCCGTGGGGTCAGAAGGAGGGTCGTACTCGCTCGCCGAAGAAGGCAAGCAGCAAGTACATCGTCCGCCGCCGCAAGACGAACAAGAAGCGCTAGGAGCAGGTTTAGATGCCGCGCAGTCTCAAGAAGGGGCCCTTCGTCGACGACCACCTCATCAAGAAGGTGGACGTACAGAACGAAGCAGGCACCCACAACGTCATCAAGACCTGGTCCCGCCGCTCCATGATCATTCCGGCGATGCTGGGCCACACGATCGCGGTTCACAACGGCAAGATCCACGTCCCGGTGTTCGTCACCGAGTCCATGGTCGGCCACAAGCTCGGCGAGTTCTCGCCGACCCGCACGTTCCGCGGCCACGTCAAGGACGACCGCAAGACGAAGCGTCGCTGATCGGCGGAGTGCGAAGACTATGACTGACACCGAAGGGACAACCATGGAAGCCAGGGCCCAGGCGCGGTACATCCGCGTCACGCCCATGAAGGCCCGCCGCGTGGTGGACCTCATCCGTGGCATGAATGCCACGGAGGCTCAGGCGGTCCTGCGTTTCGCCCCGCAGGCCGCGAGCGTGCCGGTGGGCAAGGTGCTCGACAGCGCCATTGCCAACGCCGCGCACAACTACGACCACTCCGATGCCGAGTCTCTCGTCATCACTGAGGCGTATGTCGACGAAGGCCCGACCCTGAAGCGGTTCCGTCCGCGTGCCCAGGGCCGTGCCTACCGGATCCGCAAGCGGACCAGCCACATCACCGTGGTCGTCAGCAGCAAGGAAGGGACCCGGTAATGGGCCAGAAGGTTAACCCGTACGGGTTCCGGCTCGGAATTACCACGGACTTCAAGTCTCGTTGGTACGCCGACAAGCTGTACAAGGACTACGTCAAGGAAGACGTCGCCATCCGCAAGATGATGACGCAGGGCATGGAGCGCGCCGGCATCTCGAAGGTGGAGATCGAGCGCACCCGTGACCGTGTGCGTGTGGACATCCACACCGCGCGTCCCGGCATCGTCATCGGCCGTCGTGGTGCCGAGGCCGACCGCATCCGCGGCGACCTGGAGAAGCTGACCGGCAAGCAGGTGCAGCTGAACATCCTCGAGGTCAAGAACCCCGAGATGGACGCTCAGCTGGTGGCCCAGGCCGTCGCCGAGCAGCTCTCCTCGCGTGTCTCCTTCCGTCGCGCCATGCGTAAGAGCATGCAGGGCACGATGAAGGCCGGCGCCAAGGGCATCAAGATCCAGTGTGGCGGTCGTCTCGGCGGCGCCGAGATGTCCCGCTCCGAGTTCTACCGCGAAGGCCGTGTGCCGCTGCACACCCTGCGCGCCAATGTGGACTACGGCTTCTTCGAGGCCAAGACCACCTTCGGCCGCATCGGTGTGAAGGTGTGGATCTACAAGGGCAACGTCAAGAACATCGCAGAGGTTCGCGCCGACAACGCCGCGGCCCGTGCGGGCAACCGCCCGTCGCGTGGTCCCGGCGCCGGTGGAACCGACCGTCCGCAGCGCCGCGGTGGCGAGCGCGGCGGCCGTGGCCGTAAGCCTCAGACGGACGGCGGTTCGGCCCCCAAGGCCGAAGCCCCCGCCGCTGTAGAGGCGCCGGCTGCGGACACTCCCGGAACGGAGGCCTGACCCAATGCTGATCCCCCGCAGGGTCAAGCACCGCAAGCAGCACCACCCGAAGCGCTCGGGCATGGCCAAGGGCGGCACCGAACTCGCGTTCGGTGAGTACGGCCTGCAGGCCGTCACCCCGGCCTATGTGACGAACCGGCAGATCGAGTCCGCTCGTATCTCCATCACCCGTCACATCAAGCGCGGCGGCAAGGTCTGGATCAACATCTACCCGGACCGTCCGCTGACCAAGAAGCCTGCCGAGACCCGCATGGGTTCCGGTAAGGGTTCGCCGGAGTGGTGGATCGCGAACGTCAAGCCCGGTCGGGTGATGTTCGAGCTGTCCTTCCCGAACGAGAAGGTTGCCAAGGAGGCGCTCACCCGCGCCGCCCACAAGCTTCCGATGAAGTGCCGCATTGTGCGGCGCGAGGCAGGTGAATCGTGATGGCGGCCGGCACCACTAAGGCCACCGAGCTGCGCACGCTGGGCGACGAGGAACTCCTCGCCAAGCTGAGCGAAGCCAAGGAGGAGCTGTTCAACCTCCGCTTCCAAGCGGCCACGGGACAGCTCGAGAACAACAACCGGCTCAAGGTCGTCCGCAAGGACATCGCCCGGATCTACACCTTGATGCGCGAGCGCGAGCTGGGCATCGAGACGGTGGAGAGCGCCTGATGAGCGAGAAGAATGTGACTGAGACCTCCGAGCAGCGCGGCTTCCGCAAGACCCGTGAGGGCCTTGTGGTCAGCGACAAGATGGACAAGACCGTAGTGGTCGCCGTCGAGGACCGTGTGAAGCACGCCCTGTACGGCAAGGTCATCCGGCGCACCAACAAGCTCAAGGCGCACGACGAGCAGAACGCTGCCGGCATCGGCGACCGTGTCCTCCTCATGGAGACCCGGCCGACCTCTGCCACCAAGCGTTGGCGCGTCGTGGAGATCCTCGAGAAGGCCAAGTAATCCCTGAGGGCCCTCAAAAAATATGGGGCCCTCAGGACCGTTCCGTCAGGCTCGGTAGGGGCGGGGCAACCCGCCCCCACCGGGAACCGACGCGACAACCCAGGAGATAGACGTGATCCAGCAGGAGTCGCGGCTTCGGATCGCCGACAACACGCGGTGCGAAGGAAATCCTTTGCATCCGTGTTCTCGGTGGCTCGGGCCGCCGCTACGCGGGAATCGGTGACGTCATCGTCGCCACCGTCAAGGATGCAATCCCCGGTGGCAACGTGAAGAAGGGCGAGGTCGTCAAGGCGGTCATCGTCCGGACCGTCAAGGAGCGCCGTCGTCCCGACGGCTCGTACATCCGGTTCGACGAGAACGCCGCCGTCATTCTGAAGAACGATGGCGACCCCCGCGGCACCCGTATCTTCGGCCCGGTGGGTCGTGAGCTGCGCGAGAAGAAGTTCATGAAGATCGTTTCTCTCGCGCCGGAGGTGCTGTAACCGATGAAGATCAAGAAGGGCGACCTGGTCCAGGTCATCACCGGTAAGGACCGCGGCAAGCAGGGCAAGGTCATTGTGGCCTACCCCACTGAGAGCCGTGTCCTCGTCGAGGGTGTCAACCGGGTCAAGAAGCACACCAAGGCCGGCCAGTCCGACCGCGGTAGCAAGACCGGCGGGATCATCACGACCGAGGCCCCGATCCACATCAGCAACGTTCAGCTGATCGTGGAGAAGGACGGCAAGAAGGTCGTTACCCGCGTCGGTTACCGCTTCGACGACGAAGGCAACAAGATCCGCGTTGCCAAGCGGACGGGTGAGGACATCTGATGACTGCCACCACCACGCCGCGTCTGAAGACGCGCTACCGCGAGGAAATCTCGGGCAAGCTGCATGAGGAGTTCTCCTTCGAGAACGTCATGCAGATCCCGGGTCTGACCAAGATCGTGGTCAACATGGGTGTGGGCGACGCCGCCCGCGACTCCAAGCTGATCGAGGGCGCGATTCGCGACCTCGCCACGATCACCGGCCAGAAGCCGCAGGTCACCAAGGCCCGCAAGTCCATCGCGCAGTTCAAGCTGCGTGAGGGCCAGCCGATCGGCGCCCACGTCACCCTCCGCGGTGACCGCATGTGGGAGTTCCTGGACCGCGTGCTGTCACTCGCACTGCCGCGCATCCGTGACTTCCGCGGCCTGTCGCCGAAGCAGTTCGACGGCCGGGGCAACTACACCTTCGGTCTCACGGAGCAGGTCATGTTCCACGAGATCGACCAGGACAAGATCGACCGGGTCCGGGGCATGGACATCACCGTGGTTACCACGGCGACCAACGACGACGAGGGTCGTGCCCTGCTTCGTCACCTCGGCTTCCCGTTCAAGGAGATGTGACCGTGGCGAAGAAGGCTCTGATCGCTAAGGCCGCTCGCAAGCCCAAGTTCGCTGTGCGCGGCTACAACCGCTGCCAGCGCTGTGGCCGGCCGCACTCTGTCTACCGCAAGTTCGGCCTCTGCCGCGTGTGCCTTCGTGAGATGGCTCACCGTGGCGAGCTGCCGGGCGTGACCAAGAGCTCCTGGTAGATCCGGTTCCCTTCGGGGAATCCGGTGACCAGGAACTCTCGGTAAGCATCAGGACGGCGGGACGCCCTCCTCTTCTGCCGTAAGGTAGAGGGGTTGGGCGCCTCGCCGCCCATGACCGACTTACTACGCCGTAGGTCCCCGCGCCGCACCCGTCCCGACTTCGTTCGGGGAGAAGGATGGCGCAATGGAAACCCCGGCGAGAGAGGCCTAGGGCCAACTCATGACCATGACCGACCCCATCGCAGACATGCTGACCCGTCTGCGTAATGCGAACTCGGCGTATCACGACGACGTCGTGATGCCGTTCAGCAAGATCAAGTCGCACATCGCGGAGATCCTCCAGCAGGAGGGTTACATCACCGGCTGGAAGGTCGAGGATGCCGAGGTTGGCAAGAACCTCATCCTCGAGCTGAAGTTCGGTCCGAGCCGTGAGCGCTCGATCGCCGGCATCAAGCGCATCAGCAAGCCGGGCCTTCGGGTCTACGCAAAGTCCACCAATCTGCCCAAGGTGCTCGGCGGCCTGGGCGTGGCGATCATCTCCACGTCCCGCGGTCTCCTCACCGGCCAGCAGGCCAGCAAGAAGGGCGTAGGTGGGGAAGTCCTCGCCTACGTCTGGTAATCGGGAACAGGAGGCATTGCAATGTCGCGCATCGGCAAGCTGCCCATCCCGGTTCCCGCCGGCGTGGACGTCACCATCGACGGCCGTACGGTCTCGGTGAAGGGCCCCAAGGGCTCCCTCACCCACACCGTCGCCGCTCCGATCGATGTCGCCAAGGACGAGACCGGCACGCTCATCGTGTCGCGTCCTAACGACGAGCGTGTTTCGAAGGCCCTGCACGGCCTGTCCCGCACGCTGGTGGCGAACATGATCACTGGCGTGACCGCGGGTTACAGCAAGGCGCTCGAGATCAACGGCGTCGGCTACCGCGTCCAGGCGAAGGGCTCCAATCTGGAGTTCGCCCTGGGCTTCAGCCACCCCGTCGTGATCGAGCCGCCGGAGGGCATCTCGTTCAAGGTGGAGTCACCGACCAAGCTGAGTGTCGAGGGAATCGACAAGCAGAAGGTCGGCGAGGTAGCCGCGAACATCCGCAAGCTGCGGAAGCCCGACCCGTACAAGGGCAAGGGTGTCAAGTACGCGGGCGAAGTCATCCGCCGCAAGGTCGGAAAGGCTGGTAAGTAGCCATGGCATACGGTGTGAAGATCGCCAAGGGCAAGGCTTACAAGGGCGCGGCTCTCAAGCGTCGCCACATCCGCGTCCGCAAGCGGATCTCGGGCACGGAGGCGCGTCCGCGTCTCGTCGTGACCAGGTCCAACCGCGGCATCGTGGCGCAGGTCATCGACGACCTCGCGGGGCACACCCTCGCGTCGGCCTCGACCCTCGACCCGTCCATCCGTGGCGGCGAAGGCGACAAGTCCTCCAAGGCGAAGCAGGTCGGCCAGCTCGTGGCCGAGCGTGCCAAGGCCGCGGGTATTGAGACTGTCGTATTCGACCGTGGCGGCAATCAGTACGCAGGGCGCATCGCCGCCCTCGCGGACGCCGCCCGCGAAGCCGGACTCGAGTTCTGAGTTCGTCCCGCAGCTAGCGGATCAACGAAGAGAGGTAATTCCAATGGCTGGACCCCAGCGCCGCGGCAGCGGTGCCGGTGGCGGCGAGCGGCGTGACCGTAAGTCTGGGCGGGACGGCCAGCAGGCCGAGAAGACCGCCTACGTCGAGCGTGTTGTCGCGATCAACCGTGTCGCCAAGGTAGTCAAGGGTGGTCGTCGCTTCAGCTTCACCGCGCTGGTCGTGGTGGGCGATGGTGACGGCACCGTCGGTGTCGGTTATGGCAAGGCCAAGGAAGTTCCGGCCGCCATCGCCAAGGGTGTCGAGGAAGCGAAGAAGAACTTCTTCAAGGTTCCCCGCATCCAGGGCACCATTCCGCACCCGATCCAGGGCGAGAAGGCCGCAGGCGTCGTTCTGCTCAAGCCTGCTTCCCCCGGTACCGGTGTTATCGCCGGTGGCCCGGTGCGCGCGGTTCTCGAGTGCGCCGGTATCCACGACGTTCTGTCCAAGAGCCTCGGCTCGGACAACGCGATCAACATCGTGCACGCCACGGTGGCAGCGCTTCAGGGCCTTCAGCGCCCCGAGGAGATCGCCGCCCGTCGTGGCCTGCCGCTGGAGGACGTCGCGCCCGCAGCTCTGCTGCGTGCACGTGCCGGGGTGGGTGCCTGATGGCTCGCCTCAAGGTCACGCAGATCAAGTCCTACATCGGTAGCAAGCAGAACCACCGTGACACCCTGCGTTCGCTCGGGCTCAAGCGCCTGAACGACGTGGTGGTCAAGGAGGACCGTCCGGAGATTCGCGGAATGGTCCAGACCGTCCGCCACCTCGTCACGGTCGAGGAGGTTGACTGACATGGGTGCTGAGAACCCGCTGAACCCCCTGAAGGTCCACAACCTGCGTCCCGCCCCGGGTGCCAAGACCGCCAAGACCCGCGTGGGTCGTGGCGAGGCGTCCAAGGGTAAGACCGCTGGTCGTGGTACCAAGGGCACCAAGGCCCGTTACCAGGTTCCGGCGCGCTTCGAGGGTGGGCAGATGCCCCTCCACATGCGTCTGCCGAAGCTCAAGGGCTTCAAGAACCCGTTCCGCGTCGAGTTCCAGGTCGTGAACCTGGACAAGCTCACCGCCCTCTACCCCGAGGGTGGAGAGGTCACGGTGGCCGATCTGGTCGCCAAGGGCGCGGTCCGTAAGAACCAGCTCGTCAAGGTGCTCGGCACCGGCGAGATCACCGTGGCAGTGCAGGTTTCGGTTGACGCCGTCTCCGGCTCCGCCAAGGAGAAGATCGCCGCTGCCGGCGGCACCGTCACCGAGCTCATCTGAGTCTCGGCGACTGCTGCTGACAGCGTCTGAATCGGGCCCGTTCCTCCTCGGAGGGACGGGCCCGATTCGGTATGCGCACCCAGGGACAAATCTCGCAAGTACGACTCTGTCGTGTCTCCACCGGCCGGCGAACGCCAACTGGGGGAGACACGTGCTTCATACGGACGGCCACGCGCTGTTAGAGTCCGTTGGGTCGACTGGCGAAACTGCCCGCAGACTGTCCTCGCGCCCCATCCCGGCCGGTGATCCGCCGTCCGTGACAGACCATCTCGACCGACCCTTCCGCCCTGCTGCGCGGAAGGTGCAGGAGGCACCGTGCTCACCGCGTTCGCCCAGGCGTTCAAAACGCCTGACCTGCGCAAGAAGCTGCTGTTCACGCTGGGCATCGTGGTGCTGTTCCGGCTCGGGGCGCACGTCCCGGTGCCAGGGGTGGACTACAAGGTCGTCAACGCGTGCATCAAGGACGCCGGCGGCGGGCAGGGCCTCTTCAGCCTCGTCAACCTCTTCAGCGGTGGTGCTCTGCTCCAGCTGACCATCTTCGCGCTCGGGATCATGCCGTACATCACGGCGAGCATCATCCTGCAGCTGCTGACCGTGGTGATCCCACGCCTCGAAGCCCTCAAGAAGGAGGGCCAGGCGGGCACCGCGAAGATCACGCAGTACACCCGGTACCTGACCGTGGCGCTGGCGATCCTGCAGGGCACCGGCCTGGTGGCCACCGCCCGCGGCGGCAGCCTCTTCTCCAGCTGCACCCAGCGCTACGACATCATCTCCAGCAAGTCGATCTTCACCACCGTCACGATGGTCATCACCATGACCGCCGGCACCGTGATGATCATGTGGCTCGGTGAGCTGATCACCGACCGCGGCATCGGCAACGGCATGTCGATCCTGATGTTCGTCTCCATCGCGGCCGGCTTCCCGGGCGCCCTGTGGTCGATCAAGAGCTCCGGCAAGATCATGGGCGGCTGGTTCGAGTTCTTCATCGTCATTCTGATCGGCCTGGTGATGGTGGCCCTGGTGGTCTTCGTCGAACAGGCACAACGCCGGATCCCCGTGCAGTACGCGAAGCGGATGATCGGCCGGCGCTCCTACGGCGGAACGTCCACGTATATCCCGCTCAAGGTGAACCAGGCGGGTGTGATTCCCGTCATCTTCGCCTCTTCGCTGCTCTACATTCCGGCCCTCGTGGTTCAGTTCAGTGGGTCGACGGCACCGTGGGCCCAGTGGGTCAGCGTCAACCTGACCAAGGGCGATCACCCCGCCTACCTGGCCGCTTACTTCCTGCTGATCGTCTTCTTCGCCTTCTTCTACGTCGCGATCTCGTTCAACCCCGAGGAAGTCGCCGACAATATGAAGAAGTATGGTGGCTTCATCCCGGGCATCCGGGCCGGTCGACCTACTGCTGAATACCTGAGCTACGTGTTGAACAGGATCACGTGGCCGGGATCGCTGTATCTGGGGCTTATCGCACTCGTTCCCACCGTTGCCATCGCATTGTTCAACGGCAGCACCAACTTCCCGTTCGGCGGGACCAGCATCCTGATCATCGTGGGTGTCGGCCTGGAGACCGTGAAGCAGATCGAGAGCCAGCTCCAGCAGCGCAACTACGAAGGGTTCCTCCGCTGATGCGAATCGTCCTCGTCGGGCCGCCTGGGGCCGGCAAGGGTACGCAGGCTGCGTTCCTCGCCAAGAACCTGTCGATCCCGCACATCTCGACGGGTGACCTCTTCCGCGCGAACATCAGCCAGGGCACAGCCCTGGGCAAGCAGGCGAAGTCCTACATGGACGCCGGCAACCTGGTGCCCGACGAGGTCACCATCGGGATGGCGAAGGACCGGCTGGACGAGCCGGACACCGAGGGCGGCTTCCTGCTCGACGGTTTCCCGCGCAACGTCCACCAGGCCGAGGCGCTCGACGCCTTCCTGGTCGAGCGCGGCATCGCGCTCGACGGGGTCCTGGACCTGGAGGTCCCGGAGGACGAGGTCGTCAAGCGCATCGCCGGCCGGCGCACCTGCCGGAAGGACACCGCGCACACGTTCCACATCACGTACAAGAAGCCCGCGGTCGAGGGCGTGTGCGACGAGTGCGGCGGCGAGCTCTACCAGCGGGACGACGACTCCGAGGCGACCGTGCGCAACCGCCTCGCCGTCTACCACCGCGAGACCGAGCCGATCATCGACTACTACCGGCAGCAGGACCTGGTGGCGACGATCTCGGCGCTCGGTCCGGTCGCGGACGTCACCCAGCGGGCGATGGACGCACTGAAGAGCAACAAGAGCGCGTAGTACCCACCCCACGTACACAGGTCGGCCGCGGTGCCCTGATGGCACCGCGGCCGTACTGTTTGAATGACGACTTTTCCAGAGAGGGCCACAGGCATGGTCGAGATCAAGACCCCTGAGCAGATCGCCAAGATGCGCGAGGCGGGGTTGGTCGTCGCGGCCATCCACCGGGCGTGCGGTGAGGCCGCGGTACCGGGCGTGAGCACCAAGGAGCTCGACGAGATCGCCGCGAAGGTGATCGCCGAGCACGGCGCCAAGCCGAACTTCCTCGGGTACGGCGGATTCACCGGCAACATCTGCACGTCGGTCAACGACGTCGTGGTGCACGGCATCCCGGACCGGGAGACCGTCCTGAAGGACGGCGACCTCATCTCCATCGACGCGGGCGCCATCATCGACGGCTGGCACGGTGACGCGGCCTTCACGGCCTTCGTGGGCACCGGTCACGCCCCGGAGCTCATCGAGCTGAGCCGGGTGACCGAGGAGTCCATGTGGGCCGGTATCGCGGCCATGAAGAAGGGCAACCGGCTCTCCGACGTCTCGGCCGCGATCGAGGGGTACATCCGCCGCCAGCCGCGGCCGGCCTCCGGCAAGTACGGCATCGTCGAGGAGTACGGCGGCCACGGCATCGGCTCCGAGATGCACATGGACCCGCACCTGCTGAACTACGTCAACAAGAAGCGCGGCCGGGGCATCAAGCTGGTGCCGGGCGTCTGCCTGGCGATCGAGCCGATGGTGACCCTCGGCACCCCGCGCACCCACGTCCTCGAGGACGACTGGACGGTCAAGAGCGACGACGGGTCCTGGTCCAGCCACTGGGAGCACTCGATCGCGCTGACCGAGCAGGGCCCGCTGGTGCTCACGGCCGTCGACGGCGGCAAGGCGAAGCTGGCCGAGTACGGCATCACGGCGGCGCCCGACCCGCTGGGCTGAGCCCGACGGGGCCCGCCGACGCCGCAGGACCGGGTGGAGTAACGATCACCCATCGTGGGCATCTACCCCGGATTCGTCATTCCGGGGTGCCTGCCGTAGACTGACACGTCGGCTCATGTATACCCGCATGTCTGCGTGGTGTACGCGAGCCGATCAAGGTAGCCGATTCGAAGGGCGAAGCGTGGCCAAGAAGCAAGGTGCCATCGAAATCGAGGGCACCGTGATCGAGTCTCTCCCGAACGCGATGTTCCGGGTGGAGCTCCAGAACGGTCACAAGGTCCTCGCGCACATCAGTGGCAAGATGCGTATGCACTACATCCGCATCCTGCCCGATGACAGGGTCGTTGTGGAGTTGTCTCCCTACGACCTGACGCGCGGACGGATCGTCTACCGCTACAAGTAGATCTCGCTGCTGCCCCGCTCCCGTGGGGCGATGGCACGACCCGGAGAACCTGACATCACATGAAGGTCAAGCCGAGCGTCAAGAAGATCTGCGACAAGTGCAAGGTGATCCGCCGTCACGGTCGGGTCATGGTCATCTGCGACAACCTGCGCCACAAGCAGCGCCAGGGCTGACGCACGACCCGCAACTCGCAGTTCTTCGAGCGACGCACACACGTAATTACGCAGTCACCCGTCCCGGCATGCCGGGACGACACCTTCGGCGGGGGCCGAGGACCCGGAACGTACCTTGTACGGCGGCCGGGAACGGTACTGCGGAAGACCTCCGAATCAACAGGAGCCATGAATGGCACGCCTTTCCGGCGTTGACCTCCCGCGTGAGAAGCGCGTGGAGATCGCCCTCACCTACGTCTTCGGCATCGGTCGCACCCGTGCCCAGGAGACCCTGAAGAACACCGGTGTGAACCCCGACACCCGCGTTCGCGACCTTGCCGAGGAAGACCTCGTCAAGCTCCGCGACTACGTGGATGCCAACTTCAAGACCGAGGGTGACCTCCGTCGCGAGGTGCAGGCCGACATCCGCCGCAAGGTCGAGATCGGCTGCTACCAGGGTCTGCGTCACCGTCGTGGCCTTCCGGTCCACGGTCAGCGCACCCACACCAACGCTCGTACCCGCAAGGGTCCGCGTCGCGCCATCGCCGGTAAGAAGAAGCCGGGCAAGAAGTAGTCCTAGCGGACGCCACTGCGGTGCGCCGGGTTCGCCCCCGGATCTCCGCAGAAGTAAGCGGTTCGCTCAGGACCGACCACCTCCACGGGAGTAATACATGCCTCCGAAGGGCCGTCAGGGCGCAGTCAAGAAGGTGCGCCGCAAGGAAAAGAAGAACGTCGCTCATGGGCACGCCCACATCAAGAGCACGTTCAACAACACGATCGTCTCGATCACGGACCCCTCGGGCAACGTGATCGCTTGGGCCTCTGCCGGCCATGTCGGCTTCAAGGGCTCGCGCAAGTCGACTCCGTTCGCCGCGCAGATGGCCGCCGAATCGGCTGCCCGTCGCGCGCAGGAGCACGGCATGCGCAAGGTCGACGTCTTCGTCAAGGGTCCCGGCTCCGGCCGTGAGACCGCGATCCGCTCCCTCCAGGCCACTGGCCTCGAGGTCGGCTCGATTCAAGACGTCACCCCCACTCCGCACAACGGATGCCGCCCGCCCAAGCGCCGCCGCGTCTGACCACCTGAAGTAGGAGACAAGACAATATGGCGCGTTACACCGGGGCCGACTGCAAGCGATGCCGTCGGGAGAAGCAGAAGCTGTTCCTCAAGGGCAGCAAGTGCGAGAGCGCAAAGTGCCCGATCGAGATCCGTCCTTACCCCCCGGGTGAGCACGGCCGCGGGCGCACCAAGGACAGCGAGTACCTCCTTCAGCTCCGCGAGAAGCAGAAGTGTGCCCGTATCTACGGTGTACTCGAGAAGCAGTTCGTGAACTACTACAAGGAAGCGAACCAGAAGTCCGGCAAGACCGGTGAGAACCTTCTGCGCATCCTTGAGATCCGTCTCGACAACGTGGTCTACCGGGCCGGCTTCGCCAAGTCCCGCGACCACGCCCGTCAGCTGGTTCGTCACGGACACATCACCGTGAACGGCCGCAAGACCGACATCCCGTCGGCTCGCGTGGCTGTGAACGACATCGTCGAGGTTCGTGAGTCCTCGCGTCAGATGACCCCGTTCGTGGTCGCTGCCGCCGAGGCCGGCGAGAAGACCGTGCCCGCGTGGCTCGAGTCGATCCCGTCGAAGCTCCGGATCCTCGTGCACTCCCTGCCCGAGCGGCCTGTCATCGACACGCAGGTCCAGGAGCAGCTGATCGTGGAGCTCTACTCCAAGTAGTAGTGGCTCAGCGATGCGGGCGGTACGACCGGGGGGATCTCCCTTCGGTCGTGCCGCCCGTACCCTTGCAGTACCCCTCGGTATCAAATAGCGGATGCCGATGACTGGAGGAACATCATGCTTATCGCTCAGCGTCCGTCGCTGACCGAAGAGGTCGTCGACGAATTCCGCTCCCGGTTCGTGATCGAGCCGCTGGAGCCGGGCTTCGGCTACACCCTCGGAAACTCCCTTCGCCGCACGCTCCTCTCCTCGATCCCCGGTGCCGCTGTCACCAGCATCCGGGTCGACGGCGTCCTGCACGAGTTCACCACCGTGCCGGGTGTCAAGGAGGACGTGACCGACGTCATCCTCAACATCAAGCAGCTCGTCGTCTCCTCGGAGCACGACGAGCCCGTCGTGATGTACCTGCGCAAGCAGGGCCCGGGTGTCGTCACCGCCGCCGACATCGCGCCCCCGGCCGGTGTCGAGGTGCACAACCCCGACCTGGTTCTGGCCACCCTGAACGCCAAGGGCAAGCTGGAGATGGAGCTGACCGTCGAGCGCGGTCGCGGCTACGTCTCCGCTGTCCAGAACAAGCAGCAGGGCCAGGAGATCGGCCGGATCCCGGTCGACTCCATCTACAGCCCGGTGCTCAAGGTCACGTACAAGGTCGAGGCGACCCGTGTCGAGCAGCGCACCGACTTCGACAAGCTGATCGTCGACGTCGAGACCAAGCAGGCCATGCGCCCGCGCGACGCCATGGCGTCGGCCGGTAAGACCCTGGTCGAGCTGTTCGGCCTGGCCCGCGAGCTCAACGTCGACGCCGAGGGCATCGACATGGGCCCGTCCCCGACGGACGCCGCCCTGGCCGCCGATCTGGCACTGCCGATCGAGGAGCTCGAGCTCACCGTTCGTTCGTACAACTGCCTCAAGCGCGAGGGCATCCACTCCGTGGGTGAGCTCGTCGCCCGCTCCGAGGCCGACCTGCTCGACATCCGCAACTTCGGTGCGAAGTCGATCGACGAGGTCAAGGCGAAGCTGGCCGGCATGGGCCTGGCCCTCAAGGACAGCCCGCCCGGATTCGACCCCACCGCCGCCGCCGACGCCTTCGGCGCCGACGACGACGTGGACGCCGGATTCGTGGAGACCGAGCAGTACTGATCCGACTCCGTCGCGGAGGCGGGACCGACCGCGGTTCATCCCGTGGGTCCCCGCCTCCGCGCGGTTCGGCAGAGACTTCTGGCAGGCACACGCCCGTCGGACACTGACACCGGTACCTGATCCGGCCGGTGCAGAAAAGAAGGAGAAAGACCATGCCTCAGCCCGCCAAGGGTGCTCGTCTGGGCGGCAGCGCCGCCCACGAGCGTCACCTGCTCGCGAACCTTGCGAAGGCGCTGTTCGAGCACGGCCGCATCACCACCACCGAGGCCAAGGCGCGTCGTCTGCGTCCGGTCGCGGAGCGCCTCATCACCAAGGCGAAGAAGGGCGACATCCACAACCGTCGCCAGGTGCTGGCCACCATCACCGACAAGAGCATCGTGCACACGCTCTTCACGGAGATCGGCCCGCGCTACGAGAACCGCCCCGGTGGTTACACGCGTATCACCAAGATCGGCAACCGTCGTGGCGACAACGCCCCGATGGCGGTCATCGAGCTGGTCGAGGCCCTGACCGTGGCCCAGGCCGCCACCGGTGAGGCCGAGGCCGCGACGAAGCGCGCGGTGAAGGAAGACACCCTCAAGAAGGACGACGCCCCGGCGAAGTCCGACGAGGTCGTCGAGGACGCCAAGCCGGCCGAGAAGGCCGACGAGGAGTCGAAGGACGCCTGATCCAGGCGTTCGGCGTACTACGGACGGGCCCGCTCCCAGCTTCTGGGGGCGGGCCCGTTCCGCATTCACGACGCGTGCGACCGCACGCCCGACACGATCCGCAACGGAGGACCGCACGGTGAGCGACGAGGTGGAGCCCGGTTTCGTACGGGTGCGGCTGGACCTGTCGTACGACGGGGCCGAATTCTCCGGCTGGGCGAAGCAGCGGACGCGGCGCACCGTGCAGGGCGACCTGGAGGCGGCGCTGCAGACGGTCATGCGGCTGCGGGAGCCGGTCTCGCTGACGGTGGCCGGCCGGACGGACGCGGGGGTACACGCGCGGGGCCAGGTCGCGCACCTGGACCTGGCGGAGGACGTGTGGGCCGAGCACGGCGAGAAGCTGCTGCGGCGGCTCGCGGGGAAGCTGCCGCACGACGTGCGGGTGTGGAGTGTCGCCGTGGCTCCGCGGGCCTTCAACGCGCGGTTCTCGGCGATCTGGCGGCGTTACGCGTACCGGGTCGGCGACCAGCAGGCCGGGGTCGACCCGCTGCTGCGCGGACACGTGCTGTGGCACGACCGGCCGCTGGACGTGGACCTCATGAACGAGGCGGCCGGCAAGCTGCTCGGCGAGCACGACTTCGCGGCCTACTGCAAGAAGCGCGAGGGCGCGACGACCATCCGCAAGCTGCTGGACCTGCACTGGGAGCGCTCGCCCGACGGGCTGGCCGTCGCGACCGTGCGGGCCGACGCGTTCTGTCACAACATGGTGCGGGCGCTGGTCGGCTCCATGCTGCTGGTCGGCGACGGGCACCGGGCGGCGGAGTTCCCCGGCGAGGTGCTCGCCGGAGGCGTCCGCAACTCGGCGGTCAACGTGGTGCGCCCGCACGGGCTGACCCTCGAAGAGGTCGGCTACCCGGCGGATGACGAGCTCGCGGCCCGCAACCTGCTGGCCCGTAACCTGCGCACGCTGCCGGGCTGTCTCTGACGGTCGTCCCCCCGGCGTCCGGGGGGACGATCGGCCGGCCTAGCTGCCCGCGGCCGTCTCGCGCGCGGCCGCGTCCTTGCCGCGCTGCACGATGCGCTCGAAGGCGAAGTTCGACGCGTCGACCCCGGCCTGCTTGGACGCGGTGTCGGCGTTGGTGGCGCTCGTGCCGTTCTTGGGCCCGGAGATCGTGTAGTAGGCGTAGCGGCCGACCGAGTTGGAGGTCGTCCAGCAGGACACGTTGTGGCAGAACGCGGCGACTCCGCCGCCGTTCAGCGGCAGCAGGAAGTGCAGGGTGGCCTTGGCCTTGGCGGCCGGCGCCTTGCCGTCGAAGACCGCGACGCCGACGGTGACCGCGGAGTTGCCCAGCACGTAGGTCGCCCGGACCACCTGGCGGCAGCCGTTCTGCGGCAGCGCCGTCGCGAGCCCGTCGGTGGCCGCGGCGGCGCAGCTGGTCGTCGAGGTGCCGGCGGTCCTGGTGTAGGTGCGGCCGGCGATCGTCATGAGCTTGCCGGGGAAGAGGGTGTCCGCGCCGATGGGGGCGGTGTCCTTCTTCGCCGTGGAGATGTAGTCCAGCGGGTTCTTCGGCGGCGGCGGGGCGACCGAGGAGAAGGACGGCTCGGGCGGCAGGGGCTGCGAGGGCGCGGTGGTGGTGGGGCCCGCTTTCGGCTTGCCGTCGCTCTTGTTCGACGCCACGACGGCGGCGGCGACGATCCCCGCGACGGCCACCGCGGCGAGCGCTCCGCCGCCGATCATGAACAGCTTGCGGCGCTTGGCCGCGCGCTCGCGCTCCGCGGCGAGCGCTCCCCAGTCGGGGGCGCTGGACTGCGGGGTCTGCGGGAAGGCGCCGGGGCCGGCCGCCGGGCCCTGCGGCTGCTGGGGGAAGGACGGCGGGGCACCGGCGGAGAGGCCGCTCGTCGGCGGGGCCCAGGCGGGCGCCTGCGGCGCGTCGGGGCCGCTCCGCGCGGGCTGCTGGGGCGGTTGCGGGGCCTGCGCGGGCTGCTGGGCGCCGGCGGACGGCCAGCTCTGCGCGCCCTGGCCGTAAGGGTCGGGCTGCTGTGCCTGCGGAGCCGCGCCGTCGGGTATCCGCGGGGCGGGCGCGGCGGGCGGTCCCTGGTAGGGGAGGGGCCGGGACGGGATGACGAGTCCCTCCAGCACCTCGCGCCGGCCCTCGCTCCCGGACTCGGGCGGAGTGGGCGCCGGCGTGCCCTGGCGCGGGTCGTGGGAAGGCGTGGGCCCATCAGTCATGACGCGCATCATATTCGCCGGACGGGCGGGGTGGACGCCCGATCCCGGCGGCCCCGGGCGACGGTGTCCGGCCGCTGGAAATCGGTTTGGGCCGGGGCCCCGGCAGGGGCGAGAATCCAGAGTTATGGGACATGTAGAGGCGGCACACCTGGAGTACTACCTTCCGGATGGACGGGTGCTGCTCGGCGACGTCTCGTTTCGGGTGGGGGAAGGCGCCAAGGTCGCTCTGGTCGGGGCGAACGGCGCGGGCAAGACGACCCTGCTGCGGTTGATCTCGGGAGAGCTCAAACCGGACGGCGGCTCGGTGACCATCAGCGGCGGGCTCGGCGTCATGCCGCAGTTCGTGGGCTCGGTCCGGGACGACCGGACGGTGCGGGACCTGCTGGTCTCCGTGTCGCGGGCGCGGATCAGGGCGGCCGCGAAGGCCGTGGACGCGGCCGAGCTGGCGATCATGGCGCAGGACGACGAACCGGCCCAGATGGCGTACGCGCACGCGCTCAGCGACTGGGCGGAGGCGCACGGCTACGAGGCCGAGAACATGTGGGACATGTGCACCCTGTCCGCGCTGGGCGTCCCGTACGAGCGGGCGCAGTGGCGCGAGGTCAAGACGCTCTCCGGCGGTGAGCAGAAGCGGCTGGTGCTCGAGGCCCTGCTGCGCGGCACCGACGAGGTGCTGCTGCTGGACGAGCCGGACAACTATCTGGACGTGCCCGGCAAGCGCTGGCTGGAGGAGCAGCTCGCGCAGACCAAGAAGACCGTGCTGTTCGTCTCGCACGACCGGGAGCTGCTGGCCCGTTCCGCCGAGCGCATCGTCAGCGTGGAGCCGGGGCCCGCGGGCTCGGACGTCTGGGTGCACGGCGGCGGCTTCGGCACGTACCACCAGGCGCGCAAGGACCGCTTCGCGCGGTTCGAGGAGCTGCGGCGCCGGTGGGAGGAAGAACACACCAAGATCAAGCAGATGGTCTTCCGGCTGCGCCAGCAGGCCGCCATCAGTCCGGACATGGCGTCGCGCTACCACGCGGCCCAGACCCGGCTGAAGCGCTTCGAGGACGCGGGTGCCCCGCAGGAGCCGCCGCGCGAGCAGGACATCAAGATGCGGTTGCGCGGCGGCCGTACCGGGGTGCGGGCGGTGACCTGCGAGGGGCTGGAGCTCACGGGTCTGATGAAGCCGTTCGACCTGGAGATCTACTACGGCGAGCGGGTCGCGGTGCTCGGCTCCAACGGGTCGGGTAAATCACACTTCCTGCGGCTGCTCGCCGGCCAGGACGTCCGGCACACCGGTTCCTGGAAGCTCGGCGCCCGGGTGGTGCCGGGGCACTTCGCGCAGACCCACGCGCACCCGGAGCTGGAGGGGCGCTCGCTGGTCGACATCCTGTGGACCGAGAACGCGCACGACCGCGGCCGGGCGATGGGCGTGCTGCGCCGCTACGAGCTGGAGCGCCAGGGCGATCAGAACTTCGGCAGCCTCTCCGGCGGCCAGCAGGCCCGCTTCCAGATCCTGCTGATGGAGCTGGCGGGCACCACCGCCCTCCTGCTGGACGAGCCGACGGACAACCTGGACCTGGAGAGCGCCGAGGCCCTCCAGGAGGGCCTGGAGGCCTATGACGGCACGGTGCTCGCGGTGACGCACGACCGCTGGTTCGCCCGGTCCTTCGACCGCTACCTGGTCTTCGGCTCCGACGGTGTCGTCCGCGAGTCGATGGAGCCGGTCTGGGATGAACGACGGGTGGAGCGCAAACGGTGACCGCCGGGTTACGGTGGGATGGCGGCAAGGGCCCTGACCAGGGCATCGGGGCGCGTTTTGACCCGTACGGTCGAAGCCGGGTATTCTGCGAGTTCGTTATGCGTATTGGCTTGCTCGTTCTCACGTGAGAGGCCCTTACGCCGGTCCGCCGGGCCGAACACCAGCGGCAGTACCGGGTTGCGTCCCCGAGTGCTGCCAAGACTGTCGTGATCGTCCGGGTGGCCTTGTCAGGACTCCACTCTCTGAAGAAGCGAAGGCTACGACCGTGCGTACGTTCAGCCCCAAGCCCGGCGATGTAACTCGCCAGTGGCACGTCATCGACGCGCAGGACGTTGTCCTGGGCCGTCTGGCCTCTCAGGCCGCGAACCTTCTCCGGGGCAAGCACAAGCCTGTGTACGCCCCGCACGTTGACACCGGTGACTTCGTCATCATCATCAACGCCGACAAGGTTCACCTTTCCGGCAACAAGAAGTCCCAGAAGATGGCTTACCGCCACTCTGGCTTCCCGGGTGGTCTGCGCTCCGTCCGCTACGACGAGCTGCTCGACAAGAACCCCGAGAAGGCCGTCGAGAAGGCCATCAAGGGCATGATCCCGAAGAACACCCTGGGCCGTCAGATGCTCTCGAAGCTGAAGGTCTACGCGGGCACCGACCACCCGCACGCTGCGCAGCAGCCGGTCCCGTTCGTGATCAGCCAGGTCTCGCAGTAGTCCCGGCCACCAGCTACCAGCAGAAAGCATCTGAGGAGAATCGTGGCTGAGACCACTACCGAGGCCCCCGTCGTCGAGGCTGACGACACCACCGAGACCGTTGAGGCCTTCGGGTCCGAGGAGGCTCCTTCGGAGTACACCTCGGAGTCGGACGCTCCGGAGGAGTACACCTCCGAGTCTCTCGCGGGCCGCTTCGGCGACCCGCAGCCGGCAGCCGGCACCGGCCGCCGCAAGCAGTCCATCGCCCGTGTCCGCATCGTGCCGGGCTCTGGCAAGTGGAAGATCAACGGTCGCACCCTCGAGGGTTACTTCCCGAACAAGGTGCACCAGCAGGAAGTCAACGAGCCGTTCAAGCTCCTTGAGCTGGACAACCGCTACGACGTCATCGCGCGTATCGGTGGCGGCGGCATCTCCGGCCAGGCCGGTGCGCTGCGCCTCGGTGTTGCCCGTGCGCTGAACGAGGCGGACACGGACAACAACCGCGCCGCCCTCAAGAAGGCCGGATTCCTGACGCGTGACGACCGTGCGGTCGAGCGCAAGAAGGCCGGTCTGAAGAAGGCCCGTAAGGCGCCGCAGTTCAGCAAGCGCTAGTCACGGCTTGGCGTTCGCCCCGGAGGCACTTCGTGTGCCTCCGGGGCGTTCGCTATTTACCGCCCAGGGCGTATACCTGTCGGTATCGCCCATGGTTCCCATACTCGGAGGAATAACAGTGGGACGACTCTTCGGCACGGACGGCGTGCGTGGCGTGGCCAACGCGGACCTGACCGCCGAGCTGGCGCTCGGCCTGTCCGTCGCGGCGGCTCATGTGCTCGCTGAGGCAGGCTCGTTCCGGGGGCACCGGCCGGTGGCCGTGGTCGGGCGCGATCCGCGTGCTTCGGGGGAGTTCCTGGAGGCCGCCATCGTGGCGGGCCTCGCGAGCGCCGGCGTGGACGTCCTGCGAGTCGGTGTGCTGCCCACCCCCGCGGTGGCGTATCTCACCGGCGCGCTGGGTGCCGACCTCGGCGTGATGCTCTCCGCCAGCCACAACGCGATGCCGGACAACGGTGTCAAGTTCCTGGCCCGCGGTGGCCACAAGCTCGACGACGCTCTCGAGGACCGCATCGAGCGGATCTACGAGGAGCACCGCGCGGGCGAGCCCTGGGACCGGCCGACCGGTTCCGGCGTCGGCCGGGTGAAGGACTACACCGAGGGCTTCGACCAGTACGTCGCGCACCTCATCGGCGTGCTGCCGAACCGTCTCGACGGACTGAAGATCGTCCTGGACGAGGCGCACGGCGCCGCCGCCTGGGTGTCGCCCGAGGCGTTCTCCCGGGCCGGTGCCGAGATCGTCACGATCGGCGCCCAGCCCGACGGCCTGAACATCAACGACGGCTGCGGCTCCACGCACCTCGAACTGCTCAAGGCCGCCGTCGTCGAGCACGGCGCGGACTTCGGCATCGCCCATGACGGTGACGCGGACCGCTGCCTGGCCATCGACGGCGACGGCAACGAGGTCGACGGCGACCAGATCCTGGCCGTGCTCGCCCTGGACCTGCGCGAGCGGGGCGGGCTGCGGGAGAACACCGTGGTCGGCACCGTCATGTCCAACCTCGGCTTCAAGCTGGCGATGGAGCGCGAGGGCATCAACCTCGTGGAGACGGCGGTCGGCGACCGCTACGTGCTGGAGTCGATGAAGGAGCACGGCTACGCGCTGGGCGGCGAGCAGTCCGGCCACGTCATCGTCCTGGACCACGCCACGACCGGCGACGGCACGCTGACCGGCCTTCTGCTGGCCGCGCGCGTCGCCTCCACCGGCCGCACGCTGGCCGACCTGGCCGGCGTCATGCAGCGCCTCCCGCAGGTGCTGGTGAACGTGCCGGACGTCGACAAGAGCCGCGTCGACACCGCTCCCGAGCTGGCGGCCGCGGTCGCCGAGGCCGAGCGCGAACTGGGCAGCACCGGACGGGTGCTGCTGCGCTCCTCGGGTACCGAGCCGCTGGTGCGCGTCATGGTCGAGGCCGCCGACATCGACCACGCCCGCTCGGTCGCGGGCCGGCTGGCCGACGTCGTGAAGTCCGTCCTGGGCTGAGTCCTGTCCCGTATATGAGAGAGCGCGCCGTCCCGTCCGCGGGTGGCGCGCTCTGTCACGTGTGGCGGCGGTTCAGAGCTTGCGCAGCGACAGCCGCTGGACCTTGTGCTGCGGGCCCTTGCGCAGCACAAGCGTGGCGCGGCTGCGCGTCGGCAGCACGTTCTGCTGCAGGTTGGGCCGGTTGACGGTCCGCCACATCAGCTGGGCGTACTCCAACGCCTCCGCCTCCGAGACCTGCGTGTACTTGCGGAAGTACGAGAACGGGTTCTGGAACGCGGTCTCCCGGAGCTTGCGGAACCGGCCGAGGTACCACTGCTCGATGTCTTCGGTGCGGGCGTCGACGTACACGCTGAAGTCGAAGAAGTCGGCGAGGCCGACGCGGGTGCGGCCGTCCTTGCCGGGCAACGCGGGCTGCAGCACGTTCAGGCCCTCGACGATGAGGATGTCCGGCCGGCGCACCGTCAGCCGCTCACCGGGGACGATGTCGTAGATCAGGTGCGAGTAGACGGGCGCGGTCACCTCGTCCTTGCCCGCCTTCACATCGGCCACGAAGCGGGTCAGCGCCCGCCGGTCGTAGGACTCCGGGAAGCCCTTGCGCGACATCAGGTCGCGGCGGTGCAGTTCGGCGTTGGGCAGCAGGAACCCGTCGGTGGTCACCAGCTCGACCCGCGGGTGCTCGGGCCAGCGGGCCAGCAGCGCCCGCAGGATGCGGGCGGTGGTCGACTTCCCGACCGCGACGCTCCCCGCCACCCCGATGACGAACGGGGTGCCCGGCTGCTCGCCGTGCCCGTTGCCCGCGTCGCCGAGGAAGGTGTTCAGCGCGCCCCGCAGGCCGCTGTGGGCGGCCACGTACAGGTTGAGCAGCCGGGACAGCGGCAGATAGACGTCCACGACCTCGTCCAGGTCGATGACGTCGCCCAGTCCCCGCAGCCGCTCCACCTCGTCGGCGGTCAGCGGCAGTGGCGTCCGCTCCCGCAGCGCGCTCCACTCCGCGCGGCTGAGGTCCACGTACGGGCTGATCTCGGCGCGTCGGCGCTGCTGCTGATCGGTGGTCGGCACACGCCCCATTGTGCTGCCGGGCCGCGCCCCGCTCACCTCGGGGGGCACCGGGGCTGTCCGGCGGCCCGGCGGAGGCGCCTCTGGGACGGCGGGGCGGTGCGGCCATAGGGTGAAGCGCATGTGCGGAATCGTTGGGTATGTGGGCGGCCGGTCCGCTCTCGATGTGGTCGTCGCCGGGTTGCGGCGGCTGGAGTACCGGGGCTATGACTCGGCGGGTACCGCCGTGCTGGCCGACGGTGGTCTGGCCGCTGCCAAGAGGGCCGGCAAGCTCGCCAACCTGGAGGCGCTGCTGGCGGAGCAGCCGCTGCCGGCGGGCGGAACCGGGATCGGGCACACGCGCTGGGCCACCCACGGCGGCCCCACGGATGTGAACGCGCACCCGCACCTGGACAACGCCGGGCGGGTCGCGGTGGTGCACAACGGCATCATCGAGAACTTCGCCGCGCTCCGCTCCGAGCTGGCCGAGCGCGGCCACGCGCTGGAGTCCGAGACCGACACCGAGGTCGTCGCGCACCTGCTCGCCGAGCACTTCTCCTCGTCGGCCGACCTGGCCGAGGCGATGCGGCAGGTCTGCCGGCAGCTGGACGGGGCGTTCACGCTGGTAGCGGTGCACGCGGACGAGCCGGACGTGGTGGTCGGAGCGCGCCGTAACTCACCGCTGGTGGTGGGCGTCGGGGAGGGCGAGAACTTCCTGGCGTCCGATGTCGCCGCGTTCATCGAGTACACCCGTGAGGCGATCGAGCTGGGCCAGGACCAGGTCGTGGAGCTGCGTCGGGAGAGCGTGACCGTCACCGACTTCGAGGGCAAGCCGGCCGAGGTGCGGCCGTACCACGTCGACTGGGACGTCTCCGCCGCCGAGAAGGGCGGCTACGACTACTTCATGCTCAAGGAGATCGCCGAGCAGCCGAAGGCGGTCGCCGACACGCTGCTGGGGCGGATCGGCACGGACGGCCGGCTGACGCTCGACGAGCTGCGGATGCCCGACCGGACGCTGCGGGAGATCGACAAGGTCGTGATCGTCGCGTGCGGGACGGCGTTCCACGCCGGAATGATCGCCAAGTACGCGATCGAGCACTGGACGCGGCTGCCCTGCGAGGTGGAGCTGGCGAGCGAGTTCCGGTACCGGGACCCGATCCTGGACCACCGCACGCTCGTCGTCGCGATCAGCCAGTCGGGCGAGACGATGGACACCCTGATGGCGCTGCGGCACGCCCGTGACCAGGGCGCGAAGGTGCTCGCCATCTGCAACACCAACGGCTCGACGATCCCGCGCGAGTCCGATGCCGTGCTCTACACGCACGCCGGGCCCGAGGTCGCGGTCGCGTCGACGAAGGCGTTCCTGACGCAGGTCGTCGCCTGCTACCTGGTGGCGCTGTACCTGGGGCAGGTGCGCGGCACCAAGTGGGGCGACGAGATCACCGGGGTGATCCGCGAGCTGTCGGAGATCGCCACCCAGGTGGGGGAGGTCCTGCGGACCATGGAGCCGGTGCGGGAGCTCGCGCGCTCGCTGAAGGACAAGAACACCGTGCTGTTCCTGGGCCGGCACGTCGGCTACCCGGTCGCCCTGGAGGGCGCGCTGAAGCTCAAGGAGCTGGCGTACATGCACGCCGAGGGGTTCGCGGCGGGCGAGCTCAAGCACGGGCCGATCGCGCTCATCGAGGAGGACCTGCCGGTGGTCGTGGTGGTGCCGTCGCCGCGCGGGCGGTCGGTGCTGCACGACAAGATCGTCTCCAACATCCAGGAGATCAGGGCCCGCGGCGCCCGCACCATCGTCATCGCCGAGGAGGGCGACGAGGCGGTCGTCCCGTACGCCGACCACATCATCCGCATCCCGCGCACGCCGGTGCTGCTGCAGCCGCTGGTGGCCACCGTTCCGCTGCAGGTCTTCGCGTGCGAACTGGCCACCGCCCGGGGCAACGAGGTCGACCAGCCGCGGAACCTCGCCAAGTCGGTGACGGTCGAATGATCATCGGAGTCGGGATCGACGTCGCCGAGATCGCGCGCTTCGCCGCGTCCTTGGAGCGCACGCCGGGTCTCGCCGACCGGCTCTTCACCCGGAACGAGCGGCTGCTGCCCGGCGGTGAACCCCGCGGCACGGCGTCGCTGGCCGCCCGCTTCGCCGCGAAGGAGGCACTGGCCAAGGCGCTCGGCGCTCCGGCCGGGCTGGTGTGGCTGGACGCCGAGGTGACGACGGAGGACACGGGCCAGCCGAGGCTCACCGTCACGGGCTCCGTGGCCCGGCGGGCGGCGGAGCTGGGGGTGCGGGGGTGGCATGTGTCGCTGAGCCATGACGCGGGGATCGCGTCCGCTGTGGTGATCGCGGAGGGGTAGGCGGGTCGGAGGTGTCGTCGCGGGTACGGGTACCGCGGCGGCCGAGAGGCAGCGGTTCAGCGAGAGAGGACGACGTATGCGGCACGCACACACCGTCGAGACCGTACGGGCGGCGGAGCGCGCTCTCATGGCGCGGCTGCCCGAGGGGGCGCTCATGCAGCGGGCCGCCGCCGGGCTGGCGGCCGCCTGCGCGGGGCTGCTCGGCCGGGTCTACGGTGCCCGCGTCGTCCTGCTCGTCGGCAGCGGCGACAACGGCGGGGACGCGATGTACGCGGGAGCCCGGCTCGCCCGGCGCGGGGCCGCCGTCACGGCTGTGTTGCTCGCGCCGGACCGGACGCACGGCGGCGGGTTGGCTGACCTGCGGGCGGCGGGTGGCCGCACGGTGGCCGCGGACGCGGCGCTGCCCGTCATCGAGCGCGCCGACCTGGTCCTGGACGGGATCATCGGCATCGGAGGGAAGGGCGGGCTGCGGCCGGCGGCCGTTCCCCTCGCGCGGGCCGCGCGCGCATCCCGCGCCACCGTGGTCGCCGTGGACCTGCCGAGCGGGGTCGACGCCGACACCGGCGAGGTCGCCGGGGAGGTCGTGCACGCCGACGTCACTGTCACCTTCGGCACCTACAAGCCGGGCCTGCTCATCGACCCGGCGGCCGGACACGCCGGCGCCCAGCGCCTGATCGACATCGGCCTCGGCCCGGACCTGCCGGCCCCGGCGCTCGAAGCGCTGCAGTTCGCGGACGTCGCCGGGCTGCTGCCGGTGCCGGCCGCCGAGAGCGACAAGTACCGGCGCGGGGTCGTGGGCGTCGTCGCCGGGTCCGCCCGCTACCCGGGCGCGGCCGTCCTCGCCGTGGCGGGCGCGCTGCGCGGCGGCGCGGGCGCCGTGCGGTACGTCGGGCACGGCGCGGAGGCCGTCCTGGCCCGCTTCCCCGAGACGCTGGTCACGACAGGGCCGCCGTCGGAGGCGGGCCGGGTCCAGGCCTGGGTGGTCGGACCGGGCCTCGGCGACGGCACGGAGGCGCGGCGGTCGGTCGACGACGTCCTCGCGTCCGACGTGCCGGTCCTCGTCGACGCGGACGGGCTGCGCCTGCTCTCCCGCGAACAGGTGCGGGAGCGCTCCGCGGCCACCGTCCTCACCCCGCACGCGGGGGAGGCGGCGGCGCTGCTGGGGCGGCCCCGCGAGGAGGTCGAGGCGGCGCGGCTGGCGTCCGTGCGGGAGCTGGCCGAGTCGTACGGTGCCACGGTGCTTCTGAAGGGCTCTACGACGCTGGTGGCCGCCCCCGACCGGTCCGTGCCGGTGCGGGTGAACCCGACCGGCACGTCCTGGCTCGCCACCGCCGGCAGCGGAGACGTCCTGTCCGGCCTCACCGGCTCCCTCCTGGCCGCCGGCCTCGCCCCCCGCGACGCCGCGTCCGTCGGAGCCCACCTCCACGGCCTGTCCGCCCGTCTGGCATCCGGCTCCGCCACCAGCGCGGGCGCCCCCATCGCCGCCGAAGACATCGCGTCGACGTTGCCGGCGGCGTGGCGGCAGGTCACGGGCGGCTGAGCGCCCCGCGTGGGCGCCGCCCGCGCAGGGCGGGGTCTGAGCCTGAGAGACTGGGGCCGATGGACAACGACGTGATGCGTGCCCGGGCGGAGATCGATCTGACCGCGCTTCGGGCGAATGTGAGGGCGCTGCGGGGCCGCGCTCCCGGGGCCGGGTTGATGGCCGTGGTCAAGGCGGACGCCTACGGGCACGGGATGGTGCCGTGTGCGCGGGCGGCGCTGGAGGCCGGGGCGACGTGGCTTGGGGCCGCCACGCCCGAGGAGGCGCTGGCGCTGCGTGCCGCCGGGGTGGGCGGCCGGCTGCTGTGCTGGCTGTGGACGCCCGGCGGGCCGTTCCGGGCCGCGATCGAGGCCGACATCGACGTGACGGTGAGCGCCCCGTGGGCGCTGCGCGAGGTGTGCGCGGCGGCCCGGGCGGCAGGCCGCACCGCCAGGGTGCAGCTGAAGGTCGACACCGGCCTGGGCCGCAACGGCTGCCAGCCGGCCGACTGGCCGGAGCTGACCGCCGCGGCGCGGACCGCCGAGACCGACGGGCTGATCAAGGTCACCGGCGTCTGGTCGCACTTCTCGTGCGCCGACGAGCCGGGACACCCGTCGATCGCCGACGAGCTGGCGGCGTTCCACACCGCCCTGGCGGTCGCGGCGGACGCGGGACTCGACCCCGAGGTGCGGCACCTGGCGAACTCGCCGGGCACCCTGACCCTCCCCGAGGCGCACTTCGATCTGGTGCGCACCGGCGTCGCGATGTACGGGATCTCGCCGGTGCCCCAGGTCGGCGGCCCCGCCGACTTCGGGCTGCGGCCGGTGATGACGCTGGCCGCGCGGCTGGCGTCGGTCAAGCGGGTGCCGGGCGGCCACGGGGTCAGCTACGGCCACCACTACATCACCCCGGGCGAGACGACCCTGGCGCTCGTCCCGCTGGGCTACGCGGACGGCGTCCCGCGCCACGCGTCAGGCTCGGGACCCGTCCTGGTTGCCGGCAAGTGGCGGACGGTCGCCGGCCGGGTCGCGATGGACCAGTTCGTCGTCGACCTCGGGGGTGACGCGGCCGAAGCGGGCGACGAAGCAGTACTGTTCGGGCCGGGTGACCGGGGCGAGCCGACCGCGGAGGACTGGGCGCAGGCCGCGGGCACCATCGCCTACGAGATCGTCACGCGCATCGGGACCCGGGTGCCGCGCGTCTATGTCGACAACGGGAGACGCGTACCAGGGGAGTAGCGGGAACACGATGACCATGGACAGCGGAGCGAAGTGGGAACGGGCCGGCAAGAACGCCGGCTTCCTCGGTGCGGCGATCGGCGTGGTGGCGGCGGGCGCCGCCGCGGGCGTGGCGCTGGAGCGGCTCACCGTCGGCAGGGGCATCCGCCGGAAGGCGCGCCTCGCGCTGGACGCGGCCGGACCGTACGGGGCGTTGCGCGGCGATCCGGGCACGGTGGCCGCGGAGGACGGCACCGAGCTGTACTACGAGGTCGAGGACGTCGTGGAACAGCCGGTGGCGGTGCAGCGGCGCGGTTGGTCGGGGATCTTCAAACGGACCGGCGGAGTCGAGGCGCAGCCGCTCACCGTCGTGTTCTGCCATGGCTACTGCCTCAACCAGGACGCCTGGCACTTCCAGCGCGCGGCACTGCGCGGCAACGTCCGGGCCGTCTACTGGGACCAGCGCAGCCACGGCCGCTCCGAGCGAGGCCGTGACCAGGTCGCGGGCGAGCCGGCCACGATCGACCAGCTCGGCCGTGACCTCAAGGCGGTGCTGGACGTCGCCGCGCCCAGCGGCCCGCTGGTGCTCGTCGGGCACTCGATGGGCGGCATGACGATCATGGCGCTGGCCGACCAGTTCCCCGACCTGGTGACGCGTCGGGTGGCCGGTGTCGCCTTCGTCGGCACCTCGGCCGGCAAGCTGGCGGCGATGACGATGGGGCTGCCGGCCGCCGGGGCCCGGGCGTTCCGGGTGCTGGCGCCGGGCGTGCTGCGCCTCCTCGGTACCCAGGTGGACCTGGTGGAACGCGGACGGCGGGCCACCGCTGACCTCTTCGCGGGCATCGTGAAGCGGTACTCCTTCGCCTCGGAGGTCGACGCGTCGGTGGCCCGGTTCGCCGAGCGGCTGATCGAGGGGACGCCCATCGACGTCGTCGCCGAGTTCTACCCGGCGTTCATCCAGCACGAGAAGGCGGAGGCGCTGGCCGTACTGGACGGCAAGCCCGCGCTCGTCCTGGCCGGGGACAGGGACCTGCTCACACCGAGCGACCACAGCGCCGACATCGCCGAGCGGCTGCCCGCCGCGGAACTGGTGATCGTCGAGAACGCCGGGCACCTGGTGATGCTGGAGTACCCGGAACTGGTGAACGCCCATCTGGCGGCCCTGCTGGCCCGTGCCGCGGACGCGGTCCAGGCCCCGCTGCCGGAGGCGGTGCGGGAGTTGGGCCTCCCCGAGGTGCGGGCGGCGGTGCAGGAGGCGTAGCCCTGACGGGCCGAAGGCCGGACCTGCCTCGGCCACGCCGCGTAACATTTCCGCACATGGAACCGCTGCACGGTCAGTACACCGCTGACGAATCCGTATCCGTCCGCCTCACCGTCCGGACCCCCGACCGTATGCAGGAGTTGGGCCGGGCGCTGGCCGGTCTGCTGCTCCCCGGGGACCTGGTGCTCCTCAGCGGCGAACTGGGCGCGGGCAAGACGACGCTCACCCGCGGCCTGGGGGAGGGCCTCGGGGTGCGGGGGGCGGTGACCTCGCCGACCTTCGTGATCGCCCGGGTGCATCCGTCGCTCAGCGGCGGGCCGGCCCTGGTCCACGTGGACGCGTACCGGCTGGCCGGCGGGCTCGACGAGATGGAGGACCTGGACCTCGACGTCTCGCTGCCGGAGTCGGTGGTCGTCGTCGAGTGGGGCGAGGGCAAGGTCGAGGAGCTGTCGGAGGCCCGGCTGCAGGTCGTCATCTCGCGGACGCTGGGCGCGGCCGACCCCTGTGACGAGACCGGTTCCGACCCCGACGCCAAGCCGGACCCCGACGCCGATGACGTGCGCGAGGTGACGGTCACCGGTATCGGCCGGCGCTGGGTCAACCAGGACCTCTCGCCGCTCGGGGCGTAGCCGGGCGCGGGGCTTCCGACAACGTGTCGGGAAGATGTTGCGCGGGGGCGGCCCGGCGTGGTCGCATGGGGAGTGCAGATGTTGGTCGAGGCTGCCTACATTCCCCCAGGAGGCACGCATGCCGGCTCATGGCACTTCGGGCGCCCCGAAGCCCGCCGCAGTCCCCGCGGTCCCGGCTGCCCCCGTGATGCCCGGGATCCCCGCCATTCCGTCACTGCCGTCGATGAGCGAGCTGCTGGCGGCGGGCGCGGCGGCGACGGCCGTCTCCACCCCGCCGGACGAGAACGCCGGGGACCGCCGCGACGCCGCGTAGTACCCGGCCGCCGTTCACCCGTTCGGTGGAATCAGCGACTCCGACGGCTCGGCCGCCCGCTCAGCGGACGACGACGACCTTCGTGTCGTACACCGCGAGCTTCCACAGCGCGTCTCCGTCGGCGGGTGTCTCCCGAATGCCGCCGGTCTTCTTCGCCGGGTCCGGTTCTGGCATCGATCCGTCGACCGCCGCGCTGAAGCCGATGACGGTGGCGCCGACGCTCGCGAACCGCACGACGTGCTCGATCTTGACCCCGTCACCGCCGGTGCCGCGCCCGGTGCGGGAGACCACCTTGTAGCGGCCGGGCGCGGGGTCGACACTGCCCGGGACGACGACGAAGGTACGCAGCACCTTCTCGGAGTCGCTCACCAGCCAGACCCGGTCGTCCTTCAGCCCGTAGACCACGCGCTTGCCGGTGCCGGACTGGGCGGGCAGCGTCGGCACCTTCGCGACGGGCGGCACCTTGGCCGGGGGCGCGGTGGAGGCCGGGTTGGAGGGGAGGGCCGTCACGGGATGGTCGGCCGCGGAACCGGAGGCCTGGACGGCCAGTACGGCGATGACGGCGAGCGCGGCAGCGGTGAGACCTGTCACGAGGGTCCCCGACCCGATCCTTGGCACGGTTGGTTCGCTCCTCCGGAGGGGTTTGCGGGCTGTGGTCGACGGTAGCAGCCGGGACCCGCCGGACGACCGCGCGGCAGGCCCCGGGCGGCCGGTGTTGCGGCCCCGACGCCCCGCCGCCACGGCCGGGGCGGGGCCGTAGGGTGGCACCGTGCTACTGCTTGCTTTTGATACCGCCACTCCCGCTGTGACCGCCGCGCTCCACGACGGCCGGCGGGTGCTCGCCGAGTCGACGGTCGTCGACGCCCGGCGGCACGGAGAACTGCTCATGCCGGCCGTCGACCGGGTGCTGGCCGAGGCCGGCGCGGCGATCGGCGACGTGACGGGCATCGTCGTCGGGACCGGTCCCGGGCCGTACACGGGGCTGCGGGTCGGCCTGGTGACCGCCGCCGCGTTCGGCGACGCGCTCGGGGTGCCGGTGCACGGCATCTGCACCCTCGACGGGATCGCCTACGCGGCCGGTCTCGCCGGCGTCGACGGCCCCTTCGTGGTGGCCACCGACGCCCGCCGCAAAGAGGTCTACTGGGCCCGCTACGACAGCCCGCGCGAGCGGGTGACCGAGCCGGCCGTCGACCGTCCCGCCGACCTCGAGTCGACGGTCGCGGGGCTGCCCGCCGTCGGCGCCGGAGCCGCCCTGTACCCGGAGGTCTTCACGGACGTCCGGGCGCCGGAGCACCAGTCCGCCGCCGCGCTGGCCGCGCTGGGCGCCGTACGGCTCGCGGAGGGCGCGGAGTTCGCGCCCGCGCTGCCGCTGTACCTGCGGCGGCCCGACGCGCAGGTGCCGGCCGGCTACAAGGCGGTCCTGCCCAAGTGACGGTGACCCTGCGCGAGATGCGCTGGTGGGACCTGGACGCGGTGATGGAGCTGGAACGCGAACTCTTCCCCGAGGACGCCTGGTCGCGCGGCATGTTCTGGTCCGAGCTGGCCGACGCGCGGCACCCGCTGGCGAGCCGGCACTACATCGTGGCCGAGGACGGCGGGGAGGACGGCGCGGGCCGGCTGGTCGGGTACGCGGGGCTCGCGGCGATCGCCGGGACCGGCGACGTGCAGACCATCGCCGCCGCCCGCGACCACTGGGGTTCCGGCCTCGGCGGCCGGCTCCTCGCCGACCTGATGCGGCAGGCCACCGCCTTCGAGTGCCACGAGGTGCTGCTCGAGGTCCGCGTCGACAACCTCCGTGCCCAACGGCTCTACGAGCGCTTCGGCTTCGAGCCGATCGGCTTCCGCAAGGGCTACTACCAACCGGGCAACGTCGACGCCCTCGTGATGCGCATGACCGAACCCTCCTCCGTACAAGGAACCACTACTGATGGCTGACGAGCCGCTTGTCCTCGGTATCGAGACCTCCTGCGACGAGACCGGTGTCGGCATCGTCCGCGGGCACACCCTGCTCGCCGACGCGGTGGCGTCGAGCGTCGACGACCACGCGCGCTACGGCGGAGTGGTCCCCGAGATCGCCAGCCGGGCCCACCTGGAGGCGATGGTCCCCACGATCCAGCGCGCCCTCAAGGAGGCGGGGGTCGCGGCGCGCGACCTCGACGGCATCGCCGTCACCGCCGGCCCCGGGCTCGCGGGCGCGCTGCTGGTGGGCGTGAGCGCCGCCAAGGCGTACGCCTACGCGCTCGGCAAGCCGCTCTACGGGGTCAACCACCTCGCCTCGCACATCTGCGTGGACCAGCTGGAGCACGGTGCGCTGCCCGAGCCGACGATGGCGCTGCTGGTCTCCGGCGGGCACTCGTCGCTGCTGCTCGCGCCCGACATCACCGGTGACGTGCGGCCGCTGGGCTCGACGATCGACGACGCGGCGGGCGAGGCGTTCGACAAGGTCGCCCGGGTGCTGGGCCTCGGCTTCCCCGGCGGCCCGGCCATCGACCGGCACGCCCGCGACGGCGACCCGAAGGCGATCAGGTTCCCGCGCGGCCTGACCGGCCCGCGGGACGCGCCGTACGACTTCTCCTTCTCCGGCCTGAAGACGGCCGTCGCGCGCTGGGTCGAGGCGCGGCGCCGCGAGGGCATGGACGTGCCGGTGGCGGACGTGGCCGCGTCGTTCCAGGAGGCGGTGGTGGACGTGCTGACCCGTAAGGCGCTGCGGGCCTGCAAGGAGAACGGCGTGGACCACCTGATGATCGGCGGCGGCGTCGCGGCCAACTCGCGGCTGCGCTCGCTGGCGCTGGAGCGCTGCGAGGACGCGGGCATCGTGCTGCGGGTGCCGCGGCGCGAGCTGTGCACGGACAACGGCGCGATGGTCGCGGCGCTCGGCGCGGAGATGGTGGCGCGGAACCGTCCGGCGTCGACCTGGGACCTGCCGGCCGATTCCTCGCTGCCCGTCACCGAGGTCTCCGTACCGGGCCACACACACGACCACGCGCACTCCCACCCGCACGACCACGTGCACGAGCTGAGCAAGGACAACCTGTACTGATGACCGTCGCCCTGATGTGGGAGGCGCGGGCCGCCGAGGGGCGCGGCGCCGAGTTGCTGGAATGGGTCCGCGCCCAGGAGCTGGCACCGGCCCCGCTGCGCCGCGAGCACTTCTCGGCGCCCGGTGAGCGGGTGCTCGTCATCACCTGGTGGGACGCGCCCTACGAGGCCGAGTTGCCCGAGCTGGCGGAACCCCCGGCCGCTTTTCTGCATCGTTCAGTACACAGATGGCGTTTTGAACGAACAGCTTAGGGTTTCAATATGCACATAAAAGCGGCGGGGCTGATCGTTACCGGTCTTGTGCTCGTCACCGGATGTTCGGCGGGTTCGTCCTCGCCGAAGGCCGCGCCGACAGCCTCCGGAACGGGTCCCGCCGCCGCCCCGTCGCCGGGCGGGAGCACGGCGCCCGGTGATGACGGAGCCGCCGCCGGCACCGCCGCCGCCTTCCGCAAGTGGAAGATCAAGCCGATGGCGCCCGCCCCGGCCCCGCCGAAGGTGAAGCCGGTCAGGACGGGCTCCGGGGTGCCGCCGGTGGTCAGCGACGTGCCCACCAAGGAGAAGATCGTCTTCGTCACCTTCGACGACGGCGCAGAGAAGGACCCGAAGTTCGTCACCATGATGGGCGAACTGAAGATCCCTTTCACGATGTTCCTGACCGACGACATCATCCGGAGCGACTACGGCTACTTCAAGCCGCTCCAGAAGCTCGGCAATTCGATAATGAACCACACGCTGACGCACCCGAACCTGCGGACCGAGTCGGAATCCGCCCAGCGCCACGAGATATGCACCCAGCAGACGAAGCTGAAGGCCGAGTACGGCAGCACGCCCCGCCTCTTCCGGCCGCCCTACGGCAATCTGAACGAGGCCACCAAGACCGCCGCGAAGTCCTGCGGGCTCCAGGCGCTCATCCTGTGGCGCGAGTCCATGCAGATCAAGGGCATGCAGTACCAGCGCGGCGACAAGAAGCTGCACCCCGGCGACATCATCCTGGCCCACTTCCGCGGCCCGTCGGAGCTCAAGGGCACCTCGATGACGACGATGACCGCCAACATGCTGCGGGAGATATCCGACCAGGGCTTCACCGTGGCCCGCCTGGAGGACTACGTCTGAGCCGGCGGTGCCGCGACCGGCGGAGCCTCCATCGGCCGGCCCAGCAGCATCGACGGCGCGCCCGCCACCCGGGTCAGGAAGACCGTCACGGAGTGCGGACCCTCCAGCTTGAGCTTCCTGCGCAGCTCCTCCGGCTCGATCGCGGAGCCGCGCTTCTTGATGACGGCGACGCCGACGCCGCGCTGCCGCAGCAGCGCCTTCAACTTCTTGAGGCCGAACGGCAGCACGTCGGTGATCTCGTACGCCGTCGCGAACGGCGTCGGGCGCGGCTCGTCCGCGGTGACGTACGCGATCGTCTCGTCGATCAGCCGCCCGCCGACCTGCTCCGCGACCTCCGCGACCAGGTGCGCGCGGATCACCGCGCCATCGGGCTCGTAGAGGTACCGGCCGACCGGGCCGGCCGGCGGGTCGGGGAGCGGGTCACCGGTCCACAGGGTGGTGGCGGCGGGCAGCAGGGTGGCGCTCACCGAGCCGGGGTCCTTCCCGAACCACAGCACGGCCTCCTTCACGTCGCCGCGGTACGAGATCCACTCCGCGGCCGCGTCGTCCGGGACGACCTCGTGCGGGATGCCCGGCGCGACCTTCAGGGCGGCGACGGGCACCGCGCGGGCGGCCCCGATCGCCCAGGACAGCGTCGGCGAGTACGCCTCCGGATCAAAGATCCGCCCACCCGTCGTCGCCCGACCACCGCCCCTCACCGACTCTCCCCCAGACTCCGTCCGGGGGTACTCCCGTCGCGAGGCCCCGCCTGTTCTGCCGCCCCGCCGGGCCGGGTCGACGAAGACGGCGTCGTAGCCGTCGGTGGCGACCTCGGTCACATCGGCGCAGCGCACCTCGATGAGGTCGGCGAGCCCCAGCGACTCCGCGTTGGCCCGCGTGACCGCGCAGGTCAGCGGGTCCCGATCGACCGCCAGCACCTCCACGCCGGCCCGTGCGAGCGCGATGGCGTCCCCGCCGATACCGCAGCACAGATCGGCCAGCCGCCGTACGCCCAGGGCCTTGAAGCGCGCCGCCCGGTACTCCGCCACCTCGGTGCGGGTGGCCTGTTCCACCCCGTCGGGGGTGAAGTACATCCGGTAGGCGTCCGCCCCGAACTTCGCCTCCCCGCGCTGTCGCAGCCGTGCCTGGCCGAGCGCGGCGGACACGAGTTCCGCCGGGTGTTCCCGCCGCAGCCGGGTCGCCTCCGCCAGCTCACGGGCGGGGTCGTAGTCGCGCAAGGACCCCAGCAGGGCCTGCCCGGCGGGGGTCAGCAGCAAGGAGAACGCGTCGAGATCCACCCTCCGATTGTCCCCCGGACCGGAGGTCCCCGAGACCCTGGCGGCGGCGCTCCGTTGGCACTCCGCTTGACCGAGTGCTAAAGCCGTCCTAGTCTCAGTTCTGGCACTCAGCACTGCCGAGTGCCAGCACAACAGCGACGGGCAGGTCCGGCACCCGCGACGACGGGCCTACCAGGTCGCCACCCAGACAGACACTCCCGTTAGCCCTTTGAAGGGGGAGGTCGGAACGTGACGACCGCCAGCAGCAAGGTTGCCATCAAGCCGCTCGAGGACCGCATTGTGGTCCAGGCGCTCGAGGCTGAGCAGACCACGGCCTCCGGCCTGGTCATCCCGGACACCGCCAAGGAGAAGCCCCAGGAGGGCGTCGTCCTGGCCGTGGGCCCGGGCCGCTTCGAGGACGGTAACCGTCTTCCGCTCGACGTTTCCGTCGGCGACGTCGTGCTCTACAGCAAGTACGGCGGCACCGAGGTGAAGTACAACGGCGAGGAGTACCTCGTCCTCTCGGCCCGCGACGTTCTCGCGGTCATCGAGAAGTAGGTCTGCTTCACCACTAGCAGCAGCCGTGACCTTCCCCCGGGTGATCCGTGTCTACTGACCCGGCGCCCGGGGTTTGGTCTTTGACGAGGAAAAGACGAGGTAGGACGTAGTGCCGAAGATCCTGAAGTTTGACGAGGACGCCCGTCGCGCCCTTGAGCGTGGCGTCAACAAGCTTGCCGACACCGTGAAGGTGACGATCGGTCCCAAGGGCCGCAACGTCGTCATCGACAAGAAGTTCGGCGCGCCGACCATCACCAACGACGGTGTCACCATCGCCCGTGAGGTCGAGCTCGACGACCCGTACGAGAACCTCGGCGCCCAGCTCGTGAAGGAGGTGGCGACCAAGACCAACGACATCGCGGGTGACGGCACCACCACCGCCACCGTGCTGGCCCAGGCCCTGGTCCGCGAGGGCCTGCGCAACGTCGCCGCCGGCGCTTCCCCCGCCTCCCTGAAGAAGGGCATCGACGCCGCGGTCAAGGCTGTCTCCGAGGAGCTGCTGAAGACCGCCCGCGCGATCGAGGGCAAGGAAGACATCGCGGCCGTGGCCGGGCTGTCCGCCCAGGACAAGCAGGTCGGCGAGCTCATCGCCGAGGCGATGGACAAGGTCGGCAAGGACGGTGTCATCACCGTCGAGGAGTCCAACACCTTCGGCCTGGAGCTGGACTTCACCGAGGGCATGGCCTTCGACAAGGGCTACCTGTCGCCCTACTTCGTCAGCGACCAGGAGCGTATGGAGGCCGTCCTCGACGACCCGTACATCCTGATCCACCAGGGCAAGATCACCTCGATCCAGGACCTGCTGCCGCTCCTGGAGAAGGTCATCCAGGCCGGCGCGTCCAAGCCGCTGCTGATCATCGCCGAGGACGTCGAGGGCGAGGCGCTCTCCACCCTCGTCGTCAACAAGATCCGCGGCACCTTCAACGCCGTCGCGGTGAAGGCCCCGGGCTTCGGCGACCGCCGCAAGGCCATGCTCGGCGACATCGCCACCCTCACGGGCGCGACCGTCATCGCCGAGGAGGTCGGCCTCAAGCTCGACCAGGCCGGTCTCGACCTGCTGGGCACCGCCCGCCGCGTGACCATCACCAAGGACGACACCACCATCGTCGACGGTGCCGGTGACAAGGCCGAGATCGACGGCCGTGTCGGCCAGATCAAGGCCGAGATCGCCGGAACCGACTCCGACTGGGACCGCGAGAAGCTCCAGGAGCGCCTCGCGAAGCTCGCCGGCGGCGTCTGCGTCATCAAGGTCGGCGCGGCCACCGAGGTGGAGCTCAAGGAGAAGAAGCACCGTCTCGAGGACGCCATCTCGGCGACCCGCGCCGCGGTCGAGGAGGGCATCGTCTCCGGCGGTGGCTCCGCTCTCGTCCACGCCGTCAAGGTCCTCGAGGGCAACCTCGGCCTGTCCGGCGACGAGGCCACGGGTGTCGCGGTCGTCCGCCGCGCCGCTGTCGAGCCGCTCCGCTGGATCGCGGAGAACGCGGGCCTCGAGGGCTACGTCATCACCGCCAAGGTCGCGGAGCTGGAGGCCGGTCACGGCTTCAACGCCGCCACCAACGAGTACGGCGACCTCGTGAAGGCCGGCGTCATCGACCCGGTCAAGGTCACCCGTTCCGCGCTGGAGAACGCCGCTTCCATCGCGGCCCTGCTGCTCACGACCGAGACCCTGGTCGTCGAGAAGCCGGCCGAGGAAGAGGCGGACGCCGGTCACGGCGGCCACGGCCACTCGCACTGACGTCAGCACGTGACGAGGCCCGGCACCCCCTCGGGGATGCCGGGCCTCGCCCGTTCTCAGTTCTTCGGGTCGTACTTCCTGCCGGCCTTCGTGGAGACCCCGCTGAAGACCCGGCTGGGCAGATGCCGCGCCAGCGTGACCGCCGTCTTGTAGCGGATGTCGGGCACGCTCACCGTCTTCCCCCGCGCCAGATCGCGCAGGGCGGCGGCGACCACCTTGTCGGCGTCGAGCCACGCCCAGTCCGGCACGTTGCCGGCGTTCATCCCGGCCCGCTCGTGGAACTCGGTCCGCACGAACCCCGGGCACAGCGCCATGAACCGCACGCCGCTGCCCGCCAGTTCGGCCGCGACCCCCTCCGTGAAGCGCACCACCCACGACTTGCTCGCCGAGTAGGTGCCGCGCGGCATGAAGGCCGCCACCGAGGCGACATTGATCACGAACCCCCGGCCGCGCTCCCGCATCGCCCCCGCCGCCGCGCCCGTCAGCCGCAGCACCGCCTCGCAGTGCAGCTTCAGCATGGCCAGTTCGTCGGCCATCGGAGCATCCAGGAACGTCCCGCGGTTGCCGAACCCCGCGTTGTTGACCAGCACGTCGACCCGGTCCGCGAGCCGGGCCTCGACCGCGGCGATACCGGCCTCGTCGGTCAGGTCCGCGGCCAGCACCTCGACCGCCACCCCGTACCGCCGGCGCAGCTCCGAGGCGTACTCGTCGAGCCGCTTCTCGTCGCGGGCGACGAGGATCAGCGCGTGCCCGTCACTCGCGAGCCGGCGCGCGAAGGCGGCGCCGATCCCTGCCGTCGCGCCGGTGATCAGTGAAGTCGTCATGCCACGAAGTTATCCGAGCCGCTTGCGGATCGACTCCGCGTACGACCTGTTGATCACGTCGATCGCCACCATCGTCCGCGGCAGCAGCGCCCCCTCCGTCGTCAACGCCCGGAACAGGAACTCGACGGTCACCTCGTGATCGGGCCGCGACAGCACGGTTATCCCGTCACCGGCCCGCACGACACCCGGCTCGACGACCCGCAGGAAGGCGCCGGGCCTGGCGTCCTGGGTGAAGCGCCGCACCCAGCCCTTCTCGCCCAGCCACACGGCGAAGGTCCGGCACGGGATTCGCGGCGAGGTCACTTCCAGCACCACCTCACCGACCCGCCACCGTTCCCCGATCAGCGCGGAGTTGACCTCCACTCCGAGCGTCGTGAAGTTCTCCCCGAACACCCCGTTGGGCAACTCCCGCCCGAGCACCCCCTCCCACCGGTCCAGGTCCTCCCGCGCGAACGCGTACACGGCCTGGTCGTCCCCGCCGTGGAACCGCCGGTCGACGACGTCGTCCCCCGCGAGCCCACTCCCCGCCACCCCCTGCGGCCCCGGATCCGCCACCGCAACCGGCCCCACGACGGGCCGCTTGTCGATCCCGCTCCGCCCGGGGTCGGAGTAATCGACGTCCATCGAGCGGCCGATATTGAGCGACAGGAGTTTCGACATGCGGGCACCTTACGTTCGCCATCCCGCCCAGGCACCCTCCCGGTGGGCTCGCCTCCGGCGGGGGTGCGGATACGCCGGCCCTGCGCGGGTCGGCCCTGCGCGGGTCGGCCCTGCGCGGGTCGGTGCGCGCCGGCGGCGGGCTTCCCCCACCCGCCCGGACCGGTCACGCATGCACGCGCGTCGGCACCCGGGCCCGGCCCCCGACCCCGGTCACACCGTCCGCAGGACGGACAACACCCGCTCCACGTCAGCGGACGTGTTGTACAGATGGAAAGCGAACCGCAGGTTCCCCGCCCGCTCCGACAGCACCACCCCCGCCTCCCTCAACCCGGCCGCCGCCGCGTCCGGCAACCCCGGAACCGACACGATCGCCGACCCCGACCCACCCCCACCGATCGGCGCGAAGCCGAGACCCGACACCCCGGCCCGGAACGCCGTCGCCAGAGCCACGTCGTGCGCGTGGATCGACTCCACCCCCACCTCCTCGATCAGCGTCAGCGACGCCGCCGCCGCCACGAACCCGAGATAGGCCGGCGACGCGTCGAACCGGCGGGCCGTCGTCGCCAGGTGGGCGATCGGGCCGTAGCACGCCGCCCAGGGGTCGTCGCCGGCGTACCAGCCGGCGAACGCGGGCGAGAGGCCGTCCTCGGAGCCGGGGCGGACGGTGAGGAAGGAGACGCCGTGCGCGCCGAGGAGCCACTTGAAGGAGCCGCAGACGACGTAGTCGAAGTCGTCGGCGCGGAGCGGCAGCCAGCCGGCCGCCTGGGTGGCGTCGACGAGCGTGCGCGCACCGTACGCGGAGGCCGCGGCGCGGATCGCCGGGAGGTCGGCGACGCGGCCGTCGGCCGACTGGACGGCGCTGACGGCGACGAGCGCGGTACCCGGCCGCACCTCGGCCGCCAGCTCCGCCGGCGGCGCGGAGCGCAGCGTCAGGTCCCCGCGGCCGGCGAACGGGTTCACCAGGGAGCTGAAGTCGCCGTCGGCGACGAGCACTTCGGAGCCCGCCGGCAGCCGCGCGGCGATCTTGCCGACGCTCGTGGAGACGGTCGAGCCGATGGCGACCCGTTCGACGGAGGTGGACAGCAGCCGGGCGAAGGTCGCGCGGGCGGCGCCGACGGCGGCCTCGTACCGGTCGAGGGGCGGCCGCCCGGCGGCGCAGTCGTCGATGGCGCCGCGGAGCGCCTCGGCCGTCCGGGTGGGCGGCAGCCCCATGGTCGCGGTGTCGAGGTACGACGTGCCCGGGGCGATCGCGGAGAACGCACCGCCACCCAGCCCGACCGCCCCGAGCCCGCCATCCGTGTCATCGGTGCCGTTCGTGCCGTCAGGGGAGCCGTCCGCGCTCAGGAGAGGGTTCATACCTTCGAGCCTGCCGCTGGCCGCTCCCAAAGTCTATTGCCAGTAATTTCGAGGTATCCCCAAGCATCGCTTATGGTTGGAGGATGATCGAAGCACGTCACCTCAGGGTGCTCCGCGCCGTGGCCAGGACCGGTTCGTTCTCCGCCGCCGCCCGGGAGCTGGGCTGTACCCAGCCCGCGGTCAGCCAGCAGATGAAGGCGCTGGAGCAGTCCGCCGGGACGACCCTGCTGATCAGGACCGGCCGGGAGATGCGGCTGACCGAGGCCGGCGAGGCGCTGGTCCGGCACGCCGCCGGGATCCTGGCGGGGCTGACGGCCGCCGAGGAGGAGGTCGCGGCCATCGCGGGGCTCCGCGCCGGACGGGTGCGGCTGTCGTCGTTCCCGTCGGGCAGTTCGACGCTGGTGCCGACCGCGGTGGCCGGGATGCGCGCCGCGTACCCCGGTACCAAGATCTCGCTGGTCGAGGCGGAGCCGCCGAAGTCCGTGGAGATGCTCCGGGCGGGGGACTGCGACATCACTCTGGCCTTCCGGTACGTGGATCTGCCGACCCCGGCGGAGGAGCAGTGGGACGACCTCGTCGTCCGGCCGTTGCTGACCGACCGGCTGGTCGGGCTGGTGCCGGCCGGGCACCGGCTCGCGGCCGGGGACCGGCCGGTGCGGATCGAGGAGCTGGCGGAGGAGGAGTGGATCGCGGGCTGCCCGCGCTGCCGCCGCCATCTGGTGGAGGTCTGCGAGCGCGCGGGGTTCACCCCGCGCATCGACTTCGCGACGGACGACTATCCGGCGGTGGTGGGTCTGGTCGCGGCCGGGCTCGGTGTGGCGGTGCTGCCCGAGTTGGCGCTGGAGGCGGTGCGCCCCAAGGGCGTCGCGGTGCTGGAGGTGCTCCCGGCCGTGCAGCGCGAGGTGGTGGCCCTCACGCTGCCCGACCTGGCTCAGGTGCCGGCCGTGGACATGATGCTCGGCCGACTGGCCCGGGCAGGCCTGCGCTAGGCCGTGTCTGACAGATACCGGCGTCCGCCCGGAGGGCGGGGGCCGGGGCGTCTGGTGCGTGCGATCGCACGGCGGAGGGTCGCCCCTGTAGTGGGCGTACTGGGGCGGGCCCGACAACTGGGGGCCCCTCCCAGCGGTAGCTGGGGGAGAGCGCGCGTGCCAGGCGTCCCGGGCCAGGCGGGATGCCTGACACGGCCTAGGCACGGGCAGGCGCACGCACCTCCTCGGCCGCGAGGAACCCCAGAAGAAACGATTCTTCAGTTCGTCGGCTGCATGGTCATCAGCCGATGCCGCGAGCGGCCCATCATCTCTTCGCGCTCGTCCTCCGTCAGCCCGCCCCACACTCCGTAGGGTTCCCGGACGGCCAGTGCGTGCGTCGCGCACTCCGCGCGCACCGGGCATCGCATGCAGACCTCCTTCGCGGAGGCCTCGCGGGCACTTCTGGCGGCGCCGCGCTCACCTTCTGGGTGGAAGAACAGGGAGCTGTCGACGCCGCGGCACGCCGCGACGAGTTGCCAGTCCCATAGATCGGCGTTCGGGCCCGGAAGGCGGGAGAAGTCTGCCATTGCTCATCCCCTCGAAGGGTTTGTTGAGGAGCCAGGGTCCTGCCCGGTCGGTCCCCGGACCGTCCGCGCACTGCCGGCGGGCCCCAGGTGCTCTCGACCGTACATCTACTGTCTAAGTAGATGTAAATATGACTCATCACAAATTTAGCCGCGAACACCGCGCATCGCTCCAAAGAGCATCCGAATAGTTCAAATTCCGACATAGGACCCGTTCGGCGGGAAGTATGTCCGGCACATGGGCGCGCGAAGTGCTTCCACGTCCGCCCGGAGTGCGCCCCGTGGGCCCGCCGTGCGGCTGATCCGTATTCGTTCCCTCACGTAGAGTGCTGGCTACTGCAGCCAAACTCCGTAACTCTTTCGAGTGAGGGTCGTTGAGAGTACGGAAGTGGTTGGCGGACGAACGATTCGGGCACATGCCCGACGCCGTCAGCCCCAACGGTGAAGTTTCGTACAGCCTGGAGGCTCAACGTGACGCGGTTCAGCTGCGGAGGGCGGGCATGACTTCCGTCCTCGTCTGTGACGACTCCCCGCTCGCCCGAGAGGCCCTGCGGCGCGCGGTCGCGACCGTGCCCGGCGTCGAGCGTGTAACGACCGCGGCCAACGGCGAGGAAGTCCTCCGCCGCTGGGGCGCCGACCGCTCGGACCTCATTCTCATGGACGTCCGGATGCCCGGCCTCGGCGGTGTCGAGACCGTGCGCCGGCTGCTCTCCGCGGACCCGGGCGCCCGCATCATCATGCTCACCGTCGCCGAGGACCTGGACGGCGTGGCGCTCGCCGTCGCGGCCGGTGCCCGGGGGTACCTGCACAAGGACGCCTCGCGCGCCGAGCTGCGGGCCACCGTCACCCAGGCCCTCGCCGACCCGACCTGGCGGCTGGCCCCGCGCCGGCTGCGCTCCGCCGAGATGGGCGCCGCGCCGACCCTGACCGCGCGCGAGATCCAGGTGCTCGAAGGCATGAGCCATGGACGGTCCAACGCCGAGATCGGCCGCGAGCTGTTCCTCTCCGAGGACACCGTCAAGACGCACGCCCGGCGGCTGTTCAAGAAACTCGGCGCGTCGGACCGCGCCCACGCGGTGGCCCTCGGCTTCCGCTGGGGCCTGGTCCGCTAGGTGGACATAGGGCCATGCGCGGTGGGCTTTCGGGTGGAGCCGCTCCGCTCGTACCGGTTTTCCGAGCGAGGACGCATGCTTGACGTATGGACTTCCTCGGGGATCGGCGGGCGGGGCAGCGGGGGGACGCCGTGAAGGCGGCCGACGCCCCCGCGCATAACGCTTCGGTGCACAAGGACTCACGCGATGCGGCAGAAAGTCCTGCGGCCATGCACCATGGACCGATGCGAGACGAGGCCAACGGCGACAACGCAGCCTTCGGCGCCCTCGTCCGCCGTGCGGTCGATGGTGACGAGCAGGCGACCCACGACCTGCTGGCACTCGTGCACCCGCTGGCCGAGCGGTACTGCCGCGGCCGGCTGTCCCGATTGCCCGGTGATGCTCGTCACTTCGTGGACGACCTCGCGCAGGAGGTCTGCCTCGCCGTGCTGTGCGCGCTGCCGCGCTATCGCGACCAGGGGCGGCCGTTCGAGGCGTTCGTCTTCGCCATCGCCGCCCACAAAGTCGCGGATCTGCAGCGGGCCGCCATGCGCGGCCCGGGCAGTACCGCCGTGCCCTCCGACGAGATGCCGGAGAAGCCGGACGACTCGCTCGGTCCCGAGGAGCGCGCGCTGCTCAGCAGTGACGCGGCCTGGGCCAAGAAACTGCTCGCCAACCTCCCCGAGCACCAGCGGGAACTGGTGCTGCTCCGGGTCGCGGTCGGCCTCACCGCCGAGGAGACCGGGCAGGTGCTGGGGATGTCGCCCGGGGCTGTCCGGGTTGCCCAGCACCGCGCCCTCAGCAGGTTGCGCGCCATCGCGGAGGAGTCCGCGGAGGCCTCGACCGGCGGCGATTCCCGGGGTCTCAGCGCGTAGAACCGCTACTCAGCCGGTGCTGGTCCCCAGGTCCCGGCTCCGCAGCGGGGAATGCCGGCGGAGTCCACTAGCATTGAACAACTCGCCGGGCAAGACCATTGGGAAGGTGTCATGACTCTGAACGCCGCAGGGGTACCCGAGAAATTCGCGATGCTCGGCCTCACGTACGACGACGTGCTGCTGCTGCCGGGTGCCTCCGAGGTGCTCCCGAACCAGGTCGACACCGCCTCCCGTATCTCGCGCAACGTCCGGGTCAACATCCCGCTGCTCTCCGCCGCCATGGACAAGGTGACCGAGGCCCGGATGGCCATCGCCATGGCCCGGCAGGGCGGCGTGGGCGTGCTGCACCGCAACCTGTCGATCGAGGACCAGGTCAACCAGGTCGACCTCGTCAAGCGCTCCGAGTCCGGCATGGTGACCGACCCGATCACCGTGCACCCGGACGCGACGCTGGCCGAGGCCGACGCGCTCTGCGCCAAGTTCCGCATCAGCGGCGTCCCGGTCACCGACGCGGCGGGCAAGCTGCTCGGCATCGTCACCAACCGCGACATGGCCTTCGAGAGCGACCGCTCGCGCCAGGTGCGCGAGGTCATGACGCCCATGCCGCTGGTCACCGGCAAGGTCGGCATCTCCGGCGTGGACGCGATCGGCCTGCTGCGCCGCCACAAGATCGAGAAGCTTCCGCTGGTCGACGACGAGGGCCGGCTCAAGGGCCTGATCACCGTCAAGGACTTCGTCAAGGCCGAGAAGTACCCGCTCGCCGCCAAGGACGCCGAGGGCCGGCTGCTGGTCGGCGCGGCCGTCGGCGCCAGCCCCGAGGCGCTGGAGCGCGCCCAGGGCCTGGTCGCGGCCGGTGTGGACTTCCTGATCGTGGACACCTCGCACGGCCACAACAGCAACGCGCTGAGCTGGATCTCCAAGATCAAGTCGAGCGTGTCGGTGGACGTCATCGGCGGCAACATCGCCACCCGTGACGGTGCCCAGGCCCTGATCGACGCGGGCGCGGACGGCGTCAAGGTCGGCGTCGGCCCCGGCTCCATCTGCACCACCCGCGTGGTCGCCGGCATCGGCGTCCCGCAGGTCACCGCGATCTACGAGGCGGCCGTGGCCTGTCAGGCCGCGGGTGTCCCCGTCATCGGCGACGGCGGCCTGCAGTACTCCGGCGACATCGGCAAGGCCCTCGCGGCCGGCGCCGACACCGTGATGCTGGGCAGCCTGCTGGCCGGTTGCGAGGAGAGCCCCGGTGAGCTGCTCTTCATCAACGGCAAGCAGTTCAAGTCGTACCGCGGCATGGGTTCGCTCGGGGCGATGCAGTCCCGTGGCCAGGGACTGTCCTACTCCAAGGACCGCTACTTCCAGGCCGAGGTCTCCTCGGACGACAAGCTCGTCCCCGAGGGCATCGAGGGCCAGGTCCCGTACCGCGGCCCGCTCTCCGCGGTGCTGCACCAGCTGGTCGGCGGCCTGCGCCAGACCATGGGCTACGTCGGCGCCGCCAGCATCGACGAGATGGCGACCAAGGGCCGCTTCGTGCGGATCACCTCCGCCGGCCTCAAGGAGAGCCACCCGCACGACATCCAGATGACCGTCGAGGCGCCGAACTACCACGGCCGCTGACCGACGGGCGAACGTCGGCGCAAGCCCGCGGACCGATGGTCTGCGGGCTTCCGCCTGTCCGCTCGGGGATACTGGGCGGGTAGACCAGCGAAGAAGGGCCAACAGTGACTGAGATCGAGATCGGGCGGGGCAAGCGCGGCCGCAGGGCGTACGCATTCGACGACATCGCCGTCGTCCCCAGCCGCCGTACCCGGGACCCGAAGGAGGTCTCGATCGCCTGGCAGATCGACGCCTACCGCTTCGAGCTCCCCTTCCTCGCCGCCCCGATGGACTCCGTGGTCTCCCCCGAGACCGCGATCCGCATCGGCAACCTGGGCGGGGTGGGCGTGCTCAACCTCGAGGGCCTGTGGACCCGGTACGACGACCCGGAGCCGCTGCTCGCCGAGATCGCCGAACTGGACGAGACGGCCGCGACCGCCCGCCTCCAGGAGATCTACGCCGCGCCGATCAGGGAAGAGCTGATCGGGCAGCGCATCAAGGAGGTGCGTGACGCCGGTGTCGTCACCGCCGCCGCGCTCTCCCCGCAGCGCACCGCGCAGTTCTCGAAGGCCGTCGTGGACGCGGGCGTGGACATCTTCGTGATCCGCGGCACCACGGTGTCGGCCGAGCACGTCTCGGGCTCGCACGAGCCGCTCAACCTCAAGCAGTTCATCTACGAGCTGGACGTTCCGGTGATCGTCGGCGGCTGCGCCACCTACACCGCCGCGTTGCACCTCATGCGGACCGGCGCCGCCGGTGTGCTGGTCGGTTTCGGCGGTGGCGCCGCGCACACCACGCGCGCCGTGCTCGGCATCCAGGTCCCGATGGCGACCGCCGTCGCCGACGTCGCGGCCGCCCGCCGCGACTACATGGACGAGTCCGGCGGCCGGTACGTGCACGTCATCGCCGACGGCGGCTTCGGCTCCAGCGGCGACCTGCCGAAGGCGATCGCCTGCGGCGCCGACGCCGTGATGATGGGCTCGCCGCTGGCCCGTGCCACGGACGCGCCGGGGCGTGGCTTCCACTGGGGCATGGAGGCGGTCAACCCGGAACTGCCGCGCGGCAAGCGGATGAACCTCGGCACCGCCGGTACGACGGAGGAGATCCTGCTCGGCCCGTCGCACGCGCCGAACGGCTCGATGAACTTCTTCGGCGCGCTGCGCCGCTCGATGGCGACGACGGGTTACTCGGACCTGAAGGAGTTCCAGCGGGTCGAGGTCACGGTGTCGCCGGCGCACCGGCGCTGACGCGCCGGCATTCTGACGCGAAGGGGTCCGGACCGCGATCGCGGTCCGGACCCCTTCGCGCTGGGGGCGTGCGGGCTCCGTCAGCCCGCTACGCGCTTGGCCCCGCCGAACGCGGCGACGGCGCCGAAGGCGAAGAAGAGGACGCTCAGCACATCGCTGTCCGCTTTCCACGCGTCGAAGACGAGCTTGGTGTGGTCGAAGATGAGGTCCGTCACGGAGAGACCGGACAGCTTGGCGCCGATCAGCGCCTCGCCGAAGTACTGGCCGAGGAAGATACCGGCCAGTGCGAGCACGGCGGCGAACACGGGCAGCGCCGCATTGCGGCCGCCGACCTTGCCGATCACGAGCCCGATGAGCGCGCCGACGCCCACCGCGGCGTAGCCGATCTCGTGCTCGGTCAGCCGGATGATCCCCCCGTAGGCGGCCGCCGCGGCCAGCATGACCACGACGCCGGCCAGGATGCCGAGTCCCATGTTCTCCCGGGCGGGCGGCAGCGGGGCCGGGGGCGGGTAGCCGCCGAAGCCGCCGGGCTGCTGGCCCTGCTGGGGGAACCCGCCCGGCTGGGGCTGGCCGAACGGGTTGCCGCCCTGCGGGGGCTGCTGGCCGTAGGGGTTGGCGCCCTGCTGCGGTGGCGGTGGGTACGACTGGCTCACGGTGGGTCCCCCGGGGATGGAAGGTTTGGATCGCACAGACGTGTTGTGTGCGAACGACGGCCCCGAAGGCTAGCAGTCCGATATGACAGTGCGACAAGCCGTTTCAGCGGGCCGTTACGCGACCGCTACCGGTCCGCTACAAGCGGGCGGCGGCTCCCACGGGGGTCGCTCCGCGGGTGTCGAGGAGCAACTGGGCCTTGACGGCGAGGCCTTGGAGATCGTAGGTGCGGTGGTGCTGCAGCAGGAGCGTCAGATCGGCGTCGGCCGCGGCTTCCCAGAGGGAGTCGGCGCGGGGGATGGGGCGGTCCAGGACGCGCCACTCGGGGACGTAGGGGTCGTGGTAGCAGATCTGGGCGCCCAGTTCGATGAGCCGGGAGCCGATCTCGCGGGCGGGGGCGTTCTCCTGGTCGGCCAGGTCGGCCTTGTACGTGACGCCGAGCAGCAGGACGCGGGCGCCGCGCAGTGACTTGCCGTGCTCGTTCAGCAGGGCGGCGGCGCGCTGGACGACGTAGCGCGGCATACGGCCGTTGACCTCCTGGGCCAGCTCGACGATGCGCAGCGGGTAGCCGGGGGTGCGGGCGCGGGTGGCGACGTGGTTCGGGTCGAGGGCGACGCCCGGTCCGCCGACGCCGGGGCCCGGCCGGAAGGCCTGGAACCCGAACGGCTTGGTCTCCGCGCAGCGGATGACGTCCCACAGGTCGACGCCGACGTCGTGGCAGAAGACCGCCATCTCGTTGGCGAAGGCGATGTTGACGTGCCGGTAGTTGGTCTCCAGCAGCTTGACGGTCTCGGCCTCGCGCAGCCCGCGGGCCCGGACGACGCGTTCGACGAAGCGCCCGTAGAAGGCGGCGGCGGCTTCCGTGCACGCGGGGGTGTAACCACCGATGACTTTGGGGGTGTTGGGGATGTGGTGGTCCCGGCTGCCGGGGTCGACGCGGCTGGGGGAGTAGGCGAGGTGGAAGTCGCGGCCGGCCCGCAGGCCGGACTCCTCCAGGATCGGGAGGAGGACTTCCTCGGTGGTGCCGGGGTAGGCGGTGGATTCCAACACCACGGTGGTGTGGGCCCGCAGATGCGTGGCGAGCGCTCGTGCGGCGGCCGACACTGCGCTGAGGTCGAGGGCGCGGTCGGCGCCGAGCGGGGTGGGTGCGCAGATCACCGCGGTCCTCACCCGGCCGAGTACGGAGGGGTCGGAGGTGGCGCGGAATCCGGTGGCGAGCAGGCGGCGGATGTCGGCGGCGGCGAGGGAGCCGGCCGGGACGCGGCCGGCGTTGATGTCGGCGGCGGTCTTCTCGTCGGCGTCGTATCCGATGACGCCGACTCCGGCGGCGGCGGCCGCTTGGGCGAGGAGGATCCCGGCGCGGCCGAGTCCGATGACGGCGAGGTCTGCGGGCATGGGGGTCAGTCCTCTCCCTAACGCCACGAATGGCTTGAAAACAGGCTAACCAGACATAAGGCTGATATGACTGCACGGCGCGCCGGTATCGCGGGGGTACCGCTCCACCTGCCGCTCCACGGACGAGGCGCCGGTACGGGGGCGCCGGAACCTGCAGAGGTGGCTGTCCGACCTTGTGGCGGTCACTATCGAGTGACGGGGCGCACGCACCTGCTCCACAACAGGAGGCACGAATGCGGACGACAACACTGGGCCCGGCACAGCGCGAGGCGGCTCTCGCCCGGATGGCGGACGAGGAGCTCGACATCCTGGTCGTGGGCGGCGGCGTCGTCGGCGCCGGTACCGCGCTCGACGCGGCGACCCGCGGGCTGTCGACCGGTCTGGTCGAGGCGCGGGACTGGGCGTCCGGCACCTCCAGCCGTTCCAGCAAGCTGATCCACGGTGGTCTGCGCTACCTGGAGATGCTCGACTTCACCCTGGTGCGCGAGGCGCTCAAGGAGCGCGGCCTGCTGCTGGAGCGGCTCGCACCGCACCTGGTGAAGCCCGTGCCGTTCCTCTACCCGCTGCAGCACAAGGGCTGGGAGCGGTTCTACGCCGGCTCCGGTGTCGCCCTGTACGACGCGATGTCGTTCTCGTCGGGACACGGCCGCGGGCTGCCCGTCCACCGCCACCTCACCCGTAAGCACGCGTTGCGGGTCGCCCCCGCCCTCAAGAAGGACGCCCTGGTCGGCGCGTTGCAGTACTACGACGCGCAGATGGACGACGCGCGCTACGTCACGACGCTGGTGAGGACCGCCTCGGCGTACGGCGCCCAGGTCGCCAACCGGGCGCGGGTGATCGGCTTCCTGCGCGAGGGCGAACGCGTGGTCGGCGCCAAGGTGGAGGACGTGGAGGGCGGGGCTGAGTACGAGGTCCGCGCCAAGCAGGTCGTGAACGCGACCGGGGTGTGGACGGACGACACCCAGTCGCTGATCGGCGAGCGCGGGCAGTTCCACGTCAGGGCCTCCAAGGGGATCCACCTGGTCGTGCCGAAGGACCGCATCCACTCCACGACCGGCCTGATCCTGCGGACCGAGAAGAGCGTGCTCTTCGTGATCCCGTGGGGCCGGCACTGGATCGTCGGCACCACCGACACCGACTGGGACCTGGACAAGGCGCACCCGGCCGCGTCCAGCGCCGACATCGACTACCTGCTCGAACACGTCAACTCCGTCCTCCACACCCCCTTGACCAGGGATGACGTGCAGGGCGTGTACGCGGGGCTGCGGCCGCTGTTGGCCGGCGAGTCGGACGCGACGAGCAAGCTCTCGCGCGAGCACACCGTGGCGCACCCGCTGCCGGGCCTGGTGGTCGTCGCGGGCGGGAAGTACACGACGTACCGGGTGATGGCGAAGGACGCGGTGGACGAGGCCGTGCACGGGCTGGACCACCGCGTCGCGGAGTGCATCACCGAGGAAGTGCCGCTGGTCGGCGCCGAGGGCTACCACGCGCTGTGGAACGCGCGGGCCCGGCTGGCCGCCCGCACGGGGCTGCACGTCGCCCGGATCGAACACCTGCTCAACCGGTACGGCGCGCTCACCGAGGAGGTCCTGCAGCTCATCGTGGAGGATCCCTCGCTGGGCGACCCGCTGCCCGCCGCCGAGGACTATCTGCGGGCCGAGATCGTGTACGCGGCGTCGCACGAGAGCGCCCGGCACCTCGACGACGTCCTGACCCGCAGGACCCGTATCTCGATCGAGACCTTCGACCGCGGCGTCCGGAGCGCCCGCGAGGCCGCCGAACTCATGGCACCCGTCCTGGGCTGGGACAAGGGCCAGATCGAGAAGGAGGTCGAGCACTACCAGAAGCGCGTCGAGGCGGAGCGCGAGTCGCAGCGGCAGCCCGACGACACCACCGCGGACGCCGCACGGTTGGGAGCGCCGGATATCGTTCCCCTTTAGACCAGCGGGGGAGCAGAGGGGCGCATGGTGTCTGATCACGCGGAGGCGGGACGGCTCGTGGCCGGCCGGTACCGGCTGGTGGAGCGGATAGGCCGCGGGGGCATGGGCACCGTGTGGCGCGCCGAGGACGAACTGCTCGGCCGCCAGGTGGCGGTGAAGAAGCTGCACCCCCCGCAGCCCCATCTGCACGAGGACGAACTGGCCACCATCTTCGAGCGCACGCGCCGGGAGGCGCGTGCCGCCGCCCGGATCAGCCACCCGAACGTCATCGTCGTGCACGACGTGGTGGACGACGCGGGCCTGCCGTCCATCGTCATGGAGTACGTACCGTCCATGACGCTGGGCGAGGTGCTGAAGAAGGACGGCGCGTTGCCGCCCGTGGAGGCGGCGCGGATCGGCCGCGGCATGGTCGCCGCGCTGCGGGCCGCGCATCGCGCCGGGGTGCTGCACCGCGACGTGAAGCCGGGCAACGTGCTGCTCGGCGAGGACGGCCGGGTGGTGCTGACCGACTTCGGCATCGCGCAGGCGTCCGGCACCTCGACGCTCACCCGCACCGGCGAGCTGATCGGCTCGATCGACTTCCTCTCGCCGGAGCGCATCAAGGGTCAGCAGCCCGGCCCCGCGGGCGACCTGTGGGCGCTGGGGGCGACGCTCTACCAGGCGGTGGAGGGCACTTCGCCGTTCCGCCGGGACACCGCGATCGAGACCGCGTACGCCATCTCCGAGGACCCGGTGCTGCCCGCCGCCAACGCCGGGCCGCTGGAACACGTCATCGCCGGGCTGCTCGCCAAGGACCCGGCCGAGCGGATGTCGGCGGAGGAGGCCGAACAACTGCTGCGGCTGCCGGCCGGCGACGCGGACACCACGCGGTTCGCCCGCGGCCACACCGGGGCGCACACGACCCCGCGCGCCGTCTCCCGGACCGCCCGGCCGCCGGAACCCGTGCGCCAGACCGCCCCGGTGACGGTCCACCACGGCGCGGAGCCGGTCCCTGACGCCTCCACGGCAGCTTCCGGTGCCCCGCCGGCCGCCGCTCCCCGGCCGCGGCGCAGGGGGCGCTGGGTCGTCGCCCTGCTCACCGTCGCCGCCGTCGCCGCCGGCGGGACCGCGGCCTTCGCGTACTTCCGGGACGGGGGCGAGCCCACGGCGTCGAAGAAGCAACCCACCGTGCCGCGGACAGCGGCCCCCAGCCCCTCGCCGTCCACGAGCAAGGCCCCGCCGCCGGTCCCGAAGAACTACCGGCTGGTCACGGAGGCCGCCAAGGGCTACTCCGTGCCCGTGCCGAAGGGTTGGCGGCGCTCGGTGGCGGACGGTGAGATCAACTACATCGATCCGACCGGGCTCGTGGGGCTCAAGGTCAGCGTCCTGGACTACGCCGGACCCGACCACCTGGCGCACTTCAAGTCCCTGGAGACCAAGGTGCGCGAGACCCTGGGCGGCTACCACCAGGAACGTATGCAGCCGACGGCCGTATTCGGACAGAACGCCGCCATATGGCAGTTCACGTTCAAAGGCAGTAAACGCGACTATCGGGCCATAGATCTGGGTTTTGGGAAGGAAGGCGAACGCGAGTACGCCATCTACCTCTCCGCTCCCAAGTCCCAATGGGACGAGTACAAGCCGGTGTTCGACAACGCGGTGGCCGGTTTCAGGCCGTCCGCGCAGTAAGCCGGGTTCGCTTCGAAGGCCTCCGGTCGGCGATGATGGGACTCACATCACCAGTGACCGCAGGGGAATTCATGGGCCAGGCGCAAGGCACCGACGGACGTCTCCTCGCCGACCGGTACCGGCTCGGCGAGGTCCTCGGCAAGGGCGGCATGGGAACAGTCTGGCGCGCGGAGGACGAAACCCTCGGCCGAACCGTCGCCGTCAAGGAGTTGCGCTTCCCCGGAAATGTCGACGAGGACGAGAAGCGCCGGCTGATCACCCGCACCCTGCGCGAGGCGAAGGCCACCGCGCGGATCCGCGGCACCGGCGCGGTCACCGTGTTCGATGTCGTCGAGGAGGACGACCGGCCGTGGATCGTCATGGAACTGGTCGAGGGCCGCTCGCTGTCCGACGCCATCCGTGAGGACGGCCCGCTGACTCCCCAGCGCGCGGCCGAGGTCGGCCTGGTGGTGCTGGACGTGCTGAAGGCCGCGCACAAGGAGGGCATCCTCCACCGCGACGTCAAGCCGTCCAACGTCCTCATCGCGGACGACGGCCGCGTGGTGCTCAGCGACTTCGGCATCGCGCAGATCGACGGCGACCCCTCCGTCACCTCGACCGGCATGCTCGTCGGTGCCCCCTCGTACATCTCGCCGGAACGCGCCCGCGGTCAGAAGCCGGGCCCGCCGGCGGACCTGTGGTCGCTCGGCGCCCTGCTGTACGCCTCGGTCGAGGGCCGGCCGCCCTACGACAAGGGCTCGGCCATCGCCACCCTGACCGCGGTCATGACCGAGCCGGTCGGCCCCATGGAGAACGCCGGCCCGCTCGCCGACGCCATCAACGGCCTGCTCATCAAGGACCCGGCGGAGCGGCTGGACGACGCGGGCGTACGCACCCTGCTCACCCGCGTCGTCGACGCGCCGCTGCGGCCGGTCGCCCCGGCGTCCGAAGACCTGGGGAACTCCGCGACGCGCGTCGTCACGCTGCCGCCGGACCCGCAGCCGACCCCGACCGACGCGCCCCCCGCCGCCCGCAAGGCCGCCGCCGACCAGGCCCGGGTCCGCAACGCCCTGCGCTCGATGCGCGGCGCGGCCGCGGCCGCCGGCTCCGCCACCGCGGCCACCGCCGCCAAGGCGGCGAAGGCGGCGAAGCCGAGACCGGCGGCCGAGCCGGGCGAGCCCGACACCGGGCCGAAGGCGCCGCGAGCGCCGATCACCGACGTCGTACCGCGCCGGGTACTGATCATCGCCGCCATCGCCGTCGCACTCGCCGTCCTCGGCACCGTGATCGGTTTCGCACTGGCCAACGCGGGCGACGGGGACCAGACGCCCGACTCCAAGCCCGGTGCCACGTCCTCCACTCCGGGCAAGGTGGGCGACGGCAAGGCGTCGCCCACCCCGTCGAAGGGCAGCACCGGCACGCCGAGCGGGCCGGCCTCGAGCAATCCGGGCGGCACCGGGGGGACGAGCACGGGCACCAGCGCGGGGACGAGCTCGGGCACCTCCGGGAACCCGCCGGCGGGCACGGGGAACAACGTGCCGGCCGGCTACAGGGTCGTGACCGCGGGCCACTTCTCCATAGCCCTTCCCGCGGGCTGGCACCAGACCGGCAGCGCGGGCAAGGACAGCCTCATATTCAGCGCTGACGGCGGCTTCCCGCGGGTCCAGATCGACTTCACCGACCAGCCGGGCAAGGACGCGGCCGCCGCCTGGTACGACATCGAGCCCTCGGTGGGCTCCAGCAGCAGCGGCTACCGCCTGCTGGGGATCGAGAAGGTCGACTTCAACGGCTACCGCACCGCGGCCGACTGGAACTTCCTGCGGACGGAGAAGGGCGGCCTCAAGGCCCGTGTCCTGAACCGCGGGTTCGTCGTCAACGACCACCAGGGTTTCGCCATCATGTTCTCCGCGCCCGCCGATCAGTGGGACTCGGCGGCCATCCAGCAGATGCGCGAGACGTTCTTCAACACCTTCAAACCGGGTAACTGATCTGCGCAGAGCGGGTCACGGGGCATGCCTCCGGCACGTATCGTGAAAACCGGCGGACTCTCCGCATCCAGATTGCATCCGGACCGGACCGGATCTGACGCTTTTGGGGAGGCGTCGTGGACGAATACGCGGGTCGCGTACTCGCCGACCGCTACCGCCTGCCCCGGCCGCCCGCGGACGAGTACGAACTGGTCGAGACGCGCGCCTTCGACACGTACAGCGGCCAGGAGGTACTGGTCCGCCAGGTGTTGCTGCCGGAGGTCGTCAGCGCGGAACTGATCAGTCCTGGACAGCATGAGGGCGACCTGGGCCACGGTGCCGACCGTATGAGCGACAGCGCCCAGCGGGCGCTGGACGCCGCGCGCGCCGCCGCCGCGATACCCGACCACCCACGCCTGGTGCAGGTCTTCGACATCTTCGTCGAGGACGGCAGCCTGTGGATCGCCAGCGAGCTGGTCAACGCGCGGCCGCTCGCGTCCTTACTCGTCGACAAGCGGCTCGGCCACTACCGCGCCGCCGAGATCGCCTCGGACGTGCTCGTCGCGCTGCGCGTCCTGCACGCCTACGGCTGGACCCACCGCAACGTCACCGCCGGCACCGTCCTGGTCTGCGACGACGGCCGCGCCATGCTGTCGGGGCTGGCGGCCGGCGCCGCGCAGGAGGCGCTGTGCGGCTACGACCCGGTCCCGGCGGAAGTGATGGCCGGAGGGAACAGCGCCGGCTGGGGCGGACCCGACTCCACGCTGGAGCAGGAGCGGGCCCGGCAGGCCCGTATCACCGTCGTCGGGCCGGTCACCGAGCGCTGGGCGCCGGAACAGGCCACCCCGGTCCATGAGAACTGGCAGCTCGCGCCGCCCGTCGGCCCCGCGGTCGACCTGTGGGCGCTGGGCACGCTGCTCTTCCGCAGCGTCCAGGGCCACCCGCCCTACCCCGAGGAGAGCGCCCCGGAGCTCGTCCAGATGGTCTGCGCGGAGCCGCCCGCCTTCGCCGAGGAGAGCGGGCCGCTGCGGCCCATCGTCGAGTCGCTGCTGCGCCCCGACCCCGAGGAGCGTCCGGAGTTCGACGAACTGGAGGGCTGGCTCCGCTCCTTGATCCGGTCCGCGCCCGAGCCCGACCTGGGGCTGCGTACGGTGCCGGTCCCGACGGATCCCCGCAAGCTGCCGATCGTCCGGCGCAGGGGCGAGCTGGTCCGCCGCCGCAGGTCCGCCGCGGCCGCCTCGGCCGACGGGCTGTCCGGTACGACCCACCGGCGCCACGCACGGGTCGCCCCGGCGCGGCAGGGCCGGACGAAGGAGCCGAAGGCTGCGAAACAGAAGGCGGCGAGGCAGCGCGGTCCGCGCAGCCTGGGCGCGCGGCTGCTCATCCTGGTGCTGCTCCTGCTGGTCGCGGTGATCGCGTACGCGCTGGTGATGATGCCCCGCAACACCACCGACGACGGCAGCGGGGGCGGTTCGGCCAACCGGACGGTCCCGGCCCGGATGCCGGGCTCCGGCTCGGACGACAAGACCGCCACCAAGGCCCCCACCACCGCGCCGAGCACGGCCCCGACGTCCGCGAAGCCGACACCCGGCAAGCAGCCCCCGGCGACGAGCCCCCAGCCGGACACGGACCTCGGCGGCGACTTCGCGCTGCGCACGGACGAGGCGGGATTCACGGTCGCCGTGCACACCGGCTGGCAGCGTCAGGGCAAGAACGCCCAGGACCAGGTCCGGTACACCGGCGGCGACTTCCAGCTGATCGTGGTCCCCGGCCGCGACACGGCCTCCGACGCGGGCAGCGACCCCATGGCGTACCAGGGGAACGAACCCGAGCTGGCGCCGTTCCGCGCCTCGCAGTGGGCCTCGGCCGGCGCGCTGCGGACGCTCGACGTGAACGGATCGCCCGCCGCCGAGGGCGAGTACAGCTGGCGGGACGCCAACGGCCACCAGGTCTACGCCCGCAATCTCGCGCTGCTCCAGGACGGCAAGTACCACCTGGTCCTGGTGATCGGCCCGGACGCCCAGCGGGCCGACGTCCAGCGCATCTTCGACAAGGCGGCGGAGACGTACCGCACCGACTGAGACCCGCCGCCGCCCGGTGCCGCGACAGGGCATGATGGGACCCATGGCGAGCGACGGGGGACATGGCGTGTCCCCCTACACGTCCGGCCTGCCGGGACCTGTCGCCGGCCGGTACCGGATCACCGGGCGGCTGGGCCGCGGCGGTATGGGCACCGTGTGGCGGGCGACCGACGAGCTGCTGGACCGGCAGGTCGCGGTCAAGGAGCTGCATTTCAACGAGGGCCTGTCCGACGGCGAGCAGCAGCTGTACCGGGACCGCGCGCTGCGCGAGGCCCGCAGCGTGGCGCAGATCCGGCACCCGCACGTGGTGGTCCTGCACGATGTGATCGAGCAGGACGGCCGTCCGTGGATCGTGATGGAGCTGATCGACGGCCACTCGCTCGCCGACGTGTTGGCCAAGGACGGTCCGGTGGAGCCACGCGAGGCGGCCCGGATCGGCGCCGCGGTGGCGGGCGCGCTGCACGCCGCGCACGAACGCGGGGTGCTGCACCGGGACATCAAGCCCGCCAACGTCCTGATCGAGCGGGAGACCGGACGGGTCGTGCTCACCGACTTCGGGATCGCGCGGGTGTCGGGATCGGTGACGCTGACCGAGACCGGGGTGTTCGTCGGTTCGCCCGAGTACACCTCGCCGGAGCGGATGTCGGGGGCGACGGCGGGCCCGGAGTCCGACCTGTGGTCGGTGGGCGTGCTGCTGTGCGCGTCCGTCGACGGGCACTCGCCGTTCCGCCGCGATTCGATCGGCGGCGTGCTGCACGCCGTCGTCTACGACGACATCCGCCCGCCCGCCAGCGCCGGCCCGCTGCTGCCGGTGGTCTCCGCCCTGCTGGAGCGCGACACCGGCCGCCGGATGGGCGCGGTGGCGGCGGAGCTGTGGCTGCGCACGTACGCCGAGACCGGCGAGGCGACCGGGACGGGACACGTCCCGACCGTCATCCGGGACACGGTGATACCGCCGGACCCCGGCCCCGAACCGGCTCAGGACCCGACCCCGCCGCTGACCCCCTCCCCGTTCCCCGTGGGCGCCCCCCGCGAGCGCGGGAAGTCCCGTAGGGGAGTGCTGGTGGGCGCGCTGCTCGCCCTGGTCCTGGGGGCCGGCGTGACCGCCGCCGTGCTGGCGATGAACGGTGACGACGGCAGCGCGGGCACCGCGGCGACGCCGCGACCGTCCTCGTCCTCGCCCGCTCCGTCGGCCGCGCACACCACGCGGACCGCCGCCCCGGTCCCGGCCGGATTCCGGACCGTCACCGACGCGTCGGGCTTCTCGGTGGTGCTCCCCAGCGGCTATGACCGGTCCGTCGATCCGCCGCGGATCTTCTACTACTCGCCCGGCAAGGAGTTCCGGTTCGGCGTCCGCAACGAGGTGCCGGACCCGAACGGCCCGGTGGCGGTGATGACGGCGCAGCACCGCGGGGGCGCGGCCGCGTACAAGGGGTATCGGGACGGCTTCGTCACCGAGACGACGAAGGACGGTGGGCCGGCCGCGCTCTGGGAGTTCACCTGGGACGGCTATCCGGGCGGCGGCGCGCGCCGCACGTTCGACCTGTGCTGGACGGAGAACGGGCGGCAGTACGACATCTGGGTCTCGTCGCCCGTGGAGAAGTCGGAGCAGGGCCGGCGCACCTTCGACACGGCACGGGACACGTTCACCCCGCGCTGAAGCAGCTGAGCAGTCGCTGAGCTGCGCAAATCAAGATCATGCCAGCGATTACTGGCTTAATTGTGCTCGTCAGGTGAAAAGTAGCTACTGATGGGTACCCAGCGGCGCGCATCAGCCGTAATCTCGCCGCTATGACGGACTCGCTCGGCACCACGCGCCCCACCGACGGCAACCCGGCGGCACCCACCACCGCCAGGGGAGCCCAGGACGTCGTCACCCCCGACCTCGTCGCGCGGTTGACGCGCGGCGTCATCGGCAGCGGCCGCACCAGCAACCACACCCCGCTCACCGGCGAGAAGCTCGCCGACCTCCCGGAGGCCACTCCCGACGAGGTCGCCACCGCCTTCGAGCGGGCCCGCGCCGCCCAGAGCGCCTGGGCGGCCACGCCGGTCCGGCAGCGTGCCGCCGTGCTGCTGCGCTTCCACGACCTGGTGCTCAGCCGGCAGAGCGAGGTCCTCGACCTCATCCAACTGGAGACCGGCAAGGCCAGGCTGCACGCCCACGAAGAGGTTCAGGCCGTCGTCATGTCCGCCCGCCACTACGGGCGCCGGGCCCCCGCGTACCTCAAGCCGAAGGGTCACGGCGGCGCCGTCCCCGTCCTGACCAAGGTGGTCGAGCTGCGCCAGCCCGCGCGGCGTCGTCGGTCAGATTGCCCCCTGGAACTACCCCTTCGAGCTGTCGGTCGGCGACGCGCTCCCCGCCTTCGCCGCGGGCAACGCCGTCGTCATGAAGCCCGACACCGAGACCGCGCTGACCGCCCTGTGGGCGCGCGAGCAGCTCATCGAGGCCGGGCTGCCGGCCGACGTGTGGCAGATCGTGATCGGCGAGGGCCCGGTCGTCGGCCCGGCCCTCGTCGAGCACGCCGACTACGTCTCCTTCACCGGCTCCACCCGCACGGGCCGCGAGGTCGCCCAGCGCGCCGCCGCCCGGCTGATCGGCGCCTCCCTCGAACTCGGCGGCAAGAACGCCATGCTCGTGCTGCGCGACGCCGACCTCGACAAGGCCGCCGAAGGCGCCGTACGCGCCTGCTTCGCCTCCGCGGGACAGCTCTGCGTCTCCATCGAGCGGCTCTTCGTCCACGAGTCCGTCGCCGACGCCTTCGTCGAGAAGTTCACCGCCCGCACCAAGGCGCTCAAGCTCGGCACGGCCCTCGCCTTCGGGGCCGGCATGGGATCGCTGGCCGGTGAACGCCAGTTGGAGACCGTCAGCCGGCACGTCGACGAGGCCCGCTCCAAGGGCGCCACCGTCCTCACCGGCGGCCAGGCCCGCCCGGACATCGGCCCCTACGTCTACGAGCCGACGATCCTGGACGGGGTCGAGGCGCCGATGTCGGTCTGCACCGAGGAGACCTTCGGTCCCGTCGTCTCCGTCTACCGCTTCCGTGACGAGGACGAGGCCGTGGAGCGCGCCAACGCGACCCCGTACGGGCTGAACTCCAGTGTCTGGACCAAGGACACCCGCCGCGGCGGACGCATCGCCGCGCGGCTGCGCTCCGGGACCGTCAACGTCAACGAGGGGTACGCCCCCGCGTACGGCAGCGTCCGGGCCCCGATGGGCGGCATGAAGGACTCGGGACTCGGCCGCCGGCACGGATCCGAGGGCATCCTCAAGTTCACCGAGGCGCAGACCGTCGCGACGCAGCGGCTGCTGCCGATGGCGCCGTCGTTGGGCATGGACGACGAGAAGTACGCCGCCCTCATGAGCCGTTCGCTGCGCGCGATGAAGGTGTTCCGGCTGCGCTGATCCAACCAGTACGGCCTGCGTGAGTGACGGCAGCTCGAAGGCAACATCCGCTACGGAGGAACCTGTGTCGCGTGACCTGCCCGGCTACGACTACGACGTCATCGTCATCGGCTCCGGCTTCGGCGGATCGGTGTCCGCCCTGCGCCTGACCGAGAAGGGGTACCGCGTCGGGGTACTCGAAGCCGGGCGCCGGTTCACGCGCGAGACGCTGCCCAAGAACTCCTGGGACGTCCGCAACTTCCTCTGGGCGCCCTCGCTCGGCCTCTACGGCATCCAGCGCATCCACCTGCTGAACAACGTCCTGGTGCTGGCGGGCGCGGGCGTCGGCGGCGGATCGCTGAACTACGCCAACACCCTCTACGTGCCGCCGAAGGCCTTCTTCGAGGACCGCCAGTGGGGCCACATCACCGACTGGCAGGCGGAACTCAAGCCGTACTACGACCAGGCCCAGCGCATGCTCGGCGTCCGGCTCAACCCCACGCTCACCCCCTCGGACGTGCACCTGAAGGCCGCCGCGGAGAAGATGGGCGTCGGGGACACCTTCCACATGGCGCCGGTCGGCGTCTTCTTCGGGGACGGCCAGGACGCCGACGGTGAGGCGAAGGCCGCGCCCGGCGGCGAGGTCGCCGACCCGTACTTCGGCGGCGCCGGACCGTCGCGGCGCGCCTGCACCGAGTGCGGTGAGTGCATGACCGGCTGCCGGCACGGCGCCAAGAACACCCTGAACGAGAACTACCTGCACCTCGCCGAGAAGGCCGGCGCCGTCATCCACCCCATGACGACCGTCGTCGGCCTCTCCGAGGACCCCGCGGGCGGCTACCGCGTCGCGACCGCGCCCACCGACAAGAAGCGCAAGGGCAAGCGGCGGGTGCTGCGCGCCCGGCAGATCGTCGTCGCCGCCGGCACGTACGGCACGCAGACGCTGCTGCACTCCATGCGCGACACGGGTGAGCTGCCCGGCATCTCGGCGAAGCTCGGTGAGCTGACCCGTACCAACTCCGAGGCCCTGGTCGGCGCCCAGACCGACAACCGCCGCTACCGCAAGGCGCACGGCGCGGCCAAGGTCGACTTCACCCGGGGCGTCGCGATCACGTCCTCGATCCACCCCGACGCCAACACCCACATCGAGCCGGTCCGTTACGGCAAGGGCTCCAACTCCATGGGCGCCCTCACGATCCTCCAGGTCCCGCACGGCACCCGTGCCCCCAAGGCGCTCGCCTACGCCGCGGCCTGCGTACGCCACCCGCTGCTCACGTTCCGCTCGCTGTCCAACCGCCGCTGGTCGGAGCGCACCATCATCGGCCTGGTCATGCAGTCGCTGGACAACTCGCTGACCACGTACCGCAAGCCCAAGGGTCTGGGCAAGGGCCTGCTCACCGCCAAGCAGGGCCACGGGGCGCCCAACCCCGTCTACCTTCCCGAGGGCGCCGAGGCCGCGCGGCTCATAGCCGAGGAGATCAACGGCTTCGCGGGCAGCAACGTGGGTGAGTTGATGGGGACGCCGCTGACCGCGCACTTCCTCGGCGGCTGCGCCATCGGCGAGGACGCCGAGCACGGCGTGATCGACCCGTACCACCGGCTCTACGGACACCCGGGCATCCACGTCGTGGACGGTGCCGCCGTCTCCGCCAACCTCGGGGTGAACCCCTCGCTGACGATCACCGCCCAGGCGGAGCGGGCGATGTCCTTCTGGCCCAACAACGGGGACGAGGACGTACGCCCCGCCCAGGGCGAGGCGTACGTGCGCCTGCCGGCGGTGGAGCCGCGGACCCCGGCCGTCCCGGAGAACGCCTTCGCGGCGCTGCGGCTGCCGCTGCTGCCCGTGCCGCCGATCCCGCCGAAGGCGATCTGAGCGGTTCGAGTGATGTGAGCGGTGTTATGACGTATGTCACGCCCGCTGCACTAAAGTTTCGCTGAGCGGTTCTCGCAGGAGTGATCTCGCAGAGCGGCCGGCTCCCAGCGTCCTGGGGGCCGACCGCCTCTTTGGAGTTGCGACCGGGTGGCTGTCCCCTGCCCTCCGGTCACGGAGCGCGGAGCGAGGTCCCACGGCCTGCCGCACGAACGGGCAGGCCTCATCGCTCCGCAGTGGCACCCCGCCCAGCTGCGTCTGGGCGGCATTCTGTCTGTCCACGCGTGGTTGTGGTCGACCGCCCCTGGCTGGCACGGACACCCCTTCCAACGAAAGGGTCCCGGGCCGGTCACGTGCCGTACGGGTGACGCCGCCCGAACGGGGGATCCGCGGGACCGTCCGCCGGGCTGTCCGCCGAGCCGCCGAGCGGACGTCACACGCGGCCGCGGCAGAGCTCCAGCAGGGTCATCGCGAGGGTCGTCCCGGGCCTGCCCAGCTCCTCGCTGAAGTGATGCAGCACCTCCATCTCGCGGGACAGGCTCACCCGCCGGCCGCCCGACGCGATACGGGCCCGCTGGATCTCCGCCGAGACGGCCATCCGCTCGGTGACCAGCGCGATGATCCGCGTGTCGAGATCGTCGATCCGGCCGCGCGCCCCCGTGATGAGGGCCACCGCCTCGTCCGTGCGCGCTCCGGTCTCGGCGGGTGCGGGGGCCGTGGCGGGTGCGGGTGCGGGTGCGGGGGCCGTGACGGGTGCGGAAGCCGTGACGGGTGCGAGGGCCGTGACGGGTGCGGAAGCCGTAACGGGTCCGGAAGCCGTAACGGGTGCGGGAGCCGTGAGGACTGCTGTCGCCGCCGCTGTGGTGTTGCTCATGGCCATGTCTCCTGTGGTGTGACGGGCCCCGCACCGGCTCGGAGACGACAGACGCCCCGGACCGAGAGGTCCGGGGCGCCTGGGGAAGTCGCTTGTCAGTAGCTCAAGCAGCACGACCATGGCAGCCGGACCAGCCGGTGCCATAGGTAAACGCGAAGATCGCGTAGTGCGTGTTCGAGGACATGCGGCCCAGTATGGCCACGGCCACGCCCGGTAGCCAGTCGGCGACCGGATGGTGAGACGGGGGAGCGTCCTCGGAGGAACGGTAGAATCGAGGTCCGACCCCTCGTACATAACGCCGGAAGGCCGCCCGTGGCATCAGCGACCCCAGCCGCCCCCGACCACACCCCGGACGCCGTCCTGGTTGTGGACTTCGGAGCGCAGTACGCCCAGCTCATCGCCCGACGCGTCCGGGAGGCCCGGGTCTACAGCGAGATCGTCCCCAGCACCATGCCGGTGGACGAGATGCTCGCGAAGAACCCGAAGGCGATCATCCTCTCCGGCGGCCCCTCGTCGGTCTACGCCGAGGGCGCCCCGTCGCTGGACAAGGCGATCTTCGAGGCCGGGGTCCCGGTCTTCGGCATGTGCTACGGCTTCCAGCTGATGGCGGTCGCGCTCGGTGGCACCGTCGACGACAACGGTGCCCGTGAGTACGGCCGGACCGCGCTGTCCGTCAGCAAGCCCGGTTCGACGCTCTTCGAGGGCACCCCCACCGAGCAGTCGGTGTGGATGTCACACGGCGACGCGTGCTCGGCGGCGCCCACCGGCTTCGCCGTCACCGCCTCCACCGACGTGGTCCCGGTCGCCGCCTTCGAGGACGACGAGCGCAAGCTGTACGGCGTCCAGTACCACCCCGAGGTGCTGCACTCCACGTACGGCCAGCAGATCCTGGAGCACTTCCTGTACCGCGGCGCGGGCATCGCGCCGGACTGGACGACGACGAACGTCGTCGAGGAGCAGGTCGCGGCGATCCGCGCCCAGGTCGGCACCAAGCGCGCGATCTGCGGGCTCTCGGGCGGCGTGGACTCCTCGGTGGCCGCGGCCATCGTGCAGAAGGCCATCGGCTCCCAGCTGACCTGCGTGTACGTCGACCACGGGCTGCAGCGCAAGGGCGAGTCGGAGCAGGTGGAGAAGGACTTCGTCGCGGCCACCGGCGTCCAGCTGAAGGTCGTCGACGCGGAGGAGCGCTTCCTGACCGCGCTCGCCGGCGTCAGCGACCCGGAGACCAAGCGGAAGATCATCGGCCGCGAGTTCATCCGCGTCTTCGAGCAGGCTCAGGCCGAGCTCGTCGCCGAGGCGGGCGCGGCCGGCGAGGACGTCGCTTTCCTGGTGCAGGGCACCCTGTACCCGGACATCGTCGAGTCCGGCGGCGGCACCGGCACCGCCAACATCAAGTCGCACCACAACGTGGGCGGTCTCCCGGACGACATCGAGTTCGAGCTGATCGAGCCGCTGCGCCAGCTGTTCAAGGACGAGGTCCGGATGGTCGGCCAGGAGCTGGGCCTGCCGGAGGAGATCGTCCAGCGCCAGCCGTTCCCCGGCCCCGGCCTCGGCATCCGCATCGTCGGCGAGGTCACCAAGGAGCGCCTGGACCTGCTGCGCGAGGCGGACTTCATCGCCCGCGAGGAACTGACCGCGGCCGGTCTCGACCGGGAGATCTGGCAGTGCCCGGTCGTCCTGCTCGCCGACGTCCGCTCGGTTGGCGTCCAGGGCGACGGCCGCACGTACGGTCACCCGATCGTGCTGCGCCCGGTCTCCTCGGAGGACGCGATGACCGCCGACTGGTCGCGCCTGCCGTACGACGTCCTCGCCAAGATCTCCACCCGCATCACGAACGAGGTCGCCGACGTCAACCGCGTCGTCCTGGACGTGACGAGCAAGCCCCCGGGCACCATCGAATGGGAGTGACACCCTCCCGGCGCACTTCGTGATCGCCAACGCCGCCGCTCATGACATCGAGCGGCGGCGTTGCCGTTCCCGCTGAGGGCCGCAGCGGTCTGTTCTTCTGGGCTACCGCGCGGTAGCTTCCGCTGCATGGCCGATTTCCTCCCGCAGCCCGCGCAAGGGCGCACGCCGCCGCAGCCGATACCCACCGAGCAGCTGCACTTCGCGCTGCCGCAGACGTTCGCCAGTACCGACGAGGAGCGGCAGCACCGTAAGGAGCGGCTGGTGGCCGCGCTCCGGCTGTTCGGGCGGTTCGGGTTCGAGGAGGGTGTGGCCGGGCACATCACCGCCCGCGACCCGGAGTTCACCGACCACTTCTGGGTCAACCCGTTCGGCATGAGCTTCAAGCTCATCACCGTCAGCGACCTGATCCTGGTCAACCACGCGGGCCAGGTCGTGGAGGGCCGCTACCACGTGAACCAGGCGGCCTTCGCGATCCACTCGCAGGTGCACCAGGCGCGCCCCGACGTGATCGCCGCCGCGCACAGCCACTCGACGTACGGGCGGGCGCTGTCCTCGCTCGGCGAACTGCTGGACCCGATCACCCAGGACGTCTGCGCGTTCTACGAGGACCACGCCCTGTTCGACGACTACACGGGCGTCGTGGTCGACGAGGAGGAGGGCCGCCGCATCGCGGAGGCCCTCGGCCCGCACAAGGCCGTCATCCTGCGCAACCACGGACTGCTGACGGTCGGCGACTCGGTCGACGCGGCGGCCTGGTGGTTCATCACGATGGAGCGCTCCTGCCAGGTCCAGCTGACGGCCCGGGCGGCCGGGAAGCCGGTGCTGATCGACCACGAGAGCGCCGTCCACACCCGTGGCCAGCTCGGCAACGACCTCGTCGCATGGATCAACTATCAGCCGCTCTACCAACAGATCTCCCGCAGCGAGCCCGAACTCTTCAACTGACCGCAGCCGCCCCACGCACTGGCCCGCCGGACCGACGTCCCGGCGGGCCAGTCGTATGTCGCCGCCCGGGGCGCCCTACCGCCCGGGGCGCGGAAGTGATCGGATGAAGGCTTATGCCTATTTGGGCAACGACGCCTGATTCGTGGACGGTTCGCATGATGCGCAGCCGACCCGACGGGCGCGGTCACGCAACGGGGGAAGCAGCGGATGGGCGAGTTCTCGGGGATCGACTCTCGGGCATTGAACGGCATGACCAGTTCGTTCACGACGGACAAGGACCGGCTGCGGGAGAGCGCGACGTGGATCAAGGCCGGCTTCGAGAAGCACGGTCTCGACGCCCAGCCGCTGATCGAGCTGCTGGCCATCTGCGGCTGGCTCGACGACCAGGTGCCGATGCTGACCCGGCGGTTCCATCTGGCCGTGGCGGCGGAACGCCCGTACCCGGGCGCCAAGAACGCTGCCGGTGTGCCGCTGGTGATGATTGACGAGAGCAGGGTCGGCGCGGCGGCCGAGGCGGTGAAGAACGGCAAGGCACTGGGCGAGAACGTCAAGAAGGCGCTGGGTGACGGTGACGCCATCCCCGCCGATCTGATGGCCGCCCTGGACCAGAACGCCGCCGACGGCGACTACGTCAAGGCGTTCTACACGGCGCTCGGCCCCGACAAGCTGGCCCTGCTCTCCAACAAACTGGGCGCCCCCTTCGGCGGCTACTACCACGACCACCCGAAGGAGCAGCGCCACGACCAGGACATCCTGGCGAAGACGCTCGGCACGTTCACCCAGCTCGCCTTCGACGGCCAGAGCGAGAAGGCCAAACAGTCCTCCTGGAACAAATGGCTCGACGGCTTCACCCCGGACTCCCTGCGTCCCGTCAGCCGCCTCGACTTCCTGATGCCCCTGCTCAAGGGCGGCACCCACGACAAGGACTTCCTGGTCACCCTCGGCAACCGGGTCTTCGACAAGAGCCGCAGCCCGGGGGAAACGGAGTTCATGCAGGGCCTGGGCACCACGGGCCCGGCAGGATCAGACCACTACACCCAACTCTTCGACGCCCTCGCCAAAAGCCCCGAAGCCGCAGGCGAATGGTTCGACCAGAACCACGACGCCATCCAGAAGATGATCTACAAGACCAGCGGCCGCGGCTTCCGTCTGAACGAGACGAAAAGCAGGGCCGAATCCTTCTTCAAGGTCGCTCACGTAGCCACCATCGAGTTGCGTACCACGAACGAGACCCTCGCGGAAAAGAACACCGCACGGCTACTCCTGGACAACTACCTGCACACGCAGGGCGCCAAGACGCAGGACAGCCATCCGATCTTCGGGACGGACCGGTTGTATTCGGAGATCATCGCTTCCTACTGGGAAGACCTTCGGTACGGCGTGACTTCTCTGTCTCAAGACGGATTCTGGCCGGACGATCTGGAAGCGAAAGACACGGACCACGGTAAGGACGGTTCTTCGTGGGACGCCGGCAAGTTCGCGGCGAGCCAGGATGCGAATCGCAAGGGGATTGAGGTCTCCCCGGATCTGTGGACAGCGCTCCTCGCGCAGAGCATCCGGGACCCTGTTGCCGCTGGCAGCGTTAGCGCTCTGTTCGATACCTATCACAACCAAGCCGCTGAAAAAATTACGCTAGCGGGAATTGAAGACGGCGGTCATAGCTTTGAAGTGATGAATCTTCAAGTGGGTATCATGGACAACGTGTACACCAAAGCCTTCAATGATGTAGCCGAAAGCCTGGAGGGTGCGTGCGACGCCTGGGCCGAAAAGGTTAATGAGGCCAGGAGCCAGATGATTGATGAAGCCACCGCAATCGGCACTAGCGGAGGGGGTGCCGTAGGGGCGATGGATGCCGCAAGGGGAGTCGGTCAGGATAGGGTGATCGGAATTCTGACGGATTGGTTTAAGGCGAGCGTCTCAGTCAAGCCGAGGAAAGCGCCCAGCAGCTCAGATCAGCCGGATGGCGGCCTGCTGGCGTCCATTAAGGGCGTTGACAACGCCAGGTTGAGATACAATTGGGTGTCCGCGTACAGGGACCGTTCGGGACTTCTTCTGCGGGATGGATTCGATCCGACCTTCGTTAAGAAGGTGACGATCACCTATGATGGAAAACCTCCGAAAGTGTATACAGGTAATCCGGCGGATTACATCAAGAGTCCAGCTCAGGACTTCCGTGCTGCTCTCAAAAAGAATGACTGGCACGCCAACGACGACTTCGTGAAGGCGTTGAGCCCGAGCCAGCGGGCAGCATTCGCCCAATGGGTGGAGGATCCCGCTATCGTTGATACGCTAGGGAGGAGTGGTTCCTTGGCGGAGATTGTGGGACAGAATGTCGTGCCGCGTTAGTATTGCGGACACTGCGGGCTGGCAGATCTGCGGATGGCAGAAATGAATCTGTCTAATTTGAAGAGATCTGTAGTATCTGCCAGGCAATCATGGCGACCTTGGTGTCGCTGCTTCGCATCAGCTGAACTTCCTGTAGATCACCGCCTGTGACCGGTAGCTTCAGAATGCTGCCCGTGCATTTCACTGAAGGTGCGACTCCTCCTGTATGCGCGCTATGGGTTGTTCGATAGACCCCGATTATCCCTGACCCCGCGCACGTCACTTCCAAGGTGTATTGGATTCCGTCAACCAACTGGGGCGTAATCAGGACGCCCGCTCCGGGGAGTGCCGGGCTGCTGCCGTGCGCTCTCTGGGCGCCCTTGGGTGCAGGCGTCAATGCATGCTCAGCGCGTTGGAGGAGCTCCTCCTGGGATTCCTTGGGCGTGGACGGGCTGGGCGCCGCCGTGGGATCCCGATCGTTGTCGGTGCCTGATGTGCAAGCTGCGGCGGAAAGGATGATCGTGGCGCCGAGCAAAGCTGCGATCAACCGCCGCCGGCACAGAATGCTCGGGCGGCGGCTTGTGGGAGAAACGGCGCTCATGTCAGTCCAATGCATTCTTGCGTCGGTCGAGCTGCTGCCACCGCAGGCGGTGGGGCGCCGTGCGGGCGCGAGGGCGGCACGCGTGGGGGCGGCTGGCTTCCGGTTCGAGGGCGGGCCCCCTGGGTGGAGGAACGTTCGACGGTATCGGAGTCGGGGGCCCCGATCGAGGGTGCCTGGGCGCGGTGCGTCGCGCGGCCGTTGCTGACGGTGAGGGAAATCCGGCTGCCGGCCGGTGAGTCGGAACGCTGGGGTGTACGTATCTGTCAGTGAGACAGTCGTCTGAGCAGAATCGTTTTTGGGAGAGGGTGGGGCATCATGCTGCGAACCTGGCGGGAGGCCGCGTCGCGCTATGCGCTCGTGCCGCTGCGGATCTTTCTCGGCGGTGACCTTCGTCTACGCGGCGCTCGACAAGCTCACCAGCTCGACGTTCCTGGACGCTTCCGCGCCGGGGTCGCTGGTCGGCACCTTGCACGCGGTGCGCGACAGTGCGGCGATCCCGGCGATGGTCGATCTCGCGCTCAAGGCGCCGCAGGGCTTCGGCTACGCCATCGCCTTCGGTGAGCTGGCCGTCGGCATCGGCACGCTCGTCGGTCTGTTCGGCAGGATCGCCGCGCTCGGCGGCGCGGCGATCTCGCTCAGCCTGTGGCTGACGGTCAGTTGGGCCACCGACCCGTACTACTACGGCAACGACCTGGTGTACCTGATGGCCTGGCTGCCGCTGATCCTCGCCGGGACCCCGCTGCTGTCCCTCGACGGTCTCATCGCCTCACGCCGCCGGCCCGCCGTCGTTCCGGCGCCCCCGGCGGACCACCCGAGTGACCACCGACGTCACCGCGGCGAAAGCCAGACCGCCCGCCGCTAGGGACACCGTCAGCTGGCGGGAGGGGTCCCAGCCGCCGGCGGCGTCCAGCAGGAACGCCGCCGCGATGCCCAACAGGACCAGTCCCATCACGAGGGACGCGGGCTCGAATCCATGCCGCTTCATCGGACCACCCTCAACTGACCCGCGCCCACCTCGACGTCGAGTTCGATCGTGCCCGTCGACGGGATGCCCGCGTCCGGTGCGAAGACCACCTGGCTGTGCGCGTCCGAGCTGATGTCCACGCCGTGGTTGACCTTGCCCGGCAGCTGCACCTCACCGAAGCCCATCGTGTAGTCGAGCCGCACGGTGGCGTTCCTCGGCAGCCGGATCTCCGCCCGGCCCGCGCCGACCTCCAGCCGGGTCGTGACGGTCCTGCCGCCGAGCGGCAGCGCGGTCAGATCGAGCAGGCCGTGCCCGCTGCCCTGCTCGTAGTCCGCCTGGAGATCGGAGGCGGCCACCGGCCGCCACTGCGTCGTCGCCCAGTCGGTGGACATCGTCTTGGGGACCGCGGCGGCCCCCACCAGCAGCGCGATCGTCAGTACGGCCCAGGTGGCCGTACCGCCCCTGGCCCGGCCGGTCCAGGCGCCGATGAAGAAGGCCAGGCCGAAGACGGCCAGCGCGCACGCCAGCCCGACCTCCAGGGCAGTGCCGAGCGGGTGCCCGTGCCAGGCCGCCGCCGTACCGACCGCCCCGGCCAGCAGCGCCCCGAAGAACGCCAGCACGCCCAGCCAGGACGGCTCCCGCCGGGTCGCGACCTTCCGGGCCCGCCAGGCCTTGCGGTCCTGCTTCTCGTACGGGCCGTCGTCCGGCCCCCACAGGTAACCCGTGGAGCTGCTCACGCCGGCTGAGAAGTCCTTCGTCAGCGGATCGCGCCACCACGACGGGGTCACGGGGCTCGGGGGCGCCTGCGCGGCGGGCGGGGCGTCGGCGGCCGGTCCGGCCGCCACCGCGCTCGCCTCGCCGTCGAGCTGGGCCCGGCGGCGCTGCTGCGACCAGTAGACGGCGCCCACCACGGCGGCCAGCAGCAGGATCGAGAACCCCTGGTCCGTGCCGTTGCCGAGCATCGACGCGTACAGCCCGCAGCCGACCAGCGCCACGAGCACGGCGGTCAGCGCCGTTCCCTCGACCCGGCCCGACAGCAGCCGGTGCGCCTCGCTCTGGTCCTCGCCCTCCTGCGGAATGACCAGCCAGGCCATGCCGTAGACGATGAGACCGATGCCGCCGGTGAGCGCCAGCACGGCGAGCACGATCCGGAAGATCACCGGGTCGAGGTCGAAGTAGCGGCCCGCGCCGTCGCACACGCCCGCGACCACCCGGCGGCGGCTGCGGACGATGCGGCGCCGGGCCGGCGGTTCCGGTGAGTCCGGAAGGTCCGGGGTGGTGGCCTCGGCCTCGAAGGCCGGCCTGCTGTCCTGCGTCATGCCCCCATGGTGGCGGTCCCGGCCGCCGTCCGGCACCGGGCGCAACCCTGGCCGATCCCTGAGCCTCCCCCCAGGGGACCGGCGGACCAGGGGACCGGGGGACCAGGGCCCTGGGGCCCGCCGGACGGGATTCCCGTCAGGGTGACCTCCGGGAGGAACCCTGATGCCCCCGGGCGCCCCGGCGTGTGACGATCGGGGTATGCCAGCCACCACCCCCGCTCCCGCGACGGGCGCGTCGTACCTCAAGCCGCCCGACCCGGCTGATCCGCCGGCGCGCAAGCTCTACCGCAGCTCCGAGGGCCGGATGATCGGCGGAGTGGCGCGCGGGCTCGCCGGGCACCTCGGGCTGCCGGTGTCGTGGGTGCGGGTGGTCTTCGTGGTCCTCGCGACGTTCAACGGCCTCGGCATCCTCCTCTACGCGCTCTTCTGGTTCTTCGTGCCGCTCGGCGTCGGCGGGGTGAGCGAGGCGAAGGAGCCGCGTGACGCCAAGTCCTGGCTGGCCGGACGGCGGCCCGACAAGGGCCAGATCCTCGCGCTCATCGCACTGTTCGTCGGTCTCGGCGTCCTCGTCAGCAACCTGAACCTCGGCGCCGCCAACGCCGCGATCTGGCCGCTGCTCGTCATCGGCCTGGGCGTCGCCCTGGTCTGGCGGCAGGCCGACAACGCCCGCCGCAGCCGCTGGGTCGAGATGAGCCAGGGCAAACGATTCTGGCCGATCGCCCGTGGCGCGGCCGGCGTGCTGCTCGTCGGGGCCGGGGTCACCGGCTTCCTCGTGGTGCGCAGTTCCGGCAGCCACCTCGGCGGCATCCTGCAGGCGGCGCTCGCCGTGCTGGTCGGTGTGGCACTGATCGCCGGACCGTACCTCGTGCGCCTGACCCAGGACCTGTCCGCCGAGCGGCTGATGCGCATCCGGGCCCAGGAGCGTGCCGAAGTCGCCGCGCACGTCCACGACTCCGTGCTGCACACCCTCACCCTCATCCAGCGCAACGCCGAGGACCCGCGCGAGGTGGCCCGCCTCGCCCGCGCCCAGGAACGCGAGCTGCGGGCCTGGCTGTACCGGCCGGAGGGCACCGGCAAGGAGGACGAGCCGACGAACCTCGCCGACGCCGTGCGCCAGGCCGCCGCCGAGGTCGAGGACGCCCACGGGGTGCCCGTCGAGGTCGTCTGCGTCGGTGACTGCCCGCTGGACGACAATCTGGTGGCGCAGATGGCAGCCGCACGCGAGGCAATGGTGAACGCGGCCAAGTACGGTGGCGACGAAGCGGTTCAGGTGTACGCCGAGGTCGAGGAGCGCAAGGTCTTCGTATCCGTCAGGGACCGGGGGCCCGGATTCGACCTCGACCAGGTGCCGGACGACCGCATGGGCGTGCGGCAGTCGATCATCGGCCGCATGCAGCGGAACGGCGGCGAGGCGCGTCTGCGCAGCGCACCGGGCGGGGGCACGGAAGTGGAACTCGAAATGGAGAGGGTGGCGTCATGACTGAGGACCGACGCGTAAGGGTCGTGCTCGTCGACGACCACCGGATGTTCAGGACCGGTGTGCAGGCCGAGATCGGTGAGACCGAACAAACGGGGGTCGAGGTCGTCGGCGAAGCCGCCGACGTGGACCAGGCCGTCACGGTGATCACCGCGACCCGCCCCGAGGTCGTCCTCCTGGACGTGCACCTCCCCGGCGGCGGCGGCGTCGAAGTGCTGCGCCGCTGCGCACCGCTCATGGGCGACGCGGAGCAGCCCGTCCGCTTCCTGGCGTTGTCGGTCTCCGACGCCGCCGACGACGTCATCGGCGTCATCCGGGGCGGCGCGCGCGGCTACGTCACCAAGACCATCACCGGCCCCGACCTGGTCAACTCCATCTTCCGGGTCTCCGACGGCGACGCCGTCTTCTCCCCGCGGCTGGCCGGCTTCGTCCTCGACGCCTTCGCCTCGACGGACGCCCCGCCGGTCGACGAGGACCTGGACCGCCTCACCCAGCGCGAACGCGAGGTGCTGCGGCTCATCGCGCGCGGCTACGCGTACAAGGAGATCGCCAAGCAGCTCTTCATCTCCGTGAAGACCGTGGAGTCCCATGTCTCGGCGGTCCTGAGGAAGCTGCAGCTCTCCAACCGGCACGAGCTCACGAGGTGGGCGACGGCACGGCGCCTGGTCTGAGGCTGCCCCCCGCTGAGGTCACGACGGCCGGCTCGCGCCCGAGAAGGGCATCTGGCTGATCGGGGCGATGCGGATCGGGGCGCCCGGGTGGGGGGCGTGGATCATCTGGCCGTTGCCGATGTAGAGGCCGACGTGGCTGATGCCGGAGTAGAAGAAGACCAGGTCGCCGGGTTGGAGTTGGGACTCGGAGACGCGTTGGCCGACGTTGATCTGGGTGTACGTGGTGCGGGGGAGTGAGACGCCCGCGGCTTTCCAGGCGGCTTGGGTGAGGCCGGAGCAGTCGTAGGAGGACGGTCCGGTGGCGCCCCAGACGTACGGGAGGCCGAGCGCGGTGTAGGCGAAGGCGACGGCCCGGGCGGCGCGGGCCGAGGGGGCGTGGATCTCGCCGGGGGCGATCGGGACGCGCGCGGTGGAGCGGTCCGCGTGTGCGGAGTTCGTCGATCCGGCGCCGTCGGTGCCGCCGGCGCCGGCGGTGCCGCTGTCGTCCACCGCGGCCCGCTGGGTGGCCGTGAGGCGGTCCAGCAGGGCCTGGGCGGCGTGCAGCTTGGTCTCGATGGTGCGCTTGTGCTCCGCGAGCTTCGTCTGGGCGTCGCTGAGGGCGGCGAGTTTGGCGTCGGCCGCCTCGTGCGTCGTGTTGATCTCCCGCTGCTGCTGCCCGAGGGTGCGCAGGATGACTGCCTCGCGGCCGCTCACCTGGTCGACGAGGGCGGCACGTTCGAGGTACGTGTCGGGGGTGGAGTCCAGCGCCAGCTGCATGGCCGGGTCGATGCCTCCTGAGCGGTACTGCGCGGCGGCGATGGCGCCGATCTGGTCGCGGGTCCTGTTGAGCCGGGCGGTCCTGCGCGCCATCTCGTCCTGCAGCTTGCTCACGTCGGCGCGGGCGTTGTCGGCCGCTTCCTTGGCGCCGTTGTACTGCTCGGTGGCCTGTTCCGCCTGTTCGTAAAGAGCGTCGACCTGGCTCTTCACCTCGCCGGGGCTGAGCTGCGGGTCGGCGTGGCCGGTCTCGCCGAAGGCGGTGACCGACGCGGCTCCCGCCATGGCGAGCGTGGCCGCGGTCCGTGCGGTGGTTCCGGTGAGTGAGCGCTGCTTGGGCTTTCTGTGCGACGCCACGCGGCCGTCACTCCTCTTTCGCCTTGGCTGGTACCCGCCTCCTGGGACCTCGATCCGGCGGCGTCCGCACGGGGAAGCGGAACGCCGCCGGACCTTCGGCGGGGGTGGCCGTGCTGTCGTGGTCCGACGGCAGTGGGGTTCGGCCACCTGGAGGAGGACGCTAAACCGGGGAAACGGTGGAGAACGGCGTAGAGCGGGACTGGTCTCAATCGGCCGTTGGGTGTGCGTCGTTGACCGGTGTTCGAGGGGTTACTTGGTCACTTGCGGAAGGGCCCTGATCGATGGGGCGGTTGCTACCGCTCGGGCGTCTCGGGCCTGCTACGAAGCGGGCGGGGCGTCCGGGGCTCGCGCGGCCACAGGGCCGTTCCGACCGCGTAGGCCACGGCGCACACGGCGGCGGCCCGCGACCGCCGGGCCCCAGGAGCTGCCGTCGGAGGGAGCGAACGCCGCGAACAGGACCAGGGCGCTCGCGCCGTACGCGGTCAACGGGATGTGGCGCGAACGCAGCTGGCGCAGGCCCGCCGGGCCCGCGGCGCAGGCGTCGACGATGAGGAGGTAGGTCAGCAGCAGGGCCGCGACGCACGACGCCAGCCAGACGGGCGGCGTGCTGAACGCGGCCAGGACGACGCAGCTGACGGCGAAGACCGTGTTGCGGTGCTGGGACAGCAGCACGGCCTTCCTGGCCGAGTACCGGACCGGGCGCCGGACCAGCGGCGGAGCCGCCCACCAGGCCAACGCGACGGCGGCGAGCGGCGGCAGCACGTGGCCCGGGGTGGGGGAAGCGGTGACGGCCGGATCGCAGGCCGCGAGGGCGAGGGCGATCCCGAGGCCGCGCACCGGCCAGACCGGGACCCGCGGGAGGGACGTGGCAGTGGTCTGTGTCGACGTGGCCGTGGTCTGCGTCATCGGGTCCTGCCCTGGATTCGGGTGCGGAGCAGCGGCGCGAGGGCCAGGTCGAGGCTCTTGCCCGCCGACTGTGCGACGACCGGGATCCCGCGTTCCCGCAGCGCGAACCGCATCGCCGCCCGGTCGGCGAGCCAGAGCCGCCGGGCGAGGTGCCCGACGGTGTCGCCGGGCGCGATGTACGGGGCGCCGGTCGGGATCTCGATGACGACCAGCGGGTTGCCGCGTTGCGCCAGATCGCCCAGCACCTCCAGGATCCGCTCGTCGGCGAGCTGGGTGATCGCGTAGACCAGGGCGCCGCGGGGCAGCGCGGGCGGCGGCAGCCGCCGGAGGGCGGGGACGTTGTAGCCGAGGTCCTTGCGGACCTCCAGCACGCTCTCGACGATGCGGTAGAAGTAGCCCCCGCCGGAGCCCGGTTGCAGCCAGCGCAGCGTGCCGCCGATCGACACCAGGCCGACCCGGTCGTGGCTGCGCAGATAGGCGCGGGTGAGGCCGGCCGCGGCGCGCACCGTCTCGTCGAGCCCCGAAGCCCCGGTCGCGGGGTCGATGAAGTCGACGAGCGCGTCGACCAGCACGACTGTGTCGGCGGTGCGTTCCGCGGCGAACTGGTTGATCTGGATGCTGCCGCGCCGGGTGGTCGAGGGCCAGTGGATGCGGCGCTGCCGTTCGCCCCAGATGTGCGGGCGCACCCCGACGACCTCGATGCCGTCGCCGTTCTGCCGGGCCGTGTGCTCCCCGATGCGGTCCGGCAGCCGGACCGGGATGGGCGTGAGGGAGGCCTGTGTGGGCACGGGGAAGACCTGGATCTCACCGAGTTCGGCCCGCACGGTGCGGCGCGCGAGGCCGCCGGTGTCGTAGAGGTCCACGTCGACGGTGCCCAGGCTCCAGCGGCCCCAGCGGCGGGCGGTGAGGGCGAGTTCGACGACCGGGCCGGTCACGGGTGAGCGAGGTCAGCTCGATGCCCGGTCCGAGGGTGATACCGGGGTCGAGCCAGCCCGCGGCGCCGTCGAAGTCGAGCCGGACGCGGACGACGATGTCCTCGTTCTCGAAGCAGCGGTCGGGTCCGGTCTCCACGGCGGCGGTCAGCCGGGTCGGACGGCCTTCCGCCGTCCCCCTCGTCGCCGCTCCCGGGCCGGCCAGCACGAGCAGGACGACCGGGCCGCACGCCAGTGCCAGCAGCCACGCGTGGCCGGTGAGCAGCGCGGCGGCTGCCGCGACGGCGGCCACCGTGAGCAGTCGCAGGGCGCGCTCGCCGACCCGCCAGCCGGGCGGCGGCGGGGCCGGCGGCTCGGCCGGTTCGGCGGCCTCGTCGGAGGTGGCGTCGGGCGGGCCGCCCAGCGCCCGCGCGATGTGCGCGGGGACGGCGGCCGGCCGGGCGACGGGCCGGCCCGCCGGCTGTCGGCCCGCGGTCACGGCCGCGCTGCCGGCCGCCGGAACGCGCTGTGCGTGCCGTCGGAGGCCCCGCCGTCGGCGCGCTTGTCGGCGGGCAGGGTCTGCGGCGCCGCCACCGACCGCGCGACTTCGGCGATGACGTCGTCGGCGTTGATCTGCCGCACCCACAACTCGGGCCGCAGCGTGACGCGGTGCGCGAGGGCGGGCACGACCAGGGCCTTCACGTCCTCGGGGGTGACGTAGTCGCGGCCGTCGAGTACCGCGCGGGCGCGGGCCAGCTGCACCAGCGCGAGACCGCCGCGCGGTGAGGCGCCGACCTGGATCTGCGGATGGGCGCGGGTCGCGCCGATGAGGGCGACGACGTACGCGATCAGATCGTCGTCGACCTCGACGCTCTCCAGGCTGGCCCGCATGGCGAGCACCTCGGCGGGCGTGCTGAGGGTGTCCAGCACGGCCTCGGGGGTGGCCCGGTCGAGGCGGGTGCGGAGCATCGACGCCTCGTCCGCGGGCGGGAGGTAGCCCATCCTGACGCGCAGCAGGAAGCGGTCCAGTTGGGCCTCGGGCAGGCTGTACGTGCCCTCGTACTCGATGGGGTTGGCGGTCGCGATGACGACGAACGGTTCGGGCAGCCGCCGGGTGACGCCGTCGACCGAGACCTGCGCCTCGGCCATCGCCTCCAGCAGCGCCGCCTGGGTTTTGGGGGGTGTGCGGTTGATCTCGTCGGCGAGCAGCAGGTGCGTGAAGAGCGGGCCGGGCCGGAAGACCATCTCGCCGCTGCGCTGGTCGTAGAAGGGCGCGCCCGACACGTCGGAGGGGAGGAGGTCGGGGGTGAACTGGATCCGGCGGAAGTCGAGTCCGAGCGCGGTGGCGAAGGAGCGGGCGAGCAGCGTCTTGCCGAGTCCCGGCAGGTCCTCGATGAGGATGTGGCCGCCGGCGAGGACACCCAGCATGACCAGTTCGAGGGAGTCGGGCTTGCCGACCACGGCGCGTTCGATCTCGCCGAGCACCCGGCGGGCACGCGCGCCGGCCTCGCGCGGGGTCAGGGACGGGGTTCCGGTGCCGGCGGCAGGAGCGACGGACCCGGCGCCGGCGGGATGGGTGTCGGCGGGCTGGGCGGGGAGTTGGGCGGCGGGGGGCTGAGCGGCGGTGGGTTGAGCAGTGGGCTGGGCCGGCTGAATGGTCGTCACGGTGCTCCTGGGAGGACGTTCGGCGGTTCAGTGGTTCCGATGGCGCGCGGTCCCCGTTACAGCTCGTCGAGGCGGTCGACGACGGCCCGCAGGACCTGCGGCGGAATGGTGCCCTGAGGGGCGGGATGACGGGGATCGATCCAGGGCCACAGCTCGGGGCCGACCACGACGGCGGCCCGTTCGGGCTGGGCGAGCAGCGAGATCCCGTGCCGTTCGGCGAGCCGGGCCGCGTACAGCCGCTGGATGCCGGGTCGCAGGGTGGCGGTGTAGCCGTTCTCGGCGGACATCCCCTGCGCCACCGCGCGGCCCCAGTCGCCCAGCCGGGGCGTCCTGCTGCCCAGCAGCCGGACCGGTTTGCGGTAGCCCTGGTCCTGGGAGTCGAAGCCGGTCGCGTAGCGGGCGGTGAGCAGGGCGACGGCCGTGAGGAGCACCGCGCCGGTGCCCGCGGCGGCGACCCCGCCGGCCAGGGCGAGGGCGGCCTCGGTGCCGGCCGCGAACGCGCCGAGCACCAGCAGTGTGTGGCGCGTGGAGCCGGGGGTCACCGGTCGCCCGCCGGGGCGCCTGCCGCAGTGCGGTCCGCGGCCGCGGCGGCCTGCTCCGCGGCGGCCAGTTGGGCCGCGATCGTGTCGAGGGCGGCGCCGGCCCGGCGCAGATGGCCGTCGTCCATCGGGTGGCTGGAGTAGCGCGCCTCCCGGAACAGCCGGGTCAGCTCCCCTGCCGCGGTCCCGGTCAGCGTTCCGCCGGCCACCGCGCGGAGCAGCAGGTCCGTCGGGCTGTCCGACGCGAGCCGGGCGATCCCGGACCGGCCGAGGGTGGTCTCCATCGCCGCGTAGCAGGCGATCACGGCGGCGCGCGCGTCCTCGCCGTGCAGGGCCCGTCGGCCGGAGTCGACGGCGCCGGCGAGCGCGCTCTCGGCCGGGTCGGGGCTGCCGGGGATCAGTCGGAGGCCGGGTCCGGCCTCGCGCGCCAGGTACCAGCGCAGCCAGCGGACGAGCGCGACGACGATGACGACCGCGGCCAGTACCGCGCCGACGACGAGCAGCAGATGGAACAGGTCGAAGGACGATCCGGTCGTCGCCCGTCCCGTGGAGGCCGAGGGCACCGGCGGCTGCTCGGTGACGGGCGGCCCGCTCGGCGCCGCGGTGGGGGACGGATCGTTCCGCGGATCGGCGCCGCTCGGATCGCTCCGATGGCTGAGCAGCACGGCGACCGGCACCAGCGCGGTGGCAGCGGTCAGCAGCGGAAGCGCCGCGTCCCTGAGCCGTTCGGCCAGCGGGTCGGGGCTGTCGACGTGCTGCACGGCCCGGCGGTAGCGCGCGGCGAGCAGCGCGCCGCCCACCACGCACGCCAGGGCCAGCAGTAGGAGGTAACCGCCGTGGTACGAGAGCGGGCCCGATCCCTCCTGCCCGTCGAACACCGATCGGCCGCCACCCGCTCGCAGCGCTCCGGCCGCGAGGACGAGACCGCCCACCACGGCGGTCGTGAGCAGGAGGACCGGCCGACCGGGGATTCGGGCCAAGGTGTCAGGCGAGACGCACGGCGCCGGCGAACGGCATCCAGCTCATCTTGCCGACCTCGACGACGGCACCTGTGTGCGGGGCGTGCACGATCTCGCCGTTGCCCAGGTAGATGGCCACGTGGCTGATGCCGGAGTAGAAGAACACCAGGTCACCGGGGCGCAGCTCGGACTGCGAGACGCGCTGGCCGTCGTTGATCTGGGTGTACGTGGTGCGGCTGATGCTGATGCCGGCCGAGCGGTACGCGGCCTGGGTGAGGCCCGAGCAGTCGTACGCGTTCGGGCCGGTGGCGCCGGAGACGTACGGCTTGCCGCGCTGGGCGAGGGCGAAGTTGATGGCCTGCGCGGCGCGGCCGCTGGCGGGGCCGTTGTACGTGTAGGACGCGCTGTTGCCGCTGCCGGACTGCTGGGTGTCCAGCTGCTTGACCTTCTTCTGCTCCTCGGCGGTGAGGCTGCTGAGCAGTTTCTGCGCGTCCGCGAGCTTGGCCGAGGCGTTCTTCTTCTCGGCGGCCAGCTTGGTCTGCGCGGCGGCGAGGTCGGCGACACTGGCGGCGGCCTTGGTGCGCTCGGTCGTCGCGGCCAGCTGCTGGGTGCGGAATTCCTTGATGGCCTCTTCCTGCGTGGCCGACACACGGTCCACGAGGTGGGACTGCTCGAGGAACTTCTCCGGGTTGTCGGAGAGCAGCAGGGCGGTGGTCTGGTCGACGCCGCCTTCGCGGTACTGGGCGGCGGCGAACTGGCCCAGGGTCTCGCGAGCCTCGTTCAGCTTCTGCGTCTTCTTCGCGACCTCGGCCAGCGCAAGATCGGCCTTCGCGCGCTGCTGGTCGGTCTTCTCCTTCGCCGCGTTGGCGTGCTCCGTGGCGACTTCGGCCTTTTCGCGAAGGTCGTCGATCTGCGCCTTGACCTCCGTGATGGAGGGCTTCGCGGGCGCGGCGCTCGCGGACTCGCTCAGCAGAGTCACAGTGGCCAGCGCCACCGTCGTCAGGCCCACCATGGCGCGGGGGCCGGTGGAGGCAAGTATTCGGGGGCGCGGTTTGCGGTGCGACGCCAAGGCAGACAATCCTTCCGTGGACCGCTTACCGGGTTAGCTGACGGGTTCGGGCTGTGGAAGGCTGCCCTACGGTGCTGGCGTCCGTTGTGCGGACGTTCGCCCCGATTCACCCCAAGTCTTGCGTGTGGGTCCCCGGTTCCGACCTCGTGGCCGGATTCAGCGGAGGCAGCTCGCCGTCGGCACGGCGCCGGCTTGGGAACGATCTGCCTAGCGGGTCACCGTAGCCAACTAGGGCGACTCTTGGGAAGTTTCCTTCGGAAGGTGAGCGAAATCGCTTCGGTACCTTACCTATTGTGACCGCCGACCCGGTGTCGGGCCGACGGTCCGCTTGACCGAGGGCCCGACGATCCCACCGATACGGGGAGAACGGATCATTCAGGACGAGAGCGTCAGGACGGGCGTGAGGCGCCATAAAAGGGCATCTGGGTGATCGGGGCGATCTTGACCACGGTGCCGGTGTGCGGAGCGTGGATCATGTTGCCGTCGCCTATGTAGAGGCCGACATGGCTGATGTCGTCGTAGAAGAAGATCAGGTCGCCGGGGCGCAGGTCTGACATCGCGACGCGGTCGCCCGTCTTCACCTGGTCCCACGTGGTGCGCGGCAGGGTGACGCCGGCCGCGTCCCAGGCCGCCTGGGTGAGCCCCGAGCAGTCGAACGAGTTCGGACCCGTCGCACCCCACACGTAGGGCTTGCCGAGCTGCTTGCGGGCGAAGGCGATGGCCTTCTCCGCCGCGGACGAGCTGGTGCTCGAACCGGATCCCCCGGTCCCGGTCCCGGTCCCGGTCCCGGTCCCCGAGCCCGCCCCGGTCTTCGCCTTCTCCTTGGCGGCGGCTTCCCTTGTGGCCTTCTCCTTGGCGGCGATCGCCGCGGCACGCTTGCGGTCGTCCTCCGCCTTCTTGGCCGCCGCTGCCGCCAGCCGCGCCTTCTCCTGCTCGGTGAGGGTGTTGAGGAGCTGCTGCGCCGCCGTCAGCTTCTCCTTGACGGTCTGCTTCTCCGTCTCCAGCTTCGTCCGTGACGCGTTCAGCGCGTCGAGGCCCTTCACCGCCTCGCTGCGCTTCGTCGTCGTCGTGGCCTGCTGGACACGGAAGTTCTCGACGGCTTCCTTCTGGTTGCTCGTCATCCGCTTCATCTGGTGCGTCTGGTCGAAGAACTCCTGCGGCGTGTCGGACAGCAGGAAGGTGCTCGTCGCGTCGACGCCGCCGCTGCGGTACTGGGCGGCCGCGTACTGGCCCAGGACGCGCCGCGCGTCGTTGAGCGACGCGGTCCGCTGCGCGACCTGGTTCAGCAGCGACTCGACCTTGGAGCTCTGCAGGTCGGCCTGCTCCTTCGCGCCGTTGTAGCGCTCGGTGGCGACCTCGGCGTCGTGGTTGAGCGCGTCGACCTTCGCCTGGACCTCTTCTATGGAGGGCGGCTGCGGCTGCATGGGCGCCGCGCTCGCGGTCTCGCCGAGCAGGGTGACGGTGGCCAGAGCCGCGGCCGTGAGGCCGACGGCCGCGCGGGGGCCGGCCGTGGTGAGCAGCCCCGCACGTATGCCGGGGCGGGGTTTGCGATGCGACGCCAAGGCAGGAAGCCCTTCCGTGAACCGCTTACCGGGTTAGCTGTCGGGTTCGGGCTGTCGGAAGGTCGCCCTACGGTCCTTGCGGGACGTCCCTCGTGGGATATCCCGTGCGGACCGATTCACCCCAGTGGTGCTCGTGGGTCCCCGGCTGCGGCCTCGCGGCCGCACTCAGCGGAGACGGTCCGTGACGGCGTGTTGCCGAAGGGGAGGACGGACCGTCTGGTCCGGCACGGTAGCCAACTCTCCTGTCCTGTGGGAAGAGCGGTGTCCGATAGGCCCGAAACCATTTCGTGATGTGCGCGCAAAGACCGGATGCGACAGCGGAGAGTGACGAAACTGTCGGAGTCGGTCAAGCGCGGTCCCCGCCCGTGGCGGACTCTCGCCAGCCGAGTACGAGGTGTCAGTGGGGGCGCCTAGACTCGGGAGGCGATGAGCAGCCTCTTTGACGACAGCTTCCTGGCCGACCTCCAGGCCCCCGACCACGCGTCGGAATCCGCCCCGCCGCCCCCGGAGCACGGCTCCGCGCACGGGCCGGACGACGCGGCGGACGACCTCTTCGGCGGGCGCTTCCACGAGCCCCCGCAAGGCGGCCGGGACGCGTACTACCGGGACGGGGCGGCCCGCCCCGTGGTCGACCCCGCCCAGCTCCTGGAGGGGCTGAACGAGCAGCAGCGCGCCGCCGTCGTGCACGCGGGCGGCCCGCTGCTCATCGTCGCGGGCGCCGGATCGGGCAATGACGCGGGTGCTGACGCACCGCATCGCGCACCTGCTGGGTACCCGGGGGGCACACCCGGGCGAGATCCTCGCGATCACCTTCACGAACAAGGCCGCGGGCGAGATGAAGGAACGCGTCGGCGATCTCGTCGGCGCGCGCGCCAACGCGATGTGGGTCATGACCTTCCACAGCGCGTGCGTGCGCATCCTGCGCCGCGAGAGCAAGAAGCTCGGCTTCACCTCCAGCTTCTCGATCTACGACGCCGCCGACTCCAAGCGGCTCATGGCGCTCGTCTGCCGGGACCTGGACCTCGACCCCAAGCAGTTCCCGCCGAAGGCGTTCAGCGCCAAGGTCTCGAACCTCAAGAACGAGCTGATCGACGAGGAGGACTACGCCCGGCAGGCGGAGAACCCCTTCGAGAAGCACGTCGCCGAGGCGTACGCGCTCTACCAGGCGAGGCTGCGCGAGGCCAACGCCCTGGACTTCGACGACATCATCATGACCACGGTGCACCTGCTCCAGGCGTTCCCGGACGTCTCCGAGCACTACCGGCGCCGCTTCCGCCACGTCCTCGTGGACGAGTACCAGGACACCAACCACGCCCAGTACACCCTGGTGCGCGAGCTGGTCGGTACCGGCGACCACACCGCCGAGCTGTGCGTGGTGGGTGACGCGGACCAGAGCATCTATGCCTTCCGCGGCGCGACCATCCGCAACATCCTCCAGTTCGAGGAGGACTACCCGCAGGCGACGACGATCCTGCTGGAGCAGAACTACCGCTCCACCCAGACGATCCTCACGGCCGCCAACGCCGTCATCGAGCGCAACGCGGGCCGCCGCGCCAAGAACCTGTGGACCGACGCCGGCGACGGCCCCGTCATCACGGGCTACGTCGCCGACCACGAGCACGACGAGGCGCAGTACATCGCCGAGGAGATCGACCGGCTGACGGACGCGGGCGACTCCCGCCCCGGAGACGTCGCCGTCTTCTACCGGACCAACGCCCAGTCGCGTGTCTTCGAAGAGGTCTTCATCCGCGTCGGGCTGCCCTACAAGGTCGTCGGCGGGGTGCGGTTCTACGAGCGCAAGGAGGTCCGCGACATCCTCGCGTACCTGCGCGTCCTGTCGAACCCCGAGGACACCGTCCCGCTCCGGCGGATCCTGAACGTGCCCAAGCGCGGCATCGGCGACCGGGCCGAGGCGATGATCGACGCTCTGTCGCTGCGCGAGAAGATCTCCTTCTCGCAGGCGCTGCGCCGGGTCGACGAGGCGTACGGCATGGCCGCCCGCTCCTCCAACGCGGTGAAGAAGTTCAACACGCTGCTGGAGGAGTTGCGCACCATCGTCGAGTCGGGCGCCGGTCCCGCGGTCGTTCTCGAAGCGGTGATGGAGCGGACGGGGTACCTGGCGGAGCTCCAGGCCTCCACGGACCCGCAGGACGAGACCCGCATCGAGAACCTGCAGGAACTCGCCGCCGTCGCCCTGGAGTTCGAGCAGGAGCGGGCGGCGGCGGAGGACGCGGAGCCCGGAACCCTCTCCGAGTTCCTGGAGCGTGTCGCGCTGGTCGCCGACTCGGACCAGATCCCGGACGACGAGGAGGGGGGCGGCGTCATAACGCTGATGACGCTGCACACCGCGAAGGGTCTGGAGTTTCCGGTGGTCTTCCTCACCGGCATGGAGGACGGGGTCTTCCCGCACATGCGGGCCCTGGGACAGGCCAAGGAGCTGGAGGAGGAACGGCGACTGGCGTACGTCGGCATCACGCGGGCGCGCGAGCGGCTCTACGTGACGCGGTCGACGATGCGCAGCGCCTGGGGCCAGCCCTCGTACAACCCGGCCTCGCGCTTCCTGGAGGAGATCCCGCCCACGCTGATCAACTGGAAGCGGACCGGCCCGCCGGCCGGTCCGGGTGCGGCGATGTCCGCGGCCGCGTCGTCGTTGTCGTCCTCGCGCGCGAAGGCGGGCCCGAAGGGCTTCGCGACGCGGCGTGCGACCGACCGTCCGGTGATCGCCCTGACGGTGGGGGACCGGGTGACGCACGACCAGTTCGGGCTCGGGACGGTCGTCGGGGTCAGCGGCAGCGGATCCGAGGCACAGGCGACCGTCGACTTCGGCGAGGAGAAGCCGAAGCGGCTGCTGCTGAGGTACGCGCCCGTCCAGAAGCTCTGACGCCCGGCGTGTCGGTCGGCCGGGCGGCTTCGCCGTCCCGGCCTTCCGCCTCAGCCGTCGGTGAGCTGGGTCAGCGGGGGTCGAGGCCGTGCGCGAGCAGCCACGGCAGCGGGTCGATCGGCGTCCCGCCGTGCGGCCGGACCTCCAGGTGCAGGTGCGGGCCCGTGGTGTTGCCGGTGTTGCCCGAGTACGCGATGACCTGGCCGGCCTTGACCTTGCCGGAGCGGATCTTGGTGCTGCTGAGGTGGCAGTACCAGGTCTCGGTGCCGTCGGCGGCGGTCACTATGGCCATGTTGCCGTAGGAGCTGTTCCACTGCGTGCGGATCGTGCCGTCGGTCACGGCCGACACGGGAGTTCCGGGATCGACCGGGAAGTCGATGCCGGTGTGCAGCGCCATCCAGTTCACACCGGACTGGCCGTAGTACGCGCTCAGTCCGCGCTGCGAGACCGGCAGCAGGAACTTCGGCCGCAGGGCCTCCTTGCGCGCCACCGCGTCGGCCTTCGCCTTCTTCGCGGCGGCCTCGCGGTCCTTGAGGTCGATCCGTTCCTGCGTACGGCTGGCGCGGGTGGCGAAGTCGTCCGCGTCGGAGGTGACTCCGGCGAGCTGCGTGTCGAGTTTCGAGACGGGCGCGTTGCCGGGCGCCTTGCCCGACGCTTCGGTCTTGGTCGACGCATGGGCGCCGGGCACGTCGGTGATGGCCGCGGCGGCGCAGGCCGCCACACCCATGACGGCGACGGACGGCACCGCGATGGTGAGCAGCGCGGAGCGCTTCGCAGGCCGCTTGCGGCGGCTGCCGGCGCCGCGCGGGGCCGACGGGACGAAGGCCACGTCGTCGGACTCGGGCACGGACTCGGGCACGGAGTCGTCGAGTTCGGCTTCGGCCTCGGGCTCGTGCCCGGGTGTGGAGTCGGGCTCGGGGTCGGGCTCCGGCTGCTCCGGCTCGTACGCGTACTCGGGGGTGTATGCGGCGGCCGCCTCGGCCGCCTCGTTCGTGTAACCGGTGCCGTACGTGTTCCCGTACGTGTCTCCGTACGAGTTCTCGTAGGCGTCCGTGTAGTGCGGTGCCACGGGCTCCGGCGCGTAACCGTGCTCGACGCCGCCGGTGTCCCACGAGGTCGTGTCGTAGGACGTCGTGTCGTACGTGCCGGTCGGATAGCTACCGGTGTCCTGACCTGGGGCGTTGTAGCCGTACGCCGGGTACTGGCCGGAGTCCCACTCCTGCTGCGGCTGCTGCGCCTGCGGCTGGGACTGCTCCGGGTACGTCGGATAGCTGCCCGTCTGCGCCTGCCAGAAGCCGCTCGCGTCGTAGCTGCCCGTCTCGAAGGCGGACGCGTCGTAGCCGTGCTGCGCCGGCTGCGGGACAAACGCGTAGCTGCCCGTGGCGCCCTGGTCCGGGGTGCCGGCCATCGCTCCGAAGAGCGCATCGCCGTCGGCGAAGGTAGTGCCGATGTTCTGGTACGAGCCCGTTGTATAGGGGTCGTAGCCGTAAGCACCGTAGTCGGGGGCGTACCCCGACGGGTGACGATCGTTCACCGCCTACTTCTCTTTCGCTTCGGCAGCAGGAGAATTAGCGGTGACTGTAGCCCCCTACCCCCGACGGCGACAATCTTCAGCGGGTTCGGGATCCGCACAATGCGTTGTGTTCGAATTGAATTCGACGGCTATGCCGCGTTCTCCACGCCCATCGCACGCTCCTCGCCGATCAGCGCCTGCCGGATCCCGGCCGCCACGGCGGCGTGCGCCGGCAGTGCGAGATGCCCGATTCCCGTGACTTGCACATTGTGTACCGCCAGGTCGGGGTGGTCGATGCGGGCGGTTTCCGCCGGGATCATCAATTGGTCCAGGTCGCTCCAGAAGGCGACGAAATGCGTGCGGCAGCCGGGGGCCGGTTCGGTCAATTCGCGCAGGAGGCCGGAACCCGGACGCATTTGCCGAACGATCGGGTGCGGCGCCAGCAGCGGAGCGATCCGTGTGCCGGAGTGCGGGGTTCCCAGCGTCACCAGCGTGCGGACCCGGGCGTCGCCGCCGAGCCGCTGTACGTAGTAGCGGGCGATCAGACCGCCCAGGCTGTGGCCGACGATGTCCAGCCGGCGCTGCCCCGTCTGTTCGCAGATCTGTTCGACGTGGCGGCCGAGCATCGCGGCGGCCGTACGGACGTCGCAGCTCAGCGGGGAGTAGTTCAGCGCCCGGACGTGCGTCCAGCCGTGCCTCCCCAGGGAGCGGCGCAGGAGGGTGAAGACCGAGCGGTTGTCGGCGAAGCCGTGCAGCAGGAGGACCGGAGGGTGCGCGGGGCCGGCGGTCCGCAGCCGCGTCGCGGCGGAACCCGCGGCGGTCCCCGCCGGCGGGTTCGCGAGGGACTCCGTGGGCGGGCCCGTGTCGGGGCCCGTCCCCGAGGCCGTCCCCGTCCCCGAGCCCGTCCCCGTCCCCGAGCCCGTAACCGGGTCCGGGCCCGTGTCCCTGGAGGGTCCGGTGCCGGGGCCGGAGGGGGGACGCTCGGGGAGGATGCCCGTTGGATAGAGCAGGAGATGGCCGGTCAGGATGACGAGCTCCAGCACGGCGGCCCGAACGACGGCTGTACTGCGTAGCCAGCGGCCCGTGGCGACGGATCCGAACGACTGGGCGCTCATGGCCCACCTCCCGTGCGGCACGACGGGAGACAGCTCCGTCCCCCGTGCGCCCTAGTCCCCCATGTCCGGAGAGCCGTCTTCCCAGCTCCCGCCTCTCCGGGTATGCATCGGGCCCGCGGGTCGACCTCCGGCGGAACGGAGGACGGCGGCAGGCCCAACGTGTTGCGAACGTGTCCCTTCGTGTGATTTCCCCCTCGCTCAGCACCGCGAAACTGTCAGGTACGGGATGCTGGAGATAACGTTCGTTCACACTCGGTCCCGCTTGTGGTCCCGCTCGGTCGGCGATGGCGCCGGCAATGTCATGGAGGCAGTGATGGGAGTGTCCGGTCCGATCCGCGTGGTGGTGGCCAAGCCGGGTCTCGACGGTCATGATCGCGGAGCCAAGGTCATCGCCAGGGCGCTGCGCGACGCCGGCATGGAGGTCATCTACACGGGCCTGCACCAGACGCCGGAGCAGGTGGTCGACACGGCGATCCAGGAGGACGCCGACGCGATCGGGCTCTCCATCCTCTCGGGAGCGCACATGACGCTCTTCGCGAAGGTCCTCGACCTGTTGAAGGATCGCGACGCCCTGGACATCAAGGTCTTCGGCGGCGGCATCATCCCCGAGGCGGACATCGCCCCGCTCAAGGAGCTCGGCGTCGCGGAGATCTTCACCCCCGGCACGCCGACCACCGACGCCGTCGCCTGGGTCCGGGCCAATGTCCGCCAGGGCGCCGAGGCCTGAACCGGTCGGAACCGGCCTGATCGGCGGCCCCGGCCGGCTCATCAGGCCGGTGGGGACGGGGCCTGCGGGTCCAGTTCCGCCAGCATCACGCACCGTAGGTGCAACGTGCTGACCAGCCGCTGGAACGCCTCCGCCCAGTAGCCGGCCGCGCCGGGCGATCCGTCGTCAGGCTCTTCCGTCACGGCGGTCAGGGCGGTGAGTCGATCGGCCTCCGCCGGGTCGAGACACCGTTCGGCCAGGCCCATCACCCCGCTGAAGCTCCACGGATAACTCCCGGCGTCCCGGGCGATGTCGAGAGCGTCGACCACGGCCCGGCCCAGCGGCCCGGCCCAGGGGACGGCGCAGACACCGAGCATCTGGAACGCCTCGGACAGGCCGTGGGTGGCGATGAAGCGGGCCACCCAGTCCGCGCGCTCCTCCTCCGGCAGGATCGACAGCAGCTTGGCCGGGTCGCCCACCGCGGCCACCGGTGACGCGGGCGCGGGCGGGGGTCCGAGCAGGGCGCGGGCCCACGCGGGGTCGCGCTGGCGCACCGCGGCCCGGCACCAGGCGGCGTGCAGATCGGGCTGCCAGTCGTCCGCCACGGGCAACGCGATGATCTCCTCGGGGCCGCGGCCGCCGAACCGGGCGGTCCAGGTGGCCAGCGGCGCCGCTTCCACCAGCTGACCGAACCACCAGGCGCGCTCTCCGCGGCCGTTCGGGGGATGCGGGGCGACACCGTCCCGTTCCATCGCGGCGTCGCACTCGTACGGCGCCTCCACCAGAACGCCGATTCCCGCCATGTTCTCCCCGGAACCCAGCGAGACGCAGCTGCGGGCCCGCTCGGCCATCCGGCCGGCCAGCGCGGAGCCGGGCAGCGCGGAGAGCAGCTCGGCCGCGGTCGCCCGGACGTTGCGGCTGCGGTCGGTCAGCGCCTGTTCCAGGAACGGCTCGTCGGCGGGCGACAGTCCCGCGCGCAGCGAGTCGAGGAACATCAACCGGTCTTCGGCCCGCTCGTCGCTCCAGGTCGACCGCAGCAGCGCGAGCGCGCCCTGCGCGTCCTGGCCGCGCAGCCGGGTCAGCAGGGCGACCCGCTCGGCGAACAGCCCCTCGTCCCACAGCCGCCGGATCGCCGCCGTGTCCCCGGCCGCCGGCTCCAGGCCCCTGACCCCGGCCCGCAGCGCGAACCGCCAGTCCGGGTTCAGCTCGGCCAGCCACAGCGCGCGGGGGCCTGCCAGCGCCAGGGCGTCGGTCCGCAGGTCGGTTCTGGCGCGGGCGGCGTCCAACAGGTCGGGCAGGACCGCGGGCGGTGCGGCGTAGCCGTGCCGGCCGGCCGCGGCGAGCCACTGCGGGAGCAGCTCGGCGAGGTTGGGGGCGGTGCCGCGCCTGCCGGACGAGCCACCGCCCGCCGAACGGTCCGCCAGCAGCAGTCCCAGCCGCCGGCGGGCCGCCTCGGGCAGCACCGGCCGCCCGTCCGGGGCGGCGGCCACCGGCCGCTCCCGCGCCGTGGCCGGCCGCAGGCCCGCACGGCGGCGCAGGGTGCCGATCGCCGCCGCGTCGAGCAGCTCGACCGCCGGGTCCAGGCCGGGGTGCCCGTCCACGGCCAGGGGCGGTCTGCGGCGGTCCGTGCCGAGCAGCGCGCTCCCGACCAAGTCGCTCCAGCCGGCGTTCATCATGGCTCCGCCTTTCCTCCTCGATCGGGTGCGGACGCGGCTCCACGTCCGCGTCCGGGACGGCCTACAACGGGACGGGGACGGCATCCGGGCCCCAGGCCGTGAGGGGGCGGACGCCGGTGTGGCCGAGCTCGGCGAAGAGCGTGACCGGGTAGCCGCCGGAGACGGCGGCGAGCCGCCAGGGGCCGCGCCCGGCGATCGGCAGCGCGTCCCGGCCGTCGGCGTCGGCGAGCTGCCAGCCGCCGGAATCGGTGCCCGGTATGGGGACGACGCCGGACAGGACGACCGGCCAGGCGTCGAGCCACGGATCGTCCGCGAGGGCGGCCCCGTACGCGGCGAGGGCCGTCCCGACCGGGACACCGGCGGGGACCGCGCCGGGTGCGGCCGGCCCGTGGCTCTCGCCGAGCACGGCGCGCAGCGGCCGGGCCGCGGGGTAGAAGGCGACCTCGGCGTCCAGGCTCAGGCCGACCGGGAGTGCCTGCTCCGGCGCCCGGCCCGCCGCGCCGAAGGCGAGGAGCATCGCGACCCGGCCCGATCCGGCGCCGTGCAGCCAGATCCGACGGGTGATCAGCCGGTCGTCCGACGTGTCGAGTTGCGAGAGCACCAGCCAGCGGTCGCGGACGGTGGGCCCGGCCAGCAGCTCCGCCGCGTCCGTGGTGAAGCCGACGCGGGAGCGCACCGTGGCGGCCAGCGGACCGGGCAGCCGTTCCTCGGCGAGGTAGCCCCGGGTGAGCAGATGGAGCAGCGAGGACTCCTCCAGCAGCCGCGAGGGCCAGTCACCGCCCCCCGCGGCGACCGCGCCCAACTCCCGCACGCGGGTGGCCAGCCCCGGCGCCTGCGCGTCCACCATCCGGGCCGCGATCTCGTCCCACCGCTGGTAGCCCTCCCGGTCGGCGCCCGCCAAACCGCCGCGCAGCAGGTCGGTCAGCCGCTGCTCCAACTCCGTCACACCCGCCGTCACGCGTTGGGCGCGCCGCTCGGCACGCCGCCGCGCGGCCTCCGGATCGGCGGGCTTCGCGGGCCCGGCCGCGGCGGCCCTGGTCCGTTCCTGCCGGCTGTCGAGCCACTCGGCCACCCACTCCGGCGCCTCCGCCGGCCCGACGGCCCCGCCTGATGACTCGGACCACAGGAGCAGCAGCCCGAGCGCGTGTTTGCAGGGGAACTTGCGACTCGGACAACTGCACTTGTAGCCGGGCCCTTTCGTGTCCACGACCGTCTGGTACGGCTTGCTGCCGCTGCCCGCGCACAGACCCCAGACCGCCGCCCGTGCCGTGCCCGTACCGGACCAGGACGCGGGCAGGGCGAGCCTGGTCCCGGCCTTCCGTGAGGCAGCGTCAGGAGCCAACGCCAGCACCTGATCCGTACTCCACCGTTCCTCCATGCCACGACCGTAGGTGCCGCCACTGACAACGCGTCCGACCTGCGGCTTCACCCGTTGTCAGTGGTGTGGTGCATGGTGGAAACAGCTGCGGGACCGAGGGGTTCCGCGGTAGTCGACAGGGGGATTCATGGCAGTCGTGCCCACCGACATCGAGGACGCTCCGGGTGCTCTGCGGCCGCACGCGGAGGAGGCCTTCGCCCACGAGCTGAAGGCCCTCGCGGCGGCCGACGACCGTCCGCGTCCCTACGGTTGGAATCTCTCGCCGTGGGCGGTGGCCCTGTACCTGCTGGGTGGGACCGTGCCCGGCGGAGGGACCGTCATCACGCCCAAGTACGTCGGTCCCCGGCGCATCGTCGAGGTCGCCGTCACCACCCTCGCCACCGATCGGGCGCTGCTGCTGCTCGGCGTGCCGGGCACCGCCAAGACCTGGGTGTCGGAACACCTCGCCGCCGCCGTCAGCGGCGACTCCACCCTCCTGGTCCAGGGCACGGCGGGCACGCCGGAGGAGGCCATCCGCTACGGCTGGAACTATGCGGAGCTGCTCACGAACGGGCCGAGTCGCAGGGCCCTGGTGGCCGGCCCCGTCATGCGGGCGATGGCCGAGGGCCGGATCGCCCGGGTCGAGGAGCTGACCCGGATACCGGCCGACGTGCAGGACAGCCTCATCACGATCCTGTCCGAGAAGACGCTGCCGATACCGGAGTTGGGCTCGGAGACCCAGGCCGTCCGCGGCTTCAACCTGATCGCCACCGCCAACGACCGCGACCGCGGTGTCAACGAGCTGTCCAGCGCGCTGCGCCGCCGGTTCAACACCGTCGTGCTGCCGCTGCCCGCCTCGGCGGAGGACGAGATCGACATCGTCACCCGCCGGGTCGACCAGCTCGGCCGCGGGCTCGACCTCCCGGCCGTCCCCGAGGGCGCCGACGAGATTCGCCGGGTCGTCACCGTCTTCCGCGAACTGCGCGGCGGCGTGACCGCCGACGGCCGGACGAAGGTGAAGTCGCCGTCGGGCACGCTGTCGACGGCCGAGGCGATCTCGGTGGTGACCAACGGCCTGGCGCTCGCGGCGCACTTCGGCGACGGCGTGCTGCGGGCGGGGGACATCGCGGCCGGGATCCTGGGCGCGGTCGTCCGTGATCCGGCCGCCGACCGGGTGATCTGGCAGGAGTACCTGGAGACGGTCGTGCGGGAGCGCGAGGGATGGAAGGACTTCTACCGGGCCTGCCGGGAGGCGAGCGCATGAGTGCGCCGACCGTCGTGGCACCTGTCGTGTCGTCCGCTGTGCCTCCAGCCGCCGGTCCTTCGGGGGTCGCGCTGCTGGGGGTGCGGCACCACGGGCCGGGCTCCGCGCGGGCGGTGCGCGCCGCACTCGACGCGTACCGGCCGCGAGCGGTGCTGATAGAGGGCCCGCCGGAGGCCGACGTGCTCGTCGGGCTCGCGGGCGAGGAGGGGATGCGGCCGCCCGTCGCACTGCTCGCGCACGTCCTGGACGACCCGGCGCGGGCCGCCTTCTGGCCCTTCGCGGAGTTCTCGCCGGAATGGGTGGCGATCCGGTGGGCCGCCGGGCACGGCGTACCGGTCACCTTCATCGACCTGCCCGCCGCCCACTCCCTCGCGCTCCGCACGGCGACGGATCAGCAGGGCGGAGGAGAGGAGGACGAGAAGGCCCAGGCGCTGCGCATCGACCCGCTGGCCGTCCTCGCCGAGGCCGCCGGGTACGACGACCCCGAGCGCTGGTGGGAGGACGCCGTCGAGCACCGGAGCAGCAGCGGCGAGGACCCGCTGGCGCCGTTCGCGGCGCTCGCCGAGGCGATGGGCGCGCTGCGCGAGCTGTACGGCGACGGCGGCGGCCAGGAGGACGACCCGGCGCGCGAGGCCCATATGCGGCTGCGTGTCCGGGACGCCCGGCGGACGCACGACCGCGTCGCGGTGGTCTGCGGGGCCTGGCACGTCCCGGCGCTGGCCCGGCCGGTGACCGTCACCGCCGACCGGCAGCTGCTGAAGGGGCTGCCCAAGGTGAGGGTCGAGATGACGTGGGTGCCGTGGACGCACCGCAGGCTCTCCCGGCACAGCGGCTACGGCGCGGGAATCGACTCGCCCGGCTGGTACGGCCATCTGTTCGCGGCGCGGGACCGGCCCGTCACCCGCTGGATGACCAAGGTCGCCGGGCTGCTCCGCGCCGAGGACCTGCCGGTGTCCTCCGCGCACGTCATCGAGGCCGTGCGGCTCGCGGACAGCCTCGCGTCCCTGCGCGGCCGCCCGCTCGCCGGGCTGAGCGAGACGACGGACGCGATACGGGCGGTGATGTGCGACGGCTCGGACGCACCGCTCGCCCTCATCAGGGACCGTCTCGTCGTCGGCGACGTCCTGGGCGAGGTCCCGGACGGCGCGCCCGCCGTGCCGCTGGCCAGGGACCTGGTCCGGGAGCAGCGCAGGCTCCGGCTGAAGCCCGAGGCGCTGGAACGCGACCTGGAACTGGACCTGCGCAAGGAGACCGACGCGGGCCGCAGCCGGCTGCTGCACCGGCTCCGGCTGCTGGGCGTCGACTGGGGTGAGCAGGTCAGTTCGCGTGGCGGGACGGGGACGTTCAAGGAGAGCTGGCGGCTGCGCTGGGAGCCGGAACTGGCGATCCGGGTCGCCGAGGCCGGGATCTGGGGCACGACGCTGCTCTCGGCGGCGACGGCGAAGGCCGAGGAAGCGGCGGTGCGTGCCACCGCGCTCGCCGACGTGACCGCGCTCGCCGAGCGCTGCCTGGTCGCGGGCCTTCCGGACGCACTGCCGGTGGTGATGCGGGTGCTGGCGGACCGGGGCCGCGCTGGAGACCGACGTCGGCCATCTCGCCCGGGCGCTGCCCGCTCTCGTCCGGTCCGCCCGCTACGGCGATGTGCGCGGTACGGACTCCGCGGCGCTCCACAAGGTCGCCGAGGGTCTGGCGGAACGGGTCTGCGTCGGGCTGCCGCCCGCCTGCGCGGGGCTGGACGCGGACGGCGCCGCCGAGATGCGCGGCCACGCCGAGGCGGCGCACCGGGCGATCGGCCTCCTGGGGGCCGACAGCCTCCTCGACCGGTGGGCGGTGATGCTGCGGGGCATCGCCGAGCGGGACGGGGCGATACCGGGGCTGCTGCGCGGCAGCGCCGCCCGCCTGCTGATGGACGACGGACGGCTCGACGAGGCGGCCGCCGCCCGGTTGATGGGGCTCGCCCTGTCGCCGGGGACACCGTCGGCCGAGGCCGCGGCGTGGCTGGAGGGCTTCCTCGCGGGCAGCGGCATGCTCCTCGTCCACGACGAGCGGCTGCTCGCCCTGGTCGACGGCTGGCTCGCGGCGGTCCCGGCCGCCGCGTTCGACGACGTGCTGCCGCTTCTGCGGCGCACGTTCAGCGAGTTCGAAAGCGGCGTCCGCCGCACCGTCGGCGAGTTGGTCGGCCGCGGTGCGGCGGGCCGGCCCGCGGTCTCCGCCGGGGACCGCGGTGCCGGGCTTCGGCCCGGACATCGACGAGGAGCGGGCGGCGGCGACGCTGCCGGTGCTGCGGCTTCTGCTGGGGCGCACGGAGGGACACACCCGCGATACAGGGCGGCAGACGACGGGGGAGAACGGATGACCGAGGACACGACTGCCGGCGGCACGCGGCAGGCGGGCCCCGCCGATGAGCGGACGCGCCGCTGGCGGCTGGTGCTCGGGGGAGGGGCCGCCGACGGTACGGGCCGCGAGCTCGCCGGACGGGACGCGGCGATGGACCGCACGCTCGGCGCGCTCTACGGGGGAGGCGGCGGCGCGGACGGCAAGGCCGGCCGGGCGGCAGGTCTCGGCGGCTCCGCACCGCAGGTCGCCCGCTGGCTCGGCGACATCCGCACGTACTTCCCGTCCTCCGTCGTCCAGGTGATGCAGCGGGACGCGATCGACCGGCTCGGGCTGTCGGCGATGCTGCTGGAGCCGGAGATGCTGGAGGCCGTGGAGGCCGACGTCCACCTGGTGGGCACGCTGCTGTCGCTGAACAAGGTGATGCCGGAGACGACGAAGGAGACGGCGCGGGCCGTGGTCCGCAAGGTCGTCGAGGACCTGGAGAAGAAGCTCGCCACCCGCACCCGCGCGACCCTGACCGGCGCCCTCGACCGGTCCGCGCGGATCAGCCGCCCCCGCCACCGCGACATCGACTGGAACCGCACCATCCGCGCCAATCTGCGGCACTACCTCCCCGAGCACGGCACGATCGTGCCCGAACGGCTGATCGGGTACGGCCGGGCGTCACAGGCGGTGAAGAAGGACGTGGTGCTCTGCATCGACCAGTCCGGGTCGATGGCCGCGTCCGTCGTCTACGCCTCCGTCTTCGGGGCGGTGCTGGCCTCGATGCGGAGCATCGACACCAAGCTGGTCGTCTTCGACACCGCGGTGGTCGACCTGACGGACCAGCTGGACGATCCGGTGGATGTGCTCTTCGGCACACAGCTCGGCGGCGGCACCGATATATCAACCGCGCCCTGGCGTACTGCCAGTCCTTGATCACCCGGCCGGCGGAGACCGTGGTCGTCCTCATCAGTGATCTCTACGAGGGCGGGATCCGCGACGAGATGCTCAAACGGGTGGCGGCCATGAAGAGCGCGGGAGTCCAATTCGTGGCCCTGCTGGCGCTGTCGGACGAGGGTGCGCCCTCCTACGACCGCGAGCACGCGGTCGCGCTGGCCGCGCTCGGAGCCCCCGCTTTCGCCTGCACACCCGACCTGTTCCCCGAGGTGATGGCCGCCGCGCTGGAGAAGCGGCCGCTCCCCGTACCAGAAGCCTGACGCGAGCCTGCCAATGCGCTCTGTGACCGTTCTCACCGCTGACATGTGACCTGCGATTTAGGGACCTACCGTCCACGGGGATAACCTGCGAGACGGACATGCCGCGTACTTCGGTGACCGTGTGCGCCCTCCTTGTGACCGCGTAGTCACGCTTCCCGTATCGGCACGTTCGCGTAGAAAACAAACCGCGATCACCAAGGACGGACGCGCGTGGACCTGTTCGAGTACCAGGCGAGGGATCTCTTCGCCAAGCACGGTGTACCGGTGCTGGCCGGTGAAGTCATCGAGACGCCCGAGGCGGCTCGTGAGGTGACCGAACGTCTGGGTGGCCGCGCGGTCGTCAAGGCGCAGGTCAAGGTCGGTGGCCGAGGCAAGGCCGGCGGCGTGAAGCTGGCCTCCGACCCCGCGGACGCGGTGGCGAAGGCCGACGCGATCCTCGGCATGGACATCAAGGGCCACACGGTCCACAAGGTGATGCTTGCCGAGACCGCGGACATCGCGGAGGAGTACTACGTCTCCTTCCTGCTGGACCGCACCAACCGCACCTTCCTCGCCATGGCGTCCGTGGAGGGCGGCGTGGAGATCGAGATCGTCGCGGAGGAGAACCCCGACGCGCTGGCCAAGATTCCGGTCGACGCCAACGAGGGCTGCACCCCGGAGAAGGCCGCCGAAATCGTCGCCGCGGCCAAGTTCCCGGCCGAGATCGCCGACCAGGTGGCCGACGTCCTGCAGAAGCTGTGGACCGTCTTCATCAAGGAGGACGCCCTCCTCGTCGAGGTCAACCCGCTGATCAAGTCCGGCGACGGCAAGATCATCGCGCTGGACGGCAAGGTCTCGCTGGACGAGAACGCCGAGTTCCGCCAGCCGGACCACGCGGCCCTTGAGGACAAGGACGCCGCCAACCCGCTGGAGGCCGCGGCCAAGGCGAAGAACCTCAACTACGTCAAGCTCGACGGTGAGGTCGGCATCATCGGCAACGGCGCGGGACTCGTCATGAGCACCCTCGACGTCGTCGCGTACGCCGGTGAGAAGCACGGCGGCGTCAAGCCCGCCAACTTCCTCGACATCGGTGGCGGCGCCTCCGCCGAGGTCATGGCGAACGGCCTGGAGATCATCCTCGGCGACCCGGACGTCAAGTCCGTGTTCGTCAACGTCTTCGGTGGCATCACCGCGTGCGACGAGGTCGCCAACGGCATCGTCCAGGCCCTGGAGCTGCTCAAGTCCAAGGGCGAGGTCGTCAGCAAGCCGCTCGTCGTCCGGCTGGACGGCAACAACGCGGAGCTGGGTCGCAAGATCCTGACCGACGCCAACCACCCGCTCGTGCAGCGTGTGGACACCATGGACGGCGCGGCCGACAAGGCCGCCGAGCTCGCGGCTGCGAAGTAAGGGACAAGGTCACCACACCATGGCTATTTTCCTGACCAAGGAAAGCAAGGTCATCGTCCAGGGGATGACCGGCGCCACGGGCATGAAGCACACCAAGCTCATGCTTGCGGACGGCACCAACATCGTTGGCGGCGTCAACCCGCGCAAGGCCGGCACGAACGTCGAGTTCGACGGCACCGAGGTGCCCGTGTTCGGTTCCGTCGCCGAGGCGATCGAGAAGACCGGTGCCGATGTCACCGTCATCTTCGTGCCGCCGAAGTTCGCGAAGGACGCCGTCGTCGAGGCGATCGACGCCGAGATCCCGCTGGCCGTCGTGATCACCGAGGGCATCACGGTGCACGACTCCGCCTCGTTCTGGGCGCACGCCGGCGCCAAGGGCAACAAGACCCGCATCATCGGCCCGAACTGCCCCGGTCTCATCACCCCGGGCCAGTCCAACGCCGGCATCATCCCGGGCGACATCACGAAGCCGGGCCGCATCGGCCTGGTCTCGAAGTCCGGCACGCTCACGTACCAGATGATGTACGAGCTGCGTGACCTCGGCTTCTCGTCCGCCGTCGGCATCGGTGGCGACCCGATCATCGGCACCACCCACATCGACGCGCTGGCCGCGTTCGAGGCGGACGCCGACACCGACCTGATCGTCATGATCGGTGAGATCGGTGGCGACGCCGAGGAGCGCGCCGCGGACTACATCAAGGCCCACGTGACGAAGCCGGTCGTCGGCTACGTCGCGGGCTTCACCGCCCCCGAGGGCAAGACCATGGGCCACGCGGGCGCCATCGTCTCCGGTTCGTCGGGCACCGCCCAGGCGAAGAAGGAGGCCCTGGAGGCCGCGGGCGTCCAGGTCGGCAAGACCCCGTCGGAGACGGCTCGCCTGGCGCGCGCCATCCTCGCCGGCTGACGTTCACCGTCACGTGTGACGACGCGGGTCCGTCCCTCTCGGGGGGCGGGCCCGCGTCCGCGTTGACGCCGGTGCTCAGCACGCCCTCAAGGGTGTTGCGAGAGTCCCTCCTGGCCCGCGACGCCTGGCCCGCGACGCCTGGCACGCACGCACCAGACGCCGCGGACCCCGCCCTGACGGGCGAACGCCGCTCCTTTCACAACACCCTTTAGGGCGCGGGGGGACCGCTCAGGGTGGGCACCGGTACGGCCCGTTGCGGGACGGCGGTGGGCGGCGCGGTCACCGGCGTCGGCTGCGCGTGGTGCGGCACTTCGCCGACGCGGTCGTACGTGACGACCAGCGCGGCTCCCGTCGCCCCGGCGATCACCGCGGTCAGCGCCACCGCGGCCAGTGTCCTGCGGTGCACGTTGCGTTCGCTCACGTCGCGCATCCGGGCCGCGGGGAGCTCACGGGGGGCGGCAGGCCTCGTCGCCGCTTCGGTCTCCGGCGTGCTGTCCGGTGCGGGGTCCGGAACGGGATCGGGCTCCGCGAGGATGTCGTACAGCCGCGCCGCCGCCTGGTCGCCCAGCTCCGGCAGCGCCGCGCTCAGCGCTCCCCGCGCCCGGGTGATCCGGTTGGCCATCGTGACCGTGCTCGCCTCGCTCTCGGCGGCGACCACGGGCAGATCGAGCCCCAACCCGTCGTAGAGCACGATGGCCTGCCGCTGGGCACGCGACAGCCGCAGCACCGCCACCCGCAACTTCCTGTCGTGTTCGGAGCCGGGGGACGACGCCCGCGCGACGGCCCGAGGACGCGTACGGTGCCCCGGCACCCACTGCTGCCAGGGCGCGAGCGCGTACGCGTACGCCGACGCCCGCACCCAACCGACCGGATCGGGATCCGAGGCGACCTCCGGCCACCGCTGCCACGCGTGGTCGAACGCGCGGCGCACCGCGCGCCACGCGAAGCCGGGATTCCCGGTGAGCAACTCCACCTGCCGCACGAGGCCGCGCACGCTGTGCGTGTACATGCTGTCGAAGGCGGCTTCGGGCACGGTGGCCAGGCTCTGCGCGGGCGACACGGGCGACGCCGTCGTCGATGCCGTGGGCGCCGTCGACGGCGTGGGTCCGATCGATCTGATGGATCTGATCGGTGTGGTCCGCGTTGGTCGCGGCGTCTTCACAGCGCCTCGGGCGGGAGGAGCCTCCTTCGCCGCCTTCCGCGCTGTCACGCGCCCGACCCCTGTACGCACGATTGTCTGGAAAGACGCATAACGTCATATTGAGCGACACGACGGTCAATTGTCTGTTACCCCGTCAATTCGGTGTGTTCTTGGCACCATGGGTCGTCGTGACCCATATGACAGACCGCCCTCCCGCCCTGCCCGAGCGTGCCGCGGACGCCCGCCGCGCATCCGCGGCGGCCGCCGCGTTCGGCGGTGGGGTGGTCGCGGCCGGCCTCGGTCTCGGAGCCCTCGCCGTCGTCGTCCTGATCCTGTGGATCACATCGCCGTTCCCGGACGCCGGACTCGACGGGGCGCTGTGTATCGCCGCCGACCTGTGGCTGCTCGCCCACGGCGCCGCCCTCGTGCGGACCGACACGCTGTCCGGGGTGCCGGCGCCGATCGGCGTCACGCCGCTGCTGCTCACGCTGTTGCCCGCGTGGCTGCTGTACCGGGCCGCGGGGGACGCGGTCGCTCCGGCGGAGAGCGAGGGCGACGGCGACGGCGACGGCGACGGCGACGGCGACGGCGACGGCGACAGGGGCGGGGGTGGGGCCGGGGCCGGGGCCGGGCAGGACGATTCCCCTGGGCGCGGCCGGATGGAGCCCCGGGTGGCGGCCGCCACCGCGGGCTGGATCGTCGCCGGGTACCTGGTGATCGGCGCCGCCGTCGTGCTCTACACCTCCTACGGACAGGTGCACAGCGATCCGCTCAGCGCCCTGCTCCATCTGCCGGTCGTCACCGTTCTCGCGGCCGGAGCCGGCGCGTGGTCCGGGTGCGGGCGGCCTGTGGTCACGCTTCCCCGGGCGGTACGGCGTCGGCTCGACGCACTCGCGCTGCCGCGTTGGCTGATCCTTCCGGCCGGCGGCCCACTGGTGGCCCTGCGTGCCGCCGCGGCGTCCACCGCCGTGCTCGTCGGCGGCGGGGCGGTGCTGGTCGGAGCCTCGCTCGTCTGGCAGGAACGATCGGTGGGACACTCGTTCGCGCAGCTCAGCACCTCGGTGTCGGGGCAGTGCGCGCTGCTGCTGGTCGCTCTCGCGCTGGTACCGAACCTGGCCGTGTGGGGCGCGTCGTACGCGCTCGGGCCCGGGTTCGCGGTCGGCGCCGTCGTGGCTCCCCTCGAGGCCGGGATGCCCACGCCCGGCGGACCCGGGGGACCCTCACCCCACGTGCTGCCGAACTTCCCCCTGCTGGCCGCGCTACCGGCGTCCGACGCGGTGCCGCTGCGCTGGGCGGTGCTGCTCCTTCCGGTGCTGGCGGGCGGCTGCGCCGCCTGGTTCGTCGGCCGCGGCGCCGCGGCGGGCTCCTGGCGCCCCGCCCGGACGGCGCTGGTCGCCGCCTCTGCCGCGGTCGGTTGCGGGGTTGCCACCGGGTTCCTCGCGGCCTGGTCGGCCGGCCCGATGGGCGCGGGCTCCCTCGCGGACGTCGGACCGACCTGGTGGGCGTCGGGCGGTGCGGCGCTGGCGTGGACGCTGCTCGTCGGGGTGACGGGGGCGATGGCGTTGCGGTGGTGGCACGTGCGGGTGCCGGCCCGGCCGATGGCGTGGCGAGAGCGCTGGGGGACGGCCCGGCGGGTCCTTCGGTGGCGGTGGGGACGGCCGCGGTGGTTCCGGTCGAAGCCGGCGGCTCAGGCGGCCGCAGCCGAGGTGACGGGAGCCCCGTCCGTGCCGCTGGTTCCGCCGTCACCGGAGTGACGGGGTCGGCGCTCGGGCCGCCCCGCCCCCCGGCCGGCGACTACCGGTCGTTCCCCACGAGGGAGCGCAGCGGTTTCGGAAGCAGGTCGGTGCAGGACTCGCTCGATGGAGTCGTCAGGGCGTCGCGCTTGCACGTGACGTAGTCGTTGTAGACGAACTGGAAGGCGAAGGTGGCGGCGACGATCGCCAGGGTGACGGCGCTCGTGATGATGCCGCTCCAGGCCGCTGCCGCGAAGGACCGCTGGGAGGCGGGAGCGGAAGGGGCGGGGCGGGGGTTGCCCGCACCGGACTCGGCGAGAGCCGCCGCCGCTTCGGCGCGGGCCGCGGCGCGGTCCTCGGGCTTCATGCGCAGGGCGCTGATGCCCCAGTAGAGGGCGAGGGCGCCGAGCAGCAGGGCGATCTCGGTCCACCGGAAGAGCGAGAAGATCAGCCCCCAACCGCCGCAGACCAGCGCGTAGCGGGAGCGGCGCTGGGCCGGGTCGGTGGGGTCGAAGCGCGGGCCGGTGGGCTGCGGCGGGGTTTCGGGGCCGCTGGGGCGGTTGCCGAACCCGTCCTGGCGGCCGGGCTGCTGATTGCTCCACTGGCCGCCCCAGCCGGGCGGCGGCGGAGGCGGCGGGGTGCTGTCGCCGTCCTCGGACGTCCCCTCGGGGCGCCGCGGCTGCCAGGGCTGCTCGGGGGCGCCTTCGGGCGGCGGGGCGAACGGGTTGTCCTGCTGTTCGCCCTCGGGCGCACGCAGCGCGATGGTGATCTGTCCGCTGCTCATGATTGGTTGCGCCATCCCCTTGCCGTCGACTCCTCATGTCGTATGCGTCACGCGCAGGGCGCGCGATGGACGTTCTTGCGGAAGACGCTACCTTCCGCGCGCTCCCCCGTCCCGTGGGGGGACCTTCGCGTGCCGGTATCGTTGCTGACGGTCGACGGCCTCGTAGGGTTCCCTGAATCGCGGGAGGCCGCCGGCTCGTACGATCCTCCAAATCCGCACGGTCTCGAGAGAGAGCCCCGCCAGTGGCTGCGCACACCCCGGCTCGTCTAGTCGTCCTCGTCTCCGGTTCCGGGACGAATCTGCAGGCGCTGCTCGATGTCATCGAGAGCGATCCCGCGTACGGGGCGCGGATCGTCGCGGTCGGCGCCGACCGGGACGGCATCGCGGGCCTGGAGCGCGCGAAGCGGGCCGGACTGCCGGTTTTCGTGGTGAAGGTGAAGGACTACGCCGACCGGGCGGGATGGGACCTCGCGCTCGCGGAGGCGACGGCGGAGCACCGGCCGGACCTGGTGGTCTCGGCCGGCTTCATGAAGATCGTGGGGAAGGAGTTCCTCGCGCGGTTCGGAGGACGGTTCGTCAATACGCATCCCGCGCTGCTGCCGAGCTTCCCGGGCGCCCACGGCGTCAGGGAGGCCCTCGCGTACGGCGCGAAGGTGACGGGCTGCACCGTGCACTTCGTCGACGACGGCGTCGATACCGGCCCGATCATCGCCCAGGGGGTGGTGGCCATCGGGCCGGATGACACGGAGGAAGCGCTCCATGAGCGCATCAAGGAAGTCGAGCGAGGGCTGCTCGTCGACGTCGTGGGGCGGCTGGCTCGCGACGGGTATCGCATTGAGGGACGAAAGGTAACGATTCCGGCATGAGCGCCGAAGGTACGAAGCGGCCGATCCGCCGCGCGCTGGTGAGTGTGTACGACAAGACCGGGCTGGAGGAGCTGGCGCGCGGACTGCACGAGGCGGGCGTCGAGCTGGTGTCGACCGGGTCGACCGCCGGGCGCATCGCCGCCGCCGGAGTGCCCGTCACGCCGGTCCAGGACGTCACCGGCTTCCCGGAGTGCCTGGACGGCCGGGTCAAGACCCTGCACCCCAAGCTGCACGCCGGGATCCTGGCGGACCTGCGGCTCGAGGACCACCAGCGGCAGCTGGCCGAGCTCGGCATCGAGCCGTTCGAGCTGGTCGTCGTGAACCTGTACCCGTTCAAGGAGACGGTCGCCTCGGGCGCGTCGCCCGACGAGTGCGTGGAGCAGATCGACATCGGTGGCCCGTCGATGGTCCGCGCCGCCGCCAAGAACCACCCGTCGGTCGCGGTCGTCACCAGCCCCGAGCGGTACGCGGACGTCATCGCGGCCGTCAAGGACGGCGGGTTCGACCTCACGCAGCGCAAGCGGCTGGCCGCCGAGGCGTTCCAGCACACCGCCTCGTACGACCTGGCCGTGGCGACCTGGTTCGCCGAGGGGTACGCGGCCGACGAGAGCCCGTTCCCGGACTTCACCGGCGTCTCCCTCACCCGGCAGCACGTGCTGCGCTACGGCGAGAACCCGCACCAGGCCGCCGCGCTCTACAGCGACGGCAGCGGAAAGGGCCTCGCGGGCGCCGAGCAGCTGCACGGCAAGGAGATGTCGTACAACAACTACACGGACACCGAGGCGGCGCGCCGGGCCGCGTACGACCACACGGAGCCGTGCGTCGCGATCATCAAGCACGCCAACCCGTGCGGGATCGCGGTCGGCGCGGACGTCGCGGAGGCGCACCGCAAGGCGCACGCCTGTGACCCGCTCTCGGCGTTCGGCGGGGTCATCGCGGTCAACCGCCCGGTGAGCGTGGAGCTCGCCGAGCAGGTCGCGGAGATCTTCACCGAGGTCATCGTCGCGCCCGCGTACGAGGACGGCGCCGTCGAGGTGCTGGCCCGCAAGAAGAACATCCGGGTGCTGCGCTGCGCGGACGCGCCGAGCGGCACCGGCGAACTCCGGCCGATCGAGGGCGGGGCGCTGGTCCAGGTCAAGGACCTGCTGCAGGCCCAGGGCGACGAGCCGGCCGACTGGACGCTGGCGACCGGCGAGGCGCTGGACGCGGACGAGCTGGCGGAGCTGGCCTTCGCCTGGCGCGCCTGCCGGGCCGTGAAGTCCAACGCGATCCTGCTCGCCAAGGGCGGCGCCAGCGTCGGCGTCGGCATGGGGCAGGTCAACCGGGTGGACTCGGCCAAGCTCGCGGTGGAGCGGGCGGGCGAGGAGCGGGCGCGGGGTTCGTACGCGGCCTCCGACGCCTTCTTCCCCTTCCCCGACGGGCTGGAGATCCTGCTGGCGGCGGGCGTCAAGGCCGTGGTCCAGCCGGGCGGTTCGGTCCGTGACGAGCTGGTCGTCGAGGCGGCGAAGAAGGCCGGCGTGACGATGTACCTCACCGGGACGCGGCACTTCTTCCACTGACCGGGGCAGTACGCGACCGCGGCCCGCACCCCCCGAGGGGGTGCGGGCCGCGGTCGCTGTACGGGTGCTCTACGGGCGCTTCACCACGACGCTGTGCATGATCTTGTCGGCGAAGGTCTGGTTCTTCTCGTCCCACAGCGGCCACAGGTAGCCGATGTAGCAGGCCATCCCGTCGAGGGCGTGGCACAGCCGGCGGACGAACGCCATGCCGAAGCCCAGCACCTGGCCGTCGGCCTCGCGCAGCAGGTGGATGCCGAGGATCTTCTTGCCCGGGGTCTGGCCGGTGGAGCCTTCCCGGTAGCAGAGCCACAGGCCGCCGAGAGTGCTCAGAAGGCCGCCGATGGCGATCAGCGCGAGGGAGCTGCCCGGCATGGAAGGCACGGGGCAGGTGTCGGCGTTGGCCGCGTCGCACGCCTTGACCGCGTCGACGAACACCTTGAGGAACTTCACGTAGCCGATGCCGAGCAGGATCATCGGCACGAGGCCGACGAAGAGGAAGTCCAGCAGCGACGCGCCGAGACGTGCGCCCCAGCTCGCCAGGGGCGGCATTCCCGGCGGCAGGCCGCCTTGCGGGTATCCGTACTGGCCCTGGTTCTGCTGCGGAAAAGCTTGCGGCTGCTGCGGGTAGCCGTACCCCTGCGGGGGCTGCGGCGGCTGCTGCGGCTGGTCGTAAGGATTGTTGGGGCCGGGCGGATAGCTCACGTGCGGTTTCCTCCGAGCGGGGACGTCGAGCGTGGGAACGCAGGGCACATCGTCCTGGTCGCGGTGGCGGCAGCGCAAGGCACGCGGTGCGGCGGAACGGTCACGACGTCAGGAGCGCGTCCTGGCGCGGCCACGGCGCCGCCACGACGCTGCCTTGAGACGGCCACGGCACCGGCGGATGACGGTCGGCGGCCGGGCGGATGACGGCCGGTGGCCCGTATCGGGCGGCCCGGATTCGTCGGCAGGACCCCCCATCCGGAAAGATGGGGGCCATGACCGCCCAGATTCTCGATGGCAAGGCCACCGCAGCCGCGATCAAGTCCGATCTCACGTCCCGCGTGGCGTCGCTCAAGGCCCGGGGCATCGTGCCCGGTCTTGGCACCCTGCTGGTCGGGGAGGATCCCGGCAGCAAGTGGTACGTCGCGGGCAAGCACCGCGACTGTGCGCAGGTCGGCATCGGCTCGATCCAGCGCGAACTGCCCGACACCGCCACCCAGGAGGAGATCGAGGCGGTCGTCCGGGAGTTGAACGCGAACCCGGAGTGCACGGGCTACATCGTCCAGCTGCCGCTGCCCAAGGGCATCGACACCAACCGGGTCCTGGAGCTGATGGACCCGGACAAGGACGCCGACGGCCTGCACCCGATGAGTCTGGGCCGCCTCGTGCTCAACGAGACCGGCCCGCTGCCCTGCACCCCGAACGGCATCGTCCAGCTGCTGCGCCACCACAAGGTGGAGCTCAACGGCGCGCACGTGGTCGTCGTCGGCCGCGGCATCACGGTGGGCCGCTCGATCGGCCTGCTGCTGACCCGCCGCAGCGAGAACGCCACCGTGACGCTGTGCCACACCGGTACCCGCGACCTCGGCGCGCTGCTGCGCCAGGCCGACATCATCGTGGCGGCGGCGGGGGTGGCGCACCTGGTCAAGCCGGAGGACGTCAAGCCCGGCGCGGCCGTGCTGGACGTCGGCGTCAGCCGGGACGGCGAGGGCAAGATCGTCGGCGATGTGGACCCGGGCGTGGCCGAGGTCGCCGCCTGGATCTCCCCGAACCCCGGCGGGGTCGGCCCGATGACCCGCGCGCTGCTGCTGGCCAACGTCGTCGAGGCCGCCGAGCGCGCCGCTGCGGGCCATGCCGGCTGAGCCGGAGCCCGGCGAGGTCGCGACGGGCGAGGTGGCGGCGGACGAGGCGGCCACCGGCCGCCACCACCGGTACGCCCTGTGGACACGTACCACCGCCCGCCCCGAGGGCGGCGGCCGGGCGGCGGGCCGGGACGCTTCGGCGCCGGCCCGGCAGTGGCCGATCCTGGTGGTGCTCGGCGGGGTGGCCCTCGGCCTGGTGCTGACCGCGGCCGACCACTTCCGGGCGGGCACGGTGCTCGTCGGGGCGGCGCTGCTCGTGGGCGCGGCGATGCGGTTCGCGCTGCCGTCGGTCGGGATGCTGGCCGTGCGCAGCCGCTTCACGGACGTCTTCACGTATCTGGTGCTCGGTACCGGCATCGTGCTGCTGGCGCTGATGGTGCAACCGGATCCGATCCTGGACGTCCCGTTCTTGGAGGACATCATCCGGTTCTCGGTGCGCTGACCTGGCGACCGGCCACCGGCCGCCCCGCATTCGGGCGGCGGTGACCGGGGCCACACGGTGGCGGGTCATCTGTCCCGCCGCGGCGCGATAGCCTGGCGGCGGGTCTCTTGATGCCGAGAGACCCACGTTCCGGGGCTAGGGACGCTGCCGGGGCGGCCAGATTTCCCGCAGGAAAAGGCCAGGAGAAGGCAATGACTCGCACCCCCGTCAACGTCACCGTCACCGGAGCGGCGGGCCAGATCGGCTACGCGCTGCTCTTCCGCATTGCGTCGGGCCATCTGCTCGGCTCGGACGTGCCGGTGAACCTCCGCCTCCTGGAGATCCCGCAGGGTCTCAAGGCCGCTGAGGGCACCGCCATGGAGCTCGACGACTGCGCGTTCCCGCTGCTGCGCGGTATCGAGATCACCGACGACCCGAACGTCGCCTTCGCCGGTGCGAACGTCGCCCTGCTCGTCGGCGCCCGCCCGCGCACGGCCGGTATGGAGCGCGGTGACCTGCTCTCCGCCAACGGCGGCATCTTCAAGCCGCAGGGCAAGGCGATCAACGACAACGCCGCGGACGACATCAAGGTCCTCGTCGTCGGCAACCCGGCCAACACCAACGCGCTCATCGCGCAGGCCGCGGCCCCGGACGTACCGGCCGAGCGCTTCACCGCGATGACCCGCCTGGACCACAACCGGGCGCTGTCGCAGCTGGCGAAGAAGACCGGCACCACGGTCTCCGACATCAAGCGCCTGACGATCTGGGGTAACCACTCGGCGACCCAGTACCCGGACATCTTCCACGCCGAGGTCTCCGGCAAGAACGCCGCCGAGGTCGTCAACGACGAGCAGTGGCTCGCCGACACCTTCATCCCGACCGTCGCCAAGCGCGGCGCCGCGATCATCGAGGCCCGTGGCGCCTCCTCGGCCGCCTCGGCCGCGAACGCCGCGATCGACCACGTGCACACCTGGGTCAACGGCACCGCGGGCGGCGACTGGACCTCGATGGGTATCGTCTCCGACGGTTCCTACGGCGTTCCGGCCGGTCTGATCTCGTCCTTCCCGGTCACCACCAAGGACGGCGCCTTCGAGATCGTCCAGGGCCTGGAGATCAACGAGTTCTCCCGCGCCCGCATCGACGCTTCGGTGAAGGAGCTCGAGGAGGAGCGCGACGCGGTCCGCGCCCTCGGCCTCATCTGAGACCCGCCCGCACGGCACGACGGCCCGCCGCCGGTCCCCAAGAGGGACCGGCGGCGGGCCGTTCGCATCCCAGGCCGGTGCATCGCACCGGAATATGGCGCGAGAACCCTTCGGGGGGCGCACGCGTCCTTTATCCTGGGAACTCCGGATTACGTTCAACTCGCGCAGTTCACACACGAGTTCGACGATCGGGGGGCGTATGTCCGTTCCCGTGCACCGCGACTCGCGCACGGAGGCCACCCGCCTGCTGTGCGCGGGTGTCTCTCTCGACGCGGACTTCCGAAGCCGGGTCATCCAGCAGCTCATCCAGCACGAGGAACGGCCCATCGCGCCGTCGCTGGGCGTCGACGCCGTCCCGGTCCTGGCGTCCCACGTCTCGGGCGTGCTGCGCAACGAGCTGTCCCGCCCCCGGTTCGCGGTCGCGGACGTCACGGGTGAGATCGACAGGACCGGACGGGTCGAGCGCGGCCGGGGGACTGGCGTCGGCCCTCGCCGTCGTCCAGGCCGTCGCCCAGCTGCTCGGATGAGGGGGCGGCATGAGCCATTGGGACGCTGACCGGCAGCAATGGGGGCGGGGCCCCCAGCCCGGACAGCCACCGCAGGAGCCCTACGAACCCCCGGTGTATCCGCCCGGGCAGCCCTACGAACCCCCGGTGTACCCGCCACCGCCGGGCCACCACCCGACGGCGAACGAGATGACGCACGACGCGACCCGGTACGAACCCGCGTACGAATCCGCGTTCGGCCCGCCGCCGGGGCTGCCACCGGGACCGCCGAGGGGCTGGTCGCGCGCGGCCGTGCTGACGGCCGTCGTCACGTCCGTGGTGCTGGCGGCCGGGCTCGGATTCGGCGGCTGGGCGCTGCTGCGCCACCACGACAAGGGCAATAGCGCCGCCACGACGTCGAGTTCCTCGCCCTGGGAGCAGTCGTCGAGCGACAGCACGTCGGGCGGCACGCCCGACACGGCCACCTCGACGGAGTCGGCGACGCCCTCGGACAGCCCGAGCAGCGACTCCAGCCCGAGCAGCGACTCCAGCCCGAGCGACGGGCCGAGCACGGCGCCGGCCGGTTTCGTCCGGACCTCCGACCCGGCCGGCTTCAGCCTGGACGTCCCCCAGGGCTGGCAGCAGCGCAGCACGGATGGTGACAGCGTCTTCTACAAGACGCCGGACGGCGCGAGCCTGATCCAGGTGTTCGCGCTGCGGGGCCCGGACACGACGCCGTACGAGTCGCTGGAGGCGACGGAGAAGACGGTGTCGAAGAACACCGGCTACGAGCGGATCCGGCTGCAGCAACTCGGTTCCACCGCCGGCAATCCGGCCGAACTCGAATACCGCTACCTCCGCACCGACGGCACCGTCCGCCACGTCGTCGTCCAGGCCTTCACCGACCCCGGCGCGGTCCAGTACGCCCTGCTGGTGGCCGGCCCCGACGGCGACTGGGCATCGCACCAGGAGGTCTTCCGCAACCTGCTGTCATCGTTCTGCACCACCGGCCACTGCTAGGCCGTGTCTGACACATACCGGCGTCCGCCCGGAGGGTGGGGCCCGGGGCGTCTGGTGCGTGCGATCGCACGGCGGAGGGTCGCCCCTGTACTGGACGTACCGGGGCGGGCCCGACAACTGGGGGCTCCTCCCAGCGGTAGCTGGGGGAGAGCGCGCGTGCCAGGCGTCCCGGGCCAGGCGGGATGTGTCAGACACGGCCTAGGTGTATTGACCCGCAGGGTTGTTCACTCGGCTGATGGGCGGGTTTCCGCCCAGTGCGGTGTGGCAGCGGTGGTGGTTGTAAGTGTGAAGGAAGTCTGTCAGGGCTGCGGTCCGTTCGTCGTTGGTGCGGTAGGGCTGCAGGTAGGCCCACTCGTCCAGAAGAGTGCGGTTGAAGCGTTCGACCTTGCCGTTGGTCTGCGGGCGGTAGGCGCGGGTGAGCTTGCCGCTCGCGCCGAGGTCGGCCAGGACCTTCTTCCAGGCCAGGCCCTTGCGGTAGCTCCAGGCGTTGTCGGTCAGGACGCGTTCGATCCGGTCGATTCCGTGCGAGTGGAAGAAGGCGGCCGCGCGGGCCAGGAAGCCCGCGCAGGTCGCGACTTTCTCGTCCGCGTGGATCTCGCTGTAGGCGAGGCGGGAGTGGTCGTCGACGGCGGAGTGGATGTAGTCGAAGCCCACACCGGTTTTGGTGGCCCGGGCGGCTTGCCGCCCCAGGGCCTTGTGGCCGCCGCCGTCGGGGATCCGGCCGAGTTTCTTGACGTCGACATGGATGAGTTCGCCGGGCCGGTCGCGTTCGTAGCGGCGGATCACGGTGCCGGTGGGCCTGTCGAGCCAGGCCAGGCGGTTGAGGCTGTGGCGGGCCAGGACGCGGTGCACGGTGGAGGCGGGCAGGCCCAGGAGCGGGCCGATCCGGGCGGGGCCCAGCTTGCGGGAACGTCGCAACTCGCAGACCTGGTTCTCGATCGCGGCCGGAGTCCGGTGCGGGGTGGAGTGAGGCCGGCTGGAACGGTCAAACAGTCCCGCATCCCCCTCAGCCCGCCACCGACGCACCCACTTGTGGGCAGTGGCCCGCGAGATCCCCATCTCGGCCGCAACATGCGCGACCGGACGGCCGGAACGGACACGTTCGATCAGCAGCCGCCTGCCGAAAACAGTCAGACGGGCATTACGGTGAGACACGAAGACCTCCGAGTGGTGCAGTCCTAGACAGCTCCACCACACCGGAGGTCTTCGCCATGTTCAAGACCCAAGGGTGTCAACAACGTCCGTGATCAATACACCTAGGCCGTGGTCCGGGTCCGGGTCCGGCGGGCACTTTGACATCGGCTTTGCCCACCGCCGCGTTCTCGCGATCTAGTGTGGGTGATTCGGGCCGGCGTGCCCACGCCCGTGGGCCGGTGAGACTCGCGGGAATGCTGAGATTCGGGGGAACACAGCGTGAGTGAGTTCGCGGGGGTCGACCCGCACCGGGTCCGCCTGTTGGCCGATCGGCTGCGGGATCTGGCGGACACGCTGGATCGCGAGGGGCCGAACATCAAGCAGCGGTTCAGCTCTTGGCAGGGAACCATCAACCAGGCCGTGCTCTCGCAGCAGACCACCCAGGTACGGGCCGACGCCCGCGACATGGCGCGCCGTGCGGACGAGGCACTGAACCTGCTGCACGGCACGCGACTCGTGGACCCGAACGACCCGCACAAGGACTGGATCAGTATCCCCTGGGACGTTTCCAAGATCAATGCGACCCAGGAGGCCCAGGAGGAGGCGCGCAACCTCAAATGGGCCATGGACAACCCGAAGGAGCCGAGCGCCCGCGCCATCATCAGCGAGACCTCCCAGTCACTGGCGGACCACCAGGACGACCCCGCCTACCTGCAAGCGTTCATGGCCGCCGGCGGCATGGACCAGGCCACGCGCGCGGCGGACATCCTGCACAAGCAGGACGGGACGCATGACGGCGTCGTGCTGAACAAGGACTCCGAGGCGATCCTCGCCCGCTTCGGCCAGGGGGTACAGGCAGCCACCTCGCTCGCCGCCCAGGGCAGGATCCAGCTACCGCCAGGCGCCCTGGCGAAGCTGACCAAGCCCGCCGACAGCGACATGTGGTCCGTCGGCATGCTCTTCAAGTACGGGCCGTCCGGCGACAAATGGGACCCGAAAGTGCTCTCCGACGTCGGCGGCGCGATGCTCGACTTCCGCGCGACACACGAGATGCGGCCCGCCTACGAGGGGCCTGGCAGTTACAACCCGATCGGTGGCACCTACGTCGGCGACCGGCACGCCTGGTACACCTCGCTGGGCCTGGGCGTCGACTACCGCGACGGCGGCTCGATGACGGACCACGCCTACAACATCCAGGGCATCGACGCCAACGACCCCTCCATCGCGCTCATGCAGCGCGTGAGCGAGAATCCGGACGCCTCACGGTTGATCCTCACCGGCCCGGACGGCGCGAACCACGCCAAGACCCTGGTCAGCTACAAATGGCACACTCCGGGCTCGTCCTTCGACGACGCCAAGTTCCCCGCCGCGGTCATCACCGCCGCGACGATGGACCGCGTGGGCCATCCGAAGGAGTCGACGGAGGCTGCCTCCAACATTGTCAACGCGGGGGCGGCCGAGTACGACCTGGAACAGGCTCGGAAGGATCTGGAGAAGGACAATTACGGGACTCCCACCGGAATCACCCGCGCCCTCTCGCAGGTCTTCTCGGCCTACGTGCCGGACTTCGCGTACTCGACGGACGGCAAGAACGGCGACGGGGCGTATGTGATCCAGCCGGGCCAGGACGGGACGTACCTGCTCCACGCCAGCCGGGACACGATGAAGAACTTCTTCAGCGAGATCATGCAGAACCACGACGACGGCAGCAACGTCGTGAACGCGATCAACGCCCAGGTCGCCATGACCTTCGCCCGCGGCTCGGACAATCCACAGGCCAAGGCGTTCCTGTCGAACCTCGCGGAATTGCGCGGCGAGGTGTCTGTGGCCGGACAGAAGGTGAAATACGACCCGGCCGCAAAGACGGACGCGGACCACATCAATGAGATCAAGTGGCTCAACGTGGTCGGCGGTTTCGTCGCCAGCGTTCCCACCAACAACATTCCGGCTGACTTCGTGAAGGCCGCGATCTGGGGCGGCCTGCCCATCGCCAGCGCCGCCTTCTCCACGAACAACGCCTCCACCGTGGACAGCAACGCGCAGGTCACCGTATTCGACGACTACGCGCAGATGCGGGTCTCGATCGTGCAGGGCCTCGTGGGCTCGAACAAGATCGAGCCGCCGAAGAACCACCCCGAGTGGGCGAGCGGCAACATCACCTTCCGGCCCGGCACCAATGACCAGCAGGAATTCGAGGGCTGGTGGACGGGTATCGCCCAGAGCCACCCCGAGATCGAGAACCTCTACAAAACCGATATGGGGAACGGGTTCGACCTGGGCGCCGGCCGTTTCAACTCCAACTGACGGCAAGCGGCCGCCCGTACGGTGTTTCCACCCTTTCTCCCTCACCGAGTTCCCGCCCCATTCCCCGAAATGCTCCCCGGAAAGGTGCTCCCGAATGAAACCACGCAGGTGGCTGGCCGGGCTCGCCGTGGCCGCTCTCGTCGGCACGGCCGGCGCCTGTGGGGGCGGTGGCGGTGGCGGGACCGACGACGAGTGGACCGCGCCCGCGCCGCGCCAGGCCGCCGCGGTCCTGGACTTCTCGGAGGGCGGCCGCGATGCCGCCCTGCGGGACGTGGCGTTCTACGGTTTCGGCGGAGTCACCGTCCCGGGCGGCATGACGACCGGCCCGGACGGGAGCGTCTACGTTCTCGGTGACAAGGCGGTCCGGCTCAAGCCCGATCGGACGGTGTCGACAGTCGCGGGGGTTACCAGGGCCGGCACCCGTACGTCCGGCATGGTCGCGCTGCCGGACGGCTCCCTGGTATTCGGCGACGCCGGCCAGGTGAAGAGGATGGCCCTGGACGGGACCGTGTCCGTGTTGGCCGGGGCCGCCGGGCCGGCCCGCACTCCGGGCGGCCCCGTGCCCACGTCGGCTCCCGCCGCCGGATTCCACTTCGCCGGGCCGAGCCCGTTCGGGGTCGGCCCCGACGGCACCATCCTGATCGGGGACCAGGACGTCCTGTGGGCGCTCAAGAGCGGCACCCTCGAACAGCTCTACCGCACCACCGGAAAGAGCAATGACGGCGGCCTCCTCCAGATCGGGCGGGACAGCGCGGTGGACGCGACCGGCACGGCCTATGTCTCCCCCGAGATCCCCGAGCGGGCCCACGGACGCCTCGGCGACGTGCTGGCCGTCCGCGCCGACGGCAGCCTGAGCAAGCCCCGACTGCCGAAGGCGATCGACGGGATACCGGGGGCGCCCCGCCGCCCTCAAGGTGCGGTGGCTGACCGGCGACGGTGCGGACGGGGTCTTCGCCCAGGTCTACGACGCGTCGGGCGACGACGGCGCGGTCCTGCATCTCCATTCCGGTACAGCCGATGTCATCGCGCACGAGAAATCCGGCAGCGAATCGACAAAGGCCTGCCGCATCCCGCACCCGGTGGACGCATCGCATCTTCCGTGCGCGCTCCCCGAGGCCATGACCTATCGGTCGGGCAGCCTCATTCTTGGCGGACTGGCGGACTACGTCCTGCAGATCCGCGTCGCGTGACGTCAACCGCGCGAATTTCACTGCGTGAAGAATCGGGAAGGAAATATCATGGGCATACCCGACGAGGACAAGCTCGGCACCCTCTGCCGCCAGGACATGAACAAGGTCGAGACCTCCGCCGCCGCCATCCGCGCCGCGATAAAGAAGGTCAATGACCTCATCGGACGCGAAACCTGGGTCGGAACCGCGGCGGACACCTGGGGTGCGGATTTCCAGGGCCGGATGGGCGCGCTGGGACGGCTCTTCGACTCCTATCCGGCGGAGGAGAACCGCCTGGTCACCGAGGCCCAGAAGAAGCAGGCCAAGTTGAGTGCTCCGAAACCCGCGGGCTGACGCCTTCGGTCGAGGTCGATGGGGGCCTTCCGGCGTTCCGGCGGCGCGGCTGGGTCCACCTCCGGTGGACTGGCCGGAGAGAGCGTGCGCTGTCGACGGGACTGCTCCGACGGCGGCCGATCAGCGGCCGGCGGCCCGGTCCGACAGCAGCGCGCACAGCGTGTCGAGGGCGCCGGTGAAGGCGTGTTCCGGGGGTGAGCCGAAGCCGACGACCAGGGCGCCGGGGCCGTCCGTCGGGCCGTTGTAGGCCTCGAGACCCGCCAGTGCGAGGCCGGCCCGGCTCGCGCGGGCGACGAGGTCGCTCGTCGCGGGCGATCCGGGCGGCAGTTCGAGGACGGCGTGCAGCCCGGCCGCGATGCCCGACACCCGCACCCGGGGGGCGTGCAGGGCCAGCGCCGTGACCAGCCGATCGCGGCGCCTGCGGTAGTGCAGCCGCATCCGCCGTACGTGGCGGTCGTACGCGCCCGAGCGGATCAGCTCGGCGAGGGTGAGCTGGTCCATGACGGGGGAGTGGCGGTCGGCGGACCGCTTCTCCTCCACCACCGCGTCCAGGAGGGCCGGCGGGAGGACGAGCCACGCGAGCCGTATGCCGGGCGCCAGGCTCTTGCTGCCGGTCCCGGCGTAGACGACCTGGCCGGGGGCGAGTCCCTGGAGGGCGCCGACCGGCTGGCGGTCGTAGCGGAACTCGCCGTCGTAGTCGTCCTCGATGACGGTCCCGCCGGTGGCGCGCGCCCACTCCACCACCGCCGTGCGCCGCTCGGGCGAGAGCGGCGAGCCGGCGGGGAACTGGTGCGCCGGCGTGAGCAGCACCGCGTCCGCCGCGGGGCGGTGGGGCGGGCCGAGCCCGTCGAGCCGGGCGCCGTCGCCGTCCACGGGCAGCTCGACGGTGGTGAGGCCCGCCGTGCGCAGGATGCGGCGGGTGTCGGGGAAGCCGAGCGCCTCGACGCCGATGCGGCGCGCGCCGCGGGCGCGCAGCGCGCGACCCAGCAGCCCGGTTCCCTGGACGAACCCCGAGCAGATCAGGATCAGTCCGGGATCGGCCCGCACCCCGCGCACCCGCGCCAGATACTCCGCGAGCGCCTCCCGCAGCTCGGGGCGCCCGCGCGGGTCCGAGTAGCCGAAGGCCTCGTTGGGGGCGGCGGCCATGGCGCGGCGGGCCGCCGCGAGCCAGGCGGCCCGCGGGAACGCCGACAGGTCGGAGGTGCCGGGCCGCAGGTCGTAGGCGTAACCGTCGGCGGCCGGACTCCCCAGCAGCCCCGGCTGCTCGGGCGCGGCCCGGTGGCGGGACGGGCGGGGCGGCGCCGGGCTCCCCGCCACCTGGGTGCCGGAGCCCTGGCGGGCGGCGAGCCAGCCTTCCGCGACCAGCTGGCCGTACGCGTCGGCGACCGTGTTCCGGGCCAGACCCAGGTCCTTGGCCAGCGCTCGCGACGACGGCAGCCGGGTGCCGGCGGCCAGCCGGCCGTCCCGCACCGCGTCGCGCAGCGCCCGCTCCAGCCCGACCCGCGCACCGGTGCCGGCGGCCAGGTCCAGATGGAGGTCGACGCCGGAAGTGGCCCAGTCGTTCATCTCCCAAGTGGACCATACGACGGGGCCACTGTCCGCTTAGCGTGGACGCATGACGACGACCGACCACACCCCCGTTCCCGCTCCCGCCCAGCGCATCAACCTGCCGTCAGTGGCTCCCGACGTCTACGAGGCGATCGTGGCGCTGAACAAGGCGGCCGCCCACGGCCTCGACCCGATGGTGGCAGAGCTCGTCAAGATCCGCGCCTCGCAGCTGAACAGCTGCGCCTTCTGCCTGGACATGCACGCGCGCGACGCGCGGGAGCTCGGCCTGTCCGAGCAGAAGCTCTTCGGCGTCGGCGTCTGGCGCGAGACGCCCCTTCTTCACCGCCCGCGAGCGCGCCGCCCTCGCCCTCACCGAGTCCGTCACCCGCCTCGGCGAACACGGCGTGCCGGACGACGTCTTCGACGAGGCCGCCCGCCAGTACGACGAGAACGAGCTCGCCCGGCTGATCGCCATGATCATCACGATCAACGCCTGGAACCGGGTCGGCGTCACCACCCGCCTCTCGCCCGCGGCCCGCTAAGCACTCTCGGACGGCGCGCCGCCCTCCCCGAAGCGGGCCAGGGCCAGTGCGCCGAGGACTGCCAGGGCGAAGCCCGCGAAGGCCAGGGGTGCCAGGCCCGGCCGGGTGCGGTCGCCCAGGGCGACCACCCCGACCAGGGCCGGCCCGACGGTCTCGCCGATGACCATTCCGGCGGTGGCGGCGGTCACCGAGCCGCGCTGCAGGGCCGAGGTCAGCAGCAGGAAGGCCGCCCCGCCGCCGACGAGCAGGGCGTAGGCGGCCGGATTGGCGAGCACGGCGCTCGGCGACAGGTCGTCGACCAGCCGCACCGCGACCTCGACGACCCCGAACCCGATCCCCGCGCCGAACCCCAGCGCGGCGGGCCGCGCCCGGTCGGGCAGCCGTCCGGCGAGCGCGCCGAGCCCGAGCACCGCGAACGCCGTGGCCAGCACGGCCCACCGCAGCGCGGTGCTGCCGACCCCGTCGCCCTCCCGCCCGGACGCGAGCCCCAGCATCCCCAGCCCGCCGCACACGGCGGCCACCGCGCACCACTCGGCACGTCCCAGCCGCGCCCCGAGCATCCGCGAGGCGGCGACCGCCGTGACGGCCAGGCTCGCCGCCAGCGCGGCGCCGACGGCGTAGATCGGCAGCACCCGCAGCGCCACGAGTTCGAGCGCGAACCCCGCGGTGTCGAGCCCGAGCCCGGCCACGTACCGCCACTGCCGCAGCGCCCGCGCCAGCAGCCGGGCATCCACCCCGGACCCGCTCCCAGGGGTGGCGGCCCGCGCCGCCACCGCCTGGAACACCGACGCCACACCGAAGCAAACGGCTGCGCCGAGCGCGCAGAGCATTCCCAGGACCATGCGCCGACCCTAGTGCTCTGGCCGGAAGGGTTTGCCTGGTTGGCGGCGTCCGGCGTGGTGCGTCGCACGGCGGAGGATCGTCCTCGTACCGGGCGTACTCGGACGACTGCGACCACGCAGCGAAGTGCCGTGCCGGGCGTCGCGAACCGGTGAACCTGTCCGGCCAGAGCACCGGGTCCCGAGCCGGCCGGCGCCGGACCTCAACCCGCGAGTACCGCTCGCAACTGCTCCAGACCCCAGTCCAGATCCTCCTTCGAGATCACCAGCGGCGGCGCCAGCCGGATCGTCGAGCCGTGGGTGTCCTTCACCAGGACCCGCCGGTCCATCAGCCGTTCCGAGACCTCGCGCCCCGTCCCGTGGCCGGCGGCGATGTCGATCCCGGCCCACAGGCCGCGCCCGCGCACGGCGTCGACCGGGCCCGAGCCGGTGAGGAGACCCAGCTCGTGGTGCAGGTGGTCGCCGAGTTCGGCGGCGCGCTGCTGGTACTCGCCGGTGCGCAGCATCGCGATGACCTCCAGCGCGACCGCGCAGGCCAGCGGGTTCCCACCGAAGGTGGACCCGTGCTCGCCGGGCCGGTGGACGCCGAGCACCGCCGCCGAGGAGACCACGGCCGAGACCGGCACCACCCCGCCCCCCAGCGCCTTCCCGAGGACGTACATGTCCGGCACGACGTCCTCGTGCTCGCACGCGAACGTGCGGCCGGTCCGCCCGAGCCCCGACTGGATCTCGTCGGCGATGAACAGGACGTCGCGCTCACGGGTGAGCGCCCGGACGCCCGCCAGGTAGCCCGGCGGCGGCACCAGTACCCCCGCCTCGCCCTGGATCGGTTCCAGCAGGACCGCGACCGTGTGCTCGTCGACGGCCGCCTCCAGCGCGGCGAGGTCGCCGTACGGAACGATCTCGAACCCGGGCGTGTAGGGCCCGAAGTCGGCTCGCGCCTCGGGGTCCGTGGAGAAGCTGACGATCGTCGTGGTGCGCCCGTGGAAGTTGTTGTCGGCGACGATGATCTTCGCGAGGCCGTCCGGGACGCCCTTGACGCGGTACCCCCACTTGCGGGCGGTCTTGACGGCCGTCTCGACCGCCTCGGCGCCGGTGTTCATCGGCAGCACCATCTCCATGCCGCACAGCTCGGAGAGCTGCGTACAGAAGTCGGCGAACCGGTCGTGGTGGAAGGCGCGCGAGGTCAGCGTCACCCGTTCGAGCTGGGCCCTGGCGGCGTCGAGCAGGCGCCGGTTGCCGTGGCCGAAGTTGAGGGCCGAGTAGCCGGCCAGCATGTCCAGGTACCGGCGGCCCTCGACGTCCGTCATCCACGCGCCTTCCGCGGTGGCGACGACGACCGGCAGCGGGTGGTAGTTGTGGGCGCTGTGGGCCTCCGCGGCGGCGATGGCGGCGGCCGTGCCGCCGGCCGTGCCGGCAGCTGTGCTGGTGTCCGAAGTCGTCACGTACGTGCTCCGTTCGTGGTGCGTCGGGAGTTGTCGCCTCGGGGCGGGGTGACGCCCCTTTCTATCGTCGGTCGGCCACGGGGCGATGAAACCTTGCGGCACCGGCTGTTCGGGGCGGACGCTCCCGGCCGTGCCAGGGAGGGGGCGACCGCGGTCGGGCGACCTGAGAGAATGGCGGCATGGCCAACGACCGCCCGCCCGTCACCCACCACCACCCTCAGCCGACGGGCTTCGCCCCGCCCCTCACACCGCGGGCCCTCTCCGGTATCCAGCCCACCGCAGGCTCCTTTCACCTGGGGAACTACCTGGGTGCGATCCGCCAGTACGTGGCGCTCCAGGAGACCCACGACGCGTTCTACATGGTCGTGGACCTGCACGCCATCACGGTTCCGCAGGACCCCGCCGAGCTGCGGTCCAACACGCGCCTCGCGGCGGCGCAGCTGCTGGCGGCGGGCCTGGACCCGGACCGCTGCACGCTCTTCATCCAGAGCCACGTGCCGGAGCACGCGCAGCTCGGCTGGGTGATGAACTGCCTGACCGGCTTCGGCGAGGCCGGCCGGATGACGCAGTTCAAGGACAAGTCGGCGAAGCAGGGGTCGGACCGGGCGACCGTCGGCCTGTTCACGTACCCGATCCTGCAGGTCGCGGACATCCTGCTGTACCAGGCGAACGCCGTGCCGGTCGGCGAGGACCAGCGCCAGCACGTCGAGTTGACCCGCGACCTCGCGGAGCGCTTCAACGGACGCTACGGCCAGACCTTCACCGTCCCGGCGCCGCACATCGTCAAGGAGACCGGGAAGATCTACGACCTCCAGGACCCGACGGCGAAGATGAGCAAGTCGGCGTCGTCCCCGAAGGGCCTGATCAACCTCCTCGACGAGCCGAAGGTCTCGGCGAAGAAGTTCAAGAGCGCCGTCACCGACACGGACACCGTGGTGCGCTTCGACGAGAAGGAGAAGCCGGGGGTCAGCAACCTCCTCACCATTTACTCCACCCTCACCGGTACCGGAATCCCGGAACTGGAGCAGCGGTACGCCGGCAAGGGCTACGGTGCGCTGAAGACGGATCTGGCCGATCGGTTTGTGGAGTGGGTCACACCGTTCCGGGAGCGCACGCAGGAATACCTGGGCGACCCCGAGACGTTGGACGCTGTTCTGGCGAAGGGCGCCGAGAAGGCGCGCGCGGTGGCCGCCGAGACGCTGGCCAGCGCGTATGACCGGATCGGTTTCCTGCCCGCGAAGCACTGAAACGCACCGGAGCACCGGTGCGGCGCCCTACCGGTGAGGACGGGTGGGGGCGGTGCCAGAGTCCTAGGTCCCGCCCGAGTGTGTCCGACGACGCTCGCGGCGCGAGCCGCGCACGCGTCACACTGAGAGCAGACCGAACAGCGCCCGCGAGGCGCCCGTGATCAGGGGAAGAGGGGTGAACGCAGTGGGGACGAGCACGATCGGAGTCTCGATCGCGGTCCCGGAGCCCTACGGGCGCCTGCTCCAGGAGGCGCGTGCGGGCTTCGGCGACCCGGCCGCGTACGCCATCCCCACGCACGTCACGCTGCTGCCGCCGACCGAGATCGACTCGGCCGACCTCCCCGCGCTCCGCCGCCACCTCGCGAAGGTCGCGGCGGCCGGCAGGCCGTTCCTGATGAGGCTGGACGGCACGGACACCTTCCGCCCGCTCTCCCCGGTGGTCTACGTCCACCTGGCCGAGGGCACCGACGAGTGCACGGAGCTGCAGGCCGACGTGCGCTCGGGCCCCGTCGAGCGCGAGCTGCAGTTCCCGTACCACCCGCACGTGACCGTCGCCCACGGCATCGCCGACGAGGCGATGGACCGGGCCCATGCCGCGCTGGCGGACTTCACCGCGACCTGGACGGCCACCGGGTTCGCCCTCTACGAGCAGGGCGGGGACGGGGTCTGGCGCAAGATGCGCGAGTACCCGTTCGGCGTCGACACCTGCGGTGTCGTCCCGCAGCAGCAGGGTGCCCGCGCCACCACGACGCCCCGCTGACGGACCTGCGCACCCCGTGAGCCGGCCCCTTGGGCCGGATCCCGCCGCCGGCCCCTCACACCGGCAGCTTCCTGAAGAGCGCGCGTGGCACGTGCCGCAGCGCCGACATGACGAAGCGCAGCGCGCCGGGCACCCACACCGTCTCCGCGTGCCGCCGCAGGCCCGTCTCGATGGCCTCGGCGACCGCCTCGGGAGTGGTGGCCAGCGGCGCCTCCGGCAGCCCCGCCGTCATCTTCGTGCGGACGAAGCCGGGCCTGACGATCATGACGTGCACGCCCGAGCCGTGCAGGGAGTCGCCGAGGCCCTGTGCGAAGGCGTCGAGGCCCGCCTTGCTCGAGCCGTAGATGAAGTTGCTCCGCCGGGCCCGTTCACCGGCCACCGACGACAGCACGACCAGCGAGCCGTGCCCCTGCCGCCGCAGCGCGCCCGCGCACACCAGGGACGCGGAGACCGCCCCCGTGTAGTTGACCTGCGCGACCTGGACGGCGGAGAGCGGCTCCTGCTCGTCGCGGGCCTGGTCACCGAGCACGCCGAAGGCCAGCAGCACCATGTCGATGTCCCCTTCCACGAACAGCTTGCCGAGCACCTCCTCGTGGGACCCGGTGTCCAGCGCGTCGAACGGCACCGCCCGCGCGTCCGCGCCCAGCGACCGCAGGTGTTCGGCGGCGGCGTCGAGGGCGGGGGAGGGGCGGCCCGCCAGGTGGACGGTCCTGGTGCGGCGGCCGATGAGGCGGCGGGCGGTGGCGAGTGCGATCTCGGAGGTGCCGCCGAGGATCAGCAGGGACTGGGGGGTGCCGAAGGCGTCTTTCACGGGGGTGGGACTCCAGAGCACTAGAGGGCGAGGCGGCGGGCCAGGTCCGAGGTGAAGACCCCGCGGGGGTCGAGGTCGGCGCGCAGCTGCCGGAAGGCGTCGAGGCGCGGGTACATGGCGGGCAGCAGTTCGGGGCGGAGCCGGGAGTCCTTCGCGAGGTAGACGCGGCCGTCGGCGGCGGCGACCTCGTCGTCCAGGACGTCGAGGAAGGCGGCCAGGCCCGGCATGGCCGCGGGGATGTCGAGGGCGAGCGTCCAGCCGGCCATCGGGAACGAGAGCCACCCCGGGTCGGCCTCGCCGAACCGCTTGAGGACGGCGAGGAACGACGGGACGCCGCGGCGGCTGATCTGGCTCACGATGCGGCGCAGCGCGTCCTCCCGGCCGTCGCCGACGACGAACTGGTACTGGACGAAGCCGCTGCGCCCGTAGATCCGGTTCCAGTCCGGCACCCCGTCGAGCGGGTGGAAGAACGTCGAGATCTTCTGCAGCTCGCCCCGCCGTTCGCGGGGCGCCTTGTGGTACCAGAGGGCGTTGAACAGCCCGACGCTGCCGCGCCCGAGCACCCCTTCCGGCATGACGTCAGGGGCGCCCGGCAGCCGGCGCGGCCGGAAGTCGAGCGGCGCGCGGCGGGCGCGGGGCGGCAGGGCGTCGAGGGGGGCGTGGTCGCCGCGGGTCAGGACGGCCCGGCCGGTCTTCGCGCCGCGGGCGAGCAGGTCGATCCAGGCGACCGAGTAGCGGTAGCGGTGGTCGCCGGCGGTGAGCCGGGCCATCAGGTCGTCGAGGTCGGTGGCCCGTTCGGTGTCGACGCTCATCAGCGAGGTCTCCACGGGCAGCAGCTGGATCGTCGCGGCGAGCACGATGCCGGTCAGGCCCATGCCGCCGGCCGTCGCCCAGAACAGCTCCGGCTCGTCCTCGGGCGTGACGAGGCGGGTGCCGCCGTCCGCCGTCAGCAGCTCGATGGCACGCACGTGGCGGGTGAACGACCCCGACAGGTGGTGGTTCTTGCCGTGGATGTCCGTGCCGATGGCTCCGCCGACCGTGACGTACCGGGTCCCCGGGCTGACGGGCACGAACCAGCCGAGCGGCAGCAGGATCTGCATCAGCCGGTGCAGGCTCACCCCGGCGTCACAGACCACCAGGCCGTTGACGGCGTCGATCTCGTGGATCCGGTCCAGGCCCGTCATGTCGAGGACGGCACCGCCGGCGTTCTGGGCGGCGTCGCCGTACGCCCGGCCGAGCCCGCGGGCGATGGCGCCGCGGCCCCCGCAGTCCCGGACCGCCTCGGCCGCCTCCTCGTAGGTGCGCGGGCGGAAGACGTGGGCGGTGGTGGGCGCGGTGCGGCCCCAGCCGGAGACGGGGGTGGTCAGGGCGGAGGGTGCGGGCATGAGCGTGACGTTATCGCCCGGAAGGTGTGTATTGCCCCTGTATGCCAGGTCTCTCACTGGAACGGGTGAGTGGGGGTGAGCCGGGAGTCGATAACGGGCATATTACCTCATTGTCCCTTTTGTTTTGGAGGGGGCGTGCCACGAAAGAAGGAGAACCGCCGGTGCGAACTTCGGACTCCGCGGCGTCACGTGCGTCGGAAGTGGACCGCCAACTGCTCACCGCGCTGCGCCGATGCGGCGACGGGCCGCCGGTCGCGCGCGCCGCGCGGGCGCTGTCCTGGAGCGGCGAGCACGCCGCGCTGTGGATCGCCGCCGGGCTCACCGGCGCCTGCGCGGACCGGGCGCGCCGACGTGCCTGGCTGCGGGCCACCGTCCTCGTCGGAGCCGCGCACGTCGCGAGCATGGGCGTCAAGCGGGTCGTCCGCCGGCCGCGCCCGTACCTGCCGGCCGCGCGGCCCCTGGTGAGCACCACGGGCCGGCACAGTTTCCCCAGCTCCCACGCGGCGTCGTCGGCGGCCGCGGCCGTCGCCTTCGGCGCGCTGCTGCCGGGCCCGTTCCGCCTGTTCAGCCCCTTCCCCCCGCTGGCCGCCGGGGTGTGCGCGTCACGGCTGGTCGCGGGCGTGCACTACCCGAGCGACGTCGCCGCGGGCGCCGCGCTGGGCGCCGCCACCGCCCGGCTGGGCCGGGCCTGGTCGCTGCGGGGCGGAGGAACCCATGGCTGAGCCCACCTCGGCGGTGTTCGACGACGTACCGCGTCCGGCGAGCGCCGTCCCGGTCCCGGTCCCCGTCCCCGTCCCCGTCGTCGGGATGCGCCGTGTCGGGCTGCTCCGCACCGTGGCGGGCCTTCCCGGCGGCCTGGTCAGAACGGCCCGGCCGCGGCAGTGGGTCAAGAACGGCCTGGTGCTCGCCGCGCCGGTCGCCGCCGGGCGGCTGCTGTCGCGCCACGGACTGATCCAGCTCGGCATCGTGTTCGTGCTCTTCACCGCCTGCGCGTCCGCCGTCTACCTGATCAACGACGCACGTGACGCCGAGGCCGACCGGGCCCACCCCGTCAAATGCGCCCGCCCCGTCGCCAGCGGCCGGCTCCCGGTGCCGGCCGCCTACACGGCGGGCGCGCTGCTCGGGGTCCTCGCGCCGGTGGGCGCGTACGTGCTGTGCAACGCGGCGACCGCCGGGCTGCTCGCCGCGTACCTCGTCATGCAGCTCGCGTACTGCCTGCGGCTCAAGCACGTCCTCGTGGTGGACCTCGTGGTCGTCACCACCGGCTTCCTCATGCGCGCCATGGCCGGCGGCTTCGCCCTCGACATCGCCCTGTCCCGCTGGTTCCTGATCACCTCGGGTTTCGGCGCGCTCTTCATGGTCGCCGCCAAGCGCTACTCCGAACTGGTCCTGATGTCGGGCACCGACCGCGAGGCCGGTGCCTCGCGCTCCCTGCTGTCCGCGTACACCACCGGCTACCTGCGGTTCGTCTGGCAGCTCGCGGCCGGGGTCGCGGTCCTCGCGTACGGGATGTGGGCGATGGAGACCGGTGGCGCCGCCGCCGGCTCGCTGCCCTGGCGGCAGCTGTCCATGATCCCGTTCATCCTGTCCGTGCTCCGCTACGCCGTCTTCGCCGACGCGGGCGCGGCCGGAGCGCCGGAGGACGTGGTGCTGCGCGACCGCCCGATGCTCGTCATCGCCCTGGGCTGGGCGGCGCTCTACGCCCTCGCGGTGGCCGAGCTGTGACCTACCGGGCCGAGCTGTGACGCACCGGCATGGTGTCGGGTCCGCCCTGCGCTCCGAGATCCTCGGCTTCGCGCTGGCCGGCGCCGCCGCCTACGCCGTCGACCTCGGCCTGTTCGTCTGGCTGCGCGGACCGGGCGGCTTCGGGCCGCTCACCGCCAAGGCGCTGTCGTTCCTCGCCGGTTGCACGGTCGCCTACGCCGGCAACGCGCTGGGTACCTACCGCGGCCGCCCACCCGCCGTCGGCCGCGCCCGCCAGTACGTCGTCTTCTTCGCGTTCAACGTCGCGGGCGCGGTGGTGCAGCTCCTGTGCCTGGCCGTGTCGCACTACGCGCTCGGGCTCACCACCCCGCGCGCGGACGTGGTCTCGGGCGCGGGCATCGGGATGGCGCTGGCCACAGCGCTGCGCTTCTGGGGGACGCGGACCTTCGTCTTCGGACGTCCGGGACCGGCCGCGTCCCCGGCCGACCGGCCGCACCCCCGACCCCGCCACCGCGCCGGGAGTGCGAACCCTGACGGAGGGTAGGCAACCGACATGGAGTGGACCACATGGAGTGGCTGACGAAACTGCCGTGGATCGGCCCGTGGATCGCCCGGCTGATGCGCACCCACGCCTGGCGTTCGTTCGAGCACCTCCAGAAGGTGCACTGGAGCCGGCTGGCCGCGGCCGTCACCTTCACCAGCTTCCTGGCCCTCTTCCCGCTGATCACCGTCGCCGCGGCGATCGGCGCGGCCCTGCTCTCCGACCGGCAACTCCAGGACATCCAGAAGAAGGTCTCGGAACAGGTCCCCGGCATCGCCGACCAGCTCAACATCGACGGTCTCGTCGCCAACGCCGGCACCGTCGGCCTCATCGCCGGCGCCCTGCTCCTCTTCACCGGCTTCGGCTGGGTCGCCTCGCTCCGCGACTGCCTGCGCGCGGTCTGGGAGAAGGACGACGAGGACGAGAACCCGTTCAAGAGCCGGCTCAGGGACGCCGGGATCCTGCTCGGCCTCGGCGCCGCCGCCATCGTCTCGCTGGCCTCCTCCGCGTTCGCCACCGCCGCCGTCGGCTGGGCCGCCGACCACCTCGGCGTCGAGGACAGCACCGTCGGCCAGTTCTTCCTCACCGCCGCGGGCTTCTGCATCGCGGTCGTCGCGGACTTCGTGCTCCTGGTCGTCCTGCTCACCCTGCTGCCCGGCGTCGAACCCCCGCGCCACCGGGTGGTCGTCGCGGGGGCCTCGTCGGGGCCGTCGGCTTCGAGATCCTCAAGCTGGTCCTCAGCAGCTACCTGCAGAACGTGGCCGCCAAGAGCATGTACGGCGCCTTCGGCGTCCCCGTCGCGCTGCTGCTCTGGTTCAACTTCATGGCCAAACTGCTCCTCTTCTGCGCCGCCTGGACCGCAGTCCCTTCCAAAACCGCGACGGCGGAAGCCGAGCAGCCGGCAACCGACCCGACCCCCACCGAGGACCACCCGGCAACCGTCCGCCCCGCCTGACCCCCAACAGAAGGTCCGCGGTCCGCAGGTCTGACCCCGGGGCCATCCCCGCCCCCGTCAGTCGGTGGCTTCGTCGCGGGGCTTGCGGCGGGAGGGGCGGGGGTCGGGCAGGGTGGGGGCGGTGGTTCGGCGGCGGCGTAGGAGGAGGACGGCGCCGGCGACGAGGGCCAGGGCGCCTGCGGCGATTCCGGCGTAGGTCCAGATGCCGTTCGAGCTGGACGTGCTGGTGACGGCCGCCTGGGCGGGGCCCTTAGTGTCCGGGTCGGGGGCGTTCGCCTGGGCGGCGCTCCGCGTCGGGACCAGGGTGCCGACCGGCTGCACGGTGGAGGCGGCCTTGAAGCCCCAGTCCAGCAGCGCGGCCGTCTCCTTGTAGACCTCGTTGGGGCGTGCGGCCGGGTGCATCACGGTGACGAGCAAGGTGCGACCGTCTCGCTCGGCCGCGCCGGTGAAGGTATTGCCCGCGTTGGTGGTGAAACCGTTCTTCACCCCGATCAGGCCGGGATAGCGGCTGACACCCATGCCGGTCAGCAGGCGGTCGGTGTTCTGTATGCCGAAGGAGGAGCGGGTCTTCGACGGCTTGCCCGTCTTCAGGTCCTTGTACTCGCCGGGGAACTGGGCGCTGGCCGTCCCGCAGTACTCGCGGAAGTCCGCGTTCTTCAGCCCCGATCGGGCGAAGAGCGTGAGGTCGTAGGCGCTGCTGACCTGGCCCGGCATGTCGTAGCCGTCGGGCGACACGACATGGGTGTCGTCGGCCTGCAACTCCTTGGCCTGCGCGTTCATTTCCTGCACGGTCTTGTCGACGCCGCCGTTCATCGTGGCGAGGACGTGCACCGCGTCGTTGCCCGAGTGCAGGAAGACCCCGAGCCACAGGTCGTGGACCGTGTAGCTGAGCTTCTCCTTGATGCCGACGAGGCTGCTGCCCTCGCCCATGCCGCGCAGGTCGGAGTCGGCGACCGTGTGCACCTCGGTCTTCTGGAATTTCGGCAGCACGGTGTCGGCGAAGAGCATCTTGAGCGTGCTGGCGGGAGCCAGTTTCCAGTGCGCGTTGTGGGCGGCGAGCACCTCGCCGGTCTTCGCGTCGGCCACGATCCACGAACGGGCGGTCAGGTTCGGCACCGCCGGGCTCCCGGCCTCCGGCTGCACCTGGGTGCCGGGCACCCCGAGCCGTTCGCCGCCGACCTTCGACATGGCGGCGGGAGGCACCGGTTCCTTCGTTCTCTCGTCCGCGTGGGCGGGCGAGGCGAGCAGCGGGCCGGACGCCAGGGTGGCGGCGCACAGGGCCAGCAGGGAACGGCGGAAGGCGGGTGCAGGCTTGGACACCAGCAGAACGTACAGGCCTGGTGGCGGAACGCGCGCCCCCCGTTTGTCCCGCGGACGCGTGAGGATTCGCACGCCCGGGAGGCGGAACCAACCGGACCCCGTCGGCCGTTGCCGTGCGGGAGTCCCCATACTGGGATGTATGAAGCTCAACCGCCCCGTCTCCTGGTTCCTGATCGCCTTCGGTGTGTGGTCCTGGATCGTCTGGACCACCTTCGTGAAGAACCTGTGGAAGGACGCGAGCGGGCTCGCGTTCGACGACGGCTCCCCGACCGCGTACTTCTGGGTGCACCTGACGCTCGCGATCACCTCGTTCCTGCTGGGAACGGCGATCGGCGCGCTCGGGTTGCGGTCGCTGCGGGTCCTGAAGCGGGAAGCCGCCGCCGGGACGCCGGTCGAACCGCAGCGCTCCGACACGGCAGCCGTTTAGTGATCGTCGTCTTCGTCCTGGGCGCACTGGCCGTCCTGGCGCTGTTCGTCGCCCTGCACCGGTACCTGTGGCGACGCCTGGTTCGCGACGTGTCGGCGCCCGGCGGCTGGTACCGGCGCGTCGGGACGGTGCTCGCCTTCGTCCTCCCGCTGACCAGCCTGGGCGCGCTGCTCGGTGGCCGTGAACTGCCGCTCGCGGGCGAACGGTGGCTGGCCTGGCCGGGCTACCTGTGGCTCGCGGTGCTGATCTATCTGACGTTCGCGCTGCTGGTGGGCGAGGCGGTACGACCGCTGCTGCGGCGTGCGCTCGACCGCCGGGCGGCGGCCCGGACGGATGAAGTGGTTCCGGAAGCGGTCACGGTCCCGGTGGAGGTTCCGCCGGCAGCTCCGCGCCCGGCGCCGACCGCCGCGACCGCCGAGCCCGCCGCCGCTCCCGCCGCGACCGACGAGCCCGCCGCCGGTGCCACCCGGCGGCAGTTCGTCGCCCGCACCGTCGCCGCCGCCTCCGTCGCCGTGGCGGCCGGGACCGTCGGGTACGGCACCTACGGCGTCCTGCGCGGCCCCCGGCTGAAGAACGTGACGATCCCCCTCGCGAAGCTGCCCGCGCGGGCGGACGGTTACCGGATCGCGGTGGTCAGCGACATCCACCTCGGACCGATCCTGGGCCGGGCGCACACCCAACGCATCGTCGACACGATCAACGGCGCCCGCCCCGACCTGGTGGCGATCGTCGGCGACCTGGTCGACGGGACCGTGGCGGATCTCGGACCGGCCGCCGAGCCGCTGGCCGGACTGCGGGCCCGGGACGGCTCGTACTTCGTCACCGGCAACCACGAGTACTTCTCGGGCGCGGCCCCGTGGGTCGACTTCGTCCGCGAACTGGGCGTGCACCCGCTGGAGAACGCCCGGGTCGAGCTGCCCGGCTTCGACCTCGCGGGCGTCAACGACATCTCCGGCGCCGACCACCACGCCGCGCCCGACTACGGCAGGGCGCTCGGCGACCGGGACCGCACCCGGGCCGCCGTCCTGCTGGCGCACCAGCCGGTGATGATCCACGAAGCGGTCAAGCACGGCGTGGACCTGCAGCTCTCGGGACACACGCACGGCGGCCAGCTCTGGCCGGGCAACTACATCGCCGAGCTGGCGAACCCCACCGTGGCGGGTCTCGACCGGTACGGCGACACCCAGTTGTACGTGACGCGCGGCGCGGGCGCCTGGGGTCCGCCGGTACGGGTCGGGGCGCCGTCCGACATCACGATCGTGAAGCTGGTGTCACTGCGCGCGTGAGGCCTTCTTCGCGGCGCGCTTCGCCGCCCGCTTGGCCGGGACCTTGGCGACGGGCTCAGCGGCCGTGGCAGTGTCCTGGGGCGCTTCCGCGCCGCCCCCCGACGACTTCTGGGACGAGATGAACGTCGGCAGGATGAAGTCGTGGATGAGCCCCTTGGCGTCCCTGACCAGCGGACGGAACACCCGGTAGCGCGAGAGGCTGACGACCTTCGCCACCAGCGGGGTGCACCGCTTGACGAAGTTCCGGGTGCGCTCGGTGTCGTCGGTGCGGTCGAAGACCCAGTACAGCACCACGATCATCAGGTGCAGCCAGAGCAGGTCCGGGAGGAGTTCGGCGAGTTCGGCGTCGAGCTTGGGGGCCAGGTCCGAGCCGTTCAGCACCTCGTCGAAGATGGCGACGGCGGTGGCGCGCGCCGGGTGCGACTCGTTCGAGAACGGGCTGAGCGGGCTGTCCGGATCGGCCGCCGTGCGGAAGAACTGCGAGGCGAACTCGTGGTACGGCGCCGCGCAGTCCACCCACGAGGTGAGGGCGATCTCCAGGCGCTTGGAGAAGTCGGTGACGCCGGCCATCTTGGCGTGGGTGTCGACCGCGTGCTCGTGCGTCATCCGGTCGTAGAAGCCCTGGATCAGGAACTCCTTCGACGCGAAGTAGTAGTAGGCGTTGCCGACCGACACCCCGGCCTCGGTCGCGATCGCCCGCATCGTCGTCTTGTTGTAGCCGCGTTCCTGGAACATCCGCATCGCGGTGTCCAGGATGAGCGCCCGGGTCAGCTCGCTCTTGTCGGTCTTCGGACGCGCCCGGCCGCCCGGCAGTTCGGCGGCCGGCGCGACGTCGTCGGACGGGCTACGGTCAGTTTCTTCCACAGGGGTGAGCCTAACCGCCGTGCCCGCACGCATCGCCGCAGTCCTCGTGGGCCGGCAGCGGCGCCCCGGGCGGCCGGCCGGTGCCCGGATTCCGGGCCCGTTCCCAGTCCGTTCCGGGCGGCGCCCAGGCGGTGCGGGCGGGGCCCCAGTCGGTCTGGCGCCAGGCGTTCCGGGCTCCGCCGCGGTGGCCGCCGTTCGGGCCGGGCGCCGGCCGGCGGCCGTTCGGGGGGACGTCCCAACCGGCGTACGGAGTGGCCGCGGCCCGGTACTTCGCGGCCGCCAGGACCGCGGCCCGCGCGAGCGGCGCCCCGACCGGGGTGCTGAAGCGGTGGGCCATCGGACGGTACTCGGCGAGCGCCCACAGGACGACGATCCAGGCGGCGTCGCCCGTGTAGAGCTGCCCCTGGTCGCCGATGACGGTGATGCGGCTGAGGGTAGAGGCGTGGTCGAGGTCCGGGTACCGGCCGCGCGCCTCGGGGGAGCAGGCCGGGACGAGGTCCAGCGGGACGAGCCGGCGCTGGCGTCCGAGCCAGCCCCGCACGAACGAGCAGAGCCGGCAGTCGGCGTCGTACAGGACGGTCAGCCGGCGGACCGGGACGCGGGCGTCCCGGTAGGCCGGTGCGGGTGCTGCCACTTCCGCGGGTGCTTCCGGTGCTTCCGGTGCTGCGGGTTCTGTGACTTCCGCGGGTTCCGCGGGGCGGGCGGCGTCGGCGGCCATGGTGGTCAGAGCGCCGGGGTGGCGGGGGTGGTCCAGCCCTGTGGCGGCACCGGCGGCACCTGCTCCTTCTCCATGATGCCCCGGCGGCGCATCTTGTTGAGGATGAAGACGTTGCCGAGGTGCAGGACACCGAGGACGAGCAGGACGACCCCGAGCTTGACCGACAGCACCTCGAAGAGGCCCCGGGCGTCCTCGACCGCGTCGGCCGCCTTGAGGTAGAGGGCGACGAACCCGAAGTTGACGAGGTAGAAACCGACCACCAGGAGGTGGTTGACGGCCTCGGCGAGCTTCTCGTTGCCGTGCAGCACGTCGGCGAGGAAGATCCGCCCGTTGCTGCTGAGGGTGCGCGCGACCCAGATGGTCAGACCGATGCTGATGAGCAGGTAGACGACGTACGCGACGACCGTGAGGTCCATGGTCCATCCCTTTGAACGTGTTCAAAACTTCTGACAGGCCTGACTGTAGACCCATTTTTGAACGTGTTCAACCATGGGCGGCGGGGAACGAAAAACGCCGGGCGGGCCTGATGTCTCAGGCCCGCCCGGCGTTCCGGGAAAAGGTGGGTCGGTCGCGTCAGTCGCGCGAGTGGCTCAGCTCCAGGTCGAGGTCGTCCCCGCCGTCGCCGTCCTCGCCGCCGCCCACCGTGACCGTGGCGGGGAAGGGCGGGTAGCCCATCGTCAGCAGCGTGTAGCGGCCCGGGTAGAGGTTGGCGAAGGCGTAGCCACCGTCCTGACCCGTGTGGATGACGCCGACCTCCTTGCCGTCCGCGTCCTGCAGGACGACCCGCGCGTCGTCGACGGGATCGCCCTGCGCCGTGCGCACCGTGCCCGAGAGGGTGCCGGTGCCGCTGAGCCGCAGATCGCACTCCACGGGGCGGTCGTTCGTCATGACGCTCGCCGTCTGCGGCTGGTGCCCGTCAGCGTTGGCGACCAGCACGTACGAGCCGCTGCCGGGCGTCGGCAGGCTGAACGATCCGTCGTCGTCCGCCGTGATCCGGCCGACCTGGCGGCCGTCGGCGGCGATGAGGGTGAGCTCGGAGCGCGGGATCGGCAGTCCGAAGGCCCCGCGGACGGTGCCGCGCACGGACGGGCCGCCGGCCTTCGTCAGGGGGATGACGACACCCGACGCCGGAGCGTCGTCGTCCTCCGGCGCGCCCTCGACCGCCAGGTGCGGCAGCCGCTTGTCGAGCCAGCCCGGCAGCCACCAGTTGGCGTTGCCGAACAGGTGCATCAGCGAGGGGACGAGGACCGTCCGCAGGATGAACGCGTCGAGCGCGACCGCCCCCGCCAGCCCGATGCCGAACATCGCCAGCACGCGCTGCCCGCTGAGCACGAAGGCGCCGAAGACGCAGATCATGATGACGGCGGCGGAGTTGATCACCCGGCTGGTCTCGGCCAGGCCGACGCGTACCGCCCGCGCGTTGTCCTTGGTGTGCGTCCACTCCTCGTGCATCCGGCTGACCAGGAAGACCTGGTAGTCCATGGAGAGGCCGAAGAGCAGCGACAGCATGATGACGGGGAGGAACGCCTCGATCGGGCCCGCGCGTCCGGCGCCCAGCGCGTCACCGCCCCAGCCCCACTGGAAGACCGCGACCAGCAGTCCGAAGGACGCGGCGGCCGCGATCAGGTTCATCACGGCGGCGGTGAGCGGTACGACGATGCTGCGGAAGGCCACCATCAGCAGGACGAAGCCCAGCGCGATGATCACGGCGATGAAGAGCGGGAGCTTGCCCATCAGCACCGAGGCGAAGTCCTTGAACATCGCCGTCTGGCCGCCGACGTACGCCTGCATCGTGCTGCCCTGCTCGGCAGCCGGTACGACGTCCTCGCGCAGGTGGTCGATCAGGTCCGACGTCGACTTGTCCTGCGGCGAGCTGTTCGGCACCGCTTGGATGACGGCGACCTCGGCGCCCGGCTGCATCGGCATCGCGGCGGCGAAGGTGATGCCCTTGGTCGCGTTGAGCTTGCCGACCAGGGTCTGCACCGCTGCCTTGTCGGTGTCCGACTTCACCTCCGCGAGGATGGTCAGCGGGCCGTTGAAGCCGGCGCCGAAACCGCCCGCGAGCAGGTCGTACGCCTTGCGGGTGGTCGTCGTGTCCGGGTTGTTGCCCTGGTCGGACGAGCCGAGGCGCAGGGAGAGCATCGGGATGGCCAGCACCGCCATGACCGCGACCGCGACCAGCGAGAGCACCCGCGGGTGCCGCTCCAGGAAGCCGGACCAGCGGGCCGCGGCACCGGTGGAGTGCTCCGGCTCGGGGCCGTTCGCGGCCAGCTTGCGGCGCTGGCGGCGCGACAGCACGCGCATGCCGAGGACGCCGAGCATCGCGGGCAGCAGCGTGATGGCCGCGGCGACGCTCAGGACGACGGTCAACGCGGACGCGATGGCGACCCCGTTGAGGAAGCTCAGACCCATCGCGAACATGCCGAGCAGGGCGATGCAGACGGTGCCGCCCGCGAACAGCACGGCGCGGCCCGAGGTGTTGACCGCTGTGACGGCGGCCTCCTCCGGCGTCTTCCCGCGCAGCACGCCCTTGCGGTGCCGGGTGACGATGAACAGCGCGTAGTCGATGCCGACGCCCAGGCCGACGAGCATCGCCAGCATCGGGGACACGTCGGCGATGGCCATGCCGTGGCTGAGCAGGATGATCGCCGACGAGGCGGTGAAGATCGCGAAGAGCGCGGTGATGATCGGCAGCAGCATCCCGAACAGCGAGCCGAAGGCGAGGAAGAGGACCACGGCCGCGGCCGCGATGCCCACGAGCTCGCTCAGGCCCTGCGGCGGCTCCTCGGCCATCTGCACGGCCTGACCGCCGGCCTCGACCTGCAGGCCGTCGCCCGAGGCGTCGTGCACGATGTCGATGAGCTTCTTCACCTCCTCCTTGTCCAGCTCGTTGCCGAGCTTGGTGAAGGTGACGGTGGCGTAGGCGGTCCTGCCGTCCTTGCTGATCTTCGCCGCGCCCTCGGGCGCGTACGGGCTCGCGATCGCGCCGACGTCCGCGACCCCGCTCTTGATCTTCTGCAGGGCGGCGGTCATCTTCTGCTGGACCGCGCTGTCACGTACCGAACCCTGGTCGACGTGCCACACGACGTTGTCGGACTCGCCGGCCTGGTCGGGGAACGCCTTGTCCATCAGCTTCAGGACCTGGGCGGACTCGGTGCCCGGCAGCTCGAAGACGTTGGCGTAGTCGCTCCCGGCCGCGGTACTGCTGGCGCCGAAGCCGGCCACCACCGCCACCCACAACCCGATCACCAACCACTTGCGCCTAAAGCACCAACGTGCCAATGAGGCCACGGTCCCAGCTCCTTCACTCGCTGCCGACGGTCGCTGCCGGGCAGGAATTCCCCCGCAGTCTGCTCAGCCTCCGTGCCGGGGCCGGGCCGTCACAAGGTGAATCGGGATCTCTCAGGGAACTCCCAAGTTGTCTCCAGTGGGTCTGTGGGCCATCACTGCCGATACTTGAGCCATGGAGAACCCCGAGAGGCCGGCCACCGTACTGATCGTGGAGGACGAGCCGGGCATCGCGGACATTCTCCGAATTACCCTGAAATACCATGGCTTCACGGTGTGTACCGCGGCCACCGGCCGACAGGCCGTCATCGCCGCCCGCGAGTACCGGCCCGATCTGGTGCTCCTCGACGTGATGCTGCCGGACGGCAACGGCTGGGAGGTCTGCCGCACGCTGCGCGCCGAACGCGACGACCTCGCGGTGATCTTCGTGACCGCCCGGGACGCGCCGCGCGACGTCGTCGGCGGCCTCGCGCTGGGCGGCGACGACTACATCACCAAGCCGTTCGGCGTGGACGAGGTCGTCGCCCGGGTGCACGCCGTGCTCCGCAGGACCCGGCGCGAACCGGAGCCGGCCGACCCCGTACTGCGCCACGGGGACCTGGAGATGGACGAGACGACGTACAGCGTCCGCCGCGCGGGCGAGCCGGTCGATCTGACCCCGACCGAGTACAACCTGCTGCGGCACCTGCTGCGCAACGCCGGGCGGATCGTCACCAAGGAGCAACTGCTCCAGCACGTCTGGCAGTACGACACCGTCGTCGAGTCGACCGTCGTCGAGACCTACATCAGCTACCTGCGGCGAAAGCTCGACCGGCTCGGACCGCCGCTCATCGAGACCCGGCGCGGCATCGGCTACGGGCTGCGGGCACTGACATGAGGTTCGGGTTCGGGACGTTCGGGCTCGGCACGCGCGTCAGTGGCGTTCGTGAAAGCGGGAGGGCCGAGTTCGGCAGGTACGACAGCGGTTCCGGATCCGGTTCCGGACCGAGGCGCTGCTTCTGGCCGCGCCCCCGCTCGCTGCGCGGGCGCTTCACGATGGCCAACGTCACCTTCCTGGCCATCGGGCTGGTGATGGCGGGCGCGGCCAGCCTCATCGGCATGTACACCATGCTGATCGGCGAGATAGACGACTCGTTGAAGACCTCCCAGAGGGCGATGTCCTCCACGCCGTTCACCAGCGGCGGCCTGCAGCAGCTGTGCACGATGGCCGGCATGCTGCAGACCGCCAAGGGCGGCAAGGTCGTCGCCCAGGCCTTCGACCAGGACCTGTTCCTGGTGCTCGACTCCCACGGCCGGATCTCCACGGTGTGCGAGGGCGACGTGGCCAACCTCAACGAGGAGCGCCGCAGTCTCGCCTCGGCACTGCCGGACGTGAAGGCGCTCGCGTCGTCCGGCGACGCCGCGACCGTGCACAGCGCCGGCAGCTACTACCGGGTGGTGGTCTCCCGCCTCGGTGACGGCACCATGGTCGTCAAGGGGATGCGGCTCAACGGGGTGCGGCGGGCGGTCGGCCACCTCCTCATCGTCGAGGTCATCGACAGCGTCGTGCTGCTGGGCCTGCTCGCCATGGGCTCGCTGACCGCCGCCCGCCGGCGGCTGCAACCGCTGGAGGACATGGTCGAGACGGCGTCCGCCATCTCCGAGGGCGACCTCTCCCGGCGGATCGCCACCGCCTCGCACGGCAGCACCGAGGTCGAGCAGCTCAGCGCCGCCCTCAACGCCATGCTCCAGCAGATCGAGACGGCGCTCACCAGCAGCGAGCGGGCCACCGCCCAGCTCCGCCAGTTCCTCGCCGACGCCTCCCACGAGCTGCGCACGCCGCTCGCCTCCGTCCGCGGCTACCTCCAGCTCTACGAGAAGGGGATGCTCGACCCCGACGAGAAGGACCGCGCCCTGACCAGGGTGTCCGCCGAGGCGATGCGGATGAGCCGCCTCGTCGACGAACTCCTCGCCCTCGCCCGGCTGGAGGACCGGCCGGCGCTCGCGCCGCGTCCCGTCGACCTGACGCAGCTGGTCAGGGACGGTATAGCCGATCTCGCCATGCAGCAGCCGCAGCGGCCCATCGCGCTGATCCTGCCGGGCTGCGTGGAAGTGCTGGGGGACGAGGCGCAGTTGCGGCAGATCCTGGGGAACCTGCTCAGCAACGTCCGGGTGCACACTCCGGCGGAGTCCCCGCTGACCGTGGAGGTCGTCCGCCGGGACGAGGACGTCCTGCTGCGGATCACCGACTCCGGCCCCGGCCTGTCGCCGCAGGACGCGGCCCGCGCCTTCGACCGCTTCTTCCGCGCCGACCCCGACCGGGCCAGGGACACCGGCGGCGCCGGCCTCGGCATGTCGATCGTCCAGGCCGCGGTCGACGCGCACCACGGATCGGTTCGCCTCGACACGGCCCCGGGCACGGGGCTCACGGTCCGCGTCACCCTCCCGGCGGTCCGTCCGGCCGAACTCGCCCTGGAGAGCGGCGACGCGGCCGCGCGCTGAAAACCCGGCCGCTCAGACCGGTCCGGCGGCCGCGGGGACCGGTGGCTCGGCCGCCGCACGCTCTCCGACCTGCTGCGCCGAATCCTGTTTGCGGCGGGAGACGTTCAGGGCTTGCGTTAGAGCCCCCTCCAACCCGTACGTTCGATGCCATGCCAACGACGAATGAGAAGTCCGCGCCCGACACGGCCGACGCCCCCTCCGAGCGCTACGCGCGCGGCCTCGCCGTGCTGCAGAAGATCGCCGGCACCGAGCGGCCCGCCGTGCTCGACGCGCTCGCCGGGATCGCCCCCGACCTGGGACGGTTCACCGTCGAGTTCGGCTACGGCGACATCATCTCCCGCCCCGGCCTGACGCTCCCGCAGCGCCAGTTGGCCACCATCTCGGCGCTCGCCGCGATGGGCAACGCGGCCCCGCAGCTGCGCTTCCACGTCGACGGGGCGCTCAATGTCGGCATCAGCCGGCGGGAGATCGTGGAGACGTTCATCCACGCCGGCGTCTACGCGGGCTTCCCGGCCGCCCTCAACGCCCTCACCATCGCCCGCGAGGTCTTCGCCGCACGCAAGGAGGCCGGCGACGCCGACGCCGGGCCCATTGCGCCGGCCACCCCCAGCGAGCCGGGCACCACCCGCTACGAGCGCGGAGCGGAAGCGCTGGCCCGCATCGACGGCCACGCCGGCGAAGCGGTCGTCGCCTCGCTCCAGGACATCGCCCCCGACCTGGCCCGGTACCTGATCGAGTTCGCCTTCGGCGACGTCTACTCCCGCCCGGGACTCGACCTCAAGTCCCGCGAACTGGCCACCATCGCCATGTGCACCGCCCTCGGCACGGCGGCCCCGCAACTCCGCGTCCACCTCCACGGGTTCCTCAACGTGGGCGGTACCGAGGACGAGGCCGTCGAGATCATCACCCAAATGGCGGGCTACGCGGGCTTCCCCGCCGCCCTCAACGGCATCACCGCCGCCCGCGCCGTCTTCGACGAGCGCGCGCAATCCCGGTAGCGGGGCTGAACGCGACAGGTGGCGGGGTCAGGCGACGATCATTCGGGTTCCGTTGAACTGTCGCTGATCCAGGTACTCGAGCCACTCGGCGTAGCGTGCCTCGGCCGGCGGGATCGAGCGGTCGTATCACGCGGCCCGGTGTCCCGATGTATCGCCGGCCACGAGCAGTACGGCGTGCGGGGCGCCCGCTGGGTCGACCCCCTCGGAAGAGTGAACCGCCCGCCGGAAGCGGACACGGCGGCGGCCCGGGCGGAAGGCCTTTGCCGTTCCGTCCGGGCCGCCACCCCGTGGGGGGCAGGTGGGTCAGCCGTTGGTGACGGCCGTGTCGTCGATCAGGAAGCTGGTGGCCGCGGAGGAGTCCTCGGCGCCCAGGAACTTGACGGTGACCGTCTTGCCCTTGAAGGCGGACAGGTCGAGGGTGCGCTGGACGTAGCCGCTCGGGGTGGTGTTGGAGTACGTCGCCAGCGTGGTCGTCGTGGTGCCGGAGACGACCTGGGCCTTCAGCGTGTCGTAGGCCGTGGAGCCCGTCTCCTTGGTGGTGATGCCGAGCCAGAAGCTGAGCTTCGGCGCCGCGGCGGTGGCCGGGATGGTCACCGACTGGGAGAGGGTGTCGGTGTGGGTGGTGCCGTAGCCGTTGAGCCAGGCGTAGTACGAGCCGCCGTGGGGGGCGGCGCCGGTCTCATTGGTGATGACGCCGGTGCTCTGGGCCCAGGTGGTCGCACCCGACTCGAAGCCGGGGTTGGCCAGCAGGTTGGTGCCGTCCGGCGGCGGGGTGGTGCCGGTTCCACCGCAGGTGGTGGAGGTCGCGGCGACGGCTGCCGCCGTCCAGGCCTTCTCGACCGCGGCGCACTGCGTGCTGCTGCCGCCGAACAGGTCCTTCGCCGCCTTGATGCTCGCGGTGCGGGCGCCGGGGTAGTCGGTGGCGGCCGTCATGTACGTGGACAGCGCGCGGTACCAGATCTTGCCCGTGTCGGCGTTGCCGATGCCCGTGACGGCCGGAGCGCCGTTGCAGGTCGGGCTGTTGCCGTACGAGGAGGAGCCGGAGCCGACGGCCAGCAGGTAGAAGAAGTGGTTGCCGACGCCCGACGAGTAGTGCGGGTCGAGGTTCTTGGTGCCGGTGGTCCAGCAGGACTGCGAGACGCCGTCCTTCTTCGGGTCGTCCATGTACCGCAGCGGCGAGGAGCCGATCTTCTCGCCGATGAGGTAGTCGGGCTTGTCAGCCGGGCTGTTGGCGTTGAACTCGACCAGGGTGCCGAAGATGTCGCTGGTGGACTCGTTGAGGCCGCCCGCGTCGCCGAAGTAGTTCAGGCCCGCCGTCGCGGCGGTGACGCCGTGGCTCATCTCGTGGCCGGCCACGTCGAGCTCGGTGAAGGGCTTGTCGCCCGCGGCGCCGTCGCCGTAGATCATGGAGAAGCTGTCGTCGTCCCAGCCCGCGTTGGCGTAGTTGACGCCGTAGTGGACGAAGGAGCGGGCGCCGACACCGTTGTTCTTGATGCCGTTGCGGCCGTGGACGTTCTTGTAGTAGTCCCACGTGGCCTGGATGCCGTAGTGCGCGTCGACCGCGACCGTGGCGCGGTCGGTGAGGGCGCCGTTGCCCCAGACGTTGTCGGTGTCCGTGAACGCGGCGCCGAAGCCGGCGGGCGGCGAGTCATTGGTGGCCGTCTTGTTCTGGGCGTCCCGCGTCTCACCGTTGCCGCGGGTCGGGTCCAGCAGCTGGTAGCCGCCGCTGACACTGGTGGTGCCCAGCGTCACGTCGCCGACCTGGTAGCCGTGGCCGGTGCCCGAGGCCGCGGCGCCCGCGACGGAGGCGGCGGGGGCCGTCGCCTGGGTCTGGCCCGCGACGACGGTGCTGATGAAACTGTTCCACGACTGGCCGGTGGCGCCGGTCCGCGCGTTCACCAGGACGTGCAGGTGGCTCGGCGACTGGTCGGGCGCGGTGCCGTTGATGACGACCTGCCAGACCAGCGCGGGCTTGGCCGAGGTGGCGTCGACGACCAGCTTGGCGGTGCTGCCGCGCTTGACACCCTTGAACTTCTTGGCGGCCGTGGCGATGGCCTGCTTGGCGGTGATCTTCGGCGTGACCGACAGGTTCAGCGGCGCCGCCAGCGTCAGGGACGCGTCGCGGGCGGTGCCGTCGGGAGCCGAGTGGACGACGACGTCGCCGCCCAGGACCGGCAGGCCCTGGTAGGTCCGGTCGAGGTGGACGTGACGGGAGCCGTCGGCGTCGACGGTCACGTCGCGTGACGTGAACACGTCGTGTGCGCCGGCCCGCACCAGCTGCGGGTGGGCGGCCACGGCGGAGTTCGCGTCACGCAGTGCCTGAGCTTCGCTCGCCGTCGGCGGGATGGGCCGGGGGTTCTTCGCGGCGCTGGCGGGGGTGCCCGCCCCGGCTATCAGAAGCCCGCTGACCGCGAGGGTGAGGGTGCTGGCGAGTACGGATCGTTTCATGGCCACGGAGCATGGCGGTGGCCGCTGACCCGCGGCAACGGAGTCCCAACTCTGTTTAATTGCGGGAGTTGCAACAACGCGTTAAACCGTGTCCCACAAGCTGTGTGAGGTCTGTGAACCATAAATCTTTGGGTAAGACTGTTCACGGCGTGATGCCGATCACCGGAGGTTTCCCTCCCGGTCGCTAGCATGTGGCCTCCCCCCACCCGGCACGCAGGACGGACGACCCTCCCCTGTGACCTACAGACCGCTGCCACCAGAAATAGCCGACGCGCTGCGCACCGGCCCCTTCGAAGCCGCCCTCGACGCCGCCGTCCGGGCCAGCGGGCTCAGCATGGAACGCATCCGGCACCGGCTCGACACCCGGGGCGTCCAGGTGAGCGTCACCACGCTCAGTTACTGGCGCCGCGGCCGCAGCCGGCCGGAGCGCCCCCAGTCCCGGCAGGCCGTTCGCCTGCTGGAAGAGCTGCTCGCCCTTCCCTCCGACTCCCTGGTCTCCCTGCTCGGTCCGCAACGCCCGCGCGGCCGCTGGGTCAACCGCCCGCCCGTCAACCTCGACGCCGCCCGGCTCTGGCAGGAGTACGAGAGCCTGCCCGGACTGCTCGGCGAGATGGGCTCCACCGACGACGGCCTCGCCCGGCTCGCGGTGCACGACCGCTACGAGATCGACGCGAACGGCTGCGAGACGACCTGGACGACGACCCTCGTCCTGCGGGCCGAGCGCGACCGGGTGGACCGCTGCATGATCATCACCCGCGGCGACGACCCCAAGCGGGAGCTGCCCGTCCTCACCGGGGTGCGCAACGCCCGGCCCGGCCGGGTCCGCATCGACGGCTCGGTGCCGCTGGTCGTCGCCGAGCTGCTGCTGGAGCGGGAACTCGCCAAGGGCGAGACCGAGGTCGTCGAGTACACCTACCAGATGCCGAGCGCGGGCGCCCGCACCACCGAGTGCGGACGCGGCTTCCCGGTGCCCATCCGGCTCTACACCCTCGAGGTGCAGTTCCATCCGGACACCGTGCCGTTCCGCAGCCACCGCTGCGTCGGCACCAACGCGGGCGGCCAGCTGCCCGCGGTCGAACCCGTCTGGATCAGCGCCTCGGGGCGGGCGCTGTTCTCCGTCGAGGACCCGCAGCCCGGCTTCCAGGCGCTGCGCTGGGAGTGGGAATAGCCGAAGGCCCCCGTCCGCAGCGGCGGACGAGGGCCTTCACCTGCGGGACGCCCTAGAAGCGACGCGTGATCAGCGCGCGCTTCACTTCCTGGATGGCCTTCGTGACCTCGATGCCACGCGGGCACGCGTCGGTGCAGTTGAACGTCGTGCGGCAGCGCCAGACGCCGTCCTTGTCGTTCAGGATCTCCAGCCGCTGCTCACCGCCCTCGTCGCGCGAGTCGAAGATGAAGCGGTGCGCGTTGACGATCGCGGCCGGGCCGAAGTACTGGCCGTCGTTCCAGAACACCGGGCAGGACGACGTGCACGCCGCGCACAGGATGCACTTGGTGGTGTCGTCGAAGCGCTCGCGGTCCTCGGCGGACTGCAGGCGCTCACGCGTCGGCTCGTTGCCCTTGGTGATCAGGAAGGGCATGACGTCGCGGTAGGCCTGGAAGAACGGGTCCATGTCGACGATCAGGTCCTTCAGGACCGTCAGGCCCTTGATGGGCTCGACCGTGATCGGCTTCTCCGGGTTGAGGTCCTTGATCAGCGTCTTGCACGCCAGCCGGTTGCGGCCGTTGATGCGCATGGCGTCCGAGCCGCAGATGCCGTGGGCGCAGGAACGCCGGAAGGTCAGCGTGCCGTCGAGCTCCCACTTGATCTTGTGGAGGGCGTCCAGGACGCGCTCCTTGGGATCGATCGGGAACTGGTAGTCGACCCACTCGACCGCGTCGGAGACCTCCGGGTTGAACCGGCGGACCCGCATCGTGATCGTGATCAGGTGGCCCGCGCCGGCCTCGGCGGCGTCCAGGGCATCTGAATGCTTGTCGAGCGTCGGGGTGCTCATCAGTACTTACGCTCCATCGGCTGGTAGCGGGTCACCACGACCGGCTTGTAGTCGAGACGGATCGACTCGTTGCCGGCGGAGTCCGTCTCGCGGTACGCCATGGTGTGCCGCTGGAAGTTGACGTCGTCGCGGGTGGGGTAGTCCTCGCGGTAGTGACCGCCGCGGGACTCCTTGCGCGCCAGCGCGGACACGGCCATGACCTCGGCCAGGTCGAGCAGGTTGCCCAGCTCGATGGCTTCCAGCAGGTCGGTGTTGAAGCGCTTGCCCTTGTCCTGGACGGACACGTTCTTGTAGCGCTCGCGCAGGGCGCCGATCGTCTCGACGGCCGTCTTGATCGTCTGCTCGGTGCGGAACACCATCACGTTGGTGTCCATGCACTCCTGCAGCTCCTTGCGGATGTCCGCGACCCGCTCGGTGCCGGTGTTGTTGCGCAGGCCCTCGACCTGGGCGACGACCCGGGAGGCCGGGTCCTCCGGCAGCTCGACGTGGTCCGTGGTCGCCGAATACTCGGCGGCCGCGATGCCGGACCGGCGCCCGAAGACGTTGATGTCGAGCAGCGAGTTGGTGCCCAGTCGGTTGGCGCCGTGCACCGAGACGCAGGCGACCTCGCCCGCGGCGTACAGGCCCGGGACGACGGTGGTGTTGTCGCTCAGCACCTCGCCCTGGACGTTGGTCGGGATGCCGCCCATGGCGTAGTGCGCGGTCGGCTGGATCGGGATCGGGTCCGTGTAGGGCTCGATGCCGAGGTACGTCCGCGCGAACTCGGTGATGTCGGGCAGCTTGGCGTCCAGCTGCTCCGGCGGGAGGTGCGTGAGGTCGAGGTAGACGTGGTCGCCCTCGGGACCGCAGCCGCGGCCCTCACGGATCTCGGTGTAGATGGAGCGCGAGACGACGTCGCGGGAGGCGAGGTCCTTCATGACGGGCGCGTACTTCTCCATGAAGCGCTCACCGTCCTTGTTGCGGAGGATGCCGCCCTCGCCGCGGGCGCCCTCGGTGAGGAGGATGCCCATGCGCCAGATGCCCGTCGGGTGGAACTGGAAGAACTCCATGTCCTCCAGCGGCAGCCCGCGCCGGTACGCGACGGCCTGGCCGTCACCGGTCAGGGTGTGCGCGTTGGAGGTCACCTTGAAGAACTTGCCGGTGCCGCCGGAGGCGAAGATGACGGCCTTCGCCTGGAAGACGTGGATCTCGCCGGTGGCCAGCTCGTACGCGACGACGCCGGCGGTCCGCTGGACGCCGTCGACCTCGGTGAGGAGCAGGTCCAGGACGTAGAACTCGTTGAAGAACTCCACGCCCTCCTTGACGCAGTTCTGGTACAGCGTCTGGAGGATCATGTGGCCGGTGCGGTCCGACGCGTAGCAGGCGCGGCGCACGGCGGCCTCGCCGTGGCTGCGGGTGTGCCCGCCGAACCGACGCTGGTCGATCTTGCCCTCGGGCGTCCGGTTGAAGGGCAGGCCCATCTTCTCGAGGTCGAGGACCGCGTCGATGGCCTCCTTCGCCAGGATCTCGGCGGCGTCCTGGTCGACCAGGTAGTCGCCGCCCTTGACCGTGTCGAAGGTGTGCCACTCCCAGTTGTCCTCCTCGACGTTCGCGAGGGCGGCGGCCATGCCGCCCTGGGCGGCGCCGGTGTGGGAGCGGGTCGGGTAGAGCTTCGTCAGAACGGCGGTGCGGCTGCGCTTCGTCGACTCGATGGCCGCGCGCATACCGGCGCCGCCGGCGCCGACGATGACGGTGTCGTACTTGTGGATCTGCATGGGGTTGTTTCCCTGTCCGTCCCTGGCCTAGCGGATGTTCGGGTCGAAGGTGAAGATCACCAGCGTGCCGAGCACGATCGTGAACGCCGTTGCGGTGAACAGCAGCGTCTTCAGCCAGAACCGGGTGTTCGCCTGCTCGGCGTAGTCGTTGATGACGGTGCGCAGGCCGTTGCCGCCGTGCAGCATGGCCAGCCACAGCATGACCAGGTCCCAGCCCTGCCAGAACGGCGAGGCCCAGCGGCCGGCCACGAAGGCGAAGCCGACCTTGGTCACGCCGCCGTCGAGGACCAGCTGGATCAGCAGGTGGCCCAGCACCAGGACGACGAGCACGACGCCGGACAGGCGCATGAACAGCCAGCCGTACAGCTCGAAGTTGGTGCGGGCGGCCCCCGGCGAGCGCAGCGTGCGCTTGGTGCGGGCGCGCGGTGCCTCGATGAGCGGCGCCGGGTTGTCCGGGCCGACCGAGGTGCTGGAGGAGCTGAGCTCCACGGAGTCGGTAGTCATGCTCAGCTCCCGAACAGAATGCGTGCGGCGTGCCCGAGGACGGGAATGATGGCCATGACCATCAGCACGATCCAGACGCCGAGGACGGACCACAGCATCTGCTTCTGGTACTTCGGGCCCTTGGACCAGAAGTCGACGGCGATGATGCGCAGCCCGTTGAGAGCGTGGAAGAGGATGGCCGCGACGAGGCCGTACTCCAGCAGGCTGACAGGCCATGTCTTATAGGTCGCGACGACCTTGTCGTAGTCCTCGGGGGAGACGCGCACGAGTGCGGTGTCGAGGACATGGACGAACAGGAAGAAGAAAATGAGGACACCGGTGACTCGATGAGCCACCCATGACCACATGCCTTCCCGGCCGCGGTACAGCGTTCCTGCCGGCACGGAAAACCCTCCGGGAGCGGTTTGGAGCCAGCCGGCTTCGGTGTCGGACGGGCCCGGCCGGGTACGGTCCACCGGCCCTGGCCATCGTAGCGACGCGTTGTCGGCTCCGTACGCCCGGGTGGGCCAGGTGTGATTGATCCCGCACGACTGGGTGAACGTCCGGGGGGACCCACGGGTGAACGGGCGGACGGATGTGCGGGCCGGAGCCCGGCGTGCGTACGGGTGCGGACGCCTGTGGAGCCGGGGTTCGGGCGGCCTAGCGCCGCAGTTCCGCGGCGCTCCGGTCGTTGGAGCGTTCGCGAACCAGCCGGGCGAGCCGCGCGCGGGTGATGCGCCGCAGCTCGTCGGCGGTGACGACGCGCTCCTCGTCCTCGTCGTTCGCCAGCCGGACGCGGATCCCGGTCAGCACCTGGTTGAGGAGGCTGCTCGGGTCGTCGCCCTCCAGGGCGATGACGAAGACGTTGCCGAACTTGTTCTCGTACGCGGCCTGCGCGGCGCTCAGCGCGGTGTGTGTGGCGAGGCCGCCGCGGTGCGGCAGCGGGGTGGCCGCCTCGCAGGCCAGCGCCTCGGAGAGGTCGCCGGGGGTCAGGTCGTAGGCCGCTTCGTCGGCTGCCGCGAGTAGGGCTTCAAGATCGGGGTACGGGCGGTGCAGGGCCATCCGGCGGGCCCAGCGGTGGCTTCCGCAGCAGTCGCGCAGGGCGGCTTCCGCCGTGCCGAAGGGGGCCTCGTTGAGCCGGGAGAGCCCGGCGGCGGTGTCGGGCCCCAGAGCCGGAGAGTCGGGGAACAGCGCTGAACTCCTGTCGGGAAGCGGGGAAGCGGTACACGTTAGTGGTGGGTGTTCGACTCCGACCGGCGGGTGAGTGGATTTCACCCGAACGGGATCGAAATATGTCATGGAGTGGACGACAGAACGGGGATGATCCGCCATAACGTCCGGTATGGGGAAAATCTGGACAGGGTTGGCACTGTCGCTCACCGCACTCGCACCGGCCGTCGGCACGCCCAACGACGCACCCGCCCCCCGGACACTGCCGGTCATCCCGGCGGTGCGGGATTTCCGCCCGGCCGGGAACGGCGTCTTCCACATCGGTCCCGGCACCCGGGTGCGCGCCGCTCGCGGCAGCGCCGTCGAGGACGAGGCGCGGCTGCTCGCCGGACAGCTGCAGGTCCCCTTCGGGTTCGACGACGCCAAGGACGACGGGGACGGACCGGCCGGAGCGGGCGACATCACGCTGCGGCTCAACGGCTCGCGAGCCGAGGCCGTGCAGGGGACCGCGAAGAACGCCGGCACGGTGAAGGAGTCGTACGTCCTCACCGCGCGGAACGGGCAGGTCGACATCGACGCGCCCACCGACGCGGGGGCGTTCTACGGCACCCGTACCCTCCTGCAGACGTTGCGGGCCGACGGCGGGATGCCCGAGGGCGTCGTCCGGGACACCCCGGACCGGCCGCAGCGCGGCCTGACGCTCGACATCGCGCGCAAGTACTTCACGCGCCAGTGGATCGAGGACCGGATCCGGGAGCTGGGCGACCTCAAGCTCAACCAGCTGCACCTGCACTTCAGCGACGACCAGGGCTTCCGCATCGAGAGCAGCAGCCACCCCGAGATCGTCTCGCGGCAGCACCTCAGCAAGGCGGACGTCACCGCGATCATCAACCTCGCCGCGCAGCGCCACATCACCGTCATCCCGGAGATCGACAGCCCCGGGCACCTCGGCGCCGTCATCGACGCCCATCCGGACCTGCAGCTGCGCAACGCCTCCGGCAGGGCGCTGCCCGGCGCCGTCGACATCTCGAACCCGGCCGCCGCCCGCCTGGTCGACGATCTGACCCGCGAGTTCGCGGCCCTCTTCCCCGGTCCGTTCTGGCACCTGGGCGGCGACGAGTACCAGGCCCTGGTCGTCGACGACCCGGAGAGCTCGTACCCGCAACTCGTCCGGCCCGGCGAGACCGTCGAGGACGCGGCGACCCGTTGGCTCAACGACCGTGCGGCGCTGGTGCGCAAGCTCGGGAAGACGTCCAAGGCGTGGAACGACGGGTTCATCACCACGCCGCGCGTCGCGCCCGACGCGGACCGCCAGGTCGAGTACTGGACGGGCAAGGAGCTGGGCGCCCGCGATCCGCAGGAGTACCTCGACGAGGGCCGCAAGGTCGTCAACCTCAACGACGAGTACCTCTACTACGTGCTCGGCGAGCCGAACGACTTCACCTATCCGACCGGCGAGCGCATCTACCGGGAGTGGACCCCCGCCGTCCTGCGCGGCACCCGTCCGGTGGACGCCGCGAAGTCGGGGCCCGACCGGGTGCTGGGCGGCCGGTTCGCCGTCTGGTGCGACCAGGCGGGCGCGCAGACGCAGGACGAGGTGGCGCGCGGGATCCGGCTGCCGCTGAACGCGCTGTCGCAGAAGCTCTGGGACCCGGCGACGCCGACGCGTTCCTGGCCCGACTTCACGGCTCTGGCCGACACGGTGGGCTGACGGCGGCGGGTGGCGGCGGGCACCATCGGTGGGGGCGGGAGTTGAGACGGCCGGGGGCCGCCTCCCCCCACAGGAGCGTCCCCGGCCGCCGTCTACTACAGCGTCGCGGGCGCCGGAAGTGTCACCACGGCGATGGGGCAGGATGGTGCGCGTGTTCGAGGGGGGAGCGAACGGTGGATCTGGGGAGCGCGGTCAGCGCCGCGCAGGAAGGCGACGACGCGGCGTTCCGGGTGCTGTACCGGGCGGTGCAGCCGCAACTGCTGCAGTACGTCCGGACCCTGGTCGGACCGGCGGAGGCCGAGGACGTGGCGTCGGAGGCGTGGCTGCAGATCGCCCGTGACCTGCCGCACTTCCGCGGGGAGGGAGAGGCGGTGCGCGGCTGGGCGGCCCGGATCGCCCGCAACCGGGCGCTCGACCACCTGCGGGCCCGCAGCCGGCGGCCGGTCACCGGGGCCGGCGTGGACGTCCTCCTGCACCTGCCCTCGCACACGGACACCGCGGGCGAGGCGCTGGACGCGGTGGCCACCGATCGCGCGCTCGCGGCCATCGCGACGCTGCCGCGCGAACAGGCGGAGGCGGTCCTGCTACGGGTCGTCATGGGGCTGGACGCCGGCAGCGCGGCGCAGGTGCTGGGCAGGCGCGCCGGCTCGGTGCGGATGGCCACCCACCGGGGGCTGCGGCGGCTCGCCGAGCTGCTGGACGACGAGGGCCGCCCCGCGGGTGTGACGATTTCCGCGGCGAAGACGCTTTGAGGATATGAGATGACGGAGAACCGGCGGTGCGACGGGCATCGTGACGACGACTGGCTCGACGAGGAGGCCGCGGAGCGGCTGCTGCGCGGCGAGTCCGTCCTGTCCGGCGGCGCGGCGGCCGCCCGGCTGACCCGGCTGCTGACCGCGGCCGCGCTGCCGACCACGGCTGATCAGGCGCGCGAGGAGGCGGCCGTCGCCGCTTTCCGGACGTGCTTCGAGGCGGGTCGGCGGGCGGGCGGTTCCCCGGGCGTCCCGGAGGAACGGCCCGCGGACGCCGACTTCCTGTCGGTGGTACGGCTGGGCCGGCCGGTCACGCTGCCGGGCGCGGCTCTGCCGGCCGGGGCCGGGCGGACCGGAAGGGCGCCGAAGGCGCTGAAGGCATCGGTCGGCACGTTGGTGGTCGCCCTGGCGCTGTGTGCCGCGGCACTCGTCGCCGGCCCCGGCATCCTGCCGACGCCGTTCGACGGCGACGACGTCGGGTCCGCGCCGGTGCGCGGCGGCCCCCCGCGTTCCGCCACGCCGGACGGCGCCGGCACCGCGGGCCCGAACGGCGGGTCCACGCCGCTCACCGGCGGGACGGCCGACGCGCCGCCCGGAACGGGCGCGCCGTCGCAGCCGGGGCGCGGGGCGACGGCGTCCCCCGGCCGTCCGGCCCCGCCCGCGAGCCCGTCCGCGACGCCGCAGGCCTCCCACCCGCCCGCGTCCAAGGGGACGCGCGGGGAACGCGACCGGCAGAACGCGGGGTTGTGCCGCGCCTACATCAAGGCGGGCGGACGCGTGGACGCCGCGTCGTCCGCGCGGCTCGTGGCGGCGGCGGGCAGCCGGCGGGACATACCGAAGTACTGCGCGCGGGTGCTGGCCACCGCGTACCTGTCCGGATCCGGCACCGCCGGAGACGGCACCGGTGGCACCGGTGGCGGTGGTAACGACGGTGCCGGTGGCAGCGGCAGGTCCGGTGGCGCAGACGGCGGTCACGGCCAGGGCGACGGTTGGCACGACGAGGCTGCGGCGACCGTATTCCCCGCCTTCCGGGTCGTCTGACCTGCGGGCTCGGGGTGCCCGGTGACACTTTCCAGCTGGTTGACGCTTTAAGTAATGGGTCGACTGGTCATCGGCCCCGAGGACCCCGGTGCTCCCCGCGCCGGCGGTCCGCGCCAGGGCGCGGCCGGGTGCGTTTCCCCCTACCCGGCCGCGCCCGCGGAGGCGTTGCCACCCGGTGGCCGAAAGTGGCGGGTGGCGGTCCGCGGCGGTCCGTGGCGGGTCCCGGCGGACGGCCGATAACTCCCGGCCGGATGTCAGTGCCTTGGTGCAGACTCGGTAGGGAGAGCAAAACCGGGGGAGGTACGCCATGTTGGCAGGACTGTACGAGATCGACTGGGCGGCTATGGGGCACGCCTACGGATCGGCGGAGGAGGTTCCCGAGCTCCTGCGGGGGCTGGCCTCGGCGGACGCGGGGGAGCGGGAGGCCGCCCTGGACGCGATGTACGGGGCCGTTCATCACCAGGGCGATGTGTACGACTCGACGCTCGCCTGCATTCCCTTTCTCTTCGAGCTGGTGGCGGATCCGTCGGTGCGGGACCGCGGCCGCATCGTCGTGCTGCTGACCAGCATCGGGGGCGGTGACGAGGTCGCGGAGGAGTACCTGGACGAGATCGTGATCGAGGGCGGCGGCCCGGCCGGGGGGTTCGGCGACGCGATGGACACCCTGGACGGGGAGGACATCCTCGGCCTGCTGGACGCCGAGGGCGCGGCCGGCGACACCGCCGGCTGGAAGTTCGGGGAGGCGACGGAGGCTTCCGCCTGGCGCGCCAACTACGCGATGGCCGTCACGGCGGTGCGGGCTCAGGCGGAGGTCTTCACCGAGCTCGTCGCGGACCCCGATCCCGAGGTGCGGCGCGCGGTCCCGGTGGCGCTCGGGGCGCTGCACGGGGAGACCGAGCGGATACTCGACGTCCTGCGCGACCGGCTGCCGGTGGAGCGGGACACGGAGACCCGGCTGGCCCTCGTCGAGGCCGTCGGCACTCTCGCGCTGCGGCGGGGCGGCCCCGCCGCCGAGGCGGCCGACTGGCTGGTCCGGCTCGCGGGGAGCCACGCCGGAGACCTGGCCGACCGGGCGTCCGATGCCCCGTCGCCCTCCGCGGACCCCGGCCTGCGGCTGGCCGCGCTCGCCCAACTCGCCCGCTGCGCGCCCGAGCGGCTCCCGGCCGACACCGTGCCGACCGCCATCGCCCTGCTCCGGGCAGTGCGCGGCGAGAAGCCGAGCACCCGGTCCCCGCAGGAGGTGCCCGCCGAGCGCCAGAAGCCCGCCACCTTCGTCGGCCATCTGCGGGAGCTGCGCGAGCAGGCCGAGGCCGGCCGCTCCGCGCCCTGGGCCGCCGACCTCCTGCGCACGCTGCACACCGCGCTCGACGACCGGGTCGAGGACCGCGTCGCGCTCGTCATCGACCAGTTGCGCAGCCCGGACTGGGGCCGGCGCATCGACGCCGTGTGGATGAGCGGCGGCCTGGTGCGTGGCTGGCGCGGCGAGTACGGGGAGCTGGTCGCCCTGCTCGGGCAGCAGCTCGCCGACCCCGAGGACCGGCTGCGCGACGGCGCCGCCTCCGTGCTGGAGAACCTGTACGGGCTGGCCGCACCCGCGGCCGACGCCCTCGCCGAGGCGGTCGCGGCGGATCCCGGGAGCTGGGTCCAGGAGTGGTCGCAGGGCCGGCCGAGCCTCGGCGGCATGGTCAAGACCCTCGCCCGGCTCGGTGACCCGCGGTGCCTGCCCGCGCTGGCCTCGGCCCTCGACCGGCCGGACATCCCCCAGGACCTGGGGTACGCCATCGAGCACCTGGGCGCGGCGGCGGCCCCGCTGGCACCGCTGCTGCGCCGAAGACTCGCCGAGGTGACGCTGAACGACGAGGAGGCCTACGACCAGGCCGAGCCGCTGCTCCGGGGGGTGGCCGCGATCGGCGCCGCCGAGTCGTTCCCCGAGGTGCTGCGGATCCTGCGCGGCGCGCCCGCCGCCCGCCGGGACTGGCTGCTGTGCTCGGCGATCCGCGCGCTCGCCCGGTTCGGACCGGCGGCGAGCGACGCGCTGCCCGACCTGCGCGCGCTGGTGGCCGACCCCGGCTCCTGTATCGCGCTGGAGGCCGCGTCCGCGCTCTGGGCGATCGAGCGGAACACCGCGGCCCTGCCGGTGCTGCTCGCGCACCTGGACAGCGACAGCCCGCACACCCGGCGTTCGGCGGCCGAGGCGCTCGGCGAGCTGGGCCCCGCGGCCGCCGCTGCGGCACCGCGGCTGCGGGAGCTGCTCGCGGACCCCGCGGTGTGGATGCGGGTGGACGCCGCGGTCGCGCTGTGGCGGGTCTCCGGCGAGGCCGGGCCTGTGCTGCCCGTCCTGCGGTCCGCCTGGTCGGAGAACGTGCACACCCGCGCGGTCATCGCGGGCTGTCTCGCGGAGCTGGGTCCGGCCGCGGCCGCGGCCGTCCCGCTGCTGCGTGACGAGCTGGCAGCCGTCCGCCGGCACAACAACGAGGGCGACCACTACGGCACGCTCGACGTGTGCGCGGACGAACTGCTGCTCCGGGCATGCGGACGGGCCCTGTCCCGGATATCCGGAGCAGGGCCCGTCACGAACGGCGACAGCTAAGGGCCGTCCTGGTCACCAGTAGACGACGACCTTGTCGCCGGCCTTGACCTGGTCGAAGAGGGAGGCGATGGCGGCCTTGTCGCGTACGTTCACACAGCCGTGGGAGGCCCCGGCGTAGCCGCGGGCCGCGAAGTCCGACGAGTAGTGCACGGCCTGGCCGCCACTGAAGAACATCGCGTACGGCATGGACGAGTGGTAAATGGTCGAGACGTGGTCACGGCTCTTGAAGTCCACCTTGAACTGGCCCTCGCGGGTCGGGGTGTACTGCGAGCCGAAGCGCACGTCCATCGTGGTCTGCACCTTGCCGTTGATCACCCAGGAGAGCGACCGGCTGGTCTTGCTGATGCACAGCACGCGACCGGTCATGCAGCGCGGGTCGAGCTTGGTACTGGCCGGCTGGGTGGTGGGCGGGTACATCGCCGCGTGCGTCGGCTGCTTGGTGACGCTGCGCAGCTTGCTCCAGGTCTGCGCGGAGACGTTGCCGGTCATCGGCAGGTCGTAGCGCTCCTGGAAGTCGTTCACGGCGTTCGCGGTGACCGAGCCGTAGGTGCCGGTGGGCGTGCGGCTGAACAGGTTGAGCTGGCCGAGGCGGGCCTGCAGCTCGCGAACCTGTGTGCCGGTGGAGCCCTGCTTCATGACGGCGGGCACGACCGGGGGCTTGGACGTGGTCGCGGAAGCGCTGGGGGTGGTGGAGGGCGAGGCCGACGTAGAGGTCGAGGTCGAGGGGGACGGTGAGTCACTCGGGCTCGCGGAGTCGGTGGGACTCGCGGTCGTCGACGCGGCCGGCGTCGGCTTGGCGCCCGAGGTGGGCTTGTCCTGCGGACCGCAGCCCACCAGGGGCCGCCGCCGCCAGAGCCGCGACCACGATCGCTATCGGAGTTCTCTTCGTACGCAAGACAGTCACCCTTTGCCCCCCAGAATCTGCAGTTACCCGGTTGGACACTCATCCCGCCCGTGCAGTTGCACGGATCCGCGGCAAGACTGTTCCGTGACATACGAGAGACCAGACCGTGAGGAAGCTCGGAGGCGTGAGCCATGGCGCGCGAGACGGACACCGCCCGGACGGACACCGCCCGGTCCACCGAGAGTGGACTGCCCATCGAGCCGGTCTACGGGCCCGGGGCGCTCGACGGCTGGGACCCCGCGGAGAAGCTGGGTGAGCCGGGCTCGTACCCGTTCACCCGGGGCGTCTATCCGTCGATGTACACCGGCCGCCCCTGGACCATGCGGCAGTACGCCGGCTTCGGCACGGCCACCGAGTCCAACGCCCGCTACCGGCAGCTGATCGCCAACGGCACGATGGGCCTGTCCGTCGCCTTCGACCTGCCGACGCAGATGGGCCACGACTCGGACGCGCCGATCTCGAGCGGCGAGGTGGGCAAGGTCGGCGTCGCCATCGACTCCGTCGAGGACATGAAGGTGCTGTTCGGCGGCATTCCGCTGGACAAGGTCTCCACGTCCATGACGATCAACGCCCCCGCCGCGCTCCTGCTGCTGATGTACCAACTCCTCGGCGAGGAGCAGGGCATCCCGGCCGACCGGCTCACCGGCACCATCCAGAACGACGTGCTCAAGGAGTACATCGCGCGCGGCACGTACATCTTCCCGCCGAAGCCGTCGCTGCGGCTGATCGCGGACATCTTCAAGTACTGCCGCACCGAGATCCCGAAGTGGAACACGATCTCGATCTCCGGCTACCACATGGCCGAGGCCGGCGCCTCGCCCGCTCAGGAGATCGCCTTCACGCTGGCCGACGGCATCGAGTACGTCCGCACCGCCGTCGCCGCGGGCATGGACGTGGACGACTTCGCGCCCCGCCTGTCCTTCTTCTTCGTCTCGCGCACGACCATCCTCGAAGAGGTCGCGAAGTTCCGGGCCGCCCGCCGGATCTGGGCGCGCGTGATGCGGGACGAGTTCGGCGCCAAGGACCCCAAGTCGCAGATGCTGCGCTTCCACACCCAGACCGCCGGCGTGCAGCTCACCGCGCAGCAGCCCGAGGTCAACCTCGTCCGGGTGGCCGTCCAGGGCCTGGCCGCGGTGCTCGGCGGGACGCAGTCGCTGCACACCAACTCCTTCGACGAGGCCATCGCGCTGCCCACCGACAAGTCGGCCCGCCTCGCGCTGCGCACCCAGCAGGTGCTCGCCTACGAGACGGACGTGACCGCGACCGTCGACCCGTTCGCGGGCTCGTACGTGGTGGAGAGGATGACCGACGAGGTCGAGGCCCTCGCGCTGGATCTGATGCGCCGGGTCGAGGACCTGGGCGGCGCCGTCAGCGCGATCGAATACGGCTTCCAGAAGGGCGAGATCGAGCGCAGTGCCTACCGCATCGCCCTGGAGCAGGATTCCGGCGAGCGCGTCGTGGTCGGCATGAACCGCTTCCAGCTCGACGAGGAGGACCCGTACGACCCGCTGCGCGTCGATCCGGCCATCGAGGCCCAGCAGGCCGCGCGGCTGGCGACGCTGCGCGCGACCCGGGACCAGGACGCCGTCGACACCGCGCTCACGGCGCTGCGGCAGGCGGCCCGGGGCACGGCGAACGTCCTGTACCCGATGAAGGACGCGCTGCGCGCGCGGGCCACGGTCGGCGAGGTCTGCAACGCGCTGCGCGAGGTGTGGGGGACGTACGTGCCGACCGACGCGTTCTGAGCGGGTCGTACCGGCGGCTGTCAGAGCATGTGGAGCTGGGTGATGAGCATCGCCAGGACGATGCACAGCGCCCATCCGGCGATGTGCTCGACGATCTTCCTGCTCTCCTGGGGCCCGCCGGTACCGGTGTGCGCCGCTGCGATGTCCGCCATAGCCAGTCCTGTCGTCCGAGATGGTCCGCGATGAAAGCCCCCGCAGCTGTTCAGGATGCGGGGGTTCGTCGGCTGATGTACAGGGGAGAAATCACCTTTATGGCCGATCGTGACCCAATTCACCGCAGGGTCGGCCGGTGAAGCGGGCAAGATACGCCGTCACGTCGGCCGGCTCCCGCGTGGCCAGCCCGATGTAGCCGTCGGGCCGGACGAGGAAGAGCCCGTCTCCGTAGACCGCGTGCGCGCCGCTCGTGCCGTGCTCCGGGCTGTCGTCGATCCGGTGCGCGTGCACCAGGTCCGCGGGGATCCCGGGCGGCAGTCGCGCCGCGGTCCCGAGGGCGAGCAGCGTGAAGTGCGGGCCGCGGAGGAGGTCGAAGAGTCGGCCGCCGCCGGCCAGCGGCGCGTCCGGCGCCCGGTCGCCGGCGCGCGGCGCCGCGTCGGGCAGCGTTCCGCCGGGGAGCGCGTCGGGCCTGAGTTCGCGGGTGAGTGGCCCGTCGCGGTAGTGCAGCTCCAGGCCGTGGGTGTCGGTGCCGCGCTGCCGGGCGGCGGTGTCGTCGCCGTCCCGGGTCGCGCCGTGCAGCCGGGTGCTGATCCCCAGGACGTCGGCGGCGATCGGCAGCCGCTCCTCCTCGTAGCTGTCGAGGAGCCCCGCGTCCGCCCCGTGCCGCAGCACCTGGCCGAGCTTCCAGCCCAGGTTGTACGCGTCCTGGACGCTGGTGTTCAGGCCCTGCCCGCCGGCCGGCGAGTGGATGTGCGCGGCGTCACCGGCGAGGAACACCCGGCCGACGCGGAAGCGGTCGGCCATGGCCGCGCTGGGGTGGAAGACCGACGACCAGAGCACCTCGCGCACCTGCCCGCCGCCGATCGGTGTCCGGGCGTCGATCAGCCGGCGGATGCCTTCGACGGAGCCGTCCGGCTCGGTGCCGGTCTCCGTGTACTGGGCCAGCAGCTGGAAGTGGTCGGTGCCGGCCAGCGGACAGAGCATCACGGTGCCGCCCTCCGCCTTGGGCCAGACGTGCCAGTGCTCGCGGTCGATCCCGCCGAGCAGCAGGTCGGCGATGAGGATCGGGTGCGGGTCGATGGTCTCGCCCGTCATGCCGACGCCGAGCGCCCGGCGGCCGGCGGAGCGTCCGCCGTCGGCGGCGACCAGATAGCGGGCCCGTACCGTGCCGGTCGAACCGTCGGGAAGGGCGAGCGCCGCGTCGACGCCGTCGTCGTCCTGGGTGATGCCGGTGAGCGCGGTACCGAACTCGACGCCGCCGCCGAGCTCCCGCAGCCGTTCGTGGAGGATCTCCTGGGTCCGCCACTGGGTCAGCATCCATACCTCGCCGTAAGGGGCCCGCGGCGTGGGCGCGAAGCGTTCCAGCAGATCCCACTCGCCGACCCGCCGGTCGCCCTGCCAGCTCATCATCAGCGGGTACGGGCCGCCCGACGCGAGGACGGCGTCGATCACGCCGAGGTCGTCGAGGACCTCCAGGGTGCGCGGCTGTAAGCCCTTGCCGCGCGAGCCCGGGAACAGCCGGTCCGACTGCTCGACGAGGCGGGCCGATATCCCCCGGCGGGCCAGGTCGACCGCGAGCGCCAGACCGGTGGGACCTGCTCCGGCGATGAGGACGTCCACGTCGTGGACGCTGTTGAGTGCCATGCGGACAGAGCGTACCGATCGGGATCGGTTGCCAAGGGCCTTTGCCAGAGGGGTAGTTGAAGCAAAAGGTCAAGGTTCGGTCAGCGGACGGGAGCTTTCGGGACCATCGTCAGAAAGCGCTTGAGCCGCGGCGCCAGCGGACGCTCCACGAAACGGTGCAGGAGCCACGCCAGCACCAGCATCGATCCGGCGGTGAGGGCCAGCACGGCGTAGGGCGACAGGTGCCACCGCTGGTGCAGCTGGAAGATGACGACCCAGCCCAGGTGTTCGTGGACCAGGTAGAAGGGATACGTCAGGATCCCCGCCGTGGTCAGCCACCGCCAGTCGACGGCCGCGACCCGGGGCAGCAGGGTGACCGCCGCCACCGCCGCGAAGCCCAGCGTCACGATGACGATGATCACCGTCTCGGAGCGGTGCTGGAAGACGTGCGCGGCGTGCGCGTTCGGTAGCAGGCCCTTGACCGCGTAGTGCTGGCCGAAGAGCCAGCCCACCGCGACCACACCCCAGGAGAGCGGGTCGTGGCCGAAGCGGTACACCAGGTAGATCCCGATGCCGCCGATGAAGAACGGCGCGTACTCCGGCATCAGCACGGTCTTGAGGAACGCCCCGCCCGACGCGTCCGCGAGCACCGCGCCGATCGTCCACAGCCCGCAGAACGCCAGCACCCGGCGGCGGGTGGCCCCGGGGAGCACGACGGCCAGCGCGAAGAGCAGGTAGAAGCGCAGCTCCGCCCAGAGCGTCCAGCACACCCCCAACACCCGGTCGGCCCCGACCGGCATCTGCAGCATCGTCATGTTGGTGAGCAGGTCGCTCGGTGAGACGGTCTTACCAGACCACGCCGGGCAGCGCGAAGACGGCGGTGACCAGCAGCACGGCCGCCCAGTAGGCCGGGTACAGCCGGGTGGCGCGGGAGACCGCGAAGCTCTTGAGGGTGCGCCCCCAGCCGCTCATGCAGATGACGAAGCCGCTGATCACGAAGAAGATCTGGACGCCGAGTGGCCCGTACACGGCGACCTTCGACAGCTCGGGGAAGACCAGCGCGGGCGTCTGGCCCCACGCCTTCCAGGCATCCCCGCCACGCCCCGCGTAATGGTAGAAGCACACCATCAGCGCGGCCACGAGGCGCAGCCCGTCGAGCGCCCGCAGCCGCCCCCGCCGCGGCGCGGCGGCCACCGCGTCCGGCGCGGCGTCCGGCGCCGGGTCCTGGGCGGTCACCCGCTGGAGTTGCAGACTCATCCGATGGCAGCCTTCTTCAAGGCGCGTGCGCGGCGGGCGACGCGACGGAGCATGGGGTTGCGGGGCAGGAACGCGAGCTGCGTCGGGACCGCTCCCGGCAGCGCCAGCGAGGCGAGCCGGCGGCGCTTGAAGTACCGCCAGGTGCGCGCGTTCAGATGGTGCGACAGATACGCGACGGTCTCCTCGCGCAGCTCCGGGTACAGCTGGGCCCGCATGCAGAACCCGACGGCGCGCAGCAGCGGCGTGAGGTCCCCGGCGATCCGCTCGGGGGCCGGCGGGGACCAGGTGCGGACGGCTTTCGCGTCGTCGAGGTCCGGCAGCAGGGCGTCGACGATGGTGACCGGCACGCGGTTGCTGTTCTGATAGGGCGCCAGCCGCTCCAGCAACATCTCCGTGCCCGTACGCGCCACCGGTATCCCGTAGAACGCCGAGGCGGTGAGCAGCGCCGTCGAGTAGCAGCCGGCCACCAGCGCCGGACGCGCCCGCTGGTACAGCACCTCGGCGAGCACGGGGGAGTCGAGCACGGTCAGTTCCACCCCGAGCGCGGCCGCCTCCCGCTCCAGCGGTTCCGACCAGTGCGCGGGGGCGACGGGGTGCGGCTTGAAGACGATCCGCCGGTGCCCCAGGGCCGCCGCACCGCGCAGCATCCGCAGGTGCAGCTCCTCCTCCTCGGCGGCGGTGAGGATCCCCAGCGCGGACAGGTACTGGCCGAGCAGCAGGGCCGCGTCCTCCGGGATCGAGGACAGATCGACCCCCTCGTTCCCGTCGCTCGCGTCGGCGAGCTCCGCCAGCACCTTGGTGAACTCCGCGGCGGGCACGATCAGCGGTTCGACGCCGTACTCCGTCAGCAGCAGCGGGCGCAGACCGGTCACGAGGTCGAGGTGGAGCAGTCGGTTGATGCGGGAGGACACCAGCGGTTCGAGCTTGTCGCGGGTCGGACCGTACGACATGAGGCCGTCCGCGTACACGTCGATCGTCGCGGCCGGGAAGAGCTGCACCAGGGCGGCGGCGGGCTTGACCTGGATCGACTCGACGATCAGTTCCACGTCGTCGTCCCCGAGGTCCCACAGGCTCCGCAGGTACCGCTCCCACATCGGGACGTCCTCCGGGCGCGGTGACCAGTCGCCGGGGTGCATGGGCGAGATCGTCTCGTTCCACGACAGCACCGCGTCGAACCGGTCGCGCAGTGCCCCGAAGCCGGGCGCCTCGTCGACGGCCGGCGTGGTCTCGGGAACGGCGGCGTTGTTGCTGATCAGCAGCAGTCGGCGGTCCGCGGGGCCGAACAGCCCCGCGTCCAGGGCCGCCGCGATGGTGGCCGCGCCGTACAGCGTCGACGCCACGTGTATCTGGGTGCGTGCGCGGGCCATCAGGCGGCCACCGTCCCGGTCGAGGAGGCGAGCCGCCTTCGCAGGCGGCGCAGCGGGACGCTGCGGTCGACGCCCATCGAGTCCAGCGCCTCCGTGAGGAGGTCCTGCGGCATCCGCTTCAGGGCGGCGGCGCTCATCGTCTTCAACTGGCGCGCGACCTGCGGCTCGAAGCGTTCGATGGAGTTGAGGTGGTGGGCGATGATCGCGCAGTAGGTCCGGACGGCCTTGGGCAGGAAGCGGTCCGCGTCCCGGTCGGCGGCGGTCTCCTCGAGCACCTGGTCGAAGGAGCGGATGAAGTCCAACTGCCGTACGTCACCGATCTGGGTGAGCGAGGTGGCGACGCCGCGCCGGTAGAAGACCCCGAGCAGGCCCACCACCGCGAAGGACGCCGCCTCCCGGTGCAGCCGCCAGATCCACGGCCGGTCCTCGGCGGTCCGCAGGCCGTCCGGGAAGTGCAGCAGGCCCGCGTCGGCGAGCCGGCGGTGGTAGATCCCGGCCCAGGCGAAGGGGTAGTCGACGGAGGTCGCCCGCTCGGCGGGCAGGATCGCCTCGCGCGGGTTCAGCACCACCCCGCGGCGACCGTGCGGGACACGGGTGATGACCCGGACCCGCTCGGTGCACTGCACGTGGTCGGTACGGACGAAGTCGGTGCCCAGTTCCTCGATGGACGACAGCAGTTGCGACAGGTAGCCGGGGGCCAGCCAGTCGTCGCCGTCGAGGAAGGTTGAGGAATTCGCCGCGTGCGGCGTCGATTCCGGTGTTGCGGGCGGTGGCCAGACCGCCGTTGGTCTCGCGCGCCACGAGAACGGAGCCGGGAAGGGTGCGTGTCGCCCGTTCCAGGATTTTCGGTGTGTCATCCGTCGAACGATCGTCGACCAGGATGAATTCGAAATCCGGGCGGGAGTTCGCACGAAGACTTTGGAGCATGTCGGGTGCGAATGCCTGCACGTTGTAAAACGGCACAATGACGGAGAGCTTGACCACCTGCTGAACATTAGGGGCCGGCCGGATTCTGCGGCCGACATCCCGTGGACCCTCAGGTGAACGCCGCATGACGGGACCGTGAAGCAGGCGCCCCTTGAGCCCGGTTGGTCAATTCGCGGCACGCTGTTTACCGTCCGTTGGCTCAACGTTGGATCGTTGCTCGGAACGGATTCCTAACGTCTGCGTCGTGCAGAAAAGTTCTTCTGATCCGCTGCGGATCACCGTTCTCGCCGATTCGGACACCCGATGGAAATGGGGTGCGCTGACGGCGCGCCGTATATCGTCCGATGTCCGGCTCGATGCCCGTCTGCTCCGCGGCCGGGCCACTCCGACGAGCCGCCAGCTCGCGGAGATCGGTATCCCCGCGGAGACGATGCGGGAAGTCACCGCCGCCGAGTTCCTGAGCGAGGCCGCCCGCGGCCGTGCCGCCGACGGCGGCTGCGACGTCATCGTGCTCGCGTGCGTCGGCGGCACCGTCCAGGCCATGCTGCACGGTCTGGCCCGCGCCTGGGAGGGCACCGGGCGCCGCCCGGTGGTCGTCACCGGATACGTCGGCGTGGTCTACGAGAAGCTCGCCGACGGTCTGCTGCTGCGGGCCGGCGCCGATGTGGTGCTGGCCAACAGCGCGCACGACGCCCGGCGCTTCCGCGACACCTACACGGGTGTCGGCGCGGACACCGCGGGGATCGTCGAGACGGCGCTGCCGTTTTTGGAGGGCGCGCCCTACCGGACGTCCGAGGACCGGCCGTTCACCGTCACCTTCGCCGTGCAGCCGTCCGCGCCGGAGGGCCGGGCCGACCGCACATACCTGGCGCGCCGCGCCGTGGAGCACGCCCGGCGGCACCCGGATCGCGAGGTGCTGGTGAAGCTGCGCAGCAAGCCCGGCGAGCACACCACGCACATCGAGGAGCACCCGTACCAGAAGCTCGTCGCCAAGCTCGGGCCGCCCGACAACCTGCGGCTGGTCTACGGGCACATGGGCGAGGTGCTGGACAGGACCGACCTCCTGGTGACCGTCAGCTCCACCGCGGCCCTGGAATCCCTGCACCGCTCCATCCCCACCGCCGTCCTCACGGATCTCGGCATCCGCGAGTCCCTCGGCAACCACCACTTCCTCGGATCGGGCTGCTTCGCCTCATGGGACCAGCTCGACGAGGGCCGCGTTCCGCGGGCCGATCCCGCGTGGCTCGCCGCCCAGGGCGTGGCGTCCGACAACCCGTTCGGGGCCCTGCGCGAGCGCGTCGGCGCCCTCGCCGCGGCCGATGAACTGCCGCCGCCCGCGCCCTACTACACCCTGCTGACCGCCCCCGGCTACCTGCCGGGCGTGCTGGCCCGGCACGGCCTCGACGCCAAGGGCGAGCCACTGCCCGGCGCGGTCGCCGAGCGCGAGCCGGGCGCCCTGCGCCGCGTGCTGCGGGACGTCGCGCGCAACACCGCACGCACCGCCTACCGGCAGGGCGTGCAGCGTGTCGCGCCCGTCATCCGCCGCTGGGGCCAGCTGTGACGAACCAACCGACCGGAGTCCTCGTGACCACCCCGATGTCCACACCCGCACGCGTCCTCGCCGTCATCCCCGCCCGGGGCGGCTCCAAGGGCGTGCCCGGCAAGAACCTCGCGCCCGTCGGCGGCGTCCCGCTGGTGACCCGGGCGGTCCAGGCCTGCCTGGCGGCGCGGCTGGTGACCGACGTGGCCGTGTCCACCGACGACCCCGCCATCGCCGAGGCGGCACGTGCCGCCGGCGCCGAAGTCGTCCTGCGGCCCGCGGACATCGCGGGCGACACGGCGACCAGCGAGGCCGCCGTCCTGCACGCGATGGACGCCTACGAGGCGATACGCGGCGGTGTCGGCAGCGTCGGCAGTCTCGTCGATGTAGTACTGCTCGTGCAGTGCACCAGCCCCTTCCTCACCGGCGAGGAGGTCGACGGCGTCGCCGCCGCCGTCATCGAGGGCGGCGCGGACACCGCGCACACCGTCGCCCCCTTCCACGGCTTCGTCTGGCGCGAGGGCGACCACGAGGACGGCGCCCACGGCGTCAACCACGACAAGGCCACCCGCCCGCGCCGCCAGGACCGCCCCCAGGACCTGCTGGAGACCGGCGCCGCCTACGCCATGCGCGCCCCCGGCTTCCGCGCCGCGGGCCACCGGTTCTTCGGCCGCACCGCGCTGGTGCGCACCGAGCCGGCCCGCGTCCTGGAGATCGACGAGCCGGACGACCTCGACCGCGCCCGCGCGCTGGCGCCGCTCCTCGACGCCGGCTCCACCCCCACCCTCGACGACATCGACGCGGTGGTACTCGACTTCGACGGCACCCAGACCGACGACACGGTGCTGGTCGACGCCGACGGACGGGAGACCGTCGCGGTGCACCGCGGCGACGGGCTCGGCATCGCGGCACTGCGCCGCGCCGGGCTGCCCGTACTGATCCTGTCCTCGGAGACCAACCCGGTCGTCGCGGCACGGGCCAGGAAGCTCCAGGTGCCCGTGCTCCACGGCATCGCCCGCAAGGACCACGCGCTCAAGCAGTGGTGCGACGAGCAGGCGATCGCCCCCGAGCGGGTCCTGTACGTCGGCAACGACGTCAACGACCTCCCCTGCTTCGCGCTCGCCGGCTGGCCCGTCGCCGTGGCCAACGCCCACGACGTCGTCCGGGCCTCGGCCCGCTCCATCACCTCCACCCCTGGCGGCCGCGGCGCGATCCGCGAGATCGCCGGGTGGATCCTCGGGCCCTCCCTGGCCACCCCACTCACCGACCCTCCTTTCCCTCCCCTCACAGCACTCCCCTCAGCACCTCTTTCTGCAAAGGACCTCTCCCAGTGACCAGCACCCCCGCGAACCTCCGTCCGGTCGGCTCCCGCTTCATCGGCACCGGACAGCCCGTCTACGTCACCGGCGAGATCGGCATCAACCACAACGGTGACCTGGAGAACGCCTTCGCGCTCATCGACGCCGCGGTCGCGGCCGGCTGTGACGCGGTGAAGTTCCAGAAGCGCACGCCGGAGGTCTGCACCCCGCGTGACCAGTGGGAGATCGAGCGCGACACCCCCTGGGGCCGCATGACGTACATCGACTACCGGCACCGCGTCGAGTTCGACGAGAACGACTACAACGCCATCTCCGACTACTGCCGCAAGCGCGGCATCGACTGGTTCGCGTCCCCGTGGGACGTCGAGTCCGTCGCGTTCCTGGAGAAGTTCGACCTCCCGGCCCACAAGGTCGCCTCCGCCTGCCTCACCGACGACGACCTGCTGCGCGCGCTGCGCGCCACCGGCCGGACGATCATCCTCTCCACCGGCATGTCGACCCCGAAGCAGATCCGGCACGCCGTCGAGGTGCTCGGCAGCGACAACATCGTGATGTGCCACGCCACCTCGACGTACCCGGCCAAGCACGAAGAGCTCAACCTCCGCATGATCAACACCCTGCAGGCCGAGTACCCGAACGTGCCCGTCGGCTACTCGGGCCACGAGGTCGGCCTCCAGACGACGCTGGCCGCCGTCGCGCTCGGCGCGGTCTTCATCGAGCGCCACATCACCCTCGACCGCGCCATGTGGGGCTCCGACCAGGCCGCCTCCGTCGAGTCCCAGGGCCTGGAGCGTCTCGTCCGCGACATCCGCATCATCGAGACCTCGCTCGGCGACGGCGTCAAGAAGGTCTACGAGGGCGAGCTCGGCCCGATGAAGAAGCTCCGCCGCGTCCCCGGCGTCGTCGCCGAGTCCGAGGCCGCCGGCACGGACCGCGCCACCGCGTCCGTCTGACGACAGCGCCCCACCCGCCCCCATGACTCGAGGGCACCGCGCACCACGCGAACCATGACATCGAGGAGTACCGGGATGACCGCGCCCGCATTCGGCCGGGGACCGCTCGCACTGGTCGAGTCCCCTGTCCAGCTCCTCAACGTCCTGGAGTGGTCGCACATACACCCCCCGACCGCGGCCGCCGCACCGCGTCCCGGGGCGGCTCCGGCCGTCCCGGGCGGCGGCCCGGTCACCGGACCGCTCACCGTCGTGGTGCTCTCGCCCCGCGACCCGATGAGCCGCGGGCAGCTGCGCCGGATGGCGGAGCTCGCCCGGGACGACGGCGTGCAAGTCCGCTGGTTCGAGGCCCGCTCCAACCGCCTCGGCCTGCTGCGTACCGCCCTGACCCTGGCGCCGCTGCTGCTGCGCGTGCGGCACCTCGTCATCGGCGATCCGTTCTCCCGGCTGGTGCAGGTGCTGCTGCCGCTGTGCCGGGCACGGGAGATCACCGTGGTCGACGACGGCACCGCGACCATGGAGTTCACCGAGATCCTGGGCAGCGGCGGCCGCCTGGTGCGCTGGCACCGCGCCGGCCGGCGGTCGCCCGTCGACGCGGCCTTCGCCGTCTTCGCCTCGGCCGCCCGCCGTCGGCTGACCCCCGGCCGCCGCCGCACCGTCGAACTCTTCAGCGCGATGCCCGCGACGCCGCCGGCCGGGATGGCGCTGCGCGCCAACCGGTTCGCGTGGACGCGGTCGCGCTTCGGTCCGCCGCGCATCAGCGCCGGCACCGACATCATCGGCACGTCCCTCGTCGAGACCGGCGTCGTCGACCTCGACCGCTACCTCGCGGCGGTCGCCGGCCTCGCCGAGACCCACGGCGCCACCCGCTACTTCGCGCACCGCCGCGAGGACACGGCCAAGCTGCACCGGCTCGCCGTCGAGACCGGGCTGGAGATCGTCCGCCCGGACCTGCCACTGGAACTCGTCGCCCGCCGGGGGCCCATCGGGCACACCGTGCTCAGCTTCCCCTCCACGGTCGTCCACACGCTGCCGCTCGCGCTGGCCGGGACGGGGGTGAAGGTCGTCGTCCGCGACATCGACGACGGCTGGCTCACCCACACCGCCTCACCCCGCGCGCAAGGCTTCCTCTCCGGCATCACCGGCACGGCCAGGGACCTGCACGGCCTGACGTCGGCGACCGCGTCGGCCTGACCTCAGCCACGGCGACGGCGTGACGCGGGTGACGGCGTGACGCGGGTGGCGGCGTGACGCGGGCGACGGCGACCGCCTGACCCAGCGACGGCGACAGCGTGACGCGGGCGACAGCGTGACGCGGGTGGCGGCGACCGCCTGACTCAGCGACGGCGACAGCGTGACGTGGGCCACCGCGGCGGCGTGATGTCGGCCACAACCCGGTGTCCGCGACGGCGTGACGCTCGCGGGACTCTCCACAGCCGCGCGCCCCTCGAAACTCCGAGGTCCCGGCGGCCCCACCGGTCCGAGCCCGTCGGCCACCCGAGCGGCGTGAGCCCGCGCGCTTCGAGTGGGCCGCGACACGCGGCCCCTACGCTGCCGGCCGCAGGCCGAACCGTTGCCTCGCGATCGTTCGGTCGTTGAGCGAGGATGGGAGGGGTGGTGCAGGCCCAACAGGCCGTGTTACCCCCCGGAGGGATTGGGTATGCGCCGATCGGGTGATTTCTTCTCCTCCAACAGGAATGAATTTCTCTCGATCAACGCTGGAGGATCTCTCATGGGGCCTACGCTGTCGGAGGTGAACGACTCACCCGCAGTGCCATCGAGCGCGCTGCCCGCCGGGCTGCGCGCCGAACTGATCGCGTTCCACCGGGACTTCGGCCTCCGCCCCATGACGGGCCGGGGGCTCGGCAGGGCTGCCGCCGAGGCCTACACGGCCCGGCTGGAGCAGGACGGACTACGGCCGTGGGCACTGCCCGGCGGAGCCGGAACCGTCTGCGACATCGGCGCCACCGACCCGACGCGCCCGCGCCTCGCGCTCCACAGCGACATCGACGCGGTGCTGCTCGGCGCCGGTCTGGCGCTCGCCGCGCTGGAACGTGAGGGCAGGCTGCCCCGCCCCGTGCGGCTGATCCTGCGGCCCGCGGACGCGACGGTGCAGGCGGCTTCGGGCGGAGCCCTCGGCGCCATCGAGGCGCAGGTGCTGGAGGGCGTCGACCGGATCCTGGCCGTGCACGGCGACCCGTCCATCGACGCCGGAGGCCTCGGCCTGCGGCAGGGCCCGATCACCGCGGCCGTCGGCCGCCTGGTGCTGAAGCTGGACGGCGCGGGCGGCCACAGCGCCCGCCCGCACCTGACAACCGACCTGGTGATGGCCACCGCGAAGATGGCCACCGAGCTGCCGGCGGTGCTGGCCCGCAGGATGGACCCGCGCTCGGGCGTCCGGGTCGTGTGGGACCGCATCGAGGCCGGTCACGCCTGCAACGTGATCCCGCAGCACGCGGAGCTGGAGGGCACCGTCCGCTTCCTGGACCTGGCGGCCTGGCGCGACGCGCCCGACCTGGTGCACGAGGTGATCGACCAGGTGGCCGGCATGTACCGGGCGAAGTGCGAGATCCAGTACCAGCGTGTCGTCCCGCCGGTCGTCAACGAGGTGGGGTCGACCGAACTGCTGCGGGAGGCGATGACGCTGAGCCGTGGCGCGCACGCCGTCGAGGACACCGGCCAGAGCCTCGGCGCCGAGGACTTCGCCTGGTACCTGGAGCACGTGCCGGGAGCGCTCGCCAGACTCGGCGTCCGACCCGCCCTCGGGCCGCCGCGACACGGCGCCCATCCGGGTGAACCGGTGGGCTCCGAGGACCCGGTCGTGATCGGCGCGGAGCTGTTCACAGGTGCTGCGCTGCTGGTCTGACGGTGGGTGGCAGAGTGCACACGAGTGGTTCACCTGGCCGAAATGCGTCGATCCGATAACAGGTCTTCATTCAGGCTTTACCTGACATCTACGCGCGTTAAGCTCCCGCTTAGCCAGCGCCGGACGGGGCGCTTTCGAATGAAGGGGACCCTCGTGCGCCGGGTTACCAAGATCGTTGCCGCGGGTGTAGCTTCCGCGGCCCTCGCCCTCACCGCCACCGCGTGTGGCAGCAGCAGCTCCGACGACAGCAAGGACAAGGGCGTAGGCATCGCCTACGACGTCGGCGGCCGAGGCGACCACTCCTTCAACGACTCCGCCGCGAAGGGCCTGGACAAGGCCAAGGCGGAATTCAAGGTGGGCAGCAAGGAGCTCACCGCGAAGAACACCGACACCGAGGCGGACCGCGAGCAGAAGCTCAACGACCTCGCCGGTGCGGGCTACAACCCGGTCATCGGTGTCGGCTTCGCCTACGCCGACTCGGTGAAGGCCGTCTCGAAGAAGTTCCCGAAGACGACCTTCGCGATCGTCGACTCCGTGGTCGACGGCGCGAACATCGACAGCATCAACTTCACCGAGGAGCAGAGCTCCTACCTGGCGGGTGTCGCCGCCGCGCTGAAGACCAAGACCAACAAGATCGGCTTCATCGGCGGTGTGGACACCACGCTGATCAAGAAGTTCGCGGGCGGTTTCCAGCAGGGCGTCAAGGACACCAAGCCGTCGGCCACCGTCGACATCGAGTACATCACCCAGGGTGGCGACTTCTCCGGCTTCGCGAAGCCGGCTGAGGGCAAGGCCAAGGCCAAGGGCATGCTCGACCGCGGCATCGACGTGATCTACGCCGCCGCGGGCAGCTCCGGCGCCGGCGCCATCGAGGCCGTCGCGGCCAAGAAGGGCACCTGGGCGATCGGCGTCGACGGCGACCAGTACCAGGACAAGGGTCTGGCGCAGTACAAGACCTCGATCCTGACCTCCGCCGTCAAGAACGTCGACGGTGCGGTCTACGAGGTCATCAAGAGCGTCAAGGACGGCAAGCCGCTGGTCGGCACGCACGTCTACAACCTCTCCGCGGGCGGCGTCGGCCTGGCCACCTCCGGTGGCTACATCGACGACATCAAGGCCCAGATCGACGCGGCCACGAAGAAGATCACCGACGGTACGCTGAAGGTCAACACGACTCCGACCGGCTGATCACCGACGCGAGGCCCGGCAAGGGAGCGTGACGTTCCCGGCCGGGCCTCGCGGTCTGTGCGGCCACCGTGCCGCAAGTAACCCGCGACAACTGTGGATCTGGCGCCGCTACGCGCGTAGAGTCCGATCCTCGCGATACGTTCGCCCCCATCGCTCCGCTCTGCCCCGCGAGGAGAGTGCGTCATCAACGCGTCCAGCAGTCCCCCCGCCGTCGAACTCCGCGGCATCACGAAACGCTTCCCTGGCGTCGTCGCCAACCGGGACATCGACATCACCGTGCTCCGTGGCACCGTCCACGCCCTGGTCGGCGAGAACGGCGCGGGCAAGTCGACCCTCATGAAGATCCTTTACGGGATGCAGCGCCCCGACGAGGGGACCATCACCCTCGACGGCACGAAGGCCGACCTGCACACCCCGGCCGACGCCATCCGGCTCGGCATCGGGATGGTGCACCAGCACTTCATGCTGGCCGACAACCTCACCGTGCTGGAGAACATCGTTCTCGGCGCGGAGCAGTTGCACGGCATCGGCGGCAAGGCCCGCGCCAAGATCGTGGAACTCTCCGACGCCTACGGCCTCGGCGTCCGCCCCGACCTCCTCGTCGAGGACCTCGGAGTCGCCGACCGCCAGCGCGTGGAGATCCTCAAGGTCCTCTACCGCGGCGCCCGCACCCTGATCCTGGACGAGCCGACAGCGGTCCTCGTGCCGCAGGAGGTCGAAGCGCTCTTCGCCAACCTCCGCGAGCTCAAGTCCGAGGGCCTGACGATCATCTTCATCTCGCACAAGTTGGGCGAGGTGCTCTCGGTCGCCGACGCGATCACGGTCATCCGCCGCGGCACGACGGTCGGCGACGCCGACCCGAAGTCGGTCACCGTCAAGCAGCTCGCCGAGCTCATGGTCGGCAGCGAGCTGCCGTCGCCGGAGACGCGGGAGTCCACGGTGACCACCGACGTGCTGCTCACCGTCGAGGGGCTCACGCTCTCCGACTCGGGCGTGGAGTCGATCGCGAACTCCTCGGGCCGCCTCTTCATCGAGGAGGCCGAGGCCAGGGACGCCCGTCGACTTCTCGACGACGTCTCCCTCACCATCCACAAGGGCGAGATCCTCGGCATCGCCGGGGTCGAGGGCAACGGACAGTCCGAACTGGTCGAGGCCATCATGGGGATGCGGACCCCCGACGCCGGGGTGATCACCCTGGACGGCGCCGACATCACCACCACCCCCACCCGCAAGCGGCGCGAGGACGGCATCGGGTACATCCCCGAGGACCGCCACCGGCACGGCCTGCTCCTCGAGGGCACGCTGTGGGAGAACCGCATCCTCGGCCACGTCACCGAGAAGCCCAACAGCCGCGGCGCGCTGCTGGACCTGACCGCGGCCCGCCGCGACACCGAGCGGATCGTCAAGGAGTACGACGTCCGCACGCCCGGCATCGAGGTCACCGCGGCCTCCCTCTCCGGCGGCAACCAGCAGAAGCTGATCGTCGGCCGCGAGATGAGCCACCTGCCCAAGCTGCTGATCGCCGCGCACCCGACCCGCGGTGTGGACGTCGGCGCGCAGGCGCAGATCTGGGACCAGATCCGGCAGGCCCGCCGCGAGGGCCTCGCCGTGCTGCTGATCTCCGCCGACCTGGACGAGCTGATCGGCCTGTCCGACACCCTGCGGGTGATGTACCGCGGCCGCCTGGTCGCGGACGCCGACCCCGCCACGATCACTCCTGAGGAGCTGGGTTCCGCCATGACCGGCGCCGCTTCCGGCCGGCTCGAGCACACGGACGCCGAAGGAGAGGACCGATGAAGAAGTTCGACAAGGATCGGCTGATCCTCGGCCTGGCCGCTCCCGTGCTCGCGATCGTCGCCGCCTTCGTACTCACCGCGCTCGTGCTCCTGGCCACCGGCAAGGAACCGTTCCACGCGTTCAACGTGATGTTCGACAAGGGCCTGACGAGCGACAGCCAGGTCTTCATCCTCAACAAGGCGACGCCGTACTACCTCGCCGGCATCGCGGTGGCCATCGGCTTCCGGATGAACCTGTTCAACATCGGCGTCGACGGCCAGTACCGCCTCGCGGCCTTCTTCGCGGCCGTCGTCGGCGGCGCGGTGAACCTGCCCGCCATCGTCCAGATCCCGCTGATCATCCTCACCGCGGTGCTCGTCGGCGCGATGTGGGCGGGAATCGCGGGTCTGCTGAAGGTGACCCGGGGCGTCAGCGAGGTCATCACCACGATCATGCTGAACGCCATCGCCACGGCGGTGATCGGTTACTTCATGATCCCCGGCCGGCTCGCCCAGCTGCACGCGGACACGAACTCGGTCTCCACCAAGGAACTGCCCTCCTCGGGGCACTTCTTCGGGTTCGACATGGGCACGGACGGCACGATCTGGGGCTTCATCGTCGTCGCCGCCCTGATCGGTGTCCTCTACTGGTTCGGCCTGTCGCGCACCCGGTTCGGCTTCGACCTGCAGACGGTCGGCCGCTCGGAGTCCGCGGCCGAGGCGAGCGGCGTCGACGTCAAGCGCATGGTCATCACCAGCATGCTGCTGTCGGGCGGCATCGCCGGCCTGGTCGGCATGCCGGTGCTGCTCAACGACGCGCACCAGTACAGCACCGAGTTCCCGGCCGGCATCGGCTTCACGGGCATCGCCGTGGCGCTGCTCGGCCGCAACCACCCGATCGGCATCGCGCTGGCCGCGCTGCTGTGGGGCTGGTTGGAAATCGCCTCCAGCAAGCTGGAGTTCGAGGACTACGACAAGGAGATCGTCGGCGTCATGCAGGGCATCATCGTGCTCTGCGTCGTCGTCGCCTACGAGGTCGTCCGCCGCTACGGAATCAGGCGCCAGCAACAGAAGGTCGGCGAAGAACTCGCCGCCCAGGCCCGCAACGCCCAGCAGGAGGTGGCAGCGTGAGCGCCACGGCTACCCCCGGCAAGACCGCCAAGAGCCCCGCGGCGAAGATCCGCGCCAAGCTCACCGTCTCCCGTGTGCTGTTGATCGTCGCGGGTGCGCTGATCCTCATCTCCGCGGTCCGCGCTATCACCGGCGCCAACGACATGACGTCGTCCGGACAGATCTCCGGCGCCCTGACCATGGCCGTGCCGATCGGCCTCGCCGGGCTCGGCGGCCTGTGGTCGGAGCGGGCCGGCGTGGTCAACATCGGCCTCGAGGGCATGATGATGCTCGGCATGTTCTTCGGGGCATGGGCGGGCTGGCAGACCAACCCGTGGCTCGCGGTCGTCGCCGGCATCCTCGGCGGCGCGCTCGGCGGTCTGATCCACGCCGTCGTCACCGTGACCTTCGGCGTCGACCACATCGTCTCCGGTGTGGCGATCAACATCCTGGCGCTGGGCGCCACGCAGTACCTCGCCAAGATCTGGTTCAGCATGGGCGAGGCGGCGGAGAAGGGCGGCAGCCCCAAGCAGTCGCCGCCGATGGACGACATCAAGTCGTTCACCGTCCCCGGCCTCTCCGACTGGCTGCACACCCTCGAAGGCCACCACTGGTTCCTGGTCTCGGACCTCGCCGGGATCATCGGAGGCCTGGTCACCGACCTGTCGTCGCTGACCATCCTGGCCGTGCTGCTCTTCGTCGGCACGTTCTTCGTCCTGTGGCGGACCGCGTTCGGCCTGCGGCTGCGCTCCTGCGGTGAGAACCCGATCGCCGCCGAGTCGCTGGGTGTCAACGTCTACAAGTACAAGTACCTGGCGGTGATCGCCTCCGGCGGCCTCGCCGGCCTCGGCGGCGCCTTCCTCGCCATCGTCCCCTCGCACATCTACAACGAGGGCCAGACCGGCGGCCGCGGCTACATCGGCCTCGCCGCCATGATCTTCGGCAACTGGCGGCCCGGCGGCCTCGCCATGGGCGCGGGCCTGTTCGGTTACTCCGACAGCCTGCAGCTGCGCAACGGCGGCGAGACCGTGCACGCGCTGCTGCTGGCGCTCGCCGTCGGCCTGATCGCGCTGGCCGCCTGGCGGCTCTACCAGAAGAAGTACGTGCCGGCGGTGATCGGCGCGGCCGTCGCCGTGCTGCTGGTGGTCTGGTACGCGCTGACCGACACCGTGCCCGACCAGCTCGTCGGGGCCACGCCGTACATCGTCACCCTGCTGGTGCTCGCGCTCGCCTCCCAGCGACTGCGGATGCCGAAGGCCGACGGCCAGCCGTACCGGAAGGGCCAGGGCAAGTGACGAATTCACCTCCCGAGGGGTTCGATGGAGCCGGTGCCGGCTCGGATTCTGTCGACTCCGTCGACTGGGAGAGCCTGCGGAAGCACGCCCGGGACATCATGTCCCGGGCGTACGCCCCGTACTCCAAGTTCCCGGTCGGCGCGGCCGCCCTCGTCGACGACGGCCGGGTCGTCGTCGGCTGCAACGTCGAGAACGCCGCCTACGGCGTCGCGCTCTGCGCCGAGTGCGGCCTGATCTCCGCGCTGCACGCCTCGGGCGGCGGCAAGCTCACCGCCTTCACCTGTGTGGACCTGCGCGGCAACCTGCTGATGCCGTGCGGGCGGTGCCGCCAGCTGTTGTGGGAGAACGGCGGCCCTGACCTCCTCGTGGACACGGCGCGCGGTGTCGTCCCCATGAGCGAAGTCCTGCCGGACGCCTTCGGCCCCGAAGACCTGAACCGCTAAGGAATAGTTGTTATGGACGTCATTTCCGTCATCCGCACCAAGCGCGACCGCGGCCGCCTCAGCGACGAGCAGATCGACTGGGTCATCGACGCGTACACCCGCGGTGCCGTGGCCGACGAGCAGATGTCCGCGCTCGCCATGGCGATCCTGCTCAACGGCATGGACCGCGCCGAGATCGCCCGCTGGACCGCCGCGATGATCAACTCGGGCGAGCGGATGGACTTCTCCTCCCTCCCGCGCCCCACCTCCGACAAGCACTCCACCGGCGGCGTCGGCGACAAGATCACGCTGCCGCTGGCCCCGCTCGTGGCGGGGCCTGCGGCGCGGCCGTGCCGCAGCTCTCCGGGCGCGGCCTCGGCCACACCGGCGGCACCCTCGACAAGCTGGAGTCCATCCCGGGCTGGCGCGCCGCGCTCTCCAACGCCGAGATGCTCGACGTGCTGCGCGGCACCGGCGCCGTCATCTGCGCCGCGGGTGACGGCCTCGCCCCCGCGGACAAGAAGCTGTACGCGCTGCGCGACGTCACCGGCACCGTGGAGGCGATCCCGCTGATCGCCTCCTCGATCATGTCGAAGAAGATCGCCGAGGGCACGGGGTCGCTCGTCCTCGACGTGAAGGTCGGCACCGGCGCCTTCATGAAGACCCTTGAGGACGCCCGCGAGCTGGCCTCCACGATGGTCGGCCTCGGCACGGACCACGGGGTCCGGACCGTGGCTCTGTTGACGGACATGTCCACGCCGCTCGGCCTGACGGCCGGTAACGCGCTGGAGGTGCGGGAGTCCGTCGAGGTGCTGGCGGGCGGTGGCCCTGCCGACGTCGTCGAGCTCACGCTGGCGCTGGCCCGCGAGATGCTCGACGCGGCGGGTCTGCGCGACGCCGACCCCGCGAAGGCGTTGGCCGACGGCTCCGCGATGGACGTCTGGCGCCGCATGATCGCCGCCCAGGGCGGCGACCCCGACGCCGCGTTGCCGGTGGCGCGGGAACAGCACGTCGTGAACGCCTCGACGAGCGGCGTCCTGGAGGTCCTCGACGCGTACGCCGTCGGCATCGCCGCCTGGCGCCTGGGCGCGGGCCGCGCGCGCAAGGAGGACGTGGTGCAGCTCGGCGCGGGCGTGGAGCTGCACGCGAAGCCGGGCGACTCCGTCGTGGCGGGGCAGCCGCTGATGACGCTGCACACGGACACACCGGAGAAGTTCGCGTATGCGCTCAACGCGCTGGACGGCGCGGTGCTGGTGGGGGCGCCGGGCGCGAAGTTCGAACCGAAGCCGATTGTTCTGGACCGGATCGCTTAATGGTGCGGTGAGTTGGCGGGTGCGGGTGCGGGTGCGGGTGCGGGTGCGGGTGCGGGTGCGGGTGCGGGTGCGGGTGCGGGCCGGGGCCCGGTGACTCCGGGGGTGTGTTTCGAAATCGACTATTTACGGGCCCTGGGGGCCCACAAATAGCTCGGGAGGTACTAGCCGTAAACGCACTCGCGTGCGAGACGGGCGGCTAGGACCATGAGTGACATGGCGACAAGCAACTATGACGGATGTGGTCGGTGCATGGTTGGCGTGCGCAGGCTGTCGCGGAAGACGGATGCAACGTCATCTCCCACGAGGCAGAAAGAGCAGGTCCTGAGCGCGGTTGCGGCCGTCGGTGGCCACGTCATCGCTTGGGCGGACGACATGGAGGTATCGGGCGCCACCGACCCGATGACCCGCCCGGGATTCGGTCCGTGGCTACGGGGCGAAATGGGCCCGTACGACGGCATCGCGGGCGCGTCTGTCGACCGCATCGGCCGCAACGTGCGAGATGTACTGAACACTGCGGACAGTAACAAGGCGGCCGGACGCGTACTGGTCACCGCTGATCATGTCGGGCTATGGGATCTAGACGACCCGAACCAAGAGATCGATCTGACGTTCAAGGCTCTAGGCGCGCAGATGGAACATCGAGCGATCAAGAAGCGCAACATCGACGAAACGGAGCGCGCTCGCAAAGCTGGCCAACCGAAGCAGCTGAACAGCTACGGGTACAGGTACGTACGCCTGATCCCCACCGGCAAGGTCGACCACGTCGAGATCGATCCGGTAGCTGCGAAGATCATCCGCGAGGTAGCTGAGCGGGTCCTGACGGACGAAACCGGCACGATCACCTGTGCGACCGAAGCCGCGCGTCTCACGCGTGCTGCTGTGCCCTCCCCTCGTGATCATCGGGCGATGATGTACGGGCGTGAGCGCCAGGGCTTCCCATGGTCGCCGGATTCCGTGCGGAACATCCTCACGAGCGAGGCGTCACTTGGCTTTCTCATCCACGGCAATCGGCCGGTGATCGGAACAGATGGGCACCCGGTACGGCTTGCGCCAGAGCTTTGGAGCCGCGCCACACGAGACCAATTGATCGAAAAGTTGGCGCCGAAGAAGACCGTTCCGCGCACCCGAGCCCCTAAGGGGATCCGTCTCCTGTCTGGGCTGGCTCAGTGCGGGAACTGTGGGAGCCGCATCTATGTTGCTGGCTCCAGTAACGGCGGATACAGGTATGGGTGCCAGGCGCGACAGCGAGGTTTTCCGCCGCCCCCTCCGTGCAAGCCCGCGCCCCGCATGAAGGGAGACGATCTGGACAACCAGGTGACAGATTGGTTCCTCACCAGGTATGGATCCGGTCAAGTCATGCGGCGGGAGTTCGACGCGGGAACCGGATATGGCGCGCGGATTGCCGATCTCAAGGCCGACCGTCTACGCCTACGCGAAGACCGCAAGGCGGGGCTGTATGACGACGCCGATGATGCGGAGTGGTACCGCGCCGAGTACGCCCGAATGGGGCGCGAGATTGCGGAATTCAAGGCGTTGCCCGAACGCCCGCCAGGTATGCACCTCGTGCCGACGGGGCAGACCATCGCCGACGCGTGGCACGCCGCGCAAGACGACGCCGCCCGTAGGGAGTTGCTGAACAACTACGAGGTACGCGTGAAGCTCTTTCCCAGAGGCGCAGAAGAGCGCGCGCAGATCACCGGAGTGAATGTGTTCGCACAAGCGGCGTAACCGACCCAGAGACGAGACGACGCCCCGCCGGATGTGATTCCGACGGGGCACCTTGTTGTCCACCGCCAGGCCCGCTTTGGATCCATGATCCATCAAGGCGGGGCGCCGTGCCCCACCCACCCACCCAGGCAGCTCCCGCAGGCAAGTTCGCCCGCCAGGCGCCGCCAGTCGAGCCAGCTCACCCACACGCATACAAGCGAACGGACCTGGCTGGAGGCCGCCGGCCTCCGCGGCTTCGGCCAGGCCGCACCGGGCTGACCTAGGAGTTTGGGCCGAAGCAGCGGACGCCGGCCGCCGCCCCACAGCAGGCCACCCGCGCCAACCAGTCCAAGCAGAGACCGGGCCCTGATGATCTTGGTCAACTCCCCGCGCCAAGTATGACCACCGACGGTTTCAAGTACTGCACGATGTTCCCGTTGCGCGTGGTGAAGGTCGCTGGCTCGATCGACAGATCGCAAAGTATCCGCCCCGCCGTACTGAGAAGGCGGATAGTGCTTTCGTCTATGACTTCCGAAAGCCGCCACGGGGCGGATGAGTAGAAGAAGACCCCGAGACCGTGTGCTCCCGCCAGGCGGAAGCTGACACCGTCCTCGTTCGTGTCCTCGATCACGACCCTCACACTCGACGACGTATCGACTTCCCATCCCTTGCCGTCCGGCGCTACGCGCTCTCGCGGCTGACCGTCGAGCAAGAGAGACACAGCCTTTGCCGTATCCGGGGAATCAGTAGCTACCCGCCAACGGCTAAACGCCACAGGTCGATCATTCACCGTGCACACGAAGAGGAACCTACCGACGACGTCAGTCATACGGTGGTCCTCCATGCCTCACCAAATCGCGTCGGATCTCCGCCAGCTCTGCCAGGTCCGCAGCAACTCCAGCAGCGATCTCCGCCTCAGCCAAAGTGTGGCCGGAGCCGACATACCGCCAGCCCCCTTCGGTGACCGTCGTACCGTCATCGACTGGCAGCAGCCCGAAGTGCTCAGCGCGGGCAGCCCGCAACGCGCCATAAGTGGTCGAGTACCGCCGGGACTTCGTCAGAACGTGTCCCCGACATCCGAAGGTATGAGCCCATGCCCTCAGGCGCAGGTGATCAAGTCCCGGCAGGTGGCCCAGGCGCCAGCAGGTAGCCATGAGCGTCCGCAGGTGGGCAGCGACCGGAAGCAGCGCGATGTCATCCAGCGATGTGACCCGCCTATCAGTGCCACCGCAGTCGCCGACGCTCTTCGATACGTACTTCGCCACATAGGCCGCGACCGCTTGATCGGTGACAGGCGAGTCGTCTCCGAAGGAGCGCACCGGGTGCACATCGAGTTGCACTCCCCAGCGAAAGACGTGCTCCCCGAGGCCGGGCACATACGACGTGTGCACCGCCACAGCGCCAGCGGCCGTGCGCACAACGTCTTCGAGCAGTTCCACGGTTGCCCAGCCGGGCGGAGAGCCGTTCGGGCCGTTAGGGCCGTCCAGGCGGATCACAGCGTGGAAGTGGATCGCGCCGCGCCGTTGGTACTCCGCGACCTTTGCGAAGCTCACCCGCAGGTGGTCATTCAGCTCGGACTGAGTGATTCCCGCCGCCGTGGCGAGGTGACGCCGGATGGTGATGGTGGTGCGGTTCCACAGTTCTCCGGTATGGGCGTTCCACAGGCAGTGCGCCGAGTAGTCGTAGCAGTCCCGGCAAAGGGGTTGCCCTACAGCCGGTGCGTCCGCGCTGTGTGCCTGACCACAGCACAGCGAGCGCCCATGCTCACAACGGCCGCCATTCCGCCGGGGGTGACACCGATCGGTGCCGGAGCAGGCGCGATGTACGGCGCCGAATGAAGGCGGGGTCAGAGTGACGAACAGCCGGGGATGATCGGCGACGCGGGACGAGGTTCCTTTGCCGCCGAGCAGACCGGCCCGCACCAGGTGGAACGTGTCCCCGGAGTGAAGACGCGAACACGGAGCACAGCGCGATTCCCGGCGGTTGCGGCACCGCACGGCCAAGCGGCCACCCGGCTCGTTGCTGGTGTCGTAGCAGCCCAGAACCTCACCCGTGGCCGCATCGCGGGTAGTCGTTCTACCGGAGAGGTACACCGGCGCGGCACACCCGCCGACGAAGTGAATCTGTTCCATCCACCGCTGGAATCCCGGCTCGTTGACCAGCCGGATCATGTCCCGCTCTGTGGCGGTAAGAGCGCTCAGGCGCTCCGCACGGTGCAGCGCGGAACGCCTGGCGTCATGGTCATCAAGGACCGCACGACGCATCCGGGGGCGACCTTTCTGTGTTCGCAGCCATCAGGGAAGTGATCGAGTGCGCGCGGGTTGCGAATGGCATGGGGATCTCCTGTCGTTGTGACCTGCGGTTTTCACGGTGTGTGCTGGCCGGCGGGCACGATCAGTGACCGGCCCGCCGAGTGGGATTGGTGCTCAGCCCGCTCCCCGATCCCGTAGCCGGGTGCCACGGCAGCGGCAGGGCCGCAGACGTCCAGCGCGGGTGTAGTAGCGGATACGGGAGCAACGGCGGCAGCGGATCGGACGGGACATCGCGGCGCCCTCCTGTCAGTTGGTCAGTTCGAGAAACGCGCGATGATCCACGTCACGAGTTCGCTGATCATGAACACCGCCGGGGTCAGCGCCAGATAGAAGCCGAACAGCCCGATCAACGTCGCCTGCCACCAGGAGACTTCACGCGAGCGGACCATCAGGACCGTGATGATCCCCAGCACTACGACCAGCGGGAGCGCTGCTTGTTCGCTCATGCCGAACTCCCTCCCGTGCCGATCGCGTGAACCAGTCCCGGCAGGACCGGGGTGTTCTTCGCGTGCAGAACGGCGGTACGACGTGCTTGATCGGTCGTGGTGAGCGTCGAGCGAGCCCGAAGCCAGTGACCACCGATCGTCGTAACGGCGACGCCCTGTTCGTCCTCACTGATCGACTGGGCCACCATCACGGCATCCGGAGACAGATCACCGAGCGCCATCTCTGCGGTTGCTTCATCGTTCACGCGGTGACAGATCCGCCCGCCGAGCTGCGCACGCAGTGCCGTCACGCCAGGCCCCAGCTCGGAGCCGACGCGCTGACCGGCCACCACCAGGTGAAGACCGAGCGCCGCACCCAGTTGAGCCAGCCGCAGGAGCGCAGTAGAACATTCGGCCGCCTCCTGCCGAGCGTCACGGGAGCCGTCCGTCAGGTACAGCTCAGCGATTTCGTCGACAAGGATCACGATCGGTACCGGCCGGACATCCTCGCCCAGCTCCCAAATGGATCGGACCCCCGCCGCACGGCATTCGGCCATGCGGTGTTCAGCCTCGATCACGAGCCCACCCAGCAGCCCCGAAGCCTCCCGGCGATTGCACGCCAGCGCGGACAGCCGAGCCTCGAACAACGACAGTTCCATGCCGCCCTTACAGTCGATACCCACCACCGCCACCGGCTGTGGAGCCAGTTGCCCAACCAGTGCAGCCAGCAGGGTGGACTTCCCCGATTGCGTCGCGCCGACCACTAGCCAGTGAGGCACCTGCCGGAAGTCGATCTCCCAGGCCGCGCCGTTCTCGATCCGGCCCACCAGCGCAGCGAGCACCCGCACCGGCCGGACAGGAAGCCTGCCCGCGCCATCGGCCAGCGGATCACGCGCCGTAGCCGTGATCAGCACTTCACCGCGTCGCGGAGAGACCACCCGCGCCGAGTGAACCCGCCAGGCATGCGCCAGCGCCTCACTCGCAGCCATGAACGGCGCCGGAGTCTGTCCCGGATGCAGATGCACCCGCACCGTCAGCCCGTTCCCGGTCGCCCGAGGCAGCCCCAACCGTGGCGGGATCGGTCGAAGTGCTGTGGCTTTCACCAGGAAGTCACCGCCGACCACCGCCTGACGCGGCCGGTTGGTCACCGTCAGATCGGCATTGGTGCACAACTTCCGCCAAGTCCACCGGATCCTCACCACCGTTGAGGGGAACCCGACCAGATACCAGCGCCACGGCACGTCACGAAGCCGCCCAAGCCAGCCGGGAAGCCGGTCCTCCCAATAGCGCTGCGACAGCAGGACCACGATCAGCGCTACTGAGATCACCCAGATCCACATTTCCCACGGCATCACCCGCCACCCCCGTTCCTCTCCTCCGGACGCTCCTCCAGCGTCAGCAGCACCAGACGCGCCCCATGAGCCGCCGACTCGGCATGTACGGCCGTCAGCGAGAGCAGGTAGCGAAGCGTCGGTACGTCCTCAAGTACCGCCAACAGCCGTTGCGTCCCGGCCAGCACTTGCAGATCCCGCATGAGCGCGGTCACCACGTCTGTGCGTCTTTGTGCCACCAGTCGTCACCCCCGTTCGATGTTTGGGCGGCGAGGCCGAGTGCCAGCTCTGCCGCCTCGGTCGCGTCCCTAGCGATGCGTGTGAGCGTCAGGCGCCTCGTATCAGGATCGAGCGGGGCAGCCTCCACCACTTCCGCGATGGCGCCCAGGTTGGTCAGCCGTTCTCGCAGGTCAGGCCAGTCCCCGGCCATCAGTTCTCCCCGCCGGCCGTTTTGGCTTTCACGGCCCCGCCACTCACCGTGGCCGTAGCCGATTCGCTGGTGATCCCCGAAGCGCGAAAGGACGTTCCCTTGCGCCCGTCGATCTCCCAGGCGACCGCGATCAAGTCGGCGACCGTTACCCGCATCCCCTCAGCGAGGCCGACCGGCTTGACGGGTACGGCGATCTCGATCACATCAGCCCGCCGATTGGCCAACTGCCGCACCGATACTCCGACGACGTAAATCGTGTTGCCGTCGCGGTCGGTGCGGATCTGTCCCGTCTCGGTGTTGATCCTCGGCTCAGGAGGAACGACACACATGATCGTTCCAAGCCGTGCCGTGTCCACCGGAATGTTCTGCATGAGCGCACTGCCCCCGCTTTCTCGACCTTGACGAGCCCGTCAGCTTGTTCGCTTAAGACTTGTCCTGATGAGTTGTAAGCGTGGATCAACTTGACGGTTGAGCGCAAGCACTTATTCTGACGAGTGCTGGGCAGACATCGCCTATAGCACGCACCACTGACACTGTGGCCGAGCAGCAGACACTACGAGGAGGCACCCATGCCGGGTGACATCATCCGCCCCAGCGCCATGTATCGGCAGCTCGCGGACCGTCTCGCCGACTCCATCGCCGCAGGCGACTTCCCGCCGGGAACCGTACTCCCCAGCGAGACGCAGTTGATGGAGCGCTACAAGGTCTCCCGCCCCACCGTCCGCGCGGCTGTCGCTGAACTGCGCACCATGGGATTGGTGGAGAGCCAACACGGCAAGGGAACCTTTGTTCGCCGACCGTCCGCACCGACCACCAGCATTCAGCGCACCATCACCCGCAGCGGGAAAACATTCACGGCCGGTCAACAGCAGTTCACCGAGATCGAGCCCCCCACGGTGACCCGCACCGAGACCATAGGTGCTGCCGCTGCGTTCCTGGAGCGCGACGAGGAGGCCGCATTCGCCGTTGACAGGCTGTTGGTGGAAGCAACCACCCACGCCCGAGCCAGCCACCGCACCGTGATCCCGTTCGATGTAGCCGAACGGTTCCCTTCGTTGGCAGAGGAACCGAATACCGCGCCCGCCGAGATTTACGGACTCTTCGCCGCCGCCGGACAAGTCCTTGAGTGGTCCGAGACCGTCACGGCCCGCAGCCCGTTCCCTGACGAGCGAACCACCCTCAACATGCCGGAATCCGCACCGATCCTGATCACCCACCGCGTCACCCACGGCACGGACGGCAGGCCGCTACTCCTCGAAGAACTCAAAGTCAGCGCCGAACAAGCCCGCCTCACATTCCGCGTCACCGCCGACAAGACCCCGCCCAAGCGGGCAGGCTGATCGGTCTAGATTTTCTCTACTTACTCAAGGGCGCGCCTGCGGCGCGCCGGGCGGCCAGGCCGCCCCGTCCGGGCTGCGGCCTGGCGGCCGGTCCCGTCCGGGCGCCCGCCGCCCACCGGACACCAGGGCACCCCAGACAGCGCGAAACCCCCGCCAGCCACAGCCAGCGGGGGCAATCGTCGCTCGGATCATCGAAGGCAGGCATCCGCGTGCTTGCGTGCTGCGAACTTCGCTGGACTCACGCCCGGGGCATACGCGTTGAGCCGACAACCGGAACACGTCACCCACTGGTGACCATCCTTGTCCTCTTCCACGCACACCGTGCCACCCGACCGGGTTCGGTATCGCTGGCCGACCGTCTTACGCCGCATGCCTCCACCCTCCCGCGTCAACCGTTCGCCACAACAGACGGGTTCAAGCCGTGCGGCCGGGTGCGGACGGCGCTGTAAGGCTTCAACCGCAAAGCCTCACAGCGCCGGCCGCTTGCGCCAGCTCGCCACCCGCCACGACCGCTACCACCATGCATCCGGTATCGGCGGGCTGTCATCGCAGTTCCGCAACAGGGAAGCCAACTTGCGCACGGCACCAGGTGAGCCTTTGAACCGCACCAGGCCGAATCCGGCTTGATCCGTAGCGGCCACCGCCCGTAACTCCCGCGCCCCTACGCCCAGGGAGACCAGCACCAGGTTCATTTCCTCAGCCGCGTCCCTGGCGTCCGCCCATGCCTTGATGTAGCCCGCCTCGCGCACCCACACCAGACCGCACACATCCGGTGATGCGTCATCCTCCACCGGACACACCTCCTCACAGGACCTCGCACGCATATGCGAAATCCTTTGCAAAAGCAAAAGTAGCAAAACCGCAGCCAGTTGTGTACGGAACGCGACAACTCACCCCACCCGTCCCGCCAGCAACACTGCGGCCCCTCCCCCTGAATGAGGGAGGGGCCGCAGGATCACAGGCTCAACGTCACCGCCAGGCGCTGCACGGCCACGTCGTGTACGAGTGGCAGACAGGACCGTTGAGGTAGTACTTCCAAACCCAACCGGTCGTACCCGCCCGTAGTCCACCAGCGCTACGACGCGTCAGCCGAACGTGCATCCACGACCCGCGCGCGTTCCCGATGATCTCCACCCGGTCGCCCCGGTAGAGGTGACCCCGAACGTTGGGCCCGAAGCCCCCGTAGGAACGCAGGCGGAGGCCGTTCACGCGCACCGTCGACCACTGCGTCCATGACGAGGAGGTAGCCACGGCGGCGGTCCTGGGTGCAGGCGACCCCGGTTCGGGAGCCCTCTGGGCGCTCGCCGACCCCACGCCGAGGACGGCAGCCGCCACCATCGACGCGGCAATGACCACGGCCCGCAGGCGATTCTTGTTCAACATCAACTCTTGTCCCTTCACGCGATCGAGACGAGAAGGGCAGGTTGTCAACCTGTCGCGACTCATCCTTACGAGTGAAGAGCATGCGCGCCCCCTGTCGAGAGCGTCAACTACTTATCCTGATGAGTGCCGAGCTGATGTCTAACGGTCATGCGGCTCAGGGCAGGCAACAGACGGCCCCGGTCATGCCTGGGAGGCGCAACCGGGGCCGTCTGGGAGCAGTGCTAGGCAGACTTCATCTTGCGCTCCTTGGCCTGCCGCCGTACCTCGGTCTTCTCGCGCCTCACCTGGGCCGCCTCCTTAATGCCCGCCTTGCGGCGCTCCTCGTAGCCCCAGGGCTCAACGACGTGGTAGCACAGCCCGCAGACGTAACCGCCGTCCGGGCCCTCAATCACCGGTTGCAGGCACTTCTCACACCGCATCGTCGGTGACATGTGAGTTCCGTGGCTGGCGTCGTCGGTCATGGGTTCAGTGTGCCGCAACCGGGAGGAGCGGCAGTAGTGGACGGGGGCAAGGAGCGATGCCTCCAGAAGCTCCACAGTTGCATGACCAACGGCCGTCCGGCCCCTGGATCACTGTTGCTCCGCAGTTCGTACAGTTCATAACGACTCCCTTTGATGTTGATGTTCGATGACACTCACGCGCTCGGTTGGATTGCCCACATGTGCGCTCTCTCTTCCTTCTGGGGGGGTGACCCGCTCCCGGGCGGGCGTGTTGACCTTCCTGCCGCCCGGGGGCAGGGGCTTAGGGGCCTGCTACAGGCCATGAGGTCTCCGGTGCCGTCCTGGGCTCGCCGGGGCTTGTGGGGGGACGCGTGGAGCGAATGCGGCCTGCCCGTAGTCGGGTTCTTCCGGCATGCCGACCATGAGCGAATCCCAGACCTGATCAGCGAGAACCTGCATGCAGAATTCGCAGGCGTAGACATGGCCGGTCGCACCGCTGACAGTCGCAGCGCCGATCCACAGGACGCGTGTCGATTCCTGCCCGCACCAAAGCCAGCAACGGCCCGACTGCCATAGGTTCGCGTCACCCGTCTGTGCAACTGGCGGCAGCCCGGCAAGTGTCGGAATCTGCAAGCCGGGCATCCGTGCGCCGGATTTCATTTGCCCCACCTCTCTTGATCGTGGGCGACGGCTATCCGCGTGCTGGCTTCTTCGAGTCCCGTAACGCGCCGCAGCGTCGCCCTGTCGGTGTCCCAGGACCGGCCGGAGCCAAGAGCACGCAAGCTGACTCGTCGCCCCTCAATGGCCGTCACGAGCCCGACTTGCTGTCGGGTGGTGTCCCGCGCAACGGTGCCGACGCGAATGTCATCAGCGGCCCCCGGCGGCCTGTGGGGGCTCACCGCTCCCACTCCCCGAGCCGGTCAATCAGCCGGGCAACCACGTCATGGCGGAGTGGGGCAATGGATACGAATGCTCGACCGTGGATTGGGGGCTCAGGTGTGACCATCACGTGGAACCCGATCTTGGCGAACGCGTCGCGTAGCTCATCCGCCGCGTTCTCCGCGATGCGCCTCACATCGGTGTCGGCTGACTGCTGTCTCGCATCCATCGGACTGCCTCGCTTTTCCGCCGTCGCTGTGTGTACTGCCAGCGTTGCCCTCCGGTGCGTAGGCTCAACAGGGGTAGCCGAGTGACAACCAACGGGTCACAAAGGAGCGTTGAGCTATGGCGATGGCTTACGGCGAATGGCTCAAGGAGCAGCGGGAGAAAGCCGGGCTGACGCAACAGGTTCTTGCCAACGCAGCGACCATGACTCGTAGCCACATCGCCCACATCGAAGCTGGCCGGCGGTGGCCGTCGGAAGAGGACGCGCGGCAACTGGACAGAGCCCTGAACACGGGAAACGTCTTATCCAGCTTCCTTCCCACGGGGGACGGCGCGCCTGTCGCCGACTACTTCGAGAACGCCAAGCAGCTCGAACAACAGGCATCGATGATCCGAGAGTTCGCACTCTCGTACGTGCCGGGCATCCTCCAAACGGAGGCGTACGCCCACGCAGCTTTCCGAGCGGGCTTCCCTCCCATGAGCGAGGAAACGCGTGACAGGGCCGTTGTCACACGCCTCAAACGCGGGCACATACTTGCCGACCCAGTGACGCCGATCGTCTGGGCGCTGTTGGATGAGGCGGTGCTAAGGCGTCCGATCGGCGGGCCAGCGGTCATGGCGGAACAGCTCATGCACCTCGTCGACTTGGCGGACAGCACCCGTATCCGTGTACACGTGTTCCCGTTCGGCGTTGGGGCGCATTCCCTGCTCCAAAGCATGGTCACGCTCATGTGGTTCGAAGACCAACCCCCGATCGCCTACGTTGAGGGGCTCCATACGGGCAAGGTCCACGACAGTCCGGCGCTAGTGGAACGGTTCCAGGGCGCCTACGATCTTGCGTTAGGCGACGCGTTGCCGCTCAAAGAGTCACTTGCCCTCTTGAGGCAGACAGCGAAGGACTTCGGACACGATGAACAGTGAGCACATCGCCCCCAAGGCATCCACGCTGACCGGTTGGCGGAAGTCCAGCTACAGCGGCTCGGACCAAGGGAGCTGCGTTGAAATCGCGGACGGCTACGCCGACGTTCCGGTACGCGACTCGAAAGATCCCCATGGGCCCGCCCTGCTGTTCGCTGCCGACGCGTGGTCTGCGTTCGTCGCGGGTGTGCGTGCCGGAGACTTCCCCGCCATCGACTGACACCAGCAACGCCGCGTCAGCCCAGGCATCGCCATCTGTCGGGGCTGACGCATGTTGATCGGCTGCGGGTTGCTTCACCGGATGATCAGACCCGTGGAGACCGGGCGGCTCCGAGACTTTAAGGTCTGCTGATCAGTGGGGCCCCTCCGAGAGCAAGACAGGGGGCCCAGTGGGACCAAAGGCGTTCTGAGGAGCCTGCGGCCCCACATTCGCCGACAGCTTACGGACCCCCTGTCATGCTCTCGCCCCACAGACCACCAGACCTCAAACTCTCTCCACCGCCCTCCGCCGCGAGTCGTCTGCGGCCTTGGCAATCCAACCCAAAAATCGCCAAAGCCGCAGGTCAGAGGGTTTATTGACCTCCTGGCCGGGTAGAGTAGGTATAGAGCTAGTACCTGGGCAGCATTTCGAAACACACCCCCTCCGCCCCCGTCCCCCTCCGCTCAGACCCCGGGGAACTCGCCGTCCCCGACCGCCGGCCGCGAACGACCGCCAGGCGCCGGCGGTGAAGAGCAGGGCGGGCCCCTGCGGGTCCTTGGAGCCGCGGACGGCCGTTCCCGTACCGCTCCACAGCACTATCGCCGCGCTTGGCCCACGTGTCCGCCAGGTTTTCCAGGTAGATCATCGGCTTGAGTGCGAACCGCTCCGGAAATTGGATGACGAAGAACGACCCGTTCATCCCCGGGTGGGCGCCGGCGCGGAACGGCAGCATCTGCACGTTCACATGGGGCCGGGCCTCGGCCACGTCGATGCTGCCGAGCTATTTGTGGGCCGCCAGGCCCGTGGACAGTCGATTGCGAAGCCCCACCCCGGAGGGCCCGGCGCCCGACCCGCTACCGGCCCGCACTGTCCGCGCGGCGACGCGCGTCGCGTAAAGCGTTACCCCCGCCACTCCCGCCAGCGCCGCACCACCGAACGCCGCCGTCCCGCCCCACCCCACGGAGTGATAGGCGGAAGCGCCGAGAGTTCCGCCGACGCTGTTGCCCACGTAGTACGCCGTCAGGTACAGCGCCGAAGCCTGCGCACGCCCCGTCGTCGCCGTGCGGCTCACCGCCGACGACGCCACGGAGTGGCCGGTGAAGAACCCACCGGTGATCAGTACGAGTCCGGCCAGGACCAGCACCAGCGACGACGAAAGGCTCAGCAGCAGCCCGCTCCCCGCCAGGGCGACCGCGACGTAGAGCGCACCCCGCCGGCCGACCCGGCCGAGCAGCACGCCGGAACCCGCCGATGCCGCCGTCCCGACCAGGTACACCAGGAAGATCAGACCCACCGCCGTCTGCGAGAGCCCGAACGGGGAAGCCATCAGCCGATACCCCAGCACGGTGTAGACCGCGCCGAACACGGCCATGAAGAGCAGGCCGATCACGTAGAGCCGCCGCAGCAGCGGGTTGGACAGATGGCCGGTGACGGTGCGCCACAGGGCGCGCGGGTTGACCGGCCCGGGCTGGAAGTTCCGGGCCGCCGGCACCAGCAGGCGGAACGCGACCGCGCAGGCCAGTGCGACGAGCCCGACGACGAAGAGTGCCGTGCGCCAGCCGAGCGCCTGCGAGACCGCTCCGGAGAACACCCGCGAGCTCATGCCGCCGATGCTGTTGCCGGCCACGTACAGGCCGATCGCGGAGGCCACCGCCTTGGGGTGGATCTCCTCGGCGAGGTACGCCATGGCTGTCGCGGGGAGCCCGGCCAGGGCCGCGCCCTGGATGGCGCGCAGAACGACGAGCGTGGTGAGGTCCGGGGCGAACGGGATCACGAGCGCCAGCAGCACGGCGCTGAAGACGGAGGCGGTCATGACCGCCGTGCGCCCGTACTTCTCGCTGAGCGCGCTCACCGGCAGCAGCGCGATGGCGAGGGCGCCGGTGGTGGCGGTGACCGTCAGGCTCGCCTGCGCCGGGGTCAGCGCGAGGTCGGCGGAGATCGCGGGGAGCAGCGCCTGCGTGGAGTAGAGGAGCGCGAACGTCGCCAGTCCGGCGGCGAAGAGCGCGAAGTTGGCGCGGCGGTAGCCGGGGCTGCCGGGGCTCAGCTTGAGGGCGTGCTCGGCGGTGGTGTCGGGGGACGACGGAGTGAAGGCGCCCGCGCGCGGTGCGGCGGACGCCTCCGTATCGGCGGGAGGCATGCCCTGAATCTAGGCCCGCACTATTTATGCGTCCAATGCACAGACGGTGCATAATTGATGCTGTGGAGCATCAACGCAGCTCAGCGGGGCGCCTGTCACCGTCCCGCAACGGAAAAGACATCTCTCCGGCGGGCCTCGACAGCGAGTCCTGGGCCGCGGTGCTGGCGCCCCGCCTCGCCCAGTTCGCCGCCGTGGCGCGGCACGAGCACGTGACCCGCGCCGCGCAGCAACTCGGTATGCCGCAGTCGACGTTGAGTCGGGCGATGGTCCGGCTGGAGCACGACCTGGGGGTCGCGCTCTTCGCCCGCCGGGGTCGCAACGTCCGGCTGACCCGCGCCGGTCACACCTTCCTGGCGTCGGCCGAGCGGGCGCTCGGCGAGGTCGAGCGGTCCGCCGAGGCGGTACGGGTGGACGCCGACCCGCACACCGGCAAGGTCGCCTTCGGCTTCCTGCACACGCTCGGGTCCGAGACGGTCCCGTCGCTGCTGCGGGACTTCCGCGCGGACTATCCGCGCGTGCAGTTCCAGCTCGTCCAGAACTACGCCGAGGCGATGCTGGAGCGGCTGCGCGCCGGCGAACTCGACCTGTGCCTGACGTCGCCGCCGCCCGACGCCCCGGACCTGGTGGTGCGGCGGCTCGACGAGCAGCGGCTGAGTCTGGTGGTCCCCGCCGACCACCGGCTCGCGACCCGTAAGCGGGTCCGCCTCGACGAGGCCGCGGGCGATCTGTTCGTCGCCCTCGAACCGGGGTACGGACTGCGGCGGATCACCGACGACCTGTGCGCCGAGGCGGGGTTCGTACCGCGCCTGGCGTTCGAGGGCGAGGAGGCGGAGACGCTGCGCGGCCTGGTCGCGGCGGGGCTGGGCGTGGCCCTGCTCCCGCCGCCGGCGGTACCGCGGCCCGGGGTGGTGGAGCTGACGGTCTCGGCGCCACGCGCGGTCCGCTATATCGGGGTGGCGTGGCTGGACGGGCACCCGGACACGGCGCCGGTGGCGGCGTTCAAGAAGTTCCTGCTGTCACGGCGGGGGCAGTTGCTGCCGCGGTGAACAGAAGTGCGGGCGCCGGGGGCCCTGCACTCTCCAACGCGAGCGCGCAGCGTTCAGCGGTGCGACGTCAGTCCGAACCCCGACGCCAGCGGCATCCGCAGACCCAGCGGCGGCGGAGCCGCCAGTGCGTCGGCGATCGGGCGGGCGAAGGGGCGGCCCAGCAGGGCGCCTAAGGCGAAGTCGGTGGTCAGAGCGGAGATTTCGGCGCGGTGCTGGTGGAGGCTATGGCCGTCGGTGTGGACCTCGAAGCGGCAGACGTCGCGGTTGACCTTCTTCGCGCGTTCCGCGAGGAGGTAGGAGAGTTCGGGATCGGTGGCGAAGTCGTCGGTGCCGTGCGCCATGAGGACCTTGCGCCCGATGAGCTGCTTCACCGGATCGGGTTCCTCCCCGGGCGGCAGCCAGGGGGAGAGCGCGACGACGGAGTTGACGGCCGGGTGGCCCGCGGCGTGCAGGGCCGCGCGGGCGCCCATGTCCATGCCGACGAGGCAGACCGGGACGTCGCCGTAGCGGCGGACGACCTCGCCGACGGCCCATTCGGCGTCCGCCGCCGGATGGGCGTTGCCGCCGTTCCAGCCGCGGTAGCGGTAGTGGACGACGTGGGCCGCGAGACCGTCGGGCCTGCCCTCCCGCACGAGGTGGCGGGCGAGCGGCCGCACGAGGGCGGCGGCCAGGGAGGAGGGGCGCCGGGTGCTGGTGGGATCACCGCCGGGAAGGACGAGGGCGACGGCGCGGACCGTCTCTCCGGTCTCGCGCCGCGGGGCGGGAACGAGTCCCGGCGCGATCGGCCGGCCGAGCCGGGCACCTCGCGCCGTCAGTGCTTGCGAAGCCATGGCCCAACGATGGCAGACGGAAGGGTGTGGACTACATGTCCGTGCGGAAAATATTCCGCCCCGAGAGGTGATCTACGCGCGTAGGCGGTATCGTTCGTGGATGCAGAGCCAGAAAACGAGCACCCCGACCCCGGACCAGATCCGTCGCGCGCCCAAGGTGCTCCTCCACGACCACCTCGACGGCGGGCTGCGCCCCGGCACGATCGTCGACCTCGCCCGCGCCATCGGCTACGCCGGTCTGCCCGAGTCCGATCCGGACAAGCTCGGCACCTGGTTCCGCGAGGCCGCCGACTCCGGCTCCCTGGAGCGGTACCTGGAGACGTTCGCCCACACCTGCGCGGTCATGCAGACCCGCGAGGCGCTGGTGCGGGTCGCCGCCGAGTGTGCCGAGGACCTCGCGGCCGACGGTGTCGTCTACGCGGAGATCCGCTACGCCCCCGAGCAGCACCTCGAAGCCGGACTGACCCTCGAAGAGGTCGTCGAAGCGGTCAACGAGGGCTTCCGCGAGGGCGAGCGCCGGGCACGTGAGGACGGCAACCGCATCCGTGTCGGCGCGCTGCTGACCGCGATGCGGCACGCGGCCCGCTCGCTGGAGATCGCCGAACTCGCCAACCGCTACCGCGAGCTCGGCGTCGTCGGCTTCGACATCGCGGGTGCCGAGGCGGGCTTCCCGCCCACCCGGCACCTGGATGCCTTCGAGTACCTCAAGCGGGAGAACAACCACTTCACGATCCACGCGGGCGAGGCATTCGGCCTGCCCTCGATCTGGCAGGCGCTGCAGTGGTGCGGCGCCGACCGGCTCGGGCACGGCGTGCGCATCATCGACGACATCCAGGTCGCCGAGGACGGTGCGGTCAAGCTGGGCCCGCTCGCGAGCTACGTCCGCGACAAGCGGATCCCGCTGGAGATGTGCCCGACGTCCAACCTGCAGACGGCGGCGGCCCCCTCGTACGCCGAGCACCCCATCGGGCTGCTGCGCCGGCTGCACTTCCGGGTCACGGTGAACACCGACAACCGGTTGATGAGCGGCACGAGCATGAGCCGTGAATTCGACCACCTGGTCGAGGCGTTCGAGTACTCCCTCGATGACCTGCAGTGGTTTACGGTCAATGCGATGAAATCAGCATTCATCCCTTTCGATGAACGTCTCGCGATGATCAATGACGTAATCAAGCCGGGATACGCCGAGCTGAAGGCCGAGTGGCTGTTCCAGCAGGCCGTCGTCACACCGGCGCTGGCCAGCGGTTCTGCCGCGGCGCGGGGCTGATCGAAAAGCCTGCGGGCGTGGCCGTGACCCCCGGGTTACGGCCACGCCCGCACGTGTTTCCCCCGCTTGCACCCTTCGTGATGTCATGACTACGTTCCGGAGCCATGACGACCCGAACCATGAAGACTCTTGGCGCCGCCGCTCTCGGCGTCGCCTTCGCCGCCGCTGCCGCAGGCTCCGCCTCGGCCGCCGCCTCCCTCCCGGCCGTGGACGCCCTCGGTACCGCGGGCTCCGTGCTCGACCAACTGCCGGTCGGCTCGGTCGCCAACACCCTGCCCGGCCTCGGCCAGGCCACCGAGTCCACCAAGACCCTGCTCACCGGCAAGGGCTCCACGCTGCCGGAAGCCCAGAAGGACCCGGTCGGCGGCCTCCTCGGCGGTCTGCCCACCAAGGGTCTGCCCACCAAGGGCCTGCCCACCAAGGGTCTGCCGACCGGCCCGGTGTCCAGCAACGCACTGCCCGGCGGCCTGCTCGGCTGACCGTAGGCACCCGGCCCGCCCGGCGCACCCCGCGCGTCGGGCGCGCACCCACGCGACCGAGACGCGGCGACGGGCCGTACCCTGCCTTCCCGGCGGGGTACGGCCCGTCGCTCTTGCTACGCTCCGCGCGTGCACATTCCTCGGAGAACCGCCGCATTCGCGCTGCTCGCGCCCCTGTTGCTGGTCGCGGCCTGCGGCGGATCGTCCGGCGGCGGCAAGGCGGGCGCCTCCACCGGGCCGACCGCGAGCACGCCCGCGGCGCTGCCCGCGGGCACCGCGCTGGAGCGGACGGCTCTGGTGCCGGGGGACGCGGCGGGCTTCACGGTCACGGCGGGCGATCCGAACGCCGTCGCGAGCGGGGGGACGGCCTCCGACAAGCGCCAGTGCCAGCCGCTCGCCGACCTGCTGTCCGGCGTCGCGCCGACGGGGGCGAAGGAGACGGTGGTCAGGACGCTCATCCCGGCCGGGCAGAAGGGTCCGGGCCCGAGCGTGATCGTCACGCTCAGCCGCTACGCCGGCGGCGGAGCGCACCAGCGGATCGCGACGCTGCGTACCGCGGTGCACGCGTGCGCGTCGGGGTTCCGGCCGGTCATCGAGGGCGTAACGGGGGTGCCCGTGGCGGTCGCCACCCGGCCCGCGCTCGCCCTGGGTGACGAGGACCTGCGGTTCGCCCTCGGTTTCGCGGCGGGCGGCAAGGGCGCCCGGCAGGACTTCGTCGTGATCCGCACCGGCGAGACCGTCAGCGTCTTCCACGGCGGGAACCTCACCCTCGCCGAGAGCTACGACGTCCCGCGGCCGGTGGTGACCGCGCAGCTGAAGAAGCTGGGCGCGCCGGTCACCAAGCGGCGGTAGCGGACTTCTCCGCGGACGCCGGCCGGTCCGCGGACGCCGCACCTCCCAGCCGTGGCTGGGGGAGGACCAGGGTGCTCATCTCGTACTCCTCGGGAAGGTCGGCGGCCGGAGGGTTCCGGTGTTCCGATGTCTCCACGCTACGAGCACGTACCGAGACGAATGTCGCTCTACGGGGCGATCCCGACCCTGGTAGTCCGCGGGGACGACCCCTGAGACCGGGCCTGGGGTCCTGGCCGGGTGCGGGCGCCGGCCCCGCGCCGCCGCAGCAGACGCCGGGCCGCCGGGACGACCGCCAGATAGGCCAGCGCGACGCCGGCCGTGTTCAGCAGCAGCGCGTCGATGTCGAAGATCTGGCCCGGCACCACCGTCTGCAGGAACTCCACGGAGAGCGACACCATCAGTCCGGCGAAGACCGTCCGGGCGAACGACCCGACCCCCGGGGTGCGGATCCGCCCGCCCGTCATCGGCAGCAGGAAGCCGAGCGGGGCGAGCAGCACCAGTCCCGCGAGGAGTCGGCGGGCGGCCTCGAAGGGGCTCATGGCCAGGTCGGCGCGGATGGTGCCGAGCGGGCGCAGATTGGGCGCCGCGACCCAGGGAACGTAGTGCGGCCGCAGCATCAGCCATCCGACGAAGGTCAGATGCACGGCGGTGAGCGCCAGGCCCATCGCGCGTGCCTTCAGGATCGGAGCTTCAGGCTGCACGAGGGGAATGACGCCATTCACTTCACGACGGTTCCCGCCGTGTCCGCCGCTTCCGGCCGGGTGCGCAGCGCCGACGTGCACCCGTAGCGCTTGATGTGGTCCTCGGGGTTCGGACCGCCGAGCAGCACCGTGTGGTCCGCCGTGCCCACCCCGGGCGCCGCCTCGAAGGTGCACACCAGCTGGGCCAGGGCGAAGGACGGCAGTTCGTCCAGCGACAGGCTCAGCCGCAGCGCGTCCTTCGGATCACCCCGCAGGGGACCGGAGATGTCCAGGTTGCCCGGCACCTCGGTGGCGAACCCGGCCTCCGCCTCCGCGGCGGACGGCCGGCGCTGCAGCTGGCCCAGCAGCTCGTGGGCGGCGACCAGCCGGTCCGCCGGCGCCGGGCGCGCCAAGGCGCCGTCGGGGACGGTGAGGGTCCGTGTGACCTGCGCGGCGAGCGCGCTGCACACCAGGTACACCTTCACGACGGTGGTGCCGGGCGTCTCCGACGGGACGGCCGCACTGGGCGCGGCGCACGACACGCGGGTGGGCGCGGGCCCCGCGTCCACCGGCACGGTGGTCGTGCGGATGCCGCAGCCGCAGGTGGCGGCGGTGACGAGGGCCGCGAGCAGCGCGGCGGTGCGGAGCGTGCGGGCCCGCGAGGAGCGGGCGCCGGTTCTCAGGAGGGATGTCAGGGTCGTCACGGTCGGCCGCCGTCCTCGTCGCCCTCGGGCAGCGCCTCGGCGGGCCGCACCGGCAGGTACAGGGTGAAGACGGCCCCGCCGTCGGGGGCGTTCGCGGCGGTGATGTCACCGTCGTGGATGTGCGCGTTCTCCATCGCGATCGACAGGCCGAGCCCGCTGCCCTCCGAACGGGCGCGCGAGGCGTCCGCCTTGTAGAACCGGTCGAAGACATGCGGCAGCACGTCCTCGGGAATGCCGGGGCCGTTGTCCGCGACGGTGATGACCAGCTGGTCGTCGGTGGTCCGCATCGAGACCCGGACCGGGGAGCCGCCGTGCTTGAGCGCGTTCCCGATCAGGTTCGCCATGATCACGTCGAGCCGGCGCGGGTCGAGGCGGACGAAGACGCCGCGCGGCGCGTCCAGCTCGACGGAGTCCAACCAGGCCCGCGCGTCCATGCACGCGGTCACCATGTCGGCCACGTCGACCTCGTCGAGCAGCAGTCGGGCGGTGCCCGCGTCGAAGCGGGTGACCTCCATCAGGTTCTCCACCAGCTCGTTGAGCCGGCGGGTCTCGCTGACCACCAGGCGCACGGCGGGCGCGATCATCGGGTCGAGGGAGTCGGCCTCGTCCTCCAGCACCTCCGTCACGGCGGTGATCGCGGTGAGCGGGGTGCGCAGCTCGTGCGACATGTCGGCGACGAAGCGGCGGCTGGCCGCCTCCCGTGCGCTCAGCTCCTCCACCCGCGTCTCCAGCGCCTCCGCCGCCTTGTTGAACGTCCTGGACAGCTCGGCGAGTTCGTCCGTGCCCGATACCTTCAGCCGGGTGCCCAGCCGGCCCTCGCCGAGCTGCTGCGCCGCGACGCCGAGCCGCTGGACGGGCCGCAGCACCGTCGAGGCGGCGGCCTGGGCCAGCAGGGCGGAGCCGATCAGCGCGAGCATCGTGGCGATCCCCAGTGACCAGGCGAGGGAGTTGAGGTCCTTGCGCTCGGCGTCCAGCGACTTGAGCATGTAGCCGGTCGGGCCGTCGTCCATGATCTTCGCGCCGGCCACCAGGTACGGGGTGCCGTGCAGCGAGATCCGCAGCCAGTGCAGGTGGTACTTGTTGTCCTGTTGCTTGTGCCGCGTGTTCACCGCGTCCTGCAGCGCCTTCGGCACGTCGTCCAGGGTGAAGACGTCCCGGGCGGACGGTGCCGCGCACGGCCCGTTGTCCGGGGTCTTGTCGATCAGCAGGACCGCGTACTGGCCGGGTCCGCCCATCTCGTCGGCGGCGTTCTTCAGCCCCTCGCACGGCGGGTTGACCGGCAGCGAGGCGGCGTTGCGCTGCAGCGAGTCGCGGAAGTCGTTGAGCGCGGAGTTCTGCGCACGGGTCAGCACGGCGTCACGGTTCAGCCAGTACGCGATCCCGGACGCCGACACCGCGGCCGTCAGCGCCACCGCGGCGAACACCGCGACCAGCCGCAGCCGCAGGCTGGTCCAGCGCAGCATGCCGGAGGCCCAGCCGAAGAACCGGTCGGTCACTGCGGCGTGTCCAGGCGGTAACCGACACCACGGACCGTACGGATGAGGGTCGGTGACGACGGAACGTCCTCGATCTTCGCGCGCAGCCGCTGCACACAGGCGTCGACCAGCCGCGAGTCCCCGAGGTAGTCGTGCTCCCACACCAGCCGCAGCAACTGCTGCCGTGACAGGGCCTGGCCGGGGCGGCGGCTCAGCTCCAGCAGCAGCCGCAGCTCGGTCGGCGTCAGCTGCAGATCCTCGCCCTCCTTCGTCACCGTCATCGCCGAACGGTCGATCACGATGGAGCCGAAGGCCGCGGAGTCCGTGCTGTCGCGCTCACCGCGGCGCAGCACGGCGCGGATCCGGGCGTCGAGCACCCGGGGCTGGACGGGCTTGATGACGTAGTCGTCGGCCCCCGACTCCAGTCCCACCACGACGTCGATGTCGTCGCTGCGGGCGGTCAGCAGGATGATCGGCAGCTGGTCGGTCCGCCGGATGCGACGGCACACCTCGAAGCCGTCGATGCCCGGCAGCATCACGTCCAGCACGATCAGGTCGGGACGCTGCTCCTTGAGCAGTTTCAGGCCGTCCTCGCCCGTCGCAGCGGCGACCACACGGTGGCCCTGGCGGGACAGGCCGAGTTCGAGGCCGGTACGGATGGCGTCGTCATCCTCGATAAGCAACAGGAAAGGCACGCCGGTCATTGTGGCCTACCGGAAGCCCTTGTAACGAGCACGGGGGGATCTCACCTCGCTGATCGCCCTCCGGCGCCACCTTGCGCGTGCCGGAAGTCTCTGTGACGGGCCTGTGACACTTGGCGGACAGCGCCATGAAACTGGCCCGGCAGTCTTATGGACCTCGGCAGGCATCCACACGGAGACCGACGCCGAATATCACCAAGACGGTTCCACCGACGGGGGCGCGACATGAACGCACTGCACAGCACCACCACCGCAGTCCTTCAGCCGCGCCAGCACACCGCCGGCCGGAACGACGGTAAGTCCGGTGCCGCGAGCGGACGGGGGTGCGCTCGCGGCACCGGACGGCAGACGGCGCAGAGCACCGGCCAGGTGATCCGCAACCGTCCGCCGTACATGACGGCGATCGACGGCGGCGCCGCACCGGCCGCCGCGGTCACGGCCACGATTCCGGCACCGCGCCACGACAGCCTGGCGGAGGCGGAGTTCACCGCCTACGTCAAGGAGCGCCGCGCCTCCCTCTACGCCACCGCCTACCACCTGACCGGTGACCGCTACGAGGCTGAGGACCTGCTGCAGAGCGCGCTGTTCTCCACCTACCGCGCCTGGGACCGGATCAGCGACAAGGCGGCCGTCGGCGGCTACCTGCGCCGCACCATGACCAACCTGCACATCAGCGCCTGGCGCCGCCGCAAGCTCAACGAGTACCCGACCGAGGAACTGCCGGAGACGGTCGGCGAGTCGGACGCGATGGGCGGCACCGAACTGCGCGCCGTGCTGTGGCAGGCGCTGGCCAAGGTTCCCGAGACCCAGCGCACCATGCTGGTGCTCCGCTACTACGAGGGCCGCACCGACCCGGAGATCGCCGACATCCTCGGCATCAGCGTCGGCACGGTCAAGAGCAGCATCTGGCGCTCGCTGCGCCGGATGCGCGAGGACGAGGCGCTCAGCTTCGGCCGCGACGAGGAGGAGTCGTTCGGCGAGCTGGTGGCCTGACGATCCGGACCGTCCACAGAACGCCGGTCGGGGGACCGGTTGGGGGGGCACGGGGGAACGGGGAACGGGGGAAAACCGGGGGGTACGGGGGAATACCGCGGTCGGGGGAGCGCGGTGGGTGCGGGGTCGGACAGTCCGGGGGGACTGCCTGGCCCCGCACCTTTGTGTGTGGGCTTGCGTACGGGCTTGCGTACGGGTTCGTACGTGGGGCCGGGGCCCGCCGTGCGTTTCGGTGGTGCGACGTGTGCGGGCCGCGGGGCCGCCGGCCTCCGTACGGTTCGTTCGGTTCGTTCGGTTACGCGTCCACGGGTATGTCGGCCGGTCGGTCCGACCGCCGCGGAGCGGAAGGCCGCCGTGGCAGCGCGGTGATCCGGCGCAGCGCCTCGTCCTGGCCGCACGGGTAGGCGCCCAGCGCCGTCTGCCGGGCGACGATCGCCCGCTCGCCGCGCATCAGCCGCCAGCCCCTGCGCACCAGGACCGTCACCGACTTGCGGCCCTCGGCCAGATCGCGCCGGAACCGCCGCCAGGCCGTGACGGCCGGTCGCCCGCGCAGGCACAGGGTGTCCGCCAGCAACCCCAGATCGCGGCACCGGTCGGTGATGTCCGCCGCGAAGATCCCCTCGGCGACGAAGACGGGGGAACCGGTCAGCTCGACATGGATCTCGCCGGTGATGGAGCTGGACGCGATGTCGTACTCGGGTACCGAGGCGCTCCCGGTGGCGCACAGCGTGCCGATCGCGGCGACCGCCGCGTCCGCGTCCCAGGACAGCGCCGAGTCCCAGTCCGTGCCGGCGCCGTGCGGCAGCTGGGGGAGGGTCGGGTCGTCGTGCTCTTTGTAGAAGTCGTCGAGGTGCAGCACGGGCAGACCGGTGCGGGCGGCCAGGGACGACTTGCCGGACCCGGAGGGCCCGGTCAGCAGGATCACGCGGGCGGCGGGGAGGGTGCCGGGCAGAGAGGAACTCACGAGACACCAGTGTGCGGCATTACGCCGTGCGGGTGACCCACCGGTCGCGGATTTGGACGGTCTGTGCGCGTCCGACTACGTTGGGTGGCCGAGTGGTGACCTTCGCGGTGTCGCGCCGTGAAGTGTCCCGTCGGGCGCGTCTCCGCGCCGCGTTCCCACCCGATCTCCGCACTCCCTATGCCAAGCAGGTGGCCATGTCGCACCACGCCCGTCCGAAGCGGAACTCCTTGCTGCGCGTCGCGGCCACCGTCACCGTCACGGCGGCCGCCGCCCTTGTGGCGAGCGGCTCGGCCTCGGCGAGCACGGCGGCGCCGGCCCTCACCGACGCCGCCCTCGGGGCCGATTCGGCCCTCGGAACGACGCTGGGCACCCATTCGGCCCTGGGCGCGGCGCTCGGGCCCATCAAGCATCTGGCGCTCAACCCGCTGGCGCACACCGGCACGGACCCGCTGGACAACGTCGTCACGCCGCAGGTGGCGGACTTCAAGCCGGTGTCGACGGGCGCCCTGACCGGGCCGCTCGCCGACGGGGACTCGCTGTCAGAGCTGCCGCTCCTGGGCCAGGTGTCCGAGCTCCTGCCCGGCTGAGGAACCCGCGTCCGCGTCCGCCGTTCCGGTCCTGGCCCTCGGCACGGCCGCGACCGGGATCGCGATGCCTATCGAGGCCTTCGCGACGGCCACTTCGACGTGCCGGGTCTCGGAGTTGTCGGGGCACAGGCAGCTGGTGTCGGCGGCCTCCGCGATGTACAGCAGCGCGTAGCGGAGCTCCTGGGGGTCGCCGGAGCGGACCGCGCGCAGCAGGGTGCGGACGACGCGGGTGGCGTCGACCGCGCGGTGCACGACCCGTGCGGCGGCTCCGAGCGCGGTGAGGGACATCAGCGCGATCCAGACGGTGGCGTCGCCGTCATGGATCCACAGGTCGCGCAGGAGCACCAGAGCCAGGCCGAGGAGCGTCAGGCCACCGAACGAGACGCCGTCGCGGAGGGCCAGTTTCCGTAGGACGGAAACCCGCCACCAGGGCGAGTCGTGGAAGTCCGGCGGCAGATGGAGCCGCCGGGCCAGCAGCCGGTCGAGGGGCCGGGCCAGCGACAGCACCGGGTCGCCGGGCGGCGGCTCGGGCCGCTCCGGCGTCGTGACGGCGGCGGGGACCGCTTCCGAGGGCCGCCAGTGGCGGCTCCACCGCAGCTGCCCGAGGGCGAAGCCCACCGCGCTCACCAGCAGTCCTGCGGCGTAGAGGCCGCCGAGGATCGGGAGGCTGTCGGTGTCGAAGGCGTTGCCGCGCAGCGGCCGGGGCAGGGCGATGACATCGAGGGAGTCACCACGCCGGTACTGCCGGTCGTCCGCCCGGATGCAGTCGACCTCGGCGTCCCGGCGGGAGCCGTCCCAGGGGTCGGTCCAGCCGACACCGCAGTAGTCGTCTCCGGTGTTCGACGTGACATGGGCGGTGACGCGCTCACCGAACACGGCGATCGAGGCCACCGGCACGGCGCCGAGCAGCGCCAGGACGGCCAGGACGGCGCACCAGACCGGCAGGCGGGCCGGCAGAGCGCGCGGGGCCGGCCCGCCGGACGCGGGCGCCTCCAGGGCGGCCCGCAGGGCGTGGCTGTCCCCCCGGGCGGTCTCCACGCGCAGGCTGCCGCCCGACGGCGTCCGGTGGACGAGCGCGGTCCGCACGATCCGGCGGCCGGAGCCGGGCGCGGACCCGGCGCGGGCGTACAGGGTGCGCTCGAAGGTGCCGCCGGGCGGCAGCTCCAGCACCGGGCCCTCCGACGAGAGGAAGTACAACGGCCCACCGGGCAGTGCCACCAGCTCGCCGCGCTCGGAGGTGCTGGGCGGGGGCTCGTACGGGGCCTCTTCAGCGGGGTCGTACGGAGATCCGTCGGCGGGCCGGCGCGCGGGTGCGTCGACGCGGAGCCGGCCGCGGATCCGTATCGCCCGGCCCGCGGCGACCGCGCGGGCCTTGCGCCGCCCGAGCCACACCGGGACGGACGGCACCAGGAAGCACAGGAACGCGCTGATGGCGACGTAGGGAAGAACCCCGGTGAAGCCGTCCCACACAGGGATCCTCCGACAGTACGGGTGAACGGGTACCTCAAACGCAACACCCCCCGCGGGTCAAGACTGCCCCGCGAGGGGTGCCGGTGGGCGGAGACCTTGCTCACACATGACGTGTGAGGGCTGCTCACACGCCGATCGGATGCCAGACGGTCTTCGTCTCCAGGAACGCCGTCATGCGGTCGGTGCCCGGGTCGCCCGACCAGTCGCCGTCCTTCGCGCCGCGCGGGCGCAGGACGCGCTTGAGGTTGTCGGCCGCGGCGATCTGCAGCTCCTTCGCCAGCGCGCCGTCCGCGCCCGTCAGGTCGATCGCGTTGACGTCCTGGTGGGAGGCGAGCGACGGGGAGATCTCCGCCGTCCGCCCGGACAGGATGTTGACGACTCCGCCGGGCAGGTCCGAGGTGGCGAGCACCTCGCCCAGCGACAGCGCGGGCAGCGGCGACTTCTCGCTCGCCACGACGATCACCGTGTTGCCGGTCGCGATCGCCGGGGCGATCACCGAGACCAGGCCGAGGAACGACGACGCCTGGGGGGCGAGGACGACCACGACGCCGGTCGGCTCGGGGGTGGAGAGGTTGAAGAACGGCCCGGCGACGGGGTTGGCCCCGCCGACGATCTGGCCGATCTTGTCGGTCCAGCCCGCGTACCAGACCCAGCGGTCCACGGCCGCGCCCACCTGCGCCGCGGCCTTGACCTTCGAGACGCCCTCGCCGGCGGCGACCTCCGCGACGAACTGCTCGCGGCGCCCTTCCAGCATCTCGGCGACGCGGTAGAGCACCTGGCCCCGGTTGTACGCGGTCGCGCCCGACCAGCCGCCGAACGCCTTGCGGGCGGCCACGACCGCGTCCCGCGCGTCCTTGCGGGACGACAGCGGCGCGTTGGCGAGCCAGTCGCCCTTGGAGTCGGTCACCTCGTACACCCGCCCGCTCTCGCTGCGGGGGAACTTGCCCCCGACGTACAGCTTGTACGTCTTGAAGACGCTGAGCCGCTCGGACTTCTCGACCCTGCCGAGCTTCTCGTTCTTCTCAGTCTTCTCAGTCTTCTCAGACTTCTCGGACTTCTCAGACATCGAGGTACGCCTCCAGGCCGTGACGGCCGCCTTCGCGGCCGAAGCCCGACTCCTTGTAGCCGCCGAAGGGCGAGGTCGGGTCGAACTTGTTGAACGTGTTGGCCCAGACGACGCCCGCGCGGAGCTGGTTCGCCATCCACAGGATGCGCGAGCCCTTCTCCGTCCAGATGCCGGCCGACAGGCCGTACTGCGTGTTGTTGGCCTTCTCGACGGCTTCGGCGGGGGTGCGGAACGTCAGGACGGACAGCACCGGCCCGAAGATCTCCTCGCGGGCGATCCGGTGCGCCTGGGTCACGTTCGTGAAGAGCGTCGGACGGAACCAGTAGCCGGCGGACGGCAGGTCGCAGGACGGGGCCCAGCGGTCGGCGCCCTCGGCCTCGCCGGCCTCGGCGAGCTCGGTGATGCGGGCCAGCTGCTCGGCGGAGTTGATGGCGCCGACGTCGGTGTTCTTGTCGAGCGGGTCGCCGACGCGCAGGGTCTGCATACGGCGCTTGAGCGCGTCCAGCACCTCCTCCGCCACCGACTCCTGGACCAGGAGGCGGGAGCCGGCGCAGCAGACGTGCCCCTGGTTGAAGAAGATGCCGTTGACGATGCCCTCGACGGCCTGGTCGACGGGCGCGTCGTCGAAGACGATGTTGGCGGCCTTGCCGCCCAGCTCCAGCGTGACCTTCTTGTCCGTGCCGGCGATGGAGCGCGCGATGGCCTTGCCGACCTCCGTGGAACCGGTGAAGGCGACCTTGTTGACGTCGGGGTGCTCCACCAGCGCCGCGCCGGTGGCGCCGTCGCCCGTGATGATGTTGACGACGCCCTTGGGCAGCCCGGCCTGGCGGCAGATGTCCGCGAAGAACAGGGCGCTGAGCGGAGTCGTCTCGGCGGGCTTGAGCACCACCGTGTTGCCCGTGGCGAGCGCCGGGGCGATCTTCCACGCGAGCATCATCAGCGGGAAGTTCCACGGGATGACCTGGCCGGCCACGCCCAGCGGGCGCGGGCTCGCACCATAGCCGGCGTGGCTGAGCTTGTCGGCCCAGCCCGCGTAGTAGAAGAAGTGCGCGGCGACCAGCGGCAGGTCGGCGTCGCGGGTCTCGCGGATCGGCTTGCCGTTGTCCAGCGACTCCAGCACGGCCAGCTCGCGGGAGCGCTCCTGGATGATGCGGGCGATCCGGAACAGGTACTTGGCGCGCTCGGAGCCCGGCAGCGCGGACCACTTCGCGAACGCCCTGCGGGCGGCCTTCACCGCCCGGTCCACGTCCTCGGCCCCGGCCTGGGCGACCTCGGAGAGGACCTCCTCGGAGGAGGGCGAGACGGTCTTGAAGACCTTGCCGTCGGCGGACTCGCTGAACTCGCCGTCGATGAAGAGCCCGTACGACGGCGCGATGTCGACGACCGCGCGGGACTCGGGTGCGGGTGCGTATTCAAATGCCATGTCGGTCAGTCCACCGTCACGTAGTCGGGACCGGAGTATCGCCCGGTGCTGAGCTTCTGGCGCTGCATCAGCAGATCGTTGAGCAGGCTGGAGGCGCCGAACCGGAACCAGTGCGGGGACAGCCACTCGTCGCCGAGCGTCTCGTTGACCATCACCAGGTACTTGACGGCGTCCTTGGTGGTGCGGATGCCGCCGGCCGGCTTCACACCGACCTGCACACCCACCGCGTCGCGGAAGTCGCGCACGGCCTCCAACATCAGCAGCGTGTTCGGCGGGGTCGCGTTGACGGCGACCTTGCCCGTCGAGGTCTTGATGAAGTCGGCGCCGGCGAGCATCGCGAGCCAGGAGCAGCGGCGGATGTTGTCGTACGTCGCCAGCTCGCCGTTCTCGAAGATCACCTTGAGGTGGGCGGCGCTTCCGTCCGGCCTCCGGCAGGCTTCCTTGATCGCGCGGATCTCCTCGAAGACCGACATGTAGCGGCCGGAGAGGAAGGCGCCGCGGTCGATGACCATGTCGATCTCGTCCGCGCCGGCGGCCACCGCGTCGGCGGTGTCGGCGAGCTTCACCGGCAGCGCGGTGCGGCCGGCCGGGAAGGCGGTGGCGACGGACGCGACGTTGATGCCGGATCCGTGCAGCGCCTCCTTGGCGGTCTTCACCATGTCCGGGTACACGCAGATCGCGGCGACCTTGGGGGCCGTGCGATCGGTGGGGTCCGGATGGATGCCCTTGGCGCACAGCGCCCGGACCTTGCCGGGAGTGTCCGCGCCCTCGAGCGTGGTGAGGTCGATCATGGAGATCGCCAGGTCGATGGCGTAGGTCTTCGCCGTCGTCTTGATCGAGCGGGTGCCGAGCATGGCGGCACGGGCTTCGAGGCCGACGGCATCGACACCGGGCAGTCCGTGGAGGAAGCGGCGGAGCGCGGTGTCCGAGGCGGTCACGTCCGCCATCGTCGCCAGCCGGGCCGCGGCTTCTGGGCCGAAAGCGGGAACAGTGGGCATGGTCACCACATGAGCATATCTACGCGCGTAGCGACCTGTCACCACCTCCCGCTGATTGCTTCACCACACGGGGTGGCGTGCGCGGGCGGGACCGGAAGCCGCACAGGGCAGGCGCCCCAAGCGATCGGGGGCCGCCGACCGGCTCTCCCCACCCCGGACGCCACCCCCTCCGATGCCGTAACGCAACCTGGGCGCGACCGGCCGCGCGGTGCCCGTCAGGCAGAATCGGGCCTTATGACGAGTTCCGACGACCCCACGCCGACCCCGCAGCCCGACCGGCCCACGTACGCCGACCGCGTCTACCGGTCGATGGCCGGCATCGTCACCGGAGTGCTGCTGATCGCGCTCTCCCTGTGGCTCGGCGGCGACGCGGTGCTCCGCGGCTCGGGACGCACCCCGTGGCTGACGCTCGCCGGACTCCTGGCGGCGCTGCCCCTGCTGGCGGCCTTCACGATCCGGCCCGCCGTCTACGCGGGCGAGGAACGGCTCCGCATCCGTAACCCGTTCCGGACGATCACGGTGCCGTGGTCGGCGGTGGAACACCTCCGGGCCGGCTACTCGACGGAGGTCATCGCGGGGGGCAAGCGCTACCAGCTCTGGGCGATCCCGGTCTCGCTGCGGGCCCGCAAGCGCGTCGCCCGGCAGACCGCCCGCGCGGCCACCGCGACCGCCCGCCAGTCCACCGCCCTCAACGCCCCGGACATCCCGGTCCGCGCCTGGTCCGACCAGGCCGTCGACGAACTCCGCGACCTCGCCGAACGAAACGCCGCGAACCCCGGCGCCCAGGGCGAGGTCACCGTCCGCTGGGCCTACGAGGTCCTGGCCCCGATCGCCACCGGCGCCATCGTCCTGGCCGTCCTCCTGGCCATCGGCTGACGCCCGCCGGGCCGGTGGTCGTCATCACAGGACCGGCAGGCGGTATTCGCGTTCGTAGAGGTGGGCTGAAACCGCAGGACGCCGGCCACCGAGAGCGCTTGCCGTGGGGGTGTGAACGAGGGGCAACTTCGGGGTGAAGCATGCTGTGGCGCCGCTGTGAGTACGCCCTTTGTCTGCACCGTCTCATTACATTGCGTGTGCTGCATGTTGCCGCATATGCAGCCTTCCTTGAGACGGCCAGCAGGGGTGGGGGATGGCAGCAGGGGACACGGGGGGCGCGGCCGGGGTGGGTGCGCGCTGTCGGATAGACATCGATGACGAGGGGTTTCACTCCTGGCGGCTCACCGCCCAGAACGGGCGGACGGTCGCGGTCGGCGCAACCGCTTACCCGGATTACGGGGAGTGCCTGCGGGCGTTCGAGCGGTTGTGTGCCGGGTCGGTGGGGCTGCCCGGGGGAGTGCAGCACGCCGCCGACAGGAACGGGTGGGTGTGGCGGCTGCGCGGGATGGACGGGCGGACGGTCGCCGTCTCGTCGCGGGCCTACGAGCGACACTCGACGTGCCAGACCGCCTACGACCGCTTCCGCGTGCTGCTCACCGAGATCGGCGCCGACAGCGTCGATGTGGTGTAACCGGGCGTAAATGAACGGAAGTTGCTTCTACGGGGCTCCTCGTTCACATCCGCTTGCGCGCCCGTCCACCGCACCCCGTGAACGTCAGCCATGTGACCACGGAAGCGCATGACCGACCGCCCGCGGCAGCCGCCGTCGAGGACGTACCGAGGCGGCTGTACGCGGATCCCGGGCTGCCGGACCGCGTCTTCCGCGGGGTGGCCCGGGGCGGTGGCGGGTTCGTTCTGGCGGTGATGCTGCTCGTCGGCGGGTTCCTGCTGTACCGGGCGTGGCAGGCGCTGTCGAAGGCCGGCTTCTCGTTCCTCACCACCCAGGCGTGGGAGCCCGATGCCGGGAACTTCGGCATCGCGGCCGTCCTCACCGGCACCGTGCTCATCGCGCTCGTCGCGATCTGCCTCGCCGTACCGCTCGCCATCGGCACGGCGCTCTACATCTGCGAGTACTCGCCGGCCCGGCTGCGGCAGACGCTGATCAGCCTGGTCGACCTGATGGCCGCCGTGCCCTCGGTGGTCTACGGGCTGTGGGGGCTGTTCTTCCTGCAGGGCCACGTACTGGGCACCGCGCGCTGGATCGCCCGGTACTTCGGCTGGTTCCCCCTGTTCAAGGTCGACGGAGCCGATCCGTCGGACCCGCTCGCGACCGCCACCGTCTACACGTCCTCGACCTTCGTCGCGGGAATCGTCGTCGCGCTGATGGTCGCGCCGATCGCCTGTTCGGTGATGCGCGAGGTCTTCTCGCAGGCACCGGTCGGCGAGCGGGAGGGCGCCTACGCACTGGGGGCGACGCGCTGGGGCATGATCCGCAGCGTCGTGCTGCCGTTCGGCAAGGGCGGCATGATCGGCGGCACGATGCTGGGCCTGGGCCGCGCGCTCGGCGAGACCATCGGCGTGTACCTGATCATCTCTCCGGTCTTCGCCGTGCAGCCGCACATCCTGCAGAACGGTTCCAGCTCCGTCTCCTCGCTGATCGCGCTGCGGTACGGCGAGGCCAGCGAGTTCGGCATGTCCGCGCTGATGGCCGCGGGCCTCGCGCTCTTCCTGATGACCCTCGTCGTCAACTTCGCCGCATCGTCGATCGTCGCCCGCAGCCGGTCCGGCGCGGCCAGCGACTCCTGAGGAAGTGCCCGATGACCCTCGTCGCCCCACCGCGCGGAGACAGTCCACCGCTCGTTCCGCGCACCACCCTCCCCGCCACGACATTGGTCGAGGCCGTGCGTGAGCCCCGCCGGCGGCTCGCGCTGCTGCGGGCCACCGACGTGTACGCGGTGCTGGGCGCCGCGGCGGCGTCGCTGAGCATCACCGCGCTGCTCTTCACCCGGCTGCTGCCGTTCAGCGGCGGGCTCGGCTTCGCACTCGTCGCGTACGGGCTCTTCCTCGGGCTGTACGCGCTGCTGGTCTCGTTCGACGAGGACGGCCCCGCCGTCCGCGACCGGGTGGCGGCGGTCCTCGCCCAGAGCCTGGGCCTGCTGATGCTCGCCGCGCTCGCGTTCGTCGTCGTCTACACCCTGTGGGAGGGCCGCAAGGCGCTGCCGCACCTGAACTTCTACACGAAGGACATGGCGTCGGCCGGGCCGCTGGACCCGCTGTCGGCGGGCGGCATCCTGCACGCGATCACCGGCACACTGGAGCAGATCGGGATCGCGCTGGTGGTCACCGTCCCGACCGGGCTGCTGTGCGCGGTCTTCCTCAACGAGGTGCCGGGCCGGTTCGCACGGTTCGTGCGGACCATCGTGGAGGCGATGACGGCCCTGCCGTCCATCGTGGCGGGCCTGTTCATCTATGCGACCGCGATCCTCACCCTCGGCCTCGACCGCTCGGGGCTGGCCGCCGCCCTCGCGCTGTCCGTGATGATGCTGCCGATCATCATCCGGGCCGCCGACGTCGTCATCCGGTTGGTGCCGGGACCGCTGCGCGAGGCCGCGTACGCGCTCGGCACCTCGCGCTGGCGCACGGTGTGGCACGTGGTGCTGCCGACCGCCAGGTCGGGGCTCACCACCTCCGTGATCCTCGGTACCGCGCGCGGCATCGGGGAGACCTCGCCGGTGCTGCTCACCGCGGGGTTCACCGCCGTCACCAACACCGATCCGCTGTCGGGGCCGCAGATCTCGCTGCCGCTGGCCACGTTCGAGTTCATCAAGTCCCCCGAGCCGACCATGATCGCCCGCGGGTTCGGCACGGCCGCGGTGCTGATGGCGCTCGTCCTGCTGCTGTTCATCGCCGCCCGTGTGATCGGCGGTCGCGGCCCCGGCCAACTGACCCGCCGCCAGGAGCACCGGCGCGTGCTGGCCTCGCGCCGCGACGCGGCCCGGTTCCAGGAACGGACCGCCGCACGGGCCGAAGAGTCGACCGGCTCACCTGCATCCGCCTCGACCAGGAGTGCTCTGTGACACCCGCACCCGGAACCATGAACCGCGCCCGCCTCGTCGCCGCGCTCCTCGCGCTGCTCTGCGTGCTGCTCGCCTCGAACCTGCCGGCCGCGCAGGCCGACTCGTACACCAAGATCAGCGGCGCGGGCTCGACCTGGAGCTCCAACGCGCTGGACCAGTGGCGGCGCAACGTCACCCAGTACGGCATGACGGTGAACTACGCGGCGGTCGGCTCGTCCGTCGGGCGCGAGCAGTTCAAGAACGGGGTGTCGGACTTCGGCGTCTCGGAGATCCCGTACGGGCTCACCGAGTTCGGCGTGAAGGACGCGCCGCCCAAGCGCGGCTACGCGTACATGCCGATCGTCGCGGGCGGCACCTCGTTCATGTTACAACCTCAAGATCGGCGGCAAGCGGGTCACCAACCTGCGGCTGTCCGGCGCGGTGCTCACCAAGATCTTCACCGGGAAGATCACCATGTGGAACGCGCCCGAGGTCGCGGCCGACAACCCCGGCCTGACGCTCCCGGCCCGCCGGGTCATCCCCGTCGTCCGCTCCGACGGCTCCGGCACCACCGCGCAGTTCAGCACCTGGATGGCCAAGGAACAGAGCGGCCTGTGGAACGACTACTGCCGGCGCGCGGGCAAACCGACGCCCTGCGGTCTCACGTCGTACTACCCGGTCATCCCCGGCTCCGGGTTCACCGCGCAGTCCGGCTCGCTGGGGGTCTCCGGCTACGTCCGGCAGCCGCAGGCGGAGGGCGCGATCACGTACGTCGAGTACTCGTACGCGATCAAGACCGGCTTCCCGGTCGCCAAGCTGCTCAACAGCAGCGGCTACTACGTCGAGCCGACGGCCTCCAGCGTCGCCGTGGGCCTGATGTCCGCCCGGATCAACGAGAACAAGAACTCCACGGACTACCTGACGCAGATCCTCGACAACGTCTACCGCTCCGGTGACCGGCGGGCGTACCCGCTCTCCAGCTACAGCTACATGATCGTCCCGACCTCGAACGAGGCGCCCTTCACCGAGGACAAGGGCAGGACGCTCGGGGCCTTCGCCTACTACTTCCTCTGCGAGGGCCAGCAGCAGGCCGACCAGCTCGGCTACTCGCCGCTGCCGATCAACCTGGTGCAGGCCGGCCTCTCGCAGGTCCGCCGGATCCCCGGTGTCGAGGCCAAGAATGTCGACATCAAGGGCTGCCGCAACCCCACCTTCTCCGCCGACGGCTCCAACACCCTCGCCAAGAACGCCCCGTACCCGCAGCCCTGCGACAAGCAGGGCGGCACGCAGTGTTCGACGGGCACGGCGGGCGCCAAGGACGAACGGACGCCGGTGAAGGCCGGCGCCAACGGCGGAACCTCGTCCGGCGGTACGTCCGGCACCTCCTCCGGCGGCACGACGGCCGGCTCGTCCGGCGGTACGACCGGCGGCACCGCGGCGGGCGGGACCACCGGGGCCACGACGGCGGGCGGGACGACCGGCACGACGGCCGGGGCGACGGGCGCCACCGCCATCGACCCGGACACCGGGGAGCAGGTGCCGGCCGACAGCGGCGGCGGTGGCGGCGATCCGTCCGTGGCCGGCAACCCCGTCTCGCTCGCGGCCGGCGGGCGGGGTGCGCTGCGCACCACGCTGATGGCGCTGTCCGCGATCCTGCTGCTCGGTGTGGTCGTCGGCCCGCCGATCGCCGCCCGCGCGCTGGGCGCCCGGGCCGACCGTAAGAGGAAGAGCGCATGAGCGAGCGCTTGAGTGGACGTATGGGCAAGCGCCTGAGTGGACGTATGGGCAAGCGCCTGAGTGGACGTATGGGCAAGCGCCTGAGCGCACGAATAGGCACGCGCAGGGGCGGGCGAACCGGCACGCGCATGAGCAGGCGCGCGAGCCGGCGGGTGCTCGGTCTCGCCGCCCTCCTCGCCGCGATCGTGATCGCCCTGCTGCCGCTGCCCGTCACCGCCTCGCAGGCGAGCGCCGCCGACGGCGAGGAGTCGGCCGTCACGCACGCCGGCACCAAGGGCCGCTACGACGACTTCTCCGCCCTCAAGGTCACCGTCCACCAGACGCAGAAGCTGCGCGCCCAGGGCATCCGGGTGACCTGGACCGGCGGCGCGCCGACCACCGACACCGAGTTCACCTCCGACTACCTGCAGATCATGCAGTGCTGGGGAGACGGTCAGAACGGGCCCGACCGGGAGAACTGCGAGTTCGGCGCCTCGGGCATCGGCGGCACCGGCGGCCGCTGGGCCGGCCAGCGCGCGCTGCCCGACCAGGTCGACCCGGGCGAGAAGACCTACGTCCTGGACCCGGCGCACCCCTTCGACAACCCCTTCGTGCCGTTCCGCCCCGTCAAGGGGAAGCCGACCAAGTCCTCCACGGACTTCACCTACTTCGGCCCGATCGACACCAACGAGCAGCCGTTCGTACGCGTCGGAGCCGACGGCACGGGGGAGTCGGTCTTCGAGGCGCAGACCGTCGTCCAGGCCCCGCACCTCGGCTGCGGCGACGCCACGGCCGATGGGCCACGGCACTGCTGGCTGGTCGTCGTGCCGCGTGGTGCGCACGACGCCGACGGCACGATGGGGACCGCAGGGGACAAGGTGGACGCGTCCGGACTGTCGGCCACCAGTTGGGAGCAGCGGCTCGTCTTCCGGCTGGACTTCCTGGCCACCGGCTCCTACTGCCCGATCGGTCAGCCCGAGTCCCGCACCATCGGCTCGGAGATGTTGACGGACGCCCTGACGTCCTGGCAGCCGGTGCTCTGCCAGAGCACCGGCACGACGTTCGGCTTCAGCCAGAGCGGTGAGCCCTACGCCCGCCGCCAGGTGACGGCGACCGCGGCCGACGCCCCCGGGCTGGCCTTCACCCTCGACCCGGTGGAGGCGGCCGAAGGCGGCCCGCCGGTGGTGCACGCGCCCGTCGCGGTCTCCGGCCTCACCCTCGGGTTCCACATCGAGACCCCGGGCTCCGGCGAACTGCAGGAAATGCGCCTGACGCCGCGACTCGTCGCGAAAATGCTCACGCATTCCTATATCCGTGACGTACCGGGTTGGCAATTGGCGCAGGCGCCCGCACACGTGGCGAAGAATCCCGCCTCGCTGCGCAACGATCCGGAATTCATCGCCCTCAATCCGCAGTACAAGAACTGGGCGGTGGACGCGGCCCGGCCGCTTTCGCTGCTGGTGCCGCTGGACGAGTCCGACACCGCGCGGCTGGTCTGGCAGTGGCTGCGGTCGGACCCGGAGGCGAAGGACTTCCTCGCCGGGAAGCCGGATCCCTGGGGCACGAAGATCAATCCGTACTTCGGCAGCCTGACCCTGGACAAGGACACCGGTCTGACGGACTTCCCCAAGTCCGACCCGACGCTGTCGCCCGCGCTCTCCGTGCCCGCGAACGACCCGCTCACGTACGGCATCACCGACCTGGACCCGTACACCCAGGACATGCACGACAGCGCCCAGCGCACCCGGCGCGGCAACACCGGGCGGACGATCGTCGCCGAGCTCGACAGCAACGCCCACAAGGCGAAGCTGGTCAGCCAGGCCTCCAAGCCGGGCGACCGGGCCGTCATCGCCCTCGTCGACTCCGCCTCGGCGGCCCGGTACGGGCTGCGGACCGCCGCGCTGCGCACCGCGGACGGCACGTTCGTGAAGCCGACGGACGACACCCTCGCGAAGGGCGTCGGCATGATGCGGCCCTCCGCCGTCCCCGGCGTGCTCACTCCCGACCCGGCCAGTGCCCGGGACGGGGCGTACCCGCTGACCACCGTCACCTACGCCGCCGCCTCGACGGGACGGTCGGCCACTGACCGCACGGCGTACAGCCGGCTCATCCGCTACGCGGCGGGCGCCGGCCAGACGCCCGGCGTGTCGGCGGGCCAACTGCCGCCCGGCTACGCGCCCATGCCGCAAGGGCTGCGCACCCGGGCGCTGGCCGCCGCGAGCACCCTGGAGAAGGTGACGGACCCGCCGAAGGCGGACGGCGGCGGCACGGCCGGCGCGGGAACCACGGGCGAAACCGGTGCCCGTGGTGGGGAGACGTCCGGCGGCCCCGGCGGCACGACGGGCGCCGGCGGCGCTTCCGGCGGACCCCCGGCGTCCGCCACCCCGACCACCCCGCCCGTGACCCCCGTGAAGCACATCGATCCGCAGAAGCAGAGCGTCGTGCGCGCCACCGGCTCCACGCCGGGCGCGGTGCTCGGCGCCGTCCGCTGGGTCCTGCCGGCGGTCCTCGTCGCGGGCGGCGGCGCGGCCCTGGCGGGCCCGGCGACGCTCAAGTGGGGGGCGTGGCGACGCCGGTCCTGAGGGCAGCGGTTCCCGGCATCCCTTCGGATGCCGGGCGTCCGCATTCCCTGCGGCGAACTCCCTTGGGGGCGCCTTGGAAACCCTCCCGTAACCTTTTCATCCGCCTTAATTGGTGGCCCCTGCAGCAGATTTGGGGAATTGTTTGCCATGGCCGATCGACGGGTCGGCAGCACGAAAGTCCGGATTTGCTTGAGCGTCCATTCGGTATTCCGTTTATTCGGAGGAGAACAGAAGTGAACGTCAAGTCCCGCGCTCGTATCGGCTTCATCACCGCGACCGCCGCCCTCAGCCTCGCCGCCCTGGCCGTCCCTGCCTCGGCCAACCCGCCGGCCGGCGAGTACCGGCAGCTCGCCGGTGTCGGTTCCGACACCACCCAGGACGTGGTGAACGGTCTCGGCGACGTCGTCACGAACGCGAGCGGCAAGATCATCGCCTCTTACGACGCGACCGGAACGTCCCCCCTCAAGACGCGTGCGGTGGGCTGTGACACCCTCGCCCGCCCCGACGGTTCCGGGGCCGGCATCGCCGCCCTGAACAACGCTGTGGACAACGCCACCGGCTGCCTCGACTTCGCCCGCTCGTCGAGCGGCCCGTCGGACACCAGCACCACGGACCTGACCTTCATCCCCTTCGCGAAGGACGGCGTCACCTACGCCACGCGCTCCTTCAGCGCACTGCCGACGAACCTCACCAAGACCCAGCTGACCGACATCTACAAGTGCACGCTGACGTCTCTCAACGGTGTGACGATCCAGCCGCTGCTGCCGCAGACCGGTTCCGGTACGCGGAAGTTCTGGCTGAACACCCTCGGCCTGACCGACGCCACGATCGGCTCGTGCGTCAACGGCACGATCCAGGAGAACAACGGCCTGGCGCTCACCAACAACAGCCAGATCATGCCGTACTCGATCGCCCAGTACATCGCGCAGGGCAAGAGCCTGCCGAACGTGCCGAACCGCCGTGGTTCGGCCGTGCTGCGCAACGTCAACGGCGTCGCGCCGACCACGTCCGGCGTCCTGAACACCGCGTTCCCGATCGTGCGCGACGTCTACAACGTCGTCCCGACCGCGAAGCTGACGAACGCGCTCATCTCCTCCACCTTCGTCGGCACGACGTCGAAGGTCTGCGCCCAGACCACCGTCATCCAGAACTACGGCTTCGGCTCGCTCGGTACGTCGTGCGGTGCCACCACCGTCAAGGGCGAGAAGTGACCGTTCGTTCCGCTGCGCTCCGCTGATCTGACACCCCACTCCGCGTGACGGCCGGGCGCCCTCCAGGCGCCCGGCCCTCCGTCCTGAACCGCAGAACATCCCTTGGGGGGATCGCCACCATGATCGTCATCGCACCACGAAGAGTCCCTGCCGCGCTGTTCGCTGTGGCCGCGCTCCTTCTCGCCGCCGCGGCGGCCCTGTTCGACGCTGCTCCGGCGGCGCACGCCGCGCCCGCCGTGAGCGCCGGCACGTTCGCGATCACCCCGGCCAACGGCGAGCTCACCGCCGATCCGTTCATCGCCTCACTGCGGACCTCGGCCGCCTGCCCGGCGGGCTTCGGCGCGTCGGCGGCCCTGCAGTTCGTCCTGCCGGACGGCTCCGCCGTCACCATCCCCGGCGCCCGCGAGTCCGGCGGTTTCGACACCGGCCCGTTCACCCTCACCTATGACGCGATCGGCGGAACGCTGGCGGACGTCATCGGCGCGCCGGTCGCCGACGGTGACCACGAGCTGCGCGTCACGTGCTGGAACGGCACCGGGGACGCGGCGCCCGCAGCCTTCTCCACGACGATCACCAGCACCGGTGACACCTGGACGGTGAAGTCCCAGGCCGTCCCCACCGCCACCGCCCTGGCGGTGAGCCCGGCGGGCACGGCGGTCGCGGGCGCGGAAGTCGCCCTGACGGCGACGGTCGACCCGGCCGCCGCCGTCGGCAAGCTCGCGTTCTTCGACGGCGCGACCGCGCTGGGGGAGGCCGACGTGGCCTCCGGGCAGACCACGGTGAAGACCTCCGCGCTGGTCGCGGGCGCGCATGATCTGACGGCGCGGTTCACGCCGGGCGATGCGGGGGCGTTCGTGGCGTCGTCGTCGGCGGTGGTTCCGTACGTGATCACGGGGGCTACGGGGTCGCCTTCCGCTACGGATACGGGGACAGGGTCTCCGACCCCCTCCGACAGCTGGGTTCCGTCGCCCAGCGACACGGGGTCGCCTACCGCTACTGACACGGGGTCTCCTACGGCGACCACCGGGGACGTGACGTCCGGCGGTACGTCGGGTGAGGGGGGTACGGGCGGTTCTGGGGGTGCTGGTGGTTCCGGGTCTTCCGGTGGTGGGACCGGTGGGAGCGGGAGCCTTGCTCATACCGGTGCGGGGTCGGCCCTGCCGCTGGGGTTCGCGGCTGCCGCGCTGGCCGTGTCGGGGGTTGCGTTCGTGCGGTATGCGCGGCGCAGGGGGCTGTTGACGTTCGGTTCCCCGCGACACCGCTGATCGGGCGGGGGCCGGGACCCCTTGCGGACCCGTCCCCCTCCTCACGTTCCGACCTCCGTGGCCCGGTGGTCGCCCTCTTTCAAAAGCCCGCTGTCGGCTGTTGGACGCCGCTGGGTCGCACGTCCCTCTCAACCTCTGGAGCGCACCCGTGACCGTGCTCGCCCCGCCCGCGCCACCGCCCCCGCTCACGTCCCCCGAGCCCGTGACCGAACGGCCGACCGCTCCCGGGATCGCGTTCGTGGGGGCCGCGTTGTGTGTTCTGGCGGCGTTGTTGCTTGGGTTCGCTGCCAATCTGACGGTTGTGGGGCATCTGCAGCACGCGCGTGATCAGCGCACGGCGTATGACGATCTGCGGGCGCAGCTCGCGATGGGGACCGCGCCGGTCGGGCAGGCCACGTTCGACGGCAAGCCGTTGGAAGTGGGCGCGCTCATGGCGTTGTTGCGGATTCCCGCGCTCGGGGTGAAGCAGGTCGTCTTCGAGGGGACCGGGTCCGGGGTGTTGCGGTCCGGGCCCGGACATCGGCGGGACACGCCGTTTCCCGGGCAGGCCGGCACCAGCCAGATCCTGGGGCGGGCGTGGGGGTACGGAGGGCCGTTCAACGACATCGCGCGGCTGCCGGTGGGCGCCGAGATCAGGGTGACGACCGGTCAGTCCACCGCCGAGTACCGCGTCACCGGGATTCGGCGGGACGGCGATCCGCTGCCCGAGGTGCTCGGGGCCGGTAAGGGGCGGCTCACGCTCGTCACCGCGACCGGTGGGGCCTATACGCCGTCCGGTGTGGTGCGGGTCGACGCCGATCTGGTGTCGCGGACGCAGCCGAGTCCGCCCCGGCCGCGCCGGGCGGGGTGGATCGAGGACGCCGAGAAGCCGCTCGGGAGTGAGAGCGGGGCGTGGTTGTCGGTCTACCTGTGGTCGCAGGCGCTGCTGGCGGCCGCGCTGCTCACCGTGTGGCTGCATCGGCGGTGGGGTCGGTGGCAGACCTGGATCACCGCCGTGCCGGTGCTCGCCGCGCTCGGGGTCGGCGCGTCGGGCGCCGCTATCTGCCTGCTTCCCAATCTGCTCTGAGGACGGAGTTCTATTTTCATGACGGATACCGAGGTACTTCCGGTTCTCGGTGGGATCGGTGCGGCCGGTCTGCGGGCCGAGGCGGTCTCCGCCTGGTTCGGGGACCACAAGGTCCTGGACCGGGTCTCGCTGACCATGCCCGCGCGCCAGGTCACGGCCCTCATCGGCCCCTCCGGCTGCGGCAAGTCGACCTTTCTGCGCGTGCTGAACCGGATGCACGAGCTGATCGGCTCGGCGTCGCTGGCCGGGCAGGTGCTCCTGGACGGCGAGGACATCTACGAGCGGGGGCGCCGCATCACCAGCGCTCGCCGGCAGATCGGGATGGTGTTCCAGAAGCCGAACCCGTTCCCCGCGATGTCGCTCTACGACAACGTGCTCGCCGGGCTGAAGCTGGGCGGCATCAAGTCCACCCGTGGCGGGCGCGACGACCTGGTCGAGGAGTGTCTGACGCGGGCCGGCCTCTGGAACGAGGTCAAGGACCGGCTGCGGCAGCCCGGCGGCGCGCTCTCGGGCGGGCAGCAGCAGCGGTTGTGCATCGCGCGGTCGCTGGCCGTGCGGCCCCGGGTGCTGCTGATGGACGAGCCGTGCTCGGCGCTCGACCCCACGTCGACCCGCCGCATCGAGGAGACGATCGCGGACCTCTCGTCCGAGGTCACCATCGTGATCGTCACCCACAACATGCAGCAGGCCGCGCGGGTGTCGGACTCCTGCGCGTTCTTCCTCGCCGAGCAGGGGACGCCGGGCGTCATCGTGGAGCACGGGCCGACGGACGCCATGTTCGGCGACCCGCAGGACCCGCGCACCACCGACTATGTGAACGGGCGGTTCGGCTGACCCGTCAGATGCCGGCCGCTACCGCCAGGTCGCTCTTGAGGGCGGTCAGGACCGTGTCCGCGGTGCTGCGGGCCCCGGTCAGGGTGGTGACGGGGACGACGACTTCCAGGTAGCACTTGATCTTGGGCTCGGTGCCGCTCGGGCGGACGATGACGCGGGCCGACTCGACGCCGGAGGCCGGGTCACCGGCCAGGGTGTAGCGCAGGCCGTCGGTGGGCGGGAGGGCCTCGCTGCCCTCGGCGAGGTCCTCGGCGAGGGCGACGGTGAGGCCCGCGAGGACGGTCGGGGGCTTCTCGCGCAGGCGCGTCATGGCGTCCGCGATCAGGGAGAGGTCGGCGACGCGGGCGGAGAGCTGGTCGGTGGCGTGCAGGCCGTGGTCGAGGGCCAGGTCGTCCAGGAGGTCGTCGAGGGTGCGGCCGTCCTCCTTGAGGCCCGCGGCCAGTTCGGCGATGAGCAGGGCGGCGGTGATGCCGTCCTTGTCGCGGACTCCGGCCGGGTCGACGCAGTAGCCCAGCGCCTCCTCGTAGCCGTAGCGCAGGCCGTCGACACGGGCGATCCACTTGAAGCCGGTGAGGGTGTCCTCGTAGGGCAGACGGGCCGCGGCGGCGATCTTGGAAAGAAGTGAGGACGACACGATGGACGCCGCGAAGGTGCCCGTCGCCCCCTTGCGCACCAGGTGGACGGCGAGCAGCGCGCCGACCTCGTCGCCGCGCAGCATCCGCCAGCCGGACTCCGAGGAGCGGTCGGGGACGGCGACGGCGCAGCGGTCGGCGTCCGGGTCGTTGGCGATGACGATGTCCGGGCCGACGGACTGCGCTGCCTTGAAGGACAGGTCCATCGCCCCCGGCTCCTCCGGGTTGGGGAAGGCCACGGTCGGGAAGTCCGGGTCGGGTTCCGCCTGCTCGGCGACGGTGGTCGGCGCGGGGAAGCCGGCGCGCGCGAAGGCGGCCGTCAGGACCTCGCGGCCCACTCCGTGCAGCGGCGTGTAGACCACGGACACGTCGCGGGGCCCGTTCGGCGCCACGACGCCGGCCGCCCGGTTCAGGTAGGCCTCGATGACGTCCTCGCCGAGGACCTCCCAGCCGTCCGCGGCCAGCGGCACGTCGGCGAGCGAGCCGATCGCCGCGATCTGGTCGGCGATCTCCGCGTCGGCGGGCGGCACGATCTGGGAGCCGTCGCCGAGGTAGACCTTGTAGCCGTTGTCCTGCGGTGGGTTGTGGCTCGCGGTCACCATGACGCCGGCCACCGAGCCGAGGTGCCGTATGGCGAAGGCGAGGACGGGGGTCGGCAGCGGGCGGGGCAGCAGCGCCGCCCGTAGGCCCGCGCCGGTCATCACGGCCGCCGTGTCGCGCGCGAAGTCGTACGACTTGTGGCGTGCGTCGTAGCCGATGACGACGAGGCCGCCGGTCTGTCCCTGCGCCTTGAGGTAGCCCGCGAGACCCGCGGCCGCGCGGATGACGACGGAGCGGTTCATGCGCATCGGGCCGGCCCCGATCTCGCCGCGCAGCCCGGCGGTGCCGAACTGGAGCGTCCCGGCGAACCGCTCCTCCAGCCCGGCCGCGGCCACCTCGTCACCGGCCTCCACCGCCGTCAGGAGGGCCTCCAGCTCCGCCCGGGTGTCCGGGTCCGGGTCCTCGCCGAGCCAGGTGCGCGCGGCGTGCGTGAGCTGAGTCCTGTCGGTTCCCATATGAGGCTCCTGATCGGGGGGAGGAAGGAAATGGGCGTACGGATGCCGGCGCGGGCGCCGGAAGGCGCCGCCGGGCGGGCCTGTACCGCAAGCCTGCCCGGCGGCGGGGGCCTTCGACCCGTTCGGGCCGGACGACACGAGGCAGACGTCACCGGCCGGACGTCACGGGCCGGATCTCACCGGCCCTGACGTCACGACCCGCGTGCCTCGGGTCGCGGGACCTGAGCGGCACGTCACCGGCCCGGGTGTCACCGGCCCGGGTGTCACCGGCCCGGGTGTGGGCATCCGGCCCGGACGGACGCCCGGACGGACGCCCGGACGCCGGGCCCGGACGCCCGACGGACTACCGGGCCGGACGGCCTACAGCCGGCCGAGGACCTGGCCCAGCAGGCTGCCCATCCGAGTGGCGGACTCGCGGCCGGCCTCGAGGACCTCCGCGTGGTTGAGCGGCTCGCCGGTCATGCCCGCCGCCAGGTTGGTGACGAGGGAGATGCCGAGCACCTCGGCGCCGGCCTCGCGGGCGGCGATGGCCTCCAGCGTCGTGGACATGCCGACGAGGTCGCCGCCGATGGCGCGGACCATGCCGATCTCCGCCGGGGTCTCGTAGTGCGGGCCGGGCAGCTGGACGTAGACGCCCTCCTCCAGGGTGGCGTCCACCTCCTTGCAGAGCGCGCGCAGCCGCGGGGAGTAGAGGTCGGTGAGGTCCACGAAGTTGGCGCCCACGATCGGCGAGGTCGCCGTCATGTTGATGTGGTCGCTGATCAGGACCGGCTGGCCGGGGCGGAAGTCAGGGCGCAGCCCGCCGCAGCCGTTGGTGAGGACGACGGTCTTGCAGCCCGCGGCGACGGCGGTGCGGACGCCGTGCACGACGGTGGCGACACCGCGGCCCTCGTACAGGTGGTTGCGGCCGAGGAAGACCAGGGCGCGGACGCCGTTGATCGTGACCGAGCGCACCATGCCGGAGTGGCCCGCCACGGCGGGCGGCGGGAAGCCGGGAAGCTCGGTGATCGGGAATTCGGCGTCGGCGGTGCCGAGCTGGTCGGCGGCGGGCACCCAGCCCGAGCCCATGACGAGGGCGACGTCATGGGTCTCGGCGCCGGTGAGCTCGCGCAGGCGGGCGGCGGCGGCATCGGCGGCGCCGTACGGGTCGGGGATAACAGAAGCGTTCACGCGCACGAGGGTATCCGGTTCCGGCCTACGCGCGTAGACGTCCTAGCGGAGCGTCTCCCGAATTTCGGATGATCCGCCGATTGACGCCCGTGCCGGAGGGTGGTCGGAACACCGTTCCGGCGCGGCACGGACGGGTCAGCAGGGGCGCTTGCGCAGCTCCATCACGTAGTCGTGCGGCGCGCCGCACGACTCCGCCGCGTCCGCGATCTCACCGAGGTAGCGGGCGTTGGGCAGGCCGCCCTCGTAGTCGTTCAGCACATACGTCCAGGCGGCGACCTCGCCGTCCAGCGTGTGCACCCGGACGGTCGTACGCCGGTAGATGCTCAGCGGGACGCCCTCCCAGCGGTCCATCGACTCCTCGTCGATCGGCGCGATGTCGTACAGCCCCACGAAGACCTGCCGCAGCGGGTCCTCGACCAGGGTCGCCAGGGCGCCCTCCCAGCCCATCTGCTCACCGCCGAAGGTGAGCCGCCAGCCGTCCAGCCAGCCGGTGCCGCGCAATGGGGAGTGGGGGGCGCGGCGGGTCATGAGCCGCGCGTCGAGGTTGCCTGCGTAGGCGGCGTAGAGCGACATGAGGACGAGAGTACGGGAGGGAGGTGAGCCCCCTGTAAGTGAACGCTTGGCGCGTGCGGGACAATGGGGTACGTGACTCGGATCGTGATCATTGGCGGCGGACCCGGCGGATATGAGGCAGCGCTCGTTGCCTCGCAGCTCGGCGCGGAGGTGACCGTCGTCGACTGCGACGGTCTGGGCGGGGCGTCGGTCCTCACGGACTGCGTCCCTTCGAAGACATTGATCGCCACCGCCGAGGTGATGACCACCTTCGATTCCTCGTACGAGGAGCTGGGCATCATCGTCGCGGACGACACCCCGCCGCTGGAGCAGGCGGCGCGTGTGGTGGGCGTGGACCTGGGCAAGGTGAACCGGCGGGTGAAGCGCCTGGCGCTCGCCCAGTCGCACGACATCACCGCCTCCGTCACCCGTGCGGGCGCACGCGTCATGCGCGGCCGCGGCCGGCTGGAGGGGTGCCAGACCGCGGGTGGCACCCGGTGCGTCGTCGTCGAGGCGGCGGACGGAACGTCCGAGACGCTGACGGCCGACGCGGTGCTCATCGCGACCGGCGCGCGCCCGCGCGAGCTGCCGGACGCGCAGCCGGACGGCGAGCGCATCCTGAACTGGACGCAGGTCTACGACCTGGACGAGCTCCCCGAGGAGCTCATCGTGGTGGGCTCCGGCGTGACCGGCGCGGAGTTCGCCGGCGCGTACCAGGCGCTCGGCTCGAAGGTGACGCTCGTCTCGTCGCGCGACCGTGTGCTGCCCGGCGAGGACCCGGACGCCGCCGCCGTGCTGGAGGACGTCTTCCGGCGCCGCGGCATGAACGTGATGGCGCGCTCGCGCGCCGAGTCCGCCAAGCGGGTCGGCGACCGGGTGGAGGTCACCCTGGCGGACGGCCGGGTCATCACCGGTTCGCACTGCCTGATGGCCGTGGGGGCCATCCCGAACACCACCGGCATGGGCCTGGAGGAGGCGGGGGTCAAGCTCAAGGACTCCGGCCACATCTGGACCGACAAGGTCTCCCGCACCTCGGCGCCCGGCGTGTACGCGGCCGGTGACGTCACCGGCGTCTTCGCCCTCGCCTCGGTCGCGGCCATGCAGGGCCGGATCGCGATGTACCACTTCCTGGGCGACGCGGTCGCGCCGCTCAACCTCAAGACGGTCTCCTCGAACGTGTTCACGGACCCGGAGATCGCCACCGTCGGCTACACCCAGGCCGACGTCGACAGCGGCCGGATCGACGCCCGCTGCGTCAAGCTCCCGCTGCTGCGGAACCCGCGCGCCAAGATGCAGGGCATCCGGGACGGCTTCGTGAAGCTGTTCTGCCGGCCGGGCACCGGGATCATCGTCGGCGGTGTCGTCGTGTCGCCGCGGGCCAGCGAGCTGATCCACCCGATCTCGATCGCGGTCGACAACAACCTGACCGTCGAGCAGATCGCGAGCGCGTTCACCGTGTACCCGTCCCTGTCGGGCTCGATCGCCGAGGTGGCCCGCCAGCTGCACACCCGCAAGACCGCGAGCGAGCTGTGACCCGCTGTAAGGCCCTGTAACCCGCCGCGTGACGGAAGATGACCGGAAAGTAACCGGACAGTAACCGGGTGGTGGAGCCGTAACGGCTCTACCACCCGATGGTCTCTTTTGTGCACGACTTCGGTTAAGTGGCGCAAAGTGCTGAAAGCAGACGGTCGTTGGCGTTACTGTCAGTTCCGTGTTCGCTGCAGAACGTCGTCAACTGATCCTCGAAATGGTGCGTGCCAACGGAGCGGTCTCGCTCCGGGAACTCGCCCGTGTCGTCCAGACCTCCGAAGTGACCGTACGGCGGGACGTGCGCGCTCTGGAGGCCGAAGGACTGCTCGACCGCCGGCACGGCGGTGCGGTGTTGCCGGGTGGTTTCACCAGGGAGTCCGGCTTCCCGCAGAAATCCCATCTAGCGACCGCGGAGAAGACGGCCATCGCCGACCTCGCGGCCGGTCTCGTCGAAGAGGGCGAGGCCATCGTGGTCGGCGCCGGGACCACCACGCAGGAGCTGGCCCGCCGGCTCGCGCGGATCCCGGGGCTGACCGTCGTCACCAACTCCCTGCTGGTGGCGCAGGCGCTGGCACACGCGAACCGGGTCGAGGTCGTCATGACCGGCGGCACTCTGCGCGGTTCCAACTACGGCCTGGTCGGCAGCGGGGCGGAGCAGTCCCTCCAGGGGCTGCGCGTGTCGCGGGCCTTCCTGTCCGGTGCGGGACTGACCGCGGAACGCGGTCTGTCGACGTCCAACATGCTCTCCGCGAGCGTGGACCGGGCACTGGTGCAGGCGGCGGCCGAGGTCGTCGTCCTGGCCGACCACACGAAACTGGGCTCGGACACCATGTTCCAGACCGTGCCCACGGATCTGATCACGCACCTGGTGACGGACGAACCGCCGCCCGGTGACGATCGCAGCGCGACCGAGCTCCAGGCCCTCGCGGACCGCGGAGTGCAGGTCGCCGTCGCGACCCTCGTCGGGGCCGACGCCATCGCGGCCGGCCGGCCGCGCCGCGAGATGCCGATGCCCGCGCCTCGGAGGCACCCGCACCCGGGACAGCCGCCGCTGCGCAGCGCCGCGCCGCTCGTGGCCGACCAGCAGGCCGCCAGGATCGCCGACCTGCGGCGCCGTTAGGTACGCGGGAGGAAACCCCGGGCACAGGACGCTTCCGACGCCCTGAGCCCGGTCCACCCCGGGCGATTCCCGACGACGGATCCCGTCACGCCTGCGCGGCGACCGCCGTGGGGGTCCGCAGGCCGTCGAGGGCCAGGTTCATCAGGCGGTCGAAGATCGCCCGGTGCTCCTGGTCCTTCTCCGCTACCAGGACGATGGCGTTCGTCAGCTTGAGCAGGTCGGCGATGGTCGCGTCCGCACGCACCTCGCCGGCCCGCTGGGCGCGCTCCAGCAGCGCCCCGCCCGCCGCGCGCAGCGGCACCTTGCACGCGACCATCTTCGCGTCGTCCGCGGCCATGATGGCCGCCGCCAGCCCGCGGTACATGGTCGAGTGCACGGCGACCATCCGCAGCCACCGGACGAGCGCGTCGGTCGGCGAGTCGGCCGTCAGCAGTTCCTTCGCGCCCACGGTCAGCAGCTCGACCTCCTGCTCGAAGACCGCGTTCATCAGCGCGTAGCGGTCGGGGAAGTGCCGGTAGAGGGTGCCGATGCCGACGCCCGCGTGGCGCGCGATGTCCTCCAGCGACGCGTCGGTGCCGTGCACGATGAAGGCCTGTCGAGCCTCGGCCAGCAACCGGTCGTAGTTGCGCTGCGCGTCTGCCCGCATCGCCACCCGCCTCCCAAGGTCCGATCCCGGAGTCCCGGGGTTCCAGAATGGCATTGTAGAACCGGAGGGTACCTCCGTATAGTTAACGGAGGCACCCTCCGTTTTACTCTCCGCTGGAGGTCTACTCAGTATGTCCACGTCCTTGAGCACGGCTCCGGTCACCACCAACCCCGCCCCGACCCGGCGGCACCACCCGCTCCTCGCCCTCACCGCCATCGTCGGAACCCAGCTGATGCTGCTGCTGGACGCGACCGTGGTGAACGTCGCCCTGCCCGGCATAGGCTCCGACCTGGGCTTCTCTTCCACCGGCATGTCCTGGATCCTGAACGTCTACATCCTGTCCTTCGGCGGTCTGCTGCTGCTCGGCAGCCGGATCGGCGACCTCATCGGCCGCCGCCGCGCTCTGATCATCGGTGTGCTGGCCTTCACCGCCGCCTCCGTGGCCGGGGGGTTCGCCACCGACGCGACGACGCTGCTGATCTCCCGCGGCGCCCAGGGAGCCGCGGCGCCGCGCTGGCCGCGCCCAGCACCCTCGCCCTGCTCACCACGACGTTCACCGGGACCAGCGAGCGCAACCGCGCGCTCAGCGTCTTCTCCGCGATCTCCGGCGCGGGCTCCGCCGTCGGTCTCATCCTCGGCGGGATGCTCACCGAATGGGGATCCTGGCGCTGGGTTTTCTTCATCAACATCCCCGTCGGGCTCGCCATCGCCGCGCTGGCTCCCCGCCACGTCGCCGAGACGGCCCGCCACCCCGGCGGCCGGTTCGACGTCGCCGGAGCGCTGACCGGCACCCTCGGCATGGCCTCGCTCGTCTACGCCTTCATCCGCGTCGCCGACCAGGGCTGGAGCGACAGTCGGGCGCTGACCACCTTCGGCGCGGCCGCCGCGCTGCTCGCCGCGTTCCTGGTCAACGAGGTACGGGCCGAGCGGCCGCTGGTCGTCCTGCGGCTCTTCGCCGACCGCAACCGGGCGCTCGCCTACGGCTGCATGCTGCTCATCCCGGCGGGCATGTTCGGGGTCTTCTACTTCTCGACCCAGTTCCTGCAGGGCGTGCTGGGCTACAGCCCGCTGCGCACTGGCTTCGCCTTCCTCCCGCTGGCGCTCCCGCTCTTCGTGGCCGCCCGCACCGCGCCCCGCGCCCTGGCCCGCTTCGGCGCCAAGCGTGTGGCGTCGACCGGTGCCCTGCTCTCGCTCAGCGGGACGCTGTGGCTCTCGCAGCTCGACGCGGGTGCCGGCTTCGCGAGTGCGCTGCTCGGCCCGCTGGCCCTCATCGGGGTGGGCATGGGCTTCACGATCATGCCGCTCAACACCCTCATCCTGACGGAGGTCCAGCCGCGCGACGCCGGTTCGGCGTCCGGGCTGCTCCAGACGATGCAGCAGATCGGCGGCAGCCTCGGCCTGTCGATCCTCGTCACGGTCTTCGGCACCGCCTCCCGGGGCGCCACCGGCGGCGCGGGGGAGGTCTTCACGGCGGGCGCCACCGCCGCCTTCGCTGCCGCCGCCGTCTTCACCGGCCTGGCGCTGCTGCTGGTGCTGGCCGTGCGGACGCCCGCGAAACGGTGAGGGTGCGGGACGGCGAAATGCCGGGCGGGCCCCTCGGGCCCGCCCGGCATCGTCACTCCACCGGACCGTGGATCAGTCCTTGATCTCGCAGATCAGCGCGCCCGAGGTGACCGAGGAGCCGACCTCGGCCGTCAGGCCCTTGATGGTGCCGGAGCGGTGCGCGTTGAGCGGCTGCTCCATCTTCATGGCCTCCAGGACGACGACGAGGTCGCCCTCGTTGACCTCCTGGCCCTCCTCGACCGCGACCTTGACGATGGTGCCCTGCATCGGGGATGCCAGGGAGTCGCCGGAGGCGGCCGAACCGGCCTTCTTGGTGCTGGCGCGGCGCGGCGCCTTCTTGTTCAGTCCGACCGGCATGGACGCGACACCGAGCGACGCCGGGAGGGAGACCTCCAGGCGCTTGCCGCCGACCTCGACGACCACCGTCTCGCGGGCCGGGGCCTCGTCGTCGTCGCCACCGACCGGCGCGAACGCCGTGATGGTGTTCTCGAACTCCGTCTCGATCCACCGGGTGTGGACGGTGAACGGCTCGGCGGATCCGCCCAGCTCGGGGGCGAACGCCGGGTCGGTCACGACCGCGCGGTGGAACGGGATGGCCGTGGCCATGCCCTCGACGCGGAACTCCGCCAGCGCACGGGCCGCACGCTGCAGCGCCTGCTGCCGCGTCGCCCCGGTCACGATCAGCTTGGCCAGCAGGGAGTCCCAGGCCGGGCCGATGACCGAGCCCGACTCCACGCCCGCGTCCAGCCGGACGCCGGGGCCCGACGGGGGCTGGAACGTGGTGACGGTGCCGGGAGCGGGCAGGAAGCCGCGGCCCGGGTCCTCGCCGTTGATACGGAACTCGATCGAGTGACCCCGCAGCACCGGGTCGCCGTAGCCGAGCTCCTCGCCGTCCGCGATCCGGAACATCTCGCGGACCAGGTCGATACCGGAGACCTCCTCGGTGACCGGGTGCTCGACCTGCAGACGGGTGTTGACCTCCAGGAAGGAGATCGTGCCGTCCACGGCCACCAGGAACTCCACGGTGCCCGCGCCGACGTAGCCGGCCTCCTTGAGGATGGCCTTGGACGCCCGGTACAGCTCGGCGTTCTGCTCCTCGGTCAGGAACGGCGCCGGAGCCTCCTCCACCAGCTTCTGGTGGCGGCGCTGCAGCGAGCAGTCACGGGTGGAGACGACCACGACATTGCCGTGGCTGTCGGCCAGGCACTGCGTCTCGACGTGGCGCGGCCGGTCCAGGTACCGCTCGACGAAGCACTCGCCGCGCCCGAAGGCGGCGACCGCCTCGCGGACCGCGGAGTCGAACAGCTCCGGGATCTCCTCGATGGTGCGCGCGACCTTCAGACCGCGCCCGCCACCGCCGAAGGCGGCCTTGATGGCGACCGGCAGGCCGTGCTGCTGGGCGAACGCCACGACCTCGTCCGGGCCCGCGACCGGGTCCGGGGTGCCCGCGACGAGCGGGGCACCGGCGCGCAGCGCGATGTGACGCGCCGCCACCTTGTCGCCGAGGTCGCGGATCGCCTGCGGCGGCGGTCCGATCCAGGTCAGCCCGGCGTCCAGCACCGCCTGGGCGAACTCGGCGTTCTCGGACAGGAATCCGTATCCGGGGTGGATCGCGTCCGCCCCCGATTCGGCTGCGGCGGCGAGCACCTTGGCGTAGTCCAGATAGCTGGACGCCGGCGTGTCACCGCCCAACGCGTAGGCCTCGTCGGCCGCGCGGACATGCAGCGCGTCCCGATCCGGGTCTGCGTAGATGGCTACGCTGGCGATCCCGGCATCCCGGCAGGCGCGGGCGACGCGGACTGCAATTTCACCGCGGTTGGCGATGAGCACCTTGCGCACGATGGCTCCCTCCTTGAAACAAGCCGAGTTTAGTTACTGACGACACTTCATGCCGAGTCACCCCTACAGGTGAGCTTGCCCACACGGAGGGTGATTCGAGCGCCGGTCGAGCGTCCGAGTGCGTGCAAAATCCACGGTACGAACCCATTCGTCCGGGTGTTGCGGGGCCCTCGGTGTGGCCCATGTCTCTCTGTGTGACCGAGGCCAGGATGGCGGATCCTTTGTGGGTTCTCCACGAATAGGGGGTGGAATCTTTGCTGGTCCGCCACCCCGAAAGGGTGGTGGGGTCACGGACCTTGTCCCGCGGACTACCGGTTAGTAGCCTTCGCCGTGCGTGATACCCGCGGTAACGGTTGCAGATTGAAGGGGGCAAGGTGCGCAGAGGTCTGGCCGCGACCACGGCTGTAGTGCTCGTGCTGGAGGCGCTCGTCATCGCTTTCATCCACCTGGTGCTCGGCCTCTCCGTGCGAAACCAGAACATGTCCCTCGCCGGCCTCGACCCCGACGGCATGGCCATCGGCACCTTCGTCGGCGGCGGCCCTGTTCGCCCTCTTCCTCATCGGCTGTGCCCTCGTCCCCGCGCGAGCGGCGATCCGCAACCGCCCGCCGGGCCGGTTCGGGCGGATCCTGCTCATCGTGTGCGCCGTCCTGCACGGCCTGCTGGGCGCGCTGGTGGTCGGACTGGTCGGCTGGCCCGCCTTCATCTTCATGATGCTGGTCCTGGCGCTCGTCGTCGGCACCCTGGTGGTCTTCCCGGACACCGAGGACAGCGACAGCGCCGCCGCGGGCAAGGGCAACGGCAACGAGCTTCCGCCGCCGACCGCCCCGGCCGCAGCCTAGATCGTCAAGGCCGGAAGCGGGCGGACCCCGGGCCCGTAAGCAGCGCCTACTCGGTCCAGAGGTCGGTGATCCGCACGCCCACGTCGGCCAGCAGCCGCCGCAGCGTCGGCAGGGACAGTCCGATGACGTTGCCAGCGTCCCCGTCGATCCCGTCGACGAACGGCGCCGAGCGGCCGTCCAGGGTGAACGCGCCCGCGACGTACAGCGGCTCGCCGCTCGCGACGTAGGCGGCGATCTCGGCGTCGTCCGGCGTCCCGAAGCGCACGGTCGTCGACGCGGTCACCGAGACCTGCTTGCCGTTCGCGGTGTCGATGACGCAGTGCCCGGTCCGCAGCACACCCGAACGGCCGCGCATGGCCATCCACCGGGCCGTGGCCTCCGCGGCGTCCGCCGGCTTGCCCAGCGCCTCGCCGTCCAGCTCCAGCACGGAGTCGCAGCCGATCACCAGTTCACCGCCGGTCAGGTCCCCCGCGACCGCCGCCGCCTTCGCCTCGGCCAGCACCTTCGCCAGCTCCGCCGGGTTCGCGGCCGTCAGCGCGTCCTCGTCGACGCCGCTCACCACGACCCGGGGATCGAGCCCCGCCTGCCGCAGCAGAGCGAGACGGGCGGGGGAGGCGGAGGCCAGGACCAGGGTGCGGCGGGTGCTCATCGGGCCATCGTAATTCGGGCCGGTGCCGGGAGGTCCTCGGGTCAGGTGCCGGGAGGTCCTCGGCCGGTCAGCCGCGCCAGCCGACCAGGACCATCAGCAGCGGCACGGTCAGCGCGATAACGATCATCATGCGCCGCAGCATCGCCTGCACCTGTCGCATGTCCTCCGGCGGTTCGTCGCGCCGGTCGCGGTCCGACCACAACATGTCTTCCAGGTTGCGCCCGGGAAAAGGCCCGCGCCTGAGTACGGGTACTCAGGCGCGGGCCACGAGGTGACTATTTCCTCGGACGGGTCCCTCGGCGGGGTTCCTCAGCGCGGCCAGTAGGACGTGCGCCAGGCACCGGGACCCGGGGCGGGGGCGGGGCGCGGCACGTTGTGGGCCGGGGCGGCCCACTCGTCCGTCCGCTGCGGGCCGTCGGCGCTGCCCGCCGTCGCGGCGGCCCGCGCCTGGACCAGTGCCACGACGGCGGCAAGCTCCTCCGGGGTCGGATTTCCCCGCTCTACCTTGATCACCACGGGACGGCTCCTTCAGCGGTCGGGGGCGGCTGCGGACTGTCGTACGGTCGGCTACAGGGGGATGTTGCCGTGCTTCTTCGGCGGCAGGCTCTCGCGCTTGTTGCGCAGCGTCCGCAGCGCCTTGACGAGGTGCGCGCGCGTCTCGGACGGCATGATCACCGCGTCGATGTAACCGCGCTCGGCGGCCACGTACGGGTTCAGCAGGGTGTCCTCGTAGTCGGCGATCAGCTGCTGGCGCAGCTCCTCGACCGCCTCCGGCGTCTTGGCCTCGGCCAGCGTGCGGCGATGCAGGATGTTCACCGCGCCCTGCGCGCCCATGACCGCGATCTGCGCGGTCGGCCACGCCAGGTTCAGGTCCGCGCCCAGGTGCTTGGAGCCCATCACGTCGTAGGCGCCGCCGTACGCCTTGCGCGTGATGACGGTGATCAGCGGGACCGTCGCCTCCGCGTAGGCGTAGATCAGCTTGGCGCCGCGCCGGATGATGCCGTTCCACTCCTGGTCGGTGCCGGGCAGGAAGCCCGGCACGTCCACGAAGGTCACGACCGGGATGTTGAAGCTGTCGCAGGTGCGGACGAAGCGGGCGGCCTTCTCGGACGCGTCGATGTCCAGGCAGCCCGCGAACTGCATCGGCTGGTTGGCGATGATGCCGACCGGCCGTCCTTCGATCCGGCCGAGGCCCGCGATGATGTTCGGCGCGAAGAGGGCCTGCGTCTCCAGGAACTCGCCGTCGTCCAGCACGTGCTCGATGACCCGGTGCATGTCGTACGGCTGGTTCGCGGAGTCCGGGATCAGCACGTCCAGGTCGAGGTCCTCGGCGCTGGTCTCCAGGTCGGCCTCGACCGGGTAGGCCGGGGCGTCGGCCAGGTTGTTGGACGGCAGGTACGACAGCAGGGCCTTCACGTACTCGATGGCGTCCTTCTCGTCACCCGCCATGTGGTGCGCGTTCCCGGACGTGGTGTTGTGGGTGCGGGCGCCGCCCAGCTCCTCCATGGCGACGTCCTCGCCGGTCACCGTCTTGATCACGTCGGGTCCCGTGATGAACATGTGCGAGGTCTGGTCGACCATCACCACGAAGTCCGTGATGGCCGGCGAGTACACCGCGCCCGCCCGCGCACGGGCCCACGATCAACGAGATCTGCGGGATCACACCGGAGGCGTGGGTGTTGCGGCGGAAGATCTCGCCGTACATGCCCAGTGAGGCCACACCCTCCTGGATGCGGGCGCCGCCGGAGTCGTTGATGCCGATGATCGGGCAGCCGGTCTTCATCGCCCAGTCCATGACCTTGACGATCTTCTCGCCGTAGACCTCGCCCAGGGCGCCGCCGAAGACGGTGAAGTCCTGCGAGAAGACGGCCACCGGACGGCCCTCGACCGTGCCGTACCCCGTGACGACGCCGTCGCCGTAGGGGCGGGTCTTCTCCAGGCTGAAGTTGGTCGACCGGTGGCGGGCGAGCTCGTCGAGCTCGACGAACGAATCCTCGTCGAGGAGGAGTTCGATTCGCTCCCGCGCGGTCAGCTTGCCCTTGGCGTGCTGCTTCTCCACCGCGCGCTCGGAGCCGGCGTGCGTCGCCTCTTCGATACGGCGGCGCAGATCCGCGAGCTTGCCCGCGGTGGTGTGGATGTCGTGCTCCGGCTCGGCCATGGAGGCGGCTCTCCTGCTCTCGTGGGTCCTGTCGGGTCCTACTTGACTGGCGAGTAACGCTGTTTCGTAGCGTAACGGCGCGACCGCTTCTCCAGCAGTGCGGCGTTGGACACACTCCGTCCACGCCTCATCTCCTAATCTGGACGAATGACGACTCCCAACCGCTGGTCCGACCTGGAGCGCCCCCCTCTCGGTGAGGCCGCGCTGCGCCGCGCGGTCGTCGCGCCGGACAGCTTCTGGACGTCTCTCGACGTCGTCGAGACCACCGGTTCCACCAACAGCGACCTCGCGGAACGTGCCGGGGCCGGCGCCTGCGAAGGCGCCGTGCTCGTCGCGGAGGAGCAGACCGCGGGGCGCGGCCGGCTCGACCGCCAGTGGTCGGCGCCGCCGCGCTCCGGTCTGTTCTTCTCGGTGCTGCTGCGGCCCGCCGACGTGCCGGTGGAGCGCTGGGGCTGGCTGCCGCTGCTCGCCGGGGTCGCCACCGCCACCGCGCTGTCGCGGACGGCCGGCGTCGACACGGCGCTCAAGTGGCCCAACGACCTGCTCGTGACGATCGACGGCGAGGAGCGCAAGACCGGCGGCATCCTCGCCGAGCGCACCGGTAAGGACGGCGTCGTCGTCGGCATCGGCGTCAACGTGTCGCTGCGCACCGACGAGCTGCCCGTCCCCGCCGCCGGCTCCCTCGCCCTCGCGGGCGCCAAGGGCACCGACCGCGACCCGCTGCTCCGGGCCGTGCTGCGCTCGCTGGCCGACTGGTACACCGAGTGGCGCGCGGCGGGCGGCGACCCGGCCGCCTCCCGTCTCCAGCAGACGTACGCGGCCGGCTGCGCCACGCTCGGCCGCGAGGTCCGCGCCGAGCTGCCCGGCGGACGCGAGCTGGTCGGCACCGCGGTCGGCGTGGACGATGACGGCCGGCTGGTGCTCGCCACCGCCGACGGGGAGCAGGCGGTCGGCGCGGGAGACGTCGTGCACATCCGCCGCGCGTAGCGGCCGTCCGCTCGGCCCGCGGCAGCGGGCAGCGGGCCGGCCCCGAGGTGGAATCCCGGCCGCCGGTTGGTCCGCCGGAGCCGCTACGATCCCTGGAACCGATCGGGGCGGTTCACCCGTCCGATGGATCACTGACGTCGGTTCACGGGGGTTAGTACATGGCAGACAAAGACGACGCCGCGCAGCTGAAGATACGCGCGCAGCACCTGCGCGAGTGCGCCAAGCAGGCGCGCTCGGCCGCCCGGACGCTGGGGACGTACCTCGACGGCGTGGTCGGCAAGGCCACCCCGCGCGCGACCGATCCCGCGAAGAACCCGGGCACGGCGATCTGGCACGGGCCGTTCGCCGACCGGTCCACCCAGGCGCTCGTCGGCCGGCACCGCATGCTGCGCGAGATGGCCACGGCGCTGATGGGTGACGCGACCCGATGGGAGAACGCGGCGACGCGGCTCGACGACGAGGCGAAGGCCAAGGAGAAGGCCAAGGCCCCGGCAGGTGGTAACTGATGGCATATCAGGGCTTCGATCCCGTCCAGCTGAAGGCACTCGCGGGGGATCTCGACTCCCTGGCGCAGCACGCCGGCGGGCTGCACAGCAAGTTGGCGGGGCTGCTGACCACCGCCCAGCAGAACCTGCCGCCCGGCACCCGGGCCTCCGTCGACCCGAACCTGCAGGGCCTCGTCGGCGATCTGGTCGCGATGCCGTTCTTCGGCCGCAGCCGGCTGCCGGGAGTGCTCACCGGTGAGCTCGGTGACATGCAAGCCTCGATGAAGCGCCGCATCACGCAGCTGGAGGCACTCGTCGCGTTCCAGAAGCAGGGCTACCCCGTCGACGAGAGCATCGTCTTCCTGGACGAGGCGCCGCCGGACCCCAAGAAGGTCGACGCCGCCCTCAAGGAACTGCAGGCCCTGAACGGCAAGGACTTCGGCAACAACGGCAACCGCGACGACCTGGAGAAGCTCTCCCGGCTCATCGACGGGCTGACCGGGGCCGAGCTCGACGCGATGGTCACCAAGGCGTCCCCGCAGGACCTCGCGCGCTACGGGAAGCTGGCCGACTGCACCGACGACTCCGGCTGGAACCCGTTCGACCACAACGGCCTGCCGACGCAGGAGCGCCTCGACACCCTCGGCCGGATGCTCTCCAAGGTCGGCGCGGAGAACATGGGCAAGCTCACCACCGCTTTCCCCGGTGTGCAGCCGACGTTCGAGAACACCGACGCGTACAAGAACGGCGGGAACTCCCAGAACGGCCAGAACAACTCCGGCATCCACTGGCAGGTCCCGTCGGACCCGCTCTTCAACGGCGAGCCGTCGGCGGACGACATCAACCAGCGCCAGTTCGGCGACTGCTGGTACGTCGCCTCGCTGTCGGCCGTCGCCTTGAAGGACCCCCAGTTCATCAAGGACGGCATCAAGCAGAACGACAACGGCACCGTCAGCGTGCGGATCTGGGACAAGGACGGCAACTACCACTGGGTCACCGTGACCCCGGACCTGCCGACCGACACCAACGGCACCCCGATCAGCACCTACGGCAACGGCGACACCTGGCCGGCCTACTACGAGAAGGCGTTCGCGCTGGCCTACACCGGCGGTGAGGGCGGCTACGGCGGTATCGAGGGCGACGACCCGAAGGCGTCGGCGCCCTATCTGACCGGGCACAACGGCGCGGACATCGACAAGAGCGTCTTCCTGGGGATGGGTTCGCAGGACGACAAGGACCTGAACCACCTGAAGAAGTCGTTCGACGCCGGGAAGGCCGTGACGGTCTCCACGCCGAACGACGAGAGCCTGGACAAGAACTACCCCAAGGAGTGGGGCAACGCCTACCACAGCAACCACGCCTACTACGTGCGCGGTTTCACCGGTGACGGGAAGATCATCCTCGGCAATCCGTGGGGCACGTCGGGCTATCCGCCGCTCACCGTGACCCAGGACCAGTTCAACAAGTACTTCCAGTCGCCCGAGGCGTACGACGTCCCCTGACGAACACGGTGAGCGAGATGACCGAGCACGTGAAATACCCCTTCGAAGTGGACGGCCGGTGGCCGGTCCGCTACCACATCCCCTACGCCGTGGAGCACGACGGACACAGCTACGGCGTCGTGGCCAGCATCTTCGCCGAACCGTCGGTGCACGGCCGGCTGCAGGTGAGCCGGGAGGGAGTGCCCGTCGCCGAGTACGACGACCTGACGGCGGGCGACATCGTGGAGATCACCGGTGACGCGTGGCGCGTCACCGGGGTGGAGTACCGGACCCGCATCGTGCTGGAGCGCGCCGACGCGGGCACGGACGGCAGCGGGAGCGGGGAGACGGCCGATGCGTAGGCACCTGGCACCGGCGGCCGCGGTCGTGGCGCTGCTGGCGCTGGCCGGCTGCGGCTCCGCGTCCGGCTCCGGCGGCGGTACGGACGACCCCACGCCCTCCGGCGGGGGCACGAAGTCCGTGGCGGCGCGGGACAAGGGCCCGGTCTGCGTGGGCACGGCGGCGGCCGACGGGCTGCACGTGCTGCGCGGTGGCGGCTACAAGCTGCCCGGTGGCGGCGCGGTCCGGTACGAGGCGGCGCAGTCGGACGGGACGACCCGCACCGCCACGCTCCGCGAGGGCGCGACCTACCAGGACGGCCAACGGAGCCAGTCGGTCAAGCCCGGCCAGCAGGTCACGTACGCGGGCCACGCCTTCACCGTCAGCCAGATCTGCTCCTACCGGGTGGTGCTGGAGCCGAAGGACGCCGCCGACCGGACCGCGGCGGCCGCCGCGCCCGTGTCCATGAAGTCCGTCGGCGGGGCCGCCGACAGCGGGCTCTGCTTCACCACGAACGCGGCCGTCCGCGCCGCCGCCGCGAAGGGCTTCCCGCCGAAGGGCGGATCCCTGACGCTGATCGACAACGGAGGGCTGAAGGTCTTCCCGACCGGCTGGTCCGTCGTCGCCCTGTCCGTCGATCCGGCGGCGGGGACCGCCCGCTTCACCGCGAACTGCGCCGCGGTGCCGGTGGCGGACTACCAGGACGCGGCGGTCGGCGACCCCGTCGAGCTCGCCGGGGTGGAGTTCACCGTCGGGAAGGTCTCCGGCAAGGTGGTCACCCTGACCCGGACGAGCGCTTAGGTCCTGCACCCATCGCCCGTCCGGCCGCACCTGCCCGGCCCGCCGACGTGGGTACGGGCAGGTGACGTGAGCTACGGCACACCTGCCGTATCGTTGAGGCGGCGCGTCGGCTTGATGATCGGAAGGGCTCGGACGGGCATTGCGCAGGGATCTGACAGGGGGCGGAGGGTGAGCGTGGACGACGCGGACCTTCCCCCGCACGCTACGGAGCCGGGCACCGGCCCGGCCCCGGACGGGGCCGACCCCGACAAACCGGCTGATCCGGCCCCTTTCGCCGACCCTGGGGCGGTCGCCGACCCCGGCGCCGGCACGGATTCCACCGATTCCACCGAGCATCCGCTCGCGCTGCGCCTCGAGCACCTCATCCTCGGCGCCGGCCGTCAGTACACGCCGTTCCAGGCGGCCCGCACCGCCGGCGTCTCCATGGATCTCGCCTCCCGCTTCTGGCGCGCCATGGGCTTCGCCGACATCGGCCAGGCGAAGGCCCTCACGGAGGCCGACGTGCTGGCGCTGCGCCGCCTCGCCGGGCTCGTCGAGGCCGGGCTGTTGAGCGAGCCGATGGCCATCCAGGTCGCGCGCTCCACGGGCCAGACCACCGCCCGGCTCGCCGACTGGCAGACCGACTCCTTCCTCGAAGGGCTCACCGAGCCGCCCGAGCCCGGCATGACGCGGGCCGAGGTCGCCTACCCGCTCGTCGAACTGCTCCTGCCCGAGCTGGAGGAGTTCCTCATCTACGTCTGGCGGCGCCAGCTGGCCGCCGCGACCAGCCGCGTCGTGCAGTCCGACGACGAGGAGGCCGTCGACCGCCGGCTCGCCGTCGGCTTCGCCGACCTCGTCGGCTTCACCCGGCTGACCCGGCGGCTGGAGGAGGAGGAACTCGGCGAGCTCGTCGAGGCCTTCGAGACCACGGCGGCCGACCAGGTCGCCGCGTACGGGGGCCGCCTGATCAAGACGCTCGGCGACGAGGTGCTGTACGTCGCCGACGACCCCGGCACCGCAGCCGAGATCTCGCTGCGGCTCATCGAGACGATGACCGGCGACGAGTCCATGCCCGCGCTGCGCGTCGGGATGGCCTTCGGGACCGTGACGACACGGATGGGCGACGTCTTCGGCACGACCGTGAACCTCGCGAGCCGTCTGACGTCGATAGCGCCACGGGACGCCGTCCTCGTCGACGGCGACTTCGCGCAGGCCCTCGGCGAGGCGGGCGACGCCCCCATCTCCGAGGTCGACGCCTCCGCCGAAGACAAGTACCGCTTCGCCCTGCAACCGATGTGGCGCCGCCCGGTCCGAGGCCTGGGCGTAGTAGAACCCTGGCTCCTGACCCGCCGCGGCTGACGCCTCGCGCGGCGCCCTCCGGACATTCCCCTGCCGGGGCTGATGCCCTGCGGCTGACCCGCGCGCCCTGCGGTCGGGCGCGGCTGCGCCGCGGGCGGCCTCGCGCAACCGCCGCACCAACACCCGACGCGTCGGAGCAGGCCCGTCGAAGCTGATGCACCGCGTCGACGATCCGGCGCGGCAGCCGAGCCGGGCGCCGGAGCCGCGCAGCGGGCCCCGCGGCGGACGCGTGTGGCCGGGCCGGCCACCTCCTCTGCCGCGCGGCCGGCGAGGCTGGCATGATCCGGGGCATGACGGAGTCTGAAGTGCGGTTCGGGGAATGGGTCGCGGTGCGGCGGCATGGTGCGCGCGTCGCGGAGTTGGTGCTGGATCGGCCCAAGGCGATGAACGCCATCTCGACGGAGATGGCGGGGAGCGTGACGGCGGCGTGTGCGGCGCTCGCCGCCGACCGGACGGTCAGCGCCGTGGTGCTGACGTCCACGCACGAGCGGGCCTTCTGCGTCGGCGCGGACCTGAAGGAGCGCAACTCCTTCACGGACGCCGACCTCGGCCGGCAGCGGCCGCACACCCGGGCGGCGTACACGTCGGTGCTGGAGCTGCCGATGCCGTCCATCGCCGCGGTGCACGGCTTCGCGCTCGGCGGCGGCTTCGAGCTCGCGCTGTCCTGCGACGTGATCGTGGCGGACGCCACGGCCGTGGTGGGCCTCCCCGAGGTCTCGGTGGGCGTCATCCCCGGCGGCGGCGGCACCCAGCTGCTGCCCCGCAGGGTCGGCGCGGCACGGGCCGCCGAGTTGATCTTCACGGCACGCCGGGTGCCGGCGGAGGAGGCCCGCGAGCTGGGGCTCGTCGACATCCTGGCCGCCGCGGGCGAGGACCGCGCGGACGCGCTGGCCCTCGCCGAGCGCATGGCCGCGAACTCGCCGGTGGGCCTGCGAGCCGCGAAGCGGGCGCTGCGGCTGGGGCACGGGCTCGACCTGCGGACCGGTCTCGACGTCGAGGACGCGGCCTGGCGGACGGTCGCGTTCTCCGGGGACCGGGCCGAGGGCGTGGCGGCGTTCAACGAGAAGCGGACGCCGGACTGGCCGGGGGAATGATCGGAAGCATGGACAAACGGGAAATCGGTTGAAGGAGTAGTCAAACAGCCCCAAGGGCGACATTTGTTCTTAACCTGGTGGGATGGGTGACGGGACGGCCGATCGACGGCTGCGAGCGGTCGTGGAGCTGGCGCAGGCGATGGCGGCCGCTCAGGACCCGCGCGAGGCGGTACGGGCTGCCGCCGCCAAGGCGCGCTGCGCGATGGGCGGCTCCTTCGCGGCACTGTCGTCGTGGGAGCGGGGCTCTGGCCAGCTCAGGGTGCTCGTCAACGACGGCGACCTGGCGCCGGGCGAGGATCCGGAACCGCAGGACGAGACCTACCCCGTGAACGACTTCCCGGAGATCGTCGAGTTCCTGCACGGGAAGTGGGCCGGCGGCGGGGAGCCGCACGCCTGGGTCGAGACGGCGGACGGCGTGCCGCAGGGGCCGGGCGCCTACTGCCACCAGCGGGTCGCCGCCCTGCGGCGGCGCGGGCGCGGCTGCTGCGTCGTGGCGCCCATCGTGCTGCACGGGCGCGCCTGGGGAGAGCTGTACGTGGCGCGTGGCGCGGGCGAGCCGGTCTTCGACCGGGCGGACGCGGACTTCGCCACGGTGCTGGCCGCCGTGATCGCGGCGGGGATCTCGCAGACGGAGCGGCTCGCCGAGGTGCAGCGGCTGGCCTTCTCCGACCCGCTGACCGGGCTCGGGAACCGGCGCGCGGTCGATGTCCGGCTCGACGAGGCGCTGGAGCTGCACCGGGTGTCGGATGCCGTGGTGAGCCTGGTGGTCTGCGATCTGAACGGTCTGAAGAAGGTGAACGACCGGCTCGGGCACGCGGTCGGGGACCGGCTGCTCGAACGTTTCGGCTCCGTCCTGTCGCTGTGCGGGGCCCTGCTCCCGGGAAGCCTGGCGGCCCGGCTCGGCGGCGACGAGTTCTGCATCGTCGCGGTCGGCCAGAGCGCGGACGAGGTGGTGGGCGCGGCGGACGAGCTGTGCCGGCGGGCCGCCGAGCTGGAGGTGGGCGAGGGCGTCGCCTGCGGGGTCGCCTCGACGGGCGACCCGATCGGGCCCGTGCGCACCGCCCGGCGGCTCTTCCGCCTCGCGGACGCCGCCCAGTACCGGGCCAAGGCGCTGCGCTCGACCACGCCGGTCGTGGCGGGGCGCGGCGGCCCGGACGACCCCGTGGTCCGCCTCGCGGACCAGCCGCCCGCGCCGGAGGGGGAACGGCGACGGATCCGCGGGGGGCGCCGGTCCTGACGAATGCGCGTTCGGGCGGGCTGTGCCCGGCCACGAGCGGTCGTGGTGGAGGGCCCGTGAAGATCGCCGACGGAGCTGCCTGCGAAGGTAAGGAGTGACAGGCGGCGATTCACTCTCTAGGGTGCGTGAATATGAATATGCATAACGTGGTCATCGGCGCCGACGGCGCGAGCGCGGACGACGTCCTGGCCGTGGCTCGCGGCAGCGCCAAGGTGGAACTGTCGCAGCAGGCACTGACCGGGATCGCCGCGTCGCGGCAGGTCATCGAGGCACTGGCGGCCAAGCCCGAGCCGGTCTACGGCGTGTCCACGGGCTTCGGCGCGCTGGCCGTCCGCCACATCAGCCCGGAGCTGCGTGCCCAGCTGCAGCGCTCCCTGGTGCGTTCGCACGCCGCCGGCATGGGCCCGAGCGTCGAGCGCGAGGTCGTGCGCGGCCTGATGTTCCTGCGGCTGAAGACGCTCGCGTCCGGCCGCACCGGCGTGCGTCCGGTCGTCGCCGAGACGATGGCGGCGATCCTGAACGCCGGGATCACCCCCGTCGTGCACGAGTACGGCTCGCTCGGCTGCTCCGGCGACCTCGCCCCCCTGGCCCACTGCGCGCAGGTGCTGATGGGCGAAGGCGTGGCCGAGGGCCCTGACGGAACGATTCGCCCGGCCGGCGAACTGCTCGCCGAGGCCGGCATCGAACCGGTGGAGCTGCGGGAGAAGGAGGGCCTCGCCCTCATCAACGGCACCGACGGCATGCTCGGCATGCTGGTGATGGCGTGCGCGGACCTCGCGCAGCTGTTCACCGCCGCCGACATCACCGCCGCGCTTTCGCTGGAGGCGCTGCTCGGCACCGAGCGCGTCCTGGCGCCCGAGCTGCACGCCATCCGCCCGCACCCGGGCCAGGCGGCGAGCGCCGAGAACATGCGCCGCGTGCTGGAGGGCTCCGGCTTCACCGGCCACCATCAGGACGACGCCCCGCGCGTGCAGGACGCCTACTCGATCCGCTGCGCACCGCAGGTCGCCGGCGCCGGCCGGGACACCCTGGCGCACGCCCGCCTGGTGGCCGACCGCGAGCTGATCTCCGCCGTCGACAACCCCGTGGTGCTGCCCGACGGCCGCGTGGAGTCCAACGGCAACTTCCACGGCGCTCCCGTGGCGTACGTCCTGGACTTCCTGGCGATCGCCGCCGCCGACCTCGGCAGCATCGCCGAGCGGCGCACCGACCGGCTGCTCGACAAGTCGCGGTCGCACGGGCTGCCGGCGTTCCTCGCCGACGACCCGGGCGTGGACTCCGGCCTGATGATCGCTCAGTACACGCAGGCCGCGCTGGTCAGCGAGCTGAAGCGGCTGGCGGTGCCGGCGTCCGTGGACTCCATCCCGTCATCCGCGATGCAGGAGGACCACGTCTCGATGGGCTGGTCCGCGGCCCGCAAGCTGCGTACCGCGATCGACAACCTGGCGCGGATCATCGCGGTCGAGCTGTTCGCCGCGACCCGCGCCATCGAGATGCGCGAGAAGCTCACCGCTGACGGCCTGCGTCCCGCCCCGGCGACCCGGGCGATCGTGGCGGCGGTCCGTGAGGCGGGCATCGACGGCGTCGGCCCCGACCGCTTCCTGTCACCCGACCTGGAGGCCGCTTACGCGTTCGTCCGGGCCGGAAAGCTCATCGAGGCGGCCGAATCCGTGACGGGGCCGCTGGCCTGACGCCACATCAGCGAGGGGGACCGTGGCCGGGCCGGTAGCCGCGGTCGGCTGCTGAGCGTGACGACGGTGGAGGGGCGCGCACCCGGCGGGTGCGCGTCCCTCCGTGCGTCAGAGCGCCTGCGCACGGGAACGGCGGCCGGCGTTCAGCACCATTCCCGCGCCGCCGACGAGGAACGCGGCCCCGCCGATCAGATACGGCGTGTTGTGCACCGTGCCGGTGGCCGCGAGACGCAGCGTCCCGGTCGTCGACGTCGTCGGGCCTGACGCTGCCGAGTGCGGCCTGACCTGCGAAGCAGGTGCGGGCTCCGGACTGGCGGTGGCGGACGGCACGAAGTAGAGCGCTGCCAGTACGGAGGCCGCGGCGGCGGCGACGAACGGGCGCGGAGAAGCCAGAGGCGAGGTCAACGGATCCCCCATTGGGTGCGGCGACTTGACCGGAGACGCCGATGTTAGTGACCTGGTGTGCCTGGTGGGAAGCCGGCGCTCGGGCGTTTACGCTCCGTCGCATGAGCACTACTGAGATTCCCCGTGGCGAGAGCGGCCCGCGCTATGTACGACTCCAGGTCGAGCTCGTTCTCGAGGTCACCGGAGAGCAGGAAATGACCGCCGCCGCGCTGGAGCACATCGCCTCCGACGCCGAGATGCCCGCCGAGGAGCGGACGCACGCCGAGGCGGCCGTCAAGCAGGACGAGTCCGAGGCCCTGGCCTACCTCATCGACCCGTTCGACCTGGTCACGTCGGTCCCCGGGATCGAACTCGTGCAGGCGTCGTGGTCCTGCGCGCACACCGAGTACGACCCCGAATCCGAGGAGTGGGACATGTACGACGACGACGATGCCGCCGAGGAGGACGCGGAGGAGGCCCCCACGGTCTGATAGCCGTCTGAACTGCACTTATTCCTCGACCCCGGGCTGTTCGCGGCCCGGGGTTCCGCACGTGGGCCTCGACACACTTTCCGGACAAACGGAACGGACCCCCTGCTGTCCGTGTTCCTCTGGTTATGGATGAGGCTCGTTTCCGGATCCATCTCGTCCGGATCCGTCGCCCGCGGGGACGCGGGTTGGGAACGAGCGCCACAGGCATTGGAGATTTGTGTGAAGTCGCCCGACACCGGCACCGGCCCCGCCATCGAGCCCGCCGACGGCACGACGCCCGATCGGCCCGTGCGCTCGCGGCGCAGGCGGCGCACCGGCCTGGCGGCCGTCGCGGTCGTGCTCGGCGGTGCGGTCGCGCTCACCGCGTGCGGCGGCGGCACGGACAAGGGCGGCGGCGCCGCGACGGACAAGGGCAAGACGCAGGCGGAGGTCGACGCGGCGGCCGCCAAGGACGCCTCGGACGCGAAGATAGTCATCACCCCGAAGACGGGGACCACCAACGCGAGCATCGCCAGCGGCACCAAGGTCGCCGTGACCGAGGGCAAGCTCACCGCGGTCGCCGTGACCGAGGTCGTGAGCGGCCAGGCCGTCAAGGGCGCGATAGCCGCCGACGGCCTGAGCTGGAAGCCCGACGCATCCCTCGCCCGCGGCAAGAAGTACAAGGTCGCGGCCACCGCGCAGGACGCGAAGGGCCGCACCGTCACCGAGACCTCCAGCTTCGGCACGGTCTCCGCGAGCAACAGCTTCATCGGCTACTTCACGCCGGAGGACGGCTCCACGGTCGGTGTCGGCATGCCGGTGTCGATCAAGTTCGACAAGGCCGTCACCAACAAGAAGGCCGTCGAGTCCGCGATCAAGGTGGCGTCCAGCAGCGGCCAGACGGTCGTGGGCCACTGGTTCGACTCCACGCGGCTGGACTTCCGTCCGCAGGAGTACTGGAAGGCCGGGTCGAACGTCTCCGTCAAGCTGAAGCTCGACGGCGTCGAGGGCTCCGCCGGCGTCTACGGCGTCCAGAACAAGGACGTCGACTTCACCGTCGGCCGGTCCCAGGTCTCGACGGTCGACGCCGACACCAAGACCATGACGGTCGTCCGCGACGGCAAGACGGTCAAGACCATCCCGATCTCCGCCGGCTCGGCCGACCACCCGACCTACAACGGTCGGATGGTGATCTCCGAGAAGTACACGCAGACGCGCATGAACGGCGATTCGGTCGGCTTCGCGGGGGAGTACGACATCCCCGACGTCCCGCACGCCATGCGGCTGAGCTCCTCGGGCACGTTCATCCACGGCAACTACTGGGGCGACAAGTCCATCTTCGGCTCGGCCAACACCAGCCACGGCTGCATAGGCATCAGCGACACGAAGGGCGCCAAGGACCCGGACACGCTGGGCGCCTGGTTCTACAACAACTCGCTGATCGGCGACGTCGTCGTCATGAAGAACTCCCCCGACAGGACGGTCTCGCCGGACAACGGTCTGAACGGGTGGAACATGACGTGGAGCGCGTGGACCGCGGGGTCGGCGTCGGGCGCCGCCACGTCCTGACCTGCGGTCGGCCTCCGGGGCCGGGCCCTGCGGGCCCGGAGGCTCTGCCACCGCGGGCGACGGCGCTCTGACCCGCGGTCGGGCTTCGGGGGGTTCGTCGCCGCGCGGGCGACGGCGCACCGCGCCCGTCCGGGTTTCCGGCGAATGCGGCCGGCGACCGGCCAGAGCACTGGGCCGTGTCAGACACATACCGGTGTCCGCCCGGAGGGCGGGGCCCGGGGCGTCTGGTGCGTGCGATCGCACGGCGGAGGGTCGCCCCTGTACTGGACGTACCGGGGCGGGCCCGACAACTGGGGGCCCCTCCCAGCGGTAGCTGGGGGAGAGCGCGCGTGCCAGGCGTCCCGGGCCAGGCGGGATGTGTCAGACACGGCCTAGCGAGTTGTCCACTCCGACGGGTCGTCCAGGACCGCGCGGATCGCGCTGTACGCGGCGCCCAGGAGGACGCCGTCCCGGCCCAGCCGGGACTCGACCACCAGTGCGCCGCCTCCCGTGACGCGTTCGCCCAGCTCCCGTCGCACACCGGGCAGGAGCCAGGGGGCCAGCTCGGAGAGGGGGCCGCCGAGGACCACGGCCTGCGGGTCGAGCAGGTTCACGGCGCCGCTCAGCGCGATGCCGAGCGCCCGGCCGGCGGCCTCCAGGGCCGCCAGCGCGCGCGCGTCGTCGTCCGCCGCCGCCGTGCGCAGCGCCTTGAGGCGCCCCGGCAGCTCCGGGGCGATGCCCGCGGCGCGCAGCACCGCCTCCTCACCCGCGTACTGCTCCAAACAGCCGCGCGCCCCGCACGAGCAGCGCGGGCCGTCGGGGTAGACCGGGACGTGCCCGAGCTCGCCCGCGAAACCGCGCGCTCCGCGGAAGAGGCCGCCGTTGACGACGAGGGCCGCGCCGATGCCGATCTCCGCCGAGACGTGGATGAAGTCGGTGAGGGGGGTCCGGGCGGCCGGGGCGTCTGCGGCGTTGTCGGAGGCCGTGTCCCTGCCACCGCTCAGCCACAGTTCCGCCAGGGCGCCCAGGTTCGCCTCGTTCTCGACCGTGAGCGTGGTGCGCTCGTCCTTCCAGCCGAGGTTCGGCGCCCGCAGCACCGTGTGCTGGTCGCGGCCCACCAGGCCGGGGACCGCGACGGTCAGCCCGGCCGGGCGCAGCCCCAGTGCCACCGCCTCCTCCGTCACCTGCCGCACGAGCTCCTCCAGCTCGCCGAGCGTCCGCGCCGCGGCCCGGCCGCGGTTGCGGGCCTCCACCGTCGCCCGGGCCCGCACGGTGCCGCGCAGGTCCACCACGCACGCCGCGAGGTGGTCCACGCCCACCTCGGCGCCGATCCCGGCGGGGCCGCGCGCGCTGAGCGCGAGGGCGGTGCCGGGGCGGCCCACGGTGCCGGGGCGCTGCGCGCCGAGCTCCGTGACGAGGCCCGCCGCGATGAGGTCGTCGACCAGCGTCGAGACCGTGGCCCGCGTGAGGCCGACCTCGGCGGCGACCGCTGCCCGGGACTTGTCGCCGGTGGCTACGGCGTGCAGCACCGCCGACAGGTTGCGGCGGCGGAGGGCGGCCTGGGGGCCGGTTCCGTTGGTCACGGGGCTCCGTTCTTCGTGGGGGTCGGGGGCCGGGCCCTCCGGTTCACGCCACCCGGCGGGGGCTCGGGTCGTCGTGGCCGCTGCGTCAGGTCGTGGCGTTCAGTGCCGCGGCCAGATCTGCCAGCGCAGCGTCGTCGCGTTCGATCGGATCGTAGACCGGGCCCGCCGTGGTGCCCCAGCGGGTGGCGATCGCGGTGGGAGTTTCGCCGGTGAGGAGCGACGCTGCCTGGGCCGCCGCGCCGAGGGCGACGAGGTCGTCGGCGTCGGGGATCTGGACCGCGCGTCCGGAGAGCCGCCGGACGGTCTGCCGCCAGGCGGTGCCGCGGGCGCCGCCGCCGATCAGGAGGAGGGGCTCGTCGGAGGGCCGGTCGTCGACCGCCAGGACCAGGTCCAGGGCGGCGAGGAGGGTGTACGTGGCGCCGTCGTAGGCGGCCTGGAGGATCTGGCCGGGGGTGGTGTCGTGGCGCAGGCCGGTGAGGGTTCCCGAGGCGCTCGGGAGGTTGGGGGTGCGCTCGCCGTCGAGGAAGGGGAGGAGGGTGATCGTCGTGTTGGGCTCGACCGCCTCCCGCGTGCTGCCGAGGAGCTGCGCGATCTTGTCCACAGCCTGTGTGCAGTTCAGCGTGCAGGCGAGCGGGAGCCAGCCACCGTGTGCTCCCGCGAAGCCCGCGACCGTGCCCGTGGGGTCGGCGGGGCGGTTGACCGAGGGGGTGTAGACGGTCCCCGAGGTGCCCAGGCTGAGTGCTGCCCGGCCGGGGGCCAGGCCGAGGCCCAGGGCGGCTGCCGCGTTGTCGCCGGTGCCGGAGGCGACCGGGATGCCGGCGGGGAGGGGCAGGCCCGGGAGCGTCGTGCCCGCTGCCTCGCCGGGCGCCAGCACGCGGGGGAGGAGTGCCTCGTCGAGGCCGACGGCGGTGAGGACGTCGTTGTCGTAGGTCTCGGTGTCCGAGGCCCACCAGCCCGTGCCCGAGGCGTCGCCGCGGTCCGTGACCGCCTGGCCCGTCAGCCGTTCGGTGAGAAAGTCGTGCGGCAGGCGCACGCCCGCCGTCGCGGCGGTGACGGCCGCCTCGTTCTCGCGCAGCCAGGCCCATTTCGCGACGGTGAAGGCGGCGCCGGGTACCGAGCCGAAGCGCTCCGCCCAGTGCTTCGCGCCGAAGCGCGTGACGAGCGCCGCGGCGTGGGGCGCTGATCGCACGTCGTTCCAGAGGAGGGCCGGGCGCAGTGGCGCGCCGGACGCGTCGAGGGTGATCAGGCCGTGCTGCTGCCCGCCGATGGAAATGGCTCCGGGGGCCGCCGCCACCTGGGCCCGCAACTCGGTGAGGGTGCTGATCAGGGCCTGCCACCAGACCTCCGGGTGTGTTTCCCGTCTCCCGCCCCCGCTGACCGCGTGCGGCGCTCGGGCGCGCGCCAGCACCTCGCCGGTGTCCACGCGGACCGCCAGCGCCTTCGTCGACTGGGTGGAGCTGTCCACCCCGATCACGACCGTTGATTCCATGAAACGACCCTCTCTCTTCCCATCGCGGCTTCCGCATACTAATTTGTTTAACGGTCTTACGAATAGGAGCAGGCGCCATGAGTCTCACCCCCACCCCCGAGCACAAGTTCACATTCGGCCTCTGGACGGTCGGCTGGCAGGGCCGCGACCCGTTCGGGGACGCCACGCGTCCCGCCCTCGACCCGGTCGAGTCCGTCACCCGCCTCGCCGAGCTGGGCGCGTACGGCGTGACGTTCCACGACGACGACCTCATCCCGTTCGGCGCCACCGAGGTCGAGCGCGAGGCGCACATCAAGCGCTTCCGGCAGGCCCTGGACGCGACCGGCCTGGTGGTGCCCATGGCCACCACCAACCTCTTCACGCACCCGGTCTTCAAGGACGGCGCCTTCACGTCCAACGACCGCGACGTCCGGCGGTACGCGCTGCGCAAGACGGTCCGCAACATCGATCTCGCCGTCGAGCTGGGCGCGCAGGTCTACGTCGCCTGGGGCGGCCGGGAAGGCGCGGAGTCCGGGGCGGCGAAGGACGTCCGGGTCGCGCTGGACCGGATGAAGGAGGCGTTCGACCTGCTTGGCGAGTACGTGCTGGCGCAGGGGTACGACCTGCGGTTCGCCGTGGAGCCCAAGCCGAACGAGCCGCGCGGCGACATCCTGCTGCCGACCGTCGGCCACGCGCTCGCCTTCATCAACGAGTTGGAGCACCCGGAGATGGTCGGGGTGAACCCCGAGACCGGCCACGAGCAGATGGCGGGACTCAACTTCACGCACGGCATCGCGCAGGCGCTGTGGCACAAGAAGCTCTTCCACATCGACCTCAACGGCCAGACCGGCATCAAGTACGACCAGGACCTGCGCTTCGGCGCGGGCAACCTGCGCGACGCGTTCTGGCTCGTCGACCTGTTGGAGACCGCCGGCTACGAAGGGCCCCGGCACTTCGACTTCAAGCCGCCGCGTACCGAGGACTTCGACGGCGTCTGGGCGTCGGCCGAGGGCTGCATGCGCAACTACCTGCTGCTCAAGGAGCGCGCCGCCGCGTTCCGCGCCGACCCGGCCGTCCAGGAGGCGCTCCGGGCCTCCCGGCTCGACGAGCTGGCCCAACCGACGCTGGGAGAGGGCGAGTCGCTCGCCGACCTGCTCGCGGACCGGTCGGCGTTCGAGGAGTTCGACGTCGAGGCGGCGGCCGTGAAGGGGATGGCGTTCGAGCAGCTCGACCAGCTGGCGATGGACCACCTGCTCGGCGCCCGCTGAACATTTCTCATCAGGCTCTCAGCCGCACCTCACCCGTTCATCACCGCTGATTCCTACCGTGACGCCGCAGCGGGAGTACGAGGGGCCTCGCAAGACCCACTCGTACTCCCGCCGACCCCATTCATCCCCCCGCATCCCGGCCGGGGTGGCAACGGCGAGGAATCGCATGTTCTTCACATATCTCAGGCGCGAACTGCGGCGTCGCAGAAAAGCGGCGCTCGTCATCGCGTTGGGTCTGGCCCTCGGCATCGGGCTGGTCATCACCGTCACCTCGGCCTCGGCCGGGATGCGGGTGGCACAGGGGAAGGTCCTGCAGTCCCTGTACGGACTCGGGACCGACATGACGGTCACCAAGGCCGCCGCCGCGCAGGGCAGTACCGGGGCCGCCGAGCGTCCGAAGTTCAACTTCGGTGCCACCGACGGTTCCAAGGAGCAGAGCAGCGACCGGGTGATGGTGCAGGGCTTCCAGTCGCTGCCCGCCTCGGTCGTCACCCAGGTCACCGGCCAGAAGGGCGTCGACGACGCGGTCGGCGGGTTGAGCCTGCGGGTGCTGAAGGTCAGCGGTCAGTTCGACCGGGGCCAGTTCAAGCAGGGCCAGAGCACCGGCGGCCGGCGCGGTACCGGCGGTACGCAGCCGCCGGGTGAGGTGCAGGGCGGCGGCGCGCAGTTCGACGTCAACAACTACTCGGTCTACGGCGTGGACGTCTCCAAGCCCACACTCGGGCCGCTGACCTCCTCGAAAATCACCTCGGGCGTGTCCTTCACGACAGCGCAGTCCAACACCGCCGTCGCCGTCCTCGACAGCTCCTACGCCAAGGAGAACAAGCTCGCGGTCGGCGGCACGCTCACCATCAAGGCCGTCAAGTACAAGGTCATCGGCATCGCGACCGCCGACAGCGGCGACTCCGCCGCCAACGTCTACATCCCGCTGACGCAGGCTCAGACGCTGGCCGACGCCAAGGACAAGGTCACCACGGTCTACGTGAAGGCCACGGACTCGCAGCAGATCGACGGCGTCAAGTCCGCGATCCAGAAGAACGTCCCCGGCACGACCGTCACCACCTCCGCCGACCTCGCCTCCACGGTCTCCGGTTCCCTCTCCACCGCCTCCGACCTGGCGACGAACCTCGGCAAGTGGCTCTCCATCGCCGTGCTGATCGCCGCGTTCCTGGTCGCGGGACTGCTCACCTCCTCCGCCGTCAGCAGGCGGGTGCGTGAGTTCGGCACGCTCAAGGCGCTCGGCTGGAAGAGCCGCCGGGTCACCGGCCAGGTGATGGGCGAAGCCCTGGTCAACGGCCTCATCGGCGGCGTCCTCGGGATCGCGCTCGGCCTCGGCGGCGCGTACCTGATCACCGCCATCAGCCCGACGCTGACCGCGTCGGTCGCCTCGGGTGGCGGCGGCGGTGACCGCGGCGGCTTCGGCGGAGGGCCCGGACGGCGGAGCGCGACGAAGGCGCTCGACATCGCGCTGACCGCTCCCGTCAGCCTCGGCACCATCGCCCTGGCGGTCGGCCTCGCCGTCGCCGGCGGCCTCATCGCCGGCACCTTCGGCGGCTGGCGCGCCTCCAGGCTCCGCCCGGCGGACGCCCTGCGCCGCGTCGAATAGCCAACCGCCTCAGCCATTTCGGGAGTTCACCATGTACCAGCTGACCGGCGTCACCAAGCGCTACCAGCGCGCCAAGGACACCGTCGAGGCCCTGCGGGCTGTCGACCTCACCATCGAGGACGGCGACCAGCTCGTCATCCAGGGCCCCACCGGCGGGGGCAAGTCCACCCTGCTGCAGATGCTCGGCGCCCTGGACCGCCCGACCGAGGGCTCGGTGGAGTTCGACGGCGTCGACCTCGCCAAGCTCGGCGAGGCCAAGCTCACGAAGCTGCGCGCCGAGAACATCGGCTTCATCTTCCAGAGCTTCAACCTCATCCCGACGCTCACCGCCCAGGAGAACGTCGAGACCGCCCTCGTCCCGCTGGGCGTCAAGCCCGCGGAACGCCGCCGCCTCGCCGTCGAGGCACTGGAGTCCGTCGGGCTCGAAGAGCGCCTGAACCACCTGCCGTCGGAGCTCTCCGGCGGTCAGCAGCAGCGCGTCGCCATCGCCCGCGCACTCGTGAAGAAGCCCAAGGTCCTCCTCGCAGACGAGCCCACCGGCAACCTCGACGAGGCCACCCGCGACGACATCATGGGCCTCCTGGAAGGCCTCTGGAAGGAACACGGCCTGACCTTCATCCTGGTCACCCACGACTCCGCCATCGCCAAACGCGCCCCCCGTCTGGCCACCATCCGCAAGGGCCGCGTCACGGTGACGGAACGGGTCCCGGCAACGTGAGCGGCGCTGCCCCGGCCCCGGTGGCGGATTCGGAGCCGGGGCCGCGCTGACGCCGCGGCATCAAGCGATGAGCCGCCCGGCGGCGCGTCACGAAGGCGGCACCCGCTCCGAGCGCCGGCAGCGCGGCGGCTCCACGGGCGGCGGGTCCGCGGGCGGTAACGGCGGCACGGGCGGTAAGGGCGGCACCACGGCCGGCACCACCGGTGCCGCTCCCGCGGCTTCCCCGTCCGCGTCCCCGTCCACCACTCCGGCCGCGACCCCGCCCACCGGCGACCTCGCCCACACCGGCAGCGACGGCACCGGCCTGATCGCCACCTCCGCGGCCCTGGCCCTCGCCCTCGGCGCCGGCCTCTTCCTGCTCATCCGCCGCCGCAACAACGCCTGACACCCGCCGTGGGCATGGGACCTGCCCACGCCCCCGGCGCTTTCACTCGGCGGCGGCGATACCGGTCGGGCAGGACCGGCCCCAGTTGGTCTCCGAGGGGGAGTCCAAGTTCACGCCCGTGCCGCCGATGCCGCAGTAGCCGTCGGGGTTCTTGTCGAGGTACTGCTGGTGGTAGGGCTCGGCGGGGTAGAAGGGGCCGGCCGGGAGGATTTCCGTGGTGATGTCGCCGTAGCCGGCCTTGGTGAGGATCTGCTGGTAGGCGTCGCGGGAGGCCTGGGCGCCGGTCAGCTGGTCGGGGGTGTGGGTGTAGACGGCGGAGCGGTACTGGGTGCCCGAGTCGTTGCCCTGGCGGTTGCCCTGGGTGGGGTTGTGGGACTCCCAGAAGACCTTCAGCAGCTCGGCGAAGGACACCAGCGCGGGGTCGTAGACCACGCGGACCGCCTCGGTGTGGGCGGTGAGACCGCTGCAGACCTCTTCGTAGCTGGGGTTCGGGGTGTGGCCGCCCTGGTAGCCGACGAGGGTCGTCCACACGCCCGGGGTCTGCCAGAACTTGCGCTCGGCTCCCCAGAAACACCCCATCCCGAAGTCCACGACCGCCAGATCGGCGGGGTACGGGCCGGTCAGCTGCTTGCCCAGCACGGTGTGGCGCGCGGGCACGTCGAATTCCGGCTCCGTGCGGCCCCTGAGGGCCTCTTCGGCGGAGGGCAGGTGGTTCTTGTGGCGGTTCAGGAACATGGGGGTTAACTCCTCCGGGGTCGGGCTCGCTACCAGGGAACGTCCGGGCGGGCCGCAGGATTCCGTGCCCGTTGCGTCCTTCGTGCGACGCCATGTGGCCATTGACCGCTCGGACCAAACGATTGCCCGGTTCTGGCGACTAGGCTCGGCGGAATGAGCGACCACGACCAGCAGCACCAGAATTTCGAAACCCTCGCGATCCACGCCGGTCAGGCTGCCGACGCGCAGACCGGCGCGGTGGTGACGCCGATCTACCAGGTGTCCACGTACAAGCAGGACGGAGTGGGCGGGCTCCGCGGTGGCTATGAGTACAGCCGCTCCGCCAACCCGACCAGGTCCGCGCTGGAGGAGAACCTCGCGGCGCTGGAGGCCGGGCGGCGCGGGCTGGCGTTCGCGTCCGGGCTCGCGGCGGAGGACTGCCTGCTGCGCACCATCCTGTCGCCCGGCGACCACGTGGTGATCCCGAACGACGCGTACGGCGGCACGTTCCGCCTCTTCGCCAAGGTCGTCGAGCGCTGGGGCGTCCAGTGGTCGGTGGCGAACACGTCCGACCCGGCCGCCGTGCGGGCGCAGCTGCGGCCGAACACCAAGGCGATCTGGGTGGAGACCCCGTCCAACCCGCTGCTCGGCATCACGGACATCGCGGCGCTGGCGGAGATCGCCCGCGGCGCCGGCACCGGCGTGCGGCTGGTGGTGGACAACACGTTCGCGAGCCCGTACCTGCAGCAGCCGATCGCGCTCGGCGCGGATGTCGTCCTGCACTCGACCACGAAGTACATGGGCGGGCACTCCGACGTCGTCGGCGGCGCGCTGGTGGCCGCTGACGCGGCGCTCGGCGAGGAGCTGGCCTACCACCAGAACGCGATGGGCGCGATCGCCGGCCCGTTCGACGCCTGGCTGGTGATGCGCGGCGTCAAGACGCTGGCGGTGCGGATGGACCGGCACAGCGCGAACGCTTCCCGGATCGCGGAGATGCTCCAGTCGCACCCGAAGGTGTCGCGGGTGCTGTACCCGGGGCTGCCCGAGCACCCGGGGCACGAGATCGCGGCGAAGCAGATGAAGGCCTTCGGCGGAATGATCTCCTTCCAGGTGAACGGCGGCGAGGAGGCGGCCGTCGCGGTCTGCAACCGTGCCGGTCTGTTCACGCTGGGTGAGTCGCTGGGTGGCGTCGAGTCGCTGATCGAGCACCCGGGCCGGATGACGCACGCCTCGGTGGCGGGCTCCGCCCTGGAGGTCCCGGCGGACCTCGTCCGGCTCTCGGTGGGCATCGAGTCGATCGACGACCTGCTGGCGGACCTCACGCAGGCACTCGGCTGACAGCCGTCATTCTGGACACCTGGTGGCGCCGCTACCAGGTGTCCACCGGCGGCGTCGTGTCGAGCGGCTGCGGGTCGGGCCACTCCAGCACCGCGAAGACCAGCCCCGCCACGATCGCCGCGAGCAGCAGCAGCCACAGCAGCCGGTGCACGGCGCGCCGCCGCCGCAGGATGCGGCGGCCGCGCTCGGCGGCCCGCTCGGCCAGTTCGGCGGGGACGTACGGGTGCGGGGTGTCGAGGAGCCGGCGGACCTCCTCCTCCTTGCGGTCCGGGGGGATCATGACGCGGCTCCCCGGATCTCGTCCGCGCTGGTCGGATCGCCGCCCGGCGGGCTCCCGGCCGGGGTGCCCGACGCGCTTCCCCGCGGCCTCCCCGCCGGACTCTCCGGCGGCCTCGCGCGCGCCTTCTCCGCCGCCGCGCGGGCCTCGGTCACCGACCGCGCGGGGGTCCGCGCGGGGCGGCTGCGCAGGGTCGCCGTGGCACGGTTGCAGATGGACCGTACGCGCTCGACGGGCAGGCCCAGCTGCGCCGCGGCCTGTTCCTCCGCGACGCCCTCGAAGAGCCGCAGAACGACCACCAGCCGTTCCTGGGCGGTGAGCCGGTCCAGGGCCCCGCCGTGTGGGCGGCGCCACCACGGCCGGTACGCGAAGCGTCGTACGAGCTCGGTGCGGGCCTGGTCGTACGGGTCGTCGGAACGCGTCCGGAACCAGTTCGCGTACGTGTGCGCCAGGACGGTGACCAGCAGTTTCTCGGCGGCGGCCGGGTCACCGGTGAGCAGGGTGGCGGCGTGTAGGAGCCGTCCCGCCGCTCCTGCGGTGAACGCCTGAAACTCGACGTCCCGTTGGTACTCCGCTGCCGCCCGGCGCGTGCCCACGCCGCCAGTGGACTCCCAGCAGGCGGTTCAGGTCAAGGGCCCTGCGTGTGCGGGGTGCGCGCCGCCGCCGGGGGGCGCGGCGGCGCCGGGCAGCCACCGGATCGAACGACGCCTACCAGCCCGACCGCGCACCGCCTACTCGTCGGATCAAGCAGTGCCCACCGTCCGCTCGCGCAACGCCGACTCGTCGGGCCGAAACGGCGCCTACCGTCCGCTCGCGCAACGCCGACTCGTCGGGCCGAAACGGCGCCTACCCGTCCGCTCGCGCACCGCCTACTCGTCCGACGGACCCGACTGCACCGTCGTCGCGTGCCACTCCGACAGCGCCAGGTTGAAGCGCCCGAGCAGATCGCAGAAAACCGCCCGCTCGTCCTCGCTCCAATCCTCCGTGACCTGGGCCATCAGCTGCTTGCGCGAGCTGCGCACCTCCTCGAGCCGACCCAGGCCGCGCGGCGAGAGGGCGAGCACGACGGCGCGGCCGTCCTCGGGGTGCGAGGTGCGCTTGACCAGGCCGGTGTCGACGAGCGGGGCCACCTGGCGGGTGACGGTGGAGGAGTCGATGCCCATGCCCTCCGCGAGCGCCTTGACGCCCATCGGGCCTTCGCGGTCGAGCCGGTTGAGCAGCAGGTACGCGGCCCGGTCCATGGAGTTGCGGGCCTTGCCCACACCGCCCAGGCGGGTCTGTTCCGCGCGCCGGGCGAAGAGGGCGACCTCGTGCTGGAGTCGCTCGAAGAGTTCGGTGGGCCCCTCCTCGTCGAGGGGGGGAGAGGAGGGCGTCTCCGATGGATTGGGCATGGCCGGAAGCTCGCGTTCTGTCGGTCTCGCGGAGGTTGGGAGAAGAGTACGCGGAGCGGGTCACCGTGAGACCCATCCCGCACAAACCAGGGTCCGGCGGTGATGTGGGACGGGAGCTGGAAGACTGGGCGCATGGACAGAGCGGCGCCCGCAGTACAGCACCCGATCACGCTCGACGACGTGCGCGGGGCGCACAAGATGCTGTCAGGGGTGGCCCGGGTGACCCCGATGGAGGGCAGCCGGTACCTGACCGGTCTCGTCGGCTCCCCGGTGCATCTGAAATGCGAGAACCTGCAGCGCACCGGCTCGTTCAAGGTGCGCGGAGCGTATGTGCGGATCGCCGGCCTGACGCAGGAGGAACGTTCCGCCGGGGTCGTCGCGGCGAGCGCCGGGAACCATGCGCAGGGGGTCGCGCTGGCCGCGTCGCTGCTCGGTGTCCGCTCCACGGTCTTCATGCCGGTGGGCGCACCGCTGCCGAAGATCGCGGCGACCCGCGACTACGGGGCGGAGGTGCGGATGCACGGACAGGTGGTGGACGAGACGCTGCGCGCCGCCAAGGCGTACGCGGAGGAGACCGGCGCGGTCTTCATCCACCCCTTCGACCACCCGGACATCATCGCGGGTCAGGGCACGGTCGGCCTGGAGATCCTGGAGCAGTGCCCCGAGGTGCGGACGATCCTGGTCGGCATCGGCGGCGGCGGCTTCGCCGCGGGGGTCGCACTGGCGGTGAAGGCGCTGCGTCCCGACGTGAAGGTGATCGGCGTGCAGGCGGCGGGCGCGGCGGCGTATCCGCCCTCGCTGGCGGCCGGCCGGCCGGTGGCGCTGGACGCGGTGGCGACGATGGCCGACGGGATCATGGTCGGCAGGCCGGGGGACATCCCCTTCAAAATCATTCGCGAACTGGTCGACGAAGTCCGTACGGTTTCCGAGGACGCCCTCTCCAGCGCGCTGCTGCTGTGCCTGGAGCGGGCGAAGATGGTCGTGGAACCAGCGGGGGCGAGCCCGGTGGCGGCGCTGCTGTCGGATCCGGAGTCCTTCGAGGGCCCGGTGGTGGCGGTGCTGTCCGGCGGGAACGTGGACCCGCTGCTGATGCAGCGGATCCTTCGGCACGGCATGGCGGCGGCGGGACGCTATCTGTCGCTGCGGCTGCGGGTGACGGATCGTCCGGGCGCCCTCGCGACGCTTCTGGCGGTGTTGTCAGAGGCGGACGCTAACGTCCTGGACGTGAGCCACGTACGGACCGATCCCCGGCTCGGACTCACGGAGGCGGAGGTCGAGCTCCATCTGGAGACCAAGGGGCCGGAGCACTGCGAGGCGGTCGAGGCCGCGTTGCTGGGTGCTGGGTACGTGGTCATCTGACTCCTGCTTCGAGCCGGTGTCCGAAGGACAGCTTCGGGCCGGTACTCGAAGATTCCGGGGGTCCCGGTCTTGACGCGATATATCGCATGCGCCATGCTCGCGATGTGTCGCGTTCGGACGCCATGTGTGCGGGCTCCTGACGTCGGCCATGCGGTTCGCGGACGCCCGCGAGCCCCGCGATCATCGACACACAGAGACCTATCCCCGGATTGGGAGTAGTCACATGCCAGGCGCGATCTACGCGGAAGGTCTGGTCAAGACCTTCGGTGACGTACGGGCATTGGACGGAGTGGATTTCGACGTCCCGGAAGGCACGGTCCTGGGACTGCTGGGCCCGAACGGCGCCGGCAAGACCACTGCCGTAAGGGTGCTTACCACCCTGCTCAAACCGGACAGCGGCACCGCCGTCGTGGCCGGTATCGACGTGCTCAAGCACCCGAACGAAGTCCGCCACCAGATCGGCCTGTCCGGCCAGTTCGCGGCGGTCGACGAGTATCTGACCGGCCGTGAGAACCTGCAGATGGTCGGCCAGCTCTACCAGATGAAGAGCCGCGACGCGAAGCTCCGCGCGGCCGAACTGTTGGAGCGTTTCAACCTCGGGGACGCGGCCGACCGGCCCGCCAAGACGTACTCCGGCGGTATGCGCCGCCGCCTCGACCTCGCCGCCGCGCTCGTCGTCAAGCCGCCCGTGATGTTCATGGACGAGCCCACGACGGGGCTGGACCCGCGAAACCGCCAGGTCATGTGGGAGGTCATCCAGGACCTGGTGGCCGGCGGCACGACCCTGCTGCTGACCACCCAGTACCTCGAAGAGGCCGACCAGCTCGCGCACGACATCTGCGTGATCGACCACGGCAAGGTCATCGCCCGCGGCACCTCCGACCAGCTCAAGGCGCAGACCGGCGGCGAACGCGTCGAGGTCGTCGTCCACGAGCGGGAACGGATCCCTGAGGCGGAGGACGTCCTGCGCGGCCTCGGCAAGGGCGACACCAAGACCGAGGAGCACACCCGGCGGATCACCGTCCCGGTCGACGGCGGTGCCAAGCTGCTCGCCGAGGTCATCCGCGATCTCGACGCCCGGGGCATCGAGATCGACGACATCGGGCTGCGCCGCCCGACGCTGGACGACGTGTTCCTCTCGCTGACCGGCCACGAGGCCGAGGTCGCCGCACCTGAAGAGGAGGGCAAGTGATGGCAACCACCGAAGCAACCGCCCCGAGCACGCTGGTCCCCAGGCCGGGCGGCGGGATCATGCAGTCCGTCCGGGACTCGCTGGTCATCGCCAAGCGCAACCTGATCCGGATGACCCGGATCCCGGAGATGATCATCTTCGGGCTGATCCAGCCGATCATGTTCGTGGTGCTCTTCACCTACGTCTTCGGCGGCTCCATGAAGGTCGGCGGCAGCACCGACGCCAACACCTACAAGGAATTCCTGATGGCGGGCATCTTCGCCCAGACCGTCACCTTCGCCACGGCGGGCGCCGGCGCGGGCATCGCCGACGACATGAACAAGGGCCTCATCGACCGCTTCCGGTCCCTGCCCATGGCGCGGGGCGCGGTCCTGACCGGCCGTACCCTCGCCGACCTGGTGCAGACGACGCTGACCGTCGTCGTGCTGGCCGTCGTCGCCCTGATCGTCGGCTGGCGCGTCCACGAGGGCATCCTCAAGATGCTCGGTGCCTTCGGGCTGCTGCTCCTGCTGGGGTACGCCTTCTCCTGGATCGGCGCGCTGATCGGCCTGTCGGTCCGCACCCCGGAGGCGGCCACCTCCGGCGGCCTGATCTGGCTGTTCCCCGTGACGTTCATTTCCAACGCCTTCGCGGACACGAGCAACATGACGCCCTGGCTGCGCCACATCGCCGAGTGGAACCCGTTCAGCGCCACGGTGCAGGCCTGCCGGCAGCTGTTCGGCAATCCGGGCGTCTCGCAGTCCGGCGCCTGGCCGATGCAGCACGCCGTGTGGGCGTCGCTGATCTGGTCCGTCCTGATCCTCGTGGTGTTCCGCACCCTGGCGGTGCGCAAGTACCGCTCGGCGACGGCCTGAGCGTGCGCGCCGGTCTGAGCGGACGTGCCGGCCTGAGCGTTCGTGCCGGTCTGAGCGGACGCGTCGGCCTGAGCGTTCGCGACGGCTTGATCCGACCGGTCGCCTGACGCGAGAACGGGCTCCCCGCCGTACCCACGGCGGGGAGCCCGTTCTGCGTACACGTACGGAAGGTCAGCCCCGGTGCGGCTTGACCGAGAGGATCTTCACGGAGGACTTCTTGCCGTTCGGCAGCTCGTAGACGGCGTTCTCGCCGGCCTTCTTGCCACTGACGCCCTTGCCCAGCGGCGACTGCGGCGAGAACGTCTCCAGGGTGTCGCTCACGTACTCACGCGAGCCCACCAGGAAGGTCATGGTGTCGTCCGGGTCGCCGTCGAAGGCGATCGTCACGACCATGCCGGGAGCGACCACGCCGGTGTCCTCCGGCGCCTCGCCGACCTTGGCACGCTCCAGCAGCTGGGTCAGCTGGCGGACCCGCAGTTCCTGCTTGCCCTGATCCTCGCGCGCCGCGTGGTACCCGGCGTTCTCCTTGAGGTCGCCCTCCTGACGGGCTTCCTCGATCTTGGCGATGATCAGAGCGCGTGCCGGACCCGACAGGTACTCCAGCTCGGCCTTCAGCTGGTCGTACGCCTCCTGGGTCAGCCAGGTGACGCTCTCGCTGGTCTGGGTCACTGGTGCTCCTCGTAGGTACATGGGACTGCGTCAAAGCGCCTTGCCATCGCGTGGCGGGGCGAAACCTGGAGCCTAACAATTCCGGCAGCCGCACGGCAGCGGGAAATCGTCAGGGGGTAAGTCGGTGTACGAGCCGGTGTTCCGGTCGGTGTATGAGTCAGTATGCCGTCGCGGCAGGTCAGCCCTGGTCCGCCGGCTTGCAGCCGAGCAGCTCGGCGGTCTGCCCGCGGTGGGTGGTCCGCATGGTGACGACGGTGTCGACCTGCTTCTTGTGGTCGCGCAGGGTCACGTCCATGCGCCCCACCTCGGTGTGGTCCTCGTCCACCGAGCGCAGGGTGCACACGGCGACCGTTCCGGCGCCCTTGCGGACCTCCAGATGGATCTCCACGGCCTGGTCGGAGACGGCGCGGGACTTGATGACCTCGCCGCTCACGTCGGTGCTCGCGACCGAGTGCCAGCCGAACCAGCCGACCCCACCCAGTGCCAGCACGCCCAGCACCAGGCCGATGATCTTCAGTCGCCGGTCGGCCCGTGCGTCGGCGCCGCGTCCGTAGCGCCCTTCGGGCAGCCCCTCGCGCACCGCAGCCATGATCGTTCCTTCCGGTGGGGGACATGGAATTTATTGCCCCCTCGCTTCGGTCACTATAGGAGGCGCCCTTTACATGGAACGAGGGGGCCACTACCGATGACTAGAGGATCCAGCCTTGACTGAGCAGCTGCGACTGATGGCCGTCCACGCCCACCCCGACGACGAGTCGAGCAAGGGTGCGGCCACCATGGCCAAGTACGTGTCCGAGGGGGTGGACGTACTGGTCGCCACCTGCACCGGCGGAGAACGCGGTTCGGTGCTCAACCCCAAGCTCCAGGGTGACCCCTACATCGAGGAGCACATCCACGAGGTCCGTGCCAAGGAGATGGACGAGGCCCGCGAGATCCTGGGCGTCAAGCAGTCCTGGCTCGGCTTCGTCGACTCCGGCCTCCCCGAGGGCGACCCGCTGCCCCCGCTGCCCGACGGCTGTTTCGCCGTACAGGACGTGGAGGAGGCCGCCGGGGCCCTGGTGAAGCTGATCCGTGAGTTCAAGCCGCAGGTGATCACCACCTACGACGAGAACGGCGGCTACCCGCACCCCGACCACATCATGACCCACAAGATCTCCATGGTCGCCTTCGAGGCGGCGGGCGACCCGGAGCGCTACCCCGAGGCCGGCGAGCCGTGGACGCCGCAGAAGCTCTACTACAACCAGGGCTTCAACCGGGCCCGCACCGTCGCCATGCACGAGGCGCTGCTCTCCCGCGGTCTGGAGTCCCCGTACGCGGAGTGGCTGGAGCGCTGGAAGGAGTTCGACCGTCCCGAGCGGCAGATCAGCACCCACGTGCCCTGCGCCGACTTCTTCGAGATCCGCGACAAGGCGCTGCTCGCGCACGCCACGCAGATTGACCCGGACGGCCCCTGGTTCCACGTCCCCATGGAGATCCAGCAGGAGGTCTGGCCGACTGAGGACTACGAGCTCGCCCGTTCTCTCGTGGACACCTCACTGCCCGAGGACGACCTCTTCGCGGGCATCCGCACCCTCTAGGCCGTGTCTGACAGATCCCGCCTGGCCCGGGACGCCTGGCACGCGCGCTCTCCCCCAGCTACCGCTGGGAGGGGCCCCCAGTTGTCGGGCCCGCCCCGGTACGTCCAGTACAGGGGCGACCCTCCGCCGTGCGATCGCACGCACCAGACGCCCCGGGCCCCGCCCTCCGGGCGGACGCCGGTATGTGTCAGACACGGCCTAGCGCACAATGGGTACCGTGATTGCCTCCCACGCACTGACCCAGTACGTCCCGCTCGCTCAGGAGCTGGACAACAACAAGGTGACGCCCGGCCTCATCGGCTTTGTGATCTTCGCGGCGATCGCGCTGTCGCTGTGGGCGCTGATGAAGAACATGGGCAAGCAGTTCAAGAAGATCGACTTCGAGGAGGCCCCGGACCCCGCCGGGGCGACGGCGGCCCCGAAGCCGTCGCGGGGTCTGCGGGCGCACCGGGAAGCGCAGGCGGCCCAGGCCGCCCAGGCCGCCGCCCAGGACAACCAGACTTCGTAGCGCGCCGGGGCACCGGTCGGGCCGGCCGCACACCGGCCCGACCGGCGCTCCTGCTTGCCGCCGACTCGGAGCCGCGCTCAGGGCGTGATCGGCGGCAGGTCCATGACCATGCGCGCGGAGCGCCGTGGCAGCATGCCCAGCCGCCACGCCTCCCAGCTGCCGCCCGGGGCGGCCGTACCGCGCTCCAGCAGGACGGAGTACGCCTCGGCGTACTCCTCCAGATCTGGATCCCGGCTCGGGTGGTGCTCGGCCAGCAGGGCGCGCAGCTCCTCGGCGGCCCGCCCGGCGCCGTCCTCGGACAGCAGGGGCCGGACGGTGCAGCGCAGGAAGACCGCCCAGTCGTGGCCGCGCCGGTCGCCGAGGCCGGCGAAGAGCTCGCGGGCCCCGTCCAGCAGCGCCAGGGCCTCGACGTAGCGGTTGTTGCCCGCGTCGATCACCGCGAGTTCCACGCAGGACCACGCCTCGCCGTGCTCGACGCCGATCCGCCGGAAGTCCTGCCGGGCGTCCTGGAGCAGTTGGCGGGCGAAACCGCTGTTGCGGAGGTTGCCGGTGCGCACGGCGCGCTGGTCGCGGGTGACCCGGGCCGAGTGGTGGCGGGCGCAGGCCAGCCCGTACACGTCCCGCATCCGGCTGAACATGGAACGGGCCCGCTCCAGGGTCCGCAGCGCCTGGTCGCTGTCGCCCGACTCCTCCAGCGCGTGGCCCAGGTAGTACAGCGTCCATGCCTCGCCGCGGGCGTCCTCGCAGGCCCGGTGGCGCACCAGTGCCTCGTCCAGCTCGCGGGCGGCGCCCTGGGCGTCACCGCGCTGCAGGGTGGCGCGGGCGAGCTGGGTGCGGGTCCAGGCGGCGCCGCGCGGGTCGCGGGTCAGCGCGTAGCACTGGCCCGCGCTGCGCAGCTCCGCCTCGCCCTCGTCGACCGCTCCGAGCCGCAGGTGAAGCTGCCCGAGCTGGAGATGGGCCCAGCCCTGCCCGCTGACGCTCTCGTTCTGCCGGTGCAGCTCCAGGGATTCGAGGAGCAGCGGCAGAGCCTTGCCGAGCTGGCCCATGTCGCGCAGTACGGCCGCCAGCGCGTGCAGCGTCCAGGCCCGGTCCTCGCCGAGCTCCGGCGTGGACTGCAGCTCCAGGGCCTCGCGGAGCTTGGTCTCCGCCTCCCGCAGGTTGCCCTGGTGGTGCAGCGTGATGCCGAGGCTGCCCAGTGCGCGGGCGGCGCCCGCCGGATGCTGCGCCTCGAAGTACAGGTCGACGACGGAGCTGAGGGTGGAACGTGCCTTGTCGAGCTCGCCGAGCTGCCGGGCGGCGATGCCGGTGCGCCACTGCACCGAGCGCACCAGGATGTTCTGCTCCTCGTCCGGAGCGGCCTTCAGCGCCTGCGCCAGCTCGCTGATCTCCCCGAGCCGGTACAGGTCGCCGCGCAGCAGGCAGTAGTCGCACAGCGCGCCGAGCAGGGCCTGCACGACGGTGCGGTCCACGCCCTCGGCGTGCCGCAGCGCCGCGGTGATGAAGCTCGACTCGTCGTCGAGCCAGCGCAGCGCCGATTCGAGGGAGGCGAAGCCGTGGGCGCCGAAGCGCCCGGCCCGGGTGGACGTCTTGCCCTCGACGAGGCGGATCACGGCGTTGGCCAGCTCGGCGTAGCTGCGGATCAGCCGCTCGTGGGCGGCGGCGCGCTCGGCCGGGTCCTCCTCGTCCAGCAGCCGTGCGTGGGCGAAGCGGCGGACCAGGTCGTGCGGCCGGTAGCGGCTGCCGCGGATGTGCTCGATCAGTCCGGCCCGGGCCAGCTCGTCCAGCCGGCGGCCGGCCTCCTGCTCGTCGGTGGCCAGCAGGGCGGCGGCGGCCGCCGCGCCGAAGCTGGTCCGCCCGGCGAGGGCGAGCCGGCGCAGCAGCCGCCGGGACGGCTCGGGCTGGTCGCGGTAGCGCAGCGCGAGGATCCGCTCCACGGCCTCCTGCGGGCCGTACGCCTCCAGGCCGGCGGCGAGCCCGGCGGCCGTGCCGTGGTCCGGCAGCGCCGCGCCCGCTATGCGCAGCGCGATCGGCAGGCCGTCGCACAGCCCCCGCAGCCGCTCGGACTCCACCGTGGTGGGCTCAGGCGCCTTGGCGGCCCTGGCCAGCTCGCCCAGCAGCTCATGGGCGTCGTCGGCGTGGAGCGGGCCGACGGGCAGGCTGTGCACCCACGCGTTCGGCAGGTCCAGGGAGAGCGGCTCGCGGGCGGTGACGAGCACCAGCGCCTCGGACCGCTCGGGGACCAGCATCCGCACCTGTTCGGCGTCGGAGGCGTCATCGAGCACGATCGTCACCGGCGTGCCCGTGAGGTGCTTCTGGTACTGGTCGGCGAGCCGCCGCAGATGCTGCTCGTGGTTGGGGCGCTCGCGGAACAGCAGCTGTTCGCGGGGCGCGCCGAGCCGGTTGAGCAGGTGCAGCAGCGCGTCCCGGGTGGGCAGCGGGCGCTCGTCCAGGGCTCCGCCGCGCAGGTCCACCACGCACGAGCCGCGGAACTGGTCACGCAACTGGCGGGCGGCGCGCACCGCGAGGGTGGTCGCCCCGGCGCCGGCCGGCCCGTGCAGGACGACGACGGTCGGCTTGGACTCCGTGGAGACCCGGGCCTGGTGCACCCACTGCGTGATCTGCGCGAGCTGCTTACGGCGGCCGGCGAACGGCCCCTCGGCCGACGGGAGTTGGCCGAACGACTGCTCCAGCACGGACCGGGTCCTGGCGGCGGCGCTGCGGTCGGTCCTGCGGGGCGCCGGAACCGGGTGCCGGCCGCCCGCACCGGCGGAGGAGGCGCCTCGGGAGGCGGCGGACTCCGCCGTTGCCCGGCTCCTGTGCTGTTCGAGGAAGGGCCGGATACCGCGCTGCTCCACCGCGTCCAGCCAGCGCAGTCGGTACGGGGCCGGGTCGTCGCCAGCCGCGGCGGTGCCGGTACGGCGAGGCGCCCGGAGCCCCACGGCCACCGCTCCGACCGCCCCCGCGGCGATGCCGGTGATGAGCGACACCCCGGCCGACAGGTCCTGGGCGATCAGGTCCACCGCGAACGCGGTCACCCCGGTCGAGCCCGCGGTGATCGCGGCGGTGGTCACCGTCTCCGGGCCGAACCGCCCGGCGAGCCCGGCAGGCCCGCCCTGCCCGGCGGCCCGCGCGTAGAGCGCGTACTCCTCCGCGGCCTGCGCCATGATCTCGTCCAGTGAGGCCAGCGCCCGCCGCAGCAGCCGCTCCGCGTCCGCGGCCGTGCTGCCGCGCGACGCCTCGACCACGGCCAGCTTCAGCCGGCTCTCGACCTCCGCCCGGTCCCTCCCCGACGGCCTCGCCGGCTCCGGCACTTCTCGCAACGTAGCTCCCCCTCGGTCGCCCGCCCGCCCCCAAGTGTCCTGCCGTACACGTCGCAGGGCGACACCGTGGGAGAGCGCGGGTGCACGGCCGATCGACTCAGCCGTTCCACCTCTCCCTACCTCCTACGGCACGCTGACAACCCTCTCACCGGTCCGCCGTCCCGTCCGGCCGCGACCGGACGGGACGGCGGACCCGGCGGGCGGGTACCGGCCGGCCAGGATGATGTGCACTGCGGCGGCGCCGGAGGTCATCCCGCGCTCTGCGCGCCCATCCGCAGCAGCGATCTGCCACTGACCGCAGTGAGCAGGAGGATCCCGCAGCCGGACACGATGATCGGCACGTTGATGTCGGTGATCTCGGCGACCACGCCGGCGGTGATCGCGCCGAACGGTGACACGCACACCGACAGCATGCGGAACGCCCCGTTCACCCGGCCCAGCAGGTCGTGCGGGATGGTGGTCTGGCGAAACGCCGTGATCAGCGTCTGCCACGTGGCGATGCCGAATCCCACCGCTCCGAAGGAGACGGCCGCCACGGCCGTCGACCGGATCCCACCGATCAGCAGGCACGAGACGCCCATGACGGCCAGAGCCAGCACCGCACCGGGCAGCACGCCCACCCTCCTTCGCACCCAGTCGCTGCTGAGCCCGCCGGCGACTCCGCCGATCGCGTTCGCCGCGAGGAAGAAGCCGTACGCGCCTTGGGGGAGGTGCAGCCATCTGACGACGTAGAGGACCATCAGCACGCCGAGGCTCATGGTGAAGAAGTTCAGGACGCCCAGCACCACGGCCAGCCGCATCAGCAGTCGGTCCGACCGCAGATAGCGCATGCCCTCCCGCACCATCTGCCACCAGCCGGTACGCGGCCCCGCCGGGTCCGTCCGCACCGTCCGGAGCGCCGGGAGGAGCAGCAGCATGAGACCCAGCAGGAACGAGGCGCCGTCGAGGAGGAACGGCGCCACCGCGGCGAAGGCGAAGAGAACACCGCCCAGGGGCTGGCCGATGCTGTCGCGCAGCACCACCTGCACCGCGTGCAGCCGACCGTTCGCCCTGGTCAGCTGCTCGGGCGCGACGACCTGGGGCAGGAAGGCCTGCGAGGTGACCAGGAAGATCGACTCGCCCATGCCGAGTACTCCGGCGGCGATGTAGACGAGGACGAGGTTGAGCGTGTCGGTCAGCACGCCGAGGGCGATCAGCCCGACGACGACGAACCGGCACAGGTCGATCGCGATGAGCAGGGCCCGCCGGTCGTAGAGGTCCGCCCACACCCCGCCGATGGGCGCCATCATCATTCCCAGCGCGGTGACGATGGTCGTCAGCGACAGCAGCACCGGATTCTCGGTGAGGGAGAACGCGAGCAGCGGCAAGGCGCTGTTGCGTACTCCGTCGCCGAGCGCGGACACCGCGTTCGCCGTCCACAGCCGGCCGAAGTGGGGCCATGTCTCGCCGGTCCGCGGCGGAGCGGGCGGCCGCTCCTCGCGCGGCGGCTCCTCGCGCGGCGGCGAACTCCCGGCCCCGCCTGCCACGGCCCCGCCCACGGCGTCCGCGTCCGAGTCCGTCACCCGCGCCCCTGCGCGGCGCCGGACTTCTGACGCGCGAACCCGGCGGCGCCGGTGGCGTCGACACCGGTGACCAGGCTGAGCAGCCGCCCGTCCTCCTCGAACAGGGCCCGGTGGCGCTGGAGCAGCGCGAGCCGCTCGGCGACGTCGTCCGGGGACGCTCCGTCCGGAGCGGTCAACTGATCGGGCCGCCTGGGCGCGTTCAGCTCCTGGAGCAGGTGCAGCATGGTCCCGTCGACCGGGATCCGCTGCTCGGGACCGAAGCGGGTGTCCTTGACGACCTGCCCGCCGTCCTCCTCGACGAGCTCCAGACGTGGCTTGTCGCCGGCTTCCTTCCACCCGGCCTGCCAGTCGGCCACCACCCGCTGGAGAGCCGGGTACCACTTCAGCGCGTTCATCGCGTAGGGCGCGGGACCGTGGTCGGCGAAGAAGTAGGCCAGTTGGTCCAACTGTGCTGCGTCGAAGGGGAAGACCAGCGGGTAGAAGTCCATCGGGCGCAGATCCAGCCCGTAGTCGAGCCGTTCGTTGAAGTAGGGGCTGAAACGGTCGAAGCGGATGAAGAAGGCGCCGGTCGGTGGCGTGAGGTGCGCCAGGATGGGAAAGTCCCGCTCGTACTTGGCGTACATGTCCTCGGGCTCCCGGGGCGCACCGATGAGCAGGTTCCACTCCGGGTGGATGCCGAACTTCAGGCAGAGCTTCATGAACTGCAGGCTCTGGAATGCCGTGGTGCCCTTGCCCAGCAGCTTGAGCACCTCCGAGTTGACCGCCTCTATCCCGGCCTGCACCCGGTTGACCCGCGCGGTGGCGAGGGTCTGCATGTTCGTCTCGCTCATCGGGAGCTTGATCTCGTAGAAGATGGAGGCGTCGTCGGGGGCGTCGATGCGCGGGAAGACGTCGGCCGCGTAGTTCCTGGGCAGGATGTAGTCGGTGCACATGTAGTTCTTGAACTGCGGGTGCAGCGAGAACAGCCACTCGAACTGGCTGACGGCCAGATCCGGGTCCATCTGCCGGAAGCCGATGGTCTCGTCGTTCAGTCCGCAGAAGGTGCAGTGGCTGCGCGCCCCCCACCAGCAGCCGCGCGAGGTCTCGAAGAACAGCGTCGGTTCGAGTTCTCCCTCCGCGAGGGCGTCCTCGGCGTCGCGCATGGTGACGGCGAAGTCGTCGTAGTGGAGCGGCACGTAGTCGTTGATGTCGCGGTCCCGGCCGACGCCGAAGCGGACCTGCGGATCCGTGCAGTTGTCCCGGGTGATGACACCGCGGGCCGAGAAGGCCGTGGTGTCGCCCTCGCTCAGGAGATGGTCGAGGAAGGCGCCGAAGCTCACCAGGCTCGGGCCGGAGAAGACGTAGTCCAGGTACGGCACCTCGCCGGCGAGGACGGCACCCATCGAGGTCTCCACGTTCGAGCCGCCGAGGAGGATGATCGCCTCGGGGTTGCGCTCCTTGATCATCCTGGCCAGTGCGATGGTGGGTACTGTCTGGGCGAACATCGTGGTGAGTCCGACGACATCGGCCGAGGCGAGCTGGTACCGGTCGATCAGCTCGGCCAGGAAGACCTCGATGCCCTCGCGGCGCCGCATCAGGTCGTCGCGAAAGGGCTTCCAGTTCGGCTCGCGGTAATACCGGCTGAAGTAGCTGTCGGAGTTATCCGGCTCATCCGGAAATGCGATGTGCCGGAAGAGCCACTCACCCACCCCGCTGTAGAGGTGGGTCATATCGCCGGATAGCTCCTCGTACGCGCGTACGCCGAAGTATCGGGTGAAATCGACGTTGAGGTAGTGCACCTCGGCGGTCGCCCGGTCCGCGTACTCGTTGCCGATCAGTCCGGCGAGCTGACTGAGCGCGAACGACGGGCGGTTCCAGTCGGCGAAAGGCATGTTGACGAAGGCGACGCGAAGCACGGAAAACCTCTCGGAAGGGGGCGGCTCTCGGGGGAAGTTCCACAGGAAAAGCCGCAAGTCCCCCCGACCTGTCATGTCGTCAGCGTCGCTCCGCGGGTTGGGCGTTTCACGCCAAACCGATCCTGCGGGGGCATTGCGCAATCCCGGAAACGCAGGCCGAGGAGAGCGCTTCGCCTGTCCCCCTGTTCAGCTGAATTCCTCTTCTGAGGCTAGGCAGGTCAACTCTGGTGGGTCAAGCCCCAATAGCGGGTGTCGGAGATCGATCGGCCCCTGGGCGCGAGGCGTCCGGAGGTCGGTGCCGTGTGCGGCCGGCTCGGTGAGGGGCCTTTTCGATCACATCGATAATTTGTTCCCGCGCGTTCGGGTGTCGTGACGTAGCATGGCCGTTCGTGGCCGCGGGTAGCACCCGGCCACCGAGTCCCCCACCGGTCAACTCATGGAGGCAAGAGCCTTGTTGAACGTCGAGGCAGACAAGGTGACACCGACCGAGTCCGGGGTGGCGGAGGTCTGGACCGCGGTGCTGAACCATGATCAGTTCGGTCCCGAAGACAACTTCTTCGCCGTCGGCGGACACTCCCTCTACGCGACCTTGGTGATCTACCAACTGCGTGACATATGGAGTATCGAGTTCCCCTTGTCGTTCATCTTCGAGTACTCCACCGTCCGGGAACTCGCGTCGGCCATAGACCGGGCCAAAGCGGAAGCCGCCGAATCGGATGCCGTCACCGGCTGAGAAGCGGATAACCCTCGGGTCCGCGCCGTAGGGCAGGCCCGGGCCGATTTCTCGCGCGAAGGAAATGGTGAGATGCACTCGGGGATCAATCTGGAAGACCGACGTGCGCGATTCCTGGACCGTATCCGCGGTGCCGCCGCGGGATCCGCGCGGCCAGGCCGCCCCGGACCGTCCGTCACGCCGCTGAATCCCCCCACCACGCTTCCGCGCGCGGTGGCCCACGGCCCGGCAGGACCGACCGAGCGGCGCGACGCCGTTCACCAACTCGACGACGCCCCGCTCAAGGCGTTGCACGACTGTGCCGAGCGGACCGGCGCACCGGCCGGCTCGGTCCTGACGGCCGCCCTGCTCGCGTCCATCGCCCGCTACTGCGCCGAGCGGGACCTGCTGGTCGCCGTCGCCGACACCGCGGGCGCTGTCCGCCGGCTCGCTGTGGCGGTGGATCCACGGGCGCCGCTGGGGGACTTCGTCCTGACCGTGGACCGCTCGCTCGCCGCGGTCCGGTCGTCGTCCGGCACACTCCCGGCCGGTCCCGCGGCCCCGCCGGTCCTGCTGCGGACCGGGCCCGGCGAGGACGGTCGGCCCGGCACGGACGAGGACGGCCCGGGGGCGGGCCACGGCGCGGGGAGCGTCACCTTCGGGATCTCCCCCCTCGGTGCCCTGAGCGCCGCGTACGACCCCGACCGCTACGAGACGGTGATGATCGAGGGGGTGCTGCGGGGCGCCGGTGCGCTGCTGGAGGCCCACCTCGCCACGCCGGACGCCCCGCTGGCCGCCCTGCACGTCCTTACCGGCACCGAGTGGCGCCAGGTGACGGACGAGCCCAACCGCACCGAGCGCGACCGGCCGCCCGGCACGCTCACCCAGGCTTTCGACGTCGCCAGGGAACGCTTCGCCGACCGGATCGCGCTGGTGGACGCCACGGGCACGTTCACCTACCAGGAGACCGCCGAGTACGCCGCCTCGCTGGGACACCGGCTGCGCACGTCCGCCGGAGTCGCGCCCGAGGATCTGGTCGCCGTCCACGTCACGCGCGAGGACAAGCGCTGGGTGATCGCCTGCCTGGGCGCCCTGCACGCGGGCGCCGCGTGGCTCCCGATCGATCCAGCGGTCCCCGCCGGACGGCTGGCGGCGCTGCTGCGGGACGCGGGCGTCACCGCGGTCGTCACCGACGCCGCACAACGTGATCGCATTCCGGGCGGCGACTGGCGCGTCCTGGATCTGGACGACGCCGAGGAGGCCGCGCCGGCCCCGGACGAGGTCGTCATGGCGCCGGCGCGCACCGACGCGCGACAGCTCGCCTACGCGATGTACACCTCGGGCAGTACCGGCGCGCCCCGCGCGGTGCTCGTGGAGCACGACAGCGCGCTCAACTTCGTCGAGTCCCTGCAGCGGCTCTTCGAACTGACACCCGACGACCGGATGCTGCAGTACGCGTCCCCGGGGTTCGACGTTTCCGTGTTCGAGATCTTCTGCGCACTCCTCAGCGGATCCTCGCTCCACATGATCGGCGACGACGACCGGCGCTCGGTCGCCGGGCTGACCCGGGCGCTGACGGACGGTGGGATCACCGTCGCCGAACTGCCCCCGTCACTGCTGGAACTGCTCGATCCGGACCTGGTACCGCTGCTGAGGCTGGTCTCGGTCGGCGGTGAACCGTTCTCCGGCCGGCTGACCACGCGCTGGTCGCGCGACCGGCGGTTCGTCAACGGGTACGGCACCACGGAGACCACGATCGGCGTCATCTACAAGGAGTGCGCCGGTCTGTGGCGGTCCCCGCCGCCCATCGGCCTCCCCGTCGACAACCACCAGGCGTACATCCTCGACGACGACCTGCGCCCCGTACCCGCCGGCGCGGTCGGGGAGCTGTTCGTCGGGGGTGCCGGCGTGGCACGCGGCTACCTGGGCCAGGCGGCCCGCACCGCGGAACGCTTCCTGCCCGACCCGTTCCGGCCGGGCGGCCGGCTCTACCGCACCGGCGACCTCGCCCGCTGGTCGGCGGAGGGCGACATCGTCTTCCTCGGCCGGCGCGACCGGCAGGTCAAGGTGCGCGGACAGCGGGTGGAACTGGGAGAGATCGAGGCGGCGCTCACCGCACTGGCCGGAGTCTCCGCCGCGGTCGTCGCCGACGTCGACGGTGCCCTCGTGGGCTATCTGGTGCCGTCGGACGGGGGGACGGACCCCGACGACGTCCGCCGCGGCCTGGCCGACCGCCTGCCGTCGTACATGGTGCCGACGCTGCTGGTCGAGGTGCGGCAGATACCGATCACCGCCTCCGGCAAGGTCGATCTGCCCGCGTTGGCGACCCACCATCCCGCGCCCGCCGCCGGGAGCGCCACCGCGTCGGACGGCGCGGGCGGCACGTCCGCGGACAGCGCGGCCGGCCTGGTGCGACGCGTCTCGGTGGAGGGCTTCGCCGCCCTGCTGCCCGGCGTGCGGATCACCCCCGACACCAACTTCTTCGCCACCGGCGGTGACAGCCTGCGGGCGATCCGGTTGCTGGCCTGGGTGCGCGAGGTCTTCGGGGTGGAAGTCCCGATGAGCGCGTTCTTCCGTAACCCCACCCCCGGAAGGCTCGCGGAGACCATCGGTCGCGGGCGGAGATCCCCGGACGAGCCGGCCGGACCGGCCGCCTCCGCCGTACCCGCCTCCGCCGTACCCGCCTCCGCCGTACCCGCCTCCGCCTCCGCCGTACCCGCCGGGGAAGACCTTCCGCTGTCGTCGTCGCAGCAGCAGCTCTGGCTCCTCGACCAGTTGCGGCCGGGAGACACGTCGTACAACGTCACCGAGGTGTTCCGGCTGCGCGGGGACCTCGACGCCGACGCCCTGCGCCGAGCCCTGCACGCGCTCGTGGGACGGCACGAGATTCTGCGGACCCGCTATCCGGCGCCCTCGGGGACACCCCGCCAGGTGGTGGACCCGGAACCGACCGCGAAGCTGGTGCTCCGCGACCTGGCCGGCGCCCCCCAGGCGGACCTCGACGCGCTTCTCGCCGCCGCGGCGGCCGAGCCGTTCGACCTGGCCACCGGTCCGCTGATCCGCCTCACGCTGATCCGCCGCGGCCCCCGGGAGCACGTCCTGGCCTGGGTGATCCACCACATCGTCGCCGACGGACGCTCGACCGAGGTGCTCTTCGGCGAGCTGAGCGAGCTCTACGGCTCCTTCCACCGCGGCGTGCCGACCGGGCTGCCGCCCGTGCGGCTGCAGTTCCGCGAATACGCCCGCCGGCAGCGGGCCGCGCTCGCCGGCGGTGCGCACCGCGAGGGCCTGGCCTACTGGCGCCGGCAGCTCGCCGGCGCGCCGGCCCGGCTCGAACTGCCCGCGGACCGGCCGCGCCCCGCGAAGCCCACCACACGCGGGGACTCCCTCCACTTCGACCTCCCGCCCGGGACCGCGGCCGAGCTCACCGCGTTCTGCGGCCGTAACGGCGTCACTCCGTTCATGGTGATGCTGACCGCCTTCTTCACCCTGCTCTCCCGCTACGGACGGGAGAAGGACGTGATCGTCGGTACACCCTTCGCCAACCGCAACCGGCGCGAGGTGGAGGACCTGGTCGGCTTCATGGTCAACATGATGCCGCTGCGGGCCGACTGCTCGGGCGATCCGACGTTCGCCGCTCTGCTGCGACAGGTGACCGAGACGTCCCTCACGGCGGGTGACCACTCCGAGGTCCCGTTCGAGGAACTGGTCGGCAGCCTGGGCGTGACCCGTGAGTTCGGGGTCGACGCGCTGGTCCAGGCGATCTTCCAGCTGATCGACGCTCCGGAGGACCAGCTGGCGCTGGAGGGACTCACGGCGGAGAAGATCCCGGTGGCGGAGCGGGCAGCCGCGTTCGACCTGGTCATGGAGATACGGGCCGGCCGGCAGGGACGGCTCGCCGGACGCGTCAACTATCGTGCCGACCTCTTCGACCGCGCGACCGTGGCCCGCATGGCGGGGCACTTCCGCCGGATCCTGCGCTCGGCGCTCGACGCTCCCGAGCGGCGGCTGTCCGAGCTCGACATGCTCGGACCGGACGAGCTGACCACGGTGCTGCGCACGTGCAACGAGACGGTCAGCACCCCGGTGGACACCGTCACCGCGCTGGTGGAGCGCCAGGTGTCCGCGTCGGGCGCGCGCGTCGCGGTGAGGGACCAGGCCGGCGAGACCACTTACGCGGAGCTGAATACGGCCGCCAACCGGCTCGCCCACCATCTGGCCGACCTCGGCGTGGGCCGGGACGTCCTGGTCGCCCTGTGCCTGCCGCCGGGAGTGGACCTGGTCGTGGCGATGCTGGCGGTCCTCAAGGCCGGGGGAGCCTACCTGCCGCTGGATCCCGCCTATCCCGCCGAACGGATCCGGCTGCTGCTGGCCGACTGCCGCGCGGACGTCGCCGTGGGCCGCCGGGCCGTGTGGGACCGGCTGCCGAGTGGACTGTCCCGGTTCGTGGACCTGGACGACGACCGCGCGGCCATCGCCGCCCGCCCGGCCGGGAACCCTCCCGGTGCCGATCCGGAGGACCTCGCGTACGTCCTCCACACGTCCGGCTCCACCGGGCGGCCGAAGGGCGTCGCGGTCCCGCAGCACGCGCTGGTGCGGCTGGTGCTCGGCTGCGACCAGGCGCCGGTCGGCCCCGACGACGTGTTCCTGATGGTGCACCCCGCCACCTTCGACCCGTCGAACCTGGAGATCTGGCTGTCCCTGGCGCACGGCGCGTCCCTGGTGATACCCGGGGAGCGGCCGGTCGACCCGCTCGAACTCGGCGCCCTCGTCCGCCGCCACGGGGTGACCGTCCTGTGGTTGCCCGCCACGCTGGCCCAGATGATGGTCGACATCAACCCGCAACTGCTCTCGGGCCTGCGGATGCTGGGAATCGGCGGGCAGGCCCCGTCCGTTCCGCACCTGCGCCGGCTGCTGCGCGAGCTCCCCGGCCTGCGGCTGCTGAACTGCTACGGCCCCACCGAGTCCACCACCAACACCACGCTGCACCACCTGCGTTCCGAGCCCGCCGCGGACGCCACCTCCATACCGCTGGGCCGGCCGATCGGCGACACCACCGCCTACGTCGTCGGCGTGGACGGCGAGGCACTGCCCGTCGGTGTGCCGGGCGAGCTGTGGATCGGCGGGCGCGGACTGGCCCGCGGCTACCTCCACGCTCCGGCCCTGACCGCGGAGCGGTTCGTGCCGGATCCGTTCGGCCCGGCGGGGCAGCGCGTCTACCGAACCGGCGACCTCGTGCGCCGGCTGCCGGACGGCACCTTGGACTTCCTCGGCCGCGACGACGACCAGGTCAAGATCCGCGGCTACCGGATCGAACTGGGCGAGGTCGCGACGGCGATCCGCGGACACGCCGGGATACGGGACGCACATGTGCTGCGGCACGGCCAGGGCGCGACGGCGGAACTGGCGGCGTACGTCGTCGCCGACGAAGGCGACGTCGACGTGGACGACCTCCTCGCCCGGCTGCGGGGGCAACTGCCCGGCTACATGGTCCCGGCGACGGTCACGCCGCTTCGCGAGCTGCCGGTGTCGTCCAACGGCAAGGTCGACCGGGCGCGGCTGCCGGAACCCCAGCGGCCCCGGGCCCACGGCGGCAGCGGCCGGCCGCCGGGTACCGGGACGGAGAGGACGATCCACGCGATGTGGGCGGAGGTGCTCGGGCGCGACGACTTCGGCATCGACGACGACTTCTTCACGATCGGTGGCAACTCGTACCAGGCGACTCAGGTGGTGGCCCGGCTGCGCGAGGCCCTGGGGACCGCGCTCACGGTCCGGATGATCTTCGAGTACCCGCGTGTCGCCGACCTCTCGGCCGCTGTCGCGGCGGCACCCGCGACCGGCGACGGCGATCCGGTGCGCCGCCGGTCGGCGGACGGTTCGGCACCGCTCTCCGTCGAGCAACAGCGACTCTGGCTCCTCGACCAGTTCCACCCGGGCAGCGCCGAGTACAACGTGCCGATGAACCTGTGGCTGCACGGCCCGCTCGACACCGGCGCCCTGCGGTCGGCCCTGGGCCGGGTGGTGGCCCGGCACGAGGTGCTGCGCTCCCGGCTCACCCTGGGGGACGACCGCCTGCCGGTCCAGGTGGCGGGACCCGCCGCCGACTTCGAGCCGGCACTGACCGACCTGTCGGGAACCGCTGCTCCCCAGGCCCGCGCCGCCGCGGAGGCGGCGGCCGCGGAGGCGGCGCGGCTCCCCTTCCGACTCGACCGCGGCCCGCTCATCCGCGCCGTACTGCTGCGCGTCGCCGCACAGGAGCACCTGCTCTCCCTCGTGGTCCATCACGCGGCGGCCGACGCCGAGTCGTTCCGGCTGCTCCTCGGCGAGCTCGGGGAGCTGTACCGGGCGCACGCCACCGGGCAGCCGGAGCCGCTGGACGAACTGCGATTGCAGTACGCCGACTACGCGGTCTGGCAACGGGAGCGCCTCGCGGGCGTCGAACAGGCTGACCTGGGTTACTGGCGGGATCAGCTGCGGGACCTGCCCGTCCTGCGACTGCCCACCGATCTGCCGCGTCCACGGTCACGCACCGGCGCCGGCGGCAGGCTGCACACCGAGCTGCTGGGCGCGGCGGACACGGCTCGGCTGGGCACGGTCGCGCGGGAGCACGGCACGACCGAGTTCATGGTCCTGCTGGCAGCGGTACAGGCCGTCCTCGGCAGGTTCAGCGGCCAGCAGGACTTCGGCGTCGGCACCCCGGTCTCCCTGCGGTCCCGGCCGGAGCTGGCTCCGTTGATCGGATTCTTCGTCAACACGCTGGTCATGCGCGCCGACCTGTCGGGTGATCCGGCCTTCGCCGAGCTGCTGGACAGGACCCGCGGCACGGCCCTGGCCGGTTACGCCCACCAGGAGCTGCCGTTCGACCGGGTCGTGCGGGAACTGCTGCCGACCCGCACCCTGAGCCGGTCCCCGCTGATCGACGTGGTCTTCCACGTCGACGACGCGGGTGCGCCGCCGGAGCTTCCCGGACTGGTGGTCCAGGTGGCCGACGCCGACACCGGCAGCGCCAAGTTCGACCTGGACATCGCGGTGGTCCGCCGTGACTCCGTACTGGGCTGCACGATCGAGTTCAGCACGGACGTGTTCACGCCGCCGACCGCGGAGCGGCTGGCGGACGCCATCGGGCAGACGCTGCGGTCCGCCCTGGCCGAGCCGAGCCTGCGCCTGTCCGAACTCGGCCGGGAACGGCCATGATGACGCGTCCGATCGCGTCGACCACGGAGGTGGTTGCCATGAGAGCCGACACCGAACCCACCGGCCCCGCCGGCGAACTGGGCCGGTGGTTCCTCGGCGGCCTGGAGCGGCCGTGGCGGGACGACCAGCTGCTGTGCCTGCCGCACAGCGGTGGTAACGCGTCGAGCTACCGCGGTTGGCTGGCCGCGGCCGAGCCGTCCGTGGACGTGGTCCCGGTACAGCTGCCCGGCCGGGAGACACGCCTGGCCGAGCCCCCCTTCACCGACCAACCGGCGCTGGTGGCCGAGCTCGCCGACGTGGTCGGCCGTGCGGGATTCCGGCGGATCAGCCTCTTCGGGCACAGCCTGGGAGCGGTGCTGGCGGTCAACCTGTGCCGTGAGCTGGAGACGGCCGGGGTCGAGGTCGCCCATCTCTTCGTCTCCGGACACGGCGGGCCGTCCCAGCGTCCCAGCTCCGCGTTTCCCACCGACGCCTCCGACGAGACCCTTCTGGACGCGCTCCGCGACAACGGTGCGCCCAACCACGACGCCCTGCTGCGCTATCCCGAACTCCGGGAGATGGTGCTCCGGGTCTTCCGGGCCGACCTGGGCCTGGTGCTGACCGGTTGCGCGGCCGGCCCCCCGGTACGGGCGCCGATCACCGTCGTCAGCGGCACGGACGACCCCACGTCGACCCGGTGGGACCTGAACGAATGGGCGGGGATCACCAAGGGATCCTTCGCCTCGCACCTGCTGCCCGGGGACCACTTCTACCTGGTCGGGCAGGGCGACCGGCTGGCCGGCATCATCCGTACGACGCTGACCGGGCAGCTGCCGCCCGGTCCCGCCACGAGAGACGAGGATCCCATCGGATGACCTCCTACACGGTCGTTGTCAACGACGAGGAGCAGTACTCGATCTGGCCGGCGGACCGGGAGATCCCGGCCGGCTGGCGGGAGGGCGGTCCGCGCGGTTCGAAGGAGGAGTGCCTCGCGCACATCGAGGAGGTCTGGACCGACATGCGGCCGTTGAGCCTGCGCCGGCGGATGGGATCGACGACCGAATGACGTCACCACGAGTAGCGGTCGTCACCGGTGCCGGCCGCGGAATCGGCGCCGCCACGGCGTGCCGCCTCGCCGCGGACGGAGCCGCGGTCGGCGTCCTCGACCTGGACGGCCGTACGGCCGCGGCCACCGCGGACCGGATTCGCGCGGCAGGGGGCACCGCGCACGCCGTCGTCGCCGATGTCGGTGATCCCGGCCAGGTCAAGGGGGCACTGGAGACCCTGGCAGCCGAACTGGGGCCGCCGGTGATACTGGTCAACAACGCCGGCGTCATCAGGGACCGCCCGGTGCAGGATCTCTCCCTGGAGGACTGGGACACCGTCGTGGACGTGAACCTGCGCGGGCCGTTCCTGATGTGCCAGGCGATCATCCCCTACCTGCGGGAGCAGCGGTGGGGCCGCATCGTCAACTTCTCGAGCTCCTCGGCTCTCGGCAACCGCGACCAGGCCAACTACTCCGCCGCGAAAGCCGGGATCGAGGGCCTGACCCGCACACTCGCGATCGAACTGGGCCCGTACGGGGTGACCGTGAACGCGGTGGCTCCCGGCTACATCGCCACCGACATGACGGCGGGAACGGCCGCCCGTATGGGCATGGACTTCGCCAAGCTGCAGCAGATGGTGGCCGCGCAGACCCCGGTGCGCAGGGTGGGGCAGCCCGAGGACGTCGCGCACGCCGTGGCGTTCCTCGTCGCGGAGGATTCCGGTTTCGTCTCCGGGCACACCCTGTACGTCACCGGTGGTCCGATGCGCTGACCGCTCCCGGGGCCGGCAGCGCCAGGCGATCGACCTTCCCGTTGACGGTGAGCGGCAGCACCTCCAGGGGGACGAACCTCCCGGGGACGAGCGGGGCGGGTAGGCGGTGGCTCAGGTACGTCCGCAGCGCGCCGACGTCCACCCCACCGGGCGCCGCCGGAACCACGTACGCGACCAGTTCGGCAGCCAGTCCTTCGCCGCGGACCATGACGAAGGCGTCGCGCAGCGTGGGATGTTCCGCCAGCGCCGCCCGGACCTCACCGGGTTCGACGCGGAATCCGCGCAGCTTGACCTGGTCGTCGACGCGGCCCGCGAACTCCACGACGCCGTCGACGCGTCGGCGGCCCAGGTCCCCGGTGCGGTACAGCCTGCCGCCCGGCGGGCCGAACGGGTCCGGGACGAACCGTTCGGCGGTCAGGCCGGGACGCCGCAGGTAGCCTCTGGCCAGGCCGGCGCCCCCGACCAGGATCTCGCCGAGTATCCCGGCCGGCACCGGGTTGGCGTCCTCGTCGACGATGTAGCAGCGGGTCCCGCCGATGGGGCGGCCGATCGGTACCGCGGTCGCCTCGTCGAGCTGCTCCGGCGCCACCGGGTGCGTCGTGGCGAAGGTCGTGGTCTCGGTCGGTCCGTAGCCGTTGACGATGCGCAGCCCGGGACTGGCCCGCAGTAGGGCCCGCAGGTGCCGCACCGACAGCGCTTCGCCGCCGACGACCAGGGTGCGCACCATCTCCAGCGCGCTCGGGTGTACGTCCGCCACCAGGTTGGCCAGCTGCGCGGTCAGCCACAGCACGGTCACTCCCAGACGGCGCAGCTCCGTGCCGAGTTCACGTGGCCCGACCGGTCCCGGGGGATGGACGGCGAGCCGGGCCCCGTGGCACAGCGCGTTCCAGACCTCGAAGGTCGACGCGTCGAACGCGGTCGGAGCGAGCATGAGGAGGGTGTCCTCGGGACCGACCTCGACCTGGTCGAGGCCGAGGACGAGCCGTACGACGCAACGATGGGTGACGGCGACCCCCTTCGGCACGCCGGTGGAGCCGGAGGTGTACATGACGTAGGCCAGGTTGTCCGGCGAGACCGCCGGCCGCGGCCGCGGGACGCCGCCGGGCGGCCGCGGTACGTCGACGTGCAGCCGCTCGATCGTGCCGGCGACCCGTCCGGACAGCTGCCGGTCGGTCAGCAGCAGCCGCGCCCCGCTGTCCCGCAGGACGAAGTCGAGACGCTCCTGGGGGTGGGTGGGGTCGAGCGGGACGTAGGCGCCGCCCGCCTTCAGTACGGCCAGCATCGCCACGACGTGCTCAGGACCGCGCGGCAGCAGGACGGCGACCAGGTCGTCCGGCCCGACGCCGAGGCCGGCCAGGTGGTCGGCCAGCTCCTGTGCCCGCACGTCGAGCTCGGTGAAGGAACACCGGTACGGCGGGCTCCACAGGGCCGTCCGCCCGCCGGCGGCTTCCACCTGCCGCTGGAACAGGTCCAGCACGGTCGACTCCGCCGACTCCACCGCGGTGCCGGCCCGTGCGGGAGCCGCCGGCCCGCCACCGGCGAGGAGGTGACGCCGCTCCGCGGCGCCGAGCATCTCCAGCCGGGAGACCGGCCGGTCGGGGTGGGCCAGCGCGTCGGTCAGCAGCCGGCGGAAGTGCCCGGCCATGCGCTCCGCGGCCTCCGCGCTGAACAGGTCGGCGTCGCAGGAGAAACCGACCGTGTGGGAACCCCCCGCGCCGTCGGCGACCACGGTGACCGACACGTCGAACGGCGAGCTCGGCGGGGCGAGCGGTTCGGACGCCGGGGGCCGCGCGTGCGGTTCCCCGGCCGTGGACCGCGGCCACACGTCCAGCGCCACCTGGGCGATCGGGAACCGGCCCGGCCCGTGGTCCGCCGCGAACTCCTCGACCAGCCGCCCGAAGGGAGCGACCGCGTGCTCGACCGCGCCCCGCGCGGCTTCCCGGACCCGCTCCGCCAGCTGCCGCGACGAGGGGTCGCCGGATCCGTCGATCCGCAGGGGAAGCAGGGTGGCCGGGGAGCCGGCGGCGGTCCTGGTCGCGAAGACCACGTCCCGCGAGCGCGAGTACCGGGTGAGCAGGGCGGCAAGGGCCGCTCCGTACCGGGCGAGCACATCGTTGTCCGCGACACCGGCCATGCCGAAGACAACGGTGCGGTCGCGGCCGGTGCGCACCGGCGGAGCGGGCAGATCGGCGGGAAGCTCGGTGAAAGGCGGGAGGTCCGCCAACCGCTCGCGCCAATAGTCGAGTTGTGCGTGCGATAGGCCATCTGGATTCGGCGCTTCCGGCTCCCGTGGCGTCGACACCCTTGCACGCTAACACCCATGACGAACTGTTAGGCCGGTGTCGATCAATTGCACTAGGCTTTCGATGAGCGTGGCCCAGGTAGCCCATGTATCACGGGGGAGCGTATGGACTTCGGCCATACCGCCGATGAATCGGACTTCCGCGCCCATGTCCGGAGGGAGCTGGAATCCCCGGACCTCGTGGCGGAGGTGACGGCCCTGCGGGCCGGCGGCGGGCGGGAGCCCGACGAACGAGGCGTCTACCGGTTGCTCGGCGAGCGCGGACTGCTCGGCGTGGACTGGCCCCACCGCTACGGGGGACAGGGCCGTAACGCCGCCCACGCGGCCATCGCCGTGGAGGAGATGATGCGGGCGGGCGTTCCCGACACGCTGTTCGTCAACGGCATCCAGACCGTGGGGAAGCTGCTGCTGCTCGCCGGCACCGAGGAACAGCGGCGACGGGTGCTGCCGTCGCTGGCCTCCGGCCGGCGCTTCGCGAGCGTGCTGTACACCGAGCCCGGGGTCGGCTCCGATCTGAGCGCGCTGACGACGCGCGCGGTCGCGGTGGACGGCGGTCACCGGATCTCCGGGGTCAAGACGTACAACCTCAAGAGCGGGATCACCGACTACGGGCTGTGCGCGGCCCGTACGTCGGCGGAGAGTTCGCGCTACGAGGGGCTCAGCCTGTTCCTTGTCGACATGCGCGCGCCAGGGGTCCGCGTACGGAGCCTGGACACCATGGCCGACGAGCTGTTCCACCAGGTCGAGCTGGACGGGGTCCTCGTCCGCGACGACAGCGTCGTCGGCGGGATCGGGCAGGGCTGGGGAGTCCTCGCCGAGGCCCTTCCGCTGGAGCGCACCGGGTTCGACTTCGCGTTGCGCGCCGAGCGGTGGTTCGCGGCGGGTGCCGGAGGCCCCGGCCCGGCCGGGCACTGGCTGGCGGACATCGGCCGGCACGGGGCCGCCACCAGCGCGGCGCGCCTGCTGGCCTGGCGCTGCGTCGGCGCCGCCGACCTCGGACAGCTCGACGAACTGCGGACGGCCACGGCCAAGTGGTACGCGAGCGAGCAGGCGGCCGCCGTCGCGCGCTGGGCCACCGAGCGCCACGGGTTCGACGCCGCGCCGGAACTGGCGGAGCTGCTCGACAGTGCCTACCGCGAAGCCCCGGGCCTGACCCTCTCGGGCGGCACGTCGGAGATGATGCTGCAGACGATCTCCAGCTTCCTGCTCGCCGCCGAGGCGACGACATCCGACGTTCCGGAGGTGAGCCGGGATGCGACTCGAAGGTGACGAACTGCAGCGCGATCTGGCGCGCGCGGTGCGTGCCGGGCTCGGCCCGCCGGGGGAGGCGGGCGAACTGCTCGATCCGGACCAGGTTCACGCCTGCCTGGCCGATCTGGACCTCTTCGCCCTGGAACTGCCGGACTCCGCCTCCGGTCTGGCCATGGGCCTGACGTACGCCGTCCCGGTGTGCGAGGAACTGGGGCGCCGGGCAGCGCCCGACGCCTACCGGTCGGGAGTGCTGCTCGCGGACCTCGTCCAGTCGCCGGAGGCGGTCGCCCCGGAGCCCCGGTCCCCGGCCGTGGACGACCTGCTGCCGCTGCTCGCCGCGGGCAAGGCCACCGCGGGTCTGGCCGCGGGTGCCGGTGTCACCGCGACCCCGACCGCCGCGGGCTGGGAGCTGCATGGCGACTGCGCGCTGCCGCAGCCGCCACCCGGCGCGGCCTTCCACCTGGTGCCGGCACACCATGCCGGCACCAGGGTGCTCGCCGCCGTGGCCGCCGGCTCGCCCGGCCTGACCGGCGCCGCCACCCGGCGCGACGGGGTCGGGGAACTGCGCCTGCGGCAGGTCACGGCGTACGCGGTGTCCGCGCCCCTGCTCGACCGGGACGGCGTCCCGTCCCCGCTGCTCATCCGCGCGCGGATCCGCCAGGCCGCCTACCTGCTCGGACTGGCGGCCGGCGCGCACCGCCTCGCGCTCGCCCGCGTCGCCGCCCGCCGGCAGTTCGGACGCGCCATCGGTGAGAACCAGGCGGTCGCGTTCCCGCTGGCCGAGCAGTACGCCCACCTGGAGGCGGTGCGCCTGCTGGTCCACGAGGCCGCGTGGCAGTCCGACACCGACCGGCCCGCCGCCGTCGGCGCCACCCAGTCGCTCGCCTACGCCGCCGAACTCGCGCTGCGGGTGACCGCGCTGGCGGTCCACCTGCACGGAGCAGCCGGGATCACCACCGCCTCGGCTGTCCAGCACTACTACCGGGCGGCGGCCGTGGAGGCGGCCCGATGGGGGGCTCCGACCTCGCTGTGGCAGGAGGCCGGGGCGCTGCGACTACGGTGACGGCACCCCGGGCAGCACGATGCTGCTGCCCGGCCCGCCGCCGGAGAGCACCCGCAGCGGACGCTTCGCCGCCGCGTCGGTGATCCACACCTCCGGTACCCCGCCCAGCAGCGCCTCGCGGGCCGCCACCAGTTTGATGCGCATGCCGCCCGCCACCCAGGAGGGCGCCGGCTCGCCGACCGGCGGCAGCCGGTAGGCCGCCAGCACGCTGCTGGGATCGGACGGGTCTGTGAGCACACCGGGCGCGCCGGTGAGGAACACCAGGCAGCGAGCCCGCAGCGCCACCGCGACGGCCGCGGCGGCACGGTCCGCGTTGGTGTTGACCGGTTCGCTGTCCTCGGCGAGGGCCGGCGGCGACACCACCGGCACCACGCCCGCCGCGAGGAGACCGTGCAGCAGTCCCGCGTTCACCTCGACGATCCGGCCGCCGCGGTCGTCGCGGACGACGGTGGGACGTCCGTCCACCACAGCCCGCACGGATCTTCTGCGGCGTGCCCTGAGCAGCCCCGCGTCCAGGCCGGTCAGCCCCACGGCGGGCACTTTGTGCCGGTCGAGCGCGCAGAGCAGGCCGGGCTTGACCCGGCCGGCCAGTGCCAGGGTCAGCACGTCGAGAGTCGCGTCGTCGGTGTAGCGGGTGACGACGCCGTCGGGCGCGGTCAGATGCCTCAGGCGCACGCCCAGTTGCCCCGCGAGCCGCTCCATCTCCGCGGAGCCGCCGTGCACCAGGACCAGCTTCTGGCCCGCGGCGGTCCGCTCGGCGACGTCCTCGCACAGACGGGTGACGTCCAGCGCCCCGCTGCCGCCGCACTTGACGACCACGATCCCCTGGGAGCGGCCGGGCGCGTGCGCGCTCACAGCGGGTGCAGCCCGGGGAAGCCCAGCCCCAGGTCCTCCGGCCAGCCCTGCCTGATGTTCACGCACTGCACGGCGTTGCCCGCCGCTCCTTTCACCAGGTTGTCGAGGGCGGCGACGGCGACCACCTGGCCGTGGTCCGCGTCGAGGGCGAAGCCCACATCGCAGAAGTTGGACCCACTGAGGATCTTCGGCTCGGGCAGCCGGTACAGCCCGCGCCGCTGCGCGACCACGCGCACGCAGGGCTCCGCGGCGTAGGCGTCGCGGTACACCCTGCGCAGCTCCGGCTCGCGGATATCGGCGGTCAGGGTGGCCCGGCACAGGACCTGCGCGCCGCGGACGGCCTCCACGCCGGTGGCGCTCATGCTGACGCTGAGGCCGGTCAGCTGCGCCACCTCCGCCTCGTGCCGGTGGCCGGCCGGCGCGAACACCCGCATCGCGCCGCTCCGTTCGGCGTGCAGGTTCATCGGCCCGGCTCCGGAGCCGGAACCACTGGACCCGATCCGGCCGTCGACCGTGACACGGTCCTCGATCAGACCGGCGGCCGCCAACGGGGACAGGGCCAGCATCGCGGCGGTCGCCATGCATCCGGGCACGCTGATCCGGTCCGCTTCGGTGAGCTCCTTGCGAAACCGCTCCGGCAGACCGGTGACGAACTCGGGCAGCAGCTCCGGGGCCGCGTGCGGGGCGCCGTAGTAGTGCTCGTACACCGCCGGATCACGCAGCCGGAAGTCGGCGCTGAGGTCGACCAGGCACCCGGCCCGACCGGCCCAGTACGGCACCATCCCCATCGTCTCGCGGTGCGGAGTCGCCAGGAACAGGACGTCACAGCGGGGAGCGTCGTCCGGAGCGCTGAAGGTCAGGTCGGTCAGACCGCGCAGATTGGGGTGCGCCCCGTCCACCCGCTTCCCGGCCAGGCCGCGCGAGACCGGTGCGACCAGTTCGAGGCGGGGGTGGCCGAGCAGGATCCGGCACAACTCGCCTCCGATGTAGCCGCTGGCGCCGACGATGCCTGCCCGGACGACGGGACCCGGGCTCTCATTCACCCCAGTCCTCCTCGGCTTCGGGTGCGAGCGCCATCAGGACCGGGTCGACGCTGAGGATCTCGAGTTCGCTGCGGCACTCCGCGCACTCGACGATCTCGTGCTGCCTCGGCGCGCTGTCGAGCGCGACGTCGCTCTCGCAGCTCGGGCACACGGCTGTCGTCATGGCATGTTCTCCTTCTGTCGTGATCACCTGTGTCATGTGCGGCTGCCCGCCGGGGCGGCTCCCAGGAGGACGCGCGCCTCCCGCACGATCCGGTCCACCGTCACGCCGCTCTCCTCCAGCAGCTCCCGTTCGTCCCCGACGCTGTCGAGGTAGCGGTCCTCGATCCCCACCCGGCGCACCCGACAGGGCTGCTCGGAGGTCACCACCTCGCTCACCGCGCCACCCAGCCCGCCCACGACGAGGTGGTCCTCCACCGTGACGATGCCGGCCGTGTCCCGTGCCGCGGACACGAGCGCGGAACGGTCGAGCGGCTTGATGGTGTGCATGTTCACCACACGGACCGAGAATCCCCCGGCCGCGAGCACGTCCCGTGCGGCCAGGGCGTAATGGACCGGGAGCGGGCCGGTCGCGACCACCGTCACGTCGTCGCCGTCTGCCAGCCGCACCGAGGCGCCGATGGTGAAGTCGTAGGGCTCGCGGTAGATCCGCGGGGTCGCCTTCCGGCCGAGCCGGACGTACACCGGGCCGGGGTGGTAGGCGGCGGCGCGCATCGCCAGGGCCGCCTCGCCGGCGTCGGCCGGCACGAGGACCGTCAGCAGGGGCATCGTGCGCAGGATGGCCAGGTCCTGTACGGCGTGGTGCGACGGGCCGTAGTGGCCGGCGGACAGGCCGCCGTGCGTGGCGACCACCCTGACCGGGAGCGCACTGCCCGCCACGTCGAGCTTCAGCTGCTCGCAGGCCCGGGTGGTGGCGAAGGCGCTCATCGTGTGGGCGAACGGGACGAGGCCGGCGGCGGCGAGTCCCGCCGACACCCCGAACAGATTCGCCTCGGCGATCCCCACGTTGACGTACTGGGAGGGCAGTTCGGCCGCGAAGCCGTCCTCGAACCCGCCCATGTCGGAGTCGACGCAGAAGATCCGCGGGTCGGTTCTGGCCAGCTCCAGCAGCGTATGCCGGCAGGCTTCCCGGGCCGCACCCGTGTACAGCGCCGCCCAGGAGGCCCCGGCCGTCACGAGCCGCTCTTCGGCCGCCGTCATCGCTGGTTCCTCCGCCGTGCTCGCAAGCCCGCCAGCGCCCGCTCGTGGAGGCGGGGCGTCAGCTGGACGTAGTGGCTCTTCCTGTTGTCCTCGAAGATCGGCACGCCGCGCCCCTTCAGGGTGCCGGCGAGGACGACCGTAGGGCGGCCGCGCTCGGCCGGCAGTGCGCCGAACACCGCCCGCAGTGCCTCCAGGTCGTGTCCGTCGGTCTCCACCACCGACCAGCCGAAGCTGCGCCAGCGATCAGCGAGGGGCTCCAGCGCGACCGAGTCCTCGGTGCGACCGCTGATCTGCCAGCCATTGCGGTCGACCACGGCCGTCAGGTTGTCCAGACCGTACTGGGACGCCGACATGATCGCCTCCCAGTTAGAGCCCTCCTGCAGCTCGCCGTCGCCGAGCAGGACGAACACCCGATTGCTCCGGCCGGTGCGGGCCATGGCCAGCGCGACTCCGCAGGCGAGCGACAGCCCGTGGCCGAGCGAGCCGGTCGGGAACTCGACCCCGGGCACCTTGCGCAGCGGGTGACCGGCCAGCCGGCTGTGACGCCGCCCGTACTCGAGGCACTCCTCGGGCGGGAAGTAGCCGTGCTCGGACAGCACCGCGTACAGCGCCGCACTGGCGTGGCCCTTGCTGAGGACGAACCAGTCCCGGCCGGCCCAGTGCGGTTCCTCGGGCCGGACGCGCAGCTCCGACCCGTAGAGCACCGTCAGGATGTCGACGGCCGACAGGCTGCCGCCGACGTGCGCGCCGTGCTCGGTCGCCCCCATCGCCAGCACGCTCTCGCGGGCCCGGTGGGCGCGCTCGGCCAGCTCCTGCGTGCTGACGTCCGCCCGCGTCATGTTCGTGCCGCCGTCGCGTCGAGCCGCTGCCAGAGCGGCTGGTGGCGCATCGACCGGGCGGCGGGCAGGAGCAGCTCCCGCTGGCTCCAGACCTTTTCGAACGCGTCCGCGCAGCGGTCGAGGAGCGGCCCGGCGGCCGGGTTGAGGTGCCAGCGCTGCATCGTCAGCGAGTCCTCGATCACGGCCAGGGTGACGGGAAAGTCCTCCGGGCGCCAGGGCGGGGACCCGGGGGAGTCACGGAGCGCGGGCTGGGCGGGCAGCGGCAGGGACTGGTACGGCCGGACCGGCACGCCCTCCGCGCGCAGGGCCCGCTGCAGCAGGGCGCGGGTGGCTCCCGGGGCGACGTCCGGCCAGCCCATCCGTGCGCTGTCGAAGCGGAGCCGCACCTGGAACCACGCGTGCGTGCGGTCCTGCGGGCACGCCGGTGTCACGATCCCGTCGAGCGCCGCCAGCCGGTCCAGGAACCGCCGTACATTGCGGTCGCGCTGTTCGTGCCGCTCGGCGAGCCGCGCGAGCTGGCAGCGGGTGAACGCGGCTTGGACGCTGCTGAGTTTGGCGTTGCCGGCGACCACCTGCGAGAGGTAGGGCCGATCGCCGCGGCCGGTCAGCTCCTCGCCGAACTGCCGGTGCAGCAGCACACGCTGGTACACCGCCGGATCGTCGGTGGTGAGGAGCCCGCCCTCGCCGCTGGTGGGCAGGTTCTTCGAGGCGTTCAGGCTGAACGCCGCCACGTCGCCGAGGGACCCCGCCTGCCGGCCCCGGTACGTCGCACCGTGCGCCTGCGCCGCGTCCTCGATCAGGACCAGGCCGTGGCGGTCGGCGAGGGCGCGCAACGCGGTCATGTCGCAGGGCAGTCCGTGCAGGTGGACGGCGATGATCGCCTGCGTGCGCGGGGTGACCGCGGCTGCCGCGGCGGCCGGGTCGATGGTGTAGGTGAGCGGGTCGATGTCCACGAACACCGGGACGCATCCGCGCATGACCGGGGCGGCCGCGGTGGCGATGAAGGAGAAGGCGGGTACGAGGACTTCGGCGCCGGGCTCGATCCCGGTCGCGGTGAGCGCCAGTTCGATGGCCGCGGTGCCGGAGGACAGCGCGGCGCAGTGGCGGACACCGGTGAACTCCGCCCACTCCTGCTCCAGGAGCTGCACCTCACCGTGCTCCACCGAGGTGAAGCGGCCGCTGTCGAGGACGCCGAGCACCGCGGCGCGCTCGGCGTCGGTGACGATCGGCCAGGCGGTTTCGGGAGAGGTTCCCGCGTCGCGGTCCACGCTGCGGGGTCCGCCGAGCATTGCCAGTCGTGACACGGCCATCAGTTCCTCACCAGTTGCTCTACCAGGTAGTCCACGTAGTGACCGGCCAGGTTCATGCCCAGGGCCGCGGCGGCCCCGCGGAACTGCGGGGTGTGGTTGACCTCGTTGACGAGCAGACGCCCCTCGGCGTCCTCCAGGACGTCGATGCCGTAGACCCCGGGGCCGATGGCGGCCGCGGTGTCCGCCAGCAGCTTCTCGAGTTCCGCGGTCAGCGGGCACGGCTCGGTGCCGGCGTCGCGGGCGGTGTTGGTCCGCCAGGACAGGGACGTGCGGTAGACCGCGCCGACCACCTCGGAGCCGAAGACCAGTCCCCTGATGTCGCGTCCGGGCTTGTCGATGTACTCCTGCAGGTACAGGATGCGCTGCTGCGGTCCGGGAAGCGCCTCCCGCAGTTCGAGGACCGCTTCGGCCGCGTCCCGGCCGGCCAGCCTGGCCACCTGCCGGCCCCCGGAACCCGTCAGGGGCTTGACGACCGCCGGGTACCCGAAGTCGTCGAGGGCGTCGATGGCGGCTTCCGGTGTGAAGGCGACCAGGCACCGCGGCACCGGCAGTCCGGCCGCCCGCAGGGCCAGGGTGGTGAGCAGCTTGTCGCCGCACAGCGCGATCGCCGCGGCGCTGTTGACCACCCGCACCCCGGCGTGTTCGAGGACGCGCGCGGTCGTCAGGCTCCGGTGGTGCGACACCTCCCGCGCGACCGCCGTCGACCAGCGGACCGCGGGCCGGTCGAGACGGAACACCGCGGTCCGGGGATCGAGGATGTCGTAGGGGACGCGGCGGCGGTCGAGCTCCTCGAGGATGCGCTTCTCCTCGACCGCGACCCGCGAGGCGATGACGGCCAGCCGCGGCGGCAGGTCCGCGCTGACTTCCGGTGCGTTCACAGAGCCGTTTCCTGGTCGAGGGCGACAGCGGACCGCGACGGGTCGCGCCGGGCGTTCAGCGTGGCGGCCAGTTCCTCGACCGCGGTCGTCAGGACCTCGATCGCGGTCAGGTACTCGGCCAGGTCCAGGTGTTCCTCGTCGGTGTGGTCCAGCCGGGAGTCGCCGGGACCGTAGGCGGCGATCGGCACGTTCCACCCGGGGCCGACGACGTTCATGTCGGACGTACCGAGCTTCACCTTGGCGGTCGGAGGCCCGACGTGCCGCCGGATGCCGGCGCGCAGGGCGGCCACCACCGGATCGGTGCCGCGCGAGCGGACGGCGGGGAGGCTCTCGATCACGGTGAGGTGGTCGGTCCGCGTCAGTTCGCGGAGCCAGGAGTGGAACGCGTCCCGGTCGAATCCGACCGGTATCCGGCAGGACATCTCCACCCTGGCCTGCCGCAGGTCGCCGTGGAGCGCGACGAGCGCGGGGATCGCGCGATCGAAGGCGGGTCGCGCACCGGGGTCCGCGTCGAGCCGCAGTCGCACGGCCTGCCAGTAGTCCGCCGCGATCTCCACCGCCCTGGGCCCCGGCGCACTCGTGTGCACACCGGGACGGGAGATGTCGACGGCGAAGCGGACGATGCCCTTGTAGCCGAGCACCACGTTGCCCACGCCGCTCGGTTCGCCGATGACCACGGCGTCGGGGCGCAGCGAGCCTCGCAGATGACGGGCGCCGGGCGAGCAACCCTCCTCGCCGACCGCTCCCACCACCATGAGGCGGGCGTCGCAGCGCGCCGAGGCCCGCAGGGCCGCCCACACCATGGTCGCGAGCGGGCCCTTGGCGTCCACCGTCCCACGGCCGTACAGCTTGCCGTCCCGCTCGTACACGGGCAGGTCGCCCGGCACCGTGTCCAGGTGCCCCAGCAGAAGGATCAGCGGCGCGCCAGGGGGACCCAACTCGCCCACCGCGTTGCCGGCCCCGTCCCGGCGGGCGGCGAAGCCCAACTCGGTCATGCAGTGGACCAGTTGTCCGGCCAGGGCATCCTCGTCGCCGGTGTTCGACGGGATGCGCACCATGCGCCGGAGCAGCCCGGCCTCGTCGGGCCCGCCCATACCTCAGCCCTGGACCAGGATCGCGCCGCCCGGTCGGACGGCGCCGAAGGTCGCTCCTCGCCTTTCGGCAACCGGACGACAGCGCTCCGGAATATGGTTCATTGACTTCTTCCCCCGTGTTTATCCGCGCCCGGGATCCGTGCGGCTCTTTGGGGTCCCCGTGCGTCACTGTCCCTCATGACGCTAGATGGGGACCGGCGAATCGGTCAAGGCATGATCGCCGACGCGGTTCGGGGGATGCGACGTTGACCAGGAGATTCGCACGAAGTTAAATCCGGCTTCTCGGAGATGGTTTCGGCGCCATGGGCGACGCTTCCCCCAGTCGTCCGGCCCAGGCGCCGTCACCGCCGCTGACCACGCGCCGCGGCACACGTTCGCCGCTCGGTCAATCTCTCGGTTTAGGATCAACTCCACGAGCTTAAGGGCGACTTCAGGGTCAAAATGTTCCACTCGGGGCTTCCGTCCGAATGTATGGGGGACACATGGGTCAAACGGATGCAGGTCGACAGGAGTGTGCTGATTCGAGCATTTTTCGGGGGGTCGGTGGATTGAGCCTGCATGCCATGGACCGACAGGTGGAAATTCGTCTCGCCGAGCGTGCGAAGCGGGAAGTCAGCGTGTGGCGCGGAATGATGGAAGGGAATTCCGGGGAAACTGGAACTCCTTGTTCCTTTCCTTTCCGCGAGATAATCACTTATTATCGGTCCGCCGGTCGCATGGCCGCTGATCCGTCCCTGGTGGCGAGCCTGCGGGAATTGCCCGCGGCCGCGTCCGGGCGGGATCCCGTCCTGCCGGGGTGGCTGAGGATGGCGGTCGATCAGGAGGACGGCGACTACGCGACGTACTTCGGGGCCGAACTCTACGAGCGGCACGGCGGTGGCCCGAAGGACGCCGTGATCGCCGCCCTCGTCGCCGACCTGGTGTTCCTCGAAGCACAGGTGCTCTGCTCGGACGCCGGGGACGGCCGGCAACTCACCCGCACGAAAGCGGCGGTCCAGGCGCTGGCGGGGCTGCGCGACCTGGCGCCGGATCACGGTCCGCGGGGCGGCCCGATCGACGCCGTGGACCTGTCGGCGCTGCTCTCCGGGAATCTCGACGACGCCAAGTTCGGCGAATTGGCGGGCAGCGCCGCCGCCGTTGTCAGCGCCGCCGTTCCGGCGGCGACACGCCACGTCGTCGACATCACCCTGCTGCCGACCACCCCGATGCACGACGAGCAGATGTTCCTGCGAATCATCCAAGTGTTCGAAATTCTCTATGCCCACCTGGCGCAGGACCTCACCAGGGCGACAGCCCTGCTGGATCAGGGGGACATCGACGCCACCTGCGCGGTGCTCGCGAAAGCCGACGGCCGCCTCCGTGCGACGCGCACGCTCTTCCGGGTGCTGACCACCATGCCCTCCGAAGCCTTCTCGGTCATACGGGACAACACCGACGGCCGCAGCGCGATCCAGTCACGCTCCCATCGCCGCGTGGAACTGCTGAGCGCTCCGCCGCCCGCCACGACCGCACCCCCGTCGCGCGAGCCCGCGCCGGCCGAGGCCGCGGGTCCGACACTGCAGGAGGCGTTCCTCCGCCGCGAGCCCCTGCTGAGCGGCCCGGAAGCGCACCGGCTGACCGCGGCGCTGAGGGCGCTCGACGGGAGCTGGACGACGGCCAAGCGCACGCACTGGGGCATCACGCTGAAGATCATCGGCTCGGTGCCCGGTACCGGGGGCACCTCGGGGGCCGACTACCTGGAGGCGAAGTCCCAGGTCCCGCTCTTCCCGTTCCTGCACAGCGCGACGGCATGACACCCGCCCGGTATCCGCGCCGCCCGGCCCGGCGCGCGCCGCCGCCCCGTTCCCGCGCCGCCGGCGTGAGAGGCTGGTGCCTGTGAATCGACTTGGTAGCGCGACGTCGCCCTACCTCCTCCAGCACGCCGACAACCCCGTCGACTGGTGGCAGTGGGAGCCCGGCGCCTTCGAGGAGGCCCGGCGGCGGAACGTGCCGGTGCTGCTCAGCGTGGGGTACAGCAGTTGCCACTGGTGCCATGTGATGGCGCATGAATCGTTCGAGGACGAGAGCGTCGCCGCGTATCTCAACGAGCACTTCGTGCCGGTGAAGGTGGACCGCGAGGAGCGGCCCGACGTCGACGCCGTGTACATGGAGGCGGTGCAGGCGGCGACCGGGCAGGGCGGCTGGCCCATGACGGTGTTCCTGACCCCGGACGCCGAGCCGTTCTACTTCGGCACGTACTTCCCGCCCGAGCCGCGCCACGGCATGCCCTCGTTCCGGCAGGTGCTGGACGGCGTGAGCGCGGCCTGGCGGGAGCGCCGGAACGAGGTGGACGAGGTCGCCGCGCGCATCGTCAAGGACCTCGGCGACCGGCAGGGTGCCTACGGGGCGTCGGTGACGCCCGGCGCGGAGCAGTTGGACGCGGCGGTGCTCGCGCTGGCCCGGGAGTACGACGCGGACCACGGCGGCTTCGGCGGGGCGCCGAAGTTCCCGGCGTCCATGGCCGTGGAGTTCCTGCTCCGCCACCACGCCCGCACCGGCTCCGAGGACGCCCTGCGGATGGCGGCCGACAGCTGCGAGGCGATGGCCCGCGGCGGCATCTACGACCAGCTGGGCGGCGGCTTCGCCCGGTACGCGGTGGACCGCACGTGGACCGTGCCGCACTTCGAGAAGATGCTCTACGACAACGCGCTGCTCTGCCGCGTCTACGCGCACCTGTGGCGCTCCACCGGCTCGGAGCTCGCGCGCCGCGTCGCGCTGGAGACCGCCGACTTCATGGTGCGCGAACTGCGCACGAACGAGGGCGGGTTCGCGTCCGCGCTGGACGCCGACAGTGATCGCGTGGACGGCGGGCACGCGGAGGGAGCGTTCTACGCCTGGACGCCCGAGGAGCTGCGGGCGGTGCTCGGCGAGCAGGACGCGGCGTTCGCCGCGGCGCTCTTCGGGGTGACGCGCGAGGGCACCTTCGAGGAGGGCGCCTCCGTCCTGCGGCTGGCGGCGGACGCCGCGCCCGGCGACGCGGACCGCGCGGCGTCGATCCGCGCGCGGCTGCTGGCGGCGCGCGAGGAGCGGCCGCGACCCGGCCGCGACGACAAGGTCGTCGCCGCGTGGAACGGCCTGGTCATCGCCGCGCTCGCCGAGACCGGCGCGTACTTCGACCGCCCGGACCTGGTCCAGGCCGCCCTGGACGCGGCCGACGTGCTGGTGCGGGTCCACATGGACCACGCCGGGCGCCTGGCCCGCACCTCGCGTGACGGCGTCGTGGGCGCCAACGCCGGGGTGCTGGAGGACTACGCGGACGTCGCCGAGGGGTTCCTCGCGCTCGCCGCGGTCACCGGCGAGGGCGTCTGGCTGGACTTCGCGGGGCTGTTCCTCGACTCGGTGCTGCACCACTTCGTCGCCCCCGACGGCACGCTCTACGACACCGCGGACGACGCCGAAGCGCTCATCCGCCGCCCCCAGGACCCGACCGACAACGCCACCCCGTCCGGCTGGACGGCCGCCGCGGGCGCGCTGCTGTCGTACGCCGCCCACACCGGGTCGAGCGCGCACCGCGAAGCGGCGGAGCGCGCCCTGGGCGTCGTGGGGGCGCTGGCGCCGCGGGCGCCGCGCTTCATCGGGTGGGGGCTCGCCGTCGCCGAGGCCGCGCTGGACGGCCCCCGGGAGATCGCGGTGGTGGGCGCGCCCGACGACCCGGCCACCGTCGCGCTGCACCGGACGGCGCTGCTGGCCACCGCCCCCGGCGCTGTGGTGGCGCCGGGGGCGCCCGGCAGCGACGAGTTCCCGCTGCTGCACGAGCGGCCGCTCGTCGGGGACCGTCCGGCGGCGTACGTCTGTCGGCATTTCGTGTGCGACGCGCCGACGGCCGATCCGGCCACGCTGGCCGGGCTGGTGGGCGCCACTTCTTCCGGGACGCTCAGAGGGTGAGGCCGCGCTCCAGGACGTCCAGGGTGCGCTCGACGACGTCCAGGAGATCGCCCTGCTGCTCGTGCTCGGCCCAGTGCATCGTGGCCTCCTGGAAGGCACCGAGCACCGCCCCGGTGAAGATCCGCAGTTCCAGGTCGTCCGCCGGGCGGCCGGTGCGCTCGGCGATGACGCGGGCGAGCATCCGGCCGGTCATCGACATGCTCTCCATCGAGCGGGCGCGGACGGCCGGCACGTCGCGCAGCAGCCTGGTCCGGGCGCTGAGGTCCGCGCGCTCCTGCGGATCCTGGTAGACGGCGCGCAACGCTTCCACGACGGCGTATTTGATCGCCTGGATCGGGGACTCGTCGGCAGGGCGGGTCCGGATCGACGCCTCGATCAGCGGGTCGTACTCGTCCGTGAGGACGATGTCCTCCTTGGTGGGGAAGTACCGGAAGACGGTGCTGGGGGAGACCTCGGCGACCTCGGCGATCCGGTCGACGGGCGTGGCGTCGTACCCCTGCTCCTCGAAGAGCCGGTACGCGGCCCTGCGGATCGCCTGGCGGGTCTGGATCTTCTTCCGCTCCCGCAGGCCGATCTTCGGCGTGCCGGACGTGCCGGAGTCGCCGGACGTGCCGGACGTGCCGGAGTCGCCGGACGTACCGGTCTGGGCGCTGGTCGTGGCAGCCGTCGTGCGTGCTGGCATGCCCGTCATTGTCCGGCATCGGCGGGGAGCGCGGCCACCGGCGGTGCCGCTCCGGAGTCCTGGGGGTCGGCATCCGATCCGGTCGCCGCGTCGGCGCCCGTCCTGGGGAGCAGCGTCGCCGTCAGCAGCGCCGCCACGAGGGCGGTGACGCCGCAGACCAGCAGGACCGTCGACATGCCGTGCACGTAGGCGGCGTTCGCCGCGGTCGCGAGGCCGGGGTCGCCGAGCCTGCCGGCCACCACATGGGCGGCGACGACGGAGTCGGCCGCGGCGTGCGGCGCCCCGGCCGGCAGCCGGTCGGCGTAGGCGCCGACCAGCAGCGAACCGAGCAGCGCGATCCCGATCGCGGCGCCCACCTGCCGCACGGTGCTCAGCAGTCCGGAGCCGCTGCCCGCCCGGTCCCCGGGCAGGGCGCTGAGCGCCGCCGTCATGGCGGGGACCACCGCGAAGCCGAAGCCGAAGCCGACGACGGACAGCCACAGCGCGGTGAAGCCGTAGCCGCTGTCGACGGTGGTGCGGCTGCCGAGGAACGCCGCCAGGGCGAGCACCACCAGCCCGCCGCTGATCACCGCGCGGGCGCCGAACCGCTGGATGACGGAGGCGCTGCCCTTGGCGGCGAACATCACGCCGCCCATCATCGGCAGCAGCCGCAGGCCGGTGCCGAAGGCGTCGTTGCCGAGCACCGCCGTCAGGTAGGGCGGGAGGACGAACATCAGCCCGGAGAAGATGAACATGCCCAGGGTCGCGGCGAGGGTGTTGAGCAGGAACGGGCGGTGGCCGAGCAGCGTCATGTCCAGCATCGGCCGGGCCATCCGGCGTTCGCGCAGGACGAGGGCGGCGATCAGGACGGCGGCCCCGGCGAGCATGCCCACCACGACCGGGTCGGTCCAGCCGCGGGCGGGCGCCTCGATGATCCCGTAGATCAGTGCGCCGAGACCGGCGGCGGTGAGTGCGGTGGAGGCCGCGTCGACCTTCGGCGACGCCGGGTCACGGGTCTCGGGCAGCAGGAAGACACAGGCGATGATGCCGAGGGCGGCCATCGGGACGTTGATCAGGAAGACCGATCCCCACCAGAAGTGGTTGAGCAGGAAGCCACCGATGATCGGGCCGAGCGGCATCCCGAGCGCGGAGGCGGCGGTGACGATGCCGACGGCCTTGGCGCGCTCCTTCGGCGCGAAGAGCGACGGCAGCACGGCGAGGGCCAGCGGCATCACCAGCGCGCCGCCGATGCCCATGACCGCGCGGGCGGCGATGACCGGTTCGACGCTGGTGGCCAGTGAGCCGACGAGCGAGCCGGTGAGGAAGATCCCGAGGCCCGTCACCAGCATCCTGCGGCGGCCGAAGCGGTCGCCGAGCAGTCCCGCGGGGAGCATCAGGGCGGCGAAGACGACGACGTAGGCGTCCGCCATCCACTGCTGCTCGCCGGTGGTGGCGCCGAGCTGGCCGGCCATCGTCGGGAGCGCCACGTTCAGGATCGTCATGTCGAAGCCGAGCACGAGCATGCTCGCGACCATGGCGCCGAGCGCCCACCAGCGCCGGGGGTCGAGCTGTGCGGTCATGACACTCCTCCGTCAAACTTTAAGAGCTGCTATCAAATGATAGTAGCTCGCAAAAGATGGAGCCTGTCAATATGTAGTTGTGCAGGGAGTGCGGGTTATGGATTACGGGTTGCGGCGTGCGGAGTACGCGGAAGCGCCCGCGACCGGATCGGTCGCGGGCGCCTGGGCTGAGTCTGGGGCGGGCCGTTGGGTGGTGCCTTGAGCGGGGCATGAGCCGGAGTCCAGGGCCCCGCGGCGGTCACGCGTGCTGGTAGGCCACCAGCGAGATCCCGACGTAGTGGGCGGCGAAGGCCGCCAGCGTCAGGGAGTGGAAGACCTCGTGGAAGCCGAACCACTGGGGCGACGGATTGGGCCGCTTGAGGGCGTAGATGACGCCGCCCGCGCTGTAGAGGAGCCCGCCGACGACCACCAGGATCAGCACGGCGATGCCGCCGGTGCGCAGGAAGTCCGGCAGGTAGAAGACGGCCGCCCAGCCGAGCGCGATGTAGCAGGGGGTGTAGAGCCAGCGCGGGGCGCCGACCCAGAAGACCCGGAACGCGATGCCGGCCAGTGCGCCGGCCCAGACGAACCACAGCAGCGGGGTCGCCTTGTTCGACGGGAGCAGCAGGATCGCGAGGGGCGTGTAGCTGCCGGCGATGATCAGGAAGATGTTGGAGTGGTCGAGGCGGCGCAGGATCGCCTCGCCTCGCGGGCCCCAGGTTCCACGGTGGTACAGGCCGCTCACACCGAACAGCGCGCAGGCCGTCACGGTGAAGACGCCGCAGGCGATGCGTCCCCGGGTGCTCTCCGCGAAAGCGGTCAGCACCACTCCCGCGATGAGCACCGCCGGGAACATACCGGCGTGGATCCATCCCCTGAGCAGAGGCTTCAACAGGGCGGGCGGGTCGACCTCTTCTACGGCTTGGGACACAGCGGAAGTCTCCTCGACGGGGTCCATAGCGTCAATCCTACCTACGGCACCGTAGGTTACGGCACCGTAGCTTTGGTGGGTGGAAGTGGCGATGCTCACCCTTCGCGCCCTGGACAGATCGGGTTTTCTCCCCTGACACTCATATGAGTGAGGTCGGCACCGGATGAGCGGCCACGTGGTGTCCGGGTCGCAGCCCCCAAGGGGCCGAGGTAGTTCCACCATGCGGACTGCAGGACTAGAGTCCGCAAAACCCTCAAATCTGACGCCGAATCTGTGCAAATTCGGCGGGACGGAGCGATCGTGGCGCGCGAAATTGCGGCTCCCACCAATCACAAGGACCTGATCGCCTGGGTCGGCGAGATCGCCGAAATCACCCAGCCGGACGAGATCGTGTGGTGCGACGGCTCGGAGGCCGAGTACCAGCGCCTCTGTGACGACCTCGTGGCGAACGGCACCTTCAAGCAGCTCGACCCCAACAAGCGCCCGAACTCCTACTACGCCGCCTCCGACCCCACCGACGTGGCCCGCGTCGAGGACCGTACGTTCATCTGCTCCGAGCGCGAGCAGGACGCCGGCCCCACCAACCGCTGGAAAGCCCCCGCGGAGATGCACGAGATCTTCTCGGGCGACCAGGGCCTGTTCCGCGGCTCCATGCGCGGCCGCACCATGTACGTCGTCCCGTTCTGCATGGGCCCGGTCGGCTCCCCGCTCTCCGCCAACGGCGTCGAGATCACCGACTCCGCGTACGTCGCCGTCGCCATGCGCACCATGACCCGCATGGGCAAGGCCGTCCTGGACGACCTCGGCGACGACGGCTTCTTCGTCAAGGCCGTGCACTCCGTCGGCGCGCCGCTGGCCGAGGGCCAGGCCGACGTGCCGTGGCCGTGCAGCACCACCAAGTACATCTCGCACTTCCCCGAGACCCGCGAGATCTGGTCCTACGGCTCCGGCTACGGCGGCAACGCCCTGCTGGGCAAGAAGTGCTACGCGCTGCGCATCGCCTCCGTCATGGCCCGCGACGAGGGCTGGCTCGCCGAGCACATGCTGATCCTCAAGCTGACCCCGCCGACCGGCGAGGCCAAGTACATCGCGGCCGCGTTCCCCTCCGCCTGCGGCAAGACCAACCTCGCGATGCTGCAGCCGACCATCCCCGGCTGGACCGTCGAGACCGTCGGCGACGACATCGCCTGGATGCGCTTCGGCGAGGACGGCCAGCTGTACGCGATCAACCCCGAGGCCGGCTTCTTCGGCGTCGCGCCCGGCACCGGCGACGACACCAACGCCAACGCCATGAAGACCATGTACGCCAACACGGTCTTCACCAACGTCGCCCTGACCGACGACGGCGACGTCTGGTGGGAGGGCATGACGGAGGAGCCGCCGGCCCACCTCATCGACTGGAAGGGCAACGACTGGACGCCGGAGTCCGGCACCCCGGCCGCGCACCCCAACGCCCGCTTCGCGGTTCCGGCCTCGCAGTGCCCGACCATCGCGCCCGAGTGGGAGGACCCCAAGGGCGTGCCGATCTCCGCGATCCTCTTCGGCGGCCGCCGCGCCAGCGCGGTGCCGCTGGTCACGGAGTCCTTCGACTGGCAGCACGGCGTCTTCATCGGCTCCAACATCGCCTCGGAGAAGACCGCCGCCGCCGAGGGCAAGGTCGGCGAGCTGCGCCGCGACCCGTTCGCCATGCTGCCGTTCTGCGGCTACAACATGGGCGACTACTTCGGCCACTGGATCAAGATCGGCCAGCAGGCCGACGCCGCCAAGCTGCCGAAGATCTACTACGTCAACTGGTTCCGCAAGGACGCCGGCGGCCGCTTCGTGTGGCCGGGCTTCGGCGAGAACAGCCGGGTCCTGAAGTGGATCGTCGAGCGCCTCAACGGTGAGGGCCAGGGCGTCGAGACGCCCATCGGCATCCTCCCGGCCGCCGGCGCCCTCGACACCGAGGGGCTCGACATCTCGCAGGAGGACCTGGACCTGCTGCTCTCCGTCGACCTCGAGGTCTGGCGCGACGAGGCCGGCCTGATCCCCGCCCACCTGGAGACCTTCGGCGAGCACACCCCGAAGGAACTGTGGGACGAGTACCGCGCGCTGGTCGCCCGCCTCGGCTGACGACCCGCCTCCGGCGCGGTTCCCCCCTCACGGGTGCCCCCGCCGGGCTCGGAGACACGAACTCGGGCAGACCACCCGCATGTGCGATGCGGGTGGCCTGCCCGGTGGCGCGGCCCGACCGCACGGCAGACACCCCGACCAAGACCGTCTGCCGGACGGACCGGTGCCAACCCTCACCCCGAGGGCCCGGTCACGACTCGCGTCGTGACCGGGCCCTCGGGTGTTTCCGGCGGGGCAGGCGGGATGCCGACCGGGGCCGGCGGCCGCCGCCGGCACGACCGCCCGCCGCCGGCGTCACGGCTGGCTGTAACCGTCCAGGAAGCGCGCGATGCGCGCGACCGCCTCCGTCAGGTCGTCGGCGTACGGCAGCGTCACGATGCGGAAGTGGTCCGGCTCGTGCCAGTTGAAGCCGGTGCCGTGCACGACCATGATCTTCTCCGCGCGCAGCAGGTCGAGGACCATCTGCCGGTCGTCCTTGATCTTGTAGACGCTCGGATCCAGCCGGGGGAACAGGTAGAGCGCGCCCTTCGGCTTGACGCAGGTGACGCCGGGGATCTGGGTGAGCGCGTCATAGGCGGCGTCGCGCTGCGCCAGCAGCCGGCCGCCCGGCAGGATGAGGCTGTTGATCGACTGGTGGCCGCCGAGCGCGGTGGCGATCGCGTGCTGCGCGGGCATATTGGCGCACAGCCGCATGTTGGCCAGGATCGTCAGACCCTCGATGTAGCTGGAGGCGTGCGCCTTGGGCCCGCACACCGCCATCCAGCCGCTGCGGTACCCCGCCACCCGGTACGCCTTGGACAACCCGTTGAACGTCAGGGTCAGCAGGTCCGGGGCGATGGCCGCGGTCGGGGTGTGGGTGGCGCCGTCGTAAAGGATCTTGTCGTAGATCTCGTCGGAGCAGACGATCAGCTTGTGGCGGCGCGCGATGTCCGTGAGGCCGCGCAGCATCTCGTCGTCGTAGACGGCGCCCGTCGGGTTGTTCGGGTTGATGATGACGATGGCCTTGGTGCGGTCGGTGACCTTGCGCTCGATGTCCGCGAGGTCCGGCATCCAGTCGGCCTGCTCGTCGCAGCGGTAGTGCACCGCGGTACCGCCGGCCAGCGAGACCGACGCCGTCCACAGCGGGTAGTCGGGCGCGGGGACCAGCACCTCGTCACCGTCGTCGAGCAGTGCCTGCATCGACATCTGGATGAGCTCGGAGACGCCGTTGCCGAGGTAGACGTCGTCGACCTCCAGCGGGATGCCCTTGGTCTGGTAGTGCTGCATCACCGCCCGGCGCGCCGAGAGGAGGCCCTTCGCGTCGCCGTACCCATGCGCGCTGCCCAGGGTGCGCAGCATGTCCTCGAGGATCTCGGGCGGGCACTCGAAACCGAAGGGCGCCGGATTGCCGGTGTTGAGCTTGAGGATGCGGTGGCCCGCCGCCTCGAGCCGCATCGCCTCTTCGAGGACCGGGCCCCGGATCTCGTAACAGACATTCGCGAGCTTCGTGGACTGGATCACCTGCTGCATGCCCGTCACCTTACGGGCGCGTACGGCTGCCCGCCCGGTGTTTTTCGCCACGTCGGGACGGGCGGGAGCCCCGCTGCCACCCTGGCCCGGTAGCGTCGCCCCACTTGTCTCGCCCCGCACCACTGCTGTACTCCCACCTCAGCGACGAGCGTCTTTGCCCCCGGACGCGATCTGCTGGCCGCGGGACGGGTCGCCGAACAACGGGCGGGGCTGCTCGTCGCGTCCCGGGGCTCCACACCGTTCACCCTGGCGGTCGACGCCGGCCGGGGGATGGGCAGGAGCAGCCGGCTGCGGCCGGTCGACGCCCGGCTGGGCGAAGCGCCCGGCGTGCAGACCGTCTGGCCGGGGTCCACCAGCTCAGCCGCGAACGGGCCGGGCGCTCCCGCTGACAGCGCCCGTCTCCCGCCGTACCGACCGGCCCGCCAGGACGTCCGTCCGCCGCCCGTCCTCGATCACGAAGCGGCCGTCGATGAGGACGTGCGGGATGCCGGTCGGCAGGGCGCGGGGGGCGGCGAAGGTGGAGCCGGCTGCCACGGTTGCCGGGTCGAAGAGGACCAGGTCCGCCCGGTAGCCCTCGCGGACCAGGCCGCGGTCGGGCAGCCGCAGCCGGGCGGCCGGGCGGGAGGTGAGGTGCGCGACACACTCCTCCAGGGAGAGGACACCCAGCTCGCGCACGTACTTGCCCAGGTATTCGGGGAAGGTCCCGTAAGCGCGCGGGTGCGGCTTGTAGCCCGTCAGGATGCCGTCGCTGCCGCCGGTGTGGACGCGGTGCCGCATGATCGCCCGGACGTTCTCCTCGTGGCCGACGTGCTGCAGGATCGTCGTCCCCAGCCGGTCGGCGATCAGCAGCCGCCGGGCAGTGACGAACGGCTCCTCGCCGCGCTCGGCCGCGCTGCGCGCGACGGTCCTGCCGACGCAGCCCGCGAGCCCCGGGTCGCTCACCCCGGAGACCTCGATCGTCGCCCAGTCCATCGGCACGCCGTGGCAGCCGTCAGCCCCCTCGACCTCCATCACGTGGCGGATCCGCTCCGCCGTCACGTCGTCCCGCAGCCGCGCGAGCGTCGCCTCCGGGCCGCCTTCCGTCGCCCAGCTCGGCAGCATCGCCGCGAGCGTCGTACAGCCGGGGAGGTAGGGGTACGTGTCGAGCGAGATGTCGGAGCCCGCGTCCAGGGCGCGGTCCAGCAGCGCCAGCAGCTCCGGGGCCCTGCCCTTGTTCACCCCGAAGTTCATGGTCGCGTGCGCCAGGTGCAGGGCGCAGCCGGCGTCCCGGGTCAGCGCCACCATCTCCTCGTACGCCTGCAGCGCGCCGGCCCCGTAGGAGCGGTGGTGCGGGCAGTAGTAGCCGTCGTACGCCGCCACCACCCGGCACAGCTCGGTGAGTTCGGCGTCCGACGCGTACATCCCCGGCGTGTACGTCAGCCCGGAGGACAGCCCGACCGCGCCCTGTTCCAGCCCCTCCGCCACCAGCCGCTTCATCGTGGCGACCTCGGCCGCCGTGGCCGGGCGGTCCTCCCAGCCCAGCGTCAGCATCCGTACGGTGCCCTGCGGGACGAGGTAGGCGGCGTTCACCGCGATGCCCCGGTCGAGCCGGTCCAGGTACTCGCCGACGCTGCGCCAGTCGAAGTCGATGTCCGAGCCGTCGCCGTTCCACCCGGTGATCTGCGCGCGGACCTCGGCGAGGGTGCGGTCGTCGACGGGCGCGTACGACAACCCGTCCTGCCCCAGCACCTCCAGCGTCACGCCCTGGGCCGCCTTCGCGGAGTGGTCGGGGTCCCGCAGCAGGGCCAGATCGCTGTGCGCGTGCATGTCGATGAAGCCGGGGGCGAGCGCCAGACCGCCCGCGTCGACGACGCGGGTCCCGGTCAGCCGACCGCCCCCGGAGCGCGCCTCGTCCTCGCGCCGGATCTCGGTGATCCGGCCCCCGCCGATGCCGACGTCGGCCGGGTAGGCGGCCTCGCCGCTCCCGTCGATGACGCTCACGTCGCGGAACACGAGATCCATTGCCGGTGCCTTTCCTCTGCTCGGACGGGTGACGTGACGAGTGCTTTGGCCGGAAGGTTCACCGGTTCGCGACGCCCGGCACGGCACTTCGCCGCGTTGTCGAAGTCGTCCGAGTACGCCCCGTACGAGGACGATCCTCCGCCGTGCGACGCACCACGCCGGACGCCGCGAACCAGGCGAACCCTTCCGGCCAGAGCACTAGAAGAACGTGCGGATGTAGTCCGTGACCGTGCCGTTCCCCTCGACCATGGGCAGCAGCTTCCACTTGTCGAAGGCCGTGCAGGGGTGGGAGAGGCCGAGGCCGACCCATTCGCCGATCTCCAGACCGGCGCCGGGGGCGATGGCGACGAAGGCGTGCTGGTCGGACAGGGCCGTCACCGTCAGCCCGGTGGCCGGGCGCAGCGCGCCGTCCGTGCCGCGGACGACCTGGGGTTCCGGCAGCCCGAGGTCGAAGGACGCGTCGCGCTTGCCCGCGTTGAGGAAGGCGAGGGCTGCCTCCGGCTTCGAGACGACCTGGGCCCACAGCCGGAACGCGGGCCGCAGGGCGCCTTCCTCGGGGATGCGGTCGTGGAACGGGGTGATCTCGCGGTAGTGGCCGTCGTCATGGGTGATGTACGCGCCCGAGCGCAGCAGCTTGAGCAGCGGCTTCGAGAAGCTCCCCGCCTCCACCGGCTGGAAGACCTCGGCGACCGCGTCGAACCACCCGCTGCCGCCCGCGCTGAGGATGATCTCGTCGGCGTCCGCGAAGCGTCCGGCGGCGTCGAAGTCCCGGGTGAGGGCGACGAGCCGGTTCAGCCAGCCGCGGACGGTCTCCGGGGTCTTGACGGGGATCTCGCCCTCGTACCCGGCGACTCCGACGAGCCGCAGGTGGCGGGCGGCGCCGACGGCGTCGGCGACCTCGGCGGCCGCCGCGGCACCGCGGACGCCGGTCCGGCCGCCCTCCTCGCCCAGCTCCACGACGACGTCGACGGGCCGGGCACCATCGGCGGCCGCGAGCGCCGCGTCCATCAGTTCCACGCCGCGTACGGAGTCGACGTAGCAGGCGAAGCGGAAGTCCGGGTCGGCGGCGAGTTCGGCGGCGAGCCAGCGCAGCGCGGCGGCGTCGACCAACTCATTGGCGAGGAAGATCCGTTGGACGCCGAAGGCGCGGTACACCCGGACCTGGGTGGGGACGGCGGCCGTGATGCCCCAGGCGCCGTAGGCGATCTGGCGGGCGAAGAGCTGCGGCGCCATGGACGTCTTGCCGTGCGGGGCGAAGGCGAGGCCGTACTTCTCGGAGTAGCTCTCCATCAGCGCGAGATTGTGCTCCAGGGACTCGGCGGACAGCGTGAGCACCGGAGTGGTGAAGCCGCCGTCGAAGAGTGAGCGCCGCTCGGCCGCCAGCTCGCCGAGGGTCAGCTCCGCGGCGTCCGGCGGCAGGCCCTTGAAGCGGTGGCCGACCTGCTCCTCGTGCAGCCGCTCGGTCGTCTTCGCGACGTCCATGGAACCTCCTGGAGAATCTCTGCGCGGACCTTTGTGTTGCAACATATGCAACGTCCATTGCATGTCTTGCTTTGAGCTGTCTAACATCCCGGCAAGCACCGGGTCAACGGTGTGTGAAGCGCCGGCCATGGCCCGCAGGGGCCGGACCCCCATGAGGAGCGAGAGCGACCGTGACCGCAGTCCCGAGCGGCCCGCAGTTCGATGTGGCGTGCCTTGGCGAGTCCATGGTCACCTTCGTGCCCTCGCAGCCCGGCAGCCTCGCCGACGTACCCGCCTTCCACCGTGGGATCGGCGGCGCCGAGTCGAACGTCGCCTGCGCGCTGGCCCGCTCCGGTCACAGTGCCCGCTGGATCAGCCGGGTCGGCGGCGACGGCTTCGGCGACCACCTGATCCGCGCCGTCGCCGCGACCGGTGTCGACGTCACCGCCGTCCAGCGCGACGCCGACCGCCCCACCGGCATCTACTTCAAGGAGCAACTGGCGGACCGCACCGCCGTGCTCTACTACCGCGCCGGCTCCGCGGCCGCCGCCATGTCCCCGGAGACCGTGCACCGCCGCGACGCCTGGTCCGGCCGCATCCTGCACCTGTCCGGCATCACCGCCGCGCTGTCGCCCGAGTGCCGCGCCCTGATGCGCTCCCTGGTCGCGCGCGAACCGGGCCGGCCCCTCGTCTCCTACGACGTGAACTTCCGCCCGGCCCTGTGGCGCACCGGCGACGACCCCTGGTTGCTCGCGGAACTCGCCCGCGGCTGCGACATCGTCTTCGTCGGCGAGGACGAGGCGCAGGACGCCTGGGGGCTGGCCGACGCGGCCGCCATCCGCACCGCGCTCCCCGAGCCCACCGTCCTCGTCGTCAAGCAGGGCAGCGCGGGCGCCACCGCGTTCACGGGCGACACCGCGACCTTCGTCCCCGCGCTCGGTGTCGACGTCGTCGAGCCGGTCGGCGCGGGCGACGCGTTCGCCGCCGGGTTCCTCTCCGCCACCCTGCGCGGACTGCCCCTCGCCGACCGGCTCCGCCACGGGCACGTCATGGCCGCCGCCGCCCTCACCGTCCCCGGCGACCTCGGCACGCCACCCGCCCGCGCCCACGCCGACGCCCTTGTCGCCCTCGGCGACGAAGCGTGGGGGACACTGCGCCTGGGCCCCGGATGGACGGACCGGGCCGGTGGGACGGAACCGGCCGCACGGACGGACCGGACCGGTGGGACGGGACCGGCCCGACAGACGGCTCGGGCCGGACGGACGGAGAAGGACAGATGAGCCAAACAGTCGACCGCGCGCTGCGCATCCTGCCGCTGCTCGCGGAGGGACCCGCCAACCTCGAACAGGTGGCCACCCGCCTCGACGTCCACAAGTCCACGGCACTCCGGCTGCTGCGCACTTTGCACGAACACGGCATGGTCTACCGCCAGGAGGACCAGCGCTACCGGCTCGGCGCCCGGCTCTTCGCCCTCGCCCAGCAGGCCATGGAGACGCTGGACGTGCGGGAGATCGCCCACCCGCATCTCCTCGCGCTCAACGAGAAGATCGGCCACACCGTCCACCTCGCGGTCTACGAGGAGGGCGAGGTCGTCTACATCGACAAGGTCGAGAGCCGGTACCCGGTACGGATGTACTCGCGGATCGGCAAGCCCGTCGCGATCACCGTGGCCGCCGTCGCCAAGTTGCTCCTGTCCGACCTCCCCGAAGCCGAGCGCCGCTCCATCGCCGAGCGCCTCGAATACCCCAAGTACACGGCCAGGTCGACACCCGACGCGGCCGCCTTCCTCACCGAGCTGCTGCGCGTGCGCGACCAGGGCTGGGCCACCGACCTCGGCGGCCACGAGGAATCCATCAACTGCGTCGGCGCCCCCATCAGGGGCGCGGACGGCAGGATCGCCGCGGCGATGTCCGTCTCCGCGCCGAACGTCGTCGTCACTGCCGACGAACTGCTCAAACTGCGCCCGCTGATCCTCCGTACCGCGGAGGCCATCAGCCGGGAGTACTCAGGCAACACCGTTTCGAAGGACACCCCATGAGCGACACGAACGCCACCAAGACCGCCATCACCCCGGCGACCCACACCACCCCGCCCGCCAAGTTCTCGCACGGCGTGCGCAAGGGCAACCTCCTCCAGGTCGCCGGCCAGGTCGGCTTCCTGCCGGGGGTGGACGGCCAGGCCCCCACCCCCGCGGGACCGACCCTCCGCGAACAGACCCTCCAGACGTTCGCGAACGTCCAGGCGATCCTCGAAGAGGGCGGCTCCTCCTGGGAGGACGTCATCATGACGCGCGTCTACCTCACGGACACCGCGCACTTCGCCGAGTTCAACACGATCTACAACGAGTACTTCGCCGGCCTGAAGGAAGCCCCGTCGGCCCGCACCACCGTCTACGTCGGCCTCCCCGCCGGCCTGCTGATCGAGATCGACGCGCTGGCCGTCCTCGGCTGATCCGCTTCCCCTTGCAGCACCGCACCACCGACCCCCAGCCGCCGCACGGCACGGCGCCCACACCACGGGCGCCATGCCGCGGTCCCCCCTGCCCGCACACCGAATACGGAGTCCCCACGTGTTCTCACCGCTCACCACCCTCGCCGCGGACCCACCACCACCGGTACCGCACACCGGCGGCCTGCTCCTGTTGATCCACGGCACGGCCGGACTGCTGACCGTCGCCGCCCTCGGCATCGGCCTCCTGCTCCTGCTCATCATCAAGGCGCGCGTCCAGCCGTTCGTCGCGCTGCTCGGCGTCTCCATCGCCGTCGGCCTCGCCGCGGGCCTGTCCGTCACCGAACTCTTCGGCACGGTGCAGAAGTCCAGCGCCACGTCACTCATCGAGACCGGCATGGGCGGCACCCTCGGCCACATCGCGATCATCATCGCGCTGGGCACGATGCTCGGCGCGATCCTGGAGATATCCGGCGGCGCCGAAGCCCTCTCCGGCCGCCTGCTCAGCGCCTTCGGTGAGAAGCGCGCCCCGATCGCGATGGGCCTGACCGGCCTCATCTTCGGTATACCGGTCTTCTTCGACGTCGGCATCTTCGTCCTCGCGCCGATCGTCTACGCCGCGGCCAAGCGCAACGGCAAGTCGATGGTCCTCTACGCGATGCCGCTGCTCGCGGGCCTCTCCATGACCCACGCGTTCCTGCCCCCGCACCCGGGCCCGGTCGCCGCCGCCGGACTGCTGCACGTCCAGCTCGGCTGGGTCATCCTGATGGGCGCCGCCGTCGGCATCCCGTCCGTCATCGCCGCCTGGGTCTACGCGGCCTGGATCGGGCAGCGCATCTTCGTCCCGGTTCCGCAGGACATGGTCGACGCCGCCGACGAGGCGAAGGCGGCCGTCGCCGCCGAGCAGCAGGCCGCGGGCGTCACCCCCGTCGAGACCCCCGTCTCGCTCGGCACGGTCCTCGCCATCATCGGCACCCCGCTGTTCCTCATCCTGTGCGCGACGTTCTCCTCCATCGCCCTGGACCCGAGCACCGGCCGATCGGTGATCGAGTTCTTCGGCCACCCCTTCGTGGCCCTGATGATCGCCCTCTTCCTCGCCTACTACCTGCTCGGCATCCGCCGCGGCTGGTCCCGCAAGTCCCTCGAAACCGTCTCGACGGCCTCGCTCAAGCCGGTCGGCAACATCCTGCTGGTGGTCGGCGCGGGCGGGGTCTTCGGCGCCGTCCTCAAGGGCAGCGGGGTCGCTCAGGCGCTCGCCGACGCCTTCGACAGCGCGGGCCTGCCGATCATCGTTCTGGCCTGGCTGATCTCGGTGGTCCTGCGAGTCGCCCAGGGCTCCGCGACCGTCGCCATCGTCACCACGGCCGGAATCGTCGCCCCCATGCTCTCCGCGGGCGACTTCTCCCAGGCCCACCTGGCCCTGGTCATCATGGCGATCTCCGCGGGCTCCATCTTCGCCTCACACGTCAACGACGGCGGGTTCTGGATGGTCTCCAAGTACTTCGGCATCTCCGAACGCGACACCCTCAAGTCCTGGACGGTCCTGGAATCCGTCCTCTCGGTGTCGGGCTTCGCGGTGGCCGCGGCCCTCAGCCTTGTTATCTAGGGGGAGGGGGAGGGGGATGGCCCGGCCCCGGGCGGGCCGGGCCATCCCTTTCTTCACGTTCAGCCGTCGATATCCGCGGGAATGTCATCAGCGACCCCCGCCCACCACCCCTCCTCGTCATCCGCCCGCACCTTGATGCCGTGCACGAGGGCATCGATGTCGGGCCCGATCTGGTTCAGCCGCACCAGATCACCCGTCGAGGCGAACACGACGACGTCGAGTTGGTGCGTCTCGTCGCGGAAGGCGTACCAGAGGTTGGCGACGATCTCGTTGTCGTCGAGCACGACGTGCCCCAGGGCTTTGAGGCCCTCGCCGAGGTGGCCGGCGTGGAAGGTGTCGAGTTGGGGCGGGCGGAGGAGTTCGGGATCGTCGGCGCGGCAGAGGCGTCTGAGCGCGCCACGTCGATCGCCTTCGGCGGGACCGTAGGAGACGGTGACAGGTAGGTATTGCTGCCGCAGGTTTCCCAGGTGGATATATGTGTGTTTGCCGAGCGGCTGCCTGGCGTAGACGTCGTAGGTCCGCAGAAGTCGTTTGGCCAGGCGCCGATTCGCGAGCCATCGATGTGGTTGACCACGCAGCACCAGAACTGTTTCGGCCGTCGATCGAGCCCACATGTCCCGCGTACCCCAAGAAGTTTCGGGCGACACGACAGATGGCGTGATGTCAGCCCACAGGTCCAACGAGTAGTACGTGTCGACCCAGCTCATGCTTTCGCTCCTGAGGTGATCCCGATGTCGGGATCGAGCCAACTGGTATGGAACTGGAAGGAGCTCTTCGCGTCGTCGTAAGACGTCAAACTGGGCTTCCATTCGAAGATTCCGCTGCTACCGCTGCTCTTGTCAGCGAGGTCGGCCGTTGAACCAATCACGAATGCTCTCCGGTTTCTTACTGCGTGGCCTTCGACACGCTGCGTCGCTTCCCGCAGCGCCGAATTATCGGCGTGCTTGGCGAGTTCATGCGCATTGACCTTCCGGGCAACTGCGGACTCGCGGGATCCTCCTGCGTTGAAAACGTCGGCCGCCGAAACCTCCGGTTCGTGCTGCGACGGATACTTCGCCGCTGCGCGGGCTTGCGCGTTCATACGTTTGAGCTGGCGCTCCAGGAACTGCCGTCGTGGCTTCGGAATACTCCGATTGCGCAGCTCACGCGCGATCTCCTGCCGGGCTTCGCCCTGCCCCGCCCTCGATGCCGCCACGGCGTCCTTCGCCGCCTGCCGCGAGGCAACCCGCGTGGCGTCCACGCCCGCCGTCACCCCCTGTTCCGCCGCCTTGCCCATGCGCAGCGTGAGGATGGCGACGATGTCGAGGCCGACATCGGCCCACGTGCCGTTGCCGGTGGCGGCCAGGGCGGTGTGGACCAGGGCGGTGCCGTACGTGGCGGCTTCCGCTCCGGCGATGGCCCAGGAGGCGGCCAGGGCGAGCCACGCCGGGGCGGTGGGGGCGCAGGCGATGAGGACGGCGGCGATGGCCACGACGGTGGCGATCCAGCCGATGATCTCCAGCGCTTCGTTGATCCACGCGGCGTTGCGTTCGAGGAGGTTGGAGGCCCAGCTCCAGTACGAATCCTCCAGCGAATCGTCCAGGAGCTCCTCGATCGCGCCGGAGAGGCGGCGCGCGTCGGAGGCGTAGTCGCCGATCGCGCCGTCGAAGGCGGCCTGTGCACGGACGAGTGACGCGCGGGCGTGGTCGAGATCGCTCTTTTGGGTGGGGGTGATATCCGCTGCGGGGAGGGCGTCGAGCGGGTCGATGATGTCCTGTGCGGCGGTGGCGGCGCGGTGGGCGGCGGCCGTCTGGTGCTGGGCGTCCTCGACTGCTTCGGCCCAGGCCGCGACTTTGACGGCGACCTTCTCGTACCGGTCGGCGACCGTGCCGAGCTTCTCCCGCAGGCGGTCCGCGCCGTCCTGGAGGGCGTCCGCGTAGTCGCCCTTGAGGCCGGTGCCGTCGGACAGGGCGCGGAGCCGGGCGATCTGCGTGCGGATCTCTACGGCGGTGTCGGTCATGGTGCGGCGGCCGGTGCGGATGTCGTCGGGGGAGCCGGGCGTGGGGTCGGCGTAGCGGTCCTCGGTGCGCAGGGGGTGCCAGTCGCGCGGGCGGCGGGGCATCGGGGGCGCTCAGCCCTTCGCTCGGGCGGCGAGTTCGCAGTCGATGGCGGCGAAGGCCGCCTTCGTCTCGCGGATGAGGTTGAGGACCTGGCCGAGGTTCCAGAGGGTCTCCTTGCGGTTGTCCCTCCAGTTGTCCGAGAAGGTGTGCATGACGTCGGCCATGCGCGGCTCGCCGACGGCGTCAGCGAGCGCGTCCTGTGTGGCGGGGCAGCGTTGCAGGGCCGCTCGGATGGAGGCGAGGGAGTGCTCCGAGGCGTCGAGGAGGCGCCCGTCGACTTTCAAGTCGGCTGTGCTGGTGCATGTGTTGGACATTTGTCCGGACTCCTGTGGGGTTGTGTTCTTGTGGAACGATCCGTTCTGGCATAGGTCACCGGCATGCATCGGCGACGGAACGACGGACGACGGGACAGGGTGCGGTTGTGACGGTTGGCGGATACCGACTGGTACTGCCCCCCGACTGGGGGCGGATCCCGCTGCGCGCGGGCACCGAGGACGCGATCCGGGGGATCGTGGGGGCCGCTTTCGACGGGTCCCGTGGGGACGCGGTGGCGCGGCTGCGGGTCCGGTTTGGAGGGCCGTTTGCGGGAGTTGGCCGTCCGTGCGCGCCGGGACGGCGCCGGGATCGACCTCTACCTCCCCGTGCGGCAACGGGGTGGAGCCGCACCGTTGCCCGCTTCGTTCATCGTGTCGGAACTGGCGGTGCCGGGACGGAAGGAGCGACGGGAGTACGTCGTGGGGGAGGCCCGACGGGTGGACTACGTGCTGCCGCTCCCCGACGCCGTCCCCGGCCGCTGTCTGGCCGCGGCGTTCTCGACGCCGATCGCCGCTGACGAACCCCGGCTGGCCGAGCTGATGGTGGAGCTGTTCGACGCCGTCATGGGGACCTTCCGCTGGGACATGATCCCCGGCTGACTGTTCCCGAGCATGGGCTACCGCGCCGGCCCGTTCTCCACCGCCCGAAGCCGACGACCTCCCCCGCCCGTCGCCGGTTCCCGGCGGCGACGGAACGCCCGATGAACTCCCGTTGAAGCGCGGGCGTCGGGTGAAAGGGCATTCGGTTCAGAGGGCGAATCCGGGGTTTGGGCGGGTTAGCGTCCCCTTCGGAGGAAGCCATGCCGACGACAGAAGCCGCCCCGAAAGGGGCTGGTGACAGCGCCATCAGTGACACCAGCACCACCATCCCCACGCGACCGGAACCCGCCGCCGCCCCGCACATCCGCCGCCGTGCCACCGCTCTGGCCGCGTTGATCACCGCTCTGGCGTTCTGCGTGGGCGACGCCGTCGCGACGACCTTCCCGTTCGGGCGCCACAGCCGGAGCGTCAGCGACCTGGGCAACCAGTTCGTACCGTTCCACGCCCACCTGTGGGACCTGCTGCACGGCAGGGCCGACGGCGGGCTGCTCGTCAACTGGCAGTCCGGGTACGGCTCCAGCTTCCTTCCCGACCTCGGCACGTATCTGAGCAGCCCGTTCGCCCTGCTGGTCGGCCTCTTCCCGCGGGACGAGATCGACCTTGCGGTGTACGTGATCACCGTCCTGAAGATGGCGTCGGCGGGCGCCGCGATGGCGTTCCTGCTGCTGACGCTGCGCAAGGGCCGCTGGTGGACGGCCGGGGCGCTCGGCGCCTCGTACGCGCTGTGCGGCTGGTCGATGGCGGAGGCTTCGTACAACCTGATGTGGCTGGACGGGCTCATCGCGTTCCCGCTGCTGTGCCTGGTCGGCGAGTGGGCGCTGACGAACCGGCGTCCGGTGCTCGGGCCGCTGGTCGTCGCCCTCGCCTGGACGGCCAACTTCTACACGGCGTACATGGCGACGATCGGCGCCGCGCTCGTCCTGCTGCTGCGGCTGCTGCTCGGCCGCGAGGACGTGCGGAGCAAACTCGCCGTACTCGGGCGGGCCGTGCCGGCGGTGCTGCTCGGCATCGGGCTGGCCGCGCCGCTGATCCTCGTCGTCTTCAAGGCGACGAAGCTCGCGCACCCCGGCCGCGTCAACACCTTCGCGCCCGCCACGGTGCCCGACGTGCTGGCGCGGCTGCTGCCGGGCACGTACACCTTCGAGACACCGGCCGTCTGGGTCGGCACGGCCGCGCTGCTGCTCGCGCTGACCCTGCCGTTCAACACGGCCGTCGCCCGGCGCGAGCGGGCCGGCTGGAGCGCGCTGGTGGTGCTGGTGCTGCTCTCCATGCAGTGGAAGCCGACGCACCTGGCCTGGCACGCGTTCGCCACGCCGAACGGCAGCTCGTACCGGCAGACGTTCGTGCTCTGCGGGGTTCTGGTCATCGCGGGATGGCTCTCCCTCGCGCAGGGCGTGCCGCGGTGGAAGCCGCTGCTCGGCGGGGTCGGGCTGCTCGCGCTGGTGGCCGCGGTCGGAAGTACCAGCGTCATCACGGAGTCCTGGACGGTGCCGCTGCTGGCGTCCTCGCTGGCGCTGGTCCTCGGCAGCCTCGCCCTTCTGCGGACGGCCGAGGCGCGGCGGCGTATCGCCCGCTGGGCGCCGGTGCTGGCCGCCGTGCTGCTGGTCGGCGCGCAGGTGGGGGAGTCGGCGGTCGCGGAGGCGGCGTACGACAAGGCGCGGCTCGGGCGGCTCGACGACTACGGGCCGTGGGGCCAGCGCCAGGACGTGCAGAGCGCCGCGGTCGCGCGGTCCGACGGCTGGCCCGCGTACCGTACGGATCCCGGGATCTGGCAGACGGTCGGCAACGACCCGCTGGTCGTCGGCGGTCAGGGCGCCCAGTACTACAGCAGCCTCACCTCGGAGGTCTGGGCGAGCACCCTGATCGCGCTCGGCGGCGGCTACTCCTCGCGCGGCCGGTCGCCGCGCAGCATCGACGGGCCGGTCACGGACGCGATCTTCGCGGTCGGCGCACGGCTGCACTCCGACCAGGACCCGTTCCGGCACCCGTTGCGCGGCCCGTACACGACGACGGTGTCGGTCTCGCGGATGGACGTCCCCCCGCTGGTGACCGTCCGCCCGGCGGGCGGACCGCTGTCCTACGGCGACAACACGTTCCGCAACCAGGAGGCGCTGCTCGGCGCCGGTGTCTACACCATCCCCGAGGTCGCGGTGCGGGGCGCCGACGGCAAGGTGCCGAAACTGACGCTGGACGGCCGGTACGGGGTCAGCGCGCGTGAGGTGGGGAAGTGGGGGCCCACACAGGTGCTGCGGGCCCACTGCCCGGCGGGCAGCGAGGTGTTCCTGTCCGTGCCGGACTTCGCCGGGCAGGCCGGGTTGCACGGGGTCTCCGACGGGGTGCACTTCGACGCCCGCCCGCCGCAGAACCGCGCGACCGTCCAGCCCATGGGGACGGTGCCGCCCTCGGGCGACGTGCGGGTGGACCTCATAGCGCTGGCGGCCGGAGCGCTGCCGAAGGAGCCGATCGGCTGCCTCGACCCGGCGAAGCTCGCCGCCCGGGTGGCCGAGATGAAGACCACCGGCGCGACGCGGGTGTCGGTGTCCGACGGCCACCTCAGCGCGGAACTGCCGGCCGGCAGCACGGGCGTCGCCGTGATCGCCGCCCCGGCGATCGAGGGGTGGAGCTGCTCGGTGGGCGGCGGCGCCGCCAAACCGGCCGGCAGCCACCTGGGCCTGCTGTCGGTCCCGCTGGACGGCACGTCACGCACCATCAGCTGCGACTTCACGCCGCCGGGACTCATGGTGGGCTCCGCGGTGGGCGGCGCGTCGGCGCTGGGGATCCTCGCGCTGGCCGGGTACCGGTGGTGGTCGCGCAGGCGCCGGGACGCGGAGAAGGGTGCGGGTTCCCAGGTCGTCACCACATGACACCGCGCCCGCCGGGAGGCTGTGGCCGTCCCGGGGGGCGCGGTGAGCAGGTGCGGACGTGGAGCGGGTCCGCGGGGGTGTTACGGCAGGGCGTGCACGTGCGTGCCGACCGAGTTGGACCACTGGTTGCCGTTCTTGGCGTCCCAGTTGGTCGACCAGGCCATCGCGCCGCGCAGCGTCGGCCACTTGGTGGCCGGCTTGAAGGTGCCGCAGCCGGTGCCCTTCGTCAGGCAGTCGATCGCGTTGTTGACCACCGACGGGTCGACGTAGCCGGAGCCCGCGCCGCTCGTCGAGGCCGGGAGCCCGAGGCCGACCTGGGACGGGTCGAGCCCGCCCTGGATGACCGTGCAGGCCTGCGAGGTGATGAAGTCCACGGAGCCCTGCGAGTAGACGCCGCCGTCACAGCCGTTCATCGAACCGCTGTTGTAGTACTGGGTGTTGACGACGGTCAGGATGTCCTTGATCTTGAGCGCGGTGGCGAAGTAGTCGCTCGACGGGGAGAGCATGTCGATCGTCTGCGGCGCCATCGTGATGATGAGCCCCGAGCCCGCCTTGCTGCTCAGGCTGCGCAGCGCCTGCGACATGTAGGTGGAGTTGAGGCCGTTCTCCAGGTCGATGTCGACGCCGCTGAACCCGTACGTCTGCATCAGCGAGTAGACGCTGTTGGCGAAGTTGGTGGCGGAGGCCGAGTCGTTGATCGACACGGTGCCGTTCTGGCCGCCGATGGAGATCACGACGCGCTTGCCGGCCGCCTGCTTCGCCGCGATGTCCGCCTTGAACTGGGCGACGGAGTAGTTCAGTGCCGGGTCCAGGTTGAAGGTGACCCCTCCGGGTGTGCCGGAGGCGTCCGCGAACGAGACGGCGATGATGTCGTACTGGTTCTGCACCTGGGCGATGGTCTGGACCGTCGCGCCGTTGTTGAAGTTCTGCCAGTACCCGGTGAGGACGTGCTTGGGCAGGCTGCCGCTCGGGGGAGTGGTCGGCGGGGTGGTGGGAGGCGTGGTGGGCGGGGTGGTGGGGGGAGTCGTCGGCGGGGTGGTCGGCGGCGTGGTGGGCGGGGTCGTCGGGGGCGTCGTGGGAGTGCCGCCGGGGCCGGTCAGGACGACGTCGTCCGCGAAGTACGCGGGCTGCGCGTACCAGCCGTTGAGGTAGACGGTGACCGAGGTGGTGCTCGCGCCCGTCGTGAACTTGGTGCTCAGCTGCTGGTACGAGCCGGCGGACGGGGTCCAGGTCGAGACGTCCGTGGTGCCCGTGCCGCTGGCACCGAGGTAGACGTACGAGCCCTGCACCCAGGCGCTCAGCGAGTACGCGGAGTTGGGCTTGACGCTGACGGTCTGCGAACACTTGGCGTTGTCGGAGCCGCTGGGGCTGCCCTTGAGCGCCGAGGACCCGCCGTGCACCGGGGTGGAGACGGCCGCACCGCTGCCCGCCGTGCACGTCCAGCCGGACAGTCCGCTCTCGAAGCCGGAGTTGCTGATGAGATTGGTGTCGGCGGCCTGCGCGGTCCCGACGTTGGCTATCGCGAAGCCCGCGGCCACCAGCGAGGCGGCTCCTACGGTGGCGAGGGCCGTACGCGTGACTTTCGGTCTCCGATAAGCATGAGATGCACGTTCCACGACTGCCTCCTGGGGGCAAGGAGTTGGGGGGTGGTGGGGAATGCGCAAGAGGGTTGGGCGACGCGCCCTGCGTGGGTCCAAGTTGGTCCAGACCAATGAGGTTGTCAAGACCTCTGGGGGTCACGGGTCGTTCATGCGACGCATCCGTGCGTTCACCGATCCTGATCCGCGACTTTCCGCACTCATTCCGCTACACATCGATAGGCTTGCGCACGCGAACCGGCTGGTGAACGGTCCTTGCGCAGGACAGGAGGGCTGCGGATGTCGAGCGTCATAACGGTCACGGCGGACGATCTCGCCGTTCCGCTCGAGCAGCATGTCGCGCGCACCTCCGCCGCGCTCGACGCCTACGGGCACCTCATCGCCCTCGCCTCGTCCGACGCGGCCGACCCCGGGCGCCGCCGGCTGCACACCGTGCGCGCCGCGCTCGAGGCGGACCGGATGGCGATCGTCCCCGTCGACCTGCCGCCGCTCGCCGCCGCGCTGCTCGCGGAGCAGCTGCGGCAGCTGGCCGGAACCGACCTGGGCCCCGGCGTGCTCGCGGGCGCGGCCCGACTGCTCTCGTACTACCTGTACTCGGGCGCGCTGCTCGGCTCGGTCAGCAAGCTCGACCGGGTGCCCGTCACGGTCGGCAAACACCTCAAGTCCCTCGTCCCCGGACGGCACTTCGCCGTCATGGCCCACCCGGAGCCGGGACTGTCCGAGGCGGGTTCCGACGCCGTCCCGCCGGGGCCGGGCTTCCTCACCCAGCTCGCGGTCGCCGGGCACGGGCTCGACGTGGGCTGGGTCACCGGCACGCTCGCCCCCGCCTGGCACTCCCAGCACATCCGCGAAGTGCCGCTGCCGGACGGGTCGGCGCGCTGGTGGGGCACCGGCCGGCTGGTCGAGTTCACCGCGTACATCGCGGACATCGGCATCCTGTACCAACTGGTCACGTCGGTCCGCCGGGACACCTGCCCCTGGTGCGGGCTCGAGGTCATCGGCGACCAGTGCCTCTTCTGCTCGACGCGGCTCGGCGGACGTCCCGAAGGGGCGCACCGCTCCGACCGCTCCGACACGTCGGACGGGCCGGGCCGCTCCGGTGGCTCCGGTGGCTCCGGTGGCTCCGGTGGCCGTTCGCAGCAGGTGACGGCGGGCGCGGGGCAGCCGTTACGCCGGCCGCCGCAGCACCAGCGCCCGCTGCCCAACCCCGACCGCCCCCAGCTCGAACCCCATAAGCGATAGGTCTGCCTGCCGATGAATTCACGTCAGCGACGCGGTGTCGTCCTCCTGGTGGTCTCCGTGGTGTGCGCGGTGGCGGCCTTCGCGGGAGTCGTCACGGTCATCGGCAACGCCCGGTCGGAGGTCGGGCCCAAGGTCACGGCGTACCAGCTGACCAAGGACGTACCGGCGTATCAAGCGGTCACTTCCGGGCAGTTGGAGAAGGTGCGGATACCGGAGAAGTGGCTGCCCGACACTGCCGTGCGCGACCTGGCCTCCGTCCAGGGGATGGTCGCGGCGATCCCGCTGAAGCGCGGCTCCCTGCTGGAGTCCGGCATGGTCGCGGCCAGGCCGGTGCTCCAGCCGGGCCAGATGGAGATCGCCATCATGATCGACGCGGAGACCGGCGTCGCCGGCAAGATCACCCCGGGGGCGAAGGTCAACATCTTCGCCACCTTCGCGGGGAAGAAGGACACCGACCCCGACCTCTCGAAGATCATCGTCACCGGGGCGCGGGTCATCGACGTCGGGGAGATCAAGGCGTTCGACAAGAACCAGGACTCGCAACGGCAGGCCGCCCAAGGTGTGCCGATCACCTTCGCCCTCGACGCGGCCGACGCGCAGCGCGTCGCGTTCTCCGAATCCTTCGCCCGCCACGTCCGACTGGCGCTGATCGCCCCGGGTGACAACCGCGCCCCGGCCGAGGGCGACCGCTCGTACACGCTGGCGGGCGACGCGGGAGCGAAGCGGTGAGGGGGCGCGGGGTGCCGGGGCCAGTAGTGACGGGGCGAAGGGGCCAACGCCAGGGCGCCGTTCCGACGGTGCCGTTCCAGGCCGCCCGTACGGCGGCCGCCACCCACTGGGGAGGCCGTCCGTGATCGTGAGGATCCTGTCCGGCACCGCTGATCCCGATGCCGCCCGCGCGCTGGCCGGTCTGTTGCACCAGCTGCCGGGCGCGGAGCCGGGCCCGGCGCTTGCCCGACTCCACGCTGCTGCTCGACACCCTCGCCCGGGCGGCCGAGACGGGCATCGAGGAGCTGCCCGAAGTCGTCATCGTGCACGACGGCATCACCCCGATGCCCGCCCTGGAACTGATACGGGAGGTCGCGCTCCGCTTCCCCGCCGTCGGCGTCGTGCTGCTCACCGCCGACCCGAGCCCGGCCGTGCTCTCCGCCGCGATGGACTCCGGGGCGCGCGGCGTCATCGGGCTGCCGCTGTCGTACGACGAGCTGGGCGCCCGGGTCGAGGCGGCCGCTGCCTGGGCGAGCGGTGTCCGCCGCCACCTCGGCCCGCAGCGGGCGCTGCCCGCCGTGGCCGGCGGCACCCTCGTCGCCGTCGCCGGCGCCAAGGGCGGAGTCGGTACCACCGTGACCGCCATCCAGCTTGCGCTGGCCGCGCACGCCGCCGGACGCTCCACCGCGCTCGTCGACCTGGACCTGCAGGGTGGCGACATCGCCTCGTACCTGGACGTCCAGTTCCGCCGCTCGATGGCCGACCTCGCCGACATCGCCGACATCTCGTCACGCGTCCTGCACGACGCGATGTACCTCCACGAGTCCGGGCCCGCCCTGCTGCTCGCCCCGGGCGAGGGCGAACGGGGCGAGGACGTCACGGACCGGTCGGTGCGGCTGGTCCTGCACGCGCTGCGGCAACGGTACGAGGTGGTCGTCGTCGACTGCGGCACGCAGCTGACCACGGCGAACGCGGTGGCCGTCGAGACCGCTGACACGGCGCTGCTGGTGACCACCCCGGACGTCGTCGCCGTCCGCGCGGCCAAGCGCATGGTGCGGATGTGGGACCGGCTGCAGATCCGCAAGCCGCAGGACACCACGGCCGTCGTCAACCGCTACACGCGCTCCACCGAGATCCAGCCGTCCCTGGTCGCCCGCATCACCGGCACCAAGGTCGCGGGCTCGGTCGTGCCGGCCGCGTTCAAGGAGCTCCAGCCCGTCATCGACGCCGGACGTCTCCACGACCTCGACAACCGCTCCACCGTCAAGCAGGGCCTGTGGGCGCTGGCGGCCGAACTCGGCCTCGCCGTCGGCGGTCCGCAGCCCAAGGCGGCCAGGCGCGGCAGGCGGGGTGCTCTGCGCGACGACCGGGGCCAGGTGATCCTGGAGACCCTCGGCATGACGCCGATCATCCTCATCACCCTGATCCTGGTCTGGCAGGCGGTCCTCGCGGGCTACACGTTCACGCTCGCCGGCCACGCGGCGGACGAGGCGGCGCGGGCGGCGGCGGTGGGCCAGGACGCGGGCGTGGCGGCGCAGCGTGACCTGCCGGGCGCGTGGAACGGCACCACGACCGTCGAACGGGGCGGCGGCAAGGTCACCGTCACCGTGGCCCTCAAAGTCCCCGTCCTCTTTCCCGGCGCCATCGACTTTCCGTTGACGGTGCACGGTCATGCGTCCACGGTGGACGAGGAGGCGAAGCGATGACCGGTACGCGGAGGTGGCACGAACGGCGTGAACGGGGTGAAAGGCGTCAACGGCGTGAACAGCGTGAAAAGTGCCAACGGCGTGAACGGCGTGAACGGCGTGAACGGCGTGTACGGGGCGAAAGGGGCTCCGCGTCCCTGGAGTTCCTCGGCGTGCTGCCGATCCTGCTGCTCATCGCCCTGGCCGGAATCCAGCTCGGCTTCGTCGCCTACGCCGCCAACCAGGCCGGCACCGCCGCCCGCACCGCCGCCCGCACGGCGGCGCTGCGCGCCCCGCACCCGGACGCCGCGGACGCGGGCCGCAGCGCCGTGAGCGACTGGCTGCGCGACGGCACCCACATCTCGCCCCCCTCGGAGAACGGAGACTCCGTCACGGCGACCGCCGTCATCGACATCCCGTCCGTCATCCCCGGCGTGAGCATCTTCGGTCCGGTGCGGCGCAGCGCGACCATGCCGAAGGAATCCGTGACCCGATGAAAGACCTCACACCATGAGCCTGCGCGCCCGCCTCGCCGTCACGGAAGAGGCCACCCCCCAGACCCAAGAGGGCCACATGGTGGCCGTCTACCGCACCAAGCTGCTCCAGGAGATCGACCTCGCCGAGATGTCGGCGCTCGCCACCGCCGAGCGGCGGGCCCGGCTGGAACGGGTGCTCGGGCACATCATCAGCCGCGAGGGCCCGGTCCTGTCGACGAAGGAGCGCGCGGGCATCATCCGCCGCGTCGTGGACGAGGCGCTCGGTCTTGGCATCCTGGAACCGCTCCTCGAGGACCCGACCGTCACCGAGATCATGGTCAACGGGCCGGACAAGATCTACGTCGAGCGGGGCGGCCGGGTCGAGCAGGTCGCCGCCCGCTTCTCGTCCGCCGAGCAGCTGCTGCAGACCATCGAACGCATCGTCTCGACCGTCAACCGCCGCGTCGACGAGTCCAACCCGATGGTCGACGCGCGGCTGCCGAGCGGGGAGCGCGTCAACGTCATCATCCCGCCGCTCTCCCTGAGCGGCCCGACGCTCACCATCCGGCGCTTCCCGCGCGCCTACACCCTTCGGGAACTGATAGCCCTCGGGACCCTCGACGAGCACATGTTGATGCTGCTCTCGTCGCTGGTCCGCGCGAAGTGCAACATCATCGTCAGCGGGGGCACCGGGTCCGGGAAGACGACGCTGCTCAACGCGCTGTCCGGGCTGATTCCGGACGGCGAGCGCATCATCACCGTCGAGGACGCCGCCGAACTGCAGCTGCAGCAGGACCACGTCATCCGGCTGGAGACCCGCCCGCCGAACGTCGAGGGCGAGGGCCGCATCACCATCCGGGACCTCGTCCGCAACTCGCTGCGCATGCGCCCCGACCGCATCATCGTCGGTGAGGTCCGCGGCGGCGAGACCCTCGACATGCTCCAGGCGATGTCCACCGGACACGACGGCTCGCTCGCCACCGTCCACGCCAACTCGGCCGAGGACGCGGTGCTGCGCCTGCAGACGCTGGCCTCGATGAGCGAGGTCAAGATCCCCTTCGAGGCGCTGCGCGACCAGATCAACAGCGCCGTGGACGTCCTCGTGCAGCTCACCCGGCACGTCGACGGCACCCGCCGCATCGTTGAGATCGCCATGCTCTCCTCCCGCGGCCGCGACGTCTTTTGCCTCACCAGCGCGACCCGCTTCCGCGCCGAGCCGCTCGGCGCCGACCGCATCGTCCGCGGCTGGTACGAGCACCACCCGCTGCCGCGCGAGCTCGCGGAGCGCCTGTACCTGGCCGGTGAACACGTCCCGGCCGCCTTCGGCGTCGGCGCCAGCGAGCTGGAACTCGACATCAGGGAGGCCAAGTGAGCGACCAGCTCCCGCTGATCGTCATCGGCGCCACCCTGCTCGCCCTGACGCTGGGCGTCTGGGGCCTGCACGCCTGGGCCGGCGGCCGAGCGGAACGGGCGGCCCTCGTCGAGCGCCTCGCGGGCGAGCCGGGCGACACCGGCCGTCACGTTCCCTTCGCCGCCCTCGACCGCCGGGTGCGCGCGACCGGCTGGGGCCGGCGCCTCGCCGGGGCCGCCTCGCCGCCACCGGCACCGACCTCACCCCCGGCCAGTTCACGGCGGCGGCCATCGGCGTGGTCGGCGGCGCCTGGATCGTCGCCGACGTCATCCTCGCCCCGTTCTTCGGGCCGATCGCCGCGATCCTCGCCTTCTGGTCCGCGTACTCCTTCCTGGAGTGGCGCCGCCGGGTGCGCACCGAACGCTTCATCGCCCAACTCCCCGAACTCGCCCGCGTCCTGGCCAACGCCACCCAGGCCGGCCTCGCGCTGCGCACGGCGGTCGGCATGGCGGCGGACGAGCTGGAGGCCCCGGCGGGCGAAGAGCTCAAGAAGGTCGCCGACGCGATGGCGATGGGCCACTCCGTCGAGGACTCCCTGGCCGAGCTGCAGGAACGCCTCCCCAGCCGCGAACTCATCGTCCTGGTCTCCACCCTCGTCCTGTCGAGCCGCGCGGGCGGCTCCGTCGTCGAGTCGCTCCGCAACCTGACGGTCACGCTGGAGGAGCGCAAGGAGACGAGGAGGGAGATCCGCACCCAGATGTCCCAGGTAACGGTCACGGCGTACGCCGTCCCCGTCATCGGCATCGGCTCGTTGTTCCTGCTGAACCAGATCATGCCGGGGTCGCTGAGCGCGATGACGGGCTCGAACGTCGGGCGCATCTGCGTGCTGGTTTCGCTGAGCCTGTATGGGGTGGGTTTCTGGATGATCCGCCGGATGTCGAGGATCGACGTATGAGGGGCGGGTGGCATTGATGCTGATGATCGGCTTGGCCCTGGCCGCCGTGGTGGCACTGTGCGCGGTAGGCGTCGTCCACGCGGTCGCCCTCCTGCGCGCCGACGCCAAACTCCCCGACGACCTGATGCTCGCCCTGGAAGTAGGCAGCACCCGAACCACCCGCACCGGAAACGCCGTCGACCAACTCGGCATGCGCTGGTCCCCCATGGTCATGCGCTGGATGGGCCCCACCCGCGTCGCCAAAATGCGCATGAAGATCGACCACGCGGGCCACCCCCCACGGGTTGACGGTGGAGCGGTACGCGGCGCGGAGGGCGGTCTATGGGGCGCTGGGGGGGTTGGCGGCGTTCGCGCTCCTCACCAGCGGCCACTGGTTCCTGGCGCTGATCCTCGTCGGATACGCATGGGGTTGGGCCGACCTGGGCCTATGGCTCGCCGTCCGCAAACGCCGCGACGACATCGAGCGGACCCTCCCCGACTTCCTGGACGTACTGGCGGTGGTGGTGAGCGCCGGGTTGGGCTTCCGTCAGGCCTTGGAGCGCGTCAACACGGTGTACAAGGGCCCTTGGTCGGACGAGATCCGCATCGCGCTGCGGCAGATAGATGTGGGGGTGAGCCGTCGCGATGCTTTCGACCAGCTCCGCAAGCGCAACAAGAGCGATCAGGTCAGCCAGTTCGTGAGCACGCTGCAACAGGGCGAGGAGCTGGGCGCGCCCATCGCGAGGACGCTGCTGCAGATCGCCCAGGACATGCGCCGGACCGAGGCGCAGAACGCACGACGCCGCGCGGCGCGGACGGTGCCGAGGGCGACCGGGGTCATCACCATGCTGTTGGTGCCTGCGACGATGATCCTGCTGATCACGGGCACGGTCATGGGCTCTCAGATCAACTTCGGCAATCTCCTGGGAAATGGGTGATTCCGCACATGGGTCATGTACGGAACCGCCATATTGGATGCGCCAGTTGGCGCACAAAGGGATGCGGTTGCACGGGTTTCGGGTGTACCTTTGCAGACGCAACCATATTTGCACCTGCAATCAAGAGCGGATCGCTACGGACCGGACCGGTGAGAGGCGGTGCGCCGTGAACTGTGACGTCGGGGCCGACGGTCGTAGCGAGCGTGGGAACGAGAGACCGGCCGTCGCATTGGGCGTGGTTGGCGTTCATCAGGTGACAAAGGATGGGGCGATCAGACATGAGCACTTGGGCAGTGAAGCGGCTCGTGGTCACGCAGATCTGGATGCGCGAGAAGTTGAGCAGCGACCGGGGGCAGACGTCCTTCGAGTACCTGGGGATCGCCGTCGTGATCGCGGTGATCATCGGAGTGCTCGCGGGAACGACGGACATCGGCACGAAGGTCAAGAACGGCATCACTGGCATGATCGACAAGGTCATCGCGGGCGACGGAAAGTAGCGCTAGCGCGCAGCGACGATGGACAAACGATCGGCTTGTACATCGTGGCGGTGGCGGCGCTGTTCTTCCTCGCGTTCGCGTTCTTCGCTGTGGGCCAGGCGTCTGTTGTCCGGAACAGCGCCCAGACGGCGGCTGACGCCTCCGCGTTGGCAGCTGCCCGTAGCGCCCGCGACGACGTCAAAGACGCGTTCAACAAAGCGCTACGCGAGGGCGACTTGCCCCGACTCGGCGATCTCCTCGCGGGGGCCGGCATGCAGGGTGCCGGTGCCTGCGAGGCCGCGGAGACCATGGCGGTGGCCAATCACGCCGATCGTCAGACATGCGAACGAGTAGACGGACCTCCTGGTTATGCCGTCGGCGTTCGTACCCAAGGAACCGTAGGTAAGTCCGTCATCGAGGGCACGGAGGACAAGCACGCGGTGGCACATGCCACGGCTGTCGTTGACCCCCGTTGCACCGTGGGCCCCAAAAACGGCAAGGCGATCACGTTCACCTGTAACGATGCTGATGTGATCGTAGATCCGACGGCAAGCGATTTCCGGTTGGACCTTTCGCTGTTCTACTCAGTCCACCTGAGCACGTAACGGCCGGTCGAGCAACGAAGGAACGGGGAGTTATGGGCGACCAGTACAGGCCGATCCGACGGGCCTCAGCGATGGTGGCGCTCGCGGCCGGCGTCGCCCTGGCTCTGGCGGGCTGCGGCGGAGGCGGGGATGGCAAGCAGCCGGACAGCAAGCCCTCGTCCCACTCCAGTGCTCCGAAGGCGGGGAGTTCTTCGGGGGGGACCACCTCCCCGTCGGCTGAGCCGACCCAGGTCCTGGCCCAGGTCAAAGGGGAGAAGGGAATCGAGATCACTATCAACTCGGTTGTCCGGGATGCGGGTGGTTTCGTGACGGTGCAGGGCGTAGTCACCAACAACGGCACCGAAACCTTCAACGCGGACATGTGGGTGGGTTCGGAGACCGCGGTCAGCAAATCGGGTGCCTCGGTCGCCGGTGCGGTTCTGGTCGATGAAGCGGGCAAGAAGCGCTACTACGTCCTCCGCGATACGGAGGGCAAGTGCCTGTGCACGATGGGCCTGCTCAGTATCCAACCCAAGGAGACCCGCCCCATCTTCGCCCAGTTCCCCGCCCCTCCCACCGCCACCACCTCCGTCGAGTTCCAGTTGCCCACCATGCCGCCCGCCAAGATTCAGATTTCGGAGGGGTGATCGGTCGTGGACCGTACGAAGCGTCGGGCTGCCGGTGCGGCCCTCGTCGTGCTTTCGGTGGTGTCGGTCGGGCTGGCCGGGCCGGTGGTGGTGGCCCGGGCGGATGGAGGGCCCTCGCCCTCCACCGCCGCGCCTTCGGCGCCGGTGAAGGTCGATCCGACGTCGCCGCGGCTGAAGTTGCCGGAGGGGGCGACGCTCGCGCCGGCGAAGGTGCTGGACATCGTGGCGGTCACGGACCAGTCGTCGACCAGCGCGAGTCAGCCGGAGCAGCGGCATGAGGAGTCCAATACCTCGATCACGTACGCGCTCCAGGCGGACGTGCTGTTCGGCAGGGACAGCGCCGCGCTGTCGGCGGCCGCCACGTCCCGGATCAAGGCCATCGCCGGCGACATCAACGCGAAGCACGTCTCCTCACCCATCCGGGTCTTCGGCTTCACCGACGACCTGGGCAGCGAGGAGCACGGCGACATCCTGTCGAAGCAACGCGCCGACGCCGTCTACGGAATCCTGGCCAGTTCGCTCGGTTCGGCGGGTGGCACGACGCACAGTTTCCAGGTGCGCGGGTACGGCGAGGACTACCCCATTGCGGATAATTCGACGGAAGCAGGCCGCCGGCAGAACCGCCGCGTGGAGATTACGTTCACTCCGTCCGGCGCGTGAGGTGCTGAGCACGCGCTCATAGGCGGTACGGTGTAACTCCCCCCCTCGGGCCGGTTCGCTCTCCCCCCCCCCTGCGAACCGGCCCGTTTTTTGTTGCCCGCGTCCAGGTGGCGTCTGTCGGAGCCTCAGGGCCGGCAGCCGCCCGTCGCGTCGATGACGTGGCCGGTGGCGCTCCGGTGACTCCGCCTCGATCGGCCCGCCGGCGGAGTTGATCGCGGCGTTGTTTGACGAGGACGTCCAGGCGGGGTGCCTGGCGCGGGTCTCTCCTTGTCGCGGGTGAGCGCTGTTGCGGAGGGACTCCTTCGCGCGGCGTGCTGACCGGCCGCGCACTGCGCGTGGACCCTACATTGGCGCCATGCGGACAAAAGGGATGATTCGATGTACGGCGGGTGTGGCCGTCGTCGTCGGGCTGAGCGGGTGCTCCGTCGGCGCCGGGGCGCCCGAGGGGTGGAAGGTGATGCGCGGCGGCTCGGTCGCCGTCGCCCATCCGAAGGTGTGGGAGGAGCTGCGCACCGCCGGCGCCGGCGCACAGGCCTCCGCCGTGCTGCGGGGCAAGGGCGGCCGTCAGGTCGGCGAGATCACCGTGCGGCCGGGCGGTGCCATCCGGCGCGGCGTCCGCCCGCGGCCCATGACCATCGGGGGCCGTCCCGCGACGCAGGTCAGATACGTGGAGCGGGCCGCGGACGGCAGCAGAAACCGCGCCGTCGAGGTCACCACGACCGACAGCCACGGCCGTCCTGTCCTCGTCCGCGTCACCGGGCCCGACACCGCGGGCTGGCCCGTCGAACTGCGGCAGATCGTCAACAGCATCGACGTCAATTGACGGCGGACCGCGCCTCGATCTCCACCCGCACCCCCCGCCGCACCCCCCAGCGCTCCATCGCGCCCGCCTCCGCCTCCAGCACGTGCCGTGCCCGCAGGCGGGGGCGTCCCAGGCGGCCGGGGGGCATGGTGCGCACCGCCAGGACGCGCAGGCGGCGGTCCAGGTAGGCGACGTCGATCGCGAAGCGCATCCGGACGGTGTGCACGCTCGTCGCGGGGGTGAGGAGCAGCGCTCCGGTCAAACCGTCGCGCCCGAGCAGGCCCCGGGTCCTGGCGCGGTAGGACGCGGCGATCTCCAGGCCGATCTCCCAGGGGACGGACGGAGCCGGCTCGTCGTCCGTGTCCGACGCCGAAAGCCGCAACGTGCCCCCGCCGTCCCGCCACCGGTGCCTCCGACGCATCCAACCCATCCGATCCATCCGACCAGCACCTCCGTGTAGCCTCGGCCCCCGAAACCCCCCGAAACCCGCAGGGCCCGCGCCTCCCGCGCCGTGCCGAATCCGTCCCGCACGGGAGGACACCGGATGTCTGTCTACCTCACCGCGGCCGCCGCCGTCTGGGGAATCGCGGCGGGCCTCGCGCTGCCGCGCGCCACGCACCGGCTCGCGGTCGCGTCCGGGGAACCGGTGCGCGCGGACGACGAGGACGGCCGCCGCTACCCCGGCGGCCCGCGCGGCTGGATCGGCGGGAAGGGCGCGGGGCAGCGGCCCTACGGCACCGTGCTGCTCTGCGTCACGGCCTGCGCCGCGCTCGCCGCGCTCGTCGGGGCTCGCCCCGAACTGGTCGTGTGGCTGGTGCTCGTGCCGCTCGGCGTGCTGCTGGCCCGTATCGACCTGGCCGTCTTCCGGCTGCCCGACGTGCTGACCATCCCGGCGATGGCCGCCACGGCCGCCCTGCTGGGCGTCGCGGCCCTGCTCCCGGGGCACGAGGGCTCCTGGCCGCGGGCGTTGCTCGGTGGGGTCGTCCTGGGGGCCGTCTACTTCCTGCTGTTCCTCATCAACCCGGCCGGCATGGGCTTCGGCGACGTGAAACTCGCTCCCACGCTCGGTCTGGCCCTCGGCTGGTACGGCTGGCCGGTGCTCTTCGCGGGCACCTTCGCGGGCTTCGTCCTCGGCGCCGTCGCGGGGCTCGTCCTGCTGGCCACCCGCCGGGCGAACCGTAAGACGCCCATGCCCTTTGGGCCGTTCATGCTGATCGGAGCCCTGGGCGGGGTGCTGCTGGCGACCGCCTGACCGCCACCGGCACCCCACCTGGGCGAGGGCTACGCCTCGCTGCTCACCGACCAGAGGTTCACGCCCTCCGGCTCCACCGCGTGCTTGTCGATCTCCGCCAGCTCCTCCGCCGTGAGCTTCGGCGCGCCGACCGCCGCCACGTTGGCCTCCAACTGCCTGACCGACGAGGCGCCGATGAGCGCCGAGGTGACGCGCTCGTCGCGCAGCACCCAGCTCAGCGCTAGCTGGGCGAGGGACTGGCCGCGGCTCTGCGCAATGTCGTTCAGGGCGCGGAGCCGGGTGACCGTCTCGTCGTTGACCAGGGCCCGGGTCGAGGGACTTGCCCTGCGCGGCGCGGGAGTCTTCGGGGATGCCGCCGAGGTACTTGTCCGTCAGCAGGCCCTGGGCGAGCGGCACGAAGCCGATGCAGCCCATGCCCTCCTCGGCGAGGACGTCGAGCAGCCCCGTCGTCCTCGATCCACCGGTTGATCATCGAGTACGAGGGCTGGTGGATCAGCGCCGGGACGCCCAGCTCACGCAGGATGCGGGCCGCCTCGCGGGTGCGCTCGGGGCTGTACGAGGAGATGCCGACGTAGAGCGCCTTGCCCTGCTGGACGGCGGAGGCCAGGGCGCCCATCGTCTCCTCGAGCGGGGTCTCCGGGTCGAAGCGGTGGGAGTAGAAGATGTCGACGTAGTCGAGGCCCATGCGGGACAGCGACTGGTCGAGCGAGGAGAGCAGGTACTTGCGGGAACCGGCGTCGCCGTAGGGGCCCGGCCACATGTCCCAGCCGGCCTTGCTGGAGATGACCAGCTCGTCGCGGTACGGGCGGAAGTCCTGCGCCAGGATCGTCCCGAAGTTGGACTCGGCGGCGCCGTAGGGCGGGCCGTAATTGTTGGCCAGGTCGAAGTGGGTGACGCCCAGGTCGAAGGCGCGGCGCAGGATCGCGCGCTGCGAGTCGAGGGTGCGGTCGTCACCGAAGTTGTGCCACAGGCCCAGCGAGATCGCGGGCAGCTTCAACCCGCTGCGGCCGGTGCGGCGGTACTCCATGGAGTCGTAGCGCTCGTCGGCGGCGCGGTAGAGGGAACGGTTATTCATGGGCCCTGCCTATCACGCCTCTCGACCCCGGGATCCGAAGCGGAAGCCGGGCACCCGGTTCGTGCGCTCGCCGCCGCGCGCAGTACTGTGGCGATCGGGTGACGAGCGCTGGAGGGGCTGGTACGCGATGAATCTGCGCGACCTGGTGTATGGGCTGTATGCCCGCCGAGTGGAGCACCGCCTCGATCTGGCTCAGGGCCCCAAGCACATTGGCGTGATCCTGGACGGCAACCGGCGCTGGGCCAAGGCCGCGGGCGGTACGACGGAGGAAGGCCACCGGGCCGGCGCCGACAAGATCGCCGAGATGCTGGGCTGGTGCGAGGAGACCGGGGTCAAGGTCGTCACGCTCTGGCTGCTGTCGACCGACAACCTGGACCGTCCCGCCGAGGAGCTCGTCCCGCTGCTGGGCATCATCGAAGGCGCCGTGAGCGGGCTGGCCGAGACCGGCCGCTGGCGCGTCCACCACGTCGGCACGATGGACATGCTGCCCGCGCGCACCCAGTCGGTGCTGAAGGAGGCGGAGCAGGCCACCCACGGCGTCGAGGGCATCCTCGTGAACGTCGCGGTCGGCTACGGCGGCCGCCAGGAGATCGCGGACGCGGTCCGTTCGCTGCTGCACGAACACGCAGGACGCGGCACGTCCATCGAGGACCTCGCCGAACTGCTGGACGTCGAGCACATCGCGGAGCACCTCTACACGCGCGGCCAGCCCGACCCGGACCTCGTCATCCGCACCAGCGGCGAGCAGCGCCTGTCGGGCTTCATGCTCTGGCAGAGCGCCCACTCCGAGTACTACTTCTGCGAAGTCTTCTGGCCCGCCTTCCGCAAGGTCGACTTCCTGCGCGCGCTGCGTGACTACGCCGCGCGCCACCGCCGCTACGGATCGTAGTCATCGGGGCGGCGGCGTGTGGCCACCGCGACAGATGATTCGTAGTCGCCGCGGCCGGCGGCCCGTAGTCGTTGCGAACGGCGGTTCGTAGCCATGCCGACGGCGCCGCCCCACCTCGTCCGGCGCACCGCCGCCCCACACGTTCGGCCCGCGACGAGTACCCCCTACGGCCCGCCGCGGGCGGTCCCGCCGACCGCCCTCGGGCCGTTCCGCCGGCCGACCCCTGCCACCGGCTCCCGCCGGCCCCGGACGACTTCTCCGTAGCCCCCTTCGGCCATCTGCCGCAGCACCCTCCGTTCATCTGCCGCAGTTTTTTCGGGCCCGCGCCAGGATTGATGGCACAGCTGTCATATGCAGTCGCATAGGCACCCTCTTTCGAGGGCATACACCGGTCAACAGCGGACGGCACCCAGGTTCGTCCGCCCGGGAGGCCCTTTGCCCACGGACGTGCCGTTTACGGAGGGCCGCGGACCGGCCCACGCGCCCGGTCCCGGCCCAGTACAGCGCGACGTTGTCGCACCCCGACCTCTGCCCGAGGGGGTTCGTCCACACGTGGTGAAAAGCAAGAATCGCCGGGAGCACGACCGGCGCACTTACGTTCTCGACACCAGCGTCCTGCTTGCCGACCCCAATGCCCTCACCCGCTTCGAAGAGCACGAGGTCGTGCTCCCGGTGGTGGTGGTAACGGAGTTGGAGGCCAAGCGGGCCCACCCCGAGCTCGGCTACTTCGCCCGTCAGGCGTTGCGGCTGCTCGACGACTTCCGGATCAAGAACGGGCGCCTCGACGCCCCGATCCCGATCGGCGAGCTGGGTGGCACGCTCCGCGTCGAACTGAATCACTCGGACCCCGGGGTGCTCCCCGTCGGGTTCCGGCTGGGTGACAACGACTCGCGCATTCTGGCGGTCGCCCGCAACCTCCAGGCCGAGGGGTACGACGTCACGGTCGTCTCCAAGGACCTGCCGCTGCGGGTGAAAGCCTCCTCCGTCGGCCTGCTGGCCGAGGAGTACCGGGCCGAGCTGGCGATCACGTCGGGCTGGACCGGTATGGAGGAGCTGCTGGTCGACGCGGAGGAGGTGGACAGGCTCTACGCGGAAGAGGTCATCGTCCTGCCCGAGGCGGGCGACCTGCCCGTGCACACCGGACTGGTCCTCCAGTCCGAGCGCGGCAAGGCGCTCGGCCGGGTGACCGAGGACGGCCGGGTGCGGCTGGTGCGCGGCGACCGGGAGGCCTTCGGCCTGCACGGCCGCAGCGCCGAACAGCGGGTCGCGCTCGACCTGCTGCTCGACCCCGACGTCGGGATCGTGTCGCTGGGCGGACGGGCGGGCACCGGTAAGTCGGCGCTGGCCCTGTGCGCGGGTCTGGAGGCCGTGCTGGAGCGACAGCAGCACCGCAAGGTGATGGTCTTCCGGCCGCTGTACGCGGTCGGCGGACAGGAGCTGGGCTACCTGCCGGGCAGTGAGTCGGAGAAGATGAGCCCCTGGGCTCAGGCGGTCTTCGACACCCTGTCCGCGGTGACGTCCAAGGACGTCATCGAGGAGGTCGTGGCGCGGGGCATGCTCGAAGTGCTGCCGCTCACCCACATCCGCGGCCGGTCGCTCCACGACGCGTTCGTGATCGTGGACGAGGCGCAGTCGCTCGAACGGAACGTCCTGCTGACCGTTCTGTCCCGTATCGGTGCCGGGTCGCGGGTCGTTCTGACCCATGACGTGGCACAGCGGGACAACCTGAGGGTCGGCCGGTACGACGGGGTGGTGGCCGTCGTCGAGAAACTGAAGGGGCACCCGCTCTTCGCACACATCACCCTGAACCGGTCCGAACGCTCCCCGATCGCCGCATTGGTGACGGAGTTGCTGGAGGACAACGGGTCGTAACCAGGGCAATAACGGGGCATAGCCGGGCCATATCCCGGTGACCGTGCGTGAGTTGAGGCTGCTGCGTCCCCAAGGGGCGCAGCAGCCTAGCGTTATGGGGAGCGCCACGCCGATGCTTTCCGGACAAGACGCCGTGTGACGTTTGCCACGCAACCGTAAATTGCTTGACGGCGTTCCCTTCCCGCTAGGGTGTGACGCTGTCAGGCCCCGCTTACGGCACACCCACACCCCCAGCGGTGTGGAACCCCAGAACTGAACAGCGTCGCCGCCGTAAGCCGCCCGAGCAACACGCGGAATCCCGTCAGGGAACCCGCATCGGGCCCGTGCCCCCGTGACCAGTCGGACCGCTCGCGGTCCGGAACAAGGGGAGGCCAGCGTTCAGGGGCACGATTTCGTCCGCGAGGTCACCACGCGGACGGTGCTGGAAGGACAACCGTGTGAGCCGGATCTCGGTCCGGGGATTCGCCGTGGCCTCGGCCACCGCAGTCACCACCGTGGGCGCCGTAGTCGGCGTCGCAGCAGGCGCTGACCAGGGCTCCAACCAGCCTGTCGAAGCCGCCGGCGCGACGACCGTACTCGCGGACATACCTGCTGGCCAGCAGGTTCAGCAGGCTTCTCTGACGCAGCAGGCGCAGGCGCAGTCCGACGCCGCGCAGGCGGCGGCGAAGAAGGCCGCCGAGGACAGCGCGCGCCAGCAGGCCGCCAAGGACGCCTCCGCCAAGAAGAAGGCCGCCGACGAAGCGGCCGCCAAGGCGAAGGAAGCCCGCGAGCTGGAGGCGAAGGCGGCCGCGAGCCGTTCCTCCGAGCGCGCGACGTTCGCGGTCAAGAGCTCGTACACGACCGCCGAAGTCAAGGACATGGCGCGGCAGATCGTCGGGGCCGATCAGTTCCAGTGCTTCTCCAACATCGTGGAGCACGAGAGCGGCTGGGACTACACGGCGACCAACCCGTCCTCGGGCGCGTACGGACTCGTGCAGTCGTACCCGGGCAACAAGATGGCCACGGCCGGCGCCGACTGGCGGACCAATCCGGCCACGCAGATCAAGTGGGGCCTCAACTACATGAACAGCCGGTACCACAGCCCGTGCGGCGCCTGGTCCTACTGGCAGCAGCACCAGTCGTACTAGGCCGCAGCGCATCCCCTCGTACGGGGTGAGCGTCCACCGCATGCCCCCCGACCCCACCGGTCGGGGGGCATGCGCGTGTCGGCACCCGTACAGGGGGCAGGCGGCCGGAGAGGCAACCCCGGACACGGGTAACGTCGTCCTCCTCACCGGTGCCCGTTCCGGTGCCGAACACAGGGGCAGGGGAACGCGATGTCGGAAAAGCGCCATTGGAGCGCGATGGCCGCCTCCAAGCTGGCCAAGCTCGCCGACCGCCTGGATGAACGACGCGCCGAGGTGACGGCCGAGCAGGACGAACAACCCGACGCCCCGCCGCCGAAGCCGAGACCCAAGCCGAGAGCCACGCCGCGGCCGGACGTCCAGCGGTCGGACGTCGCTCGGTGGGACGTCGCGAGGTCGGACGTCGCCCGGTCGGACGTCGAGCAGGGGACCGAGCCCGGGTCGGAGACCGAACACGGATCGGAGACCGGTACGGAGCCGCGGCCCGCGCCCAGGGCCGTGGCGGCCCCCGGCCATGCGCCGAAGGCACCGGCCGCCAGACTGCCCGACCCGCTCGCCGTCGTGCCGTGGAGCATGCGCGTCGGCGCCGAGGTCGCCTGGCGGCTGCTGGTGCTGGCCGGCACCGTCTACGTGCTGATGCGGATCATCGGCGCGATACAGCTGGTCGTCCTCGCCTTCGTCGCCGCGCTCCTCATCACCGCCCTGCTGCAACCCGTCGTCGCCCGCCTCAAGCGCGCCGGCGTCCCGCGCGGCCTCGCCACCGGCATCACCTTCATCGGCGGCTTCGTGCTGATGGGCCTGGTCGGCTGGTTCGTGGTGTGGCAGGTGATGGACAACGTCGACGACCTGTCCACCAAGCTCACCGACGGCGTCGCCGAGATGAAGCGCTGGCTCCTCAACAGCCCGTTCCACGTCACCGACGACCAGATCAACCAGCTCGCCACGAACCTCACCGACACCATCAGCACGAACACCAAGGCGATCACCGACGCGGGGCTCCAGGGCGTCACCGTCATCGTCGAACTGCTCACCGGCGTGCTGCTGGCGATGTTCAGCACGCTCTTCCTGCTCTACGACGGCCGCAACATCTGGAACTGGACCCTCAAGCTCTTCCCCGCCGCCGCCCGCGACGGGCTGGCGGGCGCCGGGCCGCGCGCCTGGCGGACGCTGACGCTCTACGTGCGCGGCACGGTGATAGTGGCCCTCATCGACGCCGTGTTCATCGGCGTCGGCATCTGGTTCCTGAACGTGCCGATGGCGGTGCCGCTGGCCGTCGTCATCTTCGTCGCCGCCTTCGTCCCGCTGGTCGGCGCCGTCGCCTCCGGCGCGCTGGCGATGGTCGTCGCGCTCGTGACCGAGGGGCCGTTCACCGCCCTGATGGTGCTCATCGTGGTGCTCGCGGTCCAGCAGATCGAGGGCCACGTCCTGCAGCCCTTCATCCTCGGCCGCGCCGTCCGCGTCCACCCGCTGGCCGTGGTGCTCTCCGTGGCCGCCGGGTCGCTCATCGCGGGCATCGGCGGCGCCGTCGTCGCGGTCCCGCTGGTCGCCGTGACGAACACCGTCGTCGGCTACCTGCGCACGCACGCCCGGGAGGCGGCCATGGCCGCCGAGGTGGACCCGCGCGACACCGTGGTCGAGGGGTAGCTCCCCGTATGACGCCGACGGGCCCCCGACCGGTTGGTCGGGGGCCCGTCGCGTACCGCGGTGCGGCTGCTCAGCCGGTGATGCCCGTGATGACGGCCTCGGCGTCCAGCGTCGTTCCGACCGCCTGGACGACGGCGGCGATCTTGACCGCCTCCTGGATCGTCTCGCGGGAGACGTCCGCCTTGCGCAGCACGGCCTCGTGCGAGTCCAGGCACTGGCCGCAGCCGTTGACGGCGGAGACCGCCAGCGACCACAGCTCGAAGTCGACCTTCTCCACACCCGGGTTGCCGATGACGTTCATCCGCAGCCCCGCGCGCAGCGTGCCGTACTCCGGGTCCGACAGCAGGTGCCGGGTCCGGTAGAAGACGTTGTTCATCGCCATGATCGCGGCAGCGGACTTGGCGGCGGTGTACGCCTCGGGCGACAGGTTGGCCTTCGCCTCCGGCTCCAGCTCGCTCAGCACCCGCGGCGAACGCGACGCGATGGCGACGGCGAGCACCGTGCCCCACAGCTGCTGCTGCGGAAGCTCGGAGTTACCGATGACCGAGCCGAGGTTCAGCTTCAGGTCCTTGGCGTAGTCGGGCAGCGCCGACTTGAGGTTGTCCAGTGACATACCGGATCACTCGCCCGCGAGGAGCGCGACCGGGTCGAGAGTCGTCTCGCCCTTGCTCCAGTTGCACGGGCACAGCTCGTCGGTCTGCAGCGCGTCGAGCACCCGCAGCACCTCCTTGGGGTTACGCCCCACGGAGCCGGCGGTCACCATCGTGAACTGGATCTCGTTGTTCGGGTCGACGATGAACACGGCTCGCTGCGCGAAGCCGTCCTCGCCCTCGACGCCGCAGTCGCGCATGAGCTCGTGCTTGGAGTCCGCGAGCATCGGGAACGGCAGGTCACGCAGGTCGGCGTGGTCCTTGCGCCAGGCGTGGTGCACGAACTCGGAGTCACCGGAAACGCCGAGGATCTGCGCGTCGCGGTCCTTGAACTCGTCATTCAGCTTGCCGAACGCGGCGATTTCCGTCGGGCACACGAACGTGAAGTCCTTGGGCCAGAAAAACACCACAGACCAAGAGCCTTCGTAGGTCTTGTGGTTGATCTGGGTGAAGGCCTTGTCCGCGTCGAGGTCTACGCACGCGGTCAGATCGAAGGTGGGGAACTTGTCGCCGACGGAAAGCATAGATAAGCCTTTGGTACGGGAAAGACCGGATCGCGGTATTTCCTGCGGGTTGGACGGCTTCCACCCTCCCATGGGGCGACTGATCGTGGAAATCGTCTGAGGTGTGATCATTGATCGTCTTTAGCTATCAACGCGGTGGCGGGTGGCGTCTTTCAGACGATTTTGACCAGAGCCGGGTCGGACCTGCGGCCTCGTCCGGCGGGACGAACCACCACGGAGGTCACGTTTCAGCGCAAGAGGGACCGCTGCGCGATAACCGGGTACGCCGTCCAGTCCCGCGGTACGGCCGGTAACTCGATCGACGCCCGCTCCCTCCGCGCTTCCGCACAACGTAGTACGGTCCGCCGCACCGCTTCGCGGGCGTCCGGAAGTGTGCTCTGGCGCGCGAAATCGATTGCGGAGATTCTTCCCGGCGAGAAAGTGGCGCGAAGTTCGGTTCTTTTCTTGCTTGAGGCAATCCAGCTCCGTGGCGGTATCCGGATCCGCCGGCAGGCGGGCCAGAATTCCGAACCGCGCTGTTATGCATTCACGGTCGACGTACCGACGTACCGACGTACCGACGTACCGACGTACCGACGTACCGCAGGAATGCCCGCTCCACGAACTCCTCGACGAGTGGCCCGACCCGGGAGATGCCACCGCAGCCGCCGTCGGACGCCCGGCATGGGTAGCGGTAGCCGTACTTCTTCGCCGAACCGCCGGCCGGGTAGGGGTTGGGGCGACGGTCGAGGACCTTTCCGACGTGCCAACCGTTGCCGCGCGCGAGACCCGGACGTCGTCGAGGGATCCCGGACGTCGTCGAGCTGTCTCTTCACCCCACGGCGTCCGTCGAGTGGATCGCCCGCCCGCGGGTCCTCCCTCATGCGCGGGTACGCGCCGACAGCGATCATGGATCTCTCCGCCCCTGGGATGTGATTTGCTGATATGTCCAACGAGAGCGACGATCGAATGTCTTCACGGCGAAGAATGTGTGTGCCATCGGAGGAAGTCATCGTCACCCCAGCCCCGTCCCGTCACGGGACGAAGTCCCCGACCTTCCCGCAGCTGCGGGCCTTTGCCGCTGTGGCCGAGTACCTGCACTTCCGGGACGCGGCGGCGGCCATCGGGACCAGTCAGCCGGCGCTCTCCGGGGCGGTGGCCGCGCTGGAGGAGACGTTGGGGGTGCAGCTGGTCGAGCGGACGACGCGGAAGGTGTTGCTCACCGCTGCCGGGGAGCGGATCGCCGCTCGGACACGGAGCGTGCTCGACGCCGTGGGGGAGCTGATGGAGGAGGCGGAGGCGGCGCGGGCGCCGTTCACCGGGGTGTTGCGGCTCGGGGTGATCCCGACCGTCGCGCCGTATCTGCTGCCGACGGTGCTGCGGCTGGTACACACCCGGTACCCGGCGCTGGATCTGCAGGTGCACGAGGAGCAGACGTCGTCGCTGCTGGAGGGGCTGACCGGCGGGCGGCTGGACCTGCTGCTGCTCGCGGTGCCGCTCGGGGTGCCCGGGGTGACCGAACTGCCGCTGTTCGACGAGGACTTCGCCGTGGTCGCGCCGCGGGGGCACTGGCTGGCCGGGCGGCAGGCCATTCCGCGGGAGGCGCTGCGGGAGATGGATCTGCTGCTGCTCGACGAGGGGCACTGCCTGCGCGACCAGGCGCTCGACATCTGCCGGGAGGCGGGGCGACCGGGCGGGGTTCCGGTGACGACGACCGCGGCCGGGCTGTCCACGCTCGTGCAACTGGTCGCGGGCGGGCTCGGGGTGACGCTGCTGCCGCGGACCGCGCTGCTGGTGGAGACAGGGCGCAACGACCAGCTGTCGACGGGGTACTTCGCGGATCCCGCGCCGTCGCGGCGGATCGCGCTCGCGATGCGGAGCGGGACCGCCCGGGCGGAGGAGTTCACGGCCTTCGCCGCCGCGCTGCGCGAGGCGCTGCGGCCGCTGCCGGTCCGGGTCCTGGAAGGGGCGGAGGACGTCGGCCGGGCCTGAGGGAAGTCAGGCCCGGCCGCGGGGCGTTACTCGGTCCGCAGTCCGTCCGGGCGCATCATGCGCCACAGCGGCGGCAGGCTGAGCAGGGTGACCAGGAGGACGACGCCCGCTCCGACGCCCGACATGGTCGCGGCGCTCGCCCAGTCGACGCGGATCGGTGAGCCGACCATCTTCAGCAGCACGGAGCCGAGTCCGAGGCCGCCGACGACGGCCAGGGCCAGGCCGAGGGCGACGGGCAGGGCGGTCTGCCAGAGCACCGACAGGCCGAGGGTGGAGCGCCGGGTCCCGAAGGCGATCAGCACCGCGAGCAGCTTCTTGCGTTCGCGCAGCTGCTCCAGCATCGAGACCAGCAGGCTGACACCGATCAGCAGGAGCGTGGTGACCGCGCCGATGAGCAGGCCGCGCTTGATGGTTGTGTACTTGCGTATCGTTCGGGTGCTCTCGAGCGTGTAGACATCCGCGCTCACGCCGAGCCGGGCCGTGGTGTTGCGGACGTACTCCTCCGCGTCCGGCCGCCGCGCGTCGAGCTTGAGCATCACCGTGGCGCGCGCTTCCTGCGTCCGCGCCACGTCCAGGGTGCCGGGGGTGGCGAGGATGCCCCACTGCACATCGCCGTTGGGGCTCGGGCGGGACTTCACCGTGCGGGCGGTGGACGGTACGGTCCACGGCCGGGGCGGCCCGGTCAGCACGCCGCTCTGCGGGGCGTTGAGGTCCAGCCGGGCGCCGGCCTTGGAGACGTCCGGCGGAGTCGTGTAGGAGGCGTCCGGCAGGACGCGGTAGACGCTCCCGTCGGCGCAGTCGCCGATGTCGGCGATCTCGGCGAGCGCGGCGCAGTCGCCGATGAGCACCGGGAACTCGAGGATCTCGCCCCCCGCGTCGGGGTTGCCGGAGGCCTTCGCCTTCGCCGCCGCGCCGTCGGGGATGGCGGACGCCTGGACGAGTCCGAGCGCCGAGCGCACTCCGGGGGTGGTCCGGTACGCGTTGATCGCGGCCGTCGCCTGCGGACCGTCCTTGACGTCGACGCCCGCCTGCATCTGCGCCCGGTTGGGGTCCTTGCCGGTGTTGGAGGTGAAGTCGCCCTCGATGCCGCTGAACAGCATCTGCAGCGCGATGGCTCCGGCCACCGCGACGGTGATGCCGTTGACCATCCGGGCGGACGCGCCGCTGTTGAGCTGCAGGCGGCGGGTGGCGAGCTGCCAGGGGATCCGGCCGCCGCCGAAGCGGTTGACGATCATCTCGACGAGCCAGGGCAGGACGGCGGTGACGCCGACGAGCAGCAGGATCGCACCCGCCGAGACCTGGTACGGGTTGACGTTCACGTTGCCCTGGATGCCGCCGAACAGCGGGGCCAGCAGCGCCAGGCCGGCGACGGGGATGAGCAGCCGCCACAGCAGGCGGCGCTTGCGCAGTCCGGCGTTCCGGACGACGCCCAGCGGTTCGATGGCGATGCCGCGCAGCGCGAGGACGGTGACGGCGACGGCCGCGGCGGGGACGCCGAGCACGATGAGCAGGGCGAGGCCGGTGCTGGGCCGGACGTCGGAGGGGAAGACGCTCATCCTGTAGAGCTCGACCTGGCCGGTGAAGTGCCGTCCCAGGAGGAAGAACCCGAGGCCGAACACGAGTCCGGCGAGGGCGCCGATGAGTGCCTCGCCCGCGGCGATCCGCCGTGTCATGCGGGTGTCGGCGCCGACCAGGCGCAGCGCGGCGAGCCGCCGGTCGCGGCGTTCGCCGCCGAAGCGGACGGCGGTGGCGATGAGGATGGCCACCGGCATCAGCAGCACGACGAGGCCGATGATGACGAGCAGGGTCAGGATGGCCCCGAGTGCTTCGGAGTTCTGTTGGCTGCCGCCGATCGTGTCGATGCGAGTGGCGTGGGCGTCGGTGATGGTGTCGCTGCCCGCGTAGTAGACGAGTTCCTTGGGGCCGAGCAGGCCACTCTTGGCGATGGTGCCAGTGACCCGGTGGTCGATCCGCTCCTTGAGCAGCTTGCCGTCGGGGGAGTCCAGGAGCTTGGCGAGCGCGGGGGAGACCGTCATCTCGCCGGGGGCCGGGATCTTCGTCAGGCCGGGCGGCACCGGCGGTTTGTCGCCGTCGGGGCGCAGGACCCGGCCGTAGACGTCCTCGTCGTGGTACGTGGTGTCGGTCCTCTCGACCAGCATCGTCGAGGCCGTCGGTCGCAGTTTCTCGCCGAAGTACATGTCGTCACGGGCGTTGCTGCGCTCCGAGCGGGCGTCCATCATCGCGGGGACGGCGGCGGCGAGCAGCAGCACGGCCACGCCGAGGCCGACGCCGACGGCGGTCAGCAGGTTGCGGATCCAGCCTTCCCGGCCGCCGGCGAGCGTGAAGCGCGCGCCGAGGGCGAGGTCGCGGGCCCAGGTGCGGACGTCGGTGCGCGGGGCGGTTGCCGCCGGAGCGTAGTCGGTCGGCGGCGTACGGTCCTGGCTCACGCGACGCGCTCCATGTCGCGGGACTTGCCGTCCCGCACGACGATCTCGCGGTCGGAGTACGCGGCGACCCGCGCTTCGTGGGTGACCAGGACGACGGCGGCGCCGGTGTCCCGGGCGGCGTCGGTGAGCAGCCGCATGACGCGCTCGCCGTTGAGGGAGTCCAGGGCGCCGGTCGGCTCGTCCGCGAAGACCACGCGGGGTCCGCCGACGAGCGCGCGGGCGACCGCGACGCGCTGGCCCTGGCCGCCGGAGACCTCGCCGGGGCGCTTGTGGCCGAGGTCGTCGACCTCCAACCGGTGCATCCACTCGAGGGCGAGGCGCTCGGCCTCCTTGCGCTTGGTGCCGTTCAGCCGCAGCGGGAGGGCGACGTTCTCGACGCAGGTCAGTTCGGGGACGAGCTGGCCGAACTGGAAGACGAACCCGAAGTCGCCGCGGCGCAGGGCGCTGCGCTGGCCGTCGGACATGGCGGACAGTTCCTCCCCGCGGTACAGGACCGTGCCGGAGTCGGGCCGGACGATGCCGGCCAGGCAGTGCAGCAGCGTCGACTTGCCGGAGCCGGAGGGGCCCATCACGGCCACGACCTCGCCGGAGCGGATGGTGAAGTCGGCGCCGTCCAGGGCGGGGGTGGGGCCGTAGGTCTTGTGCAGCGCGTCGGCGGTCAGGAGCGGTGCGCCGGCCTGGGGGGTCGAGCTGGTCACTTGCGTACCTCCGTCGCGAGCTGGTCGAGCCGGGCGGCGGTGAGTTCCAGCCACCGCAGATCCGCCTCGAGGTGGAAGAGGGCGTGGTCGCAGATGAGCTGGTCGGCGAGGTCGCCGCTGGACTTGCGGCGGGTCAGCTCGCGCATGAGGCGCAGGTGCTCGGCGCGCTGGGTGTCCAGCAGATCGAGGGCGCTGCGGCCGGTCAGCAGCGCCAGGACGACCTTGGTGTAGAGGGTCGTCTGCAGGTACGGCTCCGGCTTCTCGGGCTGGGCGAGCCACGTCTCGACGTCGGTCAGTCCGGCGTCCGTGATCGCGTAGCGCTTGCGCTCGGGGCCACTGCCGGGCTCTATGCCCTCGACCTCCACGAGCCCGTTCTTCAGCAGTCGGGCCATCGTCGAGTAGACCTGCCCGTAGTGCAGCGGGCGGTCGTGGCCGAAGCGTTCGTCGAAGGCGCGCTTGAGGTCGTAACCATGGCGGGGGCCGGACTCGAGGAGCCCGAGCAGGGTGTGGCCGATTGACATGCGAGCACTCTACACGACGTGTATACGTACCGTGTATAGACGTGGTGAGTAGTCTGTTTTCGCAGGTCGGGAGGGATCCTCAGGTCTGGGTCGGGTCGGTTGGTGGCTCCTCCTCCGGCTGTGTCGAACGGGGCGGCCGGCCCCGGCGGGCGATCGGCTTGGCGGCGCCGGGGAGGCGCCCGGCCTCGGCGAGCGCCCGGCGCAGCAGGAACTCGATCTGCGCGTTGGTGCTGCGGAGCTCGTCCGCCGCCCACGTCGCGATGGCGTCGTGGACGGCGGGGTCGAGCCGGAGCAGCACCTGCTTGCGGGCGGTGCGGCCGGTGGGTTCCGTCACTGGTAAAGGGTCCCGGTGTTGAGTACGGGCTGTGCGGCGCGGTCGCCGCACAGGACCACGAGCAGGTTGCTGACCATGGCGGCCTTGCGCTCCTCGTCGAGCTCCACGATGCCCTGCTCGGAGATCCGGGTCAGCGCGGACTCGACCATGCCGACCGCTCCCTCGACGATGGTCTGGCGGGCGGCCACGATCGCCCCCGGCCTGCTGGCGCTGGAGCATCGCGGAGGCGATCTCGGGAGCGTAGGCGAGATGCGTGAAGCGGGACTCGATGATCTTCACGCCGGCCGCGCCCACCCGGGCGGCGATCTCGACGGAGAGCTTCTCGGTGATCTCCTCGGCGTTGCCGCGCAGCGACAGGCCTTCCACGTCGTGCGCGTCGTACGGGTAGTTCGTGGCGATGTGCCGGACGGCGGTGTCGGTCTGGATCGCGATGAACTGCACGAAGTCGTCGACCTCGAAGACCGCCTGCGCCGAGTCCCTGACCTGCCAGACCACGACGGCGGCCAGCTCGATCGGGTTGCCGTACGAGTCGTTGACCTTCAGGACCGCGGTCTCGTGGTTGCGGATCCGGGTGGAGATCTTGCGGCGGCTGGTGAACGGGTTCACCCAGCGCAGCCCGTCCTGGCGGATGGTGCCCTGGTAGCGGCCGAAGAGCTGGCAGACGCGGGCCTCGCCGGGGGCGACCTGCGTGAGGCCGAACATGGTGATGAAGGCCGCGAGCGCGATCACCACGCCGGCGGCGATGAGGACGCCCGCCAGTGCGCCACCGCTGTCCTTGGCCTTGACGATGCCGAGGGCGAAGAGCGCGACGCCGCCGAACAGCACCGTGAAGGCGATCAGCAGGAAGGGCAGCCCCGGCATGCCGACGGCCACCCGCTCGGTGACCTTGGGGGCGGGCATTTCGGGGATCTCGGGCTGGAGATCACCGGTGTGGTTCTCGGACATGGGTACCCCGTTCACGATGCTCGCCGCGCTCGTCCGCACGGCTAGCTTAGTGATAGCACATTAATTGCGCGCGACGCTAGGAGAACGCGATGCAGCCCCGGGGCACGGAGGGGGGTGTCCACGTGCGCCGGGGCTGCGTCTTCGGGGTCGGAAGGGTTCGTCGCCGACCGCGCGCGGGCCCGCTACGAGCCGCCGCGGGCCGCTGCGACCACCCTCGCACCGATGCGCGGGCTTGGCATGCCCGCTGCGGCATGGTGCTGACGACCGGGCGCGGCAGCGCCGGGCACGCCGTGCCAAGCACAGCCGCGCCCCATTTCCTACGGAATCGCCAGCTCGAACCAGACGACCTTGCCGGCGCTCAGCCGCGTGGCTCCCCACCGCTGTGCCATCCGGCTGACGAGGTACAGGCCGCGGCCGCCCTCGTCCTGCGGCTGGGCATGCCGCATCTGCGGCAGCAGTGGCGCGTCGTCGCCCACCTCGCAGCGCAGCACGTCGGTACGGAGCAGCCGCAGTGTGATGGGCCGTTCCGCGTACCGGACGGCGTTGGTGACGATCTCGCTGACCAGCAGTTCGGTCGGTTCGATCAGGTGCTCCAGGTCCCAGCGGCGCAGCGCCTGGCGGGCGAGCCGCCGGGCGCGTCCCGCGGTCTGCGGCTGCGGCTCCAGGTACCAGTAGGCGACGTCGCTCGGCGAGATCCCGTCGAAGCGGGCGGCGAGCAGCGCGATGTCGTCGTCGCGGTCGCCGGGGCCGAGGATCTCCAGGATCTCGTCGCAGAGCGGTTCCAGCGGCGGCGGCGACAGCACGGTCGCGGCGTCGTGCAGCCGCTCGCGCAGCAGTTCGATGCCGCCCCAGACGTCACGCGTGCGGGACTCGACGAGGCCGTCGGTGTACAGCACGAGGGTCGCCCCGGCGGGCGCCGGCAGCTCGACGGCCTCGAACGGCACCCCGCCGACGCCGATCGGCGCGCCCGGCGGTACCCGCAGCACCTCGGCCAGGCCGTTGGCGTGCAGCAGGATGGGCGGCGGATGGCCCGCGTTGGCCACGACCAGACGGTGCGCGATCGGGTCGTAGACCGCGTACACGCAGGTCGCCATGCGGTCGCTGCCGAGCCGCTGGGCTTGCTCGTCCAGGTGGTACAGCACCTCCTGCGGCGCCAGGTCGAGCCCCGCGAGGGTCTGCACGGTGGTGCGCAGCTGGCCCATGATCGCCGCCGAGGTCATGGAGTGGCCCATGACGTCGCCGACGACCAGCGCGACCCGGCTCCCGGGCAGCGGGATCGCGTCGTACCAGTCGCCGCCGACCCGGGCCGACTCGGCCGCGGGCAGGTAGCGGCTGGCGAGTCGGACCCCGGTGGGCTGCGGCAGGGAGTCGGGCAGCATCTCGCGCTGCAGGGCGTCCGCGATGTACGCCTCGCGCCCGTACAGCACCGCCTTGTCGACCCCGAGCGCCGTGTGGGTGGCGAGCTGGGCGGCGACCAGCAGGTCGTCGGACTCGAACGGCGGCCGGTCGGGGCGGCGCAGCAGCACGGCGGCGCCGATGACCCGGCGGCGGCCGCGCAGCGGCGCGAGTATCGCGCGGCGTCCGGTCGGCAGGACGGGTGTGTGCTGCGGGCCGTCGTTCCTGTCGGTCCTGGCGGCGCCCGCCTCGGGGTGTAAGCCGGGCCGTTCTCCCGGCCGGGACGCGCCGGCGGAGGCCGACGGGCCCTCGCCGAAGCGCAGCAGTTCCTCCAGCGCGGCGGCGGACTGCGGGTGCTCGGCGAAGACCGGGCGTACGCCGCGCAGCACCTCGGCGAGCGGTCCGTCCAGCCGGACGAGGGTGCTCTCGGCGGCGCCGCCGTACGCGGCGGGCTCGGCGGGCACCGGGGGCAGCACGGTGCCGACGTAGGACTGCCCGCTGGGCTGCTCGTCCAAGCCGCCGTCGGCGCGCCGCAGCCGCAGCACGAGCGGCCCCGACGGCCGTTCATCGCCGACCGGCAGCGGGTCGCGGAGGTAGACCAGGATCGCGTCGGCGAACGCGGGGACCGCGGAGCGGCACAGGCCCAGCAGGATCTCGTCGAGGTCGAGACCGCGGGCGATGCGCCGGGTGGCGGCCCCGACGTAGCGCAGCCGCTCGGCCTCAGCGCCGGACGTCCCGGGGCGGGCACCGAGGGTGCCGGAGCCGGGCGGGGTGGAGTCCGAGCCCGTCGTCGCCGGTCCCGCGGGCGCCGCCGGAGCGGGCTCGGCCGGTTCCTCGTGGCGCGGATGGCCGGCGGGCTCCATGGCGGCGCCCGCGGGGCCCTGTGTCCCGCGCGGCGGGGTGCTCGAGAACGTCCCGTCGGCCGCCGGGTCGCGCCGCGGCGCGCCCTCGGCCCCTGACGTCTGCCGGTCGCGTGCGGAACGGTTGTCGGGCAGCACCTGGGGCGCCGGGGCGGGCTGGTCCCCCTGATCGGAGGCCCGCTGATCGGAGCCCTGGGGCAGGCGGAAGCCGCCGCGCGGGTCCGGCAGCGGTGCCGGCAGGGCGGCGTCCGGTCCCGGTTGCCGCGCCGGGGGCGGGGGCGTGCGATCCGTGGTCACGCGAGTCGTTCCATCCGGTTGATGCGCCACGCGCTGACCGCGGCGGGGGATTGGGCCGTGTCAGGCGCGTCGTCGGCAGTACAGGAAGAGCTGCTCCTCCGGCGGCACGTCCGTGCTCGCCGGTGCATAGGCGTACGACTCCTCCTCGATCACCTCGAAGCCCGCGTCCGCCACTACCTGGTGCAAATCATCCCGCAGATAACCGGATACCCGGATGGTGTTACCAAGGAACGGAATGGCGAAATCGTCCACATCCGCTTCGACCATCGACAGGATGAAGAGACCCTCGGGCTCCAGCAGATCATGGATGGCCCGCAATGCGTAGGGAATCTCCGCGCGCGGCAGCATCAGCAGTGAGAAGAACGCCGCGACGCCGTCGAACCGACCGAGGTCGAGTGGGCCACCGGGGTGGACGTCGGCGATGTCGCCCTGGTGGAACTCGGCCCCCGGTACGTACTGCGCGGCCAGCGCGAGCATGCCCGCGGACAGGTCGACGCCGACGACCCGGTGTCCGGCGTCGGCGAGCTGCCGGGCGCTGGGCAGGCCGGTGCCGCAGCCCAGGTCGAGCACCCGCGATCCGGCGGGCAGCGAGTCGGCGAGCCACTTGCCCGCGGTGAGCTGGCCGTCCTTGTGGGGGAACGCCTCGTCGTACCGGTCGCCGATCGCGTCGAACGCTTCGGCCTGGCCGTCGCGGTCCCGCTGTGTGTCCTCGTAGCCGCCGGTTCCCACTGCCTCGGTCCTCCTTGGTGCGCGTGGCTGATGACTTGGCGTCAGGCTCTGGGTGCAGGTTCGGAATTGCTCAATGTTGCGGAGCCCGATCCTACGTTTGACGACCCGGGGCGCATCAAGGGGCTCACGAGGTCACTTTGCCGGACGGTTCCAGTCGTCCGGGAGTGACGGTACCGGCCAGGCGGGATCGGGGCGCCAGTCCTCCCAACCGTCCCGGTAGGGCCGGCCCCAGGCCCGGATGACCTCGGCGGCCTCCAGCCCGGCCGACCGTACCCGCTCGGCACGTTCGGCGGCCATAAGGCCTGCGAGCTGCGCCTGGGCGAATTCGTCCTCGTCCAGCCAGTGCCAGCTGCGGTCCGGGTGGACCGCGATGTCCAGGAAGTGGTCCTCGGAGTCCACGCCGCCGGACCAGCGCCTGCGCGGCTCCTCCAGGTTCACGTACCAGTTCTTGAAATGCCAGCGTTTGTCCCAGAAGAGCCAGACCGACCAGGGGTCGCCGGGGTGTGCGAGCTTCAGCACACCCGAGCCCCACCACTGATCGACGCGCGTAGTGCGCGGTTTCAGATAGCGGGTGGCGAGCGGCTCGCGGTGGATGGGCGAGCCATCGGCGAGCACCGGCTTCACACAGGACGTGCCGGGGGCCATCCAGACCGCGAGCAGCTCGGCGTCATCACGCACGACGGTCACCGGGCGGCAGATGTGCAGCTCGTCGGTGCCGTTGCCCCGATAACGCCACAACACTTGCTCGCCCGGCGACCAGTAGCCGCTGGTACCCGGCCCGTTTCCGTCAAGAAGAGTGTCGGCTGTCATGAACAGATCTTACGGATCAACCCTTAAGGATGGGTCATGCCCAGCACATCCAGTGCCGCGTCCAACTGCTCCTCGGTCAGTTTTCCCTGTTCGACGTAGCCCAGTTCGATCACCACGTCCCGGATCCGCCGACGTTCCGCGACGGCCTTCTTGGCGACCTTGGCGGCCTCCTCGTAGCCGATGTACTTGTTCAGCGGAGTGACGACCGAGGGCGAGGACTCCGCGTACTCGCGGGCCCGCTCGACGTTGGCGGTAATGCCGTCGACCGTGCGGTCGGCGAGCAGCCGGGAGACGTTGGCGAGCAGCCGGACGGACTCCAGCACGTTCCTGGCGATGACCGGGAGCATCACGTTGAGCTCGAAGTTCCCGGCGGCGCCGGCCATCGTGATCGTCAGGTCGTTCCCCGCGACCTGGGCCGCGACCATCAGCACGGCCTCCGGGATCACCGGGTTGACCTTGCCGGGCATGATCGACGAGCCGGGCTGGAGATCGGGCAGGTTGATCTCGGCCAGTCCGGTCCGCGGTCCCGACGCCATCCAGCGCAGGTCGTTGCAAATCTTGGTCAGACCGACCGCGACCGTCTTGAGCTGCCCCGACACCTCGACGATGCCGTCGCGGGCGCCCTGCGCCTCGAAGTGGTCGCGCGCCTCGGTCAGCGGCAGCCCGGTGGTCCGCGCCACCTCGGCGATCACCGCGGCCGAGAACCCGGGCGGGGTGTTGATGCCGGTGCCGACCGCGGTGCCACCGAGCGGCAGCTCCGCCAGCCGGGGCAGCGCGCCCCGCAGCCGCTCGACGCCGTACCGGACCTGGGCCGCGTAGCCGCCGAACTCCTGGCCCAGCGTGACGGGGGTGGCGTCCATCAGGTGCGTGCGGCCGGACTTCACGACGTCCGCGAACTCGGCCGCCTTGCGCTCCAGGGACTCCGCCAGGTGCTCCAGGGCGGGGACGAGGTCGCGGGTGACGGCGGCGGTGGCCGCGATGTGGATGGACGACGGGAAGACGTCGTTCGACGACTGCGACGCGTTGACGTGGTCGTTCGGGTGCACGGCGCGGCCCAGCCGCTCGGTGGCCAGGGTCGCGATGACCTCGTTGGCGTTCATGTTGGAGGACGTGCCGGAGCCGGTCTGGAAGACGTCGACGGGGAAGTGGTCGTCCCAGCGGCCGTCCACGACCTCGGCGGCGGCCTCCTGGACCGCGTCCGCGATGTCCTGGTCCAGGACGCCGAGGCCGGCGTTCACCTTCGCCGCGGCCGCCTTGATCCGGGCCAGCGCCTCGATGTGCGCACGCTCGATCGGCCGGCCGGAGATCGGGAAGTTCTCCACGGCCCGCTGGGTCTGGGCCCGCCACTTCGCGTCCGCGGGCACCCGTACCTCGCCCATCGAATCGTGTTCGATCCGGAAGGACCGGCCGTTCGACGGTTCCCCGGAACCGGCCGCGGGCGCGATTTCGGACCCGGCCCCGGACTTGGCCTCCGACATGGCTGAATTCCTTTCCTCGGCAACGTCTCGACGACATTCCCATGGTCGTACTACTTCCAAGTAATACCCATCAGTAGGACAGTGCCGTAGCCCGTTTCATTCCTGTGGGAGGAGCGACGTATGCGCATGTCGAAGAAGAGACGGTGTCGTACGGCTGGGACCGTGCTGGCCGTTCTGGCGACCGTCTTAGCGGGTGGTGCCGGTCTGACCACCACCGCGTCCGCCGCCCCGCAGAGCACCGTCAAGCCGCTCTCCGCCGACCTGGAGCAGATCCGTGCCGCGGAGGCCACGGCCCTCTACGGGGACCCGGCGATCCGGCCGATGGCCGACCGGAAGACCGGACTGATCTCGCTGGGGGACAGCGAGATCGCCGGGGAGGGTGTCGGCAGCTACGAAGCGGGCACCGACGGCCCCACGAACTGGTGCCACCGCTCACCGCAGGCCGCGATCCACCGCACCGGCATCCCGGCCGACGAGACGTACAACGTCGCCTGCTCGGGCGCCTACACCGGCAACATCAGGATCGGCGGCAGCAAGCAGTACGCGGACGAGCTGGTGCAGAGCGACAGCCTCGCCGTCAAGGCCCGCAACACGAAGATCAAGATGGTGCTGCTGGTCGCGGGAGCCAACGACGACCTGCAGTTCGGACCGGTCATCACCGACTGCGTGGAGCGCTGGTTCCTGCTGCAGGGCAGCTGCGACTCCAAGTACCAGCCCGGCTGGCAGGCCCGCGTCGACGCGCTGGTGCCCAAGGTCGAGGGCACCGTGTGGGACCTGCGGACGGTCATGCGCGACGCCGGCTACGCGGACACCGACTACCGGCTCGTGGTGATGGGCTACCCCAGCCCGATGAGCCCCGACATCTACGACAACCCGAGCTTCCCCGGCAAGATCCCGGGCGGCTGCACCGGATACGACGCGGACCTCGCCTGGGGCCGCAACTCCGCCGTGCCCGCCTTCGAACGCGGCATGCGCCAGGCCGCAGCGGACGCCGGGGCGACGTACCTCGACAACTCCCGGCTCTTCCACGGGCACGAGGCCTGCACGGACAACACGTGGGCGCGCGGCCTGGTCGTGAACCTCGGCAACCCGTTCCCGCCCGACGCCAACTCCGTGCGCCAGTCCTTCCACCCCAACGCCCGCGGCCACGCCGCCTTCGCGTCGTGCCTGACCCAGCTCTACAACTCGGGCTACCAGGAAGCCGGTTGTGCCGACCCGGCGAGCACCGGCACCCCGGTGCTGCGCCAGGGCGCCTGGGACGACGTGCTCAAGCCGCTGACCAACGCGGCCACCGGCCAGTGCGTGGACGCCGACGGCGGCTCGACGCGGAACGGCACCGCGCTGCTCGGCTGGAGCTGCCACGGCGGCCGCAACCAGTCGTTCGGCTACGACACCGCGTACCAGTCGCTGCACAGCGCGCTCAGCCAGGACCGGTGCATGGACGTGCCGGGCTCGAAGTACAGCGCGGGGACCAGCCTCATCCTGTGGGACTGCCACGGTGGCGCCAACCAGCGGTTCACCACGACCGGGGGCACGATCCGCCCGGTGGCGGCCGACGGGCTGTGCGTGGCCCAGAGCGCCGCGAGCGCGCCGCTGAGACTGGCGGCCTGCGACGGCTCCGCGAGCCAGCGCTTCGCGTAGCCACCCGCCCGGAGCTAGCCCGGAGCTCGTCCGGAGTTAGCCCGGAGCTTCCGGAGCCAGCCCGGAGCTCGCCCCGAGAAGGACGGGCCCCGCCGATGGAGCGGCGGGGCCCGTCCGAGGTCCTACGGGAGGTTCAGCCCCGGCGGCCGATCGAGAGCACTGGGCCCGACGGGTCGGTGAAGAAGTCGTTGCCCTTGTCGTCGACGACGATGAACGCGGGGAAGTCCTCGACCTCGATCTTCCAGACCGCTTCCATGCCCAGTTCCGCGTACTCCAGGACGTCGACCTTCTTGATGCAGTCCTGCGCGAGCCGGGCGGCCGGGCCACCGATGGAGCCGAGGTAGAAGCCGCCGTGCGCCTTGCACGCGTCCGTCACCTGCTGCGAGCGGTTGCCCTTGGCGAGCATGACGAACGAGCCGCCGGCCGCCTGGAACTGCTCCACGTACGCGTCCATCCGGCCCGCCGTGGTGGGGCCGAACGAGCCGGAGGCGAAGCCCTCGGGGGTCTTGGCCGGGCCCGCGTAGTAGACCGGGTGGTCGTGCAGGTACTGCGGCATGGACTCGCCCGCGTCCAGCCGCTCCTTGATCTTGGCGTGCGCGATGTCGCGGGCCACGACGAGCGTGCCGGACAGCGACAGCCGGGTCTTGACCGGGTACTTCGACAGCTCGGCGCGGATCTCCGCCATCGGCCGGTTGAGGTCGACGCGCACCACGTCGTCGTCCAGGTGCTCGTCCGTGGTCTCCGGCAGGAAGCGCGCCGGGTCGGTCTCCAACTGCTCCAGGAAGACGCCCTCGGCGGTGATCTTCGCAACGGCCTGCCGGTCGGCCGAGCAGGAGACCGCGATGGCGACGGGCAGCGACGCGCCGTGCCGGGGCAGCCGCACCACGCGCACGTCGTGGCAGAAGTACTTGCCGCCGAACTGCGCGCCGATGCCGATCTTCTGCGTGAGCTCGAAGACCTTCTCCTCCAGGCCCTGGTCGCGGAAGCCGTGCCCGTCCGGCGAGCCCTCGCCCGGCAGCTCGTCCAGGTAGTGCGCCGAGGCGTACTTGGCGGTCTTCAGCGCGAACTCCGCGCTGGTGCCGCCGACCACGATCGCCAGGTGGTACGGCGGGCAGGCCGCGGTGCCCAGGGCGCGGATCTTCTCCTCCAGGAACTTCATCATGGAGGTCTCGTTGAGGACCGCCTTCGTCTCCTGGTAGAGGAACGACTTGTTGGCGCTGCCGCCGCCCTTGGCCATGAACAGGAACTTGTACGCGCCGCCGTCGGTCGCGTACAGCTCGATCTGGGCCGGCAGGTTCGAGCCGGTGTTCTTCTCGTCCCACATCGTCAGCGGGGCCATCTGCGAGTACCGCAGGTTGAGCTTGGTGTACGCGTCGTAGACGCCGTGCGACAGCGCCGCCTCGTCACCGCCGGAGGTCAGCACGTTCTGGCCGCGCTTGCCCATCACGATCGCGGTGCCGGTGTCCTGGCACATCGGCAGCACGCCGGCCGCGGCGATGTTCGCGTTCTTCAGCAGGTCCAGCGCGACGAAGCGGTCGTTGGGCGACGCCTCGGGGTCGTCGAGGATCCGCCGCAGCTGGGCGAGGTGGGCCGGCCGCAGGTAGTGCGAGATGTCGTGCATCGCCTCGGCGGCGAGCGTGCGCAGGGCCTCCGGCTCGACCTTGAGGAAGGTGCGCCCGTCGGCCTCGAAGGTGCTCACACCCTCGGAGGTGATCAGCCGGTACGGCGTCGTGTCCTCACCGAGGGGGAGGAGGTCCGTATAGGAGAACTCGGGCATGGGGGTTCCTCACTCGACTGCGTTGGCGACCCCGTCCACCCTAGAGCCCGCGGACGGCCGGAATGCTGTGAGGTAGGGCTCACCGGCACTAGTCGCGATCTATCGCGTTTGTGTACGGTAGGCGGGTGGATGAATCGCAGCTCCAGAAGAAGTCGCAGCAGCCGGTGCCGATGAGCAAGCCGACCACCGAAGCGGAGCTGCGCGCGTCCGATGCCGACCGTGACCGCATTTCCGACATCCTCCGCGACGCGCTGGCCGAAGGCCGGTTGAGCGCGGAGGAGCACTCGGAACGCCTCGACCACGTCTACGCCGCCAAGACGCTGGGCGAGCTGGAACCGCTGGTGCGTGACCTGCCCGCCACCCGCGAGAGCGGGCCGCGGCCGCTCGCGCCGTTGGCCGACCCCTCGCTGCCCGTCGTGGCCGAGAATCTCGTGGCGGTTTTCGGCGGCTCCGCCCGAAAGGGCCGCTGGCTCGTCGGTCGGCGCACCAACGCCTTCGCCTGCTTCGGCGGCGTCGAGATCGATCTGACCGAGGCCGTTTTCCAGCACCAGCAGATCGTCATCAACGCCACCGCGATCTTCGGAGGCGTCGAAGTACGCGTCCCGGAGAACGTCACTCTGCGTGGCAGTGGTACGGGGATTTTCGGCGGCTTCGAGGTCAGGACGTACGAGGCGCCGGATCCCAACGCGCCCGTCGTCATCGTCACCGGGACCGCGATCTTCGGCGGCGTCGAAGCGAAGGCGAAGCGCGGCAAGCGCCTCAAGGAATGGATCAACAAGCGCATCGACGGGTAGGGATGGGGCTGTCCCACTCCTGCTTCATGCCGCGCGTTCACGCCATGCATGGTGCGGGTTTACGCCCAGCGCGCGCCGTCTGGTTTTGGCCATCGCCCAGTGTTCATCAGGGCTGTTGCTCGGTGGTCCGGATCGGACGATCGCCAATGCGCGCTTAAGTAGCACGAATGTTCGACTGAGAGCGCCTGGCGGCGAACACGGTCCGCATGAACACGCGCACAGCGGGTAGGGCTTCGACCACGTCACTCGCCTGGTTCCTCCCCGTTGCGACCCCCTGGAACAGCACGCGTGGAGCTCACCCGCGGTGACGGGCAAGGGTGACAAACGCCGAGCCGTCGTCAGGAGTATCCCGTGCTTCAACCGATCGAGCCCGTCAAGGACACTGCCCTCCCGCCGAGTCACCCACGGGATCTGGCAGGCCCATGGCACTCGGAGGCGGCGTGCCGCAGTGACGAGGCGGGATTGTTCTTCGCCCCGTCCAAAGAGCCGACAGCGGCGCGGCTGTCCCGTGAGGAGAACGCGAAGCGGGTGTGCGCCCGCTGCCCGGTGATGCTGGAATGCCGGGAGCACGCACTGCGGCAGCCCGAACCGTACGGCGTGTGGGGCGGTCTGACCGCCGCCGAACGCCGGGTCGTGCTCGCCCGCAGGCGCCGCCGCGAGGCGGAGCTGCCGCGGACGGACCGGATCGCCGCTGCCGGCTGAGCATACGAATGGGCCGGGTCCGCCGCGTCAGTCGGCGGGCCCGGCCCGTTCGCCTGCTCAGCCGCCTTCACGCCTGCCCAGGGCGCTCGGTGGCGAATCAGGGGTGTTCGGTGCCGGCCTCAGCGCGCGCGGTCGAAGTCGATCGCGCTGTACGCGCGCAGCTTCGACAGCCGGTGCGTGGAGGAGATCTGCCGGATCGTGCCGGACTTGGAGCGCACCACCAGTGACTCGGTGGTGGCGGTCTCGGCGCGGTAGCGGACGCCCTGGAGCAGTTCGCCGTCCGTGATGCCGGTCGCCACGAAGAACACGTTGTCGCCGCTGACCAGGTCGTTGGTGTGCAGCACCCGGTCCAGGTCGTGACCCGCGTCGATCGCCCGCTGGCGCTCGGCGTCGTCCTTCGGCCACAGTCGGCCCTGGATCGTGCCGCCGAGGCACTTGATCGCGCAGGCGGCGATGATGCCTTCCGGCGTGCCGCCGATGCCCATCAGCATGTCCACGCCGGTGCCGTCGCGCACGGCCATGATGGCGCCCGCGACATCGCCGTCGGCGATGAATTTGATCCGCGCGCCGGTCTCCCGGATCTCCTTGACCAGCCCGTCGTGTCGCGGCCGGTCGAGGACCATGACGGTGACGTCCTCGGGCGCGCTGTGCTTGGCCTTGGCGACCCGGCGGATGTTCACCGACGCGGGCGCCATGATGTCGACGTAGTCGGCGGCCTCGGGGCCGGTGACCAGCTTCTCCATGTAGAAGACGGCCGACGGGTCGTACATCGTGCCGCGGTCGGCCACGGCGAGCACGGCCACCGCGTTGGACATGCCCTTGGCGGTGAGCGTCGTCCCGTCGACGGGGTCCACGGCGACGTCGCACTCGGCACCGGTGCCGTCACCGATCCGCTCGCCGTTGTAGAGCATGGGGGCGTCGTCCTTCTCGCCCTCGCCGATGACGACGACGCCGTTCATCGAGACGGTGGAGACGAGCGTGCGCATCGCCTTCACCGCGGCGCCGTCCGCGCCGTTCTTGTCACCACGGCCGACCCAGCGACCGGCGGCCATGGCTGCGGCCTCGGTCACCCGGACGAGTTCCAGGGCAAGGTTGCGATCGGGAGCCTCGGGACTCACTTCGAGCTGGGGCGGCAAATGCTGTTCGGTCATCACAGCGCACCTTTCTGTACGAGGACGGCCGGAAAAGAGGGTGCTGTGACCTTATCGGTTCGTCGCGAGGATGAGCAGGGCGCCCGTCACATGAGCGGCGTGCCCGGCCCACCCCCGGGCCGGAGCGGTCACCGGCATGGGGGACCATAGGAGCGTGGCAAACAAGCGTGGCAATCAGACTCTGCGGGACCTGCTGCTGTCGATGGCGGTGCTCGGCGTCGTCGTCGCGGTCATCTACGTGTTCATCCCGCACGACACCAACGCGGACCCGGTCAAGCCCATCGGCTTCCAGACCGAACTGAGCCAGGCGCGGCGCGACGCGCCCTTCCCGGTGGCCGCGCCCGAGGGGCTCGGCAAGGACTGGCGCGCGACGACCGTCGCGTACGACGCCAAGGACGCCAAGGCCATCGAGTGGCACCTGGGCTTCGTCGATCCGCAGGACGAGTACGCGGCCGTCGAGCAGGGCAACGGTCCGTCGGCGAAGTTCATCGCCGCGAAGAGCAAGCGCGCGGTGCGGGACGGCAACCGTACGGTCAGCGTCGCCGGCGTGCCGTGGGACCGGTACAAGGGCCCGAAGTACAACGCGCTGGTGCGGGTGGAGAAGGGCGTCACCACGATGATCACCGGCACCGCCCCCGACGAGCAGCTCGCCGAACTGGCGGCCGCGCTCAAGGCGTCCTGAAGCTTTCCGGGCATCCCCGAACGGCGTTCCGACGCACGAACGCCGGGCGGCCCGTGACGGGCGCCCGGCGTTCGGGAGTGTGCGGGGCGGATCAGACGGTCGTGACGACCTCGTCGTAGGCCAGGCGGGGGCTGCGGGTCGGGAACCAGGAGTCGGTGCCGGGCTTGCCGATGTTCACGACGGCGAGGACCGAGTGGTCGCCCTCCGGGAAGAACTCCTTGTCGATGCCCGCGGCGTCGAAGCCGGTCATCGGGCCGGCGGCCAGGCCGGCGGCGCGGATGCCGAGGATGAAGTAGCCGGCCTGCAGCGACCCGTTGAGGGCGGCGGCCTGCTCGCGCACGGCGCGCTCGGAGAAGAAGACGTCCTTCGCCTGCGGGAAGTGCGGGAACTGCGTCGGCAGCTCCTCGTGGAACTCGTTGTCCGCGGCGAGGATCGCGACCAGCGGGGCGGCGGCGGTCTTCGGCCGGTTGCCCTCGGCCATGTGCTGCACGAGGCGCTCGCGGCCCTCGGCGGAACGCACCAGGACGATACGCAGCGGCTGCTGGTTGAACGCGGTCGGCGCGTACTTGACGAGGTCGTAGATCGCCTGGATCTGCTCGTCGGTCACGGGCTCGTCGGTGAAGGTGTTGGCCGTGCGGGCCTCACGGAAGAGCAGGTCCTGGGCGGCGGTGTCGAGTACGAGAGTCATGGGAACCTCTTAAGGAATCGTGGCATTTGCGCCGATCGGGCACGTCGCGAACACTCTCATCAACCTGTGTGAAAGTTCAACCATTCCTGGGCCGAGCGTGACGCTCGTCACACCGGGGCGCGATCCACCGACTCTCGACCCACCGTCAGGTCGTGCCGCTACTCGGCGGCGGTCTCCTCGTCCGGCTCCTCGGCCAGCGCGGCGTCCAGCCGAGCCCGGGCGCCCTCCAGCCACCGCCGGCACACCCGCGCGAGCTCCTCGCCGCGCTCCCAGAGCGCCAGCGACTCCTCCAGCGTCGAGCCGCCGGCCTCCAGCCGCCGCACGACGTCCACGAGCTCGTCCCGTGCCTGCTCGTATCCCAGCGTGTCCTGTTCTGCCATGCGCCCAGCCTAGGCGGGAGGTACGACAGGACCGGCGACCTTCACCCGGAACGCACCTCCGGCGACCCGGGCCCGCAACTCCTCGTCCGCCGCCACCTCGTCGGGGCCGCGCACCACGGAGCCGTCCTCGCGCTGCAGGACCGCGTACCCGCGCTGCAGGGTCGCGGCGGGGGAGAGCGCCACCACCCGCGCCCGGGTGTGCTCCAACTCGCCGTCCGCCCGGTCCAGCAGATGCCGCAGCGTCCGGCGGCTGCGCTCCAGCAGCGCGTCGACCTGCTCCTCGCGCTGCTCGACCATCGTGTGCGGCCGGGCCATCGACGGCCGGCTGAGCGCCGCGTCCAGGCCGCGCTGCTCACGGTCGAGCAGGCCGGTCACCACCCGCAGTGCCCGCTGCCCCAGGTGCTCGACCCGGGTCAGCTCCTCGCCCACGTCCGGCACCACCCGCTTCGCCGCGTCCGTCGGGGTCGAGGCGCGCAGGTCCGCCACCAGGTCCAGCAGCGGCGAGTCGGGCTCGTGCCCGATCGCGGACACGACCGGGGTGGTGCACGCGGCCACCGCCCGTACCAGCTGCTCGTCGGAGAACGGCAGCAGGTCCTCCACGCTGCCGCCGCCGCGCGCGATGATGATCACGTCCACCTCGGGGCGCGCGTCCAGCTCGCGCACCGCCTCCACCACCCGGGGCACCGCCTGCGCGCCCTGCACCGGCACGTTGCGCACCTCGAAGCAGACGGCGGGCCAGCGCAGTCGCGCGTTCTCCAGCACATCGCGCTCGGCCGCAGAGGCGCGGCCGGTCACCAGCCCGATGCACTGCGGGAGGAACGGCAGCGGGCGCTTGCGGTCCAGCGCGAACAGGCCCTCCGCCGCCAGCGACCTCTTCAACTGCTCCAGCCTGGCCAGCAGCTCACCGACGCCGACCGGCCGGATCTCCGTCGCGCGCAGCGACAGCTGCCCGCGCGGCCCGTACCACTCGGGCTTGGCGAACAGCACGACGCGGGCGCCCTCCCCGACCACGTCGGCGATCTGGTCGAACACGGCCCGGAAGCACGTCACCGAGATCGACACGTCGTGCGACGGGTCGCGCAGTGTCAGGAACACGACGCCCGCTCCCGGGCGCCGCGACAGCTGGGTGATCTGCCCCTCCACCCAGACGGCGCCGAGCCGGTCCACCCAGCCGCCGATCAGCCGTGACACCTCGCCGACGGGGATCGGCGTATCCGCCGACGTACTCAGAGCCATGTGCCGAGCGTATCGGCCACCACCGACAGCGGGATCGCCTTCCGGCCGCACGTATCCGGGCCACGGCCCCGCCTCCGGCTACGGCCCCGTGCTCCGCCGCCGGGAGAACTGGGCGGCGAGCACGATCAGCCCGGCGGCCAGCCAGACGGCGCCGACGACCTGCGCGGAGCCCGCGGCCTCGACGATGACGGCGACGGTGATCGCGAGCCCCAGCAGCGGTACGACGATGTGCCGCAGCACGTTCGGCGGCCCCTCCCGACGGCGGACGGCGAACCAGCCGACGACCGACAGGTGCAGCAGCGAGAACGCGGTGAGCGCGCCGATGTCGACCACGGAGACCAGCCGGTCCAGGCCGTCGTCGCGGCGGGCCGCCCAGACCGCCGCGACCAGCGTGACGACCGCCGCGATCAGCAGCGCCCGCCGGGGCACCCCGCTGCCCGGGTCGACCCTGGCCAGCGGCCCCGGCAACCGCCGGTCGCGGGCCATCGCGAAGAGCAGCCGGCCCGCCGCGGCCTGCCCGGCGAGCGCGGCGAAGGCGGCGCCGACGGCCTTGCTGACGGCGACGAGGTCGTGCAGCCAGCCGCCGACGGCGGAATCCACCGTGTCGTAGAAGGCGGAGCCCTGCCCGGCCGGATCCGCGGCCAGTTCGGCGGCGGACATCGGGGCGAGCAGCGCCGCCAGATACGTCTGCGCGATGAACAGCACACCCGCCATCACGAGGCAGAACAGGACGGCCCGCGCGACCTTCGCCGACCCGCCCACCGCCTCCTCGGCGAAGGACGCGATGGCGTCGAACCCCAGATAGGACAGCACCGCGACGGACACCGCGCCCAGCACCGCCCCCAGCGAGAACGCGCCCTGGCCGGTGAAGGGCGAGGCCCAGCCGCGCTGCGCCCCGTCCGCGCCGAGCACCACGGCCGCGGACACCACGAAGACCAGCAGCACCACGATCTCCAGCGCGAGCACCAGGAAGCCGACCGTCGCCGCGGCCCGCACCCCCCACAGGTTGAGGCCGGTCGTCACCACGACCGCGATCGTCGTCCACACCCACTGCGACACCGACGGCACCAGCGCGTGCAGCGCGATCCCGGAGAAGAGGTAGGCCACGGCGGGGATGAGCAGGTAGTCGAGCATCGCCATCCAGCCGGCGATGAAGCCGGGACCCTCGCCGAGCCCGGCCCGCGCGTAGGCGAAGACCGAGCCGGCCTGCGGAACGACCCGCACCATCTGCGCGTAGCTGAACGCGGTGAACGCCATCGCGGCCGTCGCGAACACGTAGACCAGCGCTACCGCCCCGTGCGACCGGGCGTCCAGCGTGCCGAACACGCCGACGGGCGCCATCGGGGCGATGAACAGCAGCCCGTAGACCACGAGGTCGCGCAGGCCGAGGCTGCGCCGCAGGGTGCCGTCGTCGGCGTGGGCCGTGCCGGGCGGGGGAGCGGGAGGCGACGGAGCGGGGGTCGGTGCGCTCATGCGCCCAGCTTGCGCGAACCGTGCCGCGCCCACGAGCGGAGCGCGGCCGAACAGCCCTCGGGCAGACTCCCGGCGGTCTCCGGGCAGTCTCCGGGCAGCCTTCTTCGAAGCACCCGCACGCCCCGTACCATGGCTGACATGACTGCTACGACTGCCCGACGCGTCCTGCTCGCAGCCCCCCGCGGATACTGCGCGGGCGTCGACCGCGCCGTGATCACCGTCGAGAAGGCACTGGAGCAGTACGGGGCGCCGATCTACGTCCGCAAAGAGATCGTGCACAACAAATACGTCGTGCAGACCCTGCAGAAGAAGGGCGCGATCTTCGTCGACGAGACGGAGGAGGTGCCCGAGAACGCCATCGTGATCTTCTCGGCCCACGGCGTCGCCCCGGTCGTCCACGAGGAGGCGGCCCAGCGCAGCCTGGCCTCGATCGACGCGACGTGCCCGCTGGTCACCAAGGTGCACAAGGAAGCCGTCCGGTTCGCGAATGAGGACTACGACATCCTGCTGATCGGCCACGAGGGCCACGAAGAGGTCGTCGGCACCATGGGCGAGGCCCCGGAGCGCATGACGCTGGTCGACGGCCCCGCCGACGTGGCGAACGTCGAGGTCCGCGACGAGAGCAAGGTCGTCTGGCTCTCCCAGACCACGCTCTCCGTCGACGAGACGATGGAGACCGTCGACGCCCTCAAGGAGCGCTTCCCCGCGCTGATCAGCCCGCCGAGTGACGACATCTGCTACGCCACGCAGAACCGCCAGGTCGCGGTGAAGCAGATCGGCGCGGAGGCGGAACTGGTCATCGTGGTCGGATCGAAGAACTCGTCGAACTCCGTCCGGCTGGTCGAGGTCGCCCTGCAGGCCGGCTCCAGGGCCTCGTACCTGGTGGACTTCGCCGACGAGTGCGACGAGGCGTGGCTGGAGGGCGTGACCACGGTCGGCGTGACCTCGGGCGCCTCCGTCCCGGAGATCCTCGTCGAGGGCGTGCTGGACTGGCTGGCCGAGCGCGGCTTCGCCGATGTGGAGATCCTCCGGTCGGCGGAGGAGAGCATCGTGTTCTCGCTGCCGAAGGAATTGCGGCGCGACCTGCGTGCGGAGACCGCCCCCGGGGCATCTGCCAGGGGGTGAACCGAACGGTTCACGCTTAGCGTGGAGGTCATGAACGTGTTCGGCGTTGACATCGGCGGGACAGGCATCAAGGGCGCTCCGGTCGACCTGGAGCGTGGCGATCTGACGGAAGTGCGCTGCAAGGTCTCCACCCCGCACCCGGCCACCCCGGACGCCGTGCTCGACGGCGTTCAGCAGGTCGTGGAGCATTTCAGCTGGTCGGGGCCGGTCGGGGTGACCTTCCCCGGGGTCGTGGTGGACGGGGTGACCCGGACGGCGGCCAACGTCGACTCCCACTGGATCGGCAAGGACGCCCGCGCCATGATCTCGGAGCGGCTGGGCATGCCGGTGGCCATCCTGAACGACGCGGACGCGGCCGGCGTCGCCGAGATGACCTACGGCGCGGGCCGGGGCCGCGGCGGAACGGTGATCATGCTGACGCTCGGCACCGGCATCGGCAGCGCGGTCTTCGTCGACGGCCAGCTGCTGCCCAACACCGAGCTGGGCCATCTGGAGCTGCACGGCCATGACGCGGAGAAGCGCGCGTCGGTCAAGGGCCCGCGAGGACGACGACCTCAGCTGGGAGCACTGGGCGCACCGGCTGACGAAGTACCTCGCCCACGTCGAGATGCTGTTCTCGCCCGAGCTGTTCGTGATCGGCGGCGGAGTGAGCCGCAAGGCGGAGAAGTTCCTGCCGCTGATCGAGGGGATCAGCGCCGAGATCGTCCCCGCCGCTCTGCAGAACAACGCCGGGATCGTCGGCGCCGCCATGAGCGCTGCAAAGCTCTGACGCCGACGATCGTGGCCGCCAGCAGCGTGCCGGTGTAGAGCCAGCCGGTGAGCAGGGCCAGACCGGTGAAGATGCCGAGCAGGTGTCCGACGAAGCCGCCACCGTTGTCGTCGCCGGTCAGCGCGATGGCGGTGGCGAACGCGATGGGGGCGGCGATCGGCGCCGCCACCAGGTCGTACGGCCGCACGTACAGGGCCGACGTGACGCACACCGCGACGAACAGCAGCCCGAACAGGACACCGGGCCCGTCGAACAGCAGGGCGTCCAGCCCGCCGCCCGCCAGCGTGACGACGACGGTCAGCACCCCCGTCCCCAGCCCGGTGAGCTTGGGCTGGACCTGAGGGAGCCTGACGACCCTGGCGAGCGCCGTGATCGCGGGTGCGAGCGCGCCCAGCGGACCGCGCTGCGCCGAGCGGTAGCTCACCGAGCCTCCTACCGTGCCGGTGGGGCGGGCGGGCCTGGGCAGCCGGGGCCCGCCGCCGGTGGCGTCCTCGACGCTGTCCCCGGAGTCGTTCTCGGTGCCGTTCCTGGTTCCTGTGCGCGCGCTGTGTTGCTCCACCCACTCAAAGTAGGCGGACGACCCGGGTCATACCCTGCCAGGACACGCCTTTGCCCCCTCCTTGGCCTTCTGCTCGACGGCGACGGGTCGGGCCCGCGCGAGCCCCGTAGACTGGTGGATCGGTCTGCCTGGACCGCTCCACCCCCTCGCTCCTCTCGTTACGGGAAGTCGCCACGTGTCGCTCACGATCGGAATCGTCGGTCTGCCGAATGTCGGCAAGTCGACCCTTTTCAACGCCCTGACCAAGAACGACGTGCTGGCGGCCAACTACCCGTTCGCCACCATCGAGCCGAACGTGGGTGTCGTCGGCGTCCCCGACCCGCGTCTCGCCCAGCTCGCCAAGATCTTCGGCTCGCAGAAGCTGCTCCCCGCCACGGTCGACTTCGTCGACATCGCGGGCATCGTGCGCGGCGCGAGCGAGGGTGAGGGCCTGGGCAACAAGTTCCTGGCGAACATCCGCGAGTCGGATGCGATCTGCCAGGTCATCCGGGCCTTCAAGGACGAGAACGTCGTCCACGTGGACGGCAAGGTCTCGCCCAAGGACGACATCGAGACCATCAACACCGAGCTGATCCTCGCGGACATGCAGTCCGTCGAGAAGGCCGTCCCGCGCCTCACCAAGGAGGCCCGCCTCCAGAAGGAGAAGGCCGCCGTCCTGGCCGCGGTCCTGGACGCCCAGAAGATCCTCGAAGAGGGCCGCACCCTGTACGCCGCCGGCATCCACGCCGGCACCGAGCAGGGCCGCCTCCTGCACGAGTTGCACCTGCTCACCGTCAAGCCCTTCCTCTACGTCTTCAACGTGGACGAGGACGAGCTGACCGACGAGGACTTCAAGAACGAGCAGCGCGCCCTCGTCGCCCCCGCCGAGGCGATCTTCCTCAACGCCAAGATCGAGGCCGAGCTGATCGAGCTCGACGACGAGGAGGCCCTGGAACTCCTGCAGTCCATGGGCCAGGAAGAGCCCGGCATGGCCGTCCTCGGCCGCGTCGGCTTCGCCACCCTCGGCCTGCAGACCTACCTCACGGCAGGCCCCAAGGAAACCCGCGCCTGGACCATCAAGAAGGGCGCCACGGCCCCCGAGGCGGCCGGCGTGATCCACACCGACTTCCAGCGCGGCTTCATCAAGGCCGAGATCGTCTCCTACGACGACCTCGTCGCCTGCGGCTCCATCCCCGAAGCCCGCGCGAAGGGCAAGGCCCGCATGGAGGGCAAGGACTACGTGATGCAGGACGGCGACGTGGTCGAGTTCCGCTTCAATGTGTAGCGGCTGATTCATCACCACGTCGCTGATCTGGCAAACATGCAGGTCGGAGAGGGTCCGACTCTTCGGGGTCGGGCCCTTGGTTTTTTCCCGTGCTGGGATCGTGCTGGGATGGGATGAGGAGCCCGTGCGGTGTTTCGGGCAGCGATCTCCCGATGCGACAGGCGGGCGGGTGGGGCTCCATCCGCACGACTTCTTCACGACTCCGGGGCCCGTGCGGATTCGATCCGTGGCGCTTTTCCTACTCGTTTGACTCAATCGGAGGCATGTCTGAGACGACGTACAGCATCGGGGCAGGCCCGGCGACGCGGGTGAGTCTGTCGCTGCCGGAGGGCACTGCGGAGGCGATTCGGGCGCGGGTGGGGAAACGGGAGTTCTCCGCGTTCATCGCTGATGCGGTCGAGCGTGAGCTGCGCGGGCGGGTCTTGGACGAGTACCTGGCGGACTACGAGAGCCGCAAGGGACCGGTCTCCGAGCCGGCTCGTCAGCGGGCGCGGCAGGTCTTCGACGAGGTGTTTGCCGAGGAGGCCGAGTGGCCCGCCGCAGGCTGAGTCACGAAGGGACGCTGGTCCTCGACAGTGAGGGACTCTCGAAGCTGTTCGCTGACGACGAGCAGGTGGTGGCTCTGATCGCTGAGGCGCGCTCGCGCGGCATGGAGGTCGTGATCAGTGCGCTCACCATCATCGAAGCCGTCCACGCCCGTACGAACAAGTCCCGCTTGAACTGGGTGCTCTCCGGGCTCCGGGTCGTCCCGGTCGGCGACGAGAAGGCGAGGGCGGCCTCGAAGCTGTTGATGCATGCCGGGTTGCACGGACACAAGTACGCGATCGATGCGGCCGTCGCCGAGGCCGCGCTGCGACAGCACCGCCCCGTGGTCATGCTGACCTCCGATATCGATGACATGGCCAAGCTGTGCGGCGAGCGGGTCCGACTCGTGGCGGTGTGAGTTCCCCTGGTCCGCTTTCTGCCTTTCGACGGTTAGTCAGTGAGTGGCGGTGGAGCTACCGGTATTCGGCGGATCACCGGTTGCCCCGCTGCCTGCGCTGGAGCAGGTGCCGCTGGGCGGAGGCGGTGCGATCGGCACCGGCAGCGCCCTGGTCTTGGACCTGCTGTAGGTCTCCGGCGAGTTGACGGTGGTGGACAGGGAGGTCTTCGAGAAACCGAACGTCACCTCGTACAGGGTCCGCGGGACACCCGTAGGCGAAGACGATGGGCGCCGCCTCAGGACGCCGGGGGCTCGGGGGGCGGTGCCGAGGTGGTCGGGGGCGTGGTGGTCGGGGTCGGGGGTGTTGTCGTGGGTGGGGTGGTCGTCGTCGGCTTCGAGGTGGACGGGGTCGGGGACGTGGAGTGGGTGGTCGAGGGCTGCGACGACGGGGTGGGGGAGTGCGTGGTGGGGACGCTGGTGGGGCGCTTCGTCAGGGAGTCCGTGGCGCCGGTGTCGCCCCTCGGGCGGTTGAACCACTCCTCCTTCTGCGCGTCGTAGAGGACGAAGACGTCCACCGTGTCCGACGCGTCCTCCACGCTCACCACCTGCGACGCGTTGTAGGACGGCCAGGCCTGGCCGGTCGTCTTCGCGTTCTGCGGGGCCGACGTCGGGGGCTGGAGCGGGTTGCCGCAGGCGCAGCGCACGCGCGGCTCGCCGTGGTCGCCGACCAGGACGGCGGTGCCGGCCTGCAGCACCGACGGGAAGGCGGTGGCCTTGCCGGCCTTGAAACCGTGATTGGTGACGCTGGTGTCCGTGCGGAGCTGTACGGGCGTCAGGGAGCGTAGGTAGGCGGGGATTTCGGCGGGCTCGATGTCTTCCACGTCGGCGAAGGCCCGGGCCTTCGCCGAGTCGCTCGTCAGGAAGTCGATCTGCCGTTCGACGTCGCAGCTCGATGTGTTGAACGTGCCGCCGTACAGGCCGGCCGCCGAGCCCTGCGCGGTGCTGCCGTCCGCGCCGCCGGAGAGCAGGCTGGGCTGCGGGCTCGCGGAGGCCGGCTCGGAGGAGTCCTTCGCCGTGGAGCGGGTGAACGGGTCGGGGCCCGCGGCGGCTGCCGGCTGCAGCAGCACCTCGCTGCCCGTGCTGGTGGAACCGCCGCTCGTGACGTCGGACTTCTTGTCCGGACGGGTGAGGAGGACGACCAGGGCCACGATCGCGACCAGGGCGATTCCGATCAGGGCGACCCGGGGCGCGGAGCGCCACCAGGGCCGGTGGTCCCCGGGGCCGCCGGAATGCGCCCCGTTCCCGTCGCCCCCGTGACCGTCACCGCCGCCTCCGCCGCCCCAGCCTCCGCCGCCCGTGTCCTCGGGGCCGTCCGGTGTGCCGCCCTGGCCCGATTGGGTGGGGGGCTCCTGCTGGGGCATGGCCTGCGTCGGGTCCGACGGGCGCGGGGTGACGAGGGGGCCCGACGGCGGGCCGGTCGGGGGGCTGTCGGGGGGCGGGGCAGATGTCACGAGTCCCTCTTCCAGCGCGCGGATCGTCCGCCGCAATGAGAAATTTGCCCAGTAATCATCGCTTTCGGGTCCATTGTGTGTTCCGGTGCACTGTCACCCGCAAGTTCTGCAGAGCCTCCGTTCCCGGCAGGAGCCAGCGTGAGTCAGCCGCGAAGCCCCGTTCCCAGCACCCTCCGGGCCTGGGGAGAGGCACTCGTCACCGCTGCGGCGGGTACCGCCGTCATGCTCGTCGTGGCCGCGCTCGGCCTGTGGGCCGCGGGTGCGGGCGACCTCCCCGGCGGTGTGTTCCCCCGGGTGGTCGCGGCCGTGGTCGTCATGGCGGTCGGCGGCTCGGTCGAACTCTCCGGTGACGCCGGGTTTCTCGCCCAGACGGACGCCGCCATCGATGTCATTCCGCTGTCCGTGACGCTGGCCGGCTCGTTGGTGACCGCCGCCGTCTTCCTGCGGCCGCTGCGGGTGCGGGCGGTGACCGACGTCAGGGAGCTGCTCGGCCGTGTCGCCCGTACCGCCGTCCTCTGGCTCCTGCTGCTCCTGCTGCTCGCCGCCGTGGCCCGCCACACCTTCACCCTCCCCGTGGGCAACGGCATCGAGCAGGACCTCGGCGAAGCGCTCGGCGTGACGCCCCGGGTCGGGTTCCGCGCGGACCTCCCCCCGACCCTCGGCTTCGGCCTCCTCTGGGTGCTGGCCGTGCTCGCGCTCGCCTTCCTCGTCTCCCGCAAGGCACCGCTGCCCTCCCGGCTGCTGCACTTCCAGAACTCCGTCCGGCCGCCCGCCTTCGCGATGCTGCTGGTGCTCCTCGGCTACGTCGCGATCGGGCTGGTCGCCGGGCTGGTGACCCTGCTGACACAGGGCCATCCGGCGGAGACCCTCGCCGTCCTGCTCCTCGGACTGCCGAACCTGGCCTGGATCGCGCTGGGGCTGGGCATGGGCGGAACGTGGGAGGGGCACGTGGACCAGGCCATCGGGCTGCCCATGCCGCACGTGCTCGACCAGGTGCTCCGCAGCAAGGGCGTGGACCGGACCCTCGACATGAGTTCGATCGCGCGGTACGACGGCCGGGCCTGGCTCCTGGTGGCCGTCGCCGCCGTGGCGCTGCTCTCCGCCGCGTTCGTCGCGGCGGTACGTTCCCCGGTCCGGACGCCGGCCTGGCGGCACGCCGTGGAGATGGCCGTGGCCACGGCCGTCACCCTGCTCGTCGTCGGACTGACCACCCCGATCTCCGCACGCTACGGGCTCTCGCTGATCGGCATCGGCGACCTCGGCGGCGGCCTGGGGGGTCAGGTGTCCCTGCGACCGCACCTACTGCTGCTGGTGGTGCCGGCGGCGCTCTGGGGGCTGGTCACCGGCTTCCTCGGCAGTTTGCTCGCCCGGCACGTGCGCCATCTGCCGGGCGACGTGCGGGACGCGGGGGACGACGTACGGGATGCCGAGGCGCGACCTCCGGACGGCGGGCGCTGAACGTCGGCCCAGCCGCGCCGAAACGCCACCCGCGCCGAAACGGCTGCCGGGCCGAAACGGCTGCGGTGTCGGAGCGTCAGCCCAGCCGCGCCGGGAACACCGGCGCTGCCCAGCCCGGTGGTGGCGGGGGAGCCGCGGTCCGCCGCCGGGGCCCGTCCGCACCGGTGCCCGGACCCGCGCTCACCCGGGTGGCGGCATGCTCCGCCGGCGCGCTCCCCGCCGTTCCCGGCCGCCCGCTCCGGCCGGCCGTCCGCAGCGCCGTGACGAACCCCCGGCAGGTCTCGTACCGGTTGTCGGGAGCCTTCGCCAGCGCCTTGCCCAGCACCGCGTCGACCGCCTGCGGCAGACCGCGGCGCACCTCGGACAGGGCGGGCGGCGAATCGTACTGGTGCGCCCAGAGCAGCGCCATGTCGTCGTCACGCCGGAACGGCGGCGCCCCGGTCAGCATCTCGAAGACGACACAGGCCAGGCTGTAGACGTCGCATCGGCCGTCCACCGGCCGGCCGGAGATCTGCTCGGGCGCCACGTAGTCCAGCGTTCCGACGAACTGCCCGACGCTGGTGAAGCCGGTCAGCGACAGGGACTTCTTCGTCAGGCCGAAGTCGGTCAGATAGGCGTGCTCGGGACGGTCGCTGTCGGTCCCCTCGGCCAACAGGATGTTGCCGGGCTTGACGTCCCGGTGCACGAGGTCGTGCGCGTGCGCGGCGTCCAGGGCCGAGGCCACTTGCAGGGCCACGCGGCAGGTGGCCTCGAGGGTCAGCGTTCCCTCGCGGTCCAGCAGCGCCCGCAGGTCGCTGCCCTCGACGTACCGCATGGCGATGTAGAGCACGCCGTCCCGCTCGCCCGCCTCGAAGATCGGCACGATGTGCGGATGGTCGATGGCCGCCGCCACCCGCGACTCGTGGGCGAAGCGCTTGCGGAAGTTGTCGTTGCGGGCGAGTTCGGGCGCCAGCACCTTGACCGCCACGGTTCTGCCGAGCCGCAGGTCCCGCGCCCGGTAGACGACCGCCATGCCGCCCCGGCCGATCTCGTCCTCCAGCTGGTACTCCGCGATCCGGTGTCCGCGCAGCCCGGAGTCGGGCGAGGGTTCCCGGCCGCGGGACGCTTCCCGACTGCTCACCGGGGCTCACCGAACCGTGTCGGCGGGTGGTCGAGGTCGCGCGGTGGGACGACACGGGTCGCACCGGCGCCCGGGGTTCCCTCGGCGGACCGGGTCTTGTCGACACCGGCCGCCGCCCCCTCGGCGTCATCCCCGACCGACGGCCGCTGCGAGGCCGCGAACGTTTGCAGCGACACCCCGTCGCAGTAACACCACCGCTCGTGCCGCGCGTCGTAGAGCCAGACCGCCTCGCCGTCCACGACCACGCCGACCCGCATGCCCCGCGTGCGCTCCCGGAACTCCTCGCCGTCCAGTTGCCCGGCGGCCAGTTCGTCGACCAGCCGCCGGTAGCGGCCCACCTCGGCCTCGACGGTGGCCAGCAGCTGCCGGGGGTCGGCGGTCCGCGCGGACGGCTGCCCGGCGGCGGGCGGGCCGTGCGGGACCGACAGCAGCAGTCGGCCGTCCACCCACGCCGACCACCCGTTGGAGCACAGCGCCAGCGCCCAGTCCCCGCGGCGGTCGACGACCTGGACGGGCAGCAGCGGGTCCAGCGGCCCACTCGGCTGCGTCGCGTCCGGTGCCGACCAGGTCATCAGGCCTTCCGGCGGGACGACGTGGGTGGGGAGGAAGTCGGGAGCGACGGTCACGGGCAGCTCCTCCGAGCCGAAGTGCGGATGAGGTGGGCGCGAGGTGGGCGGGCGCTACTTCCGCATGATCGCGGGTTCGTGCCGCCGCAGCAGCCTGGCGACCAGGAACCCCAGCACGGCCGAGAGCAGGACCAACATGCCCATGTTCAGCAGCCAGACCCCGGCCGAATGCTGGAACAGCGGGTCCGAGGTGAGCTCCTGCGGCACGATCCGGTGCAGGTCGACGGTTCCCGCCATGGCGCCCAGCGCCCACCGGGACGGCACCAGCCACGACAGCTGCTCCAACCCGGGTACGCCGTTCAGCTTCAGCAGCGCACCGCAGAACACGACCTGCACGATCGCGAGGAGGACCAGCAGCGGCATGGTGACCTCCTCCTTCCGCACGAGCGCGGACACGAACAGGCCCAGCATCATGGCGGTGAAGGCCAGCAGCGCCACGGCGAGGGTGATCTCGATGAGCGGTGGCAGGAACACCCCTTTGCCGCCGGGGGCGTTCAGGTCCACGCCGAACAGGCCCACCATGGTGAGCACCACGGCCTGCACCACCGTGATCAGCCCGAGCACCACGACCTTGGACATCAGATACGCGGACCGGGACAGCCCGACCGCCCGTTCCCGCTGGTAGATCACCCGCTCCTTGACCAGCTCGCGCACGGCGTTGGCGGCACCGGTCAGCACGGCGCCGACGCAGAGGATCAGCAGCCCGTTCAGCGCGGTCTCCTGGGTGAGTTTGCTGCCGGCCAGGGCGTGCGCCATCGCCCCCATCACGAACGGCAGCGCCACCATGATGATCAGGAACGTCCGGTCGGCCGTGAGCGCCGCCGCGTACCGCCGGACCAGCGTGCGCAGCTGCGCGCCCCAGCTCTGCGGTTTCGGCGGGGCGACCGGGACCCGCGCGGGCCCGGGGATGTGCTGCGGCTGCCGCGACTCCGTCGCGATGTACTGCCGGTGCAGCGGCGACGCGCGGTACCGGCCCGACCAGTCGCGCTCCCCGTCGTTCTCGAAGGCTTCGAAGGCTTCCGGCCACTGCGCGAACCCGAAGTACGCCAGCGCGTCGTCCGGCGGACCGTAGTAAGCGATCTTCCCGCCCGGCGCGAGCACCAGCAGCCGGTCGCAGACGTCCAGGCTCAGCACGCTGTGGGTGACCACGATGACCGTACGGCCGTCGTCCGCGAGGCCGCGCAGCATGTGCATCACCGAGCGGTCCATGCCCGGGTCGAGACCGGAAGTCGGCTCGTCGAGGAAGAGCAGGGACGGTTTCGTCAGCAGTTCCAGTGCGACGCTCACCCGCTTGCGCTGCCCGCCGGAAAGACTGTGGATGGGCTGGCCGGCCCGCTCGACGAGTCCCAGCTCGCGGATCACCTCGTCGACCCGCGCCCGCCGCTCCGCTTTGGCGGTGTCCTCGGGGAAGCGCAGTTCGGCCGCGTAGGCGAGGGCCCGCCGCACGGTCAGCTGCGAGTGCAGGATGTCGTCCTGCGGTACGAGGCCGATCCGCTGGCGCAGCTCGGCGTAGTCGCGGTACAGGTCACGGCCGTCGTAGAGGACGGTGCCCTCGTCCGCGGGGCGCTGCCCGGTCAGTGCGTTGAGCAGCGTGGACTTGCCCGCGCCGCTCGGTCCGACCACGGCGAGCAGGCACTTCTCGCCCACGGGGAAGGAGATTCCGTCGAGCAGCGTCCGCCGGCCCTTGTCGATCCGTACGGCCAGGTCCTGCACGTCGAGCGAGACCTCGCCGGTGTCGACGAACTCCTGCAGTTCGTCGCCGACGAGACAGAAGGCGGAGTGGCCGATGCCGACGATGTCGCCGGGGATCACCGGGGCGCGCTCCACCGGCTGGCCGTTGAGGTAGGTGCCGTTGTGGCTGCCCAGGTCGATGATCTCGTAGCCGTCGGGCCCTGCCCGCAGCTCGGCGTGCCGGCGCGAGACCACCAGCTCGTCGACGACCAGGTCGTTGTCCGGTTCGCGGCCGATCCGCACCGTACGGGCCGCCGAGGGCAGCGGCCGTACGGAACTCGGCCGGCGGAAGGTGCTGGTGGCGGCGGGATGCGCGACGGACGACGGACGACGGACCTCCGTCGGGTGCACCGCCGCCGGTCGGCTCAGTACCGCGCGCGGCCCGTCGTCCGCGTCACCGAACCGGAGCACGCTGCCGGGCCCGACGGAGGACAGCCGCACCCGCCGTCCGTCGGCGTACGTGCCGTTGGTGCTGTCGTCGTCCTCCAGCATCCAGTGGCCGACGGCGGGCCGCAGGACCGCGTGGTGCCAGGAGACCCGGTCATCGCTCAGCACCACATCGCTCAGGGGGTCGCGCCCGATGCGGTAGGACCTGTTCGGCTCCATCACCTGGGTGTCGCCGTCGGCTTCGACGACCAGCTCGGGTGCGATGGGAGTGACCGGTCGGTCTTCCATGGTCAAATTTTACGGCGACGGGCCGGGCCGCGCCCGTCGGGCGCCCCGCCACGGGCCCCGCCGATGATCATCGACCGGTGACGCGCCGATCGGCGGCCCGGGCCGCCGGAAGGCGTGGCGCCGGGAGCCGCTGCGTATCCTCGGTTGCCGAGGCGACGCGGATCATGGAGGTGTCAGGTGGAATTCCGGCTGCTCGGATCCGTTGCCGTCGTGACGGAGAACGGCGACGTGGCACTGGGACCCGCCAAGCGCTCCAGCCTGCTGGCGATGATGCTGCTGCGGCCCAACACGCCCGTCCACGTCGGCCAGCTGATCGACGCCCTCTGGGAGGACGAGCCGCCCGCCCACGCCAAGACGGTGTTGCAGGGACACGTCTCCCGGCTGCGCGCGGTACTGGCCGAGCACGGCGCGGACGCCTACGGGGTCGAGCTCACCACCCAGGGAACGGCGTACACGCTGCGACTGCCGGAATCACTGGTGGACGCGCACCGCTTTGAAGAGCTCGTCGCGCTCGCGGGGGTGCAGCGGCGGCCCGCCGACACCGTGCGGATGCTGCGCGAGGCGCTCTCCTTCTGGCAGGGGCCCGCGCTGACCGGGACCGTGCAGAGCAGGCCACTGGAGGCGGCGGCCGGCGGCCTGGAGGAGCGGCGGCTGGCCTCGGTGGAGGCGCTGGCGCACGCGTACGGGCAGCTCGGCGAGCACGGCAGGGCCGCCGCCGTGCTCCGCACCGAAGCCGTCGCGCACCCGCTGCGGGAGACCCTGGCGGCCGCGCTGATGCTCGCGCTGGGCCGCTCGGGGCGCCAGTCGGACGCGATCGGCTGGTACCACCGCACCCGGCGGCTGCTCGCGGAAGAGCTCGGAGTGGACCCCGGTGAGGCGCTCGCCGAGGCGTACGCGACGCTCCTGCGCTCCGCCGAACCCGCGCCGGCACAGCGGCCCGCCCCGCCCGCCCCGGTAGCCGTCCCCGAGCAGCTGCCGCGGCAGCCGCGCGGCTTCACCGGTCGGGACGCGGAACTCGCCGCGCTCGCCAGGGCCGCCGGCGCCGGGGACGGCCCCGTCTGCCTGATCACCGGGCCCGCGGGCGTCGGCAAGACCGCCTTCGCCGTGCACTGGGCGTACGACCGTCGCGACGACTTCCCGGACGGGCGGCTCTTCGCCGACCTGCGCGGCTTCAGCGACACCCCGGCGCCCGAAGCCGGCGCCGTACTGCGCGAGTTCCTGCTGGCGCTCGGCACGCCGGCGCAGCGGATACCGGAGACCGCCGACGCGATGGGGGCGTTGTTCCGCTCCCTCACCGCGGACAGCCGGCTCCTCGTCGTCCTCGACAACGCGCGCTCGTCCGAGCAGGTCAGGCCGCTGCTCCCGGGCGGCGACCGCTGCACGGCGCTGGTCACCAGCCGCGACCGGCTCGGCGGCCTCATCGCCTCCGACGCGGCCCGTCCCGTCCCCCTCGGGCACCTTCCGCCCGCCGACTCGGTGGCGCTGCTCCGCAGTGTGCTGGGCGCGGAGCGGGTCGCCGCGGAACCCGACGCCGCCGCGCGGCTGGCCGGACTCTGCGACGGGCTGCCGCTCGCCCTGCGGGTGACGGGCGCCCGCCTGGCCGAGCGGCCGCAGTGGACGCTCGACGCGATGGTCGGTGAACTCGCCGACGAGCAGGGCTGTCTGGCGCTCCTGAACATCGAGGACACCGGGGTCTCGGCCGCCCTGCGCCTGACGATGCAGCAGCTGCCCGAGTCCGCCGCCCGGCTGTTCCGCGCGATCGGCCTGCACACCGGATCCGACCTGGACCGTTTCGCGGCGGCCGCACTCGCCGGGACGTCCCCCGCGCAGGGCCTCCGCCGACCTGGACCGCCTCGCCGCGGCCCATCTCCTCACCGAGTCGGTCCCCGGCCCGCTGGGCGCCGCACGATCTGGTGCGCCTCTACGCCCGCCATCTCGCCCCGCGGGCGGACCCGCAGGGGCTGCACCGCCTCCTCGACCACTACCTCTACACCGGGCTCGCGGCGGACGCGGCGGCCGAACCGGGCTCCCAGCCCTGCTACGCACTGCCCCGCGATTTCCTGCGGCCCCCAGCCACCAGGGAGTTCGAGGATCGCGCGGCGGCGCTGGCCTGGTACGAGGCGGAGCGCCCGGCCCTGGAGGGGGCGGTCGCGGCGGCCGCCGCCCTGGGCCTGCACGACCGGGCCTGGCGGCTCGCGCTCGTGCAGTGGCCGCTGATGCTGTGGCGGATCAGGGACGGCTGGGTGCCGCTCCTGCGGGCCGGGCTCGCCTCGGCGGAACATGTGGGCGACCTGGACGCGCAATCGCGGGTGCGGGCGCTGCTCGGCTGGGTGCTGCACGAGGAGGGGCACGACGCCGAGGCCCTCGTTCACCTGGCGCAGGCGCCCGAGCTGGCCGCACGGGCGGGTGACGGGATCAGTGAGGCGATCGCCCACGCCAACCTGGGCGTCGTCGTGGACGCCACCGGCGACCACGCGCGGGCGGAGGCGCTGATGACCCACGCGGTCTCGCTCGCCGCGCGCACCGGCCATCCCCCCACCCAGGTGCTGACCCTCCAGCACCTCGCCCGGCACTGCCTCGCGACGGGGGAGTACGAGGCGGCGCTCGCGCACGCGCTGTCGGCGGCCGAACTCGTCTCCCCGGACGCGGTGGTCGTGCGGGCCCAGCTGCAGATCGTCCGGGCCGAGGCGCTGACCGCGCTCGGCCGTCCGGAAGAGGCCGCTGACCAGCTGAAAGGGGCGGCGGCGACGGCTGACGCGGTCGGGTTCACGGAAGGTTCCGCACGGGCCGTTGAGCTGCTGACGCGGCTGTCAGCGGATCGTTAGCGGTACGTAAGCGGGACGGCAGCGCCCCACCGGAAGGTTGTATCCAGCACCGAATGTGTGCGGCCAACTTTCACTACGGGGAGATCCATCGTGCGTATCCACCGCAAGAACACCCTTGCCGCCGCCGCCGCTGTCGTCGTCGCCGCCCTGTCCCTCGGGCTGACCGCCTGCGGCGGAGGCGACACCGACGCGAAGGGCGGCGGCAGCCCGAGCGCCACACAGACCCCCTTGGACGCGGCGTCCACGCCGGCGGGCGGCACGGGCGGCACGGGCGGCACCAAGGTGGCGGACCCGGCGGCTTCCAAGGGCAGGACGTCCGCCTCGGGCGGCACCGGCAAGAACTCGACCGGCTCGACGGACACCGCCAAGGTTCCCGCCTGCGGCTACAAGGACGTCAGGATCGCGATGGCGAAGGCGGACGAGACGCCCACCGAGCACATCGTCCTGACCGCCGAGAACACGTCCGGCCGCACCTGCCGCCTCATCCGGTACCCCCTGATCGCCTTCGGCGACATCCAGACCGCCAAGGACATCCCGGCCGTCGCGAAGAGCAGGCCGGCGACCACGGTCGTCCTGAAGTCCGGCGAACCGGCGTACGCGAACGTCCGCGTCGGTCTGGGCGGCGTGCACGAGAACAACAAGGTCGTCACCAGCTTCAACGTCAACCTCTTCGCCACCGACGGCCCCGCCGAGGGCAGCGTCGTGATCACCGCCCCCTCGGGCGGCCTCTCGGTCGACGAGGCCGCCGCGAAGACCGGCTACTGGACCTCCGAGCTCCGCAACGGCGCCGACGAGTTCTGAGCCGCCCCGGCTCTCAGCCCCGTCGCGGCGGAACGAGCTCCCGCAGGTCGAGGCTGATCGCGAAGGGCACCGGCCGCGGGAGCGAACCCCGGCAGTTGCCGGTCGCCCCATACGAGCGGGTCGGCCCGTCGAGCTCGCACACGGCCTAGGGCCGCCGGATTCGACGGCTGATTTCCGCCGGAGGTGGCGGCCGTGGTGGCGCAGGATCAAGGCATGTCATCTCGCTTTGAAGCCAAGGTAATTGTCGTCACCGGGGGAAATTCCGGAATGGGGAAGGCCGTCGCGGAACGCATCGCGTCGGAAGGGGCTGCCGTGGTGATCGCCGCGCGGCGGAAGGATGTGGGGGAGGAAGTCGCGGCGGGGATACGGGCCGCCGGTGGTCGGGCGGTGTTCGTGGGGGCTGATGTCACCGTCGAGGACGACGCCGCTCGGGTGGTGGAGGTCGCGGTCGCGGAATTCGGGCGGCTGGACGGCGCTTTCAACAATGTGGGCGGGGTGAATGCGTTCGGTCCTGTGCAGTCGGTTGAAGCGGATGCCTGGCGGGCTGATATCGAGCACAATCTGTCGTCCGTGTTCTACGGCCTCAAATACCAGATTCCGGCGATCGTCGCGGCCGGCGGTGGTGCGATCGTCAATAACGCGTCCAATCTCGGCGTCGTGGGAATGGCCGGCGTCTCGCCGTACGTGGCGGCGAAGCACGGTGTCGTCGGGCTGACGCGGGCGGCGGCGCTGGAGACCGCCGAGCAGGGGGTGCGGGTCAACGCGCTGGTCACCGGGGGAGTGGACACGCCGCTGTTCCGGGCCACGATGGGCGCCACGCCGGAAGCGGTGGCGGCGATCGCCGCGATGCACCCGGTGGGGCGGATCGCGCTCCCGGAGGAGATCGCCGCGTTCACGGCGTTCCTGCTGAGCGATGAGGCGGCGTTCATCACCGGCGCCGCCCTGGCGGTGGACGGCGGGTTCACGGCTCGCTGAGGGATCGGGGGGTCAGGGGCGCAGGGTCAGTTCGAACCAGACGGTGCGTCCTGCCGGACCGCCCGTGATGCCCCAGCCGGCGGCGAGGACCTGGACGAGGCCCAGGCCGCGTCCACCCTCGCCGTTGCCGTTCAGCACCCGTGGAACCTCTCGGCTGCCCTGGTCGTGGACGGCGACGCGCAGGACGTCCGCGGAGAAGCCCAGTTCCACGGTGAAGCCGCCGAGCAGGTCCCCCGACCGGGTGTGCAGGATCGCGTTGCTCGCCAGCTCGCTCACCAGGAGCACGGCGTCGTCGACGACATGGCGGTAGACCGGATCCACGAGCAGTTGGGTGACGTAGCGGCGGGCCGTGGAGACCTGGGTCGGGGTTCCCGGGAAGGTCCGGAAGGCCGTACCCGGCTCCGGAAGGGCGGGCGTGGGGGCGGGAGCCGGGGCCGGGGCCGCGGCGGGGGCGGGGGCCGCTTGAGCCGCCGCTAAGACGGGCCCGGCGGTGGGGAGCGGGCCCAGCCCGAGCGCGTCCCGCCCGAGGGCGCCTGACTGCCGCTTCATGAGAGGTCCTCTTCCTGTGGGACCACCCGCAGAGCGAGCAGCGTCAGATCGTCCTGCGGGGAACCACCGGCGAAATCCACGACCTGCTGCTCCACCGCGCTCACCACCGCCTCGGCGGCGAGACCTCTGGCCCCGGCCAGGGCCGCGAACAGCCGCACGCCCTGCGCGACCTCGTCCCGCTGGGCCGCCGCGTCCGGCCTCCGGTCCCGGTTGCCCGTGCGGTTCGAGGCGGCGATCGTACGGTGCGCGGCGCCCGCGCCCTTCGGGCTGCCGGGCGTGCCCGGTGCGCCGGCGCCGGCGCCTGTGTCGCGGGACTCGCAGGACCCGTGGAGGTCCTGGGCGTCGTCGGATTCGGGGGAGTCCGGGTACAGGCCGACGGCGGAGATCAGCGGGCGGGCGCCGGGCGGGGTCCGCAGCTGCATCGGTTGGACCCGCACCGCGCTCGCCCCGGCCGTGCCGGTGAGCAGCAGGGGCACCGGCCCCGGCCGGGCACTGCGCTGCGCGGCACCGAGCGCCGATCGGAAGGCTTGCCGGTACCCCGACCGGACCCGCGCTGCGAGCGGCTGCCCCGCCGGCAGCTCGCCGTCGCTGCCGAGCAGCCGTGCGGCCTCGTCCTTGACGCGGTGGATGACGCCCTCGGGGTGGAGCAGGAACACCGGGACGGGGAGTTCGCGGAAGGTGGTGTGGAGCATCTGCCCCTCACGCTCGGCGCCCTCGACCCGTAGGGCGATGCGTTCGCCGTGTGCGTGCAGCTCCTCCAGGCACGTCCGCAACTCGTCCTCGGCGGACTCCGGTTCGGCGAGGGCCAGGCCGAGTGCGCCGAGCCGGTCCGCCGGGCGCCCGTCGCGGCGGCCGTCGCGACGGCCGCGCAGATCCGAGATCCGCTCGCTGAGCGCGCTCAGTTCCTGATGGAATCCGGCCAGATCCCAGGATCCGGGAGCATGAGCGGCCCGCGCCGATCCACTGTTCCGGGGCTGGACAGACGCGCCACCTACCCCGGTGCGCGCTGGGTGAGCTGTCATTAACTCAACGTAACGCAGCTCGTATCGTACGCGAGCGAAACTGCCAACAGGCTTGACGTTGATCGACGGATGCTATAGAGGAACCTGGCCAAGCCGCCCGGTTCGCCGCCCCTGAGGGCGGTGAACCGGGCGGCCGTGCCGCCGTGCCGGACCGGCGGATCAGCGGTGGCTGAGTCCCCGGTCGATCGCCGTGATCAGTTCACCGTCGGCGGTGTCGCCGTCCAGGGACCAGACCATCGCGCCGCCCAGTCCGTGAGCGCGGATCCAGGACGTCTTCGCCTTGAGGACCCGGGGGTCGTCGTAGGTCCAGAAATTGGTGCCGTCGTAGAGCCACGCGAAGCCATTGCGGGTGTCGCGGTGCACCTGGTAAGTGCCGGACGCGGCAAGGGCCTTGAGGGCGTGGTAGTCCTCGTTGCCCGGCTGCCAGGTGGCGGGGGCGGGGCCGGTGGACGGTTGGTACAGGCCGTGCGTGCCGCCGTCGGGCACGCCCGTCCAGCCCTGGCCGTAGAAGGGCACGCCGAGGACGAGCTGCCGGGCGGGCGCGCCGCGCTCCAGCCAGTCCCCGACGGCCTGCGCGTCGCTGAACTCGTTGGGAACGGGGGAGTTCCGCGGAGTGCTGAGCGCCGACTGCTGGTTGGTGGTGGCCTCGTAGGGCCCGTGGAAGTCGTATCCCTGGACGGTGCCGAAGTCCAGGTACTGGAAGATCTTGCGGGCCTCGAAGCCGGCGTCGATCTTGGCCGGGGCGGCCGGGAGGAACGCCGACAGGTCGTAGTGCCGGTGCGTCCGACGGCCGTACGCGTCGAGCTGGCGGCGGAACTCGGCGGTGAGCGCCGTGAAGTTCCGCTTGTCCTCGGGGCGGTGGACGGTGCCGGCGTTGCCGGCCGAGGCCGGCCACTCCCAGTCGATGTCGATGCCGTCGAACAGGCCGGCGGCGGAGCCGGGGCCCCCCTTGCCGTCGAGCAGCGGCAGGTTGCCCTTGATGAAGACGTCGATGCAGGACGCGACGAAGGCGCTCCGCGAGGCGGGTGTGAGCGCCGCGTCGGAGAAGTTCGTGGACCAGCCCCAGCCGCCGATCGAGATCATCGTCTTGAGGCGCGGGTTGGCCTTCTTGAGCTCGCGCAGCTGGTTGAAGTTGCCCGCCAGCGGCTGCTCCGCGGTGTCGGCGGTGCCGTCCACGGAACCGGCGGCGTCGAGTGGCCGCTGGTAGTCGGCCCAAGCGTCGCCCTGGCCGGGAACGTTCGCCTCGAAGCACTTGCCGTCGGTGCCGACGTTGGCGAAGGCGTAGTTGAGGTGGGTCAGCTTGGCGGCGGTGCCGCTGGTCTGCAGGTTCTTGACCTGGTAGTTGCGCCCGTAGACGCCCCACTGGGTGAAGTAGCCGACCCGCTTGTACTCGGGTCCTTGGTGGTGCTCCGGCTGCTGGTGTGCGCTGGCCGCGGTGGTGAGCGCGGGCAGCCCCACCACCAGGGAGAGGGAGCAGGCGGCGACGGCCAGCCTGCCGATGATTCTTCGACGCATGGGGCTCTTTCCTGTGCGTGAGCCGGGAATGTAAGCCGTGCTGTGCGGGGAGCGCGTGCGGGGGTGGAGAGTTGTACAGAACAGGAAAGTATTGGCCTAGACCAATGCGGTCAAGGGGGTACGACGAGGTTCTGCGGAGTCCGTAGGATCCCGGGGTGGACATACCCCCGCCCCAGCCCCCGCTCCAGCCTCCGTCTCAGCCCCTGTCGGACGCCCAGTCGCCGACCGGCTCGGGTCTTCCGTCGTACCCGCGGCCCCAGGCCGGGCCCCAGGGCCCGTTCGGGCAGGCCCCCTACGGGCCGCAGGGACCGTACCCGCCGCCGCCGTACCAGCAGTACTGGTACCCGCCGCCGCCCGCGCCGTCGATGAACGGCATGGCCATCGCGTCCTTCGTGCTGGCGGTGAGCTGCATTCCGGTGCTCGGCGTGGTGTTCGGCATCATCGCGCTCTCGCAGATCCGCAGGCGCGGGCAGCAGGGCAAGGCGCTGGCGATCGCCGGGGTCGCGGTCTCCGGTGTCGCGACGCTCTTCGTCGTCGTGATGATCGTCCTCGGGGTGTCCGGCGCACTGGACGACGGCACGCGCACGGCCGACCTGCGGTCGGGGCAGTGCTTCAACCTGCACGGCGACTCGCTCAGCGGGTCCAGCGGCGAGTCCCGCAGCGTCGACGTGGTGCCGTGCTCCGAGGAGCACGACGCGGAGACCTTCGGCATCACCTCCCTCTCGCAGGCGTCCTCGGAGTACCCCGGCGACAGTGAGGCGGAGACGATGGCCGAGAGCCGGTGCCGGGTGCTCGCGGAGGAGTACCTCGACGGCACCGACCGGTCGGTCGACCAGCTCGACATCTACTACTCGTTGCCGCGCGAGAGCGGCTGGTCCCGGGGCGACCGCAGGGTGACCTGCTTCTTCGGCGACGCCGGCCGGAAGATGACCGGCTCGGTCAAGGCGTCCCCGGGGGATCCCGGAACCAGCGCGTAATCCTTTGGGCATGGCTTGCGGACAGCCACCCAGGGTTGTCAAGCTGTCGCAGATAGTCAACCTGAGGGAGGGGCACCGTGCCTTTCGGTGAGCAGCCCGCGTACCTTCGTGTGGCCGACGACCTGCGCCAGAAGATCCTCGACGGGACGCTCGCGCCGCACACCCGGCTGCCCTCCCAGGCACGCATCCGTACCGAGTACGGGGTGTCCGACACGGTCGCGCTGGAGGCACGCAAGGTGCTGATGGCCGAGGGGTTCGTCGAGGGGCGGTCCGGCTCGGGGACGTACGTGCGCGAGCGCGCGGAACCGCGCCGCATCATCCGCTCCGGCTACCGGCCCGCGACCCCGCCCAGCCCCTTCCGCCAGGAGCAGGGTGACGAGGGCGTGAAGGGCACCTGGGAGTCGACCAGCAACCAGGACCTGGCGACGCAGCCGGTGGCCGAGCGGCTGCGGATCGAGCCGGGCGACCGGGTCATGCGCACGCGCTACCTCTACCGGACCGAGGGCGAGCCGACGATGCTCGCGACCTCGTGGGAGCCGCTGGCGGTCACCGGCCGCACGCCGGTGATGCTGCCGGAGGAGGGGCCGCTCGGCGGCCAGGGCGTCGTCGAGCGGATGGCGGGCATCGAGTTCGTGGTCGACAACATGGTCGAGGAGGTCGGCGCACGGCCCGGTCTCGCGGACGAGACGGCGGCGCTCGGCGGAGTGCCGGGCCACATCGTGATGGAGATCCGGCGGACGTACTACGCCTCGGGCCGCCCGGTGGAGACCGCGAACATCATCGTGCCGGCCGAAAGGTACCGCGTCGCGTACCACCTGCCGGTGAAGTAACGGGTGGGGTGGGCGCCGTTCCCGGTCGGCCCGGTCGAATCCGTTCGACGGTCCAGGGGTTGACCCGGGTACGGAGATGTCCGCCCGGGCGCGGAAACGGTGCCGAATCGGTCCTGATGGCGCTGCTCACGATCCGAACCGGTTGATCGAGTCGCACAGTTGGCCGAATCGCTACCTCTTCGTGTCAACCCGCACCCGGCGGGTGAACCTCGGGCGTAGTGTCGGGCATATGCGGATTGCCGTTTCCTCGGACACTGATGAACCGGTGGCACGGCTGGTCGTCGACGAGCTGCGCCACCGCGGCCACACCGTGCTCGCTTTCGGCGCGTTGCGGGCCGGAGATCGCAAGGACTGGGCCTGGAGCGCCGAAGCCGCCGCGCGCGAAGTCGCGGCCGGCCGTACCGAGCAGGCCGTGGTCTGCTGCTGGACGGGCACGGGTGCCGCCCTCGCCGCCAACAAGGTGGCGGGCGTGCGCGCGGCCCTGTGCGGTGACGCCTACACGGCGCGTGGCGCGCGAATATGGAACGACGCGAACGTGCTGGCGCTCAGCCTGCGACTGACCAGTGGGGCGCTGCTCTCCGAGATCCTGGACGCGTGGTTCGACGCGGTCGCGAGCGGCGACGCGGACGACCGGGCCAACGTCGAGCACGTGGATTCCCTCGGGGTCCTCGACGACGCTCCGGTCGGGGAGCGGGTCCGATGACCGATCTCCCCTGGGTTGTCGTACGCCAGGACGACAACGGCAACCGCTACCGCGTCGGCCGCTACGCGACGCGCGAGGAGGCCGAACGCGTCTCCGAGACCCTGGACGCGCGCGGCCACAAGCAGCTGTACCTCGTCGAGCGGATCGACCGCCAGGCGTCGTAGGGTTCCGCGCATGACATTGCGCGTGGTCGTGGGCGGAGCCGTACTGGACCAGGGACGGCTGCTCGCCGCCCGCCGCAGCGCGCCGCCCGCGCTGGCCGGCCGCTGGGAGCTGCCGGGCGGCAAGGTCGAGCCGGGTGAGACGCACGAGCAGGCGCTGGTGCGCGAGCTGCGCGAGGAGCTGGGAGTCGAGGTCGAGCCGATCGCCCGCATCCCGGGGGAGTGGCCGCTGAGCGCGGGGCTGGTCCTGCACGCGTGGACGGCGCGGCTGGTGTCCGGAACGCCGGTGGCGCTGGAGGACCACGACGAGCTGCGGTGGCTGTCGCCGGAGCGGGTCCACGACGTCGACTGGCTCGACCAGGACCGCCCGGCGGTGGCCTGGACCGCCGCCCACCTCCTCGCCTCCGGCTGAGGTCCCCTCGCACCCGCACCACCTGGCGACGCCCGCCGCGACCCGGCGGCCGGGCTGTCCCCCGTTTGCTGGAACCGTCACTCCCCGTCGCACGGTACAGACGGGGAGATATCGGGTATGTGGGGGTTGATCCCTCTTCATAGCCGGACGATCCGGCCCCATACGGTCAGGGACGATGTGGACGGCTTGAGCAGCAGCGACGAGGCGGCGGGGGCGGGGAGGCGCGGACGGCTGCAGCCGGGGGCGGCGGCCGGGGTCGCGGTGCCGGGCACCTTGCTGGACACCTTGCGGGTCGCCGTCGTCATGCTGGACACGTCCGGCCGGGTGCTGCTGTGGAGCCCGCTGGCAGAGGAAATGCTCGGGTGGGCCGGCGAGCACATCGTCGGCCGCCGCGTCGGCGGCTTCTTCGATCCCGGTGAGGCCGGGACCGAGACCACCGGCGGCGCGCACCGCAGCGGCGCCGAGCGGATCCTGGCGGACCTGCTGCGCAACGGCCGCTGGGACGGCATCCTGTCGCTGCGGCACCGGGACGGCCACAGCGTGCAGGTCGAGGCGCGCGCCTCGATGCTCGTCGACGGGGACGGCCGCCCGTTCGTCCTCGCCTCCGTCGCCGAGACGAGCCGGCTGCGCACCTTGGAGCACGACCTCGCCGCGCTGGACGCGCTCTACGACTCGTCACCGCTGGGCGTCGCGGTCTTCGACACGGAGCTGCGCTACGTCCGGGTCAACGAGGCGCTCGCCCGGATGAACGGGCTGTCCCCCGCCGACCACATCGGCCGGACCGTCGGCGAGATCGTCGACGACCCGCAGGCGGGTGCCGAGCTCACCACGTTGCAGCGGGCGGTGCTCACCACCGGCCGCCCCGTCATCGACCTGATCATGCTGGCCCCGCGCGGCCTCGGCCACCGCTCCATCTCGTACCACCGCCTGGTGGACCGGGCGGGCAGCGTGCTGGGCATCAGCGCGACGGTGATGGACGTGACCGAGCGCAAGGAGGCCACCGACAAGGTCGAGCGGGCCCGCAGCCGGCTCGCGCTGCTCAACGACGTGGGCGCGCGGATCGGCGGCCTGCTGGACGTGCGCCGTGGCGCGGAGGAGCTGGCGCGGGCACTGGTGCCGAGGTTCAGCGACTATTCGGGGGTGATCCTGCACGCGGCGGTCGCCGACGGCGGCGAGCTGCCGAGCGTGCAGTACAGCGAGAGCACCCCGATGCGCCAGTTGGGCGTGGGCGCGATCCGGCAGGGCCCCGAGGTGGACCGGATGATCAAGCTGGGCTCCGTCATCTCGTTCAACCGCAAGTCCATCTTCGGCGTGGTGCTGGCCACCGGGCAGCCGCAGTTGGTGGAGAACGACCAGCAGTTGCTCGCCACGACGTTCCCCGGCGACCCCAAGGTGCGGGCCACCATGGAGTTGGGCATCCACTCGCTGCTGGTGCTCCCGCTGCGGGCGCGCGGTGTCGTGCTGGGGCTGCTGGTGGTCAGCCGGGCGGACGGCAGGGAGCCGTTCGACCGCGACGACCTGGCGCTGGCGATGGAGCTCGCCGACCGCGCTGGCTCAGGCCTGGACAACGCGCGGCTGTACGTCCGGGAGCGCGAGGGCGCCCTGATGCTGCAGCGCAGCCTGCTGCCGCAGACCGTTTCGCAGCCGCAGGGCGTCGAGGTCGCCTTCCGGTACGTGCCGGGCAGCAGCGGCACCGAGGTGGGCGGCGACTGGTTCGACGTGATCCCGCTGGCCGGCGGCCGGGTCGCGTTCGTCATCGGCGACGTGATGGGGCACGGGCTCGGCGCCGCGGCGACCATGGGCCGGCTGCGTACCGCCGTCAGGACCCTGGCCGGGCTCGACATGCCGCCGCACGAACTGCTGCGCCGCGTCAACGATCTCGGCGACGACCTGGCGCAGGATCAGGACGAGGGGTGGATGGCCACCGTCGTGTACGCCGTCTACGACCCCGCCACCCGGCGCTGCACCCTGGCGAAGGCCGGGCACCTGCCGCCGGTGCTGGTCCATCCCGGAGGGGAGGGCGGCTTCGCGGGGTGCGGGGCGTCGCTGCTGGAGATGCCGTCGGGGGCGCCGCTCGGCGTCGAGGGCGTGGAGTTCGAGTCCGTGGAACTGGACGTGCCGGACGGCACGGTGCTGGTGCTCTACACCGACGGGCTGGTCGAGGCCCGCGGCGAGGACATCAGCGACGGTCTGGACCGGCTCTCCGCGGTGCTGTCCCGGCCCTTTTCCTCACTGGAGGACGCCTGTGACGATTTGCTCGCGACGATGGTGCCGGGCCGGGAGCCGGACGACGTGGCCCTGCTGATGGCACGGCTCGGCGGCCTCCCCGAGGGCAGCACCGCCTCGTGGACGTTCCCGGCCGAGCCCAGTGCCGTACGGCGCGCCCGCCGGCGCGTCCGGGAGACCCTCGCCGACTGGCACCTCGAACCGCTGACCGACGTGACGGTGCTGCTCGTCAGCGAGCTGGTCACCAACTCCCTGCGGTACGCGCACGGTCCGATCGGGGTCCGCATGGTGCGCGGCGGCTCGCTGCTGGTCGAGGTCTCCGACCCGCTGCCCGATCCGCCGCTGGAACGCGTCGCCTCCACCGAGGACGAGGGCGGCCGCGGCCTGCAACTGGTGGCGCGCGCCTCGCGGCGCTGGGGGACCCGGCACGGACGGCTGGGCAAGACGGTGTGGTTCGAGCTCGCGATGCCCGTCGGCGGGTCCGGCACCTGAAGACGTGGTCCTGACGATGCGGTCCTGACGAAGTGGTTCAGCCACTCCCCACCGGGTAGCGAGTAGAGGCGAACGGGAACGAGTGGGAGCCGAGATGATGCTGTGATCGTCAAGACCGTGTGCGGGACGGTCGTGATGCTGAATACTCGGCTCCAAACCGGTCCAAGTGTGCTGAGCTGGAGGGGTCGGGCCAGTGAACGACGTGCCAGCGGGGGCCGATGTGTCTGATGAGCGGGGCGGGACCACTTCTCCCCGGGCCACGGTCTGGCAGTCCAGCCCGCCGGGTTCGATCTACGACTACATCCGCGTCGCCTCCTTCTCGATCGGCCCCGACGGGCGGATCGACCAGTGGAGCGACCGGGCCGCCGAGTTCTTCGGAGTGCCGGCGACGCAGGCGCTCGGCAAGGACCCCATCACCGCGTTCGCGCCGCCCGACACCTGGGACCGCGCCCGCGAGCGGGTGGCCGAGATCCTGGACGGCCGCGAGTGGATAGGCCTCGCGCCCTACCGTGACGCCGACGGCGCCGAGGGCATCGCCGAGATCTACGTGATGCCCGCCGACCGCGGGGCGCTCTGCATCGCCGTCGACGTCTCGTCACTGCGGCAGATAGAGACCGACCTGGCGGCCTCGCAGGCCGTCTTCGGGCAGTCCCCGATGGGGTTCGTCCTGTTCGACACCCACCTGCGGCTGCTGCGCGTCAACGAACGTTTCGCGGCCGTCTTCGGCCGCACCGCCGAGGAGCACCGCGGCCGAGGCCCGCACGACTTCCTGTCCCGGGTCGAGGCCGACCGGCTCACCGCCGCGCTGCGCCAGGTGCTGGAGAGCGGCGATCCGGTCCTGGACATGCCGCTGGTCGGCAGCGTGCCGGGGGAGAGCGGGCGCCGCCGCTGGGCCATCTCGCTGTACCGGCTGCACAGCGGCAGCGGGCGGCCGATAGGGGTCGCCGGGCTCGCCATGGACGTCACCGGGCGGCAGCGGGCGGAGCGCGAGGCCGCGCACGCCCGCCGCAACCTCGCCCTGCTCAACGAGGCCGGGGTGCGGATCGGCAACTCGCTGGACCTGGAGACCACCGCCCGCGAGCTGCTCGACGTCGCCGTGCCGCACTTCTGCGATCTGGCCTCCGTCGACCTGTACCAGTCGCTGCTCGTCGGCGAGGAGGACCTCGCGGGCACCTCGGACGGCAGCGGCGAGGTGCGCCGGGTGGCGTTCGCCAGCGCCGTCTCGAACGCGCCCTCCGCGATCCTGGGCGATGACGGCGGGGACGGCGAGGTGCCCGTCGGGGCCGTCCATCGCCACCCGTTCAGCTCGCCCTGCGCGAGCGCGCTGCGCACCGCCCAGACGCAGATGGTCGGGGTGGACCCCGAGCCGGACCTGGGCGGCGCGCTCGTCCAGTCCACGCTGATAGTCCCGATGGTCGCCCGCGACACGGTCCTCGGCCTGGTGCAGTTCTCCCGGGCCAAGGGCAGCGAGCCGTTCTCCGAACGGGACCGGATGCTCGCCGAGGAGCTCGCCGCGCGGGCCGCGGTCTGTATCGACAACGCGCGGCTGTACCGGCGCGAGCACGAGCGGGCGCTGATCCTGCAGCGCAGCCTGCTGCCCCCGGGCAACCCGGAGGCGGCCGGGCTGGACATCGCCTGCCGCTATCTGCCGGGCAACATGGAGACCGAGGTCGGCGGCGACTGGTTCGACGTCATCGAGTTGCCCGGGCACCGCACCGCGCTCGTCGTCGGCGACGTCATGGGCCGCGGCCTGCGCGCGGCCGTGGCGATGGGTGAACTCCGCACCGCGGTAAGGACGCTGGCCCTGCTCGACCTGGAACCCGCCGAAGTGCTCACCGCGCTCGACGAGGTGGCTCGCGGGTTGGGCGCCCCGCCCGAGACCCGCAGCCGGCGGGGCAAGGACCGCGGCGGCACGGACCTCACCGAGGTCTACCTCGCCACCTGCGTCTACGCCGTGTACGACGCGGTCACCCGGCGCTGCACGATCGCCAACGCCGGGCACCTGCCGCCGGTCGTCGTCGAGCCGGGCGGGCCCGCGCTCATGCTGGAGGTCCCCACCGGATTGCCGCTCGGCGTCGGCGGCGAACCTTTCGAGGAGGTCGACGTCGAGCTCCCGGACGGGGCGCTCCTCGGGCTCTACACCGACGGCCTCGTGGAGTCCCGCAACCACCCGCTGGACGAGGGCCTCGAATCCCTCCGCGGCGCGTTCGACGACCCGCAGCGTCCTCTGGAGGACGTCTGCGACCACATCCTCGCGACGCTGGACACCGCCCACGGCGAGGACGACATCGCCCTGCTGATGGCGCGCGTCCACGGCCTGCCCGCCGACTCCGTCGGGGACTGGACGCTGGAGCCGCACCCCGCCTCGGTCGCCCGGGCCCGCGAGCACGCCCGCGAACGGCTGGTGTCCTGGGGTCTCGACGAGCTGGTCGACACCACGGAACTGCTCGTCAGCGAACTGGTCACCAACGCCCTGCGGCACGGTGACGGGGACATCAGGCTCCGGCTGCTGCGCGACCGCACGCTCGTCTGCGAGGTCTGGGACGGCGCGCTGGTCCAGCCCAGGCGGCGGCGCGCCCGCGACACGGACGAGGGCGGCCGCGGCCTGCAGCTCGTCAGCCTGCTCAGCGAGAGCTGGGGCAGCCGCCGTACCCACCGCGGGAAGACCGTCTGGTTCGAACTCGCCCTGCCGGGCGCGGGCAACGGCAGGGAACCGACCGTGGACGAACTGTTGAGCATGTACTGACGGTGGCCACCGGCGGCGAGCTGCCGGGCGCTGCGTGGCTACCGGGCCTTGAGGGCGGCCAGCCGGGCGTCGACCTCCGCGGAGTCCGAGAGGCTGTCGAGGCTCTCGAACTGGGCGTCCAGCGAGGACGCGGCCAGCTCCTCCCTGCCCTTGGCCTTGGCCTCCTCACGCCGGACCTTGTCCTCGAAGCGGCCCAGCTCGCTGGTCGGGTCCAGGACGTTGATGTTCTTGGCGGCGTCCAACATCTGGTTCTGCGCCTGTGCGGACTTGGCGCGGGCCACCAGCGAATCCCGCCTGCCCTGCAACTCCCCCAGTTTGGCGCGCATCTGGTCGAGCCCGGCCTTGAGCTTGTCGACGATCTCGGTCTGGCTCGCGATGACCGGCTCCGCGGTCTCCGCCTCCTTCTCCGACGTGACCTGGCGGCCGAGCGCGACCTTCGCGAGGTTGTCGAAGCGGTCGGCGTCGGCGGTGCTGCCCGCGGCCCGCAGCTCGTCGGCCTTCCTGCTGGCGGCGAGGGCCTTGCCACCCCACTCCGCGGCGGCCGCCACGTCCTCGTCGTGGTCCTGCTCCATCAGCCGCAGGTTGCCGATCGTGGCGGCGACCGCCTCCTCGGCCTCGGAGATGTTGTCGCTGTAGTCGCGGATGAGCTGGTCGAGCATCTTCTGCGGGTCCTCGGCCTGATCAAGGAGCGCGTTGATGTTGGCCTTCGCGAGCTGGGTCACACGGCCGAGGATCGTCTGCTTCGTCATGGCTGGAGTTCCTTCCGGGCCTGTGGGCCTTGGGAGATGGAGGTCGAGAAGAGCGTCAGAAGCGGCCGCCGCCGCCCATCCGGCCCCGGGTGCCGCCTCCGCCGAAGCTCCCCGGCCTGCCGCCCCCGCCGCCGAAACCACCGTCGAAGCCTCCACCGCCGTTCAGGATCCCGCCGAGGAGGATCCCGCCCAGCACGGCTCCGCCCATCCCACCGCCACCGCGCCCGCCCCCGCCGAACCCGCCCCCGAACCCGCCCCCGAATCCGCTCCCGCTCAGGTCCTGTTGCGCGAACTGCTGCGCCTCCCGCGCCAGTCGGTCCGCCTGCTGCGCCTCGGCGAGCGCGCCCGCCGCGTCCGTGGCGGCCAGCGACTCGGCCTGCTCCAGCCGCCGTTCGGCCTCCGCGAGCCGGGTGCGCGCCTGGCTGCCGATCGCGCCGCGATGCGTGGTGATGACGTCCCGGGCCGCGGCCACCTCGCTGCGGGCCGCGAGCAGGGCCTGGCCGAGCAGACCTTGGGCCCGCCGCTCGTTCACCGCGCCCTCGCGGGCGCCGGCCAGCGCCGTGTCGAGCGCGGCGTCCGCCTCCTCGATCCGGCGCAGCGCCGAGATCGGATCGTGGTGGCCGGCCGCCAGCTCCTGGCGTACGTCGGCGAGGACGGACTCGGCGCGGGCCGCGCGGCCGCGCAGATCGGCCGTCGAAGCGCCGTCCACGGGACCGCCGAGCAGCCCCTTGGCGTCGGCCAGGTCGGTGTCGGTCTCGGTGAGCGCGTCCTTGAGCCGGGCGTCGGCGTGCTCCAGCTCCTCCGCCCGGCGCACGACGGACTCGGCGAGCGTCCCGGCCTGGTCAAGGGCGCCTTCCGCGGCCCGTACGAACACCGCCGCCCGGGAAGCGTCGCCCGCGTCGATCGCCTGCCGGGCCCCGTCGATCGCGGTCCCGGCGAACACCAGCCGGTCCCGCGCCTCGGCCGGATGGCCGGTGACCGGTTCGACGGCCGAGGCCGCGTACGTCCGGGTGAGCGCCCCGATCGCGGTCTCGGCGGCCGTCACGTGCGCGGCGAGCGCGGCCACGGCCGCCTCGGCGTGCGCGAGCGCCCGCGGGGCGTTGGACTCCAGCGCGCGCAGCCGGTCGAACGCCTCCGACTCGGCGTCCAGCCGGCGGTTCGCCTGGGTGCAGCGGCTCAGGATCTCGTCGAGCATCTGCCGCCGGGTCGCGTCGTCCTCCGGAAAGGCGTCATCGAGCTTCTGCCGCAACCGGAACGCGGCGGTCAGCTCACCGCGCGCGTACGAGACCGCCTCGGTGAACGGCTGCGCCGCCTCGTCACCGAACTGCGCCGCCGCGAAGCCGAGCTCCTCCTGGCTGGTGCGGACGGCGTCGTCCGTCTCCACCAGCAGCTGCTTGGCCTGGGAGTCGAGCTCGGGGAGCGGCGTGAGGCGCGGCTTCTCGGCCTCCCGGCCCCAGCCGCCGTCCTGCGGCGCCACGGCTCCACCGCCCCGCTTGCGCCGCGAGTACACGAACGCGCCGAGCAGGCCGGCGCCGCCGATCGCCACGACCGGGATCCACACGCCGCCCGACCCGCCCACGTCCGAGCCGCCGCCCGGATCCTCGGCTCCCGGCGTGATCGCGGGCGCGACGACCGGCTGCCCGGCCCGCACCGCCCCGAACCCGTCCGCGGCACCGATGGCGGCGCCCGCCCAGTCGTTCTGCTTCAACGCGGGCTCGATCGCCGAACGGTTCACCTCGTCCAGCTGGCTCTGGGTGAACCCGGAGTTCTGGTCGGCGGAGACGGCGTACTGCCGGTCGTGCGTCGCGACGGCCAGCAGCACGTCGCTCTGCCCGAGGCCGTTGCGCTGGGAGGTGGCGTTGGCCCACTCCTGCGCGTCACGGCCGGAGAAGCCGGACACGTAGACGACGAAGAGCTGGAGCCGCTGCCTTGCGTAGAGCTTCTCCAGCGCGGTGGCCACCTGCGCTTTACGGTCGCCCAGCGCGCCGACCTTGTCGGTGATCTGGCCGCTGCGCGTCAGCGTGACGGGGTCGTCGGCGTAGGCCGGGCCGCCGAGCAGCAGCAGGGCGCTGAGCAGCGCAACGATCCCGCCGAGTCGCCGCATCAGCCGCATCCGATCCGCCACGCGCCTGCGGCATGGCCTCCTTCCGGAGCGTATGCGCGCTTTGTACCCCCCGCGACCGGACCATGGGTGACCTATGGCCTCCGGCGGATCTTGCTCCCCAACCACACCAGCGGGTCGTACTTACGGTCGACAGCCCGCTCTTTGAGCGGAATGAGCGCGTTGTCGGTGATTTTGATGTGTTCCGGGCAGACCTCCGTGCAGCACTTCGTGATGTTGCAGTACCCGAGCCCGTGGTCGTCCTGGGCCGACACCTTGCGGTCCAGGCCCTCCTCGGCGGCCGCGTCCAGGGGGTGCATGTCCAGCTCGGCGATGCGCATCAGGAAGCGCGGCCCGGAGAAGGCGATCTTGTTCTCCTCGTGGTCACGGACCACGTGGCAGGTGTCCTGGCACAGGAAGCACTCGATGCACTTGCGGAACTCCTGCGAGCGTTCCACGTCCTGCTGCTGCATCCGGTACTCGCCCGGCTTGAGACCCGCCGGCGGTACGAACGCCGGCACCTCACGCGCCTTGGCGTAGTTGAAGGACACGTCGGTCACCAGGTCCCGGATGACCGGGAACGCCCGCATCGGGGTGACGGTGATCGTCTCCTCGGGGGTGAAGACCGACATCCGCGTCATGCACAGCAGGCTCGGCCGCCCGTTGATCTCGGCGCTGCACGAGCCGCACTTGCCGGCCTTGCAGTTCCAGCGGACCGCGAGGTCGGAGGCCTGGGTGGCCTGCAGCCGGTGGATGATGTCGAGGACGACCTCGCCCTCGTTCACCTCCACCTGGTAGTCGTTCAGGTCCCCGCCGTCGGGGTCGCCCCGCCACACCTTGAAGTGCGCTGTGTACGTCACGGGGCCAGCTCCTCGTCCGTCAGATACTTCAGCAGTTCTTCCTTCTCGAACAGGGCGAGGAGGTCGTCCCGCATCGGGTCCATGTCGCGGTGCCGGAGCTCGACCTGGCCGCGCTCCGGGTCGGCGGCCGCCAGCCCGCCGCTGGGGTCGGACAGCTCGCAGACGAGGTTGACCTTCCGCCAGCCCCGGTCCATGCCGGGGTGGTCCTCGCGGGTGTGCCCGCCACGGCTCTCGGTGCGTTCCAGCGCGGCGCGGGCCACGCACTCGCTGACCAGCAGCATGTTGCGCAGGTCGATCGCCAGGTGCCAGCCGGGGTTGAACTGCCGGTGGCCCTCGACACCGGCCCGCCGTGAGCGCAGCCGCAGATCGGTGAGGCGGGCGAGCGCCTCCTCCATCTCCGGTGCCCGGCGGATGATGCCGACCAGGTCGTTCATGGCCTGCTGCAGTTCCTGGTGCAGGGTGTACGGGTTCTCCGCCGGGTGCCCCTGCGGAGAGTCCGGGCCGGAGGCCTCCGCGCTGAACGGGCGCAGCGCCTCGGCGGCCGCGCTGTCGATCTGGTCCTCGGGGACGGCGGGCCGCCCGGTGCCGAGCGCTGCCACGTACTCCGAGGCGTACAGACCGGCCCGGCGGCCGAAGACCAGCAGGTCGGAGAGGGAGTTGCCACCGAGCCGGTTGGAGCCGTGCATGCCCCCGGCCACCTCGCCCGCCGCGTACAGCCCCGGCACGCCGCGGGCCGCCGCGGTGTCGGGCTCCACGTCGACGCCGCCCATCATGTAGTGGCAGGTCGGGCCGACCTCCATGGGCTCGGCGGTGATGTCGACGTCGGCGAGCTCCTTGAACTGGTGGTGCATCGACGGCAGCCGCCGTCGGATCTCCTCGGCGGGCAGCCGGGTCGACACGTCGAGGAAGACGCCGCCGTGCGGAGTGCCGCGGCCCGCCTTGACCTCGGAGTTGATGGCGCGGGCCACCTCGTCGCGGGGGAGCAGCTCCGGCGGGCGGCGGAACGTCGCCGGGTCGGCGTACCAGCCGTCGGCCTCCTCCTCGGACTGCGCGTACTTCTCCTTGAACACGTCCGGGATGTAGTCGAACATGAACCGCTTGCCGTCGCTGTTGCGCAGCACCCCGCCGTCGCCGCGCACCGACTCGGTGACGAGGATGCCCTTGACGGACGGCGGCCAGACCATCCCCGTGGGGTGGAACTGGATGAACTCCATGTTGATGAGCGGCGCACCCGCGAGCAGCGCCAGCGCGTGCCCGTCGCCGGTGTACTCCCACGAGTTGGAGGTCACCTTGAAGGACTTGCCGATGCCGCCGGTCGCGAGGACCACGGCCGGGCTCTCGATGACGAACAGCCGGCCGGACTCGCGGATGTAGCCGAACACCCCGCTGACCGCGGGGCCGTCCTTGAGAACCCGGGTGACCGTGCACTCCTGGAAGACCTTCAGCCGCGCCTCGTAGTCGCCGAACTCGGCGAAGTCCTCCTGCTGCAGGGAGACGATCTTCTGCTGGAGGGTGCGGATCAGTTCCAGGCCGGTGCGGTCGCCGACGTGCGCGAGCCGCGGGTACTCGTGGCCGCCGAAGTTGCGCTGCGAGATCCGACCGTCCTTGGTGCGGTCGAAGAGCGCGCCCCAGGTCTCCAGCTCCCACACCCGGTCGGGCGCCTCACGGGCGTGCAGCTCGGCCATCCGCCACTGGTTGAGGAACTTCCCGCCGCGCATGGTGTCGCGGAAGTGCACTTCCCAGTTGTCGTTGGAGTTGGCGTTGCCCATGCTGGCCGCGATGCCGCCCTCGGCCATCACCGTGTGCGCCTTGCCGAACAGCGACTTGCAGATGACCGCCGTGCGCATGCCCTGCTCGCGGGCCTCGATGGCGGCGCGCAGACCTGCCCCGCCCGCGCCGACGACGACCACGTCGTAAGTGTGCCTTTCGACTTGCGTCATGCTGGTTGGCATTCCTTTCGATCAGAAGAACCGCGGGTCGTCGAAGGCGCCGCTGGCGACGAGGTACACGTAGAAGTCCGCGAGGGCCACGCTGATCAGCGAGACCCAGGCGAGCAGCATGTGGTGTGCGTTGAGCTTCCCGACCCAGCCCCAGAGCCGGAACCGCACCGGGTGCTTGGAGAAGTGCTTGAGCCGGCCGCCGACGATGTGTCGGCAGGAGTGGCAGGAGAAGGTGTACGCCCAGATCAGGACGATGTTCACCAGCATCACCAGGGTGCCGAGGCCCGCGTGGCCCCACTCCCCGTCCGCGTCGCGGAAGCTGAGCACCACGTCGTACGTCAGGATCCCGGCGACCGGGATCGCGAAGTAGAAGAAGTACCGGTGGACGTTCTGCAGGATCAGCGGAAAACGCGTCTCACCGGTGTACGTGGCGTGCGGCTCGGCGACGGCGCAGGCGGGGGGCGAGGCCCAGAACCCGCGGTAGTACGCCTTGCGGTAGTAGTAGCAGGTGAGCCGGAAGCCGAGCGGGAAGATCAGCACGATCAGCGCCGGGGACAGCGCCCACCAGCTGCCGAACAGATGCCAGTCGGCGCCGCCGTTCATATCGGCGCAGTTCGACGCCAGGCACGGGGAGTAGAACGGCGAGACGTAGGGCGCCGCGTAGTAGTTCCCGTTCGCGAACGCGCGCCAGGTCGAGTAGACGACGAACGCCCCCAGCCCGAGCGCGGTCACCAGGGGTGGGACCCACCACCGGTCGGTCCGCAGATGTCGGGTCGGAATGGCCGCGCGTCCCTGCGTGTGGACGCCGCGGCGGGCGGGACCGCTGTCGGCGGACTCGGTGCTTGAGGTGGTTCCGGTGGCCAATGCGTACTCCGGAGGGGAGCGGAAGGGGAGCCGGTGACGGCTGCGGTGGCGGGCGGACGTGCTGTCGCGGAGCGGCTGCCGGGAGGGCGGCTGCGGGAGGGCGCGGTTACGGCGCGTGGCCGTGGGGTGATCCCAGGCCCTCGTCCTCGCAGTCGGACCACAGCGCCCGGTCGTACGGGGTGTCGGGCACCATCACCATCTCCACGGCACCCGGTGGGGCGGCGGACGGCGCGGCCTCGCGCAGCAGGGTCAGGCTCTCGCGGAGGTGGTCCGCGTCGGCACGTACACGACGCATGTCGAGGCTGTTCCCGACGTGCTGCTCCAGTCGGCCCACGCAGCGGACCAGGTCGTCCAGCCGGCGCTGAACGGATGTCAGATCGTCTTGCAGGGACATGGATTTGCCCTCAGCTCTGCCGCAGGTGCGGTTGGTGACGCTCATGCGGAAGCGAGTGTCGCGCGTCACATGCGCCATTGGGAAGAGCGCGTACAGGGGAATCGGCGCCCGGTACGGGATCACGCCCGGGATCGCGCCGTGGCCGTGCGCCCGGGGCGGCCCCGGGAGGGCACCGCGCCGCCGTTCGGGTGGCCTGCGGCCCGCTTCGCGCCGTGTCGCGCGGCGCTTCGGGTACCTGTCGCTTTCAGTAGGTGCGATAAGCGACAAATACCGCCAACTGAGTATCCCTGGTGCACGTCCCGAAGGCGTATGCCGGACCGAAGGCGGCCGGAGAGCCCGCGGAGGTACCTGACCCATGTCCCGCAGCGTCATTCCCGCACCCGTACGCGGGGTCCAGCCCCGGCACCGTCCCCGGCCCGCCGTGCCGGGGCTGCGCGGTGCGGCCCTGGCGGGCGCCGCCGCGCTCGCCCTCGCCGGCTGCTCCTCCGGGACCACCGCGGGCCCGATCGTCTCCGGCACCGACATCGCCTCCGCGCCCCGCGCGGGCGTCAAGGACGGCGGAACGATGCGCTGGGCCGTCGACGGCGTCCCGGCCACCCTCAACGCCTACCAGGCGGACGCCGACGAGGGCTCGGCCCGGATCGCCGGCGCCGTACTGCCCGCGATGTTCCGCCTGGACGCCCGTGGTGCCCCGCAGCGGGACGCGGACTTCCTGGCCGACGCCTCCGTCGTCGCGAACGAGCCGAAGCAGGTCGTGTCGTACAAGCTCAACCCGAAGGCGAGGTGGAGCGACGGCCGGGCTGTCGGCGCCGACGACTTCAGTGCGCAGTGGAAGGCGCTGAGCGGCCGGAACACCGCGTTCTGGACCGCGCGCAACGCCGGCTACGACCGGATCGCGGACGTCGGCCAGGGCGCCGACGCCCACGAGGTCAAGGTCACCTTCGCGACGCCGTACGCCGACTGGCGGTCGCTGTTCACGCCCCTGTACCCCAAGGCCGTGACCGGCAGTCCGGACGCCTTCAACGAGGGTGCCCGCTCCACGCTCACCGCCGTCGCCGGGCCCTTCAAGATCAAGGGAGTCGACCGCAAGGCCGGCGCCGTCACCCTGGTCAGGAACCCCCTCTGGTGGGGCGAGCGCGCCAAGCTCGACCAGCTGGTGCTGACCGCCGTGCCGGCCGCCGGCCGCGCCGCCGCGCTGACCGGCGGGAAGCTGGATGTCGCGGAGCTGGACCCGGGCGCCCTCGCCGCGGTCCGCAAGGCGGAGGACGCCAAGACCCTCGCCGTCCGCCGGGCCCCTGGGGCCGCGTACTCGCAGCTCGCCCTCAACGGCAGCACGGGCCCCCTGGCCGACGAGCGGGTCCGCCGCGCGGTGGCCCGCGCCGTCGACCGGCAGGCCATCGCCGACGCCGTGCTGAAGCCGCTCGGCCTGCCCGCCAAGGCGCTCGGCAATCACCTGGTCCTCGGCTCGCAGAACGGCTACGCGGACCACAGCTCGGCCCTCGGCTCCGCGGACGCGGACCAGGTCCAGGCGCTGCTCGCCGCCGCCGGCTGGCAGCACACCGCACCGCAGGCCGCGGCCGGCGGCAAGGCGGGCAACCCGGCCGAGGCCGACGCGCCCGTACCGGCCGACGCCGACGCCCCGGCCGAGGCCGAAGCCTCGGCTCCGGCGCCGGTCAAGGCCGCACCGGCACCGGCCAAACCCGACGCGGCCGCCCCGGCCATCGGCGGGACGGTCGTCGAGCCCGCCGGAACGCTGCGCAAGGACGGCAAGCAGCTGAGCCTGCGCATGGTCCTCCCCGCCACCTCGCCGGTACTGGCCGACGTGGGGAACCGGATCGCCACGATGCTGTCGAAGATCGGTGTCCGCACCGAGATCACCAAGGTCGCGGACGCGAGCTTCTTCCACGACCACGTCGCGGCCGGGAACTTCGACCTGGCCCTGTACTCCTGGCCCGGCACGGCCTACCCGGCCACCGACGACCGGCCGATCTTCGCCAAGCCGCTGCCCGCCCCCGACGGATCACTGACCGTCGAGCAGAACTACTCGCGGGTCGGTACCGACCAGATCGACCAGCTGCTCGACCGGGCCGGCTCGGAACTGGACCAGAAAGCGGCCCGCGACCTGGCCGCACGGGCCGACTCCCGGATCTGGGCGGCGGCCGGCTCCATCCCGCTCTTCCAGCGCCCCGAGATCGTCGCGCTGCGGCCCACGGTCGCCAACGTCGGCGCCTTCGGCTTCGAGTCCCCCCGATACCAGGACATCGGGTTCCGGAAATAGCGTCCGGCGCGCACCGTTTTCACCGGTTCGGGCGGCCTCCGGGGCCGAGGGCCGCGAGGCCGCCCGATACCGCCGCTGCCACGGGTCCTTCCACTCGTCCCGCCGGTTCCGCGGGCTCTGGAAGGAGCCCGGGGAACCGGTAATACCAGCGTTCAAACCTCTCCCGGGCGGCCGAGTCGCCGCGAGCCCCGTACCATGGGGTAAGGCCGCGGCTTGTCCTGCCCGGCGGGCGAGTGCGTCAACACGGAACGCGCAGCCATCCACGATCCCGGGAGAAGCGCCGCAGCATGTCCACGCGCCACGATATTCGTAACGTCGCCATTGTCGCCCACGTCGACCACGGCAAGACGACCCTTGTCGACGCCATGCTCAAGCAGGCCGGCGCATTCGCTGCCCACCAGCACCTCGACGACCGCATGATGGACTCGAACGACCTGGAACGTGAGAAGGGCATCACGATCCTGGCCAAGAACACCGCCGTGAAGTATCACCCCAAGGGTGGTGGCGATGTCATCACGATCAACATCATCGACACCCCCGGCCACGCCGACTTCGGTGGTGAGGTCGAGCGAGGCCTGTCGATGGTCGACGCGGTCGTGCTCCTCGTGGACGCCTCCGAGGGCCCGCTCCCGCAGACCCGCTTCGTGCTGCGCAAGGCGCTGACGGCGAACCTGCCGGTCATCCTCTGCATCAACAAGACGGACCGCCCGGACTCCCGGATCGACGAGGTCATCAACGAGACCTACGACCTCTTCCTGGACCTGGACGCGACCGAGGAGCAGATCGAGTTCCCGATCGTCTACGCCTGTGCCCGTGACGGCGTCGCCTCGCTGACCAAGCCGGAGAACGGCACGGTCCCCCCGGACAGCGACTCGCTGGAGCCGTTCTTCTCCACCATCCTGTCGACGGTCCCCGCCCCCCAGTACACCGAGGGCGCGCCGCTCCAGGCGCACGTCACCAACCTGGACGCCGACAACTTCCTCGGCCGTATCGCGCTGCTCCGCGTCGAGGAGGGCGAGCTCCGCAAGGGCCAGCAGGTCGCGTGGATGAAGCGTGACGGTTCGGTCACCCAGGTCAAGATCACCGAGCTGCTGATGACCGAGGCGCTCACCCGTAAGCCGGCCGAGGTCGCGGGCCCCGGCGACATCTGCGCCGTGGCCGGTATCCCGGACATCACCATCGGCGAGACGCTGGCCGACCTGGAGAACCCGGTCGCGCTGCCGCTCATCACGGTCGACGAGCCGGCCATCTCCATGACCATCGGTACCAACACCTCGCCGCTGGTCGGCAAGGGCGGCAAGGGCCACAAGGTCACCGCCCGCCAGGTGAAGGACCGGCTGGACAAGGAGCTGATCGGTAACGTCTCGCTCCGCGTGCTGCCGACCGAGCGTCCCGACGCCTGGGAGGTCCAGGGCCGTGGCGAGCTGGCGCTGGCGATCCTCGTCGAGCAGATGCGCCGCGAGGGCTTCGAGCTGACCGTCGGCAAGCCGCAGGTCGTCACCAAGGTGATCGACGGCAAGGTCCACGAGCCGGTCGAGCGCATGACGATCGACTGCCCCGAGGAGTACCTCGGCGCGATCACGCAGCTGATGGCGACCCGCAAGGGCCGCATGGAGACCATGACGAACCACGGCTCCGGCTGGGTCCGCATGGAGTTCGTCGTCCCCGCCCGCGGTCTGATCGGCTTCCGCACGGAGTTCCTCACGGACACCCGCGGCACCGGTATCGCGCACAGCATCTTCGAGGGTCACGAGCCGTGGTTCGGCGACCTGCGCACCCGCAACAACGGTTCCCTGGTGGCGGACCGCGCCGGCGTCGTGACGCCGTTCGCGATGATCAACCTCCAGGAGCGCGGCGTGATCTTCGTCGAGGCGACCACCGAGGTGTACGAGGGCATGATCATCGGTGAGAACTCGCGCTCCGACGACATGGACGTGAACATCACCAAGGAGAAGAAGCTCACCAACATGCGCGCCGCCTCCGCGGACAACACCGAGAACGTGGTGCCGCCGCGCAGGCTGTCGCTGGAGCAGTCCCTCGAGTTCTGCCGCGAGGACGAGTGCATCGAGGTCACGCCGGAGACCGTGCGTATCCGCAAGGTCGTCCTGGACCAGAAGGAGCGCGGTCGCGCGTACTCGCGCGCCAAGCGCTGACGCCTTCCGCTCGGATCACCGGGTGACGAGGGGCCCGGGGACGTCGTCCCCGGGCCCCTCGGGTTTTCGGGGTGCGGGCCGGGGCCTCTTGGGTTTTCGGGGTGCGGGCCGGGGCCCCTCGGGTTTTTGGGGCGTGGGCCGGGGCCTCTTGGGTTTTTGGGGCGCGGGCCCCTTGGTCTCTTGGGACGCGTCGCGGGGGTTCGCTGTGTTTCGGGACCCGGCCCAGGCCCTCTGCGGGGCTTCCAGGGTGCCGAGGGGGCCGCGTGACGTCACGCGGCCCCCTGGGGCCGGCTCGTGCCGTGGCGCCGGTGGCGGGCCCGCCGGGATGCTGGACGGGCACCAGGCGGTCGCTGAGGCGTCACGGGGACGCCGCGGGGACGCCACCCGGGCATCCTCCGCAGGGGCCCGGGGAGTTGACCCCCTGGACCCCCTCCTCACCCCGCCTCGGCGGGAGCGGTCGCGCTACCCGGGACGATCCAGGCCGGCGGCTGCAGCACCGGGGTCTTCCAGTAGATGTCGAGCCGGGCGATGAGCCCGTCCTCGCCGAGTTCCATGACGTTCGCGAACGACATCACGTTCCGCTCGTCCGCCGCCGTCGGCTGGATGGTCTCGACGGCCTCGTTCAGCGCCCGCCGGCCGTCCGCGCTGAGGAACGTGCGGCGCGACTCCAGGCGGTGGAAGGCCATCCGCTCCGTCACCCGTGAGACGAACGCCACATAGGCCTCCCGGCCGCGGACGGTGTCCTCCTCGTCGCCCCGCATCCCGACGCGTACGAAATCCTCCGCCAGAGTGGAGGCGACCAGCCCCCAGTCATGCGTATCGACTCCCCGCCAGAACGACTCCACCGTCTCCTCGCGCCGAGCGTGTTTCGTCTCATAATGGGGCACTGGGGATCCCTTCCCGCGGTCGGCCACAGAACTGACGGTCAGTCAGATTAGCCGTCCGCCCCTCAGGAGGCGATGGGTGCGACCAGCTCGACCTCGAACCCCTCGGCGTTCTCCAGGTAGGCCGCGTAGTGCGCCTCGCCGCCCGCGAACGGGTGCCGGTCGGGGAACATCAGGGTCCAGCCGTGCCGGGGGCCCTGGGCCGCCAACTCGTCCGCCATGGCGCGGTCGGCCACGTGGAAGGCCAGGTGGTTGAGGCCGGGCCGGCGCCGTTCGTGCCGGTCGCCGGCGAGGGCGGGGGAGCGCTCGATCACGATGTAGGTGGCGCCGAGCTTCCAGCTGCGGCCCGCCGGCCAGTCCTGGAACGGGGCGTAGCCGAGCTCGCCCAGCAGCCAGCCCCACTCGGCGGTCGCGGCCGGCAGGTCGGCGACCCACAGCTCGACATGGTGCAGCAGTCCGGAAGTCTCCTGGCTCATGGGTCGATTCAACAGGTTCCCGCAGGAGAGCGGGCCCGGTCGTATCGGGGACGCGCCGGGCGTGACCCGCGTAGACTCGCCATGGCTTTTTCACGCCGGTCGCAACCGATTTCACCAGGGCCGTGTCCGCATAGCGGACGCGATTCGCCGGATGTTGCGTTAACAGTCCGTTTCGCGGGTGTCTGTCTACGTTCCAAATGTCCGAAATGTGGGCCAAGTTCGTGCCTGATGTGATCAAAGCGAGACCATTTGGGTGTGGTTACGCGCCTAAACGTGCCCGATAGTGGGACGCAGTTCAGCTCGGGTCAATGGGTCCAAGCGCTTATGGGGAGCGCCGACTCACGAGCAACAGAGGGCCGGTTTCGCTGTCAGGGGTGTCAGCGGATGGTCGGCCTTCTTTTCACGTCACAACAGTGAACTCCTGAGGAGGCAATCCATGCGCGGTGCCAAGAGCGCCAAGTGGGTCGTTGGCGCGGTCATCGTTGCTCTTGCAGCGACCGCTTGCGGCGGCGACAACAAGGACGACAAGTCGACCGGAAGCGGTAAGGCCGGTGGCACCTTCAGCCTCGGTATCTCCGAGCCGGTCGCCATCGACCCGTACAACTCGCAGGAGTCCGAGGGCATCCTCGTCACGGACAACCTGTTCACGGGTCTGTACGAGCCGACCGCGGACGGCAAGGTCATACCGGCCCTCGCGACCTCCAAGACGGTCAGCGACGACGGCAAGACCTGGACCTTCAAGATCAAGTCCGGCACCAAGTTCACCAACGGCGAGCCGGTCAACGCCGAGGCGTTCATCCGTGGCTGGACCCGCGTCGCCGCGAAGGCCTCGGCCTCCGACGTCGCGTACCACCTCGGTGGCATCGACGGCTTCGACGCGCTGCAGGCGGGCACGGCGACCACGCTCTCCGGCCTGAGCGCCCCGGACGAGAACACCATCCAGGTGAAGCTCTCCGCGCCTGACTTCGAGTTCGACGTCAAGACCACGCACACCGCCTTCTCGCCGGTCCCCAAGGTCGCGGGCGCCGCCAAGAACCAGGCGTACAACGATGCCCCCATCGGCAACGGCCCCTTCAAGATGTCGGGCAAGTGGGAGCACAACAAGGCCATCACGCTCGTCCGCAACGACGACTACGGCCTGACCAAGGCCAAGCTCGACACGGTCAAGATCGCCATCCTGAACTCGGCGAGCGCGGCCAACCTCGAGTACCAGGGCTTCCAGTCGGGCCAGTTCGACTGGGCCCGTATGCCCACCCCGCAGCTGACCGCCGCCAAGGCGAAGTACAGCGCCCAGGGTGAGTGGATCCAGGAAAACACCAACGGCATGAACTACCTGCTGCCGATCACGGACAACGGTCCGATGAAGGACGCCAAGGCCCGTCAGGCCGTGTCCTACGCGATTGACCGCGACGCGATCATCGCGGGTGTCTTCCAGGGCATGCAGACGAAGTCGACGACGATCCTGCCGCCGGCCTTCGCGGACGTGTACCAGAAGGACCTCTGCGCCACCTGCATCAAGCAGGACAAGGAGAAGGCGAAGACCCTCGCGGCTGAGGGTGGTCTGAAGCCGGGCACCGAGATCCACATCGGCTTCAACACCGGTGGTGGCCACGAAGAGTGGGTCCAGGCCGTCGTCCAGCAGCTCAAGGACGTCCTCGGTCTGAACGTCAAGATGGACGCGAAGCCCTTCAAGGAGCTTCTCGCGGCCCAGCAGGCCCCGGGTGCGACCGGTGCCTACCGCTTCGCGTGGGGCGCGGACTACCCGACGCCGGACAACTTCCTGTACCCGCTCCTGGACAGCAAGTCCATCAACAAGGACGAGGCGGGCAAGGTCACCGGTGACAACCGTGGCCGCTACAACAACCCGGCCTTCGACACGATCCTCGCCCAGGCTCGTGCCACGAAGGACTCCGCGGCCCGCAACACGCTCTACAAGCAGGCGGAGAAGGTCGCGATGGACGACCAGGCTCTGATCCCGCTGTGGAACCGTACGCAGCTGCGTCTCGCGAACACCAAGAAGTGGTCGAACATCAAGATGGACTTCCACGAGGACCCGAACCTCGCCGAGATCAGCGCGAAGTAGTCACACACCGCCGCACCCTGTGCGGCGTGAACCGGGGGTCGTGGCATCGAGTGAAGACTCGGTCGCCCCGGCCCCCGGCCCCCGTCGGGTGCGGTGTGATCCACCGCCCCGTCCAGGCGCGCCCGACCCGGGCGTTGTGGCTGCTTCGGTGCGGCAGCGAGGTAGAGAGGTAAGTCATGGGAAGGTATGTGGTCCGCAGGCTGGGCCAGCTGGTCGTCGTCGTGCTTGGTGCGACGATGATCCTGTTCGCCTGCCTGTTCGTGCTCCCGGGTGACCCGGTGGGCTCGATCGGCGGCGACAAGGCGCGTGATCCCGCGGTCGTCAAGGAACTGCGGCAGCGGTACGGGCTCGACGACCCGCTGGTCGTGCAGTACGTGCACTACGTGGAGAAGCTCGGCAAGGGCGATCTGGGTGAGGACTACACCCAGGGCCGCTCGGTCAACGAGATCCTCCAGCCCAAGCTGGTGAACACGGCGAAGCTCGCGGTGACCGCGATCATCTTCGACGTCATCCTGGGCCTGAGCGTCGGTGTGCTGGCGGCGATGCGCAGATACTCGGTCTGGGACGTGTCGGTGACGTTCCTCACGACCCTTGCGGTCGGCGTACCTTCCATCGTTATCGGCATGATCCTGCAGCGGTTCTTCGTCGTGGAGCTGGGCTGGTTCCCGCTGCTGTCCGACGGGTCGTTCAACTCGATGGTGCTGCCCGCGGTGACGCTGGCCATCATCGACGCCGCGCTCGTCGCGCAGATCGCCCGGAGCACCATGCTCGAGGTGCTGCGCGCGGACTACGTCAAGACGGCGGTGGCCAAGGGCCTGCCGCGCCGGACGATCCTGCTCCGGCACATCATGCGCAACTCGGTCATCCCGGTGATCACTTACCTCGGTATCTCCTTCGGCGGTCTGCTCGGCGGTGCGCTCATCACCGAGACGATCTTCAACTGGGACGGCATCGGACTCGCGCTGATCACGGCGATTCAGTCGCAGAACAACCCGATCATCGTCGGCGTGGTGACGTACAGCGTTGCTGTCTTCATCCTGCTGAACCTGATCGTCGATCTGCTCTACGCCGCACTCGATCCGCGAATCCGCCTCTCCTGACCCTCAGGGTCGTCCCGAATTAGGAGTCACACCATGACTGAGGTCGTCACGGGCATGGATGGGTCGGGTACCGCGGCCGGTCCGATCCCGGCCGCGCCGAGCGCAGCCGAACCGAGCGTCGCGAGGGTCAGCAACTGGAGCGAGATCCGCGCCCGCTTCCTCGCCAACAAGCTGGCCGTCGTCGGCCTGCTCATCATCGTCATCCTCCTGGTGGTGGCGGTGTTCGCCCCGCTCATCGCGCCTGCGGACCCGCTGCACCAGGATCTGATGAACACCCTGAAGGAACCGAGCGGCAAGCACTGGCTGGGGACCGACGCCCTCGGCCGTGACCAGCTCTCCAGGATCATCTACGGCAGCCGGATCGCCATGATCGTCGGCCTTGCCTCGATCCTGCTCGCCTGCGTCATCGGCGTCACCCTGGGTGCGATAGCCGGCTACTTCGGCCGCATCTGGGACACCGTGATCATGCGCGTGGCGGACGTGTTCTTCGCCTTCCCGCTGCTCGTCGGCGCGATCGTCATCATCCTGCTGATGGGTCGCGGCGTACTGCCCGTCGTGATCTCGCTGGGCATCTTCTCCTGGGCCACCTTCGCCCGTCTGCTGCGCAGCCAGATCCTGTCGGTGCGCGAGATGGACTACGTGCACGCCGCCAAGGCGCTGGGCGCGACCCGGCGCAGGATCGTGCTGAAGCACATCCTCCCCAACTCCGTGACGTCGGTGGTGGTCTACGCGGCCAGCAGCGTCGGCATCGCGATCGTGGCGGAGGCGTCGCTGTCCTTCCTCGGTGTCGGGGTCAGCCCCGAGGTCGCCGAGTGGGGAAACATGATCTTCGCGGGCAAGGACTTCATGGGGGTCAAGGACTACCTGTGGCTCTACCCCAGCCTGGCGATCGTCATCACCGCGCTCGGCTTCGTCTTCCTCGGCAACGGCCTGCGCGACGCGCTCGACCCGAAGCTCCGGTGAGGCGCCCCCATGAGTCGGACCCCCACGAGCTACGAGCAAGCAGGACGAAGGTGACGGCATGACCACGGTCGAAACGGCCGCCGAGAGCACTGGAACGACCGCCGCCGGCGGGCCCTTGCTCGAAGTGCGCGACCTCCACGTGGAATTCAAGACCCGCGACGGTGTGGCCAAGGCCGTCAACGGCGTCAACTACAGCGTGAGCGCCGGTGAGACGCTGGCGGTGCTCGGCGAGTCGGGCTCCGGCAAGTCGGTGACCGCCCAGGCGATCATGGGCATCCTGGACAGCCCTCCCGGGCGCGTCGCGCACGGCGAGATCCTCTTCCACGGGCAGAACATCCTGGCCCTGCCGGAGAGCGAGCGGCGCAAGCTGCGCGGCAACAAGATGGCGATGATCTTCCAGGACGCGCTGTCCTCGCTGAACCCGGTGCTCTCCGTCGGCTTCCAGCTGGGCGAGATGTTCCGCGCGCACCAGGGGGTGTCGAGGAAGGACGCGAAGAAGAAGGCCATCGAACTGATGGACCGCGTCCGGATCCCGGCGGCCCGGGAGCGGGTCGGTGACTTCCCGCACCAGTTCTCCGGCGGTATGCGCCAGCGCATCATGATCGCGATGGCGATCGCCCTCGAGCCCGACCTGATCATCGCGGACGAGCCGACCACCGCGCTCGACGTGACGGTCCAGGCCCAGGTCATGGACCTGCTCGCGGAGCTCCAGCGCGAGTCCAACATGGGTCTGATCCTGATCACCCACGACCTCGGCGTCGTCGCCGACGTCGCGGACAAGATCGCGGTGATGTACGCGGGCCGGATCGTCGAGACCGCCCCCGTGCACGAGATCTACGCACGGCCGGCCCACCCGTACACCAAGGGCCTGCTCAAGTCGATCCCGCGCCTGGACCAGAAGGGCCAGGAGCTCTACGCGATCAAGGGCCTCCCGCCGAACCTGCTGGCGGTTCCGTCCGGCTGCGCGTTCAACCCGCGCTGCGAGATGGCGCAGGACATCTGCCGGACCGATGTGCCGCCGCTGTACACGGTGACCGAGGCCGACGGCGCCGAACTGCCGGGCCGTGGCAGCGCTTGCCACTTCTGGAAGGAGACGATCCATGGCTGATCTCAGCAAGGACGATGAGACGACAGTCGAGGCCGTCGAGGCGGCGATCAACGCCCCGGTCGACCGCGGCGAGCCGATCCTCCAGGTCCGGAACCTGGTCAAGCACTTCCCGCTGACCCAGGGGATCGTGTTCAAGCGGACGGTCGGCGCGGTCAAGGCCGTCGACGGCATCTCGTTCGATCTCTACCAGGGCGAGACGCTGGGCATCGTCGGCGAGTCCGGCTGTGGCAAGTCCACGGTCGCCAAGCTGCTGATGAGCCTGGAGACGGCCACCGCGGGCGAGGTCCTCTACAAGGGCCAGGACATCACCAAGCTGTCGGGGAAGGCCCTCAAGGTCGTCCGCCGCAACATCCAGATGGTGTTCCAGGACCCGTACACGTCGCTGAACCCGCGCATGACGGTCGGCGACATCATCGGCGAGCCCTTCGACATCCACCCCGAGGTGGCGCCCAAGGGCAGCCGTCGCAAGAAGGTCCAGGACCTGCTGGACGTCGTCGGCCTCAACCCGGAGTACATCAACCGGTACCCGCACCAGTTCTCCGGCGGCCAGCGCCAGCGCATCGGCATCGCCCGCGGCCTGGCGCTCAACCCGGAAGTCATCATCTGTGACGAGCCGGTCTCCGCGCTCGACGTGTCGGTGCAGGCACAGGTCATCAACCTGATGGAGAACCTGCAGGACGAGTTCAACCTCTCCTACATCTTCATCGCCCACGACCTGTCGATCGTCCGGCACATCTCGGACCGGGTCGGCGTGATGTACCTCGGCAAGATGGCCGAGATCGGCTCCGACGCCGAGATCTACGAGTACCCGACCCACCCGTACACCCAGGCGCTGCTCTCGGCCGTCCCCGTCCCGGACCCCGAGGCCCGCGCCCACCGCGAGCGCATCATCCTGACCGGCGACGTCCCGTCCCCGGCCAACCCGCCCTCCGGCTGCCGGTTCCGCACCCGCTGCTGGAAGGCGCAGGACAAGTGCGCCACGGACGTCCCCCTGCTGGCGATCCCCGAACGCTTCAAGGACGTCGACTCCCCCGCGGCCCACGATTCGGCCTGCCACTTCGCCGAAGTCAAGGACGTGGTCGGCGCCGCGTAACGCTCGCAGTCGCGGTTCCACGGAAGGCGCCCCCGGCCCAAAGGCCGGGGGCGCCTTCCGTTGCCCCGCAGGGCCGGGTAGAGGGCGGGGGTTGGGGTGGTACGCGGCGCTTTCCGCGGGGGTGAGCTGCGGGTGCGGTTATGGCGGGGGTTCAGGCGGGGGTTCAGGCGGGGGTTCAGGCGGGGGTTCAGGCGGGGGTTCGGGCGGTGCGGAGGGGTGCGTCTGCGTCGCTGCGCTCCTTGACCGGGGGGAGGGGAGGGCCCTGGCGCTGCGCGCCCGGCAGGGGGGCGGGGCGCTGCGCTTCCCGGGAGGGGGCGGCGGGTAGGTGCGGGTGGGTTGGCGGCCCGGGTTGGGCGGTGCGGAGGGGTGCGTCTGCGTCGCTGCGCTCCTTGACCGGGGGGAGGGGAGGGCCCTGGCGCTGCGCGCCCGGCAGGGGGGCGGGGCGCTGCGCTTCCCGGGGGTGAGCTGCGGGTGCGGTTGTGGCGGGGGTTCGGGCGGGGGTTCGGGCGGTGCGGAGGGGTGCGTCTGCGTCGCTGCGCTCCTTGGCCGGGGGGAGGGGAGGGCCCTGGCGCTGCGCGCCCGGCAGGGGGGCGGGGCGCTGCGCTTCCCGGGCCGGCTGGTGGGGTTGCTTGCGTCGGGGTGCCCGGCTGAGGCGGGTGGTGGGAGGGGTGGGCATGCAGTCCCCTCTTCTCGGCAGGATGTGCGACCGGTGGGACTGGTTGTGACTCAAGTGGTTGGTGAGGCGACTTCTGGGAGGATGTGGATCACTTAGGAGGGATAGAACTCGCTATAGCCGAGCTCTGGGCCCACGAAGTGATCCACTTGTGTCTCGCAGGGGGTTAGCCCGCCGCAGCGCCCCATCACTGGTACCCACCCCTACCCCCGCGCGGGAAGCGCAGCGCCCCGCCTCCCTGCCGGGCGCGCAGCGCCGGGGCCCGCCCCTTCCCCCGGTCCAGGAGCGCAGCGACGCAGACGCACCACTTCGGACTGCCCGAACCCCGGCCGGGAGCTCACCCGCGGCCCACCCCTTGCCTCATGCCCACCCCCTGCCGCACGCCCGCCCCTGCCTCACGCCCACCCCTGCCGCACGCCCGCCCCTGCCTCATGCCCGCCCCCTGCCGCACGCCCGCCCTGCCTCATGCCCGCCCCCTGCCTCATGCCCGCCCCCTGCCGCACGCCCGCCCTGCCTCATGCCCACCCCCTGGCTCACGCCCGCCCCTGCCGCACGCCCGCCCCCCGCCTCATGCCCACCCCCTGCCGCACGCCCGCCCTGCCTCATGCCCACCCCCCCCGCCGCACGCCCGCCCCGCCTCACGTCCCCGCCAAGCTCGTTGTGGCGATGCGCATGTTCATGGCGCAGGGGATCGTGCCGTCCGGGAGGGCGAGGGAGGCCGCGCCCGCGGTGAAGGTCTCGCGCAGGGCGTCGATGGCCGCCGCCGGGAGGAGGCCGAGATCGTAGAGGGTGGAGAGGCTGACCCATACGTCGTCGAGCGGGCCGCTCAGGTCGATCCGTACGGTGTCCCACGTGACCGGCGCGAAGCCGGCCGGGGTGAGGATCGCGTCGAGGCCCGCGCGCTCGCGGGTCCGCGGGTCACCCATGCGGGGGATCCGGTCGGAGGCGGGCGCGGCGTCGACGACGGGGCGGGTGAGGGCGATGAAGAGCTCGTAGGCCTCGCCCCCGGCGGGTCCGCCGCCCAGCGCCAGCGCCAGCAGGCCGCCGGGGGCGAGCACCCGGGCCAGTTCGGCGGCGACCCGGTCGACGTCGTTCATCAGCATCAGCGCCATGTGGGAGACGCACGCGTCGAAGTGGTCGTCCGGGAAGGGCAGGTCCTGGGCGCGGGCCTCCAGGAGCGTGGCGCCGGCCAGCGCCGGGCGCCGGCGGGCGAGGGCCAGGTCGTCGGGGGAGAGGTCGACCCCGCTGAGCTCACGGTCACCGACCGGAGTGCCGGCCGCCACCTCCTCCAACAGGACCCCGTCACCGCACCCCAGGTCCAGCACCCGGCGCCGCCCCGCCACCAGGTCGCTGAGGAGCTGGTAGCTGGAGCGGCCGGTCGCGTCCCTGCCGCGGGACAGGGAGCGCGAGGTGGCTGCCGGGTGCTCGGCGTGGAACGTGCGCAGGAACGATTCTTCAGCTGGCGTCTTCACCCTTCTGACCCTAATTGGGGCGACCGCGCTGAGTGAGGCGTTGGCCCACGTGGGGTGTCGGCTGACGGTTCGTGGGGCGACACGGGTGCGCTAGAGGTGCGTCACTGATGGGTTTGCGGTGTCATGAGGGACTAAGTGTCATTTGTGACTCATGAGGAGGCACGCGATGCGCGGAGCCACGCGCTTGAAGTGGGCCGTCGGTGCGACGGTCGTCGCCCTGGCGGCCACCGCCTGTGGCGGCGGGGGCAGCGACAGCGGTGGTGGAGGCGGCGCCTCGGGGATCGTCAGTGCGTCGTGGGGAGACCCGCAGAGCCCGCTGGAACCGGCCAACACCAATGAGGTGCAGGGCGGCAAGGTGCTGGACATGCTCTTCCGCGGTCTGAAGAAGTACAACCCGAAGTCCGGCAAGGCCGAGAACATGGTCGCGGCGTCGATCACCACCACCGACTCGCAGAACTTCGCGATCAAGCTGAACCCCGGCTGGACCTTCAGTGACGGCGACAAGGTCACGTCCGACTCCTTCATCAACGCCTGGAACTACGGCGCGCTGCTGAAGAACGCCCAGAAGAACGCGAGCTTCTTCCGCTTCATCGACGGCTACGAGGCGGTCCACCCGGAGAAGGAGGGGGCGGCCTCGACCGCCCAGACGCTCAGCGGGCTGAAGAAGGTCGACGACCTGAACTTCACCGTGAAGCTCGGCGACAAGTTCTCCACCTGGCCGGACACGCTGGGCTACGCGGCGTACGACCCGCTGCCGAAGTCGTTCTTCGTCAACCACGCCGCCTGGCTGAACAAGCCGATCGGCAACGGTCCCTACACGGTGAACTCGTACACCAAGGGCCAGAGCATGAAGATGCGCAAGTGGGCCGGTTACAAGGGTTCGGACGCGGCCCAGAACGGCGGCATCGACCTGCGGGTCTACACCGACAACAACACCGCGTACACCGACCTGCAGGCCGGCAACATCGACCTGGTCGACGACATCCCCGCGTCGCAGCTGAAGAACGCGAAGGCGGACCTGGGCGACCGGTTCATCAACCAGCCGGCCGGCATCATCCAGACCGTGTCGTTCCCGCTGTACGACCCGAAGTGGTCGGGCGCGAACGCGGACAAGGTCCGCCGCGGTCTGTCGATGGCGATCAACCGCGCGCAGATCACCGAGCAGATCTTCCAGAAGACCCGTGAGCCCGCCAGCGACTGGACCTCGCCGGTGCTCGGCGAGGCGGGCGGCTTCAAGGCCGGGCTGTGCGGTGACGTCTGCACGTACAACCCGACCGAGGCGAAGAAGCTCATCACGGAGGCCGGCGGCCTGCCCGGCGGGCAGGTCACCCTGACGTCCAACGTGGACACCGGTTCGCACAAGGACTGGTCGGACGCGGTCTGCAACAGCATCAACAACGCGCTCGGCAACGACAAGGCCTGCGTCTTCAACCCGATCGGCACCTTCGCGGACTTCCGCTCGAAGGTCACGAACAAGCAGATGAACGGAATGTTCAGGACCGGCTGGCAGATGGACTACCCGCTGATCCAGAACTTCCTGCAGCCGATCTACTACACCAACGCGTCGTCGAACGACTCGCACTACACGAACGCGAACTTCGACAAGCTCATCAACGAGGCGAACGCCGAGCCGGACACCGCGAAGGCCATCTCGCTGTTCCAGGACTCGGAGAAGCAGCTCGCCATCGACATGCCGGCCATCCCGCTCTGGTACCAGAACGGCACCGGGGGCTACTCCACCAAGATCTCGAACGTGGCGCTGAACCAGTTCAGCGTCCCGGTCTACAACGAGATCAAGGTCAGCTGACCCGCGCGGTGGCCCGGCGCGGTGACCCCGTGCCGGGCCACCGCCCGACTTTGGGGAAGGCCCCATGGGACGCTATGTGATCCGGCGCCTGCTGCAGATGATCCCGGTCTTCATCGGCGCCACCTTCCTGATCTTCGTGATGGTCTACGCGCTCGGCGACCCGGTGGCCGCGTTCTTCGGCGACCGCGCTCCCGACCCCGCCACGGCCGCGCAGATCAGACACCAGTACGGCCTCGACCAGCCGCTGTGGCGGCAGTACGTCGACTACATGGGCAACATCTTCACCGGTGACTTCGGGACGGCCTTCAACGGGCAGCCCGTCACCGAGCTGATGAAGAGCGCCTTCCCGGTGACCCTGCGGCTGACGCTCGTCGCGATCTTCTTCGAGATCGTCATCGGCATCACCCTGGGCGTCGTCACGGGCATGCGCCGCGGCCGCCCAGTCGACACCTCGGTTCTGTTGATGACGCTGGTCGTGATCTCCATCCCGGTCTTCGTGCTCGGTTACGTGCTGCAGTACGTGATCGCGGTGCAGTGGGGCATCGGCGAGCCTTCGGTATCGCCGGAGGCGCCGCTCAACGAACTGATCCTGCCCGGCATCGTGCTGGCCCTGGTCTCGCTGGCGTACGTCACCCGCCTGACCCGGACGTCCATCGCCGAGAACACCCGCGCCGACTACGTCCGCACCGCCGTCGCCAAAGGGCTGCCCCGGCGCCGCGTCATCCTGCGCCACCTGCTGCGCAACTCGCTCATCCCGGTGATCACCTTCATCGGGACGGACATCGGCGGCCTCATGGGCGGCGCGATCGTCACCGAGCGGATCTTCAACATCCAGGGGGTCGGGTATCAGCTCTACCAGGGCATCCTCCGGCACAACTCAGCGACGGTGGTCGGCTTCGTCACCATCCTGGTGATCGTCTTCCTGCTGGCGAACCTGCTCGTCGACCTGCTCTACGCGGTCCTGGACCCGAGGATTCGGTATGCCTGAGTCGCATGACCCGTTCAATGAGCACGAGTCCGTCGCCCCCACCGGTATGGGCGGATCGATGGACCTGGCGTCCTCCGAGGCCCAGACGCTCGACCACGGGCCCGGCCACTCGCAGCAGGCGGGCGGCCCGACGGGCAAGCCCCGCAGCCTGTGGTCCGACGCCTGGCACGACCTGCGGCGCAACCCGATCTTCATCATCTCCGCGCTGCTGATCCTCTTCCTGATCGTCATCTCGCTGTGGCCGTCGCTGATCGCCAGCGGCAACCCGCTCTCGTGCGACCTGTCCAAGTCGCAGCAGGGCTCGTCGTCCGGCCACCCCTTCGGGTACGACAACCAGGGCTGCGACGTCTACACCCGCACCGTGTACGGGGCCCGCGCGTCGGTGACCGTCGGCGTCTGCGCCACCGCGGGCGTCGCGCTGCTGGGCGGCATCCTGGGCGGTCTCGCCGGCTACTTCGGCGGCGCGTGGGACGCGGTGCTCTCCCGGATCAGTGACATCTTCTTCGCCATCCCGATCATCCTCGGCGGTCTGGTCTTCCTGTCGGTCGTCACCAACTCCACGGTGTGGCCGGTCATCGGCTTCATGGTGCTGCTCGGCTGGCCGCAGATCGCCCGCATCGCGCGCGGTTCCGTGATCACCGCCAAACAGAACGACTACGTGCAGGCGGCCAAGGCGCTGGGGGCCAACCACTCCCGCATCCTGCTGCGGCACATCGCGCCGAACGCGGTCGCGCCGGTGATCGTGGTCGCGACCATCGCACTCGGCACGTACATCGCGCTGGAGGCGACGCTGTCCTGGCTCGGGGTGGGCCTCAAACCGCCGACCGTCTCCTGGGGCATCGACATCTCGGCGGCGTCCACCCAGATCCGCAACGCACCGCACATGCTGCTGTGGCCCGCGGGCGCGCTGAGCATCACCGTGCTCGCGTTCATCATGCTCGGCGACGCGGTGCGCGACGCCCTCGATCCCAAGCTGCGCTGACGGAGGCGTTCCATGACCAGCCTGATCACGCAGGCGGAGCAGGATCCAGGGGTCCCGCAGGGCGTCCTGCTGGAAGTGCGGGACCTGCACGTCGAGTTCCGAACCCGCGACGGCGTCGCCAAGGCCGTCAACGGGGTCGACTACACGGTGAGCGCGGGCGAGACGCTCGCGGTGCTCGGCGAGTCCGGCTCGGGGAAGTCGGTGACCGCGCAGGCGGTCATGGGCATCCTGGATTCGCCGCCCGGATTCGTCACCCAGGGCGAGATCGTCTTCCAGGGCCAGGACCTGCTGACGATGGGCAAGGAGGACCGCCGCAGGGTGCGCGGTGAGCGCATGGCGATGATCTTCCAGGACGCGCTGTCCTCGCTGAACCCGGTGCTGAGCGTCGGCGAGCAGCTCGGCGAGATGTTCACCGTCCACCGGGGGATGTCGCGCAAGGACGCCAAGACCAAGGCGATCGAGTTGATGGAGCGGGTGCGCATCCCCGCGGCCAAGCAGCGGGTGGGCGACTACCCGCACCAGTTCTCCGGCGGCATGCGCCAGCGCATCATGATCGCGATGGCGATGGCCCTGGAGCCCGACCTGATCATCGCCGACGAGCCGACCACCGCGTTGGACGTGACGGTCCAGGCCCAGGTCATGGAGCTCCTCGCGGAGCTGCAGCGCGAGCTGCGGATGGGTCTGATCCTGATCACCCACGACCTCGGTGTGGTCGCGGACGTCGCCGACAAGATCGCGGTGATGTACGCGGGCCGGATCGTCGAGACCGCCCCCGTGCACGACATCTACCGCAAGCCGGCCCACCCGTACACCAAGGGCCTGCTCAACTCGATCCCCCGACTGGACCAGAAGGGCCAGGAGCTCTACGCGATCAAGGGCCTGCCGCCGAACCTGCTGCACATCCCGCCGGGCTGCGCCTTCAACCCGCGCTGCCCGATGGCGCAGCCCGTGTGCCGGACCGACGTGCCGCCGCTGTACGACGTCAGCGAGACGCGGGCCAGCGCCTGCCACTTCTGGAAGGAGACCATCGGTGAGTGAGCCCACGACCCACTTGACGAAGGTGCCCGCCCCGGCGCCCGCCAGGGAGCCGATCCTGCAGGTCCGCGATCTGGTCAAGCACTTCCCGCTGACCCAGGGCATCGTCTTCCGCAAGCTGGTCGGCGCGGTGAAGGCGGTCGACGGGGTCTCCTTCGACCTCTACCGCGGCGAGACGCTGGGCATCGTCGGCGAGTCCGGATGCGGCAAGTCCACCGTGGCCCGGCTCCTGATGAACCTGGAGACGGTGACGGCCGGCCAGGTGCTGTACAAGGGCGAGGACATCAGCAAGCTGTCGGGGAAGGCCCTCAAAAGCGTCCGCCGCAACATCCAGATGGTGTTCCAGGACCCGTACACGTCGCTGAACCCGCGCATGACCGTCGGCGACATCATCGGCGAGCCCTACGAGATCCACCCGGAGGTCGCCCCGAAGGGCGACCGCCGCAAGGCGGTCGAGGACCTGCTCGACGTCGTCGGCCTCAACCCCGAGTACATCAACCGCTATCCGCACCAGTTCTCCGGTGGCCAGCGCCAGCGCATCGGCATCGCCCGCGGGCTGGCGCTGCGGCCGGAGATCATCGTGGCGGACGAACCCGTATCCGCGCTGGACGTGTCGGTGCAGGCGCAGGTGGTGAACCTGATGGGGCGGCTGCAGGACGAGTTCGACCTGTCGTACATGTTCATCGCCCACGACCTGTCGATCGTCCGGCACATCTCGGACCGGGTCGGCGTGATGTACCTCGGCAAGATCGTCGAGATCGGCGGCGACGCGGAGATCTACGAGCACCCCACCCACCCGTACACCCAGGCGCTGCTGTCCGCCGTCCCCGTTCCCGACCCGGACGCCCGCGAGCGACGCGAGCGGATCATCCTCGTCGGCGACGTGCCGTCCCCGGCCAACCCGCCGTCCGGTTGCCGGTTCCGCACCCGCTGCTGGAAGGCGCAGGAGCGCTGCACGCTGGAGGAGCCGCTGCTGGCCGTCCCGGCGGTCTTCCGCGGGCTCGACTCACCCGCCGCGCACGACAGCGCCTGCCACTTCGCGGAGGAGAAGCGGGTGGTCCCGACCGACGACTGACGACCGACGACTGACGACTGACGGACTGACCACCGACGGACTGACCACCGACGGACTGACCACCGACGGCTGCCGTCTGACGTCCTGGAGTGGACGCCGCACCCCCTCGACCTGATAGCGCACCTCCGGCCGACCGGGGCCGGCCGGCCAACCCGGGCGCGACGTCGGCGACCCGGCCTACTGCGCCGTCCCCTCGATCGCGGCCAGCGCCGGGTCCAGGACGATGTCCTCGCCCCGTGCCGCGATCGTCGGCTCCTCGGGGAAGTGGCACGCGGTGAGGTGGCCGTCCTGGTTGCCGCCGAGCTGGATCAGCGGCGGTTCCTGCGACGCGCACAGGTCGCGCGCCTTCCAGCAGCGCGTACGGAACCGGCAGCCGGACGGCGGATTGATGGGGGACGGGACGTCGCCCGCCAGCCGGATGCGCTCGCGGTCCGCACCGTCGATGTTGACCTCGGGGACGGCCGAGAGCAGCGCGTGGGTGTACGGGTGGCGGGGCCGGTTGTAGATGGAGTCGCGGTCGCCGACCTCGACGATCTTTCCGAGGTACATCACCGCGACCCGCTGGGTGAAGTGCCGCACGATGGCCAGGTCATGGGCGATGAACAGGAAAGCGATCCCCGTCTCCTCCTGGACCTTCCGCAGCAGGTTCACGACCTGCGCCTGGATCGAGACGTCGAGGGCCGAGACGGGTTCGTCGGCCACGATGAGTTTCGGTTCCAGGGCGAGTGCCCGTGCGACCCCGATGCGCTGGCGCTGGCCGCCGGAGAACTCGTGCGGAAAACGGTTGTAGTGCTCCGGGTTGAGACCGACGGTCTCCAGCAGTTCCCGGACGCGTTGTTCGCGGCCGCCCGCCGGATTGATGTCGTTGATCTCCATCGGGCCGCCGATGATGGTGCCCACCGTCTGCCGCGGATTGAGTGAGGAGTACGGGTCCTGGAAAATCATCTGGATTTCCGAGCGGATCGGCATGAGCTCCTTGCGGGTGGCGCGGGTGATGTCCCGGCCCCGGTAGGAGATCCTGCCGCCCGTCGGTTCCAGCAGCCGGGTGATCAGCCGGCCGGTGGTGGATTTGCCGCAGCCGGACTCGCCGACCAGACCGAAACTCTCGCCGGTGTGGATGGTCAGGTCGATACCGTCGACCGCCTGGACCGCGCCGACCTTGTGTTTGATCGGAAATCCCGCGTGGATCGGGAAATGCTTGGTGAGGCCGGTGACTTCCAGCAGCGCCTCTCCCGAGGCGCCGTCGCGCGGGGAAGGAACCGCGTCGGCTTTGGTGATGGTGGTTTCCTCGCTCATGATGCTCGCCCCAGTCGACCGGTCAGCCCAGCCGGGGCTGAATCTTCTCGATGAATACGGACCGCTTCTGCTCCGCGGTCAGGTGGCAGGCGGAACCCCGGCCGGCCGGCAGGTCCGGCCGCTCGGTGCGGCAGCGCGTACCGCCGACCAGTTCGGTGAACTCGCACCGGGGGTGGAACGCGCAGCCGGTCGGCGGATGGAGCAGGCTCGGCGGGGTGCCGGGGATCGGGCTCAGGGGTTCGTCGACGTTGGAGGAGAGCCGGGGCATCGAGCTCAGCAGACCCCAGGTGTAGGGGTGCTGCGGGGACTTGACGACCTCCCGCACCGAGCCGCGCTCGACGGCCCGGCCCGCGTACATCACCAGCAGATCGTCGGCGATCTTGGAGACGACGCCCAGGTCGTGGGTGATCAGGATGATCGCCGAGCCGAACTCCTGCTGCAGGTCCTTGAGCAGGTCCAGGATCTGCGCCTGGACGGTGACGTCGAGCGCGGTGGTCGGCTCGTCGGCGATGAGCAGGTCGGGGTTGCAGATGAGCGACATCGCGATCATCGCGCGCTGCCGCATCCCGCCGGAGAACTGGTGCGGGTAGTCGTTCACCCGGGTCTTCGGCTGCGGGATGCCGACTTTCTCCAGCATCTCGACGGCCTTCGCCCGACCTTCGCGCCGGCTCGCGCCGGTGTGCTTGATGAACGGCTCGGCGATCTGCCGGCCCACGGTGTAGTACGGCGAGAGCGCCGTCAGCGGGTCCTGGAAGATCATCGCCATCTTGTTGCCGCGCAGCTTCTCCAGGGTGCGGTTGCTCGCCCCCGTCAACTCCTGCCCGTCCAGCAGGATCTCGCCGGTGACGGTGGTGCTCATCGGGTTGTGCAGCCCGAGCACCGTCAGGTTCGTCACGGACTTGCCGGAGCCGGACTCGCCGACGATGCCCAGCGTCCTGCCGCGTTCGAGGTCGAAGGAGAGCCCGTCGACGGCCTTCACGATGCCGTCCTCGGTGGAGAACCGCACATGCAGATCACGCACGGAGAGGAACGGATCGGTCCCGGCCGGGGCCGGCCCTCCCTCGGTCTTGGTCATGGTGGTCACTGACGGGCTCCTAGAGGCGCACGCGCGGGTCGATGAACGCGTAGGTGGCGTCCACGATGATGTTGAACAGGACGATCAGGGCGGCGCTGAAGAGCATCACGCCCATGAGCATGGGCAGGTCCGTCCTGAGCACCGAGTCCACGGCCAGCCGTCCGATGCCCGCCAGCGAGAAGGTGAACTCGGTGATCATCGCGCCGCCCAGCAGGGTGCCGATGTCCAGGCCCAGCATGGTGACGATCGGGATGAGCGAGCCGCGCCAGGCGTACCGGAAGAAGACGTAACGGCTCGACATGCCCTTGGCGCGGGCGGTGCGGACGTGCTCCTCCTGCAACTGGTCGATCATCGTGGACCGGGACATACGCGTGTAGCCCGCGGTGAAGATGATCGACAGCACGCACCAGGGGATGAGCAGCCCGCTGAACCAGCCGACGGGATCCTCCGAGATCGGAACGTACTTGGGCTGGTCCATGATCTGGTTGTTGTAGACCAGCAGCGCCAGCACGATCGGGCCGACGAAGTAGATCTGCATCGAGCTGAGCACCAGCGAGACCGAGCTGAAGAACTTGTCGACGAAGGTGCCGCGGCGCCAGGCCGCCAGCATGCCGGCGCCGAGCCCGACGAGCAGGAAGACCACGATGCCGCCGGCCGCCAGCGAGAGCGTCAGCGGGAAGCGGTTGAGGATGGTCGGCCAGACCGGGTCGGAGTTGGCGAAGGAGTAGCCGAAGCAGGGGGCGGCGCAGTCGCCGACGCTGAAGTGGCGTCCCGCGAAGACGCCGACCATGTAGTGGAAGTACTGGACCGGGATCGGTTCGTCGAGGCCGAGGTTCCGGTGGATCAGCGCGATGTTCTCCGGCGTGCAGTTCTTGCCGCAGGACAGCAGCGCCGGGTCGTGCGGGATCGCGAAGAACAGGAAGTAGGTGAAGGCGCTGATGAAGAGCAGGATGACGAGCGCGCCGAGCGTCCGGCGTACGAGGAATCGAAGCATGGGTCGCAGCTCTCAGGGGACGGCGGCGGTGGGCGGTGCCGCCCCCGGCGGGACCGGTGGGCGGTCCCGCCGGAGGGCGTCTGCGGTGCTTACTGCTTGACGAAGAGCTTCGTCAGGTCGATCTGGGAGGTGATGTTGTTGTAGACGACGCCGCCGACCTTGGAGCCGAAGAGCTGGAGCTGCTTGTAGAAGACCGTCGGGACGGCCGGGATCACCTCGGTGGTGATGTAGGTGTTGAGCTTGAACCACTCGTCGGCGGCCTGCTTCGGGTCGGTGATCGCCTTGATGCGGTCGATCTCCGAGTTGATCTTCGGGTCGTTGACGTGCGAGTAGTTCGGCGCCTGGTCGGCGATGGTGCGGCCGTCGAAGACCGGCGGGATGACGGTCAGGGTGCTCGGCCAGTCCGCGCCCCACGCGCTCGCGTAGATGTCGTACGGGTTGTCGACCTTGCCGATCAGGTCGTAGTACGTGTCGGACGGCAGGTCCTTGCGCTGGACGTCGAAGCCCGCCTTCTTGAGCGCGTCCGCGATGGCGACCGAGTACTCCTGGCCCGCGGTGGTGTTGACGTACGCGTAGGTGATCTTGGTGTTCAGCTTCCCCGCGTCGGTGAGGATCTTCTTCGCGGCGACCTGGTCACCATCGGGCTTGGCGACCTTGCCCAGCGGGTCGGCCTTCTGGTAGCCGGCGAGGGTCGGGCTGATGAAGCCGCCCGCGTACTCGGCTCCGTACGAGGCGCCGAGGGCCTGCCAGACCGGCTTGGTCGGGATGGCCAGCGCGAGGGCCTTGCGGACCTGCAGGTCGGTGACCTTCTTCATGTTGAAGTTGATCTGGCCCACGAACGGCTGGTAGCCGGAGACCGTGCGCTTGAAGATCGACGCGGTCCCGACGACGGTGGGGGTGCTCTTGGTGTCGACGGCGTTGGAGAAGCTCAGCGACGTCTGGTTCTCACCGGCGTCCGACATCAGGCGCTTGGTGGAGTCCTCGTACTGGTGGTTGAACGTGATGTCGAAGGTGTCGACGTACTGGTGGCGCGCCGAGTCGGTCTTCGGGTCCCAGTTGGTGTTCTTCACGAGCGTCATGGCCTTGCCGCTCTCGAAGGACTTGATCTTGTAGGGGCCCGACGCGACCGGCGCCTTGTCGTACTTCTCCTTGGTGTCCTTCGCGGAGTCGACCACCGCGTACCCCGCCATGGCCAGCAGGTAGGGGGTGTCCGCCTGCGCCGCGGGGAAGTGGAAGACGATCGTCTTGGCGTCCGGGGTCTGCAGCACGGAGTCGGGCAGGTGGCCGCCCTTGTAGGGGCCGTCCGGCAGCAGCTTGCGGTAGTCGGACCCTGCGGTGTTGGCCAGCCACTGCTGGAGGTAGGCCGGGCCGTTGGTGACGAACGGGGCGAACAGCCGCTCCACCGACCAGCGGATGTCCTTCGAGGTGATCGGCGTGCCGTCCTCGAACTTGATGCCGTCCTTGAGGGTGTACGTCCAGGTCTTTCCGGCGTCGGACTGCTTGCCGCTGTCGGTGGCCAGGTCGCCCACGACGGTGTAGTGGCCCTTGCTGTCGAACTTGTACGTGGTCAGGCCGCGGTGCAGGAGGGTGGCGAGCGCGCCCTCGTTCGCGACGTAGATCTGAGCCGGGTCCAGGTGGGTGTAGCTGTCCCGTTCCAGGGCGTGCAGGGTGCCGCCGGGCTTGGCTCCCGCCACCTCCTCGGCCGGGCCGGTGGAGGCGGCGGCGTCCCCGAAGGTGATCTGGGACTGCTGCTGCTTCGCGTTCTCGTTCTGCTTGTCCTTGGTGTCGTTCTTGCCCGTACCGCCGCCGCCGCTGCTGCACGCGGTGAGCATGAGGGCACCCGCCGCCAGGGCCACCAGGGTGGCCTTCGTCCTACGCATGTGGACCGTCATGGCTGTCTCTACACCTACCTGTTCGTCGATGGTTGATGTGCTGACTGGCTGGCTTCAGCGCCCCGATTTCGGGTCGAACGCATCCCGGACCGAGTCCCCGAGCAGGTTGAACGCGACGATGAAGATCACCATGGCGATGCCGGGGAAGAACATGTAGGTGATGTCGTTCTGGGCGATGTCACCGCCCTTGGCGAACATCCGGCCCCAGTCCGGGGTCGGCTCGATGATGCCGACGCCCAGGAAGGAGAGGCCGGCCTCCGCGGTGACGAAACCGGGAAGCATGAAGGTGGCCTGCACCAGGATCGGTGTGACCAGGTTCGGCAGCAGTTCACGGCGGACGATGCGCCAGGACGAGGCACCGGTGACCTTGGCCGCCTCGATGAACTCCCGTTCCCGCAGGCTGAGTACCTGGCCGCGCAGGATGCGGGAGAGGCCCATCCAGCCGAGGAACCACTGGACGACGATCAGTGCGGTCACGCGCAGGTAGGTGGGCGTCTCGTCCTGCGGATCGACGAAGATCGCCACCACGATCGGCATGAAGGCGACGAAGAACAGCTGCGAGGGGAACGCCAGCAGCAGGTCCGAGAGACGGCCGATGAAGTAGTCGGCCTTGCCGCCGAGGTAGCCGGAGGTGATGCCGAGCAGGATGGCGGTCGTCACCGTGGCCACCGTGACCGCGACGCTGATGAACAGCGAGGTGCGGATCCCGTACAGCAGCTGGGTGAAGACGTCGCGGCCGAGCCCGGGCTCGATGCCGAACCAGAAGCTGCCGCTCACCCCGCCGTTGGGGGCCACCGGGTACCCGAACTCGTTGAGCAGGTCGGAGTTGTTCTGGCCGTAGAGGGTGTAAGGGTCCTTGCCGTAGAGCTTGGAGATCACCGGCGCGAGGATCGCGATGGCGAAGAAAAAAACGACTACGCACGCGGAAAGGACTCCTGTACGGTCGCGTTTGAAACGCCGCCACATGAGTCGGCCGGGGGAGAAGCCGACGATCTCGCCGGCCTGTCCGCCCAGGCCGTGGGTCTGGGCCGCCGGGTCGATGGAGCCGTCATCGGCTTCCGCGGCCACGGCCTGGGTTTGACTCGTCATAACGAATGCCCCCACACCAGGAGTCTGTCGTCGCGACGGAAACGCCGTCGCGGGTTGAGCGGACTTTGGCAATGGATTCATCCTCCAGTCAAGGGGGCGGCGGGCGAAGAAATGGCGCAGCGGCTCTTCTTTGGCGAAGATTGTGCAGATTGCTGCGGCCGCGTGCTTGACAGCGAGTCTTTGCGCACGGCAATTACGGATTTATGTGGATCAAACGCGTTTACACGTTGGCCACTTGACTGTCGCAACACCGATATACGGACGTAGCACTCTGGGCAGCGTACGGACGGGCGACGCCAGGGGGCCGGCAGACGGCGACCGCGGGGAATATGGCCGACTGTCGTCGGGGGAAAGGCTGTTCCCCTCCTTGATGTGCGGGTATATCTATGGGAACGGTGTGCCTGGGGGGAGACGGCCTTGTATCAGGGCAATGTGCTCGCGCGAGGAGCGCGGGTCGCGGGTGGGATCATTTGTGTCGTTCTTATTGCTGCAGAGATCATTTGGATCGGCCGGGACTTCAGCAATGTGGGCGCGAAAGACACGTTTCTGACCTGGATCGGCCGGATTTTCGCGGGTCAGGGGCACGCGCCCCTCGGAACGTCCATCACGGACCTGATTCTGGTGGTCGTCTATCTGGGCGCTCTGCTGGCGGCCGCGAGGCCGTCCGCCGCCGGGGCCTTCGTGACGGTCGGCCTGCTCACGTTCCTCTACCGGCTCCCGCTGCTGTGGATCCTGACCGAGGACAGCACCAGGGGGCTGCCCCTGCGGGACCGGGCGCTGTACACCGCGCTCGGCGCGGTCATCGCGGCCGTGGCGCTCATCGTCATCGCGGCCTCCGGACGCCGCCCGGCGGTCTCACCGGCCGACGGTGAACCGCCCGCCCCGCCGCGCACCGGGCCCGCGGTCTTCGCCGGGCTGCTGCTGACGCTCCTCGCGCTGGCGGCCGTCGCCTGGGAGGCGTACTACATCGACCGGTTCACCTCGGACCGGATGGGGCCCTTCTCGTACTGGCGCCAGTTCAGTGGTCAGCAACCGTCCGGCATCCTGCTCGCCCCGCCGGGTTTCTGGATCGACTGGGCGACGGCCGCGCTGTGCATGGTCGCCGCGATCCAGGCGTTCGCCAGGAAACCGATGGCGCGGCCGTTGGGCGTGGCGCTCGGCTGGGTGGCGGCCGGGTACGCGGTCTACACGCTGAACCTCTACGCCAAGCAGAAGCTGCTCTTCGAGTTCGACGACATCGGGACCCCCGACATCCTGCAGCAGCTCACCTCCCTCGCGGAGGTCGTCGCGGGGTTCCTGATCATCGTGTTCCTCGCGCTGCGCGGCACGTCCCGGCCGCCGGTGCCGGTGCCCGGAGCCTGGGGGGCGCCGGGCGGTCAGTACGGCGCATGGGGCGCACCGCCCGCACCCGCCCCGTACAACGACGCGCCGTACGGGCAGTCGGCGTTCGGCGGCCCGCCGCCGCTTCCGCCGGAGTACCCGCCGGACGCGCCACCGCGCCCGCAGTCACCGCCCGGTTGGTAAAGGCGGTGCCGCGGGCGCGGTCCGGATGGCTGGGGCTACGCGACGCCCAACGTCCGCTTCAGGAACGCGACCTGGAGCAGCAGCAGGTTCTCCGCGACCTCCTCCTGCGGGGTCATGTGCGTGACCCCGGAGAGGGGGAGCACCTCGTGCGGCCGGCCGGCGGCCAGCAGCGCGGAGGACAGCCGCAGCGAGTGCGCCACCAGGACGTTGTCGTCCGCGAGTCCGTGGATGATCATCATCGGCCGGACCTGGTCCGCCGCGCCCGACAACCCCTGGTCGGTGACGACGGAGTTGGCGGCGTACACCTCGGGCTGCTCGTCCGGGTGGCCGAGGTAGCGCTCCTGGTAGTGCGTGTCGTACAGCCGCAGATCGGTGACGGGCGCGCCGACGACCCCCGCGTGGAAGACGTCGGGCCGGCGCAGCACGGCGAGCGCGGAGAGGTAACCGCCGTACGACCAGCCGCGGATGCCGACCCGGTCCAGGTCCAGCGGGTACGACCCGGCCAGCGCGTGCAGCGCCTCGACCTGGTCGTTCAGCGTCACCGCGGCGAGATCGCGGACGACGGACTTCTCCCAGGCGGGGGAGCGGCCCGGGGTCCCGCGGCCGTCCGCGACGATCACCGCGAAGCCCTGGTCCGCGAACCACTGCGAGACCAGGTGGGCGTTGTGCGCGGAGACCACGCGCTGGCCGTGCGGCCCGCCGTACGGGTCCATGAGCACCGGCAGCGGCCCGTCCCCCTCCCGGTACCCGGTCGGCAGCAGGACCGCCGCCGGGATCCGGCGTTCGCCCGCCTCGGTCAGCCGGACGACCGCCCGCAGCGCCGGTTGCTGCGCGTGCGAGGTGATGACGGCGACGGGCTTGTCGTCCCGCAGCACCCGCGCCCGGGCGCCGGCGGTCTCCAGCGTCGCGGAGGTGAGCACCGTCAGGGCCCCGGAGCGGACCGCGGAGTGGACGCCCGGCTCGTCCGACACCCGGGTGACGCCGCGCTCGCCGACCCGGTAGACGTGGATCTCCCCGATCTCGGGGAGCTCCGCCGTGGCGCCGGCGGACGCCGAGACGAGGACGTCGTCCGCGGTGATGTCGAGCACCGCCCTGATGTGCAGCTGTGAACCGGTCAGCGGCCGGTCCCCGACGCACAGGACGCGGGCCCCGCCCTCCTCGGCGATCCGGACCAGCTTCCCGTTCGGCGTCCAGGCCGGCACCCCAGCGAAAAGATCAAGCCAATCCTGATCTTCCTCCGCGTGCACCGGGTGGGTGTGGCCGGAGCCGAGGTCGACGCTGAGGAAGAGCTGACTGCGCTGGTCACGGGCCTGGACCAGCAGGACGGGCGGGCCGGCCGCCGACCAGTGCACCCGGGCGAGGTACGGGTAGCGCTCCCGGTCCCACTCCACCTCGACCCGCGAACCGTCCAGGTCGACCAGGGCCAGCGTCACCACGGCGTTGGCCGTACCGGCCGCCGGGTAGGCGACCTCGGCCGGGCGGCGGTCCGGGTGGGCCGGGTCGGCGATCCACCAGCGCTGCACGGGGGACTCGTCGACCCGCGCCGCCAGCAGCCGCCCACCGTCCGGCGACCACCAGAAGCCGCGGCTGCGGGACATCTCCTCCTGCGCGATGAACTCCGCCAGCCCCCACGTCACCTCGGGTCCGTCCGGTTCCGCGAGGGGCCGGTCGTTCCCACCGTCGGCGTCGACGACCCGGAGCGCGCCCTCCGCCACGTACGCCACCCGGCGGCCGTCGGGCGAGGGCCGGGGGTCGACGACGGGACCCGCGGTGGACAGCTCACGCGCCGTCCCGGCCCGCAGCTCGGCCACGAACAGCCGACCCGAGAGCGCGAACGCCGCCAGTTCCACGGCTTGGTCCACCGCGTAGCCCACGACCCCCGAGGACCCCTCGCGGCTGCGCTCACGCCGCGCCCGCTCCTGCGCGGAGAGCTCCTCGCCGGCCCCCGCCAGCAGCGCCGCCGGATCGGCCGCGATCCGCTCCTGACCCGACCCCGGGTCCAAGACCCACAGCAGGTTCGACGCGTCGGTCCCCGACCGGGACCGCAGGAACACCACGCGCCCCCCGTCCGGCGAGACGGTGAACGCGCGGGGCGAGCCCAGGGTGAAGCGCTGGGTGCGGGCGTGCTGACGCGGGAACGAGAGCTCTTCAGTCATGGCACCGACCCTAGAGGCCTGCTCCGGGGGCTCACATGGTCTGGCGAAAAACCAGCTATGCGCCCCCGCGTGCTTCCGTGCACCGAGATATGCGGTGGCACGGAAAGTTATGATCAGTCGCCCTGTGTGGGTAAGGGTTAGTAGCAACTGGCAAGTGTCGTCGTGCCCCTGCGTACCTGGGAGGTGAGCCGTTGTGGCGCTTTCGATTTCGGCGGTGCTGCTGCTGCTGATCGTCGTGGCCCTGCTGGTCAAGAAGTCTGGGCTCAAAGGCGGTCACGCGGTGGTCTGCGTCCTGCTCGGCTTCTACTTGGCGAGCTCTTCCGCGGCCCCGACGATCCAGCAGTTCACGACGAGCGTCGCGGGCATGATCGGGGGCTTCAAGTTCTGAGGCTTACGCTCTCTCCATGAGCGATCTCCCTCCCCGGCGGCTGCTGCTCGTCCACGCCCACCCGGACGACGAGTCGATCAACAATGGCGCGACGATGGCCAAGTACGTGGCAGAAGGCGCCCATGTCACCCTCGTGACCTGCACTCTCGGCGAAGAGGGCGAGGTCATCCCGACCGATCTCGCCCATCTGGCCGCGGACCGGGACGACACCCTCGGGCGGCATCGCATCGACGAGCTCGCCGATGCGATGACGGAGCTGGGTGTCACCGATCACCGCTTCCTCGGCGGGGCCGGCCGCTACCGCGACTCGGGGATGATGGGGGTCGTCCAGAACGAGAACCCGGACTGCTTCTGGCAGGCCGACCTGGACGAGGCCGCCGGCCATCTCCTGGACGTCGTCCGCGAGATCCGGCCGCAGGTCCTGATCGCCTACGACCCGAACGGCGGCTACGGACACCCCGACCACATCCAGGCGCACCGCGTCGCGATGCGGGCGGCCGAGCTGGCCGAGGCCGAGGGCCTCGGCATCGAGAAGATCTACTGGAACTGCGTACCGCGCTCCGTGACGGAGGAGGGCTTCGCCGCCCTCGAGGCGGCCGGGAAGGCCATCCCGTTCGAGGGGATCGCCTCGGTCGACGACGTACCGGGTGTGGTGGACGACGCCGAGGTGACGGCCGCGATCGACGGGACCGCTTACGGGGAGCGGAAGGCGGCGGCGATGCGCGCGCACTTCACCCAGATCGCGGTGGACGGCCCGTTCTTCGCCCTCTCCAACGACCTCGGGCAGCCGCTCTTCGCCGCCGAGTACTACACGCTGGCCCGCGGTACCGCGGGCGCGGAGCGCGAGGACGACCTGTTCGCCGGGGTGGGGGTATGAGCGCCGGTAAGGGAGCCGTCCCGGGGGTGGCCGAGCCCGCGGGGATGAGCCGCGCGTGGCGGGTCGTGTCGTACGTCGCGCTCGGAGTGCTCGCCGCGCCGGTCGGCGGGGCGGGCGCGCTGGTCCAGGACGGCTGGTTCCCGGGCGGGCTGCTGCTCGCGCTGGCGGGCGTCGCGGGGTTGTTCTACGGCGGTGTGAAGCTCACCGGCACCCGGCTGGGTGTGGTGGCGCCGGGCGCCGTCTGGCTCGCCACCGTGATGCTGCTGAGCTCCGCCCGGCCCGAGGGCGACTTCCTCTTCGCGGCCGGTATCGGCCCGTACATCTACCTGTTGGGGGGAGTGCTGGTAGGTGTGGTCTGCTCCATTTTGCCGCTATTGCCCTCATCCGGGGCTAATGCCGCCCGACTTGGCGGCTGACCCGCTCTCCATGGTGTGCTGAGGCGAGCGTTCCCCCGGTCACGGGGATCGCTCCGGCGTCGCCCAGTATGGTGGTGCGCGCTGGCGAGCCGCCTGAGGATGGCCGTGAGGTGGCGAAGCTAACCGGGAGAACCTGCTTTGAGCCGTGAAACTGACAGTTCGTCCTCCGGGAACCAGGGGGGTCGCGGCGGCGCCGCGTACCCGTCGGGGACCCCGCCGTACGGAACCCGCCCGTTTCCGTCGCTGCACCCGCAGGAGGGGTCGCAGGACGGCGACGCCGCGCCCGAGGCGCCGGTGCCGCCGGCTGCCGAGGAGCCCAGGACCGAGACCACGATGACCACCCGGATCCGGATCAACATCCCCGGATCCCGGCCGATCCCGCCGCTGGTCATGCGCACCCCCGTCGAGGACCGCACGCCGCCCCCGCCGCCGCCCGCCGAGGACGGGCCGGGGCGCCCGGCGCCCGCTTGGAACGCCGTGCCGGCGCCCGCGCCGGCCGCCGAGCCGCCGGCCGAACCGGAGCCGGACGCGGCCCCCGGGCCGGAGCGGACCAGCGACTGGTTCGCCCCCCGCAAGGCCTCCGCGGCGACGCCGTCCCCCGCAGCCGACACGGCGCCGCCCGCGCCGCCGGCCGCCGGACAGCCGACGGCGGGCCCGTACCTGGCGCCGCCGATGGGCACTCCGCTCGGCGGCGCGGGAGCCGTCCCCGCGAACCGGGACGACGGCAGGGACGACACCCCGTGGCCCGGCTCGAACCCGCTGACCCCGCAGGACCCCGTGTTCGGCGACCCGTCCTACTCCGATCCCGGCTACGCCGACCCGGAGTTCAACGGCCCGCCGTTCGGACCGGGCGGAGCGCCCGGCGCGGGTGACCGCACCACGCCCTTCCCCGCCTACCAGCCGCCCGCGGGCCACTCCCCACAGGGACCGGCGGGCCCCACGGCCGGTCCGGTGACCGGCGCGGCGCGGCTCCCCGGCGCGGGCCAGGCCGCCCCCGGCGCTCCCGCCGCCCCCGGTTCCCCCGGTGGACGGGTGTCGGGTGACACGCTGGTCAGCGGTATCCCGACGGTGCCCGCCGGCCCCCGGACGCCGAAGCCCCCGGCCGCCGGTGAGGAGTCGTACCGCTTCGAGGCGGACAGCACTCCGGCGCCCAAGGGCCGCTCCAAGGTGCTGCTGGCGGGCGGCCTCCTGGTCTTCCTCGCGGGCATCGCCTACGGCGCCGGCCTGCTGATGAACCACGCGGAAGTGCCCAAGGGCACCACCGTCCTGGGCGTCGACATCGGCGGGAAGTCCCGTGACGAAGCCGTCAAGGCGCTCGACGCGAAGCTCGGCTCCCGCATCACCGCCCCGATCAAGGTGAAGATCGGCGGGCCGGACGCTGGAGCTCAAGCCCACGGTGGCGGGCCTGTCCATCGACAACCTGGCCACCGTCCGCTCCGTCGCGCACACCGACTACAACCCGGTTCCGGTGATCGGCTCGCTCCTCGGTGGCGCGCGGCCGGCGGAACCGGTGATGATCGAGGACGACGAGAAGCTGAAGTCCGCGCTGCAGAACCTGTCCAAGCAGGCCGGCGGCGGATCGGGCTCCGAGGGCATGGTGAAGTTCACCAACGGCAAGGCCGTCGGGGTTCCGGGCACCCCGCGGCAGGCCATCGACGTCGACGGGTCGATGAAGAAGATCACCGAGGCGTACCGGACGCGCGCCGAGACGGGCCGCGACCAGCCGGTGGAGCTGACCTCCACGACGGTGCAGCCCAAGGTCACCCGGGCCCAGCTCGACGAGGCGATCGCCGGCTTCGGCAAGACGGCGATGGCCGGGATCGTCACCGTGAAGGCCGACGGCTCGCACAAGGTCCCGTTCGGTCCGAACAAGTCGCTGCCCAAGTTCCTGACGATGGTCGCGGACGCCGACGGCAAGCTCCAGCCCTCCTTCGACCTGGCCGTGCTCAAGGACCTGTACGGCAAGTCGTACAACGGCGTGCTCATCGTGCGGGACAACGGCACGAAGACCGCCGTCACTCCGAAGGACGTCGCCGACGCGATGCTGCCGGCGCTGAACTCGTCGGACCCGTCGAAGAAGACCGTGGTGATCCCGCGCGTGGCGAAGTAGCGCGAGGCCCCCGGCAGTTCCCCGGCCGTGTCTTCCGCATGACATCTGTCATGCGGAAGACACGATGTCCGACACTGCCGGGAGGCCCAGCCGCTGCGCGAGGCTGATGCCATGACCGCACCAGCCGTACAGACCCCGACCGGCGGGCCCGCCACCGGCGAACCCGTGGTCGGATTCAGCGGCGTGAACAAGAGCTTCGGCCCTGTGCACGCTGTCGCCGACCTCACCTTGACCCTCCACCCCGGCGAGACCGTGGCACTGCTCGGTCCCAACGGGGCCGGCAAGTCCTCGGCCCTCGACCTGCTCCTCGGACTGCGCAACCCCGACTCCGGCACCGTCCGGGTCTTCGGCACCACCCCGGCACAGGCCATCGCCCAGGGCCGGGTCGGCGCGATGCTGCAGAGCGGCGGTCTGATGGAGGACGTGACGGTGCGGGAGATCATCTCCCTCGCCTGCGCGCTGCACCCCCGGGCCTACCCGGTGGACGAGGTGCTGGCCACCGCCGACCTCTCCGACATCGCCGAGCGCAAGGTCAACAAGCTCTCCGGCGGCCAGGAGCAGCGGGTCCGCTTCGCGCTCGCCACGGCGGGCGACAACGAACTGATCGTGCTGGACGAGCCGACCGTCGGGATGGATGTCACCGCCCGTCAGGCGTTCTGGGCCACGATGCGCCGCCGGGTCGACGAGGGCCGCACGGTGCTGTTCGCCACCCATTACCTGGAGGAGGCGGACGCGATCGCGGACCGGGTCCTGGTCCTGCACCGCGGCCGGCTCATCGCGGACGGCACCGCGGCCCAGATCAAGGCGCGGGCCGGCGCCCGCCGGATCACCTTCGACCTCCAGGGCGCGATCGACGAGCAGGCCCTGCGGGCGCTGCCGCACCTGGTGGGCGTCGAGGTGTCGGGGGCCACCGTCCGGATCCGTTCCGACGACGCCGACGCGACGGTGCACGCGGTCTACGGCCTCGGGCTCTACCCCCGCAACCTCGAAGTCGCCGGGCTCGGCCTGGAGCAGGCGTTCCTGGCCATCACCGACGCGGCGTCCGCCGAGGAGGCGGAAGAGCGATGAAGACTCTGATCAAGCTGGAGATCCTGCGCGTCCTGCGCAACAAGAAGTTCATGTTCTTCTCGGTGATCTATCCGCCGCTGCTCTTCCTGATCATCACGGCGGGCACCGACCCCCACGAGAAGCTGCCCGGCACCGACCTGTCGACGGTCGCGTACTTCATGGTCGCGATGTCCGCGTTCGGCGCCATGACGGCCGTCCTGATGGGCAACGCCGAGCGGATCGCCCGGGAGCGCGAGAAGGGCTGGGTGCGCCAGTTGCGGCTGACCGCGCTGCCCGGCCGGGGGTACGTCACCGCGAAGATCGCCTCGGCGGCCACCATCAGCCTGCCGTCGATCCTGCTGGTCATGGTCGTCGGCGCGGCCGTGAAGCAGGTGCGGCTCGACGCCTGGCAGTGGGTCGCGATCCTGCTGTGCAGCTGGGCCGGCAGCTTCGTCTTCGCGGCGCTCGGGGTGGCCATCGGCTATGTCGCCTCCGCCGACGTCGCCCGGCCGATCTCGATGATCGCCTACTTCGCGCTGGCCCTGCTCGGCGGCCTGTGGGTGCCCTTCTCGGCCTTCCCACAGTGGATGCAGGACATCGCGCAGTACCTGCCCGCCCGGCCCTACGCGGCGCTCGGCCAGGCCGTCGAGCTCGGCGACGCCCCGCACCTGAAGGACATCGCGATCCTGCTGGTCTATCTGCTGGTCTTCGCGGGCGGCGCGGCCTACCTGTACCGCAAGGACACCCAGAAGGCGTGACACCGTGAAACGCGTGAAGTCCGTGAACGTCGCAGACGGCGCCCGTGGCGCGTGGCGCGAGGAGCTGGAGGCCGCCGACTCCACCTCCATGGGCCGCGTGCCCGAGAACCGCCGGCAGGCGGTGGTCAAGCTGCTGTGGATCTCCATCTGGATGCTCTACCTGGGCGCTCCGCTGGACGATCTGGTGCACGGCGGCCACGGCCCCGTCGTGGTCGTGCCGGCCTCGCTGGGCCTGGCGGCCTTCGTGGTCGCCTATCTGGCACTGGTCTTCCTGCGCACCAACACCGAGGAGCAGGAGCGCTGGGTCCACTGGGTGCTGTGCGCCCTCGCCGTCCTGGCGCTGGCCACCTCGGCCACCCTGGGCGAGCCCTGGCTGGTGCTCTTCGTCTACGTGTCCGTGGTGTGCGGGGCGGTGCTGCCGCCGACGTGGTCCCGCTGGTCGATCCCGGCCGCCACGGGGGCGCTCGCCCTCGTCGGCTCCTTCGTCGACACCGCGGGGGACCTCTACCCCGCGCTGCTGATCCCCTGCCTGCTCGGCGGGTTCGCGATGGTGGGCATCAGGCACCTCGTCCAGACGATGCGCGCGCTGCGGGAGGCGCGGGAGACCGTGGCGCAGCTGGCCGCGACCGAGGAACGGCTGCGGCTCGCCCGCGACCTGCACGATCTGCTCGGGCACTCGCTGTCCCTGATCACGCTCAAGAGCGAGCTGGCCGGCCGGATGCTGCCGGGCCGGCCGGAGGACGCCGCGCAGCAGGTCGCCGACATCGAGAAGGTGAGCCGGCAGGCGCTCGTCGACGTCCGGGAGGCGGTGAGCGGCTACCGCCGTCCCACCCTGGCCACCGAACTGGCCGGCGCCCGCATCGCGCTGGCCGCCGCCGGGATCGCCGCCGAGCTCCCCGTGGAGCTGCCGCCCACCGCGGGAGCGCGGGCCGACGGCTCGGCCCCGCCGTCGCTCGCACCCGACACCGAGGGCGCGCTGGCCTGGGCATTGCGCGAAGCGATCACCAACGTCATCCGGCACAGCGGCGCGACCCGCTGCGTGATCACACTCGTCGAGCGGTCCGACGGCGGCTGCGCCGGCACGTTCGTCCTCACCGTCACGGACAACGGCCACGGGTCGGCAGACGGCCCCGGGAGCCCCGGCAACGGCCTGAGCGGTCTCGAGGAGCGCCTGCTGCTCGCCGGCGGGAGCCTGTCCACCGGCCCGGCCGCCCCCACCGGCTTCACGCTCAGCGCGAGCGTGCCGCGCCGCACCCCCGCGGTCACGGTCCCGCCCCTCGGCTGACCCGGTACGCGGCGCCGGGGTGCCCCGTTCGGCCGTATGCCGGTTTCCTCCGGGGCTCCGTCGGCAACCTATCTCCAGCCGAACGCCGCATCGGCCGGCGCCGGTCCGCCGATCGCCGTTCGTGTCCCAGGGCTCCAGGGAGAACGCATGGCTTCACCACGTGCCACGAGCACCGGCCCGGGGCCCGGCTCCGCCCGAGCGGGAGCGCTGCGCAGGCTCGGTGAATGGTGCGCCCGGCGCTTCGTCGTGGTCATCATCGTCTGGCTGGTCGCCCTGGCCGGGCTGCACGTCCTGCAGAACACCTTCGGCGGCACCTACTCGGACGACTTCAACCTGCCCGGCACCCAGTCGAACACCGGCCAGCAGGTGCTCCGGGAGAACGCCCCGTCCTCCAGCGGCACCGCCGGCCAGGTGGTCATGCACGACTCGAAGGGCCAGCTGGCCGTCGTCACGGACGAGATCAACCAGACCGTCGCCGCTCTCCAGAAGGTCCCGCACGTGACGTCGGTGGTGAGCCCGTTCTCGGCCTCGTCCGCACCGCCGACCGGTGCGATCTCCGAGGACGGCACGATCGGCTACATCACCGTCCGCTTCGACAAGAACCCCACGTCGCTGGGGGAGTCCCTCGTCGAAAACGTCGACGGCGCGGTCGCCCCGCTGCGGTCCGCGGGCATCGACGTCGAGTACGGCGGACCCCTCGGCGAGGCCGCCCGGCCCGACACCAAGGACTTCACCAGCGAGGCCATCGGGTTCGCCGTCGCGGTGGTCGTCCTGCTGGTGGGCTTCGGGAGTGCCATCGCCGCCGGTCTGCCGCTCGTCAGCGCGCTGATCGCGGTGATCGTCGGACTGAGCTGCCTGAGCCTGCTGGCGGCGGCCTCCACCTTCGCGAGCGTCTCGCCGACCCTGGCCACGATGATCGGGCTCGGCGTGGGCATCGACTACGCGCTGTTCCTGATCACCCGATACCGGCAGCTGCTGATGGACGGCGACGATCCGCCGGTCGCGGCGGGCCGGGCCGTGGCCACCAGCGGCCGGGCGGTCCTGGTCTCCGGCTGCACCGTGGTCGTCGCGCTGCTCGGCCTGTACGTGTCGCGGGTCAGCTTCATCGGCAAGCTGGGTGTGGCGGCGGGCGTCACCGTGGTCACGGCGGTGCTCGGCGCGCTCACCCTGGTCCCGGCGCTGCTCGGACTGATCGGCCGCCGGATCGACCGCTTCACCGTCCACAAGCCCGTGGCGGAGGGTACCGAGGGCCCGGGCGGCGAGGCGCACGGCGGCTGGCACCGGTACGCCAAGCGGGTGGAGCGGCGCCCCTGGTGGTTCCTGCTCGGCGGGGTGGTGGTGATCGCGGTCCTGGCGATCCCGCTGTTCTCGATCCGGCTCGGCCACATCGATGACGGCGCCGATCCGACCAGCTTCACCGACCGGCGGGCGTTCGACCTGATCAGTGAGGGGTTCGGGCCCGGTGCCAACGGCCCGCTGACCATCGTCGTCGACCAGAGCGACGTACCGTCCGCCGACCGGGACGCGCTGGCTACCTCGCTGCAGAAGGCACTCACCGGCGTGCCCGGTGCGGCGAGCATCAGCCCGCCGCAGCCCACCGACAACGGGCAGGTGCTGATCTCCACCGCCATCTCCGAGGTCGCTCCGCAGGACGCGGGCACCACGAATCTGACCAACCATCTCGAGGACGACGTCCTGCCGCAGGCGGTGTCGGGCACCGCCGCCCGCACCTATCTGACCGGGACGACCGCCGCCCAGGTGGACTTCCTGGACCTCATCTCCGCGCGGCTGCCACTGATCATCGCGGTGGTGGTGGGACTGGCCTTCCTCATCATCCTGGCCGTGTTCCGCGGTCTGCTGGTGGCACTCAAGGCGGCCGTGCTCAACCTGCTGTCGATCGCCGCCTCGTACGGGGTGGTGGTCGCGGTCTTCCAGTGGGGCTGGGGCGGCCCCTCGCTCGGGGTCAACGGCACCGTCCCGATCGAGAGCTATGTGCCGATGATGATGTTCGCCATCATCTTCGGGCTCAGCATGGACTACGAGGTGTTCCTGCTCTCGCGGGTGCACGAGGCCTGGGAGCGCACCGGGGACAGCAAGAACAGCGTCGCGCACGGTCTGGAGATCACCGCGCGGGTGATCACCTGCGCCGCCCTCATCATGGTGAGCGTCTTCGCCGCGTTCATCCTCAGTGACAACATCGTGGTCAAGATGCTGGGCCTGGGCCTGGCGGTGAGCGTGCTGATCGACGCCACCATCGTCCGGCTCCTGCTGGTGCCGGCGGTCATGACGCTGCTCGGCCGGCACGCCTGGTGGATGCCGCGCTGGCTCGACCGGGTTCTGCCGCACGTCAACGCCGAGGGCACGGCGGCCTGACGGCGGCGCGGCCCTACTCTGGCGGTATGACCCAGGCCAGTGCCGAGCCCCCCGCGCGGAACGTACGAGTCCTCCTCGCCGAAGACCAGTCGATGGTGCGGGAAGCGCTGGCCACCCTGCTGGGCCTGGAGGACGACATCGAGGTCGTCGCCCAGGTCGCGCGCGGCGACGAGGTGCTCGCGGCGGCCCGCGCGCACCGGCCCGACGTGGCGCTGCTCGACATCGAGATGCCCGGCCTGACCGGGATCGAGGCGGCGGCGGGGCTGCGCGCGGCGCTGCCGGACATCAGGATCGTCATCGTGACGACGTTCGGCCGCCCCGGGTACCTGCGGCGCGCGATGGAGTCCGGCGCCGAGGCGTTCCTCGTCAAGGACGCCCCGGCGTCCCAGCTGGCCGACGCGGTCCGGCGGGTGCTGCGCGGGGAGCGCGTCATCGACCCGACGCTCGCGGCGGCGGCGCTGGCCGACGGCGCGGACCCGCTGACCGCCCGGGAGCGGGACGTGCTGCGGGCGGCGGCGGACGGCTCGGTGAACGCGGAGGTCGCGCGGAGCCTGCTGCTCTCCGAGGGTACGGTCCGCAACTACCTCTCGACGGCGATCCAGAAGACGGGCGCCCGCAACCGGGCCGAAGCGGTGCGCATCGCCCGCGAGAAGGGCTGGCTCTGAAACGTTTCCGCGCGGCTCAGTTCAGCTGGGCGCGCGCCGATCTGGCCTGCCGCTGAATGGTCTCCGCGGTCTGCGGATCGATCCCCTTCAGCATGTCCGCGTAGGCCTCCATCTCGGACGCGCCCTGCAGGAAGTCGCCCCGCCGTACGAGGAGCTGGGCGCGTTCGTAGCGCAGCCGGGCCGGGTGCCGGGGGAGCAGCAGGGCCAGTTCGACGGCCCACAGCTGCACGCCGGTCTCCTCGGGCCTGGCGGCCGCCCAGGCACGGATGTTGTTCAGCACCCGCAGCACGATGTCGAGCGGGTCGGCGGGCACCAGCATGCCCGGCGTCGGCGGGGCGCCGGTCGCACCCGCGACGAGCAGCTCCGTGTCGTCGGAGGTGAGCACCCGGCCGCCGCGGAACGGGTCGGCGAGCACGAAGTGCCCGGCCGGATCGCCCAGCCCGACGACGAAGTGGCCGGGCAGCGCCACCCCGTAGACCGGCGCGCCGGCCCGCCGGCCGACCTCGATCCAGACCACCGACAGCAGGATCGGCAGGCCGCGCCGCCGCCGCAGCACCTCGTGCAGCAGCGAGGACTCCAGCCGCCCGTAGTCGGCGGGCAGCCCGGCGAAGCCGCAGGTGCCCCCGAGGAGCGCGGAGAGCGCGCGGGCCCAGTCGTCGGGCGTCGCGAGGCCGTAGGGCAGCATCCCGGCGAGCCGGTCGAGTTCGATCTGCGCCGCGTCCAGGCCGTTCTGACCGAAGTCCGGGTCGGCCTCCGCGCCGATCAGCAGGCACAGCTCCGCGAGGTCGGGCCGCTCCTCGCGGGCCGCCTCGGCGAAGCGCTCACGCCACTGGCCCGTCACGGCGACGGCCGGCGGTAGTGGTAGCCGTGGTGGGTGGTGAAGCCCATCCGGTCGTACAGCGCGCGCGCGGCGTCGTTGTCCGCCTCGACCTGGAGGTACGCGAAGGACGCGCCCTCCTCGACCGCCCGGCGGGCCAGCGCGGCCATCACCGCGGTGGCGAGCCCCTTCCGCCGGAACGCCGGCTCGACCTCGACGGCGCCGAACAGCGCCCACCGGCCGTCCACCACGCCGCGCCCGATCGCCCCGGGCGTGGTGGCGAACCAGACGGAGGGCCCGCCGAGCACGACGGCGAGCGCCTGTTCCGCCAGGTCACCCGTGCGGTGGTACGAGGCGAGCCAGGTGTCCGCCGGCTTCCGGGCCAGGGTGACGGCGTCCGCACCGGGCAGTTCCGCGACGGGCGCGAGGGGTGCGGTGCGGACCAGGGTGTCGGCCTCCCGGAGCCAGCCGCGCCGGTCCAGCTCCGCGGCGAGCGGCGCGTCGTCGGGGACCTGGAGGTACGGGGTCGTGCCGCGTTCGCCGTACCAGCGCACGACGGACTCCAGCGCCTCGTCCAGCGGTATCCGGGGATCACCGTAGGCGAGCACGGAATTGGCGCGTCGCGTGAAGGCGCCGGCGCTCCTCAGCGTCCACTCGCCCAGCCGCTCCTGCTCCGTCGCGGGCCAGGCCCGCGAGGCCGTCTCCTGGAGCTCCGCCACGCTCACCCGCGCGCTGCGGCGAACCGGAGCGGGGGGCACCACTTTGCCCGCGACCAGCGCGGATTCCTCGATCCGGACCGTTTCGCCGTCCCGGCGAGTGACGCACACCACGCCGTGATCCCACGATGCGAGAACACCGAGGGTGTCGCTGAACGTAGGCTGCCCGTCAGCGATCTCCAGTACCCGCCGTACCGAAACGCGTTTTCCCACGTCAGCAGGGCTGATGCGGACCACGAGCCGTCCTGTGGCGGCAAAATCCATAGTCATCAGTGCCCCTCTTGTTCGTCTCATGCCCAGGAACGGAGATACTAGGGGCGGGCATCGACGACGCCGCGCTCCCGCGCGAGATGAGCCCTACCGAGGAGGAACGACAGCGTGACCTACGTCATCGCGCAGCCTTGTGTCGACGTCAAGGACAAGGCGTGTATCGAAGAGTGCCCGGTCGACTGCATCTACGAGGGCTCCAGGTCCTTGTACATCCACCCGGACGAATGCGTCGACTGCGGCGCCTGTGAGCCGGTCTGCCCGGTCGAGGCCATCTTCTACGAGGACGACACCCCGGAGGAGTGGAAGGACTACTACAAGGCGAATGTGGAGTTCTTCGACGAGCTCGGATCGCCCGGTGGCGCCTCGAAGCTCGGCCTGATCGAGCGGGACCACCCCTTCATCGCCGTGCTGCCTCCGCAGAACCAGCCCGGCTGATCAAGACCGCACGTCGCGTCGGTCCCGTACGGGGAGGGTTCCGTACGGGACCGCCGTCGTTCTCCAGTCCAGGAAAGTGAGCACCAGCGTGGCGCCAGTCTCCGACCGTCTCCCCGTCTTCCCCTGGGACCGGCTAGAGCCGTACAAGGCCGCGGCCGCCGCACACGCCGACGGCATCGTCGACCTGTCGGTGGGCACCCCCGTGGACCCGGTCCCGGCCGTGATCCGCAGGGCGCTGTCCGCCGCGGCTGACAGCCCGGGCTACCCGCTGACGTACGGCACCGGATCGCTGCGGGACGCCATCGCCGCGTACCTGCGGGACCGGCTCGGCATCGCGGGCGCCGAGCCGGCGAACGTACTGCCGCTGATCGGCTCCAAGGAGCTGGTGGGCTGGCTGCCGACGCTGCTCGGGCTGCGCGAGGGCGACCAGGTCGCCTACCCGGAGCTGGCCTACCCGACGTACGAGATCGGGGCGCTCGTCGCCCGCGCCGAGCCGGTGACGTACGCCGACCCCGTCGCCGACCTCGACCCGGCGCGCGTCAAGCTGCTCTGGCTCAACACGCCGTCGAACCCGACGGGCCGGGTGCTGGACGCCACCGAGCTGCGCCGCATCGTGGCGTGGGCGCGCGAGCACGGCATCCTCGTCGTCTCCGACGAGTGCTACATCGAGCTGGGCTGGGACACCGCGCCGGTCTCCGTCCTGCACCCCGACGTGTGCGGCGGCGGCCACGACGGGCTGATCGCCGTCCACTCGCTCTCCAAGCGCTCGAACTTCGCCGGGTACCGGGGAGCGTTCCTGGCGGGCGACGCCGCCGTCGTCAAGGAGCTGCTGGGGGTGCGCAAGCACACCGGCATGATCGTCCCGGCGCCCGTGCAGGCCGCGATGATCGCCGCGCTCGGCGATGTCGAGCACGCCGTCGTGCAGAAGGAGCGCTACGCCCGGCGCCGGGCCGTCCTGCGGACCGCCTTCGAGGCCGCCGGGTTCCGGATCGAGCACAGCGAGGCCAGCCTCTATCTGTGGGCCACCCGCGGGGAGTCCTGCTGGGACACCGTCGGCGACCTGGCCAAGCAGGGCATCCTGGTCGCGCCCGGCGAGTTCTACGGTCCGGCGGGCGCGCACTTCGTACGGGTCGCGTTCACCGCGCTCGACGAGCGGGTGGACGCCGCGGTACGCCGGCTGGCCTGAGCCGGCCGGACGGTCCCGGCCGGACATTCCCGGACAGCGGGAAGGGCCCCGGGGAGCGCGCGCTCCCCGGGGCCCTTCTCCGTGCCGGCGCCGTGCTCAGCCGATCGGCAGGCCGTTCAGCGGCAGTCCGCTGGTCGGCAGCGAGTTCGTCGGGAGGGTGCTGACCGGGAGGGTGCTCGCCGACGGGAGCGAGGGGCCGCCCGGGAGGCTGGAGACCGGGAGGGTCTCGGCGGCGGGCAGGCCCGCGTCGCTCACGGACTTGGTGGTCGAGCCGAGGAGGTCGCTGGCCGAGCCCGCGGCGTCGCCCGTGACCTGCTGGGCGGCCGGGGCGACGGTCTTGCCGCCGGCGGTGGCCGCGCCGCCGGCCTGGTGGGAGGCGCCGTCGAGGGCGGTGCCGAGGCTCGCGCCGTCGAGGTTGGTCAGTCCACCCAGGTCAGCCGTCTGCGGCAGCCCGGCGGCCGAAGCGGCGCCGGCGCCCAGCAACGGAGCCGCGGCCGCACCGATCAGGAGGGCGGCACGGGCGATCCGACGCGAAAGGGGGAGGGACATGGTGCTCCTTTTACGGAGGGGACGGGACGCGTCCGCTGGGCGGACGTGCTGACTACCGCTCCAGAAGCCGGAAGGTTGCGGTCGTTCGAAGTAAAGAGTTGGCAATGCGTCGCATAATAGTGCTCCGGCAAAAGCGGCCATTCCGGTCACTTCGAGAATGGCTGAAGAACCGTCACACCGCTTGCGCCGCAAGGGAATTGGCGGCCAGTCGAGGGAATTCCCCGGCTTCGGGGTTTGGCACGGCCGCCATGCCCCTGCGGGTGACGCGCCGCACTATTGCGCGACCGTGATCCGCACGTCTCCGTCGGCCCTCTCGGCCGCACTGGTGTCGGACTTCTGCCAGCCCTTGCCGGAATCCGCCGCCCGCCACTGCTTGTCCTGGAACGAGACCTTCTCGACCTTCAGGTCGGCGGAGTGCGCGACCGCCCACTGCGCCAGCTCCCAGCCGCGGCGCTTCCGGTCCCCCTCCGCCGAGCCTCCGGCAGGGGCCGACGGCACCTGGACGGTCCGCTCGCGCGCCGTGCCGCCACCGGCCCGGCCCTCCGCCGGGCGCGGGGCGACCTGCGGTCCGAACTGGCGGGCCAGCTGCTTGCGCACCTCCGCGGCATCGCCCGGCGCGACGGTCTCGCCCGAGCCCCGGGTGCAGCTCAGCGCGCCGGGCTGCCGGCCGGTCAGCGCCGAGGTCAGCAGGGACGCGTCCGCCTCGTGCTTCGCGTACGCCTGGGGGAAGCCGCTCTTCTGCACCCGCTGGGCGGCCACGGTCAGCGGCAGCCGCGAGTAGCCGTCGATCTGCACCAGCCCGTCGAAGAACGCGTTCGTGGCGTGCACCGGGTCCATGATCTGACGCGGTGTGCCCCAGCCCTGCGAGGGCCGCTGCTGGAACAGGCCGAGCGAGTCCCGGTCGCCGTGGTCGAGATTGCGGAGCATCGACTCCTGCATCGAGGTGGCCAGCGCTATCGTCAGCGCCCGCGCCGGCAGGCGCCTGGACGTCGCGACCGCGGCGATCGTCGAGGCGTTCGCCGCCTGCTGCGGTTCGAGGTCCAGGGTGTCGCCGCCCGCCCGGACGGTGCACCCGGCGCGCTGCGCGCGGTTCTCGACGACGTAGTAGACGCCGTACCCGGCGATCCCGAGCAGGAGGAGGGCGGCGACGGCCAACCGCAGTCGGCGGCCGTGCCGGCGGGGGCGCCGTTCCGAGGTCGTCGATGGCTGGGACATGACGCCCACCGTACCCAAACACCGCTCCGGAGCCTCGAACGTCTACGCCGGGCGCGGGCCCGGCGCGGGCCGCCGACCCGGGCGTATCCGCCGGCCGCGCGCACCTCGCGGGCCGCCGTCGGGGGCCGCCGGTAGGGTCGGGGGCATGACCGCAAGCCCGCTCGACCTCAGCCAGGATGCCGCCGCCGTCACGGCGCAGCTCGTGGACATCCCCTCCGTCAGCCTCGCCGAGAAGGCGCTGGCCGACATCGTGGAGGAGGCGCTGCGCGCGCTTCCGCACCTGACCGTGGACCGGGACGGGGACGCGGTGGTGGCGCGGACCGACCTCGGCCGCGCCGAGCGGGTGGTGCTCGCCGGCCACCTGGACACCGTGCCGATCGCGGACAACCTGCCCTCCCGGCTCGACGCCGACGGACTGCTGTGGGGCTGCGGCACCACCGACATGAAGTCCGGCCTCGCCGTCCAGCTGCGCCTCGCCGCGACCCTGCCCGAGCCCAACCGCGACCTCACCTTCGTCTTCTACGACGCCGAGGAGATCGCGGCCCAGTTCAACGGCCTCAAGCGGCTCGTGGAGAAGCACCCCGAGTGGCTGGCCGGCGACTTCGCGGTGCTCCTGGAGCCCACCGACGCCCAGGTGCACGGCGGCTGCCAGGGCACCCTGCGGGTCAGGGTGCAGACCACCGGCCGCCGGGCGCACTCCGCGCGCAGCTGGCTGGGTGAGAACGCCATCCACAAGGCCGCGCCGATCCTCGCCCGGCTGGCCGCCTACGAGCCCCGCCGGGTGGTCATCGACGGGCTGGTCTACCCCGAGGGCCTGAACGCGGTGATGATCGAGGGCGGGCACGCCGGGAATGTGATTCCCGACACGTGCGCGGTGATCGTCAACTACCGGTTCTCGCCCGACCAGACCGAGGCCGAGGCGCTCGCGCACGTCGTCGAGGTCTTCGACGGGTTCGAGGTCGTGCCCACCGACAGCGCGCCCGGCGCGCTGCCCGGGCTCTCCCAGCCGGCCGCCGCCGCGTTCGTCGCGGCCATCGGAACGGAGCCCTTCGGCAAGGAGTCCTGGACCGACGTGGCCCGTTTCTCCGCCCTCGGCATCCCGGCGGTGAACTACGGTCCCGGCAATCCCAAGCTGGCCCACACCCGCGAGGAGAACGTGTCGGTGGCCGCCGTCCTGGAGGCCGAGGAGCGGCTGCGGGCCTGGCTCACCGCCTGACCGACCGGACGCCGCCGGGGGCACGGCGGGGGGCACGGCGGGAACCGTGGGGGCCGATATCAGCGTGATGTTCTCGCCGAGGTGTGATCGGATGAACGATCGTACGGGGGGAAGAAGGCCGTTCCATGGGACTGACCAGTCCGCTGTTCTTCGTGGTGCTCATCGTCGCGGCCGTCGCGGCCGTGGCGGGCGCCGTGCTGCTCTGGGGGCGCGTGCCGGGCCCCCGGCTGATCCGGCTGCCCGCCCGCGTCGGGATGATCGTGGTGTGCCAGCTGACGGCGGTCTTCGTGGTCATGGCCGGGGTGAACAACCAGTACGGCTTCTACGCCTCCTGGGACGACCTGCTGGGCGGCGGCAGCGGTGGCGGCAACCTGAACGCGAACGCCAAGCACAAGGCGCCGCCGCCGGGACCGGCGCAGCTGACGGTGAAGTTCGACGCGTACGCGCAGGGGTTCCGCAAGGCGGACGTGCACGGCTCGAAGTCCGGCGCGTCGGGGGACGTCATGGTCTGGACGCCGCCGCAGTACGACAAGAAGGAGTACGCGAACACCCGTTTCCCGGTGATCGTGGTGCTGCACGGCCTGCCCGGCAGTCCGCGCAGCTTCCTGCGCGCGATGCGGCTCGGCAAGATCATGGAGCGCCAGATAACCGAGGGCAAGGCCGAGCCCGCCATCCTCGTCCTGCCCACGATCACCCCGAAGGGCGCCAAGGCCGGCTGCACCGACGCGCCGAACCGCGGCAAGGGCGGCACCTGGCTCGGCCAGGACGTTCCGGACGTCGTCGCGCACAACTTCCGTACGCTGCCCGCCCCCAGCGGGTGGGCGGTGATGGGCATATCGACCGGCGGCTACTGCGCCGCCCGGCTCGCCCTGGACTACCCCAGCCGGTACGTGGCGGGCGCCGCGCTGGCCCCCGACAACCCCGCCGAGGGCCCCCGTTCGCCGCTGTGGCTGGCGCACAACACCAAGCCGAACGTGGACCTCCTGGTGGGATCGAGCGTCCAGGACCCCGAGAGCCCGCCGCGGTTCGCCGAATGGCTCGGGCACGCGGTCCAGGCACCGACGACGGTCACCCCCCTGCTGCTGGACACCGGTGGCCACAACTGGAAGACGTGGGGACGGATGTTCCCCGAGGCGCTCACCTGGGTGAGCAGCCACCTGGAGGCGCCACGCGCCGTGCCGCTGGCCAGCCCGGACGCGCCGTGATGCGTCGTACGCTGCTCGCATGAGTACCGCACGCAGGGACACGGGAAGCGCGCAGGAGGCGGCAGCGGCGGCCAACGAGGCGGCCGAGCACTCTTCTACGCCGGGACAGAGCTGGCCGGAGCGGCACACCGGACCGGTGGTCAGGCGGCGCGACCAGGTGCAGGCCGGCACCACCGACCAGCGGTTGCTGGACAGCCGCGACCCCGCGGAATGGGTGCACGGCGATCCCTGGCGGGTCATGCGCATCCAGTCCGAGTTCGTCGAGGGGTTCGGCGCCCTGGCCGAACTCGGCCCGGCCGTCAGCGTGTTCGGCTCCGCCCGCACACCGGTGGACTCCGTGGAGTACGCGGCGGGCATCGAGATCGGCCGGGCGCTGGCCGAGGCCGGCTTCGCGGTGATCACCGGTGGCGGCCCCGGCGCGATGGAAGCCGCCAACAGGGGCGCGGGCGAGGCGGGCGGGGTCTCCGTCGGGCTCGGCATCGAGCTGCCCTTCGAGCAGGGCCTCAACCCGTACGTCGACATCGGCGTGAACTTCCGCTACTTCTTCGTCCGCAAGACGATGTTCGTGAAGTACGCGCGCGGGTTCGTCGTGCTCCCCGGCGGATTCGGCACCCTGGACGAGCTGTTCGAGGCGATCACCCTCGTCCAGACGAAGAAGGTCACCCGCTTCCCGATCGTGCTGTTCGGCACCGCGTACTGGAGCGGCCTCGTCGACTGGGTCCGCGGCACTCTCATCGAGGGCGGCAAGGCCTCGGCGGCCGATCTCGACCTGTTCCACCTGACCGACGACATCGGCGAGGCCGTGGCCCTGGTGACGAAGGAGACCGAGGGCTGAGTTCCGGGTCTTCGGAAGCGCCGCCGGCTACGCCAGCCCGCGGCGGGCCACCGCGGGCGGGCGGTGGCCCGCGATGGAGGCCACCATGTCGAGGACCTGACGGGTCTCGGCGACCTCGTGGACGCGGTACACGCGGGCGCCGAGCCAGGCCGAGACCGCGGTGGTCGCCAGTGTCCCGACCAGGCGCTCCTTGACCGGGCGGTCCAGCGTCTCGCCCACGAAGTCCTTGTTGGACAGCGAGACCAGCACCGGCCACCCGGTCGCCGTCATCTCCGGGAGCCGCCGCGTCGCCTCCAGCGAGTGCCGGGTGTTCTTGCCGAAGTCGTGCCCGGGGTCGATGAGGACCGCGTCGCGTCGCACCCCGAGGGCGACGGCCCGCTCCGCGAGGCCCACGGTGACTCGCAGGATGTCCGCCATGACGTCCTCGTACCCCGCCCGGTGCGGGCGCGTGCGCGGCTCGGCGCCGCCCGCGTGGGTGCAGACCAGCCCGACGTCGTGGCGGGCCGCGACCTCGGCCAGCTTCGGGTCGACGCCGCCCCAGGCGTCGTTCAGCAGGTCGGCGCCCACCGCGCAGACCGCCTCGCCCACCTCGTGCCGCCAGGTGTCGACGCTGATCACGACGTCCGGGTGCCGCCGGCGCACCTCGGCGACGAAGGCGACTGTGCGGCGGATCTCCTCCTCGGCCGAGACCTCCTCGCCGGGGCCGGCCTTGACCCCGCCGATGTCGATGATCGCGGCGCCCTCGGACACCGCCCGCTCCACGCGCAGCAGGGCCGGTTCATCGGTGAACGTGGCGCCCTGGTCGTAGAACGAATCGGGTGTCCGGTTCACGATCGCCATGATGAGGAGCTCGTCGTCGCCGAACTCCCGCCTGCCCAGCCGCAGCATCTGCCTGTGCCTCCCTGTAGATCGTCTGCCGGCGACGATAGCCGTAGGAACCCCGCGGACCTGTCCGCCGGGGCGACCCGCCGCCCTGCGAGCGCCCGCGTCGGGTGCCGCCGGGGTGCCCCCCGCGGGCGGACGCCGCCCCTTCGACGCCCGGCCCCGGCCCCCACGGGCGGACCCGGCGTCAGCCGGGCATGGCACCATCGTGCCAACACATCGCGCGGCCCCGGGAGACGGTCTTGTTCTGGTTCATGCTCATCGCGCTGGTCGCGGTCGTCGCCGCAGTGGCACTGGCCGTACTCGGCGACGGCGGGACGCTCCGCGACGCGGATCCGGACCGGATCGACGACCGGCTGCCCGCCGACCGCCCGCTGGTCCGCTCCGACATCGACGCGCTGCGGCTGCCGGTGGCCCTGCGCGGCTACCGGATGCTCGACGCGGACGAGGTGCTCGACCGCCTCGCGGCGGAGCTCGCCGAACGGGACGCGCGCATCGCGGACCTGGAGGCGGCCCTGGCCGGCGCCCAGGCGACCGCCCTGGCCACGCCGTCGCTGCTGGACCCGCCGATGTCGCTGTCGGTCCTGGACCAGCCGCCCATGCGCCCGGCGCCGCCGTCCTCGCCGCCGGACGGCCCGCCCTCGCTGCACAAGGAGCGGCCGGAGGACCACCCCCATGAGTGAGCGCGCCGCGATCACCGGCGAGGACGGTCTCGCCCGCTGCCCGTGGGGGCTGTCGGCGCCGGAGTACGTGGAGTACCACGACGGCGAGTGGGGCCGCCCGGTGCGCGGCGACGACGCGCTGTTCGAGCGGCTGTGCCTGGAGGCGTTCCAGTCCGGGCTCTCCTGGATCACGATCCTGCGCCGCCGCGAGAACTTCCGCGCCGCCTTCGCGGGCTTCTCCATCAAAGCGGTCGCGGAGTTCACCGACGAGGACCGGGCCCGGCTGCTCGCCGACCCCGGCATCATCCGCAACCGCGCCAAGATCGACGCCTCCCTCGCCAACGCCCACGTGGCCGCCGGGCTGGGCGCCGGTGGCCTCGACGAGCTGATCTGGTCCCACGCCCCGGACCCGGCGGGCCGGCCGGTGCCGCGCACGCTCGACGACGTGCCGGCGACCACGCCCGAGTCGGTGGCGCTGGCGAAGGACCTCAAGAAGCACGGCTTCCGGTTCGTCGGGCCGACCACCGCCTACGCGATGATGCAGGCCTGCGGCCTTGTCGACGACCACCTGGCCGGCTGCCACGTGCGGGTCTTCTCCCCCTCGCCTCCGGCCGCCTAGGCCGTGTCTGACACATCCCGCCTGGCCCGGGACGCCTGGCACGCGCGCTTTCCCCCAGCTACCGCTGGGAGGGGCCCCCAGTTGTCGGGCCCGCCCCGGTACGTCCAGTACAGGGGCGACCCTCCGCCTTGGGATCGCATGCACCAGACGCCCCGGGCCCCGCCCTCCGGGCGGACGCCGGTATGTGTCAGACACGGCCTAGTGCTCTGGGCGGAAGGGTTTGCCTGGTTGGCGGCGTCCGGCGCGGTGTGGCGCACGGCGGAGGGTCGTCCTCGTACCGGGCGTACTCGGACGACTCCGATACCGCGGCGAAGTGCCGTGCCGGGCGTCGCGAACCGGTGAACCTCTCCGGCCAGAGCACTGGAACGCCTGGCGCGGCCCTTTGCTCGTCGGGGCTCAGCGGCCCAGGTAGCGCGGCGGCTCCTTCTTGAGGAATGCCTCCACGGCGATCCGGTGGTCCTCGGACGCGCCCGCGACCGTCTGGAGCTCGTCCTCCTTCTCCAGGGTCTCCAGGAGCGAGTGGTCCGTCCCGTACGCCAGCGACGCCTTGATCGCCGCGTAGGCCACCGTCGGCCCCGCCGCGAGGCTCCGTGCCACCTTCAGGGCCTCCGCGGCCAGCTCGGCGGCCGGGACCACCTTGTTGGCGATACCGAGCTCCAGGGCCTCCTGAGCGGTCACCTTGCGGGGGAAGAGCAGCAGATCGGCGGCGCGGCCGTGGCCGATCAGCCGGGGGAGGGTCCACGACGCGCCCGAGTCCGCGGTCAGCGCCACTCCGGCGAAGGACGTGTTGAAACTCGCGGTGTCGGCGACCACCCGGTAGTCCGAGGCGAACGCCAGCCCCGCCCCGGCGCCCGCGGCGACGCCGTTGATGCCCGCGACCACCGGCTTCGGCATCGTCGCGAGGGCGGTGACGATCGGGTTGTAGTGCTCCCGGACCGTCGACATCGTGCCGCCGGTGCCGGACTTCCGGTCCTCCATCAGCAGCCCTACGTGCTCCTTGAGGTCCTGGCCGACGCAGAACGCGCGACCGGTCCCGGTCAGCAGAACCGCCCTGACCTGGGGGTCCGCCGCCGCGCCCCGAACGGCCTCGCGGAGCGCCACCTTGGTCTCGACGTTCAGGGCGTTCATGGCATCGGGACGGTTCAAGGTGATGGTCGCGAGCCCGTCGCTCACCTCGTACAGCACGCTGTCGGACATGGATGATCCCCTTCGTCACGGCTCCGGTCCTGGCCAGCATGCCGGACATCGCGACGGGCGGACATGTGACGTACGTCAAACATTCAACGGGTCGATTGCGGCACGGAACGGGAGTGCTGAGGCGGTGTATCGCGGTCTCGTCACCGAATTGGCCGGTTTTGTGGGAGGGGTTTCTCGAACGGATGGGAACCGATGTTGGTCATCGGGTCGGGACATGCGGGATAATGGTCGAGAACCAATGTGTTCGAGTCCGAGCTGGTTTCAGGAAGGGGAACGAGCATGGCGGCCATGAAGCCGCGGACGGGTGATGGCCCGCTCGAGGTCACCAAGGAGGGGCGGAGCATCATCATGCGCGTTCCGCTCGAGGGCGGCGGACGGCTTGTTGTCGAGCTGACTCCTGACGAGGCGGATGCCCTCGGCGACGCGCTGAAGAAGGCCATCGCCTGACACGAGCGCGTTCCCGATAAACGTCACGGCCCCGATTCCTGACCGTTCCAGGTCCGGAACCCGGGGCCGCTGCCGTGTGCCGGCGCGGTCAGCCGCCCCGGCGGACCGCGCACAGCAGTCCGTCGTCGGTGGGCAGCAGGACCGGCGCGAACGCCTGGCTGTCCCGCACCGCGCGCATCAGCTCGCGCAGCCGCACGGCCTCGGCGTCCTGGTGTGCCGCGTCCAGGGTGCGGCCCTGGGCGAAGGTCCCCTCGAAGCAGACGAGTCCGCCGGGACGCAGCAGGCGCAACGATTCGTCGAGGTAGTCGAGGTACTCCAGCCGGTCCCCGTCGCAGAAGACGAGGTCGTAGCCCCCGTCCGCCAGCCGCGGGAGGACCTCCAGCGCGCGGCCGGGGATGAACCGCGCGCGGTTGGCGGCGAAACCGGCGTCCCGGTAGGCCTCGCGGGCCAGTTGCTGACGGTCGGGTTCCGAGTCGACGGTGGTCAGCACCCCGTCCGGGCGCATCCCGAGCAGCAGGTGGATACCGGACACGCCGGTTCCGGTGCCGATCTCGACGACGGCCTTCGCGTCGGAGGCCGCGGCCAGCAGCCGCAGCGTGGCGCCGGTTCCGGGGGACACGGGGCGCAGACCGGACTCGTGGGCACGGCGCCGGGCTCGTATCAGGGCGTCGTCTTCGGCGACGAAGGCGTCGGCGAACGCCCAGCTCGCCTGCCGGTTGCCGGTAATGGCCCTCTCCCTGTCCCCGTCGGTGATGCGGCCCGCCCGGCGACTGTATCCGCCCCCAGCTAACGCTGGGTGGTGCCCCCAGAGCTAACGCCGGGTGGTGCCCCCAGAGCTAACGCCGGGTGGTGCCCCCAGAGCTAACGCCGGGTGGTGGCCCCGGAGCCAGCGCCGGGTGGTGCCTCCGGAGTCAGCGCTGGGTGGTGCCCCCGGAGCCAGCGCCGGGTGGTGCCCCCGGAGCTGGTGTTGGGCTGCCCCCGGGGCCGGGAACCCGTTGAGGAGAGTACGCGTTAGTAGGGCGGGACCGAGAACGTGCGGTACGCGGGAAGTACGTCCGCGTAGCCGTCCGGACCAGGTCCCCGGCGAGACAGCGCACTTATCCGGAGCTAACGGGCGAGGTGGATATGGTAGTGGCTCTACTGGAGACCACCAGAGCCGACAGGGGAGGTGCGGCTGCGGCCGGTGATCGGGGAGTGCTTCGGCATATTCTCAGGTCTTCCGGACAGCCGAAATCCGTGACCAACACTGCTGACCGTTCACGCAACGACGTACCCGCCAACGCGACCTTCGCCAACGACGGGGAGAACCAGGCGTGGACGCCTCCTTCCTGGGAGGAGATCGTCAGCACGCACAGTGCCCGCGTCTACCGCTTGGCGTACCGCCTGACGGGCAACCAGCACGATGCCGAGGACCTCACCCAAGAAGTCTTCGTCCGCGTCTTCCGTTCCCTGTCCACGTACACGCCCGGCACCTTCGAGGGCTGGCTGCACCGCATCACCACCAATCTCTTCCTGGACATGGTGCGGCGACGTCAGCGGATCAGGTTTGACGCGCTCGGCGACGACGCGGCGGAGCGGCTCCCGAGCCGCGAGCCGTCCCCCGCGCAGCACTTCAACGACACGCACTTCGACGCGGACGTCCAGCAAGCCCTGGACACCCTCGCGCCCGAGTTCCGTGCCGCGGTCGTGCTCTGCGACATCGAGGGGCTGTCGTACGAGGAGATCGCCGCCACCCTCGGCGTGAAGCTCGGCACGGTCCGGAGTCGGATCCACCGCGGTCGTTCCCACCTGCGCAAGGCCCTTGAGCACCGTTCCCCCGCGGCCCGTCCGGGTCGTGCGCTGGCCGCCGCCATTCCGAATCCGGGCCTGGAGGGCGGAAGAACGTGAGCAGTAGCGGTACCGGCCAGCAACACGTCTCATCTGCCGAGCAGCATCTCGGCGACCGACTCGCCGCGTTCGTCGACGGTGAGTTGCCCGATGACACCCGGGATCGGGTGCTCGCGCATCTGGTGACGTGTCCCCAGTGCAAGACAGCCGCCGACGAGCAGCGCCGGCTGAAGAACGTCGTGGCGACCACGGCGCCTCCCACCCTGTCCGCCGGCCTGCTGGCCCGGCTCCAGGGGCTGCCGGGTGGTGGCGACGACGATGGAAGAGGCCCGTTCGACGGTGGCCTCTTCGGCGGTGGTGACGTCTTCGGGAAGAGCACGGTGGAGGAGTTCTCCTTCCTGTCCCCGGGTCCCGACCTCGCCGCACCGACCGATGTGCGCTCCCGCGGTTTCCGTATCCATGAGGTCGAGCGTCCGGTGTCGGGCCCCGGTTCCGCCTCGCGCGGCCGGCGGTTCGCCTTCGCGGCGGCCGGCGCCTTCTCCATGGCGGCCATCGCGCTCGGCGGCGCCCTCCCGATGGACGCGGCGATCGACAGCGGCGCCCGCCCCGAGGAGCAGGGTCCCGCGGTCGCCCCGCTCAGCGGCGCCGACCCGGTCTCCGAGCTCAAGCCGCTGCGGAGCGACCTGGTGAGTTCAGCGCAGGACCGCTACCTGCGGCACCCCCCGATGACGGGCGTGACTCCGGCCTCGCTGGCCCGTCAGCTGATGGCGCCCGTAGCGGCCACGACTCCCGCGCCGACCGCGCCGCCGACCCCGATGGCCGCTCCCGGACCCGCCGTCCACCGCTGACGTGGGCGTGCGGTCCTGACGTGTACGGCTGACGTGCTGACGCCATCCGGCCGTGTGTCGCTTGCGGACCTCCGTACACCGCCCGCAGGCTCGGGGAATGAGCGATGAGGCCGACCGGCCGCAGTGGTGGAGCCACCCGGCGGGCCCGGCGCCCGGCGCGAGTGGCGCGGGGACAAGAGGACCCGCACCGGACGAGGCGTTCCCCGACCCGTACCTGCTGAACCGGACGTCCGGTGGCCACCCCCACCCCGTTCCGGGCGGTCCGGCCCGTCCCCGTGGCGGCCGGGCTGCCCCGCTGATCGCGGGTGCGGCCCTGGTGGCGCTGCTCGCCGGCGGGATCGGCGGAGCGGCCGGTGTCTACGTCGAGCGGCACGGTGCCGAGGAGGCCACCGAGCCGGTGACGCTGCCCCAGGCCTCCGAGGTCAGTGTCGACCGTGCGCGCGACAGCGTCGCGGGGATCGCGGCCCGGACGCTGCCGGGCGTCGTCTACATCCATGTGAAGGGCGCCTCGGGCGAGGAAACCGGTACCGGGTTCGTGCTGGACACCAAGGGCCACATCCTCACCAACAACCATGTCGTCGGATCCGCCGGCAAGGACGGCGGTGACATCCAGGTCACCTTCACCGGCGGCCGGCGCGCCACGGCGAAGGTGGTCGGCGTGGACAGCGGCTACGACCTCGCGGTCATCGAGGTCAGTGGGGTGTCCGGGGCTGCGGCCGCTCGTCTTCGGCAACTCCGACTCGGTGCGCGTCGGCGACCCGGTGGTGGCCATCGGAGCCCCGTACGGCCTCGAGGGCACCGTCACCGCGGGCATCATCAGCGCCACCCGCAGGCCGGTCACCGCCGCCGGCACCACCGACGGCACGGACGTCAGCTATGTGGACGCGCTGCAGACCGACGCACCGATCAACCCCGGCAACTCCGGGGGCCCGCTCGTCGACGGGCGGGGAAAGGTGATCGGCATCAACAGCGCGATCCGGGCGGCCGACGACGGCGGCGGCCCGGCCGGCGGCCAGGGCGGCAGCATCGGCCTGGGCTTCGCCATCCCGGCCAACCAGGCGAAGCGCGTCGCCGAGGAACTGATCAACACGGGGAAGGCCACCCATCCGGTGATCGGGGTGAGCGTCGACATGACCTACGAGGGGGACGGCGCCCGGATCGGCGGCAAGGGGGACACCCCTGCGGTGACCCCCGGTGGTCCCGGCGACCAGGCCGGCATCGAGGCCGGCGACGTCATCACGGCAGTCGACGGCGAGCGGGTGCACCGCGGCGACGAGCTGGTCGTCAGGATCCGCAGCCACCGCCCCGGCGACCGCCTCACCCTCACCCTGCTGCGTTCCGGCGCGGAACGTACCGTCGAGCTGACCTTGGGTTCGGCCACCGGGAACTGACCCTTTACCCGGTGGCGACGTAGTGTTGGCCCAAGCCACTCCCACGCCGACCGCGCGGCCGGGTACGGTGAGTGAACCCGGACCCTGCCCACCCGGCTGTGGACGTCCCAAGGAGCTGCAAGGTGTTCTTCGACATAGGCCCGATGGAGATGATCGCGCTCGTCATCCTTGCGGTGCTCGTCTTCGGGCCGGACAAGCTGCCGAAGGTCATCCAGGACACGATGGCGTTCATCCGAAAGGTGCGGGCCTTCTCGGACAGCGCCAAGGAGGACATCCGCAAGGAGCTGGGGCCCGAGTTCAAGGACTTCGAGTTCGAGGACCTGAACCCCAAGACGTACATCCGCAAGAACATCCTGGAGAACGAGGAGCTCGGCCTCCAGGACCTGCGCAACGGGTTCGACTTCCGCAAGGAGATGGCCGAGGTCACCGATGCCGTGAACGGCACCGACACCACGGCCGCGGCCGCCTCCGCGGGTGCCGCGGGCGCCGTCGCGAGCACCCCTGACCGCCTCCGCAAGCGCGAGTCGTTGGACAAGGACGAGCCCCCGCCGTTCGATTCCGACGCGACCTGAGTCAACCCGTTTGTCCGGATCCACCCCTTGGGGTGGCTATTCTCCATGTGTTCGCCATCACCGTGCGCCGTTTTGGCCCCCGTGCCCGGCTTCGGTCCGGCAAAATGGCGAGTCGCCCAAAAGGGCATGGAGGAGGCGCCACCCCGATGGAGACGAAGACCGGCAGAGCGGATCGAGCGGTCGACGGCTACTTGATGGCCGATTTCCCGTGGTACGGGCTGGATGAGGCGTTCACCGGACGCCGTTGGCTCACCACGGTCGGCACCAGCGCGGACGGAACCGTGGAGCACGGCTCGATAGGGCATGGCGACGAACCGTCCATCAAGGCGGAGACCACCGACCCCGACGCGCAGCGGTTCGCCGTGGTCGTCACGGTCGCCCGGCGTCCCGGCCGCCGCAGCGCGGACGGCACCGGTGTACTGGAGGCCACCTCGGTGTCGTCGGCGGCCTGGCTGGCGGGCTCCGGGCTGCTGTCCTGCACCTGGCCCACCCACATGGAACGCGCACTGCGCCAGGACTGGCTCGACCAGCAGATCGCGACCGCCTGGGATCTGGCCGACGACCTGGCCGGCCCGCACTGGTCGACCCTCACGCTCCCGGTGGACGGCGAACCCACCGTGTTCCACTACCGGGAGTCCGAGTACGGCTGGGTCCTGGCGGGCTCCGCGCGCGGCGCCCACCTGGGCGCGTACGGGCGCGGCATGAGCGCGTACGGGCTGGGGCTGGCCGTGGTGAAGGACGTCACGACGTACGACGGCTGAGCGTGCTCATGACGGTGCCCCCGACCGCACGGCGGTCGGGGGCACCGTCATGAGCCGAGGGGCCGCTCAGAACTTGTTGCGCGGGGTGATCCCCAGCGACATGCCCGCCAGGCCGCGGGCCCGGCCGCCGAGCTTGCCGGCGATCGACTTGAGGGCGAGCGCGGCGGCGGAGTCCGGGTGGCTCAGGACGACCGGGCGGCCGTCGTCGCCGCCCTCGCGCAGCCGCACGTCGATGGGGATCTGGCCCAGCACCGGCACCGTCGCGCCCGTGGTCCTGGTCAGGCCCTCGGCGACCCGCTCGCCACCGCCGCTGCCGAAGACGTCGACGATCTCGTCGCAGTGCGGGCACGGCATCCCGGACATGTTCTCCACGACGCCGACGATCTTCTGGTGGGTCTGCACCGCGATGGAGCCGGCGCGCTCCGCGACCTCGGCCGCCGCCTGCTGAGGCGTCGTCACCACGAGGATCTCGGCGTTCGGGACGAGCTGCGCGACGGAGATCGCGATGTCGCCGGTGCCCGGCGGCAGGTCCAGCAGCAGGACGTCCAGGTCGCCCCAGTACACGTCGGCGAGGAACTGCTGCAGCGCGCGGTGCAGCATCGGCCCGCGCCACACCACGGGCGCGTTGCCCGGGGTGAACATGCCGATGGAGATGACCTTCACGCCGTGCGCCGACGGCGGCATGATCATGTTCTCGACCTGGGTCGGCCGGCCGTCGACACCGAGCATGCGCGGCACCGAGTGGCCATAGATGTCCGCGTCCACGACGCCGACCTTGAGGCCGTCGGCGGCCATCGCCGCCGCCAGGTTCACCGTCACCGAGGACTTGCCGACGCCGCCCTTGCCGGAGGCGACCGCGTAGACCCGGGTCAGCGAGCCGGGCTGCGCGAAGGGCACCTCGCGCTCGGCGGTGCCGCCGCGCAGGTTGCCGGCGAGCTCCTTGCGCTGCTCGTCGCTCATGACGTCGAGTTCGACGGTGACGCCGGTGACGCCCGGGACCGCCTCGACGGCCGTGGTGACGTTCGTGGTGATGGTCTCGCGCATCGGGCACCCCGACACCGTCAGGTACACGGCGACCTTCACGGTGCCGTCTTCCGCGATGTCCACGGATTTGACCATGCCGAGATCAGTGATCGGCTTGTGGATCTCCGGGTCGTTCACCGTCGCGAGCGCCGCGCGCACGGCGTCGGCGGTCGGAGCGGATCCGTGTGTGTCGGTAGCCATACGGTCGATGGTACGGCGCCTACCGGTCGGTTCCGGCGTCGCCTTCGTCACGCCGCTCCTCGAGCTCCTTCAGCAGATCCTGGAGCTCGGAACGGATCCAGTCGCGGGTGGCGACCTCCCCGAGATTCATCCGCAGCGACGCCACCTCCCGCGTCAGGTACTCGGTGTCGGCGATGCTGCGCTCGTTCTGTTTGCGGTCCTGCTCCTGGTTGACGCGGTCGCGGTCGTCCTGCCGGTTCTGCGCGAGCAGGATCAGCGGGGGCCGCGTAGGACGCCTGGAGCGAGAGCATCAGCGTCAGGAAGATGAACGGGTACCGGTCCCAGCGCATCGAGTCCGGGGCGAAGATGTTCCACAGCACCCACAGGATGATGAGGACGGTCATCCAGACGATGAAGCGCCCGGTGCCCAGGAAGCGCGCGATGCGCTCCGAGAACCGGCCGAACTCCTCCGGGTCGTAGGTCGGCAGCAGCCGCCGCCGGGTCGGCCGGGGCTGGTCCAGGCGCACCCGCGGCCGCGGCGGGCCGGCGGAGCCGGCCGAGGACTTCGCGCGCTCGCGCTCCACGTCAGCGGGCATCGTCGGGCTCGCTCTCGTCCGCGCGCGTGTCGCCCACGTGGTAGGCGGCCGTCGCACCGTGCAGATCGGTCTCGCGCCAGTCGTCGGGCAGCAGGTGGTCCAGCACGTCGTCGACCGTCACCGCGCCGAGCAGCGACCCGCTCTCGTCCACGACGGGCGCCGAGATCAGGTTGTACGTGGCGAGGTAGCTGGTCACCGCGGACAGCGGGGTACCGGGCGGCAGCGGCAGCAGGTCGGTGTCGACGATGGAGCCGACGAGGGTGAACGGCGGGTCGCGCAGCAGCCGCTGGAAGTGCACCAGGCCCAGGTACTTGCCGGTCGGGGTCTCGTCGGGCGGCCGGCACACGTAGACCTGGGCGGCGAGCGCGGGGGAGAGGTCCGGGTTGCGGACCCGGGCCAGCGCGTCGGCGATCGTGGCGTCCGGCCGCAGCACGATGGGCTCGGTGGTCATCAGGCCGCCGGCGGTGCGCTCCTCGTAGGAGAGCAGCCGGCGCACGTCGGCCGCGTCCTGCGGCTGCATCAGCGTCAGCAGGCGCTCCTGGTCGACCTCCGGCAGCTCGGAGAGCAGGTCGGCCGCGTCGTCCGGGTCCATCGCCTCCAGCACGTCGGCCGCGCGCTCCTCCTTGAGCTTGCCGAGGATCTCCACCTGGTCGTCGTCCGGCAGCTCCTCCAGGACGTCGGCGAGCCGGTCGTCGTCCAGGGCCGCGGCGACCTCGCCGCGCCGCTTGGGCGACAGGTGGTGCAGGACGTTCGCGAGGTCGGCGGGGCGCAGCCGCTCGAAGGTGGCGAGGAGGTTCTCGGCGCCCTGGCCGTGCTCCTCCAGCGAGAAGCCGGTCACGGCCGACCAGTCCAGCGTCAGGGTCTCCCCACGCCTGCGAAGGGCCCCGCCCTTGCCGCGGCGGACGAAGACCTTGTCGATCTCCCACTCACGGCGGGCCGGCAGCTGCACCATCGCGATGTCCAGCACCGTCACCTCCTCGCCGGTCGCGACGATCCTGACCCGTCGGTCGAGCAGTTCGCCGAGGACCAGGGTCTCCGTCGGCCGCTGTTCGAAGCGCCGCATGTTGACGACGCCGGTGGTGATCACCTGCCCGGACTCGACGCCCGTCACCCGGGTCATCGGCAGGAAGATCCGCCGCCGGGTGACCACCTCGACGACCAGCCCCAGCACCCGCGGCGGCTTCCCGCCGACCCGCAGCATCACCACGAGGTCGCGGACCCGGCCCACCTGGTCGCCGCCCGGGTCGAAGACCGCGACCCCCGAGATGTGCGAGATGAACACGCGCGGGGCACCTGCGGCCATCGGTGCCTCCTGGCGTCGTGCGGGTCACGGTTCGTCGCTGCCAGGCTAACCCGCCGGGATCTTGGGTGCCGCACGGCGCTGCTCCGCGGCGGACCCCGCTCTGCCTGCCGCGCGCGGAAGAGTCGGGTCCGGGTCTCGGCAGGGAGCTGTACGCTGCGGTAGCTTCGGGTCCCCCCACCCCGTTCCCCTGCCGCTGGAGGAAGAGAACACGTGTTTCCCGGCCGCCGATCCGCTGTTCTCCTCGGGGCGCTCTGCGCCGGACTGACACTCGCCGGCTGCGGCGGCGGCGATCCGGACGCGGGGACGAACGGAGTCGCCAAGCTGCCCCCCAAGACGATCGAGCAGCGGGCCCGCGAAGCCGCCGCGACGGCGCCGACCGTACGGCTCTCCGGCACCGTGGTCAGCAAGGGGAAGACGTACAAGCTCGACATGCGACTGCGGGCCAACGGCGGCGTCGGGGACGTCACGACGCAGAGCAGCACGTTCCAGCTGCTGCGGGTCGGTGACGACCTGTACCTGAAGGCGGGCGCCGACTTCTACGGCGACGAAGGCTCCGGCAAGGACAGCCAGGCCGCCGCGGCGAAGCTGAAGGACAAGTACGTCAAGGTGCCGACGGGCGACCCCGCCTTCCAGCAGTTCAGCGGCTTCACGGACAAGAAGGTGCTGCTCGACGCGCTCTTCGCGCTCAACGGTGAGCTGTCCACCGGCGACCACCGCAAGGTCGACGGCATCCGCACCATCGCCCTCGCCGCGGACGGCGGCGGAGGCGGCACCCTCGACGTCTCCCTCGAAGGCAGCCCCTACCCGCTGCGGTACGAGCGCGCGGGCGGTTCCGCCACCCTGACCATGGCCGACTGGGGCAAGGACTTCGCCCTGGCGGCGCCGGACGCCGCCCACGTCGTGGACTACGGCAAGTCCGTGACGGGCACGTCCGGCGGCTGACCGACCGGGGTCAGGCGCGCTTCCCGCGGCGCGCCAGCAGCCGCGGCAGCGCCTCCGGCATCGGCTGCCGGGTCGTGGCGGGGGAGGGGACGGGGGCGGCCGCACCCGAGCGGTCCGGCATCGCGCCCGGCTGCTCGCTCGGCGGTCCTGACGGTACGAGCCGCAGCACCTGGCACTCGCGCGCCCAGCGCGCGGTCATCGTCTCGGCGTCCGGAGCGTTCAGCCGCTTTCCCTTGAGCTCCTCGACGGCGGCGGTCCACGCGTCGCTGTCGGGGGCGAGCACGGAGACGGCGGCGGGCCACGCGACCAGCCGGCCGCCCTTGTCCTTGCTGCGCACGGTCACGACCGCGGTGCCGCCGTCGGCCAGTCCGGCGAGCGGCTGCTCCCCGGGGCCGCCGCCGACGAGGCACAGGGCGCCGTCCACCCACGCGTGCCACACCGCCTGCGGCGGCCGGCCGGCCGGGGCCTGGACCCAGACCAGGCCGGACTTCTTGGTGGCCTCCTCGACGAGGGCCGTCTGCTCGGCGGTTTCCGTCATGGGGCTCACCTTATGGGGTGCGCCCCCGCCCGCGGGGCCCCTGTCGGCGTCCCGTGCGGGCCCTCCACTCGCGTTCCAGGCTTCGGACGACAGGAGCATGCTCTTGTCACGGGCCTTACGCTGGTCGGTGACCCCGTTTTGACCGAGGAGAACCCGTGTCCGCCGAGCCGCGCACCGCCGCCCCGCCTGCCGCCGTGTCACCCGCGGCAGCCGTCGCGCACCGGCCGCTGGACCTCACGCTGCTGGCCGTCGCCATCGCCGGCGTCTCGTTCTCCGCCCCGCTGATCGCGGCGACCGCCGCCCCGGCGCTGGCCATCGCGTTCTGGCGGAACGCCATGGCGATAGGGGTGCTCACCCCGTTCGTGCTCCGCCGCAACCTCGGCGAGCTGCGCCGGATGGGCCGCCGCTCGCTGCTGCTGTCGGTGGCGGCGGGCGCCACTCTCGCGCTGCACTTCGGCCTGTGGCTGCCGAGCCTGTCGATGACGTCGGTCGCCACCTCGACCGCGCTGTGCACCACGACCCCGATCTGGACCACGATCATCCTGCGGATGCGCGGCCACCGGCCGCCCCGCCTGGTCTGGGCGGGCACGCTGCTGGCCGTGGTGGGCGTCATCATCCTGACCGGTATCGACATGTCGACCGACACTCGCGCGCTGGGCGGCGACGCGCTCGCGCTGGGCGCGGGCATGGCGGCCGCCGCGTACGTGCTGCTGGGCGCCGAGGTCCGCAGGAGCGCCAGCACCACCGCGTACACCTACATCTGCTACTCGACGACCGCGGCGGCGCTGCTCGTCGCGTGCCTGGTTTCCGGCGCCTCACTGGGCGGGTACAGCGGCGGGACCTGGCTCAAGCTCGTCGCGCTCACCGTCGCCGCGCAACTGCTGGGCCACTCGATCCTGAACCGGGTGGTGCACGGCCTCGGCCCGTCCACCACGTCGACGGCGATCCTCCTGGAGACGCCGGGCGCGGCCCTCATCGCGGCCCTCTGGCTGGGCCAGACGCCGCCGGCGATGGCCTACCCGGCCCTCGGAGTGATCCTGGCGGGCCTGGCCCTGGTGATCCTCGCGGACCGCCGGGATTCCGGCCCGGCCCCGGCGGACCTCCCGGCGACGCCCGGCGGAGCCTGAGCCACGGCCCGCCGCGCCGCCGCTACAACCAGCCGTTGCGCCGGAACCCGCGGTGGATGCTGAAGCAGATGGCGACCGTTGCGCACAGCACCATGGGGTATCCGTACCGCCAGTGCAGCTCCGGCATGTGGTCGAAGTTCATCCCGTACACGCCGGTGATCATCGTCGGGACGGCGAGGATGGCGGCCCAGGCGGTGATCTTGCGCATGTCCTCGTTCTGCGCGACGGTCGCCTGCGCCAGGTTGGCCTGGAGGATCGAGTTGAGCAGGTCGTCGAAGCCGACCACCTGCTCGTGGACGCGCGCCACGTGGTCGGCGACGTCGCGGAAGTACTTCTGGATCTCCGGGTCGATCAGCCGCATCGGCCGCTCGCTGAGCAGCTGCATCGGCCGCAGCAGCGGCGAGACCGCCCGCTTGAACTCCAGTACCTCGCGCTTGAGCTGGTAGATCCGGCCGGCGTCGCCACCGCGCGCGGACTTGCCCTGCGCGGCGGAGAAGACATCGATCTCCACGTCGTCGATGTCGTCCTGCACCGCCTCGGTGACGGCCAGGTAGTCGTCGACCACCTGGTCGGCGATGGCGTGCAGCACGGCAGAGGGGCCCTTCGCGAGCAGCTCCGGATCGTCCTCCAGCCGGTGCCGCAGCGCGCGCAGTGAGCCGTGGCCGCCGTGCCGGACGGTGATGACGAAGTGCCGGCCGGTGAAGACCATGACCTCGCCGCTCTCCACCACCTCGCTGGTCGCGGTGAGTTCGGTGTGCTCGACGTACCTGATGGTCTTGAAGACGGTGAACAGGATGTCGTCGTAGCGCTCCAACTTGGGGCGCTGGTGCGCGTGGACCGCGTCCTCGACGGCCAGCGGGTGCAGCCCGAACACCTCGGCGATGCCGGCGAACTCCTGCTCCGTGGGCTCGTGCAGCCCGATCCAGACGAAGCCCTCGCTGCGGCTGCCGCTGCGCACCTTCTCCAGGGCGGCGGCGGGGTCGATGTGGTCGCTGCAGCGCGCGCCGTCGCGGTAGACGGCGCAGTCCACCACCGCGCTCGTCGCACTGGGCGTACGCGTCGCGCCGTAGTCGTATGAAACGGCGCTCTTGCGCAGGGAGGGACGGACCACTGCACGCAGGTCACGGATCATCGACATGGCAAGCTCCTTCACGGACTGGCCGACGGCATGGAAGCCGCACTGAAATGCTGATCAAGGCAGGGTGATCACAAGGCAGTTCAGGGCGCTCTTCCGGCGCGGTGCCCATGGCAGGCGTTGATCCAGGGAGGAAGTCGGAACTTCGGTGACTCCCGTGTTTCCCGGCGACGGTGCCGGGTATGGAACGCGAGGGCTCAGCCGGCGAGGCGGCGGAAGGAAGAGCGGGCAGGACTGCACGGTCGACTATGATCCATGTCAACCCCACCTCCTCCGGCCGATCCCCGCTGAGGGATGACGTATGCCCATGGCAACGCCGGACTTCACGGCGGCCAACGCCCCACCTTAGCAAGCGCCTGGAGCGCTCCTGCCCGGCTTTGCCTCTTCCATACGCTTCCCCAGGTTTCCCCTACCTGCCGCGGGCGCGGCGGACCTATGCTCCGCGGTATGGGCGATCTTCTTCAGCTGGTCGAGGCGCGACTGCACTCGACGTTCGGTGAGCGGCACAGCAGGGCGGCGGTGACCTTCCTCGGCACCGACCGCATCGAGGTGCTGCGCTTCGTCGACGGTGACGTCCTGCGGTACGCCACGCTCGGCATGTCGCGGCAGCCGATGAGCGATCCCCTCGCCACCGTCGCCGACCCGCTGCGCGGCCCGCGCGCCGAGCTGGTGCTGTCGGTACGGGCCGGCCTCGCCCCCGTCGACCAGGTGCTGCGGCCGCTCGCGGTACTCGCCGCCTCCCCGCAGGTCGAGGGCGTCGTGGTGGCGCCCGGCGCCTCGTTGGACGTCGGCGGCCCGCTGTGGACCGACGCGCCGTTCTCCGCCGTGCTGGTCGCGGAGTCGGGCGGCCTCGTCGAGGACCTCGCCCTGGAGGACCCGTTGGACCCGGTCCGGTTCTTCCCCGTGCTCCCCATGACCTCGAACGAAGCGGCCTGGAAGCGCGTGCACGGCGGCGCCGCGCTGCAGGAGCGCTGGCTGAAGTACGGCACGGACCTGCGCGATCCGCTGCGGGCCTCGGTGCCGCTCGCCGACTGACCCCGCCGCGTGCCGTGAGCGTCGCCCAGCCGTTCGTACGGATGGACTCTCGACGCCGGACGGGTGATCGTCCTTGACGCGGGCACGTCGCGGGAGGACCGTTGGGCCCTATGAGGGGCGAACCCAGTTGCCCGAAGTGCGGTGGCCGGGTGCGCGCGCCCGGCCTCTTCTCCGATGCCTGGCAATGCGGCGCGCACGGGACCGTGCATCCGCTGCAGCCGGTCGTTCCGCCGAGCGTCGAGGCGCTCGGCGTCGTGGTGCACCGCGCGCAGGTCCCGGTGTGGATGCCCTGGCCGCTGCCGGTCGGCTGGCTCTTCTCCGGCGTGGCCTCCGCGGGCGACGACCGCAGCGGCGGGCGGGCGACCGCCGTGGCCTGCTCGGGGCCCGGCCCGCTCGGCGGCCCCGGCGAGCTGCTGCTGATCGCCGAGGAGCTGGGCGTGGGGCTGGGGGCGCGCTACGCGGGCATCCCCGGGCCCGATCCCGGTCCCTCGATGTGTGTGGACCAGTCCCCGCACACCAAGGTGCTGGCCGCGGGCCGGCCCACCCCGCTGTGGCACGTGAAGGACGCGCCCGGCGACCGGGCGGTCTTCGCGGGCGAGGCGCTCGGGCTGTGGCTCTGGGCGATCGTGTGGCCCGAGCAGTCCGGGCTGATGATGTACGACGAGCTGGTGCTCACCGATCTGCGGGACGCGGGGGCGGAGATCGACCTGCTGTCGTGCGGTGCCCTGTCCCCCCGGCTGCTCTCCTGAGATTCGCAGGTTCCCCGGCCCGCTATCCTTACTTTCCGAAAGCCTGTGCCGTATACCGCCTATCGCCGTTGGGAGCCGTGCCGCCGTGCGTATCGACCTGCACACCCACTCGACGGCTTCCGACGGTACGGACACCCCCGCCGAGCTGGTGCGCAACGCCGCGGCCGCGGGTCTCGACGTCGTCGCGCTCACCGACCACGACACGGTCGGCGGCCATGACGAGGCGGCCAAGGAGCTGCACGACCTGGGGTCGCCGCTGACGCTGGTGACCGGCGCGGAGCTGTCCTGCAAGGTCGACGGCATCAGCATGCACATGCTGGCCTATCTCTTCGACCCCGCCGAGCCCGAGCTGTTCCGCGAGCGCGAACTCGTCCGCGACGACCGGGTGCCGCGCGCGCGGGCCATGGTCGGCAAGCTCCAGGAGCTCGGCGTCCCGGTCACCTGGGAGCGGGTCGCCGCGATCGCCGGTGACGGCTCCGTGGGTCGGCCGCACATCGCGACCGCGCTCGTCGACCTCGGCGTCGTGGACAGCGTCTCGGACGCGTTCACGGAGCGGTGGCTGGCCAACGACGGCCGCGCCTACGTGGAGAAGCACGAGTTCGACCCGTTCGACGCCGTCCGGCTGGTCAAGGCGGCCGGGGGAGTCACCGTCTTCGCTCACCCGGGCGCACACAAGCGCGGCGAGACCGTTCCGGAGAGCGTCATAGCCGCACTGGCGGCGGCCGGACTCGACGGCATCGAGGTGGACCACATGGACCACGACGAGGCCACCCGGGCCCGCCTGCGCGGCTTCGCCGCCGAGACCGGGCTGCTCGCCACCGGCTCCAGCGACTACCACGGCAGCCGCAAGACCTGCCGGCTCGGCGAGTGGGTCACCGACCCCGAGGTCTACCGGGAGATCGCGCGCCGGGCGACCGGCGCCCTTCCGATCAGCGCCGTCTGACGCTCTTCCCCGCCCCCTGGCGGCCCCGACGCCCGCCCTCGGGCGGCGTCGACGCCCGGCGTACTGTTCGTTCTGCCGGACCGACCACCCCTGAAAGCCCCCACTGAACATGCTGGACATCACCCTCTTCGGGTCGGTATTCGTCACGCTCTTCGTGATCATGGACCCGCCCGGAATCACCCCGATCTTCCTCGCGCTGACCTCCGGGCGCGCCACCAAGGTGCAGCGCCGGATGGCCTGGCAGGCCGCCTCCGTCGCCTTCGGCGTCATCACCGTCTTCGGCCTCTTCGGCCATCAGATCCTCGACTACCTGAACGTCTCGGTGCCCGCGCTGCGGATCGCCGGCGGTCTGCTGCTGCTCCTCATCGCGCTCGACCTGCTCACCGGCAAGATGGACGAGCCGACGCAGACGAAGGACGTGAACGTCGCGCTGGTGCCGCTGGGGATGCCGCTGCTCGCCGGACCCGGTGCGATCGTCACGGTGATCCTGGCGGTGCAGAATGCCCACGGCTTCGGCCAACAGGCGTCGGTGTGGCTGGCGATCGCGGCCATGCACGTCGTGCTCTGGCTGGTCATGCGCTACTCGCTGGCGATCATCCGGCTCATCAAGGAGGGCGGGGTGGTGCTGGTGACCCGGCTCTCCGGGATGCTGCTCTCGGCCATCGCCGTTCAGCAGGTGGCCAATGGCGTGCTCGGGTTCGTACACGGCGAGGGCTGACGCGGTCCCGTGTCCCCGGACGCAAAAGCGCCCCTGTACGTCCTTCGTACAGGGGCGCCGTCGTCGAATGCTGTCTCAGATCGCCGGGCGGATGTAGATCCGCTGGCCGATGGCCGCGGCCTGCTGGACGATCTTGTTGACGGCGGCGGCGTCCACGACTGTGCTGTCCACAGCGGTGCCGTTCCGGTCGTCGAGTCGCATGATCTCGAAGCGCATGGTGCTTCTCCCTTCGTCGCACTGTCCATGAGTAGTCAACGAACCCCCTCGTTAAAACATTCCCTACGCTAACGAAAACTTTCCCGAGCCTAAGTACCCGCGAGTACGGGACAATGGCGACCTATGGACAACGACAACGCGCTGGCCGCCATGGCCGCCGGTATCGAGCGCACCAACGAGCTGCTGCAGCGGGTGCTGGCCGAAGTCGCCACCACTCCCGCCACCCACGCCGTGTTCGTGGACGCGGGCTACGTCTACGCCGCCGCGGGCCGCCTCGTCGCGGGCACCGAGGACCGCCAGACCTTCGAGCTGGACGCCGAAGGCATCATCGAGGCGTTCATCGACAAGGCCCGCGCGCTCTTCCCGGACAGCCGGCTGCTCCGCGTCTACTGGTACGACGGCGCCCGCCGCCGCATCCACACCCGCGAGCAGGAGCGCATCGCCGAGCTCCCCGACGTCAAGGTCCGGCTCGGCAACCTCAACGCCAGCCGCCAGCAGAAGGGTGTCGACTCCCTCATCCGCACCGACCTCGAATCCCTCGCCCGGCACCGCGCCATCAGCGACGCGGTCCTCATCGGCGGTGACGAGGACCTGGTGTCCGCCGTCGAGGCGGCCCAGGGGTACGGGGCGCGCGTGCACCTGTGGGGCATCGAGGCCACCGAAGGGCGCAACCAGGCGGACCCGCTGCTCTGGGAGGTCGACAGCCAGCGCGCCTTCGACCTGGAGTTCTGCAAGCCGTACGTGACCCGGCGCCCCGCACAGGAGTACGGCGACGGGCCGGTGCCCACGCGGGTGGACGTGCACTTCGTGGGCGCCCGCATCGCCGGCCAGTGGCTCACCGCCCGGGGCCGCGACACCCTCGCGGAACTGCTGCCAGGCCGGCCGTACCTGCCGCCCAACTACGACCAGGAACTGCTCGTCGAAGCCGAGGGCATGCTCGGCATCTCGTTGCGCGGCCACGCCGACCTGCGACGTTCGCTGCGCGACGGCTTCTGGGACCACCTCACCGCCCAGCTCTGACTCCTCACCCGCGACAGCGGCCCAGCCGGAAGGATCCGGGCCGCCGTGTCGCGCTCACTCGTCCTTCGGGCTCCAGAAATCGATCAGTGCCTCGGCCGTCGCCTCCGGCTGCTCCACGTTGGGCGAGTGCTCGGCGCCTTTGACGACCACTCTCCGCGCGCCCAGCCGCAGCGCCATGTCGTCCAGCCACTCCGGCGGCCACGCGTAGTCGATCGCGCCGGACAGCACCAGGATGCGGATCGGTACGGCGGCCAGCTCGGCGACCCGGTCGGGCTCCGTGATCAGCTGCTTGCCGGTCGCGATCAGCTGCTCCGGGACGTTGCCCATCCAGCGCCGGTACAGGAACTCACCCACGGCGGGCGGCACGTCCGGCGCGTCGGCGTTCTCCGCGTCCATCGCGCGCATCGCCTGCCAGACCCCCTCCATCCCCAGCGAGGGCAGCGCCTCGACGAGCATCCTCGTCCGCGCCTGCTGCTCGGCGTCGATGGCGGCAGGACCGGAACTCATGATCGTCAGCGAGTCCCACGACAGCTCGGGGGCGCCGATCGCCGCCGCCCGCACGATCAGCCCGCCCAGCGAGTGGCCCAGCACGTGCAAGGGCCCCGGAGCGCCCAGCGCCTCGGCCTGCGCGAGGACGTCGGCGGCCAGTTCGTCCTGCGCGTACGCGCTCTCCTCGGCCGGCCCGCCCGTCTCGTGCTGCCCCCTGCCGTCGACCGCGACCACCCGGTAGCCGGCCTGCGCCAGCGGTTCGAGCAGCGCGATGAAGTCCTCTTTGCTCCCGGTGAACCCGGGGACCAGCAGGGCGGTGCCCAGCACCGCCGTGCCCGCGTCCAGCACCGCGAACTCGCCCCTCGCGGTGGAGAGGCGGTACGCGCGGGCTCCTGCGGGCAGCTCGAGTGTCGGCGGTCGGCTCATGCCGTGAGATTACGCGAAGCGTGTGTACGACAGGTTGCGGACAGCGACGTAACACCGACCAACCGGCCGAACGCCGACGCCCCCGGTGAAGAACCGGGGGCGTCGGCGGTGCGTGCGGTGTCGTGCGGACCGGTCAGCCGTCGGCCGGCTCGGCCTTCGCGGGACGGGTACGGCGACGGCGGCGGGCCGGCTTGGCCTCGTCGCCCTCGGCGGCGGGAGTCTCGGCCGGAGCGGCCTCGGCCACTGCCACGGCCTCGGCCACTGCCACGGCCACCGGAGCGCCCTCGGCGGCCGGAGCGGCCGCGCGGGTACGGCGACGGCGGCGGGGAGCCGCCTTCGCCTCGCCTTCGGAGTCCGCCACGGCGGGTGCACCGACCACGGCCACGGCCGCGTCCACCGCGACAGCCGCGTCCACCGCGACGGCGGTCTCGGCCGCGGTGGTCTCCGCGGTGACGGTCTCGCCGGAACGGGTGCGGGTGCGCTGGCGCGGGGTGCGCGTGCGCGGCGGGCGCTCCTCGGTGACGGTCGCGGTCGCGGTCGTGGCCGCGGCCGCGGGCTTGCGCCCACCGCCCTTGCCACGTCCACCGGTCTCGCCCAGGTCCTCGACGGTCTCCGCGCCGAGCCCGGCACGGGTGCGGTCGGCCCGGGGCAGTATGCCCTTGGTGCCGGCCGGGATGTTGAGCAGCTCGTACAGGTGCGCGGAGGTGGAGTACGTCTCCTCCGGCTCGTCGAACGGCAGGTCCAGCGCCTTGTTGATCAGCTTCCAGCGCGGGATGTCGTCCCAGTCCACCAGCGTGATCGCGATACCGGTCCTGCCGGCGCGGCCGGTGCGGCCGACGCGGTGGAGGTACGTCTTCTCGTCCTCCGGCGACTGGTAGTTGATGACGTGCGTCACACCGTCGACGTCGATGCCGCGGGCGGCGACGTCGGTGCAGACCAGCACGTCCACCTTGCCGTTGCGGAACGCGCGCAGCGCCTGCTCGCGGGCGCCCTGGCCCAGGTCGCCGTGGACCGCGCCGGAGGCGAAGCCGCGCTGGGCGAGCTGATCGGCGATGTCGGCCGCGGTGCGCTTGGTGCGGCAGAAGATCATGGCGAGGCCGCGACCGTCCGCCTGGAGGATGCGGGAGACGAGCTCCGGCTTGTCCATGGAGTGCGCGCGGAAGATGTGCTGCGTGATGTTCGCGACAGTCGCGCCCTCGTCGTCCGGCGAGGTGGCGCGGATGTGGGTGGGCTGCGACATGTAGCGGCGGGCCAGGTTGATGACCGCGCCCGGCATGGTGGCCGAGAACAGCATCGTCTGGCGCTTGGGCGGCAGCATCGCCATGATGCGCTCGACGTCGGGCAGGAAGCCCAGGTCGAGCATCTCGTCGGCCTCGTCCAGGACGAGGGCGCGGACCGACTTCAGGTTCAGCTTGCGCTGCCCCGCCAGGTCCAGGAGGCGGCCGGGGGTGCCGACGACGATGTCGACGCCCTTCTTCAGGGCCTCGACCTGCGGCTCGTAGGCGCGGCCGCCGTAGATGGCCAGGACGCGCACATTGCGCACCTTGCCGGCGGTCAGCAGGTCATTGGTGACCTGCTGGCACAGCTCGCGGGTGGGGACGACGATCAGGGCCTGCGGCCCGTCGGGGAGGTCCTCGGCCTTGGCGCGGCCCGCTTCGACGTCGGCCGCGACGGTGACGCGCTCCAGCAGCGGCAGGCCGAAGCCCAGCGTCTTGCCGGTGCCGGTCTTGGCCTGGCCGATGATGTCATTGCCCGCCAGGGCGACCGGAAGGGTCATCTCCTGGATGGGGAACGGATGGATGATGCCGACGGCCTCAAGGGCTTCGGCGGTCTCGGAAAGGATCCCGAGGCTGCGGAAAGTCGTGGTGGTCAGGATGCTTGCCTCTTCTGTGAGACGCGGCACTGGGCTGTGAGGGGGGTCGAGCGTCCGCGTCCGGAAAGAACGCCGGGCGCTGACCGCGCAGGTGTCGTACAGCCGTGGGTGGCTGAGAAGCGCGGGACCACTGCCCTCGCACATGCCGCGAGTGGGCCCCTCCTGATGTCAGGAGGGCGGTCGGTGTAGGAGCCGATCGGGCCACCGACCGGGCATCCAGATACTGCGTGCAGTGCACAGGAAATTGCCGAAAATCGGCGGGGTGCATTACCACTCTACCCCGGAATCACGCAGCTGCACCCGATCAATTGTTTCCACCGGGACTGCGGGGGTGGTCCGGCGGGACGCGGACTTGGCTATTGTGCGCACCATGGAGACGCCTGACGAGACGACCGCACCTTCCGCCGGAATCGCTGCCCTGGACTGGGCCGGAGCCTCAGCGGACCCCCACTACCGGGCCGCGGTGGTCGATCTGCTGGGAGCGCTGGCGTACGGGGAACTGGCCGCGTTCGAACGCCTCGCGGACGACGCGAAGCTCGCGCCGGAGCTGGAGGACAAAGCTCAGCTGGCCGCCATGGCGGCGGCCGAATTCCACCACTTCGAGCGGCTGCGGGACCGGCTCTCGGAGATCGGGGCCTCCGCGAAGGAGGCGATGGAGCCCTTCGGCGCGGCCCCTGGACGAGTTCCACCGACAGACCGCCCCGTCGGACTGGCTGGAGGGTCTGGTCAAGGCCTACGTCGGGGACTCGATCGCCTCGGACTTCTACCGCGAGGTCTCGGCGCGGCTCGACACCGACACCCGCACGCTCGTGCTGGCCGTGCTGGACGACACGGGGCACGCCAGCTTCGCCGTCGAGAAGGTCCGCGCCGCCATCGAGGCGGACCCGCGGGTCGGCGGCCGGCTCGCGCTGTGGGCGCGGCGGCTGATGGGCGAGGCGCTGTCGCAGGCGCAGCGGGTCGTCGCCGACCGTGACGCGCTGTCCACGATGCTCGTCGGGGGAGTGGCCGGCGGTTTCGACCTGGCGGAGGCCGGCCGGATGTTCACCCGGATCACCGAAGCGCACACCAAGCGGATGGCGGCCCTGGGGCTGGCCGCCTGACCGACGGAACGCTCAGGGCTCAGGCTCGCCCCGCGACCGAGTGGCGGAGAAAGCGCCGGTCGTCCGCGGGGCGGACGAGCAGGCTGAGCAGCGCCGCCGCGACCAGCGCCGACACGGGGAGCGTGACCGCCGCGTGACCGCCGCCCAGGACGGTGCGGGTGATCAGGCCGCCGACCAGCGCCGCGATGGGGCCGGTGGCCAGGACGAGGGCGCGGGACGGGAAGCGCGCGGGCAAGAAGTGCGTGGCGGCGTAGGCGATGCCCAGACCGAGCGCGGCGAATGCGACTGCTTCCCACATGAACTGGGTCCTTCCCGAGGGGCCGACCGTTGCATAACGGTCCTACCCATTCGGGGCGCCGGACAAAACGGAGGGCCCGCACCCGGTTTCGGGTGCGGGCCCTGCGTCGTCGTCACATCGCCGCGCCGAAGCCGACCTTCCGGCTGGCGGGCTGACCGATCTCCACGTACGCGAGCCGGTCTGAGGGGATGAGGACCTTGTGGCCGTTCTCGTCCACCAGGCTCAGGAGCGACGAGGTGCCGGAGACGGCGTCCGCGACGGCCTTCTCGACCTCCTCGGCCGACTGCGCGCTCTCGATGCTGATCTCGCGCGGCGCGTGCTGCACGCCGATCTTGACCTCCACGGCTCTGTTACCTCCAGGTCTGGCGGTGTGCGCGTCTTCGCGCGGTACGCAGGAAACACTAGCCGGGCTCGGAGGTGTCGAATCCGAAGACGGGGAACGCCGGTAGCGAACAGCGACGGGGAATAACCTGCCGTGGGCACCCCCGGCGGCCGCCCCCGGTGGCCGTCAGCGCGGGCCGGCGACCGTCAGTGGTGGCCGTCCGTGCCGTGCAGCGGGAAGCCGGCGATACCGCGCCAGGCCAGCGACGTGAGCAGGTTGACGGCGGTGTCCCGGGGGATCTGGCTGTTGCTGGAGAGCCAGTAGCGGGCCACGACCTGGGAGACGCCGCCGAGGCCGACGGCCAGCAGCATCGACTGCTCGCGGGGCAGCCCGGTGTCCTCCGCGATGACCTCGCAGATCGCCTCGGCGCACTCCAGCGAGACCTTGTCGACACGCTCCCGCACCGCGGGCTCGTTCGTCAGGTCCGACTCGAAGACCAGCCGGAAGGCGCCGCCCTCGTCCTCGACGTACGCGAAATAGGCGTCCATGGTCGCCTCGACGCGCAGTTTGTTGTCGGAGGTGGAGGCCAGCGCGGTACGCACCGCTTGCAGCAGTGACTCGCAGTGCTGGTCGAGCAGCGCCAGATACAGCTCCAGCTTGCCCGGGAAGTGCTGGTACAGCACCGGCTTGCTGACGCCGGCGCGCTCGGCGATGTCGTCCATCGCGGCGGCGTGGTAACCCTGGGCGACGAACACTTCCTGGGCCGCGCCCAGGAGTTGTTCGCGCCGGGCCCGGCGGGGCAGGCGGGTGCCGCGCGGGCGTGCCTGAGTCTGCTCGATGGCTGTCACGCCGCCTCCCAATCTGTTGAAGGAACACTGCGGGTGCCATCGTACTTTTCGGTAACGGGGCTGTGCGCGGTGCGAGTGCACATTCTCACTAGCTGGGACCCTTCAGCGATAGTCCTCCTCGTCCAGCTCCACCACACGGCGTTGTTCCGCGACGTCCGCGGGATCGGCGGACGCGACGGGCGCTTCGGAGTCGCTCCCGGCCGGGGAGTCGTGCCGGGGGACGACTTCGGTGTGCTGTTCCGCGGCGTCGGCCTCAGGGGTTTCGATGTCCATCTCGGCGGCCGGATCGTCCGCGGCGGCCTCGAACTCATCCTCGGAAATCTGGATTTCGTCGGACACAATGACTCCCTTCCTCACTGTCGAGCGTAGGAGAGGGCGATCGCGGGCGCAGCCTGTGAGGGCGAACACACAGGCGCATGCGTGATCGTCTCGTAACATTGCCCCATGCCCTCGACGGAGTCTCCCCAAGCTGCGATCGCTCCCGCAGCCGTCCCCCCGCAGGGGCCGCGGCTCGGACCAGGGGAAACGCAGCGACATGTGAGCCTGCCCGGTCTCTCGCTGGTGGTCCGCGAGCGGACTTCGGAGCGGCAGGGACTCGAACCGGCCGTTCTGGTGCACGGACTGGGCGGTTCTTCGCAGAACTGGACACAGCTGATGGATCGGCTGGCGGACCGGCTCGACAGTCAGGCACCGGATCTGCCCGGCTTCGGCTTCTCGCCGCCGCCGGACGACGGCGACTACACGGTCGCCGGACACGCCCGGGCGGTGGTGCGGCTGATCGAGTCGGGTGGCCGGGGTCCTGTCCACCTGTTCGGGAACTCGCTGGGCGGCGCGGTGGCGACGAAGGTCGCGGCGGCCCGCCCCGACCTGGTCAGGACGCTGACGCTGGTCTCGCCCGCCCTACCGGAGCTTCCGCCGCAGCACACCGCCTGGCCGACGGCGTTCGTCTCGATGCCGGGGATCCCCGCGCTCTACCTGCGGGCGACCAGGGGCTGGGCGGCCGAGCGGCGGACGCAGGAACTGCTCGCGCTCTGTTACGGCGACCCCTCCTCGGTCGGCGACCGCGCGCGGGCGGAGGCGGTCGAGGAGTACGAACGGCGCATCGCGCTGCCGTACTTCTGGGACGCGATGGTGCGTTCGACACGGGGCATCGTCAACGCGTACACCTTGGGCGGACAGCACTCGTTGTGGCGGCAGGCGGAGCGCGTTCTGGCACCGACGCTGCTGGTCTACGGCGGGCGCGACAAACTGGTCTCCTTCCGGATGGCACGCAAGGCCTCGCTGGCGTTCCGCGACTCGCGGCTGGTGACGCTGCCCGACAGCGGGCACGTCGCGATGATGGAGCACCCTGACGTGGTGGCACGGGCCTTCCGGGACCTGCTCGACCACACGGGCGGGCACGGAACGCACGACATGCACGAAACGAACAGCGGCACGACGAGCGCTGCGGCGAGCAGGAGCTGATTCAGGGCGTGGGGAAGCACAGTGCGGGCGGCGGCCGACAGGGTCGTGACGGCGACATATCGAGCACCCTCGGCGGCGGCCGGTCAGGACAGGGCCGCAGACGGCGGGGCGATGTCGGCGTTCCCGTCTCCGTCCCGCCCCGGTCGCCGGCCCCGGGCGCCCGTTACGACGGCGGCTACGTCGTCGGCGACCACCCGGACTCCCGCCCGCACCCCGAGCACCCGGAGCACGCCGCCTGGGGTGCCCCGGAGGGCTGGGCGGCGGAGCACGGCCGCGACCGGCGCGCCGGGTACCGGCCGGACGAGCTCCCCGACCCGTACGACACCGGTCAGTGGCAGACGTTCGACGAGCCCGTCCTGCCCGCACCGGATCCGTACGACACCGGTCAGTGGCAGACGGCCGGCCGGCCCGGCAGCCCGGCCCCCGACCCGCACGACACCGGCCAGTGGCAGACGTTCGACGAGCCCGTCCTGCCGCCGCAGGCCTTCGAGTCCCCGTCCGGCCGCCGGATTCCGCGGCCGCGGGCCGAGCAGGAGCCGATTCCCGGGCAGGAGCCCGGCATGGACTCCGAGACACCGGCGGCTCCGGCCTCCGACACGGTCAGAAAGAACGGCGGCAAGGGCCGTACCTTCACCGGGATCGCCGCCGCCGCGGTGGTGACGGTGCTCGCCGTGGTCGTCACCGGGCAGGTCGGCGGCAGGGGCGCGGCCCACAGCGAGGCCGGGTCCTCCGGCAGCGCCAAGCGCGGCGACGACGACGCGGCCTCGCGGTCCAAGGACCGTCCGACGCCCGGCGCCGCGAAGGCGGACGCGCCGGCCGTCGTCGGTTACGACCAGCTGATGGCCCAGCAGTACCCGCTCGACCCCAAGCTGGCCCTGGGCGGCCAGTTCGAGACGATGCCGGGACACGACCCCGCGCCGGGCAAGGGCAAGGTGCTGCGCTTCCGGGTTGACGTCGAGAAGGGCCTGCCGCTTGATGCCGCGCTCTTCACCCAGACGGTCTTCAAGACGCTGAACGACTCGCGGAGTTGGGGACACGGCGGAACCAAGACGTTCGAACGGGTCTCATCCGGCCCGGCCGACATCGTCGTTACCCTCGCCAGTCCGGGCACAACCGCGAAGTGGTGTGCGAAGTCCGGTCTGGACACCACGGTTGACAACGTGTCATGTGACGCGGCGTCGACCGAACGCACCATGATCAACGCGTTCCGGTGGGCGCAGGGCGCCGACACGTTCGGCGTGGGCCGCATGCACGAGTACCGGCAGATGCTCATCAACCACGAGGTCGGCCACCGGCTCGGACACGGCCACACCGGCTGCCCGAAGGCGGGCGAGCTCGCCCCGGTGATGATGCAGCAGACGAAGTTCCTGTCGCTCGACGGCGGCCCCACCTGCAAGCCGAACGCCTGGCCGTTCCCGTAGACGCGGTCGGAAGTCCCGCCGATCAGACTTTGACATCGGCGGGATCATCGTTCACTCTTCTGGACATGTCGCATCGCCACGCCTCCGAGGACGCCAGCATCAAGCTGGTGCTCATCGGCGTGGCTGAAATCTGCGTAGCCGACATCCTCTGTCGGTGACCCACGGTTCGGTCGCGTAGAGGCTTTCCGCCTCCGCTCCGAGCTGTCCACCCGTGGGCAGACGCACCTCCCTGAGTCCGAGCCGTTCCCCCGTCGCGGGGAAGCGGCCGCTGCTGCCCGCGGGTCTTCGCCCATCCCGCCGTCACATCACGCAGCCGCGAAAGGCCGAACTCTCATGCGTCAACCGTCCCCCATATCCCGCCGCGTGGCAGCGGTAGCCGTCGGTCTGGCCCTCGCCGGAGGGGCCGCCGCCTGCGGCCCGGAGGACAGCAGCAGCGCCCAGGCCTCGTCCGACGGCAAGCCCGCCAAGGGCGGCACCCTCTACGTGCTGAACAACCAGGCGCAGGAGGACTTCGACCCGGCCCGCCTGTACACCTCGGGCGGCGGCAACGTCCCCTCGCTGGTCTACCGCACGCTGACCACCCGCACCCGCGCCAACGGCGCGGCGGGCTCCAAGGTCGCCGCGGACCTGGCCACCAACACCGGCGAGCCGAGCAAGGACGCCACCGTCTGGACGTACCACCTCAAGGACGGCCTGAAGTACGAGGACGGCACGGCCATCACGACCGCCGACATCAAGTACGGCATCGAGCGCTCCTTCGCGGCCGAGCTCTCCGGCGGCGCGCCCTACCTGCGTGACTGGCTGATCGGCGGCGCCGCCTACCAGGGCCCGTACAAGGACAAGAACGGCCTGGCCTCGGTGGAGACGCCGGACGCCAAGACGATCGTGTTCCACCTGAACAAGCCCGAGGGCGAGTTCCCGTTCCTGGCCACGCAGACCTCGTTCGCCCCGGTCCCGAAGGCGAAGGACACCGGCACCAAGTACGCCGAGCACCCGGTCTCCTCCGGTCCGTACAAGGTGGTCAAGAACGAGAACAACGGCGAGCACCTGGTGCTGGCACGCAACACCAACTGGTCCGAGGCCACCGACGACCAGCGCAAGGCGTACCCGGACAGCATCGACGTGCAGTCCGGCCTCGACCAGGCGGTGATCAACCAGCGGCTGTCCACCGGCTCCGGCAAGGACGCGGCGGCCGTCACCACCGACACCAACCTCGGCCCGGCCGAGCTGGCGAAGGTCAGCGGCGACAAGGCGCTGGCGAGCCGGGTCGGCACCGGCCACTTCGGCTACACCGACTACATCGCCTTCAACCCGAAGGTGAAGCCGTTCGACAACCCGAAGGTGCGCCAGGCCATCGCGTACGCGGTCAACCGCACCACCGTGGTCAACGCGGTCGGCGGCTCCTCGCTCGCCGACCAGGCCACCACGTACCTGCCCGAGCAGGCGTCCTTCGGCTACACGCCGTACGACCCCTTCCCAGCGGGCAAGACCGGCGACCCGGCCAAGGCCAAGCAGGTGCTGGCGGAGGCCGGCTACCCGAACGGGATCACCGTCTCGCTCACCCATGACGTCACCAAGGCCGACGAGCAGGGCCCGGAGGTCGCCACCGCCGTCCAGGACGCGCTGAAGGCGGCCGGCATCACCGTCAAGCTCGACGGCCAGGAGCACAAGGCGTTCGGCGACAAGATCCACAACGTGGCGACCGAGCCGGGCTTCTTCCTCACCGGCTGGGGCGCGGACTGGCCGTCCGGCGGTCCCTTCCTCGGCCCGATCTTCGACGGCCGGCAGATCGTCAAGGACGGCTACAACTTCAACAACGCGCAGCTGAACGACCCGGCGGTCAACCAGGAGATCGACCAGATCAACAAGCTGACCGACCTCAAGGCCGCGGCGGTCCGCTGGGGCGCCCTGGACAAGAAGATCGGTGAGCAGGCCGTCACCGTGCCGCTCTTCCACCCGGTCTACAAGCGGCTGTTCGGCAAGGACATCAAGAACGTCGTGATCAGCGACTGGACCGGCGTCCTGGACATCTCGCAGGTCTCGGTCAAGTGACCACCCAGGACCTGACGGCCGTCGGGGCGGGGGCGGTCGCCGATCCGGCCGCCCCCGCCCCGGGGGCCCGGCAGGTCTGGCGACGGCTGCGCGCACAGCGCGCGGCCGTCGCCGGCTCCGCCGTCATCGCACTCCTCGTCCTGGTGGCGCTCGCCGCACCCCTGCTGAGCGCCATCGAGGGCCAGAACACCACGGCCTACCACCCCGAGCTGATCGACTCCGCCTCCGGCGGCGTACCGCTCGGCTCCTTCGGCGGGATCAGCGGCGACCACTGGCTCGGCGTCGAACCCGGCACCGGGCGCGACATGTTCTCCCGGCTCGTGCACGGCGCCCAGATATCGCTGGCCGTCGCACTCGGCGCGACCGCCGTTCAGATCCTCGTCGGCGTCGGCACCGGCATCGCCGCCGGGCTCGGCAACCGCTTCGTGGACAACGTGCTCAGCCGCGTCACCGACGTCATGATCACCATGCCCGCGCTGGTCTTCGCCATCGCGCTGATGGCCGTGGTCCCCGACGGTTTTCCGCGCCCGCTGCTGCTCGCGCTCATCATCGGCTTCGTCGCGTGGGGCAGCATCTCCAAAATCGTCAGGGCGCAGGTGCTCACCCTCAAGTCGCTCGACTACGTGGCCGCCTCCCGGCTCGCCGGCTCCAGCCCCTGGCGCATCGCCCGCCGCGAACTGCTGCCATCGCTCGTGGCGCCCGTCATCACGTACGCCGCGCTGCTCGTCCCGGCGAACATGGTCATCGAGTCCGGCCTGTCGTTCCTCGGCATCGGCGTGAAACCGCCCACCCCGTCCTGGGGTCAGATGCTCTCCAGCGCCAACACCTGGTACGAGGCCGATCCCGCGTACGTGCTGCTGCCCGCCGCGATGCTCTTCGTCAGCGTGCTCGCCTTCACCGTGCTCGCCGACGGCGTCAGGACGGCGCTCGACCCGCGCGCCGCCAGCCGACTCCGCGTCGGCACCGGCCGCAAGCGCGAAGGGGCCGCGTCATGATCCGCTTCCTGCTGCGCCGCACGGTCTCCGCCGTGGTGGTCCTGCTGGTCCTGGCCGTCGTGCTGTACGCCGTGTTCTACCTGGCGCCCGGCGACCCCGCGCAACTGTCCTGCGGGCCCAAGTGCTCGCCCGCCCAGCTCGTGCAGATCCGCGAGCAGATGGGCCTGAACGACTCGGTGTACGCGCAGTTCTGGCACTTCCTGCAAGGCATCGTCACCGGTCACGACTACAGCACCGGCACCGGCACCGTGCACTGCTCCGCGCCCTGCTTCGGCCAGTCCTACCGCACCGGCGAGCTCGTCAGCGACATCCTCGTCGCGAAACTGCCCGCCACCGCCTCCCTCGCGCTCGGCGCGATGGTGCTGTGGCTGATCCTCGGCGTCGGCACCGGCGTGCTCTCCGCGCTGCGCCGCGGCCGGCCCACCGAACGGCTGCTCACCGGGCTCACGCTCGCGGGCACCGCCATACCGGTGTTCATCATCGGCATCCTGCTGCTGATGCTCTTCTGCTCGGTGCTGCGGTGGCTGCCCTACCCCACCTACGTGCCGTTCACCGACGACCCGCAGCAGTGGGCCTGGAACCTGCTGCTGCCCTGGCTGGCGCTCGCCCTCGCCGAGTCCGCCAAGTACGCGCGGCTGACCCGCAGTTCCATGCTGGAGACCCTCGCGGAGGACCACATCCGCACCTTCCGCGCCTACGGCGTCAGCGAGCGGGCGATCATCGGGCGGCATGCCCTGCGCGCCGCCCTCACCCCGGTGATCGCGCTGTCGGCGCTGGATCTGGGCGCGATGTTCGGCGGCGCGCTGCTGACCGAGTCGCTGTTCAACGTGCCGGGTCTCGGCCAGAAGCTCGTGCAGTCCGTCGAGCTCAAGGACCTGCCGGTCGTGGTGGGCATCGTGCTCGTCATGGGCTTCGCCGTCGTGATCGCCAACGCCGCCGCGGACGTGCTGTACGCGCTGGCCGACCGAAGGGTGGTGCTGGCATGAGCGCGGCCACCGACTCCGCTGTGGACCCGATCGCCCCAGCCGGCCTCGCCGAGCCGCTGGTGGAGGTGAAGGACCTCGTCATCGACTTCCCGACCGCGTCCGGCACCGTGCGCGCCGTCGACGGCCTGAACTTCCGGCTGGAAGCGGGCGGCGCCCTGGGCATCGTCGGCGAGTCCGGCTCGGGCAAGAGCGCCACCGCGTACGCCCTGCTGGACCTGCACCGGGGAACCGGCGCGCGGACCGCCGGCACGGTGCGCGTCGCCGGGACGGACGTGCTCGCCGCCGGCGACGCCGAGCTGCGGCGGCTGCGCGGCGGCCGGGCGGCGATGGTCTTCCAGGACCCGCTCTCCTCGCTCGACCCGTACTACGCGATCGGCGACCAGATCGCCGAGGTCTACCGGGTCCATGTGAAGGCCACCCGGCGGGCCGCCCGCGAGCGGGCCGTCCAGGTGCTGGACCGGGTCGGCATCCCGGACGCGGCCCGGCGCTCGCGCGCCCGGCCGCACGAGTTCAGCGGCGGCATGCGGCAGCGCGCGCTCATCGCCATGGCGCTGGCCTGCGAACCGCGGCTGCTCATCGCCGACGAACCGACCACCGCGCTCGACGTCACCGTCCAGGCCCAGATCCTCGACCTGCTGCACGAACTGCGCGCCGAGACCGGCATGGGGCTGCTGCTCGTCACCCACGACCTGGGGGTGGTGGCCGGCAGCGTCGACGACATCCTCGTCATGCGGAACGGCACCGCCGTCGAACACGGACCGGTGAGCGCCGTACTGGACGAGCCGCGCGAGCCCTACACACGGGCGCTGCTGGCGGCGGTGCCGCAGGTGGACACGGCCCGGCCGGCGGCCCTCGTGAAGCAGCGGACGGCGCCGGAAGAAGCGGCGCCACTCCTCGAAGCGGTAGGCCTACGACGGGAGTTCGGCAAGCGCGGTCGCACCGTGACCGCCGTGGACGGTGTCTCCCTGACCGTCCGGCGCGGCGAGACGCTCGGCATCGTCGGGGAGAGCGGCAGCGGGAAGACCACCCTCGGCCGGATGCTGGTGCGGCTGCTGGACCCCACGGACGGTGAACTCCGCTACGGCGGCCGAGACATCGGCTCGCTCGGCGACAAGGCGCTGCGGCCGCTGCGCCGCGAGCTGCAGATGGTCTTCCAGGACCCGGTCTCCTCGCTGAACCCGCGGCGCAGCATAGGCGAGTCGATCGCCGATCCGCTGCGGGCGACGGGCGGGATGGACGACAAGGCGATCGTCGAACGGGTCAGGGAGCTGCTGGAGCGGGTCGGTCTCGAACCGGACTGGTACCACCGGTACCCGCACGAGTTCAGCGGCGGCCAGCGGCAGCGCGTCGGCATCGCGCGGGCGCTGGCGCCGTCCCCGAAGCTGATCGTCTGCGACGAGCCGGTCTCGGCGCTCGATGTGACGACGCAGGCCCAGGTCGTGGCGCTGCTCGGCGAGCTGCAGCGCGATCTGGGGCTCTCGCTGGTCTTCATCGCGCACGACCTGGCGGTGGTGCGCCAGGTCAGCGACCGGGTCGCGGTCATGCGGGCCGGGAAGATCGTCGAGGAGGGTCCGGCGGACGCGGTGTACGACGCGCCCCAGCACGCCTACACCCAGGGCCTGCTGGCGGCCGTGCCGGTGCTCGACCCGGCCGAGTCCGCGGCGCGCCGCGCGGGCCGCAAGGGGCTCGCGGGGGTCTGAGAACGACCACCGTCGGCTGAGCGAAGTGTGGTGTTCCGCGCACTTTAAGCGACACCAACGCATTGTGGTGCGAGAAGTTACGACCGTTCACCCCTTCCGGTGGCGCGGCGGACAACCGTCCGTCGCGCCACTGTCGTCCCGGCATACCGTCGTCGCGCCGGGCAGACGTATCCGCCCTTCCCCGGCCGATGGCTCCGGCGGACCGGCGAAGGAAGGGGGCGCACACATGCGCATCGCGTTGCTCACCGAGGGTGGCTACCCGTACGCACGGGGTGAAGGCGGCGCTTGGTGCGACCGGCTCGTGCGCGGGCTTCCGGGCCACGAGTTCGAGGTGTACGCCCTCAGCAGGTCCGAGCGGACGGAGGCCGGGGGACAGGTCGAACTGCCCCCGCAGGTGCGCCGGGTACGCAGCGAGCGCCTGTGGGGCGCGCCGCCCGAGAACCACGGCAACCGGGTCCGGACGGCCCACCGCCACCGTTTCCTGCACCACTACGGGGAGTTGGCCGCCGCGCTGACGGGCGGCGGTGCTCCCGGCGTCCTCGGCATAGCCGACGCGGGATCCGACGGCTATGGGGGCGCCCGGGCGGACCGTTTCGCCTCCGGTCTGTACGGGCTGGCCGAACTCGCCCGCGAGGAGGGCGGCCTGCCCGGGCTGCTCCGGTCGGAGCACGCGTTACGCGCCCTGGAGAGCGCCTGCCGCGCCCCCGGCGTACGACCCCTGCTGACGGGGCTCGGGGTGGCGGACCTGCTCGCCGCCGCCGAACTCCTCGAACGCGCGCTGCGACCGCTGTCGGCGCCCTGGTACGAGCCGGACGAACTCGGCGCCGCAGATCTGTGCCACGCCGTCTCCGGCGGGCCCGCGACCCTTCCCGGGCTGCTGGCCAAACGGTTCTTCGGAACGCCGCTCCTGGTCACCGAGTACGGCGTCCGGCTGCGCGAGGCGCTCCTCGCGCACCGCGCGTCCGGCCTCTCGGCCGCGGTCCGCGCGCTGCTCACCGCGTTCCACCGGCTGCTCGCCGGCGAGTCCTACCGCGAGGCCGCGCTGATCACCCCGGGCAGCACCCACGCCCGCCGCTGGCAGGAACGCTGCGGCGCGGACCGTCTGCGGCTGCGGACCGTCTACCCGGGCATGGAGTCGGCCCGATTCGCCCGCGCCGGGGAGGCCGCGGAGGCGGCCGGGACCGGCGCCGCCACCGGCCACCCCGACCCCACCCTCACCTGGGTCGGCCGTCCGGACCCCTCGAAGGACCTCATCGCGCTCCTGCACGCCTTCGACGCGATACGCACGGCGGAACCGGGCGCCCGGCTCCGGATCCTGTACGTCCGCGGCGGCGTCGACTCCTACCTGGCGGGCTGCCGCACGCTGGCCGCCCAGCTCTTCCCGGACGAGGCGCGGGACGCGGTGACCGTCGGGGAGAGCCCCGTCACCTTCGAGGAGATCGGCTCGCCCGGCGTCCCGCAGCTCGCGGACGCGTACGCGTCCGGGGACGTCGTCGTCCTGTCCAGCATCGTCGAGGGGTTCCCGTTGAGTCTCGTCGAGGCGATGTTCTGCGGGCGGGCGACGGTCTCCACCGACGTGGGCGCCGTCCGCGAGGTCATCGGCGGCACAGGGCTCGTCGTACCGCCGCGCAATCCCGCGGCGCTCGCCGACGCGTGTCTCGCGCTGCTGCGCGAGCCCGAGCGCGCCGCCCGGCTCGGCGCCGCGGCGCGCGAGCGGGCGCTCGCACTCTTCACGGTCGAGCGGTGCGTGGGCGCGTTCCGCGAGATCTACCTGGAACTGGTCGCGCACTGGCCCGTGCGCCGCGAGCCGCTGCGCGACACCGACGGTGTGCCGCGCCCCTTCGCGGAACCCGCCGAGGCCCACGTCCCCGGCCGCCTCACCCCAGCGCTCCCCGCCCCGGCCTGGGCCCGCCACCCCCAACCCGCGGGCCTCCCGTTGGGCGACCGCCCATGACCACCCCCCGCGGCTCCGCCCAAGCCGCCCTCCTCGCCCGCATCATGGCCTCCGGCCTGCCGGACGAGCCCGCGGCGGAGCGGGCCGCCGCGGAAGCCGAAGCGGCGGCGGAGGGCCTGGCCGACTGCGTCGAGCGTGTCGCCTCCGGCGGGGTGGGTGACGCGGAGCCGGCTTCGGTCGGCGGGGTCGGCGAGGTGGAGCCGGCTTTGGCTGGCGGGGCGGAGTCGTTCGAAGGTGTTGGCGAGGGCTTGGGGGACTGTGTCGAGCGTGTCGCCTCCGGCGGGGTGGGTGGCGTGGAGCCGGCTTCGGTCGGCGGGGTGGGTGACGTGGAGCCGGCTTCGGCCGGTGGGGCGGAGTCGTTCGACGTTGTTGCCGAGGGCTTGGGGGACTGCGTCGAGCGTGTCGCCTCCGGCGGGGTTGGTGGCGTGGAGCCGGCGTCGGCCGGCGGGATCGGTGACGCGGAGCCGGCTTCGGCGGGTGGGGCGGAGTCGGCCGAAGTTGTTGCCGAGGGCCTGGCCGACTGCGTCGAGCGTGTCGCCTCCGGCGGGGTCGGTGACGCGGAGCCGGCTTCGGCGGGTGGGGCGGAGTCGGCCGAAGTTGTTGCCGAGGGCTTGGGGGACTGTGTCGAGCGTGTCGCCGCTGGCGGGGTGGGTGACGTGGAGCCGCTAGTGGCCGAGACCGTGGTCCCGCGTCCGACCCTCCGCTCGGTGGGCGACGTGGAGCCGCTCGACGGGGGCGCGCCCGCCGCGCCGGCCGCGGCCGGCGGGATGCCCGGTTCGGCCGCGGCCGAGTCCGACACGCGGCTCGCCGCCCAGGCGACCCGGCGGCGGGGGCCCGCTGATCCTGTGCGGAGCATGATGCATCGGCACGAGGAGCTGTGTGCCGGGGCCGTGGACGTGTTGGAGATAGCCGCCGGGCTGGAGGCGCAGGGGGTGACGGACCGGGTGGCGGGGCGGTTCCGGCATCGGGACGTGTTCTCGCTCGCCGAGGAGTTGTACGCCCGCGTCCCGCACGGCGCCGCGGGCGAGCGGACCGGGTCGGGCCGTGTCGGCCCGGTACGGGTCGGCGTGCTGCACGTGGTGCCCGGCGCGGGCTGCGCGGCGGCGGCCGCGTTCGCGGTGCGGTCGCCGGCCGTCGGCGCCGTGGTCGCCCTGCTCGTCGCGCTGACCACCTGGGCGGCGCTGCGACGCGGCCCGCTGCGCACGGAAAGCGCCGGCGGGGCGCTGTGGGGCGGCTGGCTGCTGGCGTTCGCGCTGTGCGGCGGCCCGCTGCTGACGGGGCTGCTCGGGGCACCGCTCGACCCGCCCGCCACCGCCCCGTTCGTGGCACTGGCCCTCACCCTGGCGCCCGCCGCCTGGTGTGCGCACCGCTTCGCGCTGCGGGCACGGGCCGAGCTGGCGTCGAGCCGCGGGCTCGGCGAGTTCGCCGCCCGGGCGCGCCCGCTGCTTGTCGGGACCCTCGCGCTGTACCTCGTGGTGCTGCTCGCACTCCTGTGGGCCGCCGCCGCACTGGCCGGTCCGGCCGGCGTCGCGGGGGCGGGCGCACTGGGGATCCTGCTGTTCATGGCCCGGCTGCTCGCGGTGCACGGCTTCACCAGGGCGGCGGCCTGGGGGACCGGCGTGGCGGCCGCCGCCGAGGCCGCCGCGCTCGGAGCGGCCGCACTGCACCACGTGCCAGGCCTGGCGGCCCTCTCGACTCCGGTCGAACTGGTCGGCCCGGCCGCGATCCCCGTCCTGGCCTGCGGCTGCGCCGCCACCGTCCTCGTGACGCACGCCTTCCGCACCCTCACCCGGGCCTCGGCGCACGGCACCGGAGCCCGCACAGCCTCGCCCACCCGCCCCCGTCCCGCAGACCTCCGCAACCCCAACCAGGAGCAACGTTGATCACGCACCGAACCACCGCGCCGCGCCCACCGCGCGAACCAGAGCAGGTACGTCCCCTGGGAGGTGTCGACCGATGAGAGTGCTGCTGCTCGGAGCCGATGGATTCCTCGGACGGCACGTGGCCGAACGGCTGCTCGCCGACCCCGCCGTACAGCTGACCGCGCTGGGGCGCAGCGATGACGCCGACGTGCGGTTTGACCTGGCGAGCGGGGCGCCGGGGGCGCTGGCACGGTTCCTGGACGCCGTGCACCCGGGCGTCGTCGTCAACTGCGCGGGCGCCACCCGCGGCGGGGCCCGCGAGCTGACCCGGCACAACACCGTGGCGGTGGCGACCGTGTGCGAGGCGATGCGGCGCAGCAGTACCGGCGCGCGCCTCGTCCAGGTGGGATGCGCCGCCGAGTACGGGCCCTCACCGGCCGGTGCGTCCACCGCCGAGGACGCGGTGCCGCGGCCGGGCGGCCCGTACGGGGTGAGCAAGCTCGCCGCGTCCGAGCTGGTGCTGGGATCGGGTCTCGACGCGGTGGTGCTGCGGGTGTTCAGCCCGATCGGTCCGGGCACGCCGACGACTTCACCGCTGGGACGGCTGGCCGAGGCACTGCGCCGGGCGATGCAGAGCGGTGACGGCGAGTTGAAGCTCGGCGGGCTCGCCGTGCAGCGCGACTTCATCGACGTCCGGGACGTCTCGCGCGCGGTGCACGCGGCATCGTTGTCCGCCGCGCAGGGTCTGGTGAACATCGGGTCGGGCCGGGCCGTACGTATGCGTGACATGGCCGCCGGCCTCGCGCACGTCGCGGGGTACGACGGCACCCTGCACGAGCTGGACGAGCCGCAGGCGGCTCCCGGCCCGCCCCCGTACCCCGATGGCTGCGGCCTCTGGCAGCAGGCGGACGTGCGGACGGCCCGGGACCGCTTGGGCTGGCGGCCTCGTATCGGCCTCGAGGAATCGCTGGCCGACGTCTGGATGGAGGCGGCATGCCGCGTCTGACACCACCGCACTTCTGGGGCACCGGGCTGCGCGACCGCTCCGGCGGCGCCGGCCCGGGGACGGGCGGCCAGGCCCGTTCCGACCGGCTCGGCTTCGGCGTCCCGGTGACCGCGCATCCGCTGGTGGCACCGGCCGAGTGGGGCGAACTCGCCCGCCCGGGAACGCCGCTGCACTGGGTGGTGCTGAACGTGGCGGGCGGCCCCGGCACCCGGCCCGACCCGCTGTACACGGAGGCGGTGGCGCGGGTCCGGGAGAGCGGGGTGCCGGTCCTCGGCCATCTGGACGCCGCGCTCGGCACCCGGCCGTTCGGCGAGCTGGTCTCGGACGCCTCCCGCTACCTCGACTGGTACCGGGTGGACGGCTACTACCTGGACCGCGCGCCGACGGAACGCACCGAGCTGCACGAGTGCCGGCGGTTGACGACGACGCTGCGGGCGCTGCTGGCGGGCGACGACGGCGAGACCGGGCAGCAGGAGGGCGGTGCCGGGCACATCGTGCTGGGCCACGGCACGCATCCGCACCCCGGCTACGCCGAGATCGCCGACCAGCTGGTGACGTTCTCCGGCCCCTGGAGCCGTTACCGCTGGTCCGAGGCGCCGCAGTGGACGGCCGCCTACCCGCCGGAGCGCTTCGCGCACCTCGTGCACGGGATGCCGCGGTCGCATCTGGTGACGGCGATGCGGATCGCCCGCTGGCAGGGCGTGGCGACCGTCTGTTTCACCGACCGCACGGACCGGGACGGGGCCGACCCGTGGGAGGGGCTGGCCGGCTACTGGGACGAATCGGTGCGAACGTTGCGGAAGCAGCCGCCGCCCAGCATTTGAGCCCATTCGGTCTCGCTCCTCGGACCGGGTGTCTCGGAATGAAGACCGGCGTGGCAGTGTTACGGAGAGAACCACCCGTACACCCGTATGCCTACCGATCCGGAGTCCCCGTGTCGCTGCCACCCCTGGTCGAGCCGGCTGCCGAGCTCACCGTCGACGAGGTCCGCAGGTACTCGCGCCACCTGATCATCCCCGATGTGGGGATGGACGGACAGAAGCGGCTGAAGAACGCCAAGGTGCTGTGTGTCGGCGCCGGCGGCCTCGGCTCGCCGGCCCTCATGTACCTGGCCGCCGCCGGTGTCGGCACGCTCGGCATCGTGGAGTTCGACGAGGTCGACGAGTCGAACCTGCAGCGCCAGATCATCCACAGCCAGGCGGACATCGGCCGTTCCAAGGCCCAGTCCGCGCGCGATTCCGTCCTCGGCATCAACCCGTACGTGAACGTCGTTCTCCACGAGGAGCGCCTCGAGGCCGAGAACGTCATGGAGATCTTCTCCCAGTACGACCTGATCGTCGACGGCACGGACAACTTCGCGACCCGCTACCTGGTCAACGACGCGTGCGTGCTGCTGGACAAGCCCTACGTCTGGGGCTCGATCTACCGCTTCGACGGTCAGGCGTCCGTCTTCTGGAGCGAGCACGGCCCGTGCTACCGCTGCCTGTACCCGGAGCCCCCGCCCCCCGGCATGGTCCCCTCCTGCGCCGAGGGCGGCGTGCTGGGCGTGCTCTGCGCGTCCATCGGGGCGATCCAGGTCACCGAGGCGATCAAGCTGCTCGCCGGCATCGGCGACCCGCTGGTCGGCCGTCTGATGATCTACGACGCCCTGGAGATGACCTACCGCCAGGTCAAGGTCCGCAAGGACCCGGAGTGCGCGGTCTGCGGTGAGAACCCGACCGTCACCGAGCTGATCGACTACGAGGCCTTCTGCGGCGTCGTCTCCGAGGAGGCCCAGGAGGCCGCCGCGGGCTCGACGATCACTCCGAAGCAGCTCAAGGAGTGGATCGACGACGGCGAGAACATCGAGATCATCGATGTCCGCGAGCCGAACGAGTACGAGATCGTCTCCATCCCGGGCGCCAAGCTCATCCCCAAGGGCGAGTTCCTGATGGGCACCGCCCTGCAGAACCTGCCCCAGGACAAGCGCATCGTCCTGCACTGCAAGACGGGTGTCCGCTCCGCGGAAGTCCTCGCCGTCCTGAAGTCCGCGGGCTTCGCGGACGCGGTGCACGTCGGCGGCGGCGTCATCGGCTGGGTGCACACGATCGAGCCGCACAAGCCGGTCTACTAGTCGCGCACACGGAGGGGCCCGCACACCGTCATCGGCGTGCGGGCCCCTCCCGCGTACTCACGAACAGGTCGTGCCCTTGGCCGGCACCTTCCCGTCCAGCAGATAGGCGTTGACGGTCTTCGTCATGCAGGCGTTGCCGCTGTTGTACGCGCCGTGCCCCTCGCCCTTGTACGTGATCTCGACCCCGACGTCCGCACCGAGCCCAGCCGCCATCTTCCCGGCGCCCTCGTACGGCGTGGCGGGGTCGCCCGTGTTGCCGACGACGAGCAGGGGCGCGGCGCCCGGGGCGCTCACGTCCGGCGTCGTCCAGTTCCCCTGCACCGGCCAGCCGGTGCAGGCCGGAAGGCTCCAGGCCAGGAAATCGCCGAAGACCGGCGAGGCCCGACGGAACGCGGGCAGCTTCTCCTTCACCTGGTCCTGGGTGTAACGCTGCTTTGCGTCGGCGCAGTTGACCGCGGTGTTGGCCGGCATCAGGTTGTTGTAGCGGCCCTTCTCGTCCCGGCCGGCGAACGAGTCGGCGAAGGCGAGCAGCAGGTTGCCGTGACCGGTCGCCTTGGCCTCGTTGAGCGCCATGGTCAGGTACTTCCAGTCGTCCTTCGAGTACAGCGTGGCCGCGATCCCGTTGGTCGCGATGGTCTGGGTGACCTCGCGGCCGTCGTTGGTCGGCAGCGGCTTCCCGTCGAGCTTCGCCAGGAACGCGGCGATCCACTGGTCGCCGGCCTGCCGGCTGTGGCCGGTCGGGCAGTCGGCGGTGTGCTTCGCGCAGTCCGTCATGTAGTTGTCCAGCGCGAGCTGGAAGCCCTTCGCCTGGCCGATACCGGCCTGCTCCGGGTCGAGCGTCGGGTCGACCACACCGTCGAGGACCGCGCGGCCCACCTTGCGCGGGAACAGGTGGGCGTAGACGCCGCCGAGCTCCGTCCCATACGAGATGCCGAAGTAGTGCAGCCGGTCATCGCCCAGGACCTGGCGCATCAGATCCATGTCGCGAGCGGCACTGACCGTGTCCACGTGCGGCAGCACGTCACCGGAGTTCTTCACGCACGCCGCCACCAGCTTCTTCAGGTCCGCCTGCTGCGCCCGCATCTCCTCGGGCGTGTCAGGGGTGCCGTCGACCGACCGGGAGGCGTCCGTGGCCCGGTCGTCCAGGCACGTGACCCCCCGGCTCTCGCCGACGCCGCGCGGATCGAAGCTCACCAGGTCGTAGCGCGACCGCAGCTTCGCGTAGTCCTTGCCGAACGACGGCAGCGCGGCCACCCCGGACCCGCCGGGGCCACCGAAGTTGAACACCAGCGACCCGATCCGGCCGCTGCCGCCCGTGGCCTTGGCGCGGATCATCGCGAGGCCGATGGTCGGCCCGTCCGGCTTCGCGTAGTCCAGCGGCGCCTTGAGCGTCGAGCACTGCCACTCGCTCCCCGGCGCCTTGCCGTCCGCCCCCTGCGCCACACTCGGCGCCGGGCACCGCCGCCAGCTCAGCTTCTGCCCGGTCAGCGAGCCGGGCAGGGCGGCCTGCGCCCCGGCGGACGGCGTTTCGCCGCCCGTCGCGGAGGCCGTCGACGACGGCTTGTCGTCAGCGGCCTTGGAGTCCCCGCCCGTACACCCCGCGGCCCCCAGCGCCATGACCAACGCGACACCGACCACCACGTCGCGCCGCACGCGTACGTTGCTCATGAATCCTTCTCCCACCCGTTGTTCTCAATGCCCGGATGATCCCATACGGGCGGATAGTTCTGCGCGTGATCAGGGCGGGGGCGCGTGGCGGACGCGGTCCGGGGGATCAGCGGACGATGCTCTGGATTTCGCGGACGGTGACGGGCTTGGGCTCGTCGATGACGCCGTTGGGCAGCCCGTCGCCCGCGCCGTTGGAGCCGACCCAGGTAACCGTCCACGTCGCGGTGACGTTGAGCTGGTACGCGCCGGAGCGCGCGGTCGAACGGAGATACGTGACGCCGCAGGGCGGGTTGCCGGCCGCGCCCTTGGAGTACGCGGCGCCCACCGTGCCGTCGGAGGCGATCGGGCATTCACCCGAGCCGGGGAACACGGTCGCGTCGGGTGTACCGGGCTCGATACGCACGCTGCTCGCCTTCGCGGTGGTCTCCGCCCAGATCTGGCGGCCGCCCCCGAGATCCACGGACGCGCGGACCTTCACCGGCGTGTACTTCTCCTTCAGCCATACCCAGGTCGGCAGGTTGACCGTCTGCGCCGTCGCCGGGCTCATGGTGATCGTCACGCCCGGGAGGCGCGTGCTCGCGTAGGCGAGCTTGGAGAGCATCTCCGGAGTGATCACGTGCCTCGTCCCGGCCGGCGGCGGATCGCCGTTCGGCACCCACTTCGGATTCTGGTCGTTGCAGGACATCTGGTCGAACTCGCTGGCGGCGGGGTTGGTGGACACCGCCCACCACTGGCCCTTGCCCTCCTGCTCGACGTTGAAGTCCTTGTAGCCCTTCTCACCGGGGTAGTCGAAGCCGTCCTGGTAGTGCGCGAGGTCCTGACCCATGGCGGTGGAAAAGCTTCCATGGACCTGGGGCGACACCTCCTTGTAGCTCTGGGTGTACTTGTCCTTGAACTCCTGCGCGCCGTACTTCGGCCCGAACCAGCACGGTGGCGGCGTCCAGGACGTATCCACCGAGGCGATCTGCTTGCGACCGGGATCGGTGGCGCCGGGCGTCACGGGGACGACGCTGTAGCCGGCGGCGGCGTTCAGGTTGCCTTCGTGGTTGCCGCCCTTCACCTGGGTCGTGGGCGGCTTGGGCAGGTCCTCGTCGGCGTAACTCGTTCCCGCCGCGGCTACGACAGCGACAGCGGCGAGGGCCAACGCCCTTCGCAGCGGCACCGCGTGTCCTATTGCTTGCACTGCTGGGCACTCTCCTTCACCACGATGGACTGGGCCTGCCACAGATCGACAGTGGGCCGGAACTTCGTCAGAACGATCTCGTAGAACGCGTAGCTCTTGACGCTCTCCGCGTTGACGTGGACCTTCCCGGTCGGGATCTCCTTGCTGAACAACTTGGCCTGGTTCTCGCAGAACGTGACCTTGGCGGAGGTCTTGTTGGACGCGATCTGGACCTCGGGCCGGTAGTAGCGGTCGGTGCCGGTGAGGGTCCGCTTCAGGTCCACTCGGAGCTTGATGTAGCTCTTCCCGTACGAAAGGGCCTTGTCCGTGGCGTAGGTCTGCAGGCCGCTTTCCGCGAAGCTCTGCTTGACGACCCCGTGCACGAGGGACTGCATGAAGTTCGCCGTCGTGCTCAGCACCAGCGCCTGCGTGTGGTCCGCCGGTGCCTGCCAGTCGAAGTTCAGTTTCAGGTCGGCCGGTAGCGCCAGGGCCGGGTCGATCGTCGGGGCGCCGGTTGCCGCGGGGGTGGTTGCCGGTGCGGAGGGCGCGGTCGTCGCGACGCCTGGGATCTTGTCGCCGTCGTCGGATCCGCCCCCGCCCCCGCCGCAGGCGGTGAGCAGGAGGGCGGTCGCGGTCGCGAGGGCGGCGGCGGTGAGCGCTGTGGGGGCTCGCATGAAGGTGAAGGGCTCCCGGTCGGTGGGTGGGCACCGGCGGGTCAGCTCTGTGTACGTCCCCGTGGTCCCCGTACGTAGGACGTACGACGTTACCCAAGCAACGCAGGAGGCGCGAGGGAGAGCCTGTGCCTAACGCGTCACGGTCATGTCACTGTCGGCGTTCGGGGCCGGGGGGCGTCACCAGTAGCGGCCCTCGATCATCGCCTCCAGCGACGTGCGGTGCATGATCAGGTCGTCCGGGTCGGCGGGCAGGGGGCGTTCGCCGAAGTGGAGCTGGCGGTAGCCGATGCGGAGCATCACGTTGGCGTGCCGGATGGCCGCGTAGAGGGTGTGGAAGTCCAGGTCGCGAGGGGTGTGGCCGGTGGCGTCGCGGTAGCGGTCGGTGATGGCGTCGCGGGTCATGAAGTCGGGGAGGCCCGGGTGGCCGGTCTGCTCCGTGAGGTCCTGGAAGAAGCGGTGGAGGTAGATCATCCAGGCGACGTCGAGCTCGCGGGGACCGAGCGCGGCCATCTCCCAGTCGAGGACGGCCACCGGTTCGAAGCCCGCGTAGAGAATGTTGCCGATACGGGCGTCGCCCCAGCTCAGGACGGTGGGGCCGGGGTCTGCCGGCCAGATTTCGTCGAGCCGGTCGAAGGCGCGCTCGATGAGCGGCGAGCGGGGGTGGCCGTCGATGACCCAGTGGTAGTACTCGCGTTGGGCCGCGACGTGGTCGCGCAGCGCGTCGCCGGACGCTCCGGCCAGGAACGCGACCGACTCGACCGGGACGGTGTGCAGTTCGGCCAGTACGTCGACGGTGGAGTGCTGCAGGTGCTCGCGGTCGGCGGGGTCGGCGTCGTAGAGCCAGTTGTCGCCGTAGGTGTACGGCATGACGTCGGGCGGCACCCGCCCCTCGACGCGCTCCATGACGAAGAACGGCGCGCCGAGCGGCGCCGGGTCGGTCTCCAGGCACAGCAGGGCCGGGACGGGTGCCTTGCTGTGCCGGGCGACGGCCTCGATGGTGCGGTACTGGCGCTCCATGTCGTAGACGGGGAAGGCCGCGTGGCTGTCCGGGTCGGCGGCCAGCCGCAGGACGCAGTGGCGCAGTTGCTGGCGGGCGGTGCCGCTCCTGTGCGGGACGGCGAGGTCGAACAGGACGGTCTCGCTGGACATGCCGTTGGAGGACGGGACCCGGAAGGAGCGGGTGTGCGCGCCGGGCTCGCGCGCGTGCAGCCAGGCGTCGAGCCGCTGCCGGAGGAGCTGGGGATCGCGGGTGCTGGTGGTCATGCGCGGCGCGGGGGGCGGGGTCGGGCTCGACACGGTTCCTCCTTGCGGGCCTTGCCGGACAGGGGCTTCGGCTACCCCCCATTCTTTGCCGGGTTCGGAGGGGGATACGCGGCCGTGCTCCAACGGGCTACGCGTTGACGAACGGAAGTTGACGGACGGAAGTCGACGGACAGGTGGGCGGGGGCCGGACAGGGGTCACGGCGCCACCGAGTCGAAGCCGGTGAACCCGCTGGGGTCGTGCCGTCCGAAGCTGCCGTGCTCGAAGATGCCATAGCCGGTGGCGCCGTCCCAGGTGAAACGGGCCGCGTGGTCGATGACGCCGTACGCCGCAAGCCCCAGCCCCGCCGGGTCCGACAGGTCGTACGCGCGGCGGTCCAGCCAGCCGCGGCCCTTCCACTCGCCGTGCTGCCAGTCACCGGCCGGTGGATATCCGGCGCCGACCGCCAGCGGACTGCCGCCGAGCAGCTCGGCGTGAATCTCGATCGGCTTGCGGTCGGCTCCGGTGAGGTGGATGACGGCCGACTCGGGGTGGCGGGTGCCGGAGCGGTAGGTGATGTCGACGTGGGCGCGGCCCAGTTGCTCGTCGGGGCGGCCGGCGTCGGCGGGATGGACGAGGACGGCGCTGTCGAGGGTGCGGTAGCCGTCGGCGTCCTCCTGGAGGATCACCATGACGAAGCGGTCCTCGAAACGGATCGGTATCCACAGCCAGTGGAAGCCCTCGGTGCGGAACTCCTCGGCGGCCCGGCCGGGCGCCTCGCCGGGGATGGGGCGGACGCCCCAGCTGCGGTCGCGGGTGGCGGTGAAGCGGCCGCGCTCCACGGTGATCTCCCGGCCGCCCGCACGGATCACGCCGTGGCAGCTGCCCGCCTGGCAGAACCGGTGGGCCTCGAGGAAGAGCCGGTCGCCGGTGTACTGGATGTGGTGCGGCTCCTCGACGGCCGGGAAGTCCGCCTCCCAGACCAGGTCGTAGGAGAGACCCGCAGCCTCGTCCCCGCCGCAGTCCCCGTCCCCGCCCCCGTCTTCGTCCGGGGCCTGCTCCTCGCACACCAGTCGCAGCCGCTCGAGCGGTTTCTGGACCTCGATGCGCAGGGGGCCGACCTGTTGCCGCATCCGGTCCTCGCCGAGCGCGTCCGATGCTCTGACGGCGATGAGCCGGTCGCCCTGGAGGAGGGTCGCGTAGGCGTCGGTGACGCCGAGGTTCGGGTAGACGCCGAGGCCGGTGATGAGCAGTGCCCGGCCTTCGTGGTCGAAGACCTGGAAGATCGACCGGTCGTAGGCGTTGCGGTCGCCGCTGGCGACATGGCGCATGGAACGGGCGATCTGGTGCACGGGGTACTCGTCCAGCGGAACGGGTCGTTGGGGCACGGCCGTCTCCTCCTCGGTGTCGAGAACTCACTGACGGTACGTCAGCTGAGGAGGCCGGGCCTAGTGCTCTGGCCGGAATGGTTTGCCTGGTTCGCGGCGTCCGGCGCGGTGCGTCGCACCGCCGCGTCGTCGCTCGCCGCGTTCTCCTTGCCCGCCTCGTCCTCGATCATCCGCTCGATCGGGTTGGTGGCGATGCTGCCGACCACCGAGGCGAGGACGATGGAGCCGATCAGCAGGACGGTCGACAGCCAGACCATGGTGGAGACCGGGAGGATGAAGGCCAGCACGATCCGCGCGACGCACTCGGTCAGCAGGGAGAGGCCCCAGATCTTGCTGAACAGCAGCTCCGCGCGGCGGAAGCGCGGATCCACGGCCGCTTCCAGCCGGTCCCAGGCGCGGACGTTGGCGGCCTTGCCCTTGGTCATGAACGGCTTCAGCCCCGCGGACATCAGGGGCTTCCCGGCGGCGGCCGCGATCACTGTCAAGATCCCCACGACGCTGCTGAGGGCCGAGTCCTTGACGATCATCAGACGCGCGTCGCCGGTGACGAAGCTGAGGACGATGCCCACGAGGTTGACCGCCAGCATGATGCCTGCCAGCCCGTTGAACGACCGGTCGCGCGCCGCCCCGGCGACGGTGCGGATGGCGGGGACGATGCTGCTCAGCATGAGTGACGGGACCAGGCCGAGGCCGAAGCCGTCGTGCAGCAGGTAGTAGGAACCGAGCGGCACGGCGATGTCGAGGGCGAGCGGCTTCACCATCGTGACCAGCGGGTTCGGCGCCTGCTCGGCCGCGGCAACCTCTTCGGGACCGGCCTGCGTCTGCTGCTGCACCTGCGTCATGTCCGGGCTCCTCCGTGAGAACTTCTTGTAGGAAGAGCCTCGCGCGGAGGGGGGTTCACCCGACAGAGATGGATCTCCAGCCTTCGGCAGTACAAATGTCCTGGCCACCACGTCCCTGCCGTCCGTCGCCAGAAGTCGCCGGAAGGCGCCCCGGCCGGAGCACTAGAGATCGCCCCTGCGGCTCAGGTAGTTGAAGGAGAGCCACCCCGGCAGGACGGGGAGCCAGAACGTCAGGAGACGGAAGAGCAGCACCGCCGGAGTGGCGACCGTGCCCGGGAGGCCCGCCGCGATCAGACCACCGGTGAGGGCGAACTCGACCGCGCCGACGCCGCCGGGGGTCGGCGCCGCGGAGCCGAGGGCGTTGCCGGCGAGGAAGACGACCGCGATCGTCGAGTAGCTGAGGCTGCCGCCGAAGGAGCGTACGCAGGCGTCGAGACAGATGATGAAGGTGACGGTGACCATCAGCGTGCCGCCGATGCCCGTCAGCAGCTTCGCCGGACGCTGCAGCACGTCGAGCATGCGCGGGATGACCCCCGCGAACAGCGCCCGTACCCGGGTGGAGACGAACTTGCGCAGCGTCGGGATCGCCGTCCCGACCAGCACCAGCACACCCGCGGTGAGGAGCCCGGCCATGACCGTGCGGGACGGGGAGAGGGACGGCGTCTTCTCGGTGCCGGTGATGTAGCCGAACGTCAGCAGCAGCAGAATGTGCGAGCCGAGACCGACCAGCTGGGACGCGCCGACGCTCGCCACCGCGAGGCCCGGCCGCACGCCCGTCTTCTGCAGGTAGCGGGTGTTGAGGGCGACGCCGCCGACCGCCGCCGGGGCGACGAGTTTCACGAAGGATCCGGCGATCTGCGCCATGACCGTCCTGAACAGCGACAGCCGCTCCGGGACGAAACCGGCCAGGGCGCACGCCGCTGCCACGTAGCTGAGCGCGGCGCCCAGCACGGCGATGGCCGCCCAGCCCCAGTTGGCGCGGGAGATCGTGTCGGCGATCGGCACCGAGCTGATCTGCGACAGCAGGAAGTACGCGGCGAAGGCACCCGCGATGACGGTGACCAGCGTGCGCGGCTTGATCCGCTCCAGGCGGACCGGCTCCACCGGGGCCTGCGGCCGGATGAGCAGCACCTGCTGGCGGATCCGGGAGAGCAGATCCTCCTCGCGGGCCTCGTCCTGGGCCACTTCGATGGCCCGTTTCTCGGCCCGCTTCTCGGCCTTGGTCGAGCCACGCGAGGGAGCGGCCTCGGCCGCCGAGAGGCGCGCCTCCTTGTCGGCCGCCGACGCGGCGAGCACGGCGTCCCGCTCGCGCTGCGCCCGCTCGCGGTTCAGTTGCTTGAGCTCCGCGCGGGTGGACCGGCTCAGCGCGATCGGCTGGAGCAGCGGCAGGGAGTTCGCGACGGCGTCCGGGCCGAGGACGGCGACGGCCGTCTTGACCGCCCGCTCCGGGCCGACGCGCAGCGCGACGGTGGTCAGCAGTTGGGCGATGTCCATCCGCAGCACGATGTCGCCGGCCGCGATCTCGCCGCCGCGCAGGTCCGTCAGGAAGACCTTGCCGGAACGATCCACCAGCAGGGAGTCGCCGATCAGCCGCCGGTGCGCGATGCGCCGCGACTGGAGTGCCTTGACCTGCTGCCAGGCGTTGGACAGCAGCTCGTAGGTGAGCTCGTCGTCCGGCAGCGCGTTCAGCCGGCGGCCGCCGATGTGCTCGTAGACGAGCATGACGGCGTCCGGGCCCAGCTCGGAGGTGGCGATCAGTTTCGGCGCGTTGGCCCCGGCGGCGATGGCCGCGTACGCGAGCAGCGCCTCCTGCTCCAGGGTCTGGCGCAGCGACTGCAGGCTGCGGCGCTGGTTGATGCCGCGCAGCGAGATCCGGCGCCACACCCGGTAGAAGAAACCGTGTGCCTGCTGCTCGCGGTCCACGACGGTGACGTCGAGCGGCGGTCCGTCCTCCAGCGTGACGAGGTAGCCGCGGCCGCGCTCGGAGTCGGGGGTCTCGGGGACCTCGTCGTCCGCGCGGCGGGTGGTCAGCGGGGCGAAGCCGACGCGGCGCAGACCGGCGAGCAGGTTCTGGCCGGTCGGCCGGACGTTCGGTGAGCCGACCGAGTACAGGGTGCCGTAGGCGACGGTCCAGCCGATGAGCACCGTCACGATGATCGAGAACGGCGTCGTGTAGCCGCCGACCAGCACCGCGAACGCGTCCAGCAGCAGCACGACCCACAGCAGCACCCGCCAGCGCGGGCGCCGGGCCATGCCGACGGCCGTCATGTACGCGATGACCGGCGCCAGATAGCCGTGCACGGGGTCGGTGATCCCGCCGCCGCCCGGCGCGATCTGGGTCATCGCGGCCCTGATCGGGTCCGGGGCGGCGTTGGTCACCCACAGGTCGGTGGCGAGCGCCACGCCGTGGGCGAGGACGGCGGCGAGCACACCGTCGGCGATCCGCAGCCCGTCCCGTTTGATCAGCCGCTCGATCGCGAAGGCGACCGGGACGATCAGTACGGCGATGCTCGCGGTGAGGCCGGCGAAGGTGCTGAGCGCGTCGGGCGCGTTGCGCGCGCCCTTGGCGATGTCCGCCTCGACGCCGTTGGTGGTGGCGTGGGCGAAACCGGCGATGGCCATGACGACGGCGATGCCGAGCAGGCCGAGCAGGAACCGCATGAGGTCGGCGGGGCGGTGTACGCGAGCGGCGAGCAGCGGCTCGTCGCTGGAGACGTCGTCGCTGTGGACGACCTCGGGCTCGTCGGAGGGATCGGATGATACGGAGGGGTTCGTGACGCTCGCGGCTTTCGTCGCCTTCGCGGCAGGTGCTCCCGGTTCCGGATCGGGGGCGCCGTTTCTGTTGCCCTCGGTGTCGCCGTCGGCGCCGGGCGTCCCCCCATCGGGCGACGGCACGTCAGCGGCGCGGTCGGCCGAAGTGGCCGCCGCGTCCTGTTCGTGCTGTCCCGCTGCCTCGTCCTGCTCGCTTATCAACTGTCACCCCGCCGACGATGGTGGCATGAAGCGGTCCGGGGATGCGCGCTGAACCCCCCGTTGTCGGTGGCCTGAGGCAGGATGAGCCGGATGAGTGAGCGGACAGACGAGGACACCGCGCCCTCCGAATACGCCGAGCGGGTGCTCGAAACCGCCGAGGCCATCCCGCCGGGCCGGGTGATGACCTACGGGGACGTCGCCGAGTGGCTCGACGAGGGCGGGCCGCGGCAGGTCGGCCGCGTCATGGCGCTGTACGGGGGCGCCGTGCCGTGGTGGCGCGTGGTGCGCTCCGACGGCCGGCTGCTGCCGGGCCATGAGCTGCGGGCGCTGGCGCACTACCGGGAGGAGGGCACGCCGCTGCGGGAGGCGGTGCGCTCCGCCGAGGGCCATGTGCCGCGCGTCGACATGCGGCGGGCCCGGTGGGACGGCGCGCCCGCCGGGAAGTGACGACCGGATGCTCACGGTTCCCAGCTTCGGCCATGGCGGACCGGAACATGCGGTGGGACGTCCGTACGGAGTACGTGAAGGCATCCGCGGATGAGGTGAGCGGGCATGCGGTCGAGTACGTGACCGACTCCACGTCCGAACACGGGTGGGAGTGGCTGCGGCGCGTGTGCCGGGAGGCGTAGCGTCGACAGCCGGCCGCACCGGCGCCACCGTCCGGAGCACCGGGCAGCCGCGGCGCCCGAGCCACCCGCTCCCCCCGGAGCACGTGCGGCACTCATCCGACCTGAAGCACCCGAGCCACCCACAGCAACTACGGAACCGGCGAACCACGTGACCTCCTCCTCCCTCCGACCGGCGCACCGCGCGCCGCACCGGGGGATCGACACGGGCACCGGCGCCTACCGTCTGCTGCGGACCCCGCCCGAGCGGACCGCGCCTCCTGTTCTGGACGCGTCACAGCGCGCGGTGGTTGAGCACCGGTCGGGACCGCTGCTGGTCCTCGCGGGGCCGGGCACCGGGAAGACCACGACCCTCGTCGAGGCGGTCGCCGAACGGGTGCGGCTCGGCACCGCCCCCGAGCGGATCCTCGTCCTGACGTTCAGCCGCAAGGCGGCCGTCGAGCTCCGGGACCGGATGGCCGCCCGGATGGGCGGCACGGCCACCGCGCAGGCGACCACGTTCCACTCCTTCTGCTACGCCCTGCTCCGCGCGCACCAGGACCCGGAGCTCTTCGCCGATCCGCTGCGGCTGCTCTCCGGGCCCGAGCAGGACGTCGTCGTCCGTGAGCTGCTGACGGGACAGACCGCGCTGGAGAAGGACGGGCGCGGCCGCATCCGCTGGCCCGACGACCTACGGGCCGCGCGCACCACCCGCGGCTTCGCGGACGAGGTGCGCGCCGTGCTCGCGCGCAGCCGGGAGCTGGGCCTGGGGCCGGCGGCGCTACAGGACTTCGCCCGGCGGATCGGCCGCCCGGACTGGTCGGCGGCGGCCTCCTTCCTCGCCGAGTACCTGGACGTCCTCGATCTCCAGGGCGTCCTGGACTACTCCGAGCTCCTGCACCGGGCGGTGCTGCTCGCGGAGCGCCCGGAGGTCTTCGAGGCCCTGGCCGGGCAGTACGACGCGGTCTTCGTCGACGAGTACCAGGACACCGATCCCGCGCAGGTCCGGCTGTTGCGCGCGCTGGCCGGCCAGGGCCGCACCCTCGTCGCCTTCGGCGACCCGGACCAGTCGATCTACGCCTTCCGCGGCGCCGACGTGAACGGCATCCTCGAGTTCCCCGACGCCTTCCCGCGCCCTGACGGCAGTCCCGCCCCCGTCCACGTCCTCACCGTCTCGCGCCGGGCCGGCGCCGGGCTGCTGGACGCCACCCGCCTCGTCACCCGCCGGATGTCGCTGCCCCGGCTGCCGGCGGCGGCCGTCCGCGCCCACCGCGAGCTGACCGCGGTCCGGGACGGCGGCACGGTCGCCGTCCGGACGTACCCGATGGCGGGCGCCGAGCTCGACGGCATCGCCGACACCCTGCGCCGCGCCCATTTGGAGGACGGCGTCCCGTGGCGTGACATGGCCGTCCTGGTCCGCGCCGGCGCCCGCTCCCTCCCGGGCCTGCGCCGCGCGTTGACCTCCGCCGGAGTCCCCGTCGAGATAGACGGTGACGATCTCCCGCTCCGGCACGAACCCGCCGTCGCCCCGCTCCTGCTGGCGCTGCGCGTCGCCGCCGCGGGCGCGCAGGCGGCGCCTGTGGTGCCCGCCCAGACGCGCTCCGGCGAGCCGGAGGAAGCCGAAGAAGCGGCGGAACCGGAAGTGGACGAAGCGGACGAAGCGTCCGTGACGCACGCCATCAGCGTCGAGGACGCGATCACCCTGCTGACGTCACCCCTCGGCGGCATGGACGCCGCCGACCTGCGCCGTCTGGGGCGGGCCCTGCGGGAGGAGGAACGGGCAGCCGGCCGCACCGTGCCGCGGCCCTCGGACCTGCTGATCGCGGAGGCGCTGGCGGAGCCGGAGCGGCTGGTGGCGCACGATCCGGCGTACGCGCGCGGCGCGCAGCGGCTCGGGCTGCTGCTGCGCAAGGCGCGGGAACTGATGGCGGGCGGCGGCACCGCCGAGCAGGCGCTGTGGGAGCTGTGGGACGGGTCGACGTGGCCGCAGCGGCTGGAGCGGTCGGCGACCCGTGGCGGAACGGCCGGGCGGAACGCGGACCGGGACCTGGACGCGGTGTGCGCGCTGTTCGAGACGGCGGCGCGCGCCGAGGAGCGGACCGGCGGCCGGGGCGCGCTGAACTTCCTGGAGGAACTGGACGCGCAGGACATCGCGGCCGACACGCTGAGCCGCCGGGCCGTCCGCACCGACGCCGTGCGCCTGATGACCGCGCACCGGTCCAAGGGCCTGGAGTGGCGGCTGGTGGTGGTCGCCGGGGTGCAGGAGGGCCTCTGGCCCGACCTGCGCCGCCGGGGTTCGCTGCTCGAGGCCGACCGGATCGGCCGCGACGGCCTCGCGGAACCGCTCACCCCGGCCGCGCTGCTGGCCGAGGAGCGGCGGCTGTTCTACGTGGCGGCGACCCGAGCCAAGGAACGGCTCGTCGTCACGGCGGTCAAGGCGGCGGCCGACGACGGCGACCAGCCGTCCCGTTTCCTGACCGAGCTCGGCGTCGAGCCGCAGGACGTCACGCATCGCGCGCGCCGTCCGCTGGCCGTCTCCGCGCTCGTCGCGGAGTTGCGCGCGACCACCGTCGACCCGGCCGCTTCCCCGGCGCTGCGCGACGCCGCCGCGCTGCGGCTGGCCCGGCTCGCCTCGCTGAACGACGCCGGGCACGCGCTCGTGCCGTCCGCGCACCCCGACCGCTGGTGGGGCCTGTACGAGCCGACGCGCTCGGCCGTTCCGCTGCGCGACCGCGACCAGCCGGTGGCGCTGTCGGGCAGCGCGCTCGACCAGCTCGCCAATACCTGCTCCTTGCAGTGGTTCCTCGGCCGTGAGGTGAAGGCGGAGCCGCCGTCGACCGCGGCGCAGGGGTTCGGCAACGTCGTGCACGTGCTGGCCGACGAGGTCGCGTCCGGGCGCACCCCCGCCGACCTGGACGTGTTGATGGCCCGGCTGGACTCGGTCTGGGACGCCCTGGCCTTCGACGCGCCCTGGAAGTCCCTGCAGGAGAAGCGGAACGCGCGGGACGCGCTGGAACGCTTCCTGCACTGGCACGTGATGGAGCGCGGCCGGACGCCCGTGGCCACGGAGCACGGCTTCGACGTCGTCCTCGAGGCCGGCGAGGTGGAGGTCCGGATCCGCGGCAGCATGGACCGGGTCGAGGCGGACGCGGACGGCAACGCCTACGTCGTCGACTTCAAGACCGGGAAGTCCAAGCCGACGGCGAAGGAGGTCGAGCGGCACCCGCAGCTCGCCGTCTACCAGCTCGCGGTCCGTGAGGGCGCGGTCGACGAACTCTTCGGCGGCCAGCGCCCACTGCCGGGCGGTGCCGAGCTCGTGCAGTTGCGCCTCGGCGCGGCGAAGAAGGACGGCGGCGACACCGTGCCGGCCGTCCAGCGCCAGCAGCCGCTCGCGGGGAAGCGGGAGGAGGCGGGTGGCGAGGGGGAATGGGTGGTGGAGGAGCTGCTGGCCGGCGCCGCCGGCCGGGTCCTGGACGAGCGCTTCACCCCCGCCACCGGCCAGCACTGCACGCACTGCGCGTTCCGCGCGTCCTGCAGCGCCCAGCCGGAGGGCCGGCACGTCGTGGAGTAGTCCGCGGGGCGGCCACGTGACCTGTGCCTCGGCGGTGCAACCCTTTCGCCTGTTCGTGCGTCAGTTCGATGTAAGGGCAAGTGCGGTTATGTGGTTCGGTGTTGAGGAAAGTGGCCGTCGTGGCGTTGAGGCGCAGTGTTGTCGTAGGCGTAGTGGTCTGCGTTGCGGCCGTGGGTGGGCTGTCCGGCTGTCAGGGGACGGCGGAACGCGGCAGAGCCGTCCACGCGGCGTCGAATCCGGCGAACGCGTCCCGCGCGGCGTCGGACGACTCGCTGGACGGGCTGACGGCGCCGCAGATATCGCGCCGGATGTGGGACGCGATGGACACGACGAGCTCCATGACGCTCGAATTCGCCGGAGTGCTCCGCGCCAAACCGCTGCAGATGAAGGTCGCGATGACCGTCAAGGGCACCTGCGCCTCCGCGGTGCGGCAGGAGGGCTGGATGATGCAGGTCATCCGGGTCGACGACGGGACGGCGTACATCAAAGGGGATGCCGGCTACTGGACGGCGATGGGCGCCAAGGGCAAGACCATCGGGGAGCTGGCGGGCAACCGGTGGATCAAGTTCCCCAGCAACTCCGCCCCGGGCCGGCGGCTGGCCGGATCGTGCGACCTGAACACCGTCCTCGGCAGGATCAAGCCGAACCACGCCGCCTCCACCAAGGGTGGCGCCGGCACGGTCAACGGTCGGCCGGTCGTCATCATCAGGCAGAAGGAGTCGTCGGGGACCAGCACGCTCTCGGTGGCGGCGAAGGGCAAGCCGTACCTGTTGAAGATCGCGTCGGCCGACGCGATGACCATCACCTTTGGAGCGTTCGACCAACCGCTCCACGTCACGGCTCCGCCCGCGAACCAGACGATCGACCTCAGCCTGTTCGGCGGGGACTCGGGCCTGGACGTCTGAGCCGGCCCGCGGGGATCGAGTTGTGGGCAGCCGGGTCAAACCCGTTGTGTCCGCATGCTTATCTTGTGCTTATCAGTGTGATGCGTGTGGGTGGAGGGGAATCCGGTGGCAGTACAGCGGAACGTCGTGGCGGCCTCACTGGTCTGTGCGGCCCTGGTCGGCGGGCTGACCGGCTGTGGGGGCGACACGTCGGACGACGCGGTGATCGGGTCCCAGGTGAAGCCGACGGTCTCGGCGAGCACCAAGGCGCCGACCGGGCTCGACGCCCTGACCGCGAAGCAGGTCTCGGACAAGGCCGAGGCGGCGCTCACGTCCGTCACCGCGGTGAAGGTGGACTTCGCGGCAGTGGTTGACGGCAAGCCCGTGCAGTTGAAGGCCTCCATGTCCAAGGCCGGCGAGTGCGCCGGGGCGATGAGCCAGGGCAAGGAGACGATGCAGTTCATCGGAACGCACCACACCAGCTACATGAAGGCCAACGACGCCTTCTGGCGCGACACGGGCGAGACGGACGACGCCGCCGCGCTCCGCATGCTGCACGGCAAGTGGGTGAAGGTGCCGGGTGACGCCGCCAAGGACGAGGACCTCGCGGCCTTCTGCGACCTGGACTCGTTCCTCGAGAACCTGACGTCGGAAGACGACGCCGAGGAGAGCTACAGCAAGGGCGCGCCGACCACGGTCGCCGGACAGCCGGTCGTCACGGTCATCGAGAAGAAGGTCCGCAAGGGCAAGAGCGAGAAGGTGACGATCTACGTCGCGGCGCAGGGTGAGCCGTACCCCTTGAAGCTCGTCATGGAGGACGGCGAATCGCCGGGCCATGTGACCTTCGCCGAGTTCGACAAGCCGGTCAGGGCGGTGGCCCCGCCCGCCTCGCAGACGCTCGACATCGCCAAGCTCCAGGACGGGGGCGGCAAGAACGTCTGACGGTCGCCTGGACGCGCCTCCCACCGGTGACCCCCCGGCGGGAGGCGCGTCCGCCCAGGTGGCCGCCGGTTGTCGGTGGGGCCGGATAGCCTCACTGGGGTGGCAGCACGCATCACGGACCCCGAGCAGCTCAAGGCGCTCCTCGGCATCCCCTTCACCCCGGAGCAGATGGAGTGCGTCACGGCGCCCCTCGCGCCGAACGTGATCGTGGCGGGGGCCGGCTCCGGGAAGACGACGGTGATGGCCGCCCGTGTCGTCTGGCTGGTCGGGACGGGGCAGGTCGCCCCGGAGGAAGTGCTCGGCCTGACGTTCACCAACAAGGCCGCGGGGGAGCTCGCCGAGCGGGTCCGCAGGGCGCTCGTCCAGGCCGGGATCACCGATCCGGATCCGATCGGGCCGCCGGGTGCCGGAGAGACGCCCGGAGCGGACGCGACCGGTGAGCCGCTGATCTCGACGTACCACGCGTTCGCGGGCCAACTGCTCAAGGAGCACGGGCTGCGCATCGGCCTCGAACCCACCGCCCGGCTGCTCGCCGACGCCACCCGCTACCAGCTCGCCGCGAAGGTGCTGCGGGCCGCGCCGGGCCCGTACCCGGCGCTGACCAAGAGCCTGCCCTCGCTGGTCAGCGACCTGCTGGCGCTCGAGGGCGAGCTCAACGAGCACTTGGTCCCGCCGGGCCGGCTGCTCGCCCACGACGCCGACTGGCTCGACACCCTGGCCCCCGTCAAGCTCACCAACGCGGATCTGCGCAAGCTGCCGGAGACCGCGCGGGCCCGCCGGGACCTCACCGGGCTGGCCGCCGCCTACCGCGAGCAGAAGCAGCGCCGCGACCTGCTGGACTTCGGCGACCAGATCGCCCTGTCGGCGACGGTGGCCCGCACCCGCCCGGAGGTCGGCGCGATCCTGCGCGAGCAGTACAAGGTGGTGCTGCTCGACGAGTACCAGGACACCTCCGTCGCCCAGCGGCTGCTGCTCGCCGGGCTGTTCGGCGGCGAGGGCACCGGCCACCCGGTCACCGCCGTCGGCGACCCCTGCCAGGCGATCTACGGCTGGCGCGGCGCCTCCGTCGCCAACCTGGACGACTTCCCCGCCCACTTCCCGAACGCCGACGGCACCCCCGCCCGCCGTTTCTCGCTCAGCGAGAACCGCCGCAGCGGCGGCCGCCTCCTGGAACTCGCCAACGGCCTCGCCACCGAACTGCGGTCCCGGCACGAAGGCGTCGAGGCGCTGCGCCCCGCCCCCGGCGCCGAGCGCGACGGGCTGGTGCGCTGCGCGCTGCTGTCCAGCCAGGCCGAGGAGATCGAGTGGCTCGCGGACTCCCTCGCCCACCTGGTGCGCACCGGCACCGAGCCGGGCGAGATCGCCGTCCTGTGCCGTACGACGGGCCACTTCGCCGACATCCATGCCGCGCTGGTCGCCCGTGACATCCCCGTCGAGGTCGTGGGCCTGTCCGGGCTGCTCCACCTGCCCGAGGTCGCCGACCTCGTCGCCGTCTGCGAGGTCCTGCACGATCCGACGGCGAACGCGTCGCTGGTCCGGCTGCTCACCGGCCCCCGCTGGCGGATCGGCGCCCGGGACCTGGCGCTGCTCGGGCGCCGGGCCCGGGTCCTCGTCCGGTTCGGGGCCGGCGGCGCGGAGGACGACCCCGAGCGCCGGCTGGCGGCGGCCGTCGAAGGCGTCGATCCCGCCGAGGTGGTCTCGCTCGCCGACGCCCTGGAGACGTTCCTGGACGGCGACCCGGGCGACGAGCTGCCGTTCTCGCCCGAGGCGCGGGTCCGGTTCGCCCGGCTGGCGGCCGAGATACGGGACCTGCGGCGGGCGCTGGCCGACCCGCTGATGGACGTCCTGCACCGGGTGCTCGCGGTCACCGGCCTGGAGGTCGAGCTGTCCGCGTCCCCGCACGCCCTGGCGGCCCGCCGCAAGGAGACGCTGAACGCCTTCCTGGACATAGCGGCCAACTTCGCCTCCCTCGACGGCGAGGCGACCCTCCTGGCGTTCCTCGGCTTCCTGCGCACCGCCGCCCAGTACGAGAAGGGGCTGGACAGCTCGCTGCCCGGCGGCGAGAACACGGTGAAGGTGCTCACCGCCCACAAGTCGAAGGGCCTCGAATGGGACGTCGTGGCCGTCCCGGGGCTGGTGAAGAAGGGCTTCCCGAACGAGCGCGGCCGCGAGCTGTGGACCGCCAACGCCAAGGTGCTGCCGCACCCGCTGCGCGGCGACGCGGCGACCCTCCCCGATGTCGACGAGTGGTCGAAGGCGGGTCTCGACCGGTTCCGGGACGCGATGAAGGAGCACAACCGGATCGAGGAGCTCCGCCTCGGCTACGTGACCTTCACCCGGCCCCGCTCGCTGCTGCTCGGTTCCGGGTACTGGTGGGGGCCCACCCAGAAGACCCCGTACGGCCCGTCCGCCTTCCTGGACGCGCTGCGCGTGCACTGCGAGGCCGGCCACGGCGAGATCGAGCACTGGACCGAGCCCCCCGCGGAGGACGCCGTCAACCCGGCGTTGGAGACCTCCGTCGAGCGCGCCTGGCCGCTCCCGCTCGACGCCACCGCCCTCGACCGCCGCCGCAAGGCGGCCAGGACGGTCCTCGCGTACCTGGACGCGCCGCGGGAGCACGCGTTCGCGGACGTGTTCACGGGCACCGACGCGGACACGGACGCCGAGGCGCCGGCGGAGGACGAGCCGGTGTGGGCGGACGACGAGGAGTGGGAGGACGCCGACTGGGACGAGCTCTCGGCGGAGCGTCCCGAGGGCTTCGAGCATCCGGGGGACCCCGATCCGGAACCGGGACGTCCTGCCGACCCCGGCCATCCGCTCGCCGAGCACACCACCGGCGGCGAGGCCCCCGCACGGGCGCACCTGCTCCCCGAGGAGTCCCGTCTCGTCGCCTCCTGGGACCGCGACCTCGACGCCCTCGCCGGGGAGCTGCGGCGTGCGCGGGCGACCGTCCGGGACGTGCCGGTGCCCCCCGTCCTCACCGCCTCGCAGTTGATGCGGCTGGCCGCCGATCCGGACGGGTTCGCCCGCGAGCTCGCCCGCCCCATGCCGCGCGCCCCGCAGCCCGCCGCGCGCCGCGGCACCCGCTTCCACGCCTGGGTCGAGTCCCGCTTCGACGAACGGCCGCTCTTCGCCCCCGAGGACCTGCCCGGGGTCGAGGGCGGGGACGAGATCGACGACGAGCGGGACCTCGCCGCCCTCAAGGAGGCGTTCCTCGGCACCCCGTACGCGGACCGCACGCCCCACCGTGTCGAGGCGCCCTTCCAGCTGGCGCTGGCCGGCCGCATGATCCGCGGCCGCATCGACGCCGTCTACCGAACGGAAGACCCGCAGGCCCCGGATGGGGCCACCTACGAGATCGTCGACTGGAAGACCAGCCGCTCCCGGTCCGGCGACCCCCTCCAACTGGCCCTCTACCGCCTCGCCTGGGCCGAGCAGCACCAGCTGCCGCTGCACCGGGTGACCGCCGCGTTCCTCTACGTCCGTACCGGCGACGTCGTCAGGCCCGCGTCCCTGCCGGACCGTGCCGCCCTGGAGCGGCTGCTGCTCGACGAGCCGGGCTGAGCCGCCGCCTGAGCCCGCCGCCTGAGCCCGTCGCCCGAGCCGACACCTCCGGCCGGAGGTGTCCGGCGCGCCGGTTAGGCTCGATGCCATGAGTACCGCCCCGGACAGCGCTGTCCACGCCTACATCGACGCCCACCGTTCCGCGTTCCTCGCCGACCTCGCCGAGTGGCTGCGGATCCCGTCCGTCTCGGCGGATCCCGCCCGCGCGGACGACGTGCTGGGCAGTGCGCGGTGGCTGGCGGCGAAGCTGGCCGAGACCGGCTTCCCGACCGCCGAGGTCTGGGAGAGCGACGGTCTGCCGGCGGTCTTCGCCGAATGGCCGTCCGGCGACCCGCAGGCGCCGACCGTGCTGGTCTACGGCCACCACGACGTGCAGCCCGCCGCCCGCGAGGACGGCTGGGACACCGACCCCTTCGAGCCGCACACCGCCGACGGCCGCATCTACGCCAGGGGCGCGGCCGACGACAAGGGGCAGGTGCTCTTCCACACGCTCGGCCTGCGCGCCCACCTCGCCGCGACCGGCAGGACCGCGCCGGCCGTGAACCTCAAGCTGCTGATCGAGGGCGAGGAGGAGTCCGGCTCACCGAACTTCCTCGCGCTGATCCGGCAGCGCGCCGACCGGCTGGCCTGCGACGCGGTGATCGTCTCCGACACCGGCATGTGGTCCGAGGACACCCCGACCGTCTGCACCGGCATGCGCGGTCTGGCCGACTGCCAGGTCGACCTGTACGGGCCGGACCAGGACATCCACTCGGGCTCGTTCGGCGGCGCGGTGCCCAACCCCGCCACCGAGGCCGCCCGGCTGGTCGCCGCGCTGCACGACGACGACCGGCGGGTGGCGATCCCGGGGTTCTACGACGGGGTCCTCGAGCTGACCGATCGCGAGCGCGAACTCTTCGCGGCGCTGCCGTTCGACGAGTCGCGGTGGCTGAGCACCGCCAAGTCCCACGGAGCGCTCGGCGAGGCCGACCACACCACTCTGGAGCGCATCTGGGCCCGGCCGACCGCCGAGGTCAACGGCATCCACGGCGGCTACCAGGGCCCCGGCGGCAAGACGATCGTCCCGGCCTCCGCCCACCTGAAGCTGTCCTTCCGGCTGGTCGCCGGCCAGGACGCGGGCGCGGTGCAGCAGCTCGTCACCGACTGGGTCGCCGCCCGGCTCCCCGCCGGCATCCGCCACGAGGTCACGTTCTGGGGCACCACCCGGCCCTGCCTGACCCCGCTCGACCATCCGGCGCTGCAGTCGGTCGTCCGCTCGATGGGCCGGGCCTTCCAGCAGGAGATCCTCTTCACCCGCGAGGGTGGTTCGGGACCCGCGGCCGATCTGCAGGACGTGCTGGGTGTGCCGGTGCTGTTCCTGGGAATCTCCGTACCGTCCGACGGTTGGCACTCGGTGAACGAGAAGGTCGAACTCGACCTGCTGTTCAAGGGTGTGGAGACCGCCGCCTACCTCTGGGGCGACCTCGCCGAGAACTGGCGCCCCGCCGCGGCGGGGACCACCGGGTGACCGCCGGCGCCGCCGCCGGCGCGCCCCACCGACACCGGTCACTGACCACGACAGCCGCGCTACCGCGTACGGGACGTACGCACGGGGAGTTGGAAGCAGCCTTGTCCGAGATCGACCTGTCCACCCAGCCGCTGGCCCTGGCCCAGACGGGCGTGGACCGCGCCGCCCACCACCGGCTCGACGAGGCCTGGCTGGCCGCCGCCTGGAGCCATCCGACGACCCGGGTCTTCGTCGTCTCCGGCGGCCAGGTGCTGGTCGAGGAGAAGGACGGCCGCACCGAGCTGGTCATGGTCCCGGCCTTCGACGCGCCCGAGACCGAGACCCACCGCTACTTCCTCGGCATCGGCGAGGACGGCGTGCGGTACTTCGCGCTGCAGAAGGACGCGCTGCCGGGCCGGATGGACGACGTGGCGCGGGCGGCCGGGCTGCGCGAGGTGGCCGGGCTGCTCTCCCCGCTGGAGGCGGGCCTGATGGTGCACGCCGTCGCGCTGGAGAACTGGCAGCGGGCGCACCGCTTCTGCTCCCGCTGCGGTGAGCGCACGGTCATCGCCGCCGCCGGCCACATCAGGCGCTGCCAGGCGTGCGGCGCCGAGCACTACCCACGCACCGACCCGGCCGTGATCATGCTGGTGACGGACGACCAGGACCGCGCGCTGCTGGGCCGCCAGGCGCACTGGCCCGAAGGGCGCTTCTCGACGCTCGCGGGCTTCGTGGAGCCGGGCGAGTCGCTGGAGCAGGCCGTGGTGCGCGAGACGGCGGAGGAGGCGGGGGTGACGGTCGGCGACGTGACATATGTCGCGAGCCAGCCGTGGCCCTTCCCGTCGAGCCTGATGCTCGGGTTCATGGCCCGCGCCACGTCGCCGGACATCCAGGTGGACGGCGAGGAGATCCACGAGGCCCGCTGGTTCTCCCGCGAGGACCTGCGCAAGGGCATCGAGTCCGGGGAGATCCTGCCGCCGGGCGGTATCTCGATCGCGGCCCGGCTGATGGAGCTCTGGTACGGCGGCCCGTTCCCGACGGCAGCCGCCTGACCGTCACGGAAGCGGACAGCACTCCGCCGGGGCGCGGGCGCGCCCCGGCGGATGCGGGTGGGATCAGACGCGTCGGGTCAGACGCTGAGCTTCTGCTTGACCTGGGCCAATGACGGGTTCGGGAGCGCCGATCCGTCCGGGAAGAGGACGGTGGGGACCAGCTGGTTGCCGCCGTTGACCTTCTCGACGAACGCCGCCGACTCCGGGTCGTTCTCGATGTTGATCTCCGTGTAGCCGATGCCCTCGCGGTCCATCTGGCTCTTGAGCCGACGGCAGTAGCCGCACCAGGTGGTGCTGTACATCGTCACAGTGCCCGACATGGGTGTCCGCTCCTCACAAGCCGGTGGAATCTTCGATCTGCTCAACGCCTACCCCGCTCCCGGCATTCCTGCGGCCCCACCGCCACCGGTTTCCCACCCTTCGCGGTCGGATCATCACACCTCGGCTGTGGATAACTTTCCCGACCGCCTCCCTGGACCTGGCAGCATGGCGGGGTGACCGCACCAACGCACACCTCGCTCTTCCCGGCAGTCCCGGACTCTCCCGACGCCGTGCTCGACGGGCTCGACCCCGAACAGCGCGAGGTCGCCACCGCGCTGCACGGGCCGGTCTGCGTGCTGGCCGGGGCGGGCACGGGCAAGACCCGGGCGATCACGCACCGGATCGCCTACGGGGTGCGGGCGGGGATACTGCAGCCCGGCAGTGTGCTGGCGGTCACCTTCACCGCCCGCGCGGCGGGGGAGATGCGCGGAAGGCTGCGCCAGCTCGGCGCGGGCGGCGTCCAGGCGCGTACGTTCCACTCCGCCGCGCTGCGCCAGCTCCAGTACTTCTGGCCGCGCGCCATCGGCGGCGAGATGCCGCGGCTCGTCGAGCGCAAGGTCCAGCTCGTCGCCGAGGCCGGCGCCCGCTGCCGGATCCGGCTGGACCGCAACGAGCTGCGGGACGTGACGGGCGAGATCGAATGGTGCAAGGTCACCCAGACCGTTCCCGAGGACTACCCGGCCGCCGCCGCGAAGTCCGGCCGCGAGGTCCCCCGGGACCCGGCCGAGATCGCCAAGATCTACACGGCGTACGAGCAGCTCAAGCGGGACCGAGGCGTCATCGACTTCGAGGACGTGCTGCTGCTCACCGTGGGCGTCCTGCAGGAGCGCCCGGATGTCGCGGACACCATCCGCTCCCAGTACCAGCACTTCGTCGTCGACGAGTACCAGGACGTCAGCCCGCTCCAGCAGCGGCTGCTCGACCTGTGGCTCGGCGGCCGGGACAACATCTGCGTCGTCGGCGACGCCTCCCAGACCATCTACTCCTTCACCGGCGCCACCCCCGAGTACCTGCTCGGCTTCCGCTCCCGGCACCCGGAAGCCACCGTCGTGAAGCTCGTCCGCGACTACCGCTCCACCCCGCAGGTCGTGCAGCTGGCCAACGGGCTGCTCTCCCAGGCCAAGGGCCAGGCGGCCCAGCACCGGCTGGAACTGATCTCGCAGCGCGAGCCGGGCCCCGAGCCCGGCTACACCGAGTACGTGGACGAGCCCACCGAGGCCGAGGGCACCGCCCGCCGGATCAGGGAACTCATCGCCGGCGGCGTGCGGCCCAGCGAGATCGCCATCCTGTACCGCATCAACGCCCAGTCCGAGGTCTACGAGCAGGCGCTCGCCGACGCCGGGGTGCCGTACCAGCTGCGCGGCGCGGAGCGGTTCTTCGACCGCCCCGAGGTCCGCGAGGCCGGGCTGCTGCTGCGCGGCGCCGCGCGTGCCGGGGCCGGGACCGATCCCGGGATGGCCGGCACGGACGTGCCCGAGCACGTCAGGGCCGTCCTCGGCTCCCGTGGCTGGACGGTCGAGGCCCCCGCCGGATCGGGCGCGGTCCGGGACCGCTGGGAGTCGCTGGCCGCGCTGGTCCGGCTCGCCGACGACTTCGCGCTGGCCCGTCCCGAGGCCACCTTGTCGGACCTCGTCGCGGAGCTGGACGAGCGGGCGAGCGCCCAGCACGCCCCGACCGTCGAGGGCGTCACGCTCGCCTCGCTGCACGCCGCCAAGGGCCTGGAGTGGGACGCGGTGTTCCTCGTCGGTCTCACCGAGGGCATGATGCCGATCACCTACGCCAAGACCGACGAGCAGGTCGAGGAGGAGCGCCGGCTGCTGTACGTCGGCGTCACCCGGGCCCGGCTGCACCTCTTCCTGTCCTGGGCGCTCTCCCGCTCGCCGGGCGGTCGTGCCACCCGCAAGCCCTCCCGCTTCCTGGACGGCCTGCGGCCCGGTTCCGCGACGCGTGGCACCGGCAACCGCTTCGCGGCCGGTGGCGGCGGCATCGAGCGCGGAGCGGCGGCCGCTGCCGCCGCCAAGCGCAAGCGCGGCCCGGTGCGCTGCCGGGTCTGCGGCCGCACCCTGTCGGAGGCCGGCGAGATCAAGCTGATGCGGTGCGAGGACTGCCCGTCGGACCTGGACGAGGGGCTGTACGAGCGGCTGCGCGAGTGGCGCATGGAACAGGCCAGGGAACTGGGGCAGCCGGCGTACTGCGTCTTCACCGACAAGACGCTGCTGGCCATCGCCGAGGTCCGGCCGGAAGGGGCGGCCGAGCTCTCCGCGATCGCCGGGGTCGGCAGCCGAAAACTGGACAAGTACGGCGCCGAGGTGCTGGCACTGTGCACCGGCGGCGAACCGGCCGCGGCACCCGGTGACGAAGCTGTTGCAGAAGAACCCGAAAAATAGTTTGCGCGCGGCGCGGAAGTCCCCATAGCCTTCCGGAGCACGGTCACTGCGGCTCTTCCAAGAGCCGGGGAGATCGTGATGTACTGAGTAAGCACGACAAGCCCTACGAGACGCCGAGAGGAGGCGAAGACCCGTGACCATCAAGTTCGAGAACGTGAAACTGACCGATCGTCCGGTCGTCATCGCCACCTGCACGCTCGGCGCCCCGCTGCCCGGCACCGGCATGTCCGGAGCCCCGGCTCTGCGTCTGGCCTCCCTCGCGGAACTCTCGATCCGTGAGCGCGGCGAGCGAGCGACCAAGGCACCGGCAGTAGTGGAGAGCAAGGCCTCGGCCTATGTCTTTACGCCCGGCGGTGCCGGTCACAGCACAAATGGACAGAAGCAGCAGCACCTCTCGATGTGGGCCTTCCGCGGGCTCGAACCCTGGAGCGATCCAGTCTGATCGACGATCAGACCGGCACCTTCCAGGGCCGCGGAATCCCAGACCGGGATCCGCGGCCCTTCTGTTTTCTCCAGCCGAAACAACCGGCCCACCGGCCGGACCAGACAGACGAGGAACACCACGACCGTGCCTGCCACCCAGCACGCCCCGTCCGTATCGCCCACAGCCCCGCTCCCCCTGCCCGCGGTCCACTCGGAGGTCCCGTTGCTGCCCCTGACCGAGCTCGATGACGAAATCGAGCGCCTCGGTGTACCCGTCCCCTGCCGGACCTACGACCCGGAGGTCTTCTTCGCGGAGTCCCCGGCCGACGTCGAGTACGCCAAGACGCTGTGCCAGACCTGTCCCGTCCGCGAGGCATGCCTCGCCGGTGCGAAGGACCGCCGTGAGCCTTGGGGCGTCTGGGGTGGAGAGCTCTTCATCCAGGGCGTCGTCGTAGCCCGCAAGCGGCCCCGTGGCCGTCCGCGCAAGAACGCAGTAGCGGTGTGAACACCGGCACCGTAGGAACCGTCGACCGACCCGTGACGCACGACCCGAAGAAGCAGGTCCCCATGAACCCGTCCACAGAAGTGGCGCCGCCCGCCACCGAAGCCCCCCGCCACACTTCCGGCGCCTACAGCGCCCGCCAGAACAGGAACCTCGAAATGCAACTCATGCCAGAAGCCTTGGCACGTGCCCATATGCAACAACGCCTCTACGAGGCCGAGCACGAACGGCAGGCCCTTCGCCTGGTGTCGGCACGCCGACTGCAGCGCCGGGCCGAACGTGTCTCGCTGCGCGCCCGCCGCGCGCTGGCGATGGCCGTCATGCAGTAACCAGCGGTAGCCACGCTCCAACGGCCGCACACCCGCGGCCGAGTTCCACCACTCCGTGTCACAGCGAACACCGCGGGGCCGGTCCGAAAGGACCGGCCCCGCGGTGCGTTACGACGTCTTATCGGGCACTCGGAGAGGTATCGTCACCAAGTGGACCAGAAGACTCAGCACAACCGGGTCGGGACTGCCCAGACGACGACGTGCGCGCGCTGCGGCGCCGTCGAGGACGGTCTGCCGATCACCTGGACCTGCTCCGTGGAGAACAGCCGGCGCGTCTATTTCTGTGACCGGTGCGGCCGGGAGAACCTCCGCAGTATCGAAGGTCGTCTCGACTCCTCCTGGTGGTAGCGGACCACAGGACGGCTACGCCGACTCCGCCGCCCCACCGGCGTCGAAGCCCGGCAGCCACTCCAGGAGTTCATCGCGCAGCCGCACCGTCGCGCCCAGCTGGCACAGGACGCCGATGGTGCTCAACGTCACGCGGTGGATCAGCAGATACGACGGCGGCAGGTTCAGCTGCTTGCCCAACTGGTGGGCGGGCGAGCGCGGATCGGCGATCCGTGCCGCCTGGGCGCGCATCCAGCTGCGGACGAAGGTGAACTCCTCGGATCCGGCCGGCTCGATGATCGGCCGCAGATAGTCCAGCACCGCGTCCGGGCGCAGCTTGATCGACGGCCGGACGAATCCCTCCTGCCGCAGCATCGCGTGCACCGAGTCGGCGTCGCCCTCCAGCGCGAGGCGCAGCGCGGTGCCGATCGGCAGTGGCAGCCCCTCGGGCAGCCGGTCCACCGTCCCGAAGTCCAGCACGCCGAGCCGCCAGCCCGCGGCGGGGCCGTCGTCCACCAGCAACCGGAAGTTTCCCGGGTGCGGGTCGGCGTGCAGCAGCCCGGTACGCGCCGGGCCCGCGAACAGGAAGCGCGCCAGCAGCTGGCCGGCCCGGTCGCGTTGCTCCGGAGTGCCCTTGGCGATCACCTCGGCCATGGGCACGCCGTCCATCCACTCGGTGACCAGGACCTGGTCGGCCTGGTGCACCACCCCGGGCACCAGGACGTCGGGATCGCCGGCGAACTCCGTGGCGTGGGCCTGCTGGGCCTGCGCCTCCAGCTCGTAGTCCAGTTCCTCCGAGACCCGGTCGCGCATCTCGGCGATGAGCGGCTTGATGTCCATCCCCGGGATCATCGGTCCGAAGAGCCGCGCCACCCGGCCCAGTTGGGCCAGGTCGGAGAGGAGCGCGGCACCGGCGCCCGGGTACTGCACCTTCACGGCCACCGCCCGGCCGTCGTGCCACACCGCGCGGTGCACCTGGCCGATCGAGGCGGCCGCGGCCGGGGTCTCGTCGAACGTGGTGAACAGCTCGCGCCAGTCGGCGCCCAACCGCTCGGCGAGCACCTTGCGCACGGTGCTCGCGGGCATCGGCGGCGCGGAGTCCTGCAGCTTGGTGAGGGCGGCGCGGTACGGACCGGCCACGTCCTCGGGCAGCGCGGCCTCGAACACCGACAGCGCCTGGCCGAACTTCATGGCCCCGCCCTTGAGCTCGCCGAGCACCTTGAACAGCTGCTCGGCGGTGGCTTCCTGCAGTTCGCTCGCGACGACCTCGGCGGGACGACCGCCCAGTCGCCTGCCCAGCCCGAGTGTGGCGCGGCCCGCGAACCCCAGGGGGAGCGCGGCCAGTTTCGCGGTGCGAGTCACCGCCTTACGAGGAAGATCAGACATGCGCTCCTCTTTCCCGTCGGTCACCTGGCCATTGTGCCCCTCCGCACTCGCGGCGCGGCGGGCAGCACCGTTCTCGCGTCACCTCCCGCGCCGCAACCGCATCGGATGTCACCGGGCACCGGCCGTACTTCCATGGACAGCCGGGCCAGCGCGATCTCCACCCGGGCGCCGGAACTCGGGGGAGCGCCGCCGTCCAGGAAGGCCAACGCATGCGCGGTGGCCAGCCCCGCGACGACCGTCGCCAGGGCGATGTCGCAGGCCGGAACCCCGGGCGCCCGCCCGGACCTGAGCTGGGCGAGCATCCGCGGCCAGGCGGGATCCTCGTCCGCCAGCCGCAGCGCCAGACAGCCCGCACACCCGGTACGGCCCGGAACGACGAGCGGGCCCACTACACCCATGCCCTCGACGACGCCCGTATAAAGGTGCGGGATGCCCGCTGTGAGCAATCGCTCAGTCTCCCGGGGCTCCGGGGCGTAGGCGGCCAGCCCGTCGCGCGGTGCCACCACGACGAGCGAGAGCCGGGGATCCGCCGGCTCCCGTCCGGCCCGGGGGCCCCGCCGCCCGAGCGCCGCCGCGCGCGGATCGGGCGCGGCCCGGCGCACCGCCCCGCGGGCCGCCGCGTCCCGCCGCTCCCCGATGTGCTCGGCCGGGATCCCCGCCGGGCTCACGTCCCACGGCTCCACCCGGCCGCAGTCCAGCACCTCGACCCGGCCGACGCCGGCCGCCGACAGCAGCGCGGCCACGGCCGCCCCGACCCGGCCCGCGCCGCGCACCCGCACCCGCGCCACCCGCCGGTCCCGCATCCGGCCGGCCGCGCCGCCCGCGCCCGCGTGGACGACGGAGAGCGCCGCGAGGTCGGGCCGCAACCGGTCGATGGCCGCCGTCCGATGGCGGACCGCCTCGGAGAGCCGGGCGTGTGCCGTCGCGTCGTCCAGCACGCCGCCTTCGGCGAGCAGCCCCAGCAGCTGCCGCACCTGCCGCGCGTCCAGCCCCAGTGCCACGGCGTCCCGCGTCAGCGAAGCCGCCCCGCGGGTGCCGTCCAGCAGATCAAGGAATCCCGCCGCCGCGCCGTCGACCTGGTCGAGGACGACGGCATGGGCCGGATCAATTCCGAACTGAACGCTCTCGCGGTCGCGCCAACTGCGCCGCATGGCGGTTTTGAGCATGGGACGCATGGCCACCCCCGGTAGACGCCGGCGAATCCATTTCAAGATCCGCAGCAGTTCCGCATCGTCGTTATGCGGCAGTCACAGAATGCACGCGGGTGCCCACAGAGAAGCAGAGTTATCCACAGCCTGTGGGGGATAGTCGTTCAATATGCGCACGAAGCGAGGGGATTCCCGCGCCAACCGGCCTGGGGACGGGACTTCCCGCACCCCCAGCCGGTAACGTCGGAGCGTGTCCGCCGACCCCGCGCATGACCTCTCCCGTCAGCAGTCCCTCACCTCCCGGACGAGTGAGGTCGAAGTGCGTCGCAGCGCCCGAAGGCGCCGGACTGTCTCGGCCTACCGCGAGGGTGACCGCACCGTGGTCCTCATTCCGGCCCGGATGTCGGTCGCCGAGGAGCAACGCTGGGTGACGGTGATGCTCGAGAAACTCGCGACGCAGGAGAGCAAGCGGATCCTCGGCGACGACGAGCTGTCCAGCCGGGCCGCCCTGCTCTCCGAGCAGTACCTGGACGCCCGCGCCGAACCGGACTCCGTCCGCTGGGTCACCAACCAGAACTCGCGGTGGGGATCCTGCACCCCCTCCGAGGGCAGCATCCGTCTCTCGCACCGGCTGCAGGGCATGCCCGAGTACGTCATCGACTACGTTCTGCTGCACGAACTCGCGCACCTGCTGGTTCCGGGCCACGGCCCGAGCTTCTGGAAGCTGCTGGAGTCGTACCCGAGGACCGAACGGGCCCGCGGGTATCTGGAGGGCGTCGTAGCCGCCGGCCGGCTGCCGCAGCTGCCGACCGTCCGCGAGGAATAGCCGCTGTCGGGGGCAGGGGCTAGCCTGTCGCAACGCACATGCATTTACGGGATGGGGGACGGTCGTTCGTATGGCCAGGGAATTCCAGCGTGGCCACAAGGCCAAGATCAGTGATCTCACGGCGGGGACGGATCTGTACATCGGTGTGCAGATCGCCGGGCCCGGCCTGTCGTTCGACATCAGCTGCTTCGGGCTCGACGAGAAGGAGCAGCTGTCCGACGACAGTTACTTCATCTTCTTCAACCAGCCCAAGTCGCCCGAGGAATCCATCCAGCAACTCGGCGCGCAGGCGGGGGACAGCGAGTCCTTCCGCGTGACGCTCGACCGGATTCCCCCGAAGATCCGCAAACTCTCCTTCACCGCGACCATCGACGGCAACGGCCAGATGTCGCAGGTGGGCCCCGGATACATCCGGATCGTCGCCGGCGGTGCGGAGGTCGCGCGCTACAGCTTCACCGGCGCCGAGTTCAGCACCGAGCGCGCGGTGATGCTCGCCGACGTCTACCTCAAGGACGTGTGGCGCTTCGCCGCCGTCGGCCAGGGCTTCGACGGCGGGCTGGACGCGCTGCTGCGCAACTTCGGCGGCGAGGTCGCCGAGGAGGCACCGGCCGCCGCGCCGCCGCAGCAGGGCGGCGCCCCCGGCTTCGCCCCGCCGCCCGGCGGTGCCGCACCCGCCCCCTCGTTCGGCACACCGGCCGGCCCGCCGCAGCCCGCTCCGGCCTTCGGCGCCCCGCCCGGCCCCCCGCAGCCGGCCGCCGCGCAGGGCTTCACGCCGCCCCCGGGCAACCCGTCGATACACCAGCAGCAGACCATGATCGCGCCGCTGGCGGCCCCGCCGCAGGCTCCCGGCCAGCCGCAGTTCGGCCAGGTCCCGCCGCCGGGGCCGCCGCCGGGCCAGCAGTTCGGCCAGCCCCCCGGCCCGCCGCAGTACGGGCAGCCGCAGTTCGGCCAGCCGCCGGGCCAGCCCCAGTTCGGCCAGGTGCCGGGCCAGCCGGCTCCGTACGGCCAGCCGCAGGCCGGCCAGCCGGCCGGCGGGATCTCCGGCGCCCTGCAGAAGTTCCGCGAGACGCCCACCGGCCAGCGGTGGACGCAGCAGAACAACAAGATGGTGCGGGCCGACCTCTCGCAGGCCGGCGGCCAGCCGGTGCTCGCCCGCCAGGGCAGCATGGTGCTCTACCAGGGCAAGGTCGAGTACAGCTACAAGGGCGCCGGGTTCGCCGGCCGGATCGTCGGCGGCGCCACCGGCCAGGAGATGCAGCTGATGCGCTGCACGGGCCAGGGCCAGGTCTTCTTCGCGGAGAACGGCGCCCATCTGCACCCGATCGAACTCCAGGGCGACGCCATCTGCGTCTCCTCGGAGAACGTGCTCGCGTTCGACGAGAGCCTGCAGTACGAGGTGCGCCGGATCGAGGGCCACGGTATCCCCGGCGGCGCGCTCTTCACGATGCAGTTCCAGGGCACCGGGACGATCATCGTCAAGACCCACGGCACCCCCGTGGTGCTGCCGGTCACCCCGACCACGTACGCGGACTGCAACGCGATCGTCGCCTGGTCGGCGGCGTCCCAGGTGATCATCTCCAGCCAGGTCCGGCTGCGCAGGAACGCCTACCCCGGCCACAGCGGAGAGACCGTGAACCTCCAGTTCCGCGGCGCTCCCGGCAACTTCATCGTCGTCCAGCCCTACGAGGTGTGACCCGCAATGGACCAGCAGATGATCGCGGGCTACGCACCGGCCCCGGTGACCGCCCGGATGGACACCCACGGCTCGGCGATGCTCAAGGTCGCCATGCAGACCGGCCAGGACCTGTTCGCCCGCACGGGCTCGATGGTCGCCTACGAGGGCTTCGTCCAGTACGAGCCCAACCCGCCCGCCGTCCGGCAGATGGCCTCACAGTGGCTCACCGGTGAGGGCGCGCCGCTGATGAAGTGCACCGGCGACGGCCTGCTCTACCTGGCCGACTACGGCGCCGACGTGGTGTGCGTGAACCTCAACAACGAGTCCCTGTCGGTCAACGGCACCAACCTGCTCGCCTTCGACGCGCACCTCCAGTGGGGCGTCGAGCGGGTCAAGGGGCTCGCCAAGTTCGCCGGGCAGGGCCTGTTCAACGTGGGGGTGAAGGGCACCGGCTGGGTCGCCATCACCTCGCGCGGCACACCGATCGTCGTCGACTGCGGAAGCGGCGCCGACGAGACCTACGTCGACCCGGACGCACTCGTGGCCTGGTCGTCGGGGCTCAAGATGAAGGCCAAGCGCAGCTTCAAGGCGTCCTCCCTGATCGGGCGGGGCAGCGGCGAGGCGTTCCAGATCGCGTTCTCCGGCCAGGGCTTCGTCGTCGTACAGCCCAGCGAGGACAGCACAGACCGCCTCCGGGCACGGGGCTGAGGGGGAGCGACCGATTATGCAGAGCCCACTTTTCGCGAACACCGAGGTCCAGTCGAACGACCTCTACGCACTCCAGAACCCGTACCTGCTACGGGTCAAGCTGGAGGGCAACTCCGGCCGTGACTGCCTCGCCCGCAAGGGCGCGATGGTCGCCTACCAGGGCATGATCGAATTCGACGGCGAGTTCCAGTCGCGCAATCAGGGCGGCGCGCGCATGGCCACCGGCGAGGGCCTGGATCTGATGCGCTGCTCCGGGCAGGGCACGGTGTACCTCGCCAACCTGGCCCAGCACATCCACGTCGTGGACGTCGACCATGACGGCCTCACCGTGGACAGCGCCTACGTGCTCGCCCTCGACTCCGGGCTGCACTGGGACGTGATCGCCGTGGACAGCCAGTTTGGCCTGTCCGGCACCGGCGCCTACAACCTGAACATCTCGGGCCAGGGCAAGGTCGCGCTGATGACCTCGGGCAAGCCGCTGCTGATGCCGGTCACCCCGGACAAGTACGTCTCCTGCGACGCCGACGCGGTGGTCGCCTGGTCGTCCTCGCTGCGGGTCCAGATGCAGGCGCAGACCAGCAGTTCCTCGGTCTACCGCCGGCGCGGCAACACCGGAGAGGGCTGGGAGCTCAACTTCGTGGGCCAGGGATACGTCCTGGTGCAGCCCAGCGAGCTGATGCCGCCGCAGAACGCGCAGATCGGTCAGGGCCTGCGCGCCCAGTTCGGGGTGGGCCAGCAGGGCGCCCACGCCCAGAACCAGGGCAACATCTGGACCAACAACCGCTGAGCCGCACACCGCCACGGGCCGTGCCCGCGCGCCGCCTCAGAGCAGCGCGCGGGTACGGGCCAGCAGCGTTTCCACCGAGCCGTCGGCGACCGAGCCGACCTCGTCATAGGCGTACCAGCGCAGGTCCAGCGACTCGTCACTGATCGCCTCGACCGCGCCGGCCGGCGCGATCGCCGCGTACTGCACGTCCAGGTGCCAGGCGCAGGGCGTCAGGTGCCGGTCCAGGTTCACCGGTCCCGGACGCAGCAGCGTCAGCCCGGGGATGCCGGACTCCTCGGTGGCCTCGCGCAGCGCGGCGGCCGCCAGTGTGGCGTCCTCCGGCTCGCAGTGGCCGCCCATCTGCAGCCACATCCGCAGCTTCCGGTGCAGCGTCAGCAGCACCCGACCGCTCGCCGGGTCCACCACCAGCGCGCTGGCGGTGATGTGCCCCGGCTGGGACGCCTTCCACATGCCGTCGGGCGTGCCGTCGAGGTGGTCCAGGTACTCCAGCCGCAACTTCTCCTGGCCGGGGTCGGGTGCGTCCCACTCCTTCAGGACGCGCACCGCGTCCGCGTGCAGACTCACTTGCCCTCGTCGTCCTTGCTCTCGTCGTTCTCGTCCGCGTCGCCCTTGGCCACGTCGCCCTTGGACAGGCGCTTCTCGGCGGCCTCGCCGAGCATCTTGTCGAGCTCGGAGAAGTCGGCGGTCTCGCGGTGCACGAAGCCGTCAGGATCGTCCAGGTCCTCGGCGGTGGGCAGCATGTCCGGGTGCTCCCACAGGCCGTCCCGGCCGTCGACGCCGCGGGCGTCGGTCAGCGAGGCCCACAGCCGGGAGGCGTCGCGCAGCCGGCGCGGGCGCAGCTCCAGGCCGATGAGCGTCGCGAACGTCTGCTCGGCGGGCCCGCCGGTCGCCCGGCGACGGCGCAGCGTCTCGCGCAGCGCCGCGGCGGACGGCAGGTGCGGGGCCGCGGCGGCGTGCACGACCGCGTCCACCCAGCCCTCGACGAGCGCGAGCGCCGTCTCCAGCCGGGCCAGGGCCGCCTTCTGCTCGGGGGTGTCCTCGGGCTGGAACATGCCCTGCGCCAGCGCTTCCTGCATGGCCTCGGGGTTCGACGGGTCGAGCTGGCCGACCGCGTCCTCCAGCTTCGTCGTGTCGACCTTGATGCCCCGCGCGTATCCCTCCACGGCGCCGAACAGGTGTGCCCGCAGCCACGGCACGTGGGCGAAGAGCCGCTGGTGGGCGGCCTCGCGCAGCGCCAGGTACAGCCGCACCTCCTCCTGGGGGACCCCCAGGCCCTCACCGAAGGCCGCGATGTTCGCGGGGAGCAGCGCGGACCTGCCGGCCGGGCCCAGCGGGAGGCTCACGTCGGTGGAGCCGACCACCTCACCCGCCAGAGTGCCCAGCGCCTGGCCGATCTGGCTGCCGAACATCGCTCCGCCCATGGAGCGCATCATCCCGAGCAGCGGCCCGGACATGGCCTGCATCTCCTCGGGCAGGACATCGCCCATGGCGGCGCCGACCCGCTCCGCGACCGGGTCCACCAGTTCCTTCCACGCCGGCAGGGTCGCCTCGACCCACTCGGCGCGGCTCCACGCCACGGCGCTGCTCGAGCCGGAGGGCAGCGACGTCGCCCCGTCCAGCCACAGGTCGGCCAGCCGGACGGCCTCGGAGACCCAGCTGCGCTCGGCCGGGCCGACGCTCGCGTCCTTGACGCCGTCCGGGGTGCCCTGCGCGACGGTCTGGCGCGCGATGTCCTTGGCCATGTCCCAGTTCACCGGGCCGCCCTCGTACGAGAGCATCTGGCCGAGCTGCTGGAAGGCGGCACCGAGGTCATTGGGGTTCAGGGAGCCGAACATCGCGGCGAAGGGGTTGTCCCCGCCGGCGCCGCCGAACGGATTCACGCCACCGAAGCCGAAGGGGTTGTCGGCAGGCCCCTGCCCCGACCCGCCGGCGCCCTGCTTCTTGCCCTCGTCCCCGTCCTCGGGCTCCTCGGGAGGGACGCCGAATCCGAATGGGTGGTCGCTCACGGGTTTCCTCGGCTCTATGTGTTGGGGCTGTGTCTGGGGCGGTGTGTTGTGGGCTGTACCTCCAGCCTAGACACCAGTCAGGCAGGATGGCTGCGTAGCAAGTGCGCACCTCGTACCAGAAACAACCGTGGGAGACACCCGGTGAGTTCCCCAGAAGCACACGTTCGCCCAGAGCGGAGCCCGTCCAAGGCCCCCGCAGGTCCTGTGGTGGCGATCACCGGTGCGGCGTCCGGCCTCGGCCACCTGCTCGCGCTGCGGCTCGTCGAGTCCGACGAGATCAAGAAGGTCGTCGCGATCGACGAACGCCGCGGGGACGTGCCAGGAGCAACCTGGCGGGTCCTGGACGTGCGCGACCCGGCCATCGCGGAGAAACTGCGTGGCGTCGACGTCGTCGTCCATCTGGGACTCGACCTCGATCTGGAGTCCGACCCCAAGGCACGCACCGCCTTCAACGTGCGCGGCACCCAGACGGTGCTCACCGCGGCGGCCGCCGCCGGGGTGCGCCGGGCGGTGCTGTGCACCTCGGCGATGGTCTACGGCGCGCAGGCCGACAACGACGTGCCGCTCGCGGAGGACGCCCCGCTGCGGGCCACCGCCGAGGCCAGCTTCGTCGACGACCTGCTGGAGATCGAGCGGCTCGGCCGCCGCGCCCCGCGGGCCCACCCGGGGCTGAACGTGACGATCCTGCGCCCCGCGGTCCTCGTCGGCGGCACGGACACGGCGCTGACCAGGTACTTCGAGTCGCCGCGGCTCCTCGTGGTGGCGGGCAGCCGGCCCTGCTGGCAGTTCTGCCACGTCGAGGACCTGGTGTCGGCGCTGGAGTACGCGGTCCTGGAGAAGGTGGACGGGGAGATGGCGGTCGGCTGTGACGGCTGGCTGGAGCAGGAGGAGGTCGAGGAGCTGTCGGGCATCCGCCGGATGGAGCTGCCGCCGGCCATCGCCTTCGGCGCCGCCTCGCGTCTGCACCGCCTCGGCCTCACCCCGTCCCCGGCCGGCGACCTGGCGTACACGATGCACCCGTGGGTGGTCAGCGGCAGCCGGCTGCACGAGGCGGGCTGGCGGCCCCAGTGGACCAACGAGGAGGTGCTGGCCCAGCTCCTGGAGGAGGTCGCGGGCCGCAACTCCGTCGCCGGCCGCCGGCTGGGCCGCAAGGACGCCACCACCCTGGGCGCGGCCGGCGCGACGGTCGCCCTGGTGGGCACGGCCGCCCTGGTGCGCAGGGCCCGCAAGCGGCGCGGAATCTAGGACGGGAGGACGCCGGACGGCACCGAACCCCCGGCGACGCGGTCGGCGGAATCGAACTTCCGCATCGTGGGCGGATGAGGCAGCATGTGCCGCATGGCACCCACGCACGCTGACGCGCAGCACCCGATCCGGCTCCTGGAGATCCGCGACACGCCCCTGTCCGTGGACGAGGTGTTCGCGGCCGTCGGTCACGAGGCCGCGGGCGGTACGGCGCTGTTCGTCGGGACCGTACGGGACCACGACGGCGGTTCCGGCGCGGCCGTGACGGCTCTCGGTTACTCCTCGCACCCCACCGCGGAGGCGGAGATGCGGCGGATCGCGGAGAAGATCGCGGCGGAGTTCCCCGTGCGGGCGCTGGCGGCGGTACACCGTGTGGGCGACCTCCGTGTGGGCGATCTGGCGGTGGTCGTGGCGGTTTCCTGCCCGCACCGCGGCGAGGCGTTCGCGGCCTGCCGCCGGCTGATCGACGAGCTCAAGGCCGAGGTCCCGATCTGGAAGCACCAGACCTTCGCAGACGGCCAAGAAGAATGGGTCGGCGCGTAGCGCTGTCCGATAGGGGTGGTGGTCGGGCGACGGGTGGGCGGGTCGGCGCGTAGCGCTGTCCGATGGGGGTGGTGGTCGGGTGACGGGTGGGCGGGTCGGCGCGTAGCGCTGTCCGATAGGGGTGGTGGTCGGGTGACGGGTGGGCGGGTCGGCGGGTAGCGGCGACTTGCCGGAAGGCGCGTAGAGCCGTATGGCCTAGCGCCGCTTCTCTCCGGTTGCGTAACTCCCGACCCGCCCCGACCGTTGTCCTACTGGGTGGTTAATCTGCTCATAGGTCCACATTCGGCGTTCGCGGGTCGGGAGTACTTCATGGCAGCGCTGGCTTGGTTGCTCATTCCGCTTGTGGCCGTGCTCGTCGCCACTGTCTGGGGTAGCTGGGCGGCGCGCACCCGTGCCACCGGCGACGGATCCTCGCTCGCGGACTACGAGCGGTTCCGCGAGGCGATGCAGAAGTCCCATTCCGGATAGTCGCGCTCCAGGCGTCCCGGCCCCCACGGACCGGCCCAGCGGGCCGTTTGTCGGACCGGTCCCGTACATTCGTGGCATGCCACGCCGCACCGCGACGCTGATCGCCGCGACCCTGACGCTGATAGCGCTGCTGTGCGTCGCCCTTCTGACCCCGGCGCCGTACGCCGAGATGTCTCCCGGGCCGACCGTCAACACCCTGGGTGACCACGGGGGTGAACCGGTCCTGCAGATCTCCGGGCACCAGACCTATCCGACGACCGGTCATCTCAACATGACCACCGTCCGGGTCACCGGCGCGGACTACCGGATGAATCTGGTGGAGGCCGTGGTCGGCTGGATCGGTCATGACGAGAAGGTCGTCGAGCACGACACCCTCTACCCCCAGGGGCAGACCGCCGAGCAGGCCGATCAGCAGAACGCCGAGGAGTTCACCCAGTCCCAGGACAGTGCGAAGGTGTCGGCGCTCGAGAAGCTGAACATCCCGGTCTCCTCGCGCGTCATCGTCGGCGCGGTCGTCAAGGACAGCGCCTCCGAGGGCAAGCTGCACGCGGGCGACGTGATCAAGGCGGTGGACGGCACCGAGGTGAAGGAGCCGGGCGACGTCGCCAAGCTCGTCACCAAGCACCAGCCGGGGCAGAACGTCGTCTTCACGGTCATCCCCGAGGCGGCCGCCAAGAAGAAGGACGGCGCGACGCGGGAGGTCGTGGTCACCACCCGGAAGTCGACGGACGAGGGCAAGGCGCGGGCGGTCGTCGGTATCCAGGCGGGCGTCGAGCACCTCTTCCCGTTCACCATCGACATCAAGCTCGCCGACGTCGGCGGTCCGAGCGCGGGCCTGATGTTCGCCCTCGGCATCGTCGACAAGCTCACCCCGGGCGACATGACCGGCGGGAAGTTCGTCGCCGGTACCGGCACGATCGACGACAGCGGCAAGGTCGGACCGATCGGCGGCATCGGGCTCAAGACGATCGGCGCGCGCGGCCAGGGCGCGGAGTACTTCCTCACCCCGGCCGACAACTGTGCCGAGGCCGTCAAGGACATCCCCTCCGGCCTCACCCTCGTCAAGGTGGGCACGATAGACGACGCCATGGCGGCCCTGGAGAACATCAAGGCCGGCCGGTCCGCCGCCCTGCCGAGCTGTTCGAAGAGCTGACCGGCGGAGAGCGGGTCGGCATGGGGCGGTCGGCGGAGAGCTGACCGGCGGAGAGCGGGTCGGCATGGGGCGGTCGGCGGAGAGCTGACCGGCACAGGGCCGGTCGGCACGGGGCGGTCGGCGGAGAGCTGACCGGCACAGGGCGGGCCGGCGGAGGGCGGGCCCCACGCGGGACCCGCCCTCGCGCTCAGCTCTCGAAGGTGGCGGCCAGCGCCTCGGCCAGGCCCGGTACGAGGTCGGAGCCGGTCAGGACCTCGGTGGCGGTGTCCTTGGACCGCAGCCTGATGGCCGACTCGCGGGCCCCGTTGCGCAGCACGGCGACCGTCATCCGCACCTCCTGGCGCTCGGGGTGCTCCGCGACCCACTTCGCGAGCTTGGCGTCGTCCAGCCCTTCCGGGATCGCCGCCTCCGCGGACGGCGGCAGCATCAGCCGCTCCACCGTCATGGCGCAGCCGGCGATCACATCGGGCCAGGCGATCGTGGCGAGAAACTCGTCCAGGGCCTTGCCTTCGGGCAGCTCGTCCTGCTCGACCGGGGTCAGCGCCCCGGCGTTCTTCTCCGCGAGTCCCAGCTGGTCGGCCAGGCCCGGTTCCTGTGTACGCAGGCGTGCGGTGTCGACCAGGGCGAACAGCCGCGCGGGCCGGTCCCAGCCGAGACCGGACGCGTATTCGTCGATCTCCAGTACGGCACGGGTCAGCGGGCTGGCCGCGAGAGGTGCTCCATCGGTCGCAATGTTGGACATGGTCAATATCCTGCCTGTTCCCGGGCCAAAATCGGGAACCGAGTAAAGCGTGAATAAGTTGCACCAGTGGGGGTCCGACCCGGGACACCCGTAGACACCGACACTTCGAGGTGCGCACCTTGGTATTCCAGATGCCGGACCGCGGCGGAGGTCCGACCGGGCCGCGGATCAGACTCGGCCGTCCGTCCCGGCGTACCCGGACGCTCCTGATGACGCTGGGCGCGCTGATCGTGCTCACCATCGCGTTCGTCATGTTCGCGGGCTTCTGGACGGACTGGCTCTGGTACCGCTCGGTCCACTACTCCTCGGTCTTCACCACCACCCTGTGGACGAAGATCGGCCTGTTCTTCACCTTCGGCCTGCTGATGGCCGCGGCCGTCGGCGTCAACATCTTCCTGGCCCACCGGCTCCGGCCGCCGCTCAGCGCGATGTCGCTGGAGCAGCAGAGCCTCGACCGGTACCGCATGGGCATCGCGCCGTACAAGAAGTGGGTGCTGCTCGCAGTCTGCGCGATGGTCGGCCTCATCGCCGGCGGCTCGGCGTCCGGCCAGTGGCGTACGTGGCTGCTGTACACGAACGCCACGCAGTTCGGCACGAAGGATCCGCAGTTCCACAAGGACGTGGCGTTCTACGCCTTCGACCTTCCCTGGTACCGCTTCCTGCTGAGCTTCGGCTTCGCGGCCGTGGTGCTCGGGCTGGTGGCGGCCGCGCTGGTGCACTACCTGTACGGGGGCCTGCGGATCACGTCGCCCGGCGGCCGGGCCACCGGGGCGGCCACCGGGCACCTGTCGGTGCTGCTGGGCCTCTTCGTGTCACTCAAGGCCGTCGCGTACTGGCTGGACCGCTACGGGCTCGCGGTGAAGTCGAGCGACTTCAAGGCCACCAGCAGCTGGACCGGTCTGCGCTATGTGGACGCGAACGCGTACCTGCCGGCGAAGAACATCCTCTTCGCCATCGCGATCATCTGCGCGCTGCTGTTCTTCGCGACGCTGTGGCGGCGCACCTGGTCGCTGCCGATGATCGGCTTCGGTCTGATGGTGCTCTCCGCGATCCTGATCGGCGGGCTGTATCCGGCGATCGTGCAGAAGTTCCAGGTGCAGCCGAACGAGGCCGCCAAGGAAGCGCCGTACATCCAGAAGAACATCGACGCCACGCGCGAGGCCTACGGGATCGAGGACACCAAGGTGGCCCCGTACCCGGGGACCACCTCCGCGAACAAGGACACGCTGCGCGCCGACGCCAACACGACCGCGAGCGTGCGCCTGCTGGACCCGAACGTGGTCTCGCCGACCTTCCGGCAGGTGCAGCAGACCCGCGGCTACTACGACTTCCCGTCCACGCTCGACGTCGACCGGTACACGATCGACGGCAAGGAGCAGGACACGGTCGTCGGTGTGCGCGAGCTGAACATCAACGGCATCCCCGAGAGCAACTGGATCAACGACCACTTCAAGTACACCCATGGATACGGCGTCGTCGCGGCCAAGGGGACCTCGACGGTGGACGGTGCTCCGGCCTTCATGGAGAAGGACCTGCCCTCCACCGGCGACCTGGGCCCGTACCAGCAGCGGATCTACTACGGCGAGCAGACGAAGCAGTACTCGATCGTCGGCGGACCGACGCCGGAGCTCGACTACGCCGACAAGAACGGCGAGAAGTCCTTCACCTATGACGGCAAGAGCGGCGTCGGGCTCGACAACCCGATCACGCGCGCCGCGTACGCGGTGAGCTTCGGCGAGCCGCAGATCCTGTACTCCGGGGCGATCGGCAAGGGCTCCAAGGTGCTCTACAACCGGACGCCCAAGGAGCGGGTCGAGGCCGTCGCCCCGTGGCTCACGATCGACGGCGATCCGTACCCGTCGGTCGTCAACCACCATGTGCAGTGGATCGTGGACGCCTACACGACCACGAACGGCTATCCGTACGCCTCCCGCACCACGCTGGGGGACACCACGGCCGACTCGCTGACCGACGGCCAGCGCACGGTGCTCGCCCAGCAGAACCAGGTCAACTACATCCGCAACTCGGTCAAGGCGACCGTGGACGCGTACACCGGCGACGTCACGCTGTACCAGTGGGACGCGAAGGACCCGGTGCTGAAGACCTGGATGAAGGCCTTCCCCGGCACGGTGAAGGACAAGAGCAAGATCAGCCCCGAGCTGATGGCGCACCTGCGGTACCCGCAGGACCTGTTCAAGGTGCAGCGCCAGCTGCTGACCAAGTACCACGTCACCAACGCCGCGCAGTTCTACAGCGGCAGCGAGGTGTGGCAGGTCCCGGACGACCCGGCGGCGAAGACGGGCAAGGCGGTCCCGCCCTACTACCTGAGTCTGAAGATGCCGGACCAGAGCGCCCAGTCGTTCTCGCTCACCACCACGTTCACGCCGAGCAAGCGGGACAACCTGAGCGCGTTCATGTCGGTCGACGCGAACGCGACGAGCAAGGACTACGGCGCGATCAGACTGCTGAAGCTGCCGCCCAGCAGCACGGTGGACGGACCGCAGCAGGTACAGAGCAAGCTCAACTCCGATCCCAAGGTCGCCCCGCAGATCAACCAGTTGAAACGCGCGGGCGCCGACTCCACGGTCGAGTACGGCAACCTGCTCACGGTCCCGCTGGACGGCGGCCTGATGTACATCGAGCCGGTGTACGTACGGGGTGCCGGGACGAACTACCCGCTGATGCGCAGCGTGTTGGTCACCTACGGCAATCAGATCGGCTTCAAGCCGACGCTCGGTGAGGCGCTCGACGAGGTGTTCGGTGTGGACGGCTCCAGTACCCAGCCGCCACCGAGTAGCGGGCAGCCCACGCAGCCGGCGCCCGATCCGACGGTCGCCGCGGCGCTCTCGGAGGCTCAGAAGGCGCTCGACGCGAGCCAGGAGGCGATGAAGGCCGGGGACTGGGCCAAGTACGGCGAGGCGCAGAAGCAGCTCGCCGCGGCCCTCCAGAAGGCGGTGGAAGCGGAGCAGAAGGCGGCAAAGAAGGGCTGATCAGACACACCTCGCGTCGTGGTACGGTTGCGACACAACGGCGCGGGGTGGAGCAGCTCGGTAGCTCGCTGGGCTCATAACCCAGAGGTCGCAGGTTCAAATCCTGTCCCCGCTACTGCAGAAGAGGCTCGGAGTCAACAGACTCCGGGCCTCTTCACTTATTTGGGGTACGCGCGGAGCTGCGCGTTTGGTAAGGCGTCAAGTCGGGAAGTCGACAAAACGCTGAAGTGACCAATTGGGTTGCGGTATACCAGGTGTACGGCGGTAACAGGTGGTGCAACGATGGACCTTATGGGGGATGGTGCAAGGCTGCTGAATACTCGTCAGATCCATGATCGCGGGTCGACGGGTGAGACGTCGACGTCCGCTTCCAGGCTCGTACCCGCTGTCACCGGCCTGCTGCCGGCGCCGCGCGCCGAGTCGCTTCCCGTTGCCAGGACCGATGCCCAGGTCGAGCCGTCCGATCTGCCCGAGGCCTCGGAGGCCGCCGAACTCGCCGACGAGGAGAGCCTCGCCGTCCGCGAGGAGGCCGAGATCGAGATCCGGCACCGCCGGGCCGCCGACCACGGCGACCCCGCCGCCATGAGCGCGCTGGGCACCCTGCTGCTGCGCCGCGGCGACCTGGACGGGGCCGAGCCGTACCTGCGTGCCGCGACCGCGAACGGCGACCGCGCCGCCGCCAACAACCTTGCCCTGCTGCTGCATCAGCGCGGCTACCCGGAAGAGGCGGCCAACTGGTGGCGGATCGCCGCCGTCGCGGGTTCCGCGCCGGCCGCGCACGCCCTGGGCCGCCACTACCGCGAGCGCGGCGACGAGCCCGGCGCCGAGTACTGGCTGCGCCAGGCCGCCGAGTCGGGCCACACGCTGGGCGCGTACGCCCTGGCCGACCTGCTGGACCACCGGCGTGACGTCGGGGCCGAGCGCTGGTTCCGGGTCGCCGCCGAGCACGGCCACCGCGAGGCCTCGTACCGCATCGCGCGGATCTGCGCCGAGCGCGGCGAGGAGCGCGAGGCCGAGCAGTGGTACCGGCAGGCCGCCGCGCGCCGGCACCGCCGCGCCGCGCTGCGCCTCGGCACGCTCCTGGAGGAGCGCGGCGAGACGAAGGAAGCGGGGCACTGGTACCTGACCGCGGCCCGTGACGGCGAGGCGCGCGCCGCCTGCGCGCTCGCCTTCCTGCTGCGCGACGCCGGCGACGTGGACTCCGCCGCCACGTGGTGGCGCCGCGCCGCCCAGGCGGGCGACGGCAACGCCGCCAACGCGCTCGGAGCGCTGCACGCCGAGGAGGGCGAGACGCAGACCGCCGAGCGCTGGTACCGCAGCGCCCTGGCGGCGGGCGACATCAACGGGGCGTTCAACCTCGGCCTGCTCTGCGCCGGCCAGGGCCGCACCGCCCAGGCCGAGCAGTGGTACCGCAAGGCCGCCTACGCCGGACACCGCGAGGCCGCCAACGCGCTCGCCGTGCTGCTGCTGCAGCGCGGCGACGCGGCCGGCGCCGAGCCGTGGTTCTCCAAGGCGGCCGAGGCCGGCAGCGTCGACGCCGCCTTCAACCTCGGGATCCTGCACACCAACCGGGGTGACGAGGCGGCCGCCCGCCGTTGGTACGAGCGTGCCGCCGCGGCCGGCCACACCGAGGCCGCGCTGCAGGTCGCCATCGTGCTGCTGCGCGAGGGCGACCACCACGGCGCCGAGCGCCACCTGCGGTGCGCCGCGGGCGGCGGCAGCCCCGAGGCGGCCTTCCGGCTCGGTGCGCTGCTCGACCGCGCGGACACCGACGAGGCCGAGGAGGAGGCCGAGGAGTGGTACGGGCGCGCCGCCCGGCAGGGCCACCGGCGGGCCCAGGTGCGGCTCGGTATGTGCGCCGCCAAGCGCGGCGACGTGGTGGACGCCGCGCACTGGTACCGCGAGGCCGCCGAGGCGGGCAGCCGCAACGGCGCCTTCAACCTGGGGCTGCTGCTGGCCCGCGAGGGCAGCGAGCCCGAGGCCGCCCTGTGGTGGACCCGTGCCGCCGACGGCGGACACGGCCGCGCCGCGCTGCGGATGGCGCTGCTGGCCGCGCGGCACGGCGAGCTGGCCGAGGCCCAGGGTTGGTGCGCGCGTGCGGTCGAGTGCGGCCCGGCCGAGGTCGCCGAGCGCGCCGCGCGCCTCACCGACGCCCTGAACCAGGAGCTCACGGCGTAGGCCCCGAGCGGCCCCGCGGCCTGTGCCGCCGGGCCTGTCCGGAACTGATTTGCACTGCTCAGCGCCGCTGGTCTACAGTGAGGACACAACGGCGCGGGGTGGAGCAGCTCGGTAGCTCGCTGGGCTCATAACCCAGAGGTCGCAGGTTCAAATCCTGTCCCCGCTACTTCAGTACGAAGGCCCGGTTCCTGAGAAATCAGGAACCGGGCCTTCGTCGTTCTCCCCCTGTCGTTCCCCCGTGGTGCGCGGCCCCGAAAGGCCCCGGGCGTCCGCCGTAGTAGTGGCTCGGACATCGTTCGGGCAAAAGCGCGCAAACATCCTTGGAAGCCTTTCCCGCCGGCGCGATCCTGGTCCTCTAGGCGGTGCGAGGAGGCAGGGTTGCTGCGCGGACGGTTTGGGCGGACCGTGCTGCGCCGGCGTGACGGGCCGGCATCGGCCGCGGTGCTGGACGCGGAGCGCTGGAGCGGGTTGTGTCGGGCGGCCGTGTCCGGCCGTCCGGAGGCCGTCGAGGCGCTGCTGGACGCCCTGCGGGCCACCGTGGACGCCGGCCCCCCGTACGACCGCGCCGCGGCTCTCGAGGCGCTGCTGCGGTCGCCTCCCGAGCTGCTGCCCCACCTGGACCGCGGTGCCCGCGCCCGCGGTGGTACGGCCTTGCCGCCGCGTCCGGGCGGCACCGATCCGCTGCGCCTGCTGCTCGCCTCGCTGGACCGTGACGGCCACGTCCGGCAGGCCGCCGTGGAGGCGCTGGCCGGGGTCGGCGGCCCGCTGGCCGCCACGGCGCTGGCTCTGCGCACGGTCGACTGGGTGCCCGCCGTACGGGAGCGCGCCGTGGCGGCGCTGCCCGCGCGGACCGCGCCCGACGAAGTCGCGGCCGCGTTGCGGTTGTTGCTGCGGCTGGGCGGCCGGCGCCGGGCGGGCGGTCTGGCCGGATACCGCACGGTGCTCGCGGAGCCGGGGTACCGGCGCGCGGTGCGGGCGCTGGCCGCCGACGGCGACCCGCAGACCCGCCGCTTCGGTATGGAACTGGCTCTGGAACTGGGGGAGTACGTACGCGGCGACCTGCTGCGGACCGCACTGTACGACCGGGACCAGGTCTGCCGGCGGCTGTGCGCGGAACGGCTGCTGGAGATCGATCCGGAGCAGGCGGGCCAGCTGATGGGGGCGCGCGGCGCGGTGGTGCGGGAGCTGGCGGTGGCCGCACTCCCCTCCGACGTGCCGGCCGCGCGCCTGGTGGCCGTGCTCGCCGATCCGGCCCGGATGGTGCGGGCGCAGGCGCGGTGGCAGCTGTACCGGCGCGGTGAGCCGCCGGCCCGGGTCTACCGCCGGCAGCTCGGCCGCTGCGCGCCCGGCACTCCGGCGGGGCTGGTGGCCGGCCTGCTGGCGGGCCTGGGGGAGTGTGGGGACGCGTCGGACGTCGCGATGCTGCTGCGCTTCACCGAGCCGGGGCCGCCCGCGCGAGCGGCACGGGTAAGGCGCTGCGCGGTGCGTGCGCTGGGGCGGCTCGCGCCCGCGGACGACCTGGTGCGGCTGCTCGCACCGCTGGCGCTCGACCCCGACGCGGGGGTGGCCAGGGAGGTGTTCGACGCGCTGGCCCGGGTGGCCGCGCAGGTGCCCGCGGAGACGGTCTGGGTGGGCAGGACCCGGTCCGAGCCCGCGGTGCGCAGGGCGGCCGAGCGGCTCGCGCCGGGCGGGTCCGTCAGGAGCAGTCGGGGCACAGACCGCGGAAGGTGACCTCGACGTCCGCGACGGTGAAGCCGTAGCGCTCGGTCGCGGGCAGGGTGGCGAGCGGGTCGCCGGAGGGGCGGACGTCGCGGATCGTGCCGCAGCCCGAGCAGATCAGGTGCTGGTGAGGCTGGTGCGCGTTCGGGTCGTACCGCTTGGCGCGGCCGTCCGTCGCGACCTCGATGACCTCGCCGAGGGTCACCATCTCGCCCAGGGTGTTGTAGACGGTCGCCCGGGAGATCTCCGGCAGCCGTGCGGCGGCACGGGCGTGCACCTCGTCGGCGGTCAGGTGGACGTGGTCGCCGTCGAGGACCTCGGCCACGACCCGCCGCTGGGCGGTGAGCCGCCAGCCGCGTTCGCGCAGTCGTCCCAGTAGGTCACTCATGGCGGTCAGCTTAACAGTGCCTGGTCCGGGATCCGAATGAGTCCGGTGATAGTTCTCTTCTTGACTTAGACTCTGTCTATCGTAGGATCGATTCCGGCGACAGCCGAGGACAGGTCGATCAGGATCCAGGGAGACATACGTGACGGTTCAGGAGACGGGCCCGCTGACCACCGAGGCGGGCGCGCCGGTGGCGGACAACCAGAACAGCCAGACGGCGGGACCGGGCGGCCCGGTACTGATCCAGGACCAGTCGCTGCTCGAGAAGCTCGCGCACTTCAACCGGGAGCGCATCCCGGAGCGCGTCGTGCACGCCCGCGGCGCCGGCGCCTACGGCACCTTCACCGTGACGCGCGACGTCTCGCGGTGGACCCGGGCGGCGTTCCTGTCCGAGGTCGGCAAGCGGACCGAGACGTTCCTGCGGTTCTCCACCGTGGCGGGCAACCTGGGCTCGGCGGACGCGGTGCGCGACCCGCGCGGTTTCGCGCTGAAGTTCTACACCGAGGACGGCAACTACGACCTCGTCGGGAACAACACCCCGGTGTTCTTCATCAAGGACGCCATCAAGTTCCCCGACTTCATCCACACCCAGAAGCGCGACCCGTACACCGGCTCCCAGGAGGCGGACAACGTATGGGACTTCTGGGGTCTGAGCCCCGAGTCGACGCACCAGGTGACCTGGCTCTTCGGTGACCGCGGTATTCCGGCGACGCTGCGGAACATGAACGGCTACGGCTCGCACACCTACCAGTGGAACAACGCCGCGGGCGAGGTCTTCTGGGTCAAGTACCACTTCAAGGCCGACCAGGGCATCAAGAACCTGACCACGGCCGAGGCGAACCAGCTCTCGGGCATGGACCCCGACTCGCACCAGCGCGACCTGCGCGAGTCGATCGAACGCGGCGACTTCCCGTCCTGGACGGTGCAGGTCCAGATCATGCCCGCGGCCGACGCGGCGACGTACCGCTTCAACCCGTTCGACCTCACCAAGGTGTGGCCGCACGCGGACTACCCGCCGATCGAGATCGGCAAGCTGGAGCTCAACCGCAACCCGGAGAACATCTTCGCCGAGGTCGAGCAGTCGATCTTCTCCCCGGCGCACTTCGTGCCCGGCATAGGCCCGTCCCCCGACAAGATGCTCCAGGGCCGGCTCTTCGCGTACGGCGACGCCCACCGCTACCGCGTCGGCATCAACGCCGACCACCTGCCGGTGAACCGCCCGCACGCGTGGCGCGGACGAACAGCCGCGACGGATACCTGTACGACGGCCGGCACAAGGGCTCGAAGAACTACGAACCGAACAGCTTCGGCGGCCCGCGGGAGACCGGCGTGCCGCTGTGGCAGCCAGTGCCGGTCACCGGTGTCGACGGAGCCACCGAGGCGCCCACGCACGCCGAGGACAACGACTTCGTGCAGGCCGGCAACCTCTACCGGTCCCTGTCCGAGGACGAGAAGGAGCGCCTGGTCGACAACCTGGCGCAGTTCATCGCCAAGGTGTCGCGCGACGACATCGCCGAGCGCGCGGTGAACAACTTCCGCCAGGCGGACCCCGACTACGGCAAGCGGCTGGAAACCGCGGTCCAGGCCCTCCGCGGCTGACCGGACGCCTGCCGTAACGACCTGGGGGGCGGTGCGGAGTGGATGGGCGAGCGGAGTCGCAGGACGCCGGGAGCCCGCTCCGCATCGTTCCCCGGGTCGTAGACCGAAGAGGCCGGACGCCAAGGGGCTCCGGCCTCTTCGCCATGCCCGCGCCCGGGCTCAGCCGGCGAGCGCGCCCTGCGCCCCGGCCGTGGCCCGGGCCGGGGTCCAGCAGCGGATGATGTCGCGGACCGAGACGATGCCGACCGGGTCGCGGCCGTCGAGCACGATCAGATGCCGGAAGCCGCCGTGCACCATGGCGGACGCCGCGTCCTCCAGGGTCCACTCGGGCGTCGCGAACACGACGTCGGTGGTGGTGTGGTCGTGGGCGGTCTCGACGTCCGGGTTCAGACCGGCGCCGATGGCGTTGAGGATGTCGCGCTCGGTGAGGATGCCGAGCCCCCAGGTGTCGGAGTCGAGGACGACGGCCGCGCCGATCCGTCGGGCGGACATCAGGCAGGCCGCCTGGCGCAGGGTGTGGGCGGGTCCGATGGTCAGGACGACGGTGCTCATGGCGTCTCGGACGAGCATGGGCTACCCCTAGAGAATGCGTTCACAAGTTCACAAGCTCGGGCATTCTCATGTTCACACGCCCCGTCCCGCGCAGCAAGGGCACATGCGGAACGGCTTCCTCAGCCGGTGCGCCCGAGGTAGCCGAGCAGTTCCTCGTGCAGGAGGCCGTTGGAGGCCGCCGCGTTCCCGCCGAACGGGCCCGGCTCCCCGTCCAGGCTGGTGTACCGGCCGCCGGCCTCCTGGACGATGACGGCGGGCGCCGCCATGTCCCACAGGCTCAGTTCCGGCTCGGCGCAGATGTCGACCGAGCCCTCGGCGACCATCATGTACGGCCAGAAATCGCCGTAGCCGCGGGTGCGCCAGCAGTTCCTGGACAGGTGCAGGAAGCCGTCGAGCCGGCCCTGCTCCTCCCAGCCGCTGAGCGAGGAGTACGCGAAGGACGCGTCCTCCAATTTGTTGATCTTAGAGACCGTCAGCCGCGTGGCGGCCGACAGACTGCGCCCGGTGTACGCGCCCCGACCCTTGGAGGCCCACCAGCGGCGCCCGAGCGCCGGTGCGGAGACCACGCCCACCACGCCCTCGTCGCCGTGCTCGCCACTCACCACCAACGAGATGAGAGTCGCCCAGACGGGAACCCCGCGCACGTAGTTCTTGGTGCCGTCGATCGGGTCGACGATCCACCGCCGCGGGCCGTTGCCGTGGCTGCCGTACTCCTCGCCGAGGACCGCGTCCCGCGGCCGGGCGCGGCCCAACTGACTGCGGATCAACTCCTCCGCCGCCTTGTCCGCCTCGCTCACCGGCGTCATGTCGGGCTTGGTCTCCACCTTGAGGTCCAGAGCCTTGAAGCGCTCCATGGTGGTGGCGTCGGCGGCATCCGCGAGGATGTGGGCGAGGCGCAGGTCGTCGTTGAAGTCGGGCATAACGCGAACAGTAGCGATCGCAACCGGCCGAGGTCACGCGGACAGTGCGCGGAGCCTTGACAGCGGTCTGCGGCGCGTCAATTCTTTGCCCACGGCCGCTGTCCGGGCATATGCGGGGCCTTGGAGGCAATCGATGCCTACTGCGCGGGAGTCATTACTGGACGCGGCCTTGGCCGCACTGGGCGCCCGGCCCTGGGCGGCGGTGCGGATGGTGGACGTCGCCGTGTCGGCCGGGGTGTCCCGGCAGACCCTCTACAACGAGTTCAGCAGCAAGGAAGGCCTCGCCCGCGCGCTCGCGCGCCGCGAGGCCGACATGTTCCTGTCCGGGGTCGAGAACGCCCTGGCGGAAGCGGAACGGCACGGCGCGGACGCGGGTGACTGCTTCGCCGCCGCGACGGCCTGGACGCTGCACAGCGCGCGTCGCAGCCCGCTGGTCCGCGCCACGTTGACGGGCTGCCGCAGCGAGCGGCTGCCGGCCGTGGCGGTCGCCGGGATCCCGGCGCAGCGCTCGCAGCACTCGGGGTGGACGGCGTCCCCGCACACCCCGGGGACGCTCGCCCCGGCGGCCGAAGTCCCGCCCTCGCCCGCCGAACTCGTCACCGAGATCCGCAACCGGGCCGTCGGTGCCCTCGAACACGGCTACCCGAAGCTGGATCTGGCCGATATCGGCTGGGCGTGCGAGGTCGCGGTCCGGCTCACGCTCGCCTATGTCGTGGCCCCTTCGACCTCCGACGAGGACGCCTGCCTCCAGGTCGCGCGACTGGTCCGCGGGTTGCTGGCGCACGGCTGGTAACCGCGCGGCCCCGGCCCGACGGACGCGCGCCGTCAGTGCGAGGAACCGGACAGCTGGAGGCCCACAACTCCCGCCAGCACCAGGCAGATCGAGACGATCTTGAGCGTCGAGACGATGTCGTCGAGGAAGACCATGCCGTAGATCGCGGTGCCCGAGGCGCCGATCCCCGTCCACACCGCGTACGCGGGACCCACGTCGAGCTTCCGCAGGGACAGCGTGAGCAGCCCGAAGCTCCCGAGGGCGAAGACCGCGAAGGCGATCGTCGGCCACAGGCGGGTGAACCCGTGGGAGAGCTTGAGACAGACCGCGAAGCCGGTCTCCAGGATGCCTGCGACCACCACGAGCAGCCATGCCATCCGAGGTGCCTCCCGTTCCGTCGCCGTGCCCGCCGTCCGAGGCGCCGCTGTCGGACTGATGGATCATCACACAGCATGCCCGGAAATGGCGCCGACGCTCCTGGGATGGAACGGCAAACGGGCGTACGGACGGAAGAAGGCGCCGGGACGCCGCGGATCAGTCGCCCTCGCGGCGTTCCCGGGTCGCGAGCAGCCGGCGCAGCGAGTCGAGCCGGGCGGGATCGGCGTGGCCGGCGGCGACCCACGCGTCCAGCGCGCACTCGGGTTCGTCGTGGCTGCAGCCGCGCGGGCACTCCTCGGTCCCGGCCACCAGTTCGGGGAAGGCCAGGATGACGCGCGACGGGTCGATGTGGTGCAGGCCGAAGGAGCGCACGCCCGGGGTGTCCACGACCCAGCCGTCGTCGCCCGGCAGCGGGAGGGCCAGCGCCGACGTGGTGGTGTGCCGGCCGCGGCCGGTGACGGCGTTGACGATGCCGGTGGCGCGCTGCCGTTCGACGAGCGCGTTCACCAGGGTCGTCTTCCCGACGCCGCTGTGCCCGACGAACGCGGTGATGCGGCCCTTGAGGCGCTCGCGGACCGCGTCCACCCCTCCGGTCAGGAAGTTGTCCCGGTTGGTGACCACGTAGGACACGCCCAGCGTGGCGTAGGTCTCCAACAGCTTGTCCGGCGAGGCCAGATCGGACTTGGTCAGCACGAGCAGCGGCTCCAGACCCGCGTCGTACGCCGCCACCAGACAGCGGTCGATCATGCGGGGGCGCGGCTCGGGGTCGGCCAGCGCGGTGACGATCGCGAGCTGGTCGGCGTTGGCGACGACCACGCGCTCGTACGGATCGTCGTCGTCGGCGGTGCGGCGTAGTACGGACTTGCGCGGCTCGACCCGCACGATCCGCGCCAGGGTGTCCTTGTCGCCCGACAGGTCGCCGACGACCGCGACCCGGTCGCCCACCACGGCGCTCTTGCGACCCAGCTCACGGGCCTTCATCGCGACGATGGTGCGCTCGCCGATCAGTACGTGCAGCCGGCCGCGGTCCACGGTGAGGACCATGCCCTCGGCCGCGTCCTCGTGCTTGGGCCGGATATTGGTGCGGGGGCGGTTGCCCTTGGTGTTCGGGCGGACCCGGATGTCGTCCTCGTCCGGGTTCTTTCCGTAGCGGCGCATGGCGTGGTCAGCCCCGCCCCGCCGTGACGGAGGAGGCCCCGAGCATCTCGGTCCACAGCTCCGGGAACTCCGGGAGGGTCTTCGCGGTCGTGGCGACGTTCTCCACCTGCACGCCGGGGACGGCCAGGCCGAGCACGGCCGCCGCCGTCGCCAGCCGGTGGTCCTCGTAGGTGTGGAAGACCCCGCCGTGCAGCGTGCGGGGCCGGATCCGCAGGCCGTCCTCGGTCTCGGTGGCGTCGCCGCCCAGCCCGTTGATCTCGGTGACGAGCGCGGCGAGGCGGTCCGTCTCGTGCAGCCGCAGGTGCGCGACCCCGGACAGCACGGACTCGGACTCGGCCAGTGCGGCGACCGCCGCGATGACGGGTGTCAGCTCGCCGACCTCGTGCAGGTCCGCGGTGATCCCCAGGATCCGGCCGGTGCCGGTGAACGTCAGGCCCAGCTCGGTCAGCTCGCAGACACCGCCCATGCGGGTGAAGAGCTCCCGCAGCGCTTCGCCCGGTTGGGTGGTCCGCTCCGGCCAGTCCGGCACGGTGACCCGGCCGCCGGTGACCAGCGCCGCCGCGAGGAACGGCGCCGCGTTCGAAAGGTCCGGTTCGATCGTCAGGTCCCGGCCGAGCAGCGCGCTCGGTGCGACGCGCCACACATTCGGCTCGCCGCCGTCCTGCGGGGAGTCCACCTTCCCGCCCGCGAGCCGCAGCATGTCGATCGTCATGCGGATGTGGGGGAGGGAGGGGAGCGCGCGGCCGGTGTGCCGCAGTTCGAGGCCCTGGTTGAAGCGCGGCCCGGACAGCAGCAGCGCGCTCACGAACTGCGAGGACGACGAGGCGTCGATCGTCACCGTCCCGCCGGACAGCGAGCCGGCGCCCTGCACGGTCAGCGGCATGGCGCCGCGTCCCTCGTCGTCGATCCGGGCCCCCAGCGTGCGCAGCGCGTCGATCACGCCCTGCAGCGGGCGCTCGTACGCGCGCGGGTCGCCCTCGAAGCGGACCGGGCCGTCGGCCAGCGTCGCGACCGGCGGCAGGAAGCGCATGACGGTGCCCGCGTTGCCGACGTCGACCCGTGCCGGGCCGCGCAGGCCGGCCGGGATGACCCGCCAGACCTCGCCGCCGCCGACGGTGTTCACCTGCTCGTCGATCTGCACGCCCATGGCGCGCAGCGCGTCCGCCATCAGCACGGTGTCGCGGCTGCGCAGCGGGCGCCGGATCCAGCCGGGCTCGGAGGCGTGCGCGGCGAGCACCAGCGCGCGGTTGGTGACCGATTTTGATCCGGGCACAGTGACCGTCGCGTCGACGGGGCCGGGGGCGACGGGGGCGGGCCAGAGGGCGGTGTGCGGGGAACTGTCGGTCATGGGAGCCAAGCCTAGTGGCTGGCGGCTTCCCCGCCCCGGGTGCGGCAGCCGGGTGGGGACCCGAAAGAGGCGTACCGGAGCCCGACAGCGGCCCTGGGGGCTCACAGGCCGAGGAGCCAGCGCCCCCCGCCGACGAGCGCGCAGACGGCCGTCGCGTAGAACAGCAGCAGCCACAGGCCCACCGGGGTGTGGGTCAGCCGGCCCAGTTGGTCCGCGTCCGAGGTGTTCGACCGTTCGCGTCTGCGGGTGCGCTGCAGTTCGAAGACCGGACGCGAGCCGCCGAGCAGCAGGAACCACACCACGAGGTAGGCGAAGGCCGCCTGGACCTGCGGTCCGGTCAGCCAGGAGACCAGCAGGAACGCGGCGCCGGTGATGAGGACCGTGAGCGCCCCGTACGCGTTGCGGATCATGACCAGCATCGCCAGCAGCAGCGCGGTGGCCCCCCACAAGAGTGCCGTGATGTGCCCGGCGGCCAGCAGCGCGGCCCCGGCCAGGCCCAGCAGCGGCGGCGCGGTGTACCCGGCGGCGGCCGTCAGCACCATGCCCAGCCCCGAGGGCTTGCCGCGCGAGACGGTGAGGCCCGAGGTGTCGGAGTGCAGCCTGATGCCCTCCAGGCTGCGGCCGGTCAGCAGGGCGAGCAGGCCGTGGCCGCCCTCGTGCGCGATCGTGATTGCGTTGCGGCTCAGCCGCCAGACGCCGTCGGGCAGCACGGCGGCCAGGGCTATCAGCGCCGTACCGCCGACCAGCCAGGCCGACGGATCTGGCTGCGTGCCGACCACGCGGTCCCATAGTTCCGTGAAGCTCTTGATATCCATCGTTCCCCTGCAACGAGCGGTGCGGTGTCTGAGTGCCGTGGCAGTCTGGCACTCATGTGCGGTCGATATGCGGCGAGCCGGCAACCCGGGGATCTGGCGGCTCTCTTCGAGGTTCAACAGCAGTCTCCGGAGGAGGAGTTGGCGCCGAGCTGGAACGTGGCGCCGACCGCCTCGGTGTACGTCGTGCTGGAGCGCCCGGTGAAGGGCGCGCAGAGCCCGGAGCCGGTGCGCCGGCTGCGGAGGCTGCGCTGGGGGCTGGTGCCCTCCTGGGCGAAGACACCGGACGTCGGCGTGAAGATGATCAACGCGCGGGCGGAGACGGTGCATGAGAAGCCGTCCTTCCGCCGCCCCTTCAGTGCCCGCCGCTGCCTCATACCCGCCGACGGGTACTACGAGTGGGTCACCGCGAGGGAGGAGCGGGAGCTGGAGGAGCGGGGGAAGAAGAAGCGGGCGCGTAAGCAGCCCTACTTCGTGACCCCCGCGGACGGCTCGGTGATGGCGATGGCCGGGCTGTACGAGTTCTGGCGGGACCGGACGCTGCCCGACGACCATCCGCAGGCCTGGTGGTCCACCTGCACCGTCATCACGACGGAGGCGGAGCGGACCCCGCCCGCCGGATTCGCCGGCGAGGGCCCGGCCAGCTTGGCCGACATCCACCCCCGGATGCCGCTGGTACTGACGCCGGACCGCTGGGACGCCTGGCTGCGTCCGGCCACCACCGACCCCGACGAGGTGCGCGCCCTGCTCGTGCCGCCGCCGGCCGGCGCGATGCGGGTGTACCCGGTGTCCACGGAGGTCAGCAACGTCAGGAACAACGGGCCGCAGCTCACCGACGCGCTCGCCGCTCCCGAGGAGGAGACCCTTTTCTGACCGGGACGTCTGACCGGGACGTCTGACCGGGACGTCTGACCGGGACGTCCGACCGGGACATTCCGACCGGGACGTCCGACCGGGACTTCCCGGCCGGGACCGGCAGGATGGGGCGGGTGATCGACACACCGGCGGGCGAGGCCCGCGTGACCTGGCATGACGGCGGACGCGACGCGCGGGCGGTCCTCGCGCTGGGACACGGCGCCGGCGGCGGCATCGAGGCGCGCGACCTGGTCGCGCTGGGCGCCGCGCTGCCCGCCCTGGGCGTGACCGTGGCGCTCGTGGAGCAGCCGTGGCGGGTGGCGGGGAAGAAGCTGGCGCCCGCGCCCAAGACGCTGGACGTGGCGTGGCGCGCGCTGTGGCCCGTCCTGGCGGAGCCCGGTCTGCCGGTGATCGCCGGCGGCCGCAGCGCCGGGGCCCGGGTCGCCTGCCGTACGGCCGTGGAGCTGGGTGCGGTGGCCGTGCTGGCGCTGTCGTTCCCGCTGCACCCGCCGGGCCGGCCGGAGAAGTCGCGGGCCGCCGAGCTGCTGGGGGCCGGCGTTCCCACCCTGGTGGTGCAGGGCGGCCGGGATCCTTTCGGACCGCCGGAGGAGTTCCCCGCCGGGACGGAGATCGTGGCGGTGCCGTACGCCGACCACGGCTTCGCGGTGCCCAAAAAAGCCGACCTCTCCCAGGAGGACGCACTGGGCGTGATCACGGACGGTGTCGGCGGCTGGCTGTCCGGACTCGGTCACACGTCTGTTCGCACGAGGCCGCGGGACCGGCGGGAATGACAGGTGGGACGTGTGCGTTGTCCGGATCACCGGTACGAAAACGCAGAGTGAGGAAGGCCGCCGCATGGTTTCAGCCGCATGCCAGCCACGTGCGAACGCGAAGGCGAAGGCACCGTACCTGGACTGGGCCCAGTGGCCTGCGACAGGCGGCAGGACCGGCACGCCCGGCACGCCGATCTCCAGCGGGATATCCTCCGAACCGAGCGGGTCCGGCTTCGGCCCCGTGACCGTTTTGGAGGAGGTGGTTCCGGTCACCGGCACCGACGACGGCACAGCGGGTGCTGCGGGCACGGCCGGCGAGGAAGCACAGGAGAGCTCCGCGGAGCGCAACGAGCGTTTCGAGCGCGACGCCCTCACGTTCCTCGACCAGATGTACTCGGCCGCGCTGCGGATGACCCGCAACCCCGCGGACGCCGAGGACCTGGTGCAGGAGACGTACGCGAAGGCGTACGCGTCCTTCCACCAGTTCCGCGAGGGCACGAACCTCAAGGCGTGGCTCTACCGCATCCTCACCAACAGCTTCATCAACTCCTACCGCAAGAAGCAGCGCGAGCCGCTGCGCAGCGGGTCGGAGGAGATCGAGGACTGGCAGCTCGCACGCGCCGAGTCGCACATGTCGACCGGCCTGCGTTCCGCCGAGTCCCAGGCGCTCGACCACCTGCCCGACTCCGACGTGAAGTCGGCGCTGCAGGCGATCCCCGAGGAGTTCCGCATCGCGGTCTATCTCGCGGATGTCGAGGGCTTTGCGTACAAGGAGATCGCCGACATCATGGGGACACCCATCGGCACGGTGATGTCCCGACTGCACCGCGGGCGGCGCCAGCTGCGCTCGATGCTCGAGGACTACGCCCGTGAGCGCGGGCTCGTCCCGGCCGGCGCGGGAGACGAGAAGGGCTCAGGGACATGAGCTGCGGCAACGCACATGAGACGGACTGCTCCGAGGTACTCGACCACCTCTACGAGTACCTCGACGAGGAGATGTCCGACGACGCCTGCGCCAAGTTCAGGGAGCACTTCGACGAGTGCCACCCCTGCTTGGAGAAGTACGGCCTCGAACAGGCGGTGAAGAAGCTCGTCAAACGCTGCTGCGGCCATGACGACGTTCCCACCGACCTCAGGTCGAAGGTCATGATGCGGATCGAGCTGATCCGTTCCGGCGAGATCGCGCCGGTGCCGGAACAGGCGCCCGAGATCATCGCCGGGAGCGGAGCCGAAGCTCACCCGTAGGGGTGACTGACGACGGCGCCATTCCGCCTATACCGCACATCGGTCTCCCGCCCGACGGGCGCGGCCCTATCCTCCGAGGACTCATCGGGGGCTGAGCCGCGCCCCGTCGCAGGCACTGGGAGGCAGGGTGCTGGGTTCGAGGCTCCTGGCGGGCCGCTCGGCGATCGGCGCGGGCCGCCTGCGGTCGAGGATCGCGGTGAGCCTGCGGACGCTGCCGCCGGCCGCCCGCGGCTACATCGCGGTGGTCCTGCTCGCCGCGGCCTTGTGCGCGGCCCCGGCCCTCGACGGCCGCACGCCCTGGGCGACGGTCGCCGTCCTCGCCGTCCTCTACGCGGTCTGCGAGCTGGGCTTACTGCCCGTGGGGCGGGGAGGCCCGTGGTCCGCGGGCCGGGGGCCCGGAGGCGAGGCGCCCGCAGGTACCGGCTCGTTCTACCCCGTCCTGCTCGCCGCGGCACTGATGCTGCCGCCGTCCGCCGCCGCGCTCGTCGCCCTACCGGGGTCGCTGGCCGGCCGGGTCGGGCAGAGCCCGCGATGGCTGCGGCGCTGCTGGCGAGCGGGCCAGCTCGGCGTCGCCACCTTCGCGGCGGGGCACGCGCAGCGCCTGCTGGACGGCGAACGCGCCCTGCGCGACCTCGACTTCCCGTATCTGCTGCTCCCGGCCGCCGCTGCCGCGCTCACCTTCTGCGTGGTGGCCACCACGCTCGTCGGCGGTGTCCTGGTCACCGCCGAGCGCTGCCCGCCGCGCGCCGCCTGGGGCACCCCGCTGCTGGGCTCGATCGCCCCGCACCTGACCTACGGGATGGTCGGGCTGATGATGGCGGCGCTGTGGCGCGGCTCGTACGGGGCCTTCGCCGCGATCCTGGTGCTGCTCCCCATGTACATCGCCTGGTGGGTCTTCGCGCAGGTCCACCGTGAACACACCGCGCACCGGGCCACCGTCAGGGCCCTCGTGCAGGCCGTCGAGATCAAGGACCGCTACACGCGCGGCCACAGCGAGCGCGTCGGCCGCGCCTCGGTGTTCATCGCCCGCGAGCTCGGCATGGCCGAGGACCGGGTGGACGCGTTGCGCTTCGCCGGGATCCTGCACGACATCGGGAAGATCGGTGTGCCCACCCGGCTGCTGCGCAAGAACGGGCCGCTGACCCCGGACGAGCGCCGGGTGATCGAACTGCACCCGGAGTACGGCCACGAGGTGGTGCGCGGCATCGCGTTCCTCGGCGAGGCCCGAGCCGCGATCCTGCACCACCACGAACGGATGGACGGCGCCGGTTACCCCTTCGGGCTCACCGGCGACGAGATCCCCGAGTTCGCCCGCGTCGTCGCCGTCGCGGACGCCTTCGACGCGATGACCTCCACCCGCAGCTACCGCCGGGCCAGGAGCGTCGGGGAGGCGCTGGACGAACTCCGCCGCTGCGCCGGTACGCACTTCGACCCGGTCATGGTCACCGGTCTCGTCCGCGCGCTCGACCGGCACGTCTGGACCCCCGCCGCGACGGCCGACGTCCCTGACCCGTCCACCCCTGACGGGCCCGGCCTGCCGCCGCCGCGCTCCGGGGGCCGCGCCGCCACCGCCCCCGCGCCGGACCGCCGGCCATGACGGCGCCCCGCGACGATCCCGCCACCCTGCCACCCCGATGGTCCCCCGGACGGGGTGCGACCGGTCCCCGTACGCCCCCCTTCGTAGGGGCCGCCTACGCGGCCACCGCGCTGCTCACCGTCGTGGCGATCGGCTGGACGGCCTGGGCCGGCGTCGCCGAGCCCGCGACCGCCGCCGCCTTCGGCGCGCTGGTCGCGGTAGGGGAGGCGACCCGGATCCCGCTGCCCGGCGACCGCGAGGCGGCGCCGCTGGCCACCGCGGGGGCACTGGCGTACGCGCTGCTCGGCGAGGCGGACGGCAGCCGGACCACCCACGGTGTGCCGCAGGTGGTCGCCGTCGTCGTGGCGGCCGCCCTGCTCGGCCGGCTCGCCCGCGCGCTGCCCGGACCCCGTACAACCACTCCGGGCACCGTGGACACCACCTACGCGGGCTCCCTCGACAACGCCGCCCGCCGCGTCCTCGCCGTCGCCTTCGCCGCCACGTGCTTCCAGCCGCTCTACAACTCCGGAATGCTGCGGTTCCTCCACCCGGGACCGCTGTACGCGCTGTTCCTGTTCGCGCTGCTCGCGCTCACCGCCCTGTGCGACGCCGTCCTGGCCACCGCCCTCGCCGTCGCCAGGAGCGGCCACCCCTTCGCGCCGGTGCTGCGCGACGAGCTGCGGGCGCTGGCCACCATCGGCTCCGCCGTCTGCGCCGGCGGGGTCGTGATGGCCCTGGCGGTCGGTGTCGCCGGGCTCTGGGCGCTGCCCGTCTTCAGCCTCCCGCTGCTCCTCACCCAGGCGTCGTTCCGCCGGCACGCCGCGATCCGGGCCACCTACCGGCAGACCATCGCCTCCCTCGCCCGCGCCACCGAGGTCGCCGGCTACACGCCCGCGGGCCACGCCCGCCGGGTGACCGCCCTCGGCCGGGAGGTCGGCCGGGAGCTGGGGATGGCGCAGCGTGAGCTGCTGCTTCTGGAGTACGCCGCCCTCATGCACGACATCGGCCAGCTCTCCCTCGTCGACCCCGTTCCCGGGGGCGCCACCGAACCGCTCGAACCGGAGGAGCAGCGCCGTATCGCGGCGCTGGGCGGCGTCGTGGTCCGGCAGACCGGCGTCCCCGCCGAGGTGGCGGTGATCGTCGAGCGCCAGGCCGAGCCCTACCGCGAACAGCCCCTCGCGGGCCGTATCGTCCGCGCCGTCAACGCGTACGAGGACCTCACCGGCGGGACGGAGGCCCTGGAGCGCCGCCTGGCGGCCGTGGAGCGGCTGCGGCTCTCCACCGCCAGGGACTACGATCCGGCCGTCGTGGACGCGCTGACCCGCGTTCTCGCCCGCGGCGGAGCGGACCGGGCTCCTGCCGGGAACCGGACGGTAATGAGCGGCGCCCGCGACCGGCATGGTTGGATGCGGCTGGGGATGGCAAGGAGGAGTGGTGAGGACCGGAATCCAGACTGAGACCGGAACCGAAATGTGGAAGGTTGTCACTGACCGGGCAGACAACCTGCGGGGGAACGGGAGCGTCGTCATGCTGGAGACCGTGGAGCGGGAAATCCCGGTACTCACCGAGATGCCGGGAATCGTCACCGGGCTGAAGGTGTCCGAGGGGGACGTGGTGCGGAAAGGCGACGTCCTGGCCGTGATCGGCTGAGCAGGCAGGCGGAAATCGTGAGGATCTTCGGCAGAGTGCGGCACCGGCCCTCCCCTACGTGGCGGCAGGCCACCGACCGCGCCTTCTCGCTCATCGGCGACGGGCGCTACGAGGACGCGGGAGCGCTGCTCACGCGTGCCGCCGACATGGAACCGTGGCTCTCGGAGTCCTGGTACAACCTCGCCCTGCTGCACAAGTTCCGCCATGACTGGGAGCAGGCCCGCACGGCCGGGCTGCGCGCCGTGGCCCTGCTGGACCGCGACGGCGGCGCCCCGGACTGGTGGAACCTCGGCATCGCGGCCACCGCCCTGCAGGACTGGCCGCTGGCCCGCCGCTCCTGGCAGGCGTACGGGCTGCGGCTGCCGTCCGGCTCCGCGGAGAGCGCGTCCGAGGAGGCCGTCCGGCTGGCGCTGGGCAGCGCCGCCGTCCGGCTGTCCCCGGAGGGCGAGGCCGAGGTCGTCTGGGGCCGCCGGCTGGACCCGGCACGCATCGAGGTCCTGAGCATCCCGCTGCCGTCCTCGGGCCGCCGCTGGGGCGAGGTCGTGCTGCACGACGGCGTCCCGCACGGCGAGCGCGCCACCGCGGAGGGCTCCGCGAAGTCCGTGTACCCCGTCTTCGACGAGATCGAGCTGTGGGCGCCCTCACCGGTGCCGACGTGGCTGGTCCTGCTGGAGGCCGCCACCGCGGCCGACCGGGACGCCCTGGAGCGACTGGCCGCCGACGCGGGCTTCGCCGCCGAGGACTGGTCGTCGTCCGTGCGGCTGCTGTGCCGTACCTGCTCGGAGAGCCGGATGCCCACCGACGACGGCTCCGCGACCTCGCGCGACCCCCATGACCACGGGGAACCCGGCCATCCGGGCCACCTCAGCCACCACAGCGCGGGCACCTTGTGGGTCCCCGAACGAGAGTGCGGCATAGCGGCGCCCGCCGCCCTCGTCCGCGGCCTCCTCGACAGCTGGATCGCCGACAGCCCTGACACCCGGGACTGGCGGGACCTGGAGGAGGTCTGCTGACCTTGCGCGGCCCCGTACGCTTGACGGGTCTATGACGGAATTGGGAAGGCGTACGGCGGAACATGTCGCAGCAGGAAACCGAGAAGCAGCAGGACCGGCACGCGCACGTGCACGATGAGGCGTCCGAGTTCTTCGACGACACCACGGACGCCGAGGCGCGCGAGCTGGCGTACCGCGAGCGCGGGACGGCCCGCCCGATCACCGTCGTGGGCAACCCGGTGCTCCACAAGGAGTGCCGCGACGTCACGGAGTTCGACGACGCGCTGGCCGCCCTCGTGGACGACATGTTCGCGAGCCAGAAGGCCGCCGAGGGTGTAGGCCTCGCCGCCAATCAGATCGGTGTCGACCTCAAGGTCTTCGTCTACGACTGCCCGGACGACGACGGCGTGCGCCACACCGGCGCCGTCTGCAACCCCGTCCTGGACGAGATCCCCGCCGACCGGCGCGTGCTCGACGACTCCAATGAGGGCTGCCTCTCGGTGCCCGGCGCCTACATGGAGCTGGCCCGCCCGGACTACGCGATCGTCCGCGGCCAGGACCTGGAGGGCAACCCCATCGCCCTGGAGGGCACCGGCTACTTCGCCCGCTGCCTCCAGCACGAGACCGACCACCTCTACGGCCGCCTCTACATCGACCGCCTCTCCAAGCGCGACCGCAAGGACGTGCTGCGCCAGATGGAAGAGGCCACCCCGAAGTTCGAGACGGTCCCCAACGACTGACCGTCGCCGGCACCACCACGCGTAAGGGCCCCGCTCATGGAGCGGGGCCCTTACGCGTTGCCAGGGGTGGTGCCTGGTGCTCTGGCCGGAAAGGTTCACCGGTTCGCGACGCCCGGCACGGCACTTCACCGCGTTGTCGGAGTCGTCCGAGTACGCCCGGTACGAGGACGATCCTCCGCCGTGCGACGCACCGCGCCGGACGCCGCGAACCAGGCAAACCCTTCCGGCCAGAGCACTAGAAGTCGTCGTCGAAGGCGACCGTGCCCTCTACCGCCACCTGGTAGGCGGAGGCGCGGCGTTCGAAGAAGTTGGTCAGCTCCTGGACGCCCTGGAGCTCCATGAAGGAGAAGGGGTTCTCCGAGCCGTAGACCGGCTTGATGCCGAGCCGGGCGAGGCGCTGGTCGGCGACGCACTGGAGGTACTCGCGCATCGACTCGGTGTTCATGCCCGGCAGGCCGTCGCCGCAGAGGTCGCGGCCGAACTGCAGTTCCGCCTCGACCGCCTCGCGGATCATGTCGGTGATCTGCTGGTCGAGGTCCGCGTCGAAGAGGTCCGGCTCCTCCTCGCGGACGGTGTCGACGAACGCGAACGCGGCGTCCATGTGGCCGGTCTCGTCCCGGAAGACCCAGTTGGTGCCGGTCGCCAGGCCGTGCAGCAGGCCCCGCGAGCGGAACCAGTAGACGTAGGCGAAGGCGCCGTAGAAGAACAGCCCCTCGATGCACGCCGCGAAGCAGATGAGGTTGAGCAGGAAGCGGCGGCGGTCGGCCTTCGACTCCAGCCGGTCGATCTTCTCGACCGAGTCCATCCACTTGAAGCAGAACTGCGCCTTCTCGCGGATCGACGGGATGCTCTCGACCGCGTCGAACGCGGCGGCCCGGTCATCCGGGTCGGGGAGGTACGTGTCGAGCAGCGTCAGATAGAACTGGACGTGCACGGCCTCCTCGAAGAGCTGGCGGGACAGGTAGAGCCGCGCCTCGGGCGAGTTGATGTGCTTGTAGAGCGTGAGCACGAGGTTGTTGGAGACGATCGAGTCGCCGGTCGCGAAGAACGCGACGAGGCGGCCGATCATGTGCTGCTCGCCGGGGGAGAGCTTGGCGAGGTCGGCGACGTCGGAGTGGAGGTCGACCTCCTCGACGGACCAGGTGTTCTTGATCGCGTTGTGGTAGCGCTCGTAGAACTCCGGGTACCGCATGGGGCGCAGGGTCAGCTCGAAGCCCGGGTCCAGCAGGTGCTTCTCGTGCGTCGTCGTGTGGGGAGTGGTCGGCATTACTGGCAGGCCTCGCAGGACTCGGGGTTTTCCAGGGAGCAGGCGACGGCGTCGTCGTCGGTCGTCTGCTGGAGGGGGATGGGTGCGGCCACCGGTGCCGCCGGGGCCGCCGCGGCGGCGCGGGCGATCCGGGTGGCGGGGCGGGACCGCAGGTAGTACGTGGTCTTCAGGCCCTGCTTCCAGGCGTACGCGTACATCGAGCTGAGCTTGCCGATGGTCGGCGAGGCCATGAAGAGGTTCAGCGACTGGCTCTGGTCCAGGTACGGGGTGCGCGCCGCGGCCATGTCGATCAGGGCGCGCTGCGGCAGCTCCCACGCGGTGCGGTACAGGGCGCGCACCTCGGCCGGGATCCAGGTGAAGCCCTCGACGGAGCCGTTGGACTCGCGCAGCGCCTCACGGGACTGCGCGTCCCAGACGCCGAGCTCCTTGAGCTCGTTCACCAGGTAGGAGTTGACCTGGAGGAACTCACCCGACAGCGTCTCGCGCTTGAAGAGGTTGGAGACCTGCGGCTCGATGCACTCGTAGACGCCCGCGATCGAGGCGATCGTCGCGGTGGGCGCGATGGCCAGCAGCAGCGAGTTGCGCATGCCGGTCTTCGCGATCCGGGCGCGCAGCGCGTCCCAGCGCTCGGGCCAGAGCGAGTCGGCGGTGTCGTAGTGATCGGGGTGCAGCACGCCCTGGGCGGTGCGGGTCTGCTCCCAGGCCGGGTGCGGGCCATGCCGCTCGGCGAGGGTGGCGGACGCCTCGTACGCGGCGAGCATGATCCGCTCGGAGATCCGGGTGGACAGGGTCCGCGCCTCGGCGGAGTCGAAGGGCAGCCGCAGCTGGAAGAACACGTCCTGCAGACCCATCAGGCCCAGGCCCACCGGCCGCCAGCGGGAGTTCGACGAGCCGGCCTGCTCGGTCGGGTAGAAGTTGATGTCCACCACGCGGTCGAGGAAGGTGACGGCGGTGCGGACCGTCGCGTCGAGCTTCTCCCAGTCCATTGCACCGTCACGGCCCAGGTGGGCGGAGAGGTTGACCGAGCCGAGGTTGCAGACGGCGGTCTCGCCGTCGTCGGAGACCTCCAGGATCTCCGTGCACAGGTTCGAGGAGTGGACGACGTTGCCGGGCAGCGCCGTCTGGTTGGCGGTGCGGTTGGCGGAGTCCTTGAAGTTCAGCCAGCCGTTGCCGGTCTGCGCGAGGGTGCGCATCATCCGGGCGTAGAGCTGGCGGGCCGGGATGGTCTTGATGGCCAGGCCGGCGTCCTCGGCCTTGCGGTAGGCGGCGTCGAAGTCGCCGCCCCACAGGTCGACGAGCTCGGGCACGTCGGCGGGGGAGAACAGCGACCAGTCGGTGTCGGCGTCCACCCGGCGCATGAACTCGTCGGGGATCCAGTGCGCGAGGTTGAGGTTGTGCGTGCGCCGGGCCTCCTCGCCGGTGTTGTCGCGCAGCTCCAGGAACTCCTCGATGTCGGCGTGCCACGTCTCCAGGTAGACGGCGGCGGCGCCCTTGCGCCGGCCCCCCTGGTTGACGGCGGCGACGGAGGCGTCGAGGGTGCGCAGGAACGGGACGATGCCGTTGGAGTGCCCGTTGGTGCCGCGGATCAGCGAGCCGCGGGAGCGGATCCGGCTGAACGGGATGCCGATGCCACCGGCGTGCTTGGACAGCCGGGCGACCTGGTGGTAGCGGTCGTAGATCGAGTCCAGCTCGTCGAGCGGGGAGTCCAGCAGGTAGCACGAGGACATCTGCGGGTGCCGGGTGCCGGAGTTGAAGAGCGTGGGGGAGCTGGGGAGGTAAGAGAGCGTGCTGGTCAGCGCGTAGAGCTCGCCGACCTCGACCAGGGCGCGCACCGAGTGGTCCGCGGCCAGGCCGCAGGCGACGCGCAGCAGGAAGTGCTGCGGGGTCTCGATGACCTGACGGGTGATCGGGTGCCGGAGCAGGTAGCGGCTGTGCAGGGTGCGCAGGCCGAAGTACTCCAGGCGGTCGTCGGCGGTGTCGTCGATCATCGCGTCCAGGCGGGCGGCGTGCAGCAGGACGAACTCGGCCGTGGCGTCGGCGATCAGGCCCTCGCGGTGTCCGACGGCGATGGAGGCGGAGAAGGAGACGGCGCCCTGGCCGGCCGCCTCGTCGGCGACGGCGCGGGCCAGCAGCCTGGCCGCGAGCCGGCTGTACTGGGGGTCCTCGGAGATCAGCCCGGCGGCGGCCTCGGTGGCCAGCGCCCGCAGTTCGGCCTCGTCCGATCCGGCGTTGCGGCCGCGGAGCGCCGCGGCGGCGACCCGGCCGGGGTCGGTGTCGGGGAGGTCGACGGTCAGTTCCGTCAGGGTGTGCAGCAGGATGGTTCCTGCTGCGGCGGGGGCTGCGGGCGCGATGGTCACGTTGGGTGCTCTCTCCCTCGAACGGCGACGGCGTCGCGGGGGGAGGAGCAGGCGCGTTCGGGCACACCGCATCAGGGCAGGGGTGTGCCATGTCGCGTCCGCCGGCCCAACCCGCGAGGCCCGGACAACACTGCACCCGGAAGGCAGGACCGGGTGCGCCGTCGGCAGGTGGCCGGACTGTGCGGGCGTGCGCAGGCACGACCGCTCACCGTTGCGGGGCAGTGCCGGATTCTCACCGGCTTCCCCTGCGTGGACAGCGGCCCTGAGCATACATCTAGTGGCGCCCCGCAGCGTTAACCCCAGATGTTGTGTCTGGTGTGTTGCGCGGTGGACGGTATGCGCACCAAGGGGAGGGCGTGCGCGACCGGTTCGAGGCGCCGCGAGGGGAGGGCGTGAAGGGCTACGGATCAGGGCGTGCGCGGCTACGGAGCAGGACGTGCGCGGCTACAGCGGCAGGGCGTACGTGAAGAGGTCGACGTCCGGGACGGGCGACCAGTCGCGGTCCGGGGTACGCCGGAAGCCGAGCCGTTCGTAGATGCGGTGGGCCTCGCTCATCGACTGCTGGGTGGACATCACCAGTTGCCGGACCCCCAGGGCGCGGGCCCGTTCCACGCACGCCAGGACGAGTGCCTCACCGGCGCCGCGGCCGCGCGCGGCGGGGTCGACACCGAGCATCCGGAACTCCGCCTCGCCGTCCCGGGCTATGTCGCCCCAGGGGCTGCCGGGGGGAGCGAACGTCACGCAGCCGAGCAGCGTGTCGTCCGCGGCGTCGACCGCGACGAGCACCTCCGCCGCCACCGAGCGGGCGCGGGCGTCCCGCAGCCTCGGGGCGTAGGCGCCGTCCGGCGAGGTGTGGCCGTCGGCGATGAAGGCGTCGGCGGTGATGCGGCCCGCCTCTTCGAGCTCGTCCGCCCGCGCGGGGCGGATGATGATGTCCATCCCCGTAGTCTGCCGCATGGCCCCCGCGGGCCCGCGGGGAGCGGCTCGGTCGGGATCAGACGACCGGGCTGAAGGAGCCGCGGGTGAGTTCCTCCCCCACCCTCCGGGCGGGGTTGCCCCCGGGGCGGGCCGCCGCGGACCGCTCCTCGTGACGCCGCTCGGCGGCCCGGGCGGCACGAATCTGACGGGAGATGCGCAGCTCCACGCGGAAGCCGAGCAGGGCGGGGAGGGCGACCAGGAGGATCAGGGCGGTGGCGGCCAGGAAGCCGAGGAATGTGTTCATGCATCTATTTTCGGCTGGAGCGCTCCGGATCGGGAGTGGCAGGACTGACGCGCTACCGCAAATTCCTGCCAAGTGGGATGTCCGGGTGAGATGCTGGAGCCATGCTGGAAAACGTGGCAGTGGTTCTGATGGACGGCGGGCACGCCTTCGAACTGGGCGTCGTCTGCGAGGTCTTCGGCATCGACCGCAGTGAGCAGGGGCTGCCCGTCTACGACTTCGCCGTCGTCGGTGTCGGCGCGTCCCCCGTCCACCTGCACAACGGCATGGACGTCACGACGCCCCACGGCATCGACCGGCTGGAGGAGGCGGACCTCATCGCCGTTCCGGCCGGGTGCGACTTCCCCGAGCGGGCGGAGTACCCGCCGGAGCTGCTGCGCGCGCTGCGCGGCGCGGTGGAGCGCGGCGGCCGGGTGCTCAGCGTGTGTTCGGGGGCGTTCGTGCTGGGCGCGGCCGGGCTGCTGGACGGGCGCAGCTGCACCACGCACTGGCGACACACCGAGGCGCTGGAGCGCCGCTTCCCGCTCGCACGGGTCGAGGCGGACGTGCTGTACGTGGACGACGGCCCGGTGATCACGTCCGCCGGCACGGCGGCGGGCATCGACGCCTGCCTGCACCTGGTCCGCCAGGAGCAGGGCAGCGCGGTCGCGAACGGCATCGCCCGGCGCATGGTGGTGCCGCCGCACCGGGAGGGCGGCCAGGCGCAGTACGTGGACCGGCCGCTGCCGCGCGGCCAGTGCGACACGGTGGGCGCGGTGCTCACCTGGATGGAGCGCCATCTGGACCGCGAGGTCACCGTCGAGGAGCTGGCGACCCGCGCCCACATGTCGCCGCGCACCTTCGCGCGCCGCTTCCAGCAGGAGACGGGCACCACCCCGTACCGCTGGCTGCTGGGGCAGCGGGTGCTGCTGGCACGTGAGCTGCTGGAGGGCACGGACGAGACGATGGACGCGATCGCCGCCCGCGCGGGCTTCGGCAGCGCGGCGACCCTGCGCCACCACTTCGTCCAGTGGGTGGGCACCACACCGCAGTCGTACCGCCGGACGTTCCGGGACCCGGTGCCCGCGCGGAGCGCGTGACACCGGGTCCCCGGACGGCGGGCCTCAGACGGTCGCCAGCGGCAGTTCCTCCTGGACGCCGGGCTCACCGGAGTCGGCCGTGTAGTCGGCGGGGGACGTCTCGTCGACGCCCTCCGGCACCTTGAACGCCTTGAGGACGAAGGTGAGGACGACCGCTATGACGACGTTGAGCACGAAGGCGGTGAGGCCGATGTAACCCTTCTCACCGATGTACGGGATCAGGTCCGCGTTCCCGGCGAAGTGCGCCTGCGCCGGAGTGTGCTGCACGTACGCCTTCCAGGTCCCGTAGGCCATGCCCACGGCCCAGCCGCCGAGCAGCGCCCAGCGGTGGAACCACCGGGTGAACAGGCCGCCGACGATGGCGGGGACGGTCTGCAGGATCCAGATGCCGCCCAGCAGCTGGAAGTTGATCGCGACCGTCTTGTCCATGGTGAGGACGAAGATCAGGGCGCCCACCTTCACCAGCAGCGACACCAGCTTGGAGACCTTGGTCTCCTGCGCGGGCGTCGCGTCGGGCTTGATGAAGTCCTTGTAGATGTTGCGGGTGAACAGGTTCGCCGCGGCGATCGACATGATGGCCGCGGGCACCAGCGCGCCGATGCCGATCGCGGCGAACGCCACCCCGGCGAACCAGTCCGGGAACATGTCCTCGAACAGCTGCGGGATCGCCGTCTGCGGGTTGTACCCCTTCACCCCGACCCCGACGCCCGCCGCCAGCGCCATGAAGCCGAGCATGGCGAGCAGGCCCAGCATCAGGGAGTACAGCGGCAGGATGGTGGTGTTGCGGCGGATGACGTTGCGGCTCTTGCCGGAGAGCACCGCGGTCACCGAGTGCGGGTACAGGAACAGCGCCATGGCCGAGCCGAGCGCCAGCGTCGCGTACGCCCACTGCGCCTGCGGCCCGGAGACCAGCGAGCCGCGGGGCTTGCCGGTCACCGGGTTGACGGTGGCGTACGCCTTGCCCGCCTTGTCGAAGATGTCGTCGAAGCCGCCCAGCTTGTACGGGATGTAGATGATCGCCACCGCGATGACGATGTAGATCAGCGCGTCCTTCACGAACGCGATCATCGCGGGCGCGCGCAGCCCCGAGGAGTACGTGTACGCCGCGAGGACCCCGAACGCGATCAGCAGCGGCAGGTCCTTCATGAACCAGCTGGAGTTCTCGCCGCCGCCCACGCCCATGACATCGAGGACCGCCTGGATCCCGACGAGTTGCAGGGCGATGTACGGCATCGTGGCGAGGATGCCGGTGACGGCCATCGCCAGCGACAGGCCCTTGGAGCCGAAGCGGCCGCGGATGAAGTCCGAGGACGTGACGTAGCCGTGCTTGTGCGAGATCGACCAGAGCCGCGGCAGGAAGAGGAAGACCAGCGGGTACGTGATGATCGTGTACGGCACCGCGAAGAAGCCGGCCGCGCCCGCCGCGTAGATCGCCGCCGGTACGGCGACGAAGGTGTACGCGGTGTAGAGGTCGCCGCCGAGCAGGAACCAGGTGATCCAGGTGCCGAAGCTCCGGCCGCCCAAGCCCCATTCGTCGAGGCTCAGGGAGTTCTCCGCGCGCCGCCAGCGGGCCGCCAGGAAGCCCATGGCGGTGACCGCCACGAAGAAGAAGATGAAGACGCCGAGCGCCACACCGTTAACGCCACCGGTCATGACGAGACCCCCTTGCGTGCGCGTTCCTCACGGCGGACCAGGAGGTAGGCGATCGTGGTCAGCCCGGCCGAGATGAAGACCCAGGCCATCTGGTACCAGTAGAAGAACGGGATGCCGATGAACTCCGGCGTCAGACGCGCGTAGGAGCTGACCCACAACATCGCGACCAGCGGGATGGCCAGGCATACCCCGGCCACCACACGCGAGGGTGTGACGACCGGTGTCCGGTTGGGCGTAGGCGGTGTTTCCGGTGGTGCTGACATCTGTTCGGCTCCGTCCCCTAGAGCGAATCCGCGCGAATCTGCTGCGTAATGCGCAGGAAATCTAGGGCAGCACTCCGCCACACGTCACTAGGGGTCCGCATATCGGTACGGACTCGATCCCTGACGAGGGGGGAATCGGGTGGATCGGAGCGGTTTTCGGCCCGTGACCTGCCCCGGGATCGGCCCGGGGCCGGCCCGGAACCAGCCCGGGACCGGCCGCGGTCAGTCGGTCGGGCGGCTGAGCCTGGCGACGAACTTGTACCGGTCGCCGCGGTAGACGGAACGCACCCATTCGACCGGTTCGCCCGTGGTGTCGATGGAGTGCCGGGACAGCATCAGCATCGGCAGGCCGACGTCCGTGCCCAGCAGGCCCGCCTCACGGGGGGTGGCCAGTGAGGTCTCGATGGTCTCCTCGGCCTCGGCCAGCCGCACGTCGTAGACCTCCGCCAGCGCCGTGTACAGCGAGGTGTACTTGGCGAGGCTCCGGCGCAGCGCGGGGAAGCGCTTCGCCGACAGATGGGTGATCTCGATCGCCATCGGTTCGCTGTTGGCGAGGCGCAGCCGCTCGATGCGCAGGACCCGGCCGCCGGTCTTCATGTCGAGGAGGCCGGCGAGCCGGTCGTCCGCGGTGATGTAGCCGATGTCCAGGAGCTGCGACGTGGGCTCCAGGCCCTGGGCGCGCATGTCCTCCGTGTATGAGGTGAGCTGCAGTGCCTGGGAGACCTTCGGCTTGGCGACGAAGGTGCCCTTGCCCTGGATGCGTTCGAGCCGCCCCTCGACGACCAGTTCCTGCAGGGCCTGCCGCACGGTGGTGCGGGAGGTGTCGAACTCCGCCGCGAGCGTGCGCTCGGGCGGGACCGGTGTGCCGGGCGGCATCGTCTGCGTGATGTCCAGCAGATGCCGCTTGAGGCGGTAGTACTTGGGCACACGCGCGGTGCGCCCGGCGGCGCCCGCGGTCTCCGGCACGTCCGATGCCGGCGTGCCGCCGCCCCCGTCGCTGTCCATGACGTCTACTCCCGACTGCTGTCGTGCTGCCGTCACCGGCTCCTCCGTCTATCGCGGCTCACATGGTGGCACGGGCTGCTGTGGTGCAGGGAGGCGATGGCAGGTGACGTCCCCCTCAGGTGTCGGTCCGATAACAGACCTGACAGCGCTTCTTATACACCCTTGACACCCCTAAAGGTCTAGGCCAAGCTGCGCTCACTGGTCTAAACCATTAAAGACCAATCCCAGACCCACAAGCAGGACGCGGCAATTGTCGCGTCTCGCGGCAGCCGACTTTCGGGCCGTGGGGGGTGGTTTCGGGCATCCTGAGGAGGGTGGCATGAAGCGCAAGCTCATCGCGGCAATCGGTGTCGCGACCATGATCGCTGGCGTCGCGGCCTGTGGCAGCGACAAGAAGGACGACGCGTCCGCGAAGCCCGCGGACCGCAAGGACACCGTGACCGTCTGGCTCATGAGTGACGCCCAGAGCACCTGGCCGGAGCTGGTCAAGAGCGTCAACGACGAGTTCAAGGCGAAGTACCCGAACGTCACCGTGAAGGTGCAGTACCAGCAGTGGAGCGACAAGGTCCAGAAGCTGGACGCCGCGCTCTCCGGCTCCAGCGCCCCGGACGTCGTCGAACTCGGCAACACCGAGACCATGACCTACATCCTCAACGGTGCCCTCGCCGAGGTCGACAAGACCAAGTTCGAGAACTCGGCCACGTGGATCAAGGGTCTCGAGGACACCTGCTCGTACCAGGGCAAGCTCTACTGCGTGCCCTACTACGCGGGTGCCCGCGTGGCGATCTACAACACCGACGTCTTCAAGAGCGCCACCGGTTCGGCCGACCTGCCGAAGACCGAGGCCGACCTGACGGCGGCCCTGGACAAGATCCAGGCGGCCAAGGGCGGGGACAAGGCGTACTCGCCGCTGTACCTGCCGGGCGAGTACTGGTACGCGGCCATGTCCTACGTCAAGGCGTACGGCGGCCAGATCGCCAAGTACGACGGCGGCAAGTGGACCGGCACCCTGTCCTCCCCGGAGGCCCAGGAAGGCCTGAAGCACTTCATCGAGCTGGTCACCAAGTACAACCACGGTGACAAGACCAAGGACGAGGCCGACCACGCCGCGGTCATGGCCCAGGAGAAGACCGCGCTGATCTACGGCAACGGCTGGGAGTCCGGCAGCGTCGTCGACGTCAAGGCGCCCGGTAACCCGAAGCTGAAGGACGTCATCAAGACGGCCGGTATGCCCGGCCCGAACGGCAAGGCGCTGCCGTCGTTCATCGGTGGCTCGGACCTCGCCGTCGTCGGCAAGTCCAAGGCCCAGGACCTCGCCAAGGAGTGGATCGCCGCCTTCACGAGCGAGAAGTCCGAAGCCGTGCTGGCGAGCAAGAAGATCCTCCCGAACAACACCAAGCAGCTCGAGCCGCTGAAGACCGACCCGGCCACCGCGCCGATCGCCAACGCGGTGCCCGACGCCTGGTTCACCCCGATCGCTCCGGGCTGGGCCACCATCGAGAAGCAGAACATCCTGAAGAACATGCTGCTCGACATCATCAAGGGCAAGTCCATCGCGGACGCCACCAAGGCGGCCGACGAGAAGATCAACTCGCTGATCAACAACGCCTCCTGATCCCAGGCCCCGCCCGCGGGCGGGGAAGAACGGCCTGAGGAGCGGACGGTCCACGGTGTGGGCCGTCCGCCTCCACACCCGGCATGGACGACGAAGAAAGGTCAGCGAGATGAGTGCCGCCGACACGCATGCCACCGAGCCGCTGGAGCGAGGTCTCGCGAAGAGCCCGCCACCGGCTCAGGACCTGCCCGCATCCGGGCGGGGGGCCCGCCGCCGGTCGGCCACCCGGCAGAACAGAACCCTGCCGTACCTGCTGATCACCCCGGCCCTGCTGGTCATGGCGGGCGTGCTCGGCTGGCCGCTGATCGACACCGTGGTGCTGTCCTTCCAGGACATGCGCCGCAACAACCTCTGGGGCGGTACGACGCCCCCGTGGGTCGGTCTCGACCAGTACACGGAGATCCTCGGGGACTCCGAGTTCTGGCACGTGTTCATCCGCACGGCCGTCTTCGTCGTCGTCTGCGTCTTCTTCACCATGCTGCTCGGGCTTCTCATCGCGATGCTGCTGCAGCGGGTGTCGCCCTGGCTCCGGGTGATGATCACCAGCGCGATGGTCGCCGTCTGGGCGATGCCGCTGCTGGTCTCGACCTCGGTCTTCAAGTTCATGTTCGACTCGGACTACGGGCTGGTCAACGAGCTGCTCAGCAAGCTCCCCGGAGTCGACTACGCCGGGCACAACTGGTTCCTCAACCCCACCTCGGGACTGGCGATCATCGCCGCCCTGGTGGTCTGGGCGGCCATCCCGTTCATCGCCATCAGCCTGCACTCGGCGCTCACCCAGGTGCCCAAGGAGCTGGAGGAGGCGGCCAGGATCGACGGCGCCACGGGCTTCGGCATCTTCCGGTTCGTCACCTTCCCGGTGATCAAGCCGGTCTTCGTCATGACCACGACGCTCTCGATCATCTGGGACTTCGGCGTGCTCGGCCAGGTGCTGCTGATGCGCAACAACCACCCGGAGCCCGACTACCAACTGCTCGGCCTCTACTCCTTCACCCAGGCGTTCACCAGCAACTCCTTCAGCAGGGGTGCCGCGATCTCCATCATCACCGTGGTGATGCTGTCCGGCGTCTCCGTCTACTACCTGCGCCAGCTGATGAAGATCGGAGAGGTCGAGTGACTACCGCCGTCAAGGTCACCTACAAGAGCAAGAAGAAGAACCGCGCCGGCTGGAACGTCCTCGGCCTGCTCGTCTTCGTGGTCATGGGCTTCCCGGTCTACTGGATGGTCATCACCGCGCTGCGGCCCAGTACCGAGATCCTCAGCTACCACCAGAAGCTCTGGCCGAGCTCGATCACGTTCGACCAGTTCCACCGGGCGATGGACATGCCCAACTTCTGGGACAACGTGAAGAGCAGCGTCATCATCTCGGTGTTCGCCGTCGTGATCGCCATCGGCGTCGGGCTGCTCGCCGCCTACGCGCTGGGCCGCTTCCACTTCTGGGGCCGCCGCGGGCTGATGATCACGCTGCTGCTGATCCAGATGATCCCCGGCACATCGATGCTGATCCCGATCTACATCCAGCTCAACGACATGGGCGGGCTGAACCAGTACTGGGGCGTCATCGTCGTGTACGCGGCGACGACGCTGCCCTTCTCGGTCTGGATGCTGCGCGGATTCATCGTCAACATCCCCAAGGAGCTGGAGGAGTCGGCCATGGTCGACGGCTGCAGCCAGATGGCGGCCTTCCGCCGGGTGGTCTTCCCGCTGCTGGCCCCCGGTCTGGTCGCCGCCTCCATCTACGCCCTCATGACCGCGTGGAACGAATATCTTTTCGCCTATGTCCTCCTGCAGGACAACGACAAGTACACACTCAGCATTTGGCTGCTGAACTTCACCGGCCAGCGCGGCACCGACTTCGGCGCGCTGATGGCGGGCTCCATCCTGGTGGCCCTGCCCGTGGTGATCTTCTTCGTCATGGTCCAGCGCAAGGTCGCTTCCGGTCTGACCGCCGGGGCGGTGAAGGGATGACCGTCATTTCTACCGACTCAGCCCCCGACACTCTGACGCGGGACGCGCTCGCCGTCCTGCAGCCGGGGTTCGTCGGGACCACCGCGCCCGAGTGGCTGCTGCTGCGACTCGCCGAGGGGCTCGGCTCCGTGGCGCTGTTCGCCCGGAACATCGAGTCCCCCGAGCAGCTGTCCGCGCTCACCGCGCAGTTGCGCGCGGTACGGGCGGACGTGCTGGTCGCGGCCGACGAGGAGAGCGGTGACGTCACCCGCCTCGAAGCGCGCACCGGATCGTCCTTCCCCGGCAACCTCGCGCTCGGCGCGGTCGACGACGCGGACCTGACGCAGGAGGTGGCGGCGGAGCTCGGCCGCCGGCTCGGCAGCTGCGGGGTCAACTTCAACTGGGCGCCGGTCGCCGACGTCAACTCCGACCCCGGGAACCCGGTGATCGGGGTGCGGTCCTTCGGCTCCGACCCGCACCTGGTGGCGCGCAACACCGCCGCGTGGATCACCGGTCTGCAGTCCGCCGGGGTGGCGGCCTGCACCAAGCACTTCCCCGGCCACGGCGACACGGCCGTCGACTCGCACCACGCGATGCCCAACATCGAGGTGGGCCTGGAGATCCTGCACGACCGTGAACTGGTGCCCTTCCGGGCCGCCGTCGCCGCCGGGACCAAGGCCGTGATGAGCGCCCACATCCTGGTGCCGGCCCTCGACCCCGACCGGCCCGCCACGCTCAGCCCCAGCGCGCTCAACGGGCTGCTGCGCGCGCCCGTGGCGGAGGGCGGTCTCGGGTACGACGGCCTCGTCGTCACCGACGGCATCGAGATGCAGGCCATCGCGGCGACCTACGGCATCGAGCGCGGCACCGTCATGGCGCTGCTGGCCGGCGCCGACGCCATCTGTGTCGGCGGCGGTCTCGCCGACGAGGAGACCGTGCTGCGGCTGCGCGACGCCATCGTGCGTGCGGTGCGCGACGGCGATCTGCCCGAGGAGCGGCTCGCCGACGCCGCCGCCCGGGTGCGCTCGCTCGCGGCATGGACGGCCGAGCGGTCGGGTGCGGCGGAGGGGACCGCACCCGACCCCGAGGTCGGCCTCATCGCGGCCCGCCGGGCCGTGCGCGTGACCCGGACGGAGGAGTACGTACCGATCGCGACCGCGCCGTACGTGGCCGCCTTCACCCCGGTCGCGAACATCGCGGTCGGCACCGAGACGCCCTGGGGCGTGGCGGCGGAGCTGGAGCGGCTGCTGCCCGGCACCGTGACCGGTACCTTCCGCGCGGCGGACACCGAGGTCGGCGGGGTGGAGGGCCTGTGCGCGAAAGTGCTGCAGTCCGCGTCCGACCGTAGGATCGTCGCAGTGGTCCGTGACGTTCACCGCCACCCGTGGATGGCCGACGCGCTGGCCGCCCTGCTCGCCTCGCGACCGGACACGGTCGTGGTGGAGATGGGGGTGCCCCAGGCGCCGCCGTCCGGGGCGCTGCACATCGCGACCCACGGCGCGGCCCGCGTGTGCGGGCAGGCAGCCGCGGAGGTCATCGCCGGCAAGGAAGCCGGGGTCTGACCGGCGCGGACCAGATTCGCGACAGCCTGGAGGCCCCCCGCATGTCCGTCCCGACGCCGGCCCGGCAGCTACCGATACCGGGCCGGATCATGGCCGGCGAGATGGCCGAGCAGCCCGCCGTGCTGCGACGCATCCTGGAGCGGGGGGCGCGCCGGATTCGCTCGGTCGCCGCGGAGGTCGCGGCGCGGAACCCGCGTTTCGTGCTGCTCACCGCCCGCGGTACGTCCGACAACGCGGCGCTGTACGCGAAGTACCTGATCGAGGTGCTGCTCGGCAAGCCCGCGGGGCTGACCTCCATGTCCACCACCACCGCGTACGGCGCGAAGCCGGACCTCACGGACTGCCTGGTGATCACCGTCAGCCAGTCCGGCGGCTCGCCCGACCTGGTGGCCTCCACCCGGGCGGCCCGCGAGGCCGGCGCCATCACCGTCGCGGTGACGAACAACGCGGACTCCCCGCTCGCCGAGGTCTCCGAGTTCCACATCGACGTGCTGGCGGGCCCGGAGAAGGCGCTCCCGGCGACCAAGACGTACACCGCGGAGCTGCTGGCCCTCTACCTGTTCGTCGAAGGGCTGCGGGGCGGCGACGGGAAGTCCGCCGACGTACTTCCGGACCTGGCCCAGGGGATCCTGGCGCGCGGGGCCGAGGTCAAGGCGCTGGCCGGCCGCTACCGCTTCGCGGAGCGCATGGTCATCACCTCCCGCGGGTACGGCTACCCGACCGCCAGGGAAGCCGCGCTGAAGCTGATGGAGACCAGCTACATCCCGGCCCTCGCGTACTCCGGCGCGGACCTGCTGCACGGCCCGCTGGCCATGGTCGACAACATCTCACCGGTGATCGCCATCGTCACCGAGGGCAAGGGCGGAGAGGCCCTCCAGCCGGTCCTGGACCGGCTGCGCGGCCGGGGCGCGGACCTGGTGGTTATCGGCCCCCAGGCGCAGGTGGACGCCGCCTCCGCGGGCTTCGCCCTGCCGACGAAGGGCGTCGCCGAGGAGGTGCAGCCGATCCTGGAGATCCTGCCGCTGCAGATGCTGGCCTATGAGGTGACCATCGCCCGCGGCCAGGACCCGGACGCCCCGCGCGCCCTCGCCAAGGTGACCGAGACGCACTGACCGCCCGGGTCCGACCGAACGGAAAAGGCCGTGCCGCGACGGGGCCTTTCGCGTACGGGGAGGGGGAACAGCGCCGGAAAACGCCACGGGCCGCGGCGCCGGGAAGGGACCCTCAGCCCTTCCAGCACCGCAGCCCGGAGCTGCTGTCGGCACCGTGGCCTGCGGGGTGTGCGGTTCCCCGTGGCCCGTCAGGAGCCGACCGGTGAGGCCGCGGCGTAGTCAGGGCAGAGAACGCCCGGCCTCGATCCACCCTCCTGTGCGGGGAGGATGGAGGTCTGTTCGGTCCCATTGTGGACTAGACCATTCTCCCTTGTCCATGCCATCGCGGGCATCAGTGGAAAAAGGCCGGGCGCGGATGGCGCGAAACGGCCTGTACGCTCGCAGACGTGCCCTCCATGAACGACCTCGTACGCCAGCACACCGGCCTCGACGACTCCGATCTCGAATGGCTCCACCTGCTGGTCTCCGAGTGGCAGCTGCTCTCCGACCTGTCCTTCGCCGACCTCGTCCTGTGGGTGCCCACCCTGGACGGCACACGCTACGTCTCGGTCGCCCAGATGCGGCCGAACACCGGGCCGACCTCGTACCAGGACGACATGGTCGGCCATCTGGTGCCGCGCGGCCGCCGCCCCATGCTGGACGCGGCGCTCGACGAGGGCCGGATCGTCCGCGAGGGCGACCCCGAATGGCGTGACGAGGTCCCGGTGCGGGTCGAGTCCATCCCGGTCCGCCGCGAGGGGCGGGTGCTGGGCGTCATCGCCCGCAACACCAACCTGTTGACCGTCCGCACCCCCAGCCGCCTCGAACTGACCTATCTGCAGAGCGCCTCGGACCTGGCGCAGATGATCGCCGCCGGATCCTTCCCGTTCCCCGCCGAGCAGGTCGACATGGACGCGGCGCCGCGGGCCGGCGACGGCCTGATCCGGCTCGACGCGGACGGTGTCGTGCAGTACGCCAGCCCCAACGCGCTCTCCGCGTACCACCGCCTGGGCCTCGCCGCCGACCTGGTCGGCCTGCACCTCGGCAAGGCCACCGCCGAACTGGCCCCCGCCCGCGGCCCGGTGGACGAGGCGATGGTCAAACTCGCCAGCGGCTGGGCGCCCCGTGAGGCCGAGGTCGAGGGCGGCGACGGCGTCATCCAGCTGCGTACCATCCCGCTGCGGCCCAAGGGCACCCACATCGGCTCCCTGGTGCTGCTGCGTGACGTCACCGAGCTGCGGCGCCGTGAGCGCGAGTTGATGACCAAGGACGCCACCATCCGGGAGATCCACCACCGGGTGAAGAACAACCTGCAGACCGTCGCCGCCCTGCTGCGGCTGCAGGCCCGCCGGATGGACTCCGACAAGGCGCGCGAGGCGCTCGAGGAGGCCGTCCGCCGGGTCGGCTCGATCGCGATCGTGCACGAGACGCTCTCGCAGAACCTGGACGAGCGCGTCGAGTTCGACGACATCGCCGACCGGGTGCTGTCGATGGTCGCCGAGATCTCACCCGGCCGGGTCACGGCCCGCCGCACCGGCCGCTTCGGCATCCTGACCGCCGAGGTCGCCACCCCGCTGGCGATGGTCCTCACCGAACTGCTGCAGAACGCGTTGGAGCACGGCTTCGGCCCGGGGGAGAGCGGCACGGTCGAGGTGGGGGCGACGGTCGGCCCCGACAAGCTGATCATCACCGTCCAGGACGACGGCCGCGGCCTGCCGGAGGGCTTCGACCCGCAGCGGGCCGGAAACCTGGGGCTGCAGATCGTCCGCACCCTGGTGGTCGGCGAACTGTCCGGCACGTTCGACATGGTCCCGGCGCCGGAGGGCGGCACCAGGGTCGTACTGGAACTCCCCGCCGAGGCCTAGGCCGTGTCTGACACATCCCGCCTGGCCCGGTATGTGTCAGACACGGCCTAGCGTTTGGGGTGCGGCCGCCTGCCCGGCCGCCTGCCCGGTCCTCGGGGCGAACAGCAGTAAGCCCCGACCGCCAGGCGGTCGGGGCTTACTGGATGCTGTGTGCTGCGCGTACGAATTCGGGTGCTGCGCGCTGCGGCTCGGGGGTAAGGCGCGGGCGTCAGACGCTGGCGTTGCGGGCCCTGTTGCGGGCGGCGCGGCGCTTCATTGCGCGACGCTCGTCCTCGCTGAGGCCGCCCCAGACGCCTGCGTCCTGGCCGCTCTCCAGCGCCCACTGCAGGCACTGCTCCATGACGGGGCAGCGGCGGCAGACGGCCTTGGCTTCCTCGATCTGCAGCAGCGCAGGACCGGTGTTGCCGATGGGGAAGAAGAGTTCCGGGTCTTCCTCGCGGCAAACGGCGCGATGACGCCAGTCCATGGCTGCTCCAACTCCTTTGTGACAAGCACGTTGCTTGTGAATGTGAACGCTTTCACGAATCCCCTCACAGGGCACGGCACTACGCCCAGTTTCCTGGTGCAGTCCCGCTGATGTGAGGTGGTGGATTCGGGCTCTCAAGGGACTCCGGTTGTTGGCCGTCCCGATCGCCATGTAGAGACTCGCAAACCTGGGCTGCGGATACAACCCCTTCAGGAAAGTTTTTTTTGATTCCTCGGTGTCGCCTGCATCACAGCCGTACTTCCATGGGGTGCAGGGCAGCCTAAACGTTCGAGTAAAAGGACTTTGGGCTCTTCCGCTTACACAATCACACGCAGTGCACGGCGTACGCCTGTGAAGGTTGCGCTGGTACGCAGCCCCAGGTGGTCGCCGTCCACCTGGAAGGGGAGTGGCGCCTGCGAATGCAAGGTGAAGTCGGTCAGGTCGTGCAAGGAGGCCACATGCTTGCCGTGCGGGCCTCGATCGGGGCTCGAACGCAGCAGTTGCGCGGCGTAACGCATCGCCGACGTCGTGGACATCTTGGACACCCCGAGCACGTCGAGGCCGGTGTCGAAAGAGGCCTCGGGGGACGCGTACACCGGACGATTGCCCAGGTAGGTCCAGGGAGCGGTGTTGCAGACTATCGACAGCACCAGCCCGGTCACCGGGTCCTGGTCCGGGCGCTCCAGCGTGATCGAACCGGGCCCCCGGTGCGTCTCCGCCAGGAACTGGCGCATCACCTGGCGCATGTACAGCGCGTGCGTCGAGCGCTTCCCCATGTCGCGTTGCTGTTCGACCCGGCCGACCACGCCGGCGTCGAAGCCCAGCCCGGCGCAGAAGGTGAACCAGCGCGACGGGACTCCCTCGTCCTCCGTACCGGGCGTGCCGCTCACCAGTCCCAGGCCGACCGTGCGCGACGACTGGTCGTGCAGGGCGTCCAGCAGGGCGCCGGTCGCCTCGACGGCGTCGTTGGGCAGCCCCAGGGCGCGCGCGAAGACATTGGTCGATCCACCGGGGACCACGGCCAGCTGCGGCAGTCCGTCGGGATCCGGGCCGTTGTGCAGGAGCCCGTTGACGACCTCGTTGACCGTGCCGTCGCCACCGAGCGCGACGACCAGTTCGATCTCGCCGCCCTCGGCCGCCTGCCGGGCGAGGTCCCGGGCGTGGCCGCGGTACTCCGTCGCCGCCACGTCCAGCTTCAGATCGCTGGCGAGGGCGTGGGCCAGAACGTCACGTACCCGCGCGCTGGTGGTGGTGGCAGCAGGGTTGACCACGAGAAGTGCGCGCATGAGGGGAAGCGTACCTACCCATAAGTACACCGGGCTACGCTGGCCGATGTGAGCCAGATCCCCCCGACCCCGTCATCCACACCGCGCAGGCTGACCGCCGCCGCGGCCCTCGCGGCCCTCGAAGGGCTCGCCCTGGCGGGCTGCGGGCTCGTCCTGCTGGTGCTGGCGCTGACCGGGCACACCGACAACGTCCGCAACGCCGTGGTGGGTGCGCTCACCGTCCTCGCCCTCGGCGCGATCCCGCTGGCGGCGGCGTACGGGCTGCTGCACGCCCGGCGCTGGAGCCGGGGACCGGCGCTGATCATCCAGCTGCTGGCGCTGCCGGTGGCCTGGACGCTCCTGCACGGCGCGGCGCCGCTCGTCGCCGCCGGCGCCGCCCTCGCCGTCGTCGCGCTGGCCGGACTGTTCCTCCTCGTCCACCCCGCCACGACCGCCGCCCTCGGCATCGGGGACCGCCGCGGGGCGTGACCCCCCGGAACCACGGCGGCCGGACAGATCCAGGGATCCGTCCGGCCGCCGTGGTTCCGTGCCACTCCCCGGCTACTCCTCGACGAGGAGCTTCTCGCGGAGCTGCATGAGGGTGCGGGCCAGGAGCCGGGAGACGTGCATCTGGGAGATGCCGACCTCGATGGCGATCTGGGACTGGGTCATGTTGCCGAAGAACCGCAGCATGAGGATCTTCTTCTCCCGGGGCGGAAGTGACTCCAGGAGCGGTTTGAGCGATTCCCGGTACTCGACGCCCTCCAGGGCCTCGTCCATGGCCCCGAGGGTGTCCGCGACGGCGGGGGAGTCGTCGTCGGTGTCCGGCACGTCGAGGGAGAGGGTGCTGTAGGCGTTCGCGGATTCGAGGCCCTCCAGCACCTCCTCCTCCGTGATCTTGAGCTGGACCGCCAGTTCGTGCACGGTCGGTGCCCGGCCGAAGCGCTGCGAGAGCTCTCCGGTGGCGGTGGTGAGGGCCAGCCGCAGCTCCTGGAGCCTGCGGGGGACGCGGACGGCCCAGCCCTTGTCCCTGAAGTGGCGCTTGATCTCACCGACGACCGTGGGAGTCGCGTACGTGGAGAACTCCACGCCGCGGTCCACGTCGAAGCGGTCGACGGACTTGATCAGACCGATGGTGGCGACCTGGGTGAGGTCGTCCAGCGGCTCCCCGCGGTTGCGGAAGCGCCGCGCCAGGTGCTCCACCAGCGGCAGGTGCATACGCACCAGCCGGTTGCGCAGCTCGGCGCGTTCCGGTGAGCCGTCCGGGAGCTTGCTCAGCTCCACGAAGAGCGCTCGGGCGCCGGCCCGGTCATGCGGGTCGTGCTGCTCTTGCTGGTCCATGGGATCCGCCTGCTCCGCCGCGTCCATTGCCTCAGTACGGGACCCGGGGTGCTGCCGCGCCGCATACCGCCCGGCCGCCCCGGCGGGCGACGCCTGGACGGGTACGGCGGCGCGGCCCCGCACCGCGGGCATGCCGTTGTCCGCCGGGGGTCCGGGAGCTGCCTCCCGGGATAGATCAGCACTCATGGCGTTTCCCCGTTCCGTGCACGGTTGTACCGTTACCGGCCCTTCGGGGGACCGGGACACGCTGACCTGCTTCGGGTCCGCGCCTACGGGCTGCCTGCATCTGGGGACCTCACGACTGTCCGGGGCCGGCACCGCGCTTCTTGTGCAGGCTGATGCTGACGGTCTTGTCCTCCGCGACCGTGGCATCCACCTCGCCGGCCAGTGCGGAGAGCACTGTCCAGGCGAAGGTGTCCCGCTCCGGAGCGCGACCATCGGTCGTGGGTGCCGAAACGCGCACCCACAGCGCGTCTCCGACGAGTCGGAAGACGCAACTCAATACGCTGCCGGGAACGGCCTGCTGCAGCAGGATCGCGCACGCCTCGTCCACGGCGATGCGCAGGTCTTCGATCTCGTCGAGGGTGAAGTCCAGCCGTGCCGCTAGACCGGCCGTAGCCGTACGCAGCACCGACAGATAGGCCCCCGCCGCGGGCAGCCGGACCTCAACGAAGTCCTTCGTCCCGGGCTCGCCTGCGATCTGGGACACCCTCACCTCCAAGGTGGCACACAGTGATTGCTCTGGTTCGCCAGCGACGCTATCGCGATCTGTGCCCTGATGTCGCCCGGACGGAGCACAGCCGCCGCCATGAGTGAGTCCTGGCCCGACACCCCACGGTTGTCACCCATGGTAAGCGTATGAGTACACAACGTGGCTAGGGGTGTGCGGTCTCAATTCGAAAGAGATGTCGCATCGTTGCCCACGTTCGGGTGGACTGCCAGGTCGGCGAGGGTGCGCAGGGGTTCACCCGTCAGTCGTTGTACGGTCCAGCCGTCCTGTCCGAAGGCGCCGATGGAGCGGTAGAAGCCGATCGCGGGATCGTTCCAATCCAGTACTGCCCATTCGAAGCGCTCGTAGCCGCGCGTGACGCAGATCGAGGCCAGCTCGGCCAGCAGGGCCTTGCCGTGGCCGCCGCCGCGCGCTTCGGGCCTGACGTACAGGTCCTCCAGGTACACCCCGTGGGTGCCCGTCCAGGTGGAGAAGTTCCGGAACCACAGGGCGAATCCCACCGTGCGGTCCCCGGAATCACTGCCGGAATCACTCCCCGAATTCGCCGCGGAACCGTCCTCCGCGATCAGGGCGTAGACCGCCGGATGCGCTCCGAAAAGGGCGTCGTGCAATTGCTCCGGCGTCGCGCGGGCTTCCTCCAGCGCCTTTTCGTACTCCGCGAGTTCGCGGATCATGGCGTGGATCGCCGGGACGTCGGCGGGGGTGGCGGCTCGGATCATGCGTCAAGGTTACGCGGTCGGAGATGGCTCGAGAGTGGTGGAGATCACGCTCGGGGGTCGGTGCCCTCATCCCGTCACGACGGCCGCGAGGCGGGTACCCGGCGGGAAAGCCCCCTCGTCCACCAGGGTGAACAGGCCGTGCAGCATCTTCGCCACGTAGACGCGGTCCGGGGCCAGGCCGTGCCGGACGGCGAAGTCCTCGGCGAAGGCGTCGAGCTCGGGGGTGGTGCGGGCGTAGCCGCCGTGGTGGAAGCGCCCGTCGAGCCGCCAGTCGCCGATCCGGCGGCCGAACGCGTCCTCCTGCAGCCCCCGCACCGCGGCGTCCAGGAAGCCGCCCCTGAGTACCGGGAAGCCGATCGCGCGCTGGGCCCCCGGCTCCAGCCCCGCGGCGAGCCCTGCGAGCGTGCCGCCGGTGCCGCAGGCCACCGCGACGACGTCCGCGGCGCCGCGCAGCTCCCTGCCCAGGTCGGCGCAGCCGCGGGCCGCCAGCGCGTTGCTGCCGCCCTCCGGCACCACGTAGCAGCGCCCGAAGCGCTCCCGCAGCGCCTCGACGACGTCCGGCTCCGCCTTGCGGCGGTACGTGCTCCGGTCGACGAAGACCAGCCGCATGCCGTCGGCCGCGGCGCGGGCCAGCGAGGCGTTCAGTGGGCGCGTGGCCAGCTCGTCGCCGCGTACGACGCCGACGGTGGCGAAGCCGAGCAGGCGGCCCGCGGCGGCGGTCGCGCGCAGGTGGTTGGAGTAGGCGCCGCCGAAGGTCAGCAGGGTGTCGTGGCCGGCGTCGGCGGCGGCCTGGAGGTTGAGCCGCAGCTTGCGCCACTTGTTGCCCGGCAGGTCCGGATGGATCAGGTCGTCGCGCTTCAGCAGCAGCCGGACGCCGTGCCGTGCGAGCCGGCCGTCCTCGATCGCGACCAGCGGTGAGGGCAGCCGGGGGCGCAGCGCGTCGAGCGGCGGGCCGGTGGCGGTCACCAGGGCATTGTCCCCCGCAGGCAGGACGCCGCCGGTTCGTGGGCCGCAAACCGTCGCAATGGCCTCAGAAGTCCCTCGGGGCAGGGAAGAAGCTCCCGAAAAGGGCCGCCCCCGGTGCATTCTTCTCACGTGAAGACGGACGGCACGAACGGCAGAGACCTCTCCGGCGGCCCGGATCCAGAACTGGAATCCATAGTTCCGCAAGCCTCCCCGCCACCCCTGCCCGGGCCGGGCGACGGGCTCGCCGCGACGGTACGCGGGCTGCTGCCCTCGCTGACGCCCGCTTCCGCGCGCATAGCCCGGCTGATCGTCGAGGATCCCGCCCAGGTCGCCCGCAGCACCATCTCGGAGCTGAGCGCGCTGGCGGGCACCAGCGACTCCTCGATCGTCAGGACCGCCAGGGCGCTGGGCTTCTCCGGCTACCCCGAACTCCGGCTGGCGCTGGCCGCGTCGGCCGCCCGGCAGGCCCCGCGCTCGACCCTGACCTCGGGGATCACCCGCCTGGATTCACCCGCGGACGTGATGGCCAAGCTGGTGCACACCGAGTCCCAGGCGGTCCTGGAGACCGAGACCCAGCTCGATCCCGGGCAGTTGCTGGGCGCCGCGCTCGCGGTCTGCGGCGACGGCCAGCTGCACATCGCGGGCGTCGGCGCGTCCGGGCTGGTCGCGCAGGACCTGCACCAGAAGCTGCAGCGCATAGGACGGCCCTGCCACGCCCACGGCGACTCCCAGTCCGCGCTGACCAGCGCGGTGCTGCTCGGGCCCGGCGACGTCTTCCTCGCCGTGTCGCACTCCGGTGAGAGCCGCGACGTCCTGGAGCCGCTGCGCCGGGCCGCCGACCAGGGCGCGACCACCGTCGTCATCACCAACCACCCGCAGTCGTCCGCCGCCCGCCTCGCCGACTTCGTGCTGGCGTCGGCGGGGCGCGAGACGACCTTCCGGCCCGGCGCGATGGCCAGCCGGATCAGCCAACTCGTCGTCGTCGACTGCCTCTTCGTCTGCGTGGCGCAGCGCACCTACGAGAAGTCCGACCACGCGCTGCGGGTCACGCGCCAGGCGCTGGAGAGCGACCGCTCCTGAACGTCCGGTCCCGGAGCGCGGAAACGCCCGTACCCGGTACGCCGAGGCGGACCGGGTACGGGCGACAGGTCTGTGACCGTGGTGTTGTCACAGGCCGAAAGGCCCAGGTGGAGCTCAGGCCTTCTTGGTCTCCCAGAAGATGGTGTCGATCCGGGCGATCAGCTCGAGGAGCTTCTCACCCGTCTTCGGGTCGTTCGACGCCTTGGCGGCACTTCCCGCCTTGAGGGCGTCGTTGATGAGCTGGTGCAGCTCGGGGTACTTCTCGAAGTGCGGCGGCTTGAAGTAGTCGCTCCACAGCACCGAGATGTGGTGCTTGGCGAGCTCCGCGCGCTGCTCCTTGATGATGATCGCCCGGGTCCGGAAGTCCGGGTCCTCGTTGGCCTGGTACTTCTCCTGGACGGCCTTGACCGACTCGGCCTCGATGCGGGCCTGGGCCGGGTCGTATACGCCGCAGGGCAGGTCGCAGTGGGCGCTGACCTTGACCTTCGGCGCGAACAGGCGAGAGAACATGGCTGTCCTTCCTTGTGATCGTCTTTCCAGGTGGGAGATTACTCCCTAGGAGAGTCGTTTTCTCGGGTGCCCCAGGTGGCTTAGGACAAAAGTCTGGTGTCACCCTGGGGCCGGTGGAGGAAGGGACGAGGAGGTACAGCATGCGGGAGCGGCGAGTCCGGCGGGGCTACGCGGTCGAGGTGACCGGTCCTTCGATGGTCCCGACGCTGTACGAGGGCGATCGGCTGTTCGTGCGGGACGTCAGCGGTCCGGCCGACGTCCGAGAGGGTGACGTCGTGGTCCTGCGGCACCCGTTGCAGCAGGATCTGCTCATCGTGAAGCGGGCGGTCGAGCGCCGCGAGGGCGGCTGGTGGGTGCTGGCCGACAACCCCTTCGGGTCGGTCGCGGACAGCAGTGTGTTCGGCACGGTGCCGGACGAGTTGGTGCTCGCCCGGGCCCTGGTGCGGTTCCGGCCGCCGAGGGAGCTTCAGAGGTCGGTGACCGGGGTGCTGTCGTGGGCGGCGTCCTGCGTGCGGCCGCTGAGCGCGGACCGTTCGTTCTCCAGACGCTTGCGGGCGCGGTAGGCCGCGACGTTCGCGCGGGTCGCGCAGCGGTCGGAGCAGTAGCGCCGGGACCGGTTGGTCGATGTGTCGACATAGGCGTTGCGGCAGGGGACGGCCTCGCAGATACCGAGCCGGTCCACGCCGAGTTCGGTCAGCTGGAAGGCCAGCCCCATGCAGGCGGTGGCGGCGTATCCGGCGGTGGCGGTCGCGGCGTGGTCGGCGAGGTGCATGTGCCAGTCGGGCCGGCCGGTCTCGTCGAGGTGTTCGTGCCCGGAGATCTGCGGACTGACGGGGAACTCCAGCAGCAGCGCGTTGAGCAGGTCCACGGCGCGTACCTCGTCACCCTCGTCGGCGGCCTCGAAGACCCCCCGCAGCCGGGTCCGCACGGCGCGCAACCGGGGCACGTCGGCGTCGGTGCTGCGCGCGGCGGCCTGGGTGCTGGTGCCGAAGAGCGCCCGGACGGCGTCGACCCCGCTGAGGTCGTCCGTCCCGCGTTCCGGCTCCTCGCTGTTCACCAGGCGCACGGCGTACTCCGAGTAGTAGGCCAGTTCCACGTGTGATCCTTACCCGTGCGTTCTTGGCTCAGTAATGACCGAGGTGGCTATCAGGCTATTACGGATCGGCGGCCGGCGAGGACGGTACGCCGAGGGTGCCACCGGTGTGTGCCCCGGACAGGCCGAGGCCGGACGGGCGGGCTCCTCGCCCGGCCGTCCGGCCTCGTCCCTTCGGGTCACAGCACCTTGGACAGGAACGCCTTGGTGCGGTCGTGCTGCGGGTTGTTCAGGACGTCACGGGGACTCCCCGCCTCGACGACGATGCCGTCGTCCATGAAGACCACGCGCGTCGCCCACCTCGCGGGCGAAGCCCATCTCATGGGTGACGACGATCATCGTCATGCCGTCCTCGGCGAGACCGCGCATGACGTCGAGGACGTCGCCGACGAGCTCCGGGTCGAGAGCGGAGGTCGGCTCGTCGAAGAGCATCAGCTTCGGCTCCATCGCCAGCGCTCGGGCGATGGCCACTCGCTGCTGCTGCCCGCCGGACAGCTGCGACGGGTAGTTGGCCGCCTTGTCGGCGAGGCCGACCCGGTCCAGCAGCCGTTCCGCGCGGGCCCGGGCCGTCGCCTTCGTCTCGCCCTTGACCTGCATGGGGGCTTCCATGACGTTCTCGATCGCCGTCATGTGCGGGAAGAGGTTGAAGCGCTGGAACACCATGCCGATGTCCCGCCGCTTGGCCGCGACCTCGCTGTCCTTCAGCTCGTAGAGCTTGTCGCCCTTCTGCCGGTAGCCGACCAGCTCGCCGTCGACCCACAGCCGGCCGGCGTTGATCTGCTCCAGGTGGTTGATGCACCGCAGGAAGGTGGACTTGCCCGAGCCGGACGGGCCGACGAGGCAGAACACCTCGCGCGGCGCGACCTCCAGCTCGATCCCCTTGAGGATGTGCGCCAGGCCGAAGGACTTGTGGACGGCCTCGGCCTTGACCATGGGCTGAGCGGTCATCGGGTCACCTCCGGGCGCCGGAACGTGGTGAGGTTCGCCTTGATCTTCTGCCACGGGGTGAGCGGCAGACTGCGCAGCGAGCCCCGGGCGAAGCGGCGCTCCAGGTAGTACTGGAAGACGCTGAACACGCTGGTCAGGGCGAGGTACCAGATGGACGCGACGAAGAACATCTCCATGGTCGCGAAGGAGCTCGCGGCGATGTCCTGCGCGCTGCGCAGCAGGTCCTGGTACTGGACCGCGACGACCAGCGAGGACGTCTTGAGCATGTTGATGAACTCGTTGCCGCTCGGCGGGATGATCACGCGCATCGCCTGCGGCAGCACCACACGGCGCATGGTCTGGCCCTGCTTCATGCCCAGCGCGTGCGACGCCTCGGTCTGGCCCTCGTCGACCGACTGGATGCCGGCGCGCACGATCTCGGCCATGTAGGCGCCCTCGTTCAGACCGAGCCCCAGCAGGGCGGCCACGAACGGGGTCATCACGTCGACCATGTTGTTCTTGTAGATCGGTCCGAGGTTCAGGACCGGGAAGATCAGCGCCAGGTTGAACCAGATGAGCAGCTGCACATAGACCGGGGTGCCGCGGAAGAACCAGATGTAGAGCCAGGCGACACCGCCCGTCACCGGGTTCTTGGAGAGCCTCATGACGGCGAAGAGCACGCCGAGCAGCAGACCCATCAGCATCGACAGGACGCTGATGAGGATGGTGTGCCACAGGCCGGTCAGGATGGAGTGGTCGAACAGCTTCTCCGGCACGGTCGCCCAGCGCACGTCGCCCTGGGAGAACGAGTACATGAGCGCGGCCAGCACGACCACGACCACGACAGCGCTCACCCAGCGCCCGTAGTGCCGTACGGGGATCGCCCGGATGGCTTCCGCCGGGACCGCGGTGGCGGTCCCGGCCGACCCGCTCGGCGGAGTGTCGGCGGGTTCCTTCTCAAATTTGTCAGTCACGGTGACTGCCCTTCAGTGAAGCGCGTGGGGTCAGGATCCGCCGTTGATCGCGGCCTTGGTGATCGCGCCGTCGCCGGCGCCCCACTTGTCGAGGGCTGCCTTGTAGCTGCCGTCGGCGATGATCGCGTCCATCGCCAGCTTGATCGCGTCACGCAGCTGCGTGTTGCTCTTGTCCACGGCGATGCCGAACGGCCCGGCGTCGGACTTGTTGGCCACGGACTCGAAGTCGTTGCCGCCGCCCGCGGTCTTGGCGATGTACGCGGCGACCGGGGAGTCGTTGAGGTCGGCGACGGCGCCGCCGGCCTTGACGCGGGTCTGGGCCTCGGCGTCGGTCGGGAAGGACTCGATGGAGAGCGCCGACTTGCCGCCGGTCGTGCACTTCTTGGACAGGTCCTTGGCGGCCGCCTCGAAGGTCGTACCGCGCTGGACGGCGAGCTTCTTGCCGCACAGGTCGTCCACGGAGGTGATGTGCTCCGGGTTGCCCTTCTTGACCAGGATGCCGGTGCTCGCGGTGAAGTAGTCGACGAAGTCGACGCCCTTACCGGTCTTCTGCCCCTTGTCGTCCAGGCCCTCCTGGCGGGCCTTGGTGTCGCTCACGGAGGACATGACGAGGTTGTAGCGGCCGGTCTGCATCGCGGCGAGGAGGCCGTCGAAGGTGCCGCTGGTGAACTTGAACGTCACGCCGAGCTGCTTGCCGAGCGCGGCGGCCACGTCGGGGTCGACGCCGACGATGGTGCCGCTCTGCTTCAGCTCCATCGGCGCGTACGTGGCGTCGGTGCCGACCTGGATGACGCCGGCGTCCTGGATCGCCTTGGGCAGTTTGTTGAAGAGCGGAGCACTGTTCGACTTCGACGAGGTGTCGGGGCCGCTGTCCTTCTTGGTCTGGTCGCCACAGCCGCTGAGCAGCAGGGTGCCCGCGACCGCGATCGCGCCGACCGCTGTGATCCGAGAGGTGGCGGTCGTGCGAAGTGTGGTGCGTGCGGTCATTGCTGGTTCCTCCTGCGGAATGTGGGCGGAGTGGGGAAGCCGGTGGGTGGAGACCCCTGTTCGAGTGTCGCCACCCGGTGTGATGTGCGCATCTTGCCATCCGGACAGACCCAGACAGTGGTCCAGTTGTGTCAAAATCGGATAACGGGCGATCCCCGGGCTCTCACCGGGCCGGCACACCAAGGCCGGACCGCGGTGGGGCCACGCCGACCAGTCGCACACAGTATCCGCGGTTTCACCCTATTCGGGCTTTTTGCCGCGCTGTCTGCCGTGATATCCGATTCGCTCCCTGTTCATGGAACCGAATGGGCTCGTCAGCGGAATCGGTCTTCCGGTAGAACGGATCCTTACCCCTCATCCCGGGGCCCACGGCATGCGTGCGGCATGCCTGGCGCCGGTGCCTTCAGGACCACTCAAGTGCCTGGGTGTACCGATGCCGAGCCCGCCTATCTCCGTTTCTGGAGGTAGTACCCTCGACACCAAATCAGACAAAGGGGTCAATTGTGGCAGCGGAGATCGTCAATCCTCGGACCGATACGGATGAATTTCCCATCGATCCGGTCTTCGCCCTGCACCGCGGCGGAAAGATGGAGGTGACCGCGACCGTGCCGGTGCGCGACGCGGACGATCTGTCCCTCGCCTACACGCCGGGTGTCGCGAAGGTCTGCACGGCCATTGCCGAGCAGCCCGATCTGGTGAACGACTACACCTGGAAGTCCAACGTCGTGGCCGTGGTCACGGACGGCACCGCGGTGCTCGGACTCGGTGACATCGGCCCGGAGGCCTCCCTGCCGGTCATGGAGGGCAAAGCCATCCTCTTCAAGCAGTTCGGCGGGGTCGACGCGGTCCCCATCGCGCTGGCCTGCACGGACGTCGACGAGATCATCGAGACCGTGGTGCGGATGGCCCCGTCCTTCGGCGGCGTCAACCTGGAGGACATCTCCGCCCCCCGCTGCTTCGAGATCGAGCGGAGGCTGCAGGAGCGCCTGGACATCCCGGTCTTCCACGATGACCAGCACGGCACCGCCGTCGTGACGCTCGCCGCGCTGCGCAACGCCGCCAAGCTCACCGACCGGTCGCTGGGGCAGCTGCGCGCGGTGATCTCGGGCGCGGGAGCGGCCGGGGTCGCGATCGCCAAGATCCTCGTCGAGGCGGGCATCGGCGATGTCGCCGTCACCGACCGCAAGGGGATCGTGCACGCCGGCCGTGACGATCTGAACTCCGTCAAGCGCGAGCTGGCCTCGTACACCAATAAGGCTGGTCTTTCCGGTTCGCTGGAGACCGCCCTGGAGGGGGCCGACGTCTTCATCGGCGTCTCCGGCGGGACCGTGCGCGAGGAGGCGGTGGCCACCATGGCCAAGGGCGCCTTCATCTTCGCGATGGCCAACCCGACGCCGGAGATCCACCCGGACGTCGCGCACAAGTACGCGGCGGTCGTCGCCACCGGCCGCAGCGACTTCCCGAACCAGATCAACAACGTCCTGGCGTTCCCCGGCATCTTCGCCGGCGCCCTCCAAGTGCGCGCTTCGCGCATCACCGAGGGCATGAAGATCGCCGCCGCCGAGGCGCTGGCCGCCGTCATCGCCGACGAGCTCAGCGCGGACCACGTCATCCCGTCGCCCTTCGACGCACGGGTCGCCCCGGCCGTCACCGCCGCGGTCGCCGCCGCCGCCCGGGCCGAAGGCGTCGCCCGCCGCTGACCGCCTCCGGGCGGACCGTCGCAGAACAGGGAATGACGGCGGGCCGGCACCCACGGGGTGCCGGCCCGCCGTCACCGGTGCGCGGACGGCGGGCCGGCACCGGCCTCCTGCGTCATGTCGTCCCCACCCTCGCCCCCGTCCGGGGGACAGCCCGTCACTGTGTCGGTGCGCCGGGAGGTCCGCCGGGTTGCGGGGCCGGGCCGGTGGATCAGGGGTGACGTATGTCGCTTCGTGCGGCGGGCCCTTCACCGGACGTGGATCGCGCCGATAGTTTCTGCTGCATGTTCGCTGCCTATGCCGCACGTATCGACCGTGACCAGCCGCTGAACGGCCTGGAGCTGGGGGAGCGCCCCGAGCCGGAGCGCCGGGAGGGGTGGACGACGATCACGGTGAAGGCCGCGTCGCTCAACCACCACGACCTGTGGTCGCTGCGCGGGGTGGGACTCGGCCAGGAGCGGTTGCCGATGATCCTCGGCTGCGACGCGGCGGGCGTCGACGAGAACGGCGACGAGGTCGTGCTGCACTCCGTCATCGGCCAGTCCGGACACGGCGTCGGTCCTGACGAGCCGCGCTCCATCCTCACCGAGCGGTACCAGGGGACGTTCGCCGAGCGGGTGTCGGTGCCGGCCTGGAACGTGCTGCGCAAGCCGCCGGAGCTCTCCTTCGAGGAGGCGGCCTGCCTGCCGACCGCGTGGCTGACCGCGTACCGGATGCTCTTCACCAACGCGGGCGTGCGGCCGGGCGATTCCATCCTGGTGCAGGGCGCGGGCGGCGGCGTCGCGACGGCGGCGATCGTGCTGGCGAAGGCCGCGGGGCTGCGGGTGTTCGCGACGAGCCGGGACGAGGCCAAGCGCGAGCGCGCGGTGGAGCTGGGCGCGGAGGCGGCCTTCGAGCCGGGCGCACGGCTGCCGCGGCGGGTCGACGCGGTGATCGAGACGGTGGGCGCCGCGACCTGGTCGCACTCGGTGAAGTCGCTGCGGCCCGGCGGCACGCTGGTGATCTCGGGCGCCACGAGCGGTTCCAACCCGCCGGCCGCCGAACTCACCCGGATCTTCTTCCTGGAGCTGAAGGTCGTCGGCTCCACGATGGGCACCAAGGACGAGCTGGAGGATCTGCTCAGCTTCTGCGCGGCCACCGGAGTCCGGCCGGTGATCGACTCGGTGCTGCCGCTCGAACGGGCCCGTGAGGGCTTCGAGAAGATGGCGGGCGGCGATCTGTTCGGCAAGATCGTGCTGACGACGGGCTGAGCAGCCGGCGGGGGTGCGGGTTCCGTCCCCCGGAACCCGCACCCCCGCGCTCGTTCGTCCCCGCGTCAGTCCGTGCGACCGCGCAGCACGGCGGCGATCCGGGCCGCCGCCGTCGACAGGTGGCGCCGCGACTCGCGCAGCTGACCGGCGTCCACGCCCCGGTCGCGAGCGGCGTCACGGATGTCGTCGCGAAAGCGGTCCAGGAGGCGCTCCAGCTCGCGGCCCGGGTCGGCGACGTCCTCGGACGCGTTCTCCCTGGCCCAGTCGGGTGCGTCCGCCGGCACCTCGGCCGACTCGGCGTCCGCGTCGGTGGGAGCGCCCGGCTCCTTCCTGGCATGACCGGGCCAGGAGGCCGAGACGTGGCCGGTGGCCCGGCCCAGCGCGCCCAGTTCGCGGTTGAGTTCGGCGAGGCCCTCCTTGAGGCCGCCCTGCCAGTCGCCCTCGCGGACGTGGGACTGCACCTGCTCCTGGACCTGCTTGGCGATCCGCTGCACCTCGACGCGGGCGAACTCCTGGGCCTCCTTGGCCTGGAGGCGGGCGGTGCGCGCGTCCTCCTTGGCGCGGCGGCTCTCCTCCTTGGCGCGACGGGCCTGGTCCTTCCACTCCTGCTTCATCGCGCGGAAGTCGGTGCCGGATCCGTTGCCCGAGGGAGCGCTGCTGCGGGCCTGCTGCGCCGCGGCCCGGATCTCGCGGCGCAGGTCGCCGGCGGCGCCGCGGACGTCCTCGCGGATCTCGGCGGCCAGCGTCGAGACGGACTCGCGGATCTCGTTCTCCAGATCGGCGATCTCGTCGGCCCTGGCGGCCAGCTCGGCGCGGCCGCCGTCGGAGATGGAGTAGACCTTGCGGCCGCCCTCGGTGCTGTGGGTGACCAGGCCCTCCTTCTCCAGCTTGGCCAGCCGCGGGTAGACGGTGCCGGCGGAGGGGGCGTAGAGGCCGTGGAAGCGCTCCTCCAGCAGCCGGATGACTTCGTAGCCGTGGCGCGGGGCCTCGTCCAGGAGCTTGAGGAGGTACAGCCGCAGCCGGCCGTGGGCGAAGACGGGGGCCATGTCAGATGTCCTTCCGGAACGAGGGGGTCCCGTCGGCCGACGCGCCTACCGGCTCGTCGTCGACAGGTGGGCGGCGCAGCAGGGCGATGGCGCCGGAGACGGTGGTGGCCTTCAGGTGCGCGCCACCGGTGCCGATCCGTCCGGTGATGCGCTTGGCGCCCCACTGGCCGCTGACCCGCAGGTCCTCGAAGGCGCAGGAGACGGCGCCGCTCGCGGTGTTGGCGTCGACGTCGGCGTTCGCGGGATCGGGGATGCGGACGGCGATCTCGCCGGAGACGGTGTTCAGGCGGACGTCGGCGCCCGGGGGCGTCTCCGCCGGGGCCAGATCGAGCACCATGTTGCCGCTGACGGATTCCGCCTTGATGCGGGCGCTGCCGCCCTCGACGACGGTCAGGTCGCCGGAGACGGTGCTGACCTGCAGGTCGCCGGAGACCGCCTGGGCCTCGACGTTGCCCGAGACGGTGTTGGCGCTGACCGCGCCGGCCGCGCCGACCAGCGTGACGTCCCCGTTGACCCCGCGCACCTGGATGGGTTCGGAGAGACCGGAGATCACCGCGCTGGCGCCGACCACCCCGACCTCGGCGCGGGTGCGCTGCGGGACGGCGAGGGAGACGACCGCGTGCCGCTCCCAGCCCTTGCCGCCGAGCCACTTCAGGAAGCCCTTCCAGGGCAGGTCGTCGTAGCCGACCGTGAGCACCCCGTCGTGGAGGCTGACCAGCAGCGGCGGTCCGTTGAGCTCGCCGACCTCCAGCCGGGCCGGCCCCTCCTCGACACCGACGACGTTCACCGCCCCGCCGACGATGCGCACGCGCACCGTGTCGACGGGTGCGTCGAAGACGAGCTTCTGTGGTTCGGTGACGGTCCATTCCGACGTGCCGCTCATGTCGACCCCTCCTCGGTGGTACGGCAGGCAACGCAACATATCGCGTCTAAGTGATAGACACGATATATCGCGTACTGGAGAAGTCAAGCGGCCCGTTCCGAGGTGTCGAGCCGCCCGCGAGTCACTCCTCGTCGTCCTCGTCGTCCAGCCGGGCCAGCCAGGTGGCCAGCCGCTCCACAGGGATCTCGAAGTCGGGGTTGAGGTCGACGAACTCCCGCAGCCGGGAGGCCAGCCACTCGAAGGAGACCTCCTCCTCGCCGCGCCGGCTCTCCAGCTCCTCGATACCGCGATCGGTGAAGTACACGGGATGCTCCATAGCTCCAAGCAGTGGTCACCGGTGCGCACGGACACCGCGACACAGGGACGGTGGGACATTCCAGGCAAGGATAGGCAGCATTCCCCCACTCCCTCGCGCGGGTCCTCGCAGGCCGCTAGCCTTTCGTCACGGCCGGCCGAACGGGGGGTGACGCGGCGTGACAGGGGGGTATGGGGGCGCACAGGACGCACAGGGCGAGGACTCGGATCCTTTCGAGACCCTGGCGCCCCTGGTGAGAGCCTCCACCGTGCGTGTTCACGCGCCGCCGCCCGGGTATGCCCCGGACGGGTCCGGCGGTCCGTCCGCCGGGGACGTCGCCGTCCGCCCGTGGGGCAGCGGTTTCTTCGTCGCCCCCAACTGGGTGCTCACCTGCGCCCATGTGGCGCTCCGGGGCGAGGGAGGCGCGGTGGCTGACGGCGGACGGGAGGTCGGTCTCACCTTCGACGGGCGTACGGTGCGCGGCCGCGTCGAGTGGGCCGAGCCGCGGGAGAACCCGGGCTCCGGGCTGTGGCCCGCGCCCGACCTGGCGCTGATCCGGCTGCTGGACCCGGCGCCGCACGCGTGCGTCTGGCTCACCGAGCGCACCTCCAAGGTGTTCACCCGCAAGGAAGTGGCCTTCTTCGGCTGCATGGAGGTGGACGGCGAGGTCGAGGACGTCAGCGGCCGGTGCACGATCCGCGGCGAACTGGGCAGGGACGGCAAGCTCCGACTCGGCAACGAGGACGAGATCCCGTCGGGCGCTTCCGGCGGCCCGGTGGTCGACCTCGCGCGCGGCGAGGTGATCGGCGTGCTCAAGGCCCGCCGCGGCGGCCAGGACGGCGGACTGGCCATTTCCGTCCTGCAGTTGCGCGGACTGCCGCTCCCGCAGCTGCCGGCCAGGGCCGAGTCCGACGACCTCTTCCAGCGCGTGGTCCACGGCCACGACCGGCACCACGCCGACCGCCACCGGCTCGCCGACACCAACCGCACCACCTGGACCGACGCCCACAACCTGCTGGGAGCCACCGCCGGGCGCGCCCTGTCGCCCGGCATGCGCACCGAGCTGCTCGGGCTGCTCGCCGAACTCCCGCCGCCGGTCAGCACCTCGAGCCTGCTGGCGGCCGTGGACGAGCTGCGCGGCCAGCCCTGCGAGAACCTGCCGCTCGCCCCGCGGTCCTGGCGGGACGGGCTCGGGCTCCTCTACGACCTGCGGCGCGGCCAGAGCGAGTTGGAGACGATCCTGCGCTACTGCGTGCGCGTGGCGACGGCGGAGCGGCCGTACGAGGCGGCGCACGGCGCCGAGCGCAGGCTGTGGAACTGGGCGGCGGCCGTCGCCGCGCGGGAGCGGGACCTGTCGCGAGGCTTCCGCAACGACCTGGGCCGCGAGTGGCTCTCCCGGGTCAACGCCCGCCGGATGGACCCCGGCCCGTCCGGAGTACGGGTTGCGGCGGGCCCCGACGATCCGCCGCCCGGCGAGGCGGCGCCCGCCTCCTCGGTGCTGCTGGAGATCGACCGCCGCGGCTGGGAACGGGACAGCTACGACTGGCGGATTGCCATCGTGGACGCGGCGGGCGACGTCCGGCCGGTGGCCGAGGGCGCCGACGGCACGCGGCTGGGCGAGCTGCCGCAGCGGCTGAGCGCGCCGCTCGCCGAGGCCTTCCGGCGCTGCGACGAGCCGGACCGCCCCGCGGTCCTGCAGGTGGCGGTGGTCAGGGCGCTGCTCGAACTGCCGGTGGAGACCTGGCGCACCCGGCCGGACGGGCCGTCGCTGGGTGAGCTGCGCCCGGTCGTCGTACGCCCGGCCGACCCGGACTACGACCCGGACGAGGTCGGCGAGGACGCGGCACTGCGACGGGCCCGCTGGAAGCGGGTGCAGGCGGGACCGATGGAGCCGGTGGTCCTGGACTGCGACCAGGGGACGCCGGTGCCGGTGCCCGTCGACGCCGAACTGCGCTTCCGCGGGCTGTACTCGGTGCCGATCCTGTGCCGCGCCTCCGAGGCCGAGGACGGGCCCGCGGCCCTGCGCAGGGTGACCGGCGCCGGCTACGGGGTGGTGCTGTGGCGACGTGAACGCGCTGGTCGGGACCGGGTGTGCTCCGATTTCCACCGGGGGGTGGAGCGCACGGTCGCGGACGCGGGGCAGGCGGACCGGCTTCCGGAGGCGGTGCGCAGACTCCGGGCCGACCTGGCACGACGCGAGCCGGAAGCCTATATCTCGCAAGATCTGATCCTGCTGTTCGACGACCCCACCCGACCGCTGCCCGGCACCGATCAGCCGCTGGAGACGCCATGACCGGCCGAACACACCCCTTATGCTCCGCCCCCACTCCGTGGGACGGTCGACACGTGGTCTGCGCTCCTGCCATCGACGTACGAGCGACGAGGAGCACATAGTGCCTGACATCAACCCGCGGTCCGACGCCGCTGCCGGGTCCGACGGCATCGAAGAGAACGAGTGGCTCATCTACCGGGGCGCGGGGGAGCCGCACGACGGGATCAGCGCGCTGCCCGACCCGCCGCCCTGGCGGGACTTCGACGGCGGCCCCCTCGTGGAGCCCGGCCCCGGCACGGACAGCGCCTCGACCCGCCGCCTCGGCGCGTACCGGCACATGGCGCAGCTGCACCGGCCGAGTCCGGAGGAGCTGGAGATCGTCAACGCCGCGCTGTACCTGCGCCGTCCGTTGCTGGTCACCGGCAGTCCCGGCACGGGCAAGAGCACGCTGGCGCATGCCGTCGCGTACGAACTCGGTCTCGGCCGGGTGCTTCGCTGGCCCATCGTCAGCCGCACCACGCTGCAGGACGGCCTCTACCGCTATGACGCCATCGCCCGGCTCCAGGACACCCAGATCGCGGCGAGCAGCCGGGCCCAGACGCCGGGCGGCATCGGCAGCTACATCCGGCTGGGGCCGCTCGGCACGGCGCTGCTGCCGACGGCGCGGCCGCGCGTCCTGCTCGTGGACGAATTGGATAAAAGCGATATCGACCTTCCCAATGACCTGCTGAACGTGCTGGAGGAGGGCGAGTTCGCCATCCCCGAGCTCGAACGGCTCGCGGAGCGCGAACCGCGGGTCGAGGTGCTCACCGACGACAGTACGAAGGTGACGGTCGAGGACGGCCGGGTCCGCTGCCGGGCCTTCCCGTTCGTGGTCCTGACGAGTAACGGCGAACGGGACTTCCCGGCGCCGCTGCTGCGCCGCTGCATCCACCTGGAGCTGGGGCAGCCCGACCACAAGCGGCTGGCCACCGTGGTCAGGGCGCACCTGGGAACCGAGGCGGCCAGGATCGGCGACGACCTGATCACCCGGTTCCTGGAGCGCTCGCGCAGCGAACTCCTCGCCGCCGACCAGCTGCTGAACGCGATCTACCTCACGCACCACGCCGCGCCGCCGTCCCGCGACCGGCTCGCCGACATGCTCATCCAGCGACTCGACAGGCCGAGGTGAGGGTGTGACCTCGCAGCCACCGTCGCCGCCGCCTCCGGCGCAGCCGCCCCCGCCGGAGCCGGCTTCGTCGCGCCCGCGGCCGCGCCGTGATCCGCTCGCGGAGGTCATCGAGCGGCTGCGCGGGGCGGGCCTCGACCCGGACCTGGGCGAGCTCGCCGACGCCGTGTGGCTGGCGCGCTGGGCGCGGCCCACCGGGGCCGGCGCGGAGCCCGGCGAGTGGGCCGACGGCCCGCGCCCGGCGGACCGTGCGACGGGTGAGGACGTGGCCGGCACCCTGGAGCAGCGGCCGGCGACCCGCGGCGGGCCGGAGCCCACCGACGACGCGGGGGCGGAATCCGGCCGGTCCGGCGGCCGCTCCCTCGGCGGGAGTGTCGCGCTGTACCCGGCGGAGCGGGACCGTACGGGCGGCGGACAGGGCTCCGACCTGCCGGGCAATGCCATCTCCATCGGTGTTCCCGAGGCGCCGGCGCTGCCGGGACTGCTGGAACTGCAGCGGGCGCTGCGCCCGTTGCAGCGCTACCACAGCGCCGCCCCGCCGATCCGCAGCGAGCTGGACGAGTCGGCCACCGCGGAGTGCAGCGCACGCGCCGGCGGGCTGCTGATGCCGGTCTTCCGCAGCGTCTCGCGCGGCGACGCCTCGCTGCAGCTGCTGATGGACGCCTCCTCGTCGATGTACGTGTGGGAGCGCATGCTGGGCGAGTTCCAGCAGGTCTTCGGCCAGTTGGGCGCCTTCCGCGACGTGCACGTGCAGTACCTGCACCAGTCCCCGGACGGCAGCGCCGCGGTGAGCCGGCGCTTCGAGCCGGGCACCGCCGCGCTGCGCTCCGCCGACCAGCTCAGCGACCCGACGGGCCGTCAGGTGACGGTGCTCGTCAGCGACTGCGCCGGCCCGCTGTGGCGCAGCGGCGAGGCACACCGGCTGCTGCACCGGCTCTCCCGGTACGCGCCGGTCGCCGTGCTGCAGCCGCTGCCGCAGCGGCTGTGGTCCCGCACCCGGCTGCCGACCTCGTACGGGCTGCTGATGCGCGGGCAGGGCCCCGGGCAGTCGGCGGCGCTGCACTTCGAGGGCGAGGGCGTCACCGAGCGTCCCGGCATGGCTCCGATCCCGGTGCTGCCACCGACCGCCGCCGCGCTGGGGGCGTGGGCGCGGCTGCTGTCCGGGACCGGCACGGGCCCGGTGCCGGCCGCGGTGGGCTGGGTGCGCGCCGACCAGCCGGCCGCGCCGCCGTCCCGGCCGCGCCGGCCGCTGGCGCCCGCGGAACTGGTCGCCCGCTTCCGCTCCGCCGCTTCGCCGGGCGCGGCGCAGCTCGCGGTGTACGTCGCAGCGGCCCCGCTGTACCTCCCCGTCATGCAGTTGGTGCAACGGACGATGCTCCCCGACTCCGGGCCGGCGGAACTCTCCGAGGTGCTCCTCAGCGGCCTGCTCAGCAGGGCCGGCTCGGGCGGCTCCAACGGACCGGGGACGGAGACCCCCGCCTACGGCACGGTCGTCGAGACGACGCCTCCGTACGGCACCGTCATCGGCGAGGTGCCGGCGGCGCGCCCGCCCGCGCAGTGGTACGAGTTCGCGGACGGCGTCCAGGACGTCCTGCTGGGCCCGCTGGGGCGGGACGAGGCGCTGCTGGTGCTCAAGCACTGCTCCGAGTACGTCGAGCAGCGCTTCGGACTCGGCGGTCCCAACTTCCCCGCGCTGGCCATCGCCCAACTGGCGGACGACCGCCAGGGAGCCGCCCACGGGCGGATGCCGCTGCCGGACGGCGGCACGGAGGACTCGGCGCGGCGGGCGGCGCAGCCCTTCGCGCAGGTCGCGGCCAAGGTGCTGGAACGGTTCATCCCGCTGACGGACGTCGCCGAGCAGATCGGCACGGCGGGCGCCGACGGCCCCCGCTCCGAGGCGGCACTGGAACGGGCCCGGGCGCTCGTCACGCGCTTCGAGGCCGACGGGATGGTGCAGAGCCTGCTCGACGCCGTGCAGCTGCTGCGCCGGGCGGCGGCCGCGGGGCTGCCGACCGAGGCCGATCCCGAGCTGTGGAGCGAGCTGGCGCAGGACCTGCTGCGGCTGTGGCGGCTGCAGGGCGGGGCGCAGCTGCTGCGCGAGGCGCAGGAGGCCGCGGAGACCGCCGCCGCCGCGCCCGGCGCGGTGCGGGCCCGCGCGGTGCTGGCCAGGGTGCTGCACGCCGCCGCGTCCGATCTGCGCGCGCTGGGTCAGCGGCAGGGCGCGCTGGAACTGCTGCGGCGCGCGGACCGGGAGTTCACGGCGGCCGGCGCCGCCATGGACCTGGAACCGGACGAGACGCTGCGGATCACCCTGGAGCGCGCGGAGGTGCTGGAGGAGCAGTGGCGGCTCAGCGGGGACACCGGACCACTGGAGGAGACCATCGGCATGCTGGAGGCGTACTCCGACGGGCGCCCCTGGGCGGGGGAGGACGTGCCGCAGCCGGCCGGGCTCTCGCTGGCCCGTGGTCGGGCGCTGCTGATGCTGGCCGGGACGGCCGATGACGCGGAACGGTCCCGGGTGCACGCCGGGCAGGCCGCCGAGTCGCTGGAGTTCGCCCGCGCCTCGATGGAGGCCGGGCAGGCGCCGATCGAGGACCGGGTGCGCGTCCAGCTGCTGCTGACCGACGCGCTGCTGCTGGCGGGCGACCGGCTGGAGCAGGCGGGCCGGCTGGTGGCGAGGACCCTGGAAGACGTCAGGGAGCAGTCGTTGCGGGCCGAGGTCCTGGTCCGCTCCGCCCGCCTGTGGGTGCGGCGGTACGAGGCCGGCGGGCCGCCCTCCGACCTGGACGAGGCGGCCAACCGGTTCGAGGAGGCGGGCCGGCTGATGCTGCGGGACCGCCCCGAGTACGGCCAGCTGATGGAGGAGTGGGGCGCGGTCCTGCTGCGGCGGGCGGGCCTGGCCGGCGGCGCGGCGGTCGTCTCCCGGGCGATCCGGGTGCTGCGGGACTGCCGGATGCACTCCCCGGCCGGCCACTCCCGGCTCACCCACCGGCTGATGATGCTGGGCCGGGCGCTGCTGCTGCGGTACCGGACGCGGCGGGACCTGCTCGACCTGCGGGACGCCGAGCACATCTTCGGGCTGGCGGCCAGGAACGGCGGACCGCCGCTGGAGCGGGCGCGCGCCTGGCTGGCGCTGGGCGAGGTCCGGCACGTCGGCGGCTCCGACCGGTGGGACCAGGCGGCCGACGCCTTCCGCCGGGCCGCCGAGACGGCACGCCTCGCCGAGGAGGGGCTGTCCGACCCGGCGGCGGCGGTGCGGCTGGCCGCGGAGGCGCACCACTGGCGCGGTCAGGTCAACGAGTCCGCGCAGTGGCCGCGGGCGGCGCGGGAGGCCTACCGGGCGGCCCTGGAGGAGTGGCGCAGGTTGCCGGACGGCGGCGGACGGGACGCCGACTGGACGGCGGAGCGGCTGGCCGCCCTGGGCGGTGGACGGTAGGCGCGGCGGTCAGGACGCCGCGCCGGGGTTTTGCCCGCCCGGTGGGCGGGCATCCCAGATGGGCCCCAACTGCGGGGAAACTAAGGTGGTGTGACGATGCGTCAGTATAAGAACGCGGAGCGTACCGGAACGGCGGAAGGACCCGCGGCACCGAAGGGGGCCGGGACGTCGCAGAGCGCGGCGGGACTGCCTGATCTGCTGGATCTGGATCTGGAGACGCTGCGGGAGCTGGACCACCCCGTGCTGTCCGAGATGCTGGAAGGCCTGCGGACCCGGCTCGGCGAACCGACGGAGATGCTCTGGGGATTCGACAGCGCGTTTTGATCCGCTCGGTTTCGGTCCCATCCGACTTCTATCCGGACAACGTCGACGCGCCGGGGTTTGTGTCTCCGCACCGGAAGGAAAGCTCCGCGACGGACCGGGGGACAGGGGATACGCAGTGAGGCAGCAGCCGGAGCGGACGACGAGGAGTCCCGGGGAGCGGGAGACACCGCGGGAGTGGTCCGCCGAGGACGGCCCCGCCACTGTCCCCTTCCGCCAGTTCATCCTCAAGATGAACGGCCGTTGCAACCTCGCCTGCCGCTACTGCTATCTCTACGCGGGACCGGACAGCGGTTGGCGGCAGCGTCCCGCCGCGCCCACCGCTGAGGTGCTCGACGCGACCGCCGCACGGATCGCCGAACACGCCGCCACGCACGCGCTCGCCGACATCGCCGTCGTCCTGCACGGCGGCGAACCACTGCTCGCGGAAGCCGCCGTACTGGGTGCCGTCGTCGACCGGGTGCGTGCCGCGGTGCCCGCGCGGTGCACGGTGCACGCCACGGTCCAGACCAACGGCACGTTGCTCGACGAGGACCGGCTGCGTACTCTGGCCGCCCACCGGATCCGGGTCGGCGTGAGCCTCGACGGCGGACTGCCCGGCCACAACCTGGCGCGGGTGGACCACGCCGGCCGCCCGTCATGGCCGGCCGCCGCACGCGGGCTGCGGCTGCTCGCCGAGGACCGGCATCGGGAGAGCTACGCGGGCGTGCTGTGCGTCGTCGACCTCGCCTCCGACCCCGCCGAGGTCTACGAGTCGCTGCTGGACTTCGCGCCGCCCGCTATGGACTTCCTTCTTCCGCACGGCAACTGGAGCGCGCCGCCGCCCGGGCTGCCCGCGGCCGCCGAGCGGCCGGCCCCGTACGGAGACTGGCTGTGCACCGTCTTCGACCGGTGGTGGCGGTCCGACCACCTCCGGGTCCGGGTGCGGATCTTCGAGGCGTGCGTCGCCCTGCTCCTCGGCGCCCCCGCGAGCGCGGAGTCGCTGGGGCTGCGGCCGTTCGACGCCGTGGTGGTGGAGACCGACGGCAGCATCGAGCAGGTGGACTCCCTCAAGTCCGCCTACGAGGGCGCCGCGGCGACCGGACTCGACGTCTTCGGCCACGCCTTCGACGAGGCCCTCGCTCACCCGGGGGTCGCCGCGCGCCAGGGCGGCCTCGCCGCGTTGGCCGGACAGTGCCGCCGCTGTCCGCTGGTCCAGGTGTGCGGCGGCGGACACTACGCCCACCGGTACCGCGCGGGCGAGGGGTTCCGCCACCCGTCGGTGTACTGCGCGGACCTGCAGCGACTCATCCGTCACGTAGCGGGCCGGCTCGCCGAGGCGGCGGCATGACGCCGACCGCATCCGGCGGCGTCTCGGATGCCCTGCTCCGGGAACTCGGCAGGACGCACGGCGGACCCGACGCGCTGGCCGTCCTCATCGCCGGCCAGCACACGCTGCGGCTGCTCCAGCTCCGTGCGCTGTCCGACGCGGTCGCGGAGGGAGCCGCTCCCGCGGCAGTACCGTTCCGTCGGCACTGGAGGCTGCTGGAGGCCGCGGACCGGGCCGACCGGGACGCCACCCGGCGCGTGCTCTTCTACCCCCTGGTCGGCCCCTGGGTCCTGCGCTGCCTGCGCGGCATGGGCACCGACGGCGAAGCGCCGGAGCTCTCCGCCGATCTGTCCCACCTCGGTGCCCTCGCGGCAGCCGCAGCGGTGCGCGCGGGGCTGCGCGGAACCCTGCGGCTCGCTCACCGCGACGGCCTGGTCGCCCTGCCCACGCTGGGCGCGTTGGACATGTCCTGCGAACGGGCCGGCCGGGCGCCCGGATCGGTCGAACTCCGTTTCGCCGAAAGCCTGTTGATTGTCACCCCGCCGAACGGCGCACCGGTCGTGATCCGCCGGCGCCCCGACGGAACCTGGCGATCGGAGGACACCCGCTGGCGTTCGCTGCGGGTGCTCACCGGTGGTCCACGACAGGTCCTGCTCGACGATCTCGATCCCTTCAGGACGGCGGACAGCGGTCTGGAGCGGCACGGGCTGCGTCCGGGCGACCGGCCCTCGGCCGGCGAACTCGAGCAGTGGCGGTACGCCTGGCACGGCACCCTGCCGCTGATCCAACTCGGTGGCGAGTCGCGGATCGCGGAGGTGGAGGGGCTGCTCGAGTGTCTGGTGCCCTTGGCCGCGCCGCCGGGCGCCGCACCGCACGGCGGCAGCGCGGCGCACTGCAGCGGCACTCGGCGGGAGGCGTTCGGCGCGGTGCTCAGCAGCACCCCGCGCACTCCCGGCTTTCTCGCCGCGACCCTCGTCCACGAGCTGCAGCATGCCAAGCTCAGCGCCCTCTCCGACCTCGTCCCGCTGCACACGGCGGGCCCTCAGCACCGGTACTGGGCACCCTGGCGGGCCGATCCCCGGCCCTTCGACGGGCTGCTGCAGGGCGCGTACTCCCACCTGGCGCTCGCCGAGTACTGGCAGCTGTTCGCCCTCGTCGCCAAGGACGCGGGGGAACGCGACAAGGCATGGGCCGAGCACTCCCGCTGCCGTGAACAGGTCGGGGCGGCGCTGCCCGCCCTGGCCGGATCGCAGAGCCTCACCCGCGAGGGAAGGGTGTTCGTCGACGCCATGGTCCGACAGCTCACCCGATTGAAGGATCATCCGCCGCCCCAAGGGCACTTGGCCCGTGCGAGCGCCTATGTGGAGACCGCTCGCAGGATGTGGCGGAGGCACACGTCGGGAGGGGAACCACCGGTGTATGTTCCCAGCAGAGGCAACTAACGGCCCGTCAAGGTCGTACGTTCGTTCGCATCACGAGGGAGACGGTCGCATGGCCGTAGTGCGGAAGTCGACGGCAGTGGCCGAGAGGCAGCCCGTCACCATCAGTTTCGCGGGATTCAACCGGGCCTGGGCCGCGTGGATCGGCGACCGTCTCGAACGCCAGGGGCACCGGGTCTCGTTCGCGCGCTTCGACCCGCCTCCGGGCACCACGATCGAGCAGGCGCTGGAAGACCTGATGCTCGCCGAGGGACGCATCCTCATCATCCTCAGCGACTGGTACTTCCAGCTGGGTCCGCGCACCCACGAGGAGTGGAACAAGGCCCTGCGGACCGTGGTCGCGACCAACTCGGACCGGTTCGCCGCGGTCTCGGTCACCAACGCGTCGCTGCCCACCGCGACCGCCGCCCTCAGCGCCTCCTCGCTGTGGGGCATCGGCGCGCACGAGGCCGAACGCCGTCTGCTGGCCCGGCTCGGCACCGCCGACACCGCGCCGGCGGAGGACGCACCGGGCCGCGCGGGCCCGCGCTTCCCCTACGACCAGCCCCGCGTGTGGGGCGGTGTACCGCGCCGCAACATCCGCTTCACCGGCCGCGAGAACCTGCTCGGTGACATCTACCACCGGCTGCAGCAGGCGGAGCAGGGTGCCGCCATCGTCACACTGCTCGGCATGTCCGGCGTCGGCAAGACCCAGATCGCCGCCGAGTACGTCTACCGCTTCGGCTCCGAGTACGACGCCGTCTGGTGGGTCCCCGCGGACCAGCGCGGTACCCTGCGCCAGCGGCTGGCCGAACTCGCCCCGGCCCTCGGCCTCACCACCGGGCCGGAGTACGGCGAGCGGCTGCGCGCCGTGCTCGACGCGCTGCGCCGGGGCACCCCGTACTCGCGCTGGCTGCTCGTCCTGGACGGCGCCGACCAGGTCGGGGACATCGCGGACCTGCTGCCCAGTGGTCCCGGCCACGTCCTGATCACCTCGCAGAACCGGGCCTGGGGCGAGCACAACACCGCCCTGATGGAGATCCCGGTCTACACCCGCGAGGAGAGCGTCGCCTTCGTCCGCCGCCGGGCCGTCCGCCTCGACGTGAGCGACGCCGGCCGGCTCGCGGAGGCGCTGGAGGACCTGCCGCTGCTGCTCGACCAGACCGCGGGCTGGCTCAGCGACTCGACGATGTCCGTCGACGAGTACATCGGGTTGCTGACCAGGGGAGCCACCGCCGAGGCAGGTCTCAAGGTGGCCGCCGACTTCCCGATGACCTTCCAGACCGCCTGGTCGATACTGCTCAACCAGCTGCGTGACACCGAACCGGCGTCGATCGAACTGCTGCGGCTCTGCGTCTTCTTCGCACCCGGGCCGATCCCCGTCCGGCTGCTGCGCGAGCTGCCCCTGCGCGACCTGCCGGAACAGCTCGTCGGGCTGATGAACGACCCGCTGCGCTGGAACGACGCCACCGCCAAGCTCGTCCAGTACTCGGTGGTCCGCCGTGAGTCCCACGACGTGGGCGGCGACGAGCCGGGCGGCGGCTCCGACATCCTGCACATGCACCGGATGGTCCACCAGACCGTGCGCGACGGCATGCCGGAGGCCGACCGGCGCGAGTACGCGGGCGTCGTGCGCCGGGCGCTGGCCGCCGCCGACCCCGGCCGCCCCACCGACACCCGGCTGTGGCCGCGCTACGCCGAGCTGACGCCGCACCTCAAGGCGGCCGGGGTGCTGGAGAGCAGCAACCCCGAGGTCCAGCAGCTGGTGCTCAACTCGCTGCGCTACATGTACCTCTCCGGCGAGTACAAGTCCGGGCTGAAGCTGGCTCAACGCGGCTTCGCCGCCTGGAAGGAACTGCTCGGCGAGGTCCATCCCCGGATCTGGGACATGACCTACCACTACGCCAATCTGCTCCATGCGACCGGTGACTACGCGCTGGCCGAGTCGATCTCGCGGATCGCGGTGGATCATCTGCGCGAGGAGCGCGGCCAGCAGGACCTCGACCTGCTGCGCGCCGCGACCGGCCTGGCCGCCTCGCTGCGCGGCCTGGCCCGGTACGACGAGGCGTACGAAGTCTCCCGGCTGGTGCTGGACGGCTACCTGGAACTCGTCGGCGACCGCGACTCCCGCACGCTCGGCGCCCGCAACAACCTGGCGGTCTCGCTGCGCCTGCTCGGTCGCTACGGGGAGGCGTTCGAGTTCGACCGGCAGACCCTCGACACCCGCCGGGACGCCCTGCGTTCGCGCCACAACTGGACGCTTTCCTCGGAGATCAACTACGCGTGGGACCTACGGCTGCTCGGCCGGTACGACGAGGCCGTCTCCGTGCAGGAACGCAGTGTCCGTACCCATCGCGATGTCATGGGCCCGGACAATCCCCAGACGCTGCGCGCCGAGCACAATCTCGCCATGAGCCAGTACCGGGCAGGAGACCGCCGCGCCCAGGCGGTACTGGCCCGGCTGCTGGAGCGGGTGGAGCGGGTACTCGGCGAAAGGGAGCCGCTGACGCTGATGGTGGCCGCCGGCTACGCCTGCGTGGCACGCGAACACGGCGACCTGGACCGGGCGCGGGCCATCGGCGAGGCCGTCACCCAGCGTTACCGCGCCACGCTCGGCGCCGCCCATCCGTACGTGTTGGGGACCCTCGGCAACAACGGGCTGGTGCTGCGGGCGGCCGGCGAACGCGAGCAGTCGCGGGAGCTGGTCGAGGAGGCGCTCGCGGGCATGATCGAGGCCGTCGGCCCCGATCATCCCTGGACCCTGGGCTGCTCGCTGAACGCCACGGCGACCCGGAACTTCTCCGGCGACCCCGAGGCGGCCATGGAGCTCAGCCGCGACACCGCGGCCCGTGCCACGGCCTCGCTCGGGGCCGAGCACCCGCTGACGCTCTCCGCCCGGGTCGCGCTCGCCGCGGACCTGCGGGGGCTGCGCAAGATCCAGGAGGCGGGGAAGGTCGAGGAGGAGGCCATCTCGATGCTCGTCACCACGCTGGGCGCCCAGCACGTCCACACCGTCTCGGCCCGCTCGCGCACCCGCCCCTTCTGGGACTTCGAGCCCCAGGTCAACTGAGCAGTACGACGAGGGCCGGGCCCGCCACCTGAACTCAGGTGGCGGGCCCGGCCCTTGCGCGGGTTACCCGGGTCAGATCGTGAAGACCTCGTTGACCAGGGCCTCCTGCTCGGCCTGGTGGCGCTTGGCGGAGCCGACGGCCGGCGACGAGGACGACGGGCGGGACACCCGGCGCAGTCGGTCGGCGTTGTCGGGAGCGGCGCCCAGCACCAGGTCCAGGTGGTCGATCAGGTTCAGGGCGATGAACGGCCACGCACCCTGGTTGGCCGGCTCGTCCTGCGCCCACACGTACTTCTGGGCGCCGGTGTACTTCGCCAGCTCGGTCTGGATCTCCTTGCCGGGGAGCGGGTAGAGCCGCTCGATCCGGACGATGGCGACCTCGTTCGCGCCCTTGGCCTCACGTGCCGCGATCAGGTCGTAGTAGACCTTGCCGGAGCAGAAGACCACCTTGCGGACGGCGGACGGGCTGACCGTCGTGTCACCGATGACCGGCTGGAACCCGCCCGAGGTGAAGTCCTCGGACCGGGAGTTCGCGGCCTTCAGGCGCAGCATCGACTTCGGGGTGAAGACGATGAGCGGCTTGTGGTGCGGGTTGTGGACCTGCCAGCGCAGCAGGTGGAAGTAGTTCGCCGGCGTGGTGGGGCTGGCGACCGTCATGTTGTTCTGCGCGCACATCGCGAGGAAGCGCTCGATGCGGGCCGAGGAGTGGTCCGGGCCCTGGCCCTCGTAGCCGTGCGGCAGCAGCAGGGTGACGCCGGACGTCTGGCCCCACTTCTGCTCGGCGGAGGAGATGAACTCGTCGACGACGGTCTGCGCGCCGTTGACGAAGTCACCGAACTGCGCCTCCCACATCACCAGCGCCTCGGGCCGGGCCAGCGAGTAGCCGTACTCGAAGCCCATCGCCGCGTACTCGCTGAGCAGCGAGTCGTAGACGTTGTAACGGGCCTGGTCGTCCGAGAGGTAGAGCAGCGGGGTGTAGTCCTCGCCGGTCTCCCGGTCGACCAGCACGGCGTGCCGCTGGCCGAACGTGCCACGGCGGGAGTCCTGGCCGGCGAGCCGGACCGGGGTGCCCTCCATGAGCAGCGAGCCGACGGCGAGGGTCTCGCCCATCGCCCAGTCGATCGTGCCGTCCTCGACGCTGGCCGCGCGGCGCTGCAACTGCGGCAGCAGGCGCGGGTGGACGGTGATCCGGTCCGGGATGTTGGTCTGGGCGGCGGCGATCCGCTTGATGGTCTCCTGGCTGATCGCCGTGTCCAGCTTGACCGGGAACTCCTGCGTCGGCACCGGCATCTCGCTGGCGGCGGGCGTGGAGGCGGCCTCGCGGACCTCGGTGAAGACCTTCTCCAGCTGACCCTGGTAATCCTGCAGGGCCTGCTCGGCCTCTTCCAGGGTGATGTCGCCCCGGCCGATGAGGGACTCGGTGTAGAGCTTGCGCACCGAGCGCTTCTTGTCGATGAGGTCGTACATCAGGGGCTGCGTGAACGAGGGGTTGTCGGCCTCGTTGTGACCGCGGCGGCGGTAGCAGACCAGGTCGATCACGACGTCCTTGTTGAACGTCTGGCGGAACTCGAAGGCGAGCCGCGCGACACGGACCACGGCCTCCGGGTCGTCACCGTTCACGTGGAAGATCGGCGCCTCGATCATGCGGGCGACGTCGGTGCAGTACATCGACGAACGCGACGCGGCCGGGGCGGCGGTGAAGCCGACCTGGTTGTTGATCACGATGTGCACGGTGCCGCCGGTGCGGTAGCCGCGCAGCTGCGACATGTTCAGCGTCTCCGCGACGACGCCCTGGCCGGCGAAGGCCGCGTCGCCGTGCAGCGCGACCGGCATGACCGTGAAGTCGGTGCCCGCCTTGTTGATGATGTCCTGCTTGGCGCGCGCGATGCCCTCGACGATCGGGTCGACGGCTTCCAGGTGCGAGGGGTTCGCCGCCAGCGAGACGGTGATCTGCTCGCCGTCCAGACCGGTGAAGGTGCCCTCGGCGCCCAGGTGGTACTTGACGTCGCCGGAGCCGTGCATCGACTTCGGGTCGAGGTTGCCCTCGAACTCGCGGAAGATCTGCGCGTACGACTTGCCGACGATGTTGGCCAGCACATTGAGCCGGCCGCGGTGGGCCATGCCGATGACGACCTCGTCGAGCCGCGCCTCGGCGGCCGCGTCGATGACGGCGTCGAGCAGCGGGATGACGGACTCGCCGCCCTCCAGCGAGAACCGCTTCTGGCCGACGTACTTGGTCTGCAGGAAGGTCTCGAACGCTTCCGCCGCGTTCAGCCGGCGCAGGATCCGCAGCTGCTCGTCGCGCTCCGGCTTGGTGTGCGACCGCTCGACGCGGTCCTGGATCCACCGGCGCTGCTTCGGGTCCTGAATGTGCATGAACTCGACGCCGACGGTGCGGCAGTACGAGTCGCGCAGCACACCGAGGATGTCGCGGAGCTTCATCAGCGACTTGCCGGCGAAGCCACCGACCGCGAACTCGCGCTCCAGGTCCCACAGGGTGAGGCCGTGCTCGAGGACGTCCAGGTCGGGGTGCTTGCGCTGGCGGTACTCCAGCGGGTCGGTGTCGGCCATGACGTGGCCGCGGACCCGGTAGGAGTGGATCAGCTCGAAGACCCGCGCGGCCTTGGTGACGTCGTCGTCGTGCGCGGTGTCGATGTCGGTCCGCCAGCGGACCGGCTCGTACGGGATCCGCAGCGACTCGAAGATGTCGTCGAAGAAGCCGTTCTCGCCGAGCAGCAGCAGGCTCATCTGCCGCAGGAACTCGCCGGACGCCGCACCCTGGATGACCCGGTGGTCGTAGGTACTGGTCAGCGTCATGACCTTGGAGATGCCCAGCTTGTTCAGGGTGTCCTGCGACGTGCCCTGGAACTCCGCGGGGTAGTCCATCGCACCGACGCCGAGGATCAGGCCCTGACCGGGCATCAGGCGCGGCACGGAGTGCACGGTGCCGATGCCGCCGGGGTTGGTCAGCGACGCGGTGACGCCGGTGAAGTCGTCCATCGTCAGCTTGTTCGCGCGGGCGCGGCGGACGATGTCCTCGTACGCCTGCCAGAACTCGAAGAAGTTGAGCGTCTCGGCCTTCTTGATGGCCGCGACGACCAGTTGGCGGTCACCGTTCGGCTTCACCAGGTCGATGGCCAGGCCCAGGTTGACGTGGGCCGGCTTGACCAGGGTCGGCTTGCCGTCCTTCTCCGTGAAGGAGTGGTTCATCGACGGCATGGCCTTGAGGGCCTGCACCATCGCGTACCCGATGAGGTGCGTGAAGGAGACCTTCCCGCCCCGGGCGCGCTTGAGGTGGTTGTTGATGACGATGCGGTTGTCGAACAGCAGCTTCACGGGGACCGCGCGGACGCTGGTCGCCGTGGGCAGTTCGAGGCTCGCGTTCATGTTCTTCGCGACGGCGGCCGACGGGCCGCGCAGCGTGACGTACTCCGGTCCGTCCGCGGGCGCGGCCGGTTCCGCGGCCTTGGCCGGTGCGGCCTTCGCGGGAGCCGCCGTCTTCGCGGCAGCGGCGGCCGGCTTGGCCGGGGCCGGAGCCGGGGTGGCGGCCGCGGGCTTGGCTGCCGCGGCGGCCGGCGCCGGAGCGGCGGCCTTCGCGGCGGCCGGCGCGGCCTGTGGGGCAGGTACGGCAGCCGTGGCCTGCGCGGCCGGAGCCGGCGCGGCCGGGGCGGCCACGGACGAACCCGTGTCCGTCCCTGGCTTGTAGTCGGCGAAGAAGTCCCACCAGGCTCGGTCTACCGAGTTCGGGTCCTGGAGGTACTGCTGGTAGATCTCATCGACGAGCCACTCGTTGGGGCCGAAGCCCGCGGCAGGGCTCTTGCCCTGCCCGGTGGCGTCGATCGAGGTAGTCGAGCTATTGGGGGACTGTGGCGACACGGCGGCAACCGCCCTCTTCCGCTTCACAAGATGGTGGACAGCGGGAATAAAGGCTACGCCTACCTGGCCGTTCGGCGCAGGCCCGGGGGTCAGTCGTCGCGTAAGTCACACCGGAAGAGGGGTTTCGACGCTGTACGTGGCGGGAAATGGGGCCCTCTTGAGGGGTTGTGACGGCAGTCCCCCGTACGAGTACGGCCCGCTGTCCGCCGCACCCGTATTGCCAGCCTATGTCAACGTTGCGCGGGAACCGAACCCGGAAGCGTGACGCGGATGCGGCAGCCGCGCGGCGATTCGGCCACCTCGATGTCCCCGCCGTGCAGATCGACCGCCCAGCGGGCGATGGCCAGCCCCAGCCCCGTACCGCCGTCGCCTCCCGGGTGGGCGCCCCGGTTGAAGCGGTCGAAGACCCGGGTGCGCTCGGACTCCGGGATGCCGGGACCCTCGTCCCGCACGTCCAGGTCAAGACTCCCCGGCCCGACCCCGCGCCGGGCCCGGACCGTGACCCGGCCGCCGGGCGGGCTGTGCTTGACGGCGTTGTCGACGAGGTTGGCCACCACCTGGTGCAGCCGCTCGGCGTCCGCGAACGCGGCCAGCTCCGGCGGTGAGACGTCCAGGTGCAGGTGGACGTCGGCGCGGGGGCGGCTGCGCGAGGAGGCGCGGGCGGCGCCCTCCATGCCCAGGCTGGCCGTCTTCAGCACGGCCGACAGGTACGGCCAGACCTCGAACGGCTTGGCGTCCAGCCGTACCGCACCGCTGTCCAGCCGGGACAGGTCCAGCAGCTGGCTGACCAGCTTGCCCAGCCGCTCGGTCTGCTGCAGCGCGGTGCGCATCGTCTCCGGATCGGCCTCGGACACCCCGTCGACGACGTTCTCCAGGACCGCCCGCAGCGCCGCGATCGGCGTCCGGAGCTCATGTGAGACATTCGCCACCAACTCCTTGCGGTGCTGGTCGACGGCCTCCAGATCGGCCGCCATGCGGTTGAACGTCTCCGCCAGCTCGCCGACCTCGTCCCGCCGCACCCGCGCCACCCGGCGGCTGTAGTCGCCCTGGGCCATGGCCCGCGCGACCGCCGTCATCTCCCGCAGCGGCGCCGTCAGGCCGTGCGCCACGAACTGGGTGATCAGCAGACACGCGATGATCGAGAAGATCGTGATCACCCGCAGCTCGGTGGCCGAGTGGATCGCGACGATCACCAGCAGCGTGGTGATCAGCACCGAGACGACGACCAGCAGCTGCAGGGCGGCCTTGATGGACCGGAGCGGGTCGTAGGGCCTCAGCGCCGCCCACAGGCGCGCCCACAGCCTCATGGGGCCGGGGTCTCCGGGCCTCATGGCGCCGGGGTCTCCAGTGCGTAGCCGACCCCGTGCACCGTGCGGATCCGCTCGGCGCCGATCTTGCGGCGCAGCGCCTTGACGTGGCTGTCGACGGTGCGGGTGCCGGACGCGTCGGCCCAGTCCCAGACCTCGGCCAGCAGCTGCTCGCGGGAGAGGACGGCGCGCGGCTGCTGGGCCAAGCACACCAGGAGGTCGAACTCGGTCGGGGTCAGGTGCACGTCCGTGCCGCGCACCCGGACCCGTCTCTGCGAGTTGTCGATCTCCAGGTCGCCCAGTTGCAGACTGCCGCCGCGCGAGCTGTGCGCGGCTATCGTCGCGCGCTCCACGCGGCGCAGCAGCACGTGCACCCGGGCGGCCAGCTCCCGCATGGAGAACGGCTTGGTCATGTAGTCGTCCGCGCCGACCCCGAGGCCGACGAGCATGTCGGTCTCGTCGTCCCGCGCGGTCAGCATCAGCACCGGCACCGGCCGCTGGGCCTGGACCCGCCGGCAGACCTCCAGTCCGTCATAGCCGGGCAGCATGACGTCGAGCACCAGCAGGTCCGGCTGCCAGGCGATCGCGGTGTCCACCGCGGTGGGCCCGTCACCGGCTGTGCGTACCTGGAACCCCTCGGCGCGCAGCCTGGCCGCGATGGCGTCGGCGATCGTCGGATCGTCCTCCACCACCAGCACCCGGCGCTGTGCGCCCGGTGTCGTCTGTGTGCTGTCCATTGCCGCCCCAAGGTCGTCCCGGTTGGCATGCAGCGTACGGGGCGGCCGACACGCTCGGCTACGTGGCCTGAAAGGGACATTCGACGCCCTTTCCGGGCGCCGCGGAGGTGATCGCTCAGAGCGAACACCTGTTGGGGAACACCGGGGGCATCACCTGCATTGAGTCCACATAGCTCAACTTGCTTGCTTAGGGAGAGATCATGGCTGCTGTATCCGCACCGTCCGGACCGCTCACCCTGCCCGTGCTGCCACTGGACGACGCTGTGGTGCTGCCCGGCATGGTGGTGCCGCTGGACCTGACGGACACCGAGGTACGCGCGGCCGTGGAGGCCGCGCAGTCCGCGCACGTCTCAGGAAGTAAGAGCAAGCCGCAGGTGCTGCTTGTTCCGCGGATCGACGGCACGTACGCCGCGGTCGGCACGCTCGGCTCGATCGAGCAGGTCGGCCGGCTGCCCGACGGAGACCCCGGCGCGGTCATCCGCGGTGTGACCCGGGTGCGGATCGGGGCCGGGACCACCGGGCCCGGTGCCGCGCTGTGGGTGGAGGCGACCGAGGTCGAGGAGCCGGCGGTCACCGAGGCGCCCGGCGCCGTCGCCGAGCTCGTCAAGGAGTACAAGGCGCTGGCCACCAGCTGGCTGCGCAAGCGCGGCGCCTGGCAGGTCGTGGACCGGGTGCAGCAGATCGAGGACGTCTCGCAGCTCGCGGACAACTCCGGCTACTCCTCGTTCCTGACGACCGAGCAGCGCGTGGAGCTGCTGGAGACCAGCGACCCGGTGCGGCGGCTGCGGCTCGCCATCAGCACGCTGCGCGACCACCTCGCCGAGCAGGACGTCGCGGACACCATCCGCAAGGACGTGCAGGAGGGGATGGAGAAGGCGCAGCGCGAGTTCCTGCTCCGCCAGCAGCTGGACGCGGTCCGCAAGGAGCTGTCCGAGCTGAACGGTGAGCCGGAGGACGAGGCGGGGGACTACCGCGCCCGTGTCGAGGCCGCCGACCTGCCGGAGAAGGTCCGCGAGGCGGCCCTCAAGGAGGTCGAGAAGCTGGAGCGCTCCTCCGACGCCTCGCCGGAGGGCAGCTGGATCCGCACCTGGCTGGACACGGTGCTCGAACTGCCGTGGAACACCACCACCGACGACGTCTACGACATCCCGGGCGCCCGCTCGGTGCTCGACGCGGACCACTCGGGCCCTCGACGACGTCAAGGAGCGCATCACGGAGTACCTGGCGGTGCGCAAGCGGCGTTCCGACCGCGGTCTCGGCGTGGTCGGCGGCCGGCGCGGGGGCGCGGTGCTGGCGCTCGTCGGCCCTCCCGGCGTCGGCAAGACCTCGCTCGGCGAGTCCGTCGCGAAGGCCATGGGACGGAAGTTCGTCCGGGTCTCGCTCGGTGGCGTCCGGGACGAGGCGGAGATCCGCGGTCACCGGCGCACCTACGTCGGCGCGCTGCCGGGCCGGATCGTCCGGGCGATCAAGGAGGCCGGGTCGATGAACCCGGTGGTGCTGCTCGACGAGATCGACAAGGTCGGCTCCGACTACCGGGGCGACCCGGCGGCGGCGCTGCTGGAGGTCCTGGACCCGGCGCAGAACCACACCTTCCGGGACCACTACCTGGAGGTCGAACTGGACCTGAGCGACGTGGTCTTCCTCGCCACCGCCAACGTCCTGGACTCGATCCCCGAGCCGCTGCTCGACCGGATGGAGCTCGTCCGGCTGGACGGCTACACCGAGGACGAGAAGGTCACCATCGCCCGTGACCACCTGGTCCCGCGCCAGCTGGAGCGGGCCGGACTCCTCACCGACGAGGTCTCGCTCGACGACTCGGCGCTGCGCAAGCTCGCGGGGGAGTACACCCGCGAGGCGGGCGTGCGCACCCTGGAGCGGTCGATCGCCCGCATCCTGCGGAAGATCGCGGCCCGGCACGAACTGGGCGGGCAGAAGCTGCCGTTCACTGTCTCCGACGCGGATCTGCGGGCGCTGATCGGGCGGCCGCACCACACGCCCGAGTCGGCGCAGGAGCCGGACGAGCGGCGGACGGCCGTCCCCGGTGTGGCGACCGGCCTGGCCGTGACCGGGGCGGGCGGTGACGTCCTGTTCATCGAGGCATCACTGGCCGACCCGGAGACCGGTGGCTCGGGGCTGACCCTCACGGGGCAGCTCGGCGACGTCATGAAGGAGTCGGCACAGATCGCGCTCTCCTTCCTGCGCTCGCACGGCGCGGAACTGGAGCTGCCGGTCGGCGACCTGAAGGAGCGCGGTGTGCACATCCACGTGCCCGCCGGCGGTATCCCCAAGGACGGCCCGAGCGCGGGCGTCACGATGACGACGGCACTGGCCTCGCTCCTGTCGGGGCAGCGGGTCCGCACCGACGTGGCCATGACCGGTGAGGTGTCGCTGACCGGACGGGTGCTGCCCATCGGCGGCGTCAAGCAGAAGCTGCTGGCCGCGCACCGGGCGGGGATCACCACGGTGATCATCCCGAAGCGCAACGAGCCGGACCTGGACGACGTGCCCGCGGAGATCCTGGAGAAGCTCGACGTCCACCCGGTCTCCGATGTCCGCCAGGTGCTGAAGCTGGCGCTGGAGCAGTCGGTGGCGAACGACCGGATCCCGGTCGCCGCCTGATCGCTGCGGCTCGGCCGGCCGACGACCACGACAGGACTCGGCGGGTCCGACGACCACGACAGGGCGCTGCCCCTCCCCCCGTGCGGAGGGGCGGCGCCCTGTCCTGGGTGGTCTCGTGCGCGGGCTCGGCTAGCCGTTGGCGAAGGCCTGCAGCCGGTCGTAGGCGCCGTTGAAGCGGTCCTGGTCACCGGGGAAGACACCGGAGTCGGCGTACTGCCAGATGGTGTGGAAGCCCCAGCCGGCCGGCAGGGCGCCGACGCTGGTGGAGTAGCGCGGGATCCACAGCGGGTTGTTGGCCGAGAAGGCGCTGCTGTTGCCGGTGCACTGCGTCCACCAGTTGGTGGAGGAGTAGATCGTCGGGTAGCGGCCGGTTCGGGCGCGGTACTCGTTGCTGAACGCGGCGATCCAGTTGACCATGCTGCCGGCGCTCAGGCCGTAGCAGGTGGCGCCGTAGGGGTTGTACTCGATGTCGAGCGCCCCGGGCAGCGTCTTGCCGTCGCGGGACCAGCCGCCGCCGTGGTTGACGAAGTAGTCGGCCTGGGCGGCGCCGCCGGAGTTGTCCGGCAGCGCGAAGTGGTACGAGCCGCGGATCATCCCGATGTTGTACGAGCCGTTGTACTGCTGGGCGAAGTACGGGCTGGTGTACGAGGTGCCCTCGGTGGCCTTGACGTACGCGAACCGTCCGCCGTTGGACCAGGCGGCCGACCAGTTGACGTTGCCCTGGTAGCCGCTGACGTCCATACCCGGAGTCTGGGTGACCAGTGGGGTGGCCACGTGTCCGGTGGTGCTGCCGCCCTCGTGGGCGCGGATGGTCGAGCCCATCCAGTCGAGTTCGGGGTGGGTCATCGGGCCGCTGCCGGCCGCGCCCGCGGAGTCCGGCAGGGCGAGTAAGACGGTGAGGAGCGTGAGGAGCAGCCCGGCGGCGAGGGCTGTTCTGCTGCGGAGGGATCGTGGACCGTGCACGGCGGAACGGGCTCCGAAGGACATAGGTGCCTCCATGGGGGGACGGGGCCTGACGCGCAGGGGGCCTTGGGATGGCCATGACAGGATGAAGGTAAGTGCGGGATCTACGCGCATGGAAGAGCCCTCGAACACCGCCGTTGGTCTACACCTGCGAAATACTTGAGCAGCTGCGGGAACGACGAACGCTGGAAGAAACTTTCAGCCCTCTGAAAGCGAAAGCGCTGTGGACGAGCAGATGGAAGCCCTGGAACGCGAGCTGACGGTGTTCTACCGGCGGGCCCGTGCGTCCTCCGGCGAGATGGCGCGTGAACTCCACCCGGAACTGGAACCCGCCGCCTACGGGCTCCTGGTCCGGCTCCAGGAGTGCGAGCCCGAGCGCGCCACCGACCTCGCCGCGTACTTCGGCGTCGGCAAGGCCACGATGAGCCGGCAGCTGCGCGCGCTGGAGGTGCTGGGGCTGGTCACCCGCGAGCCCGACCCCGCCGACGGCCGCGCCTTCCTGATGCGGATGACGGCCGAGGGCCGCGAGCGCTTCTCCCGGGTGCGCGCCGCCCGGCGCTCCCGCTACCTCCGCCGACTGGCCTCCTGGGACCGCGGCGAGGTCAGCGAACTGGCCCGGCTGCTGCAGCGGCTGAACGAACTGCAGGGGTCCGACGACTAGAGGGTGTTGCGAAAGGAGCGCCGTTCGCCCGTTAGGCCGTGTCTGGTGCGTGCGACGGCAAGGCGGAGGGTCGTCCTCGTACTGGACGTACTGGGGTGAGCCCGACAACTGGGGGCACGCTCAGAGTTCCACCAGCGCGGCCGTCGCGTCGTCGAAGGGCTTGCCGCGCGGTACGTCGCGGCCCTCGGGATCGGCCGACTCCGTGGCGCGCACCCGCCGGATCAGCGTCTGCGGCCCCTCCTCCCGCAGCAGCGCGAAGGTGCCGGCCCAGTCGTCCGTGCGGAAGACCTCGACCAGCCGGCTCGCCCCGTCGGTCAGCGCGGCGAAGGCGCGGACGTCGGCGCGCGGGGTGGTGCCGGTGACCGCACGGGAGACCACCGCCGGATCGGCGGCGGCGGTGAAGAAGCCGCCCTCGGAGTTGCGCAGCGCGGAGACGGCACGGCCCTCGGCGACCAGCCGCTCGATGCGGCCGTCCAGCACCGGTGTGACCTTGCCGTCGGGGGCTTCGAGGAGCAGCGCGGAATCGGAGAGTACGAGATGCTCCACGCTGTCCTGATTCCACCGGACTGTGACCACGGTGGCCTGCGGTGTCAGCCGGTGAGAAAGATCACAGGTGTCCCGGTGTGCGTCCGCCGTACGGCGAATCGCGGTCGCCAAACAGTCGGCGAGCGTCATCTCCGATCGCGAAACGGACAGTTCGAGCAGGGCCCCGCCGAGCCGCGCAACGAACCACGGCACCGAGTGGACGCAGTCGCCGTTCCCCGGCGCCGGCGTCACGCCATCCAGCAGGACCAGCGCGCCACCCTGCCCGGAAGCGGGCAGGGCCAGGGCGAGGAAGTCCTCGTTGGGGCGGTTGGGAGTGCCGGGCTCGGTGCTGCTCTCGATGCGCATGGATCGATTCTGCCGGAGCGCCGTTCGAACCTCTTGGTCCGTACCTGGACACCTCCGGGTCACCGCATATTCCCGTTCCAGGGCACCTGACATGGGCAGATGGGATGCGGGCGGGCATCCTGCCAGGGTGCGGCCGCGACGCCAAACCTGATCGTCGATCACGGATTGAGACGTTCCGCTCCGGGGTTGTCCGTCAACTCATGCGTGCGATTCACTCGTTCGGGTGTCGGGGAGGGGGACGCGCGGCCCCGTCTACAACGGGCTGAGAGGGTCGGGCCCATTGACCAGGCGAGACGGGATTGCGAGCTCCGGTGCGAAGACGACGTGAACTCCGCGACGGGGTCCCCCCCGCGGCGGGCAAAGGACGGGTGCGCAGCCGGTTGCTGGCCGCCCTGCTGATCTGTGCCGTCATCGTGCCGGCCGCGGCCGCGCCCGGCGTGGTGGTCGCCGTGCGCGACGTCTCCGACGCGCAGGACGAGGTGACGGCGGCCGAGCTGGCCATCCGGGCCATCTCGCTGGCGCACTCGCTGGCCGACGAGCGTGACGACATGGCCGCCTTCGTCGCCGGCGGACGGTCCACCGCCCCCGGCACCGGCGCCCCCGGGCTCTCCGAGTCGCAGCGCAACCGGGTGGACCGGCAGGCGCAGGGCCTCTCGGCCGACGAGGACGCCGGCGCGGAGCTGCGCGAAGTGCTGGCGACCCTCCCGCAGATCCGGCAGGAGGCGCTGACCGGCACCGGCGCCCCGCAGGCCGTAGTCGCCGCGTACACCCCCCTGCTGGACGCCCTGAGCCGGGCGGCGACGGGACCGGTGGCCGCACCGCTCAGCCGCGCCACCGCGCTGGCCGCCACCGAGCGCGGGCTCCTGGTGAGCGCGCTCACCGGTACCGGCGCCCAGCGCCCGTTGGCCACCGACGCGCAGACCGCCGCCGTGCGGGAGCGGGCGGCGCTGGCCGACTTCCGCGCCACCGCGTCCCAGGAACTGCGCGACCAGTACAGCCAGACCGTCACCGGCGCGGATGTCGCCGAGGCCGAGAACGACCTGCGGCTCCTCACCGACCAGCCGCAGTTGGCCACCTCCGACCGCGCGCTCGGCACGGCCGCGGTCAAGGCCGCGCTCACCGCCAGGATCGGCCTGATGCGCAGCGTGGAGTCCTCGCTCGCCACCGCCGAGGCCGACGCGGCCGGCGAACGGCGGGACGACGCGGTGACCGCCCTCGAACTGCGGGTCGCCCTGGCCGCGCTGTGCCTGCTGGTCGCCGTCGGCGTCCTCGTCTCGACCGCCCGCTCGCTCACCCGGCCGCTCGCCGCGCTGCACCGCTTCGCCACGGGCCGGTCCGAGGAGGCGCGCGTCGTCGGCGACGACGAGTTCGCGACGGTCGCCCGCCGTATCAACGTGCTCGTCACCGAGTTGCGCGCCGTACAGGCCCGGGGCCTCGAACTGGGTGCGGAACAGACCCGGCTGCTGGGTATTCTCGACGCGCTCGCGACAGAACGCGACAGCCTGCTGCACCAGCACGACGCCATCAGCGCCGAACGGGCCGCGAGTGCCGGCACCGGCACCGACAGGACCGGCGCGCACACCACGTACGTCAACCTCTCGCTGCGCACCCTGGGCCTGGTGGAGCGCCAGCTCGCCCTGATCGAGGGGCTGGAGGAGCGCGAGCAGGACCCGGACCGGCTGGAGACGCTCTTCCGGCTGGACCACCTCGCCACCCGGATGCGCCGCAACAGCGAGAACCTGCTGGTCCTCGCGGGAACCGAGCACAGCCACGGCGGCGCCACCGCCAAGCCCGTGCCGCTGGTCGACGTGGCCCGTGCGGCGATCTCGGAGATCGAGCGCTACGAGCGGGTGCGGATCCAGGCACTGCCCGCCGGGCAACTGGCCGGGCACGCGGCCGACGACACCAGCCACCTGGTGGCCGAACTGCTCGACAACGCGACCGCGTTCTCGCCGCCGCAGGCCGAGGTGCAGCTCTCCGGTTGGATGCTGGAGAACGGCGAGGTGATGATCTCCGTCGAGGACGCGGGCATCGGCGCCCCGCCCGAGCGGCTTGCCGAGCTGAACGCGCTGCTCACCGACGCCGAGCCGGCCGCACCCGGCAACGCGACCGGTATGGGGCTGTATGTCGTGGCCCGGCTCGCCGCCCGGCACGGGATCCGCGTGCAGTTGCGCGAGCAGAAGCAGGGCGGCATCGCCGCCGTCGTGATCCTGCCGCGCCGGCTGCTGCCGGCCGGACGCCCCGAAGACGCTCCGGCCAACCCGGTGAAGGCCGCGATCGCCGGCGAGCCGATGCCGGTGGAGGGGACTCCCGCGCCGGAACGGCTGCCGGACGCCCCGGAAGCGATTCCGGCGGCCGTCGGGGCCCCGGAGAGCGTCTCCGTGGAGCACGCGGGACCGGGCCGCGTCGTACGGCCGCGGTCCGCGCCCGACGACGCACCGGCGGCACCGGCCGCGGCACCCGCTCCGCCGGCCGCCGAGCCCGACGGAGCCGTCACCGGCAAGGGCCTGCCGCAGCGCGTGCCGCGCAGCAGCGGGCTGACCGGCGAGCCGGCCGCGCGCCGCACCGGGATGAACGGACCGGTGGACGCGGAGGCGCTGCGGCGCAAGTTCGGCGGATTGCAACGAGGACTTCGGGACGGACGACGGGACGCGGAAGAGGAGACCCGGGCGGCAGACCCGGGGCAGGCAGGCCCAACGGGGGGCGCAGGCGCAGCTGGAACCATCGAGGAGGCGAGCCGTTGAACGCGGCGAGTACGGACACGAAGGACCTGAGCCATGAAGCCCGCAATCTGCGGTGGTTGCTGAGCAACTTCGTCGAGGAGGTGCCCGGCGTCCACTCGGTCGCCGTGGTCTCCTCCGACGGACTGCTCCTGATCACCTCCGATGCGGGCGCCGATCCAGAGGTGGCCGAGGAGTCCGGCGGGCAGCAGCCGCCGGCCGGCCCCGCGGACGCCCGGGCGGACCTGGCCACGGTCGTCTCCGGCCTCGCCTCGCTGACCCACGGCGCGGCGCGCCTGATGGACGGCGGCCGCGTCCGGCAGACCGCGGTCGCCATGGACGCGGGCAGCCTGTTCGTGATGTCGATCAGCGACGGGTCGCTGCTCGGCGTCCACGCCGCCGCCGACTGTGACATGAGCGTCGTCGGCTACCACATGGCGCTGTTCGTCGGCCGGGCCGGGCACGTCCTGACCCCCGCGCTCCGCGACGAGCTGCGGCGGTCCAGGGAAGCCGCCGGCGCCGAGCGGGAGACCGCCGGTTCCGAGCGGGAGGGCGGCCGCTGATGTCCATGTCCCTGCCCCAGCGCGGCGCCGACCGCCGCACCGCCCGGGTCCGCCCGTACGCGCTGACCGGCGGACGCACCCGCTTCGGCCATGTGCTCTTCGTCGAGACGTTCGTGGCGAGCATCGACGGCCAGGAGCCGGGTTTCGTGCTCACCGCGGGCCGCTGGGCCGAACGAGTGATGCCGGAGATGCGCGCGATCGTGGAGTTGTGCCGCAGAATGCGGTCGGTGGCCGAGATCTCGGCCTTGCTGCGGATGCCGCTCGGCGTCGTCCGTGTACTGCTCAGCGACCTGGCTGACCAGGGAAGGATCCGCGTCTACGGCACCGGGCACGGCCCGGGCAGTCCTGATCGCGCGTTGTTGGAAAGGGTGCTCGGTGGACTTCGCAGGCTTTGAGGAGACCGGCGGCACGCAGGAGTGGCAGACGGAGCGCGGGCGCGCGCCGGTCTCCACCAAGATCGTGGTCGCGGGCGGCTTCGGCGTGGGCAAGACGACGTTCGTCGGCTCGATCTCGGAGATCACGCCACTCACCACCGAGGCGGTGATGACGCGGGCCAGCGAGTCCGTGGACGACCTCGGCTCCACCCCGGACAAGACGACGACCACCGTCGCGATGGACTTCGGGCGCATCACCCTGGACCAGGACCTGGTCCTGTACGTCTTCGGCACGCCCGGCCAGCAGCGCTTCTGGTTCATGTGGGACGACCTGGTACGCGGTGCGATCGGCGCGATCGTGCTGGCGGACACCCGGCGGCTGGCCGAGTGCTTCCCCGCGCTCGACTACTTCGAGGGCTGCGGTCTGCCGTACACCGTGGCCGTCAACCAGTTCGAGGGCACCCCGGAGTACACCGAGCAGGACGTCCGCGAAGCGCTCGCCGTACCGCTGCACATACCCGTGTTGATCTGTGACGCCCGCAAGCGGTATTCGGTGGTGGAGGCGCTCATGGCGCTGGTGGCGCACGCACTGGCCGAACAGCCGCTCTGAGCGGTACGTACACGAACTTATAGACGAAGCGAAAGCCGGACCTTCATCATGCGCAAGATACTCATCGTCGGAGCCGGTCAGGCCGGCCTCCAACTGGCCCTGGGCCTGCAGGGCCGGGGCTACGAGGTCACCCTCATGTCCAACCGCACGGCCGACGAGATACGCGACGGCCGGGTGATGTCCACCCAGTGCATGTTCGGCACCGCGCTGCGGCACGAGCGCGATCTGGGCATCAACTTCTGGGAGGAGCGGGCACCGCGCATCGAGGGTGTCGGCGTCTCGGTCGCGGCCCCGGACGCGTCCCGCCCCATCGACTGGGTCGGCCGCCTGGACGGTTTCGCGCAGTCGGTCGACCAGCGGGTGAAGATGGCCGGCTGGATGGAGACCTTCGCCGAGCGCGGCGGCAAGCTCGTCATCCACGGCGTCGCCGTCTCCGACCTCGACTACTTCTCGCGCGCCTACGACCTGGTGCTGGTCGCCGCGGGCAAGGGCGAACTGGTCTCGATGTTCGCCCGCGACGCCTCCCGTTCGCCCTACGACGCCCCGCAGCGCGCGCTGGCGGTCGCGTACGTGCACGGCCTCGGGCCGCGCCCCGAACACCCCGACTTCCTGGCGGTCCGCTGCAACCTGGTGCCGGGCGTCGGTGAACTCTTCGTCATGCCGACCCTCACCACCTCGGGCCCCGCCGACATCCTGTTCTGGGAGGGCGTCCCCGGCGGCCCCCTGGACGTTTTCCAGGGCGTCAAGGACCCCGAGGAACACCTGCGCCTCACCCTGGACCTGATGCGGCAGTTCACCCCGTGGGAGTACGACCGGGCCCGCTCGGTGGAACTCACCGACGCGAACGGCACCCTCGCCGGCCGTTACGCGCCCACCGTCCGCCAGGGCGTCGCGGAACTGCCGTCGGGCGGGCTCGTCCTCGGTGTCGCCGACGTCGTCGTCGCGAACGACCCGATCACCGGGCAGGGTTCCAACAGCGCCGCCAAATGCGCCGCGTCGTACCTGGGGAGCATCGTCGAGCGCGCCGACCAGCCCTTCGACGAGGCGTGGATGCGGTCCGCCTACGACCGGTACTGGCAGATCGCCGAGCCCGTCACCAAGTGGACGAACGCGATGCTCGCGCCGCCGCCCGAGCACGTGCTGCAGCTGATCGGCGCCGCGGGCGGCCTGCAGCCCGTCGCGGACCGCTTCGCCAACGGGTTCGACGACCCGGCCGACTACGAGCAGTGGTTCTTCGACCCGGACCTGGCCGCGGCCTACCTCGGCGAGGTCCAGGCCGCGCAACCGGCGCAGGCGTGACACGAAGGGGGCCGGGCCGCTCGCGCTACGAGCGGCCCGGCCCCCCTTCCCGGTTCTCTCAGCCGACGTTGTTGCCCGCGTCGGAGCCGCCGTCGATCGGTGTCCTGGCGTCCGCCTTGGGGAGCGCCGGTGGCACGTAGTCCTTCATCGGGCCCTGGGCGGAGTCGGGCCTGACCGCTCCGAGGATCGGGTTGGCGGCGATGGGCGAGACCTTCACGAAGGCGCCGGGACGCGGCGCCTGGATGACGAGACCGTCGCCGATGTAGATGCCGACGTGCGTCGCGCCCGGGAAGTAGATGACGAGGTCGCCGGGGCGCAGCAGGCTCATCGGCACCTTGGGCAGCTGCGCCCACTGCTCCTGGCTGGTGCGCGGGATGGCCTTCCCGGCGTGCAGCCACGCCTGCGAGGTGAGCCCCGAGCAGTCGTAGGAGTCCGGCCCCTCGGCACCCCAGATGTACGGCTTGCCGAGCTGCAGGAACGCGTAGCCGACCGCGCGGTTGCCCGCCTCGGAGGGCGTCCGGCTGCCCGTGCCGAGGGCCTTGGAGTCCAGGAAGTCGGTCTGGGCCTGGTTGATGCCCTGCTCCTCGAGCTTCTGCAGCTCCTCGAGCTGAACACCCGTCAGGCCCGCGATGATCGTTTCGACGCGCTTGAGGTGCTCCTCGACCTGGACCTTCGCGGCACCCTGCTGGGTCTGCAGCAACTGCGCCTGGCCGAGCGCGGCCTGGGCGCCGGCGTTCAGCACGGCGATCCGCTTCTCGCCGCCCTTCAGCTGCTCCAGGAGTTCCGCCTCGCTGCCGGCGGCCCGCTGCAGCAGGTGCTTCTGCGAGAAGAGGTCCTGCGGCTCGTCGGCGACCAACAGGTTGAGGTACGGCGAGACGCCGCCGTCCTGGTACTGCCGGCGGGCGAGCATGCCGATCTGGTCGCGCGCCTCGGCGACCGCGACCCGCTGGTCGGCGAGCTGCTTGTCCAGCTGGGCGGCCGTGGCCTGCTGCTTGGTCGCGGCCTCCTTGGCCTTGTTGAAGGCCTCGGTGGCCTGCTCGGTCTGCAGGTACAGCGTCTGGAGCTGGGTCAGCAGCTGGACCAGCGGCTGTGACGGGGGGTCATGGGGCGCGGCGGCGGCTTGCTGGGCGGGGAGCGAGAGCGCGGCGGCCGCGAGGAGCGCACCGCATATCACCGCTCGGTGGATCCACCCACGGTTCCGTCGGGCCACTGACATCCCCTCACTTTCGGTCGCACAGCGGCGATCACCTGCTGCGTCAAGATCTTGTCATGGGTTGTCGTATCTTCGACAGTGGGAATAGGCGATTCCGCCCAATCCGGTCACCCCCGCGGTGCCTCCCCGTCACCTGGTCAGCCCATCGGCAGCGCCGTCACCGCGTTCCCGTTCTGAACGAACAGGACGCTACCCCGGGTGACGAGCCGTATGCCCGCGGCGGTTCCGCTTCCGCTTCCGGTTCCCGCGCCGGGGACCCGGTAGCTCCACACCGCCTTGCGGGTGCGGACGTCGAACGCCGCGACGCACGGCCGGCCGCCGGCGGTGGGGGCGTGCAGGACTCCGCCGTGCACCACCGGTGCGCACTGGGTGCCCAGCGGTGTCGCGGGGCCGCTCTCCCCACAACGGGTTGCCGGTGCGGGCGTCGAGGGCGAGCACGCCCGCGGCGGGTCCGGCGGCGTACAGGACGCCGTCGGCGATGACCGGATCGCTGTACGTCCGGTCGCGGGTGCTGTGCCGCCAGGCGACGGCCCCGTCGTCGAGGGCGACCGCGGTGACCCCGCCGCCCGCCACGTAGGCGCGCGGACCGGCGACCGCCGGGCGCCCGTTGGCGCTCCCCGGCAGGGCGCGCGTCCACTGCTGCTCGCCGGTCCGCCGGTCGAGGGAGGTCAGGGCTTCGCCGTCGCAGTACAGCAACCGGTCGCCCGCCAGCGCCGCCGCCGGCGCTTCGGACGGGCTGTGCCCCGCGGTCGCGCGCCACCGTTCGCGGCGGTCCTTGAGGTCGTAGGCGAGCAGCAGGGTGGTGTAGTCGTCGTCGAGCGGGCTGCCCTGGGACGCCGTCAGGTACAGCGCGCCGCCGTCGGAGGCGAGCAGCGCGTCCTGGGCGAACCGCACCCCCAGCCGCGGGCTCCAGGGTCCAGCGGACCCGGCCCTTGGCGGCCGGGTCGACCGCGCGCGGGGCGGCGGCGCCGACGGTGTAGGCCACGTCCGCCAGCAGGCCGTCACCGGTGGGCACCGGCGAGCCGTCGGGTTCGAAGCCGGCGGCGGTCCACAGCGGCTTCCCGGTGCGCGCGTCGAGGCCGATCAGACCGTCGTACCCCTTGAGGACGAGGAGGGCGTCGCTCACCGCCACCGGAGCGACGTCCACCAGGTCGGGGCCCTCGTACGTCCACAGCGGGGACGGCGCGCCGCCCGGCGGGCGGGAGCCCTTGGGGCGAGGGAGCGGGGAAGGGCTGTCGGTAGGGGAGGGGCGGCCACCGTTCCTGCCGGACGCGCCGCGGCCTTCGCGCAGCCACGCGATCCCGGCCGCGCTCGCCATGGCGGCGCCGCCGAAGGACACCGCCAGCAGCGCTCGCCGCGACATCCCGGCCGGCTGCTCCGACATCTGTGCGTGCCCCCTCTGGCCTGGACCTGTCGAGGGAGCGTACGACCGCCCCCGGCCGGAAGCCAGTCCGGCCGGGGGCGGTGCGGGGTTACGTCCGGTTGCCGCTGATTGGTCAGCTTCCGAAGTAGGACCGGAAGTTGTTGGAGAACTCCGAGCCGCCGAACTTGTCCCAGTTCACCGACCACGTCATGAGACCGCGCAGGGCGGGCCAGGTGCCGTGGGTGGTGTAGCCGCCGCAGTTCGTCTTCTTGGTGAGGCAGTCCAGCGCCTTGTTCACCTCGGCGGGAGCGGTGTAGCCGTTGCCGGCGTTGGTGCTCGCGGGGAGGCCGATGGCGATCTGTGAGGGCGCCAGCGGCGGGAACACGTTGGCGGTGTTGCCCGCGACGGGGAAGCCGGTGAGCAGCATGTCCGTCATGGCGATGTGGAAGTCCGCGCCGCCCATGGAGTGGTACTGGTTGTCGAGGCCCATGATCGAACCCGAGTTGTAGTCCTGGACGTGCAGCAGGGTCAGGTCACCGCGCATCGCGTAGATCACGGGCAGGTAGGCGCCCGCGCGCGGGTCCTGGCCGCCCCAGGGGCCCGAGCCGTAGTACTGGTAGCCGAGCTGCACGAAGAAGGTCTCCGGGGCCATCGTCAGGACGAAGCCGCTGCCGTACTTGGCCTTGAGGGTCTTCAGCGCGGAGATCAGGTTCACCACGACCGGCGTCGTCGGGTTCTTGAAGTCGGTGTCGCCGGTGTTGAGGGAGAGCGAGTGGCCCTCGAAGTCGATGTCGAGGCCGTTGAGCCCCCACTTGTCGATGATCGCACTCACCGAGGAGACGAAGGTGTCGCGGGCCGCGGCCGTGGTCAGCTGCACCTGGCCGTTCTGGCCGCCGATGGAGATGACGACCTTCTTGCCCTGGGCCTGCTTGGCCTGGATGGCGGCCTTGAAGTCGGCGTCGGACTCGACGCCGGCGCACTCGGTCGCGGGGCAGCGGTTGAAGCGGATGTCGCCGGAGGTGACGGAGGTCGGCTCCCCGAAGGCCAGGTCGATGACGTTCCAGGTACTGGGGACGTCGGCCATCCGGGTGTAGCCCGCGCCGTTGGCGAAGCTCGCGTGCAGGTAGCCGACCAGCGCGTGGGCGGGCAGTCCGCCGGAGGGCGGCGGGGTGGTGGGAGGCGTGGTGGGGGGAGTGGTCGGCGGCGTCGTGGGGGGCGTCGTCGGCGGTGTCGTGGGCGGTGTCGTGGGCGGGGTGGTGGGCGGGCTGGTCGGGCCGCCCGGCCCGCTGAGCGAGGCGTCGTCGGCGTAGTAGGCGGGCTGGCCGTACCAGCCGTGCAGGAAGACCGTGGCGCTGGTCTGGGTCGCGCCGGTCGTGAAGCCGACGCTCAGCTGCTGGTAGGCGCCACCGGTGCCGGGCGTCCAGGTGCTGGCGCCGCCGTCCACGCCGATGTACACGTACGAGCCCTTGACCTGCGCGGAGAAGGTGTACGCGGTGTTCGGCGCGACGGTGACGGTCTGCTTGCACTGCGCGGTGTCGCTCGCGCCCGGGGTGCCGGCGAGCGCGTAACTCCCGCTCTTGGCCTGCCCGGTGACCGCCTTGGCGGTCGCGTCGCAGGTCCAGCCGGACAGCGATCCGGTCTCGAAGCCGCCGTTGACCAGGAATTCGCCGGCGGAGGCGGAGGGGGCGAGTGCGACCAGGCCGCCGAGGGTGGCGGCACACGCGAGGGTGGCCGCACCGGCGATGGCGGATCTCGACCGGCCGCGGAAGGGGGATGTGAGCACGGGGGGATGCTCCTTCTGCTTCAAGGAGTGCGCATGACGCGGCGCGCCTGACAACGCGCAGCAAACAGGTCTGGACCAATCCTGTCAATGGTCTGAACCAACACCCGTGCGACATCCGTCGGACGCCGCCTCCCCGCGCGGCCGTCATCTGCCGTTATGTCGTCAATCCCCGGGTGGGCGCGTCCCCTTGTTCCGTACGCTCCTCGACCACGGCCACTTCAGCCGGGTGTCCGGCACGGTCCCCTCGGGGTCGTACACGAACACCCAGCGGGTCTGCCGTGCCGCGCGCGGGCCGGGGCTCGGCTCGCGGTGGTACACGTGCACCACGGGCTTGCCCCCGTCGGCGTCCGGTACCGGCACGGTGTACACCTTCGGCGGCTGCCCGGTCGCCCCCACCAGGACGCCCATCAGGCGCCCGTCCAGCGGGCCGCCGACGAACTCCGTGTTCTCGCTTCTCACGCGCCCAGCATCCCACGGTCGTCGCCGTCGGGGAGCAGATGCGCCACGGCCTCCGCGATCGGGGCGAGCCGTCGGGCCAGTTCGCCCGCCGGGCTGTCGGGGGTCTCCAGGGCCAACGCCGCCGCGGCGACCTCGGCGGTCTCCAGGTCCGTGGTCGCGGTGATCAGCAGCAGACCGGTGAGATGGTCGACGAGCCAGCCGCGCAGCTCCGGCAGCGGCGGCTGCTTGCCCTCGTCCAGCCAGGTCAGCGACACCGCCTCCACGGAGGCGATCCAGGAGCGGACCATCATCGCCAGACGCGGGCCGGGATTCGGCGCCCCCAGGTGCAGCAGCACCTGCTCGGCCGCGCTGCGCCGCACCCCGTCGACGATCGCGCCCGTCCGGCTGGTCTCCGCCACGCTGCCGCCGCGCAGCAGCGCGGAGTAGGCGGCGTCGTGCTCGTCGACGAAGGCGAGATAGCGGTCCAAGGCGTGCGCGAGGCGCTGCGTCGGTGCGCCCTCTGACGGTTCTATGAAGCATTTCCGCAGCTCATCAGCGGCATTGTGCATCGCGGCCTCGTACAACTGCTGTTTGCCACCGGGGAAGTACCGGTAGACCAGCGGCCGGGACACCCCGGCGGCGGCCGCGACGTCGTCGACCGACACGTCCTCGGGGCGGTGGTGCCCGAAGAGGTCCACCGCTGCCGCGAGCAACTGCGTACGGCGTTGCTCGACGCTGAGTCGGCGGTATGCGGGCGCCGCGCTGCCGTTCATGGGCGCAGCCTAGCCGCTGGGACCCGGCACCGGCCGGGTGACGAGTGCGGTGACGAGTGCGCACCGTACCGTAACGGGCCGTTCAGGCCAGCAGGCCGGAGGCGCGCCAGAGCCTGCGGCCGGGGCCGCGCAGCACGTCGATGTCCTCCAGGAACTCGACGAGCCGCTTCGCGGACTGCAGCATGACGTCCCGGCGGTGGCCGCTGGCCTTCACCTGCGCCATCGCGTGGGCCGGGTCGAGCCCGACCGCCGTGTACACCTGCGGGCTGATCAGCGAGCCGGCCACGACCCTGGCGATCTCGCCGGACGTCAGCCGGGTGAGCTCGCGCTCCCAGCGGGGGGCGGTCGTCATCTGGCGGGTCAGCTCCTCCCGGGCGTACCGCACGTGCCGGGCCTCCTCGACCACGTGGATGCGGGTCACCCCGCGCACCAGGGGCTGGACGCGCTCGTCCGGGAAGGTCAGCCGCTGCATCCAGTCGAGTATCTCCTCGACGAGCAGCGTCCCCGTGAAGGCGCCGGGCGTGGTGGCGTACGTCTTCAGGATCCGGCCGAGGTTCAGGTTGAGCCGGCTGGGCCGGTAGACCGGGGTGGCGGACTTCTTGACCAGCCGACCGAACATCATCGAGTGCCGGCACTCGTCGGCGACCTCGGTCAGCGCGTATCGGACGTGCTGGCTGGTCGGGTCGAGGGCGTAGATGTGCCGGGCGAGCAGCTGCATCAGGATGACCTCGAACCAGATGCCCATCGACGCGATGCTCGCGCCCTCGTGCCGGCTCAGCGCGATGCGCTGCTCCTGCGACATGTGCTTCCACAGCGGTGTGCCGTAGAGGGAGAGCAGCTCAGGGGGCCAATACCACTTCCCGTCCTCGAACGGGGCGTCCCAGTCCAGCTCGGTGTCGGGGTCGAAAGAGTGCTTGGCGGAGGCGGTCAGCAACCGCTCCGCGACCTTCTCGCGCTCCGTGATCTTGGGCATGATGGGGGCCATACCCTTATGAGACTGCTTGTCAGCAAGGACGTCAATCCCTCGCGCAGAACTTGTTGACCCGGCGGTAACCGGCGTGTGAGTCTGCCAACGACTGCACGGCCAACGACCGCACCCCGTAAGGACATCGGGCGAGTGACGAGGAGGCGTCAGTGTCGACGCACGAGCTGTACACGAAAGCACCGACCGAAGCGCTCTGGGAGGTCACGGCGAGCGGCGCCGCCCGCTTCTCCTGGGAGTACGACGACGGACGTGACCGCCTGCTGGCCCTGTACCAGAAGGGCAAGGACAAGCAGTGGGACGCCGTCAAGCGGATCGACTGGGACCTGGAGGTCGACCCCTACGACCCGTTGGGCGTCCCGGACGAGGCGCTGACGATCTACGGGTCCCGCTACTGGGACACGATGAACGAGCAGAACAAGAAGGACCTCCGGCGGCACTACGCGTCCTGGCAGTTCAGCCAGTTCCTCCACGGTGAGCAGGGCGCCATGGTCTGCGCCGCCCGCATCGTCGAGTCCGTCCCCGACCTGGACGCCAAGTTCTACTCCGCGACCCAGACGATGGACGAGGCGCGGCACGCGGAGATTTACGCGCGGTTCCTGCAGGAGAAGGTCGGAATGCTCTATCCGATCAACGACCAACTGCAGGGACTGCTCGGCGACACCCTGCGCGACTCGCGCTGGGACATGCCCTACCTCGGCATGCAGGTCCTCATCGAAGGGCTCGCCCTCGCCGCGTTCGGCATGCTCCGGGACACCACGGACAAGCCGCTGCCCAAGCAGATCCTGGCCTACATCATGCAGGACGAGGCCCGGCACGTCGCCTTCGGGCGGATGGCCCTGCGCGACTACTACCAGCAGCTCAGCGACGCCGAACTGCGGGAGCGCGAGGAGTTCGTCATCGAGGGCTGCTACCTGATGCGCGACCGGCTGCGCGGGGTCGAGGTCCTGGAGAACTTCGGCATACCGCTCAAGGACGCCGAGGAACTCAGCGAGAACTCCGAGTACCTCCACCTCTTCCGGCGACTGCTCTTCAGCCGGATCGTGCCCTGCGTGAAGGACATCGGCCTGTGGGGACCCCGGCTGCAGAAGGCCTACGTCGACATGGGCGTCTTCGAGATGGGCGACTCCAACCTCGACCTGCTCATGGCCGAGGACGAGGAGATCGCCGAGAAGCTCGACGCCGAACGCTTCGCCGCCGAGGAGTCGGCGCGGGTCGCGGAGGTCGCCGACGCGATCACCCTCGGCTCGGGAACGGAGACCGGCTGAATCGGACCGGCTGAATCGGACCGCCTGAATCGGACTGTCTGCTTCCCTTTTCGGACTTCTCCGGAGTGTCCGAAACACCCGTCCGGTAGTCGTACGCTTGCTCGATGCTTGAAGGACCGAGAGCGCGACGGCGCGCACGCATGGCGCTGGGGCTCGCACTGCTGACCCTCGGCGCCGCCTGTGGATCCGGCTCGAAGCCGTCGCCCGAGGTACTGGCGCCGATCTCCGGCACGCCCACCGCGAAGGTGGACGGCGCGCCGGAGGGCTCGGTGGCGCCGGAGCCGAAGATACCGCTGCCGCCGGGGACGATCACCCTCGCGTTCGGGGGCGACGTGCACTTCACGGAGCGCACCGAGCCCCGGCTGACCAACGGGATGACGGAGCCGGCGATCGGGCCGCTCTCCACGACCCTGGCGGCGGCCGACTTCTCCATGGTCAACCTGGAGACGGCGATCACCGTCCGGGGCACTCCGCAGGCCAAGAAGTACCACTTCAGGACCCCCGCCACCGCACTCGACGTGCTCAAGAAGTCGGGCGTGGACGCGGTCTCGATGGCGAACAACCACGCCGTCGACTACGGCGCGCAGGGGCTGACCGACACCCTCGCGGCGGTCAAGGACGCGCCGATCCCGGTCGTCGGCATCGGCGCGAACGAGGCCCAGGCCTACCGTCCGTACCTGAAGACGATCCGCGGGGTGCGGCTCGCCGTCCTCGCGGCCAGCCAGGTGCAGGACATCACCAACCAGAACTGGCGTGCCACCGCCACCAAACCGGGCATCGCCACGGCGCTGGAGCAGACCAGACTGGTGGCGGCGGTCAAGGCGGCCAGGAAGAAGGCCGACGTCGTGGTCGTCTATCTGCACTGGGGCACCGAGGGGCAGTCCTGCCCCGGCCCCGAGCAGAAGACCATCGCGGCCAAACTGGCCGCCGCCGGGGCGACCGCCGTCGTCGGCACGCACGCGCACGTGATGCTGGGCTCCGGGATGATGCGGAAGACCTACGTCGCCTACGGGATGGGCAACCTGCTCTGGTACGGCACCTCGCCGTACCCGAACTCCAACGACACCGGCATCACCACCCTGACGATCGCCAAGGGGAAGGTGGCCGGCGAACGCTTCACCCCGGCCCTCGTCGACCAGCGCGGTGTGCCCATGCCCCAGGAGGCAGCGGCGGCCCAGCGCATCAACGACCGCCGTGCCGGGCTGCGCGGCTGCACGGGATTGTCAGCGGCGCCGAAAAAGTAGGAACCGCCGCGCCGTCACCGGCATCTATCACTGCAGATGTGCGGGGGTTTGGCTGTGTGTTCAGTCCTGCCGTGCTGCGACGCGACGAGAGAAGGGGACTCAACCCATGGCGCGACTCACCGCGAGCCAGCGGAACATAGCGATAACCGTGGCATCGGTCATCGCCCTGATAGCCGCGATAGCCGGGGCGCTGGCGGTGTCCGGGTACAACAAGGCACAGGCGCAGGCGAAGGAGTCCAAGCCGACGGTGGACGCGAAGCCCGCCCGGCCGGTGCCGATCGAGATCGTGCACGTGCCGGAGAGCGGCGGCAAGGCCGTCAACATCACCATCGACGACGGCCCCGACCCCACGTGGACGCCGAAGGTGCTCGAGGTGCTGAAGCGGAACGACGTGAAGGCCGTCTTCTGCGTGATCGGTCCCCAGGCGAAGGCCCACCCCGACCTCATCAAGGCGATCGTGGCGGCCGGGCACCGGCTCTGCGACCACTCGATGACGCATGACACGGCGATGGACAAGAAGTCCGAGGCGTACCAGAGTCAGGAGATCCTTGACGCCCAGCGGATGATCGAGGAGGCGTCCGGTGGCGTGAAGGTGCAGTACTGGCGGGCCCCGGGCGGCGCCTTCACCCCCTTCGGCCGCCAGCTCGCGGCGGCGCACGGGATGCGGCCGCTCGGCTGGAACGTGGACTCCAAGGACTTCGAGAAGCCCGGGGTCAGCGCCATCGTGGCCACCGTCAAGCACGAGGTGGCGGGCGGACCGACGCTCCTCTTCCACGACGGCGGCGGCAAGCGCGAGCAGACCGTCGCGGCCCTGGAGAAGGTGCTCCCGTGGCTGCGGCAGCAGGGCTACGCGTTCAGCTTCCCGAAGATCTACTAGCCTCCGGCTTCAACGGCCCGCGGGTCACCCCAGGACGGCCCGCATGACGTCGCGGGCGATGGGGGCCGCGCTGCCGCCGCCGGAGATGTCGGCGCGGACGGCCTCGGCGTCCTCGACGACGACGGCCACCGCGACGGCCGGGCGGCCGCCGGCGGCCTTGGCGTAGGAGATGAACCAGGCGTACGGCATGCCCTTGTTGCCGACGCCGTGCTGGGCGGTGCCGGTCTTGCCGCCGACGGTGACGCCGGGGATGGCGGCGTTGGTGCCGGTGCCCTTGGTGACGACCGCCTCCATCATCTGCTGGAGCCGCACGGCGGTGCCGTAGCCGACCGCCTGGTGCAGGAGCCGGCCGGCGGCGGCCGAGACCGTGACGCCGTGCGAGTTGGTGATCCGGTCGACGAGGTACGGGGACATCAGCTCGCCGTTGTTGACCACGGCCGCCGCGACCATCGCCATCTGCAGCGGGGTCGCGGTGGTGTCGAACTGGCCGATGGAGGAGAGGGCGACCTGGTCCGGGCCCATCCTGGTGTCGAAGTTGCTCGGTGCGACGCTCGGCGGGATCCGCAGCCCGCGGTCGTTGAAGCCGAACGCCTGCGCCTGCCTGACCATGCCCTGCAGTCCGACGTCCACGCCGAGTTTCGCGAAGACCGTGTTGCACGAGACGGTGAAGGCGACGAGCAGCCCGGCGTCGGCGCAGCCCGGCGCCTCGTTCTCCAGCCGGGTCGTGGTGCCGGGCAGCGTGTAGGGCTCGGGCGAGCTGGTCGGGGCCTTCGGATCGGTGACCTTGCCGCTCTCCAGCGCCGCGGCGGCGGTGACGACCTTGAACGTCGAACCCGGCGGGTACGTCTGGCGGATCGCCCGGTCCAGCATCGGCTGCTCGGGATCGGCGTTCAGCCGGGCCCACTCGGCGCCGGTGGCCCGGCCGGTGCCCGTGATGCCCGAGGGGTCGTAGGAGGGCGTGGAGACCAGCGCCAGGATCCGCCCGGTGGTCGGGTCGAGCGCGGCCACCGCGCCGGTGCGGTCGCCGAGCCCGGCGAAGGCGGCCTGCTGGGCGGCCGGGTCGATGGTGGTGTGGACGTCCCCGCCCCGCTGCCGGGCGCGGGTGATCTCGTGCCACAGCGGAAGCGAGGCCAGTTGCGGGTCGGCGCCGGACAGCACGCCGTCCGCGGTGCCCTCCAGCAGCCTCGCCCCGTACATCTGCGACGCGAAGCCCGTGACGGGCGCGTACAGGGCCCCCTGGGCGTAGGTGCGCAGATACGTCAACTGGTCGCCGGTCGCACGCGAGCCGGTGACGGGCCTGCCCGCGACGAGGATGTCGCCGCGCGGCTGGTCCCAGCGGGCGATCAGGGCCCGCCGGTTGGCCGGATTGGCGTTGTACGCGTCGGCCTGGAAGAGCTGGACCCGGCCGGTGTTGAGCAGCAGTGCGACCAGCAGGACCAGGGAGCAGGCGGCGGCCCGCCGGATGTAGCGGATCACGGGGCGCCCCCGTCCGCGCCCGGGTCCCCGCCCGCGGCCTCGTCGTCGTCGGGCAGTGGGCGGCGCGCGCTGTCGCTGAGCCGGATCAGCAGCGCGACGATGATCCAGTTGGTGACGACGGACGACCCGCCCTGGGCGAGGAACGGCATCGCCATGCCGGTGAGCGGGATCAGGTCCATCACCCCGCCCGCGATCACGAAGACCTGCAGCGCCAGGATCGAGGCGAGGCCGATCGCCAGCAGCCGCCCGAACGGGTCGCGCAGCGTCAGCCCCGCCCGGTAGCCGCGGGCCACCAGCAGCGCGTAGAGCACCAGGAGCACGGTCAGTCCGGTCATGCCCAGCTCCTCGCCCACCGTGGAGAGGATGAAGTCGGACTTGGCGGCGAAGCCGATCAGGTACGAGTGGCCCTGCCCGAGCCCGGTGCCGAGCATGCCGCCGGCGCCGAAGGCGAACAGCGACTGGGCGAGCTGGTTGGGGCCGCCGCCCGCCTCGATGCCGGCGAACGGGTGCAGCCAGTCCTCCACCCGTGCGTGGACGTGCGGTTCGACCGACCCGACGGCGAAGGCGCCGAGCGTCGACAGCAGCAGCCCCACCGCGATCCAGCCGGTCCGCCCGGTCGCGACGTACAGCATCACCACGAAGAGCCCGAAGAAGAGCAGCGACGTGCCCAGGTCCCGCTCGGCGATCAGCAGGCCGACGCTGAGCAGCCAGATCGTCGCGATCGGGCCGAGCACCCGGCCGGTGGGCAGCTGCAGCTTCCGGAACCTGCGGCCCGCGTACGCCAGGGCGTCGCGGTTGGTGGCGAGGTACGCGGCGAAGAACAGCGCGAGCAGGATCTTGGCGAACTCGCCGGGTTGGATCGAGAAGCCGGCGAACCTGATCCAGATCTTGGCGCCGTTGATCGCGGGGAAGGAGATCGGGACGACCATGAGGAACAGGGCGGCGGCGCAGCAGAGGTAGGCGTAGCGCGACAGCACCCGGTGGTCGCGCAGCACCAGGACCACCGCGATGCAGAGCCCGATGCCCAGCGTCGACCAGACCAGCTGGGCGGGAGCGCCCTCGGGACCGAGTACCGGCTCCAGGTCCAGCCGGTAGATGAAGACCAGCCCGACCCCGTTGAGCAGGACGGCGATCGGGAGCAGCAGCGGATCGGCGTAGGGCGCGCGGGCTCGGACCGCGGCGTGGGCGAGCAGCGCCAGGATGCCGAGCCCCGCCCCGTACCCGGCCGCGTCGGGGGGCACGGCGCCGTTCCTGGCCAGCCCCACTTCCGCGTAGCCGTACACCGAGATGAGGACCGCACCGACCAGCAGGGAGAGCTCGACGCCGCGCCGCTTCGGCAGCAGGACGAGGGGCGGGGGAGCGTCGGTGATCGTTGCGCTCATGGGCTGCAACGTAGCAAGCAACGGGGCAGATGTCCCTTATGTGAACGATGGGGACCGCGCGCCCCGCTGTCGGGGCCGGGACGTAGGCTGCGGGATGTGATGCCACCCGAGGAGCTCGCCGACCTGCCCTTCGCCGACCTGCTGCGCCCGCACGAGGGCGGCCTGGAGGTCGACGTGCGGTATGACACCGTGCACTTCGACCGGCTCGCCTTCGAGGACGAGAAGGCCTCCGGGGCGCACTTCCTCGAATGCGCCATCACGGACTGCGGCTTCACCGGCACCCCGCTGCGCGGCGCCCGCTTCAACGACGTCTGGGCGCAGGGCACCCGCTTCACCGGCACGGCGCTCGCCGAGTCCTCCTGGCTCGACACCACGTTCACCGCCTGCGCCCTGGCGGGCATCGAGGCGTACGGCTCGGTGCTGCGGCGCGTCGTGTTCCGCCGGTGCAAGTTCGACTCGGTGAACCTGCGCGCCACCACGCTGCAGGACGTGGTCTTCGAGGACTGCGTGCTGCGCGATGTCGATCTCGGCGGCGCCAAGCTCACCGGGGTGACCTTCCCCGGCACCCGGCTGGAGCGCGTCCACCTGGCCCGCGCGACGCTGAAGAAGACCGATCTGCGCGGCGCCACCACCCTCGAACTCGCCGACGGCCACGAAGCGCTCAAGGGTGCCCTCATCACCACTCTGCAGCTCTTCGACCTGGCCCCGGCGCTCGCCCAGAACCTGGGCATCACCGTCAAGGACATGTAGTCCCGGTACCCAAGGACAGTAGGAGACCCCTGTGAGCCTGTACGACATCCCGCTGCGCACCCTGTCCGGCGAGCCCGCCTCGCTGGCGGATCAGCGCGGCAAGGCGCTGCTCATCGTCAACGTCGCCTCCAAGTGCGGACTCACGCCGCAGTACGAGGGACTGGAGCGGCTGCAGCAGCGGTACGCGGAGCGCGGCTTCACCGTGCTCGGTGTGCCCAGCAACCAGTTCGCGGGCCAGGAGCCCGGCAGCGCCGAGGAGATCCAGACCTTCTGCTCCACCAGCTACGGGGTGAGCTTCCCGCTCCTGGAGAAGGCCGACGTGAACGGTGAGGACCGGCACCCGCTGTACGCCGAGCTGACGCAGACGAAGGACGCCGAAGGCGAGGCCGGGGACGTCCAGTGGAACTTCGAGAAGTTCCTGGTCGGCCCGGACGGCGAGGTGGTGGCCAGGTTCCGCCCGCGCACCGAGCCCGAGGCCCTTGAGCTGGTCAAAGCCCTCGAGGCCGTGCTGCCCGCCTGACCTCGCAAGATCGCTGCGGGGCCGCTACGGGCGAGGCCACGCCATGGCGCGATCCGGCACGTTGCTATTCATTGTCGGGGCGGTCGGTCTCCTGCTTTTCTCTTCTTACCGCCTCGGCGAGGAAGGGACAGCGGAGTGCAGGAGAGCGAATTCCGTACCGGGCATCTTTGCGTGGACACGGATCCTGCGCTGTGCCTCCCTTGCCAGGAGCGGTTGGATCGGCAACTCGCCTTGCTTCCCCGGGTATATGGCGAGTTGGAGGCTGCGCTCGTTCCGGCTGTGGACGGTGGCGACCGTGTCACCGCAGGTGGCAGGCCCGGCATCCCGCTGAACGGGCCGGCTGTCGATGCGCGCGCCGACATCCGAGGCACCCTCGCCTCCTGGGCCGATCTGATAGTCGAGGGCCGCACCGTCCGCCTCCCCCTGCGGACGGTGCCGGCCCTCGCCGCATTCCTACGACGCCATCTGTCATGGCTGGCCGTCCACCCCGCGGCCGAGGACGCCGCGGCGGAGGTCGACGCGCTGGTGCGCCGGTGCATGAAGATCGCCCGCCCCCGACTGGAGCGCCGCATCCCCGTCGGCCCCTGCATCGCGCAGTCCTGCCGGGGTCGTCTCACCGCCGTCGTCCGTGAACCCGGCTCCACGCTTCCCCCGGCTGTGGAGTGCGATACGGACCGCGCGCACGTGTGGCCGCCGGAGCGCTGGCGCGCTCTGTACCGCGGCCGGGCCGGTGACGGGGTTCCGCCCGGGCTCAGCGCGCGGGAGATCTCCTCGGCCTGGCGGATTCCCGCAGGCACCGTCTACTGGCTCGCCAACGAGCACCAGTGGCGGCGCAAGCGCGACGGACGGCAGGTCTTCTACGCCCAGGAGGACGTTCTGCAGACGCTGGGCCGCGACCGCCTTACGACGGGTTGAGCGCGGCGGGTCCGCACCGGCTCGGCGCGGGCCGTCGGCGGTCCGTGGCCGACCCGGTGAGAACGGCTGAAAAGACTCGGTACGACCGTGGCCGGGAACAGCTGTTGTGGCTGAAAGGGCGTCCTTGTGTCACGCCGGGCTCCCTCTGACGGACTGCGCGACCCGCGGAGCCGTCCCTCCCAGCGATATGGCTGAAAATCGCTGCTGCATGGCCGAAAAGCGACCGGACGCAGAAAACGCTGCACGGCCCGCGGCATGGCCGCGAACCGTACAGCGCTGTGGGGGAGGGGGGAAGGTCTGTTGTCAGGCGGTCGCCGAAGCGGGAACCCAGATGGCAGGTGCGGCTGCCGGATCCCACAGCTGCTGGCTGCCGCTCTGTGGCGTGCGCTGCGACTCCGTGCCGGAGTCGTGCGTCGCGGCCATGGCGGTGCCGCCTGCTGAGGAAAGGGCGAGCACCAGGGCTGCGACCGCTGTGACCTTGGTCAGGTGCTGCATGCTCGACATCGTGATCCTTGTCTGGGAACGCAGGAAGTTGCTCACGGGTTCGGGATGCCCTTGTAGCAATCCCAGAGTGCCAAAAATGGACGGCAAGTGGCCAGTTCGGGCAGGTGCGTAAGTGCGCAATGGCGCGTATCGGAAGGTCATGAGGTCAGATGAAACCATGAGTGACCGCCAGGACTCCGGCCTGGAAACGGCTCTCGGCCTGCAGGTATCTCATCACCTCGGAGACCAGGCGACTCACGGTGCGCAGTGAGATGCCCAGTTTCCTGGCGATCCGCTCGTCGGTGAGGCCGTTGGCCAGCAGACGCATGGCCGTACGGTGCTGCTCGGTCAGCTCGCTCGCGGAGTCGAACCGGTCAGCCACTTTGGTCGAGTACGGCACCGAGCGCAACCAGCAGTCCTCGTAGAGGGCGCTGTAGGTGCGGACCAGCGCCGTACCGCGGACCAGGAGCGCGGCCTCCGACGGGTTGTCGGGGTTGGCCGCGAGGATCGCGGTGTGCATGTCGCCGATGCTCAGGTCCAGCGGGACCTGGGGCGCCAGCCGCACCTCCACGCCGGCGGAGGCCAGCTCGGAGAGGTACTTGCGCTGCCGGGGCGCCGAGTTGATCCCCTGGGTGTAGATCGCCTGGACCCGGATGCCGCGTTTGACCATGTCGGCGTCACCCTGCAAGGACTCGGCCAGGACCTCGGCGGGCGGCAGCGGCCCCGGATGCATGGACCGGGAACGGGTGGTGAGGGTGGCGTAGTAGTCACCGACCATCTGCCGCTTGCGGCCGTCGCCGGTGATGATCTCGACCTCGACCTTCGCCGCGTCCCGCTGGACGGCGGGACGGTAGCGCTCCATCAGGGATTCCGACGCCCTGACGATCGCCGTCAGTTCCTCGCGCTGCGCCTGCAGGGCGGCCCGCTGCCGGTCCAGCAGGCTGATCAGCGCGGTGTCCGGATCCACGGGGTCGACCTCCTCCGCGCTGCGTCCGGCGCGGATCAGCCCCAGTTCCCGGAGCTCCGCCCAGCCGTTCGCCGCCTCGGTGGCGCTGAGACCCAGCCGTGCCGCGGCCGCGGCCGGCGGGCACGACCCCTGATCACGCAATGCCTGGTACAGGGCAAGTCCGACATCATCGGATTCCGCCGCCCCGCCTCGAACAGTCACAGCCATGGCTACCCCCTCGCCCAGAGGCGACTTTAGCAACGGTTGTGCCATATGCCAGTGGCCCGCCGACGTGAGATGGCCGGTCGACGCGGTCATACGCCGCGACCGGGCCGTTTCGGCCGGTCTCCGCGGGTGAGGGTGGTAGAACGCTGTCCGGTACGCCGGGCTGTGCACGGGCCCCTCCAGGGGCTGCCGGGGTTCGCTCCGCAGGGCCGGTGACGCATGTCACCCACCGAATTTCCATCCTCTGGGCCGCCGGCCGGTCATGTCAACCGGTTCGCGCAACCGCTGCTTTAGCCGGGCCACGGACGATCCGACGAGATGAGCGGGACCCGTTCCACGCCGGGCTGTCAGCGGGCCGGTGGTTGCGCCGCGAGGGGATGTCGAGGGGATGTCATTGTCAGGCTTCGCCACTTTCACCGAGCTTGTCCTGGAACGGGCCGCGGAGCTCGCCGACGCCGACGCCCACGTCTTCCTGCGGGACGCGGGGCCGGCCATGGCGGCCGAGCATCTGACCTACGCGGAGCTGGACCGGGAAGCGCGGCGGATCGCCTCCGTCCTGCAGCTGCGCGGGGTCGAGGGACAGCCGGTGCTGCTCCTGTACCCGACGACCGCCGAGTTCCTGAAGGCGTTCGTCGGCTGCCTGTACGCCGGAGCGGTGGCGGTGCCTGCGCCGCTGCCCGGTGACGCGGGCCAGGAGAAGCGGCTGAGCCGTACCTCGGCGGTGATCCGGGACTCCGGGGCGCGCCTGGTGCTCACCGACCGGGCCAACGCCCCCGACATCGCGCTGTGGCTCTCCCGGGCCCGCCGCGAGGACGTGGTCTGCCTGGCCACGGACAACACCGGCTTCGGCGACCCGGCTGCCTGGCAGCCCGTCGCGGCCCGCCCCGACGACCTGGCGTTTTTGCAGTACACCTCGGGCTCGGTCTCCGACCCGCGCGGCGTCATGGTCTCGCACCGCAACCTGCTGGCCAACGAGGCGGCCATCGGCCGCTCACTCGGCACCACGCGGGAGGACCGGTTCGGCGGCTGGCTGCCGCACTTCCACGACATGGGCTTCATCGCCCACCTGCTGCACCCGCTGTGGCTGGGCAGCTCCTCGGTGCAGATGTCGCCCACCTCCTTCATCAAGCGGCCGGTGCGCTGGCTGCAGGCGATCGACGAGTACGGCGTCACCGCGGGCGGCGGCCCCAACTTCTGCTTCGAGCTGTGCCTGCGCCGCGTCACCGACGAGCAGATCGAGGCCCTCGACCTCTCCCGCTGGCGGCTCGCCCTCAACGGCGCGGAGCCGGTCCGCGCCGACACCCTGCGGGCGTTCGCGGAGCGCTTCGCCCCCGCCGGGCTGCGGCCCCAGGCGCTGTACCCCTGCTACGGGCTGGCCGAGGCCACCCTCATCGTCTCCGGCGGCGTCCCCGACGCCCCGTTCACCGAGAAGCAGGCGGACACCAAGGCCCTGGAACGCGACCAGTTGGCGGCGGCCGAGCCCGGCAGCCCGCAGCGGAACCTGGTCAGCAGCGGCCGCGTCACCGACTTCGACGTACGGATCGTGGACCCGGCCGGCTACCGGCAGCTGCCGGACGGCGCCGTCGGCGAGATCTGGCTGCGCGGCGACAGCGTCGCCCAGGGCTACTGGCAGCGGCCGGAGGAGTCCGACGCGACCTTCCACGGCACCCTGAACGACGGGGAGACCGGGTTCCTGCGCACCGGGGACCTCGGCGTGCTGGAGGACGGCGAGCTGTTCGTCACCGGCCGCCTCAAGGAAGTGATCATCATCAACGGGCGGAACGTGTACCCGCAGGACGTCGAGTTCGCGGTGCGCGCCACCAGCCCGGCGCTGAGCCACGGTGCCGGCGCGGCCTTCAGTGTCGAGGCCGGGCGCGAACAGCTCGTGGTGGTGCAGGAGGTCAAGGGCGAGGGCGCGAGCGCGGCGAGCCTGCGGGCGCTGGCCCAGCAGGTGCAGGCGATGATCGGCCAGGACTTCAACATCCCGGCGGGCAACGTCCTGCTGGTCCGGCCGGGCACGGTCCGCAGGACCACCAGCGGCAAGGTGCAGCGCACCCTGATGCGGCAGCTCTTCCTCGACGGTGAGCTGCGCGGCGAGTACGAGGCGCTGGACCCGGCCGTGCACGCCGTGGTGCGGGCCCGCGACACCCTGCTCGGTGAGGACCTGCTGCAACCGGAACCGGCCGGTGGGAGAGGCAGGCCGTGGTGACCAGGCCCGTGACCGGCACTGCCGCCTCCCTCGTCGAGGCGCCCGCACCGCAGCAGCGTGAGGCTGCGGTGCAGGCGCGCGTCGCCGAGTTGGAGCAGTTGCTCGGCGACCCCCGTGACCCGGACAACCCCTTCGGGCACGACGCGCTGCTCGCCGCCGACGACCGCAGCGAGCTCCTCCCCTCGGCGGAGGACGCGCTCACCGGCTTCGGGCTGAACCACGAGTTCGTGCCCGAGGACCTCGGCGGCCGGCTCGCCCGGGTGGACACCCTCGCCCGGGTGCTGCGCCCGGTCTTCCGCCGCGACGCCTCGCTCGCGCTGGGGTACGGGGTGACCTCGTTCCTCGCCGCGGTCGCGGTGTGGGCGGCCGGCACTCCGGAGCAGCGCCGGTGGACCGCCGACCTGCTGCTGGGCGGTGGCCGGCTGGCCATCGCGTACCACGAACTGGCCCACGGCAACGACTTCGTCCGCAACGAGTTCACGGCGCTGCCCGACGGCGCCGGCTTCCGGCTGGACGGCCGCAAGGAAGTGATCAACAACGCCGGGCGCGCCGAGGCGCTCGTCCTGTTCAGCCGCACCGCGAAGGAGGCCGGCGCCCGCAGCCACTCCGTGTTGCTCGTCGACAAGAGCGTGCTGCCCGCCGACCGGTTCGAGCACCTGCCGCGCTACCGCACGGTCGGGGTGAAGGGCTGCGAGATCGGCGGCTTCCACTTCCGTGACTGCCCGCTGCCCGGCGACGCGCTCGTCGGCGGCCTGGGTGAAGGCGTATCGAGATCGCCCTGCGGTCCTTCCAGATCACCCGCAGCGCCATCCCCGCGATGGTGCTGGCGGGCGCCGACACGGCGCTGCGCACCGTGGTCGGCTTCGCCGTCGACCGGCAGCTGTACGGCCGTTCCGTGCTGGAGATCCCGCATGCCAGGTCGACCGTGGCCGGCGCCTTCACCGACCTGCTGATCTGCGACTCCCTCGCCTTGGCCGCCACCCGGGCGGTCCATCTGCTGCCCGGCCAGACCAGCGTGTACGCGGCGGTGGTGAAGTACCTGGTGCCCAAACTGCTGCAGGACGCCACCTACGACCTGTCGATCGTGTTGGGCGCCAACTTCTACGTGCGCAACGGCGAGTACGGCATCTTCCAGAAGCACGTGCGCGACCTGCCGATGACCAGCCTCGGACACGCCGGGACCGCCGCCTGCCAGGCCACGATCATCCCGCAACTGCCGCGGCTGGCCCGCAAGTCGTGGTTCGCGGGCGAGCCCGCGCCCGCCTCGCTCTTCCGCAGCTGGGAGGGGCTGCCGCCGCTCGACACGAGCCGGCTGTCGCTGGCTGCGGAGGGCGACGCCCTCGCGGCGTCCCTGGTGAGCGGGTACGACTGGCTGCGGGCCACCGGCAGCGGCGGCACGGACGCGGCCGCGCTGATCGAACTCGTCCGCATCCTCGTCGAGGAGCTGCGCGAACTGCAGGGCGAGTGCACGGAGATGCCGCCCGAGGACCGCACCGTACTGGCCAGCCCGCACGCCTACGCGCTCGCCGACCGGTACGCCCTGGTGCTCGCGGGATCCGCCGTCCTGAACGTCTGGCGGGAACAGTTGGGGGGCGGCTCGCCGTTCCTGGCCGACCCGGCCTGGCCGACGGCCGCGCTCGCGCGGATCGCCCGGCGGCTGGGCCTGCCCGTCCCGGAACGCACCAGGGACGAGGTGGACTGGCTGCTCGGCGAGGTCCTCGACCGGTACCACGGCGAGCGCAGCTACGACCTCTACGACAGCCCCCTCCCCGGCCGGTTGAGCGGCACCGAGACACACAAGAGGAGTCGGACATGGTGGTTCCCGGCAGTGGTGTCCAGGAGCGGGAGTTTCGCGGGTGGCTCCTGGAGAAGCTCGGCCAGTACCTGCGACGGCCCGCGGCGGACATCGACATCAGCGTGCCCTTCGCGGAGTACGGCATCGACTCGGTGGCCGCGCTGAGCATCTTCGGTGACATCGAGGACGGATTCGGGCTCTACCTGGAGCCGACGGTGGCTTGGGACCACCCCACGGTGCAGTCCCTCGCCCGCTATCTGGCCTCCGAGTCCGCCCGCAGCGCCACCGGCCCGCTGACGGAGGCCCCTTACGGCGAACCGATCGGCGGGAACCAGGCGGGCGGCGATCCGACCGACCCCCGCGACGATCCCGGCACGGCGGGCTGGACACGGAACACGCCGGGGGGTGGACCGCGGTGAACCCGATCGCCGTTCTCGGCCTGGACTGCCGCTTCCCAGGGGCCCCCGACCCGGGGGCTTACTGGGACCTGCTCGCCGCCGGCGCCGACGGCGTCGGGCCGAGACCCGCCTCCCGCCGGGTCGGGGACACCCGCCGGACGAGCGGGCCCGTCGCCCGTCCCGACGGCGGGTTCATCGACGACGCCGACGCGTTCGACCACGTCTTCTTCGGCATCGGCCGCGCCGAGGCCGCCGCGATGGACCCGCAGCAGCGGCTGCTGCTGCAGACCGCCTGGCGCGCCCTGGAGGACGCCGGCATCAACCCCAGAAGCCTGGCCGGCAGCGGCACCGGCATCTACGTGGGCGCCATGGCCGACGACTGGTCCCGGCTGCGGCTGGCCGACGACGCGGCGATCACCCCGCGCACCGGCACCGGCGCCGGCCGGGCGATCCTCGCCAACCGGCTCTCGTACCAGCTGGACCTGCGCGGCCCCAGCCTCACCGTCGACTCCGCCTGCTCCTCCGCGCTGATCGCCGTGCACCTCGCGATGGGCGCGCTGCTGTCCGGCGAGTGCGACATCGCCCTGGCCTGCGGGGTCAACCTGGTGATGTCCGACGTCCTGGACGAGATCTACGGGCAGTCGGGGCTCGCCGCCCCGGATGGCCGCTGCAAGCCCTTCGGCGCGCAGGCCGACGGCATCGGCCGCGCCGAGGGAGTCGGCGCCGTCGTGCTGCAGCGGCCGGCGGCCGCCCGCGCGGCGGGCCGCCCGGTCCGGGCGCTGCTGCTGGGCAGCGCCGTCAACCAGGACGGTCGCAGCAACGGCATCATGGCCCCGTCCCGGCGTGCCCAGCGCGAGGTGATCGAGGCCGCCTGCCGGCGGGCCGGGGTGGAGCCGCAGCGGGTCGGGTGGGTCGAGGCGCACGGCACCGGCACCCCGGTCGGCGACCTCATCGAGGCCCGCGCGCTCGGTGACGTGTACGGCGGACTGCGGCCGGAACCCTGCGCGATCAGTTCGGTGAAGGGCAACATCGGCCACGCGGAGGGCGCGGCGGGCATCGCGGGCCTGATCAAGGCCGTGCTGGCTCTGGAGCACCGGTTGGTCCCGCCGGTCAGGACCGCCGGGGGCGAGCACCCGGGACTCGACCTGTCCTCGCACGGCCTGCGGCTGCTGACCGAACCCCTGCCGCTGCCCGAGGGGGAGATGCTCGCGGCCGTCTCCAGTTTCGGCATGGGCGGCAGCAACGCCCATGTGGTGCTGTCCTCCGCGCCCCGCCCGGCCCCCGCCGTTGTGCGGGACACGCACACCGAGGACGGCGGGAGCGGCGAGCACCCCGGCGTGTTCACCCTGACCGCGCCCAGCGCCGAGGCGCTGCGCCGCAACCTCGTGGTCCAGGCCCGGTCGCTCGCGGCCCGTGTGCAGGAGCCCGTCACCCCGCTGTGCTGGACCAGCAACGTGACGCGGACCGGTATGGCGTACCGGATCGCGATCCCGGCCGACGACACCGCGGGGCTCGCCGCCGCGCTGGACGCCGCCGCGGAGGCGGGGGAGGGCGTGCAGGAGCCGCCGGAACCGCCGGTCGTGGCGTTCCTCTACACCGGCCAGGGCGCCCAGTACCCGGGGATGACCAGCCGGCTGTACCGCGAGTCACCGCTCTACCGGCACTACCTCGACGAGGCCTCCCGCGCCCTGGAACCGCACCTCGGCGAGTCGGTCACCGAACTGCTGCTCGGCCGTGACGAGCGGGTGCACCGCACCGGCTGGACCCAGCCGGCCGTCTTCGCCGTGCAGTACGCGCTGACCGGCTACCTGCAGGAGCTGGGGGTGCGGCCCGGCGCCGTACTGGGGCACAGCATCGGTGAGTTCGCGGCGGCCGTGGCCGCCGGGGCGCTCGGTCTGCGGGACGCCGCCGCGCTCGTCACGGCCCGCGGCACCGCGATGGAGGCGCTGCCGGCGGGCGGCGGGATGCTCGCGGTGCGGGCGCACCCCGACGATCTGCGCGAACTCCTCGCGGACGAACCACTGGTGGGCCTGGGCGCCGCCAACGGCGCCGCCGCCTCGGTGCTCTCCGGCGACCTGACGGCGCTGGCCAGGATCCGCGAGCAGCTCGGGGCCCGCGGGGTGGGCTGCACCCCGCTGAAGGTCTCGCACGCCTTCCACTCGGTGCTGATGGACCCGGTGCTGCCCGGCTTTGCCGAGACGGCCGGCACCGTCGACGCCGCGCCGCCCCAGGTGCCGCTGGCCTCCACCCGCTACGGGCGGATGCTGCGCGACGAGCCGATGGACGGCGCGTACTGGACAGGCCAGGCGGCCGAGCCGGTGCTCTTCTCGTCCGCGCTGGGCGCGCTCAACGAGGCGCTGGCCCCCACCCATCTGATCGAGATCGGCCCGAAGCCACAACTGCTGCCGCTGGCGGGGCGGGCCGGCCTGCGCGGGGACATCGAGTTCCTGCACCCGGCGCCCGGCGCCGAGGCGTCGGGCCGGGACCTGGCGGAGCTGGTCGCCGCGCTGTTCCGGGCCGGGCTCGACCCGGAGTGGGACGCGCTCTACGCACCGCGCCGGCGCACCGCCGAACGGCTGCGGCCCTATGTGTTCTCCGACCGGCACCGCTTCTGGCACCAGCCGGCCGAACCCGGCGAGCGGCAGCCCGCCGGGCCCGCCGAGCCCGCCGGGCGGCGGAGCGCCAAGCCCGTCGTGCGCCCGGCGCAGCCCGCCCTCGCGTTGGGCCCGCCGGCCGCGCTGCCGGCCGAGTTCGCCGGGCCGGACGCTGCGCCGGCCCGGCTGGACACGCTGTCGCGGGAGCGGGAGCCGGTGCTGTCCGCCGTCATCGAGGCGGTCGCGGAGGTCGGCGACTATCCGCTGGAGCAGGTCGTGCGCTCGGCACGGTTCTACGAGGATCTGGGGTTCGACTCCGTGATGATCATGCAGCTCAAGGACCGGATCGAGGCGCGGCTGCCGGACGCCGGAGAGATCTCCGTGCAGCAACTGCTGCCCGCGCTGCGCTCCGTGGGCTCGCTGGCGGAGTTCCTGACCGAGTGCGTCAGCGTGCGTACGCCGTGACGGGGGCGACGGCGTACCTGGCTTCCGCCGGTACAGCGCTGCCCGGAGTGCCGGTGGACAACGCCACCCTGGGGAAGCTGCTCGGTGTGAGCGAGGAGTGGATCGACATCTTCGTCGGCACCAGGACCCGGCACTTCGCCTGGGACCTGGCCACCGGCGAGGTCCACCAGAGCCTCACCGACCTGTGCGCGGAAGCCGGGGACCTGGCCATCGCCGGCGCCGGTCTCGACCCCTCCGACATCGAGTTCCTCGTCCTCGCCACCGCGACCCCCGACACCCTGCTGCCGACCACGGCCGCCCGGGTCGCCGACCGGCTGGGGCTCAACTACCTGCCCGCGTACCAGCTCCAGGCCGGTTGCTCCGGCGCGGTGCAAGCCATCGACCTGGGACGTTCCCTGATCGCGGGTGGCAGCGGCGCGGGGCTGGTGATCGGCGGGGACGTCACCAACCGCCATCTCGACGTGCGTCGCGACCTGAGCCGGATGCCCACCGAGGAGCTGGTGAACTACGTGCTGTTCGGGGACGGCGCGGGCGCCGCCGTCCTCACCGCGGAGCCGGCCGGCGAACGCGTCGCGCTGCGCGGCGTGCTCAACCGCTTCGCCGGGCTCGGCCGCCCGCCCGGCCAGATCATCGACTGGTACGGGACCACCGACCGGCACAGCGAACGCCAGATGATCTCCGAGGACTACAAGGAGATCGAGGAGAGCGTCCCGGTCATGGCCGTGGAGATCCTCTGGGACCTCCTGGGCCTGCTGGACTGGAAGGTCGAGGACCTGGACTTCCTGCTGCCGCCTCAGCTGTCCACCCGGATGACGCAGCGCATCGTGGAGCACATGGCGGTGCCCGGCGCCCGCGAGATCAGCTGTGTCTCCGACACCGGCAACACCGGTAACGCCCTGCCCTTCCAGCAGATCGAACGACTGCTGCCGGAGCTGGGGTCCGGCCAGCGCGCGCTCGCCGTCGCGGTGGAGTCCAGCAAGTGGATCAAGACCGGGCTGGCCCTGGAGAAGGCCTGAGAAGGCTTGAGAAGGCCTGACCAGGTCTGAGAAGGACGGATTGCGTCACATGACAACAGGACTGGAACGGCTGCGGGAGCTCAAGGCACTCGGGCGGCTGGAGGCCGAGTACGACCGGGTCGCCCCGCTGCTCGCGGAGCTCACCGACGACCCCGGCACGTCCGGCGCCGCCGATCTGCCGCGCGCCGGCCGGCTGCTCGCCGGCCTCGACCGTGCCGCCGTCCTGGCCGCCCACCCGGAAACCCCTGTCGTCACCGTCGCCGTCACCGGTCAGTCCACCGTGGCGCAGCTCGTCGACCCGCTCACGGCGGAGCTGGCGCGGCACGGACTGCTGCTGCACCCCGTCCTCGGCGACCACGGCGCCTATCTGCACGACCTCACCTCCGAGCAGGGGCTCTTCCACGGTCTGGCGGCCGACCTCTCGCTCTGCCTGCTGGACGCCGAGACCGTCTTCTCCGAGGTGCCGCTGCCCTGGGACGTCGCCGCACTGTCCCGCGCCGCCGACGACGTACTGGAGCGGCTCACCGCACTGGCCGCCCGACACGCCGAGCGTGCCAAACCCGCCGGGACGCTGGTGCTCAACACACTGCCGCTGCTGCGCCGCCACACCCACCAGCTCGTCGATCACCGCTCGCGCGCGCAACTCGGCGCGGTGTGGCGGGAGTTCAACGCGGCGGTGCTGCGGCTGACCGAGCGCTTCCCGGGGCTGGCCGTCATCGACCTCGACCCGCTGATCGCCGAGACCGGCCCCGTCTCGGACCCGCGGCTGGCCGGTTACGCCAAGGCCCAGTACACCGCGCCGCTCCTCGCCGGCTATGCCCGCGAGGCGGCCCACCTCGCCAGGTCGCTGCGCGGGATGACGAAGAAGTGCCTGGTGCTCGACCTGGACGACACGCTCTGGGACGGCATCCTGGGCGACGCGGGAGCGGACGGGATCGCGGCGGCCGGGACGCTGCGCGGTGAGGCGTTCGGGGCGTTCCAGCGGACCGTGCGACAGCTCGGCGCGCAGGGCGTCCTCCTCGCGGTGAGCAGCAAGAACGACGCGGAGCCGGTGGCCGCCGTGCTCCGCGACCACCCCGACATGGTGCTGCGCGAGAAGGACTTCGTCCAGGTCAACGCCAACTGGCGGCCCAAGGACGGCAATGTGGCCGAGATCGCGGAGCGGCTCGGCATCGGCCTCGACTCCCTCGTCTTCGCCGACGACTCCCCGGCCGAACGCGCCCAGGTGCGGCACGGCGCCCCGCAGGTCGCCGTCGTCCCGCTCGACGACGAGCCCGCACTGCACGTGACGAGGCTGCTGGCCGACGGCTGGTTCGACACGCCCCGGCTGACGGACGAGGACCGGGCCAGGACCGGGCGGTACCGGGTGGAGCGCGAGCGCCGGGAGCTGCGCGAGGGCAGCGGCTCGCCCGCGGACTTCCTGCGCGAGCTCAAGGTGCGGGTGGAACTGAGCGCGCCGCTCGGGCACGAGTTCGCCCGGCTCGCCCAGCTCACCCAGCGCACCAACCAGTTCAACCTGACCGGCCTGCGCCCGCCCCAGGCGGACCTGGAGGCACGGGCCGCCGATCCGCGGCACCTGGTGCTGGCCGCGCGGGCCGCCGACCGGTTCGGCGACAACGGGCTCGTCGGGGCGATACTCGGCCATCGAGCGGCCGACGGGCTGCATCTGGACAACATCTGGTTGAGCTGCCGCGTTCTGGCAAGGGGCATCGAACAGGGCTGTGTCGCGGTCCTGCTGGAGCGGGCGCGGGACGCCGGGCTCGGCGCGGTGCACGCCCGCTACCGGCCGACCGCGAAGAACCACCGGGTGCGGGACTTCTACCCCTCGCTCGGCTTCGAGGAGGTGGGTGAGGACGGCGACGGTCTGGTGTTCCGCCATGACCTGCGGACGGTTCCCCCGGTGCCGGACCACCTCGCCATCGACGCGAGGCTCGAACGACTCGCCGGACTGGCCGGACTGGCCGGACTCGCCGGACTCGACGGACCGGAAGGGGGCCGCGGATGAGCGGCATCGACGACCTGGGCGGCTTCCTGCGGCTGCTGCGCAGCGAACTGGGACTCGAACTGTCCGACCGGGACGCGTACACCGACCTGGCGGACGTCGACGGCTGGGACTCGCTGCACCTGCTCCGGCTGGTGTCGCTCCTGGAGGACGAGACCGGCCGCCGGGTACCCGTCAGGGCGGTGCTGGAAGCCCGCACCTTCCAGCAGATCCACGCCCTGGTCGCCGGCGGCGCGAGAGCCACGTCGCCGTAGGACCCGCGCCACCGCGCACCGAGAACACCCCGCCGCTGTCGAACCACCTTCAGGAGGAGCAAGGATGACCGTCCCCGGGAACTCCACTCTCGGCCCACCCCTCGGCGAGCCGGTCGAGGTGGGCGCGAGGGGTGCCGCCTGGGACAGGGTTCGCGCCGACCTGACGGCCTACGGAACCGCGCTGATCTACGCCCAGCTGGCCGACTTGCAGCCGGACCTGCCCGAGGGCGACAAGCTGCGCGCGCTGCTCGGCCGGGACTGGTCGCGCTATCTCGACCTCGCGCACCCCGCCGTCCGCGGCCGCTACGCGGCCTCGCGGATCCTGCTGAAGTACGCCGCCGGCGCGGTGCTCAACGGCGACCCCGACGACCTGGAGCTGGCCTACGGGCCGACCGGGCGCCCGTACCTGCGCGGCTGCGACCAGATCGACATCAGCCTCAGCCACACCGAGGACCTGCTGCTGGTCGGCCTCACCACCCGCGGCCTGATCGGCGTGGACGCCGAACGGACCGACCGGCAGATGTACGGCAGCGGCCTGGGCCGCCACGTCTGCACCCCGTACGAGCTGGTCACCCTCGCCTCGCTGGAGCAGGAGCAGCGCAATCCCAGCCTGGTGCGGTTGTGGACGCTCAAGGAGGCGTACAGCAAGGCCATCGGGCAGGGCATGCAGTTCCGGTTCAGCGAGTTCGGGTTCGGCCCCGACGGCAAGCCGGTGCGCGTGCAGCGCCCGGACGGCACGGCCGGGACCGGCTCCGAGTGGGCGTTCCGCACCTTCCTGCTCGACACCGGTTACTGCGTGAGCGCGGCGGTGTACGACGCGGGCTTCGGCGCGGTGCTGGACACCGACATCACGACGATGCTCGACCAGGACGCCGCCGAGGCGATCACCGCCGCGCTCAATGAGGAGGAGTGACGTTTCTTCGAGGCTGTGTCCCCGCGGACGTCAGTCCTTCAGGCCGAACTGGTCCAGCATCCCGGACAGGGCGACATTGAACCCCGCCTGGAACCGGCTGGTGGCCTCGAGCTGCTCGGTGATCTCCGAGATGTGGCGGCGGCAGGTGCGGACCGACATGCCGAGCCGCCGGGCCACCATCTCGTCCTTGTACCCCTTGGCCATCAACCGGATGATCGACGCGCGCAGGTCATCGGTGCCCGAGGAGGTCGACTGGCTGTCGGGGCTGAACGGGGTGGCGCCGTCCCACAGGTGCTCGAAGACCGCGCAGAGGAACGCGACCAGCGTCGGTTCGCGGACGATCGCCGCGCCGGGGGTCTTCGAGGCGGCCTTGCGCTCCGGCAGGAAGACGGTCTCCCGATCGTAAATGATCATGCGGTCGATGAGCTCGTCCGCGGTGCGGACCTCGGCGCCCTCGGCGGAGATGTCCCGGACGTACGCCCTGGTGGCGAGGTCGCTGCGGGCGGTGTGCTGGTAGATGGTGCGGATCCGCACCCCCCGGTCCAGCGTGTTGAGCGCGCGCTGGCGGGCCGACGCGAGCGACGGTGAGGAGCGGGCGCCGCCGGGCTGCACCGTGAGCAGCTCCTTGCGGCACTGCTGCGTCAGATGGTTGATCATCGACTGGATGGTGTCCTTGTCGCTGATCACGTCGAAGGCCTCCAGCCGGTTGCGCATCCGGCGTCCCTCGAAGTACCGCGGCATCAGCGAGAGCAGCTTCGACCGCACGTCGGTGACGGCCTGCTGCAGATCCCGGATCTGGTGCTCGGCGGACCCCACCAGATCCGCGGCCGCGACGTCGGGACCCACCGGGACCAGCACATCGGGATCACCCGGCATCGGCTGCAGGAGATGCAGGAGGCGCAGGACGTGTTCGACCCGGTCGACCTCGGGTGTGGTGAGCGAGAGCCGCTCCGCGATGTCCGCCCGGTCGAACCGTCCGAACTCGACGGCGGCCCCGTAAGCGGCAGCGCTCAAGTCGTCCAACTCGGCGAACTCCGAACTGGAATTGCCGCTTCCGGCCATCCGTGGCGCTCCCCCGTGAGCTGTGAAGTTGCTGCCATGCAAGCTTAGGCCATCGGGTTGGCCTTGGAGCGGGGATTCGAACCTGGGCATTGTGTGCGGGTCGGACAGTGGCTCTAGTGAGCCTCGAGTGACGGCAGCACAGCAGTGAAGTCGGTTGGACCGATCCTTATTGGGGGAAACATGAGGGTTTCGGCGAAGTTCAAGAGTGTGACCGTGCGGGCGATGCTCGTCGCAGGTGCGGTCGCGGCGCTGGCGGTCGGGTACTCCCCGGCACAGGCGCAGACCATGGAACGTCAGGCGGGGGATGCCATCGGCGCTCCCGTGGTTTACCACACGGGGCACGTACACCTTGATGACGACGAGTGGGACTGACCATCCCGGGGGACTGACCATCCCCTGTCGTTCGGCCTGACTTACGCGGCGCTCCCTACCAGGACCTGGTGGGGAGCGTTCTGCTGTGCCCCCACGGTCGCGGGAACCGTCGCCGGCACGGCGATCGCACTGACCAGTACGCCGCCCCTCGCGGACCAGCGTCCGCTGAAACCCGTGGGATCCCCCTGCTCGAGCGCGGACGCCGGCAGCAGCAGCCGGGCACGGAAGGTACGGGCCGATGGGTTGACCGTGATGAGCGCGTCCTCGAAGTCCAGCTCCCGGCCGGTCAGCGGGAACCACGCCTTGTAGACGGACTCCTTCATGCTGAACAGCAGCCGGTCCCAGCACACCTCGGGCGCGGTCCGCATCAACTGCCGTACCCAGCCGCGCTCCTGGGGGAGCGCGATGGACTCCAGGATGCCCTCGGGGAGGGTGTCGTTGGGCTCGGCGTCGATCCCGATCGCCGCCATGTCGCTCGTGCGGGCCACGGCCGCGGCGCGGTAGCCGTTGCAGTGCGTCATGCTGCCGACCACGTCCGGGGCCCACTGCGGCGCACCGCGGGTGCCGGGGAGTATCGGCATCGCCGGCAGGCCGAGCCCGGCCAGGGCGCGGCGGGCGCACCAGCGCGCCGTGGTGAACTCCAGCCGCCGCTTCTCCACCGCGTTGCGGATCTGCTCCGTCTCCTCCGGGAACAGGGTCGCCTCGGGCGGGTCCATCGTCGCGTCCACTGCGACGACTTCTGGGGGAAGCAGCTGCGCGATCATGGAAGCCCCGTTTCGTCCGACGCCTCGTCGGCGTCCGCTGCGTGCTCACTCCGGTGGGTGGCGAGCGATTTCCACGCTGGCTTCCGGAGGGGTCACGGGACAACGCGGAAGGCTCCCACGGCCGTGACAGGGCAGGTCGAAGGCCCGATCCATGCCCACCAGTTGCTATCCCCAGGGGGGCCGGGAGACGGCCTGCCGGTCGGCAGGCACGGGCGCGCGGCGGCTTGTCATGCGGTTGCTACACGCCATGGCAGGGCGGCCCGTGGGGCGCTCGGGGGGCCGGGGTCAGGGGGTACCCCGCTCGGACTTAGGGGTTCTTCCCCACTCGTCGCCGTTCTACCCTCATCGGATGTCTCAAGGGAAGTTGCTGGGCATCAGTGACCTGCACGTCGCGCATCCGGAGAACCGGAAGATCCTCGAGGAGCTGCGCCCTGACGACCCGTCGGACTGGCTGATCGTGGCGGGGGACGTGGGCGAGGTGCTCGAGGACATCGAGTGGGCCCTGGAACTGCTGAGCCTGCGCTACGCGCACGTCGTCTGGGCGCCGGGCAACCACGACCTGTGGACCCCGCACGGCGACTCCTCGCAGCTGCGCGGCGAGGCCCGCTACCGGCATCTGGTCGAGGTCTGCCGTTCGTTGGGCGTGCACAGTCCGGAGGACCCGTACCCGGTCTGGAGCGGCCCCGGCGGCCCGGTCGTCGTCGCCCCGCTGTTCCTCCTGTACGACTACTCCTTCCGGACCCCCACGGCGGCCACCAAGGAGGAGTCGCTCGCGCAGGCCTACGAGGCCGGAATCGTCTGCACCGACGAGTTCCTGCTGCACCCCGATCCCCACCCGTCGCGGGACGCCTGGTGCCGGGCCCGGGTGGCGGAGACCGCACGGCGGCTGGAAGCCTGCGATCCAGAACTGCGGACCGTGCTCGTCAACCACTTCCCTCTGGTGCGGGACCCGACGAATATCCTGCGTTATCCCGAATTCGCCCAGTGGTGTGGAACGGAACTGACGGCGGACTGGCACACCCGATTCCGGGCCGCGGCCGTCGTCTACGGGCATCTGCACATCCCGCGCACCACCTGGTACGACGGCGTGCGGTTCGAAGAGGTGTCGGTCGGCTACCCCCGCGAGTGGCGCACTCCCGGCCACCCCAGGAACGTGCCGCGGCAGATCCTCCCGGAGCCCGTCGCAACCCTCTGACCTGCCGGGACCGTCATGGACCCACACGGGCACTCGGGCGCCGCTGGAGTACTTACTGCAGGGCAACTTCCGGCCACCGTGGTGTGCGGGTTACCTGCCTACACTGGATTCCTGATTAAACGGGGGATTCCTCCGTTTCAATTTCGCCAGTGCCCAGGTGCTCCCCCGGGGAAAAGCGGCCGGTTATTCCGGCCGGCGGGAGCGCGGACCGCACTGGATTACGGGGACAGTGGGGCGAAGATGGTGCTGATCGACCGTGAGGCGGAACTGGCTCTACTCGATACGGCCTTGGCCGGATGCATGGCGGGACACGCCCGGATCGTGCTGGTCGAAGGCGCGGTCGGCTGCGGGAAGAGCGAACTCGCCGACACCGTGGCCGAGTCGGCCGCGAAGGCGGGCGCCGTCGTGCTGCGCGCGATGGGATCCGCGACGGAACGGGCCCTGCCGCTGGGCGTGCTGGGGCAGCTCGTCAACAGCGCGCCGCCCGGGACCCTCCCGGAGCCGGCGCAGAACCAGGGCCCGTCCAGGATCGAGGCCATGCAGGCGTTCAGCGACGCCGTCCACGACCTCAGTACGCGGACGCCGGTGGTGATCTGCGTCGACGACCTGCACCTGGCGGACGACCTGTCCTGCCGCTACCTGCTGCAGCTGGCCCGCCGGGCCCGCACGGCCCGGATCCTGCTGGTGCTGACCGAACCGGTGCACGAGCGCAGCGACGACCCGGTGTTCGGCACCGAGCTGCTGCGCCAGCCCAACTTCACCCGCCTGCGGCTGGAGCGGCTCGGACGGTACGCCGTCGCCGAGGTCCTGGCCCAGGAGCCGGCCGGCCACCCGGACGCGGCGGGCGTCGAGCGGCTCTCCGACCACGCCGGGCACTTCTGGACGGTCAGCGGCGGCAACCCGCTGCTGCTGCGGGCCCTCGTCGAGGAGTACCGGGTCGCCCGGCGGGGTTCGCCCGCGGGTGCGATCCCGGAGCCGGAGGCGGGCGGCGCGTTCACCCAGGCCGTGCTGGCCTGCCTGTACCGCTGCGGACCGCGGACCACCCAGCTGGCCGAGGCGCTGGCCGTCCTGGGCAGGACCGGCACCGCGGAACTCGCGGCGCAGCTGCTGGGCATCACCGCCCCGGCGGCGGTCCAGGGGGTCGCCGCGCTGAACGCCGCCGGGATCCTGGAGAGCTTCCGCTTCCGGCACCCGGCGGTGCGCCGCTCGCTGCTGGACCGGATGGATCCGGCCGCCCGCACCGGACTGCACCGGCGGGCCGCCCGGCTGGCTCACCAGTACGGCATGCCCGCGGCGGCCGTCGCGGGCCAGCTGCTCGCCGCGCAGCACGCGGACGAGGACTGGGCGGTGCCGGTGCTGCGGGCGGCGGCCGAGCAGCTGCTCGCCGACGGCAAGGCCGTACCGGCCTCCGCCTGCCTGGAGCTGGCGTACCAGGGGTGCACCGACGACGAGCAGCGCGCCGAGTTCCGTACCCGGCTGGCCGCCGTGACCTGGCGGACCAACCCGGGAGCCGCGGAACGCCACCTCACCGAGCCGCTGGACGCGCTGCGGGCCGACCGGCTCGCCCCCGCCCGGATGGGCCCGCTCGCCCGGCTGCTGGCCGCCCAGGGGCGGATCGACGAAGCCGGCGACGTCCTCGCCCGGCTCGCGACCGCGACCGGCGACCCGGGCCGCCGCCAGGACCCGCAGCACGGCTCCGCGTCCGTCACCTCGCTGAACGCGGCGCTCGGCGGCAGAACCGGCGCGCAGCTGCCGGGGCACCGGGACGATCCGCTGGACGGGCTGTCCGCCTTCCCGCGCTGGTCCGGCGGGCGGACCCGCGCGGTGGGCCCGCCGTCGTCCACCGCCGCGCACTCCAGCGTCAACGCCGCCACGGTGGCCGTCGCGCAGGCCGCCCTGTGGGCGATCCCGGACGGCGCCCAGGACGGCACGGCCGCCGAGGACGCGGAGCTGTTCCTGCGGGGCACGACGCTCGCGGGGGCCACCGTGGAGCCCATCGTGCAGGCCCTTCGGGTGCTGCTGCACCTGGGCGGCGCGCAAGGTGCCGTGCACTGGAGCCAGGTCATCGGCGAGGAGGCCGCCCGCCGCGAAGCGCCGGGCTGGCAGGCGCTGTTCACCTCGTTGTGGGCCGAGGCACTGCTGCGCCAGGGCGATCTGCGGGGCGCGGAGGACCGGGCCGCGCTCGCTCTCAAGCTGGTGCCGGAGCGCGGCGGCAGTGTCTTCCTGTGCGGGGTGGCGGGGATCCTGGTCCGCGCCCGTACGGCCATGGGCCACTACGACGCGGCGGCCCGGGTGCTCAGCCAGCCGGTCCCCGAAGGGCTCGCCGGCAGCTTCCACGGGCTCGGCTACCTGCGGGCCCGCGGCCAGTACCATCTGGCGACCAGCCGCTACCACGCCGCGCTCGGCGACTTCCTGGACATCGGCCGGCGCACCAAGCGCTGGGGCCTGGACCGGCCGCTGCTGCTGCCGTGGCGCACCGACGCCGCCGAGGCGCTGCTGCAGCTCGGCGAGGCGCACCAGGCGGAGCGCTTCGTGACCGACCAGCTCGCCACCCGCGACGCCGCCAACCCGTGGGTGGCCGGCATCTCGCTGCGGCTGCGCGCCGCGACCCGCGAACCCCGGGAGCGGCAGATCCTGCTCGCCAAGTCAGTCGATGAGCTGCGCAGGTCGGGTGACCGCTACGAACTGGCCCGGTCCATGGCCGAACTCGGCCAGGTGCTCAAGGAGCTGGGCGAGCCCACCCGCGCCAACATGGTCAACCGGCGGGCCTGGCACCTGGCCCAGGAGTGCGGGGCCGAGGCGCTGCGCGAGAAGACCCTGCCGGGGCACAGCGCCGCGGGCGGGATGCCGGAGGACCCGCCGCCGGTGGCGGCCTACGCGGACCTGGAGGCCAAGCTCAGCGACTCCGAGAAGCGGGTGGCGATGCTCGCGGTGCACGGTCACACCAACCGCGAGATCGCGATGAAGCTCTACATCACCGTCAGCACCGTCGAGCAGCACCTGACGCGGGTCTACCGCAAGCTCAGCATCAGCAGCCGGCAGGAACTGCCGGTGGACCTCCAGCTCAGCGTCACCGAGGTGGCCTGAGCGCGGCCCCGAACCAGCATCCCGTACCCATCTGAGAGGACGAGCAGTGAGCACACCGTTCGAGGATCCGGACGCCGCCTACCTGGCGCTGGTCAACGACGAGGGCCAGTACTCGGTGTGGCCCGCCGCCAACGACGTGCCCGCCGGCTGGCGGACCGTCCTGGGGGAGAGCGGCAGGCAGGCCTGCCTCGACCACATCGAGGCGCACTGGACGGACATGCGGCCGGCGAGCCTACGCGCCGCCATGGGCGGGCAGCCGGGCGAGTGACGCGCGGGCGTAGACCACCTGGTACCCCGGCAGGATGAAGAGCGACTCGCGGAACGACGTGGTGGACTCGGGCATCAACTCCGGTACCGAGTCCGGCCGGTCGTACATCAGCGCCCGTTCCAGCCGGAAGAAGTACAGGTTGTGGGCGTCCACCCGGCGCTGGTAGGACCACCAGGCGCGGCACTCCTCGGGGCTGCCGCGCTCCCGCAGGTACGCGGCGACCAGGCGTTCCTCCAGGCAGTGTGCCAACCGTTCCGAGGCGAACTGCGACCGGACGGAGCGGCCGGGGCGGGCTCGTTCGTACAGGCAGTGGCCCAGTTCGTGGGCGATGCCGGCCAGCGCGTCGATCGTGGGGGCGTCCTGGCCCAGCACGATCGCGTTGCCGCGGTCGTCGTCGACCGTCCGGAACGGCGTGCCGGCCTCTTGGAGGGACGACTCGGCCAGGATCCGCGCCACCTCCGCGCGCCGGTGCCGCAGCTCCGGCAGCCCGGCGAGGATCTCGGCCGCGGGCGCGTGGGTGGGGTGGCGCAGGATGACGCTGTCGGCCGGGATGGGCAGCGGCAGCTCGGCGAGGAACGTCAGCATCGAGCGGCGCAGCGGCAGGACGTCCGCGTACTCGGGGCGCGCCATCACCTGCCGGACCTGCCGGTGGGTGCTGTCGATCAGCCGCCGCAGCCACGGGGTCCCGCGGAGCCCGGCCAGCGCTGCCCGGCGGCCCCGCAGCACGCTCTCGATCAGCTCGCCGCGCCCCAGGACCGCCTCCTTCTGCAGCAGGCGGCGCTGGTCCCGGTACGCGGCCACGGCGGCGGCGTCGCCCGGGAAGACGGCGTCGGCGGGTACGCGTGCGTCAACCGCGGTGGTCCGGAGGTCCATTCACCAGGGGGCCGGTTCGGCCGGCCCCGGCTGGAACGGTGTCAGCAGGGCCAGGACGGCGCGGTCGACACGGCGCGGGACGGCGGCCGGGAGGTACAGCGGGCCCGCGAAGAAGACGTTGGCGAGCAGCTCGCCCAGCGAGCCGACCCGTCCCCAGCCCACGGCGGCGGCTCCGGCGACGGCCTGGCCCTGGCCCTGCTCGACCAGGCAGGCGGGGTGCTCGGCGTCGTAGGCGCGCAGCAGCAGCCGCTGGAGCAGCTCCGCCCGGTCCGCGCCGCCGACGTGGTAGACGAGGGTGTTGAACGCGGGGTTCGGCAGCTGCTGGAAGAGCAGCAGGCGGTTGGCGTCGACGACGAGGGTGCCGCGTTCCAGCGGGTCGATCCCCAGGTTGTTGACCGTGGTGGTGAAGGTGGAGACGCCCGGCTCGACGTGCAGGGCCAACTCAGCCGCGTCGGCCAGCCGCTGGAGCTGCTGGACGACCGTGACGCCGAGGCGGGGGTCGCCGGGCAGCAGGACGGCCACGTCGCCGTCGGACCGCGCCCGGTCCAGGATGCGCGCGAGCAGCCGCCCGAAGGGGTCGTGGTCGCGGGCGCCGGCGCGGTGGAGCGCGTGCAGCGATTCGGTGGGCCGGTCCGTCAGCTCGCGGACGTCGACGGCCGGGTCGACCAGGTGCAGCACCGCTTCGGCCTCCCGCAACTGGCGCAGTCCGGCGAGGGTGAGCTGCTCGATCCCCTGGACGCCGAGCCCGACGACCCTGATGCGATTCATCGCGGTTCCTTCCCGGTGGCGCGGCGGTGTGGCGGTGGTGCGCGTGCGCGGGGCGGTGCGGTCGTCAGTGCCGCACCGCCCCGGCGGTGTCACGCGTCGCCGTTGTCCGCGTCGATGTCCTCGAGGATCTGCGCGAGGTCCGCCGGGACGACGCTCTGCAGGCGAGGGGTGTTGTTGTTGCTGCTGTTGTTCGTGTTGTCGTCGTTCATGGCGACGGCGTTGTCCGCGAAGTTCGTGGTCGCGTTGTTGTTCACGTTCGCGTTCGCGTTGTTGTTGGAGTTGTTGTTGCTGTTGTTCGAGTCGTTGTTGTTCGACGAGTTGTTGGACACGAGTCCTCCTGCAGCAGTGCTGTGGGTCGGGCGTGGTGCCCGGTCTGCCCGCGTCGAGCAGCACACCCATGAACCGACATCGCGCTAAAGCCGGGTATGCGCGGGGTTTGTGCCGCGGCCCCCGGCCCGGCAGGTCGCCGCGGCGCCATGACAAGCGCATAGCAACCCCCGGCAGGACACCCCCGCGGATGGCAGGGAACGGGCTCTTCGCCGCGCCGCGCGCGGTCGGTTGCCCCGCGTGCCCCGCACCACCCTTGAGCGGCACCGATCACCCCGGAAGGCTTCGCAGCAGCCGATCAGGGAGGCTCATCATGACCACGCATTCTCTGCCGCCGACGACACTCGTCCCCGGGCAACTGCGTACCGCGCTGCTCGACCAGGTGGAGGAGCGGCTGCGCGGCCTGCTGGCCGGGGAGTTCGACCGCTGGCACGCGGTGAACCCCAGGGCGGCCGGCCTGGTCGGCTCGATCACCGAACTGGTGCGTGCGGGTGGCGACCGGGTCCGCCCCGCCGTCTGCGTCACCGGCTACCTCGCCGCGGGCGGCGACCCCACCTCGAGGGCGATCGTCGACGCCGCGGCCGCGCTGGAGCTGCTCGACACCTGCTTCCTCATCCGCAGCGACATCCGCGACAACGCCCCGCTGCGCCACGGCATCCCCACCCTGCACGTCAGCCACGCCGCCGAGCACGAGCGCAGCGGCTGGCGCGGGGAGTCGCGCCGCTTCGGCGAGGGCACCGCGGTACTCGCGGGCGACCTGGCGCTCGCCTACGCCGACCGGCTCGCGTCCGGACTGCCCGCCGCCGCGTGGCAGCTGTGGGACGAACTGCGCACCGAGCGCGTCATCGGCGCCCACACCGACGCCGCCTGCGCGACCGAGTACCTCGACGACCCGTGGCCCGGCCGCTGCATCGCCGGCTGCGAGCGGGGCTGCGGAGCGGGCTGGTACGCCCTGCACCACCCGCTGCTGCTCGGGGCCGCGCTGGCCGGCCGGCCGGACCTCACCGCCCCGTACCGGGAGTACGCCCGCCCCCTGCACGCCGCCTGGCGGCTGCGCGGGTTCCTGGAGGGCGGGCCCGGCTACGACTGGGACGCGCAGATGCTGCGCGAGGTGCTGCTGGGCACGGAGGAGCGGGACACCGCGGAGCGGATCATCTCCCAGCTCGTCGCCCGCGCCGACCGCGTCGTCGACGCCGCGCCGCTCGCCCCCGGCTGGCGCGACGAACTGGCCGCGTTCGCGATCCGCATCTCCGGCCTGTCCGACTGAAGGGTGTGGTGAAAGTAGCGCCGTTCGCCTGTGCGGCCGGGGCCTGCGGCGTCTGGCGCGGGCGACTGCAAGGCGGAGGGTCGTCCCCGTACGTGGACGTACCTGGACGCACTTGGACGATCCCGAGAAAGTGGCAGGCGTGCGTGCCGGACGTCGCGGGCCAGGCGGGACTTTCGCAACACCCTTGAGGCGCGCGGCGCGGTCTACGCGTCGGAAGCGGGGGTCGGGGCCGGGGCCGGGCGGGGAACGCCCGGCCTGATGCGGGAGAGCCAGCTGCGCAGGCCCTCCTTGCGCAGTTCGCCCCGGTCGTCCCGGGGCAGCGAACCGACCAGCTCCAGCCGGGTCGGCAGGAACGCGGCGGCGACGCCGCGCCCGGCCAGATGGTCCCGCAGTTCGACGAGGCCGGGCGGCTCCGCCTCGGTGGTGGGCACCACGACGGCGCACGGCATCTCGCCGTACTCCGGATCGACGTAGCCGACCACCGCGGCCTCACGCACCCGGGGGTGGGTCAGCAGCCGCTCCTCCAGCTCGTTCACCGGCACCAGGAAAATGCCGCCCAGCCGCTCGCCGGCCCGCCGCATCACCTGGACGCCGCCGAGACCGTCGGCCTTGGCGAGGTCCCCGGTGTCGAGCCAGCCCTCGTCGCGGTCCCAGGTGATCAGTGGGGCGGGACCGCCGCCGCGCTGCCACGTCGCCAGGCAGACGGACGGGCCGCGGACCCGGAGCTGTGACGTCTGCGCGTCGCCCACGCCCTCGGCGGGCACCACGGAGACCTCGAGGCCCGGCAGCGGGCGCCCGTCGCTCTCGGCGTTGCGCTCCGCCGGGGTGTCGCCGCGGGTCACCGTACCCATGCCCAGCTCCGGGGCACCCCAGACCGTGCGCACCGGGGCGCCCAGCGCCCCCGGCAGGTCGGCGAGCAGCTGCGCCGGGGTGCTGGTGCGCCCGCCGGAGAGCAGCAGGCGCAGGGCGCCGAGCTCGCGGGGGCGGTGCTGCTGCGCGGCGAGCACCTCGGACCAGTAGACGGGCGCCGCGTACGCCTGGTTGACGCCGGCGGCGGCCATCAGGTCCAGGCAGCTGCCCGGATCCCAGACGTCCTGGTAGACACCGGTGCCGCCGACCGCGAGCGGCCAGCAGACGCTGTACAGCAGCGAGGCCAGCGAGGTGAGCGGCAGCGCCGAGTAGAAGACCTCGCCCGGCCGCCGGCCGGGACCCGCCGGGTCCCGCTGGGTGCTGATGTTCGCGTACAGGGTGTTGGGCGTGTGCAGGACGGCGGTGTAGGCGTCGCCGAGGCTCATTACGGTGATCATCAAGCTGATGCGGTCCGACCGGTCGGAGCGCAGGGTCAACCGCCGGGCGTGCGGGCCGCGTTCGTGCGGGGTGCGCTGGAAGTACCCGGCGAAGTCGAGGGCGCCCGTCGCGGCGGCGTCGCCGATCACGACGCGGTGCCGCAGCCAGGGGAGCGCAGGGGCGAGGTCGGCGAGGGCCTGCGCGTGCGGGAACCCCTCCCAGACGTCGGGCACGACGCAGATCCGGGCCCGGCTGCCTTCCAGGATCCGTTCCAGGCCGTGCGCGCGCACGGTCGGCAGGACGGGGACGGCGAGCGCGCCCACCCGCAGGCAGGCCAGGGTGAGCGCCGCGGCCTCCCACCAGCTCGGCAGCTGGAAGGCGACGGGATCGCCCGCGCCGATGCCGAGGCCGACGAGTCCGGCCGCGAACCGGTCGACGTAAAGGGCCAGTTGCGCGTAGCTGACGGTGACCGTGCGGCGGTTCGCCGGGCGGTGGATCCGCTGGGAGACGATCGCGGGCCGGTCCGGGTCGGTGGCCGCGGTCCGGTACAGGTCGTGCAGGAACGTCTCGTCCCGCCACCAGCCCTCGGCCCTGAACCGGCCCGCCACGTCCGCGGGCGGCGTGACGGCGGCCAACAGCCCCGACAGGTGCCCGCTCGCCTGCTCCGCCGCCGCCTCCGCCTCCGCACGCCCGGTCACGGCCACCGCCCGACCGACCAGGCCACCTGCACCCGGGAGGTGCAGTTGAGACGGCGCATCACCTGGCGGACGTGGTTCACCACCGTCCATTCGGAGATGCCGAGCTGCCCGGCTATCTGCCGGTTGGTCAGGCCCTCCGAGACGAGCATCGCGACCTGCACCTGGCGCGGGGTGAGCGGCTGCGCCGCCGGGCTCTCCCGCTCGGTGTGCGGGACGGGGACGGCCGCCGCCAGCGCCTCCGCCACGGCCGCGCGGGGCGCCAACCGCAGCCCCTCGGCCCAGGCGGTGGCGAAGCCCGTCCAGTGCAGTCGCTCCCGCAACCCCGCCAGCGCCTCCTCCAGCACGCCCCAGCGTTCGTCGGGCACCCGGCCGCCGAAACTCCGGCGCAGCGCGTCGGCGGCCGCGATCAGCCGGACGGCGCGCGGCTGCTGGCCGGGCGAGGCGCGCAGCAGCAGCAGCGCGAAGGACTCGAGCGTCGCGGGGAGTTCGGTGCGCTCGCCGATCGAGTCGTACAGCCGCAGGCTCTCGCGCAGCGCCCGGCCCGCCCCGTCCAGGTCCTCGGCGTCCTCGGCGAAGGCCGCGGACTCGCGCAGCGCCGTCGCCAGCCCGCGCGGGTCGCGGATCCGCCGGTACGCGTCGAGCGCGCGGTCCAGCAGCTCCCTGCCCTTGCGGGTCTCGCCCTGCACGCGCAGCGCCCCGGCCAGCGCGGTGCCGGCCTCGGCGGCCGGCCCCGCCGCGCCCAGCGACTCCAGGGTGGCCAGCGCCGGGCCGAGCGCCGCCTGCGCTCCCGACGGATCTCCCAGCAGCAGCAGCGCCATGCCCATTCGCGCCGTCACCAGCGCGCCCTGCCGGCGGTCGCCGAGCCGCTTGCACAGCGCGAGCGCGCGGCGGTGCCGCCGCACGGCCAGGTCCGCGTCGCCGAGGGCCGCCGTGAAGGTGCCCGACAGGTCCACCAGCCGGGCCCGCACCGGCTCCGGCAGCGTTCCGCCGCCGGCAGCCGGACCGTCCTCCGCCAGCGCGTCGCACCAGTCGAGGCCCTCGCGCAGCCGCCCCTGGACGAGCCACGGCTGCCGGCACGCGGCGACCAGCGCCGCGACGGCCTCCCGCTCGCCGCGGGCCCGCAGCCGGCGCAGCGCGGCGCTGATGTTGCCGCTCTCCGCGGCCAGGACGCCCAGCCACTTCTCCTGCTCCGTGCCGGCCAGCCGCGGTTCCGTCGCCGTCACCAGCCGCTGGTACTCGCCCGCGTGCCGGTCCAGGGCCGCGTCCGTTCCGCCCGCCTGGTCCAACTCGGTGAGCAGGAACGACCGCACCGGCTCGGGGACGGCGAACCGGGGCTCGCCCAGCTCCTGGTCGACAACGGTCAGCAGGTTCCCGTCGATGAGGGTCTCCAGGACGTCCTCGGCGCCCACCCGGGCCAGCATCGCCATCCCGAACCCCCGCTCGAAGACGGACAGCTGCTCCAGGTGCGCGCGCTGCTCCGGGTCCAGCCGCCGGCAGCTCCACCGGGCGAGCGCCGTCAGCGACCGGTGCCGTTCCGGCGCGTCCACCGGCCCACCGGCCAGGATCGTGGTCCGCTGCCGCAGCCGGGCGAGCAGGACGTGCGGCGGGAACAGCCGCAGCCGCCCGGCGGCCAGTTCGACGGCGAGCGGCAGCCCCTCCAGCAGCGCGCAGATCTCCGCGACGGCCGCGACGTTCTCCGCCGTCAGCGCGAAGCCGGGATCGGCGTCCCGGGCCCGCCGGATGAACAGCGCCACCGACGCGACGTCCTGCACCTCCTGCACATCGGGCTCAGCCGCCGCGGCCGTCTCCGGCACCTGCAGCGGCGCGACCGGCAGCAGCCGCTCACCGTAGACGCGCAGCGGCTCCTGGCCGGTGGCCAGCACCACCAGCCGGGCGTTGGACGCGAGGAGTTCGCCGATCTCGGTGACGGGGGGCACGTCGGGCTGGTCGCAGCCGTCCAGCACGAGCAGGACGTGCCCGTCCGGTGCCCGGCCGGGCAGCGCGTCGCGCGCCAGGTCCACGCAGCGCACCTCGTCGAAGAAGTCCGCCGCCCCGGCGGCGGCCCTCCGCCGCCAGCCGGCTCTTCCCGACCCCGGCGGGTCCCGTCAGGGTCAGCAGCCGCACCGACGGATCCCGCAGCCGGCCGGCCAGCACGACCGTCTCCGTCTCCCGTCCGACCAGGCTCCGGCGCGGGCCGAACCGCTCGGGACCGGCCTGCGGGCGGTCCTGCCGCTGTTCACGCTCCTGCTGCGATACCGGCATCGTTCCCCCTGCCCTCATAGGACGCGGTCATGGTCGGTCTCCCGGCCAAAGCGGTGCTAAAACCTGGCGCCGGGATCCCGGTTCAGGCGGTAAGGGCCGTCAGGCGGCCGGCGGCCGGGAGGGACGTGCGGCGTGGTGCCGGGGCGCGCAGGCGCCAGATGCCCGGCCGGACCTCGAGGTCGGTGGGGTGACCGGACGCCGGGGCCGGGTCGCGCAGCGCGCGCAGGGCGCGGCGGGCGTAGGCCTCCAAGCGCCGGTCCTTGAGCGACGTGGCGAGGTCCAGGCACTGGGTGAACCGGGCGCGGGCGGCCTCCGGGCCCTCCGCCTCCCATGCGAGCAGGGCCAGCGCCCGCAGCGCGTCGTAGCGGCCGCGGGCCCGCGCCGGGGCGGCGAGGGCGGCCAGGGCCGGTTCGAGCAGCGCGGCGGCCGCGGACGTGTCGCCGTCGTCCAGATGGAGGTCGGCGAGGCCGACCAGGGCGCGGCCGAACTCATCCGCGTCGTCGCAGCGCAGGGCGGTGTCACGGGCCCGGGTGTACAGGTCGGTGGCTTCGGCGAGCCGGCGGTTCTGCCAGGCGAGGTCCCCCAGCGAACGCAGCATCCGGGCCTCGCCCGGCCGGTCGCCGCCGCGTCGGGCGGCGTCCAGCGCCAAGGTGTGGGTGGAGCGCCAGTCCGCCCAGGAGGCGTGCGCCTCCAGATAGCCGGTCATGGCGTCGACGAGGCGCAGCGCGGCGGACCACAACCCGGCGGCGTGTGCCGCGCCGACGGCGTGCACCAGGGCTGGCTGCTCCCGCGCGAACCACTCCTGCGGGTGGTCGGTGACCGGACCGGGGACCCCCACCGGTCCGGTCACCGGGCGCGGGGTGAGCGCCGCGTCGGCGCGTTCTGCGGCCCGGGTGTACGCGTCGCACATCCGCTCGGTGGCGGCGCGAGCCGACTCCGGGGTCTCCTCGGCGGCGAGGAGTTCGGTGGCGAGGATCCGCAGCAGCGGGTGGAAGTGGTAGCGGCCCTGGCGCGGGCCGTCGTGCACGGATGCCTCCAGCAGCCGCCCGTCGACCAGGTGCTCCACGACGCGGCCGGCCTCGCCCTCCTCCAGCCCGAGGACGGCGGCGGCCGCCCACAGCCCGAACGGGCCGGCGGGCAGCAGCCCCAGCAGGCGGAACGCGCGCTGGGCGGCGGGGGAGGAGTCCAGGTACGCGACCATCAGGGTGCCGCGGACGTCCAGATCGCCGAGTCGGAGCTCGGTGAGCCGGGAGCGTTCGTCGCGCAGCCGGGCGGCGAGCGAACCGGCGGTCCAGTGCGGCCGGGTGCGCAGCTGGGCGGCCGCGATGTGCACGGCGAGCGGCAGATGGCCGCAGAGCTCCACGATCTCGGCCGCCGCCGCGGGCTCCGCGGCCGCGGAGCCGGGCCCCGCCAGCGCGTCGAAGAGCAGCAGCGACTCGGCGGGGTCGAGGGCGTCCAGCACCACCGGGCGGACGCCGCCGAGCCCGGCGGGCAGCCGGCGCCCGGTGATGAGCGCGGTGGAGCCCGCGGTGGCGGGCAGCAGCGGGCGCAGCTGCGCCTCGGAGGTGGCGTTGTCCAGGACCAGCAGGATCCGCCGGTCGGTGAGCAGGTCGCGCAGCGCGTCCTGGAGGTCCTGCGCCTCGGCGGGCAGGACCACCTGCGTGCCCGCCCGGCGCAGCAGGCGGGTCAGCGCGTCCGCCGCTCCGAGCGGCCGTCCGGGGTCGGGTTCCAGGTCGAGGAAGATCCGACCGTCGGGGAAGGCGTCGGCGCTGTGGTGCGCGGCCTCGACGGCCAGCGCGGTCTTGCCGACGCCCGGCTTGCCGGTGATGGCGACGCTGGTCCCGGCCGGCGCGTCCCGCAGCAGTCGGCCGACCTCGGCGAGCACCGTGTCCCGGCCGGTGAACGAGCCGTCCGCGGCGGGCAGCGAGGTGACGGCGTGGAACTCCGTCCCGAACGCCCGCTCGGGAGCGGCGTGCGCCGGGGCTTCCGCGACCGCGGACCCGGACCCGGACCCGGACCCGGACCCGGCGCCGCCGCCGTTGCCGCCCGCGCTCAGCAGCGCCGCGTCCCCGGCCAGGATGCGCCGGTGCAGCCGCTGCAGCCGGGGGCCGGGCTCGATGGCGAGTTCGTCGACGAGGGTGCGGCGCACCCGTCCGAAGGTGCGCAGCGCCTCCGCCTGCCGGCCGGTCCGGTACAGCGCCACCATCAGATGGGCGTGGAACTCCTCGCGCAGCGGGTGTTCCGAGGCCAGGGACTGCAGTTCGGCGACGAGCCCGCGGTGCCGGCCGAGCTGGAGGTCCGCGCGGACGCGCTGGTCGAGCGCCGTCATCCGCGCTTCGGTCAGCCGCACCGCCGCGCCGCCCAGCAGCGGGCCGTGCGGGGTGTCGGAGAGCAGCGGCCCGCGCCACATCGCGATGGCCCGCTGCTGCAGCTCCGCCGCGGACACGTAGTCCTCCGCCTCCAGGGCCTTGCGCCCGCGGGCGTGCAGCTCCTCGAACGTGGTCATGTCGAGCCGGCCGGGTTCCAGCCGCAGCAGGTAGCCGGGCGGACGGGTCAGCAGGGTGTCACGGCCGTGCTCCGGGTCGGCGGAGTGCAGCAGCTTGCGTAGTTGGGAGACGTAGACCTGGAGGGTGGTGGTCGCGGTGCGCGGCGGGTTGTCCTGCCACAGCTCGTCGATCAGGCTCTCGACCGACACCACCTCGTTCGCCCGCACCAGCAGAGCGGCCAGCACGACGCGCAGTTTGGCGGCGCGCGGCGTGTAGGAGACGGCGGGTGTGGCGGCGCCGTCGGGGCCGGCCTGCGACCCGTCGCTCCCACCGATCTCCATCGGGCCCAGAATCCAGAATCTCATCGCGTTACCCCCGTCCCGCTCTGCGTGCTCGCGTGCATGGTCCTGCGTCGTACGTACTCGGCACCTTCGGTGGCGCCGGGTCAGAAGTCCTGCACCACGGTGGTCCTGGCCTCCGCCACGGCGCGCCGCCGCTGCGTGACCGTCAGCGTGACCGGCACGGCCGGCCGGCCGTACTCGTCCCGGCCGAGCGCCCCGGGCACCGCCGTGCACCGCAGCGGCAGTCCCGGCTCCGCGTAGCTGCGGAAGTGCACCTCGGACGAGGCCGGCGTGCTGCGTGCGGGGGCGAGCCCGAAGGCGCGGCCGGCCGCGAGCAGCGAGGTCTGGCGCACCGACTCCAGCAGGTGCGTTCCCGACAGGTGGCCGCCCTCCGGAGCGAAGACCGGGTTCGGGTTGTCGGTCAGCACCCACGTCGTCAGCCGGCCGCGCGAGGACTCGGACGGCTCGCTGACCACGACGTTCGAGACCGAGGAGCGCCCGACCTCGGCCGGGTCCACCGGCCGGAGCGCCCCGTTCGGGGCGTCGTCGAGCTCCGGCGCGGCGCGCAGCGCCTGGCGGTTGTGGGCCAGGTGGTTGCGGTGCAGCTGCGGCATGAGGAAGACCAGCCCCGCGGTGCCGGTGCAGCACGGCATGTCGTTGATCCGCACCTCGATGTGGAAGTCGAGGCCGCGCGGCACTCCGTTCATCGCGTTCGCGGGCTTCGCCCTGATGTTCGTCGTCATCCGCGCCGCGCCCGACTCCGTCGAGTCGGCGAAGTCCGTGCGCCAGGCGCGCAGTTCGGTGAGGTTGAGGTGGAAGCCGTAGAAGAGACCCGGCCGGTCCTGCGGCACCCCGAAGTAGCGGTGCCCGACGAACTCGCCGATCTCCCGGATCGTCTCCGTGACGATCTGCGCGTCGTGGAAGTGGCCGGGACCGTCGTTGAACAGCGGATGCGCCCGCGGCAGCTCCCCGGCCAGGACGAAGTGCTCCTCGCCGACGCTCGGGGCGTCCAGCAGGTAGTGGTCCCACGACGGCGGGCAGTGGATCAGGTGGCGGGTGCCGTTGCCGAGTGCCAGTTCAGCGGTGGCGGCGCTTTCTACTGTCATGGCGTCTCCTTGGTCCGGCGTCTTCCCCGCGGATGCGGCGTCGTCGGGAGTCTCCTCGTCCAAGGTTCCGGAGCCAGGGGGGTCCGGGCCAGCCGGGAGCGGTGGCAGCAAGCTGCACGGCCGGAACTCCGCCCCCGTCGGGCCTCCGGTGAGGCTTTAGCGAAGCCCATGAGGTCAGGGGCACGCTCGTACCGCTGCCCCCGCTCCCTTACTCCCCCGCAGGGGAGCCCTGGGCGCCCGCGAGCCCCGCCCCCGGGTCTTCCCCCGGACCCCTGGGCGGGGCCTTCGCCAGGACCCCGCCGCCCGCTACAGGTGGCGGCCGCCCGCTACAGGTGGCGACCGCCGCGCCCCACCAGATGGGCGACCTGGGTACGGGAGACGACCCCCAGCTTCTTGAAGATCCGGCTCAGATACGTCTCCACGGTCTTGGGGCTGAGCTGCATCCGGCCCGCGATCTGCTGGTTGGTGAAGCCCGCGCTGACCAGCACGGCGACCTGGACCTCCCGGCGGCTGAGCGACGCCAGTTCGACGGCGCCCGGCCCGTCCGGAAGGCCGGCCGTCAGGGGTTCCCCATCCATCGCGTCCGCCATCGCGGACTGCGGCACCGCGGCGGTGGGCGCCGCCGCCCGCACCGCGCGCCCCTGGGCGCCGTACCGCCAGCCCGCGTCGGTGGCGCGCAGGACGAGGCCCGCGACGGCCGGGTGCCGGAAGCGGAAACGGCGCAGGTGGCCGTCGGGGCGGATGAGGCCCTCGCTCTGCAGGTCGTCGACTGCACCGAGCACCCGTTCCAGCGGCAGTTCCGCCACCTCGGCGACGGGGCCGGGAGTGAACGGGTCGCCGAGCACGGCGGCGGCGCAGGCGGTCCGCCAGGCCTCCGGGGACAGCGCGCGGAAGTCCACGGACGCGGCGTCGGGGTTGACCGGCAGCCGGCCCGCGTCGCGCAGGGCGTGCAGCAGTCCGGGCACCCCGGCCGCGTCGCGCAGCAGCAGCTGGCGCCGGATCGGGTCGAGGCCGGCCGGTAGCAGCGCGGCGGCATCCCGCTCGGCGAGCGGGACGATGTCGAGGTGCCGCCACGACGGGACGGCGCCGTGGGCCCGCAGGGAGCGCAGCGACGAGAGGTGGCGGGCGGTGGGGGAGTCGCGGAAGGCGAGCGCGATGAGCACGGGCGCCTCGGGCGGATGCCGGACCAGGTGGTCCAGGAGCTGCAGCGACAGCGGATCGGCGCGGTGCACGTCGTCGAGGACGAGCAGCAGCCCGTCCGTGCCCGCCGCCCGCCCGATCAGCGCGCGCATCGCGCGGAGCAGCCAGTACGCGTCCGGGTCGGCCGGAGCGGGCGCGGGCGGCTCCCGGCGCCCCGCGGCCAGTGCGGGGAAGACCCCGGCGAGCCGGTCCGCCTCCCGGGGGCCCAGCCGCGCTGCCAGGCCGGGGCCGATGCGCGCCAGCCGGTCGTCGAGCGCGTCGACGAACACCTCGAAGGGCACGGACCCGCCGAGCCGTCCGGCCCGTCCGGCGGCCACCGTCCAGCCGTCCTCGCGCGCCACCGCGATCAGCTCCGCCAGCAGCCGCGACTTGCCGACCCACGGCTCACCGGCCAGCGAGACGATCCGCGCCGACGTCCGGGCGAGCCGCAACGACTCCTCCAGCACCAGCAGTTCGTTCCGGCGGCCAACCGGCGCGGAACCGGTGGTCTGCGACAGGACGGTCTCCACAGGCGGCACGTCGTCCTCGCTGTCCTCGGCGGGCCCCGGGGTCACGGCTCTCGGCTCCCGGCCCTCGCAGCGTGCCCGCACCCGGGCGCGCGGCCAAGAGCGTTCCCCTGTCCGGAAGCTGCACGACAGGAAGTGGCACGTGGGGGAAATCCCTGACTTACGCCGAGGCGGCGTGTTGGTCAGGCTCGGGGACAAGTGGGCCCGGCGGCACCCCGCCACGTCCCACCCCCAATGTCGGAGGAGCACGTCATGACGGCCGTCGAACCCGAACAAGCTGTCCTGCCGCCGCGGCCCCGCCCGCAGGCCGCGCCCGCCGTACCGGGCGCGCGCCTGCGCTTCGGCTACGCCTCGGGATCGCTGGTCACGGGCACCTTCAACACCCTGCCCGGCCTCCTGCTGCTGCCCTACCTGACCGACACCCTCGGCATCGGAGCCGCCCTGGCCGGCACGGGGTGGTACTGCTCCCCAAGGTGTGGGACGCCGTACTCAACCCGCTGGTCGGCCGGGCGAGCGACCGCACCCGCACGCGCTGGGGCGCGCGCCGGCCCTACGTGCTGCTCGGCGGTCTCGCCGCGGCCCTGACGTTCGCGCTGATGTTCTCCGGAGTGGCCGCCGGTACGGCGGGCGCCTGGTTCACCGGCGCCGGATTCCTGCTCTCCGCGACGGCCTTCGCCTTCTTCCAGGTGCCGTACGCGGCCATGCCCGCCGAGATCACCACCCGGCGCCAGGACCAACTGCGCCTGGTCGGCGGCCGGGTGGCCGTCATCGGGGTCGCCGCCCTGATCGCGGGCGCCGCGGGCCCCGCCATCGCGGACGCCGGCGGCGGGGGCATCCCCGGACACCGCTGGGTCGGCCTGTTCGGCGCGCTCGTCATCGCCGCCGGCGCGGTCGGCGCCTTCCTCGGCACCGCGGGAACCCGCGGCGACCGGGTCCTGGAGAGCGAGCCGAGCCTGCGCCGCCAGTTCGCCGTGGCCCGCGCCAACGCCCCGTTCATGGCCCTGCTGCGCTGCGGCGTCGTCCAGTCGCTCGCCACCGGCTTCATGCTCGTCGGGGCGCCGTACTTCACCGACCACGTGCTGCACGACTCCGACGCCACCGGGCTGGTCGTCGCCGCCTTCGTCCTGCCGAACCTGCTCACCGTCAACCTCTGGTCGCGGCTCGCCGCCCGGATCGGCAACCGCCGGGGATACACCACCGCCTGCGGGCTCTTCATCGCCGGCTGCGTCCTGCTGCTCGCCTCGCCGGACCTGCCGCTCGCCGTGGTCGCCGTCGCCATCGCCCTTGCCGGCACCGGGCACGCCGGCCAGCTGCTCTTCCTGTACGCGATGCTCACCGACCGCACCACCCACGACACCGAACGCACCGGCCGCCGCCAGGCCGGTGTCTTCTCCGGCGTCTTCACCACCGGCGAAATGCTCGGCCTCGCCCTGGCGCCCTTCCTCTACGGGCTGGTCCTGCAGGTCTTCGGTTACGCGTCCTCCACCGGCGACTCCGTCCCGCAGAGCTCCACGGCGGAGTCGGGCGTGCTGCTCGGCTTCACCCTGCTGCCCGTTCTCGCGACCGCCGCCGCCCTGACGCTGCTGCGCGGCTACGACCGGCTGGTCGCGGCCGGCTGACCCGTCACGTCCGCCCGTTCAGCGCAGTCGCGGTGGTTCCGCGCTGCCGGGCGGCACCCCGGCGGGCAGCCGGTGGACCGGCCCGTCGGGCGAGCGGAGCTCGACGGCCCCCGCGGTGTCGTCGGTGACCGTGCCGACGATCGCGGCCTGGCGGCCGTACGGGTGGGAGCGCAGCGCGCCGAGGACCGCGTCGGCCGCCGCCGGCGGCGCGAACAGGCACAGGGAGCCGGCGTTCGCGGCGTGCAGCGGCGACAGGCCGAGGAGTTCGAAAGCGGGCCGGGCCTCGTACTGGACCGGCAGCGCGGCCTCCTCGATCCGGAGCGTCAGGCCGCGGGCCGCCGCGCAGGCGCGCAGCGTCGCGGCGAGGCCGCCCGTGGTGATCGGGGCGGCGGCCCGGACCGCGTCCGGCGGCAGCCCGTTCAGCAGGGAGGTCAGCGGGGCACAGTCGCTGGGCACATGGTGCTCGAAGCCGAGTCCGGCGCGCAGCGACAGCAGATGGACGGCGTGGTTGCCGAGCGGCGCGGTCACCAGGACGCGGTCGCCCGGCCGGACACCGCTCAGCGCCAGGGGCGGGCGGCGGTGGACCCCGATGCCGGTCGTGGTGACGAACAGCTGGTCGGCGTCGCCCGCCCGCACCACACGGGTGTCGACGGCGGCGATGGCGATCCCGGCCTCGTGGGCGGTGTCGCGGATGGACTCCGTCATCCGCCGCAGGAGTTGCAGCGGCGTCCCGGCCTCGACGATCAGCCCGAGCGAGAGGGCGTACGGGTCGGCTCCGGTCGCGATGAGCACGTTGACGGTGCCGGCGACCGCGAGCCGGCCGAGGTCGCCGTTGCCGAAGAACGGCGGGTCGACGACGTAGCAGCCGGTGCGGACGGCGAGCGGCTCGCCGCACGGCGGCGGAGTTCCGCCGGGCGCGAGGCCCGGTCCGAGGACGTCCAGGACCAGGTCCGTCAGCCGCCGCGGGCCGGTTCCCGAGTCGTCGGCGAGCGCGACCTGTCCGACGGGCCAGGAATTCACATCCATTATCAAGGAAGGCTCCCCCGTGAACCGGCCGGAAAGGCCATTTCGAGCCCGGACGGGCACGGTCGCACCCTGTTCCCTCCGGACGTGTTCACGGTAGTCGGGGGAAGTTCTGACAGCAGGTCGACAGGGGGTGATAGGGGGTGGGAAAGGGGGTCTGGACCACAATTCCCCATACCTAGAATCGGAGTCCGTATTAGCGGGGATTTCCGCCGAGGACAGGATGGACGGGAATGGCTGACGTCAGGACCCGGGTGGCAGAGGCGTTCGACCGCGCGGACCGGCTCGACCCGGTGCTCGGCACGTACCTCGGCCGGTTCACCGAAGAGGCCGCCGGCGCGGCGGAGCGACTGGACACGGCCGTCGCGGACGGCGCCGGGACCGGCCCGCTGCACGGCCTGACGCTGGGAGTGAAGGACGTCTTCGCGACCCGCGAGGCACCCGCGAGCTGCCAGAGCCGGGTGCACGACGTGGAGTGGTGGGCCGGTCGCGACGCCGTACCGGTCGCCCGGCTGCGGGCGGCCGGCGCGGTACCGCTCGGTCGCACGACCATGGCCGAGCACGCACTGGGCCGGCCCGACCCGGCCCTGGACTTCCCGGTGCCGCGCAACCCGTGGGACATCAACCGCTGGACCGGCGGCTCCAGTTGCGGCAGCGCCAACGGGCTGCCCGCCGAGCTGTTCGACGTCGGCCTCGGCACCGACAGCAACGGCAGCATCCGCATCCCGGCTGCGCTGTGCGGCGTCACCGGCTTCAAGCCCACCCACGGCCTGGTCCCCGACGGCGGCTGCCGTCCGCTGAGCCGCTCGCTGGACGTCGTCGGCCCGCTGGCCCGCAACGTCAGGGACTGCGCGAGCACCCTCGCGGTCCTGGCCGGAGGGCCGGACGCCACCGTGTGGCGCACCGACCTGCGCGGCGCCCGCATCGGCGTGCCCGCCAAGGCGCTGGAGGAGTCGGCGCAGCTGTCCGACGACTGCGCGGCGGCCTTCGCCGGCGCTCTGGAGGAACTGCGGGAAGCCGGCGCCGAGATCGTCACCGTGGAACTCCCCGAGGTGTACCCGCTGTTCGCGGCGCAGTTCATCACCCTCCTCGCGGAGGCGTTCGAGCTGCACGGCGCCGGACTGCGCACCCGCTGGGCGGAGTACGGACGGCCGTTCCGCCGGACCGCCGTCCTCGGCGGCCTGGTCGGCGCCCCGACCTACCTGCACGCCCAGCGGGTCCGCGCCTCGGCCGCCGCGAGCCTGCGCGAGCGCTTCGAGGGTCTCGACGCGATGGCCACCCCGACCTGGCCGACCACCGCGCCCCGGTACGACGACCCCGCCGCGCTGGGCACGGTCTCGTGGCTGCCCGGCCTGTGGAGCGCCGTCGGCTTCCCCGCCGTCGCCGTCCCGATGGGCTTCGGCGGCGACGGTATGCCCCTGTCGCTGCAGCTCGCGGGGTTGCCGTGGAGCGACTTCGACCTCGCGGCGCTGGCCGACGTCTACCAGTCGGCCACCCACTGGCACCTGCGCCGACCCGACCTCGCCGCCGGATCACTGCCCGCCGCCGTACCGGTGGCGGAACCGCAGTCGTCCCCGGGTGACCCCGAGCAGCAGCGCCGGCTCGCCGCCGCGCTGCGCGACACCGGCGTGGACGTCGACGATGCCGAGGTCGCGGAGTTCACCGGGATGTGGGGGCTCACCTCGATGCTGTTCGGCTTCCTTCCCGAACTCCCGGTGGACCAGGGCCCGCTGCTGCCCACCCCGCCCCCTTTGTGAGGAGACACCATGACCAGCACCACCGATACCACTGATAACCCGTACATACGGCGCTACCACACCGCCCTCGCGGGCACCCCGCGCCTGGTCTGCTTCCCGCACGCCGGCGGATCGGCGAGCTTCTACTTCCCGGTGTCGCAGGCACTCGCCCCGGACATCGACGTACTGGTCGTGCAGTACCCGGGGCGGCAGGACCGGCGCAAGGAACCGCTCATCGACACCATCGGGGAACTCGCCGACCGGGTCTTCGAGGACCTGCGGAAGTTCGCCGACGAGCCGCTGACGTTCTTCGGGCACAGCATGGGCGCCACGGTGGCCTTCGAGGTCGCCCGCCGCATGGCGGACGCCGGCCTGCCCGCGCCCACCCGGCTGATCGCCTCCGCCCGCCGCGCCCCGTCCCGCACCCGCGTCGACCGGGTGCACCTGAAGGACGACGAAGGCCTGATCAAGGAGTTGCGGAAGCTCAGCGGCACCGATTCGCGGGTGCTGGGCAACGAGGAGATCATGCGGCTCGCCATCCCCTCGATCCGCAACGACTACAAGGCCGTCGAGACCTACAGCGCGGACGCCGGAGTGCGCGTCGACTGCCCCGTCACCGTCTTCGTCGGCGACGACGACCCCACCACCACGCTCGCCGAGGCGGCGGCCTGGAGCAACCACACCACCGGCACGTGCGAGGTCCAGGTCTTCCCCGGCGGCGGCCACTTCTACCTCGCCGACCGGCCGAAGGAGGTCCTCGACGCCATCACCCGGCGTATGGGCGTTCCGGTCGCGGGCTGAGACTCCCTCCGACCTGCTGAGGACGGTTAGGGGTGCGGCGGGCGGCCATAGGGGGTCCGCCCGTCAGCACCCTTCGTCTAGCGTCGTGCCAACGGAAGAATTCCTGGAATCGGCTGGATAGGGAATCACGTGAGTCTCCTTTCATGGAAATCGCTGGCAAAGGGCGACCGGGACGAATTGATTCTGTCGGTCGATTTCAGCACCAGCGGGCGCACCCAGGCGGGTTTCGCCGACTTCGCGCCCCGGCTGGACCCGCCCGCCGCCGCGTTCTGGACGACGCTCCCGCCGACGGCGGACGACGCCGTCGCCCTCGACGGCTACGTCGACTGGTGGCTCACCGACGTACGGGAGAGCGGCCGGCGCGTCACCGCCGTCCTCGGCTACTGCGCGGGAGCGGTCTTCGCCGCCGCGCTGGCCGAACGGATCGGCGAGTGGCAGGACACCCCGGCCCTGGTGCTGTTCGACCCCGAACTGCCCAACACCGTCGGGCTGTACAAGGACTTCCACGCCGCGGGCGACTCACTGGCCTCGCTGCTCACGCCCGCGGAGCTGACGGAGTTCCACGAGGCGGGACGGCGGATCGAACGGCGCTACGCCGATGACCTCGCGGCCGTCGGCCCCGAACTCGCCCTGATCTTTACCCACGCGGTGGGCACCGCCGCGGAGCGCCTCGAACTCGACGACGACATCCGCGACGACCTCGCCGGGGTCTTCAACTCGCTGGTCGGCTACCTGGCAGCGGCCTCGTCCATCGACCCGCTGCCGCAGTGGGCCCGCGGCACCGCGATCACCTCGGGCCCGCCATCGTACCCCGTCGGCCGGGAGATCCGCTTCGACGTCGACCACGACGACCTGCTGCGCATCAACGGCGTCGCCCGCGCCCTGTCGGAGCTGCTCTCCGGCGACCGCACCGAATCAACGACCGCAGGCAGGTGACCCATGGCTGACCACGGGGGAATCGACGCCGGTCCCAGCGGGACCGGCACGGACAACAGCACGGACAACAGCACGGACAACAGCACGGACAACAGCACGGACACCAGCGCGGACACCAGCGCGGACACCAGCGCGGACACCAGCGCGGACACCAGCGCGGGCGGCGGGCTGCTTCCCGCCCTGATCGAGGAGCAGGTACGGCGTACGCCGCAGGCCGTCGCCGTCTCCGGCGGCGGAACGGAGCTCACCTACGCCGAACTGAACGCCCGCGCCAACCGCCTCGCGCACCACCTCATAGCCGGCGGCGCCGGTCCCGAACAGCTCGTCGCCGTCGGGATGCGCCGCTCGCTCGACCTGGTGGTCGCGTTCCTCGCCGTGCTCAAGGCCGGGGCCGCGTATCTGCCGCTGGACCTGGACAACCCCGCCGAGCGGCTCACGTTCATGATGGCCGACGCCCGGCCCGCGCTGCTGGTGACCACTGCCGCCGAAGCCGGCTCCGCCACCGGCGACCAGCCGGTGATCGCGCTCGACGACCCGGAGACCGCCGCCCGCATCGCGGGCGCGCCGGCCACCGACCCCGGCGACGCCGACCGGATCACGCCGCTGCGCCCGGACAACCCGGCGTACGTCATCTACACCTCGGGATCGACCGGTCGCCCCAAGGGCGTGGTCGTCACCCACCGCCCGCTGGTCGCGTACCTCGACTACGCCCGTGCCACCTACCCGAGCGCGGCGGGCCGGGCGCTGCTGCACTCCTCGGTGGCCTTCGACATGACGGTCACGACCCTGTACGCGCCGCTGATCTCCGGTGGCCGCGTCCAGGTCGGCCCGCTGGAGGAGGTGCGCGAACGGCCCACGTTCCTGAAGGTCACCCCGTCGCACATGGCGCTGCTCGCGACGCTGCCGCCCGAGTCCGCGCCCACCGGCGAACTCGTGGTCGGCGGTGAGCTGCTGCTCTCGGAGACCGTCGAGACGTTCCGCAAGGACAACCCGGGCGTGACCGTCGTCAACGAGTACGGTCCGACCGAGGCCACCGTCGGCTGCTGCGTGCACGTCCTGGCGCCCGCCGACCGACTGCCGCCCGGCGCGGTCTCCATCGGCCGCCCCACCCACACCAGCGAGCTCCACGTACTGGACGGCTCGCTGCGGCCCGTCCCGGCGGGGGAGACCGGCGAGCTCTACATCGCGGGCGGCCAGCTGGCCCGCGGCTACCTCAACCGGCCGGGACTGACCGCGGAGCGCTTCGTCGCCGACCCGTTCGGCGCCCCGGGGACACGGATGTACCGCACCGGCGACCGGGTGCGGCGCTCCGCCGACGGCACCCTGGACTTCCTCGGCCGCTTCGACGGCCAGGTCAAGATCCGCGGTTACCGCGTCGAACTGGGCGAGATCGAGTCGGCGCTGCTGCGCCGGCTGGAGGTAGGCCAGGCCGCCGTGACGGTCCATCAGGAGCCCGGCGGTGACGCACATCTGATCGCCTACGTCGTGCCGTCGTCCATGGGCGGAATCGACGTCGGCCGGCTGTCCGCGTACGCCGCCGAGATGCTGCCCGAGTACATGGTCCCCAGCGTGATCCTCACGTTGGACTCCCTCCCGCTGAACGCCAACGGCAAGTTGGAGGCCGGCTCCCTGCCAGTGCCCCGTTTCGCCTCCCTCACCGCTTTCCGCGCGCCGTGGACCGAGGTCCAGACGCTGCTGTGCGAGCTGTTCGCCCAGTACTCCGGCGCGGCCAGGGTCGGCGTCGACGACGACTTCTTCGCACTCGGCGGCACCAGCCTCGGAGCCGCCCAGGTGGCCAACAAGGCCCGCAGGGCCGGGGTCCGCTTCAGCCTCCAGGACGTGGTCGACCACCGGACCGCGCTGCGGCTGGCCGCGGCCGTCTCCGACGACTCCGACGTCCCCGTCCCCTCGCTCTCCACCACGTAGGACGCACGGCTCCCGTAGGTCCCTCCTGCCCTTCGGCTTCAACCAGTAGAGGATGAACACGATGTCGCTCTTGCAACTCGCGGGCATGGGGTGGATCTCCCGCTCGCTCAGCGTCGCCGCCCGACTCGGTATCGCCGACCACCTCGCGGACGGCCCCAAGTCCCCCGCGGAGCTCGCGCAGCTCACCGACTCCGACCCGGACGGGGTGCTGTACCTGCTGCGGGTGCTCGGCATCGTCGGCGTCTTCAAGGAGAACGAGGACGGCAGGTTCGAGCACACCGACACGTCACAGGCGCTCCGCGACGACCACCCGGAGTCGATGCGCTACTGGTGCGTACTCGGTGGCGAGATGTACTACGACGTCTGGCGCGACCTGCTGACGACCGTCAAGACCGGCAAGCCGGCCTCCCAGTCCGAGTACGGCGGCTCCATCTACGCCTACATGGACCAGGACACCGACGCCGGCGAGATCTACGACAAGGCCATGGCGGACATCACCCGCCCGGCCGCCGCCGAACTCGCCCGTGACTTCGACTTCTCCTGGATCCGCAAGGTCGTCGACATCGGCGGCGGCACCGGCCACCTGCTCAAGGGCATCCTGGGCGCGCACCCCGACGTCGAAGGCGTCGTCGCCGACCGAGCCGACGTCGCCGAGCGCGGCACCAAGGAACTCGCCGCCACCGGCAACGAGGACCTCATCCGGCGGCTGACGTTCGTCGAGTCGGACTTCTTCGCGGAGGTCCCGGCGGGAGGCGACGCGTACTTCCTCAAGAACGTGCTCCACAACTGGAGCCCGGACAGCAGCGTCAAGATCCTCGAGACCGTGCGCAAAGCCATGGTCCGCACCGTCGAGGACTCCGAGGGCCTCGCCGCCGAGCCGGTGCTCTTCGTGATCGAGCCGCTGCTCGGACATGACAACGCGTCCGCCATCCGCTCGCTCTTCCAGATGGTCGTCTGCGAGGAGGGCACCCGTATCCGCTCCGAGCCGGACATGCGCAAGCAGGCGGAAGGCGCCGGCTTCGAGATCCGCTCCATCAAGCACCTGTCCACGGAGCACAGCGTGGTCGAAATGATCCTGGCCCGGGACTGACGGTACCGACGGGACGGAAAGGAAACATTCACATGTGGGACGCCCAGTTCGAAGAAATCGTCAGGCCTCATCTCTCGTTCCTGCCGGAGGACGCTGAATTCACCCCCGAGCTCGACCTCAGGGAATTCGGCCTCGACTCCCTCGGCATCGTCGATCTGCTGATCGCGCTGGAGAACGCGTACGACGTCAAGTTCACCGACGACGCGCTCGCCATGGAGACGTTCGAGACGCCGGGGTCCCTGTGGGGCACCCTGTCGGGTCTCCTGGTCCCGGTCGGCTGACCAGCGGCACGAAGAGCGTCCGAGTTCACGTCGCGGGCACGGCATCCTGGCGGGATGCCGTGCCCGGCGGTGTGTCCGGGCGCGTATCCGGGGCCCCTTCCGTCCACCCCTGCCCACCCCTGACCGCCGGCGCCGGATAGGGGTGGGCAGGGGTGGTTGGTCCCGAAGGGCCGAAATAGCGTGGCCGGAACGAATGGCTGTTCCAGTTCTTCCTCATGAGGTGGCCCACGTGTCGAAAGAGTCGAATGAAGAAAAGCTCCTCGACTACCTCAAGCGGGCTACGGCCGAGCTGAAGGAGACTCGCCGGCGCCTCCGTGCGGAGGAGGACAGGCAGCGCGAACCCATTGCCATCATCGGAATGTCCTGCCGTTTCCCCGGCGGTGTGCGCAATCCCGAGGAACTGTGGGACCTGCTCGCCGCAGGCGGTGACGCGATATCGGACTTCCCGGCGGACCGCGGCTGGGACATCGAGGGCGTCTACGACCCCGACCCGGACACCGAGGCGTCCGGCAAGACGTACTCCCGCGAAGGCGGCTTCGTCCACGACGCGACCGGGTTCGACGCCGAGTTCTTCGGTATCAGCCCCCGCGAGGCCCTGGCGACCGACCCCCAGCAGCGGCTGCTCCTCGAAGCTTCCTGGGAGAGCATCGAGCGTGCGGGCATCGACCCCGCGACCCTGCGCGGCAGCGCGACCGGTGTCTTCGCGGGGATCATGTACCACGAGTACGGCACCGACCGCACGGTCGTCCCCGAAGGCGTCGAGGGCTTCCTCGGCACCGGCACGGCGGGCAGCGTCCTGTCCGGCCGCGTCTCGTACACCCTGGGCCTCGAAGGCCCGGCCGTCACCGTGGACACCGCCTGCTCCTCCTCCCTCGTCACTGTGCACCTCGCCGCCTCCGCGCTGCGCCAGGGCGAATGCTCGCTGGCCCTCGCGGGCGGTGTGACGGTCATGGCGACCCCCGACACCTTCGTCGACTTCAGCCAGCAGCGCGGCCTCGCCGCCGACGGCCGCTGCAAGCCGTTCGCGGACGCCGCCGATGGCACGGGGCTGGGGCGAGGGCGTCGGGGTCCTGGTCCTGGAGCGGCTGTCCGACGCGCGCCGCAACGGCCACCGCGTGCTGGCGGTCATCAAGGGCAGCGCGGTCAACCAGGACGGCGCGAGCAGCCAGTTGACGGCCCCCAACGGACCCTCGCAGCAGCGCGTCATCCGGCAGGCCCTGGCCGGCGCCCGGCTTTCGGCCGAGGACATCGACGCCGTCGAGGCCCACGGCACGGGCACCCGGCTGGGCGACCCGATCGAGGCGCAGGCACTGCTGGCGACCTACGGGCAGGAGCGGGCGGACGGCCGTCCGCTGTGGCTGGGCTCGGTGAAGTCGAACCTCGGGCACACGCAGGCCGCCGCCGGTGTCGCGGGCATCATCAAGATGGTGCTCGCGCTCGGGCACGAGGAACTGCCCCGCACCCTGCACGTGGACGCGCCGAGCTCGCACGTGGACTGGACGGCCGGCTCCGTCGAGCTGCTGACCGAGGCCCGGCCGTGGCCGGCGCGGGGGAGCGGACCCGCCGTGCGGGCGTCTCGTCCTTCGGCATCAGCGGCACGAACGCGCATGTGATCGTGGAGGAGGCCCCGGCGGAGGCGCCGACGGAAGACGTCGCGGTCGCCGAGCTGCCGGTGGTGCCGTGGGTGCTGTCCGGCAAGTCGCCCGAGGCGCTTCAGGCACAGGCGGCACGCCTGCGGGAGTTCGTGCTGGCGGATGCGGGATCGGACGCGGGATCGGAAACGGCGGCGATCGGTTCGGCGCTGGCGACGCGGCGCGCGGTGTTCGCGCACCGCGGTGCCGTCGTGGCCGCGGACCGTGACGGCCTGCTGGCCGGACTGGCGGTACTCGCCGCGGGCGACAGCACGCCGGGCGTGGTGCGGGGTATCGCAGGACCCGGCCGGACGGCGTTCCTGTTCACCGGGCAGGGGAGTCAGCGGGCGGGGATGGGGCGTGGGCTGTACGCCGCGTTCCCGGTGTTCGCGCAGGCGCTGGACGCGGTGGCGGCCGCGTTCGACGGGAAACTGGAACTGCCGCTCAAGGACGTGCTGTTCGCGGATGATTCCGAGCGCCTGAACGAGACGGGTTTCACCCAGCCGGCGCTGTTCGCGCTGGAGGTCGCCCTGTTCCGGCTGCTGGAGTCCTTCGGGGTCCGACCGCAGGTGCTGGCGGGTCACTCCATCGGTGAGCTGGCGGCCGCGCAGGTGGCGGGCATCTGGTCGCTGGAGGATGCGGCCCTGCTGGTGGCGGCCCGTGGCCGGCTGATGCAGGGGCTTCCCTCCGGCGGTGCGATGGCGGCGGTCCAGGCCACGGAGGCGGAGGTTTCGCCGCAGCTGACGGAGCGGGTGGGGATCGCGGCGGTCAACGGGCCGACGTCGATCGTCGTCTCCGGGGACGACGAGGCGGTGGCGGACGTCATCGCGCACTTCGACGCTCTCGGGCGGAAGACCAAGCGCCTCACCGTCAGCCACGCCTTCCACTCCCCGCACATGGAACCGATGCTCGCGGAGTTCGCCGAGGTAGCGGCCGGTCTCACGTACGCGGCGCCCTCGATCCCCATCGTGTCGACCCTGACGGGCAAGGCGGCGACCGCCGACGAGCTGACCGACCCCGCCTACTGGGTCCGCCACGTCCGCGAGGCCGTCCGCTTCGCCGACGCGGTCACCACCCTCCAGCACCAGGGCGTCAGCACGCTGCTGGAACTCGGCCCGGACGCGGTACTCACCGCCATGGCCGCCGACTCCACCACCGACACCACCACCCTCGTCCCGGCCCTGCGCCGCGGCCACGACGAAGCGCAGGTCTTCGTCACCTCCCTCGCGACCCTCCACACCCGAGGCGTCCCCGTCGCCTGGCCGACCTTCTTCGGCACCGGTCACGCCCCCGTCGACCTCCCCACGTACGCCTTCCAGTCGAGCCGCTACTGGCTGGACACCCCGACGGCGTCGGCCGCGGGCGACATGGCGGCCGTGGGACTCGTGGACGCGGGGCACCCGCTGCTCGGCGCGGCCGTCGTCCTGCCGGACTCGGACGGGCTGCTGTTCACGGGCCGGCTGTCGCTCGGCTCGCACCCGTGGCTGGCGGATCACGTCGTCGCGGGCACGGTCGTCGTGCCGGGTGCGGCGCTCGTCGAGATCGCCGTGCGGGCGGGCGACGAGACCGGCTGCGGTGTGCTGGAAGAACTCACGCTGCACGCACCTCTGGTGGTGCCGGGCAGCAGGACCGTTCAGCTCCGGGTCCGGATCGGCGAGGCCGGTCGGGACGGACGGCGGACGGTGGTGGTGTTCTCGCGCGTCGAGGACGCCTCCGAGGCCACCTGGACGCGGCACGCCGACGGCCTGCTCGCGCCCGAGGACACCGACGCGCCCGCCGGGTTCGACCTGGCGCAGTGGCCGCCGGCCGGAGCCGAGACCGTACCGGTCGACGGGCTGTACGCGGCGATGGCCGCGAGCGGCCTGGAGTACGGGACGGTGTTCCAGGGGCTGCGGGCCGCCTGGCGGCACGGCGAGGAGGTCTTCGCCGAGGTCGCGCTGCCGGACGGTGTCCAGGCGGCCGGCTTCGGCATCCACCCCGCGCTGCTGGACGCCGCCCTGCACGGGATCGCGCTCGCACAGCCGGCCGGCGGGGCGGCCGAGCTGCCGTTCGCCTGGTCCGACGTGGCCCTGCACGCGGCCGGCGCGACCGCGCTGCGGGTGCGCGTCACCCCCGCAGCCTCCGGCTACACCCTGCGACTGGCCGACCCCCAGGGCGCCCCCGTCGCCACGGTGGGTTCCCTGGTCCTGCGACCCGTCGCGACCGGTGAGCTGCGGAGCGCCCACGACCGTGAGCTGTACGAGGTCCGGTGGAGCGCGCTGCCGCAGCAGACGGCGGACGGGACCGAGGCCGCGGAGCTCCTCGACGTTCCGGCGGGGCTCGACCCCACGGAGGCGGTCACCGGCGTCCTGGCGCGGCTGCAGGAGTGGCTGGCCGAGGAGGAGACGTCCGATGGCCGCCTCGTCGTCCGCACCCGGGGCGCGGTCGCCGCGCTGCCCGGCGAGGACATCACCGACTTGGGCCAGGCGGCAGTACACGGCCTCATCAGGGCCGCACAGACGGAGCACCCGGGCCGTATCGTCCTTCTCGACGCGGACGAGGGAGTGGATTCGTCTGTCGCTGCGGCCGTCGCTTCCGGCGAGCCGGAACTGGCCCTTCGCGACGACCAGTTGCTCATACCCCGCCTGTCACGTACCGCTCCCGCCACCGGCGGAGTGACGTGGCGCCCCGAAGGTACCGTCCTGATCACCGGCGGCACCGGCGGCCTGGGCGCGCTCACCGCGCGCCACCTGGTCGCCGAACACGGCGTCCGCAACCTGGTGCTGACCAGTCGCCGCGGCCTCCAGGCCCCTGGCGCCACCGCGTTGGTCGCCGAGCTGGAGGCGGCCGGCGCTTCGGTGAGCGTCGCCGCGTGCGACGTCTCCGACCGTGCCGCGCTGGCGCAGCTGCTGGCGGAGGAGACGATCACCGGGATCGTGCACGCGGCGGGTGTGGTCGACGACGGCATGATCACCTCGCTCACCGCCGACCGGGTGGCCGCGGTGCTGGCCCCCAAGGCCGACGCGGCCCGTCACCTCCACGAGCTGACGGCCGACGCGGACCTCGACGCGTTCGTCCTCTTCTCGTCCGCCGCCGGCACCTTCGACGGTTCGGGACAGGGCGGATACGCCGCCGCCAACGCCTACCTCGACGCGCTGGCGGTCCACCGCCGGTCGCGGGGACTGGCCGGGGTCTCGCTCGCCTGGGGCCTGTGGGACCCGTCCATCGGCGGCATGGGCGCCGAACTGACCACGGCCGACGTCGAGCGGATGGAACGCTCCGGCGTCCTCGCCATCGGCCGCCGGCAGGGCCTGGCCCTGCTCGACGCCGCCCTCGCCGGCCATCACGCGCACCTGCTCCCCGTCGCCTTCGGCAGGAGCGCGCTGGAGCAGCGGGCCCGGCTCAACACCCTCCCCGCCGTCCTGCGCGGCCTCACGCGTCCGTCCCCCACCGCCCGCAAGGCGGCGGGCTCCGCCGCGGCGGACGCCACCGGGCTGGCGGAGCGCCTCGGCGCGCTGACCGGAGCGGAACGGGCGCGGCTGCTCCTCGACCTCGTCCGGCGCCACGTGGCTTCCGTGCTCGGCTACGACGGCGTGCAGAAGGTCGCCGGTGACAAGCCGTTCAAGGAGTTCGGCTTCGACTCGCTCACCGCGGTCGAGTTCCGCAACCGCCTCGGCGCCGAAGCCGAGGTCCGGCTGCCCGCAACCCTCGTCTTCGACTACCCGACGCCGACCGCCGTGGCCGAGTTCCTGCTGGTGGAGCTGCTCGGCGAGGAGGCCGCGACAGCGGCCGACGCGACGGCCCCGGTGGTCACGGGCGCCGGTTCGGTGCTCGACGAGCCGATCGCGATCGTGGGCATGGCCTGCCGGTTCCCGGGCGGGGTCACGTCGCCCGAGGAGCTGTGGGCGCTGCTGGCGGCGGGCGGCGACGGGGTGTCGTCGTTCCCGCTGGACCGCGGCTGGGACGTCGAGGGGATCTACGACCCCGACCCGGACGCGGTGGGCAAGACGTACTCCCGCCACGGCGGCTTCCTGGACCGGGCCGCGGACTTCGACCCCGGCTTCTTCGGGATCAGCCCCCGCGAAGCCCTCGCGATGGACCCGCAGCACCGGCTGCTGCTGGAGACCTCGTGGGAGGCGTTCGAGCGCGCGGGCATCGACCCGGCGTTGGTCCGGGGCTCGGCGACCGGCGTCTTCGCCGGGGTGATGTACCACGACTACACGTCGGTGCTGGAGCAGTCCGCACACCGCAACACCGAAGGCTTCATGGGCGTCGGCGGCAGCATCGCCTCCGGCCGCGTCTCGTACACCCTGGGCCTCGAAGGCCCGGCCGTCACCGTGGACACCGCCTGCTCCTCGTCCCTCGTCGCCGTCCACCTCGCAGGCCAGGCGCTGCGCTCGGGCGAGTGCTCGCTCGCGCTCGCCGGCGGCGTCACCGTCATGGCGACCCCCGACACCTTCATCGACTTCAGCCGCCAGCGCGGGCTCGCCCCCGACGGCTACTGCAAGCCGTTCGCGGAGGCGGCGGACGGCACCGGCTGGGGTGAGGGCGTCGGCATGCTGCTCCTGGAGCGGCTGTCCGACGCGCAGCGCAACGGCCACCGGGTGCTGGCGGTCGTCCGCAGCAGTGCGATCAACCAGGACGGGGCCAGCAACGGCCTCACCGCCCCCAACGGCCCGTCGCAGCAGCGCGTGATCCGGCAGGCCCTGGCGGCCGGTTCGCTCACGACGAGTGACGTCGACGCGGTGGAGGCGCACGGCACGGGCACCCGCCTGGGTGACCCGATCGAGGCGCAGGCGCTGCTGGCGACATACGGGCAGGAGCGGGCGGAGGGCCGTCCGCTGTGGCTCGGTTCGGTGAAGTCGAACCTGGGGCACACGCAGGCCGCGGCTGGTGTCGCGGGCATCATCAAGATGGTGCTGGCGATGCGGCACGAGGAGCTGCCGCGCACGCTCGGTGTGGACGCGCCCAGCTCGCACGTGGACTGGTCGGCGGGTTCGGTGGAGCTGCTGACGCAGGCGCAGCCGTGGCCGGTGCGGGAGCGTCCGCGTCGGGCGGGGGTGTCGTCGTTCGGGATCAGTGGGACGAACGCGCACGTCATCGTGGAAGAAGCGCCGGCGGATGCTCGGGCGGAAGTCGTTGAGGTTGCCGACCTGCCGGTGGTGCCGTGGGTGCTGTCCGGCAAGACCCCGGACGCCGTCCGGGCGCAAGCCGCCCGGCTCCGCGACTTCGTGCTGGCCGACCCGGAACTGGACCCGGCGGCCGTCGGATCCGCACTGACGACGAACCGCGCGGTGTTCGCCCACCGGGGCGGCGTCGTCGCCGCCGACCGCGACGGGCTGCTGTCCGCGCTGTCGGCCCTGGCCGAAGGCCGGAACGCACCAGGTGTGCTGCGCGGCCTCGCCGGGCCGGGCCGGACGGCGTTCCTGTTCACCGGGCAGGGGAGCCAGCGGGCGGGGATGGGGCGTGAGCTGTATGCCACGTTCCCGGTGTTCGAGCAGGCGCTGGACGCGGTGGCGGTGGCGCTGGATGCGCACCTGGAAGTGCCGCTGCTGGACGTGCTGTTCGCGAAGGACGGCGAGCGGTTGAACGAGACGCGCTTCACGCAGCCCGCGCTGTTCGCGTTGGAAGTGGCGTTGTTCCGGTTGCTGGAGTCCTTCGGCGTCCGGCCGCAGGTGCTCGCCGGCCACTCCATCGGGGAACTGGCCGCGGCGCACGTGGCGGGCGTCTGGTCGTTGGAGGATGCGGCGCTGCTGGTGGCGGCCCGCGGGCGGCTGATGCAGCAGCTGCCCTCCGGCGGTGCCATGGCGGCGATCCAGGCCACCGAAGCCGAGGTCCTGCCACAACTCACGCAGCAGGTCGGAATCGCCGCCGTCAACGGACCGACGTCCATCGTCGTCTCCGGAGATGCCGGCGCGGTCGCGGACGTCATCGCGCACTTCGACACCCTCGGACGGAAGACCAAGCGCCTGACCGTCAGCCACGCCTTCCACTCCCCACACATGGAGCCGATGCTCGAAGAGTTCGGCGAGGTAGCGGCCGGCCTCACCTACAACCCGCCCACCATCCCGATCGTCTCCACCCTCACCGGCCAGACCGCCACCGCCGAAGAACTCACCGACCCCGCCTACTGGGTCCGCCACGTCCGCGAAGCCGTCCGCTTCGCCGACGCCATCACCACCCTCCAAGACCAAGGCATCAACACCCTGCTGGAACTCGGCCCGGACGCGGTCCTCACCGCCATGGCCGCCGACTCCACCACCGACACCACCACCCTCATCCCCACCCTCCGCCGCGACCACAACGAACCCCAACTCCTCACCGAAGCCCTGGTCCGGCTGCACACCCGAGGCACCCCCGTCAACTGGCCCGCCCTCTTCGGCACCACCCACACCCCCGTCGACCTCCCCACCTACGCCTTCCAGCACCAGCACTACTGGCTCGCCGACACCGCCGCGCCCAGTGGGAACGCTTCGGGCTTCGGTCAGAGCGACACCACGCACCCGCTGCTCAGCGCGGCGATCGCCCTGCCCGACGCGGAAGGCATGTTGTTCACCGGGCGGCTCGCGCTGCACACCCACCCGTGGCTCGCGGACCACGCCGTCAACGGCACCGTCATCGTCCCCGGCGCCGCGCTCGCCGACCTCGCCATCCACACCGGCGACCACACCGACACCAGCACGCTGGAGGAGCTGACGCTCTACGCGCCGCTCGTCGTCCTTCCCGCATCGGCGACCCAACTCCGGGTCAGGACGGCTGCGGACGATGGTTCCGGCCGTCGGCGAGTGAGCGTGTTCTCACGCGTCGAAGGGTCTCCCGAGGAAGCGTGGGTGCGGCACGCCGAGGGCGTGCTCTCCTCGGCGGCTGCGGATGCCGGCTTCGACTTGATCCAGTGGCCGCCGGCCGGGGCCGATGCCGTCCCGGTCGACAGCCTCTACGACGACCTGGCCCTGCTGGGCCTGGAGTACGGACCGGTCTTCCAAGGGGTGCAGGCCGCCTGGAAGCGCGGGGACGAGGTCTTCGCCGAGGTCTCGCTGCCCGAGGACGCCGACGCCGGCGGGTTCGGGATCCACCCGGCCCTGCTCGACGCGGCTCTGCACGGCATCGGGCTGGGAACGTTCTTCGCTGACGACGGGCGCGCCCAACTGCCCTTCTCATGGCTCGACGTAGCCCTCTTCGCCACCGGCGCCACCGCTCTCCGCATACGCCTCGCCCCGGCGGACGGGCACGGCGGTGTGACGCTGCAACTGGCGGACGCCGCCGGTTCCCCGGTCGCGTCGGTCGGCTCGCTGACGCTGCGGCCACTCGCCGAGCAGCTGCCGGTCGCCCAGCACGGCGACGCGCTGTTCGGGGTGGACTGGGTACCGGTCACGGACCCGGCCGGTGCCGGAGTGTCCACCGAGGTGGTTCCCGCGGCGCAGCTGCTGCTCGCCCCGTCCGGGCTCGGAACGGCCGAGACGCTCTCCACCGTCCTGGCCGCGCTGCAGCGGTGGCTCGCTGACGATTCCTCCGCCGGTTCCGACGGCCGGCTGGTCGTCGTCACCCGGGGCGCGGTCGCCGCGCTGCCCGGGGAGGACGTCACCAACCTCGCGCAGGCCGCCGTGCACGGGCTCGTCAGGGCCGCGCAGGCGGAGAACCCGGACCGGATCGTCCTCATCGACATCGACATCGACATCGACAGCGACAGCGACACCGGCACCGGTCAGATACCTGCGGCCATCCTCGTCTCCGACGAGCCGGAACTCGCACTGCGTGCCGGAGCCTTCCTCGCACCGCGCCTGACCCGCGCGACGCCGCCCGCCGAGGCGACCCCCTGGCGCACGAACGGCACCGTGCTGATCACCGGCGGCACGAGCGGCCTGGGCGCGCTCACCGCCCGCCACCTGGTCACCGAACACGGCGTCCGCGACCTCCTGCTCACCAGCAGGCGCGGCCACAACGCCCCCGGAGCCGCCGAACTCACCGCGGAACTCACCGCGGCGGGCGCCACCGTCACCATCGCCGCCTGCGACGTCTCCAACCGGGACGCCCTCGCGGCACTCCTGAACGACGTGCCACTCAGCGCCGTGATCCACGCGGCCGGCATCGTGGACGACGGTGTCCTCGCCTCGCTCACGCCCGAGCGGCTGGCCGCCGTACTCGCGCCGAAGGCCGAGGCAGCGCACCACCTGCATGAGCTGACGGCCGGGACGGACCTGGACGCGTTCGTCCTGTTCTCGTCGGCGGCCGGGGTGCTGGGGGGTGCTGGGCAGGGCGCGTACGCCGCGGCCAACACCTACCTCGACGCGCTGGCCACCCACCGTCGGGCCGTCGGTCTTCCGGCGGTTTCCCTCGCTTGGGGACTGTGGGCGCCGGAGGCCGGCGGGATGGGCGCCGAGCTCTCCGGGGCCGAGGTGGAACGGATGGCCCGCGGGGGAGTCCTGGCCCTCGGCGAGGAGCAGGGCCTGGCTCTGCTGGATGCCTCGCTGATCGCCGACCGGGCGGTGCTGGTCCCGGCCGGCCTCGACGTGTCGGCGCTGGTGCGCTCAGCGGGCGGCGAGGTGCCGGGTCTCTTCCGCGGCCTGGTGCGTGGCAAGGTCCGGCGCACCGCCGCCGCGGGGGACTCCGGCGGCGCCGGGACGTCAGGTCTGGCCCAACGGCTGGCGGCACTGCCGTCCGACGAGCGCCTCCCGGTGGTCGTCGAGCTGGTCCGAAGTCAGGTCGTCGCGGTCCTCGGCCTCACCGCGGCGCAGGAGGTGGAGCTGGGCAAGCCGTTCAAGGAGTTCGGTTTCGACTCGCTCACCGCGGTGGAGTTCCGCAACCAGCTGAGCACGGCGGCCGGAGTACGGCTCCCCGCGACCCTCGTCTTCGACTATCCGACGCCGCAGGAACTGGCGGACTTCCTCCTCGAAGAAGCGGCCCCCGGCACGAACGCCGATCCGGGGACCGCCGCGTACGAGGAGAGCGTCCGGGCCTCGCTGCTCGCCATCCCACTGGCCCGGCTCCGGGAGACCGGACTGCTGGACACACTGCTGCAACTCGCGGGCCTCCAAACGGAGGACGACGGCCCGACGGCCGAGGACGCGAGCGAATCGATCGACGAAATGGATGCCGAGAGCCTCATCTCGAAGGCGCTCGAAGGGTCCGACTTCTGATGACGCGAATGGGTGAGGTTCAGGTGTCTGCAACGTCTGCATCGAACGAGAGAATCGTTGAGGCTCTGCGCGCGTCGCTGAAGGAGACGGAGCGGCTGCGCGAGCAGAACCGCCAGCTCTCCGGCGCGGGCCACGAGCCGATCGCGATCGTGGGGATGGCCTGCCGGTTCCCGGGCGGGGTCACGTCGCCCGAGGAGCTGTGGGCGCTGCTGGCGGCGGGCGGCGACGGGGTGTCGTCGTTCCCGCTGGACCGCGGCTGGGACGTCGAGGGGATCTATGACCCCGACCCGGACGCGGTGGGTAAGACGTACTCCCGCCACGGCGGCTTTCTGGACCGGGCCGCGGACTTCGACCCCGGCTTCTTCGGGATCAGCCCCCGCGAAGCGGTTGCCATGGACCCGCAGCACCGGCTGCTGCTGGAAACCTCGTGGGAGGCGTTCGAGCGCGCGGGCATCGACCCCGCCACGGTGCGGGGCAGTGCCACCGGCGTCTTCGCGGGGGTGATGTACGGCGACTACAGCGATGTGCTCGAACACGCCGCCGATGACGTCGAAGGCTTCCTGGGCGTCGGCGGCAGCCTCGCCTCCGGCCGCGTCTCGTACGCCTTCGGCCTGGAGGGCCCGGCCGTCACCGTCGACACGGCCTGCTCGTCTTCCCTGGTCACAGTGCACCTGGCAGCGCAGGCCCTGCGCTCGGGAGAGTGCTCGCTCGCGCTCGCCGGCGGTGTCACCGTCATGGCGACCCCCGACACCTTCGTCGACTTCAGCCGCCAGCGCGGCCTCGCCCCCGACGGCCGCTGCAAGCCCTTCGCCGAGGCCGCGGACGGCACCGGCTGGGGCGAAGGCGTCGGCATGCTGCTGCTGGAGAAGCTCAGCGACGCCAAGCGCAACGGCCACCGGGTGCTGGCCGTGGTCCGGGGCAGCGCCATCAACCAGGACGGCGCGAGCAACGGCCTCACCGCGCCCAACGGCCCGTCCCAGCAGCGCGTCATCCGGCAGGCACTCGCCGGTGCCCGGCTCTCGGCCGACCAGGTCGACGCGGTGGAGGCGCACGGCACGGGCACCAAGCTCGGCGACCCGATCGAGGCCCAGGCGCTGCTGGCGACATACGGACAGGACCGCCCGGCGGGCCGTCCGTTGTGGCTCGGTTCGGTGAAGTCCAACCTGGGGCACACGCAGGCCGCGGCTGGTGTCGCGGGCATCATCAAGATGGTGCTGGCGATGCGGCACGAGGAGCTGCCGCGCACGCTCGGTGTGGACGCGCCCAGCTCGCACGTTGACTGGACCGTTGGAGACGTCCGACTGCTGACCGCAGCCCAGCCGTGGCCGGCCGGTGAGCGCACCCGCCGCGCGGGCATCTCCTCGTTCGGTATCAGTGGGACGAACGCGCACGTCATCGTGGAGGAAGCGCCTGCCGAAGCCACGACGGAGGTCGTTGCGGCCGGCGCGCTTCCGGTGGTGCCGTGGGCGCTGTCCGGCAAGACACCGGAGGCGCTGACAGCACAGGCTGCCCGCTTGCGGGACCACCTGCTCGCCGCCGCTGGACGCGATCTCGACCCGGCCGCCGTCGGGTACTCCCTGGCCACGACGCGTGCCGTGTTCTCCCACCGGGCAGGCGTCGTGGCCACCGGCCGCGACGGCCTGATCGCCGGCCTGACGGCGCTGGCCGAGGGCGGTAACGCCCCCGGACTCGTCCAGGGTGCGGCGCACGCGGGCCGGACGGCGTTCCTGTTCACCGGGCAGGGGAGCCAGCGGGCGGGGATGGGGCGTGAGTTGTATGCCGCCTACCCCGCCTTCGCCTCGGCGCTGGACGACGTGGTGGCCGCGTTCGGCAACCGGCTGGAAGTGCCGCTGCTGGACGTGCTGTTCGCGAAGGACGGCGAGCGGTTGAACGAGACGGGCTTCACGCAGCCCGCGCTGTTCGCGTTGGAAGTGGCGTTGTTCCGGTTGCTGGAGTCCTTCGGCGTCCGGCCGCAGGTGCTCGCCGGCCACTCCATCGGGGAACTGGCCGCGGCGCACGTGGCGGGCGTCTGGTCCTTGGAGGACGCGGCGCTCCTCGTCGCGGCACGCGGACGGCTGATGCAGCAGCTGCCCTCCGGCGGTGCCATGGCGGCGATCCAGGCCACCGAAGCCGAGGTCCTGCCACAACTCACGCAGCAGGTCGGAATCGCCGCCGTCAACGGACCGACGTCCATCGTCGTCTCCGGAGATGCCGGCGCGGTCGCGGACGTCATCGCGCACTTCGACACCCTCGGACGGAAGACCAAGCGCCTGACCGTCAGCCACGCCTTCCACTCCCCACACATGGAGCCGATGCTCGAAGAGTTCGGCGAGGTAGCGGCCGGCCTCACCTACAACCCGCCCACCATCCCGATCGTCTCCACCCTCACCGGCCAGACCGCCACCGCCGAAGAACTCACCGACCCCGCCTACTGGGTCCGCCACGTCCGCGAAGCCGTCCGCTTCGCCGACGCCATCACCACCCTCCAAGACCAAGGCATCAACACCCTGCTGGAACTCGGCCCGGACGCGGTCCTCACCGCCATGGCCGCCGACTCCACCACCGACACCACCACCCTCATCCCCACCCTCCGCCGCGACCACAACGAACCCCAACTCCTCACCGAAGCCCTCACCCGCATCCACACCACCGGCGGCACCGTCAACTGGCCCGCCCTCTTCGGCACCGCCCACACCCCCGTCGACCTCCCCACCTACGCCTTCCAGCACCAGCACTACTGGCCGCGCACGGTGGCATCGACCGGCGACGCGGCCGGCCTGGGGCTGCGCTCCGGCGGTCACCCGTTCCTCAGCGGGGCGATCACGCTCCCGGACACCGACAGCGTGCTGTTCACCGGGCGGCTCTCCCTCTCCACCCACCCCTGGCTGGCGAATCACGCCGTCTCCGGCACGGTCATCGTCCCCGGCGCCGCGCTCGTCGAGATCGCCGTACGGGCGGGTGACGAGGTCGGGTGCGGCACCGTCGAGGAGCTGACGCTCCAGGCGCCGCTGGTGCTGGGCGAGCAGGGTGCCGTTCAGCTGCGTGTGCAGGCGGGCGAGGCCGACGCGGGCGGGCTGCGGCCCGTCACCGTCTTCTCGCGACCCGAGGACGCCCCCGACGAAGCTCCCTGGACCTGCCACGCCGACGGTCTCCTCACGGCATCGGTCCTGGCCCCCGAACCGGAGTTCGACCTCTCGCAGTGGCCGCCGGCCGGCGCGAGCACGATCGACACCGGTCACCTCTATGACGAGCTGGCCTCGTCGGGCCTGGAGTACGGGCCGCTCTTCCAGGGCCTGCGGGCCGCCTGGCGGCACGGGGACGATGTTTTCGCCGAGGTCTCGCTCCCCGAGGACGCCCCGGACTCCGACTCGTTCGGACTCCACCCCGCGCTGCTGGACGCGGCGCTCCACGCGATCAGCCTCGGTGACTTCGTCGAGGACGGCAGTGTCCCGCAGCTTCCCTTCGCCTGGTCGGACGTTGCCCTGTACGCGGCCGGTGCGACGACCCTGCGGATCAAGGTGTCGCCCGCGGCCTCCGGCGGCGGCGTGGCGCTCCAGCTGGCCGACGCTGCAGGCTCCCCGGTCGCGTCGGTGGGTTCGCTGGTGCTGCGCGCCCTCGCGGTGGACCAGCTGACGGCGAACGCGGGCGGCTCCGGCCACCACGAGTCGCTGTTCCGGCTCGACTGGACGCCGCTGCGGACGACCACCGATGCCCCCACCACCGGCAGGTGGACCCTGCTCGGCGACGACACCTTTGGTCTGGCCGACGCGCTCACCCAGGCGGGGGAGACCCTGGCGGAGGCCGAAGCCGATCTCACCCTCGCCCAGTTCACCACCCACCAGTCCCCGTCCATCAGCGAGACCGTGCACAGCGCCCTGGCCCTGCTCCAGCAGTGGCTGGACGCCGATCAGCTGCCCGGTGCCCGGCTGGTGCTCGTCACCAGCGGCGCCCTGGCGGCCGCTCCCGGCGACGCCGTCGCCGATCCCGGTGCGGCGGCCGTGTGGGGTCTGGCGCGTTCCGCGCAGTCCGAGTACCCGGACCGGATCGTCCTCGTGGACGTCGACGGCACCCCGGCTTCGGCCGCGGCCCTGGCCCCCGCCGTGGCCGCCGCGATCGCCGCCGACGAGCCGCAGCTGGCGCTGCGCTCCGGCCAGGCGCACACCGCGCGCCTCCTTCGCCCCTCTCCCGCCGACAGCTTGACGACCCCTGCCGCCGCCGTCGACACGGCCCCCTGGCGGCTGGACTTCACCGCCGGCGGGACCCTCGACAGCATCTACGTCTCCGACTTCCCCGAGGCGGCCGAGCCCCTCGCCGAGGGTCAGATCCGGGTCGCGATCCGCGCGGCGGGGGTGAACTTCCGCGACGTGATGAACGTGCTCGGCATGTACCCGGGCGACGCGGGCCGGCTCGGTCTCGAGGCGGCCGGTGTGGTCGTGGAGACGGGCCCCGGCGTCACCGGGTTCGCTCCCGGCGACCGGGTGATGGGGCTGTTCTCCGGTGCGTTCGGGCCGCTCGCGGTCGTCGACCACCGGCTCGTTTCGCCCATGCCGATCGGCTGGACGTTCGCCGAGGCGGCCGCCGCCCCCGTGGTCTACCTGACGGCGTACTACGCGCTCAACGACCTGGCCGGGCTGAAGTCCGGCGAGAAGATCCTCATCCACGCCGCCGCCGGCGGTGTCGGCATCGCCGCCGTCCAGCTCGCCACCCAGCTGGGCGCCGAGGTGTACGGCACGGCCAGTACCGGCAAGTGGGGGACGTTGCGCGGCCTCGGGCTGACCGACGACCGGATCGCCTCCTCCCGCACGCTGGACTTCGAGCAGAGCTTCCTGGACGCGACTGGCGGGCGCGGCATGGACGTCGTCCTGGACTCCCTCGCCCGGGAGTTCGTGGACGCGTCGCTGCGGCTGCTGCCGCGCGGCGGACGGTTCGTCGAGATGGGTAAGACGGACATCCGGGACGCGGCAACCGTGGCCGTCGACCACCCGGGCGTCGCGTACCAGGCGTTCGACGTCATGGACGCGGGCCCCGAGCGGATCCAGGAGATGTACGCCGCCCTCCTGGACCTCTTCAACAGCGGTTCGGCCCGTCCCCTGCCCGTCACCGCGTGGGATGTACGGCAGGCCCCCGAGGCGTTCCGCCACATGGGGCAGGCCCGCCACACCGGCAAGCTCGTCCTGACGGTGCCCGCGCCGCTCGCCCCCGAGGGCACGGTGCTGATCACCGGCGCCACCGGCGCCCTCGGCGGACTGCTCGCCCGCCACCTGGTCACCGAGTACGGCGTACGCCACCTGCTGCTCACCAGCCGGCGCGGCATCGAGGCGCCGGGGGCGGCCGAACTGGCGGCCGAACTGACGGAAGCCGGCGCCACCGTCACCGTTGCCGCCTGCGACGCCTCCGATCGTGCGGCCCTCGCCGCCACGCTCGCCGCGATACCGGCGGCGCACCCCCTGACGGCCGTGCTGCACGCGGCCGGTGTGCTCGACGACGGCATCCTCGCCTCGCTCACCCCCGAGCGCGTCGACCGGGTCTTCGGACCGAAGGCCGACGCGGCGCACCACCTCCACGAGCTGACCCGCGGCCTGGACCTGGCCGCGTTCGTGCTGTTCTCCTCGGCGGCCGGCACGTTCGGCAACCCCGGGCAGGGCAACTACGCGGCCGCCAACGCCTACCTGGACGCACTCGCCGCGCACCGCCGCGGCGCGGGCCTGCCCGCGCTGTCGCTGGGCTGGGGCGCCTGGGCGTCCGAGGGCGGCGGCATGGCCGACGTCCTGGAGACGGCCGACCGCGAGCGGCTGGCGCGCTCCGGCGCGGCGGCGCTCAGCAGCGCCGAGGGACTGGCCCTGTACGACACGGCCGTCGGCCTCGCCGCGCACGCCCTCGTCCCCCTGCACCTGGAACTGCCGGCGACCGCCGCGCCCGACGAGGTGCCACCGCTGCTGCGGGCGCTGGTGCGGGCCCCGGCCCGCCGGGCGGCCCGTGCCGCCACCTCTGGGGCCGCGCTGGAGCTGGGTCCGCGGCTGGCCGCGATGACCCTCGCCGAGCAGGACGAGTTCCTGCTCGACCTGGTCCGGAGCAACGCCGCCGCCGTTCTGGGCCATTCGGGCGCCGAGGCCATCGACCCCTCCCGGGCGTTCAAGGACCTTGGGTTCGACTCGCTGACCGGTGTGGAGTTCCGCAACCGGCTCGGTTCCGCGGCTGCCCGCCACGCTCGTCTTCGACTACCCGGCGCCCGACGTGCTCGCCGCGTTCCTGCGGACCGAGCTCGTCGGCGATCTCGCCGCCAACAGCACGGGGCCGGTGGCGGCCACGTCGATCTCCGGTGACGAACCCATCGCCATCGTCGGCATGGGCTGCCGGTTCCCCGGCGGGGTGCGCTCCCCCGAGGACCTGTGGCAGCTGCTCGCCACCCGCACCGACGCGATGGCCGGGCTGCCCGACGACCGCGGCTGGGACGTCGAGTCGCTGTACGACCCGACGGGCGAGCGGCCCGGCACGACATACACCGACCAGGGCGCCTTCTTGTACGACGCCACCGACTTCGACGCCCCCTTCTTCGGCATCAGCCCGCGCGAGGCCCTCGCGATGGACCCACAGCAGCGGCTGCTGCTGGAGACCTCGTGGGAGGCGCTGGAGCGGGCCGGGATCGACCCGGCCACGCTGCGCGGCACGTCGACCGGTGTCTTCGCCGGGGTGATCTACCACGACTACGGCACCCGGCTCGGCGAGCTGCCCGAAGGCGTCGACGGCTTCCTCGGGACGGGGACGTCCGCCGGGGTGCTGTCCGGGCGCGTCTCGTACGTGCTGGGGCTGGAGGGGCCGGCGATCACCGTCGACACGGCCTGCTCCTCGTCCCTGGTCGCCCTGCACCTGGCGATCCAGGCCCTGCAGCGCGGCGAGTGCACGCTGGCGCTGGCCGGTGGCGTCACCGTCATGGCCACCCCCGACACGTTCGTCGACTTCAGCCGCCAGCGGGGACTCGCCGCCGACGGCCGCTGCAAGGCGTTCGCGTCCACGGCGGACGGCACCGGCTGGGCCGAGGGCGTCGGCATGATCCTGGTCGAGCGGCTCTCGGACGCCCAGCGCAACGGACACGACATCCTCGCCGTGGTTCGCGCCAGCGCCCTGAACCAGGACGGCGCCAGCAACGGGCTCACCGCCCCCAACGGCCCCTCCCAGCAGCGCGTCATCCGCCAGGCGCTCGCCTCCGCGGGACTGGCCGCCGCCGACATCGACGCGGTCGAGGCGCACGGCACCGGCACCCGGCTCGGCGACCCGATCGAGGCGCAGGCGCTCATCGCGACCTACGGCCAGGACCGTCCCGCCGACCAGCCGCTGTGGCTCGGTTCCGTCAAGTCCAACCTCGGTCACACGCAGGCCGCGGCGGGCATCGCGGGCGTCATCAAGATGGTCACGGCGCTCGGCCACGAGGAGCTGCCCGCGACGCTGCACGTCGGCGAGCCCAGCCCGCACATCGACTGGTCCGCGGGGAACGTGGAGCTGCTCACCGAGGCGCGGCCGTGGCCGCGCGGCGGTTCCGGCGCCCGCCGGGCGGGCGTTTCCGCCTTCGGCTTCAGCGGGACCAACGCGCACGTCATCCTGGAGGAGGCGCCGGCTGTCGAGCCGGTGGCAGTAGAGGAGGCTGACACCCCCGCGCCCTTCACCGCCACCGACACCGCGCCCGTCCCGTGGCTGCTCACCGGCCGCAGCGAGATCGCGCTGCGCGCCCAGGCCCGCAAGCTGCACGCGCACCTGGCGGGCGGGCCCGAGCTCGGCGCCACAGCCCTCGGCAGCATCGGGCACGCGCTGGCCACCACCCGCACACCGTTCGAGCACCGCGCGGTGCTCGTGGGGGCGGACGGTCCCGCGCTGATCCAGACGCTGAAGGACATCGCGGACGGCGTTCCCGCCGCGGGCGTCGAGGAGGGCCTCGCGGCCGCTCCCGGTAAGACGGTCTTCGTCTTCCCGGGCCAGGGCTCGCAGTGGATCGGCATGGCCACCGAACTCCTGGACACCTCGCCGGTGTTCCGGGCGCGCCTGGAGGCCTGCGCGGCAGCGGCGGACGAGTTCACCGACTGGTCGCTGCTGGACGTGCTGCGCGGCGTGGAGGGCGCGGCGTCCCTGGAGCGCGTCGACGTGATCCAGCCCGCCCTCTGGGCGGTCATGGTGTCGCTCGCCGCCCTCTGGGAGTCGCTCGGCATCCGGCCGTCCGCCGTCGTCGGGCACTCGCAGGGCGAGATCGCCGCCGCGTGCGTCGCGGGGGCGCTCAGCCTCCGGGACGCCGCCCGCGTCGTCACCCTGCGCAGCCTCGCGCTCGTCGGACTCGCCGGCACCGGCGGCATGGTCTCCCTGCCGCTGCCCGCCTCCGAGGTCGAGGAGCTGCTGACCGTATGGCCCGGCCAGATCTCGGTGGCAGCGAACAACGGGCCGTCGTCCACGGTCGTCTCCGGCGACCCCGGCGCGCTCGACGAGCTGCTCGCCACCTGCGAGCGGCGCACCATCCGGGCGCGGCGCATCGACGTGGACTACGCCTCGCACTCCTCCCACGTGGAGTCGCTGCGCGAGGAGCTTCAGGACGTACTCGCCCCCGTCCGGCCGCAGGTGGGACGTATCCCGCTGTACTCCACGCTGGAGGACCGGCTGATCGACGGCAGCGAGATGGATGCCACGTACTGGCACCGCAACCTCCGCCACACCGTCACGTTCGAGCCGGCCGTGCGGGCGCTCGCCCTCACCGGGCACACCGTGTTCGTCGAGTGCAGCCCGCACCCGGTGCTCACCGTCGGCGTCCAGGACACGGTGGCCGCCGCCGGAGCCGATGACGTCGTCGTCACCGGCACGCTGCGCCGCGACGACGGCGGCGCCTCTCGCGTCCTGACCTCCCTCGGGCGGCTGGTCGCGCACGGCGCGCGCCCCGACTGGGCGGCGGTCTTCGCGGGCCGCACGCTGGAGCGCACCGAGCTGCCGACGTACGCCTTCCAAGGCGAGCGGTACTGGCTGGAGGCCGTCTCCGGGTCGGTGGACCCGGCCGGGCTCGGCCAGACGCCCGCCGGGCACCCGCTGCTCGGCGCGGCCGTGGCGCTGCCCGACCGCGACGGCTACCTGTTGACCGGCCGACTCTCCCTCAAGTCCCAGCCGTGGCTGGGCGACCACGCGGTCGGCGGCGTCGTCTTCGTCCCCGGCACCGCGCTGCTCGAACTGGCCGTACGGGCCGGTGACGAGGCCGACTGCGGCACGCTGGCGGAACTGACGCTGGAGGCGCCGCTCGTCCTGCCGGAGCGCGGTGAGACGCAGCTGCGCGTCCTGGTCGACGAGGCCGCCGCCGACGGGCACCGCCCGGTGGCCGTCTTCTCGCGGCTCGAAGAGAGCGGCGAGGACACCCCGTGGACGCGGCACGCGAGCGGTCTGCTGACGTCCGACACCCCCACCCCGGGCCCCGACCTCACCCAGTGGCCGCCGGCCGGCGCCGAGGCGCTGACGACCGAGAGCCTGTACGCGGACCTGGGAGCCGTCGGCCTGGACTACGGGCCGGTCTTCCGGGGTCTGCGGGCGGCCTGGCGGCGGGACGGCGAGCTCTTCGCCGAGGTCGCGCTGCCTACCGAGGCGGTCTCCGCCGCCGCCGACTACGCCGTGCACCCGGCGCTGCTGGACGCCGCCCTGCACGCCATCGCACTCGGTGGGTTCTTGGACAGCGAGGAGGGGGAGGGGCCCTGGCTGCCCTTCGCCTGGTCCGGGGTCGCGCTGCACAGCGTCGGCGCCTCCGCCCTGCGGGTCCGGATCGCCGCGGCACCCGGCACCGGCGCCGTCACCCTGGACGTCGCCGACGCCACCGGGGCGCCGGTCGCCGCCGTCGACTCCCTGCTGCTGCGCCGCCTCCCCCTGGAGGCGCTCGCGCAGCTCGGCTCGGCCGGCTCCGACCCGTTCCGCGACTCGCTGTTCCGCGTCGAGTGGAGCGCCGTGACGGCCCCCGGCGAGCAGCCGCAACCGGTCACGAACTGGGCGGTGTTCGGCGATGACCCGCTCTTCCCCGGCCTGCCGGAGATCTTCAGCACCGACGAGTTGGACGGTTCCATCGGCACCGTCCTGACGCCCGTGCACTGGCAGAGCGGCACCGAGGACACCGTCATGCAGGCGCTGGGCGACCTCCAGGTGTGGCTCGCCGACCCGCGCACCGACGGCACCACGCTCGTCGTCGTCACCCGTGGCGCGGTCGCCGCCGAGCCCGGCGAGGACATCGCCGACCTCGCGCAGTCGGCCGTCCACGGCCTGGTCCGCTCCGCGCAGTCCGAGAGCCCGGGCAGGATCGTCCTCGCGGACATCGGCACCGGCATTCCCTCCCGGACGCTGCTCGCTGCGGCTCTGGCCACCGGCGAGCCGGAGTTCGCGCTGCGCGACGGGAAGATCCTCGCCCCCCGGCTGGTCCGGGCCGAGGCGCGGGCCGACGCCCTGGCGCCGTGGCAGTCCGACGGCACCGTCCTGATCACCGGCGGCACCGGCGGTCTGGGCGCGCTCGTCGCCCGGCACCTGGTCGGCGAGCACGGCGTACGGCATCTGCTGCTCACCAGCAGGCGGGGACCGGACGCTCCGGGGGCGGCCGAGCTCGTGGCCGAACTCTCCGAGTCCGGAGCCACCGTCACCGTCGCCGCCTGCGACGTCGCCGACCGCGACGCGGTCGCCGCCCTCCTCGCGGCCGTTCCGCAGGAGCGCCCGCTGCGCGGTGTGGTCCACGCGGCAGGGGTGCTCGACGACGCGACGCTCGGCAAGCTCACCCCCGAGAAGCTGTTCGCGGTCCTCGCGCCCAAGGCCGAGGCGGCCCGCCACCTGCACGAGCTGACGGTCGAGGCCGGGACGGAACTGGACGCGTTCGTCCTGTTCTCCTCCTCCGCCGGGGTCTTCGGCAACGCCGGGCAGGCCAACTACGCGGCCGCCAACGCCTACCTCGACGCCCTGGCCGCCCACCGCAGGGCAGCCGCGCTGCCCGGCGTGTCCCTCGCCTGGGGCCTGTGGGCCGAGCCGAGCGGCATGACCGGGCACCTGGAGAGCACGGACCTGGCGCGGCTGGCCCGTTCCGGCATCCGCCCGCTCAGCCCCGAGCAGGGCCTGGCCCTGTTCGACGCCGGAGTCGGCGGGACGGAGCCCGCTCTCGTCCCGATCGGCCTCAGCACGGCGGGGCTGCGCTCGCAGGCGGGCGACGGACCCGTGGCGCCGCTGATGCGCTCGCTGGTCCGCGGCCCGTCCCGGCGCACCGCGCAGGGCGCGTCGGCCGCCGAGGACGGCGCCCAGGGCGACGCGCTGCGCAAGCGGCTCACCGCACTGCCCACCGACGAGTGGGAGACCGTGCTGCTCGACCTGGTGCAGTCCTACGCGGCGGCGGTGCTCGGCTTCGCCGGCACCTCGGCGGTCGGCGCCACCCGCTCCTTCAAGGAGCTGGGCTTCGACTCGCTGACCGCCGTGGAGTTCCGCAACCGGCTCGGCGCCGCCACCGGTGTCCGGCTGCCCGCCACCGCCGTCTTCGACCACCCGACCCCGCTGGCGCTGGCCCGGCTGCTCTATGGCGAGTTCGCCCCCGAGCAGACCGACCCGGCCGACGCCGTACTCGCCGAACTCGACCGCCTCGACGGCTACCTGCCGGAGGTGTCCCTCGACGACAGCGTCCACGCCGCCGTCACCGCCCGCCTGGAGGAGCTGCTCTCCCGGTTCAAGAACCTGCGCGCCGGGGCGGGCGGCGACACCGGCGAGAACGTCAATGAACGACTGCAGGACGCCACGACCGACGAGGTCCTGGCCTTCATCACGGACGAACTCGGCATCGCCTGACGGCCGTGTTGCAACTCTGAGGAGAACTGATGGCGGACGAGAAGCAGCTGGTCGACACGCTCAAGCGGGTCGCCGCTGACCTGCACGACGCCCGCCGGCGGCTGCGGGACGCGGAGGACAAGGAGCGCGAGCCGATCGCGATCATCGGCATGGCCTGCCGCTTCCCGGGCGGCGTCACCTCGCCCGAGCAGCTGTGGGATCTGCTCGCGGACGGTGCGGACGGCCTGACGCCGTTCCCCACCGACCGCGGCTGGAACCTCACCCAGTTCCAGGACAGCGAACGGGAGAAGGGCGGCGCCGCGGGTGACGGCGCCCCCGAGGGCGGCTTCCTCGCCGACGCCGCCGAGTTCGACGCCGAGTTCTTCGGGATCAGCCCCCGCGAGGCCCTCGCGATGGACCCGCAGCAGCGCGTGCTGCTGGAGACGTCGTGGGAGGCGCTGGAACGCGCCGGGATCGACCCGGTGGCGCTGTCCGGCACGCGGACGGCCGTCTTCACCGGCGTCAGCAGCTCCGACTACCTGCGCGGGCTGCAGAAGATGCCCGCCGAGGTCGCCGGCCACATGATGACCGGCGTCGCGGGCAGTGTCCTGTCCGGCCGCGTCTCGTACGCGCTGGGCCTCGAGGGCCCGGCCGTCACCATCGACACCGCCTGCTCGTCGGCCCTGGTCGCCCTGCACCTCGCGGGCCAGGCGCTGCGGGCGGGGGAGTGCACGCTGGCGCTGGCCGGCGGGGTGACGGTGATGGGCTCCGCCGGAACGTTCCTGGAGTTCAGCCGGGCGGACGGGCTGGCCGGTGACGGCCGCTGCAAGCCGTTCGCGGAGGCCGCGGACGGCACCGGTCTCTCGGAGGGCGTCGGCGTCCTGCTGCTCGAGAAACTGAGCGACGCCCGGCGCAACGGGCACCGGGTACTGGCCGTGGTCCGCGGCAGCGCCGTCAACCAGGACGGCGCGAGCAACGGCCTCACCGCGCCCAACGGCCCCTCCCAGCAGCGCGTCATCCGGCAGGCGCTGGCGAGCGCCCGGCTGTCGGCCGACCAGATCGACGCCGTCGAGGCGCACGGCACCGGCACCAGGCTCGGCGACCCCATCGAGGCGCAGGCGCTCATCGCCGCCTACGGCCAGGAGCGCCCGCAGGACCAGCCCCTGTGGTTGGGCTCCATCAAGTCCAACCTCGGGCACACCCAGGGGGCCGCGGGTGTCGCGGGCGTCATCAAGATGGTGCTCGCCCTGCACCACGAGGAGCTGCCGCGCACCCTGCACGTGGACGCCCCCAGCTCGCACGTCGACTGGTCGGCGGGCTCCGTGGAGCTGTTGACCGAACCCCGGCCGTGGCCGGCGGGGGAGCGGACCCGCCGTGCGGGCGTCTCGTCCTTCGGCATCAGCGGCACGAACGCGCATGTGATCGTGGAGGAGGCCCCGGCCGAGGACGCGGCGGACGAGGGCGCGGTCGATGGACTGCCCGCCGTGCCATGGCTGCTGTCCGCCCGCACCCCGGAGGCGCTGACCGCGCAGGCCCGGCGGCTGCACGAGCACCTGCGCGACGACTCCACCGCCGACCCCTCCGCCGTCGGCGCGGCCCTCGCCACGACGCGCTCCGCCTTCCCGTACCGGGCGGGTGTGGTGGCCGGGGACCGCGAAGGGCTGCTCACCGCGCTCGCGGCGCTGGCCGACGGCGAGACCGCCCCGGGAGTGTTGCGCGACGGCCCCGGATCGGGGCAGCTCGGCTTCCTGTTCACCGGCCAGGGCAGCCAGCGGGCCGGCATGGGACGGGAGCTGTACGCGGCCTTCCCGGTGTTCGCGGCGGCGCTCGACGAGGTCGCGGCGGCGTTCGACGCGCACCTGGACCGTCCGCTCAAGGACGTGCTGTTCTCGGACGACGGTGCACTCGACGCGACCGGCTACACCCAGCCCGCGCTGTTCGCCCTGGAGGTGGCGCTGTTCCGGCAGGTCGCCGCCTGGGGCATTCGGCCGCAGGTGCTGGCGGGGCACTCCATCGGTGAGTTGGCGGCGGCACACGTCGCGGGCGTCTGGTCGCTGTCGGACGCGGCGCTGCTGGTCGCGGCTCGCGGGCGGTTGATGCAGCAGTTGCCGTCCGGCGGTGCGATGGCGGCGATCCAGGCCACTGAGGCGGAAGTTCTGCCGCGGCTTACGGAGAGGGTGGGGATCGCAGCCGTCAACGGGCCCACATCCATCGTCGTCTCGGGCGAGGAGGACGCGGTCGGGCAGGTCGTCACGTACTTCGACGAGCTGGGCCGCAAGACCAAGCGCCTCACCGTCAGCCACGCCTTCCACTCCGTGCACATGGAGCCGATGCTCGAAGAGTTCGGCACCATCGCAGCCGGTCTGACGTACAACGCGCCCGCCATCCCCATCGTGTCGACCCTCACCGGCCGGGCCGCCGCCCCCGAGGAGCTGACCGACCCGGCGTACTGGGTCCGGCACGTCCGGGAGGCCGTGCGCTTCGCCGACGCCGTCGCGACACTGGAGCAGCGCGGCGTCACCGGGTTCCTGGAGCTGGGGCCCGACGCCGTGCTGAGCGCGATGGGTGCCGAGAGCGTGACGGACCCGGCCGCGTCGGTCCTGCTCCCCGCACTGCGCCGGGACCGCGACGAGGCCCGGACGCTGGTGGAGGCAGTCACCCGCCTGCACCTGCGCGGTGTCGGCGTCGACTGGCGGGCCTTCTTCGCGGGCCGCGCCGCCGCCGGTCTCGTGGACCTGCCGACGTACGCCTTCCAGCACCGCGGCTACTGGTTCACGTCCAACGCCCTGCCCAGCGGCGACGCCGTCGACTTCGGCCAGGACACGGCGGGCCACCCGCTGCTCGGCGCGGCCGTCGGCATCCCCGAGTCGGACGGGCTGCTGTTCACCGGGCGGCTGTCGCTCGCCACCCACCCGTGGCTGGCCGACCACGCCGTCAACGGCACGGTGATCGTCCCGGGTACCGCGCTCGTCGAGATCGCCGTGCACGCCGGAGACCTGGCGGGCTGCGGCACGCTGGAGGAGCTGACGCTGCACGCGCCGCTGGTCGTCCCCGCCACGGGCGCCGTCCAGGTGCGGGTGCGGGTGGAGGGCGGCGAGCAGCGGGCCGTGACGGTCTTCTCCCGGCCGGAAGGCGCGCCGGAGGGAACGGCCTGGACGCGGCACGCCGACGGGACGCTCACCGAGCACGCCCCCGCCGCCGGGTTCGATCTGGCGCAGTGGCCCCCGGCCGGCGCCGAGCCGGTCGCGGTGGACGACCTGTACGACGAGCTGGCCGGCCGCGGCCTGGAGTACGGCCCGGCTTTCCAGGGCCTGCGCGCCGCCTGGCTGCGCGGCGACGAGGTCTTCGCCGAGGTCGCGCTGCCGGAGAAGGAGGAGTCGCAGGCCGGGCTGTTCGGTCTGCACCCGGCCCTGCTGGACGCCGCCCTGCACGCGGTCGCGCTCGGCGGATCCCGCCTGCTGGGCGGCCCGGCCGACGCGGATCCCGACACCACATGGCTGCCCTTCGCCTGGTCCGACGTCACCCTGCACGCCACCGGCGCCAAGGCGCTGAGGGTACGGCTCGCCCCGGCGGCCACGCCCGGTGGCGTCTCGGTGCGGGTCGCGGACGCCGAGGGCGGCGCGGTCGCCTCGATCGCCGCGCTCACCCTGCGCCCGGTGTCGGGTGCCCAGCTGGGCACCCGGGACACGGCCGACGACCCGCTGTTCACCGTCGAGTGGAAGCGGATCACGCCCGGTGCCGCGGTCGAAGGACCCGCGCCGACGGTGCTGAGGGCACCGGCCGGTCGCTCAGCAGCCGACGCTGTCGCCGCCGTACTGACAGGGATGCAGGGCTGGCTGGCCGACGAGGAGAACGAGGACGGCCGGCTGCTCGTCCTGACCCGTGGCGCGGCGGCCGTGACCCCCGGCGAGGGCGTGACGGATCTGGGCCACGCGGCGGTGACCGGTCTCGTCCGGGCCGCCCAGGCCGAGAACCCGGGCCGCATCGTCCTGCTGGACAGCGACGACGACGCACTTCCGCAGGGGCTGCTCTCCGCCGGCGAGTCCGAACTCGCCCTTCGTGACGGCGTGCTGTGGTCGCCCCGCCTCGTCCGCGCGACCACCGAGGAGTCCGCCGACGCCCCCTGGCGCTCCGACGGCACCGTACTGATCACCGGCGGCACCGGCGGTCTGGGCGCGCTCGTCGCCCGGCACCTGGTCACCGCCCGGGGCGTGCGGAAGCTGCTGCTGGTCAGCCGGCGCGGCCCGGAGGCGCCCGGTGCGGACGCCCTGACCGCGGAACTGGAGGCGGCCGGGGCCGCGGTGACCGTCGTGGCCTGCGACGTCGCGAACCGCGACAGCCTGGCCGTACTGCTGACGGGTGTCCGGCTCAGCGCGGTCGTGCACACCGCCGGCATCGTGGACGACGGCGTCATCGGCAAGCTGACCCCCGCCCGCGTCGCGTCCGTCCTCGGCCCGAAGGCCGACGCCGCCGGCCATCTCCACGCGCTGACCGCGCACCTGGACCTGGACGCGTTCGTGCTGTTCTCCTCCGCGGCCGGGGTCTTCGGCGGCGCCGGGCAGGGCAACTACGCGGCCGCCAACACCTACCTCGACGGCCTGGCCGCCCAGCGCCGGGCCGCGGGACTGCCCGGCACCGCGCTCGCCTGGGGCCTGTGGGACCCGGCGACCGGCGGCATGGGCTCGGCCCTGACCTTGGCCGACGTCGAGCGGATGGCGCGCGGCGGAATCCTGGCCCTCGGCCGGGAACAGGGCCTCGCGCTCTTCGACACGGCGGTCGCCGCGGACCGGGCGCTCCTGGTGCCGGTCGGCCTGGACACCCGTGCCCTGGGCCGCGCGATGAGCGGTGAGGTGCCCGGCATGTTCCGGTCGCTGGTGCGCGGGCCGGTACGGCGCGCGGCATCCGGCGCGGGCTCGGGCGCGGCGGACGGCGGCCTCACCGCGCGGCTGGCGGCACTGCCGTCCTCCGAAAGGCCGCAGCTGGTGTTGGGGCTGGTCCGCAAGCAGGTCGCGAACGTCCTCGGCTTCGCCGCCGACCAGCCGGTCGAGGCGGAGAAGCCGTTCAAGGACTTCGGCTTCGACTCGCTGACCGCGGTGGAGTTCCGCAACCGGCTCGTCGTCGAGACCGGGGTGCGGCTGCCCGCGACGCTCGTCTTCGACTACCCGACGCCGCTGGAGCTGGCCGACCACCTGCTGCAGGCACTGGCCCCGGCGGACGACGACCCCGCGCAGGCGCTGCTCGCGAGCCTGGAGCAGCTCGAACCGCTGCTGAACACCGACGGGTTGGACAAGCTGACCCGCTCCAAGGTCACCGTGCGCCTCCAGGCGCTGATGTCCCGCTGGCACGACGCGGCAGCGCCCGCGCCCGCCGGTCGGGACGAGGCGGCGACCGTCGACGAGGCCTCGGACGACGAGTTGTTCGCCCTGCTCGACGGCGAGATCGGCTCCGACTGACCCCGTCCCCTCCGCTCGCCCGCTCGCCTTCCTCCAAGGAGCTGGAACACGCATGACCACGGACACGGAACAGAAGCTCCGCGACTACCTGAAGCGGGCGACCACCGATCTCCTCCAGGCCCGCCGCCGGATCCAGGACCTGGAGGACAGGACCCGCGAACCCGTCGCCATCGTCGGCATGAGCTGCCGCTACCCGGGCGGGGTCACCTCGCCCGAGGAGCTGTGGGAACTGCTGGCGGCCGGTGGCGACGGTGCCGGCGGCTTCCCGACCGACCGGGGCTGGGACGTCGAGAACCTCTACGACCCCGACCCGAACGCGCTGGGCAAGAGTTACGCCAAGGAGGGCGGCTTCCTGGGCGCGGCCGGGGACTTCGACGCCGCCTTCTTCGGCATCAGCCCGCGTGAGGCGCTGGCGATGGACCCGCAGCAGCGGCTGCTGCTCGAAGCGTCCTGGGAGGCGTTCGAGCACGCCGGAATCGACCCGGCGACCGTCCGCGGCACCCGGACCGGCGTCTACGCGGGCGTCATGTACCACGACTACGGCTCGGACCGGGCGTCCATCCCGGACGGCGTCGAGGGCTTCCTCGGCACCGGCACGGCCGGCAGCGTGCTGTCCGGGCGCGTCTCGTACGCGCTGGGGCTGCAGGGCCCGGCCGTCACCGTCGACACCGCCTGCTCGTCGTCGCTGGTGACCCTGCACCTGGCGATGCAGGCGCTGCGCAACGGTGAGTGCGGGCTCGCGCTGGCCGGCGGCGTCACCGTCATGGCCACCCCCGACACGTTCATCGACTTCAGCCGGCAGCGCGGGTTGGCCCCCGACGGCCGCTGCAAGCCGTTCGCGAAGGCCGCCGACGGCACCGGCTGGGGCGAGGGCGTCGGCGTGCTGCTCCTGGAGCGGCTCTCCGACGCGCGGCGCAACGGCCACCCCGTCCTCGCCCTTGTGCGCGGCAGCTCCATCAACCAGGACGGCGCCAGCAACGGCCTCACCGCCCCCAGCGGCCCGTCCCAGCAGCAGGTGATCCTGGAGGCGCTGGCCGCCGCCGGGCTGAGCACCGGCGACATCGACGCCGTCGAGGCGCACGGCACCGGCACCGTCCTGGGCGACCCGATCGAGGCACAGGCGCTCATCGCGACCTACGGCCAGGACCGGCCGGCGGACCAGCCGCTGTGGCTGGGCTCCGTGAAGTCCAACCTCGGGCACACCCAGGCCGCCGCGGGCGCCGCCGGCGTCATCAAGATGGTGATGGCGCTGCGGCACGCGGTGCTGCCCAAGTCGCTGCACATCGACGAGGCCAGCCCGCACGTCGACTGGTCGGCGGGCGCCGTCGAACTGCTCGCCGAGGCCCGCGCCTGGCCCGACAGCGGCCGGCCGCGCCGGGCCGCGGTGTCCGCGTTCGGCATCAGCGGGACCAACGCCCACGTCGTCCTGGAGCAGGCACCGCAGGACGAACCGGCTTCGAGCGTCGCGACAGGAGAAACCCGTCCGCTGCCCTGGCTGCTCTCCGCCAAGGGCGCCGCCGGACTGCGCGCCCAGGCGGCCCGGCTGCACACGTGGGCGACCGCCCGCCCGGAGCTGTCGGCCGCCGACATCGGCCTGTCCCTGGCCACCACCCGCACGCAGCTCGGCCACCGGGCGGCGGTCGTCGCCGACAGCCGGGCCGAGCTGCTGGCGGCGCTGGAAGGGCTCGCGGCGGGCGGTCAGGGCCCGGGCGTGGTCCAGGAGACCCAGGGGAACGGCCGCACCGCCTTCCTCTTCACGGGGCAGGGCAGCCAGAAGCCGCGGATGGGCCGCGAACTCCACGCCGCACAGCCGGTTTTCGCGCAGGCACTGGACGCCGCGTGCGCCGCACTCGACCCGCACCTCGAAGAATCCCTCCAGCAGGTGCTGTTCGCCGAACCGGGCAGCGACCAGGCGGCGCTGCTGGACACGACCGGCTACGCACAGCCCGCGCTCTTCGCCCTGGAGGTGGCCCTCTACCGGCTGCTGGAGTCCTGGGGGGTGCGGCCCGACCTGCTCGCCGGGCACTCGATCGGCGAACTGGCCGCCGCCCATGTCGCGGGCCTCTGGTCGCTGGACGACGCGGCGGCGCTCGTGGCCGCCCGCGGCCGGCTGATGCAGGCGCTCCCGGCGGGCGGCGCCATGGCGGCCCTCCAGGCCACCGAGGCCGAGGTGCTGCCGCAGCTTACGGAAGGGGTCGGGATCGCGGCCGTCAACGGGCCGCAGTCCGTCGTGGTCTCCGGCGACGAGGCCGCGGTCGAGGCGGTGGCCGGGCACTTCCGTGACCTGGGCCGCAAGACCAAGGGCCTCACCGTCAGCCACGCCTTCCACTCCGCGCTGATGGAGCCGATGCTCGACGGGTTCCGGCGGGTGGCCGCAGGTCTGACGTACGCGGACCCGACGATCGCGATCGTGTCGTCCCTCACCGGCAAAGCCGTCACCGCGCAGGAGCTGCGCAGCCCCGACTACTGGGTGCGGCACGTCCGCGAGGCGGTGCGCTTCGCCGACGCGGTGGGGAGCCTGGAGGCCGAGGGCGCCACCACGTTCGTCGAACTGGGCCCGGACGCGGTCCTGTCCGCGCTGGTCCGCGACTGCCTGACCGCGCCCGCGACCGCCGCGGTGCTCCCCGTGCTGCGCAGGGACCGCACCGAGCCGCACGCGGCCACCGAGGCCGCCGCACGGCTGCGGATGCGCGGTGCCCCCGTGGACTGGGCCGCGCTCTTCGACGGCACCGGCGCACGCCGTGTCCCGCTGCCCACGTATGCCTTCCAGCACCACCACTACTGGCTGGCGGCCGCGGGCCGCGCCTCGGCAGGACCGGGCGCGGCGAGCAACCCGGTGGACGTTCCCGACGTCGTCGAGCGGGAACCGGCCGACGACCCGCTGGAGTTCCAGCGGCGGCTGCGCGCCGCCGACGGGCCCACCCGTGCGGCGCTCCTGCTGGACCTGGTGCGTACGGTCACCGCCTCCGTCCTCGGCCACGCGTCCGCGGAGGAGGTCGAGGCCGACAGCGAGTTCATCGACCTCGGCTTCTCCTCACTGCTCGCCGTGGAGTTCCGCGACCGGATCGGCGCGGCGGTCGGCGCCCGGCTGTCCGCCGCCGTGATCTACGAGTACGAGACGCCCGACGAGCTGGCCGAGTACCTGCTGGAGATCGTGGATGCGGCCCCGGCGCCGGTCGCGGCGGGTGCGCCGAACGAGTAGGGGGCGCTAGGGGTTCCGCTAGGGGATCTCAGTGCAATTACCCGCTTCTAGCATCGGAAGCACTCCCCAATGCGGGTGCACGGGACAGCAGGGAACGGAAGGGGCGGTTGGTGGAGAAATCCGATGCATGGTGGGAAATCGGCGGCAAGGGCCCAGGAGACCTGGTCCTCGCCGTCGACTTCACGGCCACCGGGCGACCCGATGCGCGATTCGCCGACATCGTCGGCCTCACCGCCACCAGCCACCCGGTCTGGGAGACGATGCCGCAGGCCATCGCCACCGACATCGGCCCGTCGGGCGAGGAGTACCTCGACCGCTGGTTCGATGACGTCCGCGCGAGCGGCCGGCCGGTCGGTGCCGTACTCGGCTTCTGCGCCGGAGCGGTGTACGCCGCCGCCCTGGCCGGCCGGATAGCGCAGTGGCAGGAACGAGCCCCCCGGCTCATCCTGTTCGACCCGGAGCTGGCCAACGCGTTCGGCCTGCTCTGGCAGTTCCACAAGTCCGTCGAACTCTTCGCGGGGATCATCGGTGCCGAACCCGTCGCCGAGGCCCAGGAGACCGCCCGGCAGGCGCTGGAGGCCGACCCCGAGAACCTCGGGCACATCGGCCCGGTGCTCGTCGGGCTCTTCCGGCAGATCAGCGAAGCCGCCTTCGACGAGATCGAGCTGGAACCCGAGAGCAGGACCGAGTTCACCGAGTCCTTCACCTCCTTCGTCGCCTACGTCGTCGCGGCCGGCCAGCTCAACTCCTCGGCCGCCACCGCGTGGACCGACGCCGTCGCCTTCAGCTCCGGAAGCCCGCTCAGCGGACTCAACCGGCTGCGTTCCACCGACCCGGACGGCGCGGCCGGAACCGTGGCCCGTGAACTCCGGTTCGACTGCGATCACACCGACCTGCTGCGTGACGAAGGCGCCGCCACGGCGCTGGCCGAGCTGCTGACCGCACAGGACCTCTCCCGACAGATCCGGATGTGACATGAAGACCACAGAGAAGACCACCGCCGCCCGGGCAGAGGGGACCGTTCCGGCGGCGGAACCACCGGCGCCGGTCCTCGTAGCGGCCGACATTCCCACCGAAGTGAAGGCCGGGGTCGAGCCGGCCATCCGCGTCACCGGACTGCGCAAGGTCTACGGCGAGGTCCAGGCGGTCAAGGGCATCGACCTGACCATCGCCCCCGGCGAGGTCGTCGCGCTGCTCGGCCCCAACGGCGCGGGCAAGTCCACCACCATCGACATGGTCCTCGGCCTGTCCCACCCCACCTCGGGCGAGATCAGCATCTTCGGCCGGGCCCCCTACCTCGCGGTACGGGAAGGACTGGTCAGCGCCGTCCTCCAGGAGGGCTCGCTGATCGACGACATCTCCGTCCGCGAGACGCTGGAGATGATCTCCTCCCTCTACAAGAAGCCGCTGCCCCTCGACGAGGTGCTGCGCCGCGCCAACATCGAGGACATCGTCGACCGTCGCGGCACCAAGCTCTCCGGCGGCCAGCGCCAGCGCGCCCGCTTCGCCTGCGCGCTGATCGGCAACCCGCAGCTCCTGGTGCTCGACGAGCCGACGTCCGCGATGGACGTCGGCAGCCGGCGCAAGTTCTGGGAGTCCATGCGGAAGTTCACCGACACCGGCCGCACCGTGGTCTTCGCGACCCACTACCTGGACGAGGCCGAGGAGTTCGCCGACCGCGTCGTCCTCATGCGCGGTGGCGAGATCGCCGCCGACGGCACCGTCGCCAAGATCCGTGCCCTCACCGCGGGCCGCGTGCTGCGCGCCTCGGTCCCCGACGCGAAGGAGGCGGACCTGCGCGCACTGCCCGGCGTGACCGCCGCCGCGCTGCGCCTGGGCCGTGTCGAACTGCACTGCGAGGACTCCGACAAGAGCCTGCGCGCCCTGCTCACCACCTACCCCGACGCGTACGACATCGAGATCAGCGCCAGCGGCCTGGAAGAGGCGTTCCTCTCGCTGACCGCCGCCGACGAGACGGACGTGCAGGAGGACGCCGCATGACCGGCTACCTGTCCATCGAGATCAAGCGGATGCTCCGCGGCCCGCGCTTCATCATCTTCGCGATCGTGCTGCCCGTGGGCCTCTACCTCATGGAGTGCATGCTCTACAAGAACCAGGTGATCCCGCACTCCAACGGCATCACGTACAGCGCCTGGCTGATGTGCAGCCTCGCCGCGTACAGCGCCTTCACCTCCTCCATGCACACCAGCGCGAGGGTCGCCCACGAGCGCTCCATCGGCTGGCACCGCCAGCTGCGGCTCACCCCGCTGCTGCCGCGCAACTACCTGCTGTCGAAGATCGTCGTCAGCATGATCGTGGCACTGCCGGGCCCGCTCTTCGTGGCCCTCGCGGGCGCCACCCTCCAGGACGTGCACCTCTCCGTCGCCGGCTGGCTGCAGATCACCCTGGGCATCTGGATCGCCGCGCTGCCGTGCGCGGTGCTCGGCCTGGTCATCGGCTTGTACGTGGCCGTCGAGCAGCAGCAGATGTACCTCCAGGGGCTCGTGCTGCTCTTCGGGTTCCTCGGCGGCCTGCTCCTGCCGACCACGGGATTCCCGGGCTGGCTGACCGCGGTCGTCAAGACCCTGCCGAGCTACTGGCTCGCCGACATCGGCCACGGTGCCCTGCTGCACGGCACCCGCACCCTCGTCGCCGCGCTGGTGCTCGCCGGCTGGACGGTCGTCCTGTCCGGGGCGGTCATCCTCAACTCCCGCCGTGAGGCCGCCAGGGCCTGACCGTCGCCCGGCCGCCGGCACCGGCGCCGCCAGCGGGGAACCCTCCCGCCGGCGGCGCCGATGTCGTTCCGCTCTCCCTATCGCCGAGCCGAGACGTGAGGTACCCCACGATGTTCCCCCGCCCCCACCCAGAAGGGCACCGCCCCCTTCCGCGGCCACCGCACCTGGTTCCGGGTCACCGGCGACCTGCACACCGGGCGCACCCCGCTCGTCATCGCCCACGGCGGTCCGGGCTCCACCCACGACTACCTGCTGCGGATGACCGAACTCGCCGCCTCCACCGGCCGGCCGGTGATCCACTACGACCAGATCGGCAACGGCGGCTCCACCCGGCTGCCCGACCGCGGCGCCGACTTCTGGACCGTCGACCTCTTCCTCGCCGAGCTGGACAACCTTCTCGCCCACCTCGACATCGCCGACGACTACCTGCTGTTCGGCCAGTCCTGGGGCGGCATGCTGGGCGCGGAACACGCCGTCCGCCGCCCCGCCGGGCTGCGCGGCCTCGTCATCGCCAACTCCCCGGCCTCCATGCCGCTGTGGCGGGAGGCGTGCGAAGGGCTCAAGGACGCGATGCCGCCGCTGCACCGCGACGCCCTGCGCCGCCACGAGGCCACCGAGGCGTTCGACCACCCGGAGTACCAGCGCTCCGTGTACGCCTTCTACCAGCGGCACGTCTGCCGGGCGAACCCGCTGCCGCGCGAGGTCGCCGCCACCCTCCTGGAACTGCAGAGCGACCCCACGGTCTACGGCACCATGAACGGCCCCAACGACTTCCACGTCATCGGGACCCTGAAGGACTGGACGGTCATCGACCGGCTCCCGGCCGTCACCGTTCCGACCCTGATCATCTCGGGCGCGTACGACGAGGCCACCCCGGCGACCATCCAGCCGTTCCTCGACCACATCCCCGGCGCCCGCTGGGAGCTCTTCGAGCAGTCCAGCCACATGCCGCACGTGGAGGAGCCGGAGCGCTTCGACACCGTCATGAAGGCCTGGCTGGCGGAGGTCGGCTGACCGCTGCAACGGCTGAGGGGCTCGTACTGGTCCAACCAGTACGAGCCCCCTTTTCCTGTCCGCCGCGTCGGTTACGCCTTCTTGCTCGAGATGTAGGCGCTGAGCTTCTCGGGGGTCGGGTGCGCGAAGAGGTCGGCCAGCCGGATCTTCACCTGGATACCGGTGGTGCGCTTGACGCGCTGCAGCAGCTGGACGGCGAGCAGCGAGTGGCCGCCGCTGGTGAAGAAGCCGGAGTCCGCGTCCAGGTCCTCGCGCTGCAGGAACTGCTTCCACAGCGCGATCAGCGCGCGCGTCAGCTCGGTGGTGTCCACCGGCTCAGGGGTGGGCCCGGTACGCAGCAGCTCCTCGGCGCGCAGCCGCAGGCCCTGCAGGTCAGGGGCACCGTTCACGGTCGGAAGCCCCTCGGTGACGATGATCCGGGCCGGCTCCGCCGGGCCGGGAAGGTCGGTGCGCACCTGCTTCCGGAGCTGATCCAGCAGGTCCGGACCGGCCCCGGCGTCGCCCGCGGTGGCGACGAACGCCACGAGGACACCGCCCACGGCGACCGTGACGGCTGCGTCGACGGCGGGGTGCGCGAGCAGCGCGGCGTCGACCTCCTCCAGGCCGAAGGCCAGTCCCTGCACGGTCACCCGGCGGTCGAGCCGCCCGAGGATCTCGATCCGGCCGTCGGGGAGCCAGCGGGCCACGTCTCCCGTGCGCGTGATGACGTCGTCGGCGAGGCAGAGCTCCCCGCGGACGCCCACCGGCAGTTCCGTACCGTCGGGGGCGGCCACGAAGGCCCGGGTCAGAGACGAGGGGTCGGCCTTGGCGGCGAGCTTCGGGTAGCCGGAGAAGGGCGCGACGGACGGGCCGAGGAGAGCCTCGGGCAGGCCGTCGCGGTGGCCGGCCAGGACGGCAGCGTGGTCGGCCGGGCTCCAGCCCGAGACCTCGCCGATCGGCCGGTCCAGCTGGTCGCCGAGGGCGCACAGCAGGGCGTCGTAGCGGGCGAGCAGCAAGGTCACCTCGGCCGGGGAGAAGACCTGGGTACGGAACACGGCGCGGATCGTGGTCTTCGCCGCCGCCGGCTCCGGCATGAAGAAGAACTCGAGGTCGAACTTGCTGAATCCGTTCTCGACCCCGCGGATTTTCGCCGGGTGCCCCGCCACCTCGAACGTCCCGGAGGTGCCGCCCGGAACGTAGTTGAAGAGGTGGTTGAAGAGCGAGTTCCGCCAGGAGGAGGAGTCGCCGTCCCGCACCTCGTCCAGTACGGACTCGGCGGTCACCCCCGGCTCGCCGAGGCTCTCCAGGAAGACGGCGCGGGCCCGGTTCACCAGCCGCTTGAACGGCTTGGCCGGGTCCATCCGCACCCGCAGCGGCAGCACGTTCACGTGGTACCCGATGGCACCCTCGTGGCCGGGCGGCCGCACGCTGACGGGCGAGCCGACGACGATGTCCGAACCGGCACCGTGTTGGGCGAGCAGCAGGTAGTAGGCGGCCAGCAGGATCACGGCCTCCGGCGCGCGCAGCTCGCGCTGCAGGCGGGCCACGACGGCGAGGGCGTCGTCGGAGAGCAGGTACTGCAGGGTGTCGCCCGCCAGGTTCGGGGTGGCCGAGGCCGGATTCCCGTACCAGAGGCCGTCGTCCGCGCCCCGGAACCCGCGCAGCTGGTCGCGCCAGAAGTCGACGCTCTCCTCGGACGGCTCCGTCTCGACGACCGCGGCGACGGGCGTGGTGGAGTACGCGTCGGGCGCCTGGTAGGCGCTGATGAGTTCACCGAGCAGGGTGACGGTCGACATCGCGTCGAAGACGAGGTGGTGGAGGGCGACGCTCACCACGTCACCGGCGCCACCCGACCGCCGGAAGCGCGCCGCCCGGACGAGCGGACTCCCGTCCAGGGCGAACGGCTCCGCCACAAACGCCTCGACGGCGGCCTGGACACCGTCCTCGGTGACGTCGATCGGGGTGACGTCGATCGAGGTGATCGCGTCGGCCGCCAGCACCTCCTTCGCGAGATCGGTCTCGGAGGTGCGGAAGACGGTGCGCAGGATGTCGTACTTGCGCACCACCAGGGTCAGCGCGCGGGACAGCGCCGCCGCGTCGGTCTCACCGGCCACGTCGAAGGTCAGGGACAGGTTGTTGACGCCCGATCCCGGTACCAGCCGCTCCAGCAGCCAAAGGTCCGTCTCCTTACGGGTGGCCGCTGTCCTCGCGGGGTCCTGAACAACCATGTCGGATCTCTCCTCAAACGGGTCATGCGGGGATACGTCGGCGACGGCGTCGGCCGGGTCGGTGAGCTGTTCAGTCAAGGTGCTCGAACTCGTTGTCGAGGATGTCGAAGAGCTGGTCCGCGTCGGCCGAGGCCAGTTCCGCCTCGTCCTCCGCGGCGGACGCCGCAGCCTCCGCGGCTCCGGCCCGCAGCGCGGTCCAGCGGGCCACCAGGGCCCGCAGACTGTCGGTGACGCGGGTGTGGTCCGTGGCGTCGACGTCGCCGTTGTCGGTCGTGGTGACCAGCCGGTCCTCCAGGTCCGCGAGTTCGGCCTCCAGGGCCCGCAGCGCCGCCGGGCCCGACGGCGTGGGCGCCAGCTGCTCGCGGATGTACTCGGCGAGGGCCTCGGAGGTCGGGTAGTCGAAGATCAGCGTCGCGGGCAGGCGCAGCCCGGTCGCCGGCGTGAGCCGGTTGCGGAACTCGACGGCGGCGAGCGAGTCGAAGCCCAGCGCACCGAAGCCACGCGCCGGATCGACGGCGTCCACGCCCGAGTGCCCGAGCACGGCCGCCACTTCGGTTCGCACGAGATCCAGCACGGCCGGGGTGCGCTCGGCCGGCGGCAACTTGAGCAGCCGGTCCTTCAGGCTCTCCGGGGCCGCGGCCCCGGCAGCGGAGAGTACGGTGCCGCGCCGCGCCACGGGCGCCCTGACGAGCCCCCGCAGGATGGCCGGCAGACCCTGGCTGCCCGCCCGCGCCTCCAGCGCCGCCGTGGAGAAGGGCACCGGCAGCAGATGCGCCCTCCCGGTGAGCAGCGCCGCGTCGAACAGCCCGAGACCCGCTTCGCGTCCCAGCGCCGGCGCGCCGCCGCGCGCCACCCTGTCGACGTCCGCCTGCGTCAGATCCGCTCCCATGCCACCCGACTCGGGGGCCCACAGGCCCCAGGCGAGCGAGGTCGCGGCGAGGTTGTGGGTACGGCGGTGGGCGGCGAGCGCGTCGAGGTAGGCGTTGGCGGCCGCGTAGTTGGCCTGCCCGGTGCCGTCGAAGGTGGCGGCCGTCGACGAGAAGAGCACGAACGCGTCGAGGGCGAGGTGCGCCGTCAGCTCGTGCAGATGACGCGCGGCCTCGGCCTTGGGACCGAAGACCGCGCCCACCTGGTCGGGCGTGAGGGACTCGACGGTCCCGTCGTCCACGATGCCGGCCGCGTGGATCACGGCGCTGAGCGGCACGTCGTTCAGGAGTGCCGCGAGGGCGTCCCGGTTGGAGACGTCGCAGGCGGCGATGGTGACGGTGGCGCCCGCCGCGGTGAGTTCCGCGGTGAGTTCGGCGGCTCCGGGGGCGTTGTGGCCGCGCCTGCTGGTGAGCAGGAGGTCGCGGACGCCGTGTTCGGTGACCAGGTGGCGGGCGGTGAGCGCGCCCAGGCCGCTCGTGCCGCCGGTGATCAGCACGGTGCCGTTGGTGCGCCAGGGGGTCGCCTCGGCGGGCGGCGTCGCGCGGGTCAGGCGCGGTGCGTACAACTGGGAGTTGCGGACGGCGAGTTCCGGCTCGTCGGCGGCGAGGACGGCCGCAGGTATCTGACCGGTGCCGGCGTCCGCGTCGGTGTCGACCAGGACGATCCGATCCGGATGCTCCGCCTGCGCGGCCCTGACGAGCCCGTGCACGGCGGCCTGCGCGAGGTCGGTGACGTCCTCCCCGGGCAGCGCGGCGACGGCGCCCCGGGTGACGACGACCAGCCGGCCGTCGGCGGAGTTGGCGGAACCTTCGTCGGCCAGCCATCCCTGCAGCTGGGCGAGGACATCGACGACCGTGGAGCGGGCATCGGCCCCCGACACGACGCGCAGCAGCACGCTCTCGTCGACGGCTTCCGAGCCCTCGGCGGCCCGATCCGCGGCCACCGCCGACCACTGGATCTCGTACAGATCCCGGGCCAGGGCGGCCTGCGCCGACGCCGTGGTGTCCACCGGACGCAGGGCGAGCATGCCGACGGAGGCGACCGGAGCACCCTGCTGATCGGCCAGGTGCAGCGCGTAGCCGGAGCCCGCCGGAGTGATCCTTACGCGGAGCGCGGTGGCGCCGGTGGCGTAGAGGGTGACGTCGGACCAGGCGAACGGCAGCTCGGCGACTCCGCTGTCGGCCCCGGAGAACCCGATGCCGTGCAACGCGGCGTCGAGCAGCGCCGGATGCAGCCCGAACCCGTCCGTGTCGGTCCCCTCCGGCAGCGCGACCTCGGCGAAGACCTCGTCCCCGAGCTTCCACGCGGCCCGCAGCCCCTGGAAGACCGGTCCGTACTCCAGGCCGCTCGCGGCCATCGTCGCGTAGAGGCTGTCGACCGCCACGGCATCGGCTCCGGCCGGCGGCCACTGGACCAGATCGAAGCCGGGCTCGACGACGTCGGAGGTGAGCAGCCCGTCCGCGTGCCGCGCCCAGGGCTCGTCCTCGGCCGCCCCTTCGGGGCGCGAGAACACCGACAGCGTCCGCTCCTCTCCTGCCCCGCCGATGCTGACCCGCAGATGGAGGGCACCGGTCCGCGGCACGACGACCGGGGCGGAGAGGGTGAGCTCCTGGAGGTTGCCGGAGCGGGTGTGGTCGCCGGTGTGGATGGCGAGGTCGGCGAGCGCGGCGCCGGGGACGATGACGGTGCCGTTGACGGCGTGGTCCGCGAGCCACGGGTGGGTGGCGAGGCTGAGGCGGCCGGTGAAGAGCAGTCCGTCGGTGTCGGGGAGAGCGATGGCGGCGGTGAGCAGTGGGTGAGTGGTGCTGCCCTGGCCGAGGCCGGAGGGGTCGCCGGTGGAGAGGGTGCTGTCGGCGAGCCAGTAGTGCTGGTGCTGGAAGGCGTAGGTGGGGAGGTCGACGGGGGTGTGGGTGGTGCCGAAGAGGGCGGGCCAGTTGACGGGGGTGCCTCGGGTGTGCAGCCGGACCAGGGGCTTCGGTGAGGAGTTGGGGTTCGTTGTGGTCGCGGCGGAGGGTGGGGATGAGGGTGGTGGTGTCGGTGGTGGAGTCGGCGGCCATGGCGGTGAGGACCGCGTCCGGGCCGAGTTCCAGCAGGGTGTTGATGCCTTGGTCTTGGAGGGTGGTGATGGCGTCGGCGAAGCGGACGGCTTCGCGGACGTGGCGGACCCAGTAGGCGGGGTCGGTGAGTTCTTCGGCGGTGGCGGTCTGGCCGGTGAGGGTGGAGACGATCGGGATGGTGGGCGGGTTGTAGGTGAGGCCGGCCGCTACCTCGCCGAACTCTTCGAGCATCGGCTCCATGTGTGGGGAGTGGAAGGCGTGGCTGACGGTCAGGCGCTTGGTCTTCCGTCCGAGGGTGTCGAAGTGCGCGATGACGTCCGCGACCGCGCCGGCATCTCCGGAGACGACGATGGACGTCGGTCCGTTGACGGCGGCGATTCCGACCTGCTGCGTGAGTTGTGGCAGGACCTCGGCTTCGGTGGCCTGGATCGCCGCCATGGCACCGCCGGAGGGCAGCTGCTGCATCAGCCGTCCGCGTGCCGCGACGAGGAGCGCCGCGTCCTCCAAGGACCAGACGCCCGCCACGTGCGCCGCGGCCAGTTCCCCGATGGAGTGGCCGGCGAGCACCTGCGGTCGGACGCCGAAGGACTCCAGCAACCGGAACAACGCCACTTCCAACGCGAACAGCGCGGGCTGCGTGAAGCGCGTCTCGTTCAACCGCTCGCCGTCCTTCGCGAACAGCACTTCCAGCAGCGGCACTTCCAGCCGGTTGCCGAACGCGGCCACCACGTCGTCCAGTGCCGAGGCGAAGGCGGGGTAGGCGGCATACAGCTCACGCCCCATCCCCGCCCGCTGGCTCCCCTGCCCGGTGAACAGGAATCCCAACGGCCCGGAGCCGGCCGCCCCGCGCACCGCGCCGGCCGCCGTGCCGCCTTCGGCGAGCGCTGTCAGTCCTGCGATCAGGCCGTCGCGGTCGGCGGCGACGACGCCCGCGCGGTGGGTGAAGGCCGCACGGGTGGTGGCCAGTGCGGATCCGACGGCCGCCGGGTCCAGTTCCGGGTCGGCCAGCACGAAGTCGCGGAGCCGGGCGGCTTGCGCCCGGACGGCGTCCGGGGTCTTGCCGGACAGCACCCACGGCACCACCGGCAGGTCGGCAACCTCAACGACTTCCGCCCGAGCATCCGCCGGCGCTTCTTCCACGATGACGTGCGCGTTCGTCCCACTGATCCCGAACGACGAGACACCCGCCCGACGCGGACGCTCCCGCACCGGCCACGGCTGCGCCTGCGTCAACAGCTCCACCGAACCCGCCGACCAGTCCACGTGCGAGCTGGGCGCGTCCACACCCAGCGTGCGCGGCAGCTCCTCGTGCCGCATCGCCAGCACCATCTTGATGATTCCCGCGACACCAGCCGCGGCCTGCGTGTGCCCCAGGTTCGACTTCACCGAACCGAGCCACAACGGACGGCCCGCCGCCCGCTCCTGCCCATACGTCGCCAACAGCGCCTGCGCCTCGATCGGGTCACCCAGGCGGGTGCCCGTGCCGTGCGCCTCGACCACGTCGACGTCACCGGTGCTGAGCGAACCGGCCGCCAGGGCCTGCCGGATCACGCGCTGCTGGGCGGGTCCGTTGGGGGCCGTCAGCTGGCTGCTGGCGCCGTCCTGGTTGATCGCACTGCTCCTGACCACGGCCAGGACGCGATGACCGTTGCGCCGGGCGTCGCTCAGCTTCTCCAGGACGAGGACGCCGACGCCCTCACCCCAGCCGGTGCCGTCCGCGGCCTCCGCGAACGGCTTGCAGCGGCCGTCGGCGGCGAGGCCGCGCTGGCGGCTGAAGTCGACGAAGGTGTCCGGGGTGGTCATCACGGTGACGCCACCGGCCAGCGCCAGAGAGCACTCGCCGGCGCGCAGCGCCTGGCCGGCCAGGTGGACGGCGACGAGCGAGGACGAGCAGGCGGTGTCGACCGTCAGCGCGGGTCCCTCCAGGCCCAGGGCGTACGAGACGCGGCCGGAGACGACGCTGCCGAGCCCGCCGTTGCCGAGGTAGCCCGCGAGCTCCTCCGGCACGTCACGGAGCCGCGGCGCGAAGTCGTGGTACATCACTCCCGCGAACACACCGGTCGACGTCCCCTGCAGGCTCTCCGGATCGATCCCCGCACGCTCGAACGCCTCCCACGAGGCCTCCAGCAGCAATCGTTGCTGCGGGTCGGTGGCCAGGGCCTCGCGCGGGCTGATGCCGAAGAAGTCGGCGTCGAACCGGCCCGCCTCGTCGAGGAACGCGCCTTCCTTGGAGTACGTCTTGCCGACGGCGTCCGGGTCGGGGTCGTAGGCGTCGTACCAGCTGGGGCCGCGGTCCTCGGGGAAGTCCGTGATGGCGTCCCGCCCTGCGGCGAGCAGGTCCCACAGTTCCTCGGGCGTGCGCACACCGCCAGGGAAGCGGCAGGACATGCCGACGATCGCGATCGGGTCGTCGTCATCGGACTGCCGAGCCGCGACGACGGCCGCGGCAGCGGAGGAGGTGGCGCCACCCGTCCCGTCGCCGACGAGCTTCTCCCGCAGGTAGCGGGCGAGCGTGGTGGCGTTCGGGTAGTCGAAGGTGAGGGTGGCGGGCAGCCGCAGGCCGGTCGCGGTGCCGAGCCGGTTGCGCAGTTCGACGGCCGCTAGGGAGTCGAAGCCCAGCGTGCCGAAGCCTCGTGCGGGATCGACCGCGTCCGGGCCGGAGTGGCCGAGGGCGGCCGCGACCTGCGTGCGGACCAGGGCGAGCAGGAATCGCTCCTGTTCGCCCGCCGGCAGCCGGCCGAGCTGCTCCTGCAACGAGTCGTCGCCCGCCGAGCCCGCGGCGGCGGCGAGCCGGGCCGGTGTACGGACCAGGCCGCGCAACAGGGCGGGCACGCCCTCGGCGGCCGCCCGGCGCCCGAGCGCCCCGGACTCCAGCCGCAGCGCCAGGACGTGGGCGTACTCCCCGCCCACGGCGGCGTCGAACATCGCCAGACCGGCCGCGGCGCCGTGCGCAGGGGTCCCGGCCCGCGCCGCCCGTTCCACGTCCTTTGTCGACAACCCTGCGCCCATGCCGCCGGTTTCCGGTGCCCACAGGCCCCAGCCGAGGGAGGTGGCGGGCAGCCCCTGGGCGCGGCGGTGGGTGGCCAGGGCGTCGAGGTAGGCGTTGGCGGCGGCGTAGTTGCCCTGCCCGGTCCCGTCGAACGTGGCGGCGGCGGAGGAGAACAGGACGAACGCGTCGAGGTTCCGGTGCGCGGTCAGTTCGTGCAGGTGACGTGCGGCATCCGCCTTCGGTGCCAGCACCTGGGCCAAGTGCTGCGGAGTCAGGGCCGCGAACGTGGCATCGCGCAGCACACCGGCGGTGTGCACGACCGCGGTCAACTCCACCCCGTCGAGCAACGCGGCCAGCGCGTCCCGATCCGACACATCACACGCGGCAATCCGCACCGTCGCACCCAGAGCCTCCAGCTCGGCGACGAGTTCGCCGGCGCCAGGGGCGTCAGGGCCGCGGCGACTGGTCAGCAGCAGGTCGCTGATGCCATACGCGGTGACCAGGTGCCGGGCCAGCAACGCGCCCAGGCCACCGGTACCACCGGTGATCAGCACCGTGCCACCGCTCCGCCACACCACCGGCTCACCGACACCACGCGTACGAGCCAAGCGCGGCACCAGCAGCGACCCGCCCCGCACCGCCAACTCCGGCTCACCAACAGCCGGCACACCATCCGGGATGTCCTCACTGTCGCAGTCCAACAGCACGATCCGACCCGGGTGCTCAGACTGCGCGGAACGAACCAAGCCCCACACCGCCGCCTGACCCAGATCCGCCACCCCCTCACCCGACACCGCCGCCACCGCACCCCGCGTCACCACCACCAACCGACGCTCGTCATCAAGCGCCAACAGTGCTTGCAGTTCGGCGAGTACGGCCGTCAGCGCCTCGATCGGCTTGGCGCGGGCGGGCACCCGCACCAGCACCGTCTCAGCACCGGGCGCGACGTCACCGGACCGGAGCGCCGACCATTCCACGTGGTACAGATCCCGCGCCGCGGACTGGGAGCTCTTCAACTCGTCGGCCACGACCGGCCGCAGCACCAACGTCCCGACGTCGGCGACCGGGCCGCCCTGGACGTCGGACAGGCGCAGTGCGTAGCCGGAGTTGACCGGGGTGACGCGGACCCGGAGGGCTGTCGCGCCGGAGGCGTGCAGGACGATGTCGGTCCAGGCGAAGGGGAGCTCGGCGTTCTCGTTCGGCCGGTCGATGCCGATGGCGTGCAGAGCCGCGTCGAGGAGAGCGGGGTGCAGGGCGTAGCCCGTGGCGTCGACGCCTTCCGGCAGCGCGACCTCGGCGAAGACCTCCTCGCCCAGCCGCCAGGCGGCGCGCAGGCCCTGGAAACTCGGGCCGTAGCCGTATCCCTGCTCGCGCATCCGGTCGTAGGCGCCCTCGATCTCGATGGGTCGGCCGCCGGTGGGCGGCCACGCGGTGTCGGCCGGACGGGCGATGGCAGTCGCGTCCTCGGCGCGCAGCAGGCCTTCGGCGTGCCGCGTCCAGGGGGCGTCGTCGGCCTGGGAGGGGCGGGAGAAGATCCCAAGCGGCCGCTTGCCGTCCTGGCCGGCTTCCTCCACGACCAGCTGGAACTCGACCGCGCCGGAACCGTCGAGCAGCAACGGCGCCTGGAGCGTCAGTTCCTCCAGTACGGGGCAGCCGACGCGATCGCCCGCCTGGACGGCCAGCTCGACGAAGCCGGTGCCGGGGAGCAGCGCCGTGTCTCCCACGGCGTGGTCCGCGAGCCAGGGGTGCGTCTGCAGGGAGAGCCGGCCGGTGAGCACCAGCCGGTCGGAGCCCGCCACCGCGACGACGGCGCCGAGCAGCGGGTGCGGGGCGGCCTCGATCCCGAGGGCGGAGGGGTCGGCGGAGCCCGTCACGTCGTCCAGCCAGTAGCGTTCCCGCTGGAAGGCGTAGGTGGGCAGATCCAGCAGCGGGGTGGCGACACCCGAACCGAAGAAGGCCCGCCAGTCGACCTCGACGCCCCGCGTGTGCAGTTCGGCCACGGACGACACGAGCGCCAGCGACTCGTCCTGGCTGCGGCGCTGTGTGGCGACGAGTACGGCGTCGGTGACGCTCTCGGCCCCCATGGCGGTGAGCACCGCGTCCGGGCCGAGCTCCAGGAACGTTGTGACGCCCTGGTCCTGGAGGGTGGTGACGGCGTCGGCGAAGCGCACGGCCTCGCGAACGTGCCGCACCCAGTACTCGGGGTCGGTCAGCTCGTCGGTGGTGGCGGCCCGCCCGGTCAGTGTCGACACGATCGGGATGGACGGCGCCGAGTACTCCAGGATGTACGCGAAGCGTCGGAATTCGTCGAGCATCGGCTCCATGTGCACGGAGTGGAAAGCGTGGCTGACGGTGAGGCGCTTGGTCTTCCGCCCGAGGCCATCGAAGTGCGCGATGACCTGGGCCACTGCGGCTTCATCACCGGAGACGACGATGGAGTTCGGGCCGTTGACGGCGGCGATTCCGACCTGCTGCGTGAGCTGTGGCAGGACCTCGGCTTCGGTGGCCTGGATCGCCGCCATCGCACCACCGGAGGGCAGCTGCTGCATCAACCGGCCCCGTGCCGCCACCAGCAGCACCGCATCCTCCAACGACCACACGCCCGCCACATGCGCCGCCGCCAGCTCACCAATGGAATGACCAGCCAGCACATGCGGCCGGACGCCCCACGAGGTGAGCAACCGGAAGAGCGCCACTTCCAGGGCGAACAGCGCGGGCTGGGTGAAACCCGTCTCCTGCAAACGGTCATCGTCGGCGAACAGCACGTCCAGCAACGGACGGTCCAGGTGCTCGTCGAACGCGGCCACCACCTCGTCCAGCGCCTGCGCGAACACCGGGAACGCCGCGTACAACTCACGCCCCATCCCCGCCCGCTGACTGCCCTGCCCGGTGAACAGAAACGCCAGGTCCCCGACACCCGCCACACCCGTCCTGGCCTCACCGTCCACGACGGCGTCCAAACCAGCCAACAGACCCGCACGATCGGCCGCCACCACACCCGCACGATGCACGAAGCCCGCCCGCGTCGTCGCCAGCGCCGAACCCACCGACACCGCATCCAGACCCACGTCGGCCAACACGAACTCCCGCAACCGAACCGCCTGCGCCCGCAACGCCTCCGCCGACTTACCCGACACCACCCACGGCACCACCGGCAAAGCCGCCACACCCTCAGCGGAAGCTTCCACCGGAGCCTCCTCCACGATGACGTGCGCGTTCGTCCCACTGATCCCGAACGACGACACCCCCGCCCGACGCGGACGCTCCCGCACCGGCCACGGCTGCGCCTGCGTCAACAGCTCCACCGAACCCGCCGACCAGTCCACATGCGGTGTCGGTGTGTCGACATTCAGGGTGGGCGGCAGCGTCTCGTGCCGCATCGCCTGCACCATCTTGATGATTCCCGCGACGCCCGCCGCGGCGGCCGTGTGGCCGATGTTGGACTTCACCGAGCCCAGCCACAGCGGGTTCGCAGCGTCGTGCCCCTGCCCGTACGTGGCGATCAGGGCCTGGGCCTCGATCGGGTCGCCGAGCTTCGTTCCGGTGCCGTGTGCCTCGACGGCGTCCACGTCGGCGGCGGTGAGGCCGCCGCTCGCCAGGGCCTGCTGGATCAGGCGCTGCTGGGAGGGCCCGTTGGGAGCCGTGAGGCCGTTGCTCGCGCCGTCCTGGTTGATCGCACTGCTGCGGACGAGCGCCAGCACCCGGTGGCCGTTGCGGGTTGCGTCGGAGAGGCGTTCGACGACGAGGACGCCGACCCCCTCGCCCCAGCACGTTCCGTCGGCAGCCTCGGCGAACGGCTTGCAGTGTCCGTCCGGCGCGAGTCCGCGCTGCCGGCTGAACGCCGTGAAGGCGCCGGGGCTGGACATCACGGCGACGCCGCTCGCGAGCGCGAGCGAGCACTCGCCGGCGCGCAGCGACTGGACCGCGAGGTGCAGGGCGACCAGCGACGCGGAGCAGGCGGTGTCGACCGTCAGCGTCGGGCCTTCCAGGCCCAGCGTGTACGCGACGCGCCCCGAGATGACGCTGGTGGCGCTGCCCGTGAGCAGATATCCCTCGTACCCTTCGGGCGCCTGGTGCAGTCGGGGCCCGTACTCCTGCGGTTCGGCCCCGACGAAGACGCCGGTCGCCGATCCGCGCAGCCCGGCCGGGTCGATGCCGGCCCGCTCGAACGCCTCCCAGGAGGTCTCCAGGGTCAGTCGCTGCTGCGGATCCATGGAGGCGGCCTCGCGCGGGCTGATGCCGAAGAAGTCCGCGTCGAACTCGGCGGCCCCGTAGAGGAAGCCGCCCTCGCGTGTGTACGTCTTGCCGGGCGCGTCCGGGTCCGGGTCGTAGAGGCCCTCGACGTCCCAGCCGCGGTCGGTGGGCAGCGTGCCGATGGCGTCCCGGCCGGAAGCCACCAGGTCCCACAGCTGCTCGGGCGAGCTGATGCCGCCCGGGTAGCGGCACGCCATGCCGACGATCGCGATCGGCTCGTCGGAGCCGGCGGCCGGGGCCGTGGCGTCCTGCGAGAGCGGTTCTGACCCGCCGACCGTACGGCCGTCGAACCGGACGCCGAAGGCCTCCCACATCAGCTGCCTGGCCAGCGCGGTGGGTGTCGGGTGGTCGAAGGCGATGGTGATCGGCAGGTCGAGACCCGTCGCGTCGCTGAGCCTGCGGTGCAGGTCGACTACGGCCAGGGAGTCGAAACCGAGCTGCAGGAACGGCTGCGCCAGGTCGAGAGGGATCCGCCCCTCCCGACCGGCTTTGCGCAGCGCCGCTTCCGCCTCCCTTCGGACCACCGCGAGAAGGCGTCGGTACTGCTCCGCCTCGGTCAGGCCGGCCAGTTCGGCCGGCTCGACCAGCTCGGCCCGGTCGGCCGGATCGACGGCGGAGCCGTCTGCGGTGGACTTGTGGGATGCGGACTCGCTCATCACTGAACTCCAGTGTCGATTTCTGCGCGGGAAGAGATCAGGCGCGAGGCCGACGTCACTTCACCGGCTCTGAGCAGGATTTCGGCCGGTGCCGGACGGCCGAGGAACAGCAGCAGGCTCGCGGTGGGCCCGTACGCGCCCACGTTGGGTACGGCGATCACGTCGCCGGGCTGCGGGAGGGGCATACGGGCGGACCGGGAGAGCAGGTCGCCGGGGGTGCACAGCGGCCCGGCGAGGGTGACGACGACCTCCTCACCCGCACCCTCACTCGGGGCCTTCGGCTCGACCGAGAGCGGCAGCAGCCGCCCCAGACCGGCCATCCCGCCGAGGGTGTTGATGCCCGCGTCCAGTACCGCGAAGGTTCGGCCCCGGCTCTGCTTGACGTTGGTGACCGTGGTCAGCAGCCGTCCGCTGTCGCCGACCAGGTAGCGCCCCGACTCGCAGGCGATCTCCGGGACGCCCTGCCGCCACCGCGGAAAGTGCTCGTCCAGGGTTCGTTCCAGCTCGGCGCGCAGATTGCCGTACACCGGCCGATCGCCGGGCACCGAGTACGGGGCGGCGAAGCCCCCGCCGATGTCCAGCAGGCGTAGCGGCGTACCGAGTTCGGCCTCGAGACGTGCCGCTCCGCGGATGGTCTCCTGGAACTCGGCGATCAGGCTCGCCTCGTCCTTGGAGTTACTCAGCGGGAAGAAGTGCGCGCCCGCGACCCGGATCCCCTGCACCGCGCGGATCTCCGGCAGCTGATCGGAGAGACCCTCCGCGTCGAAGCCGAACTGGGAGGGGGTTCCGGTCATCCGGATGCTGGTGGTGGCTGCTGCCGCCGCGCTGTTGACGCGGATCAGGGCCTCGGCGGTGGTGCCGTGCAGGACGGCCCGCGCTCCCAGCCGCCGCAGGTCGCCGAGCGACTCGACGGAGAAGGTGCGGACGCCCGCGGTCAGGGCGGCGGAGATCTCCTCGGCGGTCTTGCCGGGACCGGAGTAGAGGATCCGGTCGGCGCTGTGGCCGGCTTCGAGGGCGGACGCCAGCTCGCCGGTCGAGCACACCTCGGCGCGGCACGGCCGGTCGCCCTCGCCGAGAGCGCGGACCAGGCCGGGGTGCGGATTGGCCTTGAGGGAGTAGAAGAGGGTGAACTGCTCCGGCAGGGCGTCCCGCAGGTTGTCCCGGGCGGCGATGACGCGGTCCAGGTCGTAGACGTAGAGCGGCGATCCGTACCGCGCGACCAGCTCCGCGTCGGTCAGCGCGGTAGTGGCTTCGGCTTCGGTGACGGTCATCCGGCGGCCGCCTCTTCCGCCGCGAGCAGCGCCTCGAGCTGCTGCTTGGCGTTCTTGCCGTTGGCGGTCAGCGGGAAGTCGTCGATGACCTTGCACAGCGAGGGGACCTTGACGGCCTCCAGCCGCCGCGCCAGCTCGCGCAGCACGGTCTGCGGCGGCAGATCGGCGGCGACGAACAGCAGCAGGTCGCGGTCGGCGGTCGGCTTGAGGGCGGCCGCGTTCCGCACCCCGGGGATGTCCATGGCGGCGGCTTCGATCTCGATGGTGCTGACCCGCATGCCCTTGCGCTTGAACATGTCGTCGCGGCGGCCCTCGAAGTACAGGTAGCCGTCCGCGTCGAGCGAGCCGTAGTCACCGGTGTGCAGGCGGGTGACGCCGGTCTCCGGGTCGGTGCGGAAGGTGCGTGCGGTGATCTCCGGCAGCCGCCAGTAGCCGGCCATGACGTTCGGTCCCGTGACGGTGATCTCGCCGCTGCCGCCTGCCGGCACCGGGTTGCCCTCGTCGTCGAGGATGGTCACCCGGGTGCCGGGGAGGGGGCGGCCGGACGAGCCGGGCCGCGTACGGTCCTCCTCGGGCGGCATGACGGTGATCCGCTTGCACTCCGAGATGCCGTACATCCGCACGACGCGCGCGTCGGGGAAGCAGCGCCACAGCCCGTCGATGATGCGCTGCTCCAGCGCTGCGCCGGTGCTGGTGAACATCCGCAGCTTGGTCGGCCGCGGGTCGCGCTCGGCGAGCCGGATCAGCGGTCCGCCGAGGGAGGGGACGAGCGGCAGGATCGTCGCGCCGGTCTCGCGGATCAGGATGTGCAGTTTCGGGTCGGCCTCCCCGTCGGCGAGGACGAGTTCGGCACCCGACAGGCACGTCAGCAGCACCTGGAACAGGCCGTAGTCGAAGGAGAGCGGGACGCGGCAGAAGACGACGTCGTCCGCGCGGTAGCCGAGCACCTGGTTGATCGCGTCGGCCGCGAACGACATCTGCGCGTGCGGGCAGATGATGCCCTTGGGGGTGGCGGTGCTGCCCGAGGTGTAGATGAGGACGGCGGGGGAGTCGGTCGGGGTCCCCTCCGCATCGATGCGCACCTCGGTGTCGGTGGCGGCGGCCCAGACGGCGCCGACCTCGTGCACGGGCACCTCCGTCAGCGCCTGGACGCCCTCCGCCAGACCGTCCACGACCACGACCGCCTTGGGCTCGCAGTTGGCGATGACGGCCTTGAGGTGGAACTCCTTCATCTCCGCGCTGATCGGCACGAGGGCCGCCCCGATCCGGGAGGCGGCGTAGAGCAGCGCCACCATCTCGCGGACGTTGGGCAGCCGCACGACGATACGGTCTCCGGCGCCCACCCCCTGCTCCCGCAGCCAGGCCGCGACGGTGTGACTCTGCTGGACCAGGTTCTCCCAGGTCCAGGCGTCACGGGAGTCGCGTACGGCGATGTTCTGCGGGCGCAGGGCCGCCGTCGTGTCGAGCAGCTCGTGCAGCAGCCGCGCGGTGCCGGCGGTCCCGTCGGTGCGGTTGCTCACGGTGTCCTCGGTGGTCACGGTCATCTCCTCGTCCATCTCCTTGTCAGCTGCGGATCCGGCCGCGGTCCAGCAGCGCCTCGGCGCGGGACCTGAGAGTGGACCGGTCGATCTTCCGGTTGGGGTTCATCGGGAACTCCTCCAGGTGCTGGAAGAGCCGGGGGACCATCGCCTTGGGCAGGTCCGCGGTCAACCGGCGGGCCAGGTCCGCCGATGCGGCGGGCTCCCCGGTGTAGAAGGTCACGAGCTCGTGGCTGCCTCCGACGGCCGCGGCCACCGTGACGGCGTCCTCGACCCCCGGCAGCCCGCGCACGCTGTGGCTGACCTCGGACAGCTCCACCCGCCAGCCCTGCACCTGTACCTGGTCGTCCGCCCGTCCCACGTAGGCGATCTCGCCGTCCGGGTACCGGCGCACGCGGTCGCCGGTGCGGTACCAGCGCCTTTCGTCGTGGATGAGGAACCGGCCCGCGTCCTCGGCCGGGTCGAGGTAGCCGGAGAACATCTGCGGCCCGGTGATGCACAGTTCGCCCTCGCCGGCCCCGGCGCCGGCGTCCACCGACCCGTCCGGTGCGAGCAGCAGCGCGTCGAGCGCGTCGTGCACCGGGCCGATCGGGACGACGCCGTTGACGTAGCGCTCGTCCGGGGTCGCGGGGGACAGGCGGTGCCCGGTGACGGTGATCGTCAGCTCCGTCGGCCCGTACAGGTTCTCCACCACAGAATCCGGCGCGGCCCGCAGCCAGTCCTCGGCGTCCTGCCGGTGCAGGGGCTCGCCCGCGAACAGGCTCCAGCGCAGACCCGGCAGCGCGCCGGGCGACAGCGCTCCGGTGCGGCGGGCCAGCGCGATGCCGCCGGGGGTCGAGAACCACACCGTCATGCGCTGTTCGGCCAGGAACCCCGGCAGGTCGCGGTACGCCTGCATCGGGATCGGGACGACACAGCCGCCCGCGCCCCAGGCGCAGAACAGGTCGAACATGGCGCAGTCGAAGGTCAGGTCGAACGTCTGCGAGAACACATCGTCGGGGCCGAAGCCGTACCGCGCGTCCAGCGTGCGGAAGTAGCTGTCGGCCGCGCGGTGGCTGGTGGGCACGCCCTTCGGGCGGCCGGTCGAGCCGGACGTGAACAGGATGTACGCGGTGTCCTCGGCGTCGGCCGGCAGCGGTGCTTCGAGAGCGGTTTCCGGCGGGGCGACCGTGATGAGGTCCGGGCGGTCGGGGTCCGGTTCCGCGCCCGGGACGAGGACGGGCAGCGGGCCGTCCGCGGCGCTCTGGTCGTCCCGGCCCGCCGTCACGGCGTCGAGGCCGGCCAGTCCGCGCCGGTCGGTGATCACCGCGTCCACACCGGCCGCCGCCAGGATCGACCGGTTGCGGGCGGCGGGGAAGTCCGGGTTCACCGGGACGGCCACGGCGCCCAGGTAGAGGGCGGCCAGCAGCCCGATGTAGGCCTCGGCGGTCTTGGTGGCCAGGATGGCGACGACGCGCGGTCCCGCGCCGGCTCCGGGCGCCGCGTGCCGCAGGGCGCCCGCCCAGGCCAGGGCGGTCTGGTGGGCCTCGGTGTAGCTGACGTCGCGGCCGGCCGTGCGGAAGGCGGGGCGGTCGGGGGAGATCGCGAGGCCGCGCAGGAAGCGGCCGTGCAGGGTGTGGTCGAGGGAGGCCGCCGTCCCGACGGGACGTGCCGCCGTCACTGTCTCCGTGATGACGCTCATGTCAGACACCCGCCTTGGGACGCATCGCGTGCTTCGGATCGGCCAGAACGACGTCGAAGGTGCGGACCGCGCACTCCACCCTGCTGAACAGGGCATCGGGCCCTGCCACCACCAGCCGCGTCACGCCGCGCCCGTCCAGCTCGGCGAGGACCGCCGGCCAGTCCACCGGCTTCACGAAGTGGTCCAGCAGCATCGTCCTGAGCCCCTCGGCGGTGTCGATGAGCCGGCCGTCCTGGTCGGCGAGCACCGGCAGGTCGGGGTCGCGGAGCGGCAGGGCGTCGATGACCTCGACGGCGGCGCGGTCGCGCAGCCCGGTGAAGAGCGACGAGTGCATCGGCGGGCGCATCGCGTACAGCGGCAGCGAACCGATCTTCCGCAGCCGGGCGGTGAACGCCTCCAGATGCTCCTCGCGCAGCGAGATCATCTCGAAGCCCTGGTCCAGGCGGCAGGACAGGTCGTACCACTCGCCCCGCTCGTCCATCCCGTCGAGCAGCTCACGCAGCCCGTCGACGGGGGCCCGGACGAAGGACTGGGTGACGATGTCCCGGTGCTCGGTGGCGAAGTAGTCGGCGGTGCAACGGGCCAGCCGGGCCGTCATCACCACCGCGTCGGGGAAGTCCAGGGCACCGCAGAACGCCATCAGCGGCTTCTCGCCGAAGCTGGGGCCCGCGCAGATCTCGGCCTCGGCGCCCAGTTCGGCGCGGGCCCACTGCGCGAGCGCCGTCGAGGCGACCATGAAGGCGACCTGTGCCGCCTCCGAATAGTCCTCGCCGGACTCGCGGAACCGGTCGAACACCGAGTAGCCGAGGGCTTCGTCGGCGATCGGCAGCAGATCGCGGGCAAAGGTATTCAGAAGCAGGAACCTGCCCAGGTCGGAGAAACGGGTGGGACCCATTCCTGGAAACACCATTGCCGTAGTCATCGCTGAAACCCGCCTTGTCGCGAACTGGCCTCGTCCGCTCTTTTCTACGGGCTGCCGCAAGGGGGAGTAACCCCTATGTCTCCTCGTCCGCTCCCCTTACGGCCACCCATACCGGATGGGGAATAGGGGTGGGCATGCGGAGGGTAGGGGGTCGACGCTGTGGCACCTGCTTCGAAGCCGCGGCTTCAATGAGGTTCAGGCTGTTTACCAAATCGCTGCTATCGCTGCAATCGCCTGACCGAGTGGACCTGACCAAGTGGATGGGTGAACCGAACCATGACCATTGCCGAGGACATCGCCTCGACCCCGCCGCAGACGGAGACCCAGACCCAGACGCTGGCCCCGGTGGCGGGACAGCTCCCGCCGCCCCGCCAGGACCCGCGGTCCCGGGTGGCGCTGCTCAACCTGGTCAAACAGACGGTCAGGGACGGGCCGGGGCCGCGTGCGACGGAACAGCAGTGGGCCAAGGGCAAACTGACCGTCCACGAACGGCTGGAACTGCTTTTCGACGCGGGCACGTTCACCGAGATCGAACCGCTGCGCCGGCACCGTGCCAGCGGCTTCGGCCTGGAGAACAAGCGCCCCTACACCGACGGCGTGGTGACCGGCTGGGGCGAGGTCATGGGCCGCACGGTCTTCGTCTACGCCCATGACTTCCGGATCTTCGGCGGCTCGCTGGGTGAGGCCCACGCCGAGAAGATCCACAAGGTGATGGACCTGGCCGAGTCGGCCGGCGCGCCCCTGGTCAGCCTCAGCGACGGCGCCGGTGCCCGCATCCAGGAGGGCGTCACCGCGCTCGCCGGATACGGCGGCATCTTCCGGCGCAACGTCCGCTCGTCAGGCGTCATCCCGCAGATCAGCGTGATGCTCGGCCCGTGCGCGGGCGGCGCCACGTACTCCCCGGCGCTCACCGACTTCGTGTTCATGGTGCGCGGCACCTCGCAGATGTACATCACCGGGCCCGACGTGGTGCAGGCCGTCACCGGCGAGAAGATCTCCCACGACCAACTCGGCGGCGCCGACGTGCACGCGTCGGTCTCCGGGGCCGCCCAGTTCGTCTACGAGGACGAGGCCGAGTGCCTCGCCGAGGTCCGCTACCTGCTCTCGCTCCTGCCGTCGAACAACCGTGAGGTGCCGCCCGCCGTCACCACGGCCGACCCGGCCGACCGCCGCAACGAGTCGCTGCTGGAACTGGTCCCGGCCGACGCCAACCGCGCCTACGACATCCGGCCGGTGATCGAGGAGATCGTCGACGACGGCGACTTCTTCGAGGTGCATGCCGCCTGGGCCACCAACATCGTCTGCGCGCTGGCGCGCCTGGACGGTCAGGTCGTCGGCATCGTGGCCAACCAGCCGGCGTCGCTGGCGGGTGTCCTGGACATCAACGCGTCGGAAAAGGCCGCGCGGTTCGTCCAGATGTGCGACTCGTTCAGCATTCCGCTGGTCACGCTGGTCGACGTGCCGGGCTTCCTGCCCGGCAGCGAGCAGGAGCACGGCGGCATCATCCGGCACGGGGCGAAGCTGCTGTACGCGTACTGCAACGCCACCGTGCCGCGCATCCAGGTCATCCTCCGCAAGGCCTACGGCGGTTCGTACATCGTCATGGACTCGCGTTCCATCGGCACCGACCTGTCGTTCGCGTGGCCGACCAACGAGATCGCGGTCATGGGCGCGGAGGGCGCCGCCAACGTCGTCTTCCGGCGGGAGATCGCGGCGGCCGACGACCCGGACGCGGTCCGCGCCGAGCGCATCCAGCAGTACCAGGAGGAACTGATGCACCCCTACTACGCGGCGGAGCGCGGCCTCGTCGATGACGTCATCGACCCCGCCGAGACCCGCGCGGTGCTGATCCGCTCGCTGGCGATGCTCCGCACGAAGCACGCCACGCTCCCGTCCCGCAAGCACGGAAACCCGCCGGTGTGACGGCCGTGACGACACCGGGCGCACCAACAGAAGCAGCGCTGCCCGCCGAGGAGTCGGCAGCGGACGTGGCGGCAGCGGACGTGCCGGCAGCGGACGTGCCGGCAGCGCACGTGGCGGCGGACGAACTGCTCATCCAGTTCGTCCGCGGCGAGCCGGACGACGAACAGGTGGCCGCCGCGACGGTCGCCCTGCTCGCCGTGCTCCGCCAGAAGGCCGCAGCCGACGACGACCAGGGCCCGCGGAACGGCCGGAGCAGCCGGCCCCTGCGCTGGACCCCTGACGGCTACAACCCGCCGGGCGCCTGGGCCTACGGCTGACCCGCCGCGCCCCGCGACCGGCCGCTCGTGCCCCGGATCCGCTGACGGATCCGGGGCACGGGCATGTCCGAGCCTCGAAGCTCGAACCCCGAACGACCGGCCCCGGGCAACACTGAACCCACCGCCTCACTCACTGAGGCGGTGGGACGGTGGGGGGGGGAGCGGGCGGAACAGTACAAATGCCGGTACGGGTACAGGTACAGGTACAGGTACAGGTACAGGTCCAGGTCCAGATGCAGGTGCAGGTCAGACCGTCTGGTGCGCGCGGCGCGCGGCGACGGCCTTCGGGTAGCGGATCGTGAAGAGCACGGGGATCACGAAGCTGGCGACCTTGACGACGATCATGGGTGTCGTCGCGTGCGCGTCGGCGCGGATGATGAAGGCCAGCACGACGGCGGCGGCTGCGAAGGAGAGCCCCCACACCTGGGTGATGACGGCGTTGGTCCGGTAGAACGCCTCCGTGCGGGCGACCTTCTCCGGTACGAGTTTGCGTGCGATGCCGAGGGTGAACGGCCGACGGATGAGCAGCGAGCCCCAGGCGGTGAGGGCCAGCCATGCGTCGACGAGAGCCGGCCCGTAACGGACCAGATCCGAGTCCGGTCGCGCGTAGGACAGCCAGGCGATCCCCGCGAAGAACACGAACGCGCTGGTCTCGATCACCATCTCGTCCCAGTTCTTGCCGGACTTGCGGTCGCGCCAGATCACCACTGCGGCGATCCCGAGCCCGACCAGTGCACCCTTGCGCCAGTCATCGCTCGTGGCGACGAAGGCATAGGCGATCCACGGGAGGAAGCTGATGAGGTAGCGGGTCATGGATAGCTCCTTTCTCGCATCCATTGCGACAGGTGGGACTAAAGCGCCCCTAAAGCGATCCACGGCCCGCAAGAGCATCAAAAAAGGCTACCCCCGCCCGACGGTGCGTGCGCAGGTTTCGCTTTAGCCGTCCGCAAGGAGCCGATCGCACGCTCTCGTGGATATCGCTCCCATGCCCACCGGAGCGTTGGATACGCATCTGGAGGAATCCATGGCCCGTCGCCTTTTCACGTCGGAATCGGTTACCGAGGGACACCCCGACAAAATCGCCGACCAGATCAGTGACTCGGTCCTCGACGCACTCCTCGGGCAGGATCGCGCCGCCCGGGTCGCTGTCGAAACCCTGATCACGACCGGTCAGGTGCACATCGCCGGTGAGGTCACCACGTCCGCGTACGCCGATATCCCGGCGATCGTGCGGCAGACGGTACTGGATATCGGTTACGACTCGTCCGCGAAGGGCTTCGACGGTGCCTCGTGCGGGGTGTCGGTGTCGATCGGCGCCCAGTCGCCGGACATCGCGCAGGGCGTGGACACGGCGTATGAGTCGCGGGTGGAGGGCGGCGAGGACGACCTCGACCGCCAGGGCGCCGGCGACCAGGGCCTGATGTTCGGCTACGCGTGCGACGACACGCCCGAGTTGATGCCACTGCCCATCGCCCTGGCCCACCGCCTCTCCCGCCGCCTCTCCGCGGTGCGCAAGAGCGGCCGGCTGGCGTACCTGCGCCCGGACGGCAAGACCCAGGTCACCATCGAGTACGACGGCAGCAAGGCCGTACGCCTCGACACCGTCGTGATCTCCAGCCAACACGCGCCCGACATCAGCCTGGACTCGCTGCTCGCCCCGGACATCCGCGAGTTCGTCGTGGAGCCGGAGCTCGAAGCCCTCGGTGCCACGCTGTCCACGGAGGGGTACCGGCTGCTCGTCAACCCGACCGGCCGCTTCGAGGTGGGCGGTCCGATGGGTGACGCGGGACTGACCGGCCGGAAGATCATTGTCGACACGTACGGCGGCATGGCCCGGCACGGCGGCGGCGCGTTCTCCGGCAAGGACCCGTCCAAGGTGGACCGTTCCGCCGCGTACGCGATGCGCTGGGTGGCGAAGAACGTCGTCGCCGCCGAGCTGGCCACGCGCTGCGAAGTCCAGGTCGCGTACGCCATCGGCAAGGCGGCCCCCGTCGGGCTGTTCGTCGAGACCTTCGGCACCGAGACCATCCCCGTGGCCCGCATCCAGGACGCCGTCAGCCAGGTCTTCGACCTGCGCCCGGCCGCCATCGTGCGAGACCTCGACCTGCTGCGTCCCATCTACGCGCAGACCGCCGCCTACGGCCACTTCGGCCGGACGGACACCGACTTCACCTGGGAGTCCACCGACCGGGCGGCCAAACTCCGCCAGGCCGCCGGCCTCTGACAGCCGGCCGAGGAAGAGCAGCCGACGAAGAGCAGAGGAAGAGCACCGGAGGAGTGAGTGACTGAGATGCGCACCGCCATCACAGGATCCATCGCAACCGACCATCTGATGGTCTTCCCCGGTCGGTTCACCGACCACCTGGTCGCCGACCAGCTCAAGAACGTGTCCCTGTCCTTCCTCGCCGACACCCTGGAGGTCCGGCGAGGAGGGGTGGCGGCGAACATCGCCTTCGGCATGGGGCAGCTCGGCCTCGCCCCCGTCCTGGTCGGCGCGGTCGGCCCGGACTTCGCCGACTACCAGATCTGGCTCAAGCAGCACGGCGTCGACACCGACTCCGTACAGGTCTCCCACGAGCACCAGACGGCCCGCTTCGTCTGCACCACCGACTCGGTGCAGAACCAGATCGCCACGTTCTACGCGGGCGCCATGTCCGAGGCCCGCCGGATCGCCCTCGCCCCCGTCACGGAACGCGCCGGCGCCCTCGACCTGGTCGTCATCGCGCCCAATGACCCCGAGGCGATGCTCCGGCACACCGCCGAATGCCGCGAGCTGGGCATCCCCTTCGCGGCTGACCCCTCGCAGCAACTCGCGCGCCTGGACGGGGAGTCGGTACGCCTGCTCCTCGACGGCCCCCGGTACCCTCTTCGGCAACGAGTACGAGGCGGCGCTCCTCCAGGAGCGCAGCGGCTGGAACGCGGAACAGGTGCTCGAGCGCGTCGGCACGTGGATCACCACACTCGGCGCTCAAGGCGTCCGGATCGAGCGCGCGGGCGAGGCCCCGATCCTCGTACCGGCCGCTCCGACCAACGGGGCCACCGAGCCCACCGGCGTCGGTGACGCCTTCCGCGCCGGATTCCTCGCCGGCGTCTCCTGGGACCTCTCCCTGCGACGCTCGGCCGAACTGGGCTGCGCCGTCGCCACCGTCGTCCTCGAGTCCGTCGGCACCCAGGAGTACGCCCTCTCAGCGGCTGACCTGCTCGGACGGCTACGGGCCGGCTACGGCACCGAGTCCGCCGCCGAGCTCGAACCGCACCTGGCGGTCCTGTCATGAGCGGGACGTCGCGGGCCGACGCGCTGCGTCGGGCGTTCGCCACCCGGGTGGTCGTGGCGGACGGTGCGATGGGCACGATGCTGCAGGCGCAGGATCCGTCGTTGGACGACTTCGAGAACCTGGAGGGCTGTAACGAGGTGCTGAACGTGACCCGCCCGGACATCGTCCGGTCGGTGCACGAGGAGTATTTCGCGGCGGGTGTGGACTGCGTCGAGACGAACACCTTCGGTGCGAACCTGGCGGCGCTGGGGGAGTACGACATCCCCGGGCGGATCCACGAACTGTCGCTGACGGGTGCCCGGTTGGCCCGTGAGGTGGCGGACGCTTTCGCGACGCCCGACCGGCCGCGCTGGGTGCTCGGCTCCGTCGGCCCGGGCACGAAGCTGCCAACGCTCGGCCATGCGCCCTATGCGCTGCTTCGCGACGGATACGAGGCGAACGTGGCCGGCCTCATCGAGGGCGGCGCGGACGCGATCCTGGTGGAGACGACACAGGACCTGCTGCAGACCAAAGCCGCCATCGTGGGTGCCCGGCGGGCGATGAGCGCCGCGGGAAGGCCTCTGCCACTGATCTGCCAGGTCACGGTGGAGACGACGGGCACGATGCTGCTCGGTTCCGAGATCGGCGCGGCGCTGACGGCGCTGGAGCCGCTGGGCATCGACATGATCGGCCTGAACTGCGCCACCGGTCCGGCCGAGATGAGCGAGCACCTGCGCTACCTCGCCCGGCACGCCCGCACCCAGGTCTCCTGCATGCCGAACGCGGGGCTGCCGGTGCTGGGTAAGGACGGGGCGCACTACCCGTTGTCGCCGCAGGAGTTGGCGGACGCGCATGAGACGTTCGTGCGGGAGTATGGGTTGTCGCTGGTGGGTGGGTGCTGCGGGACGACGCCGGAGCATCTGCGGCAGGTGGTGGAGCGCGTGCGGGGCCTGGACCTGGCACCGCGCAGCCCGCGCCCCGAACCGGGCGCCGCCTCGCTCTACCAGACCGTCCCGTTCCGGCAGGACACCTCCTACCTGGCGATCGGTGAGCGGACCAACGCCAACGGGTCGAAGAAGTTCCGTGAGGCGATGTTGGAGGGCCGCTGGGACGACTGCGTGGAGATGGCCCGCGACCAGATCCGCGAGGGCGCCCACCTGCTCGACCTGTGTGTGGACTACGTCGGCCGTGACGGGGCCGCGGACATGGCGGAGATCGCCGGCCGCTTCGCGACCGCCTCCACCCTTCCCATCGTGCTGGACTCCACCGAGGTCCCGGTGCTGCGGGCGGGGCTGGAGAAGCTCGGTGGCCGGGCGGTCATCAACTCCGTCAACTACGAGGACGGCGACGGACCCGACTCCCGGTTCGCGCAGGTGACCGCTCTGGCGTCGGAGCATGGTGCGGCGTTGATCGCGCTGACGATCGATGAGGAGGGGCAAGCCCGTACCGCTGAGCACAAGGTGGCGATCGCGGAGCGGTTGATCGAGGATCTGACCGGTAACTGGGGCATTCACGAGTCCGACATCCTGGTGGACTGCCTGACGTTCACGATCGCGACCGGTCAGGAGGAGTCCCGCAAGGACGGGATCGCCACGATCGAGGCGATCCGGGAGTTGAAGCGCCGCCATCCTGCGGTGCAGACGACGTTGGGCTTGTCGAACATCTCCTTCGGTCTGAACCCGGCCGCGCGCGTGGTGCTGAACTCCGTGTTCCTCAACGAGTGTGTGGCGGCGGGGTTGGATTCCGCGATCGTGCACGCGGCGAAGATCGTGCCGGTGGCGCGGATTCCGGAGGAGCAGCGGGAGATCGCGTTGGATCTGGTCTATGACCGGCGGCGTGAGGGCTATGACCCGTTGCAGGCCTTCTTGGAGGCTTTCGAGGGTGTCGACATGAAGTCGGTCAAGGCGGGCCGTGCGGAGGAGTTGGCCGCGCTGCCGCTGGACGAGCGGTTGCAGCGGCGGATCATCGACGGCGAGAAGAACGGCCTGGACAAGGATCTGGACGAGGCCCTGGCGACCCGTCCTGCGCTGGCGATCGTCAACGACACGCTGCTGGAGGGCATGAAGGTCGTCGGGGAGCTGTTCGGGTCGGGTCAGATGCAGTTGCCGTTCGTGCTGCAGTCCGCCGAGGTCATGAAGACCGCGGTGGCGTACCTCGAACCGCACATGGAGAAGTCCGACGCGGAGGGCAAGGGCACGATCGTGCTGGCCACCGTGCGCGGGGACGTGCATGACATCGGCAAGAACCTCGTCGACATCATCCTGTCGAACAACGGCTACAACGTCGTGAACCTGGGCATCAAGCAGCCCGTCGCGGCGATCCTGGACGCGGCCACCGAGCACAAGGCCGACGTGATCGGCATGTCCGGGCTCCTCGTGAAGTCGACCGTGATCATGAAGGAGAACCTGCAGGAGCTCAACCAGCGCAAGATGGCCGCCGACTACCCCGTCATCCTGGGTGGCGCCGCCCTGACCCGCGCCTACGTCGAGCAGGACCTGCACGAGATCTACGAAGGCGAGGTCCGCTACGCCCGCGACGCCTTCGAGGGCCTGCGGCTGATGGACGCCCTGATCGCCGTCAAACGCGGCGTCCCCGGAGCGGTCCTCCCCAAACTCAAGCAGCGCCGCGTCGCCGCCGTCGACCGTCCCGTACGTACCCCCGTCGCACCGGAACTCCTACCCGCCCGTTCTGACGTGGCCGCTGACAACCCCGTCCCGAAGGCGCCCTTCCTGGGGACGCGGATCGTGAAGGGCATCCCGCTCGCCGAGTACTCCTCCTGGCTGGACGAGCGGGCCACGTTCATGGGCCAGTGGGGGCTGAAGGCGGCCCGTGGAGGCGGGCCCTCGTACGAGGAGCTGGTGGAGACCGAGGGCCGGCCCCGGCTGCGGATGTGGCTGGACCGGCTGCACACCGAGAACATGCTGGAGGCGGCCGTCGTCTACGGCTACTTCCCCTGCGTCTCCAAGGGCGACGACCTGATCATTCTGGACGAGAAGACCGGCGGCGAGAGCCACCGCTTCACGTTCCCCCGCCAACACCGCGACCGGCACCTCTGCCTGTCGGACTTCTTCCGCCCCGAGGGCACCGGTGAGCCCGACGTCATCGCGCTCACCGTCGTGACCATGGGGAACAAGGTCTCCGAGGTGGCGAACGAACTGTTCGCCGCCAACGCCTATCGCGACTATCTCGAACTGCACGGTCTGTCCGTGCAGTTGACCGAGGCGTTGGCGGAGTACTGGCACTCCCGGATCCGTACGGAGCTGGGGATCGCGGGCGCCGACCCGGACAACCTGGACGCGATGTTCCGTACCGAGTACCAGGGCTGCCGCTATTCGCTCGGGTATCCGGCCTGCCCGGACCTGGAGGACCGCGCCAAGATCATGGACCTGCTCAAGCCGGAACGTATCGGCGTCGTCCTGTCCGAGGAGTTCCAGCTGCACCCCGAGCAGTCCACCGACGCGATCGTCATCCACCACCCGGAAGCCAGCTACTACAAGGCGTGAGGAGGACTGTTCCCACGATGCCGACCACACTGACCAGTACCGACCTGCGCGATGTCCTCGCCGCCGGCCAGCGCACGTTCTCCTTCGAGTTCTTCCCCCCGAAGACGGACGCGGGCGAACGCGTCCTGTGGGATGCGATCCGCCGCATCGAGGCCGTCGGGCCCACGTTCGTCTCGGTCACCTACGGCGCGGGCGGCTCGTCCCGCGACCGGACCGTGGACGTCACCCGCCGCATCGCCACCGAGACGACGCTGCGGCCCGTCGCCCACCTGACCGCCGTCGGCCACACCGTGGCCGAGCTGCGGCAGATCGTCGGCCGGTACGCGGACGCCGGGATCCGCGACGTCCTCGTCCTGCGCGGCGACCCGCCGGGCGACCCGCGCGGCCCGTGGGTGCGGCACCCCGGCGGCCTGGACCACGCGGCCGACCTCGTCGAGCTGGTCCGTTCCATCGGCGACTTCAGCATCGGCGTGGCGGCCTTCCCCGAGCGCCACCCCCGCTCGCCGAGCTGGGACGACGACATCCGGCACTTCGTCGACAAGTGCCGGGCAGGTGCCGACTACGCCATCACCCAGATGTTCTTCGACGCGGACGACTACCTGCGGCTGCGGGACCGGGTGGCCGCCGCCGGGTGCGACACGCCGATCATCCCGGAGATCATGCCCGCCACCGACGTGCGGCAGATCCGGCGCTTCGCCGAGCTGAGCGACGCGACTTTCCCGCCCGAGCTGGCCGAGCGGTTGGCGGCGGCGCAGCACGACCCGGGGACCGCTCACCGGATCGGGGTCGACCACGCGACGCGCCTGGCCGACCGCCTGCTCGACGCCGGTGCCCCGGGCCTGCACTACATCACCCTCAACCGGTCCACCGCGACGCTTGAGATCCACCAGAACCTGAACACAAGGAGCGCAGATGCCGTCCCTCACCGCCGCTGATTTCAAGGTCGCGGACCTCTCCCTTGCCGCGTTCGGCCGCAAGGAGATCATCATGGCCGAGCACGAGATGCCCGGCCTGATGTCGATCCGCGCCGAGTACGCGGCGTCCCAGCCGCTGGCCGGCGCGCGGATCACCGGCTCGCTGCACATGACGATCCAGACCGCCGTCCTCATCGAGACCCTGGTCGCGCTGGGTGCCGAGGTCCGCTGGGCGTCCTGCAACATCTTCTCCACCCAGGACCACGCGGCCGCCGCCGTCGCCGTGGGCCCGAACGGCACCCCCGAGGACCCGCAGGGCACCCCCGTCTTCGCCTGGAAGGGCGAAACCATGGCCGAGTACTGGTGGTGTGCCGAGCAGGCCGTCACCTGGCCCGGCGGCGGTCTGAACATGATCCTGGACGATGGCGGTGACGTCACGCTCCTCATCCACAAGGGCGTCGAGTTCGAGAAGGCGGGCGCGGTCCCGGACCTCGCCGAGGGCGACTCCGAGGAGTACGGCCACATCCTCGACCTGCTGCGCCGCACACTCATCGACAGCCCCGGCAAGTGGACCGCCGCGGCCGCCGCCATCAAGGGCGTCACCGAGGAGACCACGACCGGCGTCCACCGGCTCTACGAGATGCAGCGGGACGGCGGCCTGCTCTTCCCGGCGATCAACGTCAACGACTCCGTCACCAAGTCGAAGTTCGACAACAAGTACGGCTGCCGCCACTCGCTCATCGACGGCCTCAACCGTGCCACCGACGTGCTGATCGGCGGCAAGGTCGCCGTCGTGCTGGGCTACGGCGATGTCGGCAAGGGCTGCGCGGAGTCGCTGCGCGGGCAGGGCGCCCGGGTCGTCGTCACCGAGATCGACCCGATCTGCGCTCTGCAGGCGGCGATGGACGGGTACCAGGTCACGACCCTGGACGAGGTCGTCTCCGAGGGCGACATCTTCGTGACGACGACGGGCAACAAGGACATCATCATGGCCGCCGACATGGCCAAGATGAAGCACCAGGCGATCGTCAGCAACATCGGCCACTTCGACAACGAGATCGACATGGCGGGCCTCGCCAAGGTCCCGGGCATCGTCAAGGACGAGGTGAAGCCGCAGGTTCACACCTGGAAGTTCCCCGACGGGCACACGATCATCGTGCTGTCCGAGGGCCGCCTGATGAACCTCGGCAACGCGACCGGCCACCCGTCCTTCGTGATGTCCAACAGCTTCGCCAACCAGACGATCGCCCAGATCGAACTCTTCACCAAGACCGCCGACTACCCCACCGGCGTCTACGTGCTCCCCAAGCACCTGGACGAGAAGGTCGCCCGCCTCCACCTCGACGCCCTGGGCGTCAAGCTCACCACGCTCCGCCCGGAGCAGGCCTCCTACATCGGCGTTCCGGTCGAGGGCCCGTACAAGGCGGACCACTACCGCTACTGACACAGGCGCCCGCGAGGGCGTGACGGTCACGGGCGCTGCGGGGTTCTCTCCCTATGAACGGAACCTCGCGGGCCCACGACCCCCGCTCCCCCTGGCGGAAGCTCCCCGACCCGGCCGCGGTCCTGGCGGGGACCCTCCTCGTCGGGGTGCAGGCGCTGCGGCTCGGGCAGTGGATCGTCGACGACGCGGCCATCACCTTCGCCTACGCGCGCAGCATCGACGAGGGGTACGGCCCCGCCCAGCAGGCCGGAGCCCCGCCAGTGGAGGGGTACTCCAACCCGGCGTGGCTGGCGCTACTGGTGGCCGGTCGGCGGCTGCGGCTGTTCGACCACGGGGCGCTGTTCGGGGTCTCGGACCTCGTGTGGTTCCCCAAGGCGCTGGCTCTGCTCTGCGTGATCGGGATGCTGGCCTCGGTGTCGATTGCGGCGCGGACGGTGCTGCCGGGGAGGGCGTGGGCGGTGACGCTGCTCGCCGGTGCGGCGATGGCCGGGAACTTCTCGCTGGTGGTCTGGCTGTTCTCCGGCCTGGAGAACCCGCTGTACGGGCTCGCGGTCACGGCCCTCGCGGCCCTGTTCACCCGGTCCGTCGCCCGCGACGAACTGCTGCGGCCCCGGGTCGCCGTCGCGGCCGGCCTCCTGGCGCTGCTCGCCGCGCTCACCCGCCCGGACGGCATCGTCTACGCCGCCGCGTACCCGCTGACGGCGCTGCTGCTCCGCCGCCGTGCGGGCTCGGTACGGGCGGTCGCTCTGTCGACCGCGACGTTCGTCGTCCCCTACGCGGCTCATCTCCTGTGGCGGCACGCCGAGTTCGGCCGCTGGGTCCCCAACACGGCGGTGGCGAAAGCCCAGCGGACGCCGGACCTGGCCGACCTCGCCCACACCACCGACCTGATCTCCTTCGCCGGCTGGGCCCTCGTCCTCGCCGCCGTGGCCTGCATCGCCGCCGCCCTCGCGTGCCCGGGTCCGGGAGCGTCCCGCCGGTCGCTGCTCGCCGTACTCGTTCCGCTGTGCCTCGCCCTGACCGCGTACGGGCTGCTACAGCGCGACTGGATGGCCCTCTACCGTTTCGCGACTCCGGTCTGGACCCTCGCGGCCTTCGCCGGCTCGCTGGCCGCGGTCACCGTCTGGGACCGCGAACGGCCGCGCGCCCGCGCGGTCCTGGCGGCGGCCCTCCTCGTCGGATCCGTCCTGTCAGTGGCGGGCCAGCGGCCCCGGGCGGCGCAGTTCCAGGCGGACCCGACGCTGTCGATGTGTTTCGTCGCCGACCGCTATGGCCGGCCGTTCAACACTTACGCCGACCAACTGGGCCTGCCCGACGCCGGCCTCCTGCTCCCCGACCTCGGCGGCACCCTCCTGACCACCCGCCTCCGCGTCACCGACCTCGCGGGCCTCACCGACCCGGCCATCGCGGACGCGTACGCGGCACACGACACGACCCGCCTGCGCACGTACGTCTTCGACCACGTGCGCCCCACCTTCATCCACGTGCACATCCCCTGGTCGACCCGCTCGGGCCTCACCCCCGAGGCCCTCACCGCCCACGGGTACGTCCCGCTCTCCACCCGAACGAACACCGGCGACTGGATCCGCAGCGCCGCCGTCCCCGACCCCGCCCGTCTGAGAGCCCTCCAGAAAACGACTCTCCCGGCCATCCCCGCATCAACCAACCGCCGCACCAATTCCCCCACAACCCCCTGCGGCCCCCGCCTCACCCCAGCCGCCCAGCCCCCGACCACCCCCGCCGTTCCGCGCTGACCCGCCCGAACCCCGAGGTTCCGACCGTCCCTCGGGGGCCTCATCTCCTGCTCACCGGAGGCCGGCGGGCGGCGTCCACATCAACGACGGTGGGCACTCATGCCGAAACCCCGGCAACGCCTTTGCGCTGCCCGAACGACACCTTCTGGAGAGATCAGTAACGCCCTGAACGGCGGCCAAGCGCCCGCCCACTGGACCGTCGCTGACACGGGTGTGCCCCCAGGGGCGTCCCGCCGCATACGGCCGTAGATACGCGAAGACCCCGTCCCCAGCGTTTCCGCTGGGGACGGGGTCCTCAGACACCTTTTACAAGGTGCCCCCGGCAGGATTCGAACCTGCGCACCCGGCTCCGGAGGCCGATGCTCTATCCCCTGAGCTACGGGGGCGTGTCGTCCGCAGAAGCGGTGACGGGTGAAACCCTACCAGCTTGTGCATGGTGCCTGGGTACAGGGTTTTGGGGTGTTGCCCGGAGGGCGGTAGCGCACGCGGTGGGTGAGTGGGGGTGGGTTGGGAAAGGTCCCTCTCACGGGGAAGAAGTGGGCAAAACGCGGACGGATCGCGATGGCCACGCCTAGTCTTCGAGATGTGCCGGGCATCTCCGGCCGGGTGCTTGTCGTCGACGACAACAAGGTCATCCGGCAGCTGATCAGGGTCAATCTCGAGCTGGAGGGCTTCGAGGTCGTGACCGCGGCTGATGGTGCCGAGTGCCTGGACATCGTGCACCGCGTGCAGCCCGATGTGATCACGCTCGATGTGGTGATGCCCCGGCTGGACGGACTGCGGACGGCGGCCCGGCTGCGGTCCGACGCGCGGACGCGTGGCATCCGGATAGCCATCGTCAGCGCGTGCACCCAGCTCGAGGTCGAGCGTGGCGTGGCCGCCGGGGTGGACGCGTTCCTGGGGAAGCCGTTCGAGCCCTCCGATCTGGTGAACATGGTGCGGTTGCTGGCCCTCGGGGGACCGGGGGCTTCCGGCGGTGAGGGCGCGCCCACCGAGGGGCAGGCCGCCGCGGCTCCCGGGAGCGGGTGAGCCAGGGCCGCCGGCCCTGAAAAGGGTGGAGCGCGCGGAAACCCGGTCGCATGGGTGCCCCCCTCCTCGCCTACCCTTTCCGTGTGACCCCCGCCGAGCTCTCCCGTGCTGTGCTGAGCACGGTTCGCCGCGCCGTCGCGGCCGATGAGCTGCGGGTGGCGGTGCCGGAGCGGATCAGTGTGCAGCGGCCGCCCCGGCCCGGGTGCGGCGACTACGCGACGAATGTCGCGCTGCAGCTCGCGGGTGCCGCCGGCCAGGCGCCGCGGGAGGTCGCGGAAGTGCTGCGCAAGCGGCTGGCGGCGGAACCCGGCATCGCGCAGGTGGTGATCGCGGGCCCCGGTTTCCTGAACATCACGCTCGACGCGGCGGCCTACGGGGATGTCGTGCGCAAGGTGCTGGAGCAGGGAAGCGCGTACGGCAGCGGCGATTCCCTCGCCTGCACGTACGTGAACCTCGTTCATGACGGTGAGCCCCGTGCCGTCCTTGTCGTCGAGGTCCTGACGCGGCTGCTGCGCGCTTGCGGCGCGGGCATCAGCCAGGCCGAGCCCCCCGAACCCCTCAGCCCCCGCCCCGCCGGCGCCACCGCCGCCGAGCTGCGCGAGCGACTCGGCGAGGACGCCGCCCGCTGGGCGCTGCTGCGCCCCCCGGCCGACGACCGCCCGTCCCTGGACGCGGCGGCGCTGCTGTCGCAGCGCGCCGGCAATCCGCTCTTCCGGGTCAGGTACGCGTACGCCAGGACCCGGGCGCTGCTGCGCAACGCCCACGATCTGGGCATCGAATCCTCCTCCGACGCTTCGGACGGTACGTTTCACCATCCCGCGGAGACGGACCTCCTCGGCCTGATCGCCGACTACCCCCGTGTCATAGAGACCGCCGCCCGGCACCGCGCCCCCGATCGGGTCGCCCGCCACCTGGAGCGGCTCGCCGACGCCTTCCTCCGCTTCCACGACGAGTGCCCGCCGCTGGCCGCGCGGTGACGAGAAACCCTCGGCCGCCCACCGGGTCCGGCTGTCGCTCGCCGAAGCGACCGGCACGGTGCTGGCAGGCGGCCTGACCCTGCTCGGCATCAGCGCGCCAGAACACCTCTGAGGAGACAGAGTCCCGTGAGTAGATCCGCCCACCCCGCCGGGCCCCGCTACGCCGACGTGATGCCCGAAGGGCATTACAGCGCGCCCCCCTCCGACCTGAACGTCCTCGATCCGCGCGTGTGGGCCTGTACGGTCACCCGCAACGCCGACGGCGCCGCCGAGGTCGGCGGCTTGGACGTGCGCGCGCTGGCCGAGGAATTCGGGACACCCGCCTACTTCCTCGACGAGGCCGACTTCCGGGCCCGCTGCCACGCCTGGCGCGACGCGTTCGGCGAGGGCGCCGACGTGTTCTACGCGGGGAAGGCGTTCCTGTCGCGGGCGGTCGTGAAGTGGCTGTTCGAGGAGGGGCTCAACCTCGACGTGTGTTCCGGCGGGGAGCTGGCGGTGGCGCTGTCGGCGGGGATGCCGGCCGACCGGATCGCGCTGCACGGCAACAACAAGTCGTTGGAGGAGATCGAGCGCGCCATCGAGGTGGGTGTGGGCCGGATCGTCCTGGACTCGTTCCAGGAGATCGTCCGGGTCGCGCACGTCGCCGAGCGGCTCGGCAAGCGCCAGCGGGTGCAGATCCGGGTGACCGTCGGCGTCGAGGCGCATACGCACGAGTTCATCGCGACGGCGCACGAGGACCAGAAGTTCGGGTTGGCGCTCGCCGGTGGCCAGGCGGCCGAGGCGGTGCGCCGTGTCCTGAAGCTCGACGCGCTGGACCTGGTGGGCATCCACTCGCACATCGGTTCGCAGATCTTCGACATGGCCGGCTTCGAGGTCGCCGCGCGCCGGGTGGTGTCGCTGCTCGCGGAGGTCCGTGACGAGCACGGCGTGGAGCTGCCCGAGATCGACCTGGGCGGCGGCCTGGGCATCGCGTACACGTCGGAGGACGACCCGGCCGAGCCGCACGACATCGCCAGGTCCCTACGGGAGATCGTCACCCGCGAGTGCGACGCGAACCGGCTGTCCGTCCCGCGGCTGTCCGTGGAGCCGGGCCGGGCGATCGTGGGACCGACGGCGTTCACGCTGTACGAGGTGGGCACCGTGAAGCCGCTGGAAGGGCTGCGGACGTACGTGAGCGTGGACGGCGGTATGTCCGACAACATCCGCACCGCGCTGTACGACGCCGAGTACAGCGTCTCCCTGGTGTCCAGGACGTCCACGGCCGAGCCGATGCTCGCGCGGGTCGTCGGCAAGCACTGCGAGTCCGGCGACATCGTCGTCAAGGACGCGTTCCTGCCCGCCGACCTCGCGCCCGGTGACCTGCTCGCCGTTCCGGCGACCGGGGCGTACTGCCGTTCCATGGCGAGCAATTACAACCATGCTCTGCGGCCGCCGGTGGTGGCCGTGAATGATGGCGGGGCGCGGGTGATCGTGCGACGTGAGACGGAGGACGATCTCCTGCGTCTCGACGTCGGCTGAAGTGAAATCTCAAAAACAGCGGGGCTGGTCTCACACACCGGACAGGAGATGGATTCTCGCGTCCGGTGCGTGAGACTGGTCCTACCCCGAGAGATGTGAGAAACGAGGTCGGATGATGCGTACGCGTCCGCTGAAGGTGGCGCTGCTGGGCTGTGGTGTGGTCGGCTCAGAGGTGACGCGCATCATGACGACGCAGGGCGCCGATCTCGCCGCGCGGATCGGAGCCCCGGTCGAGCTGGCCGGAATCGCGGTGCGGCGCCCCAACCGGGTGCGCGCCGGCGTGCCCGCCGAGCTGCTCACCACCGACGCCACCGCCCTGGTCAAACGGGGCGACATCGACGTCGTCATCGAGGTGATCGGCGGCATCGAGCCGGTCCGCACCCTCATCACCACCGCCTTCGAGCACGGCGCGTCCGTGGTCAGCGCCAACAAGGCGCTGCTCGCCGCGGACGGCGCGACGCTGCACGCGGCGGCCGCCGCGCACAAGGTCGACCTCTACTACGAGGCCGCGGTGGCCGGCGCCATCCCGCTGATCCGCCCGCTGCGCGAGTCGCTGGCCGGCGACAAGATCAACCGGGTGATGGGCATCGTCAACGGCACGACGAACTTCATCCTCGACAAGATGGACTCCAGCGGCGCCGGCTACTCCGAGGCGCTCGACGAGGCCACCGCGCTCGGCTACGCCGAGGCGGATCCGACCGCCGACGTGGAGGGCTTCGACGCCGCCGCGAAGGCCGCGATCCTGGCCGGGATCGCCTTCCACACCCGTGTGACCATGGACGACGTGTACCGCGAGGGCCTCACCGAGGTCACCGCGGCCGACATCGCGTCCGCCAAGCGGATGGGCTGCACGGTCAAGCTGCTGGCCATCTGCGAGCGCACCGCGGACGGCAGGTCCGTCACCGCCCGGGTCCACCCGGCGATGATCCCGCTCAGCCACCCGCTGGCGAGCGTCCGTGAGGCGTACAACGCGGTCTTCGTCGAGGCGGAGGCCGCGGGTCAGCTGATGTTCTACGGTCCCGGCGCGGGCGGCGCACCCACCGCCTCCGCCGTACTCGGCGACCTCGTGGCCGCCTGCCGCAACAAACTGGCAGGCACCACAGGCGCCGGCGAGTCCGCGTACACGCAACTGCCGGTGAGCCCGATGGGCGATGTGGTCACCCGCTACCACATCAGCCTTGACGTGGCGGACAAACCGGGCGTCCTCGCCCAGGTCGCCACCGTTTTCGCGGAACACGACGTGTCGATCGACACGGTCCGCCAGCAGGGCAAGGACGGCGAAGCGTCGCTCGTCGTCGTCACTCACCGTGCGCCCGACGCCGCCTTGTCGGCGACCGTCGGGGCACTGCGGAAGCTCGACACCGTACGCGGCGTCGCCAGCATCATGCGCGTGGAAGGGGAGTAACCCACTATGAACGCTGTCACCACCGAATCTCCGAGCGGCTCCACCGCGGGTCCCCGAATGTCCGGCACCCACCAGTGGCGCGGCATCATCGAGGAGTACCGCGACCGGCTGCCGGTCGCGGCGGACTCCCCGGTCGTCACGCTCCTGGAGGGTGGCACTCCGCTCGTTCCCGCGCAGCTGCTCTCCGAGCTGACCGGGTGCGACGTGTTCCTCAAGGTCGAGGGCGCCAACCCCACCGGCTCCTTCAAGGACCGCGGGATGACCATGGCCATCACCCGGGCCAAGGAGGAGGGCGCCAAGGCCGTCATCTGCGCCTCCACCGGCAACACCTCCGCCTCGGCGGCCGCCTACGCGGTGCGCGCCGGAATGGTCTGCGCCGTCCTGGTGCCGCAGGGCAAGATCGCGCTGGGCAAGATGGGCCAGGCGCTGATCCACGGCGCCAAGATCCTGCAGGTCGACGGCAACTTCGACGACTGCCTGGACCTGGCACGCGGCCTGTCGGAGAAGTACCCGGTGGCGCTGGTCAATTCGGTCAACCCGGTACGTATCGAGGGCCAGAAGACCGCCGCGTTCGAAATCGTCGACGCGCTCGGCGACGCGCCCGACCTCCATCTGCTTCCGGTGGGCAACGCGGGCAACATCACCGCCTACTGGCGCGGCTACCGCGAGTACGCGGCCGACGGGGTCTCGACCCGCAAGCCGCGCATGTGGGGCTTCCAGGCGGCCGGTTCCGCGCCGATCGTCAACGGTGCTCCGGTGCGCAGCCCGCAGACCATCGCGACCGCGATCCGGATCGGCAACCCGGCCTCCTGGCAGTTCGCCGAGGAGGCGCGGGACGAATCCGGCGGTCTGATCGAAGCGGTGACCGACCGTCAGATTCTCTCCGCTTACCGGCTGTTGGCCGCGAAGGAGGGCGTCTTCGTGGAGCCCGCCTCGGCCGCTTCCGTGGCCGGTCTGCTCAAGGCGCTCGAAGAGGGCAAGGTCGACCCGGGGCAGCGGATCGTCTGCACCGTGACCGGGAACGGCCTCAAGGACCCGGACTGGGCGGTCGCCGGAGCGCCCCAGCCGGTCACCGTGGCGGTCGACGCGGACGCCGCCGCGGAGAAGCTGGGACTGGTCTGACACGGCACCTCAGGGCAGGGGCGCACGAAGAAGCTCGCGACACGCATCGCGCGCTGTTCGTGCGCCCTATGTCGCAGCAGAACCTTCCTTCGATAGGCTGACCCCTACCGGCGCCGCAGTGCGCCGATCCGGTTCATGCCACAGGCATTACCGCTCCCGCCGCACACCGCGCCCCGCCGTACATCGCCAATGGCTCGGCATTCCGGGGCAGAACAGCACTTCTGCACAAGAACAAGCACCAGCACAAGGAGAATCGTCGAACGATGGCCGGTCCCGCGTTCCGCGCCGCCGCGGTCCGAGTGCGCGTCCCCGCGACCAGCGCCAACCTCGGCCCCGGCTTTGACGCCTTCGGCCTGGCGCTGGGCCTTTACGACGATGTCGTGGTCCGGGTCGCCGACTCGGGGCTGCACGTGGACATCGCGGGCGAGGGCGCCGAGAACCTGGCCCGCGACGAGAAGCACCTGGTGGTGCGCTCCATGCGGACCGCCTTCGACCTGCTCGGCGGGCAGCCGCGCGGCCTGGAGGTGGTCTGCGCCAACCGCATCCCGCACGGCCGCGGCCTGGGCTCCTCGTCCGCCGCGATCTGCGCCGGGATCATGGCGGCCCGCGCGGTGACGATAGGCGGTCCCGAGCGTCTCGACGACGCCGCGCTGCTGGAACTGGCCACCGAGATCGAGGGCCACCCCGACAACGTCGCCGCCTGTCTCCTCGGCGGCTTCACCCTCGCCTGGACCGAGTCCGGCGCCGCCCGCGCGATCCGGATGGATCCGGCGGCCTCCGTCGTCCCGGTGGTCTTCGTCCCGTCCAAGCCCGTACTGACCGAGGTCGCCCGCGGGCTCCTGCCGCGCACCGTCCCGCATGTGGACGCGGCGGTCAACGCGGGCCGCGCCGCGCTGCTGGTGGAGGCGCTCACCCGCCGTCCCGAGCTGCTGCTGCCCGCCACCGAGGACCGGCTGCACCAGGACTACCGCGCTCCCGCCATGCCGGAGAGCGTGGCCCTGGTGAACCGACTGCGTGCCGACGGCGTCCCTTCGGTCATCTCGGGAGCGGGACCCACGGTCCTCGCGCTCACCGAGGAAGGCGCCGCGGACAAGGTCTCCCGGCTCGCGGGCGAGGGGTGGGCGGCGAACCGTCTGGCCCTCGACGCGGCGGGGGCGTGTGTCCTGCCCCTCGCAGTGGGGCAGTGACACGATTGCCGGGTGAAGAGAGGGGGAATGTTTGTTGGATCCGGTAGTGTTAATGTCAAGCCTGCACTCGACGGACCATGCATATGAATGGTGCCGAAGTGCACGCAGAAGTGATCTGTGTCCCTTCTGGGGACCGCCACTCTTCCGGGAGCCTCCCACACCGCCTGAGCATCCCGCCTAAGCAGTGTCGAGCACGCTCCGGAGTCGGCGCGAATAATCTCCTTCACCTTTCGCGCCGGAACCATGTTTGTCTATCTGCCGCCATCAGGCGGACCATCGCCCCGGCTCTGAGCAGCGGAAACGCCCAGATCCGGACAGCACAACCGGTCGCCGAGCCAGACAGGCCGACGTCCGCTCCAGGGAAGGACCCTTCGTGAGCGACACCACCGATCTGATGGGCGTGCGTGCAGACGCCGCGCCCGCTCCGGACGCCGCTGCCGCGCCTGCCACCGGTGCTGCCCCCAAGCGCCGCCGGTCGGGGACCGGCCTCGACGGCATGGTCCTGGCAGAGCTGCAGCAGCTCGCCTCCGGTCTCGGTATCAAGGGCACCGCGCGGATGCGCAAGAGCCAGCTGATCGAGACGATCAAGGAGACCCAGGCCGGCAAGGGCGGGGCCACCAGCGCCCCCACCAAGGCCGCCGCGGTCGCCGGGACGGCCACCGCCGAGGCCGTCGCCGAGAAGCCGAAGCGCCGGGTGACCTCCCGGGCGCGCACGGTGGAGAGCTCCGAGCCCGCTGCCGCGGCTCCGGCCGCCGCCGCGCCGTCCGAGGCGAAGCAGATCGAAATCCCCGGCCAGCCCGCCGGAGAGCAGCCCAAGACCGCCAGGAGCGAGCGCGGCACCGAGCGTGCCGGCGAGCGGGCCGAGGCCGCCGCGGACACCGCCGAGGGCAAGGCCGCCACCGACGGCAAGGCCGCGGCCGGCGAGGACCGCCAGGACCGGCAGCGCGGTCAGCGCGGCGACCGGCAGAACGACCGCCGCGAGCGCCAGGAGCGGCAGCGCGAGCGCCGCAACAACCGGGGCGACGAGAGCGGCGCGGCCGCTGCCGGCGGCGCCGAGGGCGGCAACCGCCAGAACCGCGGTGGCAACCAGGGCGGCCAGAACCAGGGCGGCGGCCAGGGCCAGAGCCCGCAGGGCCAGACCCAGGGCCGTGACCAGAGCCAGGGTGGTCAGAGCCAGGGCCGTGACCAGGGCCGCGACCAGAGCCAGGGTCAGAACGCGCAGGACGACGACGAGTTCGGTGACGGCCGCGGCCGTCGTCGTGGCCGCTACCGCGACCGCCGTGGGCGGGGCAGCAACCGCCGCGACGAGCAGCAGCAGTTCGGCAACGAGCCGACCGTGAACGACGACGATGTCCTGATTCCCGTCGCGGGCATCCTGGACATCCTCGACAACTACGCGTTCATCAGGACGTCCGGCTACCTGCCGGGTCCGAACGACGTGTACGTCTCGCTCGCCCAGGTCCGCAAGAACGGCCTGCGCAAGGGTGACCACGTCACCGGCGCCGTCCGCCAGCCCAAGGACGGCGAGCGCCGCGAGAAGTTCAACGCGCTGGTCCGGCTGGACTCGGCGAACGGCATGGCGGCGGACTCCGGCCGCGGCCGGCCCGAGTTCCAGAAGCTGACCCCGCTGTACCCGCAGGACCGGCTGCGCCTGGAGACCGACCCGGGTGTGCTGACGACCCGGATCATCGACCTGGTCGCGCCGATCGGCAAGGGCCAGCGCGGTCTGATCGTGGCCCCGCCGAAGACCGGTAAGACCATGATCATGCAGGCGATCGCCAACGCGATCACCGTCAACAACCCCGAGTGCCACCTGATGGTCGTCCTGGTCGACGAGCGTCCGGAAGAGGTCACGGACATGCAGCGGTCGGTGAAGGGCGAGGTCATCTCCTCGACCTTCGACCGCCCGGCCGAGGACCACACCACCGTCGCCGAGCTGGCCATCGAGCGCGCGAAGCGTCTCGTCGAGCTGGGTCACGACGTGGTCGTCCTGCTGGACTCGATCACCCGTCTGGGCCGCGCGTACAACCTCGCGGCGCCGGCCTCCGGCCGCATCCTGTCCGGTGGTGTCGACTCGACCGCGCTCTACCCGCCGAAGCGCTTCTTCGGTGCGGCGCGCAACATCGAGGACGGCGGCTCGCTGACCATCCTGGCCACCGCGCTGGTCGAGACCGGCTCGCGCATGGACGAGGTGATCTTCGAGGAGTTCAAGGGCACCGGCAACATGGAGCTCAAGCTCGACCGCAAGCTCGCCGACAAGCGCATCTTCCCCGCGGTGGACGTCGACCCGTCCGGTACCCGTAAGGAAGAGATCCTGCTCGACCGCGATGAGCTCGCGATCGTCTGGAAGCTCCGCCGGGTGCTGCACGCGCTCGACTCCCAGCAGGCGATCGAGCTGCTGCTGGACAAGATGAAGCAGACGAAGTCGAACGCCGAGTTCCTGATGCAGATCGCCAAGACGACCCCGGGCAACAACAACGACTGACGGGTTCGCCCCTTTTGCGACGTATTTCACAGCACATACGGCGCATCAGGTCTGTAGCAAGGGTTCAGAAGGCACGAGAACGGGCTCTCAGGCTCCCCTCACGGGGCACCTGAGAGCCCGTTCTTATGTTCGGCGTGCACACTCGGCAGGAACCACGTCGGGCGATCCACCGTCTGACAGGTCAGTACAAGCCACGCCTGAGCGACACCGCTGGGGGTAGCCGCACACCGACGACGGACGAGGGACTGAGGGGCCATGGCGGACGACACGAGCGATACGCGGGGCACGAACGGCACGTCCGGTTCCGCGCGCGCACCCGGCCGTCGAAGGCTCCCGGCCCGGCGCCGCCGCCTGGCGCGAATAGCCGCCTGGAGCGTCGCGGGAATCGTCCTGGTGGGCGGCACCGGCGCCGGCTACCTGTACTTCAAGCTCAACGGCAACATCCACGGCGTCGACATCAACCAGGCGCTCAAGGACGACGACCGGCCCGCGCAGGTCGACAACGGCTCCGAGGACATACTCGTGCTCGGCTCCGACTCCCGCGCCGGAGCGAACGACAAGTACGGCACGGACGAGGGCAGCGCCCGCTCCGACACCGCGATGATCGTCCACCTCTACGAGGGCCACAAGACGGCCAGCGTGGTCAGCATCCCGCGCGACACCCTGATCACCCGCCCCGAGTGCTCCAAGACCGGCGGCGGCACCTCGCCCGAGGCCCACAAGGTGATGTTCAACGAGTCGTACGAGCTCGGCGGCCCGGCGTGCGCGGTCAAGACCGTCGAGTCCCTGACCGGCATCCGCATGGACCACTACATCGAGGTCGACTTCACCGGCTTCAAGGGCCTGATCGACGCCCTGGGCGGGGTTCCCGTCACCACCACCAAGGCGATCCACGACAAGTCCAGCCACCTGGACCTGGCGGCCGGCGCCCACACGCTCAACGGCGAGCAGTCGCTCGGCCTGGTCCGCACCCGGCACGGCGTGGCCGACGGAAGCGACCTGGGCCGCATACAGCTGCAGCAGGCGTTCATGAAGGCGCTCATGGACCGGATGAACGGCCTGGGCGTGCTGTCGAACCCCACGCAGCTCGTCAAGGTCGCCGACAGGGCCACCAAGGCCATCACCACCGACTCCGAGCTGGCCTCCCTCAGCGGGCTCAAGGGCCTGGCGTCGAGCCTCTCCAGCCTGAAGTCCGAGAACATCAACATGGTGACGCTGCCGGTCCAGTACGCGAAGAGCGACGCGAACCGCGTCGAGCCCCTGGACGCGCAGGCTGCGCTGGTCTGGCAGGCGCTCAAGGCGGACCAGCAGATACCGGCGGCCGCCCTCAAGGGCTCCGCCGCCGCCGAGACCGATGCGAAGGGCGTCGTCGGAAGCGGCTCCTGAAACGTTCCCGCACCCCTCGGGCGGGCTCCCGCGCAGCTCACGCACGGGTTCCGGGACTTTTTCCGGCCTCCCGGAGGCGCCGGGAATGAAATCCGGCCGCCTCTCGTTTTGGGAGATGCGGCCAGTCCTGGCAGACTGGACTGCTGGCCCCGGTTCACGTGACGCAAACCCGCTCCACGACCCGGCGCCCTCCCGAACCTAGGAGCATCCCTTGAAGCGCGAAATCCACCCCGAGTACGTCGAGACCCAGGTCACCTGCACCTGTGGCGCGTCGTTCACGACCCGCAGCACCGAGAAGAGCGGCGTGATTCGCGCCGACGTCTGCTCCGCGTGCCACCCGTTCTACACGGGCAAGCAGAAGATCCTCGACACCGGTGGCCGCGTGGCCCGCTTCGAGGCCCGCTTCGGCAAGAAGGCCGCCGGGTCCGCCCAGAAGTAGCGACCCGAAAGCGCCGGTTCTCGGTCCCCCGACACGTCGGAGGACCGGACCGGCGCTTTGTCGTCCGGTACCGATAGCAGTCCAGGGTTGTTCAGGAGAGGCACAGCAGATGTTCGAGGCAGTCGAGGAACTGATCGGCGAGCACGCCGACCTCGAGAAGCGGCTCGCCGATCCCGCGGTGCACGCGGATCAGGCCAATGCCCGCAAGCTCAACAAGCGCTACGCCGAGCTGACGCCCATCATCGGCACCTACCGCTCCTGGAAGCTGACCGGCGAGGACATCGAGACCGCCCGTGAGTACGCCCAGGACGACCCGGACTTCGCGGCCGAGCTCAAGGTGCTGGACAAGCAGCGCGTCGAGCTGACCGAGAAGCTGCGGCTGCTGCTCGTACCGCGCGACCCGCACGACGAGAAGGACGTCATCCTCGAGGTCAAGGCCGGGGAGGGCGGCGAGGAGTCCGCGCTGTTCGCCGGCGACCTGCTGCGGATGTACTTGCGGTACGCCGAGCGCGTCGGCTGGAAGACCGAGATCATCGAGGCGAACGAGTCCGATCTCGGCGGCTACAAGGACGTCCAGGTCGCCGTGAAGACCAAGGGCGGCAACGGGGCCACCGAGCCCGGCCAGGGCGTCTGGGCGCGGCTCAAGTACGAGGGCGGGGTGCACCGCGTGCAGCGGGTGCCCGCCACCGAGTCGCAGGGCCGGATCCACACCTCCGCGGCCGGCGTGCTCGTCACGCCCGAGGCCGAGGAGGTCGAGGTCGAGATCGGCCCGAACGACCTGCGCATCGACGTGTACCGCTCGTCGGGCCCCGGCGGCCAGTCCGTCAACACCACCGACTCCGCGGTGCGCATCACGCACCTGCCGTCCGGTCTGGTCGTCTCCTGCCAGAACGAGAAGAGCCAGCTCCAGAACAAGGAGTCGGCCATGCGTATCCTGCGTTCCAGGCTGCTCGCCGCCGCGCAGGAGGAAGCCGATCAGGAGGCCTCCGACGCGCGCCGCAGCCAGGTCCGCACGGTGGACCGCTCCGAGCGGATCCGGACGTACAACTACCCCGAGAACCGCATCTCGGACCACCGTGTCGGCTTCAAGGCGTACAACTTGGACCAGGTCCTCGACGGGGACCTCGACGCGATGATCCAGGCGTGTGTCGATGCCGACTCCGCCGCCAAGCTGGCCGCGGCCGGCGACGCCGGCTGACACCGGCCGCGACACCGGCGGAAGCGCCGGCCGACCGGCCACAGCGAGCTAACAGGAGGGCAATCAGTGAACGTGCTGCTCGCCGAGGTGGCGCAGGCCGCCCAGCGGCTGGCCGACGCCGGCGTGCCGTCCCCGCGCTTCGACGCGGAGGAACTGGCCGCGTACGTGCACGGCGTCAAGCGCGGCGAGCTGCACTCGGTCGCCGACTCCGAGTTCGACGCCCGCTACTGGGAGGCGGTCGCCCGCCGCGAGGCCCGCGAACCGCTCCAGCACATCACCGGGCGCGCCTTCTTCCGGTACCTGGAGCTGCAGGTCGGCCCCGGCGTCTTCGTCCCGCGCCCCGAGACGGAGTCGGTCGTCGGCTGGGCGATAGACGCCGTACGGGCCATGGACGTGGCCGAGCCGTTGATCGTCGACCTGTGCACCGGTTCCGGCGCGATCGCGCTGGCGCTGGCCCAGGAGGTGCCGCGCTCGCGCGTGCACGCCGTGGAGCTGTCGGAGAAGGCCCTGGAATGGGCCCGCAAGAACATCGAGGGAAGCAAGGTCCAGCTGGAGCACGGCGACGCGCTCGCCGCGTTCCCCGAGCTCAACGGCCAGGTGGACCTCGTCATCAGCAATCCGCCGTACATCCCGCTCACCGAGTGGGAGTACGTGCAGCCCGAAGCGCGTGACCACGACCCCGAACTGGCCCTCTTCTCCGGTGAGGACGGCCTCGACACCATCCGCGGTATCGAGCGCACGGCGCACCGGGCTGCTGCGGCCGGGCGGCGTCGTCGTGATCGAGCACGCGGACTCGCAGGGGGGCCAGGTTCCGTGGATCTTCAAGGAGGACGCCGGCTGGGCCGACGCCGCCGACCACCCCGACCTGAACAACCGGCCCCGCTTCACGACTGCCCGCAAGGCGACGCCATGATGTCGGTGGCCGGCGCCGGACCGGGGGTACGGGGGTCGTCCCCCGGGAGAAGGCAGCACGACTGCCCGCAAGGCGACGCCATGATGGCGCGGGTCAACTGCACGCACGGCGCCGCAGCGGCGCACAGCCTGGAGGTCAGCTAATGGCACGGCGATACGACTGCTCGGACGCGACCGACCGCGCCGCCGGACTGCGCGAAGCGACGTCCGCCATCAAGCGTGGCGAGCTCGTCGTGCTGCCCACCGACACCCTGTACGGCATCGGCGCGGACGCGTTCGACGCGCAGGCCGTCGGTGATCTGCTGGAGGCCAAGGGGCGGGGCCGCAACATGCCCTCCCCGGTGCTGGTCGGCTCCCCGAACACGCTGCACGGCCTGGTCACGGACTTCTCCGAGCAGGCGTGGGAGCTCGTCGACGCCTTCTGGCCCGGCGCGCTCACCCTCGTGGCCAAGCACCAGCCGTCCCTGAACTGGGACCTGGGCGACACCCGCGGCACCGTCGCGGTCCGTATGCCGCTGCACCCCGTCGCGATCGAACTGCTGACCGCCACCGGGCCGCTCGCCGTGTCCAGCGCCAACCTGACCGGCCACCCTTCCCCCGAGGACTGCGACGCCGCCCAGGAGATGCTGGGCGACTCCGTCGCGGTGTACCTGGACGCCGGGCCGACGCCCGCCACCGTCCCGTCGTCCATCGTCGACGTGACCGGCAAAATCCCGGTGCTGCTCCGGGCCGGCGCGATCAGCGCCGACCAGCTGCGAGAGGTCGTACCCGACCTGGAGGAGCGCAATTGACCGCGCCCGAAAGGCGTGGCATACCGGGGCTCCCTGGTCAAAGGGACGACCGCTTCCGCATCCTCCACGTCTGCACCGGCAATGTCTGCCGCTCGCCGATCGCCGAGCGGCTGACCCGCCATGAGCTGACGCTGCGCCTCGGCGACGGTGCCGACGGCATCCTCGTCGAGTCCGCCGGCACGTGGGGGCACGAAGGCGCGCCCATGGAGGCGCACGCCGCCGCCGTCCTCACCGAGTACGGCGCCGACGCGTCCGGATTCATCGGCCGTGAGCTGCTGGACGACCACGTCATCGACGCCGACCTGGTGCTCACGGCGACCCGCGACCACCGCGCGCAGGTCATCTCGATGGGGCACGCGGCGGGGCTGCGCACCTTCACGCTGAAGGAGTTCACCCGGCTGGTGCGGGCCATAGACCCCGCGACCCTCCCCGACGGCACCGTGTCGGACCGCGCCCGCGCGCTGGTCCGTGCCGCCGCCGCGCTGCGCGGCTGGCTGCTGGCCCCGAGCGCCGAGGCCGACGAGGTCTACGACCCCTACGGCGCCCCGATCGGGTTCTTCCGCAACATCGGCGAGGAGATCCACAGCTCCCTCGACCCGGTCGTCACCGCGTTGACCGGAATCCGTACCCCGACCCCCCGGTAGGACCCGGACGCCCCGGGGAGGGCCCGGCTCCGCGCCAGGGCCCCGCGCGGCCGGATCCGTCGCATGATCCCGCGCTCGCCGGGCGCCGCGGTGGCGGCGCCCCTACAGTGGGGTGCAGTTACCCGATCCTCCTGCGGGAGTTCTGCCATGTCTGCCATGCCGGTCGCCGAAAGCCCCGTACAGACCCCGCCGCGGCCCGCCGCCAGGACGTGGCAGCCCGACTTCGCCGCGCTGCGGCGGCAGGACCCCGAGCTGGCGGGCGCGCTGCTGGCCGAGCTGGAACGGCAGAGCACGACGCTGCAGTTGATCGCGGGGGAGAACTTCGCCTCGTCCGCCGTGCTGGCCGCGCTCGGCTCGCCGCTCGCCAACAAGTACGCCGAGGGCTACCCCTCCCGCCGCCACCACTCCGGGTGCGAGCTGGTCGACGTGGCGGAACGGCTGGCGGTGGAGCGCGCCATGGCCCTGTTCGGCGCCGCGCACGCCAACGTGCAGCCGTACTCCGGCTCCTCGGCGGTCCTGGCCGCGTACGCGGCGCTGCTGGTCCCGGGCGACAAGGTGCTCGCGATGGCGCTGCCGCACGGCGGCCACCTCACGCACGGCTCGCAGGCGAACTTCTCCGGCCGCTGGTTCCGCTTCGTCGGCTACGGGGTGACGCCGCCCGGATCCCCGGATGGCGGCGGCCTGATCGACTACGACCAGGTCCGGGCGCTGGCCCGGGAGCACCGCCCCAAGGCGATCGTGTGCGGTGCCATCGCGTACCCCCGGCACATCGACTACCGGCTGTTCCGGGAGATCGCCGACGACGTCGACGCGTACCTGATCGTGGACGCCGCGCACACCCTGGGCCTGGTGGCGGGCGGTGCCGCGCCCAGCCCGGTGCCGTACGCCGACGTGGTGTGCGCCACCACCCACAAGGTGCTGCGCGGACCGCGCGGCGGCCTGGTCCTGTGCGGCGCCGACCTGGCCCAGCGCATCGACCGGGCGGTCTTCCCGTTCTCGCAGGGCGGCCCGCACCTGCACTCCATCGCCGCGAAGGCGGTGGCCTTCGCGGAGGCCGCGACCCCGGCGTTCGCCGCGTACGCCCACCAGGTCGTCGCCAACGCGCGGCTGCTGGCCGACGCGCTCGCCGCCGAGGGCATGACGGTCACCACCGGCGGCACCGACACCCATATGGTCACCGCTGACGTCACCCCACTGGGCGTCACCGGGGTACAGGCCAGGGGACGTTGTGCCGCCGCGGGGATCGTTCTCGACAAGTACGCGCTGCCGTACGATCCGCGGCCGTCCGACATCGGGTCCGGCATCAGGATCGGGACCGCCGCGGTGACCACCCAGGGCATGACGGAATCGGAGATGCCGCAGGTCGCGTCCTTGATCGCGCGGGCGCTGCGGGAGGAATCCGGGCTGGCCGCCGAGATCGTCCGACTCGTCGAAGGCTTCCCGCCGTACCCTGCGTGAGGGCCGTTCGGGGCCGGTGGAACCGCGGCCGCACCCTGTGAGTCTTCGCAGATGTTCGCAGCTGCGAGTACGACGCCACTAAGGTGTGACGCTGTGAGGACCTGCCCGACGCCCCTGGAGCACCGCTTCTCCCGGCCGACCCTGCCGGAGGCAGCCCTGTGCGCGAGTACCTGCTGACCCTTTGTGTGACCGCCGCCGTCACCTATCTGCTGACGGGCCCGGTGCGGAAGTTCGCGATCGCGGCCGGCGCGATGCCGGAGATCCGTGAGCGGGACGTGCACCGGGAACCGACGCCGAGGCTGGGCGGGATCGCGATGTTCGGCGGCCTCTGCGCGGGTCTGCTGGTCTCCTCCCACCTGTGGAACCTCAGCAGCGTCTTCGAGCTGTCCAACGAGCCGCGGGCGCTGCTCTCCGGGGCGGGCCTGATCTGGCTGCTGGGCGTGCGTGGACGACAAGTGGGGCGTGGACGCCCTGATCAAGCTGGGCGCCCAGATGATCGCCGCGGGCGTCATGGTGCTGCAGGGCCTGACGATCCTGTGGCTGCCGGTTCCCGGGGTGGGCACGGTCTCGCTGTCGCCGATCCAGTCCACGCTGCTCACCGTCGCGCTGGTCGTGATCACCATCAACGCCGTCAACTTCGTGGACGGCCTGGACGGCCTGGCGTCCGGCATGGTCGCCATCGCCGCCATCGCGTTCTTCATGTACGCGTACCGCATGTGGTACGGCTACGGCGTCGAGGCGGCCGCCCCCGCCACCCTGTTCAGCGCCATCCTCATCGGGATGTGCCTGGGCTTCCTCCCGCACAACCTGCACCCGGCCCGGATCTTCATGGGCGACTCCGGCTCGATGCTGATCGGCCTGGTCCTCGCCTCGTCCGCGATCTCCATCACCGGCCAGGTGGACCCGGACGCGATCACCGACATGACGGGGTCGACGCGGGAGACCGTGCACTTCATGGTGCCGGTCTACATGCCGCTGCTGCTGCCGCTCACCCTGATCGCGATCCCGGCCGCCGACCTGGTGCTGGCCATCGTGCGCCGCACCTGGAACGGGCAGTCGCCGTTCGCCGCGGACCGCGGCCATCTGCACCACCGGCTGCTGGAGATCGGGCACTCGCACAGCCGGGCCGTGCTGATCATGTACTTCTGGTCGGCACTGATCGCGTTCGGCGCGGTCGCCTTCTCGCTCAACTCCTCCAGCCTGTGGATCGTGGTCGTGATCATGGTGCTCAGCGCCCTCGGCCTCGTCGTGCTGCTGCTGCCCCGCTTCCGACCGCGCGCACCGCGCTGGGCCGAGTCGTTCGTGCCGCCCCGCTACCGCCGCAGGCGCCGTACGACCCAGGCCGCGCAGCTCGCCGCCGAGCAGCTGATCCGCTCCGGCGGAGCGGCCGGCGTGCACGGCTCGACGGCCATCGGGGACCGCTCCCGGCTGCCCGACCGACGCCCGGTCGACAGCCGCAGGTAACCGGCTGTTCGCAGTACCAGACGGCGAGCCGGTCGTCAGCCGGACGACACGCCGACTACTCCTTTCGTGTGACAGGCAGCACACTTACAAGGTAAAGACCGCATCAAATACTTTGTGATACCGTTCACGAAACCCGGGAAACAAGCCGAAAGACCCTAGAGCGACGGTCTTCCGGCGTGAGGCACGTCCTCGGTCCGGGTCTACGCTCGTCTCCGACGACCAGCCGCTTACCCCCAACTCCCGCCGGAGGAGCTGCCACCATGCAGTCCAACGACGTCCGAATGTTCCTCAACTGCGCTGTCCCCTCTGCCGCCGCCGGTGTCATCGCCGTCGTTGTCAGTGGTGTGCTGGCCGGTGGCAAGGGAGCGATCGGCGCCGCTTTCGGCACGTTCGTGGTGATCGCGTTCATGTCGATCGGCCTGTTGGTCCTGCAGCGAGTGGCCAAGTCGTACCCGGCGCTGTTCCAGATGATGGGGCTCGCGCTGTACACGACCCAGATCCTGCTGCTCGCGGTGATCCTCGCGGTGTTCAAGAACACCTCGCTGTTCAACCAGCGGGCGTTCGCCTTCGCACTCCTCGGTACCACCCTTGTCTGGATCGCCGCACAGGCCCGAGCCCATATGAAGGCGAAGATCCTGTACGTCGAGCCGGACTCCGCCGGGTCCACGTCGTGAACCGTAGGGCCGGTGTAAAGACGTCTCCGCTCATTTGCTATCGTCCGGTCTCAACTGCGGCACGGCTGGCGCGGGCGGCGCAGCTGCCTGCACGGCCTCTCGGCGTCAAGCCGATGAGCCGCCCCCATTTCTGCCAGACCAGTCCAGTGCCGTTCCGTGGCTGTACGCCGCGCCGACACATCGAGGTTGCCGTACCCATGCGCCACGCTGAAGGAGCTCGCGGTGAGTGCTGACCAGGTTCTCGCCTTCGAGACCAACTGCCACATCTTCGACGGGTGCGGCTTCCCGGCTCCCGGCCTGCACTCCTTCCTTTTCGAGCCGATCTTCAGCATCGGCAGTTTTGACTTCAACAAGCCGATGCTGCTGGCTCTGCTGAGCACCGTGATCATCGTCGGGTTCTTCTGGGCGGCCTTCAACAAGCCGAAGATGATCCCCGGCAAGCTCCAGATGGTGGGCGAGGCGGGCTACGACTTCGTCCGCCGCGGAATCGTCTACGAGACGCTGGGCAAGCGGGAGGGCGAGAAGTACGTCCCCCTGATGGTCTCGCTGTTCTTCTTCGTCTGGATCATGAACCTCTGGTCGATCATCCCGGTCGCCCAGTTCCCGGTGACGGCGATCATCTCCTTCCCGGTCGCCCTGGCCCTGATCGTGTACGTGCTGTGGATGTACCTCACGTTCAAGAAGCACGGCTTCGTGGGCGCCCTGAAGAACATCACCGGCTACGACCCGACGCTCGGCAAGGTCCTGCCGCTGTCGATGACGATCGAGTTCTTCTCGAACGTGCTGGTGCGTCCGTTCACGCACGCGGTGCGGCTCTTCGCGAACATGTTCGCGGGCCACACCCTGCTGCTGCTGTTCACGATCGCCAGCTGGTACCTGCTCAACGGGATCGGCATCGCGTACGCGGGCGTCTCGTTCGTCATGACGATCGTCATGACCGCTTTCGAGCTCTTCATCCAGGCCGTTCAGGCGTACGTCTTCGTGCTCCTGGCCACCTCGTATGTCCAGGGCGCGCTCGCCGAACACCACTGACGCACCCGCGCCTCCCGCCAACAGATGTCCGGTGGCCAACCCCCACCGGTCCGTGAAAGAGAAGGAAGAAACAGCATGTCCGCTGTGAACCTCGCCGCCACTCAGATCCTGGGCAACCTGGGCTCCATCGGCTATGGCCTCGCCGCGATCGGCCCCGGCGTCGGCATCGGCATCATCTTCGGCAACGGCACCCAGGCCCTCGCCCGTCAGCCCGAGGCTGCCGGCCTGATCCGCGCCAACCAGATCCTCGGCTTCGCCTTCTGTGAGGCGCTCGCCCTCATCGGTCTGGTCATGCCGTTCGTCTACCCGACCAAGTGATGACGGCACTAGCCCCTTTCGACGAAAGGCACTGATGTGATCGCCCTGGTACAGATGGCGGCCGAGGAGGCGGAAAACCCCCTCATTCCGCCGATCCCCGAGCTCATCATCGGCCTGATCGCCTTTGCCATCGTCTTCGGCTTCCTCGCCAAGAAGCTCCTCCCGAACATCAACAAGGTTCTGGACGAGCGCCGCGAGGCCATCGAAGGCGGCATGGAGAAGGCCGAGGCCACCCAGGCTGAGGCGCAGCAGACGCTCGAGCAGTACCGCGAGCAGCTCTCCGAGGCCCGGCACGAGGCCGCGCGACTGCGCCAGGAGGCGCAGGAGCAGGGTGCCGCGCTCATCGCGGAGATGCGCGCGGAAGGCCAGCGGCAGCGCGAGGACATCGTCACGGCCGGCCACGCGCAGATCGCGGCCGACCGGAAGTCCGCCGCGCAGGCGCTGCGCCAGGACGTGGGCAAGCTCGCCACCGATCTGGCCGGCAAGCTCGTCGGCGAGTCCCTCGAGGACACCGCCCGGCAGAGCCGCACCATCGACCGTTTCCTCGACGAGCTCGAGGAGAAGGCCGAGGCCACGCGATGAACGGCGCGAGCCGCGAGGCACTGGCCGCCGGACGCGAGCAGCTCGACGCGCTGACCGACAACACGTCGGTCGACGCGGCGAAGCTCGGGGAAGAGCTGGCCTCCGTCACGGGGCTGCTCGACCGCGAGGGATCGCTGCGGCGTGCCCTGACCGACCCGGCGAAGACCGGCGAGGCCAAGGCGGGACTGGCCGAGCAGCTGCTCGGCGGCCAGATCGGCGGAGAGACCCTCGACCTCGTGTCGGGCCTGGTCCGCTCCCGCTGGTCCCGGTCGCGTGACCTGACGGACGCGGTGGAGGAGCTTTCCTACGCCGCGGACCTGGTCGCCGCCCAGCGCACGGGCGCCCTCGACGACGTCGAGGACGAGCTGTTCCGCTTCGGCCGGATCGTCTCCGCCAGCAGTGACCTGCGGGCCGCGCTGACCGACAAGGTCGTCGCGACCTCGGCCAAGGCCGAACTGCTGCGCTCACTGCTCGACGGCCGGGTCAACCCGGTCACCGAGCGGCTGGTCGCCCGGCTTGTCACCCACCCGCGGGGACGTAGCCTGGAAGCAGGGCTCGAAGCCCTGTCCAAGCTGGCAGCCGCCCGCCGTAATCGGATGGTCGCGGTGGTGGTCTCGGCCGTGCCGCTGACCGACCAGCAGAAGCAGCGTCTCGGCGCCGCGCTGGCCAAGCTGTACGGCCGGCAGGTGCACCTGAACCTCGACGTGGACCCCGCGGTCCTCGGCGGGATCACGGTGCGCGTCGGCGAAGAGGTCATCAACGGCACCATCGCCGACCGCCTCGAAGAGGCGGCCCGGCGGATGGCCGGCTGAGACCAGCCACCAACTCAAGAGCATGACCGCGGCCCGAGTTGGGCCGTAGCGCGGTGCCTGCCGGGGACGACCCCCAGGCACCCGCAGGAAACTTCGGGCCCAACAAGGAGAGCAGGGAACCCAGATGGCGGAGCTCACGATCCGGCCGGAGGAGATCCGGGACGCGCTGGAGACCTTTGTCCAGTCGTACCAGCCGGACGCCGCCTCGCGCGAGGAGGTCGGCACGGTCAGCGAAGCCGGTGACGGCATCGCGAAGGTCGAGGGTCTTCCCTCGGCCATGGCAAACGAACTGCTGAAGTTCGAGGACGGGACCCTCGGTCTCGCGCTGAACCTCGAAGAGCGCGAAATCGGCGCTATCGTCCTCGGCGAGTTCAGCGGTATCGAGGAGGGCCAGCCGGTGCGACGCACCGGAGAGGTCCTGTCCGTCGCGGTCGGCGAGGGTTACCTGGGCCGGGTCGTCGACCCGCTCGGCAACCCGATCGACGGCCTCGGCGAGATCGAGACGGACGCCCGTCGCGCCCTGGAGCTGCAGGCTCCCGGCGTCATGGTGCGTAAGTCGGTGCACGAGCCGATGCAGACCGGCCTCAAGGCCGTCGACGCGATGGTGCCGATCGGCCGCGGTCAGCGTCAGCTGATCATCGGCGACCGCCAGACGGGCAAGACCGCCCTGGCCGTCGACACGATCATCAACCAGCGTGACAACTGGCGTTCCGGCGACCCGAAGAAGCAGGTCCGCTGCATCTACGTCGCCATCGGCCAGAAGGGCTCCACCATCGCGTCCGTACGCGGTGCGCTGGAGGAGGCGGGCGCTCTCGAGTACACGACGATCGTCGCGGCTCCGGCGTCCGACCCGGCCGGCTTCAAGTACCTCGCCCCGTACACCGGTTCGGCCATCGGCCAGCACTGGATGTACCAGGGCAAGCACGTCCTGATCGTCTTCGACGACCTGTCGAAGCAGGCCGACGCCTACCGCGCCGTCTCCCTGCTGCTCCGCCGCCCGCCGGGCCGCGAGGCGTACCCGGGTGACGTCTTCTACCTGCACTCCCGTCTCCTCGAGCGTTGCGCCAAGCTCTCGGACGACATGGGCGCGGGTTCGATGACCGGTCTGCCGATCGTCGAGACCAAGGCGAACGACGTGTCGGCGTTCATTCCGACCAACGTCATCTCCATCACCGACGGCCAGTGCTTCCTGGAGTCCGACCTGTTCAACGCGGGCCAGCGCCCGGCGCTGAACGTCGGTATCTCGGTCTCGCGAGTCGGCGGCAGCGCGCAGCACAAGGCCATGCGCCAGGTGTCCGGCCGACTGCGCGTCGACCTCGCCCAGTACCGCGAGCTGGAGGCGTTCGCCGCCTTCGGTTCCGACCTGGACGCGGCGTCGAAGGCGCAGCTGGAGCGCGGCAAGCGGATGGTCGAGCTGCTGAAGCAGGGCCAGTACGCGCCGTACTCGGTCGAGGACCAGGTCGTCTCCATCTGGGCCGGCACCACCGGCAAGATGGACGACGTCCCGGTCGAGGACATCCGCCGCTTCGAGCGGGAGCTCCTCGACTACATGGGCCGCGAGCACAAGGGCCTGATGAACAGCATCGTCGAGGGCGCGAAGATGTCCGACGACACGCTGCAGGCGCTTGCCGAGTCCGTTGCCACCTTCAAGCAGCAGTTTGAGACGTCGGACGGCAAGCTCCTGGGTGAGGGCTGAGCATGGGAGCCCAGCTCAGGGTCTACAAGCGTCGCATCAAGTCGGTAACCGCGACGAAGAAGATCACCAAGGCGATGGAGATGATCGCCGCCTCGCGCATCGTCAAGGCGCAGCGTCAGGTGGCGGCATCGGGTCCGTACGCGACCGAGCTCACCCGCGCGGTGACCGCGGTCGCCACGGGCTCCAACACCCAGCACGCCCTGACCACCGAGGTCGAGTCGCCCACCCGGGTCGCGGTCCTGCTCGTCACGAGCGACCGCGGCCTGGCCGGCGGGTACTCCTCCAACGCGATCAAGGCTGCGGACCGGCTCACCGAGCGGCTTCGCTCGGAGGGCAAGGAGGTCGACTCGTACCTCGTCGGCCGCAAGGCCGTCGCGTACTACAACTTCCGTGAGCGGAAGGTCGTGGAGTCCTGGACGGGCTTCACCGACCAGCCGTCCTACTCGGACGCCAAGGCGATCGCCGCACCGCTCATCGAGTCGGTGCTGCGGGACACGGCCGAGGGCGGTGTGGACGAGCTCCACATCGTGTTCACCGAGTTCGTCTCGATGATGCTGCAGTCGCCGGTGGAGAACCGGCTGCTGCCGCTCAGCCTCGACGCCGAGGCGCTGGAGGCGCAGGAGGAGTCGCACGCCAAGGGAGAGATCCTGCCGCTGTACGACTTCGAGCCGTCGGCTGAGGGCGTCCTCGACGCCCTGCTGCCGCGGTACGTCGAGAGCCGTATCTACAACGCACTGCTGCAGGCCGCCGCTTCCGAGCACGCTGCCCGCCGTCGCGCGATGAAGTCGGCGACCGACAACGCCGGAGACCTCGTCAAGAAGCTCTCCCGGCTTGCCAACGCGGCCCGTCAGGCCGAAATCACCCAGGAAATCAGCGAGATCGTCGGTGGCGCGAGCGCCCTCGCCGACGCTAGCGCGGGGAGTGACTAACCACTATGACCACCACTGTTGAAACGGCCACGGCTACCGGCCGCGTCGCTCGGGTCATCGGCCCGGTCGTCGACGTGGAGTTCCCCGTCGACGCGATGCCGGAGATCTACAACGCTCTGCACGTCACCGTCGCCGACCCGGCGCAGGACGGCGAGCTCAAGACGCTGACCCTGGAAGTGGCCCAGCACCTGGGCGACGGCCTGGTCCGCACCATCTCGATGCAGCCCACCGACGGTCTGGTCCGCCAGTCCCCGGTGACCAACACGGGTTCGGGCATCACCGTCCCCGTGGGCGACGTCACCAAGGGCAAGGTGTTCAACACCCTTGGCGAGATCCTGAACGTGGACCCGTCCACGGTCGAGATCACGGAGCGCTGGCCGATCCACCGCAAGGCGCCGTCCTTCGACCAGCTCGAGTCGAAGACCGAGATGTTCGAGACCGGCGTCAAGGTCATCGACCTGCTGACCCCGTACGTCAAGGGCGGCAAGATCGGTCTGTTCGGTGGTGCCGGTGTCGGCAAGACCGTGCTGATCCAGGAAATGATCTACCGCGTGGCCAACAACCACGACGGTGTGTCGGTGTTCGCGGGTGTCGGTGAGCGTACCCGTGAGGGCAACGACCTCATCGAGGAGATGACCGAGTCCGGCGTCATCGACAAGACCGCGCTGGTCTTCGGCCAGATGGACGAGCCCCCGGGCACCCGTCTCCGCGTGGCGCTTGCCGGTCTGACCATGGCGGAGTACTTCCGCGATGTTCAGGGCCAGGACGTGCTCTTCTTCATCGACAACATCTTCCGGTACACCCAGGCGGGCTCGGAGGTGTCCACCCTGCTCGGCCGTATGCCGTCCGCGGTGGGTTACCAGCCGAACCTGGCCGACGAGATGGGCATCCTGCAGGAGCGCATCACGTCGACCCGCGGTCACTCGATCACCTCGATGCAGGCGATCTACGTCCCCGCGGACGACCTGACCGACCCGGCCCCGGCGACGACCTTCGCCCACCTGGACGCGACGACCGTTCTGTCGCGTCCGATCTCGGAGAAGGGCATCTACCCGGCGGTCGACCCGCTGGACTCGACGTCCCGGATCCTGGACCCGCGCTACATCGCGCAGGACCACTACGACTGCGCCATGCGTGTCAAGGGCATCCTGCAGAAGTACAAGGACCTCCAGGACATCATCGCGATCCTCGGCATCGACGAGCTGGGTGAGGAAGACAAGCTCACCGTCTTCCGTGCCCGTCGCATCGAGCGCTTCCTGTCGCAGAACACCCACGTGGCGAAGCAGTTCACCGGTGTGGATGGTTCCGACGTGTCGCTCGAAGAGTCGATCACGGCGTTCAACGCCATCGCCGACGGTGATTACGACCACTTCCCCGAGCAGGCGTTCTTCATGTGCGGCGGTATCGAGGACCTGGTGCGCAACGCCAAGGAGCTCGGCGTCAGCTGAGTCCTGCGGCACATCGCGCGGGGGGTGGACGGTGCGTAGGACAGCGCCTTTCACCCCCCGCGCACCCGCGGGAGCGGGTCCTTGGCGGCAACGCCGGGGAAACCTCCACTATTCTTTGACCCAACACCCGCCGGAAGCGGTGGGTGCCGAACCGAGGAGCCGTCTTGGCTGAGCTGCACGTCGAGCTGGTCGCAGCGGACCGCAGTGTCTGGTCCGGCGAAGCCACCATGGTCATCGCGCGCACGCCGTCCGGTGACATCGGCGTCATGCCGGGACACCAGCCGCTGCTGGGTGTGCTGCTGTCCGGTCCCGTGACGATCCGTACGAACGACGGTGGCACCGTGGTCGCCGCCGTACACGGTGGATTCCTCTCCTTCGCCGACAACAAGCTCTCGGTGCTCGCCGAGATCGCGGAGCTCGCCGACGAGATCGACGTCGCGCGTGCCGAGCGGGCTCTGGAGCGTTCCAAGGCCGACACCGACGCAGCCGCCGAAAGGCGTGCGGAGGTCCGGCTGGCCGCCGTTTCGAGCGGTCACTGAGCGGATAACACCTGGATGCCGCGGACAGCCCATGGGGCGGTCCGCGGCTCCGGCACAGTAGGGGCAAGCAGCCATTTCTAGGCGAGGAGGTCGGTGGGCGTGATCCTCGCTTTTCAGGTGTGCGGCGGGATTGTGGCGGCGCTGCTGCTGGGACTGTTCGTCTTCGGGCTGCGCCGGCGGCTGCTCCAGCGCCCCGGCGGCACCTTCGACTGCAGTCTGCGACCCGCCCCTGCCGACGGGGAAGAGGTCGAGTCCACCGGCAAGGGCTGGGTCTACGGCGTGGCCCGCTACAACGGGGACCGGATCGAGTGGTTCCGGGTCTTCTCGTACTCGCCCCGGCCGCGCCGCGTCCTGGACCGGCCCGCGATCGAGGTGGTCAGCCGCCGGCCCCCGCAGGGCCAGGAGGAACTGGCACTGCTCTCCGACGCCACCGTGCTGCTGTGCGCCCACCGCGGCACCCGGCTGGAGCTGGCGATGAGCGAGGACGCCCTGACGGGCTTCCTGGCCTGGCTGGAAGCGGCGCCGCCCGGCCAGCGGGTAAATGTGGCGTAGCCCCCCGCTGGGTGGGGGTACCCCCGGACGGAGTCTGGGGGAGGGTCAATGTGGCGTAGCCCCCCGCTGGGTGGGGGTACCCCCGGACGAAGTCTGGGGGAGGGTGAATGTGGCGTGAGGATCATGAGCGCCGGGCGGGCTGAATCCTCAGCCCGCCCGGCGCTTCCCTGTGTCCCCGGCCGGAGGCCGACGGGCGGCGTGTCGGGGCTCCGGCCGGGGGGCTTCTACTTGAGCCCGCTGTCCACGGAGGACATCAGCGTGCCGGTGTCACCGGACATCTCCCAGATCATCGCCCCGAGCAGGTTCTTGGACTTGATCCAGGCGCTCTTCTTGCCGATCGACCAGGTGTCGTCGAACGACCACCACTGGCCGTTGGCACCGGTGTAGCCGTACGTCGCCACGGACTGCTCGTCGTGGTAGACGGTGAGGCCGCCGACCGAGGCGATCAGGTTGCTGTACCCGCGGGTGCCGGACTCCTCGGGGAACTGTCCTGGCGCGGCCCCGTTGGCCGCCTGCCACTCACCGTGCGCGCCACCGTCGGTGACCTGCTGCCAGCCGCGCCCGTAGAAGGCGAGGCCGACGGTGAGCTGGCGCGGGTTCACTCCGGCGCCGAGGTACTTGTTGACGGCTCCCTCGACGCTGAAGTGGGTGGTGTAGGGATCCTGGGCGTCGGTGTAGAGGTTCGCCTGGTGGCCGGTGCGGTTGGGCTCCCAACTGTTGTCGCTGCCGGACCCGTGGAAGTCGTACCCCTGGACGTTGGCGAAGTCCATCGACTTGAAGATGCCGTTGGCGCTGATGTCCCAGCCGAGGTCGACCTTGGCCGGGTCGGCGGGGGTGAACGCGGTCAGCAGGTACTTCTTGCCGGTGGTCGCCGTCAGGGCGGTCATCTGGCTGCGGAACTCGGCGAGCAGCGCGGTCAGGTTGGCCTTGTCGGCCGCGGCGTAGTGGTTGCCGGGGTGGCCGTCGGGTGAGCCGGGCCACTCCCAGTCGATGTCGATGCCGTCGAAGACACCGGCCGCGGCACCGGGACCGCCGCGTCCGTTGGTCACCGGCAGATTGCCCTTGAGGTACATGTCGAGGCAGGACTGCACGAACTTCTGCCGGGAGGCCGCGGTCTTCGCGGCGTCGGAGAAGTACTTGCTGTAGGTCCAGCCGCCGATCGAGATGTTGACCTTGAGGTTCGGGTACTTCGCCTTGAGCTGCTTGATCTGGTTGAAGTTGCCGGCCAGCGGCTGGTCCCAGGTGTCGGTGCTGCCGTTGACGGACTCGCCGGCGCTGAAGCCCTTCTCGTAGTCCGCCCAGGAGTCGCCCGCACCGTCACCCTGGCTGGGGTCCTCCGGGTTGCTGGTGGTCGCCTTGGTGACGCCGTTCATGCAGGTCAGGTCGGTCGGGTTGATGTTGGAGAAGGCGTAGTTGATGTGGGTGAGCTTCGCCGCCGCGCCCGTGGTGACCAGGGACTTCACGGTGTAGCCGCGGCCGTAGATGCCCCACTGCACGAAGTAGCCGACCTTGGCGTACGTGCCGCCCGGGTCGCCGCCGCCTCCGCCGGTGGTGTGGACGATGGTCGCGTTGCTCGCGGGGCCGGTCTGGTCGATGGTGTCGCGGGCCTTGACGGTGTAGACGTAGTCGGTGCCCGCGGTCAGCCCGGTGTTGGTGTACGTGAGGCCGGTGACGGTCGCGACGGTGGTGCCGTCACGGATGACGTCGTAGTTCTTGACCCCCTTGTCGTCGGTGGCCGCCGTCCAGGTGAGGGTGGCAGAGGTGTTGGTGATGCCGCTGGCCGTGGGGGTGCCAGGGGCAGAGGGCGGGTTGTCGCCCGGGACGGTACCGCCGTCGCAGGAGCCGCCGTTCACCTTGCAGCCGCTGGGGCTGCCGGAGCCCGCCCCGTTGAAGCCGAAGCTCGCGCTGGCGCCGGGGGCGAGGGTGCCGTTCCAGCCCACGTTCTTGGCGGTCCAGTGGTTGGCGGTGTGCGTGACGGTCGCGTCCCAGAAGGAGGTGACCGAGGTGCCGGTCGGGTAGTCCCATTCGACGGTCCACGAGGTGATCGTCGTCGTCCCGGTGTTCTTGACGGTCCAGCCGGCACCGAACCCGGTGCCCCAGTCGGACGACTTGACGTAGGTCGCTGTGGCGGACGCGGCCGCGTGCGCCTGGGTGGCCAGTCCCACGATCGCGGCCAGGGGGAGCAGCAGCGCGGTGGCGACCGCGCCTAACCTGCGCCGGAAGAGCTGTGCGGTTCCTGTTCTCAAGGGTGCTCCTCGAGGTCGGGGGGGAAAGGGGGGAACCTGCGCCGCCCGGAGAGCACGCCCGACAGTCATTCCGACAGTGGTTCATCGCGTGATTGTCATGGTCCGCTCACCAACTGTTATCAAGGTGAGAGTAGAAAGGTCTGGACCATAGGTCAAGAGGTCTGGACCAGACCCAACTCCTGGGCCAGTACCGCCGCCTGCACCCGGCTGCGCATCCCCAACTTCGCCAGGATCCGGCTGACGTGGGTCTTCGTCGTCGCCTCGGCCATCTCCAGCCGCACCGCGATCTCGGCGTTCGACCGGCCGCTGCCGAGACACGCCAGCACCTCGCGCTCGCGCGGGGTCAGGGCGTCCAGCAGGGCGGGGTCGGCGGACCGCTTCGCCGGCTGCCCGGCGAACGCCCCGATGAGCCGGCGGGTGACCGCCGGGGCGATCATCCCGTCGCCGCGCGCGACCAGCCGCACCCCTTCCAGCAGCCGCTCCGCGTCGGTGTCCTTGAGCAGGAATCCGGCGGCGCCCGCGCGCAGCGCTCCGAAGACGTACTCGTCCAGGTCGAAGGTGGTCAGCACCAGGACGTCCGCGAGCTGCTCGGCGACCACCCGCCGGGTCGCCGCGACGCCGTCGAGACGCGGCATCTGGATGTCCATCAGCACCACGTCCGGGCGCAGTTCGCGCGCGAGCAGCACCGCCTCCTCGCCGTCGGCGGCCTCGCCGACGACCTCGATGTCGGGGGCGGAGCGCAGGATCATCACCAACCCGGCGCGCACGGCGCTCTGGTCCTCGGCGACCACCACGCGGATCATCGGTCCATCCCCCCACCGTGGACGGGCAGTACCGCCCGTACCCGCCACACCGTGCCGTCGCCGTCCGCCGCCTGTTCCAGCCCCGCTTCGAACGAGCCGCCCAGCAGCTCCGCCCGCTCCCGCATACCGATCAGCCCCGAGCCGGAACCGGGCGCACGGGGTCCGTCCCGGTCGCCGAACGGGCTGCCGACCGTGACGACCAGCGCCCGCTCGTCCTGCTCCAGCAGGACCAGGACCTCGCCGGGCGCCGCGTGCTTGAGCGCGTTGGTCAGCGACTCCTGCACGATGCGGTACGCCGCCGGCTCGACGGGGGTCGACAGCGGGGGAGCGTCGGGCGGGCGGTCGTCCCGCAGGGCGAACGTCTGCCCGTGCTCGGCGCCGCCGGCGCGGGCGTGCTCCAGCAGCGCGTCCAGCGCTCCCAGCTTGGGTGCGGCGGCCGGCGCCGCGTTCCCCTCGGTGTCCCGGAGCAGCCCGATCAGCCGGCGCATCTCGGACAGGCCCTGGACGCTGTTCTCCCGGATCACCCCCAGCGCGTCGCGGGCGGGCCCCTCGCGCTTGTCGATCGACAGCGCGGCGGTGGAGTGGATGGCGATGGCGGAGAGGTGGTTGGCGACCATGTCGTGCAACTCCCGCGCCATCCGGGCGCGCTCGGCCGTCACCGCCTGCCGCCGGTCCAGCTCGGCCAGCAGCGTCGTCTGCTCGGCCCGCAGCGTCGCCGCGTCCGCCGTGTCGCGGTGCTGGCGGACGATGATCCCGCTCCAGGCCGGGGCCACCGAGATCAGCGCGCAGATCAGACCCCCCGACAGCGCCTGCGCGTTGCGCTGGGTCAGCGCGAGCGTGATGGTGATCGCCGCCGTGATGACGATGCTCACGGCCGGCACTGACCGCGTCATGCGCTTCGGCCCGTACAGCACGGCCGCGTAGACGATATCGGTGAACATCAGGACCGTGACCAGCAGGGACCCGAGGATCATGTCGGCGGTCAGGGCGACGACGCCGGTGATGATCGCCACGGGCGGCGCGACCCGGCGCAGCAGTTCGCAGCCCGCCATGAGCGCCAGCGGCACCAGCGTCGCCCACGCCGGGACGTCCGGCCCCCGGCCCGAGTACGTGTAGAGGCCGAACGACCACATCAGCAGCCCCCCGAGCAGCCCGGCGGCGGCGATGCGCACATCGACCGGGTGCGGGCGGGGGAGGGTCAGCGGCATGCCTCCATCAGAGCATGTGGCGAGGGGTGCGGGCGTCGTCTGCCGGTCGTAGGGCGGCCTATCGGTCGGTACATCGAAGGATGCAGACGGGGATCGTCACGGCGACGACGCGGCTGGGCGGGCGGCCCGCGAGGCTCAAGACAGTCGAGGGAGAGGTGCCGGCGGTGACGGGCGGCTGATCCCTCACCCTCCCCATTCCGGCGCCGTCCACGTCCGTCACCGCTCGCCGCCAGGCACCCACAGCACGTCGCCCCGCTCCTTGTTGGCCGTCCGGGCCAGGATGAACAGCAGGTCAGAAAGGCGGTTGAGGTAGGTCGCGGTGAGCGCGTTCATCGTCTCGCCGTGCTCCTCCAGGGCCGCCCACGTCGAGCGCTCGGCCCGGCGGACCACCGTGCAGGCGGCGTGCAGCAGGGCCGCGCCCGGCGTTCCGCCGGGCAGGATGAAGCTGCGGAGCTTCTCCAGATCTTCCAGGAAGCGGTCGCAGTCCGCCTCCAGCTTGTCGACGTACGACTGCTCGACGCGCAGCGGCGGGTACTTCGGGTCCTCGACCACCGGCGTGGCGAGGTCCGCGCCGACGTCGAAGAGATCGTTCTGCACTCGGGTGAGGACCGCGGAGACGTCCGCCGGCAGTGACCCCAGCGCGATGGCCACGCCGATGGCGGCGTTCGCCTCGTTGGTGTCCGCGTAGGCCGAGATCCGGACGTCGGTCTTGGCGGTGCGGCTCATATCGCCGAGGGCGGTCGTGCCGGTGTCGCCGGTACGGGTGTAGATGCGCGTCAGATTGACCATGCCATCGAGCGTAGTCACGCACCGGCCTTGGTGAAGACCCGTGTGCCCACCGTCACCGACACGGCCGCGAACCCGACGGCGACCAGCGCGCCCACGCCGACCGTGCCCGTCCAGTAGTCGCCGACGAAGGCGGCCCTGACGGCGTCCACGAAATAGCGGAACGGCACGAAGCGCGAGAGGGCGTCCAGCCACCCGGGGGCCAGCGACATCGGGAGCAGCAGGCCGGAGAGCAGCATCGCGGGCACGTTGACGGTGTTGATGATCGGAGCGAACTCCTGCGGGCTGTCGACCCGCATCGCCAGGGCGTACGACAGGGAGGCCAGCGAGATCGTCAGCAGTCCGGTGAACAGGAAGCCGATGGCCGCGCCGGTGACCGAGGTGCGCAGGCCCATCGCGACCGCGGCCAGCACCAGGACGAGCGACTGCATGACGAGCTGGAGAACGTCCTTCAGCGTGCGCCCCAGCAGCAGCGCGAGCCGGCTGACCGGGGTCACCCGCATCCGCTCGACGATCCCGAGCTGTTTCTCGATCAGGATGCCGAATCCACAGAAAACGGCACTGAACAGACCGAGTTGGATGAGCAGACCCGGTACCAGGGTCTGCCAGGCGTCGCCCGCGCCGCCGAGCGGCAGGCCTTGGAGCAGGGGTCCGAAGAAGACCAGGTACAGCAACGGCATGAGCAGGCCGAAGACCAGCCCGATACGGGAGCGCACGGTCTGCCGGAGATAGCGGTTGAAGATCAGCGCGGTGTCGGACAGCAGGTGGGAAGGGCTTGCGGGCGCGGTGACGGTGGTGGAGGACATGGCGGGGCTCCGGATCAGACGGCGACGGGTGTGGTGTCCTGCGGCGCGCTGCGCCCGGTGATGGCGAGGAACGCGTCCTGCAGGGTCCCGCCGGGCGACCCGGCGTACTCGGCCTTGAGGGACTGGGGAGTGCCCTCGGCCACGACCCGCCCGTGGTCGACGACGACCAGCCGGTCGGCGAGCGCGTCCGCCTCGTCGAGGTAGTGGGTGGTGAGGAAGACGGTCGTGCCGTGCTCGGCGCGGATGGTGCGCACCAGGTGCCACAGGTCGGCGCGGCTGCCCGGGTCGAGTCCCGTGGTCGGTTCGTCGAGGAAGAGGATCTCGGGCCGGTGGGTGAGGCCCATGGCGAGGTCGAGGCGGCGGCGCTGACCGCCGGACAGGGCGGCGCACTTGCGGTCGAGCAGCCCCTCGAGGCCGAGTTGGCCGGCGAGCTCCGTGGCACGGGTCGCGGCCTCGTCCTTGCCCAGTCGGTACAACCGGCCCTGGGTGACGAGCTCCTCGCGGACCGAGACGGCCGGGTCGACCCCGCCGGACTGGGCGACGTAGCCGATCCGTGCGCGCACCCCGCGCGGATCGCGGGCGAGGTCGCGCCCGGCGATGGTGGCGCTGCCGCCGGTGGGCGCCAGCAGCGTGGTCAGCATCCGCAGGGTGGTGGTCTTGCCCGCGCCGTTGGGCCCGAGGAAGCCGATGATCTCGCCGCGTTCGACGGTGAGATCGATGCCGCGGACGGCCTCGACGGGTCCGCGCTTGGTCTGGAAGGTCCGGGCGAGCCCGGCGGTCGTGATGATCGGGGTCGGCATGCCGACAGAAAACCAGAGTGATGGAAAAAATGCAATGACTCCAAAATTGGTGATGTGCCATCGAAGCTAGAATGCGGACATGGACGACGGGACAGCGCGAGCGGGGGAGCAGCAGGCCGGCGCGGGGGTCGCGGGCCGTGCCGAGGGGCTGCGGGAGCGCAAGAAGCGGCAGACCCGGCAGTACATCTCCGACGTGGCCACCGGGCTCTTCCTCGAACGCGGCTTTGACGAGGTGACGATCGCCGAGATCGCCGCCGCCGCCGACGTGTCGGTCAACACCGTCTACAACTACTTCCCGGACAAGGCCGACCTGTACTTCGACCGGCACGACGAGGTCGTCGAACGGCTCTCCGGCATCGTGCGCGGCCGGCGCCCCGGCGAATCCGCGGCGGGAGCCGTCGTCCGCGTGCTGCGTGACGAGCTCGTCATGGTCTCCCCGGCGCTCGGGCTGATCCCCAATTACGCCCACTTCATGCGGATCTGTCATGCCTCGCCCGTGCTGATGGCGAAGGTCTGGCGGATGCAGAACCTGGCGCAGGACGATCTGGCACGCACTCTGGAGCGGGAAACCGGCGCGGACCGGGGCGATCTGATGCCCGAACTGGTCGCCGGTCAGATCGCCTGGCTGCAGAACACGGTGATGCGTACCATCGGCCGCGCGATGGCCGACGGTGGCGAGCCCAACGAGGTCTCGCGGGTGGTCCTGGTCAAACTGGACGCCATGGAAGCCCTGCTGAGCGACGAGATCCTCAACTATGCGACCAAAGACACAGAGTGACCCGCCTCTCTTCCTACTGCGCCGGGGTGTGAGCGAGCGTTAAGGTCCGGCGAGAATCCCCGAACGTAAAGGTGTGTGTCGTGGCGAAGAAGCTCGCCGTCATCGGAGCCGGTCTCATGGGCTCCGGCATCGCGCAGGTATCGGCGGCAGCCGGTTACGACGTGGTGCTGCGTGACGTCACGAACGAGGCGCTCGCCCGCGGTCTGGGTGGCATCCAGGCCTCGTACGGGAAGTTCGTCGCCAAGGGGAAGATGACCGCGGAGGACGCCGAGGCGGCGCTCGCCCGGATCACCGCCACGACCGAGCTGGAAGCCGTCGCCGACGCCGACATCGTCGTCGAGGCGGTGTTCGAGCGGATCGAGGTCAAGCAGGAGATCTTCCGGGCGCTGGACAAGATCGCCCGGCAGGACGCCATCCTCGCCTCCAACACCTCCGCCATCCCGATCACCAAGATCGCGGCGGTCACGGAGCGCCCGGAGCGGGTCGTCGGCACACACTTCTTCTCGCCGGTGCCGATGATGCAGCTGTGCGAACTCGTGCGCGGCTACAAGACCAGTGACGAGACGCTGGCCGCGGCCAAGGCCTTCGCCGAGGAGATCGGCAAGACCTGCATCGTCGTCAACCGCGACGTGGCCGGCTTCGTCACCACCCGGCTGATCTCGGCGCTCGTCGTCGAGGCGGCCAAGCTCTACGAGTCCGGGGTCGCGTCGGCCGAGGACATCGACATCGCCTGCAAGCTCGGCTTCGGCCACGCGATGGGTCCGCTGACCACCGCGGACCTGACCGGGGTCGACATCCTGCTGCACGCCGCCGGCAACATCTACGCCGAGTCGCAGGACGAGAAGTTCGCCGCCCCGGAGATCATGCGCCGCATGGTCGACGCCGGCGACCTGGGCCGGAAGAGCGGACAAGGCTTCTACACGTACTAACAACATTCACTCCCAGGAGTGAATTCGGTAGCGGTTCCCTCACTGACGGCAACGTTTATATGCGACGAACCGTCAGTTGTGGTGAGCCATCGCGGAATCCATCACGCCATCACTCCACCGGGAGCGATCTATGCATATCCAGGGCGACCATGCCGAGCTGGTCGTCGGAGGCCGTCTCGACGTCCGCAGTGCGGCGGACGCCCGTACCGTCCTGCACACCGCCGTGGACTCCGGTTGCGGCGATCTCGTGCTGGACCTGACAGCGTTGGATTCGTGGGACGCCGCGGGACTGGGCGTGATCATGGGAGCGCACCGGAGGGCGGGCCGGGTCAACCGTCGGCTCGTGCTGCGGGGCGTCCCGCCGCAGATGCAGCGGCTGCTCGTAGCCACACGACTGCATCGAATCCTGGCGATCGAGGCTGAAAGGTGATGTAAGGGCGGCACAGCGCCCCTGCCCTTCGGCAATACTGTCCGGGGCTTTAGAGTTCGGTTTCCGGCCTGCCACACGGTGGGTCGAGGAGGGGAACCGGACCGGTCCGACTAGGCGGACGTACGGTGGTCCGACACCGCCCCGTACGCGACGCATATGGGGGGCGGAAACAATGGACCCACACTCCGGTCGACCAGACGATCTCGCGGCACCAGAGCCCGAAGCGGATGCCGCCGACGAAACCAAGGCGCCGGCGCGCATACCGCGCCCGCCGCGCGAGCCTGCCCCCGTCTTCGGCGGGGAGACCCTGTGGCCCGAAGGGGACACGGGCGGTACGACCCGCGCCCGCGTCGTCCAGGTGGTCGCGGGCGACTTCCTGCTCACGGTCAATCCGGTGGACGGCAGCGAAGTCGTGCAGTGCCCGCCGGAAGAGCGGCGCGCGCCCGTACGCCGCAGCGCGCAGGACCGGCTGCGGCAGGCCGAGGCCCGCCGCCCGCAGCAGCCGCCGGGCCCCCGCGCGCCCGAGCTGCCCCTGTTGGAGCGCGACGAGGAACGGGAGCGGCTCATCCGGCTGCTCGCCCGCGGCCGCTCGGTGCGGGTCACCGGCCCTTCCGGCGCCGGCCGCAGCTCGCTGCTGGACGTCGTCGCCGAAGCGTGCGCCGACCTCGCGCCCGACGGGATACTGCGGCTGTCCGGCTACCGCCGCACCTCCGCCGACCTGCTGCAGGACCTCTTCACCCTCGTCTACGAGACCGACGGGTACCGCCCCGACCGCCCGGCTGCCCTGGAGCTGCTGAGCGACGTCGGCGCCATCGTCGTGCTGGACGACCTGGAGTTCGGCGGCGCCGCGCTCGAAGAGCTGCTGAACGCCGTACCGGAGTGCGCCTTCCTGATCACCGCGACCCCGGACGTCGCTGCCCCGGCGTCCGACTCGCTGATCGAAGAGGTCTTCCTGCCCGGCCTCACCCGCGTCGCGTGCCTCGCCCTGCTGGAGCACGTCGTCGAGCGCCCGCTCGACGAGGAGGAGGCCGCCTGGGCGGCGGACCTCTGGTTCGAGTCCGAGGGCCTGCCGCTGCGCTTCTTCCAGGCCGGTGCGCTGCTGCGGCAGCGCGACGTCCTGCGCAACCCGGTCGAGCCGGGACTGGAGTGGGACGACTCCGTCTGGACGTCCGCCCCCGAGTCCGGCGGACCGTTCGACGCCGAGCCCGCCGGCCGCATACCGCTGCCCTCGCTCGCCGAGAGCGCCGCGCCCGCCGAACTGCTCGCGTCCCGGCTGAGCGAGACGGCCCAGCAGGCGCTGGACTTCGCCGTCGCGCTCGACGGCGAATGCCCGCACCCCTCGCACCTGCCCGCGCTCGTGGGCGACACCCACGGTGACGCCGCGCTCGGCGAGATCACCGCGTGCGGCCTCGCCGTCCCCGTCGCCTCGCACTACCGGCTCGCCGCCGGGGTACGTCAGCAGCTGTCCGTAGGACTCTCCACCGAGACCGAGGACTCCGCCCGCGCCCTCGCCGCCGCCCAGCACTACACCTGGTGGACCGGGCACCCGTCGGTGGCGCCCGAGCGGGCCGCCGGCGAGGCCGAGACGATCCTGGCCGCCATGGCCGCCTGCCGCGACGCGGGACACCCCAGCAACGCAGTCCTCCTGGCCCGCACGGCAGCGCCCACGTTCGCCGCGGCACTGCACTGGAGCGCCTGGGAGCGGGCGCTGCGGATCGGACAGGAGTCGGCCCGGCTGGCCGGCGAAGTGGCCGAAGAGGCGTACTTCCATCACGAGCTGGGCGTACTCGCGCTCTGCACCGGCGGCCTCGACCGGGCGCGGGCCGAACTGGAGGCCTCCATAGCGCTGCGCGGGGCGCTCGCCGACCGCCAGGGCACCCTGGTGGGCAGACGAACCCTCGCGCTCGTCAACGACCGCTTCAGCGGCTCCACGGTGCTCACACCGGCCGTCGCCGGCCTGGAGATACCGGGCACGGGCCCGGACTCGCACCTCGCGGCTTCCACCGCTCCCCAGGACGCCTACGACCCGCCGGTCACGGTCATCAGCAAGCGACTCGCCGCGGGCGGCGCGCCGGCGGCCCCCCGCAGCGTCCGGACCGCCCTCGCCAACCCCCGCCGCAACCTCCTGGCCGCAGGCGCGGCCGCCGCGCTGGCGGCGATCATCGGCACGGTCGTCACGCTCGGCTCGTCCGCCGGCGGCAGCGAGAACCGCAACGTGCCGAACAATGTGAAGCCAGTCGAGTCCGCCCAACCGGACGACCAGAACGCGGGCCTCCCGGCAGACCAGCAGACGTCGGACGGCACAACGTCCTCGACGAAGCCGAGCGCGACTCCGTCGAAGGGGTCCACGCCGACGACGGCGGGCGCCGTGCCCGTGAAGTCCGGCAAGCCTGGCGGGTCGTCGTCCACACCGAGCACCGGCACGCAGACGTCGCCCTCGACGGTGCAAACGTCGCGCCCTCCGGCGTCGACTGGTGGCTCGACCGGTGGTCCGCCGGATTCTCCAAGCACAACTCCGTCGGCGTCGGACTCCTCGTCGGCGTCAACATCACCCACAGCAACGAGCACGGAGACCACCACGCCGCCGACCACCACGACCGGCGGTACCACCCCGTAACGCCAAACCCCGGCCCCCACAACCCGGGGGCCGGGGCCGGCACGCCTATCCCGTTCCACTCGTGAGCGGAACGGGCCCAGATCAGAACAGGCGGAGTTTGTCGTCTTCGATGCCGCGCATCGCGTCGTAGTCGAGGACGACGCAGCCGATGCCGCGGTCGGTGGCCAGGACGCGGGCCTGGGGCTTGATCTCCTGGGCGGCGAAGACGCCCTTCACGGGCGCCAGGTGCGGGTCGCGGTTCAGGAGCTCGAGGTAGCGGGTGAGCTGCTCGACGCCGTCGATGTCGCCGCGCCGCTTGAGCTCTACGGCGACCGTGACGCCTTCGGCATCCCGGCAGAGGATGTCGACCGGCCCGATGGCCGTCATGTACTCGCGCCGGATCAGGGTCCACCCCGCACCCAGTACTTCCATGCGGTCCGCGAGCAGCTCCTGGAGGTGGGCCTCGACGCCGTCCTTGATGAGGCCGGGGTCGATCCCGAGTTCGTGCGAGGAGTCGTGGAGGACTTCCTCGATCGTGATGATCAGCTGCTCACCGGCCTTGTTCACCACCGTCCAGACGCCGTCGTCGCCCACCTTGAGGGTGCACGGCGGGGACATCCAGTTGAGTGGCTTGTAGGCGCGGTCGTCGGCGTGGATGGAGACCGAACCGTCGGCTTTGACAAGGAGCAAACGGGTCGCCGACGGGAGGTGGGCGGAGAGCTTGCCCGCGTAGTCCACGGAGCAGCGGGCAATGACGAGGCGCATGGTGCGCAACGCTACTCGACGCCCCACCCCGCGCGCGATTCGCCCTCAACATGAGACTACGGGCGACTGTTGAAAATTGGCCGGTTGTGGGCGCTACCTCCTGGTGCGCCAGGACACCGCCGCCTACCGTTGTATGTGGAAGCCGTCGTGCGGGAGAAGCTCGGACGGTTTCCGGTTCATGTCCGTCTGGCCCCGCACGTCGCGGGGTCACGAGAGGAGTACCCATGTCGCTCGACGTCTCACCGGCCCTCCTCGAACAGGCCGAGCGAGGCGAGGTCGACGAGAAGGAATTCGTCGACTGCGTCCGGACCTCCCTGCCGTACGCATGGGAGATGATCAATTCACTGGTGGCGCAACTCAAGGTTGACGGTGGCTCCTTCGCCGACAACCAGGTGCCGCCGCCGGACGAGCAGGCGCGCGGACAGCTCTTGCGCGCTCTGGCGAGTGACGCGATACGGGGTGCCCTGCAGCGCCATTTCGGGGTCCGACTCGCGTTCCAGAATTGCCACCGGGTAGCGGTGTTCCCGCTCGACCCGGCCGTTGACGGGAGTTACGGAAAATTCACCTCCGTGCGCTCCCAACTGCTCAATCAGTCACCAGAATTCAGGGACTGCTGATCCATATGTGACAGCGGTCCACGTGCTCCCGCCTTCCGGTTCAGGCCAATTGCGGGAGCACGTCGCCGCCCAGCCGCATCACGTTGTCCTCGGTGACGGCCAGGTCTCCCGAACCCTCGACCAGCAGAGCGAATCGCGTGATCCCCGTCCGCTCCGAGGTGGCCGCCAGCCGGTCGGCGCAGATCCGCGCCGTGCCCACCGGGTGGAGATCGCAGAGCAACTCCGTGTAGCTGAGCGGATTCCGCATCGGGCGTGCGCTGCCGTCCACCGTCTGGTGGGCCGCGAGACCGCGCTGCAGCCAGCCGGGCATCGCCTTCACCAGGGCCTCGACCGCGTCCGCACGGCTGTCCGCGATCTGGACGACGCCCGCCGACACGTGCTCGGCCCCGGCCGCCGCGACGACCTCGGGCGCGAGCCCCGCGGCCCGCGCCGTGCGCTGCCAGAGCTCGACCATCCCGGCCTTCTCCTCGTCGCCGCAGTGCATCCCGAGCAGCATCGGCAGGCCACGTTCCGCGGCCAGCCGGACGGAGGTCGGGGACGTACACGCGACGATGACCGGCGGGCCCGGCTCGTCCAGCTCGTCGGCGCGCGGTACGACGGGCACCTCGCGGAACGAGTAGCGCGGCCCGTCGGCCCCGACGCGGGGCTCGCGCAGCCAGCGCGTCAGCAGGTCGAGTGATTCCGGGAAGCCGTGCTCGAAGGCTTCGAGGCCGGCGCCGAAGACCTCCAGGTCCACCCAGGGGCCTCCCCGCCCGACGCCGAGGGTGAAGCGGCCGCCGGAGGCTATGTGCAGCAGGGCCGCCTGCTCGCCGAGGGCCACGGGGTGGGCGGTCGGCAACACGCTGACCGCCGTACCGACGCCGATGGTGCTGGTACGGCCCAGCAGAAACGCCGCGAGCGTCACGGCGGACGGGCAGACTCCGTAGGGAACGAAATGGTGCTCGGCCAGCCACACGGCGTCCAGCCCCGCGGACTCGGCCAGCTCCGCCGACCGGACCGCCCGGTGCAGCACCTCCCCCTGGCCCTGGCCGGGAAACTGAGCTGCGAGAACAAAAGTCCCAACGCGCATCGGTCACTCCCTCCTCTACCGGCACTAACGCTTGACACGTGCCAAAGGCACGGCCACCCGCCGCGATTTCATGATTTTCGGCAGCGGAAGGGGGCTTGGGGGCGAGATGGGAGGTACGTCCCGCTCGTCATCCGCCGCGTACCCTGGGACGAGCCGCTTCGATCCGACCGAACCGCGAGGTGTCCCATGTCGCCGCGTCGAAACCACCCGCGCGGTGGTGACAGCCCCGCAGACCGTCCCGGGGAATCGGGTTCGGGCCGGGGTCTCGAGCGTACCGAGGCCTGGCGGGGCGAGGAGTGGTCGGTTCGGCCGATCGCCGGGAGTGCCGCGGGCAAGAGCTACCGCTGCCCGGGGTGCGACCAGGAGATCCCGCCCGCGGTCGGCCATTTGGTGGCCTGGCCGGAGTACGGCGGGGGTGTCGACGACCGCCGGCACTGGCACCGGGCGTGCTGGAACGCGAAGGACCGCCGCACCACGAGGGTGCAGCGGTCCCGTAACGCACCGCGCTACTGAGCGCAGCGGCTCCGTCAGACGTCGCGCTTGGCCAGCACGGCGTAGGCGCCGCCCCAGGGCGATCGCCGTGATGATCGCGAGCAGCCCCAGCCCCGGCCAGCCGGTACTGGTGCCGCCGTCCATCGGGATGCGGTACAGGGACGCGAGTCCGTTGAGCGCCGAGTACTTGATCAGGAAGTCGCGCAGCGGGTGCATGCTGTCGGCGAACATGAAGAGCGCGAGGATCAGCGGCAGCAGCACCACGCCCATCATGGCTGTGATCGCGCCCGCGGAGTGCCGCAGCAGGGTGCCGATGGCCAGCGAGAGCAGGCCGAGAAGCGCCACGAACAGACCGGCGCCGACGGTGGCTCCCAGCCACTGGCCCGCGTGGGCGACGACCTTGCCGGCCTCGATCGAACCCCGCATCGCCGAGTCGTCGAGGTCCGACTCCGGAACCCGCTGGCCCGACAGGGCCGCGGAGTTGATGAGCGCCGTGATCCCGCAGGCCGCGGTCGTCGTCACGAACGACACGCCGAAGAAGACGATGGCCTTGGCCGTCAGCACGCGGGAGCGGCTCGGGCAGGCGGTGAACGTCGTACGGATCATGCCGGTGCTGTACTCGGAGGTGACCACCAAAACGCCGAGGGTGATCACGGCGAGCTGGCCGAGCATCAGCCCGAACAGGCCGCCGCTGAGCAGCGGCGCCCCGACGTAGGCGTCCTGACTCATCGCCCACGTCACCAGCATGCCGATGCCGATGACGACGACGAGCATCACGCTGATCGTCCACACGGTGGAGCGCACCGTGCGGATCTTCGTCCACTCGGACTTCAGCGCGTGCGCCAGCGTGGTGTTCTGCACCGGGATCGGGGACGTGTACTGCTGGGCGTACGTGTAGGGGGCGCCGGGGGCGGGGACGGGGGCGGTCATCGGGCGTCCTCGCTGTCGGACTTGTTGAGGCTGGGAGCGGCGGGGGGAGCCACGGGAGGCGCGGCCGGGGCGGCGGTGGGGGCCTGGTCGGCGGGCGCGGGGGGCGCGGCCGGCGGCTGCGCGGGTACGGCGGTGGTCGCCGCGTACGGCTGCGGCTGCTGCTGCGGCGGTAGGCCTGCGGGCTGCCGGCCGTACGGCTGGGCGTAGGGCTGGGCCGGCGGCTGCGCGTACTGCTGCTGCGGCGCCTGCTGCACCGGGGGCTGGCCCCAACCGCCGGGCGCCTGCTGCGGGTAGCCGGTCTGCTGGTACCCCTGCGGTGCGAACTGGCCTTGCGGCGGGTAACCGCCTTGCTGGTAGCCCTGCTGGTACCCCTGCTGCGGGTGCGGGGCGGCCGGCTGCAGTCCCTGGCGCGGGTCCTGCGTGGAGCGGTAGTCCACCGCGCCGCTCGTCATCCGCATGTACGCCTCTTCCAGCGAGGCCTGGTGCGGCGAGAGTTCCCACAGGCGGACGTCGATCTCGTGCGCCAGGTCGCTGATCCGCGGCAGCTCCAGGCCGGTGACGCGCAGCGCGCCGTCCTGTTCGGGCTGCACGTGGCCGCCGGCCTCGCTGAGCGCCTTCGAGAGCTTCTCGCGCATCCCGGCGTCGTCGGGGGTGCGGACCGTGGCATGCGCGGTGGAGTTGCGGTCGATGAAGTCCTTGACGCTCATGTCGGCGAGCAGCTGCCCGCGGCCGATCACGATCAGGTGGTCGGCGGTCAGCGCCATCTCGCTCATCAGGTGGCTCGACACGAAGACCGTGCGGCCCTCGGCGGCGAGCTTCCGCATGAGGTTGCGGACCCAGAGGATGCCCTCGGGGTCCAGGCCGTTCACCGGTTCGTCGAAGAGCAGCACCTCGGGGTCGCCCAGCAGGGCGCCCGCTATGCCGAGCCGCTGGCCCATGCCGAGGGAGAAGCCCTTGGAACGGCGCGACGCGACGTCCTGCAGCCCGACGACGCCGAGCACTTCGTCCACCCGGCGGGCCGGGATGCCGGACAGCTGCGCCAGGCACAGCAGGTGCTGGCGCGCGCTGCGGCCGCCGTGCACGGCCTTGGCGTCGAGGAGCGCGCCGACTCTGCGGGGGGCGTTCGTCAGCTTCCGGTACGGCTGGCCGCCGATGGTGACGTGCCCCGCCGACGGGTCGTCAAGGCCCAGGATCATCCGCATGGTGGTGGACTTGCCCGAGCCGTTCGGCCCGAGGAAGCCGGTCACGGCACCCGATCGCACCTGGAACGACAGGTTGTACACAGCCGTCTTCGCGCCATAGCGCTTGGTGAGGCCCGTTGCCTCGATCATGCTTGCCCCTCGCATTCAACCGGGGCACGTGCCCCCGTGAGGTTTAGGAGGGTACAGGGGCATGAACGGTTCCAGCAGGGGTGTCCTTCCGGTACCCCTGCCGGTACGCTCCCATGTCGCCTACGCGTCGCGGTTCTTGAGGACCAGGTATCCGCCGAGCAGCGCGGCCACCACCCACAGCCCCATGATGCCCAGCCCGGCCCAGGGGCCGTACGGGACGTCGCTGTCGACGGGCTGCACCACCTGCATGATCTTCTGGCCGGCCTGGTCCGGCAGGTACTTGCCGACCTTCTTCACCACGGGTGCGTTGCCCAGGATGATGGAGATGAGGAAGAAGAACGGCATGAGGATGCCGAGCGAGAGCATCGGGCTGCGGAACATCATGGACACGCCCGCCGAGAACAGGACCATCATCGTCATGTAGAGGCCGGCGCCGAACACCGCGCGCAGCACGCCGGGTGCGCCGATCGTGGTGCCGTGGTCGCCCAGCAGCGCCTGTCCCACGAAGAAGCAGATGAAGCTGGTGGCCATGCCGACGACGAACGCGAGACCCGTCGTGATCGCCATCTTCGCGAAGAAGAAGAGGCCGCGCTGGGGGACCGCGGCGAGCGAGGCCCGAATCATCCCGGTGCTGTACTCGCTGGTCACGACGAGGACACCGAAGACGATGAGCGCGAGCTGGCCCAGCCACAGGCCGGAGAAGCTCAGGTTGGTGGCGTCGAACGTGGCCCGGTCCTGCTCGCTGAGGGTGTGCCACTGACTGTTCGTGATCACGGCGAAGAGCCCGCTGATGACCAGGGTGACGAGCAGGGCGGCGACGAGGGTCCACACCGTCGAGCGGACCGTCTTGACCTTGGTCCACTCCGAGTGCAGGACCGCGCTGGGTGACGGCATGGTCAGGAGTCCTTTCCGGTACGGGGGGCCTTGCCTGAGCCGTCGGTCCAGCCGGCGCCCCACTGCTGCGGTGCGCCTGCCTCGGGGCCGGGAACCGCTGCGTTCTGCTTCACTGCGACGCCCCCTCCGCCGCCGCCCGAGTGGTACTCCACCGAATCCGCGGTGAGCTGCATGAACGCTTCCTCCAGCGAGGCCAGCTGCGGGCTCAGCTCGTGCAGGACGAGTTGGTGGCGGGCGGCCAGCTCGCCGATCTGCGCCGCGTCACCGTCCTGGATCTCGAACGCGCCGTCCTGCATCACCACCGGGGTGATGTTCGCGGCTGCCAGCGCGTCGCGCATCTTCTCCGGGTCGGGAGTCCTGAGCCGGACGAACGAGCGGGAGTTCTTCTCGATGAAGTCGGCCATCGAGGTGTCGGCCATCAACCGGCCGCGGCCGATGACGATGAGGTGCTCGGCGGTCAGCGCCATCTCGCTCATCAGGTGGCTGGAGACGAAGACGGTACGACCCTTGGCGGCCAGGTCCTTCATGAGGTTGCGGATCCAGTGGATGCCCTCGGGGTCGAGCCCGTTGACCGGCTCGTCGAACATCAGGATCTCGGGGTCGCCCAGCAGCGCGGCCGCGATGCCGAGCCGCTGCCCCATGCCGAGCGAGAACCCCTTGGAGCGCTTGCGGGCGACGGACGTCAGCCCGACCGTCTCCAACACCTCGTCGACGCGGCTGACCGGGATCCTGTTGGACTGGGCCAGGCACAGCAGGTGGTTGTGTGCGGTGCGGCCGCCGTGCACGGCTTTGGCCTCCAACAGGGCGCCGATGTACTTCAGCGGCTCGTTGAGGTCCCGGTAGTGCTTACCGTCGATGAGGACACCGCCGCCGGTCGGCTTGTCGAGGTCCAGCATCATCCGCATGGTGGTGGACTTGCCCGCGCCGTTGGGCCCGAGGAAGCCGGTCACCACGCCGGGACGCACGGTGAACGTGAGGTTGTCGACAGCGGTCTTGTCCCCGTACCGCTTCGTGAGCCCCTGCAGTTCAATCATGCACCCAACCTAATGTTCACCCGGACGTCCGTCACGCCGAAACCCCCATCCGAGGAGGACGGGGGTTTCGGTGATGGGGCATCAGCGGGCTGGGTGGGCCCGCTCGATGGGGCTTACCTGCTCTGCTGCGCCGGGACGCCGCGGGAGATCGGCTCCTCGTCGGCCGGGCCGGTGGCCGCGGCCACCGCCGCACCGGTGAGGGTGGCCAGCATCTCGCGGACGTTGGTCAGCTGCGCGTTGATGCTGTCGCGGCGGTTGGTGAGCGCCGCCAGCTCCCGCTCGGACTCGCTGCGGATCCGGTCGGCCTTCGCGTTCGCGTCCGCGACGATGTCCTCGGACTGGCGCTGGGCCGTCTCGACCGTCTGGCGGGCGCGGCGCTCGGCGTCGGTACGGAGCTTCTCGGCCTCCAGGCGGAGCTGCTCGGCGCGGTGCTCGATCTCCGCCAGGCGCTTCTCGGCCTTGGCCTGGCGCGAAGCCAGGTCACGCTCGGACTGCTCGCGGCGCTTGGCCAGGTTGGTCTCGAAGTCGGCCGCGGCCTGGGCGGCCTTGGCACGGGTCTCCTCGAAGAGGGCGTCGGCCTCCTCGCGCTTGGCCTGGGCGTCCTTCTGGGCCTCGCCCCGCAGCTGCGAGGAATCGGACTTCGCCTTGTCGACGATCCGGGCGCCCTCGTCCTCGGCCTTGGACTTGCGGTCGGCCGCGAAGGTCTCGGCGTCGTTGCGCACCTGGTTGGCGGCGGACTCCGCCAGCTCACGGTGCTGCTCGGCCGCGCGGCGGGCCTCCTCACGAAGGTCCTTCGCCTCCTCCTCGGCGAGCCGGAGGATCTTCTCGACGCGGGCGCCGAGGCCGGCATACGACGGCTCGGCGTCGTTGACCTGCGCCTGCGCGTTCTGGGTCTCGAGGTGTAGCTCCTCGATCCGCTTCTCGAGGGCGGTGATCCGGGTCAGTGCGCTATCACGGTCGGCGACGAGCTTGGTGATGCGGTCGTCCACCTGACCGCGGTCATATCCGCGCCGAACGAGTTCGAAGCCGAAGGGGGAGGAGGTGTCACTCATGGGGTTCCTGTCAATTCAGACCGGGTGAGGTGATAGAGGGAATCCTAGGGGCCCGGACGGCGTGTCACCGAGCCATTGCCTATTAGGTATGCAGAATGTCCGCTCAATCGAGTGGAGCATCGTCGTTGCGCTTGCCCCCCGAACGAGTGGTTCCGGCCCCCGCGCCGGCGGTCACCGCGTTCTTCCCGCCACCAGGGGCCTCGAATGACTCCAACGCCTCGAGGACGTCCTGGACACGGGAGATCTCGGCATTGATGTCCTGTCTGCGGCGCACCAGGATCTCCAGTTCGCGCTTCCCCTCGCTCACCGTACGCTCCGCCTCGGCCCGTGCCTCCCCCTTGACCCGCTCCGCTTCCCGCTCCGCGTCGGCCTTCTTCAGCTCGGCCTCCTTGAGCAGCCCCTCGGCCTTCTTCACGGCGGCGATCCGCACCTTGCTCGCCTCGGACTCGGCCGTGGACTTGACCTCCTCGGCCTTCGCCTCGGCCTCGGTGAGCTGCTCGGTGGCGGCCTCGACCAGCTTGTCGACCCGCTCGCCGGCCGTCCGCATCTGGTCGGAGGACTCCTTGCGGGCCCGCTCGTGCAACTCCTCGACCTCGGACTCGACGCGCGTGCGCAGTTCCTCGGTGCGTTCTCTTATCGACGTGGCGTCGCGGCGTGCCTCGGCGAGCAGGGTGTCCGCGTCCGTACGGGCCCGCTCCACCAGGCCGTTGCACTCCAGCGTCGCCTCGGCGAAGATCCGTTCGGCCTCGGCGCGGGCGGCGCCGACCATCGTGTCGGACTGCTCCTCGGCGGCCGCCCCGATCCGTACCGCCTCGGCCTGCGCCTTGGCGATCAGCTCGTCCGCCTGCTCGGCGGCCTCGCTGCGGCGGCGGTTGGCGTCCTCGCGGGCCTCGTCGCGGATCCGGTCGGCCTCCGCGCGGGTCGCCTCCGACTCGCGCTCGGCGGTGTCCAGCGCGTCCTTGGCGAGGATGCCGAGGCGCTCGGCCTCCTCGCGGGCCTTGTTGATCAGCTGGTCGGCCTGGCCGGCGGCCTCGGTACGGCGCCGGTTGGCATCGTCACGGGACTCCGTGCGCAGCTGCTCGGACTCCTCGATCGCCTCGGAAACGGTGCGCTCCGCCAGCGACTTGGCGGCGTCCGTCTCGTCCTTGGCCTCGCGGCGGATCCGCGAGGCGTCCTCGGCGGCCCGCTCCCGCTCGGAGTTGGCGTCCGCGTGCAGCCGGTCGGCCTCGCCCTGGGCCTCGGTGCGCAGCCGGTCGGCGGCGTGTTCCGCGGCGGAGCGCAGCCCGGCGATCTCCTCGGCGGCCTGCTCGTGCAGGTGCGCGACGGCGTCGCGGACCTGCTGGGCGGTCTGTTCGGCGGCGGCGACCAGTTCGGTGGCACGCGACTCGGCCTCGGCGACCAGCCGGTCGGCCTCGACCCCGGCCTCCTGGACCCGGGTGCGGGCCGTCGCGAGCAACTCCTCGCTCTCGCGGCGGGCCTGGGCGCGCTCCTGGTCCGCCTCGCCGCGCGCGGCCGCGAGCAGCTCCTCGGCCTCGCGGCGGCGGCGGGCCGCCTCCTCTTGGGCGGCGGCCAGCGCCTCGGCGGCTTCGGCGGCCGTCCGCTCGGCGGTCGCGGCGGCCTCCGCGCGCAGCCGGTCAGCGGTCTCCTGCGCCTCGGTGCGCAGCTGTTCGGCTTCGGTGGCGGCGTCGGTCCGCAGCCGCACCGCGATCGTCTCGGCCTCGGCGCGGGTATGCGACGCGTCGGACGCGGCCTCGTCCCGCAGCCGGACCATTTCCACCTCGGCCTGCTCCTGCAGGACCCGGACCCGCTCCGCGGTCTCGTTCCGCAGCCGTTCCGCCTCGTCGGCGGCCTCCCGGCGCAGTCGTTCCGCCTCGCCGCGGGCATCGCGCAGCGCCTGCTCGGCGGCGGCGACGCGCTGCTCGGCCTCCTCGCGCAGCCGCACCAGGTCCGCTTCGGCGTCGGCGCGCAGCCGCAGGGCGGTCTGCTCGGCCTCGTCGCGCTGCCGCCGCGCGTCGGCCTCGGCGTCATCCCTGAGCTGGCCGGCCTGCTGCTCGGCCTCGGCGCGCAGCACCTCGGCCTCGGCACGGGCCCGCTCCAGGGCCTCCTCGGCCTTCTTGTTCAGCGCGGAGGCACGCTCGGTGGACTCGGCCCGCATCCGGTCGGACTCGGTGGACGCGCCCTGGCGCATCTCGTCGCCGTCGGCCTTCGCCTTGGCCAGCAGGCCCTCGGCGGTCCTGGCGGCCTCCTCGATCTGCTGGACGGCCTCGCGGCGGGCCTCCCCGCGGATCCGCTCGCCCTCGGCGACCGCGTCGGCCCGCAGCTGCTCGGCCTCGCCGCGCAGCCTGCGCGCCTCCTCCTGCAGCTCGACGGTCTTGGCCCGGTACTCCTCGGTGTCGTCCTGCGCGGCGCCGCGCAGCTCCTGCGCGGACGCCTCGGCCTGGCCGCGCAGCCGCTCGGCCTCCGCCTCGGCCTCGCGACGGATGCGCTCGGCCTCCTCGGCGGCGGACCGGGTGGTGGACTGGGCGTCCTGGGACGCCTTCGTCAGCACCTCCTCGGCGCTCCTGGCGGCCTGCGCCAGCTGCGCCGCGGCGTCCTCGGAGGCGGCTGAGCGCGCCTTCTCCTGCGCCTCGGCGCGGATCCGCTCGGCCTCGGCGAGCGCGTCGGCACGGACCTGCTCGGCCTCGGCCTTGGCGGCCTCCGACTCCTTGGTCGCCTCGGTGACCATGCGGGCGATCTCGGCGCGGGCGGTGCGGGTGCGCTGCTCGTTCTCCGCCTCGGCGGTGGACAGCCGCTTCGTGGCGGCTGTGTTGGCCTCCTCGCGCAGCCGCTCGGCCTCGGCACGGGCCTCGCGCAGCGAGTCGTCGGCCTCGCGCATCCGCTCCTGGGCGAGCCGGGTGAGCTCGGTGGCCTCCTGGCGGGCCGCGTCGGACTCGCTGAGGGTGGACGTGCGCAGCTGCTCGGCCTGGCTGCTGGCTTCCTGCGCCTGGTTGGAGGCCGCGTTCAGCAGGCGCTCGGCGTCGGTCCTGGCGCGCCGCAGCAGTTGCTCCGCCTCGGCCTTCGCGGACTCCGCCTCGGCGGTGAGCCGCTCGCGGGTCTGCTCGGCGATCCGCGTCGCCTCGGCACGGGCGGCGGCGAGCGCGGCCTCGGACTCGGCGCGCGTCTCGTCCAGCAGCCGGCGGGCCTGGGACTCGCTGCGGGCCCGCAGCTGCTCGGCCCAGGCCACGTTCTCGTTGACGTGGGTCTCGACGGTGGCCCGGCGCTCGCCCAGCTCCTCGTCGAGCTGGCGGCGCCGGGCGACGGCCTCGGCATGCCATTCGGCCTCGAAGCGGGACTGCCGCTCGGCCTGCTCCTGCAGCAGGCGCTGGGTGGCGGCCCGCGCCTCGCGCAGCTCGCGCTCCGCGTCGGTGCGCAACTGGTCCGCCTGGATCTGGGCGTTGCGCAGCAGCTGGTCGGCCTGGTGGCCGATGTTGTCGTAGGCGGGGCGGGAGGCGAGATTGCGGCGTGCCTCGTGAAGTTTGGCGCGCAGAACCTCGACCTGGTAGCCCAGGTCGTCGGCGTGCTCGACGGCCTTACCCCGCTCGGTGCGAAGCCGCTCCATCTCGGCCTCGAACAGCGAGAGGTGGTCGTCGGCCTCGTAGCGGTCGTTGCCCCGCACTCCGCGGTCCCATCCGTCCCCTGGCGTTCTCACCCGCCAACCGGGTGAGACTCTCCGGAGCCCCGTTTGCACGGAGCCCTACGGAGAAGTGTGTCTGATCCACGCCGTGGAGCGGGCCGGTACCCCACGCCCACCCGTCGGCTGGGCCACTCTACCGGCCCAAGGGGGGCTGGGGTCAGTGGTCCTTGGCCGAGGTGACCAGCTCGGTGAGGACACCATGGCAGTCCTTAGGGTGCAGGAAGGTGATCCGTGACCCCATGGAGCCGATCCGCGGCTCTTCGTAGAGCACGCGGACGCCCTTCCCCGCGATGTCCGCGGCGTCGCCGTCCACGTCCGCGGTGCCGAAGGCGATGTGGTGCACGCCCTCGCCGTTCTTTGCCAGCCATTTGCCGACCGCGGAGTCCTCGCGGGTCGGTTCCAGGAGCTGGAGGTAGGAGGCGCCGCCGTCGGAGGTCTCGTTGATCTTGAGCATGGCCTCCCGTACGCCCTGCTCCTCGTTCACCTCGGAGTGGTGGACCTCGAAGCCGTACGTGGCGCGGTAGAACTCGACGGTGGCGTCGAGATCGAAGCACGCGATACCGATGTGGTCGATGCGAGTCAGCATGGGAACAGTGCACCGCTACCGACCCCGTAACGCAACGTGCGCGCGATCACACGTTCCGCCCGATGACCGCGCGCTTAACCGCTCAGTACATTGACGGTAACCCTCGTTAACTTCTCTCTTCCTCTGCTGAAGGGGCCGCACCATGAGCCAGCCACGTACGTCCGTGATCGTCGCAGGTGCCAGAACTCCCATGGGGAGGCTGCTGGGATCCCTGCGATCCTTCAGCGGCGCCGACCTCGGGGGCGTCGCCATCAAGGCGGCCCTGGACCGCGCGGGGATCGGCGGCGACCAGGTGCAGTACGTCATCATGGGCCAGGTGCTCCAGGCCGGCGCCGGCCAGATCCCGGCCCGCCAGGCCGCCGTCAAGGGCGGCATCCCGATGAACGTCCCCGCCCTGACGATCAACAAGGTCTGCCTCTCCGGCCTCGACGCGATCGCGCTGGCCGACCAGCTGATCCGCGCCGGCGAGTTCGACATCGTCGTCGCCGGCGGCCAGGAGTCGATGACCAACGCCCCGCACCTGCTGCCGAAGTCCCGCGAGGGCTTCAAGTACGGCGCGATCGAGATGCTCGACGCGATGGCGTACGACGGCCTCACCGACTCGTTCGAGAACGTCCCGATGGGCGAGTCGACCGAGAAGCACAACACCCGCCTCGGCATCGGGCGTGCGGCCCAGGACGAGGTCGCGGCCCTGTCCCACCAGCGCGCCGCCGCCGCGCAGAAGAACGGCCTGTTCGAGGCGGAGATCACCCCCGTCGAGATCCCGCAGCGCAAGGGCGAGCCGGTGATCTTCGCGAAGGACGAGGGCATCCGCGCCGAGACCACCACGGAGTCGCTCTCCAAGCTCCGTCCCGCCTTCGCGAAGGACGGCACGATCACCGCCGGCACCTCCTCGCAGATCTCCGACGGCGCCGCCGCCGTGGTCGTCATGAGCAAGGCCAAGGCCGAGGAACTCGGCCTGGAGTGGATCGCCGAGATCGGCGCCCACGGCAACGTCGCGGGCCCGGACAACTCGCTGCAGTCCCAGCCCTCCAACGCGATCGCGCACGCCCTGGCGAAGGACGGTCTGACCGTCGGGGACCTGGACCTCATCGAGATCAACGAGGCCTTCGCGGCCGTCGCCGTGCAGTCGATGAAGGACCTCGGCGTGACACCTGAAAAGGTGAACGTCAACGGCGGTGCGATCGCGCTGGGTCACCCGATCGGGATGTCCGGAGCGCGCGTCGTCCTGCACCTCGCGCTGGAACTCAAGCGCCGCGGCGGCGGAACGGGTGCCGCCGCGCTCTGCGGCGGAGGCGGCCAGGGCGACGCCCTGATCATCCGCGTTCCCGGCAAGTAGTAGACGAGAGACGGAGCACTGATGGTGGACGTCGCCACGCTGGTCGAGCAGGCGCGTGAAGGTCGGCCGCGGGCCGTGGCCCGGCTGATCTCGCTGGTCGAGGGGGCGTCCCCGCAGCTGCGTGAGGTGATGGCGGCGCTGGCGCCGCTGTCCGGCGGCGCGTACGTGGTCGGCCTGACCGGCTCGCCGGGTGTGGGCAAGTCCACCTCGACGTCCGCGCTGGTCACGGCGTACCGCAAGCGCGGAAAGCGGGTCGGCGTGCTGGCGGTGGACCCGTCCTCGCCGTTCTCCGGCGGCGCGCTGCTCGGCGACCGGGTCCGGATGTCGGAGCACGCCTCGGACCCCGGCGTCTACATCCGCTCGATGGCGACCCGGGGCCACCTCGGCGGCCTCGCCTGGTCGGCCCCCCAGGCGATCCGGGTGCTCGACGCGGCCGGCTGCGAGGTGATCCTCGTCGAGACGGTGGGCGTCGGGCAGTCCGAGGTGGAGATCGCCGCCCAGGCGGACACCTGCGTGGTGCTGCTGGCACCGGGCATGGGCGACGGGATCCAGGCCGCCAAGGCCGGGATCCTGGAGATCGGCGACGTCTACGTGGTCAACAAGGCCGACCGCGACGGCGCCGACTCCACGGCGCGTGAGCTCAACCACATGCTCGGCCTGGGCGAGTCGCGCGGCCCGGGGGACTGGCGCCCGCCGATCGTCAAGACCGTCGCGGCCCGCGGCGAGGGCATCGACGAGGTCGTGGAGGCCCTGGAGAAGCACCGCGCCTGGATGGAGGAGCACGACGTGCTGAACGCCCGCCGCCGACGCCGCGCCGCCAACGAGGTCGAGAACATCACCGTCACAGCCCTCCGCGAACGCATCGGCGACCTCCACGGAGACCAGCGGCTCGACGCCCTGGCGGAACGGATCATCACGGGCCACCTGGACCCGTACACGGCGTCGGACGAACTGATCGAAAGCGTCACGCAGGCGTAGCCGCCGCTCGGACCAGCGGGCGCGGTCCCCGCCCGCACCGGCGACCCGCACGGAACTACCGCCCGCGCGCCGACCGCAGGTGCTCCGCAACCGGCGCCAGCGCCTTGAAGAGCGCTGCCAAGTCGTCCGCCGGCAGCAAATCGATGAAGTTCTCCCGCACCGAGGCCACGTGGTGCGGAGCAACCTTCCGCATCGTGTCCCAGCCCAGTTCCGTGAGCACCGCGTACAGCCCGCGCCGGTCGGACTCGCAGTTCTCGCGCCGGACCATCCCGGTGGTCTCCATCCGGGTGATCTGGTGGGAGAGCCGGCTCTTGGACTGGAGGGTGACGCGCGCGAGGTCGCTCATCCGCATGCGCCGGTCGTCGGACTCCGAGAGGTTGACCAGGATCTCGTAGTCGTTGTTGGTGAGGCCGAACGGCTGCAGGTCCCGCTCCAGCTGGTGCATCAGCAGTCGGCTGACGTCGAGATGGGTGCGCCAGGCGCGTTGCTCGTCCTCGGTGAGCCACTTGGTGCCGTTCTGAGTCTCCATGAGTTGAATTCTACAGGTAGTTGAAAACCGTATGAACGGGCCCCGTAGTCAACCGGTCACAGCCCGAGAGGGCGGACCGAAACGGCCAGGTCGAACACCTGTCGAACACCCGGCCGGACGGCCACCCACTACAGCCCGAAGCGTCGCTGCAGATCCCCCAGCTGACCAGGCAGTCGAGGCGCCTGCCCCGGCCCGGGCTGAGCACCGGGCACGCCCGCGCCGGGCACGCCCGGTCCCGCGGACGCCGGGACGCCGCCGGTCGCCGTCTCCGGCATCAGGACCTCGGTGGACTGCAGCAGCACCTGCCCGGCGCCCACGAACTCGAACTGGTGCTCCTCGCCCGAGGTCCCGCCGATCCCGGTGAGCGCCCGCAGGCCGCCCAGCACGCCGCGCATGTAGCCGTGGTCGTAGTGGTGGCAGGGGGAGGGGCAGTCCGCCCAGCCGACCAGCGCCTGCGGGTCCACCCGGATCGGCGGCTCCACGAAGTGCACCGCCCCGTTCGAGGCGGCGACGAACTTGCCGGTCCCGATGAGGGTGAGGAAGCCGGGGATGATCGACTGCTTGAGCGCCAGTCCGGGCTGGAAGGCGAGCAGGTTGCCCGACCGGATGGTCAGGTTGCCGTTCTCCAGGTCGAAGGAGTTGACGTCGTAAGCCCGGTCCGCGAGCAGCAGCTTGCCCTGGCCCTCGGCGACCACCCAGTCCGCGGCGTGCATCGGCGAGTGGAAGTTGGCGGCGACCAGCCGGTCGAGCCGGCCGTGGCCGATGCCGTGGAAGTCGATCTGCCCGTAATAGGCGATCATCTTCCCCTTCTGCAGGAACCACTGCCCCTTGAGTTCGACGCTGAACGCGTACGGGTTGACGTTGTCGTCGACCGGCAGCGAGTGCGGATCGTGAATGACGGGCCCACCGGCCATCGCGGTCACAGCTTGTCCTCCGACGCCTGTACGTACACCGTGCCCTGGCCCGACAGCTCCAGCTGGAACGCCTCGCCCGAGCCCCGTCCGACCATGTCCCGCCAGCCCAGCGCCGTGGAGAGCTTGTTGCGCACGTCGCCGCGGTGCGCCACGTACGCCTGCGGGTCGACGTGTACCGGGCCCTGGTGGGTGATCGGCAGCTCGATGACGCCGCCGTGCGCCATGACGGCGACCGAGCCCTTGCCCTGCAACGTGGTGGTGAACAGACCCTGGCCGGTGACCTGGCCTCGGATCACGCCCATGACGCCGCCCTGTGAGCCCATGAACATCGTGGACTGCTGCAGTGTGCCGTCGAAGGCCAGCAGCCGGTCCGCCTCGACGTAGAGCGTCTCGCCGCTCAGGTCGATGGTGTGGATGTGGTGGCCGCCGTGCCCGAACATCACCGAGCCCTGGCCCTCGACGGTCATCAGCGGCGTCGCCTCGTTGGCGACCCGCCGGCCGATCATCGAGGCGATGCCGCCCTGGCCGCCCTGGATGTTCGGCGTGAACGAGACCTCGCCGCGGTAGGCGAGCATCGCGCCGCGCTGGCTGAACAGCCGTTGGCCGGGGATGATCTGCGCCTCGACCATCTTGGAATTGATCTTGGTGAACGGCACTAGAGCTGTCCCCCGATCGTGTTGCGCTCGCTGGGCTGCACGTAGACCAGGCCCTCACCTTCGAAACGGATCTGGAAGCTCTCGCCGGAGCCCTCGCCCAGCACCGTCCGCCAGCTGACGCCGGTCTGGAAGTGCTGCTGCAGGTTGCCGGTGTGCGCCACGTACGCGCCCGGGTCGACCTGCAGCGGCATGCCCGCGGAGACCCGCAACACGATGGCCGGGCCGTCCGACGTGATCGCGGCCTGGCCGACGCCCTCGACCGTCGTGGTGAACAGGCCGTTGCCCTGGCTCGCGCCGCGCAGGCCGGTGAAGGTGGTGCCGGTCCGCAGCCCGGGGTCGGTCGCCAGCAGGTTGCTGGCCTCGACGAAGAGCTTCTCGCCGTTCAGCCGCACCAGGTTGATCTCGCTCGCACGGTCGGCGAAGTAGCACGTGCCGTGCCCCTTCACCTCCATGACCTCCATGGATTCGCCGGTGAGCCGGCGGGTCACCATGCCGCGGATCCCCTCACCGCCCCCGGACATCTTCTTGAACGCCATCTGGCCGTCGTAGGCCACCATGGCGCCGTTCTTCGCCTTGACGGCGTCGCCGGTCATCTCCACGGCGAGTACTTTGCTGCCCTGCAATCGGAACATGGCCACGATCAGACGCTATCCGTCCGTGCGGGAACCGTCACCGGTTCGGTGTGAACAGGCTTTTCACCGGCCGCCACCTCGACCTCCAGCAGCGATGCGCCGCGGCGTTCGGCCTCGAACGCCTCGACGCCGCCGCGCAGCCCGAACAGCCGCTTGGACAGCGCGATCCACAGCACCGCCAGGATGTTGAGCGTCAGCGTCGCGACCTTGATCCAGCTGATCTTCTCGGTCAGCTCGAAGATCTCCAGAGGCAGGAACGCGGCGGTCGCGACGACCGTCAGGTACTCCGCCCAGCGCTTGCCCCACCACAGGCCGAACGCCTCGACGATCTCGATGAGCGCGTACACCAGCAGCGCGACGGCGACGATCACCAGCGTCGAGTGCTTGTAGTCGAAGGTCTTGCGGATGGTGTCGACGACCGGGGAGTGGTCCAGGTCGTAGTGGAAGTGCTCGGCGACCGGGCCGAAGACCGAGAGCTGGTCCTCGAAGAGCCGGCGGACGGAGTCCTGGGAGTTGCTGAACCGCCACACCGCCCACGCGGCGAGCACGATGAAGACGCCTCGCAGCAGCCGCTCGACCGCCAGGAACCGCAGGATGAACAGATCGCGCAGCGCCCGTCCGCGCGGCACCTCGGGCGCCTGGTCCGCGGGGCCCGAGCCGTGCGGCTCGCCGAGCGCGAAGTCACCGCAGCGCAGACAGCGCCAGACCTCGCCGACGGACGTGGTGGCGTGCAGCCGCTCGCGCAGACGGGTCTCGTCCGGCGCGTAGGTGATGTGGCCCCGGCGCGAGCAGTGGCGCCGGTCCCAGTCGAACTTCATCGGTGCCGTTCCCCCGGATTTCGTCGTTCTGGATGGACTTCCGCGTGCATCTTCGTGGAGGGGGACGCTATCGCCCTCCCGGCGGTTCTCGACCCCCGGGGCGGAACCGGGGGAGGGGGCGGCGATAATGGACGGGCCTTGTGATCACGTTCACAAGAACCACCCCCGTCGATGATGAGGAATCCGTGGACATCAAGACCGCCTCCGCCCTGCGCCGGCTCCGCCTGGTCTCCGCCCCCGAAGCGGTGTCCTTCCTGCTGCTGCTGGTCTGCTCGATCCTGAAGCGCACCACCGACTTCAACGCCGTCCCGGCTATGGGCATGATCCACGGGGTGCTGTTCCTCCTCTATGTGGTCCTCTGGGCCCTCGCCTGGTACCGGGCGAAGTGGACCATCGGCCGGGCGGCGCTCTACGCGGTGCTGTCCGTCCTCCCCACCGGCGGCTTCTTCGCCGAGCGCATGCTGCGCCGCGAGGCCGAGTCGGAGATCATCGCCGCGCGTGCCCGCCAGGAAGGCGTCGTCGCGTGATCGTCGCCTTCTCGGTCTCCCCGCTGGGCGTCGGCGAGGACGTGGGCGAGTACGTCGCCGACGCCGTCCGCGTCGTCCGGGAGTCAGGCCTCCCGAACCGCACCGACGCGATGTTCACCACGATCGAGGGCGACGACTGGGATCAGGTGATGGACGTCGTCAAGCGCGCCGTCGCCGCCGTCGAGGCCCGCGCGCCGCGCGTCTCCCTCGTCCTGAAGGCCGACATCCGGCCGGGCGTGACGGACGGGATGACGTCGAAGGTCGAGACCGTCGAGCGCTACCTCGCGCCCGAGGACTGAGAAACCCCCTACCCCCCGCCGGTGGCGAGGGTGAGGCCGAGCGGCGTCCTCTCGTACAGCACCCGGTGGCCTTCGCGGTGCGAGGTGAGCAGGCCCGCCTCGCGCAGTACGGACAGGTGCGCGGAGACGGACGACAGCGCCAGGTCGTGACGGCGGGCGAGCGCGCTGGTCGTCGCGGGCGTGTCGAGATGGGTCAGGATCGCCGCCCGGTTGGGTCCCAGCAGCCGGATCAGCGGCTCGGCGGACGCCGGGCCGGGCACGGTCCACAAGGTGGCGGTGCCGCGTGCCGGGTAGACCAGCGTCGGCTGCCAGGGCGGGTCGAACCCGCTCACCACGTCCGGCCGGACGAAGACGCTCGGCACCAGCAGCAGCCCCCCGCCGTCGAGGGTCCTGACGTGGTCGGGCCGCCGGTCCACCGTGAGCGTGCCGGTCTTCCAGCTCACATGGGGGTGCAGGTCGGCGAAGAGCCGCTCCGGGCCGCCGTCGGCCAGCCGGCGCGAGTGGAAGGCCACGTCGGCCTCCAGCACGGCGCGCATCCGGGGCCAGAACGGGGCGAGGAGCGTGTCCCAGACCCGGGCCATCAGCTCCGCGAGCTCGTCCACCGTCCGCGCGGGATCGTCCAGCAGCGCTCGCGCCCGTTCGCTCTCGACGGCGCCCGGGGCCAGCGTCAGCGCCTTGGTCAGGTCGGCGCGCGCCACGGCCGGGTCGGTGCCGCGGACCCGTGCCAGTTCCTCGTCGATCGTCGCGAAGACCCCGTCGGGCGGCGGGCACAGGAAATCCGGATTGTGGCCGCGCCGCGGCATCACCAGCTCGAACGGGCTGAGATCGAACCTGCGCGCCACCGTCCTGACCTGCCGCATCCAGGGCAGGTGGTACCCCTGCCGGGCGGGTGTCCGCAGGGTGCGGATCGCCTCCTGGGTCTCCCAGAGCGGTGAGATCGCGAACCGGGTCGACAGCAGGTCGGCGGCCGTGAAGTGCATGTGGAACGGCATGACGGCCCCTAAGTTTCGTTTTCAGCCGAAACAGTAGAAGCCATGTCCCGATGTCCGCCAGGCTGCGTCCATGACAACGGAAAACTCAGACTCGGGACTTCAGAAAAGTGACGAGCCGACATGCGACGGGACAGCGGGGGCGACGGCCGATCCCGTCGAGCCGCAGGCCGCCGGATATCGCACGGTGTTCGCGGTCCGTGAGTTCCGGCCGATCTTCGCCGCCCACGTGCTGTCCATGTTCGGCAGCTTCTTCGCCGAGGTCGCACTGGCGGTGCTGGTGTTCCAGCGCACCGGGTCCCCGTTGCTGACGTCCCTGATCTTCGCGCTCGGCATGCTGCCGTACGCGCTCAGCGGGGTGCTGCTCTCCGGAGTCTCCGACCGGTACCCGGCCCCGCCGGGTGCTCGTGACGTGCGACCTGCTCTGCGCGGCCTGCGTCGGAGTCCTCGCGCTGCCCTTCACGCCCCTGGCGGTGCTGTTCCTGCTGCGGGCGGTCCTGGCGATGATCACCCCGCTCTTCCAGGGGACACGGGCCGCGAGCCTCGCGGACATCCTGGAGGGCGACGTGTACGTCCTGGGACGTTCGCTGCTCCGGATCATCTCCCAGAGCGCGCAGATCGTCGGATTCGGGATCGGCGGTCTGGTGCTGGTGGTGCTGTCGCCGCGCGCCGCCCTCACCGTGGCCGTGGGCACCTTCCTCTGTTCGGCCGCCCTGCTGCGCCTCGGCACCCTGAACCGGCCCGCGCGGGTGCTCGGCAACGGCTCGATGATGCGGCAGTCGCTGCTCGGCGCCCGCCAGCTGCTGAGCCACCGCAGGATCCGGGCGCTGCTGCTGTGGTGGTGGGTGCCGCCGATGTTCTTCGCGGTGGCCGAAGGGCTGGCGACACCGTTCGCCGCCGCGGCCGGCGCGGGTTCCGCCGGGGTCGGCCTCCTGCTGGCGGCGATGCCGGCCGGGACGGTGGTCAGCGAACTGGCGGCCGGCACCCTGCTCTCGCCGGCCGCGCGCACCTGGATCGCGATGCCGCTCGCCGGCCTGGCACTCGTGCCGATGGTGCTGTTCGCCTTCCACCCCCCGCTGCCGGTGGCCATCGGCATCATGCTGGTGGTGGGGCTCTGTTCGGCCTACGCGCTCGGCATGGACAAGTGGTTCGTCGAGGCGGTGCCGGAGGAGATGCGCGGTCAGGCGATGTCGCTGCTGGGCGCGGGCATGATGACGCTGCAGGGGCTCGGCATGGCGATAGGCGGCGCGGTCGCCGAGGTGGCCCCGCCGTACGCCGTGATCGCCGGGGCCGGAATCCTCGGTCTGGTGAGCACGCTGCTGGTGCTGCGCTCGGTCGCGGCGACGGGTCGCGGCGCGGTGGAAACGGTCTGAAGGAAACTCTTCCCTCGCAGGTCGACGCGCGTAACACGGCGCCCGGGCGAGTGCCGCGGAACCGGCCGGCGACGGTAGGCCCGCGCCGGCCGACAGCGGCCGCGCCGCCGTCCGGGTTCAGCGCCGCGCCAGGTAGGCCTGCATCGCCCGGTGCAGGGTCTTGTTGACCGCGCCCTGCAGCGGCAGCTCCCACTCCCCGAGCGTCTCCACCGCCTCGCCGCCGGTACCGAGCTTCCAGCGCAGCAGACCGAACGAGCGGGCGTCGGGGTCCAGGTCGTCCGGCACGCCGCGCATGTCGTACACGGACGCGCCCAGCACCTGCGCGTCGCAGAGCATCCGCCACTGCAGCGCGTTGCTCGGCCGCACCTCGCGGCGGTGGTCGGCGGAGGCGCCCGTCTGGTACCAGACCCGGGAGCCGTCCGGTGAGACGAGCAGGGTGTGCGCGGCGAGGATCTCGCCGTGGTGGCGGGCGGTGTAGAGCCGCATGGAGCCCGGCCGTTCCGCGTTCAGCACCTCGTACTGGCGCCGGTAGTAGGCCAGGTCGCGTCCGAGCCGGAAGCCGTCGCGCCGCTCGGTGACGCCCAGCAGGTCGTGGAAGGCCGCCAGCTCCTCCGCGTCCGCGACGGCCGTCTCCACCCCCGCCTTGGCGGCCTTCTTGATGTTCCGCCGCCACTCCTGGTTCAGCCCGGTCCACAAGTCGTCCAGGCCGCGGCCGGCCAGCGGTACCTCGAAGATCAGCCGGGGTTGGGCGTCCCCGTTGTAGCCGTCCTCACCGCCGCGCCGCCAGCCGGCCTCGCGCAGCCGGTCCGCGACGGCGGCGCCGAGCGGGTCCACCAGGTCCGGCAGGACGTCGCCCATCCGGCGGCCGGGCGCCACGGCCCCCTTGAGGGTGTGCGCCGACCACCGCCGGTACGGCAGCGGCGGGCCCATCCGTACGGCGAAGGCGCCGGTGCTCCGCAGATGGTCGAGCAGCGGTTCCAGCCAACGGTCCAGGTCCGGCGCCGACCAGTCCAGCACCGGGCCCTCCGGGAGGTACGCGAACGACCTCCGGGTGCCGGGCAGCTGCCGGTACAGGACCAGGGCCGAGCCCAGCATCGTCCCGGTGTCGTCGAACCACCCCAGACTCTCGGCGGACCAGCCCGGTTTGACCCGGGCCCAGGAGGGGCTCTGCAGGAAACTGACCGCGCGCGGCCCCCGCCGCCGCACGAACTCCAGGTGCTCGTCCTCGGTGACGGGACGCAGGCCGAGACGTGGCGCCGGGCCGGGGAAGACGTTGCGGGCGGCGTCCTGGTGGGTGGTCATCGTCAAGGCTCGTCCTCCGCGGTGCGTCGGGCCCGGCGGCCCGCTCACCTGTCTCACGCCCCACAGGGGTGCGATGTGACAGAGATGTTCGCGACAGCGCGCACCGGTTTCCCAAGGGGGCCCGCGACGGGCAGACTTCGGCCTCTGCGCGGCCGTCGGCCGCGCCCGGCCGGGGAGCACAACGGGTGACATCAGTAGTGGGCAGTGACGCGGGGACCGGGGATCCCGGTCGGGACGCGGTGCGCGGCGCCCCCTTCGGCGGCCCCCTCCCGCCGGAGGCCGTACCCCCCGCTCCCGCGGAGCAGCCGGTGCCCGCCGACTCCACCGGGACCGACTCCGCCGCCTCCCTCAAGCGCAGCGGCAGCGTCATGGCGCTGGGCTCGCTCGCCTCGCGCGCCACCGGATTCGTCCGCAGCGGCATCATCACCGCCGCGCTCGGCACCACGCTGCTCGGTGACGCGTTCAGCGTCGCGAACACCGTCCCGAACATCCTGTACATCATGCTCATCGGCGGGGCACTGAACTCGGTGTTCGTCCCGCAGCTGGTGCGCGCCGCCAAGGAGCACAGCGACGGCGGCGCCGCCTACACCGACCGGCTGCTCACCCTCTGCCTGGCCGCCCTGGTGGTGATCACGGCCGGCGCCGCACTCGCCGCCCCCTGGCTGGTCAGCGCGTACGGCCCGGACTTCACCAGTGCCCAGCGCGACCTGACGATCGCGCTCGCCCGGTACTGCCTGCCGCAGATCCTCTTCTACGGCGTCTTCACGCTGCTCGGCCAGATCCTCACCGCCCGCGACCGGTTCGGCGCCATGATGTGGTCGCCGGTCCTCAACAACGTCGTCGTCATCGCGGTGTTCGGCCTGTACCTCGCGGTCGCCCACGACACCACGGCCGCCGGCACCATGAGCGACGCCAACGCGCTGCTGCTGGGGCTCGGCTCCACCGCGGGCATCGCCGTGCAGGCCCTGGCGCTGATCCCGGCGCTGCGCGGCGCCGGTTTCCGCTGGCGGCCCCGCCTCGACTGGCGCGGCTCCGGGCTCATGCAGCCCATGCGGGCCGCCGGATGGACGCTGCTGCTGGTCTTCGTCAACCAGATCGCGTACTGGGTCGTCACCCGGCTCGCCACCTCGGCCGGTGCCCACGCGCTGGCCGACGGCAGTCCGGTGGGTGTCGGCTTCGCCGCCTACAGCAACGCCTACCTGCTGTGGGTCGTCCCGCAAGGGATCATCACGGTCTCCCTCGTCACCGCCCTGCTGCCGCGGATGAGCCGGGCCGCCACCGAGGGCGACCACGCCCGGATCGGCGCCGACCTCTCGTATGGGCTGCGCGGCTCCGCCGCCGCGATCGTGCCGGCGGTCGCGGCCTTCCTGGCGCTCGGGCCGCAGATCACCGGCGTGGTCTTCCAGCACGGCCGCACCACCGACGCGGACGCCCAGGCCATCGCCTGGATCCTGATGGCGTTCGCCCTCGGCCTGCCGGCCTTCGCCGGCCAGTACCTGCTGGCCCGCGGTTTCTACGCGCTCGGCGACACCCGTACGCCCTTCTTCCTCAATGTCGTCATCGCCGCCGTCAACGCCGGACTCGCCCTCGCCTCGTACGCGTTCCTGCCCGCCCGCTGGGCCGTGGCCGGCATGGCGGGCGGCTACGCGATCGCCTGCTGCGCCGGGCTGGCGTGCACCACGTGGGTGCTGCGCCGGCGGCTGCGGTGGCGGCCCGCCGTCCTGGGCGCGCACGTCCGGCTGGCCGTCGCCTGCCTGCCGGGCGCGGCGGCCGCGTATGGGATCGCGCAGGGCAGCGAGCGACTGCTCGGCACGGGCTTCGCCGGCGACTGCACCGGGCTGCTGCTCGGCGGCGCCGCCCTCGGCTGCTCCCTGCTGGCCCTGGCCGGACCGCTGCGGCTGACCGAGGTGCGGTCCCTGGCCGCCCCGGTCCTGCGGCGGCTGCCGGGCCGCGGCTGAAAAGACCCCCAGCTTCGAGTCCTCCCCGTTTCCAGACCTCCCAGCTTCGTCCCAGCTGAAAGTTTTATTGATTTCGTTGTCACCTTTCGGTCCCCTTGAGCGTGTAGGTAGCGGGAGGGACATTGAACATCCGTACGGCACACGCACCCCCGGGGTGGGTGTGAGTCCGCACGCGACACCGCAGGACGACTTCGACGAGTTCTACGCGGTCACCGCGAAACGCCTGGTCGCCGCCGTGTACGCGGTCACCGGCGATCTCGGCGAGGCCGAGGACGCGGTGCAGGAGGCGTATGCCCGCGCCTGGCAGCGGTGGGCGAAGCTCACCGCCGAGGGGGACCCGACGCCCTGGGTGCGGACGGTGGCTCTGCGGCTGGCGGTGAGCACGTGGCGCAAGACACGCAACCGGGTGCGGGCACACTTCAGGTACGGCGCGCCGGCCGACGCGCCCGCCCTGGCACCGGACAGGGTCGCTCTGATCGCGGCCCTGCGGGAGTTGGGCGAGGAACAGCGGACGGCCGTCGTGCTGCACCATTTGATGGACCTGCCCGTCGAGGAGGTCGCCCGGGAGACCGGGGTGTCCAACGCGGCGGTACGTACCCGGCTCAGCCGCGCACGCAAGGCGCTGGGCGCCCAGCTGACCGAGGAAGAGGAGGTGCCCCTCCATGGCTGACCCGCTCGACGACCGCCTGCGGGACCTGGCTCGCGACACCGGGCCGCTGATCGTCCTCGCCGCCCCCGCGGACGTCCGCAGGCGTGGGGAGCGCCGCCGTGCCCGGCGCCGGGTGGGCGCGGTGGCCGTGGTGGCCGCGGCCGCGCTGGCGGTGGGCACCTGGGCGGTCGTGCCCCGGCTGGAGAACGGCGCGCAGGCGCCGATGGTCGGCGGTTCCCCTTCGCCCGACCCGCTGCCGACGGAGGACCTGAGCGGTGAGATGCTCCGGCCGACCGCCCTGCCCTGGGACTCGGTCTGGCAGTGGCACATCGCCCCCGAGGGCGTCGCGGCGGACGCCAAGGCGAAGATCCCCCTCATGCTCTGCGGGACGTCGCTGTACGATCCCGCCTCGGCGAGTGTCCGTTTCTTTCTGGGGAACGAGACCAGCAGCGCGCGCCACACCGTCCACGCCCTCCGCGACGAGGCGGCGGCCGACACGGAACTGGACCGTGTAAGCACCGAACTGGGAAAATGCGGACTCGTCTCTTCTTATCGTTCGGGGAAGGAGGAGGGAGTGGCCACGCAAGCCGTGCTCCGCGTCTACGGGGTGACGAAGCGGGACGGCTGGCAGAGCCAGGTCTGGCTCGCCGTTAAGGGCCGGTACATGTCACTGCTGCAGGTCGTCACGCCGGTGATCGCCGGCCTGAACACGCCTTACTCCGACGGGACTCCGGTGGTGTGCATGACGCGGTCCCTCGACAGGCTCGCTCCCTCCCGTGCCGCCCCCGCCACCCCCACCACTTCTCCCTCCACCGGATTCGCCGGCGGCTACCCGGCCGGCGCGGACCCGACCGCCGGAGGCGGGACCACGGGGGACCAGCCGCCCGACACGCAGTTCCCGCCGACGCACTACGCCGTCCCGACTTCTTCTGACCGCTGCTGATGAGGACATTTCCCGTGACACCCATACGTACGTCCCGCACTTCCTTCACCCGTATACGTGCCCTGGCCGTACCGGCCCTGCTGGCCGTCGTCCTGACCGCCTGCGGTGGTGGTGGCGGTGACGCCGGCGCCAAGGGAGGCAGCGACGGCAAGGGCGGCGACAAGGGCACCCCGACAGCCGTCCCGGTCACCTTCTCGCCCGCCAACGGCAAGACGGGGGTGGACCCCGCCAGCCCCGTGAAGGTGTCCCTGGCCGAAGGCACCATCGGCACGGTGACCGTGACCGCCGCGGCCAAGAGCACTGACGGCGTCGAGCCCGTCGAGGTCACCGGCAAGCTGGACCCCGCCAAGCACAGCTGGCAGTCCGACCGCACGATGACCCCCGGCACCGCCTACACCGTCAAGGTCACCGCGGCCGACAAGTCCGGCGCGCAGAAGGAGCAGACCAGCACCTTCACCACGCTGGCCGCGGCCAAGACCAACGGCGTCACCGTCACCCCCCTGGGCAACGCGGTGGTCGGCGTAGGCCAGCCCGTCTCCATCGCCTTCGACAAGCCGGTCACCAACCGCGCGGCCGTCGAGAAGCAGTTGTCCGTGACGACGACGCCCGCCGTGCAGGGCAGCTGGGGCTGGATCACCGACCCGCTGACCGGCACCCAGCGCGTCGACTGGCGCCCCACCTCGTACTGGACCAAGGGCACCAAGGTCACGATGACGGCCAAGCTCAGCGGCCTCGACACCGGCAGCGGCCGCTACCTGCGCCGCGACGTCACCTCCACCTTCACCATCGGCACCGCCCGGGTCTCCAAGGTCGACATCAAGGCCAAGAAGATGACGGTGACCGAGGACGGCCAGACCGTGAAGGTCATCAACATCTCGGCGGGCAAGCCCGACTTCCCGACCTGGAACGGGCGCATGACCGTGATCAGCAAGGAGTCGACGATCCACATGACGTCCTCGTCGGTCGGCATCGCCACCAACAAGGACGCCGCGGACTTCTACGACAAGGACGTCAAGATGGCGGTGCACCTGACGACGTCGGGCACCTTCGTCCACGCGGCTCCGTGGAACGACGCCAAGATGGGCAAGGAGAACACCAGCCACGGCTGCGTCGGGATGTCGGACGCCGACGCCAAGTGGTTCTTCGACAAGGCCGTCCGCGGTGACATCGTCGAGGTCACCGGTTCGACCCGCGCCACCGTCGACAAGGGCAACGGCTACGGCGAGTGGAACCTCGACTCCGCGGCGTGGGCGAAGCTGAGCGCCCTGTCCTGACCCGTCACCGAATCCGGCCCCCCGGGGGCCGGGTTCCGATGGACGAGACAGCCCTTCCCACTATGTGACCGACGGGTAGGCTCAGCGGCGTGCCGAAGCCCCTGAGCCTGCCCTTCGACCCCATCGCCCGCGCCGACGAGCTGTGGACCCAGCGCTGGGGACGCGTTCCGTCGATGGGCGCCATCACCTCGATCATGCGCGCCCAGCAGATCCTGCTGGGCCAGGTGGACGCCGTCGTCAAGCCGTACGGGCTGACCTTCGCCCGGTACGAGGCGCTGGTGCTGCTCACGTTCAGCAAGGCGGGGGAACTGCCGATGTCGAAGATCGGCGAGCGGCTGATGGTGCATCCCACGTCGGTGACCAACACCGTGGACCGCCTCGTCGGCTCCGGCCTGGTCGCCAAGCGCCCCAACCCGAACGACGGCCGCGGCACCCTCGCCTCCATCACCGACAAGGGCCGCGAGGTGGTCGACGCGGCCACCCGTGACCTGATGGCGATGGACTTCGGCCTCGGCGTCTACGACGCCGAGGAGTGCGAGGAGCTCTTCGCGTCGCTCCGCCCACTGCGGATAGCGGCGGGCGACTTCGAGGACGGGCGCTGAGACCGGGCCCGGTGAAGACGGCGCAGGGCACCGGTTACGCTCGTTGCCATGAAACAAGGGACGCTGACCCGCTACCGCGTGATGGCCTATGTGACCGGCGTCCTGCTGGTCCTGCTCACCCTGGGCGTGATCGCCAAGTACCTCCTCGACATGGACGGGGCGGCCAGTTTCGTCACCGGCGTCGGGTTCGCCCACGGCTGGCTCTACGTGGTCTACCTCGTTTTCGCCTTCGACCTGGGCTCCAAGGCGAAGTGGCCGATGGGCAAGCTGGCCTGGGTGCTGCTGGCGGGGACGATACCCACCGCGGCTTTCTTCGTCGAGCGCAACGTGACCCGCGAGGTGGCCCCGCTGGTCGTCGCCGCGAACGGCGAGCCCGCCAAGGCCTGACGCACACCGTGTGACACATTGCACGTGACGCATCGCACCGCCCTCCCCGCAAGGGATGGGCGGTTTGCCATCGACATTTACTAGGACGTCCTAGTAAATTCGAGGGTATGGACGCCGAAGGCATCGAAGAGGGCCGCCAGCGCTGGCAGGCCCGGTACGACGCGGCTCGTAAGCGGGACGCGGACTTCACCACGCTCTCCGGGGATCCGGTCGAGCCCGTCTACGGGCCCGCCCCCGGCGATGCCGTGGACGGCTTCGAGCGGATCGGCTGGCCCGGCGAGTATCCGTTCACCCGCGGTCTGCACCCGACCGGCTACCGGGGGCGTACGTGGACGATCCGGCAGTTCGCCGGCTTCGGCAACGCCGAGCAGACGAACGAGCGCTACAAGATGATCCTGGAGGCGGGCGGCGGCGGCCTCTCCGTCGCCTTCGACATGCCGACCCTGATGGGCCGCGACTCCGACGACGGCATGGCGCTGGGCGAGGTCGGGCACTGCGGTGTCGCCATCGACTCGGCCGCCGACATGGAGGTGCTCTTCGCGGGCATCCCGCTCGGCGACGTCACCACCTCGATGACGATCTCCGGCCCGGCCGTCCCGGTCTTCTGCATGTACCTGGTCGCCGCCGAGCGGCAGGGCGTCGACCCGGCCCTGCTCAACGGCACGCTGCAGACCGACATCTTCAAGGAGTACATCGCGCAGAAGGAGTGGCTCTTCGCGCCGGAGCCCCATCTGCGCCTCATCGGCGACCTCATGGAGCACTGCGCGACGGGCATCCCCGCGTACAAGCCGCTCTCCGTCTCCGGCTACCACATTCGCGAGGCCGGAGCCACGGCCGCGCAGGAGCTCGCGTACACCCTGGCCGACGGGTTCGGGTACGTGGAGCTGGGGCTGTCACGCGGCATGGACGTCGACGCGTTCGCCCCCGGACTCTCGTTCTTCTTCGACGCGCACCTCGACTTCTTCGAGGAGATCGCGAAGTTCCGCGCCGCCCGCCGCATCTGGGCGCGCTGGATGCGCGACGAGTACGGCGCGAAGACCGACAAGGCGCAGTGGCTGCGGTTCCACACCCAGACGGCCGGCGTCTCGCTCACCGCGCAGCAGCCGTACAACAACGTCGTACGCACCGCCGTGGAGGCGCTGGCCGCCGTCCTGGGCGGCACGAACTCGCTGCACACCAACGCGCTCGACGAGACCCTCGCGCTGCCGAGCGAGCAGGCCGCGGAGATCGCGCTGCGTACCCAGCAGGTCCTGATGGAGGAGACGGGCGTCGCGAACGTCGCCGACCCGCTCGGCGGCTCCTGGTACGTCGAGGCCCTCACCGACCGCATCGAGGCCGACGCCGAGAAGATCTTCGACAAGATCAGGGCGCTCGGCGCGAAGGCTGTCCCCAGCGGGAAGCACTCCGTCGGCCCCATCACCAGCGGCATCCTGCGCGGTATCGAGGACGGCTACTTCACCGGGGAGACCGCCGAGTCGGCCTTCCAGTACCAGCGCGCCCTGGAGAAGGGCGAGAAGCGCGTCGTCGGCGTCAACTGCCACCACGGCTCGGTCACCGGCGACCTGGAGATCCTGCGCGTCAGCCACGAGGTCGAGCGCGAGCAGGTCCGCGTCCTGGCCGCCCGCAAGGCGGCCCGCGACGACAGCGCCGTCCAGGCCGCCCTCGCCGCCATGCTGGCCGCGGCCCGCGACGGCTCGAACATGATCGCCCCGATGCTCGAAGCAGCCCGCGCCGAAGCCACCCTCGGCGAGATCTGCGGCGTCCTCCGCGAGGAATGGGGCACGTACACCGAGCCGGCCCGCTTCTGACCGCTGCTCGTCGGTCGACTTCGGAATCCGCATCGGGCCATAGTCGAGTGGCGCGCCACCGCCCGCATCCTGGCCGACCCCGGCCTGGCCTATGCCGCGACCCGGCACCCCAAGGACACCGACTCCTGAGCGCGCGACGGCCGGGCGGCGTTGCGTGGGGCCCGGCGGGCGGGTGACGATGGCGCACGTAGCGCAGTGATCGCACCATCGGAAGGCGCAGGCCGTGGCACTTGAGGCGACCGTCGGGGACGACGGGATGATCTACATCCGTGAGACGGACGAGCCGGAGATCGTGGCCGTCACCAGTCCCGCGAAGTGGGAGGCGTTCGTGAAGGGCGTCAAGGCGGGGGAGTTCGACGCGTTCGCGGAGGAGCCGGAGGAGGCATAGGGCCGATCCGTCGGCCAGACGAGGATGTGAAGACCCGGCCTAACGCCCCTTTGGGCCCGGCGGTCGCTCGAAGCCCACCCGGAACAGGGCGCCGCCTCCCGGTGCCGGCTCCGCCGTGATCGTGGCGCCGTGCGCGTGGGCGATCTGCCGGGCCATGGCGAGGCCCAGGCCGGAGCCGGGGAGCGCGCGGGCGGAGTCCGCGCGGTAGAAGCGGTCGAAAACGTAGGGGGCGTCCTGCGGCGAGATCCCCGGCCCGTGGTCGCGGACCGTCAGCTCCGCTCCTTGCACGGAGCCGGAGCCCGACCGGGTGAGGGCGACCTCGACCGGTGCCCCCGATGGGCTGAACTTGGCCGCGTTGTCCAGGAGGTTGGTCAGCAGCCGGCTGAACCGGGCCGGGACGCCCGGGACGTGTGCCGGAGCGGCGCCCGGGTCCACGGTCAGGGTGAAGGGGACGTCGGGCCAGTGGCCGCGGGCGCTTCGTACGGCGTGGGCCGCCAGGTCGGCGAGGCTCACGTCCTCGACCAGCGGCAACGGTTCCTCGTCCCGCGCCAGCTCGATCAGGTCGTTGACGAGCTGGGTGACCTCGCGCAGCTGCCGCTGCAGAGCGCCGGAGGCGCGGTCCCGCTGGGCGCCGGTCAGCCGGTCGCCGCGGGCCAGCAGATCGGCGTTGGTGCGCAGCGCGGTGAGCGGGGTGCGCAGCTCGTGCGAAGCGTCCGCGACCAGCCGGCGCTGCGCCGTCACGGACTGCTCCAGCTCGCCGAGCATGGTGTTGAACGCGGTGGCGAGCCGGGTGACCTCGTCCTCGCGGCGGGCGGACCCGGCCGGCATGTCGATCCGGTGCCGGGCGTCCCGGGTGGCGGCGATGCGTTCCGCCGTGGCCGTCAGCCGGGCGACCGGCGCCAGTCCCGTCCGGGAGACCCAGTAGCCGAGGACCGCGGCGAGCAGCACCCCCGTCCCGCCGACCCCCGCCAGCAGCCGGGCGGCCTGCCGCACCCCCTGCTCGACGGTGTCCGACCGCACCGCCACCTGCAGCGCCCGACCGCTGCCGAAGCGGCTGGTGAACATCCGCGCCGGATGCCCGGAGAGCGTGACGTTGCTGAAGTACGCCGCACGGTCGCCCGCCGCGACCTCCCGCACCGGCGCGGAGACCGGCAGCCGGTACGGCTCGCGGGGATCTGATGCCGGGTCCGCCGGGACGATCTGCGAGCAGGCGGGGCGCCGACAGGTACACGCACTCCCCGGCCACCACCTGCGGTCCCTCGCCGCGGTGCTGCTGCTTGACGAGCGTTGCCGACTGGGTGAGATGCAAGTCCAGTTGGTGGACGAGCTCGTAGCGGATGACGAAGAACGCCGCCGCGCAGACCCCGACCGCGACCAGCGCGACGGCGGCGGTTGCCGCCACCGCCAACCGGGTGCGCAGCGGCCGGTGCCGGCGCCAGCGCGCCATCCCACGGGTGCCCGTCACCCCAGGTCCAGCCGGTAGCCGACGCCGTGCACGGTCTGCACCAGCCGCGGCTCGCCGGCCGCCTCCAGCTTCCGCCGCAGATAGCCGACGTAGACGGCCAGCGAGTTGGAGTCCGGGCCGAAGTCATGGCCCCAGACCCGCTCCAGGATCACCTCGCGCGGCAGCGCCTGACCGGGGTTGCGCATCAGCAGCTCCAGCAGCGCGAACTCGGTGCGGCTGAACTCCAGCGGGCGACCGCCCCTGTTGCCGGTGCGGGTGAGCGGCTGGACGACCAGATCCGCGTACGACAGCTCCGGTTCCTCGTCGGCCCCCGACGCGGCCCGACGCAGCAACGCCCGCAGCCGGGCCAGCAGTTCGTCCAGCGCGAAGGGCTTGACGAGGTAGTCGTCGGCGCCCGCGTCCAGTCCGTCGACCCGTTCGCTCACCGAGTCGAGCGCCGTGAGGACGAGGACGGGCGTACGGTCGCCCAGCCCGCGCAGCCGCCGGCACACCGCCAGGCCGTCGAGCACCGGCATCATCACGTCCAGCACGATCGCGTCCGGGTGCCAGGCCGCCACCTCCGACAGGGCGGCGAGCCCGTCGGCGGCCCCGCGCACCGCGTACCCCTCGACGGTGAGGCCGTCCTCGACGGCGGCGCGTACCTCGGGTTCGTCGTCCACGACGAGGATGCGGGCGGGCGGTTGCGCAGTGTCCATGGGCCCAAGGGTCCCAAACCGGACTCTTAGAACCCTCTTAGAGCGTCCCGTCAGCGTTGCGGCCATGCGGACCTCAGAACACACACCCTTGTCGGTGGTCATCGGGGCGGGCGGCACCGGCGGTCACATCTATCCCGGGCTGGCGCTCGCCGACGCTCTGCGCCGGGCCGATCCACGGGCGGTCGTCACCTTCGTCGGCACCGAACGCGGGCTGGAGACCCGGCTGATCCCGGAAGCCGGCTACCGGCTGCACACCGTCGACATGATCCCGTTCGACCGGTCGCTCGGCGCCCGCCGCTACCTGCTGCCCGCCGCGCTGCTGCGTTCGGCGGCGCACTGCCGGACCATCCTGCGCGAGCAGGGCGCGCAGGTCGCGGTGGGGATGGGCGGCTACCCGAGCGCGCCGGTGATCCTCGGGGCGCGGCTGGCCGGGCTGCCGAGCCTGGTCCACGAGTCCAACGCGGTGCCGGGCCGCGCCAACCGGTTCGCCGCCCGGCTCACCCCGCACGTCGCGCTGGCCTTCGACCGCAGCCGCGCGCACCTTCCGTCGGGCATCAGCGCGGACACCGTCGGCATGCCGCTGTCCGGGCCGCTGGCCACCTTGGACCGGGCCGCCCTGCGGGGCGGGGCCCGCGCAGAACTGGGCGTGCCGGCGGGCGCCCGGCTGATCCTCGTCAACGGCGGCAGCCTGGGCGCCGCCCGGCTGACCGAGGCGGCCGTCGGACTCGCGGCGCGCTGGCGGGACCGGGACGACGTGCGGCTGCTCGTCAAGACCGGCCCCGCCGCGCTCGCGGAGACCAGGACCCGGCTGGCCGGGAGCGCGGTCGCCGAGGCCGTCGCGTACCTGGACCGGATGGACCTCGCCTACGCGGCCGCCGACCTGGTGATCTGCCGGGCCGGATCGGCCACCATCGCCGAACTCGCCACGACCGGCGTGCCCGCCGTGCTCGTCCCGTACCCGCACGCGCCCGGCGACCACCAGACACACAACGCCCGCGTCCTGTCCGACGCCGGGGCCGCCGTGCTGCTCCCCGACGCCGACGCGACCGCCGACCGGCTGGCCGCGCTCGTCGAGCCGCTGCTCCGGGATCCCCGCCGGCTCGCCGCGATGAGCGGCGCCGCCGACCCCGGCACCCACGCCCGCGCGGCCGACCTGCTCGCCGCCAAGACCCTGGAACTGAGGAACGCCGCATGACCACCCCACTGACCCATCCCACCGACTGGACCGGCCGCACCGTGCTGGTGACCGGCGCCGAGGGCTTCATCGGCAGCACCCTCGTCGACCTCCTGGTCGAGCGCGGCGCGAACGTCCGCGCCCTGGTGCACTACAAGCCCTACGGCGAGCGCGGCCACCTCGCCCGCTACCTGCGGCCGGACAGCCCCGTCGAGATGCTCGCGGGCGACGTGCGCGACGCGGGCCGCGTCATGGACGCCGTCGACGGCTGCGACACCGTCTTCCACCTCGCGGCCCTGATCGGTATCCCGTACAGCTACCAGGCCCCCGAGGCGTACGTGCAGACGAACGTGGCCGGCACCCAGAACGTGGCGGGCGCCTGCCTGCGCCACGGGGTGCGCCGTCTCGTCCACACCTCCACCAGCGAGGTCTACGGCAGCGCGCTCACCGTGCCGATCAGCGAGAGCCATCCGCTGCAGCCGCAGTCCCCGTACTCCGCCTCGAAGATCGGCGCGGATATGACGGCGCTGTCGTACTTCCACGCCTTCGAGCTGCCCGTCACCGTCGTCCGGCCCTTCAACACCTACGGCCCCCGGCAGTCCGCGCGGGCCGTCATCCCGGCGATCCTCGCCCAACTGCACTCCGGCGCCCGTGAGATCCGCCTCGGATCCCTCGAGCCGACCCGCGACTTCACCTACGCCACCGACACCGCCGCCGGCTTCCTGGCCCTGGCCGGCTGCGACCGCGCGCTCGGCGAGGTGGTCAACCTCGGCACCGGCCGCGAGGTCTCCATCGGCGACCTCGCCCGCTCCCTGATCGCCGCCTCCGGCCGCGAAGCCGGGATCGTGGTCGACCCGGCCCGCCTCCGCCCGTCGGGCAGCGAAGTCCTACGGCTGCTTTCGGACAATTCTCGCGCACGCGATTGGGCGGGCTGGGAGCCGCGGGTCTCCTTGCAGGAGGGCCTGCGCCGCACCTCCGACTGGATCGCCGAGAACCTCCGCCTCTTCGCGGCGGACCGCTACCAGGTGTAGGCCGCGCGACAGGTCCGAACCGGGGCTTAGGCCGTGTCTGACACATCCCGCCTGGCCCGGGACGCCTGGCACGCGCGCTCTCCCCCAGCTACCGCTGGGAGGGGCCCCCAGTTGTCGGGCCCGCCCCGGTACGTCCAGTACAGGGGCGACCCTCCGCCGTGCGATCGCACGCACCAGACGCCCCGGGCCCCGCCCTCCGGGCGGACGCCGGTATGTGTCAGACACGGCCTAGGGGTCCTCGTGGTCACAAGGCGCCGTCACATGGTCTTCACAAACGAACACGTGTGTCCATAGAGTGCGTTGGCCATGGTCGTGGACCTGGCGTGTGTTCATCCGTGGGGGGTGGCCGGGCGGTTTCGTCACGCCTGCGCCTGCGCGCGTGTTCGCGCTCGTGTCGTTGGTGAGGACGTTCGTCCGCATGCTCAATTCCTTTATACGCCCGATGAGCCGGGCGGTGATGCGTGCTGCCGGTCTCGCTACGGCCGCCGTGCTCGTGCTGACGGTCACGGCGTCGGCGTCGTCGCCGGCTGCCGTCCGGGGATCCGCACAGGCTGCCGGGCCGGCCGCGACCGCGGGTGTCCCGGTGTTGCCCTTGTTCGGCCGGAAAGCTGACGGCCACCTGTACGACTATGAGCCCCTTGGCACCGGTGGTGTGCGGCAGGCGGTGGATCTGGGTGGCGGATTCGCTGATGCCACCGCGATGGTGCAGAACGAAATCTCCGACAACGGGGCCGGCGTCGACCTGTACTACCGGATGGGCGGGACGCTCTACTACACCGCCGAGCGAGGCGCGGAGACCAAGGTCATCGGCGGCGGCTGGGACATGTACAACCTGCTGGTGACTGCGGGCAAACTCGGTGGGGGTCCGTACCCCGGCCTGCTCGCTCGTGACACCGCGGGCGTTCTGTGGCTCTATCCGGGCCAGGCCAACGGGGTGTTGGGTGGCCGGGTCAGGGCCGGGACCGGCTTCGACAGTATGGACCGCATCGTGAGCCGGGGAGATTTCACCGGGGACGGCAAGATCGATCTGATCGTGCGGACCACTGGCGGAACGTTGTACCTCTATCCCGGTACTGGGACCGGCGTGGTCGATGCGATGGTCCAGCTGCCGCGCATCGTTGCCGGGACCGGCTGGAACATCTACAACGCGGTGGTCTCCACGGGCGACAACGACGGAGACGGCAAAGCCGACCTGATCGCCTCCGACACGGCGGGCGCGCTGTGGCTGTTCAAGGGCACCGGTGTGGCCGCCACACCGTTTGCCACCCGGGTGCAGATCGGCACCGGTGGCTGGCAGGCGTTCAACACCCTGTTCTGACCCCACGTGCCCGGCCCCGCTTCCTTTCGTCCCCGCCGGGCCGCTCGCCGTCTTTCGCCGACCGCAGGGTCTGGTTCTGACGGCCTGCCGGGTTCGTCCGCAGAACTTCCCGTCTCCGTACCACTTTCGGATCGCCGCAGAGCCCGTCTTCCAAGGCTCGTGGCACCGCACCGAACAGATCGGTCTGCCCCGCCCATGAAAACCGCCGCTCCACCCCCCGCCCGCCGGTCATCAGGAGCGTGGTCGCGGTTGCTCGCGACCACCGCCCTCGCCACCGCGACCGCGGTCATCGTCACCGGCACCCCAGCACAGGCCCTGCCGGCCCAACCGGGTTCCGCCCTCACGCAATCCGCCACTGCCTTCGACGCGGCGCACGCCGCGCAGGTCCGTGAGGCCCAGTGCCGACTCGGATACGTCACCCGCGTCGGGGGTACGGAGGCCAGGGCGGTGGCCCGTACCGGGCTGCGGGGATCCGACGCCGAACTTCTCCAAGCGGTGGTGCAGGGGGACGATGCCCCACTGGGCGTGGCGTCCGTCAAAGACGCTACGGTGCACACGGCAAAGGGGGAGGAAATCTCCCTCCGGTCCTGGGCCTGGAAGGATTCGCTGACACCATTCCGGCTGCCGACCTATACAGGCGACAGTTTCTGGATGGCGCCGGTCAACCTTGATATTTTCGAAAAGATCGGACTGCCGAAGTGGATTTTCGGCGGCGCGTACCACTGGACCGGGTACTTCAATGAAGATCTGGCCCCGAGAGCCGGCGCCGGAACCTGGGAAACCATCAGGACGGCAGTCGAATCCCGCTATGCGCCGGGAACCGCGCCCTATCGCACGTTCTACGACAGCATGTCCAACGCCGGCGGTAATTTCGGGAATGTCTACGCCGACGACGCCCGGATGTTCTACCAGAGCGGTGGATTTCCCGACTCCGCGCCCGCCAGCGACTCGATGGAGTTTCGCACCGACGTCGAGGCCCTGAAGGCCCGGTTCGCGTCGTGCACGAGTCACAATCCCCTGGACCCGAACGGGGTGCTGGGGGCGGAGGTGGAGACGGCCTCTCTCGAATGGCAGGCCGAGCAGGCCGGTCAGAGCATCCAGCGGGACACGATCCTTGGCGCCTACTCGCAGGCCACCTCCGATCTGGGCGTGGCCGCCCAGGCCATGGGCGAGTCGGTCGGCCAGTCGCTGATCGCCGGCCTTCTGACCGAGTGGCAGGCCTACTGGCTCAAGCAGCCCACGAGCGCCGGCGACTACCCCTCGGCCGCGGCCTTCGCGCAAGCCAAGGTCAATATCGCCCAAGCCCAGGCGCGGGCCCTGGGCCGCGTATACGTCGCCGCGCGGGCCGCGCAGTCGGCCAAGGTACAGGCGGACAAGGTCACCGCGGCGCAGACCGCGTCCTACGCCATCTCGGACACGGCCGGGCTGCCACGGGGCCGTGGTCTGATGTACGCGCAGCAGGCCGCGCAGGTCACCAAGGCCGCCGCCGCCGGAGCGCTGGCCGCTGCCAAGGCAACGGAGACCGCCGCGAACGCCGCGCGGGCTTCGGCCAACGACAGCAAGGCCCTCAACTCCCTGGCACAGACGCAGGCACACGCCACCAAGGCGGAGTTCCGTCGCGTCGCAGCGCAGGAGGCCGCAGCCCAGGCCAAGGCCGCCGCAGACGGCGCCGCCCTGCAAGCGGCGAAGGCCGCCGCCAACGCCACGAAGGCCAAGGCCGCCCAGGCCAAGGCGGAAGCCGCTGAAACCACCGCCAAGAACGCGGCCGCGGACGCGCACGCCAAGCGACTGACAGCCGAGGCCGAGCGCAACACGGCCAAGGCGCAGAAGGAGCTGGCTGAGAGCGAGCGGGCCAAGGCCGGCGCGGCCGAGCAGGTGGCACAGTCCCAGCGGACCGCCGCTGCCAACGCCCTGAGCGCCGCACAGACCGCAGGCGCAACCGCCACCACGCAGATGAACGCGGCAGCGGCAGCCGAGGGTAAAGCGTCAACAGCACGCGATAACGCCCTGAGCGCTGAGCGTACCCAGGACACGTCCGGCGCGAAGGCGGACGCCGCTGAGGCCTATGCCTACGCGATGGAGGGTACCGATGCTGCTGCCGGGGCTCGGACAGCCGCTACCGCCGCCCGGACGGCCGCCAATGATGCCACTACGGCCGCTGCGGGTGCCCGAACGGCGGCTACCGATGCCACGACGGCGGCGTCCAACGCCCGTCAGGCGGCCACCCGCGCCACCGCCGCCGCGGCGCGTGCCAAGGCCGCCTCGGACGGTGCCCAGCGCGACGTGGCGATCACCAACGCCGCAGTGACGAAGGCCCACGCGGCCGCGGCAGATGCCATCACGGCGTCCGCCGCCGCGGCTGAGAACGTACGTCTGGCGAAGATCTACGCGGACACCGCAAAATCGCTGGCGATCACGGCCAAGGCCGACGCTGCCATCGCCCACGCGGAGGCCACCGCTGCCACAGCGGATGCGGTTCGGACCGCCGGATTCGCTTACGCGTCGTCACAAGCGGCCCTGGCCGCCCGTGACTCCGCGGCCCAGGTCATCAATCCGGCCAACGACGCCATCGAGCTCGGCTCTCCCTACAAGGAGACCGACGCCTCCGCCGGTCTGGCCGTGCTGGTCGGGCAGGCGGCCAAGACGACCGCACAGCAGCAGGAGGCCCTGGCCAAGGCCAAGGCCGATCAGGCGGCGAAGGCCGCTACCGAGGCCGCTGCCCTGGCAGCCGCCGCTACGGCCGATGACAAGGCCGCCGCCACCGCGGCGGCGGAAGCGGCGAGTTCCGCCGTGAGGGCGGCAGCGTCACTGACCCAGGCACGTGGCTCGGCGGCAGAGGCCGCGACCGCCGCGAACGCCGCTGTCACGGCTGAAACCCACACCGTAGCCTACAACCAGCAAGCCACTGACGACGCGGCCGCCGCTTCGGCCGCATCCGACACCGCGGGCGGCTACGCGAGCCAAGCGCGGAGCGCGGCGACCGATGCCGAACGAGACGCCGCGTCCGCCAGGGGAGCTGCCACCGCAGCCGAGGGTGATGCGAGCACGGCACGCGGTATCGCCACCCAGGCCGAGGCCGACGCCACCACCGCGGAAGCCTCGGCCGAGCACGCGCGAGAGCTCGCCGAGGAAGCACAGCAGGCCGCGACCCGTACCGAGACCGCCCAGGCGCAGAACACGTTGACCACCGGGGGCGCCACCGGTGTCGGACGGATGTTCACCGAGCAGAAAATCACGTACCTGGAGGAACCGGCACCGCAGAACGACTGCGTGATCGGTGTGGGCTTCGGCGGTTGTGATGTGCAGTACAAGCTCTACTTCACCGTGACCGTCGAATTCTACGTCTGCCGCGACCCGGATGCGGGGACCGATGTCAGCCGAGCCACGTGCCCGGTGGAATCCATCACCTGGCTCGGTGTCCGGACGACGCCGCCGCAGACCAGGTTCGTCAACAAGCACTTCAGCAATTGGGAGATCGTCTCGACGGTGGACAAGGCCGTCCTGAAGGCTGTGTGGGAGGGCTTCACGAGCGACTTCATCGAATGCTCGAAGGGCAGTGTCGCGAGTTGCGCCTGGGCGGCCTCCTGGTTCATACCGGATGCCGCATTCGTCCGAGCTGCCGACTTGCTGCGCTCCCTGGACGCGGCGATGCGCACGGGCATCGGTATCGGCGACGCGTTCAAGGCGCTCAAGGCGCTCAACCTCGATGCCAAGGCGATAGCCGCCATCGAGGTAGAGGTGAACCTCGTCGAGGAAGCGTTCGCGGCGTGCACCAGAAACAGCTTCCCCGGCGGTACACAGGTACTCATGGCCGACGGATCCCACCGTCCGATCAGGGAAGTCAGGGCGGGCGATCTGCTGCGGTCGACCGATCCGGACACCGGCGAACTGCGAGCGGAGCCGGTCACGGCGACCTTCGCCCACCACACCGAGCGTCTGATGGACATCGCCCTGACCAAGGGGGGCTGGCTCACCAGCACCGCGGGGCACCGGATCTACGTCATCCAGCGCGGCTGGACCTTCGCCTCGGACCTGCGCGCCGGCGATCTGCTGCGGGCCTCGGACGGTTCCATACGGGCCGTCAGTGGTGTGCGCGACCGGGACGGCATCGCGTCACGTACGGTCTACGACCTGACTGTTGACGGTCCGCACACCTTCTACGCGCGCACCGGCGGCGCTCGGCCTCAGGACCTTCTCGTGCACAACTGCACGAACCTGATCGCTGACGAGGCGAAGTTCCCGGATGTCGCTCACACGCTGTCCGAGCATGTCAGCCCCAGCCCCGAGGACCTCATCAAGTTGGTCGACAAAAAGGGCATCAACACCGTGTACACGGATGCGGAACTTGCCCAATCCGTCGTCGACTACGGGATGCAGGAATTCCTCAAACTGCAGAAGAACGTCAAGAAACTGACGAACTGGGTTGCCAAAAATGACGGATCCCTGCTGGAGATTCGGGGCGTTTACGGTAAAGTGGAATCGCTCGGTACCGCTTACGTAAAGAATGCGGCCGCTCGGCCGGCAGGCAACCAATACGTCATCAAACTGCAGGTGATGCGCGGGCATAAGCCCGGGGGGTACATCGTCGCCACGTCCTATGCCGCCGGATAAGGGAGGAGCCGAACAGTGACTGAGGCGTACTCCGACTGGGACTTCGGGCTCTCCGAGCTCTCGAAGCGGTTCGACGAACGATGGGTCCTCGAAGTGACCGCTCGCGAGGCCGTTGCCTCCGTTGCCGCACGCGCCGACGGGATGGCCGCACGGGCCATCCTGGAGGACGCGACACGGCTGCTCACGTCATCCCTGCCGGCCTGGGCTGTCACCGCTGTGTGGCAGGGAGCGACCGGCCGCCAGCATGACCTGGAGCGTCTCGAGGTCGACGGCCGGCACTGGCTGAGCGAGGTCGCGGAAGTCTGTGTCGAGCAACTCCGCGCCAACGACCCCGCCTACCGGAGCGTCACGCCGAAGCCGGCCCCGGACACTCGTGCCGGCGCGGTCCTGGACGAACTCCTCCTGGCGGGGCCCGCGCTGAGGGCCGCAGCGATGGGCCGCACCTACCGGGAGGTCGCCGGCCTGGTCTCCGCGCTGGACATGGTGGTCACCCAGGTCAGCCCGGATCTCGGGTTCAGGCTCTTCCTGCGGGCCATGTGCGAGTACTGGGTGCCGATCAGCCAGGCCCAGTACGACCGGTACGAGGCGCTGGGCGAGCACTTCGGATTCGGCGAGTTCCACGTCGATGACGTCCGGTTTCTGACGACGTTGCGGACGGAGTGACCGGGGCGTCCGGTGCGGCGGGGCATCTGGGTCCCACCGCACCGGACGCCGTCGGTCCGGTACGTGCCGAGACGGCGCACCGCTCCTCGGCGGCGCACCGCTCCTCGGCGGCGCGCCTCGCCGGGGCGATCCACCGGCCGGGACTGACGCGTTCCTGAGAGCCACGCCCCGGAACAGCTACGGGGTGCGGCCTCCGGCCTCGCCGTGCGGGGCTGCTCGTCGATCCGACGAGCAGCCCCGCATTCGTTGTCCCGGCGGGGTGGTCGCCGGTCAGCGGATGGCTGCCAGGCCGCCCAGGAGCAGGGTGGTGAAGGTCCGGGCCCAGGTGGGGTCCACCGGTTCGCCGCTGACGAGGGTGCGGTGGACCACCGCGCCGGCGATGACGTCGAAGATGAGGTCGATCTGGGTGGCGGCGTCGGTGCCGTCGGGGCCTTGCGAGGGCTCGTCCGGGGGGAGTTCGCCGCGGTCCTGGGCGCGGCGGCGGCCGAGGACCACGAGGCGCTTCTGGCGGTCGACGATGGCCTCGCGGATCCGCAGCCGCAGGGCGTCGTCGTGGGTGGACTCGGCGACGACGGCCATCAGGGCCGTCCTGGCCTCGGGCAGCGCCAGCAGCGCCGCGAACTGCAGCACCACGTCCTCGATGTCGGCCTGGAGGCTTCCGCGGTCGGGCAGCTCCAGTTCGTCGAAGAGCACCGCGACGGCATCGACGACCAGCTCGTTCTTGCCCGCCCAGCGCCGGTAGAGGGTGGTCTTGGCGACACCGGCCCGGGTGGCGACGTCGCCCATCGTCAGCTTGCCCCAACCCAGTTCGACCAGGGCGGCCCGGGTGGCTTCCAGGATCGCGTGGTCGGCGTCGGCGCTGCGGGGGCGGCCGGTCCTCTTCGCTGAAGTGCCGTTGTGCATGGCTGGGACCATACCGGCCAGTACGTCGAGGGGCCCGCGACCGCACCGTGACCGGGATCACGTCGCCCGACGGGGTTGGCGCTTGCGGGGATTGGACATTCAGCAGTTACGCTACGACTCGTAGCGAAAGAGCGATGACCACTGGCGCAGGTGGGGACCCACGCCGAGAAGGACACTCTTGAACAGCGGTGAACGCTCCCGGCTGTCCGCGATCCGGCGGAGCGGCCGGGGGCCGTTCACACTTTTTCACGACGAGGGGGGAGGATTGACCTCATGCAGCCACGGAACATGTCCATGAGCGGCGTGGTCGACCTCGCCGCGCTGAAGGCGGCCGGTGAGGCCAAGGCGAAGGCCGAGCAGGCCAGGGCACAACGGCAGGACGCCGGTGCCCCCGCCCCTTCCGCCGCCTCCCCGCTCGTCATCGACGTCACCGAGGAGACTTTCGAGAGCGCGGTACTGCAGCGCTCCTCCGAGGTCCCGGTCGTCATCAGCTTCTGGGCCGAACAGGCCGAGCAGAGCAAGCAGCTCAACGAGACGCTGGAGCGACTGGTCGGCGAGTACGCCGGCCGCCTGCTCCTCGCGCGCGCTGACGTCTACGCGAACCAGCTGCTGTTCCAGCAGTTCGGCGCCCAGGGCGTGCCGGCCGTCTTCGCGGTGCTCGCCGGTCAGGCGATGCCACTCTTCCAGGGCGCGGCCGCCGACGACCAGATCCGCGAGGTGCTGGACCAGCTGATCGCCGTCGGTGAGCAGCGCTTCGGCATCGTCGGCACTCCCGTCGAGGCGGGCGCGGCTCCGGCCGCCGCCCCCGAGCCCCGGCCCGCCACCCCGCAGGAGCTGGCCCTGTCCGCCGCGCACGACGCGCTGGACGCGGGCGACCTGGGTGGCGCCGTCCAGGCGTACCGGAACGTGCTGTCGACCGAACCGGCCAACGCCGAGGCAAAGCTGGGCCTGGCCCAGGCCGAACTGCTGCAGCGGGTGCAGGACGCCGACCAGCAGGCGGTCCGCAAGGCCGCGGCCGACGACCCGACCGACGTGCCGGCCCAGCTGGCCGCCGCGGATCTCGACCTCGTCGGCGGACATGTCGAGGACGCCTTCGGGCGGCTCGTGGACACCGTCCGCCGTACGGCCGGTGACGACCGGGACGCCGCGCGGCTGCGTCTGCTGGAACTCTTCGACGTCATCGGCACCGACGACCCCCGCGTGGTTACAGCGCGTGTAGCACTGGCTCGCGTCCTGTTCTGACCGCGGCTGATTCCGTGATTCGGCGACCGCACTTTACGCAATCGTGATGAAGTGCGGTCGCTGTCACGTCGGGTGAAAGATCGCCACCTCTTCGTACGGCAATCTTCTCCTTTGTCGGATATTCACACCCTCGTCGCAACTACGCTGCGTTATATCGCGACGTTAGATGATCGCGCTCCCGTCATCCTTCCGTTACTCGCTAGTAACGAGACCTCTTGTGCAGCGGCTGGGAATGGACCACCATCGGCCAAGCTCGGTCCTGTACCCCCGACCATCCGACAGCCAGTCGGCACGGCTGGGGGCGACCCTCGGCGGAAGCCGGGGGAGGGTCCCCACCGAGTGGGAGCGCGCGGCGAACGTGTCGGCGCTTCCGGACAGGGGGGTCTCTGCCCACCCAGCAGGGCCTGTCCAGCAGGTTGCGCGAGAGCGTGGCCAGTGGTTGTCGCTCGGGGGTGATCGCTGATGAATCGGACTGTGCCGTCCGCATACCCGCGGACCGGCCTCCGGTGACGGCGCTCCCTTTCCCGAGGACGTAGCTCTTCTCCCCATCCCGGCCCCGGATCTCCATATCCGGCCGGATGTGTACGTCCGATCAGGAGGAAAGTCATGGAGTCGGTCGTTAGAGGCGGCACCAAGTGGAAGCGGTTCGCCGTTGTCATGGTGCCGAGTGTTGCTGCCACGGCAGTGATCGGTGTGGCGCTCGCCCAGGGCGCGCTCGCGGCGTCGTTCGCGGTGTCGGGCCAGAGTTTCAAGGTCTCCGCCGAGCGTCTCGACGGTGAGGGCTTCGTCCAGTACGGCGGTCTTGACGCCCACTCCGGCGGGGGCGCCCCGGAGGCGGTCGCCGTCTCGGGCTTCAAGAAGGCCTACATCACCAAGATGTGCCAGTCCGTGGTCGTGCCGGTTCCCGGCTTCGGCCCCGTCTCGCTCAACCTGCACGCAGGTATGAAGGGCGACAACGGCGCAAACAAGGACCAGCGGGTCGAGGCCGACAACCTCTACATCGACCTGAACCAGCTCGACGCGGACGCCGAGTTCCAGGACATCAACATCGGTGTCGCGGCAGGCTCGACCAACAAGGCCCAGGGCCCGGCGACGACGCCTGGCCAGGGCGGTCCCGCCCTGGTGAACAGCTTCGCGCAGGAGGCCCGTACGGCCACCCTGACCGACGTGAAGCAGACCGCCTGGGCGACCAGCGCGGGCACCTTCAAGCTCAAGGGCCTCAGCATGTCGGTCAAGGCCGGCACGCAGGAGTGCTACTAAGCACTTGAAAGGCCGGGTGCGGGGCATGGCGCCCCGCACCCGGCTCGCCTCCAACTTTTTTGGCGCAAAAGCCAGTCCCAGGGAGCTGTTCCATGAGTGCCGAGTCGCCAGGGCTGCGTAGTCACCAACCAAATGCCTTCCACACCGCCCACACGGGGTTCCGCAACTGGCGGTGGCAGCGGCCGTTCTGGGCGGGCCTGCTGACCCTCCTGGGTGGTATCCCCATCGCGTACTTCCCGTACGCGAACATGACGCTCGGCCAGCTCACCGTGCGGATGTCCACGACCGCCGGCGCCGGTTCGCTGGTCATCGGCATCCTGCTGATGGTGCTCGGTCTGACGATGTGGTTCCAGCCGCTCGTGCGCATCTTCGCGGGTGTGGCCGCGATCCTGCTGGCACTGGTGTCCATCCCGGTTTCCAACTTCGGTGGGTTCCTGATCGGCTTCCTGCTGGCTCTGATCGGTGGATCGCTCGCCGTTGCCTGGGCTCCCGGTGTTCCGGCGGCCGCCGAGCCGGAGAAGGCCCCCGAAGCGCCCCTCGGCGCGTATGTCGACGATGACGCCGCGGTACCGCAGCAGCAGGCGTACGCACCGCAGATGGAGAAGCACGCGACGTCGCCGGGCGCCGGCACGGACGACGAGACGACCAACGACCATAGGAGGGCGTAGTGCGGGGTGACGAGGCTCTGCCGGCCCACGGCGACGGACCCCGTACGAGATTGGCACCGCGCCACGCGGCGCCGCGCAAGTCGCTCTTCACCAAGCTCCAGATGCCCGCGGGCAAGGCGATAGCCATCGCCGCGATGCCCACGGCGGTACTGATGGGCATGGGTATAACACCGCATCTCGCGCTCGCCGACGAGATGCCGAAGAACCCGTACGCTCCCGGCCCGTGTGTCACCCAGTCCGACACGCCCGCCCCGGACGCCACCACCACGAAGCCGAGCACGAAGCCCTCCACGTCGGAGAGCGCCGCGCCGAGCACCAAGCCCGCTTCCTCGCCCAGCCCGTCGGCGAGCACGGCCGAGCCGCAGACCGCCGTTAAGGCGCTGCCGAAGACCGTGCCCACGACCGCGCCCGCGACCGCCGCGAAGGCCGCGCCGAAGAGCGCACCCGCCGCCGCCGCTCCGAGCACGGCCCCGAAGGCGACGCCCAGCCCGACGAAGTCCGTCAACCCGTGGGACCCGCTGGGTGTCGGCGACGCGATCAAGGACGTCCTCGGTCTGAACAAGACCGCCACCCCGACGACGGCGCCCACCACCGCGCCGACGACGGCGGCGCCGACGACCGCGCCCACGACGGCGCCGACCAAGGCCCCGAGCACGACCCCCGCCAAGACTCCGGCGGCGAAGTCGTCCTCCCCGGCCGCCCTGGCCGAGAAGTCCGTCAAGGCCGTGGACGACGCGACGGACCAGCCGGCGCCCGCGAAGTCCGCCACCGCCACCGCCACGCCGTCGGCGAGCCCGAGCCCTACGGACGGCAAGACCCCGTTCCCGTGCCCGACGCACGACGCCAAGGCACTGGCCGACGCCGCGTACGAGAAGACCCCCGCGCCGCTGCCGGACCAGCCCTGGTACCTGGAATCCAGCATGCTGACGCTGAAGGGCCTGGACTACAAGGGCATCGTCGAGGTCAGGACGGCCGGCGGCGTGGTGAAGAAGGTCCTGAAGTTCACCGCGAGCTCGCTGGACATCAAGGACCTGCACCAGATCGTCAGCGCGGACGGGCACGTCTACCACGTGCAGGGACCCGGCACGACGTCGACGATCCAGAACGGCACGGTGACGATGTACACCGAGGAGCTGAAGGGCAACCTCTTCGGCCTCATCCCGGTGACGTTCAGCCCGGACACGCCGCCGCCGATCAACGTCCCGCTGGCGATCTTCACCAACGTCAAGATCCGCCAGGCCGGCCAGTTCGGCGGCACGCTGCACATCAAGAACCTGCACCAGACCATCACCGAGGGTTCGTACCCGTAAAGGGGAGCCCCCCACAAGCCCGTCCGGGAGCCGCAAGAACGCCGAGGGCGCCAACCCCACTGGGGTCGGCGCCCTCGGCGTTTCCCGTGCCGCGCAACCGGCCCGCGACGCCTTGTGCGATGGCGTCGTGGGCCGGGGCGGGCGCGGCCGTGCGACTACTTGCTGAGGTCGTCGCCCAGGTGGTGCACCCGGACCATGTTGGTGTTGCCGGGGACGCCGGGGGGCGAACCGGCGGTGATGATCACGGTGTCACCCGCGTTGTACTCCTTGAGCTTGAGCATCTCGGTGTCGACGACCTCCACCATGGCGTCGGTGTTGTCGACGTACGGGACCACGTACGTCTCGACGCCCCAGGTCAGCGCGAGCTGGTTGCGCGTCGAGGGGTCGGTGGTGAATGCCAGCACCGGGGCCGGGACGCGGTAGCGGGCCAGGCGGCGGGCGGTGTCGCCGGACTGGGTGAACGCGACCAGGGTCTTGGCGTCCAGGAAGTCGGCCAGCTCGGCGGCGGCACGGGCCACGGCGCCGCCCTGGGTGCGGGGCTTCTTGCCCGGCGCCAGCGGCTGCAGGCCGCGCTTGAGCAGCTCCTCCTCGGCGGCCTCGACGATGCGGGACATCGTCTTGACCGTGTCGATCGGGTACTTGCCCACGGAGGACTCGGCGGAGAGCATGACCGCGTCCGCGCCGTCGAGGATGGCGTTGGCGACGTCGGAGGCCTCGGCGCGGGTCGGGCGCGAGTTGGTGATCATCGACTCCATCATCTGGGTCGCGACGATCACCGGCTTGGCGTTGCGGCGGCAGAGCTCGATGAGCTGCTTCTGCACGACCGGCACCCGCTCCAGCGGGTACTCCACGGCGAGGTCGCCACGGGCGACCATGACCGCGTCGAAGGCCATGACGACGGCCTCCATGTTCTCGACCGCCTGCGGCTTCTCCACCTTGGCGATGACGGGGACCCGGCGGCCCTCCTCGTCCATGACGCGGTGGACGTCCTTGACGTCCGAGGCGTCGCGGACGAACGACAGGGCGACCATGTCGACGCCCATCGCCAGCGCGAAGCGCAGGTCCTCGATGTCCTTCTCGGACAGCGCCGGGACGTTCACGGCCGCGCCGGGAAGGTTGATCCCCTTGTGGTCGGAGATCACGCCGCCCTCGACGACGAGACAGCGCACGCGCGGGCCCTCGACCTCGATGACGCGCAGCGCGACGTTGCCGTCGTTGATCAGGATCGGGTCGCCCTTGCTGACATCGCCGGGCAGGCCCTTGTACGTGGTGCCGCAGATGGTCTTGTCGCCCGGGACCTCGTCCGCGGTGATGGTGAACTCGTCACCCGAGACCAGCTCGACGGGTCCGTCGGCGAACTTGGCCAGCCGGATCTTGGGGCCCTGCAGGTCGGCGAGGACGCCGATGGCGCGGCCGGTCTCCTCGGCGACCTTGCGCACCCGCTGGTAGCGCTCCTCGTGCTCGGCGTGTGTTCCGTGGCTGAAGTTGAAGCGGGCCACGTTCATGCCGGCCTCGGCCAGCGTCTTCAGCTGGTCGTAGGAGTCGACGGCGGGTCCCAGGGTGCAAACGATCTTTGCTCGGCGCATGGGCGCAATCCTATCGGGTTTGTTCCGCTCCGGAATATTCCTGGGGCGTCTTGGGTATGAAGCGTGGTCAACGTCGGGCGAACGCGTAGGTGGCGCGGGCGATCTCGAGCTCCTCGTCGGTGGGGACCACGGCCACAGCGACGCTGCTGGTGTCCGTGGAGATCAGTCGCGCGACGTGGCCGCGGACGGCGTTGCGTACGCCGTCGATCTCGATGCCGAGGGCGCTCAGGCCCCGCAGGGCCGCCTCGCGCACCGCGGCGGAGTTCTCGCCGACCCCGGCGGTGAAGGGCGATGACGTCCACTCGGCCCAGTACAGCGGTGTACGCGCCGACGTATTTGCGCAGGCGGTGCACGTAGATGTCGAACGCCAGCCGGGCGGCCTCGTCGCCCTCGGCCATGCGGCGTCCGATCTCGCGCATGTCGTTGTCACCGCAGAGGCCCAGCAGGCCACTGCGTTTGTTGAGCAGGGTGTCGATCTCGTCCACCGTCATTCCACCTACGCGCGCCAGGTGGAAGACTACCGCCGGGTCGACGTCGCCCGAACGGGTGCCCATGACCAGACCCTCCAGCGGCGTCAGGCCCATCGAGGTGTCCACGCAGACCCCGCCCGCCACCGCGGAGGCCGAAGCGCCGTTCCCCAGATGCAGCACGATAACGTTGACCTGCGACGACTCCTTGCCCAGCAGCTTCGCGGCGGCGCGTGAGACGAACGCGTGCGAGGTGCCGTGGAAGCCGTAGCGCCGGATCCCGTGCTCGTCCGCCGTCGCGGTGTCGATCGCGTACCGGGCTGCGTACTCGGGGATCGTCGAGTGGAACGCGGTGTCGAAGACCGCGACCTGCGGCAGGTCAGGACGCAGCTCGCGGGCGACCTTGATGCCGGTGATGTTCGCCGGATTGTGCAGCGGGGCGAGCGGCACCAGCTCCTCGATCGCCGCGACGACCTCGTCGGTGATCAGCGTCGGCTCGGTGAAGCGGGTGCCGCCGTGCACCACGCGGTGGCCGACCGCCGCCAGCTCGGGGGAGTCCAGGCCGAGGCCCTGCCCGTCCAGCTCGTCGGCGATGATCCGCAGCGCCGCGTCGTGGTCGGCGACCTCGCCCTCACCGATCCGCTCGACGAGACCGGAGGCGAGCCGCGCGTCCGGGCCGGGAGCGACGGCCATGTCCAGCAGCTGGTACTTCACGGACGACGAGCCGGAATTGAGGACGAGGACGTGGGACGGGGTGCCGCCCTGGCCGTCGGGGCTGCTCACTGGCTGTCTCCTTCGCCCTGCGCCTGGATGGCGGTAATGGCGACCGTGTTCACGATGTCCTGGACCAGCGCACCGCGCGACAGGTCGTTGACGGGCTTGCGCAGGCCCTGCAGCACCGGTCCGACGGCGACCGCGCCGGCCGACCGCTGGACCGCCTTGTAGGTGTTGTTGCCGGTGTTCAGGTCCGGGAAGACCAACACGGTGGCCTGGCCCGCCACCGCCGAGTCCGGCATCTTGGTGGCCGCGACCGACGGTTCGACGGCCGCGTCGTACTGGATCGGACCGTCGACGGCCAGGTCCGGGCGGCGCTCGCGCACCAGCTCGGTGGCCTTGCGGACCTTGTCGACGTCCGCGCCGGAGCCCGAGGTCCCGGTGGAGTACGACAGCATGGCGATCCGCGGCTCCACGCCGAACTGGGCGGCGGTGGCCGCCGCCTGGATGGCGATGTCCGCCAGCTGCTCGGCGTCCGGGTCCGGATTGACGGCGCAGTCGCCGTAGACGAGGACCTTGTCGGCCAGGCACATGAAGAAGACCGAGCTGACGATCGCCGCGCCCGGCGCGGTCTTGATGATCTCGAAGGCCGGGCGGATGGTGGCCGCGGTGGAGTGGACCGCGCCCGACACCATGCCGTCGGCCAGGCCCTCCTGCACCATCAGGGTGCCGAAGTACGAGACGTCGGAGACGACGTCGTAGGCCAGCTCGTAGGAGACGCCCTTGTGGGCGCGCAGCTCCGCGTACAGCCCGGCGAACTGGTCGCGCAGCGGTGAGGTCTGCGGGTCGACGACGGTGACGCCCGGCTGGTCGAGGCTGATGCCCAGGTCGGCGGCCTTCTTGCGGATCGCGTCCTCGTCGCCCAGCAGGGTCAGGTCGCACACCCCGCGCCGCAGCAGCACCTCGGCGGCGTGCAGGATGCGCTCCTCGGTGCCCTCCGGCAGGACGATGCGCCGCCGCCCGGACCTGGCCCGTTCGATCAGGGTGTGCTCGAACATCATCGGGGTGACGCGCTCGCTGCGCGCGACCGACAGCCGCTGCGTCAACTCGGCGGTGTCCACGTGTGTTTCGAACAGCCCGAGCGCGGTCTCCGCCTTGCGCGGGGTGCCCGCGCCGAGCTTGCCGTCCAGCGCGAACAGCTCGGCCGCGGTGGGGAAGCTGCCGGCGGCGACCGCGATCACCGGGGTGCCGGGCGCGAGCCGTGCCGCCAGCGCCAGGATGTCCGGGCCCGGCCGCTCGTCGAGGGTGAGGAGCACGCCCGCGATCGGCGGCGCACTCGCCGAGTGCGCGGCGAGCGAGCCGATGATGAGGTCGGCGCGGTCGCCGGGGGTCACCACCAGGCAGCCGGGGGTCAGCGCGGGCAGGAAGGCGGGGAGCATCGCGCCGCCGAAGACGAAGTCCAGCGCGTCGCGGGAGAGCCCGGCCTCGTCGCCGAGCAGGACGTCCGCGCCGAGTGCCTCGACGATCTGCGTCACCGTGGGCGCCGACAGCGCGGGCTCCTCGGGGATGACGTAGACGGGCACCTCGGGACGGTGGGCGAGCCGGCGGGCCGGCCTCGGCGGCCTCCGCCGGGTCGACCCGGTTGGCGACCACGGCGATGACGTCGCAGCCGAGGTTGGTGTAGGCGAGACAGGCGTTGCGGACCTCGGAGACGACCGCTTCGGCCGTCTGGTCGATGCCGCCGACCACCGGCAGCACGGAGGCGCCGCATTCGTTGGCGAGCCGGGCGTTGATGCCCAGCTCGGCCGGGAGATTGGTCTGCGCGAAGTCGGAGCCCAGGATCAGCACCGCCTCGTACTCCCGGGCGACCTCGTGGAAGCCCTCGACCAGCCGGGCGGTCAGCGCGTCCTGCCCCTGCTCGGCCTGGAGCGCCGCCGCCGCCTCGTACCCCATGCCGTAGACCGTGGACGGGTCCTGCGTCAGCCGGTAGCGGCTGCGCAGCAGGTCGAACAGCCGGTCGGGCCCGTCGTGCATCAGCGGCCGGAACACCCCCACCCGGTCGACCTGCCGGGTCAGGAGCTCCATCACCCCCAGCTCGACCACCTGGCGGCCGTCGCCGCGGCCGATCCCCGTTACATAGACGCTGCGCGTCACGCGCGTTCTCCGATCCATCGTCGCGCTGGGTTGCTCTTCATCGCTGCTGTATCACTACTGCTCTCGCCGCTTCTCGATCCGCACTTCCCGATGGGGCTGGATCCCGCCGCCGCTTTCCGGTTCGTGCCTACCCCAAGACGCTAACGCGACGCTGGTGCCGTCGCTTGCCGACACCGGGCACGCGCCGCGGTGACGATCGGCCCGCCTCACGATGCCATCCGCCCGTTCACCGGGGACAATGGCCCCGGCTCAGAACCCGGCAGCGACACTTTGGCCTTCCGCAAGCGTGGTGCGGGACCGTACTCATCCGCCCGGACCGCTCCGCGTCCCCGGGGCGCGGGGCGGTACGCATCACTCCATGCTTCCCATAGGGTGAAATAGCGTGATGCGGGAGGAGCGACGGTCAAGCCGCCGGGCGGGGGCGTCGCGGCGAATCCAGCCTGTGTCGAGGTGGACATGGAGTATGTCGATCCGGACCCGCGGTCCCGCGGGTCCGACCCGACCTCCGCCCCCGCAGCACCCCAGACCCCGAACCATCCAGGAGAGACCAGCCCATGCGTATCGGAGTCCTCACCGCAGGCGGCGACTGCCCCGGCCTCAACGCCGTCATCCGGTCGGTCGTGCACCGCGCGCTCACCGGGCACGGCGACGAGGTCATCGGCTTCGAGGACGGCTTCGTCGGGCTGCTCGAAGGCCGCTTCCGGCCGCTCGGCCTCAACTCGGTCAGCGGCATCCTGGCCCGCGGCGGCACCATCCTCGGCTCGGCGCGCCTGGAGCGCGGGCGGCTGCGCGAGGCCGCGGACAACGCCGAGGAGCTGTGCCGCCAGTACGGCATCGACGCCCTCATCCCGATCGGCGGCGAAGGCACCCTGACCGCCGCCAAGATGCTGTCGGACGCCGGGATGCCGGTCGTCGGCGTGCCGAAGACCATCGACAACGACATCTCCGCCACCGACCGCACGTTCGGCTTCGACACCGCCGTCATGGTTGCCACCGAGGCCATCGACCGGTTGAAGACCACCGCCGAGTCCCACCAGCGCGTCATGGTGGTCGAGGTGATGGGCCGGCACGCGGGCTGGATCGCCCTGGAGTCCGGCATGGCAGGCGGCGCGCACGGCATCTGCGTCCCGGAGCGGCCGTTCGACCCCGCCGACCTGGTCGCGATGGTCGAGGAGCGCTTCGCGCGCGGCAAGAAGTTCGCCGTCATCTGCGTCGCCGAGGGCGCGCACCCCGCCGCGGGGACCATGGACTACGGCGTCGGCGCGGTCGACAAGTTCGGACACGAGCGGTTCGGCGGCATCGGCACCCGGCTCGCCGTGGAACTGGAGAAGCGCCTCGGCAAGGAGGCGCGCCCCGTCATCCTCGGCCACGTCCAGCGCGGCGGCGTCCCCACGGCCTACGACCGGGTGCTGGCCAACCGCTTCGGTTGGCACGCGGTGGAAGGCGTCCACAAGGGGGCCTTCGGGCACATGACCGCGCTGCGCGGCACCCAGATCGAGATGGTGCCGCTCGCGGACGCGGTCGTCGAGCTGAAGCGGGTTCCGGACGAGCGGATGGACGAGGCCGAGTCGGTCTTCTGAGCGGGGCCGCGGCGGGGGTCCCCCCCCGCCGCGGCCCCGCTCAGGCCTCCGGTCAGCCGACCGTGAGGACGATCTTGCCGGTGTGGTGGCCGTGCTCGCTGGCGCGGTGCGCCTCGGCGGCGTCCGCCAGCGGGTACGTGGCCGCGATGCGCACCTGCAGCGCGCCGTCCGCGTGCAGCGCCAGCGCGCCGGCCAGCGCCGCCTCCGTGCGGTCCTGGCCGGGACCGCCGCCGCCGGAGAAGCGCACCTGGTGGACGGCGGCGTTCTGCGCGTCGGCGATGGTCACCACCCGCTCAGGGCCGCCGGCCGCGTCACCGACCGCCAGGCCCGTGACGCCCTCGCCGACCGCCTCCACCGTGCCGGACGCCTCCAGGCCCGGTACGTGGGGCAGTTCCACCGGGAAGACGGCGGACATCGCACCGCTGCGGATCTTCGCGTCGAGCGGGTTCACCCCGGCGGCTCGCACAGCCACGCGCACCTGGCCGGGACCGGGATCGGGTACGTCGACATCGGTCGGCCGCAGGACATCGGCGTCGCCGTAGGTCGCGAACGCGATGGCTTTCGTCATGGGAGTACTCCTCGAAAAGGTGAGCCGAACCGTTCGGGCCCGGCTTGTCGTCGTGCTCACAGCCTGGCTCCCGCGTCCCGCGGACCCGCCCCGCCTTTCGGGCGGTCCCACCTGTCCGAAAGACCAGTCGGAACCGGCAGTGCGCCCAGTACGGTCGACGTTATGGAATCGAGCGCCTGGACCGACCCGGAACACGCCCTGACGGTCGCCCTGGAGGTGATCCGGGCTCCGCTCGGGCAGACCCTGCCGACCCTGTCCGCGGTACTGGACGGCCTGATCCCGCACCGGGCCGCGGCGAAGCTCACCGGGTACTGCGCGCACTTTCCGATGAAGACCTCGGGCGCGGCCGAGGTCACCGAGCGGATCACCAGCGCGGAGCTGAGCCGGCTGGCCGGTGTCGTTCCGGTCGGCCGCCCCTGGCAGGGCGAGGCCGTCGTGGCGGGCGCCACCCGGCAGGTCTTCGCGGCCGCCTCCGCCTCCGCGGCGAGCAACGGGGCGCTGCTGGTCCTCATCGACACTCCCGTGCGGCCGCTGCCGGCGGCCACCGTCCGGGTCGTCCAGCGGCTGTGGGACCTGGTCGGCGTCCACCTGGACTACCGGGCGAGCGAAGCGGCGCCCACGCAGGCCGCCCGGTCCCGCGCCACGGCCGGTGAGCGGGCCAGGGTCATCGCCGAGCTCGGCGAAGCGCAGGCGGCGGTCCTGACCGGGCTGCTCGGCACGCTGCGCTCCAGGAACCTGGACGACGCCACCGCCCGCCGCACCGCCACCGAGCTCGCCGTCTCCGCCATGATCGAACTGCGCTCGGCGGGCCGGCCGCGAACAGGACCTCGCCGAGCAGCCCGCCGACGCCGCGTTCGCCCGGATCGCCGCCGAACTCGACCCGCTGGTGCGGTACGGGCCGGTCCGACTCGACCTGCGCGCCCCGGACTCCACGCGGTCGCTGCCCCTCGACATCGCGCACGCCGCCCGCGCGGCGACCCGCGCGGTGGTGCTGGCCATGCTGGAGCAGGAGGAGCTGGGCCGGATCCACGTCGGCTGGCAGGTCGAGGACGACAACCTGCGGTTCACCGTCCGCGACGACGGGCCGGGTTCACCGGCTCCCGAGGCGCTCACCGTCCACCGCGTCAACGACCGGCTCACGGCCCTCGGCGGCCGGCTGGTCCTCGACGCGGTCCCCGGCTGGGGCACCACGGTCACCGGCACCGTCCCGCTGGGACCGGTCGCCGCCCCGGCCGTCCATCCGCTCGCCGCGCTCGGCGGCCGTGAGTCGGAGGTGCTCGAACACCTCGCGCTGGGACACCGCAACCGGGCCATCGCCGCGGACCTGCACATCAGCGAGTCCACGGTGAAGTTCCACGTCGCCAACATCCTGCACAAGCTCGGTGTCGGCACCCGTGGCGAGGCCGCCGCACTGGCCAGGTCCACAGGGGACATTGCGGCTGCTTGACGGACGATTGGCCATAAGTACCCCGAACGAGTCACGCACTTGATCCCGCGGGCACCGGCGGTGCAGTCTGATCCATCCGACGACGGCGGCGGATGAAAGAGGGTGCCCCGCGTGGCGACGACAGTGGACGAGGGGCCCGGTTACGGCTCCGACCACGGCCCGGCCGACTGGCGGTGGACGCTGTTCTTCTGTCTGGCGGCCGCGGGGCTGCTCGGCGGCGCGCTGGGCGGCAGCCTCTTCGAACTCACCGAGTACGGCCAGTACACGTATCTCGCCCTCGGGCCGATCGTCGGCGGCGCGCTCGGAGCGGTCTGCGGCGGCCTGGCCGGCGGGTTGCTGGTCTGTCTGCCGCCGCGCTGGGCATTCGCCCGCGGAGCGGCGCCGGCCGCCGCCGCGGCGGCGGTGCTCGTGCTGGAACTGGGCACCGTCGACGCGTTCACCTCCGAGGGCGCCGTGGAGCAGTTCTTCTCCGGCGGCCCCGGGCCGGCGATGCTGATCGTCCCCGCACTGGCCGCGGCCGGCGTCGCGCACGCGGTGGCACGCGGCTGCCGGCGGTTCGGGGAAGCGGCCTCCAACGCCTCGTGACTCCAACGCCTCGTGACTCCTGCACCTCATGACCCCGGCACCCCGTGACCGCGCCCCGGACGACAGCTCGTAGCTGCGGGCCGGGGCGCGGAGTTCGGGCGGGGGCGGTGTCAGCCGGTGTAGGCGGCGAGCGCCTTGGTGAAGTCCCAGCTGTTCTGGGAGATGCCGCTGCAGGCGTCCGGGTCGGTGCCCGAGCCGCACTTGCGGTCGCGGTTGACGGACCAGAAGCTGACGCGCGCCAGGTGGTGGCTGGTCGCGTAGGAGATCATCGACCTGAAGTTCGCGAGGGTGACCTTCTCGCCGGCGCTGTCGGTGATGCCGTTCATCGAGGAGAAGCCGACCTTGCGGTAGGCCGCGTCCGAGGACAGCCCGTAGGCACTGGCGACGGCGTTCTTCAGGCCGTCGACCGCCGACTTGGTGGTGGCGGCCATGTCGACGGCGCCCTGGTCGTAGTCGAACGGCATGACCGCCCAACCGTCGGCGTTCAGGCCGGCGGCGGCGCCCTTCTTGATCAGGTCCTTGCCGTTGGAGTCGGGACCGGTGGGGGTGGTACCGAAGGTGACGTAGACCTTCACGTCGCTGTTGTTGGTCTTGATGATCTTCAGGGCGTCCACGGTGCGCTTGCGGACCGTGGAGTTCTCGACCGCCGACGCCTCGATGTCGATGTCGATGGACTTCAGCTTGTAGGCGGTGATCGCCTTCTGGTAGGCGCCGGCCAGTGCGGAGGCCGAGGCGCACTTTTCTTCGAGCTTGTTGCCGCTCCAGCCGCCGAACGAGAGACGGTGACGTCGCCGCCCGCGCCGCGGATCGCGTTGATCGTCGACTGGTCGGTGCCGCCGGTGAGGCCGCGGTTGCCGTCCCACTTGGGGTTACAGCCGCCGTCGGAGAGCATGAAGGCCATCGTGAACTGCTTGATGCCGGTGGCCGACATCACGGACGTCGCGGACGGCGGGGTGCCCCAGCCGAGGTACAGGTAGGGCGCCGCGATGCCGCTGGGGAGAGCGGCGGCCGCCTGCGGGGCGCCCTTCGTGACGGTCGGGGTGGTGGCCTGGGCGGTCGCGCCGAGCGCCGCCGCCGCGGCGAGACCTACGGTCGCGGCCAGCGCGACGCGGCCGCGGCGGGAGTGCTGGAGAAAGAGCATGGGGGAGAACTCCTAGCGTGTACGGGAGTTGGCTCTGGAACGCTGCGTGAACGCTAGTGGTCCCGCAACCCGGCGACAAGAGATTGGTTAGGAAAGTTTCCTATTGTCACGGGAAGAACGACCGTTCAGCTGCCGCCGCGCCCGTCCCGGCCCGGCCCCGGGGACCAGCGGTAGCTGAGCTCCGGCCGCCCCACCTGCCCGTACTGCGGGCTGCGCACCGCGCGTCCGGTGTCCACCAGGTGTTCCAGATAGCGCCGGGCGGTGATACGCGAGACGCCGACGGCGGCCGCCGCCGCGTTCGCCGAGATTCCGTCGTCCGCCTCGCGCAGCGCGGTCGTGACGGCCTCCAGCGTCGGGCCGCTGAGCCCCTTCGGCAGCACGGGCGACTCCGGGCTGCGCAGCGACGCCAGGGCCCGGTCCACCTCGTCCTGCCCCGAGGCCTCGCCGCCGGCCAGCTCGCGGCGGAACCGGGCCCACCGGTCGAGGCGGTCGCGCAGGGTGGGGAAGGTGAACGGCTTCAGCAGGTACTGGACGACGCCGGCGGAGACCGCCTGCCGCACCACCCCCAGGTCGCGGGCGGAGGTCACCGCGATGACGTCGGCGGTGTGGCCGGCCGCCCGCATCGCCTGGACGACCTGCAGACCGTGCCCGTCCGGCAGATGGAGGTCGAGCAGCACCAGGTCCACCGGGTGCTGGCGGCAGAAGCGGAGCGCGTCCCCGCCGGAGTGCACCGTGCCGACGACCGTGAAACCGGCCACCCGCTCCACGTACAGCGCGTGCGCCGCGGCGGCGATCGGATCGTCCTCGACCACCAGGACGCGGCTGGCGCCGGCGGCGTCGTTCCGACCGGTGGTTCCGCTCATGTCCGTGCCTTCCGCAGCAGCGGCATGCGGACGGTGAACACCGCGCCGCCCCGGTCGTCCTGCCCGAGTTCCACGGTGCCGCCGCCGCGCCGCGCGGCCTGCTCGACCAGGGCCAGACCCAGCCCGCGCCCCTCGCTCTTCGTCGTCCAGCCGCGCTGGAACACCTCGCGCAGCACCTGCGGGTCCACTCCGCGGCCGGTGTCGGTGACCTTCAGCAGCAACTCGTTCCCTTCGGTCCGCGCGGTGACCGAGACCTTCGGCTGGCCGGTGCCCTCGACAGCCGCGTCCAGGGCATTGTCGACCAGATTGCCCAGGATCGTCACCAGGTCGCGCGCCGCGAACCCCTCGGGCAGGACGCCGTCGTCGATCCGGCTGTCCTCGGTGACGGTCAGCTCGACCCCGCGTTCGTTGGCCTCCGCCGCCTTGCCCAGCAGGAGCGCGGCGAGCACGGGTTCGCCGACGGCGCCGACGACCTGGTCGGTGAGGGCCTGCGCCAGCTCCAGTTCGGCGGTCGCGAAGTCCACGGCCTCGTCGGCGCGGCCCAGTTCGATGAGCGAGACCACGGTGTGCAGCCGGTTGGAGGCCTCGTGCGCCTGCGAGCGCAGCGCCTCCGCGAAGCCGCGCACCGAGTCCAGCTCGCCGGTCAGCGCCTGCAGGTCGGTGTGGTCCCGCAGGGTGACGACGGTGCCGCGGCGCTCTCCACCGAGCACTGGTGAGGTGTTGACGACCACGACCCGCTCGGCGGTCAGGTGCACCTCGTCGACGCGCGGCTCGGCGGCGAGCAGCGCGCCGGTCAGGGACGCCGGCAGCCCGAGGCCGTCGACGTAGCCGCCGACGACCTCGCCGGTCAGGCCGAGCAGTTCGCGGGCCGCGTCGTTGCAGAGCAGCACCCGGCGGTCGGCGCCGAGCAGGATCAGTCCCTCGCGCACCGCGTGCAGGGTCGCCTGGTGGTAGTCATACATCCGGCTCAGCTCGGTGGCGGCCATGCCGTGCGTGTGGCGGCGCAGCCGCGCGTTGGCGAGGTAGGTGCCGAGGCCGCCGATCGCGAGCGCGGCGGCCGCGACGGCGATCAGCACGGCCAGCTGCCCGCGCACCTCGTGGCTGATCGCGTCGACCTTGATGCCGACGCTGACCAGCGCGACGACCCGGCCGCCGGGGCCGTCGCGTACGGGGGCGACGACCCGCACCGACGGGCCGAGGGTGCCGGTGTACGTCTCGGTGAAGGTCTCGCCACGCAGGGCCCGCGCGGTGTGGCCGAGGAACGGCTCGCCGATCCGCCGCGGGTCGGGGTGGGTCCAGCGGATGCCGTCCGGAGCCATGATCGTCACGAAGTCGACGCCGGCGTCCGCGACCACCCGCTGCGCGTACGGCTGCAGCACCGTGCTCGGATCGGTGCCGGGTGCCGCGAGGGCGGCCTGCCGCACGGTGGGGGAGTCGGCGATCGACGCGGCCACCGCCCGCACCCGGTCGCCCGCCGCGTCCTCGGCCCTGCTGTGCGCCTGGACGTAGGCCAGCACGGCGCACCCCGCGACCACGGCGGCCACGATCACCACCTGCATGGCGAACAGCTGGCCGGCGAGGCTGCGGGGACGCGGGGGTGCGCGCCGGATGGTCGGCATGCCCACAGTGTGCACGCCCCGCCGCGAACTCAATGAACGCAAACGTGACCCCGGTCACGCGGGCCGCGCATAGTCACCGGAGCTACGCAGACCTCGGGAGGCAGACGTGACGACGCAGAGCCGCGACGTGACACCGCAGAGCCGTAAGAAGGACCGAACGCACTACCTGTATCTGGCAGTGATCGCGGCGGTCCTCGCCGGGATCGTGCTGGGGCTGGCCGCGCCCGGTGTTGCCAAGGAGTTCAAGCCGCTGGGCACCGGCTTCGTGAACCTGATCAAGATGATGATCTCGCCGATCATCTTCTGCACGATCGTGCTCGGCATCGGATCGGTCCGCAAGGCCGCCAAGGTCGGCGCCGTGGGCGGGCTGGCGCTCGGCTACTTCATGGTGATGTCGACGGTGGCGCTCGCCATCGGCCTGGTGGTCGGCAACATCCTGCACCCCGGCAGCAGCCTGCACCTGACCACGGCGGCGAAGGCCGCCGGGCACCAGCAGGCGGCGGGCAGCGAGGGGACCGTCGACTTCCTGCTCGGCATCATCCCCAAGACGATGGTGTCGTCCTTCACCGAGGGCCAGGTCCTGCAGACGCTGCTGGTGGCGCTGCTGGTCGGCTTCGCCGTGCAGGCGCTCGGGAAGTCCGGGGAGCCGGTGCTGCGGGGCATCGGGCACATCCAGCGGCTCGTCTTCCGGGTGCTGTCGATGATCATGTGGGCGGCGCCGGTGGGCGCGTTCGGCGCCATGGCGGCGGTGGTCGGCGAGACCGGCACGGACGCGCTGAAGTCGCTGGCCGTGATCATGATCGGGTTCTACCTCACCTGCGCGCTGTTCGTGGTCGTGGTGCTGGGCACGTTGCTGCGGCTGGTCGCCGGAGTGAACCTCTTCGACCTGCTGAAGTACCTCGGCCGCGAGTTCCTGCTGATCCTGTCCACCTCGTCGTCGGAGTCGGCGCTGCCGCGGCTGATCGCCAAGATGGAGCACCTGGGCGTCAGCCGCCCGGTGGTCGGCATCACCGTGCCGACCGGCTACTCGTTCAACCTCGACGGCACCGCCATCTACCTGACGATGTCCTCGCTGTTCATCGCCGAGGCGATGGGCGACCCGCTGTCGGTGGGCCAGCAGATCTCCCTGCTGCTCTTCATGATCATCGCCTCGAAGGGCGCGGCCGGTGTCACCGGCGCCGGCATCGCCACGCTGGCGGGCGGCCTGCAGTCGCACCAGCCCGCGCTGGTCGACGGCGTCGGCCTCATCATCGGCATCGACCGCTTCATGAGTGAGGCCCGCGCCCTCACCAACTTCGCGGGCAACGCCGTCGCGACCGTCCTGGTCGGCACCTGGACCAAGGAGTTCGACAAGGACCGCGCCGTGCGGGTCTTCGCGGGAGAGTTGCCGTTCGACGAGTCGACGCTGGTGGACGACCACGCGGAAGCCGCCCCGGAGGACGTGTCCGAGAAGGTGCCCGCCCCCAGGGACCACGAGACCGCACCGGCCTGAAGGGTGTTGTGAAAGGAGCGCCGTTCGCCCGTGAGGGCGGGGTCCGCGGCGTCTGGTGCGGGCGACTGCACGGCGGAGGGTCGTCCTCGTACTGGGACGTACCGGACGTCTTGGGCGAGCCCGACAACGCACAACGCGGCAGGCGTGCGTGCCGGGCGTCGCGGGCCAGGCGGGACTTTCGCAACACCCTTTAGGGGTATTGCAGGCCCGCCCAGAAGCTTTCGCTCAGGTTGTCGAGGAAGGCACGGCCGCCCGCGCCGCCCGACGCGGGCACGTCGTTGCCCCAGTTGAGCGTCGCGACCATCACCGACTGGTACTCCGCGTGCAGGGCGCGCAGCACCGGCTCGATCCGGTGCCGGGGCAGCGGCACCAGGGCCGTGACGGGTTTGACGTACGCCTGCCAGCGGGTCGCCACGGCTTCCCGCAGCAGCGCGTCCAGCCGCCGGTCGCCGCCGGTGACCGTCAGGAGTTCCGGCAGCGACAGGCCGAGCGCGTCGGCCAACGCGGCGGTCTGCCGCTCGTTGCCGGTCCAGCGGCCCTGGGCCTCCATGCGCTCGTAGTCGGAGATCGGCATGCCGATCGCGCGCGCCAGGTCGGAGGGGGCGATGCCGCGGGCCCAGCGGTGTTCCAGCAGGGTGGTCGGCGTGCTCATGAGATCGGACGGGTCGCACCACAGGGCGCCGGCCAGGGCGGGCAGCTCGGAGGCGCGCGGCACGAGTTCACCGCGCTCCCATGCGGCGATGGTCTCGGGCCTGACGGGAGTGCCGTAGGAGATCCACATGGCGTGGGCTATGTGGGAGTGGTTCATCCCGAGCTGGGCGCGCAGCCGTCTGATCGCGGATGCGTCGAACGGCAGCCGAGGTGGATCAGAAGGGGGTCGGTGCACGGGGTCAGCGTAGGGGCGCTGGTCCCGTGTCCACACGGTGTGGACCTCCGAACCGGGGCGCGTGAATACGCCACCGGTTCGGAGGAACGTACGAGTGCGGAGGTCAGACCGGTCGCAGCCAGATCGTGGCGAGCGGCGGCAGGGTGAGCAGGAGGCTCTGCTCATGACCGTGCCAGGCCGTCGCCTCGGGCTTGATGACCGGCTGCCCGGTGCCGCTGATGGGCGTGCCGCTGCCTCCGTAGCGCGCGTCGTCGGTGTTCAGCACCTCCTGCCAGGCCCGGTCGGGAACGCCGACCCGGTACTTCTCGCGCACCACCGGGGAGAAGTTGCTGATGCACACCAGCGGTTCGCCGTCCGCGGCGTAGCGCAGGAACGAGAAGGTGTTGTCGTCGGCCGCGCCGCCGTCGATCCAGGCGAAGCCGCCCGGGTCGGTGTCGCGCTGCCACAGCGCCGGCGTCGCGCCGTAGGCGCGGTTCAGCTCCCTGACGAGGTCGCGGACCCCGCGGTGGTCGGCGGCCGCCGGGTACGTCTCGTCCAGCACCCACCAGTCGGGCCCGTGGTCGTGCGACCACTCCGCGCCCTGGGCGAACTCCTGCCCCATGAAGAGCAGCTGCTTGCCCGGGTGCGCCCACATGAAGCCCAGGTACGCGCGGTGGGTGGCGCGCTGCTGCCACCAGTCGCCCGGCATCTTCGAGACGAGCGCGCGCTTGCCGTGCACGACCTCGTCGTGGGAGATCGGCAGCACGTAGTTCTCGGAGTAGGCGTAGACCATCGAGAACGTCATGTCGTTGTGGTGGTACTTGCGGTGCACGGGCTCCTTGGACACGTACTCCAGCGAGTCGTGCATCCAGCCCATGTTCCACTTCAGGCCGAAGCCGAGTCCGCCGGATTCGGTGGCGCGGGTGACGCCGTCCCAGGCGGTGGACTCCTCGGCGATCGTCACGACCCCCGGGCAGCGCCGGTAGACGGTCGCGTTCATCTCCTGCAGGAACGCCACCGCGTCCAGGTTCTCCCGGCCGCCGTACTGGTTGGGCGTCCACTCGCCGTGCTCGCGCGAGTAGTCGAGGTACAGCATCGAGGCCACGGCGTCGACCCGCAGGCCGTCGATGTGGAACTCCTCGCACCAGTAGACGGCGTTGGCGACCATGAAGTTCCGCACCTCGGTGCGGCCGAGGTCGAACTCCAGGGTGCCCCAGTCCGGGTGCTCGGCGCGGTTGGGGTCGCCGTGCTCGTAGAGCGGCTCGCCGTCGAAGCGGGCCAGTGCCCAGTCGTCCTTCGGGAAGTGCGCGGGCACCCAGTCCATGATCACGCCGAGGCCGGCGCGGTGCAGCGCGTCGACGAGGTACCGGAAGTCGTCGGGGGAGCCCAGCCGCGACGTCGGCGCGTAGTACGACGTCACCTGGTAGCCCCAGGAGCCGCCGAACGGGTGCTCGGCCACCGGCATCAGCTCGACATGGGTGAACCCCAGGTCGGCGACGTACACGGGCAGCTGCTCGGCCAGTTCGCGGTAGGTCAGACCCGGCCGCCAGGACATCAGGTGCACCTCGTAGACCGAGAACGGCGCCTGGTGGACGGGGACCGCCGCACGCCGGGCCATCCACTCGGCGTCGTTCCAGGTGTGCTGCGACGAGGTGACGATCGACGCCGTCGCGGGCGGCGCTTCCGTGCTGCGGGCCATCGGGTCGGCCTTCAGCGTGTGGCCGCCGTTCCGGCAGGCGATGTCGAACTTGTACGCCGTTCCCTCCCCGACACCCGGCACGAACAGCTCCCACACGCCCGTGGAGCCGAGCGAGCGCATCGGGAAGCCGGTGCCGTCCCAGAAGTTGAAGCCGCCCGCGATCCGCACCCCGCGGGCGTTGGGCGCCCAGACGGCGAACCGGGTGCCGGTGACGTTCTGGTGGGTCATCGGCTGGGCGCCGAGCGCGTGCCACAGCTGCTCGTGGCGGCCCTCACCGATCAGGTGCAGGTCCAGCTCGCCCAGCGACGGCAGGAACCGGTACGGGTCCTGCACGGCGTGTTCGCCGTCCTCGTACCGCACCAGCAGCTCGTACTCCGGGATCTCCCGCAGTGGCAGCACCCCGGCGAAGAGCCCGTCGCCCTCGTCCAGCAGCTCCGCGCGCAGCCCGCTCGCGGAGACGGCCACTCCGAGCGCGTACGGCCGCAGCACCCGGAACAGCACCCCGCCGTCCACCGGATGGGCGCCGAGCAGCCCGTGCGGATCGTGGTGCGCCCCGTCCAGCAGCCGGCCGCGGTCCGTGTCGTCCAGCGGCTCCGCGGGACGTACGCCGTTGGCGGCGACCCGCAGGGGAGCGGTGTTCCGGACCGGAGCGGCGGGCGGCGAGACCGGCCTCGCCGGCACGACAGGCGCGACAGGCGCGGCGGGCGCCGCAGGGGCCGCGGGTGGCGTGGGAGCGGCCGGAGGGGCGGGCCGGTCGGTGGTGATGGCGCCGGGGTCACGGGTCTCGGCCCGGGACGGCGGAACGGCGTCCGCGGCGTGCCGGGGAGCGCTCCCCGAGGCGGACGGGCGGGTCACCCCGGGCTCGTACCCGCGGGCGGCGGCCTCCGACACCGCGGGAGCCGGAGCGGCGTGGGTCCTCGTGGGAGTGGAAGTGGGCGCGGGAGCCGCCGCCGGCACCGGGGCGGGAGCCGCGGCGGCGGGCGGCACGGGCACCGTCGGCCGGCCGAGCGGTGGCTCACCCGGCGCCTTCTCCACCGGGGGTACGGCGGTGGGGGGCACGGCGCCGGGCGTGCCCGGCGTGAGGGGAGACGGGTTGCGCTCGGTCACGGTGTGATCCTCCTCGGAGGGGGGTTGGCGGCGAGACGGTCGATGGCCGACATCGGGATGGGCAGCCAGGCGGGGCGGTGCCGGGCCTCGTACAGGACCTCGTAGACGGCCTTGTCGGTTTCGTACGCGCGTATCAGTACGGGCCGGTCGCGCGGGTCGCTGCCCGAGGTCGCGGCGTAGCCCGCGCAGAACGCGTCACGGTGCCGCTCCGCCCACACGCCGGCCGTCGGAGCGGCCGGGTCGCGGTGCCGGGCGGCGTAGTCGAAGGAGCGCAGCATCCCCGCGACGTCCTGGACCGGCGGCGCGGGCAGCCGGCGCTCCGACAGCGGGCGCGAGGGCTCGCCCTCGAAGTCGATCAGGAGCCACTCGCGGCCGGCGGCGCGCAGTGCCTGGCCCAGGTGCAGATCGCCGTGGATGCGCTGGGCGGCCATCCGCTCCCCGGTGCCGCCGAGTTCCGACAGGTCGTGGAAGGCCGCTCGCAGCCGGGTGCGGTACGGGCGCAGCTCGGGCACCTCGGCCGCGGCGGTGTCCAGCCGCTGCGCCATGGTGGCCGCGATCAGCTGGATCCTGCGGCGGTCCAGCGAACTGGTGGGCAGCGCCCGGGCCAGCGCGGCATGGACCTCGGCGGTGGCGGCGCCCAGGGCACGGGCGTCGGCGGTGAACTCCGTGCCGTCGTCCATGGCCCGCAGGGCCAGCTCCCATCCGTCGGCCGAGCCGGGCAGATAGCGCTGCAGTACGCCGAGCGTCGCGGGTTCCGCGCCGATGCCGTCCTGGCCGCCGGCCGGCCCCGGCGGTTCCAGCGACTCGAACCAGGCGGCCGGCGCCGCGACCCGCCGGGAGCCGTCGCGGGCGAGCGCGAGGGAGAGTTCGAGGTCCGGGTTGGCGCCGGGGGAGACCCGGCGGAAGACCTTGAGGATGTACTCGTCGCCGTAGATGACCGAGGTGTTCGACTGCTCCGCGGTGGACAGCCTCGGCGGCAGCCCGGCCGGGACGGTGGCGGAGGGCTCGGTGAAGAAGCGCAGCCGCCCGGTGCGGCCCGGGGCGCGGAGACGTTCCAGCAGCACCGCGGTGAGCCGTGGGTCGTGCAGCCCCTCGTAGACCGCCAGGCCGTCGAGCGGTCCGCCGGTCACCTGGCCGAGGGCGGCCGGCGCGAGCGAGGGCGGGAGCAGCGCGCGGGTGCCGAGCAGCAGTTGGTAGCAGTCCGCGCGCCGGCCGTCCTGCTCCACGTCGAGCAGTAGATGGAGCAGGCCCGGGATGCCCGGGCGGCCGCCCACGGGCAGCAGTTCGGTCACCGACACCAGGTCGAAGCCGGTGATCGGCCGGCCCTTGCCGGCGAACCAGCGCTGCTGCGGTAGCCATTCCAGCAGCAGTGGGCCGAGTGAGTGCAGCAGCCCGGGAGCTGTGGCCGGTGAACGGCCGGTGGTAGGTGAGGTGCGGGTCCAGGAGCTGTCCGACATGACGTCCTTTCCCCGGGGAGTCGCGCACCCGCCCCGAAGCATGCGGCGGGGGGTGCGCGTAAGCCTCCCGGATGACGGGCGGTGGCTGTCCGGCGACACGGGGAGCCTGCCCCGGCCGGGTGACAGGAAACCGCCGTACGGGCCCGCCCGGAGGGTGCTCCGGGTGGGCCCGCGGGCCGGGCCGGGGGGCCTGGGGGTACCTCCCGGCGGTGGCTACACGGGGTCGCGGCGCAGCCGGAACCAGTAGAAGCCGTGACCCGCGAGGGTCAGCAGGTACGGCAGTTCGCCGATGGCGGGGAACCGCACCCCGCCGATGAGCTCGACCGGGTGCCGGCCGCTGAACGTCCGCAGATCCAGCTCGGTGGGCTGGGGGAAGCGGGAGAAGTTGTGCACGCACAGGACGAGGTCGTCGCCGTACTCCCGCAGGAACGCCAGCACGGCGGGGTTGCTGGACGGCAGTTCCGTGTAGGAGCCGAGGCCGAAGGCCGGGTTCTGCTTGCGGATCTCGATCATGCGCCGGGTCCAGTGCAGCAGCGAGGAAGGGCTGCTCATCGCCGCTTCGACGTTGGTGACCTGGTAGCCGTAGACCGGGTCCATGATGGTCGGGAGGTAGAGCCGTCCGGGATCGCACGAGGAGAAGCCCGCGTTGCGGTCGGGCGTCCACTGCATGGGGGTGCGGACCCCGTCCCGGTCGCCGAGCCAGATGTTGTCACCCATGCCGATCTCGTCGCCGTAGTACAGGATCGGCGAGCCGGGCAGCGACAGCAGCAGTGCCGTGAACAGTTCGATCTGGTTGCGGTCGTTGTCCAGCAGCGGGGCGAGGCGGCGGCGGATGCCGATGTTGGCCCGCATCCGCGGGTCCTTGGCGTACTCCGCGTACATGTAGTCGCGCTCTTCGTCGGTGACCATCTCGAGGGTCAGCTCGTCGTGGTTGCGCAGGAAGATGCCCCACTGGCAGGTCTGCGGGATGGCCGGGGTCTTGGCCAGGACTTCCGAGACGGGGTAGCGCGACTCGCGGCGCACCGCCATGAAGATGCGCGGCATCACCGGGAAGTGGAACGCCATGTGGCACTCGTCGCCGCCGGCCTGGAAGTCGCCGAAGTAGTCGACGACGTCCTCCGGCCACTGGTTGGCCTCGGCGAGCAGCACGGTGTCCGGGTAGTGCAGCTCGATGTCGGCGCGGACCCGCTTCAGGAACTGGTGGGTCTGCGGCAGGTTCTCGCAGTTGGTGCCCTCCTGCTGGTAGAGGTAGGGCACCGCGTCGAGCCGGAAGCCGTCGATCCCCAGGTCGAGCCAGAACCGCAGCGCGGCCAGGATCTCCTCCTGGACCTGCGGGTTCTCGTAGTTGAGATCCGGCTGGTGGGAGAAGAACCGGTGCCAGTAGTACTGCTTGCGCACCGGGTCGAAGGTCCAGTTGGACGTCTCGGTGTCGACGAAGATGATCCGTGCGTCCTGGAACTCCTTGTCGTCGTCCGCCCAGGTGTAGTAGTCGCCGTACGGGCCGTCCGGGTCGGAACGGGATTGCTGGAACCACTCGTGCTGGTCACTCGTGTGGTTCATGACGAAGTCGATGATCACGCGCATGCCGCGCTGGTGCGCCGCGTCCACGAACTCCACGAAGTCGGCGAGGTCGCCGAATTCCGGGAGCACCGCGGTGTAGTCGGAGACGTCGTAGCCCCCGTCGCGCAGCGGCGAGGCGAAGAAGGGCGGCAGCCACAGGCAGTCCACCCCGAGCCATTGCAGGTAGTCGAGCTTGGCGGTGATGCCCTTGAGGTCGCCTACCCCGTCGCCGTTGCTGTCCTGGAAGGACCGCACGAGGACTTCGTAGAACACCGCCCGCTTGAACCAGTCGGGATCTCGGTCCTTTGCCGGTGTGTCCTCGAAGGTGTCGGGAACGGGTTCGTTGACGATCAACTGAGTGACCCTCCGATCGATGGAGACGGTCGCAGATGAACGATGTGCGCGGGCGTACGGCCCGGCTCGAGGCGCACATAGTTTTCCCTGCCCCAGTGGTAGGTCTCGCCGGTGAGCTCGTCGCGCACCGGGACGGACTCGTGCCAGTCCAGGCCGAGTTCCGGCATGTTCAACGAGACGGTGGCCTCCTGGGTGTGGTGGGCGTCGAGGTTGACGACCACCAGTACGACGTCGTCGCCGCTGCGCTTGGAGTACGCGAGCACCGCGTCGTTGTCCGTGGGGTGGAACGCCACGTCACGCAGCTGCTGCAGGGCCGGATGGCGGCGCCGCAGCCGGTTGAGCCGCGTGATGAACGGGGCCAGCGAACGTCCTTCCGCCTCGGCCGCGGCCCAGTCGCGGGGACGCAGTTCGTACTTCTCGGAGTGCAGGTACTCCTCGCTGCCGTGCCGCACGGCGGCGCCCTCGCACAGTTCGAAGCCCGCGTAGACCCCCCAGGTGGGTGACATCGTCGCGGCCAGCACGGCACGCACCTCGAACGCCGGGCGGCCGCCGTGCTGAAGGTACGCGTGCAGGATGTCGGGCGTGTTGACGAAGAAATTCGGCCGCATGTAACTTGCCGCGTCCCCGGACAGCTCCGTCAGGTAGTCGGTCAGCTCCTCCTTGGCCGTGCGCCAGGTGAAGTACGTGTACGACTGCTGGAAGCCGATCTTCCCCAGGGTGTGCATCATCGCCGGCCGGGTGAACGCCTCGGCCAGGAAGAGCACGTCGGGGTCGGTGCGATTGATGTCGGCGATGACCTTCTCCCAGAAGACCACCGGCTTGGTGTGCGGGTTGTCGACCCGGAAGATCCGTACGCCGTGCTCCATCCAGTGCCGCAGGACGCGCAGCGTCTCCTGCACGATGCCGGGCATGTCGGCGTCGAAGGCGATGGGGTAGATGTCCTGGTACTTCTTCGGCGGGTTCTCGGCGTAGGCGATGGAGCCGTCGGGCCGGTGGGCGAACCACTCCGGGTGCTTGTCGACCCATGGGTGGTCCGGGGAGCACTGCAGGGCGAAGTCGAGCGCGATCTCGAGGCGCAGTTCCCGGGCCCGCTGCACGAAGAAGTCGAAGTCCTCGATGGTGCCCAGGTCGGGGTGGACCGCGTCGTGCCCGCCCTCGGGCGAGCCGATCGCCCAGGGGCAGCCGACGTCGTCGGGTCCCGCGACGAGGCTGTTGTCCGGGCCCTTGCGGAAGGCGGTGCCGATCGGGTGGATCGGCGGCAGGTACACGACGTCGAAGCCCATGGCGGCGACGGCCGGCAGTCGTTCGGCCGCGGTGCGGAAGGTGCCGGAGACCGGCGGCCGGCCCTCCTCCAGGACCGCGCCCTCGGAGCGCGGGAACAGCTCGTACCAGGAGCCGAAGAGCGCCCGTCGGCGCTCGACCTGCAGCGGCAGCGGGCGGGAGGCGGTGACCAGGTCCCGCAGCGGGAAGCGGTCGAGGACGGCGGTGACCTCGGGGGCCACGGCCGCCGCGTGCCGCTCCGGCACCGTCCTGCTCTCGTCGAGCAGCGCGTCGACGGCGGCCAGCACCGCGGCCCTGCCGTCGTTCTTGGGCACTCCCGCGGCGGCCTGCTCGTGCAGCCGGGCGCCCTCGGTGAGGACCAGCTCGGTGTCGATCCCGGCGGGGATCTTGATGCCGGCGACATGCCGCCAGGTGGCGACCGGATCGCTCCACGCCTCCACGGTGTACGTCCAGCGGCCCTCCGCCGGCGGGGTGACGTCCGCGCCCCACCGGTCGGTGCCGGGGCCCAGCTCCCGCATCGGGGTCCAGGGTCCCGAGCGGCCGTTGGGGTCGCGCAGCACGACGTTGGCGGCTACCGCGTCATGGCCTTCGCGAAAGACCGTGGCGGTGACCTGGAAGGTCTCGCCGGCGACCGCTTTGGCGGGCCGGCGGCCGCAGTCCACGAGCGGGCGGACGTCGAGGACGGGGATACGACCGATCATTGCCTCACCTGGGAGCGCTGGTGGATGGACAGGAGAAGGATGCTCCGGAGGCTGCTTGCGCCGACGGGCGGCGGCGCGGCGAGCAGCTTCCTTGCGTGCTCCCGCTCTTTGTATCTGCTCCTGTGGACGTGTTCTCGCGTGCATGGCCGCTCCTGTCCGCGTTCACTCGGTTGGAGGGTCGGGCGAATGGCGGAGTGTCGAGGGGGATCAGGTGACTCCGCATTGCCGGGAGCCTTCCCATTGGATGACAGTCAAAAGCTCCCGTGAAGGGGTACTCGTGCGTACTTTGCGGGGAGTTGGCGAAGGCGTCCGGCAAAGTTCGGCGAACGCGCCCGGCCGCGCACGGCGAAGCCGCCCGGCCCCTCGGGACGGAGGGGGCCGGACGGCTGGTCGGTGGATGTGCCGGAGGAGGGTCAGAGCGGGCGGCTGGACCAGGTCTGCCAGGGCTGCGCGGCCACCCAGTCGGCGACGGAGGTGAGTTTGATCCCCAGCGCCTGCTCGGCCTCCCGCGGGTCGCCGTCCATCAGCCCCTCGTCCGTCCCCTCCGCCATGTAGTGATAGATCCCGGCGACGCCCGCGGCCGCGTTCGGGCCGATGGCCTTGGCCAGCGCGGCCTCGAAGGCGGCGGGCGGCAGCGCCTGGTACGCGACCGGCCGGCCGAGGCCCTCGGCGAAGGCGTCGGCGAGTTCGCCGCCGTCGACGGCCTGTCCGCCGCCGATGTCCAGAACCCGCCCGTCGAGGCCGTCGTTGAAGAGCGCGGCGGCCACCGCGACGGCCAGGTCGTCGTGCGAGATCCACGCGACCCGCTGGTGGGCGGGGAGTGGGTAGGCGAGCACGCCCTCGTCGACCAGGGCCGGGCCGTTCCAGGGGCTGAACAGGTTGTCCAGGTAGACCGGGGGCCGCAGCACGACCAGCGGCACTCCGCAGTCGGCCAGCACCGCCTCGGCGATCCGGCGGGTCTCGAACGCGGCCACGCCGGCGGTGTCCGCCGGCACGCGGGTGTTCGCGTTGTACACGATCCGGGTCACCCCGGACTCCAGCGCGGCCTCGCCGATGTGGACGGCGTACGTCTCTATACGTAGGGGGTCGTACTCCAACGGCATGGTCACCACTGCGTGTGTGGCGCCCTTGAACGCCCACATCACGTCGTCCCGACTCCCGAGGTCACCGGCCACGAACGAGACTCCCGCGATGTCGGGGCGCGCCACGGCCGGGCGCCGCGTCAGGCTGCGGACCCGGTGCCCGCGTCCGGCGAGCAACCGGGCCACCGCGCCCCCCTGGAAGCCGGTCGCGCCCACGACCAAGCAACGCTGGTGAATCTCGTCCGACATCGGTGTGTCGCCCTTCGCTAGAATGAATCAGCGATTCCGCCTCACCTCAGGCTGGACGGGGCGCACAGGGGCGGCAATAAGCAAACCGGGACGGGGATTAAGGGTTCGTCCATGGAATCTGGCGGGAACGACCTCCTCAGCGAACTACTGCGGCCGCTGCGCCTGACCGGCGTTTTCGACAGCCTCTGGACGGTGCGGGCGCCCTGGGCCATCGAGGGGGACTCCGAGCAGAGCTGCGCGATCCTGCACTACATGGTCGAGGGCGACTGCTGGATCAGCGCGGGCGCCGACTGCCCGCCGCTCCAGCTCCACCAGGGGGACCTGGCGGTCTTCCCCACCGGAACCGCCCACCGCCTCTCCGACCTGCCCGACCGGCAGGGCGTCCCGCTCAAGGCGGTGCTCCCGCAGCGCGAGCCCGGCACGTCCGGGGTGCTCGTCGTCGAGGGCACCGGCGAGCGCAGCCGGATCCTGTGCGCCGGGCTGCACTACGACGCGACGGCCGCGACCTCGCTGTACCGGGCGCTGCCGTGGTCGCTGGTGCTGGACCGCACCCAGGTCGACAAGGAACCGCTGCTGCGCGAGACGCTGGCCTCGCTCGCCGTCGCCGAGCGGCGCGGCGAGCCGGGATCGCAACTGGTCACCCTGCGGGCGTTCGAGATGGCCTTCGTGCTGGCGCTGCGCCCGCTGCTGCGGGAGCTGTCCGACAACCCGGCGGTGCTGCCCGCGCTGCGCCACCCGGGCATCAGCAGGGCGCTGGTCATCGTCTCCACCCGCTTCTCCGAACCGTGGACGATCGAGGCGCTGGCCCGTGAGGTCGGCATGTCGCGCTCGGCCTTCACCGCCACCTTCCGGGAGCTGGTGGGCGAGGCACCGGCCCGGCACCTGACCGGACGTCGGATGCAGGAGGCCGCCCGGTTGCTGACCGAGACGGCGGTTCCGCAGGCGGCGGTGCCGCCGCGGGTCGGCTATCAGAGCGCCGTCGGGTTCCATCTGGCGTTCCGCAAGTGGTTCGGGACGACTCCTGGTGAATATCGGGGTAACTGGCCGGTTCATAAACGGGACCGGCAGGACGTTCATTGATTAGCACACGTGTATGAGGCAGTCTCTTCAACGGCGCGTCGAAGATCGTTGAGGAGACACGGTGACCAGGTCCGGCCAGGAGTACAAGGATTCGCTGCGCGACGGACGCGAGATATGGATCGACGGTGAGCGGGTCAAGGACATCACCGTCCATCCGGCCTTCCGCAACACCGTTGACTCCATCGCGGGGCTGTACGACCTCTCCCATGACTCCGAGCACTCCGCCGTACTCACCGAAGGCGGCGTCCACCGGGCCTTCCTGATACCCCGTTCGTACGAGGACCTCGTCGCCCGCCGGACCGCGCACAAGGTCTGGGCAGAGGCGAGTTTCGGCCATCTCGGGCGCACCCCCGACTACATGGCGGCGGGCATCGCCGGCTTCGCGGCCGCACCGGGGCTCTTCACCACGGACACCTTCGACGGCGCGCCGAACGTCGCCGCCTACCACCGACGGATGTCGGAGGGCGACCTGTACCCGACGTTCACCATCACCAACCCGCAGACCGACCGGACGAAGTCCGCGGCCGAGCAGGAGGAGGACGACCTCGTCGTCCGGGTGGTGGGGGAGCGGGACGGCGGCATCGTCGTGCGCGGCGCCAAGATGATCGGCACCGCGGCGGTCTTCGGCAACGAAGTCCTCGTCGGCACCATCGAGCCGCTGGCCCCGCAGGACGTCGAGCACGCGCTCTGCTTCTCGATACCGGTCGACACCCCCGGCCTGAAGTTCATCTCCCGCACCTCCTACGAGGCCCAGGCGCGCAGCGTCTTCGACAACCCGCTCTCCTCGCGCTTCGACGAGAACGACGCCCTGCTGGTCTGCGAGGACGTCTTCGTCCCGTGGGAGAACGTGCTCGCGTACCGCAACGTCGACGTCTGCTTCGGCCAGTGGTGGCAGACTCCCGCGTACGTGAACTTCGTCCACCAGGCGGCCACCCGCTTCTGGACCAAGTTGGAGTTCCTCACCGGCGTCGCGATCCTGCTCGCCAAGGCCAACAACACCTACCAGCTGCCGCCGGTCCAGCACCAGATCGGCCGGCTGATGGGCTGGGTGGCGCAGGCCAAGTCGATGGTGCTGGCCGCCGAGGCCGGGTACGAGCGGGTCGACGGCGGGCGCGGCGGCGTCATGCCCGACAAGGAGATCTCCTACGCGCACCGGATCATGGCCGGTGACGTCTACCCCCGGGCGATCGCCGAGATCAAGCTGCTGGCCGGCGGCGGCGTCATCCAGCTCCCGGCCTCCGCGCGGGACCTGCTGCACCCGGAGATCGGCCCGGTGATCGCGAAGTACATCCGCTCACCGGGACACCCGGCGCAGGACCGCGTCAAGCTGCTCAAGCTCGCCTGGGACGCGCTCGGCACGGAGTTCGCCGGACGGCACGAGCAGTACGAACGCTTCTACCACGGCGCCCCGCACGTCTATCTGATGCAGCAGGCGTGGGAGGGCGACACCGGTGCCTGCGAGAGCCTGGCCAGGACCTGCCTCGACGGCTACGAGCTGCCACCGCTGCACCGTGCCTGAGGCGACGGTGCGCCGACGCGGCTTCGCGCTCGCCCTGCTGGCCTCGACCCAGCTCCTGCTCATCCTCGACACCGCGATCATCAACGTCGCGCTGCCGTCCATCGGCGACGACCTCGGCACCGACGCCGCCGGCCTCTCGTTGGTCGCCAACGCCTACCTGGTCACCTTAGGCGGCTTCCTGCTGCTGGCCGGACGGGTCGCCGACCTCGTCGGCCACCGCCGGCTCTTCACGGCGGGATTGGCGCTGCTGTCCGCGTCCTCCCTCGGCGGCGCTTTCGCCGGCGACGCACGGCTGCTCGTGGCGGCCCGCGCCGTACAAGGTGTCGGTGCGGCCTGTGCGGCGGCCGCCGCGTTCGCGCTGGTGCTGCTGCTCTTCGCCGACGGGCCGGAACGGCATCGTGCCCTGGGGGTGTTCGCGGCGCTCGGGGGGCTGGGCGGCGCGCTCGGCACGGTAGTGGGCGGCGTGCTCACCTCAGGCCTGGGCTGGCGCTCCACGTTCGCCCTGAACGTGCTGGTGGGCGTGGCGCTCATCGCCCTGACGCCGGCCGCCCTGGGGCCCGCCCCGCCGCGTCGCGAGCGGCCCGCGGCGGGCCGCGCCGGCCTTCGGGAGTTCGACCTCGGCGGCGCCCTCACCGCCACCGGCGGCCTCAGCCTGATCGCGTACGCGCTGGTCGACGCGGGTAGCGCGGGCTGGTCCGACCGCGGCACACTCCTCGCCGGGGCCGCCGGTCTGCTCCTGCTGGCGGCGTTCGCGGTCATCGAGACCCGCGCGGCCCACCCGCTGGTCCCGCCCGGTGTGTTCGGCCGGCCCGCGCTCCGGCTGGCCAACCTCCTCAGCGCGCTGGCGCAGATGGCGCTGTTCCCGATGTTCTTCCTGGTCAGCCTCTACCTGCAGAACGTGCTGAACTACCCGCCGGTCACCGGCGGACTCGGACTGCTGCCGCTGTCGATCACGGTCGTGCTCACCGCGCCCAGGACCGGGTGGCTGGTCGCCCGCTGCGGGCTGCGTCCGGTGATGACCGCGGGATTCGCCACGGTGACCGCCGCGACCGTGTGGCTCGCGCTGTCGCTGTCGGCGGACGGCTCCTTCGCCACCACCGTCCTCGCCCCCAGCCTGCTGATCGGGATCGGGCTGCCGCTCGTCATGGTGACCACCAACGTCGCCGCGACCGCGCAGGCGGGAGCCGGCGAGACCGGACTGGTGTCGGGACTGGTCAACACCAGCCAGCAGTTCGGCTCGGTCCTCGGCCTCGCGGTGCTCGTCGCGGTGGCCGCCGCCCACACCCGGACCGCGGGCCACGGCGCCGCCGCCGAGACCGCGGGTTTCCGCACCGCGCTGCTCGTCGGCGCCGTGTTCGCCGCGGCCGCCACCCTCCTGACGCTGCTGCTGCCGCGCGGCATGCCGCAGGGGAAGGCCGACCCCACGCCCAGCACACACACATCCCCGTGACCCTCGGAATGACGGTGCCCCACATGTCTGTGCTCCATGTGCTCCAGGGCCAAGAGCCCTACTACCGGATCGAGGAGATACGGGGTGCCGACCCGCTGGGAGCGGACGAGGCCTGCGACAAGCTCCGCGTCATGAACGCGGACGGCGACGTGTCCGGCATGGTCACCGCGCTGCGCGAACTCCTCCCGGCCCCCGACGTCCTCGACGACCTCTCCACCGTCGAGAACCTGGCCGCCATGCGGGACCTGGGCATCTTCCTCGGCTCCGTCAAGCGGCACGGCACCGAACCGCTCGACGCCGTACCGGAAGCGCTGCCGGTCCTGCGCGCGCTGGGCCGGCGCACCGGCATGGTCCCGCGCGACACCGTCCACCACTACACGGCCTGGAACCCGGTGGGCGCACGCCAACGTATGTACACCGGTGATCCCATGGAGGCCTGCCTCCAGGACGCCGTGCGGATGGTCTTCCCCAGCCTGTGCGACTCGCTGGACGCCTGTTCGGAACTGGCCGAGCTCGAACCGCACGACCCCCGGTTCGCCGCCTGCCTCGACCGGCTCGCCGGACTCGTCCAGGCCATGGTCGACTCGATCGACTTCACCATCGCCAACGTCTCGCCGGTCTTCTTCGCCCGGGTCCTGCGGCCCTACTTCGAGGAGATCACCCTCGAAGGCCGCGAGTACCTCGGCCCGGCGGCGGCCCAGGTCCCGCTCTGGCTGGTCGACCTGACGCTCTGGCAGTCCGACCGCGCCGCCGGGCGGTATCAGGCATTCCTCGCCGAGTCGGTGCCCTACAGCCTCCCCGCCTGGCGCACCTTCCACGCGCGCTACCAGGGCCGCCCCTCAGCGGTGGGCAAGCTCGCCTTCGCGTTCAGCTGGGAGTCGGGGGACCGGGTGCCCCCCACCCTGCGGGCCGGCGCCGTCGCGCTGGCTCGGGTGCTGCGGATCCTGAAGATCTTCCGCGCCCGGCACATCCGTATCGCCCGCGAGGCGTACAGCGACGAGCTGCGGCTGTACGACTACGGGAGCGGCGGCGCACCCGTCGAACTGCTGCGCTCCGTACTGGACCTGACCCGCGAGAACGAGACGCTGGTCCGGCGCTCCACCGAAGGGGAACGATGAACCGCGTCGTCATCGCGGGAGGCGGCATCGCCGGCCTCACCGCGGCGCTCAGCCTGCACGCCGTCGGCCGTACCGACGTGACGGTCGTCGAGGCCGCCCAGGAGGTCCAGCCGGTCGGCGCCGGGCTCAACATCATGCCCAACGCGGTCCGTGAACTGGCGGCGCTGGGGCTGTACGAGGAACTGGCTGCCGTGTCGGTGCCCACCAGCGAGCTGCGGTACTACCACAGCAGCGGCAGCCTCGTCTGGCGGGAGCCGCGCGGCGTCGGCGCCGGGTACCGCTGGCCGCAGCTGTCGATCCACCGCGGGCGGCTGCAGGACGTGCTGTCCCGCGCGGTCCGGGAGCGGCTCGGCCGCGGGGCGGTCGTCTCCGGCGCCCGGGTCGACGACTTCGCCGAGCTGCCCGGCTCACGGCTGCGGGTGGCCGTCAGGGAGCGGGCCGGCGGGACCACCACCGACATCGGCGCGGAGATCCTGATCGGCGCGGACGGCATCCGCTCGGCGGTCCGCGCCGCCATGTACCCGGGCGAGGGCGAACCGCCGTGGAACGGCATGCTGGTGTGGCGCGGGGTGTCCTGGATGCCGGCCGACCGGGTCGGCACCTTCATGTTCATCGCGGGGAACGACCGCCGGAAGGCCGTCGTCTACCCGCTGACGGTCCCCGCCGCGCCCGGCGAGCGGGTGCTCGTCAACTGGGCGCTGGCGATGCCGGCCGAGCGGGGCGGCGCCACCCCGGACCGCAGCGAGTGGAACCGCCGGGTGCCCATCGACAAGTTCCGCCACCACTACGCGGGCTGGACCTTCGACGGGGTCGACGTCGGTGAGGTGATCGACGCCGCCGAGGCCGCGTTCGAGTACCCGATGGTGGACCGCGAACCGCTGGTGCGCTGGACCTTCGGCGGGGCGACGCTGATCGGCGACGCCGCCCACGCGATGTACCCGATCGGCTCGAACGGCGCCACCCAGTCGATCATCGACGGCCGGGCGCTGGCCCACGCGATGACCGCCCACGAGGACCCCGCGCGGGCCCTGCTGGCGTACGAGGCCGAGCGCCGGCCGCCCATGACGGAGCTGCAGCGCTCCAACCGGCGGCTGGGCCCCGAGGTGGTCATCAACATGGCCCACGAACGGGCCCCCGGCGGCTTCGCGGACATTCACGACGTGATCCCCCGGACCGAGCTGGAGACGATCGCCCGGCGCTACGCCGTGGCCGGTGCGTTCGACCCGGCCTCGGTGAACCAGGGCTCGCCGTACGACGTCCCCGCCGCCCGGGTGGCGCGCTGAGCGGGCCCGCGCCGCCGCGCACGGTGACGCGCCGGGGCGGATGCCCCGGCGCACGTCCGTTCGGGCGTTTGAACGACCGGATCGTGGGGAGCGCAGGGATCGGGGGGCAGGACCCCGCTACCGTCGTACCGTGAAGGCAATCCGTCGTTTCACCGTGCGAACTGTCCTGCCGGAACCGCTGCGTCCGCTCGGCGAACTGGCACAGAATCTGCGCTGGTCCTGGCACCCGGAGTCCAGAGAGCTGTTCCAGAGCGTCGACGAGGAGGGCTGGCGGGCCGCCGGGGGAGACCCGGTGCGGCTGCTCGGCTCCGTCTCGAAGGAACGGCTCTCGGCCCTCGCCCAGGACCGCAGATTCCTGCGCCGCCTCTCCTCGGCCGCCGAGGACCTGACCGACTACCTCACCAATCCGCGCTGGTACCAGGGGCAGTCCTCCGAACTGCCCGCCGCCATCGCCTACTTCTCGCCCGAGTTCGGGATCACCGCGGCCCTGCCCCAGTACTCGGGCGGCCTCGGCATCCTGGCCGGGGACCACCTCAAGGCCGCCAGCGACCTGGGTGTGCCGCTGATCGGCGTCGGCCTGCTCTACCGGCACGGCTACTTCCGCCAGAGCCTCTCCCGGGAAGGCTGGCAGCAGGAGCACTACCCGGTCCTGGACCCCAACGAACTGCCGCTGACCCTGCTGCGCGAGCGGGACGGCACCCCCGCCCACGTGGTCCTCGCCCTGCCCGGCGGCCGGTCGCTGACCGCCCATATCTGGAAGGCCCAGGTGGGCCGCGTCCCGCTGCTGCTCCTCGACTCCGACGTCGAGGAGAACCACCGCACGGAACGCGACGTCACCGACCGCCTGTACGGCGGTGGCAGTGAGCACCGGCTGCTGCAGGAGATGCTGCTCGGCATCGGCGGGGTGCGCGCCGTCCGCGCGTACTGCCGGCTCACCGCGCACCCGGAGCCCGAGGTCTTCCACACCAACGAGGGCCACGCCGGCTTCCTCGGCCTGGAGCGCATCCGCGAACTCGGCGGCGAAGGGCTCGACTTCGACGCGGCCGTGGAGGCGGTACGGGCCGGCACCGTCTTCACCACCCACACGCCCGTCCCCGCCGGGATCGACCGCTTCGACCGCGAGCTGGTCGGGCAGCACCTCGGCGACGGCGGCGAACTGCCCGGTGTCGACATCCAGCGGGTGCTGGAGCTGGGCATGGAGACGTACTCCGGCGGCGACCCGAACGTCTTCAACATGGCGGTGATGGGGCTCCGGCTGGCCCAGCGTGCCAACGGCGTCTCCACCCTGCACGGCGAGGTCAGCCGGCAGATGTTCGCCGGGCTGTGGCCCGGTTTCGACGCCGACGAGGTGCCGATCGCCTCCATCACCAACGGGGTGCACGCCCCCACCTGGGTGGCCCCCGAGGTCTTCCGGCTCGGCGCCCGCCAGATCGGCGCGCAGCGCGCCGAGGACGCCCTCATGATCGGCGAGACCCAGCGCTGGGAACCCGTCGCCGACATCCCGGACCCGGCCGTGTGGGAGCTGCGCCGGGTACTGCGCGAGCAGCTGGTGGAGGACGTACGGCGCCGGGTGCGCGCCTCCTGGCGGCAGCGCGGCGCCGGCCACGCCGAGCTGGGCTGGGTGGACGACGTCCTGGACCCCGACATCCTGACCATCGGCTTCGCCCGCCGGGTCCCGTCCTACAAGCGGCTCACACTGATGCTCCGCGACCAGGACCGGCTGATGGACCTGCTGCTGCACCCCGAGCGGCCGATCCAGATCGTCGTCGCGGGCAAGGCCCACCCGGCGGACGACGGCGGCAAGCGGCTCGTCCAGGAGCTGGTGCGCTTCGCCGACGACCCGCGGGTGCGCCACCGCATCGTCTTCCTGCCCGACTACGACATGGGCATGGCCCAGCACCTCTACCCCGGCTGCGACGTCTGGCTCAACAACCCGCTGCGCCCCCTGGAAGCGTGCGGCACGTCCGGCATGAAGGCCGCCCTCAACGGCTGCCTCAACCTGTCGGTGCTCGACGGGTGGTGGGACGAGTGGTTCGACGGCAACAACGGCTGGGCCATTCCGACGGCCGACGCCGGGGAGAACGGCCAGAGCACCGGCCACGATCCGGACCGCCGGGACGACATCGAGGCGACGGCGCTCTACGAGCTCATCGAGAACCAGGTCGCCCCGCGCTTCTACGACCATGACGCGAACGGCATGCCGGCCCGCTGGATCGAGATGGTCCGGCACACCCTGGTGACCCTGGGGCCCAAGGTGCTCGCGGGACGCATGGTGCGTGACTACGTCGGGCAGCTCTACGCCCCGGCGGCCAACGCGCACCGCGCCATCGCCGGCGACGCCGCCCGGGAGCTCGCCTCTTGGAAGGCCCGGGTCCGCCGCGGCTGGAACCGGGTCGCCGTCGAGCATGTGGAGACCGGCTCGGTGGGCGGCTTCCCCGAGCTGGGATCCACGCTGACCCTGCGCGTCCAGGTGACCCTGGGCGACCTCGACACCGGCGACGTCGACGTCCAGGTACTCTCCGGGCGGGTGGACGACGCCGACCGGATCGCCGACCCGGCGGTGCTCTCGCTCAAGCCGTCGTCGCAGCCCGACATCGAGGGCCGCCGGCTGTACGAGGGCCCGCTCACCCTCGATCGGACGGGCCCCTTCGGGTACACCGTCCGCGTCCTGCCCACCCATCCGCTGCTCGCCGCCCCCGCGGAGCTCGGCCTCATCGCCACTCCCGCCGAATCCGAGGGAATGACGGCGGGCATACTCCGCTGACGCACGAACGCGACGGCCGGTACCAGGAAGCTCCTGGTACCGGCCGTCGCGTTCGTGGTGGTGCTGCCGGTGCGGTCAGGCCGCGCGGCGACCGCCGCCCGTGCCGTCCTCACGACGGGCACGACGGCCCACGGCGCCACCGCGGCCCGCGGCCGTGCGGCTGCCGGCGGCGGGGCGGCCGGGCGTGCCGCCGCGGCCGTTGACCCCGGCCCGGCCGGAGCCGGCCGCAGCGCCTTCGGCGTCGGTGCGGGGGCGTCCGCCCCGTCCACCGCGGGTGCTGCCGGCGCTGCGCGGCGTGCCCGCCGGTGCGGCGGCGGCGCCCGCTCCGGCAGCGGCGGCGCCGCCGGGACGGCGGCCGCGGCCACGGGTGCCGGCGACCTTGTTCGTCTTCGGCTTGGCGGCTTCCTGGGCGGCGGCGTGCACCGGGTCGTGGATGGTGACGGCCGAGCCGGACGGCTTGCGGGCACCGGTGACGCGCACCAGTTCCGCGTCGCCGGGGCGGACCCGCGCGGTGTGCGGCTTGATGCCGGCCAGCGCCATCAGCCGGGCGTTCTCGCGGCGCTGCGCGGGCAGCACCAGGGTGATGACGGTGCCGGACTCGCCGGCCCGCGCGGTACGGCCGCCGCGGTGCAGGTAGTCCTTGTGGTCGCCGGGCGGGTCGACGTTCACGACCATGTCGAGCCCGTCGATGTGGATGCCGCGGGCGGCGACGTTGGTGGCGACCAGCGCGGTGGCCTTCCCGGTACGGAACTGGTCCAGGGCGCGGTTCCGCTGCGGCTGGGACTTCCCGCCGTGCAGGGCGACCGCGGTGACGCCGGCGGCCAGCAGGTGCTTGGTGAGCCGGTCGGCGCCGCGCTTGGTGTCGACGAACATGATCACGCCACCCTCGCGGGCGGCGATCTCGGCGGTGACGGCGCGCTTGGTGTCGTCGTCCACGTGGAGCACGTGGTGCTCCATGGTCGTCACGGTCGCGGCCGACGGGTCGACCGAGTGCGTGACCGGGCTGTGCAGGAAGCGCTTGACCAGCCGGTCGACGTTCTTGTCCAGGGTGGCGGAGAAGAGCATCCGCTGACCGTTCGGCTTCACCTGGTCGAGCAACTTGGTGACCTGCGGCAGGAAGCCCATGTCGGCCATCTGGTCGGCCTCGTCCAGGACCGTGATCTCGACCCGGTCGAGCGCGCAGGCCCGGCGGTCGATGAGGTCGGCGAGCCGGCCCGGAGTGGCGACGAGGATCTCGGCGCCGTTGCGCAGCGCGGCGATCTGGCGGGTGATGGACGCGCCGCCGACCACGGTGGTCTGGCGCAGCCCGAGCACCTGGGCGTAGGGCGCCAGCGCCTCGGTGACCTGGGTCGCGAGCTCACGCGTCGGCACCAGCACGAGGGCCAGCGGGCGCTTGGGCTCGGCGCGCTGCCCGGCGGTGCGGGTCAGCATCGGGAGCCCGAAGGCGAGGGTCTTGCCAGAGCCGGTACGGCCACGGCCCAGCACGTCCCGGCCGGCGAGCGCGTCGGGCATCGTCGCGGCCTGGATCGGGAACGGCTCGCTGACGCCGTTGGCGTTCAGCGCCGTGACCAGCGCGGGGGAAATCGAAAGTTCGGAGAACAACTTCAAGGGTGAACCTTCCTCGTGACGGAGACGAGGGAGGTCCCTCGGCGCCAGGGGCCGTCCGGCGGATCGCGGACTGCCTCTTCGACGCCTGCGGACCGGCGTCCTGCGGTGCTCGGAGGAGCGCCGCACTTGTTTTGTTTCCGCTGCGCGCGAGAGGCCCGCACCGCGGAACGGTGCGGGCCTCTCACTACTGGGCGCGGTGAGCGCTCAGGGGTGCCTCAGAGAGGGCGGATGTTCTCGGCCTGCGGGCCCTTCTGGCCCTGCGTGACGTCGAACTCGACCTTCTGACCCTCGAGCAGCTCGCGGAAGCCCTGGGCGGCGATGTTCGAGTAGTGGGCGAAGACGTCAGCGCCGCCGCCGTCCTGCTCGATGAAGCCGAAGCCCTTTTCGGAGTTGAACCACTTCACGGTTCCGGTAGCCATGTCTGTCTCCCTAATGGGTGCAGTTAATACAGCACCCGCACTTTACGGATGCCGCGTCGCCGCGATGATCTCCCCACACCGGACATGACGCCGGTAAAACAAATGTGCGCCTGGCCGCAAAGACCGGGCGCACATGGAGTTCATGGGTACCACAACTGCAACGCGGTCAACTGTACCAGAAACGTCGCGGACGATCACGCCGAGAGCGGTCGCGTCGCATGACTCGCGTCACACGGCGCGACCGCCGTTTCGAGCCGGTCAGTCGGTACGGGGTGCCCTCAGAGGATCCTCAGGGCGTCCGCTCCGGGTCAGAAGGTGAGCTTCCAGCTGTTGATGTAGCCGCTGTCGACGCTGTAGACGTCCTGCACCTTCAGGCGCCACGTACCGTTCGCGACCTCGCTGGAGGCGTTGACGGTGTACGTCGTGTTCACGTTGGCGGCGGAGTCCGACCCGCTGGAGTTCTTCAGCCGGTAGGTGCTGCCGTCGGGGGCGACCAGGTCGATGACCAGGTCACCGCGGTAGGTGTGGACGATGTTGACGCCCACCTGCAGGGTGCTCGGGGCGTTGCCCGTGCGTCCTGTCACGCTGATGTTGGAGTACACCGCCGCGCCGGCGTCCGGGATGGAGACGTCGGTCGTGTTCTCGAAGACGTTGCCGCCACCACCGGTGGGGCTGATCGTCCAGGTGAACGTGGCCGAGCCGGTGGCGTTGGTGGAGTCCTTCGCCGTGACGGTCGGGTTGTAGGTGCCGACCGTGGTCGGCGTGCCGGAGATCAGACCGGTGGAGGCGTTGATCGTCAGGCCGGTCGGCAGGCCGGTGGCGGAGTAGGTGAGCGCGCCGCCGTTGGTGCTGCTGGCCTGGATCTGCAGGCTCGCGGCGGTGTTCACGACGGTGTTCTGGTTGGCCGGCTTGGTGACCGTGACGCCGCTGGTCGGCACACGGGCGCCGACGCCGATGGCGGCCCAGGTGTTGGCGACCGTGTTCCACGTCGCGCTGCCGGATCCGTACAGGTCAGCGGCGGCCTGCAGGCTCTGGGTGCGGGCGGCCGCGTAGTTGGTCGTGGAGGTGAAGCGCTCGCTCAGCGCCTTGTACCAGATCTTCGAGGCGGCGTCCCGGCCGATGCCGGGGACCGGCAGGTTGTCGGCGGTCGGGCTGTTGTACGTGACGCCGTTGATCACCTTCGTGCCGCTGCCCTCGGACAGCAGGTAGAAGAAGTGGTTCGCCGGGCCGGACGAGTAGTGCACGTCCAGGTTGCCGATGCCGGAGTACCAGTTGTCGGGCGACGTGCCGTCGCGCGAGGGCTTGTCCTGGTAGCGCAGCGGGGTGCCGTCGCCGTTGATGTTGATCTTCTCGCCGATGAGGTAGTCACCGACGTCGCTGGCGTTGTTGGCGTAGAACTCGACCGAGGTGCCGAAGATGTCGGACGTCGCCTCGTTGAGGCCGCCGGACTCACCGCTGTAGTTCAGGCCCGCGGTGGCGGCGGTGACGCCGTGGCTCATCTCGTGGCCCGCGACGTCGAGCGCGGTCAGCGGGTCGGCGTTGTTGCTGCCGTCGCCGTACGTCATGCAGAAGCAGCCGTCGTCCCAGAAGGCGTTGACGTAGGAGTTCCCGTAGTGAGTGCGGGAGTACGCGCCGACACCGTCGTTACGGATGCCGTTGCGGCCCATCACGTTCTTGTAGAAGTCCCAGGTCTCCTGGGCGCCGTAGGCCGCGTCGACGCCCGCGGTCTCGGCGTTGGACGTGGTGCCGTTGCCCCACGTGTCCGTGGACTTCGAGAAGAGCGTGCCGGTGCCCGAGGTGCCGTGGTTGAGGTTGTACGTCTTGTGGCCGCCGCGGGCGCCGTCGGTCATCGTGTACGTCGAGCCGGACAGCGTGGTGCCGATGGTGACCTGGCCGCTGTACTCGCTGTTGCCGACGCCGGTCTCGATGCCCTGGTACTCGAAGAGCCGGGAGCCGGTCTTGGCGTCGGTGATGACGTGCAGCTGGTTCGGGGTGCCGTCGTCCTGCAGTCCGCCGACGACGGACTCCCAGGCCAGCGTCGGCACGCCGGTGGCGGCCCAGACGACCTTGCGCGGGGAGCCGGCCAGGGCCGGGCTCTTCGCGCCGTCCGCCTTGGCCCGGCTGATCGCGAAGGACTTCGCGGAGTCGGCGGTCGCGGTGGCGGTCGTGCTCGGCACCGCGATCTCGGCGTTGGTCGCCCGGTTGACGCTCGTGGTGGCACCGGCCGGCGTGCTCGCGATGACCAGGTCGCCGCCGAGGACGGGCAGGCCGTCGTAGGTGCGCTGGTACCGGGTGTGCACCGTGCCGTCGGCGTCCCGCAGAACGCTGCTCGGGATGAGCCGTTCCTTGGCGCCGAGCCGCAGTTCACCCGCGGTGCGGGAGACGTTGGCGTTGGCGTCGGCCAGGAGCGTCGCGCGCTGCGAGGGCGACAGCGCGGCCGGTAGGCCGCCGGAACGGGGCTGGACGTGGGAAGCGCTCTGTGCGTCGGTGCCGGCCACGGCGGTGCCGGAGGGCAGCGCCACGGCTAGCAGTGCGGCGGTGGCGGCGAGTGCGCCTGCCGCGACTGCCTTGCGGGGGGATCGTCTCACTACGGAACTCCTTCTGCGGCGGCCACTGGGTCGGGCCGTGAACAGACGGGCAGGTGGGGTTGTGTGCTGCCCGGGTAGAGCGACGTGCTGGTGGGACGTGCGTAACCACCGCTGCTGCGCGGCCCCGCGATGCTGGTGGGGAGTGCTGCACGGCGGCTGCGGGAAGAGTGGCACTGTTTACCGGGACATGTCATTGGGGTGGCGGAAACTTGGCCGATTTCCGTCCGTTGACCGATGAGCGGCGCCCGTTATACGGACGCCGCCGTTTCGGATGACGGGCCGGCGGGGCCGAGGCCAGGTCAGCGGGACCCGCCCGCTCAGACCAGGCTGTCCCGCCAGGCCGTGTGCAGATCCGCGAATCGGCCATGGTCCGCGATGAGTTCGGCGGGGGCTCCGTCCTCGACGATCCGGCCGCCCTCCATGACGAGCACGCGGTCGGCGATCTCCACCGTCGAGAGCCGGTGCGCGATGATCACCGCGGTCCGGCCGCGCAGCACCGTGTCCATCGCGTGCTGCACCGCGCGCTCACCCGGTACGTCCAGCGAGGACGTCGCCTCGTCCAGGATGAGGACGGCGGGATCGGCGAGCAGCGCCCGCGCGAACGCCACCAACTGCCGCTGTCCGGCGGAGATCCGGCCGCCGCGCTTGCGGACGTCCGTGTCGTAGCCGTCCGGCAGCGCACGGATGAAGTCATGTGCTCCGATCGCCTTCGCGGCCCGCTCGACCTCCTCGCGTCCGGCATCCGGTCTGCCGATCGCGATGTTCTCAGCGACCGTCCCGGAGAACAAGAAGGCCTCCTGGGTCACCATCACGACCCCGCGCCGCAGTTCGGGCAGCGCGAGTTCCCGCAGGGGGACGCCGTCCAGCGTGATCCGGCCGTCGGTCGGGTCGTAGAAGCGGGCCAGCAGCTTGGCGAGGGTGGACTTGCCCGCGCCGGTCGCCCCGACCACCGCCACCGTCTGCCCTGCCGGAATCCGCAGGTCGAAGGTGGGGAGGATCTCGCCGCCGGTGCGGTACGCGAAGCGGACGCCGTCGAAGCGCACCTCGCGGCCCGGCAGCCCGCCCGCGCGGCGCGGCAGCTCCCGCGGGTCCTCGGGCTCGGGCACCGAGGGGCGCTGCGCCAGCAGGCCGGCGATCTTCTCCAGGGACGCGGCGGCCGACTGATAGGAGTTGAGGAACATCCCGAGCCGGTCGATGGGGTCGTAGAGCCGCCGCAGGTACAGCACGAACGCCGCCAGCACCCCCAGCGCCAGACCGCCGCCGGCCACCCGGTACGCGCCCCACAGCACGATTCCGGAGATCGCCGCGTTGGCCATCAGCCGCGAGCCGACGACGTAGCGCGCCATCTCCAGGATCGCGTCCCCGTTGATCCGCTCATGGACGCCGTTGAGCTCGGCGAAGTCCGCCTCGTTCGGCTTCTCGCGGCGGAACGCCTGAACCGGCCGGATGCCGTTCATCGTCTCGGTGAACTTGACGATCACCGCGGCGATGGCCGTGGAACGCTTGCGGTAGACGACCATCGAGCGCTTCTGGAAGGACCGGATCATCAGGTACAGCGGGGCGCACGAGAACAGCGCCGCCAGCCCCAGCTTCCAGTCCAGCCAGAGCAGGATCACCGAGATGTAGACCGACGACAGGATGACGCCGATCAGTTCCTCCAGGCCCTCGGTCAGCAGCTCGCGCAGCGACTCGACGTCCGAGGTGGCGCGCGCGATCAACCGGCCCGAGGTGTAGCGCTCGTGGAAGTCCAGGCTGAGCGCCTGGGCGTGCCGGAAGATCCGGCCCCGCAGATCGATCAGCACGTCCTGGCTCACCCGGGCCGCGACCCGGATGAACCACCGCTGCAGCAGCCCGGAGGCCAGCGCGCAGCCCAGGTAGACGCAGCCGAGCAGGATCAGCGGCCCGTGCCGGCCGTCGCGCAGCGCCGGGATCGCCCGGTCGATGCCGTACGCCACCAGCAGCGGGCCGGCCTGCACGGCGGCCTGCTGCACGAGCAGCAGGACGGCCGCCAGCCAGACCCGGCGGGTGTGCGGGGCCAGCAGCGACTTCAACAGGCCGAGCTGCGCGCCCTCGGGGGAGGGGAGCACGTCCTTCGTGAACGGGTCGTCCGGCGCCGGCGGACGGATCGGGGCGTCCGCGGCGCCGGCCGGCTCCTCCTCGGGACCGGCCTGTCCGGTCTGTTCGGCCACGGAGGTCATCGGGCCGCGCTCCTCTCGCTGTCGCCGGACATCAGATGGCGGTACTCCGCACTGTCTGCCAGCAGTTCGTGATGGGTGCCGACGGCGGTGATGCGCCCCTCCGACATCAGGGCGACGCGGTCGGCCAGCATGACCGTGGACGGCCGGTGTGCCACGACGAGCGCGGTGGTCTCCGACAGGACCTCGCGCAGCGCGGCCTCGACGAGCGCCTCGGTGTGCACGTCCAGCGCGGACAGCGGGTCGTCCAGCACCAGGAAGGCCGGACTGCCGACGACCGCGCGGGCCAGCGCGAGCCGCTGCCGCTGGCCGCCGGACAGGCTCAGGCCCTGCTCGCCGACCTGGGTGTCCAGGCCGTGCGGCAGCCGGGCGACGAAGTCGCACTGGGCCGTCTCCAGCGCGCGCAGGACGGCCGCCTCGTCGGCGCCGCCCGGCCCCGCGCCCATGGCCACGTTCTCCCGGACGGTCGCGGAGAAGAGCGTCGGCTCCTCGAAGGCGACCGCCACCAGCTCGCGCAGCCGCTCCCGGGACAGCGCCGAGATGTCGGCGCCGTCGAGCGTGATCCGGCCGCCGGTGGCGTCGTGCAGCCGCGGGATCAGCGCGGTGAGCGTGGTCTTGCCACAGCCGGTGGCGCCGACCAGCGCCATCGTCTCGCCGGATCGGATGTGCAGGTCGACGCCGTGCAGCAGGTCCGGGGTGTCCTCCGGCGCGTCCGGGTAGCGGAAGTCGACGCCCTCGAACCACACCCCGTCCGCGGGCTCCGCTGCCCTCGCCGACTCGGTGCCGACGCCGGCGGCGCCGGCCCGTGCGGCGTCCATCGCCTCGAAGTAGCGGTCCGCCGCCGTCGCCGACTCGTTGCTGATCGCCAGCAGGAAGCCGATCGACTCCACCGGCCAGCGCAGCGCGAGCGCGGTGGTCAGGAAGGCGACGAGGGTCCCCGCCGACAGGCCGCCGTCGGACACCTCCATGATCCCCAGGATCAGGGCCGCACCGATGGCGATCTCGGGCAGCGTCATGATCAGCGCCCAGATGTCCGCCAGCAGCGTGGCCTTGTGCAGTTCGGTGCGGCGCAACCCGTGCGCCTTGGTGCGGAACGCGTCGGTCTGGCTGCGGTGCCGGCCGAACGCCTTGATGATGCGCACCCCGAGCACCGACTCCTCGACGACCGTGGCCAGATCGCCGGCCTGGTCCTGCGCGGAACGGGCGGCCAGCGAGTACCGGGCCTCGAACAGCGAGCAGAGGATGACCAGCGGGACGATGGGCAGCAGCAGCACCAGCCCGAGCGTCCACGCCTGGGAGAACAGGATGGCGAAGCCCAGCACGATCGCGGCGCCGTTGACCACCAGGAACACCAGCGGGAACGCCAGGAACATCCGGATGATCTGCAGGTCCATCGTGGCGCGCGAGAGCAGCTGCCCGGAGGCCCAGCGGTCGTGGAAGGCGACGGGCAGCCGCTGCAGGTGCCCGTACAGGGCCGAGCGCATCGACGCCTCGACGCGCGCCAGCGGCCGCGCCACCAGCCAGCGCCGCAGCCCGAACAGCCCGGCCTCCAGCAGCCCGAGGACCAGCAGCACACCACCGCCGAGCCACACCCCGGACGGGTCGCGGTCCGCGACCGGGCCGTCCACCATCCACTTCAGGACGAGCGGGATCAGCAGCGCCATGCTCGACGCGAGGACGGCCGACAGCGCGGAACCGGCCAACCGGCCGCGGATCGGGCGTACATAGGGCCACAGGCGCAGGAGGGAGCGGACGGCTGATCGGGGTCTGGGGGGCGCGGGGTCAGAAGTCGCTTCAGGCATCGATCCGACGATACGGGCGACCACCGACACCGCTCACCCGGTTTTCCCGGCCGGTCGGGCCACCCGTCGCAGATCGCGGATGGCGGGGACCGACAGCAGCGTCACACAGACGAGCACGGCCACCACGCTGCCCGCCAGCAGCACGTGCCGGGCGCCGAACGCGGACGAGGCGGGCCCGGACAGGGCCTGACCCACCGGCAGCATCGCGACCGACCCGGCGACCTCGTAGGCGTGGATCCGGTTCAGGATCTCGCCGGGCACCTGCGTCTGCACGCTCGTCGCCCAGTTCACGCCCCAGTACGCCCACGAGGCGCCGGCGACGAAGATGCAGCCGCAGATGGCCGGGACCGACAGGTGCAGGCCGACGGAGGCCGGGTACAGCGCGCTGCCGAACAGCGCGATGGATCCCGCCCGCAGCGGGAAGTGCGACCGGAACCGCAGCGCGAGCAGCGCCCCGAGCGCGGTGCCCGCGCCCAGGCAGGAGTTGACCAGGCCGTACGCCTTCGGGCCGTGCGCCGGCAGGATCTCACCGGCGGTGAGCGGGGTGACCGGGCCCATCACGGTGACCATGAAGACCATCCAGATCACGATGACCGTCCACATCCACGTGCGGTCCCGGAACTCCCGCCACCCCTCGACGAGGTCGGCCCTGAAGGTGCTGGCCTTCGGCCCGGCGGTCTCATGGGCGACGGGCGGCAGCCGGAGCAGGAACACGCAGAGCGCGCTCACCCCGAAGGTGACGGCGTCCACCGCGATCACGCCGCCCGCCGACGCGAACGCCACCAGCAGGCCCGCGACCGCGGGACCGGCCAGCGCCATCACCGACTCGGCGGTACGCACCACCCCGTTGGCCCCCTGCACGTCGGTGGCGACCCGGGGCACCGTACTGGCCACACCCGGCTGGAACATCGCGGCCGCGACGCCGTTGACGGCGGTGATCGCGCACACCTGCCACAGCACCACGTGGTCGGCGAAGAACAGGCCGGCCAGCAGCGCCATCATCACGAGCCGCACGAGATCCGCGCCGATCATCAGCAACCGGGCGTTGAACCGGTCCGCGATCACGCCGCCGAAGATCACCAACCCGGCGAAGCACCCCGTGTACGACGCCATCACCAGCCCGACGGCGCCGGCTCCGTATCCGTACTGCAGCAGCCCGGCGGCCATCGCCACCGGGAGCATCGAGTCCCCGAGCATGGCGATCGAGCGCGCGGTGAAGTACAGCCGGAAGTTCACCGACCACAGCCCCGGTTCATTCCCGGGTGCGGTCGGCGGCTCGACCGACAGGCCGGTGAGGAGGGGGTTCTCATAGGGCTGTGGTGCGGATGAGGTCACGGAGATCGAGTGTGGACTGGACCAATTCGCCGTGTCCAGGGGTTTCAGTCCGTGGACGTCCGCTGCGCCGGGGCGCTGGTGGCCGGGAGGGCGCGCAGCAGCAGGAGGGAGCGCCCCGGCACCGTCACCGAGCCCCCCGCCGGGTAGCCCGTGCCGGGGGGTCGGGACTGGTCCTCGGCGGTGGTGTCGAGGAGGAGCTCGTAGGAGTCGGCCCAGGGACGGCCGGGGAGGACGAAGCGGGCGGGGCGGTGGTGGGTGTGGGCGATGATCAGGAAGCTGTCGTCCGTGATGGGGACGCCCTGGGCATCACGCTGCGGGATGTCGTCTCCGGAGAGGTACATGCCGATGGTGTGCGACGGGGCGAACCAGTCGTCGTCGGTCATCTCCCGGCCGTCGGCGGTGAACCAGCTGAGGTCCGGCAGGCCGCCGGGGGTCTGGGAACGGCCGGAGAAGAAGGCGCGGCGGCGCAGCACCGGGTGGGCGCGGCGCAACGCGATGAGGCGGGCGGCCAGGGTGCTCAGGCCCTGCCAGTCGGGGTCGTCCAGGAGTGACCAGTCGATCCAGCTGATCTCGTTGTCCTGGCAGTACGCGTTGTTGTTGCCGCCCTGGGTGCGGCCCATCTCGTCGCCGGCCACCAGCATCGGGACGCCGGTGGACAGCAGCAGCGTCGAGAGCAGGTTGCGCAACTGGCGGCGGCGCAGGGTGTTGATCCCCGGGTCGGTGGTCGGGCCCTCGGCGCCGCAGTTCCAGGAGCGGTTGTCGTGGGTGCCGTCGTTGTTGTCCTCGCCGTTCGCCTCGTTGTGCTTGGACTGGTAGGAGACCAGGTCGCGCAGGGTGAAGCCGTCGTGCGCGGTGATGAAGTTGACCGAGGCGTAGGGGCGCCGGCCGCCCCAGGCGTACAGGTCGCTGGAGCCGGAGAGCCGGTACCCGAGGTCGCGCACGTCATGCTGGGCGCCGCGCCAGAAGTCGCGCACCGCGTCCCGGTAGCGGTCGTTCCACTCCGTCCACAGCGGGGGGAAGGCGCCGACCTGGTAGCCGCCCATCCCGACGTCCCACGGCTCGGCGATCAGCTTCACCCGCCGCAGGACCGGGTCCTGGGCGATGACGGCGAGGAAGGGGGAGAGCATGTCGACGTCGTGCATGGAGCGGGCGAGCGCCGCCGCGAGGTCGAAGCGGAAGCCGTCCACCCCCATCTCCGTGACCCAGTAGCGCAGCGAGTCGGTGATGAGCCGCAGCACGTGCGGCTGCACGACGTGCAGGGTGTTGCCGCAGCCGGTGTAGTCGGCGTAGCGGCGCGGGTCGTCCTGCAGCCGGTAGTAGCCGCGGTTGTCGATCCCGCGCAGCGAGAGCGTGGGGCCCTGCTCACCGCCTTCGGCGGTGTGGTTGTAGACGACGTCCAGGATCACCTCGATACCGGCCGCGTGCAGGGCGCGCACCATCCGCTTGAACTCGCCCACCTGCTCCCCGCGGGTGCCACCGGCCGTGTAGGCGGCGTGCGGGGCGAAGTAGCCGACGGAGTTGTAGCCCCAGTAGTTCTTCAGCCCGGCCCGCTCCAGGTGGTCCTCGTGGGCGAAGTGGTGGACGGGCAGCAGTTCGACGGCGGTGACGCCCAGCCGGGTGAGGTGCTCGATCGCGGCCGGGTGCGCCAGCCCCGCGTAGGTGCCGCGCAGCTCCTCGGGTATGCCGGGATGGCGCTTGGTGAAGCCCTTGACGTGCAGTTCGTAGATGACGGAGTCGGACCACGGCGTCTTGGGGCGGTGGTCGTCGGACCAGTCGTCGTCATCGTGGACGACGACGCCCTTGGGCACGAACGGGGCCGAGTCCCGGTTGTCGCGGACGGTGTCGGCGATCTGTCCCTCCGGCCAGTCGCGGACGTGCGCGTAGACCTCGGGCGGCAGCGTGAACTCCCCGTCCACCGCGCGGGCGTACGGGTCCAGCAGCAGCTTGGCGGGATTCCAGCGAGCCCCGGTCCACGGGTCCCAGCGCCCGCTGACCCGGTAGCCGTAGCGCTGTCCCGGCAGCACGCCGGGCACGAAGCCGTGCCAGATCTCGTGCGTCAGCTCGGTGAGCGGCGCCCTCGTCTCGGTGCCGTCCGCCTCGAACAGGCAGAGCTCGACGGACTCGGCGCCGCCCGCCCACAGCGCGAAATTGGTCCCCGGGCGGCCGTCGGGGCCGGTGTGGAAGCGCGCGCCGAGCGGTTCCGAACTGCCGGGCCAGACCGTACAGGGCGGGGTGGCGCCCTCGACCTCCGGATCGGGGACCGCCCCCACGGGCTGCTCCTGGGCGGGCCCCGGAACCGCCGGCGGAGGTGCCGTCCGCAGGCCGTTCGGCCTGGGGACCGCCTCGACGGCCTCCATGGCCTCGTGCTCGCGTGTCTCTGACACGTGCTCGCCTCCTGCGGCTCGACAGGATCCGGCCCTGCGCGTCCGCGGCCACGGTACGGCGGAACCCCACGCGTCCCACTAAAGCCCTGGCCGGACGCGGCCCTTCCCGGCGTCCCGTGCCGGGTCGGTGCCGTCTCCTCCTCCATTCCTTCCCATCGGGACGTGCGGAGTCACACGCGTGATCGGTGTCGTACCTGTTGCGCGGCGGTTCCCGTACAGGTGGGCGGTGGGACGTTTCCCCGGGGGTGCCCCTCTCGTTGACCCTGTGTGACGAATGTGGTGATGCGCGCCCTGAGCGCCGGGGCGGGACTGGTAGGAGCGGTAGTACTCGGCGGGCTCCTCGCCGGATGCGGGGCGGCGGGTGGCGGCAGCGGCGGCAGCGGTGGCGCGGGCGGTGACGCAGCCCGCCCCAGGGACGTCGTCCCGCAGGTGTCGGAGGCGGTCATCACCGTCACGCCGGAGGACGCCGCGCACGACGTGCTGCCCGACGAGCAGTTGCGCGTGGGGGTGGAGAAGGGCGAGTTGACGCAGGTCAAGGTGGTCGACGGCGAGGGCGTACCGGTCGCCGGCACCCTCGCGGAGGACCGGGGCGGATGGGTGCCCACGGGCAGACTGGCGTTGTCCACCCAGTACACGGTCGACGCCTACGCGGTGGACCGGCAGGGCCGGCGCGCAGCCAAGCACGTCGTGTTCACGACGCTGGTGCCCAAGCACAAGTTCATCGGCTTCTACACGCCCGAGGCCGGATCCACCGTCGGCACCGGCATGATCATCACCGTCAACTTCAACCGGCCGGTCACCGACCGTGCGGCGGTCGAGCGGGCGATCACCGTCCACACGCAACCCGCGGTGGACGTCGCTCCGCACTGGTTCGGCAGCCGGCGCCTCGATCTGCGCCCGAAGAGGCACTGGCGGCCCGGCACCGACGTGACGATGTCGCTGCACCTGCGGGACGTCGAGGGCGCCGAGGGCGTGTACGGCACCCAGGACAAGGACGTCCGGTTCACGATCGGCCGCGACCAGCGGAGCACCGTCGACGCGGAGGCGCACACCCTCACCGTGCGGCGCGGCGGCCAGCTGTTCAAGACGCTGCCGATCTCGGCCGGCAGTCCTGAGCACCCCACCTACCAGGGCACGATGGTGATTGCCGAGAAGTTCGCACTGACGCGGATGAACGGCCAGACCGTCGGCTTCGGCGGGGAGTACGACATCCCCGACGTCCCGCACGCCATGCGCCTCACCCGCTCCGGCACGTTCCTGCACGGCAACTACTGGGCCGCGCCCGGGACCTTCGGCGTCACCAATACGAGCCATGGCTGTGTGGGGCTCGCCGATGTGAAGGGCGGCCGCTCCACGACGCCGGCGGGGTGGCTCTTCGAGCACTCGCTCGTCGGTGACACGGTCGAAGTGATCAACTCCCATGACCGCACGGTCGCGGCGGACAACGGCATGGGCGGCTGGAATCTCAGCTGGTCGCAGTGGCGCGCGGGTGCCGCCCTGCCCCAGGAGGCCGGCTCCTCCTCCTGACGCGGCTCGCTCCGCGCCCCTCTCCGGGCCCGGTCCGCCCCCGGTCGACAGCCGGGTGGAGGGCCGGGCCCGGAGCCCGTTCCGGAAGCGGTTCCGGAGCCGGATCCTGCCTCGCGCCGCGTTCACAGCCGACTGGGACTGAACGGTGACAATCCCGTGTCACCGGCCCTACCTTGCGTGTGATTATCTGTCGTTTGCGTGAGCACTATGCGCGCAGAAGCCCCAGCGGCTCTGCAGCGGCCACGTGCAGGGGGGTCAAGGTCGGATCGGCCGGGCAGAATCGCTACCAGAGTGCCGTAGTCGGGCATTCCGGACGCGTGGGGGCGGCCGTGTGAAGGGGAGCAGAGAGTTGAAGCCGATACAGGCGGCGCCGGGCGCCAGGCAGACGTTGCTGGCACTGGCGCTGGGGGCGGTGCTGTTGATGACCACCGCGTGCGGTGGCGGCGGCAGCGGTACGAACAGCGGTGGCACCGGCGGCACCGGTGGTGCCAAGCCGGCCGGCGCGCAGGCCGGCACGAGCGCGGACACCAAGGCTTCAGCCGCCGTGGTGACCATCACGCCGAAGGACGGCGCGAACAACGTGGCCACCAACGGTGCCCTGAAGGTCACGGCCGCCAGCGGCAAGCTCAGCTCCGTCATCGTCAAGGACGACAAGGGCACGGCCGTCAAGGGCGACATAGCCGCCGACGGCGCCAGCTGGACTCCGGACGGGCACCTGGGCACCTCCACCAAGTACACGGTGGACGCGATCGCCAAGGACAACGACGGCCGCGAGTCCGCCAAGCACGCGGTGTTCACCACGATCACGCCGAAGGATTCCTTCGTGGGCTTCTACACGCCGGAGGACGGCCAAACCGTCGGCGTCGGCATGGAGGTCTCGCTCAACTTCAACCGGGCGATCACCGACAAGAAGGCCGTCGAGGCGGCCGTCCAGGTCACCGCTTCGCCCTCCGTCCCCGTCAAGGGCCACTGGTACGGCAACCAGCGGCTGGACCTGCGCCCCGAGAAGTACTGGGCGGCGGGCACCAAGGTGACGCTGAGCCTGCGGCTGGACGGCGTCGAGGGCGCCCCCGGCGTCTACGGCAAGCAGTCCAAGGACGTGAAGTTCACCGTCGGCCGTAGCCAGGTCAGCGTGGTCGACGCCGCGAAGCACACCATGACCGTCAGCCGCAACGGCTCGGTGATCCGCACTATCCCGATCAGCGCGGGCGCCCCGGCGAACCCCACGTACAACGGCAAGATGGTGATGACCGAGAAGTACGACGTGACCCGGATGAACGGCGACACGGTCGGCTTCGGCGGCGAGTACGACATCAAGGACGTGCCGCACGCGATCCGTCTGACCAACTCGGGCACCTTCATCCACGGCAACTACTGGGCAGCCAAGTCGATCTTCGGCAACTCCAACACCAGCCACGGCTGCGTGGGGCTCTCCGACACCCGCGGCGCCGGTGACCCGTCCACCCCGGCCGCCTGGTTCTACAACCAGTCGATGGTGGGCGACGTCGTCCAGGTGGTCAACTCCAAGGACAAGACCGTGCAGTGGTACAACGGCCTCAATGGCTGGAACCTCTCCTGGAGCGAGTGGACCAGCTGACCGCCGACCCGCTGATGTGACCTCCGTCGCCGGGCGGGCCTGTTCTTCGGGCCCGCCCGGCGAAGTAGTCTCCGAATCATGACTGTGAGCCTCGAAGTCGCCGAAGGCGTCGGCACGATCCGCGTCGACCGCCCGCCGATGAACGCGCTGGACATCGCCACCCAGGACCGGCTGCGGGTGGTCGCGGAGGAGGCGGGGCGGCGCGACGACGTGCGCGCCGTGATCGTCTGGGGCGGGGAGAAGGTGTTCGCCGCCGGCGCGGACATCAAGGAGATGCAGGCCATGTCCTACGAGGACATGGTCGACCGCTCGCGCGCCCTGCAGGAGTCCTTCACCGCGGTCGCCCGGATCCCCAAGCCGGTGGTCGCCGCGGTCACCGGCTACGCACTGGGCGGCGGCTGCGAGCTCGCGCTCTGCGCCGACATCCGCATCGCGGCCTCGAACGCGAAGCTGGGCCAGCCGGAGATCCTGCTCGGTCTGATCCCGGGCGCCGGCGGCACCCAGCGGCTGACGCGCCTGGTGGGCCCCTCCCGGGCCAAGGATCTGATCTTCACCGGCCGGATGGTGAAGGCCGAGGAGGCGCTCGCCATCGGCCTGGTCGACAAGGTCGTTCCCGCGGAGCAGGTCTACGCCGAGGCGCACACCTGGGCCGAACGCCTCGCCCGCGGCCCCGCCTACGCGCTGCGCGCGGCGAAGGAGGCGGTCGACGGCGGCCTGGAGACGGACCTGGAGACCGGACTGACCATCGAACGCGCCCTGTTCGCCGGGCTGTTCGCGACGGCCGACCGCGAGACGGGCATGCGCAGCTTCGTCGAGGACGGGCCGGGCAAGGCGAAGTTCAGGTAGGCGCGCCCCGAAACGGGTCGGGTGCGGGTCCGCCGTGGCCCCGTACCCGACCCGTCGCACCTCTTTCGGGGGCTGTTGGGATTGCGCCGACCGGGTGGCAAGACCTTAAAGCAACCTTAAGCAGGTCTTAAGAAATCCGGACCCGCGGTGCCTCGTAGCTGATCGTCAACAGTCCATCACTGCAGGTCACTGCAGCTTCTGGCGGGCGATGGATGCCTATGGCATATGCCTGAACACGCTTGTGGAGCCCCTCATTCCGGTCGGCCAATTCCGCCGGATCCACCCCGAACCGCCTCTCGTGCGGCCATGATGAACGCATGGCGGGCCGGGGAGCATCCGAGCAACCGCAGCGGGTGAGCATCGCCGCTGCGGAGTGGCCGTCGGTGGTGGCCGACGAGACGGCCGCCAAAGCCCTCGATCTGGTCGGGGACCTGTCCGTGGAAGAGGTCCGGCTGACCTCGCGCCCCGAATCCGCGTCGACCGCGCGCCGGCTCTCCGTCTCGGTGCTGCGCCAGTGGGCACTTCCGCAACTCGCCGACACCGTCGAGTTACTGGTCTCCGAACTGGTCGGCAACGCCGTTCGGCACACCGGCGCCCGCACCTTCGGCATCCGGATGCTGCACCGCCGCGGCTGGATCCGCGTCGAGGTCCGCGACCCTTCGCGGGCGCTGCCCTGCCTGCTGCCGGTCCGCGAACTCGACATCAGCGGCCGCGGCCTCTTCCTCGTCGACAAGCTCTCCGACCGGTGGGGAGTCGACCTCCAGCCACGCGGCAAGACGACATGGTTCGAGTTGCGCGTCCTGGACCGCTGAGAGCCGCTGGGGGCAGCTGGGACCGCCGCGCCCCGTTCTCCGTACCAACGCGAAGAGGCCCTCTGGTGTCGTTGTACGACACCGTGAGGGCCTCTTCGTACCGCCGCGGAGCAAGGGGGGGGTGTGGTCCGCGGCGCTTGAGGAACGGCTCAGCCCGGGTCAGGGGGGCCGTTGGCACCGACTCTGACACAGGGGACGGGCGGCGGGCAAACCCTTATTTAGGACAATAGATAGTATTAGTCACTAATTGCTTGCGTATGAGGGAGTGAACTGTGCCACTTGCCTTGTAAACAGCGAATAAGAAGTAACTCGATCTTGCTTTCGAACGACTCGCTAGGCAACGGGACGTATCGCGTCCGTGTCCATCAGGGGGATCGCGGCCGCGCGCAGCGCGTCGCTCAGCGGGCTGGGGCGCAGGGTGGCCGGGTCGAGCTTGACCTGGGCCCGGCGCCCCGACGCGTGCACGGTCGCGTGGTCGGCGGAGAGCAGGCGGAAGCCGTAGACGATGCTGGTGCGCCCCAGGTGCTCGATCCAGATGTGCACGGCCGCGTCGCCGGCGCCGAGGATCGGCGCGAGGTACTCGATCCGGAACTCGCGGACCGCGAGGAATGTGTCGTCGTACTGGGTGCGCTCGGCTGTGTACGACCAGCCCCGGTCGACCCAGTAGGCGGTGATCGCGCGCTCGACGAAGAGCGCGTAGCGGGCGTTGTGGACCATTCCCAAGGCGTCGAGATCGTCGAAGTGGATCTGGACGGGGAAGATCTGCGCGGTCGGCGCCTGTGCGGTGGCCGGCGGCTGTGCGGTGGTCGTCATGATCAGCTCTCCGGGAGGATCGAAGGGTCGGTGCAGCAGGATCTGAGCCGTTCCAGGACGGCCCGGTGCGCTTGGGGGAAGACGGTGGCCCGGTCCATGAGCCGTGAGCGGGTGACGACGGCCTCGCCGAGCGCGTCGATCTCGAACGTCAGCTGCGCGGCGTCCACGTCCGCCCGCAGCTCGCCCAGGGCGATCGCCTCCTCGACGAGGTCCTGGATGTACCGCACCCACTCGGTGATCGACTGCGCGACGCGGTCGCGCACGGCGCCGGGCCGGTCGTCGAACTCCGTCTGCACGGCGGCGAAGAAGCAGCCGCCGGGCAGCACGTCCTCGGCGTAGAAGGCCAGCCGCGCCTCGTGCAGGGCGAGCAGTCGCCGCACTCCGGCCGGCGCGTCCTGTGCGGGCCGCATCACGAGCGCGGCCCACTGCTTGCGGGCCCGGTCGACCACGTCGAGCTGGAGCTGCTCCTTGTCCCGCCAGTGCGTGAACAGCCCGGACTTGCTCACCCCGAGCGTGCCGGACAGTCGGGCCAGGGAGAGCCCGTCCAGTCCGTCCACGGACGCGAGCGCCACCGCGGTGTCCAGCACGGCGTGCCGCGTCCGCTCGCCGCGTACGCGCCTGCCGTCGGGCCGCTCGCTGTCTGCCATGTCATCACCGTAACAGAAAGACGACCGACCGGTCGCACTTATTGTTCGGTCCGGAAATCCCGATAATCTGAGCTCGTCAATCAGGCACAGAGAAGGGGCGGGTCACGTGGCGGACATCGAGGCAGCGAAGAGGGCTTTCGATCGGTATGACCTCGACAAGGACGGTCAGATCACCGCGGCCGAGTACAAGAAGGTCATGGCCGAGCTCGGGGACTTCTACACCACCGAGTCGGTCGCTCAGGCCGTGATCAACGCCGACGACACCGACGGTGACGGGCAGCTCTCCTGGGACGAGTTCTGGGCCAAGCTGCAGGGCTGACGTCCGTGGGTCCGGGGCTGACGCCCATGAGCGGGGCCCGGCACCTGAGGTGCCGGGCCCCGCTCTTCGTCCCGGCCCGGCGTCGAGGGAGACCGAAGCGCCGGTGAGGTCCGGGAGGTCGACGCACGCCTGGCACAGCCCACATCATCCGCCATGGGTCCGTCCTGCGGACGGGCACGCTCACGACCGTGCGTGTGGCGGCCCCGGGGGAGCTCGCGGGGTCAGCTCCGGCCGTTGGGCAGGGACCCCGTCTCCACCACGAGCTGGGCGAGTTCGGAGAGCCGCTGATGGTGGCTGCGCGCGTGCGCGCGCAGCATGGTGAACGCCTCGTCGGGGCTGGTGCCGTGCTGGACGGCGAGGACCCCCTTCGCCTGCTCGATGATGGTACGGCTGACCAGGGCGGTGCGAAGGTGGACGGATTCGTCCGTGTGGCGGTGCAGCTGATGGCGGAAGTACAGGCCGGACGCGGCCGCGTCCGCGAGTGCCCGTCCGAGACGGATGTCCTCCGGGGCCATGGGCGGGGCGCTCGCCTGCAGGAACAGGACGCTGCCGAGGACGGTGGAGTGGTAGCGCAGGGGCGCGGTGGCCGCGGTGCGGAATCCGGCGGCGCGGGCCAGGCCGACGAAGGTGGGCCAGCGGGGTGTGGGGCCGACCAGCCGGGTGGGGCCGAGGGACTCGGCCGTGCGACAGGTGTCGAGGGCCGGCCCCTGAGTACACGCCGCGCGCAGCAGTTGCCGCGGGGCAGCGGACGGTGAGGACACGGCGGCCGGTGTGAGGAGCGGGCCGGCGGGCTGCGCGCGGAAGACTATGACGCAGTCCGCGTGGAGAAGCTGCTCGCAGCGGGTAGCCATGGCGTGCAGGTAGTCGGATTCATCCAGATCATGGCGGTTCACATCGGCCAGCTCGACGAAGGTCCGCGTCAGCAGCCGCTCGCGCTGTGATTGCTCCCGCTGTGTCATGTATCCCGCCATTCGAGGTCGCCGTCCAGAGTCGTCGCGCCGGAGCCCTGGTGGGGCGGGGGCGGCGAGGCGGATAGTCGCAGGGCGGGCTCCGACAGAAGTCCGGTCGTCCTCCGAGCCTCCGCGCGGCCCGCCGCCGCTTCCGACGGCGGGCCGCGACCGTCCGGAGGCCGGGCTCCCCTTCTGGAGCCCCCGAACGGGATGTCCCTCATCGGTGGTGTCCGCGGAGCCTGCGGGAGGTGGCTCGACACGGGGCCGACACGATGGGGACGTGCCGGATTCTCGCGCTCACCAACAGGCGGGAGGCACCGAACCCGGCAGTCACAGCGGAAGTGGATTCGACGATCCCTGGGGAGACGCCGTCCATCGAAACAACGCCTGCCGGGGTGTGGGGCGGGCCCGTCAACGGCAGCGTAGAACGCCTGGGCGCCGTCAGCAACCGGCGGTTGGCCCTCTGTAGCCACCGTCGAACCGGACGGGCGCGGCACCGCGCGGAGGGGCTCCGCGTGCGCGGCGGCGTGCTTGGGCCGCCTGGCGTCATGGCCCGTCACGGCCCCGGTCGCGGGAGGGGACGGTGGCGATGAGGGCCTGCTGGAGCGTGCCGACGGGAGCCAGGACCGTGGAGAGGTCCGCGGCCGACAGCAGGCGCAGGTGCGACGGGCGCACGCAGATCACGGCGAATCCGCCGCCGCGTTCGAGCGCCCGTCTGCGGGCCCTGAGCAGGACGGACAGGATGCTGCAGTCGAAGAACCGGGTGGACCGCAGATCGATCACGATGCGAGGGCTCCTGGCGGTGGTGGCGATGTCCAGGGTCTGACGGAGAGCGGGCGCGGCGAGAAGGTCGAACTCGCCGCGCAGCGTGATCAGGGTGGGTCCGCCGAGTCGGCGGACGTCGATGTCCGAGGCAGGCGCCTGCGGCCTGTCGGCGAGTCGGGCGGCGACGCATCTCAGGGAGATGTGGTCGAGCTCGTGCATGGCGGACCTCCGGGCGCAGCGGGCCCCGTATCCGAGTACGGGGCATCGCGATCTACACCGGGGTCTTGGGGTGATGTGGTTCAACTCTAAATACGGACAGGTGCGCAGAACCGTACCTGCAGCAGACGTATGACCCGTACGGATGAAGAAGGGTCAAACCGCTTGCATTGCGGCACGACTCACGGTGCTCGTCCCGTCGCTCCGTATCACCGCCGAGGCCGGCCGGCGGCCGGTCAGCACTCGATGACGTTGACCGCGAGGCCGCCGCGCGCCGTCTCCTTGTACTTGACCTTCATGTCGGCGCCGGTCTCCTTCATGGTCTTGATGACCTTGTCGAGGGAGACGTGGTGCCGGCCGTCGCCGCGCATCGCCATCCGGGCGGCCGTGATGGCCTTCACCGCTGCCATGCCGTTGCGCTCGATGCACGGGATCTGGACCAGGCCGCCGACCGGGTCGCAGGTCAGGCCCAGGTTGTGCTCCATGCCGATCTCGGCCGCGTTCTCGACCTGCTCGGGGGAGCCGCCCAGGACCTCGGCGAGGGCGCCGGCCGCCATCGAGCAGGCGGAACCGACCTCGCCCTGGCAGCCGACCTCGGCGCCGGAGATGGAGGCGTTCTCCTTGAAGAGCATGCCGATCGCGCCGGCGGCGAGCAGGAAGCGGACGACGCCCTCCTCGTCGGCGCCGGGCACGAAGTTCATGTAGTAGTGCAGGACGGCCGGGATGATGCCGGCCGCGCCGTTGGTGGGCGCGGTGACGACCCGCCCGCCCGCCGCGTTCTCCTCGTTGACGGCCATCGCGTAGAGGGTGACCCACTCCATCGCGAGCGCCTTCGGGTCGCCCTCCACCCGCAGCTGGCGGGCGGAGTTGGCAGCGCGGCGGCGGACCTTGAGGCCGCCGGGGAGTATGCCCTCGCGGGACATGCCGCGCGCGACGCACGCCTGCATGACGCCCCAGATCTCCAGCAGACCGGTACGGATCTCGGCCTCGCTGCGCCAGGCCTTCTCGTTCTCCAGCATCAGGGCGGCGATCGACAGGCCGGTGTCGCGGGAGAGCCGCAGCAGTTCGTCACCCGTGCGGAAGGGGTGGCGCAGCACGGTGTCGTCGAGCTTGATCCGGTCCTCGCCGACCGCGTCCTCGTCGACGACGAACCCGCCGCCGACCGAGTAGTACGTCTTCTCCAGGAGGGGCGCGCCGTCCGTGTCGTAGGCGAAGAGCGTCATGCCGTTGGCGTGGTACGGCAGGGAGCGGCGGCGGTGCAGGATCAGCTGGGACGAGGCGTCGAAGTCGATCTCGTGGGCACCGAGCAGGTTGAGCCGGCCGCTGGTGCGGATACGTTCCACCTCGTCGTCGACGCTCTCGACGTCGACCGTGCGCGGGGAGTGGCCCTCCAGGCCGAGCAGGACCGCCTTCGGGGTGCCGTGGCCGTGCCCGGTGGCGCCCAGCGAGCCGAAGAGCTCGGCGCGGACGCTCGCGGTGTGGGCGAGCAGGCCCTCGTTCTTGAGCCGGTGGGCGAAGATCCCGGCGGCCCGCATGGGGCCGACGGTGTGCGAGCTGGACGGGCCGATGCCGATCGAGAACAGGTCGAAGACCGAGATGGCCACGGGAAGACTCCTTGATTGCGCAGACGCCGTTGTCTGCCGGGTGGTGCGCGGGACAGGTGGTGCCGGGGGCATGGTGCGGGGCACCGGCTCACGTTCCAGTGTGCGCGGTGCCCCGACCTGACGCGTACGACGGACTGATTACAGTCCGGGGTACAGCGGGTGCTTCGCCGCCAGGGCGGAGACGCGGGCGGACAGGCTCTTGGCCAGGTCCTCGTCGAAGGCCGGCTTGAGGGCCTCGGCGATGATGTCGGCGACCTCGGTGAAGTCCTCGGTGCCGAAACCGCGGGTGGCCAGCGCCGGGGTGCCGATCCGCAGGCCCGAGGTGACCATCGGGGGACGCGGGTCGTTCGGGATGGCGTTGCGGTTGACCGTGATGCCGACCTGGTGGAGCCGGTCCTCGGCCTGCTGCCCGTCGAGCTCGCTGCTGCGCAGGTCGACCAGGACCAGGTGCACGTCGGTGCCGCCGGACAGCACGGAGACGCCGACCTCGGTCAGGTCCGGCCGGACCAGCCGCTCGGCGAGGATCTTGGCGCCTTCGAGGGTACGGACCTGGCGGTCCTTGAACTCGTCGGTGGCCGCGGCCTTGAAGGCCACCGCCTTGGCCGCGATCACGTGCTCCAGCGGGCCGCCCTGCTGGCCGGGGAAGACCGCGGAGTTGATCTTCTTGGCGTACTCGGCCTTGGAGAGGATCACGCCACCGCGCGGGCCGCCGAGGGTCTTGTGGGTCGTGGTGGTGACCACGTCCGCGTACGGCACGGGGGAGGGGTGCAGCCCGGCCGCGACCAGGCCCGCGAAGTGGGCCATGTCGACCATCAGGAGGGCGCCGACCTCGTCCGCGATCCGGCGGAACTCGGCGAAGTCGAGCTGGCGGGGGTAGGCCGACCAGCCCGCGATGATCAGCTGCGGACGGTGCTCCTTGGCGAGGCGCTCGACCTCCTCCATGTCGACGAGGCTGGTCTTCTCGTCGACGTGGTAGGCCGCGACCTTGTAGAGCTTGCCGGAGAAGTTGATCTTCATGCCGTGGGTGAGGTGCCCACCGTGCGCCAGGTCCAGGCCGAGGATGGTGTCGCCCGGCTTGATCAGGGCGAACATCGCGGCCGCGTTGGCCTGGGCGCCCGAGTGCGGCTGCACGTTCGCGGCCTCGGCGCCGAACAGCGCCTTGACCCGCTCGATGGCGAGCGTCTCGATGACGTCGACGTGCTCGCAGCCGCCGTAGTAGCGGCGGCCGGGGTACCCCTCGGCGTACTTGTTGGTGAGGACCGAGCCCTGGGCCTCCAGGACGGCGACCGGCGCGAAGTTCTCCGACGCGATCATCTCGAGGGTGGACTGCTGGCGGTGCAGCTCGGCGTCGACGGCGGCGGCGACGTCCGGGTCGAACTCATGAAGGGAGCTGTTCAGGAGCGACATGGGATCTTCCTGGTCGAGGTCGGGATCACGGAGCGGGGTCCGGGAGGGCTCAGCTGCCGGTGAAGGCGGAGTACTCCTCGGCGGAGAGCAGGTCCGAGGGCTCCTCCGCCGTCTTCACCTTGAACAGCCAGCCACCCTCGAAGGGGGCCGAATTGACGAGGGAGGGGTCGTCGACGACGTCCTGGTTGATCTCCGTGACCTCGCCCGTGACGGGGGAGTACAGGTCGCTGACCGACTTGGTCGACTCCAGCTCGCCGCAGGTCTCGCCGGCGGTGACGACGGCTCCGACCTCCGGGAGCTGGACGAAGACGACGTCGCCGAGCGCGTCGGCGGCGTGCGAGGTGATGCCCACGGCGGACACTCCGGCCTCAGAGGCGGAGAGCCACTCGTGCTCCTTGCTGTAGCGCAGCTGCTGGGGGTTGCTCATAACGGAATTCTCCCGGATGTGAAGGTGTGCTCGCGCAGGGGGTGGGCGGGGTCGGTCAGCGCTGACGCTTGTAGAAGGGCAGCGCAACCACCTTGTGCGGCTCTTGAGCGCCGCGGATGTCGACGGCCACGCCCTCCGTGCCGGGCGCGGCGTACTCCGCGTCGACGTAGGCGATGGCGATCGGCTGTCCGAGGGTCGGGGAGGGCGCGCCGGAGGTGACCTCGCCGATCACGGTGCCGTCTGCGGCGGTGACCGGGTACCCGGCGCGCGGTACCCGACGGCCCTCGGCGACCAGTCCGACCAGCTTGCGCGGCGGCTGCTCGGCCGCCCGCTCGGCGGCGGCGGTGAGCGCGGCGCGGCCGACGAAGTCGCCCGGCTTGTCGAACTTCACGACGCGGCCGAGGCCGGCGTCGAACGGCGTGGTGGCGGTGGTCAGCTCGTGCCCGTAGAGCGGCATGCCGGCCTCCAGGCGCAGCGTGTCGCGGCAGGACAGGCCGCACGGGATGAGGCCGACGCCGGCGCCCGCCGCGGTGATCGCCTTCCACAGCGACTCGGCGTGCTCGGGGGCCACGAAGAGCTCGAAGCCGTCCTCGCCGGTGTAGCCGGTACGGGCGATCAGCGCGGGGACGCCCGCGACCGTACCGGGCAGCCCGGCGTAGTACTTGAGCCCGTCCAGGTCGGCGTCGGTGAGGCCCTTCATGATGCCGGGCGACGCGGGGCCCTGGACGGCGATCAGCGCGTACGCGTCGCGGTCGTCGCGGACCGTGGCGTCGAACGCCGCGGCGCGCTCGGTGACGGCGTCCAGCACGACCTGGGCGTTGCCCGCGTTGGCGACGACCATGAACTCCTCGTCGCCCAGGCGGTAGACGATCAGGTCGTCGACGATCCCGCCGTCCGCGGCGCAGATCATCGTGTAGCGGGCCCGGCCGACGGCCAGTGCCGAGATGTGGCCGACGAGGGCGTGGTCCAGCGCCTCGCCCGCCTGCGGTCCTGTGACGGTGATCTCGCCCATGTGCGAGAGGTCGAACAGGCCGGCGCGGGTGCGGACGGCGGTGTGCTCGTCCCGCTCGCTGGCGTAGCGCAGCGGCATGTCCCAGCCGGCGAAGTCGGTCATCGTCGCGCCCAGCGCGCGATGCAGGGTGTCGAGCGCGGTACGGCGCGGGGCGTCGTGGGGCGGCTGGCTCATCAGGCGGGCTCCCGGTGCAGACGTGGCGAGACTCTCATGGCAAGGACAAAGGATGACGAAACCCCGAAGGAAGGGGCCTCCCCATCTGTCATCGGAACCTGAGAGGTTCACCGCGGCCCTGGGGCCCCGGCTTGCACCTTGGGTGGGACGGGTCGTGAACGGACCCGTCCGCTTTTCAGATGTGCCTCGCCCGCGCGGTGACTGTGCCTGAGAGATTCAAGGGAGGACTTGCTCCTTCGGCGCCCTGCTCATGATGGCAGGGACTCTCCCGCGCGGCCTCGAACGGCCAGTATGCAAGTTGTGGCGCTCATCATTGCACGCGGCGGAAGCGACCGGACCTCTGGGGATTCCCTTTACTTGCCATTACCCTCTCTTTACTGCCACTGGCCGGATTCCATGAGGCCGGGCGGGGTGGGACGGGGGGAGGCGGGGGCCGTGCAGGGGGACGAGTGGGCGGCCGGGACGACGCTGCGCTACCCGGCGGGGGACGTGCTGGTCGTGTCGGGGCTGCCGGGCAGCGGCAAGAGCACGCTCATGCGGCGCGCGGTCGACGAGCGGGACGGGTCCGGCCCCGCCCAGGACGGCGCGGTCCGCCGGATCGACTCGCAGGACGTACGGCTGCACTGGGAGGCACTGATGCCGGCCCTGCTCCCGTACGCGGCGTACCGCCCGCTGGTGCGGCTCGACCACTACGCGCGGTTGCGCCGGGCGCTGCGCACCGGCGCCAGCCTCGTCGTGCACGACTGCGGCTCGCTGGCCTGGGTGCGGCGCTGGCTGGCCCGCGACGCCCGACGCCGCGGGCGGGGGCTGCACCTGCTGGTGCTGGACGTCCCGGAGGACGCGGCCCGGGCCGGCCAGCTCGCGCGCGGCCGGATGGTGTCCGGGTACGCGATGGCCCGGCACCGCAGGGCCGCCCGGCGGCTGGTGGCGCTGGCCGGCCCCGGCGGACGGCCCGACGGCTGCGTCTCCGCGCTGCTCCTGGACCGGTCCGCGGCGGGCGCCGTGCGGCGGATAGTCTTCGGCGGCGTGGCGGTCCCCTGGGCCTCCCCGACGGCCGTCACCGCGGATCAGGGCGGCCGCCGACCCGGCAACCGCTAGGGTTCTGTCGTCGAAGTGGCGGCATCCGCACCGGCAGACCTTCCAGGCCCTACCCCGCGAGGCACAGCGCAGTGAACACGCAGCTTCCCCCGCAGCACTCGACCGGCACCTGGCCCGCCAACGAACTCGAAACCGTGCTCGAGGCGAGCGTCGGCGTCCCGGGCGCGAGCGCCCGGCTCCTCGAGGTGCTCGGCCGCTCCCCGCTGTGGGTGCCGCTGCCCAACGGCGGCGGTCCCGACAGCCGGGACCTGGACCTGCCGTCCTTCGAGATCGACGGCACCTTGTACATACCGGTCTTCAGTTCCGAGCAGCAGTTCCTGCGGGCCGCCCAAGGGATGGCCTGCACCGTCGCGCCGGCCCGGGAGTTCGCCCGGGGGCTGCCTCCGGAGGTCGGCATCGCCGTCAACCCCGGCGGGACGGCCGGGATCCCGCTGCCGCCGCCCGCCGTCCAGGACCTCTGCCGGTCCGACCGCGACCCGCGCATGCCGACCGGCGGCCGGGTCCGGCTGTGGGAGCCGGAGCCGGACGACGAGCCGGTGGACTTCCTCGCGGCGGCGGCGGGCGAGTTCGCGGTCACCCCGGTGGTGCTCTCCGCGCGGCGCGCCGTGGCCAGCGTGGAGGGCGCACCGCCGCAGCTTTTCATCGGCGTCGAACTCGACCGCTGGCAGGACCAGGACCGGGCCGCCGCCATGGACGCTCTCGGCCGCGCTCTCGGCGCCGTACCACTGCGGCTGCCGGTACAGCTGATTCTGCTGGACATCGCGCAGGACCCCGTCGGTGACTGGATGCTGGAGCGGGTCAGGCCCTTCTTCGGGCGGGACTGAGGACGTGCGCTGTCTGCGGGGGCGTACAACCTGGTTTGATGGCGGGCGGTGCACAGGTGTGCGCCGCACCCGGTGACACCGGAGGCGGAGAGAAGGGGCGGACCCACGTGATCGCGGGCGCGCAAGGCGGTGCGGCGGCAGCCGGCCACGTCGAGCAGATGCTTCGGCAGGTGGCGCCCGGACGATTCGACGCCTACGAGGACCTGCTGGTGTCGCTGGCCGGCGGCCAGGTCTGGATGCTGCTGTGGCACGGCTCACCCGGCTCGCCCGACGCCCAGTACGGGAACATGGAGATCGACGGCTACGGCTACGCGCCGGCCGTCACCTCCGCCCAGGAGCTCTCCGCCAGTGGCTGGAACCGGGCCCACGAGGTCGTGCAGGGCCGTGACATCGCCACCGCGCTCTTCCCCGAGCGCTGGGGACTGTGGCTGAATCCGCACGCCCCGGGCGGCGGCGTCGGCATCCCCTGGCTCGACCTGCGCCGGATCGCCACCGGCCTCGACCGGCTGCCCGCGGGGCCGCTGCAGATCGGCGAGCCCGCCCTGCAGATCCCGCAGTTCTACGCCCTGCTCTCGCAGCACGCCCACCGGACGCCGGCCGTACGGTCGCTGCGCCGCGCCTGGGTGCAGCCCGCACTGGGCGAGCCGTACCTCGCCATCGGCCTGGACATGTACGACTCCTCGGCCCAGGCGGTGGAATCGGTACGGCTGATGATGCAGCAGTCAATCAGCGGAGTGCCGGAGGGGCTGGCGGTCTCCACGGTCGCCATGGCGGACGAGTACGACCCCGTCGCCATGTGGATGCGGACGAACGGCCAGCCCTTCTTCGACCGCGAGGCGCACGGCGCCTCGGGCCCGGCCCCCGCGGCCGCCTGGGGCTGGCCGCAGCAGGGCTGGCCACAGGGCCAGGCGCCGCGCTGACGCCTCCGGCACCGGGCGGCGTTACGCGCCGGTCAGCGCCGCGCCGATGAGGCCGAGCGGCGGGCTGCCGAGGTCCAGCAGCGCGCCGTGGAAGCGTTCCAGCGAGAAGCCGGAGCCCCAGTCGCGGCGGGCCTTCTCGCGCAGCCGCATGATCTCCAGCTTGCCCCAGGTGTAGCGACCGTAAGCGGCGTCGAAGGTGCCGCGGCGGGCTTCGGAGGCGGCGCCGGCGCGCGCCAGGTGGGCGTCGCGCACGAACAGTTCGGTCGCCTCGTCGACCGTCAGCGCGCCGGTGTGCAGACCGATGGCGCAGGAAAGCCGGGTGACGCGCACCAGCGCCTCCAGGGCCACCCCGATGGCGAACCGCGGGTCGCGGGCCCGGAAGCCCTCCTCGAGGCAGACCTCCTCGACGTAGTGGGCCCAGCCCTCGCAGAAGGACAGCGAGTGCAGGACCCGCCGTACCGGCGTGGGCGCGCGGCGCAGCGAGCGGCCGTGCGCGAAGTGGCCGGGGGCGACCTCGTGCACGGTGATCGACGGAAGGCTGGTGCGGCTGAAGACGGTCAGCCACTCCTCGCGCTCGGTTTCCGGCCATTCGGGCTCCGGGGGAGTGACGTGGTACCAGGAGGCGGCGTCGGGTTCCCCGGGCGCCGCCCAGGACATCATCGCCATCGCCCAGCGGCGGGAGGCCGGTGCGGGACCGACCTGGCAGTCGCCGTCCAGGTGCGGCGCCAGCCGCTTGGCCCGGGTGAACTCGATGACCTCCTCGGTCAGCCGGGCGGCCTCCGGGATGACGCCGTCGGCCGCGGGGTGGTCGGCGAGGAGCTCCGCGATCAGCTCGTCGATGTCGCGGCGCGGATCGAGCGCGCGGCAGGACTCGGTCAGCAGTTCCGTCAGCCGGTCCCGTTCGCGGGCCGCCTCGTCCGCCAGCGCCGTCAGGTCCACGGGCAGGCCCTCCTGACTGCCCATCAGGGCCGCCAGCGCTTCCCCGCCGAGCCGCGGGTCCGGGTCGCCGGTCCTGGCCGCGCGGTCCACGTGCGCCACCAGCCGCTCGTGCGCGGGGAGCGCCGCGGCGGCCTCGGGGCCCTGGTCCGGGTGGAGTCCCGCGGCCAGCCCGCGCACGGCGCCGAGGAGCGCGGTCGCGACCGGCGCGCTCACGCGGTCGAGGGAGGTGACGGCGGCGTCCACCGCCTCCGGCCACTGCGCCAGATGCTTGAGCCGGGCGGCGGCCCGCTCCTCGCGCGGGGCGTACTCCCGGTCGTAGCAGGCCAGTTCGAGGTTGGACAGATGGAGGTACGGGTCGCGGCGGTGCAGCTCCAGCTCGCCGTACTGGACCCGCAGCGACTCCTCGAAGACGGACAGGTGCGCGTCGTCATGGTGCTCGCGCGCGCCGTCCGGCGCCGTGCGCCCGCGCCGGGCGTGCGCGAGGGCGGACAGTCCGCGCCGGACACCGGCCGGCGACAGATCCTGCACCCGCCCGTCGTACTCGTGCAGACCGGCCATTTCACGGACGGTCGGGATCATCAGGTCGCACACCGCATGCAGCCGATCATTCATGAGCCGACGTTACCTCCCGGCCCGACGTCCCATAACGGACGGTGATTCACCAGATCACAGTTGCGCATCCATTCGTTGTGAGGTCTGGCGGGTGATCGCGGACTGGATGAAGACTCTCGCCGCAAGGGCTCTCGGCCCCGGCGAAAGACCTGCTCCGCCTGCACCAACAGCACCGCCTGCACCGCCTGTTTTCCCTGCTCAAACGCAAGGCACAGCACAGCAGCACGACTGATGAGTGAAGAGCAAAGCCGCTACAGCGGCGGGCGCGCGCCGGTTATCCGCCGGCGAGAGGGGTCAGTTTCACCATGACCGCACCGATTCACGACACCGCCGAGACGTCTATCGCCGACGTCACCGCCGATGTTCCCGTGACGGCCATCGAAGGCCGGTCCCCGGGTCGCATCGCCTGGATTCGCTTCAAGCGCGACAAGGTCGCGCTGGCCGGCGGAATGATCGTCGTATTCCTGGTCCTGGTCGCGGTTTTCGCCCCGCTGATCGTGAATGCGCTGGGCCATCCCCCGAACGACTTCCACGAGGACAGGATCGACCCGCTCTTCGGCACGCCGACGGGTAAATGGGGCGGTATGAGCTCGGACTTCCTCCTCGGGGTCGAACCGGTCAACGGCCGGGACGTCTTCAGCCGGATCGTCTTCGGGGCCCGGGTCTCCCTGCTCGTCGCCTTCCTGTCCGCCATGGTCGCCGTGTTGCTCGGCTCGGTCTTCGGCGTCATCGCCGGCTACTTCGGCGGGTGGATCGACGCCTGCATCAGCCGGGTGATGGACCTCCTGCTGGCCTTTCCGCAGCTGCTCTTCATCATCGCGCTGACCCAGGTGGTGCCGAACGAGCTCTGGGGGTTCACCGGCTCGGGTGTGCGGATGGCCGTGCTGGTGGCGGTGATCGGCTTCTTCGGCTGGCCGTACATCGGACGCATCGTCAGGGGCCAGACGCTGTCCCTGCGCGAGCGCGAGTACGTCGAGGCGGCGCGCAGTCTGGGCGCCGGCCGGACCTACATCCTCTTCAAGGAACTGCTGCCCAACCTGGTGGCCCCGATCACCGTCTACACGACGCTGATGATCCCCACCAACATCCTGACCGAGGCCGCGCTGAGCTATCTGGGCGCGGGTGTGAAGCCTCCCACGCCGTCCTGGGGAGCCATGCTCTCGAAAGCCGTGACCACCTACCAGGACGACCCGGTGTTCATGCTGGCCCCCGGCCTGGCGATCTTCATCACCGTGCTGGCCTTCAACCTCTTCGGGGACGGCGTGCGTGACGCGCTGGACCCCAAGGGCAACCGCTAGCAGCCAACAGTCCCGAATCCGCCCCTGCCGTACGGGCGGAGCCACCTTTCCCCTGGCCCGTCGGCCGACATGGCGCGGACCGCGATTCACGGAGGTTGCAGAACAGTGACATCCCCACGTTCGTCGAGACGCAGGCTGGCCGCAGGAACGGTCCTCGTGGCCGCGACCCTGCTGGCCTCCGCGGCATGCAGCGGCAGCGACAAGAAGACCGACGGCGGTGACAACAAGGCCGCGGGCTTCAACGCCGCGACCACGGGGGTCGCCCACGCGTCGGACAAGGCCGGCGGCACGCTGAAGTTCATCGGAACGCAGGATGCCGACTCCTGGGACCCCCAGCGCGGTTACTACGGATTCATGTGGGACTTCGCCCGCTACTACACCCGCACGCTCGTGACGGCCGCGCCCAAGCAGGGCAGCGGCAGCACCGAGCTGGTGCCGGACCTGGCCACGGCCAAGGGCGAGGTCTCCGACGGCGGCAAGCAGTACAAGTACACGCTGAAGGACGGGATCACCTGGGAGGACGGGACCCCGATCACCTCCAAGGACATCAAGTACGGCATCGAGCGGATCTGGGCGCAGGACGTCATCTCCGGCGGCCCGATCTACATCCAGCAGGTGCTCGACCCGAACAAGGAGTACAAGGGTCCGTACAAGGACACCGACCCGGCGAAGCTCGGCCTGAAGGCCATCGAGACGCCGGACGACAAGACCATCGTCTTCAAACTGCCCAAACCGAACGGCGACTTCGAGCAGATGCTCGCCATTCCCTCGGGCGCGCCGGTGAAGGCGTCGCAGGACACGAAGGCCAAGTACGGCCTGAAGCCGTTCTCCTCGGGCCCGTACAAGTTCGAGTCGTACACCCCGAACAAGTCCCTGAACCTGGTCCGCAACGACAAGTGGAAGAAGGACTCGGACACGGTCCGGAAGGCGCTTCCGGACCGTATCGAGGTCACCTTGACCACGAACTCGGACGACATGGACAAGCGCCTGATCAAGGGCGACTACGACGTGGACATCAACGCGACCGGTGTCGGCCAGGCCTCGCTGAGCGACGCGCTGAAGAATCACAAGGACAATCTCGACAACGCCCAGACCGGCTTCATCCGGTACGCCGTGTTCCCGGAGAAGGTCGCCCCGGTGGACAACATCCACTGCCGCAAGGCGATCATCTACGCGGCGGACAAGAAGTCGCTGCAGACGGCGCGCGGCGGCCCGCAGGCCGGTGGCGACATCGCGCCGAACATGCTGCCGCTGGGCATCAAGGGCTCGGACGCGAAGTACGACCCGTACGGCGCGCTCCAGAACAACGGCGCACCCGACCTGGCGAAGGCCAGGGAGGAACTGAAGGCCTGCGGAAAGCCGGACGGGTTCTCGACCACCATCGCGGTCCGCAACAACAAGCCCAAGGAGATCGCCACCGCGGAGGCGCTCCAGGAGGCGCTGTCCAAGGTCGGCATCAAGACCCAACTGGACCAGTTCGACGGAGCGCAGACCTCCGGCATCATCGGCGCCCCGAAGATCGTGAAGGCCAAGAACTACGGCATCATCATCATGGGCTGGGGTGCTGACTTCCCGACCGGTCAGGGCTTCTCGCAGCCGCTGGTCGACGGCCGGTTCATCCTGCAGAGCGGCAACAACAACTTCTCCGAGATCAACGATCCGGCGATCAACACGCTGTTCGACAACGCCATCGCCGAGACGGACCCCGTCAAGGCCGGCGACATCTACAAGCAGATCAACGAGAAGGTCTCCGAGGCCGCCGTATACCTGCCCTTCGTGTACGACAAGACCGTCACCTGGCGCAGCACCCGGCTGACCAACGTCTACACGGCGGACGCCTACAACGGCCGCTACGACTACGCCTCGCTGGGCGTCCAGTAATCCCCGTCACGTACCGGTGCCACACCCGCTAGGCACGAAGGGCAGGTGATGGTCGCGTGTGGCGGCCCGGGGACGACCTCCCCGGGCCGCCGCCGGGCCGAGCGCAGTGCTTGCATATCTCATTCGGCGGCTGTTCGCCGTCATCCTCATGTTGCTGGTCATCGCCCTGGTGACCTTCGGGATCTTCTTCCTGATCCCCAAGCTGACCGGCAGCGACCCTGCCCTCTACTTCGTCGGCAAGCAGACGGACCCGGCCTCCATCGAGGGAATCCGCAAGAAGATGGGCCTGGACGACCCCGTCCTGGTGCAGTACGTCAAGTTCGTGTGGGGCCTGCTGGCGGGGCGTGACTACGCCAACGGCACCGACGTCACGCACTGCGCCGCGCCGTGCTTCGGCTACTCCTTCAAGACCGAGCAGGAGGTCTGGCCGCTGCTGATGGACTGGCTACCGGTCACCCTCTCCCTGGCGGCCGGCGCGGTGGTCCTCTGGGTCATCGGCGGCGTCGCCACCGGCGTGCTGTCCGCCCTCAAGCGCGGTTCCGTCTGGGACCGTTCGGCGATGAGTGTGGCGCTGGCCGGAGTCTCGCTGCCGGTCTACTTCACCGGCCTGCTCTCGCTCGCGATCTTCGTCTACGGACTGGACTGGCTCAACGGCGAGTACGTCGACTTCGGTACGGACCCCAGCGCCTGGTTCGGCGGCATGATCCTGCCCTGGATCACCCTCGCCTTCCTCTTCGCCGCGATGTACGCGCGGCTGACGCGCGCCACGATGCTGGAGGTGCTGGGCGAGGACTACATCCGCACGGCCCGTGCCAAGGGCCTGCGCGAACCCGTGGTCATCGGCAAGCACGCCATGCGGTCGACGATGACGCCGATCCTGACCATCCTGGGCATGGACCTCGGCGCGCTGGTCGGCGGAGCGGTGCTCACCGAGTCCACGTTCAACCTGCACGGACTCGGCTACAACGCGGTGAAGGCCATCAGCGACCGCGACCTGCCGGTGATCCTCGGCGTCACGCTCCTGGCCGCCTTCTTCGTGGTCCTCGCCAACCTCATCGTGGATGTGCTCTACGCCGTGATCGACCCCCGGGTGAGGCTCTCATGACGGACATCCCCCTCCAGAAGGGCGACTCGACCGGGGAGGCCGGACCGCATGTGCCGGTCCTGTCCCGTCCGTCGACGGCGTTCCTGGACGTACGCGACCTGAAAGTGCACTTCCCGACCGACGACGGGCTGGTGAGGTCCGTCGACGGGCTCTCCTTCCAGTTGGAGAAGGGCAAGACCCTCGGCATCGTGGGCGAGTCCGGCTCCGGGAAGTCCGTCACCTCGTTGGCCGTTCTGGGCCTGCACCGCGTCGGCCAGTACGGTCGCAACAAGGCCCGGGTCTCGGGGGAGATCTGGCTGAACGGCAAGGAGCTGATCTCCGCGGCCCCGGACGAGGTGCGGCGGTTGCGCGGCCGCGACATGTCGATGATCTTCCAGGACCCGCTCTCCGCGCTGCACCCGTACTTCAGCATCGGGGCGCAGCTCTCCGAGGCGTACCGGATCCACCACGACGTGTCGAAGCAGGCCGCCAAGGCGCGGGCGGTGGAGATGCTGGACCGAGTGGGCATCCCGCAGCCGGACAAGCGGATCTCCGACCATCCGCACCAGTTCTCCGGTGGTATGCGGCAGCGCGTCATGATCGCGATGTCGCTGATCAACAACCCTGAACTGCTGATCGCGGACGAGCCGACCACCGCCCTGGACGTGACCGTGCAGGCGCAGATCCTCGACCTGATCCGCGACCTGCAGAAGGAGTTCGGCTCCGCGGTGGTCATCATCACGCACGACCTGGGCGTGGTCGCCGAACTGGCCGACGACATCCTGGTGATGTACGGCGGCCGGTGCGTCGAGCGGGGCACGGCGGAGAAGATCTTCAGCGCGTCCCAGCACCCGTACACCTGGGGCCTGCTGGGTTCGATGCCGCGCATGGACCGGGAGCGCACCGAGCGGCTCAACCCGATCAAGGGCTCACCCCCCAGCCTGATCAACCTCCCCTCGGGCTGCGCCTTCCACCCGCGCTGCCCGTAGCGCGGGGCTGACCGGCGGCTCCAGCGAAGCGCTCGTGCCTGAGCTGCGGGAGACGGTGCCCGGACACTTCGCCGCGTGCCATCTCGGCGGCCAGGAGCGCGACCGTATCTGGACCGAAGAGATTGCGCCGAAGCTGTGAAGGGCGAGGTTGTGCCGGACGACGACATGAGGATTCCGCGGCAGGCGAGCCCCGGCGCCGAGCCGCTGCTCAAAGTGACCGGTCTGGTGAAGCACTTCCCGATCACCCACGGCGTGCTGCGCCGGCAGGTCGGCGCGGTCCAGGCGGTGGACGGCATCGACTTCTCGGTGCTGCCCGGTGAGACGCTCGGCGTGGTCGGCGAGTCGGGCTGTGGCAAGTCCACCATGGGGCGGCTGGTCACGCGGCTGCTGGAGCCGACCGGCGGGAAGATCGAGTTCCAGGGCCGGGACATCACGCACCTCGGCACGTCGGGAATGCGGCCGATGCGCCGCGACATCCAGATGATCTTCCAGGATCCGTACTCCTCACTGAACCCCCGTCACACGGTCGGCACGATCGTCAGCGCTCCGTTCAAGCTGCAGGGGGTGAAGCCCGCGCAGGGTGTGAAGAAGGAGGTGCAGGGGCTCCTGGAGCTGGTCGGGCTCAACCCGGAGCACTACAACCGCTACCCGCACGAGTTCTCCGGCGGGCAGCGGCAGCGCATCGGGATCGCGCGGGCGCTCGCGCTCAAACCGAAGCTGGTCGTGGCGGACGAGCCGGTCTCGGCGCTGGACGTCTCCATCCAGGCGCAGGTGGTCAACCTGCTGGACGACCTGCAGAGCGAGCTCGGGCTGACGTACGTGATCATCGCGCACGACCTGTCCGTCATCCGGCACGTCTCGGACCGCATCGCGGTGATGTACCTCGGCAAGGTCGTCGAGGTCGCGGACCGCGAGGCGCTCTACGCGCGGCCGATGCACCCGTACACCACCGCGCTGCTGTCCGCGGTGCCGGTTCCGGACCCGAAGCGGCGTACCGCCCGGCAGCGGATCCTGCTCACCGGCGACGTGCCGTCGCCGATCAACCCGCCGTCCGGCTGCCGCTTCCACACCCGCTGCTGGAAGGCGACCGAGGTGTGCTCCGCGCAGGAGCCGCCGCTGATCGCGCTGGAGACGGGACACGAGGTGGCGTGCCACCACCCGGAGAACGCTCCGAAGGACGCACCGGGGGATGCTCCGAAGGACGCTCCGGACATCGGTAATCAGCCAACAGGCCTTTAGTGCATGACGACTTAGCGAAAAGTCATGGTCATGGCGAGGGGGGAGGGTGCAGAGTCGGCGCGTCACTGTTCGCGCTCGAAGGGCAGACCCCATGGCACCCTCCCGCCCGGCCCGACTCCTCGGCTCCGCACTCGCTGTCATCAGCGTGTCGGCCTGTCTGATCTCCGGCGCCCCACCGTCGGCCGCCGCGTCCCACCACCCCGCGCCCGGCGCCCCGGGCATCGGGGACCCGTACTTCCCGCAGCTCGGCAACGGCGGCTACGACGTCCAGCACTACGGGCTCGACGTCTCCTACGACCCGACCAGTGACCGGCTCGACGGCCGGACGGCCGTCACCGCGCGCGCCACCCGGAACCTCTCCACCTTCGACCTCGACCTGCAGCAGCTCACCGTCACCTCGGTCAGCGTGGACGGTAAACCGGCGCGGTTCACCCGCAGCGGCGACGAGATCGTCATCACCCCGCGCCACGCACTGCGCAAGGGGCAGGAGTTCACCACCACCGTCGTCTACGGCGGAGTGCCGGAGCCGCTCAGCGGCCCCATCGTCTTCGGCTCCAACTACGGCTGGATGAAGACCACCGACGGCGTCTTCGTCGCCTGCGAGCCGAACGCCGCCTCCACGTGGTTCCCCGGCAGCGACCACCCGTCCGACAAGGCCACCTTCGACATCCGGATCAGCGCCCCCAAGGGCCTCAAGGGCGTCTCCAACGGCGTGCTGACCTCCCAGTACGACAAGGGCTCGCGCACCATCTCCACCTGGCGCGAGTCCCGGCCGATGGCCACCTACCTCGCGACGGCCACCATTGGGAAGTTCGACGTCAAGACCGGGACCACGCCCGGCGGCATACCGATCTACGTCGCCACCGACCCGGTCCTCGCCAACGGCCCGGTGGACGTCTACGCCGTCACCGCGGAGGCCACCGACTACTGGTCCCAGGTCTTCGGCCGCTACCCCTTCGAGGAGACCGGCGCGATAGTCGACGACATGCCGGAGGCCGGCTTCTCACTGGAGGTGCAGTCCAAGCCCGCCTACTCCGCCGTCCGCAGCGAGGGCACGATCGTCCACGAACTGGCCCACCAGTGGTTCGGCGACTCGGTCAGCGTCGACCAGTGGAAGGACATCTGGCTCAACGAGGGCTTCGCGACCTACGCCCAGTGGCTGTGGACCGAGCACCGCGGGACCCGCTCCGCCCACGACGCGTTCCTCGCCGCGTACAACGCGCGCCCCGCCACCGCCGCCTTCTGGCAGATCGACGTCGCCGACCCACAGCGCGACACGATGTTCGCCGACGCCGTCTACACCCGCGGTGCGATGACGCTCGAGATGCTGCGCGAGCGGATCGGTGACCCGGCCTTCTTCAAGCTGCTCAAGACCTGGACCTCGCAGCACCGCTACGGCAACGCGCACACGGCCGAGTTCACCGCGCTCGCCGAGAAGGTCTCGGGGCAGCAGCTGGACGACCTCTTCGGCACCTGGCTCTCCACGAAGGGCAAGCCGACCCTGCCGTAGGAGAACGCCTCCAACCCTGCCGTCGGAGGACCCGGTCCCGCCGTAGGAGAACATATGGCGTGATCTCGGATCTCTTCTCCCCCTCCGTCCAGCACACGCTCGACATCGTCGGCATCTTCGTCTTCGCGATCTCGGGCGCGCTGGCCGCCGTCCGCAAGAACTACGACGTGTTCGGCATGGCCGTACTCGCCGAGGTGACCGCGCTGGGCGGAGGGATCCTCCGCGACCTGATGATCGGCGCGGTGCCGCCCGCCGCCTTCAGCGACCTCGGGTACTTCAGCACCCCGCTCTTCGCGACGGTGCTGGTGTTCTTCCTGCACCCCGAGGTCGAGCGGATCAACACCACCGTCAACGTCTTCGACGCCGCCGGGCTCGGCCTGTTCTGCGTCGCCGGCACCGTCAAGGCACACGACTACGGCCTCGGTCTGGTTCCGTCCGCCGCCCTGGGCCTCGCCACGGCGGCGGGCGGGGGTGTGCTGCGCGACCTCCTCGCCAACGAGGTGCCGTCCCTGCTCCGCTGGGACCGCGACCTGTACGCGGTGCCCGCCATGGCCGGCGCGATCATGGCGGCGCTGCTGATCAGGTTTGACGCGCTCAACGGCGTCACCAGCGGCGCCGCCGTCGTCAGCGCCTTCGTGCTGCGGCTGTGCGCCATGTACTTCGGCTGGCGCGCGCCCCGGGCCTGGCACCGCAGGAGCAGGGCGACGAGCGAGGAGGAGGCGGGGGAGGCGGTGTAGCGGTGGGGGACGGCGTAGGGGCGCCTACCGGCCCAGCGCCGCGCCACCGTTGATGTGCAGGATCTGGCCGGTGACGTACGCCGCCTCGGGGGAGGCGAGGTACCGGATGGCCGCCGCGATCTCGTTCGGGGTGCCGGGCTGCCCCGTCAGGGTCTGGGAGACCCGCGACGCGACGAAGTCGGGCGTCGCCCGGTCGCCGAAGAACTCGGTATCACCGACGAAGCCGGGTGCCACGGCGTTGGCCGTCACCCCGTCGGTGCCCAGCCGCTGCGCCAGCTCGAAGGTGTAGGCGTGCAGGGCCGCCTTGGCGCCGCCGTAGGAGCCGGGGCCGCGCAGCGCGGCGATCGAGGACAGGTGCACGATGCGTCCGCCCGGCCGCCGGAGCTGCGGCAGCAGCGCCTCGGTCAGCAGCACCGCGGTGAGCACGTTGGCCTCGAAGTTCCTGCGGTAGCCGGCCGCGATGCCCTCCAGCGTTCCGTCCGTGGCCGAGGCGACGTTTCCGCCCGCGTTGGTGACGATCACGTCGACCGGGCCGTCGCCCTCGATGAACCGCGCCGCCTCCCGGACCTGCTCCGGGTCGCCGAGGTCGGCGGCGGTCCAGCTGACCAGCCCCTCCCCGTGCGTGGCGTTGAGCTTGTCCGCCGTCTCCCGCAGCAGCTCGGCGCGCCGGCCGATGATGACGACCCGGTCGCCGTCGGCGGCGAACGCCTCCGCGGTCGCGAGCCCGATGCCTGTGCCGCCGCCGGACACCACTACACGTCGTCCCACTGTGCACTCCGTCATGTATATGAACCCGAGTCATGTACTTGGTTGGAAACTAGGGAGCGGGCCCATCTGTGTCAAGGGCGTTGCAGACAGGGGCCAGTTCTGGACAAGGCGGGGCTACTCGTGGGTAACATGCGGCCATGGCACATGCGACAGCTCAGGCGACCATCGGCGACAGCGAATTCGACCGGGACACGGCGGTCGTCCCGCGACCCGGCGAGCCGGGCGTCTACGACGCCGACCTCTCGGCGGGCTGGACCATCATCCAGGCCGTCAACGGCGGGTACCTGCTCGCCGTGATCGGCCGCGCCCTCCAGCAGGCGCTGCCGCACTCCGACCCCTTCACCGTCACCGCGCACTACCTCACCGCGTCCCAGCCGGGCCCCGCGACGGTCCGCACCGAGACCGTCCGCGCCGGGCGCACGCTCTCCACCGGCCAGGCGTCGCTCTTCCAGACCGACTCCGAGGGCCGCGAGGTCGAGCGGATGCGCGTCGTGGCGGCCTACGGCGACCTCGACGCGCTGCCGGACGATGTGCGCACGACCGCCGCCGTACCGCCGATACCGCCCTACGGGGAGTGCTTCGGCGCCGACGCGGCGCCCGCGGGCAGCACCGCCATCGACGGCTCGACCGCCATCATCCAGCGCCTCGACCTGCGGCTCGACCCCGCTACCGCCGGCTGGGCGATCGGCGCCCCCTCCGGCAAGGGCGACATGCGCGGCTGGCTCGGACTGGCCGACGGCCGCGACCACGACCCGCTCTCCCTGCTGCTCACGGTCGACGCCCTGCCGCCGACCGCCTTCGACCTCGGCATCAAGGGCTGGGTGCCGACCGTCGAGCTGACGGTGCACATCCGCTGCCGCCCCGCGCCGGGACCGCTGCGCGTCGCCATCACCACGCGCAACCTGGCCGGCGGCTTCCTGGAGGAGGACGCGCAGGTCTGGGACAGCGCGGACCGCCTGGTCGCGCAGTCCCGTCAGCTCGCTCGTGCCCTTCTGGCCTGACGCGGGCCCGTACGACCGTAGAATCGGCGTCATCATGGCCTACCTCGACCACGCCGCCACCACGCCGATGCTTCCGGAGGCGGTGCGGACGATGACCGCGCACCTGACGGTCGCCGGCAACGCCTCCTCGCTGCACGCACCCGGGCGGCGAGCCCGGAGAACCGTCGAGGAGTCCCGGGAATCGCTCGCCGAGGCGCTCGGCGCCCGCCCCAGTGAGATCGTCTTCACCGCCGGTGGGACCGAGTCCGACAACCTCGCCGTCAAGGGCCTGTACTGGGCGCGCCGGGCCGAGGACCCGCGTCGGGTCCGGGTGCTGGCCAGCCCCGTCGAACACCACGCGGTCCTGGACGCCGTCGACTGGCTCGTCGAGCACGAGGGCGCGCGCGTCGAGTGGCTGCCGGTCGACGCGAGCGGCCGGGTGCACGCGAACGCGCTGCGCGAGGCGATCGAACGCGACCCCGGAACCGTCGCCCTGGCGACCGTGATGTGGGCCAACAACGAGGTCGGCACGATCATGCCGGTGCGCGAGCTGGCCGCCGTCGCCCGCGAGCACGGCGTCCCGCTGCACGCGGACGCGGTGCAGGCGTTCGGCCAGATCGAGGTCGACTTCGCGGCCTCCGGCCTCGACGCCATGACCGTGACCGGCCACAAGGTCGGCGGCCCCTACGGCATCGGCGCGCTCGTGCTGCGCCGCGAGCACACCCCTGTCCCGCTGCTGCACGGCGGCGGCCAGGAGCGCAGCCGCTCCGGCACGCTGGACGTCCCCGCCATCGCCGCCTTCGCGACGGCCGGAACGCTGGCCGCCGAGCGGCACGAGCGGTTCGCCCACGAGGTCGGCGCGCTCCGCGACGATCTGGTGAGGAAGGTCATCGCGGCCGTCCCGGAGGCCGTGCTCAACGGCGACCCGGCGCCGGCCGGCCGGCTGCCCGCCAACGCGCACTTCTCGTTCCCCGGCTGCGAGGGCGACTCCCTACTCCTCCTCCTCGACGCCCAGGGCATCGCCTGTTCCACCGGCTCCGCCTGCACGGCGGGCGTCGCCCAGCCCAGCCACGTCCTCATCGCGATGGGCCACCCCGCCGACCGCGCCCGCGGCTCACTGCGCTTCTCCCTGGGCCACACCACGACCCAGAACGAGATCGACGCCCTGGCAGCGGCGATCGGCCCAGTGGTGGACCGCGCCCGCAAAGCCGGCCTGAGCTAAGGGCTGTCCCGTGATCCCTGGTGGATCAGCGCGCTCACGGGCGAACGGCGCCCCTTTCGCAACCCGCCCCAGAGCACTAGCCGGATCACCTCGCCGCGGGCAGATCGGGAGCGGTGGAGGGCACGCTCACGTCCCGCGCGTGGAAACCCGTCGAACCTCGCCGGAGGCGCGTCGTACTCTGGAGGGGTTATGACTGACTCTCCCCGCGACGCTCGTCGCCTGCGCGTTCTGGCCGCCATGAGCGGCGGCGTCGACTCCGCGGTCGCCGCGGCCCGCGCCGTCGAGGCCGGCCACGACGTCACCGGTGTCCATCTGGCCCTCTCGGCGAACCCGAAGTCCTTCCGGACGGGCGCCCGCGGCTGCTGCACGGTGGAGGACTCCCGTGACGCCCGGCGCGCGGCCGACGTCATCGGCATCCCGTTCTACGTGTGGGACCTGGCGGACCGCTTCCGTGAGGACGTCGTCGACGACTTCGTCGCGGAGTACGCGGCCGGCCGCACGCCCAACCCCTGCCTGCGCTGCAACGAGAAGATCAAGTTCGCGGCGCTGCTGGACAAGGCCATCGCGCTGGGCTTCGACGCCGTCTGCACCGGTCACTACGCGACCGTCGTGGTCAACGACGACGGCACCCGTGAGCTGCACCGCGCCTCGGACGCCGCGAAGGACCAGAGCTACGTGCTCGGCGTGCTCGACGAGCGCCAGCTCGCCCACGCGATGTTCCCGCTCGGCGACACCCTCACCACCAAGGACGAGATCCGTGCCGAGGCCGAGCGCCGCGACCTCGCCGTCGCCAAGAAGCCGGACAGCCACGACATCTGCTTCATCGCCGACGGCGACACCCAGGGCTTCCTCGCCAAGCACCTCGGCAGCGCCGAGGGCGAGATCCTGGACGAGGACGGCGCCACCCTCGGCACCCACAGCGGAGCGTTCGGCTTCACCATCGGGCAGCGCAAGGGCCTGCGCATCGGCACCCCCGCCGACGACGGCAAGCCGCGCTACGTCCTGGACATCTCGCCGGTGAACAACACCGTCACCGTCGGCCCCAGTCGAGGCGCTCGACGTCACCGCGCTCACCGCCATCAGGCCCCGCTGGTGCGGCACCCCGCCCACCGGCCGCGCCACGTACACCGCGCAGCTGCGCGCCCACGGCGAGGACGTCCCCGTCACCGCCGAGCTGGTCGACGGTGAGCTGCTGGTCGACTTCGACGGCGAGCCGGTCCGGGGCATCGCACCGGGTCAGGCCGTGGTGCTCTACGACGGCACCCGCGTCGTCGGCTCCGCGACCATCGCCACCACACAGCGCGCCCGCGCGGACGCCGCCCGCGCCTGAACCCGCGCGAGCCGCCTCGTAGGGTGGCGGCCATGAACATCTGTGTTTTCATGTCCGCCGCCGACCTCGACGAGCGCTACACCGTACCGGCCCGCGAGTTCGCCGGGCTGATCGGCAGCGGTGGCCACACCCTGGTGTGGGGCGGGTCGGAGTCCGGCCTCATGAAGGTCGTCGCGGACGGCGTGCAGGAGGCGGGCGGCCGGCTGGTCGGCGTCTCCGTGGAGTTCCTGCACAAGCTGGCGCGCGAGAACGCCGACGAGATGGTGATCACCACGGACCTCGCGGAGCGCAAGGCGCAGCTGCTGCTGCGCTCGGACGCGATCGTCATCATGGTCGGCGGCACGGGCACCCTGGACGAGGCGACCGAGATCCTCGAGCTGAAGAAGCACGGCCTGCACGCCAAGCCGGTCGTGCTGCTGAACGCGGCCGGATTCTACGACGGCCTCAAACTGCAGTTGCAGCGAATGGACGCCGAAGGCTTCCTGCCGCTGCCCCTGAGCGACCTGGTCTTCTTCGCCGAGGACGGCGCCGAGGCCATGGCATACCTGGAGGAGAACGCGTGAGCACGCATCTGATCACTGGCGCCGGTTCCGGCATCGGCGCCGCCGTCGCCCGGCGGCTGCTGGACCGCGGCGACGAGGTGCTGCTCCTGGCGCGGGACGCCGGACGGGCCAAGGAACTGGCGGCGCGCTTCGAAGGCGCCCGCACCCTGGTCGGCGACCTGGCGGACCCGGCGCGTCTGTCGTGGGCCTTCGCCCACCAGCCGATGCCGGACCGGCTCGACTCGCTGCTGCACATCGCGGGCGTCGTCGAGCTCGGCGGGATCGGGGAGCTGACCGCGAAGGTCTGGCAGCAGACGCTCGCCGTCAACCTGATCGCACCGGCCGAGCTGACCCGGCTGGTCCTGCCCCAGCTGCGGATGTCGCAGGGCCACGTGGTCTTCGTGAACTCCGGGGCCGGGCTCGCCGCGCACGCGAACTGGGGGGTGTACGCGGCGAGCAAGCACGGCCTGAAGGCGGTGGCGGACTCGCTGCGACAGGAGGAGCACGGGAACGGCGTACGGGTGACGAGCGTGTACCCGGGCCGCACCGCCACCCCGATGCAGGAGAAGGTGCACCACCAGGAGGGCGCGGAGTACGACGCGTCGCGCTGGATCGACCCGGAGTCGGTGGCGACCGCGATCCTCACGGCGATCGACCTGCCGCGCGACGCGGAGATCAACGACCTGACGATCCGCCCGGGGCGCTGAACCCCGCTGTGGGGTGGGAATCCGCGGGCAGCGCGTCTCGTACGCTTCGCGTGTGAGTACGGATACGAAGTTCACGCTGCCCGCCGGTGCCGCCACCGGCGTCGGGTCGATGCCCGGAGGGGATGCGCGGGAGGCCGCGCGGATCGCCACCGAGGCGGTGGGAGCGCTGCCGTTCCTTCCGGAGCTGCCCGCGCGGGGGCCCGGTGCGGACATGATCGGGCGCTCGCTCGGTCTGCTGGTCGACCTGTACGCCAGGGTGGAGCCCAGCGGATGGCGGTTCGGGGACCGGCCGGGGCGGGACAGCCGGCGGGCCGTGGCCTGGCTGGGGGAGGACCTGGACGCACTGGAGGAGTTCACCCAGGGGTTCCAGGGGCCGCTCAAGGTGCAGGCCGTCGGGCCGTGGACGCTGTCCGCTTCCGTCGAGCGGCCCAACGGCGAGGCCGCCCTCGGGGACCCCGGCGCCGTCCGGGACCTGGCCGGCTCGCTCACCGAGGGGCTGCGGCTGCACCTGGCGGACCTACGCCGCCGGGTGCCCGGCGGCGAGCTGGTGCTGCAGCTGGACGAACCGTCGCTGACGGCCGTGCTGCGCGGGCAGGTGCGGACGGCGAGCGGGTATCGGACGTACCGGGCCCCCGACCGCCAGGTCGTCGAGGACACGATCCGCGGCCTGATCGAGGCCGCCGGCGTGCCGGTGGTCGTGCACTCGTGCGCGCCGGACGTCCCGTTCCGGATGCTGCGGCGGGCCGGGGTCTCGGGTGTCTCGTTCGATTTCTCCTTGTTGACGGAGAGTGAGTGGGACGCGTTCGGCGAGGCGGTCGAGGGCGGCACGGCGCTGTTCGCCGGTGTCGTGCCCGGCACGGACACCGGATTGTCGGACCCTGCCGGTAGCGTGAGTGGTGTTCGGGCGCTGTGGCGCAGGCTGGGGCTGGATCCGGGGGCGCTGGGCACCTCTCTGGCCGTCACCCCCTCCTGCGGTCTGGCGGGGGCCTCGCCGGCCTATGCCCGTGCCGCTCTGGTGCACTGCGCCAAGGCGGCACGATCGCTCGTCGACAACCCTGAGTGAGGAAGGACAGGACCGCCGTGGACATTCCTGCCGAAGTGCGCGAACAGCACGCTCAGTTGGCCGAGCAGGTCGAGGAGCACCGCTTCCGCTACTACGTCAATGACGCGCCGGTCGTCAGCGACGCCGACTTCGACCAGCTGCTGCGGCGGCTGGAGGCGATCGAGGAGGAGCATCCGGGGCTGCGCACCCCGGACTCGCCCACCCAGAAGGTGGCGGGGGCGTACCAGACGGACTTCGCCTCGGTGAAGCACCGCGAGCGGCTGCTGTCGCTGGACAACGCGTTCGCCGACGAGGAGCTGTCGGCCTGGGCCGACCGGGTCGCCGCCGAGCTGCAGGGCATCGCGTACCACTTCCTGTGCGAGCTGAAGGTGGACGGCCTCGCCGTCAACCTCACCTACGAGCACGGCCGGTTGACCCGCGCCGCGACCCGCGGCGACGGCCGGACCGGCGAGGACATCACGCCGAACGTCCGCACCATCTCCGACATCCCGGACCGGCTCACCGGGGACCGGATCCCGGAGCTCGTGGAGATCCGCGGCGAGGTCTACTTCCCCGGCGAGAAGTTCGAGGCGCTCAACGCGCGCCTGGTGGAGTCCGGCGACAAGCCGTTCGCCAACCCGCGCAACGCCGCCGCCGGCAGCCTGCGGCAGAAGGACCCCCGGGTCACCGCCTCCAGGCCGCTGCACATGGTGGTGCACGGCATCGGCGCCCGCGAGGGCTTCGACATCGACTGCCAGTCGCACGCCTACGAGCTGCTGCACGAATGGGGCCTGCCGACCGCGACGCACAACAAGGTCGTCGGCTCGCTCGACGAGGTGCGGGAGTTCATCGCCTACTTCGGCGAGCACCGGCACGACGCGGTGGAGCACGAGATCGACGGCGTCGTCGTCAAGGTGGACGAGATCCCGCTGCAGGGCCGGCTCGGGTCGACGTCCCGGGCGCCGCGGTGGGCGATCGCCTGGAAGTACGCGCCCGAGGAGGTCAACACCAAGCTCCTGGACATCCGGGTGGGCGTCGGGCGTACGGGCCGTGTCACTCCGTACGCGGTGGTCGAGCCGGTCACCGTCGCGGGCTCCGAGGTCGAGTTCGCGACCCTGCACAACCAGGCGGTCGTGAAGGCCAAGGGCGTCTTCATCGGCGACACGGTGGTGCTGCGCAAGGCCGGCGACGTCATCCCGGAGATCCTCGGCCCGGTGGTGGATCTGCGGGACGGCAGCGAGCGCGAGTTCGAGATGCCGTCCGAGTGCCCTGACTGCGGTACGGCGCTGCAGCCGATGAAGGAGGGGGACATCGACCTGCGGTGCCCCAACGCCCGGTACTGCCCGGCGCAGTTGCGCGAGCGGATCTTCTACCTGGTAGGCCGCAAGTGCCTGGACATCGAGAACTTCGGGTACGTGGCGTCCGCCGCCCTCACCCAGCCGCTGGAGCCGGCGGAGCCGCCCCTGAGGAACGAGGGCGATCTGTTCGACCTGAAGATCGAGGAGTTGCTGCCGATCCGGTCGTACGTCATGGACCAGAACACCGGTCTGCCCAAACGGGATCCGGAGACCGGTGAGGAGAAGATCGTCACCTTCTTCGCCAACCAGGAGGGCGAGCCGAAGAAGAACGCGCTGGCCATGCTGGAGAACATCGCCGCGGCCAAGGAGCGGCCGCTCGCGCGGATCCTCACCGGGCTGTCGATCCGGCACGTCGGCCCCGTCGCGGCCGAGGCGCTGGCCAGGGAGTTCCGGGACCTGGACCGCATCAAGGACGCCGAGGAGGCGGAACTGGCGGCGGTGGACGGGGTCGGCGGGACCATCGCCGCGTCGGTCAAGCAGTGGTTCGCCGAGGACTGGCACCTGGAGATCATCGAGAAGTGGCGCGCCGCCGGGGTGAAGTTCACCGAGGAGGGCTCGGACGAGGGCCCGCGCCCGCTCGAAGGCCTCACCGTCGTCGTGACCGGCACCCTCGCCGGCCACACGAGGGACGGCGCGAAGGAGGCGCTGACCTCGTTGGGGGCGAAGGTCGCCGGGTCGGTCTCCAAGAAGACGTCCTTCGTGGTGGTGGGGGAGAACCCCGGCTCGAAGTACGACAAGGCCGTCCAGCTCAAGGTCCCGGTCCTCGACGAACCGGGCTTCGCGGTGTTGTTGACGGAGGGTCCGGAAGCCGCCAGAGGGGCTGCGGTCAACCCGGACGAATAACCGGACGCCCATCACCCGTTCGGCCTATATCCACACCTTCCGGGTGCACGGATCCCATTCGGGCAACCACCGTCGATCGGTGCCCGGCGCAGCCTTCTGCGGCCTACTGTTGAGAGGCGCGCTGGAAGGGCATGAACCTTCCAGCAACCTTTACGGGTTTCCGCCGTGGGCACGGTCGCGGTGGACCCAGGTGTCGCACCAGGTTGCGAGAGGGACGGGAATGGAACCGACGGAGGGCGCCGCACCGGCGCAGCGGCTGCGTTGGCCGGCCGCGCCGGTACTCCCCTCGGCGGTCTTACGCACCGCGGTGGTGACCGTCGCGGGACTCGCGCTGGCGGCCGGCGTGGTGGAGGCCGTCCATGAGGGCCGGGCACTCTTCCCCGGCGGCACGGTCGGCTGGGCGTTCGCCGTCCTCACCGGCATCATCGTCGGCCACCTCGTGGCGATGGGCCGCGACCGCTGGTGGGGCGGGACCGGCTCCGGCGCGGCGCTCACCCTGGCGATGCTGCTGCTCTACGGTTGGATGCCGTCGGTGCTGGTCAGCCTGGCCGTCGTGGTGCTGGTCGGTGCCGCGCGCCGGCACCGGTGGCGGCAGGCGCTGCTGCACGGCGCCGTGGACATACTGGGCGTCGGCACGGCCTCGCTGACCCTCGCCTGCTTCAGCGTGCACCCCTCCGTGGCCACCCCCTGGCACCCCGAGGACTGGGGTCTGGCGGCCGGTCCCGCGCTCGTCGTCACCGCTCTGGCCTATCTGACCGCCACGCGTGCGCTGCTCTGGTTCGCGGTCGCCCCGCGCGGCGGCGGTCTGCCGACGGTGGCCCGCACCGCGCTGATGCGCCAGGGCATGGTGGGCGTCGCCCTGCTGGGACTCTCCCCGCTGATCCTGGTCGTCGGCTGTGACATGCCGGTCCTGCTCCCGCTGTTCGCCGTCCCGCTCATCGCCCTGGACTCGACGCTGTGGATCGCGCACGCCCGCGCCGAGGAGCAGTTGCGCGACCCGCTGACCGGGCTGCCCAACCGCCAGTGGCTGCTGGAACGGGCGTGGATCGCGCTGGACGACGCGGAGCGCAAGGGCGAACGCACCGCGCTGATCCTCATCGACCTCGACAAGTTCCGGTCGGTCAACGACACCCTCGGGCACCTGGCGGGCGACCGGCTGCTGCTCCAGGTCGCCGACCGGCTGCGGCTCGCGCTGCCGCGTGGCGCCGAGGCGGCCCGGCTGGGCGGCGACGAGTTCGCCGTCCTGCTGCCCTGCTGCGACTCCCCGACCCGCGCCCAGCGCATCGCCCGCGCCCTGGTGGCGGCCCTCGGCTCACCGCTGAGCCTGGACGGGCTGACCCTGGTGCTGGAGGCCAGCGCCGGCGTCGCCGTCTTCCCCGACCACGCGGTGGACGCCGAAGGACTGCTGCGCCGCGCCGACGTGGCGATGTACCAGGCCAAGCGCGACCGCAGCGGCGTCGAGGTCTACGAGGCGACCCGCGACGGCAACACCCCGGACCGGCTCGGCCTGTTGGGCGACCTGCGCCGGGCGCTGGACACGGGCGACGTCGAGCTGCACTACCAGCCGAAGGTCTGCTTCGACGGGAAGATCGCCGGTCTGGAGGCGCTGGTGCGCTGGGAGCACCCGCAGCGCGGCCGGGTCAATCCCGAGGAGTTCATCGCCATGGCGGAGACCTCCGGGCTGATGCCCCAGCTGACGGAGTACGTGCTGGAGACGGCGCTGGGCCAGGTGGCCCGCTGGCGCAAGATGGGTCTGGACGTACCCGTCGCGGTGAATGTCTCGCCGCGCGATGTGCACAGCCCCGGCTTCGCGGGCGCGGTCGCCGCCCGGCTGGCCCGGCACGGCGTCCCGCCCGGCTCGCTGCAACTGGAGATAACCGAGCACGTCCTGCTGGAGGACCCGCAGCGGGCCGCCGACACCATGGCCGGGCTCACCATGCACGGGGTGAAGATGTCGCTCGACGACTTCGGCACCGGCTACTCCTCCCTGGTCCACCTGCGCAAACTGCCGGTCAGCGAGTTGAAGATCGACCGCTCGTTCGTGGCCCGGCTGGTCCTCGACAACGAGGACGCCGAAATCGTCCGCTGCACCGTCGACCTCGCACATTCCCTCGGGCTGCTCGTCGTCGCCGAGGGCGTGGAGGACGACGAGACCTGGGAGCGGCTGCGGGACCTGGGCTGCGACGCCGTCCAGGGCTGGCTGGTCGCCGCCGCGATGCCGCCCGACGAGGCCACCGCCTGGCTGCGCGCCCGCGAGCACGGCTGGCGGCGCCCCAACGCGCTGGAGCGCGAGCCGGAACCGGAGCACGCACCGGTGGCGGACGCGGACCAGCCCTCCGGGCAGGCCGTGACGTAGTACGGGCCCGTCAGAGCCCGCCCACCGCCGCCGCCGCGCCGCGTCGGCCGCCCCCGGTGGTAACCGTTTCGTCGCCAGGGGGTCCGCCCCCATAGGATTGGCCGCGAAACCATCGAACTCACCCCCAGAGGATCGCTGCATGCCTGGCATCACACGCGAGGAGGTCGCCCACCTCGGCCGGCTGTCGCGTCTTGAGCTGAAGGACGAAGAGCTCGACCACTTCGCCGAGCAGCTCGACGTGATCATCGGCGCGGTCGCCCGCGTATCCGAGGTGGCCGGCGAGGACGTCCCCCCGACCTCCCACGCGCTGCCGCTGACCAATGTCATGCGCCCGGACGAGGTCCGGCCGTCGCTGACCGCGGCCGAGGCGCTCTCCGGCGCCCCGGCGCAGGAGCAGCAGCGCTTCAAGGTGCCGCAGATCCTGGGGGAGGACTAATCACCATGACCGACCTGACCCGGCTCACCGCGGCCGAGACCGCGGCCGCCATCGCCACCGGCGAGGCTTCCGCCGTCGACGTCGCCCAGGCCCACCTGGACCGCATCGGCGCCGTCGACGAGAAGGTGCACGCCTTCCTGCACGTCGACACCGAGGGCGCGCTCGACGCCGCCCGCGCGGTCGACGAGCGGCGCGCCAAGGGCGAGAAGCTCGGCCCGCTGGCCGGCGTCCCGCTCGCGCTGAAGGACATCTTCACCACGAAGGGGATCCCGACCACCGTCGGCTCCAAGATCCTCGAAGGCTGGATCCCCCCGTACGACGCGACGGTGACCAAGCGCCTCAAGGACGCCGGCATCGTCATCCTCGGCAAGACCAACATGGACGAGTTCGCCATGGGGTCCTCGACCGAGAACAGCGCCTACGGGCCGACCGGCAACCCGTGGGACCTCACCCGGATCCCCGGCGGCTCCGGCGGCGGCTCGTCCGCGGCGCTCGCCAGCTACCAGGCGCCGCTCGCGATCGGCACCGACACCGGTGGCTCGATCCGCCAGCCCGCGGCCGTCACCGGCACGGTCGGCGTCAAGCCGACCTACGGCGGCGTCTCCCGCTACGGCATGGTCGCGTTCTCGTCCTCCCTCGACCAGGGCGGGCCCTGCGCCCGTACGGTCCTGGACGCGGCGCTGCTGCACGAGGCGATCGCCGGCTACGACCCGCTGGACTCGACGTCCATCGACGCACCGGTCCCGTCCGTCGTCGAGGCGGCCCGCAACGGCAACGTGCAGGGCATGCGGATCGGCGTCGTCAAGGAGTTCGGCGGCGAGGGCTACCAGGCCGGCGTCATGCAGCGCTTCAACGAGTCCGTGGAGCTGCTGCGCGAGCTGGGCGCCGAGATCGTGGAGATCTCCTGCCCGTCGTTCAAGCTGGCGCTGCCCGCGTACTACCTGATCGCGCCCTCCGAGGCCTCGTCCAACCTGGCCCGCTTCGACGCCATGCGTTACGGCCTGCGGGTCGGCGACGACGGCACGAAGTCCGCCGAGGAGGTCACCGCGCTCACCCGCGAGGCCGGCTTCGGCGACGAGGTCAAGCGCCGCATCATCCTCGGCACGTACGCGCTCAGCTCCGGCTACTACGACGCGTACTACGGCTCGGCGCAGAAGGTCCGCACGCTGATCTCGCGCGACTTCGAGGCCGCCTTCGGCACGGTCGACGTGCTGGTCTCGCCGACCACCCCGACCACCGCGTTCCCCATCGGTGAGCGCGCGGACGACCCCATGGCGATGTACCTCGCCGACCTGTGCACCATCCCGTCCAACCTGGCGGGCAACGCGGCGATGTCGATCCCGTGCGGCCTGGCCCCCGAGGACGGACTTCCGGTCGGGCTGCAGATCATCGCCCCGGCCATGGCCGACGACCGGCTCTACCGGGTCGGTGCCGCGGTCGAGGCCGCGCTCACCGGACGATGGGGCCACCCGCTGCTTGAGGAGGCACCCGCGCTGTGAGCACGTTGAAGAAGGCCAAGGGCTTCAAGAAGAGCAAGCTCGGCTTGTACGTCTCGATCGGCACCACGATCTTCGGCGCCGTGAGCACCATGAAGCAGGCGCGCAACGCCAGGGGCGACAACGACCGGCTGATGCTGGCCGACGCCGTGATCAGCGCCGCCGCTATCGCCACCGGCCTGGCGCTGCTCGTCCGCGAGCTGCGCAGCCTCGCCGACGACGACGTCCTGGCGGACTGAGAGGTATAGGAATGACCGTCACGGACCTGGAGTCCTACGAGGACGCCCTGTCGGTGTACGACCCGGTGATGGGCCTTGAGGTCCACGTCGAGCTCGGCACCAAGACCAAGATGTTCTGCGGCTGCTCGACCACCCTCGGTGCCGAGCCCAACTCCCAGACGTGCCCGACCTGTCTGGGCCTGCCCGGCTCGCTCCCGGTCGTGAACGCGATCGGCATCGAGTCGGCCATCAAGATCGGTCTCGCGCTGAACTGCGAGATCGCGACCTGGTGCCGCTTCGCGCGGAAGAACTACTTTTACCCGGACATGCCGAAGAACTTCCAGACCTCGCAGTACGACGAGCCGATCGCCTTCAACGGCTATCTGGACGTCGCGCTGGAGGACGGCGAGACCTTCCGCGTCGAGATCGAGCGCGCCCACATGGAGGAGGACACCGGCAAGTCCCTCCACGTCGGTGGCGCGACGGGCCGTATCCACGGCGCCTCGCACTCGCTGCTCGACTACAACCGGGCCGGTATCCCGCTCATCGAGATCGTCACCAAGCCGATCGAGGGCGCGGGGTCGCGCGCTCCCGAGGTCGCCAAGGCGTACGTCGCCGAGCTGCGCGAGCTCATCAAGGCGCTGGACGTGTCCGAGGCGCGCATGGAGCAGGGCCAGATGCGCTGCGACGTGAACCTGTCGCTGCGCCCGCACGGCCGTGAGGCGTTCGGCACCCGCTCGGAGACGAAGAACGTCAACTCGCTCCGTTCGGTCGAGCGCGCCGCGCGCTACGAGATCATGCGGCACGCGGCGGTGCTCAACTCCGGCGGCACGATCGTGCAGGAGACCCGGCACTTCCACGAGGAGGACGGCTCCACGACGGCCGGCCGCATCAAGGACAACGCCGAGGACTACCGGTACTTCCCGGAGCCCGACCTCGTCCCGATCGCCCCGGCCCGCGAGTGGGTCGAGGAGCTGCGGGCCGGTCTTCCCGAGCTGCCCCGGGTCCGCCGGGACCGGCTCAAGACCGAGTGGGGCATCTCCGACCACGAGATGCAGTCGGTCCTCAACGCGGGCGCGATCGACCTGATCACCGCGACGATCGACGAGGGCGCACCGGCCGACCAGGCCCGCAAGTGGTGGATGGGCGAGCTGGCCCGTGCCTCGAACGAGACGGGCAAGGAGCTGGCCGACCTCGGTGTCTCGCCGGCGCAGGTCGCCCGGGTGACGGCATTGGTCGCCGAGGGCTCGCTCAACGACAAGCTGGCCCGCCAGGTCCTCGAAGGCGTCCTCGCGGGTGAGGGCGGTCCCGACGAGGTCGTGGAGAAGCGCGGTCTGAAGGTCGTCTCCGACGAGGGCGCGCTGGGCGCGGCCGTGGACGAGGCGATCGCGGCCAACGCGGCCGTCGCCGACAAGATCCGCGGCGGCAACCTCGCGGCGGCCGGCGCCCTGATCGGCGCGGTCATGAAGCTGACCCGCGGCCAGGCGGACGCCAAGCGCGTCCGGGAGCTGGTGCTGGAGAAGCTCGGCGTGCAGGGCTGACCGCACGGTCGACGTTCTGCGCACGCGGTGGAAGGGCGGTCCCGGAAGGGGCCGCCCTTTCGTTGTGAGTAAGCGCACGAAACACCCAAAGGATCATTTGTCGCTGTAAGAGTGGACGGCTGTACCTGAAGTGTTCTTTGAGGGCCATTCCCTGAAAGATCCACCCAAGATCCCAGGGAAGCAGGCATGGCCGCACTCGCCCGGTGGTGTCTCCGCCGTCGTCTCACCGTCGTTCTGCTGTGGATCGCCGCTCTCGCCGGCCTCACCGCCGGCGCCGCCCTCGCCGGCTCCGCCTACTCGAACGACTACGAGATACCGGGCACCGAGTCCGGCCGCGCGGTCACCCTGCTGGAGCAGGCGTTCCCGCACCAGGCGGGCGACTCGGACACGATCGTCTGGCACACCGAGGGGAACGCCGCCGGCGGCGTCCGTGCCGACGGCGTCGAGCAGCGGATGACCAGGACCCTGGACACGATCGCGAAGCTGCCGGGCGTCGCTTCCGTGACCAACCCCTACGGCGCCGAGAGCGCCGGCCGCATCAGCCATGACGGCCGGACCGCCTACGCCGACATCACCTTCGACCGTGCGGCCGACGACATCGCCGCCGGGCAGGCCGAGGCCGTCGTGGACACCGCGAAGGCAGCCGGGGGCGACGGGCTACGGGTCGAGCTCGGCGGCATCGCCGTCGCGGCCACCGAGGGCGACAACTCCCACCTCAGCGAATTGATCGGGATCGGCGTCGCCGCCGTGGTGCTGCTGCTGGCCTTCGGGTCCTTCGCCGCCATGTGCCTGCCGATCGCCACCGCGCTGATGGGCGTCGGCACCGCGTACCTGGGGATCGAGCTGCTCGGCCACGTGATGACCGTGGCCGACTTCGCACCGATGCTCGGCCTGCTCATCGGCCTCGGCGTGGGCATCGACTACGCGCTGTTCATCGTCACCCGGCACCGCAGAGGCCTCAGACGCGGCCTGCCGGTGCGCGAAGCGGCCCAGCAGGCCGTCACCACGACCGGCCGCGCGGTGGTCTTCGCGGGCGGCACGGTCTGTGTGGCGCTGCTCGGCATGCTCATCCTGCGGCTCAGCTTCCTCAACGGGGTCGCCGTCGCGGCGGCGCTCACCGTCGTGCTGACGGTGGCCGCCTCGGTCACCCTGCTGCCCGCCCTGCTGTCGATGATCGGCATGAGGGCGCTCAGCCGCCGGGAGCGGCGGCAGCTGACCGAGCACGGCCCGCAGCCCGAGCTGCCCACCGGGCTCGCCGCCCGCTGGTCCGCCTTCGTGGAACGGCACCCCAAGGTGCTCGGCGCGCTGGCCGCGGCTGTGATGCTCGTCCTGGCGCTGCCCACGTTCTCCCTGCACCTCGGCACCTCCGACCAGGGCAACAACCCGGTCAGCAGCACCACCCGGCAGGCCTACGACCTGCTCGCGGACGGCTTCGGCCCCGGCACCAACGGGCCCCTGACCCTCGTCGCCGACGTCCAGGGCGCGGACGCCCGGTTCGCCCTCGACGAGCTGCCGCGGACCCTGCGTGACACCCCGGGCGTCGCCTCCGTGACCGCGACGACCGTCAGCGGCGACACCGGCGTGATCACCGTCGTGCCGGACACGGCGCCGCAGTCCCGGGACACCTCGGAGCTGGTGAACCGGCTGCGTGACGACGTGCTGCCGCGGGCCGAGGACGGCACCTCGCTCCAGGTGTACGTGGGCGGCCCCACCGCGAGCTACGACGACTTCGCCTCCGTCATCGTCGGCAAGCTGCCGCTGTTCGTCGGCGCGGTCGTCGGCCTCGGCTGCCTGCTGCTGCTCCTGGCGTTCCGGTCGATCGGCATCCCGCTGAAGGCGGCGGCGATGAACGTGGCCGCGGTCGCGTCGTCCTTCGGGATCGTCGTCGCGATCTTCCAGTGGGGCTGGGGGAGCGAGTTCCTGGGCCTGGGAGCGGCCGGGCCGATTGAGCCGTTCCTGCCGGTGATCATGGTCTCGGTGCTCTTCGGACTGTCGATGGACTACCAGGTCTTCCTGGTGAGCCGGATGTACGAGGAGTGGCTGGAGACCCGGGACAACCGGCGTGCGGTACGGGTCGGGCTCGCGGAGACCAGCCGGGTGATCAACTCGGCCGCGATCATCATGATCGCGGTCTTCCTGGCCTTCGTGCTCAGCGGTGACCGTGTCATCGCCATGTTCGGCATCGGCCTCGCGGCGGCCGTCGCGCTGGACGCGTTCATCCTGCGCACCCTGCTGGTGCCGGCGCTCATGCACCTGCTCGGCGGCGCCAACTGGTGGCTCCCGGCGTGGTTGGACCGCCGGCTGCCCAGGATCAGCATCGAACCACCGGCCGGCCCGGCTCCGGCCCCCGTCCAGCCGTCCGTCCGGCTGCCCGGACCCCGGGCGGCCGAACGGGAGCGCACGCCTACTTCCTGAGCATCGGGTTGCCGAGCGCGGCCGTGCCCTTGGCGTCGATCATGACATGGCCGGGAGAGAGGTCGCCGTGCACGACCGAGCGGCCGGAGGGAGTGGCGGAGCCCGACGTCGGCGAGTTGCTCCGCGACGCCTGGCACGCAGGTTCTCCCCCAGCTACCGCTGGGGGTGCCCCCAGTTGTCGGGCTCACCCCAGTGCGTCCAGTACAGGGGTGACCCTCCGCCGTGCGATCGCACGCCCCAGACGCCGCCGGGCCCGCCCTCCGGGCGGACACCGCCAGTTTGACGACACGACCCAGACCCCTGGAGTCCCGCGAAGAGCAGTGCGGCCAGGGGGAGTTCAGGTTGCCGCCGCCGGCTCGGGCGGGCCAAGCGCAGGTGCCAGGCCGTAACAGAGGGATCGCACTCAGCGAGCTCTCAGGTTCCTCTCAGAAACGGAACCTACGGTTTCGTCCCATGGACACCACGAAGACCGACGCACTGGACAAGGCCCCCACCGTTCCGGAGACGGAGACCCCGGACGTACCCGCGCAGGTCGTCGTCGACCCGGAGACCCGTGACGAGGACGGTCTCGAGGACGACCTCGAAGAAGACAACCGCGACAAGGACGGCGCTGACGGCGAACCGGCCGGGACGCCGTCCGCGCCCGGTCTGGCGGCCGCCGCCGGATCGGTCGTCGCGGTCGGGCTCGGCCTGTCGTCGCTCACCGGTACCTGGATCGGCGACCTCATGCAGGACCGTCAGCAGCTGATCGGCAACATCAAGTCCTCCGGCGGCACCCCGCACGCCCAGCTCGCCGCCGCGTACGGCACTCCCTGGCACACCGTGGCCCTCTTCAACGGCATCTTCGCCGTGGTCGCCATCCTGGTCGCGGCCGTCGTCCTGTTCCGTCCCGGCCGGCCCGCGACGGCGGGGAACCACTGGAGCCAGGCGCTCGCGTGGGGCGGACTCATCCTCGGCGCGCTCGGCCTGCTGATCGCCGGTGTCATGTGGTTCGACGTCTTCACGGACCTGCCGCTGCTCCCGGCGTCGTCCGCGTCGTGATCCGGAGCCTCCTTACGTCCTGCGGACCGTCTTCGCGGGCGGACTAAGGCCCCCCGCACCCGCGCGGCACCCGGCCTAAGGACCCCCGGCGGCCGGAGTTCGGGCAGCTGCCCGATGTGGCGCACCCCCCTCGGAGACGAAGCTTGGCGCAGCGGAACAAGCCGCTGAGCCAAGGGGAACACACCATGTACGAGCTCGAACTCCACCGGGTCCGCGCCACCGAACTCCAGCGTCGGGCACGGAACGAGAACCAGGCCCGCGCGGTCGTCGCCGTCCGCCGCGGCGAGCGTCAGGCCCAGCGCCGGGCGCAGCGCGCGGCACGCCGTGAGGGGCGGGTGATCGCGGACACCGGCCGGGTGGGTCGCGTACTGCGCGGCGTTCGCGGCGTACGGCACCACGCGGCGTCTTAAGTGATAACCGGTACTGCGCTGTCGGACCGCCATGGGATGCTCAGCACCGTGCAGACCCAGTCCGTCAGTCCCGTCTTCGTCGGCCGCGACCGCGAGCTGACCCGCCTCGCCGACGCGCTCGCCCGCGCCCATGCGGGCGAGCCGCAGGGCCTGGTCGTCAGCGGTGAGGCCGGCGTCGGCAAGACCCGCCTCGGCGAGGAGTTCCTCGCGGCCGCCACCGCGGCGGGCGCGGTGGCGGCCGTCGGCGGCTGTGTGGAGATCGGCGCGGACGGTCTGCCCTTCGCGCCGGTGTCCACGGCGCTGCGCTCGCTGTACCGGCAGCTCGGGGACGAGCTGACGGCCGCGGCCGGCAACCAGGCGGGCGAACTGTCGCGGCTGCTGCCGGAGCTGGGCGAGCACCACACGGTGCCGCGCGACGGGCGCGACTCGCAGGACGACGACGGCCGGGTGCGGCTCTTCGAGCTCACCGCCCGGCTGCTGGAGCGGGTGGCGGCGGACCGCACGGTCGTCCTCGTCCTGGAGGACCTGCACTGGGGGGACCGCTCCACCCGCGAGCTGCTCGCCTACCTCTTCCGGTCGCTGCACCGCGGCCGGCTGCTGATCGTGGCCACCTACCGGTCCGACGACATTCACCGCAGGCACCCGCTGCGCCCCTTCCTCGCCGAACTGGACCGGCTGCGCACGGTCGGCCGGATCGAGCTGTCCCGGTTCAGCCGTGCGGAGGTCTGCAGCCAGATCACCGGCATCCTGGCCGCCGAGCCCGACGGCGACCTGGTGGACAAGGTCTTCGACCGCTCCGACGGCAACCCGTTCTTCGTCGAGGAACTCGCCGTCAGCATCCAGCAGGGCTGCAGCCACGGCCTGAGCGACTCGCTGCGCGACCTGCTGCTCGTGCGCCTCGAAACGCTCTCCGAGGACGCCCAGCGCGCCGCGCGGATCGTCGCCGAAGGGGGCACCACCGTCGAGTACCCGCTGCTGGCGGCCGTCGCGGGGCTCGGCGAGGACGAGCTCATCGAGGCGCTGCGCGCCTGCGTCGGCGTCAACATCCTGCTGCCCTCCGAGGACGGCGACGGCTACCGCTTCCGGCACTCCCTGGTCCGCGAGGCGGTCAGTGACGATCTGCTGCCGGGTGAGCGCAGCCGGATCAACCGCCGGTACGCCGAGGCACTGGAGGCCGGCCCCGGTCTGGTCCGCAACGACGAGCGGGCCGCCAGGCTGGCCAGCTACTGGTACTACGCGCACGACCCGGCGAAGGCGCTGCCCGCTGTGCTGCGCGCCTCCGTCGAGGCCCGCCACCGCCATGCCTACGCCGAGCAGCACCGGCTGCTGGAGCGGGCGCTGGAGCTGTGGGAGGACACCCCCGAGGAGATCCGCGCCGAGCTGCGTCCCGCGGACTACGCCGAGGTCTACCCGCCGTGCGGCTGCCACCCCGACGCCCCGCTGCGCTTCCTGGACCTGCTCGCCGAGATCACGGTCGCCGCCCGGCTGAGCGGTGAGCCCGAACGGGCCTTCGCCGTGGCCAAACGCGCGCTGCGGCTGGTCGACGAGGCGGAGGACGCGCTGCGCGCCGCCTGGTTCCGCGCCCAGCGCTCCCGGCTGGTCCAGGACCTGGGCCGCGGTGACGGCTGGGAGGACGTGTCCCGCGCCCAGGAGCTCCTGCGCGGCATGCCGCCGTCGGCCGTCCACGCCGACGTCCTCGCCTTCGCCGCCGCCTGGATGATGATCCACAAATCCGGCGAGGAGGCCATCGCCACGGCGGAGCGGGCCGTGGACCTGGCCCGCCTGGTGGACGCCCGCGAGACGGAACTGCACGCCCGGCTGACCCTCGGACTGCTCCTCGCCGACTCCGGGGACGTGGAGGGCGGCCTGGCGCTGGCCGAGGACGTCTGCCGCGAGGCGCGCGAGCTCGGGCTGCCCGGACTCACCGGCCGCGCCCACGGCAACCTCGCCTCGGTCCTGGAGGGCGCGGGCCGGTCCCGGGACGCCCTCGCCGTCGCGTCCGAGGGCATCGAGCGCGTCCGCGAGATCGCCACCCGCAACGTGCGGGCCTACCTGCGCGGCAACGAGGGGGAGTCGCTGTTCTCCCTCGGGCTGTGGGAACGCTGCGAGGCGGCCGTCCAGTGGTCCCGCCGCAACGTGTCGGGGCGGATGGCGGCCGGCGGCCAGGCGATATACCTGGGCTTCCTCGCGCTGCGCCGCGGACAGGACGCGGCGGCCGACGAGCACGCGCAGGACGCGCGGGACAGTTTCGTGCACGACACGCAGCCGCAGCACCTGGTCCCCATCCGGACGCTGACGCTGGAGATCGCCGTCCGGCGCGGCCGATTCGACGAGGCGCGCGCGGTCCTGGCCGACGCGCTCGACGCGGGCTTCGTGCCCGGCACCTCGCGCTACTGGTGGCCGCTGTTGGCCGCCGGAGCCGCCGCCGAGGCGGACGGCCCCTGGATGACGGTCGACGACCGGGACCGCGCCGCGCACCTGCGGCGCATCCGCGAGAGCGCGTCCGCGCTGCCCCGGCTCGCGCCGGTCTGGGAGGCGTACGCCCTGCTCGTCGAGGCGGAGCTCGCCCGCGCCGAGGGCCGGGCCGCGCCCGAGCTGTGGGCGGCGGTGGTCCGCGCCTTCGAACCGGTGGAGCGCCCGTACGAACTGGCCCAGAGCCGCTACCGGTGGGCGGAGGCGCTGCTGGCCACCGGGCACGAGACCGGGGAGGCACGGGAGGCCAGGGCGAGCCGGGAGGAAGCCGGCGCGCTCCTCATGCTCGCCCACACGGCCGCCGCCGCGCTCGGCGCGCGCCCGCTCTCCGACGAGGTCGCGCTGCTCGCCCAGCGCGCCCGGCTCTCGCTGCACGAGCCGGACGGCCGGGAGGGCGCGCGGGCGCACCCCGTCGCGGAGGAGCCCGCCGACCCGGCCGAGGCGCTGGGGCTGACCTCGCGGGAGCGCGACGTGCTGCGGCTGGTCAGCGACGGGCGGACGAACCGTCAGATAGCCGAGGAGCTCTTCATCTCGCCGAAGACGGCGAGCGTGCACGTCTCCAACATCCTGGCCAAGCTCAACGTCTCGGGGCGCGGCGAGGCGGCGGCGCTGGCGCACCGACTGCGGCTGTTCACCGTTCCGTCCGTATGACGACCGTCCCGGAGTCGAGGTCTATCGACCCGCGTCCGGGATCGTTGTCGCCGGTGTCCTCGCGGGACAGCGCCAACCGGTTCCGCTCGTCGTCGGTGTGCTTGCGCCCCGGCGCGAACAGCTCCTCGACAGGGTTGAACATCGAGCACCTCCCCGGTGTCAGCCGACCTTCAGCCGCAGGATGCGGTCGTCGCCGGGCTTGGCAACGCCCCGCCCGTCGGTGTTGCTGGTGGTCAGCAGCAGGCTGCCGTCCTCCACCGCCACCACGGTACGCAGCCGCCCGTAGGTTTTCGTGAAGAACGCCTGCGGGGCCGCGGCGGCCTTCGTGCCGTCCAGCGGGACGCGCCACAGCCGCTCGCCCTTCAGCGACGCCATCCAGATGCCCCCGGCGGCGTAGGCGATGCCGCTGGGGGAAGCCTCGTCGGTGTGCCACTGCACGACCGGGTCGACGTATCCGGCCCGGTGCGCCTGGCCCTCGACGACCGGCCAGCCGTAGTTCCTGCCCGGCTCGATGAGGTTCAGCTCGTCCCAGGTGTTCTGCCCGAACTCCGCCGCCCACAGCCGGCCCTGCGCATCCCACGCCAGGCCCTGCACGTTGCGGTGGCCGTACGAGTAGATGACGGAGTCGGCCTCGGGGTTGCCGTGCGCGGGCTGCCCGTCCGGGGTCATCCGCAGGATCTTCCCGCCCAGCGACGTCTTGTCCTGGGCCAGCGGCCGGTTCCCACTCTCACCGGTCCCGGCGTAGAGCATCTTGTCGGGGCCGAAGGCGATCCGGCCGCCGTTGTGGTTGGTGCCGCTGGGGATGCCGCGCAGGATCGTGTCGGGCGCCCCCAGCTGCTGGCCCACCGGCCGGGAGGGGTCGTAGAGCATGCGCGCGATGCGGTTGTCGTCGGCGGTGGTGAAGTACGCGTACACCAGGCGGTCCGAGCCGAACGACGGGGAGATCGCGAGCCCGAGCAGGCCGCCCTCGCCGCCCGGCGTGCCGCCGGCCACCCCCGGCACCGAGCCGACCTCGGCGGTCTTGCCGGTCACCGGATCGGTCCTGAGGATCTTCCCGGTGTCCCGGGAGGCCACCAGCAGCGCCCCGTCCGGGAGTTCGGCCACCCCCCACGGCGTGGTGAGGCCGGTGGCGACGGTTCCGGTCACCGTCGCCGTCCCGGTCGCGGGCGCGGCGGACTCGGAGGCCGGGGAGCCGGTGGTCGCCGTGGGGCCGGCGGCCGGGGTGGTGGTGGCCGGCGGCTTGGTGGTCGGTGGGTCCGGGACCCCGCCGTCGGGGGACGAGCAGCCCGCGAGCAGCGCGGCGGCGGCAAGCACGGAGGTCACGGCGGTCGCGGTGGTGGTACGGCGGTGCACGGCGGGTCCTCCCTCGTGGTGTCCCGCGTCGGCATCACCGGGCTGCGCCCCGTGGTGCCGACGCCGATTGGGACGGCGGGGACGACCCCCGGGGAATTGCAGCACACAAGGGGTCCGCGCCGCGCGAATCTTCCGGGTTCTTCCGCGCGCCTCCGGCTGCCGGCGACCCCTCGGGTCGGGGCCCGGCCCGCGCGGTCAGTCCCAGGAGCCCCGTACGGCGGGCAGCCCGGCGATCTCCGCGAAGTCCGCCGGCTCCAGCCGCAGCGCGGCCGCCCCCGCGTTCTCCGCCGCCCAGCGCTCCCTCTTCGTACCCGGTATCGGGACCACCGAGGGCCCCTGGCCGAGTATCCACGCCAGCGCCACCTGGGCCGGGGTCGCGCCGAGCCGCTCCGCGATCCGCCGAAGGCCCGCCACGATCGGCTGGTTGGCGGCCATCATCTCGGCCGTGAAACGCGGATGACGGGCCCGCAGGTCGTCCGGTTCGAAACCCTGCCCCGGGGTGAGGGTGCCGGTGAGGAAGCCGTTGCCGAGCGGCATCGCCGCCATGAACCCGACACCGCGCGCGGCACACCACGGAAGCAGCGTCTCCAGCGCCTCGGTGGACCACACCGAGAGCTCCGCCTGCACACAGCTCACCGGGAACACCTGCTGCGCGCGCACCAGTTGCCGGATCGTCTCCTCGTGCATGCGCCCGCCCGTCTCCCGCCGCCACCCCTCCACGGACGCGCCGCGCGAGCCCCCCTTGTTCGTCCGCCGGTTCCCGCGCGCTCCGACCGCGCAGAACCCGAGCGAACGCACCTTGCCCGCCGCCACCAACTCCGCCATCGCGCCCCAGGTCTCCTCGACCGGGACCTCGGCGTCGATCCGGTGCAGCTGGTACAGGTCGATGACATCGGTCTGCAGCCGCCGCAGCGACGCGTCGCAGGCCCGCTTGACGTAGCCGGGGCGCCCGTTGGCCACGATGTGCTGCTCGCCCACCAGCAGACCGCACTTGGTGGAGACGAACGCGTCCTGCCGCCGCTCCCGCAGCACCCGCCCGATCAGCAGCTCGTTGGTGAACGGGCCGTACATGTCGGCCGTGTCGAGCAGGGACGACCCATGGTCCAGTGCCGTGTGCACCGCCCGGAGGGACTCCTCACCGTCCTGCCGCGAAGCGCTGTACGCCCAGCTCATGGGCATGCATCCCAGGCCCACGGCGCCCACTTCGAGAGCTGCTGCACCGATTGTCCTGCGCTCCACCTGGCCTGCCCTCCTCACGACGCCCCGACAGGGGCGTGGACCAAGGTAACGTCCCCCTCGGACAGTGCGTCGCATAGCCTCCTGACCATGGCTGACACGTTGCAGAACCACCGGCCCCAGGTCTGGTTGCCCATTCCGCCCGCGGAGCTCGGCCCGCTGCCCGCGGACCTGGACTACGTCTTCTGGGACGGCGCCGACGCATACCCGGCGGATCCGTCGACCGCCGCGTTCTACGTCGTCCCGTACATGAAGGGGGCGGAGGTCGCCGGACGGCCGCTGCCGCGGATGTCGGGCCTCCGCGTCGTACAGACCCTGAGCGCGGGCACCGACCACGTCGCCGGACACCTCGGGCAGCTGCCGCCTGGCGTGCGCCTGTGCAACGCGCGGGGCGTGCACGAGGCGAGCACCGCGGAACTCACCCTCACGCTCATCCTCGCCTCGCTGCGCGGTATCCCGCGCTTCGTGCGCGGCCAGGACGCGGAGGAGTGGCACGACGGCTTCTACCCCGCGCTCGCCGACAGGAGCGTGCTGATCATCGGCTACGGCTCGATCGGCAGCGCCATCGAGGACCGGCTCACGCCGTTCGAGTGCGACGTCGTCCGCGTCGCCCGCAGCGCGCGGCCCTCCCCGCGCGGCCCGGTGCACTCCCTCGCCGAACTGCCGGAACTGCTGCCGCAGGCCGATGTGGTGGTGCTCTCCACCCCGCTCACCGAGGCGACCAGGGGACTGGCCGGAGCGGAGTTCCTGTCCGGGATGAAGGACGGCGCGCTGCTGGTGAACGTCGCGCGCGGGCCCGTGGTTGACACCAAGGCGCTGCTGGCCGAACTGGAGTCCGGACGACTGCGGGCGGCACTCGATGTCACGGACCCGGAACCGCTGCCCGCCGGACACCCGCTCTGGCACGCGCCGGGCCTGCTCATCAGCCCGCACGTCGGCGGCAGCACCTCCGCCTTTCTCCCCAGGGCCAAGCGGCTGCTGCGCGCTCAGTTGTTCCGCTTCGCCACAGGGGAGCCGCTGCACAACGTGGTCACCACCACCTGACGCCGCAGGCGGAGGGCGGGTGGCACCCCGTGACTGCGCTGCGTACTGGTGATCTTCCCTGCGGTTACGCTGTGTAGAGGAACTATGTCCCTGAGTGACGGGTCTGGTGTATCGTCCCGACCGGGGGACGCGTCACGGACGCCCGGGGGTTGCACGCGGGTGACGGCGGCGCGCGAAAGGTCAGCAAGCAAGGGGGGCGACGGGTGATGCACTGCCAATGGGGAGACGACCTGACGCGGTACCGCGGCGTACCGCGACAGTTGTCCGGGGCCACGCGGTGAGCTCCACCGGGGCGGTGATCGCTCAGCCGCCCGCCCATGCCGGCCGGGCCGGGCTCGTGCCCCAACTCCTGGTCGCCGCCCTCTGCGGGGGTTACGCGACCGGCGCGGCGGTGGGGTGGGGATCGACCTGGCTCGCGGACATCATGGGCGACTTCGGGCTCGCCGCCGCCGCGGCCGCGGCCGGTGTCTCCTCGTTCGTCTACGCGCGGACCCTCAGGGGCCGCCAGCGGCCCACCTGGTTCCTGTTCGCCGGCTCATCCGCCATGGTGGCGCTCGGCAACGGAACCTGGGGATGGTACGAGGTGGTGCTGGACGGCACACTGCCGCAGACGTCGATCGCCGACTTCTTCTTCCTGCTCTTCGCCCCACCGGCGATCATCGGCCTGCTGATGCTCGCCAAGCGCCCGGTGACCCGGGCCGGCTGGGTCTGCCTGGGCCTCGACGCGTGGCTCGTCGGCGGCTCGCTGCTCACCCTGGCCTGGAGCCTCGCCCTGGCGAACGACGCGAGCCTGGAGGGGCTCAGCGCCGCCCAGGCCGCGCTCCGGCTCGCCTATCCGCTGCTTGACATCGCGCTCGCCAGCATGGTGCTGGCGCTGCACTTCCGGCGCTCCCCGGCGAACCGGGTCGCGGTCAACACCGCCATCGCCGCCCTGGCGCTGACCGTGCTGTGCGACGCGCTCTTCCGCTCCCCGCTCTGGCGCGAGCACTACCAGTCCGGCCACATCCTGGACGCCGGGTGGTTCGCCGGCTCCATGCTCCTCGCGTACGCCCCCTGGGCGGGCCGGCGGAACGCCGCGCGGCAGGACCCGCGCTCCCTCGCACACTCCAGCCGCAAGGTAGCGGGCTCGCTGGCCGCGCTCGTCCCGTACCTGGCGGCGGCCGTCTGCACCCTGGGCATCCTGTACAACGTGATCGACGGCCGGAAGACCGACCACGTGGTGCTCTTCACCGGCTGCACCGTCGTCCTCGCCCTCGTCGTGCGCCAGGGCATCATGCTGCTCGACAACATCGCCCTCACCCAGGAACTGGCCCAGAAGGAGAACCACTTCCGGTCCCTGGTGCAGGGCTCCAGCGACGTCATCATGATCGCCGCGCCCACCGGGGTGCTGCGCTACGTGAGCCCCGCCGCCCGGGGCGTGTACGGGCGGGACGCCGGGGAGATGGTGGGCACCGAGCTCGCCTCGCACATCCACCCCGAGGACCTGGGGCGGGTGGTGCACGAGGTCCGCAGGTTTCTCGCCGCCTCGCCCGCCGCGGAGCCCGCTACGCGCATCGAGTGCCGCATCCGCGCCGGACGCGGCCGGGACGGCGGCGGCTGGCTCAATGTGGAGTCCAGCGTCAACCGCTACCAGGGCGGGCTGATCTTCAACAGTCGCGACGTGACCGAACGGGTGCGCCTGCAGGCCCAGCTCCAGCACAACGCGTCGCACGACCCGCTCACCGACCTGCCGAACCGGGCGCTGTTCACCGAGCGGGTGAGCCGGGCACTCGGCGGCCGCCGCAGCGGCGACGGCGAGGCGGCGGTGCTCTTCGTCGACCTCGACGGTTTCAAGGCGGTCAACGATACGGTCGGCCACCAGGCCGGCGACGAGCTGCTCGTCCAGGCGGCCAGGCGGCTCCAGGAGTCGGTCCGCTCGGGGGACACGGCGGCACGTCTGGGCGGCGATGAATTCGCCGCCCTCATCTGTGGCGGGAGTGCCGACCGGCGGCTGCGGGAGTACCAGATCCACGAGATCGCCGACCGGCTGCGGTCCGCGCTCTCCCAGCCGTACCGCGTGGAGTCCGGCGAGGTCCGGGTCGCGGCCAGCATCGGCGTCGCGTTCGCCGAGCCGGGGATCACCCCCAGCGAGCTCATGCGCAACGCGGACCTGGCGATGTACCGCGCGAAACAGGCGGGCAAGGGCCGGGTCGAGATGTACGCGCCCCAGATGCAGGCCGACGTGGTGCGCAGGGCCGAACTGGCCACCCGGCTGCGCAACGCCCTGCACGACGGGGAGTTCACCCTCCTGCACCAACCCGTGGTCGAGCTGCGGACCGGCCGGGTCGCGGCCGTCGAGGCGCAAGCCCGCTGGCGCTCCGCCCAGGGCATCCTCTTCACCCCCGCCGAGTTCCTGCGGGTGGCGGAGGACACCGACCGCACCGCGGAGCTGAGCCGCTGGCTGCTGCAGGAGGCGGTCGAGCAGGCCGCGCTGCGGCACGGATCCGGCCACGCCGTGCCGGTGGCCGTCCGGATGTCCGTCCGTCGGCTGATGCACCGGGACCTGCCGCCCGGCAGCATCGAGACGCTGCTGAGCCGCCATGAGCTGCCGACGGGCGGCCTGGTGCTGGAGCTGACCGACAACGACCCGCGGATCTCCCTGGAGGAGCTGGAGCGCAGGCTGTCGGCGCTGCGCCGCCTCGGTGTCCAGATCGCACTGGACGGCTTCGGCACCGGCTACGCCGCGATGACCGCGCTGCGCCGCCTCCCGGTGGATCTGCTCAAGATCGACCGCAGCTTCGTCGAGGGGATCGTCGAGTCCGCGCGGCTGCACAAGATCACCGCGGGCATGCTGCGGATCGCCGAGGACCTGGGCATCCGCACCGTCGCGGACGGGGTGGACCGGCCCGAGCAGGTCGTCGCGCTGCGCGCCATGGGCTGTACGCACGGCCAGGGCCTGGCGTTCTCCGGCCCGCTCGACGAGCACCGGCTGCGGGGCTCGCTGACCCGCGGCGGCTACCCCGTACCGCATGGCTCGGTGGCCCTGACCGGCGGCCCGCTGCCCGTGCGCCACAACGGCACCACCGGTTCGGGTGACGCCCTCTGCTCAAATGCTGAGACGCCCGTCCCACCCGCTTGACACTCCGAGGGGTCCAGGGAGAGGGTCGTGTCCATGCGCACCCGAATTCTCGTACTTGGAAAGCGCGTCGGCTGACCGGGGCCCACCACCGCCTTGGAAAACGCACCGACGCGCTCCCCTCGCTTGCCTGACGGCACGAGGGGTTTTTTGTTGCCTGGCACCCAGAAGAAAACTCATCTTCGAGAGAAGAGAACGCAGATGACCGAGCAGGCCACCGGGGCCCCCCATCCGCAAGCGCGGGCCCGCAGCGGGGGACAGCAGCCCACCACCCCAGAGCGCATGACGGGCGCGCAGTCCCTCATCCGCTCGCTCGAGGCGGTCGGCGCCGACACCGTATTCGGTATCCCTGGCGGTGCGATCCTGCCGGCCTACGACCCGCTGATGGACTCCGTCAAGGTCCGCCACATCCTGGTCCGCCACGAGCAGGGGGCCGGCCACGCCGCCACCGGCTACGCGCAGGCCACCGGCCGGGTCGGCGTCTGCATGGCCACCTCCGGGCCGGGCGCCACCAACCTCGTGACCCCGATCGCCGACGCCCACATGGACTCCGTCCCACTGGTCGCGATCACCGGCCAGGTCGCCTCCAAGGCGATCGGCACCGACGCCTTCCAGGAGGCGGACATCTGCGGCATCACGATGCCGATCACCAAGCACAACTTCCTGGTGACCAGGGCCGAGGACATCCCCCGGACCATCGCCGAGGCGTTCCACATCGCCGCCACCGGCCGTCCGGGCCCGGTCCTCGTCGACATCGCCAAGGACGCGCTGCAGAACCAGACGACCTTCTCCTGGCCGCCGCAGACGGACCTGCCCGGCTACCGCCCGGTGACCAAGCCGCACGCCAAGCAGATCCGTGAGGCCGCCCGGCTGATCAACGAGGCCAAGCGCCCGGTGCTGTACGTCGGCGGCGGCGTCATGAAGGCCCGCGCCACCGCCGAGCTGCGGATCCTGGCCGAGCTGACCGGCGCCCCGGTCGTCACCACGCTGATGGCGCTCGGCTCGTTCCCCGACAGCCACCCCCAGCACGTCGGCATGCCCGGTATGCACGGTGACGTCACCGCGGTCACCGCCCTGCAGAAGTCCGACCTGCTGATCGCGCTCGGCGCCCGCTTCGACGACCGGGTGACCGGCCGGCTCGACACCTTCGCGCCGGGCGCGAAGATCGTGCACGCCGACATCGACCCCGCCGAGATCGGCAAGAACCGCGCCGCGGACGTGCCGATCGTCGGTGACGCCCGCGAGGTCCTCGCCGACCTGATCGTCGCGGTCCAGGCGGACCACGAGGCCGGCCACAAGGGCGACTACGCCGACTGGTGGAAGGACCTCAACCGCTGGCGCGAGACCTACCCGCTGGGCTACGACACCCCGGACGACGGCAGCCTCTCCCCGCAGCAGGTCATCGAGCGGATCGGCCAGCTGGCCCCCGAGGGCACGCTGTTCGCGGCCGGCGTCGGCCAGCACCAGATGTGGGCCGCGCAGTTCATCAAGTACGAGAAGCCCAACACGTGGTTCAACTCCGGCGGCGCCGGGACCATGGGGTACGCGGTGCCCGCCGCGATGGGCGCCAAGGCCGGTGTCCCCGGCGCGACCGTCTGGGCGGTCGACGGTGACGGCTGCTTCCAGATGACCAACCAGGAACTGGTCACCTGCGCGCTCAACAACATCCCGATCAAGGTCGCCATCATCAACAACGGCGCCCTGGGCATGGTCCGCCAGTGGCAGAACCTCTTCTACGGGGAGCGGTTCTCCAACACCGTGCTGCACGCCGGTGAGACCAACTCGAACAGCGGCTCGACGGTCGGCGTCGGCTCGACGGTGAACCGCGGCACCCGCGTCCCGGACTTCGTCAAGCTCTCCGAGGCGATGGGCTGCGTGGGTCTGCGCTGCGAGAGCCCGGACGAGCTGGACGCGGTCATCGCCAAGGCCAACTCGATCAACGACCGCCCGGTGGTCGTGGACTTCATCGTCCACGAGGACGCCATGGTGTGGCCGATGGTCGCCGCCGGCACCTCCAACGACGAGATCCTGGCCGCCCGCGATGTCCGCCCGGACTTCAGCGACGGCCAGGAAGACTGAGGCGCAGGACCGAGAGAAGGAACGAAGCGACATGTCCAAGCACACGCTCTCCGTCCTGGTGGAGAACAAGCCCGGCGTCCTGGCCAGGATCACCGCGCTGTTCTCCCGCCGCGGCTTCAACATCGACTCCCTCGCGGTGGGCACCACCGAGCACCCCGAGATCTCCCGCATCACCATCGTCGTCAACGTGATCGACGAACTGCCGCTCGAGCAGGTCACCAAGCAGCTCAACAAGCTCGTCAACGTGTTGAAGATCGTCGAGCTGGAGCCCTCGGCCGCCGTTCAGCGTGAACTCGTTCTGGTGAAAGTGCGGGCCGACAACGAGTCCCGTTCCAAGATCGTCGAGATCGTCCAACTGTTCCGCGCCAAGACCGTGGACGTCTCCCCGGAGGCCGTCACGATCGAGGCCACCGGCGGCGCCGACAAGCTCGAAGCGATGCTCAAGATGCTGGAACCCTTCGGCATCAAGGAGCTGGTGCAGTCCGGCACCATCGCCATAGGGCGTGGCGCCCGCTCCATCACCGACCGCTCCCTGCGGGCCCTCGACCGCTCCGCCTAGCACCGCTCGCCCTGCGGTCCCGCCCCCGGTGGGACCGCATGGCGAGACCGAAGCGCTTTCCTCCGCCCACCGGACGTAGTGTGTGGGCAATCCACAGAACCAAGGAGATATCCCAAGTGGCTGCCGAGCTCTTCTACAACGACGACGCCGACCTCTCCATCATCCAGGGCCGCAAGGTCGCGGTCATCGGATACGGCAGCCAGGGTCACGCCCACGCGCTGTCGCTGCGCGACTCCGGCGTCGACGTGCGCGTCGGCCTGCACGAGGGCTCCAAGTCCAAGGCGAAGGCCGAGGAGGAGGGCCTGCGGGTCGTCTCCGTCGCCGAAGCCGCCGCCGAGGCCGACGTCATCATGATCCTGGTCCCGGACCCGCTCCAGGGCAAGGTCTACGAGGAGTCCATCAAGGACCACCTCAAGGACGGCGACGCGCTCTTCTTCGGCCACGGCCTCAACATCCGCTACGGCTTCATCAAGCCGCCGGCCAACGTCGACGTCGCCCTGGTCGCCCCGAAGGGCCCGGGCCACCTGGTCCGCCGCCAGTACGTCGAGGGCCGCGGCGTCCCGTGTATCGCGGGTGTCGAGCAGGACGCGACGGGCAAGGCGTTCGAGCTCGCGCTGTCCTACGCCAAGGGCATCGGCGGCACCCGCGCCGGCGTCATCAAGACCACCTTCACCGAGGAGACCGAGACCGACCTCTTCGGCGAGCAGGCGGTCCTCTGCGGCGGCGCCTCCGCGCTCGTCAAGGCGGGCTTCGAGACCCTCGTCGAGGCCGGCTACCAGCCCGAGATCGCGTACTTCGAGTGCCTCCACGAGCTCAAGCTGATCGTGGACCTCATGTACGAGGGCGGCCTGGAGAAGATGCGCTGGTCGGTCTCCGAGACCGCCGAGTGGGGCGACTACGTCACCGGCCCCCGCATCATCAACGACCAGACCAAGGTCGAGATGAAGAAGGTCCTCGCCGAGATCCAGGACGGCACCTTCGCCAAGAACTGGATGGCCGAGTACGAGGCCGGTCTGCCGAAGTACAACGAGTACAAGAAGGCCGACCAGGACCACCTGCTGGAGACTACCGGCAAGAAGCTCCGCAAGCTCATGAGCTGGGTCGACGACGAGGCGTGAGCCCCGTCGGGTGCGGGGCGGTCGCAGTGGCCGCCCCGCACCGTTGTCCACGGCGTACAGCCACGTGCGGGTGATCCTTCCACCAAGGCACAAGTCGTACTCGGCGGCGCCGATACACTGCAACTACAAAGCGCGTCAGGCTCACAGCGTCGTGCGTCTTCCACGCGGCATGCCATCCCCTCCCTCCCTGGAGCGTCCGCGGGACCGGCCGCCCACGAAGGACAAGTGAGGACCACGTGAGCCAGAAGCCTGTCGTACTCATCGCCGAAGAGCTGTCGCCCGCCACCGTCGACGCGCTGGGGCCGGATTTCGACATCCGGCACTGCAACGGCGCCGACCGGGGTGAGTTGCTCTCCGCGATCAAGGATGCCGACGCCATCCTGGTCCGAAGCGCCACCAAGGTCGACGCGGAGGCCATCGCCGCCGCGCCCAAGCTGCGGGTCGTCGCCCGTGCGGGCGTTGGTCTCGACAACGTCGACGTGGCCGCCGCCACCAAGGCCGGCGTCATGGTCGTCAACGCGCCGACCTCGAACATCGTCACCGCCGCCGAGCTGGCCTGCGGCCTGCTCATCGCCACCGCCCGCAACATCGCGCCGGCCAACTCGGCGCTGAAGAACGGCGAGTGGAAGCGGAACAAGTACACCGGCGTGGAGCTGGCCGAGAAGACCCTCGGCGTCGTCGGCCTCGGCCGCATCGGCGCGCTGGTCGCCCAGCGCATGTCCGCGTTCGGCATGAAGATCGTCGCGTACGACCCCTACATCCAGCCCGCTCGCGCGGCCCAGATGGGTGTCAAGATCCTCAGCCTGGACGAGCTGCTGGAGGTCTCCGACTTCATCACCGTCCACCTGCCGAAGACCCCCGAGACCCTCGGCCTGATCGGTGACGAGGCCCTGCACAAGGTCAAGCCCTCGGTCCGGATCGTGAACGCCGCACGCGGCGGGATCGTGGACGAGGAGGCGCTCGCCTCGGCCCTGAAGGAGGGCCGCGTCGCGGGTGCGGGCCTGGACGTGTACGCGAAGGAGCCGTGCACCGACTCCCCGCTCTTCCAGTTCGACAACGTGGTGGCCACCCCGCACCTGGGCGCCTCCACCGACGAGGCGCAGGAGAAGGCCGGCATCGCCGTCGCCAAGTCCGTCCGCCTCGCGCTCGCCGGTGAGCTGGTCCCGGACGCGGTCAACGTCCAGGGCGGCGTCATCGCCGAGGACGTGCGCCCCGGTCTGCCGCTCGCCGAGAAGCTCGGCCGGATCTTCACCGCGCTGGCCGGCGAGGTCGCCGCCCGGCTCGATGTCGAGGTCCGCGGCGAGATCACCCAGCACGACGTGAAGGTGCTCGAACTCTCCGCGCTCAAGGGTGTCTTCGAGGACGTCGTCGCCGAGACGGTCTCCTATGTCAACGCCCCGCTGTTCGCGCAGGAGCGCGGCGTCGAGGTCCGGCTGACCACGTCGAGCGAGTCGCCCGACCACCGCAACATGGTCACGGTGCGCGGCACCCTGACGGACGGCACGGAGGTGTCGGTCTCCGGCACGCTGGCCGGCCCGAAGAACATCCAGAAGGTCGTCGCCGTCGGTGACGAGGACGTGGACCTGGTCCTCGCCGACCACATGGCCTTCCTCCGCTACACCGACCGCCCCGGCGTCGTCGGCACGATCGGCCGCATCCTTGGTGAGGCCGGCGTCAACATCGCCGGCATGCAGGTCGCCCGCGCGGCGGCCGGCGGCGAGGCCCTCGTGGCCCTGACCGTCGACTCCTGCATCCCGCCGGCCGCCCTGGCCGAGATCGCCACGGAGATCGGCGCGACGTCGTCCCGCGCGGTGGACCTCACGGACTGACCGCGGGTCACCGGCCTTCCGAGGTCGCATCGTCAGTGACGAGGCCGCCCTTCGCTCGTAGGAAGGGCGGCTTCGTCATTCCCTCCCGCTACGTTGAACGCTGGGGGCGGAATCCCGTCCATGGGAGGAATCGTGACCGCCGAACCGCTGCCGGCCTGGCTTTCCCGCCTCCGGGCGGATGCACCGCGGACGACCTCGACCGCATTCCCGATCTCCCGCCGCACACAGAGCTGATCGGCGGGAGCCTTGTCTTCGTGAGTCCGCGGAAGAGTTTCCAGACTCTGGTCATGGATGTCCTGGTGAATGGGCTGCGACGATCCGTGCCCGTGAGCCTGCGGGTGCGTCGGGAAATGACGATTGCCGTGGACCGACACGACCGTCCTGAGCCGGACGTCTCCGTCGTCCGCGCGGAAGCGGTGCCCGGCGAGGGGCTCAACGAGACCCGCTATCTCGTCGAGGACATCGTTCTCGCGGTGGAAGTGGTCTCCCCGGAGTCGGTGGCGCGTGATCGCAAGCGCAGGTCCCAGCTCTACGCGGAAGCCGGGTGGTGATCCGGCCGCCGCCGGCGTGCCCGCCCTACGTCATGGAGACGACGACCTTGCCGGCCTTCGCCCGGCCCTTTTCGACGTACTCCATGGCCTGGAGGGTTTCGTCGAACGGGAAGACGCGGTCGACGAGGGGGCGGATCCTCCCGGAGTCGATGAGGGGGGTGAGTTCGCGCAGTTGGTCACCGCTGGCCTTCATGAACAGGAACGAGTACGTCACGCCGAGGCGCTTCGCCTGGTAGCGGGTCTTCGCGCTGAGCGCGGTCATGGCCAGGCGGAGGATGGGGTTCGCGCCGAGTTCGCGGGCGAAGGCCGGGTCGGGCGGGCCCGCGACGCTGATGGCCGTGCCGCCGGGCTTGAGTACACGCAAGGACCTGGCCAGGTTGTCGCCGCCGAGGGAGTCCAGGACGATGTCGTAGCCGTCGAGGAGTTTGGTGAAGTCCTGGGTGCGGTAGTCGATGGCGACGTCCGCGCCGAGTTCCCTGACCAGGTCGATGGTGGCGGTGCTCGCGGTGGTGGCCACGTGCGCGCCGAGGGCCTTGGCCAGCTGGACGGCGATGGAGCCGAGGCCGCCGGCGCCCGCGTGGATGAGGACTTTCTGACCCGGCTGCACATGGGTGCGTTCGACCAGTGCCTGCCATGCGGTCAGGGCGACCAGGGGCAGGGAGGCGGCCTCGGCCATGGTGAGGGTGGCGGGTTTGGGGGCCAGGTCGTCCTGGTGGACTGCGAGGAGTTCGGCGAAGGTGCCGATGCGGTCCTTGTCGGGCCGGGCGTAGACCGCGTCCCCCACCGCGAAGCGGGTGACGGCGGACCCGACCTGGAGGACCTCTCCGGCGAGGTCGTTGCCCAGGACAAGCGGCAGACGATAGGGCATGAACGCCTTGAAGTCCCCGTTGCGGATCCTGAGGTCCAGCGGGTTGATTCCCGCCGCGTGGATTTTGACCAGGACGTCGTCCGCACCCACCCGGGGGTCGGGCACCTCGGCGGCGCGCATCCCGGCTTGGTCGCCGTACTTCTCGACCAGGAAAGCCTTCATCGTCGTCTCCGTTCCGTTTCCCGTCCGTGAGAGGGCGGGGTCTGCGTTCGTCCCGGGCGTATCCCAGTACGAGATAGTTTGTGACGTTTCTCTGGCTGAGGCGTGGGCGCATTGTGTCCTCAGCCGCGTTCGCCCGTCGGGCCATCGGCGCGACCGGGGCGATGACGCGGTCGGCGGCGCTTCCCTGGAGGCGGTCCAGGGAAGCGGAGATTCCCCTCGGGGGGACGCCGGACGGCACCGCGCTGAGTCTCGGTCAGGCGGGTGTGCTGCACGTCGGTCAGCTGGACGTCCAGGGCGCCGAGGTAACCGTCGAGCCGGCGGTGCCGAAGTTCGCGGTGCCGAGCGCCTACTCGGACCCGCGCAGTCCGGTCCGGCGCCCGCAAGCCGTGTAACGCATCAGGTGTCCTGACGTAAGGGGATCAAGAAGGGGGGTGCGCTGCGGCGGAGGCGGGCGAGCCTTATGCCGTGTTCGTCTGCGCCGCGTCGGCCAGGCTCTGCTTGACCTGCCGGGTGAACTCGTCGGCGACGATCTCGGGCCGGCCCGTCTCGATGCCGAACAGGGCCTGGGCCGCGACGTCGGCGGCGGCGGTCTTCTGGTCGGCGGGGACGCCGGCGGCCATGTCGGTGTCCATGTAGCCAACGTGCAGCGCCGAGACGGCGATGCCGCGAGGCGCCAGCTCCTCGCGGGTCGCATTGGTCAGCGCCCACGCGGCGGCCTTGGACGCGGCGTAGGAGCCGAGAGCGGCCGGGTGCACCCAGGACAGGACAGACAACACGTTGAGCACGGCGCCGCCGCCGTTCGCCTCGATGACGGGGGCGAAGGCCCGGGTCGCGGCGAGCGGGCCGAAGAAGTTGGTCTCCATCTCCCGGCGCACCTCGTCCAGGTCGCCTCCGATCAGCGGCGCACCGGTGGAGATGCCCGCGTTGTTGATGAGCAGCGTCGCGTCCGACGCGATGCGGGCGGCCTCGCGTATCGACTCCTGGTCCGTGACGTCCAGACGCAGTGGGGTGACACCCGGCAGGTCGACTGTCTCGGGGCGGCGGGCCGCCGCATACACCTTGGCGCCGCGCTCGACGAGCTGGGCGGCCAGGTGCCGCCCGAGGCCCCGGTTGGCGCCGGTGACCACTGCGACCGCGTCTTTGAGTTCCATGCCTGCTCCTGAGCCTGGCGAGGGCCGTCGGGCCACCCGCATGATTTAGATTACGTAATCAATCTAAACACCGCGGTACGATAGATGCCAGTCGACATCCAAACGGGAGGTGGTCATGGGCCGCGTATCGCAGGCACAGGCGGAGGAAAATCGCAGGCGGGTGGTGGACACCGCCTCCCGGCTGTTCCGGGAACAGGGCACCCACATCAGCGTCGCCGATCTGATGAAGGCGGCCGGTCTCACGCACGGCGCCTTCTACAAGCAGTTCGCCTCCAAGGGGGCGCTCGTCGATGAGGCCACCGCCCACGCCTTCGCCGAGCTCACCCGGCACCATGCGGCCGGACTCGAGCGGTACGACGGGCAGCGCGCCGCCGCCCAGCGGGCCCTGATCGACACCTACCTCTCCGTCGAACACCGCGACGACCCGGCGGACGGCTGCCCGGTCGCGGCCCTCGCCACCGACATCGCGCGCGAGGGCGGGGGGCGAGAGGCCCGTCGCGTCTACACCGAGGGGGTGGCCGACTTCACCGACTTCCTCGCCGATGGCGAGCAGGACGGCATCGCCCGACTCTGCACCCTGTTCGGTGCGCTGGTTCTGTCCCGCGCCACCCAGGGCTCCCCGCTCTCCGAGGAGATCCTCGCCGCCGCGCACGCAGCCTTGATCAGGGGCGCGGCGGGCGAGTAGGCGATTCGGGTGATCAGGCGAACGCGGGGCCGGGCCGCCACTGTCTGCGGCACCTGGCCTTGTGCTCACTGTGGATCGCGCCGAGCTGCGGACGTACGGACCGGTGGGATCGCACGCACCAGACGCCCCGGGCCCCACCCTCCGGGCGGACGCCGGTATGTGTCAGACACGGCTGTAGGGAGCGCGGCTTCATGAGCACTGGTTCCTGCGAGAACACGAGAATCCGGCTGGTGAGCAGTGCGCGTGTTGGGTGATCATGAGCAAAAGTGCCCACCTGGCCTTGAGCTGTAGCCACTATCGGTAGTGGCCTCTGGGAGAGATCGCCGAGCTGGGGAAGTTTCATTAGCGGGCCCTGTCACAGACCACTGCCCAAAGCGGCGGCATCTCGAAGGCGGCACTGTGCGGCGACTACACCCGGGCGAGGCACGTTCAGGTCGTACAGCTGACCGGCCCCGCCTCGAGGCAAGCATGCCGAATGATCGAGGGAGGCAGGGACGGCACGGGAGGCCGCAAAGACTCACTCGCGCTCTGCTCGCGGGTCGCGCCGGGACGGTCTGACTCAGCCACGCCCACCAGCAGAAACGCCGGGCCGCCGTGTCGGGCTGCGCGGGCAGGTCCCGTGCCGTTGCCCGGACCGTCCTCAGGGTCGGGGTGGGGCCAGGACCGCGACTTCCCAGCCGAAGCCCACCACCAGTCGGCCGTCCGGGGAGACTTCCACCGCATGGACCGGCCCGGGGAAGACCAGCTGCCGTCCGGCGGGCCGGGCGGTGGCCAGGTCCCACACCTGCACTGTCCTGTCCTGGCTGCCGCTGACGGCGACGGGACGGCCGTCCAGCACTCCGGTGGCCACCGCCAGCACCCGGTCGGTGTGGCGGATGAGGGGTTCGCAGACCGGGCGGCCTGTGGTCAGGTCCCAGATCCGCACGGTGGTGTCCCAACTGCCGCCGACTGCGACGGGGCGGTCGTCCACTGTCGCGGTCGCTACCATCATGGCCGTTACTCTCGCCATGCCGATGATTTCGGTGAGGGGTTCACCGACGGGGCGGCCTGTGGTCAGGTCCCAAATCCGCACCGAGGTGTCCCAACTTCCGGACACCGCGACCGGGCGGCCGTCCACGTCCGCGATCGCCACCGAACTCACCAGGCTCTGATGGCCGACAAGTATGCAGACCAGGTGGCCGGTTGTCAGATCCCACACCCACACCCTTCCGTTATAGTCGCCGGCGACGACCACCGGGGATCCCTCGACCGACCCCGTCGTCAACGTCAGGATCGGACTGGGGTGGCCGACGAGGGGCTCCCCGACCGGTCGGCCCGTGGACAGGTCCCACACCCGCACCAACCCCTCCCAGCTGCTGGTGAGGACGACCGGACGGCCGTTCAGCACGGCTGTGGCCACCGACTCCGCTGGTCGTGAGGGAATGATGACGGGTGCGGCGGTGGGTCGGCCGGTGTCCATGTCCCACGTCCGTACCGTCCCGTCCCGGCTGCTACTGATCGCGACCGGGCGGCCGTCCACCACTGCGGTCGCCACCGCTCGCACCCCACTGGTGTGTCCGGTGCGAGGTTCACCGACCGGGCGGCCGGGGGACAGCTCCCACACCCGTACTTCTCCGTCCTCGTTGCCGCCGGTGACGGCGACGGGGCGGCCGTCCACCACTGCGGTCGCTACCGCCCACACCCCTTCGGTGTGGCCGGCGAGGGGTTCGCCGATTGGACGGCCGGTGGCCAGATCCCACACCCGTACCATCCCGTCACGGCTGCCACTGAGCACGACCGGGCGGTCCTGCACCGACCCCGTCGCCAACGCGTACACGCCTTCGGCGCCGTCGGTGAGGGGTTCGCCGACCGGCCGGCCGGTCATCAGGTCCCATCTGCGCACCGGCTCGTCCCGGCTGCCCGTGACGGCGACGGGGCGGCCGTCCACCTCTGCGGTTGCCACCGCCCAGACCCCTTCGGTGTGGCCGGTGATCGGTTCGCCGACCGGGCGGCCGGTGGCCAGATCCCACACCCGCACCGTCCCGTCCTTGTTGCCGGCGACGGCGACCGGGCGCCTGTCCATGACCTCCGTGGCCAGCGCCTCCACCGGGCCGTTATGGCCGGTGGAGGCGCTGGCGACGGACTGACCGGTAGTCAGGTCCCACACCCGCACCGTCCCGTCGCGGCTGCTGCTCACGCCGAGAGCGCGGCCGTCCAGCACCGCCGTCGCCACCCCTGTGATGCCTTCGGTGTGGCCGATGAGGTGGTGGCCGACGGGTCGGCCGGTGGGCAGGTCCCACACGCGCACCGTCCCGTCCCGGCCACCGCTGACGACAACCGGGCGACCCCGTACCATTCCGGTCGCCACCGCCCGGACGCCTTCGGTGTGGCCGGTGATCGGTTCGCCGACCGGGCGCCCGGTGATCAGGTCCCACACCCGTATCGTGCCGTCGTCGCTGCTGGAGGTGACGGCGACCGGGCGGCCGTCCACCACTGCCGTCGCCACCGCGCCCGCCCGATCGGTATGGCCGATCACTGCCTGCCGGAACCGGTGGTCGACCGTGCTGCCGGTGGCCCAGTCCACCCCCCATCGCCGGTCGGCGCCGTCGTCGTCGAGGGGTACAGCGGTGATCCGCGCCGACAGGTTCCGGTCTCCGAAGCGGGCGGCGTCCAGCGCCAGCATCTGCCGACGCACCGCCACACTCGCATGCCGGTGCATATGAGCCGATGCCCGGTACACCGCCCCCGCCAACCGCCCTGCGGGCCAAAGGGCCGTCGTCTCCGCTTCCAGCACCTCCTCCGGGTCGGCTTCCACCAGGAACACCGGGCCCGGCAACTCCTCCTCCACACCAACAGATCCAGCGCCGAAACCGTCGACGCCGGGTTCATCGGCCACGCCGGGCCCGGCCACGCGCCTGCGGCGCAGAAGGAGTTGCGAGGGTCGCCACAGGGCGCAGACCAGGCCGAGTCCGAGCGGGATCTGCAGGAGCGGTTGGACCACCGGAGGGCCGGGAACGCCCCCCGGCTCGACCGGGGCCAGCCCCTGCGGGTCGACGGTCACTGTGTAGGTGCCGCCGACCGCCCAGTGCCAGTCGGTGAAGGCACCGCCCGGTATCGGGGCCAGCGGTGGACCGTCGAGGACGGAGACGGTGTAGACGTAGGTGCTCCCACTACTCATGCCGTCCGTGATCTCCCGGATGTGCAGGACCCTGACATGTTCGGTGCGCCCGTGCTGGTGCAGCTCCAGCTGGCCCAGCTCGGAGTGCCGCAGGAACAGGATGCCCAGGAAGCACAGCACACCCAGGGCCCACCGGAAGCCCAGGAAACGGGAGTCCCACGGTAAGAAGCAGGAGATCAGGAGCACCACCATGATCAGGGGGTCCACCCAGTCGGCGCTCCCGAAGAAGGTGGCGCGCTCGATCAGGCGCGCGACCGCCCACAGCCCGAACGCTCCCCCGGCGCCCGCCACAGCCGGAACCAGTCGCACAACCAAAGCCCGTGCAGTGGAGGGCTCTTGACCCGAGCCGCGCCGTGCACCGCTCTCTTCGTCCATACCCATGCCGGCCTCCGTCCTTGCCGTGCCCCTCCGTGGTCCGCGGCGGTCACCGCACGAGGCCCCTTCTTCACACGGTATGGATCGTTCAACAATCTCGCAAGGGGTCACTGCAAGCTGTTGCGGCAGTGCCTGCCATCGGTAGTCTCTTCAGCCTGGATGGGATAGATTTTGTTCAACGAAGTATCGAAACAGCCGACAGATCCGTGGGCAGCTGAGGAACACACAGATGAGCACAAGCGCTCCCAGGTCGTGGATCGCGGAGTTGGAGCAGGACAAGGATCTGCTCGGTCGCGGCAGCACCGCCGAGCGGGTGGCCGGCGTGCTGCGCGAACGCGTGACGCAAGGTCATATCCCGCCAGGGACGCAACTGTCCGAGGAGGTCGTGGGAGCAGCCCTGGGCGTGTCCCGCAACACCTTGCGTGAGGCATTCCGGCTGTTGACCCACGAGCGGCTGCTGGTGCACGCGTTGAACCGCGGCGTGTTCGTACGCACCCTGGACGCCGACGACGTCGTGGAGCTGTACCGCCTGCGCCGACTCGTGGAGGGCGCGGCCGTAAGGGAGTTGGCCGGCGCACCGACCCGGGTGATCGAGGCGATCCGTACCTCCGTGGAGGAGGGTGAACGTGCGGCAGCCGACCAGCGCTGGCCCGACGTCGCCACCGCAGACCTGCACTTCCACCGCGGGATCATACGGCTGGCCGGATCACCGCGACTGGAGGAGCTCATGCTCCGCGTCCACGCCGAACTACGCCTGGCCTTCCATGTCATGGACGATCCGCGACGCTTTCACGCGCCCTACCTCACCCGCAACCGCGAACTCCTGGCAGCCCTGGAGTCCAGGGACACCCAGCAGGCCGAACTCCTGCTGTCGGTCTATCTCGCCGACGCCGAACGGCAACTGCTCCGCACCTTCGACGACGCCCGACCCCTCGCGCCCTGAACTACGGCTGGAGCACCACCAGCAGGAAGTCCGGCACATGCCGACGCACGCTGGTCGACGCGGGCAGTCAGATGGCACGGCTGCATAAATTCCGCGTACTGCGGGATCCATATTGACCAAGAGCAATCGGGCCAGCTCCAGTCGACTCTCGTGCACAACGGGCCCGGTCTCGTCGCTGATGCGTAACGTCCCGAGCGGTGCGTCTGGCCGTGGCGGAGCGGAAGCTCCGCCACGGCACCGACCAAGTAAAGTCCGCTAACCGCAGGTCTCTGAAAGGGATCTTCCACACCGAAGCGTCGTCGTACCGGATCGACGACATGGCCGGCGCATTCTTCATGCTGGATGCCACTGGAGTCTTAACGACCGTACAGAAGCCGGTAGTTAATAATCGCAGTCAGTGTCCACGGAACCGTGAAATTGCCCATCGGTTGTCCATTCTGTGGAGGCATTGTCCATCAAAACGCGGAACCTACAACGGCCTAGAGCCGCGCCGCCTTCAACCCCATGTGCAGCAGCAGCCGGTCCTCGCCCTCCGCGAGGTCGAGGCCGGTGAGCTGTTCGATGCGGGAGAGGCGGTAGTAGAGGGTCTGGCGGTGGATGGCGAGGGCGGCGGCCGTGCGGCCCGCCTGGCCCGCGCAGTCGAGGTAGACCTCCGCGGTGCGGGCGAGTTCGCGGTGGGACGGCTCCAGCAGCGGGAGCACGGCAGGGTCGGCGCCGGCTCCACCGGGGAGCGCCGAGAGCATGCGGTACGGGCCGAGGCCCGCCCAGTCGGCGACCGGCGCGAGCCGGGGCTGGACCCGCGCCGCACGGGCGGCCGCGGCCGCCTGCCGCCAGGCCTCGGGCAGCCCGTCCAGATCACGGGCGGGCTCGCCGACACCGGCCACCGCGCCGGGTGCGGCCGACGTCTCCAGCAGTCGGGCGGCGGCGGTGCGGGCGGGGGCGAGGTGCTGCGCGGAGCGGAGCCGGACCAGTACGGCCAGTGGGTCGGCGCCTCCCGGACCCGGGGCCGGGATCCAGCAGAGCGCGGCCGCGCCCGGGATCGTGCGGATCCCCGGCAGCTCCCGCGAGCCGTCGGCGGGGAGTGTGGCGCCGTCCAGCGCCGGGGGAGCCGTCCAGCCCAGCACGCACACGAGCGCGTGCACCTCGTCCGCGTCCGGGCCCAGCGCCTTGCCCAGCGCGGCCCGCGCGGCGTCGCGCCGCTCGCCGGGGCCCGCCGTCAGCGCCGCGCGCAGCTCGCGGCCGACGTCGGCGCCTGCCCGGGACTCGGCGGCCAGCCGGTCGCCGATCCGGTCGCAGACCTCCATCGCGGCGACGAGCCGCGGGTCCGGGTCGGGCCCGGCGTCCGAATCGTCGAGCAGCCACACATAGCCGTGCACGATGCCGCGGTGCCGCACCGGCAGGCAGATCCGGCCCCGGACGACCCCCGCGGCAGGGGCGGCGGGGATGCGCACCGGGCCGGTGGCGCGGGCGATGCCGAAGCGTTCGAACCAGGAGCGGACCTCGGCTGTCGAGCGCCGGGTCAGGATCGAGCGGGTGCGGACGGGGTCCATCACGCCGTCGTCGCTGTCGTGCGCGCCGAAGGCGATCAGCCGGAAATCGCGGTCCTCCAGGGTCGCGGGCGCGCCGACGAGAGCGGACACCTCGTCGACCAGTTCCTCGTAGTCCTCGCGCACCCCTCCATTCTCTCTTACATCTGTATGAGGGACGCCGCACGGATGCGTGACAGGTGTCGATGGTTCACGGGGTAGGCGAACCCTAGATTTCGCGGTGTCGCTGCCTGTTCATGCTCTGATCCTGAAGGAGCCCCCCGTGCTCGGTCCCGTGTTGCTCGCCGCCTCGCGCAGCGACCGCATGCGTCGCATCGTCGCCGCGGCGCCGGTCACCCGCCCCGTGGTGAACCGTTTCGTCGCCGGAGACGAACTGCATCCGGCCATGGACAGCGTCCGTGAGCTCACCGCGTCCGGTCTGGAGGTCACCCTCGACCACCTGGGCGAGGACGTCACCGACGCGGCCACCGCGAGCGCCACCCGCGATGCGTACCTGGCGCTGCTGCGGGCGCTGGAGACCGAGGGCCTGGGCACCCGCGCCGAGGTCTCCGTGAAGCTCTCCGCGTTCGGGCAGGCGCTGCCCGACGGTGGTCACGACATCGCGCTGGAGAACGTCCGCGAGGTCGCGGAACTGGCCACCGCGATCGGCACCACGGTCACCCTCGACATGGAGGACCACACCACCGTCGACTCGACCCTGGGCATCCTCGCCGAGCTGCGCAAGGAGCACCCGGACACCGGCGCCGTCATCCAGTCGTACCTGTTCCGCACGGAGGACGACGCCAGGAGCTTGGCCGTCGCCGGGTCGCGCGTCCGACTGGTGAAGGGCGCGTACAAGGAGCCCGCGAGCGTCGCGTTCCAGTCCAAGGCCGAGGTCGACACGGCGTACGTGCGCGTCCTGAAGATCCTCATGGCCGGTGACGGCTACCCGATGATCGGCTCGCACGACCCGCGCATGATCGCCATCGCCCAGGAGCTGGCCGCGCGCTACGGCCGCAAGCCCGGCAGCTACGAGTTCCAGATGCTCTACGGCATCCGCACCGCCGAGCAGCGCCGCCTCGCGCAGGACGGCGAGCGCATGCGCATCTACGTGCCGTACGGAGCAGACTGGTACGGATACTTCATGCGCCGTCTCGCGGAGCGTCCGGCCAACCTCGCCTTCTTCCTCCGTTCCTTCCTCCCCAGCCGCTGAGCGACCCTCCACCCGCTGACCCGCACCCCTAGGAGCGCATTTTCATGGACGCTGTGACCCAGGTCCCCACGCCGGTGAACGAGCCGATCCACTCCTACGCGCCGGGAACCCCGGAGCGCGCCCGGCTCGAGGTGAAGCTGAAGGAGCTGGCCGGCAATCCGATCGACCTGCCGATGACCATCGGCGGCGAGAAGCGGATGGGCGGCGGCGAGCGTTTCGACGTCGTGCAGCCGCACAACCACAGCGCCCGCATCGGCACCTACGCCAACGCCACCGCCAAGGACGCGCAGGACGCCGTCGACGCCGCCCTCGCCGCGGCCCCCGCCTGGCGCGCGCTGTCCTTCGACGACCGCGCCGCGATCATCCTGCGCGCCGCCGACCTGCTGTCGGGCCCGTGGCGCGAGACGCTCGCCGCCTCGACCATGCTCGGCCAGTCGAAGACCGCCCAGCAGGCCGAGATCGACTGCCCGTGCGAGCTCGTCGACTTCTGGCGCTTCAACGTCTCCTTCGCCCGGCAGATCCTCGCCGAGCAGCCGATCAGCAGCGCCGGCGTGTGGAACCGCAGCGACCACCGGCCGCTGGAGGGCTTCGTCTACGCGATCACGCCGTTCAACTTCACGGCCATCGCGGGCAACCTCCCCACCGCCCCCGCCCTGATGGGCAACACCGTCGTGTGGAAGCCGTCCCCCACGCAGACCCACTCCGCCGTGCTGCTCATGCGCGTCCTGGAGGCCGCCGGCCTCCCCAAGGGCGTCATCAACCTGGTGACCGGTGACGGCATCGCCGTCTCCGAGGTGGCGCTCACCCACCCCGATCTGGCCGGTATCCACTTCACCGGTTCGACCAAGACCTTCCAGCACCTGTGGAAGACGGTCGGCAACAACATCGAGTCGTACAAGACGTATCCGCGCCTGGTCGGCGAGACCGGCGGCAAGGACTTCGTCGTCGCCCACCCCTCCGCCGACCCGGCGATCCTGAAGACCGCGCTCACCCGCGGCTCCTTCGAGTACCAGGGTCAGAAGTGCTCGGCCTCCTCCCGCGCCTACATCCCGCGTTCCATCTGGGAGAACGGCTTCAAGGAGGAGTTCGCGGCCGAGGTCGACGGCATCACCATGGGTGACGTCACCGACCTGTCGAACTTCATCGGCGCCGTCATCGACGAGCGTGCCTTCGCCAAGAACAAGGCGGCCATCGACCGCGCCAAGTCCGACCCGACGGTCGAGGTCGTCGCCGGCGGCACGTACGACGACTCGGTCGGCTACTTCGTCCGCCCGACGGTCCTGGTCTCGACCGACCCGGCGAACGAGATCTTCCGCGACGAGTACTTCGGCCCGATCCTCGGCGTCTACGTCTACGACGACGCCGACTTCGACACCATGCTCTCGCAGATGGAGGCGTTCTCGCCGTACGCCCTGACCGGCTCGATCATCGCCCAGGACCGCGCCGCGGCCGTGGACGCGATGGAGAAGCTGCGCTTCGCCGCCGGCAACTTCTACATCAACGACAAGTCGACGGGTGCCGTCGTCGGCCAGCAGCCGTTCGGCGGTGGCCGCGCCTCCGGTACGAACGACAAGGCGGGCTCCGCGTCCAACCTGATGCGCTGGACGTCCACCCGCTCCATCAAGGAGACGCTCGTCCCGCCGACCGACTACCGGTACCCGCACCAGGGCTGACCTGCCCCGTTGCGGCCCGGCCGCACACCGCCGCCCCCGTACTCCGGTCCCCGTCCGGATGCGGGGGCGGCCTGCGTCCGGGTGGTCTCCGTCTCAGATAGTAGGAAGTCCGAGTAACTGTGGAGACATAACCGCGGCGCTGGCCTAGCTTTGTAGGAGCCGAACGAATCGCTCCACCAGCGATCGGCGGATGTGAACCGCGCCCTTCACGCAGGTAACCCCCTGCCGCGCATGTTCCCCGCCCCGTTCTGTGGCGACCACCATCTCCTTGATCTTCCTTTGGAGCTGATCACCATGGACGAGACCGCACGCGAGAACGCGATGAAGGCACTGCAGCGCTCGCTCGACCGCCGGGACAACGGCGGCAGCACCGGCCACGAGGCCCGCTAGGCCGTGTCTGACACATCCCGCCCAGGCCGTGTCTGACACATCCCGCTTGGCCCGGGACGTCTGGCACGCGCGCTCTCCCCCAGCTACCGCTGGGAGGGGCCCCCAGTTGTCGGGCCCGCCCCGGTACGTCCAGTACAGGGGCGACCCTCCGCCGTGCGATCGCACGCACCAGACGCCCCGGGCCCGCCCTCCGGGCGGACGCCGGTATGTGTCAGACACGGCCTGGCGCGGCGCAGCAGGCAGCTGAACGAAGCGCCGGACGGGGCGGGGCCCGTCCGGCGCTCATCAGCCGTGGTTCAGCGCGCGCGCCGCGCCACCGTGCTGTGCCGGTTCTTCACTTCGCGCACCGCGCCACCGTGCTGTGTCGGTTCTTCACTTCGCGCACCGCGCCACCGTGCTGTGTCGGTTCTTCACTTCGCGCGCCGCGCCACCGTGCTGTGTCGGTTCTTCACTTCGCGCGCCGCGCCACCGTGCTGTGCCGGTTCTTCACTTCGCCCTTCGGGCTACCGTGCTGTGCCGGTTCTTCACTTCGCCCTTCGGGCTACCGTGCTGTGCCGGTTCTTCACTTCGCCCTTCGGGCTACCGTGAAGTGATCCACGCGCTCGCCCGTCTCCGCCAGCGCGGAGACCGTCAGCGTCGCCGTCCGTCCGGAGGACGCCGGCTCGACCTCGACCGCGATGAACGAGTAGCCCGTGTAGCGGACCCGCGACCAGGTGACGTTCTCGGTGACCTTGCCGCCGCCCTTGGCCGAGTGCCAGGTGGCGACCGAGTCGACGTGGTGCTCGTGGCCCTCGTACGAGTCGGGCGCCGGGAAGTCGTAGAGGCTGCGGCCCGCGCCGCCGGCCGTCACGTAGACGACGCCGTCCCGCTCGGGGTGCACCGTGTCGCCGATGGCGACCGGCTTCGAGACCTTGCCGCCGCGGATCGCGTCGGTGCGCTCGTAGACGTGGTTGTGGCCGTTGACGACCAGGTCGACCTGGTGCTTCTCGAAGAGCGGCACCCACTTCTCCTGCACACCGCCGTCGGAGGCGTGCGAGTTGGTGGTCGAGAAGGCGCAGTGGTGGAAGAAGACCACGATGAAGTCGATGCCGCGCTGCTTGCGCAGCTCGCCCAGGCGCTTGTCCAGCCACGCGGTCTGCTTGCCGCCGCTGATGTCGTAGTTGGCCGGGATCTCGTACGAGACGTCGTTCGCGTCGAGGGCCACGACGGCGGTGTTGCCGTAGACGAAGGAGTACGCCCCCGGCTGGTTCTTCGGGTCCGGGCCGTTGCCCGGCAGGCTCCAGCGGGCGTCCTGGCCGCCGTAGCCGTTGGGGGAGTACCAGGCCTCCATGTCGTGGTTGCCGGTCGTCACCATCCACGGGACGCGGGCCGCGACCGACTCGGTCTGGGCGAGGAACTGGTCCCAGGTCCGCGCGTCGTAGACGGACGAGTCGGACTGCTGGCCGGAACCGGCCGGGTCGGCGTAGCAGATGTCACCGGCGTGCAGGTGGAACGCCGGGTTCTGCGCCAGGATCAGGCTGTCGTTGGCGAGCGCGTGGTAACTGACGCCCTGGTCGCCGAACGCGGTGAACGTGAAGCGCTCACCCTTGTGCGCCGGCGCGGTGGTGAAGGTGCCGATGGTGCCGAAGGCCTGGCCCGAGGCCGGGTCGAAGCCCTCGTGGCCGACGCCGTAGTAGTACGTGGTGCCGGGGTGCAGCCCGTCCAGCGCGGCGTGCAGGTAGTACTGGTCCACCGGCGGCAGCTTGCTGTTGAGCAGCTGCGGGGTGTGCAGCGCGCGGACCTCGGCCTGGATCTTGTGGCTGAGGGCCCAGGGCTTGAGGCCCACCCGGATGAAGGGCTTCCTGACGGCGAGCGGGACCTGCCACGAGACCCGGAACTGGGTCTGGGGATCCGCGCCGAAGGCGAGGTGGCGGCCGAAGGGGGCGACGAGGGAGCCGCTGACGTGGTGCCCGGTCGCGGGCCTGCCCAGCAGGGTGGGGGAGGGCGAGGCGGCGTTCGCGGTGCCGCTCAGCAGCCCGGCGCCCGCCACCGCTCCGGCGGCGGCGACCGTGCCGCGGATGACTCCGCGGCGGGTCAGCCGGGAACGCAGGTATTCATGTTGTTCGGCCATGCTCATCCGGTCGGCGAGCTTGTCCGCGATACCCATACGTGGTGTGTCCATGTGGCGCAATCTCGCAGCACTGTTCGACTCGTAGTCGTACTGCGGGTGAACGGGCCATGGCCACCCTCCCATGTGTCCGTCATGCGGACACCAAGTGTCATTCAATGGGACGCCGAGTAGGGTTTCCCGTATGTCTCGCACCCTCAGCCTCGCAGTGATCCCCGGTGACGGAATCGGCCAGGAGGTCGTGGCCGAAGGCCTCAAGGTCCTGGCCGCCGTCCTCCCTTCGGACGTGAAGTTGGAGACGAAATCCTTCGATTTCGGAGCCAAGCGTTACCACGCGACGGGTGAGACGCTCACTGAGGACGACCTGACGCAGCTCAAGGAGCACGACGCGATCCTGCTCGGCGCGATCGGCGACCCGTCGGTGCCGTCCGGAGTGCTGGAGCGCGGCTTCCTGCTGAAGCTCCGCTTCGCCTTCGACCACCACGTCAACCTCCGCCCCAGCAAGCTCTTCCCCGGCGTGGCCACCCCGCTGGCCGGCAGCCCGGACATCGACTTCGTCGTGGTCCGCGAGGGCACCGAGGGTCCGTACACCGGCAACGGCGGCTCCATCAGGACGGGCACCCCGCACGAGGTGGCCACCGAGGTCAGCCTGAACACCGCGTTCGGCATCGAGCGCGTGGTGCGTGACGCCTACGCCCGCGCCCAGGCCCGTCCGCGCAAGAAGCTCACGCTGGTCCACAAGAACAACGTGCTCGTGTACGCCGGCCACCTGTGGACGAACATCTTCAACAAGGTCGGCGAAGAGTTCCCTGACGTCACCACGGACTACCTGCATGTGGACGCGGCGACGATCTTCCTCGTCACCGACCCCGCGCGCTTCGACGTGATCGTCACCGACAACCTCTTCGGCGACATCATCACCGACCTCGCCGCCGCCGTATCCGGCGGCATCGGAGTCGCCGCCAGCGGCAACATCAACCCCGGCGGCGACTTCCCCTCGATGTTCGAGCCGGTGCACGGCTCCGCCCCGGACATCGCCGGCCAGAGCAAGGGCCGACCCGACCGCGACGATCCTCTCCGTGGCCCTGCTGCTCCAGCACCTGGGCTACGCCGACGAGGCCGCCCGCGTCGAGAAGGCCGTGCACGCCGACCTCGCCGAGCGCTCCACCCCCCGCACCACCGTGCAGGTAGGCGACGCGCTGGCCGCACGAGTAGCCGGCTAGCCCCCACCCCCTGGGCCTACGGCCCGGCCGGGTGCGACCATCAACCCCGGGCCGCACATTTATGCCTATGGCCCCATCGCTGCGATAATCAGCGGTGGGGCCGCTGTGCGAGGGGAAACTCGGACGTCCAAGCACTGGGACGGCGGGTGCGGTCCGCCATGACCTCACGGTGAAGGACACGCAGACATGACGACGCCCACGATCGAGCTCAAGCCTTCCTCGCACCCGCTGTCCGACGCGGAGCGCGAGGCGATCCTCGCCAAGCCCGGGTTCGGCCGCCACTTCACCGACAACATGGTGACGATCCGGTGGACCGAGGGCCGTGGCTGGCACGACGCGCAGCTCGTGCCGTACGCCCCGCTCTCCATCGACCCGGCGAACATGACGCTGCACTACGCGCAGACGATCTTCGAGGGCCTGAAGGCGTACCGCCAGCCCGACGGCACGGTCGCCACCTTCCGTCCCGAGGCCAACGCCAAGCGCTTCCAGGACTCCGCGCGCCGCCTCGCCATGCCCGAACTGCCGATCGAGACGTTCATCGAGGCCGTCGACGCGATCGTCGGCCAGGACAAGGCATGGGTGCCCAGCGCGGGCGAGCAGTCGCTCTACCTGCGTCCCTTCATGTTCGCCACCGAGGTCGGGCTGGGCGTCAAGCCGGCCAACGAGTACCTCTTCATGGTGATCGCCTCGCCCGCCGGCGCGTACTTCGCCGGCGGCGTGAAGCCGGTCTCCGTCTGGCTCTCCGAGGAGTACGTGCGCGCCGCGCCCGGCGGCACCGGCGCCGCGAAGGCGGGCGGCAACTACGCCGCGTCCCTCGTCGCCCAGGCACAGGCCATCGAGCACGGCTGCGACCAGGTCGTCTGGCTGGACGCGATCGAGCGCAGCTGGATCGAGGAGATGGGGGGCATGAACCTGTACTTCGTGTCCGGCAACAAAATCCTCACCCCCGCCCTCACCGGCTCGCTGCTCCCCGGCATCACCCGCGACTCGCTGCTGCGGATCGCCGCCGACCTGGGCTATGAGGTCAGCGAGGGTCGGATCTCCGTCGAGGACTGGAAGCGTGGCTGCGCCGACGGCTCCATCACCGAGGTCTTCGCGTGCGGCACCGCCGCCGTGATCACCCCCGTCGGCTCGGTCAAGTCGACCCGCGCCGACTGGACCGTCGCCGACGGCAACCCGGGCGAGGTGACGATGAAGCTGCGCGAAGCGCTGCTCGCCATCCAGACCGGCACCGCCCCCGACCCGCACGGCTGGATGCACCAGCTGGGCTGAGGCCCGCGTCGATTTCTTCACCGAGCGCCCGCGTCCGGTTCCTTCCCAGGGACCGGACGCGGGCGCTTGTGCGTTCCCGGCGGTGGGCCTCTTTTAGAGCAGCGCTCGAATATTGTCGAGCGCGAGCCGGTCATATCCTTTCCCTCTCAGGGTGTGGTTGTTAGAGTGGCGCTCTAATTCTCCTTGATCTCCACGCCGGGAGGCGCGCCGTGCGACTGACCCCGACCGAGCGGGACCGCCTGCTGCTCTTCGGTGCCGCCGAGCTGGCGCGGGCCCGCCGGGCGCGCGGCCTGCGGCTGAACGTGCCGGAGGCGACCGCGCTGATCGCCGACGCCGTCTGCGAGGCGGCCAGGGACGGCCGGCGGCTGGCCGAGGCCATCGCGGCGGGTCAGGCCGTCCTCGGGCCGGAGGACGTGCTGCCCGGAGTGGCCGACGTGGTCAGGGAGGTGCACGTCGAGGCGGTCTTCGACGACGGCTCCCGGCTGGCGGTCGTCACCGATCCGATCGGCGCCGGCCTCCTCGGCGACGGCGCCCCCGGCGCCGTACTGACCGGCCCGGCGGTCCCCGATCGGGCTCCGTCCGTGACGCTGACCGTGCACAACACCGCGACCGTGCCGGTCAGCGTCACCTCGCACTTCCACTTCTTCGAGGCCAACCCGCGGCTGGACTTCGACCGGTCCGCCGCGTACGGCATGCGGCTCGCCGTCCCGGCGGGGTCGTCGGTGCGCTTCGGGCCGGGGGAGTCCGCGCAGGTGGGCCTGGTGCCGATCGGCGGAGCCCGCGTCGCGATCGGATTCGCCGGGCTGGTGGACGGCCCGCTGGACGCGCCCGGCGCAGGCGCGGAGGCCCTGCGCAGAGCCGCCGCCTGCGGCTACCTCGGCGCCGGAAATCCCTCGGAGGGCTCATGACCGGGATCGATCCGCGCGAGTACGTGGCCGTCCACGGGCCCCGCGCCGGGGACCGGGTGCGGCTGGGCGACTCCGGGCTCGTCGTCCGCGTCGAGTCCGACGCGCAGCAGCCGGGCGACGAGTTCCTGGCGGGCTTCGGCAAGACCGCCCGCGACGGGATGCACCTCAAGGCCGCCGCGGTCCGCGACACCTGTGACGTCGTGATCAGCAACGTCTTGGTGATCGACGCGGTGCTGGGCATCCGCAAGGTGTCCATCGGTATCCGCGAGGGCCGGATCCACTCGATCGGCCGGGCGGGTAACCCGGACACCCTCGACGGGGTCGACGTCGTCGTCGGCACCGGCACGACCATCGTCTCCGGCGAGGGCCTGATCGCGACGGCCGGTTCCGTGGACACCCACGTCCACCTGCTCTCGCCCCGCATCATGGAGGCCTCGCTGGCCTCGGGCGTCACCACGATCATCGGCCAGGAGTTCGGCCCGGTGTGGGGCGTCGGCGTCAACTCGCCCTGGGCGCTGCGGCACGCGTTCAACTCCTTCGACGCCTGGCCGGTCAACATCGGCTTCCTGGCCCGCGGCTCCTCCTCCGATCCCGCCCCGCTGGTCGAGGCGCTCGCCGAGGGCGGAGCCTCCGGCTTCAAGGTGCACGAGGACATGGGTGCGCACACCCGCGCGCTGGACACCGCGCTGCGGGTCGCCGAGGAGCACGACGTCCAGGTGGCGCTGCACAGCGACGGGCTGAACGAGTGCCTGTCGGTGGAGGACACCCTGTCCGTCCTGGACGGGCGAACGATCCACGCCTTCCACATCGAGGGCTGCGGCGGCGGGCACGTGCCGAACGTCCTGAAGATGGCGGGCGTGCGGAACGTCATCGGCTCCTCCACCAACCCGACGCTGCCGTTCGGGCGGGACGCGGTCGCCGAGCACTACGGCATGATCGTTTCGGTCCACGACCTCAAGACCGACCTGCCCGGCGACGCGGCCATGGCCCGCGACCGGATCCGCGCCGGGACGATGGGTGCCGAGGACGTGCTGCACGACCTGGGTGCCATCGGCATCACCTCCTCGGACGCGCAAGGGATGGGGAGGGCGGGCGAGACCGTGCGCCGCACGTTCCAGATGGCCGGGAAGATGAAGGCCGAGCGGGGGCCGATGGAGGGCGACGGGCCCGCCGACGACAACGGGCGCGTGCTGCGCTACATCGCCAAGCTCACCATCAACCCGGCCATCGCCCACGGCCTCGCCCACGAGGTGGGCTCGCTCGAAATCGGCAAGCTCGCCGACATCGTGCTGTGGAAGCCGCAGTACTTCGGCGCCAAGCCGCAGATGGTCCTCAAGTCGGGCTTCCCCGCCTACGGCGTCACCGGCGACCCGAACGCGGCCACCGACGACTGCGAACCCCTCGTCATCGGCCCGCTGTTCGGGGCGCACGGCGCGACCGCGGCCGACCTGTCCGTCGCCTTCGTCGCCCGCGCGGCGGCCGAGTCGGCGGACGACCGGATGCCGACCCGGCGCCGCCGGGTCGCGGTGCGCGGCACGCGCGGCATCGGACCCGCCGACCTGCGGTTCAACTCCCGCACCGGCCAAGTGGACGTGGACGGCGGCACCGGCCTGGTGACCCTCGACGGTGACCCGCTGCGCTCGGAACCCGCCGACCGGGTCTCCCTCAACCGCCTGTACTTCTTGTGACAAGGACCCGACCCATGCCGCACACTCCCGCCGCCGACGGCTTCCGGATGCCCCCCGAGTGGGCCCCGCACGCCCGCACGTGGATGGCGCTGCCGTCGCCCAACAGGACCTTCGCGGACGCCGAGGACCTCGACGCCTCCCGCCGCGCCTGGGCCGAGGTCGCGCGCACCATCAGCCGCTACGAGCCCGTCACCGTCCTCACCACGCCCGGTGACGGCGACGCGGCCCGCTCGCTGCTCGGCAGCCGGGTCGAGGTCGTGGAGCGGCCGCTCAACGACGCGTGGATGCGCGACATGGGCCCGACGTTCCTGGTCCGTGACGGCGAACTGGCCTCCGCGAACTGGGTGTTCAACGGCTGGGGCGCCCAGGAGTGGGCGCGGTGGGACCTGGACTCGCAGGTCGGCGCGGAGGTCGCCGGGCTGGCCGGTGCGCGCGGCTACGCCTCGCCGCTGGTCAACGAGGGCGGCGGCATTCACGTCGACGGCGAGGGCACGGTCCTGCTCACCGAGACCGTCCAGCTCGACCCGGGCCGCAACCCCGGGTGGACGAAGGAGCGGGTGGAGGAGGAACTGCACGCCCATCTCGGGACGACGAAGGCGATCTGGCTGCCGCGTGGGCTGACCGCCGACTACGGGACCTTCGGTACCCGTGGACATATCGACATTCTCGCCGCGTTCGTCCGACCCGGCACGGTCGTCGTCCACAGCCAGCAGGACCCGTCGCACCCGGACCACGCCGTGTCGCAGGAGACGATCAAACTGCTCGCCTCCGCCACCGACGCGCGCGGCCGCGCCCTGGAGGTCGTCGAGCTGCCCGCCCCCTCGGTCACCGGGGAGGACGGCGAACTGGTCGACTACTCTTACGTCAACCACTACCTGTGCAACGGCGCCGTCGTGCTGTGCTCCTTCGACGACCCGGCCGACCGGGTCAACGCGGAGATCTTCGGCCGGCTCTTCCCCGAGCGCGACGTGGTCCTCGTCGAAGCCCGCACGATCTTCGCGCACGGCGGCGGCATCCACTGCATCACCCAACAGCAGCCCCGGGTGTGACCGCACGCGAGCCAGGGACAGATCACAGCCGGCCGGAGGACGCGGTGACAGGACAGCCCCGCGCCAGGCGCCGACTCAAGCAGCCCCGTGAGCTGGTGATGGCCGCCGCGATGACGGCCATCGCGGAGCACGGCCTGGCCGAACTGACCCTCGCCGGCCTCGGCCGCGAGGTCGGCATGAGCAGCGGCCACGTCCTCTACTACTTCGGCAGCAAGGACGAGCTGCTGCTGCAGACCCTGGAGTGGAGCGAGGAACAGCTCGGCGCCCAGCGTCGCGCCCTGCTGTCCCGCCCGCTGCCCGCCGGCGAGCGGCTCGACCTGATCGTCGACCACTACCTCGCCGACGGGCCCCGTGATCCGCACTGGGTGCTCTGGTCCGAGGTCTGGACCCGCTCCCAGCTCGGCGAGGAAGGTCTGCGACGGCAGCTCTCCCTGGAGCTCGCCTGGCACCGGGACCTGGTGGCGCTGCTCGCCGAGGGCATCTCCCGGGGCGAGTTCCGCCCCGTGGACCCCGAACGCTTCTCCGTCCGGCTTCGCGCGCTGCTCGACGGCTTCGGCACCCACCTCGTCGTCGGCCTGCCCGGCACCGACCGCGAAGCGGTCCTCGGCCACGTGCGGGAGTTCCTCCAGGACGGGTTGTTCGCGCCCACCGCCTGAGCCGGTGCGGGCGGAGGCGCCCTTGCGGGGGAACCGCTCATTCCGGCACGGTCGTTGACCATGAGCACCGACAGCACCGTGGGGCGCGCCGACGGACACCGGCACTGGAGGAAGATCTGGGTCGGCTCGGCGGGCAACATGGTCGAGTGGTTCGACTGGTTCGTGTACTCGACGTTCGCGACCTACTTCGCGGCCTCGTTCTTCCCCAAGGGGGACCAGACCGCCCAGATGCTGAACACGATGGGCATCTTCGCCGTCGGGTTCTTCATGCGGCCGGTGGGTGGCTGGCTGCTCGGCCGGATCGGTGACCGGAAGGGCCGGAAGGCCGCGCTGACGCTGTCGGTCTCCCTGATGTCGGCGAGCGCGGTGCTGATCGCGGCGGCACCGACATACGCGGTCGCCGGGTACGGCGGCGCGGCCGTCCTGCTGGTGGCGCGGCTGCTGCAGGGCCTGTCGGTGGGTGGCGAGTACGCGGCGAGCGCCACGTACCTGACGGAGGCGTCGGCGCCCGGCCGCCGGGGGTTCGCCTCCAGTTTCCAGTACGTGTCGATGACGGTCGGCCAGCTCATCGGGCTCGGGCTGCAGATCATCCTGCAGCACACGATGTCGGACGGCGCGCTGCACAGCTGGGGCTGGCGGATCCCGTTCATCGTCGGCGCCCTCGGCGCCGCGGTCGTCTTCTACCTGCGGCGCAACATGCTGGAGACCGGCGTGTACGAGGTGGCGTCCGCGGAAGCGGGGGAGGAGAGCGGAACGCTGGCGACGCTGTGGAAGCACCGGCGCGAGGCGTTCCTGGTCATGGCGCTCACGATGGGCGGCACGGTCGCGTACTACACGTACACCGTCTACCTCACGAAGTACCTGGCCGGCAGCGCGGGACTGCCCCAGCAGACCGCGACCCTGGTCAGCTTCTGCGCGCTGACGGTCTTCGCCTGCCTGCAACCGCTCGCGGGAGGGCTGTCGGACCGCATCGGCCGACGGCCGCTGCTGATCACCTTCGCGGTCGGCTCGACCTTTCTCACCGTCCCGATCATGACGACGCTCCGGCACGTCAGCGGCTTCTGGTCGGCCCTGGGCCTCGCCCTGCTCGCGCTGGTGGTCGTCACGGGCTACACGTCGATCAACGCCTGCGTGAAGGCCGAGCTCTTCCCGACCCACATCCGCGCCCTGGGCGTCGCCCTGCCGTACGCCCTCGCCAACGCCCTGTTCGGCGGCACCGCGGAATACGTCGCCCTGTGGTTCAAGAAGGGCGGTATCGAGTCCGGCTACTACTGGTACGTGGCGGGCTGCGCGGCCGTCTCGCTCGTCGTGTACCTGTCGATGCGCGAGACGCGGGAGATCGACCTGCACCGGGTGGGGAGCGACACGCCGGACCGTGAGCAAGCGCTCGCATCCTGAGACGGGGCGGAGCACGGGGGCGGGTCTGTGCCACACTGCTGCCGTGCTCTCCAACGTCATCATTATGGACAGCGCACGCCGGTCCGCAGTGAGCGCCCCGTAGAAAACGTACGGCAGCGACCACCGTGTCCCAGACCCGCGTGCAGACCTCTCGCATCCGCGAGGGGTTTTTTCGTTTCCCGGCCCACCCATGCCGGACGCGAAGCGCGAGGGATCATTGGGGGCAAGTGGAGACGGGTCTTCCGGTAACCACTCATCCGACAGGAGCCTCACCACCATGACAGCCGTATTGGACGACAGCTTCCATGTCTTCGACACCACACTGCGCGACGGCGCGCAGCGTGAGGGGATCAACCTCACCGTCGCGGACAAGCTGACGATCGCCCGGCACCTGGACGACTTCGGGGTGGGCTTCATCGAGGGCGGCTGGCCGGGCGCCAACCCCCGGGACACCGAGTTCTTCGCCCGCGCGGCCGGCGAGCTGGAGCTGCGGAACGCCACGCTGGTCGCCTTCGGGGCAACCCGTAGGCCCGGCGGGAAAGCCGCCGAGGACATGCAGGTCAAGGCGCTGCTGGACTCCAATGCCCCGGTGATCACGCTGGTCGCCAAATCGCACGACCGCCATGTCGAGCTGGCGCTGCGCACCACGCTGGACGAGAACCTGGAGATGATCCGGGACACCGTCTCCTACCTGCGGGAGCAGGGACGGCGGGTGTTCGTCGACTGCGAGCACTTCTTCGACGGCTACAAGGCGAACCCCGAGTACGCGAAGCAGGTCGTCAGGGCGGCGCACGAGGCCGGCGCCGACGTCGTCGTGCTGTGCGACACCAACGGCGGCATGCTGCCGGCGCAGGTCCAGGCCGTGGTGGGCCTCGTCCTGGCCGACACCGAGGCGCGGCTGGGTATCCACGCCCAGGACGACACGGGCTGCGCGGTGGCCAACACGCTCGCCGCCGTCGATGCCGGAGCGACCCACGTGCAGTGCACGGCGAACGGCTACGGCGAGCGGGTCGGCAACAGCAACCTGTTCCCGGTGGTCGCGGCGCTGGAGCTCAAGTACGGCAAGAAGGTGCTCCCCGACGGCGCGCTGGCGGAGATGACGCGCATCTCGCACGCCATCGCAGAGGTCGTCAACCTCGCACCCTCCACCCACCAGCCCTACGTGGGCGTCTCCGCCTTCGCTCACAAGGCCGGCCTGCACGCGTCGGCCATCAAGGTCGACCCGGACCTCTACCAGCACATCGACCCCGAGCTGGTCGGCAACACCATGCGGATGCTCGTCTCCGACATGGCCGGGCGCGCCTCCATCGAGCTCAAGGGCAAAGAGCTCGGCATCGACCTCGGCGACGACCGCGAACTCGTCGGCCGGGTCGTCGCGAGGGTGAAGGAGCGCGAGCTCCAGGGCTACACGTACGAAGCAGCGGACGCCTCCTTCGAGCTGTTGCTGCGTGACGAGATCAACGGTCGCCCCCGCCGCTACTTCCGCGTCGAGTCCTGGCGAGCGATCGTGGAGGACCGCCCCGACGGCATCCACGCCAACGAGGCGACGGTGAAGGTGTGGGCGAAGGGCGAGCGCATCGTCGCCACGGCAGAGGGCAACGGCCCGGTCAACGCGCTGGACCGCGCGTTGCGGGTCGCCCTGGAGCGGATCTATCCGCAGCTCGCCGAGCTCCAGCTCGTCGACTACAAGGTCCGCATCCTCGAAGGCCGCCAGGGCACCGACTCCACCACCCGCGTGCTCATCACCACGAGCGACCGCCAGGGCGAGTGGAACACGGTCGGCGTCGCGGAGAACGTGATCGCGGCCTCCTGGCAGGCCCTGGACGACGCGTACGCGTATGGGCTGCTGCGGGCTGGTGTCGACCCGCAGGAGTGAACCGAGTCGTCAGACGCTGAGGTCGGCCCCGGCGGCGAACGCGACGAAGCGGGTCCAGGCGGCGGGTGAGACCGTCAGGGCCGGACCGTCGGGGTCCTTGGAGTCACGGATGTGGACGGCTTGGGGGTGGGCGGCGATCTCGATGCAGTTGCCGCCCTCGCTGCCACTGTGAGTGGACTTGCGCCAGGTGTAGGCGATCTCGACGCAGTTGCCGCCGGTGTCGCTGCTGTGGCTGGACTTGAACCAAGCCAGATCGTCGAAGGTCTGTGGGCTTGCTGCGCGGTTCATGCATCTCCTAGCAGATCGTCCAGCAGACCCATGCTCTCCTCGGGGGTGAGGGCCTGCGAGCGCAGCATCCCATATTTCTGGTGATAGGTACTGACCTGGTCGGGATCATCGACGAGAATGCCGAGGTGTTGCCCCTCGAAATAGGCCAGTTGATCGTGATCCGGGGTCTCCAGCAGCACCATCGGACCTGCCAGCCCAGCGTGCCTCTGGCGGTTCGTTGGCATGATCTGGAGTCCCAAGAAGGGGAGTTCCGCGCATCTCCGTAGATGCTGCATCTGCTCACGAAGAATTGCCTCCCCCTCGATCGGCCGATGCAACACCACCTCCTCAACGAGGTAGTTCATCATCGGAGGCCAGGGCTTTCGCTCGAAGACCTTTTGGCGGTCGATCCGAGCGGAGGTTGACTCCCCGATCTCCTCATCGCTGATCGGTGGGAACAGGTTGGAGAAGACAGCCCGCGCGTACCCCTCGGTTTGGAGGAGTCCGGGAACGACCTGATTCTCGTAGCTCAGCAACGTCAGCGCCAACTGCTCCTGTTCGATGAAGTCCTGCGCGAACAGCGGATACCGTTCCCGCTGCGGCATCTCCGTGACCCCTACCCCCAGCGCCCCCTTCGTCTCCAGCAGTTCGTCCAACTTCCCCGCCAGATCCCCCTTCAGCGGGCGGCGACCCTGCTCGATCGACGCGATCGTCTCCTCGTGCACACACAGCCGCTCCGCCAGCGCGAACTGCGTGTATCCCGCCCCTCTGCGGAAGTGGCCCAGCATGGCGCCGATCACGTGCCACGAGGGATTCTTCTTGGGTTTGTTCGCCGGTTGCATGACGCTTCCCATTCCCGCCCACCTCACTCCATGACGCATTCCCACGGCGTACAACCCATCCGTACGCCCTGACGCTGTGGTCCACTCTAGTGACTCACTGTGACAGTCTGTCTATGGACAAAAACAATCAACTGAGCATTTTTCGCGAGGCGTTCTTCCGGCGCGAGCGGCGATCCGTTCCTGCGGCCCGTGCCTTCGTCTCCGAGGCACTCCAGGCGTGGGGCGCGGTCGACCGGCGCGACGATGTGCTGCTGTGCGTGAGCGAGTTGGCGACCAACGCCCTGCTGCACGGCGTGCCGCCGGGGCGCGGCTTCCGGCTGCAGCTCACCCTCGACGCGGACGGCGGCACGCTGCGCGTCGAGGTCCACGACAGCGGCGGAGGCGACGTCCGGGCGGCCGCCTCTCGTCCCCAGGCTGGGGATGACGAGGGCGGGCGCGGGTTGCTGCTGGTGGCGGAGCTCGCGGATGCCTGGGGTGTGGGGCGGCGTGATCCCGGCAAGGTCGTGTGGTGCGCGTTCGCGACCGGTCCCGTTCACCTACGGCCTCTGGCGGACGCGCGTAGAACTCGGGCACACTCGTCACGCACCACAGCGGCACCCGCTCAACGCCCAACCGCCCCACCGGTTGCACGTATCCCGCAGGAGGCCCTTGTATGAGGTTCCGCAGCACTCCCACGCTTCGCGCCGTCCTCAGCGTGTTCGTTCTCGCGCTCGGCGTGCTCTTCGCTCCGGGGGTCGGCCTCGCCGCCGCCCCCGACGCCTACGCGGTCAGCAAGCTGACGCACGCGCAGGCCACGTCCATGTTCAGCTCGGCGGGCATCACCTGGTCGTCGTCGGGCGGCTGTTCCAACCGCAATGTCGCCACCTGCACGTCCTTCGACCAGCTCAACCTGGCCACCGCGCAGGGCGCCGTCACCCTGCGGCACGCGAGCGGCTGCGCCATCAACATCACCGGCGGCACGGAGACCGGCCACGCCAGCGGCACGTACAGCCACTGGAACGGCTACAAGCTCGACATGGGCAAGGCCACCTGTCTCACCAACTACGTCCACCGGTTCACCTACATCGGACTGCGGGGCGACGGTGCTCCGCAGTACCAGTCGGGGTCCGGAAACGTCTACGCGGACGAGGGCAGTCACTGGGACGTCCTCTATTACAATTGCGGCGGTTGCTGAACAGCAACGAACAGACCTAAACAGACCCGAACGGGTCTGACGCGGGTTGGACTTCCGGAAGTGGGTTGTTGGACTCCCGCTTCCGGAAGTGGCCGCTCCGTTGACGGGTGGTCCGGCGCGCCACTACTCAGGGCGCATGTCACGAAGAATCCGTACGGCCTGCACGCTCGCCGCCGTCTCCTCGGCCGTCATGGTCCTTGCCGGGCCCGCACTGCCGGCCGCCGCCGTCCCCACCCCTGCGGCCGCTCCCGCCGCACCCCCTGCCGCCGCCCCCGGCACCGGAGTCATCGCCTCCGGACAGCTGTCGGTTTCCGTCGCCACCGACTTCCCCCGCGTGATCTCCTACACCGACGTCTCCAGCGGGGCGGTGCTCGGTGCGAGCAGCGCCCCGGTCACCGCCGTGACCCTCAACGGCACCGCGTATCCGGTGGCCCTCAAACAGCCGCCGGTCCTCGACGCCACCTCCGCCCGCTACACGCTGGTCTTCCCCGCCCTTCCAGGCGTTGAGCTGGACGCCCGGCTGTCGGTCTCGGGGCGGGTGACGACGTTCCGGGTCGACGCGGTCCGCGACACCACCGCGTTCCGGGTCGGCACGATCGACATCCCCGGTCACGACCTGGTCGCGGTGGCGAGCACGGATCCCGGCGCCGCCACCGCCTTCACCACCCTGGACCCCGACTCGACCCGCACGGCCGACGTCTTCGGCACCGTCACGGCCGGGACCCCCGCGCAGGCGTCGCCGGTGGGAGCCACCTACGCGATCGTGAACACCAACAGGCTCTCGGCGGCCGTGGAGTCCAACTCCTCGTACGACAAGCCCTCGGGTGCCACCAACGGAGACGACGCCCGCTTCTGGCACCAGGCCGTCAAGCGGTCGGACGGCACCGTCCGGGTCGGCGTCGGGTCCGGTCAGTGGACGTACCGGGGCGCGGGGTCCGCTCAGCCCGCGACCGGCGAGGGACTGCCGTGGGCGAAGGTGGTCGTCACCCCGGACGCCAACGGGGACGGTCTGGTGGACTGGCAGGACGGCGCCGTCGCGTTCCGCTCCATCGGCATCCAGCCGCAGGGCGGCGATCAGACGCCGAACCGGGTGATCACCCACATACCGTTCAACTTCGCCAGCCAGGCCACCCACCCGTTCCTGCGCACTCTCGACGACGTCAAACGACTCTCCCTGTCCACCGACGGCCTCGGGCAGCTCGCCCTGCTCAAGGGGTACCAGTCGGAGGGTCACGACTCGGCGCACCCCGACTACGGCGGCAACTACAACAAGCGCGCCGGCGGCCTCGCCGATCTGAACGCGCTGCTCAAGGACGGCAAGAAGTGGGGCGCCACCTTCGGCGTGCACGTCAACGCCACCGAGGCGTACCCGGTCGCCAACCACTTCAGCGACGGTCTCGTGGATACCAGCGCCAAGGGGTGGAACTGGCTCGACCAGAGCTACTACATCGACCAGCGCAAGGACATCAACAGCGGCTCTCTCGCCCAGCGCTTCCAGCAGCTGCGCGACGAGACCGACCCGAACCTGTCACTGCTCTACCTGGACGTCTACTACACCCACGGCTGGATCGCGGACTCGACGCTGAACGCGCTGAAGGCGCAGGGGTGGAACGTCGGCACCGAATGGGCCGACAAGTTCGAGCGCGGCTCGCTCTGGTCGCACTGGGCCAACGACCTGGACTACGGGGGCCCCACCAACAAGGGCCTCAACTCGAAGATCATCCGTTTCATCCGCAACGGCCAGAAGGACGTCTGGAACAACGATCCGATCCTCGGCCAGACCTCACTCGTCGGCTTCGAGGGGTGGACCGGCGAGAACGACTGGAACGCCACGATCGCCAACGTCTGGCAGAAGAACCTCCCCGCCAAGTTCCTCCAGCACTACGACATCACCAAGTGGTCCGCCGATCGCGTCGACTTCACCGGCAACGTCCACGGGGCCACCGAGAACGGCAAGCGCGCGATCTACTCGGGCGCCGCCAAGGTGCTCGACGGGGATGCCTACCTCCTCCCCTGGCTGAGCGGCTGGGGCGAGGACGAGAAGCAGGACAAGCTCTACCACTACAACAAGGCGGGTGGCACGACCACCTGGACCCTGCCGACGGCCTTCGCGTCCGCGTCCTCGTTCACGCTCTACCAGCTGACCGACAACGGCCGGGTCGCGGCCGGCACCGTGACTCCGTCGGGCGGCAAGGTGACGCTGACCGCCGCCGCGAACCAGGCGTACGCGCTGTATCCGAACGTGGCGCCCGCGCAGCCGGGGCCGCAGTGGGGCGAGGGAACGCTCGTCAAGGACCCCGGATTCAACGCGGACGGCCTCGGCGACTGGACGAAGTCCGGCGCGGTCGCCCATGACACGGACGGCCTCGGCCGCCGCAGCGCCGCGCTCTCCGGCACCGCCGCCGCGTCGCTCTCCCAGCAGCTCACCGGGCTCACCCCGGGCAAGGTCTACAGCGCTTCCGCCTGGATCGAGGTCGCCCCGGGTTCGACCCGGCACACCGTGCTCTCCGCGGGCGGCGCTTCGGTCGCGGTCGACAGCTCGACGCTGCAGAACGCCGTCGCCGCCGGCGACTGGCACGACACCAACATGCAGCGCGCCAAGGTGAACTTCACGGCGCCCGCGAGCGGCACGGTGACGTTCCGGATCGCCGCAGCCGCCGGGAGCGCGGCGAAGGTCCGGGTCGACGACGTGCGGGTGGTGGCGAACGCCCCGGCCACCAAGGCGGGGACCGTCGTCTACGAGGACTTCGAGGCCGTCGACCAGGGCTGGGGACCGTTCCTCAAGGGCAACGCCGGTGGGGTGACCGATCCGCGCACGCACATCGCGCAGAAGCACGCGCCCTACACGCAGGCCGGCTGGAACGGGAAGCTCACCGACGACGTCATCGGCGGCGCGGAGTCGCTGAAGTCGCACGATGAGAACAGCGGGATCGTGTACCGCACCGCGCCCTGGACCGTCCCGATGGTCGCCGGGCACACGTACACGGTCGAGTTCGACTACCAGTCGAGCCACCCGGGCGCCTACACCTGGGACACCGGCACCGGGACCACCGCGTCCCGGCGGACGGCCCTGCCACAGGCGCGGACCACCACGCACTTCAGCGAACAGGTGCCGGCGAGCACCGGCAGCTGGGTCGGGCTGGAGAAGCTCACCGGCGCACCGGCCGACGCCGATCTGACGCTCGACGGCTTCACCGTCACCGACCTGGGCGGCACCCCGCCGCCCAGCGGCACCTGGGCCAGCGACCTGACCTGGGCTTCGGCCGTGAACGGCTGGGGTCCCGCGGAGCTCGACCGGTCCAACGGCGAGCAGGCGGCCGGTGACGGCGGCCCGCTGACGGTGGGCGGCACGGTCTACGCCAAGGGTCTCGGCACGCACGCGGCCTCCACCATCCGTTACGACCTCGCCGGAAAGGGCTGCACCTCGTTCACCGCGCAGGTGGGTGTGGACGACGAGCAGGCGGCCCGCGGCTCGGTGACCTTCGCCGTCCTCGCGGACGGCGCGCAGAAGGCCGCCTCCCCGGTGCTGCGCTCCTCCGACGGCGCCTACGCGCTCACCGCCGACGTCACCGGCGCGCGGTACGTGGACCTGGTCGTCGGCGACGGTGGGGACGGCAACGGGAACGACCACGCGGACTGGGGGAACGCCTCCTTCCGGTGCGCTGGTTGACCCGTTGAGGCGCCGGGTCCCGTTCGCTCGGGGGAGCGGGACCCGGCTCGCCCGGATCAGCCCGCCAGCACGCGCAGCAGCCGCGCCACCTCGTCCGCGACGGCGGATCGCCCCGGGCCGAGGTACTTGCGGGGGTCGGTCAGCCGGGGCTGCGCCGTCAGGGTCTCGCGCACCGCCGCCGTGAAGCAGGCGTTCAGGTGCGTGGCGATGTTGATCTTCACCATGCCGTGCCCGACCGCCCGCGCCAGGTCCTCGTCCGCCACGCCCGACGACCCGTGCAGGACGAGCGGCACCTCTACGGCGCCGCGCAGCCGCCCGATCAGCTCGAAGTCGAGTTCGGCGGTACGGGTGCTCATCGCGTGCGACGTGCCGACGGCGACGGCCAGGCCGTCCACCCCGGTCGCCGCGACGTACGCCGCCGCTTCGGCGGGGTCGGTGCGCACACCCGGCCCGTGCACGCCGTCCTTGCCCCCGACCTCGCCGAGCTCGGCCTCGAGCCAGACGCCCGCGCGGTGGCAGAACTCGGCCGCTGAGGCCGTGGCCGCCACGTTCTCCTCGTACGGCAGCGTCGAGGCGTCGAACATCACCGACGTCAGGCCCAGCGCGACGGCCTCTTCCACCAGGCCGCGGTCGGTGGCGTGGTCGAGGTGGACGGCGACCGGCACGGAGGCGGCGCGGGCGATGGCGAGGGTCGCGGCGGCGACCGGCTCCAGGGCGCCGTGGTAGCGCACCGCGTTCTCGCTGATCTGCAGGACCACCGGCAGGCCGGCGCGCTCCGCGCCCGCCGCGAGGGCGGTCGCGTGCTCCAGTTGGATAACGTTGAACGCGCCGACGCCCCGGCCCGCGGCCCGCGCGGGTCCGGTGATCTCACCCGTGCCGACCAGAGGCATGGATCTCTTCTCCCGGGCTCGAAACCGTCAGGACAGGACGACGGAACGCGTCAGGTTGCGCGGGGTGTCGGGGTCGAGGCCGTTCGCCTCGGCGATGGCGACCGCGAGGCGCTGCACCCGGATCAGGTCGGCCAGCGGGTCGGTGCCCGCCGCCTCCAGCCTGCCGCCGGTGCGCGCCACGTCCCCGTCCAGCCCTTCGGGCAGGTCGCCGAAGACCCAGGCGATCCGGTTCGGGCCGGTGATCGCGATGGGGCCGTGCCGGTACTCCATCGCGGGGTACGACTCGGTCCAGGCGCCCGCCGCCTCGCGCATCTTGAGGCCGGCCTCCAGCGCGATGCCGTAGGACCAGCCGGTGCCCAGGAAGCTGAACTGCTCGGCGCCCAGCAGGTCGGGCGGGAGCACCTCGGCGATCGCGCGGCGCGCGTCGGCGACGGCGGGCGCGATGTCCTCGCCCAGGTGGGTGCGGAGCAGTGCGAGCACGCTGGTCGCGAAGCGGGTCTGGACGACGGACTTCTCGTCGGCGAAGTCCAGCACCACCAGATCGTCCACCAGGTCCACGATCGGGGTCTTCGGGTCGCCGATGACCGCGGTGACCTTGACCGTTCCGCGCACCCTGCGGATCAGCTCCAGCACCTCCGTGGTGGTGCCGGAGCGGGTGATGGCCACGATCCGGTCGTAGTCGCGGCCGTAGGGGAACTCGGAGGCGGCGAAGGCGTCGGTCAGGCCGTGTCCGGCGCGCTCGCGCAGTACCGCGTACGACTGGGCCATGAACCAGGAGGTGCCGCAGCCCACGACCGCGACCTTCTCCCCGGTGGCGGGCAGAGCGCCCGCGATCTGGGGGATGAGTCCGGCGGCGCGCTCCCAGCACTCGGGCTGGGTGGCGATCTCGTCCGCGGTGATCGACATGGAGGTGCCGTCCCTTCGTCGTTCCGTCCGTCAGGTCGGACGGTACTTGATGGTGTGGCCGGATCCGGGGCGGCGGGGTGTGGCGTGCGCTCAGCCGAGGTCGGGCTCGGTTCGGATCTCGACGAACGGTCCGGCGTGCCCGTCGAGTTCGAGCACGGCGATCTCGTTGCGGCCGGCACGCAGCAGCGGCCACGGCACGTAGAGCGTCCGCTGCGGCCCGCGGTCCCAGTAGCGGCCCAGGCAGAAGCCGTTGACCCAGACGTACCCCTTGGTCCAGCCGGGCAGTGCGAGGTAGCCGTCCGCGGGCTCGTCGACGTCCAGGAAGCCGCGGTGGAAGGCGGCGGCACCGGACGGTCCTTCGAACGCTGTACCCCAGGGCAGGCCGTCCGGTGTGCCGTCGCCGAGCGGCACCGGCTCGGCGGTCCAGCCGTGCAGGTACTGCTGGGTGTGCAGCACCCCGGACAGGCCCTTGCGGTCGCCGATCGCGGCACCGTAGTTGACCCGGCCCATGGACTCCACGAGGAGTTCCAGTCGGGCGGTGGGCCCGGCCACCGCGATCTCGGGCCGCTCGCCGCCGTCGCGTTCCAACACGGCGACCTGGGCGCCGTCCACGAAGACGTGCGCCCGGTCGGCCAGCCCCTCCAGGGTCAGGGGATACGCCCGGCGCGGGCCGGGGATCTCCGTCCGGTACCGCACCAGGCCGTGGGCCAGGCCCAGCTCCTCGAAGGACGGTGGTACCGGGGCGTGCACGGTGCCGGTCGACAGCCGCTCGATGACGTCGAAGAGCGGCACGGACTCGGTGAGCACCACCCTGGCGGCCGGGAGCAGCGGCGGCATCGGCTCGGGGTCGGGCGCCGGCTCGTCGGTGTAGGCCGCCAGCACCTCGCGGAACGCCCAGAACTTGGGGGTGGGCGCTCCCCGCTCGTCGATCGGGGCGTCGTAGTCGTAGGACGTGATCGTCGGCTGGTACCCCTCGCCGGTGCGCGGGTCGGCGGTGTTGGCGCCCGCACAGGTGCCGAAGTTGGTGCCGCCGTGCGCCATGTAGAGGTTGACGGAGGCGTCGTTCTCCAGGATCTCGCGGAGCGCGCCCGCGGCGTCCTCGGGGGAGCGGACGGTGTGCTTCTCACCCCAGTGGTCGAACCAGCCGTTCCAGAACTCCATGCACATCGGCGGGTCCTGCGGCCGGACGCGGCGCAGCTCGGCGAAGGCCTCGGTGGCGCGGCTGCCGAAGTTGGCGGTGGCGAGGTGGCCCGGGACGGCCCCGCCGGTGAGGAAGAAGTCCTCCGGGCCGTCGGAGGTGAACAGCGGCACGTCGATCCCGCGCGAGCGCAGGCCGTCGGCGAGGTGCCGGAGGTACGCGCGGTCCGTGCCGAACGAGCCGTACTCGTTCTCTATCTGCACCATCAGGACGTTGCCGCCCCGGGTGGTCTGGTGCGCCGCGATCACCGGGATCAGCCGGTCGTACCAGCGGTCCACCGCCTCCAGGTACCGCGGGTGGCCCACCCGCAGCCGCAGGTTCCGGTCCGCCAGCAGCCACCATGGCAGGCCGCCGTTCTCCCACTCCGCGCAGATGTACGGGCTGGGGCGCACGATGGCGTGCAGCCCGGCCTCGGCGGAGGCGCGCAGGAACGCGTCCAGGTCGGCGATGCCGTCGAAGGTGTACTCGCCGGGGCGCGGCTCGTGGAGGTTCCACGGGACGTACGTCTCCACGGTGTTCAGGCCCATCGCGCGCAGCATGCGCAGCCGGTGCGGCCACTGCTCGGGGAGCGTGCGGAAGTAGTGCAACGCGCCGGACAGCAGGCGCAGGGGGTGGCCGTCGAGGGAGAAGCCCTCGGGTGACATCTCGAGCATGAGGGTTCTCCGGTGCGGTGACGTGCTGCTGCGGGTGGCGTCAGCGTGATCGTAAGTGGGCGTTCCTGTCGCCACAATCCAAAAAATCAAACAGTGTTCAATCCGTTGTGGGTGGTGGAACGCGCGTGATAGAAACCGCTTACTAGAGAGAAGTGAAGCACGCCGTCGTCTTCGCGCTCGGAGGTTCCCACCGCCATGCCCTCCCCCTGGTCCCGCCGGACGTTCCTCGTCGGAAGCGGCGCCGCGGCCTTCGCCGCGGGCCTCCCTGCCGGGCGGGCGGCCGCCGCCTCCGACGCCTTCGACACCCTGCGGCTGCGCTGGCGCGCCCTCACCCTGGGCGCCGGCTTCGACGCCGCCGCCGAGCCGTACGCGACGAAGCTCGCCACCCTCGGCGGCGCCGCGCGCACCTCGCAGGCGTCCATGGCCCCGGCCACCGGATCGCTCTGGCCCGACCAGCCGCTGAACGCCACCGCGTCCATCACCGGGAGCTACGCCCGGCTCAACGAGATGGCGCAGGCCTGGGCCCAGCCCGCCACCGGGTCCACCGCGGACCCGGCGATGATCGCGGCCGTCGTCCAGGGACTGGACCACCTCTACGCCCAGGTCTACAACGAGAACACCACCGCGTTCCTCCCCAACTGGTGGGACTGGCAGATCGGCAGCCCCCGGCTGCTGCTCGACACGGTGACCATCGCCTACGACGCGCTCAGCGCCGCCCAGACGGCCTCGTACCTGCGCGCGGTCGACCATTTCGTGCCGGACTCCGCCGTCGGCTCGTACTCCGGCACCAGCACCGGCGCCAACCGCGTCGACCTGTGCCGCGTCATCGCCGTCCGGGGCGTGCTCGGCAAGTCGGCGGCGAAGCCGGCGCTGGCCCGCGACGCGCTCTCCCCGGTCTTCCCGTACGTGACCACCGGCGACGGGCTCTACGCCGACGGCTCCTTCGTCCAGCACACCTACGTCGCGTACACCGGTTCGTACGGCGAGGTGCAGATCGACGGGCTGGCGCGGCTGTTCGCCCTGCTCGCCGGTTCCACCTGGGCGGTCACCGACCCGAACCGGCAGATCATCCTGGACTCCGTCGAGAAGGCGTACGCGCCCTTCCTCTACAACGGCCTGGTCATGGACACGGTCGCCGGGCGTGCCATCAGCCGCGGCATCGCCACCACCGACCCCACCCGTATCCAGGGCGACGACCATCGGCGCGGCCACCCGCTGCTCGCCCACATCGCGCTGCTGGCCGAGGGCGCGAGCGCCGCCGAGCGGACCCGCTGGCAGGGCCTGGTGAAGGGGTGGATCCAGCGCGACTACTACAGCCCGGTGCTCTCGGACGCCAAGCTCGGCATAGCCGATCTCGCCCGGCTGGAGGCCATCGCCGACAGCGCGGTGGCCGCGGCGCCGGAACCGGTCGCGCACCGGCTCTTCCCCGGCATGGACCGGGCGGTGCACCGCCGCGCCGACTGGGCCGCCGCGATCGGCATGGCCTCGAAGCGCATCACGTACTACGAGACCGGCAACGGCGAGAACCTGCGGGGCTGGCACACCGGCTCCGGCATGCTCTCCTGGTGGGGCTCCAGCTACGGCAACGGCCAGTACAGCGACGCCTTCTGGCCCACCGTCGACCCGTACCGACTGCCCGGCACGACGGTGTCGAAGAAGGCGCTGGCGGACGGCGAGGGCGGCACGTGGGGTGCGGCGCGGCCGGATACGACCTGGGTCGGCGGCGCCACCGACGGGGAGTTCGCGGCGGTCGGCCAGCACCTCAAGGGCCTGTCCAGCACGATGAGCGCGCGCAAGTCGTGGTTCTGCCTCGACGACACGGTGGTCTGCCTCGGCGCGGGCATCACCGGCACCGACGGCGCGGCCGTCGAGACCGTCGTCGAGAACCGCAACCTCGGCCCGGCCGGTACCCACGGCCTCGCCGTCAACGGCACCACGCAGTCCACCGCGCTCGGCTGGTCCGCGACGTTGGCCGGCACCACGTGGGCCCGGATCACCGGCTTCGGCGGCTATGTCTTCCCGGGCGGCGGGGGAGCGACGGTCAAGGCGCTGCGCGAGGCGCGCACCGGCACCTGGGCCGCCATCAACACCGGCGGCACAACCGACGTGCTGACCCGGCGCTACCTCACGCTCTGGCTGGACCACGGCGTGGACCCGGTGAACGCCTCCTACACCTACCTCGTGATGCCGGGCGCGACCGCCGCCGCCACCGCGGCCCGCGCCGCCGCGACCGGCTGGCTGGCGACCCTGGCCAACACCGCGGCGCAGCAGGGCGTCTCGGTGCCCTCGCTGGGGTTCACCGGGATCAACTTCTGGTCGGCGGGCACCGTCGGCGGCGTCACCGCCTCGGTCCCGGCCTGCGTCATGATCCGCGTCAGCGGTTCCACGGCCACCGTCTGCGTCTCGGAGCCGCCGCGGTCCGGCGCCTCGCTCGACATCACCTGGAACCGGCCGGTGTCCGCCGTCACCGCCAAGGACGCCACGGTCACGGTCACCGGCACCGGCGCCTCGCTGCGGCTCACCATCGCCCCCGGCACCACCGGAGCCACCCACCGGGCCACGGTGAGTCTGGCGTGACACGCTGCTTTATTGATTCGTTGGGGCGGACAGCATGCTCGTAAGGTGCCCGCGTGACGGATGACAGTACGCAGCACAGCGCGCCCGCCGGCCGGCCGACGGACAGGCCGCGGATCCGGCCCGCGGACATCGCGGACGCGGTCGTCATCGCCGAGATCCACCTGGCGTCACGGGCGGGCACCATGCCGTACCTCCCCCCGCAGCGGCGGAGCCTGGAGGAGGTCGCGTGGTGGGTGGAGAACATCGTGCTCACCGAGGGCCAGGCCTGGGTCGCGGAGGACGACTCCGGTGAGGTGCTCGGCTACGCCGCGCTGGAGGGCGACATGCTGGAGCAGCTGTACCTGCGGCCGGAGGCGCTCCGCCGGGGCGTCGGCTCGGCGCTGCTGAGCGAGGTGCGGCGCAACAGCCCGGACGGCCTGTCGCTGCACGTCTTCCAGGCGAACACCGGCGCCCGCGCGTTCTACGAGCGGCACGGCTTCACCGTCCTGGACACCAACGACGGCAGCCGCAACATGGAGAACCTGCCCGACCTGACGATGCGCTGGATTCCCGGCTCCGGTACGGGTACGAGTAGGCGGTAGGGCCGGGCCACGGGCGCGGCGCTACTGACGCGCGGTGACCAACGGCACACATACTGGCCGGTAACGTATCGGCGGTCGTGGCCGTAGGGTGATCGCCGTACGCTCCTCCCCACCCTCGACCGACATCCGGGAGACCGCATGCGCTCCGCGAAGGACTTCTTCCGCCCGCTGGCCGTAGGGGCTCCGGCCCCGGTACGGGAGGTGCCCTTCCGGCCCTCGCGGATGATCCACTTCTTCGACCCGGGCAACGAGAAGATGGCCGCCAAGGTCCCCTCCATCGCGCCCCAGGTGGACGTGCTGCTGGGCAACCTGGAGGACGCCATCCAGGCCGACCGCAAGGAGGCCGCCAGGAACGGGCTCGTGAAGATCGCCCAGGCGACGGAGTTCGGCGACACCCAGCTGTGGACGCGGATCAACAGCCTGGACTCCCCGTGGGCGCTGGACGACCTGGTCACCCTGGTCACCGAGATCGGCGACAAGCTCGACGTCATCATGGTGCCCAAGGTCGAGGGCGCCGAGGACATCCACTACGTCGACCGGCTGCTGGCGCAGCTGGAGGCGAAGGCCGGCGTGACGCGGCCGATCCTGGTGCACGCCATCCTGGAGACCGCGACCGGCGTCGCCAACGTCGAGGAGATCGCCGGCGCCAGCCCCCGGATGCAGGGCATCTCGCTGGGCCCGGCCGACCTGGCCGCCAGCCGCCGCATGAAGACCACCCGGGTCGGCGGCGGCCACCCCGGCTACCTGGTCAGGGAGGACCCGAGCACGTCGGACGCCGACGCGCCGCGCGCCACCTTCCAGCAGGACCTGTGGCACTACACGATCGCCCGCATGGTCGACGCCTGCGCCGCGCACGGGATCCTGCCGTACTACGGCCCCTTCGGCGACATCCGCGACACCCTCGCCTGCGAGGACCAGTTCAGGAACGCCTTCCTGCTCGGCTGCGTCGGCGCCTGGAGCCTGCACCCGGTGCAGATCGCCATCGCCAAGAAGGTCTTCTCGCCCTCCCCGGCCGATGTCGCCTGGGCCCGCAAGGTGATCGACGCGATGGGCGACGGCACCGGCGCCGTCATGATCGACGGCAAGATGCAGGACGACGCGACGTACAAGCAGTGCCTGGTCGTCTCCGAACTCGCCGACACCCTCGCCGCACGCGACCCCGAGCTCGCCGAGGCCTACGCCGCGGCAGAGAAGGAGTGACGACCATGACGGACACCACGCTGCGCCCCCGCCGCTCCGTGCTCTACATGCCCGGGGCCAACGAACGCGCGCTGGAGAAGGCCAAGACGCTCCCCACCGACGCGCTCATCCTCGACCTCGAGGACTCCGTGGCACCGGACGCCAAGGCCGACGCCCGCAAGCGCGTCGCCGCCGCGGCCGCGTCCGGGGAGTACGGCTACCGCGAGGTGACGATCCGGGTCAACGCCCCGGACACCGCCTGGCACGCCGACGACCTGCGCGCCGCGGCCGAGGCGGGCCCGGACGCCGTCGTCGTCCCGAAGGTCGACTCCCCGGAGACCGTCCGGGCCGTCGAACGCGCCCTGGAGGCGGCCGGCGCCCCCGACCGCACCGCGATCTGGGCCATGATCGAGACGCCGCGGGCCATGTTCGACGCCCGCGCCATCGCCGCCGCGAGCGAGCGGCTGACTGTCCTGGTGATGGGCACCAACGATCTGGCCAAGGAACTGCACGCCGAGCACGTCCCCGGCCGGGCCCCGCTGCTGACCGGTCTGTCGCTGGCGCTGCTCGCCGCCCGCGCCACCGGCAAGACCATCTTGGACGGTGTCTACAACGACGTGCAGGACCTGGCGGGCTTCGAAGCCGAATGTCTCCAAGGACGCCAGTTCGGATTCGACGGCAAGACCCTGATCCACCCGAAGCAGTTGGAGCCCTGCAACCGGCTCTTCGCACCCTCCGAAGCCGCGGTCGAGCACTCCCGCCGGATCATCGAAGCGTTCGATCAGGCCACGTCAGAGGGGCGCGGCGTGGTCACGGTCGACGGCCGGATGATCGAGAACCTGCACGTCGAGGACGCCCGCAGGATCCTCGCGCTGGCCGAAGCGGTCGCCGGACGGTAGGGCGAAAGGTACGGAAAACCGGGCCCCGCGCACTCCGCGCGGGGCCCGGTTCTCGTGTGGTTCTGTCGATACCCGCCATGAAGTCGCGGCGGACACTGTACGAAGTGGACCCCCCGGTTGCGGGGGTCCCGCTCGTACTGTCGATACATGAGCTTTCTGGAAGAGGTGCCCACCGAGGTGAACGACGCTCGTGGGCGCGTGGCCGAGCTCCGTGCGATCCGCGAGGAGGTCCTTGCCGGCCCCAGCGAGCGGGCCACCGAGGCGCAGCGCGCCAAGGGCAAGCTGACCGCACGTGAGCGGATCGCCCTGCTGCTGGACGAGGGCTCCTTCAACGAGGTCGAGCCGCTGCGCAGGCACCGCGCCACCGGCTTCGGCCTGGAGGCCAAGAAGCCGTACACCGACGGGGTCATCACCGGCTGGGGCACCGTCCACGGCCGGACCGTGTTCGTGTACGCGCACGACTTCCGGATCTTCGGCGGCGCGCTCGGCGAGGCGCACGCCACCAAGATCCACAAGATCATGGACATGGCCATCTCGGCCGGCGCACCGCTGGTGTCGCTGAACGACGGCGCCGGCGCCCGTATCCAGGAGGGCGTCTCGGCGCTCGCCGGCTACGGCGGCATCTTCCAGCGCAACACCCGGGCCTCGGGCGTCATCCCGCAGATCTCGGTGATGCTCGGCCCGTGCGCGGGCGGCGCGGCCTACAGCCCGGCCCTGACCGACTTCGTCTTCATGGTCCGCGAGACCTCGCAGATGTTCATCACGGGACCGGACGTCGTCCAGGCCGTGACCGGCGAGAAGATCTCACAGAACGGGCTCGGCGGCGCCGACGTCCACTCCGAGGTCTCCGGCGTCTCGCACTTCGCCTACGACGACGAGCAGCACTGCCTCGAAGAGGTCCGCTACCTGCTCTCGCTGCTCCCGCAGAACAACCGGGAGAACCCGCCGGCCACCGAGACCTCCGACCCGGCCGACCGCCGCGGCGACGTCCTGCTGGACCTCGTGCCGGCCGACGGCAACCGCGCGTACGACATGCGCAAGGTCATCGAGGAGATCGTCGACGAGGGCGAGTTCCTGGAGATCCACGAGCGGTGGGCCACCAACATCATCGTCGCGCTCTCCCGGCTGGACGGCCAGGTGGTGGGCATCATCGCCAACCAGCCCAACAGCATGGCGGGCGTCCTGGACATCGCGGCCTCCGAAAAGGCCGCCCGTTTCGTACAGATGTGCGATGCATTCAACATCCCGCTCATCACCCTCCTGGACGTACCCGGCTTCCTGCCCGGCGTTGACCAGGAGCATGGTGGGATCATCCGGCACGGAGCGAAGCTGCTCTACGCGTACTGCAACGCCACCGTGCCGCGGATCTCGCTGATCCTGCGCAAGGCCTACGGCGGCGCCTACATCGTCATGGACTCCCAGTCCATCGGGGCCGACCTCACGTATGCCTGGCCCACCAACGAGATCGCGGTGATGGGCGCGGAAGGTGCCGCCAACGTCATCTTCCGCAAGCAGATCGCCGAGGCCGACGATCCCGAGGCCATGCGTGCCCGCATGGTCAAGGAGTACAAGGCCGAACTGATGCATCCCTACTACGCCGCGGAACGCGGTCTGGTGGACGACGTCATCGACCCGGCAGACACCCGCGAGGTCCTCATCCGCTCGCTGGCGATGCTCCGCACCAAGCACGCTGACCTGCCGTCGCGCAAGCACGGCAACCCGCCGCAGTAATGGAGAGCACTTTGAGTACTCCCGCCGACACCCTGGCCCCCGAGATACAGGCTCCCGCAGCGACCGCGGCCCCCGCAGCGACCGCGGCCACCGCGGCCCCCGAGAACACGGCGCGCGACACGCTCGTCCGCGTCGAGAAGGGTCACGCCAGTGCCGAGGAGCTCGCGGCGCTGACCGCGGTCCTGCTAGCCCGCGCCGCCGCCAACGGGCAGGCCGCCACCAGTTACGAGCAGCCCCGTTCCACGGCCGGCTGGCGCCGCCTGGAGCGCACCCCGGGCTTCCGCAGCTCGCACAGCTGGCAGGGCTGATCCCGCCAGCGGGTCACAGAACGACAGAACGTCAGAACGCCGGGCAGGCCCCCACGGGGCCGCCCGGCGTTCTGCTCTGTGGGAGGAGCCTCAGCGCAGGCGCGCCATCAGCGCGTGCTCGACGAGGGTGATCAGCGCGGACTTGGCCTCGCCGCGGTTGCGGGCGTCCGTGGTGATGATCGGTGCCTCGGGCCCGATCTGCAGGGCCTCGCGCACCTCCTCGGGGCCGTACGGCTGGTGTCCGTCGAAGCCGTTGAGCGCGATCACGAACGGCAGGCCGCTGTTCTCGAAGTAGTCGACGGCCGGGAAGCAGTCCGCCAGCCGTCGGGTGTCCACCAGGACCACGGCGCCGATCGCCCCGCGCACCAGGTCGTCCCACATGAACCAGAAGCGGTCCTGGCCCGGCGTACCGAAGAGGTACAGGATCAGGTCCTCGTCCAGCGTTATGCGGCCGAAGTCCATCGCCACGGTGGTCGTGGTCTTGTCGGGCGCGTGCGTCAGGTCGTCGATGCCGGCCGACGCGGAGGTCATCACAGCTTCGGTGCGCAGCGGGTTGATCTCCGACACGGCACCGACGAACGTGGTCTTGCCCACGCCGAACCCGCCCGCCACCACGATCTTCGCGGAGGTCGTGGAGCGGGTCGCCCCGTTAGAGCTTGCGAAGTCCACTGAGCACCCTTTCAAGCAATGTCACTTCTGGCTGACCACCCGCGGACTCGTCGCCACCGGGCTGGTGGACGGCGACCAACCCGGCCTCGGCCAGGTCGGCGACGAGGATGCGGGCGACGCCGAGAGGGATCGACAGCAGCGCGGAGATCTCCGCCACCGACTTGATCTCGCGGCAGAGGATGCAGATCCGCTGGTGCTCGGGCAACTGCCCGCGCAGCTGCACCGGGTCGGCCGTGGTGCTGACCAGTGCCTCGATGGCGAGCTGGTAGCGCGGCCGGGTCCGGCCACCGGTCATGGCGTAGGGCCGCACCAGCCCGGAGGGCGCCTGGGCGCGCTGCCGGCCGGCGGGCCGCGCCGGTGCCTGCGGCGGGTCGTATGGCTGCATCCGCGGCTGGCGGTAGCGCGGTTCCGGCTCAGGAGTGGGAGCCGAGGGGAAGTTGTAGCGGTTCAGAGGCGGCTGCTGCTGCTGGCTGCCGTACGGATCTCCGCCTGGTGGCGTTGTCACGGTTCCTCCTCCTGATGAGGTTATGCGGGCTGCGTTCCCGCACCCTATGGGTACGGGGACGCGCCCGCACGCCTGTCCGTTAGTTGAGCAGGCATCTAGTTGCGCAGACTGCTAATTGAGCAGACTGCCTTGAAGTTCGGAGCGCAGGTCGGGGGTGAGGACGGTCCCGGTCCGGTCGACGAGCAGGGCCATCTCGTAGCCGACGAGGCCGATGTCGCACTCGGGGTGGGCGAGTACGGCGATCGAGGAGCCCTCGGAGACGGACATGATGAAGAGGAATCCGCGTTCCATCTCGACGACCGTCTGGTTGACGGCACCGCCTTCGAAGATGCGGGAGGCTCCGGCGGTGAGCGAGGTCAGGCCGGAGGCGACGGCGGCGAGCTGATCGGCGCGGTCGCGAGGGAAGCCCTCGGACATCGCGAGCAGCAGGCCGTCGGCGGAGACCACTACCGTGTGGGACACCCCGGGGGTGTTGTCCACGAAGTTGGTGATCAACCAGTTCAGGTTCTGTGCCGCCTGGCTCATCGGACTCAACTAACGCTCCTGGTTCTGAGGGCCACCGTGGTGATTGTCGGGGGCCTGGCCGTTCGTGTCAGTTCCCGCAGTGCGTCCCTGCTGGACGCCACGGCGCAGGTTACTCAACCGGCCGCGGACATCCTCCGGCGCGCGGGAGACCTGTGGGCCGCCCTGCGGAGTCTGCTGTGCGGTACCCGCGACCAGGTTGGCCTTGGGTACTCGACGGGGCAGGCCGGAGGGGGTCACCCCGCCCGCCTTGGGTTCGCGGACCTGTTCGGCCCGCTGCCAGTGCTGGTCGTTCTGGGAACGCCAGTCGGTCTCGGCCTCTTCCGGCGCCTGTTCCGGCTCGGGATCGGGCTGGGGGACCGGCTGGGGGACCGGCTGGGCCGCCGGTTCCGCCGCCGCCTGGTCCGGCTGCGGCCACTGCCGGTCGCGGCGTGGCAGGCCGGCATCCGTCAGCGAGGGGGAGCCTACGCTCTCCGGCGCCGTGAAGGGCGTTCCGGCAACGGAATCCGGCGCCTGCTCCTCCTGGCGGGCGACGGGCTGCGCCCAGTCGTCCAGCACGGGTGGGGCGGAAGGTCCGGAAGATGCGGGCTGGGCGGGGAAGTCCTGCTGCCAGTCCGGCTCGTAGGGCGCCTGCTGCTGGTAGGAGGGCTGCGCGCCGTACTCGTCCTGCCCGCTGTACTCCGGCTGTCCACCGAAGTCCTGTCCGGCGAAATCCTGCCCCTGGAAGTCCTGGGCCGGGTAGCCCTGCCCCTGGAAGTCCTGACCCTCGGAGTAGCCGCCGTCGTACTGCGGCTCGTACCCCTGCGGGCCCCGCTGCTGCGGGAGGTCGCCGCCGAACATGGCGACGTCCTCCGGCCGTTCCGCGGCCGAGGCCTCCAGCTGGGCGCGCCGCTCCTCGCGCAGCAGCGAGCGGCCGACGGGGTCGAGCCCTGCGGGGGCGCCTCCCACGGTGAACGCGGACTGGTCGGAACGCTCGTACTGGGAGTCGTCGAAGCCCAACTCGGCGGCGGTCGGCTGGTAGCCGAACTCGGCGGTCGAGTGCTCGGGGACGATGCGCGACACGGTGAAGTCCGTGTCGTCGTCCTCGGGCAGCTGGTCCTCGCCGCCACCACCGTGGGTGATCGGCTCCGGGAGCATGACCAGCGAGGTCGTGCCGGCCTGCTCGCCCGAGGGGCGCAGCTGGACGCGGACCCCGTGCCGGTCGGCGAGGCGGCCGACCACGAACAGGCCCATGCGCTGGGAGATCGCGACGTCCACGGTCGGCGGGTCGGCCAGCTTGTGGTTGATGTCGGCGAAGTCCTCGGCGGTGAGGCCGATGCCCTTGTCGTGGATCTCGACCATCACACGGCCGTCCGGCAGCCGGGTCGCGGTGACCCGCACCTTGGTCTGCGGCGACGAGAACGTGGTGGCGTTTCTCCAGCAGCTCGGCCAGCAGGTGCACGAGGTCGGTCACGGCGGTGCCGTGGATGTCCGACTCGGGTATGCCGACCAGCTCGATGCGCTCGTACGCCTCCACCTCGGAGGCCGCTGCACGCAGCACGTCGACGAGCGGGACCGGCTGGTTCCAGCGGCGGCCCGGCTCCTCGCCGGCGAGGACCAGCAGGTTCTCGCCGTTGCGCCGCATACGGGTGGCGAGGTGGTCCATCTTGAACAGGTTCTCGAGCTGGTCCGGGTCCGCCTCGTTGTTCTCCAGCTCGGTGATCAGTGTGAGCTGGCGCTGGATGAGGCCCTGGTTCCGACGCGAGAGGTTGGTGAAGATCGCGTTGACGTTGCCCCGCAGCAGTGCCTGCTCGGCGGCGAGCCGGACGGCCTCGCGGTGCACCTGGTCGAAGGCGCGGGCGACCTCGCCGATCTCGTCGTGGCTGGTGATCGGGATCGGGATGACGGTGGTGTCCACCCGGCCCGGGTCGGTGCGCGACAGCTGGTCGACCAGCCCCGGAAGCCGCTGTTCCGCGACGTCGAAGGCGGCGTTGCGCAGCTTGCGCATGCTGCGGCTCATGTTGCGGGCCATCATGCCCGCGACGATGAAGGCCAGGATCAGGGCGAGGACCACGATGGCCGCGTTGATGATCGCGTCGGTCTTGGCGCTGGAGGAGATGGTCTCCGCGTCGTTCACGGCGGTCTCGGCGAGGTTCTGCTCGACGGTCCGGTACGCGTCGAAGGCCAGGGTGTTGCTGGCGAACCAGCTCTCCGGCGTGATGCCCTCGGCGCGGAGCTCCCTGGCCGACTTGTCCGAGGCGATCTCGATGACCATCTTCTCGATCGTCGGCGGCTTCACGAACGTCTGACCGGCCTGCTCGGCCTGGGCGGCGGCGGCCGTGAGCTGCTCCTCGCCCTTCTTGTCCGCGGCGGCCTGGGCGTCCTTCAGGTGCTGGGCGTCGGCGGGGGTGCCGCCGCCGGTGTACTCCTGGAGCGCGATGCGCTGGAGGTAGAGGTACGAGGTGAGGGCGGTCTGCTGGAGCTTCTTCTCCTTGGCCGGCACCTGCCCCTCGACCAGGATGTGCATACCGATGGAGCGGGTGAGCGACTCGGCGGCCTTGGACAGCGAAATGGCGTACAGGGTACGGCCGTAGCTGGTGATGTTCCCGGTGCCCAGGCTCAGCTCGTTGGCGAGCTCCATCAGCGGGTGCTGCACGCTGACGTACGCCTCTTCGGTCTGCCGGTCGGGCAGCTGCCGGGTGTAGGCGGCCTTGCGGATGGCCTGCAGGCTGGGCTCCGCCCTGCGGAAGCCCTCCACGCGGCGCTCCAGCGAGGCGGAGGACGGCATCTGGTCGACGGCCTCGTTGAAGGCCTGGGCGGCGGCGTCGGTGGCGGCGTAGGCCCCCGTCACGATGGGATCGCTGCGCTTGCCCTGGACGAGGGGAACGACCGTGACGTCACGTTCGTTGATCAAGGCGTGGCTGTAACCGGCGGCGGCACGCACCAGGTTCGCGGTCCGCTTCGCCGCGTCCGCCTCCTGCCAGGTGTGCACCGAGTTCTGCACGGTGAAACCGCCCATGATGAGGGCGACGATGACCGGGATGAGGAGGATGGCGTTCAGCCTCGTGGCCACCCGCCAGTTCCGCACCGCGAAACGGCTGCCGGACCCGGCGGGCTCCGGGGTGGCGACAGCGGTCGCGTCGGGCACGCCCTCGTACCGCTGGGGCGGCGTGAAATTGCCCCGGGGGCCTTCCGGGGAGCCCGGCTCTGCTCGCCTCGTGTCCCTCACTTGACCAACAACCTCTCGGCGACAACACAGCAAAGTGCCGTTACTACTCTCGGGTTCTGCGAATTTCAGCACGTCATGGGGGTACTAGCCAAACGTCGTACAAAGTGAAACGAAGAGTCGAACACCCTGGCATAAATGGGGCATAAGCTCTTTGGTGCGCCATTTCCCCTGGCGGGTATCACCGCAACGGAACCGATCGAGCGCGGGGGGGTGTTCGCCACCCGCCGATTCTCTGTCGAAACGTTATGAACGCAAGAACCGGCCGTGTCAAATGACACAGCCGGTTCTCCGTACAAGAGGCAACCACGAAGGCTTACTTGAGTCGCGCCAGCAGCGCGTGCTCAACGAGCGTGATCAGAGCGCTCTTCGCCTCGCCGCGGTGCCGGGCGTCGGTGGTGATGATCGGTGCCTCGGGCCCGATCTGCAGGGCCTCGCGCACCTCCTCCGGCCGGTAGGGCTGGTGGCCCTCGAAACCGTTGAGGGCGACGACGAACGGCAGGCCGCTGTTCTCGAAGTAGTCCACGGCCGGGAAGCAGTCCGCCAGCCGGCGCGTGTCGACCAGCACGACGGCGCCGATCGCGCCCCGCACCAGGTCGTCCCACATGAACCAGAAGCGGTCCTGGCCCGGCGTACCGAACAGGTACAGGATCAGGTCGTCATCGAGGGTGATACGGCCGAAGTCCATCGCCACCGTGGTGGTCGTCTTGTCCTGGACGTGGCTGAGGTCGTCGATCCCTGCCGACGCGGAGGTCATGACGGCCTCCGTGCGCAGCGGGTTGATCTCCGAGACCGCGCCGACGAACGTGGTCTTGCCCACGCCGAAGCCGCCCGCCACCACGATCTTGGCCGAGGTGGTGGACCGGGCCACAGGCGGGCCGTAAGCCGCCTGCGGTTGCGGTCTAGAGCTTGCGAAGTCCACTGAGCACCCTTTCGAGCAGTGTCACATCAGGCTGTCCGCCGGCCTCGCCACTGCCCGGCTGGTGAATAGCGACCATGCCGGCCTCTGCGAGGTCGGCCACGAGAATGCGGGCCACACCGAGCGGGAAACCGAGCAGCGCGGAGATTTCCGCGACCGACTTGATCTCCCGGCAGAGGTGGCAGATCCGCTGGTGTTCGGGGAGCAGCCCCTGGTACTGGCCCGCATCCGCAGTCGTGCTGACCAGTGCCTCGATGGCGAGCTGGTAGCGAGGCCGGGTACGGCCACCGGTCATGGCGTACGGCCGCACCAGCGGCTGGTCGCCTTCATCCCCGTACGGCGCGTGGTGGGACGCGCCGTACGGGCCCGGCGAGGCGGGTGGCGGGGTCATGAGGGTCCTCCGTGTCCGGGCAAAACGGTCTCGGTGCAGGAAGTACACATCGTGCGGAAAAGCTGGGGGCGGGCGGTCAGTGCAGCAGACTGCCCTGGAGTTCGGAGCGCAGGTCGGGGGTGAGGACGGTCCCGGCCCGGTCGACCAGCAGGGCCATCTCGTAGCCGACGAGGCCGATGTCGCACTCGGGGTGGGCGAGCACGGCGATCGACGAACCCTCCGAGACGGACATGATGAAGAGGAATCCGCGTTCCATCTCGACGACCGTCTGGTTGACGGCACCGCCTTCGAAGATGCGGGAGGCTCCGGCGGTGAGCGAGGTCAGGCCGGAGGCGACGGCGGCGAGCTGATCGGCGCGGTCACGAGGGAAACCCTCGGACATCGCGAGCAGCAGGCCGTCGGCGGAGACCACCACCGTGTGGGACACCCCAGGGGTGTTGTCCACGAAGTTCGTGATCAACCAGTTCAGATTCTGTGCCGCCTGGCTCATCGCGCTCAACTATCGCTCCTGGTTATTCGTGCCGAAGCCCCGGCCGTCGGTGTTGCCATTGCCCGCTTCACGGCCCTGCTGGATGCCGCGCCGGAGGTTCGTCAGCCGGCCGCGCACATCGTCGGGCGCCCGGGAGACCTGCGGACCACCCTGCGGCGCTTGCGGGGGAGTGGCCCCGCCTGCGACCAGGTTGGCCTTGGGCACCCGGCGCGGCAGACCGGAGGGAGTGACCCCGCCCGCCGACGGCTCGCGGACCTGCTCGGCCCGCTGCCGCAGTTCGTCGTTGGGAGAGGTACGCCAGTTCGGCGTCTCCCGGGGCGCCGGCTGGGTCGGCTGGGCCGGGGTGACCGGCCGCGCCTGCACCGGAGCCGGCGCGGGCTGCTCCGCTCGAACCCGCTGCGGCTGCTGCGGCTGGGCCGGAAGCGGCTGCTGCTGCGCCGGCGGCGTCTGCCGGGGCTGCGGAACGGGACGGACCGGAGCGGCGGGCGCGGTGGGCGCGGTGGGCGCGGCGGGAGCCGCCCGTTCCACGTGCACCTGCTGCATCCGCTCGGCCTGACCGGTACGGAACCAGTCGGACTCGATCGAGGCGAAGATCGGCGTGGGCTCGTCACCGCGGGACGGGGCCGGCGGCAGTGCCATCGGCTCGGAGACCGGCGGCAGCTGCGGCTCGAGGCCGCGGTTCGGCTGCCGGTCGCCCTGCTGCGGGTACCCCTGCTGCTGGTTGCCCTGCTGCTGGCCCTGCCGGCCGTTCTGCGACGGCTGGCCCTGCGGCGGCCGGTTGCCGTTGAACCCGCCGTCGGCCGGACGCCCGCCGCGCTGCGGCAGACCCTGGGCCGGGACGTTCTGACCCGGGTACGGCTCGGTCGGTGACCGGTCGCCCGCCGGGGGGTTGCCGACCACCGGGAACTGCCCGGTGTCGGTCCGACCGTCGGGGTAACCGGCGCCGGGGCCGGCCTGCCGGCCGGCCGGCAGCGGGAACTCGCCGGTGCCGCTGTTGTCGGGCTGGGGGCGCTGGAACTGACCCGTGGACTCCGGCTGGTACCCGTCGGGGCGAGCCCCGCCGCGTGCCGGGGCCGGGCCCGGTGCTCCGCCGAAGACGTCGGAGCGGAAGCCGCCGGGGCCCGCGTCCTGCGCGGTGGGCGCGGGGTACGGGTTGGAGGTCGGCGAGAACGGGTCGCCGAGCGGCAGACCGGCGTCCTGGCGGGAGCCGGCGCCGGCGCTCGGACGCTGGTAGTCGCCCCGCGGCTGCGGCTGCGGCTGCGGCTGCTGGGGCTGCTGCTGCGGGCGGGAGCCGGGCGGCGGACCGTTGAAGTCGGGGCGCTCGAACCGGGCGGTGGACTCCACGTCCTCGTGGCCGCGCGGGGCGTCCATCGCGGGACCGTGTTCGGACCGGGCCGCCGGCGCGGGCGGGAAGCCCTGCGGGTTCCCACCGCGCTGCGGCGGGCCCTGCTGCTGGCCGTTCTGCGGCTGCTGGCCGCCCTGGGCCCAGCTGGGTCCCGCGGGCTGCTGCTGACCGCTCTGCTGGCCGTTCTGCTGGCCGCCGCGCCGGGTTCCCGTGCCGGGCTGGCCACCGGGGCCCCCCGGGCCGGAGTTGAGCGCCGGGCGCTGCCCGCCGCCCGCGACCTGGCCGCGCTGCGGCGGCCGCCCGACCTGTCCCGCGGGACCGGCGGGGGCACCGAAGGCGTTGGTGGCGGGGGCGCCGGGGCCGTTCGGCGTACCGGGCATGCCCGTCGCGATGGGGCCGCGCTTGCCGGCGGCCGCGTTCTTGGCGTTCTGGCCGCCCTGCGTGACGTCCACCGGCAGCATGACGAGCGCGGTGGTGCCGCCCGAGTCCGACGGGCGCAGCTGGATGCGGATGCCGTGTCGCAGGGACAGGCGGCCGACCACGAACAGGCCCATGCGGCGGGAGACCGAGACGTCCACGGTCGGCGGGTTGGCGAGCCGCTCGTTGATGTCCGACAGGTCCTCGGGCGAGAGCCCGATGCCGGTGTCGTGGATCTCGATGAGCACCCGGCCGTCCGGCAGCGCGTGGCCGGTGACCTTCACCTTGGTCTGCGGGGAGGAGAACGACGTGGCGTTCTCCAGCAGTTCGGCGAGCAGGTGGACGAGGTCGTTGACGATACGGCCGGTGACCTCGGCGGCGGGCACCGAGGTGAGCTCGATGCGCTCGTACTGCTCCACCTCGGAGGCGGCGGCGCGGAGCACGTCGACCAGCGGCACCGGACGGGTCCAGCGGCGGCCCGGCTCCTCACCGGCGAGAACGAGGAGGTTCTCGCCGTTACGGCGCATACGGGTCGCGAGGTGGTCGAGCTTGAAGAGGCTGGACAGCTGGTCCGGGTCGGCCTCGCGGCTCTCCAGCTCGGAGATGAGCGAGAGCTGGCGCTGGATGAGCCCCTGGCTGCGGCGCGAGAGGTTGGTGAACATCGCGTTGACGTTCCCTCGCAGGAGCGCCTGCTCGGCGGCGAGCCGGACGGCCTCGCTGTGGACCTCGTCGAACGCGCGGGCCACCTGGCCGATCTCGTCCCGGCTGTGGATGCCGATCGAGACGACGGAGGTGTCGACGTCCTGCGGGTCGGACTCCGACAGCTGCTTGACCAGCTCGGGCAGTCGCTTCTGGGCGACGTCCTGGGCGGTCTCCTGCAGCCGGCGCAGCGAGCGGATCATCGAGCGGGCCACGATGAAGGCGCCGACGACGGCGACACCGAGCACGATGAGGATGATCGCACCGTCGATGATCGCCTGGCGCTGGGCCTCGCCCCGCAGCTTGAGGGCCTGCTGCTGCATCTCGTTGAGCAGCGACCGCTCGATGTTGGTCATCGCCTGGATCTTGCTCCGGGCGGCGTCGTCCCAGTCGCGGTAGGTGGCTCCGGTGTCCGCGAAGGTGTTGATGCCGCTCTTGGAGTTCAGGATCCGGCCGGCGGTGGTGTCGTGGTTCTTGATCGTGTCGTTGCCGCCCTCGAGGGGGGCCATCAGCTCGGCGTAGTCGCTGCTCGTGACACCGATGTTGTAGATCTTCTGGAACCGGGTCAGCGCGGTCTTCTCGGACTGCGCGGCGGCCCTGGCGTACTGCCAGTCGTTCTCGGAGATCGTGGCGCCGGCCTGCGGGGCGAGTGCCGCGCTGATCACCGCGCGCTGGATGGACTCGAACTCCTTGGCGGAGGAGAACGCGGCCAGCGCGCGGGTGCTGCGGATCATCTCCTGGTTGCTGGTCGCCTGCGCCATGTCCTGGGACAGCGCGAGCAGCGACTGGATCAGCGAGTCGTACTTGTTGACCGTCAGCGCGATGTACTGCGGCTGCTGGTACGACTGGTCGCGGATCTCGTTGATGCTGCCGAGCTGCTGCTCGATGGCGAGCAGGGTGGCGCGGACACCGACGAAGACCTGGTCGTTCGGGTCCACGTCGTCGGTGGTGGTCTGGAAGACCTTGCGGTAGCGGTCGGTCGCCTCGCGGGAGGCACCGACGGCGTCGTCGCTCTTGCCGGTGCCCGAGGACATCGGTCCCGCGGAGCGGTCACGCTCCTCCTGCAGGGCGCCGGCGAGGTCGGTCGCGTGCTCGGTGATCTCGGTGAGCTGCTTCATGTGCTCGAGCTGGGCGATGTTGTCCAGCGAGCTGGAGATTCGCAGCGCACCCAGCGAGGTGGCCGCGACCACCGGCAGGGCGAGCAGAGAGATCAGACGGGTGCTGATCCTCCAGTTGCGCATGGCTATTCGGGGGCCTGGCTTACCGACACCGCCCGTGATCCGGCCGGCGTCGATGCCGCTGTGCGTGCTTGAGCGTCCGGCGGCCGCGGTGTTCACGGCGTCGTCGGATCGCTGCGGCGACGGACCGCTGTCGGCTCCGCCGGGCTGCTCCGGGTCACCCGCAGCGCCGCTGTCCCTCTTGAAACGTCCCTGCACTAGCGTCGCAACCTCTGGACCAGGCGTCCCCCGCACGTGCGGCGGGACGGTGTCGAGTCATGGGGGCCCCGGTGATCCCGGAGTAGGGATGACCGACGATGCCCTTCACCGCCACTCGATGCTCGTACGCGCCCCCTGACGCGCTGGCTTCGATTGATGTGGCGGTCCGGGGAATTCCAGCACAGTGCAGGATCTCCAACAAGGCCCGCAGCCCAGTCAATGGAATGAGTGACTCAATGCGCCGGTCCGGCCACGGAGGGTACAGGTCCGTTTCGGAGAAACCCGCGATTCTGGAACTTTTGGGCACCTGGGGGCGCTCCGGGCAGGTCGTCCTGCTGCTTGCGGGGTGCCGCCGGGGTGCACAGTAAGGTCCGTTAACTACCGTGATGTCCGCTTGGTGCACCCTTGGGGCCTGTCCGATTCGCGCTGAATGTCGGGTAGTTCGTGAGGAAAATCACAGCACGATCGTTGCCTGGGCCATGAGAAACGGGGAACTGTCGCCACTAGCCTGGATCTTTACGCACGGCAGCGTTGTGTAAACCAGTGCATGCAGGTGAATCCGCAGACCCACGCGCCCCGACCGGCGCCCCGACCCCCTGAGGCCCAGACACCCCATGAAGACCACCATGCTGTTCCGCCCGATCGCCAACCCGCGCCGCACCACCCTCGTGCACCTCAAGGACGCCGAGGAACTGCAGACGCCCGTGATCGCGGCCGAGGACATCATCGGCGACGTGCTGCCGCAGCAGACGGCCAACCCGCGCCGCACGATCCTCGTGGACGCGCCCAGCGCCTGACCCGGGCCGCGGGCGAAATCAGCCGGGAGTGCCGGGGCCTCACGTTAACCTGGACCAATCCAGTCTTCGGCCAGTGAGGGGCAGCAGCTTCCCGTGCGCATCGCCAGGTTCTCCATCGACGGCAATGTCGCCTTCGGCGCGGTCGAGGGCGACCCGACCGTCCCCGACGGCCTCGTCCTCGACATCATCAAGGGCATCCCGTTCGCCGAGTTCGAGCTCTCCGGCACCAAGGTGCCGCTGAGCAAGGTCCGGCTCCTTCCGCCGGTGCTCCCCAACAAGGTCGTGGCCATCGGCCGCAACTACGCCGAACACGCCGCGGAACTGGGCAACGAGGTCCCCGCGGTCCCGGTCGCGTTCTTCAAGCCGTCCACTTCCGTGGTCGGATCGGGTGACCCGATCGTGTACCCCTCGTTCTCGAACGAGGTGCACTACGAGGCGGAGCTGGCCGTCGTGATCAGCCGGCTGTGCCGCGAGGTCCCGCGCGAACGCGTCAAGGACGTCATCCTCGGCTACACCTGCGCCAACGACGTCACCGCACGCGACGCGCAGCGCGCCGAGGGCCAGTGGGCCCGCGCCAAGGGCTTCGACTCCGCTTGCCCCCTCGGCCCCTGGATCGAGACCGATCTGGACCCCTCGGACCTCGCCATCACGGCCACGGTCAACGGCGAACTGCGCCAGGCGGGCCGGACCAGCCAGATGGTTCGCTCGATCGAGGACCTGATCGTGCACATCACCGAGGCGATGACCCTGCTCCCGGGCGACGTCATCCTCACCGGCACCCCGGCAGGCGTCGGACCGCTCAACGTCGGCGACGAGGTCGCCGTCTCCATCGAAGGCATCGGCACTCTCACCAACAAGGTGATCAAGCGTGGCTAGCGCATCCCCCGTACGCGTCCGTTTCTGTCCCTCGCCGACCGGTAACCCGCACGTGGGCCTGGTCCGCACGGCCCTGTTCAACTGGGCGTTCGCCCGGCACCACCAGGGCACCCTGGTCTTCCGCATCGAGGACACCGACGCGGCCCGGGACTCCGAGGAGTCCTACCGGCTGCTGCTCGACTCGATGCGCTGGCTCGGCTTCGACTGGGACGAGGGCCCCGAGGTCGGCGGCCCGCACGCCCCCTACCGGCAGTCCGAGCGGATGGACCTCTACGCGGACGTCGCGAAGAAGCTCCAGGACGCGGGCCACGCCTACCAGTGCTACTGCACCACGCCCGAGCTGGACGCCCGCCGCGACGCCGCCCGCGCCGCCGGCCGCCCCTCGGGCTACGACGGCCACTGCCGTGACCTGAGCGCGGAGCAGATCGCGGCCTACGAGGGCGAGGGTCGCACCTCGATCGTCCGCTTCCGGATGCCGGACGCGCCGATCACCTTCACCGACCTGGTGCGCGGTGAGCTGACCTTCACCCCGGAGAACGTGCCCGACTTCGGCATCGTCCGGGCCAACGGCGCGCCGCTCTACACGCTGGTCAACCCAATCGACGACGCGCTGATGGAGATCACGCACGTGCTGCGAGGCGAGGACCTGCTGTCCTCCACCCCGCGGCAGGTCGCGCTGTACGGCGCGCTCGCCGAGATCGGCGTCGGCAACGGCACCACCCCGGCCTTCGGCCACCTCCCGTACGTCATGGGGGAGGGCAACAAGAAGCTCTCCAAGCGCGACCCGGAGGCCTCGCTCAACCTGTACCGCGAGCGCGGCTTCCTGCCCGAGGGCCTGCTCAACTACCTGTCGCTGCTCGGTTGGTCGCTCTCGGCCGACCAGGACGTCTTCTCGATGGACGAGATGGTCGCGGCCTTCGACATCGGGGCCGTCAACGCCAACCCGGCGCGCTTCGACCTGAAGAAGGCCGAGGCGATCAACGCCGACCACATCCGCCGGCTGGACGTGAAGGCCTTCACCGAGGCCTGCACCCCGTGGCTGAAGGCCCCGCACGCCAACTGGGCCCCCGAGTCCTTCGACCAGGCCGCCTGGGAGGCGATCGCCCCGTACGCCCAGACCCGCCTCCAGGTCCTGTCGGACATCACGGCCAACGTCGACTTCCTCTTCCTGGACCAGCCGGTCGAGGACGAGGCGTCCTGGCAGAAGGCGATGAAGGAGGGCTCCGACGCCCTGCTGCGCACCGCCCGCGCCAAGCTGGCCGACGCCGACTGGTCCGACCCGGAGTCGCTGAAGGGCGCGGTGCTGGCGGCGGGCGAGGAGCACGGCCTGAAGCTCGGCAAGGCCCAGGCCCCGGTCCGCGTCGCGGTCACCGGCCGCACGGTCGGCCTGCCGCTCTTCGAGTCCCTGCAGATCCTCGGCAAGGACCGGACCCTGGCCCGCGTGGACGCCGCGCTGGCGAAGCTCGGCGCCTGAAGGGTGTTGCGAAAGTCCCGCCTGGCCCTAACGGGCGAACGGCGCTCCCTTCGCAACACCCTTGAGGCTGTTTCAACCCTAGGCTGGACGGTATGCCGATCCGCGCTGTCCTTTGGGATGTAGACGACACCCTGTTCGACTTCACGACGGCCGACGGACAGGGCTTCGTGCGACACGTGACGGCCGAGGGCCTGGCCGGTGGATCCGAATCCGCCGACCAGGCCCTCGGCCGTTGGCAGCTCATCACCGCGCGCCACTGGCAGCGGTTCGCGGACGGCGCCACCGACTACGAGGGCCAGCGCCGCGACCGCGTGCGCGAGTTCCTGGGCGAGCCGCTGAGCGACGCGGAGGCCTCCGCCTGGTTTGCCCGCTACATCACCCACTACGAGGCCTCCTGGGCCCTGTTCCCGGACGCCACGCCCGCCGTGGTGGCGCTGGCTCCCGGGTATCGGCAGGGCATCCTGTCCAACTCCAGCAGCGTCCACCAGGAGCGCAAACTGCGCAGACTGGGGCTGCGGGACCATTTCGAGGTGCTGCTCTGCGCCGCGGAGCTGGGCGTGAGCAAGCCCGCCGCCGAGGCGTTCCTGGCGGGCTGCGAGGCGCTGGGGCTGCCGCCCGCCGAGGTCGCGTACGTCGGCGACCAGCCCGAGATCGATGCCCGGGGGGCGGACGAGGCGGGCCTCTTCGGCATCTGGCTGGACCGCCGGGGCACCGCCGCCGGCCCCGGTATCCCGCCGGACCTGCGAAGGATCATCGGACTGGCGGAGCTCCCCGCGCTGCTGGCCGCGAATACCGGTTTTGGAGCCCCGTCCCCCATCGGGTAATGTTCTTCCTGCGCCGCCCAACCGGGCCGAAAGGCCAGGCCGGAAGCGCAACATCAAACAAACCCCCGGACCGGGGGTTGTGTTTTGGTGGGGTATGGTGTAATTGGCAACACGAGGGTTTCTGGTTCCCTTATTCTAGGTTCGAGTCCTGGTACCCCAGCGCAGTACAAAGCAAGTGCGAGCCCCCGTTGTGTAGCGGCCTAGCACGCTGCCCTCTCACGGCAGTAGCGCCGGTTCGAATCCGGTCGGGGGTACAGATCCTTCTCTCCGTCGCCTTCAGGTCGCACCTGGCCGTGACGATGCAGGATCGCTAGGGCCCCCGTTGTGTAGCGGCCTAGCACGCTGCCCTCTCACGGCAGTAGCGCCGGTTCGAATCCGGTCGGGGGTACTTGACACACCATGGGGTATGGTGTAATTGGCAGCACGAGGGTTTCTGGTTCCCTTAGTCTAGGTTCGAGTCCTGGTACCCCAGCGCAGTATCGTATGTGAAGCAAGTGCGAGCCCCCGTTGTGTAGCGGCCTAGCACGCTGCCCTCTCACGGCAGTAGCGCCGGTTCGAATCCGGTCGGGGGTACGTATCGAAAGAGGCCCTCCGCTCCGGCGGAGGGCCTCTTTCGTCATGCCCGGCTGCTCGGCCGGGCCGGCGCTCAACCCTCCGTGCCGAAGCGGCGGTTGGACTCCTCGGCCTGCGCCAGCCGCCGCAGGCTCAGCAGCACCGGCTCGTAGAGCACGGTGAGCGCCACCGCCGCCTCGACCTGTTCCAGGGGGGTGCGGAACCGCTCGATGAGATCCAGGTCGGTGACGGCGAGTTGGGCCGCGGCGCGCGCGTACGGCGCCAAGTCGTCGGCTTCGGAGGGGTATCCGAGCCGGGCCAGTGCGGCCACCGCCGCGACCAGCGTCCCCCAGGCGGGTGAGGCGTCGCCCGCCTCCAGGCTCCAGCACCAGTCGAGGCGCCGCATGAGCCGTTCCACCTCGCGGCGGGCGACCGCGGTCGCCGGATCGTCCTCCGCCGGCTCGGGCCCCCGTGGCAGCGCCCAGACGGCCGCACCCAGCCGGACGTTCTGGTCCAGCGACTCGTCCTCCACCGCAGCCAGCACCTGGCGCGCGGTGGCCACCGGCATCTTCCCGACCTGGATCAGCGCCCGCACCAGACGCAGCCGGCGCAGGTGCTCGTCGCCGTACTCCGCCTGGGTGGCGGTGATCCGGCGGCCGGCCGGCAGCAGGCGCTCGCGCAGGTAGTACTTGATCGTGGCGGCCGGGACTCCGCTGCGATCGCTCAGTTCCGCGAGCCGCATCCTCTTGCGCCCTTCATTGGAGAGTGTCACTATCCAATCAGGATAGCTTGGCTATCCAACACATCGACAACGGGGGAGCCGTCATGGGCGCCGAACTGATCGAAGGCCGGGTCACCGCCGCGGCGGAGGGCGACCTGGTCGTCTTCGTCATCGGGATGCGGATCAACAACTTCTGGGCGCTGCGCAGCTGGTGGCCGGTCTTCACGGCAATGCCGCGCATGCTGAAGGAGCTGTCGCGGGAGAAGGACAGCGGGCTGCTGGGCTTCCGGCTCCGGCCGGGGATGCCCCGGGTCTTCGAGGTGATCCAGTACTGGGAGTCGCGCGAGAAGCTGCTCGCCTACGCCGCGGCGCCGGATGCCGAGCACCGTCCGGCGTGGACGGCCTTCAACCGGCGGGCGCGGGCGGGGAAGGGCAGGGTCGGCATCTTCCACGAGACGTATGTCGTGCCCGCGGGCGGCTACGAGTCGATCTACGTCGACATGCCGGCGTACGGCCTGGGCGAGGCCGCGGGCGTCGTGCCGGTCGGCCGCCGCGGCGAGAGCGCGAAGGCCCGCCTCGCGTACCGGGCGGGCTGACGGCGGCGGAAACGAGTGCGGCGCGCCGGCGCCGGGGGCTGTGGACGGAGCCCCCGGCGCCGGCGCGCCCGTGTTTCAGGTGTTTCGGGTGGTGGAGCCCGCTGCGAGGGGCGGCGTCGGCCCTCGCGTCAGGCTCCTCGGTGGGTTGCGGACTCAGCCGTTGCGGCGCAGGGCCTCCGAGAGCCGGCCGGCGGCGTCGATGACGGCCTGGGCGTGCATCCGGCCCGGGTGCCGGGTCAGCCGCTCGATCGGTCCCGAGACCGAGACGGCGGCGACCACTCGGTTCGAGGGCCCGCGCACCGGCGCCGAGACCGAGGCGACGCCCGGCTCCCGCTCGCCGATGGACTGGGCCCAGCCGCGGCGGCGCACGCCGGAGAGCGCGGTGGCCGTGAAGCGGGCGCCCTGGAGGCCGCGGTGCAGCCGCTCCGGCTCTTCCCACGCCATCAGGACCTGGGCGGCGGAGCCCGCCTTCATGGGCAGCGTCGAGCCGACCGGCACGGTGTCCCGCAGTCCGGACAGCCGTTCCGCGGCGGCCACGCAGATCCGCATGTCGCCCTGGCGCCGGTAGAGCTGGGCGCTCTCGCCGGTCACGTCCCGCAGGTGGGTCAGGACCGGTCCCGCCGTGGCGAGCAGCCGGTCCTCGCCCGCCGCGGCGGCGAGCTCGGAGAGCCGGGGGCCCAGGATGAAGCGGCCCTGCATGTCGCGGGCGACCAGCCGGTGGTGTTCGAGCGCGACCGCGAGGCGGTGCGCGGTGGGGCGGGCGAGGCCCGTGGCTCCGACGAGCCCGGCCAGGGTGGCCGGGCCGGACTCCAGCGCGCTGAGCACCAGAGCCGCCTTGTCGAGAACGCCGACGCCGCTAGAGTTGTCCATGAGACGATATTCGCGTCTCACACTGTGAAACGCAAGTTCAATTTTCCAGCGAAGCCGTCAGGCTGGGGGGCACGGCAGGGACGCCGTCCGGAACGAGGGGATCGGACGATGTCCTCAACAGACGAGTTGGCCGGCAGCGACGCCGGTCGGAGGGACAGCGATGGGTAGGACACTCGCGGAAAAGGTCTGGGACGACCACGTCGTCCGGCGCGCCGAGGGCGAGCCCGACCTGCTCTACATCGATCTGCACCTGCTGCACGAGGTGACCAGTCCCCAGGCCTTCGACGGTCTGCGGTTGAACGGGCGCCAGGTGCGGCGGACCGATCTCACCATCGCCACCGAGGACCACAACACCCCGACTCTCGACATCGACAAGCCGATCGCCGACCCGGTCTCCCGGACCCAGCTGGAGACGCTGCGCAAGAACTGCGCGGAGTTCGGCGTCCGGCTGCACCCGCTGGGCGACGTCGAGCAGGGCGTCGTCCACGTGGTGGGACCGCAGCTGGGCCTGACCCAGCCCGGCACCACCGTGGTGTGCGGCGACAGCCACACCTCCACGCACGGCGCCTTCGGCGCGCTCGCGTTCGGTATCGGCACCAGCCAGGTCGAGCACGTCCTGGCCACCCAGACCCTGCCGCTGGCCCGCCCCAAGACCATGGCGATCACCGTCGACGGCGAGCTGCCCGCCGACGTCACCGCCAAGGACCTGATCCTCGCCGTCATCGCGAAGATCGGCACCGGCGGCGGCCAGGGCTATGTCATCGAGTACCGCGGCCCGGCCATCGAGAAGCTGTCGATGGAAGCCCGGATGACCGTCTGCAACATGTCGATCGAGGCGGGCGCGCGGGCCGGCATGATCGCCCCCGACCGCACCACGTTCGACTATCTCCAGGGCCGTGACCACGCGCCCTCGGGTGCCGACTGGGACGCCGCCGTCGAGTACTGGCAGACCCTGCGCACCGATGACGACGCGGTCTTCGACCACGAGGTCCGCATCGACGGCGCCTCACTGGCCCCGTTCGTCACCTGGGGCACCAACCCCGCCCAGGGCGCCCCGCTGAGCGCCTCGGTGCCGGACCCGGCCTCGTTCGACGACCCCAGCGACCGCCTGGCCGCCGAGAAGGCCCTGGAGTACATGGGACTTCACGCGGGGCAGCCGCTGCGCGAGGTCAAGGTGGACACCGTCTTCGTCGGCTCCTGCACCAACGGCCGGATCGAGGACCTGCGGGCCGCGGCGTCCATCGTCGAGGGCCGTCAGGTGGCCGACGGCGTCCGCATGCTGGTCGTCCCCGGCTCGGTCCGCGTCGCCCTGCAGGCCGTCGCCGAGGGGCTGGACAAGGTCTTCACCGCCTCCGGTGCCGAATGGCGCCATGCCGGGTGCTCGATGTGCCTGGGCATGAACCCCGACCAACTCGCCCCTGGTGAGCGCTCCGCGTCCACCTCCAACCGCAACTTCGAAGGACGGCAGGGCAAGGGCGGCCGTACGCACCTGGTATCGCCGCAGGTCGCCGCCGCCACGGCGGTACTCGGGCACCTCGCTTCGCCCGCGGACCTGACCGACGCCGACGCCCGTACCGCCGTGGAGGCCTGATACCGATGGAAGCTTTCACCACACACACCGGCCGGGCCGTCCCGCTGCGCCGCGGCAACGTCGACACCGACCAGATCATCCCGGCCCACTGGCTGAAGAAGGTCACCCGCAACGGCTTCGAGGACGGGCTCTTCGAGGCCTGGCGCAAGGACGGGTCATTCGTCCTCAACCAGCCCGAGCGCGCCGGGGCGACCGTTCTGCTGGCCGGCCCCGACTTCGGCACCGGCTCGTCCCGCGAGCACGCCGTGTGGGCCCTGCAGAACTACGGCTTCAAGGCCGTCGTCTCGTCTCGCTTCGCGGACATCTTCCGGGGCAACTCGCTCAAGAACGGCCTGCTCACGGTCGTGCTGCCGCAGGAGACCGTCGAGCAGCTGTGGAAGCTGACCGAGGCCGACCCGACCGTCGAGGTCACGGTCGACCTGGTCGCCCGCGAGGTCCGGGCGGAGGGACGCGACGGAGTTACGGTTGCAGCCGCGTTCGAACTCGACGACAACGCCCGCTGGCGGCTGCTGGAAGGGCTGGACGACATCAGCCTGACCCTCGCCAACGAGGCGGACATCACCACCTATGAGCGCTCCCGCCCGGCGCACAAGCCGAGCACCGTGCAGGTCTGACGGTCCCCCCAGGGCATCCGGCCGGATTTCGAAGCGCCTTCCGCCGTCCGCGGAGGGCGCTTCGGCATGTCCGCACCACCGTATTGGCCCTGTCGCGTGAGACATTGGCCCCGCCACGCGCGACAACTCACCGCAGATGGCACAATCGGTACATGGAACCCGACGCCCAACTCGAGCTCTACGGGGTCCTCGCCGCCCGGCTGAAGGAGGCGCACGCGCGCGTCGCGAATCTCCAACTACCCGATGACACAAGGCTGGAGTTGAACCGGAGACTCCTCGCCGTGACCGCCGCGGCCAAGCACGATCTCGCGGGTGCGGCACGGCGTCTGGACGTCTTCCTGCGGGAGCTCGACCAGGGCGGATTTCTTGATCAAGGAACTGTCTGAGAGCCGAGTTCGTTGCGGCACAAGGGTGATTCGCCCGTTTCGTATTTGATTTGCGGTATATATCCGCCTAACGTGCGAAAAAGCCCGTACTCATTCGCCGGGCAAGTTTCCGAAGGGGAAGACGTGAACAAGGCGCAGCTCGTAGAAGCGATTGCCGACAAGGTAGGCGGCCGCCAGGCCGCCGCGGACGCGGTTGACGCGGTTCTCGACGCGATCGTCCGCGCGGTCGTCTCCGGCGACCGGGTCTCGGTCACCGGATTCGGTTCGTTCGAGAAGGTCGACCGTCCCGCCCGCTATGCCCGCAACCCCCAGACCGGGGAGCGGGTCCGGGTCAAGAAGACCTCGGTACCGCGCTTCCGCGCGGGTCAGGGCTTCAAGGACCTGGTCAGCGGCTCCAAGAAGCTCCCGAAGAACGATGTCGCGGTGAAGAAGGCGCCCAAGGGCAGCCTGAGTGGCGGGGCTTCCACCCGCACCACCGCCAAGGCCGCGGCCAAGAAGGCCACGGCGAAGAAGGCGACCGCGGCGAAGAAGGCCGTGACCGCCAAGAAGACCACCAGCGCTCCCGCCAAGAAGACGACCACCACCGCCAAGAAGACGTCTGCGGCGAAGAAGACCACGGCCACCGGCAGCGCCGCCGCCAAGAAGGCGACCCCGGCCAAGAAGGCCGCCACCGCCAAGAAGGCCGCGGCCAAGAAGTCCGCCCCGGCCAAGAAGGCCACGGCGAAGAAGGCCCCGGCCAAGAAGAGTGCCGCGCGCAAGATCGCTGCGAAGCGGACCGCGACAAAGTAGTCACCACCGCAGGCCGCGACGGGCCGGGCTCCCCGACAGGGAGCCCGGCCCGCGCCGGTTTCCGGCCGTTCCGCGGCTCCCACGCCGCCGTTACCCCTGCGGCGCCTGGGGATCGGCGAACGTCTGCAGTGTCAGGAAGACCACCCGGCGGTCGTCGCCGGCGCCCTCGGTGCGGATCCGCACCCGCTGCCCCGGCCGCAGCAGCCGCAGGCCCCCCGCGTCGAAGGCGGCGGCGTCGAACGGCAGCGGAGTCCCGTCGTCGAGCAGCACGCTGCCGGCTCGTGTCCCGGGGTCGTATGTGTACGCGGTCGCCTGCATGACCGGCAGCCTAGTGAATACCGCCGCCACCAGGACACCGCCGGGTCGTGTCCCAGCGCCGACGCGACGCCGCTCAGTCGGGGATGAGCAGCCCGGTGGCGATGTCCGCGGTCCGCGGTCCGACGCCCAGGGCGAGTGCCACCCGCAGGTCGGCGGGGGTGTCGACGTCCTGCCGCACGGAGTCCACCCCCGGCAGCGTGATCTCCCGGGCGCCGGACGCCCGGTGCCGGGCCCGGGAGGCGCCGCCGAACGCCGGTGCCAGGTCGTGGCCGGGCGGCGCGGTGAGCAGCGTGGTGCCGATCGCGGCCGCGTCGGCCAGGAAAGCCCTCCCTGGAGCCCGCGCGGCATGGTTGAGCACCGCGGAGAGCTCCAGAGGCCGCAGTGCCGGGAGATCGGCGTTCAGGGCCGCTACGGCCGCATCGGGGATGGCGGACCGGATGAGGTGTCCGCCGTAGGCGAGCGCCGCGTTGAGCCCGGCCGCCGGGGCGTCCGGCACGACCCGCGCCCCCAGGGCGGTCAGTTCCGCCGCCGCCACCGGATCGTCGGTGACGACGGTGACGCTCCTCACCTGCGCGCACGCCAGCACGGCGGCCACGGTGTCCTGGGCGAACGCCAGCGCCAGCCCCGGCCGCACGGTCCCCGCCGCCGGCGCCAGCCGGCTCTTGGCCACGGCGAGCGGCTTCAGCGGTACGACGAGGGACCACATGACGGGTACGGGCACCGACCCATTGTGCGGTGACCCGCCGATCCGGCGGTCACGCCCCCGCCGCGCCGTTCCCGTCGAAGCCCGGGGGCGCGCCCCTCGGCCCGGCCACCCTGGCGTTACGGTGTGCGTACCGGCGACACTTGTGCGGCTGCACTGGTGCGGCCCCCGCGCAATGAGGAGGAAGTTCTGGTGTCCCGCCGCAGAATCGGCTTCTGGTACCGGCTCGCTGCCGCCATCGCGAAACCGCCGCTTCTTCTCTTCTTCAAGCGGGATTGGCACGGAATGGAGCACATTCCGGCCGACGGTGGATTCATCACCGCCGTCAACCACAACTCTTTCCTCGACCCGCTGTCGTACGGCCATTTCCAGTACAACACCGGACGCGTTCCGCGCCTGCTCGCGAAGGCCGGCCTCTTCAAGATCTTCTTTGTCGGCATGATGCTGCGCGGAACAGGTCAGATTCCGGTCTACCGGGAGTCCACGGACGCCGCCAACGCGTTCCGCGCCGCCGTCGCCGCGATCAACTCCGGCGAATGCGTCGCCTTCTATCCGGAAGGCACGCTGACCCGCGACCCCGACCAGTGGCCGATGATCGGAAAGACCGGTGCCGCCCGGGTGGCGCTGCTCACCGAAGCGCCGGTGATCCCGATCGCGCAATGGGGCGCCAACGAGGCGATGCCGCCGTACGCGAAGGAGAACAAGTTCTCCCTCTTCCCCCGCAAGACCCTGCGGGTCGTGGCGGGTCCGCCCGTCGACCTGTCGCGGTTCTACGGGCGGGAGCCGACCGCCGAGGTGCTGCGCGAGGTCACCGACGTGATCATGATGGAGATCACCGAGCTCCTCGCCGGGATCCGCGGGGAGGTCGCGCCCAAGGAGGTCTACGACCCGCGCAAGGCGGCCCGCGCCCGCCGGGCGGACAAGGCGGCGGACAGGGCGGAGCAGGCCGCGAACCCGACAACGGTCGCGCACCCGGCGAAGACCGTGAACCCGACAACGGTCGCGAACCCGGCGAAGGCCGCGCCGTCCGGAAGCACCCCGCGGATGCCCGCGCCGCGGCCCGTGAAGAACCCGACGGACCAGCAGGAGGAGGCGTAAGTGTCAACGCGCTGCGCGGTGTACGGAACAGGCTCCTGGGGCACCGCCTTCGCGATGGTGCTCGCCGACGCCGGATGTGACGTCTCGCTGTGGGGCCGCCGGCCGGAGCTGGTGGAAGCGGTCAACGCCACCCACACGAACCCGGACTACCTGCCGGGAATCGCGCTGCCCGAATCCGTACGGGCCACCACCGACCCGGCCGAGGCCGCCAGGGACGCCGAGTTCGTCGTCCTGGCCGTCCCGTCGCAGACGCTGCGCGGCAACCTCGCCGAGTGGGCGCCCCTGCTGCGTCCCGACGCGGTCCTGGTGAGCCTGATGAAGGGCGTCGAACTCGGCACCGCCAAGCTGATGAGCGAGGTCGTCGAAGAGGTGGCCAAGGCGGGCCCCGAGCGCGTCGCCGTGCTCTCCGGCCCCAACCTGGCCAAGGAGATCGCCGCCCGGCAGCCCGCCGCGTCCGTGGTCGCCTGCCGCGACGAGTCGGTGGCCCAGCGGTTCCAGGCCGCGTGCCACACCGCGTACTTCCGCCCGTACACGATCACCGACGTGGTCGGCTGCGAACTCGGCGGAGCGGTCAAGAACGTCATCGCGCTCGCCGTCGGCATCGCCGACGGCATGGGGCTCGGCGACAACACCAAGGCCTCGCTGATCACCCGTGGGCTGGCCGAGACGACCCGGCTGGGCCTGGCCATGGGGGCCGACGCGCACACCTTCGCGGGCCTGGCGGGCATGGGCGATCTGGTCGCCACGTGCTCCTCGCCGCTCTCCCGCAACCACACCTTCGGCACCAACCTCGGCCGCGGCATGTCGCTCGCGGAGACCATCGCGGTCACCCGGCAGACTGCCGAGGGTGTGAAGTCCTGCGAGTCGGTGGCCGATCTGGGGCGCAGGCACGGTGTCGACATGCCGATCACGGACACCGTCGTGGACATCGTGCACAACGGGAAGCCGCCGGTCGTGGCCGTCAAGGAGCTGATGTCCCGCTCCGCGAAATCCGAGCGGTAGGGTCAACGAACCATGAGCAATCTGCCTTCCTCCCAGCCCTCCGACCAGCCGGGCCGCAAGCCCCGGGTAGCGCTCGTCTTCGGCGGGCGCAGCTCCGAGCACGGGGTCTCGGTGGTCACCGCCGCCAGCGTGCTGCGGGCCATCGACCGGTCGAAGTACGACGTCCTCCCCATCGGGATCACGACCGACGGCCGCTGGGCGCTGACCAGCGACGACCCGGACCGGATGGCGATCACCGACCGCCGGATGCCGACCGTGGAGCAGGTCACCGACCATGACGGCACCGTCGTGCTCCCGGTCGACCCCGCCAACCGCGAGGTCGTCTACAGCGAGCCGGGACTCGTGCCCAAGGCACTCGGCGACGTCGACGTCGTCTTCCCCGTGCTGCACGGCCCGTACGGCGAGGACGGCACCCTGCAGGGCCTGCTGGAGCTGTCCGGCGTGCCCTACGTGGGCGCCGGCGTCCTCGCCTCGGCCGTCGGCATGGACAAGGAGTACATGAAGCGGGTCTTCATCTCCTTCGGCCTGCCCGTCGGGCCGTACCTGGTGATCCGGCCGCGCGACTGGGAGAACGACCGGGAAGCCGCGCGCCGCGGCGTCGTGGAGTTCGCCGCGGACCACGGCTGGCCGCTCTTCGTCAAGCCCGCCCGTGCCGGCTCGTCGATGGGGATCAGCAAGGTCGAGGACGCGTCCGGTCTCGATGAGGCGATCGAGGAGGCCCGGCGGCACGACCCGAAGGTCATCATCGAGTCGCTGCTGCGCGGCCGGGAGATCGAGTGCGGCGTCCTGGAGTTCGAGGACGGCCCGCGCGCCAGCCTCCCCGCCGAGATCCCGCCGGTCACCGCCCACGACTTCTACGACTTCGAGGCCAAGTACATCGACTCGGCCGAGGGCATCGTGCCGGCGCCGCTCACCCCCGAGCAGACCGCCGAGGTGCAGCGGCTCGCCGTCGCGGCCTTCGACTCGGTCTCCTGCGAGGGCCTGGTCCGCGCGGACTTCTTCCTGCTCGACAGCGGAGAGTTCGTCATCAACGAGATCAACACGATGCCCGGCTTCACGCCCATCTCCATGTACCCGCGCATGTGGCAGGAGAGCGGCGTCGGCTACCCCGAGCTGGTGGACAAGCTGATCCAGGCCGCCCTGCGGCGCCGGACCGGGCTTCGCTGAAGCCCTTGCGGCGGATCGCGCGTCGGACTTCCGCTCCCGCCCGCCGCCGCGGCACCGGTCGTCCGGTGGCCGAGGCGGCGGCCCGGACCATCCATGATCCGCCGGAAGGGCCTACAGCTCGTTCGGGATCGTCTTCTTGACGGCGCCGGCGAGGTCGGTCAGGGGGCCGACGTCGCCGGCGTACTTCTTGGGGAGGGTCACCTCGACGTACGCCCTGCGCAGCGTCGTGGTGAGCTTGAAGCTGCCGTCGCCCTGGGCCTGGATCAGCCAGCCGACGCCGTCCACCTCCACCGAGTCCGCGCTCGCGTCGCTCATCTCGGCCGGCCTCGGCACCCCGCAGCGCAGCACGATCGCCGGATTTCCCCACCCTGCGGTGAAGTCGGACGCGGGCCTGAGATCATGCACGCCGAGTCCATTGACCGAGTGCGGCAGATCCCGGTGCAGCGCACGGCAGTAGACGGCGGCTTGCGCGTCCGGAGCCGGTACCGGCGTCTGCTCGGCCGGACCGGCTGCGGAAACGAAGACCGCCGCCGCGGACAAGCACGCGACGGCGGCAACGGAAATCAGCGCGAACCGGCGAAAAGCTATCACCGGACGAGCATAGTCGGGGGCTACAGATGGACGACGGGACAGGTCAGAGTACGGGTGATCCCGTCCACCTGCTGTACCTTCGCGACCACCATGCGGCCCAGGTCGTCGACCGTGTCCGCCTGGGCCCGGACGATGACGTCGTAGGGACCGGTGACGTCTTCGGCCTGAATGACACCGGAGATCTTCGCAATCGTCTCCGCTACTGCCGAGGCCTTCCCAACCTCGGTCTGGATCAAGATGTACGCCTGTACCACGGAACCTCCAGGGCGGCTTCGAGGATCATGTGGGGCTTCAAGGATCATGTGGGAGGGGGACGCCACGTTATCGCGTCGCCGCACGGCGCGGGGAGACCCGCGCGGCACCGAGCACTCGCTTTGAGCGGAATCTCCAGGGGAATGACGACGTGAAAGGGACAAACAGATGAAGGGGACCGTGGGCGAGTTGGGGGAGTTCGGGTTGATCAGGGAGTTGACCTCCCGGCTCACGACCACTCCCAATGTACGCCTGGGGCCTGGGGACGACGCGGCGGTGGTGGCCGCGCCGGACCGCCGGGTGGTCGCCACCACCGATGTGCTGCTCGAAGGGCGGCACTTCCGGCGCGACTGGTCCACCGCCTACGACGTGGGCCGCAAGGCCGCGGCGCAGAACCTCGCGGACATCGCCGCGATGGGGGCGGTGCCCACCGCGGTCCTGCTGGCGCTGGTCGTGCCGGCGGAGTTGCCGGCCACCTGGCCGATCGAGCTGATGGACGGCATCCGCGACGAGTGCCAGGTGGCCGGCGCCGCCGTGGTCGGCGGCGACGTGGTGCGCGGCGACACGATCACGGTCGCGGTCACCGCGCTCGGCGACCTCCGCAACCGCGAGCCGGTCACCCGCTCCGGTGCCCGGCCCGGCGACGTCATCGCGGTGACCGGCTGGCTGGGTTGGTCGGCGGCCGGCCTGGCGGTGCTCTCCCGCGGCTTCCGCTCGCCGCGCGCGTTCGTCGAGGCGCACCGGCGGCCCGAGCCGCCGTACCACGCGGGCCCCGCGGCGGCCGAGCTCGGCGCCACCGCGATGACGGACGTCAGCGACGGACTGGTGGCCGACCTCGGACACATCGCCACGGCGAGCGGTGTGGTGATCGACCTGAAGTCCGCGGACATCGACGTGCCCGCCCAGATGTCCGACATCGGCCAGGCGGTCGGCGTGGATCCGCTGCACTGGGTGCTGACCGGGGGGGAGGACCACGCGATCGTCGCGGCCTTCCCGCCCGACGTGAAGCTCCCGGCCCGCTGGCGCGTGATCGGCGAGGCGCTCAAGGCCACCGGCCTCCCGCACGTCACCGTGGACGGCGCCGCCTGGGATCAGGCCGGCGGCTGGGACCACTTCGGCGACACCTCGGCGCAGAGCGCCGGGAACGCCGGGAACTAGGTTCGCCCTCATGCGTACCTCCCCGCCCCGGGTGCTGACCGTCGCCGGATCCGATTCCGGCGGCGGTGCGGGCATCCAGGCCGACCTGAAGACGATGCTGGCGCTCGGCGTGCACGGCATGAGCGTGGTGACGGCCGTGACCGCGCAGAACTCGCTGGGCGTCCAGGGGGCCTGGGAACTGCCCGTGGCCGCCGTCCGCGCGCAGTTCCGCAGCGTGGTCGATGACATCGGCGTCCAGGCCGTCAAGACCGGCATGCTCTCCTCGGCCGCCGTCGCCTCCGAGGTGGCCGCTCTGCTGGCGGACGTGGGCGCCCCCGTGGTCGTCGACCCCGTCGGCATCTCCAAGCACGGGGACGCCCTGCTGACGGCCGGGGCCCTGGAGGTCGTCCGCACCGAACTGCTGCCGGTGGCGACCGTCGCCACCCCGAACCTGGACGAGGTCAGGCAGTTGACGGGTGTCGTCGTGGACGGCGAGGGGGCGATGCGCGAGGCCGCGGAAGCGGTGCTGGCGCTCGGGCCGCGCTGGGCCCTGATCAAGGGCGGCCATCTCGACGGCGACGCGGTGGACCTGCTCTTCGACGGTTCGCGGGAGTACCGGTTCCGTGCCGCGCGGTGCGACAACCGGCACACCCACGGCACCGGCTGCGCGTTGGCGAGCGCCATCGCCTCGTACCTGGCCCTGGGCCTGGCGGTGCCGGAAGCGGTCGGCGCGGCGAAGGAGTACGTCACCGGCGCCATCACGGCCGGTTTCCCGCTGGGCGGCGGGATCGGCCCGGTCGACCACGGCTGGCGGCGGCGTCAGGAGTCCTGAGCGCGGACCCGACCCGACCCCGGACGCAAGAAAACCGGCCCACCCTGAGGTGGACCGGCTTCGAGTAGCCGCAAGGCTGCGCTGCTACGACGTGTACGCGTCAGCGCGAGACCTTGCCGGCCTTGATGCACGAGGTGCAGACATTGAGGCGCTTCGGCGTCCGACCGACCACAGCACGCACCCGCTGAATGTTGGGATTCCAACGGCGGGGAGTACGGCGGTGCGAGTGGGAAATAGCGTTGCCGAAGCCCGGCCCCTTGCCGCAGACGTCGCAGTTGGCAGCCACGGGTCACTCCAAAGACTTCGAGATGCACTTACAGTGAAAAGCCCGGGAGATTCCCGGACAACCGGAGCAGCATACAACGGCCACTCCCGGACAACGAAATTACCACGGCCGCGGGGTCCGCCGTCCCGGGGCGACTGCCGCCGTGACGGTTGTCACGGCTACTCTCACCTGCAGCAGTCTCCGCTTCCGGTGACCCGCAGGAGGACTTGGTGCCGCACACGCTCGACGCTTCCGCGGTGCGCGCGTGGTGCCGACTGGCCCTCCAGGCGCTGGGCCGGGCCCGCGAGGAGATCGACGCGATCAACGTGTACCCGGTCGCCGACGGGGACACCGGCACCAATCTGTACCTGACGATGGAATCCGCCGCCCAGTCCGTCGAGGCCGTCTTCGACGGCCATGCCGCCTCCGGCCACGCCCCCGACCTCGCCCAGGCCTTCCGCGCCCTGTCCCATGGCGCCCTGATAGGCGCCCGCGGCAACTCCGGCACGATCCTCGCGCAGCTGCTGCGGGGCATGACGGAAGCGCTCACGGACGATGCGGCGGGTGCTGCCGGGGCAGGGGACCGGGATCCCGCGGACCCCGCGGAGTCGCTGCGCCGGGCGCTGCGCCGGGCCGCCGGGTCCGCGTACCTGGCGGTGGCCCATCCCGTCGAGGGCACGATGCTCACCGTCGCCACCGAGGCGGCGACCGCCGCGGAGCGCGACGGGGGCGGCCTGGTGTCCGTCGCCAGGGCCGCCCACCAGGGCGCGCGCGTCGCGCTTTCCGCCACCACCGGGCAGCTCGCCGCGCTGGGCAGGGCCGGCGTCGTGGACGCGGGCGGGCGCGGGCTGGTGGCCGTGCTGGGCGCGCTCGCCGACGCGCTCTCCGGCGAGGTGCCGATGGGGCCGCTCGCCGATCACGCGGCACCTGTCCCGTACGGCTGCCGCGACGAGGACGGCTCCGACCCGCACGTCGTGCCCGGCGGCCCGTCCTTCGAGGTCGTCTACCTGCTGGAAGCCGCCGACACCGCCCTGCCCGCGCTGCGCGCCCGGCTGGACGCGCTGGGGGACTCCCTGGTGGTCGTCGGCGGCGACGGCCTCTGGAACGTCCACGTCCACGTGGACGACGCGGGCTCCGCCATCGAGGCCGGCATCGAGGCGGGCCGCCCCTACCGGATCCGCGTCACCCACTTCGGCGACCAGGCCCGGCAGCGGCCCGATGCCGACACCCACGTGGTGCTCGACCCGGTCTCCCGCCACCACGAGGGCGCCGATGACGGCGGACGGCCGCCGGAGCGGGTGCGGCGGGCCGTGGTGGCCGTCATCCGGGGCGACGGGCTGGCCGAGCTCTGCGCGCGGGCCGGCGCGACGGTCGTCGCCGTCCGCCCCGGCGACCCGCCCGCCAGCGGCGAGATCGCGGCCGCGATCCGCCGCGCGAACGCCCGCGAGGTGGTGCTCCTGCCGAACGACGTGGAACTGCGGCACGCCGCGGGCGCCGCCGCCGACCGGGCCCGTGGCGACGGCGTCCGGGTCGCCCTGATCCCCACCCGCTCCGCGGTCCAGGGGATCGCCGCACTCGCCGTCCACGAGCCCGCACGGCGCTTCGACGAGGACGTCGTCGCCATGACCTCGGCGGCCGGCGCCACCCGCTACGCGGAACTGGCCGTCGCCGAGCACCGGTCGTGGACCATGGCCGGCATCTGCCAGGCGGGCGACGTCCTCGGGCTGATCGACGGCGACGTCGCCGTCATCGGCGGCAACCTCGTCGAGACCGGCACGATCGTCCTCGACCGCATGCTCGCCGCGGGCGGCGAGCTGGTCACCCTCGTCCTCGGCGCCACCGCCCCGCCCGACCTGGCGGACCGCATCCAGGCCCACGTCCAGTCCGGCCACCTGGCGGTGGACACGGTGGTCTACGAGGGCGGCCACCAGACCTGCCCGCTCCTCATCGGCGTCGAGTAGACGGGTCACCGCACGCCCCCCGCACACGTCTTCCCCCAGAGGTTGGTCAGCCCCCCGCGCCGCGTACGGGGGTCGGAGGGCGGAGCCCCCGGTTTCGGGAAGGGACGGGGCGGGGGAAAGGCCCGCCGCAGGCGCCGACCCCCGCCCTGTCACTGCCGTACGCAAAGATGGACCCGATGTCTGCCCTCGACGAACCCCTGAAGAAGTCGGTCGGCGGCCGCACGGCCAAAGTGCTCGCCGACCACCTCGACCTGCACACCGTCGGCGACCTGCTGCACCACTACCCGCGCCGGTACGCCGAGCGCGGAGAGCTGACGCGGCTGGCCGACCTCCCGCTCGACGAGCACGTCACCGTCGTCGCGGAGATCGCCAAGGCCGACAAGCGGACCTACAACGGCGGTACCGGCGTCCGCCTGGAGGTCGTCGTCACCGACGGCAGCGGCTCGCTGACCCTGGTGTTCTTCAGCAAAGCGGCCCACGCACACGCCCACCGGCTGATCCCCGGCCGCCGGGGGATGTTCTCCGGCAAGGTCTCGGTCTTCAACCGCACCCGCCAGCTCGCGCACCCGGACTACCAGCTGCTCGACGCGGAGGACGCGAAGGGCGGCGAGTCGGACGTGGCGGCCGCGTTCGCCAACCAGCAGATCCCGCTCTACCCCGCGTGCAAGCAGATCAGCTCCTGGCAGATCGCCCAGTCCGTGCAGACGGTCCTCGACTCGATGGGCGGCACGGGGTGGGCGGGCGTCGGCGAACCGCTGCCGGCCGCGCTGCGCGAGGCGCGCGGCCTGGCGCCGCTCTCCGAGGCGCTGGAGAAGATCCACCGGCCGCGCACCAAGGCCGACATCGCCGAGGCGCGGGACCGCCTGAAGTGGGACGAGGCCTACGTCCTGCAGGTGGCGCTGGCGCGCCGCAGGGCGGCCGACTCCGCGTTGCCCGCCACCCCGCGCGTGCCGCACGCCGACGGACTGATGACCACGTTCGACACCCGGTTGCCGTTCACCCTCACCGAGGGCCAGCAGAAGGTCTCGGCCGAGATCTTCGCGGACCTGGCGACCGAACACCCCATGCACCGCCTCCTCCAGGGCGAGGTCGGCTCCGGCAAGACGCTGGTCGCGCTGCGCGCCATGCTCGCCGTCGTCGACTCCGGCGGCCAGGCCGCGATGCTCGCGCCCACCGAAGTGCTCGCCCAGCAGCACCACCGGTCGATCACCGAGATGATGGGCGACCTCGCCGGCGGCGGCATGCTCGGCGGCGCCGAGAACGCCACCAAGATCGTGCTCCTCACCGGCTCGATGGGGGTGCCCGCCCGCCGCCAGGCCCTGCTCGACCTCGTCAGCGGGGACGCCGGGATCGTGATCGGGACGCACGCGCTGATCGAGGACAAGGTCAAGTTCCTCGACCTGGGCCTGGTCGTGGTCGACGAGCAGCACCGCTTCGGCGTCGAGCAGCGCGACGCGTTGCGCGCCAAGTCCGCCAAGCCGCCGCACCTGCTGGTGATGACCGCGACCCCGATCCCGCGCACGGTCGCGATGACCGTCTTCGGCGACCTGGAGACGTCCGTCCTGGACCAGCTGCCGGCCGGCCGCTCGCCGATCGCCACCCACGTCGTCCCGGCCCAGGACAAGCCGCACTTCCTGGCCCGTGCCTGGGAGCGGGTGCGGGAGGAGGTGTCCAACGGCCACCAGGCGTACGTCGTCTGCCCCCGGATCGGCGACGAGGAGGACGCGAAGAAGAAGCCGGACGACGCGGAGCGCCGCCCCCCGCTGGCCGTCCTGGACATCGCGGAACAGCTCGCCGCAGGGCCGTTGGCCGGGCTGCGGGTCGAGGTGCTGCACGGCAGGATGCAGCCGGACGCCAAGGACGACGTGATGCGCCGGTTCGCCGCCGGCCAGGTGGACGTCCTGGTGGCGACCACGGTCATCGAGGTCGGGGTGAACGTGCCGAACTCCACGGTGATGGTGATCATGGACGCCGACCGCTTCGGCGTCTCCCAGCTCCACCAGCTGCGCGGCCGCGTCGGCCGGGGTGCCGCCCCCGGCCTCTGCCTGCTCGTCTCCGAGGCGCACGAGGCGAGCCCCGCCCGGCAGCGCCTCTCCGCCGTCGCGGCGACCCTGGACGGCTTCGAGCTGTCCCGCATCGACCTGGAGCAGCGCCGAGAGGGCGACGTCCTCGGCCAGGCCCAGTCCGGCACCCGCTCGTCGCTGCGCATGCTGACCGTCATCGACGACGAGGAGGTCATCGCCGCGGCCCGCGACGAGGCCACCGCGCTGGTCGCCGTGGACCCCGAGCTGACCGGCCACCCGGACCTGCGCAGCGCCCTGGAGAGCCTGGTCGACGCGGACCGCGAGGAGTACCTCGACAAGGGCTGAGGCAAGGGCTGAGGCAAGGGCTGGGCAAGGGCGGAGGCAAGGGCTGGGGAGCAGGCCCAACGACCATGCTGAGCAGGTCGATTGTCAGTGGTCCCTGAGAGAATGGACGTAGTCCAAGTCGATGGACGTCGACGGACCTTTGGGGGCAAAAGCATGTCGTTCCGTCATCTCAACGAACTGCCGCTCGGCGACAAGGTCTTCCGGATCGAGCTCGCCAGCGACGACGACACCAACGTCTCTCTCACCCTCTCCGGATGGAGTGAGGACGACCCCGACACCCTCCTCGCCTCAGGCGACCTGCGGCTGCCCATGGCGGACGTGCCGGCCCTGCGGATCGCGCTCAACCGGGCGCTGCGCGCCCTCGCGCTCGTCGCCGACGTATCGGAGCCCATCCCCGACCGTGACGTGCTCAGGGAGCTGTTCCCCGGCCACGGCGCCCCCTGGGTGCCGCAGCACGAGGAGGAGCTGTTGCGGCGCTTCCACGACAGCGAGACCGTCGCCCGGATAGCCGCCCGCTTCGGGCGGACCCCGGACTCGGTCCGCACCAAACTGCGGGAGCTGGGGCACGACCCGCGGCGCCCGGAGTTCTGCCCGCCCGACGGCTGCCTGTCCTGGTCCCGCTACGCGTCCACCGCGCTGGTGGGGGCGGTGGAGGAGCCCGGCAGGGAGTGACTCCGTATCGTGGGGGAGCGGCGCCGCACAGCGCCGTTCCCCCACGATGTCGAGGACGTGAAGGACGAGATGACCCGCGTGATCGCCGGAGTCGCCGGTGGCCGCCGGCTGGCCGTGCCCCCGGGCAACGGGACCCGCCCCACCTCGGACCGGGCCAAGGAGGGCATGTTCTCCAGCTGGGAGGCGCTGCGCGGCACGCTGAGCGGCGCCAGGCTGCTGGATCTCTACGGCGGCTCGGGGGCGATCGGCCTGGAGGCGCTGTCCCGCGGGGCCGAGCACGTCCTGCTGGTCGAGTCCGACCCGGTCGCGGCCCGCACCATCCGGGAGAACGTGCGGATGATCGGGTTGCCCGGCGCCGAGGTGCGGGCCGGCCGGGCCGAGCAGGTCGTCGCCGGGCCGGCGCCCGCGACGCCGTTCGACATGGCGTTCCTGGACCCGCCCTACGAGATGGGCGACGGCGAACTGCGGGAGATCCTGCTCACACTCCGCATGCAGGGGTGGCTGGATGACGACGCGATCGTCACCGTGGAACGGCGCACCCGTGGCGGAGTCTCCCCCTGGCCCGACGGTTTCGAGGCCGTGAGGGCCCGCCGGTACGGCGAGGCGACACTTTGGTACGGTCGCGCCGCCGAAGTTACCGCCGAGTCATGAATGGCCCGGAGAGCGAGGAGTCTCAGTTGCGTCGCGCAGTCTGTCCGGGGTCCTTCGACCCCATCACCAATGGACATCTCGACATCATCGCCCGCGCCTCCCGGCTCTACGACACCGTCTACGTGGCGGTGATGATCAACCAGTCCAAGCAGGGCCTGTTCTCGGTCGAGGAGCGCATCGACCTCATCGGGGAAGTCACCGCCGACTTCGGGAACGTGCAGGTCGAGTCGTTCCACGGGCTGCTCGTCGACTTCTGCAAGGAGCGCGAGATCCCGGCCATCGTCAAGGGTCTGCGGGCGGTCAGCGACTTCGACTACGAGCTGCAGATGGCCCAGATGAACATCGGCCTCTCCGGAGTCGAGACGCTCTTCGTACCCACCAACCCCACCTACAGCTTCCTCTCCTCCAGTCTCGTCAAGGAGGTGGCCCAATGGGGCGGCGACATCTCCCACTTGGTGCCCCCGACGATCCTGGCGGCTCTCAACGACCGGCTCGGGCAGCGCTAGAGTTCTGCGTGTCCCGTCCGGACCCGGTCGGGCCCCGCTGAGGAAAGACTGACGCCCGTGGACGTGCAGAAGAAGCTCGACGAGATCGTCGCGGCCATCGAAGGCGCGCGGTCCATGCCGATGTCCGCCTCGTGCGTGGTCAACCGCGCCGAGCTGCTGAGCAGGCTCGAAGAGGTGCGCTCCGCGCTCCCCGACTCGCTGTCGCAGGCCGAGGCGCTCTTGGGCGGCCGTGAGCAGATGGTCGAGGAAGCCCGCCTCGAGGCGAACCGGATCATCGAGTCGGCGCACGCCGAGCGCGGTTCGATGATCTCGGACACCCAGATCGCCCGCCAGTCGCAGGACGAGGCGGAGCGCATCGTCGCCGAGGCCCGCCGCGAGGCGGAGGAGATCCGCGCCGAGGCCGACGACTACGTGGACAGCAAGCTGGCCAACTTCGAGGTCGTGCTCACCAAGACCATCGGCTCCGTCGACCGCGGCCGCGAGAAGCTGCTCGGCCAGGGCCCGGGGCTGGACGAGCAGGGCTACGAGGACGCGGACGCCCCCGAGCGCAGCGCCGACCCGGAGACGCTGCGGCGCCGGGCCGACGAGTACGTGGACACCAAGCTGGGCGCCTTCGAGGCGGTGCTCTCCAAGACCCTGGAGGCCGTCGGCCGCGGCCGGCTCAAGCTGACCGGCCACAGCGTCGCCGACGAGCTGGGCGCGCACATGGCGGCCCAGGACGCCGCGGAGGCGGCGGGCGGCCACCAGACCGACGCCGAGTTCATGGCGGGCCTGGCGGCCCCGGTCCCCGAACAGACCCAGCAGACGGACTACTCGTACGACGCGACGCCGGCCACGCAGGACTACGGATACCAGCAGGACTACGGCCAGCAGGCCGCCTACTCCGACCCGTACGCGGCCCAGCAACAGCAGCAGGGATACTCCGAGCAGGCCGGCTACGGCGGCTACCAGCAGGAGTACGGTCAGCAGACATACGCCGACCAGCAGGGCCAGTACCAGCAGCAGTCGTACGAGCAGCAGCACCAGCCCCAGCACCACCCGCACCACGAGCCCGCGGCGCTGGACGAGACCAGCCTCTTCGACACCGGCATGATCGATCTGAACCGGCTGCGGGAGCTGGAGCAGGGGCGCTGAACGCGCAGGTCACAGGGTTGCCCGAGGTGTCGGGCGGACGGTCGGCGGGGTGGCGCGAGGCGCTCCGCCGCCGTCGTGGCGCCGGGAGCGGGGTGGGCGAGTTGGGTCCTGCCCGCACGTCCAGTATCCTGACCATTCCAGCCGTGTAAATCACCGGCTCTTCGGGCTGCCCACCCTCCGGGGTGCAGGCATGCCGCACCGATGAAAGAGGAAGCCCTGAAAACCCCCCGTCTCGACCACCGCGAGCCTCTCGTGTTCGACACGCACGAGCTGGGTCGTCGTCCTGGTTCGATGCGGAAGGTCTCCCGTTCGGTGCCGGCACCCAAGGATCTCGGTATCGAGGTCATCGGGGTGCCCGAAGGCACGGCAGTACAGCTGGAGCTCCGACTGGAGTCGGTCATGGAAGGGGTACTTGTCACAGGTACCGTCCGTGCGCCGCTCTCGGGGGAGTGCGTAAGGTGTCTGGAGCCGTTCGAGCGCAAGCTCGACGCGGACTTCCAAGAGATGTACTCCTACCCCGACGCCGACACCCGGACCGCCCGCAAGGACGAAGCCGGTGACGACGCGGAGGAGGAGGACGTTCTCTTCCTCGAGGACGACCTGTTCGATCTCGAACCCGCGCTGCGGGACGCGGTGGTGCTCGCACTGCCGCTGCAGCCGGTGTGCCAGGAAGACTGCCCGGGACTGTGCTCCGATTGCGGAGAGCGGCTCGCGGACGACCCGGACCACCACCATGAGGTCGCCGACATCCGGTGGGCGGCCCTGCAGGAATTCAAGAAGAGCGGTGCCGACCAGGGCGCCGACGAGAACCAGGAGAAGTAGCCGTGGCTGTTCCGAAGCGGAAGATGTCGCGCAGCAACACGCGCCACCGCCGTGCGCAGTGGAAGGCTGTTGCCGTGAGCCTGGTGGCGTGCGAGAGCTGCCACCAGCCGAAGCAGAGCCACATCGCGTGCCCGAGCTGCGGCACGTACAACCGTCGTCAGGTCCTCGAGGTCTGATCGGCGGGTGACAGGCTCCATGTCAGACGCCAAATCGCCGAAGCAGGCGCCGGCGGACACAGCCTGGTCTCACACGCTTCTGGAAGGGCGGCTCGGGTACTCACTCGAGCCCGCCCTTCTGGTGCGTGCGCTGACCCATCGTTCGTTCGCGTACGAGAACGGCGGTCTGCCCACCAACGAGCGGCTGGAGTTCCTCGGGGACTCCGTGCTGGGCCTGGTGGTCACGGACACGCTGTACCGCACCCACCCCGACCTGCCCGAAGGCCAGCTGGCCAAGTTGCGGGCCGCGGTGGTCAACTCTCGTGCGCTGGCGGAAGTGAGCCGCGACCTCGAACTGGGCGGATTCATCCGGCTGGGACGGGGCGAGGAAGGCACCGGCGGCCGGGACAAGGCATCGATCCTCGCGGACACCCTCGAGGCGGTCATCGGCGCGGTCTATCTGGACCAGGGTCTGGATGCCGCGTCGGAGTTCGTACACCGGCTCTTCGATCCGCTGATCGAGAAGTCGTCCAACCTCGGGGCGGGCCTGGACTGGAAGACCAGTCTCCAGGAGCTGACCGCGAGCGAGGGCCTGGGTGTGCCCGAGTACGTGGTCACCGAGTCGGGTCCCGACCACGAGAAGACCTTCACGGCTGCCGCCCGCGTCGGTGGTGTCGAGTACGGCGCCGGCACCGGCCGCAGCAAGAAGGAAGCAGAACAGCAGGCGGCCGAGGCCGCCTGGCGCGCGATCCGCGCATCCGCCTCGGCGGCCAGCTGATCGCGTCACGTCAGAACGAGCCCACCGACGATCAGTCGGTGGGCTCGACGCGTACCCGGAGGAGTGGCGTTGCCCGAGCTGCCTGAGGTCGAAGTGGTCCGCATCGGTCTGGAGCGCTGGGTCAGCGGGCGCACCGTTGCGGACGCGGAGGTGCTGCACCCGCGCGCCGTCCGCCGGCACCTGGCGGGCGGCGAGGACTTCGCCGACCGGCTGTCCGGCGCGCTGATCGGCCCGGCCCGCCGCCGCGGCAAGTACCTGTGGCTGCCGCTCGACGGCACGACCGCGCTGCTCGGGCACCTCGGGATGAGCGGCCAGCTGCTGGTCCAGCCGCACGCCGCCCCCGACGAGACCCATTTGCGGATCCGGATCCGCTTCGACGACGCGCTCGGCACCGAGCTGCGCTTCGTCGACCAGCGCACCTTCGGCGGCCTGTCGCTGCACGACACCGTGCCGGGCAGCCCGCTGGCGCTGCCGGTACCGCTCGCGCACATCGCGCCCGACCCGCTGGAGGACGCCTTCGACGAGGAGGTCTTCCACGCCGCGCTGCGCCGTCGCCGGACCACGATCAAGCGCGCCCTGCTGGACCAGTCGCTGATCAGCGGGGTCGGCAACATCTACGCGGACGAGGCGCTGTGGCGCTCGCGGCTGCACTACGAGCGGCCCACCGCGACGATGACCCGGCCCAGGACAGCCGAGCTGGTCACGCACATCCGCGAGGTGATGAGCGACGCGCTGGCGGCCGGCGGCACGAGTTTCGACAGCCTGTACGTGAACGTCAACGGCGAATCCGGCTACTTCGACCGGTCGCTGGACGCGTACGGGCGGGAGAACGAGCCCTGCCGCCGCTGCGGCACCCCGATGCGCCGGCGCCCCTGGATGAACCGGTCCAGCTACTTCTGCCCGCGCTGCCAGCGCCCGCCGGTCATCGGTCGCTAGAGCCGGTCCGCACAGTGGCGGCGTGCTGCGCGTCGTAGCTCTCCCGGGCGGCCAGCACCTCGGGCATCCGGCCCTCGACCAGGTGGATCAGGTCGAGCAGCCGGCGGGTGGTCTCCCGGCCCAGCTCGGTGAGGCGGTAGTCGACGCGCGGCGGGTTGGTCGTCTGCGCCTCGCGGTGCACCAGTCCGTCGCGCTCCAGGGCGTGCAGCGTCTGGGAGAGCATCTTCTCGCTCACCCCGGCGATCCGGCGGCGCAGCTCGTTGAAGCGCACGGTGTCCTCGCCGAGCGCGCCGAGCGTCAGGCTCCCCCAGCGGCCGGTGACGTGCTCCAGCGTGCCGCGGGAGGGGCAGTCGCGCGCGAAGACGTTGAACGGCAGCTGCGCGTCGTCCTGGGGGCCGCACGTACCGGTACGGGTGCTCATGGTGGGAGCGTACTCCCGGGTTGCGCTGACCCAGGGATTGCGCTTTCGAAAAGTCAGCCCTCCGGCTCTCCTTCTCCTAGAAGCCGAAGTCCTGCGTCCACCAGGGGCCGCCCGGCGCGTAGTGGACGCCTATGCCGAGGGTCTTGTAGTCGCAGTTCAGGATGTTGGCGCGGTGCCCCTCGCTGTTCATCCACGCGGTCATCACGGCCTCCGCGTCCGCTTGGCCGCGGGCGATGTTCTCCCCGCCCAGGCTGGTGACGCCGGCCGCCTTGGCCCGGTCCCAGGGGGTGTGGCCGTCCGGGTCGGTGTGGTCGAAGAAGCTCCGGATCGCCATGTCCTCGCTGAAGGCCTGGGCGAGCTTGCTCAGCGACGCGTCGGCGGTCACGGGGGCGCAGCCGACCTTGGCACGTTCGACGTTCACCAGGTTCAGCACCGCGGCCTGGGCCGTGACGGCCGAATCGGTCGGGCTGGGCGTCGGGGTCGCGGTGCGGGTCGGCGTCGGAGCGGGGGTGGTGGGCCGGGGGGTGACCGGCTTCCGGGTGGGTGTGACCTTGGGGGCCGGGGTGGTGCTGGGCGCGGCGGCCGAGGTCGGCGGCGTCGTCGTCCTGGGGGTGCTTCCGCGGGTCGTGGTGGGGCTGGTCGGTACGGAAGGGCGGCCGGTGCTCCGCGGGGAGGGGGAGCCGGTATCCGGCAGGTAGGGGCCGGACGAGCCGTCCGGCTGGGGGCGTGTCCCCCCGGGAATGTCGCCCTGGGCGGCGACGCCCCCCGGTGCTCCGTTCAGCGACGGCAGCAGCCCGGACGACATCGCGACGGCGCCCACGGCCAGAGCGGCGGACGACGCCAGCAGGCCGGTGCGAACGGCGCTGTGGCGTCGCCGCGGGCCGCGGTGGCCCCGGCGGTCCCGGGTCGGCGCGACGGCCTGGGTGGCATTGCGACTGTGGCGGCCCATGTCTCGCTGTCCTCATCGTCGCGGATTAACCCGAACGGGTGAGTCCTGTTGCGCGCCGACTGTAGCGAATGACGCACGTGGCCGGAGTGAAGCGTGGGCAACTGACGGGATAGCGTGCACACATGAACGAAAATGTCCGGCTTACGGCCTGGGTGCGCGGACGCGTCCAGGGCGTCGGCTTCCGCTGGTGGACCCGGGCCAACGCGATGCGCATCGGTGGCCTGGCGGGTTACGCCGGAAACCTCGCCGACGGCCGGGTGCAGGTGGTGGCCGAGGGGGACCGCGCGCAGTGCGAACAGTTGCTCGACTGGCTGGTGACGGGGGACACGCCCGGCCGCGTCGAGGGTGTCACGGAGATCTGGGGTCGGCCGCGCGGCGGGTACGACGGCTTCGAGATCCGCTGATCGTTACGCCTCGCGTACATGCCGTGTGCAATCGCCTACGGCAAGTACTCACCGGACAGTTGCCATATCCGGAGTGTCGTGCAAGGCTGCCGACATCGAGGATGATCTCGACGCCCCACGGGCAGCCGCCGGCGCTCTTCCGCCGTGTTTTCTGAGGCTGACCCGATGGCTGGGCTGTGATCGTGTTGACCGTGTACCTATTTGGTGAGACGCTGGAAGCCCCGCGCATCGTAGCCGTAATGCAACCTAAGCGGCGGCTTCGGCGCACCGCGCGGGTGCACATTCCCCTCACCCACGACCCTACCGCTCCCGGTCGGTCACTCAGCGTGGAGGACCATCAATCATGGCAAAGGCGCTTCTCGGTTATGTCGGCGGCCCCGACCCGCGACTCCTCGCCGAGATGCGAAGGCTTCAGCAGCGCGTTCAGGATCTGGAATCCGAATTGGTTCGGATGCAGACGGAGAACGACGCGCTGACTGTGGCGTCGCACGAAGAGTCGCTGCTCAGCAGCATCGATGTATCGCGCGCGGAGCCCGTGCTCGCCTGATCCGGCCTGATCACCGGACGGGTGCCACGGCACCGCCAACGCATTGTGCAAGGGACGCTTCGGCGTCCCTTCGTCGTTCCGTCTTCATCCGCGGGCCCCCCGACGATCACTGTTCTCATGGTGTGCCCTGCACCTTCCCTGGTGAAACCGAACCCGGAAGGTAGAGTCCGACGGCGTGCACCTCAAGAGCCTCACGCTGCGTGGATTCAAATCCTTCGCCTCGGCCACGACGCTGCGCTTCGAGCCCGGCATCACGTGTGTCGTGGGCCCCAACGGGTCCGGCAAGTCCAATGTGGTGGACGCGCTCTCCTGGGTCATGGGGGAGCAGGGGGCCAAGTCGCTGCGCGGCGGCAAGATGGAGGACGTCATCTTCGCCGGCACCACGGGGCGCCCGCCGCTGGGCCGCGCCGAGGTGTCCCTGACGATCGACAACTCCGACGGCGTGCTGCCCATCGAGTACGCCGAGGTCACCATCACGCGGATCATGTTCCGCAACGGTGGCAGCGAGTACCAGATCAACGGCGACACCTGCCGGCTGCTCGACATCCAGGAACTGCTCTCCGACTCCGGCATCGGCCGCGAGATGCACGTCATCGTCGGCCAGGGCCAGCTCGACTCCGTCCTGCACGCCGATCCGATGGGCCGCCGCGCCTTCATCGAGGAGGCGGCCGGGGTGCTCAAGCACCGCAAGCGCAAGGAGAAGGCGCTGCGGAAGCTGGACGCGATGCAGGCCAATCTGGCGCGCGTGCAGGACCTGACGAACGAACTGCGACGGCAGCTCAAGCCGCTGGGGCGGCAGGCGCAGGTCGCCCGGCGGGCCGCCGTCATACAGGCCGACCTGCGTGACGCCCGGCTGCGGCTGCTCGCCGACGACCTGGTCACCCTGCGCCGGGCGCTGAGTGCCGAGGTCGCCGACGAGGCGTCGCTCAAGGAGCGGCGGGACACGGTGGAACAGGACCTGGCCGCCGCGCTGCGGCGCGAGAGCGCGCTCGAGGAGCAGGTCAGGGCCCTCGCGCCGCACCTAGCCGACGCACAGGCGACCTGGTACGGCCTCTCCCAGCTCGCCGAACGCGTGCGCGGCACGATCGGACTGGCCGAGCAGCGGGTGCGGCACGCCACCGGCCAGCCCGCCGAGGAGCGGCGCGGCCGCGAGCCGGAGGACATGGAGCGGGAGGCGGCCCGGATCCGCGAGCAGGAGGCCGAGCTGACCGAGGCCCTCGACGCGGCGCGGCGGGCGCTGGAGGACACCGTCGACCACCGCGCCGCCCTGGAGCAGCAGCTGGCGGCGGAGGAGCAGCGGCTGCGGTCCGCGGCGCGGGCGATCGCGGACCGCCGGGAGGGCCTCGCGCGGCTGCAGGGCCAGGTCAACGCGGCGCGCGGCCGGGCCGGTTCCGCGGAGGCGGAGATCGGCCGGCTCGCCACGGCCCGCGACGAGGCACGCGACCGCGCCGAGTCCGCGCAGGAGGAGTACGAGGAGCTCAAGGAGCGGGTGGACGGCCTGGAAGCGGACGACTCCGAACTGGAGGAGCGCCTGGCGGCCGCGACCCGCGAGCAGGCGGCGGCCGAGGAGGCGTTCTCGGCCGTCCGCGACGCGGCCACCGCGGCCGAGCGCGAGCGCGCCGCCCTCACCGCCCGGCGCGACGCGCTGGCACTCGGCCTGCGCCGCAAGGACGGCACCGGCGCGCTGCTCGCCGCCGGCGACCGGCTCACCGGTCTGCTCGGCCCCGCCGCGGAACTGCTCACCGTGGCACCGGGCTTCGAGATCCCGGTCGCCGCCGCCCTCGGCGCGGCGGCCGACGCCGTCGCCGTGTCGGGCCCTTCGGCCGCCGCCGACGCGCTCCGGCTGCTGCGCAAGGACGACGCAGGCCGGGCGGCGCTGGTGCTGGCGGACGGAACGGCGTCCGGCGGGTGGCCCGGCGCTTCCGGCGGCGGCACGTCCGCCCGCCACCCGGCCGACGGCCCCCGCTCGGCGACGCTGCCGCAGACCGCGGTGGCGACCGCGGTGCCGCACGCGCGCACCGCGACCGCCCCGCTGCCCGCGGGGGCGCGGCAGGCGGCCCCCCTGGTCGGCGGGCCCGGCGACCTGCTCCCCGCCGTGCACCGCATCCTGCGTGACACGGTCGTCGTGGAGAGCCTCGCCGACGCGGAGGAGCTCGTGGCGGCGCACCCGGAACTCACCGCGGTCACCGCCGACGGCGACGTGCTCGCCGCGCACTTCGCGCACGGCGGCTCCGCGGGCGTGCCCAGCCTGCTGGAGGTTCGTGCTGCCGTCGACGAGGCGGCCCGTGAGCTGGAGCGGGTGGCGGCGCTGTGCGAGTCCCTCGCGGGGGAGCAGCACGGGACGACGGAGCGGCGCGCGGCCTGCGCGCAGGCCGTGGACGCGCTGGCGCGGACGCGGCGGGCGGCGGAGAAGGAGAAGTCCGCGGTCGCCCAGCAGCTCGGGCGGCTGGCCGGTCAGGCGCGTGCCGCCGGGGGAGAGGCCGAGCGCAGCGCCGCCGCCGTGGGACGGGCCGAGGAGTCGCTGGCCGCGGCGATGGAGGAGTTCGAGGAGTTGTCGGTGCGGCTGGGGGAGGCCGTGGAGGCACCCGGTGAGGAGGAGCCCGACACCTCCGTGCGGGACCGGCTGTCCGCCGACGGGGCCAACGCGCGGCAGACCGAGATGGAGGCGCGGCTCCAGCTGCGCACCCACGAGGAGCGGGTGAAGGGGCTGGCCGGGCGGGCGGACGCCTTGGACCGAGCGGCCCGCATCGAGCGTGAGACCCGGGCGCGTGCCGAGCAGCGCCGGGCCCGGCTGGAGTACGAGGCCCGGGTGGCGGGCGCGGTGCTGGCCGGTGCGCGCGCCCTGCTGGAGTACGTGGCGGTGTCGCTCGCGCGCGCGGAGGCCGAACGGGGGGCGGCCGAGCGGGCCCGTGCGGAGCGTGAGGCGCAGCTGGGGGAGGAGCGCCGGCAGGGCCGGGAGCTCAAGGCCGAGCTGGACAAACTGACCGACTTCGTCCACAAGGGCGAGGTGCTGGGCGCCGAGAAGCGGCTGCGCATCGAGCAGTTGGAGACCCGGTCGCTGGAGGAGCACGGCATCGAGCCGTCCGGGCTGGTCGACGAGTACGGCCCGCACCACCTCGTGCCGCCGTCGCCCGCCGCGGAGGGCGAGGAGTTGCCCGAGGATCCGGAGCACCCGCGCAACCGGCCGAAGCCGTATCTGCGCGCGGAGCAGGAGAAGCGGCTGAAGGCCGCCGAGAAGGCGTACCAGCAGCTGGGGAAGGTCAACCCGCTGGCCCTGGAGGAGTTCTCCGCGCTGGAGGAGCGCCACAAGTTCCTGACCGAGCAGCTGGAGGACCTGAAGCGGACCCGGCTGGATCTGCTGCAGGTCGTCAAGGAGGTCGACGAGCGCGTCGAGCAGGTCTTCTCGGCGGCTTACCACGACACGGCGCGGGAGTTCGAGGGCGTGTTCTCGCGGCTCTTCCCCGGTGGCGAGGGCCGGCTGATGCTGACAGACCCGGACAACATGCTCACTACAGGTGTGGAGGTTGAAGCGCGGCCGCCCGGGAAGAAGGTCAAGCGGTTGTCGCTGCTGTCGGGTGGTGAGCGCTCGCTGACGGCGGTGGCACTGCTGGTGTCGATCTTCAAGGCCCGGCCGAGTCCGTTCTACGTGATGGACGAGGTCGAGGCGGCGCTGGACGACACGAACCTGCAGCGGCTGATCGGTCTCATGGAGGAGCTACAGGAGAGTTCACAGCTCGTCGTCATCACGCACCAGAAGCGGACGATGGAGGTCGCCGATGCCCTGTACGGCGTATCGATGCAGGGCGATGGGGTCTCCAAAGTGATCAGCCAGCGGTTGCGTGAGGGCAAGCGCAAGACGGCCTAGTCCTCCATTCATTCAATTGGTGAACTCAAGCGGGTGAGCTCTGTGCTCATCTGCGACAGAAGGCCCAGCAGACCCCCTGTTGACTTCGAAACTTGAAGGCATAGTCTCTGCAACGTCACTTTTACCTTCGAGTGGTGGCCGTCGGGTAGGCGGCTGACACTGAAGATCCAGTCCCTCACGCGAGGGGCTCACCGCCGAGCCCCAGGAGTCCACGTTGACCAGTACCGCACCCGTGGCCGGTCCCGAAGGCCGGCAGGCCCATCCGGAGCACCTCGGCCACGTCATCTTCATCACCGCGGCCGCCGCCATGGGCGGCTTCCTGTTCGGCTACGACAGTGCCGTGATCAACGGCGCGGTCGAGGGCATCCGCGGCAAGTACGACATCGGCTCCGGCACCCTCGCCCAGGTCATCGCGATCGCCCTGATCGGCTGCGCCATCGGCGCCGCCACCGCCGGCCGGATCGCCGACCGCATCGGCCGTATCCGCGTCATGCAGATCGCCGCCACCCTCTTCACTGTCAGTGCGGTGGGCTCCGCGCTGCCGTTCGCCCTCTGGGACCTCGCCATGTGGCGCGTGTTCGGTGGTATCGCGATCGGTATGGCGTCGGTGATCGGCCCGGCGTACATCGCCGAGGTCTCCCCGCCCGCCTACCGCGGACGGCTCGGCTCCTTCCAGCAGGCCGCCATCGTGATCGGCATCGCCGTCTCGCAGCTCGTCAACTGGGGCCTGCTGAACGCGGCCGGCGGCGACCAGCGCGGGAAACTGCTGGGCCTGGAGGTCTGGCAGGTCATGCTCGGCGTGATGGTCGTCCCGGCGGTCATCTACGGGCTGCTGTCGTTCGCGATCCCCGAGTCGCCGCGCTTCCTGATCTCCGCCGGCAAGACCGCGCACGCCAAGAAGGTGCTCGCCGACGTCGAGGGCAAGGACGTCGACCTCGACGCACGGGTGGCGGAGATCGAGCACGCCATGCGCCGCGAGCACAAGTCGACCTTCAGCGACCTGCTCGGCTCCCGGATGGGCTTCCTGCCGATCGTCTGGGTCGGCATCGGCCTCTCGGTCTTCCAGCAGCTCGTCGGCATCAACGTGGCGTTCTACTACTCGTCCACGCTGTGGCAGTCGGTCGGCATCGACCCGAGCAGCTCCTTCCTGTATTCGTTCACCACCTCGATCGTGAACATCATCGGCACCGTGATCGCGATGATCTTCGTCGACCGGATCGGCCGCAGGCCGCTCGCGCTGATCGGTTCCGCGGGCATGGCCGTCTCCCTGGCGCTGGAGGCCTGGGCCTTCTCCGCCAAGACCGCCGAAGGGACACTGCCGAACACCGAGGGCACCGTGGCGCTCATCGCCGCCCACGTCTTCGTGCTGTTCTTCGCCCTCTCGTGGGGTGTCGTGGTCTGGGTCTTCCTCGGCGAGATGTTCCCGAACCGGATCCGCGCTGCGGCGCTCGGCGTGGCGGCCTCCGCGCAGTGGATCGCCAACTGGGCGATCACCGCGAGCTTCCCCAGCCTGGCGGACTGGAACCTGTCGGGGACGTACGTCATCTACGCCTGCTTCGCCCTGCTCTCGATCCCCTTCGTGCTCAAGTTCGTGAAGGAGACCAAGGGCAAGACGCTGGAGGAAATGGGCTAGGCCGTGTCTGACACATACCGGCGTCCGCCCGGAGGGCGGGGCCCGGGGCGTCTGGTGCGTGCGATCGCACGGCGGAGGGTCGCCCCTGTACTGGACGTACCGGGGCGGGCCCGACAACTGGGGGCCCCTCCCAGCGGTAGCTGGGGGAGCGCGCGCGTGCCAGACGTCCCAGGCCAGGCGGGATGTGTCAGACACGGCCTAGAACCCGTCTTCGCGTCGCTGCCGCGTCCTCACGTGAGGCGCGGCAGCACCTGCTCCGCCAGCAGGTGCAGACTGCGCCAGCCCTCGTCGACCGGCATGCCCCCGCACAGGGGGTGCAGGACCAGACTCGCCTGGTCCCCGCCGGCCTCGGCGAGGGCGACGCATTCGTCGGGCGTGACGATCCGGTAGACCCCCTCCCGGCGGAGCTCCTCGACGCCGGTGGCGGCCGAGCGCACGGCGGAGTGGATGTCGGCCGACTGCCAGGAGGCGTACGTCCGCGCCTCGTGCAGCAGGTGCTCGCCGTACCGCGCCCAGGCGCGGTCGGGGTCCTCGGACAGGTGCAGCAGCGGGACCTTCGCCGGCGGCATCATGCACCAGCCCTCGGTGCCGTACTCGGCGAGCCGCTCCCGGTAGTACGCCTCCAGCTCGGGCAGGTACGCGCTGGGGAAGAGCGGCAGGCCGAGCCGGGCGGCGCGGCGGGCGGCCGCCCTGGAGCTGCCGCCGACCAGCAGCAGGGGATGGGGCCGCGTGAAGGGGCGCGGGGTGACCCGTACGGTCCTGCCGCGGTACTCGAAGGGCTCGCCGGTCCACGCGGTGAGCAGCGTCTCCAGGACCTCGTCCTGGAGCTTGCCGCGGTGCGTCCAGTCCCGGCCGTGCGCGTCGTACTCCGCCTGCCGGTAGCCGATGCCGGCCACGGTGACGAGGCGGCCGCCGCTGAGCAGGTCCAGGACGGCGATGTCCTCGGCCAGCCGCAGCGGATCGTAGAGCGGGCCGATCAGCGCGGACACGGTGACGGCGATCCGGCGGGTGGCGCCGAAGACCGCGCCCGCGAAGGTGAGGGGCGAGGGCAGCCAGCCGTTGGCGGCGCCGTGGTGCTCCTCGGTCTGGACGGTGTCGACGCCGCGGTCGTCCGCGTAGGCCGCCATCTCGAGGGCCGCCTTGTACCGGGCGCTGAGCGACGTCGGCTCCGCCGCGGGATCGACGAGGTTGAACCGGATGACCGTGACGGGCATGGCGGAAGCTCCCCTTCGCCGGTGATGGGCCAGATGGACGCTAACTGACGCAGCGTCAGATTGGTAGGGTCGGGCACGACGGGCCGGCACGACGGGCCGGCGCGCGGACCCCGGGGCCCCGCGCCGCCGCGCAGTGTCGCGGTCGGCGGCGACCGTGACCGATACTGGGGGCGATATGGAAACCGTCATCCTTGCTGTAGTCATCGCCCTGGTCGCGGTCGTCGCCGCCGGCGGACTGGTGGTCGGCAGCCGCCGCAAGAAGCAGCTGCCGCCCGCGCCGCCGAGCACGCCGACCATCACCACGCCGCCCGCCGAGCCAGGCGTCGGAGACGAAGCGGAGGTCCCACGGGACGAGCCGCGCCGGACGATCGAAGAGGTCGTCCTCCCCGACACGCCTGGCGCGCCCGATGCCGTGGAGGAGCTGCCGGCACCCGCGGCTCCCGAACTCGAACGGCCCGAACCCAGCGCCGGCCGCCTGGTGCGGCTGCGCTCCCGGCTGTCCCGGTCCCAGAACACGCTCGGTAAGGGGCTGCTCGCGCTGCTCTCCCGCGAGCACCTGGACGAGGACACCTGGGAGGAGATCGAGGACATCCTCATCACCGCCGACGTGGGTGTCGCTCCGACGCAGGAGCTGGTGGACCGGCTGCGCACCCGGGTGAAGGTGCTCGGCACCCGCACCCCCGCCGATCTGCGCGCCCTGCTCCGCGAAGAGCTGCTGACCCTGGTCGACCCCACGTTCGACCGTGAGCTGCGGACCGAGAGCCACGAGACGACGCCGGCCGTCGTGCTGGTCGTCGGCGTCAACGGCACCGGCAAGACCACGACCACCGGCAAGCTCGCCCGCGTCCTGGTGGCCGACGGCCGCAGCGTGGTGCTCGGCGCGGCGGACACCTTCCGTGCCGCCGCCGCCGACCAGCTGCAGACCTGGGGCGAGCGGGTGGGCGCCCGTACCGTGCGCGGCCCCGAGGGCGGCGACCCGGCGTCAATCGCCTTCGACGCAGTGAAGGAAGGTATCTCCGCGGGTGCGGACACCGTCCTGATCGACACCGCGGGCCGGCTGCACACCAAGACCGGCCTGATGGACGAGCTGGGCAAGGTCAAGCGGGTCATCGAGAAGCACGGCCCGGTCGACGAGGTGCTGCTGGTGCTCGACGCGACCACCGGCCAGAACGGGCTGGTACAGGCCCGCGTCTTCGCCGAGGTGGTCGACATCACCGGCATCGTGCTGACCAAGCTGGACGGCACCGCCAAGGGCGGCATCGTGATCGCGGTCCAGCGCGAGCTGGGCGTGCCGGTGAAGCTGATCGGGCTGGGTGAGGGCGCGGACGATCTGGCGCCCTTCGAGCCGGAGGCGTTCGTCGACGCCCTCATCGGCGACTGACCCGCAGGCAGGTATCGAGCGGTTGTATACGTAAGGGGCGCCCTCCCCCAAGGGCGCCCCTTACGTATCTCCCGCGCGGTGGTGGCTCCAGTGGCCGGCGGCCGACCCCTCAGCTCCGTACGAGCCAGCGGCCGGGCGCCAGGTCGCGGTGGCAGACGTACGCCAGGGTGCCGAGCAGCAACCGGGCCTCGGGCGGCTGGTGGACCGAGTCGAGCAGCGGCGACCTCAGCCAGCGCACCGGGCCGAGCCCGCCGAGGTCGGACGGCGGGGCGGTGACGTGGTCACCGAGGCCCAGGCAGCGCAGGTCGAGATCGGTGTCGTCCCAGCCCATCCGGTAGAGCAGGTGCGGAAGTTCGGCCGCGGCGCCCGGCGCGACGAAGAACTGCGCGCGGCCCGTCGGGGTGACCAGCACCGGGCCCAGTCGCAGCCCCATCCGCTCCAACCGCACCAGCGCGCGCCGCCCGGACTGCTCCGCCACGTCGATGACGTCGAAGGTCCGGCCCACCGGCAGTAGCAGGGCGGCTCCCGGCACTTGGTCCCAGGCCTCGTTGGCGTGCTCCAGAGTCGCGCCGGCCGGGATCTCGTCGGCGAACACCAGAGGATGCGCCCCCGGCTCCTTGCAGTCGGGATCACCGCACGAGCAGGCTCCACCGCCCCGGGCGGCGCGCGCCCCCGGTGTGACCGCCCACCCGCACAACCCCGTGTACTCCGCCACCGTGGTGCACGCCGTGGCGCGTCCTCTCCGGCGCGAGCCGGCCCGGATATCCCGAATGCCGCCGATCGTGAAACCCATGACACCCCCAACGGATCACAGTCGCCGATGGTTACGCCCCTGCCTGACCGGGGTGTGTCAAGTGAATCGTGTACAGCCGCAGAGGAGTTCATTCGAAGGGGTGGCGAATGGTGGCGTTTCCGCCGTGGCACTCGCCCGATGGGTGATCGTAGGATTACTTTCAGTTCGTGAGCGCCAGACATGCGTCCCCACCGGGTATGCCGGAGGCAAGGCGGCAGGGTTTGGGCTCAGCGGGCCTCGGCCGTAAGGGCGTTGGGCGACTCGGATGGGGGCCAACCGGTGGGCGGCACACAGGACAAGCAGCCCAACGCGCAGCTGAACTCGTGGTTCGTGCGCAGTGGCTGGTCGAAGGGTGAGTTGGCCCGGCAGGTCAACCGCAGGGCGCGGCAGATGGGCGCACACCACATCAGCACCGACACCTCCCGGGTGCGGCGCTGGCTCGACGGCGAGCAGCCGCGCGAGCCGATTCCGCGCATCATGTCCGAGCTGTTCTCCGAGCGGTTCGGCTGCGTGGTCCCGGTCGAGGACCTGGGACTGCGGTCGGCGCACCAGTCACCGTCGGAATCGGGCGTGGACCTGCCCTGGGCCGGCCCCCAGACGGTCCAGCTGATCAACGAGTTCTCCCGCAGCGACCTGATGCTCGGCCGCCGCGGCTTCCTCGGGGCCTCGTTGGCCCTCTCCGCGGGCCCGGCTCTCGTCGAGCCGATGCAGCGCTGGCTGGTGCCGCCCTCGCTCGGCGGCTTCCCGCCGCCGGTCACCGGCGCGCCCCGGGACACCGGCAACCGGCCGAACCGGCTGTCCGAGCCCGAACTGCAGCTGCTGGAGACCACCACGGTGATGTTCCGCACCTGGGACAGCCAGTGCGGTGGCGGGCTGCGCCGCAAGGCGGTCGTCGGCCAGCTACACGAGGTGACCGACCTGCTGCAGGAGTCGCACCCGGAAGCGGTCGCCACGCGGCTCTACCGCGTCACCGGGGACCTCGCGGCGCTGGCCGGCTGGATGAGCTACGACGTCGGGCTGCAGCCCACCGCGCAGAAGTACTTCGTGCTCGCCCTGCACGCCGCCAAGGAGGCAGCCGACCGTCCGCTGGGCGCGTTCATCCTCTCCAGCATGAGCCGCCAGATGATCCACCTGAACCGTCCGGACGACGCGCTGGAACTCATCCACCTCGCCCAGTACGGCAGCCGGGACACGGCCACCGCCACCACCCAGGCGATGCTGCACGCCGTCGAGGCCCGCGCCTACGCCAGCATGGGCCAGGTCAGCAAGTGCCACCGGGCCGTGCGGATGGCCGAGGACTCGTTCACCGACGCCCGCGCGGACGATGACCCGGACTGGATCAGCTTCTTCAACGAGGCCGAGCTGAACGCGGAGAACGCCCACTCCTACCGCGACCTCGCCTACGTCGCCGGCCGCAGCTCCACCTACGCCTCGCTCGCCCACCCCGTGATGGAGCGGGCGGTCGAGCTCTTCGGCCAGGACCCCGTCCACCAGCGGGCGTACGCCCTCAACCTCATCGGCATGGCCACCGTCCACCTCCTCGAGCGGAACCCGGAGCAGGCCGCCGACATGACGCACAAGGCCATCTCCGTGGCCAGAAAAGTACGCTCGGAACGGGTGAACACCCGGATCCGCAAGACCGCCGGCACCGCGATGCGCGACTTCGGAGACATCGCCGAGGTCATCGACCTCTCCGAGCGGCTGGCGGTCGAGCTCCCGGAAGTGGCCGAAACCGCATAGTCGGCGGCCCCCTCAGACCCCGGCCGCGGCAGTCCACCCGATCAGCTCGACTCGGCTCCCCCACGCCAGGTCAACCGGGTGGCTCCGCGGCCGGTCCCGTATACGGCGCCCGCGCCTGCCGGTGAGCGGTTCATCTTCACGTAACACATGGGACTTCTTCGTCACCGCGTCGAAACACCCTGCGGCATCGGGCGAAACCCGACTGGGACAACCTCTGGGCGATAACCGGCCCACCCAGCACGGTCCCGCAGGGCCGCTCGGATGACGAGGAGACGCCGATGGCACCAGCCATCATGACGCTTGCCGCTGACGCGCCCAAGCTCGATACCGGAAATACGGCGTTCATGCTGCTCAGCGCCGCCCTGGTCATGGTGATGACACCGGGCCTGGCCTTCTTCTACGGGGGCATGGTCCGCGTCAAGAGCGCGCTGAACATGTTGATGATGAGCTTCATCAGCCTCGGCATCATCACCATCCTGTGGACGCTCTACGGATTCAGTTTCGCCTTCGACTCCGGCAACGGGTTCATGGGTGGCACCAGCTGGCTCGGGATGCGCAACATCGGCATCGGCGAGCTGTGGCCCGGGTACGGCATCCCGGTCTACGTCTTCGCCGTGTTCCAGCTGATGTTCGCGGTCATCACCCCGGCGCTGATCAGCGGTGCGCTCGCGGACCGCGTGAAGTTCACCGCCTGGGCGCTGTTCATCACCCTGTGGGCGACGGTCGTGTACTTCCCCGTCGCGCACTGGGTCTGGGCCTCGGACGGCTGGCTCTTCAAGTACGGCGTGATCGACTTCGCCGGTGGTACCGCGGTCCACATCAACGCGGGCGCCGCAGCCCTCGGTGTGATCCTCGTCATCGGCAAGCGGGTCGGCTTCAAGCGGGACCCGATGCGCCCGCACAGCCTGCCGCTGGTCATGCTCGGCGCGGGCCTCCTGTGGTTCGGCTGGTTCGGCTTCAACGCCGGGTCCTGGCTCGGCGCCGACGGCGTCGCCGCCGTCGCGTTCACCAACACCCAGGTCGCCACCGCCGCCGCGATGCTCGGCTGGCTCGCCTACGAGAAGCTCCGGCACGGCTCCTTCACCACCCTGGGCGCCGCCTCGGGCGCGGTCTCCGGACTGGTCGCGATCACCCCCGCCTGCGGTTCGGTCTCCCCGCTCGGCGCGATCGCCGTCGGTCTGATCGCCGGTGTGCTGTGCGCCGCCGCGGTCGGCCTGAAGTACAAGTTCGGCTACGACGACTCGCTGGACGTCGTCGGTGTCCACATGGTCGGCGGCGTCGTCGGCTCCCTGCTCATCGGCCTCTTCGCCACCGGTGGCGTCGGCCAGACCGCCAAGGGCCTGTTCTACGGCGGCGGCCTCGACCAGCTCGGCAAGCAGGCGGTCGGTGTCGGCGCGGTCCTCGGGTACTCCCTGGTCGCCTCCGCCGTCCTCGCCAAGCTCATCGACCTGGTCATGGGCTTCCGGGTCACCGAGGACGACGAGATCACCGGCATCGACCAGATCGAACACGCCGAGACGGCATACGACTTCGCGGGAGCGGGCGGCGGCACGGTCCGCACCACCGCGGCACCCGTTCCCGGCAGCAAGAGCAGCGAGGCCGGCGCCTCGGAGAAGAAGGTGGACGCGTGAAGCTCATCACGGCAGTTGTGAAGCCGCACCGGCTGGACGAGATCAAGGAGGCCCTGCAGGCCTTCGGGGTGCACGGCCTGACGGTCACCGAGGCCAGCGGCTACGGCCGGCAGCGCGGCCACACGGAGGTCTACCGTGGCGCCGAGTACACCGTCGACCTCGTGCCGAAGATCCGCATCGAGGTGCTGGTCGAGGACGGCGACGCCGATCAGCTGATCGAAGTCATCGTCAAGGCCGCCCGCACCGGCAAGATCGGTGATGGCAAGGTGTGGAGCATCCCGGTCGAGACGGCGGTCCGCGTACGCACCGGCGAACGCGGCCCGGACGCCCTCTAGACCCGGCCCCGCCCAGGCGGACCGGATCTTGCGACAAGCGCCCAGCGCTGGAGCACACGTGACGGAAAACGTCGAAGCGACAGCTCACGACGGAACCGAAGCCGGCACCCCCGAGGGTCCCGGCGGCTACGCGGCGGCCCGGCTGCGCCTCCTCAACGAGGAGACGCGGTCCGGGCCGCCGCGCCGTTCCGCCCTGTCGAAACTCACCGACGACTGGCTGGCGGGGCTCGCCGCGGGCGCGGCGGGGGAGACCGGCACCGCCGGATACGCCCTGGTCGCCGTCGGCGGCTACGGGCGCGGCGAACTGTCTCCACGCAGCGACCTCGACCTGCTGCTCCTCTACGACCCCTCCGTCGCCAAGGAGCGGGTCTCCGCGCTCGCCGACCGGATCTGGTACCCGGTCTGGGACCTGGGGCTGGATCTGGACCACTCGGTCCGCACCACCGCCGAGGCCCGTGCGACGGCCGCCGAGGACCTCAAGGTCCAGCTCGGGCTGCTCGACGCCCGGCACATCGCGGGCGACCCGTCCCTCACCGCCGCCCTGCGCACGGCCACCCTGGCCGACTGGCGCAACCAGGCCCCCAAGCGGCTGCCCGCCCTGCACGAGCTGTGCCAGGAACGGGCGGAGCGCCAGGGGGAGCTCTCCTACCTCCTGGAACCCGACCTCAAGGAGGCTAGGGGCGGGCTGCGCGACGCCACCGCGCTGCGCGCCGTCGCCGCGTCCTGGCTCGCCGACGCCCCCCGCGAAGGCCTGGAGGACGCCCGCACCCGGCTGCTGAACGCCCGCGACGCCCTGCACCTGGTCACCGGCCGCTCCACCGACCGGCTCGCCCTCCAGGAACAGGACCAGGTCGCCGAAGCCCTCGGCCTACTCGACGCCGACGCCCTGCTGCGCCAGGTCTACGAGGCCGCCCGGACCATCAGCTACGCGGCCGACGTCACCTGGCGCGAGGTCGGCCGCGTGCTGCGCTCCCGCGAGGCGCGCCCGCGCCGCCGCGGTCTCCTCGGCATCGGCCGATCCGGCCCCGCCGCCGCTCCCGCCGAGCGCACCCCGCTCGCCGAGGGAGTCGTCGAGCAGGAGGGCGAGGCCGTCCTGGCGCTGGCCGCGAAGCCCGAACGCGACCCCGTACTGCCGCTGCGCGCCGCCGCCGCGGCCGCGCAGGCCGGGCTGCCGCTGAGCCTGCACGCGGTGCGCCGGCTGGCCGCCGCCGCCCGGCCCCTGCCGGTGCCGTGGCCGGCCGAGGCCCGCGAACAACTGCTCACGCTGCTCGGCGCGGGCGAGGCCACCGTCCAGGTCTGGGAGGCGCTGGAGGCCGAAGGGCTCATCACGCGGCTGCTGCCGGACTGGGAACGGGTCCGCTGCCGTCCGCAGCGCAACGCCGTCCACCGCTGGACGGTCGACCGGCACCTCGTCGAGACGGCGGTGCGCGCCTCCGGTCTCACCCGCCGCGTCGGCCGCCCCGACCTGCTGCTGATGGCTGCCCTCCTGCACGACATCGGCAAGGGCTGGCCGGGCGACCACAGCGAGGCCGGCGAGGTCATCGCGCGCGATGTCGCCGTCCGCCTCGGGTTCGACCCCGCCGACGTGGACACGCTGGCGCTGCTCGTCCGCCACCACCTGCTGCTCATCGAGACCGCGACCCGCCGCGACCTCGACGACCCGGTGACCGTGAAGGGCGTCGCCGACGTGGTGCGCGACAGCGGCACGCTGGAGCTGTTGCACGCGCTGACCGAGGCCGACGCGCTCGCCACCGGCCCCGCCGCGTGGAGCAACTGGCGCGCCTCGCTCCTGGCCGACCTGGTCAAACGCGTCGCGGAACTGCTCGCGGGCGGCGAGGTGCCGGAGCAGGGCCGCCGCCGAGACGACGGCCGAGGAGGAACGCCTCGCCGTCGAGGCCGCCCGCACCGGCGGCCCGGTGCTCGCCCTCCATGCCCACGCGGAACCAGACCCCGAGGGTGGCGATGACAGCACCCCCGAGCGGCTGGGCGTCGAGCTGCTGCTCGCCGTCCCGGATCTGCCCGGGCTGCTCGCCCAGGCCGCCGGCGTGCTCGCCCTGCACCGGCTCACCGTGCGCGCCGCCGACCTGCGGTCCGTCGACCCGATCGGGGAGGGGCCGGTGACGCTGCTCAACTGGCGGGTCTCGGCCGAGTACGGGGCGCTGCCGGAGGCCACCCGGCTCCGCGCCGACCTGGGGCGGGCCTTCGACGGCTCGCTCGACATCGAGGCCCGGCTCGCCGAACGCGAGGCGGCCTACCCGCGCCGCCGCGCGCTCGCCGCGCCGCCGCCCCGGGTGACGGTCGCCGCGGGCAGCTCCCAGGTGGCCACGGTCATCGAGGTCCGCGCCCAGGACGCCCCCGGGCTGCTGCACCGGATCGGCTACGCCCTGGCCGCGACGGGGGTGGACGTGCGGTCCGCCCACATCAGCACGCTCGGCGCCAACGCGGTCGACGCGTTCTACGTCGTCGGCGCGGACGGCGCTCCGCTGGGCGAAGTACGGGCGGCGGAGGTCGCCCGCGAGGTGGAGCGGGCGCTGCGCTGAGCCGTACGGTCGTCCGTCGCCGGGCAGGCTCAATCCCGCCTGCCCGGCGATGGAGGGCACACCAGCGGATACCCTGGGGGACGACTACCGCCAACCCCTGACGCGAGGACCCGCAACCACCGTGTTCGATACCCTCTCCGATCGCCTTGCAGCGACGTTCAAGAACCTCCGGGGCAAGGGCCGCCTCTCCGAGGCGGACATCGACGCCACCGCGCGCGAGATCCGTATCGCCCTGCTGGAAGCGGACGTCGCGCTCCCGGTGGTCCGTGCGTTCATCAAGCAGGTCAAGGAGCGGGCTTCCGGCCTTGAGGTCTCGCAGGCGCTGAACCCGGCGCAGCAGGTCATCAAGATCGTCAACGAGGAGCTCGTCGGCATCCTCGGCGGCGAGACCCGCAGGGTCCGCTTCGCCAAGCAGCCGCCGACCGTGATCATGCTCGCGGGTCTGCAGGGTGCCGGTAAGACCACCCTCGCCGGAAAGCTCGGCCTCTGGCTCAAGAGCCAGGGCCACGCCCCGCTGCTCGTCGCCTGCGACCTCCAGCGTCCGAACGCCGTGACCCAGCTCTCCGTCGTCGCGGAGCGCGCGGGCGTCGCGGTCTTCGCGCCCGAGGCGGGCAACGGCGTCGGCGACCCGGTCAAGGTCGCCCAGGACTCCATCGAGTTCGCGAAGTCCAAGCAGTACGACGTGGTCATCGTCGACACCGCCGGCCGGCTGGGTGTCGACGAGGAGCTGATGCGGCAGGCCGCCGACATCCGTGACGCGGTCAGCCCGGACGAGATCCTCTTCGTCGTCGACGCGATGATCGGCCAGGACGCGGTCAACACCGCCGAGGCGTTCCGCGACGGCGTCGGCTTCGACGGTGTGGTGCTCTCCAAGCTCGACGGTGACGCCCGCGGTGGCGCCGCGCTCTCCATCGCGCACGTGACCGGCAAGCAGATCATGTTCGCCTCCAACGGCGAGAAGCTCGACGAGTTCGACACCTTCCACCCGGACCGGATGGCGTCCCGCATCCTCGGCATGGGCGACATGCTCAGCCTGATCGAGAAGGCCGAACAGACCTTCTCCCAGGCCGAGGCCCAGAAGATGGCCGAGAAACTGGCCAAGGGTCCGAAGGAGTTCACGCTCGACGACTTCCTGTCCCAGATGGAGCAGGTCCGCAAGATGGGCTCCATCTCCAAGCTGCTCGGCATGCTGCCGGGCATGGGGCAGATCAAGGACCAGATCGCCAATCTGGACGAGCGCGACGTGGACCGCACCGCCGCCATCATCAAGTCGATGACCCCGGCCGAGCGCCAGGACCCGACGATCCTCAACGGGTCGCGCCGGGCCCGCGTCGCCAAGGGTTCCGGCACCGAGGTCAGCGCCGTCAAGAACCTGGTCGAGCGCTTCTTCGAGGCCCGCAAGATGATGTCGCGGATGGCCCAGGGCGGCGGCATGCCCGGTATGCCGGGGATGCCCGGCATGGGTGGCAGCGGCAAGAAGAAGAAGCAGGTCAAGCAAGCCAAGGGCAAGCAGCGCAGCGGCAACCCGATGAAGCGCAAGGCGGAGGAGGCGGCCGAGGCCGCCCGCCGTGCCGAGCAGGCCGACAACCCCTTCGGCGCGGCCGCCGCTCCTGAGGCGCAGAACTTCGAACTCCCCGACGAGTTCAAGAAGTTCATGGGCTGACGCCTCTCACACCAACGGTCGGAGAACGCCCCCAGCCGGGGGCGTTCTCCGCGTCCGGGGCATGATGGGATGGCGCCATGCGCGTATCCATCCGAGAACCCCGTCCGGGCGACGCCGACGCGTACGCCACGGCCGTCCTGCGGTCCGCCGACCACCTGAGCCCGTGGAACCCGGTCGATCCGGACGGCTTCCACGAACTGCTGCGCCGCCAGGGCCCGTCGTTGCGCACCTTCCTGATCCTCAACGACGAGGACGGCGGCATCGTCGGCAAGGTCAACGTCGCGAACATCGTCCGGGCCCGGTTCCGCAACGGCGTTCTCGGCTACGACAGCTACCTGCCGTACGCGGGCACCGGCCGGATGACCGAGGGCCTGCGGCAGGTCGTAGACCGCTGCTTCACCAGCTATCCCGACGGTCTCGGGCTGCACCGGCTGGAGATCAACGTGCAGCCGGACAACGGCCGCTCCCTCGCCATGGCCAAGCGGCTCGGCTTCCGCCACGAGGGCTTCTCGCCGCGCATGCTCTACCTGAACGACGACTGGCGCGACCACGAGCGCTTCGCCCTCACCGCCGAGGAGTGGCCCGGAGCCTGACGGGCCCGGGAGCCGTGCGTCGTGTCCATCTCCTGCTGCTCCTGGCCGAAGCCCTTCACGGCGCAACGGAAGTCGGCGGCGTGGTCGCGGCCCACTCGCGGAACGTACGGCCTATCCCTGGTCGGCCACGGGGCTCGCCGCGGGACTTGCCCCAGGGCTTGTCAGGGGACCTTCCACGGGGATCGTCGGGGGAACCGCCACGGCGGGATCCGCCGTGGGGCTCGTCGCGGGAGCGGCCGGGGTGTCCGTCGCGGCGGTGTCGACGGGCCAGCCCGGCGGCCGGCCGATGGCCGTGACGGTCGGCTGGAACTCCGCGAGCGTCGGGACGAACAGGGGAGATCCCCAGGTGCGCTGTGCCAGGGCGCGCATCGGGTCCATGATCCCGGTCGCCGTCTGCTGCTCCGTCTCGGCGTCCGGGTGGTCACACCAGACGTGCAGCGCCGCACCCCGGTTGCGCGTCGGGTCGGTGAGGGTGGCACCGGCCTGGAAGAGGTCGGTGTTCCAGGTCTCGTACATGTACTTGGTGTCGGGTTTGCTGCCGCCGTACACGTAGTACGTCGGGGTCCAGCTGGAGTTCATGACGGTGTGGCCCGCGGTGACGAGCTGCTGCGGTGTGAGGCCGTGGTTGAACCAGTGGTCGACGGTGATGTCGGTGTTCACGGCGATCGTGCCGTCACCCGCCTTGATGCCGTCGTTCCACATCCGCATCGTCCTGCCGCCGGCCCGGACTATCGCGTCGGCCCAGTTGATGAAGCCGTAGTAGGTGTCCTTGGCGGTGGCTGCGGCCCCGTAGTGGTCGTGGGCGTAGCCGAGGAGCTGCGGGTAGTCCGCGTAGTTGGTGACGTACTCGTCCGCGCCCAGGTGCCAGTACCCGGCGGGGAACAGCGGCAGGTACTCGGTGATCAGGTCTTCGATGAGGCGGTAGGCCGCCGGGTTGGACAGGTCGATGTACTGGTTGCTGGGGGTGCCCGCGCTGTTGGTGAGCCGCAGCTCGGGGTGGGCGGTCAGCGTCGTGTTCATGTGACCCGGCACGTCGATCTCGGGCACGACGGTGACGTGGTAGCGGGCGGCGAGCGCGATGAGGTCGGTGATCTCCCGCTTCGAGTAGTGCTCGGCGGAGGTGACCTCGGGGTGGCTCGCGCTCTCCAACCGGAAGCCGTAGGTGTCGGACAGGTGCAGATGGAAGTAGTTCATCTTCAGATAGGCGAGGTCCCTGATCTGGCCCTGCAGAAAGGGCACGGTGAAGTACTTGCGCCCTACGTCGACCATCAGCCCGCGCTCGGGCTTGGCGGGCCAGTCGCGGGCCGTCCCGGCGGGGATGGTGAGGGACTGCTTGAGGAGCTGGAGCACCGTACGGGTGCCGTAGAAGGCCCCGGCGTCGGTCCGCGCCTGGACGGTGACGTAGGGGGCGACGGTGAGGGCGTAGCCCTCGGCGCCGAGGGCGGTGTCCGTCGAGCCGAGCGTGAGGAAGAGGTCTCCCGCCCGCACGTCGGAGACCGGACCGCTGACGTGGCCGACGGCCCTTCCGGCGAACTGCGTCAGATCGTCGGCGAAGACCTGCCCGGTGGTGTCGAGCTCGGACGCGTACGCGCTGTCGGTGACGACCCGGCCGGCGGGGCCGAAGGTGTACGCGCCGCTGCCCGCGGTCCACTGCTGGAGGGCGGGGATGGTGCGCGGCGCGGCGTCGGCGGCGTGCGCCGGCGCCTCCGCGAGCGGCACGGCGAGGGCGAGCAGCAGGCCGAGCAGCGCACCGAGAGCGGCGCCGGGCCCAGGGGAGAAGCGAGCGTGAGGGGAGGACCGCATGGTCGAGAACTCCTGCCTGGGTGCCGGTTTTGACCTGATCGTACGATTTACTCCGGAAACGGCGCGAGCGGCGGCGGCATCGGAGTGGGCGTGCGCTGGGTCGGACGCGGGCAGGTCAGGCGGGCGCGAGGTCGCGCGCGGGCAGGGCAGGCATGCGCTGAATGGGGGCGCTGAGTGGGACGGGCGCTGAGTGGGACGGGTTCCGGGTGGGACGGGCGCCGGGTCAGACGCGGGCGACCACGTACCGGAAGACGTTCTCCATCCGCACCGTCCCGTCGGACCGCTGGTACGGATGCAGCGCCTCGGCCAGTTCCTTCTCCACCTGGTGCTCGTCGGTGGCCTCCGCGGCCGAGTCGAACAGGCCGGTGGAGAGCAGTCCGCGGACCGCGCTGTCCATGTCCGGGTAGCCGAAGGGGCAGGCCACCCGGCCGGAGCCGTCCGGACGCAGCCCGGCGTCCCGGGCCAGCTCCTCCAGGTCGTCGCGCCCGCTCAACCGGCTCCTGACCGGGTGCCCGCGCGGTTCCGCCGGCCGTGCCGCGACACACAGCACGCGGTAGGTGGCGCACCGCTCGGACGGGCCCCAGCCGGCCAGCACCACGGGACTGCCGCGCTCCGTGAGCCGGGCCGCCTCCTGCAGTTCGGGCCGCAGTTCGGCGCAGGGCGACGCCGGATCCAGCGCCGTCACCATCGTGAACGGCGCACCCTTGCGGTCCGCCGGGCGCTCGGGTCCGCCGATCCGTAACGCGGCGCGGGTGTGGCGCCGGGTCGGCGCGCCCCACTGCGGTTCGGGGAGCAGCCGTTCCCGGGCCAGCGCGAGCCGTCGTTCGTCGCCGTCGCAGCCGGTGACGGTCGCCCCGCGGGCCGAGGCCATCAGCAGCGCGAGACCCGATCCGCAGTCGAGCCCGAGCAGGCGGGTGGAGGGGCCGACGTCGAGCCGGTCGTACACGGCGTCGTAGAGCGGTACGAGCATCCGCTCCTGTATCTCGGCCCAGTCCCGCGCCCTGCGGTCGGCGCGCGTCCTGGATCCGCGAACGAGCGTGGTGGTCATCGGAGCCGCCCCAATCAGCCGAGTCGCCGTCCTGGTGTGCCCCCCGGGTGCTTCGTGCATGTCCCCGAAAGCCAGACAACTCCGGTTTTGCGCTCCCGTCCAGAGGGCGGCCCGATTCACGTCCGACGGTCATCGCCCCGTAACATCGGCGGCATGGCAAAGCCCCCCGTTCTCACGCCTCAGGCGGTCGACTTCCCCCGCTGGTACCAGGACCTGGTCAACAAGGCCGAACTGGCCGACAACGGCCCGGTGCGCGGCACGATGGTGATCCGGCCGTACGGATACGCCCTCTGGGAGCGGATGCAGCAGGAGATGGACGCGCGCATCAAGGACGCGGGCGCCCAGAACGCCTACTTCCCGCTCTTCATCCCGCAGTCGTACCTGACGCGCGAAGCCGAGCACGTGGAGGGCTTCGCCCCCGAGCTGGCGGTCGTCACCCACGGTGGCGGCAAGGAGTTGGAAGAGCCGATCGTCGTCCGGCCGACCTCCGAGACGATCATCAACGAGTACTTCTCCAAGTGGGTGCAGAGCTACCGGGACCTGCCCCTGCTGATCAATCAGTGGGCGAACGTCGTCCGCTGGGAGATGCGCCCGCGCGTCTTCCTGCGCACCACCGAGTTCCTCTGGCAGGAGGGCCACACCGCCCACGCCACCTACGACGACGCGCGCGCCTACGCCGCGCGGATCCACCGGGACGTGTACGCCGATTTCATGGTGAACGTCCTCGGTATCGACGTGGTGCTCGGTCGCAAGACCGCCAAGGAGCGTTTCGCCGGCGCCATCAACACCCTCACGCTCGAGGGGATGATGGGCGACGGCAAGGCGCTGCAGATGGGCACCAGCCATGAGCTGGGTCAGAACTTCGCGAAGGCGTTCAACACCTCGTACCTGTCGGGCGAGGGCAAGCAGGAGCTCGTCTGGCAGACCTCGTGGGGCGTGTCGACCCGCATGGTCGGCGGCCTGATCATGTCCCACGGCGACGACAACGGCCTGCGCGTCCCGCCGCGGCTCGCCGCGGTGCAGGTGGTCGTGCTGGCCATCAAGGGCGACGACACCGTCATCGCCAAGGTGCACGAGATCGGCGACCGCCTCAAGGCGGCCGGGATCCGCGTCCAGGTGGACGCCCGCACCGACACGCCGTTCGGCCGCCGGGCGGTGGACTGGGAGCTCAAGGGCGTCCCGGTGCGGGTCGAGGTCGGTCCGCGCGACCTGGAGAACGGCACCGCGATGCTGGCCCGCCGGATCGCCGGGGGCAAGGAGCCGGTGGCGCTCGACGCGCTGGAGGCCCTGATCCCCAAGATCCTCGAAGAGGACCAGGCGCAGCTGCTGCGCGAGAGCCGGGAGCGGCGCGAGTCGCGCACCGTGGACGTGGCGACCATCGGGGAGGCGGCCGAGGCCGCCGCCACCGGCTGGGCCCGCATCCCGTGGGCCGACCTCGGCCCCGAGGGCGAGGCCAAGCTCGCCGAGCAGAGCGTCTCCGTGCGTTGCCTGATCGCCGAGGACGGCTCCGTGCCGGCCGACGACGACGCTCCGGGCACCATCGCGGTCGTCGCTCGCGCGTACTGAGTCCACGTATCGGACTCGCGTACTCACGACCCACGTATCGGACTCGCGTACTGAGTCCCTGTACGGCGTGCGCGTACCGGCCGGTCGCCGCCGGTCGCTGACGGTCCTCCGTCGGTGGCCCACGGTAGCTGGCCGGAAACGGGCGTAGGTTTTAGGTGTTACGTCCCGAGTTCGGGGCGGGTGTTCGGATCCTCCACTATCCTCCGCTCCCGCCCCGCGCCGGACGCATCCTCCGGAACTGACCGATGAGTGCAAATTATTTGGGGTGTCCCGGAATCGGAACACTGGGCCACCCCGGCTCGTTGATACGGCGTGAGCACGACACCACCAGTTCTCGCCGCCGAGCTGGCAGTCGCGTGGGCCGACATTCAACGGCACCACCCCGAACTGCCGGATCTGGCCGCGCCAGAGTCCCTTATCGGAGAGTCCTCGTCCGCCTGCGGGAATCGAGCTCTCCTTCGAAAGGCTGCTCCACGAGGCCGTGCACGGAGTCGCCGCAGCACGCGGCGTCCGTGACACGTCGCGAGCCGGCCGCTACCATAACCGCCGTTTTCTGGCGATCGCTGACGAATTGGGCCTCGACCACTCCGAGGAGCCGCATCCCAGCAGCGGCTTCTCTCTGGTCGGTCTGCGCCCTGACACCAAGAAGCGCTATCGAGCCACCATCGACCGGCTGCACCGGGCCCTGAAGGCGCACACGGTCGCGACCACCGCGGACACCGCCCGCAGTTTCCGCGGCCCGGCCGCGCGGCACGGCTCGTCCGGCGGGGGAGTGCGCGTCAAGGCCGTGTGCGACTGCGGGCGCAACGTCCGCGTCGTGCCGTCGGTCCTCGCCCAGGCGCCGATCATGTGCGGTGCCTGCGGGCAGGCGTTCCGCATCCCGGAGGTCGTCGGCGCCGGCGTCGGGTGAGGTGAGCCGAAGCCACCGGGGCCTTTCGTGATCCGCCGGACAGGCGCTGGGCCACTCCGGTTAGCCGGGCGTGTCACCGTGTGGCAGAATAGCCAGCTGAGAACTCGACAGCCGTGCAGGAACCCTCTCTCCTTCGGCTGACGAATCCGCTGGGCGCACGAATCCCACAACCCCACGTGGGTGTTTGCCGTGCCCAACCTCGTCAATTCCAGGAGAACCCACTCCCGTGGCAGTCAAGATCAAGCTGAAGCGTCTGGGCAAGATCCGTTCGCCTCACTACCGCATCGTCATCGCCGACTCCCGTACCCGCCGTGACGGCCGGGCCATCGAGGAGATCGGCCTGTACCACCCGGTGCAGAACCCCTCGCGCATCGAGGTCGACACCGAGCGTGTCCAGTACTGGCTGGGTGTCGGCGCGCAGCCGACCGAGCCCGTGATGGCCATCCTCAAGGTCACCGGCGACTGGCAGAAGTTCAAGGGCCTGCCGGCCCCGGCCCCGATGCTCGTCGCCGAGCCGAAGGCCGACAAGCGGATCCTCTTCGAGGCCGCTGCCAAGGACGCCGGCAACGAGCCCAAGGGTGAGGCCATCACCCCGAAGGCCAAGAAGGCGGAGAAGGCCGAGAAGAAGGCCGATGACGCTGTCGAGGCCCCCGTTGAGGCCCCGGCCGAGACCACCGAGGCCTGAGCATGCTCGAGGAGGCTCTCGAGCACCTCGTGAAGGGCATCGTCGACAATCCCGATGATGTGCAGGTGTCCGCGAAGACCCTGCGCCGCGGGAGCGTCCTCGAGGTCCGGGTGCACCCGGACGACCTCGGCAAGGTGATCGGCCGCAACGGCCGCACCGCACGCGCTTTGCGTACTGTCGTGGGCGCCCTCGGTGGCCGTGGCATCCGCGTCGACCTCGTCGACGTGGATCAGGTCCGCTGAGACCAATGCAGTACCGGCACGGGCCGGGGGCGGCGATTGCCGGCTCCGGCCCGTTGTCGCGTTCCAGGACATTCTTTGAGTGAAGGGCAAGCAGAGTGCAGCTGGTAGTCGGCCGGATCGGGCGCGCCCACGGCATCAAGGGCGAGGTCACCGTCGAGGTGCGCACCGACGAGCCGGAGGTGCGGCTCGGCCCGGGCGCGGTGCTGGCCACGGACCCGGCCACCGCCGGGCCGCTGACCATCGAGTCCGGCAAGGTGCACAGCGGACGTCTGCTGCTGCGCTTCGAGGGCGTGCACGACCGCACCGCCGCCGAGGCGCTGCGCAACACCCTGCTGATCGCCGAGGTGGACCCGGCGGAGCTGCCCGAGGACCCCGAGGAGTTCTACGACCACCAGCTGGTCGACCTCGACGTGGTGACCGTGGACGGTACGGAGGTCGGCCGCATCCTGGAGATCTCGCACCTGCCGGGCCAGGACCTGCTGATCGTCGAGCGCCCCGACGGCACCGAGGTGATGATCCCGTTCGTCAGCGAGATCGTCCCGGAGATCGACCTGGAGAACCAGCGCGCCGTGATCGACCCGCCGCCCGGCCTGCTCAACGAGGCCGAGGGCCGAGGTCGCGAGTGCCCGTGAGGCCGACGGCGCCGAGGCTGCCGACGCGGGCGACGGCCGTGACGGCGCCGACGGCACCGCCTGATGCGCATCGACGTCATCACGATCTTCCCTGAGTACCTGGAACCGCTGAACGTGTCGCTGGTCGGCAAGGCGCGGGCCCGCGGGCAGCTCGACGTGCGCGTCCACAACCTGCGGGACTGGACCCACGACCGGCACAACACCGTGGACGACAGCCCCTTCGGCGGCGGTCCCGGCATGGTGATGAAGCCCGAGCCGTGGGGTGAGGCACTGGACGCGGTGACCGCGGAGGCGGAAGAGGGTGAGCGGCGGCCCGTGCTGGTCGTCCCGACGCCCAGCGGTCTGCCGTTCACCCAGGAACTGGCCGTCGAACTGTCCGAGCGGCCCTGGCTGGTCTTCACGCCCGCCCGCTACGAGGGCATCGACCGGCGGGTCATCGAGGAGTACGGCGACCGTTTCGACGTCCGCGAGGTCTCGATCGGCGACTACGTCCTGGCCGGTGGCGAGGCCCCGGTCCTGGTGATCGTCGAGGCGGTGGCCCGGCTGCTGCCCGGCGTGCTCGGCAACGCCGAGTCCCACCGCGACGACTCCTTCGCGCCCGGCGCGATGGCCGACCTCCTGGAGGGGCCGGTCTACACGAAGCCGCCCGTCTGGCGGGAGCGCGAGGTGCCCGAGGTGCTGCTGAGCGGCCACCACGGCAAGGTCGCGCGCTTCCGCCGCGACGAGGCCTTCCGCCGTACCACCGCCAACCGGCCGGACCTGATCGAGCGCTGCGACCCCGCCGCCCTCGACAAGGCCGACCGCGCTCTGCTGGCCGAGCTGGGCTGGGAAGAGCTGCCGGACGGCCGATTTGGGCGCTCGGCCTCCGCCGTGGAAGAATAGCCGCCTGCTGTACGTCCGGCGGCGCCCCTGCCACAGGGGGACCGACGCTCGCCCGACGGAGCGGCATTCCGAATCATCATCACGACCGTTCCGCCGATGACCTGTGGCATGGGCGAAGGAAGCAGAAGATCTTCATGCATATTCTCGACTCCATCGACAACGCGTCGAAGCGTGACGACGTCCCGGCGTTCCGCCCCGGTGACACCATCAACGTCCACGTGCGCGTCATCGAGGGCACCCGCTCGCGTGTGCAGCAGTTCAAGGGCGTAGTCGTCCGCCGCCAGGGCGCCGGCGTCCGCGAGACCTTCACGGTCCGCAAGGTCAGCTTCAGCGTCGGCGTCGAGCGTACCTTCCCGGTGCACAGCCCGATCTTCGAGAAGATCGAGATCGTGACCCGCGGTGACGTCCGTCGCGCCAAGCTGTACTACCTCCGTGAGCTGCGCGGCAAGGCCGCGAAGATCAAGGAGAAGCGCGACAACTGAGTCCGTCGCGGGGCCGTATAGGCTCTCCGCTCGATGGACACGGACGCAGGACCTTCGGAGCGCGATCGCTCTTCCACTGCTGAACAGCAGGGGGAGCAGCGGTCGCGCTTCGCTGTGTACCCGTCGTCCGTCCCCCCGTGGTGGTCAGTGGCCCGCTGGTGGCGTACGGCGCTGCCGGCCGTGGCCTGCGTGGCCGCCCTGTTCCTGGTGAACGCCTTCCTGGTGCAGCCGTTCCTCGTTCCGAGCGCATCGATGGAGGGGACGCTGCAGATCGGGGACCGGGTGCTGGTGAACAAGCTGGCCTACCGTTTCGGCCGGGTGCCGGAGCGGGGCGACATCGTCGTCTTTGACGGTGACGGATCGTTCCTCCAGACCGGCGGGACCGATTATGTAAAGCGGGTGATCGGTATTGGCGGGGACCGGGTCACTTGTTGCGACGCGCTGGGCAGACTCATGGTGAACGGTCATTCGCTGGACGAGGGATATCTGTATCCGGGCGATACACCGTCCCGAGTACCGTTCGACATCCAAGTGCCGGCAGGGAGGCTGTGGGTGATGGGTGACCACCGTGACGACTCCCGGGATTCGCGGGATCACCTCGGCGAGCCCGGCGGCGGCACCGTCCCGCTGGACGAGGTGATCGGGCGGGCCGACTGGATCGGCTGGCCGATCGGGCGGATGCGGTCCCTGGACCGTCCGGCGGTCTTCGCCGCCGTGCCAGGACCGGGTCGGGGCCGTGGGTAACCGCGGCAGGCCGCGGTACGGGCACCACCGGCCGGGGCGGGGTTCCGGCGGAGGGCGTGGCTCCGGCAGCGGCTCGCGCGATGGTCTCCAGGGCGGCTCCGGCAGCTCCCACGGTCCCTCCGATGCCGGCTCGGCGCCGCGCGGCGGCCCCACCCGGGCGGAGCGGCGCAAGCTGGCCCGCAAGGTCAAGCGCAAGCGGCGCCGATCGGCGGCGCGCGAGGTGCCGCTGCTGCTCGTCGTGGCACTGCTGATCGCCCTGGTGCTCAAGACGTTCCTGCTGCAGGCGTTCGTCATCCCGTCCGGTTCGATGGAGCAGACGATCAGGATCAGCGACCGGGTGCTGGTCGACAAGTTGACTCCGTGGTTCGGCAGCACGCCGCAGCGCGGCGACGTCGTGGTCTTCAAGGACCCGGGCGGCTGGCTGGCGAACGAGCCCAAGGCCAAGCCGGATCCGGTGGTGGTCAAGCAGGTGAAGGAGTTCTTCACCTTCATCGGGCTGCTGCCGTCCTCGGGCGAACAGGACCTGATCAAGCGGGTGGTCGCGGTCGGCGGGGACACCGTCAAGTGCTGCGGCAAGGACGGCCGGATCACCGTCAACGGCACTCCGTTGACCGAGCCGTACATCAATCCGGGGGACACGCCCTCGATCTCGCAGTTCAGCGTGAAGGTGCCGGTCGGGCGGGTGTGGGTGATGGGGGACCACCGCTCCAACTCGGCGGACTCCCGTTTCCACATGGACCAGCCTGGTCAGGGGACGGTGCCGCTGGATCTCGTGGTGGGCCGGGCGTTCGTCATCGCGTGGCCGCTGGCCCACTGGCGCAAACTGGAGGAACCGGGGACGTACGCCTCGGTGCCCGACGCGCGGCCGACGGGCGCGAGTGCGCTGGAACCGCCGACTAAGGTGGGCACGGCCAACAATGGGCAAGGAACGACCCACCCCCCGATTCCTGCGGAACTCCCGCTCGTTATGGGAGTGGTGGGCCTGCGTCAGTCTTGGCGCAGGCGGCAGCGTGGAATGAGGAGTGAACGTGGGGGACCTGGCGGTCGGCGCACGATCCGGATCCGGCGAGCCCGAAGACGGGGACATCCCGGCGGGCTCTGTCCAGAAGACGGCGGGCGGCGGCGCGGCCCCCGATGCGGGGCACGAGAACGAGTCCGGACACGAACCACCCGCACCGCGGTCCGGGTCGGGGTCCGGTGGTGGCGAGGACGGGAACGGGAACGGAGACGGCGGTGCGGCGGGCAGGCGCGGTAGGCGCGGCAGGCCGGAGCGCAAGCAGCGGTCGTTCTGGAAGGAGCTGCCGCTGCTCATCGGCATCGCGCTGGTACTGGCGCTGCTGATCAAGACCTTCCTGGTGCAGGCGTTCTCCATCCCGTCGGACTCGATGCAGAACACCCTGCAGGAGGGCGACCGGGTTCTGGTGGACAAGCTGACCCCGTGGTTCGGCTCCGAGCCCGACCGCGGCGAGGTCGTCGTCTTCCACGACCCGGGCGGCTGGCTGCCCGAGAACCCGCCGCCCAGCGGCAACGCGGTGTCGCGGGGTCTGCAGTCGGCCCTCAGCTTCATCGGCCTGATGCCCTCCGCGCAGGAGAAGGACCTGATCAAGCGGGTCATCGGCGTGGGTGGCGACACCGTGGAGTGCAACGGGACGGGTCCGCTGAAGGTGAACGGCAAGGCGCTCGTCGAGCCGTACGTCTACCCGGACAACACCCCGTGCACGATGGACAAGCCGTTCAAGGTGACGGTGCCCAAGGACCACATCTGGGTGATGGGCGACCACCGGCAGAACTCGCTGGACTCGCGGTACCACATGGATCAGCCGGGCAACGGCTACGTCCCGCTCGACGACGTGGTCGGCCGTGCCTTCGTGAAGGCCTGGCCCATCAACCGCTGGGGCATGCTGCCCGTCCCCGACACCTTCGACCAGCCGGGGATCAACGCGGCGGGCGCCGCCCTGCCGGCCACCGCCGGTCTGGTGGGTGCGGTTCCGCTGGTGCTGATGCGCCGGCGTCGGCTGACCCGCAAGGGCGCCGAGGCCGCTGAGGGCTCCGCGGGCTGACCGTGGGGCGGCCTGCCCGGCGGTGTGGTCGTCGGCCATGCGCGGGACGTGTGGGACTCGTGCGAGTCGCAAATGCCTGCCGGGGAGTGCTGACCGCGGCAGGTACCGGCGGGTAGGGTGCGGGTCCATGAGCAGCAGCACTTCCACGAGCAGCAGCGCGATACGCAAGGATGACGGCCGGCTCGGACGCGTACTGTCCGGGCTCGCCGTCGCCATCGGCTGCGCGCTGTTCCTGGGCGGCTTCGCCTGGGGAGCCGTGACCTACCGGCCCTACACCGTCCCGACCCAGTCCATGCAGCCGACCGTGGAGCCGGGAGACCGGATCCTGGCGCAGCGTGTGGACGGCTCGGACGTGCGGCGCGGCGACATCGTGGTCTTCCATGACCAGCTGTGGGGCAGCGCGACGCTCGTCAAGCGCGTCGTCGGGGTGGACGGCGACGTCATCAGCTGCTGCGACAAGCAGGGCCGGATGCTCGTCAACGGCAAACCGGTCGAGGAGAGCTACCTGCTGAACGGCGGACCGGCGTCGATGACGCCCTTCGAGACCACGGTTCCCAAGGGGCAGCTCTTCCTCCTCGGTGACAACCGGCTCGAGTCGCTCGACTCCCGTGTGCACATGACCGGCGGCGACACCGGTACGGTGCCGCGCGGGGCGGTCAAGGCCCGGGTGGACGCGGTGGCGTGGCCGCTGGGGCGGCTCGGCATGGTGGACCGGGCCGAGAACTTCTCCGCGCTGCCCGGCGGCGTCTCCCAGCCGGGGCCGCTGCGCTGGATCACCATCGCGGTGTTCGCCGGAATGGCGCTGATCCTCGGCGGTGCGGCGCACGGCCCGATCGCCCGCGGGCTGCGCCGCCGCCGGTGACCAGGCGCCGCGCGGCCCGCGTCGTCCTGCTGGATCCCGCCGACCGCATCCTGCTGCTGCACGGCCACGAACCGGCCGACCCCTCGACGACCTGGTGGTTCACCCCGGGCGGCGGGGTCGAGGACGGCGAGAGCCTGGAGGCGGCGGCCCGCCGGGAACTGGCCGAGGAGACCGGGATGACCTCGGTGGACCTGGGGCCGGTGCTGTGGGAGCGGACCTGTTCCTTCATGTTCGACGGGCGCCGCTGGGAGCAGGACGAGTGGTACTACCTGGCGCGAACGGGGACCACGGAATTCGACACCGCGGGGCACACCGAACTGGAGCGGCGCAGCGTCACCGGGCTTCGGTGGTGGACCTGCGAGGAACTTCTGTCCTCTCGTGAGACGGTGTACCCGATCAGGCTCGCCGGGCTGCTGCGTACGCTGCTCGACGAAGGACCCCCACAATTCCCGATCCCCCTGGGGACGGAGCGTGACTGACGCACAATGGGGGGACGTACGGCTGAAGGGGAACATGCGATGAGCGCCGAGGACCTCGAGAAGTACGAGACCGAGATGGAGCTGAAGCTCTACCGGGAGTACCGCGATGTCGTCGGGTTGTTCAAATATGTGATCGAGACCGAGCGGCGTTTCTACCTGACCAACGATTACGAGATGCAGGTGCACTCGGTTCAGGGCGAGGTCTTCTTCGAGGTGTCCATGGCCGACGCCTGGGTGTGGGACATGTACCGACCGGCCCGCTTCGTGAAGCAGGTCCGGGTCCTCACTTTCAAGGACGTGAACATCGAAGAGCTGAACAAGGCCGATCTCGACCTCGCGTCCGACGAGGCGGGCTTCAACAGCTGACCGGGTGCGCCGACCGGGGCGGCCCGTGAACCGGGTTGTCCGGGTTATCCACAGGTAGGTTCAAGATCATCCGAAGTGCACCACCTCCGTCACAGTGAGTGGCGGAGGTGGTGTGCGTGAACGCACGAGCAGCCCGGGGCAGGTATGGCGAGGAGCTGGCGGTCCGCTGGCTCACCACGGCGGGCCTGAGGGTTCTGGAACGGAACTGGCGGTGCCGCCGCGGCGAGGTGGACATCGTCGCGTCGGAGGGCGACGCGCTGGTGATGTGCGAGGTGAAGACCCGCACCGGGGGTGACTACGAGCACCCCATGGCGGCCGTCACCCCGCGCAAGGCGGAACGGCTGCGGCTGCTCGCGGAGTACTGGCTCAGCGAGCACGGCGACCCGCCCTCGGGCGGGGTGCGGATCGACCTCGTGGGCGTGGTTCTGCCCGGCCGCGGAGCGGCCCGGGTCGAGCATGTGCGGGGGGTGGCCTGATGGGCTTCGCCCGTACCTGCTCGGTGGCCCTGGTCGGTGTGGAGGGCGTGGTCGTCGAGGTTCAGGCCGACCTCGAGCCGGGGCTCGCCGCGTTCACCCTCGTCGGACTGCCCGACAAGAGCCTGAGCGAGAGCCGCGACCGCGTCCGGGCGGCGATCGTGAACAGCGGCGAGACATGGCCGCAGAAGAAACTCACGGTGGGCCTCAGTCCCGCCTCGGTCCCCAAGAGCGGCAGCGGCTTCGACCTCGGAGTCGCGTGCGCGGTCCTGGCCGCCAACGAACGGATCGCGCCCCTGACCATCGCCGACCTGGTGATGATCGGCGAGCTGGGTCTCGACGGCCGGGTGCGGCCGGTCCGCGGTGTGCTGCCCGCCGTCCTCGCCGCCGCCGACGCCGGATACCGGCAGGTGGTCGTTCCCGAACGCACCGCGGCCGAGGCCTCGCTCGTCCCGGGAGTCTCGGTGCTCGGCATCCGCACCCTGCGCCAGCTCATCGCGATCCTCAACGACGAGGCGGTCCCGGAGGAGACGGCGGACCGGGACGAGGGGCGCCCCGACCCCCTCCTTGCCGGGCTCGCGGTGCCCGGCGCCGGCATCGGCACCGGAGTCTCCGACCGGCAGGTGCTCCCCGACCTGTCCGACGTCGCGGGCCAGCACACCGCCCGGCGCGCCCTGGAGATCTCCGCGGCCGGCGGCCATCACCTGTACCTGAAGGGCCCGCCGGGTGCGGGCAAAACCATGCTGGCCGAGCGGCTGGCTGGCCTTCTGCCGCGGCTCACCGCCCAGGAGTCGCTGGAGGTGACGGCGGTGCACTCGGTGGCCGGGATCCTCCCTCCGGGCAAACCGCTGGTCGACACCCCGCCGTACTGCGCCCCGCACCACTCGGCGACCATGCCCTCCATCATCGGCGGCGGCAGCGGTCTGCCCCGGCCGGGCGCGGTCTCCCTGGCTCACCGCGGGGTGCTCTTCCTGGACGAGGCGCCGGAGTTCAGCGGCCGGGTGCTCGACGCGATGCGCCAGCCGCTGGAGTCGGGGCATGTCGTGGTGGCCCGTTCCGCGGGAGTGATGCGGCTGCCCGCGCGCTTCCTGCTCGTCCTCGGTTGTGCATAGGCGGTCACTGACCGGTGTAGCTTCCGCCGATGCGGATCGAATCGACGTGGACAGTGCACTTCGCCAGCCGGGACTTACCCGAGCTTGAGGACGTGCCTCCCTACCTGTACGAAGCCCGGGAGGGGTGCGTTTCGTGGCTGGATGAGGCAGGGGTTCCCGACGGGCTGCCGTACCTGCTCTCACCGCGTTTCGAGTACGACGTGGTGCTCAACTCGTACTTCTTTCAGGCGAATCTGCTGACCGCCCCGTGGAACAGCAACGCGAACCGAGCGCGAGCGCTGGCCCGCTTCTGCGGCTTTTTGCACGTCGCGCGCGGAGGGAAGTCGTGGCGGCAGGCCACGGAGGCTGATCACATCGCATTCCACCAGTGGCGGCGGCGCGACGAGGCCGGGCCACGGGTCGAGGGCGATACCTGGAACCAGGAAGTCGCCCTCGTTAACCAGTTCTTCGAGTGGGCGGTCCGCAAGGGACATGTGACGGAAAACCCTATTCCACAGCGTCTGGCCAAGCCCGGTCCGCCGGGCACGGTGCTGGGCCCTCGCGCGTCGGCGACGGTGCCTGCCACCTATGCGCACGACGAGAACGGCGAGCGCATTGAGTGGATGCCGCCGCGGACCTACCGGCTCTGGCGGGACGTCGGACTCCGTGGCTATGGTCCGGACGGACTGCCGTCCGGTCACTTCCGGGGCCGGTGGGCCTCTCGCAACACGGCCTTCTCCGACCTGATGGTGCGCACGGGAGAGCGCCTGACCGAACAGTCATGCCTCTCCGTCTTCGAGGTTCCCTCCCGCACCGATGTGACTGGCTACCAGCGCTTTTGGCTGCCGGGAGCCATCGCGAAGAACTTCTCTGCGCGCTGGGTTTACGTCCCGCACAGCATGGTGCTGGACATCGCCGACTACGTGCAGTGGGACCGGGCGGACGCCGTGGAGCGGGCCCAGGCGGCGGGCCGCTACCAGCGCATCCGCCGTCCCTTGGTGATCAGCGACCCGGACCGGCCGGAGGTCGTCCACGCGCTGTCTGCCAGCGGGATCACACGGATGCGGCTGAGCGACCTGACCCCGGCCGAGCGCTACCGGCTGCTGCGGGAGACGGACAAAGGACTGGAGCCGGCGATGCTCTGGCTGACCGAGGACGGCATGCCGATGTCGGTCTCGGGCTGGAAGGCCATGTTCACCACGGCCAACGAACGCTGCCGCGCGGCCGGTCTTGACCTCGCGGCCCACGCCCACCTATTGCGTCACACGTTCGCGGTCGTCACCCTCGAACAACTTCAGCGCGCCCACATCGCCCAGCTCGGCGCGATGAATCAGTACCAGCGCGGCCACTACGTGAGGATCTTCGGGGACCCGTTGGACTGGGTCCGCCGCAGACTCGGACACCGGTCGATCCTCACCACTTTGATCTATCTGCACGCCTTGCAGGAGTTGGAGATGGAGACTCGCATGGCGTTGGTCCCCGACGTCTGGGAGGACCCGCGCGACACCCCGCTGGCCCAGCTCGGGGACGACGCCCTCGCCCCGGGAGTCGAGGAATGAGGCGCGCGGGACGCGGAAGTACGGGACCTGGCCGGCGGGCCGCCCTGCCCCAGGGGGACTACGCCGTCCCGGCCACCCCGGCGGGGAATCCGGACCTGGTTGTCGACTTCCACGGCGACGACGGCCGGAAGGGCCGGTTCGACTGCGGCACCCGGCCGTTGCCCGACTGGCGCCCCGCGCTGGCCGCGGCCTTCGCCCAGCGGACCGGTCCCGACGGCGGTCGACGCACGCTGTCTTCGGCCACCAGCGCCTGGCAGAGCCTGGGCCGACTGATGCGCTTCCTGGCGAAGCTACCCGTCCCGCCGGCGAGGCCGCAGGACCTGACCAGCAAGCACCTGGAAGCCTTCCTTGACGCTCGCGCCGAGTCTGCACCGACGACCGTCACGACCGACCTCCGCGAGATCCACTCGCTGTTCGTCCTTCCCGGGATCGCCCCTCTGATCAGCCCGGACGCCACGGACTGCCTGAAGCGACGCCTGCCGGACACGAGGATCAAGAAGAAGGCCCGCCAAGCGACGTCCGAGAAGCGGCCAAAGACCGACACGGTGGGCTACTCCGACGGTGAACTGGCCCGGCTCATGGCCGCTCTGCGAGCGGACTGCGCACGCATCCGCAATCGCATCGCCGCTGGTGAGGAGCTGTTGCGGCGCTTTCAGGAGGAACCGCAGACGCTCAGCGAAGAGCAACGGGCAGAGGGCCAGCAGCTGGCGCACATGGCTGCCACCGGCGAGGTCCCCTCGTTCCCCGGGCCGGTCCATGAAGCGCTGCCCGAACGCCTGGCCTGGGCGGGTCGGCTGTTTCTGACGCTGGATGACTTGGTGCCTCTCCTGCTGCTGATGGCTGCCCTGGCCGAGCGCAACGGCGAGACCGTCAAGGAGCTTCCGGCCCGGCACCGCGTCTTGGAGGGGAAGGCGGTGGAGGTCCGGGTGGTCAAGCGGCGCCGTGGTCCGAAGCGGTGGTTCGAGACGGTCACCTGGGAGATCGGTCCGGCGAATCGGCAGCTGCACACCGCCGGGGGCTTCTACCTGCTGCTGCTTCAACTCGCTGCCCGCAGCAGGCAGTTCTGCGAGTCGGATCTCGCGGTCTGCGTCTGGCGCCACGGCACGAGAGCCGGAGTTCAGGGCCGGGAGGAACATTGCGCCCCGTTCGCGCGGTCGCTGCAAGGAGTAACCCTGCTGATGCCGCGCTGGGCCGCTGACAGACCACGTCCGCTGCTGGCCGACCCCGGGCCCGGCGGCGAACGGGTTCCGCTCCAGGTGACCTTCAACCGGCTCAAGACCAGCATGGAAGTGCGGCGGACCAAGCGGATGGGCGGCCATCTGCCGTCAGCAGCGAAGAGCAACACCATGGCGGTCCTGTTCCGCCACTACCTCAGCGGTGATCCCGTGATCACCGAATGGGCTGAGGAAGTCCTCGGCGAGGCACTGGTCGATGCCGAACAGGCCGCTCTGCACGCCCACCAGCAGGCCCTCAAGATCGCCGGGAACACGTTGAAAGTCGTCTCGGGTCCGGTCAGCCCGGAGAGCCTGACGGCTGCGGGTCTGGATCCGGAGACCGCCGAACAAGCAGCGGCCGGCCAGCTGGACACCGGTTGGACGGCCTGCACGGACCATGATCACCACCCGGTCACTGAGGCCCCTTGCCAGGTCACCTTCCTGGACTGCTTCCACTGCGGCAACTGCTTGATCACCCGCGACCACCTGCCTCACCTGCTCGGTCTGCTGGACGCCCTCGTGGCTCGCCGCAGGCATCTGTCAGTCGACGACTGGTGGAAACGCTACGGGCCCGCCTGGGCGGCGATCCGCCGCGACATCCTCGCCAAATTCACCCCGGCCGAGGTGAAGAAGGCGGCGGCAGCCAAGGCCACCGACGACCTGCTGGACCTGACCGAGAACCCGTGGGAGCTGTGATGTCCTTGCTGACCTTCGCCGGCGCCGAGCCGGACCGGACCTCGTTGGACGCCAACCCGTTCGTCCTGCACGCACGGCAGTTGCGTCCCGAATTCCGGCTTGAGGACACCGCACGCTTCGACGCCGACGTCTGGCCGCTGACGCCGGTGCTGCTGAAGAACCAGAGCCGGCAGATGAGCCTGAGATTCGTACGCATCCCTGCCCGCTTCCGGGTCGTGATCAAGGAAATCTGCTACGGCATGTTGTCCGGCCCGCTGCCGCCGGGCGAAGACTGGCCGGCGCCCGAGAGCGTCTACGCGTGGTTCGGGGAGATCATCCGTTTCCTGGACTGGATGGAGGCCCGTCCCACGGTCCTTCGCGACCTGACCGGAGACGACCTGCTGGACTACCAGCGGTTTCTGACCACCGTCCTGAAGAAGGAGGGCGGCCGGACGCGGGCGCGGGCAGCGGTCCGCCAGTTCTGGCGGTGGCGGACCGTGCTCACGGCCGACCGTCTCCGCTTTGACCCGCGGCACGTCGACGGCTGGGGCGAGTCCAAGTCCCGGTCGAGGGCGGGGGAGAACTCCACCTCCCGGATTCCCGAACAGGTCCTCGGTCCGCTGTTCGCCTGGGCCCTGCGGTTCATCGACGAGTTCTCGCCGGACATCCTGACCGCCGTCGATGCCTGGCGCCAACGCCGCGGGGATAGGTCAGGCCCAGGCTTCCACCAGAGCAGAAACCTGCGGCAGGCCCTTGGCGCACTGCTGGACGAACACGTTGCCGCCGGCCGAGCGCTGCCCGGACTGGACGGCAAACTGAACAAGCTGCACCTCGCACGGACCCTTGGATGTTCACGGGCCTCACTGGACCACCACCGTGACTTGATCGACGAGGCAGTCGCGGCCGTCGGCATCTCCGCGACCACGTTCTTCGCGATCCCCATCACCCTGGATGCGGACGGCAGGCCATGGGTCGAGGGCATCGCCACCCACCACACCCACCGCAACAGCCTTGCCGCACTGGCACGGCACCTGCATATCGCCTGCTACATCGTCATCGCCTACCTCTCCGGCATGCGCGACAGCGAGATCAAGCACCTCCGCCGAGGCTGCCTCACCATCGAGCGCGACGAAGATCAGATCCCTTACCGCTGGAAGATCAACAGCCTCGCCTTCAAAGGCGAGGACGACGCCGCAGGAGTCCCGGCGACCTGGAGCGTCGGCGAACCCGTTGCCCGAGCCGTCACCGCTCTGGAACGGCTGCACCGCCCGGACGTCCACGTCCTGATGTCCTGCACGGACTTCAGTCCCGGCAGCCTTGACCGCAAGGCCACCGAGCGAGCCCTGACCAACTCCTCCACCAACACCCAGCTCAACGAATTCGTGGCCTGGGTGAACGACTACTGCTCGCAGCACGAGCGAGCCGACGCCGTCCCTCAGGTCAACCGGCGAACCTTCCGACTCGTGACCTCGCAGTTCAGGCGAACGCTGGCCTGGTTCATCGCCCGCCGCCCAGGCGGCACGATCGCCGGCGCCCTTGCCTACCGCCACCACAGCGTTCAAGTCTTCGAAGGCTATGCAGGAACCAGCGAGGCCGGATTCCGGGCGGAGGTCGAAAGCGAACAAGCCCTCGCCCGAGGCGAGCACCTCATGGCCATGATCGACGCTCACGAGCACACCGCGCTGAGCGGACCGGCCGCAGAAGAGGCCGCCGAGCGGCTGGAAGCGTTCGGCCACCGGGCTCGCTTCCAGGGGCAGGTCGCCCTCGACGAGCGCCGACTCCAGCGGATCATGGAGCGGCACGAGCCCGCGATCTATCCCGGGAAGTACGTCACCTGCGTCCACGACCACACCAAGGCCCTCTGCGAAAAGGCTCGCCGAGGCCGGTCAGAAGGCCTTCCTGACCACGGCGCATGCCGCCCACTCTCCTGCCGCAACGTCGCCCTCACGCCCGCGAACATCGCCGCCTGGCAGAAGGAGATCCACCGCATCGAACGCCGCCTCAAGACCCGGCGCATCATGCCGCCCCTCCTGCGACACCGGCTCATCGAACGACGGGACGAGATCGTCGCCTTCCTCGCCCGCAACACCCCGCACCTGGAGGCGACCGCATGACCCGCCAACTCGCAGTCCCCTCAGAACTCAGGGTCCGCGCCGTCCTCGAAGAGCTCCGACGACAGGCAGCCGACGAAGGCAAGGCCCCCAGCGTCCTCGCCCTGGCCAGGAAGCTCGGCTTGAGCAACACGACGTTCCGCCGCCACTTCCCCCACATCGCTCGCGAGGTCACCGAGAGCCGATCCTCGTCAGGCGGCTCCTCCGGCGAGGAGCGTCAAAGCCGGCTCGACATGGTCGTCGCGAGAAACGCCAAGCTCAAGATCGCCAATCGAACCCTCAAAGGACATCTGAAGCTTGCTGCGGCCCAGATCCAACGCCTCGCTTCTGAGAACGCACAGCTACGGCAAGCACTGGAAGCGTCCGCCAAGGTCACCCACATCGGCCCAGCTCGGCAACCACGACCCTGAAAGGTCAACGTTTGAAACTATGAGCACCAAATGATCTCGCAGCACACCGATCGGAGAGGCGCATGGGGGACACCTGGGGCCTGATGCTGGGCGACAGACAGATCAGGATGGGGAAGAACGAGACGCCTGCCAAGCTGATGACGGTCTTCCGTGAGGAAGACAAGTACCTGCACCTCGAATGGGCTCAGCGCGTCGACGAGGTCAACGCGCGTGATGAGACAGCGTGGGGCGAGCTCGACGATTTCGAGGGCTTCGACCATCGCGAGCTCTTCGGTTACCGGACCACAGTCCAGACGATCATGGCCCGTCTCAAGCTGATGGGCTTCGATCCCGATCGATGCAGCCAAGAGATGATCAAGGATCTCGAAGGCGTCAACGAGGATGACATCGAGGACGGTCTCCTTGTGCTCAGGGGTCGTCCCACACGCGAGCGCAAGGAGGAGATCTGTCATCGGGTCTCTGCCGCCGAGGTCCTGGACACGGGGATCGCGGCCTATCACAAGCGAGCGGAGGCCTTCGGGAACTGGAAAGTGGGGGACGGTCTCATAAAGCTGGCCGAGCTGGATGAAATTTGCGTTTCGCAGCTGGACTTCTTCTTTGATGACCTTGCAGTCGATCCGAGGCTTTTCCTTGCTCTGATCCTTCGCTCTCAGGATCCTAAAGAGGTACTACAGCTCGACCTGAGCCAGCTCCTCATGGCTGGCTACTTTGAGAGCAGCGAGGCGGTCTCGACCGAGGCCCTCCAGCAGCTGCGAGATGAGACGGCGAGCAGTGGACCCATCATCGTCATCACCGAGGGGAAGTACGACTCCCGTGTCCTGGGCCGGGCGCTACCTATCGTCAGGCCCGACATCGCTGGCTACTTCGCCTTCTGGGACCTTGAGGAGACCAAGGCAGCCGGCGGGACGGACCGGGTGGTCGCCAACCTCAGGAGCTTCGCAGCCGCAGGTGTGATGAACCGTGTCATCGCCCTCGTCGATAACGATGCGGCTGGACTGGCTGCACTGAAGACCTTGGCCAACCCGGCACTTCCCAAGAACTACATCGCTCGCAATCTGCCCGATCTGGACTACGCGCGCGCTTATCCAACCCACGGGCCTTCGGGCCCAGGCCAGGACGACGTCAACGGCCGAGCATGCTCCGTCGAGTTCTACTTCGGCCTGGAGTGCCTCATCGGCCCTGACGGAAATCCCGTCCCCATCCAGTGGACATCGCTGAACAAATCGGTGAACACATGGCAGGGAGAGCTGCAGAACAAGCGCTACGTCGAAGAGAGGATCGATGCCCTGCTTGACGCTGCGGAAGCTGGACAGGTGCCACTGGACGAGCGCTGGGATCCCCTTCGGGAGATCGCGCAGATCCTCATCGATGCTGCCCAGAGCCGGTAGTCGCATCCGGCACTGTCAGCGGTCAACGGTCAGCTCCAAACCATAGCCACAACCTCGCGGCGAACCCCTGTCCGTGCGGTCGGCATTCGCTGCTGGGGCTGGGGTGCGACTGCTCGCCGGCCGCGGTCCGCCGGTACCAGGCGAGGCTGTCCGGGCCGCTCCTGGATCGGGTGGATCTCCGGGTCCAGGTCGAGGCGGTGACCCGTACCGAACTGATCGAGGGAGCCGCGGGCTCCGAGCCGACGGCGCGGGTCGCGGACCGGGTGCGGCTGGCGAGGGAACGGGCGACGGCGCGGTACGCGGAGACTCCGTGGCGGACCAACAGCGAGGTGCCCGGCCATGAGCTGCGCACGCGCTGGCAGGTGGGCCCGGCCGGGTTGCGGGAGGCCGAGAGGGACATGGAGCGCGGCCTGCTCACCGCCCGGGGGCTGGACCGCGTCCTGAGGGTGGCCTGGACGATCGCGGACCTCGCGGGCGCCGAGCGGCCCGGCCCGCCGGAGATGGCCGAGGCCCTGCAACTGCGGACCGGCATCTCCCGCGGTGTGCCGGCCGTCGCGGGAGGTGGTGGCTGATGGCGGTCTACGACGTCGGTGCTGTTGGCGACGGGTGTGACGGGTACGACATCGGTGCCGCGGTTCCTGGTGGCGAAGTCCGTGGCGTCGGTGACGAGGAGCGGCTGTCGCGAGCCGCGCTGACCCGGATCGCCGACCCGGGCGACGAGACCATGGGCGCGTGGCTGCGGGACCGCGACCCGCGGGAGGTGGTGACGGACGTCCTGGCCGGGGTACCGCTGCCGGGAGCGAGCGAGCAGCGGATGGCCGGGTACCGGATCCGGGCCGGAGCGCTGGACCCGGCGGCCGACCTGGCCGCGATCGACGCACTCGGCGGGCGCTTCGTGTGTCCGGGCGACGCTGACTGGCCGGCGCAGCTGGACGATCTCGGCGTCGGACGGCCCTACGGCTTGTGGGTGCGGGGGAGACCGAAGCTGCGGATGTGGGCCCTGCGGTCGGTCGCGGTGGTGGGCGCCAGGGCCTGTACGGACTACGGCGCCCATATGGCGGCCAGACTGGGCGCGGGGCTGGCCGAGGCGGGCTGGGTGGTGGTGTCCGGCGCCGCGTACGGGGTGGACGGGGCGGCCCACAGGGGCGCGCTGTCGGCGACCGGAGGGACTATCGCGGTGCTCGCCTGCGGCGCGGATGTGCCCTATCCGCCGGGGCACGCCGCCCTGATCTCCCGGATCGCGGAACAGGGCCTGATCGTTGGGGAGTTGCCACCGGGCTCCCACCCGACCCGCAGCAGGTTCGTGCTCCGCAACCGCGTCATCGCCGCCCTCACACGCGGCACGGTGGTGGTCGAGGCACAGCACCGCAGCGGCTCGCTGATCACCGCGCGGTACGCCCGTGAGCTGGGACGGCTGACGATGGGCGTGCCGGGCCCGTGCACCTCGGGCCTTTCGGCGGGCGTGCACGAACTGCTGCGCAACGAGGCGGCGCTGGTGACCGACGCGGCGGAGGTCGTCGAGATGGTCGGCCGGATCGGCGGTGACCTGGCGCCCGAGCGGATTGGTCCGGTGCTGGCAAGGGACCTGCTGGAGGCCGATGCCACGCGGGTGCTGGAGGCGCTGCCCGCCCGGGGTGGCGCCGGCGTTGAGCAGATCGCCCGCACCTCGGGCACCCGAAAGGACGACACGCTCGGACGCCTCTACGAGTTGCAGGCGCTGGGCTTTGTGGAACGGGACGGAGAACGATGGAAGTTGACGCGTTTCCCCCGGAACCGGCCGGTTCCCCGGGCCGGGTGACCCGGTCAACACGGAGCATCTCAAGGGAAGGTGGTTGACCTGCGGCAATCGGGTGAAGCGGTGTGGAGTCGGCGCAGGGAATGCATGCTTGCTCAACATTCCCTCGCGGGGACTCGCCGTGGACTCGCACCCCCGAACCCCTCAGCGGAACGTATCTGCGCATGCCCCACACGGAAGTCGTAGCAATAAGCGACACTATGGTCACGCTACGCTCCCATTGACTCCATTTTCCGCCTACGTCTCGGCAGAACGGCACAAGAGGACGCATGCCCCAGCATCCCCCCGGGCCGGACCGGGCCACGGCGGCCACCGCCGCGCGCAGTGTCCCCCGTCCCGCCGGCCCCACCGCGCTCGACGCGCTGTGGCGGACCTACAAGTCCACGGCGGACGCGAAGCTCCGGGAGCAGCTGATCCTGCACTACTCGCCGCTGGTGAAGTACGTCGCGGGGCGGGTCAGCGTCGGTCTGCCCGCCAACGTCGAGCAGGCCGACTTCGTCTCCTCGGGGGTCTTCGGGCTCATCGATGCCATCGAGAAGTTCGACCCGGAACGGGCGATCAAGTTCGAGACGTACGCGATCACCCGGATCCGCGGCGCGATGATCGACGAACTGCGGGCGCTGGACTGGATCCCGCGCTCCGTGCGCCAGAAGGCGCGGGCGGTGGAGCGGGCCTACGCCACCCTGGAGGCCTCGCTGCGGCGCACCCCCAGCGAGTCCGAGGTCGCCGCCGAGCTGGGCGTCCCCCTGGAGGAGCTGCACGGAGTGTTCAGCGCGTTGTCGCTGGCGAACGTGGTGGCGCTTGAGGAGCTGCTGCACGTCGGCGGTGACAGCGGTGACCGGCTCAGCCTGGGCGACACCCTGGAGGACACCGGCGCCGACAACCCGGTGGAGGTCGCGGAGGACCGCGAGCTGCGCCGGCTGTTGGCGCGCGCGGTGAACACCCTCCCGGAGCGCGAGAAGACCGTCGTGACGCTCTACTACTACGAGGGGCTCACCCTCGCCGAGATCGGCTCGGTGCTCGGTGTCACGGAGAGCCGGGTCAGCCAGATCCACACCAAATCGGTGCTCCAGTTGCGCGCGAAGCTGGCGGACGTCGGTCGCTGACGTCGGCCACCGCCTACAGTGGACGGGTGCCCAGGATTCGAGCGGCCTCGGTGGCCGAGCACCGGACGATGCAGCGCGACGCCCTGCTGGACGCCGCCCGATCCCTCCTGACCGAAGGCGGCACGGAGGCGCTGACTTTCCCCGCCCTGGCCGAGCGCACCGGCCTCGCGCGCTCGTCCGTCTACGAGTACTTCCGGTCCCGGGCGGCCGTCGTCGAGGCACTGTGCTCCGTCGACTTCCCGGTCTGGGCCGCCGAGGTCGAGGCGGCGATGGAGGCCGCCGACGGCGCCGGCGCCAAGATCGAGGCGTATGTACGCAGCCAGCTCACGCTGGTCGGGGACCGGCGGCACCGTGCCGTGGTGGCCATCTCGGCGGGCGAGCTGGACGCCGGGGCCCGCGAGAAGATCCGCGCGGCGCACGGCGGTCTGGTCGCCATGGTGGTCGAGGCGCTGGGCGACCTCGGACACGAGGAGCCGCGCCTGACGGCCATGCTGCTGCAGGGCGTCGTGGACGCCGCGGTGCGGCGGATCGAGCTGGGCGCCGCCGAGGTCCCGGACCGGATCGTCGAGGCCGCGGTCGCGATGGCGTTGCACGGAGTGCGGAGCCCCGCCTCGGACCCGGCGTCCGTCCCCGACGTCGCGTAGCCACGGCAGCAGCACCGACTCGCGGCTCGGGAACGCCGAACACCGGCAGCAGCCGGGACCGGCCGCCGCGCTTCATCCAGTCCGGCAGCAGGGTCAGCGGGTCGAGGTAGACGTCCCCGCGCAACAACCCCCAGTGCAGACAGCCCGCCGGGCAGTGCCACGGCCCGTGCTCCAGCACCCCCACCCGGCGGCCCGCGGCCACCTCGTCACCCACCGCGACCAGGGCCCGCACCGGCTCATAGGTGGTGCGCCGCCCGTCCGGCAGCAGCACCGAGACCACGTCGACGCCTCCCACCGGACCGGCGAACGACACCCTCCCCGGCGCGGCCGACCGCACCGGAGTGCCCGGCCCCGCGCGGAGGTCCACTCCCCGGTGCCCGCTGCCCCACGGAGACGAGGGTGGCTCGAACCCGCGCTCCACCACCGGCGGTCCGCCGTCACGGCCGCCGACCGGCCAGCTCCGGGCGTCGGGCGCGGGCACCTCGGCAGGTCTGCCGGAGCCAGCGCCCGGCAGCGGTACGACGAAGGCCAGCGCGGTGAGCACGGAGAGGCACAGCGGCAGAATCAGCGGGAGAACGGGGGAAGGAACCATGCTCCGACGGTCCCGCATTCCGGCCGCCAAAGACGATCATGGGTGCGGCCTGTGGATAAACCTGGGGCTCGAGAAGCTGTCGTTCCGCACTCCGCCGGTCACGTACACTTTCCCTGGCGATCCGGGTCACTGGATCGACTTCGCACGCCCCGCCACCGACTTCCTCGTGAAGGGTGGCCGCGCCCCTCGGTCCCTCGTGGCACGGCGCGTCGGGGCGTCAGGCGCGACGGCCGTCCGGCCGCCGCGATAACCGAGTATCTCAAGGAGCGCGGCCATGGCCGTCGTCACGATGCGGGAGCTGCTGGAAAGCGGCGTCCACTTCGGTCACCAGACCCGTCGTTGGAACCCGAAGATGAAGCGTTTCATCTTCACGGAGCGCAACGGCATCTACATCATCGACCTGCTCCAGTCGCTGTCGTACATCGACCGCGCCTACGAGTTCGTCCGCGAGACCGTCGCCCACGGCGGCTCCATCATGTTCATCGGCACCAAGAAGCAGGCGCAGGAAGCCATCGCCGAGCAGGCCTCGCGCGTCGGCATGCCCTACGTCAACCAGCGGTGGCTGGGCGGCATGCTCACGAACTTCTCGACCGTCTACAAGCGCCTGCAGCGCCTGAAGGAGCTCGAGGAGATCGACTTCACGGATGTGGCCGCCTCCGGCCTCACCAAGAAGGAGCTCCTCGTCCTCTCCCGCGAGAAGGACAAGCTCGAGAAGACCCTCGGCGGTATCCGCGAGATGCAGAAGGTACCCAGCGCCGTCTGGATCGTGGACACCAAGAAGGAGCACATCGCCGTCGGTGAGGCGCGCAAGCTGCGCATCCCGGTCGTCGCGATCCTCGACACCAACTGCGACCCCGACGAGGTCGACTACAAGATCCCGGGCAACGACGACGCGATCCGCTCCGTCACGCTGCTCACCCGCGTGATCGCCGACGCCGTCGCCGAGGGCCTCATCGCCCGCTCCGGTGCCGCCACCGGTGACAAGAAGGCCGAAGGCGCCGCTGAGCCGCTCGCCGAGTGGGAGCGCGAGCTCCTCGAGGGTGAGAAGGCCAAGGAGACCGAGGCTCCCGTCGAGTCCGGTGCCGAGACCGCGGCCGTCGCCGACGCCGAGGCCGAGACGGTCACCGAGGCTGTCGCCGACGCCGAGACGCCCGCTGCCGAGGCGCCCGCTGCCGAGGCCGACGCCCCGGCCGCCGAGGCCGACAAGGCCTGAGGCTCCGCCTTCCAGTACGCGTGACGACGGCGGGGGCTTCTGCCCCCGCCGTCCACCCGTAGATCAACCGACTCTCATCGGGAAGAGACCTAACGACCATGGCGAACTTCACCGCCGCTGACGTCAAGAAGCTCCGCGAGCTGACTGCCGCCGGCATGATGGACTGCAAGAACGCTCTCGTAGAGGCCGAAGGCGACCTGGACAAGGCCGTCGACATCCTCCGCGTCAAGGGCCAGAAGGGCGTCACCAAGCGCGAAGGCCGTTCGGCCTCCAACGGTGCCGTCGTCTCCCTGATCGCGGACGGCGCTTCCGAGGGTGTCCTCCTCGAGCTCAACTGCGAGACCGACTTCGTCGCGAAGGGTGACAAGTTCGTCACCGTCGCCGACGCGCTGGCCGCGCACGTCGCCGCCACCAAGCCCGCCGACCTCGAGGCGCTGCTCGCCTCCGAGATCAAGGACGGCCAGACCGTCCAGGCGTTCGTCGACGAGGCCAACGCCACCCTCGGCGAGAAGATCGTGCTGAGCCGCTTCGCGCAGTTCACCGACGGCTACGTCGCCTCCTACCTGCACCGCACCAGCCCGGACCTGCCCCCGCAGGTCGGCGTGCTGGTCGAGCTGGACAAGGAGAACGCGCAGGTCGCGAAGGACGTCGCGCAGCACATCGCCGCGTTCTCGCCGCTCTACCTGTCCCGCGAGGACATCCCCGCCGACGTGCTCGAGAACGAGCGCCGCGTCGCCGAGGCCACCGCGCGCGAGGAGGGCAAGCCGGAGGCCGCGCTCGCCCGCATCGTCGAGGGCCGCGTCACGGGCTACGTCAAGGAGAACTCCGTCCTTGAGCAGTCCTTCGCGAAGGACAGCAAGAAGACCGTCCAGAAGGTTCTGGACGAGGCCGGTGTCACGCTGAAGCGCTTCGCGCGTTTCCGCGTCGGCGTCTGAGCCAGCCAGCGAATGACCGACGACCCCGCTAGGGTCGGACGCGGTCGGCCGCCCGCCGGCCGACCGCAGTAGTGACGAGGAGGCCATTGCCGTAGAGGGAACCCACGTGGACCCACGGCAATGGCCTTCTTCGTACGCGCATGAGGAGATCTCCATGGATGAGGGCGCCGACAAGGCCGCCGACAAGGCCAGCGACTCCGGAACGGGCACCGCGCCCGGCACCGGAACCCCGCGGAGCCGGTACCTGCTGAAGTTGTCCGGCGAGGCCTTCGCCGGAGGCGGCGGACTGGGCGTCGACCCGGACGTCGTCCACGCGATCGCCCGCGAGATCGCCGCCGTCGTCCAAGAGGGCTACGAGATCGCCATCGTCATCGGCGGTGGCAACTTCTTCCGCGGCGCCGAGCTCCAGCAGCGTGGCATGGACCGGGCCCGCTCGGACTACATGGGCATGCTCGGCACCGTCATGAACTGCCTCGCCCTCCAGGACTTCCTGGAGAAGGAAGGCATCGAGACCCGCGTGCAGACCGCCATCACGATGGGCCAGGTCGCCGAGCCGTACATCCCGCTGCGCGCCGTGCGGCACCTGGAGAAGGGCCGCGTCGTCATCTTCGGCGCCGGTATGGGCATGCCGTACTTCTCCACCGACACCACCGCCGCGCAGCGCGCCCTGGAGATCGACGCCCAGGCGCTGCTCATGGGCAAGAACGGGGTGGACGGGGTCTACGACTCCGACCCCAAGCACAACCCGGACGCGGTCAAGTACGACGCCTTGGAGTACAGCGAGGTCATCTCGCGGGACCTCAAGGTCGCCGACGCCACCGCGATCACCCTGTGCCGCGACAACAAGCTGCCGATCCTCGTCTTCGAACTGCTCGCCGAGGGCAACATCTCGCGAGCCGTAAAGGGTGAGAAGATCGGCACGCTCGTCAACGACCAGGGGACGCGGGCCTAACCGCCCGCACCGGGGATGGACAACAGGCTGCCGGTCGGACACCGTGCAGGAAAGACGCGCGCAGGGGCCAGGCTCTGCCTTCTGAAAACCAGGAGCACATGGTGATTGAAGAGACCCTCCTCGAGGCCGAGGAGAAGATGGAGAAGGCCGTCATCGTCGCGAAGGACGACTTCGCCGCGATCCGCACCGGCCGTGCGCACCCCGCGATGTTCAACAAGATCGTGGCCGAGTACTACGGCGCCATCACGCCGATCAACCAGCTGGCCTCCTTCTCGGTGCCGGAGCCCCGGATGGCCGTGGTCTCCCCCTTCGACGTCAGCGCGCTGCGCAACATCGAAGAGGCGATCCGCAACTCCGACCTCGGCGTCAACCCGAGCAACGACGGCCGCATCATCCGGGTGGTGTTCCCGCAGCTGACCGAGGAGCGCCGCAAGGACTACATCAAGGTCGCCAGGACCAAGGGCGAGGACGCGAAGATCTCGATCCGCGCCGTCCGCCGCAAGGCCAAGGAGACGCTGGACAAGCTCGTCAAGGACGGCGAGTCCGGTGAGGACGACGTGCGCCGCGCCGAGAAGGAGCTCGACGACACGACGAGCAAGTACGCGGCCCAGATCGACGAGCTGCTCAAGCACAAGGAAGCCGAGCTGCTCGAGGTCTGACGCACCGCTGCGACCAGGCGGTCCGACCCGACGTTCTCTTCCGGGGGGTGACCCCCGCACCCCCCGCCAGAACACCAGGCCGGTCGCCTGGTCCTGATCGACAACGCGAGGCGAAACTCAGTGAACGACTCCTCCTGGAGTGCCACGCCGCGCTCCGGCCACTGGGAAGCGCCGGCGGGGGGACCGGGCGACGGCTCGGCGGGTTTCGCGCAGGATGCGCTCGACGCAGCGCAGACTCGTCGTATGCCGCCTGAGCCGTCACCGGAACCCGTCCCGCCCGTGAAGAAGTCCGCAGGCCGCAACCTGCCGGCCGCGATAGGGGTCGGCGTCGGTATGGGCGCGGTGATCGTCGCGTCGCTCTTCATCGTCAAGGGCCGCCTTCGTCGGCGTGGTGGCGCTCGCCGTCGTCGTCGGCCTGTGGGAGCTCACCTCCCGGCTCGCCGAGAAGAAGGCAATCCGGATCCCGCTCGTACCCCTCGTGGTCGGCGGCGTCGCCATGGTCGTGGCGGGCTACGCGCGCGGCGCCGAGGGCGCGTGGGTCGCCGTGGCCCTCACCTCGCTCGCCATCCTCGTGTGGCGGATGACCGAGCCGCCGGAGAACTACCTGCGGGATGTCACCGCGGGCATCTTCGCCGCCTTCTACGTGCCCTTCCTCGCCACCTTCGTGTCGATGATGCTCGCCGCGGACGACGGCCCCTGGCGGGTCCTCGTCTTCCTGCTGCTCACGGTGATCAGTGACACAGGCGCCTACGCCGTCGGCTGGCGCTTCGGCCGCCGCCTCCTCGCCCCCCGCATCAGCCCCGGCAAGACCCGCGCCGGCCTCTTCGGCGCCATCGCCTTCGCCATGACGGCCGGCGCCCTGTCGATGCAGTACCTGATCGACGGCGGCAAGTGGTGGCAGGGCCTGATCCTGGGCCTCGTCGCCGCGGTCAGCGCCACCCTGGGCGACCTGGGCGAATCCATGATCAAGCGCGACCTGGGCATCAAGGACATGGGCACCCTCCTCCCCGGCCACGGCGGCATCATGGACCGCCTCGACTCCCTCCTCCCCACAGCCCCAGTGGTCTGGCTCCTCCTGGTCATCTTCGTGGGCACGGGCTGACCTCGGTACAGGTCCGAGGCCAGCCCGCCTGTCCAGGTGTCAGAGCAGCGGCTGGTCTTTCAGGCGCATGCGCTCTAGCCAGTCGGCGTAGCGCCACTCCAAGGCCTCTTGGCGAGGTGGGTGTGGCAGATCGCGCAGGTGTGGCGTCGTGATCCCCAGCTCTTCGAGCGTGGGGCCTTGGGGTCGGGGTATCACCGACAGCGTGTGCGGCTCGATGCCGAAGAGGTGGGCGTCAAAAGCTCGATGGAGCGCGGCGTTCAGTGGGAGACCGTTGCGCGGGTCGTCAGTGCCGTCCTGCGCAACGGGACGCAGGTGTGCCGCTTCCAGCATCTCCGGTACAGCGATGCCGGAAAGTGGGCAGCGCGGGAAGTAGCGCTGAAAAACCTGGAGCTTAAAGCGCGCCTGCCCCGGGCGGACGCGGACATTGCGTCGCGCCTGCCTGCTCCGGCTCCCCGTCAGCGTGAACGGCACCTCGTCTGAATGGTCCGCGCGCAGGATCTGCTGAGGTGGGGACTGGCCGTAAGTCAGGAGGAAGGTCCTGCTTTCGTCCTGCCAGCCTTCCACCCAGGCGAGCTGAACGATCCGTACGTTGGACTGCGGAGTCGGCTTTGCTATGACGAAGATCGGCAGCTCGAGCTCTGCTGCGGCTTTCGTCGCGGCGATTTCGGAGTCGTCCCGCCCGGCGGGGCGCCGGGTCAGCGGGTACTGGTAGAGGGCGCCGTCCTCGCTCAGATCGTCCGGGTAATGCTCACCGCTGTGCATCACCCCCACGGTGATTCCGCCCTTACGCAAGAGGCTGGTGCGCTTGCTGTCGACCCAAATGCCTTGACCTCCCGCGAACGCGTCGAAAGCGCGGTAGGCGCTGGGAGAAACGCGGGTCAGGTCTTCTTCGGTCTCCTGCAGGTGCTTCCAGACGGCGAGGCGCCAGGCGAGCTCGCCCTCGACCGTCGTAGGGCGGCCATCAACGATGGTGAAACCAAGATCCGACAGCATTTTGTTGCTACGGGCTCGACCGCCGCTGATCACTTGCGCAGCCGCTACATCTCGCTGATGACCGCCACCAAAGGCCACATTGGCAATCGCCTTAGCGTCATACAGGCGGCCGTCGAGCTGCAGGTAGTACTGACGAGCTCGTGAAAAGCCGTGCTCCTTCAAGAAGCTGTCACGGCCGCTGGCCTTGAACTCTTCAACAGCCTTCAAGACGGAATCGGCGTCCGATAGAACCGTGCTCATGGTTCCCCCTCCATGGTGAGCCCACTTACGGAGGACAGTACGTGGCGGGTCTGACACCCGCTGTTCCTCGGTAGAACTGTCAGAAGAACGGTGTCCCCGACCTACCTGGGACGTCTGCGACACTGGTAGGACCATGCCTGTACCCGGAGAACTTACTTTTGCCGTGCCGCGTGGGGCCAAGAAGCCCCCGCGGCATCTCGCCGACATGACTCCTGCCGAGCGACGGGAGGCCGTTGTCGAGTTGGGCGAGAAGCCGTTCCGTGCGAAGCAGCTGTCGCAGCACTACTTCGCGCGGTATGACGATGATCGCGCGGCCTGGACGGATATTCCGGCGGCGTCGCGCGACAAGCTCGCGGACGGGCTGCTGCCCGAGATGATGTCGGTCGTGCGGCACATCAGCTGTGACAACGACACGACGCGCAAGACGCTGTGGCGGCTGTTCGACGGGACACTCGTCGAGTCGGTGCTGATGCGGTACCCGGATCGGGTCACCATGTGCATCAGTTCGCAGGCCGGGTGCGGGATGAACTGTCCGTTCTGTGCGACGGGGCAGGCGGGGCTCGATCGGAACCTGTCGACGGCCGAGATCGTGCACCAGATCGTGGCCGGGATGAAGTCGCTGCGCGACGGTGAGATCCCCGGTGGGCCTGCCCGGCTGAGCAACATCGTGTTCATGGGCATGGGCGAGCCGCTGGCGAACTACAACCGCGTCATCGGGTCGATCCGCAGGCTGACGGACCCGGAGCCGGACGGGTTGGGGCTGTCGCAGCGGGGAATCACCGTGTCGACGGTCGGGCTCGTGCCCGCGATGCTGCGGTTCGCCGACGAGGGGTTCAAGTGCCGGCTCGCGGTGTCGCTGCACGCTCCGGATGACGAGCTGCGCGACACCCTGGTGCCGGTCAACACCCGGTGGAAGGTGCGCGAGGTGCTGGACGCCGCGTGGCACTATGCCGAGGTGTCCGGGCGGCGGATCTCCATCGAGTACGCGCTGATCAAGGACATCAACGACCAGGCGTGGCGGGCGGACCTGCTCGGGCGGCTGCTCAAGGGCAAGCGCGTGCATGTGAACCTCATCCCGCTCAACCCGACTCCCGGGTCGAAGTGGACGGCGTCGCGGCCCGAGGACGAGCGGGCGTTCGTACGGATGCTGGAGTCGCACGGCGTGCCGGTGACCGTTCGTGACACACGTGGGAGCGAGATCGACGGAGCGTGTGGGCAGCTGGCGGCCTCCGAAGGCTGAGGGCCGGCGCGCTGCTATCGTGGCGCTCGTAGATTCGTACAAATGAACATTTCCGACAGGGGAGCGCACCAGCGCTGAGAGTGCGGCCACCGGCGAAGCCGGTGCGGCCGCAGACCCTCGGACCTGATCCGGGTAATGCCGGCGTAGGGAGTCAACCGCTCATGAACACCAACCTTCGGCGCGCCGCGACGGCCGTCGTGGCCACCGCCCTCGGCGCGACGGCGCTCGCCGCCTGCGGCGGCTCCGACGACAAGGCCGACGGCGCGAAGGCGGCGACGTCCAAGACCGTCACCCTCGTCAGCCATGACTCCTTCGCGGCCTCGCCGGCCGTGCTCAAGGCGTTCACCCAGCAGACCGGCTACACCGTCAAGGTGCTGGCCGGCGGTGACGCGGGAGCGGCCGTCAACCAGGCGATCCTGTCGAAGGGGCACCCGCAGGGCGACGTCTTCTTCGGTGTCGACAACACGCTGCTGTCGAGGGCCCTCGACAACGACCTGTTCACGCCGTACGAGGCCAAGGGCCTGGACCAGGTCCCGGCCGCGCTGCAGCTCGACAAGGCGAAGCACCGGGTCACCCCGATCGACTCCGGCGACGTCTGCGTCAACTACGACCGCAAGTACTTCGACGAGCACAAGCTGGCCGTGCCGGCGACCTTCGACGACCTGGTCAAGCCGGAGTACAAGAACCTGCTGGTCACGGAGAACGCGGCGACGTCCTCCCCGGGCCTCGCCTTCCAGCTCGGCACGATCGCGAAGTACGGCGCCGACGGCTGGCAGGAGTACTGGAAGAAGCTCAAGGCCAATGGCGTCGAGGTCGTCGACGGCTGGGAGCAGGCGTACAACGACCGCTTCTCCGGCTCGGCCGGCGGCAAGGGCAAGGGCGACAAGCCGCTCGTCGTCTCGTACGCCTCCAGCCCGCCCGCCGAGGTGCTGGGCGTCAAGCCGCAGCCGGCGCAGGGGCCGACCGGCGTCGCGACCGGCACGTGCTTCCGGCAGATCGAGTTCGCGGGGCTGCTCAAGGGCGGCACGAACGACGCGGGCGGCAAGGCGCTGCTGGACTTCCTGCTGAGCAAGACGTTCCAGCAGGACATGCCGCTGCAGATGTTCGTGAACCCGGCCCGGCAGGACGCGGCGCTGCCCGCCGAGTTCACCAAGTACGGCGTGAAGATCGACACCCCGCCCACCGTGGCGCCCGACGAGATCGCCAAGAACCGTGACCAGTGGGTCAAGGCATGGTCCTCGCTCGTTCTCAAGTAGCCACCGGTCGGTTCCCGCGCGCCGCCGCGGTGCGGCTCGGCCTGATGGCCGTGCCCACCGCGTTCTTCGCGGTCTTCTTCGCCTATCCGGTGGCCGCCATCGTCACCCGCGGCCTGCGGGACGGCGGCCGGTGGCGGTTGGGCCGGATCGGCGAGGTGCTGACCGACCCGGAGATCCTGCGGGTGCTGTGGTTCACCGCGTGGCAGGCGGTCGTGTCGACCGGGCTGACGCTGCTGGTCGCGCTGCCGGCGGCGTACGTCTTCGCCCGCTTCGAGTTTCCCGGCAAGCGGCTGTTGCGGGCGGTGGTGGCGGTGCCGTTCGTGCTGCCCACGGTCGTGGTCGGATCGGCGTTCCTGGCGCTGCTGGGCCGCGGCGGCCTGCTCGACGACCTGTGGGGTGTGCGGCTGGACACCACCGTCTGGGCGATCCTGCTCGCGCACGTCTTCTTCAACTTCGGCGTGGTCGTCCGGTCCGTCGGCGGGCTGTGGTCCCAGCTCGACCCGCGCCAGGAGGAGGCCGCGCGGGTCCTGGGCGCCGGCCGCTTCGAGGCGTGGCGCCGGGTGACACTGCCGGCCCTGGGGCCGGCCGTGGCCGCGGCCTCGCTGATGGTCTTCCTCTTCACCTTCACGTCCTTCGGCGTGATCCAGATCCTCGGCGGCCCGAAGTACTCCACGCTCGAAGTGGAGATCTACCAGCAGACCGCGCAGTTCCTCGATCTGCCGACGGCCGCGGTGCTCACGCTGGTGCAGTTCGCGGCGGTCGCCACGATCCTCGCGCTGCACGCGTGGACGGTGCGCCGCCGGGAGAGCACGCTGCGGCTCGTCGACGCCGCCCACACCTCGCGCCGCCCGCGCGGCGCCGCCCAGTGGGCGCTGCTGTGGGCGGTGCTGGCCGTGATCGTCCTGCTGATCCTGGTGCCGCTCGGCGTCCTGGTGACGCGTTCGCTGGACGGTCCCGACGGCTACGGCCTCGCCTTCTACCGGGCGTTGCTGAAGGTCCCCGAGACCGGCGGAACGTTCGTCGTCGCGCCGATCGAAGCGGTCGGGAACTCCCTGGAGTACGCGGCGGTGGCCACGCTCATCGCGCTGCTGGTGGGCGGCCTCGCCGCCGCCGCGCTCACCCGGCGCGCCGGCAGACTGGTGCGCGGCTTCGACGCGCTGCTGATGCTGCCGCTGGGCACGTCCGCGGTGACCGTCGGGTTCGGCTTCCTCATCACCCTCGACGAGCCCCCGCTGGACCTGCGGTCGACGTGGCTGCTGGTGCCGCTCGCGCAGGCCCTGGTGGGTGTGCCGTTCGTGGTCCGCACGATGCTGCCCGTGCTGCGCGCGGTCGACCAGCGGCTGCGTGAGGCGGCGGCGGTGCTGGGCGCCTCGCCGTGGCGGGCCTGGCGCGAGGTGGACCTGCCGCTGGTGCGGCGCGCGCTGCTGATCGCGGCGGGCTTCGCGTTCGCCGTCTCGCTCGGCGAGTTCGGCGCGACCGTCTTCATCGCGCGACCCGACAACCCGACCCTGCCGGTGGCGGTGGCCCGGCTCCTCGGACGCGCCGGGGAGCTCAACTACGGGCAGGCGATGGCTCTGAGCACCGTCCTGATGCTGGTGTGCGCGGGCGCGCTGCTGGCACTGGAGCGGCTGCGCACCGACCGTTCAGGATCAGGAGAGTTCTAGATGACGTCCTCGACTCCACTCCTGCGGCTCGACGCCGTGACGGTCCGCTTCGGGAAGCACGCGGCGCTGGACGCCGTGGACCTGGAGGTCGCCGCGCACGAGACGGTGTGCGTCCTGGGCCCCAGCGGCAGCGGCAAGTCCACCCTGCTGCGCGCGGTGGCCGGGCTGCAGGCGGTCGACGCCGGCCGGGTGCTGCTGGACGGCCGCGACCAGGCGGGCGTTCCCACCCACCGGCGCGGCCTGGGCCTGATGTTCCAGGACCACCAGCTCTTCCCGCAGCGGGACGTCGGCGGCAACGTCGCCTTCGGACTGCGGATGCGCGGGACGCGCCGCGACGAGGCGGAGCGCACGGTCTCCCGGCTGCTCGACATGGTGGGCCTGCCCGGCGCACAGCGGCGCGCGATCGCCGCGCTCTCCGGCGGTGAGCAGCAGCGCGTGGCGCTGGCCCGCGCGCTGGCCCCCGAGCCGAAACTACTGATGCTGGACGAGCCGCTCGGCCAGCTCGACCGGGGACTGCGCGAGCGGCTCGTCGTCGAACTGCGCCGGCTGTTCGCACGGCTCGGCACGACCGTGCTGGCCGTCACCCACGACCAGGGCGAGGCGTTCGCGCTCGCCGACCGCGTCGTGGTCATGCGCGACGGCCTGATCGCGCAGAGCGGCACCCCGCTGGAGGTGTGGCAGCGGCCCGCGTCCGAGTTCGTGGCCCGCTTCCTCGGCTTCGACAACGTCGTCGGGGCGACCGTGCTCGGCGAGGCGGCCGACACCCCGTGGGGCAAGGTGCCGGTGCAGCCGGGCGCGCCCCAGGGGGCGTGCCGGCTGCTGGTCCGCCCCGCCGGGGTGCGGCTGACCGGCGTCCGCGACGGGCTGCCCTGCACGGTGACGGCCAGGACGTTCCGCGGCGACCTCGTCACCCTGCTGCTGCGCCCGGCGGACGGACCGCCGCTCGAGGCGGCCTGCTCGCTGCGGGACGCGCCGGAGACCGGCACCGAGGTGGGCGTCACGTTCAGCGCTCAGGACGTCGTGGTCCTCAGCCCGTAGCGGCTGCCGTGAGCCGGGCCAGTGCGTCCGGGGCCTCGTCGACGGAGTCGACCAGGGCGATACGGGCCGCCATGGGGCGGTCCTTCGCCAGCGCCTGGAGCAGGGGCCAGGTGGGCAGGTCACGGGTCCAGTGCTCGCGGTTCACCAGCACCATCGGGGTCGGGACGCCCCGGGACCCGTAGTAGTTCGGCGTCGCGTTGTCGAAGATCTCCTGGACGGTGCCGGCCGCGCCCGGCAGGAAGACCACGCCCGCGGTGCAGCGGGCCAGCAGGCCGTCCTCGCGGATCGCGTTGGCGAAGTACTTGGCGATGTGCGAGGCGAACGCGTTCGGCGGCTCGTGGCCGTAGAACCACGTCGGGACGCCTACGGACGTGCCGCCGTCCGGCCAGCGCTCCCGGACGGCGAACGCGGCCGACGCCCAGTCGCCGATCGACGGTGTGAACAGGGGCGCCTTCGCCACCGTGCGCAGCGCCTCGCCGAGCACCTCGTCCGCGAACGGGGCCGTGTAAGCGCCCAGGTTCGCCGCCTCCATGGCGCCGGGGCCGCCCCCGGTGGCGACGGTCAGCCCCGAGCGGGCCAGCGTCCGGCCGAGGAGGGCGGCGCCCGCGTACGCGTCGTTGCCGCGCTCCATGGCGTGGCCGCCCATCACGCCGACCACCCGCTCGCCGGTGAGGAGTTCGTCGAGCGCGTCCGAGACGGCGTCGTCGTGGATGCTCCGCAGCATTGACGCGAGTATGTCGCCGTCCGCCCGGGTCCGCTGGAGCCACTCGTAGGCGCGGGCGTCCGGCGTCGTCGCGTACCCCGCGGCCAGCCCGTCGTAGAGCGACTGCGGTGTGTACAGCGAGCCGCGGTACGGATCGAACGGCAGGTACGGGACCGGCGGGAAGACCATCGCCCCGCGCGCCCGCACATGGGCGAGGGCCTCGGGCTCCATGGGGCAGCCGAGGAACACCGCCTCCGCCGGGTCCAGGGCCAGCAGCGCGGCGGTACGGTCCGTCAGGTCGACGGCCTGCAGGCGGTATCCGGCGAGCGAGCCGGTGGCGGCCACCCGGTCGAACTCCTCGGGTGATTCGATCTCGCGGTCAGGGGCGCCGCTGTGCGGCGTGGTATCGGTCAGCACGGGTGAACCCTAAGGGCTGTCCCGTCATCCCGGCCGCGGCACGGCTCAGACCCCCAGCGGCGAGGCCGCGAGTTGCGCGATGAGGGCGGTCACCGGGACGACCACTGCCAGCACCGTCGCGCAGCGCAGGCCGACGGCGCCGCGCAGCAGGCGCGCGGAGGCGCCGAGTTGGACGAGGGCGGCGGTGGAGTGCTCGCGGGTGCGCCGGGCTTCGAGTGCGGCGGTGAGCACCGTCGCGAGCGCGCACAGGACGATCAGGGCGGCGGCGAAGCCGGTGAGTGGGCCGAGCCTCCGGTCGCCGGTGCCGTAGAGCTGCGACGCGGCCAGCCCCCCGGCGGTGATGGCGCACAGCACGCCGATCGGCCGCCCGATCCGGTCCGCCTCCTCCTGGAGGGCGCGGCCGGCGAGCAGCCGCAGGGCGCCGGGACGCACGGCGGCCAGCAGGCGTCCGCAGGCGTAGACGACCGCCGGGCCGGCCAGGATCATGCCGGCCGCGATCAGCGCCCAGCCGGCCAGAACGGTGGGGGCGGCGCTGCCGAGGCCGCCGGGCAGCGGCATCAGGTCGGTCGCGGTCGAGTGCCGCAGGTCGTCGGCGGTCACCTCGATGGCGAGGCCGATGGCCGTGAGGGCGGCTCCCCACGGCAGGCCGGCGGGGGCGGTGACCGCGGAGAGCGCGTCCGGGTCTTCCGCGTCGGCGGACGCGGGGCCCGAGGGGGCGGTCCCGCGCGGCCACAGGAAGGCGGCGCTGGCGGCCGCGGCGAGCACCGGTACGGCGGCGAGCAGTACCAGCGCGCCCGCGAAGGGCAGCGGGAGCTCCGGGCCGAGCGCTTCGACGGCCGTGCCGCGCAGCCGCAGGTAGACCACCAGGGCGATGGTGCTGCCCAGCGCGCAGGACAGCGCGGTGGTCGCGGCGGCCAGCAGCGGTACCACGTTGCGGCCGAGTCCGACCGCGGCGAGCCCGGAGTGCAGCCGCCCCGTGGGCTCGGCCCTGGAGACGGCCACCGAGAGCTGCACGGCGACCGCGAACGGGACCGCGCACCAGGCGAGCCGGGCGCTGGACGCCGCAGGGTCGCCGGGGTGGCCCAGGGCGTAGCCGAGCGCGGCCAGCAGCAGGAAGCCGGTGCCCCCGGCCGCGACGGTCACCAGCAGCCGGCGGAGCAGGACCGAGGGGACGGATCCGCGGGCTACACGGAGGCTGAGCACGACGCGGCACCCTCCCGGTCCTGAGTGGGCATGGCGGCCGCCGGCCGGCCGTCGACGATGGTGAAGATCCGGTCGGCCGAGGCGGCGACCTCGGGTTCGATGGTGGCGAGCAGCACGGTGATGTCGTGCGAGCGGGCGGCGCTGGTGAGCGTCCGCAGGATCTGGGCGCGGTCCGCGCGATGCAGCGGCGCGGTGGGCTCGTCGGCGAAGATCACGTCGGGGAGGGTGACCAGCGCGCGGGCGATGGCCACCCGCTGGCGCTGCGCCTGGAGCAGCTCCGCGGGCCGTTTGCGGGCCAGCGAGCCGACGTCCAGACGGTCCAGCCACTCCTGCGCGGTCCTCTTGGCCGCGCGGTGCGACATGCCGCGGAGCAGCAGGGGCAGGGCGGCGTTCTCCCGGGCGGTGAGTTCCGGCAGCAGCTGCGGGGTGCCGCCGATCCAACCGAAGCGGTCGCGGCGCAGCCGCTCGCGCGCTGCGAGCGGGAGGGTGTGCACCGGCGCGCTGTTGAACCACACCTCTCCCTGGTCGGGCAGCAACTGCCCGGCCAGGCAGCGCAGCAGGGTGGACTTGCCGGAGCCGCGCGGTCCCAGCAGGGCGAGGATCTCGCCCTTGCGCACCCCCAGCGAGACGCCGAGCAGCGCGGGGGATCCCTGGATGGAGTGGCGCAGGGCGCGGGCCCAGAGCACGTCGTTGTCGGGCGGGGCCACCATTGCCGCTTACCTCCGCGAGTCGTTCCCCCTGGGTCGGTCAACGAATGCGGGGGAGAGCGGTCACTGCGTTGGCAGGCTAAGGATTTTCCGGGCCAGGTCGGGTGAGGCACGGCGCCCGGGTCCCCCGGACGGCCGCATCCCCGAGAAGTCCGCGAAACGCCGCGGCGCGCCGGGCGGGCCCCGGAAGGGGTCGCCCGGCGCGCCGGGGGGAATCACCGCGCAGCGGTCAGAGCTTGGTCCACGCCTCGGTGAGGACGGCGCGCAGGATGCCCTCGATCTCGTCGAAGGTCTCCTGGGTGGAGATCAGCGGCGGCGCGAGCTGGACGACCGGGTCGCCACGGTCGTCGGCCCGGCAGTACAGGCCGTTCTCGAAGAGCGCCTTCGACAGGAAGCCGTACAGGACGCGCTCGGTCTCCTCGTCCGTGAAGGACTCCTTGGTGACCTTGTCCTTGACGAGCTCGATGCCGTAGAAGAAGCCGTTGCCGCGGACGTCACCGACGATCGGCAGGTCGTGCAGCTTCTTCAGCGTGTTGAAGAACGCGTCCTCGTTGTCGAGCACGTGCTGGTTGAGGCCCTCGCGCTCGAAGATGTCGAGGTTCGTGAGGCCGACGGCCGCGGAGACCGGGTGGCCGCCGAACGTGTAGCCGTGCAGGAAGGTGTTCTCGCCCTTGTAGAACGGCTCGGCGAGCTTGTCGGAGATGATGCAGGCGCCGATCGGGGAGTAGCCCGACGTCATGCCCTTGGCGCAGGTGATCATGTCCGGGACGTAGTCGAACTTGTCGCACGCGAACATGGTGCCGAGGCGGCCGAAGGCGCAGATGACCTCGTCGGAGACGAGCAACACGTTGTACTTGTCGCAGATCTCGCGGACCCGCTGGAAGTACCCGGGCGGCGGCGGGAAGCAGCCGCCGGCGTTCTGCACCGGCTCCAGGAAGACGCAGGCCACGGTCTCCGGGCCCTCGAACAGGATCTCCTGCTCGATCTGGTCGGCGCAGTACCGGCCGAAGGCCTCCGGGTCGTCGCCGAAGAGCGGGGCGCGGTAGATGTTGGTGTTGACCACCTTGTGCGCACCGGGGACCAGCGGCTCGAACGGCGCCTTGAGGGCCGGCAGACCGGTGATCGACAGGGCGCCCTGCGGGGTGCCGTGGTACGCGACGGCGCGGGAGATGACCTTGTACTTGGTCGGCTCACCCGTGAGCTTGAAGTACTGCTTGGCGAGCTTCCAGGCGGTCTCGACCGCCTCGCCGCCGCCGGTGGTGAAGAAGACCTTGTTCAGGTCGCCGGGGGCGTAGTTCGCCAGCCGCTCGGCCAGTTCCACGGCCTTGGGGTGGGCGTACGACCAGATCGGGAAGAAGGCCAGCTCCTGGGCCTGCTTGTACGCGGTCTCGGCGAGCTCGTGGCGGCCGTGACCGGCGTTGACCACGAACAGCCCGGAGAGGCCGTCGAGGTACTTCTTGCCCTTGTCGTCGTAGATGTACGTGCCCTCGCCGCGCACGATGGTCGGCACAGGGGCGTTCTCGTACGACGACATGCGGGTGAAGTGCATCCACAGGTGGTCGTACGCGGTCTTCGAGAGGTCCGCGTTCATGGCTATCTGGTTCCCCAGGTGTAGGTCTGCTTCCGGAGCTTCAGGTAAACGAAACTCTCGGTGGTCCGCACGCCGGGCAGCGCGCGGATCCGCTTGTTGATCATTTCCAGCAGGTGGTCGTCGTCCTCGCAGACGATCTCGATCAGCAGATCGAACGAACCCGCGGTGATGACGACGTACTCGACCTCGCCCATTTCGGCGAGGGCGTCGGCGACGGGCTCGATGTCCCCCTCGACGTTGATGCCGACCATCGCCTGCCGGCGGAAGCCGACGGTGAGCGGGTCGGTCACGGCGACGATCTGCATGACGCCCTGGTCCTGCAGCTTCTGGACGCGCTGCCGCACGGCCGCCTCGGAGAGGCCCACGGCCTTGCCGATCGCGGCGTAGGGCCTGCGCCCGTCCTCCTGGAGCTGCTCGATGATCGCCTTGGAGACGGAGTCGAGCACTCCGGAGCCGTTGGGGTTCTTCGGATCCGTACTACGAGTGGCCACGAGTCCCACTGTGCAGGAGAGGTCGACGGTCCCGCAACCCCCGAACGATGAAATTCGTGGTTCCGGTGCTCAAATCTCACTGATTCCATCGTTCTGGAGAGTTGGGTATGTCGAACACGGCAGTGGTGCGGCTAGGCTCGATTACTCTGGAAGCGTCTCACCCATCGGACACAGGACAGGAGAGGTGCAGTGAGCGAGCTCAAGCGTCTGCGCAACTACATCAATGGAGAGTTCCGCGACGCCGCCGACGGGCGGACCACGGACGTGGTCAATCCGGCCACCGGTGAGGTCTACGCCACCGCGCCGCTCTCCGCCGCCGCCGACGTCGACGCCGCGATGGCCGCCGCCGAGGCTGCTTTCCCCGCCTGGCGCGACGCCACGCCGGCGGCCCGCCAGCGCGCCCTGCTGAAGGCCGCCGACGCGATCGAGGCACGGGCGGACGAGCTGGTCGCCGTGGAGAGCGAGAACACCGGTAAGCCGCTCGGCCTCACCGCCAGCGAGGAACTGCCGCCGATGGTCGACCAGATCCGCTTCTTCGCGGGTGCGGCCCGGATGCTCGAAGGCCGCTCGGCCGGCGAGTACATGGAGGGCATGACCTCCATCGTCCGCCGCGAGCCGGTCGGCGTCTGCGCGCAGGTTGCGCCGTGGAACTACCCGATGATGATGGCCGTCTGGAAGTTCGCCCCGGCGATCGCCGCGGGCAACACGGTCGTCCTCAAGCCGTCCGACACCACCCCCGCCTCGACGGTGCTGCTCGCCGAGATCCTCGGCGAGGTGCTGCCCAAGGGCGTCTTCAACGTCGTCTGCGGCGACCGCGACACCGGCCGCGCCATGGTCGAGCACAAGGTCCCGGCGATGGCCTCCATCACCGGCTCCGTCCGCGCCGGCATGCAGGTCGCGGAGAGCGCCGCCAAGGACGTCAAGCGCGTCCACCTGGAGCTCGGCGGCAAGGCGCCCGTCGTGGTCTTCGGCGACGCCGACATCGCCAAGGCCGTCGAGGACATCGCGGTCGCGGGCTACTTCAACGCCGGCCAGGACTGTACGGCCGCCACCCGCGTGCTGGTCCACGAGTCGATCCACGACGAGTTCACCACCGCGCTCGCCAAGGCCGCCGCCGACACCAAGACCGGCGCCGCGGACGACGAGGACGTGCTCTACGGCCCGCTCAACAACGCCAACCAGCTCGCCCAGGTCAGCGGCTTCATCGAGCGGCTGCCCGCGCACGCCAAGGTCGAGGCGGGCGGCCACCGCGTCGGCGAGAAGGGCTACTTCTACGCCCCGACCGTCGTCTCCGGCCTGAAGCAGGACGACGAGATCATCCAGAACGAGGTCTTCGGGCCGGTCATCACCATCCAGCCCTTCACCGACGAGGACCAGGCCGTCGACTACGCCAACGGCGTCGACTTCGCCCTCGCCTCCTCGGTGTGGACCAAGGACCACGGCCGCGCGATGCGGATGTCCAAGCGCCTCGACTTCGGCTGCGTGTGGATCAACACCCACATCCCGCTGGTCGCCGAGATGCCGCACGGCGGGTTCAAGAAGTCCGGCTACGGCAAGGACCTCTCCGCGTACGGCTTCGAGGACTACACCCGCGTCAAGCACGTCATGACGTCGCTCGACGGCTGATCCTCGCGGACACCGGCCCCGGACGCGCAGGTCGCGTCCGGGGCCGGTGCGCGTCCCGGCCGCGCGACACAGTGTCAGGCAGGTGGGGGGTACGGCTGACGGATCGCTCGTTGCCCCGGGCGGCCGGCGGAAGGGAGGGTGTGCCGCATGAGTGATCTCTCCCGTCGTTCGGTGCTGCGTGGATTCGGGCTGGCAGGGCTGCTGGCAGCCGCCTCGGCATGCGGCGTACCGCCGGCGCACATAGCCGCGGCGGACCGGGCGGCACGCGACCGCTCGGCGCAGGACAAGAGGCTGAACTTCGCGAACTGGCCGCTCTACATCGACGTGGACGAGAAGAACGCGCAGCAGCGGCCGACACTGGACGCGTTCACCGCGCGGACCGGGATCAAGGTCCAGTACACCGAGGAGATCAACGACAACGACGAGTTCTTCGGGAAGATCAGCCCGGCCCTGATGAACCACCAGGACATCGGCCGCGACCTGATCGTCGTCAGCGACTGGATGTCCGCGCGGTACGTACGCCTCGGCTGGGTGCAGGAGATGGACCGCGCCCGCCAGCCCAACGTCACGAAGTACCTGGACCCGCTGCTGCGCGACCCCGCCTTCGACCGCGGCCGCCGGTTCGCCGTGCCCTGGCAGTCCGGGATCACCGGCATCGCCTACAACAAGAAGGCGCTGGGCCGCGAGATCCAGCACGTGTCGGACCTGTGGGCCCCGGACCTCAAGCAAGGTGACGCTGCTGTCCGGGATGGACGAGGCGTTCGCGCTGCTCATGCAGGGGCAGGGCGTCGACGTCGCGAAGTGGACCGCCGACGACTTCCACCGGATGACGGACCAGGTCGCCTCGCTGGTGCGCAGTAAGCAGATCCGGCGCTTCACCGGGAACGACTACACCAAGGACCTGTCCTCCGGCGACGTGCTGGCCTGCCAGGCGTACTCGGGCGACGTCGTCCAGCTGCAGTCCGACAACCCGGACATCGAGTTCGTGGTGCCCCAGGAGGGCGCGGAGCTGTGGGCCGAGAGCCTGATGATCCCGAACCTGGCCGAGCACAAGCGCAACGCCGAGGCGCTCGTCGACCACTACTACGACCCCGAGGTCGCGGCGGAGCTCGCCGCCTACGTCAACTACGTCTGCCCGGTGCCGGCCGCGCGCGACGTGCTCGCCTCGTCCAAGGACGAGGAGACCGCCGCCCTGGCCGAGGACCCGCTGATCTTCCCGGACGACGAGATGCGCGGGCGACTCGTCGTGGCCCGCGACATCACGCCGGAGGAGCGCCCGGAGTTCGAGGACCGGTGGAACCTGATCGTGGGCCTGTGACCCCGGGCTCGGACGCGCCGTCCAGGAGTTCGCGCAGCACGTCCAGACGGTTGGTGGTGATCGAGTCCACCCGCAGGTCGAGCAGCCGTGCCATGGTGCGCCGCAGGTCGGCGGTCCAGGCCGCGACGAGCAGTTCCCGCTCGCGCGCCCAGCGGACCAGCGGCGGATCGATGAGGCCGAACCGCAAATTGATCCAGCGCGGGCGGACGGCGTCGAGCAGCGCCGGCGCGGGCAGCGCCGAGGTCGTCCAGGTCAGGGCGATCTCGGCGGCCGGGTCGTGCCGCCGCACGGCGAACATGGCCTCGACCGCGCCGCAGTAGTAAGCCTGGGACTCGGCCCCCGCGTCCCGCACGGTGGCCACCGACGCCGCGGCCTGGTCCGGGTTGGTCAGGTCGAGCAGCGCGCGGGCGGTGCCGTGCTTGGTGACGGCCGTCAGCGCGTCGTGCAGTGTCGGCACGCCGTCGGCCGTGAGCCGCCGCACCTGCTCGGCGGTGAGTTCGGCCACGGGGATCCGGTGCCCCCACAACCGCTTCAGCGTCGGATCGTGCAGGAGCACGGGGACGCCGTCGCGGGTGAGGCGTACGTCGATCTCCACCGCGTCGGCGCCCGCCCGCAGGGCGGAACGCAGCGACGGCAGCGTGTTCTCCCGGTGCCGGTACGGGTCGCCGCGGTGGGCGACCGCTACCGCCACGCCCGCCGTGTACGCGTCGATCTCGGCGGCGAGCCGGGCCTTGCCCGGCGCGTCGAGGAAGGACGCCTCGACGGCGTTCTTCGCCAGCGCGGCGACGCCGGGCGCGTCCAGGTCCAGCAGGCGCGCGGCGATCGCGTACTCGTTGTTGAGGTCGGTGCCGAACATCGGCGGGTCGTCGCTGTTGACGGTGACGAGGACACCGGCCTCGACCATCTGCCGCAGCGGGTGCTCCTCCAGCGTGCGGACCGCGCGGGTCGCGATGTTGGAGGTCGGGCAGACCTCCAGCGCGATGCGGTGCTCGGCCAGGTGCTCCAGCAGCCGCGGATCCCGGACCGAGCTGGTGCCGTGGCCGATCCGCTCGGCGCCGAGCAGGTTGATCGCGTCCCAGACGGTCTCGGGGCCGGTGGTCTCGCCGGCGTGCGGGACGCTGTGCAGGCCGATCGCGCGGGCGCGGTCGAAGTACGGCTTGAACTGCGGGCGCGGCACGCCGATCTCGGGGCCGCCGAGCCCGAAGCTGACCAGCCCGTCCGGCCGCAGCTCGGTCGCGATCCGCGCGGTCTCCTCGGCGGAGGCGAGACCCGCCTCGCCGGGGATGTCGAAGCACCAGCGCAGCACGACCCCGAGTTCGGACTCGGCGGCCTTGCGGGCGTCCTCGATCGCCTCGACGAAGGCGCGGTCCGGGATGCCGCGGCGGGTGGAGGAGTACGGGGTGACGGTCAGCTCGGCGTACCGGATGTTCTGCCGGGCCATGTCACGGGCGACCTCGAAGGTCAGCAGCCGCACGTCCTCGGCGTCCCGGATCAGGTCGACGACGGACAGGTACACGTCGATGAAGTGCGCGAAGTCGCGGAAGGTGAAGTACTCGGCGAGCGCGGCGGGGTCGCTGGGAACCCGGGAGTCCCGGTGCCGCGCGGCCAGTTCCGCGACGATCCTCGGCGAGGCGGATCCGACATGGTGGACATGCAGCTCGGCTTTGGGTAGTCCGGCGATGAAGCTTTCGAGGCCGGGTACACGTCCGGTTGCGGTGTCGGTCATGCGGATCCTCCAGCAAGTCAGCGGTGGTGCCATCGTAGACGGCGCCCATGCGGCACGAGGCCTTCCCCTGGCGTACGCAGGCCATAGCATTGCCGGACGTAGTCAGAGGAAGGCCGCAATGTCCGACCAGCCCGACAGCCCCGCCCCCCACAACCCGTGGGCGCCGCCCGCGGACGTCCCGCCGCAGGCCGGACGGGGGCCGAGCCCGGCGGACGGCGGCCCGCCGCTCCCGCCGCTGGCACCGGGAACGGACCGGTACGCGGGCGGTTTCGGGTTCGACCCGCAAGGTCCGCCGGGCGGTCAGTACCCGCCCCCGCCGTATGAGCCGTACGAGCCGTATGAGCCGTACCCGGGAGCGGGTGGCGGGTACCCGGGCTATCCCGGCTACCCGATGGGTCCGTACGGCGGCTGGACCCCGTCACCGCGCAACGGCTACGGCCTCACCGCGCTCGTGCTGGGCATCGTCGGCGCGGTCCTGTCGGTCATGTGCTTCTTCGCGGTCCTCGGCGTCCCGCTGGGCATCGCCGCGGTCATCTTCGGGATCGTCGGGCGGCGGATCGCCAAGCGCGGGGAGTCCACCAACCCCGGGCAGGCGCTGGCCGGGCTGATCCTCGGCGCGGTGGCGATCGTGATGTCCGCCGGAATGCTGGTCACCATAGGGCTGTCGATAGGGAACGGCTGGCTGGACGAGGGCGCCGGGATGCGCGAGCCCGACCAGGGCGGGTACGGCTCGCCGCTGTCCGTCGGCGAGACCGCCGAGTACGACGGCGGGCTGCAGGTCACGGTCGCCGATGTGCGGGACCCGGAACCGGCGCAGAGCGCAAAGAGCGAGGAGGGCGGTGAGAGCGCGATGAAGTTCACCGTCACGTTGAAGAACACGGGCAGCAAGAGCGAGAACCTGGACTACGCGGACGTGTCGGCGTACGCGGACGAGGCGGGGGACAACCCGCTGCAGGACATCTCGGGCACAGGACGGCTTCAGCGGCCAGCTCGCGCCCGGCGCCCAGCGGACGCTGGACTTCACCGTCGTCGTCCCCGACCCCTCGACCGACTCCGTCGAGGTCGACGTGTCCCCGGGCGACTCCTACGACTACGCGTACTGGGACGTGCCCGTCCCCGTTCCCGCCTCGTAGTCGCTAGGCCGTGTCGGACACATCCCGCCTGGCCGGGCGGACGCCGGTATGTGTCAGACACGGCCTAGCGCCGTACCGCCTCCAGGGCCAGCAGCGCGACGTGCAGGGACAGGCACGACTCCACCTGGTCGAGGTCGACGCCCAGGATCCGCTCCACCCGGTGCAGCCGGTCGTAGAACGAGGGGCGCGACAGGTGCGCGGCGTCGGCCGCCGCCGACTTGTTGCGGCCGTTGTCCAGGTAGACGGTGAGGATGCGGACCAGGTCGGAGCCGTGTTCCGCGTCGTGGGCGAGCAGCGGCCCCAGCTCGCGCTCGACGTAGGTCTGCAGCCGGGCGTCGTCGCGCAGCAGGTGCAGCAGTCCGCGCAGCCGCACGTCGGGCAGCCGGTAGTACGTCCCGGCCCTGCGCCGCTCCGCGCCGCCCGGTGAACCGTGCAGCGCGGCGTCGGCGACCTGGGCCGCCTCCAGCAGGGTGCGCCGCGCGTCGCGCAGCGAGCCGACCGACGAGCCGGCCGCCATCACGAACGCGGGCGCCTCGGACGCGGGGTCGACGATCCGGTCGAGGGCGGCTGCGAACCCTTCCAGTGAGCGGTGCTCCTCGTCGTGCGGGCCCAGGGACACCAGGACGCCGACCGCGCCGTCGTCGAGCGCCCCGGTCAGCGCGGTCAGTCCGCGCTCGCGCACCGCGAGCGCCACGTTCTCGGTGAAGTCCCGCAGTCGGGACTGCGCCTCCAGCGCCGCCGACGCGGGCCCGCCGCGCAGCCGCAGCATGACGCCGACCAGCCGGCGTCCCTCGAGCGGCACGCCCAGCGCCCGTGCGCGCAGCCCGACGTCGGAGACGGTCAGCGCGTGGGTGAGGATCCCGGAGAGCAGGGTGCGGTGGGTCTGGCGTTCCAGCGATTCGCGGTCGCGCTCCAGCAGCCGGTTGAGGGCGAGGGTGGCGGCGCCGCGCTCCAGGAGGACCGCGTGCCGGTGCGGGCCGGTCGTCGTCACCGGGCGACCCTCGCCCGAGGTGCGCGGCGGCGGTCCCGGCTCGCCCACCAGGACGAGCCGCCCCCAGTCGCGGCCCCGGGCGCCGACCGAGGTGACGAGCCAGCCGGCCCGCCGGTCGTACCCGGTCCTGCCGGCCGGGGCCACGCCGCGCGAGCGCCGCTCCCAGCCGTCGAGCAGCGCCTCCGGGTCGGAACCGGCCGGGTCGAAGGCCAGCACCTGGTGCGAGAGGTTCTCCAGCACGACCGGCGCGCCCGCCATCCGGGCCACCTCCCGGACGACCTCCTCGGCCTCGGCGCCCTCCACGGACAGTTCGTTGAAGGTCTGGTGCACGGCTTCCGAGGCGCGCAGCTCGGTCAGCTGCGCGTCCACCACATGGGCGTGCACCGCCTGGGTCACGCTCACGAACCGCACCTCGGTGCGCAGCGCCACCAGCGGCAGCCCGCGCCGCTCGGCGGCCCTGACCAGCGGGCGCGGCAGCGCGTCGGCGTACCGCCGGCCCAGCTCCACCACCAGGCCGGCCGCCCCGACGTCCGCGAGAGCGTCGATGTACTGGGCCAGCGACTCCTTGTCCTCGGGGAGCATGACGCCGGTCGTCAGCACCAGTTCGCCGCCCTGCAGCATCCCCGCGATGTCGGCCAGCTCGCTGATGTGCACCCAGCGCACCGGCCGGTGCAGCCCGGCGGCGCCCGCGACCACCTGCGGCGCGCCTCGGCGCAGCGCGTCGAGTTCCAGGACCTGCGCGACGGTGGGAAACACGGTGTGACCTCCGGTCGGGTCGGCGTCCGGCGTGGCCCGGCGCCACTGCCGGGGGCAGAGTGTAAAGCTCTCCGCGCCACCGGTTGCGGTGTGACGGTTCCGTCGCGCGCGGCGCTCCGGCATCGTGCCTCGGGACGCCGGGAGAAGCCGCTGTGCGGCAGATCACGGAAGACAGATTTCGTCGCGTAACCAAAAGGCAACAACGGAATCCCTTGTTGGCCCAAGGCTACTCTGCCAGGATCAGCCATCAATCCAGTCTGCGGCCACGGTGCCAAGCGGATGCGAGGAGACACCATGGACCACCGTTTCGACGTGGAGGACCGGTTCGCGGACGGGGCCCAGTACATCGCCGGCGCCTTCCGCCCCGGCACCTCCGGCCGGCAGCACTCGGTGGTCGACCCGGCTTCCGGTGACACGGTGTACACCTACGAGCTCGCCGGAGCAGCGGACGTGGACGCGGCCGTCGCCGCGGCCAAGGCCGCCCTTCCCGGCTGGTCCGGCGCCACCCCGGCGGAACGTTCCACCGCGATGCACCGCTTCTCCGAGGTGCTGGCCGCGCAGGCGGACGACCTGGCCTTCGCGGAGTCGCTGCAGTGCGGCAAGCCGCTGCGGCTGAGCGCCGGGTTCGACGTGCCCGGCACCGTCGACAACACCGCGTTCTTCGCGGGGGCCGCCCGCCATCTGGAGGGCAAGGCCGCCGGGGAGTACTCCGCCGACCACACCTCCTACGTACGCCGTGAGCCGGTCGGCGTCGTCGGTTCGATCGCGCCCTGGAACTACCCGCTGCAGATGGCGGCCTGGAAGGTCCTGCCGGCCATCGCCGCGGGCAACACCATCGTGCTCAAGCCCGCCGAGCTAACCCCGCTCACCTCGCTGATGTTCGCGCGCGCCGCCACCGAGGCCGGGATCCCGGACGGCGTCGTCAACATCGTCAGCGGCGCGGGCCGGGAGGCGGGCGAGCACCTCGTCGGCCACCCCGACGTCGCCATGACCTCCTTCACCGGCTCGACCGGCGTCGGCAAGCGCGTCGCCGAGATCGCCATCCGCACCGTCAAGCGGCTGCACCTGGAGCTCGGCGGCAAGGCGCCCTTCGTGGTCTTCGACGACGCGGACCTGGAGGCGGCCGTGCACGGCGCGGTCGCCGGCTCCCTGATCAACACCGGCCAGGACTGCACCGCCGCCACCCGCGCCTACGTCCAGCGGCCGCTGTACGACGCGTTCGTCGCCGGGGTGGCCGACCTCTTCGCGGGCATCACGCTCGGCGACCCGTTCGACCCGGCGACCGACCTCGGCCCGCTCATCTCGCACCTCCAGCGGGACCGCGTCGCGGCGATCGTCGACCGCTCGCGTGCGTACGCCACCGTCGTCACCGGCGGCGAGGCCCCCGGCGACAAACTGGCGGCGGGCGCGTACTACCGCCCCACCCTCATCACAGGCGCCGCGCAGGACAGCGAGATCGTGCAGTCCGAGATCTTCGGCCCGGTACTGGTCGTGCTGCCCTTCGACAGCGACGACGAGGGACTGGCCCTCGCCAACGACACCCCGTACGGCCTGGCCGCGTCCGCCTGGACCCGCGACGTCTTCCGTGCGGGGCGGGCCACCCGCGAGATGCGGGCGGGGTGCGTCTGGATCAACGACCACATCCCGATCCTCAGCGAGATGCCGCACGGCGGGTACCAAGCGTCCGGCTTCGGCAAGGACATGTCCGCGTACTCCTTCGAGGAGTACACGCAGGTCAAGCACGTCATGTACGACAACACCGCGATCGTCCGCAAGGACTGGCACCGCACGATCTTCGGAGACCGGTAACCAGCTCCGACCCCGGCCGGACCCCCGGTCCCGGCCGGCCACCCGTGAAAGGGCACAGCGCATGGAGCAGTACGAGACACTCTCGCCGCCCCAGCTCGCGGCGATACGCCGCACCATGACCAACGGGCGTGGTGCCCTCGCCCGCCGGTCGCTGCTGCGCGCCGCCGGACTGGGCGCCGTGGCCACCGCCGGACTGACCGGCCTCACCGGCTGCGGCATTCCGGCGGCGGGCGGGCAGAAGGACTCCGCCGCCACGACGACGGACCACTCCGGCTCCGAGAAGACGGTCAACTTCTCCAACTGGACCGAGTACATCGACGTCACCGACGACGGCAAGCACCGTCCGACGGTCGACGCCTTCACCAAACGCACCGGCATAGCCGTGAAGTACACCGAGGACATCAACGACAACGTCGAGTTCTTCGGCAAGGTCAAGCCGCAGCTCGCCGCGGGCCAGGACACCGGCCGCGACCTGATGGTGCTCACCGACTGGCTGGCCGGCCGGATGATCCGGCTGGGCTGGGTACAGAAGCTCGACCCGTCGAACCTGCCGCACGCGTACGCCAACCTGGAGCAGCGCTTCCGCAGCCCCGACTGGGACCCGGGCCGCGCGTACTCCTACCCCTGGCAGGGCATCGCCACGGTTATCGCCTACAACAAGAAGGCGACCGGCGGCCGGAAGATCACCTCCGTCTCGCAACTGCTCGACGACAAGTCGCTCAAGGGCCGGGTCGGGATGCTCTCCGAGATGCGCGACACGATCGGCATGACGCTGCTCGACCTCGGCAAGAAGCCCGAGACGTTCACCGCGGACGACTTCGACGCCGCGATCGCCCGCGTCCAGAAGGCCGTCGACTCCCAGCAGATCCGCCGCTTCACCGGGAACGACTACACCGCCGACCTCAGCAAGGGCGACATGGCGGCCTGTCTGGCCTGGGCCGGCGACCTCGTCCAGCTGAAGGCCGACAACCCCGACATCGAGTACGTCTTCCCCGACGCCGGCTACATCTCGTCGACCGACAACCTGCTGGTCCCGAACAAGGCGCGGCACAAGAAGAACGCCGAACGCCTCATCGACTACTACTACGAGCCGCCGGTCGCCGCGCAGCTCTCCGCCTACATCAACTACGTCTGCCCCGTCGCCGGAGTCCGCGAGGAGCTGGCGAAGCTCGATCCGGAGCTCGCTAACAACACGCTGATCATCCCGGACGCGGTGATGGCCGCGAAGACCCACTCCTTCCGCTCCCTGTCCTCCGCCGAGGAGACCGCGTACGAGCAGAAGTTCTCCAAACTCATCGGCGCCTGAGCCCGACCGACGACTGACGACATACGGGAAGCGACCCCCATGACACACGACTCCTCCGGCGGCGAGGTCATCCTCTCCGGGATCAGCAAGCGGTACGGCTCCTTCACGGCCGTCCACCCGCTCGACCTCACCATCCCGCAGGGCTCCTTCTTCGCCCTGCTCGGCGCCTCGGGCTGCGGCAAGACCACCACCCTGCGCATGATCGCGGGCCTGGAGGACCCCACCTCCGGCACCGTCTCCCTGGCCGGCGAGGACGTCACGGCGCTACCGCCGTACAAGCGTCCCGTCAACACCGTCTTCCAGAACTACGCGCTCTTCCCGCACCTGGACATCTACGAGAACGTCGCCTTCGGCCTGCGCCGGCGCGGCATCAAGTCGGTGAAGAAGCAGGTCGAGGAGATGCTCGAGCTCGTCGAGCTGGGTTCGATGGCCCGCCGCAAGCCGAACCAGCTCTCCGGTGGCCAGCAGCAGCGCGTCGCGGTCGCCCGCGCGCTCATCAACCATCCCAAGGTGCTGTTGCTCGACGAGCCGCTCGGCGCCTTGGACCTCAAGCTGCGCCGCCAGATGCAGCTGGAGCTCAAGCGCATCCAGACCGAGGTCGGCATCACCTTCGTACACGTCACCCACGACCAGGAGGAGGCCATGACCATGGCCGACACCGTCGCGGTGATGAACGGCGGGCGGGTGGAGCAGCTCGGCGCCCCCGCCGACCTGTACGAGAACCCGGGGTCGACGTTCGTCGCGAACTTCCTCGGCACCTCCAACCTCATCGAGGCCGAGGTCACCGGCACCTCCGGCGACGACCTGCTGCTCGTCGCGGGCGGCCAGAAGCTCGCGCTGCCCACCGCGCGATGTTCGGCGAAGACCACCGTGGGCGGCCGGGTGCTGGCCGGGGTGCGCCCCGAGAAGATCTCCGTCGCGCACCGGGACGACGAGGACGCGATCGCCGACGGCCGCAACCGGATACCGGGACGCATCGTCGACTCCAGCTTCATCGGCGTCTCCACCCAGTTCGTGGTCGACAGCCCGGTCTGCCCGGAGCTGGAGGTCTTCGTGCAGAACGTCGACCGCGACCCGCGGCTGGTGCCCGGCGCCCCCGTCGTCCTGCACTGGAACCCCGCCCACACCTTCGGCCTCGACGCGGCGCAGGACATCGACGCCGGTGTGCAGGAGGTGGAAGCCGCATGAGCACCGTCACCGACCGGCCGCCCACGGTGCCGGAGGCCCCGGCCCCGGTCCCGGCCGCGATGCGCAGGGCCGCCGGGCGCAAGCGCCGGGTGCCGTACTTGCTGCTGCTGCCGGGCATCGCCTGGCTGCTGGTGTTCTTCGTGGCGCCGATGATCTACCAGGCGTCCACGTCGATCCAGACCGGCTCGCTGGAGGCGGGCTTCAAGGTCACCTGGCACTTCGCGACCTACTGGGACGCGCTGACCGAGTACTACCCGCAGTTCCTGCGCTCGTTCGAGTACTCCGCCATCGCGACCGTGCTCTGCCTGGCGATCGGCTACCCGCTCGCCTACACCATCGCCTTCCGGGCCGGCCGCTGGCGCAACCTCATCCTCATCCTGGTCATCGCCCCGTTCTTCACCAGCTTCCTGATCCGCACCCTGGCCTGGGAGACGATCCTGGCCGACGGCGGCTTCGTGGTGCGGACCCTGAACAGCCTGCACATCCTGGACCTGACGTCATCGCTCGGCATCACCGCGGGCGAGCGCGTCCTGGCCACGCCGCTCGCGGTGATCTGCGGTCTGACCTACAACTTCCTGCCCTTCATGATCCTGCCGCTCTACACCTCGCTGGAGCGCATCGACGGCAAGCTGCACGAGGCGGCCGGCGACCTGTACGCCAAGCCCTTCACCGTCTTCCGCAAGGTGACGTTCCCGCTGTCGATGCCGGGCGTGGTCGCGGGCACCCTGCTCACCTTCATCCCGGCCACCGGCGACTACATCAACGCCGAACTGCTGGGCACCACCAACCAGAAGATGATCGGCAACGTCATCCAGTCCCAGTTCCTGCGCGTGCTCGACTACCCGACGGCCGCCGCCCTGTCCTTCATCCTGATGGCGGTGATCCTCGCGATGGTCATGTTCTACATCCGCAAGGCCGGAACGGAGGAGCTGGTCTGATGCGCTGGATACGGAAGAACCTGGTGGTCTTCGCGGGCGTGCTCTGCCTCGCGTACCTGATCCTGCCGAACCTCGTCGTCATGGTGTTCTCGTTCAACAAGCCGAACGGGCGCTACAACTACGAGTGGACGCGCTTCTCCACCGACGCCTGGCAGCACCCGTGCGACGTCGCAGGCATGTGCGGCTCGCTCGGCCTCAGCCTGCAGATCGCGCTGTACGCCACGATCGGCGCTACGGTGCTGGGCACGATGATCGCCTTCGCGCTCGCCCGCTACCGCTTCAAGGCGCGCGGCACGACCAACATGCTGATCTTCCTGCCGATGGCGATGCCCGAGGTCGTGATGGCCGCCTCGCTGGGGACGCTCTTCCTCAACATGCGCGTCCCGTTCGGCTTCTGGACCATCCTCATCGCGCACATCATGTTCTGCCTGAGCTTCGTCGTCACCGCGGTCAAGGCCCGCGTGATGAGCATGGACCCGCGCCTCGAACAGGCCGCGCAGGACCTGTACGCCTCCCCGCTGCAGACGTTCCTGCGGGTCACCCTCCCGCTGGCGGCGCCCGGCATAGCCTCCGGCGCGCTGCTCTCCTTCGCCCTGTCCTTCGACGACTTCATCATCACGAACTTCAACGCCGGCTCGACGGTGACGTTCCCGATGTTCGTCTGGGGCTCGGCGCAGCGCGGCACCCCGGTGCAGATCAACGTGATCGGCACCGCGATGTTCGTGATCGCGGTCCTCGTCGTCGTCGCCGGACAGCTGCTCGGCGGCCGGCGCAAGGCCCGCGCATAAGACCCCTGATCGACACGATCCGACCCGATCACCAAAAGGTGTGAGAACAGATGGACCCAGCCCGTTCGCTCGCAGACGCGCGGCCGACACCCTTCTGGCTGGAGGATCCCGGCCGGCCGCGGCCGCTCGGCGCGCTCACCGGTGACGAGCACTGCGACCTGCTGGTGGTCGGCGGCGGCTACTCCGGGCTGTGGACCGCGCTGCTCGCCAAGGAGCGCGACCCGTCGCGCGACGTGGTCCTGATCGAGGGCAACGAGATCGGCTGGGCCGCCTCCGGGCGCAACGGCGGCTTCTGCGCCGCCAGCCTCACCCACGGCCTGTCCAACGGGCTCACCCGCTGGCCCGACGAGTTCGCGCGGCTGGAGGAGCTGGGCAACCGCAACCTCGACGCGATCGAGGCGGCGGTCGCCCGCTACTCCCTGGACTGCGAGTTCGAACGCACCGGCGAGATCGACGTGGCCACCGAACCGCACCAGCTCGAGGAGTTGTACGAAGCGGCCGAACAGGCGCTGGAGCACGGCGTAGCCCTGGAACTGCTCGACCGGGACCAGGTCCGCGCCGAGGTCGACTCACCGACGTTCCTCGGCGGCCTGTGGGACCGCACCGGCGTCGCGATGGTGCACCCGGCCAAGCTCGCCTGGGGCCTCAAGCGCGCCTGCCTCGGGCTGGGCGTCCGCATTTACGAGCACACCCGCGCCACCGCGCTCACCGCGAACGGCGCCGGCATGGCCGTGCGCACTTCGTACGGACGGGTCTTCGCCCGCCAGGTCGCCCTCGGCACGAACGTGTTCCCATCGCTGGTGAAGCGGGTGCGCCCGTACATCGTCCCGGTGTACGACTACGCGCTGATGACCGAGCCGCTCACCGAGGAGCAGCTCGCGTCCATCGGCTGGAAGAACCGGCAGGGGCTGGGGGACAGCGCCAACCAGTTCCACTACTTCCGGCTCTCGGCCGACAACCGGATCCTGTGGGGCGGCTACGACGCGATCTACCCCTACGGCGGCCGGGTCGCGGCCGAGCGCGACCAGCGCCCGGAGACCAACCTCAAGCTGGCGGAGCACTTCTTCCGCTGCTTCCCGCAGCTGGAGGGCGTGCGCTTCACCCACACGTGGGGCGGCGCGATCGACACCTGCTCCCGCTTCTCGGCGTTCTTCGGGACCGCCCACGGCGGAAAGGTCTCCTACGCGGCGGGCTACACCGGCCTCGGCGTCGGGGCCACCCGGTTCGGCGCGGACGTCATGCTCGACCTGCTCTCCGGGGAACGCACGGAACGCACCGAGTTGAAGATGGTCCGCAGCAAGCCGATGCCGTTCCCGCCCGAGCCGTTCACCTCGGTCGGGATCGGGCTCACCAAGTGGTCCCTGGACCGCGCCGACCGCAACGGCGGGCGGCGCAACCTGTGGTTGAAGGCGATGGACAAGGCGGGGCTGGGCTTCGACAGCTAGGTCGTGTCGGACACATACCGGCGTCCGCCCGGAGGGCGGGGCCCGGGGCGTCTGGTGCGTGCGATCGCACGGCGGAGGGTCGCCCCTGTACTGGACGTACCGGGGCGGCCCCGACAACTGGGGGCCCCTCCCAGCGGTAGCTGGGGGAGAGCGCGCGTGCCAGGCGTCCCGGGCCAGGCGGGATGTGTCGGACACGGCCTAGTGCGGGGGCGCGCCCGGGGACTCGTCATGTGCGCCGCGCGCCCCTCGGGCGCCCCGTCCGCATGCCGTGAGCCGCTCCACTACCAATCAGTAGCGGAACCCGCGTAATAATCCGCCCTCCCCGCGCTCTCTTCCCTGTCAGCACCATCAGCTTCACGGGGAACGGAGGGACCGGCATGGGCAGCGCCGGTGCTAAGAGTGCGGTCGAATGGCTGGTATCCGCGGCGCCCGATCCCGAGGGCTGCCGGTGGGACTGGGAACGCAGCCCTCTCGGGGTCACGTTGCTGCCCGCCGGCAGGCTCTGGGACGTGCTGATCCTGACGGGGGAGCTCGGCTACCCGACCCTGGACGTGCTGAACCGGCTGGTGGACCGCCCGGGGCCGGTCCTGTCCGACTTCGGGGACTCCCGCATGGGGTTCTTCGTACCGCCCGGAACGGCCGCCCGCTGGATCGCCACCGGCGTGCGCGGCGCGGGCCACGGCACCTGGATCGTCATCCCCTACCCCGGCCGGGCCACCGGCGGGGTCCGCTGGCTCGTCCCGCCCGACGGCACCGGGCACCTCACCGATCCGGTGGTCCTGGAACTGGCGATGCACGAGGCAGTCGCGCGGCTCGTGGGCGAGGGCTGACAACCGGCCGTGCGGGCGCCGCGGCGACGGCTGACGCCGCTGCCCGACGATCTGTAAGGCGCTGCGACGCGCCGCCGACACCTTGCTGCTTGTACGCCCCGCCACGCCCTCGCGAGACTGGTGGCAGGCTTACGAGAGAAGGGTCCCCCCGTGTCCACCAAGAACATCACCCACTGGATCGCCGGCCAGGCATGGACCGGTACCGCGGAGCGGCGCGGCGATGTGTACGACCCGGCCACCGGGGCGGTCACCGGTCAGGTGGACTTCGCTTCGATCCGTGAGGTCGACCAGGCCGTCAGCGCCGCCGTCGAGGCGTTCCACGGCTGGCGCGGCGCGTCGGTCGCCAAGCGCAGCCAGGTGCTCTTCGCCTTCCGTGAACTGCTCAACTCCCGACGCGACGAACTGGCCTCGATCATCGTCTCCGAGCACGGCAAGGTGCACTCGGACGCGCTGGGCGAGATCGCCCGCGGCATCGAGGTCGTCGAGTACGCGTGCGGCATCCCGCAGCTGACGAAGGGCGGCTTCACCGAGCAGGCCTCCACCGGCGTCGACGTCTACTCGATCCGCCAGCCGCTCGGCCCGGTGGCGATCATCTCCCCGTTCAACTTCCCGGCCATGGTGCCGATGTGGTTCTTCCCCATCGCCATCGCCGCGGGCAACACGGTGGTCCTCAAGCCCTCGGAGAAGGACCCCTCGGCCGCGAACTTCATCGCGGAGCTGTGGAAGGAGGCAGGTCTGCCGGACGGCGTCTTCAACGTCGTGCACGGCGACAAGGTCTCCGTCGACCGCCTGCTGGAGCACCCCGACGTCAAGGCCGTCTCCTTCGTCGGCTCGACGCCGATCGCCCGCTACGTCTACGAGACCGGCACCCGCTACGGCAAGCGCGTCCAGGCGCTCGGCGGCGCCAAGAACCACATGCTCGTGCTGCCGGACGCGGACCTCGACCTCGCGGCCGACGCCGCCGTCAACGCCGGGTTCGGTGCGGCCGGCGAGCGCTGCATGGCCATCTCCGTCCTCGTCGCGGTCGACCCGGTCGGTGACGAGCTCGTGGAGAAGATCAAGGAGCGGATCGCCGGTCTGAAGGTCGGCCCCGGCTGCAACGGCGACTCCGAGATGGGCCCACTGGTCACCGGCGTGCACCGCGACAAGGTCACCTCCTACCTCGACGCGGGGGTCGCCGACGGCGCCACCCTCACCGTCGACGGTCGCAAGCACCCGATCTCGGGCGAGGGCACCGCCGATGGCTTCTGGCTCGGCCCGACGATCTTCGACAACGTCAAGCCGGGCATGTCCGTGTACGACGACGAGATCTTCGGTCCGGTGCTCTCCGTGGTGCGCGTCGACTCGTACGACGCGGGCCTGGAGCTCATCAACGGCAGCCCGTACGGCAACGGCACCGCGATCTTCACCAACGACGGGGGCGCGGCCCGCCGCTTCCAGTACGAGGTCGAGGTCGGCATGGTCGGCATCAACGTCCCGATCCCGGTCCCGGTCGCCTACTACTCGTTCGGCGGCTGGAAGAGCTCGCTCTTCGGCGACACGCACGCCTACGGCGAGGACGGCGTCAAGTTCTTCACCCGCGGCAAGGCGGTGACGCAGCGCTGGCTGGATCCCAGCCACGGCGGCATCAACCTGGGCTTCCCGACGAACAGCTGACGTCCTCACCCATCGGCGCCGGGCTGGTCCGTACTCCGGACCTGCCCGGCGACGCTGTCCTTCGGCCCGGCCGCCGGGGTCATGGCGACCCCCGCCAGCAGCGCCGCGCACAGGCACCAGCTGCCCAGGACGTCCAGCGGCCAGTGGTATCCGCACCACACCAGTGACACACCGACGGCACCCAGCACCAGCAGGACCCCGGTCGTGAGCAGCCGCCGGAGGGCGGCGCCGCGCAGGAGGGGGAGCACGAGGAGGGCGGTGGCGCCGATGGCGAGCGACGCCGACGCCGTGTGCCCGGACGGGAAGAAGCCGGGGTAGGAGCCGGGGCCGAGGCGGCGGTGGCCGGGGGAGGGGCGGGCGACGGCCGTCTTGATGACGCTGACGATCAGCGGGACGGCGGCCATGGCGAGCGCCGCGGCCAGCGGACGTGCCCACCACCGGGACAGACCGGCTCGGCGCTGCCACCACGCGGTGCCGCCGACGGCGGCCGCGAGGAGGGGCACCGCGATCTGCGCGTTGCCGAGGTCGCAGAAGAACTGCCCGGCACCGTGGAGCTCCCGGTGCCGTGCGGCGGCGTGCTGGACGCGCCGCAGCAGCCACCAGTCGGCGTCGACCAACGGACCCTTGACGACGACCTGCCAGGTGACCAGCGTGAAGAGCAGCAGGCTGACGACCAGGGCGATCACGACCGGCGTCAGGGCAAAAGTCGGCCGCCCCGGAACAGGGGGGAGAGTTCCGGAGCGGCCAGGTCGATCCCCGTGCCGCTCGTCCCGGGGGGTTTGGGACGGACGGTCGATCGATCGGCGAAGAGTGCCGGAACGCTCGGTTCCGACGCTGTTGTGCGCGAGGGCACTGCTGTGCCGGCAATGGGGGGTCGCCGGCGCGGTGTCGCCCGTGGACTCCCACGAGCGGGGTGGTGCGGTGTATCTGCGGAAACCGTACGTCACCGACGACGCTCCCGGGAGAGCGATTACCCCTCCGCCATCAGGCCCGCACACCTTCTTCACCGATGCCGCCCCCCTACCCAGAGTTACACCGGGAGTCACACCCGGGTGAGGGCCTCCTCGATGATGTCGAGACCCTCGTTCAGGAGATCTTCGCCGATAACCAGCGGCGGCAGGAAACGCAGCACGTTGCCGTAGGTGCCGCAGGTCAGAACGACCAGGCCTTCGGCGTGGCAGGCCTTCGCCAGGGCGGCGGTCGCCGCGGCGTTCGGGGTCGTGGTGCCCGGCTCCACGAGCTCGACGGCGATCATGCCGCCGCGGCCGCGTACTTCGCCGATCACGTCGAACTTCTCCTGCATCGTGCGCAGACGGCCCTTCATGACCTCCTCGATGCGCCGCGCCCGGGCGTTGAGGTCGAGCTCCTTCATGGTCTCGATCGCGCCGAGCGCCGCGGCGCAGGCCACCGGGTTCCCGCCGTAGGTGCCGCCGAGGCCGCCCGCGTGCGCGGCGTCCATGATCTCGGCGCGACCCGTGACGGCCGCGAGCGGAAGGCCGCCCGCGATGCCCTTGGCGGTGGTGATCAGGTCCGGGACGATGCCCTCGTCCTCGCACGCGAACCACTGGCCGGTGCGGCAGAAGCCGGTCTGGATCTCGTCCGCGACGAACACGATGCCGTTCGCCTTCGCGAACTCGGCGATCTTCGGCAGGAAGCCCTTGGCCGGCTCGATGAAGCCGCCCTCGCCCGCGATCGGCTCGATCACGATGGCGGCCACGTTCTCGGCGCCGACCTGCTTGGTGATCATGTCGATCGCCTGGGCCGCGGCCTCCTCGGCGCAGTTCTCAGCGCCGGTCAGCCAGCGGTAGCCGTAGGCGAGCGGCACGCGGTAGACCTCGGGCGCGAACGGCCCGAAGCCCTCCTTGTACGGCATGTTCTTGGCGGTGAGCGCCATCGTCAGGTTGGTGCGGCCGTGGTAGCCGTGGTCGAAGACGACGACCGCGGTGCGCTTGGTGTACGAGCGGGCGATCTTGACCGCGTTCTCGACGGCCTCGGCGCCGGAGTTGAACAGCGCGGTGCGCTTCTCGTGGTCGCCCGGGGTCAGCTCGTTGAGCTGCTCGGCGACCTCGACGTACCCTTCGTACGGGGTCACCATGAAACAGGTGTGGGTGAAGTCCGCGAGCTGCGCGGTCGCCCGCCGCACCACGGCCTCGGCGCTGTTGCCGACCGAGGTCACCGCGATACCGGAGCCGAAGTCGATGAGCGAGTTGCCGTCCACGTCCTCCAGCACGCCGCCGCCGGCGCGCGTCACGAAGACGGGCAGGGTGACACCGATGCCGTTGGGGACGGCCGCGACCTTGCGGGCCATCAACTCCTGCGACTTCGGGCCGGGGATCGAGGTGACGAGCCGGCGCTCCTGGGACAGTTCGGTCATGGCGGGCGTACTCCTCTTATATGTCCACGGGCTTTTCCCGCAGGCTAAGCGGGGGCCGCACGGACCCGCTTACTCCGATAGGGCGCAGTGGCGGGCGGCCATTCGACACGGCGGACAGTCCGCTTCCCGGCAGACCGTAGTCCCGGCAGGCGATTTCGGCACCCGCGCCTCGCGAAGCGCCATGATCCTTATGGACCGGTGCCCGCTCCACTACATTGAGTTCCGTCGCTGGCGACGAGGCTGAGGGGCGGCCGGTAGTGGATATCGAGGGTACGCAGGGATTCCGGAAGGCCGCGCCCGCGACCCCGGTGCCGAGGCCGGCGGGGCCGCCGCCGATGCCGCAGGCGCCACCGGTGTCGGCGCTGGAGACCTGGCTGCGCACACCGCGCCACCACGACGCCCCGGGGATCTTCGCGTACGGGCACGTGCCCCGTCCGCCGGAGGATCCGGGCCGGCTCGCCGGACGGCGGCTGATCGGCGGCGCCGTGCTGGCCCTGCTGTGCGGGCTGTTCGTCTGGTCGCTGCTCTGGAACTACTTCGGCAGCCTCTGGCTCAAGCCGATGTTCTGGCTCATCCCGGACACCTGGGCGTACACCGGCGACCGCGTCGCCTACACGGTCGCGTCCAATGCCTACTACCTGATCTGGATCTGCCTGCTGGCCTATCTGTTCGGCCGGGCCGGTCACTGGCCGGAGGTCTGGCGCCGGTACGCGGTCCCCGCGCTGGGCCGGCTGTGGGACGAGCCGGCGCAGCCGGGAGCGCGGCCCGACGGGCAGCCCGTCGAGGACGACCCCGTCCAGTGGCCCGAGCTGCGGGCCGCGGGGCAGCACGCGGTGGCGGACCGGCTCGCGGGCGAGATCCGCGGCGGGCGGATGAACGACGTCGACTACACGCGGATCCGTCGTGCCTGGACGGCGGCGCGGGCGGAGTCGCGGGGGATCGAGGTCTTCGTCGACACCGTGCTGCGGCAGGGCGCCGCGGCGTTCCTGCACCCCTCCGGCGCGCGCGACCTGCCGTTCCGCTCGGCGCGGCACGACCTGCTCGGCGGCCAGGTGCGGATCGGCCTGGCGCCGGCCGAGGACCGCAATCCCTACCGGCACCGGGGTGCGGGGCTGGCGCTCGACCCGTCGCTGCTCGGCACGGGACTGGTCGCCGTCGGCCCGCCCGGCTCGGGGAAGACCCGGCAGCTGGTCCGGCCGGTCGTGGAATCGCTGTGCCTGCAGGCGCTGTCCGGCACCGCGGCGGTCATCGCCGTGGGCTCCGCGGGCGCCGATCTGGGACCGGCGGACGCCTTCGACGTCGTGATCTCGCTCGGTGACCCCTCCTCGCGCTACGACCTGGACCTGTACGGCGGCAGCCCCGACCCGGACGCGGCGGCGAGCACCCTCGCCGAGGCGCTCATCGACGACGGGCCCACGCACGAGACCGACATCCGCCGGGCCGCCACCGCGCTCTCCCAGCTGCTCGGCCCCTACCGCGCCGCCCACGGGCGGTTCCCCGCCGTCACCGAACTGCGCGAGCTGCTCGACGGCATCCCGCACGCGTTCGCCGCGCTGCGCGGTGCGCTGGACCTGGCAGGGGAGCCGGGACCGGTCCGCGAACTGGAGGCCCGGCAGCGGCAGGCGGGGCGGCCCGACGACATCGGCACCCTGCTCGCCGACCGGATCGCCCTGCTCGACCGGCCGGCCTTCGCGGGCTTCTTCGACGTCACCGGCCGGAGCCGGCCGTTCTCCATGCACACCCTGGAGCACCCGCTGCGGGTCCGGGTCGACCTGCCGGAACGCGGCCACGCCGAGGCGTCGCGGATCCTCGCGCGGCTCGTGCTCGCCCAGTTCACCGCGGCGGTCACCGGCCGCCGCGACCGGTCGCTCTTCGCCTGCCTGGTCCTCGACGACGCCGCGCACACCATCACCGGCGAGTCGGTGCGCGGACTGCAGCGGCTGCGCTCCGCCAACGCCGGAGCCGTGCTGGCGCTGCGGACGCTCGACGACGTCCCCGAGGCGCTGCGCACCCCGCTGCTCGGTGCGGTCGGCTGCCGGATGGCGCTGTCCGGGATCACCACCTGGGACGGGAAGCGCTTCGCCGAGGCCTGGGGCACCACCTGGGTCGAGACCCGGGACGTGACGCGTACGCCGGACCAGTCCGGCGGTACGCTGCGCCGCCTCAACCGGGGGGTGCGGCGGCTGTTCACCGGGGAGGCGGTCACCACCGAGTCGGTGACGGTCCGCAGTGTCGAGCGGGAGCGCTGGTCCGCCTCCGAGCTGGCCCACTCGGTGCCGGCCGGGCACGCCGTCGTCTCGCTCACCGCCACCGACGGCGAGCACGCCCCGCCGATACTGGTCGACCTCCGCGCCTGACACCCGGGGTCCGACCCCGGGGCCGAACCCGGGTCCGACCCGCACCTGTTATCGGACGTCCGGTGCCGGAATCTGGACGGTGAGGCAGAATCGGAACCGGCCACCCCTACCGGTCGGCCAAAAACCTCGAGTCCTTCAGGTCCTCCGGGTCCGGCGGGGTCACCGCGACCCCGCCGGCACCGCCGAGGACACCCCGCCGGAGGCGACAGCGCGTCATGCCCCTCACCCTCGCCTCTCTCGTCCACCACTCGGCGCTCAAGCTCGTGGTCCTCGCCGGCGGCGGCCACCTGGACGCCACCGTGCGCTGGGTGCACACCAGCGAGCTGGACGACCCGGGACCGTACCTCGAAGGCGGCGAGCTGCTGCTCACCACCGGTCTCAAGCTGGCCGTCGACGACCCGCAGAGCCTGCGCGCCTACGTGCGGCGACTGGCGGACGCCGGTGTGGTCGGGCTCGGCTTCGGCGTCGGCGTGGGGCACGACGCGGTGCCGCCGGCGCTGGTGGACGCCGCGGCGGAGCTGGATCTGCCGCTGCTGGAAGTGCCGCGCCGCACGCCGTTCATCGCGATCAGCAAGGCCGTGTCGGCGGCGGTCGCCGCCGATCAGTACCAGGCCGTCACCGCGGGATTCGAGGCCCAGCGCGATCTGACCCGGGCGGCCCTCGCCCCGGACGGCACCTCCGCGCTGCTCGGCCGGCTCGCGCACCACCTCAACGGCTGGGCCGCGCTCTACGACGCCTCCGGGGCGGTGCTCGCCGCCGCTCCGGAGTGGGCGGGCCGCCGCGCCGCCCGGCTGGCCGGTGAGATCGACCGGCTGCGGGACCGGCCGGCACCCGCCAGCGCGGCCGTGGCGGGTCCCGCGGGCACCGAGGACCGGGTCGAGCTGCAGTCGCTGGGCACCGCCCGCCGGGCGCGCGGCTACCTCGCCGTCGGTACCGAGGAGCGACTCGACACCTCCGCCCGCTATGTCGTGCACGCCGCCGTCGCCCTGCTCACCCTCTCCCTGGAGCAGTCGAGGGCGATGCAGGACACCGAGCAGCGGCTCGCCGCGGCCGTGCTGCGGATGCTGCTGACGGGGGAGAGCGAGCACGCCCGTACCGTCGCGGGCCGGCTCTACGGCGACCTGCTGAGCGGGCAGGCGCGGCTGCTCGTCGTGGAGCCCGCCGAACCCCCCGCCAAGGCCAAGGCGACCGGAGCCGCCCAGCCCACCGGACCCGCCAAAGCGGCCGCCACCTCCAAACCGGCCGCCCGGACCGGCCGCCCGGTGGCACCCCTGGACTCGGTGGCGCTGCTGGCCGAGCGTGCCGAGGCAGCCGGCGCCCGGTCGGGCGAGCCGGTCATCGCCGTACGCGAGGGCCCCCGGCTGATGGTGCTCGCCGCCGAGGACTCGGCGGTCCTCAAGGCGTGCACCGACTTCGCGGAGAATGACGACACGGTGGCCGCCGGGCTGTCCGCCGCGGTCCCGGTGGCGGAGCTGCCGGACGCGTACCGGCAGGCCGAACGGGCGCTGGCCGTCGCGCTGCGCCGTGGCCGCAACCTCGTCGAGCACGGCGAGGTCGGTGCAGGATCGGTTCTTCCGCTGCTGGGCGACGACGCGGTCCGGGCGTTCGCCGAGGGGTTGCTGCGCCCGCTGCGCGAGCACGACCTGACCAGCCGCGGCGACCTCGTCGCCTCCCTCCAGGCCTGGCTGTCCCGACACGGCCAGTGGGACGCGGCCGCCTCCGACCTCGGCGTCCACCGGCACACCCTGCGCTACCGGCTGCGCCGGGTGGAGGAGATCCTCGGCCGCTCGCTGGACGACCCGGACGTCCGGATGGAGCTGTGGCTGGCGATGAAGGCCCTGCCGCCCGGCGAGTGACACAACGGAGTACCCGGCGCGAGCGGCACTCCGCAGTGGACAAACGCCGGCACGCCCACCCCGGCCTACCGTGGACGTACGTGATCGTTCACCACTCCATCGGAAGGGCCGGGCCGCTGTGAGCACCCCCACCGCATTCTGGCTCGCCGGCCGCAAGGCGACCGGCGAGGACAGCTTCGACGTCACCAACTCGTGGGACGGCCGTGTCGTCGGCACGGTCAGCGTTCCCACCGAGGCCCAGGTCGAAGAGGCCGTCGCGGCCGCCGAGGCCGTACAGGCCGAGTTCGCCGCGACCCCGGCCCACGTGCGGTCCGCCGCGCTCGACCTCGTCGCCAAGCGGCTCGCGGAGCGCACCGAGGAGATCGCCCGGCTGATCACCGCCGAGAACGGCAAGCCGATCAAGTGGGCGCGCGGCGAGGTCGGCCGGGCCGTGTCGGTGTTCCGCTGGGCCGCGGAGGAGGCCCGCCGCTTCAACAGCGGTGAGGCGCAGCGCCTGGACACCGATGCCGGCGGCGTCGGGCGTCTGGCGCTCACCCGGCGCTTCCCGAAGGGCGCGGTGCTGGGCATCGCCCCCTTCAACTTCCCGCTGAACCTCGTTGCCCACAAGGTCGCCCCGGCGATCGCGGTCGGTGCGCCGATCATCCTCAAGCCCGCCCCGGCGACCCCGCTGTCGGCGCTCGTGCTGGGCGAGATCCTCGCCGAGACCGGGCTGCCGGCCGGCTCCTGGAGCGTCCTTCCGGTCCCCAACGACCGGATGCCGGCCCTGGTGCAGGACAAGCGGCTGCCGGTGATCTCCTTCACCGGTTCCGACAAGGTCGGCTACCAGATCATGGACTCGGTGCCGCGCAAGCACACCACCCTCGAGCTGGGCGGCAACGCGGCGGCCGTGGTGCTCGCCGACTGGTCCTCCGAGGCGGATCTGGAGTGGGCGGCCACCCGGATCGCCACCTTCGCCAACTACCAGGGCGGCCAGTCCTGCATCTCGGTGCAGCGGGTGATCGCCGACGCGTCGGTCTTCGACGTGCTCGCCGAGAAGGTCGTCGCCAAGGTCGCGGCCCAGGTCACCGGTGACCCGTCCGACGACGCCACCGACGTGGGCCCGCTGGTTGACGAGAACGCCGCCAAGCGCGTCGAGTGCTGGGTCGACGACGCCGTCGCCAAGGGCGCCAAGCTGCTCACCGGCGGCACCCGCGAGGGCGCCTCGTACGCCCCGACGGTGCTCACCGAGATCCCCGCGGACGCGATCCTCGCCACCGCCGAGGTCTTCGGCCCGGTGCTGTCGCTGCAGAAGGTCGACGGCGCGGACGAGGCGTTCGCCGCCGTCAACGACTCGAACTACGGCCTGCAGACCGGGGTCTTCACCCACGACCTGCAGACCGCCTTCCGGGCCCACCGCGAGCTGGAGGTCGGCGGCGTGATCATCGGCGACGCGCCGTCGTACCGCGCCGACCAGATGCCGTACGGCGGTGTGAAGGACTCCGGTGTCGGCCGTGAGGGCGTCTCGTATGCGATGGCCGACTACACCTACGAGCGGGTCCTCGTCCTGACCGGCCTCGACCTCTGAGCCGGAACGCCTGAGCCCGGGCCCCCTGAGCCCGGACGCTTGAGCCCGGGCCCCAGGGGCCCGGGCCTCCCGGACCGACGGACCACCCTCCGCCGGCCGGGGCGCATGTGCGGTGCGCCCCGGCCGGTTTTTTCCTGCCCGGACGGGCCCCGCGACCGGTCCGGTAAAGGATCTCCGATCAGGAAGCCAGCGGGACGACCATCACCGGCGGTCCCGACGGCGTCCGCGAACCGCCGGCCGGTTCGACCGTCACCCCGACCGCGTCGGAGCCGCTCGGGCCGCCCGCCAGGATCTGGGTGCCGTCGGTGCGGCCCGGCGCGACGAGGCCGGCCGGGACCATCGAGCCGTTCTGGCTGTACCAGAGCTGGTAGACCCGGGACGCGGCCAGCGGAGGCAGGTCGTGGTAGACGAACGCCGCCCGTCCGAGCCGCTGCGAGGCGACCACGGTGGCCCCGCCGCCGCCCTGCATCGAGCCGGTCCGCAGCGTCGCGTCGGGCGCGGCCATCAGCGTCTCCAGGTCGGAGGCGCGCTGCTCGGCCTGGACGCTCCCGTCCCGTGCCCGGTCGGCGTCCTGTTGGGCCTGGACGGCCCAGACGCCGGTGCCGACGGCGAGCGCCAGACAGGCCGCGGCTGCCAGCTCCGGCAGCCGTTGGCGCCAGCGCGGGCCGCGCAGCGGCACCACGACGGGTTCGGCGACCAGCGGCGGCAACTGCCGCACCTCGGGCAGCGCCCACATGACGCGCTCCCGCAGCCCCGGCGGCGGCACCTGGGCCACCGCGAAGGCCAGCCGGGTCGCGGTCTCCCGCAGCTCGCGCACCTCCTGCGCGCAGGCGGGGCACTCGGCGAGATGCCGGGTGAACTCGTCCGCCTCCGCGGGCGAGAGTGCGTCCAGCGCGTAGGCGCCGGTCAGTGTGTGCAGATCGGCGGAGTCGGTCACGACGTCACCCCCAAGCAGTCCCGCAGGCGAATGAGCCCGTCCCGCAGACGGGTCTTGACGGTGCCGAGCGCTGTTCCCAGCACGTCGGCGGTCTCCCGGTAGGTGTAGCCCCGGTAGTAGGCCAGGTTCACCGACTCGCGCTGGAGTTCGGTCAACTGCTCCAGGCAGCGGCGCACCTGTTCCCGCTCCAGCTGCCGTTCGACCTGCTCGGACACGACGTCGAAGTCGGGTGTGTGGTCGCGGACCGCGGCCCGCTGCTCCCGGTCGGACGAGGCCTGTGCCGAGCGGACCCGGTCGACCGCCCGGCGGTGGGCCAGCGTCATGATCCAGGCCATGGCGCTGCCCCGGCCGGGGTCGAAGCGGGACGCGCTGCGCCACACCTCGATCAGGACCTCCTGGGTGACCTCCTCCGACTGTGCCGGATCGCGCACCACGCGGTGGGCCAGGCCGAGCACGGAGCCGGCGACGGCCGTGTAGACGCCGTTGAACGCCTCCTTGTCCCCCCTGGAGACCCGTTCGAGAAGGGTCTCCAGGCTTCCGGGGCCCGGCGCCATGGGTCCGTTGTCGCGGGCTACCGCGTGCATGCGCACCTCCGAGCAGTGGTCGTCACACCACTGGTTCGTCGCCGGGCCCCGGGCGGATTGGTCGTTCGGGGTAGGAGATCCGATCAGGAGACCGGCGGCATCAGTACGGTGTCGACGATGTAGACGTTGGCGTTGGCGGTCTTGACGTTGCCGCAGACCACGTTAGCGGTGTCGTTGACCTTGTAGGACTCGCCGGAGCCCTTGGTCGAGAGGGACTGCTTCTCCAGCGTCGGGAACGTGCCGCTGGAGAGCTGGTTCGGGGTGAGCGGCTGGCCCACGACGTGGTAGGTCAGGATCTTGGTGAGCGTCGCCTTGTCGTTGAGCACCTTGTCCAGGTCGGCCTTCGGGATCTTGGCGAAGGCGTCGTTGGTCGGCGCGAAGACCGTGATGTTCGACGCGCTGTTGAGGGTGTCGACGAGTCCGGCCTTCGTCACCGCGGTCACCAGGGTGGACAGCGCCGGGTTGTGCGAGGCGGCGGTGGCCACCGGGTCCTTGGCCATGCCGTCGAAGCTGCCCGCTCCGTCCTTCGGCACCCCGGCGCAGGCCGGGCCGAAGGGTGCGGACGCGTTCGTCGTGTCGCCGGCGGCGGAGGAGGGCGCGGCGGGCGGGGCTGCGGCCGTGGTGTTCGCGGAGTTGCTCTTGTCGCTGTCGCTGCCGGAACAGGCGGACGCGGTGACGGCGAGCACGGCCGCGGCGGCCGAGACGAGGGCGACACGACGGATGCGGTTGGTGGTGTACATGACATGTCTCCTGATGTGGATTCCCGGTGGACCGGGTTGATGGGGTGGAAAGTGTGGGGACGTGGTGCGCGGAGCTCACTCCACGGTGACCACCACGGAGTGCCAGCCCGTCGAGCCGTCGGGCACGGTGCCCTGGCGCTTTTCGGTCTGGGTCGAGCCGGTGCGGTCCGTCGCGCGGACCTCGATGCGGTGCGAACCGGGTTTGGCGTCCCAGAGGTAGGACCATTGGCGCCAGGTGTCGGCGGTGTCCTCCGTGGCGGGCCTCGCGGCCAGCCACTCACCGCCGTCTATCCGCACCTCGACCCTGTCGACACCCTTGTGCTGGGCCCACGCGACGCCCGCGACGGGCACGGTGCCCGCCTTCAGCGAGGCGAAGGGCCGGGGGGTGTCGATCCGGGACGACGTCTTGATGGGAGCCTGCGGGGACCAGCTGCGCCGGACCCAGTAGGCGTCGTAGTCGGCGAAGGTGGTCAGTTCCAGGTCGGTCAGCCACTTGCAGGCCGACACATACCCGTACAGGCCGGGGACGAGCATCCGGACGGGAAAGCCGTGGGTGAAGGGCAGCGGCACGCCGTTCATCCCGACCGCGAGCATCGCGTCGCGGCCGTCGAGGACCGTCTCGACCGGACTGCCCAGCGTCATCCCGTCCACCGAGCGGGCCACCAGCTGATCGGCGGGACCGCCGGCGGACGGCGGCTTGACGCCGGCCTCCTTCAGGAGGTCGGCCAGCCGCACCCCGATCCACCGCGCGTTGCCGACGTACGGGCCGCCGACCTCGTTGGACACACAGGTCAACGTGATGTCGCGCTCGATCAGCGGGCGCCGCAGCAGGTCCTGATAGGTGAGCTCCAACGGCTTGGTGACGCCCTTGCCGTGGATCCGCAGCCGCCAGCTGTCGGCGTTCACCTGGGGGACGGTGAGCGCGGTGTCCACCCGGTAGAAGGACGCGTTGGGCGTCGTGAAGGGCATCATCCCGGGGATCCGCAGATCGGCGCCCGCGGGCACCCGCCCCGCCGCCGACAGCGGGGCGGGCAGTTTCACGGCGTCCCGGGAAGCGACGGCCGCCGCGTCGGTGGAGTTCAGCCTCCGCCCGACGGTGCCGCCGATGGCGGAGAACGCGGCCGCCGCGGACGCGGCGATCAGGAACCCGCGCCGGTCGAAGGCGCCGGCCGGCTCCCCGGGGGCCCCGGCATCGCCGGGGGCCGGTGAGCCCTTCCCGCGGATCCGGCCGGCCAGCAGCCACAGCACCGCCGCCCCGGCGACCGCGCCGACGAGCGAGGGGAACGCGTCCGTCCACACACCGACCGGCCGCCGGACCGCCGCCACCGCGCCGACCGCGCCGAAGACCGCCACGCCGATGACGCCCGCCACACGGTGGCGGACGGCGACGACGCCGACGACCGCCGCGAAGAGCGCCAGCGCGGCGACGATGCCCAACTGCAGCACCAGCTTGTCCGAGGTGCCGAAGTGCCGGATCGCCCAGTCCTTCACCTCGACCGGAGTAGCGTCGATCGCCGTTCCGCCGATCGCCGTCACCGGCGACGCCTGCGGTCCGACGGCCACAGCCACCAGCTCGGCGACGGCCAGCGAGACGGCTGCCGCCAGTTCTCCGCTGACCGCGCCGAGCAGCAGCTCGCCCATCCGATTCCTTGTCACAGGGGGCATTCGGAGCGGGTCCCGAGCCGGATTGGTCCTTCACCCGATCGAATGAGCCGACCGGGCCGTACGCCCGGCCCTTGCGCCTCGGGGGGTGGTGGAGGCCCGGGATATGGGGTAGATACGGGCAAGTAGCACCGATCGGTAACTCGGTGGCCCCGGTTGCTCGGCAGCGCGGGTTCCCTGGTCCCCGACCGCGCCCGTACATCCCTACTCCGCGGCGAGGTGAGCCCTCTTGACCGCACCATCCGCACACAAGGTTTCCGAGCGCGAGGCCCGGCAGGTGGCCGAGGCCGCCCGCGAACAGGACTGGCGGAAGCCCAGCTTCGCCAAGGAGCTGTTCCTGGGCCGCTTCAGGCTCGATCTGATCCATCCACATCCCCAGCCGGCGCCCGACGACGTCCAGCGCGGCGAGGAGTTTCTCGCCAAGCTCCAGGACTTCTGCGAGACGAAGATCGACGGGGCGCTGATCGAACGCGAGGCGCGGATCCCCGACGAGATCATCAACGGGCTCAAGGAGCTCGGTGCCCTCGGTATGAAGATCGACACGAAGTACGGCGGCCTGGGCCTGACGCAGGTGTACTACAACAAGGCCCTCGCGCTCGTGGGCTCCGCCAACGCCGCGATCGGCGCGCTGCTCTCCGCGCACCAGTCCATCGGCGTTCCGCAGCCGCTCAAGATGTTCGGCACCGCGGAGCAGAAGGAGACCTTCCTCCCGCGCTGCGCCCGCACCGACATCAGCGCCTTCCTCCTTACCGAGCCCGACGTCGGCTCCGACCCGGCCCGGCTGGCGACCAGCGCGGTGCCCACCGAGGATGGCTCCGCGTACGTCCTGGACGGCGTCAAGCTGTGGACGACCAACGGCGTCGTCGCCGACCTGCTGGTCGTCATGGCCCGGGTCCCGAAGTCGGAGGGGCACAAGGGCGGCATCACGGCCTTCGTCGTCGAAGCCGCCTCCGAGGGCGTCACGGTCGAACACCGCAACGCGTTCATGGGGCTGCGCGGCCTGGAGAACGGCGTCACCCGGTTCCACCGGGTCACCGTCCCGGCGGGCAACCGCATCGGGCCCGAGGGCGCCGGCCTGAAGATCGCCCTGACCACGCTGAACACCGGCCGGCTGTCGCTGCCCGCGATGTGCGTCGGCGCCGGAAAGTGGTGCCTGAAGATCGCCCGCGAGTGGTCCCTGGAGCGGGAGCAGTGGGGCAAGTCCATCGCCAAGCACGAGGCCGTCGGCTCGAAGATCGCCTTCATCGCGGCGACCACCTTCGCCCTGGAGGCGGTCGTGGACCTGTCCTCGCAGATGGCCGACGAGGACCGCAACGACATCCGCATCGAGGCCGCCCTCGCCAAGCTCTACGGCAGCGAGATGGGCTGCCTGATGGCCGACGAACTGGTGCAGATCCGCGGCGGCCGCGGCTTCGAGACCGCCGCGTCCCTCGCCGCCCGCGGCGAGCGCGCCGTCCCCGCCGAGCAGGTGCTGCGCGATCTGCGCATCAACCGCATCTTCGAGGGGTCGACGGAGATCATGCACCTGCTGATCGCCCGTGAGGCGGTCGACGCGCACCTGTCCGTCGCGGGCGACCTCATCGACCCGGAGAAGACCCTCGGCGACAAGGCGAAGGCCGGCGCGAAGGCCGGCGGCTTCTACGCCCGCTGGCTCCCCAAGCTCGTCGCCGGGCCCGGCCAACTGCCCACGGCGTACTCCGAGTTCCACCCCGACGGCTATCCGGACCTGGCCGCCCACCTGCGGTACACCGAGCGCAGCGCGCGCAAGCTCGCCCGCTCGACGTTCCTGGCCATGGCGCGCTGGCAGGGCCGCATGGAGACGAAACAGGGCTTCCTCGGCCGCATCGTCGACATCGGGGCGGAGCTCTTCGCGATGAGCGCCGCCTGCGTACGCGCCGAGATGCTGCGCTCGTCGGGTACGGAGGGCCGGGCCGCCTACCAGCTCGCCGACGCCTTCTGCCGGCAGTCCCGGATCCGTGTCGAGGAGCTCTTCACCCGCCTGTGGTCGAACACCGACGACCTGGACCGCAAGGTCGTCGACGGGGTGCTCGGCGGCGCCTACACGTGGCTGGAGGCGGGCATCGTCGACCTCAGCGGCGACGGCGCGTGGATCGCCGACGCCACCCCCGGCCCCGCCACGACCGACAACGTCCACCGCCCCATCCGCTGACCCGGGCCGCACACCGGCCCGCCCGCCCGCTCCGCCGCCGGGTCCGCTCGGACCCCGCACCCGCATCCCCTGTCGGAACCGACAGGGGATGCGGCCACAATGGGGGGATGACGGACTCCCTCGCAGACCCGCATCACCGCGAATTCGCGGCCGCAGCCGAGACCGAAGGACCCCGGGACATCGTGATCCTCGGTTCCACCGGATCGATCGGCACCCAGGCCATCGACGTGGTGCTGCGCAACCCCGACCGCTTCCGCGTGGTGGCGCTGTCCGCCGCCGGCGGCCGGATCGAGTTGCTCGCCGAGCAGGCCCACCAGCTGCGGGTACGGACCGTGGCCGTGGCGGACGAGGCCGCCGTCGAGGCGCTGCGGCAGGCGCTCGGCCGGCACTTCGGCCCCGGCGAGGCGCTGCCGGAGATCTGGTCGGGTCCCGACGCCGCGACCCGGCTCGCCGCGAGCGAGTGCCACTCGGTGCTCAACGGCATCACGGGCTCCATCGGGCTGCGCCCGACGCTGGCGGCCCTGGAGGCCGACCGGGTGCTGATCCTCGCCAACAAGGAGTCGCTGATCGTCGGCGGCCCGCTGGTGAAGGCGCTCGCGAAGCCCGGTCAGATCATTCCGGTGGACTCCGAGCACTCCGCGCTCTTCCAGGCGCTGATGGGCGGCAGCCGCGAGGAGGTCCGCAAGCTGATCGTCACCGCCTCCGGCGGCCCGTTCCGCGGCCGCACCAAGGAGGAGCTCGCCGGCGTCACCCCCAAGGACGCGCTCGCGCACCCGACCTGGGCCATGGGGCCGGTCATCACGATCAACTCCGCGACCCTGGTCAACAAGGGTCTGGAGGTCATCGAGGCGCATCTGCTCTACGACATCCCCTTCGACCGGATCGAGGTCGTGGTCCACCCGCAGTCGTACATCCACTCGATGGTGGAGTTCGCCGACGGCTCGACGCTGGCCCAGGCGAGCCCGCCCGACATGCGGATGCCCATCGCCCTCGGCCTCGGCTGGCCCCGGCGGGTCCCGGACGCCGCACCCGCGTTCGACTGGTCGACGGCGTCGACGTGGGAATTCTTCCCGCTGGACGACAACGCGTTCCCAGCGGTGGCATTGGCGCGACATGTGGGTAGCCTCGGGGGCACCGCACCCGCGGTGTTCAACGCGGCCAACGAGGAATGCGTCGAAGCCTTCCTCGCCGGCCGGCTGCCCTTCACGGGGATCGTGGACACCGTCGCCCGGGTGGTCGAGGAACACGGCCACCCGGATCCGGGAACTCGACTGACCGTCGAGGACGTCCTTGAGGCGGAGGCGTGGGCACGGGCCCGCGCGAGGGAACTGGCTACGGAGGCTGCACGGGTATGACGGCACTCATGTGGGGCGTCGGGATCGTCATCTTCCTCGTCGGCCTGCTCTTCTCCATCGCCTGGCACGAGCTCGGCCACCTCTCCACCGCCAAGCTCTTCAAGATCCGCGTGCCGCAGTACATGGTCGGCTTCGGCCCGACCATCTGGTCACGGCACAAGGGCGAGACCGAGTACGGCTTCAAGGCCATCCCGCTCGGCGGCTACATCCGCATGATCGGCATGTTCCCGCCCGGCGCGGACGGCAAGGTCACCGCACGGTCCACCTCACCGTGGCGCAGCATGATAGAAGACGCCCGTTCGGCCGCGTACGAGGAGCTGCGGCCGGGCGACGAGACGCGGATGTTCTACACGCGCAAGCCGTGGAAGCGCGTCATCGTGATGTTCGCCGGGCCGTTCATGAACCTGATCCTGGCCGTCGTGCTCTTCGCGGTCTCGCTGATGGGCTTCGGCCAGCTGAAGGCGACCACCACCGTCAGCAGCGTCGGCGAGTGCGTGGTCGAGGCCTCCGCCAAGACCGACGTCTGCCCGAAGGGGGCCAAGCCGCCGCCCGCCAAGACGGCGGGCCTGCTGGCCGGCGACCGGATCGTCTCGTTCAACGGGGTCCAGGTCACCAAGTGGGACCAGCTGTCGGACCGGATCCGCGACACGATCGGCCCGGCCACCATCGTGGTCGACCGCGGCGGGAAGAACCTCACCCTGCACGCGAACCTCGTCGAGAACACCGTCGTCCAGCGGGACGGCGACGGCAACTACGTGCGCGACAAGTACGTGAAGGCCGGATTCCTCGGCTTCTCCCCGGACAGCCAGGTGCAGACGCTCTCGCTGTCGGAGTCCGCGGACACCATGGTCACCATGACCAAGCGCAGCATCGAGGGCATCGGTGACATCCCGTCGAAGATCCCGGCGCTGTGGGGCTCGGCCTTCCAGGGCAAGGAGCGCACCCCGGACCAGCCCGTCGGGATGTACGGAGTGGCGCGGATCAGCGGCGAGATCTTCTCGTCCGACATCCCCGCGACGCAGGCGCTGGCCTTCTTCATCACGCTGCTCGCCGGGGTGAACCTGTCGCTCTTCCTGTTCAACATGCTGCCCCTGCTCCCGCTCGACGGCGGTCACATCGCCGGCGCGCTCTGGGAGTCCGTGCGCCGCAGGGTGGCCAAGCTGACCCGGCGCCCGGACCCCGGCCCCTTCGACGTGGCCAAGCTGATGCCGGTCGCCTACGTCGTCGCGGGCATCTTCATCTGCTTCACGGCCCTGGTGCTCGTGGCCGACGTCGTCAATCCGGTGACGCTTTCCTGACGAATGCGGGAGTCGTGGGCGGGGTGCCGTAACCTCGGTGATCGGAGCCCGCCCACGCCGGGACCTTGTTCCACAGCCTTGGGGATGCCAAGAACATGACCGCGATTTCGCTCGGAATGCCCGACGTTCCGATCAAGCTCGCCGAACGCCGCCACAGCCGCAAGATCCAGGTCGGGTCGGTCGCGGTGGGCGGCGACGCGCCGGTTTCGGTCCAGTCCATGACGACGACGGTGACGGCGGACATCGGGGCGACGCTCCAGCAGATCGCCGAGCTCACCGCTTCCGGCTGCCAGATCGTCCGGGTGGCCTGCCCGACGCAGGACGACGCGGACGCGCTCGCCACCATCGCCAAGAAGTCGCAGATCCCGGTGATCGCCGACATCCACTTCCAGCCGAAGTACGTCTTCGCGGCGCTCGACGCCGGCTGCGCGGCCGTCCGCGTCAACCCCGGCAACATCAAGCAGTTCGACGACAAGGTCAAGGAGATCGCGAAGGCGGCGGCCTCGGTCGGCACCCCGATCCGGATCGGCGTCAACGCGGGCTCGCTGGACCGCCGGCTGATGGAGAAGTACGGCAAGGCCACCCCCGAGGCGCTGGTGGAGTCCGCGCTGTGGGAGTGCTCGCTGTTCGAGGAGCACGGCTTCCGCGACATCAAGATCTCGGTCAAGCACAACGACCCGGTCGTGATGGTCAACGCCTACCGGCTGCTGGCGAGCAAGTGCGACTACCCGCTGCACCTGGGTGTCACGGAGGCAGGTCCCGCCTTCCAGGGCACCATCAAGTCCGCCGTCGCCTTCGGGGCGCTGCTCTCCGAGGGCATCGGCGACACGATCCGGGTCTCGCTCTCCGCCCCGCCGGTCGAGGAGATCAAGGTCGGCATCCAGATCCTGGAGTCGCTCAACCTGCGCCAGCGCCGCCTGGAGATCGTCTCCTGCCCGTCCTGCGGCCGCGCCCAGGTCGACGTCTACAAGCTCGCCGACCAGGTCTCCGCCGGCCTGGAGGGCATGGAGGTCCCGCTCAGGGTCGCCGTCATGGGCTGCGTCGTGAACGGCCCCGGTGAGGCCCGCGAGGCCGACCTCGGTGTCGCGTCCGGCAACGGCAAGGGCCAGATCTTCGTCAAGGGCGAGGTCATCAAGACCGTCCCGGAGTCGAAGATCGTGGAGACCCTGATCGAAGAGGCAATGAAGATCGCCGAGCAGATGGAGGCGGACGGCATCGCCTCCGGCGAGCCCTCGGTCAACGTGAGCTGACCGGAGAACGCCCCCGAGGCCACCTCCGCGAAACCCGCCGCCGCGGGGTAAAGTGCGAAGATCTACCCCCGGTCACGCAGACCGGGGGTACCCCCGCCCCCCGCGGCCTGTAGGTGAGGCGCACACGTGCTGACGACGACGACCGCGAAGGTCCTGGAGGCCGGCGAACTCGACGCCGCCCTCGAAGTGCTCGACCGCGACCCCGTGTCCAACGCGTTCGTCGCCTCCCGTGTGAACGTCGCGGGCCTGGACCCCTGGCGCCTGGGCGGCGAGATGTGGGGCTGGTACTCCGGCGGCCGGCTCACCTCCCTCTGCTACGCGGGCGCCAACCTGGTGCCCATCTGCGCGGGCCCCGAAGCCGTCCGCGCCTTCGCCGAGCGGGCCCGCCGGGCGGGCCGCCGCTGCTCGTCGATCGTCGGTCCCGCCGAGCCCACCACCGAACTGTGGTCGCTGCTCGAACCCAGCTGGGGCCCCGCCCGCGAGATCCGCGGCCGCCAGCCGCTGATGACCACCCGGGCGCTGCCCGCGGACATCGCACCGGACCCCCTCGTACGCCGTGTCCGGCGCGACGAGATGGACGTGATCATGCCGGCGTGCGTGTCCATGTTCACCGAGGAGGTCGGCGTCTCCCCGCTCGCGGGGGACGGCGGGCTGCTCTACCAGGCACGGGTCGCCGAACTCGTCACCGCGGGCCGGTCCTTCGCCCGCATCGAGAACGGCCGGGTGGTCTTCAAGGCCGAGATCGGCGCCGTCACCCGGCACGCCTGCCAGATCCAGGGCGTCTGGGTGGCGCCGGAGTACCGCGGGCAGGGCCTGTCGGAGGCCGGTATGACCGCTGTGCTGCACTACGCGCTGCGGGACGTGGCCCCGGTCGCGAGCCTGTACGTCAACGACTTCAACGCCCCCGCCCGTGCCTCCTACCGCCGGGTGGGATTCACCGAGGTCGGCGCCTTCATGAGCGTGCTGTTCTGACGTAATGTCGCGTCCCATGGAAGATGTCGTGGTCGGCCGTCTCGACCTCGGGCAACGGGTCGACGAGGCCCTCGCCGTACAGGCCCTCGCCTTCGGTCTCGACGCCGACGAGATCGCCATCCGCCGCCAGATCGTCGTGCGGCACCTCAGCTGCCCCGGCGCCCGCTCGCTGGGCGCGACCACCCAGGACGGCCGGCTCGTCGGCTTCGTCTACGGCATGCCCAACGACCGGGCGCACTGGTGGTCCACCGTCGTCCAGCCGTACATGCGCCAACGCGGCACCGAGCAGTGGCTCGACGGCTCCTTCGTCATCACGGAACTGCACGTGCTGCCGGCCTTCCAGGGCCTGGGCATCGGACGGCAGCTGATCACCACCATCACCGACACGGCCATCGAGCCGCGCAGCATCCTCTCCGCGATCGACGTCGAGAGCCCCGCCCGCCACCTCTACCGGGCGCTGGGCTACCAGGACCTGGCCCGCCCCGTGCACTTCCCCAGCGCGACGAGCCCGTACGCGGTGATGGGCGCGCCCCTGCCACTGCGCCGCCCGGACCGCCCCCGGGGCCCGGCATAACGCGTTTCCCCGCCGGCGGCCGGGCTGGATATCCTCGCGGGAATCCCTGTCGAGCCCCTGGAGAGCCACCATGGTCCTGCGCATGTCCCGTCTGATGCTCAAGACGCTGCGCGACGACCCGGCCGACGCCGAGACGTCCAGCCACAAGCTGCTGGTCCGCGCCGGTTTCGTACGCCGCTCGTCGGCGGGCGTCTGGATCTGGCTGCCGCTCGGCAAGCGGGTCCTGGAGAACGTCTCGCGCGTCGTCCGCGAGGAGATGGACGCCATCGGCGGCCAGGAGGTGCTGCTGCCGGCCCTGCTGCCGCGCGAGCACTACGAGACGACCGGCCGCGCGGGCGAGTACGGCGACCTGCTCTTCCAGCTCAAGGACCGCAAGGGCGCGGACTACGTCCTCGGCCCGACCCACGAGGAGATCTTCACCCAGGTGGTGAAGGACCAGTGCACGTCCTACAAGGACCTGCCGGTGATCCTCTACCAGATCCAGACGAAGTACCGGGACGAGGCCCGCCCGCGCTCCGGCGTGCTGCGCGGCCGCGAGTTCCAGATGAAGGACTCGTACTCCTTCGACACCACGGACGAGGGGCTGGCCGAGGCGTACCGGGCGCACCGCGACGCGTACATCCGCATCTTCACCCGGCTCGGCTTCGACTACCGGATCGTCTCGGCGGTATCCGGGGCGATGGGCGGTTCCGCCTCCGAGGAGTTCCTCGCCCCCGCCGAGGCCGGCGAGGACACCTTCGTGGACTGCCCGGCCTGCGAGTACGCGGCGAACACCGAAGCCGTCACCACGGTCGTGGCTCCCGTCGAGGACGCGGAGCACGGCCCCGTCGAGGAGCTCGACACCCCCGACACCCCGACCATCGAGACCCTCGCCGCGCACCTGGGGGTCCCGGCGTCCGCGACGCTGAAGAACCTGCTGGTGAAGGTCGACGGCAAGATCACCGCCGTCGGTGTCCCCGGGGACCGCGAGGTCGACCTCGGCAAGCTCGGCGAGCACCTCGCCCCGGCCGTGGTCGAACTGGTCACCGCCGAGGACTTCGAGGGCCGTCCCGAGCTCGTCCGCGGCTATGTGGGACCGCAGGGCCTGACCGGCATCGAGTACCTCGCCGACCCGCGCATCGCCCGGGGCACCGCCTGGATCACCGGTGCCAACAAGCCCGGCAAGCACGCGCGCGACGTCGTCTGCGGCCGCGACTTCGAGGTCGACCGCTACCTCGACGTCGTCACCGTGCGGCCCGGCGACCCGTGCCCCCGCTGCGGCGCCGGGCTGCGGCTGGACCGCGCGATCGAGATCGGCCACATCTTCCAGCTCGGCCGCAAGTACGCCGACGCCTTCCAGCTCGACGTGCTCGGGCAGCAGGGCAAGCCGGTGCGCGTGACCATGGGCTCCTACGGCATCGGTGTCTCCCGGGCGGTCGCCGCGCTCGCCGAGCAGACCGCCGACGCCCAGGGCCTGTGCTGGCCCCGGGAGGTGGCCCCCGCCGACGTGCACCTGGTCGCGGCCGGCAAGGCCCTGCAGACCGAGCTGGCGCTCGAGGTCGCGGAGAAGCTGCACGCCGCGGGCGTCCGGGTCCTGCTCGACGACCGCGCCGGGGTGTCGCCGGGGGTCAAGTTCACCGACGCGGAGCTCATCGGCGTCCCGCAGATCCTCGTCGTCGGCCGCCGTGCGGCCGATGGCGTCGTGGAGCTGAAGGACCGCCGGACGGGCGAGCGGGTGGAGCTGACGGTCGACGAGGCGCTGGCCCGGCTGACCGTCTGACGACTACAGCCAGCTGGCGAACTCCAGGAGGAGTTCGCCGGCCGGCCGGTCGCCGACAGACAGCGACCAGACGCCCGCCTCGACGGCCCGGAAGTGACTCCAGCCGCGCAGCCGCTCGGGGTCCACGTCGAGTGCGGCGCCGAGCTTCGCGACCCGGCGGCGGGCGGCAGCCTGCGGGGCCGGGGGAGGCGGCCAGCGTCTCCAGCCGGTCCCGGACCAGCCAGGCCAGGTCGTACGCCCGGTCGCCGACCAGCGGCTTGGGGTCGATGGCCAGCCACGGGCTGCGCTCGGCGGCCAGGACGTTGCCGTGGTGGTAGTCACCGTGCAGCAGCACGTCCTCGACCGGAGTGGCCAGCAGCTGTTCGCGCAGCGCCAGCGTCTCGTCGATGAGCGGGCGCACCTCCGCCGCCCAGGGCTCCTCACGGCGCTCACGCAGGTGCCCGGCGAGAGCGGCGGTGTAGTCGGCGACCGAGGTGAACGGATGGCCCTCGGCGGGCGCCACCCACAGCCGCTGCAGGGTGGCCGTCGCTTCGAGCATCGCCTTCGGCTCCGGCAGGGAGCGCAGCGACACCTCGCCCTGCAGCCGCTCCAGCAGCATCGCGCCCTGGGCGGGCTCCGCGCGCAGCAGCCGGACCGCGCCGCGGCCGTCCCAGTGGGCGAGCGCGGCGTGCTCGTGCTCGGTCTCGGCGGTGACCATGCCCAGTTTGAGCACGGCCGGGGTTCCGTCCGTCGTCCGGACGAGCACGATCATGCTGATCTGGCCCCCGGGGGTGAACACCCGCTCCGGCCGCAGTTCCCACCGCTCCAGCGTCCCGGCCAGCCGGTCCGGCAGCGCCGCGAGCCACTCCCGGCCGGCGTCGCCCTCCCAGGCGCCGATCGTCCGGACCAGTCGGTCGGGCGGGTCCAGCGAAACGGTGCCGGGGCCGCCGGGCTGCGGTGCTGAAGCCATGGTCGTGCTGTCCCTCCGTGGATCCTTCGCGGGCGAGCCGTCCCCGCGCACGGAGATGCCTTCCCGTTCTGCCGTGCCGTACAGCCCGCGCACGGCCCTTTACGGGGCGGCAGTCACGGTGAGCTCCGCTCGGCCAACCCGGGGAAGGCTACGCTGCCGCCGCGCCACCGCACCGCACGCACCGCCGCCTCGCGCAGGGCGCCGGCCGCGTCGCGGCGCGCCTCCCCGGTGGCCGCGCGGACCAGGTCCCCGTACACGGCGGCGACCCGGTCCTCGATCACGGCTGCCAGCCGGACGGCCGCCGCGCTGTCGGTCACCGCAAACGGCAGCGCGTACCCGGCGTCCGCCGGCACCGGCTCCGCGCCCAGGTCCCGCACGGTGCGGCTCAGCGCGTCGCGGCGCGCGCGGTGCGAATCGTAGGCGGCGCGGGCGTCGGCGGCACGCGGGTTCGCGACCCGGGCGCCGATCACCCCATAGGCGTACACGGCCGCGTGTTCCGCGGCGAGCGCGGCCTGGACCGCTGCCGGCGTCTGCTGCGTCATCTCCTCAGCCCTTCGCCGTCAGTAGAACCACGTGCGCCGCCCCCGCGGCGGCCACCGAGGCGAGCAGCCGGGCCAGCTCGGGCGGTGCGTCGAGCAGCGCGGTCGCGCGGGCGTCCGCGAGCCGGCGTTCGGCGTCGGCGAGGGTGCCGAGGCTGGGCGGGACCGTGGTGACGGTCGTCCCGGCGGGGGGCCGGCTTCGCCGCGGGGGCGCCGAACGCCTGGGCGTGCCGGGCCACTTCGGCCCGCAGCGGTGCCAGCCGGGCGGTGAGCTCCGGGCGGGCCGCGATGAGGCCGTCGTAGCGTGCGAGGAGTGCGGTGCTGTCCGCCGCCGCCCGGGTCCGCAGCGCGGCTCCCGGCACGGGCGGCGGAGTGGGGCGCGGGGTGTCAGCCGCGGCCGGGGTCCCGCCGGAACAGCCGGTGGCGAGCCCGGCCAGCGCCGCCAGCCCGCCCGCGCCGACCACCAGCGGCACTCCGGCGGCCGAGGCCAGTACCGTCCGTCTGCCCGGTGTCGCTCTGCCTGTCACCGCGCCCCCTCCCCTGATCACCGACCAGAGCGTACCGGGCGGGCGGCGGGCCTGGGCTTCTGTCCACAGGGCCGGCAGGCCGCGGCGCCGGGGGCGGGCCACGCCGAATCGTCGTTCCGGTGTCGGAACAGATAGGCTTTGGGGCGACACGCGACCTTCCATACAACAGCACACACGCGGCCGAGGAGTCACCCGGGATGAGTACCACCCAGAGCGAGAGGCTGCGCGGACTGCTGGAGCCGCTCGTCGCCAAGACGGGTCTGGATCTGGAAGAGATCACTGTGACCGCGGCGGGCAGCCGGCGGCAGCTGATGGTCGTGGTGGACTCCGATGACGGTGTGCAGCTCGACGCGGTCGCCGAGCTGAGCCGCGAGATCGCCCAGGTGCTCGACGACACGGACGCGATGGGCCAGGGCGAGTACGTCCTGGAGGTCAGCTCCCCGGGCACCGACCGGCCGCTGACCACGCCGCGGCACTTCCGCCGCAACGAGGGCCGGCTGGTCAAGCTGACCCTGAACAACCACGAAGAGCTGATCGCGCGGATCATCGCGCTGGACGAGGCGGGCCTCGACCTGGAGGTCCCGGGCGTCAAGGGGCGCAAGCCCAAGCCGCGCCGGGTGGAGTTCGCGGAGATCGCGAAGGCCCGGGTGGAGATCGAGTTCAACCGTAAGAACAAGGACGACGACGTCGACGCAGCGGATACGGCCGACGCCGACACCGACAGCGACGAGAGCATTGAGGAGGCGTAGCCGTGGACATCGACATGAAGGCCCTGCGGGGTTTGGTGCAGGAGAGGCAGATTTCGTTCGACCTGCTGGTCGGGGCGATCGAGTCGGCGCTCCTCATCGCCTACCACCGGGAGCCGGGCAGCCATCGCCGGGCCCGGGTGGAGCTGGACAAGACGTCGGGACACGTGACGGTGTGGGCGAAGGAGGACGCGTCCGAGGTCGCCGAGGGCGCGGAGCCCCGCGAGTTCGACGACACGCCGTCCGGGTTCGGCCGGATCGCCGCCTCCACCGCCAAGCAGGTCATCCTGCAGCGGCTGCGGGACGCGGAGGACGACATCACGTTCGGCGAGTACGCCGGCCGTGAGGGGGACATCGTCTCCGGTGTGGTCCAGCAGGGTATGGACGCGAAGAACGTGCTGGTCGACATCGGCAAGATGGAAGCCATCCTGCCGGTGCAGGAGCAGGTGCCGGGCGAGGACTACAAGCACGGGGTACGGCTGCGCTCCTACGTCGTCCGCGTCGCCAAGGGCGTGCGCGGACCGTCGGTGACGCTGTCGCGCTCGCACCCCAACCTGGTGCGCGCCCTGTTCAAGATGGAGGTCCCGGAGATCGCGGACGGTTCGGTCGTCATCGAGGCGATCGCCCGCGAGGCCGGCCACCGGACGAAGATGGCGGTGCGCTCGACCCGCTCCGGGCTGAACGCCAAGGGCGCCTGCATCGGCCCGATGGGCTCCCGCGTGCGGGCGGTCATGGCGGAGCTGCAGGGCGAGAAGATCGACATCGTGGACTGGTCGGACGACCCGGCCGACATGGTGGCGAACGCGCTGTCACCGGCCCGGGTCTCCCGCGTCGAGGTCGTGGACCTGGCGGCCCGGTCCGCCCGGGTGACCGTGCCGGACTACCAGCTGTCGCTCGCCATCGGCAAGGAGGGGCAGAACGCCCGCCTCGCCGCCCGGCTGACCGGCTGGCGGATCGACATCCGTCCCGACATCGAGCCCGAGGGCGCCGACGACTCCGGCGAATCGGACGGAAAATCGGACGTTCCGCGGGCCTGAACGTCAACTCACGACTGACCGAACAACCGTGCGTCGACTAACCCGAAGGGGTGAGGTCGGCGCGGGGAGGTAGACTTAGCGGTGTCTGGCCGGACGCGTTCCCTTGCGTGCCCTGAGCGAACCTGTGTGGGTTGCCGGGAACGGGTGGCCAAGAACGATCTGCTGCGTGTGGCGGTGAGCGGTGACGCGTGCGTCCCCGATCCTCGCGGTACGCTGCCCGGTCGGGGTGCTCACTTGCACCCTGACCTGGTCTGTTTTGACCTGGCGGTTCGCCGCCGGGCCTTCTCCAGGGCCTTCAGGTCCAAGGAGGCGTTCGATACCGCGGAACTCCGCCGGTACGTCGAGCAGCACACCAAGCCCGTCGAAGTGGCGGCACCGTAAGTGAACGGCACGGGCACCCGTGCGGTCAGGTACCTCGCGAGTCGGAAGTAGGTCGAGATTGCGATGAGCACCACTCGATGAGTACGCGATGAGTACGAGCATGAAGTAGCGACGGTCCGGCGGACGATCACCCCGGACCTAAAAGGAGCGAAGTGGCTAAGGTCCGGGTATACGAACTCGCCAAGGAGTTCGGTGTTGAGAGCAAGGTCGTCATGGCCAAGCTCCAAGAACTTGGTGAATTCGTACGTTCGGCGTCCTCGACGATCGAGGCGCCGGTTGTTCGCAAGTTGACTGACGCTTTGCAGGGGCCCGGTGGCGGAAACGCCGCGAAGCCCGCTGCCAAGCCCGGCGCGCCCCGCAAGGCGACGCCTGCCAAGCCTGGCGCCCCCACCCCGGGTGCGCCGGCCCGTCCCGCTGCGCCGGCTCCCAAGCCGGCCGCGGACGCCCCCGTAACTCCGGCGGCTCCGGCCGCCACGGGCACCGGCTCCACGCCGTCCGGCCCCCGTCCGGGTCCGAAGCCGGCCCCGGTCAAGCCCGCCCCGGCGGCTCCGGTCCCGGTCGCGGAGTTCTCCGCCCCGGCTCCGGCCCAGCAGACGCAGCAGGCGCCCCAGGCGCCGGCGGCCTCCGCTCCGACGGCCCCGGCCTCCACCCCGCGTCCCGCGGGTGCCACTCCCGGTCCGCGTCCGGCACGTCCGGCCCCGGCACAGCGCGAAGAGCGCCGTGACGGCGGTCAGCGTGACGCCGCTCCGCGTGGCGACCGTCCGGCCCGTCCGGCCGGCCAGGGCGCGCCCGGTGGCGCTCCCCGTCCCGGTGGCGCCCGTCCGGCGGGTCCCCGTCCGGGCAACAACCCCTTCACCTCCGGTGGCTCCACCGGGATGCAGCGCCCCGGTGGCGCGCCGCGTCCGGGTGGTGGCGGCCAGGGTGCCCCCGGCGGCGAGCGTCCCGCTCGTCCGGCCGGCACGGGAGGTCCCGGTGGCGCCCCGCGTCCCGGCGGCACCCCCGCGTCCCGGTGGCGCCCCCGGCGGTCCCGGCCGTCCGGCTCCCGGTGGCATGCCCCGCCCGCAGAGCTCCGGCCCGCGCCCGAACCCGGGCATGATGCCGCAGCGTCCCGCCCCGTCCGGTGGTCCCGGCGGCCGCTCCGGCGGTCCCGGCGCCCGTCCCGGTGGCGGTCCCGGTGCCCGTCCCGGTGGCGGCAGCGGTGGTCCCGGTGCCCGTCCCGGTGGCGGCGGCGGTTTCGCCGGTCGTCCGGCCGGTCCCGGCGCGCGTCCCGGCGGCTTCGGTGGCCCGCGTCCCGGTGGTGCTCCCGGCGGTGGCGGCGGCTTCGGCCCCCGTCCCGGTGGCTTCGGCGGTCGCCCCGGCGGCCCCAACGCCCGTGGTGGCACGCAGGGTGCCTTCGGCCGTGGCCCGAACGGCCGTCCGGCCCGTGGGCGCAAGTCGAAGCGCCAGCGTCGCCAGGAGTACGAGAGCATGCAGGCCCCGTCCGTGGGCGGCGTGCTGCTGCCCCGCGGTAACGGTGCCGCCGTTCGCCTGCGTCGCGGCTCCTCGCTCACCGACTTCGCCGAGAAGATCAACGCCAACCCGGCGTCGCTCGTCCAGGTGATGTTGAACCTCGGCGAGATGGTCACGGCGACGCAGTCGGTCCCCGACGCGACGCTGCAGCTGCTCGCCGACGAGATGAACTACGTCCTGGAGATCGTCAGCCCGGAGGAGGAGGACCGCGAGCTGCTCGAGTCCTTCGACATCGAGTTCGGCGAGGACGAGGGCGGCGAGGAAGAGCTCGTCTCCCGTCCGCCGGTCGTGACCGTCATGGGTCACGTCGACCACGGTAAGACCCGCCTCCTCGACGCGATCCGCAAGACCAACGTGGTCGCGGGCGAGGCCGGTGGCATCACCCAGCACATCGGTGCCTACCAGGTCGCGGCCGAGGTCAACGGCGAAGAGCGCAAGATCACCTTCATTGACACCCCCGGTCACGAGGCGTTCACCGCCATGCGTGCCCGTGGTGCCAAGTCGACCGACATCGCGATCCTCGTGGTGGCGGCCAACGACGGTGTCATGCCGCAGACGATCGAAGCGTTGAACCACGCCAAGGCGGCCGGTGTGCCGATCGTGGTCGCGGTCAACAAGATCGACGTCGAAGGCGCCGACCCCGTCAAGGTGCGCGGTCAGCTGACCGAGTTCGGCCTCGTGGCCGAGGAGTACGGCGGCGACACCATGTTCGTCGACATCTCCGCCAAGCAGGGTCTGCACATCGACAGCCTGCTGGAGGCCGTGGTCCTCACCGCGGACGCCTCGCTCGACCTGCGGGCCAACCCGGAGCAGGACGCACAGGGCATCGCGATCGAGGCTCACCTCGACCGTGGCCGTGGCGCCGTGGCGACCGTGCTCGTGCAGCGCGGCACCCTGCGCATCGGCGACACCATGGTGGTCGGCGACGCGTACGGCCGAGTCCGCGCGATGCTCGACGACCGTGGCAACACGCTGGAAGAAGCGGGCCCCTCGACTCCGGTCATGGTGCTCGGTCTCACCAACGTGCCCGGCGCCGGCGACAACTTCCTCGTTGTCGACGACGACCGCACGGCCCGTCAGATCGCCGAGAAGCGTGCCGCTCGTGAGCGGAACGCGGCGTTTGCCCGCAAGGGTGTCCGGTTCTCCCTGGAGAACCTGGACGAGGCCCTGCAGGCCGGTCTGGTGCAGCAGCTCAACCTCATCATCAAGGGCGACGCGTCCGGTTCGGTCGAAGCGCTCGAGTCCTCGCTCATGCAGCTGGACGTCGGTGCCGAGGTCGACCTGCGCATCCTGCACCGCGGTGTGGGTGCGGTCACCGAGTCGGACATCAACCTGGCATCGGGTTCCGACGCCATCGTCATCGGCTTCAACGTGCGCGCCGAAGGCCGCGCCACGCAGCTGGCCGAGCGCGAGGGTGTCGACGTCCGGTACTACTCGGTGATCTACCAGGTCATCGATGAGATCGAGGCGGCCCTGAAGGGCATGCTCAAGCCGGAGTACGAGGAGGTCGAGCTCGGCACCGCCGAGATCCGCGACGTCTTCCGCTCCTCCAAGCTGGGCAACATCGCCGGTGTCCTCATCCGCTCGGGCGAGGTCAAGCGCAACACCAAGGCGCGACTGCTGCGCGATGGCAAGGTCATCGCGGAGAACCTCAACATCGAGGGTCTGCGCCGGTTCAAGGACGACGTCACCGAGATCCGGGAAGGCTACGAGGGCGGTATCAACCTCGGCAGCTACAACGACATCAAGGTCGACGACGTCATCGCGACGTACGAGATGCGCGAGAAGCCGCGCGGCTGATTGTCGTAGCTCACGACCGGGGCCGGTCGGCGGAGATATTCCGTCGATCGGCCCCGGCCGTTGCGGGTAACCTGGCGACTGTTCACCTCATGAACCGCACCTGTCACCAGGGGCGTAACGACGAGGCCCCCCAGGGCGGCTAGCCCTGTCGCCCATGTACGCAGGAACACTGTCCTTCGACCTCCTCCTCGGCGACGTACATTCGCTGAAGGAGAAGAGGTCCGTCGTCCGCCCGATCGTCGCCGAGCTGCACCGCAAGTTCGCGGTCAGCGTGGCGGAGACCGGCGAGCAGGACCTTCACCGCAGGGCCGAGATCGGCATCGCGGTCGTGTCCGGGGATCTCGGGCACATACAGGACGTACTCGACCGGTGCGAGCGATGGATGATCGCCCGGCCCGAGGTGGAACTGCTGTCGGCACGGCAGCGGATCCACGGCGACGACGACTGACCGATCGGCGGTCGGCCGGCGCCTGGAAGACCAGAGCAGTAACGAAGAAGGAGACGGACAAGTGACCGACACCTCGCGGGCGCGCAAGCTGGCCGACCGTATCCGGGTCGTGGTCGCGGAAACCCTGCAGCGGCGGATCAAGGACCCGCGGCTCGGTTACGTGACGATCACGGACACCCGGGTCACGGGTGACCTCCAGGACGCGACGGTGTTCTACACGGTCTACGGCGACGACGAGGACCGGGCGGCCTCGGCCGCCGCACTGGAGAGCGCCAAGGGCATCCTGCGCTCCGAGGTCGGTCGCCAGCTCGGGGTGCGCTTCACCCCGACGCTGACGTTCGTCGCGGACGCCCTCCCGGAGAACGCGAAGACCATCGACGACCTGCTGGCCAGGGCCCGCGCCGCGGACGAGCAGGTGCGCAAGGCCGCCACCGACGCCTCGTACGCGGGCGACGCGGACCCGTACCGCAAGCCGGTCGAGGACGACGACGACCTCGACCTCGATGACGACGAGGACGAGACGGCGGCGGACGCCGCCGACGCGTCGAAGGCCCCCAAGGACGATGACAAGGGCTCCGCGACCGCATGAAGCGCAAAGGCCAGGGCCCGGACGGCCTAGTGATCGTCGACAAGCCGGCCGGGCTCACCTCGCACGCCGTGGTCGCCCGCATCCGCCGTTTCGCGGGCACCCGGCGCGTCGGGCACGCGGGCACCCTCGACCCGATGGCGACCGGAGTGCTCGTCATCGGGGTTGAGAAGGCCACCCGCCTCCTCGGCCACCTCGCGCTCACGCGCAAGGAGTACGTGGCGACGATCCGGCTCGGCCAGACCACCGTGACGGACGACGCCGAGGGCGAGGTCACGGAGAGCTCCGGCGCGGCCGGCGTGGAGCCGGCGGCCGTCCTTGCCGGGATCGCCGAGCTGACCGGCGACATCATGCAGGTGCCGTCCAAGGTCAGCGCCATCAAGGTCAACGGTGTCCGGTCGTACACCCGCGTCCGGGAGGGCGAGGAGTTCGAGCTGGCCTCTCGTCCGGTGACCATCTCCTCGTTCGTGCTGCACGAACACCGCACCGCGACGGCGGAGGACGGCACGGCCGTCCTGGACCTCGACGTCACCGTCGAGTGCACCTCCGGCACCTACATCCGGGCCCTTGCGCGCGATCTCGGCGCGGGTCTGGGCACCGGCGGCCACCTGACCGCCCTGCGGCGGACCCGGGTCGGCCCGTACGACCTGAGCGGTGCCATCACCGTGGACGAGCTCGAAGCGACGTATCAGGCCGACGGCGCGGAGGCCTTCCAGGTCCTGCCGATCGGCGAGGCCGCGGCCGCCGCGTTCCCCCGCTGGGACGTGGACGCGGACCAGGCCCGGCTGCTCGTCAACGGCGTACGTCTGAAGTCCGACGGCATGGGCCCCGGCGCCCACGCGGCCTTCGATCCGGACGGCCGCTTCCTGGCCCTCGTCGAGGACCGCGAAGGCCAAGCGAAGATCCTCGCCGTCCTCGTCTGACGGACGGCTCGCCACACCCGGTCGTTCCCGTCATCGTGGAGCGGGCGTCCGCGTCCCCGCGCGAACGGCCGCTCCACAATCCCCCTCCTCCCCCTATACGTATCCGCCCAGCACCCTGAATTCACCCCAATGGGCGGGCGCTTGGAGTGAATCGCGGGGGTGTATGGGGGCGCATTGCATGGATGATCAGTAGCGGACGATCACCGTGGGCATACCGTCAAAGGCGGTTGACCAGCGGAGAGGTGCGCGAATGGGGGTGCGGCCCTGCGACGGTGACGACGCGTTGGTGCGCGTGTGCGATCTGGCCGGACGGCCGCGCGGCACGGGCTTCCTCGCGGACCTCGGCGGCACTCTGCTGACGAGTCACGAGGCGGTCGACGGCCTCGCCCGGCTGGTGCTGCACGCCCCCGGCGACCAGGTCTGCCTGGTCGGCGCGGACGCGGTCACACCGCTGCCCGAACTGGGACTCGCGCTCGTCGCGACCGAGGGCATCAACCTCCGGCCGCTGCCGGTCGCCGTCAGCGGACCCGCGCACCCGGAGCGCCGGGTGCGGCTGCGAGCCGTCAGCTGGACGGACGCCGTGGTCGTCGGCACCGCGGCCGTGACCTACACCGCGACCGACCGGTTCCACCTCCTGGACGAGGTCTACGAACTCGCCCTCGACACACCGGAGGTGCTGCGGGTCCACCCGCAGGCGTCCGGCAGCCCCGTGATCGACGCGGAGACCGGCGCGGTGCTGGCCGTCATCGCCACCGCGTTGCACGCCGGACACCGCGCCGGTGGCTTCGCCGTCCCGCTGCGGGCCGCATGGGGGCCGCTGGCGGAGCTGCTCGCCCGCAACGCGGCCACCGTGCCCGCCTACGGACCGCACCTGAACCTCGCGGGCGCACTGCAGTTGACGGCCACCTCGGTCGGTTCCGCGGCCGTACCGCGCGAATGGCGCGAGCCGGTCGCCAGGCCGGAGACGGATGAAGAGCTGCGCGCCTTCCTCGGCGGGGGAGGGGACCGCGGACCGCTCGTCCTGGGCCTGGTCGCCGACCCCGGCTCCGGGCGCACCACCGAACTCGCGGCGCTGGCCGCCCGCCGCGTCCAGGGCGCCGAACCCGCCCCCACGGTGTGGCTGCGCGGCGCTGAACTGCGGCCGGGCGACGGCGGGTTGAAGGACGCGGTGGAGCGCTCGCTGCGCACGGCCGCGCGGATCGTCTCGGCCGCGGCGGGCGACGGGCGGGGCGAGGCGCCCGTCGCCTCCCCGGACGCGGTCGCGGACCTCGCCCGCTCGGCGGGACGCCCCTTGCTCGTCCTGCTCGACGGCCCCGAGGAGATGCCGCCCGCTCTGGCGCACGCGCTGCCCGACTGGACGGCCGGCACGGCGAGTTGGCTGCGGGCCGGCGGCGTCCGGCTCGTCGTGGCGTGCCGCCCCGAGTACTGGGAGCAGGCCGGCGCCCTGTTCCCCGCCGGCATGCTCCACGCGCCCGAGGAGGCGCCGGCCCTACCGCCCGGCGCCCCGGCCCGCGCGCTGCCGTCCTGCGTCCGCCTGGGCGACCTCCCGGAGCGACAGGCCATGCGCGCCAGGGCCCGGTACGGGATCGCGGCCGAAGCCCTGGGCGCGGCCGACGCGGCCCATCCGCTGGCCCTGCGGCTCTTCGCCGAGATCCGAGCGGCCCTCCCCGAGCCCGAAGCGGGGGTCCCGCCCGACGCGGGAACCGCCGTGCCCGACCGGACGGAGATCTTCTCCGCCTACCTGGACCTGGTGTGCCTGCGCATCGCCGTCCGGCTGACAGCGGGCGCCGAGAGCCCCGCCCGGGGGACCGCCGTGCGGCGGCTGGCCGCCCGGGTGGCCGGGCAGGTGCACGAGGCGGCACGGCGCTGTCTGGGGCCGGGACAGGGCGAGCTGGACCGCGAGTCCTTCGAGGACCTCTTCCCCTGGCGCACGGGATGGGCCTCCGCGGTCCTCACCGAGGGCCTCGTCGTCCCGGCGGGAGCCGGATACCGCTTCGCGCACGAGGAGTTCGCCGACTGGCTGCAGGGGCTGCACCTGGACCTGGACGAGGCGCTGTTCGCGCTCGTCCACCGGTGGTTCGCCGCCCCGGCGGGTGCGGCGGAGGCCCCCGTCCGGCTGCCGTCGCGCCCGGGGGCCCGCGCCGGGCACGCCCCGGGGCACACCGTCCCCCCCGCCCCGCCGCTCGGCCCCGCCGCCTCCCCGCACGCGCTCCCGGTGCCACGGCACCGCATCGGCCCCGTCATCCAGTCCCTGCTGCTCGCCGCCCGCCAATCCGGTCCCGCCGTCCTCACCCGGCACCTCGAGACGCTGATCCACGCCCTCGACCAGCAGGCCGCGGAGCCGAGCCGCCTGGCGCCTCCGGCGCGCGGCCCCGCACAGGATCCGGACGGCTCCCCGGCAGGGGCACCCGACGAGCCGAGCCGTCCCGTCGCTCCCGCACCGCCTCCGGCGGAGGAGACGGGTCCGGTTCCTTCGCTGACGGACCGCCTCCTGGACGGTGCTTTCGGCGAGCCCGCGGCGGCCGAGACCGACCTCGACGCCGACACGGTCCCGAACCGGCGTCCCGTCGCGGGGCGCGCGGCGGTGCCGCCGCCGCGGAGTCCGGCCGGGGCGGAGAGCGCGGAGCCCCACCCGCCGAAGCCGCCGGCGATGCCGGCACCCGTACCCGCGGCGGAGGCGGCCCGGCGGGCGGACGCCGTCTGGTGGGCGGCGCATCTGCTGGGGGAGGTCCTGCTGCGGGTGCCGGACAGCAGCCGGTACCAAGGCGTGCTGCGGCTGCTGGCGGAACGGATCACCGTGCGATCGATCGAACGGGGCGGGTTCGGCCCGCAGGGGCTCGGCGGGCTGGCGGAGTTCGGCCCGTGGTTCTGGCGGCGGCTGGCCCTGCCGCTGGACGAGCGGCTCGACCTGCTGCGCCTGCTCCTGCCCGCCGACGGACCACCCCCGAAGAACCCGCAGAACGCGCGCCACCCGCAGTTCCCCCCGGGCCCGCAGGGACCGTCCGCTCCCGTCGAGCGGTTCCTGACGACCGTCGGCGACCTGTTCCGCGACGCGCCGCGGGACGTACTGCCCGTGGTCTGCGGCTGGTTCGGCGACGATCGCCCGCTGCAGTCGGACCCGGCCCTCGAAGGCCCGCGCCCGACCGTGGCCGCCGCCGTCCAGGCCCTGCTGCACACCCACCGGCACCGCGCCGTGGACGATCTCACCGAGGCGCTGGTCGAGGCCGCGCACCCGGGGGCCGACGAGCTGCTGGCGGCCCTCGCGGAGGACGAACCGTCGGCCGTCTGCCGCGCCGTCGACCGCTGGGCGCACGAGGCACGGGCCTCCCGGCACGTCGCCGCCGCCACGTACGGGCTGCGCGCCGCGCCGTACGTACGGTCCGACGCCGACCGGGAGCTGCTGCGCTACGCCGCGCTGGCGATGCTCGCCCGCACCGCGGACTGCACGCTGCACGGAGCGGCCCTGGCACTCCTCGTCCGGGACCCGGCGACCCGCTCACGCCATCTGCCCGCCGCGCTCACCTCTTTCGCCGCGGGCGATCCGCAGCTTCCGGCGGGCGCCCTCGCCGCCGCGCTCGCCTCGCACCCCGAACCGGTGCTCGCCGCGTTCCAGGAGCGCCTGCGGGAGCCGGGCGCCGGCGCCGCCGAGGTGCTGCGCGAACTGGCGGCGGTGAGCACCCCCGCGCTGGCCCGCCGCGCGGCCGGCCTGGTACGGGACCATCTGCGGCACCGGCCGGAGGGCGCCGTCCATGCGGCCGAGTTCCTCGACCTGCGCCTGGAGCAGGGCGGGTCGGCTCGCGCGGTGCTGTTCCCGCTGGTCGTGGAGTTGCTGCGGGAGCACCCACCGGAGGTGCGGCGCGCGCTGGCCCCGGTGCTCGCCGCGCCCGGCAGCCACATCTCCCGGCCGATGCGGCAGGAGCTGCTCGACGTGGCGCTGGAACACGAACGCGACGCCGACGTGCTGGACGCGCTGCTCGCCGCCGCGGCGGACGGCTGCGCCCGCCGTCCGCCGCTGCTCACCCGCGACCTCGTGCACCGCCTCGGCCTGCTCCTCGGACGCACCCCGGAAGGCGCCGCGCACTTCGACCGGCGCCTCGTGCAGCTCGCCGCAGCCTCCCCGTGCTTCGCCCGGCTGGTCCGCGGCTGGCTGGACTCCGACGGCGCCTGGGACGCCGTGATCGGCCCCAGCGCCCGCCGTCGCTGCGAGCAACTCGCCGTACCGTCCACGCCGTAGCCGCCGGTCTGAGCCCCTGCCGCGGGCGCGGCGGCGGGGCCGGTGGCTGAGCCGGGCATGGGGACATGGCAGGCTTGGACCCGTACGGGCATACAGCTATTCGGTACGACGATGAAGCGGAGCGTCAAGGTGCAGCGCTGGCGGGGCTTGGAGGACGTGCCCGGGGACTGGGGACGCAGCGTCGTCACCATCGGCTCCTACGACGGTGTGCACAGGGGGCATCAGCTGATCATCGGGCAGGCCGTCGACCGGGCCCGTGAGCTGGGCGTCCGATCGGTGGTCGTCACGTTCGATCCGCACCCGAGCGAGGTCGTGCGGCCGGGCAGCCACCCGCCGCTGCTGTCCGCGCACCACCGTCGTGCCGAGCTGATGGCGGGGCTGGGCGTCGACGCGCTGCTCATCCTCCCCTTCACGGCGGAGTTCTCGAAGCTGTCGCCCGGCGATTTCGTCCGGACGGTGCTCGTCGACGCGCTGCACGCGAAGCTCGTCGTCGAGGGTCCGAACTTCCGGTTCGGGCACAAGGCCGCCGGTGACGTCGAGTTCCTCTCCGCGATGGGCCTGAAGTACGACTACGAGGTGGACGTCGTCGACCTGTACGTGCGCGGCTCCGCCGGCGGCGGCGAGCCGTTCTCGTCGACGATGACGCGCCGGCTGGTCGCCGAGGGTGACGTGGCGGGCGCCATGGAGATCCTGGGCCGTCCGCACCGCGTCGAGGGCGTCGTCGTCCGGGGCGCGCAGCGCGGCCGCGAGCTGGGCTTCCCGACGGCGAACGTCGAGACACTGCCGCACACCGCGATCCCGGCGGACGGCGTGTACGCCGGCTGGCTGCACGTGGACGGCGAGGCGATGCCCGCCGCCATCTCCGTCGGCACCAACCCGACCTTCGACGGCACGGCGCGCACGGTCGAGGCGTACGCGATCGACCGCGTGGGACTGGACCTGTACGGGCTGCACGTGGCCGTCGACTTCCTCGCGTACCTGCGCGGCATGGTGAAGTTCGACTCGATCGACGCGCTGCTGGTGGGGATGGCCGAGGACGTGAAGCAGTCCCGCGACCTGATCGAGGACGCGACGCCGCCCACCTCCTGATCCGCCGGGGCCTCCCTCAGGAGGGCCGGATCAGCCGCGTCTCGTAGGCGAAGACCACGGCCTGTACGCGGTCGCGCAGCCCGAGCTTGACCAGGATCCGGCTCAGATGGGTCTTCACGGTCGCCTCGGCGAGGTGCAGACCCGCGGCGATCTCCGTGTTGGACAGCCCGCGGCCCACCTCGACGAGCACCTCGCGCTCCCGCGCGGTGAGCCGGGCCAGCCGCTCGTCGCCGTCCGCCGCGCTGTTCCCGGCCGGGAGCCGGTGGGCGAAGTTCTCCAGCAGGCGGCGGGTGATCCGGGGCGCGACGACGGCGTCGCCGGCGGCCACCGATCGGATCGCGGCGAGCAGTTCCTCCGGCAGCGCGTTCTTGAGCAGGAAGCCCGACGCGCCCGCCCGCAGCCCGGCGAAGGCGTATTCGTCCAGGTCGAACGTGGTCAGGATCAGCACCCGGGTCTCCGGGCAGGACCCGACGATCCGGCCGGTGGCCTCGATGCCGTCCATGCCGGGCATCCGGACGTCCATCAGCACCACGTCGGGCCGCAGCGCGAGCGTGCGGCGGACGGCCTCGGCGCCGTCGGCGGCCTCACCGACCGGCTCCATGTCGGGCTGGGCGTCGAGGACCATCGTGAACGCCATCCGCAGCAGGGGTTCGTCGTCGACGAGGAGCACCCGGATCGTCACAGCGCACCGTCCCCGGCCCGGGGCCGATCCCGAAGCGGATCCCGGAGCGCCGGCCCGTCCTGCGGCGCGTTCGCGTCCTGGCGCGGGATCAGGGTGAGCTCGGCCGAGACCCGCCAGCCGCCGTCCGGCAGCGGGCCCGCGTCGAGCTGCCCGCCGTACGCGGCCGCCCGTTCGCGCATCCCGGCGATCCCGTGTCCCGACGGTGGTCCCGGCGCGGTCGTGGCGGGACCGTCGTCGGTGACGTCCACGTGGAGGGACGCGGGGGAGCAGCGCACCCGGACCTCGGCACGAGTGCCGGCCGGGGCGTGCTTGAGGGTGTTCGTCAAGGCTTCCTGTACCAGTCGGTAGACGGTGAGTTGGGCCGCCGCGTTGGCCACGGTCGGGTCTCCGCCGACGCTGAGCCGAGTTGGCAGCCCGGCCGCGCGCACCTGTTCCGCGAGCGGTTCCAACTGGGCGATGCCGGGCATGGGATGGCGCAGCGCGTCGGGTTCGTCGGCGCGCAGCACGCCGAGGAAGCGGCGCATGTCGGTGATGGCCTGGCGACCGGTCGCGGAGACCTGCCGCATCGCGGCGGCCGCCTTCTGCGGGTGCCGCTCCTGCGCGAAGACCGCGCCGTCGGCGAGCGCGACCATCACCGACAGGTTGTGCGTGACGATGTCGTGCATCTCGCGGGCGATCCTGGCCCGTTCACCGGCCACCGCGAGCTGGGCGCGCTGGTCGCGCTCCCGCTCCAGCCGTCCCGCCCGGTCCTCCAGGGCGGCGAGGTACGCGCGCCGGGTGCGCATGTTGACCCCGGTCACGGCCGCGGCGATCACCATCGCCGACAGCGCGACGAACGACTGCGTGGTGCGTCCGTGGGTCGCCCAGGTCGACGCGGCCAGCAGCGTGCCGAGTTCGAGTACGGCGACGGCCAGCAGCGTCCGGCGCCGGGAGGATTGCGCGGCCACCGTGTACAGCGCGATGAGCAGCGCGACGTCGGCGGGCAGCGCGGCGCCGACCAACCACTGGAGGAACGCGACCGCCGCCATGACGCCGAAGACCGCCAGCGGGGCCCGCCGCCGCCACACCAGCGGGATGAGCAGCAGCCACTGGAAGACCACGAGGGACGGCGAGCCGGCCAGATCACGGTGGGCCAGGCCCGCCGTCGCGAACAGCAGCGCCGCGGTGAGCACCGCGTCCACGGCGACCGGCGGCAGTTTCGCCCGCACCAGCAGCCGGGTGCGCCCGAGGAGGGCGCGCCCGGAGCGCATGGACCGCCGGAGCGCGGGCGCGACGGGTGTCACCGCCTCACGCGTCCCGGCGGCTGAGCGCTGCCGCCGCCGCTGTCAGGGCGACGGCCGTGTAGAGGCAGAAGACTGCGAAGCCGGTCCATGGGGCCAAGATATGCGGCTCCGGGTGGGCCACGAGCAGGGCCTGCCCCGCGTTGCCCGGCAGGTACTCGCTGACGGACCAGGTGGACGGCAGCGAGTCGGCGAGCAGCGGCAGCACGATGAGCAGCCCGAAGACGGTGGCGATGCCGCCCGCCGTGCTGCGGACGAGGCCACCGATCGCCACGCTCAGCAGGCCCACCACGGTGAGGTACAGGCCCGCGCCGACCACCATGCGGGCGGCGCCGGGCGAGCCGAGCGACACACCGATGTGCTGGGACGACAGGATCGCCTGGCCCGCCAGGAACGCGATGAGCGACGCCGTCGTCATCGCGAGGAACGTCACCGCCGTGTACACGGCAGCCTTGGCCCACAGCACCGGAAGGCGGCGCGGTACGGCGGCGAGCGTCGCGCGGATCATGCCGGTCGCGTACTCGCCGGAAACCACGAGGACGCCGAGGACCGCGACGGCGAGCTGCGCGAGCAGGAAGCCCCGCACGCTCACTCCGGCCGCGCTGAACCGGAGCTGCTCGCCCCGGTCCATATGGGGCCAGCGGTCGGCGCTGACCGCGCAGAAGAGCACTCCCAGCCCGATCATCGCGACCACGGCGGCGGTCAGCGTGACGAGGGTGGAGCGCAGGGTGCGCAGTTTGATCCACTCGGAGTGCAGGACACGGAGCTGGGTGACGTGGCCGCGGCCGGTGGAGGCGTTCGCGGCGGCCGGCCGGTCGAGGACGGTCATGCCGCGCTTCCTTCGTGGGCGGAGAACTCCGTGGCGGCGGCAGGTGCCTGGTACTCCACGGCGTCCCGGGTGAGTTCCATGAACGCCTGCTCCAGGGAGGCCTGTTGCGGGGTCAGCTCCCCGAGCGCGATGCTGTGGTCGGCGGCGATCCTGCCGATGCGGTCGCTGCTCAGACCGGTCACCTCCAACACCCCCGCCGCCTCCGACGCCACGGTCACCCCGGGGGCCGCCAGCAGTCTCCGCAGCCGGTCCGCGTCGTCGGTCCGCACCCGCACCGAGGTACCCGCCGCGCCGCTGACGAAGTCCCGCACGGAGGTGTCGGCGATCAGCCGGCCGCGGCCGATCACGATCAGGTGCTCGGCGGTGAGCGCCATCTCGGACATCAGGTGCGAGGAGACCAGGACCGTACGGCCTTCGGCGGCCAGGCTCCGCAGCAGGTTGCGGATCCACAGGATGCCCTCCGGGTCCAGGCCGTTCACCGGCTCGTCCAGGACGAGCGTCGCGGGGTCGCCGAGCAGCGCGCTCGCGATGCCGAGGCGCTGCCCCATGCCGAGCGAGAAACCGCCCGCGCGCTTCCTCGCGACCTCGCGCAGGCCCACGATGTCGATCACCTCGTCGACCCGGCCGCGCGGGATGCCCGTCGTGACGGCCAGCGCCAGGAGGTGGTGGTACGCCGAGCGCCCGGTGTGGATCGCCCGGGCCTCCAGCATCGCGCCGACCTCGTGCAGCGGCGCCCGGTGGTCGGCGTACTGCCGACCGTTCACCGTGACCCGGCCGCCCGAGGGGGCGTCCAGGCCCAGGATCATCCGCATCGTGGTGGACTTCCCGGCGCCGTTGGGCCCCAGGAAGCCGGTGACGACGCCCGGCCGCACGGTGAAGCTGAGGTCCTCGACGGCGGTGCGCTCGCCGTAGCGCTTGGTGAGTGTGTGGGCTTCGATCATCGGAAGGTCCTTGTGGGCCGTAGCGATCGGGGTGTGCGGTACCCCTGCACGCTAGGCCGCCGACCAGGGCGGGCACGACGGTCCGCAGGCGGAACTCCCGGCCGCCCGGCTGCATCCCGGGGTGGAACGGAAGTACACCCGGTGATGTACTCCGCGGCCCGTGCCACCACGCGCGGAGGGCCCCGCCGCGGGTGCGGCGGGGCCCTCCGTCTGCTCCTGCTACTGCTCCGGTTACTGCTGCTGCGGCGGAGGCGGCGGCGGGTAGCCGTAGCCCGGCGGTTGCTCGGGCTGGGCCTGCTGCGGCGGCTGCTGCGGCCAGCCCTGCTGGGGCCGCGGCTGGTACGGCTGCGGTGCCTGCGGCTGGTACTGCTGCGGCGGCTGCGGTGCTTGCGGGTACGGCTGGCCGGGGCCCTGGGGCGCGTGGCCGTGGAACCCGGGCTGGGGCGGAGGCTGCTGCTGGTACTGCGGCTGGCCTTGCTGCGGCTGCGGCTGCTGCTGGTACTGCGGCTGGGGCGGCTGCGGTGCCTGCTCCCGGCCGGGGACCGGCGGTGCCAGGTGCGGCGGCGGGTTCCCGTCGGCGGTCCACAGCCCCTGCGCCTGCTGAGCGCGGACGAAGTCCTCGGCGACCATGGCCGAGAGGTTGAAGTACGCCTCCCGGGTCTTCGGACGCATCATGTCGAGGTCGACCTCGGCGCCCGCGGCCAGGTGCTCGTCGAACGGGACGACCATCACCCCGCGGCAGCGCGTCTGGAAGTGGGCGACGATGTCGTCCACCTTGATCATCTTGCCGGTCTCACGGACCCCGGAGATGACCGTGATGCTGCGCTGCACCAGTTCGGCGTAGCCGTGCGCCGACAGCCAGTCCAGCGTGGTGCTCGCGCTGCTCGCGCCGTCCACGGACGGCGTGGACACGATGATCAGCTGATCGGCGAGGTCGAGCACTCCGCGCATCGCGCTGTAGAGCAGACCGGTACCCGAGTCCGTGAGGATGATCGGGTACTGCTTGCCCAGCACATCGAGCACCCGGCGGTAGTCCTCGTCGTTGAACGCGGTCGACACCGCCGGGTCCACGTCGTTGGCGATGATCTCCAGCCCGGAGGACGCCTGCGAGGTGAACCTGCGGATGTCCATGTAGCTGTTGAGGTACGGGATCGCCTGCACCAGGTCGCGGATGGTCGCACCGGTCTCCCGGCGGACCCGGCGGCCGAGCGTGCCGGCGTCCGGGTTGGCGTCGATCGCGAGGATCTTGTCCTGGCGTTCGGTCGCCAGCGTCGAGCCCAGCGCGGTGGTCGTCGTGGTCTTGCCGACACCACCCTTGAGGCTGATCACCGCGATGCGGTAGCAGGACAGCACCGGCGTGCGGATCAGCTCCAACTTCCGCTGCCGCTCCGCCTCCTCCTTCTTGCCGCCGAGCTTGAAGCGCGACGGCGTCGCGTTGGCGCCGGGCCGCTTCGGCTTCGGCTGGTTCTTCAGCAGCCGGTCCGACGACAGTTCGACGGCCGCGGTGTAGCCGAGCGGCGCGCCCTGCACGGAACGCTGCCGCTGGTCCGGCGTGATCGTCGGCCAGCCGCCGGTACGCGGATCGACGGACGAGTCGCCCGCGGGGGCCGGGTGCGGCTGCGGCTGTGCGTACTGCTCCGGCTGGGGCTGCGGTTGAGCCTGCGCTTGCGGCTGCTGTCCCGGCGGCGGGAAGCCGTACCCGCCGTACGGCGGGAGCGGCTGCAATGCCGCACCGGGGCTCGCCTCCGGCGGCAGCGGCGCCGCGGGCGGCGGGAAGCCGTAGCCGGCCTGCGGCATGGGAGCGGGCGCCTGCTGCTGGGCCGGGGCGGCCGGGGGCAGCGCGGGGTTGCCGGACCAGGGCGCACCGGTGGGCGGAGCGCCCCGCTCCTCCGGAGCGGGCTGCGGCAGGGGCGCGTAGGTGCCCGGCTGCGGCTGCTGCGGCTGCTGCGGCTGCTGGGGCTGGCCGGGCTGCGGGGCAGGCGGGTTGGGACTCGGCCACGGCGCTGCCGCCGGCGCGGGAGCGCGGTCCTCGGGCGCCTGCGGCGCCGGCGGGAAGCCGTAGCCGGCCTGCGGCGGCTGTGGCTGCGGTTCGGCGGGCGGGAAGCCGTGCTGCGGCTGCGGCGCGGGGGTGGGAGCCGGCCAGGCTGCGGGCGGCGGCGTCCGATCCGCCGGCGTCGGCGCCACCGGCGGCTGCCCGGCCTGCGGGAACCCGTACCCACCCTGCGGGACGGAGTCCCGCGGTGCGAGGGCGGGTGCCGGTGCGTCCGTGGCGGGGCGCGGGAAGCCGTAGCCCTCCTGGGCAAGGGGCGGCCGCTGGGCGGCGGGCTGGTCTGCGGGGACCGGAGCCGGGGCATCGGCGACGGGCCGGGGGAATCCGTATCCGCCCTGTGCCAGCGGGGGTTGCTGCGCAGGCGGCTGCGGCGCGGGAGTGCGGTCGTCCGGACGGTCCACGGGCGCCGGTGCGGGGGCATCGACGGCGGGTCGCGGGAACCCGTAGCCACTCTGTGCGAGCGGCGCAGGAGCACGGTCCTCCTGGACGGGCGCCGGTGCGTCCGTGGCGGGTCGCGGGAACCCGTAGCCCTGGTGGGCGAGCGGGGGCTGCGGCGCTGCGGGCTGATCTGCCGGTGCCGGCACTGCCGGCCGCGCCGCGGGAGCGCGGTCGTCCTGACGGTCCGCCGGTGCCGGTGCCGGTGCGTCCATGGCGGGGCGCGGGACGCCGTAGCTGTCCTGTGGTGCCTGCTGCGGCGCCGGGGCGGGCGCGGAGCCGTGCTGGGCGTCCGGAGCCGGCGTCGGTGCGTCAGCGGCGGGTCGCGGGAAGCCGGCGCTCTGCTGTAGCGGTGCCGCCGCGCGCGGGGCCGGGAGGTTCGGCGGAGCGGTCGGCCCACCGGTCTCGGGGGGCGGCGGGGGAGTGAACGGGCTGGGCGTGGGAGCGGGCCAGGGCGCGCCCGTCGGCGGGGTGGCGCGGTCGTCCGGGAGCGGCGGCGTCGCGGGCGCGTCCGCCGCCTGGAACTGCGGCGGCAGCGGCGGGACCGCGCTCTGCGGAGGGGCGGGGGACCACGCCGCGACCGGCGCGACCGGCGCCGCCGGCGGGGTCGGCACCCACACGGGACCGGTGGACGGCGGAGGAGCGTCCCGCTCCGGAGCCGGCTCGGCGGGCGTCGAGGCGGCTTCTGGCCCACCCGCGCCGGGCCGCTGGCGCAGCGATCCGGGCGCGATCTTCACCGTCGACTCGCTCCGGACAGCACCAGGCAGCTCGTCGTCGTCCTGCTCGGGCTCCGCCGCGGGCGCGTCCACCGGACGGTCGTCGCCGACGCTCGGCTTCAGCGTCGGGAACGCCGGGACAGCGGGAGAAGCGGGTGCGGGTTCCGCGGCGGCCACCGGAGCGGGCTCCGGGGCAGGAGCGGGCGAGGGTGCCGGGACGAACGGCACCGAGGTCGCGGACCACGACGGCTCGCTCGCGGCGGGGGCCGGCAGCGGCGCCGGAGCGGCGACAGGCGGCACCACGGGCGGCGCGACCGGAGTCACCGAGGGCTCGGGCTCGCGCGCCGGCTCCTCCGCCACGGCGGAAACCGCACCCGAGTCGCCCTCGCCCTCGGCGTCGCCGCCGTCGTCCCCGTCCCCGCTGTCGTCGCCACCGGCGTTCTGCATGTACCAGGCGGGCGGCGTGTAGTCGAAGGTGAACTCACCGGTGTAGTCGGCGTCGCCACGCTCCTCGACAGGGGCGGCCCCGCCCACGCGGTTCTCGTCCCGATCGCTGCTCACAATGCCTCCTGGTATATCTCTGAAACGCATCCGAACGGCAGGGACGGACGATCGGTGGAGCGCTGATGGCCTGCTGAGGACCGGAACCGGTCGACGAACGCGTGACGGTCTCCGCGACGGGCGCGGCCGGGAGACCCGGCGTGCTGCATCGTCGATCCCTCCCCCGCGTGCCGCAGTAGCCTTACTTGCCCCACTCGGGCGGTCCGCCCTCTTCTGCTCCTGCCGCTCTAAGGGACACCCTAATCATCGGCGGTAGTTCCACGGCAGGCCCGCCCCTCCGACAGGCGCCCCCGGGCGCCCCTCGTGCCGGACCCGCGCCGCCCCCCGGCGGCCCCAGGAGCCGCGCGGCGAGACGGTGCCCCCGCGGCTGGTATCCTGGCCGACGGATGTGTGTGTAAGAACCGCGTCCTCGCCTCCAGAGTTATCGAAGATCGCCTGTGATTCCAGTCCAGGGGCACTCGGAGGCAAACCAACACCTGAGGAGTTCGTATGCCGCTCGACGCCGCGACGAAGAAGCAGATCATCGCCGAGTTCGGTGCCAAGGAGGGCGACACGGGCTCCCCCGAGGTGCAGGTCGCGATGCTCTCGCGCCGTATCTCGGACCTCACCGAGCACCTCAAGCTCCACAAGCACGACCACCACTCGCGTCGTGGCCTGCTGCTGCTCGTCGGCCAGCGCCGCCGCCTGCTGCAGTACCTGGCCAAGAAGGACATCACGCGCTTCCGTGCCCTGGTCGAGCGCCTCGGCATCCGCCGCGGTGCGGCCGGCGCCAAGTAACACGTTGTATCGGGGGAGCGGTTCCCACCCGGGAGCCGCTCCCTTTGCGTACTCGACCGGCGATTCTTTGTAGTCTGGTGTGAGCACGCTGTAACACACGAGGAGGAGCGTCCTCCTAATGAGCCACGAACGCCGGTCCTCGGTAGTGGCCTCCGGGCAGCAGGACTCCCCGAAGGCTTCGATCGAAGACCGGCCCCTGGCGGGACGCTCCCCTCACCGAAGGTCCCCGGGACACGCCCTGGGACACGAATGAGGAGAATTCCCATAGTGGAGAACGAGACCCACTACGCCGAGGCCGTTATCGACAACGGTTCCTTCGGCACCCGCACCATCCGCTTCGAGACGGGCCGTCTGGCCCGTCAGGCCGCCGGCTCCGCCGTGGCCTACCTGGACGACGACACCATGGTGCTGTCGGCCACCAGTGCTTCGAAGCACCCCAAGGAGAACCTCGACTTCTTCCCCCTCACGGTGGACGTCGAGGAGCGCATGTACGCGGCCGGCCGGATCCCCGGTTCGTTCTTCCGCCGCGAAGGGCGCCCCTCCGAGGACGCGATCCTCACCTGTCGCCTGATCGACCGCCCGCTGCGCCCGTCCTTCGCCAAGGGCCTGCGCAACGAGATCCAGGTCGTCTGCACGATCATGGCGCTCAACCCCGATGACCTGTACGACGTGGTCGCGATCAACGCCGCCTCCGCCTCGACGCAGCTCGCCGGTCTCCCCTTCTCCGGCCCGATCGGCGGCGTCCGCGTCGCGCTGATCAAGGGCCAGTGGGTGGCGTTCCCGCGCCACAGCCAGCTCGAGGACGCCGTCTTCGACATGGTCGTGGCCGGCCGCGCCCTGGAGGACGGCGACGTCGCGATCATGATGGTGGAGGCCGAGGCCACCGCCCGTACGATCGCGCTCGTCGAGGGTGGCGCCGAGGCGCCGACCGAGGAGATCGTGGCCGCCGGCCTCGAGGCCTCGAAGCCCTTCATCAAGGCCCTGTGCAAGGCGCAGTCCGAGCTGGCGGCCAAGGCCGCGAAGCCGACCGCCGAGTTCCCGCGCTACCTCGACTACCAGGACGACGTCTTCGCCGCCCTGTCCGAGGCCGTCACCGGTGAGCTCGCCCAGGCCCTGACGATCCCCGGCAAGCAGGCCCGCGAGGCCGAGCTGGACCGCGTCAAGGCCATCGCCGCCGAGAAGCTTCTCCCGAAGTTCGAAGGCCGCGAGAAGGAGATCTCCGCCGCGTACCGCTCGCTGACCAAGAAGCTGGTCCGCGAGCGCGTCATCAAGGACAAGGTCCGCATCGACGGCCGTGGCGTGACGGACATCCGTACGCTGGCCGCCGAGGTCGAGGCCATCCCGCGCGTCCACGGCTCCGCCCTGTTCGAGCGCGGCGAGACCCAGATCCTGGGTGTCACCACGCTGAACATGCTCCGCATGGAGCAGCAGATGGACACGCTGGCGCCCGAGACGCGCAAGCGCTACATGCACAACTACAACTTCCCGCCGTACTCCGTCGGTGAGACGGGCCGCGTCGGTTCGCCGAAGCGCCGCGAGATCGGTCACGGCGCGCTGGCCGAGCGGGCGATCCTGCCCGTGCTGCCGTCCCGCGAGGACTTCCCGTACGCGATCCGCCAGGTCTCCGAGGCGCTGAGCTCCAACGGCTCGACGTCCATGGGCTCGGTCTGCGCCTCGACCATGTCGCTGCTGAACGCCGGTGTGCCGCTCAAGGCCCCCGTCGCCGGTATCGCCATGGGTCTGATCTCCGAGGAGATCGACGGCAAGACGCACTACGTCGCCCTCACCGACATCCTCGGTGCCGAGGACGCGTTCGGCGACATGGACTTCAAGGTCGCCGGCACGAAGACCTTCGTCACCGCGCTGCAGCTCGACACCAAGCTCGACGGCATCCCCGCCTCGGTCCTGGCCGCCGCGCTGAAGCAGGCCCGCGACGCCCGCCTCCACATCCTCGATGTGATGAACGAGGCGATCGACGTTCCGGACGAGATGTCCCCGAACGCACCGCGGATCATCAGCATCAAGATCCCGGTGGACAAGATCGGTGAGGTCATCGGCCCCAAGGGCAAGATGATCAACCAGATCCAGGAGGACACGGGCGCCGACATCTCCATCGAAGATGACGGTACGGTCCTCATCGGCGCGACCGAAGGCTCTCAGGCCGAGGCCGCGCGCGCGGTGATCAACCAGATCGCCAACCCGACGATGCCCGAGGTCGGCGAGCGCTACCTCGGCACCGTCGTGAAGACCACCACCTTCGGTGCCTTCGTCTCGCTCATGCCGGGCAAGGACGGTCTGCTGCACATCTCGCAGATCCGCAAGCTCGCCGGCGGCAAGCGCGTCGAGAACGTCGAGGACGTCCTCGCCGTGGGCTCCAAGGTCCAGGTCGAGATCGCCGAGATCGACGCTCGCGGCAAGCTCTCGCTGATCCCCGTCATCGAGGGTGAAGAAGCGGGCGACCCCGAGGACGAGTCCGGCTCGTGACCTCTCGCACCACTGTCGTGACGGCCCGCCCCTCCACCAAGGGGCGGGCCGTCCGCACACAGACCCTGATTCCCGGCACCGACGGCATCGGCACCGTCCGCAGGACCGTGCTCCCCGGGGGCCTGCGCGTCGTCACCGAGACCCTGCCGACGGTCCGCTCCGCGACCTTCGGCATCTGGGTCAACGTCGGCTCCCGCGACGAGACCCCGGCGTTGAACGGCGCCACCCACTACCTGGAGCACCTGCTCTTCAAGGGCACGAAGCGGCGCAGCGCGCTCGACATCTCCTCGGTGATCGACGCGGTCGGCGGCGAGATGAACGCGTTCACCGCCAAGGAGTACACGTGCTACTACGCACGCGTCCTCGACAACGACCTGCCGCTCGCCATCGACGTCGTGTGCGACATGCTCACCGGCTCGCTGATCCGCCAGGAGGACATCGACGCCGAGCGCGGCGTCGTCCTCGAGGAGATCGCGATGACCGAGGACGATCCGGGCGACCAGGTCCACGACCTGTTCACCACGGCGATGCTCGGCGACTCCCCGCTGGGCCGCCCGGTCCTCGGTACCGTCGAGACCATCAACGCCCTCACCCGCGACCAGGTCGCCCGCTTCTACAAGCGGCACTACGACCCGACGCACCTCGTCGTCGCCGCGGGCCGGGAACGTCGACCACGCGACGGTCGTCCGCCAGGTCCGCAAGGCGTTCGAGAACGCCGGCGCCCTGCGCGACACCGACGCCGTTCCGGTGGACCCGCGCTCCGGCGCCCGCACGCTGCGCACCGCCGGCCGCGTCGAGCTGCTGGACCGCAGGACCGAGCAGGCGCACGTGGTGCTCGGCATGCCCGGCCTGGCCCGTACCGACGAGCGCCGCTGGGCGCTCGGCGTGCTCAACACGGCGCTGGGCGGCGGTATGAGCTCGCGGCTGTTCCAGGAGGTCCGCGAGAAGCGCGGCTTGGCGTACTCGGTGTACTCGTACACCTCGTCGTTCGCGGACTGCGGCCTGTTCGGCGTCTACGCGGGCTGCCAGCCGCGCCGGGTCCCCGAGGTGCTCAAGATCTGCCGGGACGAGCTGAACAACGTCTCCGAGCACGGTCTGACCGACGAGGAGCTGCAGCGCGCCATCGGCCAGTTGTCCGGCTCGACGGTGCTGGGCCTGGAGGACACCGGTGCGCTGATGAACCGTCTCGGCAAGAGCGAGCTGTGCTGGGGCGAGCAGATGTCGGTGGACACGATGCTGGAGCGCATCGCCGCCGTCACCCCGGACGATGTGCGCGCGGTCGCCCGCGATGTACTGGGGCAGCGTCCCTCGCTGGCCGTCATCGGCCCGCTGAAGGATAAGCAGGTCGCGCGCCTGCACGAATCGGTCGCGTAGCCCCCACGCGACGGGTCGCACCCGCGCCGCGGTCGCAGCACGCGACCGCGGCGCACGAACCGGAGGAACGGATCAGCATGAGCAAGCTCCGTGTGGCCGTCATCGGCGCAACGGGCCGGATCGGCGCCGAGGCCGTACGGGCCGTCGAGGCGGCCGACGACCTGGACCTGGTCGCCGCGCTCGGCCGGAACGACCCGCTGACGGCGCTGACCGACGCCGGCGCGCAGGTCGCCGTCGAGCTGACGCACCCGGACGCCGTGATGGCGAACCTGGAGTTCTGCGTCCGCAACGGCATCCACGGCGTCGTGGGGACCACCGGCTGGACCGAGGAGCGGCTGACGTCGCTCAAGGGCTGGCTGGCGGACTCCCCGGCCACCGGAGTGCTCATCGCCCCGAACTTCTCCATCGGCGCCGTTCTGACGATGCGCTTCGCGCAGCAGGCGGCCCGCTACTTCGAGACCGTCGAGGTCATCGAGCTCCACCACAACCGGAAGGCGGACGCCCCCAGCGGCACCGCCACCCGGACCGCCCAGCTGATCGCGGCCGCCCGCGACACCGCGGGGATGCCCCGCCAGCAGGACCCGACCAGCCACGGCCTGGACGGCGCGCGCGGCGCGGACGTCGACGGGGTGCCGGTGCACTCGGTGCGGCTGCGCGGCCTGCTCGCCCACCAGGAGGTCCTGTTCGGCGACACGGGCGAGACCCTCACCATCCGGCACGACTCGCTGCACCACAGCAGCTTCATGCCGGGCATCCTGCTCGCGGCCCGGAAGGTCACCGGGACCCCGGGGCTGACCTTCGGCCTCGAACACTTCTTGGACCTGGACTGATCGCCGTGCGCGCCAAAGTGACCTACTTCGTTCTGGCCGGTGCCCTGGTCTGCTACTTCGTCCTGGTCGGCAGCCGCGGTGTGCTGCTCCTCCAGGAGGGCACGTGGATCACCGTGCCCTTCGGCATCGCCGTCCTGGTGCTGCCGTTCATCGGAGCCTGGTTCCTGTGGCAGACCACCCAGTTCGCCCGGCACGCGAACCGGCTCTCGCGGGAACTGGACGCCGAGGGCGGCCTCCCGGTGGACGAGCTCGTCCGCACCCCCAGCGGCCGTATCGACCGCGACTCGGCCGACGCGGTCTTCGCGCGGCGCCAGGCCGAGACGGAGGCCTCGCCCGACGACTGGCGCAGCTGGTTCCGGCTCGCCATCGCGTACTTCGACGCCCGCGACACCCCGCGGGCCCGCAAGGCCATGCAGCGCGCCATCGCGCTGCGCGACGGCAAGCCGGTCCGCACGAGCTGAAACGGTTCCAGCTGAAACGGTTCGCCGCGATGCCTGGCAGGCGGGTCAGCGGAGTTCGGTGGCCCAGCCCTCTATGGCGTCGGCCGCCATGTCGAAGGCCTCGGTGCGCCCGAGGAAGTCGGCGTTGTGGTCGGTCATCAGCGGCCGCAGCTCCTGTCCGTCCCGGCGGGTGACGACGAGCGCCTGCCCCTGGACGGTCCGCGGCAGCCCCAGCACCTTCACCGGCTGCTGCACGGTGCGCACACCGCCGACGCCGTCCCACGGCACCGTGATCGTGTAGAGGAGCCCCGCCTGTCGCAGCCCGCGCCCGCTGACCCAGAAGCCCATGCGCAGCAGGCGCAGCGCGCAGAGGATCACCAGGACGCCCCCGGCCAGGCAGAGCCCGGCGCCGGGCAGCGCGCCGGTGGCCGCGATGATCATCGCGGCGAACAGCACGTACGAGGAGAGCACCAGCAGCAGCGCGGCCGTCGCGACCCGCCACGGGCCGGGACGGTACGGACGCATCCACCGGTCCTGCAGGGTGTGCGGCAGCGCGGCGGACGCCTCGCGCTGGTCGTGGACGCTGTCGGAGGCGAGGAAGGGCAGGGGCACGCGCGTGGTCCTTTACCGGCAGAGGTGGGGCTCTGACCGGTGAGGTTATCCGCCGACCGACGTGGTGACCAGCTCAGGGCGTCCTGGCAGCCTCTTCGTGTTGCGAGCCGACCGAACCCTGCTGGTGCGGATCGAGCGCCGGGGCGCCGAGCAGGGCGGCGGCGACCAGTCCGGCGAGCACCAGCACGGTCCCCAGCGCGCGTCCCGCGATCCGGAGGCGGCTCGGGCGCGTTCTGGGCGGCGGAGCGACGTTGCTCCGGAAGTCCTCCGCCTCGGCTATGAAGGCGAACGGGACGGGCTCTCCCCGGCGGAACATGCGACCCACTCCACTGTCCGAATCTTTGTCCGAATTAATGCAAGTCTCCCAATCTAGCAATGCTTGTCCGCCATTCAGCGGGCGGGGGTGGGGTTTGTGGTGGTGATCAGGGCTGTCGGTGTCAGCGTCTAGGCTGGGCGCGCCCCTTGAGACGACAGATAGGACCCACGGTGAGCGACACCTCCACCGAGACCGCCGTCCAGTTCCGCGGTGAGGTAACCGTCGACCTGGTCAAGCACAGTGCCGCGGACTCGGACGTGCTGTGGGCGGCGCGCGTGTCCACCGCGGGGGAGCAGTCCCTGGAAGAGCTGACCAAGGACCCCGAGCGCTCCAAGGGCCTGATCAACTACCTGATGCGCGACCGGCACGGCAGCCCGTTCGAGCACAATTCGATGACGTTCTTCATCAGTGCCCCGATCTTCGTTTTCCGCGAGTTCATGCGGCACCGGGTCGGCTGGTCCTACAACGAGGAGTCCGGCCGCTACCGCGAGCTGCAGCCGGTGTTCTACGTTCCCGCGCAGGAGCGCAAGCTCGTCCAGCAGGGCCGTCCCGGAAAGTACGAGTTCGTGGACGGCACGGACGCACAGCACCGGGCGACGACCGAGGCCATGGAGGCCTCGTACCGCCAGGCCTACGACGCGTACCAGGAGATGCTGGCCGCCGGCATCGCCCGTGAGGTGGCCCGTGCGGTCCTCCCGGTGGGTCTGTTCTCGTCGATGTACGCGACTTGCAACTCGCGCTCTCTCATGCACTTCCTCGGACTCCGTACCCAGCACGAGCTGGCGGCCGTTCCGTCCTTCCCGCAGCGCGAGATCGAGATGGTCGGCGAGAAGATGGAAGCCGAGTGGGCGAAGCTCATGCCGCTGACCCACGCGGCCTTCAACGGCAACGGGCGCATCGCTCCGTAGCGGTCGTCACAGCTAATTGTCCGAAGTGTCCCGATTGCAGGCATTCGCGAAGTTCATCTAGGCTGCGGAAACGGACTCCGGCAGTGCTTGAACCCCCGAGCAGGCACTGCCGGAGTCCTTTCCGCAGGTCCCGAGGCGACACGCGCCGACATACAACGAGTAGCGTTGGACCCATGGCTCCGACCTCCACACCGACGACCCCCTTCGGGCGGGTCCTGACCGCAATGGTCACGCCGTTCACCGCGGACGGCGCGCTCGACCTCGACGGCGCGCAGCGACTGGCCGCCCACCTGGTCGACGCAGGCAATGACGGCCTGGTCGTCAACGGCACCACCGGCGAGTCGCCGACCACCAGCAACGTGGAGAAAGGCCAGCTCGTACGGGCCGTCCTGGAAGCCGTGGGGGACCGCGCCTTCGTCATCGCCGGAGTCGGGACCAACGACACCCGGCACAGCGTCGAGCTCGCCCGCCAGGCCGAGCAGGCCGGCGCGCACGGCCTGCTCACCGTGACGCCGTACTACAGCAAGCCCTCCCAGGAGGGGCTGTACCAGAACTTCACGGTCATCGCCGACGCCACCGGCCTCCCGGTGATGCTCTACGACATCCCCGGCCGCAGCGGCGTCCCGATCGACACCGAGACCCTCGTCCGGCTGGCAGAGCACCCCCGCATCGTCGCCAACAAGGACGCCAAGGGCGACCTCGGTGCCGCGAGCTGGGCCATCGCCCGCAGCGGACTCGCCTGGTACTCCGGCGACGACATGCTCAACCTGCCGCTGCTCTCCATCGGCGCGGTCGGCTTCGTCTCCGTCGTCGGCCACGTGGTCACCCCGGAGCTGCGCGCCCTGCTCCAGGCCCACCTGGGCGGGGACATCGCCAAGGCCGCCGAGATCCACCAGCGCCTGCTGCCGATCTACACGGGCATGTTCAGGACACAGGGCGTCATGACCACCAAGGCCGCCCTCGAACTGCTGGGACTGCCCGCGGGGCCGCTGCGGCTGCCTCTCGTGGAACTGTCCGCACCCGAGACGGAGCAGCTGAAGAAGGATCTCGCCGCCGGCGGGGTACACCTGTAGTCACAGACTTCCGCAGCCCCGGGCTCGCGGGTCGCAGACTTCACCACCACAGACTTCACAACTGAATACGCACGCATACGCACTACGCGTACGCACGACACCTACGCATCACGCGTACGCACCACGTACACGCAAACCGACAGCACAACGAAATGTCACGCGCGCCGGCGATCCACCGGACCCCGGCGCGCGTGGTGAGGAGAAACTTTGAGCCACCCGCACCCCGAGCTCGGCCTGCCCCGCGCGCTGCCCGAAGGCGGTCTGCGCATCACACCGCTCGGCGGCCTCGGTGAGATCGGCCGCAACATGACGGTCTTCGAATTCAACGGGAAGCTGCTGATCGTCGACTGCGGCGTGCTCTTCCCCGAGGACGAGCAGCCCGGCATCGACCTGATCCTGCCCGACTTCTCGTCGATCAGGGACCGCCTCGACGACATCGTCGGCATCGTGCTGACGCACGGCCACGAGGACCACATCGGCGCCGTCCCGTTCCTGCTCCGCGAGCGGGACGACATCCCGCTCATCGGCTCGAGGCTGACGCTCGCGTTCATCGAGGCGAAGCTCCAGGAACACCGCATCCGGCCGTACATCCTCGAAGTGGCCGAAGGCCAGCGCGAGCGCATCGGCCCCTTCGACTGCGAGTTCATCGCGGTCAACCACTCCATCCCGGACGCCCTCGCGGTCGCCATCCGCACCCCCGCGGGCATGGTCGTGCACACCGGCGACTTCAAGATGGACCAGCTGCCGCTCGACGGCCGGCTGACCGACCTGCACGCCTTCGCGCGGCTGGCGGACGAGGGCATCGACCTGCTGCTCTCCGACTCCACCAACGCGGAGGTCCCCGGCTTCATCCCGCCGGAGCGCGACATCTCGCAGGCGCTGGAGCAGGTCTTCGCCAAGGCGGAGAAGCGAATCATCCTGGCGAGCTTCGCCAGCCACATCCACCGCATCCAGCAGGTGCTGGACTGTGCGCAGCAGCGTGGCCGCAAGGTCGCCTTCGTGGGCCGTTCCATGGTCCGCAACATGGGCATCGCCCGTGACCTCGGCTACCTCAAGGTGCCGCAGGGCCTGATCGTGGACGTCAAGCAGCTCGACGACCTGCCGGACAACAAGGTCGTCCTGGTGTGCACGGGCTCGCAGGGCGAGCCGATGGCCGCCCTGTCCCGGATGGCCAACCGCGACCACCAGATCCGGATCGTCGAGGGCGACACCGTCGTCCTGGCCTCGTCGCTCATCCCGGGCAACGAGACCGCGATCTACCGGGTCATCAACGGTCTGACCCGCTGGGGCGCCAACGTCGTCCACAAGGGCAACGCCAAGGTGCACGTCTCGGGCCACGCCTCGGCGGGCGAGCTGCTGTACTTCTACAACATCTGCAAGCCGAAGAACCTGATGCCGGTCCACGGCGAATGGCGCCACCTGCGCGCCAACGCCGAGCTGGGCCAGCTCACCGGTGTCCCCAAGAGCCGCTGCGTCATCGCGGAGGACGGCGTGGTCGTCGACCTCATCGACGGCGTCGCCAAGATCGCGGGCAAGGTGCAGGCCGGCTATGTGTACGTCGACGGCCTGTCGGTCGGCGACGTCACCGAGTCGTCCCTCAAGGACCGCCGCATCCTCGGCGAAGAGGGCATCGTCTCCGTGACCGTGGTCATGGACAGCAACACGGGCAAGCTCGTGGGCGGGCCGTACATCCATGCCCGGGGCTCCGGGATCGACGACGAGGCGTTCTCGGCGGTCATCCCGAAGATCGAGGAAGCGATGGCCAGGTCGGCCTCCGACGGCGTCGTGGAGGTACGGCAGTTGCAGCAGCTCATCCGCCGTGCGATCGGCAAGTGGGTGTCCGACACCTACCGCCGCCGGCCGATGATCCTGCCGGTCGTCGTCGAGGTCTGAGCACGGGCCTGACGCCGACCTGATGCACAGTCACCGGGGCGGGGCAACCGATTTGCATCCGGGTGCCCCGCTCCAGTACGTTGTCACAACCGCCTCGACGAGTGCTGCGGAAACGTTTGTTTCCAGAGCGAAGTTGAATTGGCTGGTAAATCCGGCGAAAAGCTTCTGCTAAAGTCGGGTGCAGCGGGAAAGCCGAAAGGCAGAAACGCTGGAGCAACACAAAGCAAGAACTGCAGGACTCCCGCTGACTGGGAATCGGACACGAAAGCGTCTGATAGAGTCGGAAACACGAAGGGAAGCCCGGAGGGCGCCGGAGACGGCACCAAAGGAAGCGTCCGTTCCTTGAGAACTCAACAGCGTGCCAAAAGTCAACGCCAGACTTAAAACACCCCGGGCGGAACCCATACGGGTTTCGTTTGGTGGTTCCTTTGAAAAAGTCCTTTCGCCCTCCGGTCCTTCGGGACGGGAACTGGCGGGAGGCGAATAACATAGCGAGGACGCTGTGCACCACGGGCCTTATTCCGGCCGGTGGTGCCGCTCTTGCGTGGAGACATTCACGGAGAGTTTGATCCTGGCTCAGGACGAACGCTGGCGGCGTGCTTAACACATGCAAGTCGAACGATGAAGCCTTCGGGTGGATTAGTGGCGAACGGGTGAGTAACACGTGGGCAATCTGCCCTTCACTCTGGGACAAGCCCTGGAAACGGGGTCTAATACCGGATAACACTTACCTCCTCCTGGGGGTGGGTTAAAAGCTCCGGCGGTGAAGGATGAGCCCGCGGCCTATCAGCTTGTTGGTGGGGTAATGGCCTACCAAGGCGACGACGGGTAGCCGGCCTGAGAGGGCGACCGGCCACACTGGGACTGAGACACGGCCCAGACTCCTACGGGAGGCAGCAGTGGGGAATATTGCACAATGGGCGAAAGCCTGATGCAGCGACGCCGCGTGAGGGATGACGGCCTTCGGGTTGTAAACCTCTTTCAGCAGGGAAGAAGCGCAAGTGACGGTACCTGCAGAAGAAGCACCGGCTAACTACGTGCCAGCAGCCGCGGTAATACGTAGGGTGCGAGCGTTGTCCGGAATTATTGGGCGTAAAGAGCTCGTAGGCGGTCTGTCACGTCGGATGTGAAAGCCCGGGGCTTAACCCCGGGTCTGCATTCGATACGGGCAGACTAGAGTGTGGTAGGGGAGATCGGAATTCCTGGTGTAGCGGTGAAATGCGCAGATATCAGGAGGAACACCGGTGGCGAAGGCGGATCTCTGGGCCATTACTGACGCTGAGGAGCGAAAGCGTGGGGAGCGAACAGGATTAGATACCCTGGTAGTCCACGCCGTAAACGTTGGGAACTAGGTGTTGGCGACATTCCACGTCGTCGGTGCCGCAGCTAACGCATTAAGTTCCCCGCCTGGGGAGTACGGCCGCAAGGCTAAAACTCAAAGGAATTGACGGGGGCCCGCACAAGCAGCGGAGCATGTGGCTTAATTCGACGCAACGCGAAGAACCTTACCAAGGCTTGACATACACCGGAAAGCCGTAGAGATACGGCCCCCCTTGTGGTCGGTGTACAGGTGGTGCATGGCTGTCGTCAGCTCGTGTCGTGAGATGTTGGGTTAAGTCCCGCAACGAGCGCAACCCCTGTTCTGTGTTGCCAGCATGCCCTTCGGGGTGATGGGGACTCACAGGAGACCGCCGGGGTCAACTCGGAGGAAGGTGGGGACGACGTCAAGTCATCATGCCCCTTATGTCTTGGGCTGCACACGTGCTACAATGGTCGGTACAATGAGCTGCGATACCGCAAGGTGGAGCGAATCTCAAAAAGCCGGCCTCAGTTCGGATTGGGGTCTGCAACTCGACCCCATGAAGTCGGAGTTGCTAGTAATCGCAGATCAGCATTGCTGCGGTGAATACGTTCCCGGGCCTTGTACACACCGCCCGTCACGTCACGAAAGTCGGTAACACCCGAAGCCGATGGCCCAACCCGCAAGGGAGGGAGTCGTCGAAGGTGGGACTGGCGATTGGGACGAAGTCGTAACAAGGTAGCCGTACCGGAAGGTGCGGCTGGATCACCTCCTTTCTAAGGAGCATTCTGGCTGCGATAGCAGTCCAGGGCCATTACGCCGGCACATGTCCGGCGGTGGTTGCTCATGGGTGGAACGTTGACTATTCGGCACGGTTTGGTTGTTCATGTAAGTACTGCTTCGGCGTGGAAAACATGAGGGATTGGGCTGTACCGGGCACGCTGTTGGGTCCTGAGGGAACGAAAGTCCCCTCTCGACGCCGGCCTCACCAAACTTCGCTTTCGGGCGTGGGGGTGTGGGGGAGGGTTCGTTGCTTGAGAACTACATAGTGGACGCGAGCATCTGTAAGGCAAGTTTTTAAGGGCGCACGGTGGATGCCTTGGCACCAGGAACCGATGAAGGACGCGAGAGGCCGCGATAGGCCCCGGGGAGCTGTCAACTGAGCTGTGATCCGGGGGTGTCCGAATGGGGAAACCCGGCAGTCGTCATGGGCTGTCACCCATACCTGAACACATAGGGTATGTGGAGGGAACGCGGGGAAGTGAAACATCTCAGTACCCGCAGGAAGAGAAAACAACCGTGATTCCGGGAGTAGTGGCGAGCGAAACCGGATGAGGCCAAACCGTATGCGTGTGATACCCGGCAGGGGTTGCGCATGCGGGGTTGTGGGATCGTACTTCAGCAGTCTGCCGACTGTTGGGCGAGTCAGAAACCGTATGGATAGGCGAAGGACATGCGAAAGGTCCGGCGTAGAGGGTAAGACCCCCGTAGCTGAAATCTGTACGGCTTGCTTGTACGACACCCAAGTAGCACGGGGCCCGAGAAATCCCGTGTGAATCTGGCGGGACCACCCGCTAAGCCTAAATATTCCCTGGTGACCGATAGCGGATAGTACCGTGAGGGAATGGTGAAAAGTACCGCGGGAGCGGAGTGAAATAGTACCTGAAACCGTGTGCCTACAAGCCGTGGGAGCGTCGGATCACATGCTTGCATGTGATCTCGTGACTGCGTGCCTTTTGAAGAATGAGCCTGCGAGTTTGCGGTGTGTGGCGAGGTTAACCCGTGTGGGGTAGCCGTAGCGAAAGCGAGTCCGAATAGGGCGGTTGAGTCGCGCGCCCAAGACCCGAAGCGGAGTGATCTAGCCATGGGCAGGTTGAAGCGGAGGTAAGACTTCGTGGAGGACCGAACCCACCAGGGTTGAAAACCTGGGGGATGACCTGTGGTTAGGGGTGAAAGGCCAATCAAACTCCGTGATAGCTGGTTCTCCCCGAAATGCATTTAGGTGCAGCGTCGCGTGTTTCTTGCCGGAGGTAGAGCACTGGATAGGCGATGGGCCCTACCGGGTTACTGACCTTAGCCAAACTCCGAATGCCGGTAAGTGAGAGCGCGGCAGTGAGACTGTGGGGGATAAGCTCCATGGTCGAGAGGGAAACAGCCCAGAGCATCGACTAAGGCCCCTAAGCGTACGCTAAGTGGGAAAGGATGTGGAGTCGCAGAGACAACCAGGAGGTTGGCTTAGAAGCAGCCATCCTTGAAAGAGTGCGTAATAGCTCACTGGTCAAGTGATTCCGCGCCGACAATGTAGCGGGGCTCAAGCGTACCGCCGAAGTCGTGTCATTCCCGTGTGAAGCCCTAACGGGTGCGGGGATGGGTAGGGGAGCGTCGTGTGCCGGGTGAAGCGGCGGCGGAAGCCAGTCGTGGACGGTACACGAGTGAGAATGCAGGCATGAGTAGCGATACACACGTGGGAAACGTGTGCGCCGATTGACTAAGGGTTCCTGGGTCAAGCTGATCTGCCCAGGGTAAGTCGGGACCTAAGGCGAGGCCGACAGGCGTAGTCGATGGACAACCGGTTGATATTCCGGTACCCGCTTTGAAACGCCCAGTATCGAACCCTCTGATGCTAAGGCCGTGAAGCCGTCCTGGAGCCTTCGGGCAAAGGGGAGTGGTGGAGCCGCCGGTCCAAGGTGGTAGTAGGTAAGCGATGGGGTGACGCAGGAAGGTAGTCCAGCCCGGGCGGTGGTTGTCCCGGGGTAAGGGTGTAGGGCGTGTGATAGGCAAATCCGTCACACATGAAGTCTGAGACCTGATGCCGAGCCGATTGTGGTGAAGTGGATGATCCTATGCTGTCGAGAAAAGCCTCTAGCGAGTTTCATGGCGGCCCGTACCCTAAACCGACTCAGGTGGTCAGGTAGAGAATACCGAGGCGTTCGGGTGAACTATGGTTAAGGAACTCGGCAAAATGCCCCCGTAACTTCGGGAGAAGGGGGGCCACAACTGGTGAGGGAACTTGCTTCCTGAGCTGGGGGTGGCCGCAGAGACCAGCGAGAAGCGACTGTTTACTAAAAACACAGGTCCGTGCGAAGCCGTAAGGCGATGTATACGGACTGACGCCTGCCCGGTGCTGGAACGTTAAGGGGACCGGTTAGTCACATTTCGGTGTGGCGAAGCTGAGAACTTAAGCGCCAGTAAACGGCGGTGGTAACTATAACCATCCTAAGGTAGCGAAATTCCTTGTCGGGTAAGTTCCGACCTGCACGAATGGCGTAACGACTTCTCGACTGTCTCAACCATAGGCCCGGTGAAATTGCACTACGAGTAAAGATGCTCGTTTCGCGCAGCAGGACGGAAAGACCCCGGGACCTTTACTATAGCTTGATATTGGTGTTCGGTTCGGCTTGTGTAGGATATGGTGGGAGACTGTGAAGTCATGGCGCCAGCCATGGTGGAGTCGTCGTTGAAATACCACTCTGGTCGTGCTGGATGTCTAACCTCGGTCCGTGATCCGGATCAGGGACAGTGTCTGGTGGGTAGTTTAACTGGGGCGGTTGCCTCCTAAAGAGTAACGGAGGCGCCCAAAGGTTCCCTCAGCCTGGTTGGCAATCAGGTGTTGAGTGTAAGTGCACAAGGGAGCTTGACTGTGAGACTGACGGGTCGAGCAGGGACGAAAGTCGGGACTAGTGATCCGGCGGTGGCTTGTGGAAGCGCCGTCGCTCAACGGATAAAAGGTACCCCGGGGATAACAGGCTGATCTTCCCCAAGAGTCCATATCGACGGGATGGTTTGGCACCTCGATGTCGGCTCGTCGCATCCTGGGGCTGGAGTCGGTCCCAAGGGTTGGGCTGTTCGCCCATTAAAGCGGTACGCGAGCTGGGTTTAGAACGTCGTGAGACAGTTCGGTCCCTATCCGCTGCGCGCGTAGGAATATTGAGAAGGGCTGTCCCTAGTACGAGAGGACCGGGACGGACGAACCTCTGGTGTGCCAGTTGTCCTGCCAAGGGCATGGCTGGTTGGCTACGTTCGGAAAGGATAACCGCTGAAAGCATCTAAGCGGGAAGCCTGCTTCGAGATGAGTATTCCCACCCCCTTTGAGGGGTTAAGGCTCCCAGTAGACGACTGGGTTGATAGGCCAGATGTGGAAGCCCGGTAACGGGTGGAGCTGACTGGTACTAATAGGCCGAGGGCTTGTCTAACTATTTTTGCTTCGCGTCCACTGTGTAGTTCTGAAGTAACGAACCGTGCTGATACCCGGTTGGTTAACTTCATAGTGTTTCGGTGGTCATAGCGTTAGGGAAACGCCCGGTTACATTCCGAACCCGGAAGCTAAGCCTTTCAGCGCCGATGGTACTGCAGGGGGGACCCTGTGGGAGAGTAGGACGCCGCCGAACAATCTTTAAGCCCCAACCCCCGAGCTTCGGCTCGGGGGTTGAGGCTTTTTTATTGCCTGTCACCCCCTGTTCATGTCTCGGCGGGAACCTTGGCACCTCGACTGTTGGAGGTAGGGACGTGCGTCAGCTGATGATGGACAGGCAGCCCCTGCGAGCTCTCGGTATCGGTTCCGGCGACGAGGTGATCGTGCCGTCCTTCGCGCCGGAGTCGTCCGCGGCGGCCGTGGTGATGGTGGGCGCGACACCGGTGTTCGCCGATATCGACCCGCGAACGTACTGCCTCGACCCGGCCTCCGTGGAAGCCGCGCTCACCCCCAGGACCTCGGCCGTCCTGGCGGTGCACCAGTTCGGCCACCCGGCACCCATGCGGGAGCTGGGCGAACTGGCGGCGCGGCAGGGGATAGCCCTGGTCGAGGAGGAGCAGCCGGCGGAGGACGTGGGAGAGGTCGCCAGGCGCCGCGCGCACGCGCGCTTCCTCGACTCGGCGCTGACCGGTGTCGTCGTGCCGTACGTCGAGCCGGGCGCGCACCATGTCTACCACCACTACACGGTGCGGATCCCGGGCAACGGCCGTCCCGACCGGGACGCCTTCGTCAGGGCGCTGTCACGGCGCGGGGTGCGGGCGACCGTGAGCGTCCCGACGCCCGTTCACCGGCTCGCGGCGCACCGGTCGCGCGAGGTGCTGCCGGAGACCGAACTGGCCGCCGCGCAGGCGCTGTCGCTGCCGGTGCACTCAGGGCTCACCCAGCGGGAGTTGGCGCATATCGCCGATGCCTGCAACGCCCTCGGTGGCCTGCTCTGATCCGGTCCGGGGGCCGGCCGGAACGGGTTACCGAGCACGGTCGTTCATGGGTTAAGATTTTCCTTGTCGACACCGAGCCCCTATAGCTCAGTCGGTAGAGCGTCTCCATGGTAAGGAGAAGGTCTGCGGTTCGATTCCGCATGGGGGCCCAGCAGAGAAGGACCCCTCGCCTGACGGCGGGGGGTCCTTTTGCTGTTCCGGCCCCCGGTGCCGGTGGCACCGGGGGCTTCTGCCGCCCCGTCAGTTCTCGGGCAGGGCGGGGACCCGCATCGCGAGGATGGCCATGTCGTCGGAGGGCGCGTCGGAGGCGAAGCGCTCCACGGCTCGCAGAATGCGGGCGGCGACCGCGCCCGCGGTGAGGCCGGTGCAGGTGGCGAGGACGTCGGCGAGGCCGTCGTCGCCGAGCATGCGGGAGCCCTCGCGGCGTTCGGTGACACCGTCGGTGACACAGAGCATGACGTCGCCCGGGTCCAGGGTGATGGTCTGTTCGACCAGCTCCAGGTCCTCCAGAACGCCGAGGAGCGGCTGCGGGTCGGCGGCGGGCACCACGGTGCCGTCCGGGCGCAGCCGCAGTGGCAGCGGGTGGCCGGCGCAGACGACCTTGAGGATGGCGCTGCCGTCGGGCTGGGGCCACAACTCCCCGTAGAGCAGGGTCAGGAACCGGCTCCGGGCGCCCTCGTCCAGGATGGCGGCGTTGAGCCGTTCCAGGACGGCGGGGCCGCCGTAGCCCTCGCGGGCGAGGAGCCGGATCGCGTGCCGGGCCAGGCCGGTGACGGCCGCGGCCTCCGGACCCGTTCCGCAGACGTCGCCGATGGCGAAGCCCCAGCAGCCGTCGCGGATCGGGAAGAGGTCGTAGAAGTCGCCGCCGACCTCGTTGCCCTCGCCCGCCGCCCGGTAGATGACCTCGACCTCGACACCCGGGATGGGAGGCAGCCCCGGCGGCAGCAGGCTGCGCTGGAGGGCTTGGCTGATGGCCGTGCGCTCGCTGTACAGGCGGGCGTTGTCCAGGGCGAGGGCGGCACGTCGGGAGAGGTCCTCGGCGAGTTCGAGGATCTCCTGGCGGAAGCGCTCGTCCGCGGGCTTGCCGAGGGTGAGCATGCCGATGACGCGGTTGCGGGCGACGAGCGGCAGGACCACGGTCTCGCCGCCGACCGCGGCGGCGGTCGCCAGCGCGGTGCCGGGTCCGGTCGCGGGCCGGCCGGCCTCGCCGAGGCCGAGGCTCCGCAGGGAGGCGCGCAGCGCCGTGGAGTGGGCGGCGTCGGAGGGCGCACTCCAGATACGTGCGCCGGGCGTAGGCTCCGGCGCAGGGGGATTGAGCTTCGCCAGCAGGGCCTTGATGCCGTCGATCCGGTCCTCGTCCTCGTGCAGCACGAAGGCGAGTTCGGGTTCCGACTGCTCGGCGATGGTGTAGACGGCGCACCAACTGGCCAGCGTGGGGACGGTCATCTGGGCCATGAGGGCGAGCGTCTGGTCCCGTTCCAGAGTGCCGGCGAGCAGGTCCGAGGCTTCGACGAGGAAGGACAGCGAGCCGCGGCGCAGCCGTTCCAGCTCCGTGAGCCGGGCGCTCTCGACGGCCAGCGCGATGCGGTCGGCGGCGAACTGCAGCCGCAGCGCCTGCTCGTTGGAGTAGCGGCCGGGGGCCTCGGCGGCGACGCCGAGCGAGCCGGTGAGCCTGCCCTCGACCTTCAGCGGCACGGTGACGATGGAGCGCATGCCGGTGCCGGCGAGCAGCGGGACGGCGCCGGGGACGGCGTTGAGATCCTCGTGGACGGCGGGCATCCTGGCGCTGCCGTAGCGGCCGGTGCCGGCCTCGACGGGGACGCGCGCGAAGCGCTGGCGGGCGGAGGGCAGGCCGGTGGAGGCACGTACCTCCAGCTCCGTCTCGTCGTCGGTGGCGAGCAGCAGGTAGGCGGCGTCGCCGTCGAGCATGTCACGGGCGCGCTCCACGGTGCGCTGCAGGAGCCCGTCGAGGTCGTCGGGGGCCGGAGAGCCGATGAACACCTCGAAGGCGTCCGCGGCCTTCCCACGGTCCCCGGACGCGGCGTCCGAGCTGACGGGTCCACGGGCGGGGCTCTGCAGGACGGCCCGCTCGTCCGCGCGGACCAGCAGGCAGACCGTGGAGGGCTCGCCTGTGCTGTCGCGGACCCGCAGGTGGGAGCCGTAGACGGGCTGTACGCGGCCGTCCGCTCCGCGTATGCCGTAGGTGCCCTCCCAGCGGGAGAGGAGCAGCGCCTCGGCGAGGCCGATGCCGGTGCCGGGGGTCTGCGGCCAGGCGGTGAGCTCGGTGAGGGGCTTTCCGATCATTTGGTCGGAGGTGTGGCCGAAGAGATCGGTGGCGTCGTCGTTCCAGCGGGTGACGATGGCGTTGCGGTCGACCTGGATCACGGCGACGCGGACCCGCTCGTCGGTGAGCGGGAGGGCGGCGGTCGGCAGCGCGGGGCTCGCGGCGCGGGTGCCCGCGGAGCGTTCCGGCAGGTCGAGCTGGAACCATACGTGCTTGGCGGCGGGGGTGTACTCCACGCCCCAGCGGCTGGCGAGTGCCGAGCACAGGACGAGCCCTCGCCCCCCTTCGCTGTCGGGGCTGCGGAGCTGCAGTCCGGCGTCATGGAGGGGGACCTCGCGCTCGGGGTAGTGGTCCGCGACCTCGACCCGGACCGCATTGTCATAGCGCAGGCACTGCACGTCGGCGGAGGTACCCGCATGGACTACCGCGTTGGTGACGAGTTCGCTGGTCAGAACGACAGCGTCGTCGACGATGTCGGAGAAGCCCCAGCCCTGGAGGGTGTCGCGGACGAAGGCGCGCGCGACGGCGACCGATCGCCCCACCGGCTGGAAGGTGGCCGCTGCCCGCGCCGTGATCACAGAACTCCTCGTGCGCCCCTTGGCGCTGTCGTCGGTCTCGCTTTCGATTCTTTGCGCCGTCACCGGCGGCCCCCGTGAGGTGTAGGCCCGGTCTGTGGCGGGCAACCGGATGCCAGGTTACTTACCTCCGCTGATGGCGCGTGCGCTGGTTCCGGGTGTTTCTGCCCCCGATCGTGCGTCTGGTCATATGCGAAGCTGCCGAACTGTTATGGCCAGGTGCGGGCATGGTGAAACACTGGGCATGTCTAAGAGGCAGTTCACGAGCAGTTTGGTCGACCCTCCGGGAGGGACACGGTGGAGTCCAGCGCATCGACGCGCGGTGCAGTTTCGCGTGGAAAGAACGCGCGATCCCGCGCCAACGGGACCATCGAGGTGGATTCGGCTGCCTTGTACAGACTTTTGGCGGCGTTGGCGTCCATGAGGGACGGCAACTTCCGCAAGCGGTTGACGGTGTCCGGAGACGGGCTCATGGCAGAGGTCTCCGCCGTCTTCAACGAGGTCGCGGACCGCAATCAGCACCTGACGGGCGAGCTGGCGCGGGTGCGCCGGGTCGTCGGCCGTGAGGGAAAACTCACCGAGCGACTGGAGACGGGTGCCTGCGAGGGCTCCTGGGCCGCCGCGATCGACGCGTCGAACGCGCTGGTCGACGACCTGGTCCGGCCGGTCTCCGAGGTCGGCAGGGTGCTGTCGGCGGTCGCGGAGGGTGATCTGGAACAGCGGATGGACCTGCGGTCGCAGGGCGCGGACGGTTCCGCGCATCCGCTGCGCGGTGAGTTCCTGAAGGTCGGCCGGACGGTCAACGGCCTGGTGGACCAGTTGTCGGCGTTCACCGACGAGGTCACCCGGGTGGCCAGCGAGGTCGGTACCGAGGGCAAGCTCGGCGGCCAGGCCAAGGTGCGCGGTATGTCCGGTTCGTGGAAGGACCTGACGGACTCCGTCAACACGATGGCGTCCCGGCTCACCGCCCAGGTGCGTGACATCGCTCTCGTGACGACGGCGGTCGCCAAGGGTGATCTGTCCCGGAAGGTCACGGTTCACGTGGCCGGCGAGATGTTGGAGCTGAAGAACACCGTCAACACGATGGTGGACCAGCTGTCGTCGTTCGCCTCCGAGGTGACCCGGGTCGCCCGCGAGGTCGGTACGGAGGGCGAGCTCGGCGGTCAGGCACAGGTGCCGGACGTCGCCGGGGTGTGGAAGGACCTGACGGATTCCGTCAACCTCATGGCCGGGAACCTGACGGCCCAGGTGCGGGACATCGCGCAGGTGACGGCGGCGGTCGCCAACGGCGACCTGTCGCAGAAGATCACCATCGGGGCGCGCGGCGAGGTCGCGCAGCTCGCGGAGACGATCAACGCGATGACCGAGACGCTGCGGACGTTCGCGGACGAGGTGACGCGGGTCGCGGGCGAGGTCGGCGCCGAGGGGCTGCTGGGCGGTCAGGCGCAGGTGCCGGGCGCGGCGGGCACGTGGAAGGACCTCACCGACTCGGTGAACACCGCCTTCCGCAACCTGACCGCGCAGGTGCGGGACATCGCGCAGGTGACGACGGCGGTCGCCAACGGCGACCTGTCGCAGAAGGTCACGGTGGACGTCTCCGGCGAGATGCTGGAGCTGAAGAACACCGTGAACACGATGGTGGACCAGTTGTCCTCCTTCGGCGCGGAAGTGACCCGGGTGGCGCGCGAGGTCGGCGTCGAGGGCGAGCTGGGCGGTCAGGCGCAGGTGCCGGGCGCGGCGGGCACGTGGAAGGACCTCACCGACTCGGTGAACACCGCCTTCCGCAACCTGACGGGCCAGGTGCGCAACATCGCGCAGGTGACGACGGCGGTCGCCAACGGCGACCTGTCGCAGAAGGTCACGGTGGACGTCTCCGGCGAGATGCTGGAGCTCAAGAACACCGTGAACCGCATGGTCGACCAGCTGTCGTCCTTCGCGGCCCAGGTGACCCGGATGGCGCGGGACGTGGGTACGGAGGGCCGGCTCGGCGGCCAGGCGCGGGTGGACGGCGTCGCCGGCACCTGGAAGGACCTGACGGACTCCGTCAACTTCATGGCGGGCAACCTGACGTCCCAGGTGCGGCAGATCGCCCAGGTGACGACGGCGGTGGCGCGCGGTGACCTGTCGCAGAAGATCGACGTGGATGCCCGGGGCGAGATCCTCGAACTGAAGAACACCATCAACACGATGGTCGACCAGCTGTCCTCGTTCGCCGACCAGGTGACCCGCGTCGCACGTGACGTGGGGACCGAGGGGCGCCTGGGCGGCCAGGCGCAGGTGCCGGGCGTCGCCGGGGTGTGGCGCGATCTGACCGACTCGGTGAACGGCATGGCGGGGAACCTGACCGCCCAGGTCCGCAACATCGCGCAGGTCGCGACAGCGGTGGCGCGCGGTGACCTGTCGCAGAAGATCGACGTGGACGCCCGGGGCGAGATCCTCGAGCTGAAGAACACCTTGAACACGATGGTCGACCAGCTGTCGTCCTTCGCGGAGCAGGTGACCCGGGTGGCCCGTGAGGTGGGCACCGAGGGGATCCTGGGCGGCCAGGCCGAGGTCAAGGGGGTGAGCGGCACGTGGAAGGACCTCACGCAGTCCGTCAACTTCATGGCCAACAACCTGACGAGCCAGGTTCGCAACATCGCCGAGGTGACGACGGCGGTCGCCAGCGGCGACCTGTCGAAGAAGATCACCGTCGATGCCAAGGGCGAGATCCTCGCCCTGGTCACCACCGTCAACACGATGGTCGACACGCTGTCGGCGTTCGGTGACGAGGTCACCCGCGTCGCCCGCGAGGTGGGCACCGAGGGGCAGCTGGGCGGCCAGGCCCGGGTGCGGGACGTGTCGGGCATCTGGAAGGACCTGACCGACAACGTCAACCTGATGGCCAACAACCTGACCAATCAGGTGCGTTCGATCGCCGCGGTCGCCACCGCGGTCGCCAACGGCGACCTCACCAAGAAGATCACCGTCGAGGCGCGCGGCGAGGTCGCGCAGCTCGCAGAAACGATCAACACGATGGTCGACACGCTGTCGGCGTTCGGTGACGAGGTCACCCGCGTCGCCCGCGAGGTCGGCACCGAGGGCATCCTCGGCGGTCAGGCCCGCGTACCCGGCGTCGCCGGCACGTGGAAGGACCTCACCGAGTCGGTGAACGGCATGGCGTCCAACCTGACCGGCCAGGTCCGCAACATCGCCATGGTGACGACCGCGGTCGCCCGCGGCGACCTGTCCAAGAAGATCGACGTGGACGCGCGCGGCGAGATCCTGGAGCTGAAGACGACCATCAACACGATGGTCGGCCAGCTCTCCGCCTTCGGTGACGAGGTCACCCGGGTGGCGCGCGAGGTGGGCACCGAGGGGCGGCTGGGCGGCCAGGCCCGGGTGCCGGACGTCTCCGGCATCTGGAAGGACCTCACCGAATCGGTGAACCTGATGGCCAACAACCTGACCAGTCAGGTCCGCAACATCGCGCAGGTGGCCACCGCGGTGACCCGCGGCGATCTCAACCTGCGCATCGACGTGGACGCCGCCGGCGAGATCCTGGAACTCCAGGACTACATCAACACGATGATCGTGCGCCTGCGGGAGACCACGCTCGCCAACAAGGAGCAGGACTGGCTCAAGGGCAACCTGGCCCGGATCTCCGGCCTGATGCAGGGCCGCCGGGAACTGAACGACGTGGCCGCGCTGATCATGAGCGAGCTGACGCCGGTGGTGTCGGCCCAGCACGGGGCGTTCTTCCTCGCGGAGGAGATCGGCGACGGCACCGAACTCGGTGCGCGGGAGGACGACGAGGACGCGTACGAGCTGCGGCTCGTCGGGTCGTACGGCTTCTCCAAGCGCTCCATGCCGACCACCTTCCTGCCGGGTGAGGCCCTGATCGGGCAAGCCGCGGTGGAGAAGCGATCGATTCTGGTCGAGAACGTGCCGCCGGGCTACCTCAAGATCGTGTCCGGGCTCGGTGAGGCGCCCCCGGCGCACGTCATCGTCCTTCCGGTGCTCTTCGAGGACCGGATCCTGGGGGTGATCGAGCTGGCCGCGTTCCAGCCGTTCACCCAGATCCAGAAGGACTTCCTCAGCCAGATCACCGACATCATCGCGATCAGCGTCAACACGATCAGCGTCAACACCAAGACCGAGGGGCTGCTGGAGCAGTCCCAGGAGCTGACCGAGCAGCTCAAGGAGCGCTCGGGCGAGCTGGAGAACCGGCAGAAGGCGCTGCAGCTGTCCAACGCCGAGCTGGAGGAGAAGGCCGAGCTGCTGGCCCGGCAGAACCGCGACATCGAGGTGAAGAACACCGAGATCGAGGAGGCCCGGCAGGTCCTGGAGGAGCGCGCCGAGCAGCTCGCGGTCTCGATGGCGCTACAAGTCCGAATTCCTGGCCAACATGTCGCACGAGCTGCGCACCCCGCTCAACTCGTTGCTGATCCTGGCCAAGCTGCTCGCCGACAACGCCGACGGGAACCTGTCGTCCAAGCAGGTCGAGTTCTCCGAGACGATCCACGGCGCGGGCTCGGACCTGCTGCAGCTCATCAACGACATCCTGGACCTGTCGAAGGTCGAGGCGGGCAAGATGGACGTCAGCCCGACCCGTATCGCCCTGGTGCAGCTCGTCGACTACGTCGAGGCGACGTTCCGTCCGCTGACGGCCGAGAAGGGCCTGGACTTCTCGGTCCGGGTCTCGCCGGAACTCCCCGTCACGCTGCACACGGACGAGCAGCGGCTGCTGCAGGTGCTGCGCAACCTCCTGTCCAACGCGGTCAAGTTCACCGACAGCGGCTCCGTGGAGCTGGTCATCCGGCCGGCGGGTCCCGAGGTCCCGCCGGCGATCCGGGAGCAGCTGCTGGAGTCCGGGGCGCTGCGTGACGCGGACCAGCCGCTGATCGCGTTCTCCGTCACCGATACCGGGATCGGGATCGCCGCGAGCAAGATGCGGGTGATCTTCGAGGCGTTCAAGCAGGCCGACGGAACCACCAGCCGCAAGTACGGCGGCACGGGCCTGGGCCTGTCCATCAGCCGCGAGATCGCGCGGCTGCTCGGCGGCGAGATCCACGCCGACAGCCAGCCCGGCCGCGGTTCGACGTTCACCCTGTACCTGCCGCTCAGCAGTGGTGAACTGCCGCCGCACGGCTACCCGCAGCTGCCAGGGAGCGAGGCGCTCGGCGAGTCCGAGTACCACGCGCCCCACCGCAACCGCCTCGCGGGCAGCAGCCTGTCACGGCTGCGCCGCCGCTCGGCGCCTCCGCAGCAGCAGCCGCAGTCGTTCGCGGGACAGCCCGCTCCGGCGCCGGTGGAGGAGTCGTGGGTGGACGCCGGGAACACCGAGGGGTACGCGCGCTTCACGGGCGGGTTCCACGGCGAAAGAAGGTGCTCATCGTCGACGACGACATCCGCAATGTCTTCGCGCTGACCAGCGTGCTGGAGCAGCACGGGCTGACGGTGCTCTATGCGGAGAACGGCCGGGAGGGGATCGAGGTCCTGGAGCAGCACGACGACGTCGCGATCGTCCTGATGGACATCATGATGCCGGAGATGGACGGCTATGCGACGACGACGGCGATCCGCAGGATGCCGCAGTTCGCCGGACTGCCGATCCTGGCGTTGACGGCGAAGGCGATGAAGGGCGACCGGGAAAAGAGCATCGAGTCCGGAGCGTCGGACTACGTCACCAAGCCGGTCGATACCGATCACCTGCTGACACTCATGGAACAGTGGATGAGCGCCCGCGGAACACCCCGTTGAGATGTGGACTGTTGACGGGGTGTGTCCATTCAGGTGTGAGGGGGCGGGATTCAGGGAACCTTCTGGTCTCCGCTAGCGTTTCTGCTTCGTGCACAGTGACATGGCGGTGACAGGGTGTGGCGAACGACAGGTGCGGCTACCATGACCGGCACAAGGATGGGCGGCGCAAGGGAGTCGTCCCCGGGGGCGGCCACCAGCGGGGCGCCGGGACGAGGAGGGCGGGCCATGGTGCAGAAGGCCAAGATCCTTCTTGTCGACGACCGGCCGGAGAATCTGCTGGCGCTGGAGGCGATCCTTTCGGCGCTGGACCAGACGCTGGTGCGGGCGGCATCCGGGGAAGAGGCGCTGAAGGCGCTGCTCACGGATGACTTCGCGGTGATCCTGCTCGATGTGCAGATGCCGGGCATGGACGGGTTCGAGACCGCCGCCCACATCAAACGGCGCGAGCGGACGCGTGACATCCCGATCATCTTCCTGACGGCGATCAACCACGGTCCGCACCACACCTTCCGCGGTTACGCGGCCGGTGCGGTGGACTACATCTCCAAGCCGTTCGACCCGTGGGTGCTGCGCGCCAAGGTGTCGGTCTTCGTCGAGCTCTACATGAAGAACTGCCAGCTCCGCGAGCAGGCGGCGCTGCTGCGGCTCCAGCTGGAGCAGGGCGTGTCGGTGGGTGCCAACGGGGCGAAGGAGCCCGCCGGGCTGCTCGCCGAACTCTCCGCGCGGCTGGCCGCCGTGGAGGAACAGGCCGAGGCGCTGTCGAAGCAGCTCGACGAGTCGGCGGACGCGGCGGCGGTGGCGACCGCGGCGCACCTGGAGCGCAAGCTGACCGGTCTGCGGCGGGCGTTGGACGCGCTGGAGCCCGGCACCGGCGACGGCGGCGTCAGGTATCCCCCGCAGGACTGAACGCGGCCCCCGCCGTTGACGCTGCGTCACCCTTGGCCCACCCGAGGCGCGACACGGACGGGGGTATCGGACGCACGCGTGTTCAGCCCCGCCTTCGGAGGTAATCTCGGCACCATGGCCTCACGTACGCCCGGCGGCACTGCCAAGAACGCTCCGGCGAAGCCTGCGGCCAAGAAGACCGCGGCGAAGAAGACCGCAGCGAGAAGACCTCCTGCCAAGAAGGCCGCGGCTCCCCGTGCGGCGCGGGGGGCCGCGGCCAAGCCCGCTCCCCGCCCGGCCCCGCCGCCCCCCGGCCTCTACCGGATGGTGCGCGCCCTGTGGCTCGGCGTCGCCCACGGCATCGGCGCGGTGTTCCGCGGCATAGGGCGCGGAGCGCGCGGCCTCGACCCCGCGCACCGCAAGGACGGCGTGGCGCTGCTGCTGCTCGGTCTGACGCTGGTCGTGGCCGCGGGCACCTGGTCGGATCTGCGGGGCCCGGTCGGCGATCTCGTGGAGATGCTCGTCACCGGCGCGTTCGGCCGGCTCGACCTGCTGGTGCCGATACTGATCGGCGTCGTCGCGGTCCGGCTGATGCGGCACCCGGAGCAGCCGGAGGCCAACGGGCGGATCGTCATCGGGCTGTCCACCCTCGTCCTCGGCGCCCTCGGCCTGGTCCACGTGGCCTGCGGTTCGCCGAGCCGGGACATGGGAGCCGACGCGCTGCGCGACGCGGGCGGCCTGATCGGCTGGGTGGCCGCGTCGCCGCTGCTCTACACGGTGGGCTCGGCGCTCGCCGTCCCGCTGCTGCTGCTCGTCACCGTCTTCGGGCTGCTGGTCGTGACGGCCACCCCGGTCAACGCGATTCCGCAGCGGCTGCGGCTGCTCGCCACCAAACTCGGCCTGTACGAACCCCCGGAGGGCCTGGACGACCTGGACGCGGTTCCGATGGAGGAGCTGCTCGAGGAGGACCCGGAGGAGGAGTACCCGCGCCGCAGGTCCCCGCTGCGCTTCACCCGGCACGACCAGGGCATGGACGAACTGGCGTCGATGGGGGAGTTCGGCGGTGAGGAGGCCGACGAGCCGCGCCCGCGCCGTCGTCCGCGGCGCAGGGCCGAGGACCAGGCTGCCGGCTCCGGTCCGGACGCGGTGGACGTGGCGGCCGCCGCGGCCGCCGCGCTGGACGGCGCCGTGATGCACGGCGTGCAGCCGTCGCCGCTCCTCGCCGACCTCAGCAACAGCGTCAAGACGGGTACCGGGGCCACCGGATCCGGTGTCCCCGCGGCCCGCGCCGAGGACGCCTCCGAGCCGTCGGGCGGCGTCCCGGACCTGACGAAGAAGATCGTCGATCCGGTGGACCCGCTGCCGCCGCGCGCCGAGCAGCTCCAGCTGTCCGGCGACATCACGTACTCCCTGCCCTCGCTCGACCTGCTGGAGCGCGGCGGGCCAGGCCGTACCCGCAGCGCGGCGAACGACGCGGTGGTCGCCTCGCTGCAGCAGGTCTTCACCGAGTTCAAGGTCGACGCGACGGTCACCGGCTTCACCCGCGGCCCGACGGTCACCCGCTACGAGATCGAGCTGGGCTCCGCGGTCAAGGTCGAGCGGATCACGGCGCTGGCCAAGAACATCGCGTACTCCGTCGCCAGCCCGGACGTCCGGATCATCAGCCCGATCCCCGGCAAGTCCGCGGTCGGCATCGAGATCCCCAACAGCGACCGCGAGATGGTCAACGTGGGCGACGTGCTGCGCTCCGCCGCGGCGGCCGGCGAGGACCACCCGATGACGGTGGCGCTCGGCAAGGACGTCGAGGGCGGGTACGTCATGGCGAACCTGGCCAAGATGCCGCACATCCTGGTCGCGGGCGCGACCGGGTCGGGAAAGTCGTCCTGCATCAACGGCCTCATCACCTCGATCATGTGCCGGGCCACCCCGGACGAGGTCCGGATGGTGCTGGTGGACCCCAAGCGCGTCGAGCTGACCGCGTACGAGGGCATCCCGCACCTGATCACGCCGATCATCACCAACCCGAAGCGGGCCGCCGAGGCCCTGCAGTGGGTGGTCCGCGAGATGGACCTGCGCTACGACGACCTGGCGGCCTTCGGCTTCCGGCACATCGACGACTTCAACGCGGCGGTGCGCTCCGGCAAGACCAGGTCGCTGCCGGGCAGTGAGCGCGAGCTGTCGCCGTACCCTTACCTGCTGGTGATCGTGGACGAGCTGGCCGACCTGATGATGGTCGCCCCGCGTGACGTGGAGGACTCGATCGTCCGCATCACGCAGCTGGCCCGCGCCGCCGGCATCCACCTCGTGCTGGCCACCCAGCGCCCCAGCGTCGACGTCGTCACCGGTCTGATCAAGGCGAACGTGCCGTCTCGCCTCGCGTTCTCCACCTCCTCGCTCGCCGACAGCCGGGTGATCCTGGACCAGAACGGCGCCGAGAAGCTGATCGGCAGGGGCGACGGGCTCTTCCTCCCCATGGGCGCGAACAAGCCGACCCGTATGCAGGGCGCCTATGTCACCGAGGAGGAGATCGAGAAGGTCGTCGAGCACTGCAAGGCGCAGCTGACGCCGACCTACCGGACGGACGTGGCGGTCGACACAGCGCCCAAGCGGGAGGTCGACGAGGAGATCGGGGATGATCTCGACCTGCTGTGCCAGGCCGCTGAGCTGGTCGTCTCCACCCAGTTCGGCTCGACCTCGATGCTGCAGCGGAAGCTGCGTGTGGGATTCGCCAAGGCGGGCAGGCTGATGGACCTGATGGAATCGCGCGGAATCGTCGGGCCGAGTGAAGGTTCGAAGGCGCGGGATGTCATGGTCAAAGCAGACGAACTGGATGGGGTGCTGGCCGTCATCCGCGGTGATGCTCACTCGTAAGAGCACGCGGGGCAACCGTTTCTCCTGTTCGTGCGTCAAGTTGATGCAGGAGGACGACAAATGGCCGACTGTCAGGCTCACGCGCGGCGGTCCGGTAAAAGACGCCCCTGCAATCCTGATGGCGGACACAGACCGGCTGTCCGCTTGCTCCACTCTTTCGCTACCCCCCTAGACTGAATCACCAGCAGGTGGCTGCGGCCTGAAAGGCTTTCTCGTGTCCCTCGGCAACCCGCCCTCCGATGACCGGCCCTCCGTCGGTCGTGCCCTTGCTCAGGCCCGCCTCGCCGCCGGGCTGACCGTCGACGAGGTCAGCTCCACGACGCGCGTGCGCGCCCCCATCGTGCTGGCCATCGAACAGGACGACTTCTCCCGCTGCGGCGGCGACGTGTACGCCCGCGGCCACATCCGCAACCTCGCGCGCGCCGTCGGCATCGATCCCGAACCCCTGGTCGAGCAGTACGCGCAGGACCACGGCGGCGTCACCCCCCAGGTCCCCGTCGCGCCGCTCTACGAGGCGGAGCGGATCAGCCCGGACCGCCGCCGCCCGAACTGGACGGCGGCGATGGTCGCCGCGATCGTCGCGGTGGTCGGGTTCGTGGGCTTCACCGCCTTCAGCGGATCCGGTGGCAACGGGTCGGCGGTGGCCAAGCCGTCGGTGACCGCCACGACGCCCAAGCCCAGCCCCAAGCCCGCCGACCCCAAGCCCGAGCCGACGAACAGCGCGATCGCCGCCGTTCCGGCGGGCAAGGTGACGGTGAAGCTGACCGCGGACGTCGCCAAGAGCTGGATCCAGGCCACGGACAGCACCGGCAAGCCGCTGTTCGCCGGCACTCTGGAGGAGGGCGACTCCAAGACCTTCACCGACAACAAGAAGATCAAACTGGTGATCGGCGACGCGGGTGCGATCAAGCTCTTCGTCAACGGCAAGGACCTCGGTCCCGCGGGCGAGGAGGGCGAGGTCGTACGCCTCACCTTCACCCCGGGAGACCCCCAGGCCGGGTGAACGTAAGAGGTACGGCTCGGACAAAGTAGGCTGAGCCTATGCCCGAACCCCGTACCGTCGCCCTTGTCACGCTCGGCTGCGCCCGCAATGAGGTGGATTCCGAGGAGCTCGCCGGCCGTCTGGCGGCGGACGGCTGGCAGCTGGTGGACGACGCCGCGGACGCCGACGTCGCCGTGGTGAACACCTGCGGCTTCGTCGACGCCGCCAAGAAGGACTCCGTGGACGCCCTGCTGGAGGCCAATGACCTCAAGGGTCACAGCCGCACCCAGGCGGTCGTCGCCGTCGGCTGCATGGCCGAGCGGTACGGCAAAGAGCTCTCCGAGGCCCTGCCCGAGGCCGACGCGGTGCTCGGCTTCGACGACTACACGGACATCTCCGACCGTCTGCAGACCATCCTGGCCGGCGGGGTGCACGCCTCGCACACCCCGCGCGACCGCCGCAAGCTGCTGCCGATCAGCCCCGCCGAGCGGCAGACCGCCGCCGTGGCGCTGCCCGGCCACGCGCAGGAGGTCCCGGCCCCCGCGCCCGCCGACCTCCCCGAGGGCGTCGCCCCCGCCTCGGGGCCGCGTGCGCCGCTGCGCCGCCGCCTGGACGACAGCCCCGTCGCCTCGGTGAAGCTGGCCTCCGGCTGCGACCGCCGCTGCTCGTTCTGCGCCATCCCGTCCTTCCGCGGCTCGTTCATCTCCCGCCGCCCCTCCGACGTCCTCGGCGAGACGCGCTGGCTCGCCGAGCAGGGCGTCAGCGAGGTCATGCTGGTCAGCGAGAACAACACCTCGTACGGCAAGGACCTCGGCGACATCCGCCTGCTGGAGACCCTGCTGCCGGAGCTGGCGGCCGTCGAGGGCATCGAGCGGATCCGGGTCAGCTACCTGCAGCCCGCCGAGATGCGTCCGGGCCTGATCGACGTCCTGACGTCGACCGACAAGGTCGTGCCGTACTTCGACCTGTCCTTCCAGCACTCGGCGCCCGGCGTGCTGCGCGCGATGCGCCGCTTCGGCGGCACCGAGAGCTTCCTGGACCTGCTCGGCACCATCCGCGGCAAGGCCCCCGAGGCCGGTGTCCGCTCCAACTTCATCGTCGGCTTCCCGGGCGAGACCGAAGCGGACCTGGAGGAGCTGGAACGCTTCCTCGGCTCCGCGCGGCTCGACGCCATCGGGGTCTTCGGTTACTCGGACGAGGACGGCACGGAAGCGGCCGGCTACGGGGACAAACTCGACGAGGACACCGTCGCGCGGCGGCTGGCCCGGGTGTCGCGGCTGGCGGAGGAGCTGACCGCGCAGCGTGCCCTGGAGCGGCTCGGCTCCACCGTGCGGGTGCTGGTCGAGTCGATCGACGAGGAGACCGGCGAGGCGGTCGGCCGCGCCGACCACCAGGCACCGGAAACGGACGGATCGACCACGCTGACCTCGTCCGAGGGACTGAAGCCGGGCATGATGGTAGTGGCGAAGGTGATCGACACCGAGGGCGTCGACCTCATCGCGGAGCCTTCCCCCGCCGTCGGCTGGGGAGCCCCCGCGACCGGCGGCGGCCGTGTTTCGGAGGAGGTGGGCAGATGACCGGAGTCCCCGCGCCCGCCGCGGCCACCCCGGACCACATCGGGGACCCGGTGGTCGGCCAGGCCGGCCTCTGGAACATCGCCAACCTGCTCACGATGATGCGGCTGGTGCTGGTCCCCGGCTTCGTCATGCTGCTGATCCACGACGGCGGCCACGACCCCGCCTGGCGCTCGTTCGCCTGGGCGGCGTTCGCCATCGCCATGATCACCGACCTCTTCGACGGGGAGCTGGCCCGGCGCTACGGGCTGGTCACCGACTTCGGCAAGATCGCCGACCCGATCGCCGACAAGGCGATCATGGGCGCCGCGCTCGTCGGGCTCTCCGCGCTGGGCGACCTGCCGTGGTGGGTGACCGGAGTCATCCTCTTCCGGGAGATCGGCATCACGCTGCTGCGCTTCTGGGTGATCCGGCACGGCGTGATCCCGGCCAGCCGCGGCGGCAAGCTCAAGACGCTGACCCAGGGCATCGCGGTCGGCATGTACATCCTGGCCCTCGTCGGACCGCTGGCGACCCTGCGGGCCTGGGCGATGGCCGCGGCCGTCGTGCTGACCGTCCTCACCGGGCTCGACTACATCCGGCAGGCCGTCGTCCTGCGCCGGGCCGGGCTCGCCGCGCAGCGCGAGCGCGCGGCCGCCCGGGCGAAGCCGCCGGGCGAGGCCGGTCTCCTGGCCGCGGTGGACGCGGACCGCGAGCACGAACCGGGAGTCGAGCGCCGACGGGATGCGGAGCGCGGGCAGGACCTGGAGCGTGAGCGGGACTTGGAGCGCGAACAGCGGAGCTCTCCGCGGCGGCAGAGTCACCAGAACGGATGACGGCGGCCGAGGTGTTGCGACTGCTCGACGGCCGGGGGCTCACCCTGGCGGTCGCCGAGTCGCTGACCGGCGGTCTGCTGGCCGCGGAGCTGACGGCCGTCCCCGGCGCCTCCCGGACCTTCCGCGGCTCGGTGACGGCCTACGCGACGGAGCTCAAGCACGTACTGCTCGGTGTGGACGCCGGGCTGCTGGCCGCTCGGGGAGCGGTCGACCCTCAGGTGGCCCTCGAGATGGCCGAAGGGGTGCGGAGCAGACTGGGAGCCGACTGGGGCGTGGCCACCACCGGCGTCGCGGGACCGGCCCCGCAGGACGGGAAGCCGGTCGGCACGGTGTACGTGGCGGTGGCCGGCCCCGAGAGCTCGGCGGTGCATCCGCTGCGGCTGGAGGGCGGCCGCTCCGAAATCCGTGCCGCCAGCGCGGACGCCGCGCTCGCCCTGCTGGAGCGGACCCTCACCGCAGGGGTGGCGTCCGTCACGACCGGGGTGCGGGCGAAGGATAGGGAAGAAGACGGGGGGAAGGGATGTTTGCAGCCCTGAGTGAACACGACATCGCTCCCCGCACGGCCGGTGCCCGAGGCGGTACGGTGGGGCAAGAAGGATCCGGATTCGCGGTCCGAGGAGGGAGCCACCGATGATCCTGCTCCGTCGCCTGTTGGGTGACGTGCTGCGTCGGCAGCGCCAACGTCAGGGCCGCACTCTGCGTGAGGTCTCCTCTTCCGCCCGGGTGTCCCTGGGCTATCTGTCCGAAGTTGAGCGAGGGCAGAAGGAGGCATCCTCCGAGCTGCTCTCCGCGATCTGCGACGCGCTGGACGTCCCGATGTCCGAGGTGATGCGCGAGGTCAGCGATGATCTGTCGCTCGCGGAGCTGGCCCAGTCGGCGGCTTCCCAGACCTCCGCGGCGCCGATGCGACCCCTGCTGGGTGCGGTGACCTCTGTCACATCCGTCACGACCGAGCGGGTCACCATCAAGGCGCCCAAAGCGCCCGCGGAAGCGGTCGACGTGGTCGCGGCCTGAGCCGTCCGTTCGCCAGAAGTACCTGTACCGGAACCCCGGTCGGCACCGCCGACCGGGGTTCCGTCCTTTTGCCAGGCTTAGCGCGACGAGGCAGGGTAGGCGGTACGGAGTTAACAGGGTTTAACGGACTATTCGTCAGTCCCGTCGCCAGTAGGAGGATTCCGCATGAGTGTCGTCAAGAGCCCGCTGTCCGACAAGCACCGCAAGATCGTCGGCGAGGCGCTGCAGGGCGCCCTGGTCGACCTCGTGGATCTCGCGCTGGTGTCGAAGCAGGTCCACTGGACCGTGGTGGGCCCGCGCTTCCGTTCGGTCCATCTGCAGCTCGACGAGGTTGTCGACACCGCCAGGCTGCACGCCGACACGGTCGCGGAGCGCGCCTCCGCGATCGGCGTCACGGCGGATGGGCGGGCCGACACGGTCTCCAAGACGAGTGGCATCGACACGGTCACCGACGGCTGGATCAAGGACACGCAGGCGGTGGGCATCCTCATCGCGGCGCTCGACTCGGTGATCGGACGGATGCGAGCACGCATCGGGACGACCGAGGACGCCGACCCGGTTACCCAGGACATCCTCATCGGGCTCACGGCCGATCTCGAGAAGTTCCACTGGATGTTCCAGGCGGAGAACGCCTAGGCCGTGTCTGACACATACCGGCGTCCGCCCGGAGGGCGGGGCGCGGGGCGTCTGGTGCGTGCGATCGCACGGCGGAGGGTCGCCCCTGTATTGGACGTACTGGGGCGGGCCCGACAACTGGGGGCCCCTCCCGGCGGTAGCTGGGGGAGAGCGCGCGTGCCAGGCGTCCCGGGCCGGGCGGGATGTGTCAGACACGGTCTAAGGCGGTCAAGGGCCGGCGTCAGGGCGCGGAAGGCACCCGGGGCGCCCGCGGGTGGCAGGTGGCGCGTGGGGGCGCCCGAGCCACCGCGGGCGCCCCCACGCGCTTTCCGTGCCCCTTGTGCCGCTCTGGCGGCCGCTCTGCGAGGTGGATACGATGAATGACTCGTCACGTTGGGTTCACCGATCATTGCAGATGGTAGCGGTGGCCTGCTCCTATCGGGTGAAGGCCTGGCCGGAGGTGGCGGCAGAGGGCTAGCGATCTTGGGAACCGGGCATCGCACCCTGGTACGGAGCGCCCTCCGGGGCACTCCGCCGCAACCTCGGGGTTCCGAAGGAGGCGGCCATGCGCGTGCTCCAGCTCCGGGTCATCCGGAGTCTGTGGTCCCGCAGGGCGGTCCGCTGGCCCGTCGCGCTGTGCTTGGGCGCCCTGTGGTGGTGGGCCGCGCTGCGGCTCGCCGTCCAACCCGGCCGGGCCGGACCCGTCGAGGGCGTGCTGACCGCCGCCGGCTGGGGGCTGGGCCTGATACCGCTGCACGCGGTACCGCGGCCCGCCGCTCGAACGAGGCGGGGCGGCCCTGCTACCAGGGCATGGCGACCCCGCCGTTGGGGCGGAGGATCTGGCCGGTGGTGAAGGCCGAGGCGTCCGAGGCGAGGAAGAGCACGGATCCCGCCACGTCCTCCGGGGTGCCGACACGGCCCAGCGGCGCCATCCGTACGAGTGACGCCTCGGCGCGGGCCTGGGCGTCCTCGTCGAAGACCCCGTCGGATCCGGTGCCGTAGTGCGAGGTCATCGGGGTGCGGATGAAACCCGGGGCGATGGCGTTGGCGCGGATGCCGAGCGGGCCGAGTTCGGTCGCCAGGGTCCTGGTGAGCTGCACGACGGCGGCTTTGGAGACGCTGTAGCAGAGCAGGCCGCGGGCACCGGTGTCGATCGCCCCGGAGGCCATCGTGATGATGCTGCCGGACCGCTGGGCGGTCATCGCGCGGGCCGCTTCCTGGGCGCAGTACAGCACGCCCTTGAAGTTGGCGCCGAGGACACGGTCCAGATCGGCGTCCTCCGTCTCCAGGACGCTGCTGCTGTGCATGATCCCCGCGATGGCCGCCAGGACGTCGAGCCGCCCGTGGTCGCGGACAGTCTCGGCGACGGTCTCGGCGATCCGGGTCCGGTCGGTGACGTCCAACTCCCGGGCACGGGCGGCGCCGCCGGCCTTCTGGATCAGTTCCGCGGTCTCCCGCACACCGGGCCCGTCGCGGTCCGCGCAGACGACGGTGGCGCCGGCTTCGGCGAGCAGGACCGCGGACGCGCGCCCGATCCCGCTCGCGGCGCCGGTGACCAGTGCGGTGCGTCCGGTGAGGTCGTACGCCTTCAGGGGCATGACGCGACGGTACGACCGTATCTGATGGACCGTCAACTATCGTGCGGGTGCGGGCCCCGCTGGCAGCGGGGACACCAGTAGGCGACGCGGGCCCGTTCCGGCGGCCCCTGCTCCCCCTTGCGGATGGGGGTGCCGCAGCGCAGGCACGGCAGGTGCTCCCTGCCGTAGGTCCAATGGGTGCGGCCGCGCCGCAGATCGCCGGTGGTGATGTGTCCCGGACGGTTCTTGTTGGCCTCCAGCAGCTTCTTGGCGAGCACGACCAGCTTTCTCCACATCGGCCTCGCCGACCAGCGTCCAGGGGGTGAGGCCGCGCAGGAAGCAGAGCTCCGACACGTAGACGTTGCCGACACCCGCCAGATTGCGCTGGTCCAGGAGCGCCTCGCCGATCGGCCGGTCGGGCTCGGCGTTCAGCCGCGCGACGGCCTCGGCCGGATCCCAGTCAGGACCCAGCAGATCGGGGCCGAGATGGCCCACGACGCTGTCCTCCTCGGCGGTGGGCAGCAGCTCCAGCACCGGCAGCCGGTAGCCCACCGCCACCCGGTCGGGTGTCTCCAGCACGGCGCGGACCTGGTGGAGGGGGCCGCCGCGCCAGCGGTCGCCCGGCCCGTACAGATGCCAGGAGCCGTCCATGCGCAGATGGGAGTGGAGCGTCAGACCGCTGTCCAGGCGCGTCATCAGGTGCTTGCCGCGCGCGACCACCTCGAGGACGCGGTGGTTCGCGAGATCCGTGGTGGCGAGCTGCGGCACGCGCAGGTCGGCGCGGACGAGGGTCTGGCCGGCCAGGGCCTCGTCGAGTCGGCGTACGGTCAGCCAGACCGTGTCTCCTTCGGGCACCTCTCCATCATGCCTGGCAGGTCTGACATACCGGGCAGCCCCGTTCGGCAGCCGCCGTGCGCCGGGCCCGTCAGGATCGCAGTCGCAGGCCGCGCGGGGTCGCGTGGAAGCCCGCGGTCTCCAGGGCGCGGCCCAGCGCTGACGTCAGGGCCGACTCCCCGTTGGTGCGCTCCACGGTGAGCCGGCCGAGCGCGCCCTCCCGGACCGCCAGCGCCAGGGCGTCCGCCGCGGCGCCCAGCCGTTCCTCGTCGTCGGGCCAGGCCAGCAGCGTCTTCCCGCCGCGTTCCACATAGAGGGCCAGCTCGCCGTCGACCAGGACCACCAGGGCGCCCGCCTTGCGGCCCGGTTTGTGCGTGACGCCTTCGGGCTGCGCCGGCCAGGGCAGGGCGGCACCGTACGCGTTGGCCGGGTCGGCGGCGGCGAGGACGACGGCCCGTTGGCCGGCGCGGGTGCCCTCCTCGCGGTCCCGGGCGGTGTTGATGGCGCGGAGCCGGTCCACCGCGCCGTCCATCGCGAACTGCGCGGCGCCGAGCCCTTCGACCACGTAGCCCCGCCGGGTCTGACCGGTCTCCTCGAAGGCCGACAGCACCCGGTAGGCGGCGGAGAAGCCGCCCTCGACGCCCTCGGCGGCGACCGCTCCGCGCGTGACGACCCCATGGCGGTCCAGCAGGCTGTGGACGAGAGCATGCGCCCGCAGCGTCGGGTCGGTCTCCGGGGACGGGACGAGCGACCAGCGGCCCGCCGTCGTCGGGGGCCCGGTGCGGGACGCGGTCCCGCGCGACGCCCGGCCGGCCAGGGAGCCGTAACGCCCCCGGGGGACCGAACGCGGAGCGCGGTGTGCGGTGGACCCGGCGGTGCGCCCGGAACCGAGCAGCGCGCGCAGCGGGGCCAGGGTGTCGTTGGTGAGCCGGCCGGACCACGCCAGGTCCCATACGGCGTCCGCCAGCTCGAGGTCGGACGAGGCCGCGCCCGCGGCCCGCACCTGGTCGGCGATCTGCCGGAAGAACAGGCCGTAGCCGCCGGTGAGGGCGTTCAGGACGGCCTGGTGGAGCGGCGAGAGTTCGAGCGGATGCGGGTCCTTGAGCAGCAGCGGCGCGGTGTCGGCGAGATGCAGCGAGACCCAGCCGTCCTTGCCGGGCAGCGCCCCCGCGCCGGACCACAGGACCTCGCCGGAGGCGGTCAGCTCGTCCAGCATCGCCGGGGTGTAGCCGGAGACCCGGGACGGCAGCACGAGTTTCTCCAGCGCGGAGGCGGGCACCTCGGCGCCCTGCAACTGCTCGACGGCCCGGACCAGCCCGTCGATACCGCGCAGGCTGTGGGTGCCGATGTGCTGCCACTGGGGGAGGAAGGTGGCCAGGGTGGCGGGCGGCACCGGTTCCACCTCGTGCCGCAGCGCGGCCAGCGAGCGGCGGCGCAGCCGGCGCAGCACCGCCGCGTCGCACCATTCGTGGCCCGCGCCGCCCGGCCGGAACTCACCCTGGACGACGCGGCCGGCGGCGGCGAGGCGCTGCAGCAGGCCGTCCGCCACGGCCGTGCCGAGGCCGAAGCGCCGGGCGGCCTCGACGGAGGTGAACGGGCCGTGGGTGCGGGCGAACCGGGCGAGCAGATCGCCGAGCGGGTCCTTGACCGGCTCCGTGAAGGCTTCGGGAACGCCGACGGGCAGCGCCGTACCCAGCGCGTCCCGCAGCCGGCCGGCGTCCTCGACCGCGGCCCAGTGCTCGGCTCCGGCGATCCGGACCCGGATGGCGCGGCGGGCCGACTCCAGTCCGCCCGCCCAGTCCGGCTCGGCGCCGCGCGCCGCCAACTCCGCCTCGGTGAGCGGTCCGAGGAGTCGCAGCAGGTCCGCGACGCCTTCGGCGTCCTTGACCCGGCGCTCCTCCGTCAGCCACTGCAGCTCCAGCTCCAGCTCGGCCAGGACATCGACGTCCAGCAGCTCGCGCAGCTCTGCCTGGCCCAGCAGCTCGGCCAGCAACCGGGAGTCCAGCGACAGGGCGGCGGCGCGGCGTTCGGCGAGCGGGGAGTCGCCCTCGTAGAGGAACTGTGCGACGTAGCCGAAGAGGAGCGAGCGGGCGAAGGGGGACGGCTCGGGCGTGGTGACCTCCACCAACCGCACGCGCCGCGACTCGATGTCACCCATCAGCTCGACGAGTCCCGGCACGTCGAAGACGTCCTGCAGGCACTCGCGGACCGCTTCGAGGACGATCGGGAAGGAGCCGAAGTCCGAGGCGACCTGGAGGAGCTGGGCCGCGCGCTGGCGCTGCTGCCACAGCGGGGTGCGCTTGCCGGGGGAGCGCCGGGGCAGCAGCAGGGCGCGGGCCGCGCATTCGCGGAAGCGGGAGGCGAACAGCGCGGATCCGCCGACCTGGTCGGTGACCAGCTGCTCGACCTCGCCCTTGTCGAAGGCGACGTCGGAGGCGCCGACCGGCGACTGGTCGCCGTCGAACGCGGTGCCCATGGGGTCATAGCCGGTGCCGGCACCGGTGCCCGGGCCCGCGTCCAGCAGGTCGAGGCCCATCAGGTCCGCGTCCGGCAGCCGGAGCACGATGCCGTCGTCGGCGTGCATCACCTGGGCGTCCAGCCCGTACCGCTCCATGAGGCGGGCACCCAGCGCCAGCGCCCAGGGCGCGTGCACCTGCGCGCCGAAGGGGGAGTGGATGACCACCCGCCAGTCGCCCAGCTCGTCACGGAACCGCTCCACGACGATGGTCCGGTCGTCGGGGATGTGGCCGCAGGCCTGCCGCTGCTCGGACAGGTACGCCAGGACGTTGTCCGTCGCCCAGGTGTCGAGTCCGGCCGCGGACAGTCGTTCGCGGGCCTCCTCGGGAGCCAGCCGCCCGACCTCGCGAACGAAGGCGCCCACCGCCCGGCCGAGCTCCAGCGGGCGGCCCAGCTGGTCGCCCTTCCAGAAGGGGAGCCGGCCGGGAACCCCGGGCGCGGGGGAGACGAGCACCCGGTCGCGGGTGATGTCCTCGATCCGCCAGGACGTGGTGCCCAGCGTGAAGACGTCGCCGACGCGCGACTCGTAGACCATCTCCTCGTCCAGCTCGCCGACCCGGCCCCCGCCCTTCTTGGGGTCGGAGCCGGCCAGGAAGACCCCGAACAGCCCGCGGTCCGGGATGGTGCCGCCGGAGGTGACGGCCAGCCGTTGCGCTCCGGGGCGGCCCGCGACCGTGTTCGCCACCCGGTCCCAGACGATGCGTGGCCGCAGCTCCGCGAAGGCGTCGGAGGGGTAGCGGCCGCCCAGCATGTCGAGGACCGCCGTGTACGCGGAGTGCGGGAGCGCCGCGAAGGGCGCCGCCCGGCGCACCAGGGCGAGCAGCTCGTCCACGTCCCAGGTGTCGAGCGCGGTCATGGCGACGATCTGCTGGGCCAGCACGTCCAGTGGATTGGCCGGTACGCGCAGGGACTCGATGGAGCCGGTCCGCATCCGCTCGGTGACGACCGCCGCCTGCACCAGGTCACCGCGGTACTTGGGGAAGACCACACCCGTCGAGACGGCGCCCACCTGGTGCCCGGCCCGGCCGACGCGCTGCAGTCCGGAGGCGACGGACGGCGGCGACTCCACCTGGATGACGAGGTCGACCGCGCCCATGTCGATGCCCAGTTCCAGGCTGGAGGTCGCGACGACGGCGGGCAGCCGGCCGGCCTTGAGGTCCTCCTCGACGATCGCGCGCTGCTCCTTGGACACCGACCCGTGGTGCGCGCGGGCCATCAGGGGCGGCGCGCCCTGCGCGGCGCCCGACTGGGCCATGATCTCGGCGGGCGGCGAGGTGTCCGGCAACGGTTCGCCGGTGGCGCGCTCGTAGGCGATCTCGTTGAGCCGGTTGCACAGCCGCTCGGCCAGCCGCCGGGAGTTGGCGAACACGATCGTCGAGCGGTGCGCCTGCACCAGATCGGCGATCCGCTCCTCCACATGCGGCCAGATCGACGCCCGCTGCTCGGCCCCGGCCGCGGACCCGGTGTGCTCGGCGACGGGGGAGCCGCCCAGCTCGCCCAGGTCCTCGACGGGCACGACCACCGACAGGTCGAACTTCTTCTGCGACGCCGGCTGGACGATCGTCACCTTGCGCTGCGGCGACAGATAGCGGGCGATCTCCTCGACCGGCCGGACCGTCGCGGACAGCCCGATCCGCCGGGCGGGACGGTCGAGCAGCTCGTCCAGCCGCTCCAGGGACAGCGCCAGGTGCGCTCCGCGCTTCGTGCCGGCGACGGCGTGCACCTCGTCCAGAATCACCGTCTCCACCCCCCGCAGCGCCTCGCGGGCGGCGGAGGTGAGCATCAGGAACAGCGACTCGGGGGTGGTGATCAGGATGTCCGGCGGGCGGGTGACCAGCGTGCGGCGTTCGGCGGCGGGGGTGTCCCCGGAGCGGATGCCGACCCGGACGTCCGGCTCGGGCAGTCCGAGCCGGACGGACTCCTGGCGCAGTCCCGTGAGCGGGCTGCGCAGGTTGCGCTCCACGTCGACCGCCAGGGCCTTGAGCGGGGAGATGTAGAGCACCCGGCAGCGGCGCTGGGTCTCGGCGGGCGGCGGGATGCTCGCCAGCCGGTCCAGCGAGGCGAGGAAGGCGGCCAGCGTCTTGCCGGAGCCGGTCGGTGCGACCACCAGGACGTCGGAACCCTCGCCGATCGCCCGCCAGGCACCGGCCTGGGCGGCCGTGGGCGCGTGGAAGGCTCCCGTGAACCACGCGCGGGTGGCCGGGGAGAACGCGTCCAGGGCGGCGGCCGGGTCCCCTTCCGGTTCCGGCTCTCCCTGACTGGTCCGTCGCGACATGTCCCCATCCTGCCCCGACCCACTGACAACGGCCTCGGGACCCGCGCGCGGGGCGTCTCCGGGGCCCGAAGGCCCGGCTCCGCGCCCGGCGGCAGAATGGGTGGCATGGCACGGCGCGCACCGGCACCCGAGCAGGCACGGCACTGGCGGCATCCGCAGCTGCCGGGCGTGGACCTGCTGCGCGCGCGGTACGTCAGCCACACGTTCTCCCGGCACTCCCACGAGGGCTACGTGATCGCGGCGGTCACCCGGGGCGTCGAGGGCATCGGCATGCCCGGCGGCGACCTGCGGGCGGGTGCGGGCGGCGTCGTGCTCATCAACCCCGAGACCCCGCACACGGCGTACGCGGGGACCGAGGACGGCTGGAGCTACCGCGTCCTCTACCCGAGCATCGACGTGGTGGCCGCCGTCGCCGCCGAGACGGCCGGCCGGAACGGCACCCCGGCGTTCACCGGCACCGTCCTCGACGACCCGGACTGCGCGCGGCTGATCGCGGACATCCACGCCGCCGCGGAACGCGACAACGCGCTCGCGGCCGACACGCTGCTGCGGGTCGCCGTCGCCCGGCTGCTGCGCCGCTACGGCGCCGACACGGCCGCGCCGGGCGCGCTGCCCTCCGCCGGTTCGCTCGCCGCCGGGCGGGCCAGGGAGCTGCTCGTCGAGCGGATCGCGTGCCCGCCGACGCTGGACCAGCTGGCCGCGGAACTCGGCACCAAGCCGTTCGCACTGCTGCGCGCCTTCAAGAGCGCCTACGGGCTGCCGCCGCACGCCTGGCTGACCGGCGAGCGGGTGCGGGCGGCCCGGCGGCTGCTCGACACGGGGACACCGCCCGCCGAAGCGGCACTCGCGGTGGGGTTTACCGACCAGCCGCATCTGAACCGGCACTTCACCCGGATCGTGGGCGTACCTCCTGGCGCCTATCGGCGCGAACGTGCAAGAACGTACAAGACGGGTGAAGACTCGGTTCCCTAACGTTCGGAGCGTGACACGAGCAGCACGCATACACGGTGACAGCAGCGGACCGAACGGCACGGAGGACGAGGACCCGGTGGTCCCGCGCCTGACGACTTCCTTCCCGGAGCCGTCGACGCGGCCGGCTTCCGCCGTGGTCCGGGACGCGCTGGCCGTCGGTGTCGCCGTCGGCCTGTCCGGGTTCGCCTTCGGCGTGACGTCGGCCGGAGCCGGTCTGACCGTCGCGCAGACCTGCGCGCTCTCCCTGCTGGTCTTCAGCGGCGCCTCGCAGTTCGCCCTGGTCGGAGCGCTGGGCGCGGGCGGCAGCCCGTTCGCCGCGGCCGCCGGGGCGTTCTTCCTCGGCGCGCGCAACGCGTTCTACGGGATGCGGCTGTCGCAGCTGCTGCGCCTTCCCCGTGCGGTGCGCCCGTTCGCCGCCCAGTGGGTGATCGACGAGACCTCCGCCGTGACACTCGCGCAGCCCGACCGGCGCAGCGCGCGGCTCGGCTTCACCGTCACCGGCGCCGGCATCTACCTGCTGTGGAATCTGACCACACTGCTGGGCGCGCTGGGCGCCTCCGCGCTGGGCGACCCGGCGGCGTGGGGGCTGGACGCCGCGGGGCCCGCCGTCTTCCTCGCGCTGCTCGCACCCATGGTGAAGGGCCGCCGTGAGCGCGTGGTCGCCGGGCTCGCCGTCGTCCTCGCCCTGGCCTGCCTGCCGCTGCTGCCCGCCGGGGTGCCGGTACTGGTCGCGGCACTCGCCGCGCCGATCGTCCTGATCGCCGCACGCCGCACCACGGCAGGCGAGGACGCGGCCGATGCGACAGGCCCCGCCGACGCCGCACTCCGGACGGAGAAGGACCGATGACCACCTGGATCGCCATCGCCGTGACCGCCTTCGGCTGCTACGCCGTGAAACTGCTCGGCCTTTCCGTGCCCGCCGGGATCCTGGAGCGGCCGCTGGTGAAGCGGCTCGCCGCCCTCGTCCCGCTCGCCCTGCTGGCCGCACTCACCGCCCTGCAGACGTTCAGCACCAGCGAGCTGAAACTCGTCATCGACGCCCGCGCGGCCGGGCTCGCCGCCGCGGCCGTGGCGCTGCTGCTGCGCGCGCCGTTCCTGGTCGTCATCGGCGCGGCGGTCCTGGTGACCGCCGCCGTACGGGCGCTGACCGGCTGACCGGCCGGGCGCACCGCGTTTCAGATGATGGGGCGGCCGTAGGCGCGCAGCGTCAGCAGCGCCTCGACGGTGATGATCGGCCGCCACTCCGACCGGGTGCCCGGCGCCCACGCCCGCCACCGCATCGGCCAGCCGCCGTCGTCACCCTGCTCCGCCGCCAGGAAGTCCAGCGACCGCTCCAGCTCGTCGTCGCTGAACCACTGCCGGGCCAGCGACTCGGGGCCGCGCGCGTAGTCGTACGCGAAGTGGTACTCGCCCGGCGCGTACCCGGCGGGCAGCGGGCAGCGGTCCGCGCGGTCCGGATCCAGCACCACCAGCTGCTGGTCGCGCACCGCCTTCCCCAGCCGGTGCGCCGCGTCCCGCGCCCGCGCCCGGTCCGGGACGGCGTCCAGGAACGCCACCGCCGCCTGGACCTCGTACGGGTGCGTCGAGTCCAGCGCCTCGATCGCGGCCCAGCAGAAGTCCGTGGCCCGGAACAGCCAGGCGTGCCACACCTCGTTGGCGTGCAGCGCTCCCACCACGGGGCCCGTCGCCAGCAGGGCACCCTCCGGCGTCTCGGTCACCGGGATCCAGGGTGCCGCCGGATAGCCGCGCAGCGACGGATGCACGGCGGGCAGTGCGCCCTCCGCCGTCGAGACCTCCGTCAGGTAGCGGCAGACCCGCTCCGCGCGCTGCCCCCCGCACCGCCCGATCCCGTCGAGCACGCGCAGTGCGTGCGCCGTGTGCAGCGGCTGGCTCACCGGTCCCCGCAAGTCCGGTTCCAGGGCGTGCCCGAAGCCGCCGTCGTCATTGCGGTACGCGTTCAGCGCGGTCTCGACCGCGTCGACCGCCGCGTCCGAATCGTCGAGGAAGTGGTACGTGAACCTGCGCTGCTCGAGCACGCGCGCGGTCAGCCACACGAAGTGCTCGGCGCGCGCGAGGGGAGTTCCTGGCATGCCCGCACAGTAGGGCGCCTTCCCCGCACTGCATACGGCTGTCGCGCGGGAGCACCCGCCCGTGCGACACCAAGCCCTCGTGTGCGGGATCCTCCCGCCCCGAAGTTGACGTCCGTGTCCGGGCGGTCATGCCTCCATCGGGCCGAGCTGCGGTTCGGCGGCCGTGGGTTTGCGGGGCCAGGGCGGCAGCAGTTCGGTGGTGACGAAGGCGACGACGGCCGACAGGATGACGACGGGCATCATCGCGGAGCCGCCGAGCAGGAGGCTGACCAGAACCACGCTGCTGACCGGCAGCCGCAGGGCGCTCGCCGCCGCGGCCGCCATGCCCGCCGCGATGGCGGGCACGAACCCGAGCCCCGGCAGGGGCGAGAACAGTGTGCCTGCGGCGGCACCCAGGAAGAGTGCGGGAAAGATGGGCCCACCGCGCAGACTGCCCAGACACAGCGCGTACGCGGCGCCCTTGAACAGGAGGACGGCGAAGAGCGCCCCGATGCCCCAGGCGTGCGGGTTGCCGGCCATCGCGTTCAAGGTGCCCTGCCCCGAGGACGTGACCTCGTCGGGCGCGCGGTCGGTGATCAGCGCGTACAGGGCGGCGCAGCCCGCGGCGGCCAGCGCGCAGAGCACGGTCCGGGGGAACGTCCGTACCGAGGTGAACGCCGCGGTCAGCCGCCCCGCACCCAGCGCCAGGTGCAGGAAGGCGCCGATGACCACCGCCATGAGCAGTGACCAGAGGAGGTCCGGCGCGTCCAGGCGCGGGAAGGGGGCGGCCAGGTTCAGCGCCAGGCTGCCGGTCTGCAGCCCGGTCCACCGGCCGAACCCCGTGAACACCAGCGCCCCCACCCCGCTGGACAGCAGGGCGGGCAGCATGACGGCGAACAGCTGCGGTCCCCCCACCCCCGCCACCTCGATGAGCAGCACGGCCGCGATCAGCGGGTTGCCGAAGATGGCGGCGATGGCCGCGGCGGCGCCGGCCGCGCCGATGAGAGCCGTGCTCCGCGGTGTCGCCGCGCCGCGGACGAGGTTCCGGAAGATCAGCGCCAGGCCGCTGCCGAGCGCGATCAGCGGTGCCTCGGGTCCCAGGACCGCGCCGAACGGCAGGCTCGCCACCGCGGCGAGCAGCACACCCGGCAGCGCGCCGGGTGAGGCGCCTCCGACGTGCAGGCCGGAGGCGGGGACGTGGCCGCCCGCGCCGGGCACACGCGTGGCGATCAGGCCGACGCAGACGCCGGCGACCGCGAGGAGGGGCAGCGGCCACCACCACGGAGGGACGTCCCAGCCCCAGGCGTGCGGGATGTCGGCCCACAGCGCGTGCTCCAGCTGGTGCATCCCGACGAGGAACCAGAACGCGGCGAGGGAGACCGGGACGCCGACGAGCGCACAGAGGACGAGCGCCTTGAGGTAGCCCGGCGACAGCAGCATGTCGCGCAGCAGATCCGCCGTCTGCGGTTGCTGCGTTCCGCCGCCCACGGATCCGGCCGGTCGGGGTTCCGATTCCGTCATGGGCCGTCCTCCGGGAGTTCTGAGAGGGAATCCGCTGCCGCGTCCCGCCGCCGCAACCCGATCCGGACCGCGCCGAAGAGGACCTTCGCGATCAGGCCCACCAGGATGAGGTCGGCGACCATCTGCGCCGTGGTCAGCACCCGGCTGAGCCGGGTGATGGGCGTGATGTCCCCGAATCCCACGGTCGCGAACACCGTGACGGTGAAGTAGAGCGCGTCGGTCCGGGTCAGCGGCTCCGAGAACGCCGCCGCCCGGTCCTTGGCGACCAGGAAGTACGCCGCGGAGAACATCAGCAGGAACAGTGGCACGGCGGTGGCCAGCACCTCGACGGCGCGCAGCCCCGGATGCGCCGCACGGGTGACGGCGGTGACCTGCCAGGCCACGAGGCAGCCGAAAGCGACCAGACCCAGGACGAGCAGGGCGGCACTGACGGCGTCGAACTCCCGGTCGAGCGGCACCAGGTAGTAGAGCCAGGTGAGCAGCGCGGCCGAGGCAGTCGAGCGGAGCAGACACCCCACCAGAAGCCGCCGGCGGCGCCGCGTGCTGGGAATCTCGCCCATCACCTCTCCTCCACCGAGCCTCGGCACCCCCGCCGCCATTGCAGCACCCACCCCGTCCCCCCGCACCTCGCCCGCGCCCCACCCGGTCTCCTTCACGCCACTCGCGTCGCGGGATACTGGGGGCATGAAGTTGACGGTGTTCTGGGAGCGGATGCGGACGCAGTTCGGGGAGGGGTACGCGGACTCGTTTGCCCGGGATCATGTAATGGCCGAGCTCGGGGGGCGCACGGTGTGGGAGGCGCTGGACTCCGGGTGGGAGGCCAGGGACGTGTGGCGGGCGGTCTGTACGGCGATGGATGTGCCGGCCGGAAGGCGCTGAGCCCGCGGAGGGTTGATCCCGGACTTTTCGGTCGGCGCGTCCAGACTGGAGTCCGTGTCGGGAACCGGGGAGAGCGCCCTCCAGGAAGAGCCGTCCACTCCACGTGCGCGGATGCCGCGGTGGCTGCCGCGCGCGATGATGCTCGCGCTGGCGCTGGTGGCCTGCTACCGGTTGGCCGGCTGGGCGTTCCACCAGCTGACCGGATTGCTGATCAACATCCTGATCGCGTTCTTCGGCGCGCTGGCCATCGAGCCGGCGGTGGACTGGATGGCGGCGCGCGGGGTGCGGCGCGGGGTGGCCACCGGGCTGGTCCTGCTGGGGGCGTGCGTCGCGGTCGCGGTGTTCGTGGTGGCGCTCGGGTCGCTGCTCGTGGACCAGATCACGATGATCGGCCAGAACTTCCCGCGGTACGTGGACGACGTCGTGGTGTGGCTCAACCGGACGTTCCACACGAAGCTGGACGTCGGGACGCTGCAGGACAACGTCCTGCACTCCGACTGGCTGCGCGGCTACCTGCAGAAAAGCGCGGGCAACGTGTGGGGGCTGTCGGCCACGGTCCTCGGGATCGTCTTCCAGCTCTTCACCGTGGTGCTGTTCGCGTTCTACTTCGCGGCCGACGGGCCGCGGCTGCGCCGGGCGCTGTGCTCGGTGCTGCCGCCCGCGCGGCAGGCGGAGGTGCTGCGGGCCTGGGAGATCGCGGTCGCCAAGACGGGCGGGTACATCTACTCGCGGGCGCTGATGGCGCTGGTGTCGGGCGTCGCGCACTACGTCCTGCTGCAGGTGCTGGGTGTGCCGTACGCGCCGGCGCTGGCGGTGTGGGTGGGGGTGGTGTCGCAGTTCGTGCCGACGGTCGGGACGTACCTCGCGGGCGCGTTGCCGATGCTGATCGCGTTCACCGAGGATCCGTGGGACGCGGTGTGGGTGCTGGGCTTCGTCGTGGTCTACCAGCAGTTCGAGAACTACGTGCTGCAGCCGCGGATCACGGCGAAGACCGTGGACATCCACCCGGCCGTCGCCTTCGGGTCGGTCATCGCCGGCACCGCGCTGCTGGGGGCGGTGGGCGCGCTGGTGGCGATCCCGGTGACCGCGACGCTGCAGGGGTTCTTCGGCGCGTACGTGAAGCGGTACGAGGTGACGGATCCCCGGGCGCGCGGGCCGCGCCGGCGGCCCTGGCTGCGGAGGAAGCGCCGCAGGTGAGGCGGACGAGGCGCCGCGCGTGGGGGAGGAGGCTTGGGGAAGGCGCGCACCTGTGGCCTCGCGTGTCGCTTGACACGCAAATCGAACATCCATTCTCATGGGTGGTCCGGGCCGGTTGTCCACGGAGGTTTTCCACAGCTCGGAGCGACGTCCAGGCGCATTGTCAGTGGCAGGGACTAGCGTCATGGACGTGAAGCGATCGACTCAAACATCCCGGGTGGAGCCCATGGCAGGTAACGACCGCGAGAAGGCGCTGGACGCCGCGCTCGCACAGATTGAACGGCAGTTCGGCAAGGGCGCGGTCATGCGCCTCGGCGACAAGCCGAACGACCCCATCGATGTCATCCCCACCGGGTCGACCGCACTGGACGTGGCCCTCGGCGTCGGCGGTATCCCGCGCGGCCGTGTGGTGGAGGTGTACGGGCCGGAGTCCTCCGGCAAGACGACCCTGACGCTGCACGCGGTGGCCAACGCGCAGAAGGCCGGCGGCACGGTGGCGTTCGTCGACGCCGAGCACGCGCTGGACCCCGAGTACGCCAAGGCGCTCGGTGTCGACACGGACAACCTGCTGCTCTCCCAGCCGGACACCGGCGAGCAGGCGCTGGAGATCGTGGACATGCTGGTCCGCTCCGGCGCGATCGACCTCATCGTGATCGACTCCGTGGCCGCCCTCGTGCCGCGGGCCGAGATCGAGGGCGAGATGGGTGACTCGCACGTGGGTCTGCAGGCCCGGCTGATGAGCCAGGCGCTGCGCAAGATCACGGGTGCGCTGCACCAGTCCAACACCACGGCGATCTTCATCAACCAGCTCCGCGAGAAGATCGGTGTGATGTTCGGCTCGCCGGAGACCACCACCGGTGGCCGCGCGCTGAAGTTCTACGCCTCCGTACGGCTCGACATCCGCCGTATCGAGACGCTGAAGGACGGTACGGACGCGGTCGGCAACAGGACCCGCGTCAAGGTCGTCAAGAACAAGGTTGCGCCGCCCTTCAAGCAGGCGGAGTTCGACATCCTCTACGGCCACGGCATCAGCAAGGAGGGCGGCCTGATCGACATGGGTGTCGAGCACGGCTTCGTCCGCAAGGCCGGCGCCTGGTACACGTACGAGGGCGACCAGCTCGGCCAGGGCAAGGAGAACGCCCGCAACTTCCTCAAGGACAACCCGGATCTCGCCGACGAGATCGAGAAGAAGATCAAGGACAAGCTCGGCATCGGTGTCCGGACCGTGGCCCCCGGCGCGGAGCCGGGAGCCGACGCGGCGGGCACGGCGGCCGATACCGCGACCGCCAAGCCCGACGTTCCGGCGCCCAAGACCGTGAAGGCGACCAAGGCCACCGCGGCCAAGGCCTGAGGCCGTGGCGAGTCGGCACCCCGATCGCGGCGGCTCTTCCGAGTCGAGGGCCTCGAAAGAGCCGCCGCTCAGCCCGGAGGAGCAGGCGCGGGCGTTGTGCCTGCGCCTGCTCACCGGGAACCCCCGCACGCGTAAGCAGCTCGCCGACGCGATGCGCAAGCGGGAGATCCCGGACGACGTGGCGGAGCAGTTGCTGGAGCGGTTCCAGGAAGCCGGCCTGATCGACGACCAGGCGTTCGCCAACGCCTGGGTGGAGTCCCGGCACCGCGGGCGGGGCCTCGCCCGCCGGGCGTTGGCGCGCGAGCTCCACACCCGCGGGGTGGACGCGGAGCTGGTCACCGAGGCGGTGGCCCAGCTCGACTCCGACCAGGAGGAGGAGCGGGCCCGCGAGCTGGTGGACCGCAAACTGCGGACCACCCGTGGGCTGGAACGGGACAAGCGGCTGCGTCGCCTCGCGGGAATGCTCGCCCGCAAGGGCTATCCGGAGGGTCTCGCCCTCCGGGTGGTCCGAAGGGCCCTGGAGGAAGAGGGCGAGGAGGAACCGGACGCCCTGGAGTACCACCCGCTGGGGTGACGGCCCTCCGGGAGTACGCCGCAGGTTTCCCGGTCCGGGGTTTCTCGGTCTGGGGTTTCTCGGTCCGGGGTTTCTCGGTCCGGGGGTGCGCCACCCCAGCAGCCAGGACGCTGCAGATACCGCTGAGCCCAACAACGTCCGCAGTCCGGACGCCGCGGGTCCCGCGGGGCCCGGGCGTTTCCGCCCGGGCGGTGCGGTCGCCGGAGTAGGCAGTCTCAGGGCGTTCGGTTGCCGACCGGGTCGTCCTGGGGTGCGGTTCGGTGCGGGGGGGCCGCCACGGGCCAGGTCCGCGTAGGAGTACAGCTCCGCCGGGCGGCAGCCGACCATGGCCGTCACCAGATGGCCGTCCGGGCGGATCAGCAGCACGCTGTGGGCCGTCGCGCCGGGGTAGCCCTCGGCGACCAGCAGCTCGGCGCGCATGGGGAGCGCGGCGACCGCCGACGCGAGCCGCGGCATCAGACCGGCCGTCAGCCAGTGCCGGCTGTCCCACACGCCCGTGCCCGGGGCGATCAGCATCACCAGCAGGTTCTGGCCCAGTCGGTCCTGCAGCCGGCCGACGGTTCCGTCCAACGCCGTCACCGGCACGTCGACGACCAGCCCGCCCGGGGGAGTGGCACAGGTGGCGACCAACGGGGATCCGACGGTCTTGCCTCCACCGCTGCCGCCCCCGCCCGGACGGGGCGCGGGCAGCGCGAGCGGGGAGCGGCCGTAGACCGGTGGGGCGGCGAGGGGCCCCCGGCCGAGGTGGCTGTCGGTCAGCAGTTCGGCGTGCCCGCGGGCGGATCCGGAGAGCAGCGAGTGGCGGACCGCGTTCCACGTCCCGCCGGCGCGTACCAGCGGCAGGGCCTGGTCGGTGGCGCGCAGCCGGGCTCCGACCGCTTCGCGCCGCTCGGCCTGATAGCTGTCGAGCAGGGTGTCGGACGCGCCGTCGTGCCAGGCGAGCGCGAGCTTCCAGGAGAGGTTCTCCGCGTCCCGCAGGCCCTCCTCCACACTCTGGGCGCCCAGCGCGCCCATCAGGTGGGCGGCGTCGCCGGCGAGGAACGTCCGGCCCACCCGCCAGCGGCGGGCGAGCCGCTGGTGCACCGGGTACTCGGCCGAGCCGACCGGTTCGTACGGCACGACGCTGCCGCACCACGTGGTCAGTATGGAGCGGACCCGGGTCACCAGTTCGTCGGCGGTCAGAGCGTCGCCCCGGCCGGGCAGCAGCCAGTCGAACCGCCACAGGTCGTCGCGCAGCGGACGTGCCGTCACCTCCTGGCCGGTACCGAAGCCGGGGGGATCACGGTGCAGCAGGGCCACACCGGGCTCCGGCAGGTCGACGCGCAGCACCGCGACGGCGTGCCGGTCGACGGCCGTCTTCCCGGGGAAGCGCACCGCGAGCAGTTTGCGGACGGTCGAGCGCGGCCCGTCGCAGCCCACCAGGTAGCTGCCGCGCCACCAGGTGCGGTCGGCGCCCCGGGTGTGCACGGTGACGCCGGTGGCGTCCTCGTCGACCGCGTCGACGCGGGAGCCGGTCACGATCCGTACGAGGCCGTGGCCGTGCAGGGTCTCGCGCAGCCCCCGTTCCAGCCGGTGCTGCGCGATGTGCACCGGGGATGGTTCCGCGGGCTCCTCGTCGTACCCGGACCCGGACCCGAGGGGGTCGGGGCCGAAGTCGATGCGCAGCACCTCCTGCCGCCGGCGCAGGGTGCGCCAGCCGGCCCAGGTGGTGCCGTCCGCGTACACCCGCGGGTAGCCGAGCCGTTCCAGCAGGGCGGCGGTGTCGGCCCTCAGGACGGTGGTGCGCGGATGGCGCAGGTCGTCGCGGGCGTCGGCCGGCCCCTCGGCTTCGTCGAGGACGATGGTCGGGACACCGCGTTTGGCCAGAGCGAGCGCGAGGGCGAGGCCCGTGGGGCCCGCTCCCGCGACGATCACCGGGTCCACAGGGCGGTCCCCGGAAGATGTGCAGTCACGATACGTATGCAATCCACTGCGAGTGCGTGCGTCAAGTGACGGCGGAACGTCGGCGCGGTGCGAACCGACGTCCCGTCACTCCACGAACCGACGTCCCGTCACTCCACGAGCCGACGTACCGTCACTTGAGTGACCGGCGGGGCGTCGGTGGCCACCTCCGCCCACCGACGCCCCCACCGACGCACCGTCAATTCGAGGACCTGGAAACGCGGATGGGAGGACGCCCGCGCCACCGTGACTCCGCCCTCACTCCCCGGTGGCGACCAGGGCGTCCGCCTCCGGTGTGGCCGGCGGCGCGCCCTTCGGGCTGCGCCGGGCGCGCTTCTCGACCCAGGTGGCGACGGCGGACAACGCCATGCACATCGCGATGTAGATCGCGCCGATCACGAGGAGCACCTGGAAGTAGGGATAGTTGCCGGGGGTCGGCGTGTTGCCCGCCAGGATGCGGCCGACGTACAGCAGTTCGGTGTAGGCGATGAGGTAGCCGAGCGAGGTGTCCTTCAGGGTCACCACGAGCTGGCTGATGATGCTGGGCAGCATGGCCCGCACGGCCTGCGGGACCAGGATGGTCAGCATGACCTGGGTCTTGCGCATGCCCAGCGCGTAGGCGGCCTCGCTCTGGCCCTTCGGCACGGCGTTGATGCCGGCCCGGAAGATCTCCGCCTGGACCGAGCCGTTGTAGAGCGTCAGGCCGATGACCAGCGCCCAGAAGGGCTCGAAGACGGTCGCCCACAGCAGGTAGATCATGATGATCAGGGGCAGGGCGCGGAAGAACTCCACGGCCGCCGTGGCGATCACCCGGACCGCGTCGTGCTCCGAGAGCCGTCCGGCGGCGAAGACGGTGGCCAGCAGGAGCGAGAAGACCGCCGCCAGCGCGAACGCCTTGAGGGTGGCGACCACGCCGTCCGTGATCTGCTGCTGGACCCCGGAGTACTGGAACAGGTCCCACATGTAGGACTTGAACTCACCCTTGGATTCCAACCGTACGGCCAGGTAGACCAGCAGTCCGGCGAGCGCGAGGCTGCCGAGGACCGTGTAGATCCGGTTGCGGAGCCTCGTCCGGGGTCCCGGGGCGTCGTACAGGACACTCGCCGTCATCGGGCCACCGCCAGCCGGTTCTCGAGCAGCCGGAACAGGCCGCTGATCGCAAAGGTGATGATCAGGTACGCGAGGGCGATCCAGACGAAGATCACGGTGAGGTTGAGGCCCTCGTCACTCAGGAGCTTCTGTGTGGAGAACAGCTCGGTGACGCTGAACGCGCCCGCGATCGCCGAGTTCTTGGTGAGCGCGATCATGAGGCTGCCGACCGGCGCGATGACCGTACGGGCCGCCTGCGGGAGGATGATCAGCCGCAGGATCTGGCTGAACGTCATACCGATGCTGCGCGCGGCCTCGGCCTGTCCGAGCGGCACGGTGTTGACGCCGGAGCGCACCGCCTCGCAGACGAACGCCGAGGTGTAGAAGCCGAGCGCGAGCACCGCCAGCTGGTACGAGCTGAGGCCGGTCGTGAGGACCTCGGGCACGATGAAGGTGGCCACGAGGAACAGCAGGGTCAGCGGGGTGTTGCGCAGCAGCGTCACCCACAGCGTGCCGAACGCCCGCAGCGGAGGCACCGGCGAGACCCGGAACGCGGCGATGAGCACCCCGAGCAGCAGGGCGAGCACCGCGCTGGCGCCAGTGAGCGACAGCGTCCCGAAGAACCCCTGGCGGAACAGGGCGAAATTGTCGAGGAGCACGTTCATCGCGGTTCACCTCGCCGGTTCGCCGGGGTCTGGCAGGAAGGCACGGAAGGCCAGGAGGGCATCGTCGGTCCAGGGCGTGCGGGGGGTACGACGGGTCGCGCCCCGGCGGGAAGCAGCATCGAGGTAGGCCTCACGAGGGCGTTGCGGCCCGCCGGCCGGCCACCCGCGGACGTCGCGGAACGACGGTGACGGGCGGGCCGGCCGGCGGCCTGCGGGATCAGTAGCGGTCGAGGGCCGGCGGCGCGGTGTACGGAGCGCCGGACAGGCCCAGCGTCGCGTCGTAGGCCTTCTTGTAGTCGCCGTTGTCCTGGTGCGCCTTCAGGGCGTCGCTGATCGCGTCGCGCAGCACCTTGTCGTCGTGCGCGAGGCCGATGCCGTAGGGCTCCTGGGAGAACGTCTTGCCGACGACCCGGAACTTGCCGGGCGCCTGCGCGGCGTAGCCCTTGAGGATCGCGTCGTCCGTGGTGACCGCGTCGACCTGGCCGGTCTGGAGCTGCTGCACACAGTCCGAGTACTTGCCGAGCGCGTTGACGACGGCGCCGTACTTCGGGTCCTTGATCCGCTCGAGCGGCGTGGAGCCGGTGATGCTGCAGACCTTCTTGCCCTTGACGCTGTCCGGGCCGGTGATGTCGGTGTTGCTCTTGGCCACCAGCAGGTCCTGGCCGGCGATGTAGTACGGGCCGGCGAAGGAGATGTCCTTCTTGCGGGCATCGTTGATCGTGAAGGTGCCGACGTAGTAGTCCGCGTCGCCCTTCTTGATCGCCGGCACGCGCAGGCTGGAGTCGAAGGTCTTCCACTCGATCTTGTCGGGACCGAAGCCCAGGTCGGCGGCGACCATCTTGGCGATCTCGATGTCGAAGCCGTTGCGGTCGTTGGTGCCGGGCGGCTGGAAGCCCAGGAACGGCTGGTCGGACTTGACGCCGATGACCAGCTTGCCGCGCTGCTGTGCCTTCTTCAGTACGGCGGAGTCGAGCGTGACGCCCGTCTTCGGCGCGTACGTCGGCAGCTTGGGGGCGTCGGCGCCGGTGGTGGCCTTGGCGCCAGGTGCGGTCGGCGAGCCGTCCTTGCCGCCACAGGCGGTCGCGGTCGCGGTCAGCGCCAGGACGACGAGCCCGGCGGCGGCGGATTTACGGATATTCATGGGGCCATCCCTTGCGTCGTCAGTCGTCAGTCGTCAGTGCATCGTCATGCGTCATGCGTCAGGCGTGAAGCGTCAGGCGTGCAGCGTCGGTTCCAGCCATCGGGCGGCTGCGGGTGGTGCGGGACCGGCCGCGCGCGGCGGCGCCCGGCCGGCCGTCGGGCGAGGTCAGTGGTGCAGGATCTTCGAGAGGAAGTCCTTGGCGCGGTCGCTGCGCGGGTTGCTGAAGAACTGCTCCGGCGTCGCTTCCTCGACGATCCGCCCGTCGGCCATGAAGACGACCCGGTTGGCGGCGGAGCGGGCGAAGCCCATCTCGTGCGTGACGACGATCATGGTCATGCCGTCCCGGGCGAGCTGCTGCATGACTTCCAGCACCTCGTTGATCATCTCCGGGTCGAGCGCGGAGGTGGGTTCGTCGAAGAGCATGACCTTGGGATCCATGGCCAGCGCGCGGGCGATCGCCACCCGCTGCTGCTGGCCGCCGGAGAGCTGTGCCGGGTACTTGTCCGCCTGGACGCCCACGCCGACCCGGTCCAACAGCTGCCGGGCCCGGTCCTCCGCGGCCTTCTTGTCGGTCTTGCGGACCTTGACCTGTCCGAGCATCACGTTCTGCAGAACGGTCTTGTGCGCGAAGAGGTTGAAGGACTGGAAGACCATGCCCACATCGGCGCGGAGGCGGGCCAGCTCACGGCCTTCCTGCGGCAGCGGCTTCCCGTCCACCGTGATGGAGCCCGAATCGATCGTCTCCAGCCGGTTGATGGTGCGGCACAGCGTGGACTTGCCGGACCCCGAAGGACCGATGACGACCACGACCTCACCGCGGGTGATCGTCAGGTCGATGTCCTGGAGCACGTGCAGGGCGCCGAAGTGCTTGTTCACGCCACCCAGTACGACCAGGTCCTCGGTCGCCGGTGCGGCGTCCTTGGTCACTGAGACTCCGCTCATCGGCCTGTGCTCCATCCTCGTCGGTTCGGCAGACCCTAGTGATGCATGATGACGAGCGTCATTACATCTGAGCTGAACTTGAGCATCACGATTCGGATACTCTCCGCCACGACCGGTGCGCCCTGCGTTGTCGTGCGTACCGGCTGGATAACAGTCCGCGGCAGGTACCGGTGCCCCCTTGACGCGCCCCTCGCCGGTCGGTCTGTATTCCGGGTAGGTACCGGGCGCCGGCCGACGGCGGGTGTCCGACCGGTGACGGGACGATCGCTGATGTGGGAAAGGAGGGTGAACCGATGAGATTGCTGCTGGTGGAGGACGACGACCGGGTCGCCGCCGCACTGTCGGCCGTGCTCGCGAAGCACGGTTTCGACGTCACCCATGCCCGCAGCGGCGAGGAGGCCCTGCGCGCGCTGCTGCCCGCCCAGGGACCGTCCTATGGGTGTGTACTGCTCGACCTCGGCCTGCCCGACCAGGACGGATTCGAGGTGTGCAGCCGGATCCGCCGGCGCACCTCGACCCCCGTCATCATGGTCACCGCGCGCTCCGACGTGCGGTCGCGTATCCACGGCCTGAACCTCGGCGCCGACGACTACGTCGTCAAGCCGTACGACACCGGTGAGCTGCTCGCCCGGATCCACGCGGTCGGCCGCCGGCCTCCGCTGCGGCCCGGCGCGGAGTCCGCCGCCCCCGGATCCGCGGGCGGTGCGGGCGCCGACGAACGGCCGCCGTCCGGCAGTCTGCGGCTCGGCCCGGTCGACATCGAACTGCCCACCCGCCGCGTTATGGTGAGCGGCGAGCCGATCGCGCTCACCCGCAAGGAGTTCGACCTGCTGGCCCTGCTCGCGCAGCGGCCCGGGGTGGTCTTCCGCCGCGAGCAGATCATCAGCGAGGTGTGGCGCACCAGCTGGGAGGGGACGGGGCGCACCCTGGAGGTGCACGTCGCCTCGCTGCGCTCCAAGCTGCGGATGCCGTCCCTGATCGAGACGGTGCGCGGGGTCGGTTACCGGCTCGTCGTCCCAGCCGTCTGAGACCCAGGACCCCGCCGTTGAGTTCGCGTCTTCTCCCCCTGCTGCTCGCGTTGATGGCGGGCGTCCTGCTGGCCCTGGGGTTTCCGCTGGCCGCCAGCATGGCCGCCGCGCAGCAGCAGCGCGTGGTCGTCGACCGCATCGACGACACCGCCCGCTTCGCGTCGCTCGCCCAGTTCGTCACCGCCAGGAACCCGCGGTCCGCGAGCGCCGTGGGTGACGACGAACGGCTGCACGCGCTGCGCTCGGAACTCAGCCGGTACGAGGAGTTGTACGGCATCCGCGTCGGGGTCTTCTACCGTGACGGCACCGCGATGGGTGTGGCGCCCGCGGACTGGCGGCTCCCCGCGGAGGGGGAGGCGAACGCCGCCTACAGCGCGGCACTGGCCGGCCGCCGCAGCCACGACCCGGAGCAGGTGTGGCCCTGGCAGCGCCGCACTCTGGCCGTCGCCTCACCGATCATCCGCGACGGGGACGTCGTCGCCGTCGTGCTCACCGAATCGCCCACCGGGGCGCTGCGTTCACGCATCCTGCACGGCTGGTTGCTGCTCGGTGCCGGTGAGCTGGCCGCGATGGCCATCGCCGTGCTGTTCGCGTTCCGGCTCACCGGCTGGGTGCTGCGACCGGTCGCGATCCTGGACCGCGTCACGCACGACATCGCGACCGGCCGGATGAAGTCCCGGGTCGCGGCGGCCGGCGGGCCGCCCGAACTGCGGCGGCTGTCGCGCTCGTTCAACGAGATGGCCGACAACGTCGAGCAGGTCCTCGAACAGCAGCGGGCCTTCGTCGCCGACGCCTCCCACCAGCTGCGCAACCCGCTGGCCGCGCTCATGCTGCGGATCGAGCTGCTCGGCTTCGAACTCCCCGAGGGCAACCAGGAGGTGGCCTCCGTCCAGGACGAGGGCAGACGGCTCGCCCAGGTGCTGGACGATCTGCTCGGGCTGGCACTGGCGGAGCACGCGGACGCCGACCTCGCCCTCACCGACATCGCCGCACTGGTCGGCGAGCGCCTCGGCGCCTGGCGGCCGGTCGGCGCGCGCGAGGGCGTCGTCCTGGAGTACGCGGGCAAGACCGCGGTCACCGGCTGGTCCGATCCGATCGCGCTGTCCAGCGCGCTGGACGCCGTCATCGACAACGCGCTGAAGTTCACGCCGCGCGGCGGACACGTCCGGGTGCTGGTCGCGGGGGAGGACGACGAGGTGACCGTCACCGTCTCCGACGGCGGGCCCGGCCTGACGGAGGAGGAGCTGGCGCGGATCGGCGACCGCTTCTGGCGCAGCCCCCGCCACCAGAACATCGACGGCTCAGGGCTCGGTCTGTCCATCGCCCGCGTCCTGCTGGCCCAGAGCGGCGGCCGGCTCTCCTTCGCGGCGAACGAGCCCACCGGGCTCGCGGTGACCCTCACGGTGCCGCGCTCGACCTCGTAGGGGCCCCTACCCGCACTCCGTCTGGTCGGGGGGCAGCTGGTCCGCCAGCTCCTTGGGAGCGAGCGGTTTGAGGTACGCGGTGTACGAGGACTTCCAGTGGCCCGAGCTGATCTCGTCCCTTATGGCGTCGCACACCGCCCCGCGCAACGCCGGCTCGCCCCGGCGCAGGCCCACGCCGTACTGCTCCCTGCCGAACGGGGCTCCGAGCAGGCGCAGTTCGGCCGGGTGCTGGGCCCGGTAGCCCGCCAGGATGACGTCGTCGGTGGAGACCGCGTCCACCGTGCCGGCCAGCAGGTCGGTGACGCACAACCCGTACGAGGCGCGCGGTTCCAGCAGTATCCGCGGGTACTCGGTGCGCAGCCGCGCCTCCGGCGTGGAGCCCTGCACGGTGCAGACCTTGTGGCCGTCCAGGTCCGCTACGCCGTTCACACGGGTCGACCGGGCGGGCACGAGGAAGTCCTGCCCGGCCACGTAGTACGGGCCGGCGAAGTCCACCGAGGCCTTGCGCTCCTGGGTGATCGAGTAGCTGGCGACTATCAGGTCGACCTGCCCGGTGCTGAGCCGGTACTCGCGGCTCTGGGTGTTGACCACCTCGAACCGCACCGTGTCGAAGCCCAGGTGCTTCGCCACCGCCCGCGCGATGTCGATGTCGAATCCGCGGAAACCGCCGGGAGCCTGCGCCGCACGCTCGCTGAGGCCCGGCTGGTCCCCCTTCACGCCGACCAGCAGGTAGCCGCGCTCCCGGGCCGCCCGCAGGGTCTCGGAGCTGTTGAGGGACGGGCCCGCGGTCGTGGTGAAGCGGTCCACGGCGAACCAGCCGGCCGTCATCAGCACCACCAGCGCGACCGCGGCCGCCGCCCAGGCGCGCGGGCCGCGGAGCCGGGCGGCGAGGCCGCGGGACGGGACGACCGGGTCGGCGCCGGCCGAACCTGCCGCATCGGGTGGAACCGTCGGGCCGGCCGGCGGATCGGGCGGTCCCAGCGGCCCCGTGCCGGCGCCACCGGCGACGCCGTCACCGTCCGCCAACGGGAACTCCCCGACCGGTGAATGGCCGTCCTCCGGGTAGAACGACGTCGCGTACTGCGGGGTCTCCTGTGCCACGTGCTGCAGCAGCTGCTCGGCCCGCTGGGCCGTCAGCCGCGCCAGCGGGTCCTTCACCAGCAGGCCGTCGATGAGCGGCCGCAGCGGCCCGCAGTACGTCATCGGCGGCGGCTCCTCCTCGCGCACCGCCTCCAGTACTTCGTACGGGGTCGGCCCGCGGAAGGGCGCGCGTCCCTCGACCGTCTCGTAGAGCGTCACGCCGAGCGACCACAGATCGGCCGCGGGCGTGGCCTCGCGCGGCGAGCGGCCTTGCGGGGTACACAGCCTCGGGTGCCAGGTACCGCGGGGTGCCGACGAGTTCGTGCAGCCGGGTCACCTGGGCCGCGCCCTCGAAGGTCGCGATGCCGAAGTCCATCAGCACCGCGCGCCCGTCGCGGCGGAACAGGATGTTGTGCGGCTTCACGTCCCGGTGCAGCACCCCCGCCGCGTGCACCGCCCGCAGCCCGCGCAGCACCTCGAGGCCGATCCTGGCCGTCTGCAGCGCGGCCAGCCGGCCGCGTTCCTGCAACTGGTCGGCGAGCGAGCGCGGATTGACCTGCTCCATCACGATCCAGACCTGGCCGTCGGCCTCGATCACGTCGTGCACCGCCACGACGTGCTCGTGCCCGATCCGGGCGATGGCCCGCGCCTCGCGGCGCGCCCGCTCCACCCACTGGGCCTGGGTGTCGGGATCCACCGCGCCCCGGAACAGCAACTCCTTCACCGCGACCTGGCGCCCGAGCCGGTTGTCGTACGCCTCCCACACCACGCCCATACCGCCACGGCCCAGCGGGCGCTGCAGCTGGTACCGGCCGTCGACGAGAGTGTGGGGCCCGCCGTCTGGTGTACCCCCATTACGCATGCGTAGAGATTAGGGCCTCAGCATGTGCGTGCCGGGAACTGGCCTACGGTTTCACCGACCGGTAGTAGCGCCTGGCGCCTTCGTGCAGGGGCAGCGGGTCGGTGAAGACGGCGGTGCGCAGGTCCACCAACTGCGCGGCGTGGACCTTGTTGCCGATCTCGTCGCGGCTGTCGATGACCGCGCGGGTGAGCCGTTCGACGAGCCCGGTGTCCGCCCGGTCGGTGGTTACCAGCAGGTTGGCGACGGCGATGGTCGTGACGGCCGTGCCGTGCTGCATCGTCGGATAGGCGTCGGCGGGCATCACCGCCTGCCGGTAGTAACCCGCCGGGTCGCCCTTGGAGTGCAGCCTGTCCACCAGGTCGCCGAGCTGGACGAGCTTGACGTTGCTGGAGGCGGCCAGGTTGGTCACGGTGTTGGTCGGCAGGCCGCCGGACCAGAAGAACGCGTCCAGCTCGCCCGCCTTGAGCATCCCGGGCGCCCTGTCGATGCCGACCGGCACCGCCGTGAGGTCCTTGGCCGGGTCGAGCCCGGCGGCTTCCAGGAGCCGGCGGGTTATGAGGTTGACCCCGGAGGCCGCCTGGCCCACGCCGACGCGCTTGCCGCGCAGGTCGCGGGCGGAGCCGATCGCCGAGTCCCTGGGGACGATGAGCTGCATGTAGTCGTCGTACAGCCGCGCGCAGGCGCGCAGCCCGTCCTTGCCGGGACCCTGGTAGTCGGCGACCGCGTCGGCGGCGGCGATGGTGAAGTCCGCCTTCCCCGAGGCGACGCGCTGGACGTTGTCGACCGAGCCCTGCGACTGCAGGAGGTTCACCGCCACCCCGGGCAGCTGCTCTCGCAGGTCGGCCTTGAGCATCTTCCCGTAGGTCTCGTACACCCCGGCGGCCACTCCGGTGGAGAACGAGACCGGCTCCTTCGGATACGACGGGCCGCGGGACGGCAGCAGCCACCACAGGAGCAGCGCGAGGGCGGCGGCGGCCGCGAGGACCGACTGCAGCGCGCGGCGTCTGCCGAGGTGGGGGACGTTCATGGTCCGGATCCTGCCAGGCGGGCGCCGCCCTGGGTAGGGCCGCCCCCGCCGGCCCGTCCCGCGCGGCGCGCCCCGGTGGGGTCCGAGGGGCGGGAGGGCCGCGAGGGGCGGGGCCCGCCCGCGGCTCCCGGTACCCCTGCGGCCCCCGTACCCTGGTCGGGTGAGCGGTGAGGTGGCTGGTTTGAAGACATACGAGGTCCGCACCTACGGGTGCCAGATGAACGTGCACGATTCGGAGCGGCTGTCCGGCCTGCTGGAGGGCGCGGGCTACGTCCGCGCGCCCAAGGGGGCGGACGGGGCGGATGTCGTCGTCTTCAACACCTGCGCGGTGCGGGAGAACGCCGACAACCGGCTCTACGGCAACCTCGGCCAGCTCGCCCCGCAGAAGGCGGCCCGGCCGGGCATGCAGATCGCGGTCGGCGGCTGTCTCGCGCAGAAGGACCGCGACACCATCGTGAAGCGGGCCCCCTGGGTCGACGTGGTCTTCGGCACCCACAACATCGGCCGGCTGCCGGTGCTGCTGGAGCGCGCCAGGATCGCCGAAGAGGCGCAGGTCGAGATCGCCGAGTCGCTGGAGGCGTTCCCCTCCACGCTGCCGTCCCGCCGCGAGTCCGCCTACGCCGCGTGGGTCTCGGTCTCGGTCGGCTGCAACAACACCTGCACCTTCTGCATCGTGCCCGCGCTGCGCGGCAAGGAGGAGGACCGGCGGCCCGGCGACATCCTCGCCGAGGTGGAGGCGCTGGTCGCCGAGGGCGTCGTCGAGATCACCCTGCTCGGTCAGAACGTGAACGCCTACGGCTCGGGCATGGGCGACCGCGAGGCGTTCTCCAAGCTGCTGCGGGCCACCGGGCAGATCGAGGGCCTGGAGCGGGTGCGCTTCACCTCCCCGCACCCGCGCGACTTCACCGACGACGTGATCGCCGCGATGGCCGAGACACCGAACGTGATGCACCAGCTGCACATGCCGCTGCAGTCCGGCTCCGACACCGTCCTCAAGGCGATGCGCCGCTCGTACCGGCAGGACCGGTACCTCGGCATCATCGAGAAGGTGCGCGCGGCCATGCCGGACGCCGCCATCTCCACCGACGTCATCGTGGGCTTCCCCGGCGAGACCGAGGAGGACTTCGAGCAGACGATGCACGTGGTGCGCGAGGCGCGCTTCGCGCAGGCGTTCACCTTCCAGTACTCCAAGCGCCCCGGGACCCCTGCCGCCGACATGGACGGGCAGATCCCCAAGGAGGTCGTCCAGGAGCGCTACATGCGGCTGTCCGCGCTCCAGGAGCAGATCTCCTGGGAGGAGAACACGAAGCAGATCGGCCGCACGCTGGAAGTCCTGGTCGCCGAGGGCGAGGGCCGCAAGGACAAGGCCACGCAGCGCCTGTCGGGCCGCGCGCCCGACAGCCGCCTGGTGCACTTCGAGAAGCCGGCCGGCACCGACCCGCGCCCCGGCGACATGGCCACGGTGGAGATCACCTACGCGGCCCCGCACCACCTGCTCGCCGAGCGCCCCGCGCTCTCCGTGCGGCGCACCCGCGCCGGCGACGCGTGGGAGCTGCGCAACGCCGCCCCCAAGGCGCCGGCCGGCGTGATGCTCGGACTGCCGACGATCGGCGCTCCGGCGCCGTCGCCCGTGGTGGAGAGCGGCTGCGGGCTCTGAGGGGGCCGCGCCGGAACGGGTTGGCGCGATCCGACGGAACGGTGATCGTCCCCGTTAGGCTGCGGGCATGCTCGTTGCCGCCGCAGTCTGCCCGTCCGCCCCGCTGCTCGTACCCGAGGTCGCGGCCGGCGCCGCCGTCGAACTGGATACGCTGCGCGCCGCGTGCGCCGACGCGATCGGGGTGCTCGCGGCGTCCCGGCCCGACCGGCTGGTGGTGATCGGTCCTGCGGAGCAGCCCGGCAGGGGGCGGCACCACGAGGGCGCGCGGGGTTCGTTCCGGGAGTTCGGCGTGGACCTGGACGTGCGCCTCGGTTCAGGGTCCGCGGCTCCGCCGGAGGACGTCGGGGCCGACCGTGCGCTGCCGCCCTCGTTGGCCGTCGCCGCCTGGCTGCTGCGCGGCTGGGCCGCCGCTCCGCTGGAGGGCCTGGGCGTGGGCGAGCCGCTCGAACAGGACCGCTGCGCGGCCACCGGAGCCATGATCGCGACCGCGGCGGACCGGGTCGCGCTGCTGGTGATGGGCGACGGCAGCGCCTGCCGCACCCTCAAGGCCCCCGGCTATCTGGACGAGCGGGCGGAACCCTTCGACGCCTCGGTCGCCGCCGCGCTGGCCGCCGCCGACACGCAGGCGCTGGCCGCCTTGGACGCGGAGCTGGCGCAGGAGCTCCAGGTCGCGGGACGGGCCACCTGGCAGGTCCTCGCGGGCGCCGCGCGCGGCGCGGGCCTGGCCGGGCAGCTGCTCTACGAGGACGCGCCGTACGGCGTCGGCTACTTCGTCGCCACGTGGACGTAGTCGCCGCCACGTAAGGGCGGCGCCGACGGTGGAGGGCCGCGGGGCCGGAGCGCCCGCGGCCTCCCGCCGCCGGTGTGGGCCGGTGTACGGCTATGCGCGGGCGCCCTCACCGGCCTCGCTGTCGGCGGCGTCCGCCGTGGACTGCTGCTTCGGGATGCCGACGGGCTCGGCCGCCGGCTCCGCTTCCGCGTCCGTCTCCGCGGCTCCGTCCGCCCGCGCGTCCCGCTCCGCCTCGACGGGCTCGGCGACCGCCTCGGCGTCCTCCGGCTCCGCCGTCAGGGTGACGGCCTCCGCCGCTTCGGTTGCCGGGTCGGCCGACTGACGCCGAAACCATCCGAAAACGCCCATTTCTACTCCAGACCATGCTCGTGAGGTCGACATACCGCGTTGCCCGGGGCGCGTCGTTGCACCGCTCGGGTCCGGCCGGTCCGCAGAACGCGGAATCCGGCCTGCGGAATCTCTCCAGAGGCAACGAGCACGGCGACCCCGCGTCACGTCCCTCGATCGTGGGACACCCGCGGGTTTGGGAGAATGGACCCGTGCTGCACACTCCCGGGGAGTCACCCCCCGTACTTCCGAGCAAAGATCTCGTCATCGCCGTCGTCGGCCCCACCGCCGCCGGCAAGTCCGACCTCGGCGTGGCCCTGGCCCAGGCCCTGGACGGTGAGGTCGTCAACGCCGACTCCATGCAGCTCTACCGGGGCATGGACATCGGCACCGCCAAACTGGCCACCGACGAGCGCCGCGGCGTGCCGCACCACCTGCTGGACATCTGGGACGTCACCGAGGCCGCGAGCGTCGCCGAGTACCAGCGGCTCGCCCGCGCCGAGATCGACCGGCTGCACGCGGCCGGGCGGACACCGGTGCTGGTCGGCGGCTCCGGGCTGTACGTGCGCGGCGCCATCGACGCGCTGGAGTTCCCCGGCACCGACGCAGCCGTCCGGGCCCGGTTGGAGGCGGAGCTCGCCGAGCGGGGCCCCGCGGCGCTGCACGCGCGGCTGGCCGCGGTCGACCCCGAGGCGGGCCGGGCGATCCTGCCGAGCAACGGCCGGCGGATCGTCCGGGCGCTGGAAGTGGTGGAGATCACCGGGCGGCCGTTCACGGCCAATCTGCCGGGCCCCGACTCCATCTACGGCACCGTCCAGATCGGCGTCGACGTGCCGCGGCCCGAGCTCGACGAGCGCATCGCGCTGCGTGTCGACCGCATGTGGGACGCGGGGCTGGTGGACGAGGTGCGCGAGCTGGAAGAGGCCGGGTTGCGGGAGGGCCGCACCGCCTCGCGGGCGCTGGGCTACCAGCAGGTACTGGCCGCGCTGGTGGGGGACTGCACCGACGAGGAGGCACGCGCCGAGACCGTCCGGGCCACCAAGCGCTTCGCCCGGCGCCAGGACTCCTGGTTCCGCCGCGATCAGCGGGTGCACTGGCTCTCCGCGCGGGGTCCGGAACTCACCGATCAGGCGCTGACGTTGGTCGAGGCTGCGGTTACAGCCTGATCACGTGATGGCATCGGGACGCCTCGGCGTGACGAGGCGGCCACGCGGGCGTGCCATCATCGAGCATCGAGTTACGGGCGTCGGAGATGGGGGAGGGCGCGTGGCGATGGAAGCCGGTCCCCAGAACTCCTCTCCCGACCGCCCTGCCGGGATCGAGGCGCGGCTCGGAACGGACGCGCTGATCGAACCCGGGGCGCTCATCGACCCCGAGGCGCTGATCGAGCCCGAACTCGTTCCGGTGGAGCTGCGGCCGCAGCGGCGGCTGCGGATCTGGCAGCTCGCCCCGATCGTCGCCCTGGGCGTCGGCGGCTCCTTGATGTTCGCCTTCCCGCTCGCCTTCGAGTTCGGCGACGGCGGCGCGGTCGTGGCCATGCTCGGCCTGCTGCTGAGCTGCTGCTCCGCGGGCTGGGGCATCATGGCCGCCCGCCGGGTCGGCTACACCTGGCCGGGACTGCCCGTCCGCGGCTCCGGCCGCCGCGCCGACTGGCGCTACATCGTCGCGTACACGCTGATCAGCGCACTGCTGGCGGTCCTCGCCATCTGGCGCGTGGCCCGCCTGCGCTGAGTTCCCGCCGGCTGAGCGTTCCGCCCCCGTGGCCTTAGGCTTGTCCCTGTGACCACCACGCAGCAGGGCCTGTCCTTCCTCAAGGGCCACGGCACCGAGAACGATTTCGTGATCGTCCCCGACGCGGACGGCCGCGTCGAGCTGTCCGCGGCGGCCGTCGCGCGGCTGTGCGACCGCCGGGCGGGCATCGGTGGTGACGGCTTGCTGCGGGTCGTGCGCTCGGCCGCCCATCCGGAGGCCGCCGGCATGGCCGGCGAGGCCGAGTGGTTCATGGACTACCGCAACAGCGACGGCAGCATCGCCGAGATGTGCGGCAACGGCGTCCGCGTCTTCGCCCGGTACCTGCAGCGCGCCGGGCTGACCGGTGCCGGCGACCTGGCCGTGGCCACCCGGGGCGGGCGTCCGCCGGGTGCACATCGCCAAGACGGACCCGGACGGCACCCTGGGCGAGATCACCGTCGGCATGGGCCGCGCCGCGCTGCCCGAGGGGCAGGTGACCGTGGCCGTGGACGGCCGCGGCTGGCCCGCGCGCAACGTGAACATGGGCAATCCGCACGCCGTCGCGTTCGTCGACAGTCTGGAGGACGCGGGGAACCTGTACGCGGCGCCCACCGTCACCCCCGCCTCGGCGTACCCGACGGGAGTGAACGCGGAGTTCGTCGTCGACCGCGGTGAGCGCCACGTCGCGATGCGCGTCCACGAGCGGGGCTCGGGCGAGACACGCTCCTGCGGCACCGGCGCCTGCGCCGTCATGGTCGCCGCCGCCCGCCGCGACGGCGCCGACCCGGCCGTCACCGGACGATCCGTCACCTACACCGTGGACGTCCCCGGCGGCCGCCTGGTGATCACCGAGCGCGCCGACGGCGAGATCGAGATGACCGGGCCCGCCGTCATCGTCGCCGAGGGCGTCGTCGACGGGGCGTGGCTTGACACTCCGTCGCTTGACGCTCCGTCCGCCTGACGGACCGACAGCGTCCGAAACCCTGCCGGGAATCGGACTCCCCGCGACCATTTCGAACCGGCCCTCCCTACTCGTTTCCCGCACTTGTTCCCTCGAACGGGTGATGGCGATCACTCTCGACGAGAGCGTGGCCGTCGCACGTGGTCGGCTCGGTAGCATCAAGCACCGGCGCGGCCCCCATTCTCCGTGGAGTGCGCCCGCCGCCGGGTGACGCTGCCGGAGGTGCCCGATGAGCGCGGACAACGCAGTGGATGCCGCCCCCGTCCCCGACGACGAGGGCCGCAGGCGCCGACTGCGCCGCATCGACCTGCGCAGGCTCGGCCGGGCGGCGCTGCTCGGCCCGGGCGGCCGGGAGTGGGGCCTGCCCGCCGGCGGCCGCGGCCAGCGGGTGCCGGACGCCATCGAGCACCTCGCCAAAGTGCACCGGCTCCGCCATCCCGGCGTCGGCGCCGCCGGCATCGAGACACTGCGCCGGGCGTACCTGCTCGCCGAGTCCTCGCACCGCGGCCAGATGCGCAAGAGCGGCGAGCCGTACATCACGCACCCGCTCGCCGTGACGCTGATCCTCGCCGAACTCGGCGCCGAGACAACGACCCTGACGGCCTCTCTGCTGCACGACACCGTCGAGGACACCGAGGTGACGCTCGATCAGGTGCGGGAGGAGTTCGGCGAGGAGGTCTGCTACCTCGTCGACGGCGTCACCAAGCTCGAACGGGTCGACTACGGCGCCGCCGCCGAGCCCGAGACCTTCCGCAAGATGCTCGTCGCCACCGGCAGCGACGTACGTGTCATGTCGATCAAACTCGCCGACCGGCTGCACAACATGCGCACCCTCGGGGTGATGCGCCCGGACAAGCAGGCGCGGATCGCCAAAGTCACCCGGGACGTGCTCATCCCGCTGGCGGAACGGCTGGGGGTGCAGGCCCTCAAGAGCGAACTGGAGGACCTGGTCTTCGCCATCCTCCACCCCGAGGAGCACGCCCGCACCCGCGCGATGATCCTCGCCAACGCCGCCCGCCCGGACCCGCTGGCGGCCGTCGCCGACGCCGTTCGGGCCGTGCTGCGCGAGGCCGGGATCGCCGCCGAGGTCGCCATCCGGCCGCGGCACGCCGTATCCGTGCACCGCGTGCTGCTCAAGCGCGGCGCCGACGAGCTCGGCGGCTGCGAGTTCGGTCGGCTGCTGGTGATCGTCGCGGAGGACGCCGACTGCTACGCCGTCCTCGGTGAGCTGCACACCTGCTTCATCCCGGTGATCGCGGAGTTCAAGGACTTCATCGCGGCCCCCAAGTTCAACCTGTACCAGTCGCTGCACACCGCCGTCGCCGACGAGGAGGGCCGGATCGCCGAAGTCCTGGTCCGCACCCGGCGGATGCACCGGGTCGCCGAGGCCGGGGTCATCGCGCTGGGCAATCCGCACGCCGTCGACGAGCCCCCGCAGGCCGCCGACGGCGAACGCGTCGACCCCACCCAGCCGGGCTGGCTGTCGCGCCTGCTCGAATGGCAGCGCGACGCCCCCGACCCCGACACCTTCTGGAAAGCCCTGCGTGCCGATCTCGCCCAGGATCGCGAGGTCACCGTCTTCTCCGCGCACGGCGGGGACACCACCGGCACCATCCGGCTGCCCGCCGGAGCCACCTGCGTGGACGCCGCCTACGCGCTGCACGGCGAGGCCGGCCACTCCTGCGTCGGCGCCCGCGTCAACGGCCGCCTCGCACCGCTGCGCAGCAAACTGCGGGACGGCGACATCGTGCAGATCCTGCTGGACGAGTCCGGCGCCTCGGGACCGTCCGCCGACTGGCTGGAGCACGTCCGCACCCCCGCGGCGCGCATCGCCGTCACCCGCTGGCTGGAACTCCACCCGGTGCCGCCCGCCGACGAGGAGCCCGCGGCCCGCGCGGAACGACCCGCGCACAGCGTGGACCCCGCGGCCGACGACGAACCGGTCGCCGTCACCGACCTGGCGGGCGCCGCGGTCCGCCTGGCGCGCTGTTGTACGCCGGTACCGCCCGACGAGGTCACCGGCTTCGTCATCCGCGGCGGCACGGTCGCGGTGCACCGCGAGGAGTGTCCGACGGCATTCCGGATGACCGGTTCGGGGCGGCAGCCCGTTCCCGTCCGGTGGCGCGGCGGCCGCCCCGCCGGAGCCGGCTTCCGCGCCACCCTGCTGGCCGAGGCGCTCGGCCGGCCGCGGCTGCTCGCCGATCTCACCGAGGCCATCGCGGGCCAGGGCGTGGGCATCGTCTCCGCCTCCGTCGAACCCCCGCAGGAACACCGGGTGCGCCACACGTACACCGTCGAGCTGCCCGACGCGGAGGCCCTGCCGGGGCTGATGCGCGCCATGCGGTCGGTGGCCGGCGTGTACGACGTCTACCGGGCCCAGCGGATGATCGCCGCCGCGCGGCGGTAAACGGGCGGGAGCAGTCGGGTCCGGTCCCTTTCCGATCGGGTCCGGCCAACCGGCGCGGTGGACCGGGGCCGATCGGGTGTGCCGCTGCGCGTCGCGCGTTCCGCGGCGCCGCCCCCTGATAGCGGTAGCGCATGATCCCCTTCACGCCGCGCAGCGGCGCCGTGCTGGCGGCCTTCGCCGCCGTACTGACCCTGACCGCGGCGGAGCTGCCCGGCGACCCCGTCGTACCGGTGTCAGGGCTCGGCGACCGGCTCTATCCCGATCTCGGCAATCCCGGTTACGACGTGGCGGCCTACGACCTCTCCTTCGACTACCACGGCCGGGACCGGCCCCTGGACGCCGTCACCCGCATCCGGGCCCGCGCGCTGGCGCCGCTGACCGGCTTCCATCTGGACTTCGCCGGGGGAACGGTTTCGTCGGTGCGGGTCAACGGGCATGCGGCGGCCTACAGCCGGGAGCGCGAGGAGCTGGTCGTCACCCCCGAGGAGCCGGTACCGGCGGGCGGCGAGCTGCGGATCACCGTCGCGCACACCAGTGATCCGCGCACGGCGGACAGCGGCTGGGTACGGACCGCCGACGGCCTGGCGATGGCCAACCAGGCGGACGCCGCGCACCGCGTCTTCCCCTGCAACGACCACCCCTCGGACAAGGCCGCCTTCACCTTCCACATCACGGCCCCCAAGGGCCTGACGGTGGTCACCAACGGCGTCCCCGACGCCGTCCAGGCGCCCGCGCCCGCATCCGCGCTCACCTGGACCTACCGTCCCGCGAACCCGATGGCCACCGAGCTGGCCCAGGTCTCCGTCGGCCGCTCCGCCGTACTGCACCGCGCCGGTCCGCACGGGCTGGCGCTGCGCGACGTGGTGGGGATCGCCGACCGCGACCGGCTGGAGGCCCGGCTGGCGATGACCCCCGGGCAGATCGCCTGGATGGAGGCCCAGGTCGGCCCCTACCCGTTCGAGACGTACGGGATCCTCAGCGCCGACACCAGCACCGGCTTCGAGCTGGAGACCCAGACTCTCTCGCTCTTCGAGCGCCGCGTCCTGCTCGCCCCCGAGGCGGCGGCCGCCCCGCTGATGGTCCACGAGCTCGCCCACCAGTGGTTCGGCGACAGCGTCACCCCCGCGGCCTGGTCGGACCTCTGGCTCAACGAGGGACACGCCACCTGGTACCAGGCGCTGTACGGCGCGGAGAAGTACGGCGTCGCGCTCGACCCGCAGGTCCGCACCGCCTACGAGGGCGACTCGCGGGTCCGCGCGGCGGACGGCCCGCCCGCCGCACCGAAGGTGCCTGAGTCGGGCAAGCTCGGGATCTTCCGGGACAACGTCTACTCCGGCGGGGCCCTCGTGCTCTACGCCCTGCGCCAGGAGATCGGCGCCCCCGCGTTCCAGCGCCTGGAGCGCGCCTGGGTGGCCCGCCACCGGAACGGCAACGCCTCGACGGCCGATTTCGCCGACCTGGCCTCGGAGGTCGCGGGACGGGACCTGAGCGGCTTCCTGCACGCCTGGCTCTACGGGGCCGTCACCCCGCCGATGCCCGGTCACGGCGACTGGGTGGCCGGCTCGGCCAAGGCCAAGGCGGCGCGGGCGGTGAAACCCGCGTGACCAGCGGCGGCGGGCGTGCGACCATCGTAGGGACGGACAACACGCCCGTCGCCTTCCCAGCCGTTCGACCAAAGGATCCAATGACCTCCTCTTCCTCCTCTTCAAACGACCGCCAGCGCCTCCCCGAGAGCCTTCGGGCCGACGCCCTGATGGAAGAGGACGTCGCCTGGAGCCACGAGATCGACGAGGAGCGGGACGGCGCTCAGCTCGAACGCTCCGAGCGCGCCTCGCTGCGCCGTGTGGTGGGCCTCTCCACCGAGCTGGAGGACGTCACCGAGGTCGAGTACCGGCAGCTCCGTCTGGAGCGCGTCGTACTCGTCGGTGTCTGGACCTCCGGGACCGTGGACGACGCGGAGAACTCCCTCGCGGAGCTCGCCGCCCTCGCGGAGACCGCGGGCGCCCTGGTGCTCGACGGCGTGATCCAGCGCCGCGACAAGCCGGACCCGGCCACGTACATCGGCTCGGGCAAGGCCCAGGAGCTCCGGGACATCGTGCACGAGACGGGCGCCGACACGGTCGTCTGCGACGGTGAACTCAGCCCCGGCCAGCTCATCCACCTGGAAGACGTCGTCAAGGTCAAGGTGGTCGACCGCACCGCCCTGATCCTCGACATCTTCGCCCAGCACGCCAAGTCCCGTGAGGGCAAGGCCCAGGTCTCGCTCGCGCAGATGCAGTACATGCTGCCGCGACTGCGCGGCTGGGGCGCCTCGCTCTCCCGCCAGATGGGTGGCGGCGGGTCCAGCGGCGGCGGGGCCGGCGGCGGTGGCGGCATGGCCACCCGCGGTCCCGGTGAGACCAAGATCGAGACCGACCGGCGCCGTATCCGCGAGAAGATGGCGAAGATGCGCCGGGAGATCGCGGAGATGAAGACCGGCCGCGACCTCAAGCGGCAGGAACGCAAGCGCAACAAGGTGCCGTCCGTCGCGATCGCCGGATACACCAACGCGGGCAAGTCCTCGCTGCTCAACCGGCTCACCGGCGCGGGCGTGCTGGTGGAGAACACCCTGTTCGCCACCCTGGACCCGACCGTGCGCCGGGCCGAGACGCCGGGCGGTCGGCTGTACACGCTGACCGACACCGTCGGGTTCGTCCGACACCTGCCGCACCACCTCGTCGAGGCGTTCCGCTCCACCATGGAGGAGGTCGCGGAAGCCGACCTCATCCTGCACGTGGTGGACGGCTCGCACCCGGTCCCGGAGGAGCAGCTCGCCGCCGTGCGGGAGGTCTTCCGCGAGGTCGAGGCGCTCAAGGTGCGCGAGATCGTGGTGATCAACAAGGCGGACCTGGCCGACCCGCTCGTGCTGCAGCGCATGCTGCGGAACGAGAAGCACGCCATCGCGGTGTCCGCCCGTACCGGCCAGGGCGTCGACGAGCTGCTCGCGCTGCTCGACGAGGAGCTGCCGCGGCCCGAGGTCGAGATCGACGCCCTCGTGCCGTACAGCCAGGGCGCGCTGATCGCCCGGGCGCACGCCGACGGCGAGGTGCTCTCCGAGGAGCACACCGGTGAGGGCACGCTGCTCAAGGCCCGGGTCCACGAGGACCTGGCCGCCGAGTTCGAGTCGTTCGCGCTCACCAAGCACTGACCGGTTCGCCGGAGCACAGACGGAAGGGCCCGTCCCCGAGGGGGCGGGCCCTTCCGTCCGTTCCGCTACTTGAACTGCCTGCTCACCTTGTCGTACACGGCCTTCGCCTCGGCGCCCAGGTGCGGGCCCGCCAGCCACGTCGCCGTGACCGGCCCGATCGAGGTGTTGCTGACCAGCGCCACCTGGCCGTCCGGCTGCTTGGCGTACCAGCCGCCGCCGGACGAACCGCCCGTCATCGTGCAGCCGAGCCGGTACTCGGTCGGCTGGTCGGCGAAGATCGACAGCCGGCCGGGCTTTCCCGTGCAGTTGAACAGTCGCTGGCCGTCGAAGGGCGGCGCGGCCGGGTAGCCCCAGGCGCCGATGTTGCCGACCTTCGTCACGGACGGGGCGTTGAACCACACCGGGAGGGCGGATCCGACCTTCTCCTCCAGCGACTTGGTGCCGCTCGCCTTGTCCGGGGCCACGTGCAGCACCGCGAAGTCGTACGGAGAGCCCTTGCCCCCGGTCTCCGCGCCGGTCGCGATCCACTGGTCGGAGGTGGCGGCGCCGTCGGCCCAGAACACCCCGAGCGGCGCGAGCGCGTCGCGCTTGGCACCCTTCAGCTGCGCCGCGGTCTTCCCGGCGTCGTTGTACGACGGCACGAAGATGACGTTGCGGTACCAGCCGCCCGCGCCACCCGCGTGCACGCAGTGGCCCGCGGTCCACACGAGGTTGGACTTGCCCGGGTGGGCGGGGTCCTTCACCACGGTGCCGGAGCAGACCATCGAGCCCTTGGGACCGTCGAAGAAGATCTTTCCGTCGCCGGGCCCGTTCTCGTGGTACGGCGCGTCAACGGCCTTGGCCTTGTTGACCGCGGGCACCGGATCGGTCTTGCCCTTGTCCGCCGCGACGTCGTCGGGCACCTTCTTGTCGTTCTGCTCCGCGCCCTTCATCCGGTTGTCGTCCCACAGGCCGTCGATGACCGGGTTGATGAACTCGGAGGCCTTGCGCAGCCACTGGTCCTTGTCCCAGTTCTTCCAGGCCCCGTCCCGGTACGCCTTCTTCCACTTCTCGAGGTCCCCGAGGCTGGTGGGCAGGGAGGACGGCAGCTTCACGCCGTCCGTACCGGGGACCGAGGCGCTCGGCTTGGGATCCGCCTTGTCGTCCGACGGCCCGCAGGCGGTCGCCGAGACCGCGAGCAGGGCCGCGACCGCGGCGGCGGCCAGTGGCCGGCTTATGGATGGCATGGGTTGTGTCCCCCTGGTCGTGTTACGGCAATTCAGCCCCGGCGACGGGGCGGACCCCACTATGACGGGTGTTGTGGGGGACGGCGCGCGGTGGGTCCGCGGTTCCGGCGCGAAAGATCTCCCGGCCGACCGTGATCGGACCAGGGGCGCGTCGTTAATGCGGACAGGAGACGTCAACCGGAGGAGTGAGCACGTGGCCGCCATCCAGAGCGTGCCGGGCCAACTGACGTCGTCGGCGGACGACTTCGCGGCGGGGGAGGGGATCCTGCGGCGCCAGTCGCTGCGCGAGTCCGCGGCCCGCACCTACGCCCGCTCGTTGCCGGTCGTCCCGGTCAGGGCCCGCGGGATGACGGTCGAGGGTGCCGACGGCCGCCGCTATCTGGACTGCCTGTCCGGCGCGGGGACACTGGCGCTCGGGCACAACCACCCGGTCGTCCTGGAGGCGATCCGCGCGGTCCTGGACTCCGGGGCCCCGCTGCAGGTCCTCGATCTGGCCACGCCGGTGAAGGACGCCTTCACCACCGCCCTGTTCGAGACCCTGCCGCCGGAACTCGCTGCCCACGGGCGGGTGCAGTTCTGCGGACCGGCCGGCACGGACGCGGTCGAGGCGGCCATCAAGCTCGTACGCAACGCCACCGGCCACGGCGGGCTGCTGGCCTTCACCGGCGCCTACCACGGCATGACCGCGGCCGCGTTGGCCGCGACCGGGGACACGGCGGCGCGCGCCACGGTCGGCGAGGCCGACGCGCGGGTGACGCGGCTGCCGTACCCGTACGAGTACCGCTGCCCGTTCGGCACCGGCGGCGACCGCGGGGCGGAGCTGTCCGCCCGGTGGACCGCCAGCCTGCTGGACGACCCCAAGGGCGGCGTCCAGCCGCCCGCAGGGATGCTGCTCGAAGTGGTGCAGGGCGAGGGCGGGGTGATCCCCGCGCCCGAGGCGTGGCTGCGCCGGATGCGGGAGATCACCGCCCGGCGCGGGATCCCGTTGATCGTCGACGAGGTGCAGACGGGCGTCGGGCGCACCGGCACCTTCTGGGCCGTCGAGCGGAGCGGGATCGTGCCGGACGTGATGGTGCTCTCGAAGGCGATCGGCGGCAGCCTCCCGCTCGCCGTCATCGTCTACCGGGAGGAGCTGGACACGTGGCGGCCCGGCGCCCACGCGGGCACCTTCCGGGGCAACCAGCTCGCCATGGCGGCGGGCACCGTCACCCTGCGGTACGTCCGCGACAACGGCCTGGACGTGCGGGCCGGTGTCCTCGGCGGCCGGATGACGGACCGGCTGCGCGGACTGGCCGCGCACCACCCGTGCATCGGCGACGTGCGGGGCCGGGGCCTGATGATCGGCCTCGAACTCGTCGACACCGGGGCGGAACCCGACGAGTACGGGTCGCTGCCGGCCGCGCCGCGGCTCGCCGCCGCCGTGCGGCGGGAGGCGCTGAAGCGCGGGCTGATCATCGAACTCGGCGGCCGGCACAGCAGCGTCGTCCGGCTGCTGCCGCCGCTCACCATCACCGACGAGCAGGCCGAGGCGGTGCTCGACCGGCTCGCGGACGCCGTCGCGGCGGCCGAGCGGGCGGTGTGCGGGGCGCCCGGCGCGTCGGGCGACCGCGTCGCTCCTGGGTTCTGCGCGGTATCCACAGGCGCCGCGGAGGGGGAGGATCGCGTATGACGAGCTCTCCGGGCCGCGGTTGATGTACCCCCAGACCTCCGGGCCGACGGGCCCACCGACCCACGGAGTACCGGCATGAGCGCATGCCCCGGCACGAACGCCGACCCTGGTGCCTACAGCACACCGGGGGCGGCCGGCATGGTCCCGCAGGACACGTCGACCGTCCCCGTCAGCCCCGTCGGCACGGCCGTCCAGGAGGGCCCGTCCCACGTGCCGCCGCAGACGCGGCGGATCCCGTCGCCGCATGCCGGGCCGGATCCCCTCGAAGCGCCCGACGCCTACGCGGCGGCCGACTCGGCGTCGATCGAGAGCCTGCTGCGCTGCTGGGTGCGCGAGAACGGGCTCACCCAGCCGCGGGACGGGGTGCTGCGCGTGGCGCTGCCCGCCAGCGCCACCGGCTTCGACGTCGGGGTCAGGCACTGGTCGGCGACCGGGCACCACCGGTTCGGCCGCGTACGGCTCGCCTTCGACCAGGCACCGCTGGCCGCCGTCTGCCTGGCGGCGCTGCTGGCGCGCGAGGCCGGCACGGACCCGGCCGGGGGCACGGACCTGATCGGCCGGGTCGCCGACTCCGCCCGCCGGACGGCCCGGTTCATCACCGACCGGCGGGAGCGCCCCGAGGCGCCCGCCGGTACGGACCCGTTCCTCGAAACCGAGCAGTCGCTCATCCTGGGCCACCCCCTGCACCCCACGCCCAAGGGCAGGGAGGGGCTCTCCGAGGTGGAGGCCCGCGCCTACTCGCCAGAACTGCGCGGTTCCTTCCCGCTCCACTGGTTCGCCGTCGACCGCTCCCTGATCGCGTCCGACTCCGCCTGGACGGTACGCGGCCGCACCGTTCCCGCCGAGCGGCTCCTCGCCGACCTCGCGGGCCCGGGCCTCGACCTCCCGGACGGCGCCGCGGCCCTGCCGCTGCACCCCTGGCAGGCCCGCGAGGTGCGGCACCGGCCCGAGGTGCGGGAGCTCCTCGAGACGGGACGGCTGCGCGACCTCGGCCCGCTCGGCGAGCCCTGGCACCCGACGTCCTCCGTACGGACGGTGTACCGGTCGGGCGCCCCCGCGATGCTGAAGCTCTCGCTGGCGCTGCGCATCACCAACTCCCGCCGCGAGAACCTCCGCAAGGAGCTGCGGCGCGGCACGGAGGTCCACCGGCTGCTGCGCAGCGGACTCGCCGAGCGGTGGCGCGCCGCGCACCCCGGCTTCGACATCGTCCGCGACCCGGCGTGGCTCGCGGTGAACGAGCCCGGCGGAGAGCCGCTGCAGGGCCTGGACGTGGTGCTGCGGCACAACCCGTTCGGCCCCGGCGACCAGGCCCACTGCCTGGCCGGTCTCACCTCGCCGCGCCCCTGGCCCGGGCTGCCCGAGCCCGCCCTGCGCTCGCGGCTGGCCGATCTCGTCGGCCGCCTCGCGGGCCGCACCGGGCGGCCGCCCGCGGCCGTGGCCGCCGAGTGGTTCCTGCGCTACCTGGACGCCGTCGTCCGCCCCGTCCTGTGGCTCGACGGGGAGGCGGGGGTCGCCCTGGAGGCCCACCAGCAGAACACCCTCGTGCTGCTGGACGCGCACGGCTGGCCCTCCGGCGGCCGCTACCGGGACAACCAGGGCTACTACTTCCGCGAGTCGCACCGGACCGCGCTGGAGCGGCGGCTGCCCGGGATCGGCGCGGAGAGCGACACCTTCGTCCCGGACTCCATCGCCGACGAGCGCTTCGCCTACTACCTCGGAATCAACAACGTCCTCGGCCTGATCGGCGCGTTCGGATCCCAGGAGCTGGCCGACGAGAGCCTGCTCCTCGCCGCCTTCCGCCGGTTCCTGGGCCAGATGGCGGCCACCGGCCGCTCACGGCTGCCCGCCCAGCTGCTCGGGGCCGCGACACTGCGCTGCAAAGCGAACCTGCTGACCCGCTTGCACGGTATGGATGAACTCGTCGGCCCGGTCGACACCCAGTCCGTCTACGTGACGATCCGCAATCCGCTGGCCGCCTGAGCGGTCCGACCAGGAGAGGAGGGAGCCGTGCTGCCGCCCGCCGACTCCACCACCGGGGACACCCTGGACCTGAACCTGTCCGACGAAGTCCTCGCCCTCTTCAACGCGCCGGATCCGGCGCGGTCCCCCGAGGCGCCGGGAGCGGACGACGGTCTGCTCGGCGGTGTCGCGGCCTGGGGCCCGATGGCCACTCGGAGGGGCACTTTCCAGCTCGTCCCCGTGACCGTCGAGCGCGACCTGCCGATGATCTCCGGCTGGATGAACGACCCGGCGGTCGCCGAGTTCTGGGAGCTGGCCGGAGAAGCGCGGATCACCGAGCGGCATCTGCGCGCCCAACTCGACGGCGACGGGCGCAGCGTCCCCTGCCTCGGGGTCCTGGACGGCACCCCCATGAGCTACTGGGAGATCTACCGGGCCGATCTCGACCCGGTCGCCCGCTACTACCCCTCCCGCCCCCACGACACCGGGGTGCACCTGCTCATCGGGACGGTCGGCAACCGGGCGCGCGGCCTGGGCGGCACGCTGCTGCGTGCCGTCGCGGACCTCGTCCTGGACCGCCGGCCGGCGTGCGCGCGCGTCATCGCGGAACCCGATCTGCGCAACGCCCCCTCCGTCGCCGCGTTCCTCTCCGCGGGGTACCGGTTCTCCGCCGAGATGGAGCTGCCCGGCAAACGGGCGGCTCTGATGATCCGCGACCGCGCCGTGCGGCATCTCCTCTGACCGCTCCGCTTCCCGAGGTCCGACCTCCCGGGCCCATCGAGACCTCCGCCGTCCCCTGTCCGCGCCGCGCCGTTCACGCAGAGGAGCACCGACCATGCCCATCCGACCCCCGCTCCGAGGCACCGGCTGGCAGGTCGCCGGCCGCCGCATGCTGGCCAAGATGCTCGCCGAGTACGCGTACGAGGCCGTCATCACCCCTGAACCGGACCCGGACGCCGATCCCGGCACGGACACCGGAAGCGGGGCTTCGCCCTACCGGCTGGCGCTGCGCGACGACGTCGTCTACCGGTTCCGCGCCCGCCGCGGCGCCTACGGCAGCTGGTACGTGGACGCGGGCTCCATCACGCCGACCGGCGACCCGCTGCACTTCCTCGCCCACGCGCACGACACCGTGCTGAACCTGGCGGGCGACACCACGGGGCATCAGATCCGCGAACTGCTGGCGACCCTGGCGGCCGACGTCCGGCTCGACGCCACGGCGGTCACCGCCGCCGAGCTCGCCGCACTCGACTACGCCGACCTCGAAGGTCACCAGACCGGCCATCCCTGGCTCGTCGCCAACAAGGGGCGGCTCGGCTTCTCCGCCGCCGACGCCGTCCTGTGGGCCCCCGAAGCCCGCCGGCACCACCACCTCCCCTGGATCGCCGTCCACCACGACCTCGCCCGGTACCGGGGCGTCACCGGCCTCGACACCCCCGACCGGCTCTACGCCGGGGAACTCTCCCCGGACGTCCGCGCCGCCTTCACCCGCACCATCACCGACCAGGGGCGCGACCCCGCCGACTACCTCCTCTTACCCGTCCACCCATGGCAGTGGGAGGAGACGATCGCACCCCTCTTCGCCGCCCATCTCGCCGACGGTTCCATCCTGCCCCTCGGCACTGACAACGACCTGCGGCTGCCCCAGCAGTCGATCAGGACCTTTCTCAACACCAGCCGCCCGGACGGGCTCACGGTCAAACTGCCGCTCTCCGTCCTCAACACCCTGGTCTGGCGCGGACTGCCCACCGAACGGACCCTCGCGGCGCCCGCGGTCACCGCCTGGGTGCACGGAGTGCGGGACGCCGATCCGTTCCTGCGCGACGAGACCCGGGTGATCCTGCTCGGGGAGGTCGCCTCGATCACCGTCGAACATCCGCTGTACGACCGGATCCAGGGCGTGCCCTACCAGTACCGCGAACTCCTCGGCTGCATCTGGCGCGAGCCGCTCACCGGCCGGCTCGCCCCCGGCGAGCGGGCCCGTACGCTCGCGGCCCTGCTGCACACCGACCGCGTCGGGCGCTCCTTCACCGCCGAGCTCGTCGACCGCTCCGGTCTGCCACCGCACGTCTGGCTGCGGCACCTGTTCGCGAGCCTGCTGCCCCCGTTGCTGCACTTCCTGTACCGGTACGGGACGGTCTTCTCGCCGCACGGCGAGAACGCGATCGTCGTCTTCGACGAGCACGACGTTCCCGTCCGGCTCGCCGTCAAGGACTTCGTCGACGACATCAACGTTTCCGCGGAGCCGCTGCCGGAGCACGACACCATGCCCGCGGACGTCCGCGCGGTGCTGCTCACCGAACCCCCTTCCTTCCTCACGCAGTTCATCCACTCGGGGCTCTTCATCGGGGTGTTCCGCTACCTCGCGCCGCTGTGCGAGGACCAGTTGGGCGTCCCGGAGGGCGACTTCTGGGCACTGGTCCGCGAGACGGTGCTGCGGCACCAGGACCACTTCCCCGAGCTGAAGGAGCGGTTCGCGACCTTCGACCTGCTCACCCCGCGGATCGACCGGCTGTGCCTCAACCGCAACCGGCTGCACCTCGACGGGTACCGGGACCGCCCCGACCGCCCCCACGCCGCCGTCCACGGCACGGTCCACAACCCCCTGAGCGGCCCCTGAAACCCGCTGCGTGCTCCGCGCGGGGTGACGGGTGGGGATACCGTGTCGGCACACCACGGGAGCGGGGGGCGGGGCGCGATGGGCGATGACGAGGGCGCCGGCCGGCCGTGCCCGGAATGCGGCCTCGCCGGCGCCGTCACCGGCCAACTTGTCTGCCGCGGCTGCTGCGTACCGTTCTCGCTGATGGCGGCGCCCGTGAAGGGAGGCCCGTCGCCGGTGCCGGGCGTCACCCGCCGCGACGCGCCCGGCCGTGTGCTGCGGCTCGTCTTCCCCGACGGCGCGGCGGTCGTCGAGCCGGGCGGCCGGATCCGGCTCGGCCGGGATCCGCGGCAGTGCCCCTCCGTGCGCTTCCTCGTCGGCCGCGACAACCTGTCCCGGCTCCACGCGAGCGTCGGAGTCGACCCCGACGGCTCCGCCTGGATCACCGACGAGGGCTCGACCAACGGCACCTTCGTGCGCGGCACCCGGATCCCCGCGGGCGAGCGGGTGGAGCTGCGCCCGGGTGACGCGTTGCGGCTGGCCGCCGATGTCACGGCGCGGGTGGAGTCCTGACCGCCGCGTAGGACGTCACGCAGCGGGCCAGCGGGTGGTCGGGACCGAGTGCCGCCTCCGTACGCGCGGAGAGGTCCGTCAGCCGTCGGACGACCGTCGCGGGGCCGTTGAGCCCCTCCAGGACGCGCGCCCGGCCGAACAGCGCGGCGAACGCGGCCGGTTCGCTCTCCCCGCCCGTCCTGCCGAGCTGCTGGTACAGATTCCAGTAGCAGCGGTCGGCGTCGCCGAACCGGCCCGCCGCGAGCAGCCGTTCGGCCTCCTCCAGCCGTGACCAGGCGCTGTCCAGCGGGCCGCGGTCCAGCACGGTCGGCGTCCTGGGCACGTCCTGGTGCGGAGTCCCCGGACGTTCCGGAGGCTTCACAAGGGTCTCGGACCGCGCGGGCCGCACCGCGGCGCGCAGCCGCTCCGCGGTCTGCGCGGCACCGGCCGGCCGGTCCGCCGGGTCCTTGGCGAGCAGCGCGTGCACCACCTCGGCGAGCGCGGCGGGAACGTCGGGGCGACGGGCGGCCAGCCGCTCCGGCACCTCGTGCACATGGCGGTAGGCGTAGCCGACGGTGTTCCCCGCCGAGAAGGGCGGCGCCGCCGCCAGCAGCGCGTAGAGCACGCACCCCAGCGAGTACAGGTCGGACCGGCCGGTCACTTCTCCCCCCAGCGCCTGCTCGGGGGAGAAGTACGGCGGGGAGCCCAGCATGGACATCGGCCCGGTGTACCGGGTGACGTCCGCGTCCCGCTCCGCGACCAGCCCGAAGTCGCAGATCTTGACGGTGCCGTCGGCCACCAGCATCAGGTTCTCCGGCTTGATGTCCCGGTGGACCAGCCCCTGGCCGTGCGCGTGCTCCAGCCCCGCGCAGATCTGGACGCCGTACGCCACGACGTCGGCGACCGGCAGGGCGCCCCGCTCCGCCAGGACCTGCCGCAGGTCCTGGCCGCGCAGCAGCTCCATCACGATGAACGGCGACCCGGCGTGCTCGCCCGCGTCATGGACGGCGGCCACGTTCGGATGGCTGAGCCGCGCCGCGGCCGTCGCCTCCCGGCGGAACCTGCCCTGCCGCGCCGACCGCTCCCCGTCCGCCCACTCGGGGCGCAGCGTCAGCACCTTGACGGCCACCTGCCGGCCGAGCGCCTGGTCGGCCGCCGAGTACACCTGCCCGAAGCCGCCGCCACCCAGCGCGACCTCCAGCCGGTACCGGCCGTTGAGGACGGTTCCCACGCCGATATCCCTCGCGGACTCGAACGACATGCGCCAGAAGTTAGCACCGGGCGTCGGATCGCGTACGACGAACGATCACCGGGTCCGGATGCGGGACCGCGTTGTCAGTGCGCACCCTTAGTCTGGTTTCCCTATGACGAAGCCCGCCCTCACCGAACTCCTCCACGCCGCCGTCACCGCCGTCGGCGGCGTGGAGCGCCCCGGCCAGGTCACGATGGCCCAGGCCGTCGAGACCGCAGTGGACGACAACGCGCATCTGCTCGTCCAGGCCGGCACCGGCACCGGAAAGTCCCTCGGCTACCTGGTCCCCGCCCTCGCCCACGGCGAGCGGGTGGTGGTCGCGACCGCCACCCTCGCCCTGCAGCGGCAGCTGGTCGAGCGCGACCTGCCGCGCACCGTCCAGGCCCTGAAGCCGCTGCTGCGCCGTGAGCCGCAGTTCGCCATGCTCAAGGGCCGGTCGAACTACCTCTGCCTGCATCGGCTGCACGAAGGGGTGCCGCAGGAAGAGGAGGACGGCCTCTTCGACGTCTTCGAGGCCGCCGCGCCCACCAGCAAGCTCGGCAAGGACCTGCTCCGGCTGCGCGACTGGGCGGACGAGACCGAGACCGGCGACCGGGACGGCCTCACCCCGGGCGTCTCCGACAAGGCCTGGTCGCAGATCTCCGTCACCTCGCGGGAATGCCTCGGCGCCACGAAGTGCGCCTATGGCGCGGAGTGCTTCGCCGAGGCGGCCCGCGAGCGCGCCAAGCTGGCCGACGTGGTCGTCACCAACCACGCCCTGCTCGCCATCGACGCCATCGAGGGCGCGCCGGTGCTGCCCAGCCACGAGGTCCTGATCGTGGACGAGGCCCATGAGCTGGTCTCCCGCGTCACCGGCGTCGCGACCGGCGAGATCAGTCCCGGCAGCGTCAACCGCGCCGTCCGGCGGGCCGCGAAGCTCGTCAACGAGAAGGCCGCCGACGCGCTGCTCAGCGCCTCCGAGGGCTTCGAGCGGCTGATGGAACTGGCGCTGCCCGGCCGTCTCGAGGAGATTCCGGAGGACCTCGGCTACGCGCTGGCGGCGCTGCGTGACGCCTGCCGCCAGGTGATCACCGCGATCGGCGAGACCCGCGACAAGTCGGTCCAGGACGAGAACGCGGTGCGCAAGCAGGCGCTCGCCTCGGTCGAGCACGTGCACGAGGTCGCCGAGCGCATCGTGCAGGGCTCCGAGTACGACGTGGTCTGGTGCGAGAGCCACGACCGGTTCGGTGCCTCGCTGCGGGTCGCCCCGCTCAGCGTCTCGGGCCTGCTGCGCGAGAAGCTCTTCACGGAACGTTCGGTGGTGCTCACCTCCGCCACCCTCAGACTCGGCGGCGACTTCAACGGCGTCGCGGCCTCGCTCGGGCTGGCTCCGGAGGGCGTCGAGGGCGAGGACGTGCCGCCGTGGAAGGGCATCGACGTCGGCTCGCCCTTCGACTACCCCAAGCAGGGCATCCTCTACGTCGCCAAGCACCTCGCCCAGCCGGGCCGTGACAGCCGCCGCGAGGACATGCTGGACGAGCTCGCCGAGCTGATCCAGGCGGCGGGCGGGCGCACGCTGGGGCTGTTCTCCTCCATGCGGGGCGCCCAGGCGGCGGCCGAGGAGCTACGGGGGCGGCTCGACAACCCCATCCTGCTGCAGGGCGAGGAGACGCTCGGGGAACTGATCCGTACGTTCTCCGAGGACGCGGCGACCTGCCTGTTCGGCACGCTCTCGCTCTGGCAGGGGGTCGACGTGCCGGGAGTGAACTGCCAGCTGGTGGTGATGGACCGGATCCCGTTCCCGCGCCCGGACGACCCGCTGATGAGCGCGCGGCAGAAGGCGGTGGAGGAGCGCGGCGGGAACGGCTTCATGTCGGTGGCCGCCACGCACGCGGCGCTGCTGATGGCGCAGGGCGCCGGCCGGCTGATCCGCGCCTCGGGCGACCGCGGCGTCGTCGCCGTGCTGGACCCCCGGCTCGCGACCGCGCGGTACGGCAGCTTCCTGCGGGCCGGGATGCCGGACCTCTGGTACACGACCGACCGCAACCAGGTGCGCCGCTCGTTGGCGGCCATCGACGCGACGGCGAACGCCATCGCCGAGACCGCGGAAGCGGTGACGGAGGAGGCGGTGGCCGAAGAGGTCGTGGAGGTCGTGGAGGTCGTGGAGAAGGTGGAGGAGGACGTACCCGCCGCGGGGTGACGCCGTCCGGACATGGCAGGGCCCCGGAACCGGCGCAGAGGTCCCGGGGCCCGGTCGTGGGGGTCGGTCAGACCCGGCGCAGCACCGCCACCACCTTGCCGAGGATGGTCGCCTCGTCGCCGGGGATGGGCTGGTAAGCGGCATTGTGGGGGAGCAGCCAGACATGGCCGTCCTCGCGCTTGAAGCGCTTGACGGTCGCCTCGCCGTCGAGCATGGCGGCGACGATGTCGCCGTTCTCGGCGACGGGCTGACGGCGGACGGTGACCCAGTCCCCGTCGACGATGGCGGCCTCGATCATCGAGTCGCCGACCACCTTGAGGACGAACAGCTCGCCGTCACCCACCAGCTGGCGGGGAAGCGGGAAGACGTCCTCGACCGACTCCTCGGCGAGGATCGGCCCACCGGCGGCGATCCGGCCGACGAGCGGCACGTACGACGCGGAGGGCTTGCCGGTGGTGTCGGTCGGCTGCGAGTGCGTGGCGTCGGAGCCGCGGACCTCGTAGGCGCGCGGGCGGTGCGGGTCGCGGCGCAGGAATCCCTTGCGCTCCAGCGCCATCAGCTGGTGGGCGACCGAGGAGGTGCTGGACAGGCCGACGGCCTGACCGATCTCGCGCATGGACGGCGGGTAGCCGCGGCGCTGCACCGAATCGCGGATCACTTCGATGACCCGGCGCTGGCGGTCGGTGAGGCCGGAGCTGTCCGCACGGATCCCGGGCGGGCGGCCGGGGAGGGAGCGGGCGGGCTTGGGCGTTTCGTCGTTCATCGCGTCCATCGGGCCGAGCCGATCCTGGGAGCGGTCCTGGGCGGTCAGTGCTGCGGTGTCTGCGGTGGTGGTCACGGCGGCCCCTCTCGAGATGTTCTCCCTGTGACAGACGCTTCGCAGACTGCCCGGCGGCAAGGTCTCCACGTCCTACGACCGCGCCACATGCGCGCGGTCGGCCCGCTCAACTGTCGCGGACAGTTAGTACAACGGTAGTGGGTTTCGAAAGGTTGCGCCAAACACACGTTCGAGTGAAATTTTGTAAATCACCTGACGTGATCAAGGTATCGGGTGTATTGACCGAACAAGTTTTCGATTTTATAGGAAGCCCGGCACACCCCGTGGCCGGCGTCCCCAGTGTCGCACCACTGCCCGCCCATCACGCCGAGGCGCGACGTCACGTAAGCTCCGACGCGCCGCGCCGCCGCGACACGCGGAATGACGTGCTTGGGACTATGGCACCAGATCTAGTGGTTAAGTAAGTGCCAGCCACCACTGGTAGTGGTCCCCAGGGGTCAACCCCTCGCGGGATCGCCTATGCTGGGGGCTGTTCCCAGGGGTGGTGACCGGACCCCGGGAATGTCATCGTCGTGCGCTCAGCCGCGGGTACGGGCTGAATGGAGAAGGGGATAGGGAAGCATGCACTGCCCCTTCTGCAGACACCCCGACAGCCGTGTGGTCGACAGCCGCACCACGGACGATGGGACCTCGATCCGCCGCCGTCGGCAGTGTCCCGACTGCGGCCGCCGCTTCACCACGGTGGAGACGGCGTCCCTGATGGTGATCAAGCGCAGCGGCGTCACGGAGCCCTTCAGCAGGAACAAGGTCATCGCGGGCGTCCGCAAGGCGTGCCAGGGCCGCCCCGTCACCGAGGACGCGCTCGCCCAGCTCGGGCAGCGCGTCGAGGAGGCGGTCAGGGCGACCGGCAGCGCCGAGCTCTCGACCCACGACGTGGGACTGGCCATACTCGGCCCCCTGCAGGATCTCGACCTGGTCGCGTACCTGCGCTTCGCCTCGGTCTACCGGGCCTTCGACTCGCTCGAGGACTTCGAGGCCGCCATCGTGGAGCTGCGCGAGCAGCTCCCACCCACGAACCTTCGCGGGCTCGACGAGGACCTCGGGGTCCCCGCGCCCGTCCCCGCCACCGACTGACCGGACGGTCGATCAGCGGCGGGTACCCACGGATTTGCCGAGGCGCGGTGCGCCGAGGCGTAGGACAAAGAACGGTGCTGCGGGATGATCCGCGCACTTCTAGGCGTTTTGCGTGTATTGGGAGGCGGCACATGACTGAGACGACGAACGGCGCGGCACGGGGATCCCGGACCAAGGGATCCAAGGGTGGCAAGGGCTTGCGGATCGAACGCATCCACACCACCCCGGGCGTGCACCCGTATGACGAGGTGGTCTGGCAGCACCGCGACGTCGTCATGACCAACTGGCGCGACGGCTCGATCAACTTCGAGCAGCGTGGCGTCGAGTTCCCCGACACCTGGTCGGTGAACGCGGTCAACATCGTCACCAGCAAGTACTTCCGCGGCGCGGTCGGCAGCCCGACCCGCGAGTCGAGCCTGAAGCAGCTCATCGACCGCGTGGTGAAGTCCTACCGCAAGGGCGGCGAGGACCACGGCTACTTCGCCTCCCCCGGCCGACGCGGAGATCTTCGACCACGAGCTGACCTACGCCCTGCTGCACCAGGTGTTCAGCTTCAACTCGCCGGTCTGGTTCAACGTCGGTACCGCCCAGCCGCAGCAGGTCTCCGCCTGCTTCATCCTCTCCGTCGACGACTCGATGGACTCGATCCTGGACTGGTACAAGGAAGAGGGGATGATCTTCAAGGGCGGCTCGGGCGCCGGCCTGAACCTCTCCCGCATCCGCTCCTCCAAGGAACTGCTCTCCTCCGGCGGTAACGCGTCCGGCCCGGTCTCCTTCATGCGCGGCGCCGACGCGTCCGCCGGCACCATCAAGTCGGGCGGCGCCACCCGCCGCGCGGCCAAGATGGTCGTCCTGGACGTCGACCACCCGGACGTCGAGGCCTTCATCGAGACCAAGGTGAAGGAGGAGGAGAAGATCCGCGCCCTGCGCGACGCGGGCTTCGACATGGACCTGGGCGGCGACGACATCACGTCCGTCCAGTACCAGAACGCCAACAACAGCGTCCGGGTCAACGACGAGTTCATGAAGGCCGTCGAGTCCGGCTCGAAGTTCGGGCTGCGCGCCCGGATGACCGGCGAGGTCATCGAGGAGGTCGACGCCAAGTCCCTCTTCACCAAGATGGCCGAGGCCGCCTGGGCCTGCGCCGACCCCGGCATCCAGTACGACGACACGATCAACCACTGGCACACGTCGCCGGAGACGGGCCGCATCACCGCCTCCAACCCGTGCAGCGAGTACATGCACCTGGACAACTCGTCCTGCAACCTCGCCTCGCTGAACCTCATGAAGTTCCTGCGCGACGACGACAAGGGCAACCAGTCGTTCGACGCGGACCGCTTCGCGAAGGTCGTCGAGCTGGTCATCACCGCGATGGACATCTCCATCTGCTTCGCCGACTTCCCCACCGAGAAGATCGGCGAGACCACCCGCGCCTTCCGCCAGCTCGGCATCGGCTACGCCAACCTCGGCGCCCTGCTGATGGCGACCGGCCACGCGTACGACAGCGACGGCGGCCGCGCGCTCGCCGGCGCCATCACCTCGCTGATGACCGGCACCTCGTACAAGCGGTCGGCCGAGCTGGCCGCGGTCGTGGGCCCGTACGACGGCTACGCCCGCAACGCGGACGCCCACCAGCGCGTCATGAAGCAGCACTCCGACGCCAACGCCGTGGCGCTGCGCAGCGACGACCTGGACGTCCCGGTCTGGGCCGCGGCCACCGAGGCCTGGCAGGACGTCCTGCGCCTCGGCGAGAAGAACGGCTTCCGCAACGCGCAGGCCTCGGTGCTCGCACCGACCGGCACCATCGGCCTGATGATGGACTGCGACACCACCGGCGTCGAGCCCGACCTGGCGCTCGTCAAGTTCAAGAAGCTCGTCGGCGGCGGCTCCATGCAGATCGTCAACGGCACGGTCCCGCAGGCGCTGCGGCGCCTGGGCTACGGGCCGGAGCAGGTGGACGCGATCGTCGCCCACATCGCCGAGCACGGCAACGTGATCGACGCCCCGGCGCTCAAGACCGAGCACTACTCGGTCTTCGACTGCGCCATGGGCGAGCGGGCGATCTCGGCCATGGGCCACGTGCGCATGATGGCGGCGGCCCAGCCGTTCCTGTCCGGCGCGATCAGCAAGACGGTCAACGTGCCCGAGACGGCCACCGTCGAGCAGATCGAAGAGGTCTACTTCGAGGGCTGGAAGCTCGGCCTGAAGGCGCTCGCGATCTACCGCGACAACTGCAAGGTCGGCCAGCCGCTCTCCGCGAAGAAGAAGGAGCCGGTCGCCGAGGCGGTCGTCCCGGCGGAGGTCCAGAAGGTCGTCGAGTACCGTCCGGTCCGCAAGCGCCTCCCGAAGGGACGTCCGGGGATCACCACCTCGTTCACCGTCGGCGGCGCCGAGGGCTACATGACCGCCAACTCCTACCCGGACGACGGTCTCGGTGAGGTCTTCCTCAAGATGTCCAAGCAGGGCTCGACCCTCGCGGGCATGATGGACGCCTTCTCCATCGCGGTGTCGGTGGGCATGCAGTACGGCGTGCCGCTGGAGACCTACGTCTCCAAGTTCACCAACATGCGCTTCGAGCCGGCCGGTCTGACCGACGACCCGGACGTGCGGATGGCGCAGTCGATCGTCGACTACATCTTCCGCCGCCTGGCGCTGGACTTCCTGCCCTTCGAGACCCGCTCCGCGCTCGGCATCCACTCGGCCGGCGAGCGTCAGCGCCACCTCGACACCGGCTCCTACGAGCCCGGTGACGACGACGTGGACGTCGAGGGCCTGGCCCAGTCCGCACCGCGCCAGGTGGAGGCACCGAAGGCCGCGCCGAAGCCGGTCGCCGTCGCCAAGGCGGAGAACCCGGCGGCCGTCCCGGCCCCGAAGCAGGCACACAACTCCACGGAGCTGCTGGAGATCCAGCTCGGCCTGAACGCCGACGCCCCGCTCTGCTTCTCCTGCGGCACGAAGATGCGCCGTGCGGGCAGCTGCTACCTCTGCGAGGGCTGCGGCTCGACCAGCGGCTGCAGCTGATCGTGCGCACGCCGCGGGGATGAACCGCGGTCGCGACGAGTGAGAGGTCCGGTGCCGACGGAAGTCGGCACCGGACCTTTTCGGTGTTCGGGCCGGGCAGCGGCCGGGTGGGAATACCTGTGATCTTGGGGGACTTGTCACCGGTGGAATGACACGGGGCGGTGTAGCGGGCGGGGGTGCCCGTACGGTGTTCTGCCACCGGTCTCCTCGTCGACTGGGGGTAGTTGCGATGACCGAGCTGGATATCCATTACGTGGGCGGACCGACCGCGGTGATCGGGATCGGGGGCCTGCGGCTGCTCACCGATCCGACGTTCGACGCGCCGGGGGAGTACCCGATGGGCGACCGGGCGCTGGTGAAGACCGCCGGCCCCGCGCTCGGCGCGGACGCGGTCGGGGCCGTCGACGCCGTCCTGCTCTCGCACGACCAGCACCCGGACAACCTCGACGCGTCGGGGCGGGAGTACCTGCAGAGCGTGCCGCTGACCCTGTCCACCGCTTCGGCGTTGGGGCGCATCGGCGGCGGCATCACCGCCCTGCCGAACTGGGAGCACGTCGAGCTGACCCGTCCGGACGGAGGCACGTTGCGGATCACCGGCGTGCCGGCGCAGCACGGGCCGGACGGCAGCGAGCACCTCGTGGGCGAGGTGACCGGCTTCGTCCTGTCGGGCGAGGGCCTGCCGACGGTCTACGTGAGCGGGGACAACGCCTCGCTGAGAGTCGTCCGGGAGATCGCGGAGCGGTTCGGCCCGTTCGATGTGGCGGTGCTGTTCGCCGGCGCCGCGCAGACCCCGCTGCTGCCGGGGGCCGACCTGACGCTCGGCAGCGTCCACGCCGCCGAGGCGGCGGAGATCCTCGGAGCGCGGCAGGTCGTACCGCTGCACTTCGAGCACTGGGTGCACTTCACACAGGACGGCGACACCCTGGTGGAGGCCTTCGGGCGAGCGGGCATCGGCGACCGACTGCACCTGCTGAAGCCCGGTGGCCGCTTCGCGTCCGAGAGCGCGCGGTGACGGCGGCGGAGTCCGTCTGGAGCGGCGACCTGCTCGATCTGGACGCCTATCTGGCACGCACCGGATACACGGGCAGCCTGGACCCGACGGTGAAGACGCTGCGGGGGCTGCACCGAGCGCACTTGGACGCGATCCCGTTCGAGAACCTGGACGTCGCGCTGGGCCGCGGGGTCCGGCTCGGTCTGGACAGCGTGCAGCGCAAGCTCGTCACGGAACGCCGCGGCGGCTACTGCTACGAGCAGAACTCGCTCTTCGCGGCGGTCCTCGAACGTCTGGGCTTCGCCGTGACGGCCCACGGAGCCCGGGTCCGTACGGCGGGTCCGACGCTGCGGCCCGTCACGCACGTCCTGCTGCGGGTCGTCGTGGACGGCACGGAGTGGCTCGCGGACACCGGTTTCGGCGGTCTGGGACCGCTGGAGCCGGTCGAGCTGCCGGCGGGCACACCGACGTGGCAGGGCGGCTGGGCCTACGAGGTCGCCGAGGAGGCGGGCGGCGTGCGCGTGTTGCGCTCACTCGGGCCGCGCGGCTGGTCGGACCTGTACGCGTTCACGCCGAACCCGCTCTACCCGGTGGATCTCGTCGTCCTGAACCACTACACGTCGACGCATCCACTGTCCCGGTTCACCGGGCAGCTCGTGGCGCAGCGGGTGACGCCGCAGGCGCGGTACGCCCTGCTGCGGGACGAGCTGACGGTGACGCGCCCGGGCGCGGCGGACGGCGCGGAGGAGCGGCGGAAGGTGCCGGCCGGGGAGCTGGCCGAGGTGCTGGAGAGCACCTTCGGCCTCGTCCTCGCCGCGTCCGACACCGAGCGCCTGGGCGCTCTGCCCGCGCACCGGCTTCCGGCTCAGTAGGACTGCAACTCGACGAGGGTGCCGTCCGGTGTGCGCAGGTGCGCCGTGCGGAGTCCGGGTCCCCAGGCAGGCCGGTCCTGGGGACCCGCCACGATCTTCGCCCCGTGCGCGGAGAGACGCGGGGTGGCGTCGTCCACGCTGTCCACCCGGAGGACGAGCATCGAGCTGTCCTGCCCGGCGGGCCGGGCGGGCAGGGCCTCGGTGCCGGCCACGGCCGCGATGGCGGCACGGGAGAACAGGACGAGGACACCCTCGCCGTCCAGGTCCCAGTTGGCGTATCCGGCTTCCGGGATGACCTTCACGGGCTCGATGCCCAGGAGGTCGCGGAGCGCCGCGGTCCAGAACTCGGCGGCGGTGGCGAAGTCCTCCACGAGGAGGCGGGGGTGAAGAGCGTCCATGGACCGATCGTATTCGCCACCCCTACAGGGGAATTGAGCGGGTCAGCGGGCACGGAAGGGGTGCCGGTCGGACTTAGGATGGCGCGGTGCTGGTGAAGTGGATTCGCTGTGGGGTCGTGGACCGGGCGGGGTTCGAACGGGGGCAGCGGAAGTGGGCGGGACTGCGGGGGCAGCCGGGATTCCGGGGTCTGGGCGGCGGCTGGAGCCGCGCGCAGCCGGGCGTGGCGCACCTGTTCGCGTTCTGGGACAACCGGGCGGCCTACGACGCCTTCATGCGGGGCGGGCACGACCAGCTCGCGGGGTCGCAGGCCGATTCGTACGAGAACCTCGGGGTGCTGCTCTTCGAGCACCTGCTGGACGTGCGGGTGGGCTTCGAGGCGCGCTTCGCCGACGCCGACCTGCTCCGCGTGGCGCATTCGAAGGTGCGGCCCGGCCGTGGCGAGCACTTCGTCGAGATGCAGAAGAAGGTGTGGAACCCGGCGATGGCCGGGTCACCGGGACTGCTGCGCGGGACCTTCGCCGAGGGGCCGGACAGCGATTTCCTGGTCCTGTCCCTGTGGATCGCGGCGAACGAGCGCGGCAAGTACCGCCCCGCCGCGATGGCGCGGCTGGCGGAGCGCACGGAGCTGGAGACCGACGTGTCGTCGGTGGCGGGCGACGTCGTGGACATCGTGCAGGCGTGGACGGTGTGACGGGGTCGGCGGGGGGCCGCCGGGGTCCGGCGCCTCGCGGGCCGGAGCTGGGCGGGCCGGAGCTGGGCGGCCCGGAGCTGGGCGGGCCGGGCTTCCGCGTCCCGGGGTGCGGAGGTCGTACCGGCGCGCCCGGGATCCGTCGCGGGAATAGGCTGATCAGTATGGGTCGACCACGCCACATCGTCCTGATCCGACACGGGGAGTCGCAGGGCAACACCGACGACTCCATCTACGAGAGGGTGCCGGACCACGCCCTCGAACTCACCGCGGTCGGCCGCCGGCAGGCCGCCGACGCCGGGAAGGGCCTGCGGAAGCTGTTCGGTGACGAGCCGGTCCGGGCCTTCGTGTCGCCCTACCGCCGCACCTGGCAGACCTTCCGCGGGCTGGACCTCGATCCGACGCTGACGCACGCGATGGAGGAGCCCCGGCTCCGGGAGCAGGACTGGGGCAACTGGCAGGACGTCGACGACGTCCAGCGGCAGCGCAAGGCGCGGGACGCCTACGGCCACTTCTTCTACCGTTTCGCGCAGGGCGAGTCCGGTGCCGACGTGTACGACCGGGTGGGCGCGTTCCTGGAGACCCTCTACCGGGCCTTCGACAAACCGGACTTCCCGCCGAACGTTCTGATCGTCACCCACGGGCTGACCATGCGGCTGTTCTGCATGCGCTGGTTCCACTGGACGGTCGAGGAGTTCGAATCCCTGTCCAACCCGGGCAACGCCGAGAGCCGCACCCTGCTCATCGGAGACGACGACCGCTACACCCTCGACCGTCCCTTCGCGCGGTGGCGGCTCCCGGACGCCGTGCCCGGCGAGGAATTCCACGGGTGAGTTTGCGCACAGGGTGATTGACCGGGATCAGGCACGATGTCAGAGTTTCCGACGCGATGACCGCTCACCCAGTTGACTCCGAAAACACCTCCCGCGCCCTGGCAAGTCTGCGCGGGCTGGCCGTCGGCGACGCCCTCGGCTCCCAGTTCTTCGTCCCTTCCAACTACCCAACCCTCCAGAACGGCGGGCTGCCGCCCGGTGTCTGGCAGTGGACCGACGACACCGAGATGGCCTGCTCCGTGCTGGCCGTGCTGGCCACCCACGGCCGCATCGACCAGGACGCCCTGGCGATGTCCTTCGCGGAGCACCACGACTTCGACCGCGGCTACGGCCCGGCCGTGAACCGCGTGCTGCGCCTGATCCGGCAGGAGGGCGCCGACTGGCGCGAGCTGGCCGCCGGTCTCTTCAACGGCCAGGGCTCGTGGGGCAACGGCGCCGCCATGCGGGTCGCCCCGCTGGGCGCCTGGTACGCGGGCGACGCCGAGCAGGCCACCCACCAGGCCGAGATCTCGGCGTACACCACCCACCAGCACCGTGAGGCCGTCGTCGGCGCGATGGCCGTGGCGGCCATGGCGGCGCTGGTCGCCGACCCGGACGGTCCGAAGGACCCTTCGGCGCTGCTCGGCTCGGTGCTGGACCTGGTGCCGACCAGTGCGGTGAAGGCCGGCATACGGCGGGCGCGCGACATGCTCGACTACGGGGACGTGGCGACGGTGGCGGCGGTGCTCGGTTGCGGCCGGCGCACCAGCGCTCACGACACGGTGCCGTTCGCGCTGTGGGCGGCGGCCCGGCACCTGGACGACTACCGGCAGGCGTTCTGGACCACCGCCAAGGCGGGCGGCGACGTCGACACCACCTGCGCCATCGTCGGCGGCATCGTCGCCTCACGACCCACCGGGCAGCCGCCGGCCGAGTGGCTGGAGCGCACCGAACCGCTACCGCTGTGGGCCGCGGCGCCCGCGGAGGCCTGAGAGCGGGCACACCCGGCCGCCTGTCCCACCGCCCCTCCGCCGCTCGGCCGCGTTTGTGCGGCCGGGCGGCGGAGCGGCGTCAGGCCGCGGGCGCGGGGGACGTCCCGCTGAGTGCCTCCAGGTCGCTCTTGCGCACCCGCACCACGAGCAGCGCGGTCAGCACCGCCAGGACGACGAAGCCGACTCCGGCCGTGAAGGCCGTGGATATGCCCTCGGAGAGGACGTCGTGCCCCCAGGGGGCGGGCAGCTCGTGGGTCTTCTCGAACGCGGCCCGCTGCTGCGGGGTGGCCCGGGCGAGGAAGTCCGGCAGCTGGTCGCCGAACTCGTTCCGGCTCGCCGTGCCGAAGACCGTGACCAGGATCGACAGCCCGAGCGAGCCGCCGACCTGCTGGGTGGCGTTCAGGAGCCCGGAGGCGGCGCCCGCTTCGTGCTGGGCGACGCCGGAGACCGCGGTGAGGGTGAGCGTCACGAAGTTCAGTCCCATGCCGAAGCCGAAGAGCACCATGGGGCCGAGCACGCCGCCCGGATAGCTGCTGCCCGGATCCATCCGGGTCAGCCAGGCCATGCCGACGCCGGTCAGCAGGGTGCCGGTGACGAGGAACGGTTTCGGGCCGAGCACGGGCAGCAGCCGCGTCGACAGACCCGCGCCGGTCACGATCGCGACGGTGATCGGGAGGAACGCGAGGCCGGATTCGATCGGGCTGTACCCGAGGACGTTCTGCACGAACAGGACGATGAAGAAGAACATCCCGAACATCGCCGCGGCCAGGCTCAGCATGATCACATAGGTGCCGGAACGGTTGCGGTCGGCGAACATCCGCAGCGGCGTGATCGGATCGGAGGCCCGCCGCTCGACCACCACGAACAGGGCCAGCAACGCGACGGCCGCCCCGAAGGCGCCGAGCGTCACGGAGTCCTTCCAGCCGGAGTCCGCGGCCCGGATGAAGCCGTACACGAGCGAGGCCATACCGCCGGTCGAGGTGATGGCGCCGAGAATGTCGAAGCGCCCGGTCTGCCGGTCGGACTCGTTGATGAACAGCGGTGCGAGGAAGGCGATCAGCAGGCCGATGGGCACGTTGACGAAGAGCACCCAGCGCCAGTCGAGCCATTCGGTGAGCATGCCGCCGGCCAGCAGGCCGATGGCGCCACCGCCCGCCGAGACGGCGGCGAACACCCCGAACGCCCGGTTGCGTTCCGGGCCTTCGGGAAACGTGCTGGTGATCAGGGCCAGCGAGGTGGGTGAGGCGATGGCGCCGCCGACGCCCTGCAGCGAGCGGGCCGCGAGCAGCTGCCAGGGTTCCTGGGCGAAGCCGCCGAGTAGGGACGCGAGCGAGAACAGCAGGATGCCGAAGACGAACACCCTGCGCCGGCCGAGGATGTCACCCGCCCGGCCGCCGAGCAGCAACAGGCCGCCGAAGGTGAGGGTGTAGGCGTTGAGCACCCAGGAAAGGTCCGTGGTGGAGAAGGACAGCGCGTCCTTGATGTGCGGGAGCGCGATGTTCACAATCGTGGCGTCGAGGACCACCATGAGCTGACAGGCGGCGATGACCGCGAGAGCGACATTGGGTCGTCCCTCGCGCCGGGCGGTGCCCGGCGGGCGGGACTCACGTACTTGAGAGGTCGTCACAGATGATCCCCCATCAGTGAGATAGTGAACGACACCGTTCACTATATGCTTTAACGGAGGTTTGTCGATGGGTACTTCGCAGCGAATCCGATCGGAGGCGCCGGTCCTGCAGCGCCGCCGCGGATCGGTCCTCGAGCGCGCGATCCTCGACGCGGCTCTGGACCAGCTGGGCGCCGTCGGCTGGGGCGGAATGACCATGGAGGGCGTCGCGGCGCGCGCGCAGACGGGCAAGGCCGCGGTCTACCGCCGCTGGCCCTCCAAGGAGGCGCTGGTCGCCGACGCGCTGCGGCTCGGGCTGCCGCAGATCGGCGCCCCGCCGGACCTCGGCACCCTCCGGGAGGACCTGCTGTGCCTCGTCATGCGGATGCGCGAGTCGATGTACTCGCAGGGCGGCATCGCGCTGCGGGCCGTTCTGGACGAGTGCGACCACGCCGCCGCCCAGCCCTTCGTCGAGCTGATCGTCCAGGGCGTGATCGAACCGGGGAAGCAGCTCATCCTGGACGTGGTGCGGCGCGGGATCACCCGGGGCACGGTGCGCGCGGACGCCACCGCGGCCATCGTCGCCGACGTCGCGCCCGCCCTGATGATGTTCCGCGCCAAGCTCGGCGACCACCAGATCCGGGAGGAGGACGTGGTCGATCTCGTCGATCACGTGATGCTCCCGCTGCTCCGCCCGTGACGGGGGAGTACCCTGGTCACCGCCATGCCGTATGAACCTCCCACCCACAGCGTCGAACGCTCCCTGCGCGCCACCCTCGGGGCGAAGATCGTCGCAGGCGTCGACGAGGTGGGACGCGGCGCTTGGGCCGGGCCCGTCACCGTCTGCGCGGCCGTCACCGGCCTGCGCCGGGCGCCCGCGGGACTCACCGACTCCAAACTGATCCCCGCGCCGCGTCGCGCCCCGCTGGCCGCGCTGCTGACCGACTGGGTGACGTCGTACGCCCTCGGTCACGCGAGCGTCGAGGAGGTGGACACCCTCGGCATGACGGCCTCCCTGCGGTTGGCGGCCGTCCGCGCGCTCGAGGGCCTGCCGGAGCGTCCCGACGCGGTGATCCTGGACGGCAAGCACGACTACCTCGGCGGGCCCTGGCAGGTGCGCACCGTCATCAAGGGCGACCAGTCCTGTGTTTCGGTGGCCGCGGCCTCGGTCATCGCCAAGGTGCAGCGCGACGCCGCGATGGCCGAACTGGGCGCGGAGCACGAGCCGTTCCGCTTCGCCGACAACGCCGGCTACCCCTCGCCCGTACACCGTGCGGCCCTGGAGGAACTCGGCCCCACACCGCACCACCGGCTGTCCTGGGCGTACCTCGACGCGCTGCCGCGCTGGCGGCACCTGAAGAAGGTCCGGGCCTCCGCCGACCCTGGGGAGCAGCTCGGTTTCGATTTCTGACGACCCACCGCTGCGTAACCGCGGCGTATTTGATAGACATCAGCCCATGCCTCTCATCCCCGAGGAGCCTCAGATTCACGAGAGTGTCCCGGGTCCCCGCTCAGCTCCGGCCGCAGGCCGCAGCGCGTCGACCCCCCGTCCTGTCCCCGGTCCCCGTCCTACACCCCGTCCCGGGCCTCCGCGCCCCGGTTACGCGGCCAACGCCGGGCCCGGTCGGCCCGGTCCGGCCCGCGGGCCGGCCCCGACCGCTTCCGCCACCGTCACGGCCCCCGCGCCGCCGGCGCAGCGTTCGCCGGGCGCAGCCGGAGGCGTTACCGCAACGGCGCAGATCCAGCTCATCCCGGCCTCTGCCGACGGTGCGATCGACGCCGCCGACGAGGCGGTCGACCTGCTGTTGGACACCGGCCGCGCGCCCGGCGAGATCCTGGTGCTCACCACCGGCGAGCACCACCCTTGGGCTGCCCACGAGTTGTCCTTCGGCGAGACGTCCTACTGGTCGCAGCACGATGCGGGCGACGACGTCTTCTACGCCGGCATCACGGCCGAACGTGCCGCCGGCCGCCAGGTCGTGGTCGTCGCGGTCAACGGCGGGTCCGACGATGCCACTGCGCTGGGACTGCCCACCGCGCTGGCCCGCGCCGGCACCCTGCTGATCGTGTGCGGCGACCCGGTGTTGATCAACGGGATCGTCGCCGCGAAGGCCTGAGCCGTACGGTTCCCGTCCGGGTCATCGAGCGGCTGTGCGGCGCAGCGACTCCGGCGCCCCTTGCGGGTGCGGAGTCGCCGCGCCGCCCGGCCGTCCGGAAAGTTGCCCGGAATTCGGCGTGCGGCCCGAGCGGTTCTCGCCCAGGACCTGCCAGCCGTCCCGGGTCAGGGTGACGTACGCGCCGCAGCGCAGTCCGTGCAGCCCGCACGCGTCGCGCAGGCCCCACATCCACGCGCCGTCCTCCTTGGTCCAGCCGGGTGTCCCGCCGCGGCACAGCAGCAGCACCGCGGTCCGTGCGGGCGTGCGCCGCCGCAGATCGTGCGGGACCACCCGGCGCAGATGCGCGAGGATCGCGTTGCGGTGCTCCCAGCCGTCGACGATCCCGGTGCTGCTCGTGAACGAGGCGCTCGCCACGAGCCGGCCCTCCGGCGCCAACACGGCGACCACCGCGGTGACCGGAGTCGGGACGTGCCGGGAGCACAGGTCCTTGACGACCTCGCGGGGGTTGGCGAGCAGCGGGATCCCGGCGGCCGTCCACTCGGCCGGTTCCAGGCTGCGGTCGAGTCGGGAGGAGATGCGCGTCGTGGTCTGCGGAGCGAAACCGATGGTCACGTTCCTCCCCCGGCTATCGCCGGGGGTGCCCCCGGCCGGTGGATACACCCGGGGACCGGGCGCGGGCGCACGCCGGTCAGGGGGCTCGATGAGCCGGTCGGGGATCCAACGTCAATTCTTCCCCCCGCGCCTGCGGGCGGCAACGGGCAGTCGATTCTTCTGGACGGTTATGGGCGACTGCGCCGGATAGATCCCGCTCGTCGTCTCAAACGTCGGCACCCGTCACCCCTGCGCGGCCAGGACCAGCGGGAACACCGCGGTCGCACCCGCCTTGCGCAGCAGCCGGGCGGCGACGGCCAGAGTCCAGCCCGTGTCCGCCAGGTCATCCACCAGCAGCACCGGACCCGGCGTCGCGGCCAGCGTCGCGGCCAGTTCCGGCGGGACGGTGAACGCGCCGTGCAGCGCCCGCAGTCGCTGCGCGCTGTTACTGCGCGGTACCCGGCCGGCCCCCGCGTCCGCTGTGTAGGCGATCTGCCCCAGCAGCGGCATCCGGCCGATCTCGGCGATGCGCGCGCCCAGGGTTCCGATGAGCTGCGGACGGGTGTGGGACGCGACCGTGACGACCCCGACGGGCCGGTGCGGGGCGTCCGCCTCGCCGCTCGCCCACCCCCCGTGGCCCTTCGCCCAGTCCGCCAGCACCCGCACCACCGCGTCTGCCGCGTCGGCGGGTACCGGCTGGTCCGGTGCGCCGTCGGCCAGCAGCGGGCGCAGCCGGTTGCCCCAGCCGATGTCCGAGAGCCGGCCCAGCGCCCGCCCGGACGACGCCTGCTCCCCGGCCGGGATCCGGCCCTTCAGGTCGAGCCCGATCGCCTGCAGCCCGGTGGGCCACATCTTGCGGGGTTCCACCTCGATGCCGGGCCGGCCGAGCGCCGCCCGCGCCCGCGTCCAGCGCCGCGGCGGAGACCTCCACGCCGAACCGGGCGCCGGCGCAGTTGTCACAGCGGCCGCACGGCTTGGCCTCCTCGTCGTCCAGCTGCAGGCGCAGGAACTCCATCCGGCAGCCGGTCGCCGACGCGTAGTCGCGCATGGCCTGCTGCTCCGCCTCACGCTGCCGCGCGACCCACGCGTAGCGCTCGGTGTCGTAGGCCCACGGCTGTCCGGTGGACGTCCACCCGCCGCGCACCCGGTGCACCGCCCCGTCCACGTCCAGGACCTTGAGCATGATCTCCAGCCGGGACCGGCGCAGATCCACCCGCGCCTCCAGCGCCGGGACCGACACCGGGCGGCCGGCGTCGGCCAGCACCTCCAGGGTGCGGCGCACCTGGTCCTCGGTGGGGAACGCGAGGGAGGCGAAGTAGCGCCAGATCGCCTCGTCCTCGCGCCCCGGCAGCAGCAGCACCTCGGCGTGGTCCACCCCGCGCCCGGCGCGGCCCACCTGCTGGTAGTAGGCGATGGGGGAGGACGGCGATCCGACGTGCACGACGAATCCCAGGTCCGGCTTGTCGAAGCCCATGCCGAGCGCCGACGTCGCGACCAGCGCCTTGACCCGGTTGGCCAGCAGGTCCGCCTCGGCCGCCATGCGGTCGGCGTTCTCCGTCTTGCCCGAGTAGGACGCGACCGGGTATCCGCGGCCGCGCAGGAACGCGGTGATCTCGTCGGTGGCGGCGACCGTGAGCGTGTAGATGATGCCGGAGCCCGGCAGGGTGTCGAGATGGTCCGCGAGCCAGGCCAGCCGGTGCGCCGCGTCCGGCAGCCGCAGCACGCCGAGCGACAGGCTCTCGCGCTCCAGCGGCCCGCGGAGCACGAGCGCGCCCTCCTCGCCCTTCGCGGCCGTGCCGGTGCCGAGCTGGTCGGCGACGTCGGCGGTCACCCGGGCGTTGGCGGTCGCGGTGGTGGCCAGCACCGGGACCCCCGGCGGCAGATCCGCCAGCATCGTGCGCAGCCGCCGATAGTCGGGACGGAAGTCATGGCCCCAGTCGGAGATGCAGTGCGCCTCGTCGACGACCAGCAGCCCGGTCGTCGCCGCGAGCTTGGGCAGCACCTGGTCCCGGAAATCGGGGTTGTTCAGCCGCTCGGGGCTCACCAGCAGCACGTCCACCTCGCCCGCCGCGACCTCGGCCTCGATGGTGTCCCACTCCTCGGTGTTCGCCGAGTTGATCGTCCGGGCCTTGATCCCCGCCCGTTCCGCGGCCTCGACCTGGTTGCGCATCAGCGCGAGCAGCGGCGAGACGATCACGGTGGGGCCGCCGCCGCGTTGGCGCAGCAGGGCGGTGGCCACGAAGTAGACCGCGGACTTCCCCCAGCCGGTGCGCTGCACGACCAGCGTCCGGCGCCCGCGCGCCACCAGCGCCTCGACCGCCAGCCACTGGTCCTCGCGCAGCCGGGCGGTGCCGGTGGGGTCACCGACGAGGCGGCTCAGGACGGTGTCGGCCGCGGTACGGAGCGCGGTGGGGGAGTCAGTCATGCCCCCATGCAACCCGATGCCACCGACAACGCGCGAACCGCGCACCGAACCTGTGGATAACTCGGCCCCGAAGTTATCCACAGGTTTTCGGGGGGCCTGGCGGAGATCACCGGCCTGCGGGACTGTCGGGCCATGACACAGCACACCGAATCGCCCCGGTCCGAGAACGATCCGAAGGTCACCCTGCGCAGCCCGGCCGACCTGGCCGACGCCCTGCCGTACCTGATGGGATTCCATCCCACCGACTCCATCGTGATGGTCGCCCTGCACGGGGACCACGGCCGCTTCGGCGGCCGGCTGCGGCTGGGGATTCCCAAGGACCGCGGGGAGTGGCCCGCGGTCGCCTCGCAGCTCGCGGACTGCCTGGTGCGCGGCAGTGAGCAGCGCGGCGACCGCGCCGCCTCGATCGTCCTGTTCCTGTGCCAGGACCCGTCGGGGACCGAGCGGCCGTCCGAGGTCATGGAACGCCTGCGGCCGCTGGCCCAGCGGCTGCGCACGGCCTGCGGAGCCCTGGACGTGCCGGTGATCGAGGCACTGTGCGTCTCGGCGGGCCGCTGGTGGTCCTACTGCTGTGCCGGCAGCGAGTGCTGTCCCGCCGACGGCTTCACCATCGCGACCTCGGGCGACTCCGTGATGGCCGCGGCCGCCGCGTACGCCGGTATCAACGTGCGGAGCTCACTGCGGGAGATGGAGGCCCGGCTCGTGCCGCCGGCCCCGGAGCGGACCGCCGGGCAGGCGCTGGCGCTGGACAGGGTCTGCGCCGAACTCGTCCCCCGGATCCTGGACGTGGACGACTGCGAGGCCGTGCGGCACCGGACGCTGACCCTGGTCGGCGCGGCGCTCGAACGCTTCCGCGCCACCCCGGCGGACGGGGATCCGGCGCGCAGCGACCGGCGCGATGACGCGCTGCTCGGGAACGACGAGGCCGCCGAGATCATCCTGGGCCTGCAGGACCGCGCCGCGCGGGACCGGGCGGGCGGAGTGGATGGAGCCGCCGCACACCGATCCCGCGCTGCGCCTGTGGCGGGCCCTGGCCCGGCGGTGCGTCGGTCCGTACGAGGACCACGCCGCCGCCCCGCTGACACTGGCCGGCTGGGTCGCCTGGGCGTCCGGGGACGAACCCGAGGCGCGCGTCGCGCTCGGCCGCGCGCTCGACCTCGACCCCGGCTACACCTTCGCGCGGCTGCTCCACCACTCGGTGAACGCGGGGCTCGACCCCGAGCCGCTGCGCCAGTGCCTGCGCCAGGAGCGGCGCCAACGGGTGATCGACGCGTCTAAAGCTCGCCGCGGACCAGTCGGATCAGCCGGTCGAGGACCCGGCCGCCGCTCACCCGGAGACCGTCGTGCTCGTACTCGTCGGTGACCCAGGTGCGCAGGCCGCGCACCGCCCGTGCGGTGGCCAGCGAGTCGGCGGTGTCGACGTACATGTCGTCGTGGTAGACCGCCGCCGCCACCGGCACCTCGTTGCGGGCCAGTTGGGCCGGGTCGTAGAGGTCCGGCCAGCCCTCGCGCAGCGCCAGCCGGTTCGCCGCGTCCCGGAGCGGGACGAGCGCGGGGTCGCCGTCGAACATCCACGGGTAGATCATCTCGCCGGTGAACAGCACCGGGTCCTCGCCCGCCAGCGCCTTGTCCACGTCGAACCCGGGGAACTCCCGATGCGCCGCCTGCGCCGCCCAACCGGTACCCGCGGCCGACACCGAGCGCTGCCCGTAGACCGACTCGTGGAGCACGGCGTACAGCGGATTGGCCGCGAACGACAGATGGCTCCGCGCCTCGGCGAGGAAGCCGTCCGAGAGCAGCGGGTCGGCGGAGTCGGGGAGGAAGGCGTCCTCCAGCAGATAGTGCAGGGTGTGCGAGCCGGTGCCGGTGCCGAGCATCAGGCCCAGCGACTGGAACGCCTCCGCGGTGAACCGGCCGCCGTCCGGCAGCGTCACGTCGTGGTCGCGCAGATGCCGGGCGACGGCGCGCGCGGTCCGCACGTCCCCGGGGTAGCGGTCGTAGTGCGCGGTGTTCTTGCGCTCCACCCGGGGGAACGCCGAGCGGTAGACGTCGAGGGCGCTGCTGCGCAGCCCCGGCAGGCCGCCGGTGATGAACGCCTCCCGCAGGCCGTCGGGGGCCAGCGAGAGATAGGTCAGCGCGCAGAATCCGCCGAAGCTCTGCCCCAGCAGGCTCCACCGCCCTTCCGCGCCGAGCAGCTCACGGCGGATCAGTTCGCAGTCCCGCACGATGGAGTCGGCCCGGAAGTGCGCGAGATACGCGGCCTGGGCGCCACCGTCGCCGCGCGCGGGCAGGGTCTGCCGGTTGGCGGGGGTGGAGCGTCCCGTGCCGCGCTGGTCGAGCAGCAGCACCCGGTAGTCGTCCAGGGCCCGGACCAGCCAGCCGTCGCGGCCGAGCGGGCGCGGGGAGCGGCCACCGGGACCGCCCTGCAGAAACAGCAGCCACGGCAGCGGTTCGCCCTCCCGGCCCGCGGCCACGACCTCACGGGCGTACACCTGGATCCGCTCCCCCGCGGGGGCCGCGTGGTCGAGCGGTACGTCGAAAGAGTGGTCGGTCACTACGGTGCCGGGCTGGCGGTACACGGCCATGGCGTCTCTTTCCGATGGTGCGGGCGGATACCGGGGATGCGATCCCTGTCCAGGAACGGTAGACGGGCCGTGACCCGGGTGCCCACACGGCCGTTCACTGGGATGTGAACCCGTCGCCGACCGCCCCGACCGTTCCGGCTCCTCCCGCCCTGACCAGGACCGCTTCCGGCCCGCAGCCCATGCACACCTCGGTGATCTGTGTCGCGGCCCCCTCGCTGGCCGTCTCCGCCGAGGACGGGCAGCTGCGGGGGAAGGGGCTCGACGGCTTCTACCAGGAGGGCCGGCGGGTACTGGCGCGCTGCGAGGTGCGGCTGGCGGGAGCCGAGCCGGTCCCCGTGCTGGGCGCCCTGCTCAGCGCGGACCGGGCCCGGTTCGTGGCGGTGGTCAGGACCCCGGCCGACGCCGGCCCCGACCCTGCGGTGACGGTGGAGCGGCTGCGGGACGCCGACGGTGGCGAGCGCATCACCGTGTTCAACACCGGGCCGGCCGTGCTGCGGCTCCCCCTCGAAGTGGCGTTGGGCACCGACCTCGCCGAAATCGGCGCGGCCGCCGCGGGGCGGGCGGGGCCCGATCTGCCGGCCGGCGTCTGCGCCGCGGGGCTGCGCTGGTCCCACGACGGCATCGGGGTCCGGGTCACCGCGCGGCCGGCTCCCGCCAGTGTGCTGGCGTCGGCCGGGGTGCTGCGCTGGGATCTGGAGGTGCCGCCCGGTGCCGGGCGGACCTTCGAGCTGCGGGTGTCCCGCGAGTCCGCGGGGCTCGGGTCCGCCGTTCCCGCTGCCGCGCCCGTACGCGGTGACCGGGCGCCCGTGCCCTGGTCCGTCGCGGAGCTGTCGGGCGACGACGCCAGGGGCGAGGCGCTGCTGCGGGGGAGTCTGGACGGACTGCGGGCGCTGCTGCTGCGCGACCCGGCCCGGCTCGCCGACGTCCATGTGGCGGCGGGCGCACCCTGGCGGATGGGGCTGGCGCCCGCCGACGCGCTGTGGGCCGCCAGGATGCTGCTGCCGCTCGGTACCCGGCTGGCCGCGGGCACCCTGCGCACCCTCGCGCGGCGACAGGACCGGGACAGCGGCCGGATCCCGGGCGTTCTGCGGCACGCGGGACCGCATCTGCCGCCCACCTGCTCCGGCGTCGAGGCCACGCTGCTGTTCGTCACCGTCCTGGCGGAGGCGCGGCGCTGGGGGATGCCGCGGCGGGAGGCCGAGCTGCTGCTGCCCGCGGCCGAGCGCTGCCTCGGCTGGCTGCGCGCGGTCGCGGACCCGGCGGGCTACGTACCGGACCCCGCCCCCGGTGGTCCGCTGCGCTGCGAGGTCCAGGCGCACGCGCACCGGGCGGCGCTGCACGGCGCCGACCTCCTGGACGCGTACGGGCGCCCCGGGGCCGGCGCGTGGCGCGAGTACGCGGCGGGGCTGCGTGAGCGGTTCGAGGAGGACTTCTGGGTCGACGACCGCGGTGGCGGCCGGCCCGCCGCGGCGCTCGCTCCCGGCGGCAGGCGGGCGACCCACCTCGGCTCGGCCGCGGTCCATCTGCTCGACACGGGACTGCTCGGCGGCGGGACCCTGGCCGCGGGGCTGCTCGGCAAGGCCCGCACCGGGCAGCTCGCGCGGCTGCTCGGAGCCCCGGACCTCGACTCCGGATGGGGCCTGCGGACGCTGTCGAGCCGCGCACCGGGACACAACCCGTTCGGCCATCGGAGTGGCGCGGTACGCGTCCATGAGAGCGCCCTCGCCGTATCGGGCCTGGCCGCCGCCGGATACGAGAAGGAGGCGGGCGCCCTCCTGCGCGGCGTGCTCGACGCGGCCGCGACCTTCGGATGCCGGCTCCCCGAGATGTACGCGGGCGAACAGCGCACCGCGGACCGGACACCGCTGCCGCACCCGACGGCGTGCCGGCCGTCCGCCGTCGCCGCCGCGGGCGCTGTCCACCTGCTGGCCTCCCTCGCGGGGGTGCGGCCCGACGCTCCCGGCGGCGTCGTCGCGGTGCGTCCGATGAGTACCGCCCCGCTGGGCGAGGTGCGCTTCTCGGGACTGCGGGTCGACGAGCAGCCGTTCGCGGTGCGGGTCAGCAGACTCGGCATGGCGATGGTCGAGGAGGCCGCCCCCGCCCTCCAGCTCGGCGCGTGAGGCGGCGGCGTGTCGTCGCGAAGCGGCACGCCGGCGGCGCCCGCGGCCCGCACCGCGCCCGCCCTGTGCCCGCGCTCCGACCCCTGTGCGGCCCCGGCGCCGGAAACCAGCTGAAACGAGGGCGGGCGCAGGGGGCCGTCCTGCTGTTTATCGTCAGGCAGACGACTATGATCGCGCCATGTCGCCCTACGACCCGTCGGCCTTTCCACCCTTCGCCGTCACCGTCGACCTGGTCGTGCTCACGGTGCGGCAGCATGCCCTGTGCGCACTGGCCGTGCGCCGCGGCGAGCCGCCCTACCAGGGGCGCTGGGCGCTGCCCGGCGGGTTCGTCAGAGCGGACGAGGACCTGTCCCAGGCCGCGGCCCGCGAACTCGCGGAGGAGACCGGTCTGCGCGCCCAGAGCGGCGCCCATCTGGAACAGCTGGCCACGTACGGCGACCCGCACCGCGACCCCCGGATGCGGGTGGTCAGCGTCGCCCATCTCGTCCTGGCGCCCGATCTGCCCGCGCCGCGCGCGGGCGGCGACGCGCGCAGCGCCCGCTGGGCGCCGGTGGGCTCGCTGCTGGAGCAGGACGGTTTCGACACCTCGGGCGAGGCCGCTCCGCTGGCCTTCGACCATGCGCGGATCCTCGCCGACGGGGTCGAGCGTGCCAGGTCGAAGATCGAGTACTCCTCGCTGGCGACGGCCTTCTGCCCACCCGAGTTCACCGTCGGTGAGCTGCGGCGGGTGTACGAGGCGGTGTGGGGCGTGGCCCTCGATCCCCGCAACTTCCACCGCAAGGTGACGGGCACCGTCGGCTTCCTCGTGCCGACCGGGGGGACGACGACCCGTCAGGGCGGCCGTCCGGCCCAGCTGTTCCAGGCCGGAGGGGCGGCTCTGCTTAATCCGCCCATGTTGCGACCAGAGGTCTGATTTCGGGCGTTATGGTGCAAGGGTGATCCAGGCCATCGGATTGACCAGCATGCCCCGCCGTAACGGTCCGCCCGCGGTCGACGACCTCACCTTCGAGGTCCGCCCCGGGCAGGTCACCGGCCTGCTCGGAGCACCCGGCGCGGGAAAATCGACCACGCTGCGCCTGATGCTCGAACTCGAGGCGGGCCGGGGCGTCACCCTTTTCGACGGCGCCCCGCTGCACAAGGTCCGGCACCCCAACCGCGAGGTCGGCATCCTGCTCGGCGACGTGCCGGGTCATCCCGGGCGTACCGCGCGCGGCCATCTCCGTATGCTCACCGCCGCGCTCGGCGTGCCGGTGGAGCGGGCCGACGAAGTGCTCGACATCGTCGGCCTCACCGGCCTCGCGGACCAGCGGCTGAGCACCTACTCGCTGGGCATGGACCGGCGGCTCGGCCTCGGCGCGGCGCTGCTGGCCGAACCGCGCACCCTCTTCCTGGACGAACCCTCGTTCGGCCTGACGCCCCGTGAAGCCGCCTGGGTGCACGCGCTGCTGCGGGCCTACGCGGCCGACGGCGGAGCCGTCCTGGTCACCGGGCGCGATGCCAAGGCGATGGCCAGGACGTCCGACCGGGTGGTCTCGATCGAAGGCGGCCGGCTCGTGGCGGACCAGTCCGCCGAGGAGTTCACCCGCACCCGGCTGCGCCCGCACGTGGCCGTCCACTCCCCGCACGCCCAGCGCCTCGCCGGTGTGCTGACCGAAAGCGGCACCGAGATCGCCTCGGCCGCGGGCAGCCGCCTGGTCATCTTCGGCACCACCTCCGCGCACATCGGGGAGATCGCCTACCGGAACGGGATCCTGCTCCACCGGCTGAGCGACGAGGTCGCCGACCTCGGCCCGGTCGCCGCGCTGGGCCGCGCCGACGGCCGCGATCCCACCGCGCGCCCCCCGAGGGCCGAGGGGCCGCCCGCCCGGGTTCCCGCTCCGTCCCGGCCGGCCGTCGCGCCGGCCACTCCCGCGCAGCCGCTGCGGTATGAACTGCTGCGGCTCGGTGGCATCCACACCCCGTGGTGGATCGCCGCGCTCTCGCTGCTGGCCTCGGTGGCCGGCGCCCTGGTGCTCTCGCGCACCGGGGAGGCGTCGGCGCTGTCGATGATGTCCGGCTGGGTACGTCAGCTGCCACTGCCCCCCGCCGCGCTGGGCGCCGGTCTGCTGGGCGCGCTCGCCTACGGACAGGAGTTCCGCTACCCGGCCCTGGCGCCGGCCCAGGTCCCGGTGCCCCGGCGGCTGCGGCTGCTCGCCGCCAAGCTGCTGGTGGCCGGCACCGCCGCGCTGCTGATCGCGGCCGCGGCCGCGGTGCTCGACACCGTCGTGCTCCGGGCGGTCCTGGGACCCGACGCGGTCCCACTGCCCACCGAACGGCCCGCGCAGGCGGTCGCCTGGGCGGCGCTGGCCGTCGGCTGCGCCTGGGCCGGGCTGCTGGCAGCCGGGCTCTTCCGCACCACCGCGCTGGGTATGGCGGCGGTGCTGGCGGTCCCGCTGATGGTGGCCCCCGCCGTGCGGCTGGCGGTCCGCAGCCGCCCGGGCAGCCACCTCATCGACGCCGCGGGGGCGCTGCTCAGCGTCCTCGGCGGCTGGCCCGGAGGCGTCGGCAGCACCGCGGCCGGGGTGACGGGAAAGGCCGTGCAACCGGTAGCCTGCGCCTTCGTGTTGTCGCTCACCGTGCTGCTCTGCGCCCACCTCGCAACGGTGTTGCGCGGCCGCGGACGTTGACGCCGCCCAACTCGCGGTCGGATAAACGGAACTGTCGCCGTGGCCTGTCCCGTAGGGCGTTTCGTTCCGATAAAGCGTCAATTATCAGGTGATGGGCGCTCACCCTTTCGTGTGCTTTTCAGCAAAGCCCTCAAGGCTCGCACCGGCATCGCCGACAAAGGATGCGTGAGTACCCTTGCGCACCCCCTGATGACCACGGCTCGTTCCGCCGACTCCAGCATCGGCCCGGCCGAGCTCGACCGCTACTCGTACGCCGACGCCTCAGGTGTCGACCGCCCCGGCCTGCCCTCCTGGGACGGCGCCGATTCGGACATGGGCCGGGTCGGCCGCCGGGCCGGCGGCAGCCGGGGCCGCGGGCTGCACGGCCAACTCGTCCAGCAGCTCGGCCAGATGATCGTCTCCGGCGACCTGGGCGCCGACCGGCCGCTCGTCCCCGAGGAGATCGGCCAGCGTTTCGAGGTCTCCCGCACCGTGGTGCGCGAGTCCCTGCGCGTCCTGGAGGCCAAGGGCCTGGTCAGCGCCAGGCCGAACGTCGGGACCAGGGTCCGTCCGGTCGCCGACTGGAACCTGCTGGACCCCGACATCATCGAATGGCGGGCCTTCGGCCCGCAGCGCGACGACCAGCGCCGCGAACTGTTCGAGCTGCGCTGGACCATCGAGCCGCTCGCGGCCCGGCTCGCCGCCGGCCACGGCCGCGAGGACGTGCAGCAGCGCCTCGCCGACATGGTGGAGATCATGGGGCACGCCGCCGCCCAGGGGGACTCCCTGACGTTCTCCCGGGCGGACGCCGAGTTCCACTCCCTGCTCCTGCAGGTGGCGGGGAACCGGATGCTCGAGCACCTGGCCGGCATCGTCTCCTCCGCCCTGCACGTGTCGGGCGGCCCGATCACCGGCTGCGAGCGGCCCGGGGAGCCCGCCGTGGCCCTGCACCGGCGGATCGTCGAGGCGCTCGCGTCGGGCGACGGGGCCGGCGCCGAGGCCACGATGCGCCAGCTGCTCGCCGTGCACACCGAGGTCGCCGCGACCGATCACGTCGTCCCGGCCCCGCGCGAGCACTGACCGTACGGCCGATCCGCCGCCGGCCCCGGACCACCGGTCCGGGGCCGGCGGCAGCCCCTGTGCGAAGAGTGTCCCGCTATCGGATGAGTACCGTTGGTATGGGGTGTGACTCGGGCCACGTGGGCCGGGCGTAACGCTTGGCGAGGCAGCGCGATGACTTAAGAGGTGGTGGCCGCACGAGGAATAGCAGCGGGAGTTCTGACGCTGTGTTCCTGGGCGGTTCCACCGAGTCGTTCCCATCGTTCCGAGAGGTTGTTCGTGTCGGCCAGCACATCCCGTACGCTCCCGCCGGAGATCGCCGAGTCCGAGTCTCTGATGGCGCTCATCGAGCGGGGTAAGGCTCAGGGGCAGATCGCCGGCGACGACGTGCGTCGGGCCTTCGAAGCGGACCAGATTCCGGCAACCCAGTGGAAGAACGTTCTGCGCAGCCTCAACCAGGTCCTCGATGAGGAAGGTGTGACGCTGATGGTCAGTGCCGCTGAGGAGCCCAAGCGCACTCGCAAGAGCGTCGCAGCCAAGAGCCCGGCGAAGCGCACCGCCACCAAGACGGTCGTCACCAAGGCCACCGTCGCCAAGAAGACCGTCGCCGCCAAGGCCGCCACCGCACCCGGTGCTGTCGAGGCCGAGACGGTCGATCCGGTCGAAGAATCCGATGCACCCGCCGCGAAGCCGGCGGCCAAGAAGGCAGCGGTCAAGAAGACCGCCGCCAAGAAGACGGCGGCCAAGAAGACCGCCGCCAAGAAGACCTCGGGCGATGACGAGGCCGCCGACGGTGAAGAAGCCGACGAGACGACCACGCCCGGCAAGGGTGACGAGGAGTCGGACAAGCCCGAGTCCGAGAGCTTCGTGCTCTCCGACGACGACGAGGACGACGCTCCCGCCCAGCAGGTCGCGGTGGCCGGTGCCACCGCCGACCCGGTCAAGGACTACCTGAAGCAGATCGGCAAGGTTCCGCTCCTCAACGCGGAGCAGGAGGTCGAGCTCGCCAAGCGCATCGAGGCCGGCCTGTTCGCCGAGGACAAGCTGGCGGCGGCGGACAAGCTCGCCCCCAAGCTCAAGCGCGAGCTGGAGATCATCGCCGAGGACGGCCGCTGGGCCAAGAACCACCTGCTGGAGGCCAACCTCCGTCTCGTGGTCTCGCTGGCCAAGCGTTACACCGGCCGCGGCATGCTCTTCCTGGACCTGATCCAGGAAGGCAACCTGGGCCTGATCCGTGCGGTCGAGAAGTTCGACTACACCAAGGGCTTCAAGTTCTCCACGTACGCCACCTGGTGGATCCGCCAGGCGATCACCCGCGCGATGGCCGACCAGGCCCGCACCATCCGTATCCCGGTGCACATGGTCGAGGTCATCAACAAGCTGGCCCGCGTGCAGCGCCAGATGCTCCAGGACCTGGGCCGCGAGCCCACCCCGGAGGAGCTGGCCAAGGAACTCGACATGACCCCCGAAAAGGTCATCGAGGTCCAGAAGTACGGCCGCGAGCCGATCTCCCTCCACACCCCGCTGGGTGAGGACGGCGACAGCGAGTTCGGAGACCTCATCGAGGACTCCGAGGCGGTCGTGCCGGCCGACGCGGTCAGCTTCACGCTGCTGCAGGAGCAGCTGCACTCCGTGCTCGACACCCTGTCCGAGCGGGAGGCGGGCGTGGTCTCCATGCGCTTCGGCCTCACGGACGGGCAGCCGAAGACGCTCGACGAGATCGGCAAGGTCTACGGGGTCACGCGTGAGCGGATCCGCCAGATCGAGTCGAAGACGATGTCGAAGCTCCGGCACCCGTCGCGCTCGCAGGTGCTGCGCGACTATCTGGACTGATCCTTCGCAATCCAGCGGATGCGGCCTCCGGTCCTATGGATCACTCTGGGTTTCCAGAGGGATCCACAGGGTCAGGAGGCCGTATGCGTTGTACGTTCCGGATGCTTTTCAACGGGTCGGCGATGGCGCTGGCGGTGCTGATCGCGCCACTGGCGGTTCCAGGAGCCGCCGCGAAGGCCGAGGCGGCGGTCATAGGGGGAGACCAGGTCGTCGCCGGGGAGCAGCCCTGGGCGGTGGCGCTGGCCAGTCGAAACCGGTTCGGACCGTCGAGATCGGGCCAGTTCTGCGGCGCGGCCGTGGTGTCCGCCTCGACCGTGATCACCGCGGCACACTGCTTCGGCCGGGGTGTGCTCGGCGGAAGCTGGCGGAACGTACGGGATCTGCGCATCATCGCCGACCGGACCGATCTGCGGAGCGGAGCAGGCCAGGAGATCAGGCTGCAGCAGGTCCGGATCAACCCGGGGTACGACCCGGTGACCAATGCGGGCGATGTGGCGGTCATCACACTGCAGAGCCCGCTGCCCGCGGATTCCGCCATCGCGATGGCGGGGCCGGACGACTCCCGGGCCTACCGGGCGGGCTCGCCGGCCCGCGTGTACGGCTGGGGGGACACCACGGGGACCGGGGGGTACTCGTCCGTGCTGCGCTCGGCGGAGGTGGTGGTGCTCGCCGACGCGGTCTGTGAGCGGGCCTACCCGGGCACCGGGGAGGGCACGTACCTCCGCAGGACCATGCTGTGCGCGGGGGAGCCGCAGGGCGGCAGGGATGCCTGCCAGGGCGACAGCGGCGGGCCGCTGGTGGTCGGCGGCGAGCTGGTCGGCCTGGTCTCCTGGGGCACCGGATGCGCCGAGGCGGGCCGTCCCGGGGTCTACACCCGGATCTCCTCGGTCAGTGCCTTGATCACCGGCGCACAGGACGCGCGGCACCGTTGACGGGCCCCGGAAGGCCGACGGGCGGCCCGGCCCCAGCTGGGGTCCGGCCGCCCGTAGGTCCGAGCTCGTCGCAGATGCGATGTGTCAGTGCTCGTCCTCGACCGTTTGCGCCGGGGTGTCGGTGAGTCGGCCGGTTTCGTCCTGTATTTCCGCAGCGATCTTCTTGAGTTCGGGCTCGAACTTGCGCCCGTGGTGCGCGCAGAAGAGCAGTTCGCCGCCACTGATGAGGACGACGCGCAGGTATGCCTGGGCGCCGCAACGGTCGCAGCGGTCCGCTGCCGTCAGCGGGCTCGCGGGGGTCAGAACTGTAGTCACGTCGCCTCTTCTCTAGCTCGACGAGCTGTCGTACCAGGGTCAACATCCAACCAGGCCGAAAACGTTCCCGCTCGTGGCTTTTCCTCGAAAGATGACTTCGAAGTGACTGGATGCTACCTGTTGGTAGCGGATTGGCCTCTGATGCGTTAGTTGTCGCTTTTGGGGCGCTTGTCCGATTGTGTCCGCCGACTGGCTTGCCGGTTGTTGGTGAGGACGTGCCCGGAGCCTAAATGGTTCATGCCTCAATGTGAACGTGACATGTGTATCACTCAAATGAGGTATCGAACGCACGATCGAAACAGGGCTACGCTGAGGCTCGGATACCGGGTCGCGGCACTACGGGCGCACCAGGTCTCGGTACCCTCTCACCGACACGGCCGAAGAAGTTTACGGCCGAAGAACTTTATCGAGGAGCTGCCCGCGTGACCGCCGAAACATCCGTGCCGTCCTCCGCGCTGCTGACGGGCGCAGATCGCGACGGTTCCAACTACACCGCGCGGCATCTGCTCGTCCTCGAGGGGCTGGAGGCGGTCCGCAAGCGCCCCGGCATGTACATCGGGTCGACCGACAGCCGCGGCCTCATGCACTGCGTGTGGGAGATCATCGACAACTCCGTCGACGAGGCCCTGGGCGGCCACTGCGACCGTATCGAGGTCTTCCTGCGCGCCGACTCCTCGGTCGAGGTCCGCGACAACGGCCGGGGCATCCCGGTCGACGTGGAACCCAAGACGGGGCTCTCCGGTGTCGAGGTCGTGATGACCAAGCTGCACGCCGGCGGCAAATTCGGCGGCGGCTCCTACGCAGCCTCCGGCGGTCTGCACGGCGTCGGCGCGTCCGTCGTCAACGCCCTGTCCGCCCGCCTCGACGTCGAGGTCGACCGCGGCGGCCACACGCACGCCATCAGCTTCCGGCGCGGCGTCCCCGGCTCCTTCGCGGGAGCGGGCCCCGACTCCTCCTTCGACGCGTCGAGTGGCCTGAAGAAGACCAAGAAGGTCCCGAAGGCCAGGAACGGCACCCGCGTCCGCTACTGGTCGGACCGCCAGATCTTCCTCAAGGACGCGAAGATCTCGCTGGAGAACCTCCACCAGCGCGCCCGGCAGACGGCCTTCCTCGTGCCGGGCCTGACCATCCTCGTCCGTGACGAGCGGGACCTGGAGGGCGACGGCAAGGCGATCGAGGACGTCTTCCACTACGACGGCGGCATCAGCGAGTTCTGCGAGTACCTCTCCCAGGACAAGCCGATCTGCGACGTCCTGCGGCTGACCGGCAGTGGCAGTTTCAAGGAGACCGTCCCGGTCCTGGACGACCGCGGCCACATGACGGCGACCGAGGTCACCCGCGAGCTGGGCGTCGACATCGCGATGCGTTGGGGCACCGGGTACGACACCGTGTCCCGCTCGTTCGTGAACATCATCGCCACCCCCAAGGGCGGCACCCACGTCACGGGCTTCGAGCGGGCCATCACCAAGACCGTCAACGAGGTGCTGCGCTCCTCGAAGCTGCTGCGCGTCGCCGAGGACGACGTCGTCAAGGACGACGCCATGGAGGGCCTGACGGCCGTCGTCACCGTACGACTGGCCGAGCCGCAGTTCGAGGGTCAGACCAAGGAGGTTCTCGGCACCTCGGCCGCCAACCGCATCGTGGCCAATGTCGTGGCCAAGGAGCTCAAGGAGTTCCTGACCTCCGCCAAGCGCGACACGAAGCTGCAGGCGCGGGCGGTGCTGGAGAAGACCGTCGCCGCCGCGCGCACCCGCATCGCGGCCCGCCAGCACAAGGACGCGCAGCGCCGGAAGACGGCGCTGGAGACCTCCTCGCTGCCGGCGAAGCTCGCGGACTGCCGCAGTGACGACGTGGACCGCACCGAGCTGTTCATCGTCGAGGGCGACTCGGCGCTCGGCACCGCCAAGGTCGCCAGGAACTCGGAGTTCCAGGCGCTGCTGCCGATCCGCGGCAAGATCCTCAACGTCCAGAAGTCGTCGGTCTCGGACATGCTGAAGAACGCCGAGTGCGGTGCGATCATCCAGGTGATAGGGGCCGGGTCCGGCCGCACGTTCGACATCGACGCGGCCCGCTACGGCAAGGTGATCTTCCTCGCCGACGCCGACGTCGACGGCGCGCACATCCGGTGTCTGCTGCTCACGCTCTTCCAGCGCTACATGCGTCCGATGGTCGAGCAGGGCAGGGTCTTCTCGGCCGTGCCCCCGCTGCACCGCGTGGAGCTCGTCCAGCCCAAGAAGGGGCAGGACAAGTACATCTACACCTACTCGGACAGCGAGTTGCGCCGGACGCTGCTCGACCTGCAGCGCCGGAACGTCCGCTACAAGGACGGCATCCAGCGCTACAAGGGCCTCGGCGAGATGGACGCCAACCAGCTCGCGGAGACCACGATGGACCCGCGCCACCGCACCCTGCGCCGGATCAACATCAGCGACCTCGAAGCCGCGGAGCAGGCGTTCGACCTGCTCATGGGCAACGAGGTCGCACCGCGCAAGGAGTTCATCACCAACTCGGCGGCAACCCTCGACCGGTCCCGCATCGACGTCTAGTGCTCTGACCGGAAGGGTTTGCCTGGTTCGCGGCGTCCGGCGTGGTGCGTCGCACGGCGGAGGGTCATCCTCGTACCGGGCGTACTCGGACGACTGCGACAACGCAGCGAGGTGCCGTGTCGGGCGTCGCGAACCGGTGAACCTTTCCGGCCAGAGCACCAGACCCCCTGGTCGGCCCGTTGGACATGCCCTCCGTCAACGGCGGTGGGCATGCCCGGCGGGCCGGCATCACCTGATGGGGTGAACGTTTCCGCTTGAGGGCACCGGATCTTCGCATTTTGTCCATGCTTGGGCGCACGGCCGACCGGCCTGTGAAGCGAGGAGAGTTCGGTGGACAAGCACGACGGGGGCGACCCGGGTGCGCTGCGGGTGGACGACCCCTGGCACGACGCCCTGGCCGCCGGCCTCTGGGTTCCGGACCCGACGGCGCCGGCACCGTCACCCGTGTCGGCGCCCGTCACGGGCGCGGCGCAGGACCGGGCCGCGATCTACCTGGAGGTGCAGCGGAGCGCCGCTTTCCAGGAGGTGCGCGGCCAGTACCGCCGGTTCGCCTTCCCGGCGGTCGCGGCGTTCCTCGCCTGGTACCTGCTCTACGTGGTGGCGGCCACGCTGGCGCCCGGCCTGATGAGCCGCCCGGTCGCCGGTGAGCTCAACGTGGCGATGGTCGCGGGGCTCGGGCAGTTCGCCACGACGTTCCTGCTGACCTGGGCCTACTCGCGGCACGCACGACTGCGCAGGGACCGGGCCGCGCTCGACCTGCGCTGGGACACCCAGGAGCGGATGCGCTGATGGTCCGGTACCTGGCAGATCCGGCGAACGAGCACCAAGGGCTCGCTCTCGTCCTGTTCACGATCTTCGTCTCCGTCACCCTGGCCATCACCGCCTGGGCGGGCCGGCGACGCAGCTCCTCCGTCGAGTTCTTCGCCGGGGGCCGGCTCTTCTCCCCCCTGGAGAACGGCTTCGCGATCGCGGGCGACTACATGTCGGCGGCGTCCTTTCTAGGCATCTCCGGCCTCATCGCGCTCTTCGGCTACGACGGCCTGCTGTACTCGGTCGGCTTCCTGGTCGCCTGGCTCGTCGTGCTCCTGCTGGTAGCGGAACTGGTGCGCAACTGCGGCCGCTACACCCTCGCCGACGTGCTGTCCGCCCGGATGCGGCAGCGGCCCGTCCGGATCGCTGCCGGAACCTCCTCGGTCATCGTCTCGGTGCTCTACCTGGTCGCGCAGATGGTCGGCGCGAGCAGCCTGGTGGCGCTCCTGCTCGGCGGCCAGGGCGGCGCGGCCCGTACCTGGACGGTGATCGGGGTCGGCGGTCTGATGGTGGTCTACGTGTCGTTCGGCGGCATGCGCGCGACGACGTGGATCCAGATCGTCAAGACCGTGCTGCTGATGGGCGGCACCATCACGCTCGTGGTGCTGGTGCTGATCCGCTTCCACGGCGACCTGAACGGCCTGCTGCGCTCCGCGGCGGCCGGCAGCGGACACGGCAGCGCCTTCCTGGCGCCCGGCCTGAAGTACGGCGGGAGCTGGACGTCGAAGCTGGACTTCATCAGCCTCGGCATCGCCCTGGTGCTCGGCACCGCCGGGCTGCCGCACATCCTGTCGCGCTTCTACACGGTGCCCACCGCCCGCTCCGCCCGCCGGTCGGTGGTCTGGGCGATCGGGCTGATCGGTTCCTTCTACCTGATGACGATCGTCCTCGGCTTCGGCGCCGCGGCCGTCGTGGGCTCGGACGCCGTACGCACCTCCAACGCGGCCGGCAACACCGCCGTACCGCTGCTGGCCCAGGACCTGGGCGGGGGAACGGGCTCCACCGGCGGAACGGTTCTGTTCGCGGTCGTCGGCGCGGTGGCCTTCGCCACGATCCTGGCGGTGGTCGCCGGCATCACCCTGGCCTCGTCCGCCTCCGTCGCGCACGACCTGTACGCCACGCTGCGCCGCGGCGCCAAGCACGCCGGGCCCGCGACCGGGAACGAGGAAGTACGGGTGGCGCGCTTCGCCGCGGTCGGGATCGGCGCGGCGGCCATCGCGCTGAGCCTCTTCGCGCAGGGGCAGAACATCGCCTTCCTCGTGGGCCTCGCCTTCGCGGTGGCCGCCTCCGCGAATCTGCCCGCGCTGCTGTTCTCCCTGTTCTGGCCCCGCTTCACCACCAGGGGAACGGTCTGCGCCATCTACGGCGGACTGGTCCCCGCGCTGCTCCTCGTCGTGCTGTCGCCCGTCGTCTCCGGACGTCCCGACGCGCTCTTCCCCGGGATGGACTTCCACCTCTTCCCGCTGGAGAACCCGGGGCTGGTCTCCATTCCGCTGGGCTTCCTGGCCGGCTGGCTGGGCACCGTGCTCTCCCCGAAACCCGGGGACGAGGGCAAGTACGCGGAAACGGAGGTCCGGTCCCTCACCGGTGCGGGAGCGGTGTGACGCGGCCGCGGAACAGCACCCGCACCGGTCAGTCCGCCGCCGCCCAGGCGTAGCGGTGCTCCGGGCGGCCGGTGTCGCCGTACTTGAGGGTCAGGCCGATCCGCCCGGCCTGCTCCAGGTATTTGAGGTAGCGCTGCGCCGTCGAGCGGCTCAGCCCGGCCAGCTCGGCGACCTCGTGGGCGGACAGCGGATGTCCGGCCTCGCGCAGCACCCGCCGTATGAGGTCGGCGGTCGGCGCCGAGTGGCCCTTGGGCAGCTCGGCGGAGGCCGCTCCCGCGGTCCGCAGCGCGCCGAAGATCCGGTCCACCTGCTCCTGGCCGGCCTCGCCGGCTCCGCCGACCCCGTCCAGGGTGCGGCGCAGCGCCGCGTACCCGTCGAGCTTGGCCCGCAGCCCGGCGAAGGTGAACGGCTTGACCAGGTACTGCAGCGCGCCGTACCGCATCGCGGCCTGGACGGTCGCGACGTCGCGGGCCGCGGTCACCATGATCACGTCGGCGTGGTGACCGAGCTGGTGCAGCCGCCGCACCAGCGTCAGCCCCGTCTCGTCGGGCAGGTAGTGGTCCAGCAGGATCAGGTCGATCCGGGTGCGCTCCAGGGTGGCCAGGGCCTGGGCGGCCGTGTGGGCCCGTCCGGCCACCCGGAAGCCGGGGACCTTGGCCACGTAGGCCGCGTTGATCTCGGCGACGCGGAAGTCGTCGTCCACGACCAGTACCTCGATCATCGGGTCTCCCTTGCGGCGACGAGTTCCATCGGCTGATCGGATGCGGTGGGCCGGCCGGTGCCCTGGACGTCCTGTGCGACCAGGGCCTCGGGCAGCACCACGGTGAAGACCGCGCCGCCACCCGCGCGGGCGGTGACCCGGGCGATACCGCCGTACCGTTCCGCGAGCCGTCTGACCAGCGCCAGGCCCAGCCCCCGGCCGCGGTGGACGGGGCGCTCCTTGGTGGACCAGCCCTCGGTGAAGATGAGGTCACGCGCCTCGGGCGGCACCCCGGGACCGGTGTCGGAGACCCGCAGGACGGCGGTCGTGTCCTCCTCGGTCCGCAGCTCGACCTCCACGAAGGAGTCGGCGGTGCGGTGCGCGGCGGCCGCGTCGAGGGCGTTGTCGATGAGGTTGCCCAGCACGGTCACCAGGTCGCGGGGGTCGACCACCCGGTCGGGCAGCCCGGTCGCGGCGGAGATCCGCAGCGCGACCCCGCGTTCGGCGGCGATGGCCGCCTTGCCGACCAGCAGGGCCGCCAGCAGCGGGTCCCGCACCTGTTCGGCGATCTGTTCCGCGGAGGAGCGGTGGGTGTCGGCGACCTCCACGACGAACTCCACGGCCTCGTCGTGCATCCCCAGCTCCAGCAGGCCCAGCAGGGTGTGCAGCCGGTTGGCGTGCTCGTGGTCCTGGGCCCGCAGCGCGTCCAGCAGCCCGTGCGTGCTGTCCAGCTCCCGGCCGAGCAGCTCCAGCTCGGTCCGGTCGCGCAGGGTCGCGACCGCGCCGCCGTCACCGGTCGGCATGCGGTTGGTGACCAGCACCCTGCCGCCCGCTCACCGTCAGCAGGTCGGTGCCCTCGACCCGACCGGTCAGGACGTCCGTGGTGCGGCCCGGCGGCAGCACGTCGTCCAGGACGTGTCCCGTGGCGTCGGGTCCGAGGCCGAGCAGTCGGCCGGCCTCGTCGTTCACCAGTCGCACCCTGCCCTGCCGGTCGAGGGCCACGACGCCCTCCCGGATGCCGTGCAGCATCGCCTCGCGCTCGTCGAGCAGGGAGGAGATGTCGGCGAACGCGAGCCCGTGGGTGCGGCGCTGGAGCCTGCGCGAGCCGCCGAAGGCGGCCAGCACACCCACCGCGAGCGCGGCGGCCGCGTACAGCAGCAGGCCGGGGACGGCGCCGAGCAGGCGCTCGCGGACGCTGTCGTAGGCGATGCCGACGGACACCGCGCCGACGATCCGGCCGCCGCGGTCGCGCAGCGGTGTCTTCCCGCGGGCGCTGCGGCCGAGGGTGCCGTTGTCGATCTGCATGACGTCCTCGCCGGCCAGCGCGCCGCCGGGGTCGGTCGAGACGTGCTCGCCGATCCGGTCCTCCGTGGTGTGCGACCAGCGCGTGCCGTGCAGGTCCATCACGACGACGTACTCGGCCCGGGTGGCGTGGCGGATCCGCTCGGCCTCGGCCTGGACCGGGCCGTCGACGGTGGGTGCCGAGGTGAGCAGGGCGTCCGCGAGCTGCGGCTGCGCCGCGGCGGTCTGCGCGATGGACAGGGCGCGGCGCATCGCCTGGTCGTCGAGCTGGTGGCTCAGCGGTGCGAGGAAGAGCGCGGTCGCCAGCAGGGTGACGCCCGTGGTGATCGCGACCTGGGTCAGCAGGACCTGTGCGGAGACGCGACGCGGCCACCGGATGCGCATGCGGTCTCCTTCTGCTGTGGTGATGTGAGACGGAACAGGGGATATGCACCGTTTCGTCACCCGGGGGCTCGCCGTGTCCCGGCTGTGAACGCAACGTAAACGCCACAGAGGCGGATGCACACCCTCCGTTTCGCTTTCGTTGTGGCGGGAGCGAGCAGAAAGAGCAGAACAGCGGTTGTGAGCAGAAGGCGCCCTGTGCTCACAAGGCTGCCGTCCGGCCCCGGGCCGCGCCTAACGTCCCGGCCCATGAGCAGTCAAACCAGTCCCGCCATCGAGTTGCGGGGAGCGAGCAAGGCGTTCAGGACCCCGTCCGGGGCGCTGCACACCGCCGTACGTGATCTGGACCTGACCGTGGAGCGCGGCGAGTTCGTCGCGGTCGTCGGACCGACCGGATGCGGCAAGTCCACGACGCTGACCCTGGTCAGCGGCCTGGAGGAGCCGACCGAGGGCGAAGTGCTGGTGGCCGGCGAGCCGGTCCGCGGCATCGGCGACAAGGTCGGGTTCGTCTTCCAGCAGGACGCCGTCTTCCCCTGGCGCACCGTGCTGTCCAACGTGATGGCAGGTCCCCGCTTCCGCGGCGTACCCAAGGCCGAGGCGAAGGAACGGGCCCGCGAGTGGCTGGCCCGGGTCGGCCTGACGTCCTTCGAGGACCGCTATCCGCACCAGCTGTCGGGCGGCCAGCGCAAGCGCGTGGCCCTCGCCGCGACCTTCGTCAACGACCCCGAGATCCTGCTGATGGACGAGCCCTTCTCGGCGCTCGACGTCCAGACCCGGGCGCTGATGTCGGACGAGCTGCTGGACCTGTGGGCGGGCACCGGCTCCTCGGTCGTGTTCGTCACGCACGACCTGGAGGAGTCCATCGCGCTGGCCGACAAGGTCGTGGTCATGACGGCCGGGCCCGCGACCGTCAAGGAGGTCTTCACGATCGACCTGCCACGGCCGCGCAAGGTCGAGGAGGTCCGGATGGAACCGCGGTTCCTGGAGATCTACCGGGAGATCTGGTCCTCGCTGGGCGAAGAGGTCCGCATCACCCGCGAGAGGGGAGCCGGCAATGCCGCCTGAAGCCACCACCAGCATCGGCACCGACGTCGTGACCACCAAGGACAGTCCTGTTCCGGCTTCCAACGAGCGCACCCGGGCCAGGGCGCGGGCCGCCCGCAACCGCCGGGTGCTGGTCTACGGGACCCGCCTGCTGCTGCTGGTCGCCGTGATCGGCCTGTGGGAGTGGTTCGCCCGGGCCGGGATCATCGACCCGTTCAACTTCTCGATGCCGTCGAAGATCTGGGACCAGATCCGGCAGTGGGCGCTGCACGGCACCGCGCAGGGCTCCTTGTGGGAGCAGATCTGGTACACGCTCTACGAGGCGCTGTTCGGCTGGATCATCGGCGTCATCGCCGGCGTGCTGCTGGGCATCGCGCTCGGCCGGGTGCGCTTCCTGGCCGACGTGCTCGGCCCGTACATCAAGGTGCTCAACGCGCTGCCGCGCATCGTGCTGGCGCCGATCTTCCTCATCTGGTTCGGTCTCGGACCGGCCTCCAAGGTCGCCTCCGCGGTTGTCCTGGTCTTCTTCCCGGTCTTCTTCAACGCCTTCCAGGGAGCCAGGGAGGTGGACCGGAACCTGGTCTCCAACGCACGCATCCTCGGCGCGAGCAACCGCCGCGTGACGCTGCAGGTCGTCATCCCGTCCGCCACGTCGTGGATCTTCACCAGTCTGCACGTCTCGTTCGGCTTCGCGCTGATCGGCGCCATCGTCGGCGAGTACATCGGCGCGACCAAGGGCCTCGGCCTGCTGGTCTCCTCCTCGCAGGGCACCTTCAACGCGGCCGGGGTGTACGCGGCCATGGTGATCCTCGCCGTGGTGGCGCTGCTGGCCGAGGGGTTGCTGACGTTCGCCGAGAAGCGGTTGTTCCGCTGGAAGCCGGCGGAGCCCGGCACCGAACGCTGAGACCCGGCACCCGGTCCCCACATCCCGTTCCCCGTATTCCCCTTCCCCCTTCACTTCGCCACCCCCTCACAAGGACGTGAACATGCGCAGCATGGCCAGAATCTCGGCGGCCGCGGTCGCCGGAGCGCTCGCCCTCACCACCCTCACCGCCTGCGGCGGCGACTCCTCGGCGGCGGGCGACAACGGCAAGGTCAAGATCATGGTGGGCGGCCTGGACAAGGTCATCTACATGCCCGCGATGCTCACCCAGCAGCTCGGTTACTTCAAGGCCGAGGGCCTGGACGTCACGCTGCTCACCGAGCCGGCCGGTGTGCAGGCCACCACCTCGCTGGTCTCCGGCGATGTGCAGGGTGTCGTCGGGTTCTACGACCACACCCTTGACCTGCAGGTCAAGGGCAAGAACATCGAGTCCGTGGTGCAGCTGGCGCAGGCCCCCGGCGAGGTCGAGGTGGTCTCCACCAAGGCGGCCGGCGACATCTCCTCCGCCAAGGACTTCAAGGGCAAGAAGCTCGGGGTGACGGGCCTCGGCTCCTCCACCGACTTCCTCACCAAGTACCTCGCCGTCAAGAACGGCGTGGCCGTCAGCGACTTCACCCCGGTCGCCGTCGGCGCGGGCCAGACGTTCATCGCCGCTCTGCAGCAGGGCTCGATCCAGGGCGGGATGACCACCGACCCGACCGTTGCGCAGATCCTCGACAAGGGCATCGGCAAGGTGTTGTACGACATGCGCACCCCCGAGGGCTCGAAGGCGGCGCTCGGCGGCCTCTACCCGTCGTCCAGCCTGTACATGAGCACCGACTGGGTGAATGGGCACAAGGCGACGGTGCAGAAGATGGCCAACGCCTTCGTCAAGACCCTCGCCTGGATGTCCACGCACACCGCGGAGGAGATCGCCGCGAAGATGCCGGCCGACTACGCGCAGGGCGGCAAGGAGCTGTACGCCCAGTCCATCAAGGCCACGCTGCCGATGTTCACCAAGGACGGGGTCATGCCGGCCGACGGTCCGCAGACCGTCGAGAAGGTCCTCAAGGCGTTCAACCCGGCCCTGCAGCACGCCACGGTGGACCTCGAGAAGACCTACACCTCGGAGTTCGTGAAGAAGGCGGCCTGAGCCCCCGCGAAACCGCGTCAGCGGCCCCCGGCCACCGCTCCGATCCCGGTGACATCCATCCGGGCGGGCGAGCCGAGGGCCGCTCCGCAGCTCTCCGGGCGGGGCGGCAGCGCCGCGGCTTCGGTGACGCCGACGTCCCAGGCCCGGCCGTCGGTGTGCGCCACGCGCACCGTCCAGGACGGCGCCGAGCCCTCGATGCGCTCCACTACGAGCGATCCCGACCGGTCCTCGCCGGTCAGGGAGCGCACCGCGAGGTCGGCGGCCTGGCCCGGCCGGTCCCAGGCGGAGGCGCCGCGGCAGCCGTCGAGGGCGATCCGGTCGTCGCGCGCCGCCTTGAGCACCCGGTGGGCCAGTTCCGCGTCGACCCGCCCGTAGGCGTAGCCGGTCGGCAGGACGAGCAGGGTGGGGGAGAACCGGTGGCCGCCGAGGTGGGTGATCTCCCAGACGTCACCGCCGCCCTCGGCGGCCAGCCGCGCGGCGAGCGGGCGGCCGTACAGCGCGCAGCAGCGGTCCCGCCTGCCGTTGGTGCAGACGAGGGCGACGGGTTCCCCGTGCGCCCGCCCGAACCCCCGGTGCTCGCCGGCGCCCAGCGCCGCGAAATCCAGCTCCAACAGGGCAATGGGATCGTCGATCACGGCCTGCCGGAGCCAGGACCGCCCGGGGACGACATGGGCGACGAGGACCTGGCGCCGGGAGGACGGGACGCGGTCGTCCGCGTGGCGGCCCGGACGCCGGATCAGCGCGACCCTGACACCGGTGCCCTTCGCGGCCTTCTCCAGGGCTTGGCCCACCACCGGGTCCAGATGGCTCGAGGTGAGGGCCTTCGCGCCCCAGGGGCCGGCCTGTTCGAGCAGGAGCCAGGTCGTGGCGGTGGCGGCGGTGCCGGCGAGCGGTTCGGCCAGCTCCGCCGAAGCGTTCGTGCACGTACTCACACAGGGCAGCCTAACGGGAGCGCGGCAGGGGCGCGGCACCGGTGGTGCCGCGCCCCTGCCGATCGCCGTCCGGCGGGACCGTGGGTCAGACCGGGCCGGCCACCACCGCGATCGGCTTGGCCAGCGCCACCCCTGAACCGTCCCTGCGGGGGTCCTTCGGGGGCAGGTCGGCGGGCAGGCCCGTCGCCGTCGCCGCGCGGGCCGGTACCGCGCCCGCCCAGGCGAGCAGCAGACCGTCCTCACCGCGCAGGAAGCGCTGGCAGCGCACCCCGCCGGTCGCCCGGCCCTTGCGCGGATACTGCTCGAACGGGGTGAGCTTCGCCGTGCCCTGGACCGAACCGTCGAGTGTGCCCTCGGCGCGGGCCACGGTGAACACCACCGCGTCCACGGCCGGGTCGACGGCCGTGAAGGAGATCGCCTTCGCCCCGTCGGTCAGCTTGATGCCGGTCATGCCGCCCGCCGGGCGCCCCTGGGGGCGCACCTGCGCGGCCGGGTACCGCAGCAGCTGGGCGTCGTCGGTGATGAAGACCAGGTCCTCCTCGCCGGTGCGCAGCTCCACGGCGCCCACCACCCGGTCGCCGTCCTTGAGGCCGATGACCTCCAGATCGTCCTTGTTCGCGGGATAGTCCGGGACCACCCGCTTGACGATGCCCTGTTCCGTGCCCAGCGCGAGGCCGGGTGACGACTCGTCGAGCGTCGTCAGACACAGCACCCGCTCGCCGGTCTCCAGGGACAGGAACTCCGACACGGGCGCGCCGCCCGCCAGGTTCGGCGCCCCGTGCGTGTCCGGCATCATCGGCAGGTCGATCACGGTGAGCCGCAGCAGCCGGCCGGCGGAGGTGACGGCGCCGACGTCGGCGCGCGCGGTGGTCGGCACCGCGGAGACGATCACGTCGTGCTTGGCCCGCTTGCCCTCGCCGTCGTCGAACTCCTGGCCGTTGGCGGTCCGCGCGAGCAGCCCCGTCGAGGACAGCAGGACCCGGCAGGGGTCGTCGGCGACCTCCAGCGGGACGGCGGAGACCGGCGAACCGGCCGACTCCAGCAGGACGGTACGGCGGTCGGTGCCGTACTGCTTGGCCACCGCGGCCAGTTCGGTGGAGACCAGCTTGCGCAGCTCGGCGTCCGATTCCAGGATCACCGTGAGCGCTTCGATCTCGGCGTTGAGCCGGTCGCGCTCGGACTCCAGCTCGATGCGGTCGAACCGCGTGAGCCGGCGCAGCGGGGTGTCCAGGATGTACTGGGTCTGGATCTCGGAGAGCGAGAAGTGCGCGATCAGCCGTTCCTTGGCCTGCGCGGAGTTGTCGCTCGACCGGATGATCGAGATGACCTCGTCGATGTCGATGAGGGCGACGAGCAGACCGTCGACCAGGTGCAGCCGGTCCCGGCGCTTGGTGCGGCGGAACTCGCTGCGGCGCCTGACCACCTCGAAGCGGTGGTCGACATAGACCTCCAGCAGCTCCTTGAGGCCCAGCGTGAGCGGCTGCCCGTCGACCAGCGCCACGTTGTTGATGCCGAAGGACTCCTCCATCGGCGTCAGCTTGTAGAGCTGCTCCAGCACGGCTTCGGGGTGGAAGCCGTTCTTGACCTCGATCACCAGGCGCAGGCCGTGCGACCGGTCGGTGAGGTCCTTCACGTCGGCGATGCCCTGGAGCTTCTTCGCGCCGACCAGGTCCTTGATCTTCGCGATGACCTTCTCCGGGCCGACCGTGAACGGCAGCTCCGTGACGACCAGGCCCTTGCGGCGCGGCGAGGTGTCCTCGACGGAGACCGTGGCACGGATCTTGAACGTGCCGCGGCCGTTTTCGTACGCGTCCCGCACGCCCGCCAGGCCGACGATGCGGCCGCCGGTCGGCAGGTCGGGACCCGGCACGAAGCGCATCAGCGTCTCGAGGTCCGCGCCGGGGTGCTTGATCAGGTGCCGGGCGGCGGCGATGACCTCGCCGAGGTTGTGCGGCGGCATGTTCGTGGCCATGCCGACCGCGATCCCCGACGCGCCGTTGACCAGCAGGTTCGGATAGGCGGCCGGGAGCGTGACCGGCTCCATCTCCTGGCCGTCGTAGTTGGGCGAGAAGTCGACGGTGTCCTCGTCGATGGACTCCACCATCAACGAGGCGGCCCCGGCCATCCTCGACTCGGTGTAACGCATCGCGGCGGGCGGGTCGTCGTTGCCCAGGGAGCCGAAGTTCCCGTGTCCGTCGACGAGCGGCAGGCGCATGGAGAAGGGCTGCGCCATCCGCACCAGGGCGTCGTAGATGGAGGCGTCGCCGTGCGGATGCAGCTTGCCCATCACCTCGCCGACCACGCGGGCGCACTTCACATACCCGCGGTCGGGACGCAGCCCCATCTCGTTCATCTGGTAGACGATGCGCCGGTGCACGGGCTTGAGCCCGTCACGGGCGTCGGGCAGGGCGCGCGAGTAGATGACCGAGTAGGCGTACTCGAGGAAGGAGCCCTGCATCTCATCGACGACGTCGATGTCGAGGATGCGTTCCTCGAAGTCGTCGGGAGGAGGGGTCTTCGTGGTGCGGCGGGCCATCGCGGCTGCTGCTCCTTTTCCTGGACCTGAGCGGGACTGCTGAGCGGGACTGACGCGGACCATTGTGGACCGGCCCACTGACACTGGTGACCACCGCCCGGCATAAGCGCGCCGTTAGTGGGAACTTCGCGTGGTGTCGGCACGCTTGCCTAGAGTGTCAGCACTCGACCACGACACGTGCATACGACCGGAAGGACAGCTTGCCCATGGGTCTCACGGCCACGTCGGACGGCACACAGCCGCAGGACTCCGACGGCCTGACAGCAACCGAACACCGTCTGGCGAACGGCCTGCGTGTGGTGCTCTCCCAGGACCACCTCACCCCGGTCGCCTCGGTGTGCCTCTGGTACGACGTCGGTTCCCGTCATGAGGTGAAAGGCCGGACCGGACTGGCCCACCTGTTCGAGCACTTGATGTTCCAGGGCTCGGCCAGTGTGCAGGGCAACGGTCACTTCGAGCTGGTCCAGGGTGCAGGCGGTTCGCTCAACGGCACCACCAGCTTCGAACGCACCAATTACTTCGAGACGATGCCGGCCCACCAGGTGGAGCTGGCGCTGTGGCTCGAGGCCGACCGGATGGGCAGCCTGCTCACCGCGCTCGACGAGGAGAGCCTGGAGAACCAGCGCGACGTCGTCAAGAACGAGCGCCGCCAGCGGTACGACAATGTGCCGTACGGCACGGCCTTCGAGCGGCTGACCGCGCTGGCCTACCCCGACGGCCACCCGTACCACCACACCCCGATCGGGTCGATGGCCGACCTGGACGCCGCCTCCCTCGAGGACGCGCGGGCTTTCTTCCGCACGTACTACGCGCCGAACAACGCGGTGCTGGCCGTGGTCGGCGACATCGACCCGGAACAGACGCTGGCGTGGGTCGAGAAGTACTTCGGCACCATCCCCGGCCACGACGGCAAGCCCGCCCCCCGCGACGGGTCGCTGCCCGACGTGATGGGCGGACAGCTGCGCGAGGTCGTCGCGGAGGACGTGCCCTCGCGCGCCCTGATGGCCGCGTACCGGCTGCCGCACGACGGCACCCGGGAGTCCGACGCCGCCGACCTGGCGCTGACCGTGCTCGGCGGCGGCGAGTCGTCCCGGCTGCACAACCGGCTGGTGCGCCACGACCGCAGCGCCGTGGCGGCCGGGTTCGGCCTGCTGCGGCTGGCCGGCGCCCCGTCGCTGGGCTGGCTGGACGTCAAGGCGTCCAGCGGCGCGGAACTCACCGACATCGAGGCGGCCGTCGACGAGGAGCTGGCCCGCTTCGCCGCCGAGGGACCCACCCCGCAGGAGATGGAGCGGGCCCAGGCGCAGCTGGAACGCGAGTGGCTGGACCGGCTCGCGACCGTGGGCGGCCGCGCGGACGAACTGTGCCGGTTCGCGGTGCTCTACGGCGATCCGCAGCTGGCGCTCAGCGCCGTCCAGCGGGTGCTGGAGATCACTCCGGAGGAAGTGCGGGCCGTCGCCGCGGCCCGGCTGCGCCCCGACAACCGAGCCGTTCTGGTCTACGAGCCCACCGGCTCGACCGACGAGGCGGCCGACGAGACCGAGCAGGAAGGCGCGGACCAGTGACCGACGTCGCCGCGACCATGACGTTCCACCCCCAGCCGCAGCCCGGCGCACCCAAGCCGTGGGCCTTCCCGGCCCCCGACCGGTCCACGCTCGGCAACGGGCTGACCGTGCTCACCAGCCACCGCCCCGGCCAGCAGGTCGTCGCGGTGGAGGTGCTGCTCTCGGCGCCGCTGGACGCCGAACCCGAGGGCCTGGACGGGGTGGCCACGATCATGGCCCGCGCGTTCTCCGAGGGCACCGACAAGCTCACCGCGGAGGAGTTCGCCGCCGAGCTGGAGCGCTGCGGCGCCACCTTGGACGCGCACGCCGACCACCCCGGCGTCCGGGTCTCGCTGGAGGTCCCGGCCTCCCGCCTCGACAAGGCCCTCGGGCTGCTCGCGGACGCCCTGCGCGCCCCCGCATTCCCGGACAGCGACGTCGAGCGGCTCGTGAACAACCGCCTCGACGAGATCCCGCACGAGCTGGCCAACCCGGCCCGCCGCGCCTCCATGGCGCTGTCCGCGGAGCTGTTCCCCGCGCACCTGCGCTGCTCCCGCCCGCGCCAGGGCACCGAGCAGACGGTGGCGAGGATCGACGCCGCGGCCGTCCGCGCGTTCTACGCGGCGCACGTGCGGCCCGCCACCACCACGGCCGTCGTCGTCGGTGATCTGACCGGCATCGACCTGGTCGCGCTGCTGGACGAGACGCTCGGGGAGTGGACCGGCTCGACCGCCGAGCAGCGCCCGCTGCCGCAGATCACGGCGGACGACACCGCGCGCGTGGTGATCGTGGACCGGCCGGGGGCGGTGCAGACCCAGCTGCTGATCGGCCGCACCGGCTCCGACCGCCACGACCCGGTCTGGGCGGCCCAGGTGCTCGGCACGTACTGCCTGGGGGGCACGCTGACCTCCCGGCTCGACCGGGTGCTGCGCGAGGAGAAGGGCTACACGTACGGCGTGCGGGCCTTCGGCCAGGTGCTGCTGTCCACCCCGGAGGGGACGGGCGCCTCGCTGCTCGCCATCAGCGGTTCGGTGGCCACCGAGGTCACCGGGCCGGCCCTGGCCGACGCCTGGCAGGTCATCCGCACGCTGGCCGCGGAGGGGCTGACGGACGACGAGCGCGACGTCGCCGTGCAGAACCTCGTCGGCGTGGCTCCGCTGCGCTACGAGACGGCGGCGGCCGTCGCCGGCACGCTCGCCGACCAGGTGGAGCAGTTCCTGCCGGACGACTTCCAGGCGCAGATGTACGCGCGCCTCGCGCGCACCGGCACCGTGGAGGCGACCGCCGCGGTGGTCAGCGCCTTCCCGCCGGACCGCCTGGTCATCGTCCTGGTGGGCGACGCCTCGGCGATCGAGGGGCCCGTCACGGAGCTGGGCCTGGGCCCGGTGAAGGTCGTCACGGCCGGCTGACCGGCCCCGGCCGTGCGGCGGCCGGCGGAACCCCGGCGCACCCCTTGGGGCGCCGGGGTTCCGGGCGTTTTCGATCTTTATCGGACGCCAAACCTCCCTTGTGGCGAACGCAACAAATCACCTGATCTGTTTGCCGTAACCGGCGCGGTCCGATTAGCGTCCTCCTCTGCTGCCCGTCACCATCCGCCGCGTCCAGCGGCAACCGGGCAGTGATCGCCGAGTCCCCGTCCGGCGCGAGCCTGGGGAGCCGGGGACCCACGTCCCTGGGGTGAATCGGGCCGACCTCGCTCCATGAGGCAGCCCGTAGGAGACCTTCCTGCTCCGAACCCGTCAGCTAACCCGGTAGGCGAGAAGGAAGGAAAGGATCTCGCCGCACCCATGGCGTTCAAAGTTCTGCCCGCGCCCAGCGGGAAGCACCGCCGTCCCCGTCGTGCCGCTCTCCGCACCGGGACCACCCTGGCCGGCGTCGCGGTCCTGACCGCCGCAGGCACCTTCGGCGCCACCGCGGCCACCGCGCTCTCCACCCCGGGAGACGCCGCTCCCAAGGTCGAGGACATCGCGTTCGCGCGTGCCGTCGACGCCTCGGACACCCTCACCAACTCCCTCGCCGCCCAGGCCGCCGCGCAGCACAAGGCGGCCGACGAGACCAAGCGCCAGGCCGCGGAGGCCAAACGCAAGGCGGACGAGGCGAAGCGCCTGGCCGAGGCCGCGGCGAAGAAGGCCGCCGCCGAGGCGAAGGCCAAAGCGGACCGCGAGGCCGAGCGCGAGGCCCAGGCCCGCGCCGCCCGTGACGAGGAGCGCAGGAAGCTCAACTCCTTCGTGCTGCCCGTCGACAGCGCCATCGGCACCGGGTACAAGGTCCCCGGCTCCATGTGGTCCTCCGGCTACCACACCGGTGTCGACTTCATCGCGTCCACCGGCACCCCGGTCCACGCCGTCGGCGCGGGCACCGTCGTCACCGCGGGCTTCGACTCGGCCTACGGCAACAACGTGGTGATCCGGCACAGCGACGGCATCTACACGCTGTGCGCCCACATGTCCTCGCTCAGCGTCTCGGTCGGCCAGACCGTCACCACCGGCGAGCAGATCGGCCTGTCCGGCGCGACCGGCAACGTGACCGGCCCGCACGTGCACTTCGAGGCCCGCACCACGCCCGACTACGGCTCGGACATCGACCCCGAGGCGTACCTCCGCTCGCACGGCGTCTCGATCTGATCCACCCGATCCTCCGGGATCAGCGGAACCCCGTCCCCTTCGAAGGCCCCGGCTCCCCGCCGGGGCCTTCGTGCTGTCCAAAAATAATCCATGAATTCTGGACTGCGGTCGGAATCCCGGATGTGCTGGAATAGAGTCGCCGAAGAATACGGGGAAATGAATGGAGACCGGCGATGCGGAATCGGGTGTGAACGGGACGGACGGCGCGGGACGTCGTATCTCCGCACAGGTCGTGTGCACCGCGATCCGTGACGACATCGTCGGCGGTTTCTATCCGCCGGGCAGCAGGCTGACCGAGGAGCTGCTGGCGAGGCGCTACGGGGTCTCGCGGGTCCCGGTGCGCGAGGCGCTGCGCACCCTGGAGTCCGAGGGGTTCGTCCGCACCCGCCGGCACGCGGGCGCCTCCGTCGCCGAGCCGACGGCGCAGGAGGCGGCCGACCTGCTGGAGCTGCGCGGCCTGCTGGAGCCGCTGGGGGCCGCCAGGGCGGCGCAGCGTCGCACGGACGCCCACCTCAAGGTGTTGCGGGGGCTCGTGCGGCTGGGGCAGGAACGTTCCCAGCAGGGCCAGCTGTCGGATCTGCCGTCCTTGAACGGGTGGTTCCACGAGACGCTCGCGCAGGCCTCCGGCAGTCCCACCCTGGCCGCGCTGCTCACCCAGTTGCGGCACAAGATCGCGTGGGTGTACGGCGAGGGGGAGCCGGATCGTGCGGTGGAGTCGTGGGACGAGCACGGTGCCATCGTCGACGCGGTGGCCCGCGGGGACGCCGAACGGGCCCGCAGGATCTCGGCCGGCCATGTGGAGCGGGCGGTAGCGGTGAGGACACCGAAACATCCTGTATACGCGGCACGCCGGAGGAATTAACAATAGCGCCGTATACAAGTGGGCAGAATTACCGGAGCACTGAACGGCGCCCTGAATAGGAAAAGGCGGAGTCGTGTTATCCCTTCGGACAACACGACTCCGCCCATGCATTCCCGCGGGCCTGCGTCCAGGGGCTCAGACGGCTTCGGGGAGTTCCTCGAGGCCTTCGGAGACCAGCTTGGCCAGTCGGTCGAGTGCCGCGTCGGCGCCCTCGGCCTCCGACGCGAGCACGACCGGCTCGCCGCCCTGCGCGCCCAGGCCGAGTACGGCCAGCATCGAGGCGGCGTTGACGGCGTTGCCGTCCGCCTTCGCGATCGTCACCGGGACGCCGGCGGCGGTCACCGCGCGGACGAAGAGTGAAGCGGGGCGGGCGTGCAGGCCCTCGGCCCAGCCGACGGTGACGCGGCGCTCAACCATGGTGTAGCCCTTCAGGTGGTTCCTGTTGTCTAGACCAGTTTCGCACGGACGGAAGACTGCTCAGACACCTCGACGCGGTTCAGCCTGCCCGCTGCGCGGACCCGACGCCAGACGGGCGCGCCCGGACCGCGTCGGGCCGGTCAGGCGCGTGAGGTCGCTACCCTGACCCCATGACGACTCCGGCCCCCCGCCCGTATCCGGTGCACTGGGAAGCGGACGTCGTCCTGCGCGACGGCGGCATCGCGCACATCCGGCCCATCGGCCCCGGCGACGCCCAGCGGCTCGTCGACTTCTACGAGCAGGTCTCCGACGAGTCGAAGTACTACCGCTTCTTCGCGCCGTACCCCCGCCTCTCCGACCGCGACGTGCACCGCTTCACCCACCACGACTACGACGACCGGGTCGGCCTGGCGGCCACCATCGGCGACGAGTTCATCGCGACCGTCCGCTACGACCGCATCGACGCCGAAGGACGGCCGGCCAGCGGCGACGCGTACCGGGCCGAGGTGGCCTTCCTCGTCCAGGACGCCCACCAGGGCCGCGGGGTCGCCTCCGCGCTGCTGGAGCACATCGGGGCGGTCGCCCGTGAGCGCGGCATCCTGCGCTTCATCGCCGAAGTGCTGCCCGCCAACCGCAAGATGGTCAAGGTCTTCACCGACGCGGGCTACACCCAGCAGCGCAGCTTCACCGACGGCGTCGTCCACCTCGAACTCGACCTGGAGCCCACCGAGGCGTCGGTCCAGGTGATGCGGGCCCGCGAGCACCGCGCCGAGGCGCGGTCGGTGCAACGGCTGCTCACCCCCCGGTCGGTGGCCGTGATCGGCGCGAGCCGGCGGCCCGGCGGCGTAGGCCGTACCCTGCTGCGCAACCTGGTCGCGGGCGGCTTCACCGGCCGGGTGCACGCGGTCAACCGCTCGTTCCCCGAGGGCGAGAGCACCCTCGACGGCGTCCGCGCGCACCGCACCCTCGCCGGCATTCCGGAACCGGTCGACCTGGCGGTCATCGCGGTACCCGCCGAGCACGTGCCCGCCGCCGTCACGGCCTGCGGCGAGAACGGCGTCCAGGGGCTGGTCGTGGTCACCGCCGGGTACGCCGAGTCCGGCCCCGAGGGCAGGGAACGGCAGCGCGAACTGGTGCGCCAGGCCCGCTCGTACGGGATGCGGGTCATCGGCCCCAACGCCTTCGGCATCATCAACACCGCCGCGGGCGTCCGCCTCAACGCCTCGCTCTCGCCCGAGGTCCCGGCCGTCGGACGGCTCGGGCTGTTCACCCAGTCCGGGGCGATCGGCATCGCGCTGCTGTCCGGGCTGCACCGGCGCGGCGCCGGGCTCTCCTCGTTCGTTTCGGCGGGCAACCGGGCCGACGTATCCGGCAACGACCTGCTGCAGTACTGGCACAACGACCCGGACACCGACGCCGTCCTGATGTACCTCGAGTCCTTCGGCAACCCGCGCAAGTTCACCCGGCTCGCCCGACGGACCGCCGCGAGCAAGCCGGTCGTGGTCGTCAAGGGCGCCCTGCACTCCGGCACCACCCCTGCCGGGCACGCCGTGTCCCCGACCCGGATTCCGGACAGCACGGTGTCCGCGCTCTTCCGGCAGGCCGGGGTGATCCGCGTCGACACGGTCACCGAACTCCTGGACGTGGGCCTGCTGCTCTCCTTCCAGCCCATCCCGCGCGGCGGCCGGGTCGCGATCCTCGGCAACTCCGACTCCCTCGGCCTGCTCGCCTACGACGCGGCCCTGACCGCGGGCCTGCGGCCGATCGCGCCGATCGACCTCACCACGTCGGCCGCCCCCGACGACTTCCGTACCGCGCTCTCCGCGGCCCTGGCCGACGACACGAGCGACGCGGTGGTCGTCACCGCCATCCCCCGGGTCGGCTGCGAGGACGCCCCCGACCCGGAGTCCGGCGACGACCCCGCACTGGCCCACGCGCTGCGCGCGGTCGCGGCCGGCGCCGGCAAGCCCGTCGTCGTCGCCCACCTCGCACTGGAGACGATGGCCGACCGGCTGGGCGCGCCGGTCACCTCCGCCGAGGAGCCGGACCGGGCACGTGTTCCCGCGTATCCCGCCGCCGACCGCGCGGTTCGCGCGCTGGCGGAGGCGGTGCAGTACGCGCTGTGGCGGCAGGGCGCCGAGACGCCCGGCAAGGTGCCGCAGTTCGCGGACATCGAGGAGAGCGCGGCGGCGGCCGACGTGGCACGGCTGCTGGACGCGGGGGAGAGGGGGGACGAGGACGGCGTCCTCCTCGACGACGGGGCCGCCGCGGCCCTCCTGGGGCGCTACGGGATCACCGTGCGCTCCGCGCTGCCCGCCCCCGGGATCGCCGCCGCGCTCGCCGCCGCCCGGCGGCTCGGCTACCCGGTGGCGCTCAAGACGACGGCGCCGCACCTACGGCACCGCGCCGACCTCGGCGGGGTCCGCCTCGACCTCGCCGACGAGGACGATCTGCGGCGCGCGTACGAGGAGCTGACCGCGCGGCTCGGCAAGCCGGCGGAGCTGCAGCTGGTGGTGCAGGCGATGGCGCCGCGCGGGGTGGACACCGTCGTCCGCGCCACGGTCGACCCGGCGGTCGGCGCCGTGCTGTCGTTCGGCCTGGCCGGAGCCCCCTCGGAACTGCTGGGGGACACCGCGCACCGGCTGGTGCCGGCCACCGACCGGGACGCGGCGGAACTGGTGCGCTCCATCAAGGCGGCCCCGCTGCTCTTCGGCTGGCGCGGCAGCGAACCAGTGGACACCGCCGCTCTGGAGGAACTGCTGCTGCGGGTCTCGCTGCTCGTCAACGACCTCCCGGAAGTGGTCGCCGTCGACCTGGAGCCGGTGGTCGTCGCGGCCCGCGGCCTCACCGTCCTCGGGGCGTCCGTCCGCCTCGACCGGCCGCCCGCCAGAACCGACCTGGGACCACGCGCACTGTCGTCCTTCTAGGCGGTGCCCGCCCTTAAGATGGACCCCATGGCGAAGACCGGTATGACGACCCAGGGCCTGCGCACGGCCATCGAGCGCAGCGGCTACTACCCGGCCCTGGTGGCCGAGGCGGTCGAGGCCGCCGTCGGCGGCGAGCCGGTGGCGTCGTACCTGGTCCACCAGGAGACGACGTTCGACGCGAACGAGGTGCGCCGGCACGTGACGGTGCTGGTCATCACCGACCACCGCTTCATCGTGAGTCACACCGACGAGCAGGCCGCCGACGACACCTCCCCGACCCCGTACGCGACCACCTCCACCGAGTCCGTGAAGATCGGCCGGATCTCGTCCGTGGTGGTCAGTCGGGTGGTGGCCAACCCCGAGGCGTACGTGCCGGGCACGCTGCCGCGCGAGGTCGTGCTGACCATCGGCTGGGGCGCGGTGAGCCGGCTGGACCTGGAGCCCGCCGCCTGCGGCGACCCCAACTGCGACGCCGACCACGGCTACACCGGCTCCTCGACCGCCGACGACCTGTCGCTGCGCGTCAGCGAGGCCGGTGACGGGCCGGACGCGGTACGCCAGGCCCTGGCCTTCGCGCAGGCGCTGTCCGAGGCGACGGCGGCCGACCGCTGATGGTGCACGCCGTACCCGCCTACGACCCCGCGCCACTGGATCCGCGTACCGCTCCGGCACCGCTCTACGGCACCGCCTCGCTCTGCGACGTCTTCCCCGCGGCGGCGGCCGGGCTCGCCGTCCCCGGGATGCCCGCCACCGGCCTGGAACTGGCCCCCGCCGACCGCGTCTGCGTCTTCCTGGTCGACGGCATGGGCTGGGAGGCACTGCGCGCGCACCCGGAGGAAGCGCCCTTCCTCGCCTCCCTGATGCACACTTCGCGGGGCGGTACCGGGCAGCCGCTCACCGCGGGCTTCCCGTCCACCACCGCGACCTCGCTCGCCTCGGTCGGCACCGGCCTGGCGCCGGCCCGCCACGGGCTCGCCGGCTACACCGTCCTGGACCCGTCCTCCGGCCGGCTGATGAACCAGCTGCGCTGGCAGCCCTGGACCGACCCGCACGTGTGGCAGCCGTACCCCACCGTCTTCCAGCTCGCCGACGCCGCCGGGGTCGCGACCTGCCAGGTGTCCTCGCCGACCTTCCAGCACACCCCGCTGACGAAGATCGCGCTCAGCGGTGGAACCTTCCACGGCCGGCTCACCGGCGACGAGCGGATGGACCTGGCGGCCGACCGGCTCGGCGCCGCCGACCGGACGCTCGTCTACACGTACTACAGCGAGCTGGACTCGATGGGCCACCGGCACGGCGTCGACTCCGACGCCTGGCGCGGCCAGTTGATGATGGTGGACCGGCTCGCCCAGCGGCTGGCCGAGCAACTCCCGCCGCGCTCCGCGCTGTACATCACCGCCGACCACGGCATGATCGACATCCCGTTCGACGCCGAGTCCAGGATCGACTTCGACGAGGACTGGGAGCTGGGCGCCGGTGTCGCCGTCCTCGGCGGCGAGGCCCGCGCGCGCCACGTCTACGCCGTACCGGGCGCCGCGTCCGACGTGTACGCGGTGTGGAGCGAGGTGCTCGGCGAGCAGATGTGGGTCGCCGGCCGCGAAGAGGCGGTCGCGGCGGGCTGGTTCGGCCGGCCGGGCGACCCCGTCGACGAACGGGTGCTCGGCAGGATCGGCGATGTGATCGCCGTGGCCCGTGACGACATCGCGATCGTGGCGAACCGCACGGAGCCGGGGGAGTCCCAGATGATCGGGCTGCACGGCTCGATGACCCCCGTCGAGCAGCACGTACCGCTGCTCGAAGTACGCTCCTGACCCGCAGCGCAGACCGTCCCCGTGAGAGTCCTCCCCGAAAGGCCGTCGCCCCCCTCATGCCCGAGCTCGTGTTCTTCTCCGGAACGATGGACTGCGGAAAGAGCACCCTCGCTCTTCAGATCGAGCACAACCGCTCGACGCGGGGGCTGCAGGGCATGATCTTCACCCGCGACGACCGGGCGGGCGAGGGCGTGCTCTCCTCGCGACTGGGCCTGTCCACCAAGGCGATCGAGGCCGCCGACGACGTCGACTTCTACGGCTACGTGGTCTCCCACCTGTCGAGCGGCGGCCGCGCCGACTACGTCCTGGTCGACGAGGCGCAGTTCTTCGCACCCGCGCAGATCGACCAGCTCGCCCGGATCGTCGACGACCTGGGCCTGGACGTCTTCGCCTTCGGCATCACGACCGACTTCAGGACCAAGCTCTTCCCCGGGGCGCAGCGGCTTGTCGAGATGGCCGACCGCATCGAGGTCCTCCAGGTCGAGGCGTTGTGCTGGTGCGGAGCCCGCGCCACGCACAACGCGCGCACCATAGACGGCCAGATGGTCGTCGAAGGCGCGCAGGTCTTCGTCGGCGACGTCAACCGCCCGGCGGGCGAGGTGGGTTACGAGGTGCTGTGCCGCCGTCACCACACCCGGCGGATGACGGCGGCGAGTGCTCAGGCCGCGGCGCTCTCCCCGGACGTGCTGCCGGTGGACCAGACCGTGGACCGGGTCGCCGACCGTATGGCCCCCAGGGCCGGTTTCAGCGGGCCGCGTCGATGACGGTGAAGACGGCGCCCTCGGGGTCGGCCACGGTCGCCAGCCGCCCGTAGCCCGAGTCGCGGGCCGGCTGGAGCACCCGGCCGCCCAGCTCGACCACCCGGCGGACCGCCGCGTCGGTGTCGGCCACGGCGAAGTACGTCATCCAGTGCGCGCCCCGGTCGCGGGGCAGCGACGGGCCCACCCCGTGGATCCCGGCCACCGGCCGGCCCTTCAGCCGCAGGGTGAGGTAGTCGAAGTCTGCCGGCCCCTCGTTCTCCGTCTCGTAGCCGAAGATGTCGGTGTAGAACTTCTCGACGACGGACGACTCGCGCGTGATCAACTCGTTCCAGGCGAGCGTTCCCGGCTCGCCGATGACACCGGCGCCGGGATGGCGCTGGGCCTGCCAGATCCCGAAGACGGCGCCGGACGGGTCGACGGCCACCGCCATCCGCCCCTCGTGGTCGGCATCCAGCGGGCCGACCCCGACCGTGCCCCCGCACTCACGGATCAACTCCGCGGTGACGTCCGCGTCGTCGCAGGCCAGCAGCGTGGTCCAGGAGACCGGCAGGTGCCGGTCCTTCGGGCCGTCGCCGATCCCGGCGATCTGCCGCCCGCCCAACTCGGCCCGGACGTAGGGGCCGAGGTGCTGCGGTCCCTCGTGGAACTCCCACCCGAACAGGGCGCCGTAGAACTCCTGGGCCGCGTCCAGGTCGTGGGCCATCAAGCTGACCCAGCAAGGCGTGCCGGGGGAACGCCGACTCGGTACCTCGGTCATGGGAATTACTCTCCTCGGGGCCGGCGCGCGGGGCATTCGGGGGAGGTGCCGAAGTAGATGGTTCCATCACCGGGCCCGCTGCGCGCCCCGGCCGCGCCGCGTCCAACCCCTAAGTCCGGAATCATGCCCGTTTTGACGTCCAGCTTCCGTTTCGAGACGGTGGCCGCGCGACGGCGATCACTCGAACGTCCAACGTGCGAGGCCCACAATGGACGTATGAAACCCATTATCGCTGCAGCCGAACTCGTGAGCGAGCTGAGCCGGACCACCGTCCTCGACGTCCGCTACCGGCTCGGCGCGCCTCCCGGCCGTCCCGAGTACGAGGCGGGCCACATCCCCGGAGCGGTCTACGTCGACCTCGACTCCGAGCTGGCCGGTACGCCCGGCGCGGGCGGCCGCCACCCGCTGCCCGACCCGGAGGTCTTCGGTGCCGCGATGCGCGCGGCCGGCGTCAGCGCCGACCGCGACGTGGTCGTCTACGACGCCGCCCAGGGCTGGGGCGCCGCCCGCGCCTGGTGGATGCTGCGCTGGACGGGCCACACCCGCGTGCGGGTGCTGGACGGGGGACTGGCCGCGTGGACCGCCGCCGGGCAGCCGCTGGAGACCGGCACGGCGAACCCCGCCCACGGGGACTTCACCCCCGCCGTCGGATCGACGCCGCTGCTGACCGCCGACGACGCGGCGGCGCTGGCCCGTCGCGGCCTGCTGCTCGACGCGCGGGCCGGCGAGCGCTACCGGGGCGAGGTGGAGCCGATCGACCCCGTCGCCGGCCACATCCCGGGCGCGGTGAGCGCGCCGACCACGGAGAACGTCGCGGAGGACGGTCGTTTCCTGCCGGCCGAGGTGCTGGCGGCCCGGTTCGCGGAGCTGGGCGCCAAGGACTCCGCCGAGGTCGGCGTCTACTGCGGCTCCGGCGTCTCGGCGGCGCAGCAGGTGCTGGCGCTGGCGGTCGCGGGCATCCCCGCCGCGCTCTATGTCGGCTCGTGGAGTGAATGGACCGCCGACGCGGACCGTCCGGTCGCCACCGGTGCCCAGCCGGGCTGACCCCCGAACGGGTCAGGCGGACGGTAAGGGGCGGCGCACCAGGTGCGCCGCCCCTTACCGTCCGCCTGCCGTGCTTATTCCTGCTTCTTGCGGCGGCTGCCGAAGACGATCTCGTCCCAGCTGGGCACCGTCGCCCGGCGTCCGGGCCGGACGCCGTCGGCCTCGGCCTGCCGGTCCGTGGTGCCGACCAGCCGGTCGCGGTGTCCCGCGACGGCCCGCGGCATCAGGACGTCCGCGTACGCGGAGCCCGCGCCGGTGCTCGCGGCGGGCGGAGCCGCCTCCTCGACCTCCGGCTCCTCCGGCTGCTCCGCGGGAGCGGTCTCCGGCGGTGCGGACGGCGGCGCCGGTACGACCATGTCGCCGCGGAAGCTCGGTACCGCCTCCAGCAGGCTGGTCAGCGAGTCCCGGTCCTCTTCGGCGCGCTCGGCGCTGCGCTCCTGCGGCCGGTCGGGGCGCTCCAGCTGCCGCTCGAGCGCCCGGTCCAGCGGGCGGTCCCTGGGCAGCCGGGCGATCCGCGGCACGAACGGGAAGCTGGGCGGCTCCTTCGAGTCCTGCGGCTCCGGGGTCTCCTGCTGGGTGGTCTCGCCGATCAGCGCCCGTGCCTCGTCGTCCACGGCTTGGACGAGCCGCCGGGGCGGGTCGTACGTCCAGCTCGCGGAGTGCGGTTCACCGGCGACCCGGTAGACCAGCAGGACCTCCCAGGTGCCGTCGTCGCGCCGCCAGGAGTCCCACAGGACGGTGTCCTTCTCGGCGCCGCGCAGCAGCAGCCGCTCCGCGACCGCCTCACCGAGCTGCGGTCCGGCGCTCTCGCCGTGCCGCCGCACCGGGGTCTTCCTGGCGCGCTCGGCCATGAAGGCGCGTTCGGCCAGCACCGGACCCTCGAAGCGGCGAACCCGTTCCACCGGGATTCCGGCGGTCTGGGCGACCTCTTCCGCCGAGGCGCCGGCTCGTATCCGTGCCTGGATGTCCCGTGGCCGCAGGTGGCTCTCGACCTCGATCTGGCCGAGGCGGGCACGGTCATTGCGTACCGCTGCCCGGAGTCGCTCGTCGATGGGGAGCGAATATTCCGTGCTGTCTGCAGCCTTGAGCACCAGTCGTGTTCCGTCGTTGCTGACGGCCACGACACGCAGTTCGGGCATGGGAACCTCCCGGGTGGTGCCTGCCGACGTCACGTGCGTCGCTGCTCCCGTTGGACGAGTGTGGCCTGCCCAGGTGCGGCACGCCACAACCTTGCAGGGTTACCCGGCGTGTCGGGCAGGTGCCGTGACGCGCCGTTATGGGACGGTGACCAGTTGGCCACTCAGAGTGACCAAACGCGGCACCCCGGGATGAGCACCGCCTTCGGGCTCCCCTCCCGTTTGGGTCCGGGCAACCGGACGGGAAGCCGGAGCCAGGATTCGCCACAGTACTCCATTCGGGCCACTGGGGTGGGTTGCGGCGCTGCCGAAGTTCTCCGGTGACAAGGGAGTTGGGTGGCGAGGGTCACAGATTGTCCGCAAGTGGAACTCCTGCCTTCGCCCATATGTCTCTTCTCTGTGCAAGGAGGATGAGATCGGCTACTCAGGTATGGACATGGACGAAAAGGACGAGCGCGAGGAATCGCCCCGGCGAGGGCGGCTGGACCTGAGCGTCCCCCAAGTGGCGGGCAGTGCGCTGGCGGCCGTGGCCGCCGCGCTGCTGGCGTCACAGCTCGGTGTGTACGGGACGATCATCGGCGCGGGTGTGGTGAGCGTCGTGGCCACCGCGGGCGGCACGCTCTTCCAGCACTTCTTCCGGCGCACCGGCGAGCAGATCCGCACGGTCTCCACCCGGCACCTGCCGGGGTCCGTGCCGGGCACGGATCCGGGAGCGCGGGCCGGCTCCACCCGGATGATGCAGGAGCCGCCCCCACCGGGCGAGCCGGATGACGGCCGGCCCGACGGGCAGTACGGCGAGGCGACCGTGCACGGCAGGGCCAAACGCGGCCGGCGCAAGTCGGCGATCGGCGCCGTCGTCGTCTTCGTGCTGGCGATGGGCACCGTCACGTCGATCGAACTGGCCAGCGGCTCCGAGCCGTCGGTCCAGCAGGTGTTCGACGGCGGCGGCTCGCACGGCGATTCACCGGCGAAGCAGCCGAGCGGCCCGGCCTCCGATCCGGCCGGCACCCCGGGTGGCACGCCCACGCCCGAGCCGTCGACGACCCGCGGGTCCTCGTCGCCGTCGCCGACCCCGTCGGACAGCGGCGGCGCCACGCCCACGCCGACGCCCGATGCGAGCGGCACCCCCTCGCCGGGCGGCAGCCCGGGCACGGACACGCCGACGACCCCGGATCCCGGCCACTCCTCGGAGGGCGGCGAGGCCGGTACGGGCGGCAGCGCGTCTCCCGGCGCCCAGGGCTGAGCGCCGGGGACGCGCGGGGCCCGTCCTACGCGCCGAGCACCCGGCGCAGGTAGTCGTTGCCGAAGAGCCGCTGCGGGTCCAGCCGGTCGCGCAGGGCGGTGAACTCGCCGAACCGCGGATAGACCCCGGCGAAGTACTCCGCGTCACGGGTGTGCACCTTGCCCCAGTGCGGCCGGCCCTGGTGCGCCGTCATGATCTTCTCGGCGGCGGTGAAGTACTCCTGGTAGCGGCTGCCCCGGTACATGTGGACGGCGATGTACGCGCTGTCACGGCCGGAGGCGGTGGACAGGGTGATGTCGTCGGCGGGCGCGATCCGCACCTCCACGGGGAAGCTGATCCGCAGCCCCGAGGACTCGACCATCGCCTTGAGTTCGCGGATCGCCCCGACCGCCGCCTCGCGCGGCACCGCGTACTCCATCTCCACGAACCGCACCCGGCGCGGGCTGGTGAAGACCTTGTACGCGATGTCGGTGTACGTACGGGCGGACAGCGCGCGGCTGGAGACCTTCGCGATGCCGGGGATGGTGCCGGGAGCGGCTCTGCCGAGCGCGCAGACGGCCTGGAACAGGCCGTTGGACAGCAGCTCGTCGTCGATCCAGCCCTTCACGGGGGAGAGCGGCGCGCGGGGGCCCTGGCTGCGGTTGTTGCGCTTGGTGTTGCAGCTGTCGGTGTGCGGGAACCAGTAGAACTCGAAGTGCTCGTTCTCCGTCGTCAGCTGGTCGAACTCCGCCATGACCCGGTCGAAGGGCATCGGCTCCTCGCGGGCGGTGAGCAGGAAGAGCGGTTCGACCGCGAAGGTGATCGCGCTGATCACCCCGAGGGCGCCGAGACCGAGCCGGGCCGCCGCGAAGACGTCGGCGTTCTCCTCGGCGGAGCAGGTCAGTACCGATCCGTCGGCCAGGACCAGTTCCAACCCCTTGATCTGGGCGGATATCGACCCCGAGTCACGGCCGGTGCCGTGGGTGCCGGTGCTGGTGGCGCCCGCCACCGTCTGCTCCATGATGTCGCCCATGTTGGTCAGCGACAGGCCCTCGGCGGCGAGCGCCGCGTTCAGCTGGTGCAGCGGAACGCCGGCCTCCACGGTGATCGTGCCGCGCTCGCGGTCGATCTCGCGGATGGCCGCCAACCGGTCCGGCCGGATGAGGACCCCGCCGGTGGCGGCCGCGGCGGTGAACGAGTGCCCGGTGCCCACGGCCTTCGCCGTCAGCCCGTCCTCGGCGGCCCTGCGGACGGCGGCGGACAACTCGTCCACCGAGGCCGGCGACACGCTGCGCCGCGGCTGGGAGGTGACGTTCCCCGCCCAGTTACGCCACGCCTTCCCGTCGGTTCCGTTCATCGTGCTCGTCGTGCTCATGCGTACGCGGCCCCTCCTGCTCCGGCGCCGGCCGCAGCCGGCGGAACCCCAGGACTGCCACCACCACGGCGAGTGCCCCGGCGGCGGCCGGTACCGCGAACGCCGCCTGTGCCCCCGACGAGTCGATCACCCACCCGGAGACCGAGGCTCCGAGAGCCACGCCGACCGTGATGCCGGTGCTCACCCACGTCATGCCCTCGGTCAGCTTCGCGCGCGGTACCAGCTGTTCGACCAGGGCCATGGTGATGACCATCGTCGGTGCGATGGACAGGCCCGCGACGAACAGCGCTACGGCCAGGAACCACAAGTTTCCGACCAGTAGGAGCGGGATCATACTCACAGCCATCACGCAGACCCCCACCAGGAAGCCCCGGGAGGCGGGCCCTTTCAGCCGGAACAGGCCGAAGGCCAGCCCCGCGACACAGGAGCCGAACGCGTACACCGCGAGGACCAGGCTGGCCGCGGCCTTGTGGCCCAGCTCGTCGGCGAAGGCCACCGTCGTCACCTCGACCGATCCGAAGATCGCGCCCGTGCAGGCGAAGGTGGCCACGAGCACCTGCAGTCCCGGGGAGCGCAGCGCCGAGCCCGCCACGTGGGAGGCGGTGGGGTGCGGGACCGGTTCCGTCGAGCGCTGGGCCGTCAGCAGGAAGGTGCCGACCGCGAGGAAGAACGCCGCGAGCAGCGGGCCGGCCTCGGGGAACCAGACGGTGCACAGCCCGATCGACAGGATGGGGCCGACGATGAAGCAGACCTCGTCGACCACCGACTCGAAGGAGTACGCGGTGTGCATCGCGGGGGTGCCGTGGTGGATCACCGCCCAGCGGGCCCTGACCATCGCGCCCAGGCTCGGGGTGGCGCCGGCCATCACGCAGAAGACGAAGAGCGTCCAGTCCGGCGCGGCCCACGCGACACACGACAGCAGGCCCGCCACCGCCATCACCGTGGTCGCGGCCGCCGGCCGCAGCACACGGCGCTGCCCGTAGCGGTCGACCAGTCGGGACACCTGCGGGCCCATCACCGCGCCGGACATCGCGAGTGTCGCGGAGAGCGCTCCCGCCAGTCCGTAGCGGCCGGTGACCTGGGAGATCATCGTCACGATGCCGATGCCCAGCATCGAGAGCGGCAGCCGGCCGACGAATCCCGCGGCCGAGAATCCCTTGGTCCCAGGTGCTGCGAAGATCGCGCGATACGGGCTGGACACGGGCACTCCACGGCGTCGTCGCCGGTGTCGGTAAGGATTGTGGCGGTCCTCCACAGGTTACGTGGCGGCGCAATCGCTTTTTCGGTCGTCGCGCACCAATGGCAGGATCGGACCCATGTCCGATCACCACGAGGCCGGTCCTTCGGCCGGCCCCTATGACGCGCTGCTCCTGCTGTCCTTCGGCGGCCCGGAGGGACCCGACGACGTCGTCCCGTTCCTGGAGAACGTCACCCGCGGCCGAGGCATCCCGCGCGAGCGGCTGAAGGAGGTCGGGCAGCACTACTTCCTGTTCGGCGGGGTCAGCCCGATCAACGCCCAGAACCGCGAGCTGCTCGCCGCGCTCCGCGAGGACTTCGCCGGGCACGGCCTCGACCTGCCGGTCTACTGGGGCAACCGCAACTGGGCGCCGTACCTGGTCGACACGCTGCGCGAGATGACCGACGACGGGCACCGCCGCATCCTGGTGCTCGCCACCAGCGCCTACGCCTCCTACTCGGGCTGCCGCCAGTACCGCGAGAACCTGGCCGGCGCCCTCGCGGAGCTCGCGGCCGAGGGCCGTCCCGTGCCGCGCGTCGACAAGCTGCGGCACTACTTCAACCACCCCGGCTTCGTGGGACCCATGACCGACGCGGTCCTCGCCGCGCTGGACGAACTCCCCGCGGACGTCAGGGCCGGCGCCCACCTGGCGTTCACCACGCACTCCATCCCGACCGCCGCCGCCGACACCTCGGGCCCGGTGGAGGGCCACGGCAACGGCGGCGCCTACGTGGCGCAGCACCTGGACACCGCGAAGGTGATCGCCGACGCGGTACGGGAGGCGACCGGCACCGAGCACCCGTGGCGGCTGGTCTACCAGTCGCGCAGCGGCGCCCCGCAGATCCCGTGGCTGGAGCCGGACATCTGCGACCACCTCGCGGAACAGCACGCGAGCGGCGCGCCCGCCGTCGTCATGGTGCCGATCGGCTTCGTCTCCGACCACATGGAGGTCAAGTACGACCTCGACACCGAGGCGGCCGACCGGGCCGCCGAGCTGGGGCTGCCGGTCGCGCGGGCCGCGACCGTGGGGGCCGACCCCCGGTTCGCCGCCGCCGTGCGCGACCTGGTGCTGGAGCGGGCTGCGAAGGAGCGCGGCCTGGCGCCGCGGGCCTGCACGCTGGGCGCGCTCGGCCCGAGCCACGACGTCTGCCCGGCGGGCTGCTGCCCGTCCCGGAGCCCCAAGCCCGCGGTCGCGGGCATCGACTGAGGAGAGCCGTGAGCACCGAACTGCTGGAGATCGCGCTGGAAGCCGCCCGCAAGGCGGGCGAGCTGCTGCGCACCGGCCGGCCCGCCGACCTCGGGGTGGCGGCCACCAAGTCCAGCCCCATCGACGTCGTCACCGAGATGGACCTCGCCGCCGAGAAGCTGATCACCGAACTGATCGCGGAGCACCGCCCGGACGACGGCTTCCTCGGCGAGGAGGGCACCGAGAGCACGGGCACCAGCGGGGTGCGCTGGATCATCGATCCCCTCGACGGCACCGTCAACTACCTGTACGGCCTGCCCGCCTGGTCGGTGAGCATCGCGGCGGAGCGGGACGGCGAGACCGTGGTGGGGGTCGTCGAGGCCCCGATGCGCGGTGAGACCTACCGGGCGGTGCTCGGGCAGGGCGCCTTCGTCAACGACGTACCCGCCCGGCCGCGCCCGGTGCCCGAGTTCGCGCACGCCCTGGTCGGCACCGGCTTCGGCTACCTCACGGAACGCAGGGTGGCGCAGGCGGAGGTGGTGCGCACCCTGCTGCCGAAGGTGCGCGACATCCGGCGCGGGGGATCGGCCGCGATCGACCTCTGCGACGTGGGCTGCGGACGGCTCGACGCGTACTACGAGCGCGGTCTGAACCCGTGGGACTTCGCGGCCGGCGCGCTGTTCGCCCGGGAGGCGGGCGTCCGCACCGGGGGCCGGCCGGGGCAGCCCGCCTCGAACGAGCTGACCGTCGCCGCCGGCCCCGGTCTCTTCGAAACGCTCCAGGGGCTGCTGGAGGACCTGGGAGCCTGGCACGACTGACCTGGGCCGACCCGGCCGTCCGCGGGCGTCAGGGGTACGCCGTGGCTCCCTCGTGGGCGCTGCGGAGGACCTCCGCGCCCTCCCGCGGCCGGGCACGCGAACGCCCCGGCACCGTGGAGGTGTCCGGGGCGGGCCGACGGCCGCTGCGCTGCCGTTCCGGGTCGGGTTTCCGGGGCGGAGTGTCGGAAGGGCGGTGGGTCGGTCAGGCGACCTTGGACTGGATGTGCACGCCGTGCTCCGCGGCCAGGCGCCGCAGATCGTCGAGCTCGCTCTGTTCGACCTCGGCGAGGAACTCGTCGCCGGCCTCACGGGCGTGGTGGAGGTCGGACTCGGTGCTGTGTATCCGCTGCAGGATTCCGGTGGTGAATGCGTCCATGAGCTGGCGCCCCCTCGTCGTCGTCGTTGACACGGGGTGTGTCAAAGCCCATAACGGCGCGTCGGGAGCCGCGCCGGGCTTGGTCAGTGGGTGTACGACGGGTCCTCCCCGGGCCTGGCGGCGGAGAAACCTCAGGGGCATGACGAATTCCGGTCCGGTCGCCCCTTACCGCCGGTTTACGGCCGTCCGGTGCAGGATGGGGGCACATTCGCACTGCTCATGGAAGGAACAGCGCCTTGCGCGTACTGGTCGTCGAGGACGAGCAACTGCTCGCCGATGCGGTTGCCACCGGACTCCGCCGCGAGGCCATGGCCGTCGACGTCGTGTACGACGGCGGCGCCGCCCTGGAGCGGATCGGCGTGAACGACTACGACGTCGTCGTCCTGGACCGCGACCTTCCGGTCGTCCACGGCGATGACGTCTGCCGGCAGATCGTCGGGCTGGGGATGCCGACCCGGGTGCTGATGCTCACCGCCGCCGGCGATGTGAGCGACCGGGTGGAGGGGCTGGAGTTGGGCGCCGACGACTACCTCCCCAAGCCCTTCGCCTTCAGCGAGCTGACCGCCCGGGTCCGCGCACTGGGCCGCCGGACGACCACGGCGCTGCCGCCGGTCCTGGAGCGGTCCGGCATCAGGCTCGACCCCAACCGCCGCGAGGTGTTCCGCGAGGGCGCGGAGGTGCACCTGGCGCCGAAGGAGTTCGCGGTGCTGGAGGTGCTGATGCGCAGCGAGGGCTCGGTGGTCTCCGCCGAGCAGCTCCTGGAGAAGGCGTGGGACGAGAACACCGACCCGTTCACGAACGTGGTGCGGGTGACGGTGATGACGCTGCGCCGCAAGCTCGGCGAGCCCCCGGTGATCGTCACCGTGCCGGGCTCCGGATACCGGATCTGACCGCGGTGACCACGCAATCGGCCTCGCCCCCGCCCCCGCCCCCCGCCCGGCCACCGGCCGCCCGCCGTCCCGGCTGGGACCTGCTGCCGGCCGAGGCACCGCCCCCGTGGCTGCGGCCGACGATCCGGATACGGCTGACGGTCCTGTACGGCGGCATGTTCCTGATCGCGGGCGTCCTGCTGCTCTGGATCATCTATCTGCTGGCCGCGCAGGCGCTGCACCAGGGCAGTGCGCTGCCGTTCCGGCTCCTGGGCGCCAACGTCCAGCCGACGGACGTGTGTCCCAACCTCCAGAGCCTCGGCGGCACCACCCCCATCGACCAGTTCAACGCCGCGGTGAACACCTGCATGCAGCACCAGCGCGAGCTGGCGCTCAACACGCTGCTCAGGCGCTCGCTGATGGCCCTCATCGGGCTGACGGTGGTCGCCTTCGCCTTCGGCTACGTGATGGCCGGGCGGGTGCTCTCCCCGCTGGGCAGGATCACCCGCACCGCGCGCGGGGTGGTCAGCTCCGACCTCAAGCGCCGGATCGAGCTCGACGGCCCGGACGACGAGCTCAAGGAGCTCGCCGACACCTTCGACGACATGCTCGACCGGTTGGAGCGGTCCTTCGACGCGCAGCGCCGCTTCGTGACCAACGCGTCGCACGAACTGCGGACGCCGCTGGCGATCAACCGCACGCTGTTGGAGGTGCAGATGTCCGACCCGGAGGCGTCCGCCGACCTCCAGCAGCTCGGCAAGACCCTGCTGGCCACCAACGAGCGCAGCGAGCAGCTCGTGGAGGGCCTGCTGCTGCTCGCCCGCAGCGACAACGAGATCGTGGACCGCAAGCCGGTGGACGTCGCGGAGGCGGCTTCCCAGGCCCTCGACCAGACCCGTGCCGAGGCGCAGGCCAAGGGCGTGGAGCTGCGCAGCGAGCTCGGCGAGGCGGTGGTCCAGGGCAACGGGGTGCTGCTGGAGCGCATCGCGCTGAACCTGGTGCAGAACGCCGTCCGCTACAACGCGGCCGACGGCTGGGTCGAGGTGCGGACCACCACGGAGGCGGGGCAAGCCCTGCTGATAGTGGCGAACACCGGCCCCGTGGTGCCCGCGTACGAGGTGGACAACCTCTTCGAGCCCTTCCGCCGGCTCCGTACGGAGCGCACGGGCAGCGACAAGGGGGTCGGGCTGGGTCTGTCCATCGCCCGCTCCGTGGCGCGCGCCCACGGCGGTTTCATCTCGGCGGAGCCGAGGGAGGGCGGCGGCCTGGTGATGCGGGTGGTCATCCCGCAGTGACTCCCGATGTAAGGTCCGTCCGGTTCGGTCCCACTCATCGAGGTGTTTCGCGGTTTTTCCAGGACCGCGGATTCCCTCGTGAGGGTCGATCGTGTTCGCTTTGCGAGTAATTTCGCGGTCTGCGAAGCTGCGGGGGCTGGTGTGATTGATCACACCGGTTATCCGGGGCTCGCCTACCCTGCGTGATCACTACGTCCGAAAAAAGACCGGAAAATCCATGTTTCCGCAGGTCATGATCACGGGAAGTAGACGTGTTGGCACGAGTGACGTGCGACCTTCGGACCCGAGCAGGTCCTGATCGACCACCGCCGCGACCGCCTCGTCCGGGGTGACGTTGGGTGTCGATTGAGTAACAGGCCCTTGATGTGAGGCAAAATCTCCGCTTCGGGTCGGGCACAAGTCCGGCCTCCCGCGCGTTACGTGCGCAGACACCAGCAGATACCCAGAGGGGGAGAGCGACACATGGCAACGGATTACGACACACCACGCAAGACTGACGATGACGTCAACGAGGACAGCATCGAGGAACTGAAGGCTCGCCGGAACGAGAAGTCCACGTCCGCGGTGGACGTCGACGAGTTCGACCAGGCCGAGTCCCTCGAGCTGCCCGGCGCCGACCTCTCCAACGAGGAGCTCTCGGTCCGGGTCCTGCCCCGCCAGGCGGACGAGTTCACCTGCATGACCTGCTTCCTGGTGCACCACCGCAGCCAGCTGGCGGGCGAGGCGAAGAACGGCGACCCCATCTGCCGCGACTGCGCGGCCTGAGGCAGCGGGTAGCCGTGAAGGGCTCGAAGGGCTCGCCGGAGGGCCGAGAGGACGACGAGCGGGGCCGTGCGGCCTCGCTCGCGGCCGCCGTGGCGCGCGGGGTGAAAGGCGGGGCCAAGAAGGGCGGCAAAGGCGCGCGGGTCGGTATGGGCTCGCTCGCCGAGCGGCTCGTCGAGGCGGCCCCGCGCATCCCCGTGCGCGACCTGGACACCCTGCGCAAGCAGTTCCCGGGTCTCGGTCCCGAGGACATCGCGGACCGGCTCATCGCCGGTGCCGTCAAGGGCACCATGACCGTCGGCGCAGGCGTGGGAGCGGCGGCGATGCTGCCGACCCCGCCCGCCATGCCGGCGGAGCTGGCCGCGGAGACGCTCGGCGTCGCGGCGGTCGAGTACAAGCTCATCGCCGAGCTGCACGAGGTCTACGGGCTCCGTGCGGCCGGCACCGTACGGGAACGCGCGGCCGCCTACCTGTGGTCGTGGACCGAGCAGCGCGGCATCGACGTGCTCAGGCTGTCCTCGGTCAACGTCGCCCTCGGCGGCAGGATGAAGCGGGAGCTCCGCCAGCAGCTCGTCAAGCGCACGGTGCGGAACCTGCCGACGCTGGCCCCGTTCATGATCGGCGCGGCCGTCGGTGCCGCGATGAACCGGCGCGACACCAAAAAGTTGGCGGAGAAGGTCAGAAAGGACCTGCGCGCCGCCCAGATCCCCTGGGACGCGCTGCCAAGTCCCGTGCCGCCCATGACGCCCCTGCCTCCCGCTATCGAGCTCTGACGGCCTCCAGGGCCTGTGCCAGCCGCTCCGGGGAGCGCGTCGACACGTAGGCGTACGGCGTCGGGTCCGCCGGGTCCGTGATCTCCACCTTGAGCGCGGTCGGCACGTAGCTGCGCAGCAGCATGAAGGCGCGCGGGTCGGCCTTCCTGCCGCGCCAGGCGACCGTCTCCTCCGGGTCCAGCACCGTCGCCTCGCCCAGCGCCGTGACCGGGATCCTCGCCTCGCCGGCGATCAGCGTGCCGGCCACCACGCGGATCCGCGCCGAACCGTACGAACTGAGGCCCATCGCCGCCAGCGCGGTCCCGCCGGCCAGGCCGGCCAGCATCGCCAGCACCCCGAAGGGGAAGAGGATCAGCGCGGCCGACACCCCTGCCCCCAGGGCCAGGAGCCACCAGGAGCGCGGGACGGTGAGGCGTTCGTCGTAGGGCTGCATGGCATCCAGCTTGGCAGAAGTCTTCCGGGCGGCCGCCGCCCGGCCGGTCACTTCCCGCGCAGCCGCTCCACCGCCCGCGCCACCCGCGGCGGGGCGGCCCGCAGACCGGTCGCGAGTTGCTTGGCCCAGTCCGTCGCCGCGGTCGGCGCCACCACGTCCAGCGCCGCCGCGGAGCGGGCCCCGCCGCCCACCAGGTAGCGCGGCAGCGGGCGCCGCGCGTTCAGTGCCTTGAGGACCGCCAGGGCCACCGGACGCGGCCCGGGCAGCGTCCGGGCGTCGCGCACCACGTGGTCGGCGGCGGCGTACTGGTCGCGGTAGGCCGAGGTCCGCTCGGCCGGCAGCAGCTCCGCGCCCTGCTCCCAGATCCCGGTCCGGTGCGAGCGCGGCTCGATCAGCACGACCTTCACGCCGAACGGCTCGGTCTCCATGCGCAGCGCGTCGGTCACCGACTCCAGGCCCTGCTTGCTGGCGCAGTACCAGCCCAGCATCGGCAACGAGATCCGCCCGGCGACCGACGAGATGTTGACGATCCGCCCGTCCCGGCGCTCCCGCATCGCCGGCAGCACCAGCCGCGCGATGCGGGCCGGGGCGATCAGGTTCGTCTCCAGCTGGCGCCGCACGTGCTCGTCGTCCACGTCCTCGACCGCCCCGGGCTGGGCGAAACCCGCGTTGTTGACCACTGCCCAGGGCCCGCCGTCCGTCAGCATCGCGATCTCGGTGAACGCCTGCACACACGACGTCGCGTCGGCCACGTCCAGCAGCACCGTGCGCACCGCCGCCCCCGTACGTTCCACCACCGCCCGCAGCGCCGCGGCCTTCTCCGGCGTCCGCACCGTGCCGATCACGTCGAATCCGGCGTGCGCGAGCTCGAGCGTGACGGCGAGGCCGATGCCGCGGCCCGCTCCGGTGACGACGACGGACTTGGGACTCATGTGCGCTCCGGTCAAGGTGGGGGTAGAAGCCGGTACGGGTCAACGGACGGCCGACGGGAAACGATCCCGCAGGAGGGTAGGGTCTCGGGCGTGAGTGGAGCTACCGCATCCGAAAGCCCTGGCCGGCCGGGCCTGAAGCCGCCGCCCGACGCAGTCCCGCCCGTACGGCATCCCGGTGCGCCCGCGCCCGGCGAGCTGCTCGGGGCGCACTACGACCAGTGCTTCGGCTGCGGCGAGGGACAACCGCACGGACTGCACCTGGAATCCCGTGCGGGTGACGGCGTCAGCGTCACCGCCGAGTTCACCGTACAGACCGCCCACCAGGGCGCTCCGGGCCTCGCGCACGGCGGCGTGCTCGCCTCGGCGCTGGACGAGACGCTGGGCTCGCTGAACTGGCTGCTGCAGGTCATCGCGGTGACCGGTCGGCTGGAGACGGACTTCGTCCGCCCGGTGCCCGTCGGCACCACCCTGTATCTGCGGGCGCACTGCCGTGCGGTCGCCGGACGGAAGATCTACAGCACCGCGGAGGGCCGGATCGGTTCCCCCGACGGCCCGGTGGCGGTCCGCGCCGAGGCCCTCTTCCTGGAAGTGAAGCTCAGCCACTTCACGGACAACGGGCGTCCCGAGGAGATCCAGGCGGCGATGTCCGACCCGGACCAGGTCAAGGTCGCCCGCGCCTTCGAGGTGAACCCGTGAGCGGCGGGCCGCGGCGTCCCGTGGACGTCCTCATCCGCCGGCTCGACGACTCGGTGCCCATCCCGGCGTACGAGCACCCCGGCGACGCGGGCGCCGACCTGGTGACCACGCAGGCCGCGGAACTGGCTCCCGGTGAACGCACGGTGCTGCCCACCGGCGTGTCCATCGCGCTGCCGGACGGGTACGCGGCCTTCGTGCACCCCCGCTCGGGCCTGGCCGCCCGCTGCGGAGTGACTCTCGTGAATGCCCCGGGAACGGTGGATGCCGGGTACCGTGGGGAGATCAAGGTGATCGTGGTCAACCTGGACCCGCGCGAGAGCGTGCGGTTCGAACGGGGAGACCGTGTCGCCCAACTGGTTGTCCAGCAGGTCGAGCGGGTCCGCTTCCACGAGGTCGCGGAACTCCCCGGTTCTGCCAGGGCCGCCGGGGGCTTCGGCTCCACCGGGGGGCATGCCTCGGTAGGCGACGCCCCTGACGGCCAGGCCAGTAATGGATTCGCTTCGGTCGTTGAAGACCGGGAAGGACAGTGACCGTGTTCCGTCGTCGTCGCAAGGAGCGCGAAGACGCCCTCGACGAGCTCGAGGGCGCGAGCCCGGACGAGCTGGCCGAAGACGCCGAGAACGCCGGGGAGTCCGACGACTCCGGCGTATCGGGTCGGTACAACCTTCCGCCGGCCCCCAGGCCTGACGGGCCCTGGGACCTCAGCGAGGTCAAGCAGCCCGGCGAGGGCCGGGTCGACCTCGGCGGTCTGTTCGTGCCCGGTGTCGAGGGCATGGAGCTGCGCGTCGAGGTGGCCGGTGAGTCGATCGTCGCCGCGACCGTGGTGCTGAACGACAGCGCTGTCCAGCTCCAGGCGTTCGCCGCCCCGAAGTCCGAGGGCATCTGGGGCGAGGTCCGCGACGAGATCGCCTCCGGCATCACCCAGCAGGGCGGCGTCGTCGACGAGATCGAGGGTTCGCTGGGCTGGGAGCTGCGCGCCCAGGTGCCCGTGCAGCTGCCGGACGGTACGAACGGTGTGCAGCTGGTCCGCTTCATCGGCTGCGACGGCCCGCGCTGGTTCCTGCGCGGCGTCATCTCCGGCCAGGGCGCGGTGCAGCCGCAGGCCGCCGGCCTGCTGGAGACGGTCTTCCGCGACACCGTCGTGGTGCGCGGTGACGCGCCGATGGCGCCGCGCGACCCGATCGTGCTGAAGCTGCCGACCGACGCCCAGATGGTGCCCGAGGGCATCGCGCAGGAGGAGAGCGAGGGGCCGAAGTTCGGCGACGGCCTCGACCCGCTGCGCCGCGGTCCGGAGATCACTCAGATCCACTAGAACCCGCCGCGCCACGACGAAGGGCCGGATCCACGCACACGGATCCGGCCCTTCGTCATGCCGGGGGCCGGGCCGCCACGGTCGGGGTCCGGAGCCATGTGATCCTTGACCGGGTGGATAGGCTCCAGCTGCCGGGCACGCGGCGGTACGGCGGGGCCGAGGTGCGGCGCGCGGCCGGGAACGACCACCACGGGGTATGGCTCGGAGATTCGGGCCAGGAGGGGGACAGCGCATGAGCGAGCAGTCGACCGGGCACGCGGGGACGGCGGTCGCGGACGGGCCGGCGATCGGGGAGATGGTCGTCGTCGAGGACCTGCGCCGCACCTACGGCAGCGGGGAGACGGCCGTGCACGCGCTGCGCGGTGTCTCCTTCCGGGTGCCGCGCGGCGAGCTGGTCGCCCTCAAGGGCCGTTCCGGCTCGGGAAAGACCACGATCCTCAACCTGGTGGGCGGTCTGGACACCCCCGACGGCGGCCGGATCACGCTGGACGGCACCGACCTCGCCGGACTCGGCGACAACGGTCTGCTGGCGCTGCGCCGCGACCGCATCGGCTTCGTCTTCCAGTCCTTCGGACTGATCCCGATCCTCACCGCCGCCGAGAACGTCGGCGTCCCCATGCGGCTGCGCAAGGTGCCACCGCGCGAGCGCGAGGAGCGCGTGGAGCTGCTGCTGTCGCTCGTGGGGCTCTCCGACCACGCCGCGCAGCGCCCCGGCGAGCTGTCCGGCGGCCAGCAGCAGCGGGTCGCCATCGCCCGCGCCCTGGCCAACCGGCCCGTCCTGATCATCGCGGACGAGCCGACCGGCCAGCTCGACGCCGACACCGGCCTCGCCGTCATGGAACTGCTGCGTGCCGTCGTCCGGAGCGAGGGCGTCACCGCCCTCGTCGCCACCCACGACGCCCAGCTGCTGGCCCTGGCCGACCGGGTGCTCGAACTGCGCGACGGCCGGATCGTCGACGAGGACTGATCCCGGAGGGCCAGGGCGCGCGGGTCAGGCGCCGACGACCACCTTGTGGTCGGCGGTGAAGGGCCGGCCCGCGATCAGCTCGGACGGGATACCGTCCGGGCCGACCGGGACGTCGCCGATCAGGGTGACGCGGTGCAGGCGGCGCTCGACGTCGAGGTGCTCGATGTCGAGCGGCGCGAGGTGCGCGGTGGCGCGGTTGTCCCAGAAGGCCACGCTGCCCGGCTCCCAGCGGAACCGCACGGTGTACTCGGGCCGGGTGATCTCCTCGTAGAGCAGGTTCAGCACGGCCCGGCTCTCGCGCGGGGTGACGTCCACGAGGTGGCTGGTGAAGCCGGGGTTGACGAACAGCGCGCGCTCGCCGGTCTCCGGGTGCACCCGCACCACCGGGTGCACGGCGACGAGCAGGTTGTCGTTGATCCGGCGGGCGTACTCGCTGTTGCCCTCCGCCTTCTCCGCACCCCCGTAGCGGTGCTCGGCGCGCAGCGTGTCGACGAAGGCGCGGACGGGCGCGGACAGGCCCTCGTACGCGGCGACCAGGTTGGTCCAGGTGGTGTCGCCGCCGAACTCCGGTACGGACTCGGCGCGCAGGATCGAGCCGGCGGGCGGGTTGACGGCCGCGGTGACGTCCGTGTGCCAGCCCGCGAAGTAGCTGTACCGGCGCTTGCGCACGGCCTCGCGGAACCCGGCCCCGTACCGCTCCTCGTAGCGGCGCGGGTCGATGGTGAAGATCTCCGGGTGGTCCTCCGGCGGGGCCTCGTCGTGCGGGTGGGCGTAGGTCAGCTCCCCGAACTGCCGGCCGAAGGCGATCTGGGAGGCGTGGTCGAGCTCCTGGCCGCGGAAGAAGACCACCTTCCAGCGGTGCAGCGCCTCCTTGATCAGCAGCAGGTTCTCCTCGGAGAGCGGCAGCGCGAGGTCCACTCCGGAGATGTCGGCGCCGGTGTGGCCGGAGGCGGGACGGACGGTGACAGCCATGGTGATCAGTCCTTCGTCAGCTGGGGATCGGGGTTCCGTCGGCGGGATGCCCGCGGGGGCGGGCGCATCAGTGCCCGCCGTCGCCGGGCCGGGCGAGGACCGTGTTGTACGCGGTGTCGTCACCGGTGAGCGCGCGGCTGCGCGAGCCGTCCACGGCGACCGGTGCGTCCCCCGCGAGGGTGATCCGCTGGACCCGGCGCGGCAGGGTTCCGTAGTCGGCGACCGCGTAGTGCTGGGTGGCGCGGTTGTCCCAGAACGCCACGTCGCCGGGTGCCCACCGCCACCGCACGGTGTTCTCCAGTTCCGTGACGTGCGACTGCAGCAGCCGCAGCAGGTCGCGGGAGTCGTCGCCGTTCCAACCCACGAAGCGGCGGACGAAGCCGCCGAGCACCAGGACGCGCTCGCCGGTCTCGGGGTGCACCCGCACCACGGGGTGCTCGGTCTCGTACGTGGTGGAGGTGAAGACCTCGCGCTGCTTGCGGGCGGCGTCGGTGTCGTCGGAGGGCTTGTAGACCGCGTAGTCGTAGCTGTTGGAGTGCACCGCCCACAGCCGGTCGCTGAGTTCGCGCAGCTCGGCGGGGAGGTTGGTGTAGGCGGTCGCGGTGTTGGCCCACACGGTGTCGCCGCCGTAGGGCGGGATGGTGACCGCCCGCAGGATGGAGCCGAGCGGCGGGTGCTGGACGAAGGTGACGTCGGTGTGCCAGTGGTTGGCGCGCCCCGCGGTGCGCCCGTAGTCGAGGTCGAGGACGGCGGGGGAGCCCTCCAGCGCGGGGATGGTCGGGTGGGCGGTGGTGGGCGTGCCGAAGCGGCGGGCGAAGCGCTCGTGCGCCTCCTGGTCGAGGTCCTGGCCGCGGAAGAACACGACCTTGTGCTCCAGCAGCGCGGCGCGGATCTCGGCGATCGTTCCGGCGGACAGATCGGCGGCGAGGTCCACACCGCTGATCTCGGCGCCGATGTTCCCGGCGACCTTGGCGACGTCGAGCGCGGTGGAGGCGGAGGAGGCGTTCCGGGTGGGTGCGGTCATGGCGAAGCAGCTCCAACTCATGGGAGGGCATGGGAGGGCATGGTGGGCGGGGTGCCGGCGGGACGGAACCGGCCACCACGGGGACACGGCTGACCGCGGACCGGGAAACCGGCCCCGGTGGAGGCGGAAAAGGGGGATCAGGCGCCGCGAAAGGGCGGGAGATCAGCCGCTCGGGGGTGGGGCCGCCCGGTCAGCGCGTGCGGCCGGCAGGGCCGGCGAGGGGGGCGCGACCGGCGGTGCCGGTGGAGCCGGTGGGACGACAGCCGAGACCGGCGAAGTGGTGGGCACGGAAGGCGTTGACCGCTTCCCGCCCGGCGGCGTCGCGCGCCGCTGCCCTACCTGTCGCGTCCATGGGTCGATTCTCCGGATCCCCGGCCCACGGGGCAATGATTTGCGACGCGGTGGAAGAAACCCACGGGGCCCTCCCGCCACGCGCCTACGCCGACCGCGCGGTCCGCAGCTCCATCGGCCGCCGGTAGACCGCGTCGAGCACCACGGCCCCGGCCGCGACCGCGAGCACCTGATCCCCGAAGCTGGTGGGGACCACGGCCCGTTCGGGGTCCGTGCACAGGTGGGAGTGCGCGGCGACCTCCTCGTACAGGTCGGGCAGCAGCTCCGGGAAGTGCACCGCCGCGGCCTCCGCGACGACCAGCACCTCGGGGTTGATGACGTCGAGCAGCAGGGCGGCCGCCCTGCCCACCGTGCGCAGCCGCTCGCGCAGCATCAGCACCGCGCCCGGGTGGCCGTCGCGGGCCCGGGACAGCAGCAGCCGGAAGTCCGGGACGGGCACGATGCCGGCGGCGAAAGCCCGTTGGGCCAGGTTCAGCTCCGACACCGCCTCCTGGAGGCAGCCGGTACGGCCGCACGCGCACCGCTGCCCGGAAGTGCCGAACGGCAGGTGCGCGACGTCGCCCGCGCCCGACCGCCGGCCGCGCAGGACGCTGCCGCCCGTCGCGATCGCCGCGTCGACCACGTTGCCGACGAAGAGTTGCACCAGCTCCTCGCGCCCCACGCCCGCGCCGAACATCAGCTCCGCCTGCGCCAGCGCCCGCGCGTGCCCGTCGACATGGACCGGCAGCCGGGTGGCCGCGGTCAGCACGCTCCGTACGGGGACGTCCCGCCAGCCCAGCGGGGCGTGCTCGACGACGGTGCCCTGCTCGCTGTCCACCCAGCCGCCGGTGACGACCCCCAGGCCGAGCACGGAGCGCCCGGCGGCGTGCCGGTGCAGGAACCCCGGAAGGTGGCCGCGGATGCCGTCCAGGACGCCGCTCACCGAGCCGTCGTGCGGCAGCCGCTCCTGCGCCGTCACCCGTCCGCGCAGGTCCACCACGGCGAAAGTGGTGTGCGGCAGGGCGATGTGCACCCCGCAGACGGCGTGGTGCGCCGGGTCGACGTCCACCGGCACCTGGGGCCGGCCGGCGCGCGGCGGGCCGTCCGGCGGCGGCAGCTCGCGCAGCAGTCCGAGCCCGATCAGCTCGGCGGTGTGCCGCGAGACGGCGGCCGGGCTCAGCCCGGTGGCCCGCGCCAGCGCGGTCCTGGCCACCGGACCACCCCGCAGCACGGCCCGCAGCACCGCCCCGGTGGCGCCGCCCTCGCCGCCGCGTCCGACGGCCGGCGCGGGCACGGACGGCAGGGCGACGAGCCACGGTGGGCGGGCGGTGGAAGGCATGCGCCGATGCTCGCTGGCGGCGCGCGGCGGGTCAACGCACGGGCGTTACGTCCGTATGGCAGTCCTGCGAATTCGGTCCGGCGGCGCCCCGGGAGGGTTTCGGGGTTAAGGCGCCGTCAAGGTACGCCCCAGCGGCCACCCCGGTCCCATATGTCCACTTCGGTCGTTCTAAGGTCGAGTCAAGTGCCGCACGCGCGTCCGGGCGGCAGGCGTATCCGAGCGGAACGATGGGGCCATGGCACGCGGCAGACTGCGCATCTACCTCGGGGCGGCCCCCGGCGTGGGCAAGACCTACGCCATGCTCTCCGAGGGACACCGGCGTACCGAGCGCGGCACCGACGTCGTCGTCGCCTTCGTCGAGCACCACCGGCGCCCGCGCACCGAGGTGATGCTGCACGGCCTGGAGCGGATTCCGCGCCGAACGCTGGAGCACCGTGGCGCGGAGTTCACCGAGATGGACGTGGACGCGGTGCTCGCGCGGCGTCCGGCGGTCGCGCTCGTCGACGAGCTGGCGCACACGAACGTGCCCGGCTCGCGCAACGCCAAGCGCTGGCAGGACGTCGAGGAACTGCTCGGGGCCGGCATCGACGTCGTCTCGACGGTCAACATCCAGCACCTGGAGTCGCTGGGCGACGTGGTCGAGTCGATCACGGGTGTCCGGCAGCGCGAGACGGTGCCCGACGAGGTGGTGCGCCGCGCCGACCAGATAGAGCTGGTCGACATGTCGCCACAGGCGCTGCGGCGCCGGATGGCGCACGGCAACGTCTACGCCTCCGACAAGGTCGACGCGGCGCTCTCCAACTACTTCCGGCCCGGCAACCTCACGGCGCTGCGCGAACTCGCGCTGCTGTGGGTCGCCGACCGGGTCGACGAGTACCTGCAGGAGTACCGCGCCGACCACCGGATCTCCGCCGCCTGGCAGGCCCGCGAGCGCATCGTCGTCGGCCTGACCGGCGGCCCCGAGGGCGGCACGCTGATCCGCCGGGCGGCCAGGATGGCGGCGAAGGGCTCGGGCAGCGAGATCCTCGCCGTCCACGTCGTCCGCAGCGACGGGCTGGCCTCGGGCTCCGCCGCGGAGCTGGCCGCCCAGCGGACCCTGGTGGAGGACCTCGGCGGATCGTTCCACCACGTCATCGGGGAGGACATCCCCGAGGCCATGCTGGACTTCGCCCGCGGGGTCAACGCCACCCAGATCGTGCTCGGCACCAGCCGCCGCCAGGCCTGGCAGTACGTCCTGGGCCCCGGCGTGGGATCCACCGTCGCCCGCGAGGCCGGCGACATCGACGTCCACATCGTCACCCACGAGCACGCCGCCAAGGGCCGCGGACTGCCCTCCGCGCGCGGCGCCGGCCTGGGCCGCACCCGGGTGGTGGCCGGATGGCTCACCGGGGTCCTCGGCCCCGTCCTGCTGGCGCTGCTGCTCACCGGGTGGCACCCCGGCATGAGCCAGGCCACCGAGATGCTGCTCTTCCTGACCCTCACCGTCGCGGCGGCGCTGGCCGGCGGGCTGCTCCCCGCGCTGGCTGCCGCGTTCGCCGGATCGCTGCTGCTCAACTACTACTTCACGCCGCCCACCCACTCCTTCACCATCGCCGAGCCCGAGAACATCATCGCGATCGTGATCTTCGTGGTGGTGGGACTCGCGGTGGCCTCCGTGGTGGACCTCGCGGCCCGCCGGACCCAGCAGGCCGCCCGGCTGCGCTCCGAGGCCGAGATCCTGTCGTACCTGGCCGGCAGCGTGCTGCGCGGCGAGAGCTCCCTCGACGCCCTGCTGGAACGGGTCCGCGAGACGTTCGGCATGGATTCGGTGGTGCTGCTGGCCCGGGACAGCGACCACGGCGCCTGGACCCAGGAGGCCGGTGTGGGGGAGCGGCCCTGCGTGCGCCCCGAGGACGCCGACGTCGAGGTGCCGGTCGGCGACCGGCTCGCGCTGGCGCTCACCGGCCGGGTGCTGCCCGCCTCCGACCGCCGGGTGCTCTCCGCGTTCGCCGCGCAGGCGGCCGTCGTCATGGACCGGCGGCGGCTGGAGGACGAGGCGGAGCACGCCCGAGAGCTGGCCGAGGGCAACCGCATCCGCACCGCGCTGCTCGCGGCCGTCTCCCACGACCTGCGGACGCCGCTGTCGGCCATCAAGGCGTCGGTGTCGTCGCTGCGCGCCGACGACGTCGCCTGGTCCGACGAGGACGAGGCGGAGCTGCTGGCCGGGATCGAGGACGGCGCCGACCGGCTCGACCACCTGGTCGGCAACCTGCTCGACATGTCCCGCCTGCAGACCGGCACCGTCACCCCGCTGATCCGCGAGATCGACCTCGACGAGGTGGTGCCGATGGCGCTGGGCGGCGTCCCCGAGGGCAGTGTCGTCCTCGACATCCCGGAGAGCCTGCCGATGGTGGCCGTCGACCCCGGCCTGCTGGAGCGCGGCGTCGCCAACGTCGTCGAGAACGCCGTGAAGTACAGCGCCCCGGGTTCCCCGGTGGTGGTGGCCGCCAGCGCGCTGGGCGACCGGGTGGAGGTGCGGGTCGTCGACCGCGGCCCCGGGGTGCCGGAGACCGCCAGGGACCGGATCTTCGAGCCGTTCCAGCGCTACGGCGACGCGCCGCGCGGCACCGGCGTGGGGCTGGGCCTCGCGGTCGCCCGCGGCTTCGCCGAGTCCATGGGGGGCACGCTGGTCGCCGAGGACACCCCGGGCGGCGGCCTGACGATGGTCCTGACCCTCCGGGCGGTCCACGGCGGCCGTCCGGCCCGCCCCGACCTGCCGGACGGGGCCACGTCGTGAACGCGAAGGGGAACTCCATGCACCGGGTGCTCGTGGTGGACGACGAGCCGCAGATCGTGCGCGCACTCGTGATCAATCTGCGGGCCCGCAAGTACGAGGTCGACGCCGCCCACGACGGCGCGAGCGCGCTGCAGCTGGCCGCCGCCCGCCACCCCGACGTGGTCGTCCTGGACCTCGGCCTGCCGGACATGGACGGCGTCGAGGTGATCCGGGGGCTGCGCGGCTGGACCCGCGTTCCGATCATCGTCCTGTCGGCCCGCCAGACGTCCGACGAGAAGGTCGAGGCGCTCGACGCCGGTGCGGACGACTACGTCACCAAGCCGTTCGGCATGGACGAGCTGCTCGCCCGGCTGCGGGCCGCGGTCCGCCGGGCGGCGCCCGGCGGGCTCGAGGGCGACGCCGCGACCGTCGAGACCGAGACCTTCACCGTCGACCTGGCGGCCAAGAAGGTCCACCGGGGCGGCGGTGACGTGCGGCTCACACCGACCGAGTGGCACCTGCTGGAGGTGCTGGTCCGCAACACCGGGCGGCTGGTCGCCCAGAAGCAGCTCCTGCAGGAGGTGTGGGGGCCCTCGTACGGCACCGAGAGCAACTACCTGCGGGTCTACATGGCGCAGCTGCGCCGCAAGCTGGAGGCGGATCCCGCGCGTCCGCGGCACTTCATCACCGAGCCGGGCATGGGCTACCGCTTCGAGCCCTGAGCCCTGAGCCCTGAGCCCCGAGCCCTGAGCCCCGAGCCCTGAGCCCTGAGCCCCGAGCCCCGAGCACCGAGCCCCGAGCCCCGAGCCCCGAGCCCCGAATCCCGAACCAACTCCGCAACGGAGATCCACCGGCCCAAGATCGGCCGTCCGGCGTATCGGACGTCGTGTCGGCCGGGCCCGGTACGCTGGAGACATGAGTGGTGCCACCCGTTCGGACCGACCCATCGGCCGCTTCCGGCGCATGATCGACCGCCTGTCGTCCTCCCAGGAGGAGCTGCACTCCGAGGAGCTGCAGAAGGACGCGCTGTCGGTGGGCTGCACGCGCATCTGCGACTGTGGAGACCGGCAGATAGTCACGGTGACCGGTAGTCTGCGCACGGTCACCCTGCGACCACGGGCCGGCGTGCCCGCGCTGGAGGCGGAGCTGTTCGACGGCTCCGCCGCCCTGGACGTGGTGTGGCTGGGGCGCCGCAGTATCAACGGGATAGAGCCGGGCCGCAAGATCATCGCGTCGGGCCGGATCTCGATGAACCACGGCCGTCCCGTCCTGTTCAATCCCAAGTACGAACTGCGTCCGGTCGGACAGGAGTAGTCGGTGGCGTCGATCGACAAGCAGACAGAGGGCTCGCGAACCAGTCACAGGGCGGGGGCGGACGGCGATTCCCGAGCGATCACCGAAGCCGCTCTCTTCGAGGCGTTCGGCGGCATCCGGGGCATGGTGGAGACCACCGTGCCCGGCCTGGTCTTCGTCCTGATCTACACGATCAACAGGGACATCCACATCGCGGCCATCGCCGCGCTCAGCCTCTCGGTGCTGCTCGGGATCGCGCGGCTGGTCCGCAAGGACACCCTCAAGCACGCCTTCAGCGGCGTGTTCGGCGTGGCCTTCGGCGCGGTCTTCGCGATGATGTCCGGCGATGCCAAGAACTTCTACCTGCCGGGGATGCTGTACACCCTCGGCCTGGCCGTCGCCTACATCGCCACCGCCATCGCGGGCGTCCCGCTGCTGGGCCTGATCCTCGGCCCGGTCTTCAAGGAGAACCTGTCCTGGCGCAAGCGCAACCCGGGCCGGCTGCGCGCGTACACCAAGGCCAGCTGGGCCTGGGGGCTGATCCTGCTGGCCAAGTCGGCGATCCTGTTCCCGCTGTACTGGTGGGGCGACGCCACGCAGCTCGGCTGGGTCAAGGTGGCGCTGGGCATCCCGCCGATGCTGCTGTCCGTCTACCTGACGTGGATCTTCCTGTCGAAGGCTCCGCCGCCGATCAATGTGATCGCCGAGATGGAGGCCGAGGAAGAGGCGAAGAAGGCCGCCGCGACGCCCTGACACCCGCTCCCTGTACATGACGACGGGCGCCCCGGACCATCCCGGTCCTGGGCGCCCGTCGTCATGAGACCCCTCAGTCCTCCCGCCGCACGGACAGCAGGTCCTCCAGCTGCTCCTCGCGGTGCGGTGCGGCGACGAACAGCAGCTCGTCACCGGCCTCCAGGGCGTCGTCCGCGGACGGCGTGAGCACCCGGTTGCCCCGGATGATCGTCACCAGCGAGGTGTCCTGCGGCCACTCCACGTCGCCGACGCGGGTGCCGACGAGCGCGGCCTCCGGCGGCAGCGTGAGCTCCACCAGGTTCGCGTCGCCCTGGCTGAAGCGCATCAGCCGCACGAGATCGCCGACGCTGACGGCCTCCTCGACCAGCGCGGACATCAGCCGCGGCGTCGAGACGGCCACGTCGACGCCCCAGGACTCGTTGAAGAGCCATTCGTTCTTCGGGTTGTTGACGCGGGCGACGACCCGCGGCACCCCGTACTCGGTCTTGGCGAGCAGCGAGACGACGAGGTTGACCTTGTCGTCACCGGTGGCGGCGATGACCACGTTGCAGCGCTGCAGTGCCGCCTCGTCCAGCGAGGTGATCTCGCAGGCGTCGGCGAGCAGCCACTCGGCCTGCGGTACCCGCTCCACCGAGATGGAGGTGGGGTTCTTGTCGACGAGCAGGACCTCGTGCCCGTTCTCCAGCAGCTCGCCCGCGATCGAGCGGCCGACCGCGCCGGCTCCGGCGATGGCGACTCTCATCAGTGCGCCTCCTCAGGGCCCTTGGCGCACGCGGCCTCGACCTCGGCGACTCCGTCGGTGCGCATCATCACGTGCACCAGATCGCCTTCCTGCAGCACCGTCTGGGAGGAAGGCAGCATCGCCTCGCCCAACCGGGTGAGGAATGCCACACGGACACCGGTCTCGTCCTGCAATTTGCTGATCTTGTGACCCACCCAGGCCGGCGAGGTGTGCACCTCGGCGAGCTGCACACCGCCGCTCGGGTCCCGCCACAGCGGCTCGGCGCCCGAGGGCAGCAGCCTGCGCAGCATCTGGTCCGCGGTCCACCGCACGGTGGCCACGGTCGGGATGCCGAGGCGCTGGTAGACCTCGGCACGCCGGGGGTCGTAGATCCGGGCGGCCACGTTCTCGATACCGAACATCTCCCGGGCCACCCGGGCCGCGATGATGTTGGAGTTGTCGCCGCTGCTGACCGCCGCGAAGGCGCCTGCCTCCTCGATCCCGGCCTCGCGAAGCGTGTCCTGGTCGAACCCGACTCCGGTCACCCGGCGCCCGGCGAACCCGGATCCCAGGCGGCGGAACGCCGTCGGGTCCTGGTCCACCACCGCGACCGTATGACCTTGCTGTTCGAAGGATTGCGCAAGAGTGGAACCCACCCTTCCGCAGCCCATAATCACGACGTGCACGCCCGTCCTTCCGGCTGTCAACATGTGTGGCCGTACCTGGTAAGCGTCTCAGACCGCGCCCAAAGCTACACACGCTCGTACCCCAGTGGGAGGTTGCGGGCCGTCGGAGCGCGACTTTGCCTTCTCTTAGGAGGGTGGCGGTCGCATGCCCGTACGGCGTAGCGCTTACCATCCTCTCCGTGCCCAAACTGACTGACCTGCCGAAACGGATCTTGATCGGCCGCGCCCTGCGCAGCGACAAGTTGGGAGAGACCCTCCTCCCCAAGAGGCTCGCGCTTCCGGTGTTCGCCTCAGACCCGCTCTCATCGGTCGCCTACGCGCCCGGCGAGGTGCTGCTGGTCCTGTCGATCGCGGGCGCTTCCGCCTATCACTTCAGCCCGTGGATCGCGGTCGCGGTCGTCGTGCTCATGTTCACGGTCGTGGCCTCGTACCGCCAGAACGTGCACGCCTACCCCTCCGGGGGCGGTGACTACGAGGTCGCCACCACCAACCTCGGGCCGAAGGCCGGGCTCACGGTCGCGAGCGCGCTGCTCGTGGACTACGTGCTGACCGTCGCCGTGTCGGTGGCCTCGGGCATCGAGAACCTCGGCTCCGCCGTGCCGTTCTTCGCCACCCACAAGGTGCTGGGCGCGATCAGCATGATCTTCCTGCTGATGGTGATGAACCTGCGCGGCGTGCGCGAGTCGGGATCGATCTTCGCGATCCCGACCTACGCCTTCGTCGCGGGCGTCTTCTGCATGATCGCCTGGGGCTGCTTCAAGATCGCCACCGGCGACACCATGGAGGCGCCCACCGCGCACTACACGATCCACGCCGAGGTCAGCGGCATCGGCGGCTTCGCCCTGGTCTTCCTGCTGCTGCGCGCCTTCTCCTCCGGATGTGCCGCGCTCACCGGCGTCGAGGCCATCAGCAACGGTGTCCCGGCCTTCCAGAAGCCCAAGTCCAAGAACGCCGCCACCACGCTGGCCGCCATGGGCGTCCTCGCCGTCACGATGTTCTGCGGCATCATCGCGCTGGCCATGTACACCAACGTCCGGATGGCCGAGAACCCGGCGACCGACCTGCTGGTCGACGGCAAGCCGGTGGGCGCCGGCTACACCCAGGACCCGGTCATCGCACAGGTCGCCGAGGCCGTCTTCGGGCACAACTCGATCCCCTTCATCTTCCTGGCAGCCGTCACCGCGCTCGTCCTGTTCCTGGCCGCCAACACCGCCTACAACGGCTTCCCGGTCCTCGGCTCGATCCTCGCCCAGGACCGCTACCTGCCGCGCCAGCTGCACACCCGTGGCGACCGGCTCGCGTTCTCCAACGGCATCGTGGTGCTGGCCGGCTTCGCCGCCGTCCTCGTCTACCTCTACGGCGCCGACTCGACCCGGCTGATCCAGCTGTACATCGTCGGCGTCTTCGTCTCGTTCACGCTCAGCCAGATCGGCATGGTCCGGCACTGGAACCGCCACCTGGCCGACGAGACCGACACCGCCAAGCGCCGCCACATGATCCGTTCGCGGGCCATCAACACCTTCGGCGCCTTCTTCACCGGCATGGTGCTGATCATCGTCCTGCTGACGAAGTTCACCCACGGCGCCTGGGTCGCCGTCCTCGGCATGGTGCTCTTCTACGGGATGATGACCGCCATCCGGCGCCACTACGACCGGGTCTCCGAGGAGATCGCGGCCGGCGACGAGCGCACCGACGAGGAGGTGCGGCCGTCCCGGGTGCACTCGATCATCCTGGTCTCCAAGGTCCACAAGCCGACGCTGCGCGCGCTCGCCTACGCCAAGCTGATGCGCTCCGACACCCTCGAAGCGCTCAGCATCAACGTCGACCCGGCCGACACCAAGGCCCTGCAGGCCGACTGGACCCGGCGCGGCATCGACGTGCCGCTGAAGGTCCTGGACTCGCCCTACCGCGAGATCACCCGGCCGATCATCGAGTACGTGAAGGGCCTGCGGCGGGCCAGCCCGCGCGATGTGGTCAGCGTCTACATCCCCGAGTACGTCGTCGGCCACTGGTACGAGCACCTGCTCCACAACCAGAGCGCCCTGCGGCTCAAGGGCCGGCTGCTCTTCACCCCCGGCGTCATGGTCACCTCGGTGCCCTGGCAGCTGGACTCCTCCGAACGCGCCAAGCTCCGGGCGCGCCGGCGCGCCGACTGGAACGCCCCCGGGGCGATCCGGCGCGGTCCGGTCAGCTCCCCCAAGCGCGACAAGGAGCACACCGGCCAGAAGTAGGCCGTAAGGCGGGAGGCGCGGCGGGACGTAGACTGGTGAGCTGCCGTTCTACGGTCCCGCCCGCAGCACCCCGCCGCACCACCACTCGCAGGAGCCTGTTCATCATGCAGAACCGTACGAAGGAACAGGCCGACGAGCTGGTCGGGGAGCGCTACGAGGTCGAGGTCGGCCCCGTGGCGCACGGCGGCCACTGCATCGCCCGTCACGAAGGACGGGTCCTTTTCGTCCGGCACGCCCTGCCCGGTGAGCGCGTCATCGCCAAGATCACCGAGGGTGGCCCGGACTCCAAGTTCCTGCGCGCGGACGCCGTGGAGATCCTCACCGCGTCCCCCGACCGCGTCCCGGCCCCCTGCCCGTACTCCGGCCCCGGCGCCTGCGGCGGCTGCGACTGGCAGCACGTCGCCCCCGGCGCCCAGCGCCGGCTGAAGGTCGACGTCATCACCGAGCAGCTCAGCCGCCTCGCCGGTCTGAGCCCGCAGGACGCCGGCTGGGACGGCACCGTCGAGCCGGCGCCCGGCGACAAGACCGTCGAGGGCACGGTGCCGTCGTGGCGCACCCGCGTGCAGTTCGCCGTCGACACCGAGGGGTACGCGGGACTGCGCCGCCACCGCTCGCACGAGATCGAGCGGATCGACCAGTGCCTGATCGCGGCGCCCGGCGTCACCGAGTTGGGCATCGAGACCCGTGAATGGCCGGACACCGCCTCCGTGGAGGCCATCGCGGCGACCGGTTCCAGCGACCGCCAGGTCATCGTCACCCCCACGCCCGAGGGTCGGCTGCCGATCGTCGAGCTGGACCGGCCGGTCTCGGTCGCGCGCGTCGACGAGCAGGGCGGCGTGCACAAGGTGCACGGCCGCGGCTTCGTCCGCGAGCGGGCCGTCGGCCGCACCTGGCGCGTCGGCTCCGGCGGCTTCTGGCAGGTCCACCCGCAGGCCCCCGACCTGCTGGCCGCGGCGGTACTCGACGGCCTCCAGCCCCGCGACGGCGACACCGCCCTCGACCTGTACTGCGGCGTCGGCCTCTTCGCCGGCGCGATTGCCGAGAAGGTCGGCGAGACCGGCGCGGTGCTGGGCATCGAGTCCGGCAAGCGCGCGGTGGAGGACGCCCGGCACAACCTGGCCGACCTGGACCGGGTGCGGATCGAGCACGGCAAGGTCGAGACCGTCCTGCCGCGCACCAAGATCACCGAAGCGGATCTGATCGTCCTCGACCCCCCGCGGGTCGGCGCCGGCAAGTCCACCGTCAAGCACCTCGCCTCGCTCGGCGCCCGCCGTATCGCCTACGTCGCCTGCGACCCGGCAGCCCTCGCCCGCGACCTGGCGTACTTCGCGGAGTTCGGCTACAAGCCGGTCTCCCTGCGCGCCTTCGACCTCTTCCCGGTCACGCACCACGTGGAGTGCGTGGCGATCCTCGAACCGGCACCCAAGAGCCGCTGAGCTGCCGCTTCGGCATCGGCGCGGCGTCTCGGCACGCCCGGCTGCGCCCGGAATGCGGCGGACCCTGAGGGGCGGCACAGTGGGGAGCGCCGCCCCGTTCCGGGGGCTGAGGTCGAGGAGCTGTGGGTCGTGGCCAAGGGAAAGAAGCTCGACAAGGGTGACCAGGTCTCCTGGAGCAGCCATGGGCAGGCCGTCCCCGGGAAAGTGAAGAAGAAGATCACGGGGCGCGACGAGGTGGCGGGCCGTACCGTCGACGCCTCGAAGGACGAACCGCAGTACGAGGTCGAGAGCGACAAGTCCGGCCGCAACGCCGTCGACAAGCCGCAGTCGCTGCGCAAGAAGAGCGGCGGCGCATGAGCGGCGAGGACGACGACGGCCGGCAGGGCACCATCGACGAGTTCGGTGACGCCGTCAACATGACGGCCGGCAGCCTGAAGAAGTGGCTGGACACGGACGACTCCACGAGCGTGGGGCAGTCGGACGGCGACGGTGAGAGCGTCGGGCACGCGTCCGGCCGCCGCATCGTCGCGCTGCTGGGGAAGCAGAAGGCCGACTACACGGACGACGACCTCGCGCACATGCGCAAGGTCGTCGGCTACGTCCACCGGCACCTCAAGCAGCGGCCCTCCGGCGACGTCAAGGACACCCGGTGGCGGTACTCCCTCATGAACTGGGGCCACGACCCGGTGTCGTGACAGACCCGGCGTGACGGACCCGAGGACGGAGTGCTCGGCATGACCGAGGAAGAGCCCGGCACCACCCACTGGCTGTTCGGCGATCAGCTCGGCCCCCACTTCGTCGATCCGGCGCGCGGCGGCCCGCACCCGGACGCCCCGCTGCTGATGATCGAGGCCCGCAGCGTCCTGCGACGGCGCAGGTTCCACCGGGCCAAGGCCCACCTGATCCTTTCGGCGATGCGTCACCGCGCCGCCGAGCTCGGCGACCGGGTGTGCTACGTCAAGGCGGACACCTACCGGCAGGGCCTGCGCGAGGCGGTGGGGGACGCTCCGGTGACCGTGCACCACCCCACGTCGCACGCGGCCCTCGCCTTCGTCCGCGCGCTGCCGTCCGTACGGGTTCTGGCCGCGCGTGGCTTCCTGGTGCCGCACGACGAGTTCACCCGCTGGGCGGACGGCCGCGGTACGAAACACCTCCGTCAGGAGGACTTCTACCGGTGGGTCCGCCGGACGCACGAGCTCCTGATGGACGGTGAACTGCCCGCCGGCGGACGCTGGAACCTGGACCACGACAACCGGCGGCCCCCGCCGAAGGGAGCCACCGAGCTGGGCGTTCCGGTGCCCTACCGCCCCCGGGAGGGCGACATCGACGCCGAGGTGCGGGCCGACCTCGACCGCTGGTCGCGCGAGGGGGACGTCGAGTTCGTCGGCGAGGACGGGCCCCGTGGTTTCCCCGCCACGCGCCGGGAGGCGCTCGCCGCGCTGCGCCGCTTCGTCGAGCACCGGCTCGCCACGTTCGGCGCGAACGAGGACGCGATCCTCACCGGGGACGCGACGATGAGCCACAGCCTGCTCTCCTCGTCGCTCAACCTCGGCCTGCTGGACCCCGCCGAAGTCGTCGAACGGGCGGAGGCCCGCTGGCGGTCGGGCGATGTGCCGCTCAACAGCGCCGAGGGGTTCGTACGGCAGATCGCCGGATGGCGCGAGTTCGTCTGGCACACCTACTGGTACTTCGGCGATCGGTACCGTACGAACAACGCCCTCGGCCACCACGCGGCTCTGCCCGAGTGGTTCACCGAACTGTCCTCGGAGGGGACCGACGCGAACTGCCTGTCCCACGTCCTGGACCAGGTGAGGACGACGGGCTGGACCCACCACATCCCCCGGCTGATGATCCTGGGCAGCCACGCCCTGCAACGGGGATGGGAACCGCAGGCCGTCACCGACTGGTTCCACCGCAGCTTCGTCGACGGCTACGACTGGGTCATGGCCCCGAACGTGGTGGGTATGTCGCAGTACGCGGACGGCGGCCGCATGACCACCAAGCCGTACACGTCCGGAGGCGCGTACATCGACCGCATGAGCGACTTCTGCGGCCCCTGCCGGTACAAGCCGTCCGTACGGGTGGGCGAGGACGCCTGCCCCTTCACCGCCGGGTACTGGAACCTGCTGCACCGCCACCGCGACCGGTTCGAGCACAACGCGCGGATGACCCAGGCGGTGCGGGGCCTCGACCGCCTCCGCGATCTCGAAGAGCTGCTGGAGCAGGAGCACGACCGCGAGGATTGAGCTCCTCCGGTAGGAAGCACGCGGAAAGGGAGAACACGTGGATCAGCCGGCGGCGGGACCCGCTTCGGGAGAGCCGGAGCAGCAGGCGCTGTTCGGGTGGTCGGAGACCGCGTCGGCGCAGGCGGCCGCGCCCCAGCCGTTCCGGGACAGTCCACAGGCACGCCGGCTGCTCGACGTGCGGGAGGTCTACGCGGAGCCGGCGGCACTCGACTCCCCGCGCGGCCAACAGATCATGGCCCGGCTGCCGGGAGTGCGCGTGACCGAGGTCGCGAGCCACTGGCGCATCCCCTCCCTGCACGGCAACGACGGCAACATCGGCCGGTGGGTCCGTATCAAGACCGAGACGCTCGTCCTCGGGGTCAAGCACTCGCTCGCGACGCGCCCCAACGGCCGGTCGGCCGATTGGATCGCCCCGGGCCCCTCCAACGGCTGCGCGATGGCCTGCGTCTACTGCTACGTCCCCCGCCGCAAGGGCTACGCCAACCCCATCACCCTGTTCACCAACATCGAGGCGATCGTGGCCCACGTCCGGCGTCACGTACGGGCCCAGGGCCCCAAGGCGGAACCCAACCAGTGCGATCCGCAGGCCTGGGTCTACGACATCGGCGAGAACGGCGACTGCTCCGTCGATGCGCTGATCTGCGACAACACGGCGGACCTGGTGGCCGCGTTCCGCAGCCTGCCGACGGCGAAGGCGTCCTTCGCGACCAAGTTCGTCAACCCCGACCTGCTCGCCCTCGACCCCCAGGGGCGCACCCGGGTGCGCTTCTCCCTCATGCCCCCCGACGACGCCCGGCTGCTGGACATCCGCACCAGCCCGATCCCCGAGCGGATCGCCGCGGCGGCCGACTTCCTCGACGCCGGCTACGAGGTCCACTTCAACCTCTCGCCCGTCGTGCTGCGCCCGGGGTGGGAGCGGGACTGGGCCGACCTGTTCGTCCACCTCGACGACGTCCTGCCCGCCCGGGTGAAGGAGCAGGCGGCGGCCGAGATCATCATGCTGACCCACAATCAGTCGCTCCACGAGGTCAACCTGGGCTGGCACCCCCTCGCCGAGGAGGTGCTGTGGCAGCCGTCCGGCCAGGAGACCAAGCGCTCCCAGAACGGAGCCCTCAACGTCCGCTACGCCCACGAACTCAAACAGCACTCCCTGAAGCGCATCCGCCAACTCCTGGACACAAACGCGCCGTGGCTGCGCGTCAGGTACGCGTTCTGAGGGCGGGCCGCTTCACACGATCTTCTGATGGCGTGAATCGGTCAAATACATTTGTCCCCGTCTGCGAAGCCGTCCCCTGCGGGAGGATGGCCGGTGATGACCGTGAACAGCGCCGCTCCGGAGCCCCGACCGGACGGGTACAGCCCCTTCGCCCACCTCACCGTGCAGAACACCGGTCTCTACCGCCAGGTGATGCGGGCGTTCGTCGTGGCCAAGGAGCGGTTCGCGGTACATCTGCGCCCGGAGGACGTGTACGCCGCCCTGTCGGCCGAGGCGCGGCCCGTCGAGGTGGACGGCGTGGTCAAAGCGCTGGACAGCCTCGTCGGCTGGGGCAATCTCCGTGCTGATCCCGACACGGCCCGGGTCACCGCCGTCGAGGATTTCTACCGGAAGCGGTTCATCTACCAGCTCACGCGGGCCGGAGAAGCGGCTGAGGAGGCCTTGGGCGTCTATGACGACGCGCTGGGACGGCGCGGCGCGCTGCAGGCCGTCGCGCTGCACGACATCGTCACGCAGTTGCGGGCCCTTCTGGTGCTGGCGGCCGAGGAGCGGCCTGATCAGGCCAAAGCGCACCTGGCACTTGACGGGCTGGCCAGCAGGTTCACCGCCCTCGCGGACAACGCCCGCGCCTTCATGGGATCCCTGCAGCGGACGATCGACCTCCACGACGTGGAAGAGGACGTCTTCCTCGCTTACAAGGACCGACTCATCCAGTACCTGGAACGGTTCATTCAGGACCTGATCACGCTCGGAGGGCGCATCGCCCGGCTGATCCTGGAACTGGAGGAGTCCGGGAGCATCGAGCCGCTGCTGCGGGCCGCCGCCGCCCGCGAGGCGGTGGACGCCTCGCCCGAAGAGGCCGAACACGCCGAGCGCGAGGCGTACGACCGATGGGCCGGGCGCTGGAGCGGTCTCGCCGCATGGTTCATCAGCCGGCAGGGGCGCGAGTCCCAGACCAGACTGCTGCGTGGCCGAGCCCTCGGGGCGATTCCCCAGCTCCTGGCCGTCGTACGGTCGCTGAACGAACGCAGGGCCGGGCGTTCCGACCGGTCCGCCGACTTCCGCACGCTCGCCCGCTGGTTCGCGGAAGCCCCCGACGACGACGCCCGGCACCGACTGTGGCGCACCGCCTTCGGGCTGTATCCCGCACGGCACCTCACCGTCGACGCCGACACCCTTGCCGCCCGCGTGGCGCGGCCGGTTCCCGCCGCCACCCCGTGGGCAGACGCCGAGCCGTTGCGGATCAGCCCGCAACTGCGCCGCACCGGCAGCTATGAGCGGCGCGGCAAGCCCCGCAGGGTCGAGGACCGGGCGGCGCCTCGCCGCAGGCTCGCCGAGGTGGCCGCCAAGCAGGCGGCCGAGATCGCGGCGGCCCGTACCCGGCTCGTCACCGACGGGGTCACCCGGCTCTCCGAGCTCGGTGAACTCGACCCGGTGTCCTTCGGGCTCTTCCTCCAACTGCTGGGCGACGCGCTGGCCACCTGGCGGCCCGGTATGCGCCACACGAGGGCCACCAGCAACGACGGATCCATGGAGATCCGGCTCAGCGCACTCGTCGACGGCACCACCGCGGAGATCCGGACGCCCGGAGGCACGTTCCGCGGTCCCGACCACCTCATCGACATCATCGACCTGGCGGACGGAGACGACGCATGATGACCGGCACGCACGCCATGAACAGCACCCCGCTCGCCGAAGTGCTCGACGGCCAGCACGCCGCCGACCTCCGCAAGGCCGCTCGCGCCCTGCTCAGGCAGCCGCTCCTGCTCGCCCGCGGCCGCTACGCCGACGAGTTCCGTCTCGTCCGCCGGCACGCCTCCGAACTGCGCGAATGGTTCGACCGCAACACCGGTTGGTCCCTCCAGACCGATGCCGAGGCGGCCCGCCTGCGCAAGATACCCGGCGTCCTCACCGACCCCACCCACCCCGCCCGAGAGCCGACCCGCGCGGCAGCCGCGTTCACGCGCCGCCGCTACGTCCTGCTGTGTCTGGCGCTCGCCGCTTTGGAACGCGGGGAGGCGCAGATCGCCCTCGGCCGCCTCGCCGACCAGGTCGTCCTCGACGCCGCCGACCCCCATCTCGCGCGGGCGGGCATCCAGTTCACCCTGGACCGCCGCGACGAGCGCCTCGACCTCGCCGCCGTCGTGCGGCTCCTGCTCGGCCTCGGCGTGCTGCGCCGCGTCGCCGGAGACGAGGAGGCGTACGTCAGCGGCGCCGGCGACGTCTTGTACGACGTGGAACGCAGGGTGCTGGCGGGGCTGCTCGCCGCCCGGCGCGGCCCCTCCACCGTGCACGCCGACACCGTCATGGACCGCCTGACCGAACTCGTCGCCGAGACCGCCCTGGACAGCGACGAACTGCGCTTCCGGGCGATGCGACGCTCCCTGACCCGCCGCCTTCTGGACGACCCGGTGCTCTACTACGACGAACTGAACGACGCCGAACTCGGCTACCTCACCCGGCAGCGCGGATTCATCACCGCTCGGATCACCGAGCTGACCGGACTGGTGGCCGAGGTGCGGGCGGAAGGCATCGCGATGGTCGACCCCGACGACGACCTCACCGATGTCCGGATGCCGGAACAGGGCACCCATGGCCACATCACGCTGCTGCTCGCCGAACATCTGGCCGCGGCGGGTGCTGCGGTGACCTGGGAACGGCTGGCGCTCAGAGTCCGGGAACTCGCGGCCGAGCACGGCGGGTTCTGGGCCAAGTCCGCGCGGGAGCCCGGTATGGAAGCAGAACTCGTGGACCAGGCCGTCGCCCGGCTAGCCGCCCTCGGGCTCGTCGTCCGTACGGCCCACGAGGTGGCAGCGCGCCCGGCCTTGGCCCGGTACGCGGTCGGTGAGACCGTCGTGCTGGAACCCGGCACCGCACGTATGCCCGCGCAGCGAAAGGCCCGTACGCCGTGACCCCACTCCCCGAACCCCTGCGCCTTCGCTGGCAGCCCCTGCGCCTCGGACTCGTCGACCTCTTCCACTACGACGTGGAGGAGTTCCACTTCCGGGACGGACGGCTGCTGCTGCGCGGGAACAACGGCACCGGCAAGTCCAAGGTGCTCGCCCTGACACTGCCCTTCCTGCTCGACGGGGACCTCGGTTCCCGCCGCGTCGAGCCCGACGGCGACCCGGGCAAGAGGATGGAGTGGAACCTGCTCCTCGGCGGCGAGTACCCGCACTCCGAGCGGCTCGGCTACACGTGGATCGAGTTCGGCAGACTGGACGAGGCCACCGGCGAACGGCATTTCCGTACGCTGCTCTGCGGGCTCAAGGCCGTCAGCGGGCGGGGCATCGCCCGGCACTGGTACGCGCTCACCGACCAGCGCGTCGACCACGGCCCCGAGGCAGGCGCCGAGACGTCCCTCAGGTTGCTCGACGCCACCGGTACCGCCCTCTCCCGGGACCGGCTCACCGAGGCCGTCGCAGGCCACGGGATGGTGTACGACCAGGCCAAGACGTACCGCAGGGCCGTCGACGAGGCGCTCTTCGGGCTCGGCGAGCAGCGCTACGGCGCACTGGTGGACTTGCTCATCCAGCTGCGTCAGCCGCAGCTGTCCAAGCGCCCCAACGAGGCGGCACTGTCCCGCGCCCTCACCGAGGCGCTGCCGCCCATGGACCAGGCCGTCATCGCCGATGTCGCCGAGGCCTTCCGGTCCCTGGACGAGGAGAAGGAGGAACTGGTGGCGGCCTCGGCCGCCGAGCGGGCCGCCGTGGTCTTCCTGGAGCACTACGGGCGGTATGCCCGCATCGCCACCCGCCGGCGGGCCCGTCTCCCGCGTGCCGAGCACTCCCGCTACGAGCACCTTCAGCGGGACCTCGCGGACGCGCAGATCCAGCAGTCCCGCGCGCAGCAGGCGCGGGCGGAGGCGGAGGAGCGGATCGCCGCACTCGAAGAGACGCAGGCCCGGTTGCGCGCCCAGGACGCCGCTCTGCGCGAAGGCCCCGAGATGCGCAGCGCCCGGGAGCTGGAGCAGGCGGCGATGGCAGTGGAGCGGACGGTCCGAGCCCTGGACCAGGCCCGCGACGACCGGGATCAGGCGGCAGGCCTGCACACCCGGGCGCTCGGGCGACTCGGCACGGCGGAGAACAGGCTGCGTGCCGCCCGGCAGCAGGCCGGGGAGACACTCCGTCAGGCGGGGGAAGCAGCGGCCGCCGCCCGGATCGACCTGCCCGCGGACTACCGGCTGTCCGAGCCCGAACTGCGGCGGGCGACCCAGGTATCGGTGGACCGAGGGCAGCGTGCGCTCGCCCACGCGGAGGAGCTCGCGGAGGCGGCCGAACGGGCGGCGGCGGAGCGTCGCCAGGCGTCCGTGCGCCTGGACGAGGCGGACGCCGACCTCGACGAAGCGACCGAGGCGCACGTCAAGGCGGAGGAAGCCGCCGCGGACTGCGGGCAGGCGCTGTTGGAGGAGGTGCGGGAACGGTCGCGCGGCTGGACCGAGTTGACCTACCCGGACCTGTCCGGCCTGCTGGATGAATTGCAGGAGTGGACGCAGCACGTCAACGGGCCCTACCCGGCCCGCGCGCACGCGGCACGGGCCCACAGCGCTATCTCCCGGCAGCTGGCGGACCGGGCGGCCGAAGCAGCCCGCCGGGCACAGGAGCTGGCGGTGCTCACCGGTGAAGTACGCCAGGAGCTGGCTGTACTGGAGGCAGGCGGCCGACATGGCCCGCAGACCCCGCCCACCCGCACGCCGGGCCTGCGCGAGCGGCTGCCCGGCGCGCCGCTGTGGCGGTTGGTGGACTTCCACGACGGCGTCCCGGAGCAGGAACGCGCAGGGCTGGAGGCGGCGCTGGAGGCGTCAGGACTGCTGGATGCCTGGGTCCTGCCCGATGGTTCGACGCTCGCCGCGGATGGGCACGAGGTGCTGCTCTCTCCGGCTACCGGGCCCGTGGCCGGCCCTTCGCTCGGCGGACTCCTGCGTCCGGCCGTGGATCACGGCGACGCGCAGGCCGCGACGGTGGCCGAGGCCACCGTGGTACGGCTGCTCGCCGCCATCGGCACGAGGGCGGAGAGCGGAGCCGGCACGTGGGCGGTACCTGACGGAAGGTTCCGGGTCGGCACGCTCACCGGCCGCTGGGCCAAGACCACTGCCGAGTACATCGGCGAGGGCGCTCGGGAGGCGGCCAGACGTGCCCGCATCGCCGTCCTGAACGCCGAACTCGAACAGCTCCAGCAGGAGGCACACACCGTCACGGCGCGGTCCGAGGCGGTGTCCGCGCGTCGCCGGACGCTCGACGCGGAACTGGCCGAAGTGCCCGACGAAAGTGCCCTCACCCGGGCGCACGCCCACGTGATCGCCGCCGCGGAGCCGGTACGCAGAGGGCGTATGCGGCGGGAGGAGCGGGCCGCGGCCCTCAAGGACGCCGTCAGTCGGTCCGAGACGGCCGCCGCCGAGTTCGCTGGGACCACCGTTGACCTGGGCCTTCCCGCCGATCGGGAAGGTCTTGCCGCGGTCCGCCGGGCCCATGCCTCCCTCGCCGTGGTTCTGGCCGCCCTGTGGCCGACGCTGCGCGAACGCGGCGAAGCCGCCCGCCAGGAGGGCGAGGAGCGTGCCGAGGCTTCACGGGCGCAGGAGCGCACCGCCGAACTCACGCTGCGCGCGGAGGAGGCCGGGCGTGACGCCGCGACAGCGGACCAACGCCACACCACGCTGCGCTCCACCGTCGGCGCCGCCGTCGCCGAACTCCAGCGCCGGCTCACCGAGACCGCCGAGGCCCTGCGCACCTGCGAGGCCGACCAGCGCATCACCCACCAGCGACAGGCCGAGGCGGACAGAGCGGCCAGTAAGGCCGAAGGCAGGATCGAGCAGTTGGAGAAGGGGCTGACCGAGGCGGCCGCGGCACGGGCGGAGGCCATCGCGGGGCTGCAGCGCTTCACCACCACAGGTTTGATCGTGGTCGCCCTGCCGGAGGTCTCCGTGCCCGCCGCGGACGAGGGGCCGTGGGTGGCGACACCCGCCATCGCCCTCGCACGGGCCATCGAGTCCGGGTTGACGACGACCGACGACTCGGACGGAGCCTGGGAACGCGTACAGCGCCGGCTGAGCGAAGAGCTCAAAACCCTGCAGGACACCCTGTCCCGACACGGGCACACGGCCTCGGCCCGCATGGTGGAGGACGGCGTCGTGGTCGACATCGTCTACCAGGGCCGCGAGCGTGCCGTACCCGAACTCGCCGAGGCGCTCACCGCCGAGGTGGGCGAACTCACCCGCATCCTCTCCGCCCATGAACGCGAGATTCTGGAGACCCATCTGATCACTGAGGTCGCGGGCACCCTCCAGGAACTCATCGGGGCAGCCGAGCGCCAGGTGCGGGACTTGAACGCCGAACTGGAGGACCGTCCCACCTCCACCGGCATGAAACTCCGGCTGGTCTGGCGGGCCTCCCGGAAGGCGCCGTCCGGCCTGGGCCAGGCACGTGAACGTTTGCGACAGTCCGCCGATGCCTGGTCCGCGGAGGACCGCAGTGCGGTGGGCGAGTTCCTGCAGACGCAGATCGCCCGGCAGCAGACCGACGACACCTCCGGCAGCTGGCTCGAATACCTCACCGCCGCGCTCGACTACCGCTCCTGGCACGAGTTCGGGGTCGAACGCCATCAACAAGGCCGCTGGGTCCCGGCGACCGGCCCGGCCTCGGGCGGCGAACGGGTCCTCGCCGTATCCGTGCCGCTCTTCGCCGCGGCCTCCTCGCACTACGCGAGCGCGAGCAGCCCGTACGCGCCGCGACTGGTCACCCTGGACGAAGCCTTCGCGGGCGTGGACGACGACTCGCGCGCCAAGTGCCTGGGCCTGTTGCACGCCTTCGACCTCGACGTGGTGATGACCAGCGAACGGGAGTGGGCCTGCTACCCGGAGGTGCCGGGTATCGCCATCGCGCAGCTCTCGCGGATCGACGAGGTGGCGGCGGTCCTCGTCACGCGTTGGGAATGGGACGGCGCCAGGCGCCGGCGCCGCGAGGACCCGGTGCGGTCGCAGAACCCGGGCTCCGGCCGGCAGGAGACGCACACGGAAGCCGAGCCGCTGTGGACCTGACGTCTCGGGGAACCGCGATCGACGTGGACCGACTGCGCCGGCTGCTGGGCGACCGCGATCTCAGCTGGCTGGTCGATCGTGCGCGCCGCCGTCTGGAACGGGGACAGCCGCTCGTCGGCCCCGCCTCCCTCAGCGCGCCCACGCCGGCCCAGCGGGCGTCCGCCGAGCGGCTGCTCGGCCGGTCTCCCGGCACGGGCCGCTCCCTGAGCATTCGGCTCGACGAAGTCGACTCCGTCCTGCGCCGCTCCGGCATCAGCCCCGACGGCCTGGCCGCGGCGGTGGCCGCGCTCACCGGACCGGTCGTCCTGATCGGCCCGGCCCGCCAAGCCGAAGAACGCGCCTGGCAGGAGGCCTACGCACCCATAGACGCCCTCGTGGACCAGGCCCCGGCGCTCGCCGCATGGGCCGTCCGGCTCCGCGGAGACGGCCTGGTACGACGCCTGGCCGGCACCCCCGCCGCGGCGGGCACCCTCCTCGGCCGGGTCGCCGTCGCCCTCCGTTCCCTCCCAGCCGACCCGCCGATGTCGCTCGCCGCTTTCGCGGCCCGAGCCCTCGGCAGCGCCCACGCGTTGGACGACGGAACGCCGCTCGCCACCCTCACCCTGGCCGGTATCCGCGCGCTCACCGGCTTCCCCGACGGTTCGGGCGCCGAGTGGCGCCGGGAGGCGTGGGCATCGGTGGGCGTACTCCGCGACGAGCTGTCCTCGACCGTCCTGACCTTGAACCTGCGGGGCACTCCCGCCCTGGACTGGATGGCGGACGCCGGCGAACCGTCCGTCCTGACGCTACGACAGCTCATACGCCGCCCGCCGACCCTCGCGTCCCCGACCGTCCGCATCTGCGAGAACCCGGCCGTGCTCGCCGCGGCGGCCGACACCTACGGTGCCCGATCCGCACCGCTCGTGTGCCTCCAGGGACAACCGTCCGCAGCAGCCCTCACCTTGCTGCGCGGTCTGCACGAAGGCGCCGCAACGCTTCTGTATCACGGGGACTTCGACTGGGGCGGCCTGCGCATCGCCTCGGGACTACTCCGTCACGTCCCCTGGCAACCCTGGCACTACACGACGGCCGCCTACCGCACCACGGCCGCCGCGTCCCCCGAGGCCCCACCCCTCACCGGCCCGCGAACCGAGGCCCCATGGGACCCGGATCTCGCGCCGGCGCTCGTGGAACTGGGCGTCCGCGTCGAGGAGGAGGCCGTCCTGGACCTGCTGCTGTCCGACCTCGGTTCGGGGTGACGCGGCCGAGGAACGCACAGGGGATTGCAGCGCGCGCGTGATCGTCAGGCTGAGGTGTCGATCCCCGTCGCGCCCAGGGATACGGCGCACGTCTGTCCGCCGGCTACTGCTGGCCGTGGTCGCAGGAGCCGAAGCCCGGAGAAGCACTTGCTGCGGACGTCGTCATTGACGGGTGGGCTCGACCTTGGAACGTGCGGGGCGACCGTGCCATCGCAGGCGCGTCCCCGTCGGCGCTCCGGGACTCGGCACAAGCTTCGGGAACTCGTTGGGGCGCAGCGTGAAAGTGCCACCGTTTTGGACGCCATGCGGCGGGCCAAGGGGATTGCTGGTGGGGACTACTCCGTTGCCATCGCGGTGAGTTTGAGCACGGTGTTCCAGTTGCGGGCCGTCGCGGTCACTCCCAGTTTCCTGTCGGTGAACTGCAGGGCGAGCTTGGACGTGTGGATGCCGTTCGGGAGGTGCAGGTAGATCTCGGCAGGGGCCTTGGGGTCGGCGAGGCGGAACTCGTCCGGGGCGTGGGCCGCGGGGTCGATGGCGGCGAGGCGCGCGTGGTCGGGCGGGGCGGACAGGAAGGTCACCAGGAATCGGGACGGGTCGATGCCGTCCATGTCGAAGGGGTTGCGGTCGACCACGCGCTGGAGGCCCGCGCCGTCCCGGACGAGGCAGCGGATGGTGAGGCCCAACTCCTCGGTGATGCGCGCCTCCAGGGAGGTGGCCAGCTCGGCGGGGTCGGCGCGGGGGTGGCCGAAGACGGCGTTGCCGCTCTGGAGGTGGGTGCGGACGTCCGTGCAGTCCAGCCCGGTCAGCAGCTCGCGCAGGGTCTGCATCGGCACCTTGTTCTTGCCGCCCACGTTGATTCCGCGGAGCAGCGCCACATAGCTCGTCACGCGGCCCACCGTAGACCAGGGGTCGGACAATGCCCTTGGTGATCGGGGCGCGTCCCGGTGGGCCTGCGGGATGCCGTCATCCTGGCGGGTCGCCCGTTCGGAGGACGTGGGGGCTGACGTAACGGTTCGGCAGGAGCGACTCTGGCTACGTTCGCGGATATGAACCTCACGAGTGAGCGCCCCGCCGTCACCGAACTGCGGCTGTCCGCCTTCAAGTCGCACCAGGGCGCGAGCTTCGCGCTGGGTCCGCTCACCCTGCTCGCCGGCGCGAGCGGGACCGGGAAGTCCAGCGTCCTGGAGGCCTTGGCGGCGCTGGGGCGGTTGGCCGGCGGGGAGACGCTGGGGGAGGTGTTCGACGGGTCGGGGGACCGGGAGGGGAGCGTGCGGGGCGGGGCCGCGGCCTGCGTGCCGCAGGGGGCGCAGCCGGACGCGGAGGGGCGGCGCGGGTTCCGCGTCGGTTGTACGGTCACCGGCCCCGTCGGACCGGTCCGGCTGGATGTGGCCGTACAGACCGAACCGGAACTGCGCATCGTCGGTGAGCGGTTGACGGGCGGCGGGCAGACGTTGCTGACCACCGCGCTGCGTGATCCGGAGCGCCGCACCGTCCAGGCGGCGTGGCACACCGCGGGGCTGGTGCCCGTCACCCGCGCGCCGCTTCCCGACGACCTGCTGGCGACGGCTCTGCTGCCGCTACGCGTCGCGGGGCGCACCGAGGGCCAGCGGCTGGTGCTGGCGGCGGTGGAGCAAATGGTGCTGGCGTTGCGCGGGGTGTTCCCGGTGGAGCCCCGGCCGGAGACGATGCGGGCGCCGGTGGACACCGCGGACGGGATGCTCCGCCGCGGCTGCGAGAACCTGTCGGCGGTCCTGGCCAGGACCGAGGGGGAGTGCCGTACCCGGCACGCGGCCCTCGTGCGGGCGATGCGGGAGGTCTGCAGTCCGCCGGTGGAAGGGCTGACGGTCCTGCGGACGCGGCCGGCGGGTGCTGACCGCGGCGCCGAAGCGCTGTCGGTGATCGCGGCGGTGGACCGCGGGCCGCTGGGTCTGGTGCCGGTGGACCGGCTCGGCGACGGGGAACTGCGTTTCCTGGGGATCGCGTTGGTCCTGTTGACCGGGCCGGGCGTGCTGGAAGTCGACACGAGCGCGGAACTCCTGCCGGCCGCCCAGGTGCTGACCGTGCTGAGCGACGGATTCGATCTGGGGATGGACCGCCGGCAGAGCCGTGAGCTGCTCTCCTTGGCGGGCATGGCGGCGGAGCGCGGCCACATCCGGTTGTTGGGGGTCGTGCATGACGCGTCCGTGGCGGAGGGGTTGAGCGGCGTGTCGGTCATCGACTTCGCTCGCCCGAAGCGATCGGGAGACGCGGGGGAGGTGGTGGTCGAGGTGGAAGGAGCGGGGCTGCCGGAGAGTGCGGAGGCGGAGCCCAGGGTGAACTTGCAGAGGTCCGCGTCGTCGCCCGGTGTCCAGTCGGGGGAGGGGGCCGGTGGGCGGGTGCCCGCGCGGCGGGCGCCCACGATGCGGTAGACCTGTGCGGATGAGCGAGGATCTGCAGGCGCTGCAGCGCCGTCTGGCCGCCTTCGCGGCGGCCAGGCGCTGGCAGCAGTATCACGTACCCAAGAACCTGGCCGCGGCGTTGAGTGTCGAGGCGTCCGAACTGCTGGAGATCTTCCAGTGGATGACCCCGGAAGAGGCGGGCCGGGTGATGGACGACCCCGGGACCGCGCACCGGGTGGAGGACGAGGTGGCGGATGTCCTGGCGTATCTGCTGCAGTTCTGCCAGGTGCTGGAGATCGATGCGCTGAAGGCGCTCTCGGCGAAGATCGACCGCAACGAGGTCCGCTTCCCGGTGCCGGCGGATGACGGGGGGTCGGGCACTCTCCACCCGACCTCGTGAGCGGCACGATCACGAACGGCGAGTTATGCACGAACGGCGAGTTATCCACAGGCGCGGGACCCCCCTTCCGCCCGCGCTCGCCGACCGTCACTCTTAGTAGTGGAACGGTAGCTCGCGGCGGTGGGGGGCACATCATGGACGCGGTACGGCTCATCCAGGCCACCCGGCACGCGCTCGAACAGGCGTGGCAGGTGCAGGACCTGATCGCGGAGGCGTGGCAGGCGCAGGCGCTGGCGGAGGCGATGGGCGGCCATCTCGCCGTGCACGGGCCCCCGGAGCTGCGGGTGGTCGGGTTCTCGGCGGGCGAGGCGGGCGGACGGGTCTGCGGACCGGTCGGGCTCTCGGCGCTCGCCGGCGCCCGGTCGGAGCCCATCCGGGCGGCGATACTCACCGGCGTGCGGGAGCCGGCCCGCGCACTGGCGGAGATACGGGACCTGCTCTCGGAGCTGGGCGCGGTCCTCGCGGGGGTGGCCTGTTCAGCGGAGGAGGAGGCGGTGTACTGGCAGTGCATCGACGCGCTGGACGCCGCCGAGGAGTCCAAGGACCTCGTGTGCTCGCTGCTCGGCGCGCTCGGCCCATGAAACGGAGCCTCATGCCCGAGCCGCCGAGCACGGGTGGCGGCGGTCATGCGGACCGGTGCGGACGGAGGCGGCGCAGGGGATATTCACCCGCCGGGGCACAAGATCGGCGACGTCGTCACGCACGGTTGACGTGCGGGGCGGTCCGGCGTGGAGGATGGGTGCCATGGATCTTCGTATTTTCACCGAGCCCCAGCAGGGCGCCACCTACGACACCCTCCTCACGGTCGCCAAGGCCGCCGAGGATCTCGGATTCGACGCCTTCTACCGCTCCGACCACTACGTGAGCATGGGTGGCGGCGACGGGCTGCCGGGCCCGACGGACGCCTGGATCACCCTGGCCGGGCTGGCCCGCGAGACCAGCCGCATCAGGCTCGGCACCCTGATGACGGCCGGCACGTTCCGGCTGCCGGGCGTTCTCGCCATCCAGGTCGCCCAGGTGGACCAGATGTCCGGCGGACGCGTCGAGCTGGGACTGGGCGCCGGCTGGTACGAGCGGGAGCACACCGCCTACGGCATCCCGTTCCCGAAGGAGAAGTTCGGCCGGCTGGAGGAGCAGCTGGCGATCGTGACCGGTCTGTGGGCCACGCCGGCCGGTGAGACCTTCGACTACGACGGGAAGTACTACCAGCTCAAGGAGTCGCCCGCGCTGCCCAAGCCGGTGCAGGCGAAGATCCCGGTGCTGATCGGCGGGCACGGTGCCAAGCGGACCCCGGCCCTCGCAGCTCGCTACGCGGACGAGTTCAATATCCCTTTTGCATCGATTGATGATAGTAGGCGGCAGTTCGGCCGGGTGCGCGAGGCGGCCGAGGCGGAGGGGCGCAAGAAGGACGAACTAGTGTATTCGAACGCGCTGGTCGTCTGTGTCGGCAGGACCGACGCGGAAGTCGCGCGCCGCGCCGCGGCCATCGGCCGGGAGGTCGACGAGCTGAAGGCCAACGGGCTGGCCGGCTCACCGGCCGAGGTGATCGACAGGATGGGGCAGTACGCCGCGACCGGCTCGACCCGCTTTTACCTCCAGATGCTCGACCTGGGCGATCTGGACCACCTGGAACTGATCTCCGCCGAGGTCCAGTCCCAACTGAACTGACCGCACCCCACTCGACTGCGCACGACAGGAGCCACCACCATGCCGGCCGACCTCACCCTGGACACCCCGCTCGTCCTCGACGGCGGGCTGTCCAACCAACTCGCCGCCCAGGGCTGTGATCTGTCCGACGCGCTCTGGTCGGCCCGCCTGCTGGCCGATGCGCCCGAGCAGATCGAGGCGGCGCACGCGGCCTACGTCCGGGCGGGCGCGCGGGTGCTCATCACCTCCAGCTACCAGGCGACGTACGAGGGCTTCGCCCGCCGGGGAACCGGGCGGGCGGAGGCGTCGGGCCTGCTGCGGCGCAGCGTCGAGCTGGCGCGGAGCGCCGCGGCCGGCCGGACCGACGTGCTGGTGGCGGCGTCCGTCGGTCCGTACGGGGCGATGCTGGCGGACGGCAGCGAGTACCGGGGGCGGTACGGGCTGAGCGTGCGGGAGCTGGAGCGCTTCCACCGGCCGCGGATCGAGACGCTGGCCGCGGCCGCGCCCGATCTGCTCGCCCTCGAGACGGTGCCGGACATGGACGAGGCGGAGGCGCTGCTGAGCGCGGTCGAGGGGGTCGGGGTTCCGGTCTGGCTCTCGTTCAGCATCGACGGCGACCGGACGCGGGCCGGACAGCCGCTGGAGGAGGCCTTCGCGCTGGTCGCCGGGCGGGACGAGGTGGTGGCGGTCGGGGTCAACTGCTGCGCTCCGCGGGACGCCGACCACGCCGTGGCGGTGGCCGCGGAGGCCTCCGGCAAGCCTGTCGTGGTCTATCCGAACAGCGGCGAGGAATGGGACGCGCAGGCCCGGAAGTGGACGGGCGAGGTGACGTTCGAGGCTTCCCGGGTCCGGGGCTGGCGGTCCGCGGGGGCCCGGCTGATCGGTGGCTGCTGCCGGGTGGGGCCCGAGCAGATCGGGGCACTGGCGGAGGTGATGCGTCGGGAGGCGTGAACAGGGGTGCGATGCGCCGGTGAGAGGGGAAGGACTGTCTTCATGGGCTTTCACGTGGATTCCGAGGCCGGGCGGCTGCGCCGCGTCATCCTTCATCGACCGGACCTTGAACTGAAGCGGCTCACGCCGTCCAACAAGGACGCGCTGCTCTTCGACGACCTGTTGTGGGTGCGCAGGGCGCGGGCGGAGCACGACGGCTTCGCGGACGTGCTGCGCGACCGGGGGGTCGAGGTCCATCTCTTCGGCGACCTGCTCAGGGAGGCGCTGGCGGTGCCGGAGGCGCGGGCCCTGGTGCTGGACCGGGTCTTCGACGAGAAGGAGTACGGGCCGCTGGCGACCGATCACCTGCGCGCGTCGTTCGACGAGCTGCCCGTGCCCGATCTGGTCGAGGCGCTGGTCGGCGGGATGACCAAGCGGGAGTTCCTCGAACGGTTCGCCGAGCCGATCTCGGTGCTCTTCCACGCCATGAGTCTCGACGACTTCCTGCTCAATCCGCTGCCGAACCACATCTTCACCCGGGACACCTCCGCCTGGGTCTACGACGGGGTCAGTATCAACGCGATGCGCTGGCCGGCCCGGCAGCGCGAGACCGTGCACTTCGAGGCGATCTACCGGCACCATCCGCTGTTCGCCGGCGGCGGCTTCCACGTCTGGTCGGAGGGGCAGGCGGCGTATCCGTCGACGATAGAGGGCGGTGACGTCCTGGTGATCGGCAACGGGGCGGTGCTCATCGGGATGAGCGAGAGAACCACGCCGCAGGCGGTGGAGATGCTCGCGCAGGGTCTGTTCGCGGCGGGTTCCGCGCGCACGATCGTGGCGCTGGACATGCCGAAGAAGCGGGCCTTCATGCACCTGGACACCGTGATGACCATGGTGGACGGCGACACTTTCACCACGTACGCCGGGCTGGGGATGCTGCGCTCGTACTCGATCGAGCCGGGCGCGGGGGACCGGGACCTGAAGGTGACCGATCATCCGGCGGAGCACATGAACCGGGCGATCGCGGCGGCGCTGGGCCTGGACGACGTCCAGGTGCTGACCGCGACCCAGGACGTGCACTCGGCGGAGCGCGAGCAGTGGGACGACGGGTGCAACGTGCTCGCCGTCGAGCCGGGGGTGGTGGTGGCCTATGAGCGGAACGTCACGACCAACACCTTCCTGCGCAAGCGCGGGATCGAGGTGATCGAGATCCCGGGGAGCGAGCTGGGCCGGGGGCGCGGCGGCCCGCGCTGCATGAGCTGTCCCATCGAACGCGAGGCAGTGTAGGAGGCGAGGACGAGGCGGGAGAATGGATCTGTATAAACATGTCATTGATCGTATAGACTTCCAGGGTTCTTCCGCCGCCGTCACCTAGGAGTCCCCATGGCCATCGACCTCAAGGGCCGTCATTTCCTCAAGGAGCTGGATTTCAGCCCCGAGGAGTTGCTCCACCTGGTGGAGCTGGCGGCCCAGCTGAAGGCGGCCAAGCGGGCGGGGACCGAGGTCCGGCGGCTGACCGGCAGGAACATCGCGCTGATCTTCGAGAAGACCTCGACCAGGACCCGCTGCTCGTTCGAGGTGGCGGCCGCCGACCAGGGCGCGAGCACCACCTACCTGGATCCCTCGGGCTCGCAGATCGGGCACAAGGAGTCGGTGAAGGACACCGCGCGGGTGCTCGGGCGGATGTTCGACGGCATCGAGTACCGGGGTGCCGGCCAGGAGATCGTCGAGGAGCTCGCCCAGTACGCGGGCGTGCCGGTCTGGAACGGCCTCACCGACGAGTGGCATCCGACCCAGATGCTCGCCGACGTGCTCACCATGGCCGAGCACACCGACAAGCCGCTGGTCGAGACCCGCCTACGCCTACCTCGGCGACGCCCGCTACAACATGGGCAACTCGCTGCTCATCACCGGCGCGCTGCTCGGTATGGACGTGCGGATCGTCGCGCCCCGGCAGCTGTGGCCGCAGGAGCCGGTGGTCGCCGAGGCCCGCCGGCTCGCGGAGAGCACCGGCGCGCGCGTCACACTGACCGAGGATGTCGGCGAGGGTGTTCGCGGCGTGGACTACCTCCACACCGACGTCTGGGTGTCGATGGGGGAGCCCAAAGAGGTGTGGGACGAGCGGATCGCGCTGCTCGGCCCGTACGCGGTGACCATGGACGTGCTGCGCGCCACCGGCAACCCCGACGTGAAGTTCCTGCACTGCCTGCCGGCCTTCCACGACCTCGGGACGAAGATCGGTCAGGAGATCTACCAGCGGCACGGCCTGACCTCGCTCGAAGTCACCGACGAGGTCTTCGAGTCGGCGCACTCCGTCGTCTTCGACCAGGCGGAGAACCGGATGCACACCATCAAGGCGGTCCTGGTGGCGACCCTGGCCTGAGTGCGGATATCCCGCGGTTGGTTCCCGGTTATCTCGCACTCGTGACGGCAGTCACAGATGAGTGATAACTTCGCCCTGCGGGCGTCCGCACCCCCTCCCCCCGCCAAGGAGGACGTGCCTTGAGTCCCTATCCGAGTTCAGCGAGCCCCACCGGTCAGTGGAAACACCTGCGGGTGGAGCGCGCCGGTGGTGTCGTCACCGTCACGCTCGACCGTCCCGACAAGCTGAACGCGCTCACCTTCGGCTCCTACGCCGACCTGCGCGACCTGCTCGCCGAGTTGGCGCACGACGGAGAGACGCGGGTGCTGGTGCTGGCCGGCGCCGGCCGCGGTTTCTGCTCCGGCGGTGACGTGGACGAAATCATCGGCGCCACCCTCGCCATGGGCACGGGCGAACTTCTCGGCTTCAACCGGATGACGGGCCAGGTCGTCCGGGCGATCCGCGAGGCGCCGTTCCCCGTCATCGCCGCCGTGCACGGGATCGCGGCGGGCGCGGGCGCGGTGCTCGCCCTGGCCGCCGACTTCCGGATCGTCGAGGCGTCGGCCCGGTTCGCGTTCCTCTTCACCAGGGTCGGGCTCGCGGGAGCGGACATGGGGGCCGCGTACCTCCTGCCCCGCATGGTCGGCCTCGGCCACGCCACCCGGTTGCTGATGCTGGGCGAGACGATCGGCGCCGCCGAGGCGGAGCGCATCGGGCTGGTCAGCCAGTTCGCCGCGGACGGCGAGGTCGACGCCGTGGCCGCCGCGCTGGCCGAACGGCTGGCCGCGGGCCCCGCGCTGGCCTACCAGCAGACCAAGGCGCTGCTCACCGCCGAGCTCGACATGCCGCTGGCGGCCGCCGTCGAGATGGACGCCGCCGCCCAGGCCCTGCTGATGACCAGCGCCGACTACGCCGAGTTCCATGCCGCGTTCACCGCGAAACGCCCGCCCCGCTGGGAAGGGCGCTAGCCATGCGGATCGCGGTCATCGGCGGCGGCCCCGGGGGCCTGTACGCGGCCGCCCTGCTCAAGCGCCTCGATCCCACGCGCGCCATCACCGTCTGGGAACGCGGCGCCCCCGACGACACCTTCGGGTTCGGCGTCGTGCTGTCCGACGAGACCCTCGGCGGCATCGAGCACGCGGACCCGGTCGTCTACCGCGCCCTGCAAGCCGAGTTCACCCGCTGGGACGACATCGACGTGCACTTCCGCGGCGAGGTGATCACGTCCGGCGGTCACGGCTTCGCCGCCCTCGACCGCCGCCGGCTGCTGACGATCCTGCACCAGCGTTGCCGCGACCTCGGCGTCGGGCTGCGGTTGCGCGAGACCGCCCCCACCGCCGCGGAACTCGCCACGAGCCACGACCTCGTCATCGCCGCGGACGGCGCCAACAGCGCGACCCGCACCGCGCACGCCGAGGTCTTCCGACCGCGGCTGACCGGCCACCGCTGCCGTTACATCTGGCTCGGCACCGACCTGCCCCTGAACGCCTTCCGCTTCGAGATCGCCGAGACCGAGTACGGCGTCATGCAGGGCCACGCGTACCCGTACCGCGAGGGCGCCGCCACGTTCATCGTCGAGATGCGGGAGGACGTCTGGCTGCGCGCGGGGTTCGACCGGCTCGACGAGGCGGAGTCGATCGCCCGCTGCGAGAAGCTCTTCGCGGGCTGCCTGGAAGGCCACACGCTGACCGGCAACCGCTCGCGCTGGGGCGCGTTCACGACCGTCGTCAACGAGCGGTGGTGGCACGGGCGGACCGTGCTGCTCGGCGACGCCGCCCACACCGCGCACTTCTCCATCGGCTCCGGCACCAAACTCGCCATGGAGGACGCGCTCGCGCTCGCCGCCTGCCTGCAGGAGCGGCCGGACGTGCCGTCCGCGCTGACGGCGTACGAGACCGAGCGCAGGCCCGTCGTCGAGAGCACCCAGCGCGCGGCCCGCGCCAGCCTCGAATGGTTCGAACAGGTCGCGCAGTACACCGGGCAGCCGCCGCTGCAGTTCGCCTTCAACCTCCTCACCCGCAGCCGCCGCGTCACCCACGACAACCTGCGGCTGCGCGACCGCGGCTTCACCGACGCCGTGGAACGGGACTTCGGCACCGAGCCCGCCACCCCGCCGATGTTCACTCCCTTCCGGCTCGGCGGGCTGACGCTGCGCAACCGCGTCGTCGTCTCGCCGATGGACATGTACTCGGCCGTGGACGGCACGCCCGGCGACTTCCACCTCGTGCACCTGGGCGCGCGGGCCCTCGGTGGTGCGGGACTCGTCATGACCGAGATGGTGTGCGTCAGTCCGCAGGGCCGCATCACCCCCGGCTGCGCCGGCCTCTACACCGACGAGCACGAGACGGCCTGGCGGCGGGTCACCGCCTTCGCCCACGCGCAGTCGTCCGCCGCCATCGGCCTGCAACTCGGCCACAGCGGACGCAAGGGCTCCACGCGCCTCATGTGGGAGGGCATCGACGAGCCGCTCCCGGACGGGAACTGGCCGCTCGTCGCACCCTCCCCGCTGTCGTACCGGCCGGGCGTCAACCAGGTGCCGGCCGCGCTCGACGCGGCCGGCCTCGCCGCGATCCGCGAGCAGTTCACGCAAGCCGCGGCGCGGGGCGCCCGTGCGGGCTTCGACCTGCTCGAACTGCACTGCGCACACGGCTATCTGCTCTCGTCCTTCCTCTCCCCGCTCACCAACCACCGCGCCGACGCCTACGGCGGCGACCTCGACGGGCGGCTCCGCTACCCGCTGGAGGTCTTCGACGCGGTCCGCGCCGTCTGGCCGCGCGACCGCCCGATGACCGTCCGCATCTCCGCCACGGACTGGGCGCCCGGCGGCACCACCGAGGACGACGCCGTCGCCATCGCCCGCGCCTTCGCCGCCCACGGGGCCGACGCCATCGACGTCTCGACGGGGCAGGTCGTCGCGGACGAGCGTCCCGCGTACGGCCGCTCGTACCAGACCCCGTACGCCGACCGCATCCGCAACGAACTCGGCGTCCCCGTCATCGCCGTCGGCGCGATCTCCTCGTGGGACGACGTGAACTCCCTCCTGCTGGCCGGCCGCACCGACCTGTGCGCGCTGGCGCGCCCCCACCTCCACGACCCGAACTGGACCCTGCACGCCGCCGCCGATCAGGAGTACAGCGGCCTGGCCGCGATCTGGCCCCGCCAGTACACGGCGGGCAGCCGCCGTCCCCCGACCGGCCGAACGGACGCCCCGAAGCCCCGGCTGACGCTCTAGGCCGTGTCTGACACATCCGGCCTGGCCCGGGACGCCTGGCACGCGCGCTCTCCCCCAGCTACCGCTGGGAGGGGCCCCCAGTTGTCGGGCCCGCCCCAGTACGTCCAGTACAGGGGCGACCCCCCGCCGTGCGACTGCACGGCGGAGGGTCGTCCTCGTACCGGGCGTACTCGGACGACTCCGACAACGCAGCGAGGTACCGTGCCGGGCGTCGCGAACCGGTGAACCTTTCCGGCCAGAGCACTAGAGGTGCTGAACACGAGAGGCCGGGGCCGTCCGGGTGGATTTGCCGCGTGGTGACGGCGGGTGCCGGGTCGGGGCAGGGTGCGATGGGTGATCTTGGCGTCGCAAGATCCCCTCGCTTTTGGAAGAGGCATCCCGTCATGCGTCGTGCCCCCACCCGCCGACTCGTCACCGCCCTCCTCGCCCTCTCCACGCTGGTCCCTCTCTCTCTGACCTCGTCCGCGGCCCAGGCCGCCCCGCCGAGAACCGCGTTCACCGCCGTCGACCCGTACGCCGTCGACCCGCGCGCCGACGACTGCCCGCCCGATGGTCTGGATCCCGCGCTCGTGGCCCGCCTCGACAAGGCGATCGAGGCCACCCGCAAGGAAGCCGGCGTCCCCGGCGTGACCGTCGGTCTGTGGCTGCCCGGCCGGGGCAGCTACATCCGGTCGACGGGAGTGGCCGACAAGAAGACCCGGGCGCCGATGACGCCCGACCTCAACATGCGGATCGGCAGTGAGACCAAGACCTTCACCGCCACCGCCGTCCTGGAGCTGGTCGACCGGGGGCTGGTCCGGCTGGACAAGCCGATCTCCACCTACCTGCACGGCGTACCCGACGGCGAGCACATCACCGTCCGCCAGATGCTGGAGATGCGCAGCGGCCTGTTCTCGTACACGTTCGACCAGGACTTCGTCCACGACCTGCTCAGCGACCCGACGCGCCAATTCACCCCGAAGGAACTGCTGGCGTACGCGTTCCGTCACCCGAACGTCTTCGCCCCGGGTACGCAGTTCCAGTACTCCAACACGAACTACATCCTGCTCGGCCTGCTCGTGGAGAAGCTGGGCAAGATGCCGCTCGCCGAGTTCATCCGGCGGTACGTCACCGGTCCGGCCCACATGGAGCACACGCTGCTCCCGAAGGGCGCCGAGTTCCCGTCGCCGCACGCGCACGGGTACACGAACCAGACGCTGACCGGTGCGGTCGCCGACACGACGGACTGGAACCCCAGCTGGGGCTGGGCGGCCGGCGCGATGGTGTCCACCCTGCAGGACCTGCGCAAGTGGGCCAAGGTCGTCGCCACCGGTGAGTTGCTGTCCCCGGCCACCCAGGCTCAGCGGGAGAAGTTCATCCCGGTACCGAACTTCGACGGTGCCGGGTACGGCCTCGGCCTGTTCACCACCCACGGCTGGGTCGGGCACAACGGCTCGCTGCCGGGCTACGAGAGCGTGACGATGTACCTGCCGGAGCAGAAGGCCACCATGGTGATCCTGCTCAACACCGACATCCTGCACGACGGTTCCGAGCCGAGCACCCTCATCGCCAAGGCGGTGACGTCCATCATCACTCCGAAGAACGTCTACGAGCTGCCGGCCGAGGGCTGACCCCGGCCGCACCGTCCGTCGTCACGACCGAGCGCGGTACCCGGCCTCTCCGGACGGGTACCGCGCTCGGCCGTTCACGCGGGCCCGGCCGCCTCGCGGACGAAGGCCGCGCCCGGTTCATGCAGCCGTTTGCGGAGGTCGGTGAAGACCTGGGACGCGCGGGCGCCCGGCCAGTCGGGCGGCAGCAGCGGGGCGGGGAGGCCCGGGTCGGCGTAGGGGAGGTGGCGCCAGGAGTCGAGGGCGCGGAGGTAGTCGGGGAAGGCGTCGCCCGGCGGCACGTCCTGGCGGCGGGACCAGCGGCGGAGCACCGGCTCCTGGGCGTCGAGGAAGGTGCGGTGCAGGGCGGCGATGGCGTCGAGGTCCCACCAGCGGCGGACGGCGGTGGCGGTCGGTTCGAAGCCGCGGTGCGTGCCGTGGAAGAGGTCCACGTAGGGGTCGAGCTCGAGGCGGCGCAGGGTGTGCCGGGCCTCCTCCTGGACGTGCGCCGGCGCTATCCAGACGCCGGGCGCGGCGCTGCCGAAGCCGAGCCGGGCCAGCCGGGAGCGCAGCAGGTGCCGCTTGTGGCGCTCGGTCTCGGGAACGGAGAAGACGGCGAGCACCCAGGAGCCGTCGCCGTCCTCGTCCGCGGGCGCGCCGTAGATACGGCGGTCGCCGTCGGCGAGGAGCTGGCGGGCGTCGTCGGAGAGCGCGTACGCGGCGGCGCCGCCGACGCGGTCGGGGACCAGCAGTTCGCGCCGCTTGAGCCGGGAGACGGCCGAGCGGACCGACTGCGGGTCGACGTCCACCGCGCCCATCAGCCGGATGAGGGTGGCGACCGGTACCCGGCCGTCCATCTCGGCGCGTCCGTAGGCGCCGAAGAAGGTCACGATCAGCGAACTGGGGGTGTGGTCGGTCACCTGATCATTTTAGGTCGCGCAGCCGGAAGCGCTGGAGTTTCCCGGTGGGGGTGCGGGGCAGCGCGTCCAGGAAGACGATGTCGCGCGGGCACTTGTAGGGCACGATCACGCCCTTCGTGAAGTCGCGCAGGGCGCCCACCGTGGCCGCGTCGCGCGGTACGCCGTCGCGCAGGACGACGTAGGCCCGGACGATCTGGCCGCGCTCCTCGTCCTCGACGCCGATGACGGCCGCCTCGCTGACGTCCGGGTGGCGCAGCAGCGCCTCCTCGACCTCCGGTCCCGCGATGTTGTAGCCCGCCGAGATGATCATGTCGTCGGCGCGGGCGACATAGCGGAAGTAGCCGTCGGGTTCGCGGACGTAGGTGTCGCCGGTGAGGTTCCAGCCCTCCCGCACGTACCCGGTCTGGCGCTCGTCGGCGAGGTACCGGCAGCCGGTCGGGCCGCGCACCGCGAGCAGCCCCGGCTCGCCGTCGGGGAGCGGCTCGCCCGCGGTGTCGACGATCCGCGCGCGGTAGCCGGGCACCGGAAGGCCGGTGGTGCCGGGGCGGATGGCGTCGTCGGCGGCGGAGATGAAGATGTGCAGCAGCTCGGTGGCGCCGATGCCGTTGATGATGCGCAGCCCCGTGCGGTCGTACCAGGCCTGCCAGGTCGCGGCGGGCAGGTTCTCGCCCGCCGAAACGCATCGCCGCAGCGACGAGACGTCGTACGGAACGCTGTCGTCGTCGAGGTGGCCGAGCATCGCGCGGTACGCGGTCGGCGCCGTGAACAGCACGCTCACCCGGTGCCGGGCGACGGCCGCCAGCAACTGCCCGGGACCCGCCTGCTCCAGTAGCACACTGGACGCCCCGACCCGCATCGGAAAGATCACCAGCCCGCCGAGGCCGAAGGTGAAGCCGAGCGGCGGGCTGCCCGCGAAGACGTCGTCGGCGCGCGGGCGCAGCACCTCGGCGGAGAACGTGTCGGCGATGGCCAGGACGTCGCGGTGGAAGTGCATACAGCCCTTGGGGCGGCCGGTGGTCCCCGAGGTGAAGGCGATGAGCGCGACGTCGTCGGCCGAGGTGGCGACGTCGGGGAAGCGGTCCGGCTTGGCGGCCGCCCGTCGCAGCAGGTCCTCGGGCGCCTCGCCGCCGTACGTGGTGATCCGCAGGTCCGGGATCCCGGCCGTGGCCAGGTCGTCCACCGACCGCAGATCGCACAGCGCGTGCCGGACGGCAGCGATGTCGCAGATCGTCGCGAGCTCGCCGGAGCGCTGCGCGGCCAGCACGGTCACGGCCACCGCGCCCGCCTTGAGCACCGCGAACCAGCACGCCACCAGCCAGGGGGTGGACGGCCCGCGCAGCAGGACCCGGTTGCCGGGCCGCACCCCGAGGTCGTCCGCCAGGACGTGCGCGATGCGGCCGGCGGCGGCGTCCAGATCGCCGTAGGACCAGACCTCGCCGCCGGGGGTGCGCAGGCAGGGGGTGTCGGGGCTGCCGCCGGCCAGCAGTTCGGCCGCGCAGTTGAGCCGGTCGGGGTACTGCAGCGCAGGCAGCTCGAAGGCGAGTTCCGGCCACTGGTCACGCGGTGGGAGGTGGTCGCGCGCGAAGGTGTCCACGTGGGCGGAGGGCAGCAGGTCCATGGCGGTACCGCCTTCGTTGGCACCTGAGAGCGAACGAATGAAGCGTAACGTGTTGCTGACGACAGTCAACGGTACGCGATACCGCTTGGAGGCGCCGATGCCCTCGTTCGCTCTCGATCCGGAACAACTGAAGTGGTGTGCCGAGATCCGCTCCCTCGCGGCGAGCCGGCTGCGGCCGCTGGCCGAGGCGGGTGAACCCGGCTGGGTCAACCGCCCGTTGCTCGCGGAACTGGGCGAACTCGGCTTGCTGGAGCGGGTCTTCCCACCCGGCGGCCGGGTCTCGGCGATGGACCTGTGCCTGCTGCGGGAGTCGCTGGCCCGCGAGTGCACCGAGGCCGAGACCGCGCTCGCGCTGCAGGGTCTGGGCGCGCACCCGGTGCTGCGCAGCGCGGAGCAGGCCGCCCGCTGGATCCCGGAGGTCGCGGCGGGCCGGGCGGTCGCCGCCTTCGCGCTGACCGAGCCCGCCGCCGGCTCCGACGCGGCGGCGCTGGAGCTGGCCGCCGAGCCGGACGGCCCGGGATGGCGGCTGACCGGCGAGAAGTGCTGGATCTCCAACGCTCCGCAGGCCGACTTCTACACGGTCTTCGCGCGCACGGCGCCGGACGCCGGGTCGCGCGGGGTGACGGCGTTCCTCGTCCCCGCCGACCGGCCGGGGCTCTCCGGCGCGCACCTGGACATGCTCTCCCCGCACCCCATCGGACGGCTCGCCTTCGACGGCGTCCCGGTCGGCCCGGACGATCTGCTCGGCGAGCCCGGCCGGGGCTTCCGCGTCGCGATGGACACCCTGAACCTGTTCCGGCCCAGCGTCGGCGCGTTCGCCGTCGGTATGGCGCAGGCCGCGCTCGACGCCGCCACCGAGCACGCGGGCGCGCGCACCGCCTTCGGTGGTCCGCTCAAGGACCTGCAGGCCGTGTCCCACGCGCTCGCCGAGACGGCGACCCGCACCGAGGCCGCGCGGCTGCTCGTCTACGCCGCCGCGGAGGCGTACGACAGCGGGGCGCCCGACATCGCCAAGCGGTCGGCGATGGCGAAGCTGTACGCGACCGAGACCGCGCAGTTCGCGGTGGACCGGGCGGTACAGATCCACGGCGCCCGCGCCCTGGAACGCGGGCACCTGCTCGAGCACCTCTACCGCGAAGTGCGGGCGCCGCGTATCTATGAAGGTGCCACCGAGGTCCAGCGCACCATCATCGCGAAGGAGCTGTACCGATGAGCCTGCGGCGCATCAACCCGGGCGAGCTGTCGCCGCCCACCGGCTTCAGCCACGCCGTCACCGCGACCGGCCGCACGATGGTCTTCCTGGCCGGCCAGACAGCACTCGACCCGGCGGGCAAGGTCGTCGGCGACACGCTGCCCGCCCAGTTCGAGGTGGCACTCGGCAATCTTCTGGCGGCGCTCGCCGCCGCGGGCGGCGGCCCGGCCGACCTCGCCCGCATCACCGTGCACACCACGGATGTCGCCGCCTACCGGGAGCACGCCCCCGAACTGGGGCGGCTGTGGCGGTCGTTGGCGGGCCGCGACTATCCGGCGATGGCGGTCGTGGGAGTGGTCCGGCTCTGGGACGAGGAGGCGATGGTCGAACTCGACGGGATCGCCGTCCTGTCGTAGCGCGGGGGACCCGGCGCGGAGGTGATCCCTTGGCAGCACGTACGCCATGTGACATATTACTGCAGTGCCCACGAGACACTCGCTGGACGTCGTCATCGTCGGGGCCGGAGTGGTCGGCGCGGCCTGCGCCTACTACGCCTCCCGGTCCGGACTGTCCGTCGCCGTGGTCGACCGCGGCTCTGTCGCGGGCGGCACCACGGGCGCCGGTGAAGGCAATCTGCTGGTCTCCGACAAGGAGCCCGGCCCTGAACTCGACCTCGCGCTGCTGTCCACCAGGCTCTGGCGCGAGCTCGCCGACGACCTCCCACCGGAGATCGAGTTCGAGTCCAAGGGCGGCCTCGTCGTAGCGTCCGACGAGGCCCGCCTGGACGCCCTGAGCGTCTTCGCCGCTCAGCAGGCGGCCGCCGGCGTCGCTGTGGCCCGGGTCCCGGGGGACCGGCTGCACGACGTGGAACCCCATCTGGCGCCCGGCCTCGCCGGGGCCTTCCACTACCCGCAGGACGCCCAGGTCCAGCCTGCCCTGGCCGCCGCCCATCTGCTGCGCGCCGCCCGGCGGGCCGGTGCGCTGCTGCGCCTCGGCGAGGAGGTCACGACGGTCCTGACCGGTTCTGATGGCGCGGTCCGCGGGGTGCGCACCGAGCAGGGCGAGCTGCGGGCACCCGCCGTGGTCAACGCGGCCGGGACCTGGGGCGGTGAACTCGCCGCGCTGGCCGGGGTGGAACTGCCGGTCATGCCCCGGCGCGGCTTCGTCCTCGTCACGGAACCGCTGCCCCGGCTCGTCCGGCACAAGGTCTACGCCGCCGACTACGTCGCGGACGTGGCCAGCGGCTCCGCGGCCCTGCAGACCTCGCCCGTGGTCGAGGGCACCCCGTCCGGGCCGGTGCTCATCGGCGCCAGCCGGGAGCGGGTGGGCTTCGACCGTGCGGTGCGGGTCGAGGTGCTGCGCCGGCTCGCGGCCGGGGCCGCGGCGCTCTTCCCGGTGCTGGCCGGGGTCCGGGTGCTGCGCGCCTACCACGGTTTCCGGCCGTACCTGCCGGACCATCTGCCCGCGATCGGGCCCGATCCCCGCGCGCCCGGCCTCTTCCACGCCTGCGGACACGAGGGCGCCGGCATCGGACTCGCCCCGGCGACCGGGCTGTTGCTGACCGCCGCGATCCGGGGCGAGCGGCCCGCGCTGGACCTGACCCCGTTCCGGCCCGACCGGTTCCCCGACACGACGTATCCGAGAGGGCCACACGATGGCGCGTAACCCCGTCGACCTGGCCGGGGCCACCCCGGGGCCATCCTTCGAGATCATGATGGACGGCCGTGCCGTGTCCGCCCTGCCGGGCCAGACCGTCGCCGCGGCCCTGTGGTCCGCGGGCATCCTCGCCTGGCGCACCACCCGGGTGAACGGCCGCCCGCGCGGTGCCTTCTGCGGCATCGGCTCCTGCTACGACTGCCTTGCCACCGTCAACGACGTCCCCAACCAGCGGGCCTGCCTGGTCCCGGCGCGCCCCGGCGATCTCGTCACCACCCAGGAGGGCCACGGCCGTGCCGACCTTGCCGTCTGACATCGCGGAGTACGACCTCGCGGTCATCGGCGCCGGGCCCGCCGGGCTCGCCGCCGCCGTGACCGCGGCCGACCTCGGGCTGACCGTCGCCCTCCTCGACGCGGCGGCCGCCCCCGGCGGCCAGTACTACCGCCATCCCGCGCCCGAACTCGGCGCCGCGCGCCCCGAGGCGCTGCACCACGGCTGGGCCGCCTTCGCCGCGCTGGTGCGACGGCTCGACCGGCACACCGGGACGGGCAGGGTCCGGTACCTCAGCCGCCACCACGTCTGGACCGTGGAACGCGACGGTCCGACGGCGTGGACGGCGCACGCGGTCACCGGTCCCGACGGGCCGGGACAGGGCCGGGCGGCGGTGACGTCACGGGCGCTGCTGCTGGCGACCGGCTCCTGCGAGCGCCAACTGCCGTTCCCCGGCTGGACGCTGCCCGGCGTGGTCGGCGCGGGCGGCGCCCAGGCGATGCTCAAGTCCGGCCTGGTGCTGCCCGGACGGCGCATCGTCGTCGCGGGCAGCGGCCCGCTGCTGCTGGCGGTCGCCGGCTCGCTGGCCGCCGCGGGCGCCCAGGTGGCCGCCGTCGTCGAGGCGGCCGGTTACACCGCCTACGCCAGGAGCCCCCGGTCGCTGGCCGCCAACCCCGGCAAGCTGCTCGAAGGCGCGGTCCACGGTACGGCCCTGCTCCGCCACGGTCTGCGCCCCCGCACCCGCAGCGCGGTGACGCAGGCGCACGGAACCGACCGGGTGGAGGCCGTGACCGTCTCCCGGCTGGACCGCGACTGGCGCCCGGTGCCGGGCACCGGCCGGCGGATCGCCTGCGACGCGCTCGCGGTGGGTCACGGCCTGCTGCCGCAACTGGAACTGGCCACCGGACTGGGCTGCGCCACCCGCCGCACCCCCGACGGCACGCTCGCTCTCGCCCTCGACGAGCGCCAGCGGACCTCGGTGCCCGGCGTCTGGGCGGCCGGCGAGACCGGGGGCGTGGGCGGCGCGCGACTCGCGCTCGCCGAGGGGGAACTGGCGGCCTACGCCATCGCGGCCGCGGCACCGTCTTCGCCACGTGCCGACGCCCGCCGCGCGGCGGCGCTGCGCCGCACCCGGAAGCGGCTGCGGTCCTTCGCGGCGGTGATGGCGGCCGCGCACCGGCCGGGTCCCGGCTGGCCCGCCTGGCTGAGCGACGACACCGACGTGTGCCGTTGCGAGGAGGTCTCCGCAGGCGAGGTCCGGGCGGCGGTCGACGACCTCGGCGCCCACGACGCCCGCACCGTCAAACTGTTCACCCGCGCGGGGATGGGCTGGTGCCAGGGCCGGATGTGCGGCCCCGCGGTCGACTGCCTGTCGGGCGCCGGAGCGGGCCCGGACCGGCGGCCGCTCTCCTGCCCCGTACCGCTGGCTGTGCTGCTGGAACCGACGGCCGCGCCCCCGGAAGAACGGTAGGACTCCCGCCGACGCCCCCCTTGTGGTGACCCTGCGCCCCACAGTAAAATGTCACATCTCACTAAGGGAGAACCACCGTGACCACGAACACCCCGCCCCGCGACCAGCCCTGGCACGGCATCATGGTCGCCACCGCCCTCCCCTTCCACGCCGACCTGCGGGTGGACCACGACGGTTACGCCGAACACGTCGCCTGGCTCATCGAGTCCGGCTGCGACGGTGTCGTGCCCAACGGCTCCCTGGGCGAGTACCAGACCCTCACCGAAGACGAGCGGGCCCGCGTCGTCCGTACCGCCGTCGAGGCGGCGGGCGACGGCGACCGCGTCATGCCCGGCGTCGCCGCCTACGGCAGCGCCGAGGCCCGGCGCTGGACCGAGCAGGCCGGAGAGGCCGGCGCCGGGTCCGTCCTGCTGCTGCCGCCCAACGCCTACCGCGCCGACGAGCGGGCGGTGCGCGCGCACTACGCCGAGGTGGCCAGGGCCGGGCTCCCGGTCGTCGCCTACAACAACCCGTACGACACCAAGGTCGATCTCACCCCGCGACTGCTCGCCGAGCTCTACAACGAGGGCAGCATCGTCGCGGTCAAGGAGTTCACCGGCGATGTCCGCCGGGCCTACGAGATCGCCGAGCTCGCACCCGGTCTCGACGTCCTGGTCGGCGCCGACGACGTCCTGCTCGAACTCGGCATCGCGGGCGCCGTCGGCTGGATCGCGGGCTACCCCAACGCGTTCCCCGAGGCCTGCGTGACCCTGTACCGGGCGGCGCTCACCGGCGACCTCGACACCGCCGTGCCGCTCTACCGCGCGCTGCACCCGCTGCTGCGCTGGGACTCCAAGCCCGAGTTCGTGCAGGCCATCAAGGTGTCGATGGACCTCGTGGGCCGGCCCGGCGGCCCGGTCCGCCCCCCGCGCTCCCCGCTCCCGGCCGATATCGAGTCCGCCGTGCGCGCCGCGACCGAGAAGGCGATGGCCGAAGGCCTCTGCTGACCCGCGAGACACCCACGAGAAGGAGGACCCCTTGCGCAGCCGGAACATCTACCACGCCGTCGACTCGCACACCGAGGGCATGCCGACCCGCGTCATCACCGGCGGCGTGGGCGTCATCCCCGGTGCCACGATGGCCGAACGCCGGCTGTACTTCATGGAGCACCACGACCGGGTGCGCACGCTCCTGATGTACGAGCCGCGCGGCCACGCGTCGATGAGCGGCGCGATCCTGCAGCCCCCGACGCGGCCCGACGCGGACTTCGGGGTCCTCTACATCGAGGTCTCCGGCTACCTGCCCATGTGCGGCCACGGCACCATCGGTGTCGCCACCGTCCTCGTCGAGACCGGGATGGTGCAGGTCACCGAGCCGGTCACCACCGTCCGGCTGGACACCCCCGCCGGGCTCGTCACCGTCGACGTCCAGGTCGAGGACGGGCAGGCCACGGCCGTCACCCTCCGGAACGTCCCGGCGTTCTCGGCCGGGCTGGACCTCGAGGTGGACGTGCCGGGGTACGGGAGGCTCAGTTACGACCTCGCGTACGGGGGCAACTTCTACGCGATGCTGCCGCTGGCCGACCTCGGGCTGCCCTTCGACCGCGAGCGCAGGAACGACATCCTCGCCGCCGGGCTGGCCGTCATGGAGGCCATCAACGCGGCGGACCGGCCGGTGCACCCCGAGGACCCGGACATCAGCGGCGTCAAGCACGTCCAGCTGATCGCCCCCGGCTCCGACGCGCGGCTGTCCCGGCACGCGATGGCCATCCACCCCGGCTGGTTCGACCGCTCGCCGTGCGGCACCGGCACGTCGGCGCGCATGGCGCAGCTGCACGCGCGCGGTGAACTCCCGCTGCACACCGACTTCGTCAACGAGTCCTTCATCGGAACGTCCTTCACCGGCCGGCTCGTCGAGGAGACGGCGGTCGGCGGTCTGCCCGCCGTAGTGCCCACCGTGACCGGCCGCGCCTGGATCACCGGCACCGCCCAGTACTTCCTCGACCCGGCCGATCCGTTCCCGGGCGGGTTCCTGCTGTGATCGTCCCCGGCGGCCGGGCCTCGAAAGCAACGTGACATTGTACGCTGGGGCTCCGCGGGACGACGGAGGAACAGCGATGGGTGACCTGAAACAGCGCAACCTGATCACGGCGCAGGAGCGGCTGCGCGATCAGGTGGGCCACGCCCTGCGGGCCGCGCTCATCGCCGGTGAACTGCGTCCCGGCGTCGTCTACTCGGCCCCCGCCCTCGCCGCGGACTTCGGCATCTCCGCGACTCCCGTGCGGGAGGCGATGCTCGACCTGGCGCGCGAGGGCCTGGTCGAACCGGTGCGCAACAAGGGCTTCCGGGTCACCGAGATGAACGAGCGCGACCTCGACCAGTACACCGAGATCCGCGCCCTCATCGAGGTGCCCACCGTCGGCCGGGTCACCCGCACCGCCACTCCCGAACAGCTCGAGGAACTGCGTCCGGTCGCCGAGGAGATCGTCGCCGCCGCCCGGGCGCACGATCTCATCGGCTACCTGGAGGCCGACCGCCGCTTCCACCTCACCCTCCTCGGCCTGGCCGGGAACGAGCGGCTGGTGGAGGCCGTCGGCGACCTCCGCAAGCGCTCACGGCTGTACGGGCTGACGCGGCTGGACGAGCGCGGCGAGCTGGTCTCGTCGGCCGAGGAGCACGTCGAGCTGCTGGATCTGATGGTCGCCGGCGACGCCGAGGCGGCTGAGGAGTGCATGGCCCGCCACCTCGGGCATGTGCGGTCGCTGTGGGCGGTGGGCAAGGAGGAACCGGCTGCGGCGAAGCCGGAACCGGTCCTCAAGCGGCGGCTCGGCTCCGCCTGAAGGGCGTTGCGAAAGTAGCGCCGTTCGCCCGTTAGGGCCAGCCGGGACTTTCGCAACACCCTTGAGGGCCGGGCCCCGGGGCGGGCCGGCGGGTCAGCTCAGCAGCTCGCCCATCCATGCCTCGATCCCCGCGACATCGCGCGGCAGCGCCCCCGACATCAGCCGAGCCCCGTCGGGCGTGATCACCAGATCGTCCTCGATGCGGATGCCGATGCCGCGCAGTTCCAACGGCAGCGTCTCGTCGTCGGGTTGGAGGTACAGGCCCGGCTCGACGGTGAGGACGTGGCCCTCCTCCAGTACGCCGTCGAGATAGGTCTCGGCGCGGGCCTGGGCGCAGTCGTGCACGTCCAGGCCGAGCATGTGGCCGCTGCCGCACAGCGTGTAACGGCGGTAGAGGCCGCTGTCCTCGGCGAGCACCTCGTCGGCGGGGACGCGCAGCACGCCCCAGTCGGCGAGTCCTTCGGCGATGACGCCCATCGCGGCCAGATGGAAGTCGCGGAAACAGGCGCCGGGTTTCAGCGCCGCGATGCCCGCGCTCTGCGCGGCCAGCACGAGCTCGTACAGCTGCCGTTGGACGGGGGAGAAGATGCCGGTCAGCGGCAGGGTGCGGGTGACGTCGGCGGTGTAGAGGGTGTCCGTCTCCACGCCCGCGTCGAGCAGCAGCAGTTCGGTGGGGTCGAGCGGGCCGTCGTTGCGTGTCCAGTGCAGGACGCAGGCGTGCGCGCCGGAGGCGGCGATGGTGTCGTACCCGGTGCCGTTGCCCTCGGCGCGGGCGCGCCGGTCGAACGTCCCCGCGATCCAGCGTTCGCCGCGCGCGTGCCGCAGGGCGCGCGGCAGGGACCGTACGGCGTCCTCGAAGCCGGCGACCGTGTGGTCCACGGCGCGTTGCAGTTGGCCGATCTCCCAGGCGTCCTTCACCAGTCGCAACTCCGACAGCACGCTCGCGAGTTCGGGGTCCGTGGCGGCGTCGCGGCCCGGTGGCAGCGCGCCGAGCCCGTCCGGGTGCGCGCACCGGATGCCGGTCATCCGCTCGGCCTCCGCGAGGTCGGGGCGGCGCCCGACCCAGAACTCCCCGTAGCGGCGGTCGCGGTAGAACCCGGGCTCGGTACGGGGTGAGCGCGGCCGCAGGTACAGCACGGCCTCGTGTCCCGAGGGGCCGTCCGGTTCGAGGACCAGGACGTTGCCCGGCTGGTCCTCGCCGGTCAGGCCGGTGAGCCAGGCGTAGGCGCTGTGCGGGCGGAAGCGGAAGTCGTCGTCGTTGGAGCGGACCTTGAGCTGCCCGGCGGGGACGACGAGCCGTTCGCCGGGGAAGCGCGCGGACAGCCGGTCGCGGCGGGCCGGGGTGAGGTGCGCGCCGGGGACGCGGGTGTCGGCGGGCAGCGGGGTGGCGGCCCAGGCGGTGCCCATGAAGGCGTCCAACGCCGGTGAGGTGGGCAGATCGTGACTTCCGGTATGCGGGCGGGCGGGGGTTCCGTTCATCGAGGAGCTCCTTCGGACACGGCTGGACACGGCTGGGCACGGCTCGGGACAGGACTTCGGACACGGGTGGGTAACGGCGACGCACACACCTTGTCAGTGCAATTTCACATTACTATGTTACGGGTCACATCTTAGAGTGCGGTCCCACGCAACGGAGTGGCTCATATGACCAAGCGCACCCAACTCGCCCTGTCCACCGCCCTTCTGGCGTCCCTCGCCCTCGGTATCGCGGGCTGTTCCGGCGACGCGAAGGCCGGACCGAGTGGGGGGAAGAACCCGGCGGCGGCCAACGACGGGCAGGTCGTCGGCGGCGTCCCGGTCAAGGGCGGCACCCTCACCGTCCTGTCCAACCAGGACTTCTCGCACCTGGATCCGGCCCGCAACTGGACGATGCCGAACATGGACATGGGGATCCGGCTGCTCTACCGGACCCTGACCACCTTCAGGAGCGAGCCCGGCAAGGCGGGCAGTGAGGTCGTCCCCGACCTGGCCACCGACCTCGGCACCCCGAGCGGGGGCGGCAAGGTGTGGACCTTCACCCTCAAGAAGGGCCTGACGTACGAGGACGGCACCCCGATCACCGCCAAGGACGTCAAGTACAACGTCGAGCGCTCGTTCTCACCCGACCTCACCGGCGGCCCCGACTACGCCGCCCAGTACCTGGCCGACACCAAGGGCTACCAGGGCCCCCTGACGGGCAAGCACCTCAGCTCCATCGAGACGCCCGACGACCTCACCATCGTCTTCAGGCTCAAGCGTCCGGTCGCCGAGTTCGCTTCCACGGTCACGCTGCCCACCTTCTCGCCCGTGCCGCAGGCCCGGGAGAAGGGCGCGCAGTACGACGCCCGGCCGTTCTCCTCCGGCCCGTACAAGATCGACAGCTATGACCGGGGCAAGAAGCTGGTCCTGGTCCGCAACACCCACTGGGACGCCGCCACCGACACCGTGCGCAAGGCGTACCCGGACCGCTTCGTCTTCGTCCAGGGGCTCAAGGGCGGCCAGGTCGACGACCGTGTCATCGCCTCCGCCGGCGGCGACGCCTCCACGATCGAGTGGGCCAACATGCGGCCCGAGAGCGCGCCCAAGGTGCTGCCCAAGGCCGACGTCAAGCGCCGGCTGATCGCCGAGTCCAACGGCTGCACCGTGATGCTGCAACTCAACACCGGCAAGGCCCCGTTCAACGACCCGAAAGTCCGCGAGGCCATGCAGTACGCGGTCGACAAGTCGTCATTGCTGACGGCGTCCGGCGGCCCCGCGCTCAACGACATCGCCACCGCCTACCTGCCCCCGGGCCTTACCGGTTCCCAGCAGGCCGACACCCTGAAGATCGCGCCGGCCGGCGATGTCGCCAGGGCGAAGGAACTGCTGAAGGCGGCCGGCAAGGACGGCGGCTTCCGCGCCACCTTCACCGTCTCCACCGGCGACAAAACCAGGGCCGAGGCGATCCAGCAGGGCCTGTCGCGGGTCGGGGTCGCGGTCACCGTCAACACCGTCGACCCGTCCGCCTACTACGAGTCGATCGGTGACATCAAGAGCGCGCCCGACATGGTGATGGCGGGCTGGTGCCCCGACTACCCGTCGGGCTCCACGTTCCTGCCCTTCGTCTTCGACGGCCGCACCATCAGGGACAAGGGCAACCAGGGCAACTACTCCCAGTTCCGCGACGACGCGGTCATGAAGCGCATGGACGAGATCGCCGCGATGTCCGACGCGGCCCAGGCCAACCAGGCCTGGATCGACCTCGACGCGCAGATCATGGCCAAGTCCCCGGCCGTCCCGCTGATGCTGGAGCGCAAGCCCCTGCTGGTCGGCACCAACATCGCGGGCGCCTTCGGCCACCCCGTGTGGTCGGGCCAGCTCGACTACGCGGCCATCGGCCTCAAGGACCCGTCCAAGAGCCAGGGCTGAGGGGCGCACGGCGATGGCCACCCTCACCGTGCCCGAACGGGTACCTCCTCCTGATGCCGCGCGGCGACCCGCACGGCGGGACACCACCGCGGCCGGGCCGTGGCGGCTCGCCTGGCGGCAGCTGCGCCGCCGGCCGGCCGGCCGCTTCGGCCTGGTGGTCGTGGCGCTGCTCGTCGTGATGGCCGCCGCGGCGCCGCTGCTCAGCGCGCTCGGCGGCTGGTCGCCCACCGAGTTCGACCAGACCGCCGTCGACCCCTACCTCGGCGGACTGCCGCTCGGAACGTTCGGCGGCATCGGCCCCGACCACTGGCTGGGCGTCGAACCCGTCACCGGCCGCGACCTGTTCGCCCGGGTCGTCAACGGCGCGCAGGTCTCCCTGCTGATCTCGCTGAGCGCCACGGCGGTGGTCGTCGTCGCGGGCACCGCCACCGGGATCGCCGCCGGCTACTTCGGCGGCCGCATCGACGCCGTGCTCAGCCGCCTGATGGACCTGACGATGTCCTTCCCGTCCCTGATCTTCATGATCGCGATGATGTCGGTGGCCCAGGACGTCAACCGGATCCTCCTGATGACCGCCGTCATCGGGGTCTTCGGCTGGCCCGGCATCGCCCGCGTCGTCCGCGGCGAGACGCTCTCGGTCAAGCACCGCGAGTACGTCGAGGCCGCCCGGGTCGGCGGTTCCGGCGCCTGGCGCATCCTGGGCCGGGAGATCCTGCCCAACGTCGCCGGGCCGATCATCGCGTACACCACCCTGCTCATCCCCGGGATGATCAGCACCGAGGCCGCCCTCAGTTACCTGGGCGTCGGCGTCCGCCCGCCCACGCCCTCCTGGGGCCAGATGATCGCCGACAGCGTCGCGTTCTACGAGACCGACCCGATGTACTTCGTCATCCCCAGCCTCTTCCTCTTCCTGGCCGTCCTCGCCTTCACCCTCCTCGGCGACGCGCTGCGCGACATCCTCGATCCCCGGGGAGGCCGCGGGTGATCGTCTACCTCGCCCGCCGGCTCGCCGGGGTCGCCGGCGTGCTCTTCGCCATCTCCGCCATCACCTTCACCATCTTCTACGTCCTGCCCTCCGACCCGGCGGCCGCCGCCTGCGGTAAGAGCTGCAGCCCCGAACGCCTCGAACTCGTCCGGCACTCCATGGGCCTGGACCAGCCGCTCTGGCGGCAGTTCGGCGACTTCCTCACCGGCATCTTCTCCGGACGCACCCTGGGGGAGGGGCCGCACGCGCTGCGCTGCGGTTTCCCGTGCTTCGGCTACAGCTACGAGAACTCCGTCCCGGTCTGGGACCTGCTGATGGACCGGCTGCCGGTCTCGGTCTCGCTCGCCGTCGGCGCGGCCGTGCTGTGGCTGCTGCTCGGCCTCGGCGCGGGCGTCACGGCCGCGCTGCGCAAGGACACCCTCGTCGACCGCACCCTGATGGTCGGTGCGGTCGCGGCGGCCTCCATGCCGGTCTACTTCACCTCGGTGATGCTGATCTACGGCGTGATCAGGATCGCCGGCCTGCTGCCGTACCCCACCTACACCGACCTCACCGCCGACCCGCTCGACTGGGCCTCCAACCTGATCCTGCCCTGGCTGGCGCTGGCCCTGCTCTACGCCGCCATGTACGCCCGGCAGAGCCGCAGTTCGATGATCGAGGCGATGGCGGAGCCGTACATCCGCACCGCTCGGGCGAAGGGCATGCCGGAGCGCACCGTCATCGTCAAGCACGGGCTGCGCTCCGGGATGACGCCCATCCTCACCCTGTTCGGGATGGACCTCGGCGGTCTGCTGGCCGGCGCCGTCATCACCGAGTCCATCTTCGGGCTGCCCGGGGTCGGACGGCTCTTCTACGACGGTCTCGTCCGCTCCGACCAGCCCGTCATCCTCGGCGTCACGCTGCTGGCGGCGTTCTTCATCGTCATCGCCAACCTGGCCGTGGACCTCCTCTACGCCTTCGTCGATCCGCGAGTGAGGTACTGATGGCCGCGCCAGGCCCGCTGCTCGAAGTCCGCGACCTCCAGGTCACCTTCCCCACCCCGGCGGGCCCGGTCCGCGCCGTCGACGGCATCGGCTTCACCGTTGAAGCGGGCCGCACGCTGGGCATCGTCGGCGAGTCGGGCTCCGGGAAGTCCGTCACGTCACTGGCCGTCATGGGCCTGCACCGAGGCGCGGCCGTGAGCGGGTCCATCGCGCTCGACGGCCGGGAGCTCACCGCGCTGCCCGACCGCGAGCTGAACCGGCTGCGCGGCCGCCGGATGGCGATGATCTTCCAGGATCCGCTGTCCAGCCTGCACCCCTACTACACGGTCGGCGAGCAGGTGGCCGAGCACTACCGGGTGCACTTCAAGGCGAGTCGCGCGGTCGGCCGGCGGCGGGCCGTCGAGATGCTCGGCGAGGTCGGCATCCCGGAGCCGGCCCGCCGGGCGGCGGACCACCCGCACCAGTTCTCCGGCGGCATGCGCCAGCGCGTCATGATCGCCATGGCGCTGGCCTGCGAACCGGACCTGCTGATCGCGGACGAGCCGACGACCGCGCTCGACGTCACCGTGCAGGCGCAGATCCTCGAACTCATCGCCCGCATCCAGGCCGACCGCGGCCTCGGCGTCGTGATGATCACCCATGACCTGGGCGTCGTCGCCCGCGTCGCCCACGAGGTGCTGGTCATGTACGGCGGCCGGGCCGCCGAACAGGCGCCGGTCGAACGCCTGTTCACCGCGCCCGCGCACCCGTACACCCGCGGCCTGCTCGACTCGCTGCCCCGGCTCGACGACACCGACGACGCGCCGCTGCGCGCCATCCCGGGCAGCCCGCCCTCGCTGCTCGCGCCACCGCCCGGCTGCCCGTACCTGCCGCGCTGCCCGCGGGCGGCGGCCGGGAGCGCCGCGGAACGGGACCGGTGCGCCGCGGAGCGTCCGGCCTTCGGCCCCGGGGATCCGGCGACCGACGGGCAGCGGGTGGCCTGCCACTTCCCCCTGGACGCGGTCGCCCCGTCCGGCCGGACGTCCGCCCCGCCCGTTCCCGCCGCGGAAGGATCACGATGAGCGCTCTGGAGACGGCCGCCACCGGTGCCCCGGCGGGCGGCGGTGCGCCGCCGCTGCTGTCCGTCCGCGACCTCGTCAAGACGTTCCCGGGCCGCCGCACCCGGAGCGGGCGCGCCGGCGCCCCCGTCCGGGCCGTGGACGGCGTCGGGTTCGACATCGCCGCGGGCGAGACGCTGGGCCTGGTGGGGGAGTCGGGGTGCGGGAAGTCCACCACCGGGCGGATGGTCGTCCGGCTGCTGGAGCCCACCTCGGGCTCCGTCACCTTCGACGGCCGGGACATCAGTCATCTGTCGGCGCGCGCCCTGCGCCCGGTAAGGCGCCATGTGCAGATGGTGTTCCAGGACCCGTTCTCGTCCCTCAACCCCCGGCAGACGGTCGCCCGCATCATCGCCGACCCGATCCTGGCGCAGGGCGGCGGAGCGGCGGACGCCCGCCGGCGCGCCGCCGAACTGATGGACCTGGTCGGCCTCATCCCCGAGCACCTGGACCGCTACCCGCACGAGTTCTCCGGGGGACAGGCGCAGCGCGTCGGGATCGCCCGGTCGCTCGCCACCCGGCCGCGGCTGATCGTCGCCGACGAGCCGGTGTCCGCCCTCGACGTCTCCATCCAGGCGCAGACCGTGAACCTGATGGAGACCCTGCAGCGTGAACTCGGCCTCGCCTACCTCTTCATCGCGCACGACCTGTCGGTCGTCAAGCGGGTCTGCGACCGCGTCGCGGTGATGTACCTCGGCCGGATCGTCGAGATCGGCCGCAAGGCCGAGGTGTACGGGGCTCCCGCCCACCCCTACACGCGGGCCCTGTTGTCCGCCGTGCCGCTGCCCGACCCGGCGGTGGAGCGGGCCCGTGAACGGATCGTGCTGCTCGGCGATCCTCCCAGCCCGGCGCATCCGCCGGCGGGCTGCACCTTCCACCCGCGCTGCCACAAGGCCCGGGATATCTGCCGCACCGAAGCACCCCTGCTGCGGATCGCGGGACCGGGGCAGCGTCAGGCCGCCTGCCACTTCCCGGAGCCCGCACCCGCCGGCTGACACGACGACCGAGGCCGCCCCGGACCCGCGAGCACGGGGCCGGGGCGGCCTCGGGTCCGGCACCCGCGGGGGAGCGGACGGTCGCGGCGGCGCCGCGCGCGTTCATCGCCGGGTTTCCGAGAAATCCCGAGCGGAAAGGACCGCCCTTTACCCAGGGCGTCGGGTGCGTGATGCTGACCGGCGTCGGAGAATGATCGACACGGCAGGGCCGGTCGGTGCAGAGGGGGAGGCCGCGGTGGTCCGCGTAGTGCTGCTGGGACCGGTTCAGGTGTACGGCGATGACGGGACACCGGTCGAGGTGGGCGGCGTTCGGCTGCGCATGCTCCTCGCCAGGCTCGCCCTTGAAGAGGGCCGGACGGTCTTCGCCGACTCGCTCGTCGACGGCCTGTGGGGTGAGGAGCCGCCCGCCGAGGCGGCCAACGCGCTGCAGGCGCTGGTGTCCCGGCTGCGCAGGGCGTTGCGCGGGTCCGCCGCGCTGGAGTCCGCATCCGGCGGCTACCGGCTCGCGGTGCAGCCCGAGGAGGTGGACGTCCACCACTTCGAGGAGCTGGCCGCCCGGGGCAGGCGGGCGCTGGCGGCCGGCCGGCCCGACGAGGCGGCCGCGCTGCTGCGAACGGCGCTCGGGCTGTGGCGGGGGGCGGCGCTCGCCGACGTCCTGGACGCCCCGTTCGCCGGGCCCGTCGCGACCCGGCTCGACGCTCTGCGGATCGCGGCGACCGAGGACCGCTGCGACGCCGAGCTGCGGCTCGGGCGGTTCGGAGAGGTGCTGGCCGACCTCGAAGCGGCCGGTGCCGAGCGGCCGTTGAGCGAGCGGGTCGCCGGGCTGCGGATGCGGGCGCTGTCCGCGGCCGGACGGCAGTCCGACGCGCTCGCGGTGTACGAGGCGATACGCGGGCGGCTCGGCGACGAACTCGGTGTCGATCCGACGGCCGAACTGCGCGAGATCCATCTGGAGCTGCTGCGGGGCGAGCTGGCGTCGCCCGCCGAGCGGGCCGAGGCCGCCCCGAGCCGCCTTCCGGCCCGGCTGACGAGCTTCGTCGGACGCGACGGCGAACTGGAAGGACTCGCGGGCCAGTTGGAACGCGGCCGGCTCGTCACCATCGTCGGCCCCGGTGGGGCGGGCAAGACCCGGCTCTCCCTCGAAGCGGCCACCCGGGACCGCGCGCACGCGCGCGGCCGGGTCTGGTTCGTGCCGCTCGCCGGTGTGAGCGCGCCGGACCAGCTGGCCGACGCGGTACTCGGCGCCCTCAGTTCCACCGACGGCGGCCTCTACGACGCCGGCCAGGGGCAGCGGGCCACCCCGGTCGAGCGTATGGCCGGACTCCTCGGCAGTGGCGACGCCCTGCTCCTGCTCGACAACTGCGAGCACCTCGTCGAGGCGGCCGCCGAACTCACCGCCGAATTGCTCGACCAGCTGCCGGAACTGCGGATCCTCGCCACCAGCCGGGAGGCCCTCGCCATCACCGGCGAGTCCCTGTGCCATCTCGGCCCCCTCGACATACCGATGGGAGCGCCGGAGCCCGCCGAGGCCGCGCAGTCGCCCGCCGTCCGCCTCTTCGTCGACCGGGCCGCCGGAGTGCGGCCGGACTTCACGCTCGACGACTCGACCCTCGACGCCGTGGTCGAGATCTGCCGGCGGCTCGACGGGATGCCGCTCGCCCTCGAGCTGGCCGCGGCGAAGCTCCGTTCGATGAACGTCGAGCAGATCGCGCGCCGCCTCGACGACCGCTTCCGCCTGCTCGCCTCGGGCAGCCGCACCGCCCTGCCCCGCCAGCGCACCCTGCTCGCGCTCGTCGAGTGGAGCTGGGACCTGCTCGACGAACCCGAGCGGATCCTCGCCCGCAGACTGTCGGTGTTCCCGGGCGGCGCGACCGTCCCCGCGCTGGAAGCGGTCTGCGCGGACCCGGCGCTCCCAGCCGCCGACGTCCCGTACGTCCTGGACGCACTGGTCGAGAAGTCGCTGGTCCACACCGGCGAAGGGGTGGGCGAGCCGCGCTACCGGATGCTGGAGACGGTCCGCGCGTACGCGGCGCGGCAGCTCGCCGACGCCGAACCCGGAGACGCCGTCACCCGGCGCTTCGCCGTGTACTTCCTGGCCCTCGCGGAAGAACACGAGCCCCGCCTGCGGACCCGCGAGCAGCTGCGCGCGATCGAGGTCTTCGACGCCGAGCACGACAACCTCGTCCTCGCGCTGCGCTCGCTCGCCGACGCCCGGGACAGGGACCAGGCCGCGCGTTTCGCCGGGGCGATGTTCTGGTACTGGGGGATCCGGGGGATGAGCACCCGGCTCGACACGTACCTGGCGGAGGCCGCCGATCCGGACCCCGTACGAGCGGTGGGCGGCGAACGTCCCCCCACGGACGGCGAATCGGCGACGGCGCGTGAGTTCCACCCGGCTCTCCTGCTCCTGCGGATGTCCCGGGTCTCCTTCCCGCGCGCGTCGGGACCGGACGGAACCGCGGACCAGGACCCCTTCCTGTCGCCCGACCCCTGGGTCCGGGCCGGCGCCCACCTGGCCCGGGACTTCGCCCTCACGGAACAGGGGGACCTGGTCACCGGCGCCGCCTCCCGGATCGAGGCCCTGCGCGGCTTCGAGGAGGTGGGCGACCGGTGGGGGCTGGTGATGAGCCTGTTCCCGATCGGCCGCGATCACTCCCTGCGAGGCGAGTACCCGCAGGCCATCGCCACATTCGAGCGGACGGTGGCCCTCAGCTCCGAACTCGGCACCGAGGACTACCTCTACCTCAGCAAGGCCAGACTCGCCCGCGAACGCCGGCGCAGCGGCGACCTGGAAGGCGCCTTCCGCGATCTGCACGCCGCACACCGGCAGGCCCGCGAGCGCGGACAGCTCCGACTGGAGGCCAACATCCTCGTGGGTCTGGCGAATGTGCACCGCCGGGCCGGTGATCTGGCGCGGTCCGACGCGACGCTCGACCGGCTCGAAGCGCTGAGCGCCCGGCGGCCGTCCCTGCGGGGGCTGGCCCGCGACCTGATCGTCAGCACCCGCGTCGAGAACCGTCTCGCCGAGGGTGACGCCGTACGGGCCAGGGCGCTGCTGCCGGAGGCGGCCGGCGCCCTGTTCGGCCAGGGCGCGGGCGCCGCGCTCGCCTGGGTGGCGGAACTGCTGGGCGGGCTGCGGACACTCGAAGGGGCTCCGGAAGAGGGTGCCAGGTCGCTCGGCATGAGCCAGGTGATGCGCGGCGCCTTCGACCGGGGCGAGCCGGAGTGGCGCGAGCTGATCGACCGCATCGTGGCGACGCTGGGCGAGGCCCGCTTCGAGAAGGCGTACGAGGAGGGGGCCGCGTACTCCCGCGAGGACGCGCTGCGCTGGCTGGAGTCGGAGACCCTGCGGGCGGTGCCGCGGAGCTGACGGCCCCGCCTGGTCATGCGGACGACCGGGCGGGGTCCGCGCACCCCCGTGGTGCGGACTCCGCCCGGCCGGGCTCGTCACCGGAGGATCATCCGGCGTTCTTGCGGTAGGCCCGCATGGCCAGCGGGAAGAAGACCACGATCACACCGGCCATCCAGGCGAGGCTGCCGAGCAGCGAGTGGGCGACCGGGCCGCCGTTGAGCAGGCCGCGGACCGCGTCGGCCACCAGCGAGACGGGGTTGACGTCGGACCAGGCCTGGAGCCAGCCCGCCATCTTGTTGTCGGAGACGAAGACGTTGCTGGCGAAGGTGAGCGGCAGGATGAGGATGGTCATCAGCCCCTGCACGGAGGTGGGGTTCTTGATCAGCATGCCGAGGAAGACCGAGATCCACGAGAAGCTCAGAGCGAAGCCGATGAGCAGGCCGAACGCGGCGAGCGAGGCGACCGGGTTGTTCTCGACGCGGTATCCCATGACCAGGGCGAGGACGACCAGGGTGCCCAGGCAGGCGACATAGCGGACGATGTCGGCGAGGACGGCGCCGATCAGAGGACTGGAGCGGGCGATCGGCATGCTGCGGAACCGGTCGAAGATCCCCGTGCCGGCGTCCGCGCTGAGCGAGGCGCCCACACCGATGCTGGCCTGGAAGACGGCCATGACCATGACGCCCGGGGTGACGTGCTGCAGATAGCCGTGGGTGTCGCCGCCGGACATGGCGTCCCCGAACAGGTAGATGAACATCAGCAGGCTGATGATCGGCGTGAGGATCACGTCGACCAGCTGCATCGGGGACTTCATGAACTTGGTGACGCCGCGGCCGGCGAGGGCGAGGCTGTGCTGGGCGGTCTGCGCGAGGCCGATACGGCCGGCGAGTTCGGCGGGGGCGCTGAGGGGCTGGGTGCTCATGACGGGGTCCTCTCGGGACGGTGCGCGCGGAACGGGGGAGTCGGGGCTCAGACGGCGACGGGCTGTTCTTCGGCGACGGCGGGCGTGTGTCCGGTCAGGGCGAGGAAGACCTCGTCGAGGCTGGGGAGCCGCAGGCCGAGCTCGTCGACGGTGATGCCGGCGCCGTCCAGACGGCGGGCGACCGCCGCGACGAGCAGCGGGTCGTCCGCCGGTACGGTCAGCACCCCGGAGTCCTGCGCGGGGGAGTGGCCGGACAACTCGGCGAGCAGTTGTGCCACCAGCGGCACATCGGCGGCCATGGCGGGCCGGACCTGGAGGATCTGGCCGCCGACGCGGCGCTTGAGCTCGCCCGGCCGGCCCTCGGCGACCTTGCGGCCCTTGTCGAAGACGGTGATGGAGTCGGCGAGCTGATCGGCCTCTTCGAGGTACTGCGTGGTCAGCAGCGCCGTGGACCCGTCCGCGACCAACCCCCTGATGACGTTCCAGACCTCCTGCCGGGCGTGCGGGTCCAGCCCGGTGGTGGGTTCGTCCAGGAAGAGCACCTGCGGCCGGCCGACCAGGGAGGCCGCCAGATCCAGGCGCCGCCGCATACCGCCGGAGAAGGTGGCGATCGGCTTGCGGGCGGCTTCGGAGAGGGAGAAGTTCTCCAGCAGCTCGGCGGCCCGCACCCTCGCGTCGCGCCGGGACAGTCCGAGCAGCCGCCCGATGAGCACCAGGTTCTCGGTGCCGGACAGGGTCTCGTCCACGGAGGCGAACTGGCCGGTGAGCCCGATCAACTGCCGGACCCTGACCGGGTCCTTCACGATGTCGTGGCCGCCGATGGTGGCGTGCCCGGCGTCGGGGCGCAGCAGCGTGGCCAGGATGCGCACGGTGGTGGTCTTGCCGGCGCCGTTGGGACCCAGGACGCCGACGACCCTGCCGGCCGGCACCTCCAGGTCGACGCCGTCCAGGGCGGTGAAGTCGCCGTACTTCTTGACCAGACCCTCGGCCCGGATCGCGTACCCCATGGTCAACCACTCCTCGTCAGGTCCTCGTTCTCGATGACCATGACGATGCCGAGCCGTGCTGACAGCCCGCGGACAGTCCGCTGACGACGGCCGCCGGCAGCTGTCAGGCGGTGTCAGGGGGTGTCAGGGGGTTTCGCGAACCAACGCGAACAGGCCCGGCACCCGCTCGGGCAGGAGCGTGTACCGGGCCTGAGGGCCTGCCGTTCGGTCAGATGTCGCGGAACGGACCAGGCGGCCTTGTGACCTGCTGGGATAGACGGCCGCAGGGTGTTGACCAGCGAATATGGTCTTTTGACTATTTCACGGTCATGCCTGTTGATGCGGCCGGAAGTCCCAGAAAAGTCCCAGGGAACTCCCTCCTCTGACAGGCGCCCCTTCGTCTCTGCCCAGGGTGAGGCGTCGCGTGCGGGCCGAATCCTGGGTAGCGACCGGCCACGGGGGGTGATGGCCGGTAGGCCGGCTGCGCCGATCCGTGCGCTGCGGCGACATGCGTGGCCATGGCGAGGAGGTCCGGGACTCCGAATGCCTCGGATGCGAAACAGCCGGGCTAGGCCAGTACACCAACTCGCAGCGGACTCATGTGGCCCCTCCGGCATTGTTGAGCGGGTGGCGATCTCACCCGGATTTGTAGCGATGCCGCCGCTTCCCCGGCGGGCTTTCGGGGCCCGGTGTCCGCGCGGCAGCCATGCGCGGCATCGGAAGCCAGGACGGGGCCTTCCGGTGGCGCCATACGCCTGCTGCGGGGACGAGGCTTTTGGTACACTTTGGCCGCGCTGTGCTGACTCCCGTGCTGTCCGTGCTGACTAAAGTCCCCTGTCAGCACCCCTGGTCACCTCTCCCATGCTGGTTTGGTGCTGACTACGGAGCGTTGAGACCGTGATTCCGGTCAGACTGCCGCCGGCGCATCTCCTGGACAGCGACCTTGCGGCAGGCGTCCCGTCGGCCGATTTGGCTGTGTGTGCCGGGACCGGCGGGGGAAGCCTGGGCCGAGCGAGTGAGGCTGCTGCGCGATTTGCCCGATCTGCATATTTTTCGGGTAGGGATGCTGCTCCGTGGCCTGGTCGGCCGCGGTGAAGCGCACCGCCTTCAGGAGGTACCCCAGTGATAGCCGCACACCGCGCCGTGTCCCGCCCCGCCCGCAGCAAGGGCTGTCATGCCGCCTGACGCGGCGGCGGCCGCCGGAGGCAGCGGGCGCAGGGCTGTGCTCCGTACCCTGCTCGGGGGTGGTGCCACCGCTGTTCTGGCCGCGCAACAAGTCTCCGCCCGTGCCGCGACGCGCGAGGCCAGCGCCCCTCGATCGCGTTCGGAATTGCCGGAGACGAGAACTGGGGGCGAGCCGGCCGGCCGTGTGCGGGAGTTCTGGATCCAGGCCGACTCCTTCGAACACAACGCGGTGCCCAACGGGTATGACGGCATGATGGGACGGGAGTTCAGCCCCGACCAGACGACGTTTTGGGCGGTCGGCTTCCGCGCCTACACCCCAGACTGGGAAAGCCCTCTGAAGGCCGACACGGGCGTCGAGGGAGTCGGGGCCAATTCCGGCATTCCCGGCCCAGTGCTGCGCGCGGCGGTGGGCGACACGATCACGGTGCACTTCCGGAACAACGACGCATATTACCAATGGCCGCACAGCATTCATCCGCACGGCGTGCAGTACGACCGGGACAACGACGGAGGGTGGCTCGCCGACGATCCCGACCGGCCCGGCACCGCGATCCCGTACGGGGAGTCGTATACGTACACCTGGATCTGCCGACCGAGCTCGGTCGGCACCTGGATCTATCATGACCATTCCGTGCCGCAGAAGATCCCGGCACCGGAGGGGGCCTCCGACGAGGCGGCCGGCGATGGAATGGACGCCGATATGGTGATGGAGATCGGGGCCGAACTGGGTCTACTGGGTCTGTTGGTGGTCACTGACGAGAACACCTCCGAAGTCGACCGGGAGTTCACCCTTCTCCTTCACGACGCCTACACCGACAACGTTCCATCGCTGGCACAGGACCTCGACATGTTCAATGGCGGAGCGTTCCTCGACAACACGCCCACCTTCACGGCGCGGGTCGGTGAGCGGGTTCGGTGGCGCATCGCCGCGTTGGGCAAGGAGTTCCACGTCTTCCACATCCACGGCCATCGGTGGGAGAGCCGGCAGGGCTATCAGGGATGGGTGGATTCCCAGATCATCGGCCCCTCTACGACATTGACCGTGGAGTACACCGAAGACAACCCCGGCGACTGGATCTATCACTGCCATGTCACCGACCACATGATGGGCGGCATGGTGGGCCGTTATCTCGTTCGACCCTGACCGCTCGTAGAAGGCCGTCGACGCGGCACCCCGGGTCACGTCCGCAGGAGTGGTGTATCGACGGCCACTCGGTGATCTCGTTTTGAGGCTATGCGGTGAGTTCGGTGGACAGGGCGGGGTCTGTTTCTGACTCGATCGGGTGGAGGCGGGCCTTGGCGAGGAGTTCGCGGCCCATGTAGTGGCGGACCTCGGCCCATTCGTCGTTCTGGTCGGACGGGACCGCGCCGACGAGTCGGATGACGGCGGTGCGGTCGGGGAAGATGCCAACGATGTCGGTGCGGCGGCGGATTTCTTTGTTCAGCCGTTGTTCGACCGGATTTGCCGCCAGAGCTCACGCGGGAACGCGGCGAAGGCGAGCAGGTCGTGCTGTGCGGAGTGCAAGTGGGCTGCCGCTTTGGGGAGCTTGGTCTCCAAGGGATCCAGGACATGGATCATCTGGGCTTTCACCGCGTCGGTGTCGGGCTGTTCGAAGGCGGTCCGCAGCAACGTGGCCACCCACGGTTGGGCTGACTTCGGGACCTGGCTCAGGAGATTTCTCGCGTCGTGGGTGCGGCAGCCCTGCCAGGAGGCACCGGGCAGGAACGCGCCGATGGCGTTGACCAGGCCGGTGTGGGCGTCGGAGACGACGAGCTGGACGCCGGGCAGGCCGCGGGCGGTCAGCGAGCGAAGGAAGGCGAGCCAGCTGGCGCCGTCCTCGGCCGTGGTGATGTCGACACCGAGGATCTCGTGGTGGCCGTCGGCGTTGACGCCGACCGCGACCAGGGCGTGGACGTTGATGATGCGGCCACCCTCACGGACCTTCTGGGCGAGGGCGTCGACCCAGAGGAACGCATAGGGGTCGGCGTCCAGGGGGCGGTTGCGGAAGGCGGCGACTTGCTCGTCCAGGTGCTTGGCCATCGTGCTGGCCTGGGACTTCGACAGCTGGGTGCCGCCGGGGGACTCGGCGAGTTTCTCGACCCGGGGGGAGACGCCGAGCAGGTAGGCGGTGGCGACCACGGAGATGAGCGCCTGTTCGGCGCGGCGCCGCCGTTCGATGAGCCAGTGAGGGAAATAGCTGCCCTGGCGCAGCTTGGGGGCAGCGAATTCGACGGTGCCGGCGCGGGTGCCCCGTTCGCGTGGGCGGTCCAGCCGTTGCGGTGGTTGATGCGTTCGTCGCTGACCTGCCCATATTCGGCGTCGCCGAGGGCGTCGGGCCTCTGCGGACATGAGTGCGTCGGCGAATGTCTTGACCATCGCGCGCAGCAGATCGGGACTCGCCGCGGCGAGGGCGTGCGGGGGCAGATTGTCTGGTGCGGTCATCGTGCTGATCTCCTTCGAGACATAGACATCTCTCGAAGATCAGCCGGTGGCCGTTCTCATATCCGGACCCTCACTCTGACGCCGGGACAAACACCCGGATCAGGTGAGAACCGGCACACCACTTCTCTGGACGCCACCGCACCCCGCCCAACTGGCCGGGAGCATTGATGGTCACGGTCGCCTTGACCGTGACTACGAAGCCCTCCCGCACCGGTCCGAAGCCTCGATTCACATCGCAGCCATCAACCTCATGGCACGCCGCCTCACCGCCGAAAACACGCCCACCTGGCGGGGCGCCTGACCCTAAATAGAACGGACACCAAAGAACCAAGGTCGGGGGTCTTGGCGTTCGGTGCAGCGACGGAGCTTGCCGCAGTTGTTCATCCACGAGCTCGTTCGCTCATTGACTTAGCGCGAGCCGGACCGGAGGGGTTTTCGTGCCGCGTTGGTTATCTGGCCGATATCCCTCCAATTGGAAGTTCTGGTGGATCACGCTGTAGTCGTATCCGGCAACCAGGTTCAGCCGTGGGTGCTCGGACAACGGTCCCAGCGAAGCTTGGAGCCGTAGGCGTACGCCAGGCTGGTCGGGGATGGTGAATCCCTGCGCGGCAGGCAATGGCCGGATCTCCCCGATTGCGTTGGTGACGGTGGACCCGCCCCGCCCAACCGGGGGCGGCGAGAGAACCCGCCGATGACAGCGGCTCGCAGTGTCGGCTGTTGGTGCTTGCGAGCCGGCGTCTTTCGGCCGTATATCCAGCAGGCCGGTGTCTCAGGGTGGCGGAAGGGTTCGTGGGGTACGTGGGGTACGGATACGGCTCTCCGGGATTCTCGACTGCGAGGGGTGGGGATCGGTGATGGATGCCGAGCGGGGGCTTCTTGTTCTGATGGGTTCGGGGGAGACCAGCCCCACGATGGTGACGTTGCACCGGCAGTTGGTGGCGCATCTGGAGTCGGACGCCGGGGCAGTGATCTTGGAGACCCCGTACGGGTTCCAGGTGAACCGTGGGGACATCTCGTCCCGGGCTCAGGAGTACTTCCGGCGCAGTGTGGGGCTCGTGGCCACGGTGCTCGCTGATACGGACGCTGATCTTGCGGTAGACGCTGATCCCGACGCTCCACACGATCAAATACGCCGAGCTGCCTGGGTGTTCTGCGGTCCCGGTAGTCCCTCGTACGCGCTGCGGCGGTGGCGGGAGCAGGGATGGGGGCAGGCTCTGGCCGATCGGGTGCGGCGGGGCCGTGGGGTGACGGTGATGGCGTCTGCCGCCGCCTGCACCGTCGGACGGGCTGCGCTGCCCGTGTACGAAGTCTACAAAGCCGGGCACCCGCCGGTGTGGCTGAACGGATTGGACCTGCTCGGGGGTCTGGGCATTTCGGTTGCGGTGATACCGCACTACGACAACGCCGAGGGCGGTACGCACGACACCCGCTTCTGCTATCTCGGTGAGACCAGGCTGGCCGCTCTGGAGGGGCACCTGCCAGGGGACAGTGCCGTCCTCGGCATCGATGAGCACACCGCGGTCATCATCGATCTCGCCGCCGACAGTGCGCGGGTATGGGGCCGCGGGGTCCTGACGATCCGGCGCCGTGGGGCCGTCACGCTGATCCCCTCGGGCACGGTTGTGCCACTGGACCGCTTGCGGAGTCTTGCTGCCGGCACTGCCGTAAGCGAGGCATCCGGGCCTTGGGAGGCGGCGACCGAGCCGGTCCGGTCGGACGGGCCTTCGGGCGGTGACGGGCCGGTCACCCTCCAGGAGGCCGTCACCGCCGCGGATGGGCTCTTCGAGTCGGCGCGGGCGGCGCGTGACGCCGGTCGGATGGTGGCCGCGGTCCTGCAACTGGAGGCTGAGATCAGCTCGTGGTCCGGTGACACGGAGGAGGACGAGGGTGGGCAGGAGTGGGCACGGACGGTCCTGCGCGGAATGATCCGTCGGTTCGCCATGCCCGCGCAACAGGGCATGGTGGAGCCGGAGCTCACTCTGGGCCGGGTCATCGATCCACTGCTCGATCTGCGCGGCGCGCTGCGGGCCCAGGGAGCTTACGACCTCGCCGACCGACTGCGGGCGTCGCTTGCCGCAGGCGGTGTACGGATTCGCGACGATGCCCGGGGCAGCCGGTGGCAGCTCCTGCCGGGTGAGGAAGCCGAGGTGATCGGCACGGAGGAATCCATCGGGTCCGCGGACAACGCATCCTCGGATAGATACCCGTGACATGCAATTGCGACTTCCTGGCAATAGAGTCGGCGGTGGGCTGTTTCGTCGTCCCGGCCCCCGACGATTCTGGAGTCGACCTATGGTTGCCGGTTTGTCCCCCGCTGTAGACGGGCACCGATGATGTTCCGCATGCCCGGCCCCGTGTCGCCGCCCCCGGTCATGGTCGAAGCGCTGCTGCTGCGGTACGACGCGGTCGTCGGCTTCGCCTACCGCCGGTTGCTCACCGGGCTTGCCCGGTCCGCCGCTCCTGATCGCACGGCCCGTCGGTTGGCCGGGCTTTCCGACGACGACGACTGCCACCTCGTGCACTCCACCAGTTGGCGTGCCGATGACGAGGGGGCGATCGTTCTGACCTACGTCGTCCATCCCGATCCCGACCCTGATCGTCCCGCGCGCACTCTTGCGGATCCGCACACCATCGCTCGCAGTGGGAGGCCCGGTCATCCGGCGCCGTCCGACCTGACGGTTGACCATGTGGCATCTCATGCCGTCAGGCATCTGGCGCTCCTGGAGGGGACCGATCCGGCTGTTGCCGCCTTCCTTGCGGCCCGGCCGCAGGCGCGGCGCGCTTTGACCCGCGTCTGCGCCGCTCCCGCAGGACAGCTCCGACCGGCGGTCGACGACGAACTCGCGGCGACCGGCGGGCGGTGAGCCCGCGGGGGGGCTACCGGGTCGTGGTGTCCGTCTTGTCCGCCGGTGACAGGTGTGCGGCGCTGCCGCCGAGTTCCGTGTAGAGGCGCGTCCACAGGTGGTCGGTGTCGGTAGGTGGTTTTCCGTCGCAGTACGCCTTGGTGCCGTTCGCGGTGTAGTAGCGCATCAGTTGCAGGACGGAACGCGGGTCGGCGTGGGCGCCCGCCGTGTAGCGGTCGGCCGGTCCTCGGGTCTGGTGGATGCGGCAGGTCGGTGACGAGGTGCCGTCCTGTGCATCGAGCAAACCGCTCGCGGGCGCGCATCCGCCCGTTGCGACAACGGCCAGCAGCGCTGCGGCGGCAGGGATCCGACGGTACGTCATGGTGTCTCCCAGGTGTCAGAGAACGGTGGGCAGGCTGCGGGCGACGAGGCCGAGGCCGACGAGGAGGACCAGGGCAGCGGTCAACAGTGCGGTGTAGGGCGCGATACGGCGTAGGCCGGCGAACAGCGGACGATCGGCGACCTTGGCCGCGCGGCCTCCGAGCCGCACCAGCAGGAGGCCGACCGCGGTGAGGGTGGCGGCCATGCCGAGGCCGTAGGCCAGCACGAGGACGGCCCCGAAGACTGTCCGGCCCAGCGCGATGGCCCCGAGCAGGACGACGAGTGCGGACGGGCTGGGCACGAGGCCGCCGGCCACCCCCAGGCCGACCAGACCGCGCGTGGTGAAGGGCTGGGGGTCGGCCGCCTCCGGTCCGTGACGGTGGTGGTGTCCGAAGAACCCGTGACGGTGGGGTTTCTCACCGCCGCCGGCTGCTTCGTGCCCGTGGGCGTGGCTATGCGGGTGGCTGGCCGCGGGCCCGTGCGCATGCCGGTGCCCGTCGCCATGGGCGTGGACGCCGTCGTGCGGGTGGAGGCTCTCCGCGCCGGGCCGGGTCGCGGCCTGTGCCCCCACCAGTGCCGGGTGCGCAGGCTCCTCTGCCATCGCGTCCTCCGGTGCCTGCGTGGCTGTTGTTCGGGAGTGCCGCAGCGCGTCGGTGAGGAGGGTCGCCCCCACAGCGGCCACCAAGGCGCCGCTGACGATTCCCAGCCAGTTCAGTACGGTGTCGCCGGCCAGGGAGGAGAAGGTGGTGAGACACAGCCCGATGACCAGGACGCCCGCGGTGTGGGTGACGGTGACGGTCGCGCCGACGGTAACGGCGTCACGGGTGCTGCCGCGTCGCCCGGCGAGATAGGCGGCCATCACCGTCTTGCCGTGTCCGGGCAGGAGCGCGTGACCGGCACCGAGGACGATGGAGAGCAACACGGCGAGGATGCCGACTGGGACGGTGAGGTGGCGGGTACCGGCCAGGGACGCCAAGTGCTGGGACAGCGCCTCGACACGGCCGGTCGGACCGCCGTCGATCGCGGTGGGCGGCGCGGGGGCGCCGGCGGTGGACTTCCCCGCACCCGCGACGGCGGCGAACTCGGCCCTGGTGTCCCCGCGCGGCGCGCTGAGCAGGTCACGCGGGTAGCGGCGGAGTTCGTCGGTGGCCGACTTCTGGGGCACCGTGGAATGCTGCAGGCGGGCACCGACCGCGGTGGCGGTGATCTCGTTCCAGCCCACCCTGCCCGGGTCGGCGCCGGTGGCGACCCGGACGGTCACCGGTCGCGCGGTCAGTTCCAGCGGGGCGCTGAGGTCGCACACGAGTCGGCTGGTGCGCAGGCCGGTCTGTCCGCGAAGGTAGTCGAACGCCGATGCCTTGACCGTCCATGTCAAGCGTTCGGGGGTGGTGACCTGAAGCTGGTGCGCCGCCTGCGCGCAGCCAGCTGTTGCCCAGGCGGTCCGTTCGGCGGCGCTCTGCTGACCGTCGCCGTTGGTGTCGACCCCGGGTGCGGCCTGCAGGGTGGGGATCTCCGCGGTGTCGGTGACCACGAGTGCGTCGAGGCGATCCGGCCGCACGGTGAACCCGGTGTAGTGGTTGACCGAGAAGTTGCCGAGCGGATGGGCCTGGGCTCCGGGGGCGGCCGCCCCGAGCAGCCACAGGATGCCAACGGCTACCAGGGCCCCACGCCGCACGGGATGTCGCAATGCCATGGAAGGCCCTTCGGGAGCGGCGAGGTGGTGCGATGTCCCGTCGCGCGCGCAGGCAGCGCGCGGCACCAGGACGGCAGCCGTACCCGGCAGTCGGCCTCCTCAGGCACCGTGGGGAGCGGGCTCACCCGTGCGGCGGACCGCGGTCACGGGCGCGGCAACGCAGCAGAGCCCCTGGTCGACAGCCCGCCGCCTGCAGATGGCGGGAAGGGCCGTTCTCGCCCTGGCGGCGGGGCGGGTCCCATTCGGCTCTGCTGGATTGCGGACGCATGGGGCTCATGGTGCTTTATGTGTAGCTTAAGCCGCATTTCAGAGTCACCTGTGGACGGCTGCTGCCGATAGTTCGGCACGGCCGGCGGGGTTTTGGTGCGGCTTGGAGTGCACGCAGTTCGCCGCCGTGCCGACCCCGACCCGCGGGGCCGGTCCGGCTCCACCGGAAACGGATGGCCGATGCAGTCCTCTCCCCTCCCGCGCCGAAAGCCGGCCCGCACCGCCGAACGCGCACTGGCTACCCTCGGCACCCTCACCTTGGTGAGTGCCGCTGCCCTCGCCGGCCTCACACCGGGCGTCAGTTCCGCCTCCAGCCACCGGGAGGCGCCGCTGATCGCGGGCGACCCGAAGGCCGACAACACTGACGTCTACGCCTTCACCAGCCCGGACGACCCGGACACCGTGACGATGGTGGCGAACTGGATCCCGTTCGAGGAACCCAACGGCGGCCCGAACTTCTACCCCTTCGCCAACGACGCCCGCTACAACATCAAGATCGACAGCGACGGCGACGGCAACGCGGACACCACCTACACCTGGAAGTTCAGCGACCACATCCGTGACGACGCGAATCAGTTCCTCTACAACACCGGTGTGGTGCGGAACCTGGACGACCCGACGCTGAACTTCCGTCAGACCTACGACCTGACGGAAACCGACGCACACGGCGCCACCAAGACGCTCCTCAAGGACGCCCCCGCGGCACCTTCGAACGTCGGCAGGGCCTCGATGCCCGACTACGCCTCGCTGCGCAAACAGGCCACCGTCGCGCTGCCGGACGGCGGCCAGACCTACGCCGGCCAGGCGTCCGACCCGTTCTTCCTCGACCTGCGGGTCTTCGACCTCCTCTACGGAGGGGACCTGAAGGAGTCCGGCCACAACACCCTGGCCGGCTACAACGTCAACACCATCGCCATCAAGGTCCCCAAGAAGGACCTGGCACTGCACGGTGACGCGACCCGCAACCCGGTGATCGGCGTGTGGTCCACCACCGACCGCCAGGGCGCCACAGTCACCGAACACGCCTCCAAGGGCGGCGAAGGCAAGAACGGCAGTGGCCCGAGCGACGGCAAGGGCGCGCGAGGACCGGTCCAGGACGGCATGCCGAAGCCCGACAAGGACGGCGAGACCGGCTGGCACCAGGTCTCCCGACTGGGCAATCCACTGGTCAACGAGGTGGTCGTCCCGCTGAAGTACAAGGACGCCTTCAACACGCTCAACCCCTCCCAGGACCACACCGTGCAGCCGGTCGTGGACAAGGTCCTCGACCCGATCGTTCCCAAGCTCATCCAGGGCATCTACGGCATCCCCGCGCCCGCCACCCCGCGCAAGGACCTCGCCGAGATCTTCCTCACTGGCGTGTGCAAAACCTGCGGGCCGATCAAGGCAGACCTCAACTCGCAGCTCCTCAACGCCGACGTCGACAAGGACAAGTTCACTCCGGCCGAGGAACTGCGGCTGAACATGTCCGTGCCGGTGACCGCCAACCCGAACCGTCTCGGCGTCCTCGGCGCCGACCTGGGTGGCTTCCCCAACGGCCGGCGGCTCAACGACGACGTCGTCGACATCGAGCTGCAGGCACTCGAAGGCGCCGCACAGACCGGCAAGATCGTGCCGGCCCTCGCCGCGGGTGACGCCGTCGACACCCCCTACCGCCAGCCCGGTGCGACCTTCCCCTACGTCGCACTGCCCAACACCGCAGCGGTCAACCAGGCCGACTCCCTGCAGCCCGACGGCGGGATCGGTGCGGGCTTCGGCGGCACCGCCTTCCAGGGCATCCCGATCCTGCCGGTGTCCGCCGCGGCCGGCGGCATGCTGCTGGCCTGCGCCGGTGGCCTGGCAGTGCGCCGGCGGCGCACCGACCGGGCGTGAGCACTCCCACCGTTGCCGGCCGCCCGCCCCCCGCACCGGGGGGCGGGCGGCCCACCCGCATCCGCCGGCTGCTCGGCGCGACCGCCGTCGCCGCCGGCATGGCACTGGCCGCAGGCGGCAGCACCGCGCTGCTGACCACTTCCCTACACCGTCCCGTGCCGGTCAACGTCGGCACCTTGCCGACACCGCAGACGGCCACCGCAACCCTGCCCGCGCCGGCCACTCCAGCGGCCCGCCCGGTACGGATCAGCATCCCGGGCATCGGTGTCCACCACTCCCTGACCGGCCTGCGGGTCCAGCAGGACGGCCACCTGGCCGTACCGGACGACCCCGACCAGGTGGGCTGGTGGAGCGACGGACCGGTCCCCGGCGACCCCGGCGCCGCCGTCATCGTCGGCCACGTCGACTCCGCCACCGGCCCGGCCGCGTTCTACGGCCTGTCCTCACTACGGCCGGGCGACCCCGTTACCGTCGAACGCGCCGACCACTCCCAGGTCCGTTTCACCGTCCGGGCGCTACGCGAGTATCCCAAGGACGCGATACCCGACGGCCAGGTCTACGCAACCAGCGGCCCGCCGGCTCTGCGGCTGATCACCTGTGGCGGCGACTACGACAGTCAGCTGGGCAGCTACCGCGACAATCTCGTCGTCTATGCCACCCAGAGCACCACCGGGCCGGTTCACTCAACGATTCCCGCCCCTCCCCACCCGCAGCAGTGAACCGGAGTGCGCCGTGAGCGAGCACGACCCCCAACCCCCCACCCACCGGCGCCCCGCGCACCAACGGCTACGGTGGGCTGCCCTCGCGACGGTCCTGGGCGTCGGGTTCTTCCTCGCCGGCGGACTCGGCCTGGCCCCCTGGCCCGCCTCCTCCACCGGCCACGGCACGTCCTCACCCGCCGACGCCGATCACCCGGACGCCGACCCACTCACCGCACACATCACCGGACTCCAGGCCCACCTACGGCACAACCCCGAAGACACCACCGCCCTGGCCACCCTCGGGCTCGACTACGTCCAACAAGCAAAGACCACAGCCGACCCCACGTACTACCCCAAGGCCGAAGCGGTCCTCCAGCGTTCGCTCACCCTGGACACGACGGACAACTTCACGGCGATGGGCGGCATGGCCGCCCTGGAAGCCGGACGCCACCACTTCAACCAGGCACTGGACTGGGCCCGACGAGCCATCGCCGTGAACCCGTACAACTCCTCGCTGTACGGCACACTCGCCGACGCCTACACCCAACTCGGTCGCTACGCCGAGGCCGCCGACGCGGTGCAGCAGATGGTCGACCTGCGACCCGGCGCCCCCTCGCTGTCCCGCGCCTCCTACATCGCGGAACTGCGGGGCGACACCGCCACCGCCCGCACCGACATGCAGCGAGCCCTCAACGACGCCGCCGGACCGGCCGATAAGGAATTCGCCCACTACTACCTGAGCGAACTCGCCTTCAACAGCGGTGACCCAACCACCGGGCTCCGCGAGGCCGAGGTGGGTCTACGTGCCGCCCCCGCCTCCACCTCGCTGCTCCAGGCAAAGGCCCGAGCCGAAGCGGCGCTGGGCCGCGGCACCGCCGCGATCGCCGATCTGACCCGCGCGGTCCAGCGCGTCCCGCAACCCGAGCACATCCTCCAACTGGGCGAGACCCACCAGTCCCTCGGACGCACCCGGGAAGCCGACCAGCAGTACGAGATCTTCCGCGCGGAACAAAAGCTCTTCGCCGCCAACGGTGTCACCCTCGACTCCGACGCCGCACTCTTCGAAGCCGACCACGGCGACCCCGCCCGAGCCGTGACCATCGCCCGGCAGGGCCTCGCCAGCCGCCCCTTCCTCGACAGCCATGACGCCCTCGCCTGGGCCCTGCACACCAACGGCCAGGACAGCGAAGCCCTCACCGAAGCCGACCACGCCCTCGCACAAGGAACCCGCAGCGCACTGTTCCACTACCACCGCGCGATGATCCAGCAATCTCTCGGCAACCCCACCGCCGCCCGGACCGACCTCACCACGGCCCTCGCCATCAACCCCCACTTCAACCCCTTGCAAGCACCCCTCGCCCACCAAGCTCTGGCTGCGTTGACGAAATCGTCCTCGTAATCTGAGTCGGTACAGCGAACAGGGCCTGCGACAGCCTGACCGGACTGTCCGACCCGGCGAGCCGGCTTCGCGCAGACGCGCCCGGTACATCGCCCACTGCGCAGGCCAGGATGCTGGGGCAGGGAGGTATTCGGGCCGTTGCACAGGCCGCGGTGCTGAGTGAGACAAAGGTGCCCAGGGCGTGTTCGAGGTTGAGGCCGGACCGGGCGCGGCCCCAGGTCGAGATCCGCGACCCGCTTGCGTCCCCCTGCTTGGCCGCCCCACCCGGCCAAGCGGCCCCTCCCCGCTGGCACTGGTCGAGCCGGACGAGTGGGAAGATCCGGTACCGGACTCACCATCACCGTCCGCCACCTGCCTCCCGGCACATCGAAGTGCGATGGCTCCTTGCAGCGACGAAGCCGCGCAGGGCAAGTACAGCTTCCGCGTGGACCGCGGTCATGACGGTGGTCTCGACGCCGAGCGTCTCCAGCGGGCACGGCGTGACATGGTGAAGCAAGCTTGCTCGTGAACCGGTCCGGACGATGAGGGAGCCTGATCATGGCCGATGTCGACGTACTCGTGGTGGGCGCCGGCCCAGTGGGCTTGACGGCGGCGGCTGAGCTGCGGCGACACGGCGTGGACTGCCGCATCGTCGATCGGCTGGCCGTCCCGGAACCCTACGCCAAGGGCATCGGCATCGTGCCTCGCACGCTGGAGGTGTGGGACGCCATGGGCTTGGTCCGTAGAGCCCTGGACAAGGCGGTGCCACACCTGGGCCAACTGGTCTACATCGACGGCAAACCTCGCCCCCGCGTCGAGCTGACTCTGGGGCCCGAGGCCCCCTACCCCTTCGCCACACTGCCCCAGTACGAGACCGAGCGTCTCCTCACCGAGCACCTCGCGGGCTTTGGCACGGAAGTGGAGCGGGCGACCGAGCTCCGCTCGCTGGAGACGCGCCCAGAGGAAATTGAAGCCGTTCTCGCGCATCCCGGCGGCCGGATCGAGCGACTGCGAGCCCGCTACGTCGTTGGCTGCGACGGCGCGCACAGCCTCGTCCGCAAAGCGGCCGGGCTGACCTTCGAAGGCAATGCCTCCCCAGAGCAGTACCTGATCGGCGACGTCGAGGTCGACTGGGAACTGCCCCCCGGCTACAGCATGCGAGCCGTGCACCTGGACGCGAACGGCGAGGTGGACGACATGCTCGTCTGCATTCCGATGCCAGGCGTTCGGCGGTACTGGCTGTCGATGTTCCGCCCCCGCGTCCACGCGGAGGGCGACGAGGCGTCGAGCACACCGGACGCGCCCAAGCCCGAACGGGGAGAGGGTCAGGGACCGGACCTCGACCAGATCCAGGCCGTGCTCGACCGCCTGTCCCCGGAGGTGACGACCGCCTCCACCCTGCGCTGGTCCTCCACCTTCCGGACCAGCCACCGCCTGGTCGACCGATACCGGAACGAGCGCCTGTTCGTAGCCGGCGACGCCGCGCACATCCACCCGCCAATCGGCGGGCAGGGCCTGAACACCGGCGTGCAGGACGCCTACAACCTCGCCTGGAAACTCGCCCTGGCCGTCCGCGGCCTGGCCACGGACGACCTGCTCGACAGCTATCACGCCGAACGTCACCCGGTCGCCCAGGAAGTGGTCGAGCGCACAGTCCGTCACGCCCGCAACGTCCGCCATGCCGGCTCCGGCCGCCTCAACAACGGCGCAGACGCCGAGATGATGCTGCAGCGACAGGCCCAGCTGCTGGTCGCCTATCCGCACAGCCCCCTCACCCAGCCGCAGGTGAACGGCACATCTGATGCCGGCCCTGCCCCCGGCGACCGGGCACCTGACTGCCGCGGCCTGCTGAGCGAACTCGCCACCTACCCGCGACGGCTCTTCGACCTGCTGCGTACCCCGCGACACGTGCTGATGCTGTTCGCGGGCCCGGAGCACGCATCGGGCGATGGCGCCGCCCGACTCGAAGCCTGCGCCGCCCAGGCTCATCGCGCCGCCCACGGCCTGCTCGACGCCTACCTGATCACCGCCGCGGAGGTACCGCAGGACGCCCGACCGGTCGGGCTGCGCCCCCCACGAGTGCACGACTCGGCGGGCGAGTTCCAGAGCACCTACGCGCCACGCGACGGTGAAGCCATCCTGATCCGCCCGGACGGCTACCTCTCCGGACGCTTTCACCCCGCCGTACCGGAACGACTGACGGCACATCTGCGTCGAACCTTCGCCTAGCTCCCACAGCAGAGGGAGGACCCTCACATAATCTGGCAGGTCTACCTGTTGCGCGGTCCGTTCGCCGTCTACTTCGGTGCGCTGATTCGCCGGGTGTGACGCGTCATCAGGAGTGCGGTGGTGGTGATGATGGCGAGGATTTGGGCGGTGGCACTGAGTTTCTTGTCGCTGGACCAGATGGGTTCGTACATGTCGGGGAGCGGGCCGAGGGCCCCGACGTCGACGTAGCGGTACAGCAGAATCGCGGCGAGTCCGCCTGCCGCGACGAGCCAGCCGAGGGCGTCACCCAGCGGCCGGCGCCAGGCGACGATCAGTAGGGCTGCCAGGGACGCCAGGCCCGCTTCGACGCGGAACAGGGCGCCCTGGCTGATCGTAGTGCCGACCGCGTCGTACTGATCGGCGAGCTTGGCGTGGATGTAGGCGTCGATGACCAGGCCCGCTGCGGCGGCGACCCGGCATACCCAGCCAGCGATGCGGAGAGCGTTGCCGGACGTGGTGGCAGATGCCATGGTTCCGACTCCTTATATTCTGAGGCGATAGCCGGCCATACCCTGGTCCGGCCCGGGTCGCCTCAGCGGACGGTGAGGGTTCCCTTCATGTATTGGTGGATGCTGCAGATGTAGCTGTAGCTTCCGGCTGTTGCGGGGGCTTTGAACGTTGCGGATTTGCCGCCGGCGATCGTGCCGGTGTCGAACGCTTTGCCTTCGGCGTCTGTGGCTGTGTGCGGGGTCTTGTCCTCGTTGACTACCGTGACCACCGTGCCCGGAGCGACCGTCAGCGAGGCCGGACTGAACAAGAAGTCCTTGATGACGATGCGTGCCGCCCCGCTTGCTGTGGTTCCCGGCGGAGTTGAGGCCGGCGCCGTCGAGGAAGACGATCCGCTGCTACTGGAGCAGCCCGTCAGAGCGAGCAGCGCGCAGACGACGCTCGCGGCGCCCAGACGTCCTCGACGGGGTCGCACTCGGTTAGTGAACATCTATGGGACCCATCCATTTCGACAGGAGCACTCGACACAGGGGTAGCGATACCGGGAGGTGGTGCGCCCCGGACCTCGATGCGCAAGGGGTCCGGGGCGCACGACGGGACGTCAGACCGTCAGCAGGGTGGTGCTGGCGGCCTTGTCCACGGGCAGGAAGTCGTCCGGGACGGGGTACTGACCGAGCACGTAGTGCAGGATCGCGGCGTGCATCGCCTCGACGGGGGCGATGGTGGCCGCGGTGCTGATCCCGGCGGGGCTGGTGACGTTGTAGGTCGCGAACAGGTACGTCTGCGCGGCCTGGTCCTCCAGTTGCAGGGCCAGTTTGGCGACGGCGCCTACGTTGGCGGCCTTGCCGAGGGCGGCGGTGACGTCGGCCTGATTGGACAGCGGGACGTTGGTGATGGCGGGCTTGCCGGCACCGGTGAGGACCGCGTTCCAGGCTTTGGCGTGGTCGGCGTGCTGGGCCATCGCGGTGGTGACGAAGGTGGCCACCGCGGGGGGCACGGTGCCGAGCTTGCCGGCCTTGGCCGCAGCCAGGGTCGCCTGGTAGGCGCCGACGGCCTGGTTCTCCAGTGCGGTGGCCAGTGCGACGACCTTCAGGTCGCCCGTGTACTGGCCGCTGCCGGACGCGGAGCCCGAGGTGGATGGTGAGGCCGACGTGTCCGACTTCTTGTCGCTGCTGGAGCAGGCCGCCAGGGCCATGGCCGCCGCGACACCTCCGGCGCCGAGCAGGAAGCGGCGCCGCCCCAGGTTCGTTCGCTCCGCGGTCCGGATCTCTTCTGCCAGGTCGACGGCGCCAGCCCGCATCGCGGGCAGTGTCTCCCGATGGGCCTCGTCCATGTCCTGTGTCAGGCGGGTGAGTTGCTGCTCGCTGATCTGCAGTTCCCAGCCGTTGCGTGCTGTGGTCACTTCACGGCTCCTTCGGAGATCGGCGAGGCGTCCTTGGTCGGGTAGAAGGCGTCGGGAACCCGACGCTTCCGGCGGCGGCGGGCAGCTTGGCCGCGTCCGTGGGGATGGCGATGAGGTCGGGAAGGTTCCCGGCCAGCAGCGCCTGGACGGCCAGCAGGGTCGCACGGTGCTGGGCCTCGACCGGGGCGACCGAGGCGAAGAGCTTGCGCAGCTGCGCGTCGCTGACCTGGCTGACGTTCTTGGTGTACGTCTGAGCCGCGACGTCCTCCAGCGTGATCGCGAGCTTGACCACGTCGGCCGACGTCTTGATGGTGGGCAGGGCTTCCTTGACCACGGCCGCGTACTTGGGGTCCGGGCCCGTCTGGGCCTTGCCGCCGGCCTGCGTGGCGGCCGCGTTGAACGCCTTGGCGTGCGCTTGGTGCTGGGTGGTGGTCTTGGCGATGAACGCCGCGACCGTCTTGTTCCCGTTCTTGATGAACGACAGCCCCGCAGCGGTCTGGTAGACGCTGACGGCCAGGTTCTCCAGGGACGCCGCGGTCTGCAGCGCCATGATGTCGTCCGCGGTGGTTGCCGCTGCGGCCCGCACGGATGACAGCACTGCCGCTGTCCCCGCTACACCTGCGAGCGTCCCGGACCGCTGCCACCAGCGACGCGACCGGGGCTCGGTGGCCTCCGCGAAGTCGCCCAGTGCAGTGTCGGTGATGCGCAGTGCGTCGCTGTTCAAGTCCTGTGACTGCTCGGTGAGCTCTTCCAGCAGCCGGGTGTCGATGCGCTCTACGCCCATCACGCCCCATCTCTCACATCTCACGGCACCGGCGCGATCGAAGGCGCTCCCACCTAACCTTCGGTGCCGCAAGCCGCTTGGATTGCCGTCCGCCACGCAAACGGGTGAAGGGTCCATCCTCACGGGTGAACGCCTCTCCTATCAGCTGACTGTGCTGGCCAGTAGAGCGAGACTGATGAGGGCATGATGGTGCCTACGAGCATCCAATACCACCGGCGCAGGTGAATCCGGTGAGAGCCCGGGGCAGTCAACCGCTCCCGTGGCACCCTGCCCGTCTTATCCGATGACCTGTAATCCCGCGCGGGCGAGCCAATCACGCACCCAGGAGCCCGGTCGGTTCCCCAGGGCATCACCCGAACACATTATTCATAACTCGGTATGAAGACCCGGGACGCGAGTCCCCTTCCCCTGAAACCGGCAGGCCAGCCCTGCCCAGTATCTCGAATCCCCGTTGCCTGTACCGCTTTGCCCGTCGGGCAGGGCGACAGCTCCCAGCAGTCCGGCCTCCGGCGCCGAAGCCAGTCAACCTCTCCATTGTTCGAGTTAAGTTCGATTTAGGGTTGGTGGACGCGCCGCAAGTGGAAAGGCGCGGACAAGGGCGCGTGCCCGCTACGCCGGCTTGGCGCGGTGGGGAAGGTGGCCTCCGAGCGGTGCGGTGGTGATCGGTGATGGTTGAGCGGTTTTTGGCGCTGGACGCGGTCGGCTGTGATGTCGGCGCGACCCGTCGTTGGGTGCTGGAGCAGGTTGGAGGGCTCTGGGTGGGATGCCGTCTGGCACCCGGACGCGGCGGCGGTGGCGTTGGTGGTCTCCGGCCACCGGCGCGAACAACTCCCTTCCCGGCTCGGACAGCCGATCGAGCGCATCGCAGGCGGACTGCGCATCGGCAGGCACCCCTGACGTGGGATGGCAGTACAGGTCGAAGACCCCGTCGGTTAGGGCCCTGCCGGAGCTGGCGACCGAGACCCTGAGGTGGTCGGCGCGGACGGTGTCGGTAGGGCCGCTCGGTGCGGCCGAGGCCGCGGCCACCGGTGCGACGACCGCAAACGCGGTCGAGTGCCGACGCGAGAAGGGAACGGATGAACATGCATTCTTCGTGAGCACTACCGCGGATCACCTCCGCACGAGCACAACGATGCCGCCCGCCCCTGGTACCGGTTGCAGCATGTGGGCGGCCTGGTCTTGACGCGTGGCCTGCGAGTCAGGGCTTGGGGGCGAACAGTTCCAGCGCGATGTTGTCAGGATCCCGGAACTCCAGGATGTAGCCCGCACCGATGTCCTTGATGCCCTCGTGGGCGACGCCGCGGCCGCCCAGGACAGCCGCCGCCGCTTCCAACTCCTCGTGGCTGGCCACAGCAAGGCTGAGGTGATCGAGGCCGACCCGGTCCTCGTCGAAACGGTCCTTCGCGACCGGACGCAATCCCAGCAGGGAATCGCCCAGCTGGTAGATCACGCCTCCGAAGAGGAACGAGAGCTGTTGCCGAGTCTCCTCATCCGCATCGGGCGGCAGTTGGAACGCCACCGGGAGGCCGAAGACCTCGTCGTAGAACGCCCGCGACCGGTCGATGTCAGTGACGGTGAGACGGACATGGGCGAAAGCACTCGGCGTGATCGGCATGCCACCATGCTGCACCATCGGTGCAGCACGGCGCGTGATCGCAACACCTGCCCTATCGGTTCAGTCCGTTGTCTCTTCGGCAGGGGACAGACCTGCCGTCCACTTCTCCTCGATGCGGCCGAGTTTCCACACCGCGATCGCGATGAGCCAGGTGGTGAAAAACAGGCCGACGATGAGGAAGCCGATGATGTTCAGGTCCAGACCGCCGACCCAGTCCCAGAACGGGCCGTGCAGATCGAGTTGGTTCGCGAGCAGTCCCAGGAGTTCGACGGTGCCGATGATGAGGGCGACGGCAACGGACAGCCCGGTGATGGTGAGGTTGTAGTAGACCTTGCGGACCGGCTTGGAAAAGGCCCACCCGTAGGCGAAGTTCATGAACGATCCGTCGATGGTGTCCAGCAGCGACATGCCTGCGGCGAACAGGACCGGAAGACACAAAATCGCGTACCAGGGCAGGCCCGAAGCAGCCCCGGAACCGGCGAGAACCATCAGGGCGATCTCGGTGGCCGTGTCGAATCCCAGACCGAACAGCAGGCCGAGCGGATACATCTGCCAGGGCTTGGTGATCGACTTCATCACCCGGCCCAGCAAGCGGTTCATGAAGCCACGATTGTTCAGTTGCTCCTGCAGGGCTGCCTCGTCGAAGTGACCGGTGCGCATCTTCCGGAAGACCTTCCAGATACCGACCAGGATCACCAGGTTGATGGCCGCGATGATGTAGAGGAAGGCGCCGGAGACGGTGGTGCCGATCAGGCCGGTCAGGTGGTGAAGGTTCGAGTTGCCGTCCTGGACCGGTCCGGCGAGGGCTTTGATGCCCAGCGAGAGCAGGAACGCCAGGACGAAGACGATGCTGGAGTGGCCGAGGGAGAACCAGAAGCCCACCGACAGTGGGCGCTGGCCTTCTCCCATGAGTTTGCGGGTGGTGTTGTCGATGGCTGCGATGTGGTCGGCGTCGAAGGCGTGCCGCATCCCGAGCGTGTACGCGGTCACGCCCATCCCGATGCCGAACGCCTTGGTGCCCACTGTGTAGTGCTCCGGCGCGACGATCACCACCAGCGTGAACCAGCCGATCACGTGCAGCGCCAGGATGAACGCGGCCATGCCGCCCAGACGCGTCCATTCCTGTCGGGTCATCGATGTGCGCAGTCGCGTCCAGCGCGATACCGGAGCGTTGAGAGGTGACGGAGGAGTGGTGGGGTTCGTGGTGAGCGCCATGGGACTGCTTTCTTCCGGTCCGGTCAGGCGTAGCTCAACCACCGTAGAAGCGTGATATTCCCACCTGCAAGCGATTCGCAGTAAAGAACAAACAATTTGCCGAACCGGGAGCCGAGGCCAGTTGCCATATCGTCCACCAGTGCGACCGGGTGACGCCAACTCCCCAATGGCCAAACCATTTCAAGTCAAGGGCGACGCCTCCGCTACGCACTGGTGCGAAGTTCCGTCGAGAGAAATATTCGACGCGTAATCCCCTTGCGTCCCCCGTGGCACACGGTCAGAAATGATCATCCAGTCCCGCAATCGCTCTGGTGAAGTGGACATCTTGATTGCTGGGCAGAAAATAGTTCCATTCCCATCATCGGCGGGGTGGCTGGAAAAATCTCTCCATCGGGTGGAGGTTCTTGTCGGAGCCAATCCGCAGCTCGCTTGGCTCCGAAGAGGATGCGGAGGTCCGATCCTCCGAGACCGTCCCCACGTTCTTGAGAGAAAGACTCTTCATGACCGCAAACGCATCACCCGCCGGGCAGCAGCCGGTGGAAGTCGGCAGCAATGTTGCTGGCGCTCGGTTCTGCCGTCGCCGGCGCCGCACTGGCCGGGCCGGGATCCGGTGTCGGGCAGGCGTCCAGCCACCGGGAAGCCCCGCTGATCGCGGCTGATCCGCAGGTCGACAACACCGATGTGTACGCGTTCACCAGTCCGGACAAAGGCAAGTCCGACACGGTGACGCTGACGGCGAACTGGATTCCGTTCCAGGAGCCGAACGGCGGGCCGAACTTCTACCCGTTCGCCGCCGACGCGCACTACGACATCAACATCGACAGTCAGGGCACCGGCAAGCCGGACCTGACCTACCGGTGGACGTTCACCAACGAGGACCGCCGCGGCGAGAAGACGTTCCTGTACAACAACGGCGTCGTCAACAACCTCACCGACAAGACCCTGCTGTTCCGCCAGCACTACTGCTTGCAGGAGATCCGGGCAGGCCACAAGCCGGTCACCCTCGTCGCGGACGGGATCGCCACGCCCTCAAACGTCGGCAAGGCGTCCATGCCGAACTACGGCAAGCTCCGCAACCAAGCCACGAAGAAGCTGCCCGGCGGCGGCCAGACCGTCGCCACCCAGGCCGCCGACCCGTTCTTCCTGGACCTGCGGGTCTTCGACCTGCTCTACGGCGCCAACCTCTCCGAGGCCGGGCACAACACCCTGAACGGATACAACGTCAACACGTTGTCCATCCAGGTGCCCAAGTCCAAGCTCGCCTACAAGGGCAACGCCAAGCGCAACCCGGTCATCGGCGTGTGGAGCTCCACCGAGCGGCGCACCATGCAGCTCAGCCCCGGCAAGCAGACCCCCACGGGCAAGTACGTACAGGTCTCACGCCTGGGCAACCCGCTGGTCAACGAGGTCGTGGTGCCGGCCGGACTGAAGGACGCGTTCAACGCGCTGCCGCCGTCGGAGGACCACAACCAGCCCAAGGTCGTCGCGAAGGTCCTCGACCCGGAACTGCCCAAACTCATCCAGGGCATCTACGGCATCCCGGCACCCGCCACCCCGCGCAAGGACCTCCAGGAGATCTTCCTGACGGGCATCGCGAAGGCGGCCAACGGCCCGCTGGCCGTGGACCTGAACTCGCAGCTGATGAACAAGGACATCAACTGGAAGCGGTTCGTTCCCGCCGAGGAACTGCGGCTGAACATGTCGACTCCGGTGACGGCCAAGCCCGACCGGCTCGGCGTGCTCAACGGCGACTTCCAGGGCTTCCCGAACGGCCGCCGCATGGGCGACGACGTCATCGACATCGCCATCCAGGTACTCGAAGGCGCCACCCCCGGCCACCTGATCCAGGCGCTCGCCGCCGGTGACGGCGTCAACGGACCCGGCAAGGCGTACGGGACCACGTTCCCGTACGTCGCCCTGCCCTACACCGGCTCGGTCAACCAGGCCGGCTAGTACCGCACCGGCCGGTGCGGGCCGACACCACAGCCCCGTACCGGCCGGTCCCCTCGTGGCCGGACGGGTACGACGCGCTCAGCGCGTTCCCCGGTCCGCCCACGGCTCAGCCCGCCCGTCGTTCACAGAGGGATGTCGTTCATGCGCCGCCTCGCCCTGATCGCCACCGCCGCCGCGCTGTGTGCCGGCCTGACCGGATTCGCGGCGCTGGAACACACCACCAGCTCCGCTGCCCCCGCGGGGGTGCCCGCTTCCGTTCCCGGTACGGCTCATAGGGCCCTGTCGATCGACGCCGTGGTGAGCAAACTCCAGGAAAGCCTGCGCCGGCAGCCGGCCGACGGCGCAGCGTGGGCGCAGTTGGGGTCCGCCTACGTCGAGCAGGCCCGGCTCACCGTCGACCCGACGCTGTATCCCAAGGCGGAGGCGGCGTTGCGGCGCTCGCTGACGCTGCAGCCGGTCGGCAACACGGCCGCGCAGACCGGCATGGCCGGACTCGCGAACGCCCGGCACCAGTTCACCCGGGCCCGCACGTGGGCCGATCAGGCCGTCGCGGGCAACCCCTATGGCTGGGCCGCCTACGGGGCACTGGCTGACGCTCTTACGCAGCTCGGCGAAGACACCGGAGCTCAGGCCGCCGTGCAACGGATGCTGGACCTGCACCCCTCGACCGCATCGTTCACCCGCGCCTCCTACACCCTCGAGCTTCAGGGCCGCACCGATGAGGCGGCGCAAGCCCTCCAGCGCGGGCTGGAAGACGCCTCCAACCCCGCCGACCAGGCTTTCTGTCAGCACTATTTGGGCGAGCTCGCCTTCAACACAGGGTCACTCGCTCCGGCGTTGGCGCACTACCGCAAGGCGCTGGCACTGGATCCCACCTACTCCGCAGCCCTCGCAGGAGCCGCCCGCGCCGAGGCCGCGCTGGGCCGGACCGCCCAAGCCGTCACCGACTACCGGACAGCGATCGCCCGGGTTCCTCAGCCGCAGTATGTGCTCGAACTCGGAGAACTGCTGGAGTCCCTGGGCCGCACGGTGGAGGCTCGCGCGCAGTACACCGTCCTGGAGGCCGAGCAGAAACTGTTCGCCGCCAACGGCGTAGTCGACGACCTGAACCTCGGCCAGTACCAGGCCGATCACGGCAGTCCGCAGCTCGCCGTCACCCTGCTCACCGCCGAACGGGGCCGGCGCCACAGCGTGCTGGTCGCGGATGCCCTGAGCTGGGCCCTGCACCGGGCCGGCCGCGACCAAGAGGCGCTGCCCCTGGCACGGGAGGCGAACCGGCTCGGCTGGCGCGACGCCACCTTGCGCTACCACCGCGGCGTCATCGAGCAGGCGCTCGGCGACGACCAGGCCGCACGCACCCACCTGACGGACGCCCTATCGGCCAACCCCGCCTTCTCCCCGCTGCGCGCACCCGACGCACGCGCGCGCCTGGCCCGTCTCCAAGGACACCGATGATCCGTATCTCCGCCGTCACGCGGGGAGCCGTACTTCTCCTCGCCGGTATCCCGGTGCTGCTTTGCCTGACCGCACCGGCCGCCTCCGCGCACCCCTTGGGCAACTTCACCGTCAACCGCTACGACGGTCTGACGCTGCGCCCCGACCAGGTCGAGGACTTGGTGGTGGTGGACGCCGCTGAGATCCCCACGCTGCAGGCCATGCCGACCTTGGACGCCGACCACGACGGCCGGCTCAGCGCTTCCGAAGCCGCTGCCCACGCCCGGACCGCCTGCGCCACGATCGCCCACGGCATCACCGCGACCGCCCAGCCGCAAGGGGACGGCCCCTCACGCGCCGACGTGCTGCACCTCCAGGTCATGTCGGCCGGCTATCGGCTGGTGCGCGGGCAAGCAGGCTTGGACACCGGGCGGCTGGAATGCCGGCTGAGCGCCCCCGCGGACCTGGGAACCACGGGAACCGTGGAACTCACCACTGGCGTGGACCCGTCCCACATCGGCTGGCACGAGATCACCGCCCAGGGCGAGGGGGCACGGATCGGCACCTCGGACGTCCCCGCTGCCTCGATCTCCAACGAACTGCGCAAGTACCCTGCCGACCTGCTGTCCAACCCGCCCGACACCCGCCACACCCGCGTCACCCTCGGCAACGGGTCTGGGGCGGCGGCAGCCGACACGCCGAGCACGGGCATCCTCGGGAGCTGGTACGCGGCCCTCGATACTCGCCTGGGCTCTCTCGCCGACCGGGACCAACTCACCCTGCCCGTCGGCCTGCTCGCGGTGCTGCTGGCCCTCGTCCTGGGCGCCGGACACGCCGCGCTGCCCGGACACGGCAAGACCATCATGGCCGCCTACCTCGCCGGTCGGCAGGGACGGCCTCGCGACGCGGTGACCGTCGCAACGACCGTGACCCTCACCCACACCGCGTCCGTCCTGATCCTGGGGACCGCGTTGAGCGTGTCCTCCGCACTCGTCGGCGAACAGGCCCTCGCCTGGCTTGGCACCATCAGCGGCCTGGTCATCATCGCCGCCGGTCTCTGGCTCCTGCCCGCCGCCCTGCGCACCGCGCGCGACCGCCCGGAGGCGGACGGCGCACACCAGGGACACTCGCACCACGGCCACACACCTGGCGATCACGAGCACGCCCACATCCACGATGTGACGGCCGCAGCCGTTGCCGAACCCAACGCCGCCGGCCAACTTGTCACCGCTACAGTCGGCAGCGGGGCCGCCGCAGCGGCAGGCACGACGGCCGAGGCATCCCTCCCCACCGACACCGGCCCCACCGGGCACCCTGACCACGAGGCCCTGCACATCGTCACCGAACAACACCACGCGGACGGGCAGAGCACGCACAGCCACGACGGGCCCGCGCAAGGGCACCCGCATGGACACGAACACGGGCACGGCGGGCACAGCCACGCTGCCGGAGGGCACGGGCACAGCCATGGGTTGTTCGGTCACCATCATCACGGGACGTCGACCGGGCGTACGAAGGGCGGCCTGATCGGTATCGGTATCGCCGGCGGGCTCGTGCCCAGCCCGTCTGCCCTGGTCGTCCTGCTGGGCTCCATCGCCCTGGGCAGAACCGCCTTCGGCGTCGCCCTCGTCGTCTGCTACGGCCTGGGCATGGCCGCCACCCTGGCCGCCGCCGGCCTGTTCCTCCTCAAACTGCGCGACCGGATCCCGGCCCTGAACGGCGGCCCGGGTGGACGGTTCGCACGATGGGGCGCACGGACCACCCCGCTGGGCACCGCTCTGCTCATCCTGGCCGTCGGGCTCGGCACCGCGCTGCGCGCCATGCCGATGTGAACCCTCCCTCCACCCTCATTTCGAACGACAGGAGAACGACCATGGCATCACGCGCCCGCACCCGTTGCGCCGCGCTGTTCGTGCTCGGTGCGCTCGCACTCGCCGCGTGCGGTTCCTCCGCGGCTCGTACCGGTGCTCTCGACACCACCTCCGACAGCAAGAACCCCACCTGCCGAACCCACCAAATCGTGATGCCCAGCCAGGACTACACGGGGGGAAACGACGCCAATACCCTGGCCGTCCTGGCGATGATGAAGTACTACACCGCCAAGGGAACCGTCCCCTTCTGCGACGCCAAGCCCGCCACGGCACAAGACACCGCCTGGAGCCGGCTCTACACCAATCTCACCAAGCCCTGAGCACGTGATCCTCTCCCGCTCGGTAGTCGGAGTGAGCGGGAACACCGACGGGCTGGCTCCGGACCCCACGTATGTCAGGGCGTGATGAAGGTGTATCCGGCGTTCAGCGAAACCCTTCCGGCTTATGAGCAAGGCTCCTGGGCACGCTGTCCCTCGGCGACCCCTCCGACCCGCAGCACCGGCACCACTGGAGCCGAGGAATACCACTTGGCCACACCGAAGGAACGAGGCCGCGGGTCAGGGGAGTGACAATGTGGCGGCGGGATCCGGGGCAGTGCGTTCTCCCTGGTTCCGGTGGCGGTGTGCGCGCAGGAGTGTGCCGGTGAGGACCACCCCGGCGCCGATTCCGTAGGACCAGGGTTGGAGTGTTTCGCTGGGGAGTGCCATGGAGGTGCTGATATAGAGGACGGTGCCGGCGAGGGGGACGGCGAGCCATTCCCAGCGGCCGTCGAGTGCGACCAGCGCGATCACCAGCAGGGCGTACCAGTAGTACGAGGGCGAGGTCAGGAGCAGCGCGGTGCCGGTAACGAGCAGTGCGCCGCTCCAGGGCCGGGTGGGGTCGCCGCGGCGCATGACGTACACGGCGGTCAGTGCAATCAGGATCACCGCGAGCGGGGCGGCGACGGAGTCCGGGAGGAATAGCCGCAGCAGCGCGAACCGGCGGACGCTGCCCGATTCGTACCCCTCCTCCTGCAGGTAGCCGGGCAGATACCCCAGGACGCCGAAGCCCGAGGTCAGGACGTACGGCAGGTAGGCGAGCGCGATCACCAGGACGGCGGGCGCCAGGATCCGCGCGATGTCGCGCGGGCCCCGCCGGGCGAGGACGCCGGGCAGGACGACCGCGGGCAGGAGTTTGACGGCGATGGCCGCGCCCAGCAGCGCGCCGCGGCGCGGCAGGGCGGACGTGCCGAGCGCGAGGACGGTCAGCAGGACGCCGAGGGTGTCGACGTGGGCGTCGTTGACGGCCGCGAAGGACACCGCCGGGCACCAGGCCCACAGCGCGGCCCGCCGTGGATCGCCGCGCCGCCGCAGTACCAGGAGCAGGGCGGCGCTGGTGCCGACGGCCAGCAGGGCGCCCGCGATCTGGGTGGGCTTGTGGCGGGCGCCGTCGGGCGAGAGGGCGTGGACGGCGAGGAACCAGCCCTCCGCCACCGGCGGGTAGATGGTGTTCACACCAGGGCGGTTCATCAGCGTGCAGAAGCCGCCGCCCAGTGGGTGGAGATCGGGGGCCATGCAGACTTGGCCGGGTGGGAAGAGCCAGCGGTCGCGCAGCTTGGCCAGTTCCGGCGCGTTGGGCGGATGGGCGTACGGGGAGATGCCCGCGGCCTGCACCCGGCCGTCCCAGGCGTAGCGGTACATGTCGCTGCTGGTGCGCGGTGGTCCGCTCAGCGCCGCGAGCGACAACGCGGCACTGCCGGCCAGCACCAGGACCGTGGCGGTCCGCACGGGCACCGTGCGGACCGCCCACACGGCCGCGGCGAACAGCGCCCAGGCGGCGGCGTACCAGTACAACAGGTGCTGCGGGCGCGCCTCGGAACCTCCCGAGCGAATGGTGACAGCGACCACCGCGGTCAGCGCGGCGACGAGGACCGATGTGCATACGGTGCGGACTCGCACACCGCCCACCGTGGCAGGCGCGACCTTCTGTTGAGACTGCGACATATCCGGCGTCCTGAATCGGCAAGGAATGACCAATGGCAAGGGTCTGATCTGTGATCTCTAGTCACGCCGAAGCGCATGGCTCAACCGCGTCGCAGCTCCACGAAGTGCCGGCCGTCCACGGACCACTCCTCGACCGCCGCCCACCCCGTGTCGTCGGCGGCCGAGCGCAGCGCGGCCGCGCCCAGGCGCGCCCAGGGAAAGTCCCGGCCGTGCCGGCCCCGGCCGTCCTGCACCCGCACGGTGAACCGCTCGTCGACGTCGTAGGCCGCGGCCTCGACGAGCAGCCTGCCGCCGGGGGCGACCAGTTCGCCGACGCGGGCGAGCAGCGCCCGCGGGTCGCCGCCGATGCCGACGTTGCCGTCGATCAGCAGCGCCGTGCCCCAGCGGCCCTCGGCGGGGAGCCGGTCGAAGACCGACCGGCACAGCACCGCTCCCCCGATGCCCCGGGTGCGGGCCACGGCCGCAGGACTGACGTCCACGCCGAGCGCCGGCACGCCGGTGGCCGCGATCGCCGCCACCAGGCGGCCGGGCCCGCAGCCGATGTCGAGCACCGGGCCGCGCCGGCACCGGTACAGCAGCGCGGTGTCGGCGGCGTCCGGCGCCGCGCACCACCGTTCCACGTCCAGCGGCAGCAACCAGCCGTCGGCCCGGCGCAGGAAGAGCGGGCCGCGCCCGGAGCGGATCGCGTGCGCGTAGGGGTCGTCGATCCATGGAGCGGGGCCGGGGACAGGGGCGCCGGGCCGCTGCGCGATCGTCGCGGTCGCGCCGTCCGGGGGCGTCACCTGGCCGCCGTCCCGCCGGCGACGGCCAGGGCCGCCGGCTGGGCGGTCCGCAGCGAGCGCAGTGCGGCGGCGAAGCGTGAGCCGGGCGCGCGGGCGGCGACCTCGTCGGCGTCGGCGGCGGTGTCCACGTCGCGCAGCGCCGGCAGGTCGCGGACCCGTAGCCCGGCGCCGGTCAGCCGGGCGCGCTGGACCGCGCCCGTGCGGTCCGTCGACATCGGCACCCCGGGGAAGTGCGAGGGGTCGGGGTCGGCGAGGCCGACCGCCCAGAAGCCGCCGTCCTCCGCCGGGCCGAACCACGCGTCGCAGTCCACCCAGGCATCGGACCGCACGGCCGGTGCGAGCAGGGCCGGGGTGAGTTGCGGGGTGTCCATGCCGACCAGCAGCGTGGGGCCGGCGCAGCCGGCGAACGCGGCCGCCAGCCGTTCGTCCAGGCCGCCGGACACTTGCGGAACGACGTCGAAGCCCGGCGGCAGCCACGGGCCGGGCGCGCCGTCGAGCACCAGCACCCGTCGCCGGGCCGGGGCGCGCAGCACCGCGTCGAGGGTGTCGGCGAGCGCCGCGGCGGCCAGCGCCGCCGCCTGCCGCGGCGTGTACGGCGGGGTGAGCCGGGTCTTGACCCGCCCCGGTACCGGTTCCTTGGCGATCACGAGCAGCGTCGTGGGACCGGGAGCGCCGGTCATCGGGCGACCTGCTCGCGCGGGGGGACCGCAGCGGGCGGTGGGACCGTCGCGGCCCGGCCGTCCCGCGCCGTGCCGGCGGGCGGTTGCCGCAGTACCGCGCTCATGTCGCGGACGGCGTGCCAGGTCCCGAGCCAGGTGCCGGTCACCTTGGAGCGGCCGGTCCTGGGCGCGTACGGGACGTCGGTCTCGGCGATGCGCCAGCCCTCGTCGGCCGCGCGGACCAGCATTTCGAGTGGGTAGCCGGACCGGCGGTCGGCCAGTTCCAGCCCGAGCAGCGCGTCGCGGCGGGCGGCCCGCATCGGACCGAGGTCGTGCAGCCGCAGGCCGGTGCGGCGGCGGACGCGCCGGGCCAGTTCGAGGTTGGCGAGGCGGGCGTGCGGCGGCCAGGCGCCCCGGGTGGTGGGTCTGCGGCGGCCGAGCACGAGGTCGAGATCACCCCGCAGCACCGGGTCCGCGACGGTCGGCAGCAGGGTGGGGTCGAGCGAGGCGTCGCAGTCGCAGAAGCAGACGACGTCGGCGGTCGCGGCGAGCAGTCCGGCGTGGCACGCGGCGCCGAAGCCCCGCACCGGTGCGCTGACCACGGTCGCGCCCAGGGAGGCGGCCAGGTCCGCGGAGCCGTCGGTCGAACCGTTGTCGACCACGATCGCCCGCCATCCGGGCGGAATGCGCTCCAGCACCCAGGGCAGGGCGCCGGCTTCGTCAAGGCACGGCAGTACGACGTCGACGGGCGGTGTCGGTGCGTTGGTCACCCTGCTCACCTTACGAAGCGGAAACCGACAATCCGCATATTGGGTTCTTACGAAACGCGGACGTCAGACCCCTGAGCCTGCACTCGACAGCCCGGCGCCATGCCGCAGAGGGCCTTGGGGTCAGGGGCAAGCGCCCGCCAGTCAGCGGTGAGTAGGTCGCACATCTACGACCCGCAGCCGTGCCCCCGCCCGGGTCTGTCACTCCCGGCACGAACGGTGTGGGAAAGCCTGACTGACCACTGTGCTCCAGCTCTTGACGTCCTCGCGTGCGCTGACGACCCCGCAGCCTCGATGCGAGGACCGCCTTCCCTATACCTGACGACTCGGGCTTCGGCATGGTGGGGCGATCTACCTGACGGAATCACGGCCCGAGCCGGTGTGGTAATCGTGCTGCTCTTTGAGATGCGTGAGAGACCGGAGCATGGAATCTGCCCCAAGGACCCTGCCGCGACGCCTCATTCTGACCACAGGCGTCGGCCTGCTGGTGGCCGGGCGGGTGCGCTCCACGAAGGACGCCGTCAACCCACCGGATACCACTGTCACACCTCCAACGGTCAGTGGACCGGCCAGGGGAGCCCTGCCGCTGCCACATGCCGCAGCAGCTGCGCCGCCGGCTTCCCCGCTGCTCGCACCCGCCGCCCCGGTCGAACGCCCGCTGCGCACCGTACCGCTCTTCGAGCTGCCCGGCGACCTGGACCGAAAGTCCGTTGCGCTGACCTTCGATGACGGTCCCAATGTCGAGTACACCCCCAGATCCTTGCGCTACTTGCGCGGTACGACATCACCGCCACCTTCGTGGTGGTGGGTCAGAACGCCGCCGACAACCCGTCCGTCCTCGCACAGATATATGAGGCCGGGCACCAGATCGCCAACCACACCTGGTCCCACGCCGACCTTCGCCACCTGAACTTCGCGCGCGTGTGCGATGAACTGGAACGCACCAGCGACACCGTGGAGAGGGTCACCGGCGGTTGCCGAACCGGCTGGTTCCGTGCCCCCGGCGGCGACTTCTCTCCCAAGGCGCTGGCCGCATGCTCCCAGTTGCAGATGAGCCCTCTGGCGTGGAGCGTCGACCCCGAAGACTGGAAACGCCCCGGTCCGAAACACATCTCCTCGACCGTGCTGAACACCGTCAAACCCGGTGCGATCATCCTCAACCACGATGGCGGCGGAGACCAGACGCAGAGCATCACCGCGCTGCGCACCTACATTCCCCGGCTCCTGGACGCCGGCTACACCTTCACTACCCCGTAACAGGTAGTCGGAACTGCCCCATCCGGCCCCTGCCAGGCACCTTGACCGTCGCCGAAACAGCGGCGCATGACAACTCAGACATCAGTTTCTGGCGCCCGCTGTTCAGGAGGGGCCTGGGGACCAGGCTCCGTGAGGGGAGAGGGACCTGACGGTTTCCCTGGTTGTTGTGTGTGCGCTGGCGCCTAGGGGTGCCGGGTGCGGTGGCGCCGTATGGAGATGATCAGGCAGAGGGCTGAGGCGGCGAAGAGGGCGGCGGTGATGAGGAGCCAGCGGCCGAGGAACACTTCGGCGGGCAGGCCCGTGGCCGCGTGGTAGCCGGGGACCCTTCTGAGGATCAGGGGGTACCAGGTGATCAGCAGGAGCAGGGCGACGAACGCCGGCACGCGCAGGTAGTTGATCCACGACGTCCGGGTCCGGTGGTGTTTCCCGGCACTGTTCCGGGAGCCTAGGAGGGCTTGTGTCGCGCGGTCGGTGAGGGTGTAGAGGGGAAGCAGCACCAGGTCGTGGATGAGGGCGGCGCCGACGAACCAGATCGCGATGCGGAGGGTGTCGCCTTGGAGTAGCCGGATCCCGGCGTACGCGGTGAGGGCGAAGGAGCACAGGACGAGCAGCAGGTGCAGGGGTGAGGCGCCGTAGCGCTCGCGCATGCTTTTCACAGGGTGCTCCCGAAGGTGAGGCGGGTGACCCATTTGGTGTTGTGCACCCCGGGGTTGGCGGGGACGATGATGCGGGCCGGGTAGCCGTGGTCCGGGGTGAGATCGGCGCCGTTGACCCGCAGTGCCAGCAGGGACCGGGGGTCGCGGACCTGGTTGTCCCGCAACACCGTTGACCGGAAGGCGCCGCCGCGCTGCGCGGATTCCACCGCGACGCCCGGTGGGCCCTCGTGCAGGCCGACGAGTGCGGCCAGGTCGGCAAGCCGCACACCGGACCAGTCCTGGTCGTCGGTGGACCACCCCTCCACGCACGCGATCGGTAGCGAGGCTGCGTGCTGTGGCAGCGCCAGGACCTGGGCCCGGGTGAGAACGATCTGACGGGTACCGGCGCGAACCGTCAGCCGCCACTCCGGCCCGATGTCCCGGGCCCGGATGCCGACGTCGGCCGCCGTCTTGTTGATCTGGAAGCCGCCTGGGCCCGAGCCCGGGTTCGGGCCGCCGTGCGGGGCGAGCAGTGCGATGCGGCGCAGGGGTCCGCCGATGCTCTGCCCGGCCGTGACGACCAGCAGGGCGGCGGACCCCAGACCCACCATGCCCAGCGCGCCACGTCGCGACATCGTCGGCGCGGCCGGCCGCGGTGAGACCAGGCCGGTCTCGTCCGCGGGCTCGGGTGCGGTCTGCTCCAGCGGGGTGCGCAACTCGGTGCGCAGCCGGCGGCTGCGCAGGGCGCGGACCATGGTCGGAATGCGGGAGGCGATGTGGACGACGAAGGCGCCGATGAAGACCCACGCCCCGTAGAAGTGCAGGGTGTAGAAGGAGCCGGGGAAGATGTAGTGCAGCTGGATGTTGAGAATGCCCGTGATGAACTCGAACAGAGCTCCGCCCACCAGGAGCAGTACCGACAGGCGCTCCAGTGCGTGGCTGACCGAGCGCACCGGCGGCCAGGAGAACAGTTTGGGGACCACTGACCACAGTTTGGCCAGAAGGATCGGGATGAGTACCACCCCCAGCGTGACGTGCACGCCTTGCAGGAGGCGGTAGAGCCAGTACGGGTGGGTGGGCCAGGAGAACAGGTAGAAGCCCAGAATCCCCTTGTCCGGGGTCTGGTCGTTGAGCGGGGACAGGTCCGGGTTGTACGCGGCGTAGGACAACAGCCCGGTCACGAACATCACTGAGATGCCCACGAGCAGAATCAGCCCGAACACCGAGGTGAGCCACGGACCACGCAACGGGCTGCGCCAGAACCCCGGCCGGGCAGGGCCTGGCGGCGGCCCCGCAGCCAGCAGGGCTTGGAATCGGCCACGCCGCTCAGGCGTCGGCACCGGGCGGGAATCCGCGGGGGAAGAAGCGGGCTGCTGCGCAGCGCCGGGCGGGAGCCCCGCTGCTGGTTGCCCGGGGTGGCCGTCTGCCGGTGTGCTAGCGCCGTCCGCCAGGGGCCGCGGTTCGGGGAGTGGGTGGCGGGCGTCCTGGCCTTCGTCAGGTGCGTCCATCTCAGATCCTTCCCGATTACACACAGTGTCCGGGAAGACCGTATGCTGCCACCACTGCCCAACAGCGGTAGCGACTCCATACGACTTCGCGATGTCGGACCGGGGGGTGCGTCGGGGTTCCCCGGGGATCCGTTGACGGGCACTGCGGTGCTTATGGCCTGACGGGTGTAGATGCGCCTCGGCCGTCGCGCTGGGGGTCCTGGTTCTTCACCCCTGCAGGTCGCGGAACCCTGCCGACGCCGTTACGGCTGCATCGCATGTTCCGCGACGTGGATGGCGCGAGCGGCGTTGATCAGGCCGATGTGGCTGAGGGCTTGTGGGTAGTTCCCCAGGGCTTCGCCAGTGGCGCTGGAGATTTCCTCGCCGAGGAGGCCGACATCGTTGGCGTGGGCCAGAGCGGTTTCGAATACCTGGCGTGCTCCGGTTACGTCACCGCTGATCGCCAGGGCGTGGGCGAGCCAGAACGTACACAGCAGGAAAGTGCCCTCCCGGGTCGGCATGTCGTCTTTGAGGTAGCGATGTACCAGCCCCCGCGCGTCGGTGAGATCGGAGCGGATTGCCTGCACGGTTGACCGCACACGGGGGTCCGTGCCGGGGAGGAATCCCACCAGGGGCAGCACGAGGGCTGAGGCGTCCAGTTCCTCGCTCCCGAAAGTCTGGGAGAAGGCTCCTACATGATCGTTCCAGCCTTCCTCTTCGATCGCGGTACGGATCTGCTCGCGGATGGCTTTCCAGCCCTCAACGCGATCGGCTGCTTGTAGGGCGGGTGCCATGGCGATGGCCCGGTCCAAGGCGACCCAGCACATGAGTTTGGAATGCAGGAAGTGTCGGCTCGGCCCGCGCACTTCCCAGATGCCTTGGTCGGGTTCTCTCCACCGGCTGGCCGCCGCCTCCACCGCCTGCAGGAGAAACGATCGGACGGGCGGGTCGAGCGGTGCGTCGCGGGGAAGGCACTGGTGGGCGGCGTCGAGGAGTTCACCGTAGACGTCCAGCTGCCGCTGCCGCCAGGCGTCGTTGCCGGTACGTACCGGGGCACTGTCGCGCCATCCAGTCAAGTGGGGCATGGGTCGTTCACTCAGGTCGCGTTCGCCGCCGATGCCGTACATGACCTGCAGGTCCACGCCGCGCTGCAGTTGGGTGGCTGCGGCGCGGGCGAGGAAACCGAAGAAGGCGCCCTTTTCCTTGTCGCACGATGCGGTGGCCAGTGCCTGGAGGGTGAAGCTCGCGTCCCGGACCCAGGTGTAGCGGTAGTCCCAGTTCCGGTCTCCGCCGATGCTTTCAGGCAGCGAGGTAGTGGCTGCCGCCACGATCGCCCCGGTCGGGGCGAAGGTCAACGCCTGCAGTACCCGCCCGCTGTGCTCGACCTGTGCCTGCCACGGACCGCGATATGCCTGGTGCAGAGCCGTCCAGGATCGCCAACTGTTGGTGGTGTCCGTCAGACGTCTCCTGATGCGCCGCCTGCTCCACGGCTTGGGCGCGTCGCCCCAGGCCGGGCCGGCGTGCAGGGCCATGTCGAGCCGTTCGCCGGCTCGCAGCATGACCTGACCGCGGGCGGTGGACTGCTCGATCGAGAGCTCGATCGGCACGGACAGCATCAGGGTGAGCGTTCCGCCGTGCGCGATCAGACCGCCCTTGACGGGTGACATCAGGGGGTGGATCAGGCCGAATTCGGGCCGTGGGGCGTAAGCGACGTCGACCACCATGCTGCCCTGGGTGCAGGTGACCTGCCGCAGGAGCGCTCCGGGCGAGGCGCTGCCGAGGGTATGGCCACGCTCTCGCCGTCCCACCGCGAGCGCATCCACCAGGACCATCGTCCCGGTACGGGTGTGGTAGGTCGTCTCGAGCACCAGGGCCCCGTCCCGGTACCGGCGAGTGACCTCGGTGCTTCCACACGGACGGATCGACCAATGGCCCGCGTTGTTGTCGAGCAACCGGGCGAAGATTGCCGGGCTGTCGAAACGCGGCAGACACCACCAGTCCACCGATCCGTCCGTGCCCACCAGTGCGGCCGACCGGCAGTCCGACAGCACGGCGTAGTCATTGATCGGACGCCCGCTCACCCACGACCCCCGCCGGCCGGAGCGTCGGGAAGCAAGCCAGCTGCACTCGAGACGGTCACTGCGTCATCGTAGGGACCATGCACAGCAATCAATGGCATATCGCCGTAAAAGTCACCGAACGGGTCTGCCAAGCAACTGTCATTTCGTCGTACTCGGCATGAGCCGGGTCGCGTCCCCGACGGTCCGGAGGTGGCGCAGCGCCTGGCGGTAGGAGTCCAGGACGCCGCACTGCAGGTAGTCGATGCTGTGTCGTTGACAGAATTCTCGTACCAGCGGTTGCACGTGGGAGAGGTTGGGCCGGGGCATGCTGGGAAATAGGTGGTGTTCGATCGGGTAGTTCAGGCCGCCCAGGACTCAGTCGGTGATGCGGCCGCCACGGACGTTGCGGGAGGTGAGGACTTGGCGGCGCAGATAGTCCGTGCTGTGCTCAGGCATCGGCATGCCCTTGTGGTTCGGGGCGAAGGCACATCCCAGGGAGAGCCCGAAGAGTCCCTGCTGTACCGCCATGAACACCAATGCCTTCACCGGGGGCAGGACCAGCAGAACCGCGGTCAGGAACTCGGCGCCATGCAGAGCCAGCAGTCCGAGTTCCATCAGGCTGTTCCTGCCCCGGCGTCGCAGCAACGCTCCCACGCTCAGGGCGTGCAGGTTCGCGCCTTCGAGCAGCAACAACGGGAGGAACAACCACGCCTGCCACCGGGCCAGCAGCCGGGCCGGACCACGCAGTACGCGGGCTTCCTCGGGAGTGAAGACGATGGCTCCTGCGGCGACGTCCGGGTCGCGTCCCGCCTCGTTCGGATGGGCGTGGTGGAGATTGTGCTTCGTCACCCACCAGCCGTAGCTGAACCCGATCAACAGGTTGGCGTGCACGAGACCGACCACCGCGTTGGCGGCTCGGCGGCGGAAGATCTGCTGGTGCCCGGCGTCGTGAGCGATGAACCCCAGCTGGGCGAAGACCGTGGCGAGGTACGCCGCTGTTCCCAGCTGCCACCACGAGTCACCGACGGTGGCGAAGGCGGCGATCCCGGCGACGAGCATCGCCGCCGTCACGCCGATCTTGACGCAGTAGTAGGCCGTCCTGCGCTCCAGAAGTCCCGCACCCCGCACGTGCCGCATGAGTTCCGCATACTCGCTCCCCCGTGAACGGACCCTGGGTGCGACTGTCTGCTCAGCCATGATGATCTCCTCGCGGCAGATGGCATCAGCGAGACGCACCGCAAGACCGGCGGGGTCTGAACCTGACCGAGGATTCGCAAAAGCTGACATCTAGGTCTTCACAGTATGCGCGCACGCATAGTCCGGAGTCGCTGGTGCTGTGACCGCATGGGTTCGCCGGGTTCGACGGCCAGGTTGCTGGTGAGGTCGGCCGCGACGCAGGCCGCTGACGCCTCCAACGCCGCGTGGGTGACAATGACGCCGTGGAGCCAACCAGTCGGATCATCGTTGCTTTGGATTTTGACAACCGCCGAGCGGCTGACGAAGTCGTCGACCGACTTGGCGAGGAGTGCCGGTTCTACAAGGTCGGGATGGAGCTGCTCACGGCGGCCGGGCCGGACCTGATCGAGCACCTCGTAGCCAAGGGCAAGGAGGTCTTCCTGGACCTGAAGCTCTTCGAGATCCCGAACTCTGTGGCCGGCGCGGTCCGCGCCGCCGGACTTCTGGGTGTCTCCATGGTGACCGTCCACAGTATGGGCGGCACCGGCATCATGTCCGCCGCTGTCGCCGCGGCTCGCGACTTTCCACGCCTTCGCGTGCTGGCTCTGACCGTCGTCACCAGCATGACGAGCTCCGATCTCGCTGATATCGGCATCAGCGGCTCAACCTCGACCGAGGAGCAGGTGTTGCGGCTGGCCCGGCTGGCGGAAGGCGCTGGTTGCCATGGCGTGATCGCATCGCCGCAGGAAGCCGGGCCACTGCGTGGTGTGCTGGGAGCCAGTTCCCTGATCGTCACGCCGGGAGTCGCGCTTCCTGGTGAGTCCGCAGGTGAGCACGCCCGGCCCGGAACACCGCGTGCTGCCGTTGCCGCTGGTGCGTCACATGTTGTCGTGGGCCGGACAGTAACCCGCGCCGCGGACCCGGCGGCGGCATTGGGGCTCGTCCGCTCCAACCTGGATCTGTGAGCGGAAGCGATCACCGCACTGGATGGCCAGGCCGCTGCCGGCGAGAGCGGCCGGTCGCCCCCTCGGATGCCCTCCTCACTGCCGATGCGGGCACGTTCTTTGCGTTGGGCGGCCAGGACGTCGGGGTGGCGGGCGTTGGCGTTACGCCAGCTAGGTAGGCGTGCAGTGCGCGGATCTGGACGGTGTGGTTCGGCTGGTTGCAGTTCGCTAGGGTGAACTGCCGCAGCGGCCCGAAGTGCGCCTCGATCGGATTCGCCCAGGAGGCGTTCGTCGGGGTTAAAGCACAGTTCGGTCTTGTTCTTCCACGCCCACTTGCGGATCTTGCTGCCCCTGTGTGTTGAGCGGTTGTCCGGGATCACGTAGATCGGGGCGCCGTCGGGGCATGGTACCCAGATGGATTTCAGCGCGGCCAGGGACTGGGCGGCGCCCTTGTGGCGGCGGTTGACTCCCCACAGAGCTTCGTCGCCGACCGAGTAACAGCCGTGGAAGTAGATGCCCCGTGGGTGCGGTGGTAGGTCGCCGGGACCCGTTCGGGCCGGCCCGCCTTCGCCCAGCAGGGCCCCCGTTGGGGCGGATGCCGAGCGGTCCGAAACTGGGGTGCTTGTGCCGCCCTGCGGCGAAGCTGGCCGTCGAAGGGTTTGCGGCGAGCTGTGGGTCGCGAAGTGCACTGTCTACAACTGGCGCCAAAAGGGCCGAGGGTCGCGCTGTGTCCGGTTGCCCAATGGATCCCTCCGGATACGGCGCGGTGATTCGATAGATGGCTTATGAATTGTGAGGACCCGTTCTGATGGATGCCGGATCTTTGGATGTTCGTCTCTGCCCCATCGAGACGAATAAGCGCGCCCAGGGCAGTTCTTACATTGTCCGATGGGAGGTCGCTCACAAGAAGCACAGCACGACCTGGAAGAAGTCCGCTCCGTCCAGGTGATCAGCTAGGCGTGGCTTGACCTGCGAACAATTTGCAGATCAGGCCAGGCGCGGGTGCCCCCAGCAGGACTCGAACCTGCGGCCAAGTGCTTAGAAGGCACCTGCTCTATTCGTCAACTGCAGCGGCTCGGTGAGCGCGCGGAGTGGAGCTCCCCTCGGGCGTCGGCGAAGGCCGATTCGCCGACGGCAGACACATTAGGTGCCCAAAGGACTGGAAGAGCGCGGCGAACCAAGCAAACCTTGAACTGTTCGGGGGGAGCGGCAAGTCACTGCTGAGCCCGCGTGCATGTGGATGCCGGGATCACAGAAGCAAGCGCAACATAGCCGACGATCGCCGGTTAGCCAAACCGGCGTTTCCACAGACCATTGGAGATGTTCGGGGCTGCGGTGAGGACCGACGCCCCGCAAGCCCGTTGTACCCCACAAAGGGTCCTACCTAAGGAGTTCCACATGACCGCAGGTACCAACGAGGAAACCCTTCTTCTGGAAGGTCGCCAGCGTCTGCTGTCGCTAGTGGACTGGGTCGCCGAACAGCCCGAAAACGGACTTATGCTTCGAAGTTTCCTGATGTCCATCGCTCTCGCGGGGTTGAGGCCGACGGAGGCGATGGGGCTGCGTGTCCGCGACGCGGTACTACCCGATGAAGGCGCGGGCATTCTGCTGATCCGCTCGCAGGTGCGGGGAGCCGGCGGCGTGGAGGCTGTGCGGCGTGTGCCCGCGCGCCCGGACTTGATGGCGCTCTTGAAGGCGGAAATAGCCAGGCGCGATCTCGGCCCCGATGACGCCGTGTTCGTGCTCGACGACGGACGACCGCTGACCGCAACGGTCTATCGAAGGGCTTGGCGGGAGGCCCGAGCGGTGGTTCTGGAAGTGCATGAGATCGACTCACCGCTCGGCAGGAACGTTTCTTCTCTGCGGGACGCGTGCATCGCATCTTGGCTGCGGAACGACGACCAGACCGCTGCGCACATCCTCGCTGTGGCGGAGTTCGCAGGCATGAGCGCGCCTCGTCTCGTGGAGCGCTTTGCACACTGCCTTCGGAAACCGAACCGGGCTGCGATCCCTTGGGACAAGCTCGAAGCGGCCCTCGACCTTCCTGGCTTGGCTCTAGAGACCAAAGCAGCTGCACGCCGCCCGTGACCCGGCTCCGGTAGCGGCTCGTCCGGGATCTTCCCCTCCCGTTGGCTCTACGGCGAGCGACCGGTGGGCGGAGGACCGACCCTCCGCGCATCCGGGCCAGTCCCCTTCCACACCTCACAGAAAATCAGCGATGCCTGCCCGACTTTCCCCTGTCCGCTCCATTGCCCCTGTTCCCCGAGCCAGCGCAGACACGGCGTTCCTGACGGTCAAGGCCGCGGCTGATTACCTCGGTCTTTCCCCACACACTCTCTACGTCTGGCGTCACCGGCGGCAGGGGCCGCCGAGCTTCCGCATGGGGCCACGAGGCCGCGTCATGTACCGGCTGTCAGCACTCGACGCCTGGGTCCGGGAACAGGAGCAGGCCGACTCGCGGTCCAACACCCTCCTGAACCCGATGAACGCCCGCCCCCAGGAGCGATCCACCCGCTTCGCCGGTGCCTGACGTTCCAGGCGTCGGCGCACGCCGTCTCCACACTCTCTCGTCAAGGAGTTCGATCTGGCCGGCTACGTAGAAGACCGATGGCTGAAGAAGCGTCCCAACCCGAAGTCCGGTAAACGGGAACGCACCGCCATGTACGGCAAATGCACCCGCTACCGGGTCAAGGGCATTCCCGCAGTCAAGGACCGCTCATTCGACGTCCTCCAGGACGCGAAGACCTGGCTCGCCCAAGCGCAGACCGACGCACGGCGTGGAGAGTTCGTCGACCCCCGAGACGGCGCCATCTCTCTCAAGGAGTACGTCGAGACCCATTGGTGGCCCACTCGCAGCGGCGACCCGTCCACCATCGAGCGTATCGAGCAGAGGATGCGCAGGCATATCCTCCCGCATCTTGGCGCCCAGCCGCTGAACGGCATAGGCACAGAAACATTGCGGAACTGGAAGAAGCGGCTGGAGAAGGATCTCGGTCCGTCGTCGATCCGCATGGTCTGGGCGACGCTGTCCAGCGTTCTGCAAGCCGCCGTGGAGGACCGCCGCCTGGCACGCAATCCGTGCCGCTCCAGCACGGTTGGTCCGCCGCCTGCCACGCCCGGCAGGGTGGAGGCGTGGCCGCCCGAGCGTGTGCTGGCCGTACGCGAGGCGATGCCGGAACGGTATCGGGTCCTGGTCGAGATCGGAGCGGGTCTGGGCCTCCGGCAAGGGGAGGCGCTGGGGTTGAGCACGGAGGCCATCGACTTTGCCAACGAAGTTGTCCACGTTCGGTGCCAGGTCAAGATGGTGCGAACGAAGCTCTGCTTCGCCCTTCCCAAGGGCCGCAAAGTCCGGGACGTACCGCTGCCCTCAAGCGTGGCCCGGGCCCTCAAAAAGCACATGGAGACCTACGCCCCCGTGCCTGTAACGCTGCCTTGGGACGACCCACGTCAGCCCAAGACACCCGTGGAGGCCAAGCATCGCCGGCCGAGGACGTACGGTCTCTTGGTGACGGGGCGAGAGCGGAAGGCGATCAACCGGAACTACTTCAACTCCTATGTCTGGAAGCCGGCCCTGTCCCGGGCCGGTGTAGTCGCTCCTTTGGAGGAGGGCAAACTGGCCGGGTCCCGTGTGTGGGAGCCGTCCCGCGAGCACGGCTTCCATGCCCTGCGGCACTTCTACGCCTCCGAGGAGTTGGAGGCGGGGGAATCGGTCGTCTCCCTGGCCCGCTGGCTGGGCCACTCCGATCCGGGATTCACGTTGCGGATCTACTCCCACTTTCTGCCTCGGGCCGGCGCACGGGGTAGCTCTGCCATCGACGCGATCTTCGCGTAACCACGGCCGACGTCGTCGGGCCGGGGCCACCGGCCGTGCTGGCCCCGGCCGAGGCGTCAAAGTCCCAGAGAAGTCCCACGGCTGCTGCCACACCCCTCACCGAGCACTATTTGCGCAGTTCAGAGGGGGTGCGGCAGCCTTCGTCGGTCAGATGTCGCGGAACGTCTCGATCTGCGCGCCGATCGTGTTGAGCCGCTCGGCCAGGTCCTCGTAGCCGCGGTTGATGACGTAGACGTTGCGCAGCACGGAGGTGCCCTCGGCGGCCATCATCGCGAGCAGGATGACGACGGCGGGGCGCAGCGCGGGCGGGCACATCATCTCGGCGGCGCGCCAGCGGGTCGGGCCCTCGACGAGGACGCGGTGCGGGTCGAGGAGTTTGACGCCGGCGCCCAGCCGGGTCAGCTCCGTCAGGTAGATCGCGCGGTTGTCGTAGACCCAGTCGTGGATGAGCGTGGAGCCCTGGGCGGTCGCGGCGATGGCGGCGAAGAAGGGGACGTTGTCGATGTTCAGGCCGGGGAAGGGCATCGGGTGGATCTTGTCGATGGGCGCGCGGAGCTTGGAGGGGCGCACCGTGAGGTCGATCAGGCGGGTCCGGCCGTTGTCGGCCCGGTACTCCTCGGTGCGCTCGTGGTCCAGACCCATCTCCTCCAGGACGGCCAGCTCGATCTCCAGGAACTCGATCGGCACCCGGCGGATCGTCAACTCCGACTCGGTGACGACGGCGGCGGCGAGCAGGCTCATGGCCTCGACCGGGTCCTCGGAGGGCGCGTAGTCCACGTCGCGGTCGATGTCGGTGACGCCGTGCACGGTCAGGGTGGTGGTGCCGACGCCGTCGACCCGTACCCCGAGCTCCTCCAGGAAGAAGCAGAGGTCCTGGACCATGTAGTTCGAGCTGGCGTTGCGGATCACCGTGACGCCGTTGTTGCGGGCGGCGGCCAGCAGCGCGTTCTCGGTGACGGTGTCGCCGCGTTCGGTCAGCACGATGGGACGGGTGGGGGAGATCTGCCGCTCGACGGCCGCGTGGTAGGTGCCGTCGGTGGCCGTCACATCGAGGCCGAAGTGGCGCAGCGCGTTCATGTGCGGCTGTACCGTCCGGGTGCCGAGGTCACAGCCGCCCGCGTACGGGATGCGGAAGCGCTCGGTGCGGTGCAGCAGCGGTCCGAGGAACATGATCACGCTGCGGGTGCGGCGGGCCGCCGTGGTGTCCATCGCCTCCAGGTCCAGCTCGGCCGGCGGCACGATCTCCAGGTCGTTGCCGTCGTTGATCCAGCGGGTGCGGACGCCGATGCTGTTGAGGACTTCCAGGATCCGGTAGACCTCCTCGATCCTGGCGACATGGCGCAGCGTGGTGCGTCCGGAGTTCAGCAGGGAGGCGCACAGCAGCGCGACGCACGCGTTCTTGCTGGTCTTCACGTCGATGGCGCCCGACAGCCGCCGCCCGCCCACGACCCGCAGGTGCATGGGCCCCGCGTAGCCGAGCGAGACGATCTCACTGTCCAGCGCCTCGCCGATCCTGGCGATCATCTCCAGGCTGATGTTCTGGTTGCCGCGTTCGATGCGGTTGACCGCGCTCTGGCTGGTGCCCAGCGCCTCCGCCAGCTGGGACTGGGTCCAGCCGCGGTGCTGCCGGGCGTCACGGATGAGCTTGCCGATACGGGCGAGGTAGTCATCGATCATGTGCAAACGGTATCTCACACATGAGATGGAGGCTTTGTGGCGGAAGGAGGGGCCGACGCGTGGATCGCGAGGAACGGGGTAGGTGTCGCGTCCCTGCGGCCAGTCGGGCAGCTTCACGCAAGGTCACTATCTCGGATATGAGATTTATCCGCCCGTTCGTGTGAAGCGTTGCTCCGGATGGCCGCATGCGTACGAGGGGGCGCCGGTGGGCATGCGTGAGCGGCACGGGGGTGCCGGGGCATGACCCCGCACCGGTGATGTACTAGAGTTATCTCGACATCGAGATATCTGCCGAGGCGTACCACGCCGCAGTCACCGAGCTGCTAGGTAAGGCATACCTAACTTAGCGCTCACCTTAGCGGATCGGCATGGAGTCGTGCCGGTCGTGTCGGCAGGATTGCGCTGGTACGCGCGAATTACATGCATGAAGGAGACTGTCGTGTCGGCGAACAGCTTCGACGCCCGCAGCACGCTGCAGGTGGGCGACGAGTCGTACGAGATCTTCAAGCTGGACAAGGTCGAGGGCTCCGCCCGCCTTCCCTACAGCTTGAAGGTCCTGCTGGAGAACCTGCTCCGCACCGAGGACGGCGCGAACATCACCGCCGACCACATCCGGGCCATCGGCAACTGGGACTCGAGCGCCCAGCCCAACCAGGAGATCCAGTTCACGCCGGCCCGCGTGATCATGCAGGACTTCACGGGCGTGCCCTGCGTGGTGGACCTCGCCACCATGCGTGAGGCCGTCAAGGAGCTCGGCGGTGACCCGGCGAAGATCAACCCGCTGGCCCCGGCCGAGCTGGTCATCGACCACTCCGTGATCGCCGACAAGTTCGGCACCCCGGAGGCGTTCGCGCAGAACGTGGAACTGGAGTACGGCCGGAACCGGGAGCGCTACCAGTTCCTGCGCTGGGGCCAGACCGCGTTCGACGAGTTCAAGGTCGTCCCGCCGGGCACCGGCATCGTTCACCAGGTGAACATCGAGCACCTGGCCCGCACCGTCATGGTCCGCAACGGCCAGGCGTACCCCGACACCCTCGTCGGCACCGACTCGCACACCACCATGGTCAACGGCCTCGGTGTGCTGGGCTGGGGCGTCGGCGGCATCGAGGCCGAGGCCGCGATGCTCGGCCAGCCGGTCTCCATGCTCATCCCGCGCGTGGTCGGCTTCAAGCTGACCGGCGAGCTGCCGGCCGGCACCACCGCCACCGACCTGGTGCTGACGATCACCGAGATGCTGCGCAAGCACGGCGTCGTCGGCAAGTTCGTCGAGTTCTACGGCGAGGGCGTCGCCGCCACCTCGCTCGCCAACCGCGCCACCATCGGCAACATGTCGCCGGAGTTCGGCTCCACCGCCGCGATCTTCCCGATCGACGACGAGACCCTGAAGTACCTGCGGCTGACCGGCCGCGACGCGCAGCAGGTCGCGCTCGTCGAGGCCTACGCCAAGGAGCAGGGCCTGTGGCTGGACCCGGCCGCCGAGCCGGACTTCTCCGAGAAGCTGCAGCTCGACCTCTCCACGGTCGTCCCCTCCATCGCCGGCCCGAAGCGCCCGCAGGACCGGATCGTCCTCGCCAACGCCTCGCAGCAGTTCGCCCAGGACGTGCGCAACTACGTCGAGGACGACGACGAGGCCGGCAAGGAGTCCTTCCCGGCCTCCGACGCCCCGGCCGCCACGAACGGCGTGCCGACCCGTCCGACCCTGGTCACCCTCGCGGACGGCACGTCCTTCGAGATCGACCACGGCGCTGTCACCGTCGCCGCCATCACCTCCTGCACCAACACCTCGAACCCCTACGTCATGGTCGCCGCCGCGCTCGTGGCCAAGAAGGCGGTGGAGAAGGGTCTGACCCGCAAGCCGTGGGTCAAGACCACCCTCGCTCCGGGCTCGAAGGTCGTCACCGACTACTTCGACAAGGCGGGCCTGACCCCGTACCTCGACAAGATGGGCTTCAACCTCGTCGGGTACGGCTGCACCACCTGCATCGGGAACTCCGGTCCGCTGGACGAGGAGATCTCGAAGGCGATCAACGAGCACGACCTGGCCGTCACCTCGGTGCTCTCCGGCAACCGCAACTTCGAGGGCCGGATCAACCCGGACGTCAAGATGAACTACCTGGCGTCGCCGCCGCTGGTCGTCGCGTACGCGATCGCGGGCTCCATGAAGGTGGACATCACCAAGGACGCGATCGGCGCCGACACCGAGGGCAAGCCGGTCTACCTCCAGGACATCTGGCCCACCGAGGCCGAGGTCAACGACGTCGTGGCCAACGCCATCGGCGAGGACATGTTCAACAAGTCCTACCAGGACGTCTTCGCCGGCGACGCGCAGTGGCAGGCGCTGCCGATCCCGACCGGCAACACGTTCGAGTGGGACAGCGAGTCCACCTACGTCCGCAAGCCCCCGTACTTCGACGGCATGACGATGGAGACCACCCCGGTCACCGACGTCGCCGGCGCCCGGGTGCTGGCCCTGCTGGGCGACTCGGTCACCACCGACCACATCTCCCCGGGGCCGGTGCGATCAAGGCCGACACCCCGGCCGGCAAGTACCTGACCGAGCACAACGTCGAGCGCCGTGACTTCAACAGCTACGGCTCCCGCCGCGGCAACCACGAGGTCATGATCCGCGGCACCTTCGCCAACATCCGGCTGCGGAACCAGATCGCACCGGGCACCGAGGGCGGCTTCACCCGCGACTTCACCGTCGAGGGCGGACCGGTGGCGTACATCTACGACGCCTCGCAGAACTACCAGGCCGCCGGCATCCCGCTGGTCATCCTGGCGGGCAAGGAGTACGGCTCGGGCTCGTCCCGCGACTGGGCCGCCAAGGGCACCGCGCTGCTCGGCGTCAAGGCCGTCATCGCCGAGTCCTACGAGCGCATCCACCGCTCGAACCTGATCGGCATGGGCGTCCTGCCGCTGCAGTACCCGGAGGGCGTCACCGCGGCCTCCCTCGGCCTCACCGGCGAGGAGACCTTCTCCTTCACCGGTGTGACCGCGCTGAACGACGGCGGGATCCCGGAGACGGTGAAGGTGACGGCCGGCGACGTGGAGTTCGACGCCAAGCTGCGCATCGACACCCCCGGCGAGGCGGACTACTACCGCAACGGCGGCATCCTGCAGTACGTGCTGCGCTCGCTGATCACCAAGTAGGCACCCACCGAACACGGGCCGACGGCCCGCGGCGGTCGTCCGGACGGACCGCACCCCTCACCCAGGGGTGCGGTCCGTCCGCGTTTGTCCTTCAAGAACTGAACGCGAGGCGGGTGATCAATGGTAGATAAGTGAAGGCAAGTGCCTACTGTCCGAGGAGGTTCCACAAACGGAGTCAGTCCCTCCGCGTTTCGGCCAGGTCTCAACTCGGGAAAGCTTCACGGCCAAACGGGCTTTCGATCTTGCCCTCTCAGCGAGAAGTGGACTATACCTGTCGCGTCCAGGGAAGCCCGCGAGCGCGGGACGGGGCGGGGGGATCGACGGGCCGAGAACGCCCGCTCGTGCAGGACCCTCCCCTCGGTGGATGGCAGCATCACTGAAGCTTCATCTGTTCGCGGGCGCCGGCGGATTCCGCTGCACCGCATGAGTCCTGTAGAGGGCGAGGACTTGAGCATGGGATCCGAACTGAACCGCCGGAGTCTGATCAAGCGGTCCGCGGCTGTTGGCCTGGTGGCCCTTCCGTCGGCCGGTCTGCTGAGCGCCTGCGCGTCCAGCGGCGGCGACACCAAGTCCGGCGAAGCCGACAAGGGCACGGTCTCGAAGGACAATCCCTTCGGCGTGAACGACACCAAGGCCCTGGACATCGTGGTGTTCGACGGTGGCTACGGCCACGACTACGCCACCGCGCTGGGCAAGCTGTACGAGACGAAGCACAAGGGCTCCAAGTCCAGCGTGCTGCCGACCCAGGACATCAGCGGCAAGCTGCAGCCCCGTTTCAACAACGGCACCCCGCCGGACGTCATCGACGACTCGGGCGCCAAGCAGATCAAGCTGGACGTCCTGGACAAGGCCGGGCAGCTCGCCGACCTGACGCCGCTGCTGGACGCGCCGTACATCGACGACCCGAGCAAGAAGATCCGCGACGTGCTCCAGCCGGGCACGATCGACACGGGCATGCTGAACGGCAAGTTCAAGCAGCTCAGCTACATCTACACGGTGTGGGGCCTCTGGTACTCCGGCAAGCTCTTCAAGGAGAAGGGCTGGAAGGAGCCGAAGACGTGGGCGGACTTCATCTCGCTCTGCGGTGAGATCAAGGCGGCCGGCATCGCGCCCTTCATCCACCAGGGCAAGTTCCCCTACTACATCAACGTCGTGATCCTGGACCTGCTCGCCAAGAACGGCGGCCCGGAGCTGCAGAAGCGCGTCGACGCCCTGGACGGGACCGTCTGGGACGAGCCGGCCGCCAAGGGCCGCCGTCGAGGCCGTCTACCAGATCGTCGACAAGGGCTACCTGTACCCGGGCACCAACGGTCTGACGCACATCGAGTCCCAGACCCGGTGGAACGAGTACAAGGCAGCCTTCATCCCCTGTGGTTCCTGGCTGGAGAACGAGCAGCTGAAGTCCACCCCGAGCGACTTCGACATGAAGTTCATGCCGATGCCGTCGCTGCCCGGCGACAAGCTCCCCTACGAGGCCATCCGCGCCGGCGCCGGCGAGCCCTTCGTCGTCCCGGAGAAGGCGGCCAACAAGGCCGGCGGTCTCGAGTTCCTGCGCCTGATGCTGACGAAGGAGGGCTCCGGCAAGTTCGCCGCCGCCGCCAACTCCCTCACCGTCCTGAAGGACGGCGTCGGCGCGGACGTCCAGCTGCGCCCGGGCACCGCCTCGACGGTGACCGTGCTCAAGGCGGCGGGTGCCAACACGTTCAACTACAACTACCCGAACACCGCGAGCGCGTTCGGAACCGACCTGGAGACCATCAGCGGCGAGCTGATGGCCAAGCGCATCACCCCGGCCCAGTGGCTGCAGAAGGCGAAGGAAGCCGCGGCGAAGGCCAAGAAGGGCTGACGCAGCGACACCGATCGGCGGGGGAGCGGATCAGTCCGCTCCCCCGCCGGCACAGCCCGTCGATCAGGAGCAGGATGATCCATGCAGCATCGTAAATACCCCTTCATTGTGGGCTTCCTCATCGTTCCGCTGGTCCTGTACATCACCTTCGTGGTCTGGCCGTACATTCAGACGTTCGGCTACTCGCTCACGGACTGGTCCGGACAGTCGCAGACCTTCAACTTCGTGGGCTTCGACAACTACACCAAGCTCTTCCACGACGACGTGTTCGTGACGGCGATCGAGCACAACATCCTGCTGCTGATCTTCCTGCCGGTGATCACCATCCTGCTGGCGCTGTTCTTCGCCTTCATGGTGAACGTCGGCGGCCGCGAGACCTCGGGGGGCGTCCAGGGCGTCCGCGGGGCCGGGTTCTACAAGATCATCTACTTCTTCCCGCAGGTCCTGTCGGTGGCCATCCTCATCGTGCTGTTCGGCGCGGTCTACCGCAGCGACGGGGCCGGTCTGCTCAACGGCCTGCTGCTGAAGCTGCACCTGATCGACGCGTCGAACCCGATCGAATGGCTCAACAGCCCGAACCTGGTGCTGTGGTGCCTGCTGGCCGTGCAGGTCTGGGCCGGCGTCGGCTTCTACCTGGTGCTGTTCTCCGCGGCGATGACGTCCATCCCGAAGGACATCTACGAGGCGGCGCTGCTGGACGGCGCCGGGCGCTCGCAGACGTTCTTCAAGGTCACCCTGCCGCTGCTGTGGGACAGCATCCAGACGTCCTGGGTCTACATCTCGATCTTCGCGATGGACTTCTTCGCCCTGGTGTCCGGTCTGACCACGGGCACCGGCTACGGCGGTGGACCCGACCACCACAGCGAGGTCATGGCGACCTATCTGATGCGCAACTTCCTGTTCTTCGGGAAGAGCGGCTACGCCTGCGCGCAGGGCGTCATCATGATGCTGCTGACCTTGATCGTTTCCGCTGTCACGCTCCGGGTCTCCCGCCGTGACCGCATCGAGTTCTGAGCGGGGAAGCATCATGACCACACCTACGACGGAGCCCAAGACCGGACTCCAGGGCGCGGTCCCCGTGCAGGGGATCACACCGCGGGACGTGTCCGGTGGCGGCCCGAAGCGTGACGGCTCGGGTGGCCGCGTACTCAACGTCTTCTCGCACGGCTTCCTGGCCCTGTGGGCGGTGATGATCATCTTCCCGCTCCTGTGGATCATCGTCAGCGCGTTCAAGAACAACGCCGAGATCGGGAACAGCGCCTGGTCCTGGCCGTCGCACTGGGGCTTCGACGCCTTCACCCGCGCCTGGGACAAGGGCATCGGCGACTTCTTCCTGAACACCCTGATCGTGATGGTGTTCTCGGTGCCGCTGACGATGCTGCTCGGGTCGATGGTGGCCTACGTGCTGGCCCGGTACGACTTCCCCGGCAACCGGTTCATCTACTTCCTGTTCGTCGGCGGGGCGATGTTCCCGTACTTCCTGGCGCTGGTGCCGCTGTTCTTCATGGTGAAGAACCTCGGCATGCTGAACACGTACCAGGGGCTGATCCTGGTGTACGTCGCGTACTCGCTGCCGTTCACGGTGTTCTTCATGCACTCGTTCTTCCGGACGCTGCCGACCGCGATCCACGAGGCGGCGGTGCTGGACGGGGCCTCGCACAGCAGGGTCTTCTTCAGCATCATGATGCCGTTGGCCAAGCCCGGCCTGCTCAGCGTCGGCATCTTCAACGTGCTCGGCCAGTGGAACCAGTACGTACTGCCGGTCACGCTCATGCAGCAGCAGCACAGCACCGACCCCGATCACTCCATGCTCGCGCAGGGGTTGGTGAACCTGGCGCTGGCGCAGGGGTACGCGGGCGACTACCCGGCCCTCTTCGCCGGCATGGTGATCGCCATGCTGCCGGTGCTGGTGGTCTACCTCTCGTTCCAGAGCCAGGTCCAGGCGGGCCTGACCGCGGGGACGCTGAAGTAACGCCTGCCATGCGGCGGGCGCCCCGCGGCCTCCGCCTCGTGGCGACAGCGACCGCGTGCCGCACCACGGCCCGGGTACCGGTGATCGCACCGGTACCCGGGCCGCGGCGTTGCCGGAGGGATGCCGGGCCCGCCCGGACGCTGCCGTCTCCGCGCCCGGACGCTGCCGTCTCCGCGCCAGGACGCTGCCGTCCCCGCACGGCGCCGTCCGGCACCGGGCACGATCACCTTGTGTACGGGCTCGTCCGCCGAGTCCGGCGCGGAAGGGCCGCCGGGCCGGGCCGGGTCTTCCCTCCGTGACGTCCTGAGGTGCTGAGGGGGCGCGGGCGACCTGTGACGCATCGGGCTTTCCGTCGCAGAATGGTCTCAGCCCTTGACGGGACATCACCCTAAAGGCTCAGCTTAGGGTTCACATGTTGTAGACGACGGGGTCTCATTGGTGCGGCCTCGTCCGTTCGGGCGGCGGTTTGTACCGCCTGCCGAGGCAGGAGTGGATGGTCGTGGAGACTCCGGGATCGCAGTCATCGCTGCACCGGGCCAATCTCGAGCGCGTGGTGCGCGCCGTACGGTTGGCAGGCTCGCTCACCCAGGCGGAGATCGCCCGGAGTACCGGGCTGTCCGCCGCCACGGTCTCCAATATCGTCCGGGAGCTGCGGGACAACGGAACGGTGCAGGTCACGCCTACCTCCTCGGGGGGAAGACGGGCCCGCAGCGTTGCGCTGTCCGGCGATGTCGGCATCGTCGTCGGCGTGGACTTCGGCCACTCCCACCTGCGGGTCGCGGTGGGGAACCTGGCGCACCAGGTGCTGGCCGAGCAGTCCGAGCCCATCGACGTGGACGCCTCCGCGTCCCAGGGCTTCGACCGGGCCGAGCAGCTGGTCGCCCAGCTGATCGAGTCGACCGGCATCGGCGTGGACAAGGTGCTCGGAGTCGGCCTCGGTGTCCCCGGCCCCATCGACGTGGAGTCCGGGGCGATCGGATCGACCGCGATCCTGCCCGGCTGGAGTGGCATCAACCCACGTCAGGAGCTGTCCGACCGACTCGGCATGCCCGTGCAGGTGGACAACGACGCCAACCTCGGGGCGCTCGGCGAACTGGTGTGGGGCGGCGGCCGCGGGGTGCGGGACCTGGCCTACATCAAGGTCGCCAGCGGCGTCGGCGCGGGCCTGGTGATAGACGGCCGGATCTACCGTGGCCCGGGCGGCACGGCGGGCGAGATCGGGCACATCACGCTGGACGAGTCGGGCCCGGTGTGCCGCTGCGGCAACCGCGGCTGCCTGGAGACCTTCACCGCCGCCCGCTACACCCTGGAACTTCTGCGCAGCAGTCACGGCGCCGATCTGACGGTGCCGCGCATGGTGCAGTACGCCCGCGAGGGCGATCCAGGCTGCCGCCGGGTGATCGCGGACGTGGGGCGGCACATCGGCATGGGCGTGGCCAGTCTCTGCAACCTCCTGAACCCCAGCAGGGTCGTTCTCGGGGGCGATCTCGCGGAGGCCGGCGAGTTGGTGCTGGGGCCGATCCGGGAGTCGGTGGCGCGCTACGCCATCCCCAGCGCGGCCCGGCAGTTGTCGATCGTCCCCGGCGGTCTCGGTGCCCGCGCGGAAGTGCTCGGCGCGCTGGCCCTGGTGCTGAGCGAAATGGGCGATTCGACCCTTCTTGATGGGAATGCTCCCGCAGCGGTCCCGGCGCTTTCGGCGCAGCGACCTGCATAACCCTGGGTTCACACAGCTAACGATCCGCGCCGTTGCCATCTCGTTAAGTGTTTACTTATTGACGGCATGGCAACGGCGGAGTTGACTCACGTGAACCTCGGCCGCAGCGTTGCGGCCTCGTCAGGGAGGCACCTCAAAATGAACGCAATGATGCGTCGCGCCGTTATCGGCTCCGTTGCCGTAACGATGGCCCTGTCCGTGGCCGCGTGCGGCAAGGCCGGAGACGACAAGAAGTCCGACAGCAAGGACAACTCGATCGGCCTGCTCCTTCCGGAGAACGCGACGACGCGGTACGAGAAGTTCGACCGTCCGCTGATCGAAGCGAAGATCAAGGCGCTCTGCTCCGACTGCAAGATCGAGTACGCCAACGCCGCGGGTGACGCAGCGAAGCAGGCGCAGCAGGTCAGCAGCATGATCACCAAGAAGGTCAAGGTCCTCATCCTGGACCCGCAGGACGCCGTCGGCATCAAGTCCTCGGTCCAGGCGGCCGTGGACGCGGGCATCAAGGTCGTGGCGTACGACCGCTTCGCGCAGGGCCCGGTCTCGTCCTACGTCTCCTACGACAACGAGAAGGTCGGCGAGCTGCAGGGCCAGGCCCTCCTGGACTCCCTGGGCGCCAAGGCGACCCCGACTGCCAACGTTGTCATGATCAACGGTGACGACGCCGACCCGAACGCCGCGATGTTCAAGGCCGGTGCCCACAAGGTGCTGGACGGCAAGGTCAAGATCGCGTACGAGCAGAGCGGTCTGTGGAAGGACACCGTCGCCAACCAGAAGGTCACGGCGGCCATAACCCAGATCGGCGCCAAGAACATCGCCGGTGTCTACTCCGCCAACGACGGCATGGCCGGCGGTATCGCCACCGCCCTCAAGGGCGCCGGCATCAACCCGCCGCTGACCGGTCAGGACGCCGAGCTCCCCGGCATCCAGCGGATCCTCGCGGACCAGCAGTACAGCACCATCTACAAGGCCTACAAGCCCGAGGCCGACGCGACCGCCGAGATCGCGGTCAAGCTGCTCAAGGGCGAGGACATCAAGTCCGTCGCCGACATCACCGCGACCAGCGGCTCCGGCACCACCGTGCCCGCCAAGCTGTTCACCGCGGTGTCGGTGACCAAGGCCAACATCAAGGACACGGTCGTCAAGGACCAGCTCTACACCGTGGCCCAGATCTGCACCGCTGACTTCGCCGCCGCCTGCAAGGCTGCCGGCATTCAGTAAAAACCCCGGGGCCCGACGGGCCCCCGGTTCCGTAGAGCCTGTCCGGCGCCCCACCCACCATCCATACCCCGCTGCGGGTGGGGCGCCGGGCGGAAACGCTTACGGGACAAGGGTCTTACCCCCACGTTCTGACTTTGTCATCCTGTGCTTCTTGCACGTCCTTCCGCGCCTCTCGCAGGGCGCGGCATCCCCGCCGGTCAGGCGGCGAAGGAGATGGTTCACGTGTCCGCTACGCCCGTGTTGGCGTTGCGCGGAGTCTCCAAGCGATTCGGTGCGGTGCAAGCCCTCACCGATGTCGAGCTGGAGGTCCATGCCGGAGAGGTCGTCGCGCTGGTCGGCGACAACGGCGCCGGTAAGTCCACTCTGGTCAAGACGATCGCCGGTGTGCACCCGATCGACGAAGGCGTCATCGAGTGGGAGGGTTCGCCGGTCGCCATCAACCGGCCCCACGACGCCCAGGGTCTCGGCGTCGCCACCGTTTACCAGGACCTCGCGCTGTGCGACAACCTCGACGTTGTCGGCAATCTCTACCTCGGGCGCGAACTGCGCCGTGGGTTCGCGCTCGACGAGGTGACGATGGAGCAGCGCGCCCGCGAGCTGCTCGACACCCTGTCGATCCGCATCCCGAGCGTCCGGATCCCGATCGCGAGCCTTTCCGGTGGTCAGCGCCAGGTCGTCGCGATCGCCCGCGCCCTGATCGGCGACCCGAAGGTCGTCATCCTCGACGAGCCGACCGCCGCCCTCGGCGTCGAGCAGACCGCCCAGGTCCTCGACCTGGTCGAGCGGCTGCGCGAGCGCGGTCTCGCCGTCATCCTCATCAGCCACAACATGGCCGATGTGCGCGCCGTCGCCGACACCGTCGCGGTGCTGCGGCTGGGCAAGAACAACGGTTCCTTCCCGGTGAAGGACACCTCGCACGAAGAGATCATCGCCGCGATCACCGGGGCCACGGACAACGCCGTGACCCGTCGTCAGGCGCGCACCACGGAGGCGGCCAAGTGAGCGACAAGACGACACTCTCCAAGCAGGAACCGACGGCCGACGAGCCGCCGGCCGCGGTGGCGCAGGCCATCGACCCGCGGCTGCTCGTCCGCGAGCAGGGCTTCCGCGGTTACCTCTCGGAGTTCAAGCGCAAGCTGCGCGGCGGTGAGCTGGGCTCGCTGCCCGTGATCGTCGGCCTGATCATCATCTGGACCGTGTTCCAGTCCCAGGACAGCCTGTTCCTGAGCGCCGGGAACATGGTCAACATCACCTACTTCCTGGCCGCGACCGGCATGCTCTCCATCGGGCTGGTCTTCGTGCTGCTGCTCGGGGAGATCGACCTGTCGGTCGGCTCGGTCAGCGGTCTGGCGGCCGCGGTCTTCGCCGTCCTGTCCACGACGCACCATGTGAACCCGATCCTGGCGTTCTTCCTGACGATCGTCACGGGTGTCGTCATCGGCGTGATCCACGGGTTCTTCTTCGCCAAGATCGGCGTGCCGGCGTTCGTCGTCACCCTGGCCGGCTTCATGGGGTGGAACGGCCTCATGCAGTGGATCCTGGGCGACACCGGGAGCCTGTCGATCCAGGACAAGGGGCTGATGCACCTTCTCGGCCAGCGCTCGTTCTTCATGGACGCCGACATCGCCGGCGCCTACCTGCTGGCGGTGCTCGGCACCGTCTCGCTGCTGGTCGGTTCGCTCATCGAGCAGAGCCGCCGCCGCAAGGCCGGCGTGCCGTTCCGGCCGACCAGCGAGATCGTGATCCGAGCCGCCGCGCTGGCCGTCGCGGCCTTCGTGTCCGCGTACGTCCTCAACCGCGCCGCGGGTGTGCCCAACGCCCTGGTGATCTTCCTCGCCGCGCTGGTCATCTGTGACTTCGTGCTGCGGCGCACCTCGTACGGCCGCAAGATCTTCGCGGTCGGCGGCAACATCGAGGCGGCGCGCCGCGCCGGTATCAACGTCGCGATGATCCGCATCTCGGTCTTCGCGATCTCCGGCGGCTTCGCGGCGCTCGGCGGTCTCTTCCTGGCCGCCCAGACCTACACCGCGACGCTCGGCGCGGGCAGCGGCAACCTGCTGATGCTCGCCATCGCGGCGGCCGTCATCGGTGGCACCAGCCTCTTGCGGCGGGCGCGGCAGCGTCTGGTCGGCGCTGCTGGGCATGCTGGTCATCCAGTCCATCCAGACCGGTCTCGACCTGCTGAACATGAACACCGCGCTCCAGTACATGATCACCGGTGGCGTGCTGCTCGCCGCCGTGGTCATCGACTCGGTGTCGCGCAAGACGCAGAAGGCCTCCGGCCGCGCGTAACGCTCCATCGCACACACCTCCGCATGACGGCGGTGTGGCGGCACCGGCCCGGTGCGGGGATGATCATCCCTGCACCGGGCATTCGTGTTGCCGGGTGGACCGCGGGTGACAAACGTCGCACGGGGCGCTCCACGGCGCCGCACGCGGAACATTAGACTCGACGGATCGACCAGTTCGACTGCATAGGAGGCACGGGTGCCGCTGCTGACCCGTATCAAGGGACCGCGCGACCTCGACCGGCTCAGCCAGGAGCAGCTGGTGGAGCTGGCGGGCGAGATCCGTACCTTCCTCGTCGACGCGGTCTCCAAGACCGGCGGACACCTGGGCCCCAACCTCGGTGTGGTGGAACTGACCATCGCCCTGCACCGGGTCTTCGACTCACCGCGGGACAAGGTGCTCTTCGACACCGGGCACCAGTCCTACGTGCACAAGCTGCTCACCGGGCGGCAGGACTTCAGCCGGCTCAAGAGCAAGGGCGGCCTGTCCGGCTACCCCTCGCGCGCCGAGTCCGCCCACGACGTCATCGAGAACAGCCACGCCTCGACGGTGCTCGGCTGGGCCGACGGCCTGGCCAAGGCCAACGAGGTGCTCGGCAGGCAGGACCACGTGGTGGCCGTCATCGGTGACGGCGCGCTGACCGGCGGGATGGCCTGGGAGGCGCTGAACAACATCGCCGCCGCCGGGGACCGGCCGCTCGTCATCGTCGTCAACGACAACGAGCGCAGCTACGCCCCGACGATCGGCGGACTCGCCGACCACCTCGCGACGCTGCGCACCACCGACGGCTACGAGCGCTTCCTGTCCCGCACGAGGGACCTGCTGGAGCGCACCCCGCTCATCGGGCAGCCGCTGTACGAGACGCTGCACGGCGCCAAGAAGGGCCTCAAGGACTTCATCGCCCCGCAGGGCATGTTCGAGGACCTGGGCCTGAAGTACGTCGGCCCGATCGACGGCCACGACGTGGAGGCGCTGGAGTCGGCGCTGCAGCGCGCCAAGCGCTTCGGCGGCCCGGTCATCGTGCACTGCCTCACCGAGAAGGGCCGCGGCTACCGCCCGGCCGAGCAGGACGAGGCGGACCGCTTCCACGGCATCGGGCCGATCCACCCGGACACCGGCCTGCCGATCGCCGCCTCCGGCGCCGACTGGACCTCGGTCTTCGGCGAGGAGATGGTCAAGCTCGGCCGCGAGCGCGAGGACATCGTCGCGATCACCGCCGCGATGTTGCAGCCGGTCGGCCTGGACAGGTTCGCGAAGGTCTTCCCGAACCGGGTCTACGACGTCGGCATCGCCGAGCAGCACGCCGCCACGTCGGCGGCGGGCCTGGCCACCGGCGGGCTGCACCCGGTCTTCGCGGTGTACGCGACGTTCCTGAACCGCGCGTTCGACCAGGTGCTGATGGACGTGGCGCTGCACAAGTGCGGCGTGACCTTCGTCCTGGACCGGGCCGGTGTCACCGGCACCGACGGCGCCTCGCACAACGGCATGTGGGACATGTCGATCCTCCAGGTCGTGCCCGGCCTGCGGATCGCCGCCCCGCGCGACGCCGACCAGGTCCGCGCCCAACTGCGCGAGGCCGTCGAGGTCGATGACGCGCCCACCGTCGTCCGGTACTCCAAGGGCGCGGTCGGCCCGGCGGTCAAGGCCGTCGGCCGGGTCGGCGGCATGGACGTGCTCCGCAAGGCGCCCGAAGGGGAGCGGCCCGACGTCCTGCTGGTGTCGGTCGGCGCCCTCGCCCCGATGTGCCTGGAGATCGCCGACCTGCTCGACGCCCAGGGCATCACCACCACCGTCGTCGACCCGCGCTGGGTCAAGCCGGTGGACGCGGCGCTGCCCGGACTCGCGGCCGGACACCGCGTCGTGGTCACCGTCGAGGACAACTGCCGGGTCGGCGGCGTCGGCTCGGCGATCTCCCAGGCGCTGCGCGACGCGGACGTGGACATGCCGCTGCGCGACTTCGGCATCCCGTCGGAGTTCCTGGACCACGCTTCCCGCAAGGAGGTCATGGCCGAGATCGGGCTGACCGCGCCCGACATCGCGCGCCAGGTCACCGGCCTGGTGGCGACGATCGACGGCCGGTTCGGCGAGCGCGTCGACTCGGCCGAGCCCGCGGCGGTCAGCGACTGAGGTCGGCTCCGCGGAACTGGCGTACGAGGGGGTCCACCCATCCGGGTGGACCCCCTCACGCATTGGCCCAGGCATAGGCGCGCCTATTCGGGTGAAGCGACCCACGGGAGTGGAGTGGCGACTGCCGACGCTCCCCACCCTGTCGGCAGGACGAACAGGAGGCGCGCCGGTGAGTACGAGTACGCAGCAGAACCCGCCCTCGTCGGGCAGGAACCCGAACGGAGTGTTCCGGACCAAGTCCGTCGAGCAGTCCATGCGGGACACCGAGGAACCGGAACATGCGCTCAAGCGGTCCCTGTCGGCCCTGGACCTCACCGTCTTCGGCGTCGGCGTCATCATCGGCACCGGCATCTTCGTGCTCACCGGCACCGTGGCGAAGGACAACGCGGGGCCCGCGGTCGCCCTCGCCTTCGTCGTGGCCGGGGTGGTGTGCGGGCTCGCGGCCCTCTGCTACGCCGAGTTGGCCTCCACGGTCCCGGTCGCCGGGTCCGCGTACACCTTCTCCTTCGCCACCCTCGGCGAGCTTCCGGCGTGGATCATCGGCTGGGACCTGGTGCTGGAGTTCGCGCTGGGCACGGCGGTGGTGGCGGTCGGCTGGTCGGGCTACGTGCGGTCGCTGCTGGACAACGCGGGCTGGCACCTGCCGCAGGCCCTGTCCGGTACCAGCGACGCGAACGGGTTCGGGTTCGACCTGTTGGCGTTCCTGCTGGTGCTGCTGTTGACCGGGGTGTTGGTGCTCGGCATGAAGCTCTCCGCGCGGGTCACCTCGGTGATCGTCGCGATCAAGTTGGCCGTGGTGCTGCTGGTCATCATCGCGGGCGCGTTCTTCATCAAGAGCGCCAACTACAAGCCCTTCATCCCGGACGCGGTCGCCTCCGCCAAGGCGTCGGGCCTCAAGGCACCCCTGATCCAGACGATGTTCGGCTACGCGCCGACGAGCTTCGGCGTCCAGGGCATCTTCACCGCCGCGGCCGTCGTCTTCTTCGCCTTCATCGGCTTCGACATCGTGGCGACCGCGGCCGAGGAGACCAAGAACCCGCAGCGGGACATGCCGCGCGGCATCCTCGGCTCGCTCTTCATCTGCACGGCGCTGTACGTCGCCGTGTCGATCGTGGTCACCGGTATGCAGAAGTACACCGAGCTGTCGGTGGACGCGCCGCTCGCCGACGCCTTCAAGGCGACCGGGCACCCGTGGTTCGCCGGCGTCATCAGCTTCGGTGCGGCGGTCGGCCTCACCACGGTCTGCATGATCCTGCTGCTCGGCCAGACCCGGGTGTTCTTCGCGATGAGCCGCGACGGGCTCATTCCCCGGTTCTTCTCCAGGGTCCACCCGCAGTTCCGCACGCCGTACCGCTCGACGGTCCTGCTCGGCGTGCTCATCGCCGTGATCGCGGGCTTCACCAGCATCTCGGAGCTGGCGGCGCTGGTGAACATCGGCACGCTGTTCGCCTTCGTGCTGGTCGCGGTCGGCGTCGTCATCCTGCGCCGCAGCCGGCCCGACCTGCCGCGCTCCTTCCGCACCCCGTGGGTGCCGGTGCTGCCGATCGTCTCGGTGGGCGCCTCGCTGTGGCTCATGCTGAACCTGCCGAGCCAGACCTGGGTGCGGTTCGGGATCTGGATGGTGATCGGTGTCGTCGTCTACTTCCTGTACGGCCGAAGCCACAGTCGGTTGAACAAGGACGCCTGACCGACGGTACGTTGTCAGGCGTGCCATCGGCCCCGAAGACGACGAGCGCCGCCACCGCCGCCCTCCCCGCCCCGTCCGAGCCGGCCGGCGGGGGCGCCCGGAGCCGCCGGAACCGGCGGCTCCGGGCGCCGGACCGCTACTGGGTGCGGCTGACGGCGGCGCTGGCCGTACTCGCCGCCCTCGTGCGCGTTCCGTCGTTCCTGCGCCCGGTCTGGAACCCCGACGAGGGCTACCTCGCGGTCCAGGCACGGATGCTCGCCCACGGCGGGGTGCTCTACGACACCGTCGTCGACCGCAAGCCGCCGCTGCTGCCCTGGCTCTACGAGGGGCTGTTCGCGGTCTTCGGCGACGACTCGCTGTGGCCGCCGCGCGCCGCCGCCGTCGTGGCCCAACTCGCCACCGCCCTGCTGCTCGCCTCCGTCGCCCGCCGCCGCTGGGGCGGCCGGGCGGGTGCCGCCGCGGGCGCGGGGTACCTGCTGCTCTCCATCGGCCTGGCCCCCGAGGACACCCAGGCCGCCTCCTTCGGCGTGTTCATGCTGCCGTGGACCGCCCTGGCCTTCTGGGCGGCCGACCGCCGCCGCTGGGGCCCGGCGGGCCTGGCCGTCGCGGGCGCGGCGCTGACCAAGCAGACCGGCGGCGCGGTGCTGCTGCCCGTGCTGTGGATGCTGTGGAGCGCGCGGCGGGCGCCCGAGCCGCCCGGCCGGGCCGCCGCCCTGCGGCTGCTCGCCGGCTGTGTCCTGCCGGTGGCGGCCGTCGCGATCCTGACCGGCCCGTCCCGGTTCGTGTTCTGGACGGTCACCGGTTCCGGCTCCTACGCCTCCGCGTCCGGTGCCTGGGGCGTGGCGCTGGGGCGCGGCCTGGGGAACGCCGGGATCCTGGCCGCGGCGGGGGCGGCCTTCATCGTCCCGGCGGTCCTCGCGGCGGCCCGCGGGGGCGGCGCCGGACGGCTCACCGCCGATCTGTGGGTCTGGCTGGGCGCCTCGGCGCTCGGCGTCGTCTTCGGCTTCCAGTTCTACGGCCACTACTTCCTGCAGTTGATCCCGCCGCTGGTGCTCATCGGGGTGGGCGCGCTGCGCGGGCTGCCGCGCTGGTGGCCCGCGGCCATCGCCTGGACGGTGCTCGCGAGCGCCGCATTCGCCGTCTGGGGCCTGACCGCGCCGCGGACCGAGTTGGACCACGCCGACGCCGTCGCCGCAGCCGTACGGGCCCGCACCGGCCCAGGGGAGACCGTCCTGGTCTGGGGGATGCACCCCGAGCAGTACTGGCTCTCCGGCCGGGCCCCCGCGAGCCGCTATCTGACGGCCGGCTTCCTGACGAACTTCAGCGGCGGCCGCGGCGGCGCACGGGTCGGGGAGCGGTACGCGGTCCCCGGCGCCTGGCGCACCTTCGGCGAGGAGGCGGCGCTGCGCCCGGCCGACCTGATCGTCGACGACTCGCGTGGAGCGCCGTACGCCCCGGCCCTGACACCGACCCTGCGGCGGATGCTGGACACTGGGTACCGTCCCGTGGACACCGTCGGCGGCGCGGTCCTGTACGCCCGGCTCCCGGCTCCTCGCTAGCTCCCGCCAGGGCCCCTGGGGCCGGTCGCGACGCGTCCCGGTGGTATACAGGCGACTTGGCAGAGCACGTTGATCGAGGTGGCGGTTTTTCATGACGGAGTCCAAGGGACTCAAGGACCGGAACGACACGGCGGACTCCGGGGCGGCGCCCCGCAAAAGTCTCCTGCAGCGCTGGCGGCCGTATGCCGCGGGCATTGTGGTGCTCGCGGTGGTGTTCGGGGCATCCGCGGTCATCGGCGCGCACGTGCGCGGTGCGAAGGCGGACAAGGTGAAGCCGCCCGCGAACGCGGCGGGTCCGGACGGACAGGCGAAGCTGGCGGTGCCGGTGCGGCCGAGCGTCCCGGTGACGCTGACCGTGTTCGAGGACCTGCGCAGCCCGCAGTCCAAGGCGTTCGCCGAGGAGTACGCGGACACCTTCCAGAAGCTGCTGGCGACCGGACAGGTGCAGATCCAGTACCGGCTGGTCACCCGCACCGACGCGCGGCTGGGCGGCCACGGCTCCCGTGAGGCCGCCAACGCGGCCGCGTGCGCCCAGGACCAGGGGCGGTTCACGCAGTTCGTGCAGCAGGTCTGGAACCGGCAGCCGGATCCGTCGGACGACGCGCTGAGCAGCCAGAGTCTGCTGAAGGAGCTGTCGGAGAAGGCCGGGAAGATCGACGAGGGCAAGTTCGTACCGTGCCTGAAGGGCGACGACCACGAGGGCTGGGTCGCGAAGTCCGACGCCGACTTCGTGGCGGGCGTCTACGGCGAGGTGCCGGTCCTCCAGATCAACGGCGAGACGCTGCCGGACGTCCAGAAGACGCTGACGCCGTCGAAACTGCGCTCGCAGGTGGAGAAGGAGGCCAAGAAGGTGTCCGACGAGACCGCGCCGTCGGGGCAGCCGAGCCTCGCGAGCTGAACCCCTTCCCGAACGCTTTCCCACTCCTCCGTGACCGGGCACGTCCTCGGCTGGCTCAGACATATCCGACAATCCGTCAATTTTCTGACGAAATCGGGTATCAAGGGCATGTGACGTCCGATCACGGAGGAGTGTGCGCATGTCCATACCGCTGTTCGACGACGTAGAACCGCTCTCCGGCTGCATCTGCGAGGAGTGCGCGCGACAGCGCCTCACCGACTCGGTGACGCGCGACACCGGTACGTGCGGCAGCGCGACCGCGGCCACCCGGGCGATCGTCGTGGCCGCCGCCGCCGGCACGGCCGTCAGCTGCGCGGCGGGCGCGGTCGCCGCGGCCACCGCCCCCAGTGCCGCCACCCGTTCCGTGCTCGGCCAGGCCCGCCTCGCGGCGCCGGTGACGGCCCCGCTGCATCTGACGCGGGACCAGATCCTGGACCGGGCACAGCTCTGGGTCGACGCCCAGGTGCCGTACAGCCTGTCCGCCTTGTGGTCGGACGGGTACCGCCAGGACTGCTCGGGCTTCATCTCCATGGCCTGGGGTCTCGGCACCAACGCGTGGACCGGCAGCCTGCCGGAGTACGCGACGCGGATCGAGCGGGACGCCCTGCAGCCCGGCGACATCCTGCTGTTCCACAACCAGGCGAACCCGGAGAAGGGCTCGCACGCCGTCATCTTCGGCGGCTGGGCGGACTCCGACCACCGCCTGTACACCGCGATGGAGCAGACCCAGCCGCACACCCGGGTCCAGACGACGCCCATGGCCTACTGGACCAACTCCGACAAGTACGTGGCCTACCGGTACAAGTACCTGGTGTCCGGCACCGGCGACCCCGCGCCGGGCGGCACCGGCACGACGGGCAACCCGGGCACCCCAGGCGGCACCGGCACGCCGGGGAGCAACGCCTACCCCGGGGCCCGCGCGTTCGGGCCCGGCGCGAACAACGCGGCCGTCACCCGACTGGGCACCCTGCTCATCTCCCGCGGCGCCAGGTCCTACTACGTCGTCGGCGCCGGTCCGCTCTGGAGCGTGGCCGACCGCGACGCCACCAAAGCCTTCCAGCGCGCCCAGGGCTGGTCCGGCGGCGACGCCGACGGCCTGCCGGGACCCGCCACCTGGGAGTACCTGGTGGACGGCGCCGGCCGGAACATCCCCGCCGGCGCTCCCGTGACGCGGCCGACCGGCGGTTCCACGGCACCCCGCTACCCCGGCGCCGCCTCCTTCCGCCGCGGGCAGTCCAACGACCACGTGCTGACGCTCGGGCGGCGGCTCGTCGCCAGGGGCTTCGGCAAGAGCTACCGCGTGGGCCCCAGCCGTACCTGGGGCGAGGCCGACCGCCGCGCCGTCGAGGCGTTCCAACGTGCCCAGGGCTGGTCCGGGCGCGACGCGGACGGCTACCCCGGACCGGAGACCTGGAGACGACTCTTCCTGTGACGACTCACGCCCCCACCGCGGACGCGGCCCTGGCCGCCACCACCGTCCTGCCCGCCGTCATCCCCACCGCCGCCGTCACGCCGTCCGCCCGCACCATCACCGTCTCCGACCTCGTCGAGAGGCCCGGCCGCTGCCTGCCGGGCTGGACCGCGGCGCTCACCGCGCTGGTCGCGGCCGTCGTCGGCGGCTGGCTGCTGTGGCGGACGGGCGTGCTGCCCGAGCGGCTGGCCGGCCACACCGTGCTGCCCGGGGCGCCGGCACCCCGTGACCTGACCGGCCTGTGGGGCGCGGTGCTGCTGCTCGGCGCGCTGGCCGCGTTCGCCGCGGGCGGCCTCACCCGCGGCCGTCCCGGCAACGTCTGGGTGCTGACCCGGCACGGCGCCTACCAGGGCAGCGTCCGGGACACCGGCCTGCTGTGGATCAGCCCGCTGCTCGGCCGCCGCCGGATGGACGTCAGCCTGCGGCACTGGCGCAGCCGCGCGATCGAGACGGTCGACGCGGACGGCACCCCGCTGCACGTCGGCGTCCTGATCGTCTGGCGGGTCCGTGACACCGCACGGGCCGCCTTCGCCATCGACGACCACGCGCGCTACCTGCGCGAACAGGTGGAGTGTGCGGTCGCCCGTGCCGTCTCCCAACTGCCCGTCGACGACTTCCGCGGCTCGGGGCCGACCCTGCGCGACTCCGAACGCCTCGGCGACCAGCTCACCCGGCTGCTCGCCGCCGACATGCGCCCGGTCGGCGTCGAGGTCTTCTCGGCGCAGCCCGTACGCCTGGAATACGCGCCCGAGGTGGCCGGCGCGATGCGGCGGGCCCAGGTCACCGCGCTCGACGCCAAGCACCGCCGGGCGGTGCTCGACGACGTGCTCGCGGCGGTCGCCGAGACGGTGCGCGGCCTGACCGACCGCGGGCTGGTCCAACTCGACGACTACGAGCGGAGGTCGCTGGTCCGGGACCTGACGGTGGCCTTCTACACGGCGCGCGGGCCGGTGGCCGAGGCGCCCAGGAAATAGCGGTGCCAAGGAAGAAGCCCCCGGCGGGGTCCTGACCAGTTGCGGTCAGGACCCCGCCGGGGGCCGTTGCTTCACGGTGCTACGCGGGCACGCTCGCGACGCCCGGGGCGAGGAACGGCTTGCCGTTCACCCGCTGCGAGACACCCTCGCGGTCCAGGTACGGGGTGATCCCGCCCAGGTGGAAGGGCCAGCCGGCGCCGGTGATCAGGCAGAGGTCGATGTCCTGCGCCTCGGCGACGACACCCTCGTCGAGCATGAGCCCGATCTCCTGCGCCACGGCGTCCAGCACCCGGGCGCGGACCTGCTCCTCGGTGAGCACCGAGTCGCCCTGCACCAGCAGCGCGGCGACCTCGGGGTCCAGCTCCGGCTTGCCGGAATCGTAGACGTAGAAGCCACGCTTGCCGGCCTTGACCACCGCGGCCAGGTTCTGCGAGACGGTGAACCGGTCGGGGAACGCCCGGTTGAGGGTCTCGGAGACGTGCAGCCCGATGGCCGGGCCGACCAGTTCCAGGAGCACCAGCGGCGACATCGGCAGGCCGAGCGGCTCGATGCCCTTCTCGGCGACGGCGACCGGGGTGCCCTCGTCGATGATGTTCTGGATCTCGCCCATGAAGCGGGTCAGGATCCGGTTCACCACGAACGCCGGGGCGTCCTTGCAGAGCACCGCGGTCTTCTTGAGCTTGCGGGCCACACCGAACGCGGTGGCCAGCGACGCGTCGTCCGTCGCCTCGCCGCGCACGATCTCCAGCAGCGGGAGGATCGCGACCGGGTTGAAGAAGTGGAAGCCGACGACCCGCTCGGGGTTCTTCAGCTTCGACGCCATCTCGGTGACGGACAGCGAGGAGGTGTTGGTGGCGAGGATCGCGTGCGCCGGGGCGACCGCCTCGACCTCCGCGAACACCTGCTGCTTGACGCCCATCTCCTCGAACACGGCCTCGATGATGAAGTCCGCGTCACCGAAACCGGCGGCCTTGTCGAGCGAACCGGTCACCAGCGCCTTGAGGCGGTTGGCCTGGTCCTGCTTGATGCGGCGCTTGCCGAGCAGCTTGTCGATCTCGCCGTGGACGTAGCCCACGCCCTTGTCGATGCGCTCCTGGTCGATGTCGGTCAGCACGACCGGCACCTCGAGGCGGCGGGCGAACAGCAGCGCCAGCTGCGAGGCCATCAGGCCCGCGCCGACGACGCCGACCTTGGTGACCGGGCGGGCGAGGTTCTTGTCCGGCGCGCCGGCCGGCCGCTTCGCGCGCTTCTGCACCAGGTTGAAGGCGTAGATGCCGCTGCGCAGCTCGCCGCCCATGATGAGGTCCGCCAGCGCGGTGTCCTCGGCGTCGAAGCCCGCCTGCAGGTCGCCGTCCTTGGCGTTGGCGATGATCTCCAGTGCGCGGTAGGCGGCCGGGGCCGCGCCGTGCACCTTGGAGTCGGCGATGCCGCGGCCGCGCTCGACGGCCTGGTCCCAGGCCGCACCGCGATCGATCTCCGGGCGGTCCACGACGATCTCGCCGCGCAGCACCGCGGCGGTCCACGCCAGGGACTGCTCCAGGAAGTCCGCACCCTCGAACAGCGCGTCGGCGATGCCGAGTTCGAAGACCTGCGCGCCCTTGAGCTGGCGGTTCTGGTTCAGCGAGTTCTCGATGACGACGGTCACCGCGCGGTCCGCGCCGATCAGGTTCGGCAGCAGGGTGCAGCCGCCCCAGCCGGGGACGAGACCGAGGAAGACCTCGGGCAGCGAGAACGCCGGCAGCGCCGCGGAGACGGTGCGGTAGGCGCAGTGCAGACCCACCTCGACACCGCCGCCCATCGCCGCGCCGTTGTAGTAGGCGAAGGTCGGGACCGCGAGGTGCGAGAGCCGCTTGAAGACCTCGTGGCCGCCCTTGCCGATGGCGAGCGCGTCCTCGTGGCGCTTCAGCAGCTCGACGCCCTTGAGGTCGGCGCCGACCGCGAAGATGAACGGCTTGCCGGTGATGCCGATGCCGGTGATGGTGCCCTCGGCGGCCTCGGCCTCGACCTGGTCGATCGCCGCGTCGAGGTTGGCCAGCGACTGCGGGCCGAAGGTGGTGGGCTTGGTGTGGTCCAGCCCGTTGTCCAGCGTGATGAGCGCGAAGCGTCCGGCGCCCGGGAGGTCGAGGTGGCGCACGTGCGCGCTCGTTACGACCTCGTCGGGGAACAGCTCGGCCGCACCCTTCAAAAGCTCGGCGGTGGTTGTCACTTGCTGCCTCCGTCGAAGTGCGGGTTCTCCCAGATGACCGTTCCGCCCATGCCGAAGCCGACGCACATGGTCGTCAGGCCGTAGCGGACGTGCGGCTGCTCCTCGAACTGGCGGGCCAGCTGCGTCATCAGCCGGACGCCGGAGGAGGCCAGCGGGTGGCCGAACGCGATCGCGCCGCCGTACTGGTTGACACGCGGGTCGTCGTCCGCGATGCCGAAGTGGTCGAGGAAGGCGAGCACCTGCACGGCGAACGCCTCGTTGGCCTCGAAGAGGCCGATGTCGTCGATGGTCAGACCGGCCTGGGCCAGCGCCTTCTCGGTCGCCGGGACCGGGCCGATGCCCATGACCTCCGGCTCGACACCGACGAAGGAGTACGAGACCAGACGCATCCGGACCCGGCAGGCCCAGCTCGACGGCGACGTCCTCGGCGGCGATCAGCGACGCGGTCGCACCGTCGTTCAGGCCCGCCGCGTTACCCGCGGTGACCCGGCCGTGGGCACGGAACGGCGTCTTGAGGCCGGCCAGGTTCTCCAGGGTGGTGCCGGGGCGCATCGGCTCGTCCGAGGTTGCCAGACCCCAGCCGGTCTCGCCGGCCTCGGGGTTGCTGTTGCGCACCGAGACCGGGACCAGGTCCTGCTGGATCTTGCCGTTGGCGTACGCCTTGGCGGCCTTCTCCTGGCTGCGCACGGCGTACTCGTCGACGCGCTGCTTGGTGATGGCCGGGTAGCGGTCGTGCAGGTTCTCCGCGGTCATGCCCATGAAGAGGGCGGACTCGTCGACCAGCTTCTCGGAGACGAAGCGCGGGTTCGGGTCCACGCCCTCACCCATCGGGTGGCGGCCCATGTGCTCGACCCCGCCGGCCACGGCGACATCGTACGCGCCGAAGGCGATGCCGCCGGCGACCGCGGTCACCGCGGTCATCGCGCCGGCACACATGCGGTCGATCGAGTACCCGGGGACCGTGACCGGCAGGCCGGCCAGGATGCCCGCGGTGCGGCCGAGGGTCAGACCCTGGTCGCCGATCTGCGTGGTGGCGGCGAGAGCCACCTCGTCGATCCGCTCGGCGGGCAGCTCCGGGTTGCGCCGCAGCAGCTCCCGGATGCACTTGATCACGAGATCGTCGGCCCGGGTCTCGTGGTAGATGCCCTTCGGGCCCGCCTTGCCGAACGGGGTGCGGACGCCGTCGACAAAGACGACGTCCCTAGCGGTACGAGGCACGTTGGCTCTCCTCCAGATGCGGATTCGCTGCCACTGGGCGCGAGGCTGCGGCTACGCCCATCATGCTACTAGCCGGTAACCAGCGGGGACAGTCCCCCCGCCCGGAGCGGCGAACGTCACACAGGACGAGGGCGCTCCGGGCCGGCTTCCGCGGGCGTCCGGGCTACGGCGCAGGCGCTTCGGGCGCTGCCGGCGGCTGGGCGGCGAGGGCCGCGGTGAGGAGGGGCGCGGTCAGCCCGACCTGCCAGGCGCGTGCTCCGTGGCCGGTCAGCACCGCCGCGACCTCCTCGGTGGTGGCCTCGGCGGGCGGATCCCAGCACAGCCGGCGCACGGTGTCCGGAGTGATCAGGTTCTCCTGCGGCAGGTTCAGCTCCTCGGCGAGCCTGCTCACCGCGGCCCGCGCGGCGGACAGCCGGGCGGCGGCCACCGGGTCCTTGTCGGCCCAGGCGCGCGGCGGCGGGGGACCGACGTAGGCCGGCCCCGGCTGCGGCAGCTCCCGCTCCGGCAGGGCGCGGGCCCGGTCGATCGCGGCCTGCCACTGCTCGAGCTGGCGGCGGCCCATCCGGTGCCCGAAGCCGGGCAGCGTCGCGAGCGCCGTCACGTTCGGCGGGCCCTCCAGGGCGGCGGTGACGATCGCGGCGTCGGTGAGGATCCGGCCCGGCGAGATGTCCCGCTCCTGGGCCGCCTGGTCGCGCGCGTTCCACAGCTCGCGCACCACGCCGATCTGCCGGCGGCGGCGGACCTTGTGCATGCCCGACGTACGGCGCCACGGGTCGACGCGGGGCGCGGGCGGCGGAGCCGCGGCGATGGCCGAGAACTCCTCCAGCGCCCAGTCGAGCTTGCCCTGCTCGCGCAGCTCCTCCTCGAGCGCGTCGCGCAGGTCGACGAGCAGCTCGACGTCGAGCGCGGCGTAGCGCAGCCAGGGCTCGGGGAGCGGGCGGGTGGACCAGTCGACGGCCGAGTGGCCCTTCTCCAGGGCGAAGCCCAGGACGTTCTCGACCATGGCGCCGAGTCCGACCCGGGGGAAGCCCGCGAGGCGGCCGGCCAGCTCGGTGTCGAACAGGCTCTTGGGCCGCATGCCGATCTCGCCGAGGCACGGAAGGTCCTGGGTGGCGGCGTGCAGCACCCATTCGGTGTCGGTGAGGGCAGCGCCCAGGGTGGAAAGGTCGGGGCAGCCGACCGGGTCGATCAGCGCGGTCCCGGCTCCCGTACGGCGCAGCTGGACCAGATAGGCCCGCTGTCCGTAGCGGTATCCGGACGCGCGCTCGGCATCCACGGCGACCGGACCGGAGCCCGCGGCGAATGCCGCGACGATGTCTGCGAGGGCCTCCGGGCTGGCGGTCACCGGCGGGATTCCCTCGCGCGGGTCCAGCAGCGGGACCGGCGCCGGGGCAGCCTCTGTTGCGGTCTCTCGGGCGTCGGTCACCGTCCAAGAGTATCCGTGTATGGCGAACGCCCGTCGACGGAACGTTCCGTCGACGGGCGCAGCGCCCATGCGGGGGGCGGGCTGGGGGTGCGTTCGATTAGTGGATGATGCCCGTGCGAAGGGCCACTGCGACCATTCCGGCCCGGTCGCCGGTGCCGAGCTTGCGGGCGATGCGAGCCAGGTGGCTCTTCACGGTGAGGGCGGACAGGCCCATGGAGACCCCGATCGCCTTGTTCGACTGGCCTTCCGCGACCAGTCGCAGCACCTCGACCTCGCGGCCGGAGAGCTCGCGGTAGCCGCCGGGGTGGCCGGGCGTGCCCGGCGGACGGCGCTGCATACGGGCGCCGGCCGAACCGACCGGCGCGGCGCCGGGACGGCCCGGCATGCCGCCGAGGTTGTTGCGGGTGCCGGTGACGACGTATCCCTTGACGCCGCCCGCGAGTGCGTTGCGGACGGCGCCGATGTCATCGGCGGCGGAGAGCGCGAGGCCGTTCGGCCAGCCGGCCGCGCGGGTCTCGGCAAGAAGGGTCAGGCCGGAACCGTCGGGGAGGTGGACATCGGCTACGCAGATGTCGCGGGGGCTGCTGACCCGGGGCCGGGCCTCGGCGATCGACGAGGCTTCGATCACATCGCGCACACCGAGCGCCCACAGGTGCCGGGTGACGGTGGATCGGACGCGGGGGTCGGCGACGACGACCATGGCCGTCGGCTTGTTCGGACGGTAGGCGACCAGGCTCGTGGGCTGCTCGAGAAGAACTGACACCGGGCCTCCTGTGGCGAAAGCGGGGGACTGAGAGGGTCACCCACTCCTTCGGCAGCAATTGCCCCGGCCTTTAGGGAATGATCACGATTTGTTGAGTAACAATTCCGACAAATCGGACGCCCTATCGAACAAGATCATGCGGGCGCCCGCGGGACACGCTGCGGAACACCAAGGAAGGCCCCGTGAAACCCGAAAACGGACGGACGGTCAGCCGCGGCGCTTGGGCAGGGGCACGACGCCGCCGGGCAGGTCCTGCGACTCGTGGCCCTCGGTGGGCGGCAGTCCCGCGCACGCGCAGAGCAGATCGCACCAGGCCGCCAGGTGGTCCGCGACCCCCGGGATGCCGTCCGTGACCTCGGTGGGCGTCCAGGACGCCCGGATCTCGATCGCCGTCGTGTCGGGCCGCTCCGCGATCCCGCCGAAGTAGTGCGAGGAACTGCGCGAGACCGTCCCACTGGGCTCGATGTACTCCGCGCCCCGCGCCTCCAGGGCGCCGGTCAGCCAGGACCAGCTCACCTCGGGCAGCAGCGGGTCCACCGCCATCTCCTGCTCCAGATCGGCGCGGACCAGCGTGACCAGCCGGAACGTGCCGTTCCAGGCCTCATGGCCGTCGGGTTCGTGGAGCAGGATGAGCCGGCCGTCCGCCAGCTCCTCGCCGTCCACCACGACCGCCGCCTCCAGCGCGTACGCGTACGACGCGAGACGCTTGGGCGGAGCTGTCGTGTCGATCTCCACTTCGGGCCGTACCCGCGCGGATCCCAGCGCGTCGACCGCGCGCTGGAAGGAGAGCGGTGCCCCGTCCCCGTCCGCAAGGTGCCCGTGAACCGCTGCCATGCCCGGAAGACTAGGCCGCCCGCGGCCTCCACGGGTGGAGCAACACCCGGGCGCGCGGGACGCATCGCGGCGCATGCGAAGATTCGTGGCGTGAGTGCGCACCAGCAGACTGCTGCTTCCCCGTTCATCCGCGCCTGCCGGCGCGAGTCCGTGCCGCACACCCCGGTGTGGTTCATGCGGCAGGCCGGCCGATCGCTGCCCGAGTACCTCAAGCTCCGTGAGGGCATCGCCATGCTGGATTCCTGCATGCGGCCCGACATGGTCACCGAGATCACGCTGCAGCCGGTGCGCCGCCACAAGGTCGACGCGGCCGTCTACTACAGCGATATCGTCGTGCCCCTCAAGGCCATCGGCCTCGACCTCGACATCAAGCCCGGCGTCGGCCCGGTCGTCGAGCAGCCGATCCGCACCCGCGCCGACCTCGACCGGCTGCGGGTGCTCGAGCCGGACGACGTCCTGTACGTGACCGAGGCCATCGGGATGCTCACCGCCGAGCTGGGCGAGACCCCGCTCATCGGCTTCGCGGGCGCGCCCTTCACCCTCGCCAGCTACCTCGTCGAGGGCGGCCCCTCCCGCAACCACGAGCGCACCAAGGCGCTCATGTACGGCGACCCCGAGCTGTGGAGCGATCTGCTCGACCGGCTCGCCGACATCACGACCGCGTTCCTCAAGGTGCAGATCGAGGCGGGGGCCAGCGCCGTCCAGCTCTTCGACTCCTGGGTCGGCGCGCTCTCGCCCGCCGACTACCGGCGCTACGTCATGCCGTCCTCGGCGAAGGTCTTCGAGGCTGTCGCCGACCACGGTGTGCCGCGGATCCACTTCGGCGTCGGCACCGGTGAGCTGCTCGGGCTGATGGGCGAGGCCGGCGCCGACGTCGTCGGCGTCGACTGGCGCGTCCCGCTCGACGAGGCGGCCCGCCGGGTCGGCCCCGGCAAGGCGCTGCAGGGAAACCTCGACCCGGCGGTGCTCTTCGCCCCGACGTCCGCCGTCGAGACGAAGACCCGCGAGGTGCTGGACTCGGCGGCCGACCTGCCCGGCCACGTCTTCAACCTCGGCCACGGCGTCCTCCCCAGCACGGACCCCGACACCCTCACCCGCCTCGTGGACTTCGTCCACCGCACCACCGAGGTCTGAGCGGCACTTCTTCACTGTGTAGGGGGACCACGTCGCTCGGCGGCATGGTCCCCCTCATCAGTCCCCAGCACCCGCACGCGGTTCTGCGGCGGGCTCACCTGTAGGTACGCAGCTCACCGGTGTCGATCGTCCAGGGCCCCACGAGGCGCTCAGCCGGTCCGGCCCGCTACTCGCCGTCCGTGCTCTCCTCCGCCCGCGCCACGTGCGGCGCGGGGAAGAGGCGGCGGCGGACGGTGCGGAAGACGAACCAGCCGGCGAGACCCACGGCCGCGAACGGGAGTGCCACCGAGAGAACGACCAGGATCCCGCGCAGGGTGACGTAGAAGGCGTGCCAGCCGGTGGCCAGTGCGTTGCCGACCGACTCCCAGAAGCCGTCGTCCTTCTTCGGCCCGGGCGCGGAGGCGGGGTGTTCCGGCTCGGACAGGACCAGCGTGATCGTCGCCAGATTCGTGCGCTCCTTCAGCGAGGCCTGCTGGGCCTGGAGGGCCTCCAAATTGGCCTCCCGGGTGCTGAGTTCACCCTCAAGGGTGACCACGTCACTGAGTTGCGTGGTCCGGCTCATCAGCTCCCGCACCCGCGCCAGGCTCGCCTGCTGGGAGCGGATGCGGCTCTCCACGTCCACCACCTGGCTGGTGACGTCCTCCGTGGAGACCTTGCGTTCGATCAGCTTGCCGAGGCCCGCGAGATCGTTGAGCACCTTGTCGTAGCTCTGCGGGGGCACCCGCAGGGTGATGCTGGACTGTTCCAGGCCCTGGCTGTCGCGGGTGGTGTTCTCGTTGCCGACGTACCCGCCCGCGGCGGTGACCGTGGTCCGGGCCGAGGTGAGGGCGGCGGCGACGCCGTCCTTCGCCTCGACGCCGAGCGTCGCGGTGCGCACCACGTAGCTCTGGGACGGCGCCGGCGTCCCGGTCGTGGCTCCCTTCGCGGTGCCCGACGCCGCGGACGGCGCGTCCGCCAGCCGCGGGGCGGCGGCCTTGTTCGCGGCGCTGTCCGACGACTTCGACGACGTGTCGGCGCTGCAACCCGTGACGGTGAGCGCGGCCGCGAGTACGGCGGCGGCGAGGGCCGCACGTGGTCTGCGGCGTCTGCTGATCGGCTGGCGCATCGGACTCCCCCAAACGTGGTTCACCGGCGTGGAACCGGTGTTGCTCCTACGACGTGCGGGGACGGGACGGGGTTTCGGGTCCGTGATTCCGAAGCGGTCACGTTCAGAGCTCGTTCGGGAATCTGGGACAGTGGAGAGCATGACCGACACACACCGCGGAACAGGGCATGTGATCGTCGTCGGCGGCGGGGTCTCCGGACTCGCCGCCGCCCACTACCTGGCCGGCGGCGGCGCGCGGGTGACGGTGCTGGAGGGCTCCGCGCGGCTCGGCGGGAAGCTGTACGCCGACGAGATCGCCGGCGTGCCCGTGGACCTGGGCGCCGAGTCGATGCTCGCGCGCCGGCCGGAAGCGGTCGCACTGGCCCGCGAGGTGGGGCTCGGCGACCGGCTGCAGCCACCGGCCACGGCGGGCGCCGCCGTGTGGACCCGGGGCCGGCTGCGGGCGATGCCGCAGGGGCACGTCATGGGAGTCCCCGGCGATCTGGGGCCGCTCGCGGCCTCCGGCCTGCTGTCGCCCGCGGGCCTGGCCCGGCTGCCGCTCGACCACGTGCTGCCGAGGACCAGGATCGGCGAGGACGTGGCCGTGGGCGAGTTCGTCGCCTCGCGGCTCGGCCACGAGGTCGTCGACCGGCTGGTGGAGCCGCTGCTCGGCGGCGTCTACGCGGGCAACGCGTACGAGATCTCGCTGCGCGCGGCCATGCCGCAGCTCTTCGAGGCGGCCAGGTCGGGCCGCTCCCTCATCGAGGCCGTCCGCGGCATCCAACGGCGCGCGGCCGCCGCTCCGGCCGGACCGGTCTTCATGGGCATCAGCGGAGGCGTCGGGCAGCTGCCGGTCGCCGTCGCCGAGGCCTGCCGGGCCGCGGGCGTCACCATCGAGACCCGGGCGCCGGCCAGGGAGCTGCGGCGCACCGCGGGGCGGCTGGCAGGTCACCGTCGGCGACCGGGTGCTCGACGCGGACGCCGTCCTGATCGCCGCGCCCGCCCCGGCCGCCGCCCGGCTGCTGGCGGCCGAGTCGCCCGTCGCCGCCGCGGAGCTTTCGGCGGTGGAGTACGCGAGCATGGCGCTGGTCACCATGGCGTTCCGGCGCCGCGACGTGCTGCGGATGCCGAAGGGCACCGGCTTCCTGGTGCCGCCGGTCGACGGCAGGACGATCAAGGCGTCCACCTTCTCCTCGCACAAGTGGGGATGGATCGACGAAGCGGGACCCGACACCTTCGTGCTGCGCACCTCCGTCGGCCGGCACGGCGACGAGGCGGACCTGGCCTGGGACGACACCGACCTCGTCCGCCTGTCGCGGCGCGACCTGGGCGAGGCCATCGGGCTGTCCGCCGCGCCCGTCGCGGCCCGCGTCACCCGCTGGGACGGCGGACTGCCGCAGTACCCGGTCGGCCACGTCGAGCGCGTCGCCAGGATCCGCGAGCAGGTCGGGAAGCTGCCGGGGCTCGCGGTCTGCGGCGCGGTGTACGACGGCGTCGGGATTCCGGCCTGTATCGCCAGCGCCCGCAAGGCCGCCGACGAGGTCCTGACCTCGCTGGCCGCGACCCTGGCGACGGGCGGCGCGCGGGACACGGGAGAATGACGGCATGACTGACTCGACTACTGCTCCCGACGCCCCGGACAGGACCCCGAACGCCGGCAAGAAGGCGAAGGATCTCAACGAGATCATCCGCTACACCCTCTGGTCCGTCTTCCGGCTGCGCGACGTGCTGCCCGAGGACCGCTCCGGATACGCCGACGAGGTGGAGGAGCTCTTCGCGCAGCTCGCCGCGAAGGACGTCACGGTGCGCGGCACGTACGACGTGTCGGGGCTGCGGGCGGACGCCGACCTCATGATCTGGTGGCACGCGGAGACCTCGGACGCGCTGCAGGAGGCCTACAACCTCTTCCGCCGCACCAGGCTCGGCCGCGCGCTGGTCCCGGTGTGGTCGAACATGGCGCTGCACCGCCCGGCGGAGTTCAACAAGTCGCACGTCCCGGCGTTCATCGCCGACGAGACCGTGCGCAACTACGTCAGCGTCTACCCGTTCGTGCGCTCCTACGACTGGTATCTGCTGCCCGACGAGGACCGCCGCCGGATGCTCGCCGACCACGGCAAGATGGCGCGCGGTTTCCCGGACGTGCGGGCCAACACGGTCCCGTCCTTCACGCTCGGCGACTACGAGTGGATCCTCGCCTTCGAGGCGGACGAACTGCACCGGATCGTCGACCTGATGCGGCACCTCCGGGCGTCCGAGGCACGGATGCACGTACGCGAGGAGGTGCCGTTCTACACCGGGCGGCGCAAGGAGATCGGCGAGCTGGTGGCCGGCCTGGCGTAAGGCCCCGGGCGCTACGGCTTGGGCTCGGGATGCGGACCGCACGTGGGCGTGCGGTCCGTTCCCGTTTCGCCGCGCAGGAGGTACGCGTCGACGCGCTCGTTGACACAGGTGTTGGGACCATAGACGACACCGTGCGAGCCGGAGCGCCGCTCGGTGAGGAGCACCGAGCCGGGCAGCCGGCGCTGGAGTTCGACGGCGCCCCGGTGCGGGGTCGCGGCGTCGCGCTCGGCGGAGACGAGCAGTACGGGCGGCAGCGCACGGCCGAACGCGCCCACCTCCAGAGGGTGCCGGTGCGGCCCCTTCCAGAAGGCGCACGGCAGGTTCATCCAGGCGTTGTCCCAGGTCTCGAAGGGCGCGGTGCGGGCCAGCTCGGTGTTGTCGCGGTTCCAGGTGAACCAGTCGCGCGGCCAGGGGGAGTCGGCGCACTCGACGGCCGTGTACACGGCGTTGCCGTTCTCGCCCTCGACGGCCCCGGCCGGATTCGGGGTGGCCGCCGCGATCAGCGGCTCCGGGTCGCCGTGCACGTAGGCGGACAGGACGGTGGCCAGCTCCGGCCACGTGCTGTCGTAGTACCCGGCACCGAGGTAGGTGCTCTGCAACTGGCCGGGGCCGACCACCCCGCCGGCCGGCCGCACCGCCAGCCGCGTCCGCACCGAGTCGTAGGCGTCCTGCACCTGCCCCCGGTCGGTGCCCAGGTGGTACGCCGCGTCGTGCCGGGCCACCCAGTCGCGCCAGTCGGCCCAGCGGGCCTCGAAGGCGGCGGACTGCGTCAGGTTGGCCCGGTACCAGATCTGCCGCGAATCGGGATCGACGACGCTGTCGAGGACCATGCGGCGCACGTGCCCGGGGAAGAGCGTCGCGTACACCGCGCCGAGGTAGGTGCCGTAGGAGGCGCCGTAGAAGGTGAGTCCGCGCTCGCCGAGCGCGGCGCGGATGACGTCGATGTCGCGGGCGCTGTTGAGCGTCGTGAGGTAGGGCAGCAGGTGTCCCGACCGGCGCTGGCAGCCTTCGGCGTACGCCTTCGCGTCCGCGATCCGGTCCCGCTTGTCGCGCTCGCCCGTCGGCCGCGGGTCGCGGGTGGGCGCCTTCGAGAAGTCCGCGGGGGTCTCGCACGAGATGGGCGCCGACCGGCCGACCCCGCGCGGATCGAAGCCCACGAAGTCGTAGGCGCGGGCGATCTTGGCGTACTCCTCGACCTTCGCGACGCTGAAGAGCGGGAAGTACAGCCCCGAGCCGCCGGGCCCGCCCGGGTTGTAGAGCAGGGCGCCCTGGCGTTCGCCGGCCGGTCCGGTGGCGGCGACCCGACTGACGACCAGGTCCAGCGTTTCGCCGTCCGGCCGGGCGTAGTCCAGCGGGACGGACACGGTGCCGCACCGGACGGAGGCGGGCAGCCGGGTCGCCTTGGCACACGGGCCGAACGCCACCCCGGCCCGGCCGGCGCGCTCGGCGGCGACGGCCGCGCCGCGCGCCTCGGCCACCCGGTCGCCGTGCGACGGGTCCTGGGCCGCCGATCCAGGGGGAGTGAAGGCCAGGGTGCTCAGCGCCAGGGTGCCTGCGACGCCGTACAGCGCGATCGATCGCACAAAGGATCCTCTCCTGTCAGGGCATGACACAAGGGATCCTTGGGGCGGTGGTGGGTGAAGTAAAGGACAACCGGCGGGTGTCGGCCCCGACCACTCCCGCCGGGCGTTTCCGGCCGGTCCGGCCCCGTCAGGAGAGGGCCGCGCGCTGCGCGGGGTCGCGCAGCGCGCCCGGACCGCGTACCGCCAGCGCGACGAGCGGGCCGGGGCCGTCGGGAACGGCGCGCAGGGCGTCCTGTCCTGCGGGGGAGGCCCAGCGGGTGTACGGGTGGACCTCCACCCGGGCGATGATCCAGCAGCCGGTGGTCAGCAGCAGCGGCAGCGTGAACCAGGCCGGTGCCCGGCCGCCGTCGGTCTGGCCGCCGGCGGACAGGACCATGGCCGCGCCGGCCATCAGCAGGTTCAGGACGATGGCGCCGCGGACCTGCCGGATCCCGGCGGTGACGCTCTCCCGGGCCGCCGCGGGCACCGCGAGACCGTCGCCCGCGAGCCGTTCCCCCAGGGCGCGGATGGCGCCCGCCGCCGCGTGCGCCACCCGTATCGCGGCGACCGGCGACTGGCCGGCCGGTCCGATCGAGGCGATCAGCGACCGTTCGAGATCGTCGCGGCCCTCGGCGTCGACCACTGTCGCCCACCCGGTGTGCGCGAGCAGCAGCCGCCGCTCGCCCGCCATCGAGACCAGCGTCAGATCGGTGACCCGTCGGGGTCCGCCGCACAGGAACGCGGTCTCGTACAGCCCGAGTTCGGCCACCGGAGGCGGACCGCCGGGCACGGTCGCGGGCAGGGCGCCCGCGGCGATCGCGGCCCGGCACAGCCGGGCGCAGGAGACGACGGCGGCGACACAACCGACGAGAAGGAAGAGCATCCACATAGCTGCTTTGTACTCGACGGTAGGAACACTCCGCCGGGAATTCCTACGAACTGCTGCTGCCGCAGCTGGACCCGGAACTTTAACCGCAGCTGGACCCGGAGCTCGAACCGCAGCTGGACCCGGAGCTCGAACCGCAGCTGGACCCCGGAGCTCGAACCGCAACTGGACCCCGAGCTCGAACCGCAACTGGACCCCGAGCCGCCGCAGCTCGACGCCGAGCCCCCGCAGCCGGCGCCCCCGCCGGCCCAGGCGCCCGCGGCGTCGCCCCACGCGCCCGGCTCGGACGTCGGCTCGGAGGACTGCGCCAACTGGCCCCGCAGCACGTCGTCGTGGAGCACGGCGGCACCGGCCAGCGCGAACAGCAGCACGGGGTCGGAGGTGGCGGCCGCGGGACGGGGGGTTCGCAGCGGGCGGTGGCTGACGCGCAGCCCGTGCAGCACCCGCCGGCCGGCCGGAGTGAGCCGGCCGCGTGGCGCCGAGCACGTCAGGAGGACGAGGAGCCCGACGGCGAGCACCGGCAGCACCCGGAGGACCAGCGGCAGGCCCGAGCCGACGAGCAGGTGCGGCATCACCTCCGCCAGCGACAGGAACAGCAGCAGGAACCAGACGGTCTTGTGCAGCGTCGACACCCGCTGCCACCGGCTGTGCACCTCGGGCTGGAAGAACAGGCCGCGGCGGGCGAGCCGGTCGCCGATCGACTGCACCGCGGGCCCGATCAGCACCGCCGTACGGACCTGGCGCAGACCGCCGCCCCACTCGGCGCCGCAGGCCTCCAACAGGGCGACCTCGACCGGGTTCTGGGCGACCGGCCGGATGACGGTCAGCTGCCCGGGAGTGGTCACGGTGATCCGGCCGTCCCCGTGCATCGCCGCGATCACCGTGTCCGCGACCCGGCCGGGCCCGCCGGCCAGGAAAGCGGTCTCCAGCGGATCCCGGGGCGCCTCGCCGTGGTACGGGCGGGTGAAGCGCCGGGCCCGGATCATCTCCCCGACGAGGTACGCGGACGTGGCGGCGATCAGCAGGTACACGATGAGCGTGAGGGCGGTCATGACGGTCATCGCGGGCACCGCCCCGGCAGCGCGGTGCGCGCCGCGCCCAGGAGCCGCCCGAGCCGGCCGAGCCGTGCGGGGCGGTCGGACGGGGCGGTTGCGGACAGCGGGGCCGGACCCGAGCGCTCCCGCCACCAGTCGTCCAGTCGCCGCCGGGTGGCCTCGTCGCCGGACGCGCAGTCCTCCAGCACGTGTTCGGCGAAACGCAGCGCGTCGAGGCGGTAGCCGCCCTCCAACTGATGAGCGGCCGCGTACCGCAGGAAGGCGGGCCGGTAGCGGTCACCGAGGATCTCCGGTAGTTCCGGGGCCACCTTGGCGGTCACGTCGGCGCGCTTGGCCGCCAGCGCCCGTGACTGGACACGGATCCGGCCCCGGTCGAAGCCCTCCGGGACGGGGGTGCCCGCCACCAGCGCGGACAGCAGCGCCGTCTGCGCGAGCGCGAGGCGCTGCCGGGCGGCGGTGTCGTCCGGACCGGCGCTGAAGCCGGTACCCGTCGTGTCGGTGGCGCCCGTGGCGCGGCCGGCGTCAGACACAGTGCGCCTCCCTGGGCCGCTCGGAACCCACCGCGCGGATCGCCGTGAGTTCCGCGGCCAGTCCGGGGCCGCGGACGGGAAGTCGTCGTCCCGCTCCAGCAGGACGCCCGGCGGGCTGATCCGCTCGCGCAGTGCCGCGAGCACGTCCAGCACCGGCCGCGTCACCGGGTGGGCGTGCGTGTCGTGCCAGACACCGTCCTTCTCGACGCCGCCCGCCACGTGCACGTAGGCGATGGCCTCCAGCGGCAGTTCGTCGAGCACCGCGACCGGGTCCTCGCCCCGGTTCACGTGGTTGGTGTGCAGGTTGGCGACGTCGACGAGCAGCCGTACGCCGGTGCGCTCCACCAGCTCGTACAGGAACTCGCCCTCGCTGAACTCCTCGTCGGGCCAGCCGAGCAGTGGCGCGATGTTCTCCAGCGCGAGCGGCACGGGCAGCGCGTCCTGCGCAATGCGGACGTTCGCGCAGAGCACGTCGAGGGCGTCGCGCGTGCGGGGTACCGGGAGCAGGTGGCCGGCCTCCAGCCGGGGCGAGCCGGTCAGCGGCCCGCCGGCCCGCACGAATGCGATGTGCTCGCTGGCCAGGGGCGCTCCCAGCAGCCCGATCCGCGTCGCGAGCGCCGCCAGCCGGCCGGGGTCCGGGCGCTCCGCGCCGCCGAGGCCCAGCGAGACCCCGTGCGGGATCACCGTCGTACCGCGCTCCCGCAGCCTCCGCAGCGGCTCCGGGAGGTGGTCGGCGCAGAGGTTCTCCGAGACGACCTCCACCCAGTCGACCCCGGGCAGTTCCGCGATCGCGTCCGCGATCTCCGGTCGCCAGCCGATACCCGTACCCAAGTCCTTCATGCCGTCCCCCTCCGCGTCTTTTCACACGCCGTGCCGGGGTGATGGCCCCGCCGGGACCGGGCGAACCCTGCGGGCGGCCGGTTCAGAGCTTGATTTGAGGTTGCCATGCCATACGGCGGATTCGGCGCCCGTCCCGGCGCTACGCGCCGGCGGTGCGGCGCAGCGGGCGGAAGTCCGAGACGACGGTGCAGGAGCCGGGGACGATCTCGGTGAAACCGGCGTCGCGCACCACGGGAAGGCCGGAACCGGTGAGCGCGGACCAGTCGGCGGGCGCGGAGGTGCGGACCGCGAGCGGGAACCCGGCGTCGCGCCACGCGGTGCGCTCGGCGTCCGTCAGTTCCCACCAGGCGAGCTGTGCGCCGTGGCCCGCCTGGGCCATGGCCTTGCCCGCGGACATGTCGAGCTCCGGGTTCATCCACAGCACCGGCAGCCCGTCCTCGGCCGGCGGCGGGGGTTGCGGATCGTCCAGTTCGGTGCCGGACACCTGGAGTTTCGCCAGCACTTTGGGCCAACCGTCCAGCGGGACCGGCGGATAGACCCGTACTTCGGCCTCCAGGCCGGTCACGGCGATGTTCGGCAGGTAGCCCGCCCGGCGCCACTCCGCGCCGCGCGCCCGCCGCACGACCTTGCGGATCCGGGCGTCCTGCCAGTCCCGTACCGCCTCGGCCCATTCGCCGTCGCCCGCCGACCGCTCGTCGGACAGCAGGGCGAGCACGGCACGCGCCGCGGTCTCCAGCGCGTCGGTACGCGCCGGCGGGTCGTCCTTCTCGATGCGGACGACGAGCGGGAGGACGAACTGGGGCGCGGCGTCGCGGTCGATGCTGGTCACGGCCACAGTCTGCCACCGTGCCCGGTCCGGGACGCGTTCGCCCGCCGTCGTTTCCCGCGGCCGGATCCACCCGGTCGGGAATCGCCGACGATCTAGCATGAGCCGGTGAATACGGCCGCGACACGCGTTCCCAGTGAGCTCGACCCGGTGGCATCCGTCGCGCCGATGACGCTTCCCGCTCCCGGCGACCCGCCGCGGCTGTGGCTGGTGGACGCGGCCCGGCACGCCGCATTCGCGGCCCGGTCGGCGTCCGACGTCCTCGATCCGGAGGAGCTGCGCAGAGCCGCGGCCTTCCGCACCGACGCCGACCGGGACTGCTACCGGGCCGCGCACGTGGGACTGCGGCTGCTGCTCGGGGCCCACCTCGGCAGAGCGCCGCGGGACGTGACGCTGGTGCGGGAGGACTGCCCGGGGTGCGGTGGGCCGCACGGCCGTCCGGCCGTGGAGGGCGGCGGTGTGCACTTCTCGCTGTCGCACAGCGGGAGTGTCGCCCTGCTGGCGTTCGCCGCGACTCCGGTGGGCGTGGACGTGGAGACCGTCCCGTCGGCCGACGCGGTCGCGGACATCGCCGCCGTGCTGCACCGGGCGGAGATCGCCGAACTGGAAGCCCTGGAACCGCCGGAGCGGCCCGCGGCGTTCGCACGGGCGTGGGTGCGGAAGGAGGCGTACCTCAAGGGGCTGGGCATCGGTCTCGGCCGCGACCCCTCACAGGACTACGTGGGGACCGGCGAGGCTCCCGCGGCCGGACCGGCGGGCTGGACCATCGCCGACGTGGCAGTGGCGGAGAACCGCGCGGCGGCGGTCGCGGTGGCCGACTCGTACTGAAGGGGCCGCCGGGCCGCCTCCGTTCTCCGGAGGCGGCCCGACGAGGTGGCGTCCGGTCCTCCCGTCCGCTCAGGACAGGTGCCGGCGTTCGCCGGTCGTCGCGGACAGCCGGATGGCGTCCAGGACCCGGTGCATCCGGGCCGCGGTGCCGAAGTCGGGCTCGGCCGGTTCGCCCGTCCTGATGGAGCGCGCCAGGTCCGTGTAGACCTGGTGGACGTTGCGCACCGCGGGTGCGGCGTCCGGCAGGAGCGGGCGGTACAACGCCGGTACGGCCAGCGCCTTCGGCCCCTCCTGGCCCTCGGTGAGCGTGAGGGTGAACTCCGGGCCGACCAGGTTGTCGTCCGTGGAGCGCATGACGAGCCGCCCGGCGCGGCCGTGCACCTCGAAGCGGAAGCCGGCGCCCCGCGGGCCGCCGGTCATGATGTGCACGGACGCGGCGGCCCCGGATTCCAGCAGGCCGTTCACCACGATCTGGTCCGGAGAGGTGACCTCGAGCTGTTCGCCGGTCTCCTCCAGGGTGACCCGGTTGATACGGGTGGCGAGCGTCGCCGACAGGCTGCCGAAGTCGCCCACCGCGTACCGGAACATGTCCATCGAGTGCCCGCCGACGACGGCCAGGTGGTTCACCCCCTTCGTCCGGTCGAACAGCGCCGCGTACCGCTGCGACCAGATCTCCGGCGAGCCGAGCGAGTACGTCAGCGAGGTGGACATCACCTCGCCCACCCGCCCCTCGGCCACGAGGTCGCGCAGGTAGCGGACCGCGGGATGGTGCCGGCTCTGCAGGCCGACCGCGTGCCGCACCCCGGCGCGGTCGGCGAGGTCGCGGAAGCGGTCCGCGACCTCCGCCGTCAGGGCCAGCGGCCACTCGCTGTAGACGTGCTTGCCGGCCGCGATCGCCGCCTCGATGAGCCCGTCGCGCCGCGGCAGCTGGACGGCGACGGTGACCAGGTCGACGTCCGGGTGCGCCATCAACTGCTCGGCGTCGTCGAAGGCGTGCTCCGCGCCCCACGCGTCGGCCGCGGCCCGGGCGGACGCCGGGCTGGTGCCGGCGACCGCGGTGACCTCGTACTCCGGGTGCGCGGCGAGGGCCGGCAGATGGACCGCCCGCGCCCACCCCCGGCTCGCGTGCGCTCCGACGACTCCGACGCGGATCCTGTCAGCCACGTCCGTGACCCTCTCTGTCGATGTTCGGTGCCCGGTGCCCGGCGATCATCGGTCACATCGCGCAGGGACGCCGAGCGCTGACCCGCGCGAGCGGGACACGGTCAGAAGATTCCGGTCGACCGGTTGTGAAGGCATGCGCATCTGAACTCCTGTACGTACGTTGAACAGGGCAAATAGCGGGCATGTGCTCGGCGTTGGACTGGTCTGGAGGTAAAACAATACCAGGCGGTTGGTTTTGTATGGAAGAGGGGAATCCTTGACGGAGGTGGAACCCGGGGTCGCGGGCGGGCATCATGGAAGATCGGATGGCGTGCCGCTCTTGATCCACGGAGGTTGTGATGGCCCGACAGGAACGCGCGGAGGTCACCAGGGAGGCGATCCTTGACGGTGCGGCCAGGGCTTTCGACGCCACGGGCTTCCGGGGGACGAGTCTGAACGACATCGTCAAGGAGGCGGGGGTGACGAAGGGCGCGCTCTACTTCCACTTCGCCTCGAAGGAAGCCCTGCGCGAGGCAATCGTCGCCGAGCAGTTCGCCGTGTGGAGCCCGTTCCAGAACGTTGAGCGACCCGGTGTGCAGACGGTGATCGACGTGCTCCACAGCATGGCGAAGAGCCTGCAGGAGAACGAACGGGTGCGCGCCGGGATCCGGTTGGTGATCGAACAGAGCACGCTGGGCGGCGCCAACCCCGCTCCGTACGTCACCTGGATCGACCTCTTCCGCAACTGCCTCGCGCAGGCGCAGGGCAGGGGGGACGTCAAGCCCGAGGTCGACGTGGACTCGGTCGCGCAGTTCGTCGTCGGGTGCTGGACGGGGCTCCAGCTCACGTCGGAGGTGCTCACCGGGCGGCAGGATCTGACCCGGCGTACCTCGGACATGTGGACGCTGCTGCTGCCGGCCCTCGTTCCACCGCGCCGGCTGCACCGCTTCCTGGCGGACGGCAGCCCCGCGGCTGCGTCCTGACGCGATGGATGGACAACGTCCTGAAGCGACATCCTGAGGCGAAGTTCCGAGGCGAAGTTCCGAGGCGGAGTTCTGAGGTGGTGGGGCGCCGGGGCCTTGGCGGACACGGCTCCGGCGGGCGAGGATGGCGATCATGAACAGTGACCTTTTCGCTCCCGAGAACATGACGAAGCCGGCCACCGAGCCCGGTATGACCCTGGAGAACGCCAAGTCCATCAAGTACGCCGTCAACGGCGAGTGTTACGCCCGCCAGGGCGCGATGATCGCCTTCCGCGGCAACCTCCAGTTCGAGGTGAAGGGCCAGGGCGTCGGCAAGTTCCTCAAGCGCGCCTTCACCGGCGAGGGCCTGGCCCTGATGTCCGTGCGCGGCCAGGGCGAGGCGTGGTTCGCGCACGAGGCGGCCAACTGCTTCGTCATCAGCCTGGACCAGGGCGACGCCATCACGATCAACGGCCGTAACGTGCTCTGCTTCGACACCACGCTCGAGTACGAGATCAAGGTCGTGAAGGGCGCGGGGATGGTCGGCGGCGGCCTCTTCAACAGCGTGTTCACCGGCCACGGCCGGCTGGGTGTGATCTGCGAGGGCAACCCCATCATCATCCCCGTCAGCCCGCAGTCGCCGGTCTACGTCGACACCGACGCGGTCGTCGGCTGGAGCGCCCACCTGGAGACCTCCGTGCACCGCTCGCAGAGCTTCGGCTCGATGCTGCGCGGCGGGTCCGGGGAAGCGGTGCAGCTCATGCTGCAGGGCGACGGGTTCGTCATCGTCCGGCCGAGCGAGGCCAAGCCCGTCCAGCCGGCCGCCCACTGACATGAGGCTGGAGGGCGTGGGCCGGCGCTACGGCTTCGGCGGTCCCTGGGTCCTGCGCGATGTGGACCTCCACGTGCCGCCGGGCACGCTGCTGCGCATCCAGGGCGCCAACGGCAGCGGGAAGTCGACGCTGCTGCGCATCCTCGCGGGCGTCGACCGGCCGTCCGCCGGGCGCATCACCGGCCGCCCGGCGACGGCGTACGTGCCCGAACGCTTCCCCCCGGCGCTGCCGTTCGACGCCCACGGCTACCTCGTCCACCTCGGCGCCGTCCACGGACTGCGCCGCGCCGCGGCCGCCGAGCGCGCGGGGGAGTGGCTGGAGCGGTTCGGGGCGGCCGGCCACGCCCGCACCCCGATGGACGAGTTGTCCAAGGGCACCGCGCAGAAGATCGCGGTCGTCCAGGCCCTGCTCGCGGAACCGCGGCTGCTGGTCCTGGACGAGGCGTGGACGGGTCTGGACGAGGCGGCCCGGACGGTCCTCGACGAGGCGGTGCGCGAGCGCGTCGCGGCGGGCGGCGCCGTCGTCTTCGTCGACCACGATCCGCGGCGGCTCGCGCACGAACCGGCCGCCGTCCACCGCTTCGCGGCCGGCCGGCTCACCGCCGTCGCCGCGTCGGACGGGGACACGGACGTCCCCCGGGTGGTCGTGGAGGCGTCGGGCCCCGGCGAACCACCCGCTCTCCCCGGCTCGGCCCGCCACCGGCCCGCCGGACCCGGACACGTCCGGATCACCGTCCCGGCCCCCGAGTCCGACGCGGTGCTGCGCGCCCTGCTCACCGCGGAACCGCCCTGGCACGTCCGAGCCGTCCGGCCCGAGCCGGTCCCGGAAGCCGGCCCCGGCCCCGCCGAAACCCGGGGAGGCACCGGATGACCGCCCTCGTCCGCTACCAGGCCGCGCTGCTGGTCCGCTCCCAGCGGTGGCTGCCGCCCGTGCTGCTGTACGGCGTGATCATGGCCATCGGGGTGTCGTCGGGACAGCCGCTGCTCGACTCGCTGGCCTTCGCGGCCGCCGGAATGCCGCCCGTCGCCGCCTGGCTGGTGCGGGTGTGCGTCACCAACGAGCCGCCCGCCGCGCGCGCTTGCGCCGCCGCGGCGGCCGGACCGGGTCGGGTGCACCTGTCGAGCGTGCTGACGGCGCTGTTCGCGGCCGGTCTCCTCGGCGCCGCCGGGGTGGCCGTCGTCGCGGTGATCAGCGACGCGCGCACCGCCGATCACCGGCACGCGGTCCCGCTCGGCCCGGCGATCACCGCCGGGCTGCTGGCCGCGCTCGTCTCCGCACTGCTCGGCACCGCGGTCGGCGCGCTCACCAATCCGCCGGTGCTGCGCCGTGCGGGCTGGGCGATCCCGGTCTCCGGGCTGAGTGCCCTGCTGGTGCTGGTCGTGGGCGGCTCGCCCGCCAACGCCGCCGTATCAGGGCTGGTCAGCGGCTCGCAGACCGGAGCGGTCGCGCTTCCGCTGCTGCCCCTGTGCCTCGCGGCGGCAGGGGCCGCCGCGGCGACCGCGGTCGCCTGCGCGCTCAGTTCACGCCGCTGACGCCCCGATCCTGCGGGCCGGGTCCGTGCCGGTCCTGCGGACCGCTCGGCGGCCCGGTGACCGCCCGCTGGGCCGCCCGTGCCAGCGAGCGGCGGTCGGGGTGGGCACCGGACGGGATCGGCGGCAGGACGGTGACCTCCGCGACGAGGCCGCGGGCGGCCGTCACCCGCAGCAGCGAGGCCAGCAGCGTGTCCTCGCCGACGAACGCGGCCGCCGTGGCCGGATCCGCGCCCTGGAGGCGGTACCGGATCAGTACCGGCTGCACCGCGACACCCGCGTCCAGCGCTGCCTGGAACACGGCGGGCCGGAAGCGGCCGTGCCGCCGGCCGCACCAGGTGCTGCCCTCGGGGAAGACCACGACCGGGCCGCCCGCGCGCAGCACCGAGGCGATCCGGGCGACCGTGGCGGGCAGGGACCGCAGCCGGTCGCGTTCGATGAACAGGGTGCCGCCGCGGGACACCAGGGCGCCCAGCACGGGCCAGGACGCGACCTCGCTTTTCGCCAGCATCCGGGCCGGGCGGACGGCGGCGACCAGCGGGATGTCCAGCCAGGAGATGTGGTTGGCCACCACCAGCACACCGCCCGTGGGAAGGCGCCCCGCCGCACCGGACACCCGGATCCGGACCCGCACCCCGAAGGCGGCGGGCACCGCCCGCGCCCAGGCGCGGGTGAGCCGGCCCCGCAGCGCGGGACGGCAGCAGCGCACCAGCGGCGCCAGGGCGAGCCCGACAGCCACCACCGCGATCCCCGTCGCGCAGCGCGCCACCCGGCGGGGCAGGCCGACCTCCGCATGGGTCCCGGCCAGGCAGTGCCCGGGGGTGCAGGGCGCGCTCGGCAGCCAGTGCGGGACACCTGCCGGACGGCGCACCTCCGGCGCTGCGGGCGCCGGCCGCGTCAGGAGCCTCATTGCGCGGGGGCGAGCGAGAGGAAGTGCCGCAGGTAGCGCGGGTCGGTCCGGCGCAGCGACAGCAGGACGTACAGGTCGGCGACGCCGAAGTCCGGGTCGTGGGCGGGTTCCCCGCAGATCCAGGCGCCGAGCCGCAGGTAGCCGCGCAGCAGCGGCGGGAGGGCGTTGCGGCCGCCGGGACGTGGACGTTCGATGCCCGTCGGGTCCCAGGCGCGCAGCGGCCGCACCCGGTACTCCTCGGGCGACAGGTTGTGCGCCCGCACGGTGTCCCAGACCCCGGCGGCGGCCGTCCCGCCGTCGGCGAGGGGCACCGAGCAGCAGCCGGCCAGCCAGTTGTGGCCGGTGCGCACCAGGTAGCGGGCGATGCCCGCCCACATCAGGCTGATCACCGCTCCGTCGCGGTGGTCGGGGTGGACGCAGGACCGGCCGACCTCGACCAGGTCGCCGCGGATCGCCGCGTGCCGGGAGAGGTCGAACTCGCTCTCCGCGTACAACCGGCCGGCCGCGGCGGCGCGCTCCGGCGGCAGCAGCCGGTAGGTGCCGACGACCGTGCCGGTGGTGTCCTCGCGGACGATGAGGTGGTCGCAGTGGGCGTCGAAGGCGTCGATGTCCCAGCCGGGTTCGGGGGAGTCGAGCAGCGCTCCCATCTCACCGGCGAACACCTGGTGGCGCAGGCGCTGCGCGGCCCGGACGTCCGCCGCGTTCCGGGCCAGTGAGACGGAGTAGCGGGGGCACGCGGCGCCGGGAGAGGTGGGGGAGGGGTCGGGGACGGCGGTGGTGAAGGATTCCAGGGTCGTCATGGGTACTTCATCGCCGCGCAGGCTGGACTTGACGTGGCCATTGCGAGGCGCCGTGATGTGAGGTGCCTGAAGCCTTGCCCGCCCGGGTCGAACCACGCCACGGGCCGGGCCGCACAGCCCTTGCGGTACCAGGTGCTGCGCGGCCCGAGCCGCGAGATCACTCCTGCGGGCCTACTCCTGCGGAGCCAGCTTCAGGGAGATCGAGTTGATGCAGTAGCGCTGGTCGGTGGGTGTGCCGTAGCCCTCGCCCTCGAAGACGTGGCCGAGGTGGGAGCCGCACGTCGCACAGCGGACCTCGGTGCGCACCGCGCCCATGCTGCGGTCCTCGATCAGTTCGACGGCCGCGGAGTCCGCCGGGTCGTAGAAGGACGGCCAGCCGCAGTGCGACTCGAACTTCGTGTCCGAGCGGAAGAGCTCGGCGCCGCAGGCGCGGCAGGAGTAGACACCGGTGGTCTTGGTGTCGGTGTACTCGCCGACGAAGGGCCGCTCGGTGCCGGCCTCGCGCAGGACCGCGTACTCCTGCGGGGACAGCTCCTCGCGCCACTGCTCGTCGGTCTTCTCGACTTCGTACGGCATGCCGTTGCTCCTCAGTTCTGGCTCTCCAGGCGGGACAGGATGAGCGGACCGAGGTCGGTCACGTCGCCCGCGCCCATAGTGAGAACAAGGTCGCCGGGCTTGGCCATTCCGGCGATCACGTCCGGGATCGCGTCCTTGCTGTGCTCGGCCGTCACGTCGGCGCCCGCGGCGGTGGCCGCGTCGATGATCAGGGTGCTGGTGACACCGGGGATCGGGTCCTCGCGGGCCGGGTAGATGTCCAGCACCACGGAGGCGTCGGCCAGCGCCAGCGCCTGCCCCATCTCGACGCCCAGCTCGCGGGTGCGGCTGAACAGGTGCGGCTGGAAGACCACCAGCACGCGGGAGCCCCCGGCCGCCCCCCTGATGGCCTCCAGGTCGGCGGTCATCTCGGTGGGGTGGTGGGCGTAGGAGTCGATCACCTGGACACCGGCCGCCTCGCCCTTCAGCTGGAGACGGCGCCGGACACCGGTGTACTTGGCGAGCGCCGAGGCCAGGTTGCGCGCGGGGGTGCCGAGCGCGATGCCGGCGGCGAGCGCGGCCACCGCGTTGTGCGCGTAGTGCCGGCCGGGCACGGAGACGGTGAAGGTCAGCATCCGCCCGTCGAGCAGGACGGTGACCTCGCTCGTCAGGCCCCGCTGATTGATCTTGGTGATGCGCAGGTCGGCGTCCGCGGACTCGCCGACGGTGACGATGTTCAGCTCGCCGATGTCGCGGACCCGCGACGTCAGCTCGACGGCGCCCGCCTGGTCGGCGGAGATGACGAGCGTGCCGCCGGGACGGATCCGGCCCACGAACGTCTCGAAGGAGTCGTAGATCTCGTCCATCGACGCGTAGTTGGCGTGGTGGTCCAACTCGACGTTGAGGATGATCGCGACCTCGGGGGCGTACTTGTGGAAGCTGCGGTCGCTTTCGTCCGCCTCCGCGACGAAGATCTCGCCACCGCCGTGGTGGGCGTTGGAGCCCGGCGCGTCCAGGTCGCCGCCGATGGCGTACGACGGGTCCAGGCCGAGCGCGGAGAGGCTGACCGCGAGCATCGAGGTGGTGGTGGTCTTGCCGTGGGTGCCGGCCACCGCGATCGGGCGGGTGCCGTCCATCAGCGCGGCGAGCGCGTCGGAGCGGTGCACGACCGGGATGCCGCGCTCGGCGGCGGCGGCCAGCTCCGGGTTCTCCGCGCGGATGGCGCTGGAGACGACCACGCAGGTGGTGTCGGCGGCCAGGTGTCGGGCGTCGTGGCCGATGCGCACCGCGACCCCGAGGGCCCGCAGCGCCTCGGCCGTCTCGGAGTCCTTCGCGTCGCTGCCCGTGACCTGGGCGCCGCGCTGCGCGAGGATCTTGGCGATCCCCGACATTCCGGCTCCGCCGATGCCGATGAAGTGCGGTCGGTCCATCGTGGAGGGAATGGTGGGGCTCATACGTGGATCTCCCGGGACGTTGCGAACGGCTTGCCTGCGGTCCCGATTCTCGCACTTCCCGTCGCCCGCCCGGCGCAGCGCCGTCAGCACCGGAGACCCGTCCGCTCAGGAGGCCCGGATCAGGCCGCTGCTGAGGCCGGCGGCGATGGCGCCCGTGCGGCTTTCGACGTCCAGCTTGTCGTAGATGTGCACCAGGTGGGTCTTGACGGTGGCCTCGCTGATGAACAGCCGGCGGGAGATCTGCTTGTTGGCCAGCCCCTCGGCGAGCAGCTGCAGGATCTCGCCTTCGCGCGGCGACAGGGTGGGCCGCCCCGCGCGGACCCTTCCCAGCAGCCGGGCGGCGACCGGCGGCGCCAGGACGGTCTCGCCCCGCGCGGCGCAGCGGACGGCGGCGGCGACCTCCTCCGGAGGCGCGTCCTTGAGCAGATAGCCGGTGGCGCCCGCCTCGACGGCCGCCAGGATGTCGGCGTCGGTGCTGTACGTGGTCAGGATGAGGACGGCGGGCGGGTCCGGCAGCGCGGTGATCCGCCGGGTGGCCTCCACCCCGTGCATGCCCGCGCCCATCTGCAGATCCATCAGGACCACGTCGGGGCGCGGTACGGCCCCGTCGGCCAGCAGCCGCAGCGCCTCGGCGCCGTCGGCGGCCTCGCCGACCGCCTCCAGCTCCGGCAGGTCGTCGACCATGGCGTGCAGGCCGCGCCGTACGACGGGGTGGTCGTCGACGATCAGGATGCGGATCACCGGTCCACCGCGACCAGCGCCGGCTGTGCGCCCGGCTCCGGCGCCGCCGCACCGGCCCCGGGCACGGGCAGCGCCGCCGCGACGGCCGTGCCCTCGCCGGGCGCGGACTCGACGGTCAGGGTGCCGCCGAGCCCGGCGATGCGCTCGCGCATCCCGTGCAGCCCGAAGGAGACGCGCTCGCCGGCCGGAAGCCGCGGGGCGCCGGGGGCCCGCGGGGTGAAGCCGACCCCGTCGTCGTACACGTCCAGCGTCACCTGGCCGTCGAGGAAGGCCAGCGTCACCGCGGCGTTGCGGGCCCGCGCGTGCCGGGCGACGTTGGCCAGCGCCTCCTGGGTGAGCCGCAGCAGGGCGATCTCCACCTCGATGGGCAGCGGGTACGGATCACCGTCCAGCCGGAAGACGAGCGCCGGGGCGGGGTCCTGGGACGCCTGCGGGCCGGATCCGAAACCGTCCGTGATGCGGCGCAGCGCCTCCGGCAGGGCGGCGTCCTGCAGGGCGGGCGGCGTGAGGTCCCGCACGAAGCGACGGGCCTCGGCGAGGTTCTCCGACGCCGTGTGTCCGGCCTCCTGGATCCGGGTCCGCGCTGTCCCCGCGCCCGCGCCGTCGGTCCGCAGCGCGCTGTCGGCTGCGCGGGCCAGCAGCACGATGCTGGAGAGCCCCTGGGCCAGCGTGTCGTGGATCTCCCGGGCGAGCCGCTGCCGCTCGGCGAGCACGCCCGCCTCGCGCTGGGAGGCCGCCAGTTCGTCCCGGGTCCTGGTCAACTCGTCGATCAGCCGCTGGCGCTGCCTGCCCTCGCGGTACAGTGCCGCGTACCCGAACGCGGTCAGCACGGCGACGGCCGCTCCGGCGCACGGCCCGATGACCTTCGCGGCGGTGAGACCGCCCGGCCCCTGGGACTGCACGAAGACGATCAGCGCGGTCGCGGCGCCGACGGCGGGCAGCGACCAGCGCGGCGGCAGCACGTGCAGGTACAGGAAGAACAACGGGAAGGCGACGTAACTGACGTCGCGGTCCGCGAGCAGTAGACCGCTCCACAGGACGGTCACGGCCGCGAGCCAGCCCAGCACCCAGGACCGCGAGGGCTCCCGGCGCTCGCGCAGCACCCCCGCGCCGTAGACCAGCCCGAGCAGCAGGCCGGGCACCAGCAGCGCCACCGGTTCGCCGCCGAAGGCGACGGGACCGAGCGCCACGGCGAGCAGCACGAAGAAGGTGCCGTGCAGGGCCGCGCGCATCAGACGCAGTGCGGGGGTGTCCTCGGGCGCGGGGCGGTCCACGAAACGCCTCGGGGACAGGGATATGCCGGAGTTGCTCACATTCACCAAGGGTACGGGCGGCCGGACGACCCCGGTGGGGCCGTGGCATCAACCGTTCGATGGATTCCGGAACCGCTCCTCTCCCTGATGGCGGCGGCGGACCGACCGGACAGCCTGGGAGGACCGCAGGCAGGCCGATCCAGGAGGGTCCGATACGTGTTCGTCGCACTCCGTGACATCAGATTCGCCAAAGGGCGGTTCGCCCTGATGGGCGTCGTCGTCACCCTCATCACCACGCTCGTCGTGTTCCTGTCCGGCCTGACGGGCGGGCTCGGGCGCGACGCCTCGTCGGCCGTCGACGAGCTGCCGGTGAGTGACATCGTGTTCGGCGCCCCGGCCGGCGCCGCCGCCGAGGTGTCGTTCAGCAGCAGCACGATCAGCGCCGCCCAGGCCGCCGCCTGGGCGAACGTCCTCGGGGTTGGCTCGGCACAGCCGCTCGGCGTCGCGATGACCCGGGCCTCGGGCGCTGCCGCCGCGGGCTCGGTGAGCCTCTTCGGCGGCTCGGCGGACCTGCTGCCGCCGCTGCTCTCCGGCACCGCCCCGCGCGACGGCCAGGTCGCGGTGAGCGAGTCGGTCGCGAACACCTACGGCGTCGGCCCCGGCGGGACGCTCGGGCTCGGCACCGAGCGGCTGACGGTCTCGGGGATCACCGCCACCCGCTCGTACGGGCACGCCGCGACCGTCTGGACCACCCTCGCCACCTGGCAGCGCGTCAGCGGGCAGCGGCAGCCCACCGTGCTCGCCCTCCGGCACCCGGGAGCGGACCACGGAGCGGTCGACGCGGCGCAGGGGACGAGGGCCGTCGGGCGTGGTGACGCGCTGGTGGGGATCGACGGCTACCAGGCCGAGCACCTCAGCCTGCAATTGATCCAGGTGTTCCTGTTCGCGGTGAGCGCCCTGGTGACCGGCGCGTTCTTCACGGTCTGGACGGTGCAGCGCAAGCCCGACGTCGCGGTCCTCAAAGCCCTCGGGGCGAGCGGCGGCTATCTGGTGCGCGACGCGCTCGCGCAGGCGCTGGCCGTCCTCGGCGGCGGGGCACTGCTCGGCGGCGCGATCGGCGCCGGGGGAGGCGCGGTCGCGGCGTCGGCGGTGCCGTTCGCGGTCGGTCCGGCCACCGTCGCGGTGCCCGTCGCCGTCATGGTGCTGCTCGGCCTGGCCGGCTCGGCCCTCGCGATCTTCCGCATCACCTCCGTCGATCCGCTGACCGCGCTGGGAGCCAACCGATGACCGTCCTCACCCTCGAATCCGTCCGGCTCACCTATCCGGACGGCGACCGCCGGCTGACCGCGCTCGACGACGTCTCCCTGGACGTCGCGGCGGGTGAACTGCTGGCGGTGGCCGGGCCGTCGGGATCCGGCAAGTCCAGCCTCCTGGCGGTGGCCGCGACCCTGCTGCGGCCCGACTCGGGGCAGGTCGTCGTGGCCGGCCGGGACACCGGCCGGCTGAGCGGCAAGGAGCGCACCGCGCTGCGCCGCGAGCACATCGGCATCGTCTTCCAGCAGTCGAACCTCGTCGGTTCGCTGACCGCGCTGGAGCAGCTGCTCGTCGTGGAGCACCTGCGCGGCGGGTCGGTGCGCGCGGCCCGCGAGCGGGCCGGGGCGCTGCTCGACTCCGTCGGCCTGGACGCGGCCAAGCGCGCCCGCCGGCCGCACCAGCTGTCCGGCGGCGAGCGCCAGCGGGTGAACATCGCCCGCGCGCTCTTCGGCCGCCCGGCGGTCCTTCTGGTCGACGAACCGACCGCCGCCCTGGACCACGAACGCGGCGCGCAGATCGTCGACCTGCTGGCCCGCGTCACCGCCGAGCACGACACGGCGACGGTCATGGTCACCCACGACCGCGCCGCGATGTCCCGTGCGGACCGCTCCATGGAGATGGTCGACGGCCGGCTCTGACCACCGGCCCACGGCCGGCTAGGTCGTGTCTGACACATACCGGCGTCCGCCCGGAGGGCGGGGTCCGCGGCGTCCGGTGCGGGCGACCGCACGGCGGAGGGTCGTCCTCGTACCGGACATACCTGGACGAGCCCGACAGCGCAGCAGGCGTGCGGGCCGGGCGTCGCGGGCCAGGCGGGACTTTCGCAACACCCTTTAGTCGTGCTGGGCGAAGAGCTTCAGTACCGGGACGCCCACCTTGTGGCGCGCCCGCGACGTCCAGTCGCGGTGGAAGAACTCCTCCACGAAGTGCGGGGCGGTGAGCACGATCACCTCGTCGGCGTGCGTCTGCTCGACGACCGACTTCAGCAGGTCCAGCGGGTGGTCCTCGACCACCTCGCCGATCGCTTCCGCGCCCGTGGCGCGCAGCGAGTCGAGCGAGTGGCTCAGGGCCCGCTCGGCGGGAAGGGTGGCTTCCCGCCCTTCGGGCACGTCGTTCTCGTTGGCGGCGTCGTCCAGGTAGCCGAGGGCGACGTCATCCACGGCCCGCAGAAGTCGGTCCTGGTCGCCGCGCGGCTGCATGAGTACGACGAAGGAGACGGGCTCGTCGCCGTGGAGTGTGGTCACAAGCTCCACATCGGCGGGGGCGAGCGGCTTCTCGATCATGAGTACGGTCGTGAACACGGACGCGTCCTTCTTTCTCGTGGGCCACCGGGCCGGCACAGAACCATCCTGCCCCGACTCCGGGCCGGGCACGTGGGGTAAGTGTTCCCGCGCGACAGCAAACGGAACGGCATATTCCGCGGATTGTCAGCCGCGGGTGTAACGGGTGAACAGGAATCCGTCCTCTTCGAGGATCAAGGCCGGAGAGAACCGCTCGGGCACGGTGATGCCCGGACCGTTCATGATCCGCGGGGCGTCCCCCGCGGTCAGGAGCGGGGCGATCGTCAGACACAGCTCATCGACTACCCCGGCAGCGGTGAACTGTGCCAGCAACCGCGGACCGCCTTCGTGCAGCATCCTGGTGAGCCCGAGGTCCGCCAGTTCGCGGACGGCCCGCACCGGGTCGGCGCCGGCCCCCTCGCCGGCCGTGACGACGTGCGCACCGGCCTTCGTGGCGGCCGCCACTCGTTCGGGGGGCGCGGTGGCGCCGGTCAGGACGATCGTCGGGACCAGCGGCGCGGTGAACAGCGGCAGGGAGAAGTCCAGGTCCAGGCTTGCGCTGAGGACGGCGATCACCGGTGCGGGCGACTGGCCGGCGGCCGCCCGCCGCGCCGCGAACGCCTCCCGCGCCTTCGCCGGCCGGTACCCCTCCTGCCGCACCGTCCCGGCGCCGACGACCACCACGTCGGCCAGCGCCCGGAGCGTTCCGAAGATCCGCAGGTCGGCGGCCGAGGACAGCCCCTGCGACTTCCCGTCGTGCCACGCGGCCCCGTCCAGGGATGCCACCATGTTGGCCCGCAGCCACGGCCCGGCGGCCCGGTCCGGATACGCGTACGCGTCGGCCAGCCCGTCCAGCGAGTCCAGCCCGGTCAGCGAGTCCTGCGGGTCCTGCGGGGGCTGCGATCCCGGCGCGGCGGGGCTCGCACCGGCACTGGGGGCGGGAAGGGCACTGGGCACGGGATACAGGCGGCGCATGCCCCGCAGTCTGGCACGGGCCTCTTCCCAGGGCGACGATCGGACCGCCGGTCTCCGGCGCCGCCCCCGCGGGAGTGGGGTCCGCCACACTGGCGTGGTAGCGCGTGCCGGGAGGACTAGGCTGAATGGTTGTGTCAACCCCTGTCTCCGCCCTCGCCCAGACCACCGGCCCCGAGTCCGCCGCCGGAGGCCCGGCCACCCTGTGCGGCCGGACGCCCCAGGTGCCCGCGGACCGGCTGGTCGCCGAGATGGTGCCGCCGCCGCGCTTCGACACCGTCCGGTTCGACAACTACCTACCGGATCCCGACCAGCCCAGCCAGTCGGACGCGGTGAAGACGCTCAGCGGCTTCGCGGCGACCCTCGGCGGGGCGACGGCGGTGGGCGGCGGCAAGCGGCGCTGGTTCCGCCGCGAGGCCCCGGCCCCCGCCGGGCCCGGCGGGGTCTACCTCGACGGTGGGTACGGCGTCGGCAAGACCCACCTGCTCGCCTCGCTCTGGCACGCGGCCCCGGCGCCGCGCGAGCTGAAGGCGTTCGGCACGTTCGTGGAGCTCACCAACCTCGTCGGGGCGCTCGGCTTCCAGCAGGCGGTGCAGGCGCTGAGCGGTCACCGGCTGGTCTGCATCGACGAGTTCGAGCTGGACGACCCGGGCGACACGGTGCTGGTCTCCTCCCTGCTCGGCAAGCTCGCCGACGCGGGCGTGAAGCTCGCCGCGACGTCCAACACGCTGCCCGGCAAGCTCGGCGAGGGCCGCTTCGCCGCCTCCGACTTCATGCGGGAGATCCAGGGGTTGTCCTCCCGTTTCCTGCCGCTGCGCATCGACGGCCAGGACTACCGGCACCGCGGGCTGCCCGAGGCCCCGGCCCCCTGGTCCGACCGGCAGGTCACCGAGGCCGCGGACCGCACCCCGAGCGCCTCCCTGGACGACTTCGGCCCGCTCCTCGACCACCTGGCGCGGGTCCACCCCAGCCGCTACGGCGCGCTGTGCGACGGCGTCGACGCCGTCTTCCTGCGGGGCGTGCGGCCGGTGACCGACCAGGCCACGGCGCTGCGGCTGGTGGTGCTCGCCGACCGGCTGTACGACCGCGAGGTGCCCGTGGCGGCCTCCGGCACCCCGTTCGACCGGATCTTCAGCGAGGAGATGCTGGCCGGCGGCTACCGCAAGAAGTACTTCCGCGCCATATCCCGCCTCACCGCGCTCGCCCGCGACGCTGGGGTCCACCATGCCGAAGGCCGGGGCAGACTGCCCGGAGCTGGCGCCTCCGCCTGATCCGTCGCAGGATCAAAGCATGGCCAAGGACGGGAAGCGCGGCAAGAGCGGTCAGCGGGGCAAGAGCGGCGGGCGCGGCGACGATGATGTCGGTCCCGTCGCCGACCTCCGTTCACTGCTACGGGTGACACCGGGCGGCGCACCGGTCCGGCTGAAGGCGCACGACTCGCGCGGCACCCCCGGTGGGCCGCCCGGCAAGAAGCAGGCGCTCGCCGAGACCGCGGAGATGGGCGTCCGTCTGGCGAAACTGCAGGAACGGCTCTTCGCGCAGAGCACGGCGGGCGATCCGCGCGCGCTGCTGTTCGTGCTGCAGGGCATGGACACCTCCGGCAAGGGCGGCACGGTCAAGCACGTCGTCGGCCAGTTCAACCCGTCCGGGCTGCGGATGCGCGCCTTCAAGGCGCCGACGCACGAGGAGAAGCAGCACCCCTTCCTCTGGCGGATCCACCGGGCGCTGCCCCACCCCGGCGAGATCGGCATCTTCGACCGCTCGCACTACGAGGACGTGCTGATCGTCCGGGTCAGGAACCTGGTGCCGCGCGCCACCTGGTCCAAGCGCTACCGGACCATCAACGCGTTCGAGCAGTCGCTCGTCGACGACGGCGTCACCATCGTCAAGATCTTCCTGCACATCGGACACGACGAGCAGCGCGACCGGTTGCTGGCGCGGCTCGACAACCCGGAGAAGCACTGGAAGTTCAACATCGGCGACATCGAGGAACGGGCCCTGTGGCCCGACTACCAGAAGGCGTACGAGGTCGCGCTGGACAAGTGCTCCACCGACGCCGCGCCCTGGTACCTCGTCCCCGCCGACCGCAAGTGGTACCGCAACTGGGCGGTCAGCAAGCTGCTGCTGGAACACCTGGAGCTGATGGACCCGCGGTATCCGAAGGGCGACTTCGACGTCGACGAGTGCCGGGCGCGGCTGCTCACGACCTGACGGGAGCCGGCGCTACCCCGAACAGGCGGTGCGCTGCGCCTCCTGCCACTCGCAGAGCGGGCACATCGTCATACCGGGCTGCGAGGCCGGATACTCCGTGGGCTTGCCGCACAGCACGCAGTCGGCGCGCGGCCCGTCCCGCACGACGGGCGGGGCGGGGGCCGGCTCGGGTTCGCCGGGGTCGGCGTAGCACTCGGTCACCCGTCCACCGTACTGCGCAGGATCACGGCCGCGCGGCCGGGCAGGCGCAGCACGCGGTCGGGGCCCGGCGGGTCGCCGGGGAGCCAGGCGGCGGCGACCGAGACGGCCGCGGTCCGGTCGGCGAACGGCCCGGCGAGCGGGACGGCCGACGGTTCGTCCGAGAAGTTCACCGCGGTCAGGAAGCGCCCGCGCCGTACGGTCAGGACCTCGCCGCTGATGCCGATGTCGGGCGGCGGGGTCAGGAGCCCGGCCCCCGACAGCTCCGGCTCGGCCCGGCGCAGCGCGATCAGCTCGCGGTACCAGCCGAGCAGCCGGGCGTGCGGTTCCCGCTCCGGCTCCGACCAGTCGAGGCAGGAACGCAGACGGGTGGCGGCGTCCTGGGGGTCGGGGATGTCCTCCTCGGACCAGCCGTGCCCGGCGAACTCGCGGCGGCGGCCTCGCGTGATGGCCGCGCCCAGTTCCGCGTCGTCGTGATCGGTGAAGAACTGCCAGGGGGTGCCCGCGCCCCACTCCTCGCCCATGAAGAGCATCGGCGTGAAGGGCGAGGTGAGGACGATCGCGGCGGCGAGGGCGAGCCGATCCGGGGTGAGCCGGTCGCCGGTGGCGCGGTTGCCGACCTGGTCATGGGTCTGCGAGTAGGCCAGGAAGCGGTGCGCCGGGGTCGTCGCACGGTCCACCGGGCGGCCGTGGCACCGGCCGCGGAAGGACGAGTAGGTGCCGTCGTGGAAGAAGACGCGGGTCAGGGTCTTGGCGAGCGCGGCCAGCGGCTCGCGTGCGAAGTCGGCGTAGTAGCCCTGGGATTCACCGGTCAGCGCGGTGTGCAGGCAGTGGTGGAGGTCGTCGTTCCACTGCGCGGCCAGGCCGAGGCCGCCCGCCTCGCGGGGGGTCGTGGTGCGCGGGTCGTTGAGATCGGACTCGGCGATCAGGAACAGCGGACGGCCCAGCGACTCCGACAGCCCGTCGACCGCCGCCGCCAGTTCCTCCAGAAAGTGCCGCGCGCGCGTGTCCACGAGCGCGTGGACGGCGTCCAGCCGCAGCCCGTCGAGGTGGTAGTCGCGCAGCCAGGCCAGCGCGCTGCCGATGAGGAACGCGCGGACCTCGTCGGAGCCGGGGGCGTCGAGGTTGACGGCGTCGCCCCACGGTGTGTGGTGCCGGTCGGTGAAGTAGGGGCCGAACGGCGGGAGATAGTTGCCCGAGGGGCCGAGGTGGTTGTGGACCACGTCCAGGACGACACCGAGGCCGTGCGCGTGGGCCGCGTCCACGAACCGCTTGAGCCCGTCGGGACCCCCGTAGGGCTCGTGGACGGCCCACAGCGAGACGCCCTCGTACCCCCAGCCGTGGGTGCCGGGGAAGGGGCAGACGGGCATCAGTTCCACGTGGGTGACGCCCAGCGCGGCCAGATGCGGCAGCCGCCCGATCGCGGCGTCGAAGGTGCCCTCGCGGGTGAACGTGCCGACGTGCAGCTCGTACAGCACCGCGCCCGGCAGCGGGCGGCCGTCCCACGGCAGCGTCCAGTCGAAGGCGTCGTGGTCCACGACGGCGCCGGCGCCGTCCGGTCCTTCCGGCTGGCGGCGCGAGCGCGGATCGGGCAACGGGGGCCCGCCGTCGAGCACGTACGCGTAGCGGCCGTCCCGGCCGGCCGGCGCCTCGGTGCGCCACCAGCCGGCGCGGGCCGGATCCGCCGCCAGCGGATGGGTACGGTCACCGGTCAGTACCTCGACGCGCCCCGCGTTCGGCGCCCACACCTCGAACAGCACTTACGGCTCCTCCGCTCCGTCGGGCACGTCCGTCGGCCTGCCGGGACCCCGGGGGATCTCGGCGGACCTTCGCACCCTACGTTTTCGCGGGCGGCCGGGCACCAGGGCCCGCCCACCGTGCGGCGCGGGCCACGACGGCACCGTCGCGCGGCGCGACCCGGGTCGCTTGGGACGGCGGTCGCCGCCGTCGGCGATCATGCGGTATGACTCGCCCAGGACGGCGCGGCCGCCGGGGCCGGTCCCGGCGAGGCTGTCCAGGCACTATTTTGGCTTGATGATCCAGAGCCAGGCAGTACCCGTCGTCCGGCATGCGACCAGGTCCGACCTGCCCCGCGTCGCGGAACTCGCCATCGCCCACGCCGTCTACGAGGAGGCCGACCCGCCCGCCGCGGGTTTCGCGGAACGGCTCGCCGACGCGCTCTTCGACCGGGCGGAACCGCGGCTGATCTGCCTCGTGGCGCAGCTCGGGGACGGCTCCCTGGCCGGCTACGCGACCTGCACCCCCGAGTTCGCCACCTGGTCGGGTCACGAGTACCTGCACATGGACTGCCTCTTCCTCGACGGGGACCACCGCGGCCTGGGCCTCGGCCGGCTGCTGATCGACGCCGTCGCGGCCGAGGCGGCGGCGCTCGGCCTCGAGGAGGTGCAGTGGAACACCCCCGTCTGGAACGAGGGCGCCATTCGCTTCTACGACCGGCTCGGCGCCACCTCCCGCGAGAAGCGCCGCTACGCCTGGACGGTGCCGGCCGGTGCGGGCGCGCCGCGCGCGGTCAGCTCCTCGTAGCCGAAGCACAGCGCCAGTACCAGGACGGCGCCGCCGACCTGGGTGAGCGCCGTGAGGCGGGTGCCGAGCGGGACGGTGGCGGCGAGCAGGCCCGCGGCGCAGAGCCGGGGGAGCAGCGGACGGAGTCCGATGGCGTGGCGGTCGGCCGCATCGGCGGTGAGGAAGAGCGCGATGCCGCCCGCCAGCGCCCAGGCCTGCGCGTCGCCGAGGTGGTCGCCGGCGTGCCCGACGGCGGACTTGACGCCCGCGGCGAAGAGCAGGACGCCGAGCAGCAGTCCGTAGTGGCCGAGGTTGTAGATCCGCACAGCCGCGAAGTTCCGCTGAGCGGCGGTCAGTCGCGCCAGGGCGTGCTCGCCCCGCTCGTCGTCCCCGTGGCCGAAGTACGCCCACCACAGCCCGAGGCAGACGCAGAGCATCAGGACGGCGGCGCTGACCCGTCCCGCGGTGAGCTGGGCGTCGCCGACACCGACGCCGATCGCGATCACGGACTCGCCGAACGCCACGATCATGATGAGGCCGTGCCGCTCGACGAAGTGGCCGCAGCGGATGGTGAACTCCCCCAGGTCCACCAGCCGGGGCGTGGCGAGCAGGATGGCCAGGGACACCGTCCACAGGCCCAGTTGGACGCCTCCCCGCAGATAGCCGCCGATGACGACGAGGGCGGCGTTGAGGACGTTCAGGCCGCCCATGCGCGCCACCGAGCTGAGCGTCACGCCCGAAGCGGCGAAGGTGCCGCAGTGCACGGCTATGACGAAGAGGTAGGCGAGGCCGAAGACGACACCGCTGCCGTCGAAGGCGTGCGGGACGGCCAGCGAGATGATCAGGAAGCCGGCCATCCCGGCGAGCATCAGCCCGCGTCGGCTGGGGGTGGTGGGCGGCATCGCGTTGGTGAGCCAGATGAACGCGTCGTACATCCACCAGATCAGCGCGAGCATGATCACGACCCGCAGCAGCCCGCCCCCGTCGAGGTGGTGGGCGAGGCTGGCGGTGAGCTGGGTGACGGTGAAGACGAAGACGAGGTCGAAGAAGAGCTCCAGAGGGCTGACCCGCAGGGTCTCCTGGCCGGTGGAGTCGCGGTAGTCGGTGGTCACGCCGGTGAGTATGGGCGATCGCCGACGTGTGCGAAAACGGAACGAAGAAGTCCCGCAGGGCTGTTGCCGTACGGGACTCCTCCACGCGCCGACCGCAGGCCTACCGGCGGCGCAGACCGGCGAAGACGAGGGCCGACCCGGCCAGCACGATCACCGCGTCGACCAGCAGTGCGGCGTGGATGCCGCTGAGCACCGAACCGGTCGCGGTGGTGCGGGCGGTGGCGATCGCGCTGAGCACCGGGATGCCCATCGTGATGCCGACCTGCTGGGTCATCGAGGTGAGCCCGGTGGCCAGCCCCTGCTCGTCATCGGGCAGACCCGAGGTCGCGGTGACCATGTACCCGACGATCGCCGAGACATGGCCGAGGGCGCCCGCCGCCGAGGCGGCGAGGAGCAGGGTCAGGGCGCTGCCGCCGTCGGTGCCGAGCAGGACGAAGGCGGCGGTGGCCAGGGCCTGGACGAGCAGCCCGCAGGACAGGACGGCGCGGGTGCCGTGCCGTCCGATGAGCCGCGGGGTGGCCATTCCCCCGGCGAAGGCGGCGGCACCGAGCGCGCAGAACGCCAGACCGGTCTGCAGGGGCGAGTAGCCCAGCACCTGCTGCATGTACAGCGTCAGGAGGAAGACGACCGAGCTCTCCATGGCGAAGGTGACCAGACCGCCGAGGTTGCCCCACTTGACGGTGTGCCGGGTCAGGACCCGCAGCGGGGCGAGCGGGGCCTCGGCGCGGAGCTCGACGCGCCAGAAGGCGAGGAAGAGCGCAGCGGCGGCGGCGAGGCAGCCGAGCGCGGCAGGGTCGGTCCACCCCTGCTCGCCGGCCAGGGTGACGCCGTAGACCAGGGCGAGCAGCCCGCCGGTGACGGTGATCGCGCCGGGGACGTCGAGCTGGGAGCGGGCGCCGCGGCTCTCCTCGATCACGGCCGGGGCGGCGAACAGGACGACCAGCGCGACGGGCACGTTGAGGAAGAAGGCCCAGCGCCAGCTCAGCAGGTCGGTGAGGACACCGCCGGCGATCGCGCCGACGGTGAAGCCGGCCGACATGAGGGTGCCGTTGAGGCCCAGCGCCTTGGCCCGCAGCGGGCCCTCCGGCAGCGAGGTGGTGAGCAGCGAGAGCGCGGCGGGGGTGGCCATCGCGGAGGCCAGGCCCTGGGCGACGCGGGCGCAGAGCAGCATCTCGGGACCGGTGGCCAGCCCGCCGGCCAGCGAGCCGGCGGCCAGCAGGCCCATGCCGGCGAGCAGCATCCGGCGGCGTCCGACGAAGTCGGCGAGCCGGCCGAAGAGCAGCGTGAACCCGGCGGCGGGCAGCATCATCGCGGTGGCGATCCACTGCAGGTTCGCCCATGAGAAGCCGAGGCCGTGGCCGATGTCGGGCAGCGCCACGTTGAGGATCGAGAAGTCGACGGCGAGCATGAACTGCGAGCCGAGGAGCAGCAGGAGGACGAGGCGCTGGCGGGAGGTCATCCGCGCGGTGGCGTCCGGGCCGGCGGTGTCGACCGCGGTGGCGGGTGGCGTGGTGAGGGCGGTCATCTCTACTGTCCGATCGTGAGTACGGCGTTGCCGGCGATCCGCCGGTCGCGGAGGTCGTTGAGGGTGGCGGCGGTGTCCTGCCAGGCGGCCAGACGCCCGATCTCCGGGTGCAGCCGGTCGTTCGCCACCAGCCGGACGAGGGCGGCCAGATCGGGGCCGAACGCCTCGTCGAAGTGCTCGTAGTGGAAGTGCCGCACGGCGGCGGAGCGGGGGCCCTGGAAGAAGGCGAAGAAGCTCAGCTCGGCGGGCTCTCGGGAGGCCTGGCCGAACCAGATCAGCGTGCCGCGCGGCCGCAGCAGCGCCAAGGCCCGGGCGGTGGACGCGCCGCCCACCGACTCCAGCACCGTGTGGAAGGGGCCGCGGGCGTCGGCCAGGTCGTGGACGACGGTCGCACCGAACTCGGCGAGCCGCCTGCCGCGTTCGGGCGTCGCGGTGACGGCGGTGACCTCGGCGCCCGCGCCGACGGCCAGTTCGGTGAAGTAGTGGCCGACGCCGCCGGACGCGCCGGTGAGCAGCAGCGGATGCCCGGACACACAGCCGGTGGTGCGCAGCAACCGCAGCGCGGTGAGCCCGGCCAGCGGCAGCGCGGCCGCACGGATCGAGGAGACTCCGTCGGGCAGGACGGCGAGCGCGTCGGTGCGGACGGCCGCGTACTCGGCCCAGCCGCCGCCCGCCGGGTGGCCGACGATCCGCTGTCCGGCCCGCGGGCCCGAACCGTCCGCCGCGGCCTGGACGACCAGGCCGGCGATGTCCTTGCCGGGTCGCTGCCCGGGGCGCGGGGCGTGCAGCCGGAAGACCTCACCGCGGTTGACGGAGAACGCCTCGACCTTGACCAGCGCCTCGTCCGGCGCCGGCCGGGGCTCCTCCGCGTCGCCCAGGACCACCATGGCGTCGGGGTGCCCGGTGGGCAGCAGTGCCTTCATCGTCTGTCCCTCGATCCGGCGCGGTGCGGGTGCACCGCGCTGAGATCAAGGAAAGCCGCAGGTCAAAGGGTGTGTCCAACAGCCTTTTGGCGGTCTCGACAACCATCGGTTGTCAGCGCACCCCAGGGGGCGCTACCGCGACCGGACGGCCGGCTCCGTGGTCCAACTGGCAAGCAGCGCCAGCCGTTCGGCCGTCGTGGAGCCGGGTGCGACGGTGTACGCGACCAGCGTCTGGTCAGGGTCGCCGGGCAGCGCGAGTGTCTCGTAGCCGAACTCCAGTTCCCCGGCGACGGAGTGGGCGATCCGCTTCACCCCGTACGTCTTCTCCTTGACGAGGTGGTCGGCCCACAGCCGCCGGAACTCGTCGCTCTTGAGCGACAATTCGCCGATCAGTGCCGCCATGCGCTGGTCGTCCGGGTGCCGCCCCGCGTCCAGCCGCAGATACGCGACGGTCTCGGCGGCCACCGCGTTCCAGTCCGGGTACAGCCCGCGGGTCTGCTCGTCGAGGAAGACCGAACGGGCGATGTTGCACTCGCCGTCCGGGTACCTCGAGAACCCGCAGACGGCGTCGGCGAGCGCGTTCCACGCCAGGGCGTCCATCCGCCGCCCCAGGACGAAGGCCGGCCCGCTCATCGTGTCGAGCAGCAGCCGCAGCCCCGGCCGCACCCGCGTGCTGCCGCGCGGCGCCGCGCGGGCGGTACGGGCCGGCCGGGCCAGCGCCCGCAGGTGTTCCCGCTCGGTCTCGTCGAGCCGCAGCACCCGCGCGATCGCGTCGAGCACGGAGTCGGACACGTTCTGGCCGCGGCCCTGCTCCAGCCGGATGTAGTAGTCCACGCTCACCCCGGCGAGCTGGGCGACCTCCTCGCGGCGCAGCCCCGGCACCCGCCGCCGCCCGTGCGACGGCAGGCCCACGTCCTCGGGCTGGATACGGGCGCGGCGCGACTGCAGGAACCCGCTCAGATCTGTGTCCATGGAAAGCAGCCTAGATCGCGGGCCGAACGCGAGCCTGGTTCCGACAGACCCAGGAACAGCACAGCCCTGGGTAGGCCCCGCGACAACTCGCAGAGTGGAGCACGTCAGCAGGACACCTCGCACCACCACTTCAGGGAGCACCTCGCATGAGCTACGACAACCTCGCCGGCCGCACCGCAGTCGTCACCGGAGCCGCCAGCGGCATGGGGGAGGCCACGGCCAGGCTGCTCGCCGCGCACGGCGCCCGGGTCGCGCTGCTGGCCCGCCGCGCGGACCGGCTGGACGAACTGGCCGGGAAGATCACCGCGGCCGGCGGCCAGGCGCTGGCCGTACCGGTCGACGTCACCGACGGCGCCTCCGTGGACGCGGCCGCCGAGCGGATCCACCAGGCGTACGGAGCCGTCGACCTGGTGGTGAACTCGGCCGGCGTGATGCTGCCGAACCCGCTCGAGGACGGTCGGATCGACGAGTGGTCCCGCATGATCGACACCAATGTGACGGGCGTGCTGCGGATCATCCGCGCCTTCACCGCCGACCTCGTCGCCGCGGCGGCGGAGGGCCGGCCGGCCGACCTGGTCAACATCTCCTCGATCGGCGCGCACCTCACGTTCCCCAACTACGCCGTCTACGGAGCGACCAAGGCCGCGCTCACCCACCTGTCGACGCTGCTGCGCGCCGAACTCGGGCCGCGCGACGTGCGCGTCACCAACATCGAGCCGGGGCTGACGGACACCGAGCTCGGCGGGCACATCGACAACCAGGAGCTGTCGGCGCAGCTCGGGGGCATGTTCGACGCGATGGGCAGTTTGTCGTCGGACGATGTCGCGGACCTCATCGGGTTCGTCGCCAGCCGGCCCGCGCACGTTAACCTGCGCCAGGTGATCGTGCTGCCGACCCGGCAGGCATGAGCCGCACAGCAACGGGGGAACGTCGGCGGTGGATCTCGATCTCGCTCAGGTCAGGGCCTTCGTCGTCACGGCGCAGCGGCTGCACTTCGGACAGGCGGCCGCCGAGCTGTTCCTCAGCCAGCAGGCCCTGTCCAAGCGCATAGCCCGGCTGGAGGACGCGCTCGGGGTGCGGCTCTTCGACCGCACCGGGCACAGCGTCGGACTCACCCCCGCCGGGGAGCGGTTCCTCGGGCCCGCCCGGGACGTCGTACGGGCCGGGGAGGCCGCGGTGGCGGCCGCCCGGCACAGTGAGCGGCCGCTGCGGGTGACGGTGTGGGGCCACATGTTCGTCCCGCTGCGGACGATCCGGCTGGTCGTCGGCGAGGAGCCGGACATGGACATCGAGCTGAGCCTGCGACCCGGATTCGCGGCCGCGCTGTCCGGGCTGCGGGCCGACGAGATCGACTTCGCGCTCGGCCGCACCCACGATCTGGACGAGCCCTGGCCGCGCGCCCTGACCCGGCGGCTGGTGCGGCTGGACCCGGTCAAGGCGGTGCTCAGCCGGGACAGTCCGCTCGCCGCGGCCCCGGCGCTGCGCCCGGACGACCTGCGGACGAGCCGCCTGTGGTTCCCGGCGGCCAGGGAGAAGCTCGACTTCCTGCGGAGCTTCGTCGAACGGTTCGACATCCCCGGGGACTTCGGCGGGATCAACCTCGGCCTCGAACCCTTCCTCGACCACCTCCGGGGCCGTCCCGAGCACTTCTCCCTGCTGCCCACCGACGTGGAGATCCCGCCCGGCACGGGTCTGGTGGAGATCCCCGTGGTGGACCCGACCCCGCTCTACGCCTGGCACGTCATCTGGCGCGCGGGCGAGGGTCACCCGGCCCTGGGACCGCTCCTCGACGCCTTCGCCCGCACCGCACGGGTCCACGACTGGTTGGCCTACGACCCCGCCAGGCACTGGCTCCCCGACACCGACCGGGGAGCCCTCGGCCGGGACGGCGGCCCTACGACGTGAGCAGCGCCACCGGGTGCGTCGCGAACAGGTCCGCGACGGGGACGGTGCCGCGGTGGTGGGTGCCCGTCAGCCGGTCGGTCCAGTCGCCCGGCGGCAGGGTCAGCCCGGTGTCCCCCCATCCGCCCGCCTGTTCCAGCCCGTGCGACAGACGGGTGACGGCGGTGATCGAGCGCCCGGACCTGGCGAACGCGACACAGTGGGCGGCGGCCGGACCGGTCGCGTGCAGGGGCTCGTACGTGGCCTCGGCGCCGAACCAGTCCGGGTGCTCACGGCGCAGCAGCAGCGCGGTCGTCGTCACCAGCTCCTTCGGGCCGTCCCGCCGGTCCGCCGGCCGGTAGGGGCGGCGGTTGTCGGGATCGACGAGCAGCAGCTGGGGGTGCTCGTCGCCCTGATAGATGTCCGGCACCCCCGGCATCGTCAGCTGCAGCAGCACCGCGCCGAGCCGGTTGACCCGGGAGGGGGCCTCGATCGCGCGGGAGATGTCGGCGGTCGCGTAGTAGGTCGGCCCGGTGATCAGCTCGCGGGCGAAGGTGTCGAGCCGCTTCTCGTACGCCGTGTCCTGCTCCGTCCAGCTGGTGCGCAGCCCCGCCTCGCGCTCCGACTTCAGCAGCGTCGCGGCGACCACCTCCTCGGCGCCGTAGCTGCAGAAGACCACGGCGTACTGCCAGGCCAGGTACTCCGCGTGCCGGTCGACGAGCGCGATGCCGGCGCGGGTGAAGTAGCTGCGCAGGTGGTCCGATTCGCGGCGCAGCCAGGACCGCCACAGACCGGGGTGCTCCGAGATCGCGGCGAGCCGGGCGCGGACGTCGGCGCTGCGCTTGGTGTCGTGGGTGGACAGGACGGTGCCGGTCGCCGGCCAGTCGCGTTGCAGGCGGGCGCAGAACGCGTGGAACTCCTCCGGGGTGGTGGTGGGGTGCGCCGGGTCCCGGCCGACCTCGTTGAGCGGCAGCAGCGGGTACCAGCGGTAGAAGGCGGTGTCCTCGACGGCCTTGGCGTGCAGCGCCGAGGCGACCTGGGCGAAGCGGACCGCGAAGCCGGCGTCCGCGCCGAGCGCGAGGTCGCGGATCTCCGCCGCGGCCGGCACCCCCGCCTCACGGGCCGCGGTCTCCAGCAGGGTGACGGCCTCGGCGGGCGCGTCCTGGCCCGGCACGACGTAGGGGCGGTAGACCGGCAGCCGGACCAGCACCTCGCGGATGGCCCGGCGCAGCACCGCCGGATCCTGCCCGGGCAGCGCGCGGGCGGCGGTACGGCCGAGCCGGCTCACCTCGGCGGCCAGGTCCCGCGTCACGATCTTGTACGCGGCCCGTCGTGCGGTCGGCCCCCACTCGCCGCCCCGGTCGGCTTCCTGGCCGGTGAAGTCGGCGTAGCCCGCCGTGATCCGCTCCACCCCGACCGGATCGGCGAACAGCCCGTCGACCCGGTCCAGGGAGTCGTACCCGGTGGTCCCCGCGCAGGCCCAGTCGGCGGGCAGCGCCTCGTCGTGGCCGAGGATCTTCTCCACCACGGTCCAGCGGCCGCCGGACGCGTCGGAGAGCCGGCGCAGGTACCCGGCGGGGTCGGCGAGGCCGTCGGGGTGGTCGATGCGCAGGCCGTCCGCGACGCCGTCGTGCAGCAGCTCCAGGAGCTTGGCGTGGGTCGCGTCGAAGACCTCCGGGTCCTCGACGCGGACCGCGATCAGGTCGGAAATGGTGAAGAAGCGCCGGTAGTTGAGATCGGTCCTGGCCTCGCGCCAGTGGGCCGGCCGGTACCACTGGGCGTCCAGCAGCTCGCGCAGCGGCAGCGCCTCGGTGCCGGCGCGCAGCGGGAACGCGTGGTCGTAGTAACGGAGCACCGGCTCGCCGAGCGCCGTGTCGTCCTCGACGGCCAGTTGGCCCAGCACCTCGTCGAGCGGGGCGCCCAGGACCGGCATGAGGATCTTGCCGTCCAGCGCCGCCCAGTCGATGTCGAACCACCGTGCGTAGGGGGAGTCCGTCCCTTCCCGTAGTACCGACCACAGCGGACGGCTGAGGTGTTCCGGAACGGGGACCGCCATGTGGTTGGGCACCGTGTCGAGGACGATGCCGAGGCCGTGCGCGCGGGCGGTGCGGGACAGCGCTCGCAGCCCCTCCTCGCCCCCCAGCTCCTCGCTGACGCGGGTGTGGTCGACCACGTCGTACCCGTGCGTGGAGCCGGGCGCGGCCTGGAGCACCGGGGACAGGTGCAGGTGGGAGACGCCGAGCGCGGCGAGGCGGGGCACCGCGGCCTCGGCATCGGCGAACGTGAAGTCCGGTTGCAGCTGCAGCCGGTAGGTGGCGGTGGGCACGGCGGCCGTCGGCGGGGTCATGCAGGAGTGCGTACCCCGCCGCACGGTCCTACGATCACATCGCCTCGCCGATTACGCCGGGCGTTGCAACACCACCAGGCTCCGGTCGGTCAGCTGCAGGCGGTCGCCCGCCGTCACCTTCTTCCCGCTGCCCGGCTCCACGCCCTCGGGGCGGCCGGTGTCCACGATCAGCTGCCACTCGTTCCCGTGGTCGACCGGAACCACGAACTCCATCTCCTCCGCCTGTGCGTTGACCAGCAGCAGGAAGGAGTCGTCCGTGATCCGCTCGCCGCGCGCGCCCGGCTCGGAGATCGCGCTGCCGTTGAGGAACACCACCAGCGACTTGGCGTGCGCCGCCTGCCAGTCCCGCTGGGCCATCTCCTCGCCCTCGGGGGTGAACCAGGCGATGTCGGAGAGCTCGTCGTGGGTGCCCTCCACCGGACGGCCGTGGAAGAAGCGCCGGCGGCGGAAGACCGGGTGGTCGCGCCGGAGCCAGACCATGGTGCGGATGAACTCGTGCAGCTGCTGCGCCCCGGTCTCCTCCTCCTTCGGCCACTTCACCCAGGCCAGCTCGTTGTCCTGGCAGTACGCGTTGTTGTTGCCGCGCTGGGTGCGGCCGAACTCGTCGCCGTGGGAGAGCATGGGCACGCCCTGGGACAGCATCAGGGTGGCGATGAAGTTGCGCAGCTGGCGGCCGCGCAGGGCCAGGATGTCCGGATCGTCGGTCTCGCCCTCCTCGCCGCAGTTCCACGAGCGGTTGTGGCTCTCGCCGTCGCGGTTGTCCTCGCCGTTGGCCTCGTTGTGCTTGTCGTTGTACGAGACCAGGTCGTTGAGGGTGAAGCCGTCGTGGCAGGTGACGAAGTTGATGGAGGCCAGCGGGCGGCGGCCGTCGTCCTGGTAGAGGTCGGAGGAGCCGGTCAGCCGGGAGGCGAACTCCGCGAGGGTGGCGTTCTCGCCCCGCCACAGGTCCCGGACCGTGTCGCGGAACTTGCCGTTCCACTCTGCCCAGAGCGGCGGGAAGTTGCCGACCTGGTAGCCGCCCTCGCCGACGTCCCAGGGCTCGGCGATCAGCTTGACCTGGCTGACCACCGGGTCCTGCTGCACCAGGTCGAAGAAGGACGACAGTCGGTCCACCTCGTGGAACTGCCGGGCCAGCGTCGCCGCGAGGTCGAAGCGGAACCCGTCCACGTGCATCTCGGTGACCCAGTAGCGCAGCGAGTCCATGATCATCTGTAGGACGTGCGGACTGCGCATCAGCAGGGAGTTGCCGGTGCCGGTGGTGTCCATGTAGTAGCGCTTGTCGTCGCTCAGCCGGTAGTACGAAGCGTTGTCGAGCCCCCGGAAGGAGAGCGTCGGCCCCAGGTGGCTGCCCTCGGCCGTGTGGTTGTAGACCACGTCGAGGATCACCTCGATGCCTGCGGCGTGCAGCGCCCGCACCGCCGTCTTGAACTCCAGGACCTGCTGGCCACGGTCGCCCAGCGACGAGTAGGTGTTGTGCGGGGCGAAGAAGCCGATGGTGTTGTAGCCCCAGTAGTTGTTCAGCCCCGCGTCCGCCAGCCGGTGGTCCAGCACGAACTGGTGGACCGGCATCAGCTCCAGGGTGGTGACACCCAGTTCCACCAGGTGGCCGATGACCGACGGGTGCGCGAGGGCCGCGTAGGTGCCGCGGATCTCCTCGGGCAGGTCGGGGTGGAGCATCGTCAGGCCCTTGACGTGGGCCTCGTAGATCACCATGCGGTGGTAGTCGATCCGCGGCGGTCGGTCGTCGGCCCAGTCGAAGTAGGGGTTCACCACCACCGAGGTCATGGTGTGCGGCGCCGAGTCCTGGTCGTTGCGGATCTCCGGCCGCCCGAACTGGTAGCCGTACACCGCCTCGTCCCAGTCGATCGAGCCGCTCACGGCCTTCGCATAGGGGTCCATCAGCAGTTTCGACGAGTTGCAGCGATGGCCCTTGGTCGGCTCGTACGGGCCGTGCACCCGGAACCCGTACCGCTGGCCCGGCATCACGCCCGGCAGATAGGCGTGCCGCACGAAGGCATCGGCCTCCCGCAGTTCCACGGCGGTCTCGGAGCCGTCGTCGTGCAGCAGACACAGTTCGATGCGTTCGGCTACTTCGGAGAAGAGGGCGAAGTTGGTGCCCGCGCCGTCGTACGTGGCGCCAAGGGGATATGCCGTACCCGGCCAGACTTGCATGTCGCGACTCTTCCACTCCCGGACCGGATGACGGTAGGCCGTTCGCCCGGTCACATCGTTGTCAACGCTTGCATCTTCGCGTAGATGTGGGCGCAAAAGTGCCATTTGCGCAAGTGGGATCTTCCCCGGGAGGGGTGCGGTATGTCTGCCCGTCTCCCAACAGCCGGAAACCGTAAGGGTGATGACGCGGTGCGGTTGTAGTCAAGTAGGGTCGATAGGGCTGCGGTGCCACCCGGTGGGCAGTAGCCTTCCTTGATCGTGGACGGGGGAGGGAGGCGGTGGCGTGGTGACGTCGGGAGGCCTTGTGCTCCCCAGTGGCGGGGATCAGGGAGACCGGAGCGGCGCCACAGCCGACGGTTCGCCCGGCGCGGTCACTCTCGCGCAGCCGTTGGAGATAGGGGCGGAACTGGACTGGGACGCCGACGCCTGGGCGGAGGTGCGCACCCGTGCCAGCCGCGCCGGGCGGGCATACGTCTGGCTCAACCTCGTCGAGCAGCGCCTGCGCGCCGTCGTGAACGCCGTGCTGCGCCCGATCTACGAGCCCGTGCACGGCGAGGAGTGGGTGGTCGCCGCCGCGGGCCCGGCAGGACACGAATGGGTGCAGCGCGCTGCCGCCGTCCGTGAGGTCAGCCGCCGCAAGGGCTTCCTGCTCGACCCCGCCGACGACAACATCCTCAGCTTCCTGACCCTCCCGCAGCTGCGGGAGCTCGTCGTGCAGCACTGGCCGTGCTTCGAGCCGTACTTCGACGAGCGCCGCGACCTCGAACTGGCGCTCGACGAGCTCGAGGTCGCCCGGCATGTCGTCTCCCGCAACCGCGCGCTGTCCCGCACCGTCCTGGCGCAGGCCGAACGGGCCGCCGCCCGGCTGCTGGACATCCTCGGTGCCGGGGCGGGCTACGCCGCGGCCGACCGGCTCCCCGTCGACGTCGTCGAGGAACTGGTCGCCGACCGCTACGCCGACGTCGTCGGCGTCTACTCCGACCGGGTCCGGCTCCAGCGCCAGCTGCCCGCCGAGGACCTGTTCGGCTCCGCGCACCGGCTGGACGCGATAGGCATCGGGCTGAACCTCCTCGTGCAGAACTACTCCGGCCGCCGGCTGATGCGGCTCGCGGAGACCGGCTGCCGCATCCGGCTGCTCTTCCTCAACCCCGCCAGCAGCGCCGTCCGCCGCCGGGAGCGCGAGCTGGGTCTCGGGCGCGGCGAGCTGAGCCGCTCCGTCGAGATGAACATCATGCACATGCGCCGGGTCAGGGCCCGGCTGCGCGACCCGGGCGCCTTCGAGATCCGGGTCTTCGACGAGACACCGCGCTTCACCGCGTACCTCGTCGACGGCGACAGCGCCGACGGTCTCGCCGTCGTCCAGTCCTACCTGCGGCATGCCCGCGGGATGGAGGTCCCGGTGATGGTGCTGCGCGGTCCCTCGCGCCGTGTCGTCAAGGACGACCCGCGCGGTGAGCACAGTGGACTCTTCGACGTCTACCGCGAAGAGTTCGAAGGGGTCTGGGCCGACTCCCGGCCGGTGTCCTGACCTCGGGGCGAGGGACTCACTGTCAGTGGTGCACGAGAGGATGGCAGAGCACACGGGGGACCAGTGGGAGGTAGGCGCGTATGGCATGGCATCGGGAGCTGCTGGTCGGCTTCGACCTGGAGACGACGGGGACGGATCCGCACGAGGCGCGGATCGTCACGGCCGCCGTCACCGAGGTCAAGGGCGGTGAGCCGATACGGCACCGCGAGTGGCTTGTCGACCCCGGCGTCGCCATTCCCGAGGGCGCGACCGCGATCCACGGCATCACGACCGAGCGGGCCGTGGCCGCGGGCCGCCCCGCCCGCGAGGCCGTCGCCGAGATAGCCGGCGCGCTGCGCGGGTACTGGGCGGACGGCGTCCCGGTCGTCGTCTACAACGCCCCCTTCGACCTGAGCCTGCTCGCCGCCGAGTTGCGCCGCCACGGGCTGCCCGGCCTCGGAGGCGCCCCCGGGCCGCGCCGTCGGTCCGGTCCTGGACCCGCTGGTCATGGACCGGGCGCTGGACAAGTACCGCAAGGGCAAGCGCAATCTGGAGGCCGCCTGCGCGGTGTACGGGGTGGTGCTGGACGACGCGCATGAGGCGGGAGCCGACGCCCTCGCCGCCGTCCGGGTCGCCCGCGCGCTGGGCGAGCGGTACGCGGAGGCGGGCGAGGCCGACCTCTGGGACCTGCACCGCTCCCAGATCCGCTGGTACACCGACTGGGCCACCGGCTACCAGAAATGGCTGCGCCGCGACCGCGACCCGCAAGCCGTCGTGGACGCCTCCTGGCCGCTCCGGCTGGACGCGCTGCTGCCGCAGCAGCGCGCCGCGTCCACCGGCGTCAGCCTGCTGGACGAACCGGACGTTCCGGGCCGGGGCTGACGGGCCGAGACTGACGGGCCGAGACTGACGGGCCGGGGCTGACGGGCCGGCCGGGGGCACCGGCGGCTGCCGTCGATCTTCCGGTGCGCTGTGGCCGTTGTTCAGAACGGGTACCAGCGGACGGTGGGGTCTTCGTCGCGTAGCGACGTGACCCGGCGGCGGAACTCGGCGAGTGCCGCCGGGTTCGCGGGGGCGTGCTGGGCCACCCAGGCGCAGCTCGCGGTCTCCCGCGCGCCGCGCAGCACGGCGCAGCCGTCCCACTCGCGCACGTCCCAGCCGTAGGTCGCCGTGAAGGTGTCGTAGGCGGCCGGGTCCAGCCCGTAGCGGTCCCGGCTGAGCGCCATCACCACCAGGTCGTGTTCGCGCAGGTCGGTGGAGAACGTCTCCAGGTCCACCAGGACCGGTCCGTCGGGACCGACCTGGACGTTGCGCGGCAGCGCGTCGCCGTGGATCGGGCCGCGCGGCAGGCGGGGCGTCAGCGCGGCGGCGGCCGCCGCGAACCCGTCCCGTCGGTCGCGCAGATACGCGGCGTCCGCCGGATCGATCGCCTCGCCCGCCAGGCGCAGCCAGCGCTCCACTCCGCCCAGCAGATCGCGCGGCGGCAACGTCAGAGCGGACGGGGCCGGCAGCGCGTGCACCAGTCGCAGCAGCCCGGCGAGGTCGGCGGCCCCGGCGGGACGCACCGGATCGGGCAGTCGTGCCCAGTACGTGACGGGATGTCCGTCGACCAGCCGGGCCTGCGGTGTGGCCGCCCGCACCGCCGGCACGTCGTGCTCCGCCAGCCACCCGGCGATCCGTACCTCACGCTCGGCGCGCCCGAGCAGTTCGGCGCTGCGGCCGATCTTGACGACGAGGCCGTCGCCCACCGCGAACACCGCGTTCTCACCCAGCGCCAGCAGCCGCGCCCCGGCCGCGTCCGGCGACGCGTCGGGGACCGAAGCCGCCGCCGCCAGCACGGCCCGTGCCCGTTCCTCCGTGAACGCCGTGCCCGATCGCCCCACGACTGCGCCTTCCGCCGTTCCCCGTCCGAATGATCACCGACAGTCTCCCACCTACCCGCGGACCGTGCTCCGAGGGCGCCCGCCGGGAGCCGACGTGCCGTCACATGGTCTTGACGGGCCGCCCGGGGGTCCGGACCATGACGGAGGCCCGCCGGGGCCTCGCGACGGCCGGGCGGACCGTCCGACGAGCCGCGCAAAGGAGCCGCCTGCCGTGACCCTGGCGACCGCGCCACCCAGGACCCGCCCCCGGCGACCCGACCGTGGCGTGTGGTTCCTCGTCCTCCCGGCACTGATACCGATCCTGCTGTTGAGCGTCGGACCGCTGCTGTACGGGATCGGCCTCTCGTTCACCGACTCGCAGTCGGGCCGCACCCAGCCGACGCAGTGGACCGGGCTGCAGAACTTCTCCGACCTGCTGCACGACTCCCTCTTCTGGGACTCGTTCCGGATCGGTCTGGTGTGGGCGGTCGGGGTGACCGTGCCCCAGTTCCTGCTCGCGCTCGGCCTCGCGCTGCTGCTCGACCAGCCACTGCGGATGCGCTGGCTCGCCCGCGCGCTGGCCATCGTCCCGTGGGCGATGCCGGAGGTCGTCGTCGGCATCATGTGGCGGCTGGTCTACCACCCGGACGCGGGCGTGCTCAACGAGACGCTGCGCCGACTCCACCTCGGCGACGGCACCGACTGGCTCGCCGGGCTGTCGACGGCGCTGCCCGCCGTGATCGTCGTCGGGATCTGGGCCGGGATGCCGACCACCACCGTCTCGCTCCTCGCCGGGCTGCAGAACGTGCCGCGTGAGCTGCACGAGGCCGCCGCGGTGGACGGCGCCGGTGCCTGGCGCAGGTTCCGGACCGTGACCTGGCCGGCGCTGCGGCCGGTGGCGCTCGCCATGACGGCGCTCAACTTCATCTGGAACTTCAACTCGTTCGCGCTGGTCTACGTGCTCACCAACGGCGGCCCCGGTGGCCGCACCCGGCTGCCGATGCTCTTCGCCTATGAAGAGGCCTTCCGCTACGGGCAGTTCGGCTACGCGGCGGCGATGGGCTGCGTCATGGTCGCGGTGATCTCCGTACTCCTGGCCGTGTACCTGGCCGGCCGGCTCAGGGGGGACGACCAGTGACGGCCGCCCGCAACCAGCTGATCAAGCGCCGGGCCGGCCGCACCGGCCAGTACCTCGCGCTCCTCGGCTACCTGGTCTTCCTCGGGTTCCCGCTGTTGTGGCTCGTCTCGACGGCCTTCAAGCCGCCGCGCGAGCTGGCCACCCTGCACCCCACCTGGTGGCCGAAGAACCCCACCCTCGACAACTTCCGGCAGGCCTTCGACGAGCAACCGCTGCTGCACGCGGCCCTGAACAGCCTGCTGGTCGCGGTCAGCTCCGCGGCCATCGCGGTGCTCCTCGCGACGCCGATGGCGTACGTGATGGCGCGGCACCGCTCCTGGCTGAGCCGGGCCGGCACCGGATGGGTGGTGGTCAGCCAGGCGTTCCCGTTCGTGCTGGTGATCATCCCGCTCTTCCTGATCCTCAAACGGCTGCACCTGATCAACGCACTGCCGGGCCTGGTGATGGTCTACGTCGTCTGGACGCTGCCCTTCGCGCTGTGGATGCTGACGGGGTACGTCCGGGCCGTGCCGCGCGAGCTGGAGGAGGCCGCCGCGGTGGACGGCGCCGGCCGGTTCCGCATCCTCGTCTCCGTCACCGCGCCGCTGCTCGCCCCCGGCATCGTCGCCACCGGCCTGTTCGCCTTCATCACCGCGTGGAACGAGTTCTTCTTCGCGCTGGTGCTGCTGAAAACCCCGGAGAAGCAGACCATGCCGATCATCCTCACCCACTTCATCGGCGCCGAGGGCGTGGCGGACCTCGGTCCGCTCGCCGCCGCCGCGCTGCTCGCGACCCTTCCCAGCCTGCTGCTCTTCGCGCTGATCCAGCGCAGGATCGCCGGCGGCATGCTGGCCGGGGCGGTGAAGGGCTGATGCGCCGGTCCTCCCACCGCCCGCTCGCGATGTCCGCGGCCGCGATCGGGGCCGCGCTCACCCTGCTGACGGCCGGCTGCGCGGGCGGCGGCGACAGCTCCGACGACGGGCGGATCACGCTCCGCTTCCAGAGCCTGGCCTGGCAGGAGGACTCCGTCGCCGCCAACAGGCAACTCGTCGCCGAGTGGAACCGCACCCATCCGGCCGTCAAGGTCGAGTACGTGCAGGGCAGCTGGGACAGCGTCCACGACCAGCTCCTGACGTCCTTCGAGGGCGGGGAGGCGCCGGACGTCATCCACGACGCCTCCGACGACCTCGCGGACTTCGCGTACGGCGGCGACCTCGCCGACCTGGGCGGCCTGCTTCCGCCGACCCTGCGCGACGCGATCCCGGCCGCCTCCTGGCAGACCACGACGTTCGGCAAGGGCGTCTACGGAGTGCCGTTCCTGCAGGAACCGCGCATGATCATCGCCAACCGCGCGCTGCTGGTGAAGTCCGGCGTCCGCATCCCGGCCGCCGACACCCCCTGGACGTGGGACGAGTTCCGGCAGTCCGCGAAGAAGCTGACCGGCGACGGGACCTACGGGGTCGCCTGGCCACTGAAGGAGCCGGTCAGCTCGACCCTCAACCTCTCGCTGTCCACCGGCGGCCAGATCTTCGCGCGCGGCGCCGACGGCAAGGTCACCGTTCGCTTCGACGCCGCCGACCAGGCCGTGCCGCGCGTCATCCACGACCTGGTCAACACCGATCACAGCGCGTCGCGCACCACGCTCGGCATGGGCGGCTCCGACACGCTGCCCGGATTCTTCGCCGGCAGGTACGCGATGGTCCCGCTCGGCTTCTCCTACCGCCAGCAGATCCGGCAGCAGGCCCCGAAGGGCTTCGACTGGATCGTGCTCCCCGCCCCCGCGGGGCCCGGCGGCAACCGCGCGCAGGGCGTCAGCCCGCAGACCCTCTCCGTTTCGCAGGACTGCCCGCACAAGAAGGAGGCCGTCGCGTTCATCGACTTCCTGCTGCGCACGGACAACGTCGTCCGGCTCGCCAAGGGCGACTGGATGCTTCCCACCGCCACGGCCGCCCTGCGCGACCCGGCCCTGCACACGGAGCGGAACGGCTGGTCCACCGGCACCGCGCTGGCCCCCTACCTGCGCTCCGCGCCGGCCCAGTCCGTCCGCGGCTACCCGGAGTGGAAGGACAAGGTCGCCACCCCCGCCTTCCAGGAGTACTACAGCGGCGCCATCGGCCTCGACGAACTGCGCCACCGGCTGGTCACGGACGGAAACCGCGTGCTGGCCCGCTACCAGCGGTAGCGGGCCCGCGCGCGGAAGCGGACACGAGCCGGCCCGGTCTCCCCCGTGAGAGACCGGGCCGGCAGTGGGCGGGGAGGGTCAGACGCGGGCCGCGTCGTACTCCTCGTGGGGCCGGCCGGCCGGGGGAGCCGGCGGGGCCAGGACGGCCTCGTCGTGGGTCATGTCCGGGAGCCAGCCGAGCCACTTGGGCAGGTACCAGTTGCGCTCGCCGAGCAGGGCCATGACGGCGGGGAGCAGGACCCCGCGGATGATGGTCGCGTCGATCAGGACGGCCACCGCCAGGCCGACGCCCATCTGCTTCATGCTCTGCATGGAGAGGGTTCCGAAGATGGCGAACACCGCGACCATGATGACCGCCGCGCTGGTGACGACACCCGCCGTGGTCGTGATGCCCTGCTGGATGGCGGCCTGGGTGCTGAGCCCGCGCATCCTGGCCTCACGGATCCGGGAGACCACGAAGACGTGGTAGTCCATGCTCAGTCCGAAGAGGATCACGAAGAGGAAGAGCGGCAGCCAGGCGACGACCGCGCCGGTGCCCGTGGCGCCCACCAGCCCCGCGCCCCAGCCGTGCTGGAAGACGGCGGCCAGCACACCGTAGGCCGCACCCACCGACAGCAGGTTGAGGACGATGGAGGTGGCGGCGATGGTGAGGGAGCGGAAGGACAGCAGCATCAGGACGAAGGCGAAGACGATCACGAAGGCGAAGACCGGCGGGACGCTGCTGGTGATCTTGTTGGTGAAGTCCATCGAGCCGGCCGTCTCACCGGTGATGGGCGCTTCGAGCCCCGGAACCTTGCCGAGCGTGTCGGGCCGTACCTCGTCCCGCAGTTGGACCAAACCGGCCTCGGCCTTCGCCTTGTCCGTGCCGCCCGCCAGCGGGACGTCGATCTGCGCGACGTTCTCCTTGGCGTGGACGACCACGGTGACCGGGCCCTTGCTGGCGCCCTTCGCGACCGCCTCGGCGCGGAACGCCTCGATCGCCTGCTTGACGGGGGCGGAGTTGATGTCGTCGGCCCTGACGACCACATGGGCCGGGTCGGGACCGCCGGGGAACGCCTCGTTGATGCGGTCGTAGGTCTGGATGATGGGCAGGTCGCTGCCGAGTTCCTGGTTCATCGTGAGGTTCGCGGTGTGCAGCCCGAGCGCCGGTGCGGCCACGAGGAGCAGCGCGCCGCCCGCGATGACGGTGGCGGTCTTCGGGTTGCGCAGCACCGGGGTGAGGACGGTGGTCCAGAAGCGGCTGTTGCTCGTCGCGGCGCCCTGGGGGGTGTTCTTGCGAGCACGGTTGAGGAAGGGGATGCGGCCCTTCTCGACGCGGTGGCCGAGCAGCGAGAGCAGGGCGGGCAGGACGGTCACGGAGCCGAACATGGCGACCGCGACGACCATCATGGTGGCCACGCCCATGGCCTTGAAGTCGGCGATCCCGGTGAAGAGCATGCCGGCCATCGCGACGATCACGGTGATGCCGGAGATGAGGATGGCGCGGCCCGACGTCGCCGAGGCGATCTTGATGGCGGTCTGGGCGTCGTGTCCCGCGGCCCGCTCCTCCCGCTCACGGCGCAGGTAGAACAGGCAGTAGTCGACGCCGACGGCCAGACCGACCAGCAGCATCACGGAGTTGGCGGTGTCGCTCATCGGCACCAGGTGGCTGACGACCGCGACCAGGCCGGTGGTGGCCACGAAGGCGGTCACGGCGAGGAGGACCGGCAGCAGGGCGGCGACCAGCGCGCCGAAGGCGATCAGCAGGATGCCCAGCGCGACCGGGACCGCGGAGAACTCGGCGGTCTTGAAGTCGTCGCCGAACGCGTCGCCGAGCACCTTCTGGCTGCTCGCCTCGCCGAACTCCTCGATCCGCAGGTCCCGGTACTTGGCCTGCGTTCCCGCCACCGCGTCGGTGACCTTGGTGACGCGGTCCTTGGCGGTCTCCTTGTCACCGGTCATCTCGAACCGGATCAGCGCGGACTTCTGATCCGCGGAGATCGCCTTGGTGTCGTAGGGCGAGGTGATGTCGGCGGTCTGGCCGGTGCTCTTGACCGCGGCTATGACCGCGTCCACGGCCGTGTGGACGGCGGGATCCGCGACCGTGCCGCCGGACTTGACCTGGATGAGCACCATCTCGCCCGCGGCGCCCTTGATGCCCGCGTCGTCGATGATCCCCGCCGCCTGGCTGACCTCGCCCGGCAGACCCTCCTCCTGGCTGGCGTCCACCCGGCCGGCCATCTGCCCGATGGCGAGCGCGAGGACCACGAAGACCAGCCAGCCGATCACGGCGGTCCAGCGGTGCCGGGCGCTCCAGCCACCCATCGCCGCGGCGATTCCCATTTTGCTGCCGTGTGCGCGTCCGCGACTCACGGTTCCCCCTCGTCATGGCAGCGGCACCACGCCGCTTGCTTCACCCATGACGCTAGGGGCTGGGAGGTGGGCGACCCATCAGGCTTCCAGGTGACTTGGTGGTGGGGGTTCTCCCCCATGCGGGTGAGGCTATCCCCACCCCCCGAAGACGTCGGTCCCTTACACCTATAAAGATCGCCTAAGGAAACCAAGCCCACAGTGCTCCGATGAATCGGTCAACTTTCGGCCCTCGTACGGGAGTTTGCTGCGCATTCCCTTGACCCTCGCGGGCAGTGGTCGTATGTTTCCGGCACTTACGAGGCCGATCCCCCTGGAGGGACCATGCCCGCACCCCTGAGGACCGCCCCCCTGAAACCCGTCCGCCGCAGAGCCGCGGCCGTCTGCGCCTCGCTGGTGGCCGTGGTCGCGTTCGCCACCACCGGACTCACTCCGGCCGCCGGAGCTCCGGCGGCCGCCCCACTCGATGTCCACGTCTCCCCGACCGGTGACGACCACGCCGCCGGCACCGCCAAGCACCCCGTCCGCACCCTGGAGCACGCTCGCGATCTCGTCCGCGCCCGGGTCGGACACCTCACCGCCGACCTCACCGTCCATCTGGCCCCCGGCACCTACCGGCAGTCCAAGCCGCTCGTGCTCGACGCCCGTGACTCCGGGAGCAACGGCCACCGGGTCATCTGGGACGGCGCCGGGTCCGCGGTCGTCAGCGGCGGCCGCCAGGTGACCGGCTGGCACCAGGTCGCCGGCCGGTCCGGCCTGTGGGCCGCGCCCGCGCCGAGCGGCCTGACCGACACCCGGCAGCTGTACGTCGACGGGGTGCGCGCCCAGCGCGCCCGCGGCCGGGTCCCCGTCGAACTGACCTCGACCCCCACGGGATACACGGCCTCCGCCGGCACCCTCGCCGGCTGGCGGAACATCGGCGACGCCGAGTTCGTCTACACCAGCGGCGAGACGCTGTGGAACATCGCCCGCGACGGCCTCGGCCAGTGGACCGAGCCGCGCTGCCCCATCGCCTCCGCGAGTGGCACCACGATCACGATGGCCCAGCCCTGCTGGGACAATTCCAACAAGCGTGTCGAGTTCCCGGACATCCCCGGCCGGACCGTCAGCATGGTCGGCCCCGGCAAGCTCACCAACGGCGGCCACGCCTCTTACCTCGAGAACGCGTACGAACTGCTGGACCAGCCCGGAGAGTGGTACTTCGACCGCACCGCCCGCACCGTCTACTACCTCCCGCGCCCCGGCGAGGACCCGCGGAAGGCGGACGTCGAGGCGCCGGTCGCGCAGAAGCTGATCGACGGCGGCGGAACGGCCGCCGCACCTCTGCACGACGTCGCCTTCCGGGGGCTGCAGTTCAGCTACGCGACCTGGCTGACCCCCTCCGGCCCCGGCGGCTTCTCCGAGATCCAGGCCGGTTACACGATCACCGGGCCGACGGGCTGGGCCACCCAGGGCCTGTGCCACTTCGTCGAGGGCGGCACCTGCCCGTTCGCGAACTGGACGAAGATGCCCGGCAACGTCTCGCTCGCGCACAGCCGCGCGGTCGAGTTCTCCGGTGACGTCTTCGCGCACCTCGGCGCGGCCGGGCTGGAGCTGGGCACCGGCACCGAGGACGCCCGCGTCAAGGGCAATATCTTCACCGACATCTCCGGCAACGGCCTGGAGATCGGCGGGGTCGACGGCGCCGAGCCCGCCACCGGCGTCCAGGCCACCGACAACCACCTCTACGCGTTGCCCCGCGAGTTCCACGGCGGGGTCGCGATCCTCAACGGCTACACCACGCACACCACGATCGCCCACAACCAGATCGACCACGTCGGCTACTCCGCGATCTCGCTCGGCTGGGGCGGCTGGCCCGACAAGGTCGGCTCGCCCGCGACGCCGAACGCCAGTCACGACAACGCCGTGCGCGACAACCTCATCTTCGACTACATGCAGATGCTGGACGACGGCGGCGGCATCTACACCCAGGGCCTGACCGGCACCTCGATCGCCGACGGCGAGAAGGTCACCGGCAACGTCATCCACGGCCAGTGGGGGCTGGGCAAGAGCGTCTACACCGACAACGGGTGCACGTACGAGACGGTCCAGGGCAACGTCCTGTACGGCGCCTCGTACGCCAACGTCGCGAGCCGGCACACCGACTACCGCGACGCGCTCGGCAACAACGACCCGACCCTCGTCAAGGACAACTGGTGGGAGGAGGGGACCGCCGACGGCGACAACAAGGGGCTGGTCACCACCGGCAACCGCATCATCACCGCACCGTCCGACGCGCCCGCCGAGGTCGTCGCGAACGCGGGCCTCGAACCCGCCTACCGCGGACTGCTCACCCGGCGGATCGGCGCGCTCAGCACCCCTGAGGCACCGTCACGGGTGGGCACCGACACCGGCGGCGCGACCGCGCTGACCGTCACCTTCAACCCCACCTTCGCCGACGGCGGCGCGCCGGTGACGTCCTACACGGCGCACGTGTACGACGCCGCGGGCCACGAGGCGGTGACCGTGCCGGTCACGGCCGCGGAGTTCCGCGCCCGCGGCTACCTGCGCGTCACGGGACTCAAGGCGGCCGAGCCGTACACCGTCACCGTGAGCGCGGCCAACGCCAAGGGCAGTGGGGCGGCGTCGCTGCCGTCGGCCGCTCTCGCGCCGAGCGCCGTGACGACGCTGCCGGCCGCGCCGACCGGGGCGAAACTCCGGGCCCAGGCACACGCGGCGACCGTCGTCTGGACACCGCCGGTGAACACCGGCGAGGCAGAGGTCACGGGTTACGTGATCACCGTCTCGGACGGTCGCACGATCGAGGTCACCGGCCGGGACACGCTGGTCACCCAGCCGTCGGGCAAGGGCATGTTCCGCGTCGTCGGGGGACTGACCCCGGGCACCGCGTACAAAGTCACCATCGCGGCCGTTACCGCGGCGGGGACCGGTCCTTCGGTGACCGCGAGCGGCACCACGCCGGCCGCCTGACGCGCGGTCAGGCCGAGAGCAGTATCCGGCGGGGGAGGAGGGCCCCCGCGTAGCGCTCCAGCAGCAGCTCGACGAGTTCCGGGGCCGCGCCCAGCACAGGAGCCAGGGCGTCGGCGCCGGCCTCGCGGGCGCCGCGGAATATGCGGTCGGGAAGACGGCCCGGCGCGATGACGTAGGGGGCGACGGCGATGTGCCGCACGCCCTCCGCCCGCAGTTGCCGGACCGCGTCCTCGGTCCGGGGGAGGGATGCGGAGGCGAACGCAGGCCGCACGGCGCACCAACCGGTGTGCCGCCACTCCCGCGCGATTTCAGCGATCACTGCGATCGCCTCCGGGTCGGTGGAGCCCGCCGAGGCCAGGACGACCCCCGTCGAGCGGTCGCCGGGGGTGACCCCGGCCTCGGCCAGCCGCCGCTCCAAGGCGGCGGTCAGCAGGGGCGAGGGGCCGAGGACGTCGGCCACCGCGACCCGCAGCCGCGGGTGCGCGGCGGTCGACTCGCGCAGCACGGCGGGTATGTCGGCCTTCGCGTGGAAGGCACGGGTGAGGAGCAGCGGCAGCGCGACGATGTCGCGGACCCCCTCCGCCGCGAGGCGGTCGACGACCTGCGACACGGTCGGCGCGCAGAAGTCGAGGTATGCGGTGGCGACGCGCAGCCCCGGCCGGGCCGCCCGTACCCGCTCGGTCAGCGCCTGGACGGTCGCGGCATGGCGCGGATCGCGACTGCCGTGGGCGATGATCAGAAGGGGCGGCGCGGAGCGCCACGTCGCAGGGGTGGCGGTGGGCGACGGGTGGGCGGGCCCGTTCATTCACTGGCTCCTGGACACCAGGCCGCGGCTGCGCAGCACGCGCCGCTCCAGCGGGCTGAAGATCAGCAGGTCGATGGCGATGCCGACGACGAGGATGAGGATGATGCCGAGGAAGATGCCCGGCATGTCGGACCCTTCGCGCATGTTCTCCAGGTAGCGCCCCAGGCCGGTGCCGAGGTCGGGGGAGGACGCGATGAGTTCGGCGGCCATCAGGGAGCGCCAGGAGAAGGCCCAGCCCTGCTTGAGGCCGGCCAGGTAGCCGGGCAGCGCGGCCGGCAGCAGGATGTGCCGGGCGCCGCTGACCCCGGAGGCGCCGAGCGTGCGGCCGGCGCGCAGGTAGAGCGGCGGCACCTGGTCGATGCCGGAGATCAGGCCGTTGGCGATGGAGGGCACGGCGCCGAGCAGGATGACGGCGTACATCGCGGAGTCGGTGATGCCGAGCCAGATGACCGCGGCGGGCACCCAGGCCACCGACGGCAGCGACTGCAGGCCCGACAGGATCGGCCCGATGGCGGAGCGGACGAACGGGACGCGGGCCACGACGAGCCCGATCGGGGTGCCGATGGCGACCGCGGCGAGGAAGCCCAGCAGCCCGCGCTCGACGCTGGTCCAGACGATGTCGAAGAGCTGGCCCTCGTTCCACAGCGTCATGAAGCTGCTGCCGACCGCCCGGGGGGCGGGCAGCTTGGTCTCCGGCGCGAACCCGGCCAGCACGGCGAGCTGCCACACCACGAGGACCAGCACGACCGCCGAGACCGGCGGCAGCACCTTCTTGACCAGGACCTGGGTGAACGGGGTGCGCCGGACCTGGACCGTGTCCAGGGCGTCGAGCCCGGCCTCAAGACCCGCGAGGTCCTGCGTCCGGGCGCCGGCGTCCTGCTTGGCCCCCCGGTCGTCGGGAACGGTGTCAGTGCTGGCCATGTCGGCGGATCTCCCCACGCAGTTCTTCGGTGATCTCGATGGACAGCTCGGCGACGGCGGCGTCCTCGATACGGCGCGGCTGCGGGATGTCCACGGTCCACTCGCGGGCCACCCGGCCGGGGCGCGACGTCAGCAGCACCACGCGCTCGGCGAGCCGGACGGCCTCGCGCACGTTGTGGGTGACAAACAGGACGGAGACCCCCGTCTCGGCCCAGATACGGGTGAGCTCGCCGTGCAGGACGTCCCGGGTGATGGCGTCCAGCGCCGCGAACGGCTCGTCCATCAGCAGCACGTTGGAGTCCTGGGCGAGCGCGCGGGCGAGCGCGACGCGCTGCCGCATACCGCCCGACAGCTCGTGGACGCGCTTGCCGTACGAGCCGTCAAGGCGCACCAGACTGAGCAGCCGCTCGGCCTCCGCGCGGCGTTCGGCGCGCGGCACACCGCGCAGCCGCAGCGCCAGTTCGATGTTCTTGCCGGCGGTGAGCCACGGGAAGAGCGCGTGCTCCTGGAACATCAGCGCGGGACGGCCGCCGCCCGGCACCGTGATGGTGCCCGCGGTCGGCTGGTCGAGGCCCGCGACCAGGTTGAGCAGGGTCGACTTGCCGCAGCCGGAGGCGCCGAGGAGGCAGACGAACTCACCGGGATGGACGTCGAGGGTGATGTCGTCCAGGACCGCCTGGGCGGAGCCCGGACGGCCGAAGACCTTGTGGACGTGGTCGATCCGAACGGCGGGCGCGCCGTCTGCGACGGCGGTGTCCGCGCTGTGCTGCTCGGTGGTCCTGACTGCCGTGGCCATCCGGTCACCTCCTGGTACGTGGGCGGGCGGGCGGTGCGTGCTGCGGGCCGCCGGTGTCCGACCCCTGCGGGACGGACACCGGCTGCGCGTCGTCGGGCTTCCGTGTTACAGGTCGGGCTACTGCTTGCCGAGCCCCGCCGCGTCCACCGCGGGCTTGCCCGCGGCCGCGAGGACCTTGTTGAGCAGCGTCAGGTCGTAGATCCCGGCGAGGTCGGGCTTCTTCAGCAGGCCGGCCTTGACGGCGTGGTCGGCCTCGGAGGTCAGCGACTTGGCCAGCGGGTCGTCGATGACCTGGATGCCGGCCCACGCCGGGTCGAGGATCCCGGTCGGCAGTGCCTTCTGAGTGTCCTTCTTGAGCTGGGCGTTCGCCGCGGCCTTCGCCTTGTCCGGGTTGGCCGTGATCCAGGCGTTGGTGTTCACCGAACCCCGCAGCACCGCCTCGACGACGTCCGGGTGCGCCGCCAGGAACTTCTGCGACACGATGACGTTGGTGATCACGAACTTCTTGTCGGGCCACAGGTCACGCTCGTCGAGCAGCACCTTGGCGCCCTCGGAGACGAGCTTGGACGCCGTCGGCTCCGGCACCCACGCGCCGTCGATGGAACCGGACTTGTACGCGTCGGGGGTCACCTTGTTGTCGGTGCGGAAGACGGAGACGTCGCCCTTGCCGCTCTGCGCGTCGACCTTCCAGCCCTTTTCGGCGATCCAGTTGAGGAAGGCCACGTCCTGGGTGTTGCCGAGCTGCGGGGTCGCGATCTTCTTGCCCTTGATGTCGTCCAGGGTCTTGATCTTCGCGGGGTTGACGACCAGCTTCACGCCGCCTGAGGCGGAGCCGGAGATGATCCGCAGGTTGGTGCTCTTCGACTTGGTGTAGCCGTTGATGGACGGCGAGGGGCCGATCCAGCCGATGTCGATGGAGCCGGCGTTCAGCGCCTCGATCTCGGACGGGCCCGCGTTGAAGGTCTGGGTCTTGACGGCGGTGCCGCCCAGCTCCTTCGCGAACAGGCCCTGGTTGAGGCCGACGAGCGCGGTGGCGTGGGTGAGGTTCGGGAAGTAGCCGATCTTCACCTCGTCGGCGGAGAGCTTCTTGGCACCCGAGCTGGCGACCGGGGCAGCGCCGCTGTCCTTCGTGTCGTCGGACTTCGAGCCGTACCCGCAGGCGGCGAGAGCGCCGAAGAGCAGCGGGAGGGTCGCGGCAGTGGCGATCGATCGCTTCAGGCTGCGGGTGGTTCTTGCAGACACGGGAGGTGTTCCTCTCGGAGGTCCGGAACGCGCCTAGCTCGGCGGGGCCGGAAGGTCGTCAGGTCTTCGGTGGCACGGGTGTACTCGCATGCGGTCGCGCGGTTCAGCGGTTAGAGCGCACATCGCGCCACCCCGCCCGTGCCGGCGCCGAGGAGGCCGCTGCCGACGCGGCCGCCCTCCTTGGCGAAGCCCGAATACGCCTCGGTGACCATCAGAAGTCCCACCCCTCTTGTTCCTTCTCCGCGGCGGACGCGCCGGCCGCGGCCGGCGCGGCGAACGCCTCGCCCGCCATGCCCGCGGTCAGCGTCGTGCCGTCCGCCGGGTCGATCAGCAGGAAGGAGCCCGTCAGCCGCGAGTCCGCGTAGGCGTCCAGCGGCAGCGGCTCGGCGGTGCGCAGCACGACGGCGCCGATGTCGTTGACGTCCAGCTGCGCCGGTCCCGACTCGTGCGCGAGCCCGGCCGTCAGGTTGATGCGGTACGGGAGCTCCTTGACGACGGCCTTCACCGTGCGCGTCGCGTGCTTGAGCAGCACCCGGGAGCCGACCTTGAGCGGCCGCTCGTGCAGGTGGCAGACGGTCGCCTCGACGTCCTGGGTGGTCGCCGGCGCGGAGGCGGTCGGCGCGATCAGGTCGCCGCGCGAGATGTCCAGGTCGTCGGCGAGCAGCACGGTCACCGACTGCGGCGCCCAGGCGGTGTCCACCGACTCGCCGAGGGCGTCGATACCGGTGATGGTGCTGGTCGCGCCGGACGGCAGGACCGTCACCTCGTCACCGACCCGCAGGATGCCCGAGGCGATCCGGCCCGCGTAGCCGCGGTAGTCCGGGTGCGCGGCGGTCTGCGGGCGGATCACGTACTGGACCGGGAAGCGGGCCGGGGCGTCGGTGAGGTCGGTGCCGACCTGCACCGTCTCCAGGTGCTCCAGGACGGTGGGGCCGCCGTACCAGTCCATGTTCGCGGACGCGGTCACGACGTTGTCCCCGGCGAGCGCCGAGATCGGGATCGTGGTGATGTCCGGGACGCCGAGCGACGCCGCGTACGCGGTGAACTCCTCGGCGATGGCCGCGAAGACGGGCTCCGCGTACTCCACCAGGTCCATCTTGTTGACGGCCAGCACCACGTGCGGGACGCGCAGCAGCGCGGCCACCGCGGCGTGCCGCCGGGTCTGCTCCACGACGCCGTTGCGGGCGTCGACGAGCACCACGGCCAGCTCGGCGGTCGAGGCTCCGGTGACCATGTTGCGGGTGTACTGCACGTGGCCCGGGGTGTCGGCGAGGATGAAACGGCGCCGCGGGGTGGCGAAGTACCGGTACGCCACGTCGATGGTGATGCCCTGCTCGCGCTCGGCCCGCAGGCCGTCGGTGAGCAGCGCGAGGTCCGGCGCCTCCTGGCCGCGGCGGCGCGAGGCGTGTTCGACGGCCTCCAGCTGGTCGGTCAGGACCGACTTGGAGTCGTGCAGCAGTCGACCGACCAGGGTGGACTTGCCGTCGTCTACGGAGCCGGCGGTGGCGAAGCGCAGCTGCGAGGTGGCCGCGATCTGCTCGGCGGTGGTGATGCTGGTCATTTAGAAGTACCCCTCGCGCTTGCGGTCTTCCATCGCGGCCTCGGACATCTTGTCGTCGGCGCGGGTCGCGCCCCGCTCGGTGAGCCGGGACGCGGCGATCTCCACGATGACCTGGTCGATGGTGAAGGCGTCGGAGTCCACCGCGCCGGTGCAGGACATGTCCCCGACGGTGCGGTAGCGGATGGTCCGCTTCTCGACGGTCTCGCCGGGCTTCGGGCCGCCCCAGTCGCCCGCCGTCAGCCACATGCCGCTGCGGGCGAAGACGTCCCGCTCGTGCGCGTAGTAGATCTCCGGCAGTTCGATGCCCTCGCGGGCGATGTACTGCCACACGTCCAGCTCGGTCCAGTTGGAGAGCGGGAAGACCCGGACGTGCTCGCCGGCCGCGTGCTTGCCGTTGTAGAGCTGCCACAGCTCGGGGCGCTGGCGGCGCGGGTCCCAGGCGCCGAACTCGTCGCGCAGGGAGAAGACGCGCTCCTTGGCGCGGGCCTTCTCCTCGTCGCGGCGGCCGCCGCCGAAGACCGCGTCGAACCGGCCCTCGCCGATCGCGTCGAGCAGCGGCACCGTCTGCAGCGGGTTGCGGGTCCCGTCGGGGCGCTCGCGCAGCCGGCCGTCGTCGATGTAGTCCTGCACGCTCGCCACGTGCAGGCGCAGGCCGTGCTCGGCGACCGTGCGGTCCCGGTACTCCAGCACCTCGGGGAAGTTGTGGCCGGTGTCCACGTGCAGCAGCGAGAACGGCACCGCGGCCGGCGCGAACGCCTTCAGCGCCAGGTGCAGCATGACGATGGAGTCCTTGCCGCCGGAGAAGAGGATCACCGGCCGCTCGAACTCGCCCGCGACCTCGCGGAAGATGTGCACCGCCTCGGACTCGAGCGCGTCCAGGTGGCTCAGCGCGTACGCGGATTCATTGGGTGCGGCAACGGTGGTCACAGTGCCAGTCCCCTCTCGACGAGCAGCGCCTGCAGCGCCGCGGCGGAGTCCTCGACGGTGCGCCCGTGGGTCTCGAGGCGCAGATCCGGTGCCTCGGGCGTCTCGTACGGGTCGTCGACCCCGGTGAGCCCGGAGATCTCACCGGCGGCCTGTTTCGCGTACAGCCCCTTCACATCGCGTTCCGAGCACACCTCGACCGGCGTGGCCACGTGCACCTCCAGATACGGGGTGCCCTGCTTCCGGTGGCGCCCGCGGACGGCCTCGCGGCTGTCCGCGTAGGGGGCGATGACGGGGACGAGGACCTTGATCCCATTGGAGGCCAGCAGTTCGGCGACGAAGCCGATCCGCTGCACGTTGGTGTGCCGGTCCTCGCGGGTGAAGCCGAGCCCGGCGGAGAGGAACTCGCGGATCTCGTCGCCGTCCAGCACCTCCACCCGGTGGCCCGCGTCGCGCAGCCGGTCCGCCAGCGCGAAGGCGACCGTGGTCTTGCCGGCGCTGGGCAGCCCGGTGAGCCACACCGTGGCGCCTGCCTCCCGCGGGCTCGCTGTCGCGCTCATCTCTCGCTCCTGGGATATCTGAGTGGTCATCAGCCGTGCAGCCCGCACTCGGTCTTGCCGCGGCCTGCCCAGCGGCCGGCGCGGGCGTCCTCGCCCTCCAGCACCCGGCGGGTGCACGGGGCGCAGCCGACGGACGCGTAACCGTCCATCAGCAGCGGGTTGGTCAGCACCCCGAACTCCTCGACGTACGCGTCCACGTCCGCCTGCGTCCAGCGGGCGATCGGGGAGATCTTCACCTTGCGGCGCTTCTCGTCCCAGCCGACGACCGGGGTGTTGGCGCGGGTCGGGGACTCGTCGCGGCGCAGCCCGGTGGCCCAGGCGTCGTACGCGGTCAGTCCCTCCTCCAGCGGCTTGACCTTGCGCAGCGCGCAGCACAGGTCCGGGTCACGGTCGTGCAGCTTCGGGCCGTACTGGGCGTCCTGTTCCGCGACGCTCTGTACCGGGGTCAGCGTGATCAGGTTGACGTCCATCACCGCACCCACGGCGTCGCGGGTGCCGATGGTCTCGGGGAAGTGGTAGCCGGTGTCGAGGAAGACGACGTCCACGCCGGGAAAGGCGCGGGACGCCAGGTGCGCCACGACGGCGTCCTCCATCGAGGATGTGACGCAGAAGCGCGGGCCGAACGTCTCGGCGGCCCAGCGCAGTATCTCCAGCGGGGACGCGTCCTCGAGGTCGCGGCCCGCCTGCTCGGCCAGATCGCGCAGGTCTTCGGCGGTGTGCTGTGCGGTGGTCACGACTCGCCTCCGGTCGGGGGGTTCTGGTGAAGTCCCTGGGCCAGCAGGCCGAGGAACTTCAACTGAAAGGCCCGGTTGCACGCCCGGCATTCCCAGGCGGCGCCCGATCCGTGCGGAACCTTCTCCTCGGAGGGGCGCAGATCCTCGTCCCCGCAGTACGGGCAGTAGAACGGCGCGGCGCGTTCGGTCATGACAGGGCCTCCTCGGAGGCGCGGGCGGCCCAGGTCGCGAAGCGCTCGTCACCCTCGCGCTCGTCCTCGAACCGACGCAGCACGCGCTCGACGTAGTCGCCCAGGCCGGCGGAGGTGACCTTCAGCCCGCGCACCTTGCGGCCGAAGCCGGGGTCCAGGCCGAGGCTGCCGCCCAGGTGCACCTGGAAGCCCTCGACCTGCTCGCCGTTCTCGTCGGTGACCAGCTGGCCCTTGAGACCGATGTCCGCCACCTGGATGCGGGCGCAGGAGTTGGGGCAGCCGTTGACGTTGATGGTCAGCGGCTGGTCGAAGTCCGGCAGCCGGTGCTCCAGCTCGTCGATGAGGGAGGCGCCGCGCGCCTTGGTCTCGACGATGGCCAGCTTGCAGTACTCGATGCCGGTGCAGGCCATGGTGCCGCGCCGGAACGGGGACGGCTTCACCTGGAAGCCGAGCGCCTCGAGACCGGCCACCAGCGACTCGACCCGGGACTCCGCGACGTCCAGCACGATCATCTTCTGCTCGACCGTGGTGCGCAGCCGGCCCGAGCCGTGCTCCGCCGCCAGCTCCGCGATCTTCGTCAGCGTGGAGCCGTCGATCCGGCCGACCCGCGGCGCGAAGCCCACGTAGAAGCGGCCGTCGTGCTGGCGGTGCACGCCGACGTGGTCGCGCCACTGCTGCTCGGGGTGGACGGGCGCGGGGCCGTCGATGAGCTCGCGCTTCAGGTACTCGTCCTCCAGGACCTGCCGGAACTTCTCGCTGCCCCAGTCCGCGACCAGGAACTTCAGCCGGGCGCGGTTGCGCAGCCGGCGGTACCCGTAGTCGCGGAAGATGCCGATGACACCGGCCCAGACGTCGCTGACGTCCTCCAGCGCGACCCACGCGCCGAGCCGCACGCCCAGCTTGGCGTTGGTGGACAGCCCGCCGCCGACCCACAGGTCGAAGCCGGGGCCGTGCTCGGGGTGGTTCACACCGACGAAGGCGACGTCGTTGATCTCGTGCGCCACGTCCAGCAGCGGCGAACCGGAGATCGCCGTCTTGAACTTGCGCGGGAGGTTGGAGAAGTCCTTGGAGCCGATGTAGCGCGTGTGGATCTCGTCGATCGCGGAACTGCCGTCGATGATCTCGTCGGCCGCGATCCCCGCGACCGGCGAGCCGAGGATGGTGCGCGGGGTGTCGCCGCACGCCTCGGTGGTGGACAGGCCGACGGCCTCCAGCCGGCGCCAGATCTCCGGGACGTCCTCGATCCGGATCCAGTGGTACTGGATGTTCTGCCGGTCCGTCAGGTCCGCGGTGCCGCGGGCGAACTCCTGCGAGATCTCGCCGATGACGCGCAGCTGCTCGGTGGTGAGCCGGCCGCCGTCGATGCGGACCCGCAGCATGAAGTACTCGTCGTCCAGCTCGTGCGGCTCCAGGACGGCGGTCTTGCCGCCGTCGATCCCGGGCCTGCGCTGGGTGTAGAGACCCCACCAGCGCATGCGTCCGCGGAGGTCGGCGGGGTCGATCGAGTCGAAGCCGCGCTGGGAGTAGATCGTCTCAATGCGTGTCCGCACGTTGAGACCGTCGTCGTCCTTCTTCGTCTGCTCGTTGGCGTTGAGCGGGGTGAAGTGGCCCATCGCCCACTGGCCCTCACCACGGTGGCGTCCGGCCTTGCGGCGGGCCGTGGTGTCGGCTGGTTGATCAGGAGTGGAGGCCATGGCGATGCGTCCTTCGGGCAGCGGCGAATACGTCGGTGTTAGCGCGGATGCACCCTATGGCCTGCGGAAACCTGAAAACGATCAGGGCAGTTGGCAGCGGCGGGGCGCGTGGCGCGACCTCGACACGAGAGGGTGGCGGGTTGCCGGCGCCGATCGGCGCGGCGCGATCAGATCGCCGGACAGATGGCGCTGGACACGCGGCAGAAGTCGACGTGCGGCCGACCTACCAAGGCGATTCCAGTGCGGGACATGTCGGAAGCGTGGCATGCGGGTCTCGGAGCAGTCCACCGTCGTCCAGTATGTGGACCAGAATATCCCACCTAGTGAGACGTTGTGTTCTGCGTCACTGCTCGGAGGCCCACGGTCCGAGCGGGGCTGCCTGGTCCGCTTCCTCCGCCGTCCTGGTGTCGAAGAGCCGGAAGCCGCGCCGCTCGTAGTTGGCCATCGCATACGGCCCGTCCAGGTCGCACGTGTGCACCCAGACCCGCTTCGTCGCGTCCCGCCCCGGCCACCGGCCGGCCAGGTCCCAGGCGCGGGCGGTCCCGTACGACAGCAGGTGGCCACCGATCCCGCGCCCCCGGAAGGCCGGCAGCAGCCCGAAGTACATGATCTCCACGACGCCGTCGTCCTGCGGATCGAGCTCGACGAACCCGGCCGGCGTGCCCCCCTCGTACGCGACCCACGTCTCCGAGCCCGGCCGCTCCAGATGCGCCTGCCAGCGCCCGTACGTCCAGCCCAGCCGGTCGGTCCACCGGCAGTCCGCGCCGACCGACGCGTAGAGGAACCGGCTGAAGTCGGGCGACGGCACCTCGGCGGCCACGATCCGGACCCCGTCCTCGGCGGCGGGCACGGCCGAGGGCCGCAGATCCGCGGGCGAGGTCTGTTCGAGGGACCAGGTGGTCACGCTGATGCTCATGGCCGCAGCCTAGGCGGTGGCCCCGCGCGCGGCGAAGTCCGGGAGCCGCGCCCCCGTGAGCCCTGCCGCGCACCCGCCACGGACTCGTACGCTGTCCCGCATGAGTCCGAGCCGTCCCGTCGTCGTCCTCGGCGAATGCGTCGCCGACGCCTTCGCCGCCCCCCGGTCCGGCGAGCCGGCCGCCGGGCTCGATCTGACCGTGGTCCCGGGCGGCGGCCCCGCCACCACCGCGGTCGCGCTGGCCCGCCTCGGCACGCCCACCCGGTTCCTCGGCCGGCTGTCGGGCGACGTCTTCGGGCGGCTCTTCCGCGAGCGGCTGGCCGGCTCCGGCGTCGACCTGACCGGCTGCCCGGACGCGGCCGAGTCCAGCACGCTCGCCGTGGCCGACCTCGACGGGGCCGGCCGCGCCCGCTACTCCTTCCACGCCGAGGGGACCGCCGACTGGCAGTGGACGGCGGCCGAACTGACGGCCGGCCTGCCCGCCGGCCCCGCCTGCCTGCACACCGGCTCCCTCGCCCTGGTGCGCGACCCCGGGGCGGAGCGCATCGAAGAACTCCTGGACGACCTCCACCCCCGCGCGACGATCAGCATCGACCCCAACGTCCGCCCGGGCCTCGTACCCCCCGACCGCTACCGGCAGCGGCTGCCCCGCTGGTGCCGCGCGGCCGACATCCTGCGCCTCAGCGACGACGACCTCACCCACCTGCACCCCGACACCCCGCCGGAGAAGGCCTGCGACGAGTGGCACGGCCTCGGCGTCCGCCTCGTCGTCATCACCCTCGGAGCGGCGGGCGCCCTCGCGTCCCTGGACGGGATACGGATCCACGTACCGGCCCACCCGTCCGATGTCGTCGACACCGTCGGCGCGGGCGACGCCTTCATGGCAGGCCTTCTGCACCACCTCCACTCCGCGGGCCACCTGGGCGGGCGTCTGCCCGCACTCACGTCCGAGGACGTGCAGGAGGCCGTCGTCCTCGGCACGGCAGTGGCGGCGGCCACCTGCGCGGTGCGGGGCCCGAACCCGCCGTGGCCGCACGAGTTGTAGTCCGCCTCACCGTTACGCCTCCGGCCGGGGTTCGGGCACGCCGGCCCCGCGCGGACCGGTTCGCGCCTGCGGTGGGCTTTCCCCGCCCACCTGCCCGAACCCGTCACGGACGCGCGGACGTCGGCGCCCGCCGCGAGGCGACCGCAGCCGGACCGCCCGTGGGGCGACGACGACGGAGGGCCCGGCCTGCGCACCCCGCCACCGGCCCGGACGGAGTCACATCCGCGCGGCCACGACCGCCGGCGCCACGGAACACGGCAGCAGGTCCACGACCCGAGCGGGCCGCACCACCTCCACCTCCACCCCATCCGCGAAGCGATACGGCCGATGCGCCAGCACACCCCCGAGGCTGCGGCGCAGCCTCGACAGTTCCGCGCGGACCGTCACGGTCCGCCCCGCGTCCCCGAACAGGTCCCGCGCCAGCTCAGCCGCACTCCGCCCGCCCCGGTGAAGCGCCAGCACGAACAGAAGCTCCGCGTGGCGCGGGCTGAGCTGCTGGGCCCAGCTGCCCGCCGCTCCCGAGACCGTCACCGTCCAGGCGCGCGGCCCGCTGACGTCCAGAACGACCCGGCTCGCGGGGCCCGCCGGGTCCCGGCCGTCGCCGACCCGGATCAACCATCCGCCGGGCAGCGGCTCGACCGCGCACACGCCCAGGGTCGGCAACCACATCTCGCCGGCCCGCAGGGCCGCCGGCAGCGCCACCCGATCCGGCGGCGCCATGCCGGTGACCGCGGCGGTCCAGCCGTCGCGGTCCACCGCCACGGCCGGCCGGCCCCTTCCCGCCAGCCGCGCGAGCAGCGGCGCGGCCACGGCCCGCAGCCGTTCCACGGAGGCCCAGTGCCGTTGCCGCAGCTCGCCCTCGGCGACGCGGGTCACCGCGGTCACCAGGGAGAGGGTGGCCGGGTGGATGGTGGCGGCGGGGCCGCTGACGTCCACGACGCCCAGCAGCCGGCCGTCGCGCGGATCGTGCAGGGGCGCGGCGGCGCAGGTCCACCCGTGGTGGGTCCGTACGAAGTGCTCGGAGGAGTGCACCTGGACGGGCGTGCGGGTCACCAGCGCGGTGCCGATCGCGTTGGTGCCGACCGCGTCCTCGGCCCAGGACGCGCCTTCGGCGAACCCGAGCCGGTCGGCACTCCTGCGCACCGCGAGGCTGCCGTCCCGCCACAGCACCCGGCCATCGGCGTCCGTGACCACCATGATGTGCCAGGCGACGTCGGCCACCGTCACGAGGCCCTCGCGCAGCTGCGGTATGACGTCGCCGAGCGGCGAGGACTGCCGGCGGTGTTCGAGCTCCTCGGTGGGGAGCAGGCCGGTGTGCCGGCCGACGTCCGGATCCACACCGTGCTTCCGCACCCGCCGCCAGGACTCGCTGATCACCGTGCGGGGCGTAGCGGGCGGCGGGTCGCCCGCCAGGGCGGCGTTGTGCACGCGGGCGAGCAGCCGGGCCGACTCGCGGACGCCCATGGCCCCGAGACGGCCGGGGCCGATCGGCGGGTGTGTCACTTTGCCCCCGGTTCGCCTGCTTCTCGCGATCTGCTTCCCATGGTGCCCGCCCGCCCGTCCGCGGTGCCCGGGCCATCGGCATACCCATTGCAACGAGCTGCAACCGTTGCGGGTGCGCGGGGGGCCGAAGGACAGTGACGCGGCGCCGCCGCACGGGGGCGCCGAGGTCCGTTCCACCGTACGACGCGCCACTGCGAGTCCGGCTCGATTGCCGCCGGACAGCGGGGCAGCTGAACCGGGGGTGGCGCCGAGTCGGCGCGGCGCCACCCTCTGCCACGCCGTCGCGCCCCCACCCGCCGAATCAGGCGGAGCAGCCGAACCGGCCGAACCGGCCGAGCCCCGTTCAGTCCGTGAGCGGCCGGGCGCGGTCCACGATCGAGGCGAGGTCGAGCGTGTGCGGCAGGGTGCCGAACGCGGCTCCCCAGTCGCCGCCGAGGCGCGAGGCGCAGTACGCGTCGGCCACGGCGGGCGGGGCGAACCGTACGAGCAGGGAGCCCTGGAGGATCAGGGCCATCCGTTCGACGATGCGCCGGGCTCGGGCCTCGACACCGTCCAGGTCGGCCAGTTCCGTCAGCAGGTTCTTGATGGCACCGTCCAGCCGGTGGTCCGCGCGGCGGGCCAGGCCGATCTCGGTGAGGAACGCGTTCAGGGCCATCGGATCGCGCCGCAGCACCCGCAGCACGTCCAGCGCCTGGACGTTCCCCGACCCCTCCCAGACCGAGTTCAGCGGTGACTCGCGGAACAACCGGGGCATCCCCGACTCCTCGACGTACCCGTTGCCGCCCAGGCACTCCAGCGCCTCCACCGCGACGGCCGGGCAGCGCTTGGTCACCCAGTACTTGGTGACGGCCACCGCGAGGCGCCGGAAGTGCCGCTCGTGCTCGGTGTCGATGTCGTAGGAGGCGGCGAGCCGCATCGCGGTGGTCGTGGCGGCCTCCGACTCCAGGGCGAGGTCCGCCAGAACGTTGCGCATCAGCGGCTTGTCGACGAGCGGGCCGCCGAACGCGCTGCGGTGGGTGGTGTGGTGCACCGCCTGGGCGACCGCCTGCCGCATGATGGCCGCCGAACCGACGGCGCAGTCCAGCCGGGTCGCCGCGACCATCTCGATGATGGTCGCCACCCCGCGGCCCTCCTCCCCGACCCGGCGCGCCCACGTTCCGTCGAACTCCACCTCGGAGGAGGCGTTGGAGCGGTTGCCGAGCTTGTTCTTCAGGCGCTGGATCGCGAAGACGTTGCGGGTCCCGTCCGGCAGCACCCGCGGCAGCAGGAAGCAGCTGATCCCGTCCGGTGCCTGGGCCAGCACCAGGAAGCCGTCGGACATCGGCGCCGAGCAGAACCACTTGTGGCCGGTCAGCGCGTAGGCGCCGTCCTCGGCGAGTGGCTGCGCGCGGGTGGTGTTGGCCCGGACGTCGGAGCCGCCCTGCTTCTCCGTCATCCCCATGCCGAACAGCGCGCCCGGCTTCTCGCCGGGCGCGGCGAGCCGCTGGTCGTAGATCCGTGAGCGCAGCCGCGGCTCCCATTCGGCGGCCAGCGCCGGATCGGCGCGCAGGGCGGGCACCGCCGCGTGCGTCATCGACACCGGGCAGCCGTGTCCCGCCTCGGCCTGCGACCACACCAGGAACCCGGCCGCGCGGCGCAGGTGCCCGTCGGGGCGCGACCAGGCGTCCGTCAGGCCGGCCGACACGGCGTGGCCCAGCAGCCGGTGCCAGGACGGGTGGAAGTCGACCTCGTCGACCCGGTGGCCGTACCGGTCGTGGGTGCGCAGTACCGGGGGACTGGTGTTCGCCTCCTCCCCCCACTGCTGTCCCTGGGCCGATCCTGCGGCCCGGCCCAGCTCGCCCAGTTCGCCCTGGATCTCGGCCAGCCGCTCCGGGGCCGCATGGCGCTCCACGGCCTCGACGAGGGCGGCGTCGGAGGCGTGGACGTCATATCCGACCAGCGGCGGAGGCTGGTTGGTCACCGTGTGTGTGGGGGCGCTCATGGCAGTAACCGTAGGTGTCCGCACGCGCCGGGCGGTAGGCGACGCCCCGCCGCCGCCCGGTCGGGCCGGGCGCCCGACAGGGGGTGGGACCGGGTCCGCCGGGGGCGGATACCGTAGGCGGGTGCACGCAGCGGATGGAAGAAAAGCGCGGCCTCCCGGCCGCTGGGGCAGGGCTCGGGCCCTGTACCGGAATGTGTCGAAGCGCAAGGTCGGCTGGCTGCTGCTGAAGGACACCGTCAACTCCTCCATCGAGTACCGGGTGACCGGACTCGCCGCGGAGGCGGCCTTCTTCGTCCTGCTGTCCCTGCCGCCGCTGCTGCTCGGCCTCGTCGGCGCGCTCGGCTACGTGGACACCGTCATCCGCACCGACACGATCGCGCACCTGCGGGACAACATCCTCACCGCGTCCGCCACGGTCCTGTCCGACAAGGGGGTGAACCAGCTGGTCCGCCCGCTGGTGGACAGCGTCTTCCACGGGCGGCGGCCCGATCTCATCTCGCTCGGCTTCGTGATCGCGCTCTGGTCGGGCTCCCGCGCCGTCAACGTCTTCGTCGACACCATCACGATCATGTACGGCCTGGAAGGGCACCGCGGGATCGTCAAGACCCGGCTGCTCGCCCTGCTGCTCTACATCATCGCGCTCGTCGTCGGCGCGCTGGTGCTGCCCCTGATGGTCGCGGGACCCGACGCCTTCGTGTCGGTGCTGCCGCGCAGCCAGGGCACGATCCACGTCCTCTACTGGCCGGTCGTCCTCCTGGTGTCGATCGCCTTCCTCACCACGCTCTACCACGTGTCGGTGCCCGTGCGGTCACCCTGGTACGAGGACGTGCCGGGCGCGCTGATCGCGCTCATGATGTGGGTCCTCGGCAGCTTCCTGCTGCGCATCTACCTGACCAACACCGTCGAGGGGCCGACGATCTACGGGTCGCTGGCCGCGCCCGTCGCGGTGCTCCTGTGGATCGGCATCTCGGCCTTCGCGGTGCTGGTCGGCGCCGCCGTCAACGCGGCGGTGGACCGTATCTGGCCGTCGCTCGCCACCGCCGCCGCCCGCGAGCAGAACGCCCGCGCCCTGGAGGCGGCCGCGGTGCGCGTGGTCGCCGACGCCGCCAGGCGGCGGGCCGCGGAGGACGGCCGCGACGACGACTTCGACGACGACAGTGACCTCGGCCCCGACGACCCGCCGCCCGCCGAGTTCCCCGAGCGCTGGACGCGCTTCCTGCCGCCGTCGGACGTCCGCGCGCGCCTCCGCCGCCGCGACTGACCGCGGCCCGGGCGTCCAGGTGCCCCGCTGTCCGCACGCCGGGGCAGAATGAAGGGGTGTACCAGGAGCGGTTGTCGCGGGTCGCGGGCGCGGTGCTCTGGACCCGGACCGTCGGTGCCGCGGAGGGTGGGCCCTACCGCGTGCTGCCCGACGGCTGCATGGACGTGATCTGGTGCGACGGGGAACTGCTCGTCACCGGCCCCGACACCCGCGCCCACGTGGCGCGGACCCCCGCCGGCGCGCGCTTCGCGGGGCTGCGGTTCGCGCCCGGCCGGGGGCCCGCGGTGCTGGGCGTCCCGGCGTACGAACTACGTGATCTGCGGGTGCCGTTGGACGCGGTGTGGCCGGGTGCCGCCGCCCGGCGGATCGCCGAGCGGATCGGCGACGCGGCCGATCCGGGGCGCGCCCTGGAAGACGCGGTGACCGGCGCGGCACGCGGACCCGGCACGGCGGACCGCCTGCTGGTCGCGACGGCGTCGCGGCTGGCCTCCGGCGGCACCGTGGCCGCCGCGGCGCAGGCCGCGGGGCTGGGCGAACGGCAGCTGCACCGGCGCAGCCTGGCGGCGTTCGGCTACGGCCCGAAGACGCTCGCGCGGGTCCTGCGCCTGCAGCGCGCGCTGGAACTGGCCCGCCGGGGGACCCCGTTCGCCGCGGTCGCGGTGGCGGCGGGCTACGCCGACCAGGCGCACCTCGCGCGCGAGGTGAAGGCGCTGGCCGGGGTGCCGCTCGGCGAACTCGTCCGCTGAACGGACGGATGAGGCGGAATCAGGCGGGCGGATCCGGCAGGACGGCCAGCAGGTCGACGTGGTTGCCGTCGGCGTCCAGCACGGTGGCGTAGCGCTGGCCCCAGAAGGCGTCGAACGGCGCGAGGTGCCCGGTGTAGCCGGCGCCCGTGAGATCGGCGTACACCTTGTCGACCTCCGCCGGACCGTCACACGTGAACGCCAGCCCGGCCCGGCCGCCGCCCTCCGGCGGGGCCTGCCAGTCCGGGGAGAAGGAGCGCACCACCTCCTCGGTGTCCCAGACGAGGAGCGGCCCGCCGGGAAGCGCCGCCTCGACGTGCGGCTGGCTGTCGGCCTCCGCCGGGATGTCCAGCCCGAGCCGGCGGTAGAAGGCGAGGGACGCGGCCATGTCGGAGGCGAGCAGACCGATGAACGCGAAACGAGGAGTCATGCCCGCCACGTTAGGCGCGCGACGGGCCCGCGGTCTTGAACGAATCGGACACCTGGAGGAGGTCGTAAATCGGTGGACAGTGCCTCCGGCCCGTCGTAATCTCCTGTGGACCGCGGCGGTGGAAGACCGCGGCCGGCACACATACGTGGAGGTGTATCTCGATGACTGTCTTTGCGCAGGGCGCTGCCCTCATTCCGTCGCACAGCATCCTTACCTCCGCGGTCGCCGGCTGACCACTTCCTGACCTTCAGCTCCGGGGCCGCCCTTTCGAAGGGCATTCCGTTGACCAACGGATCTGCTTCCCTGCCGTTCACCTCGTACGGCTGGGACTCCATTCTCGACACCGAATTCACCCCGTACGCCGCCCAGGGCCTGCTGCCCGGCCGGATCGTGCGGGTCGACCGCGGGCTCTGCGACGTCGTCACCCCTGACGGCACGCTGCGCGCGGACACCACCTTCGTCAACTCCTCCTCCGATCCCATGAAGCTGGCCTGCACCGGCGACTGGGTGGCCGTCGACCGGGACGCCCCGACGGGTCCCGCGGTGCGGGCGCTGCTGCCGCGCCGGACGGCGTTCGTCCGCTCGACCTCCTCCAGCCGTTCCGAGGGCCAGGTGCTGGCGGCCAACATCGATCACGCCGTGATCGCCGTGTCGCTGGCCGCCGAACTCGACCTGGGTCGGCTGGAGCGGTTCCTGTCGCTGGCCTGGGAGAGCGGCGCGCAGCCGCTCGTCGTCCTGACCAAGGCGGACCTCGCGGGCGACACGACCCATCTGCTCGCCGACGCCGAAGGTGCGGCGCCCGGTGTGCAGGTGCTCGTGGTGAGCGCCACGACCGGCGAGGGCGTCGACGTGCTCGCCGCGGTGCTGGCCGGCAGCACCTCCGTGCTCCTGGGACAGTCGGGCGCGGGCAAGTCCACGCTCACCAACGCCCTGCTGGGCCAGGAGATCCAGGAGGTCCAGGGCATCCGTGACGCCGACGGCAAGGGCCGGCACACGACCACCACACGGGATCTGCTGCCGCTGCCCACCGGCGGGGTGCTCATCGACACCCCCGGGCTGCGGGGGGTGGGGCTCTGGGACGCCGAGTCCGGTCTCTCACAGGTCTTCTCGGAGATCGAGGCGCTCTCCGCCGACTGCCGGTTCCACGACTGCGCGCATGTCGCGGAGCCCGGCTGCGCGGTGCTCGCCGCCCTGGAGGACGGCTCGCTGCCGCACCGGCGGCTGGAGAGCTATCGCAAACTCCTGCGCGAGAACGCGTGGATCGCCTCCCGCACCGACCAGCGGTTGCGCGCCGAGATGCGCCGTGACTGGAAGATGAAGGCGGCGGCGGGGCGGGCGATGTACGAGGCAAAGCGCGGCGGCGGCCACCGCAGGGAGGCCTGAGACGGCTCCGGTGCCGGGTCCCGTGACGGGCCCGGCCCGGCCGCCGAGCAGGTTGCCGTGAGCGCGAGTTCAGCCGGCGCCGTTGTGACGGCGGCGCCGGATCGCGATCGGGCTGCCCTCGCTCCAGAACGTGGCCACGACGCTCGCGATACCGAGGGCCACGATCACAATGCCGAGGATGATCGTGTAGACCATGAACGTCCTCCCGTTGGCGGGGGTGCGCACCATCACCGCACCTTCACAATCGCTGTCGTTCCGTGACCTTCCCGTTGCCCCCGGTTCCCAACCGTCCCCCGGGGTAGCAGTACTTGACCCCTGTCAGGCGGATTGCCGTCGGACCAGATGGGTGGGGGTGACCACCGAAGACAGCGGGAGGGCCCCGGGGGCGTCGCGCCGCGGGTCGAGGCTGCGCAGCAGTAGCCGGGCCATCAGCCGGCCCATCTCCTCGATGTCCTGGCGGACCGTCGTCAGCGGGGGTTCGGTCAACTGCGCGACCTGGACCATGTCGTCGAAGCCGACCAGCGCGACGTCGTCCGGCACACTGCGTCCGCGCTGCCGCAGTACCCGCAGCGCTCCCGACGCCATCAGGTCGGAGGCGGCGAAGACGCCGTCCAGGTCCGGGCAGCGGTCCAGCAGCTCGGCCATCGCGCGCTCACCGCCGTCGGGGGTGAAGTCGCCCTCGACGATCAGCGCCGGATCGGCCTGCGGGAGGATGTCGCGGAAACCGTCGAGCCGGTCGACGGACGCGGTCTGGTCGAGCGGCCCGCTGATGTGGGCGATCCGGCGGCGGCCGAGGCCCGTCAGATGGCGCACGGCGGTGCGCGCACCACCCCGGTTGTCGCAGTCCACGTAGAGCGCGTTGCGGTCCCGCTCGGTCTCCGCCCAGCCGGGCCGCCCGCCGAAGACGGTGGGGATGCCCGCCTTGCGGGCGAGCTCGGGCAGCGGGTCGTGCGCGTGCAGCGAGAAGATCAGCGCGCCGTCGACGTGGCCACCCGCGAGGTAGCGGCCCACCCGGTCGTAGTCGGCGGTGCCCTCGACCAGCAGCAGCACCAGCTGGTTGTCGTGCGCGGTCAGCTCCTTGCTGATGCCGCGGACCTGCTGGGCGAAGAACGGGTCGGAGAAGAACCGGGTCTCGGGCTCGGCGACCACGACGGCCACCGCGTCGTTGCGGCGGGTCACCAGCGTCCTGGCCGCCTGGTTCGGTACGTAGCCCAGCTCCTCGACGGCCTTCCGCACCCGCTCGACCAGCAGTGCGCGCACTCCCGCGCCGCCGTTGACCACGCGTGAGGCGGTGGCGCGGGACACCCCGGCCCGCTCGGCGACGGCCTCCAGGGTGGGGCGGGACGGGAAGGTCTGCTCGGACACTGCACGCTCCTCTGCGAGCTCGATGCGGACAGGGTATCGCTCCGGCCGACACTGGGAGAGCGCTCTCACAAGCTGTTCGACCTCCCTGGCTCCCCGTCCGATTTCCGCCAGTCCCACTCCCTTCCGTGCCGCAGACTGGGGAACATGATTGACGAAGAGACCGGATATGCGGCGGTACGCGGCCGCGACGCCCGTTTCGACGGCGTCTTCTTCTTCGCGGTCGCGACGACCGGCATCTACTGCCGTCCCAGCTGCCCGGCGGTGACGCCCAAACAGCGGAACGTCCGCTACTACCCCACGGCCGCCGCCGCCCAGAGCGGCGGCTTCCGCGCCTGCCGGCGCTGCCGCCCGGACGCCGTCCCCGGCTCCCCGGAGTGGAACGTCCGCGCCGACGTCGTGGGCCGCGCCATGCGGCTGATCGGCGACGGCGTGGTCGACCGCGAAGGCGTGGCGGGCCTGGCCGGCCGGCTCGGCTACAGCTCCCGCCAGGTCCACCGCCAGCTCACCGCCGAGGTCGGCGCGGGCCCGGTGGCGCTGGCCCGCGCGCAGCGCGCCCTGGCAGCCAGGGTGCTGCTCCAGACCACCACCCTGTCCGTCACCGACACGGCGTTCGCCGCCGGCTTCGCCAGCGTCCGCCAGTTCAACGACACCATCCGCGAGATCTACGCCCGCACCCCGAGCGAGCTGCGTGCCACCGCGCGCGCCGGCACCACCGCCGCACGCGCTGCGGAGCCCGGCTCCGCGTCCGGAGTGCCCCTGCGGCTCGCCTACCGGGGGACCTACGACGCGGCGGGGGTCTTCGACTTCCTGCGCGCCGAGCTGGTGCCCGGCATCGAGGAGATCACCGGACCGCCCGCAGCCCGCACCTACCGGCGGACCCTGCGGCTGCCGCACGGCCCCGGCGTGGCCGAGGTCGACGAACGCCACCGGGACGGCTGGCTCGACTGCCGGCTCCGTCTCGCGGACCTGCGCGACCTGACCACCGCCGTCCAGCGGGTACGCCGGCTGTTCGACCTGGACGCCGACCCGTACGCCGTCGCGGACTCGCTGCGCGGCGACCCGCTCCTCGGCCCGCTGGTCGCCGCCCGTCCCGGGCTGCGCTCACCCGGGGCGGCCGACCCCGACGAGCTCGCCGTGCGCGCCGTACTCGCCGACCCGGCCGCGGCCGCGGAGCTCGTCGCGGCCTGCGGCGACCCGCTCCCCGCGTCCGACGGCGGACTCACCCACCTGTTCCCCGAACCCGCCCGCATCGACCACCCCGCGCTGCGCCCGCTGACCGCGGCCCTCACCGCCGGCACCCTGCGCCTCGACCCGGGCGCCGACCGCGACGAGGCGGGTCGCGCGCTGTCGGCCCTGCCGGGCATCGACGCCTGGACGGCCGGATACATCCGGCTCCGCGCCCTCGGCGACCCCGACGTCGCCCTCCCCAACGAACCCCCGCTCAGCGACGCCTGGCGCCCGTGGCGGAGCTATGCCCTGCACCACCTCTGGGCCGCGGGCCACCGCGCCCGCCCCCGACTGGAGTTGACGACCACATGAGCACGCCAGCAGCCCCCGCCGCCCCCGTGACCGTAGCGCCCCGGGTGACCCCCGACGGCGGCCAGACGACCCTCTACACCACCGTCGACAGCCCCGTCGGAGAGCTGCTGCTCACCGGCGACGGCACCGCGCTCACCTCGCTCTCCGTCCCCGGCCAGCGTGGTGGCGCAACGGTCCTGCCCGGCTGGCGCCGCGAGCCCGCGGCGTTCGCCGAGGCCGAGCGTCAGCTCAAGGAGTACTTCGCGGGCGAACGCCGCACGTTCGACCTGCCGCTCGCGCCCGTGGGGTCCGCCTTCCGGCAGCGGGTGTGGAACGCCCTCGACGACGTTCCGTACGGCGCGACCGTCAGCTACCGGGGGCTCGCCGAAGCCGCCGGATCGCCCGGTGCGGTCCGCGCGATCGGCGGCGCGGTCGGATCCAACCCGCTGCTCGTCATCCGTCCCTGCCACCGCGTGATCGGCGCGGACGGCAGCCTCACCGGCTACTCCGGCGGCCTGGAACGCAAGCGGACGCTACTCACCCTGGAGGGCGTCCTCTGACACCGTCCGCCCGTGCATTCCGGCCTCGCCGCCCTCGATGCCCCAGGCGATCACCCGGCGCGGCCGGATCCGGATCACCTCCGGGCTGAGGTACGCCCCCAGGTCGTGCGGACCGACGACCTGTTCCGCCGTACCCCGGATCTCGATGCCGCGCACCACCCACGGCTTCCGGCTCACGACATCGTCGACGATCAGCGAGACCCGCGGATTGCCGGCGATGTTCCGCCACTTCTTCGTCGTTCCCAACCTGAATCCGCCGATGTCGATCAGACCGTCCTCACGCACCACGAACCCCACCGCGTTCGCCTGCGGCTGCCCCTTCGGATCCACGGTCGCCAGCCGGCCCAGCTGCTGCCCGTCCAGATACGCCCGCTCGCCCGCACTGAAAATCGTCATAGGGCCAGCCTCACACCGGGACGGGTGCGGGGCATCGGCTCATCGACCTACGCCGCTGGACCCGGACCCGTGAAACCCGACCCCGCTGGACCCGGACCCGTCAGACCCGACCCCGTTGGACCCGGACCCGTCAGACCCGACCCCGCTGAGCCCGGACCTGTCAGACCCCGGGCGTCAGCCGAGGACGACCGCGCCGAGCCACGCGCCCGCCACCAGGAGGCAGGCGAAGAGCTCGGCGAGGACGGAGCGGCCGACGGCGCGCATCGCGGTGCGGGTGGCGGTCCAGGCGCCGCCGTGGGTGCCGAGCCGGACGCGTTCCACGCCGTAGATGTACGCCACGAAGCCGATCGGCGCGCCGATGACCGGGAGGACGAAGAAGCCGAGGACGGCGCAGGAACCGGCGGCGAAGAGGTTGCGCCAGGTGAGTTCCGAGTCGCGGATGCGGCGGGCCGGCAGCAGCCACTGGACCACCTGGTTGAGCGCGAGCAGCCCGGTCGCCGTGGCGAGGACCCCCCAGGTCAGCGGGGTGTGCAGATTGGTCGCCCACCACAGGACGGCGCCCCAGCACAGCAGCGACCCGGGCACGCCGGGGACCAGCACGCCGAACAGGCCGAGCAGCATCACGACGCCGATCAGGCACAGCTGTGGGGTCCCCATGGGCTCACCCTGCCGGATGGACGCCCCGCACGCCTGCGGATATCGGCCGGCAGGTCAGCCGTGCCGGGCGATCCAGCCACGCTCGTAGGCGTGCCAGCCGAGCTGGAGCCGGGTGGTCACCCCGGCGATCTCCATGAGGTGCTTGACCCGGCGCTGCACGGTGCGCAGCCCGAGATCGAGCTGCTTGGCGACGCTGGCGTCGGTGAGCCCGGCGAGGAGCAGCGAGAGGATCTGCAGATCGACGAAGTCGGGCGCGTCCAGTGGCACCTCGTCGACGCCGAGGCCGTTCAGGCGCAGGGGCATCGCGGTACGCCACACCCCCTCGAAGAGCCCCATCAGGGATTCGAGCAGGCCACTGGCGTGCACGACCAGCGCGGCGGGCTGTCCGGTGCGGCGGGTCAGCGGCACCATGGCCATCGACCCGTCGGCCACCACCAGCTTCGTCGGGACCCGGTCGATCACCCGCACCTGCTCGTCGCGGTTCATCGCGGCGGAGAGCTCCGTGATGCCGTTCGTGCTGGTGAGGATCTCGCGTTCGATCACCACCCGGTAGGCGACGCCGCGCTCGGCGGCCTGCTCCTCGGCGCTGTTGTCCATGCCGGTTACGGCCACGGGGGTACCGGTGACGAGGGCGCAGACCTCCTTCTCCGCGCCGAGCTGCAACTGCAGGAAGCGTTGGGCGACGGCGCTCGCGCCCGTCACCACCTCCAGCAGGTCGTGGACGGCCGGTTCGGTCGCCTCGGCCCGGAACTCCGAGGCGAGCACGGCGGCCGCGAGTTCCGCCTGTTCGAGTTCGTGCCGCTGCTGCGTGAGCAGCGCGGCCAGCGCGACGCCGGGCGGCGCGGCCACCCAGCGGCCCGGCCGGGCCGAGGACTGGGCCACCAGCCCGTGCCCCTCCAGCCGCCGCAAGGTGCGTGCCGCCTCCTCCTCGGACCTGCCGAGGCGCTGCGCGAGATCGGATATCTCGGCGGCGCCGAGACCGATCAAGGCGCGGTAGGCGGACTCCTGGACGTCGTCCAGTCCTATGGCACCGAGCACGGCGCCCCCTCCCCAAGGTGGCGGGAATGAGCCACGGCGGTTTCCCGCCGCGGACATCTTCCCTGCTCACCCCCCTGTTCTGCCAGTGTGGCGGCGATGCGGGCATGACTTGGCACGAGTTGGGTCGTTTCGCACGAGCGCCGTCGGCCGACCCAACCGTGGGGGGAGGGCCGGCCGACGGGCCCGCGTCAGGTATGCGATCCACCGTTTCCAACGGCCTCTCGCGGTGGACAATAAGGGCATGAGCCAGCAGGGGGAGACGCACCCTCGTCACGAGGACGAGTGGTGGCGCCAGTTGTACGGGAGCCCGGAGCCGGGCGAACCCCAAGCGTCGGCCGAAACGGTCGACGACCATTACGCCTCGGTCCTGTCCGCCGTCGGCACCCCGGACGAACCACCTGTTCGGGACGAACCACCTGTTCGAGCGGAACCGCCCGCCGACGCGGTGCCGCCCGCTCGCGAGCCGTACGACCAGGAGACGGACGCGTACGACGACCCCGGCAGGCCGGACACCATCCGGCTCCGCCGCGCGGCCCCGGAGGGCGGGCGGCCGGGCGGCGGGGTGGTTCCCGCCGCGGGCGAGGCGTGGGGGCAGCAGGCGTACCGGCCGGCGCAACCGGCTTCGCCGAACCCGCCGGAGCCCGTCGTCCCGCCGCCGGGGAACCGGACCGGGACGCGCGCGCCGACCGCCTTCGGCGAGGGCCCGGTGACGTGGAGCGACCCGGATCCCGGCCCCGCCCCTGACCTGCCGCCCGGCTGGGCGCCGGCGGAGCCGCCCGTCGAGACGGCGCCGCCGTTCGTCGGCGACCGCCCGCCCACGTACGCGGCGGAACCGACGGCCTGGCCGGTGGCGCACCCGGACGAGCTCGACAGCCTCGTACCCGACACCGTGCTCGACGGGGCGCAGTACGGCGTCCTGACGCTGCGGACCGCCTCCGTGCGCGGCGACTCCGCGCGGTACCGGGGCCAGCCCCGGCGGGACGCGATCCTGACGGCGCGTTTCGGTGCCGGTGACGACGGCCTCCTGCTGCTGGCGGTCGCCAGCGGAGTACGGGCCTCCGACGACGCCCCCCGGGCCGCGCAGGACGCCTGCCGGTGGATCGCGGGCGCGGTCGGCCGGAGCCGGCAGCGGCTGTCCGAGGACATCCGCGCCGCCCGCCGCGGCTCGCTCAAGTCGGGACTGCACCGGCTCACCGACCGCTGCTACGGGCGGCTGCGGGCCAGGGGCGAGGACCTCGGCCTCGAGGAGGGCGAGTACACGGCCTCGCTGCGCTGCCTGCTGCTGCCGGTGGACCCGTCCTGCCGCATCCGGCTGTTCTTCGGCGTCGGGGACGGCGGGCTGTTCCGCATCCGCGACGGCAGCTGGCAGGACCTGGACCCGGTGGGCAAGGAGGCGGAGCCCGGGGAGCGCTTCCGGTTCCGCGCCTCGGTCGCGCACCCCGGCGACGCGCTGCTGCTGTGCAGCGGCGGCCTCGCCGAGCCGCTGCGCGGCGAGCCGGCCCTCGCCGCCCGCCTGGCCCACCAATGGGGCAACGGCCACCCCCCAGGCCTCACCGCCTTCCTCGCCGAGGCCCAGACCCGCGTCAAGGGCTACGCGGACGACCGCACGGCGGTGGGCGTCTGGGAGGCGTAGTGCCCTGCCGCCGGCCGGAGGGATCCCCGCTACCGCGAGGGAGGCGCCCCCGGCGGTCCCGCCGCAGGCTCGCGGCGTGGCGGTGCGGTCGCCGAGGCCCGCGCCGTAGGCGCACAAGTGGCGGGGGCGCGCCTCGCGTGGGGAGATGGGGGCAAGTCCCCGCGACGAGCGATTGGTGCGCCCGATGGCGAAGCAGACCGTGGCCGAGCAGTTCGTCGACATCCTCGTGCGCGCCGGGGTGGCGCGCATGTACGGGGTGGTCGGCGACAGCCTCAACCCCGTCGTCGACGCGATCCGGCGCAACGCGGCCATCGAATGGGTGCACGTGCGCCACGAGGAGGTGGCGGCCTTCGCGGCGGGCGCCGAGGCGCAGATCTCCGGGAAGCTGACGGCCTGCGCCGGTTCCTGCGGCCCCGGCAACGTCCACCTGCTCAACGGACTGTTCGACGCGCACCGCTCCATGGCCCCGGTGCTGGCGCTGGCCGCGCAGATCCCCAGCAGCGAGATCGGCACCGGCTACTTCCAGGAGACCCACCCGGACCAGATGTTCAAGGAGTGCAGCCACTACAGCGAGCTGATCTCCAACCCGGAGCAGATGCCCCGCGTGCTGCAGACCGCGATCCAGCACGCCATCGGCCGCGGCGGCGTCTCCGTCATCAGCCTCCCCGGCGACATCGCGGCGCAGCCCGCCCCGCAGCGCAGCATCGAGCACGCGCTCGTCACTCGCAGGCCCTCCGTCCGGCCCGGTGACGCCGAGCTCGACGCGCTCGCCCGGATGGTGGACGCCGCGGACAAGGTGACGCTGTTCTGCGGCAGCGGCACCGCCGGCGCGCACGACGAGGTGATGGCCTTCGCCGAACGGGTGAAGGCCCCCGTGGGCCACGCGCTGCGCGGCAAGGAGTGGATCCAGTTCGACAACCCGTACGACGTCGGCATGAGCGGCCTGCTCGGCTACGGTGCCGCCTACGAGGCGATGCACGAGTGCGACCTGCTGATCCTGCTGGGCACCGACTTCCCGTACAACGCCTTCCTGCCCGACGACGTGAAGATCGTGCAGGTGGACGTCCGCCCCGAGCACCTCGGCCGGCGCTCCAAGCTGGACCTGGCGGTGTGGGGCGACGTGCGCGAGACCCTGCGCTGCCTGACGCCCATGGTGCAGGTCAAGACGCGGCGCAAGTTCCTCGACCGGATGCTGAAGAAGCACAGCGACGCGCTGGAAGGCGTCGTCAAGGCGTACGCCCGCAAGGTCGAGAAGCATGTCCCGATCCATCCCGAGTACGTGGCCTCGGTCCTGGACGAAGAAGCAGCCGCCGACGCGGTCTTCACCGTCGACACCGGCATGTGCAACGTCTGGGCGGCCCGCTATCTCACCCCCAACGGCAAGCGCCGGGTGATCGGTTCGTTCACCCACGGCTCGATGGCCAACGCGATGCCGCAGGCGATCGGCGCGCAGTTCCTGGACCGCCGCCGGCAGGTCGTCGCGCTGTCCGGCGACGGCGGGTTCGCGATGCTGATGGGCGATTTCCTGACCCTGGTGCAGCATGATCTGCCGGTGAAGATCGTGCTGTTCAACAACTCCTCGCTCGGCATGGTCGAGTTGGAGATGCTGGTGGCGGGCCTGCCGGCCTCCGGAACGTCCAACCACAACCCGGACTTCGCGGCGGTGGCGCGGGCCTGTGGGGCCTACGGCGTCCGGGTGGAGAAGCCGAAGGAGCTGCGGGACGCGCTGCGCGGCGCGTTCAAGCACAAGGGGCCGGCGCTGGTGGACGTGGTCACCGACCCGAACGCGCTGTCCATCCCGCCGAAGATCACCGGCGAGCAGATCGGCGGCTTCGCGCTGTCGATGAGCAAGACCGTGCTCGACGGCGGGGTCGGCAGAATGCTGCAGATGGCCCGCTCCAACCTGCGCAACGTACCCAGGCCGTAATCTCCGCCGCGGCCCTGTTCCCCGCCGCCGGCTCTCCCTGGTCCATGACTGGACGGGCCCGGGGTGGGCATGCATCCCGACAGGGTGTTCGACGGGGACGAGGGCGGCGGCCGGAGCGGAGTGATGGAGCGTCAGCCGAAGGAAGACAGCGCACCGCGGCAGAACAGCCGCGGATCACCAGGCATCATCGAGGCGCGGGAGTTGCGGCACGACCTGCGCCGCGCGGATCTGTCGGCGATAGCCGAGACGCGCAGAATGCTGCGCGAGCAGTTGCGGCGCTGGGGTGTACCAGGACTGGTCGATATCGCCGAACTGCTGACCAGTGAACTCGTCACCAACGCGCTGCAGCACACCGACGAGGGGGCGGTATTCACGGCCACCCTCTCCGACGGACCGGTGCACCGGTTGCGCGTCGAGGTGCACGACCACGCGGGCAGGCGCCCCCGGCTGCACACGGCGAGCGAGAACGCCACGTCGGGCCGCGGGCTGCTGCTCGTGCAGGCGCTCGCCGATGCCTGGGGCGTGCGCTCACAGGGCACCGGGAAGGTCGTCTGGTTCGAGCTGGACGTCGAGACCGCCTGACCCTGCCCTGCCCCGCCCCGCCCCGCCCTGCTCGATTCGATTCGTCGACTCGACTCGACTCGATCCGGCGCGGCGTTCAGCCGTACTGCCGTTCCAGATCCTGGAGTTTGCGCTCCAGCGAGTCCAGCCGGGGAATCGTCAGGGTGTCGTCCTCGGCCGTGAGATCGACGGTGTGCGGCTGCTCCTCGGGCGTGTCGGGCGCCGGTGAGAGCGCGGGCGGCTCGGACCGCTCGGCGGAGAGCCGTGCCCAGCGCCGTTCCGAACGGGAGCGTTCCGGCTGCAGCGCGGGGCGCGGGCGCACCGGCAGTTCGGCCGTCCCGGCGGCTATGACGGGCTCCGTGGTGCCGCCGGGACCGCTGCCGCCCGAACCTCCGCTCGGCAGCTCCGGGCGACGCTCGCCCCGGTCGCGGCTCCAGCCGCGGTGCTGGCGGTTGAGCGCCCTGACCCGGGCCCGCTCCAGCCGGACGTGGTCGCGGCGGCGGACGTCGTTCACCTCTTTCTGCTTGCGGTCCTCGCGGACCTCCTCCACCGCCTCGTCGAGCGAGCGCACGTTCTCCAGCAGCATCAGCGACCAGGCGCCGTAGGTCTCCAGCGGGGCGCGCATCCAGCGAACCATCCGGATCTGCGGCAACGGACGCGGCACCAGGCCCTGTTCACGCAGTGCGGCCCGCCGGGTCTGCTTGAGCGCCCGGTCGAACAGCACCGCCGCCGACAGGGACATCCCGGCGAAGAACTGCGGGGCGCCGGCGTGCTCGATACCGCGTGGCGCGTGCACCCAGTTGAACCAGGCCGCGGCGCCCGCGAACATCCACACCAGCATCCGGGAGCCGAGCGCCGCGTCGCCGTGGCTGGCCTCGCGCACCGCGAGCACCGAGCAGAACATCGCCGCGCCGTCGAGGCCGAACGGGACCAGGTACTCCCAGCCGCCGTCGAGGTTGAGGTTCTGCCGGCCGAAGCCGACCAGGCCGTGGAAGGAGAGCGCCGCGGCGACCGCCGCGCAGCAGAAGAGCAGGACGTACGAAGCACTTCCGTAGACCGCCTCCTTGCGGCGCCGGCGCTCCTCGCTGCGCTCCCATGAATCGCTGCCGGGTACGTTCTCGTCGCCGCCGCGTGCCCGGCGGTTGCGGAGCGCGACCGCCGAGGCCGCGAGGACCGCCAGGCCCACGGCCCCCGAGAGCGCCCAGTCCAGCGATATGTCGGTAAGTCTCATGTGCGATTCCTAGCGTCGCTTCCGTCACGCACGGGCCGCGAGACGGCTCACGGGCGCCATCTTGACGAACGGCGCACGGACGTGAAGAGGTTTCGCCGGAATAGCACGCCTTTGGAGCGAAAAGTCGAACAGGTCAGCCGGTGGCGGCCAGGCGTTCGATTCGATCGGCGTCGCACGTACGCGGGCAGGTGCCACAGGTCTGGGTGGGGCGCACGGTGTAGAACAGGCAGCACGAGAGGCGGTCCCGGGTACGGGCCGGCACCCGGTCGGGGAGCGGCCGCGGCGCACGCAGGTCCCGGAATTCCGCGCCGCCGGTGTACGGGGCGGTGGTGCCCGGCAGCAGCGCCGTCAGTTCGGTCATCGCCCGCTCGCCCTCGCCGAGCAGCTCCCCGACCCGCCAGAGGCCCTCGGTGACCTCGTCCGTGGCCATGCCCCACAAGGCGCGCCTGCCGCGCCGCAGCCGGGGCCGGAAGCCGTCCAACAGGGGCGCGAGATGCTCGGCGAGCGCGGAGCGCAGCTCCAGGCGCAGCGCCTCCTCGGAGTCCACGACGCGGGCTCCGGGGAGTGCGGCGGCCGGGTCGTCCGGCAGGCAGCTGAAGTCCTGGGTGCGGACCGTGAGCCGGCCCTGGGTGCGGTGGAACGACACGTCGGAGACCGGCAGCCGCGGGACCCTGCGGTGCAGGAACCACGGGACGGTGAAGAGCAGGCAGGCCGGATAGGCGTAGCGGTGCAGGCCGAGGCCGGCGACGACATCGGGCCGGGCGCGCTTCCCGTGGTCGCGCAGTACCTGCCGGTCGTCCCAGACGAGGAACGCGTCCAGGGCTTCACCGCCCGCGGCCAGCTCGTCCGCGCGCACCCAGCCGTCGCCGCTGCGCGGCGCTTCCTCGGTGACGCGCAGCGAGGGGTACACCCCCGTCAGGCGGGCGTAGGCGGGGGCGGTGACAGGCATGGCGAGCATGGCGGACCGTCCTGAAAGGAGTTCCAAGGGAGGTAAGGCTTACCTTATCCGATGGCGCGGGGGTTTAACCTAACGGCACTACGCCACACGAGTGGTGTCGCCCCCAGACGGAAGGACCCGGTGAACGACACCGCGCCCGCGCGCCCCGCCGGAGCCACGTCCGTCCCGCCGCCGCGCGACGGCGAGCGGCGGCTGCCCGAGCGTTACTCCGTCCGCGACCAGGTGCTCAACGCGCTGCGCAGCGCGCTGGTCAGCGGGGAACTGCGGCCCGGCGACGTCTACTCGGCGCCCTCGCTCGCCGAGCGCTACGGCGTGTCGGCCACGCCGGTCCGCGAAGCCATGCAGCTGCTCGCCCGGGAGGGTGCTGTCGAGGCCATGCCCAACCGGGGGTTCCGGATCGCCGAACGCAGCGCGCGCGACCTGGCGGAGCTGGCGGAGGTCAGGGCCCTCATCGAGGTCCCCGTCGTGCTGGGCCTCGCCCGGACCATCGCCCCCGAGCGGTGGGAGGCGCTGCGGCCGCTGGCCGCCGCAACCGTCGCCGCGGCGGCGCGCGGCGACCGGGCCGCCTACGCGGAGTCCGACCGGCGCTTCCACCGCGCCATGCTCGAGCTGTCCGGCAACCACCAACTGGTCGCCGTGGCGGACGAGCTGCACCGGCGCTCCCAGTGGCCGGTGTCCGGCCCGTCCCGCACACCGTCGCGCCCGGGCGAACTGCTCGCCGACGCGACGGAGCACGCGGTGCTGCTGGAGGCGTTGGTGGCCGGAGACGTGGTCACGGTCGAGTCCCTCGTCCGGGAACACTTCTCCGGCTCCGCCTGGGGTTAGCGGCCCCGAGCCCGCTGCCGCGGCCCGCCGTCAGGCGCTCGGGGCGGGGTGGGGGAGCCAGACCGGGATCCCTCCCAGGAGGGCGTGGAGGCGGGCGGCCTCCGCCCGCAGGGCGGTGGCGGCGGGTTCGGGCTCCACGTCGGCGAGCGCGAGCATGGCCGGGGCCGTGCCGACGAGGTACCCGATCTCGACGCGGATGCGGAGGGATTCGGTGAAGCCCCGGTGAGCCTCGGCGAGGTCGCCGTCGGCAGCCGCGAGGCCCGCCAGATGGCGCCAGGTGAACGAGGTCAGCAGCGCGTCGCCGTGGGCGACGGCGCCCGCGTGGGCGCGCCGGTAGGACGCGCGGGCGGCGGTGGGGTTCTGGGCGATGTTCTCGGCGAACAGGCCGCGGCGGAAGTCGAGCAGCGGCCGTCCCGGCGACACCTGGCTCAGCAGCGCCGCGCTGCGGCCGAACGCGGCCCGCGCCTCGTCCGCGCGGTCGCGGACGGAGAAGAGCGTCGAGGCGTACGCGAGGTGGCCGCGCTCGCACGCGGCGGCACCGCGCTCCTCGTCGCTGCCGGCCAGCGCCTCGGCGGAACGCAGCGCGTCTTCCGCCTCCGACCAGCCGTCGAGGGTGAACATGCAGCCCTCGACCAGCAGGGCCGCCCGGCGCAACGCCGTGGCCGGGCTGTCGGCGCAGTACGGGGCGAGGATGGCCGCCGCCTCCGCCCAGCAGCCGCGGGCCCTGAGGCGCCACACATCGGGCGTGCCCACCACAGATTCCGGCATGGCGGTATCCGCCACAACCTATCCCCCCAAGCGCATCGTCGAGCCAGTGGTCGAAGTCCAGCATGCCGCAGGGGCCCGCGCCAAGAGGGCGGTGATCAATTGCTAACGATCCGAGTGATCCGAGTGATGCGAGTGAATCGAAGGATCCGGGTGATCCGCGGGGTCGAGGATCCGTTGGACCGGCGTCAGCTCATGCGCAGTGCGAGGAAGAAGTCCAACTTGTCCTCCAGGCGCGCGAGATCACGCCCGGTCAGTTGCTCGATCCGGCCGATACGGTACCGCAGGGTGTTCACATGCAGATGCAGTCGGGTCGCACAGCGGGTCCAGGAGCCGTCGCACTCCAGGAACGCCTCGAGGGTCGGGATGAGTTCGGCGCGGTGCCGCCGGTCGTAGGCGCGCAACGGGTCGAGCAGCCGCGCGGTGAAGGCGCGGCGGACGTCGTCCGGCACGAAGGGCAGCAGCAGGACGTGCGAGGCGAGTTCCTCGTGCCCGGCCACGCAGACCCGCCCCGGGCGGGCGGCGGCGACGCGGCGGGCGTGCCGGGCCTCCTCCAGGGCGCCGCGCAGCCCCTCGGCGGAGTGGACGGTGGCGCTGACGCCGATGGTGAGCCGTCCGTCGTCGGCCAGCCCCCGGCTCAGCGGGCCGCGCAGGGTGTCGAGCAGGCCGTCGGCGCGCCAGTCGTCGGAGAAGCCGTTGTCGGACGGGTCCGCGGGCGGCAGCGGTACGAGGGCCACCGCCTCGTCGCCCGCGTGCGCCACGGCGATGCGGTCGGTGGGGTCGGGGCCGATGGCGGCCGGATCGACCAGTGCCTCTTCCAGCAGCTTCTGGGCGGCCGGCCCCGCGGGCACCTCGCCGTCCGACCAGTCGACACGGGCCACGACGACCTGCCAGTGCGGCGCGGAGGCGAGGCCGGGAACCAGCACCGGCGCGGCGACCCGCAGCCGCGCGGCGATCTCGGCCGGCGGCGATCCCGCCTGGACCAGTTCCAGCACCTCGTGGGCGAGCCGGCGGCGTACGGTGCGCGCCGCGTCGTGGCGGTCGCGCTCGACGGCGATCAGCTGGGTGACGCCCTGCAGCAGGTCGAGCCGTTCCGCCGCCCAGTCCCCGGCGTCGGCGTCGACGGCGAGGAACCAGTCGGAGAGCAGGGTGGCCCGGACGTCGGCCGCCGGGACGGTGCCGCCGGTGCGGATGGGGAAGAGCGAGTACGTGTTGGCGGCGCCGCCGGACACGATCGAGGTGCGGTGCGGGGAGGGGCGGGCGGTGCGCATGGCGGCCAGATGGGCGCCGGCGAGCTCGGCGCGGACGGCGGTCGGCAGCGGGTGCTCGGATCCGGCGATCTGCCGTCCGGTGGCGGACAACACCCAGGCGCGCAGGTCCAGGTCGGTGCCGAGCAGGTCCAGCACGGCGTCGGGACCGCCGCCGGCGGGCCCCGACGACATCAGCCGCCGGTGCCGGTCCACGACCGCGGCCAGGTCGCCGGCCCGCTCCGTGGAGACCTGCCGGACGACGTGCTCGGTGATCGACGCGAAGGCGACGTTCTCGTCGACGGCGAACAGCGGCAGCCGGTGGCGGAAGCAGGCCGCCACCAGATCGTCGGGGATGGAGCCCAGCTCGGCTTCCCCCGCCGCGAGCCCCGCCACACCGGCGGAGGCGAGGATTCGTACGAATCGCTCGGAGTCGGCTGCTTCGTGCCGCCAGGCGAGTCCTGTGAGCACCAGCTCACCGCCCGTGAGATAACGGCTCGGATCGCGAAGATCCGTGGTCATCACGCCACGGACGGTGCGATCGAGCTCATCCTCACCGCCGAGCAGCCGCAGCCCCAGAACGTCGGTGTCCAGCAGTGCGCGCAGCCGCATCGTCCATCGCCTTGTCTCGAACGCTTGCCTGGTCAGAGCACTACCAGGATGGCCCGTGGTTCGTTCCACCGGTGTTGCCGGTCCGATGCCGCGAGGTTTCGGACGGCGGCCTTTCATAGGAATCTACAAGACATGAGTACTGGCCAGCCAAGTCCTTCATGTTTTCGGTGACTGCACCCGGAAGGGTGGTGGGCCGTGTACTGGGCCCCACGCAGCGTTAACAACACGTGAACACCCCGCTCGAGATTCGAGAAGAGAATCCCCATGGACTTCCTGCGCCCCGCAAGCTGGGAGGAGGCGCTCGCCGCAAAGGCCGAGCACCCCACAGCTGTGCCCATCGCGGGCGGCACCGACGTGATGGTCGAGATCAACTTCGACCACCGCCGGCCCGACGTGATGCTGGACCTGAACCGGATCGGTGAGCTGCAGGAGTGGGAGGTTGCCGAGGAGACCGTCCGCCTGGGCGCCTCGGTCCCGTACACCCGGATCATGGAGCACTTGCGCGCCGAACTGCCCGGTCTGGCGCTCGCCGCCCACACCGTCGGCTCCCCGCAGATCCGCAACCGCGGCAGCGTCGGCGGCAACCTCGGCGCCGCCTCCCCGGCCGGTGACTCGCACCCGGCCCTGCTGGCCGCGGGCGCCGAGGTCGAGGCCGTCTCCGTCCGCGGTACCCGGCTGATCCCGGTCGAGGAGTTCTACACCGGCGTGAAGCGGAACTCGCTCGCACCCGACGAGCTGATCCGCGCCGTGCACATCAAGAAGGCCACCGGGCCGCAGCAGTTCTCCAAGGTCGGCACCCGCAACGCGATGGTCATCGCGGTCTGCGCGTTCGGCCTGGCGCTGCACCCGGACACCAGGACGGTCAGGACCGGCATCGGCTCGGCCGCTCCCACCCCGCTGCGGGCCCGCGCCGCCGAGGACTTCCTCACGGCCGCGCTCGAAGAGGGCGGGTTCTGGGACAACGGCAAGATCATCACCCCGTCGGTCGCCCAGCAGTTCGCCGAACTGGTCTCCGGGGCCGCCAACCCCATCGACGACGTACGCGGCACCGCCTCGTACCGCCGTCACGCGCTGGGCGTCATGGCCCGCCGCACGCTCGGCTGGACCTGGGACGAGTACCGTGGGAACGAGAGGACGCAGTCATGCGCGTGACCTTCAATGTCAACGGCCGCCCGCAGGAGGCCGACGACGTATGGGAAGGCGAGAGCCTGCTGTACGTCCTGCGCGAGCGCATGGGCCTGCCGGGCTCCAAGAACGCCTGTGAGCAGGGCGAGTGCGGTTCCTGCACGGTCCGCCTCGACGGTGTTCCGGTGTGTGCGTGCCTCGTCGCCGCCGCCCAGGTCCAGGACCGCGACGTCGTGACCGTGGAGGGCCTGGCGGACTACGCCAAGGACCGCGCGGCCGGCCGGTGCGGCACCGGCGCCTGCGGTACGCCGCTCGGTGAGGCCCAGAAATGGTCGGCCAAGCCGGCCAAGCCGGCCGACGGGCAGACCGGTGAGAGCACCGGGGCCGGGGACCTGTCCCCGATCCAGGAGGCGTTCATCGACGCCGGCGCCGTGCAGTGCGGTTTCTGCACCCCCGGCCTCCTCGTCGCGGCCGACGAGCTGCTGGAGCGCAACCCGTCCCCGTCCGACCAGGACATCCGCGAGGCGCTCTCGGGCAACCTGTGCCGCTGCACCGGCTACGAGAAGATCCTCGACGCGGTCCGCCTCGCCGCGGCACGCGGCGCATCCGCCACCGCCGGAGAGGGCGTCTGACATGGGCGTTACCCGCAATCCCACGAACATCACGCAGGGCAGCAAGACCAAGGGCGGCCTCGGCGAGTCCACGCTGCGCCCGGACGGCACGCTGAAGGTCACCGGCGAGTTCGCGTACTCCTCGGACATGTGGCACGAGGACATGCTGTGGGGCTTCACGCTCCGCAGCCCGCACGCCCACGCGAAGATCCTGTCGATCGACACCGGCGAGGCGCTGAAGACCCCCGGCGTCTACGCCGTCATGACCCATGACGATCTCCCCGCCTTCACCAAGTACGGGCTGGAGTACAAGGACACCCCGGTCCTCGCCGACGGCGTCGTGCGCTGCCACGGCGAGCCGGTCGCCCTCGTGGCCGCCGACCACCCGGAGACCGCGCGCCGCGCGGCCGCCAAGATCAAGGTCGAGTACGAGCCCCTGCCACTGGTCATCGACGAGGAGACGGCGCTCGCCGACGGTGCGCCGATCCTGCACCCGAACCGCGACGACCACCACGCGGGCCACGTCACACACCCCAACATCGTGCACCGCCAGCCGATCATCCGCGGCGACGTGAACGAGGCCGCGAAGCGCGCCGACATCGTCATCAGCGGTGAGTACGAGGTCGGCATGCAGGACCAGGCCTTCCTCGGCCCGGAGTCCGGCCTGGCCGTGCCCGCCGAGGACGGCGGCGTCGACCTGTACATCGCCACCCAGTGGCTGCACTCGGACCTCGGCCAGCTCGCCCCGGTCCTCGGCCTGCCCGAGGACAAGATCCGCATGACGCTCTCCGGCGTCGGCGGTGCGTTCGGTGGCCGCGAGGACCTGTCGATGCAGGCCCACGCCTGCCTGCTGGCGCTGCGCACCGGCAAGCCGGTCAAGATCGTCTATAACCGCTTCGAGTCCTTCTTCGGCCATGTGCACCGCCACCCGGCGAAGCTCTGGTACGAGCACGGCGTCACCCGCGAAGGCAAGATCACGCACATGAGGTGCCGGATCGTGCTGGACGGCGGCGCCTACGCCTCGGCCTCCCCGGCCGTCGTGGGCAACGCCTCCTCGCTGTCCGTCGGCCCGTACGTGATCGACGACGTCGAGATCGAGGCCGTCGCGCTCTACACCAACAACCCGCCCTGCGGCGCTATGCGCGGCTTCGGCGCGGTCCAGGCGTGCTTCGCCTACGAGGCGCAGATGGACAAGCTCGCCGCCGCGCTCGACATGGACCCGGTCGAGTTCCGCCGGCTCAACGCGATGAGCCAGGGCACGATCATGCCGACGGGACAGCCGGTCGACTCCCCGGCCCCGGTGGCCGAACTGCTGCGCCGCGTCAAGGCGCTGCCGATGCCGCCCGAGCAGCAGTGGCTGGCCGGTGACGCGGAAGGTCTCTCCACCGACGTCCGCGACCTGCCCGGCGGCCTGTCGAACACCACGCACGGCGAAGGCGTCGTGCGCGGGGTCGGCTACGCGGTCGGCATCAAGAACGTCGGCTTCTCCGAGGGCTTCGACGACTACTCCACCGCCCGCGTGCGGCTGGAGGTCATCAACGGCGAGCCGGTCGCCATGGTGCACACCGCGATGGCCGAGGTCGGCCAGGGCGGCGTCACCGTGCACGCCCAGATCGCCCGCACCGAGCTGGGCGTCGCGCAGGTGACGATCCGCCCGGCCGACACGCAGGTCGGCTCCGCCGGCTCCACGTCCGCCTCCCGGCAGACGTACGTGACCGGCGGTGCGGTGAAGAACTCCTGCGAGGCCGTCCGCGAGAAGGTCCTGGAGCTCGGCCCGCGCCCGGTTCGGCAGCTACCACCCCGCGTGGGCCACCGCCGAACTCCTCCTGGAGGGCGGCAAGGTCGTCACCGACGGCGGCGAGGTGCTCGCCGACCTGGTGGACGTCATCGAGGGCGAGGCCATCGACATCGAGCTGGAGTGGCGGCACCGCCCGACCCAGGCGTTCGACCTGGTCACCGGGCAGGGCCACGGCCACGTCCAGTACTCCTTCTGCGCCCACCGCGCGGTCGTCGAGGTCGACACCGAGCTGGGTCTGGTCAAGGTCATCGAGCTGGCCGCGGCCCAGGACGTCGGCAAGGCGCTCAACCCGCTGTCGGTCGTCGGCCAGATCCAGGGCGGCACCACCCAGGGCCTCGGCCTGGCCGTCATGGAGGAGATCATCGTCGACAGGAACGCGAAGGTGCGGAACCCGTCCTTCACCGACTACCTGATCCCCACCATCCTCGACACGCCGACCATCCCGGTCGACGTACTGGAACTCGCCGACGAGCACGCTCCCTACGGGCTGCGCGGCATCGGTGAGGCCCCGACGCTCTCCTCCACGCCCGCCGTCGTCGCCGCCATCCGCGCCGCGACGGGCCTGGCACTCAAGCGCGTACCGGTCAGGCCAGAACACCTCACCGGCACGTGACGACCTCCGGGCGGGGCGGGAAATGACGATCCCCACCCCGTCCGGGGCCACCAGGCGCCACCACCGGCCTGCGTGGCAACGGCACCCGCGAGGACCGGCCGCACCCGCGGCCGCCGACCGGTCGCCGCCCGGCCCGTGCCCGGCTCCCGCCGCGCGCACCGGCCGACCGTTCCACCCCGTTCGCCTCGGGCCGTCCCCCGGGTCGTGCAGCCCACGCACCATCCCAAAGCCCGCGCACCACGTGCGGGTGTCCCAGTGAACCTTGGGAGTCGGCACCATGACCCAAACCCCTGTAGAGCAGAAGACCACGGCGGAGGACGCGGGAGCGGGCTCGCGCCCGCCGGCCGGCCGATCCTGGCTCGACCGGTACTTCCACATCTCCGACAGAGAGTCGACGATCCCCCGCGAGGTCCGCGGCGGCATCACGACCTTCATGGCGATGTGCTACATCCTGCTGCTCAATCCGCTCCTGCTGTCGGGCCCGGACGCGAGCGGCCACAAGCTCAGCCACGCGGGACTGATCACCGCCACCGCACTCGCCGCGGCGGTCTCCACCCTGCTGATGGGATTCCTCGGCAAGGTACCGCTCGCACTCGCCGCGGGACTGAGCGTCTCCGGCGTGCTGGCCACCCAGGTGGCCCCCAACATGACGTGGCCGCAGGCCATGGGCATGTGCGTGATCTACGGCGCCATCATCGTGCTGCTGGTGGTGACCGGGCTCCGTGAGATCGTCATGAACGCGATACCGCTGGCCCTCAAGCACGGCATCACCATCGGCATCGGGATGTTCATCGCCCTCATCGGCCTGGTGAACGCCGGGTTCGTCGGCAAGGGCGACGTGAAGGGCACCGCCCCGGTCGCCCTCGGCATCGGCGGACAGCTCTCCGGCTGGCCGGTCCTGCTCTTCTGCGTCACGCTGCTGCTGATCTTCATGCTGCAGGCCCGCAACATCCCCGGCGCGATCCTCATCGGCATCGTCGTCGGCACCGTCCTGGCGGTCATCGTGAACTCGGCCGCCGGCCTGACCGACAAGGACTGGGGCGGCGCAGCTCCCAAGCTGAACGGCAGCGCGGTCTCCATGCCCGACTTCGGGCTCTTCGGCCACGTCGAGTTCGGCGGCTGGGGATCCATCGGCGGCATGACCGTCGGCGTCATCGTCTTCACCCTGGTGCTGGCCGGCTTCTTCGACGCGATGGCCACCATCATCGGCGTCGGCACCGAGGCCAAGCTCGCCGATGAGCAGGGCCGGATGCCCGGCCTCAGCAAGGCGCTGTTCATCGACGGCGCGGGCGGTGCGATCGGCGGCGTCGCCGGCGCGTCGGGCCAGACGGTCTTCATCGAGTCGGCCACCGGGGTCGGCGAGGGCGCCCGTACGGGTCTGTCCAGCGTCGTCACCGGTCTGCTCTTCGCGGCCGGCCTGTTCTTCACCCCGCTGGCCCAGATCGTCCCGGGCCAGGTCGCGGCGGCGGCGCTGGTCGTCATCGGCGCGATGATGATGAGCAACGCCCGGCACGTCGACTGGTCGGACCGCTCGGTATCGGTCCCGGTCTTCCTGACCGTGGTCCTCATGCCCTTCACGTACTCCATCACCGCAGGTGTCGCCGCGGGCGTCATCTCCTACACCGCCATCAAGGCGGCGCAGGGCAAGTGGCGCGAGCCCGGCGCCTTCATGTGGGTCCTCACGGCGGTGTTCTTCGTGTTCTTCGCTCTCCACCCCATCGAGAGCTGGCTCGGCGTCAAGTAGAGGAGCTGTTCACCATGCTGGACATCGCTGACGAACTGCACCGCTGGTGCGAACAGGGGCGCCCGTTCGCCGTCGCGACCGTGGTCGCGGTGGGCGGGAGCGCGCCCCGGCAGCCCGGTGCCGCGCTCGCCGTCGACTCCGACGGCACCGCGATCGGCAGCGTGTCCGGAGGGTGTGTCGAAGGAGCCGTCTACGAGCTCTGCAGGGAAGCGCTGGAGTCGGGGGACTCCGCGGAGCCGGTGCTCCAGCGCTTCGGCTACTCGGACGAGGACGCGTTCGCCGTGGGACTCACCTGCGGCGGCGTCATCGACATCTTCGTCCAGCGCGTGGACCCCGGCACCCGGCCGGAGTTCACGGCGACCCTCGCCGCCGCCGCGGCGGGGGAGACCGCCGCGGTGGCCAGGATCGTCGAGGGACCGGCCGAGCTGCTCGGCCGGGCCCTGACCCTGCGGGCCGACGGCGGTCACGAGGGCGGCCTCGGCGACCCGGAGCGGGACCGCACGGCGGCCGCCGAGGCGCAGGCACTGCTGGAGGCGGGCCGGACCGGCACGCTCACCATCGGCGCCGACGGCAGCCGCTGCGGGGAACCGCTCACGCTGCTCGTGGAGTGCAGCGTGCCGGCGCCCCGCATGATCGTCTTCGGTGCGATCGACTTCGCGGGCGCCGTCGTCAAGGTCGGCAAGTTCCTCGGCTACGAGGTGACGCTCTGCGACGCGCGCCCCGTCTTCGCCACCCGCGCGCGGTTCCCGGAGGCCGACGAGGTCGTCGTCGACTGGCCGCACCGCTATCTGGACGAGACCACCGCGGCGGGACGCGTCGACGGCCGCACGGTGCTCTGCGTACTGACCCACGACGCGAAGTTCGACGTACCACTGCTGGAGCGGGCGCTGCGGCTCCCCGTCGCCTTCGTCGGCGCCATGGGATCGCGCCGCACCCACCTGGACCGCCTGGAGCGGCTGCGGGAGGCCGGCGTCACCGAACTCGAACTGGCCAGGCTGCGCTCGCCGATCGGCCTGGACCTCGGCGCGCGCACGCCCGAGGAGACCGCGCTGTCCATCGCGGCGGAGATCGTCGCCCACCGGCGCGGCGGCAGCGGAGTACCGCTGACCGGCGCCCACACACCGATCCACCACGAGGCCGAGCCGCCGATAGCCCGGCAGGTCGGCTCTTCGGCCGCGTAGGCCTTGCGGACCGGAACCGTCCGCAAGGCGCCGTAGCGTAGGCGCTATGCCCACGACGACACTGGACCGCCGCGCGCTCAACCGCGCTCTGCTGGAACGCCAACTCCTCCTCGAGCGCGCCGCGATGCCCGCGATCGACGTGATCGAGCGGCTGCTCGGCATGCAGTCCCAGGCGTCCAACGCCCCGTACATCGGTCTGTGGACCCGGCTGCGGGACTTCTCCTTCGACGAGCTGGCGCAGCTGATGAAGGACCGCGGTGCGGTGCGGCTGACCCTGATGCGCGGCACCGTCCACCTGGTGAGCGCGGCCGACGCGCTGACCCTGCGGCCGCTGCTGCAGCCGGTGTTCGACAGGATGGTCAGGAGCGCGGCCTGGGGCGGCGCGGCGCTGGACGGTGTGAACCGCGACGAGGTGGTGGCCGCGGGCCGCGAGCTGCTCGCCGAACGGCCGCGCAATCCCCGTGAACTGCGCGAGCTGCTCGCGCCGCGCTGGCCGGACGTCGTGCCCGACGCGCTGGAGAAGGCGCTGCGCCTGTGGGCGCCGCTGGTGCAGCTGCCGCCGCGCGGGCTGTGGGGCGAGAGTGGGCAGCCCACGTACGCCACGGTGGAGGAGTACCTCGGCGCGCCGCTCGCCGCCCCCGACCCCGGGCCGGTCGTCGAGCGCTACCTGGCGGCGTTCGGGCCCGCGAGTGTCGCCGACATCCAGAAGTGGTCAGGACTGACCGGGCTGCGCGCGGTGGTGGCGGCCCTGGACCTTCGGCCCTACCGCGACGAGGAGGGCCGGGAGCTCTACGACCTGCCGGGCGCGATGCTCCCCGACCGTGACATCCCCGTTCCGGCCCGGTTCGTCGCCGACTTCGACAACCTGCTGCTGTCGCATGCCGACCGGACCCGGATCATTGCCGACGAGCACCGGAGCAGGGTGATGACGGTCAACGGCATCATCCGCGGCACGGTCCTGGTCGACGGCTTCGTCGGCGGCACCTGGCGGTTCGACCGGACGAAGGCCGGCGCCGCGGTGAGCGTCACGCCCTTCGTGCCGCTGACGGCCGGCGACCGCGACGCCCTCCTGGAGGAGGGCGCGCGGCTGCTGGCCGTCAGCGACCCGGCGGCGGCGAGCCACGAGGTCCGGATCACCCCCGTGGCCTGACGGCGCCGTCCCGGTTCAGCCCGCCGGGACGGTGTCCACCTGGGTGACGTGCGCCGCCCGGTAGGCGGCCACCTGGGCCTGCACCTGGGCCGGACTCAGCACCTGGTCCTTGGCGAAGTAGACGTAGTCGACCTTCTCGTTGTACGAGCGAGGCGTGCTGCCGGTCTGCCCCGCGAGGTCGATGAGCCAGTGGTTGAAGTCGATGAACATCGGCGTCTCCGGGAGGTACGGCTCGCCGTGCGTCCCGAACAGCTGCCCGTCGATGTAGTACTTGATGTTCGTGTTGTCGACGGTGATGACCAGGTCGTGCCAGCCGTCGTAGCTCTGCCGGCTCTCGGTGTGGGTGTTGACCGCGTTCCAGGGGTCGTTCTGGTAGGTCTCCCACGAGGTGGTGTACATGATGTTGCCGGTCTCGCCCCAGCCGCCGTTGGGCAGGTACTCGAAGTCCAGCTCCCCGTAGTCGGGGTCCATGTCGTGGGCGAGCGGCGTGAAGGCGAAGAACGTCTGGTTGACGTGGTCCCCGTCGGGGCCGGTGGCGGGTGTGTCGTTGAACTTCACGCGGGCCGCGTACGTTCCGTTGCGGAACTTGCGCGCGGTGGTCTGGATCTCCGTTTCCTTCGTACCGGCGGCCGTCCCGTCGGTGGTGAGCTTGAGGTTCATGATGCTGTTGCCGTTCTCCGGCGCGAAGGTCACGTCCTGCGGCGACCAGGTGGCCCCCGGCACGCCGGGGCCGCCCTGGCCCGACTTCACCGTCCAGCCGTGCTGCTGCACCAGCGGGTCGCTGCTGCTGGTGTAGTTGAAGTCGTCGAAGAGCGCCGGGCCGTTCCCGTTCGGCGGCGTGGTGGGGGGCGTCGTCGGCGGGTCGGTCGGCGGCGGGGTGGGGTCGTTCCCGGCGGGGGCGGTGCCCCACAGGACGGCGCCGTTCCGCTGCACGGTGATCTTCGACCAGTTGGCGTACGACGTCTGGGCGCCGTTGAACGAGTAGTCGTCGCTCTGCCGGAGCGTCGCCCAGTTCGACCGGTAGAAGCGCAGCTGCATGTCGCTGGTGTCGGCGCCGGGGGCGAGCGAGCCGGCGCCCGCGGTGAAGCCGACCTCCAGGTAGCGGTCGGCGGTGGCGGTGGGGTGCGCCAGGGTGCCGAACGTGCCGGTGATGTTGGCACAGCCCTTCACCGCCCAGGAACAGGCGAAGCGGTACGAGGAGTCGGCGGTGTCGGCCTTGAAGTAGTAGCGCACCGTCACACCGCTGAGCGGCACGGTCGTGCTGCCGGTGTTGGTGACCTTCAGCCACGGCTCGGACTGGTCGGCGGTGGCCCCGGTCGCGCTGGTGCGGTACTGCGCGCTGAGCGAGTCCTGCGCCGCCGAGGCGGGCATGGCCGTCAGCGCGGCGCAGGCGAGCCCCGCGGAGGTGCACAGGGCCATCGCCGTACGCACACGGACGGGTATACGTGATCTTGCGGACACGGTTGATCCCTTTCCAGGTGGGGGGTGTGGCAGGGGAGGTGCTGGAAGGAACTGCGGGTGGAACATCCGGGGGTTGCCCGGCGTCGGTCAGCGGCGGGCGCCGAGCGTCGCGAGCCGGGCCTGGTGGTGGCGCATGGCGGGGAGGAAGTCGGTGGTCCAGTCGCTGCGGGGGTTCCACGCGCTGTCGGCGAGCGCCGACAGCCGGGGGAAGGCGAGGTACTCGACCTGGGCGGGCGTGGCGGCGAACTCGGTCCACAACTGCCCCTGCGTGCCCAGCACCCGGGCGGCGGCGGCCGGCTCCCACTCCCGTGGCGCCGGATCGTTGCCGTGCACGGTCCGCAGATCGACCACGGCGCCGCTCTGCCCCAGGGGCTCGTCCGGCCGGTCGGTCTGCGGGTAGTCGAGGTACGTGGTGCGGAACGGCGCCATCACGACGTCGTGGCCCCGGCGGGCGGCGGCCAGCCCGTGGTCGGAGTCCCGCCACGGCATGACGGTGAACTCCGGCGGCAGGATCCCGCCGTCCTCCGCCCAGCACACGGGTTTGCGGCCCTCCCGCAGCAGGAAGTCGCCGATCCGCCCGAGGAACCAGCCGTGCAGCGCCTTCGGCCCCGCCAGCCCTTCGGCCGCGGCCCGGTCCCGTGCCCGGGGGCTGTCCTCCCACTCGACGGTGGGGCACTCGTCGCCGCCGACGTGGATGTACGGGGACGGGAAGACGTCCAGGACCTCGCCGAGCACCGTGGTGCAGAACTCCAGCACCTCGTCGTGCACGCCCAGCACGTTCTCGCACACCCCCCACTCGGTCCACACGTCCAGCTGCCGGCCGGGGACGTTGCCCAGGTGCGGATAGGCGGCGAGGGCTGCCCGCGCGTGGCCCGGCATCTCGATCTCGGGCACGACGGTGACCCCGCGCTCGGCCGCGTAGCCGACGAGCGCGCGCAGTTCCGCGGCGGTGTAGGAACCGCCGTGCGGGGTGTCGTCGTAGCGGGCGCTGCCGGCCCGGCCGGTCATGCTGCGCGCCCGGTGGCCGCCGGTCTCCGTCAGCAGCGGGTAGCCGGGGACCGGCATCCGCCAACCCTGGTCGTCCGTGAGGTGCAGGTGCAGGACGTTGAGCTTGTGGAAGGCGAGCAGGTCCACGAAGCGCCGCAGGAACGACACCGGCTGGAAGTGCCGGGCGACGTCGAGCATCGCCCCGCGCCAGGGGTACCGCGGCACGTCGGTCGCCTGGACGCACGGCAGCCGCCACGGCACGTCGGCGACCGGCACGGCCGACAGCGCCTCGGGCGGCAGCAGTTGGCGGATCGTCTGCACCCCGTTCAACAGCCCGGCCGCGGTGGCGGCCCGCAGCACGACCGCGTCCGGGCCGACGGTCAGCCCGTACCCCTCCGTGCCCAGGCCGCCGAGCCGCGGGTCCAGGGCGAGGGTGACGTCGCCTTCGGGCGAGGGGCGCAGCGGGAGCCCGGTGGCGGGGCGCAGCAGGGTGCGCAGCAGCCGGGCGGCGTCCTCGGCGCCCCCGGTGGCCCGGACGGTCGTGTCGGGGGTGAGGGTGAAGTGGCCCGGGACGCGGACCAGATGGCTGGGGTGGGGAATGATCACAGGTTGGCCTCCAGGCCACGGGGGAATCGGGTCGGTCCGCTCAGCACGCGTCAGGCCTCGACCGCACCGGCGGCATCCCGGAGGTCCCTTCATGATCCACACGGTGAGCTCGGCGGAACTTACCACTTTGCAACTGGTCTGGTACTGGTTGGAGAAGGTGGCATAGACCAGTAGTGCCGTCAAGAGGTCATGCAGGCAAAGGGTTGAGGCGCTGTCGCCGACGGATACCGCCCGCCGGGAACCGACCGCCCTGGCGCACTGGTCAGGATGTGGATAGCCTTCAGGGGGGACTGGACAGGACGGCAGCCCGGACGTCCCGGGCCGGGACCTCGGTCGGCGCGGAGGAGTGAGCATGGGAAGCGAGTCGCCGCGGTCGGCGCTCAAGCGGGAACGGGTGCGGGACTACCTGTTGGAGCTCGTCGAATCCCAGCTGCCCGGCGATCCGATCCCCTCGGAGCGGACGCTGTGCGAACAGCTGTCGGTCTCCCGCCCCACGCTGCGCTCCGCGGTCGACGAACTGGTCAACACCGGACTGATCGTCCGCGAGCACGGGCGCGGGATGTTCGTCGCTCCCACGAAGATCACCCAGGAGTTGGTGGCGGATGAGCACGCGTTCTCGCTGCCGAAGGCGGAGGGCACCTGGTCCAGCCGGGTCCTGGAGCTGACCACCGTGCAGGCGGGCGCGCGGGTAGGCCGCAAGCTGCACATCTCACCGGCGGCCGAGATCACCTACATCGCGCGGCTACGGCTCGTGGACGGTGAGCCGATGGCCATCGAGTACCTGCACGTGCCGGCGGCCCTCGTGCCGGGGCTGCGGGTGCGGGACATGGAGTCCGGGGACTTCTACCAGTTCCTGCGCGACCAGCACCGGGTACGCATCCACGAAGCGGTCCAGTCCATCGAGCCGACCGTCACCAACGAGGTCGAGGCCCGCCTGCTGGGCGTGCCGCTGCTCTCCCCGGCGCTGCTCTTCGAACGTCTCACCAGGGACGACACCGGCCGCCCGGTCGAATACGTCCACTCCCTCTACCGCGGCGACCGCTACCGCATCGTCTCCCGGCTCGCCCTCGGCGAAGCTGGAGCCCCCGGCCCGGACGCCGCCGCCCGGCACCACCCCGGCATCCCCCCCGGCGACCTGGCGAGCCGCGGCGACGCCCCGTCCTCGATGGTGGGGGACGTGCAGCCGGCGGTGTGAGGGGTTGGACGGGCGGTGGTCAGCGGTAGTCGAGTTCGGCCAGTTCCCTGGTGAGCCTGGTGTGGAAGGCCGGGATCCGGCCGACCACCGGCAGCAGCAGGTTACGCACCGTGCGCAGCACGCGGCTGGAGTCCAGCGCGGCGAGCGCCCGCCCCCCCCGATCGCGACCCGGGTGGTGGCCGGGCGGTGCGGCGGCGTTCATGTGGCGCCCCCTTCGGCCGGGATGCCGGCGCAGGCCGTCCAGTGTCTGTGGACAGGATGCGCCGGGCACGGCCGATGGCGCGCCCTTGCCGTCAGCGCTTTATCGTGTGGCCGCCGATGCCCATCAGCCGGCCCGGGCCGCGGACGCCGTCCTCGTACCACCAGAAGCTGAGTCCGACCGCGGCGACGATGAACCCGCCGACGGAGCCGAGGGCGAGGAGACCGCTGAGGCTCTCGTCCGGCTCGCCGGAGTGGTGGCCGCCGAGGTGTTGGATCGTGAGCCCCGAGACCAGCATTGAGGCGCTTCCGGCCAGCGCGGTCAGCAGCCACGCCCAGCGGCGCGCCCTGGTCGCGGGGATGGAGAAGACCGTGTACGTGAGCGAGGTCCGGCAGGTCTCACAGGCGACGGTGCACGACTGGCACCCTTTGGGGGGCCGTTCGACGGGGATCTCGAAGGTCGCCGGCCGGTACTCCGTGTAGTTGCCGTTGCGTTCCGACGAGAGCAGATGTGCGTATCGGGACTGAGGATGTTGTCCTAATTGGCGCTTGCCCACCGCGGCTCCTTGACGTCTGGTGCTGCGGGCAACAGTAGGCGTCAACATGTCCGTGGCATAGGGAAGTTGAGGGTTGAAGTACGCGGCGCGCACAGTATGGGCGGAGACGCGAGGTATCGACGGGGGAAGGGCCCGTCAGTCCGTCCGGCCCGTCACGGCCACCGTGACGCCGAGGCCGATCATCGCCAGTCCGCCCGTGCCGCCGATGGCGGCGAGGCGGCGCGGGGAGCGCGCGAACCAGCTGCGGGCGGCGGCGGCGGTGAGGGCCCACAGGCTGTCGAAGACCAGCACGGTCAGGCTGAACACCAGTCCCAGCACGAGCAGTTGCGAGTGCACGCGGCCGGCGGAGCGGTCCACGAACTGCGGCAGCACGGCGGCGAAGAACACCATCGTCTTGGGGTTCGTCACTCCGACGACGAACCCCTCCCACAGGGTCCGCAGGCCGCCGCGCGCGGCGGTGCCGGGGACGTCCCGCTCCATGGTCAGGTCGCGGCGGTGCCGCAGCGCCTTCACCCCGAGGAAGATCAGATACGCGGCGCCTGTCAGCTTCAGCGCGAAGAACACCGCCGCCGAGCCCGCCACGAGCGAGCCGAGCCCGAGCGACACCGCCACGACCAGGACGTAGGAGCCCAGGGTGTTGCCGAGCACGCTCCTCAGGGCCGTGCGGCGGCCGTGGGCGAGGGCCCGGCCGAGGACGAACAGCACGCTGGGGCCCGGTATCAGGACCAGCAGCACGGACACCGCGGCGAACGCCAGAAGGCGGTCGGTCGACACCATCACCATTACCTCCGAGCCGAGCCGAGCCGAGCGGATTCGATCCGATCCGAGCCGATCCGGTCAGGGAAGCAGCCCTGCCCGGCGCGCGGACACTACCGCCTCCAGCCGGGTGTGAGCACCCAGTTTTCGCATCGCGGAGCGCAGGTAGCTCTTGACGGTCTCCGGCCGCAGCCCCAGCCGCCGCCCGGTCTCCGCGTTCGTCGCACCCGAGGCCACGGTCGCCAGTACGTCGATCTCACGCGGCGCGAGCGGGGAGACCGGCGCCGTCGGCGGCAGTGGCTCGCGGACCGCGGAGACCTCGCCGTCCCGCCCCGGTGCACCCGACGCGGCGGCGATCCGCCCGCAGGCGGTCAGCAGCGCCTGCCGCAGCCGGGGGTCGGCGATCAGCGGCGCGAGGGCACGCAGCTCGCCGTGCGCCTCGCGGACCTCCTCCCAGGCCCGCGGGTCGACGGAGCGCGGCTGGTGGAAGCGGGCCAGCAGCCGGTGCGCCTCGTCGCGGACCGCGAGGGACTGCTCCAGCTCCCGGGCCGCGTCCACGGCGGCGGTCAGCGGCCGGTCCCCGAGCGCCATCGGCTGGCGCAGCGCGCCGTACAGCACCCCGCGCACCCGGCTGCGGACGACCACCGGCACCGCCAGGACGGACCGCAGGCCCTCGGCGGCCACGGCCTGGTCGTACTCGTGGCTGATCACCCGCGACGCGTGGTAGTCCGTCACCGAGAACGGCCGCGACAGGGCGATGGCCTTTCCGCCCAGCCCGTTGCCGGGGGTGATCGCCAGGGTGCGCAGCGCGGAGGTCTCCGTGCCCGACAGCTCCGAGATCCGCAGCTGCCGCCCGCCGGTCAGCAGCCCGCCGAAGGCGACCGGCAGCCCGCCGGACCGCCGCATGCGCAGCAGGGCCGCCCGTACGTCGACGGCTTCGCCGGTTTCGCTCACGTCACTCCTTCAGCCCGAAGTCACTCCTTCAGCCCGACACCCCCGTCCGGGGGTGGTGAGACCCGGGTCACTGGATGGACGATGCTACTCAGCGGTCAAGCACTGAGGAGGGCACATGACGGCGAGCGGTGCGACGACCGGAGGGACCGAGGGGCCGACGGCGGAGTTCCGGGCGGCCCGGGACTTCCTGCTGCGGTACCGCGAGGAGTACGCGCAGGCCTACGCGGGATTCCGCTGGCCCGAGCCCGAGTACTTCAACTGGGCGCTGGACTGGTTCGACGAGATCGCCCGGGACAACGACCGCACCGCGCTGTGGATCGTGGAGGAGGACGGCTCGGAAGGCGTCCACTCCTTCGCGGAGCTGGCCGACCGGTCGAACCGGGTCGCCAACCACCTCAGGGGTCTGGGGGTGCGGGCCGGTGACCGGATCGTCGTCATGCTCGGCAACCAGGTCGAGCTCTGGGAGACGGCGCTCGCCGCGATGAAACTGCGGGCCGTCGTCATCCCCGCCACTCCGCTGCTCGGCCCCGCCGACCTGCTGGACCGCATCGAGCGCGGCGGCGCCCGGCACGTCGTGGTGCGCGCCGAGGACACCGCCAAGTTCGACCAGGTACCGGGGGACTACACCCGCGTCGTGGTCGGCGGCGAGGCGCTGGACTGGCACCCCTACGAGGAGGCGTACGCGAGCCCGGCCGACTTCACGCCGGACGGCCCCACCCGGGGCGCCGATCCGCTGATGCTCTACTTCACCTCCGGCACCACCGCCCGGCCCAAGCTCGTCGAGCACACCCACATCTCGTACCCGGTCGGGCACCTGGCCACCATGTACTGGATCGGCCTGCGGCCCGGGGACGTCCACCTCAACATCTCCTCACCCGGTTGGGCCAAGCACGCCTGGAGCAACCTCTTCGCCCCGTGGAACGCCGAGGCGACGGTCTTCATCCACAACTACACCCGTTTCGACGCGGCCCGGCTGATGGCGGAGATGGACCGCTGCGCGGTGACCAGCTTCTGCGCCCCGCCGACCGTGTGGCGGATGCTGATCCAGGCGGACCTCAGCGCGCTGCGCACCCCGCCGCGCGAGGTGGTCGCGGCGGGCGAGCCGCTGAACCCCGAGGTCATCGAGCACGTCCGGCGGGCCTGGGGCGTCACCATCCGGGACGGTTTCGGCCAGACGGAGACGGCGGTGCAGGTCGCCAACAGCCCAGGCCAGCCGCTCAAGACCGGCTCGATGGGCCGTCCGAGCCCCGGTTACGTGGTCGCGCTCGTCGATCCGGTCACCGGCGAGCCGGGCGACGAGGGCGAGATCTGCCTGGACCTCACCCACCGCCCGGTGGGTCTGATGACCGGCTACGCGGGCGACGCGGAACGCACGGCGGCGGCGATGGCGGGCGGCTACTACCGCACGGGCGACATCGGTTCGCGCGACGCCGACGGCTACATCACCTACGTCGGCCGCTCCGACGACGTGTTCAAGGCGTCGGACTACAAGATCTCCCCGTTCGAGCTGGAGAGCGTGCTGCTGGAGCACGAGGCGGTCGCCGAGGCCGCCGTCGTCCCGGCACCCGATCCGCTGCGGCTCGCCGTGCCGAAGGCGTACGTCGTGCTCGCGGCCGGCTGGGAGCCGGGCGCGGAGGCCGCGAAGGCGATCTTCGCGCACTCCCGCGCGGCGCTCGCCCCGTACCAGCGCATCCGCCGTCTGGAGTTCGCGGACCTGCCGAAGACCGTGTCCGGCAAGATCCGCCGAATCGAACTGCGCGAGGCCACCGCCCGGGACGGCGGCGCCGAGTACCGCGAGGAGGACCACCGATGACGGCGACCGAGCGGATATCCCCGGCCGAGCTGTCCTACGCGAGCGGCACCGGAACCACCCCGCTGCTCGGCGACACCATCGGCCGCAACCTGGACCGGGCCGTCGCCGCGTACCCCGCGCGCGAGGCCCTGGTGGACGTGCCGACCGGCCGCCGCTGGACCTACACCGAGTTCGGCCGGGCCGTCGACGAGGTGGCGCTGGGGCTGGCGGCCAAGGGCGTGTCCCGGGGCGACCGGGTCGGTATCTGGGCGGTGAACTGTCGCGGAGTGGGTGCTCGTCCAGTACGCGACGGCGCGGCTCGGCGCCGTCATGGTCAACATCAACCCGGCCTACCGGGTGCACGAGCTGGAGTTCGTCCTCAGGCAGGCCGGCATCGAGGTGCTGATCGCCTCGACCGCGTACAAGGCCAGCGACTACCGGGCGATGACGGAGCAGGTGCGCGCCGGCTGTCCGCTGCTGCGGGAGGTCGTGTACATCGGCGACCCGGGCTGGGACGAACTGCTGGCGGGCGGGTCCGTGCTGCCCGCCGGGCACCTGGCCGCGTGCGAGGCGGCGAACAGCTGCGACGACCCGGTCAACATCCAGTACACCTCGGGCACCACCGGCTTCCCCAAGGGCGCCACGCTCTCGCACCACAACATCCTCAACAACGGCTACTTCGTCGGCGAGATGATCGGCTACACCGAGCACGACCGGGTGTGCCTGCCCGTCCCCTTCTACCACTGCTTCGGCATGGTGATGGGCAACCTGGGCGCCACCAGTCACGGCGCCTGCATCGTCATCCCGGCCCCCGCCTTCGACCCGGTCGCCACCCTGCACGCGGTCGAGCGGGAGCGCTGCACCTCGCTCTACGGCGTGCCGACGATGTTCATCGCCGAACTGGACCTGCCGGACTTCGCGACCTTCGACCTGTCGTCGCTGCGCACCGGCATCATGGCCGGGTCGCCGTGCTCCGTGGAGGTGATGAAGCGGGTGGTCGCCGAGATGCACATGGCCGAGGTGTCCATCGCCTACGGCATGACGGAGACGTCGCCCGTCTCCACCCAGACCCGGCGCGAGGACGATCTGGAGCGCCGCACCGCCACCGTCGGCCGCGTCCTGCCGCACCTGGAGGTGAAGGTCGTCGATCCGGCGACCGGCACGACCGTGCCGCGCGGGACGACGGGGGAGCTGTGCACCCGCGGCTACTCGGTGATGCTGGGGTACTGGGAGGAGCCGGAGCGGACCGCCGAGGCGATCGACGCCGCGCGCTGGATGCACACCGGCGACCTCGCGGTGATGCGGCCCGACGGCTATCTGTCCGTCGTCGGCAGGATCAAGGACATGATCATCCGGGGTGGGGAGAACGTCTATCCCCGGGAGATCGAGGAGTTCCTGTACACCCACCCGAAGATCGCCGACGTGCAGGTCGTCGGGGTGCCGGACGAGCGGTACGGCGAGGAGATCGTGGCCTGCGTCGTCCTGCGCGACCCCGCGGAGCCGCTCACCGTCGAGGAGCTCGACGCCTTCTGCCGCGGGCGGCTCGCGCACTTCAAGATCCCGCGCGGGCTGCGCCTGCTGGACGCCTTCCCGATGACGGTCAGCGGGAAGATACGCAAGATCGAGCTGCGCGAGGACGTGGTGCGGGAGAGGTCATCCGAAGCGGGCGGCCAGGCCCTGTCCCAGTAGGCCGAAGGCCAGCTCGAGCTCCGCGGCCGCCTCGGGATACACCTCGTCGGCTGCGCGGCCGTCCGCCAGCTTCCGCCAGTTGGCCAGTGCCAGGACCCGGTGCACGGAGATGATCTGCGCCGCCGCGAGTCGCGGCAGCAGGTCGTCCGGCGCGGCCGAGGAGGCCTCTCGCAACGCCTCGGCCAGCGCTTCCTGGTCGCGGACGGTGTACTCGGCCAGTCGCGCTCCCAGGCTGGGCGCCGAGTAGAGCAGCCGGAGGTACGCCAGTACCTCCGGGGTGTCGTTGAGCCCGCTGATCGGATCGCGGGCGTCGAGGCCCGCCGCGCAGTGCAGGTGCAGCGCCGTGAGCGGGGCGCGGTCCGCGGCGCGGTCCCGCACCACCCGGGCGAACTCGCCCTCGTGGTCGGCGAACCGGTGCAGCGCGAGGTCCTCCTTGGCGGGGAAGTACCGGAAGAGCGTCGGCTTGGAGACCTCGGCCGCGGCGGCGATCTCGGCGACCGGCACCTGGTCGAACCCGCGCTTGAGGAACAGCTCGATGGCCGTGTCGGAGATGTTCTGCCGGGTCCTGGCCTTCTTCAGCTCCCGCAGTCCGCTCGGCGGACCGGGCCGGTTGTCGTCCATGGCGCTGATCCTAGCCGAAGGGCAATCAGGTCAGAAACGTTACCCGGTTGCATATGAGACTCGGTCATGGTTCTATTCATGGTGTCGCCGCCCCTACGGACGTCGACCGGGTGCCGAGGAGAGGACTGCCGATGAGCAGCGTGCTGATCGTGGGAGCGGGACCGACCGGGCTGACGCTGGCCTGTGAACTGGCGCGGCGCGGCGCCGCCGTTCGGATCGTGGAGAGGTCCCCGGCCCCGCAGAGGGGCTCTCGCGGCAAGGGGCTCAACGCGCGCAGTCTGGAGGTGTTCGAGGGCATGGGGATCCTCGACCGCCTCCAGGCGCTCGGGCGCGACGATCTGTTCTTCCGCAAGTACCGGAACGGCGAGCCGGTCTCCGACACCGACCCCTTCGCGAAGTTCGCGCCGGCGCCCGGCGCCCCGTACGTCCGCGGGCTGCTCATCGCGCAGTGGAACGTCGAGCGGGTGCTGCGGGACCGGCTCGCCGAGTGGGGTGTGCGCGTGGAGTTCGGCACCGAGCTGACGGGGTTCGAGCAGACCGCCGACGCCGTGACCGCCACGCTCGCGGGCGGCGAGCGGCTCGAGGTGTCCCACCTGGTGGGCTGCGACGGCGGGCGCAGCGGGATCCGCAAGGCGCTGCCGGTCACCTTCGAGGGCCGGACGCTGCAGGAGCAGAGGATGGTCATCGGCGACGTCGAGGCCGAGGGACTGAGCCAGGACCTGTGGCACCAGTGGATCGACGAGGACGGCGGCATCATGCTCTGTCCGCTCCCCGCCACCTCGGTGTTCCAGCTCCAGGCGGCCCCCGAGCGGGACGCGGAGGGACAGCCGGTGGAAGCGTCGCTGGAGAGCTTCCAGCGCCTGTTCGACCAGCACGCACGGATCCCCGGCATCAAGCTCACCAACCCCGACTGGATCTCCACCTACCGCGTCAACGAGCGCATGGCCGACCGTTTCCGCGTCGGCCGGGTCCTGCTCGCCGGGGACGCCGCCCATGTGCACTCCATAGCGGGCGGCCTCGGCATGAACACCGGCATCCAGGACGCGTACAACCTCGGCTGGAAACTGGCGCTGGTGGTGGCGGGCCGGGCCGGTGACGGGCTGCTCGACACCTACGAGGAGGAGCGGCTGCCGATCGCCGCGTGGACGATCGACACGAGCGGCGAGCGGTGGCGCGCGGTCTCGCGGTCGATCAGGGCAGCGGGCAGCGGCACGGAAGGTGTGATCACGCCCGACGTACTCGGGCTGGGGCTGGGGTACCGCTGGAGTTCGCTGGCCGTGGAGCACGACGCCCGGGCCGACGACGCCGTGCTGCGCGCCGGGGACCGCGCGCCCGACGCCCCGCTGCGGGACGCCGACGGCGCCGCCGTCCGGCTCTTCGAGATATTCAGCGGCACGCACTTCACGCTGCTGGGCTTCGGCGCCGGCAGCGCGGCGGCGCTCCGGGAGACCGCGGACCGGCACGGCGACTCGGTGTGGAGCTACCTGATCGGGGCGGACTCCGGCGCCTTGGACGATTTCGAGGGGCACGCGGTACGCGAGTACGGCGTCACCGGCGACGCCCTGGTGCTCGTCCGCCCGGACGGCCACATCGCGCTCACCGCCCGGGGCGATGACGTCCGGGCGGTGCACGACTACCTCGGCCGGCTGGGCGGCTGACCCCGGGCACGACCGCGCCCCCCGGCGTGGTCAGGTCGGCCGGGGGGCGCGGTCGGGCAGTGCGGGGGCGGCGTGCTCAGACCAGCGGCAGGACCGCGGTCGGGGCGTGGCCCGGCTCGGTGGCCAGGTCCTCCCACTCGTTGACGCTGGCGATGTCGCTGCCGCTCATCGAGATGTTGGTGATGCGCTCCAGGATCGCCTCGACGACCACCGGGACGCGGTACTCCGCGGCCAGCTTCTTGGCCTGCTCGAAAGCGGGCAGCAGCTGGTCCGGCTCGGTGACCCGGATCGCCTTGCAGCCCAGGCCCTCGACGACCTTGACGTGGTCGACGCCGTAGACACCCAGCTCGGGGGAGTTGATGTTCTCGAACTCCAGGTTCACCTGGAAGTTGATGTCGAGGTTGCGCTGCGCCTGGCGGATCAGGCCCAGGTACGCGTTGTTCACCAGGACGTGGACGTACGGGATCCTGTGCTGCGCGCCGACCGCCAGCTCTTCGAGCATGAACTGGAAGTCGTAGTCGCCGGAGAGCGCGACGACCGTGCCCTCGGGGTCGGCCTTGGCGACACCAAGCGCGGCCGGGATGGTCCAGCCGAGCGGGCCGGCCTGGCCGCAGTTGATCCAGTGCCGCGGCTTGTAGACGTGCAGCATCTGGGCGCCGGCGATCTGGGAGAGGCCGATGGTGGTGACGTACCGCGTCTCCGGCCCGAAGGCGCGGTTCATCTCCTCGTAGACGCGCTGCGGCTTGATCGGCACGTTGTCGAAGTGCGTACGGCGCTGCAGGGTGGCCTTGCGGTGCTGGGCGGAAGCGGCCCACTCGCTGCGGTCGGGCAGCCGGCCCGCGGCCTTGAGCTCCTTCGCCACCTCGACGAAGAGTTCCAGCGCGGCCTTGGCGTCCGACGCGATCCCGTACTCCGGCGCGAAGATCTTGCCGATCTGGGTGGGCTCGATGTCGACGTGGACGAACGTGCGGCCCTTGGTGTAGACGTCCAGCTTGCCGGTGTGGCGGTTGGCCCAGCGGTTGCCGATGCCCAGGACGAAGTCCGACTCCAGCATTGTCGCGTTGCCGTAGCGGTGCGAGGTCTGCAGGCCGACCATGCCGGCGTTCAGCGGGTGGTCGTCGGCGATGATGCCCCAGCCCATCAGGGTGGGGATGACCGGCGTGCCGGTCAGCTCGGCGAACTCGACCAGCAACTCGGAGGCGTCGGCGTTGATGATGCCGCCACCGGCGACGATCAACGGGCGCTCGGACGCGAGCAGCAGGGAGATCGCCTTCTCGATCTGGGCACGGGACGCCACCGGCTTGTAGACGGGCAGCGGCTGGTACGTCGCGGGGTCGAACTCGATCTCGGTCAGCTGCACGTCGATCGGCAGGTCGATGAGGACCGGTCCCGGCCGTCCCGAGCGCATCAGGTGGAACGCCTGCTGGAAGACGCCGGGGACCTGCGCGGCCTCCAGGACCGTGGTGGCGGCCTTGGTGACCGGCTTGGCGATCGACGCGATGTCGACGGCCTGGAAGTCCTCCTTGTGGAGCACCGCGACCGGGGCCTGGCCGGTGATGCACAGGATCGGGATCGAGTCGGCGATCGCCGAGTAGAGCCCGGTGATCATGTCGGTGCCGGCCGGGCCGGACGTACCGATGCAGACGCCGATGTTGCCCGGGTTGGCGCGGGTGTACCCCTCGGCCATGTGGGACGCGCCCTCGACGTGGCGGGCGAGCGTGTGGTCGATGCCCCCGCCGGCCTTGAGCGCGGCGTAGAAGGGGTTGATCGCGGCGCCCGGCACACCGAACGCGTCGGTGACGCCCTCGAGCTTGAGGATCTCCACGGCCGCACGGGCGGCAGTCATACGAGGCATCGCGTACTCCTGGGTCGGACTGTCGGGGTGGGCTCTTGCTGCGAGGCCAGGGCGCCCGGTTTCCGTTGTATTTGTTTCCGCAATGCGGAAGTCTAGTTCTGCTATATGGAAGTAATCTAGAACGAGGCCTTCGACTCGTCAAGGCAGTGCCTCCCTCGACCTCCTCGGGACGCGAAAAAGCGGGCTGCCGACCGGCAACCCGCTTTCGTTAAAAGTGCGTTCACGGAGGGTCAGGTGATTCCGGGGCCCGTCCGCATGAGGGAGTCGGCCGCGTCGTTCACCGGCTGCGGAGTGCCGGTCAGGTCCATCACGAACAGCGGGACGCCCAACTGGTCGGCGCGCAGCCGCGCGTCGTGCGCGTACCCGGCCAGCGAGAAGAAGGCGCCGACGGCGTCCTCGTTGAGGCAGTTGAGCCACAGGCACTCGATATCGCGCAGCGCGGTGGGCTCGGTGGTCGGGTCGATCTGGGCCACGAGGTCGTCGCCGCGCAGGTCGATGCCGTTGGCGGCGTGGTCGCCGGCGACTCGGACGCCGGCGAAGCCGAGCCACTTCAGGTACTGGGCGGCGGCGGTGAGCGCGTCACGCGCGGTGCGGATGGTGACGGGGCGGAACGGCGGTCGCCGCGCGGGCGGCGGCGGCCCGGCGACCGCGGGCAGCGGGCGCAGGGCGGCGGTGGCCGGACCGGGGGGAGCGAGCGCCGCGGTGTCGACCGGCAGCCGGATCACCGAACCGCAGTCGCAGCCGAACTCGGGCTGCGGCCACTGGTCTCGCCGGCCGCAGTCGGGGCAGCGCATGCTCACCCAGGAGTCGTCCCACGAGCGGTGCCGTATCTCGACCGGGACTCCGCCGCGCAGCAGCGGGAGCGTCAGCGGTGTACCGCAGGCGCAGGGGTAGGTGGTGGTGCTGAACGCGTGCTCGCGGCGGCAGGCCGGGCAGCGCACGGGCACACTCTCTGCCATGGTTCGAACTCCAAGGCGGGCTCCGGCAACGGGTATCACCCCATCTTGCAGGAGATAGGAGCCGCCCGGCGACGCAGTTGGCGCGACAGGACAGTCGTCGCGCCGCCGGGCGGAACCCGCAGCCCGCCCCACCGTGACCTACCCCTCAGAAGTTCACGGTGGTGCGGGCCGGTCCGTGGGTCAGCCCTCGCGGATGGCGCGGACCGCCGCTTCGACGCGCGTGCCGTACTCGGTGTCGGCGGCGTGGAAGTGGGCCAGATTGCGGTCGATCACGTCGTCGCGGGTGACCTGCGCGAGGAACCCGGCGATGTTGGCGACCAGCCGGGACTTCTCGTCCTCCGACATGAGCCGGTACAGCTCGCCTGCCTGGAAGAAGTGGTCGTCCTTGACGTGCGGCGGGACCTCGTGGGTGCCGGTGTATCCGGACACCGCCTGCGGGGCGGACAGCGCCAGGTCGGTCTGCGACGGGCCCTCGTACGAGTTGGGCTCGTAGTTCTTCAGGCCGCGCTTGCCGTTGCGGGTGGCGGCCAGGCCGTCGCGGCCGTAGTTGACGGCCTCGGTCGCCTTCGGCGCGTTGACCGGCAGCAGGGTGTGGTTGACGCCCAGGCGGTAGCGCTGCGCGTCCGCGTAGGCGAAGAGCCGGCCCTGGAGCATCTTGTCCGGGGACGGGCCGATGCCGGGCACGAAGTTGTTCGGGGAGAACGCGGCCTGCTCGACCTCCTGGAACACGTTGTCCGGGTTCCGGTCCAGCACGAGCCGGCCCACGCGCCGCAGCGGGTAGTCCGCGTGCGGCCACACCTTGGTGACGTCGAACGGGTTGAAGCGATAGTCCGCCGCCTCGGCCGCGGGCATGATCTGCACGTGCAGTGTCCAGGACGGGTTCACCCCGCGCTCGATGGCCTGCACGAGGTCGCGCTGGTGGCTGTTGGCGTCCGCGCCGACCTGCTCGGCGGCCTGCTCGGAGGAGAGCGAGCGCACGCCCTGGTTGGTCTTGAAGTGGTACTTGACGAAGAACGCCTCGCCCTGCGCGTTCGTCCACTGGTACGTGTGCGAGCCGAAGCCGTTCATGTGGCGGTACGAGGCCGGGATGCCGCGGTCGCCGAAGAGCCAGGTGATCTGGTGGGTCGCCTCGGGGGAGTGCGACCAGAAGTCCCAGACGTTGTCGGCTTCCTGGATGCCCGTGAACGGGTCGCGCTTCTGCGAGTGGATGAAGTCCGGGAATTTGATCGGGTCCTTGATGAAGAACACCGGGGTGTTGTTGCCGACGAGGTCGTAGTTGCCCTCCTCGGTGTAGAACTTCAGCGCGAAGCCGCGCGGGTCGCGCACGGCGTCGGCGCCACCGAGGCTGTCCGCGACGGTCGAGAAGCGGATGAACGTCTCGGTGCGCTTGCCGACCGTGTTGAGGAAGTCGGCGCGGGTGAAGCCGGTGACATCGTCGGTGACCTCGAAGTAGCCGTAGGCGCCGGAGCCGCGGGCGTGCACGACGCGCTCCGGGATGCGCTCGCGGTTGAAACGGGCCAGCTTCTCGATGAGCTGCTGGTCCTGGATCAGCAACGGGCCGCCGGCGCCGGCGGAGGCGGAGTTCTGGTTGTCGGCGACCGGGGCGCCGGACTCAGTTGTCAGCGTGTGCTTGGGCATGGCGGCCTTCCGTAACTACCAAGGGAAGCGAAAGCGTGTGGGTCGGTAGACCGGACAGTAAGGACCGGCCCCGAAAGATGTCAACAGTTTGTTGAAACCGCTGGCGGCGTGAGGTCTGGTGCGACGTTTGGTGCCGCCCGGCGGTGCGTTTGGGCGCGACAGGACAGGTCACGCACCGCCGGGCGGAATCGGGGGCGAGGCGGGGCCTCGCGGGCCGGCCGGAGCCGGAGGGGGGACGCGTCAGTCGTTGACGGGCAGGCCGGACAGCCGCTCGACGCCGCGCAGCAGCGCCGAGTGGTCCAGGCCGCCGTCACCCTGGGCGCGCAGCGAGGCGACCAGGTTGGCGACGACGGAGCCGACGGGCAGGGCCGCGCCGACGTTGCGGGCGGCGTCGGTGACGATGCCCATGTCCTTGTGGTGCAGGTCGATCCGGAAGCCCGGGGCGAAGTCGCGCTTGAGGAAGTTGTCCTTCTTGCGCGTCAGTACGGTGGAGCCGGCCAGGCCGCCGCCCAGGACCTCCAGCGCGGCTTCCAGGTCCACACCGGACTTCTCCAGGAAGACCACGGCCTCGGCGCAGGCCTGGATGTTGACCGCGACGATGAGCTGGTTGGCGGCCTTGACCGTCTGACCGGAGCCGTGCGGGCCGCACAGGACGATCGTCTTGCCGAGCCGGTCGAGGATCGGCTTCGCGGTGTCGAAGTCGGCCTTCTCGCCGCCGACCATGATCGACAGAACGGCCTCGATGGCGCCGGCCTCGCCGCCGGACACCGGGGCGTCCAGCACGCGGATGCCCTTGGCGGACGCGGCCTTCGCCAGGTCCACGGAGGTCTGCGGGGTGATCGAGGAGGTGTCGATCAGGAGCGCGCCGGACCTCGCGTTCTCCAGGATGCCGTCCTCGCCGTAGGCGATGGCCTCGACCTGCGGGGAGGCGGGCACCATCGTGATGATGACGTCGGCGTCCCTGACGGCCTCGGCGATGGAGGCCGCGGCAGTGCCGCCGTTGGCCGCCAGGCGGTCCAACTTGGCCTGCTCAAGGGTGTAGCCGGTGACGGAGTAGCCCGCCTTGAGCAGGTTCTCGGCCATGGGGGAGCCCATGATGCCGAGGCCGATCCAAGCGATCTTGGGAAGGGAGGAGCTCATGATCTGCGACCTTTCGGATCAGTGGGCGGAGAGCCACTGGAAGTTGTCGGCGCTCGGGCCGGTGGGCTTGTACTCCAGGCCGACCCAGCCGTCGTAGCCGGCCTTGTGCAGGCGGCCCACGAGCTCGTCGAGCGGCAGGGTGCCGGTGCCCGGAGCGCCACGGCCCGGGTTGTCGGCGATCTGCACGTGGCCGGTCTTGTCGGCGTAGCGGTCGATGACCTCGTTCAGGTCCTCGCCGTTCATCGACAGGTGGTACAGGTCCATCAGGAACTTGGCGTTGCCCAGCCCGGTGGCCGCGTTGACCTGATCGACGACCTCGATCGCCCGCGGTGCGCTGACGATCGGGCACCGCGGCGACTCGGGCTTGTTCAGCGCCTCCACGAGGAGGATCGCGCCGACCCGGTCGGCGGCGCGGGCCGCCAGGGCCAGGTTCTCCAGGGCCAGGGCGTCCTGGACCTCGGGGTCCACGCCCTCGACCCGGTTGCCGTAGAGCGCGTTGAGCGCCTTGCACCCGACCGACCGGGCGAATTCCGCGGCGACCTCGATGTTCGCGCGGAAGCGGTCCGACTCCTCGCCCGGGATCGACAGCGCGCCCCGGTCGGGGCCCGGCAGCTGCCCGGCGTAGAAGTTCAGGCCCACCAGCTGGGTGCCGGCGTCGTTCAGCGCGTCGCGCAGTGCGTCGAGTTCGGCCTGGGCGGGGGTGGGGGTTTCGATCCAGGGCCCACCACAGCTCGACCGCCGTGAAGCCGGCCGCGGCGGCTGCCGCGGGGCGCTCCAGGAGCGGGAGTTCCGTGAAGAGGATCGAGAGGTTCACATCGAAGCGCGCTTCGGAGAGGCTCACTAGCGTTGCGCTCCTTCCGTATTGCGGAAGTTAGTTTCTGCTTAACGGAAGACTGAACGAACCCCACGTCAGCTGTCAAGTGCGGATGTCGCCGCCTGAGGACGACCGGTTAGGTTGGGCCCGTGAAACTGAGGCTGGAATTCACCACGGAACCGTTCGACCTGGACGAGGCTCCCGCCCATGCGCTGGTCGCCCGGGAGGTCGTCGGGGCGGCGGACCTGGACGCGGTGGACGTCGGACCGTTCGGCAACACCGCCGAGGGCTCTCCCGAGGCGGTGGTGGCCGCGGTGGCGGAGCTGCTGCGGCGCACCGTCGACGCGGGCGCCACCCGGGTCTCGCTGCAGGTGAGCGTCATCGGGGAGGGCGATCAGTGACCGGGACCCGGGGGGCACGCGTTCGCCGAGGCGGTCAAGCCGCTGGTGGACGCCATGGGGGCCGAGCTCATCGCGCCGGACCAGGCGCGTGGGGACGATGTGGTGCTCAGCTGGGAGGGCGAGGCGGTACTCGCCGTCCGGCTGCCCCATCTGGCCGATTCTCTCGATCACATTCTGGCCGACCTCCAGCGCCGGCACGGCACGCTGTCCGAGCTGAACCGCAAGGACAAGCAGGGCGTCGTCCGGATCCTGGAGGAGCGCGGCGCGTTTTCCGTGCGGCACGGGGTCGAGACGGTCGCTTCCGCTCTGGGCGTGAGCCGTTTCACCGTCTACAACTACCTGAACAGGGAGAACGCGGCGAAGGCCGGCGAGTGAGCGCTGGGCGACCCCGGTCGTAACGTCGCGGCCATCTTTGTTACGGGAAGTTTTCAACAAAGTGTTGACGTGAACGGATCCCGGCTCTTAGCTTGCGGCTGTGACTTCCAGCGCTTCGCCGGGCCTCGCCCGGCTCAACTCGGCCACCGCGTCCGACGCGGCCGGACTGCTGCACGAGGTGTGTGCCAGCCGGTCGTGGGGTGCGGCGGTGATCGCCGGCCGGCCGTACCCGGACCTCGACGCGCTCTTCACGGCGAGCGACGCGGCCATGGCGGGACTGACCGCCGACGACCTCGGCGAGGCGATGGCCGGGCATCCGCCGATCGGCCGCCCCAAGCCGGGTGACCCGACGTCGGAGCGGGAGCAGGCCGGCGTCCAGGAATCGGTGCGCGAGGAGCTCCTGGAGCTGAACCTCGCCTACCAGGACGCCCACGGACACGTCTTCCTGATCTGCGCCACCGGACGCACCGGCGACCAGATGCTGGCCGCCCTCAAGGAGCGGATCTGCAACGACACGGACACCGAACGCGAGATCGTCCGCGCCGAACTGGGAAAGATCAACCGCATCCGGCTGAATCGCCTCGCGGAAGAACTCGCGGAAGAACTCGCAGCAGAACTCGCAGAAGAGGGAGACCCGTCATGACGGAGACCTCCGTGTCCACCCACATCCTGGACACCAGCGTCGGCCGCCCCGCCGAGGGCGTGCCGGTGGAGCTGTCGGTCCGCACCGGCGTCGACGACCTCTGGGCTCCGCACGGCGTGTCGAAGACGGACGCCGACGGCCGCTGCAAGGACCTGCCGCCCCTGCCGGAAGGCACCACACACGTACGGCTCGACTTCGCGGTCGAGCAGTACTTCACCGCACGAACCATTCCAGCCGAGGAACAGCAGGACGCCCCCCGCGCAAGGGACAGCGGCGCTTTCTTCCCGGAGGTGGCGATCACGTTCGCCGTCAAGCCGGGTGAGCACTACCACGTACCGCTGCTGCTCAACCCGTTCGGCTACTCCGTATACCGAGGGAGCTAGCACCGACATGCCCACGATTCTCGGCCAGAACCAGTACGGCAAAGCGGAGAACCGCGTCGTCAGGATCACGCGGGACGGCGACACCCACCACATCAAGGACCTCAACGTCTCCGTCGCCCTGTCCGGCGACATGGAGGAGGTCCACTACTCCGGCAGCAACGCGAACGTGCTGCCGACCGACACGACGAAGAACACCGTGTACGCCTTCGCGAAGGAACACGGCATCGAGTCGGCCGAGCAGTTCGGCATCCACCTGGCCCGGCACTTCGTGACCAGCCAGGAGCCGATCAAGATCGCGCGGATCCGGATCGAGGAGTACAGCTGGGAGCGCATCGCGACCAGCGACGGCAACTCCCGCTTCATCGGTGCCGACGAGGTCAACCACTCCTTCGCCCGCACCAACCAGGAGCTGCGCACCACCCAGATCACCTACGACGGTGAGCGGTGGGAGGTCATCTCCGGCCTGAAGGACCTCAAGGTCATGAACTCCACCAACTCGGAGTTCTGGGGGTTCGTCAAGGACAAGTACACGACCCTCAAGGAAGCGTACGACCGCATCCTGTGCACCGAGGTGTCGGCGAAGTGGCGCTACAACTGGACCAGCGACGACGAGCGCATGCCCCACTGGGAGAAGTCCTATGAGCAGGCGCGCAAGCACATGCTCCAGGCGTTCGCCGAGACCTACAGCCTCTCGCTGCAGCAGACGCTGTACCAGATGGGCGCACGCATCATCAACAGCCGCTCGGAGATCGACGAGATCCGCTTCTCGCTCCCGAACAGCCACCACTTCCTGGTCGACCTCGAACCGTTCGGTCTGAAGAACGACAACGAGGTGTACTTCGCCGCCGACCGGCCCTACGGCCTGATCGAGGGCACCGTGCTCCGTGACGGTGTCGAGGCCCGCATCCCCGTGGACCTCACCAACCTGTAGTACGTCTGCCTCGTCCCCCGACGCGCGCGCCGGCGTCACGGTCCCCGCACCCCGGTGCGGGGGCCAGGGGGAGAGCGGGGGCATCTGCGCAAGGAAGTACCGCGGTCCCGGTCGTCACCCCGCTCGACCCCCGGGCCCGTCCATCGAGAAGGAAGCACGAGGAACTGCCATGGCAGCACCGCGCATCGTCATCGAGAACTGCGCTATCGCCACCGTGGACGCGAACGACACCGAGTACGCCTCGGGCCATGTCGTCATCGCGGGCAACCGCATCGAGTCGGTAGGCGCCGGCGCTGCCCCCCAAGGACTGGAGAACGTGGTCCGCCGTGTCGACGGCACCGGCCATCTGGTCACCCCCGGCCTCGTCAACACCCACCACCACTTCTACCAGTGGCTGACCCGGGGCCTCGCCCAGGACAGCAACCTCTTCAACTGGCTCGTCGAGCTGTACCCGACCTGGGCGCGCATCGACGAGGAGATGGTCTACGCGGCCGCCCAGGGCTCCCTGGCGATGATGGCCCGCGGCGGCGTGACCACCGCGATGGACCACCACTACGTCTTCCCCAAGGGCTCCGGCGACCTGCTGGGCGCCGAGATCCGCGCCGCCAAGGAGATGGGCGTCCGCTTCACCGCCGCCCGCGGCTCCATGGACCGCGGGAAGTCCGACGGCGGGCTGCCGCCGGACTTCGCCGTGGAGACCCTCGAAGGCGCGCTCGCCGCGACCGAAGAGGCCATCGACACCCATCACGACTCCTCGTTCGACTCGATGCTGCACATCGCGGTCGCCCCGTGCTCCCCCTTCTCCGTCTCCACCGACCTGATGCGCGAGGGTGCGCTGCTCGCCCGCCGCAAGGGCGTCCGACTGCACACCCACGGCTCGGAGACGGTCGAGGAGGAGAAGTTCTGCCACGAACTCTTCGGCATGGGGCCCACGGACTACTTCGAGTCCACCGGCTGGCTCGGCGATGACGTGTGGATGGCGCACTGCGTCCACATGAACGACTCCGACATCGCCGCGTTCGCCCGCACGAAGACCGGCGTCGCGCACTGCCCCTCCTCCAACGCCCGGCTCGCGGCCGGTATCGCCCGCGTCCCCGACATGCTCGCCTCCGGCGTGCCGGTCGGCCTCGGCGTGGACGGCACGGCCTCCAACGAGTCGGGTGAGCTGCACACCGAACTGCGCAACGCGCTCCTGATCAACCGCCTCGGCGGCGGCGAGCGGGCGCTCAACGCCCGCCAAGCGCTGCGGCTGGGCACGTACGGCGGCGCGCAGGTCCTCGGCCGCGCCGACCAGATCGGCTCCATCGAGGCCGGCAAGCTCGCCGACCTCGTGCTGTGGAAGCTCGACGGCATCGGCCACTCGTCCATCGCCGACCCGGTCGCCGCGCTGGTGATGGGAGCGGCGGCCCCGGTCACCCTGTCGCTGATCAACGGCAAGCCGGTGGTGGAGAACAACCACCTCACCACGGTCGACGAGGACGCCATCGCGCGCCTGACCCGCGTCCAGGCCCAGCGCCTGGCGAAGATCGCGGGCCTCGCCTAGGGCGTGTTGCGAAAGGAGCGCCGTTCGCCCGTTAGGGCCAGGCGGGACTTTCGCACCACGGCCCAGACCCCACCCCCAGAGCAACCGGTCAGGGAGGGACGGCCCCTGACCGGCCGCCGGTCCCGCGCTCGCGCGGACCCGGCAGCGCCGCCCCCGGCCCGTGGACCACGGTCGGTCCCGGATCGCCGGGGGCGGCGTTTTGTGTACCCAAAAGCACACAAGGACAAGGCCCGTCCCTCCTCGCCCCCTTCGGCGAGGAGGGGCCCTGCACCTCCCTGAAACCCGCAGTGCGCTTCGCGTAACCGACAGGAGGAACCGTGGTCGCTCAATCCGTGGACTCGGATTCGGTACATCCCGTGGACCAGACGCTGCCCCCGGGCAAACTCATCACCAGCGGCCTGCAGCACGTGGCCGCGATGTACGCGGGGGTGGTGGCGCCGCCCCTTGTCGTCGGTGCGGGCATAGGCCTCTCCACCGCCGACATCACGTTCCTCATGGGGGCCAGCCTCTTCACGGCGGGTCTCGCCACCCTGCTGCAGACCCTCGGCATCTGGAAGATCGGCGCCCGGCTGCCCTTCGTCAACGGCGTCTCGTTCGCCGGCGTCGCCCCGATGCTCGCCATCGGCAAGTCCGCGGCCCCCGGCCACGCGCTGCCCGTCATCTACGGCGCGGTGATCGTCGCCGGAGTGCTGGGCTTCCTGCTCGCCCCCTACTTCTGCAAACTCGTCCGCTTCTTCCCGCCCGTCGTCACCGGCTCCGTGATCACCTTGATCGGGCTCTCCCTGCTGCCGGTCGCCATCAACTGGTCGCAGGGCGGGGTGGCGACCGCCCCGGACTACGCGTCGGTGTCCAACATCGCGCTCGCCGCCGCGACACTCACCATCGTCCTGGTCCTGCGCCGGGTGCTCACCGGCTTCCTGCAGCAGATCGTCATCCTCATCGGCCTGGTGCTCGGCACCCTGCTCGCCATCCCGATGGGCAAGTCGGACTTCACCCCCATCAAGGACGCGGGCCTGGTCGGCTTCCCCGACCCGTTCCACTTCGGAGCGCCGGAGTTTCAGATCGCGGCCATCATCTCGATGTGCGTGGTCATGCTGGTCTGCATGACGGAGTCGACCGCCGACATCCTGGCGCTCGGCAAGATCGTGGACAAGCCCGCCGACGAGAAGATGCTGGCCGCCGGCATCCGCGCCGACGCCCTCGGCTCGGCCCTGAGCCCGGTCTTCAACGGCTTCATGGCCAGCGCCTTCGCCCAGAACATCGGCCTCGTCGCCATCACCAAGGTCCGCAGCCGCTTCGTCGTCGCCGCCGCGGGCGGCATCCTCATCCTGCTCGGCCTGTGTCCGGCGCTGGCCTCCGTGATCGCCCTCGTACCGCAGCCGGTACTGGGCGGCGCCGGCATCGTGCTCTTCGGCTCGGTCGCGGCCAGCGGCATCAAGACCCTCACCGAGGCGGACCTCTCCGACGGCAACAACCTGCTCATCGTCGCCACCTCGGTCGGCGTCGGCGTCATCCCGGTCGTCTCGCACACCTTCTACGAGCACTTCAACGACCACATGAAGATCATCCTCGACTCGGGCATCAGCACCGGCTGCCTGGTCGCGGTCGTCCTCAACCTCGCCTTCAACCATCTTGGGCCGCAAGCCCGGCGCGGAGGCCCCGGGCGAGGGCGTCTTCGAAGGTGCTGACGATGAACAGGCTGCCGCGGCACGGGCGTTGCCCGTGCACTGACATTTCGCGCGAACGGAGGGGGCGGCTCGAACCCCAGCCGCCCCTCCTCGTGTCAGGATGTGCCGGTCACGGCACTTTCGCCCTTCCCGAGGCCGTGGACGATGGCCGGCCCGGCCCCGGAGGCGGGGCCAGGCCGCAGGACGTGACCGGGTCAGCGGCTCAGCAAGCGCCGAGGTCCTGCCAGACGCCCCATTCACCGGTGGTGCCGGGCCGAGCGCGGAGCCGGCAGCCGGCCATTTTGCAAGGTGCATCGGAGTTCCTCGGGCGTGAAGTGGTGGGGGGCGTGCGTCTCGGGCCCGAGTTGGTATGTACCAAGCAGCGCGCGAGCACACCACGTCCAGAGGACTGGACCAACTTTTCCTCTTCCTGGGAGAGTTCACATGGTCCGTGCGTAGCGAGACGGCTGGTGCGTGGCCGCACGTCGGCCGCACGTCGGCCGCACTCACCGCCAGGTGGGCCTTCCCGCGCCCGAGTCAGCCGAATGGCACTCCGGTTCTCCCGGATGACACGCGACTCGATGACTACGCTCGGACCCGTGCGAAGGGTCGAGCAACACACGGAAGGCGCCGGACCGTTCGTCACCCGGCGCACCTGGGTTCTCTCCGAGGGGAGGACGGCGGTGTGGGAGTCCCGGTTGGCGCGCCGGCGCGGCGTGCTCGCCGTGCGGGCTGTGCGGGGGCCGGCGGGTACGACGGCGAGCGCCGACGCTCCGGGGCTCGGTCGACTGCGCAGAGTCAACCTCATCGCCTCGGTCGCCTTCATCATCGGCGGCGCCCTGTTCACTGCCGGCGCCGCTGTCGCCCAGTTCGGATCTGGTGATCCGACCCTGAGCGCCTGTATCTACTTCGTCGGGGGAGTCTTCTTCACCACGGGCGGCTACGCCGTACTGCTACAGGTCGTCAACGCCCCTCGCCACTCAGAGGCACCGGATCCACCGGTCACACCCTGCTGGAGGTGGTGGAGTTACGAGCCGATGGACATCGGCTGGCTCGGTACGGCGGTGCTCTTCGCGGGAACGCTGGTGTTCGCCGTCAACCTGCTGGACTCCTTCCTGCGGGGGCTCACCGTTCGGCAGGTGGACCGGCTGATCTGGGCGCCTGATGTCGTCGGTTGCGTCCTGTTCCTGCTGTCCGGGCATCTCGCCTTCGTCGAGATCTGTCATCGCTGGCGGCCCTGCGCCCGCTCACGGAGCCTGGGATGGTGGATCGTCGCGGTGAACCAGCTCGGTTCCGTGCTCTTCATGGTCTCGGCGCTGGCCGCCTTCAATCGCCCGAGCACCGGAAGCCTGATCAACGCCACGATCGCCAACTGGGGAACTCTCACCGGCGCGCTGTGCTTCGCTGCCGGTGGCGCGCTCCAGGTCCTTGAACACCCATGAGGCGGGCGATTTGCGACGGTTGCTTCAGCAGCCACCGGTCCGCGCTGTCCCTAGGCCGTGTCTGACACATCCCGCCTGGCCCGGGACGCCTGGCACGCGCGCTCTCCCCCAGCTACCGCTGGGAGGGGCCCCCAGTTGTCGGGCCCGCCCCGGTACGTCCAGTACAGGGGCGACCCTCCGCCGTGCGATCGCACGCACCAGACGCCCCGGGCCCGCCCTCCGGGCGGACGCCGGTATGTGTCAGACACGGCCCAGGGCGTCCGCAGGCACTTCCGCTCTGACCGAATTCCCTCTCGCGCGGCCGCGATCAACGTACATTCTGATGGGCCCGCCACGTACGTCCTGCAGCCCGCCAGGGGCGCGGCGTGCCGCTCGCGCCTGTCAACAGGGGGACAGAATGAATGAGTCGGGAAGAGTTGAGGCGTTCAGCGACGGCGTGTTCGCCATCGCGATCACGCTGCTCGTGCTGGAGATCAAGGTCCCGCCGCACGCGGGGGACCACCTGTGGTCCGCACTCGGCGCGATGTGGCCTTCGTACGCCGCCTACGGCGTTACGTTCCTGATCATCGGAATTATGTGGATCAACCATCACACGATCTTTCAGTGCATCGCCCGTGTGGATCGCACGCTGTTGTTCCTCAATCTGATCCTGCTGATGGGTGTCGCGGCGCTGCCGTGGCCCGCCGCGGTGGTGGCCGAGTACCTTCGGGAGGGTGACGCGGCGCATATCGCCCTTGCCGTCTACGGCCTCTTCCTGGTCTTCCACGCCGTGGTGTTCCAGGCCATGTGGTGGCACCTCACGCGCTCGGGTCATCTCTTCGACGAACGGGTGGATGTCGAGGCGGCCCGTGCCACCCGGGCGCGGTTCGCCCTCGGCACGATCGTGTACCCCATCACGGTGGGCCTGGCTTTCGTATCGGCCCCGTTGACGCTGGCGGTCCACGGGCTGCTCGCCGTGTACTACGCGTTCAATCAGGTCCCCGTGCCGACCAAGCCGGAGGCCGTACGCACTGAGCCTTCCGGCAGCTAGTGCTCTGGCCGGAAAGGTTCACCGGTTCGCGACGCCCGGCACGGCACTTCGCTGCGTTGTCGGAGTCGTCCGAGTATGCCCGGTACGAGGACGATCCTCCGCCGTGCGATGTACCGCGCCGGACGCCGCGCACCAGGCAAACCTTTCCGGCCAGAGCACTAGAGGTGCTTGCTCGGGCTGGTGCCAGTACGGGTATCTCGCGGCGGCAGGTGGGGCAGGGCCGGTCCAAAGCAGCACAGAGGCACCGGGACGAACGCTCAACTCCCGTCTCAGGCACGGCGCTCAGGAGCGATCTGCTTCTTGCAATGGTCCCCTCTCTACAACTTCAGATGACGCCAGAGGCAGCCCAAAGACGCTGATCCCTGTCAAGACGTAGCCTGTCGCGGGCCGCCCAGGCCGGCCCCGCCGCACGCCCGAAGCCGTGCTCGGCGACAAAGGCTGTGACTCCAACGCCCACCACGACGCCTTCGTCTCCCTCGCCTGCAGCCTCATCTGCTACCGACGTCTCAAGAACGCCCGCTCGTGATCGCGTTACCAGCTCTTAGGGGTGTGGTCCGCGGGCTGGAGATGGCCGAGGAAGATCTGCGCGGCGCGGCCTTGGCCGCCGCGCACCGGGTGAGGTCCCACCGTCCCTGGCGGAGTGAGTGGGCTTGTCGTCCAGGCAGCAGAGGTCTACGGTTTGAGCACCTGCTTAATTCATGTGCTTATCGCCGTGGCTGGGGGCAATAACGTGGCCAGGATGGGCGGAGGTCGCGCTCTGGGGCCTGGCCGTGGGCAGGGTTCGGCCAAGACGCGCGGGGCATTGATCGCCGGGGCCGTTGCGGCGTTGCGGGAGAACGGATTCGCCGGCGCCAGCGCCCGGGAGATCGCCCGGCGGGCCGGCTGCAATCAGTCCTTGGTCTTTTACCACTTCGGTTCGGTGGCCTCGCTGCACTTGGCCGCGCTGGACAGTGTCAGTGCCGCGCGTCACGAGCGGTATCAGGCGATGGTGGAGCAGGCCGGCACTCGCGGGGAGCTCATCGAGGCGGCGAAGGCGGTCTTCGATGAGGACCTGGACAAGGGCCATGTGGCGGTCCTGGTGGAGATGATCGCCGCCGCGCAGTCCACACCGGAACTGGGTCCGGAGGTCGCTGACCGGATCCGTCCCTGGAAGCAGTTCGCCGCCGAGGCGGTCCGCGACACCATGGCCGGCACGCCCGCCGCACGGCTGATGCCGCCCGAGGAGATCGCCCACGCGATCGTGGCGCTCTACCTGGGGCTGGAGATGCTGGCGAATCTCGAGCAGGACCGGACCCCGGCGCTGACCCTGTTTGACCGTGCCAAGAAACTGGCCGGCCTGCTCGACCTCCTGGGCCGTAACCCCTTCAACCGGAAGCAGGGGACATGAACGACGACCTGGACGTGGTCACGGGCGCCTTCAGCTACTCCGGTGCCGCCATCGCCCGCGAACTGTTGTCCGCCGGACGGCACGTCAGGACCCTGACGGGTCACCCCGAACGTGCTCCGGACGACAGCGCCATCGACGTACGCCCCCTGGATTTCGACGACAGCGTGCGCCTGACTGAGTCCCTGCGCGGTGCGGGCACCCTCTACAACACCTACTGGGTCCGCTTCGCCCGCGGTCCCCTGGACCACGACCAGGCCGTCGCTCACTCCCGCACCCTGTTCCACGCCGCCCGAGAGGCGGGAGTTCGACGGATCGTCCATGTCTCCATCACCCACCCGAGCCTGGAATCCCCCTATCCGTACTTTCGGGGTAAGGCCCAGGTGGAGCAGGCGCTGGCCGACAGCGGTGTTCCCCACACGGTGCTGCGGCCGGCCATCTTGTTCGGGGGCGACGGGGTCCTGCTGAACAACATCGCCTGGTTGTTGCGGCGTCTTCCGGTGTTCGCCGTCGGCGGCGACGGGAGGTACCGGATCCGCGGCATCCACATCGACGACCTCGCCCGCCTGTGTGTGGCCTCGTCCCACGCCGAGGGCAGCGAGGTGCTGGACGCGGTAGGCCCGGAGCGTCCCACGTTCTTGGAACTGGTGGAGGAGATCCGGACCGCGGTCGGCAGCCGTTGTCGCGTTGTCTGCGTCCCCGGCAGTCTCGTGCCGCCCCTGTCCGCCGCGATCGGACTCGCCCTGCGCGACCGGCTACTGACCGGGGCGGAATACCGGGCGATGGCAAGCGGCCTGGCCGACACCGACGGGCCGGCCACCGGGACCACCGCCCTGTCGCAGTGGCTGACCGCGCACGCGGACCGTCTCGGCCTGCAGTACGCCAACGAACTCAACCGCCACTTTCGCTGAACACCCCACGCCGGCGGCTCACTGGCTGCCGCACCAGGAGGCACGCCGATGGGAGTCTTGTCGTGACCGACGCACAGCGCATCACCGGTGGCCGTTCCGTATGGCTGTGGTTCACGCTCTGGGCGGTCGTCGGAGGCGGCTTCGCCTTCTGCGTCGCGGCCTTGTTGTCCGTCGGACTGTTCGTCCTGCCCCTGGTTGTGGTGGCAGCGATCGTGGTGGGCACGCGCCGCGGATCGGCGGCGGGCCTGCCCGGCCTGCTGACCGGGCCGGGTCTCCTCCTGCTGTTCCTTGCGTACCTGAACCGCTCCGGCCCCGGGACCGTCTGCAACAGCACGCAGACGGCCTGCATCGATCAGAGCGATCCCTGGATCTGGCTGACCGCCGCCGCGCTGATGATGCTCGCCAGCGTGGCCCTCATGCTCCTGTTGCGACATGCACGTCGCCGCGCTCAGCTGCGATGGCCTGCATCTTCCCGCTGAAGACCTGCGGCCTGGAGAGACGACGCCTGTTGCAGGGCGGTCGTTCTTCCAGGCCGCTTGCCTGTGCTCAGCCGAAGGCCGCGGTCACTGCCCCGACACCGGAGATGCACTGGATGTGGCGGGAGCCACGACAGGGGGGTGAGCCTTATCCAGGGTAGGGAAGTGCACGTACCACTGGCTTCCCGCATCCTTGCTCAGCAGCACCTGGAACGCCGGCTTAGACGTCTTGGAGTCCGCGTTGGAGATGCAGATACCGGACGATGACGGCAGAGGACCCGGGGTCGCTCCAGGCCTCGGTGTCACCCCTCCGGCTCGCTTGCCGTTGCTGCAGATGGTGCCCAGCAGCACGGCCACCGCCTGGTCACCGTGCTGTTGCACGGAACCGATGGCGAGGTTCTTCGCGCTGACGGACTCCGGCCCCAGCCCGAAGGCCAGCACCTTCAGCGCATCGCGGTCCTTTGGCAGTACCCACTCACGCGCCTGGTCGAAGTGGCCGGCGAACATAGCTTTGCTGTATCCCAGCGCCACCGGACCGGGCGCGCTCCGGTCGACGGCCCCCGAACCGGTGGTGGCGGTCGCCGGTTGCGCGGTGGACGGTGAACTGGCGGCAGTGGTGCACGCGGACAACGCGGCGACGGCCACCATCGCACTCAGGCCGTAGCCGATCATCCGACGTACCGTGACTGCCTGCCTCACGATGTCCACCCGTAGTTGTTCCATTGCCCGTGGTGGACGAGGTTGGCGCATCCGCCGCTCTTGGAGTCGTTCCAGGCCCAGCCGCGTGCCCCGTTGCGGTATCCGCTTACCTGCACGCGGTGCTGGAAGACGGCGGGCGCGGTGGTAAATCCGCACGCCGCCCATCCGGCAACACCGAACGCGGCGAGAATGTAGTACTCGAAGTCAACGTTGCGGAACCTCTCGGCTTCCAGAAGGTACCACCCGCTGTTGTCGGACATGGTATGGAATGAAATCGGCGGCGTTCCGGAATTCGACCAGCCGTCGTAGCGGAACTCATAGGGGTTGACACGGCCGTAGAGATAACCGCCCTTTCCGTAGAGCGGCCATTGGAGGTTCGCTGTCAGCGAGGTGATGGTGATGTAGACGGGGTCGATCCACGCGGTCTTCGTGTAAGCAGCCTTGTAGTACGTAAATCCCCCCCAGTCCGGGTCGCTGCCGGGGGTTGCCTCGGCCGAATTCGAGGACGTCGTCACGGTATTGGCCGCGTCCGCAGGATCCGTCAGCGAGGTTTCCGCGGCAGCGCTCAGCCCGCCCACAAGGATCTTCTCCTGGCAGGTCGTCGGGTTGTAGGCCGTCTCCTCCTGGTAGGTCGCCGCCGACCCGGCCGCCGCAGTGCCGGTGGCACTGAACTCGCATGTACCGTCCGCGGCCACCGTGCCGGTGAGGGTGCTGGTGGTTACGTCGGTCAGAGCCAGCGATGACGCCCTGGTCGTGGTGTAGGTGATCCAGCCGTCCGATCCGACGGTCACGCCCAGCGCGCTCGGAGACGCCGGAGGCGTCGCTGTCGGCGTGGGGCCGGAGGTGTCCGTCGTGGTGGGAAGCGGCGTGGGTGTGGGTCCGCAGCCCGGGGTGACGGTAGCCGCCGCCGCAGGCTGGCCGGTGGTGGGCTGAGCCGGCGGCACGGCATCGGTACAGGTGGCGTACGCGGGCGAACTCGCCCCCGTGGACGCGACGAGCAGCGAGCTCGTTAACCCCCCGATGGCCAGCAGCGGCACCAAATAGCGGTAGCGACCACGGCCGGATAGTAGAGACTTCAACTCTTCTCCCCTGATGAGCATCGGAATCTCAGGACAGCAGGAGAGGAGCCTTCACCGCCTCCAGCGCACAGCGCATACAGATGGTCCGCCCCCGCAGGCATACCTGAACGGCATCCAGATCGGGGCCGCGGCAATCAAACTAGCGACCTTCGTGGGGGCATTACAAGACCTCCATATATCAGGAATGTGAAATTCCCTTTTCGGCTCCAGTTGCCGGTTTGTGTAACCATCAAGAGGCAATGAGTCGGAAAATATTTGACAAAGAGAAAGACTGCAACGGGTGAATCCATCCATGATTTGCAGGAGTGCCGCAAGCGGTCTACGAGATTCCGCCTGCCAAAGTGCCGAATACCATTCCGAGGATCTCACTCGCCACCGTTGTGCCCGGTCAGCTCGGTGGTCGCGCCGGCAGGTGGCCAGACACCGGTCCAGGTGGTAAGCAGGATCTGTAGCTCGCGGACGACGTGGTAGAGGCACAAACACCGTGTGAAGGTGGCTTGACGTGGATCAACCACCACACGATCTTCCAGTACATCGCCCGTGTCGACCGCACGTTGCTCTTCCTCAACCTGCTCCTGCTGACGTGCGGGGGCCGCGCTGCCCTGGCCGGCCGGGCTGATGGCCGAGTACCTGCGGGAGGGTCACGCTTCCCATGCGGCCGCGGCTGTCTACAGCCTCTTCATGGTCGCCCACACGGTGGCCTACCAAGCGCTGGGGTGGCATCTGACGGGGACGGGCCATCTGTTTGACGGCCGGGTCGACGTCGCCGCCGCCAGGGCCACCCGGCGGCGCTTCGCCGTCGGATCCGTGGTCTACCCGACCACGGTGGGCCTGGCGTTCCTCTCGGCCCCGTTGACGCCGGCGGTCCACGGGCTGCTCGCCGTGTACTACGCCTTCCATCAGGTCCCCGTGCCGACGCGCGAGCAGGCGCCGGTGGTGGCCGGGGCGGACGGGTGAGGCGGCCCCGGCCGGGCGTCAGACCCCCAGGCGGGCGCGCAGCTTCCGGCTGCCGAGGATGAGCGCGACGCCGGCGAGCAGCGCCGGGATGCCCAGCGCCAGGTAGTAACCCGCGCCTGGGGTGCTGGTCTTGGACAGCTGCACAGCGTGCCCGCCGACGCCCGCGCCGAGGGCCGCCGCCAGCCAGAAGATGCCGATCATCTGGCTGACGAACGTCCTGGGGGCCACCTCGGTGGTGACGCTCATGCCCACCGGGGCGAGCGCCACCTCTCCGCAGGCCTGCAGCGCGTACGCCACGACCAGCCACACCGGTGACACGAGGTGGCCGTCGGAGCCGACCACGGTCGCCACCGCCATCAGCAGCAGGCTCAGACCCATCAGCCCCAGCCCGATGCCGAACTTGGCGGGCGCGCCCAGCCGGTCGCCCAGCCGGACCCACAGCCAGGCGGAGACCGGTGCGGCGGCCAGGATGAACAGCGGCACCAGCGACTGGAACCAACTGGCGGGCACGGTGAAACCGCCGACGGTCCGGTCCGTGCCGACCTTCGCGAACAGGCTGAGCACGGTGCTGCCCTGGATGTAGAGCATCCAGAAGAACGCGGCCGACAGGAAGAGCCAGATGTAGGACCGGATCCGCTCCCGCTCGCTCGCGGTCACCACCGGATTGCGCAGCAGCCGGCGGAAGCAGACCACCGGCAGGACGATGGACAGCAGCCCGCCCAGCGCCAGCGCGTGCCGCAGCTCGAACGTGCCGGCGGCGCCGTCCGCGCCGTACACCACGGTCAGTACCGTCAGAACCGCGCCGGTGCGGCGCTTCACCCGGCGCCACTGCTCCGCGGAGGCGGGGCGCTCGGGGTGCTGTCCGATCTCCCCGAAGTACTTGGTGCCGCGCAGGAACTGGGCCAGTCCGAGGAGCATCCCGACGGCGGCGGCGCCGAAGCCCAGGTGCCAGTCGACGGACTCGCCGAGCGCGCCGCACACGATGGGCGCGGCGACCGCGCTGACCTGGATGCTCATGTAGAAGATCGCGAATCCGGCGTCCCGTTCCGCGCGCGAGTCGCGGGCGTAGCAGGCGGCCAGCACGGTGGCCAGGTTGGGCTTGAGCAGTCCGGTTCCCGCCGCGATGAGGCCCATGCCGAGGTAGACGGTCGGCACCGCGGGCAGCGCCATCGAGCAGTGTCCCAGCGCGATGAGGACGCCGCCGTAGAGAGTGGCCTTTCGGGCCCCGAGGATCCGGTCGCCGAGCCAGCCCCCGGGGACCGAGGCGAGGAAGACCGTCGCCAGGTAGACGCCGAACAGTGCGGTCGCGGTGTCCTCGGACAGGCCGAGGCCGCCTTCGGCCTTCGTGGCGGAGGCGTAGAGGAAGAGGATCGCGGCCATGCCGTAGAAGCTGAAGCGCTCCCACATGTCCAGGCCGAAGAGCGTGGTGAACCAGCGCGGCCGGCCGAGGAAGGTGCCGGCGGGGGGCGCGGCGGCCTCCTCTCCCGCAGTGGCCGTCGTGGTGGGAGCCGCCATGGGACCTCCTCCGGGCAGGGCCGGGCAAGAGCGCGGCCAGTGTTGTCCGGAGGAGGTTGGCAGCGTCCGATCGGGGACGGCTCAAGAGCATTTGTGCCGTCTCCGATCGCGGTCGGCCACCTGGAGCTCAGGGACGGTCCGCGGACGGCTTCCAGACGTACGGCGTCGTGGTGGTGACCGGCAGCAGACCCAGCCGGGCCAGGATCGGACGGCTGTCGTCGGACGCGTCGACCTGGAGGTAGCGCACTCCCCGCGCCACGGCGAGCCGGGCGCGGTGGGCGACGAGGGCGCGGTAGATGCCCCGGCCGCGCCAGGCGGCGAGGGTGGAGCCGCCCCACAACGACGCGAACTCCGTACCGGTGTGCAACCGCATCCAGGCGGCTGAGACGACCTCGTCCCCCGCCTCGGCGACCACCACCACCGACGGGTCGCCCTCGCCGTTCAACTCCCGTTCCAGGGCGTCCGGCAGCCAGCTGTGGTCGTACCCCCAAACGGCCTCCTCCATGACCTGGATCCGCTCCAGGTCGGCACGGGAGGTGACCTCGCGCAGCGTCACGCCCTGCGGCGGCGCCGGTTCCGCGGCCAGCTGGGCGGCCTCGCCCACCAGCACCGTCTCCCGCTCCTCGGCGCTGAACCCGGCGGCCGTCAGGCGCTCGGGGAGGTCGGCGGGCAGGTCGTGGCCGTGGTACTTCCACTCCACGGCCTCGCCCAGCGCGGCGAAGTGCCCGCGCTGCGCGGCGATGAACGTGTCGAGTTCCGTGCCCTCGAGACCGCCGAGGTCGCGGTAGGTGATGAGTCCGCCGTGCCCCGCCAGGACCTGCCGGACCACCGGGCCGGAGCGTTCCGCCGCCTCGCGCTGGACCCCGCGCGCCCGGAGCTGTGCGTCGTACGCGTCGCGGTACGCGAGGGCGCGTTCGTCGATGGTCATGGTCAGAGCCCCCGGTACATGATGTGCAGGCCGACATAGCCCTCGTCCGGATGCAGGAAGCCCTCCGGGACCGTGCCGAGGACCTCGAAGCCGAGCGACTCGTACAGACCCACGGCCCGGACGTTCGACGCGACGACCGCGTTGAACTGCATCCCGCGGTACCCCTCGGCGCGCGCCCAGCGCAGCGCCTCCTCTGCCAGCGCCCGTCCGGTGCCGCGTCCGGTGTGCTCGGGGGCGACCATGAAGCTCGCACTGGAGATGTGGGCGGAGCCGCCCAGGTGGTTGCGGTTCATCTTCGCCGTCCCGAGCACCTTCCCGTCGGCGTCGACGGCGACCACCGTGCGCGAGGGGGCCCGGAGCACCCACATGTCGCGCGCGGTGGCCTCGTCCAGGTCTCGGGGGTAGGTGAAGGTGTCCCCCCGCGCCACGATGCCTTGCAGGAACGGCCAGATCGCGGGCCAGTCGTCAGGAGTCACGTCTCGGATGAGCATGACGGACATCATGCGGGCCCGGGGCGGCCGAATGCCAGTGGCTTTCGGCCGCCCCGGCGGGGGTCAGACCGCGTGCACCGTCCCCGCGTAGCGCTGCGCGAAGCGCGTGCCGGTGGCCGCCGTGGCGGTGATGTCGTAGCGGCCCTGGCTGGTGGGCCACAGGACCTCGCCGGTGGCGCCCGGGTCCACCCAGGCGGTGCGGGCGGCGCCGCCGAAGTCGTTCGGGGCGACGGTGATCAGGACGGGCTCCTTCCCGTCGTTGGAGAGGGTCAGCGCGACGGCGGCGCCGCGCGGGGCCGCCCGGACGGCGGGAACGGCCACGTCGTCCTGCCCGGCCGGGACGACGGTGCCCGCGAAGCGGCGGACGAAGCCGTCGGCGCCGTGCACGGTGAAGTCGTAGCGGCCGTCGGTGTGCGACGCATCCCAGGTGTACGTGGCGGTGCCGCCGGGCGCGACGGTGAACGGTGTGCCGGCGAACGCCAGCTCGATATTGGGGTAGACGGTGTAGTGGAAGCCCGTCGAGCCGGTGTTGGTCATCGTGCAGACGACCTTGCCGGTGGCGCGGTCGACCACGGCGTCCGCCCACGGACGGTAGGGCAGCGGCCGGTGCGGGCGGGTGCCCGGCTCCTGCGACGGCATGCTCTGCGCGCCGACGGCGGGCAGCTTGACCGCGGGCAGCGACTTGTTGGCGTCCGCCTTGGTCATCAGCGCCACCGTGTCGGGCAGCGCCGGTATCGAGTAGTCCGGGTGCGCGAAGTCGAAGCAGCTCGTCAGATCGCCGCAGACGGTGCGCCGCCAGGCCGAGATGTTCGGCTCCGCGACGCCCGTGACGACCTCCAGGAACCGCAGCACGGACGTGTGGTCGAAGACCTGCGAGTTCACGTACCCGCCGCGCGACCAGGGCGAGGCGGCCCACATCGGCACCCGGTTGCCGAGCCCGATCGCGCGGCCCTGCGCGAACTCCTCGGCGGTGCCCGGCTCGGGGGCCGGTGGGACGACGTGGTCGAAGTAGCCGTCGTTCTCGTCGTACATCACGAGGAAGACGGTGTTCTTCCACACCTCGGGGTTCGACATCAGAGACTGCAGCGCCGTGTTGACGTAGTGCGCGCCGTAGTCCGGGCTGGCGTTGGGGTGTTCGCAGAACAGGTAGGGCGCGACGAGCCAGGAGACGGTCGGCAGGGAGCCGTCCTTGCAGTGCCGGTCGAAGGCGGTCAGATCCCACTTGGTCATGGCGTTGACGTAACGGGGGTCGTCCGCCACGAACCTGTGGAACTGCGCGAAGTAGGCGAGCGCGTTGTCGTCGTAGTCGCCGTACCGCTCGTCGAGGCTCGGGTTGTGGTAGACGCGCCAGCTCACCGCGTGCGCGGAGAGCCGCTCGGCGTACGTCGTCCAGTCCGCGACCGGGTTCTCGGGCACGGGGGTGTTGTCGATCCACGGCCCGGTGGTGCCGTCCTTGCCGGGGCCGGCCGTTCCCGACCACAGGTAGAGGCGGTTGGGGTCGGTGGGGCCGGCCATGGAGCAGAAGTAGGCGTCGCAGAGGGTGAACGCGTCGGCGAGGGCGTACTGGTAGGGGACGTCCTCGCGGGTGAAGTAGCCCATCGAGCGCTCGCCCTTGGCGGCGACCCACTTGTTCATGGCGCCGCCGTTGATGGCCTGGTGGCTGGTGCTCCAGTCGTGGGCGAGGCCGCCCGCGTTCTGGGCGTTGTACTTGGTGCTGTCCATCCGGAAGGGCAGCATCACGTTGCCGTCGGTGCGGCCGGGGTCGGGCTGGCGGAACACGTCGCCGCCGCCGGGCAGGACGAGCGCCTGCTTGTCGTCGAAGCCGCGCACCCCCTTCAGCGCCCCGAAGTAGTGGTCGAAGCTGCGGTTCTCCTGCATAAGGATCACCACGTGCCTGACGTCGGCGGCAGTGCCGGTGGCGGCGCTGTCAGCGGCCGTGGCCGGACCCGCGCCGCTGGTGAACCCGACGGCGGCGGCCGCGCCCGCGGCGGCGGTGGCTCCGACGAAGGAACGGCGGCTCAGCGGCGTCATGACGATGCCTCGAGGGTGAAGGTGGCGACGGCGGCGGCGCAGTCGGAGGGCCAGCCGTTGGTGGCGGTGTCGGGAGCGGGCTGCGGCCAGCCGGTGACCAGGGTGTGCGCCTCGACGAGGGTCAGCGGGCCGGCGAACCGCACCTGGTCGATACGGTCCTGCGGCTCCTGGGCACTGCCGCGCGCCTTGCGCACCGGCGACCAGGTGTTGCCGGGCGAGGTCAGCGGATTCGGGTGCGCGGAACGGTAGGCGTCGGTGAGGCCCGCCTGCTCCAGGGCCACCGTGACCGGCCAGCCGACCGGCCCCACCCCGCTGTGCGCCGCGGCGGTGGCCGCCGTCCAGTCCAGGTGGGAGGGGGAGGCGAGCCCGGCGGCCAGCACCACCGGGGTCCCGGAGCCCAGATCGGCCTTCATCGCGGCGACCAGCGCCTGCGCCTGCCGGAAGCGGACACCAACCTGCTCCGCGGCCTCGATCTGCGCCGCGGTCTTCCCGTCCTGCGCCGCGTAGGGGCCATAGCCGCTCTCGTCGAGCTGCGCGGCCCACAGCCGTACGCTCCGGCCCGCGGCGAGTTGCACGGTCACCGCGGCGGCCGGCAGGGCGGTGGTCGGCGCCGTCACGGCGGACAGCGGATACCGGCTGACGACCCCGAGGCTGCCGGGGGACTGGTACGCGAACCAGCCCAGCGCGTCCGCGAGCGCTGTGGCGGCGCTGCCGCCGGTCTCCTGCAGGGCCACGACGTCCAGACCCTGCGTCAGGACGGTGCGCAGCTGCTTCTCCAGCGCGCCGTCGATGTGCGTGCCCGCGTCCCACAGGTTCCAGGACGCCACTTTCAGCCGCTGGACGGCCGCGGCGGCGCGCACCGGGACCTGGACGGTGAGGGTCTCGGAGCCGCCCGCGCTGTCCTTGACGGCGACGGTCAGCACCCCGGGCCGCGCGGGGGCGGTGGCCGGCGCGGTACCGCTGACGACTCCGGCGGAGCTGACGGACAGCCAGGAGTCGCCGCCCGTCCGGCCGAACACGGCGCTCCCGGCCGGGCTGCCGGGCGGCCGTATCCACAGGCCGGTGAGGTGCACGGAGACGGCACCGCCCGCCGTGACGGGCCCGGTGGTGAGCGCGTCGACGACGGCGTGCGGGCGCGGGGCGGCGGGCTTGGGGCGGAAGGAGAAGGCGGCGGTCTTCGCCAGGACGCCGTAGCCGTCCTTGGCCAGCAGATACGCGGTGAAGGGGCCGCCGGTCAGCGCCGAGGTGTCGAGCACGACATCCCCGGACGCCCCGGGCACGTACTTCCACACGAGGGACGATCCGGTGCCGGGCTGCCGGGCGCCGTCGTAGACGCCGACCCAGTTCTTGGCGTCCGGCGTGTCGGTGGCCCAGTGGAGCGTAAGGCGGTCGCCCTCATGGGGGTCGGCCGGCGAAGTCAGGGCGAGAGTACTGGGTGGCACGGGGGAGGTTCCTCTCCGCCCGGGGGCACGCCGGCATCACGGGCCGACCGGGCTGCACAAGTTGGCTGAACAACTTGGGCTATTCAGTCGGCCCGCGGCACACGCGTCAAGAACTCCGGACGACCGGGAAGAGGCGTCCGGCGGAACTCACCGTCCGGCGGAACTCACGCCGGTGACGTCAGGTCCAGTACGGAGGGGATTGCGGGAGTACGTCCGGAACCTCCGCGGGCGGCGCGGGGGCGGGCTTCGGGAAGCACGCGAATCCGAGCTTCTCCAGCGCGCGGACCATCTGCGCGGCGCTGAAATCGCGCGGGTCCTGCCGGGTGATGATCGCCCCCACCTGCTTGACGGGGTAGGTCTTGTTACCGATCTTCACAGACTCGCCGGTGATGGGTTCGGGCTTGATCCCGCTCATCTTCTGCTCCACCTCGCTTGCCTGCAGATAGAAGGAGACTCCAGCGATGGTGCAGCGGATCATCATGCCTCAGCAAGGGCAGAAGGGACGTAACAGGTACTCCCACGTTGTCACATACCGGCACGATGGCACAGCTCCACCGGATAACGAAGCGGGCCCCGGCCCGGTGGGCCGGGACCCGCCCGGACGGGCGAACACGTGGGAAACGGCAGGTCAGCCCAGCAGTTCGTAGGCCGGGAGAGTGAGGAAGTCGACGTACTCCTCGTCCAGCGCGGTCCGCAGCAGCAGGTCGTGCGCCTCGGTCCACTTGCCCGCGGCGAAGGCCTCCTCACCTACCTCGGAGCGGATCGCCGCCAACTCCTGCGCGGCGACACGCCGGACCAGGTCGTGCGTGGCCTTCTCGCCGTTTTCGAACACGACGCCCGCATTGATCCACTGCCAGATCTGCGAACGGGAGATCTCCGCGGTGGCGGCGTCCTCCATCAGGTTGAAGATGGCCACGGCGCCCAGGCCGCGCAGCCACGCCTCGATGTAGCGGGTGCCGACCTGGACCGCGCCCACCAGGCCGTCGTAGGTCGGCCTGGCGTCCAGCGAGTCGATGGCCAGCAGCTGGTCGGCGGTGACGTGGACGTCCTCACGCAGCCGCTCTTTCTGGTTCGGCCGGTCGCCGAGGACCGCGTCGAAGGAGGCGCGGGCGATCGGCACCAGATCGGGGTGGGCGACCCACGAGCCGTCGAAGCCGTCACCGGCCTCGCGGTCCTTGTCCGCCTTGACCTTCTCGAAAGCGACCTTGTTGACCTCGGCGTCGCGGCGCGAGGGGATGAACGCGGCCATGCCGCCGATCGCGTGGGCGCCGCGTTTGTGGCAGGTGCGCACCAGCAGCTCGGTGTAGGCACGCATGAAGGGCGCCGTCATGGTCACCGCGTTGCGGTCCGGCAGCACGAACTTCGCGCCGCCGTCGCGGAAGTTCTTCACGATGGAGAAGAGGTAGTCCCAGCGGCCGGCGTTCAGGCCCGCCGCGTGGTCGCGCAGCTCGTAGAGGATCTCCTCCATCTCGAACGCGGCGGTGATCGTCTCGATGAGGACGGTCGCGCGGACGGTGCCCTGCGGGACGCCCACGTACTCCTGCGCGAAGACGAAGACGTCGTTCCACAGCCGCGCTTCGAGGTGCGACTCGGTCTTGGGCAGATAGAAGTACGGACCCTTGCCCTTGGCGATCAGCCGCGTCGCGTTGTGGAAGAAGTACAGCCCGAAGTCGACGAAGGCACCCGGGACGGCCTCGCCGTCGACCGTCAGGTGCCGCTCCTCCAGGTGCCAGCCGCGGGGGCGCATGACGACGGTGGCGAGCTCCGCCTCGTCCTTGAGCGCGTACGACTTGCCCTGCGCGGTGGAGAAGTCGATCCGGCGCTCGTAGGCGTCGATCAGGTTGATCTGGCCGCTGACGACGTTCTCCCAGGTGGGAGCCGAGGCATCCTCGAAGTCCGCGAGCCAGACCTTGGCGCCTGAGTTCAGCGCGTTGATCGTCATCTTGCGGTCGGTGGGACCGGTGATCTCGACGCGGCGGTCGTCCAGCGCGGCCGGAGCCAGGGCGACCTGCCACTGTGCCGCGCGGACATGTGCGGTGTCCGCGAGGAAGTCCAGGGTGCCGGTACGGGCGATCTCGGCGCGGGCGCTCCTTGCGGAGCGCGAGCAGCTCGGTTCGGCGCGGGGTGAAGCGTCGGTGCAGCTCGGCGATGAAGGTCAGGGCCTGCTGCGTCAGCACCTCCTCCGCGCGGGGGACGGTGGGTGCGTCGTCTGCGACGACGGCCGCCGAGGACGGCACTGCTGCGGACATGGCTGACTCCTCCAGGGGACAAAGGGTGCCGGGCAGCCGCTGGGTCATGGCCGGTGGCACGGGGTGCCGGGCCTTACCGGAATACGGCCGCTTCTGCGAGGTGGAGCATAGTATCCGCATTGCGGAAGATCAACGTTTTGTGGCACGCCGTGCAGCGGGTCCGCTCACGGCCCGCTCGCGGCTTTCAGAAGGTGCAGGTCATCGGGGGTGTCGATATCGGCAGGGTCGGCGATGTCACCGCATTCGACGAGGGAGACCGCCTCCTGGTGACGTCTCAGGTAGTCGCGGGCGCCCTGATCGCCGGCCGCCAGCTCCGCCACCTCCGCCCAGCGGTTCCGCGCCGAACAGCACCGGATGGCCTCGCCGCCCTCCGTACGAGGCCGCCGCCAGGCTCGACGGGCCCTGGTACGCGTGGATCACCCGGGCGACCGCCCCGGAGCCGATCCCCGGCTGGTCCACCAGTGCCACGACGACCGCCTGCGCGCCGGTACCGGCGCGCCGCACCTCCGTGTCCGCCAGCGACCGCAGGCCTGCGCGCAGCGACGCGCCCATGCCGCCGGCCCAGTCCGGATTGTCGACCAGGACGCATCCCTCCAGGTCGGCCCGCTCGCGGACCTCGTCCGCCGCCGCGCCGAGCACGATGTGCACCGGCCCGCAGCCCGCCTCGCGAAGCGCGCGCAGGGCGTGCTCGACGAGTGGCCGGCCCGCGTACTCCAGCAGCGCCTTCGGGCGGCCGCCCAGGCGCCGCCCGCCGCCGGCCGCGAGCAGCAGGCCGGCGACGCGGGGGAGGGTGGCCGAATCGCTCGGTGCGATGGGTTTCATGACTCCTCCCTACAGGACGCGAGGGTCCGAGGCGAGGACGCGGCGGCCGGAGGTGAGGACACGGCAGCTGAAGGCAAGACACGGCGGCCGGCGGTGAGGACGCGACATGCCCGAGGCGAAGAGGGGCACATGGGGCGTTTGGGCTCATGGCGGCGGGCGGAGTACGGGTTTCGATAGGCTCGGCGCCGTAAGGGACGGGTATTCGCAGGCCAAGGGGCAGACGTGACGAATCATCAGCAGGACCCGGTGCCCGCAACCGTGGCGGACGCCTCGGGGCCGGATCCCGAGGTTTTCCAGCCGCTGACGGACGACGACCCCAAAACCGTCGCCGGATACCTGCTCAGCGCCCGTCTCGGAGCCGGTGGCATGGGCAAGGTCTACCTCTCCTACACACCCGGCGGCCGGCCGGTCGCGATCAAGGTGATCCGCCCCGAGTTCGCCGAGGACCCCGAGTTCCGCCGCCGGTTCCGCCAGGAGGTACACGCCGCCCAGCGCGTGCAGGGCCTCTACACCGCGCCGGTCATCGACAGCGACACCGAGGGCCCGCACCCATGGCTGGCCACCGCCTACGTAGCGGGCCCCTCGCTGCACGCGGCCGTCGCCGACCACGGGGCGATGCCGGTCGCGTCCGTCCTGCTGCTCGTCGCCGGGATCGCCGAAGCGCTGCAGGTGATCCACCACGCGGGCATCGTGCACCGGGACCTCAAGCCGTCCAACGTGCTGCTCGCCGCGGACGGGCCGCGCGTGATCGACTTCGGCATCGCGCGAGCGGCCGACACCACCGCGCTCACCGGCACCGGCGTCAGCGTCGGCACGCCGTCGTTCATGTCCCCGGAGCAGGCGGCCGGGACGAGCTGCACGCCGGCCACCGACATCTTCGCGCTGGGCCAGATCGCGGCCTTCGCGGCGATGGGCGGCGCCGCGTTCGGCGACGGGCCCTCGCACGCGGTCCTCTACCGGATCGTGCACGAGGAGCCGGATCTGTCCGAGCTGCCGGGCGAACTGCGCGAGATCGTCACCCGCTGCCTCATCAAGGACCCGACGCTGCGGCCCTCCACCGCCCAGATCATCGCCATGTGCGGCCAGGCGTCGAAGGACCCGGCGCTGCGCCGCCCGGACGGCTGGCTGCCGCCGTCGTACGCCGCGGACCTGACGCAGGCGGTCGCCCCCGCGCCGCAGCCGGCGCAGGCCCCTGTCCCGCCCGTGGTTCCGCAGCCGGGTCATCCGCCGACGCAGGCGGTGCCGCCGGCCGCGCCGCCGCTCCACCCGCCGACCCAGCCGGTGAACCACCAGCCGGTCCACCCGCAGCAGGCTCAGCAGCAGGCACACCCGCAGTTCCCGCAGCAGGCACAGCCGGTGCACCCGCAGGCGATGCACCCGCAGGCGATGCACCCGCAGCAGCCCAGGCCCCCGGTGGGCGGCTACGCGTACCCGCCCTCCAACGGCCCCGGCGGCCCGGGGGGCTTCCTGCCCCTGCCGCCCAAGAAGAAGCGGACGGGCCTCGTCATCGCGGGGGTCGTCGTCGCCCTCGTGATCGGCTCCGCCGTCTACACGGCCACGCACCAGGGGGACGACAAGAAGTCGTCGAGCGACCAGAGCACCAAGACGCCGTCCACCAGCGGCGGTACGACCGGGAACCAGACCGCGCAGAGCTCGGCCCCGGTGGATCCCAAGCCCGCCTCGTACACCGGGATCAACATCCCGGGGAACTACACGCTGACCTTCGCCGACGAACCGCCGCGCCCGAAGTACACAGGGGTCGGCGTGCACTACGAGGGGGACTTCGGCTACTCGACGGACTTCATCGAGGGCGCGACCGTCGCCACCAAGCAGACGAAGAACACCCTGGCGCTGGTGCAACCCGGCGAGCCCGCGACCCTGGCCGGCTGCCGTGCCAACACGCGCTACGCCGACTCGATCAAAAAGGAGACGCTCACCAGGGGATCGAAGATCTGTGTGACGACGAGGTCGGGGCACATCGGACTGGTGACCATCCGTGGTTTCGGGTCGGAGGGGACGAAGAGTGAGTACGTCACCGTGGATCTCACCCTGTGGCGCAATGCCAACCCGCCGCAGGACTGACCGCCCCGGATTTGCCGCCAAGTCGCCTGCCGCACAAGGAAGTTGGCGTGGATTTCGTCGTCCGTATGGCGTCCTGCGCTTCGTTTCGCGTTAACTGAGCGCGCCCCGGACGGTGTCGGGGCGCGCGGGCGGGGGCGCTGGGGGGCGTGCCCGCCGAGGTGTGGGAGATGCGGGAGGTGGGGGTGAGGTCCGTGGACGACGAGAGTGGTGCGGCCGCACATACGGCCGCCGACGTCAGGGCGGCGGAGTCGGGTGAGGACGATCCGCGGGTGACGGCGTTGCGGCTGTCGGTGGCCCGGGTGCGCCGGGAACTGGCCGCGTTGCGGTCGGAGCTGCCGGACCGGGCGATAGCCGAGGACGAGCTGGGCGCGCTGGCCAACGCGGCGGACGTCGGGATCCTGGAGATCGACCGGATGCGGCACTCGCTGCTGCTGATCGCCGCGGCGCTGGGTTCGGTGAGCGCCCTGATGGTGGCCCTGGCCGAGTTGCGCAGGGCCGTCGACCTCTTCGGGTCAGGCGCCGGTAGCGGCTCCGGCGCTGGCCAGGGCGTGTGAGAGCTGCCGGGCGATGTCCTGCAGGATGGGGATGATCTTCTCCGTGGCGACTTCGGTGACCCGGCCCGCCGGGCCGGAGATCGAGATGGCCGCGGCGGTGGGGGAGTCGGGGACGGTGACCGCCAGGCAGCGGACCCCGATCTCCTGCTCGTTGTCGTCGACCGCGTAACCGGCCTCACGAATCCGCTCCAGCTCGCTTATGAAATCGTCCGCGTTGGTGATCGTCTTCTCGGTCGCGGCGGGCATCCCGGTGCGGGCGAGCAGCGCGCGGACCTCGTCCGGCGGCACATGCGCCAGCAGCGCCTTGCCCACGCCGGTGGAGTGCGGCAGCACCCGCCGCCCCACCTCGGTGAACATCCGCATGGAGTGACGGGAGGGCACCTGGGCGACGTAGACGATCTCGTCCCCGTCGAGCAGTGCCATGTTCGCCGTCTCGCCGGTCGTCTCGACCAGCTCGGCGAGGAAGGGGCGGGCCCAGGTGCCGAGCAGTTTGGCGGAGCTCTCGCCGAGCCGGATCAGCCGCGGGCCGAGCGCGTACCGGCGGTTCGGCTGCTGCCGTACGTAGCCGCAGTCCACCAGGGTGCGCATCAGCCGGTGGATGGTGGGCAGCGGGAGCCCGCTGCTGGCGGAGAGCTCGCTCAGCCCGACCTCGCCGCCCGCGTCGGCCATCCGCTCCAGCAGGTCGAAGGCGCGTTCGAGCGACTGGACGCCTCCTGCGCGGTCTGACGACACGTGCGATCTCCTCTGGGCGGTGGCGAGCGGTTGATGACTGGGGAAGCCTACCGGCCGACCTCCGCTGATTGATCTCTCCGGAGCCTTCTCCTGTAGCTAGCTACGGAGGGCGTGGTGAAATGTGAATTCCGCTTTGTGGAATCTTACATGCCCTTGACGGCTCGCCGTCTTGTCCTGCACATTCGTTCAACAGAACGTTGAATTCCACTGGGCGGAAGGCTCGCCCGGTGGCAGCTGCACTCGGCATGCGAACTCGGCATCCGGAACTGGAAGGGGAGGGCACGTGGTGGAACTGGTCCTGCGCTCGACTCGGGTCGTCACACCCGACGGGGAGCGCCCGGCCGCGGTCGCGGTCAGCGGCGGCACGATCACCGCGGTGCGGGCGTACGACGCCGACGTCCCGGAAGGGGCCCCGGCTCGTCGACCTCGGCGACGACGCGCTGCTCCCGGGGCTGGTCGACACCCATGTGCACATCAACGACCCCGGACGCACCGAGTGGGAGGGCTTCGCCTCGGCGACCCGCGCAGCCGCCGCGGGCGGCATCACGACGCTGGTCGACATGCCGCTCAACAGCATCCCGCCGACCACGACCGTCGAGAACCTCGCCGTCAAACAGGACACCGCGCGCGGCAAGGTGCACACCGACGTCGGCTTCTGGGGCGGCGCGGTCCCCGGCAACGTCAAGGACCTCCAGCCGTTGCACGACGCCGGCGTCTTCGGCTTCAAGTGCTTCCTGCTGCACTCCGGCGTCGACGAGTTCCCGCAGCTCTCCCCGGCGGAGCTGGAGGACGCCCTCACGGAGCTCACCCGCTTCGACGGGCTGCTGATCGTCCACGCCGAGGACCCCCAGCTCATCGACGGCGCCCCGCAGCGCGGCGGCCCGCACTACGCGGACTTCCTCGCCTCCCGGCCGCGCGCCGCCGAGAACGCCGCCATCGAGGGGCTCATCACCCTCGCCAAGCGGCTGAACGCCCGGGTGCACGTGCTGCACCTGTCGTCCAGCGACGCGCTGCCGCTCATCGCCGCGGCAAAGCGTGCGGGCGTCAAGCTCACCGTCGAGACGTGCCCGCACTTCCTCACCCTCACCGCCGAGGAAGTACCGGACGGGGCAACCGAGTTCAAGTGCTGCCCGCCGATCCGTGAGGCCGCCAACCAGGACGCCCTCTGGGAGGGCCTGGCGGACGGCACGATCGACTGCATCGTCTCCGACCACTCGCCGTCCACCATCGAGCTCAAGGTCAAGGAGACCGGCGACTTCGCCGCCGCCTGGGGCGGTATCTCCTCCCTCCAGCTCGGCCTGCCCGCCATCTGGACCGAGGCCCGCCGCCGCGGCCACAGCGTCTCCGACGTCGTCCGCTGGATGTCCCAGGCACCCGCCGCCCTCGTCGGGCTCTCGAAGAAGGGCGCCATCGCCGTCGGCTACGACGCCGACTTCGCGGTCCTCGCGCCGGAGGAGACGTTCACCGTCGACCCCGCCGAGCTCCACCACCGCAACCGCATCACCGCCTACGCCGGCAAGACCCTGCACGGCGTCGTCCGGCAGACGTGGCTGCGCGGACGGATCATCGCCGAGAACGGCGTCACCAACGAGCCCACCGGCCGCCTCATCACCCGGGAGACCGCATGACTTCCACCTCGTTCACGCGGTGATGCGCGGCCGTTCGGTGGGGGTGATCCGTATGCGGATTACCGTCGTGCGGAGTTGTCGTTCACGGGTCTGGTGGATCTGGCGGATCGGCGGTTGGGTGCGGGGGTGATCGCGGCGAATGACGAGTTCTTCGCGGAGCGGGAGAATCTGCTGCTTCCGGAGCCGGCGCATTTCGATCCGGAGCACTTCGGGCACAAGGGCAAGATCATGGACGGGTGGGAGACGCGTCGCCGCCGGGGCGCGGGGACCGATGTGCCGCATCCGGTGGACTCCGATCACGACTGGGCCCTGATCCGGTTGGGTGTGCCGGGGGTGGTCCGGGGGGTCGTGGTGGACACCGCGCACTTTCGGGGGAATTATCCGCAGTCGGTGTCGGTGGAGGCGACGGCGCACGCGCTGTCGGCGGCGCCGGAGGATCTGTTGGCGGATGACGTGGAGTGGACGACGCTGGTGCCGCGGACGGCGGTGGGTGGTCATGCGGAGAACGGGTTCGCGGTGGACGTCGACAGGCGTTTCACGCATCTGCGGTTGAATCAGCACCCGGATGGGGGTGTGGCGCGGCTGCGGGTGTTTGGTGAGGTGGCGCCGGATCCGGGGTGGTTGGCAGAGTTGGGCACGTTCGACTTGGTGGCGTTGGAGAACGGTGGGACGGTGGAGGACGCGTCGGACCGGTTCTACTCCTCGCCGGTGAACACGATTGTGCCGGGTCGGTCGCGGAAGATGGACGACGGGTGGGAGACGCGTCGGCGCCGTGACAAGGGCCATGACTGGGTGCGGTACCGGCTGGTGGCGCAGGGTGTGATCCGGGCGGTGGAGATCGACACCGCGTATTTGAAGGGGAACGCTGCGGGTTGGGCGGCGTTGTTCGTGCAGGACGAGGGTTCGGATGAGTGGACGCAGTTGCTGCCGCGCACGAAGCTGCAGCCGGACACGGTCCATCGTTTCCTGGTCAACCCGGTCCCCGCCACCCGGGTGCGGATCGACATCTTCCCCGACGGCGGCATCTCCCGGCTGCGCCTGCACGGGTCGTTGACCGCCCAGGGCGCCGCCCAACTCACCACCCGCACCGAAGCCATCAGCTGAGCGTTGTGTTGGCCGTCCCCTGGGGGACGGCCAACGCTTGGGCGGGTGCGGGTGCGGGTGCGGGTGCGGGTGCGGGTGCGGTGCGGCGCGGCGCGGATGCGCGCGTGCGCTGTTGGCTGCGGTTCACGGGTGCGGAGGGGAGCTTCTGCGGTGCTGCGCACCTTGACCGGGCGGAGGGAGGGGGCTGGGCGCTGCGCGCCTGCCGGGGCCGGTCCGCTGCGCGGCCGGGTGAGGCGGAGCGAGCCGGTCCGCTGCGCTTCCCGGGCCGGACGGCTGGGTGGGGTCGGCTCGGTGACGCAGTGCGGCCGGGCCTTTCGAAACTCCGCCACGGCACTGAAGGATCAGTGAGGGCCGGAGCTCCCCTATACCGTGCTTTGATCGTCCTAAGTGATCCACATCCGAATGGAAACTGCCCCCCAGACCCCAGGGGTCACCGTGGGCCCCACCCACCCCACCTTTCCGGCAGGAAGAGGGGTTCAAAGTCCGCCGCAGAGCACCGAGCACCCGCACCGCCCGGCGTCTGGCTCGGGAAGCGCAGCGGACCGCGATCCCTTCGCCTCACCGGGCCGCGCAGCGGACCGGCCGCACTGGCAGGCGCGCAGCGCCGGGGCCCCCCTCCGCCCGGTCAAGGTGCGCAGCGCCGCAGAAGCTGCACTTCGCACAGCCTGCACCTCAGCCATGCGCCGGACCGTCGGGTCAAAGCTCTCCGGTGATGACGCCTTCCCGGAATGCTGCCCATTCGGCCGCGTCGAAGCGGAGGGGCTCTCGGTCGGGGTTCTTGGAGTCGCGGATGGCGACGGCGCCGTCGGGGAGGTCGGCGATCTCGACGCAGTTGTTCTCGGCTCCGCTGGCGGATGCCTTGCGCCAGGCAACGACCGAGAGGTCGTGCGCGTACAGCTCCGCCTTGGGTCCGTTCACCGTCTGTGGCCTTCTTCCATCTGCGCGATTCGGGCGAGTGAGTCCTCCACCGGCAGCGCCGTCGCGCGGATCCGCTCGAACGCCTTGGTGAAGGGCACAGCTTCATCGCCCTCAACGTATGCCGCTCCGCTCAGGTTTTCCAGCAGGACTACGTCAGGGATGGGGCCGGGGAACGAGACGATGGAGAAGCCGCCCACAACGCCCGGGTGCGCGGTGCAGTCCGACGGCATCAGCTGGATCGTCACGTTCGGCATCTCGGATACATCGAGTAGACGACGCAGTTGCTCGCGCATGGTGGCCGGACGGACCACAAACCGCTGGTGTAGGGCCGCCTCGTGGATGATCGCCCACAACTCCAGCGGATTCCCCGGGCGGGTGAGTACCGACTGTCGTGCCAGCCGGACCTCGGCCAACGCCGCGATGTCGTCCGGGGTTCGCGACGTCGTGATGCCTGCGATGTTCTCGCGCGCATAGGCGGCCGTCTGCAACAGTCCCGGGACCACGAGAGGTGCCCACTCGCAAATTTGATCGGCATCGGACTCCAGCGAGATGTAGTCCGCGTACGCGGGCGCGACGATGCCGCTGTACGTCTGCCACCAGCCCCTTTTGCCGGCGTCCCGGGCCAGGTTCTCCAGGGCGGTATGTACGTCGCCGTCGCCGACCCCGTAGACCTGAAGCAGCGAGCCGACCTCGGCCGGACGGATGGCCTGGGCCGCGTTCTCGATCTTCGACAGTTTCGGGCCCTTCCATCCCATGGCGGCAGCGGCCTCGTCGAGGGTGAGTCCGGCGTCGTTGCGCAGTCGCTTCAAGGTGGCGCCGAGACGACGGCGCCTGACGGTCGGGACCAGCGGGGAGTTGGGCATATCGGAGTCCTACAGCCCGAACTGGGTTGTTGGGAATGCTCCGTGACCCCAAGTCACCCAAACTGGGTAGAAAACTTGCCGTTGGGTCAGAAAGAAGCCACCATCGGACTGCCGTCACGCAGAGTCAGTGACCCGGCGCACGGCGCGACACGATCCGACCCTGCCTGTGGAGGTGCCATGTGCAACATGGCGGAAGCACACGGACCCCCAACCCCCGGCTTCTACCTGCGCACCAGACCCCAAGGCTTCGTCGTCCACCTCGTCGCCTCCGGCGACAACCTCCGCGCCCTGCGGGAGTTGACCGGGAAGGCGCTCGCCTCCGCCGGGGTCGATGCCGGGACGGCGGAGAGTGCGCGGCTCGTCGTGTCCGAGTTGGTCGGGAACTCCGTGCGGGCTTGCGGGCCGTGGGTGCCCCTGGTGGTGGAGGTGTCGGTCACGCGCGGGGCGGTGCTGCTGCGGGTGCATGACCCGGACCCCGCCGGGGTGCCGCGTCGGCGGCCGAGTGCCATGGATGACGCCGAGGCCGAGTCCGGGCGGGGGCTGGCGCTCGTGGACCTGCTCACCTCCGGGTGGCGCGTGGTGCGCTCGCCGGTCGGCAAGCAGGTCCGCTGCCGGCTCGAACCCGCGGAAGGCTGAGGGCCCGGCAGCCGTCCTCCCCCGTTGAGGGACGGCTGCCGGGCGGCCGTGCGAAGGAGACCTCAGGCCGCGCGGCGGGCGCGGCGGTGGTGGGTGGCGATGATGTCGGCGTAGCGGCGACCGCTGCCCTTGACGGTGCGCTTCTGCGTCGGGTAGTCGACGTGGATCAGGCCGAAGCGCTTGTCGTAGCCGTAGGCCCACTCGAAGTTGTCCAGCAGCGACCACGCGAAGTAGCCCGCCAGCGGGGCGCCGCGGCGCACCGCCCGGGCGCAGGCCGCGAGGTGCTCCTCCAGGTAGGCCTGCCGCTCCGGGTCGTCGACCTGGCCGTCGGGGCCGACGGTGTCGGGGTAGGCGGAGCCGTTCTCGGTGACGAAGATCCGCTGGGCGCCGTACTCCTCGGATACGCGGACCAGCAGCTGCTCCAGGCCGTCCCCGTAGACCTCCCAGTCCATCGCCGTGCGCCGGACGCCCGGCAGGTAGACCTGCTTGGCGCGCGGAGCGAGACCCGTGGGGTCGTCGGCGACGACGTTGCGGAAGTAGTAGTTGACGCCGAGCCAGTCGAGCGGGGCCGCGATGGTATCGAGGTCGCCGTTCCGGATCGGTAGGTCGACGCCGTACACGTCGACCATGTCCTGCGGGTAGCCGCGGCCGTGGATCGGGTCGAGCCACCAGCGGTTGGTGTGGCCGTCGGCCCGGATCGCGGCGGCCTGGTCGGCCTCGCGGTCGGTGGCGGGCTCGCAGGGGCTGAGGTTGTTGACGATGCCGATGCGGGCGCCGGGGTTGGCGGCGCGGATCGCCTGGACGGCGAGTCCGTGCCCCAGGTGCAGGTGGTACGAGGCGCGGACGGCGGCCGTGATGTCGGTCTGGCCGGGGGCCATCTTGCCTTCGAGGTGGCCGATCCATGACGAGCAGAGCGGCTCGTTGAGCGTCGCCCAGTCGTGGATGCGGTCGCCGAGGGCTTCGGCGACGACCGACGCGTACTCGCCGAACCGCTCCGCGGTCTCCCGCTCCGGCCAGCCGCCCCGGTCCTGCTGGGCCTGCGGCAGGTCCCAGTGGTAGAGGGTCGGGAAGGGGGTGATGCCCGCTTCGAGGAGGGAGTCGGTGAGCCGGTCGTAGAAGGCCAGTCCGGCCGCGTTGACCGGTCCGCCGCCTTGCGGCATGACGCGGGGCCAGGCGATGGAGAAGCGGTAGGCGTCCAGACCGAGTTCGCCCATGAGGGAGATGTCCTCGGGCACCCGGTGGTAGTGGTCGCAGGCCACGTCTCCGGTGTCGCCGTCCGCCACCTTGCCCGGGGTGTGGGAGAAGGTGTCCCAGATCGAGGGGGACCGGCCGTCCTCGTCCACCGCTCCTTCAATCTGGTAGGCGGCGGTGGCCGCGCCCCAGATGAAGTCGGCGGGGAGAGCGCTGAGGTCGTTCACGAGCAGCCTTTCGGTGGTGGTCACTTGACGGCGCCGGCGGTCAGTCCGACGACCAAGTAGCGCTGGAGCAGCAGGAAGCCGGCGACCACGGGCACGCTCACGACGAGTGAGGCGGCCATGACCTGGTTCCAGTACACGTCGGTCTGGGTGGCGTATCCCTGCAGGCCGACGGCGAGGGTGCGCGTGGTGTCGTTCGTCATGACCGACGCGAAGAGCACCTCGCCCCAGGCCGTCATGAAGGCGTACACCGACACCGCGACGATGCCGGGGACCGCTGCCGGCACCACGACGCGGAACAGCGCGCCGAGCGGACCGCAGCCGTCCACCATCGCGGCCTCGTCGAGGTCGCGCGGGATGGAGTCGAAGTAGCCGACGAGCATCCAGATGGAGAAGGGGAGCGAGAACGTCAGATAGGTGAGGATGAGGCCGCCGCGGCTGCCGTACAGGGCGATCCCCGTCGAGTTCCCGATGTTCACGAAGATCAGGAAGAGCGGGAGGAGGAAGAGGATGCCGGGGAACATCTGGGTGGACAGCACCGTCACCGTGAAGAACTTGCGGCCCCGGAAGCGGTAGCGGCTCACGGCGTAGGCGGCGAAGATCGCCACCGCCACCGAGGCCACGGTCGCGCTGACCGAGACGATCACCGAGTTCACGAAGTACTTGGCGAGCGGGACCGTGTGCCAGATGTCGATGTACGGCCGGACGGTGAAACCGCTCGGGATCCAGCGGAAGGAGCCCTGCACGTCCTGCAACGGCTTGAGCGAGCTGCTGAGCATCACGTACACCGGGGCGAGCGTGAAGGCCGTGAGCAGGGTGAGGAAGATCCGCCGGGTCCAGAGGAAGGACTTGGGCTGCGCCATCGGTGACGGGGGAGGGGCGTTACGCATCGGCCGGACCCTTCCTCCGCGACGTGATGAGCAGGTAGGTCGCCGTGACGAACAGCAGGAACAGCAGCAGGAGCACGGACATGGCCGAGCCGGCGCCGAAGTTCCAGGTGACGAAGGAGGACTGGTAGATGTGGATGGAGATCAGGTCGGCGGCCTCCGGCGCCGATCTGCCGAACAGCACGTAGGGCGTGTTGAAGTCGTTGAACGTCCACAGGAACAGCACCAGCACCAGCACCTGGTTGACCGGCCGCAGCGACGGCAGCGTGATCCGCCGGATCTGCTGCCAGACGCCGGCGCCGTCCATCGACGCCGCCTCATACAGCTCCCGCGGGATGTTCTGCAGACCTGCCATCAGGCACAGGAAGGCGAACGGCCACGAGCGCCATACGGAGACGGTGACGAGGGCGGTGAAGCTGTTGTCGCCGATCAGCCAGAACGACCGCTCGGAGGTGAGGTGCAGCTGGTCGTGGATCACGTGGTTGATCAGGCCCGTGTCGCGCTGGAACATGAACGACCAGGTGATGACGGCCGCGTAGACCGGCAGCGCGTACGGGACCAGGAAGATCGCCCGCAGGAATCCCCGGCCGCGGAAGGCGTCCTGCATGAGGATCGCCGCCGCGGTGCCGAGGAGCCAGGACAGCCCCACGGCGAGGAGGGTGAAGCAGAGGGTGACCCAGAACGAGTGCAGCAGTGCCTCGCCGACCGGGGCGTCGAAGTCCACCGCTATGCGGTAGTTGTCCAGGCCGGCCCAGGGCGCGGCGCCCCAGTCACGGATGAAGAACTGAGTGAGCTGTTTGAAGCTCATCACGATGCCGACGATCATCGGGATGAGGTGGATCAGCAGTTCGAGCAGGAGCGCGGGAAGCAGGAGCAGGTAGGGCAGGCCGATCCGGCGCAGTCGCGCGATCACGAGGCCGGCATCTGCTGCTGGGCCTTGGTGAGGGCGGTCTTCACGGACTCGGTGGTGACGTCCTTGCCTGAGGCGGCCTGGGCGAAGAGCTCCTTCATCGCGGTGCCGACGAGGGTCTCGAACTGGCTCTCGTTGGGGACCTGCGGCAGCGGGGCGGCGCTCTTGGCGAGGACCTCGGCGAGGGTCTTCAGGTCGGGCGTGGAGAACGCCGCGTCACTCTGCGCGTCCTTGACGGGCGGCAGCGAGCCGTAGGTGGCGTTGAGTATCTTCTGCTCGGCCGTGCTGGTCATGAAGTTGACGAACTTCAGCGAGCCGTCGAGGTTCTTGGTGTTCTTGAAGACGGCGAGGTTGATGCCGGCGACCATCGAGTTGATGGCGGTCGCGCCCGTGGCGCCCGGGGTCTGGAACGGGACCGGGGCGACGCCGTAGTCTTCGGGCTTCATGCCGTGGGACTTCAGCGAGGAGGCGGCGGCCTGCCACATCAGCATGCCGGCCTTGCCGGTCGCGAAGTCGGCGAGGGACTGGTTGGCGGCGTACTCGGCGTTGCCGGGGGCCGCGATCTTGTCCTTGCCGATGAAGTCGATGTACTGCTTGACGGCGGCGACGTTCTCCGGGGTGTCGAACGTGGCCTTGCCGGAGGCGTCGAAGAAGTCCGAGCCGTGCTGCTTGGCGAGGACGAAGGCGTGGTGGATGTTCTCCGAGCCGTTGCCGCCCTCGACGGCGAGGCCGTACTTGCCGTCCTTGGTGAGCTTCTTGCCGTCGGCGACCAGTTCGTCCCAGGTCGCGGGCGGGGCGGCGATGCCCGCGTCGGCGAACATCTTCTTGTTGTAGTAGAGCCCGTAGGACAGCGAGTACAGCGGCACGGCGGCCGGGTCCTTGCCCTGCGCGCCGGCGGCGGCGAGCGCGGCGTCGACGAAGCGGTCCTTGCCGCCGATCTTGCCGAAGTTGGCGGCGTCGAACGGGAGCAGCGCGCCGGTGGCCTGCAGCGAGGCCGACCAGGTGTTGCCGATGTTCAGGACGTCGGGACCCTGGCCCGAAGTGGCCGCGGCCAGGATTCTGTTGAGCAGGTCGGACCAGGGGACGACCTCCAGCTTGACCTTGATCCCGGTCTGCTGCTCGAACTTCTTGAGCTCGGGCTCCAGGACCTGCTTGTCGTTCTCCAGGCTGGTGCCCTGGTTGCTCGCCCAGTACGTCAGTGTCTTGGGGCTGCTGTTGCCGCCGCTGTCGTTGCTGCTGGAGCCGCCGCCGCAGGCGGAAGCGGTGAGTGCCATCGCTGCGGCGATGGCGGTTGCCGCGACTGCCCGGTGGTAGGTACGCATGACGGTCCCCTCTCAGGGGTGGGATCGCTACGGAACGGAAACGGGAACGGGTCTGGAACCGGTGGTGAACCGGCCTGGAGCGGATCTGTGACGGGTCTGGAGCGGGCCTTCGTCCGTTCAAGAAGTGAACGGGCGCCGTGTCTTATTTCAGGGCGTGATTTAACTTGTGAGAAAAGGTGGCGTCAAGACTTCGCGCACCGATAGATTTCAGCCGGGGAGTCAGGGGAGGAGGACCGGATGGCAGATCGAGGCAAACGAACCGTGCGTGACCTGCGGCGCGGCAACCGGTCGGCGCTGCTGCGCCACCTGTATTTCGAGGGGCCGCTGAGTCGCCAGGAGTTGGGTCGGGACTCCGGCCTGAGTGCCGGATCGATCAGCAACGTCGTCGGCGACCTGATCGCCGACGGACTGGTCGAGGAGGCCGGCTCCGTCGACTCCGACGGCGGACGGCCGCGGATCCTGCTCAGGGTCGCCGCCGGGTACGGCTGCGTCGTGGGGGTGGACGTCGGGGAGACCCGGGTCCGGGTGGAGCTGTTCGACCTAGCCCTCACCGAACTGGCGGCGGCGGACCTGCCGTTGTCGGACAGCGGACATGACGTCGACCACGTCGTACGGCTGGTTCTCGACGGTCTGTCGGCCGTCGTCCGCGACGCGGGCATCTCCGAGAGCGACGTGCTCGGCGTGGGCGTCGGGGTCCCCGGCATCGTCGAGCAGGGTGACGGCGCCGGCGCCCCGGGCGCCGCGAACGGCGTCGACCTCGGCAGCGGCGAGGGCATCGTCGTGCACGGCCAGACCATCGGCTGGAACGCGGTCCCGTTCGGCCGCCTGCTGCGGGCCGGCACCGACCTGCCGCTCTACATCGACAACGGCGCCAAGACGCTCGGCCAGGCCGAGATGTGGTTCGGCGCCGGACGCGGCGCCGGCAGCGCCGTCATCGCCCTGCTCGGCTCGGGCGTCGGTGCCTGCGTGGTCGCCGACGGCAAGCCGTACCGGGGGGCGACCAGCAGCGCGGGCGAGTGGGGCCACACCACCCTCCAGGTGGGCGGCCGACTCTGCCGCTGCGGCGCGCGGGGCTGCCTGGAGGCATACGTGGGCGCCGAGGCGCTGCTGGAGCGCTGGGGCAGGGCACCCGAAGGGCAGAGCGAGGAGGCGGGCCTCACGGCCCTGCTGGCCGCCGCCGACGAGGATCCCTCGGCGGCCGCGCTCTTGGCGGAGACCGCCGAGTACCTGGGCGCGGGCATCGCGGACCTGATCAACCTCTTCAACCCCGAGCGCATCGTGATCGGCGGCTGGGCCGGGCTGATGATCGGCCCCCGGCTGCTGCCTGCCGTCCGCGAGGCGGCCGTGGCCTACGCGCTGCACCACCCCTGCGCCCAGACGTCCATCGAGATGGGACGGCTCGGACCCGACGCGGTCACGGTCGGGGCGGCCACCCTCCCGCTGGCCAGGCTCCTCGACTCGGGCGGCGCGCCATGGAACCGGAACCCAACCGTCCGGGAGGCTCGACTGGAGGTACGTTGACCGGGCGGGCGCCATTTCGGCCGCGCCCGCCCCGTCGCACCTCGCCCCGTCAAGGAGTCCCGCCGTGACCCTGCAGCAGCAGATCGTCGGCACTGCCATGCAGATGGCCGTGTGCACCCTTCAGCCAGGTCAGACGGTGTACTGCGAGGCGGGGAAGTTCCTGTTCAAGACGTCGAACGTCACGATGGAGACCCGGCTGTCCGGGCAAGGGGGCGTCCAGCCCGGCGGCGGCGCGGCCGGGGGCATGAGCGGCATGCTGCGGCAGGCCATGGGCACCGCCATGCAGGCGGGACAGCGGGCGCTCGCGGGCGAGAGCCTCGCCTTCCAGTACTTCTCCGCGACCGGCGGCGAGGGCACCGTCGGCTTCGCCGGTGTGCTGCCGGGTGAGATGCGGGCCCTGGAGCTGGACGGGACGCGGGCCTGGTTCGCCGAGAAGGACGCCTTCGTGGCCGCCGAGTCGACCGTCCACTTCGGCATCGCCTTCCAGGGCGGACGGGCCGGCCGCAGCGGCGGCGAGGGCTTCATCCTGGAGAAGTTCACCGGCCAGGGCACAGTGATCATCGCGGGCGCGGGCAACTTCATCGACCTGAACCCGGCGGACTTCGGCGGCCGCATCGAGGTCGACACCGGTTGCATCGTGGCCTTCGAGGAAGGCATCGAGTATGGCGTGCAGCGGATCGGCGGCCTCGACCGGCAGGGGCTGATGAACGCGGTCTTCGGCGGCGAGGGGCTGTCGCTGGCCACGTTGGAGGGCAACGGCCGCGTCATCCTGCAGTCGATGACGATCGAGGGCCTGGCGAACGCGCTGAAGAAGGCCCAGGGCGCCGACAAGCAGGGCCCGACGGGCGGGCTGTTCTCCACCCACTCGGGCTGACCGGACGGGACCGGCACGGGGCGCCCGGGGCGCGGCGGCGGCCGGTTAACTCCTGGAGAACAGTGTGTTGTTGGGATTGACGGGCCCCGGTCTACGCGCGTCATGGTGGTTCCCATGAGAACCCCACGTCTCACTCGTATCGGCGCGCTCGCCGTCCTCGCGGGCACCCTCCTCGTCGGCGGACCGGCGGTCGCCGCCTCTCCCGCCACCGTCGCCCCGGCCTCCACGACCACCTCCGCCGGCTCGTCCGCCGCGGTGGCGATCCATCCGGCGACGATCAACGCGGCGACGGTCAACGCGGTCGGCGGCATCTGCTACTCGGCGCTGCCGTCGCAGGCCCACCACACCCTCGACCTCATCGACGCGGGCGGCCCGTTCCCGTACTCGCAGGACGGCGTCGTGTTCCGGAACCAGGAACACCTGCTGCCCGGTCACACCAGCGGCTACTACCACGAGTACACCGTCGTCACCCCCGGCTCGCCGACCCGCGGCGCCCGCCGGATCATCACCGGCCAGGCGGTCGACGAGGACTACTACACCGCCGACCACTACGCGTCGTTCAATCTGGTCGACTTCGGCTGCTGAGCGTCCGAGGGGCCGGTGCCGACCGTCGGCCCCGACCACCTGTCCACCGTCTTCCGACCCGACTGTGCGGGGCGTGCGCCGGAATTCCCTCCGGCGCACGCCCCGCGCTTTCGCGTGTTACGGACCGGACACGTCGGCGCGAACCGCGTGCCTCGATGTCGGAGGGACCCGATAGCGTTTCGGCAGACGATGTCTCGCCCCGTTCCACAGCACCGAGGAAGGACGGCGACCGCCGTGTACCGCTGGGAGATCACCCGGGCCGCGCTGGCCCAGCGGGTTTTCGCCATCGTCCGCAGCGAGAGCTACGACCAGGCCGCCGCGGTGGCCGACACGTTGCTCTCCGCCGGGCTGACCACACTGGAGATCTCGCTCACCACGCCCTTCGCCCTCGAAGCGGTGACCACCCTCGTCCGCGAGGTCGGGGAGGACGCGATCATCGGCGCGGGCGCCGTCCTGGACGCCACCTCCGCCCGGATGGCCGTCGACGCCGGAGCCCGCTTCCTCTCCTCGCCCAGCCTGGACGCGGGCGTCGTACGGACCGGCCACCGCTACGGCGTCCCGGTCTTCCCCGGCGTGGCGACGCCCACCGAGATGGTCCGCGGCATGGAACTCGGCGCCGACGCGCTCAAGCTCTTCCCCGCCTCCGGCTACGCCCCCGGCTGGATCACGGACGTCGGCGCCGCCCTGCCGCAGGCAGCCCTGCTGCCCGCCGGCGGCATCACGATCGACACGGCGCCGGACTGGATCGCCGCGGGCGCCGTCGCCTGCGGCATGGGAGCGGAGCTCACCGAAGGCGACCGGGACACCGTCGCCAAGCGCGTGACCGAACTGCTCGCCCGCCTGGCGGACGCCCGCTGATCTGCTCGCCCCTCGGCTCCTCCGTGAGGGGGAGGCGCGCTCCACCTGCGGGCGGTTACGGTGCGAAGCACGGCAAACCGGCCCGCCAGGGGGAGGTTCTGGGTATGTCCGAGATCGTCGATCTGACCGCCTACGGCGAGGAGTTCACCGCCGATCCGTACCCGATCTACGCCAAGTTGCGCGAGCAGGGCCCGGTCCACCGGGTCCGCACCGCCGACAACGGCGAGCTGTGGCTCGTCGTCGGCCATGAGGCGGTGCGCTCGGCGCTCGCCGACGCGCGGTTCAGCAAGAGCTGGCGCACCCTGGACCCGCTCGCGGAGCCGGGCGCCATCAGCGCCAATATGCTGGAGGCGGACCCGCCGCAGCACACCCGGCTCCGCAAACTGGTCGCCAAAGAGTTCACCGGCCGCCGCGTCGAGGCGCTGCGGCCCCGGATCCAGCAGATCACCGACGAGTTGCTGGACGCGATGCTGCCACCGGGCCGCGCCGACCTCGTGGACGCGCTCGCCTTCCCGCTCCCGATGACCGTCATCTGCGAGCTGCTCGGCGTCCCGTCGCTGGACCGCCAGGCGTTCCGGCACTGGTCCAACGTGATCGTGGGGCAGTCCGGCGCCGAGGCGGAGAACGCCGCGGTCGAGGCCATGGGCGCCTACCTGGTGGACCTCATCGAGGACAAACGGTGCAGCGCCCCCGCCGACGACCTGATGAGCGCGCTGATCCGCGCCCGGCACGAGGACGGCGACCAGCTGTCGGCCGAGGAACTCGTCGGGATGGCCTTCCTGCTCCTGGTCGCCGGGCACGAGACGACCGTCAACCTGATCTCCAACGGCGTGCTGGCACTGCTCCGGCACCCCGCCCAGCTCGCGGAAGTGCGCGCCGACCCGACGCTGCTGGACGGCGCCGTCGAGGAGATGCTGCGCTACGACGGGCCCGTGGAGACGTCCACCTGGCGGTTCACCACCGAGCCCGTCGACATGGGCGGCACCGTCATACCGGCCGCCCAGCCGGTCCTGTTGGCGCTGGCCTCCGCGGACCGGGACCCGGCGCGCTTCGAGCAGCCGCACACGTTCGACATCCACCGCTCCACCCAGGGCCATCTCGCGTTCGGCCACGGAATCCACTACTGCCTCGGCGCCCCGCTGGCCCGCATCGAGGGCCGCATCGCCGTCCGCACCCTGCTGGACCGCTGCCCGGACCTGGCGCTCGACGTGGACCCTGCCACCTTGACCTGGCGCCCCGGCATGCTGATCCGCGGCGTGCACCGGCTGCCCGTGCGGTTCTAGGTCGTGTCTGACACATACCGGCGTCCGCCCGGAGGGCGGGGCGCGGGGCGTCTGGTGCGTGCGATCGCACGGCGGAGGGTCGCCCCTGTACTGGACGTACCGGGGCGGGCCCGACAACTGGGGGCCCCTCCCAGCGGTAGCTGGGGGAGAGCGCGTTGTCGTCGGTCGCCGACGGCCGCCGGCTACCGCTGGGAGGTGCCCCCACCCCCTGGACTCCCTCCTCCGCCTTGCGATCGCCCGCACCAGACGCCGCGGACCCCGCCCTGACGGGCGAACGGCGCTCCGCAACACCCTTTAGAATCGGTCCCGATCAAGGCATCAGCAGCGCCGCTGACGCGCGTCCGAGTCGTATCGGGAGGCCCTGAAGTGTCCGTTGTCGCCGTGCCGGGTTCGAAGTCGGTCACCGCCCGAGCGCTGTTCCTCGCCGCCGCCGCGGACGGCACCACCACGCTCCGGCGGCCGCTGCTCTCCGACGACACGGACGGGTTCGCCGAGGGGCTGGTGAAGCTGGGCTACGCGGTCGAACGCGAGCCGGACCGCTGGCGGATCGAGGGCCGCCCGGCCGGCCCCGCCGTCGGGCAGGCGGACGTGTACTGCCGTGACGCGGCCACCGCCGCCCGATTCCTGCCCGCGCTCGCCGCCGCGGGCCACGGTACGTACCGCTTCGACGCCTCCGCCCAGATGCGCCGCCGCCCGGTCGCCCCGCTCACCGACGCCCTGCGGCGGCTCGGGGTCGACCTGCGGCACGAGGAGGCCGAGGGCCACCTGCCGCTCACGGTCACCGCGCGCGGTATCAAGGGCGGCGAGCTCGAACTCGACGCGAGCCTTTCGTCCCAGTTCCTCACCGCGATGCTGCTCGTCGCCCCGCTCACGGGCGAGGGCCTGCGGATCCGGGTCACAGGGCTGGTCTCCGCGCCCTACGTCGAGATCACCTTGGCGATGATGCGCAGCTTCGGCGTCGAGGTGCTGCGGGAGGGCGACACGCTCACCGTCCCGCCCGGCGGCTACCGCGCCACCGACTACGACATCGAGCCCGACGCGTCGACCGCGAGCTACTTCTTCGCCGCCGCCGCGCTGACCGGCGTCTCCGCGACGGTGCCCGGTCTGGGCGCGGACGCGCTCCAGGGCGATCTGCGCTTCGTCGAGGTCCTGCGGCGGATGGGCGCGCGGGTGGAGATCGGCGCGGACGCCACCACGGTCACCGGCACCGGGCGGCTGTCCGGCCTCACCGTCAACATGCGCGACATCTCCGACACCATGCCGACCCTCGCCGCCATCGCGCCCTTCGCCGACGGCCCGGTGCGGATCGAGGACGTCTACAACACCCGGGTCAAGGAGTGCGACCGGCTGGACGCGTGCGCGGAGAACCTCCGCCGCCAGGGCATCAGGGTCGAGACCGGACGCGACTGGATCGAGATCCACCCCGGCGCGCCCGTCGCCACCGAGATCGCCTGCCGCGGCGACCACCGCATCGCCATGAGCTTCGCCGTCGCCGGGCTGCGCACCCCGGGCGTCACGTTCGACGACCCGGGATGCGTCAAGAAGACCTTCCCCGAGTTCCACGAGGCGTTCGCGGCGCAGCGCCGCGCCTGGGGCGTCTGACCGGCGCCGCCGGCCTCAGCGGCTCAGCGCGCTGTACTCGACGAGCGCCAGCCGCAGGGTCTCGCGCATCAGGTCCACGCCGACGGCGATGCACTCCTCGTCGACGTCGAACCGTCCGCTGTGCAGGTCGTACGCGGTCGCCCGGCCACGGGGCCGGACCCCCAGCCGGGCCAGGCCGCCCGGGACGGACTCCAGGTACCAGGCGAAGTCCTCGCCGCCGAGGCTCTGCGGGGTCTCGTAGCGGGCTCCGGGGGCGAGCGCCGAAGTGACGGCCGCGTCGAAGACCCGCATCGCGTCCGGGTGGTTGGTGACCGCGGGTGCCACCTGGTTGAAGTCGGCGTGGAAGGTCACTCCGTACGGGGAGACGATCGCGGCGGCGAGCCGTTCGAAAAGTTCCGGTACCGCCGCCCATGCCTCGCGGCTCAGCGACCGCACCGTCCCCAGGGACGTGACGCGCGCGGGGCGGCCGTCGGGCCCCGGTTCGCTGTTCACGGCCCCGAAGACCGCGGAGGCCACCATGGCGGCCCCGGCCGGCAGGGCGTTCTGCAGGGCGGTCGGGAGGTCGGTGATGAGCTTGGCCATCACCATCACCAGGTCCGCGGGATGCGCTCCCGGCTCGGCGCCCGCCGCCGGCTGGGTGATCCGGAGGTCGAAGGCGGTCAGGCTGGAGGTGATCGGACCGGTGCGGATCCCGACCCGGCCCACCTCGCCCGCGGGATCGCAGTGCAGGGCGTAGATGACCGCCACGTCCTTGAGCACCCCGGCCGCGATGGCCTCGTGGGCGCCGCTGGGTACGGCCTCCTCGGCGGGCTGGAAGACGAACCGGACCCGCCCCTCGATCTTCTCCGGCGCCTCGGCCAGCTCCAGCGCCAGCCCGAGCATGATGGTGGTGTGCACGTCGTGCCCGCAGGCGTGACAGGTCCCGGGCCGGGTCGACCGGTAGGGGACCTCCTTCTCGTCCGCGACGGGCAGCGCGTCGATGTCGGCGCGCAGCGCCACGAGCGGGCCGCGGCCGTCACCGATGTCGCAGGACAGGCCGGTGCCGCCGGGGAAGATCCGCGGCGCGAGGCCCGCGGCGGTGAGCTGCTCGGCGATGAAGGCGGTGGTGCCGAACTCCTTGCGCGCCGTTTCCGGGTGCGCGTGGATGTGGCGGCGGATCTGCACCAGGCGGTCGAACCTGTCGGGATTCATCACTATCCAGTTCCAGCGGTGACGGAGGTCGCAGCGCGGACGCTCACTGCTCGACGGCGTCATCGTATGCGAGCCGGTCGGGCCCGCGGGGCCGCCGCGTCCGCGGGGCGAGTGCGCCGCCCGGAGCACTCGTCAGGGGCCTGGGAGCGCCGGGGCCGGTGCGCTGGGTGATCCGTCCGGCGGATGTCCCGCGAAGGTGTGATCGTCCGCCCGTCAGTGCGATTCCCCCGGCACTTGGGGAAGCCGGTCGAGGACGACGCCGAAGGATTCGCGGTAGACGGTGAGCAGTTCGTCCCGCGGCACGTCCCGCTCCTGCCGCCCTCCGCTCCCGGTGGTGATGAACGAGGCGCCGCTCAGGGTGATCCGCCCGGTCGGCGTGAGCAGCGAGCAGACCGGCGAACGGGTGAAGTGGGACGCGGGGGAGGTGCTCTGCCACCAGCAGGTGGGCTCGAAGTCGACCAGCTCGCGCGGGCGTTGCTCCAGCCGGTACTCGGGCTCGCCGTCCTTGAGGACGTCGAGGTCGCCGCCCGGCGCGTCGACGATGCGGAAGACACCGCCGCTGGGGTCCGGCTGGTCCTCGCGGCTGTCCAGCCGCAGCGGGTGGTGGGTGAACCTGCCGAAGCCGACGTCCACCAGCCACGGGCCGGACGCCTCTACGCGCAGCGCCAGGTGGTCGAAGGGCGGTCCCGGTACCCCGCCTTCGGCGAAGACCCGGCCGGCCAGCAGGCTCACCGGATAGCCGAGTTGCTTCAGGAGGGCGCCGAACAGACCGTTGAGTTCGTAACAGAAGCCGCCGCGCCGGGCCCCGACGACCTTGGCGAGAAGCGCCTCCTCGGAGAGCCCGATCTCCTCGCCGAGGTGGATCGAGAGGTTCTCGAACGGCACGGCGAGCAGATGGCGCAGCTGCAGCTCGCGCAGCGCGGCGGCGTCGGTGACGGCGGGGCGTACCGCCCCGATGCGCGAGAGGTAGGCGTCGGCCTGTGATGCGTCCATCAGGTAGTTATCTCCCAGGGATCCGGCGAGCACCAAACGGGGTCGGTCCGGCCGCTCACGACAGGTGCCGCTCGGCGCCGGAGCCGCTTCGTTCTGCTCGAGAACGTAAGTATGTCTGTACAAAGTCTTGACGCTGCACCACAACCCCCGTTAGAAACCACCAGTGCCGTTCACCGGACCGGAACCGGGCGGCCGGAGGAGAAGGCGGACCCACGATGGCACGCAGGCGCACGGCTCTGTCCGCGGCGGCACTCGCCCTGGCGATATCGCTCGCCGCCGCCGGATGCAGCAGCTCCGGGGGGAAGAAGACCGAGGAGAAGGACACCGCGGACGCGGTGAACGGGGCCGGAACCCCGCAGCTCACCATCGCCATGGTCACCCATTCGGGCGAGGGCGACACCTTCTGGGACATCGTCCAGAAGGGCGCGAAGCAGGCCGCGGCGAAGGACAACGTGAAGTTCCTCTACTCCAACAACAAGGAGGGGAACGAGCAGGCCCAACTCGTCCAGACCGCGATCGACCAGAAGGTCGACGGGATCATCGTGACGCTGGCCAAGCCCGACGCGCTCAAGGCGGTGCTGAACAAGGCCGTCCAGGCCGGCATCCCCGTCATCAGCATCAACTCCGGCTCGCAGTTCTCGGCCGCCTACGGCGCGCTCGGCCACATCGGCCAGGACGAGGCGGTGGCCGGTGAGGCGGTCGGCGACGAGATGACCAAGCGGGGCCTGAAGAAGGCGCTGTGCGTCATCCACGAACAGGGGAACGTCTCCCTGGAGCAGCGCTGCGACGGCGCGGCGAAGACCTTCAAGGGATCGATGCAGAAGCTCTACGTCACCGGCACCAACATGCCCGACGTGCTCTCCACCGTCACCTCCAAGCTCCAGGCCGACAAGTCCGTCGACGCCGTCCTGACCCTGGGCGCGCCCTTCGCCGCCACCTCCGTGCAGGCCGTCAAGGCGACCGGCGGCAAGGTCGAGGTCGACACCTTCGACCTCAACGCGGCCGTGGTCAAGCAGCTCAAGAGCAAGGAGGTCGGCTTCGCCGTCGACCAGCAGCCCTACCTGCAGGGCTACCTCGCGGTGGACGAACTGTGGCTCCACAAGACCAACGGCGACGTCATCGGCGGCGGCCGTCCGGTGCTGACCGGCCCCGCGCTCGTCACGGAGAAGGACGTGCCGCAGCTGGAGAAGTTCACCCAGCGCGGTACCCGATGACAGCGGCCACGTTCCCCTTGACAGATACTTGGGCCGCCGGGGCCGATCATCGAGTCCCCGGCGGCACCGGGATCCGCAGGGAAGGGCAAGGCTTCGTGGCGATGGCTAAGACGGGGACACGCGCGATCGGCGCACTGCTGGCAGCGGTGCTCGGGGCCTCGCTGGCGGGCTGCAGCAGCACCGGCGGCAAGCGCGCGGAGGAACGGGCCGCGCAGTCCGCGGGCGGCGGATCGGGCGTCGACACGCCCAAGTGGACGGTGGCCATGGTCACCCACTCGGGCGCCGGCGACACCTTCTGGGACATCGTCCAGAACGGTGCGAAGCAGGCCGCCCGCAAGGACAACATCAAGTTCGTCTACTCCAGCAGCAACCAGGCGAACGAGCAGGCGCAGCTCGTTCAGGCAGCCATCGACCAGCACGTCGACGGCCTGGTGGTCACCCTCGCCAAGCCCGACGCGATGAAGGACGTGGTCGCCAAGGCGGTCAAGGCCGGCATCCCCGTCGTCACCATCAACTCCGGCTCCGACCAGTCCAAGGCCTTCGGGGCGCTCAGCCACATCGGCCAGGACGAGAAGATCGCCGGCCAGGCCGTCGGCGACGAGCTGGACAAGCGCGGGAAGAAGCACGCGCTGTGCGTCCTGCACGAGCAGGGCAACGTCGGCCACGAGGAGCGCTGCGCCGGGGCGAAGGAGACCTTCGCCGGGACGATGGACAACCTCTACGTCGACGGCACCAACATGCCCGACGTGCAGTCCACGATCCAGGCCAAGCTGCAGGCCGACAAGTCCATCGACGCGGTCGTCACCCTGGGCGCGCCCTTCGCCGCCACCGCCGTCCAGGCCAAGCAGCAGGCGTCGAGCACCGCCGAGGTCGACACCTTCGACCTCAACGCACAGGTCGCCGCCGCGCTGTCGGCCGGCACGATCGGATTCGCCGTCGACCAGCAGCCGTATCTGCAGGGGTACGAGGCCGTGGACCTGCTCTGGCTCTACCGCTACAACGCCGACGCCCTGGGCGGCGGGAAACCGGTGCTCACCGGTCCGCAGATCCTGACGAAGAAGGACGCCGCCGCGCTGGCGAAGTACACCGAACGGGGGACGCGATGACACCGGCCACCACACTGGACAAGTCCGCGGGCCAGGACGGCCCGGAACCGGCGGGTGGGCCGCCGGACGACCGGCTGGTGCACCGCTCGCCGGCCCGCCGGCTGCTGGGCCGCCCCGAGCTGGGCTCGGTCGTCGGCGCGGTCGCCGTGTTCGTCTTCTTCTCGGTCGCCGCCGACTCGTTCCTGCAGTGGTCCAGCTTCGGGACCGTGCTGTACGCCGCCTCGACCATCGGCATCATGGCGGTGCCGGTCGCCCTGCTGATGATCGGCGGCGAGTTCGACCTGTCCGCCGGTGTGATGGTCACCAGCTCCGCGCTGATCTCTTCGATGTTCAGCTACCAGATGACGGCGAACGTCTGGGTGGGCGTCGCGGTGTCGCTGGCTGTCACCCTGGCCGTCGGCTTCTTCAACGGGTTCCTGCTGACCCGCACCAAGCTGCCCAGCTTCATCATCACGCTCGGCACCTTCCTGATGCTCACCGGACTGAACCTGGGCTTCACCAAGCTCATCAGCGGCACGGTCAGCACCAAGTCCATCGCCGACATGGAGGGCTTCGCGTCGGCACGGGTGCTCTTCGCCTCGCACCTGACCATCGGTGACATCGATCTGAAGGTCACCATCCTGTGGTGGGCGGCCCTGGTCGCCGTCGCCACCTGGTTGCTACTGCGCACCCGGGCCGGGAACTGGATCTTCGCCGTCGGCGGCGGCGCGGACGCCGCCCGCGCGGTCGGGGTCCCGGTGGCCCGCACCAAGATCGGCCTGTACATGGCGGTCGCGTTCTGCGCCTGGATCTCCGGCCAGCACCTGCTGTTCTCGTTCGACGTGGTGCAGTCGGGCGAGGGTGTCGGCAACGAGTTCCTCTACATCATCGCGGCCGTCATCGGCGGCTGCCTGATGACCGGCGGCTACGGGTCGGCGATCGGCTCGGCGGTCGGCGCGTTCATCTTCGGCATGACGAGCAAGGGCATCGTGTACGCCCAGTGGAATCCGGACTGGTTCAAGTTCTTCCTCGGGGCCATGCTGCTGCTGGCCACGCTGCTGAACGCATGGGTCCGCAAGCGGGCGGAGGCGACCGCATGAGCGCGCTGGTGAAGCTCACCGACGTGAGCAAGTACTACGGCAACATCAAGGCCCTGGAAGAGGTCTCCCTCGAGGTGCACCCCGGCGAGATCACCTGTGTCCTCGGGGACAACGGCGCGGGCAAGTCCACCCTCATCAAGATCATTTCGGGGTTGCACCAGCACGACGCGGGCACCTACGAGGTCGACGGCGAGCCGGTGCGGCACACCTCGCCCCGCGAAGCCCTCGACCACGGCATCGCGACCGTCTACCAGGACCTCGCGGTGGTGCCCCTGATGCCGGTGTGGCGCAACTTCTTCCTCGGCTCCGAGCCCACCAAGGGCCGCGGCCCGCTCCGCCGGCTCGACGTGCGCACCATGCGCGAGACCACCCGTGGCGAGCTGCTGCGGATGGGCATCGACCTGCGCGACGTGGACCAGCCGATCGGCACCCTGTCCGGCGGTGAACGGCAGTGCGTCGCCATCGCCCGCGCCGTCTACTTCGGGGCCAAGGTCCTCGTCCTCGACGAGCCGACGGCGGCGCTCGGCGTCAAGCAGTCCGGCGTCGTCCTCAAGTACGTCGCCGCCGCGCGTGACGCCGGGCTCGGTGTGGTCCTGATCACCCACAACCCGCACCACGCGTTCCTGGTCGGCGACCGGTTCATCCTGCTGAAGCGCGGCGCGATGGCCGGCAGCTACCCCAAGTCGGGCATCACGCTGGAAGAACTGACCCGCCAGATGGCGGGCGGCAGTGAACTGGAGCAGCTCAGCCACGAGCTCGCCCGCGAAGGCTGACCCCGCCCGCGCTGTGCGGGGTACCTCCTCGGTGCGGCACAATCGGCACGACAGCCACCGATCCGGAGACGACCCTTGCCAGCAGCGTCACGCAGCGACCGATCAGCATTCCAGCGCAGGGGCGCCGCTCGGGCGACGGTCCTGCAGACCGTCGGCCGCCGGGAGCGGCGCTCCCACCTGACGGCGCCGAGGGTGCCGACGGTCGGCATCGACATCGGCGGCACCAAGGTGGCGGCCGGCGTCGTGGACCCGGACGGCAACATCCTGGAGCAGCTCCGTACCGAGACGCCCGACCGGAGCAAGAGCCCCAAGGTCGTCGAGGACACCATCGTCGAGCTGGTCCTGGACCTGTCGGAGCGGCACGACGTGCACGCGGTCGGCATCGGCGCCGCCGGCTGGGTCGACGCCGAGCGCTCGCGGGTGCTCTTCGCGCCGCACCTGTCCTGGCGTGACGAACCGCTGCGCGACCGGCTGGAGGAGCGGCTGCTGGTGCCGGTCATGGTCGACAACGACGCGAACACCGCGGCGTGGGCCGAATGGCGCTTCGGCGCCGGCCGCGGCCAGGACGACCTCGTCATGATCACGCTCGGTACCGGCATCGGCGGCGCCATCCTGGAGGAGGGCCACGTCAAGCGCGGCCGCTACGGGGTGGCCGGCGAGTTCGGGCACATGCAGGTCGTCCCCGGCGGCCACCGCTGCCCCTGCGGCAACCGCGGCTGCTGGGAGCAGTACAGCTCGGGCAACGCGCTGGTCCGCGAGGCCCGCGAGATGGCCGCCGCCGAGTCGCCCGTCGCCTACGGGATCATCGAGCGGGTCGGCGGCAACATCGGCGACATCACCGGGCCGCTGATCACGCAGCTGGCCCGGGAGGGCGACGCCATGTGCGTCGAGCTGCTCCAGGACATCGGCCAGTGGCTGGGTGTCGGCATCGCCAACCTCGCCGCCGCGCTCGATCCCTCCTGCTTCGTCATCGGCGGCGGCGTCAGCGCCGCGGACGACCTGCTCATCGGGCCCGCCAGGGACGCCTTCCGCCGCAATCTCACCGGGCGCGGCTACCGCCCGGAGGCCCGCATCGTGCAGGCCGAGCTGGGCAACGAGGCCGGGCTGGTCGGCGCCGCCGACCTCGCCCGGCTGGTCGCCCGGCGGTTCCGCCGCGCCAACCGGCGCCGTGTGGAGCGCTATGAGCGCTTCGGCCGGGCGGCGGGCAAATGAGCGTCGACCGCCCGCACACCAGGCCGCTGCGCGCGGTACCCCGCTGGGTGCAGTGGACCATCGTCCCGCTGCTCGTCCTGGTACCCGTCGGCTACGTGATCGTCGCCGCCGAGCAGAGCCGCAACAGCGGCCAGGACAAGGAGGCGTCGGCCGCCCCCAAGCACCTGACGTGGGACTGGCCCACCCGGGCGCAGCGCCGGATCTACCAGGTACCGATCCCGCTGGCCTGGACGCGCAAGATCGCCTTCATGGAGACGAACACCTGGAACACCAGTGTTCTCTACGTCCAGTTCACGCCCACCGCGGGCGGCCTCGACACCTTCCTCGCGCAGGTGGGCACCAGCCGCTCCGCGCTGAAGCCGGGCAACGTCACCATCACGCCCGGGCAGGCGAAAGTGCCCGGCTGGAGCTTCCCGGCGGGCCGTCCCCTGGCCGGAGTGACGACGACGCAGCACGGCGACAAACCGGACCACGACATCACCGTCGACCTCAGCGATATGACTCACCCCATCGTGTACATCGTTTCGACGATCAACTTCTGACGGGCTTGCCGCGCATGGGGGCCCGCTCCAGGGGTAGACGCGCCGCAACGCCCGCTGTGCCCGGGAGGCCGAGAACGATGTCAACGCTGACCGTATCGACCCGTGCGAACCCCGTGAACGCCCGTCCTGAGGACCGTGGCCCGGTGATCGGGGAGCTCCCGAGGATCGCGGACGCGGAGAAGGTCGCCCCGAAGGACGCGCGGGCCCTGTCCAAGCTGTTCTTCGACCGCCTGCGGACGGCGGAGGAGGGGACGCCCGAGTACCAGTACGCGCGGAACACCCTGATCGAGCTGAACGTGTCCCTGGTCCGGTTCGCCGCCGGCCGGTTCCGCAACCGGCCGGAGGACATGCAGGACATCGTCCAGGTCGGGACGATCGGCCTGATCAAGGCGATCGACCGGTTCGACCTGTCGCGTGAGGTCGAGTTCACCACCTTCGCCATCCCCACCATCATCGGCGAGATCAAGCGCTCCTTCCGGGACACCAGTTGGGCCGTCCACGTGCCGCGCAGCCTGCAGGAGCGCCGGATCGCCCTCGCCCAGGCCAACGAGGCGCTGGCGCAGCGACTGGACCACGCCCCGACGACGGCGGAGCTGGCCGACCACATGGGCCTGACGTGCGAGCAGGTCGTGGAGGGGATCGTGGCCGGCAACGGCTACACCGCCGGCTCCCTGGACATCACCGCCGGCGAGAGCCCCGACGAATCGGCGAGCTCGCTCGTCGACCGGCTCGGCGCGGACGACCCGGGCATGGAGGGCGTGGAGAACCTGCACGCCCTCAAGCCGCTCCTCGCGGAGTTGGGCGAGCGTGATCGCACGATCCTGCGGATGCGCTTCGGGCAGGAGATGACGCAGTCGGAGATCGGCGCCGAACTCGGGGTCTCCCAGATGCACGTCTCGCGGCTCCTGAGCCGCATCATCCGCCGCTTGCGCGCCGGAATGCTCACCCAGGTGTAGGTTCTGCGCGGCCGCAGGTCCTCATCAGCCGCGGGTCGTCGGTCCGCCGGCCATCGGTCAGCGCGCCCCACCGGTCGCCACCGCCTCGACGGGCTGGGCCTCCGGCTCCGGCCCGTCACCGGCACTCCTGCGCAGGAGCAGTGGGGTCGTTCGTCTGCCCGAGGTCGTGGCGCCCGGCTCAGCGGCGGGGTCTCAGGCCGACGCTGACGGTTCCGGCAGGGCGTCGGCGTCGGCATCGCGGGAGCGGACGCACCCGACGGGTTGCTGCGGTTTCTGCCCGAAGCCCGAGGCCAGCATCCGTACCTCGCCCTGCTCGCTGATCTCGGCACGGATGATCCCGGTCGAGTCGACGTAGACGGGGTGCCCGCCCGGGCCGGAAGCGGACGTCCGCGCGACGTGGACGGTGTGCCGGCCGCGCTCTCCCGCTCCCTTCGCGAGCGAGTGCGAGGAGTCCGTATCGGCGAATATCAGTTCGAAACCTGGATGTGCGGACATGATGCCCTCCTCCGAAGATCCTGCAGCCGAACGGGGATGGGAATGCGTCGAGGCGAACGACCCACCGAATGCGTCGAGGCGAACGACCCACCATGCCCTTGAGTCCCAGTGGTAACCCCAGTCGCGCGAACGTCTTCCCCGCCTCTGTATGGATATCCCTCCGGTTTCGTCGCAAATCCCCGTAGACGGAAGAAGGAGGTGTGATTGCGGCGGATCCGCCCGGGTAACCGCCTTCCATCCTGCCCCCGCGATCCCGCGCTCGGCCGTCCGAGCGCCCGGGGCACCGAGCGGAAGGCCGCCATGACCGATCCCACCTCACTTCCCGGCCAGGACGAGTCCTACTGGATGGCGACCTCGGGGGCCACGTCCTACCCCGCGCTGGAAGGGGACCTCGACGTCGATGTCGCCGTGGTCGGCGGGGGCATCGCCGGACTGAGCGCGGCCTGGGAGCTCGTCAGGGCCGGCAGGACGGTTGCCCTGCTGGAGGCCGACCGCATCGCCGCCGGAGTCACCGGCTACACCACCGCGAAGGTGTCCGCCCTGCACACCCTGGCGTACGACAGGCTGTCGAAGTCCCGCGGGCGGGACGCGGCCCGCCAGTACGCCGCGTCCCAGCAGGCCGCGGTGGAAGGCGTCGCCGAGATCGCCGCCGAACTCGGCGTCCGGTGCGACCTCGAGCGCGTCAGCGCGTACACCTACGCCACCGACCCCAAGAGCGTGGAAGCGCTGCGGGCGGAGGCCCGGGCGGCCTCGGACGCCGGACTCCCGGCCGTCTTCGTCCAGGACACCGAGCTGCCGTTCGACGTCAGCGGCGCGGTGCGGGTCGACCACCAGGCGCAGTTCCACCCGCGCGCCTACCTGCTCGCCCTGGCGGAGGACCTGCGGGCCCGCGGCGGGACGATCCTGGAGCGCACCAGGGTCACCGGCCTGTCGGAGGGCTCGCCCTGCGAGGTCACCACCGAGTCCGGACACACCGTCACCGCCCGCGACGTCGTCGTCGCCACCCACTACCCGATCTTCGACCGGGCGCTGCTGTTCACGCGGCTCTCCGCCCGCAGGGAACTGGTCGTCGCCGCGCCGATCTCCGCCGAACTGGCCCCGACGGGTATGTACATCACCGAGGAGGACGGCAAGCGCTCGGTGCGCTCCGCCCCGCTGGACGAGGGGCGGCGACTGCTGATCGTCACCGGCGAGTCCTTCACACCGGGCACCGGGGACGCGCGGGAAGGCTTCGCCCGGCTGGACGCCTGGATGCACGAACGGTTCGCGGTCGAGGAGACGGCCTACCGGTGGGCGGCGCAGGACAACGACTCCACCGACCACGTTCCGTTCGTCGGGCCGCTGCACGTCGGGTCAAAGCACACCTACGTGGCCACCGGGTTCGGCGGCTGGGGGATGAGCAGCGGCGTGATGTCCGGCCGCCTGCTCGCGGACCTCATCACGGGCGGGGAGAGCCCCTGGGCCGGCCTGTACGACCCGCGCCGCCTGGCGAGCACCCTGAAGGAGGCGCCGGCGCTCGTCCGCCAACAGGTCGACGTCGCCAAGCACTTCGTCGGCGACCGGCTGCGGCCCACCCACGTCGGTTCCGTCGAGGAGATCCCGCCGGCGGACGGGGCGATCGTCCGGGTCAAGGGACGGCGCTGCGCCGTCTACCGCGATCCCGAGGGCACGGTGCGGGCGGTGTCCGCGCGCTGCACCCACCTCGGCTGTCTGGTCGCCTTCAACGCCGCCGAGACCACCTGGGAGTGCCCCTGCCACGGCTCCCGCTTCGGCGTCGACGGCACGGTCCTCCAGGGGCCCGCCGTCCACCCCCTCGAAGCGGTGGACCTGCCGCAGGACTGAAGCCCACGCCCATGATGCCCGTCGCGGCGTGCGATCACGTCAGCTCGGTTCGTCGTCCTCGTCGTCGCGCGCCCCTTCGGCCGGCAACTGGGCCGCCAGGCCGTCCTTCGATTCGTCAGGCGCGTCCTCGTCGTCGCGCTCACCCTCGGCCTGGGAAGTGGGGTGCTCACTCATGGATCAGCTCTCCGGTTCTCGACATCAGGTGTCACAGGGCTTCCGCTTCCAGACTCGCACGATCAGCTGTTCGCAGCGCGCCCTGAGCGGGTGGCCCACCGGATGGGCGTATCCGCGCGCCGGGTGGGAAGTGCGTGCCGAGGATGGCGGGGTAGGCGCAGGGGGCCATCCGAACGCCGAAGGACGGGAGACGTGACCACGATGCCCAGGGGATCGAACGCGAAGCGGGAACGGCAGTACGAGCACATCAAGGACAGCGCGAAGAAGCAGGGCAAGAGCACCGGGCGGGCCGAGGAGATCGCGGCCCGGACGGTCAACAAGGAACGCGCACGGGCCGGTGAGTCCCGCACCGCGAGCCGCAGCTCCCTCCAGGACATGTCGTCCTCCAAGCGCGGCGGACAGCGCTCCCACTCCGGTTCCGGCGGGCCCACCCGTGACCAGCTGTACAACGAGGCACGCCGGCGCAACGTCCAGGGGCGCTCCAAGATGAACAAGGCCCAGCTCGCCACGGCACTCGGCCACTGACACCGCCGATCGGCGCGGACTGCCGCGCAGGCACAGGTTGAAGCCCCAGGTCGAAGGCGCGGTTCGACGACGCCGACCGGGTGAACCTTGCGCCGGGCCCGGGCGCGGCGGCGCGTCGCCGACACCGGAGGGGGTACCCGCCCCCTGCGCGACGCGCGCGGCCCGTCCTCAGGACGGTGACCGCCACCCAGTCCATCTGCCAACGATCGGAACCCTGTGAGCGCCAAGAAGAAGAACCCCGTGACGGCAGCCACCGAGAAGGTCGTCGAGAAGGTCCAGGAGGCCGTCCACCCCCGCAACGACATCCCCGGGGTGCCGAACTCGGTGCCGCCGCAGCTCGACGAGCCGACGGAGCCGGTCGGCCCGCTGCCGCCCAAGCCCGACCAGAGCGGTCCTGACACGTACAGCCCGACCGGTCAGCCGACAGGCGCCTCGCGCAAGGAGTTCGCGCAGGGTGGGGAGTACCTCACCACCGCCCAGGGAGCCCGGCTGTACGACACGGACCACTCGTTGAAGGCCGGTCCGCGCGGGCCGGTGCTGCTCCAGGACCACCACCTGCGCGAGAAGATCACCCACTTCGACCACGAGCGCATCCCGGAGCGGGTCGTCCACGCGCGCGGCGCCGCCGCGCACGGCATCTTCCAGGGCTACGGCACCGCCGCGGGGATCAGCAAGGCGGCGTTCCTTGGCAAGGATGTCGAGACGCCGGTCTTCGTGCGCTTCTCGACCGTCCTGGGGTCGCGCGGCTCGGCCGACACCGTGCGCGACACCCGCGGATTCGCCACCAAGTTCTACACCGACGAGGGCATCTTCGACCTGGTCGGCAACAACATCCCGGTGTTCTTCATCCAGGACGCGATCAAGTTCCCCGACGTGATCCACGCCGGAAAGCCGCACCCGGACCGCGAGATCCCGCAGGCGCAGAGCGCCCACGACACGTTCTGGGACTTCGTGACGCTGCACACCGAGGCCACCCACCACACCCTGTGGAACATGTCCGACCGCGGCATCCCCCGCTCGTACCGGATGATGGAGGGCTTCGGCGTCCACACCTTCCGGCTGGTGAACGCCGAGGGCGCGACGACCCTCGTGAAGTTCCACTGGAAGCCGAAGCTGGGTGTGCACTCCCTGGTCTGGGAGGAAGCGCAGATCACCGCGGGAATGGACCCGGACTTCCACCGCCGGGACCTGTTCGACGCGATCGAGGCCGGCGCCTTCCCGCAGTGGGAGCTGGGCGTGCAGACCTTCCCCGACACCGAGGACCAGTTGTTCGAGGGGATCGATCTGCTGGACCCGACCAAGATCGTGCCCGAGGAACTGGCCCCCGTGCAGCCGATCGGTCTGCTGACGCTGAACGCCAACACCTCGAACTTCTTCGCGGAGACCGAGCAGGTCGCCTTCCACCTCGGCAACCTCGTCCCCGGCATCGACGTCACCAACGACCCGCTGCTGCAGGGCCGGCTGTTCTCGTACCTCGACACCCAGCTCACCCGGCTGGGCGGACCGAACTTCAACCAGCTCCCGATCAACCGCACCCATGCCCCGGTCAACGACATGCTGCGCGACGGCATGCACCAGACCGCCGTGCACCGCGGCGTGGCCCCCTACCGGCCGAACTCCCTCGACGGCGGGTGCCCGTTCCTCGCCGGAGCGGACACCGGCGCCTTCATCGAGGTCCCCGTGGAGGTGCCCGCTGCCCGCAAGGTCCGCGAGGCCGCCGCGTCCTTCGACGACCACTACAGCCAGGCGCGGCTGTTCTGGCTCAGCATGACGTCGACCGAGCGCGAGCACATCGTCGCCGCGTACACCTTCGAACTCAACAAGTGCTATGAGGCGGTCATCAAGGAGCGGGCGCTGACGGTCCTCGCCAACATCGACCCCGTGCTGTGCGCGGAGGTCGCCGCCGGACTCGGGCTGCCCGCACCGGCGGCGACCGTCGCCCTGACCGAGCCCGTTCCCAGCCCCGCGCTGTCCCAGCTGGGCGCCCGCTGGCCGGTGGACGGCCGCATCATCGGCATCGTCACCGCGGGCGACCAGGACCTGACCGCCGTACGGACAGCGCGGCAGACGGTGCTGGACGCGGGCATGGTCCCGCTGGTCATCGCGCCGACCGGCGGCGTGCTGGACACCGACGGTGAGCCCGTCACCGTGCAGCGCACCTTCGCCACCGCCCGTTCCACCGAGTTCGACGCGATCCTGGTGGCCGGCACCCCCGCGCCGGGCGCGGACGCCTACGGAGCCCGCGACGCCAAGGTGGACGACGACGTGGCGGTGGGCGCGGGGATCGACCCGCGCGTCCTGCTCATGCTCACCGAGGCCTACCGCCACGGCAAGGCACTCGGTACGTGGGGCGACGGTGTAGACGCGCTGGAAGCGGCCGGCATCGCCCCCGACGCGCCCGGTGTGGTGACCGCGGCCGACGCCGGCGCGGCGCTGGAGGCCGTCACCGAACTGCTGGCGCGGCACCGCGCCTGGGACCGCTTCACCCCGGCGGTCTGAGACCGGTTCCCGTGGGTCCCGCCCCTCGTGCGGGACCCACGGGAACGGCCTGCCGTCTGTTCGGGTAAAGAACCATTTCCACGGGCCGGTTCCGCGGGCCGACAGCTCCGGAGCGAGTGAAGATCGGGTGCACTGATCCCTCGCGATGAAGGAGCGACCCCCTCATGCTGGTACGAACCCGGCGCAAGAAGACCACCGACATCACGTTCATCCTGCCCGCCGAGCACCCGGCAGGCCAGGTCAGCGTCGTCGGCGACTTCAACGACTGGCGGCCCGGCGCCCACCCGCTGGCGGCGCTCCCCGACGGGACCCGCGCGGTGACGGTCTCGCTGCCGTCCGCGCAGCGGATGCGCTTCCGGTACCTGGCCGAGGGCGACCACTGGTTCAACGAGGAAGCGGCCGACGGCCACGAGGGCGACAACAGCCTCCTGCACACCTGACCGGCATCCGTCCGACCACATCAGCGCACCCGCCGCCGCTGCGAACGCCATCCGGCGGCTCACAACAGACGAGGGCGGGATCGATGGTGACGTGTGCCCCCACCCATGACCCCCTCCGGCCCGGCGACCCGTCCCCGGGCCCGGTCGGCGCGGTGACCCCCCACGCCGCGAAGGCCCTGTCGCGGGAGCTGTTCACCCGCCTGCGGGCCGAGGAGGAGGGCACCGCCCGGTACCAGCAGGTGCGGACGGCGCTGATCGAGATGAACCTCTCCCTGGTGCGGTTCATCGCCCGCCGGTTCCGCGGCCGGCCGGAGGAGTGGGATGACATCGTGCAGGTCGGCACGATCGGTCTGATCAAGGCCGTGGACCGCTTCGACGTGGCGCGCAACGTCGAGTTCAGCACCTTCGCGATCCCCTACATCGGCGGGGAGATCAAACGCTTCTTCCGCGACACCAGCTGGGCCGTGCACGTGCCCCGCAGCCTGCAGGAGCAGCGGATCGACCTGGCCCGCGCCCGTGACACCCTCACCGGACGGCAGGGCCGCGACCCCACGATCGCGGAGCTGGCGGCGCACATGCAGCGGTCGGTCGAGCAGGTCATCGAGGTGATGGTGGCCAGCAACGGCTACAGCACCGAGTGCCTGGACGCCGCCGGCGGCACCGGCCACTCCGACGACCACGCCCTGGCCCTGACCGCCCGGTTGGGCGTGAGCGATCCGGCGCTGGAGAACATCGAGAACGTCCACGCCCTGAAGGCCCTCCTCGGCCGCCTCAACGCGCAGGAGCAGGCCCTGGTGCGACTGCGCTTCGGCCACGGCATGACCCAGACCCAGATCGGCGCGAAACTGGGCGTGTCCCAGATGCAGGTCTCCCGACTGCTGACCCGCGTCCTGACCGCGCTGCGCGAGGGCATGCTCGCCGACGCTCCCTGCGACGACGCCTGAGCCCGCCCCCTCCCGCGGGGCATGCCCACCTCGGACCCATCACGATTCGTGATCGTTGCGAGAGTGGATTGCGTCTTGGCCGGTCATCGCCCCGGTGTTGGACTGGACCCACGACGGACTCCCGGCCCCAGCGGCCCGGAGCCGTGGTCCTTCGGTCCGACCTCGATCCCGCGGAGAACGCGATGCCTCTCATCAACGTGCAGCAGACCCCCGGCAAGACCGCCGAGCAGAAGGCCGAGCTGGTCCGTGCGCTGACCGACGCGTACGTCGGGGCCACCGGCGGCAAGCCGGAGAGCGTGTGGGTGACCGTCCAGGAGATCGCCACCGACAGCTGGTCCATCGGCGGCGACACCCTGGCCGCCCGCGCCGCCGAGCGCTGACCCGCGAGCCCCGGAGAACCACCGGCCGCCCGTCCCGCGACGCCGCTGCCGGCGGCATGGCCCGGCCACCACCACGCGCCCCTGATATGGAAGTTGCCACGTGCCATGAAGACCGCATCAACACGCACGCCCTACGCGCTGTTGCTCGCCGTCCTGTGCTCGCTGAACGCCGGGGGCCTGTTCGCCTCCGACATCAATCTGCCGGGCGTGCCGGCCACGGCGCATGCCTTCGGCACCCCGGTCGCGTCCGTGCAGTGGACGTTCAGCGCGTTCATGATCGGCATCGCGGTCTCACAGGCCGTCTACGGTCCGGTCTCGGACGCCTACGGCCGTAAGCGTGTCATCGTCTCCGGACTCGGACTGTTCGTCGTCGCCTCCGTGGTGTGCGCGGTGGCGCCCACGGTCGAGGTGTTCGGCGCCGGCCGGCTTCTGCAGGCGCTGGGCGCCGGTTCGGGGATGGTGCTCGGACGGGCCGTGATCAGCGACCTGTACGAGGCGAAGGAGGCGGCGCGGATGTTCGCCACCGTCATGCCGATCGTCGGCGTCTCCCCGTCCGTCGCCCCGCTGGTCGGTGGCTACCTGACGACGTACGTCTCCTGGCGCGCGCCGTTCGTGGTCACCGCCCTGATCGGTCTGTCGACCCTGCTCGTGATGGTCACCTCGATCCCCGAGAGCCTGCCGCCGGAACGACGCAGCAAGCACCTGCGTGCGACCCTCAAGGGCTATCCCACGCTGCTGAAGCGGCCGCTGTTCTGGGCCTACACCGTCAACCTGGCGGTGGCGTACGGAGGTTACTTCGGCTATCTGGCGGCCTCCCCGCTGATCTTCGAGAAGATGGGCCTGGCCACCGAGACCACCAGCTACTGCTACATCACCGTCTCGGTCGCGTACGTCGCGGGCAACCTCACCTCGCGGACGCTGGTCCGCACGCGGCCCGTCGACCGGTTGCTCTGGACGGGCCACGGGTTCTTCCTGGCCGGGGCACTGATGATGCTGGGTCTGGGACTGAGCGGGGCCGGCGCGCATGGGGGCCTGCTGGTACTGGTCTTCATGCCGGTGATGACCTTCGGCAACGGCTTCCTGCTGCCGTTGTCGATGAGCGCGGGGGTGACGACCTTCCGGGCGGCCGCGGGTTCGGCCTCCGGTCTGATGGGCGCGCTCCAGCTGCTGGCCGCGTCGCTGGGAATCCTCCTTTCCAGCCGGTTGCCCGCGGGCGACCTGTTCGCCCTGGGCTGGTTCGTCGTGGGCGCCGCGTCGCTGGGAATCCTCGCCTTCGCGTTCTTCCTTTCGCTGGCGGCCCGGCAGGCCGGCGGCCTGCGGGATCGGGCCGATGAAACTCTTGGTGACGACGACCGGGCCGGCGATTTGCAAAGCGTGACGGCCGGGTAAATAGCGCAGGACATTGTGGCGGCGGCCCCGACTGATGACGGGTGCCGCTCCGCGGTGTGCGATAATTCCCCCCGCGGCGGTTCCGAAGGCAGAATATTTCGCTGTTCAACGAAAGGGATCGCCCTGCGGATGAGGGGGATCCTATGGAATTGCGCCAGATTCAGTACTTCATCGCGGTCGCGGAGGAGTTGCATTTCGGCCGGGCGGCCGAGCGGCTGCACATAGGCCAGCCCGCGGTCAGCCAGCAGGTGCGCCGACTGGAGCGGGAACTGCGCACGCAGCTCTTCGACCGGACCGGCCGTACCGTCACTCTCACCCCGGCCGGTGAGGCACTGCTGCCGGAGGGCCGCGACCTGCTGAAGGCGCTGGACCGGTTCGCCGCCAAGGCCGAACGGCTGGCCGCACGGAACGAGGCCACCCTCCGGGTGGGTATCAGCTCCGCCCTGGGCCGGCGGCTGGACTACTTCCTGGACGCGCTGCCCGACTCCGGCTCCGGCATCCGCTTCGAGTTCCAGACCCTCGACGCCCACACCCGCCTGGCGGAGGTGCGTGCCGGGCGGCTCGACGCGGCCTTCATCCGGGGTATCGAAAGCGCCGCCGGCCTGCGCCTCCTCACCCTCTGGTACGAGCCCCTGGTCGTCGCGCTGCCGGCCGCGCACCCGCTGGCCGAGCGCGGCCGCCTGGAGCTGGCCGATCTGGCCGAGCTGCCGCTGCGCCTCGCCTCCCGCGCCGAGAACCCGGTGCTCTTCGACGCCGTCGTCGCGGCCTGCGGGAAGGCGGGGTTCGAGCCCACCGTGGGCCCGCCCTCCACCGAGCTCCAGGACACCCTCGCCGATATCGGCGCGGGCGCCGCCGGCTGGACGCTCATGTACCCGACGGCCGCCGAGACGGTTTCCTCCCGCCGCATCGCACTGCTTCCGCTCAATGGCGAACCCATCACCATGCGCATGTTTCTCGCTCTACGAGAAAACGCCGACCCCGAACGCCTGAGGTTGCTGACGGAAACAAGTACGCAGGTGCGCCGGAAAGTTGCCGAGGAGAATCCGCGGGATCGCCGGGGCTGACTCTTTACTTCGGCATTGCGGAGCGTCGGCGGGCGTGTGATACGTTCTTGAGCAACGAGCTTCCAGTGTTCGTCTCAGCTCCGGTGTTCGATTCGCCGAAGTCTTTTACCGGCTGAAGAGTATTGATGGCTGAACCGGAAGTTCGCCAACGGGGTGGTAATGCGGGATTCTTTTAGATTCCGCCTGAATGGCGTGTTGCTTTCTTTTGTCAATCCGTCGTGTCGCGACGGATCTCACGCGCCGAGTGTCACCCCGCCAACCGCGTTCACCATTTTTGGAGGGGAAAGATGATCGTCAATCTTGACGTGACGCTGCGCGATGGGGGCTACCGGAACAACTTCGACTTCCCGGTCGAGTACGCGCTGCACCACGCTCGGGAGAGCGTCGCGGCCGGCATGGAATGGGTCGAGATCGGCTACCGCAACGGTTCGTTCAAACCCAAGCCAGGGATCGGTCGCACCGGCGTCGGAGCGGACGACTACATACGCGCCGTCGCCGAGGTCGTCCCACCTGACCGTCTCTGCATGATCCTGCACCCGAAGAACATCACCGAGGACGACCTCCCGCGGATGTACGAGGCCGGTATCCGCCTCGTACGGTTCTGCCTGCCCTCCGGCACACCCGAGCCGGCACTCGCCCTGCTCTCGCGGGCCGCCGAGCTGGGTTTCACCACCACGGTCAACATCACCCGGGTCAGCCAGTTGGACCGGCGCCGGCTGGTCGAGCTCGCCGCGATGTCAGGCGACGCCGGTGCGGACGTGGTCTACCTGGCCGACTCCAACGGCAGCATGCTGCCGAGTGAGGTGTCCCAACTCGTCACGCTGGTGGGCTCGGTGACCGACGCGGCCGTCGGCCTGCACGCCCACAACAACCTGGGCCTGGCGCTGGCGCCGTAGGGCCGCAGCCGGCGTCACCGGGGGAGGAGGCGGCCGGACGGCGCTTGTCCGCCGGGCTGCGGCTGCTGCGCGACGCCGATGTCCGGGCGCCCGTACAGGAGTTCCCCGGTCATCTGCTGCACGTCTACGGCGAGCAGTCGCTGCTCGTCCGGCGCAAGCACCTGGCCACCGGCCCCGGACCGCGGCACCGGCTCGTGGGCATCCCGCAGGCCGGAATGCGCCCGCACGCTGACCAACCGACCCTCACCCGAGACGTCGTCGCCCGCTTCCTGGGAGCTGAAGAGTCATGAACCGCAAGACCGTCGCGGTCCTGCCCGGCGACGGAATCGGGCCGGAAGTCCTGGACGCCGCACTGCCGGTGCTCGACGCCCTCGGCCTGCCCGTCGACCTGGAGTTCGGTGACATCGGCTGGGACTGCTGGCGCACCGAGGGCACTCCCGTCCCCGACCGCACCTGGGAGCTGATCGCCCGCAGCGACGCCGTCCTGCTCGGCGCCACGACCAGCAAGCCGCGCCGCGAGGCACTGGCGGAACTGGCGCCGGAGCTGCGTGAACGCGCCCCGCAGTACCTCTCGCCCATCATCCAACTCCGGCAGCGCCTGGACCTGTTCGCCAATCTGCGGCCGGTGGAGAACTACCTCGGCGGCGGTACCCCGTACCGCTTCTGCGTCGTGCGGGAGAACACCGAGGGCCTGTACGCGGGCCTGGACTGGAACCACGTACCGGATGCCATGTGGCCGCTGGTGGCCGAGCACCCCAACGCCCGCCGCAGCGGACGCTCCGGCACCACCGCCGCCATCCGGCTCCAGACCTCGCACGGCCTGGACCGCATCCTGCGCTTCGCCTTCGACACGGCGCGCAGGGACGGCTACGAGCGCGTCACCCTCGCCGACAAGCCCAACGTCCTTCGGCAGAGCAGCGCGTACGTGCTGGAACGGCTGGAGGCGATCGCCGCCGACTACCCGGAGATCCCCTTCGAGGTCCTGAACGTGGACGCCGTCGCGCTGTGGATGACACGCCGTCCCGAGCGCTTCGGCGTAATCGTCGCCGAGAACATGTTCGGCGACATCCTCTCGGACCTCGGCGGCGGCGTGATGGGCGGGCTGGGCCTGGCGCCCAGCGCCAACATCGGCGAGGCCGGCAACTACTTCGAGCCGGTGCACGGCAGCGCACCGGCGATGGCCGGACACGGGCGCGCCAACCCCGTCGCGGCCTTCCTCACCATCGGCATGATGCTCGAACACCTCGGATTCCCGGGTGAGGCGGGCAGCATCCGGGACGCCGTCCGGCATGTCATCCGCCGGCGTGACCGGGTCACCTACGACCTGGGCGGCAGCGCCACCACCACCGAGGCGGCCCAGGCCGTCATCGACGCCGGCCGCGCGGTCCCGCACACCCCGACCGCCGCCGTCGTCACCATCGGCGACGAACTGCTCCGCGGCGACCTGGAGGACTCCAACGCCGGCAGCGCCTCCCGGATGCTGGGGGAGCGCGGCATTCCGGTGCGCGTCCGCCACACCATCGGTGACGACGAGACCACCATCGCCGACGCCATCCGCCCCTGCATCGGCCGTGACGACGTGATCGTCGTGATGGGCGGGCTCGGCCCCACCTCCGATGACGTCACCCGTGGTGCCGTGGCCCGCGCGCTCGGACGCCCGCTGGAGCACCGCGAGGAGGCATGGCAGGGCGTCGTGGAACGCCTCACCCGCTTCGGCGTTGCCATCCATGACGACAACCGCCGTCAGGCACTCTTCGCGGAGGGCGCCGACCTGCTGCCGAACGCCAACGGGACGGCGGGGGGTTGCCGCATCGATGCCCAGGGCAGCACCGTGATCATGCTCCCCGGCCCGCCGAAGGAGTGCCTGCCGATGCTGGAGGCGGTCCTGCGCGACGGCCTGCCGCACCTCCCCGAGCCGCCCGAGACGGTCACCCTCTTCCGCCGCACGCTCGGCATCATCGAGGCGGACGCGGCGGCCGTGGTCGACGCGCTCGTCAAGGACAGCGGGGTGGCGGTCAAACCCGCGTACCGGTGGCACTATCCGTATGTCGACATCCGGCTCAGCTGCCCGCCCGAGGTCGCGCCGGACATGGTCGAGTGGCTGGACAAGGCGCTCGCGGACCACATCGTCACCGACCGGGACCGCACGGCCGTCCAGGAGCTGGCGCCGCTGCTCGACCGGCACGACCTCGGCCTGGACCTCGACGACCGGCTCACCGGCGACGCCTTCGCGCGCGAGCTGGCACGCGAACGGCCGGCCGGCGGCGGCACGGGCACACTCCAGGTCTCCCTGTCCGGGATCTGGGAGGGCGGAGACCGCACGACGCACAGCGGAACGGTCGCTCTCACCTGCACCGTCCGCGACGAGACCGGCGAGCGAACCGACGAGCTGACCATCCCCAACCGCGGTGACGAAGTCACCGCGTACTTCGTCCAGTTCGCGGCCTGGTCCCTCACCCGGCGCCTCACCGGACGCCACCGCACCCGCACCCGCACCCGTACGGAGGAATCCGCATGACCGCCGCCGCCATCGCCCCCGCCGACACCGAAGCGTTGCGCGAGCGCCTGTCCCACCTGGACACCGCCGCCCTCTCCGACGCCATGGACAGCCTGCGCACCCCGCCCTTCGTGCTGCCCGGCATCGCGACCCGCACCCCGGGCACCGTCGCCTGCGGACCCGCCTTCACGGTCCGCTACCGCGCCATCGACGACGAGACCGCGTTCCACAACGCCGCCAACTACATCGACGACGTTCCGGCCGGTTCGGTCGTCGTCGTCGACAACGGCGGCAGCCGCACCTGCACCAACTGGGGCTCCCTGCTGAGCTCGGTCGCCCGGCACCGCGGTATCTCCGGCACGGTCGTCCACGGCTCGGTGCGCGACGTGCAGGAGAGCCGGACCGCCGGGTACCCGCTGTTCAGCACCGATGTGACGATGGTCAGCGGCAAGAACCGGGTGGTGCTCGACCGCACCGGCGTCGAAGTCGACGTCGCCGGCACCCCCGTCGCTCCGGGCGACTGGATCATGGCCGACGACAACGGCGCGCTGCGCATCCCCGCGGCCCTCGTCGCCGAGGTCGTCCGCCGCGCCGAAGCGGTGGAGCGTACCGAGTCCCGCATCCGGCGGGCCGCGCTCGGCGGCGGCCGGCTGGACGAGGCACGAGCCCGCTTCGGCTACGCCCGTCCGTGGGAAGAAGGGGGCGAAGATGACCACCGCTGAACCTGCCGTTGTCGCGGAGCGGACCATCGTGCCGCGCCCGGAGGACGCCCGCTTCATCGACGTCCACTACCACGTCGGCCCCGATGCCTATCTGCGCCGGCACAGCGCGGCCGGCGCCGGGTCGATCTACGCCGAGCACGGCGGCTGGGTCGTCCTCAAGAACCATCTGGGCTCCACCGCGGCCCAGGCGTGGGAGGCCCGCAGGCAGGGACTGCCCGTCTCCGGTTCGATCGTCCTGAACGACCTGGCCGGCGGCTTCGACCCACGCGCCGTCGAGCAGGCCGTCATCCAGCACGGCGACGACAGCGGCCTGCGGCTGATCGTCCACCTCCCCACGGTCACCGGCCGCACCCACCGCAGCCGCCTGACCCGCACCCCCGCCCATCCGCTCCTCGCCGACGGCATGCGCCCGCTCACCGTCACGGACGACCGCAACGCGCTGCGCGCCGAGGTCCGCGAACTCCTGTGCGCGGCACGGGACCTGCCGGTGGTCATCTCCACCGGCCACGCCGACGGTCACGAGGTGCGGCTGTTGGTCGACGAGGCCGTTCGGCTCGGTCTGCCGCGCCTCATGCTCAACCAGCCTGCCAACCCCATGACCGGGTTGACCTGCAAGGACCTGGTAGAGGTGGCGTCCGCCGAGCAGGTCTGGACCGAGCAGACCGCCCTCACCCGACTCCTCGAATATCAGGACTGGACCGACTTCGCCGACGTCCTGTCCCTCCTCCCCAGGACGGTCTACAGCTCCGACCTCGGCCAGCCCTCCCAGCCGGACATCGAGTCCTGGCTGGTCTGGAGCCGGACCGTCTTCGACGAGGCCGGGCTGACGCCCGAGCGCGTCGCGGAGGTCACCCACGCCGCGCCCCTGGAGATGCTGAGCCTGTAACCGCACCGCGTGCCCACCCGCCCGCGCTTCCGCCCGCGCGGCCATGACCCCCTCATGGGGCGGTCGTGCGGTGGGAGCGTGAGCGAGACGATGGCTAAGACCGCGGAGGGCTGACCACAAAGATCCACCTCGCGTCCGACGCTCACTGCCGACCCCTGGCCTTCGTTCTGACCGCCGGCGCCGTCGCGGATGGAAGTACCGAAGGGCAGCGGGTCTGACGTAGGACGGGGCCGAAGACACGGATGGCCCGCGGCCCGGCGCAGCGTGTGCGCCGGGCCGCGGGGACGCCCGTGAGTCGTCGCGTCAGTTGAAGTAGCCGCTGAGGTCGACGATGGCGTGGCTGTGGTTGAAGCGGTTGTAGAGGTCGATCTGGCCGGAGCCGGTAGCCACGGTGGCGTGGCCGGAGAGGAGGGCGTTCGCGGTGAAGTTGAGGTCGCTGGTGGCGGGACGTGTGATGCCGTGTGGGAAGAGGGTGAAGTAGCTCGCTCCGTCGCTGCCGACCGTGGTGGCGTTCACCACGACCGCGTCTGCGGAGTACGGGACATCGATGGCGATGGTCTCATCCATCGCCAGGGGGGAGCCGTTGTTCAGGCGGGTGTCCTTGAGGCGGACGGGGCTGAGCGGATGAAAGGCCTTGGTCGCGGTGGGGCTGTAGTAGCCGGCAAGTTCGACGACGAGGTTGGAGGTGCCGCTGAAGTTGTAGAGGCTGATTTTGCCGCCGGTGCCGATCGGGACGATGGCCTGGTTGGAGAGGATCGCGCCGGTGGTGAAGTTGATGTTGCTGACGGCGGGCCTGGTGGTGCCGGCCGGGAAGGCGGTGATGTAGCCGCCGTTGGTGGAGCCGACGGTGGTGAGGGTCACCACGACGGCGGTGGCGTCGGCCGGGACATCGTTCTGGCCGGTGACTTGCAGGTCACGAACTGCGCCAGCGGTGATCGGGCCGCCGGTGGTGCGGGTGTCCAGGATCCGCACGGGGTTGTGGGGGCTGTACTTGCTCGTCGAGGTGGGGCTGTAGAAGCCGACGACGTCGACGAGAGCGTCGAAATCTGTGGTGTTGGTGAAGAGGTGGACCTTGCCGTCCGGAGCGACCGGCACGGTCACCAGATTGGAGATCAGCTGGCCGGGGATGAAGTTGAGGGAGGTCCAGGTCGGGCGGGCCTTGTCGTTCGCCTCGGCGGTCAGCCAGCCCCCGTTGGTCGGGTTGACCACGGTGATGTTCAAGACGGCGGCGGTGGCGCCGGCCGGCAGCTTGGCGGGGCTGGTGCTGTCAGGACCGAGGTCGAGGATCTTCTGGCCGCCGTTCTGGCCTGTCACAGCGGGCCAGGTGCGGGTGCCGCCGGCAGCGCGGGTGTCCATCACGCGGGTAGCGGTGATCGGCGTGTAGCCAGAGCCGGCGCCCGCGTACACGCCGAGCTGCTGGAACCAGGGGCCGAGGTCGTCGACCCGGGTGTCGTACGCACCGCTGTGGATGGTCTCGTCAGATCCGAGGCAACCGTGCTGCCAGGAGCGGCTGTTGACCGCGACCAGCTCGCGGTGTCGTTCGTCGATCGGGCGGGTGGCGGGGCTGCCGGCATCGCCCTTGCAGAGGGTCCCGTCACTCATCTGTTCCGCAAGGTCGATGCCGGTGGAGGCGACGGCCCCGACCGTGAAGTTCAGGGCGTGCAACGTGTCGGGTGTCCATTCCGCCCCGGTACGACCGTAACCTGCGGCTACCAGTGGGTCGCCCTGGGCCGGGGCGACGGTGGCGATGTGCATCGGCTCGATGTCGGTGACCGGGGAGGCCAGACGGGCCATGACGAGGTCGCGGTCGGCACGGGGCACGAGTTCGACGACCGCGATGTTGTTGGGCGCCGGGGGGACGGTCAGCCCTCGCCTCGCGAAAGCGACCGTGGTCTTGTCCGCCGGGGCGCCCGCGGGCACGTTGATGCCCTGCTCGGGGTGGTCGGTGAAGCAGCTGGCGGCGGTGAGGATCCAGGACGGGTCGACCAGGGTGCCGGAGCAGGTGCGCTTGTCGCCGATGTCGATCCTCACCGTGGCGGTGAACGCGTCGAAGATCGTCCCGCCCGGGAGGGAGCCGTGGGCGACGATGGGGGCGCCGGGGCCGGTGGCACCACCGGTGGTGGCACCGGTGGCGCCGGTGACGCGTAGTTCGAGTAGGACAGACTTGGAGGTGGGGCTCGAGCCCTCACCCACACCGACGGCGGTGTCCTCGGGGACGTCGACGTTCTGGGTCTTGCCGTCGGTGGTGAGGCTGGCGCGCAGTGCCCGGCCGCTGGTCTCGATGCGGAAGGCATCGGGGACGGTCAGTGCGAGGTAGCCGGTGGCACCGGGCACGGCGAAACAGATGCGGTACAGGGGGAGCTTGACCGAACGGCCCCATACCGCGATCTGGTGGGGAGAGTCGCAAGAGGTGTAGGTGATGCCGCTGTCGCCCCGGGTGAGAGTGGCACCTGTGTCCTGCAGGATCTGCTGTGCATCGGGGTAGGCGCCGTCCTCGACCGCGAACGGTGCCTCGGCGTTGACGGCCGGGTCAGGGGCGGCGGTGGCGACCGGGGTCGCGGTGGCGAGAACCGCGGCGGCTACGATCCCCGCCGCGGGAAGCCATCGGCGTATGCGCGAAGCCATGGACTCACTTTCATGTCGAATATTCTTATCCCCTGTCAGACAGGGACGACCTGGACAGTCGCTGAGCAGACCATGCGCGGTCGGAAGTGGTCGGTCGGACACGAGTCGCGGCGGTGATCATCGGAATCGTAATGGCCTGGGCGTCGCTGACCACAACCGCCCTCTCCATATGCTGATTAGTCGTCATCAACCCTTCCCGGGTTGCATGAGCAATTTTGCACGGCCACGTTGTCTCGTCCGACCGGACGCCGAAACCTGCGTACCCTTCCTTTCGCCAGGATCACCTTCACCCGGAAAGTGACTGAGCGTCATCGAAATGAAGGCCCTACGTTGCGCTTTGACATAGCACCGACCGCGCACAGGCGAAGAAGGCCGGCCGGGACGCGCGCGGTGGGCCGGACCCTTCTCCCGCTGGCCTTGCTCGTCGGCCTGCTCTCGGCCGCGCCGGTAGCCGCCGAAGAACCGCCGAGCGGGCTCGCGGCAACCGACCGCGGCAAGATCGTCGAGTTCTGGAAGTCCGGCGGCCCCGCGGTGCAGGCCGCTGCGGAGGCGGTGCTGACGGGCTCGGACGAGCAGGCCGTACAAGGGTTCCTGAACACCGGCCGTTCCTTGGCCGAGCACCAGGACGACCAGGAGACGGCCCAGCAGATCGTCACCCAGGGCGGCCCGGCCCTGCGCGATGCGGCACTGCGGGCGATGGCAGGCACCCCGCAGGACCTTGACGCCTTCATCAGGGACGGCTGGCAGAAACCGCTGGAGGAAGACCAGACGGTCGAAGCCACCCGGATCGCCGACAACGGCGGGCCCGGGGTGAAGCAGGCCGGCGGCGCAGCCCTGAACGGGTCGACCGCCCAGGTCCAGAAGTTCCTCAACCACGACCAGTACGAGCAGCGTGACGCCGACGACCTCGTCCAGGCGACGCAGGTCGAGAGCGCGGGCGGCCCCAACGCCAAGCGGGCCGCCGCCCTGGCGATGGACGGGTCGATCGAGGACGTCCGCGAGTTTCTGGCCACCGGCCAGTACGTCGCCCGCGCCCACGACCAGGAGTTCGCCACCGTCACCCAACTCGCCGAACAGGCAAAGGCCGCGGGCGAGCGGGCCGAGAAGGAGAAGGACGCCGCCAAGAACGCCCTCGACCGGGCACTGGTCGCCGCGCGCCTGGCCAAGGCGGCCGCGGCGACCGCCGCCGCCGAGACCAAGGCAGCCCTGGGCGACGCCACCCGCGCCTCCGAGGCGGCCCGGCGCGCGGTCGAAGCCACCAGCCGCGCGGCCGACGCCGCGCAAGCCTCGATCGCTGCGGCCCGCGCCGCCACCGCAGCGGCCCATCTGGCCTCGTCAGCGGCCTCCAATGCCGCCTACGCCGCAGCCGGCGCGTCCCAGGCCGCCAGCCGGACGCTGAGCGCGGCCGCCGCGGGCGTGGTCGACGAGAACACCATCCACGGCGCGCTCCTCGCCGCACAGCAGGCCGGAAAGGCCGCCGACTGGGCCGGCCGCGCCAGCGTCGCCGCCGCCGCCGTCACCCAGATGGCGACTGCGGTGAATGAGGTGAGCGATAACCTCGACGCGGCTCTCGCCTCGGCGGACGAGGCCGCCAACTACATGGCGCAGGCGGGCACCTCCTCCGCCGTGAGCACGGCGGCCGCCGCCAAGGCACGCCGCTACGCGAAGGAGTCGACCCGCGCCGCCAGGGCCGCAGCGGCCCTGGCGGCAGAGGCGGCCGCCGACGCCGGTGTCGCACGGGACGCCGCGCGATCGGCCGCCACCCATGCCCAGGCGGCGGCCGACGCCGCGGCGAAGGCGACCTCGCACGCCGGCGACGCCGCTGCTGCCACCGAGCAGGCCAGGATCCACTCTGTGGCCGCGCAGGCTGCGGCCGACGCCGCCACCGCAGCGGTGGCGAAGGCGACCACGGTCGAGCAGGGGGCCCGCGACGCGGACGCTGAGGAGGTCACCGCCCGCACCACGGACGCCCGCAACCGGGCTGCGGACCTCACCGCCGCGTACGACGTCGCGCAGGCGGCCACCACCCGTGCCCAGGGTGACGCGAAGAAGCTCGACGAGGACTTCGTCCGCCTTGCCGCCCAGGCAGCTCAGCCCGGCGCCGATGTCGAGCAGGTGATCGCCGACGGCCGACGGATGGCCGTCGCGGCCATGAAGATCCGGGGACCGTGGAGCAGTGCGGCGGCGGAGTTCGCCCTGGCGGGTTCCGACGCCGCGGTGGTCGACTACGCCCGTACGGGCTGGCAGACCGCCCAGAAGCAGGACGATTTCGACCAGACTCAGCAGATCGCTCAGGATTCACCCTACGACGCCGTGCGCACTGCGGCGAACGAGGCGCTTACGGGCGACGCCGCGCACCTGCGCACGTTCGTGGAGAGTGGCCAGCACGAGGCGGCAGCGCTCGACTACCGGGTCGAAGTGACCCGGATCTCTCAGTCCGGCGGTCCGGGGCTCAAGCAGGCAGGCGACACTGCTTTTAACGCCGGGACAACCAAGGCCCTCGTCGACTTCCTCACCGTCACGCAGTACCAGGCCCGGGACGGCGACGACCGCGTCCTCGCGGCCCGGCTCGCGCAGAACGGCGGCGCCGAGATGAAGGTGGCCACCGAGTCCGCCGTCAACAGCCCACCCAGCATTCTACGAACCTTCATCGAGACCGGTCAGTACCACGCCCAGCAGCAGGACCAGCTGACCGCCGCCCACCTGGCCCAGGTCCAGCAGGTGATTGCCGAAGCCGCCGACGTCGCCGCCAAGGCCCGCCAGAGCGCCGCCGACGCAGCCAAGACCTACGCCCTCGCCCGCAAGGCGACTGCCGAGGCCAACGGCTACGCTCAGCAGGCCCAGAAGGAGGCGGACGCCGCAGCCCAGGCCGCCCAACAGGCTCAGAACTCGGCCAGGCAGGCCGAGCAGTCGGCGACCCAGGCCGCCGAGTCCGCCAGGACCGCCCGCACAGCCCAGCAACAGGCCGTCAGCAGCGCGGACGAAGCGGACCAGTCCGCCACTTGGGCAAGGGCCAGTTTCGGCGCGGCACAGGAGAGCGCCGGCCTGGCCTACGCAGCCGCAATCGCCGCCCGCACCTCCGCGGAGCAGTCCGGCAAGGACGCGAAGACCGTCGCCGCCATCTTCAACGAAGCACTCACCCAGGCCGAGGAGCAGGAGCGGATTCGCCAGAACACGGACCGCATCGTGGCCGCTTGGGAGGCCCAGTTCTACCAGAACCTGCCGACCTATTTGAAGGGCGTCGTCTACTTCAACAGCCTCCCGCTGGAGACCAAGTTCAAGGTCGCGATGGAGGCCGCCCACGTTGCCCTCGATCTCTACGGCGCTCTCCCGGTGGTCGGCGAGCCGGCCGCTATCGCCAACTGCGTGGCGTACGGCATGGAAGGCCGGATATTCGGCGACTCGGGCAAGTACGTGGACGCGGCGCTGGCCTGCGGCTCGGTAGTGCCGATCGGCGGTCTGGGTGCGCTCAGCATCAAACTGGAGAAGTGGGGGGTCAAGACCGAGAAGTTCAGGCAGGCGCTGGAGAAGTTCTGGAAGGTGGCCGACGACCTTCCTTCCTGTCTAACGGAGAAGAACAGTTTTCCGGCTGGGACCCGGGTTCTCATGGGCGACGGAACCGCACGCCCGATCGAGCAGATCCGGGTCGGCGACGCGGTGCGGGCCACCGACCCCGAAACGGGCGAAGCGGGACCACGAAGCGTCGAAGCGACCATCTACACCCCCAATGACCAGGACTTCACCGATATCGCCGTGAAGTCGCCGGACAGCGGGGCGGCTTCCCTGACCGCCACCGACCACCACCCATTCTGGTCCGAGAGCCGGCACGAGTGGACCGACGCCTCGCTCCTCACCACAGGAGATACCCTACGAGCGCCGTCGGGCGAAGCCGTCTGGATCACGGAGGTCCGGCACCGGCAGATCCTGCAGCCCGCGTTCAACCTGACCGTCCAGGGCCTACACACCTACTACGTGCTGGCCGGCGCCACCCCCGTCCTCGTCCACAACTGCTCGAACCTCACCCTGGCCCAACGATTCCGCCCGGGACTGGCGCACACCCTCAGCAAACACTTCGTCAGCCCCGACCGGGCAAGGGGTTTCGCCACGGCCACGGTTCCCAACAGCGTCTGGAACAGCGCCGAACTCGCGCAGGAAGTGGCCAACTACGCGGCCACGAAGCACAGCGCGGAAATCGCGAATTGGCTGAGGAGCTCGTCGCAGTCGACGAAGACTTTCCTCGGAACATATGGAAACACCTCCCTCGGGACCGTCTACTACGCTGATCGAGCCACCGCACCCACAGCAACGGGAAGTAAATACGTCATGCAGATTTGCCGGGACAAGGCTTTCAAGGGTGGATATTACATCCGCACTATCTACCCGAAGTAGGAGAAAATGCCGATCTGGGAAACCGAGTTCGACTTTGGCATCACCGGTATCGCCTCGGACTTCCACCAGGACTGGGCTCTAGGATTCGCGGACGCCGGATCCCTCGTAGCGGAGTATCTGGCCGCAGAGCACGGGGCACCACTCGTCTGCGCGCTGGAGCTCGACGCGTCCTCGCTGGCCCGCTCCACCCTGCCCGACAGCTGGCTCTCCGATCTCTGGAACGCGAGCACGGACGGCTACCACTCGCTTTCCCCCGGTTCTTCGGGGGGTCGCGCCTGGATGGCGGAGGTGGCAGATCTCGCCCAGCAGAGGCTTCGGCAGCTGCACGGCCCGGGCGAAGCCGAAGGCCACCGGACCGTGCAGACCGCGGACAGGCGGAACCTGGCGGATGTCACCAGGCTGATCGAGTCATTGGCCCCGCATCTCGAAACCTCCGTCGGGCGGTACTGGAGGCACATCGCAGTCCCGCGCAATCTGCACACGACACTGGTCGAGTGCGCGGACGTCGTATCGCCGGAACTGGCCTTCCGGTTCCTCCACCGGATCCTGGTGGCCGGCTCCGGCGGGGTGGATTCGGAGGCGCTGGCGACCATGAGACGGCTGGGCCGGTGTTTCGACTACGGCGAATTCATGCTCTCTGACATTGAGTCCATGGCCCGGTAACACCTCAGTTTCTCGGGCTGCCCGGACAGCCCGAGAAACTCCGTGGCCCGCTGTCGCGGTACGCGAGGAAGGCGGTCAGCGACCGTCCCTGTGGGGCTCGAAAAGTCATCGCTGCCGGTCAGGGTGGTGTTTGTGCGGTTGGTGGCAGGGTGTGCGGGTGATCGTTTCGTTGCTGTACCGCGCTACTCGCACCTTGCTGGCGATACCAGGGGAGTTGCTGCGTCGGGATACGGCAAAGGATCCAGCGGCGGACTGGTGCTCGCACAGACAATCAACGGCCCTTCCCCGTGTCCGGGGTGGGACAGGTTCGCCCACTCGCCGGCGCCGGTGTCGGGCGGGGTCAGGAGAGCGATGCGCCAGGACAGTGACGGCGCAGGCCGGCAGCCGTCAGGACGTTGTCGATCCAGATTGCCTGCTCTTGGAGGTAATCCGCCGTCCTGTTGGAGTGGTGCTTCCGTAGGATCACGTCATGACTGCCGATGTCCCGGTCACCCGAGAGTCGTTGCGGCGCCTCCATCCGATCAGCACGCCCCGGCCGGTGTCTCAGTTGCCGGATCGTGTCTGGACTGGCGAGGGCTGGGACCGGATCCGGCGCGGATATCGAGCCCGGGTCATGGATGAGAAGGGGAACGTCTTCGTTGAAGGCGATGTCCTTTTCATGCACCGGAGTTGGACCGGTCATGGCGTCTATGAGGTGTCCTTTGCCTCCGCGACTGGCGGTGGGCGGAGGATCGCCTCTGCTGTGGTGGAGGCCGATGGTGAGCGCTGTCGGAGCATGGGCGACGAGCACGACTGTCTGAGGATGGAGCTGATCATCAGCGCGATCGTCCTTGGTGAGGCCGCCGTCGAAATCGAAGGCCGGGGGTCTGCCGCCTCGGCTTCCGCGCCGCAGTCGGCGCCATGAAATCACGGGACGAAAAGACCTCTTGTCAGCGCCGGCCGCCCAGGCGGTCACTGATCACGGCCTCGCAGAAATCGGCGGGCGGAAGGTAGTCGTGGTCGGTGACGTAGTGCAGCACCAGCGACGGTGCCGCGTAGAGGACGTCATTTGCGCCAAGGGCTCGGAGTTCGGACATGCCCAACAAGATCGGCTCGTCCGGTGCTTGGGGGTTGTCGGCCTCGACCCAATGTGTCCGGCACAGATCGCAGGAGTGGACGCCGCGTGTCACACGGTACTCCCGGTCGGTGACGGCTTTGCGCAGAGCCTCGACGAGGCCCTCCGGCGGCTCTCCGGTGGTGAACTCGTGCTCATCATCCAGCCATCCGACGTTGACGACCGGGACACCCGTGACGGGCTCCTTGGACGGCGTCTGGTCATCCCAATAGGTATAAGGCGAGAGGTCCGGGAAATACGACACCTTTTTCGTCCCTACGATATGTGCTCCGAACCGGTGACCGGAGACTGTACAAAAAATGGAAAGGGCAGATCATTGGTCGCCAGGCGCTTAAGCGTTCACCAGACCGCCGGACACGTCAGCGTAGTACGCCGCCCCGTCCAGGGGCGGCGTACTACGCTGCGTACTTACTTGCTCACCAGCTCTTTGTCAGTTCGCGGCAGGTTGCCAGATAGACGCACCCCATGTTCTCCTCCAGCAGATCGCTCAGCAGTGTGGGCTCACTGACCGTCACGCTGCCGGTAGCGATGTTGAGCTTCCGCGGCGGACCGACGAAAATGTCCCGCATCCGGCCTCCGGGCAGGATGGTCTCAACCGGGGGCACATCCCCGCCCATCTCCACCTGCAGCCCCACGGAGTCGTCGAGCTTGAGCCCGTCCGCGCAAAAGCACTTCAGCCAGGTGCCGCGTGGCATCTCGAAACTCTCCGCGTATTTGTCGTACCAGCCGTGGCCTGCGATGACGGTGTTGCCGTCGGGTCGACTGCCGTGGGTGACGCTCTTGGCCACCTTGGCCGACGAGGGCAGGTTCTTGCCGGCCTTGGGTTGATTGTGTCCGCGCGAGGCGTGGCCGCCCGACGAGGGGGAGCCGGAGTCAGCCGTGCCGGCGGCCGGGTCGCTCGGCGCCGCCGCCGCCTTGTTCATCGTCGGGTCGTGTTCCCAATCGTCGCCGACCGGCGGGGTACCGTCGCCGGCGGACTCGGCGGCAGCCTTGTTGCCCGCGGTGGGAGCCTTCGACTTCGCGGCGTCCTTCTCGGTCTTTTTGGCGGCCGCCGCGGCTTCCTTCTCCTCCTGCTCCGCCGCGCGGGCCTCGTTCGCCTCCTCGGCTTCCGCCGTGATGGCACTGATCCCGGCCGTACCGATCCAGGTGAAGATCTGTCCGGTCTTGTAGGAGTCGCTGTCCTTGAAGTCGCCGTTGAAGACGTCGTTGCAGTAGTCGGCCGCCGCGCTGAACACCGCGCCGATGTAGCAGTCGGGGTTGATGCCCTCCGCGACGGTGTTCGTGGCGCCCTTGAGGAAGTTGCCGATCTTGCCCATGGTGGACGAGGAATGGTGCTTGGCCGGCGGCGGCGCGCTCGAACTCGTGGCCGAGTCGGATGAGCTACCGCCCGTGGAGCTACCGCCCGCGTTGGGGTTGCCGGGCGGCGGGTCACAGTCGACGACACAGATGTTCATCGTCGGGTCGTTGTACCAGTCGTCGTAGCCGCTCGGGTCCGAGCCGTTGACCGGATTGTCGGCGGCGTAGGTGTAGCCACCCATCTGGTTGGGGTCGCCGCCTTGGAAGACCGGGTCGGAGGTGAGGAAGCGGCCCAGTACCGGATCGTAGTTGCGGGCGCCGAGCAGGTCGAGGCCGGTGGCGGCGTCGGTCGGCTGCCCGAGGAAGCCGCGGTTCTCGTCGGGGGCGACCCAGGCGGCCGGCTTGGCGCCGCGGAGGTTTCCGTAGGGGTCGTAGGAGCGGCGGGTGACGGCGAGTGTCGTCGCGTCGATGGCTGCGGTGGCGGTGCCCTGCAGGCCGGCGACCTGGTAGGTGACGCTGCCGGTGCTCGAGCGGGTGATGGTGGTGCCGTCGGGGCCGACGTAGTTGCGCAGGCCGGTCCAGGTCTTGGCGGCGACGTTCAGGGTGATCTGCTCGGTGCCGCCGAACAGGTAGAGGATGCGGGTGGTGTCGGTGCTGTCGGTGGCGGAGGTCTGCTCCAGCAGACTGCCGCTGCTGTCGTAGAGGTACTTGCTCGTGGCCGTGTGGGTGCCCGTACCGGTGCTGACGGTGGCGGTGCGGCCCTCGGCGTCGTAGGTGAAGGACTGCGTCTGCCCAGCCGGGACAGCGCCCGTCGACGCGTCGGTCCAGGTCTGTCCGGCGCTGCCGCACGCTGCCAGGGTGAGCTGGGTGGCGTTGACGGAGCTGGCAGCCGGGTCGGTCAGGCACAGCGTCGGCGCGGCGGCACTGACCAGGGTGCCGGTGGTGGTGCGCTTCCACTTCTGGGTGGCATCGGTATTGCAGGTGTCGATGATGATCTTGGTGCCGGCGACGACCGCGTTGCCGGTGGTGTCCAGGCACAGTCCCTGTACCCGGACCGTGGCGTCAGCGCCCAGCGACCATTTCTGGCCTGCGGCGGTCCCACAGGTGTTGATCTGCACCTTGGAGCCGGCGGTGGTGGACGAGGAGGCGTCCTCGATGCACTTCTTGCCGCCACCGCTGAGGGTGAAGGAGCTGACCAGCGGTCCGGTCGAGGTGATCTTGCGGTTGGCGGTTCCGCCGGCGTTGGTGTTGCCGTGCGCCGGATCGGTGTACGTGGGCGTGGTGGTGGCGGTTCCGGTGGCCGGATTGGCCGTGGTGGTGGTCCCGGCCTCGTCCGGCCTGGTGGCTGCCGCCGTGCCGTCGGCGCCCGGCAGGACGGTCGACTGGGTGGTGTCGTTCAGGGCGTTGCCCGTCGGGTCGTGGCTGACCATGCCGGTGCGGTCACCGAGCAGGTCGTAGGTGTACGTCTGCCAGTACGCGGCCGGGCCGCCGACCGTGCTGGTCCTGACCGGCCCGGCGCCGGTGGTTTGGACGCTGCCGTTGGCGCAGCCGCCGACCGCGCCGGGTTGGGCGGTGCCGGGGTCGGTGACGCCGCCGGTGTCCGTCCAGGCCGCGGTGAGCCGCTGGAAGGAGTCGTAGGAGAAGCACTGGGTGTCGTGTGTGGTGTTGTTCTGCAAGTCGTCGATCGCGGTGATCTGACCCGACCGGTCATAGCGGTAGTTGGTGACATCCAGGGCGGTGGCGGACGTCTGGAGCATGCTGGACGTCTGACTGGTCCGGCCGGTGGTCGCGTCGTACTGCGCGAAGGTCGCCAGTTCCTTGCCGGTGGGGCCGTAGTTGGTCTGCAGCACGCGCCCGAAGGGGTCGTGGACGGTGGTGTCGAGGTAGGCCGGCGTGTTGGAGGAGTTGATGAAGCCGCCGAAGGAGTCCAGGTTGCCCTGCTGGGTGTAACCGAAATCGACGTCCTCGGCGGGCAGGTGACCATCGGCCTGGTAGTGGGTGGTGGAGAGCAGGCCGGTGGTGGGCGTGTAGGTGCTGGTGCTGGTGTAGGTGACGCTTCCGCTGGCCGGGGCGGCGGACTGCCCGGCGGCGGCGAACCCGTCGGCGGCCGGGACCGTCAGGGAGGAACCGGCGACCTGGTAAGCGGTGTTGTAGCCGGTCACGGCCTGGGTGTACGCCTTGCTGGTCGTCCCGGTGGCGCCGTTGACGTAACGGGTCGAGGAGGTCGGGTAGCCCTTGGCCAGCGTGTCGAAGACCGCCGAAGTCAGCTCCTTGGCCGGGTCGGGGGTGGGCGACCAGGGTCCGCTGTAGGCGGCGGTGGGCCGGTTCTTCCAGTCGTAGGTGTAGGAGAGGATCTGGCCGCGCGGGTCCGTCACCTGCAGCAGGTTGCCCGCGACGTCGTACTTGTCGAAAGTGCTGGTGCCGATGTCGGGGTCGGTCTGGCTGGTGGGACGGCCCATGAAGTCGTATCCGTAGGACCAGACGTTGCCCGCGGTGTCCTTGACGGTGTCGACCTGCCCGGCCCGGTTGTAGGTGAAGCGGGTCGTGGCGTCCGCGGTGTTTGCCTGGCGGGCGGTGTTCGTCGACCACACGACGGTGCCCGCAGCGTTGTCGATCGCCATGTCGGCGTCGTTCTGGATCTGCAGCACCGTGCCGGTGGAGGCAGTGCCCGAGGCCCACAGGACGGCGCGCGCGGTGTCGTAGACCACCAGATTGCCGTCGGCCTGGAAGGTGGCCCAGGCGCCGGGGTGCCCCGAGGTGCCGCTGGACCACAGTGTCTTGCCGGTGGCCAGGCCCGTGAGCACGAGGTCGCCGTCCGCCCGCATGGCCAGCCGGACGCTCCCTGAGGCCAGTGACGTCCCCGACGGGATCGTCTGCCCGCGGCTGAGCGTCACCGGCGAGCCGGTGTTCTTGACGACGCTGCTGGTGACCTGTCCCAGCGCGTTGCTGAAGGTCGCCGTGGAGCGTCCGCCGGCCGGCGCGGTGCTGTCGGTCTCGTCTGCACCCGGGTAGGCGGTGCTGGTCTGCCACTGCCGCTGTGCCTGGTGCCACAGCGTGCTGGTGAGAGCGCGGCCAAGACCGTCGTAGCCGGTGGTGGTCTCGGCGGGGGTCTCGTTCTCGTTCGCGGCGTACAGGGTGTCGCCGGGCGCGGAGGTCGGCTCGGAGTAGGGGGCGTAGGACGCCGTCGGCCAGCCGTGCGAGTCGTAGAAGGTGTCGGAGATGACCCGCCCGGAGGAGGTGTCGCCGGCTGCGGTGGACTGGGTCTGGCGGGCCTGCAGCATGCCGTCGTAGATGGCGACGGAGGTCGCGTAGGTGCCGTCCTCGCGCAGCGTCCTGGTGGTGACCGAGGTCGGCGCACCGGGCGAGGTGATCGTGTCGCCGGGGGCTGCCACCGCGCCGGGGTTCACCGAGTAGGCGAACGTCATGTCGGGGCTCTGCGTGGCGTGGTCGCGGCCGGGCAGCCACACCGCGGTGCGCCGGCCGAGTGCGTCGTAAGCGATGTCGGTGACGCGGTTGTTGGCGTCGGTGTCCTCGGTGGGCAGGCCGCGCAGCGGATCGAGGACCGAGGAGTTCTTCCAGCGCTTCGCGTTGTAGGTGGTGATGCCGACCGGGTTGGTGTTGCCGCCCGAGGCGCTCCACAGTGGGGTGAAGTCGGTATGGGTGTTGAGGCCGGTGACGTCGTAGGAGTCGGTGACCCGTCCGGCGCCGTCGTAGGACATGGCGGTGTTGGTCTGCCAGTTCTCGGTGGCGCCGGTCCAGCCGGTGGCGACCCGGACCGCCGTGACCTGCCCCGCGGCCGGGTTGCCGCCCTGCCCGATCTGCCCGAAGGTTCCGAGATCGGCCGGGGTGCCGGAGCCGTCGTAGTAGACCTTCCGGTCCGAGAGCAGGCTCCCGGCGCTCACGGCGGTCCCGCAGGGGCCACTGACGACGGTGGTCTGGTCGGGATAGCTGAGCATCATGGTGTTCGACGCGGCAGGCGTGGCGTAGGAGGTGTTGGTGCACTTCTCCTGCGCGGGCACCGAGACGTCGCCGTGCACGTCGAGCGTTACCACCCGCCCCTGGCTGTCGTAGCCACCGTCGGTCTCGGTGTGCCGCCACGTGCCGTCGGCCAGCAGGCTGTAGCCGCTGGTCCGGAACGTCTTGGCGCGGTAGGAGATGAGGTCCGGCAGGGTGGACAGGGTCGGTTTCGACTCGCCGGGGTTGTCCGCCTGGGTCCAGTCGGTCCACGGTGTCTGTGCGGCGGACGCGGTCACGGCGGTGGCATACGGGCCGTTGACGGTCGCCGCGGTGATCGCGCCCCCTGCGGCCGCGTAGGTGTCCGTCTGCAGCACGGCGCCGGCCAGATTGTCGGCGTCAGTGACACTCTGCACCACCGAGCCGCCGACGGTGGCGTCCACCGAGACGGTTCGACGGCTGCCGTCCGCCTTGCGGTCGCCGTCCATCCCCTGCAGGTACGTGGTGCTCGTCTGCGTCACCGGCTCGGGCGCCCGGCCGTTCTGCACGGTCACCTTGCGGAAGCCGCGGAACTCGTCCCAGGTGCGGTACTGGTCGTCGGTGAACGCCGAGTCGTCGCGGTGCCAGGCGGGACCGCTGTACGCGTAGGTCGACACGTGCGCCTCGGAACCGGCCGGAATCTTCTGCGCGTCGGGGTGGTACTGCGAGGCGATCGTGAGGTCCGCGGTGGTCACCTGGTGCACGGTGATCTTGTTGAACCAGTCCGCGATCGGCTTGGAGGCACCGGGCACCGTCCAGTACACCGGGTAGCAGGAGTTGGTGTTGGAGTCGACCATGCCGGTGGTCAGGGTCTTGCCGGCGCAGGGCTGTTGGTCGTACTCGACCGCGACCGACTCGCCGGTCTCGGTCTGGATGGAGGAGATCCGGGGATGGTAGAGCGGCGGGGCGGACGGCGAGGAGTCGTTGACCCGGTTGTCGATCTCGGTGCCGGTGAAGGAGATCTGGTTGAGCGCGATGTCGTTGTTGCCGTTGCCGTAGGTGTCCTTGCCGGTGTGGCGGATGGACTGGAGCCACATCACGGCCTGCAGCGAGCCGGCGTCGGCCGGGTCCACCGTGGTCCCGGTGACCGGGTCCACGGTGCCGCCGGCGTCGGAGTACACCTGGCCGAGCTGGTAGGAGTCGACGGGCACCAGCTTGTCGGTCGTGGCGTCCTTGACGTGGGCTTGGGTGGTGATCGAGTCCAGCCGGGCGGTGGTGAAGAACGTCGGCCCCGAGGTGACGCACACGTTGGTGGGCACGGTGGTCGACCCGGTGGGCAAGTGGGTGCTGTCGCCGGCGTCGCAGTGCAGGTCCCACGGCACGTCGGGCCAGTGCGGGGCGGTGCTGTCGTTCAGATTTCCGGCCGAGCAGTCGGTGAAGCCAGACGTGCTCTGGCAGCGCTGGGCGGTGCCGAAGTCCACCCGGGCCGCCGGAGTGCGCTTGGCCTGTTCGTCGGCGAGGGTGTAGCCGTAGGAAATCGAGCTGAGCGAGCCACCGCGGGTATACGACACCAGGGTGCCGTCGCTGCCGGTGGCAGCCTGGCCGCCCCCCAGGTCGTAGTGGTTGGTCTCGGTGCCGTAGTCGAGGCGCTGCACGAAGCCGCCGGGGGAGACGACGAAATCGAGGTTCCAGCGCCAGCCCTCCGGCTTGGCGCAGCGCGACGCCTTGCCCTTGTCCGTGGTGTAGCACGGGTCGCCCGAGGTGGGGTGTAGTACCGGCACGCCCCAGGCCGAGTCGGTGGAGTCGTCGGCGGGCGTCCCGGACTGCATCGCCGCGGTCGTGCCCGCGCCGGTCGGGGAGTGCTCGGCGCCGAAGTAGGCGGCAGTGCCGTCCGTGGTCAGCACCCGGAAGTAGGTGCCGTCCTGCAGACCGTTGGCCGCACCGGAGAGTTCCTGGACGACGGTGCCGTCGTCGCCTTGCAGCTTCCACGCCTTGAGCTCACCGGGCACAGAGGGGTCGAGTGCGGTGGGCACCAGCGTGCCGGAGTGCGAACCGAAGGAGAGCGCGGCGTTGTAACCGCCCCAGCACTCGTCGCCCGAGCCCTTGAGGATCTTCTTGTCGTCGGAGTCCAGCAGGGTACCGCAGCCGCGGTAGGAGCGCTCGACGAAGCCGGGCTGGTAGGACCACCCGTCACCGATCCATGACGACTGCGAGTTGCGCGCCGAGGTCTCGCCGTCCTGCGACTGGGAGTCGTAGTCGAGGCTCACCGACGGCGTGTTGCCGCCGAGGGCGGAGGGCACGTTGATCGGGTACGTGTAGGTGAACGAACCTGTCGCCGAGGTCTGCCAGTTGCCGGACTGGCTCAGCGACGTCGCCGAATAGTCGCCTTGCGAGCCGGAGCTGCCGGACGACACGGCGAGCGCGGCGCCAGCCGCAGCCGGGGCGGTGGTGGCGAGCGTCTTCGCCGCGGATCCGGTGGGTGCCTTCGCTGCTGTCGGCTCTGTGGTGGCGCTGAGCTGCACGGTCGCCGTCAGCTGCGCGGCGCCCACCCGGTTGGTGAAAGCCAGCGGTGTCTGCCGCTGGCAGGCAGCCAGTTGGGGTGTGGTCAGCGCGCACGCAGGCAACTGGACCAGCCGCAGCCGGGAGCCGTATCCGCCGCCGTATGCCTTGGCCAGCGCCGCATAGTCCACGACGACCTGCACCCGCGAGGACGGCGAGCCGGAGCGCTGCGAGCTGACGCCGATCAGCATGGCGTCGGCGCCGGCCCGCATGGCCTGGGCGTGTGAGGCGACCTCCACCCGGACTGCCGGAGCGCTGTCGTCCGCGCCGGACGACCGTGCACCTGCGGCGGGCCCGGCCGCGGACACCCACACGGGCAGCCGGCCGGCCTTGGCCGGCTTCGCGGCCCGCGCGGCCAGGTCGAGGGTCACGGCGCCCGCCGCCGGCCAGACCGGAGCCTGGGGTCGGTAGGTGCGCAGCGGGGTGCGGGCACGCGCCGCGGCGGGAGTAGCGGGCGTGAGCGGGTGGTCACCCACGGCCGGGGTCTCCGGCAGTGCTTTGGGGTTCCATACGGTACCCGTGAACCGGTACGGGCCGACCGAACCGGCGGCCGCCGCCGGGACCAGCAGGGCCAAAACCCCAGTCAGCGCCACCCCGGTGGTCAGAGCTCTCGCACGGAAACGGTGCCCGATGTGCGCATAACGCCGACGTCTGCCGTTCATGCCAACCCCCCCGGTCAACTCCACCGCCGTGGTGGTCGACCGGAGGCTATTGATGATCCATTGGCATCTCAATAGCTCGTGCCAGCCCTTGGGTTGATCTTGCCCAACTCTTTTCACCACGAGGTCCATTTCGTCCTCGTGACCTCGGTTCAACCCGTGCACACTACGGATCGCGCTCGGTACTCCGGCGTATCCACCGCGAGTACGCGTGGTGCACATCACTCATCACGGATTCCGTGATGCCAAGGGGGATTTGACTCATGTTGCCTTTTTCCGTCCGCTGGCTTGGGCCGTCCGGACGTCCCTCGCTCCGGCCACGATCGGCGGCTGTGCCGCTGTTGCTGCTGGCGGGGCTTCTGGTCGCGGTGCCGGTGACCCCGGCCGCAGCCGATCCGGTCGCGGCCGGTGACGCGATGGCCACCGCGCGGTCGCAGGCCGTCGCCTCCGGCCGGGCGGTCCCGGTGGACAGCGCCACCACCGAGATATCCACCGTCCAGGCCGAGCCTGACGGCACCTTCACCTCTACGACCTCACTGCTGCCGGTGCGAGTGCGCAGCGCCGGCGCGTGGGTGCCGGTCGACGCCACGCTGACGGTGGGTCCGGACGGCACACTGTCCCCGCGGGCGACACCGAACGCCATACAGCTGTCTGCCGGCGGCATCGGCCCGTTGGCCGCGCTGACCCACGCGGACGGCACGAGCATGACACTGACCATGCCGTTCGCGCTGCCGACTCCCACCACGGACGGGGACACCGCCGTCTACCCGGCGGTGCTGCCCGGCGTGGACCTATCGGTCACCGTCACCGATCAGGGCGGCTTCAGCGACATCCTCGTCGTCCACGACGCAACCGCCGCCGCCGACCCGCGGCTGAAGCAACTGACTCTCGCGGCCGACACCCACGGCCTCACCCTCAAGGCCGCCGGCGGAGGTGGCATGGACGCCATCACCGCCGATGGGACGGTGGCCTACACCACCCCGCGCCCACAGATGTGGGACTCCGCGACGGCGCGGACGCCGTTGACCGCGTCCGCCGCCCCCTCCCGGCTCGCTGCCCGCGCCGCGGAGCCCGCCGGCGACGTGGGCACGTCCTCCGATGCCACCCTCTCCAGTACCGCGGGCCCCGGCTCCGACGCCCGGGTCGTCGACGTGCCGATGACCACCTCCGCGGACGGGCTGACGCTCACCCCAGACCAGGCGGTCCTGCACGACCCGTCCCTGCAGTACCCGCTGTACATCGATCCGTATACCAATCCCGTCTCCGGCACAGCCGGCCACTACGACGAGGTGTACTCCAGCTCCGACTGCGCCAACGCCCCCCAGTACGACAAGCGGCAGACGAACGGTGAGGGCGTCGGCTACCAGCACTACGGCGGGGCCTGCGGCAACGGCGTGGAGCGCTCGTACTACACGATGAACACCGGCAACATCCACACCGGTTTCCAGGTCTATGACTCGCGCGTGACCATCGCCACCACCTACGCGGCCAGTTGGGACTGCACCCACAACCAGCCGATCACCCTGCACACCACCAACGCCATCGGCTCCGGCACGGACTGGAACAGCCGGCCGGGCGTGCACGACACCGCCTTCCCACCGGTGTCCACCACCGTGCCCAGCGGCGCCAACCCCAACAGCTCGTGCAGCAATCACACCGCCACCTTCGTCGTCACTGACCAGGCGCAGACTCTCGCCAACTACGACGGCGACGGCTACAACGCGACGGGTGACATCAAGGGCGCGCCGAACACCTGGACCATTGGGCTCTACGGTGACGAGTCGTCCTCGTCAGGCAACGACAACTACCTGCGGGTCTCGGAGTCCCTGACCCTGACCACGAAGTTCGGCATCGCCCCCGCCACCCCGGCCTCCCCGCACACCACACCGCTGGCGACCGGCGCGAGTGCCCCGTGCGTGATGTCCGGCGACGGCTGGATCGGCGCCGCCACGTACTCCGATGCGGGCAGCAACATCCAGCTGCACTCGACGGTGACGACTCAGATCTCCGGCGAGAAGGCCGCCGCTCACTACGACGTGTGGGACCGCACCATCACGGACTCCGCCGGCAACAATCCGAGCAAGGGCACTCCCGATACCGGCTACCTGGCGTCCGGAACCGACGCTTCGATCCCCATCGGCTTCACCCTGCTGGACGGTCATGAGTACGGCTGGGATGTCTACAGCCAGACGGACTCGACGCAGCACCTGCGCTCACCGATCAGCGGTCACTGTTGGTTCAAGGCGGACTTCACCGCGCCGGGCACCCCAATCGTGGCCACCAACGCGTCCTTCCCGCCGGTCGGTTCAGGACCGGCAGATCCGGTCGTGTACGCGGGAGCCGGGCACACCACCACGTTCGTGGTGACCGGCGCCGACCGTGCCGCCACGGACACCACCTGCGCGCCGAACGCCTGCCTGTCCAGCGGCATCGACCACTTCATCTGGAAGGTCGACACCCCGCCGACCCCGGCCAGCGGCACGGTGGCAGACCTGACCGGTGCGACCCCGAGCGGCACCGGGACCGGCACGGCGAGCCTGACCGTGCCGGTAACCAGCTGGGGTGTGCACACTCTGTACGTCGCCGGGGTCGACGCGGCCGGTAACCCCAGTACCGCACCGGCCGGTTACACCTACACGGTGCCATGGAACCCGGGTTCGTCGATCAAACCGGGCGACATCACAGGCGACCAGATACCCGATCTGCTCGCCACCACGAAGACGGGGGACCTGGACGTCATCCCAGGTGACCAGGACCCGGCCCAGAGCCCCGGCGCAGCCCAGAGCGGCCCGGTCCAGGGGACTCCGCCAGCCGTCACCGGTCCGGTGACCGTCTCCACCGCCGCCGACTCGCCCGACGGGACCGGGTGGAACAATTACCTCGTCGCGCACCGCGGCAACCTGCATGGCTCGGACGTTGACGACCTCTTGGCCTACAACAAGAACAGTCACGCGTTCTACGTCGTGAAGAACGATCTGGACCCGGTGAGCGACACCGGCTTCCCGCTGAGCCCGTGGTCGACGTTGGGCGGCTACGTCGGCAAGCGCTTCGACGTCATCCCCAAGGACCCGTGCGCGACCGCCGACATCGTCTCCGATGCCTCCCGCTGCCGCAGCACCGACTACGACTCCGCCGGCTGGAGCATCAGTCAGATCGTCGCACCCGGCAATGTCTATGCCAACACCAACGGCTACCCGGCAGTCGTCACCGTTGAGCACAAGGAGCTATGGATCTACCAGACCGACGGTGGTCTTCATCTGAAGAACCCTGTTCTGCTCGGCGACGGCGACTGGACGGGACAGACCCTGATCGGGCCCGGCTCGGTTGCGGGCACGCCCGTGCTGTGGACGCGTGACGACAACTCGGGCACTGTCTACAGCTATCCGTTGACGGTTGATCCGGTCAGCGGCCTGCCTCCGCTGCTGCACGCGCCGACCCGCACTCCGCTCACCTCCGCGATCGCCGCCACCGGCGGCGGCAAGCTCTGCCTGGCCTCGCCCGCGGCCCGGACCGCCGACGGCACCGTGGTCATCGTGTGGGGCTGCAACGGCCACGCGGAGCAGGAGTTCACCCTGCGGTCCGACGGCACCGTCCGGGTGCTGGGCAAGTGCCTGTCCACCCAGAACGCCGCGACCGCGCAGGACACGCCGGTCGTCATCGACACCTGCGACGGCTCGGCGATCCAGAAGTGGGCGCCGACCGCCACCGGCGGCCTGATGAACACCAGCGCCGCCCGGTGCCTGGCCGATCCGGCCGCCAACCCCGCGCCCAACACCCAGCAGATCCTCTACACGTGCGGTGCGTCCGGCCAGAACTGGAACAGCGGGAGCAGTGCTGCGCTGGCGTCCGGCACCGAGCAGACCGACCTCGGCCTGTCGCTGACAGCCAAGGACGACCCGGTCGTCGCCTCGCCGGGCGACATCAACAGCCCGGCCGGTCCCAGCGACGGCAACCCCGAGCTCTACGCCGTCGACCGCGCGGGCCAGTTGAACGAGTACGTCGGCGCCGCCCCCAGCGGCACCCTGGCGCACTTCGCTGCGGCGCCCGTCTCGCTCGGCTCGGTCACCGACACCGCCGACCACAGCTGGCAACTCAACGAGGGCAGTGGCGCCATCGCCGCCGACTGCGCCGGAGCAAGGGATCCGGAGTGCACCACCGGACTGAACACCGGCTTCACCGGGGCCTACAGCTGGGCCGTCGACCCGGTTCGCGGCAAGGTGCTGTCCCTGTCCGGCACCACCGGCTACGGCGCCACCACCGGCCCCGCCGTCGACACCTCGGGCAGCTACACGGTCTCCGCCTGGGTGAAGCTCAACTCCACCGCGGCGAACTCCGACTTCGTCTCACAGGCCGCGGGCGACAACCTCGGCACCGGATTCCAGCTCTACTACTCCTCCGGAGCCCACACCTGGGCCTTCGGCCGGCATACCAGCGACGCCACCCCGACGTCGTACCAGGCCGTCTACGGCACCGGCGCCACCGTCGGCCACTGGACGCATCTGGTCGGGGTGTACGACGCCACGGTCAAGCAGCTCAGCATCTACATCGACGGCCGCCTCGCCGGCACCCGGACTTACACCGGCACCGCCTGGAACGCCACTGGACCCCTACAAATCGGCCGGGGCGTTGCGGGGGGCTCCTCCGTGGAGTACGCCAACGGTCAGGTGAGCGACGTCCGCGTCTACGCAACGGCGCTGCCGCCGGCCGACGCGGCGGCGGGAGGTGATATCCCGGCGGCGGTCCAACTGACCTGATCCGCGCCCCTGCCACGCGCCCGCACGGACGGCCCCGGAGCCGTCCCTGCGGGCGCGGTCCGTGCATCGTGGCCGTAGCGCTACCAGATCGGCGCGTGCGGCCCGTTGGCTGAGAACGGGCTGCGGAGGGTCCGCTTGTACGATGCGCGGGCGAGTTGCTTCACCTGCCTCGCCAACAACGGGGTGCCGGACCACCTCCTCGCCCTGTGGGCGGGCCATACAAACGTCAGGACGACGCAGCGCTGGTATGTGAAGCCGGACGTGGAGGACCTTCGTCCGGCAGCGGATGCATGGGGAGGTTTGGCGAGCTCCCCGACCCCCTCCCGTGAGAAATTGTGAGATGTGGGAGCGTGAGCGGGTGAGCGAGACGATGGCTAAGACCCTGCAATACCGCCTGGACGGGCCGGAACAAGCTCCCGTCCTGATCCTGGGACCCGCCCTCGGCACCACCTGGCACATGTGGGACCGCCAGCTGCCCGAGCTGACCCGCCACTGGCAGGTGCTGCGCTACGACCTGCCCGGCCACGGCGGCGCGCCCGCCGAGCCCGCGACCTCGGTCGCCGATCTGGCGGACCGGCTGCTCGCCACCCTCGACGTCCTCGGCATCGACCGGTTCGGCTACGCGGGGTGCTCGCTGGGCGCGGCCGTCGGCGTCCGGATCGCGCTGGCGCGTCCCGACCGGGTCGCGGCGCTGGCGCTCGTCTCCGCCGCCGCCCGCCACGGCACCGCCGACGCCTGGCGGCAGCGCGGTGTCGTCGTCCGGGCCAACGGCCTCGGGCAGTTCGCCCACACCGTGCCCGAGCAGTGGTTCACTCCCGGCTACCGGGCCGCCCAGGGCGCCATCGTCGAGTGGGCCGTGCAGATGGTGCGCACCACCGACGTGGAGTGCTACATCGCCGCCTGCGAGGCGCTGGCGGCACACGACGTGCGCGACGAGCTGGGGTGGATCACCGTCCCGACGCTCGTGGTGGCCGGCGCGGACGACCCCGCGACGCCGCCGGCCGACGCCCGCGTGCTGGTCGCCGGGATACCGGACGCGAAACTCGCCGTGGTGCCCGCCGCCTCCCACCTGACCCCGGTCGAGCAGCCCGGCGCCGTTGGCGACCTGCTGGCGCGGCACTTCGGCGCCGCCTGGAACGAGCCCGCCACCGCCTCCACCACCGCCGTGCTCCAGGCCCCGCCCGCACCGCCGGCCGCAGAACAGCCGGCCGCGGTGCCGACGGGCCGCGCGGACCCGTACGACGAGGGCCTGCGGATCCGCCGGGAGGTTCTGGGCGACGCGCACGTCGACCGGGCCGCCGCGGGGGCGGACGACTTCACCGGGGAGTTCCAGGACTTCGCCACCCGCTACGCCTGGGGCGAGGTGTGGGCGCGCCCCGGCCTGGACCGCGGCGTCCGCAGCGTCATCACGCTCACGGCGCTGACCGCCGGCGGGCATCTCGACGAGCTCGCCGTCCACACCCGCGCCGCGCTGCGCAACGGCCTCACCCCCGCCGAGATCAAGGAGACGCTGCTGCACACGGCCGTCTACTGCGGGGTCCCGGCGGCGAACGCCGCCTTCGCGGTCGCGCAGCGGGTGATCCAGGAGGAGACGTCCGTCGGCGGTCCCGCCGGCGATCCTCCGCGATGATGGGTCCCGTACGACCCGGTGCACGTCGATATCGCTGACCACGTTCCGAGGAGCAACAGTGAAGCTGACCAAGAAGGGCCACGCCTGCGTCAGGCTGGAGAAGGACGGGCAGGTTCTCGTCATCGATCCCGGTGCCTTCACGGAGGAGGACGCGGCGGTCGGCGCCGAGGCGATCCTCATCACCCACGAGCACATCGACCACTTCAACGAGGACCGGCTGCGCCTGGCGCTGGACGCCAATCCGGCCGCCCAGGTCTGGACCCTCAAGAGCGTGGCCGACCAGGTGTCGGCCGCCTTCCCCGGCCGGGTGCACACCGTCGGCGAGGGCGACACCTTCACCGCGGCGGGGTTCGACATCGAGGTGCACGGGCAACTGCACGCCGTGATCCACCCCGACATCCCGCGGATCGCCAACCAGGGGTACGTCGTCGACGGTTCGGTCTTCCACCCCGGTGACGCCCTGACGGTTCCCGACCGTCCCGTCGACACCCTGCTGCTACCGCTGCAGGCCCCCTGGAGCAAGCTGTCCGAGGTCGTCGACTACCTCCGTGAGGTGAAGCCGCAGCGCGCCTTCGACGTCCACGACGGGCTGCTCACGGACATCGCGTTCATGGTCTACGGCAGGATGCTCGGTCCCGACGGCCCCGGTGTCGGCGGCGCCGAGCACCAGCGGCTGGCCCCGGGCGAATCCGTCGAACTGGGCTGACGGCACGAGGTGGGGCACACCGCCTCGGGGCAGCCCGGGGCGGTTGTCGGTGGCGGGCGGTAGATTCGGATCCATGCGCATCGCCACCTGGAACGTCAACTCGATCACCGCCCGCCTGCCGCGCCTGCTCGCCTGGCTGGAGAGCACCGGCACGGACGTGCTGTGCCTCCAGGAGACCAAGTGCTCGCTGGAGCAGTTCCCCTTCGACGAGCTGCGCGAGCTCGGCTACGAGGCTGCCGTCAACGCCACCGGCAGGTGGAACGGCGTGGCGCTGCTGTCGAAGGTCGGCCTGGAGGACGTGGTGACCGGGCTCCCCGGCGGGCCGGAGTACGAGGGCGTGCTCGAGCCCCGCTCGGTCTCCGCCACCTGCGGACCGGTCCGCGTCTGGTCGGTGTACGTGCCCAACGGCCGCGAGGTCGGGCACGCGCACTTCGCGTACAAGCTGGAGTGGTTCGAGGCGCTGCGTGCCGCGGTCGCCGAGGACGCCGCAGGTCCGCGGCCCTTCGCGGTGCTCGGCGACTTCAACGTCGCGCCCAACGACGAGGACGTGTGGGACCTGTCGCTCTTCGAGGGCGCCACCCACGTCACCCCCCGAGGAGCGCGCCGCCCTGGCCGCCCTGCGCGCGGCGGGCCTGACCGACGTGGTGCCGCGTCCGCTCAAGTACGACCGCCCGTACACCTACTGGGACTACCGCCAGCTGGGCTTCCCCAAGAACCGGGGCATGCGCATCGACCTGGTCTACGGCAACGAGGCCTTCGCCAAGGCGGTCGGCGACTCGTACGTCGACCGCGAGGAGCGCAAGGGCAAGGGCGCCTCCGACCACGCCCCGGTCGTCGTCGACCTCACGGTCTGACCGCGGCGGCCCGGGGCGGCCCGCGGCCGTTCGCCGGACGTGTTTACGAGGCGTACGGCCGGCCGCGGGACCGTATACAACCTGTCGTTCCCCGGCCCGCGCGCCGCCCCGTACGCTCGGCGCTCATGAGCACCGTTGACCTGCCCTCCGCCAGCTTCGCCGTCCGCGTTCCCGACGCCGTGCTGGAGCCCGAGCCGCTCGATCCGGCCCAGATCGTGTCCGGCGCGCCCGAGGTCACCGGCAAGGTGCTCTGGGAGTCGGCCGACGGCACGCGGCTGCGGGGGATCTGGCAGATCACCCCGGGCGTGGTCACCGACACCGAGGCCGACGAGATGTTCGTGGTCGTCAGCGGCCGGGCCACCGTCGAGGTGGCGGGCGGCGACACGCTCGAACTCGGTCCCGGCGTTGTCTGCGTCCTGCGCGAGGGGGACCGGACGACCTGGACGGTGCACGAGACCCTGCGCAAGGTGTATGCGATCGGCTGCTGACCCGCCGTCCCCGCACACCCGCGGGACGAGCGCGCCTGTAGAAGTCGGACCGCCCCGGGTGCGACGCTGAGCCGTATGAACATCCCCTTCCTGGACAAGTGGCACAAGCGGCACCCGGAGGCGCGCGGGGCCGCGGCGCACGGCGGCGACCCGGACGGGGCGGGCGTCGCCGAGTTGCTGGCCGAGTGCGATCTGCTGCGCGCCCAGGCACAGGACGCCGGGGTCGAACTCGACGACTCCCCGGGCTCGTTGACGGCTCTGGACCAGCTGGTCCCGCAGTGGCGTGACGACCCGGAGGCGCTGCCCTGGCTCGGCAACGACGCGGGTCTCTACCTCGGGAGCGTCATCGTCCGCACGGTGCCCGGAGCCGTCTGGCAGGTGTGGCCGAACGGCCTGCCGGTGGTCAGGCTGGAGTCGGGCCGGGAGATCGACGTGGTCGGGATCGGGCACGAATGGGCCGAGAGCGGCACGCCCGAGCTGTCCCAGACACTCGCCGAGGCGTCCGAGACCTGACGGCCCGCCGTCACCCGAACTGATGGACCGCGGCACCGCCGCCGCGACGGCGGGCAGGCGTGTCCGGCGCGCAATGACGCCTCCGCGCCCGGCCGTACGGTGCATGATGTCGGAAACGCACCAGTTGATCAGATCGGTACCGGAGGCGCGACGTGGACTCCCTGCAGCAGATGCCGAACATCGGAGCAATCCTTGCCGACCGATTGCGCCGCGGCGGCGTCGAGGACGCCGGCGAACTGCGCCGGCTCGGCGCCGGCCGGGCCTTCGAAAAGATCCGCGACGACCTCCCCGAGGATGCCTGCACGCACACCCTGCTCGCCCTCGAAGGCGCGATCCGCGGCACCCGCTGGACCGCCATCCCGCAGACGGAACGTGACACCCTGGTCAACCGGGTCCTGGGCTGACCGACCCGCTCGTGCCACCCGGACGCGCACCGCCGGTTACGGTCGGTGGCGCGTCCGGGTGGCTCCGAGCACGAACGAGGCCATGGCGTTTCCGCCCCTGCGCGCTACTTCCCCTGCGCGTCGTGGTGGCGCCGGTTACGGGCGCTCCCCGTCTCGAACTGACTGGCCGCCGGGAAGTAGCTCGCCAGGAACATCGCGATGACGTCCGCCTGCTCCTCCTCGCTGACATCGCCACCGTGGTAGTCGTTCAGGCAGAAGACGTCCTGGGCGCGCAGCCCGAGCATCCGGCTCAGCTTGGGGTGCTGCTCCCGCAGGCCGAGGTTGACGAAGCCGGAGGCGATGGAACCCGGCACGGCCCGGTTCGTGACGAGGCCGAGAGTGTGGTGCAGCGAGGACGGGATGGCCAGGTCGGTGGAGCTGCGCAGCTGCGCGGCCGCGGTCCTGGCCGTCTCCTCGGAGTACCGCTCGTCGATCTCCGCCAGCAGACTGCGGCTGAGCGCGTGCGGGGTGTGGAGGAAGGTGTTGGCGACGGTGCGGCCGAACTCCCGCTCGATGAGGTTCCGGTTGTTCACCGCGGCGGCGAAGGCGAGGTCCGCCTCGCCACCGCCACCCGGCGGCAGCGCGGTCGGCGAACGGAAGAACTTCGGCAGCCCGGTGCCGGTGAAGAAGAGTTCGGGCGTGACGGTGCGTCCGAAGAACACGTCGTCGTTCATGTAGAGGAACTGCTCGGAAAGGCCCTCGATCCGGTGCAGCCGGCTCTCGATGGCATGCGAGTTGAAGGAGGGCAGTCGGCCGGTGTCGCCGAATATCTCCCGGTGGCTGACGATCTTGACCCGGGTGTGCGACGTGTCCAGCCAGCCGGGTACCTGATCGTCGGTCACCAGGTAGATGGTGCGGATCCAGGGCGCGTGCATGTCCAGGGACCGCAGCGAGTAGCGCAGTTCGTCACGGCTGCGGAACCGGGCGTTGTCCGTGGCGGAGCCCTTCGGCTCCAACCCGTGCTCCTTCAGGACCCGGTCCCGGCTCTCGGCCCAGACCGGGTCGCTGCCGTCGACCCAGGTGTAGACGGCGTCGACGGGGAAGTCGATGTCGTCGGGCAGGATGCCGGAGAACGCCTCGATCGAGTCGTACCTGCGCCCTCCCACCTCGCGGACGGCGGGACGATCGAAAGCCGCACGGGGCAGCGCGGGACCGAAGACGGTTCCGCCGACGATCTTCACGTCGGGCGCGGTCTCCCCGGTTTCGGGGAGCTCCTCCTCTTCCCAGAACGCCACCGTGCAGCCGTAGACCTGGCCGAGGAGCACGGTGCGGGAGGTGGTGACCACCGGCTGGTACAGACGCAGGCCGGGGGCCGCCGAGGCGGGCTCGTCACCGAGCAGGGCCGCGAGGACGGTCGAGGTCACCTTGGCGCGTTCGTTGAGCAGGGCGCCGTATACCGGGCGGTCGCGGTAGCGGTCGTGGAGCGCCGCCAGGAACTTGGGGCGGTGCCGCGCGTGCACCGCGATGCTCGTGCGCAGCAGGGTGGTCCTGGTCAGGGTGTACGGGATGCCCAGGTCGTCCAGGACGTCGACCGCCAGGTCGAGGTTGGCCTGGATCACCTCGAAGGCGAACCGCTCGTCGTCGACCAGGCAGATCTGGCCGCCGAGGCGCACCACGGAACCTCCGTGGAGGGCCTCGATCCGGACCTCGTGGGCCTTCTGGTCGAGCATGTTCCCGTTGGTGCGGACCGGGAGCACGGCGGCGGCGGCACCGCCACCCGCGGCGGACGTCACGAGGTTCAGCTGACGCTCCGCGCGCCGGGTGGCCCGCAGGCCCGAGGCGCGTTCCGACTCCAGCCGGTCCAGCAGCGTCAGCCACTGCCCCGCGATCACTTCCGGCGCGAAACGCCGCACGTTCCGTGCACCGGCGGCACCGAAGGACTGCCGCTTGGCGTCGTCCGACATCAGATCGTCCAGTGCGGTGGCCAGCCCGTCGAGGTCGTCGAGCGGTACGAGGGTGCCGTCCACGCCGTGGGTGACGATCGCCGCCGGACCGTTCGGGCAGTCGTACGACACCACGGGCACGCCGGCGCTGAGCGCTTCCACCAGGACGAGGCCGAAGGCCTCGTTGCGGGACGTCAGGAGGCAGAGACCGGCCTTGGCGAACTCCTCCGGCATGTCGGCGGTGCTGCCGACGAACTGGACCTGGTCACCGATGCCCAACTGCCCGGCGAGCTGCCTGAGTTGCCTGCTCTGCGGACCTGTCCCCAGTACCCGCAGCGACCACTCGGGGTGCCGGTCGGCGATCGTGGCGAAGGCGCGGACCGCGTGGTCCACCTGCTTCTCGGGAACGAGCCGGCCGGCGATGACCACGGTCCGGGTCTGGCACGTGGACTGCGGGCGGAAACCCTCCGGCAACGGATTGGGTATGACGGCCAGCTCGGGAGCGAGTGCGCCCAGGGACTCCTCGAACCAGGTACGGGTCGGTTCGGTCAGGGTGACCATGGCGTCGAGATACGGGGTGAGCGGCAGCAGCGGGCCGCCGCTGACGCCGCGCAGCTCCGCGACCCGGTGCTCCTGCGCGAGCTTGATGACCCGGTCCGGAGCCAGGAGTACGGCCACGGCGAGGAGCGCCGGCGTCGACGTGATGATGACATCGGCGCTGATGTCGCCGAGTTCGGCACGGAGTTCGGCGTCGGAGAGCCGGTTGAAGATCGGCTCCCAGGACGGGTCCACCACCTCGGACGGGAGCTTGGCCAGGCTGGTGAACAGGCTCTGCGGACTTCCGCTCTCCCGTACCGGACGGGGCGCCGAACCGGTGTTGTCCACCAGGTAGCGGACCAGGACCCGGTCGCTGTGGGCGAAGAACGTGCGGTCCTTCGTCTTGAAGACACTGAGGACCTCGACCTGGTGCTTCTCGGCGAGGAGGTCCGCGAGGAGGAACACGGCCCTCTCGGTACCTCCCATCGCGTCAGCGGTGGTGAGGAGAAAGGTGATCTTCAAGAGAGTCGTCCAGTCGGGGAGGGGTTCGGGGCGACGAGGCCCGGGGCTGGGGCACACGTCAGACGCAGTACGCCACCGCGGGCGTAGCGGGCCTGCACGTAGAAGATCCGGCCGTTCGGGGCCAGCGCGGACACCCGGGCGGGGGTCAGTACCCGCCCCGGAGTCCGCAGGTCGTGCGTGCGCCTGCGGAAGGACGAGCGGCTGCCTTTGCCGCCGTCGGCCAGGGACAGCTCCCAGACGCGGGACCCGCCCTTCGCGACGATCTCGCGCAGCGGGACCTCGACACGCAGCAGGTGTTCGTGGCCGGGGACCGGCGCGGCGGGCCGGAGCAGCCGTTCGCGTCCGTGGGTGAACTGCACCTGGACGGGCTCCGGCAGGCCCGCGAGGCCTGTGAAGTCCACGGTCAGCCGGCTGAGTCCGGTCCTGACCCGCACCACTTCGACGGCGGGGGCCGGTGCCGAGACGTTGATCTGGAGCTGGCCGGTCGACGTCAGACCGGTGCGGTAACGGATCCCGGTACGCGGGCACACCGGATACCGGCCGGCGGGTCCGGCGACCGCGACGGGCCGGCCGGGGCCGAGCAGCGGGAGCCGGGCCGTCGTTCCGTCGGGGCCGGTCAGGGCGACGGACAGCCGCCAGCGGCCCTGGTCGAGCGGCACTCCGCCCAGCGCGGCGCCCAGCAGGACGGCGGCGGTGAGCTCAGGAGCGCCGCCCTCGCCGGTGCGCAGTGCGGCGCCGGCGGTCAGCCGGACGCCGCCGGACTCCAGCAGCAGCTCGGCGTGTTCGGAGAGCCGGGCGGAGGCCGGCAGGACGGCCCGCAGGTTGAGGGTGTGCCCGTCGAGGACGGCCGCGTACTCCACCTCGACGGCGTTGCCCATGCTGAGCGGCGCGCGCACCGAGTGGACGAGGGTGCGGCTGCCTTCGGTGAATCCGATCAGGACCCGGCGCTGGACAGCGGCACGACGGCCGGCGAGCGGGGATTTGTTCCAGGCGATGCGGGCCGAGCGGCCGACCACCTTCAGTGCGTGGACGCGGCGGGTCACAACGTTCTCCATGTGTCGAATCCGCGTCCGGCAGTCGGACCCGTCTGCTGGGTCAGGGACAGCCGCCCGTCAGCGCCGATCACGGCCAGCACCGCCCGGCCGTTGGCGTCCAGGGCGGCGGCCGGTGCGTGCAGTACCAGGTGGCCGGAGTCGGTCCAGTCCGAACCGCTGCGGACGGAGCCTCTCCACGAGACGGTACCACGGCCGTTTCGATGGAAAAGGATCACGTCGGTGCCGCTGCGCAGGGCCGCCACCGGGCCCGTGCCGTCGTGCCCGCCGAGGTCCGTCGGGGTCGCCGGCCAGCTGCCGTCGGCGGCCGGGGACAGCGACATGATGTGGGCGGTACCCGGCTGCCGGTAGAAGAGCGTGATCCGCTCCGGGGCGGTCTCGACGGCCGTGACGGGGCTGGCCGGGGCCGCCGCCCGCAGGGAGGTGTCCAGGACGAGCTCGGCGCCCGGCCGGGGCTGGTGCCAGCGCAGGATGCCGGACCGCGAGGGGGCGAAGAGCTCGATCCTGCCGCTCCGTGTGGTCAGCGCGGTGAGCGCGTCCTGGACGTTCGCGCCGCCCATGTCCTTCCAGTCGCTCGCCGATCCCCCGCCGGCGACGGGCACGGTGATACGACTCACACCGCGGCCGAAGTTGCGGACGAAGACGTGCAGGACGCCGGAGCCGTCGATCGCGGCGGCGGGCACGCCCACCTCGCGCATCCGCTCCCAGTCACGGGTCAGGGACTGGGGGTTGCCCAGCGTCTGCCAGGGGCCGCACTTCCCGTCCGGGGTGCGGACCGCGTACACGACCTCCACCAGGACGGTGCCCCGGAGCAAAGCCGTCCGCCGCAGGCCTACCAGGTGGGTGTTGCCCCGGGAGTCCTGCGCCGTGGCGAGCCCCGGGGTCATGTCCCACCCGGGCAGGTACACGGGACCGGACCACCGGGCGCCGCCGCGCTCGCGCTGGCTGTGCACCGCGACGCGTCCGCCGATGACCGTGTAGGCCGTGAGCCGCCCGTCCTTCTCCTGGTGCATCCAGGCGGAGGGCTGGTGCCGAAGCCAGGTGCTGCGGCCGTACCGGCGGGTCACCGCACCGTCGGCGACCTGCTGGTCGCCGCACATCCCGTGCACGCAGTCGGGGACCGCGCCGCCGTAGACGCCCAGCACCCGGAGTTTCTCCGCGTAGGCCGCCTTGCTGAGGTTCCCCGGCCAGAGCTTGTTGGCGTACGCGCGGAAGTGCTCGATCACCGGCGGGCTGCCGCCGTCCTCCTGATAGGCGCGCAGCGCGGCGAGGGCGAATTGGGCGGTGGCGGTGTGGTCCTGGTGGTCGCTGGAGGCGATTCCGTTCTTCGCGGACCAGGTGAGGTGCTCGGGGTCGGGGTCCATCGTGTGCACGACGGTCGGCCGGTGGTGGCGCAGCAGGGTTCCCAAGGTGTCCAGGATGTCCTGGCGGTTCCACTCCTGCTTCTCCTGGACCGGGGAGTCCGAGGCGGTCAGCGACGGCACGGTGGCGTCCTCCCGGATCCAGACCTGGCGTAGCCGGCGGGGCTCCTGGGCCTTGTGCAGCAGCCCGGCGCGCACCGCCGGGACGATCCGGCTGTTGAGGAAGTAGAGGTTGATCCGCGGGTTGGCGGTCAGGGTGTCCCGTTCGACGACGACCCGGTCGGAGACACGGACCGCTTCACGGTGCCAGGGGGAGTGCCGGTCCCCGGTGGCCAGCAGGGCGTAGGCGGCCCGCAGGCCGTTTTCCCGCGCCTCGCTGTAGGCGGAGAAGTCGACCCGGACCTGCTTCCGGTTCTTGTCGCGGATGTCCGCGTTGCGGCCGTCGGCCTCGCCGGCGGCCAGGTAGATGCTGGTGACCGTGGCCCCGCCGTTCAGGAAGAGCTGCAGGTCCGGGTTCATGAAGTAGAGGTCGTCGTCGGGATGCGCACAGATGTGCATCAGCCGGGCCGCCGGTTCGGCGACGGCGGCCGGCTTCGCGGTCGCCGTCGCCCCGAGACCCTGGACCGGCCCCTGCCGCACGTCCGACCCGACCTGACCCCGGAGTGCCTGGAACAGACCCCCGCCGCCGGCGAGCAGTCCTGCCGCGGCTGTCGTGGTCAGAACCCGACGACGCCCCCAACGCTGCACGTGCTGTCTCCTCGTATGACTGTCACAGCCAGGTCGGCCCACCCCCCCGGGGGGGCCGACCTGGGTCGGACGGAAGTCACTTCACCTGGCGTTGCCGGGCGGCAGGGACCCCGGTCCGGCGTGGACAGAGGTTTCCAGCCGGATCGATCCGGCTGTGACGTCCGGGTGAACTCCGGAGGTCACCTGACTTGAGGGTCGAGAGACGTTTGGGGTTGCCTCGTGTGAGAAGACTCTTATGTCGGCGAACGAGCGGGACAGCGCCGCGCGCAGGCGTTTGGACACCGGACGCTCGACGAACTGCTGCACGCACCAGGCGGCGAACAGCATCGTCACGGCCAGGGACAGGACCAGGACGTGCGGCGGAACCCGGTGCTGGAGCTGGGTGATCACATTCCACCCGATGTACTGGTGCAGCAGGTAGAGCGGGTAGGTGAGTGATCCCGCCACCGGCAGCCAGCGCCAGTTGATGCGGGAGAACCAGCCGAGGGCCGCGCCGGCCATCAGCACGTAGAAGACCAGGAGGAGCAGCACCACCGGCCACATCGCGATGTGGTGTCCCATGTGGACTTCGGCTCTCGTCGCCGCGATCAGCAGCGAGTGCTGGGCGGCGAGGAAGCTCAGCCCGGCGATGCCCCAGAGCAGCGGTGTGGGGCGGAACTTCCACATCAGGAAGAAGCTGATACCGCCGATGAAGTACCAGCAGGTGTCCGGCATGACGACCAGGTCGATGACCGGGTCGTCGAGCCCGGACGCGCACACCGCGGCCGCGGCCCACACACAGCAGAAAGCCACCACGCGCCGGTAGGTGACGCCTTTCCAGACCACCAGGGCGAAAAGCAGATAGAAGCGCATTTCGACCCAGAGCGTCCAGTACACGCCGTCGACGGACCGCACTCCCAAGGGTTCCTGCAGCATCGTCAGGTTCGACATGAGCTCTGTGTACGTGAGCCGGTGATATTGGCCGTGGACGAAGGTCAGCACCAGTGTGGTGCATATCACGGCGAACCAGAATGCCGGGAAGAGACGGATGACCCGAGAAGTGAAGAAATCGCCCAGCGACCGGCCCCAGCAACTCAGGCAGATCACGAATCCGCTGATGAGGAAGAACAGGTAGACGCCGAGCCAGCCGTACGATGCGGGCAGGTAAACGTGAGGAAACAGCGTCTGAACCGGTTGGTCCCAGCCACGGCCGAGGGCCGTGTAGTGGTACCCGACCACCATGAGGGCGGCCACGAACCGCAGCCCGTCAAGGATGGCTATGCGGCCGCGCTTGGGAGGAGTCGAGGTGGAAGGCATGGAGCCGATCGAGTCGGTTCGGACTCTCACACCGGGTGAAGTGCTGATGGTTGCCTCGCGTGAAAGTAGCGCCGTCTGGGGTGTGGTTCGCGCTCGCGCTGTGACGCGTCGGCCAACCGATCGACACATGGTATTCACCTGGCACGGGTGGATGAGAACATGGTAAGAAAATCAGTCCATGCATGAACCGGGCGATGTCGTCGCAGAACGGCCATCCAGCAATGGGGGTCGTCCCCCAACTGCGGACGCATTCCCGGACAGCACCAACGCTCGTTCGCGGGGGGATTTCTCTATGTCCAGCGGTGACCGGTCCGACGCGCCCGAAATATCCTCGGCGACCCCTGTCGCGGGACCCGGAGTGCCGGATCTGGTGAAGAGAAACCCCGAAGCGTCGAAGCTGGTCCGTGCCTACCGCAGGGCCATGCCCGTGGCGGCCCGCAAGGCGCTGGCCGACCGGATCTCGCACGATGTGCGCACCCAACTCCTGGAGGCCATCGCGGGCGCCGCCCTGCGGTCCCGCGCGGAGCGGCTGCGGGCCGACATCGCGGTGCGCACCAAGCCGGGGCTGTTCCGGGGTGCGGACCGGCGGGTCGTCACCTTCGGCGGCGAGATCAAGGTGGCCTACGCGAGTGCGGCGCCCTCCCCGCTGCAGGCCCGCTCCTCGAACCTGAGCGCCGTCTCCGACGCACTCGGCGCCGCCGGTATCGACTACTTCTGCGTACGCGGCAAGAACGACCTGGCCGCCGCCGTCGCGATCCCCGCGGCGCAGCGCGCCGCGGCGCAGCGGGTGCTCACCGACCTCTGCCGACGGCTGCCCGGTTACGTCGGCGCCGTTCCGGCGGGCGCGGACACGCCGCGGTTCTCCGAACCGGCCCACCGCCCGGGTTCGTGGCGCAAGACGGCGCAGGCCCGGGTGATCCGGCTGACCTGGTACCACACCAATCTCTCGGGGGGCGTCGTCCTCGGCGACGAGTTCGGCTGCGACGTCGAGTTCTGGGAGGAGCGGGACGGCGAACTGCACGCGCCCCGCGCCAACCGCGCCACCGCCGAGGTGAGCGTCGACGGACCCGTGGCCGAGGCGCCCGCCGCCCTCTTCACCCGGCTCATCGCCCAGGACCAGCCGTGCGCGGAGGTCGTCCGCACCCGGCAGGAGTTCGCCCACCCGCTCCCGGACGACGTGCGCTTCCCCATCGACGCCGTGTACACGTGGGTGGACGGCGACGACAAGGCGTGGAAGCGGCTGCGGGACGAGTACTCGGGCGATCTGCCCGACGACCGGCACGAAGAGGCCGACAACGACGCCCGCTACCTGAACCGCGACGAACTGCGGTACTCGCTGCGCTCCCTCGAACTCAACGCGCCCTGGATCCGCACCGTCTACCTGGTCACCGCCGACCAGACGCCCGCCTGGCTGAACACCGCGCACCCGCGCCTGAAGGTGATCAGCCACCGGGACATCTTCAGTGACGCCGCGCGGCAGCTCCCGACGTTCAACTCGCATGCGATCGAATCGCAGCTGCACCACATAGAGGGGCTGTCGGAGCACTTCCTCTACTTCAACGACGACATCTTCCTCGGCCGTCCCCTCACACCGAACACGTTCTTCCACTCGAACGGCCTGACCAAGTACTTCCCTTCGTCGGCGCTGGTCCCGCACGGCGACCGCTCCCCGCTGGATCCGCCGGTCGCCTCGGCGGGGAAGAACAACCGCCGGATCATCGAGAGCACCTTCGGCACCACGCTCATCCAGAAGATGAAGCACGTGCCGCACGCGCTGCGCCGCACGGTGCTGGACGAGATCGAGGAGCGCTACAGCCGCGAGCACAGCGCCACCTCGGCCGCCAGGTTCCGCAGCCAGGACGACGTGTCGATAGCGTCCTCGCTGGCGCACTACTACGGCTATCACACCGGCCGCGCGGTGCCGTCGCAGCTGGAGTACCAGTACATCGACCTCTCGCACCGCAACGCCACCCGGCGCCTGGGGCGGGTGCTGGCCGGCGACGGCCTCGACGTGTTCTGCATCAACGACACCGTCTCCTCGGCCAGTCACCTGGACGCGCAGACCGCCGTCCTCACCCCGTTCCTCGAAGCGTGCTTCCCGCTGCCCAGCGCGTTCGAGAACGACCGCGGCTGACCCAACTGCCCAGCGGTGGCCAGGTGTCCGGCAAAAGCCGCACACCTGGCTAATCAGCTTATTGGCCGCGATCTGCGTGTCGGCGCGATATGGGGATGTGGCGGGATAAGTTGCCCACTCGTTCACCGTCCGACGTGGTGAGAGTGAGCTGGGCTGCGCATGGAACCACTGATCGTCCTGAGTGGTGTCAACAAGCACTTCGGGCAGTTGCATGTCCTGCGGGACATCGACCTGACGATCGGCCGCGGTGAGGTCGTGGTGGTCATCGGTCCCTCGGGGTCGGGCAAGTCCACGCTGTGCCGGGCGATCAACCGCCTGGAGCCCGTCGAGTCGGGCACCATCACGATCGACGGAGAGCCGCTGCCCGCCGAGGGCAAGGAACTGGCCAAGCTCCGCGCCGACGTCGGGATGGTGTTCCAGTCCTTCAACCTCTTCGCGCACAAGACGGTGCTGCAGAACGTCGCGCTGGCGCCGATCAAGGTACGCGGCCACAGCCGTTCCGACGCCGACAAACGCGCGCGGGAACTGCTCGACCGGGTGGGCCTGCTGGCGCACGCCGACAAGTACCCCGCCCAGATGTCCGGCGGGCAGCAGCAGCGGGTGGCGATCGCCCGCGCGCTGGCCATGGACCCCAAGGCGCTGCTCTTCGACGAGCCGACCTCCGCGCTCGACCCGGAGATGATCAACGAGGTGCTGGAGGTCATGCAGCAGCTCGCCCGGGACGGCATGACGATGGTCGTCGTCACCCATGAGATGGGCTTCGCCCGCTCCGCCGCCAACCGCGTCGTCTTCATGGCCGACGGCCTGATCGTCGAGGACCGGGTCCCGGAGGAGTTCTTCACCGCGCCGCGCAGCGAGCGCGCCAAGGACTTCCTGTCCAAGATCCTCCACCACTGACGACCCGGGACAGGCCATGCGAAGCACTACCAGGCACATCGCGCTGCTCGCAGCGGCCGCGGCCCCTGCTGGCGGGCTGCGGCAAGCCGGGCAGCCCGCCCACCAAGGGGCCCAGTTCCGACGACCTGCCCACGTACAAGGTGGACAGGGAGTTCTCACTCCCCGACTCCAAGACGTGGAGCTCCGCCCACCGGCGCGGCAAGCTCGTCGTCGGCGTCAAGGACGACCAGCCCTACCTCGGTCAGCGCGACCCGGCCAACGGCACCTACGCCGGCTTCGACGTCGAGATCGCCCGGATGCTCGCCGCGTCGCTCGGCTTCGGCCTCGACCAGATCCAGTTCAAGTCGGTGGCTTCCGCCAACCGCGAGACCGCGCTCGGCAACGGGCAGATCGACTACTACGTCGGCACGTACACGATCAACGACAAGCGCAAGCAGCAGGTCGGCTTCGCCGGCCCGTACTACATCGCGGGCCAGAGCCTGCTGGTGCGCAAGGACGAGAACGACATCAAGGGGCCGCAGGACCTGAAGGGCAGGAAGGTCTGCTCGGCCGCCGGCTCCACCCCGATCCAGCGCATCGAGTCGGACTACCCCGACGCGATCCCCGTCACCTACGACACCTACTCCGTCTGCGTGGACAACCTGCTGACCTTCCAGGTCGACGCCGTCACCACCGACGACTCGATCCTGCTGGGGTACGCGGCCAAGGCGCCCGACGAGATGAAGCTCGTCGGCAAGGCGTTCTCCAAGGAGCCCTACGGGGTCGGCGTGTCCAGGAGCGACAACGCCCTGCGGCTCGCGCTCGACGACGCGATCGTGGCCCACGAGAAGAACGGCGACTGGAAGAAGGCGTACGACGCGACCCTCGGCCTGTCCGGGGTCCCGGCGCCCACCCCGCCCGCCGTCGACCGGTACTGAGAGGGCCGCCGCACATGAACGTACTGCTCGACAACTTCTCCCTCTACGGCAAGGGTTTCCTCGGCACCCTCGAACTGACGCTGTACGCCGGGGTGCTGGCGCTGGTCGTCGGTGTGATCATCGCCGGCTTCCGGGTCTCGCCGGTCAAGGCGCTGCGCGTCTTCGGCACCACCTGGGTCACCGTGCTGCGCAACACCCCGCTGACCCTGCTCTTCTTCGCGGTGGTGCTGGGGCTGCCGCGGTTCGGGGTGCGGCTGCCGTTCACCACCTTCGCGGTCGTCGCACTGGCCGCCTACACCTCGGCGTTCATCTGCGAGGCGGTCAGATCGGGCATCAACACCGTGCCGCTGGGACAGGGCGAGGCCGCCCGCACCCTCGGCATGACGTTCATCCAGACCCTGAACCTGGTGGTGCTGCCGCAGGCGGGGCGCGCGGTCATCTCCCCGATCGGCTCGACGCTCATCGCGCTCGCCAAGAACTCCGCGATCGCCGGCTCCTTCTCGGTCACCGAACTGCTCGGCACCTACAAGCCGCTCAACGAACTGGGCTACAGCATCATCTGGTCCTTCATCTGGATCGCGGTCGGCTACCTGGTCATCACGCTGTCGATCAGCGCGCTCTTCAACGTGCTGGAGAAGAAGATGGGGATCGCTCGATGAGTAGTGCGCTCTACGACGTCCCGGGCCCGAAGGCGCTGGCGCGCCACCGGCTCTACGCGTGGATCACCACGGCCGCGCTGGCGGCGCTGGTCGGCTGGATCATCTACATGCTGTTCCACACCGGGCAGTTCGAGTCGACCAAGTGGGTGCCGTTCGAGTACCAGGGCATCCAGCGGCTGCTGCTGACCGGGCTCGCCAACACCCTCAAGGCGTTCATCTGGGCGGCGCTGCTCTCGCTCGCCTTCGGTGCGGTCTTCGCCGCCGGTCGGCTCTCCGACCACCGGCCGATCCGCTGGGTGAGCACCCTGGTGGTGGAGTTCTTCCGGGCGATGCCGCTGCTGGTGATGATCTTCTTCATCTTCATCGCGCTCAAGATCGAGCCGATGATGGCGCTGATCATCGGCCTGACGCTCTACAACGGTTCGGTGCTCGCGGAGGTCTTCAGGACCGGCGTGAACTCCGTGTCGCGCGGCCAGGGCGAGGCCGCCTACGCGCTGGGGATGCGCAAGACCCAGGTGATGACGTACATCCTGGTGCCGCAGGCGGCCCGGGCGATGCTGCCGGCGATCATCAGCCAGCTGGTGGTGGCGCTGAAGGACACCTCGCTCGGCTACCTCATCACTTACGAGGAGTTCCTCTACAACGGCAAGCTCATCGCGACCAACCTCGACTACGACCTGCCGTTCATCCCGGTCGTGATGGTGATCGCGCCGATCTACATCGGGATGTGCATGCTGCTGTCGTGGTTCGCGAACTGGCTGGCCCGCCGTGAACGGCACAACCCCAAGGCGAAGGCCGCACCGGTCACGACGACGCCACCCCAGCAGATCTGACGGCGGCGGCCGATCCGACGGATGGACGCGCGGGCTACCGGTCGTGCAGCGGGACCGACAGCCAGGACGGGTCGGCGGACGGCGACGAGACGGTGACCGTGGCGAAGGCCGGGTTCTGCTCGATGTAGAGCGGGTCGACGGTGTCGACGACCAGCGCCAGCCGGTGGCCGGCCGGGACGTCGTAGGCGGTGGAGAGCAGGTCGAGGTCGATGGTGAAGGCCTTCCCCGGGGTGCGTCCGACCCAGGTGTAGGGCGCGTGCGTGACCAGCTTGCCGATGCCCAGCGCGTCGACGTCGTAGAGGTACGCGATGACGGTCCCGTTGGCGGCCGAGGGCGTCAGCGTGGTGTGCAGCGTCGCGGTGCCGCGGACGTGCTGGGCGGAGCCGTACGCGGCGGACTGCCAGACGGTGGCGAAGGCGCGCGGCAGCAGCGGGATCGACGCGACGGGCGGGGCCTGGGCGAACTGGTCGAGCAGGCTGGACAGGAAGATGATCCCGCCGTCGGCGCCCGAGTCGATGTTGGTGCCGATGGTGGTCCGCCAGCCGGAGCCGGCGTCGCCGCCGAGCTCCCCGGTGCGCAGCCCCTTGGCCCCGAGCTTGAGGGTGGTGGTGCGGGACGGGACCGCGGCCCAGCTGTCGTAGCTCTCGTAGGCGCCGGTGGAACGGGACTTGAGCTGGACCGGCTGCTCCTGGTCGATGCCGTTGTCGACGCCCTTGAGGTAGTGGTCGAGCCACCGCCTGGAGCTGGTCCAGGTGTCGTTGGGCAGGCCGAGCAGGCCGGTCGCCTCGGCGGTGGCGTGGTCGCCGGGCCGGAACTCGAGGCGCTTGGGGCCGGTCAGCTTCTCGTAGAACTTCGCGTACTGGTTGGGCGGGAAGAGGCTGTCCCCCCAGCCGTTGGCGAGCATCACCGCGGTGCCGTTGGCGTTGAGCTGGTCCAGGTAGGTGACGGGGGAGCGGAGCTTGCCCCAGGCGATCATCTCGTCCTCGGCGGCGAGGTTCGCGGTGAGGAAGTTGCCGAGGATCTTCTGCAGTTCGGGGCTCGGGCGGCCGGTGAGGTAGCCCGCGCCGCCGAGCAGGGCGGCGGCCTGGAGGTGCGGGGTGCGGCCCTGGTAGATCGAGTCGATGAGGTCGGCCCAGCCGCTCAGCGCGACGACGGCCTTGACGCGGCTGTCGTGCGCGGCGCCGAGCAGGCCGATGCCGGCGCCGTACGAGACGCCCGCCAGGCCGATGTGGTCCGGGTCGGCCGGGGTGTTGGCGAGCGTCCAGTCGATGACCTTCGAGACGTCGGCGACATCGGGCGGTCCCGCGGTCTCGATCTGCCCGCCGGAGAGCCAGAATCCGCGGGAGGTGTAGCTGACGACGACATACCCGGAGTCGGCGAGCTGCCTGGCCTGGGCGATGTACTCCAGGTCGTTGATGGCCCAGCTGCTCGGGAGCACGACGACGGGGTAGTGCTGCGACCCGTCGGAGCCGCCGGGGGTGAAGACGTTGCCCTTCAGGGTGATGCCGCCGGAGCCGGGAATGTCGACGAAGCGGAAGGTCGACGCCGTCTGCGCGGTCGCGGCGACCGCCGCGGGTGCCGGGGCGGCCTGGGCCAGCGGGGCCAGACCGAATGCCGTGGAGGCGAGCAGTGCCGCGCCGACGACACCCGCTGTGGTTGCTCTCATGACTGCTCCTGTCTGGCCGGACGCAATGTGACTGGAGAGTAACCTCGCGGCCTTACCGGCGGTAATAGGCGGGCATGTTACGCGCGGGTAACGATCTTCGGGCGGCCCGGCGTACGCGAGAGCCCGGAAGGGCGCTCCGGGCAGGTGGCGGCGGGTGGCGGCGCTACCGGGCAGTAGATCGAACGGGAGTCCGTCGGACGATCTTTCGTCAAGGTCATTGACACCCGGCGCGGTACGCGCCGAATCTGATGCTCGTCACCGTCGACACTGGGGGTACCGATGGCCCGCACCACCGTCCTGGCAGCAGCCGCACTCGGCGGGGCCCTGGCCCTCACCGCGGGCATCGCCGCCCCGGCTTCCGCCCATTCGGGCCGGCCGGGTCACTCCGGTCACGGACACGGCGTCAGTTACGTGGCGCTCGGCGACTCGTACACCTCGGGTCCCGGCATACCCGAACAGGTGGACGCCAACTGCGCGCGCTCCAGCCACAACTACCCGTCGCTGGTCGCCCAGGACCAGCGCTTCACGGCGGTCAAGGACGTCAGCTGCGGCGGCGCCACCACCGCCGAGATGTGGAAGCCGCAGGGCACCAACGGACCGCAGCTCGACGCGCTGAACCGCGGCACCGACCTCGTCACGCTGCAGATCGGCGGCAACGACGTCGGCTTCGGCCCGATCATCGGCACCTGCGCCGCGCTGAGCGCCACCGACCCGACCGGCAATCCCTGTCAGAAGCACTACGGGGCGTCCGGCACCGACCAGCTCACCCTCAACATCCAGCAGACGGCTCCGAAAGTCGCGGCCGTGCTGCGCGCCGTCCGGGCCCGCGCCCCGCACGCCCGCGTGGTCGTCGTCGGGTACCCGGACCTGCTGCCGGACGACGGCGTCGGCTGCCGTCCCGCCGTCCCCTTCGCGGACAAGGACTTCGGGTACCTCAAGGACACCGAGCAGCGGCTCAACGCGATGCTGCGCCGGCAGGCCGGGGCCGCGCACGCCGAGTATGTCGACACCTACCGGCCGACCGTCGGCCACGACATGTGCAAGGCGCCCGCCGACCGCTGGATCGAGCCCCTGGTACCGGCCTCCCCGGCCGCGCCCGCGCACCCCAACGCCAAGGGCGAGAAGGCCATGGCCGTCGCCGTGCTCGACCGGATCGACCCGCACTGCCGCCACCACTGAGCCGGTGATGGCCGGTACCGACCCGCCCTGACTCGCGCGGCCGGTCCGCTTCGCCGATCATGGGCGGAGGCGGGTCGGCCGGCGGCGGAGGCGGGTGAACGCGGATGGCGGTGCTGACGGCCTTCGGCGCGTTCGTCATGACCCTGATCGGCGGCCTGGTCGCGCAGCACATCGGCGACCGCCGCCACCTGGTATTGGGGCTCGCCGCGGGGCTGATGCTCGGCGTGGTCGGCTTCGACCTGCTGCCCGAGGCGCTGGACGTGCAGGCCGACCATGTCTTCGGCGTCCCCGCCGCGTTGCTGATGTTCGTCGCGGGCTTCCTCAGCCTGCACATCGTCGAGCGGTCGGTGGCGATCCACCGCGCCCACGAGGGCGAGTACGCCGCGCACACCCACACCCACGGCGCCGCGCCGGCCGCACCCGGCGAACCCGTCAAGGGCATCGGGCTCACGGCCGCGTCGGCGCTCGTCGGCCACAGTGTGATGGACGGATTCGCGATCGGCGCCGCGTTCCAGGCCGGCAGCACGGTCGGCCTGGTGGTCGCCATCGCCGTCATCGCGCACGACTTCGCCGACGGCTTCAACACGTACACGATCACCCGGCTGTACGGGAACGGCCGGGGCCGCGCCCTCGTGCTGCTCGGCTGCGACGCGATCGCCCCGGTGGTCGGCGCGGCGATCACCCTCGCCTTCACCATCCCGCCGGGCGCGCTCGGCCTCTACCTCGGGTTCTTCGCCGGGTTCCTGCTCTACCTGGCGACCTCGGACATCCTCCCCGAGGCGCACAGCCCGCACCCGTCCCGCTCGACGCTGCTGTGCACCGTCGCGGGATGCGCCGTCATGTGGCTGGTGATCGGTCTGGCCGACTGACCGGGGCCGGAACCGTCTGCGCCGCTCGTGTCACGTCCGCGACGAGCTCGACGACGTCAGGACCGTAGGCCTGCGAGTTGACGACCTTGAGCAGCAGGCAGAACGTGCCGTCGATGCCGTGCTTGCGCGCCAGCCGTACATGGTGCCGGGCCAGGTACCGCACGGCCGCCTGGTTGGCGACGCCGCGCTGGCCCGAGGAGAGGAAGACCGGCCGGTCGTTGCCGGCGTCCCGCACGGCGGCCAGCCGGGCCAGCAGGACGTACTCGACGCCGCCCTTGTCCATCCGGTAGGTCTCGCCGTCGATGGTGAACGCGCCCTGGTCGGGCCCGGGGGAGGCGTCCGTGTTCACCTCGATGCCCGGCAGCATCGAGCGCAGGTGCGCCCCCAGCCGGTGGTTGGCGACGGGCCCGCCCACGCAGAACTCGGTGCGCGCCCCGAAGCCCTGCCAGGCCGTGTCGTGCGGCAGGATCTCGGCGTGCGCACCGCACTCCTTGATCAGAGCCGCCAGCTCCAGCAGCGCGAACGCGTCGTGGCGGGCCACGCTCCACACCCGGGAACCGGGGTCGCGCGGCACCACCAGGAGGCATTCCGAGCCCCCGGGCAGCCCGAAGAAACGCTGTTTGCGGTGCAGCTTCCGGCGCCACACATAGGTGCGGACAAACCAGCCCAGCGCCGCGCTGATGGCGCTGGCCGCCAGGCCCAGCACGAGATTGCGGACGTCATCGCTCATGGCCGGGCATCGTAGCGGTGTTCGACCGAACGCGCTCCTGACGGAAGCGAGGTACCCAAGTTAGGCTGCCCGGACCGCCCTTGACTGGAGGAAACCGCATGCGTCTCCCCGCCGCCCGGAGGTTGTCACTGCTGGCCGTCACGGCCGCCGTCGTCACGGTCGGAGCGGCGGCCCCGCCCGCCCAGTCGGCCCCTGGGGAGCTGCGGGCGAATCCGGCCAAGGTGCCGGTCGCGACCGGCTACGGAGGCGCGGTCGCCAGCGTGGACGCGGACGCCTCGGCGGCCGGGATCGAGGTGCTCCGCCAGGGCGGCAACGCCGTGGACGCGGCGGTCGCCACCGCGGCCGCGCTCGGCGTGACCGAGCCGTACTCGGCGGGCGTCGGCGGCGGCGGGTACTTCGTCTACTACAACGCCCGACTGCACAAGGTGTTCACCATCGACGGCCGGGAGACCGCGCCGAAGAGCGCCACCGAGGCGCTCTTCCAGGAGAACGGCAAACCGCTGCCGTTCGCCGACGCGGTCACCAGCGGCCTGAGCGTCGGCACCCCCGGCACCCCCGCCACCTGGGCCACCGCCCTCGACAGCTGGGGCAGCCGCCCGCTGGCGCAGGTGCTCAGGCCCGCCGAGCGGATCGCGCGCGACGGCTTCACCGTCGACGAGACCTTCCGCTCGCAGACCGCGGCGAACAAGGCCCGCTTCCAGGACTTCCCGGCCACCGCGAAGATCTTCCTGCCGAACGGGGCCGAGCCCGTGGTCGGCTCCACGCTCACCAACCCGGACCTGGCCCGCACCTACCAGGAGCTGGGCAGGAAGGGCGTCGACGCGATCTACCAGGGGGACATCGGCGCGGACATCGTCCAGACGGTCCGCAAGCCCCCGGTCGACCCGAAGGCCACCCGGGTGGTGCGCCCCGGCGACCTGACCACCGCGGACCTGCGCGGCTACGCGGCCAAACGGCAGGCACCCACCCAGGTCTCCTACCGCGGCTACGACGTCTACTCGATCGCACCGTCCTCGTCGGGCGGCACGACGGTCGGTGAGGCGCTCAACATCATGGAGCGGGCCGGCCTCTCCCCGAGCCGGGCCACCGACGCCCAGTACCTGCACCGCTACATCGAGGCGAGCCGGATCGCCTTCGCCGACCGCGGGCGCTGGCTCGGCGACCCGGCCTTCGAGGACGTCCCGACCGGCGGCCTGCTCTCGCAGCGCTTCGCGGACTCGCGCGGCTGCCTCATCAAGGACGACGCGGTGCTCACCAGCCCGCTCGCACCGGGCGACCCGCGCCACCCGGCCGCCTGCGGCGGCACCGGCACCGCCGCGCCGACGACGTACGAGGGTGAGAACACCACGCACCTGACCGTCGCCGACAAGTGGGGCAACGTCGTCTCCTACACCCTGACCATCGAGCAGACCGGCGGCAGCGGCATCGTCGTCCCCGGCCGCGGCTTCCTGCTCAACAACGAGCTGACGGACTTCTCCTTCGCGCCCGCCAACCCGGCCGTCCACGACCCGAACCTGCCCGGCCCCGGCAAGCGCCCGCGCTCCTCGATCTCCCCGACGATCGTGCTGAAGGACGGCTGCCCCGCGTTCGCGCTCGGCTCGCCCGGCGGCTCCACGATCATCACCACCGTGCTGCAGGTCCTCACCGAGCACGTCGACCGCGGGCTGCCGCTGGTCGACGCGATCGCCGCACCGCGCGCCAGCCAGCGCAACGCGGCGGCGACCGAGCTCGAGCCGGCCCTGTTCACCAGCGCGACCAGGACGCAGCTCGAAGCGCTCGGCCACGTCTTCACCCTCAACCCGGAGATCGGCGCGGCCACCGGCATCCAGCGGCTGCCCGACGGCCGCTGGCTCGCCGCGGCCGAGACGACCCGCCGCGGCGGCGGCTCGGCGATGGTGGTGCACCCGAGCCGCTGAGGCCCCCTGGTGCTCTGGCCGGAAAGGTTCAGCGGTTCGCGACGCCCGGCACGGCACTTCGCCGCGTTGTCGGAGTCGTCCGCGTACGCCCGGTACGAGGACGATCCTCCGCCGTGCGCCGCACCGCGCCGGAACCGCGCACCAGACAAACCCTTCCGGCCTAGGGATTTAGGAGGGGATCCGGGTGACGTCGGAGACGTTCAGGTCGACGGGCAGCGCCCCCGAGCTGATCTGGGCGGCCAGGTCCTCGGCGGACGTCCGGGTGAAATTTCCGCTGATCTGGACCTTGCCGCCGGTGATCGACGAGCTGACGGACGGCGCGGAGAGCACCTTGCGGTCGAGCAGGATGCCGAGCAGGTTGGCGGGTGGGAGTTGCTGCGACAGCGTGCCCGTCAACTGTGCGAACTTCGCGCCACCCGCCGAGGTGAACTCGAGGTTCACGATCCACGCGCCGGTCTGCGCGTCGAGCGACGCCTTGGCGCTGGTCACGTCGCGGCCGGTGAGGGCGGCGGCACCCAGCGCGTACTTCACCGGGCCCGCCGTGTCGCAGGCGACCGTCGGATCCGCGGGAGGTGCCGTCGGGGTGGTGGCCGGCGCCTTGCAGTCGTAGGCGGCGAACTGCTGCCGCAGGGCGGGCGGCGGTACGGCGGTGTCGGAGCCCAGTACCGGCCGGAACCCCAGCTCGGCCCGGACGGCCAGCTGCCGCAGCCGGTCCCCGGTGTCGCCGGGGGCCGTGGCGGTGATCGTGCCGCCGTGCACTTCGATCTTCGTGTCCTTCAGCCCGGCGGCCGCGACCCTGGCCCGCAGCAGGTCCGCGGTGTGCCGCAACGTCTCGTCGCCCGGCGCGGAGCGCGGGGTGTAGGTGACGGTGGTCCGGCCGGAGGCGGGGGTGGAGGACGCGGCGGACGCGTCGGCCGTGCGGCTCGAGCCGGACAGCGGTGACGTGGCCTTGCCGTCCGTCGTGCCCGAGGAGCCGGAACACCCGGTCAGCGCGGCGCTCATGACGAGCACGGCGGCCACGGCGGTCACGGCCGGCGCTGGGGAAATCGTGCGGAGAGTACGCATGGCGGCCAGTCTCGCGGACCGGTGGGCGCCCGCGCAGAGGAATCACCACCGTGACCCGCCCTGCCCCGTACGGCAGTTGGGGCAGCCGCGGCGCGCGGACGAAAACTCCCCGTAGCCGTCCCGTAACACGGAGGGTGTCGAATGCGAGGACGGGACCGCATGCCTCCGGGGCGGAGGCGGAGAGGCAGCAGCGATGAAGCAGCGCGGCGCCGCAAGTGAACTGGCCGATGTCGAAAGGGAGTTCACCGACCACTTCCGGGAGCTGGTCGCCGGGCTGGGGAACGCGCCGGGCTGGTACGGCGCCCTGGCACGGCGTGATCCGGAGGCGGTGAGCGCGTACGAAGCGGGTGTGGAGCCGGCCCCCTGGGACGTGGTGCACGCCGTCCTGCACGACCTCGCCGCCCTGCGGGGCGTACCGGTCGACCCGGCCGACGTCGGCCGCGCCCAGCGGCTGTACCGTGCCGCCGTGGCCGGCCGGGACGCGGCACCTGGCAGCGGAACGGCGCTGCGCTCCCGGCTGGACGCGATGCTCCGCGAACGCCACGACGCGGTGCTGCGCGAACGTGCGGCGGCGTACGCGGTGGACGAGCACGCGGGGACGGGTGGCGATCCCCGTTCCGTGACGGCGGGCCGACTCGCCAACGCCCTCGCCTGGGCCCGCGACGACCGGGAACGCGCGGGTGCGCGGTGCGCCGAGCTGCAGGCCCGGCTGGACGCGGTCGAGGCACGTCAGGCCGAGGAGTCCTTCGCCGACCGGGCCACCGCGCGGCGTGCCCCCGCGCCGCGCGGCGCGCGGTTCGCGACGACATTCGACGAGGGGTTCGCGGCGTCGGACGACGCGGCGCCCGCCCCCCGCCCGCAGGACGGCCCCGCCGCGGCCGGGCTCCCGGCCGGCCGCGCGCCGCGCGGCGCGCGCTTCGCCGGCGCCGCCGCCGAGCAGGCGCCGCCACCGGTCGCCGACGTACCGTCCGACGCCGGTCCGCGGCAGGAGCGGGCCCGCGTCGAGGCGGCCCGGCTGGGGGCGCTGCGTCGGGCCGGGCGCGGCGGGGAGGCGTACGTGGTGCTGTGCGAGGCGGCGGCCGGGCCGGCCGCCGCCCTGCCGGTGCTGGCGCGCGAGCTGGAACGCGCGGGGCTGGCGGCGGATGTCGCGACGCTGCTGTGGGAGGTCGCCGTCCTGCCCCCGGACCGGCTGGCCGCCGCCGCGGCCGCCCTGGCGCGGGCGGACCGCACGGACGACTGCCGCACCCTGCTGCGGCAGGCCGCTGCCCGCCCCGCCGCCGAGGTCGCGGCCCTCGCGGGCGCCCTCTACGAGGAGGGCGGGGGCGCCGAGGCCGCGACGCTGCTGGCCGCCGTGGCCGGGACCCGGCAGCCGGAGGAGGCCGCGGCGGTCGCCCGCGAGCACCCCGGCCTGGCCGCACCGCTCCTGGAAGCCGCCGCCGCGATCTCCAGGCCCCGCCGCCGCGACGTCGCGGCCGCTCTGCGCCGTGCGGGTCTGCCGGACCGGTGAGCGGACGGGAACCCCCGGCGGGAGCGCACGCCGGAATGGCGGTGCGGCGGCCGATTGCCCCGCCCGTGCGGGAAACCTGATCGTCCCGGTCAAGTAACGGTAGCGGTCTTGCCAGAGCGGGTAGGGCGCTTCTACGTTCTTCCACACGGCCGGAATCTACGTGCGTAGACCGGACGTGATGCCACGTCAGAGGAGCTGTTCATGAGCAACGTCGTACGTGCCGCGCTCGTCCAGGCGACCTGGACCGGTGACACCGAATCGATGATCGCCAAGCACGAGGAGTACGCCCGGGCCGCCGCCGCCCAGGGTGCCAAGGTCATCGGCTTCCAGGAGGTGTTCAACGCCCCCTACTTCTGCCAGGTGCAGGAGGCGGAGCACTACCGCTGGGCCGAACCGGTCCCCGACGGACCCACCGTCCAGCGGATGCAAGCGCTCGCCCGCGAGACCGGCATGGTGATCGTCGTCCCCGTGTACGAGGTCGAGCAGTCCGGCTTCTACTACAACACCGCCGCGGTCATCGACGCCGACGGAACGTACCTCGGCAAGTACCGCAAGCACCACATCCCGCAGGTCAAGGGGTTCTGGGAGAAGTTCTACTTCAAGCCGGGCAACCTCGGCTGGCCGATCTTCGACACGGCGGTCGGCAAGGTCGGGGTCTACATCTGCTACGACCGGCACTTCCCCGAGGGTTGGCGCGCCCTCGGGCTGGCGGGCGCCCAGATCGTCTACAACCCGTCGGCGACCTCGCGGGGCCTGTCCGGCTACCTGTGGCAGCTGGAGCAGCCCGCCGCCGCCGTCGCCAACGAGTACTTCATCGCCGCCATCAACCGGGTGGGCCAGGAGGAGTACGGCGACAACGACTTCTACGGCACCAGCTACTTCGTCGACCCGCGCGGGCAGTTCGTCGGCGACGTCGCCTCCGACACCGAGGAGGAGCTGGTCGTCCGGGACCTGGACCTCGACCTGATCGACGAGGTCCGCCAGCAGTGGGCGTTCTACCGGGACCGCAGGCCGGACGCCTACGGCGACCTCACGGAGGCCTGATCGTTATGGCAACCGTGACCGAGAACCTGCACTCCGCCCTGCACGCGCGCCACCGCGCCGTCATGCCCGACTGGGTGGCAACGTACTACGACCAGCCCATCGAGATCACCCACGGTCAGGGCCGCCACGTCTGGGACGCCGAGGGCAACCGCTACCTCGACTTCTTCGGCGGCATCCTGACCACGATGACCGCGCACGCCCTCCCCGAGGTCACCGCCGCCATCACCGAGCAGGCCGGGAGGATCCTGCACTCCTCGACGCTCTACCTGAGCCGTCAGGCCGTCGACCTGGCCGAGCGCGTCGCGCGGCTGTCCGGCATCCCGGACGCCCGGGTCTTCTTCACCACCTCCGGCACCGAGGCGAACGACACCGCCCTGCTGCTCGCCACCGCCTACCGGGGCTCGAACCAGGTTCTGGCGCTGCGCAACAGCTACCACGGCCGCTCCTTCACCTCGATCGGCATCACGGGCAACTCCGCCTGGTCGCCGACCAGCCTCTCCCCGCTGCAGACGCTGTACGTGCACGGCGGCGTCCGCACCCGGGGCCCGTTCGCGCATCTGGACGACGCCGCGTTCACCGCCGCGTGCGTCGCGGACCTGGAGGACATCCTCGGCCAGGCGAACGGCAGCGTCGCGGCGTTGATCGCGGAGCCCATCCAGGGCGTCGGCGGCTTCACCTCGGGCCCGGACGGGCTGCTGGCCGCGTTCAAGCGGGTCCTGGACCGGCACGGCATCCTGTGGATCACCGACGAGGTGCAGACCGGCTGGGGCCGGACGGGTGACCACTTCTGGGGCTGGCAGGCGCACGACCAGGCCGGCCCGCCGGACATCCTGACCTTCGCCAAGGGCGTCGGCAACGGCATGTCCATGGGCGGCGTCGTGGCCCGTGCCGAGGTGATGAACTGCCTGACCGCGAACTCCATCTCCACCTTCGGCGGCAGCCCGATCACCACCGCGGGCGCGCTCGCCAACCTGACGTACCTCGTCGACCACGACCTGCAGGGCAACGCCCGCCGGGTCGGCGGGCTGCTCAAGGCCCGGCTGGAGGCGATCAGCGCCGCGCTGCCCCTCGTCCGCGAAGTCCGCGGCCGGGGTCTGATGCTCGGCGTCGAACTCGTCGAACCCGGCACCGGAGAGCCGTCGGCGCAGGCCGCGAGCCTGGTCCTGGAGGCGGCCCGCGAGTTCGGGCTGCTGATCGGCAAGGGCGGCCGGGGCGGCAACGCGCTGCGGATCGCACCGCCGCTGACGCTCAGCGTCGCCGAGGCGGAAGAAGGCGCGAGCGCCCTCGAGGACGCGCTCAGGCTGACCCAGGACAAGCTCACCGGAGGCAGGCCATGACCACCACCGCACGCACCGTCGTCCGCGGCGGACTCGTCATCACCGCCGCCGAGGAGATCCACGCCGACGTCCTGGTCGAGGGCAGCCGGGTGGTGGCTCTCGCCGCGCATGAATCGGCCGTCGCGGAGAGCTGGACCACCGGCCACGCCCGGATCATCGAGGCCGCCGGGAAGTACGTCATCCCGGGCGGGGTCGACGCGCACACCCACATGGAGCTGCCCTTCGGCGGCACCGCCGCGTCCGACACCTTCGAGACCGGCACCCGGGCCGCGGCCTGGGGCGGCACCACGACGATCGTGGACTTCGCCGTCCAGAGCGTCGGCCACTCGCTGCGTTCGGGGCTGGACGCCTGGCACGCCAAGGCCGATGCCCAGTGCGCGATCGACTACGCCTTCCACATGATCCTCTCCGACGTCAACGAGGACACGCTGAAGGAGATGGACGTCCTGGTGGAGGAGGGTGTGACCAGCTTCAAGCTGTTCATGGCCTACCCCGGCGTCTTCTACAGCGACGACGGCCGGATCCTGCGCGCCATGCAGCGCTCGGCCGGCAATGGCGGCCTGATCATGATGCACGCCGAGAACGGCATCGCCATCGACGTCCTCGTCCAGCAGGCCCTGGCGGCGGGCCGTACCGACCCCCGCTACCACGGCGAGGTCCGCAAGGCCCTGCTGGAGGCCGAGGCGACGCACCGGGCCATCCAGCTGGCGCGGGTGGCGGGCTCCCCGCTGTACGTCGTCCACGTCTCCGCCGAGGAGGCGCTCGCCGAGATCTCCCAGGCGCGCGACAAGGGCCTCAACGTGTTCGGCGAGACCTGTCCGCAGTACCTCTTCCTGTCCACGGACAACCTCGCCGAGCCGGATTTCGAGGGCGCCAAGTACGTCTGCTCCACCCCGCTGCGCCCCAAGGAGCACCAGGAGGCGCTCTGGCGGGGGCTGCGCACCAACGACCTGCAGGTCGTCTCCACCGACCACTGCCCCTTCTGCTTCACCGGGCAGAAGGAGCTGGGCCGCGGCGACTTCTCCAAGATCCCCAACGGGCTGCCGGGCGTCGAGAACCGCATGGACCTGCTGCACCAGGCGGTCGTGGAGGGCCGGATCACCCGGCGCCGCTGGATCGAGATCGCCTGCGCCACCCCGGCCAGGATGTTCGGCCTCTACCCGCGCAAGGGCACCATCGCGCCCGGCGCCGACGCCGACATCGTCGTCTACGACCCGCACGCCGAGCAGGTCGTCTCCGCCGAGACCCACCACATGAACGTCGACTACTCGGCGTACGAGGGGAAGCGGCTCACCGGACGGGTCGAGACCGTCCTGTCGCGCGGCGAGCCCGTGATCACCGACCGCACGTACGTGGGGCGGGCCGGACACGGCCAGTACACCCCGCGCAGCACCTGCCAGTACCTCATCTAGGAGCAGCGCCATGGACTTCGGCCTCGTCCTGCAGACGGATCCGCCCGCTTCCGGTGTCGTCGGCCTCATGCGCCGCGCGGAGCGCAATGGGTTCACCCACGGTTGGACCTTCGACTCCGCCGTTCTCTGGCAGGAGCCCTTCGTCATCTACAGCCGCATCCTCGAACACACCCGCAAACTGATCGTCGGCCCGATGGTCACCAACCCCGGCACCCGCACCTGGGAGGTGACCGCGTCCACCTTCGCCACCCTCAACTCCATGTACGGCAACCGCACGGTCTGCGGCATCGGGCGCGGCGACTCGGCGATGCGCGTCGCCGGGCGCAAGCCCAACACCCTCGCGCGGGTCGGCGAGGCGATGGGCGTCATCCGCGACCTCGCCGAGGGCCGCGAGGCGTCCGTCGACGGCACGCCCATGCGACTGCCGTGGGTGGAGGACGGGAAGCTGCCCGTCTGGATGGCCGCCTACGGGCCCAAGGCCCTGGCCCTGGCGGGGGAGAAGGCCGACGGGTTCATCCTGCAGCTGGCCGACCCGTTCCTCACCGAGTGGATGATCCGCGCGGTCCGGGACGCGGCGTCGGCCGCCGGCCGGGACCCGTCCGCCCTCACCATCTGCGTCGCCGCGCCCGCCTACGTCACGGACGGCAGCGACGAGCAGTTGGCGCACGCGCGCGAGCAGTGCCGCTGGTTCGGCGGCATGGTCGGCAACCACGTCGCCGACCTCGTCTCCCGCTACGGCGAGCACTCCGGCCTGGTGCCCGACGAGCTGACCGCGTACATCAAGCGGCGCCAGGGGTACGACTACGCCCACCACGGCCGCTCGGGCAATCCCGACACCGCGTTCGTGCCCGACGAGATCGTCGACCGGTTCTGCCTGCTCGGCCCGGTCGAGGCGCACCTCGCCAAGCTCGAACACCTCCGGAGCCTCGGCGTCGACCAGTTCGCGCTGTACGACATGCACGACGCCAAGGAGTCGACCATCGACGCCTACGGCGAGCACATCATCCCCGCGCTGGGCTGAACCCGGACCCCTGAACCCGGACCCCCTGAACCGGGACCCCTGACCCCTGGCCCGAGAGAACGAGGTGTCGATGACCATCACCGCAAGTCCAGGGGACCGCGTCGAACTGCCGGCCGACGCGGCCCTGCCCGACACCCGGTTCGCCAACGAGGACCTGCTGCCCGTCCCCGTCGCGCGCCGTACGTGGACGACGTACAACTTCACCGCGCTGTGGGTCGGGATGGCGCACAACATCCCGTCCTGGACGCTCGCCTCCGGGCTCGTCGCGCTCGGCATGGACTGGAAGCAGGCGGTCCTCACGATCGCCCTGGCCAACGTGATCGTGCTCTTCCCGATGCTCCTCACCGGGCACGCGGGACCCCGCTATGGCATCCCCTTCCCCGTTCTGGCCAGGGCCTCGTTCGGGCTGCGCGGAGCCAATCTGCCGGCGCTGGTGCGGGCGGCGGTGGCCTGCGCCTGGTTCGGCATCCAGACCTGGATCGGCGGGCAGGGCATCTTCGTCCTGCTCGGCAAGATCATCGGCGGCGGCTGGGCGGACGTCGGGAAGATCGGCGGCTACCCGTGGACCATGTGGCTGTGCTTCGTGGCCTTCTGGGCCCTCGAACTGGCCATCATCTACCGGGGCATGGACACCCTGCGGCGCTTCGAGAACTGGGCCGCGCCGTTCGTCCTGGTCGGCGCCGTCGTGCTGCTGGTCTGGATCACGGTGAAGGCCGGCGGACTGGGGCCGCTGCTCGACCAGCCGTCGAAGCTCGGCTGGGGCAGCGACTTCTGGCCGGTCTTCTTCCCGTCGCTGATGGGCATGATCGGCTTCTGGTCCACGCTGTCGCTGAACATCCCCGACTTCACCCGTTTCGGCGCCGGCCAGCGCGCCCAGATATGGGGCCAGTCCCTGGGGCTGCCCACGACGATGACGTTCTTCGCCCTGCTGTCGGTGCTGGTCACCTCCGGCTCGCAGGCCGTCTACGGAGCGGCGATCTGGAACCCGGTCGATCTCGCCGCCAAGACCGACAACGTCTTCGGCCTGCTCTTCGCGCTGGTCACGGTCCTGGTCGCGACCCTCAGTGTGAACATCGCGGCCAATGTGGTGTCGCCGGCCTACGACCTGTCCAACCTCGCGCCGAAGTACATCAACTTCCGCACCGGCGCGCTGATCACCGGCGTGGTGGGCGTGGTGATCTTCCCGTGGAAGCTCATCGAGACCCCCGAGTTCTACATCTTCACCTGGCTGGGCGTGGTCGGCGGCCTGCTGGGCACGGTCGCGGGCATCCTCATCGCGGACTACTGGATCATCCGCCGCACCGTCCTGGACCTGGTGGACCTCTACACTCCCGGCGGCCGCTACTGGTACACCGCCGGGTGGAACTGGCGGGCGGTCGCGGCCTTCGCCCTCGGCGGGGTCCTGGCGGTCGGGGGCTCCCACTCCGAGCCCGGCAAGGGGCCGTTCCCCGCCGACGGCATGATCCCGTTCCTCAAGCCGCTCGCGGATTACGGCTGGGCCGTGGGCCTAGGCTCCGCGCTCGTCCTCTACACGGTGCTGATGCACCCCCTGCTCCGGCGAACCGTACGCCAGGACGGCACTTCGGTCTGATTTGATGGAGCCATGGTCAACGAGGTCGATGAGGAACTGCTCGCAGCCGTCGAGCGGGTGGTGCGGACCGTGGTCGCCGAGGAGGTCACGCCGCGCTGGCGGCGGCTCGCGGCCGAGGACGTGATCGAGAAGAACGGCCCCTACGACCTGGTGACCACCGCCGACCGCCGGGCGGAGGAACGGCTCACCGAGGAGCTGACCGCGCTGCTGCCCGGCTCGGTGGTCGTCGGCGAGGAGGCGGTCAGCGCCGACCTCAGCGTCCTCGGGCGGCTGGCCGGCGACGAACCGGTGTGGGTCGTCGACCCGGTCGACGGCACCGCGAACTTCGTGCGCGGCGAGGACGGTTACGCGACGCTCGTCACCCTCGTGCAGGGCGGCGAGCCGCTCGCGTCCTGGACCTACGTCCCGGAGCGCGGGCTGATGGCGACCGCGCGGCGCGGCGCGGGCGCGTACCTGAACGGGCAGCCGATGCGCACGGCCGCCGCGCCGGATGGCGTCCTGCGGGTCTCGACGTCGAACCCGGTCTACCGCACCGAGAAGGAGCGGGAGCTGATCGGCCGGCTGGAGGCGGGCGGCGCGACGACCCGCTCGTGCACCTGCGCCGGCATCGAGTACCTGGAGCTGGCCCGGGGCGGGGTGGACGGCGTCGCCTTCTTCTGGGAGCTGCCCTGGGACCATGCCGCCGGCCTGCTCTTGGTGACCGAGGCCGGCGGGGCGAGCCTGACGGCGGCCGGCGGGCCGTTCCGCATCCCCGGCGGCAACGCGTTGCCGTTCTCCATCGCCCGCGACGCGGAGACCGCGCGGCGGATCCTCGACCTGATGGGCGCGTGATGAGCCGGACCGCGGTGGTGGACGTGGTGGTCGTCGGGGCCGGGCCGAACGGCCTGACGGCCGCCGCCGAACTGGCCCGCGCGGGCCTGTCCGTACAGATCTACGAGGCGGCCGACACTGTCGGCGGCGGCGCCAGGACCCAGGAGCTGACGCTGCCCGGCTTCCGCCACGACCCCTGCTCGGCGGTGCACCCCATGGGTGCCGGCTCGCCCGCGTTCAAGGCGCTGCCGCTGCGGGCGCACGGTCTGGAGTGGCTGCACCCCGAGCTGCCGATGGCGCACCCGTTCCCGGACGGCACGGCCGCGCTGCTGTCGCGTTCCGTGGGGGAGACCGCCGCGTCCTTCGGCGCGCACGACGCCGTACGCTACCGGCGGCTGGTGGCCCCCTACGTCGGCCACTGGAACACCATGGCCGCCGACCTGCTGCGGCCCCAGTGGCGCGGGGTGCCCCTCGACCCCTACCGGTTCGTCCGCTTCGGCCTGACCGGGCTGCCGCCCGTCGCCGTGCTGGCGCGGCGGTTCCGCGACCCCAAGGCGCGCGCCCTGCTGGCCGGTCTGGCGGCGCACGCGATCACCCCGCTCAGCTCGCCGCTGACCGGCGCCACCGCCCTGATCTTCGCGCTCGCCGCGCACGCGGTGGGCTGGCCGATCCCGCGCGGCGGCTCGCAGTCGATCGCGGACGCCCTCGCGTCGTACCTCGAGGAGCAGGGCGGCGTCGTCCACACGGGGGTGACGGTCCGAAAGCTCGACGAGCTGCCGCCCGCGCGGGCCTACGTCTTCGACACCTCGCCGACCGCGCTGGCCCGCATCGCCGGACTCGGCGACGCCTACCGGAACTACACCTACGGCCCGTCCGTCTTCAAGATCGACTACGCGCTGGACGGCCCCGTGCCGTGGACCGCGCCCGACGCCCGCCGGGCCGGCACGGTCCACATCGGCCCGACGTACACCGAGATCGGCGACGCGCTGAACCGCGCGGTCAGCGGCCGGCCCCCGCAGACCCCCTTCCTGATCACCTCCCAGCCGACGGTTGTCGACCCGACCCGGGCCCCCGAGGGCAAGCACGTCTTCTGGGCCTACGGCCACGTCCCGCACGACTGGCACGGCGACGCCACCGATGCCGTCGAGCGCCAGATCGAGCGCTTCGCGCCCGGCTTCCGCGACCTCGTCCTGGCCCGCGCGGTCGCGGGCCCGGCCGAACTCGCCGCCCACAACGTCAACTACGTCGGCGGCGACATCGCCTGTGGCGCCTTCGCCGGCCTCCAGACGGTGCTCCGCCCGAAGATCGCCTGGAACCCCTACGCCACGGCCCGCCCCAACGTCTTCCTCTGCTCCTCCGCGACCCCGCCGGGCCCCGGCGTCCACGGCATGAGCGGCCACCACGCGGCCCGCTCGGTCCTCAGGTCCCTGGCGAGGCGAGCGCGCTGAGCAGCGCGGGGAGCGCCGTGCCGATCGGTTCGCGGATCACCTCGGCGGCCAACTCGTCGTAGGGCGTGGCCTCGGCGTTCACGATCACCAGCCGCGCGCCGTGCTCGGCCGCGATGCCGGCCAGGGAAGCCGCGGGCTGGACCCGCAGGGTCGTGCCCACGGCGAAGAACACGTCACAGCCCTTCGCGACGGCCATCGCCTGAGCGAGCACCTCGGGGTCGAGCCGCTGCCCGAACATCACCGTCGCGGACTTGAGGATCCCCCCGCAGACCAGGCACGGCGGGTCCTGCTCACCGGCCGCCACCCGCTCCAGCGCGACATCCATGCCGCTGCGCGCATGACACTTCGTGCAGACGACGGCGCGGGCCGTGCCGTGCAGCTCCAGCACCTTGCGGGCGGGCATCCCGGCCGCCTGGTGCAGGCCGTCGACGTTCTGCGTGATGACGCGTACCGGCACACCGGACCTCTCCAGCTCCGCCACCGCGTGGTGTGCGGCGTTGGGGCGGGCGTGCCAGGTCTCGCTGTCGCGCCGCATGAGCCAGGCGCGGCGGCGGATGTCCGGGTCGGCCACGTACGTGTCGTAGGTGACGAGCTTCTCCGCCTCGGGATCGCGCCGCCACAGCCCGTTGGGGCCGCGATAATCCGGAATTCCGGAATCCGTGGAGACCCCGGCTCCGGTCAAGATCGCCACGAGGGGTTTGCGGTTGTTCATCCGCGCAGCGTAGGGGGCAACTCACGTGCGGACGAATGGGTTTGCGCCGGGCGGGTCGGTCGCGTTGTCGTACCGGGCGGTTACGGTTCAAGGTATGACGGATCTTCGGGTATTGCATCGGCAGGCGCTGCGGACGGCGGAAGAGATCACCGGAATGATCGGCGGGACTTCGCTGGACGTGGCGACGCCGTGCGGGGAGTGGACGCTGCGGCGGCTGCTGGAACACATGGTGGGGCAGAACCACGGCTTCGCCGCCGTGGCGCGGGGTGAGACGAAGGACCGGTCGGTCTTCGCCGACCGGTCGGTCGGGGAGGATCCGGCGGGGGCGTTCGCGGCCTCGGCCGCCGATGTGGCGGCGGCGTTCAGCGAGTCCGGGGTGCTGGACCGGCGGTGGTGGCTCCCGGAGATACGGGACGGGCGGCCCTTCCCCGCGACGGTGGCGATCGGCTTCCACTTCGTGGACACCGTGGTGCACGGCTGGGACGTGGCGCGGGCCATCGGCGTCGACGCGAAGTTCGACCCCGAGGTGCTGGCGGCGGCGCTGCCGGTGGCCGCGGCCGTTCCGGCGGGGGAGAGCCGGCTGGTCGAGGGCGCGGCGTTCGGGCCCGAGGTGGCCGACGGCGGTACCGGCGATCCGCTCGACAGGATCGTCGCGATACTGGGCCGCTCCCCGCAGTGGTCACCGCCCGCCTGATCCCTCCGGCTCGTGGCCCGCTCCGGGTCAGGGGCCGAGCAGGCCGCGGATGTCGGCGACGAGCGCGGCCGCCGCTTCGACGGCGGCCGCCGGGTCGTCGAGCCGGGTCAGGACGTCCTCGGCGCGGGCGCGGAAGTCCGGGGGCGTCGCGGGGAGCGCGGCCGCCGCGGCGAGGGCGCCCTTCTCGTTGAGGCACCAGGTGCGGTGGTGCGCGTGGAGGGACTGGGTGAGCACTCCGAGCGCCCGGGACAGGCAGAGCGCGGCGTGCAGGATGTCGCCGGTGCCGGCGGACTTGCGGGCGGCCGTCACGGAGAACTCCGCCTCCCACGCGGCGGCGACGAGCGCCTCGCGCAGCGGCTCGGGGTAGTGCAGGGTCTGCTCCCGCAGCGCGGTCAACTCCCCGTCCCGGTCGGCCAGTACGCGGCCCAACGCCACCTCGCCGGGGTAGGCGGGGGACCAGAAGCCGAGGGGGTGGCCGGGCTGGGTGCCCACCTCGTAGCGGCCGGCGCGGCAGTCGTCCCAGACGCGTTCGACGCGGTCGAGGTCGCGCAGGATCCAGTCGACCGGCGTCCCGTCGACGCTCAGCCAGGCGCCGCCGTTGACCCAGGGGCCCCAGCCGCCGGGGCCGGCGATCTCGACCGGTCCGGCCGCGAACTCCGCCGCGAGGGCGGCCAGCGCCGCGGTGTCCGGCTCACCCCGGTAGTACAGGCCCAGGTCCCAGTCGGAGTCCGGGCGGTGGGTGCCGCGGGCGCGGCTGCCGCCGAGCATCACCCCGGCGATGCCCGGGATGTTGGTCAGTCGCTCGGCCATCGCGTGCACCGCCGAGCCCGCCGTGCCGGGCGAGTGGGCAGCGGCGGTGGAGGAATCGTTGGACACGTTGCCAGCCTAAGCGAAGCGGCTCTAGGCTTACCCATCAGTAAACTTACTCTGGAGTAAGGATGGTGCCCGGCATGGCCGACATCGACGATCTCGACCTCGACACGCTCGACTTCGGTGCGGTCGAGCCGAAGGAGTTCGCCCGCATCGTCAAGGAGCTGCCCGTCCGGCGGATCGCCGAGCTGATGAGCGGACCGCAGCGCAAGCGCGTGCTCGACGAGGTGTTCAACCGGATGGAGACCCTCTTCAAGCCGGACGTCGCGGGCAAGCGCGACGCGCTCATCCGGTGGCGGATCACCAACGGCGACGACGCCCGCGACGTCTACGAGACGCACATCGCCGACGGCGCCTGCACGGTGTCCCGGCAGGAGAGCGGCCGCGACCCGCAGTTGACCCTCACCATGGCCGCCCCGGAGTTCCTCAAGCTCGTGTCCGGCAACGCCTCTGGCCCCGCGCTGTTCTTCACCCGTAAGCTCAAGATCCAGGGCGACATCCGCCTCGCCGGCGGACTGACGTACTTCTTCGACATACCGAAGGCGTGAGGGCGTAGATGCGGATACCCCGGCGGGGTCGGTAGACCCCGGTGTTCACGACGCGGCCCACCCTGCAGGGCACCTTCGGCATGGTCTCGTCGACACACTGGCTGGCGTCCCAGTCGGCCATGGCCGTGCTGGAGGACGGCGGCAACGCGTTCGACGCCGCGGTGGCCGCCGGGTTCGTCCTGCACGTCGTAGAACCGCATCTGAACGGTCCGGCGGGCGAGGTACCGATCCTCCTCGCCCCGGCAGGCGGGCCGGTGCGGGTGTTGTGCGGGCAGGGGCCCGCCCCCGCCGGAGCGTCCGTCGGGCACTACCGGAGCCTCGGCCTGGACCTGGTGCCCGGCACCGGGCCGCTGGCGGCCGCCGTGCCCGGCGCGTTCGACGCCTGGATGGTGCTGCTGCGCGACCACGGCACGAAGACCCTCGCCGAGGTCCTGAGGTACGCGGTCGGCTACGCCGAACACGGACATCCGGCGGTCGCGGCGATCGGCGCGAGCGTGGAGGCGGTGCGGACCCTCTTCGCGACCGAGTGGACCGACTCCGCCGCGCTGTACCTGCCGGCGGGCCGGGCGCCGCGTCCTGGCGCCCTGCTGCGGAACCCGGCCCTGGCCACCACGTGGCGGCGCCTGCTGCGCGAGGCCGACGCGCGGGCGGTCGGCGCCGGCCGGGAGCAGCGGATCGAGGCCGCCCGGCAGATCTGGCGCTCGGGCTTCATCGGCGAGGCGCTGGCCGCCGCCGCGGCCCGCCCCGCGATGGACAGCTCGGGCGAACGGCACGCCTCGACGCTCATCGGCGACGACCTGGCCGGATACGAGGCGCGCTACGAACCCCCGCTGACGTACGACCGGTTCGGCTGGACGGTCTGCAAGCCGGGGCCGTGGAGCCAGGGCCCGGTCTTCGCCCAGCAACTCGCCCTGCTGCCCGACGGCTTCGGCTACCAGGAGCCCGGCTACGTCCACACCCTCGTCGAAGGCACCAAGCTCGCGATGGCCGACCGGGAGGCCTGGTACGGCGACGCCGAGGCCGATGTACCGGTCGGAGCGCTGCTGTCACCCGCGTACAACGACGGGCGCCGGACCCTGATCGGCGACGCCGCCTCGTACGAACTGCGCCCCGGCAGTCCCGGCGGCCCGGGCGGACGGGCGCCCCGGCTGCCGCGCTTCGCGCTGGAGAGCGTGCCGCGAGCGCCGGGCACGGGTGAACCGAGCGTCGCCACCGACGAACCGATGACCCCCGCCGCCGACGGCCGCACCCGCGGCGACACCTGCCATCTCGACGTGGTCGACCGCTGGGGCAACATGGTCGCCGCCACCCCCAGCGGCGGCTGGCTGCAGTCCAGCCCGCTGATCCCCGAACTCGGCTTCCCGCTCGGTACCCGGCTGCAGATGACGTGGCTGGAGGAGGGGCTGCCCAACTCCCTCACGCCCGGCCGCCGCCCGCGCACGACGCTGTCGCCGTCCATGGCGCTGCGCGACGGCGAACCGGTCCTGGCGTTCGGCACCCCCGGCGGCGACCAGCAGGACCAGTGGTCGCTGCACTTCTTCCTGGCCGTCGCGCTGGGCGGGCTCGGCCTGCAGGAGGCGATCGACGCGCCGGGCTGGCACACGGACGGCTTCCCCGGCTCGTTCCACCCGCGCGTCATGCGCCCCGGCAGCGTGACCGTCGAATCGCGCCTCGGCGGGCGGACCATCGGCGAACTGCGCCGTCGCGGCCACCGGGTGACGGTCGGCGGCCCCTGGTCGGAGGGCCGGCTCTGCGCGGTCGCCCGCGACCCGGAGACGGGTGTGCTCTCCGCGGCCGCCAACCCGCGCGGCATGCAGGGCTACGCGGTCGGCCGCTGACCGGTCCGGCCGGTGTGGTGAACCGTGGACGCCGGGCCGACGCGACGGGTGTGGTCCACCGCGGGCGCCGGGCCGACCCGGTGGCCGTTCTCCAGCTCGGCGGTCCCGGTGCCGGCCATCAGCGCGGCGAACCCGGCCCGGATACGGCCCTCCATCTCGGGGGAGGCGAACGTGCCGACCTGGTCGAGCGGGACGAGGTTCCAGGCGTCCAGCTCTTCCTCCTGCAGCCGGATCGCCCCGAGCTGCTCCTCGTCGAGCACTCCGCCGTCGTACAGGTACACCGCCAGCGGGGGCCTGTCGGCGCGGGTCACCCAGTCCATCGCGATCAACGCGCCGGGCTCGACGTCCAGGCCGATCTCCTCGGCGACCTCGCGACGCGCCCCCTGCCGGGGCGACTCGCCCTGACCGGACTCCACCGTGCCGCCGGGCAGGATCCACTTGCGCTCGCCCTCGCGGTAGTTGGGATCCACGAGCAGCACGCGGCCGGCCCGGTCGCGGAACAGCACCGCCGCTCCAGCGAGGATCTTCGGCAGGGCGGCGATGTACGAGGCGTAGTCCTGGGTCACGGACCCCAACCTACGCGGCTCACACGTCGTCGAAGGGCGCCGCGTACGCGAACGCGCCACGCAGTGCCGGATCGGCCGGAACGTAGCCGGTCAGGGTCCGGGCCTGGAAGTGCGGCCGCCATTCGGCCACCGCGGGGGTGATCCCGTACTCCTCGGCCGGCCGGAAACCGAACCGCCCGTAGTAACGGGGATCGCCGAGCAGGATGACCAGTGGCGCGCCCAGTGCGTCGCAGGCGCCGAGGGCGGTGTGCATGAGCGCTTTGCCGACACCGGACCGCTGGTGGCCGGGGGCCACCGACAGCGGGCCGATCGCGAGCACGGATGTCTCCGCGACATGAGCGCGCGTGGCCAGCACGTGGCCGATCACCCGGTCCTCCTCATCCGTCGCGACGAGCGACAGCTCGGGGAGCCAGGCGTCGCTCGCCCGCAGCCGGTCGACGAGCGACGCTTCGACGGAGCCGTCCGCCTTCCCCGGCCGGGCGAACGCGGCGGCGGTGACGTCACGGATCACGTCGATGTCGGTGGGTCGCTCACGTCGGATCAGCACCGGCGCACTGTGCCGCAACGCGGCGGGCCCCCGCAAACGAATATGCGGCGCGAACTCCGGTTGCCGGAACCTCCTGCTATGTCAGTGAAACTCACGATGTGATGGGGTGGCGCGCCGGACCGGTCATGGGCACGCGGACGATAGCGGGATAAGGTCCGAGCGGCGCGACGTTCCGTATCGGATGGGGAGTAAACGTGTCCGACACCGCACGACACACAACGGGGCGCGTACTGATCGCCGCCGACAAGTTCAAGGGGTCGCTGACGGCGGTGCAGGTCGCCGAGCATGTCACGGCCGGGCTGCTGCACGTGGTGCCGGGGCTGACGATCGAGTCGGTGCCGGTCGCCGACGGCGGCGACGGCACCGTCGACGCGGCGGTCGCGGCCGGCTTCGAGCGGCGTGAGCTGCGGGTGACCGGGCCGCTGGGCGAGCCGGTGACCGCCACGTACGCCGTGCGCGACACCACCGCCGTGGTCGAGATGGCCGAGGCCTCCGGCCTGCGGCATCTGCCGGAGGGCGTCTTCGAGCCGCTCACGGCCACCACACTCGGCACCGGCGAGCTGTTGCGCGCCGCGCTGGACGACGGCGCGCGCACCATCGTGCTGGGCGTCGGCGGCAGCGCCACCAACGACGGCGGGGCCGGCATGCTCGTCGCGCTCGGCGCCCGCCTGCTCGACGCGGACGGAGCGCCGGTCGGACCCGGCGGCGGGGCGCTGGCCGCCCTCGCCACCGCCGACCTGTCCGGGCTCGACCCGCGGCTCGCCGCCACCGAGGTGGTGCTGGCCAGCGACGTCGACAACCCGCTGCTCGGCCCGAAGGGCGCCGCCGCCGTGTACGGCCCGCAGAAGGGCGCCAGCGAACAGGACGTGGCCGCGCTCGACGCCGCCCTCGGGCGGTTCGTCGAGGTGCTCACCGAAGCCCGGGGGTCCGCCGCGGCCGACGCCGCGCAGGCGCCGGGAGCCGGTGCCGCCGGCGGTATCGGCTACGGAGCGCTCGTCGGGCTCGACGCGGCCTTCCGGCCCGGCATCGACGTCATGCTCGACGTCCTGGGCTTCGCCGAGGCACTGGACCGCGCCGACTTCGTGATCACCGGCGAGGGGTCGCTCGACGAGCAGACCCTGCACGGCAAGGCCCCGGTCGGCGTCGCGCAGGCCGCCCGCGCCCGCAATATCGACGTCGTCGCCGTCTGCGGCCGGCTCGCGCTCGCTCCCGGCGCGCTCGGCGGGGCCGGCATCCGCCGCGCCTACGCCCTGACCGACATCGAGCCGGACCCGACGGTCTGCATGGCCCAGGCCGGCCCCCTGCTGGAACGCGTGGCCCAGGCCCTGGCCCGGGACTTCCTGGCGCAGTAGGCGACCGCGTCGCGCCGAGGGCGGCCAGAAGGCCGCCCTCGGGGTGGTCTCGGCCCACCGTCCCGCGTGTCCCACTCGCGGCGAAGTACACGGGAAAGGCCCCGGGCCGAGAGCCCGGGGCCTTTCCCTGTCACACCGCTCCGCGGCGCCGCCGTCACTGCTCGGCGCGCGCCTCGCGGCGGTTGTTACGGAAGGTGTTCACCCTGCGCGTCGTCGCGAAGCACGGGATGACCGCCGCGGCGAGGATCTGGAGCGCCGCACCGGTCTGGAGCAGCAGGTGCCCGCCCGGTACGTCCAGCGTCCAGGCCGCGAGGCAGCCCATGCTGATGAAGATCCAGGCCAGCGTGATCAGCGCGAGCCGGCCGCGGGGCTTGGGGTACTCGACGCGGCTCATCATCAGCCACGCCACCCCCACGATCGCCAGCAGCGTCGGGATGAACGGCAGCTCCAGCAGGACGACGGAGACGACCGTCATCGCGCCGAACGGGCTCGGCATGCCCTGGAAGACCCCGTCCCGCACCGTGGTGCAGGAGAAGCGCGCGAGTCTGAGGACCACGGCGAGCAGGACGACGACGGCGGCCACCGCCGAGACCCGGCCGTGCGCGTCGTCCGCGACCAGCCCCCACACCACCACGAAGTACGCCGGTGCGAGGCCGAAGCTGATCAGGTCCGACAGGTTGTCGAGCTCGGCTCCCATGGCGGAGCTGCGGAGCTTGCGCGCCACCAGCCCGTCCAGGAGGTCGAAGACGGACGCCATCAGCATGAGGGTCACGGCCGTCGCGGCGTTGTGCCGCGCCATGCCGCCGTCGGCGGTGCCCATGAGGTGCGGCACCAGCACTTGGGTGGTCGTGAAGTACACGGCCATGAATCCGCAGATGGCGTTACCGAGAGTGAGCGTGTCCGCGATGGACAGCCGCGTGGAGAGGGGGAGGTCGTCGACCTCTTCCTCCAGCTCGGTCACCCACGGGGCCTGTGTGTCGGGATCAATCACGGTCAAGACGAGTCACCCCAGCCATGGTGGTCTGGCCGACCTCGACATCGGGCAGGACGCCCTCAGGGAGGTAGATGTCGACGCGGGAGCCGAAGCGGATCAGGCCGATGCGCTCGCCCTGCTCGACCTTGGTGCCCGAGGGCACGTAGGGCACGATGCGGCGGGCCACGGCGCCGGCGATCTGCACCATCTCGATGTCGCCGAGTTCGGTGTCGAAGTGCCAGACAACGCGTTCGTTGTTCTCGCTCTCCTTGTTGAACGCCGGTACGAAACCGCCGGGGATGTGTTCCACGGAGGTGACGGTGCCCGCGAGCGGTGCGCGGTTCACATGGACGTTCAGCGGGCTCATGAAGATCGCGACGCGGGTGCGCCCGTCCTTCCACGGCATGATGCTCTGCACCACGCCGTCTGCCGGTGAGATCACCCGGCCCTGAGCGATGTCTCGCTCAGGGTCACGGAAGAACCACAGCATGCCCGCGGCCAGGGCGGTGGTGGGTACGGCCACGGCTGCCCAGCGCCCGGAGCGGCGGGCGCGGGTGAGGCTGACCGCCGCGGCGGCCACGGTCGGGAGGAGCCACGGCGACGCTCCGCGCGCGAGGCGGACCCGGCCGCGAGGTGCAGAGGAATGGCTGTGGGGCATGGAAGACCTTCGTAGCGGAGGGTGCCGCGAGATGGTTCTGGGGACGGCGGCTTTACCAAGATGGTATCGGGTGGCACCCACAACTCGGCAAGCGCGAGGGCGAGTCCATGGCCAGTACGCGATGACTCGGTGTGACCTTCACCTCGAATATATCGCTTATATCAGGACATTCAGCCCTGAATACGATACTCCTCGAGCAGCCGGCGACCAATGATCATTTTCTGGATCTCGGCGGTACCTTCACCGATGAGCAACATCGGGGCCTCCCGGTAGAGCCGCTCGATCTCGTACTCCTTGGAGAAGCCGTATCCGCCGTGGATGCGGAAGGCGTCCTCGACGACCTCCTTGCAGTACTCCGAGGCCAGGTACTTCGCCATGCCGGCCTCGAGGTCGTTGCGCTGGCCCGAGTCCTTCTTACGAGCGGCGTTGACCATCATCGCGTGAGCGGCCTCGACCTTGGTCGCCATCTCGGCGAGCTTGAAGGAGATCGCCTGGTGCTCGATGATCGGCTTGCCGAAGGTGTGGCGTTGTTGCGCGTAGGAGATCCCGAGCTCGAACGCGCGCTGTGCGACTCCGCAGCCGCGCGCCGCCACATTGACCCGCCCGACCTCGACGCCGTCCATCATCTGGTAGAAGCCGCGACCGCTCTGACCACCGAGAACGCGGTTCGACGGGACCCGGACGTCCTCCAGGATCAGCTCCGTCGTATCGACGCCCTTGTAGCCCATCTTCTCGATCTTGCCGGGCACGGTGAGACCGGGGACCGCAGGGTTCGGACCGAACCCGGGCTCCTTCTCGATGAGGAAGGTCGTCATCGACTTGTGCGGCTTGGCCGCGGCTTCCTCGGGGGACAGGCCCTCATCGGTCTTGCAGAGCACCGCCACCAGGTTGGACGAACCGCCGTTCGTGAGCCACATCTTCTGGCCGTTGACGACGTAGTCGTCGCCGTCCCTGACGCCCTTGGTGCGGATCGCGGAGACGTCGGAACCCATCCCCGGCTCCGACATCGAGAAGGCGCCACGCACTTCGCCGGCCGCCATCCGGGGCAGAAAGTACTCCTTCTGCTCCTGCGTTCCGTGCTGCTTGAGCATGTAGGCGACGATGAAGTGAGTGTTGATAATTCCGGACACACTCATCCAGCCGCGGGCAATCTCCTCGACCGTGAGGGCATATGTGAGAAGAGACTCACCAAGACCCCCGTACTCCTCGGGAATCATGAGCCCGAAGATGCCAAGTTCCTTCAGGCCCTCAACGATTTCGGTGGGGTACTCGTCGCGGTGTTCGAGCTCCGTCGCGACCGGCAGGATCTCCTTGTCCACGAAGCTGCGGACGGTGGAGAGGATCTCCCGCTGGATGTCGGTCAGCCCGTCGGTCTGAGCGAGTCGGCTCATGTCAGTTCTCCTGCAGGTCGGGGCGGCCGGGCTGCTCGCCGCCGCGTTCCTTGATGTACGTGGCGGTGGGGACCATGACCTTGCGGCGGAAGACGCACACCAGGGTGCCGTCCTGCTTGTAGCCCTTGGTCTCGACGTAGACGATGCCGCGGTCGTCCTTCGACTTGGACGGCCACTTGTCCAGGACGGTGGTCTGCCCGTAGATCGTGTCGCCGTGGAACGTCGGCGCCACGTGCTTGAGCGACTCGACCTCCAGGTTGGCGATCGCCTTGCCCGAAACGTCCGGCACGGACATGCCCAGCAGCAGGGAGTAGATGTAGTTCCCCACCACGACGTTCTTGCCGAAGTCGGTGGTGTTCTCGGCGTAGTTCGCGTCCATGTGGAGCGGGTGGTGGTTCATCGTGAGGAGGCAGAAGAGATGGTCGTCGTACTCCGTGACCGTCTTTCCGGGCCAGTGCTTGTAGACGGCACCGACCTCGAACTCCTCGTACGTGCGACCGAACTGCACCGTCATACCTCCAACTTGTTCGCGAGCCGGATCTCGTCCACGATCCGCCCGATGATCTCAGTGATGCCGAAGTCCTTCGGGGTGAAGACCGCGGCCACTCCGGCGGCACGCAGTGCCGCCGCGTCCGCCGGGGGGATGATCCCGCCGGCGATCACGGGCACGTCGTCCACGCCGGCCCGGCGCAGCCGCTCCAGCACGTCCGGCACCAGTGCCGCGTGCGAACCCGACAGGATCGACAGTCCCACGCAGTGCACATCCTCGGCCACGGCCGCGGACACGATCTGCTCGGGGGTCAGCCGGATGCCCTGGTAGACCACCTCGAACCCGGCGTCGCGGGCCCGTACGGCGATCTGCTCGGCGCCGTTGGAGTGCCCGTCGAGGCCCGGCTTGCCGACCAGTAGCCGGAGCTTGCCGCTGCCGAGTTCCTCGGCGGTCGCGGCCACCTTGCGGCGGACCTCGGCCAGCGGGGTGCCCGCCTCGGCGGTGACCGCCACCGGGGCGCTGCTGACGCCCGTGGGGGCGCGGAACTCGCCGAACACGTCCCGCAGTGCCCAGGACCACTCGCCGGTCGTCACGCCGGCGCGTACGCACGCCAGGGTGGCGGCCATCAGGTTCTCGCTGCCCGCCGCCGCGGCCTTCAGCGCCGCCACCGACTCCTGCGCGCGCTGCTCGTCACGGTTGTCCCGCCAGCTGTGCAGCGCGTTGACGACGCGCGCCTCGTTGGCCGGGTCGACGGTCATGATGGCGGTGTCGAGGTCGGCGGTGAGCGGGCTGGGCTCGGTGCCCTGGTAGGAGTTGACGCCGACGATCTTCTCCTCGCCGGACTCGATGCGCGCGCGGCGCTCGGCGTGCGAGGAGACCAGCGCCGACTTCAGGTAGCCGGACTCGACGGCGGCCATGGCGCCGCCCATCTTCTCGATGCGTCCCATCTCGGCCGTCACCAGCTCCATGAGCTCGGTGACCTTGGCCTCGATGACGTGGCTGCCCTCGAAGATGTCCTCGTACTCCAGCAGGTCGCTCTCATGCGCGAGCACCTGCTGGATGCGCAGGCTCCACTGCTGGTCCCAGGGCCGGGGCAGGCCCAGTGCCTCGTTCCAGGCGGGGAGCTGCACGGCACGGGCGCGGGCGTCCTTGGAGAGGGTGACGGCCAGCATCTCCAGGACGATGCGCTGGACGTTGTTCTCCGGCTGGGCCTCGGTCAGCCCCAGCGAGTTGACCTGCACGCCGTAGCGGAAACGGCGCTGCTTGGCGTTCTCGATGCCGTAGCGCTCCCGGGTGACGGTGTCCCAGAGGCGGCCGAAGGCCCGCATCTTGCACATCTCCTCGATGAAGCGGACGCCCGCGTTCACGAAGAACGAGATACGGGCGACCACTTCGCCGCGGCGGTCCTCCGGGATCTGCCCGGAGGCGAACACCGCGTCCAGGACGGCGATCGCGGTGGACATCGCGAAGGCGATCTCCTGGACCGGTGTGGCCCCGGCCTCCTGCAGGTGGTAGCTGCAGATGTTGATCGGGTTCCACTTGGGGATGTTGTTGACCGTGTAGGTGATCATGTCGGTGGTCAGCCGCAGCGACGGGCCGGGCGGGAAGACGTGCGTCCCGCGCGACAGGTACTCCTTGACGATGTCGTTCTGCGTCGTCCCCTGGAGCTTGGTGATGTCCGCGCCCTGCTCCTCGGCGACCACCTGGTACATCGCCAGCAGCCACATGGCGGTGGCGTTGATGGTCATCGAGGTGTTCATCCCCTCCAGGGGGATGTCCTGGAAGAGCCGCCGCATGTCACCGATGTGCGAGACCGGGACGCCGACCCGGCCGACCTCGCCGCGGGCGAGGATGTGGTCCGGGTCGTAGCCGGTCTGGGTCGGCAGGTCGAACGCGACGGACAGGCCGGTCTGCCCCTTCGCGAGGTTGTTCTTGTACAGCTCGTTGGACGCCTCGGCGGTGGAGTGGCCGGCGTACGTCCGCATGAGCCACGGACGGTCCTTCTCGCGCCGCGTCATCAGATGTTCCGGAAGCGGTTGATCGCCGGCAGGTGCTTCTCGCGCATCTCGTGGTCGGTGACACCCAGGCCCTCCTGCGGAGCCAGCGTCAGGACGCCGACCTTGCCCTGGTGGAGGTTGCGGTGCACGTCGTACGCGGCCTGGCCGGTCTCCTCCAGCGTGTACGTCTTCGACAGCGTCGGGTGGATCTTGCCCTTGGCGATCAGCCGGTTGGCCTCCCACGCCTCGCGGTAGTTGGCGAAGTGCGAGCCGATGATCCGCTTGAGCGACATCCACAGGTAGCGGTTGTCGTACTCGTGCATGTAGCCCGAGGTCGAGGCGCAGGTGGTGATGGTGCCGCCCTTGCGCGTGACGTAGACGCTGGCGCCGAAGGTCTCCCGGCCGGGGTGCTCGAAGACGATGTCGATGTCCTCGCCGCCGGTCAGCTCGCGGATGCGCTTGCCGAAGCGCTTCCACTCCTTGGGGTCCTGGGTGTGCTCGTCCTTCCAGAACTTGTAGCCCTCGGCGCTGCGGTCGATGATCGCGGTCGCGCCCATCGCGCGGCAGATGTCGGCCTTCTGCTCGCTGGAGACCACACAGATCGGGTTGGCGCCGCCGGCCAGTGCGAACTGGGTGGCGTAGGAGCCGAGTCCGCCGGACGCGCCCCAGATCAGGACGTTGTCGCCCTGCTTCATGCCGGCGCCGTTGCGGGACACCAGCTGGCGGTAGGCGGTGGAGTTGACCAGGCCCGGGGAGGCGGCCTCCTCCCAGCTGAGGTGCGCGGGCTTGGGCATCAGCTGGTTGGACTTGACGAGCGCGATCTCGGCGAGGCCGCCGAAGTTGGTCTCGAAGCCCCAGATCCGCTGCTCGGGGTCGAGCATCGTGTCGTTGTGGCCGTCTGAGGACTCCAGCTCGACGGAGAGGCAGTGCGCGACGACCTTGTCGCCCGGCTTCCAGGCGTTGACACCGGGGCCGGTGCGCAGCACGACGCCCGCGAGGTCGGAGCCGATCACGTGGTAGGGCAGGTCGTGCCGCTTGCTCAACGGCGAGAGCTTCCCGTACCGCTCCAGGAACGAGAAGGTGGAGACCGGCTCGAAGATCGAGGTCCACACCGAGTTGTAGTTCACCGAACTGGCCATAACGGCGACGAGGGCCTCGCCCGGACCGAGTTCGGGGACCGGCACGTCGTCCAGGTGCAGGGACTTGCGCGGGTCCTTGTCACGGCTGTCGAGGCCGGCGAACATCTCGGCCTCGTCCTTGTGGACGGTGATGGCGCGGTAGGACTCCGGCAGCGCCAGGGCCGCGAAGTCGGCGGCCGAGCTGTCCGAGCTGTCCGACGCGAGAATCGCGTCCAGAATTTCCTTCACGGGGTGCCTCCGGCGAAGCGCGACGTAGAGATTTCGAGGGAACGTCGGCGAGGGCTGACGGGTGACTGGTGCCGTCGGTTCGGCGGGGGTACTGCTCCCGTGACGGTCGCACGGGTACAACCGGTGCGCGCGGTGGCGCGGTGGTTTCCCCGGACGGATCCGGGGGTGCCTGTGACGCAGGCGTCCGGGCCTTTGGGGACAGACGGCGTGCGTGGGGTCACCACACGCCGCCCGCCCGGACACGGCTTACGTTATGGCACGCGGTGCCACTCGTAAAGACACTGCGTGCCAACAATTTCTCTCAAGTGTCATCCCGGCGCCACAAACGAGCAACAGCGGCCGCCCGGATCGTCCGGACGGCCGCTGTCTGGTGCTCTGCGAGGGGCTGCGCGGGCGGTCAGTCGCCCCGCAGCGCCTTCTCGATGATCCGCATCACTTCGGCGGGGGAGGCGTCCGTACGCGCCACCGTGACCACGACCTCGCCGCTCCGCGAGACCACCGCGGCGGGCGCCGAAGGGGACCCCGCCGGGCGCCCCACCCCTATGCCGGTGCCGAACGTCGCCTTGATCACGTCGAAGGCGTGGTCCAGCTGCGCCTCCACGTCCCCCTTGCCGCCGGCCCGCAGCCAGCGCCGCAGCACGTGGTTGTGGGCCGCCACCACGGCCGACGCGGCCACCTCGGCGAGCAGCGGGTCGTCGTCGCCGTCATGGTGCGCCGACTCGTCGAAGTGGCCCAGCAGGTAGCGGGTGAAGAGCCGCTCGTAGCGCGCCACCGAGGCGATCTCGCGCTCCCGCAGCGTCGGCACCTCACGCGTCAGCCGGTACCGCTCCACGGAGACCTCGGGGGACTCCGCGTACATCCGCAGGACCTCGGTGATGCCGCGACACACGGTGTCCAGCGGGTGCTCCTGGGGCTCCGCGGAGTCCAGGACGTCCTGGACCCGCACCAGGGTGTCGTCGTGGTCGGGGAAGATGGCCTCTTCCTTGGAGCGGAAGTGGCGGAAGAACGTCCTGCGGGCCACCCCGGCCGCCGCCGCGATGTCGTCGACGGTCGTGGCCTCGTATCCCCGGTCCGCGAACAGGTGCATCGCGGACGCGGCGAGGTCCTGCCGCACCCGGTGGCGCTGGGCGGCGGCACGGCGGCCGTTCGCCGTCGCCGGCGCGGGGCCTTCTGCGGGGGACTTCGTCGCGGACTTGAGGGGCTGGGCCATACGTGGAACGTACTCCATGGCCGGGCCCGCGCGGGACGTACGGGGCGGCCGGGACGGCCCTCGCGGGCCCAGCAGACCGCCCCAGCCGCCCTCATGATCAACGCCGGGCATACTCGCGGAAGCCGCGGCCCGTCTTGCGGCCCAGGCATCCCGCCGACACCAGGTGCTCCAGCAGCGGCGAGGGCGCCAGGCCCGGGTCGCGGAACTCCTTGTGCAGCACCTGCTCGATCGCCAGGGAGACGTCAAGGCCGACGACGTCCAGCAGCTCGAACGGGCCCATCGGGTACCCGCCGCCGAGCTTCATCGCGGTGTCGATGTCCGCCACCGTCGCGTAGTTCTCCTGGACCATCTTCACCGCGTTGTTCAGGTACGGGAACAGCAGCGCGTTCACGATGAACCCGGCACGGTCCCCGCAGTCCACCGCGTGCTTGCGCACCTTCGTGCACACCTCGCGGACGGTGGCGTGCACATCGTCCCCGGTCAGGACGGTACGGACCACCTCGACGAGCTTCATCGCGGGCGCCGGGTTGAAGAAGTGCATCCCGATCACGTCCCGCGGGCGCGAGGTCGCGCGGGCGATGGCGATGACGGGCAGCGAGGACGTCGTGGTGGCGAGCACCGCGCCGGGCTTGCAGGCCCGGTCCAGCGCCGCGAAGAGGGCCTGCTTGACGGCGAGGTCCTCGGCGACCGCCTCGACGGCCAGGTCCACGTCGCCGAAGGCGTCGTACGAGCCGGCCGCGGTCACCCGGGCGACGGTCGCGTCCCGCTGCTCCTGCGTCAGCCGCCCCTTGGCGAGCGAGCGGTCCAGGGACTTGGCCAGCCGGGCGACGGCCTGGTCGGCCTTCTCCTGGGAGCGGGCGGCCAGCACGACGTCGTAGCCGGCCTTAGCGAACACCTCGGCGATACCGGTCGCCATGGTGCCGGATCCGGCGACGCCCACGGTGCGGATGTTGCGGGTGGTGGGGCCCGTGCCGTCGGCGGTCCCGGGGGCGGCCGGGGTCGAGGCGTCGGCGACGACGGTCTCGCTGCCGGGAGCCTCGTAGGTGTAGAAGCCGCGGCCCGACTTGCGGCCGGACAGCCCGGCGGCGGCCAGCTGGCCCAGGATCGGGGCCGGTGCGTGCAGCCGGTCGTGGGACGCCTCGTACATCGCCTCGAGGACGGTCTGGGCGGTGTCGATGCCGATCAGGTCGAGCAGCGCCAGCGGGCCCATGGGCAGGCCGCAGCCGAACCGCATCGCGGCGTCGATGTCCTCACGGGTCGCGTACTTCGACTCGTACATCGCCGCGGCCTGGTTGAGGTAGCCGAACAGCAGGCCGTCGGCGATGAAGCCCGGCCGGTCGCCGACCGGGACCGGCTCCTTGCCGAGCGCGCGCACCAGCGCGGTCACCGAAGCGGTCGCCTCCGGCGAGGTCAGGACGGTGGAGACCACCTCGACCAGCTTCATGGCGGGCGCCGGGGCGAAGAAGTGCAGCCCCAGGACGCGGTCGGGGCGCGAAGTGTGCGAGGCCAGCCGGGTCACCGACAGGGCGTTGGTGCCCGTCGCGATGATGGCGTCCGGCTTCACGATCAGGTCGAGCGCCTCGAAGACCGCCTGCTTGGCCTCGAACTGCTCGTTGACGACCTCGATGACCAGGTCCGCCTCGGCGGCGGCCTGCAGATCGGGGAAGGTGCGGAAGCGGGCGAGGGTGTCGGCGCGCTCGGCCTCGGTGATCCGGCCGCGCTCCACGGCTCGCGCCGTGGACTGGTCCAGGGCCGTGACGGCCCTGCGGGCGGCGGCGTCGCTGATGTCGATGCCGAGGACCTCATGGCCCGCGCGGGCCATGACCTCGGCGATGCCGGCGCCCATGGTGCCGAGGCCGACGACGGCGACGGTGGGGAGACCGAGGGAAGGCAGGGGACTGCTGCTGGACGGACGGTCCATCGCGAAACTCCAGGTGCTGAGGAGACCGCTGCTGCCGGGAGGCGCGCGCGGCTGAGGAGTTGGAGGAGTCGCGGGCCACGGAGAAGGGGTGGATGCCCGCAGAGGGGTGGGAGGCGGGCCCTGTCCCGGGGCCGCGCCGCGATGGTGCCGAACCGACGTGGAGTACTGCGTACTGCGTTTTGTCGAACTGTTGTGCGGTGGTGCCGTGCCGGGAGCGCGTACGGATGGCGCGTTCCCAGCTGTGCGCGGCGGCTGCGTCACCAGGCTGCCGTGCACGTTGGTTTGAGGGTAACCGGCCAGTAACCTGCGCGCCAGACCAGCGCCCATGTGATCTGTGCCGCGTACAGATGAGCGCGCCGTAGGCTGAGCGGGTGGATTCCGCAGCGCGCGACGAACTGGCCGGCGTACTCACCGCACCGGGACAGCCCCTGGAGGCCAGGGAGGCCGCCGCCGTGGCGCTGGCCGACGTGGGCGACCGCAGAGCCTTCGAGACCCTCGCCCTGCTGCTCAACTACCGCGAACCCGCGCGGGCCGAGTCCGCGGCCCGCGCCCTGGCCCGCCTGGGCGACCCCCGCACCGCGCGCGCCGCCGCCGCACTCGCGACCAACCCGCTCCGGGTCGCCTACGCCGTACCGCCGATCCGGCTGCTCGTCCAGCTGAGGGCCCCGGAATCCGTCCCGGCGCTCATCGAGACCCTGGACCGGCTGCTCGCCGAGCGGACCCTCGCCTGGGAAGCCGTCCCCGCCTGCGTCGAGGGCCTCGGCGAACTCGGTGACCCCCGAGCGGCCCCCGTACTCCGCGCCGCCCGCACCCACCCGAGGCTGCGCGCGGCGGCGACCGCCGCCCTGGAACGGATCGGTTGCTACGAGTCCGCTTCTTCGGAAGCCTCCGACGCGCCCGACGCCGATCCTTCCGACGAGACCTCGCGGACGTAACGCACCTCCCGCAGGGACACCTCGCCGTACTCCTCCCGCTGCTCCGCGCCGTCGGCCGTGAAGCCGGCCCTCTCGTAGAAGCGCCGGGCCCGCGCGTTGTCGGCGAGGACCCACAGCCGCAAACGGGTGAAACCGCGGTCCGCCGCACGGGCCAGCACCGCACCGAGGAGCGCGCGCCCCGCGCCGGTGCCGATCCGGTCCGGGCGGACGTATATCGCGTACAGCTCGCCGTCGCCGGGCGCGGCGCCCTCCCCCCGGTACGGGCCCTGCGCGGCCCAGCCGGTGACCCCGGTCCCGTCGGTCGACACGACGTTCTCCACCCGGCCGGTGCCGTCGGCGAACCGCTCGCGGCGCCGGGCCGCGTCGGCCGGCGCCGACATCGCGTCGAGGTAGTCCTGCGGCACGATGCCCGCGTACGCGCTCTGCCAGCCGCGCACCCGGACCGCGGAGACGGCGTCGATGTCGGCGGCCGTCATCTTTCGAACATCGGTCATGGGCAGGACGTTAGAGCAGCGACAGCTGGGTCGGTCCCTCGACGGTCACCGGGGCGGCGGGCGCCGGGACCGCGCGCAGAGTGCCGGTGTGGGTCGGGCCGATGCCGAACTCCGTGGCGAACTCGTTCACCTGGCGCGTGATGCGGCGCTGGTACCACTTCGGGGCGTACGAGCCCTCCGCGTAGAGCGACTTGTAGCGGCTGAGCAGCCGCGGATGGTGCACGGAGAGCCAGGCCATGTACCACTCGCGGGCGCCCGGCCGCAGGTGCAGCGCGAGCGGGGTCACGGAGGTGCCCCCGGCCTCCGCGATGGCGCGGACCGTGGCGCGCAGCTGCTCCGGGGAGTCGCTGAGGTACGGCAGGACCGGCGCCATCAGGACGTGGCAGCGGATGCCGTTCTCGTTCAGCGTCCGGCAGACCTCCAGCCGCTTGCCGGGTGACGGGGTGCCGGGTTCGACCGTGCGCCACAGGTCGCGGTCGAGGAAGCCGACGGAGACCGCCGTGGAGACCTCGGTGACCCGGGCCGCCTGCCGCAGCAGGTCCAGGTCGCGCAGGATCAGCGAGCCCTTGGTGAGGATCGAGAACGGGTTGGCGTGGTCGCGCAGCGCGCCGATGATGCCGGGCATGAGCCGGTAGCGGCCCTCGGCCCGCTGATAGCAGTCGACATTGGTGCCCATCGCGATGTGCTGACCCTGCCAGCGCGGCCCGGCGAGCTCCTTGCGCAGCAGTTCGGGCGCGTTCACCTTGACGACGATCTGCGAGTCGAAGTCGAGCCCGCTGTCGAGGTCCAGATAGCTGTGCGTCTTGCGGGCGAAACAGTAGACGCAGGCGTGGCTGCAGCCCCGGTACGGGTTGACGGTCCAGTCGAACGGCATCTGCGAGGCGCCGGGTACCCGGTTCACGATCGAGCGGGCCCGTACCTCGTGGAAGGTGATGCCGCGGAATTCGGGGGTGTCGAAGGTCCGGGTGACCACGTCCGTCCCGAACAGCGCGGGCGTGGTGGCGGTGGCGGCCTCGTCGCGGCCCAGGTTGTCCCAGCGCATGACGCCCTCCTCAGTAGCTCTCCCGCATAATAGAACATATATTCGGTTAGCGCGTGTGATTGGCTTGCCCGGCACATGCGGGCACGGACCGGAGGAGACAAAATGGCGCAGGTCGAGGCCACCACCCAGCGGGTCATCGAGGCGGAGGCGGAGCGCGTGTACGACGCTCTCGCGGACTACACGGGCACCAGGAAGACCCTGCTCCCCGAGCAGTTCAGCGAGTACGAGGTCCGCGAGGGCGGCAGCGGCGCCGGCACGCTGGTGCACTGGAAGCTGCAGGCGACCAGCAAGCGGATCCGCGACTGCCTCTTCGACGTCACCGCGCCGACCGCGGGACAGCTGGTCGAGGCGGACCGCAACTCGTCCATGGTCACCACATGGACGGTGACCCCGTCGGGCAGCGGCCGGTCCAAGGTCGTCGCCACCACCACGTGGGACGGCGCCGGCGGCATCGGCGGCTTCTTCGAGCGGACCTTCGCCCCCAAGGGTCTCGGTCGCATCTACGACGAGGTGCTCGCGAAGCTCGCCGCCGAGGTCGAGACGGCCAAGTAGCCGTCCCTCGAAGCTCCTTCGGGTTCGATCGTTCACTGATACGGGTGGTTCTGCATCGCTTCGGAGAATCGTCGCGCTTGTTCGTCGTTGTCGCTTAGGGCTTGTCCGGCCGATCATGGGCGGTCCAGTCGTCGTCCGGTGCGGTGCCTCGCAAGGCGCCGAAGCGCCCGCATACCGGTGTGTATGCGATGTTTCGGTAACGCCGCGAGGGACCGTGCCGGGCGGCGAAGGGTCCGTTGGTGATCGGCCGGGCAGGCCCTGATGCGGGAATTGGGTGACGGAGCAGGCGCGACGAGGGGAGCGGCACGTGGGCGGAACCACTCTGGTCGAACGGGCCGGGAGGTCCGGGCGGGCCGCACCGGCGGACGGCGGCGCGAGGCCGGCCGGCCCCGAGCCGGCCGATGCCCCGCCGCCCGGCGCGGACGGCCCGTCCGGTTCGGCCACCGGCATCCCACCGGCCGACTTGACCCCGCGCCGGGTGCGGCTGGTCTTCCTCGGCCTGATGCTCACGCTGCTGCTCGCCGCCCTCGACCAGATGATCGTGGCGACCGCGCTTCCGAAGATCGTCGGAGAGCTGCACGGCCTGGAGAAGATGTCCTGGGCCGTCACCGCGTACCTGCTCGCCTCGACCATCGGACTGCCGATCTACGGCAAGCTCGGCGACCTCTTCGGCCGCAAGCGCGTCTTCCAGTTCGCGATCGTCGTGTTCGTCATCGGCTCGGCGCTGGCCGGCTGGTCGCGCACGATGGACCAGCTGATCGCCTTCCGCGCGGTGCAGGGAGTCGGCGGCGGCGGGCTCATGATCGGTGTGCAGGCGATCATGGCGGACATCGTCCCGCCCCGCGAACGCGGCCGCTACATGGGCCTGATCGGCGCCGCCTACGGGGTGGCGTCGGTCGCCGGACCGCTGCTGGGCGGCTTCTTCACCGATCACACCAGCTGGCGCTGGTGCTTCTACATCAACGTGCCGTTCGGGCTGTTCACCCTCGCCCTGATCAGCGTCGTGCTGCGGCTGCCCCGCCCCACGATCCGGCCGCGCCTCGACGTGCTGGGCGCGCTGCTGCTCGCAGCAGGCTCCACCTGCCTGGTGCTGCTCACCAGTTGGGGTGGCACCACCTACGCCTGGCGCTCGGAGATGATCGTCGGTCTGGGCGCGGGCGCCCTCGTCAGCGCCGTCCTCTTCGTTCTGACCGAGCACTTCGCGGCCGAGCCCGTCATCCCGCTGCGGCTCTTTCGGGACGGTGTCTTCGCCGTCACCGCGCTGGTCGGCGCGGTCGTCGGCGTCGCGCTCTTCGGCGCCGCCAGCTATCTGCCGACCTTCCTGCAGATGGTCGACGGCGCCAGCGCCACCGGCTCCGGGCTGCTGATGCTCCCGATGATGCTCGGCGTCGTCCTCGCCTCGATCGCCTCCGGCCAGCTGATCAGCAGGACCGGCCGCTACAAGGTCTTCCCGCTGCTCGGCGGCGCGCTCTCCGCGCTCGGTATGTGGCTGCTGTCCCTGCTGGACGCGCAGACGTCCCGGATCGAGTACAGCGCCTTCATGGCGGTGCTCGGCCTCGGCATCGGACTCGTGCTGCCCGTCCTGGTGCTCGCCGTGCAGAACTCGGTGCGCCCGGCCGACATCGGCGCCGCGACCAGTGCCAACAACTACTTCCGGCAGATCGGCGGTTCCGTCGGCGCCGCCGTCTTCGGCACGCTCTTCGCCAACCGGCTGGCCAACCGGCTGGCCGCCGAACTCCCGCGCGGCGCCCACCTGCCGGACCCGCAGTCGATCACCCCGCAACTGGTGCGCACCCTGCCCGCCGCGGTGCGGGACGGCTACGTCCAGGCGTACGCCGCGGCGATGCCGCGGATCTTCCTGTACCTGGTGCCGGTGCTCGTCCTCGGCTTCCTGCTCGCATTCCTCCTGAAGGAGAAACCCCTGGTGACCCAGCACGTCCCCGTCTCCGATCCCGCCGTCCCGCCGGCCAGGACGGCCGTCGGGCGGCCCGCCGACACCGGGGGAGTCCCCGTCTGCGGCTCCGTCCAGCACTCCGACGGAACCTCGGTGGGCCGGGCCGCGCTCACCCTGATCGACGTCACCGGCCGGCAGATCGGCCGCGGGGCGACGGGCGAGGACGGGCGGTACGCGCTGAGCACCCCGGGCACCGGCAGCTACGTACTGATCGCGGCCGCCGGCGGCCACCAGCCGCAGGCCGTCAGCGTGACCGTCGGTGACCGGCCGGTCGAACTGGACGTGGTGCTCGACGGCGCCGGACGGCTGGCCGGCACGGTCCGCACCGCGGACGGCACCCCGGTCCGCGACGCCATCGTGACGCTCACGGACGTACGCGGCGACGTCGTGTCCAGCACCGGCAGCACCCGCGAGGGCGGCTACGTGCTGACCGACCTGGTGGCGGGTGAGTACACGCTGGCCGCCAGCGCCCCCGCCTACCGTCCCGCCGCGCTGCCGGTCTCGGTGCAGGCCGCCCGCGAGAGCCGGCAGGACGTCGAGCTGGCCGGGGGAGCGGTGCTGCGCGGCACCGTGCGGGCGCCCGGCGGGCGGGTGGTCGAGGACGCCCGGGTCACCCTGCTCGACGCGGCGGGCAACGTGGTGGACTCGGTGACGACGGGGGCCGACGGGCACTTCCGCTTCGTCGACCTGGCGACCGGCGAGTACACCGTGATCGCCGCCGGCTACCCGCCGGTGGCCACCGTCCTGCAGGTCGCCGGCGGCGGACGCACCGAGCGCGACCTGCAGCTGGGACACGAGGACTGACGGCCGGCGGGGTGGACGGGCCGGGGGCGCGCATCGTGCGGAACTCGCCCGGCGCCCGGCGCGGCGAGGGAGACGTGCGCCGGGCGGCGCCCGGGGTCAGTCGTTCTTCTTGCAGGGCGTCCCGCGGGACAGGGCGTAGCGCCCGCCTATCCGGTAGGTGCCCGGGGCCGGGGCGTACAGCCGGGTCCAGTCGCCGTCCTGAGCGAGGCAGCCGTGGTCGGAGTCCGTGGCTCCCGCGATCCCGAGCCAGGGCGACCACGGGATGCGCAGCAGCACCGGGCCCGCCTGGGGCACCTCGACGACCAGCTCGGCCGGCCCCGCCTGGCGGACGACCGACGGGGGGTCGGCCATCGGCGCGGCGCCCGTCACGCTGTACAGGCGCCAGTGGTCGTCCTGCCAGACCGGCTGCAGCCAGGCGTGCCCGGCCGCGACGATCTTCGCCTCCGCGACGGCCGCGCCGTCCGGTTCGTCCGCCGGCAGAACGACGTATCCGACGCCCCAGTGCTGCAGCCAGGCCAGGTAGGTGGCCGGTGTGAGGGTGCCGTCGTAGAAGAGCGGGTTGCGTTCGACGTCCGCCTGCCGGTTCCAGCCGCGGGCGAGGTTGACGTGCGGGGCTATCCCCGACGCCTCCCAGTGCGAGCGCAGCGGGACGACCTCGACCCGGCCGCGGTCGGCACCGACCCGGGCCAGTTCGTCGATGAGTCCCTGGGCGTGCTGGATGGTCGCCGTGACGGGCGCGGTGTTGACCAGGTCCGTGACGGGTTTGGCGACCTGCCAAACGGCGACGGCGAGGAACGCCGTGAAGATGACGAGGGTCTTGCGGCCCCGGTCGGTGCGCCCGACCGCGGCGGCGAGCAGCGCGGTGCCGCCGAAGAGCAACGAGAGCCGCTCGACGTTGCTGCCGATCGGCGACGGGACCGCCCAGGTCAGCGCTATGCCCGCGGCGTACACCCAGGACCCGGTGATGAGGGTGCGCCAGGACTTCGGTGCCAGGAGCGCCACCAGGACCGCGGTGGCCAGCGGCAGCGCGGCGAAGTACCAGGTGAACGGCTGCACCCCGTAGAAGGGGAACAGCAGCGAGGTGCCGCCGACCACGACCGGTGGGCTCGCGGCCAGGATGTACGCGTGCTTGCGGCGCCCGGTCAGGAAAAGGGCGCCCGCCAGGACCTCGATGAACAGGCCGGCCACGGGGCTGCACATGGTGGCGACCGCGCCCAGCGCGGAGGCGCCGACGATGCGCGAGGTCCGCTGGTCGTCCTCGGGGAGGACGAGGGCGGTGGCGCCGAGCGCGAAGAGCATGCCGAGCGCGAACGTCACCCGGCCCGACGCCACGTCGCACCACAGGGCGAACGCCGTCCACAGGGCGGGCAGCATCGGCCGCCGGATCCGGTAGCGGACCAGCAGGTGCGCGGCGACGGTCGCGGAGAGTGTGCCCGCGATCACCGCGGTCGTACGGACCCCGAGCCACGCCATGATGTAGGGCGACAGGATGCTGTACGAGGCGGGGTGCATGCCGCCGTACCAGGAGAGGTTGTAGGCGGAGTCAGGGTGTTCGCGGATGAAGTCCGTCCACGCGAACTGGGCGGCCATGTCGCCGGCGTCCTTGGCCAGGAACACCGCCCAGACGATGTGCAGCAGCGCCGCGAACAGCGTCGCGGCCATCACGGGCCGGCGCGGATCCGCCAGCCGGAGAAAGGACTTGGGGCGTTTCTCGGCGGCCCAGCCCACGGTCTCCCAGGTGGTCAACGGTTTCTCTTCCAGTCGCGGGTCCTACGTGCTCCGGCATGGATCCCCACCCCGCCGGAGTCGAACTCGCACCACGGATCTGGAGTTCGAACAGAGAGCAAGGACGCTAGCACGTGTCCAGAGGGGCGCTCACGCGCGGGCGTGCGCCCGGATTCCGGTATTGCCCTTCGCGGCACCCCTGTCCGGCCGTACGGTGGTACAGGTGCCGCAGATCTTGCGCCGGGACGGGGGTCCTGGACCGGTTCTGTGATGCGGCTCCCAGGGAAGGAGCCCACCCAGCCATGGACCGCCGCACTCCTCCGGGGCTGTCCGGACGGATCCCGCTCGCGGTGATCGTCGTGGACGGCGCGGGACTCGTATCGCACTGGAGCACCGGTGCGCGCAAACTCTTCGGTTGCTCCAGGGAAGAGGCCGTGGGCCGCCCCGCGGTGGATTTACTCCCGGTCTCCGGCGCCCTGAACAGCGCGGCAGCGGACGAGGCCGACCCTGACGAGAACTTCGGCCCGGAGCTGGACGCCTCCCTCAGCGGCGAGACCGCATACCCGACGGCGGGTCGGGCCCGGCTCTTCGACGACTTCCACGGCGGCGGGGACCGCGAGGACGGGCCCGTGGACGTCCTGTGGTGGGCGTACCCGCTCGTCGGACCGGGGCCCGAGCGGCTGCTCGTGCTGGCGGCCGACGCGGGACAGGTGCATCCGCCGCCGAATTCGGGCCAGGACGAGAGCCGGGATTCCGGCCAGGATTACGCGGCGGAGATGACAGCCGGGGAATTCGAACGGATCGCACCCGGCTTCGCGCTGCACACCGAGTTCTCCGGCGCGGACCAGCTCGCCAAGCGGCTGCCCGAGATCCTGCCGAGCATGAACCCCGCGGAAAGCGCCCGGATCGTCTACCAGGTGCTGGAGCTGGGCTACCCGGTGCTGGAGTTCAGCCGGCACGACCGGGTGCCGGTCACGCCCGACTGGGGGGTGCCCAGGCGCGACGAACGGCGGGCCAGGCGCCGGGCCGCCGCGGCGGCCACTCAGCTGGACCCGCAGGCCGCTGCGCCGGCCGACCTGGCGCCCGACCTCGAGTACGCGGCGGTGCGCGAGCACCTCGAGTTCCTCAACGAGGTCAGTGCCCGCATCGGCACCTCGCTGGACCTGGCCCGCACGATCCAGGAGGTCAGTGCCGCCGTGGTGCCGCGCTTCACCGACGTCGCGGGCTCGTACCTGCGCGAGCAGGTGCTCGCCGGTGAGGGGTTTCCCGACGGGCCGCCGGACGTCACCACCATGTGGTACCGGGTGGCCGTCGAGCACACCGACGAGCCGGGGCGCTGGGACGACGTGGTGCCGGTCGGCGAGTCGATGCCGTTCCCCGAGCAGACGCCCTTCTTCCAGTGCATGACCAGCGGCCAACCGGTGCTCGTGCCGCGGATCTCCGAGCAGATGGGCAACGCGATCGCCGCGCAGTTCGAGAAGCGCGACATCAGCCCGCTGATCAACAACCGGTCGATGCTGGTGGTGCCGCTCAAGGCTCGCAACGTGGTGCTCGGCTTCATGATCCTGCTGCGCCACCAGGAACGTCCGGACTTCAACGACATGGACCGGGCGACGGGCGCGGAGTTCGCCGCCCGCGCCGGCCTCGTGCTGGACAACGCCCGCATGTACACGTTCCAGGAGAACGTCGCCGACACCCTCCAGGACAGCATGCTGCCGCAGATCACCCCGCGGATGCCGGGGTGCGACGTGGCCACCCGCTACCTGCCCGGGACCCGGATGGGCCGGGTCGGCGGCGACTGGTTCGACACGATCAAGCTGGCCGGCTCGCGGCTGGCGCTCGTCGTCGGCGATGTCATGGGACACGGTCTGAACTCCGCCGCGATGATGGGCCAGTTGCGCACCGCCGTGCAGACCATGGCGGCGATGGGCATGCCGCCCGCCCAACTGCTGCGCAATCTCGACGACCTGGCGCAGCGCCTCGGCGAGCACTACCTGGCCACCTGCCTTTACGCCGTCTACGACCCGATCGAGTCGGAGCTGGTGATATCCAACGCCGGACACATCCCGCCGGTCCTGGTGCGGGCCGCCGACGGGCGCAGCGAGCTGCTCGAGGTACCGACCGGCGCGCCCATCGGGGTGGGCGGCATACCGTTCGAGACGGTCACGGTGCGGGTCGCGCAGGGCGACCGGCTGGTGCTGTGCACCGACGGGCTGGTCGAGGTGCGCGGGCAGGACATCGGCGCGGGGCTGGCCGCGCTGTGCGAGAGCGCCGCCCACCCGGCGGCGTCGATGGACGACGCCTGCGACACGATCATCCGCGCGCTCAACCCGCGCGGCGGCCGCAAGGACGACGTCGCGCTGCTGATGGCCCGGCTCAACGGCATCCCGCGGTCCGACGTCGCGACGTGGCAGCTGGCCCGTGATCCGCGCGAGGTCGCGCGCGCCCGCCGGCTGACCCGCGACACGCTGCGCGAGTGGGATCTGGAGGAGGCCTCCGAGACCGCCGAGCTGCTGGTCGGCGAGATCGTCACCAACGCCGTGCGGCACGCGGACAGCGGGGACATCGAGCTGCGCCTGGTGCGGGCGGACGCGCTGCTGTGCGAGGTGACGGACGACGACCACTCGGTCCCCATCCTGCTGAACACCGGCCCCGAGGAGGGTTACGGACGGGGCATGCGCATCGTGAGCCGGCTGGCGCGGCAGTGGGGGACGAGCCGTTCGGCACGGGGCAAGACGGTCTGGTTCGAACAGACGCTGCCGCGCTCGGCGGCGCGACGGCGGCGCTGACGGGGCGGCGGGGCCGCCGCGTAACCGAGGTACCGCGGCGGGGCCGCCGCGTAACCGAGGTACCGAGTCACTGAGGTTCCGGTCGCATCCTGGGGAGTTCCGAAAAATGAGCGTGCCCGGCACATACACACAGGCCTGGGAGAGTTTCTGGCGCGACGCGCCGCCGTCGGACGGTGCGGTCTTCTGGGACGCCGACGCGTCCCTCACCGCCGCGCTGCAGGTGCCGCTCTTCGAGCCGTACTTCGACGCCGGCCTGCCGGTCGTCGACTTCGGGTGCGGCAACGGCACCCAGACCCGGTACCTCGCGGAGCGCTACGACCGGGTGGTCGGAGTGGATCTGTCCGCGGCGGCGATCGAGCACGCCCGTCGTGCGGACCCGCACGGTATCGCCGAGTACCAGCAGTTCAACGGGGCTGACGCGGCCGTGGCGCGCCGGCTGCACGCGGAGATGGGTGACGCGAACGTCTACATGCGGGGTGTGCTGCACCAGTGCGAACCCGCGGACCGGGAGCCGCTGATCGAGGGCATCGCGATCCTGCTCGGCGAGCGCGGACGGGTGTTCGCGGTCGAACTGGCGGCGGCCGCGAAGGGCCTCCTGCTGGGCCTGGCCCAGGCACCCGGCGGCCCGCCCCCGAAGCTGGGAGCGGTCTTCGCGCACGGCCTCACCCCGGGCGAGGTCGCCGACGAGGACGTCCCCGGCTACTTCGCGGCAGCGGGCCTCGAACTGCTGGCGGGCGGCGAGCAGCCCCTGAGGACGACGGAGTTCCACCCCGACGGCACGCGCATCGAACTGCCGTCGAAATGGCTGGTGGCGGGGGCCGGGGACCAGGCGCGGCCCGGGTCTACAGAGGTATAGTCCGCGGGAGTTATCCACAGGTCTGGCAGGCGTCGCGCAAAACCGCGTAGCGTTGCGTCGCATGAAGATCCTGATCTCGGCCGACATGGAGGGCGCCACGGGCGTCACCTGGCCTGCCGATGTGCTGCCGGGGAGCGAGCAGTGGCAGCGCTGCCGCCATATGTTCACGTCCGACGTGAATGCCGCGATCGCCGGGTTCTTCGACGGCGGAGCCGACCAGGTCCTGGTGAACGAGGCGCACTGGACCATGCGCAATCTGCTGCTGGAGAAACTCGACGAACGCGCCGAGATGCTCACCGGCCGGCACAAGGACCTGTCGATGGTCGAAGGCGTGCAGCACGGCGATGTGGACGGCGTCGCGTTCGTCGGTTACCACACGGGCGCCGGGACCGAGGGTGTGCTCGCGCACACCTATCTCGCCAACTCGATCACGGGCGTGTGGGTCAACGGCGAGCCGGCGAGCGAGGGGCGGCTGAACGCGCTGGTCGTCGCCGAGTACGGGGTGCCGGTCGTCCTGGTGACGGGCGACGACCGTACGGGCGCCGACGCGGGCGGATACGCCCCGCGGGCGCGTACGGTCGCGGTCAAGGACTACGTGTCCCGGTACGCGGCGGTCTGCCGGCCCCCGGCCAGGACGGCCACCGACATCCGGGCCGCGGCGAAGGAGGCCGCGGCGCTCGCGGTGCGCCATGAGCCCGAGCGGGCCGGACCCTTCCATGTGGAGGTCGAGTTCGACGCGGTGCACCTCGCGGGGGCCGCCGCGGTGGTGCGCGGCGTGGCGCGGACCGGAGAGCGTCGCGTCGCCTACACATCACCGACCATGTACGAGGGCATCCGCGCCTTCAAGGCGGTGACCACGCTCGTGTCGGCAGCGGTGGAGGAACAGTATGGCTGAGCAAGGGGTGTTCGAAGCGATCGCTGAGGCGGTGGACCAGCAGGCCCTGGACGAGGTGGTGCGCTTCACCTCCGATCTGATCCGGATCGACACGACCAACCGCGGCGGCGGCGACGGCAACGAGCGGCCCGCTGCCGAGTACGTCGCCGCAGCGCTGTCCGACGCCGGGATCGAGCCCTTGATCCTGGAGTCCGCCCCGGGTCGTGCCAATGTGGTGGCCCGCATCGAGGGCAGCGACCCGAGCGCCGACGCGCTGCTGGTCCACGGCCACCTGGATGTCGTCCCGGCCGAGCCCGCCGACTGGAGCGTGCACCCGTTCTCGGGCGAGATCCGCGACGGAGTGGTCTGGGGCCGCGGCGCCATCGACATGAAGAACATGGACGCGATGGTGCTCGCGACGGTGCGGGCGATGGCCCGCACCGGACGCCGCCCGACCCGTGACCTCGTGCTCGCGTTCACCGCGGACGAGGAGGACAGCGCCGCCTACGGCGCCGGCTTCCTCACGGATCAGCACCCCGGGCTCTTCGAGGGCTGCACCGAAGGCATCAGCGAATCGGGCGCTTTCACCTTCCACACGGGCGACGGCATGCGGCTGTACCCGGTGGCCGCGGGCGAGCGCGGAACCGCCTGGCTGCGGCTGACGGCGCACGGCAGGGCCGGGCACGGCTCCAAGGTCAACTCGGCGAACGCGGTCAGCCGGCTGGCCGCGGCCATCGCGCGGATCGGCGAACACGAGTGGCCGGTCCGGCTGACCGACACCGTGCGCGCGGCGCTCACCGAACTCGCCACACTGCGGGGTATCGAACCCGACCTGGACGATGTGGACGGGCTGCTCGACCGGCTCGGCCCGGCCGCAGCGCTGGTCCGGCCGACGGTCCGCAACAGCGCCAACCCGACGATGCTGCAGGCCGGGTACAAGGTCAACGTCATCCCCGGGACCTCGACCGCCTATGTGGACGGACGGTTGCTGCCCGGTGGGGAGGCCGAGTTCACCGAGACCATGGACCGGCTCACCGGCCCGTACGTCGAGTGGGAGTACTACCACCGCGGGGTGCCGCTCGAGGCTCCGGTGGACTCGCCCACGTACGCGGCGATGCGCGAGGCGCTGGAGCACTTCGACCCGCAGGCCCACGTCGTCCCGTACTGCATGTCCGGCGGCACGGACGCCAAGCAGTTCTCCCGGCTCGGCATCACCGGCTACGGGTTCTCCCCGCTGAAACTGCCCCCGGGCTTCGACTACCAGGCGCTCTTCCACGGAGTGGACGAACGCGTGCCGGTCGAGGCGCTGCACTTCGGCGTCCGGGTGCTCGACCGCTTTCTGACCTCCTCCCCAGGGAAGGCACCCGTATGACCCAGGACGTCCCGTACGGAGCCTGGCCGTCGCCCATCGGCGCGGCGACGGCCGCGTCGCACGACGGCAGCCCGGAGTTCGCGGGCTTCGTCGGCGACGAGGTGTGGTGGACCGAGCCGCGCCCCGCCGAGGGCGGCCGCCGCGCGCTGGTCCGGCGGCTCGCGGACGGCAGCGAGCAGTGCCCGCTGCCCGCACCGTGGAACGTCCGCAGCCGCGTCATGGAGTACGGCGGCCTGCCGTGGGCAGGCGTCCCGGACGCCGACGGCCCGCTGATCGTCTTCGTGAACTTCGCCGACCAGCGCCTGTACGCGTACCGGCCGGGGACCGAGCCGCTGCCGCTGACGCCCGTCTCGGCGGTGGGCGACGGCCTGCGGTGGGTGGACCCGCGGATCCACCAGGACCGGGGCGAGGTCTGGTGCGTCCTGGAGGAGTTCACCGGGGACGGTCCTTGCGACCTGCGGCGCGTCATCGCCGCCGTACCGCTGGACGGGTCGGCCGCCGCCGACCGCCGCGCCGTGCGCGAACTGACCGACGGCGTCGACCGGTTCGTCACCGGCCCCCGGCTCTCCCCGGACGGTGGGCAGGCCGTGTGGATCGCCTGGGACCATCCGCGGATGCCCTGGGACGGCACCGAGCTCAAGCTCGCGCAGGTCGGGGAGGACGGCGCCTTCACCGGGGTCCGCACCCTGATCGGCGGCCCCGAGGAGTCGGTCGCGCAGGCCGAGTGGGCCGCGGACGGCACCCTGATCGCCGCCACGGACCGCACGGGCTGGTGGAACCTGCACCGCGTCGATCCCCGCACCGGCGAGGCCGTCAACCTCTGCCCGCGTGACGAGGAGTTCGCCGGCCCGCTCTGGAAGCTCGGCTACCGCTGGTTCGCGCCCGTCGGCGAGGGACTCCTCGCGGTCCTGCACGGCGTAGGGGCCCAGCGACTGGCCATACTCGATCCGGCCACCGGCGAACTGGCCGACGTCCCGGGCCGCTGGACGGAATGGGCCGCGGGCCTCGCCACCTCGGGCACCCGGGTGCTGGACGTGGCGGCGAGCGCGCGCTCCTCGTCCGAGATCGTCGAACTCGACACCCGCACCGGGCACCCGCGCGTCATCGGCTGCGCACACCAGGACGCCGTCGACCCCGCGTATGTGCCGGACCCCGTCGCCCGCACCTTCACCGGGCCCGACGGGCGTGAGGTGCACGCCTCCGTGTACCCGCCGCGGAACCCCGAGGTCAGAGCTCCGGCGGGGGAGCTGCCGCCCTATGTGATCTGGGCGCACGGCGGCCCCACCAGCAGAGTCCCCATGGTGCTCGACGTGGAGATCGCCTACTTCACGTCGCGCGGCATCGGCGTCGCGGAGGTCGACTACGGCGGCTCCACCGGCTACGGCCGCGCCTACCGGGAGCGGCTGCGCGAACAGTGGGGCGTCGTGGACGTCGAGGACTGCGCGGCCGTCGCGCGGGCGCTCGTCGAGGAGGGCACCGCGGACGGGGCACGGCTCGCGATCCGCGGTGGCAGCGCGGGCGGCTGGACCACGGGAGCGTCGCTCACCACCACGGACCTGTACGCGTGCGGCGCCATCAGCTTCCCGATCCTGGACCTGACCGGCTGGTCGGCGAACGGTGAGACGCACGACTTCGAGTCGCGGTATCTCGAGTCCCTCGTCGGCCCGCTCGCCGAGGTCCCTGACCGGTACCGCGACCGTTCGCCGGTCAACGGCGCCGACCGCGTCACCGCGCCGTTCCTGCTGCTGCAGGGGCTGGACGACGTGATCTGCCCGCCCGTCCAGTGCGAGCGCTTCCTGGAGCGGATCGCCGGGCGCGGCATCCCCCACGCCTATCTCACCTTCGAGGGTGAAGGCCATGGATTCCGCCGCCAGGAGTCGATCGTCGCGTCTCTGGAAGCCGAACTCTCGCTCTACGGGCAGGTCTTCGGCTTCGTGCCGCCCGGCGTGCCGCTGCTGGAGCTGACCAAGTGACGGGGCCCGTGCCGGAGTCCCTGCGCCGGGCCCGCCGACTGGTACCCGGCGACCGGGTCGCGATCGTCGCCCCCAGCGGCACGATTCCGCGCGAGCGGCTCGACGCCGGAGTCGACATCCTGCGCGGCTGGGGACTCGACCCGGTCGTCGCGCCGCACGTGCTGGAGCAGCACTCGCGCCTGCAGTATCTGGCCGGCACGGACCAGGACCGTGCCCGGGACCTGCAGCAGGCGTGGTGCGACCCCTCGGTGGCCGCGGTGCTCTGCGCGCGCGGCGGCTACGGCGTGCAGCGCATGGTCGACCTGCTGGACTGGGCGGCGATGCGGGCCGCCGAGCCGAAGGCGTTCATCGGCTACAGCGACATCACCGTGTTGCACGAGGCGTTCGCCACCCGCCTCGGCCTCGCCACGCTGCACGGCCCGATGGCCGCGGCGGCGACGTTCCTCAAGGACGGCCCCACCCAGGACCACCTGCGCAGCACCCTGATGGAACCGGAGACGGTCCAGGTCCTCGCCTCGCCCACCGCCCGCACCATGGTTCCCGGCCGGGCCCGTGGACGCACCCTCGGCGGCACGGCCTGCCTGCTCGCCGCGGAGCTCGGCACGCCGGGCGCCCGGCCCGGCGCCGCCGGCGGGATCCTCCTCCTGGAGGACGTCGGCGAGGAGCCGTACCGGCTGGACCGCTACCTCACCCAACTGCTGCGCTCCGGATGGCTGGACGGCGTCGCCGGCATCGTCCTCGGCTCGTGGGCCGAGTGCGGCCCCTACGAGAAGGTGCGCCCACTGCTGCTCGACCGGCTCGGCGGTCTGGGGGTGCCGATCGTGGAGGAGCTGGGGTTCGGGCACTGCGACTCGACGATCACCGTCCCGCTCGGCCTGCCCGCCGTCCTGGACGCCGACGCCCGCACCCTGACGATGGAGGTCCCGGCACTCCTTACGGACTGCTGACGTCCCGGCCGGGTCGCGCTGCCGGAACCGTCCCGCGCCGTAGGTTCTGAGCATGCTGACACTCGTCACCGGAGGCGCGGGCTTCATCGGCTCGCACATCGTGACCGCCCTCGTCGAAGCCGGGCACGACGTGCGCGTCCTGGACGCACTGCTCCCCGCCGCCCACGGCGAGCGCGCCGAACCGCCCCCCCTTCCGGCGGGAGCCGACTGGCGGCGGGCCGACGTCCGGGACCGCGCGGCCGTCGAGGACGCGCTGCGCGGGGTGGACGCGGTCTGCCACCAGGCCGCCATGGTCGGACTGGGCAAGGACTTCCGCGACGCGCCCGACTACGTCAGCTGCAACGACCACGGCACCGCCGTACTGCTCGCCGCCATGGCCGCCACCGGGGTGCGGTCCCTGGTGCTGGCCGGCTCCATGGTGGTCTACGGCGAGGGCCGGTACGCCTGCGCGCGGCACGGCGTCGTCCGTCCGGGACCGCGCCGGGTCGCCGACCTCGACGCGGGCCGCTTCGAACCACTCTGCCCGCACTGCGGCGATCCGCTCGCCCCCGGCCTCGTCACCGAGGACGCCCCGACCGACCCGCGCAACGTCTACGCGGCCACCAAGCTCGCCCAGGAACACCTGACCGCCGCCTGGGCCCGCGCGACCGACGGCCGCGCGGTGTCCCTGCGGTACCACAACGTCTACGGCCCGGGGATGCCGCGCGACACCCCGTACGCGGGCGTCGCCGCGCTCTTCCGTTCCGCCCTGGCGCGCGGTGAGGCCCCCCGCGTCTTCGAGGACGGCGGCCAGCGCCGGGACTTCGTGCAGGTGGGGGACGTCGCCGCCGCCAACGCGGCCGCTCTCGGCGCACTGACCGACGGACCCTCCGGTGGGCTGAGGACCTACAACGTCGGCAGCGGGACCGTGCACTCCGTGGGCGACATGGCGGCCGCCCTCGCCGCGGCCACCGGCGGCCCCGCCCCCGTCACGACGGGCGAGTACCGGCTCGGCGACGTCCGGCACATCACGGCCTCGTCCGCGCGCATCCGCGCCGACCTCGGCTGGGCACCGGCCGTCGGCTTCACCGAGGGAGTGCGGGACTTCGCCCACGCCGCACTGCGGGGAACGCCCACCCCGGCCTGACGCCGACCCGGTATGCGGCGGTCAGCCGGACGCGGCCGGCAGGACGACCTCGAAGCGACAGCCGCCCTCCACGTTGCTGACGGCGGCATGGCCGGCGTGCGCCTCGACGATGCCGCGGACGATGGCGAGGCCGAGTCCGGCCCCCGCGGGAGGCGTCCTGGCTCCGGTGCCGCGCCAGCCCGTGTCGAAGACCCGGGGCAGGTCGGCGGGCGGGATGCCGCCGCAGCCGTCGGTGACGGACAGGACCACGGAGTCCGCCTCGCGGTGCGCGGAGACCGCCACCGTTCCGTCGGCCGGGGTGCGGTGGATGGCGTTGGCGAGCAGGTTCGCGAGCACCCGCGTCATCTCGCGGCCGTCGACCTCCACCGGGACGGACTCGACGCCGTCACCGATCAGCCGGACGCCGTGCTCGCGGGCCAGCGGATCCGCGCCGGCGATGGCGTCGCCCACGAGGTCGTAGACGGACATCCGGGACGGCACCAGGGACAGCACGCCCGCCTGGATGCGGGAGAGCTCGAAGAGGTCGCCGACCATGCCGCTGAGCCGCTCCACCTCGGTTCTGATCTGCGCGTGGTAGCGCGCGGGGTCCTCCGCTATGCCGTCCTCCAGCGCCTCGGCCATGGCGCGCAGCCCGGCGAGCGGGGTGCGCAGATCGTGCGAGATCCACGCCACCAGCTCCCGGCGGGACGCCTCCAGCGCGCGTTCGCGCTCCCGCGACGCGGCGAGCTTCGCGCTGGTGGCCGCCAGTTCGCGGCCCAGATCGGCGAGCTCGGCGGTCGGCGGCCCGGCGGGCGCGGCGAAGGTGTCGTTGTCGCCGAAGTCGCGGGTGGCGGTCGCCAGGGCGCGGCTGCCCGCGACGACCCGACGGCCGAGCAGCAGGCTCACGCCCAGCGAGACGACGGCGGCCATCGCGCAGACCGTGATGACCACGCCCAGGTCATGCGAGGACAGGAACATGGCCCAGGCGACCGAGAGGGTGCCGGCGAGCATCGCGGCCACCGTGACGGCGGCGACCACCGCGAGCGACAGCGCCACCGACCGGTTCCGCAGCAGGCGCAGCGCCAGCGCGCCGAGGAGCCCGGCGGCCGCGGCGCCGACCGCCGCGTAGGCCGCTATCAGCAGGACGTCATGCATCGGGGCTCACCGCTTCCTGTGCCGCCGGTTCCGTGAGGGCCGATGCCGCATCGCCGGCCGGCGAACCGCCCGGCGGGTCGAAGCGGTAGCCGACGCCCCAGACCGTGCTGATCAGCAGCGGTCGGGCCGGATCGTCCTCGACCTTCTCGCGCAGCCGCCGCACATGGACGGTGACGGTCGACAGATCACCGAACTCCCAGCCCCACACCCGCCGCATCAGCTCCTCGCGCCCGAGCACCCGCCCGGGGTGCCGGAGGAAGAACGCGAGGAGGTCGAACTCCCGTATGGTCAGGGCGAGTTCCTCGCCGGAACGGGTGGCGCGCCGGGCGGCGGGGTCCAGCGCGAGCGGCCCCGACCGCAGCCAGGGGCCGTCGGGCGGCGGCGTCCCGGCGCGGCGCAGCACGGACTCCACGCGCAGCACCAGCTCGCGCGGGCTGAACGGCTTGGTGACGTAGTCGTCCGCGCCGACCTCGAGTCCGAGGATCCGGTCGTCCTGGTCGCCGCGGGCGGTCAGCATCACCACGGGGACGGGTCCGCGCTCGCGTATCCGCCGGCACACCTCCAGGCCGTCCAGTCCCGGCAGCATCAGATCGAGGACGACGAGGTCCGGGCGGACGGCGGCGGCACGGGCCACCGCCGTGGGTCCGTCGGCGGCCCGGTCCACGACGAAGCCGGCGCGGTGGAGGTATCCCGCGACGACTTCGGCGACGGTCGGATCGTCGTCGACGACGAGGATGCGGCGTTGTGCGGGGTCGGTGGTCACGCTTCGAGTCTGGCACCGGAGGCGGGGGACGGGCTCCCGGGTGGCGGATCGGGGTGTCGGCGTCCGCGTTTCGTAAGGATCCAACGTCCGGAATGTCGGACTCTGATTCGTAGGGTGAGGAGCGTGACCAACTCACCGACACCGCCTGTCGACGTCGTACTGCCATGCCTGGACGAGGCCGGCGCCCTGCCCTGGGTGCTGGAGCGCATTCCCTCCGGATGGCGGGCGATCGTGGTCGACAACGGCTCGTCCGACGGCTCCGCCGACCTGGCCGCCTCCCTGGGCGCGACCGTGGTCAGCGAACCGGTGCGGGGCTTCGGCGCCGCGTGCCACGCCGGACTGCTCGCCGCGACCGCCGACATCGTCTGCTTCTGCGACTGCGACGCCTCGCTCGACCCGGCCCTGCTGCCGTCCCTCGCCGACCCGGTGCTGCGGGGAGAGCTCGACCTGGTGCTGGGCCGCCGCCGGCCCACCACCCGGGGCGCCTGGCCACCGCACGCCCGGCTCGCCAACCTCGAACTGGCCCGGCTCGTCCGCCGCCGCACCGGCCTGCGGCTGCACGACCTCGGCCCGATGCGGGCCGCCCGGCGCGCGGCGCTGCTCGGCCTGGAACTGGCCGACCGCCGGTCCGGCTACCCGCTCGAAATGCTCGTTCGCGCCGCCGACGCGGGCTGGCGCGTCGCCGAGACCGACGTCCCGTACGCGCCGAGAACCGGCCGCTCCAAGGTGACCGGCACCTGGCGCGGGACCTGGCACGCCGTCCGGGACATGAGCGCGGTACTGCGTCAACCGGCGGCCGCCCCGACGGCCACCCAGGCCTCCCCGCTCGGCCAGGTCGCCCGATGACGGGCACCCCCGGCGTGACGACGTTGCTCGTGATCGCCAAGCAGCCGGTGCCGGGGCGGGTCAAGACCCGGCTCACCCCGCCGTACACCCCGCGCCAGGCGGCGGCACTCGCCGAGGCGGCGCTCGCCGACACCCTCGACGCGGTCCTGCGCGTCCCGGCCCGGCGGCGGGTGCTGGTGCTCGACGGCGCGCCCGGCCCCTGGCTGCCGCCGGGCTTCGACGTCGTTCCGCAGGCGCCCGGCGGCCTGGACGAACGGCTGGCGGCCGCGTTCGCCGGCTGCGCCGGGCCCACGCTGCTGGTCGGCATGGACACCCCGCAGCTCACCCCGGCCCTGCTGGAACCGGCGCTGCGGCCCGACGCCTGGCTGGGCTGCGACGCTTGGTTCGGCCCGGCGGAGGACGGCGGCTTCTGGGCGGTCGGCCTCGCCGAGCCCGACCCCTCGCTGTTCCCCGGGGTGCCGATGTCGACGGACCGGACGGGTGCGATCCAGCGCCGCCGGCTCACCGACGCCGGGCTGCGCGTCCGCGACCTGCCGGCACTGCGCGACGTGGACACCGCAGCCGACGCCGCCGAGGTCGCCGCCCTCGCGCCCGGTTCGCGGTTCGCCGCGACCTTGCGGGCCTGTGCGCCGGCCGGTCTCGCCGTCACCGGCGGGACAGTGGCCAGGTGACGCCCCCGGACGGCTTGACCGCGACGATCGCCCAGCGGCCGGGAGGCCCGGCGCCGTGGATCGACGACCCGTACGCGCACGCGATCCGCTCCGGGCGCGGGCCGCTCTTCCTGCGCAGGGCCGACGGCTGGTTGCTGCCGCTGGACGTGGAGCGGTGGTGCGCGGCGCCGGACGCCGCCGACACCGCGCTGCTGTACCGGTGCCGGCGCGGCCCGGTGCTCGACATCGGCTGCGGGCCCGGCCGTCTGGTGGCGGCGATCGCGGCCACCGGCGTGCCCGCGCTCGGCGTGGACGTCAGCCCGGCGGCCGTGGCCCGCACCCGGGACAGCGGGGGCGCGGTGCTGTGCCGGTCGGTCTTCGACCGGCTGCCCGCCGAGGGCCGCTGGGGCACGGCGCTGCTGATCGACGGCAATGTCGGCATCGGCGGCGACCCGCGGGCGCTGCTCGCCCGGGTCGGCGAACTGGTCGCCCCCGGCGGCCGGCTGCTCGTCGAGGCCGCGGCTTACGACGTGGACGAGCGGTTCACCGTGCGGGTGGAGGACGGCCGGGGCCGGTACGGCCGCGACTTCCCCTGGGCGCGGCTGGGCGCGGCCGCGCTGCGGTCCGCCGCCGACGGCACGGGGTGGACGGCGGTCGAGGAGTGGTCCGTGGGCGGCCGGCACTTCACGGAGTTGTGGCGCTGCTGACGCCCGCGACCCCGCCCCAGGAGTGGCTTCACGCCCACGTACGGTCCAGGAATTCCGCGATCAGCGGTGCGATCTCCCCGACGCACTCCTCCAGCGCGAAGTGCCCGGTATCGAACGAGTGGACCTCGGCGGCCGGCACGTCGCGCAGGAACGCGTGCGCCCCGGCCTCCACGAAGATGGCGTCGCGGCGTCCCCACAGCACGAGCGTCGGCGGCTGGTGCTCGCGCAGCCAGGCCTGCCACCGCGGGTACAGCTCGATGTTGCTGCGGTAGTCGTAGGCCAGCTGGAGCTGGATCGCGTCGCGCCCCGGCAGGTCGAGGAAGTGCTGGTCGAGCAGCCAGCCCTCGGGAGCGACGGTGGACGCGTCGGTGGTGCCGCCCTCGTACTGGGCGCGGGTGAAGTCGAGGGTCAGCATCCGGCGCTGCCGCTCCTCCGAGCCTTCGCTCTCGCGGCGTTCGGCCACGAAGGCGCGGGCTATCGGGCTGAGCCCCTCCTCGTACGCGTTGCCGTTCTGCACCACGAGCCCGGCGACCCACTCCGGGTGGCGCTCTGCGAGGCGGAAGCCGACGGGGGAGCCGAAGTCGAAGGCGTAGAGCGTGAAGCGGTGCAACCCCAGGGCCTCGCAGAACCCTTCCACGACGTCGGCGAGCAGGTCGAAGGTGTAGGTGAGGGAGGTCGGCGCGTCGCTGTGCCCAAAGCCCGGGTAGTCGGGCGCGATCAGGTGGTACTGGCCGCCGAGCGCGTCGATGAGCCGCCGGTACTGGTGCGAGGCGGACGGGAAGCCGTGCAGCAGGAGCAGGGTCGGGGCGTCCGGGTCGCCGGCCTCGCGGTAGAAGACGCGGACTCCGTCCACGTCGACGAACCGGTGGGCCACTCGGGGAAGTTCCAGAGCCGTCATCGCGCGTGCCTCCGATGTGGGTGTCGGCGGGACTGTTCCGTCGACACCCACATGCTAATGGTTAGATGGCTCTCTATTCATTAGTTTCGCCGATGTGATCGCAATCGGCGCAGCGCAGCCCCTCCCGCCGCCAGGGCGGTCAGAACGACCACCGCCCCCAGCGCGACCGCGAGGTTGCGGGGGTAGTCCAGCGGCAGCACCGACGGGTTGGACGTGGCGGCCGGCCGCAGCAGGAACGGCAGTGCCACGGCGGTCAGGCACGCGGCGGTGATCAGCCCGCCGCGCACCGGCCGCCGTACGTGCGGCGGCAGCCACCGCGACAGCGCCGCTCCGACGGCCAGCACCACCGGCGTGAGCACCGCGTCGTGCAGCACGATGCCGCCCGCCAGCCAGAGCGGCACATCGACCGGCGCCTTCACCTCACCAACCGTGAACAGCTGGACGGCGCCCAGCGTCATCGCCGCCACCCCCACCATGCCGAGTGCGATGCGCGCCTTCATGCCAGCACCTCCAGCCGGGAGACCCACTTCGTCTGCAGCACACCCGGCCGGTTCGGCGCGATGATCCGGGCCGGGAAGCCGTGGTCGACGGAGAGCGGCGCGCCGTTCAGCGCCAGCGCCAGCAGCGTCAGCGGATCACGCGCGTAGGAAGAGCCCATCTCCATCACCGAGTAGGCGCCGCCCTGTTGCAGCGACACCACCCTGACCCTCGCCCCCGGCGGCGCGCCCGCCCGGTCCAGCAGATCGCGCACCCGCACGCCCTCCCAGTGCGCGCTCTTGCTCCAGCCCTCGACACAGGCGATCGGCAGTAGCGAGGTGTGCTGCTCCAGAGCCCGCAGCTCGGGCAGCGTCAGCTCGTACGGTCGCGGCCCGGCGACCCGCAGCCGCCAGTCCGCGAGCCGCGCCGCGGTGATCCCGGCCGCGGCCGCCGTCTTGTTGACGGGCAGCCCCTGCGGGCCGTGGTCCGGGTGCCGCGGCGCCAGCAGGTCGAAGTCCTTGAGCGGGGTGAAGGACTGCCCGACGGTCGTCAGCGTGACCGCGCCGACCGCCGCGCCGACGCCCAGCACGAACGCCCGCCGGTCCGGCCCGTCCGCCGCGGGCAGCCGCACCGTGCCGGCCGACCGCCGCGACCAGTGCTCGGCGATGACCGGGGCCTTCACCGCCAGGTGCAGCAGCAGCGCGCCGATCGCGACCCAGGCCAGCGCCCAGTGCACGGGCACGAAGTTCCACGGCCACGGGTACCACTGCAGCGTGTTCAGCAGCCCGGTGAGCAACTGCAGCAGCACCGTCCCGACCAGCACCGCGATCGACAGCCGCTCCAGCGCCTTGCCCACCGAACGGGCCGGCGGCCAGGCGAAGAGCCGCGGGTAGACCGTCCACAACTTCGCGAGCACCAGCGGGATCGCCGCGATCCCGGTCGCCACGTGCAGCCCCTGGGTGAGCCGGTAGCCCCACGAAGGGCGGCTGGGCAGCCGGTCCGCCGCCCAGCCGGGCGGGTGCTGCAGGTAGTGGCTGATGAGGCCCGTCACGAAACTGACCGCGATGGCCGCCCCCAGCGCGCGGCCGACGACCGTGGCCGTGCGGGCGTCGTGCAGCCGTCCGGTGAACGCTCCCTCGCGGAGCGGGCCGCGACGCAGCCAGGCGGGTGGCGCGGGCAGCGCGAGCCGCGCGCTGCCGCGAGGGATCGAAGGCTTCGGGGGACGGTCCCCGTCCGATGGATTCTGCATGCTCCCATCACACCCCCGATCAGGGTCCCAACAGGGGAAGGGACTCCTTACGGATCGCGGACGCCGGGCCCGGCGGGGAGCCGGCGGGCGGCTCCGCCTGCCACGGTGGGTCGTGTGGGAATCCGCACCGTATGCACCTCGATCCTCGTCGCCGCGCTGACCGCCGTCGTCGCCGTCACCATTCGCTCAGGAGGTTCCGAGGCGCACCCGCGCCACCTGCTGTACTGGTACGCGGCCGCCTGGGCGCTGTTCGCCGCGGCCGTGTGGGCCGTCCGTGAGGTCCCCGTGCGCGCCGCCGCGGTCCTGGTGCTCGCCGGCAGCGCCGCCCTGGCCCTCGCGGCGCTGAGCGGACCGCCGCGCACCAGCAGCGACATGTACCGCTACGCCTGGGACGGCAGGGTGCAGGCCGCGGGCATCTCCCCGTACGCCCATCCGCCCAACGCGCCGGAACTCGCCGGGCTGCGCGACCGCTGGCTCTTCCCGCCGGGTCCGGCCTGCCCCTTTCCCGATCTGAGCACGGCCGGCGCCGACTGCACCCGCATCAACCGCCCCGGCGTCAACACCATCTACCCGCCGGTGGCGGAGGGCTGGTTCCTCGCGGTCCACGCGCTGTCGCCCGACGGCGCCCGCCACAAGCCGACCCAGATCTCGGGCGCGCTGCTGGCCGTCGGGACCAGCGCCGCCCTGGTCCTGGTCCTGTGGCGGCGCGGAGATCCACGGCGTGCGGCGCTGTGGGCCTGGTGCCCCGCGGTGTCCTTCGCGGCCGTCAACGACGCGCACGTCGACACCCTCGGCGTGCTGCTGACCGTGCTCGCCCTCGGCACGTCCGTCCTGCCGCGCCGCGGTGCGCTGCTGGGTGCGGCCATCGCCGTCAAGCTGTTGCCCGCGATCGTCCTGCCCGGCGCCCTCGCCCGCCGGGGCCCCCGGGACGCCGCGCGCGTCCTGCTGCCCGCCGTGCTGGTGGTCGCGCTCGCCTATCTGCCCTACGTCCTGACCTCAGGCTTCGGCGTCCTCGGCTATCTGCCGGGCTATCTGCGGGAGGAGGGGTACGAGTCGGGCAGCGTCCGCCGGTTCGCGCTGCTGCGGCTGTTCCTGCCGGACGGCGTCGCCGCCCCGCTCGCGGTGGTCCTGATAGCGCTGACCGCGCTCTACGTCCTGCGCCGCGGCGATCCCGCCCGGCCGTGGAGCGGCGCGCTGCTCGTCACCGGCACCGCGCTACTCCTGACCTCGCCCTCGTACTACTGGTACGCCCTGCTGGTGGTCGCCCTGGTCGCGCTCGACGGCCGTTGGGAGTGGCTCGCCGTCCCGATCGCGGGCACCGTGCTCTACGTCGGCAACGCGATGGGCGCCCACGGCAGTTGGCTCCAGTCCTGGTCCTACGGGACCGCCGCGGTGGCGGTACTGGCCGGGGCGGTGCTGCGGGCCCGCGCGGCGTCACGCGGGCCCGCAGCGCGGGAGCGGGTCGGGGCGGTGACCGACGGCGCGGGCGTGGGGGTCAGCAGCCGGTGACGCCGTCCGTCAGTTCGCGCAGCAGGTCGGCGTGGCCGTTGTGCCGGGCGTACTCCTCGATCATGTGGACGTAGACCCACCGCAGGTCGATCGGTCCACCTCGGCGCGGGTGGCTGTCGAACGTCTCGTCGAGCGAGCGTCCCGCGACGGTCCGGTCCGCGAGTTCGCACTCGCTCGCGAACACGGCGAAGTCGGCCTCGGCGGCGGCGCCGTCGACGAGGTCGAAGTCACCGTCCGGCTCCTCGTCGGGACAGTAGAGGTCACCGAGGTCCGTCCGGCCGTCGAAAAGGGTCCGGAACCACCAGCGCTCCACCTCCGCCATGTGCCGGACCAGCCCGAGCAGCGAGAGGGTCGACGACTTCACCGGGCGCAGGGCCAGCTGCTCGCCGGTGAGGCCGGCGCACTTCGCGAGGAGGGTCGCGCGGTGATAGGCGAGCCAGTTGTCCAGCGAGGTTCGCTCGTCGGCGACCAACGGGGGATCGGTACGGGGTACTTCGGGTGCGGTCCAGGTCATCCGCACATGATGGCGGCGCGGGGCGGCGTCCGCATCCCGGTATCGCTGCCGGCCCCCGCTCCTCCGGGCCCGCGGGACCGTGCGCCCCGCCGCGGCGCTATCGTTCGCGCGGAGGTACAAGTGAACGATGAACTGGACCGGGGCCGTCCGCTGGCGGTCTTCGACCTGGACGGGACCCTCTCCGACACCCGGCACCGGCTGATCCACCTGGAACGGCGGCCGAAGGACTGGGCGGCGTTCTTCGCCGCCGCGGTGGACGACGCCCCGCTGGCGGAGGGCGTGGCGCTCGCGCTGGAGACCGCCGTCGCCTGCGACATCGAGTACGTCACCGGACGCCCCGAACGCTGCCGCCGCGACACGGTCGACTGGTTGGAACGGCACGGACTGCCGGCGGGCGAGGTGTGGATGCGGACGGACAACGACCGCAGGCCGGCCCGCGTCACGAAGCTGGAACTCCTGCGCAGACTCTCCCGCACCCGTGAGATCCGGCTGGTCGTCGATGACGACAAGCAGGTCTGCGACGCCTACAAGGGCGCCGGATTCACCGTACGGCGGGCCCGCTGGATGGCGACCGCCCCGCTGCTGGAGCAGGCCCAGGACAGCGAGGGGCGCACCTGATGCCGCGCGCCGCCGCTGCCTGCCACTGCCTGCCACTGACAGGGACAGGCTGCGAACGGGCCGGCGGAGGAGACTGATCGGCATGGACACTCCCGCGGAACTCGGCGAATTCCTGCGCACCCGCCGCGCCCGGCTGCGGCCGGAGGACGTCGGACTGATCTCCTACGGCGCCAGGCGCCGGGTGCCGGGGCTGCGGCGCGAAGAGCTGTCGCAGCTCGCCGGCGTGAGCGTCGCGTACTACACCCGGCTGGAACAGGGCCAGAGCAACAACGCCTCGGAAGGGGTGCTCGACGCCCTCGCCGCCGCGCTGCGCCTCACCGAGGACGAGCACAAGCACCTGCGCAACCTGGCGCGCCCCGGCCGCGCCAGGCGCCGCCCGGCCGAGCGCCCCGAAAGCGCCAGGCCCGGGACGCGGCAGTTGATCGCCGCGATGCGCGACGTGCCCGTCGTGGTCCTGGACCGGCGCTTCGACGTACTGGCGTGGAATCCGCTCGGGCACGCGCTGACCGCGGGGCACCTCGACGCGCGGAGCCCGGACCGCCCCGCCGACCGCCCCAACCTGCAGCGGCTGCTCTTCCTCGACCCGCACACCCGCGAGCTGTACCCGCGCTGGGACGAGGAGGCCCGGCGCGCGGTCGCGTCGCTGCGGTTGGCCGCGGGGCAGTACGCCGACGACCGCCGGCTGGCCGAGCTCATCGGCGAACTGACGATGAAGAGCCCCGAGTTCGCCGCCCTGTGGTCGCGCCACCCGGTGAACGGCTGCACCTTCGGCGCGAAGGCGTTCCACCACCCGACGATCGGCCCGCTGGACCTCTCCTTCGAGATGCTGCAGGTCCCGGACGACTCCGGGCACCGGATGCTGATGTACAGCGCCGGGCCGGGCTCCTCCTCCGAGGCGGCGCTGCGCCTGCTCGGAACCATCACCCGGACGGAGCAGCCGACCGCCCCCCGGGACCCGAGGACGGTGAAGCTGACCACAGGGGGTGACCGTCACCCGGAAAGCAGGTGACCCGTGGCGAGAGCCGACAAGTCGACGTCCGGCGGCACGCCCGGCCGGCAAGCGCTCACGCCGGGCCGGATCGCGGTGGCCTTGCTGGCGGTGCTCGGCCTCGTCTTCATCTTCGAGAACACCCGGCAGGTCAGGATCCGGCTGATCATTCCCGAGGTGACGATGCCGCTGTGGCTCGCCCTGCTCGCAGTGGCCGTCATCGGCGGCGTCTGCGGCGCCTACCTCTTCCGTCGCAGGAAGTGACGCAGAACGCTCACCCGCCGTCGGACGACACGAGCCCGTCCAGTGGCTTGCCGAGGCACACACTGAGCTCCTCGTGCCGGTACAGCCCGAACTTCGACACCGGGGTGTAGTCGCACGACTCGTACAGCGCGATGGCCTCTGGCTGCTTCGTACCGGTCTCCAGGACCATGCGGGACCGCCCGGCCGCCGCGGCGCTCGCCTCCAGCTCGGCCAGTATCCGCCGCGCCAGGCCGCGGCCCCGCGCCTCGTCGACGACGTACATCCGCTTGAGCTCGGCGTCGCCGTCCGAGTACCCCTCCGGCGACTCGTCCTGCGCCCGCCAGCCGCCGCTGGCGACCGGCTCCCCGTCCACGTACCCCACCAGGTACAGGCCCCGGGGCGGGTCGAACTGGGTGGCGTCCATCGGGGTCAGATCGCCGTCGCCGTACCGCTCGACGTACTCCAGCTGCACCCGGTCGTTGAGCTTCACCGCGTCGGGGTGGTCGTAGCGCAAGGTTCGAATCTCCACCACGGCATCGTACGTGTGTACGCGTGCGGGTCCGCCCCACGCCGATTCGCGCACGTCACGGTCGCGTAGGCTGCGCTGCGCTGATATCCGCACTTCGGGAGCCTGCCGTGCTGACTGTGACGACCGTGAATGTCAACGGGCTGCGTGCCGCCGCCAAGAAGGGCTTCCTGCCCTGGCTGCGGGCCACCACCGCCGACGTCGTCTGCCTGCAGGAAGTGCGCGCCGAGGCCGAGCAGCTCCCCGACGAGGTCCGCGAGCCCGAGGGCTGGTCCGCCTACCACGCCCCCGCCGCCGCCAAGGGCCGCGCCGGCGTCTCGATCTACAGCCGCAGCGAGCCCACCCGCGTTCAGATCGGATTCGGCTCCGCCGAGTTCGACAGCTCCGGCCGGTACATCGAGATCGACCTTCCGGGTGTCACCGTCGCCAGCCTCTACCTGCCCTCCGGCGAGGTCGGCACCGAGCGCCAGACGGAGAAGGAGCGGTTCATGGCCGAGTTCTTCGTCCACCTCACGGACCTGCGCGCCCGCGCCGCCGCCGACGGCCGCGAGGTGCTCGTCTGCGGCGACTGGAATATCGCCCACCGCGAGGCCGACCTCAAGAACTGGAAGACCAACCAGAAGAGCGCCGGCTTCCTCCCCGAGGAGCGCGCCTGGCTCACCAAGGTCTTCGAACAGGGCGGCTACACCGACGTCGTCCGCCGCCTCCACCCCGACACCACCGGCCCCTACTCCTGGTGGTCCTACCGCGGCCGCGCCTTCGACAACGACGCGGGCTGGCGCATCGACTACCACGTCGCCACCGCGGGGCTCGCGGACAGGGCCACGTCGGCCGTGGTGGAGCGGGCCGAGTCGCACCCCGAGCGCTGGAGCGACCACGCACCGGTGACCGCCACGTTCGACGTGTAGCGCGCGGGAACCCGAGGGGCGTCAGTGCACGGTCACCGAGACGCCCGGCGCCGCGTAGGTGTCGGCGTGGTCGGCCTCGAACGCCCGCGACAGCCACTCCGCCACGGGAGGCGTGTGGCGGTCGGCGAGCGCCTGGCGCTCGTCCGCGTTCTCGACGGACGACAGGTGGCCCGCGAGAGCTTCCCGGAAGGCGGTGCGGGCCGTTTCGATGTAGTCCGTCACCACGCCGCCATCAGCACGTGAGCCGCCGAGGCTCAGCGTCCAGCGGACACGGCGCTTGATCGGCATGACGAATCCACGCATAGGGCTTTGCTGGCTCATGCCGCCGAGCATAGGAGCACTTCCCTCCCACGGAGCGGATCAACCGGAGGACGCGAGGACGCTCGCGAGGTCGTAGCGGACCGGTTCCTCCAGCTGGGCGTACGTGCAGCTCTCCGGGTCGCGGTCCGGACGCCAACGGCGGAACTGGGTCGTATGGCGGAAGCGGTCGACCTGCATGTGGTCGTAGGCGACCTCGAGCACCCGCTCGGGCCGCAGCGGCGTCCACTCCAGGTTCTTGGCGCCGCTCCACCGGCTGGGGGCGCCCGGCATCCGGCCGGTCGCGTGCGCCTCCTCGTCCTTCCAGGCAGCCCACGGGTGCTCGTCCGGTTCGGTCATGCGCAGCGGGGCCAGCTCCGCCATCAGCTCCTCGCGGCGCCGCATGGGGAAGGACGCGCACGCGCCCACGTGCTGCAGCCGGCCGGCCGCGTCGTACAGGCCGAGCAGGAGCGAGCCGATGACGGGCCCGCTCCTGTGCTCGCGGTAGCCGGCCAGGACGCAGTCGGCGGTGCGCCCGTGCTTGACCTTCACCATCAGCCGCTGGTCCGGGCGGTAGAGCAGCTCCGGCGACTTGGCCACCACACCGTCGAGACCGGCGCCCTCGAAGCGGCTGAACCACTCCTCGGCCACCGCCAGGTCCATCGTCACGGGTGCGACGTGCACGGGCGCCACCACGCCGGCCAGGGCCTCTTCCAAGGCGGCACGGCGCTCCCGCAGCGGAGTGTCCAGCAGGGCGGCTTCGTTGAGGGCCAGCAGGTCGAAGGCGACGAAGGAGGCGGGGGTGCGTTCGGCGAGCAGCCGGATCCGCGACTCGGCGGGATGGATGCGCTCCTGCAGGGCGTCGAAGTCCAGCCGGTCGCCGGAGACCACGATGATCTCGCCGTCCACGACGCAGCGCTCCGGCAGCTGCTCCAGCAGCGCCTCCGCCAGCTCGGGGAAGTACCGGCCGAGCGGTTTGCCGTTGCGGCTCCCGATCACGAGCTCGGGGCCGTCGCGGTGCACGATCGCGCGGAATCCGTCCCACTTGGCCTCGTACTGCATCCCCGGCGGGATACGCGCTGCCGCCTTCGCCAGCATCGGCCTGACCGGCGGCATCACGGGAAGGTCCATGATCCGAGTGTGCGGCCGCTCGCGACCGCCCGCCTCCGGACGCCGGCGCGCTCCGGAGGCGCGCGCCCGGAAGCGGTCCTAGCGTGAGGGCATGGCAGAAGCGGTGGAGCTGCGGATCGGCGAGCGGACGGTGCGGGTGACGCACCCGGACAAGGTGTACTTCCCCGAGCGGAACCTCACCAAGCTCGACCTCGCCCACTACTACCTGGCCGTCGGCGAGGGCGCCCTGCGGGCGCTGCGCGACCGCCCGACGACCCTGCAGCGCTTCCCCGAGGGCATCGACGGCGAGTCGTTCTTCCAGAAGCGCGCCCCGAAGGACCTTCCCGACTGGACCCCGACGGCCCGTATCGCCTTCCCCAGCGGACGCTTCGCCGACGAGACCTGCCCGACCGAGGTCGGCGCGGTGCTGTGGGCGGCCAACCGCGGCTGTCTGACCTTCCACCCGTGGCCGGTGCGCCGCGCGGACACCGACCACCCGGACGAGCTGCGCATCGACCTCGACCCGCAGCCGGGCACCGACTACGCCGACGCGGTGCGCGCCGCGCACGAGCTCCGCGACGTGCTCGACGGGATGGGGCTGCGCGGCTGGCCCAAGACCTCCGGCGGACGCGGCCTGCACGTCTTCATCCCCATCGCGCCCCGGTGGACGTTCACCCAGGTCCGCCGGGCGACCATCGCCATCGCGCGGGAGCTGGAGCGCCGGATGCCCGAGCGGGTGACCACCGCGTGGTGGAAGGAGGAGCGCGGGGAGAAGATCTTCGTCGACTACAACCAGATGGCCCGCGACCGCACGATCGCCTCCGCCTACTCCGTCCGCCCCTTCCCGCACGCGCCGGTCTCCGCGCCGCTGCGCTGGGAGGAACTGGACGACGCGGTGCCGAAGGACTTCGACCTCGTCTCGATGCCGGCCCGCTACGCGGAGGTCGGCGACCTCCACGCGGACATGGACGACCACGCCTTCGAGATCACCGCGGCCCTGGACCTCGCCGACCGCGACGAACGCGACCACGGCGCGGGCGACCTCCCCTACCCCCCGGAACACCCGAAAATGGCCGGCGAACCCAAACGCGTACAACCCAGCCGCGCGAAGCACTGACCCGCGCGAACCCTCAGCCGTGGTCGTACACGGTCACCACCACCCCGCGCTCCGCGAGCCGGCCCCGGACCAGCGGTTCCACGCACTCCCACCGCCCGCCCGCCAGTCCGCAGCCGATCCGGGGCAGGTGGACCGAGGCATCGAGCTCGGCCGCCCGGGCCGCGAGCTTCGCCAGCGCCGCGTCGATGGCCTCGTAGCGCACCGGGACGCCCTTGCTGCCGGTTGCGCATCCCCCGCTGGCCGATCATGTTGGCGACCCACACCAGGCGCTCGACCTGGACCACCTGCAGGGCCCCGAGCCCGAAGTCGTTGGCCGCGCGCTCACGGTGCCAACGCCGGTACTCGCGCTCCGGCTCCGGCCAGCGTTTCGAGACGGCCAGCACGAAGCCCTTGCCCCAGCCGCCCAGGTCATTGCAGACGTGCGCGATCACCTTGGGCCCCTTGCCCAGCGGCGTCGTCGCGTCTCCCCGTACGTACTCGATCCCCGTCCCCATGACGAACACCGTAGGCGGTGCCTCGGACAACGCAGTGGCCCGGCGCCCGGACGTGGTTCCGTCCGGGCGCCGGGCCTCGGGGAATTGCCGGGATGATCAGCGGCGCAGATTGAGGCGGTGGACGCCGCCGTCGATGGTGCCGACGTAGAGCGTGCGGCCGTCCGGGGTCGCGGCCAGTTCGGTCGTGTCGGTGTTCTGCAGGCCGGTGGAGATGTTGTGCCAGCTCAGACCGTGGTCCGTGCTGCGCAGCACGCCGCGGCCGCCCTGGAGGAGGCCGCTGGCGCCGGAGCGGGTGGTGGCCGCGTAGAGCGTGTCGCCGACCCGGAGCAGGTCGGAGACGTGGATCGCGAGGGCGCCGGTGTCGCCGGTGCGGAAGGTCCGGCCGCCGTCGGTGCTGACGCGGACGCTGTCGCCGCCGATGACGAGACGCTTGCCGTCCAGGTCGATCGCGGTCACCGGGCCTTCCGCGACCTTGGTGACGGTGACACCGCCGTCGTCCGACCGGTAGAGGCCGGCGGAGTTGCCGAGCCACAGCCGCAGCGGGTTGGCGGGGTCGCCCGTGATGGTGTCGAAGGTTCGCTCGTGGAAGAGGTTCTTCCACGTCGCGCCGCCGTCGCTGGTGGCGAAGAGCCCCTGGCCCAGCAGGCTCCGGAAACCGACCACCACCCGCTTCGGGTCGGCCGGGTTCACCAGGAGCGCGGTCGGCACCTCCGACGAGGTGCCGCGCTCCTCCCAGGTGGCGCCCGCGTCGGCGCTGCGCTCGACGACGAACGTGCCGACCGCGGTCCTCCGCACCTTCCAGATCACCTTCGGCTCCTTGGCCGACACGGCGAGCTGAGTGACGCGGACGCCGATCCTGCCCTCACCGCCCGAGCGGCCCCACTCGGGGCTCGCGACGGGAAGCGCGGTGCGGTAGATCGCGCTGTCGGTGGCGGCGAGCAGATGGCCGCCGCTGACCGCGAGGTCGTTGACGGTCAGCCCCTGGACGCCGATCCGCCGGTATCCGGTGCCGTCCGCGGCGCCCCGGTAGAGGCCGTCCTGCTCACTGGAGACGGTGACCGAGCCGTCGGCCCAGCGGTCGTAGTCCATCGGTACCGCGGCCTTCGACGGTCCCGCGACCGTGGTCCACGTCCGTCCGTGGTCGTGGCTGAGCCGGCCGCTGCCGGTCAGCGTCCGCAGGTACAGGTCGTCGCCCGAGACGGTCAGGCCGAGGCCCTCCTCCGGCAGGGGCAGCAGCGTGGACCAGGTCCTGCCGCCGTCATGGGAGCCGACGACGCCGGTACCCGGGACGTACACCGCCGCGACGGACGCGTCCGCGGCCAGTCCGCCGACGCTCTTGTCGCCCGCGTCGAAGAGCCGGCGCGCCGTGCCGGGGTTGCCCGAGCCGATGCCGGAGCGGGCCCAGACGCCGCGGAACGTCGTCATGTAGAGGGTGTCGCCGGTGACGGAGGCGCCGGTGACGCTCCCGGTGACACCGGTCGGAAAGGTCGTCCAGTGCTCGCCCGCATCCGTGCTGACCAGCAGCGCGTCGGAGGCGACCGCGACCAGCGTGCGGGTCTTCTCATCGGCGGCGAAGGCCGTGATGCGGACGTCCGGGACGTCGAGCCGCCGCCAGGTCCGCCCGTTGTCGTCGGTGCGCAGGATCGCGCCCCGGCGACTGCCGTCGTGCACGCTGTTGACGGCGTACCACCAGCGGTCGGGGTTCTTGGCGTCGACCAGGAGGGGGCCGTAGCCGTCCGCGACCGGCAGCCGGCCCAACTGGCGCCAGGAGGCGCCGTTGTCGGTCGTCAGCCAGGGAGCCGCCTTCTGGTACTGGGTGAGCACGGCCTGGCCCGGCCGGCTCGGTGCGAGGGAGACCCAGCCGGCCTCGCTGTTGGGTCCGACCGGCACCCAGCGGTCCTTGCGGCTGTCGACCGGGGTGACCTCGAAGGCACTGGAGCCGGTGAGGCGCTGCCCGGTGCCCGCGGTGCCGCGCACCGAGACGAGGTACGCGCCGGCCACACCGCCGGTCACCTCGGCCCGGTAGTAGCCGCTGGCGGGGTCGAGGACGGAGGTGACGTCGAAGGCCTTGCCGCGCGGCGGGGTGACGGTGACGACCGGCGGTGCGGCCAGCCGGGTCGGCGGGGCGATGTGCACGGTCGAGTGACCGTCGCTCGGGTCGGGCGCGGCCTGCACGGCCAGGTGCCGGACGGCGAGCAGGTAGGGCACCGTGATCGCCGGTCCCCGGTCGGGCGTCGCGGTGAGGCGGCCGCTGATCTCGGTGTCGGTGGAAGGGCGGGCGACGCTCAGGGAGACCGTGACGGTGGCGGTGCCGCCGGCCGGTACGGTGACCCGCTTCGGCGAGACCGTGGCCCGGCCTTCGGTCCGCAGTGCGGTCGTGACCGGCTTCCCGCCGGTGTTCCGCAACGTCACCTTGGCGGTGCCGCCCACGTCACGCCGGGACAGGTCGGCGAGTCCGAAGGACACGGACGCAGGTGAGGCGCTGACCGTGGCCGAGGCGGCCGCGGCCACGTCGAGCCGTCCCGAGCCCTGCGTCGTGGGCCCGCTGCCGGTCAGCGGCTTCGCGGTGCCGACCAGCGCGGCCTTCACCTCGGCCGGCGACTGGCCCGGGTGCAGTTGGCGCAGCAGGGCAGCGGCGCCGGCGACGTGCGGGGTCGCCATCGACGTGCCGGACATGCGGTACTGGCCGGGCTCGTACAGGGCGGTGGGGATGGTGGAGCGGATCTCCACGCCGGGCGCGACCAGGTCGGGCTTGAGGGCGAAGCCCGGGGTGGGACCGCGGGAGGAGAACGAGGCGATCTGGTCGGTGGTGTCGGTGCCGCGCAGCGTCACCGACACCTTCCCCGCGGCGAGCCGGGTGGTCAGCTCGGTGTACTGGGTCGCGTCGATGCCCATGACCACCAGGTGGTCCATGCGCAGCGAGTCGCCCGACGCGTCGATCCGCGCGGGCGACGCCGGCACCTGGGCCACGCCGGGCTCCGGGGTCACCGCCGGCTGCGGGACCGCGCCGGACGCTCCGAGCGACTCCGCGGCGAACACCGGCCCCTCGTTCTTGGGCAGCCCGGCGAGCACCGCGATCGCGCCGCGCTTCTCCGCGTCACGCGCCCATTCCAGGGCGTCGCCCGACAGGTCCCGGGCGTCGGAGGCGACGAGGAACTGCGCCCGCAGGATCTTCCCGCGCACGTCGCCGACCCGCTGCCAGTCCTCCTCGGTGCCCCGGCCGACGTCGACGAGTTGTGCGGTGACGGGGCGCGCCGGCGGGTTCGCGGACGCGATGCCGCGGTAGGTCTGGATCAGTTCGGGCTTCTTGCCCGCCAGGTACGCGCTCGGCAGCCGGACGTTGCTGGTCGACGCGCCGACCGAGATCACACCGTCGGCCGTGCCGGGACTGCTGACCGTACCCGGGCCGGGTCCGTCGTTGCCGGCCGCGGCCACCACGACCACACCGGCCCGCACGGCGGCGGTCGCGGCGCGGCCCAGCGGGTCGGTGCCGTCTCCGGGACCGCCGAGGCTCATGTTGATCACGTCGGCGCGGTGCGGGTTGGCCGGGTCGGACGCCGCCTCGATGCCGGCGATGATGTCCGACGTGTAGCCGGCGCCTTCGGCGTCCATCACCTTGTAGGCCAGCAGGTTCGCGTCGGGCGCCACGCCGGTGATGCCGCCCTTGCGGGCGGCCTTCCCCGCGATGATGCCGGCGACGTGGGTGCCGTGGCCGTTGTCGTCCATCGGTGTCCTCGTCACCGTTGACGAAGTCGTGCCCGCCGACGACCTTGTGGCCCTTGCCGAGCCCGCCACCCAGATCGGGGTGGGTGTAGTCGACCCCGCTGTCGAGGATGGCGACGGTGGTCCCCTTGCCGGTGACCCGGCTCCCGGCGGGGTCCTTGCGCTGCCACACGTCGGGCGCGCCGATCAGGGGCACGCTCACGTCCGTCTTCGCCAGCACACGGGTGTCGGGCAGGACGGCGGTGACGCCGGGCAGCTGCGCGAGGCGGGCCACCTCGGAGCCGGGCACCGTCATCGCCACGGCGTCGATGAGCAGGCCCAGCCTGCGGGTTGAGGCGGGGTGCAGCCCGGCGTGCCTCGCCGAGCCGAGGAAGGTCTCCTGCCGGGCGTCGAGCGCCCGGCGGGCGGCACCGACACCGGAAGCGGCGTCGGCGGACAGCAGCGATCCACCGGGCGCGGCGGTGACCGCGGCGTTCCCGGACAGTTCGACGATCACTCGTTGCGACGGGTCGGGCGTGGACGCGGTGGCGGCACCCGGTATCGCCGCCAGCGTGCCGGCGAGTACGACGGCGGCGAGACCGGCATGACGCGATCTTCGTGAGTTCATTGCCATACGTAAAGGTCCTAGTGGTGCGGGCACTTGCCGCACAACGAATCTTCGTGGCCCATTGCTGCCGCTGGCACAACTGGGCCACCATCCGTCCATGACTCCCGAGACGCCGGAACTCACGGCGGCAGGCATCGATCCGTTCGACGAGAGCGTCTACCGCGCCGTCCTGACCCGGCGCACGGCGGCGCCGGCCGAACTCGCCGCCGACCTCGGCTGTTCGGCCGAACGGGTCGCCAGGGCGCTGGACCGGCTCCGCGACCACGGACTCGTCGGCCGGCTCGCCGGCGCCCGCCGCCGGTACGCCGCGATCGAGCCGGAGGCCGCCGTCGAGGCGCTGGTGCGGGCCAGGAGCAACGAACTGGAACGGGTCCGCTCGGCGGCCGCCGAGCTGTCCCGGCTCTTCGCCGCCGCGCGCACCGGCGCCACCGACGAGGACGAGGTGGAGATCACCACCGGCAGTGAGGCCCTCGGCCGCTGGTTCGTCCGGCTCCAGCAGGAGGCGCACGAGGACGTGATGACGCTCGACCGGCCGCCGTACGCCCTGACCACCTCCAACCCGGTGGAGGCGACGGCGCTCGGCCGCGGCGTCCGGTACCGCGCGGTCTACGCCCCCGAGGCGCTGGAGTGGCCCGGGGTCCTGGACGACATCCGCGAGCTGGTCCGGCACGGCGAACAGGCCCGCGTCCTGCCGGGTCTGCGCATCAAACTCGCCATCGCGGACCGCAGGTTGGCCCTGATGCCGCTCTCGCTCGACCTCAACGACGTGCGCGCCGCGGTGATCCGTCCCTCCACGCTGCTCGACGCCCTCACCGACTACTGGGAGATGTGCTGGAAGCAGGCCCTGCCCCTCAACGCGCCCGCCGACGATCCCCTGGACGAGGAGGACCGGCTCGTCCTCACCCTCCTGGTCAGCGGCCTCAAGGACGAGGCGATAGCCCGGCAGCTCGGCTGGTCCGTCCGCACCATGCGCCGCCGCATCAGCCGCCTCCACGACCTGCTGGGCGCCGCCAACCGCTTCCAGGCGGGCGCCATAGCCGCCCGTCGAGGGTGGTTGTGAGCCCTCGGGAGACGTCCGGACGGTCCTGGGGCGTGTCGTCAAACCGGCGGTGTCCGCCCGTTGGCCGGGCGGGACTTTCGCAACACCCTTCAGCCCGCCGTCGGTCCGGCGAGTTTGTCGGTGAACCAGGTCAGGGCGCGGGGGATGAGCTTCTTGAAGTCGGAGGTGTAGTGCCGGCCGCCGGGGAGCTCGTAGTACTCGGCCTTGACGGGGGCGACGGCCTTCTTCAACCAGGTCTTGACCAGGTTGGTCTCGTACGACTCGCCGCTGCCCGCGGTGGCCAGGATGCTGACGTCGGCCTTGCCCTGCTTGATGAGGGTGTTGGGGCTGTTGGCGAGGCGGTCGGCCTCGTGGCCCCTCCAGAGCCGGGAGTCCGGGTCGAAGTAGGCGTCCATCGGGATGGCGGCCTTGAAGACGTCGGGGTGCTGGAGGGCGAGCTTCGCGCTGCAGAAGCCACCGGTGGAGGCGCCCATGACACCCCAGCCGTCGCGGCTGCGCAGGGTGCGGAAGTTCGCCTTCACGAAGTCCGGGACGTCCTTGGCCATCCAGGTGCCCATCTTGGGCTGGCCGGGGATGTCGCTGCAGTCCAGGGCCGAGTTCTCGTGGGAGTTGAAGTTCTGGACCGGCATGATCATGATGAAGGGGTGGGCCTTGCCCTGCTTGCTGAGCTTGACGTCGGCCTCCTGGATCGGGAGCTGCGGGTCGGTCCAGGTGTTGTAGCCGTTGCTCTGGCCGCCCGCGTACATCATCACGACGGGGAACCCGTAGGCCGCGTACTTGGGGTCGCCGTACTCCGGGGGCAGCCAGACCCAGACCTTCCCGGTGACGCCGGACGTCGCCCCGCGCACCGAGGTGACCATGATCGGGCCGGCCTTGGTCGAGCGCGCCAGTTTGAGCTCCGCCCTCGGCCCGGTCGGCATCAGCACCTTCGACGGCGTCGCGGCGGGACTGGGCGTTGGCGGCGTGGCCTTGCCGTCGCCGCCACCGGTGTCGGTGGTGAGGCGGTCGTGCGCCGGGGTGGAGCCCCCGTCGCCCGAGGAGCCGCACCCCGCGAGCGCGGCGAGGGTGAGCAGCACGGCCGCCGCGGGCAGGACCGGGGGGCGGTGACGCCGGGGACGCGGATCCATCGTGAAATCTGCTCCGAACACGAGATCGAGGGCAAAAGGCACCTCTTAGGAGAGCAGCCCACCCGCTTTGGTTCCCGCGCGACGCGCGCGGTCTACGCGCGAGGCTTCGCGCGCCACTCCGAAGAGAGCCGCTGAACCTCCCACTCGGGCAGTAGCCGTGCTACCTTGATCCCAGTTGCAGTTTTGGTACCCATGAACTTTGTGTGCGCCTGACGGGATGTAACCCTCAGGCGCACTCTTGTTTTTACCGGTCATCTCCGGATGGGCACAATGCGGCGACGAGGAATCTGCGCAGTGCAGATTTCCGGCTCTGCACCTATTGAGGAGATTGACATGGCTTCTGGCACCGTGAAGTGGTTCAACGCGGAAAAGGGTTTCGGCTTCATCGAGCAGGACGGTGGCGGCGCTGACGTCTTCGCCCACTACTCGAACATCGCCACCCAGGGCTTCCGTGAGCTCCAGGAAGGTCAGAAGGTGACCTTCGACGTCACGCAGGGCCAGAAGGGCCCGCAGGCCGAGAACATCGTTCCCGCCTGACGCTTGACACGCACCACGTAGTTGGGGTCCGCACCTGAGGGTGCGGGCCCCAATTCGTTTTTCCGGTATCTTGCGGCTCGTTTTTGCGATTATTCGCCCGCTATTCATATTGCGGAGTCTTCCCGGACATGTGCCGTTCGAGGAAGGCCTTCTTTTGTGCCGCTCCTCCGGCTCCGGTCCCGCGCGCAATGTGGTGCGCCGGTTCCTGACCGATCCGTTCGTCCATTCGGTGGATCCTTCGGCCGACACGGTCACCACGATGGAGCACCGCGTGCCGCACGTGGCGGGCGCCCGCCGCGAGATGGCGCTCCCCATATCGCACGCCGGCATTACGGGCCACGGCTTGGAGCCGGATGGGGTCTCGCTGGGGGCGGCTGCCGGGCCGATGGTGTGGCGGCCTGTTGTTCACGGCGTGTCCTGACACCGCGTGGTGGGCCCTGACGGCGGCCGGCGGGGCCGGCGCGGGTGCGGCGCCGGTCGCTCGGGGTGCGTACGGCAGGCGCCTTTCCGGTGGGGTCACCCTGGACTGAGCCTCTGACACGGGGCGGCCTTTGTTTAGGCTGCCTTCATGAAGGACTGGGATTTGAGGAAGCTGCAGGTCCTCCGGGCGCTGCAGGAGGCGGGAACGGTCACCGCGACCGCCGCCGCGCTGCGGATGACACCCTCGGCCGTCTCGCAGCAGCTGTCCACGCTCTCCAAGCAGGCCGGCACCCCGGTGATCGAGGCACAGGGCCGGGGCGTCCGGCTGACCGGGGCCGCCCACGTCCTGCTGCGCCACGCCGACGTCGTCTTCGCGCAGCTGGAGCGAGCGGGCGCCGAGCTGGAGGGCTACACGCGGGGCGAGGCGGGCGAGGTCCGGGTCGGCGCCATCGCCACCGCCATCACCCGGCTGGTCGTCCCCGCGTCCCGGCGGCTGCGCCAGGACTTCCCGCGCGTCACCCTGTCGATCCGCCAGGCCGAAGCGGCCGAGGTCTACGAGCAGCTGGCGGGCGGCGACGTAGACCTCGCCGTGACGCTGGCGGTACACGCGCCCTCGGCGCGCGACCCGCGCTTCCACCGGATCGCGCTGCTCGCCGATCCGCTCGACGTGGCACTGCCGGTCGGCCACTCCTGGGCGGCGCGACCCGGCCTGCGGCTGGCGGACCTCGCCCAGGAACCGTGGATCTTCGGCAGCGGCGGCCCCTGGCGGGAGATCACACTCGCGGCCTGCGCCGACGCGGGCTTCGTCCCGGAGCAGGCGCACGCGGCGACCGACTGGTCGGCGATCCTCGCCATGGTCGCCGCGGACCTCGGTGTCGCGCTGGTGCCCCGGATGGCGACGGTGGGGGAGCGGCAGCACGTCACGATCCGCCCGCTGGACGCCGACCGGCCGCGCCGCCACGTAGTGGGTGTGGTCCGGAGCGGGTCCGAGGAGGGGCCGCTGCTGAGACGGGTGATCGGGGTGCTGCGTCAGGTCGCGGAGGCGTCCGGGTGACCGGCGGCTGCGGGGAAGAACGTTCAGTTGAACTGAAGGTATGGTTCATAAACTTTCGATGGACGTGAACGGTCACACGGCTCAGAGTAGAGACATGAAGACATCTGAGACCCACTCCCCAGCACCTTCCTCCACCTCGTTCACCGGTGATGCGCGGCCGTTCGGTGGGGGTGATCCGTATGCGGATTACCGTCGTGCGGAGTTGTCGTTCACGGGTCTGGTGGATCTGGCGGATCGGCGGTTGGGTGCGGGGGTGATCGCGGCGAATGACGAGTTCTTCGCGGAGCGGGAGAATCTGCTGCTTCCGGAGCCGGCGCATTTCGATCCGGAGCACTTCGGGCACAAGGGCAAGATCATGGACGGGTGGGAGACGCGTCGCCGCCGGGGTGCGGGGACCGATGCGCCGCATCCGGTGGACTCCGATCACGACTGGGCCCTGATCCGGTTGGGTGTGCCGGGGGTGGTCCGGGGGGTCGTGGTGGACACCGCGCACTTTCGGGGCAACTATCCGCAGTCGGTGTCGGTGGAGGCGACGGCGCACGCGCTGTCGGCGGCGCCGGAGGATCTGCTGGCGGATGGCGTGGAGTGGACGACGCTGGTGCCGCGGACGGCGGTGGGTGGTCATGCGGAGAACGGGTTCGCGGTGGACGTCGACAGGCGTTTCACGCATCTGCGGTTGAATCAGCACCCGGATGGGGGTGTGGCGCGGCTGCGGGTGTTTGGGGAGGTGGCGCCGGATCCGGGGTGGTTGGCAGAGTTGGGCACGTTCGACTTGGTGGCGTTGGAGAACGGTGGGACGGTGGAGGACGCGTCGGACCGGTTCTACTCCTCGCCGGTGAACACGATTGTGCCGGGTCGGTCGCGGAAGATGGATGACGGGTGGGAGACGCGTCGGCGCCGTGACAAGGGCAATGACTGGGTGCGGTACCGGCTGGTGGCGCAGGGTGTGATCCGGGCGGTGGAGATCGACACCGCGTATTTGAAGGGGAACGCTGCGGGTTGGGCGGCGTTGTTCGTGCAGGACGAGGGTTCGGATGAGTGGACGCAGTTGCTGCCGCGCACGAAGCTGCAGCCGGACACGGTCCATCGTTTCCTGGTCAACCCGGTCCCCGCCACCCGGGTGCGGATCGACATCTTCCCCGACGGCGGCATCTCCCGGCTGCGCCTGCACGGGTCGTTGACCGCCCAGGGCGCCGCCCAACTCATCACCCGCACCGAAGCCATCAGCTGACCGACGCGGCGGCCGTCACTTCCATGACGGCCGCCCCTTCGTCACTGCGCGCCGAAGAGCGTCAGCAGCTCGTCCTTGCCGAACATCCGGGCCGTGTCGATGGCGCTGGGCGTACCGGCCGCCGGATCGGCGCCACCTTCTACGAGAGCGCGGATGACCGCGTCCGCACCCTTGAAGACCGCTCCGGCCAGCGGGGTCTGGCCGCGGTCGTTGATCCGGTTGGGGTCGGCGCCGCGCTGCAACAGGGCGGCGACGGCGTCGGCATGCCCGTGGTAGGCGGCGAGCATGATCAGGGTGTCGCCCCGGTCGTTGGTGAGATTGGCGGGGACGCCGGCGTCCACGTACGCGGCGAGGGTCGCCGTGCCGCCTTCGCGGGCGAGGTCGAAGACCTGTCCGGCCAACTGCAGCACCTCGGGGTCGTGCGCGGGCTCGGTGTCGGGGTTCGCTTCCGTCATGCGAACACCCTACGTGTCGATCACCGCACAGGGCCTGTCATGGAACGCCGCGACTTCCGGACGATTCGCGACCTTCCCGCGCCGTCGGCGAGCCGCGGCCCAGCCCGCTCAGGACCGTCCCCGACAGTCGACCTCCTGACCGATTTGCGGGGGCTTTGCCCAACCCTGACCCAGGCAGGGCCTGTTCAGCGCGGCCGTAACCCTGTTCCATGGTCATCAGACGGCCACCTGTTCCCCGGCGGCCCCCGCGTGACTGGATGAGGTGGCCTTGGCTACGACCGTGCGACGTATCGCTGTGACCATCCCGGCTGCCCCCATCGGCCCCGAGAACCCGCTGCCCGCGCTGCGCGCCCTCGACGAGGTGCACCGGCTCGACCCGCGCGAACGCGCCGGGCTCCCGGCCGACATGGCACGCCAGGTCGGTTACGCGCCGCTGCACTCCGTCCTGCCGGTACAGCTCCGCGACGGGTACGGCCGCGAACGCGCCCCCGCCGACTTCGAGGCCGTCGTCATCGAGAACGACCGGGTACGCGCCACCGTCCTGCCCGGTCTCGGTGGGCGGCTGCACTCGCTGGTGCACAAGGCCACCGGCCGTGAGCTGCTCTACCGCAACCCCGTCGTCCAGCCGGCCGACTTCGGGCTGGCCGGCGCGTGGTTCTCCGGCGGCGTGGAGTGGAACCTCGGAGCGACCGGGCACACCACCCTCACCTGCGCGCCCTTGCACGCCGCCCGTCTGCCCGCCCCCGACGGCGGCGAGATGCTGCGGCTGTGGGAGTGGGAGCGGTTGCGCGACCTGCCCTTCCAGATCGACATGTGGCTGCCGGAGCACTCCGACTTCCTCTACGTGGGCGTCAGGATCCGCAACCCACACCACCGCACGGTGCCGGTCTACTGGTGGTCCAACATCGCCGTCCCGGAGACCGACGGCACCCGCGTGCTCGCCCCCGCCGACGAGGCGTGGCACTTCGGCTACGCCCGCTCGCTGCGCCGCGTACCGGTGCCCGAGTGGGACGGCACGGACGTCACGTACCCGACCCGGTCGGAACACGCGGCCGACTACTTCTACGAACTAGGGGACGGCGACCGCCGCTGGGTCACCGCCCTCGACGGGAGCGGGCAGGGGCTCGTCCAGACCTCGACCGACCGGCTGCGCGGCCGCAAGCTCTTCCTCTGGGGCAACGGGCGTGGCGGCCGCCGTTGGCAACAGTGGCTCACGGAACCGGGCACCGGCGGCTACCTGGAGATCCAGGCGGGCCTGGCCCGTACCCAGCTGGAGCACGTCCCGATGGAGGCGGGCGCGGAGTTCTCCTGGCTGGAGGCCTACGGTCCGCTCGACGCCGACCCGGCCGCCGTCCACGGCGACGACTGGGGCGCCGCCCGCGCCGCGGTCGAGACCCGGCTGGAGAGCGTCCTGCCGCGCGCGGACGTCGACGCGGCCTACGCCGCCTGGCTACCGCACGCGGACACCGAGCCGAAGGACGTCATCGCCACCGGCTCGGGCTGGGGAGCGCTCGAGGTCGAGCGCGCCCGCTTCGAACTGCCGGGCACGCCGTTCGATCCCGCGACCCTGGGCGGGCAGCAGAAGCCCTGGCTGGAGCTGCTGGTCGCGGGCATGTTCCCGAGGCCGGTGGAGGATGCCCCGCCCGGCCCCGCGCTCGTGGCACCGGAGTGGCGGGAGCTCCTGGAAGCCGCGGACACGTACACCGGGAACGAGTGGTACCGGGACTACTTCCTCGGCGTCGCCCAGTGGCACGCGGGCGACCGCGCCCAGGCCATCAGGAGCTGGGAGCGCTCCGCCGGGCAGCACGAGACCTGGCCCGTGCTGCGCTGTCTGGCCGTGGCCGACCAGGAGGAGGGCCACCTCGAACGGGCCGCCGACCGCTTCCTGGTCGCCTCCGACATCGCGCACTACGAGGTGCTCGACGACGACGCCTGGTGGTCGGCCTCGGCCGGGCTCGCCCGGGAGGCGATCACCGCGCTCCTCGCGGTGGGCCGCGCCGACGACGCCGCCTTCGTCCTGGACGAACACGTGCCGGGCCACGCCGGACGCGGCCGGTTCCGGCTGCTGCGGGCGCAGGTGCTGCTCGCGCGGGGCGACGCGCCGGCCGCGCGGGCGATCTTCGACGCCGGGTTCGTCGTCGACGACCTCCGTGAGGCCGAGGAGTCGCTCAGCGACACGTGGTACGCCATCGCGGAGCGGCTGATCGCCGGCGACGGCCCGGTGACCGCCGACGTCCGACGGCGGGCCCGCGCCGAGCACCCGCTGCCGGAGGCGTACGACTACCGGATGCGTCCGGCGGAGGAACCGCCGAACGGAACGTGAGTCACATCCGCGCGTAGGAGTCGATGAGGGCCGTCAGTTCGGGGATCGTGAACTCACCCGGGCGGCGGCCCTCGCGGGCGCAGGCGTTGGCGGTCTGCTGGAGCACGGCGTTCACCGGGGTGTCGATGCCGTGCGTCCGGCCGAGCAGCACGATCTCCCCGTTGAGGTAGTCGGCCTCGATCGAGCCGGTGCCCCGCGTGAGGCTCTGCCACGAGGAACCGCCGCCGCGGGTCACCCCGTTGAGGGGCCGCAGTTGGACGCGGTCGCCCCGGGCGACCGTCTGCTCGGCTTCGCCCGCCCGGTCGACACCGGCCGCGTCCAGGACCGCCTCGCCCTCCGCGACAGCGCGGCGCAGCACGTCGCGGGCATCGTCCCCGTCGAGCGGACCGCAGGTGGCCTCCAGCGCGTTGCCGAGGTTCTTGAGCAGCTTGCCGTACTTCCAGCGCATCACATCGACCGGGGTGGGCGCGTCGAAGCCCGACTCCTCGAGGTCCGCGGCGATCCGCTCCGCCAACGCATCACTCCCCGACGGGAAGCGCCCGATGTGCAGGATGCCGGTCAGCGGCGTGCACGGCGCCTCGATCGACCCGGGTTCCAGGTAGCTGGCCGGCAGCCAGACACACATGCCGTACACCCGGCGGAACCGCCGCAGCGCGAGCCGCTCGCCCGCGACCCCGTTCTGCGCGCACACCACCGGCAGCCGCTCACCTGCCGTACCTCCGCCCGCGACCGGCCGCCCCGCCCACGCGTCCAGCGCCGCGACGCTGTCCTGCGTCTTCACGGCGACGACGAGGACGTCGTCCGCACGCAGTTCGAGGGCCTCCGGCCCGTCGACGACGGGCACGGGCAGCTTGAGCGACCCGGCCGGCAGCGTCAGCCGCAACCCGCCGGCCCGCAGCGCCTCGTAATGCGCACCGCGCGCGACGAGCACGACCTCGCGCCCGCTGTCGAAGAGCCTGCCGCCGATGGTCCCGCCGATCGCGCCGGCGCCGATGATGATGTATCGCACGCTCCGAGACTGGCACACACGTCGACCCTCCCGCCGGCGCCGCCGGAAATCACTGGCCCAGCGGCGCCCTGGCGGCGACAGTGGTCGCCAGGAGCCCGCGTTCGCGGGTTTCTCGACGTACGACGGGGGAGGGCTGCCGCATGTCCACGCTGCGTGTGAGCGCCGAGCGGTTGACGATCCACGAGCACCCGAACGCGGACGCGCTGGAGCTGGCCCAGGTGGGGCTCTACCGGGCGGTCGTGGCGAAGGGCGCCTACCGGACGGGTGAGTTCGCGCTCTACATACCCGAGCAGGCCGTCCTGCCGGAGGAGCTCATCACGGAGCTGGGGCTGACCGGGCGGCTCGCCGGGTCGGCCGCGAACCGGGTGCGGGCGGTACGGCTGCGCGGTGAGCTCTCCCAGGGCATCGTGTGCCGGCCGACGTCACTCGCGGGCACGGACCTGGAGCGTGCCGCGGCGGATGAGGAGGACTTCGCGGAGCGCCTCGGCATCGTGAAGTGGGTGCCGCCGATCCCGGTGTCGATGAGCGGTGACGTGGAGGCCGCGCCCGATCTCCTGCCGTGGACCGACATCGAGAACCTCAAGCGCTACCCCGACATCTTCGCGCCCGGCGACCCGGTGGTGATCACGGAGAAGCTGCACGGCACCGCCTGCTGCCTCAGCTACTTCGCGGACACCGGCGGAATCCAGGTCACGTCCAAGGGCCTCGGGTCACAGCGGCTGGCCCTGCGGGAATCGGACGGCAACCTGTACTGGCGCGCCGTGCGCGGCCATGGCCTGCCCGCGGTCGCCGCCCGGCTGGCGGAGAAGCTCGGCGCGTCGCGGATCGGCGTCTTCGGCGAGGTCTACGGTGCCGGTGTGCAGGACCTCGGATACGGGGAGGACGGCCGGCACGACGTGCCCGCCTACGCGGCCTTCGACGTGTCGGCCGAGATCGACGGCCAGGTGCGCTGGCTCGACCCGCACGACCTGCTGGAGGGTGAACTGCCGCTGGTCCCGGTCCTGTTCAGCGGTTCCTTCGACCTGGACACGGCGCTGGAGCTGGCCCAGGGCGCGGAGACCGTGTCGGGACGCGGACTGCACGTGCGTGAAGGCGTCGTCGTGCGGACCACCGCCGACCTCTACAGCCCGGTGCTCGGCGGCCGGGCCATCGCCAAGGTCGTCAGTGACGCCTATCTGACGCGCAAGGGCGGCACCGAGTACGAGTAAGGGTCCGTCCCGGCTCCGCGCCCGGCACGCTCGTCAACCGTCCAGCCGGGCGCGGAGCCGGCGCTTCGCGTCCGGCCACTCGTCCGCGAGGAGCGAGAAGAAGACGCTGTCGCGCCAGGTGACGCCGTCCGACCGCAGCCGGTGGCGGCGCCAGACGCCTTCGCGCTGCGCACCCAGCCGCAGGATCGCCTCCTGGGAGCGGGTGTTGAGCAGGTCCGTCTTCCACATGATGCGGCCCATGCCCAGCTCCTCGTAGGCGTAGGTCATCAGGAGCAGCTTCGTCTCGGTGTTGACCGGGCTGCGCCAGTGCGCGCGGCCGTACCAGGTCCAGCCGATCTCGAGCCGCTCGTCGACGGTGCTCACATCGTGGAACGTGGTCCAGCCGATCGCCCGGCCGCTGCCGAGCTCGATCACGGCGAAGGCGACGCCACCCGCCTCCCGGCCCTCCGCGCAGACGGTGACCGCGAGGTCACGCAGCTCCTCCTCCGTGCGCGGTGGCTCGACGGGCAGCCAGCGCCACACCTCCTCGTCACCGCCTCCGGCGGCGAACAGATCCGGCACATGTTCCGGGCCGAGCGGTTCGAGCCGGACGAAACGGCCGGTCAGGACGGTGGGGGCGGGAGATGCGGCAACCATGTGCGCACCGTAACCGCAGCCAGCCGGGTCCGGCCAACCGGTTTTGGATGCCGGATTGCATGTTCCGCCGCCGGGCGGGGTACGCGGGACTTTCAGCCGCCGAAAGGACTCGTAGCCATGACCGACATCCATTCCAATGGCGCCCTGCCCCCGGCGCAGCAAGCGCTCCACGACATCGCCAAGGGGGGTGAGAATGTGATCGCGCTGAGTACCCTCGCCCTCAGTGACGTGCTGCTTCCCGTCCCGCCCGGACCCGAGGAACACGACGCGCAGGACCCCGCGGAGCCGCACGGCATCCAGCTGCCGGTGTACGAGCAGGAGGACGGGGTCAAGCTGGTGCCGGTGTTCACCTCCGAGGAGCGGATGGCCCAGGCACTGCCGGGTACGCAGCGCTACCGGCTGGTGCCACTTTCCGCCCTCACCGGCAGCTGGCCGTCCGACGAACTCACCCTCGCCATCGACACCGGCTCGCCGGACGCGCTGAGCATCGCGGGGCCCGGGGTGCGGGCGCTGGCCGCCCTGTCGGGCTCGGGGCCCGCCGCGGATCCGGGGCCGGCTTCCTGACGCGCTGGAAAACCGGCCCCGCCGGCGCTCACGGCCGGTAGACCACCAGGGCACTGGGAATTTTGCCGAGCAGCAGCTCCGAGGGTGCGGGGACCACCTCGCCGTCGTAGGCGAGATGGCTTCCCGCGCCCAGACCGCGGATCCGCAGCCGGCGCAGTTTGGCGGCGGAGTACACCGGGGAGCGGGTGAGGAAGCCGGTCACGGCGGCCCCGATCAGCCGTGTGCGGGCGAACGGACCGCCGTCCACGATGCGTACGTCCAGGATCCCGTCGTTCAGGTCGCGGCGGCGCACCGGCGCCAGCCCCACGCTCGAGTACTCGCAGTTCCCGGCGAAGATCAGCCAGACCGAGCGGCGGCGCCCGTTGATCTCGACGTCGACCGGCTCGGACGTGCGCAGCACGTGCACCGCCGCCAGGACGCTCGCCGGCCAGCTGCCCACCCGCCGCGACCAGCGCTCGCGGACGCGCACCAGCTCCGGGTACGAGCCGATGCTGAAGGTGTTCACGAAGGGGACCGCCTCCGCGCCGCCCGGCGTGTCGTACGAGGTGTACGTCGCGATGTCGACGGCCGCCGCGGTTCCCGCCATGACGGCGACGGCGGCGTCCTCGACCGTGCTGATGCCGAGGTCCAGGGCGAAGTGGTTGCGCGTTCCGCCGGGGAAGACCACCAGCGGAAGGCTGTGCCGCATGGCGATCGAAGCGGCCAGGGTGACCGTCCCGTCGCCGCCGCACACCCCGAGCGCCCCGTTGTGCTCGATGGCCTGCTGCGCGGCCTTCTCCAGCAGCTCGGCCAGGTCGTCGTCCTCCGTGCGCTCCGCCACCCCGGCCAACGGCAGGGCGGTGCGGATCCGTTCGGCGGGCGGGTTGAGCAGCGCGGGCGGCCCCGACAGCTCGTTGACCACGACGAACAGCCCGCGCCCCTCCGGCAGCGAAGGGGCGTTCACGGCCGGGCCCACGTCGGCGGGCGAACCGTCGGAGGTGGGGATGAGGGCCCGCACCACGAAGGCGGCCCCCATGCCGAACGCCACGCCGGCCACCACGTCGCTCGGGTAGTGCACCCCCGTGTAGACCCGGGAGAACGCCACCGAGGCGGCGATCGGTGCCACCACCGTGCCCCAGCGGCCGGACTCCATGAGGACCCCGGTCGCGAAGGCGGCGGCCGAGGCCGCGTGCCCGGACGGGAAGGAGGTGGTGAAGGGCTGGTGCCGCAGACGGCGTATCACCGGAACGGCGCGCAGTATCGGACGTGCCCGGCGCACCGCCCGTTTGCCCACGGTGTTCACCGTCGCCGAGGCGAGCGCCAGCGATCCCACACCGCGCAACGCGGCCCTGCGGCCGTCCCTCCCGCCGACCGCGGCGATCCCGGCGGCCACCCCGAACCACAGCAGTCCGTGGTTGGCGCTGCGGCTCAGTCGCGGCAGAACGGGTTCAGCGCCCGGCCAGCGGCGGCTGGCGACCTGGTGGAACAACTTGTGGTCCCACATCTTCAACGAGCGGGCCCTGGCACGAGGCTTCATGCGCTAGCGGCTACCCGGGCAACCGATTTCGATACCACCGCGCTGGGCCGTGCGTGAACGGGGCCGTGCCCGGCACGGGCGGATCGGGGCCCGGCCCCGGCAAACGGGTGGGCGGCGGGGCGGGAGGGCATGGCACTCCGGCGCCGCGTGCGCCGGCTGGGAAGGTGGCCGCAGGCCAACGACCCACCGGAGGCACGGATGCAGGGGACGACCCCGTACGACCTCAGGCCCGATCCGGGGCTGCCCGTCCCCGCGTACTGGACCGCGCACCTGGCGGGGATTGATCCGGAACCGGCCGGCGGCGGCCCGGCCGTGCGGCAGGCGGCCGCCGGGTACTGGGAGCGCCGCGGCCTGTGGACCGACCCGGAGCGCGTCGTGGCCGCGCCCGGAGCCGAGCAGTTGCTGCTCGCGCTCCTCGCGGCCACCGGCGGCGGCCTGGTGCTGGCCCGGCCCTCCGCCGCCTGGCAGGCGCCCGTCGCCCGGCTGCTCGGCCGCGCGGTGTCCACCGTGCCCGCGCCGCCGGAGGGCGGCGGCGCGCCGGACCCGTTCGCGCTGCTGGAGACCGTCCGCCGGGCGCGGGAGGAGGGCGCGGACCCGCGGGTCCTCCTGCTCTCGCCGGCGGACGATCCGACCGGCACCGTCACGTCGCCCGAACTGCTGCGCGAGAGCTGCGAGGCGGCCGCCGAGGCGGGGCTGATCGTCGTGTCCGACGAGACGTACAGCGACACCCGGCACGACCCCGGCACGGTCCTGCTCAGCCCGGCCGAGATGCTTCCCGAGCGGACGATCGTCCTCAACGATCTCGGCGGCTCGGTCGCGCCCCCGTGCTGCCCGGTCGCACTCGCCCGGTTCCCGGACTCGGACGAGGGCACCGCACTGCGGGAGCGGGTGGCGCGCCACTGCGCCGAGTTGCGGGCCGTCCTGCCGGCACCGGTGGCCGCGGCGGCGGCGTACGTCCTGACGGAACCGGACGACGTACGTGCCCACACCGCCGCCGCGAACCGCCTGCGCGCGGCCGTCGGAGCCGCCGCGTGCCACGCCGTCACCGCCGCCGGCGCGCTGTGCCGCCCACCCCAGGCGGGCTTCCAGCTCTACGCCGAGCTGACCTCCCACGACACCCACGACCTTCCCGACGCGCCCGCCCTCGAACGCCATCTCACCCAGCGGCTCGGCAGGCGCGTCCTCGGCGGCCACCGGTTCGGCGACGACCCCGCGGCGCTCCGGGTCCGGATCGACACCGGCCCGCTGCACGGCGGCACCGACGAGGAGCGGCGCGCGGCGCTGGACGCGGGGGATCCGCGGGAAGTGCCCCATGTGGCCCAGGCGTTGGCGGAGCTCCAGGCGGCCTTCACCGAACTGACGGCCGGCTGACCCACGGTCGGGCCACGGGGGCGCGTCCCACCGCGCCCGCCGCGGCGGGCGCCGCCGCCCCACGCCGCCCACGGATGGGAGACTCGATGACCGATCAGACCGACACGGCCTAGCCGCTCACCCGTCGGCCGGGCCGGCCTTCCGGTGCGCCCGGCGCCACACCTGCGGCACCACCGCGACGAGGAAGGCGATGCCCACGGCGAGCGCGACGCCCTGCCAGGGCTCGGGGAAGAGCGAGCCGCCGACGATCCCGATCAGCTGGTACGCGGCGGCCCACGCCAGGCAGGCCGCGATGTCGCCGCGGACGAAACGGCGCAGCGGCAGTTCGCCCAGCAGACAGGCCAGCATCACCGGTATCCGTCCCGCGGGGATCAGCCGGGACAGCACCAGGACCGCCACACCGTGCTCGTCGAGCTGCCGCTGCGCCGTGGCCAGGTGCTCGGGGTCGGCGCGGTTCTGCAGGCGGTGCAGCAGGCGCGAGCCGTTCTTGGAGTGGACGCCGCGCAGTCCGAGCCAGTAGAGCCCCACGTCGCCGAGGAACGCGGCCAGTGCCGCCACCGCGAAGACCAGCGCGAGCGCGAACGGCGAGGTCTGGTGGAAGGCGACCACGGCCGCGCCGCTGACCAGCGCCCCGGTCGGGATCACCGGCACCAGCGAGCCGAGCACCACCAGCAGGAAGAGCGTCGGGTAGCCGACCGCCTGCTGGGTGCTCTGCGCGTTGGAGGACGACGCGGTCTCCGCGAGGTAGTGGATCACCGTGCCGCCGCCAGCCGCACGCTTTCGCCGTGCTCCAGCCGGTGCACGGCCACGTCCGGTGCGAGCAGTGCGGCCTGCCGCACGAACTCGGTCCCCGGGGTGTGGAACTCGTGCGGCCGCACCGCGTCCATGCCCACCGGCCAGTACGTGCCGTAGTGGATCGGCACCGCCGCCGCGGGCGCGAGCCGCGCCAGGGCCTGCGCTGCCCGTGCGGCGTCCAGGTGGCCGGGGCCGAGGAACGGGCCCCAGCCGCCGACCGGCAACAGCGCCGCGTCGCAGGGCCCGACCTCGGCGGCCATCTCGTCGAACAACCCGGTGTCCCCGGCGAAGTACGTCCGGGCGGCGCCGTCCACCACGTACCCGAGCGCCGCGACGCGGTGCGGCCCGTACGGCAGCCGCCGCCCGTCGTGTGCCGCGGGAACCGCGCGGATGGTCAGCGGGCCGACCCGTACCTCGTCGCCCGCCACCACCTCGACCAGATCGAGTCCGCGCAGCCGTCGCAGCGCCGGCACGGCCCGGGGAGCGCCGCGTGGCACCAGCACCCGCGTGCCGGGCGCGAGCCGGGCCAGCGAGGCGGGGTGCAGATGGTCGGCGTGCAGATGGGAGACGACGGCGACGTCCGCCACCGCCGCCTCCGGCGGTGGCACGGCCCCGTGCCGCCGCCGCAGATGCGCGAGCCGCCGCACGAACAGCGGGTCGGTCAGCACGCGGACGCCCGAGTCCCGCACGGTCGCCGTGGCATGCCCCCACCACGTGATCTCCACCGCCACCGAACCGTCCCTCCACCGCACTGGCGCTCTTACCGTCGTCCGTCCCCGTCTGCCGCCCCCGACCCTATGCCGATCACGGAACCGGTGCGGGGGGTGGCCCGGACGGGGGCCGCGGGACGTTGTGGCAGGGTGGAGGGGATGCAGGAGGTACCCGGGTCCGGCGGCACCGGTGACCGGACCGCGAACAGGACATGAGGTGAGCCGGGCGTGCTGCGGCGGTGGCGGTGGCGGGCCATGGGGCGGGCGGTCGCGCGCGTGGTGGCCGTCTGGGCGGTGTCGGCGGCGACGCTGGCGGCCCTGGCGGGCATCCTGCCCGATTTCAGCATCCAGTCGCCCGCCGGCGACGACCCCCCGCAGCTGGCCGTCACCGCCGGGATCGGCGCGGGCGCCTTCGGTCTGCTCAGTGCCCTGGTATGGCCCGTGCTGGTGCGCGCCCTGCTGATGGTCCCGGCGCTGGTCCTGGGCATGCTGGTCTTCTTCCTCAACGGGTCGCTGCTGCTGCTCGCCCTGCGTTTCACCCCGCACGGCGAGGTCACACCCGCCACGGCCGTCGTGATCGCCGCCGTGATGTCGGCGACGTCCTCGGCGACCAGCACCGCGCTCGCGGTCCGCGACGACGAGGCGTACGGACGGCGGCTCGCGCGGCTCGCGGGCCGCAGACGGCCCGAGCCGGGCGAAACGGGGCCGAAGACCCCCGGCACGCTCTTCCTGCAACTCGACGGCGTCGGCCACGACGTCCTGCGCGAGGCCGTCCGCCCCTCGCGGCGCGGCGGACGGACCCGGCCGCCGGCGATGGAGACCGTCGCGGAGTGGCTGGACAGCAGCCACCGGATGCTGCCGTGGCGCACCGACTGGAGCAGCCAGACCGGCGCCAGCCAGCTCGGCATCCTGCACGGTTCCAACCACGACGTGCCCGCCTTCCGCTGGTTCGAGAAGGACACCGGGCAGCTGATGGTCTGCAACCGGCCGTCCAGCGCGGCGGAACTGGAGCGCCGGGCCATGGAGCACACCGGCTCGCGCGGCCTGCTGGCCGAGGACGGCGCGAGCCGCGGCAACCTCTTCAGCGGCGGCGCGGACCAGATGGCGCTGGTGATGTCGGCGGCTGTGCGGCGCGGCACGTTCCGCCGTTCCCGGTCCGGCTACTTCGCGTACTTCTCCGACCCCGCCAACGCCGTGCGCACGGCCTGGTCCTTCGTCGCCGAGGTCGGCCGCGAGATCGCCGAGTCGACGGCCTCACGACTTCGCCGGGACCGGCCCCGGATCAAGCGCGGCGGCCTGTACCCGCTGCTGCGCGCCTTCGCGACGGTCGTCGAACGCGATGTCGCGGTCGCCGCGGTGGTCGGCGACATGCTCGCCGGCCGCACCGCGGTCTACGCGGACCTCGTCGCGTACGACGAGGTCGCGCACCACTCCGGTCCGCGCAGCCGCGACGCGTTCAAAGTGCTGAACCGCCTGGACGGTTCGATCCGGCTCATCGCCGACGCCGCCCGCTACGCGCCCCGCCCGTACCGGATCGTGCTGCTCTCCGACCACGGTCAGAGCTATGGCGAGACCTTCGCCGACGCGTACGGGCTGACGCTGAAGGAACTCGTCCGCGCGGGCTGCGACCTCCCCGTCCCGCGCCGCGCGGAACGCAGTGTGAGCGGCGCGGAGGCCAGGACCGCGGCCCGCACCGCCCTGCACCGGGACGAACGCGGCCGGCACCCGGAGGAGGAGAAGGAGTGCGCGGGCCCGCCCTCCGACCCCGTCGTCCTGGCCTCGGGCAACCTCGGCCTCGTCACCTTCCCCGACCTCCCGGGCCGCGTCACCCGGGAGGAGATCGACGAGCGCCACCCCACGCTCCTGAGCACCCTGGTGGACCACCCGGGCATCGGCTTCGTCCTGGTCCGCAGCGCCACCCGGGGCCCGCTCGCGCTGGGCGCGGGCGGCGCGGAACACGAGCTGGACACCGGCCGCATCCGCGTCGCCGACCCCCTCGCCCCCTTCGGCAAGGGCGCCGCCGAGACGGTCCGCCGCACCGACGGATTCCCGCACGTCGCCGACCTGATGGTCAACTCCTCCTACGACCCGGCCACCGGGGCCGTGCACGCCTTCGAGCAGCAGGCCGGCTCCCACGGCGGCCTCGGCGGCGACCAGAGCCGGCCGTTCCTCCTCTTCCCCTGCACGCTGACCGAGCCGGAAGGCCCCCTGACGGGCGCCGAAAGCCTGCACGGGGTGCTGAGCGCCTGGCTCTCCGAGAGCCCCGACCGGTTCCCGCGGGAAAACCCGTTTGCACGGGAGCTGCCGGAACCTGGAGAGTTGCCCCAACACCAAGGGGCGTAGCTCAGCTGGCCAGAGCACCGGTCTCCAAAACCGAAGGTCGCAGGTTCGATCCCTGCCGCCCCTGCCCATCACGTGCTCTCGCCGGCCGGCCGCGGGTCGTCCGCCGGAGAGGTTCCGCCGGAGCGGGAAGCCGCGCCTCGGTCAGGCGGTGAGGCCGCCGTCCAGCACGAGGTCGGCTCCCACGGTGAACGCGGCCTCGGCGGAGGTGAGGTAGAGCACCGCGGCGGCGATCTCGTCGAGGGACCCGGCCCGGCCCGCCGGGACCTCGCGCCGCATACGGGCCGCCTTGTCGGCGGGGCTCTCGCCGGGGCGGGTGGACATGGGGGTGTCGACCGGGCCGGGGCTGACCGCGTTGATGCGGACGCCGTCGGCGATGTGGTCGAGGGCGGCGTTGCGGGTCAGCGCGCTGACGGCGGCCTTGGCGGCCACGTACGCGCCCAGATTCCGGACGCGGCCGTGCGCACCGAGGTTGGAGGAGACGTTGACGATCGCGCCGCCGCCGTGCGCACGCATATGGGCGATCTCGTACTTCATCGAGAGCCAGGTTCCGGTGAGGTTGGTGTCGAGGCTCGACCGCCAGGCGTCCTCGGATATGTCGGCGACCGGAGCCGGGGCCGTCAGGATGCCTACGTTGTTGACGGCGACGTCGAGCCCGCCGAAGCGCGCCACCGTGTCCTGGACCAGGCGCTGGACGTCCTGGGAGCGCGTGATGTCGGCGGTGGCGGCGACGGCTTCGCCGCCCGCGGCCTCGATGAGCGCGACCGTCTCCTTCAGTGGTTCCGCCGTGCGCCCGGCGACGGCGACTTTGGCCCCCTCCCGGGCGAAGGCGAGGGCGATGCCCCGGCCGATCCCGGATCCGGCGCCGGTGACGAGGACGGTCCTGCCGGTGAAGCGTGCGGTCATGACGGAAACTCCCGGATGGTGGACGGAGTAATACTGGATCGATCGTTCTTGAATAGGCGCAGGCAACAGCCCGCCCCCGGTGCGGACGGTCAGTCGAGGAGTGAGAGGGCCTGCGCCGCCGCGTCCCTGACGCGGGCCGGGTCCTGACCGGCCTTGCCGACCACCCGCATGCCCTGCATGAGGACCAGCAGCAGCCGTGCCAACGCCCGCGGATCGCGCCCTGCGGGCAGCGTTCCTTGGGCCCGGGCGCGGGTGAGTGCCGAGGTGAGCGCCGTCTCCAGCCAGTCCCAACTGGCCTCGACGCGCCGTGCGGCGACCTGGTCGTGCGGCGCCAGCTCGACCGCGGTGTTGGTGATGAAGCAGCCGCGCCGCAGGTCGTCGCAGGCGGACTCCTCCGCGAAGCGCGTCACCACGGCGCGGACGGAGGGGAGCGCGGGTCCCGGCTGGGACAGCTCCTCCATCAGGGCCGGGTCGCACAGCTCGCCGTACCGCTCCAGCGCTTTGACGTACAGTCCGTGCTTGCTGCCGAACGTCCCGTAGATGCCGGCGCGAGCGATGCCGAGGTGCTCGACGAGATCGGCCATCGACGTCGCCTCGTAGCCGCGCCGCCAGAACAGCTCCAGGGCTGACTGCAGCGCGGCATCGGGGTCGAATTCCCTGGTCCTGGCCACAGAGAAGACGCTATCCGTATCAAGAACGAACGGTCAAGAACGAACGGTCTCGAATTCTCGATCAGACTTCGAGGCGCAGCCGCAGTCGGCGCAGGCCGTCTCCGCTCGTCTCCACCGTTCCGACCGGCCGCCATCCGAGCCCGGCGTAGAAGGCGCGCGCCCGGTCGTTGTGCTCCCACACCCCCGCCAGCCCGGTGAGCACGCCCGTCTCGCGCAGGGACTGGACATAGGCCGCGTGCAGCCGGCCACCGATACCGCGCCGCCACTGGCCCGGCCGCACATGGATCTGCGACAGCTCCAGCGCGGTGCCCGGGACGTCCGACTCCATGGAGAGCACGCCCACCACCTCGCCGTCGGCCTCGGCGATCAGCGTCGTCTTCCCGGGCAGTTGGATCGCCCGCGCCCAGCCGTTGAACCGCGCGAGCAGCCCGCCCGGTGCGTCGATCTCGTCCCCGGGTGCGCCGCCCTCCTGGTGCGCGGCGGCGCAGGCCGCCGTGTGGATGCTCACGACCGCGTCCAGGTCGTCCATCTCGGCCGGGCGTATGCGCACAGGAAGATCATTCATGCTGAATATGACGCAGATCGACGGGCATTGGTTCCCCGAATCGAGACCGGGTTGTTATCGGACCGAAGCCTACGTCCTCAGCCGGGCACCACGAAGCCGCATTCGTAGGCCGCGATGACGGCCTGGGTGCGGTCACGGGCGCCGAGTTTGGCGAGGATCCGGGCGACGTGGGTCTTGACGGTTTCGGGGCCGAGGCCGAGCCGCTCGGCGATCTCCGCGTTGGACAGGCCGGTCGCCATCAGGTGCAGCACCTCGGCCTCGCGCTCGGTGAGGCGGGCGCGCAGCGCCCGCGAGGGGTCGACGGGGGCGTAGCGGGTGGCGAGCGTGCGCACGGCCGCCGGGAAGAGCAGGGAATCGCCGCGGGCCACCAGCCTTACGGCTTCGACGAGTTGGTCCGCTCCCGCCCGCTTCAGCAGGAAGCCGGAGGCTCCGGCACGCAGGGCCTCGTAGACGTAGGCGTCGTTCTCGAAGGTCGTCACGACGACGATGTGCGGGGGCTCCGCCATCGTGCGCACCAACCGCTCGGTGGCACGGATGCCGTCGATCTCCGGCATGCGGACGTCCATCAGGACGACGTCCGGCCGCAGTTCGCGCACCAGCGGGATGGCCTCGGCGCCGGTGGCGGCCTCGCCGACGACCTCCAGGTCCGGTTCGTTCTCCAGGATCGCGCGCAGCGCCGTGCGCACCATCCGCTCGTCGTCGGCGAGCACGATCCGCAGGCTCACCTGTTCCCCGATCCCAGGGGCAGGGCGACGTGCAGCCGCCACCGTGAGCCGTCGGTTCCCGCCTCGAACCGGCCGCGCAGCGCGGTCGTGCGCTCCTCGACGCCGATCAGGCCGCGTCCGCCGCCCGTTCTGCGCGCGGGAGCCGCCACCACCGGGTTCACCATCTCGATCTCCAACTCGTCCGCCATGACGTCGATCCGCAGCAGGACCGGGGCCTGACCCGCGTGCCGCAGCGCGTTGCTGAGGCCTTCCTGCACGATCCGGTAGGCCTCGCGGGAGACCATCGGGGGCACTTCGCCCAGGTCGCCCGCGACGGACGCGTCCAGCGGGACGCCCGCCGCCCGCGTCCGGTCGAGCAGGGCGTCGAGGCCGTCGAGGGCGGGGCCGAGGGGAGCGGTCGAGCCGTCGCCGTCCTCGCGCAACAGGCCGAGTACGTCGTCGAGTTCGGCGACCGCGCGCCGCGTCGTCTCCTCGATGGCGGCCAGCGCCTGCCGGGCGAACTCCGGATCGCGGTCCAGTACCCTGCGCGCGGCGCCGGCCTGCAGCGTCACCGCGCTGAGCGCGTGCCCCACCGAGTCGTGCAGCTCGCGGGCCAGCCGGTTGCGCAGCGCCAGCCGCACGGTGCGCTGCTCGGCGGCGGCGAGCCGGTCGATGGGCGTCGGCCCGAGCAACTCGGTGGAACAGCGCGCCAGAAGCGCTGCCGCGCCCTTGGCGGTGAGCGCGAGCAGGGCCAGCAGGAGCGCGGCGGCGAGCGGGGCCAGTCCGTCGTGTCCGAGGGTGAGCGGGCGGACCCAGGGGAGTTCGGTCGCGCGCAGCCGCGCCGAGAACGGCAGCGCCACCAGCACCACGGCGGCCGGCGGGACGGCCAGGGTCATCCCGCTGACGATGCCGCCGAGACCCACGTGCAGGACGAACCAGCAGGACGTCCGAGCCCGGGCCGCCCACGTCCGGTCCGTCGAGGGCAGGGGCCCGCCCGCCGGGCCGGCGCCCAGCGCCCGCGCCGCCGCCCCCTCCAGATCGCGCACGAGGGGGAAGGCCGCGGCGGCGGCGGCCGCGATCGGCAGGGCGAGGACGAAGGCGCCGAACTGCTGGGCAACCCAGACGCCGCTGCCCTCGTCGGCATGCGCGGCGACGTTCAGCGTGGTGTTCATCAGGAGGTAGAACGGCATCAACAACGCGCCGCCGAGAATCAGATGGACCCACCGGAGCCGGGCCGGTCGCCCGAACAGCGCTGCGCCGGACCCGTAGAGCGCGTCGCGCGCCGGCCTGTCCGCCGCCCCGGCCGCCGGGCCCTGGGTCCGATCAGCCACGCCGGCGGGCGGTCGTCGCGCGGTGCGCCGCGGCGCGTTCGGCGAACAGCTGGGCGCCGGCGACGAGAACGAGCATCCCGAGGAGCATCTGCACAGCGTAGGTCAGGTCCATCAGCGGGCTCGTCACCGGATCGCCGGTGTCGTTCGGCGCGACGATCCCGGCCAGCAGCATCCAGCCGCCCCAGGCGGCCGAGGCCGCGCCGCCCGTCCAACCGAGCGCCAGCGGGACCGACAGCCGCGTGCTGCCCTGACGGAAGGCGGCCAGCAGGATCCCGACCGCTGCCAGCACCGCGAACGCGGCGCTGTCGGCCTCGACGATGGCGGTGGCGGTGCTGTGTTCCGCGGCGCGCGAGGCGGTGAGGCCGACGGTTCCGCCGCAGGCCCAGACGGTGTGCAGGACGGCGGGCGGCAGCGCGGCGAACGCCGACGCCACGGCGGCGATCCGCAGGACGGGCCGGGTGGGGCTCGTGGCGAGGTCCGCGGTCCTGCCGAGCGGCAACTCGCCCCAGCGGTCCTTGGCGTAGAGCACGAACAGGGCGCCCAGGGCCAGGCCCTGGATGCCGAACCCGGTGTAGACGACGCCGAACACCCACTCGGCCAGCCACGGATCGCCCGGAGGCGCGCTCCGGCCGCCGGTGAGCAGGGAGGCGACGGTCTGGAGCGGGAAGCCGACGATGATCGGCGTGATCAGCCCCGTCGCGATCCAGCCGGGCAGGACCAGCAGCCAGGCCGGCAGGCGCCGGCCCCATGGGCGGGTCAGTGCGAGGGCGAGCGCGACCACGGCGAGGTCCATCACGACGGTCAGGACGTTGACGGCGTAGAAGGCGCGGTCCTCCAGGCTGCCGCGCAGCGAACTGCCGGCCGGAATGCCGACGGTGCTGCCGCAGAGCCAGGCGATCTTGAGCGAGAGATAGGGGACGCAGGCGGTGACGGCCACGGCCCGCAGTGCGCGGCGAGCGGGCGTGGTCCGCGACGTCCGCGCCCGCTCAGCGGTGAACGGGGCCCGAGGGTCGCGCAGGGTGGTTTCCATACCGTCCACGCTCGCGGACGGACGTTGCCGCCACGTCCGGCCACAAGATGATCCGCATCCCCGGAACGGGGGACCCGGGCCGCGCCGCGGATCGTCAACCTAGGGTTGACGATCCTCTGTCGTCAACCTAGAGTTGACGCATGACGGGACACCCAGTACGACTCGACGACCTGATCTCCCACGTCAAGGAACGGCACCCCGACGGCGACCCGCTGCAGAACCTCTCCGACGCGGTGACCCTCGCGCAGCACGTCGGCGAAGTCGCCGACCACCTCATCGGCCACTTCGTGGACCAGGCCCGCAGGGCCGGCGCCTCCTGGACCGACATCGGCCAGAACATGGGCGTCAGCAAGCAGGCCGTCCAGAAGCGCTTCGTACCGAAGACCCCCGACGACCTGGACCTGCCGCTCGACGCGCTCTTCGAGCGCTTCACCGACCGGGCCCGCAACGCGGTCAAGAGCGCGCAGGAGGAGGCGCGCGACGCACGGCACGCGAGCCTGGGCACCGAACACCTCGTCCTCGGGCTGCTCCACGAGCCGAACGGGCTGGCCTGCCGGGCCATGGCCGAGTTGGGCGCGTCACCGGAGGCCGTCCGCGCCGCCGTCGGCACCCCCGGCCAAGAGAGCGAGCCGGCGCAGGGCCACCTGCCCATCACCGCGGCGGGCAAGAAGGCGCTGCACCTCGTCCTGCGCGAGGCGCTGCGGCTCGGGCACAACTACATCGGCACCGAGCACATCCTGCTCGGCGTCCTCAGCGACGACGAGGACCCCGCCGCGCAGGCCCTGGTGGGCCTGGGTATCACCAAGGACGCGACGGAGGAGTGGGTCGTCGCGACCCTGCACGAACTGAAGAAGTAGCCGCCGGCAGCATCCTGCGGATCCCGCCCGTCCGGAAGGCCGGGATCCAAGGGGTCGTCAGGCGTCCTTGCCCAGCGTGAGCAGCCGGTAGACCGGGTCGGGGCGCGGGGTGTGCTGGTCCGGCAGGGCGACCAGGCCGTCGATGACGCCCTGCGCCTGGCGCGGGCTGAACTCCAGGGCGGAGGCGAAGTACCCGGCACGGATCTTCTCGACCGTCAGTGCCGGGGACCGGCCCTGACCGTGGCCGGTGAAAGAGGTCTCCGCACGGGGGCGCAGTCCGTGGCCCGCCGCCCAGCCGACGACGGCCGCGGCCTCGTCGTAGGCGTCCGGGATGAGGTGCGGGGTGAGCAGGGCGTCGATGTCGCTGCCCACCGCGTGCGCCGCGTCCTTGTCGACCGTGGTGACGAACACCCCGCCCGGCCGCAGCACCCGCGCACACTCGGCGATCACCTCCGCCGCGTCCGGCAGCAGGTGCAGCAGCCAGACGGCGCAGACCGCGTCCACGCACCCGCCGGCGAACGGCAGCCGCCTGCTGTCGCCGAGTACCACGCCGGAACCGACCCGGCCGGCGGCCACCGACGCCATGCCGGCGGACGCGTCCACGCCGAGGACCCGCAGCCCCGGCCGGGCGAGCCGCTCGGTCACCAGACCCGTCCCGCACCCGACATCGAGCAGGGTGCGGGCCGTGTCCGGCACGAGGTGGAGTACGGCGCGGGCCGCGGCCTCCGCCCGGGGGACGCCGCCGCGGGTCGCGTCGTACCGTTCGGCTTCTCCGTCGTAGTTCAGCACACGGGCAGCCTACGGGGAGTCACGACGCGGCGAGGAAACCGTGTACTCCCTGCGGTGCGGCGCCGTCCCCCAGCAGGTCGTTGTGGGCGAGGCACTCGGCGTCCGTGTTGACGGTGGCCGGGGCGCTGGGCGGCGCCTACGGGGTGGGGGAGTAGGAGTACACCGTGGTGGAGACCATGCAGATGCCCGGCTGGACGACTTCCGCGCGCAGCGTGCCGGAGCCCGGGTCGAAGTCGATGCCCTCGGACTCGAAGGTGCCCGAGCAGATGCTGCGCTTCGGCAGTTGGAGCAGCGTCGTCACCTGGCCGGTGACCGCGGTGCCGTCCAGCGCGTGCGGTAGGTCGACCTGCAGCAGGTCCTTCGCGTCGTCGTCGGAGACGCATACCAGGCGGGTGGCGGAGACGAAGTCGCAGCCCTGGATGTTGTCGACCGCGCGGTCCAGGGTGATCTGCCCGGCCTGCGGGAGTGTGCCCCCGGTGCGCGGGGTCGAGGGGTTGAGCAGGGGGGCGGGGAAGACCTGGAGGCGGTCGCGGGTGCCCCATTCGCCGGAGACCAGCCACTGCGCGTCGGGGGAGACGGCGGCGAAGGAGTTGTTGAGCGCCTCGCCGGGGTCGAGCGGGTGGACGTACTCGTAGCGCTGTCCGCCGGGAGTGGTGACGGCGTACATCTTCGACGTGGCGCCGTCGCCGCCCTGGTAGGCGTCGAAGACGTGGCCCTGGGCGATGTCCGGGTCGCCGACGTGGTTCCAGCCCTTGACGCGCAGGGCGATCGGTATGGAGCCGAGACCCCGGTAGAGCAGCGAGCCGTCGGCGCGGCCGGCCACCCCCTCACCGCCGGTCAGGGAGCCCGTGTACGAGGTGCCGGACTCGGTCCAGCCCCCGGGGGACGCGGCCGACGCGGTGGTGGCGACGAGGGTGAGGGCGATGGCACCGGCCAGTGCGGCGGCGGCTTGAAGCGGCTTGGCGGTCACTGATCCTCCGTCAGATTGACATCAGGGGCCAGATCGTAGACCGGATGTGCGCACGTATCTACCCTTCGGTAACCAAGTCCCCCTAGGCTTCCGCTGCTTCTCCACCCACGTTCACCGGGAGTGTTCCGTGAGACTTGCCCGAGCCGCCACCGCCTGTGCCTTCGTGCTCCTGCTGGGATCCGCCGCCACCGCGCCCGCGCTCGCGTCACCGAGCCCGCAGATCTCGCGAGTCCCGCAGATCAAACTCGTGACCAGCAACGTGATGATGCTGTCGCGGAACCTGTACCCGAACTGGGGGCAGCTGCAGCGCGCCGACCTGATGGCGAACGCGGACTACACGCGCGACGCCGACGTCGTCGTGTTCCAGGAGGCGTTCGACAACGGTGCCTCAGACCGGCTGCTCGGCAACGTCAAGGGCCGCTACCCGTACCAGACGCCGGTCCTCGGCCGTTCCACCAGCGGCTGGGACCGCACCGAGGGCGCGTACAGCTCCTGGACGCCGGAGGACGGCGGGGTCGCGGTCGTCAGCAAGTGGCCGATCCTGGAGAAGGTGCAGCACGTCTACGCGGACGGGTGCGGCGCCGACTACTACTCCAACAAGGGCTTCGTGTACGTCGTCCTGAACGTGAACGGCACCCGCGTGCACATCGTCGGCACCCACACCCAGGCCGATGACTCGTCCTGCGGATCGGGCGAGGCCGCGAGCATTCGGCACGGCCAGGACCGGGAGATCGACGCCTTCCTCGACGCCCGCGCCATCCCCGCCGCCGAACCGGTCATCATCGCCGGCGACCTCAACATCGACGCGCACGGCGCCGATTACCCGGGCCTCCTCGCGGACCTGGACGCGGCGGCCCCCGACGCCTCCCCCGGGCCCGCCGACAGCTTCGACCCCGTCACCAACTCCGTCGCCCGGGACCGCTACCCGAACGACCCGGCGCAGCGGCTGGACCACGCGCTGCTGCGCAACGGCCATGCCCGGCCGGCCCACTGGAACAACCGCGTCGTCGACGAGCACTCCCCGAAGTGGACGGTCTCCAGCTGGGGCACGACCTCCTCGTACACCGACTACTCGGACCACTACCCGCTGGTCGCGGGCGACGTGTAGCCCCGCGGGTTCCGGAGGACGGGTGGGGCGGGCGGAAAACCAGTTGTGTGGTTCTTCCCCGACGGTCACGCTGGGTAACCGAACATCCGCCGCGCCACTCACCACCCCGGAGAACCCGAACCGTGCAGTCCGCCGTCACCGTCACGCCCACCCGGATACCCGAGCTGCTGCTCGGGCTCGCCACCGTGCGCCCGGTGTTCCTCTGGGGCGCGCCGGGGATCGGCAAGTCCTCGCTGGTCAGAGCCTTCGCCGAATCCCTCGGCCTGGAGTGCGTCTCGCTGCTGGGCACCCAACTGGCCCCCGAGGACCTGATCGGCGTGCCACAGATCCACGACGGGCGCACGCGCTTCTGCCCGCCCGAGGCCATCGCGCGCGACGAGCCCTACTGCCTGTTCCTCGACGAGCTCAACGCCGCGACCCCCGACGTCCAGAAGGCGTTCTACTCGCTGATCCTGGACCGCCGGATCGGCTCCTACGAACTGCCCGCGGGCTCCATCGTCATCGGCGCCGGCAACCGGTCCACCGACAACGCGCTCGCCCGCCCCATCGCGTCCGCGCTCATCAACCGCCTCACCCACGTCCACCTCCAGGCGTCCGCGAAGGACTGGCTGGTGTGGGCGGGTGAGAACGGCATCCATCCGTGGGTGACGGAGTACCTCACCGACCGGCCGGACCACCTGTGGTCGAAGGCGCCGAAGACCGAGGAGGCCTTCTCCACCCCGCGCTCGTGGCACATGCTCTCCGACGCGCTGCACTCCTTCGGCCCGGTGCTCGACGAGGACACCCTCAAGGTCATCACGCACGGGACGCTGACCCCCGCGCACGCCGTCTCCTTCTGCGGCTACGCGAAGATCGTCCGCAACGCCTACGGCATCGATGCGATCCTCAAGGGCGACGCCCCCTGGCCGCGCCGTCTGGAGGACCGCGACCTGCTCTACTACCTCGCCGACGCCTTCCGCGGCCGGCTCGCCAGAGAACTGCCGGACCGCAAGGAGCACGCCTCCGAGGCCGTGCGGCAGACCGCCTACCGGTCCAAGGGGCTGCTCGTGCAGCTCGCGGAGATCTCCGTCGAGGTCGCGCAGACCGTCATCGCGGACGACATCGACGGCAACCCCGTGCTGCCCGCCTGGTTCCTCGTCGAGGCAGCCCGCGACATGCCGCGGCTGGTCGAGGCGCGCCGGTGAGGGCCCGCCGGTGAAGGCCCGCGCCAAGCGCCCCGACAAGCAGCGGGAACTGGCCGACGCGGCGTATCTGCAGGGGTGCGCGATCGTGTCGGCGCACCCCGCGCTGTCCGCCCTCGACGTCTCGTTCTGCCGGGAGCCGGGGTGCGAGAACCGGCCGGAGCACGGCCTGGCGGTGGTCACCTCCGGTGGCGCGGTGCACGCCCACCCGTACCGCCGCGCCGAACCGGCCGCCTGGGCCTGGGCGCTCGCGCACTGCCTGCTGCACCTCGGCTTCGGCCATGTGCCCGCTGCCACCGGTCCGCGCGAGCAGCCCGACGTCTTCGACCGCACGGCGCGCTGCGTCGTCGTCAACCGCTTCCTGGCCGCGATGCCCGTCGGGGAAGCGCCGGAACACCTGCCGCGCACCTGGCCGGACGGCGACGAGGAGAAGCTCGCCGAGCGCTTCCGCCGCGACGGCATCCCGCCCGCCTACACCGACTGCGGCACCGCGGGCCCCGGAGAGCCCGACCAGGTGCTCACCGAGTGGACCGCCTGGCGCGGCTCCCCGCCGGACTGGAGCAACGCCCTCGCGCACGCCCTGACCCGTACGGTCTCGGCCGCCATGGACGTGGCGGGGGGCAGACGCGACACCCTCACCGGCGTCCGGCTGGAACAGCGGCCCTGGGAGCGCGCGCTGAACTGGTTCGTGTCCTCGTACCCGCTGCTGGGCGGAATCGCCGCCGGCATGACGCTCGTCGCGGACGCAGAACTCGCCCGCGCGCACGGCATCTCCATCGCCGCCGTCAGCCCGGAGGCGGCCGAGATCTACGTCAACCCGCTGATCCGCCACACGGACGAGGAGTGGCGCTTCATCCTCGGGCACGAGATGCTGCACGCCGCCCTGCGGCACGGCGAGCGCTGCGGCGGCCGTGACCCGTACCTGTTCAAGCGTCGCCGCCGACTACGTCATCAACGCCTGGCTGATCGAGATGGACGTCGGACAGATGCCCGCCGGGCTGCTGCACGACCCCGACCTGCGGGGGCTGTCCGCCGAGGAGGTCTACGACCGCATCGCCACCGACCTGCGCCGGATGCGACGGCTGGCGACGCTGCGCGGCAGGGGCAAGGGCGACATCCTCGGCGAGCCACTGCCCCGGCCCGCCCGGCCCGCGGAATGGGTGGACCTGGACGAGTTCTACCGGCGCGGGCTGATGAGCGGCTTCGACCTGCACTCGACACGTGATCGCGGGCTGCTCCCGGCCGGGCTCGTGGAGGAGATCAACGCGCTCCAGCATCCGCCGCTGGCCTGGGACGCCCAACTCGCCCGCTGGTTCGACGAGTACGTGCCCCGGCCCGAACCGGTCCGCTCCTACGCGCGCCCCTCCCGCCGTCAGTCCTCCACACCCGACATCCCGCGCGCCGGGCGGTACTTCCCGCCGGAGGAGGTCGCCCGCTGCACGTTCGGCGTCGTCCTCGACACCTCGGGATCGATGAGCACGACGCTGATCGGCAAAGCGCTGGGCGCCATCGCCTCGTACGCCGCGGCCCGTGACGTGCCCGCCGCCCGCGTCGTCATGTGCGACGCGGCGGCGCACGACGCGGGATACGTCCCGGTCGCGGACATCGCCGGCCGAGTCCGTATCCACGGGCGCGGCGGCACCGTGCTCCAGCCCGCCCTGGACCTGCTGCACCGCGCGGACGACTTCCCGCCGGCCGCGCCCGTCCTGATCATCACCGACGCCGCGTGCGATGTGCTGCGCCCGCGCCGCGAGCACGCCTACCTCGTCCCGCGCGGCGCGGTGCTCCCGTTCACGCCGAAGGGCCCGGTGTTCCGGATGGTGTGACGCTCCGGGGCCGTTGGGACAGAGGGGCGGTGAAAGGTGGTGCGGTCCGGGGGCCGGGGCGGCAGACTCGGCCGGATGGAGACGTATCTGATCGGCGGCGGCTGGGACGAAGCGGCCGCTTCCCTGGTGTACGGGCCGTTCCTCGCCGCGGCGGGTCCCGTCTCGGCCGTGGCGTGCCTGCTGATCGACGAGGGTGTCGGGGCGGCCGACTTCGGCCGGTACGAGGCGGCTCTGCGGACCGTGGCGCCCTGCCGGCCGTACCCCGTCCTGGTGCCGCCCGGCGGCGAGTTGGACCCGGCCGCGTTGGACGGGGCGGCCGCGCTGCTGGTCTGCGGCGGTCTGACCCCCGCCTACGGCGACGTCCTCGCCCCGCACGCGGGCCTGCTGCCGCGGGTCCCCTACGCCGGATTCTCGGCGGGCGCCGCCGTCGCGGCGGACCTGGCGCTGGTCGGCGGCTGGCGGGCGGACGGGATCCCGGTCTGCCCGGAGGAGACCGCCGAGGACCTCGACGAGATTACCCTGCGGCCGGGGCTCGGCCTCGTCCCGTGCACCGTCGAGGCGCACGCCGCCCAGTGGGGAACGCTGGCGCGCCTCATCGAGACGGTGGCCCGCGGCGATGTGGCGGTCGGCGTCGCCATCGACGAGAACACACTGCTCACGGTGGAGGACGGTCGCTGCGCGGTCGACGGACTGGGGCGGGTCCACCTGGTGCGAGCGGGGGAGACGACGACCGTCCGGTCCTACCGGGCAGGGGAGACGTTCACTCTCTCAAGGGTGTTGTGAAAGGAGCGCCGTTCGCCCGTCAGGGCGGGCCCGCGGCGTCTGGTGCGTACGACTGCACGGCGGAGAGGGTCGTCCTCGCACTGGACGTACGTGGACGAGCCCGACAACGCAGCAGGCGTGCGTGCCAGGCGTCGCGGGCCAGGCGGGACTTTCGCAACACCCTTGGGAGAGCGAACGAGGGCGGCACCCGTCCTGCGGATGCCGCCCTCGTCCTGTCATGCGGTCAGTTGACGGACTCCGGGTCCGAGCCGATGCGGTTCCCCGCGTCCAGTCCGGCCAGAGCCGTCAGGTCGGCGTCGGTCAGCTCGAAGTCGAAGACGTCGATGTTCTCCTTGATCCGGGACGGCGTCACGGACTTGGGGATCACGACGTTGCCGAGCTGGAGGTGCCAGCGCAGGACCACCTGGGCCGCCGTGCGGCCGTGGCGCTCCGCGATGGTGCCGATCACCGGTTCGTCCAGCAGGCCCTTGCCCTGGCCGAGCGGCGACCACGCCTCGGTGGCGATGCCGTGCTCGGCGTGCAAGGCACGCAGCGGAGCCTGGGCGAAGTCCGGGTGCAGCTCGACCTGGTTGACGGCCGGGACGACCGAACCCTCGGCGAGGACGCGGCGCAGGTGCTCAGGGTTGAAGTTCGAGACGCCGATGGCCTTGGCACGGCCGTCCGCGTAGATCTTCTCCAGGGCGCGCCAGGTGTCGGCGTACAGGTCGCGGGCCGGCGTCGGCCAGTGGATCAGGTACAGGTCGACGTAGTCGAGGCCCAGCTTGGCCAGCGAGTCGTCGAAGGCGGCCAGGGCCTTGTCGAAGCCCTGCTCGGAGTTCCACAGCTTCGTCGTGACGAAGAGTTCCTCACGCGGCACACCGGAGGCGGCGATCGCCTTGCCGGTGCCCTCCTCGTTGCCGTAGATCGCGGCGGTGTCGATGCTGCGGTACCCGGCCTCCAGCGCGGTGGAGACAGCTGCTGTCGCCTCGTCGTCCGGCACCTGCCAGACACCGAAGCCGAGCTGCGGCATCCGGACGCCGTTGTTGAGGGTGATGAAGGGGACCTTGCTGCTCACGAGCGGCGATCCTAACGTTGACGTACAGGGGTTCCTGTTTCAACCATGCCCCCGTAAACGCCATTCCCACGTACCGGAAACGATTCCGGATCTTCGAGGCTCCGGGGAGACCCTCGGTGCCCCCGACCCGGTAGCCGTCACCCCCGGTAGAGCGCCTCGATCTCCTCGGGGAACGCCTTCTCGATCGCCCGGCGCTTCAACTTCAGCGACGGTGTCAGCAGCCCGCGCTCCTCGGAGAACTGGGCGGCCAGGATCCGGAACGTCCGGATCGACTCGGCCTGCGAGACCAGGGTGTTGGCGGCGACCACCGCCCGCCGGATCTCGGTCTCCAGATCCGGGTCGTGGACCAGCTCCTCGTCCGGCAGCCGCGGCTTGCCCCGCATCGTCAGCCAGTGCCCGACGGCCTCGGGGTCGAGCGTCACCAGGGCGGCGATGAAGGGGCGGTTGTTGCCGACCGCCACGCACTGCGCGATCAGCGGATGGGACCGCACCCGGTCCTCCAGGACGGTCGGCGAGACGCTCTTGCCGCCACTGGTGACCAGGATCTCCTTCTTGCGGCCGGTGATCGTCAGATAGCCCTCGTCGTCCAGCGCGCCGATGTCGCCGGTCGCCAGCCAGCCGTCGCCGAGCACCTCCGCGGTGGCCTGCGGGTTGTTCAGGTACCCCTGGAAGACCTGGCCGCCGCTCAGCCAGATCTCACCGTCCTCCGCGATGTGCACGGTGGTGCCGGGCACCGGCAGCCCCACCGTGCCGAAGCGGGTCTGCTCCGGTGGGTTGGCGGTGGCGGCGGCGGTGGTCTCGGTGAGCCCGTATCCCTCGTAGATCGTCACTCCCGCGCCGCTGAAGAACAGCCCGAGCCGCCGTTCCATCGCCGAGCCGCCGGAGATCGCGTGCCGCACCCGGCCGCCGAGCGCGTCCCGCACCTTGCTGTAGACGAGCTTGTCGTAGATCTGGTGTTGCATCCGCAGGGCGGCGCTGGGGCCGTGGCCGGTGCCGAAGGCCTTGGCCTCCATCGCCTCCGCGTACCGCACGGCGATCTCCACCGACTTGTCGAACGGGCCGAGTTTCCCGCTCGCCTCCGCCTTGCGGCGGGCCGCCTGGAAGACCTTCTCGAAGACGTACGGGACCGCCAGCACGAACGTCGGCCGGAAGACGGCGAGGTCCGGCAGGAGGTCGGCGGCGGTCATGCTCGGCTGGTGTCCGAGCCGTATCCGGTGCCGGACGCACGCCACCTCCACCATCCGCCCGAAGACGTGCGCGAGCGGCAGGAAGAGCAGCGTGGACTGCTCCTCGCCGGGCTTGTTCGCGAAGACCGGCTCCCAGCGGGCCACCACGTTGTCGGTCTCGGCCATGAAGTTGCCGTGGCTCAGGACGCAGCCCTTGGGCCGGCCGGTGGTGCCCGAGGTGTAGATGACGGTGGCCGTCGCGTCCGGGGTGACCGCGAGCCGGTGCCGGTCGATCACCTCATCGCCGATGTGGGCGCCGGCCGCGGCGATCTCCTCGACGCAGCCCGCGTCCAACTGCCAGAGCCGGCTCAGCCGGGGCAGCTCGTCGACGGCGGCGCCGATCGTCATCGCGTGGTCCTCGTGCTCCACGACGCAGGCGACCGCGCCGGAGTCCTGCAGCATCCAGCGCACCTGGTCGAGGGAGGACGTCGGGTACACCGGGACCGGCTGGGCGCCGATCGTCCACAGCGCGAAGTCGAAGACGGTCCACTCGTAGCGGGTGCGGGACATGATCCCGACGCGGTCACCGAAGCGCACCCCGTTGGCGAGCAGGCCCTTAGCGACCGCCACCACCTCGTCGCGGAACTCCAGGGCGGTCACGTCCTGCCAGTGCCCGTCCGTCCTGCGGCCGAGCACCACTTGGTCCGGGTGGTCGGCAGCGTTGTTGAACACCGCGTCCGCCAGTCCTCCGACCTGGGGCGCCGTGGCCATCGGGGGGACGGTGAACTCGCGCACTGGTGCTCCTTGAGCCGCTGGGGCCTCTGTCCGGCGGCGGCCCGTAAGCTACCTGATCGGCCGAGGGGGCGGGAAGGGTTGGTACGCACCAGTAGTATCGGACGTTTGTGCTGGTAGGGCACTGGTTCCCGGTTGTCGCAAGGGAGTACGACCGAGGGCCGGACTCCCGAAGGTTGTCCGGCCCCGTCGATCTCCACCAAATCTGCGCCAACCGGTTACCGCCGCTCTACAGCGGAAGCCGCCGCGGGGACGGACCACGATCCCTTCGCCGAGGGGGCGCCCGGGGCCGTGCCCGCGTCCGCCGGGGCGGGCGGCACGGACCGGGCCGCCGGGGTCCGCACGAGGAGCAGCACGGCGATTCCCGCCAGCACCCCGACGACGCCGGCCACCACGGCCGCCGTATTCAGCCCGGACGCGAAGGCCACGTGCAGCGCGTGGTCCACCGCCCCCCGCCGATCCGCCGGTGTGCGGCCCAGCACGCCCTGCGCGCCGCCGCCGGCCAGCGCCCGCGCCGTTCCGTGCGCGTCGGGCACCGCGCCGCTCAGCGACGTCTCCATGCGGGAGGCCACGATCGTGCCGAAGACCGCCACGCCGAGCGCGTACCCGAGCTGGCGGAAGGTGTTGACCGCGCCGCTGGCCATGCCCGCGCGGTGCGGGGGTACGGAGGCCAGCGCGGCGCCGGCCACCGCCGGGTTGACGAGTCCGACACCGATCCCGGCCACCAGCAGCCCGGCGGTCAGCGAGGCCCAGCCGGAGCCGGCGTCCAGCAGGCTCTGGCCGAACGCGCCCAGCCCGATCAGCACCAGCCCGATCCCGATCACCAGCCGGTACGGCGCGCCGTGCAGGAACTTGCCGCCCAGCGCGGCCGTGACGAACCCCGCCGCCGCCAGCGGCACCAGCACCAGTCCGCCGACGACCGGGCTCAGTCCCAGCAGCGTCTGCAGCCACAGGGAGGTGTAGGGCAGGAACCCGAACGCGGCCGCGTTCAGCGCCAGTGCGCCGACCATCACGCCGACGAACGAGGCGTTGCGGAACAGGCTCAGGTCCAGCAGCGGATGCGCCGACCGGCGCTCGACCGCGATGAAGAGTCCGAGGGCCAGGACCGCCGCCACCAGCGTGGCGATGGTGCGCCCCGAGCCCCAGCCGACCGCGTCGGCCCGGATCACCGCGTACGTGGCCAGGCCCGCGAAGAGCGTGAAGGTGGCCGTGCCCGCCCAATCGATGCGGTGCCCGGCGCCCTCCCGCCGCGACTCGGGGACCACCTTGAGCGTCAGCCACACCGCGACCAGGCTGACCGGCAGGTTGACGAAGAAGATCCAGCGCCAGTCGAACCCCTGGGTGAGCAGACCGCCCGCGATCGGGCCCAGCGCGGCCGCGCCGCCGCTGACCGCGCCCCACACGCCGAGCGCCACCGAGCGGTCCCTGCCCTGGTAGACGGCGGCCAGCAGGGAGAGGGTGGTCGCGAACATCGCGGCCGCGCCGATCCCCTGCACCGCGCGCATCGCGACCAGCACCGTGGTGTTCGGCGCCAGACCGCAGGCGAGCGAGGCGGCCGCGAAGACGACCGTGCCGGCGACGTACACCTTCCGCCGGCCCACCACGTCCGCCGCGGATCCGGCGCCGATCAGCAGCGCGGCGAGCGCCAGCGCGTAGATGTCGATGACCCACTGCAGGTCCGACAGGGACGCGCCGAGCGAGCTGGTGATGTCGGGCAGCGCGACGATCACGATCGTGACGTCGAGCAGCAGCATGAACGTACCGAGACAGACCGCTACCAGCGGTCCCCACTTACGCATCGCGATTCCTCGTTCTCTTCGGTTCTCCCGGTCCGGTGCCCGTTGACCCCGTGACCCGCCCTACGATCGACAGCGGCGGACGTATCCACCAGCCACGGTGGACCAAGCGTCGCTTTCCGACATCAAGGAGGGCTTGAGCGGTGGATTCCCCCGCCTTCGACGAGCTGGACCTCAGGCTGCTCCAGGCGCTGCAGCTCGACGGACGGGCGCCCTTCAGCCGCATCGCCGCGGTCCTGGGCATCTCCGACCAGACGGTCGCCCGGCGCTTCCGCCGGCTGTATGCCGACGGCGGGCTGCGGGTGGTCGGTGTCGCCGACGCCGAGCGGCTCGGCCGCACCAGCTGGCTGCTGCGGCTGCGTTGCGCGCCCGACGCGGCGGAGCCGATCGCCAGGGCTCTCGCCCGCCGGCCCGACACCAAGTGGATCGGGCTGACCTCGGGCGGCACCGAACTGGTCTGCGTCGCGGAACCCCGCACCCGGGACGACCACGCGGCCCTGATGCTCGGCAAGCTCCCGCGGACGCCCAGCATTCTGGAGATCAGCGCCCTGTGCCTGCTGCACACCTTCTACGGCGGCCCGCTGGGCTGGTTCGCCAAGGGCGAGGGGCTGACCCCGGCCGAGGCCGACGCCCTCGCCCCGCCCCCGGTGGGCCCGTTCACCGAGACGATCGCGCTCGACCCCGAGGACGAGCGGCTGATCGAGGCGCTGGGCCGCGACGGCCGGGCCACCTACCCGGAACTGCAGCAGCTCACCGGGCTGTCGGAGTCGGCCGCCAAACGGCGGCTCGAACAACTGCGCCGTAATGGCGCGCTCTTCATCGACGTCCAGTTCGACGCGTTCCAGCTCGGCTACTCAACCCATGCGGTGCTCTGGCTCACCGTGCGCCCCTCGGCCCTGTCGGCCGTCGGCCAGGCGCTCTCCGAACACAGCGAGGTCGCCTTCGCCGGCGCGACGACCGGCTCGTCGAACCTCTTCGCCGTCGTGCTCTGCCGCGACACCCCGCACCTCTACCGCTACCTCAACGAGAGGATCGGCGCACTCGACGGCGTCCGGCACGTCGAGACTGCGCCCACGCTGCGCCGCTACAAGGACCTGGCGTACGAGGAACGCCGCCGCTGAGCCGTCCCGCGGTCAGCGCAGGACGGTCACGACCAGCACCGCCAGGGCCATCGCCAGGAAGAGCAGGTACGTGCCCAGCGCCCGCCCCCGGTCGCCCGCGCGGAGCTGCCGCCACAGCACCCAGCAGAAGACGCCCGCCTCGACGGCGGCGCCCGCCACGGCGAGCACCGGCACCCATAGGCCGACGACGACCGCGACCGCGGCGAACGAGTGCAGCACGCCCAGCAGGGTCACCACCCACAGGAACCGCCCCTGGAGCACGCCCAGCCGGGTGAGCTCGTCGAGCCGGACGAGGCCGACCCGGGCGCGGAACAGCGCGACGACCGCCGAGGGCAGGACTTCGCAGAGCAGCAGGGCGGTCAGCAGCACCGTCAGGACGGACATCCGATTCTCCCCGGGCGGGTCGTCGTATGGGCGCCGTCCGCCCGCGGGCGGAACGACGGGAGCTCGTGCTCTGGCCGGAAGGGTTTGCCTGGTTCGCGGCGTCCGGTGCGGTGCGTCGCACGGCGGAGGATTGTCCTCGTACCAGGCGTACTCGGGCGACTCCGACAACTGGGGCACCCCCAGCGGTAGCTAGGGGCGCGGTGCCGTGCCGGGCGTCGCGAACCGGTGAACCTTTCCGGTCAGCGTACTAGTGTCCTGCGCCAGTAGTTGATCGTTAGATGCTGTGTGACTTCTACTGCTGGTGCGTCGGTGCCTCGTCGGGGGCCGAAACTGGAGCCGTTGCTGCTGTGTGTGGATGAGCGGGCGGTGTTGGAGCGGTGGACGCGTCGGGCGACATCGGCGCAGGCCCTGGCCTTGCGCGCGCGGATCGTGCTGGCGTGCGCGGGGCCGGAGGTGCCGCCGATCGTTACGGTCGCGCGGGATCTGCGGGTGAGCGCGGACACAGTTCGCAAGTGGCGGCGACGGTTCCTCATCGACCGGCTGGACGGTCTGGTCGATGAGCCCCGGCCGGGCCGGCCACCCACCATCGATGTCGGTCAGGTGGAGGCGGTCGTGGTCGCGACGTTGGAGGAGATCCCGAAGAACGCCACTCACTGGTCGCGGAAGTCGATGGCGGACCACAGCGGTCTGTCGAAGTCCACCGTCGGCAGGATCTGGCGGAGATTCCAACTCAAGCCGCACCTGACGGACACGTTCAAGTTGTCGACGGACCCGTTGTTCGTGGAGAAGGTCTACGACGTCGTCGGACTGTACTTCAACCCACCCGAGGGCGCGGTGGTTCTCTCGGTGGACGAGAAGTCCCAGATTCAGGCACTGGACCGGTCCCAACCGGTGTTGCCGATAATGCCCGGCATGCCTGAGCGCCGTACTCACGATTACGTCCGCAACGGCTTGACCACCTTGTTCGCCGCGTTCGATGTCTCCACCGGTCAGGTCATCAGCGCCCTGCACCGCAGACATCGGGCGGCGGAGTTCAAGAAGTTCCTGATCCGCATTGACAAGGAGGTGCCCGCGCACTTGCAGGTGCACCTGATCGTGGACAACTACGGCACTCACAAAACTCCGGCGATCAGGACGTGGCTCAGCAAACACCCGCGGTTCCAGATGCACTTCACCCCGACCGGGTCCTCGTGGATCAACCAGGTCGAGCGATGGTTCGGCTTCCTGGCCGACCAGATGATCCGCCGGGGCGCACACAAGAATGTCCAGAACCTCGAAGCCGACATCCGCGCCTGGGTGAAGAACTGGAACGAGGACCCCCAGCCGTTCATCTGGACCAAGACAGCGGAAGAGATCCTCGACTCCCTCGCCCGTTTCTGCCGACGGATCTCCGGCGCAGGACACTAGGCCGTGTCTGACACATACCGGCGTCCGCCCGGAGGCGAGGCGGGATGTGTCAGACACGGCCTAGCGCTGGGTGCGGACGCGGGCGAGTTGTCGGGACTGGGCGACCAGCCGCCCCGAGGAGTCCCACACCTCGGCGTCCTCCTCCAGGTAGCCGTCGGCGAAGTTGCGGGTCGAGTGCACGACGCGCAGCCAGCCGGGAGCGGGCTTCGCCCTGACGTGGACAGTCAGTTCCAGGGTCGGGGCCCAGCCGCCGATGCCCAGGTCGAAGCTGGTCGGGGGCAGTACGTCCACCGCAAGGAGCAGCAGCAGCGGGTCGGGCTCGCGGCCGTCCGGCATCCGCAGCCAGCCCTGGATGAGGCCCCGGCCGGACGGCGCGCCCATCGCCCAGCCGACGGTGTCCGGGTCGAGCCGCAGGTCGAGCCGGCTGAGCAGCTCCGCCTGCTCAACGAAGGAGGGCGGCGCCAGTTCGGCGCCGACGCATTTGTCGGGTGGCGGGAGGTTCGGGGGAGTGGCGCTGGTGCGGACGTCACCGGCGGCGTGGTGGTCCAGGTCGCCGTACGTGGCGATGGCCCGCAGTCGCTCCTCGCCGCCCTGCAGCAGCGATACCGTGCCCGTGGAGACGGTGCGGCCGCGGCGCAGGGTCTCGGTGCGCAGTTCGGCCGGCCCGGCGGCGGATGTGGACAGGTAGTAGGCGCTGATGGAGAACGGGTCGCTGTGCCCGTCCTGTCCGCCGCCGAGTTCGGCGGCCAGCGCGCGGGCGCCGAGCGCCAGCAGCAGACCGCCGTTGATGCCCTTGCCGATCCGCCAGCCGCCGTCCAACTCGGCATCGAAGACGGACGGCTCCCCGGCCCGCGCCGCCACGGCGGTCCCGCGGTCGAATGCGTACTCCTGGTCAACTCCGTGCTCTGTCACCCGCGCAGCGTAGAGCCTGACCGGCGGAACGGGCTCTTCCCCCTTCCGTCCGGGAGGTGTGAGCTCCGTCGCCCTCACCCGCCGTCGGGCGCGCCCCGCAGGATGATCCGGTGCTCGCCCGCGTACACGTTCATGGAGGAGCCGCGCAGGAACCCGACGAGGGTCAGCCCCGACTCGGCCGCCAGATCCACCGCCAGTGACGACGGGGCGGAGACCGCGGCCAGCACCGGGATGCCGGCCATCACCGCCTTCTGCGCCAGCTCGAAGGAGGCGCGGCCGGAGACCAGCAGGATCAGCTCCGAGAGCGGCAGCAGATCCTGTTGCAGGGCCCGGCCGACGAGCTTGTCGACGGCGTTGTGCCGGCCGACGTCCTCGCGGATGTCGACCAGTTCTCCGTCGGCGGTGAACAGCGCGGCGGCGTGCAGCCCCCCGGTCCGCTCGAAGACCTGCTGCGACGCCCGGAGCCGGTCGGGGAGGACGGCCAGCAGGTCCGTGCCGACCCGGACCGGGGGAGTGTCCGCGATCTTCCAGAGGGCGTTGGTGCGCACGGCGTCCAGGCTCGCCTTGCCGCACAGGCCGCACGAGGACGTGGTGTAGACGTTCCGCTCCAGCGTGATGTCGGGGACGGTCACACCCTCGGCCAGCCGGACGTCGACGATGTTGTACGTGTTCTCCCCGTCCGCCACCGCTCCCGCGCAGTACACGATGTTCGCGATCTGGTCGGCCCGTCCGATGACGCCCTCGCTCGCCAGGAAGCCCACGGCGAGCGCGAAGTCGTCGCCCGGGGTGCGCATGGTGATGGCCAGCGCCTTGCCGTTCAGCCGGATCTCCAGCGGCTCCTCCGCCACCAGGGTGTCGGCACGGTGTTCGGCCGCGCCGTCCCTGACGCGGAGTACGCGGCGGCGCTCGGTGATCCGTCCCATAGCTGCTCAGTCCCGGTTCTTCCGTACGTGCTGACGTGGTGCGACGGACCGGATGTCGGCACCGGCCCCTGGTACAGAGGTTGCCACGGGTGAGCGGCGACGTGCGCCTCGCGGCGGCGCCGGTGATCGGAGACGGTCCTGCGCGGAGGAGGTCTTCAGTAGACTGCGGAGGGCAGCCACGTCGTCAAACCCGAGCGAGAGAACACATGAGCGAGCAGTCGAACGCCTCGGGTACCGCCATCGCCGACGAGGACGTCAGGTCGCGACTGCTGTACCTGCGCGGCAGCATCGACAACCTGGACGCGGCCCTGGTGCATCTGCTCGCCGAGCGGTTCAAGTGCACCCAGCAGGTGGGCGAGCTGAAGGCCGCCCATGACCTGCCGCCGGCCGACCCGGCCCGTGAGGCCGCCCAGATCGCCCGGCTGCGCGAGCTGGCCGAGGACGCCCGGCTGGACCCGGCCTTCGCCGAGAAGATGCTGAACTTCATCATCGGCGAGGTCGTACGGCACCACAACGTGATCGCCGGGCGCTCCGCCGAGGGCGACGCGGCCACCGGGGTCTGACCGACCCGCGGAACCGCCCGAGTGTGGCGTTCACCCCACTCGACGCGAAGTAGCAGCTTCCTGGAACCCCGGTCGCTAGGGTCGCCTGCATGGACGCCCGCCCGGGCGTCGAGACGATGTTCGGACTGCGGCCTGACGACGCCCATGTCACCGCAATGCGGGCGGACGCGTCAACGGCGACGCCCTCCACGCGCTGCGCTTGAGTCAGATTCTAGGCGGGACCAGTGAAATCCTGCTGGTGCACCACGAGGACTGTGCGGCTCTCGGTGATCCCGCCGACGATCTACGGGCGTGTCTGATCCGGCTCCGTGACATCCATGAGCTGCCCCATACCGATGTGGTGCGCGGCTTCGTCAACACGCGCGGTGGTGCTCCGCGCGAGATCCGCCCCGAACGAGCGGAGAACTGATGACCCTCATCCTCAAGCCCGGCACGGCCTGGTCCGACGCCTGGCGGCGTTGCGTCGAGGTCGCCCCGGAGGCTTTCCACGACGATCGCGTACTCAACTACTGGAACGGCCGCTGGCAGGCGGACGGCCGACTGCTGCCGACCACCTCGCCCGTCGACGGCTCTCCCCTCGCCGCCCTTCCGCGACTGGACGCGGCCAGCGCCCACCTTGCGGTACGGGCATCGCTCGACCAGCACCGCGCGTGGCGGGAGGTGCCGCTCGCCGACCGCAAGGCGCGGGTGAGCGCCACCCTGGACGCGCTCACCGAACACCGTGAACTGCTCGCCCTGCTGCTGGTGTGGGAGATCGGCAAGCCCTGGCGGCTCGCCCAGGCGGACGTGGACCGGGCCATCGACGGCGTGCGCTGGTACGTCGACGAGATCGACCGGATGGTCGAGGGCCGTACCCCGCTGCCCGGACCGGTCAGCAACATCGCCAGCTGGAACTACCCGATGAGCGTCCTGGTCCACGCCATGCTGGTGCAGGCGCTCGCCGGCAACGCCGTCATCGCCAAGACCCCCACCGACGGGGGCCTCGCCTGTCTCACCCTCGCCACCGCGCTGGCCGCCCGCGAGGGCCTGCCCGTCACGCTGGTCAGCGGCAGCGGCGGCGAGTTGTCGGAGGCGCTGGTCAGGGCTCCGGAGATCGGCTGCGTCTCCTTCGTCGGCGGCCGCGACGCGGGCGGCCGGGTCGCCGCCTCCGTCGCCGACCTCGGCAAGCGCCACATCCTGGAGCAGGAGGGCCTCAACGCCTGGGGCGTGTGGAACTACACCGACTGGCCCACCCTGACCGGCCACATCCGCAAGACCTTCGACTACGCCAAGCAGCGCTGCACCGCCTACCCGCGGTTCGTCGTGCAGCGCGAGACGTTCGACCAGTTCCTGACCGCGTACCTGCCGGGCGTCCAGGCCGTCACCTTCGGCCACCCGCTGGCCGTCGAGCACCCCGACGACGACCTGCCCGAGCTGGACTTCGGGCCGCTGATCAACGCGGCCAAGGCCAAGGAACTCGGCGACCTGGTCTCCGAGGCGATCAGCCGCGGCGCCGTCCCGCTGCACCACGGGTCCCTCACCCAGGGGCGCTTCCTGCCCGGCCAGGACACCTCCGCGTACCTGCCGCCGGTCACCCTGCTCAACCCGCCCTCGACGTCACCCCTGCACCACGCGGAACCGTTCGGCCCGGTCGACACGCTCGTCCTGGTGGACACCGAGGCCGAGTTGCTGGCCGCCATGAACGCGAGCAACGGCGCGCTGGTGGCGACCCTGGCCACGGACGACCAGGAGACCTTCGCCCGGCTCTCCCCGCAGATCCGGGCCTTCAAGGTCGGTCACAGCAAGCCGCGTTCGCGCGGTGACCGCGAAGAGCTGTTCGGCGGCTTCGGCGCCTCCTGGCGCGGAGCCTTCGTCGGTGGCGAACTGCTGGTCCGCGCCGTCACGCAGGGACCGGCCGACGAACGGCTGCCCGGCAACTTCCCGGACTACCGGCTCCAGCCCAGCTGAGCCGTGACCGGCCCCCGATGGCGTCCGCCGTCATCGGGGGCCGGTCAGCCGATCCCCTGATGGTCGGCGAACAGCGCGAACTCGCGGTCGGCGGCCTCGGGCACCGCCCGCTCCACGGCCTGCACCAGCAGCGCGCGGTGCCGCTCCAGCGGTCGGCGCCGGTCCGGCGGGGCGAGCGACAGCAGATCGGCGAGCCCGGCCAGCAGCCGCCGGGAGACCTGCGGGCTGTCCGCCGAGCACAACCGGATCTCGGTGAACCCCAGATCCACCAGATCACCCCAGGACGGCAGGTCCTGCACCAGCCGCACCGTCCCCGCCCGGTCGGTGTGGTGCACCGCGCCCAGCGGCCGGTCCGCCACCGCCGCCAGGAACTGCACGATCCGGTCCAGGCACTGCACGGCCGTCGTCGGATCGTTGACGGCCGGCGACATCGCCCGCAGCCCGATGTCCGCCAGCTGCCGCAGCCCGAACCCCAGATCCTGGTGGAACGTCCGCTCGACCCCCACCGACACCGCCGACCTCAGCAACCGCTCCGGCAACTTCCCCTCACTCGGACCGTGCACCGTCAGCAGCGGCGTCCCCGGCACCACGAAGTCCCCGATCCGCGGCACCAGCCGCAGCACCGTCCCGCCCCGCCGCGCGATCCGCGCCAGCCGTGCGATGTCCACGTCCCGCAGCACTCCCGCCCGCCCCTGGTGCGTGATCACCGAGACTTCGGCCGGCAGGGGCAGCGCTCCCTGCGCGGACCGCTGCGGGTACACCCCCAGCACCCGGAACGACTCCCTGGTGATCCGGTCGATCACATGGCTGATCCGCATCAGCCGGATCGTGGCGTTCACATATGCCACGAACAGTGCCAGGCTGATCAGCACCAGCAGTACCGCGGTCAGCAGCGTGAACACCGGCACGCTCGTGACCAGCTTCGGATCCTGCTCCCCGTCGTACGCCGCCTGACCCACCAGCGAGAACAGGAACGTCGCGAGGAACACCGCGAACGTCGCCTTGGTGATCCGGCTGCGCACGTACAGTCGCACCACCCGGGGCGAGAACTGGCTGCTCGCCATCTGCAGCGCGACCAGCGAGATGCTGAAGACCACGCCGATGAACGTCAGCATCGCCGAGCCCACCGTCGTCACGATCGACTTCGCGTCATCCGCGATCTTGATCAGTGACGCGACCGAGTCGTAGTCGCCCTCGTCCTGCAGTGCCTCGATCAGCCAGGCATCCAGCTCCGCGACCGCCCCGGCCAGCAGCAGCGCCCCGACCAGCCCCACGGCGGGCGCGAACCAGAACGTGTCCCGCAGGTGCTCCCGCAACGGCGACAGCGCTCGTGGCCTGCGACTTTCCCGCACGGTAACCGAAGGTGACATATCGCTCACACCCGGACCATACGTCCTCCCGCCCCCCGAACCCGGGACCTCGCCCGCACCGGCGCACGGCCCCCATATGCAGGTGAGAACCACTCCGATTCCTTGGTATCGTTGTCCATGTCGCCGCGGGAAACCCCGGCACACACCCTGTCCGGGTGGCGGAATGGCAGACGCGCTAGCTTGAGGTGCTAGTGCCCTTTATCGGGCGTGGGGGTTCAAGTCCCCCCTCGGACACTTTTCCTGTAGTTCTCACAGTGTCGGCCGGTTACCGGTCGGCACTGTTTGCGTTTCCGTGAGCGCTCGAGCGCTCTCCTGAGCCCGGGACCCGTTGCCTCGCCTTCACGGACGCCGCGGTCGTCCCCAGGGCCACAGCGGCGCGTCTCCGCCACCGCGGGTCGGCTCATCGACCCGCGGTGGCGGAGGCGATCAGGAGGCCGCGGCGGGTCACGGTGCTCCGTTGGCTTCGTGCGCGCAGGAATTCGCTGGTCGGGACCGGGGTCGCCCCGGCAGAATCGCGGTCATGGCCGCTACCCCGCTCGATTCCGGATCGCTCGCCGACGCGCTGATCGAGGCGTTGGAGCCGCTGCCGTACCCCGCGCGCATGCGCGAGCTGGCTCGGCGTGCGCGGGAGGCTGCCCGGCGGGGTGAGCTGGCTGGACTGTTGCGGGAGCTTTCGGCTCGTGGGGTGTATGAGCGGCGGCTGGCTGCCACCGCGGCCGCGGTCGGGCGTGAGGACGGGTATCTGCGGGCCAGGCTCGCGGATCCGGACGCGCTGGTGCGCGGGATCGCGGTCAAGGCGGTCGAGCGGGGGCACCTTTCCGACGACGCGGTCGTCGACGCCCTGCACGACGCCCCCGCCGCCGTGCGCCGGCAGGTGGTTCGGGCGGTCGTCGCCGGGCGGCGCTCCGCGCTCGCCGACCGGCTGATCGATCCCTTCCGGACGGACTGGGGCGACGCGGAAGCGGTCCGGCTGCTGGCCGCCTGCGGACCGGCGACCGTCGTACGGCTGCTGCCGAAGCTGTCCCACGCCGTCAGCGGATGGACGCTGCTGGGTCTGCGGCACCCCGTCGCCGTGCTCGACGCGGCGGCACGCCAACTCGGGGCGCTGCCCGAGGCGATGCGCGGTGCCTGGTGGGACCGGCGGGGGGCGGGCGTGGCGGCGGCGGTGACGGCGGAGCCGGAGCGCGTGCTCGATCTGCTGGAGCGCCAGTGCCCCGGGCCACTCCCGGCCCGGCTCTTGGATCGGATCGAGGACCTCCTGTCGGCGGCGCCCGGCCGTACCCTGCGCTACCTCCTGGCCCCCGAGCGTGCCGACGAGTTGCGGCGGCGGGGCCTCAAGCGCTCCACCCTGAACCGCCTCATACGCCTGGACCCGCCCGAACTCGCCGAGCTCGGCCGGGCCATGAGCCAGAACCACGCGGCTCTCGCCAGGTTGCTCAAGGCGCTGCCGCCGTCCCGTCGCGACGTGCTGTTCGATGTCTTCACCGCCGGACAGGACCTGAGCAGGGTGGCTCTGGACCCCGCCCTGCTCGCGGTGCTTCCGCACGCGCGTCGCGCGTCCGAGGCGCGGCGGATGGCCGCTCAGGCGCGCGAGCGCGGAGGGTCCTGGGCGACGGTGCTGACCGCGGTCTCCTTCCTGCCGGTCGGGGAGGCGGCGGAGGAGCTGACGGCCGCGACCCGGCGGTCCGCGGCCGAGGAGCGGGCCCAGGCGTGGCCGTTGCTGGTGCGCAACGCGGCCCGTTCCGGCGAACCCGCGCGGGTCACCGCGATGCTGGGCGCTCTGGAACGCCTGCGCAACGAGCAGGACCCGGTGCGGTCCGCCGCGCTGGGAGCGCTCGCCGAAACGCATCCCCGACTCTTCACGAATGACGACGCGGGCGTCCTCGAGCGCATCACCACGGACGCGATCGAGGCCCGCGACTCGTCCTGGCAGACCCGCCAGGCCCTGCGGACGCTCGCGGTCAACCTGCTGCGCGAACATGCCGTCACCCGGGAGCAGCGGCTGATCGGCTGGGCGCTGGGCACACTGGAAAGGCTGCACGGGCACACCGGTGGCGTCCATCTGGGCCGGCTGGACGAAGGGCTGCGCCGGGGGCAGGAACACGAGGTGTTCGAGGCGCTGCGGCCGTGGCTGGAGGCGGGCGCGGACAAGGTGGACCACACTCTGACGTTCGCCCTCTACCGCTCGCTGGGCCGGCGCGCCCGTGCCATGCCGCAACTGCGTGAACTGCTGTGGCAGGCGATCCTGTTCGGAAACGACGCGACGGTCGAGAAGGCCGTCGGGTACTGGCTGGAGAGCTCGCCGGACCGGGACACCGAGGTGACCGGGATCCTCGCGCTCGAACCGTCCGCGGCCGTGCTGCGGCCCGTCCTGACCGTACTGACCGAGCACCGTACCGACCTGCTCGACACCGTCCTGGGCGACACTCCGCCCTACGGCCGCTTCCTCGTCGCAGGTGCCCCGTGGGTACCGTGGATCGGCAGCCCGGTGAACCGCTGGTTGCCTCGCCACCAGGCCGCCGCCGCGCGGCTGCTGGCCCGGCGCGCCGAGGACGCCTCGCTGCAGACGCACGAGCGCACCTCGGCGATCGCCCAGGTCGCCGTCATCCCGGAACTCGGCGCCGGCGTGGTCCGCCGCTTCGTCCGCTCGACCAGCGTGCCGCTCGCCGAAGCCGCACTCGGCGCTCTGGTGTGGACGGATAGGCCGGGGGAGGCGCTGCCGGAGCTGCTCGCGCACCTCGGGGGCGACCGCGCGCGGGTGGCTGCCTACGCGGCGACCCGGGCGACGCTGTACGCCGAGCCCTCGCGACTGCGTGTGCTCCTGCGCGCCGTACTGCTGCCGGAGGACGCCGCCCCGACGAAGGTGACCAGCCGCAAGGAGGCGGCCCGGCTGGCCGCCACCCGGCTTTCGCCGGCGGACGCGGCCGCGCTGCTCGCCGACACCTACCGTCGTGCCGGGCAACACCGTGACGTACAGGCCGCGTGCGTGGCGTTCGCGACCGGGCTGCTCGACCGGGATCCGGCGTGGGAGCTGCTGGAAGCGGCGGCGGGCGGAGGGCCCGAGGTGCGTCAGGCCGTACTGCGCGCCCATCCGCTCGACCTCGCGGACCGGCACCGCGCGCGCTACGCGCGGCTCGTCACCACCGTGTGCGAGAGCGCCGACGCGGAGACCGCCCTGCGCGGATTCGCGGCCCTTCCGTCCTGGGCACCCTGGGCACAGGACGCGGCGCGGGCGCTCGTTTCCGCCGTGACCGATCCGGACAATCGGCAGACCTGGTCCGCGGCGACCGGGGCGCTGGTCGCCCTGGCCATCGCCGAGCCGGCCGGCTCGGGGCACGGGGACCCGCTGACGCGCGCGTTGACCTCGCTGATGGCCGCCGCGGCCCTTCCGGGCGAGCCGGACGCCTCCCCCGACCGGGACCAGCCGGCCCGGCGCCGGGTCCGGGCACTCGCCGCCCACCTGGGCGAGCAGGCCCGCGAGCCGTCGGGCGCTGCCCGGGGCGTCGCCGAGGCGGCCGGCGAACTCCTCGCCGGAGCCGACGCGTTCGTGCCGGACGCGGCTCACATCCTGGTGAACGCCGTCGACCCGAACGCGGAGCCGGAGGTGCTCACGGCGGCCCTCGTCCGCCTCGTGCGGCTGACCGAGGGCCGCCCCGCGCTCGCCGTCCGTACCGCGAAGGCCCTGCGCGGACGGCTATGGAGCGCGGGGCAGCCGAAAAACCCTGAGACTCTGCTGCCCGTGGCCGCCCGGTTGGCCACGGCGGACGGCTACTGCGCGGGGCTCCTCGCCGTGGTCGTCACCGACGCGGGCGGCAGCCGCACGGGGTGGCCGGAGCCCTGGCGCGAGCAGTTGCGGCTGCTCCGCCGCCACGCCCATGCGGACGTGCGTGACGAGGCGCTGCTGCTGAAGACCGCACCCGAGTAGGACGCGTTTGTCAGGGCTTGACGGGTTCGTTCGTCGCCACCACGGCGAAGGCGGCGCCCTGCGGGTCCAGCACGACCGCCATCCGGCCGACCTTGTCCATGTCGAAGGGGGGCGCCATCACCGAGCCGCCCGCACGCACCAGCGCGGCAACCGTGCTGTCGACGTCGTCGACGCAGAAGTTCACCAGCCAGTGCGGCGGGACGCCTTCCGGCAGGTTCTCCATGCCCTGCACACCGCCGATGGTGCGGCCCTTGACCTGGAAGCCGGTGAACTCCGGCAGGTCCGGCATCGGGGCGGCCTCCAGGCCCAGCGCCGCCTGGTAGAAGTCGCCGGCGCCCTTCGGGTCGGGGGTGCTGAGCTGGTTCCAGACCAGGGCGCCGGGTTCGTTCACGATCGCGGCACCGGGGAATTCCTTCGGCTGCCACGCACCGAACACCGCGCCCTGTGGGTCCGCGGCGACCAGCATCCGGCCAAGATCGCTGACGTCCATGGCGGGCGCGATCAGCGTGCCGCCGTTGGCGGTGATCGCGGCCTGTGTGGCGTCGGCGTCCGCCGTGCAGAAGTAGCTGCTCCAGGTGGGTGGCGGCGGGGGCTGGTCGCCCATCGCCATCGACTTCATCATGCCCGCGACGGGCTTGCCCTTCAGCGTGCAGATCGAGTAGCCACCGAACTCTTCGGGGCCGATCTCGCCCTGCCAGCCGAAGAGGTCACGGTAGAAGTCCAGGGCGGCCTGCTGGTCCGGGACCATCAGGTCGATCCAGCAGGGTGTACCGGGTTCGTAAGGAGCGGTGACTTCGGACATCGTGCGTCTCCCAGTGGTGGTCCGCCCCGGGCCGGTGCCCGCGCGGGTCTGTCCCCCCACGGACCACCTTCCTCGCGCTCCGCCCGGAGCGCCATCGGACGCGCGGAAGCGCCCGTTCCCGACCGGTGCGCGCGGTCGCGGTCGCGCGGCCGCGCGCACGCCGTCAGTATCGGGTGCCCGTGGCCGCCGGGAGATCGTCCAGCTCGGCGAGGTCGGCGGGGGAGAGGGTGAGGCCGGCGGCTCCCGCGTTGTCGGCCAGGTACTTCGGGGTCTTCGTGCCGGGGATGGGGACGACGTAGCGGCCCTGCGCGAGGACCCAGGCGAGGGCGACCTGGGCGGGGGTGGAGCCGGTGCGTCCGGCGATGGCGCGGACCGTGCCGACCATGGCGAGGTTGGTGCGCAGCGCCTCCTGCTGGAAGCGGGGGAGATTGCGGCGCATGTCGTCCGCGGGGAGGTCGTCGTACGAGCTGAAGCGCCCGGCGAGGAAGCCGCGGCCCAGCGGGGAGAACGGCAGGAAGGCGATGCCCACGCGTTCGCAGTACGGCAGGACGTCCGCCAGCGCGTCGCGGGTCCACAGCGACAGCTCCGACTGGACGGAGGCGACCGGGTGGACGGCGTGGGCCCGCTCGATCTCCTCGACCGTCGCCTCGGACAGCCCGATCCGGCGGGCCTTTCCGGCGGCCACCACCTCGGCGAGGGCGCCCCAGGTCTCCTCGACCGGGACCTCCGTGTCGATACGGTGCAGCTGGTAGAGGTCGACGTAATCGGTGCCCAGCCGGCGCAGGCTCGCGTCGATCGAGGCCTTGACGTGCTCCGGTCGGCCGTTGCGCCCGTATACCGGCAGGCCGTCCTCCGTGCCGGTCAGGACGAGGCCCACCTTGGTGGCGAGTACCGCACGCTCCCGGTAGGGGCCCGCGAGCGCACGGCCGACCAGCTCCTCGTTGGTGTAAGGGCCGTAGGCGTCGGCGGTGTCGATCAGCGTCACCCCCAGATCGAGGGCGCCCCGGACGACCTCGACGGACACCGTGTCATCACGGCCGCTCGGGTCGTAGGCATGGGTCATGCCCATGCAACCGAGTCCGACGACGCCGACTTCGGGGCCCTGGCTGCCGAGTGTGGTGGTGCGCATGGACGCTGCTCCTTCTGCTGGCCGCCGCGTCGGCCGACGGCGGGGAACCGAATCGCTGTGCGATCGCCGACGATCATCACTACCCTGCCGCATCCCGGTGTCCGGGGCTGCTGATTATTCGGGCCGTCCGCCCACCGTGGCCACCGCCGCCGCACCCGTCCGGCAGCCCGCGGCGGCGGCCCCGGCCAGGTCCGCGCCGCTGAGTCGCGCCGCCAGGAAACCGCCGGCGAAGGCGTCGCCGGCGCCCGTTGTGTCGACGGCATCGGCCGTGGCACCGGGCACGCGGGCGGTGAGCGTGCCGTGCTCGGCCACCAGCGCCCCGGCGGCGCCGAGTTTGACCACCGCCACGCGGTGGCCGGTGCTCAACTGCTCGGCGGCGCGCACGGGATCGGCGTCACCGGTCAGCAGTCGGGCCTCCGCGAGGTTCGGCAGCAGCAGGTCCGCCTCCCCGACGGCGTCCAGGAAACGGCGGACGCCGAGCTGCTGGAGGAATCCGGTGGAGGCGGGGTCCACGCTCACCGGGATTCCTCCGGCGCGGGCCGCCGTGATGGCCAGCGCGGCGAGTCTCCGGCCGGCCTCGTTGAAGAACAGGTATCCGGAGAGGTGCAGTTGGCCGGTTCCGTCCAGCAGCGCCGCGTCCCAGTCCGCCGGGCCGAGCCGCACGCTCGCGCCGCTGTCGGTGACCAGGGTGCGTTCCGCGGAAGCGTCGACCAGCGCGATGACGACGGCGGTCGGCAGCGACGGGTCGACGCGCAGGTGCGGCCGTACCCCGCAGCGCCGCAGTACGTCCCGGTGCCAGTCGGCGGAGTCCGCCCCCGCGCGGGCCAGCAGCCGCACATCGGCTCCCGAACGGGCCGCCCAGGCGGCGGTGTTGGCGCCCGACCCGCCGGGTCTGACCGCGATCCGGGCGGAGGTGTCGGTGTCGGGCGCGAGCGGTTTGTGGTGCAGGGCCACGATGTCGGTGACGACATCACCGATGACCAGCAGGGACGTGCCGGCCGCGGTCATGCGGGCCGCGACCAGTGCCCGGCTATCGCGGCGGCGAGCCGGACGTTGCCCCGCACCGCCGCCAGGTTCGCCTCCAGCGAGGCCCCGCCGGTGTGTTCGGCGAAGTAGGCGAGCAGGAAGGGCGTGATGGCCTGGCCGGTGATCCCCGCCGCGCGGGCGGCCTCGTGGGCGGCGACGAGGACCCGGTCGTGCAGCGCGGGATCGAGCTGCTCGGCCTCGGGTACGGGATTGGCCACGATCAGCGCGGCGCCCGGACCTCCCAGCGCGTCCTGGGCACTCATCACGGCGGCGACCTCCGAGGGTTCCTGCACCGTCCAGTCCAGCGGCTCACCCGAACTCGTCAGGTAGAAACCGGGGAAGGTGCCGGTACGGAAGCCGAGGACGCCGACGCCCAGCGTCTCCAGACGCTGCAGAGTGGCCGGCACGTCGAGGATCGACTTCACGCCCGCGCAGACCACCGTGACGCGGGTGCGGGCGAGCAGCCGCAGGTCCGCGGACTCGTCCTGGTGGCTGACCCAGTCGCGGTGCACTCCGCCGAGGCCTCCGGTGGCGAAGACCCGGATCCCGGCACGGGCGGCCAGGAACGCCGTGCCGGAGACCGTCGTCGCCCCGCTCGCGCCGGTGGCCAGGGCCGGCGCGAGGTCGCGGTGACCGAGCTTGCGCAGGCCCTGGTCGCTCGCGACCCGCTCCAGCTGGTCCTTGGCGAGCCCGATGTGCGCGGTCCCGTCGAGGACGGCGACGGTTGCCGGAACCGCGCCCGTGGCACGGACGATCTCCTCCAGCTCCACGGCCACCCGGAGGTTGCGGGGCCGGGGGAGTCCGTGGGCGATGATCGTCGATTCGAGGGCCACCACGGGCGCGCGCCGGTCGAGGGCATCCCGCACCTCGTCGGAGAGCGCAAGGGAGAACGAGCGGGGAACGACTGTACGAGGGTCCATCCCTCATTCCTGTCGGACCGCCGACGTTCCCAAACCTCCGGCTCCCACCTGCGGCTCACACCTCCCGCTCCGGCCCCCTCTCGCGGCTCCCCGCCGGCGGTGGGCGGATCGATGCCGGTCAGTTCGCCGTCGAGCCGCACCCAGCGGGTGATGCCGATGCCGCGCAGGAAGGGCAGATCGTGTCCGGCCACGATCAGCGCCCCCTGGTACGAGGCCAGGGCGGCGGTGAGGCTGCGCACGCTGGCCAGGTCCAGGTTGTTCGTCGGCTCGTCGAGCATCAGCAGCTGCGGGGCGGGGTCGGCGAGCATCAGCGCGGCAAGCGACGCGCGGAACCGTTCACCACCCGACAGGGTGCGGACCGGCTGGTCCGCGCGCCCGCCCCGGAAGAGGAAGCGGGCCAGCCGCGCCCTGATCTGGTTGTCGGTCGCGCCGGGCGCGAAGCGGGCGACATTGCCCGCGATCGTCAGCTCGTCGTCCAGCAGGTCCAGTCGCTGCGGCAGGTAGCGCATCGGCACGTGCGCCACCGCCTCGCCCGCCACCGGCTCGATCTGCCCGGCGATCGTCCGCAGCAAGGTGGACTTGCCCGCCCCGTTGCGGCCCAGCAGCGCGATCCGCTCCGGGCCCCGCACCTCCAGCTCGGCGCGGGCGCCGTAGCGCACCTCCAAGCCGTGCAGGGTCAGTACGGTCCTGCCGGCGGGAACGGCGGTGTGGGGCAGGTCGATCCGGATCTCGGCGTCGTCCCTGACCGCCTCGACGGCCTCGTCGAGCCGTTCCTTCGCCTCCTCCAGTCGCTCGGTGTGCAGGGTGCGGTGCTTGCCGGCGGAGACCTGGGCGTCACGCTTGCGCTGGTTCATCACGATCTTCGGCTCGCGCTTCGTGTCAAACATCTTCTGGGCGTAACGGGCCCGGCCGGCCAGCTTGATCCGGGCCTCGACCAGGTCGCGCTTCTGCCGGCGCACATCGGTGCCGGCCACCCGCACCATCCGTTCCGCCGCCTCCTGCTCGACGGCGACGGCTTCCTCGTACGCCGAGAAGTTCCCGCCGTACCAGTGGCTCTCGCCGCCGCGCAGCTCGGCGATCCGGTCGACCAACTCCAGCAGCTCCCGGTCGTGGCTGACCACGAGCAGCAGCCCCGACCAGGACGCGACGGCGTCGTGGAGGCGGCGCCGGGCCTCCCTGTCCAGGTTGTTCGTCGGTTCGTCCAGCAGCAGGACGTCGGGTCGGCGCAGCAGCAGTGCGGCCAGCCGCAGCAGGACCGACTCGCCGCCCGAGACCTCGCCGATGGTGCGGTCGAGGCTGATGTGGCCGAGACCGAGCTGGTCCAGGGTGGCGAGGGCGCGCTCCTCCACGTCCCAGTCGTCGCCGACCGCGGTGAAGTGCTCCTCGCTCGCGTCGCCGCTCTCGATCGCGTGCAGGGCGGCGCGGGTCGCGTCGATGCCGAGCGCGGTGTCGACCCTGACGGACGTGTCGAGCGAGACGTTCTGCGGCAGGTAGCCGATCTCGCCGCAGACCCGCACCTGGCCCTCGGTCGGGCGCAGTTCGCCGGCGATGAGCCGGAGCAGCGTCGACTTCCCCGAGCCGTTGAGCCCGATCAGCCCGGTGCGGCCGGGTCCCGTGGCGAAGTCGAAGCCGTCGAGCACGGGGGTGCCGTCGGGCCAGCAGAAGGAGAGGCGGGTGCAGATGACGGAAGGGGGTGCGAATGACATGGAGGCCTCCTGGTTGCTGGATGGGACGGCAACTGCGGAGACACCGGAACGCGACGTGGCTCAACCCCGGAGGGGAGATGACTGGGTGGTGACGCCCTGGCGGAACGGGAGGCGGGTCACGGCCGAGGTCGCACTCGGGCCACGCGGGAACTCCCACGGGCGCGGTGTCTCATGACCTCAAACCAGCAACGGCCTTCTCCGATCGACGACAACAGGGCCGACGACGACGTTACGCGGGGGGCTGTGGGCGTGCAACGCGTTTTCCTTCCGGCTCTCCCGCCCGCGCCGCCCCCGGTAATGATTTGGTCCTGCGTCCCCCGCCGCGTAGGGTGGGGTTCACCGACGCGGGGTGGAGCAGCTCGGTAGCTCGCTGGGCTCATAACCCAGAGGTCGCAGGTTCAAATCCTGTCCCCGCTACTTACGCAGCAGGCCCGGCGCGAAAGCGCCGGGCCTGCTGTTTTGTGCTGTCGCTCTCGCCGGCGCCCGCCGGCGGCGATGAAGCAGGTGAGCGGGTCGCTCGGCTGGGGTATACCGGAGCGATGTACGCCCAGACACCCGGTGCCGACCGATCACCCGTCATCCTCCACGTCCCGCACAGTTCACGCACGCTGACTCCCGCCGCCCGGGGGAGCGTCCTGCTGGACGACACCGCGCTGTCGCGGGAGCTGGACCACATGACGGACGCCCACACCGACCTCATCGCCGGGCGGGCGGCGGACGCCGCGGCCGTCACGCCGTGGACGCACCGCAATGCGCTCTCGCGCCTCGTCGTCGATCCCGAGCGGTTCCCCGACGAGCGGGAGGAGATGCGGGCCGTGGGCATGGGCGCGGTCTACACCCGCACTTCGCACGGCGAGCGGCTTCGGTCCGACGACCCCGTCCACGAACGGGAGTTGCTCGCCGCGCACTTCGTCCCCTACGCGGACGCCTTCACGCGGCTGGTCGACGCCCGCCTCGCGGCCACCGGCCGCGCCGTCATCATCGACGTGCACTCCTACCCGTCCCGGGCCCTGCCCTACGAACTGCACGCGGCGGGCGCCCGCCCCGCCGTCTGCCTGGGCACCGACGAGCACCACACGCCGCCGTGGCTGCTGGAGGCCGCCCGCCGGGCCTTCACGGACTGTGCAGAGCTGGGCCTCAACACCCCGTTCGCGGGCTGCTACGTCCCGCTCAAGCACTACGCCCACACCACCGAGGTGTCCGCACTCATGATCGAGATCCGCCGGGACCTCTATATGACGGAGCCCGGCGGAGCGCCCACGGACGGTCTGGCCGCCGTCGCACGAGCACTGACGGCACTCGTCGACGCCGTCACGGGGCAGGCGGCCCGTCCAACTCCTTGACGAGGCGTTTGGGGGCGATCACGCGATAGCTCTCCTCCGTCCAGTCCGACAACAGTTCCGCGGGCGGGACGCCCTCGTCGAGGGGGATCCGGACCCAACCCGCCTTGCCCAGGCCGTAGCCGGCGGGCTCGGCGCCGGGTGCGGTCAGCGCGTGGGCGTGGACCTCCTCGTCCTTGAGCTTCACGGTGATGGCCGGCGGATAGCTGCCGTCCTCGACGCCGAGGAAGACGAAGACCTTCTTGTTGACCTTGATGACGGATTCGCCCCAGGGGAACTCCTCGACGGCCCCCGGCAGCCGCAGGGCGAACGCGCGGACCTTCCCGCGGACGGCGAGCGGATCATGGGCGCGGCGGGGCATGGCGACTCCAGGAGCTCGGGCGGCGGGCCGGTGGCTGTCTGTCACCGATGGTAGGGCTGGGGTCCGACAGCCCGCCTGCCGTGCACGCCCGTGCTGGGGATCGACCGGCAGGCCCGGTACGGCGGCGTCACGATCCCGGCGGTTGCTCCGGACGGGCGTGGATGACGCCGTCCAGGATGCGTGACCACTGCCGGACGATGCCCGCCCGGCGTGCCGAGTCGTCGCTGAGCAGGTTGGCGAGGCCGAGGCCGCGGGCCATGTCCAAGGTGGCCTGGACGGATTCACGGACGCCCTCGACGGCTTCGTCGGCGTCCAGGAACTCCACCGCGAGCCGGTGGGCCTCGCGTCCTATGCGGGCCTCCAGGGCGTTGACCCGGGGTCGCAGTTGTTCCTCGTCCGCGGCCGCGACCCACAGGTGGAGGGCGGCGCGGAAGAGCGGGCCGGTGTAGACGCCGACGAGCATGTCGACGACGGCGCGGGTACGGGACGCGCCATCACGGGGCAGGGCGCGAGCCCCCTCTCGGACGGCGTTCAGCCACTCCTCCGCGACATGCTCGATCGCGGCGGTGAAGAGGTCCTCCCGGTTTCCGAAGTGGTGCTGGGCCGCGCCCCGGGTGAGCCCGGCGCGTTCGCAGACGACCGCCACGGTGCTGCCGCTCCAGCCGCGTTCCGCCAGGCAGGAGACGGCCGCCTCCAGCAGGCGCCGCCGGGTGGCGCGGCTGCGGTCCTGTTTGGGGGTCCGGGTGGTCACAACGCCCATGACGGGTCCCGGCGTTCGACGAAGGACCGTATCCCTTCCGCCGCTTCGGGTGAGGCGAAGAGGCGGGCGGACTGTTCGGCCAGCGCTGCCGTGTCCCGGTCGAAAGCCCGGAGCACCTCGGCGGTGGTGAGTCGTTTGGACTCGGCCAGCCCCTGCGGGGAGGCGGCCCGCAGCCCGTCCAGGATGCTGTCCAGCGCGTCCGCGGTGGTGCTCACCAGACCGATCCGGACGGCTTCGGCGGCGTCGAAGACCTCGCCCGTCAGGTAGTAGCGGGCGGCGGCGCGCGGGTCGGTGCGGGGCAGGACGGGGAGGGAGATGACGGCCGGTGCCAGGCCCAGCCGAGCCTCGGTGAAGGCGAAACTCGCGCCGGCGCCGGCCACGGATATGTCGCACGCCGCGAGCAGCCCGAGGCCGCCGGCCCGTGCGTGGCCGGTGACCCGCGCGACCACGGGTTTGGGCGACTCGACGATGCTCCGCAGCAGCTCCGCCAGGCCGAGCGGGCCGCCCGCGGCCGGATCCTTCAGGTCGGCGCCCGCGCAGAACGTGTTCCCGGTGTGGGTGAGCAGGATCGCGCGGGCGCCGGAGTCCTTGACCGCGTCGTTGAGCCCTTCGCGCAGCTCGCTGATCAGGCGGGCCGACAGGGCGTTGCGGTTGTGCGGCGAGTCCAGGGTGAGCAGGGCGATGCCGCGCTGGTGGTCGCGGCGTACGAAGGGCGCGTCGGACACGATCGGTCTCCTCCAGGCGGATCGGCGAGCCGCGGCGGGCTCAGGGGGACGTGGCGAGCTCACAGGACGTGGCGAATCAGGGGGACGTGGCGGGATGGGAGGACTCGGCGCGCAGCTCGTCAGGAACCGCCGTGGTGGGGTGGATTTCAGTACGACTTGGGCAGGCCCAGGGTGTGGTGCGAGACGAAGTTGAGGATCATCTCACGGCTCACCGGGGCGATCCGGCCCACCCGGGAGGCGGTGAGCAGGGCGGCCAGCCCGTACTCGGTGGTGAGCCCGTTGCCGCCGAGCGTGTGCACGGCCTGGTCGACGGCCTTGGCCCCGGCCTCGGCGGCGGCGTACTTCGCCATGTTGGCGGCCTCGCCCGCCCCCATGTCATCACCCGCGTCGTAGAGGTACGCGGCCTTCTGCATCATCAGCCGGGCGAGCTCCAGTTCGATGTGGGCGACCGCGAGGGGGTGGGCTATCGCCTGGTGGGCGCCGATGGGGGACTGCCACACCTGGCGGGTGCGGGCGTACTCGACGGCCTTGTCCAGGGCGAACCGGCCCATGCCCAGGGAGAACGCGGCCGTCATGATCCGCTCGGGGTTGAGGCCCGCGAACAGCTGCAGCAGCCCGGCGTCCTCATCGCCGACGAGGGCGTCGGCCGGCAGCCGCACATCGTCGAGGAAGAGCTGGAACTGCTTCTCGGGAGCGCCCAGCTCCATCTCTATCTGCCGGTACTCGAACCCCGGTGTCTCCCGGTCGACGATGAACAGGCACGGTTTGAGTTTGCCGGTGCGCGCGTCCTCGGTGCGACCGACGATCAGGGTGGCGTCCGCGATGTCCACACCCGAGATGAAGACCTTGCGGCCGGTCAGCAGCCAGTCGCCCCCGTCGCGGCGCGCGGTGGTGGTGATGCGGTGCGAGTTGGAGCCGGCCTCGGGCTCGGTGATGCCGAAGGCCATCCGCAGCGACCCGTCCGACAGCCCCGGCAGCCAGCGGCGCTTCTGCTCCTCGGTGCCGAAGCGGGCGATGACGGTGCCGCAGATGGCGGGGGAGACGATGAGCAGCAGCAGCGGGCAGCCCGCCGCGCCCAGCTCCTCGAGCACTATCGAGAGTTCGGCCATACCGCCGCCCCCTCCGCCGTACTCCTCCGGGAGGTTCACCCCGAGGTAGCCGAGCGCGCCGGCCTCCCGCCACAGCTCGTCGGTGTGCTTGCCCGCGCGGACGGCGGCGGTGAAGTACTCGCGGCCGTAGCGGCGGCCGAGATCCCCGACGGCGGCACGCAGGGCGCGCCGCTCGTCGCTTTCCAGAAGTGCGCTGTCGAAGGTGCCTTGGCTGGTGGTCATGGGCGTGCTTCCTCCTTGACGACGGCGAGTACGGCGCCGACGTCGACCTGGCGGCCGACCTCGGCGTTCAGTGCGGTGAGCGTTCCCGAGGCGGGAGCGGTGATCCGGTGCTCCATCTTCATCGCCTCGAGCCACAGCAGCGGGCGGCCCGCTTCGACGTGGTCGCCGACGGAGAATTCACCGATCCGGATGACGGTGCCCGGCATGGGAGCGAGCAGTGAGCCCGGCTCGGTACCGCTTTCCGGCACCGGGAAGCGCGGCATGGCGGTGAAGGCGAACGCGCCGAGCGCACAGTCGACGTGCACCCGGTCGCCGTAGACGGCCACGTCGAACGCGCGGCGTACCCCGTCGGCCTCCAGGACGACGTGGCCGCGTTCCGCGTGCAGCAGCCGTACCCCCGGATGGTCGGGAGCGTCCAGGCCGGAGCGGGTGAGGCGGTAGCGGACCTCGTACGGTTCGGCGCCGGGCACCGTCGCGTAGCTCTTGGCCTGCGGTTGAGAAGGAACGTTTCGCCAGCCGCCGAAGGTGGAGCGTCCCGAGGCGTCCGACAGCGCGGCGGCGAGCGCCGCCAGCCGGACGGCGTCCGCGTCCGCGCCGTCCCCCGCCAGAACCGAGGGGTGCTGTTCCAGGAACGCGGTGGAGTGCCGGCCCGCCGCGAACTCCGGGTGCCGCAGGACGCGCACCAGCAGCTCGCGGTTGGTGACCGGACCGTGCAGCCGGGCGCGATCCAGGGCGCGGGCGAGCAGCCGCACGGCCTCGTCCCGGGTGTCGGCCCAGGCGATGACCTTGGCCAGCATCGGGTCGTAGTGCACGCCGATGGTGTCGCCGCTCTCCACCCCGGAGTCGAGCCGCAGCCCGGGGAGTTCGGGCAGTTCCATCCGGTGCAGGACCCCGGACTGCGGCTGCCAGCCGCGCGCCGGGTCCTCCGCGTACAGCCGGGCCTCGATCGCGTGGCCGTGCGGCGCGGGCGGCTCCGCCGGCAGCACGGCGCCCTCGGCGATGCTCAACTGGAGCCGCACGAGATCGATTCCGGTCACACATTCGGTGACCGGATGTTCGACTTGGAGCCGGGTGTTGACCTCCAGGAAGTACGGACGACCACCCGGCGCCACCAGGAACTCGACCGTGCCGGCGCCGGTGTAGCCGATCGCGCGGGCCGCCGCGGCGGCGGCGTCGTGCAGCGTACGGCGCAACGTGTCGTCGATGCCGGGCGCCGGGGTCTCCTCGATCACCTTCTGGTGCCGCCGCTGGACCGAGCAGTCGCGTTCGCCGAGCGTCCACACCGTTCCGTGGGTGTCGGCGAGCAGCTGCACCTCGATGTGCCGGCCCGTCTCCACGAACGGTTCGACGAAGACCTCACCGTCGCCGAAGGCCGAGGCCGCCTCGGCCCGCGCCGCCGCCAGCTCCTCGTCCAGCAGGGCGAGATCGCGCACGATCCGCATGCCGCGCCCACCGCCGCCGGCCGCCGCCTTCACCAGCACCGGAAGGTCGTCCGGGCCGATCGACTCCGGCCGCAGACCGGTCAGCACCGGTACGGAGGCCGCCGCCATGATGGTCTTGGCGCGCGTCTTGGATCCCATGGCCTCGATCACGTCGGGGGACGGGCCGATCCAGACCAGTCCGGCGTCGAGCACGGCCCGCGCGAAGCCGGCGTTCTCGGAGAGGAAGCCGTAGCCGGGGTGGACGGCGTCCGCGCCCGCCGCCTTGGCGGCCGCGACGATCAGATCGCCGCGCAGATACGTGTCGGCCGGAGCGTTCCCGGGCAGGCGTACGGCGCTGTCGGCTTCCCGTACGTGCGGGGCGCCGGCGTCCGCGTCGGAGTACACCGCGACCGTGGCGATCCCCAGGTCGCGGCAGGTACGGAAGACCCGCCGGGCGATCTCGCCACGGTTGGCCACCAGAACGGACTCGATCAGCACGGCCCCCACCTTCGGAAGAATCGTCACTGCCCTCACATCCGGAAGACGCCGAAGCCGCCGCGCGCGCCCTCGACGGAAGCGCCGTGCACGGCTGACAGGCACAGGCCGAGTACGGTCCGCGTGTCGCGCGGGTCGATGACGCCGTCGTCGTAGAGCCGTCCCGACAGGAACATCGGCAACGACTCGGACTCGATCTGCTGCTCGACCATGGCGCGCAGCGCGGCGTCCGCCTCGTCGTCGTACGGCAGTCCCTTCGCCGCCGCCGACTGCCGGGCGACGATCGAGAGCACCCCGGCGAGCTGGGCGGGCCCCATCACGGCGGACTTGGCGCTCGGCCAGGCGAAGAGGAAGCGCGGGTCGAAGGCCCGGCCGCACATGCCGTAGTGGCCGGCGCCGTAGCTCGCGCCCATCAGCACCGACAGGTGCGGGACCCTGGAGTTGGCGACCGCGTTGATCATCATGGCGCCGTGCTTGATGATCCCGGCCTGCTCATACTCCTTGCCGACCATGTAGCCGGTGGTGTTGTGCAGGAAGAGCAGCGGGATGTCCCGCTGGTTGGCGAGCTGGATGAACTGCGCGGCCTTCTGCGACTCGGCGCTGAACAGCACGCCCTGCGCGTTGGCGAGGATTCCGACGGGATAGCCGTGCACCTCGGCCCAGCCGGTGGCCAGGCTCGGCCCGTACAGCGGCTTGAACTCGTCGAACCGCGAGCCGTCGACGATGCGGGTGATCACCTCGCGCGGGTCGAAGGGCGTCCGCAGGTCGCCGGGGACGATACCGAGCAGCTCGTCCTCGTCGTGCAGCGGTGGTTCGACGGTCGCCCGCGGGGCCGGGCCCCGCTTGCGCCAGTTGAGCCGGGAGACGACGCGGCGCGCGGTGCGCAGGGCGTCGGGCTCGTCGAGGGCGTAGTGGTCCGCGAGGCCGGAGACCCGGGCGTGCATGTCGGCGCCGCCCAGCGACTCGTCGTCGCTCTCCTCACCGGTCGCCATCTTGACCAGCGGCGGCCCGCCCAGGAAGACCTTCGACCGGTCCTTGACCATGATCACGTGGTCGGACATCCCGGGGATGTACGCGCCGCCCGCGGTCGAGTTGCCGAAGACGACGGCGATGGTGGGGATTCCGGCGGCCGACAGCCGCGTCAGGTCCCGGAACAGCGCGCCGCCGGGTATGAAGATCTCCTTCTGGCTGGGGAGATCGGCGCCGCCGGACTCGACGAGGCTGATCACCGGCAGCCGGTTGGCGAAGGCGATCTCATTGGCGCGCAGCGCCTTCTTCAGCGTCCACGGGTTGCTGGCGCCACCGCGCACGGTCGGGTCGCTGGCGGTGATCAGGCACTCGACGCCTTCCACGACGCCGATGCCGGTGACCAGCGAGGCACCCACCGGGTAGTCGCTGCCCCAGGCGGCGAGCGGGGAGAGTTCGAGGAACGGGGTGTCCGGGTCGAGCAGCAGCTCGACGCGTTCGCGGGCGAGCAGCTTGCCGCGTTTGCGGTGCCGCTCGATGTACTTCGCTCCGCCGCCGTCGATCGCGGTGGTGTGCGCCGCGTCGACCTCCGCGAGCCGGTCGAGCATGGTCGCCCGGTTCACCGCGTACTCCTCGTCGGCCGTGTCCAGGAGGGTCATGCGCCGGCCCCGCGCTCTTCCGCGGACTGCGGCGCACGGCCCGGGGCTTGCGGAGCACGGCCCGCGGACCGTGGCTGACGACCGGTTCCGGCCGGTCCCGCGAAGGCCTGGGCTATCTCCAGCCAGCGGTCCGCGTCCTCGCCCTCGGCGCATACGGCGAGGTCGTCGCGGTGTCTGCGTTGGGTGGCCAGCAGACAAAAGTCGATCATGGGACCGGTCACCCGCTGTGCGGCGTCCTCCGGCCCGTACGTCCACGTCCCACCGTCGGGCGCCGTCAACTCGACCCGGAACTCCTCGGCGGGCGGCTTGAGCCCCCGTACGAAGTACGCGTAGTCGCGGGCCCGCACTCCGATCCGGGCCACGTGCCGCAGCCGGCCGGTCGGCTCGCGCCGGAAGCCCAGGGCGTCGGCGACGTCCTGGCCGTGCGCCCAGGTCTCCATCAGCCGCCCGGTGGCCATCGAGGCGGCGCTCATCGGGGGCCCGTACCAGGGGAAGCGGGTGCCGGGCGGCTGGGCGGCCAGGGCGTCGAGCAGCGCCCGGCGGCCGGTGCGCCACCGCTCCAGCAGCTCGGCCGGCGGCAGCGAGGCGCCCTTGCGGGCCTCGTCGTCGACGAACGTCTCGAAGGTCGCGGCGGCCAGTTCGGTCTCCCGGGCGAACGCGTCCGGGTCGGTCACCGAGAGCAGGGCGACGCCGTCGGTCCAGGCGAGGTGGGCGATCTGGTGGGCGATCGTCCAGCCCTCGGCGGGGGTGGATGCCGCCCAGCGGTCCGCCGGAAGCGGCGCCACCAGCCGGTCGAGGTCTTCGCTCTCGGCCCGCAGGTCGACGAGCACGGACTGTGGATCGGCCATGACCACCCCTTGTTGACACCCGGTCAGCAACGTTGTGGGTCAGAGGGTGGCAGCGTCGCCAGAAACAATCAAGCATGCATGCATGATTTTTGGCCGACGCACGAAAACCGCCCATCGCCCCCGCGTTGATGCGCGGGGGCGATGGGCGTAGGGCAGACGGGAGTGGCGTACGTCAGGCGCGCGCCTACGGCTCGGGCGTCCGGAGGCGCGGGCCTACGGTCCGGGCGTCAGGAGGCGCGGGCCGCCCGGCGGGCCTCGAGGGCCGCCTTGCGCTCGTCGAACTTCGTGGCCTGGCCGTTGAGGCCGCCCATGAACAGGCCCAGCTCTTCCTGCGCCTGCAGTCCGTCCGGGTTCAGGCCGCTGACCTCGAGGACCTTGAGGTGGCGCAGCACCGGCTGCAGCACGTCGTCATGGTGGATGCGCAGGTTGTAGATCCCGCCGATGGCCATCCGGGCCGCCGCCCGCTCGAAGCCGGGCATGCCGTGCCCGGGCATCCGGAACTGCACGACGACATCGCGGATGGCCTGCATCGTCAGGTCCGGGGCGAGCTGCAGCGCCGCCGCCAGCAGGTTGCGGTAGAAGACCATGTGCAGGTTCTCGTCGGTCGCGATCCTGGCCAGCATCCGGTCGCAGACCGGGTCCCCCGACTGGTGGCCGGTGTTGCGGTGCGAGACGCGGGTGGCCAGCTCCTGGAAGGCCACGTACGCCACGGAGTGCAGCATGCTGTGCCGGTTGTCGGACTCGAAGCCCTCCGACATGTGCACCATGCGGAAGCGCTCGAGCTCGACCGGGTCCACGGCGCGGCTGGTCAGCAGGTAGTCCCGCATGACGATGCCGTGCCGGCCCTCTTCGGCGGTCCACCGGTGCACCCAGGTGCCCCAGGCGCCGTCACGGCCGAAGAGCGAGGCGATCTCGTGGTGGTAGCTGGGGAGGTTGTCCTCGGTGAGGAGGTTCACGACGAGCGCGATGCGGCCGATCTCGGTGACCTTGGACTGCTCCGGCGCCCACGCCTCGCCGCCCATGATCCCGTCGAAGTTCCGGCCGTCGCTCCACGGCACGTACTCGTGCGGCATCCACTCCTTGGCCACCGCGAGGTGCCGGTTGAGCTCGGTCTCGACCACTTCTTCCAGGGCGTACAGGAGCCGCGCGTCACTCCATGTGTCCGATCCGGGACGGTGGGGTTCGGTGATGGTCACGGTGGGACTCCTGAGTAGCTGGCAAGGCACCTACGGGGACGTAAGTTACGCAACCGTAGGTTATGAGTCGCCGAAAAGGCAACCGTCGCCCTACTGGGTGTATGGGGCAGCTACGGCTGCGCGGACAGGTCCCGCAGCCGTACGGACAAGCATGTGACACAGCCCTCGAGTTTCTCGAATTCGCTGATGTCGACCAGTACCGGCCGGTATCCCAGGCCGCTCAGCAGCTCCGCGCTCCGGGGAGCGCCGGCGGCCATGAGCAGCACGTCTCCGCCGAGGAGCACCACATGTGACCCAGCCTCCTCCGGTACCGGTCGGAAGTGCGTAAAGACGGCCGGATCGTCGACCAGGGGCGGGTAGCCGATGACCGTTCCGTCCGGCAGCGCCGTCACCGCCGACTTCAGGTGCAGCACCTTCGTCACGGGGACGGCGACCACCCGCGCGCCCAGCGGCTCAAACACCGCGCGCAGCTGCCGTACGCCCTCCGCGTTGGTGCGGCCGCCCAGGCCGACGTACAGGGTGTCCCCGACTTTCAGTACGTCGCCGCCCTCCAGCGTCCCGGGCTCCCGGACCCGGTTCACCGAGCAGCCGAGCGCGAGCGCGGCCTCCTCGGCGCCGGACGTCTCGGGCCGCCGCGAGGAGGCGCCCGGACGTGAGACCAAGGCCACGTTCCGGAAGACGACCATGGTGTCCTCGACGAACACCCCGTCCGGGCAGTCGTCCGCCGGAGCGGCCTCGACCGTCTCCCAGCCGTGCTCGGCCAGCGTGGCGGTGTAGCGCTCCCACTGGCGCAGCGCCAGGAGGGGGTCGACCGGCTCGCGGTCGATGTGCGTGACCAGGCCTTCGGCCAGGCGCGGGCTGGGACGGCGGACGATCGCCTTCTTGCTCGGCATATAGGATCTGCTCCCTGATGAGTGCCACTCTTGTTGCCAAGGATCTTGCCGCAGGACACGGGGACCGCGTCCTGTTCTCCGGCCTCGAACTCGTCGTCGCCCCCGGCGATGTCATCGGCCTGGTCGGGGCCAACGGTGCCGGAAAGTCGACACTGCTGCGGCTGCTCGCCGGGCTCGACACCCCCGAGCAGGGCGTGCTGCGACTCAGCCCGCCCAGCGCCGCCGTCGGCCACCTCCCGCAGGAGCCCGAGCGGCGCCCAGGGGAGACCGTCCGGGACTTCCTCGCCCGCCGCACCGGCGTCGCGGCCGCACAGAGCGCGCTCGACGCCGCCACGCAGGCGCTGGTCGACGAGGCGCCGGGCGCCGACGACGCGTACTCCACGCGGGCTGGAGCGCTGGCTCGACCTCGGCGGCGCCGACCTGGAGGAGCGCTCCGAGGAGGTCGCGGCCTCGCTGGGGCTGTCCATCGGCCTCGACCAGCAGATGACCTCGCTCTCCGGCGGTCAGGCCGCCCGTGCCGGTCTCGCGTCGCTGCTGCTCAGCCGCTACGACGTGTTCCTGCTCGACGAGCCCACCAACGACCTGGACCTGGACGGTCTCGACCGGCTGGAGAAGTTCGTCAAGGGGCTGCGCGCCGGCACCGTCGTCGTCAGCCACGACCGCGAGTTCCTCGCCCGCACCGTCACCAAGGTCGTCGAACTCGACCTCGCCCAGCAGCAGGTGAACACCTACGGCGGCGGCTACGAGGCGTACCTGGAGGAGCGGGAGGTGTCCCGCCGGCACGCCCGTGAGGAGTACGACGAGTTCGCCGACAAGAAGTCCTCCCTCGAAGCCCGCGGCCAGATGCAGCGCTCGTGGATGGACCAGGGTGTCAAGAACGCCCGCCGCAAGGCGACGGACAACGACAAGATCGGCCGCAAGTTCCGCAGCGAGGCGTCCGAGAAGCAGGCCGCCAAGGCCCGCCAGACGCAGCGCATGATCGAACGCCTCGACGTCGTGGAAGAGCCCCGCAAGGAGTGGGAGCTCAAGATGGAGATCGCCGCGGCGCCCCGCTCCGGGGCCGTGGTGGCGACGCTGCGCGGCGCCGAGGTACGCCGCGGGGACTTCACGTTCGGCCCGGTGGACCTGCAGATCGACTGGGCGGACCGGGTCGCCATCACCGGCGCCAACGGCTCCGGCAAGTCCACGCTGCTCGCCGCGCTGCTGGGCCGGCTCCCGCTGGACGCGGGCAACGCCGCGCTCGGCCCGGGAGTCGTCGTGGGCGAGGTCGACCAGGCCCGCGGGCTGTTCTTCGGCGAGGAACCGCTGATGGACGCGTTCGCGGCGTCCGTCCCCGACCTGGAGCCCGCCGACGTGCGGACGCTGCTCGCCAAGTTCGGCCTGAAGGCCGCCCATGTGCTGCGTCCGGCGGCGACGCTGTCACCGGGGGAGCGGACGCGTGCCGCGCTGGCCCTGCTGCAGGCCCGCGGCGTCAACCTGCTGGTCCTCGACGAACCGACCAACCACCTGGACCTGCCCGCGATCGAGCAGCTGGAGTCGGCGCTCTCCTCGTACAACGGCACGCTGCTGCTGGTCACGCACGACCGGCGGATGCTGAACGCGGTGAGCACCACCCGGCGCATCGAGGTCGCGGACGGCCGGGTCACGGAGGCCTGATCCAGGCGGCGGCCGCCCGCACGCGACCGGCACCGCACCGGCACCGCACCGGCGATGCGCCGGCACCGAAGCCGCGCGGAACCGGAATGCCTCGGCCCGCGTCCAACCCGTGACCGTTCAGGAGCCCTCGGGCCCGGTCCGGGACGGTCGACGTGTGGAACCCGTGGACACGGACCCGGGCAGGCTGTGGGGGCCTGCCCGGGCCCGTTCGGAACTCGCCGGTCGGCTGGAAGGGAATCCTCGGATCCCGGGGCGGGCGACCCGTCCCGGGCGGCCGTCGACACGCTCGGCGCGGAAACCGGACCGCATCGCTGGGCGCGGTCCGTCGCGCGTCACCCGGGCTAAGGTGGCCGCGTGGCCGTGTTCCTGCTCGGCGTCGGTGCCGCCTGTTGCCTCGGACTGGGTTTCGTACTGCAGCAGCGCGCGGCGCAGCGTGCCCCGCTCGCCGACTTCCTCTCCTTCCGACTCCTCCTCGACCTGATCAAGATGCCCGTGTGGCTACTGGGCATGGCGTTGATGGTCGGCGGCCAGGTGCTCGGGGCGCTGGCCCTGTCGCGCGGCGAGGTGTCCCTCGTCGAGCCGCTCCTCGCGACGAACCTGCTGTTCGCGCTGGCGCTGTCCAGATGGCTGTCGGGGCAGCCGCTGGGCCGCAGCGGCTGGGCCGGCGTCATCCTGCTGGCCCTCGGCGTGACGGCGTTCATCGTCGCCGGGCAGCCGACCGGGGGCGGCGCGGAGGCGGGGGCACTGCGGCACTGGCTGGTGCTGGGGATCGTCGTGGGCCTCGCGCTGCTGCTGGTGGCCTGCGCCAAACGACTGCCGTCCTCGCCCGAGGCGACCCTGTTGGCGCTGGCGGCCGGCCTGCTCTACGGGCTGCAGGACGCGCTGACGCGGATCTGCGGCGAACTGGCCCATGAGGGCGGCGTCCAGATACTGGCGGTGCACTGGCAGCCGTACGTGGTCGCGGCGATCGGACTCACCGGGCTCGTCCTCGTACAGAGCGCCTTCGAGACCGCTCCCCTGCGGATGTCGCTGCCGGCCCTGACGGCCGCGCAGCCGCTGGCGGGGATCGCCTGCGGCATCGGCTTCCTCGGGGACCAGTTGCGGGTGACGCCCGGCGCGCTGGCCTGGGAGGTGTCCGGGCTCGCGGCGATCACGGCAGGGGTGGTGCTGCTGGGGCGCCACCCCGCGATGCCGTGCGCGCAGTCCGACACCCAGCCGGAGCGGGAGTCCACGACGAGTGCGACCTGAGGGTCGGTCGGCGCCACCCTTCCGTCACGGCCCTCAGCTCCACTCCCAGGAGGCATCGCCCCCGAGGAAGCGCCCCAGATCGGCGACCTCGGTCTCGATGCCGCTCACGACGGAGTCGCCCAGCGCCCGGAAAGGGTCGACGCGGACGGTCAGCCGGCCGACGTGGCCCCGCTCGTGGCGCCAGGTGCCGACGACCTCACCGTCCGCCAGCAGGCACGGGGTGATGAAACCGCCGCCGGTCGCGACGAGACGGGCGAAGGACGGGTCCAGCAGCAGGTCCCGGTCCTGGTAGCCGAGCAGATACGGGTCGAAATGCCCGATCAGCCGGACCGACGGTGTCGGCGGCCGCGGCGCGTCGGTGCCGGCCGGCACCCACAGCGGGCCCTCCGGTCCCGCGATCTCCGCCAGTTTCTCCCCGGCCGACCGGAAGCCGCTCCGGGCCTGGCCCACCGGCAGGCCGGACCACTTGGCGAAGTCCTTCTCAGTGGCGGGCCCGTAGGCGGACACATACCGCTCGGCGAGCGCCGCCAGTGCCCCGGTCCCGGACAGGTCCGGTCCCACGACCCCGTCGAGCCACTCCTCGCACCACACATAAGTCGATTTGTCGCCTTCCGCCTCGGGTCCCCGGCACACCAGGCCCATGGCCGCCGCGTACAGCATCAGATGGGCCGGCGCCTGGCTGCGCGGATCCAGGGTGATGCCGAACTCACCGAGTCGGTGCACGAGGTCGTCGCGGAGCATCGGCGGACGTCCGGCCAGCACCTTCTCCAGTGCGGGAAGGGCGCGGGCGCAGGTCTTCTCGTCCAGTCCGAGCCGCAGCCGCCGGCCGCGCTGCGCCGCGGCGGCTCGCGGGCCCAGCAGCGACGTCATCCAGCGCACGTCCGCCGCCGGGACGGCGTGCAGGGTGCCGCGCATCAGCCACGTGCGGACCACGGACCGGTCGCCGGCGCCGCACGCGGTGTCGACGTCCCCGGCGGTGAGCCCCGAGGTCCTGGCGCGCACCTGCAACCGGCAGGCCTTGGGGTCCTGCGCCTGCAGAGCGCCGGCCGTGCGCGCCGCGTCGGCGACCCCGACGCCATCCCGCGCGCCGGCCAACCCCTGTGCGTGGACGCGCCAGGACCGGACTTGGGCGGGCGTCAATTCGGGCATGGACCCATCCTGCCCGCGCCGCCCCCGCTGCCGCGAGAGTCGCACGATCCGTGAGGGCCGAGGCGCCGCCGGTTCCCGGGGCGGCGCGGAACGTCAGCCGTTGACGTCACCCCTCGCCTCAGCCCTTGCCGAAGTGCTCCAGCGGGAAGGCGCCGGAGGCGAGCGCGGTCTGGGTGAAGGATCCGGCGAGCTCGGTGAGACGATCCACGCCGGCGGCGCCGAGGTGCTCGTACGGGGCCTGGTCGACGCGGTCGGTGGCGGCTTCGATCTCGCGCCGCAGCTCGACGCCCGCGTCGGTGAGCTCGCCCGCGGCGTCCAGCAGCCCGCGCTCGCGCAGCCGGTCCTGGGCGGCGGACCACTGCTCGACCGACCAGCCCCTGCTGGCCTGGACGAAGCGGGGGGTGAAGCCCTTGCCGGTCGCGCTGTGGGTGACGAGGGCCTCGAGGCCGTCGAGCCTGGCCGCCACCAGCGCGGCCAGGTGTCCGTCGCCCCGGTGCTCCCGCAGCAGCGTGGCGGCGTGCCAGAGTGCGAGGTGCGGCGCCAAGGGCACCGGCAGGTCGGCGTTGGCGGCGTAGAGCGGGCGGGCGGCCCGCTCGCAGGCCTCGGTGGCACGTAGCGCCAAGGTGGCGGCCTCGCGCATCTCGGGCGAGGCGACGGTTTCCGCGCCGAGCAGCCGGGTGAGCGCGGTGTCGACCGCGCGCAGCCGCGCGTCGATGACGGCCTCGGGGGTGGCGATCGTCCAGGTGCGCGGGATGTGCCGGGCGACCAGGTCGTGGTTGAAGTTGTAGAAGGTGGCGGTGACGGTACCGGCTCCGACCGCTCCCAGCGGCGCCGCCCGGCCCGCGAAGTACGTCATGCTGCCGGGCTCGAGGCCGAGGCGGGAGAGTTCGGTGCCGAACTCCGGCGAGAAGTACGTGCTGGAGTGCAGCGGGTTGAGAGTGTTCTGACAGCGGCGCGACGCGCGAGGGTCCGAAGCGGTAGTAGTCATGGATTCAGGTTACCGACCGGTCAGCATGTTGTCGTGGAGCGAGTACGCGTTCCGGCCACTGCGACGGAAACCGTTGTCCATCGAGTTGGTTGGGCATGAATCAGTCGAGAAAGCCCCGCTGAAGCGCCGAGATTGCTAGTATCGAGGCGTCCGCCGCACATTCTTCCGGAGGCTTCCGATGTCCACCGACACACCCCCTCGCACGCTTCCGGTCACCGACCGGACCCGTCACCGACGGCTGCGGGAGCAGGGCAGCGTGTCCCGGGACGATCTGGACGCGGTGCTCGGCGCCGGCTTCGTCTGCCACCTCGCGGTGGTGGTGGACGGCTCGCCGCTGGCGGTCCCCACCGTCTACGGCTTCGATGCCGCCGCCGACACCCTCTACCTGCACGGCTCGGCCGCCAGCCGCAGCCTCGTGCAGTCGCCCGGAGCCTCCGTCTGCGTCACCGTCACCCATATCGACGGCCTGGTGCTGGCCCGGTCCGTCTTCGAGCACAGTGTCAACTACCGCAGCGCCATGGTGCTCGGTGTGCCGCGCGTGGTCACCGATCCCGAGGAGAAACTGCACGGGCTGCGCGTCCTGGCCGAACAGTCCGCGCCCGGCCGGTGGGACTACGCGCGCGGCCCGTCCCGCAAGGAGCTCGCCGCGACCACGCTGCTCGCCCTGGGGATCGACGAGGCCTCGGTCAAGACCAGCACCGGCCACACCGACGACGCCGAGGGGCCCGACGGCGAACTGCCCGTGTGGGCCGGCGTGCTGCCGCTGCTGCACACCTGGGGCGAGCCCGAGCCGGACCCGGGCTTGCGGGCCGGCGTCCCGCTGCCGCCGCACGTCGCGGAGCGGGCGGGTACACCGGCCGACTGATCGTCGGGCCGGCTCCGACATGCGCGCGGGCTGCCCGCGCGGCGAGCTCAGCCCGCCGTCGGCGACCAGGCGAACCGGGCCGGCCGGCCCTCCAGGAAGGCGGCCACGCCCTCGGCGGTGTCCCCGCTCGTGCGCGCCTGCCGCTCCCAGTGATCGATCCGTGACGGGTCCAGGCCCGGCGTCGCGAACTCCTTCGCCGCCGCCTGGGTGAGCTGCGAGCGCGCGGCCAGGACGGCGGTGAACTCCGCGACCCGCTTGTCGAGTTGCTCCTCGGGCAGCACCTCGTCGACGAGCCCGGTCCGCAGCGCCCGCTCATGGTCGATCAACTCGGCCGAGAACAGCAGGTACTTGGCGGTCGCCGGCCCGACCAGATCCACCAGTCGCCGGGTGGACGAGGCGGCGTAGACGATGCCGAGTCGGGCCGGAGTGACGCCGAAGCGCGCTCCCTCGGCCGCGAAGCGCAGGTCGCAGGCGGCGGCGAGCTGGCAGCCGCCGCCCACACAGAAGCCGCGCACGGCCGCGAGCGTCGGCTTGGGGAAGGCGGCCAGCGCCTCCTCGGCCCGGACCGCCGCGCCCTGCGTCCTGGCGGAGCCGCTGCCGGCCTCCCGCAGCCCCGCGATGTCCGCGCCCGCGCAGAAGGTGCCGTCGGCGCCGGTGAGCACCAGGACCCGCACGGCCGGATCGGCGGCGAGTCCGTCCAGCAGGCCGGGGAGCGCCTCCCACATGTCCGTGGTCATGGCGTTCCGCTTCGCCGGATTGCTGATCGTCACCGTGGCGGTGCCGTCGGCGGTGTCCAGCAGCAGTCCGGGCGGTGGGCCGGGCTTCTGGCCGGGCTCGGGCATCCGGGCTCCCCTTCCGTGTGTTCCGTGACCTTGCGTGCGGCGTGCGGCGTGCGTGCGGTGTTATTGCGGCGTGCGTGGCGCGAGTGGTCCGCGCGGGTGGCCGATGATCTGATCCTATCCGCGCCGAAACAGGCGTAAAAAGTACGTAGCGGATGCTCATCGGGGCGCGGAGTCGGCCCGGCTCCCGGGTCGGGAACCCGCGGCGGCGCCCGGGCGGCGGGACGGGCCGGTGGTGCAACATTCCACGAAGCATGACCAAGGCGATCGGAACCAGTCGCCCGGGTGGCAAAGTCGTTCGTCAGCGAACTTGATGCGACGAAAAGTGTGGACTTACGTGCACCTGCCCGGTGGACGGCCCACACTCCGGAAACTCGATCGTGAGGCGGATCCCGTTGGCGGCCCGGTAGCGGGCACCACAGGGAGCTGCGGGGATACGTCACACGAAGGCGATGGTGGATGCCGCCATGGAGGTCTGCGGGAGCGTCCCGCCCGATCCGGCGACGGCCGAGGCGCCGCTCGATCCGGACGATCCGGGTGATCCTGGGGGCGCGGGCCGGCCGGGCGCCCCGTTCGCGCCGCCCCCGCCGTACGCCGGGGCGTGGCGCTTCACCGCACCGGCGGTGGACTCCTCGGTACCCCAGGTGCGGCACGGCGTCCGGGACCTGATCAACGACCGGAAGGTGCCCGTCGGTGACGAGCTGATGGCGGGCATCCTGCTGATCGTGTCGGAGCTGGTGACCAATTCGGTCCGGCACGCGGCGGTGCTGTCACCGCAGATCACCATCGAGATCGCGGTGGGACCGGACTGGATCCGGGTCGGCGTCGAGGACAACCACCCCTACCGTCCCAAGGCGCTGGAAGCGGAGTACGGCGACACCAACGGTCGCGGTCTGCTGCTCGTCAAGGCCATCACGACAGAGGCGGGCGGGATGTGCGACGTGACGCACACCGAAACCGGCGGCAAGGTGATCTGGTCCCTGCTCCCGCTGCCGATCGCGGGCCTGTAGCAGCGCCCCGCAGTGTGCGTAGTACCGCCCGCGGCCCGCCGGAGCGGCCCCGGCACGTACTTACCAGCCCGCGTCGCCGGTCAGCTCGCGGATCGCGGGCAGCGACGCGTCCCACACGGTTCCGAACCAGGCGGAGAACGGGCCGCGCTCGCGGATCTCCTCCAGCTCGGGCGGCGTCACGAAGGCGGTCTCGCCGATCTCCTCGGGGTCGGGCCGCAGCTGGGCCCGCACGAGGCCGACGAAGAGGTGGTTGAACTCCTGCTCGACCAGCCCGGACTCCGGGTCCGGGTGGTTGTAGCGGACGGTGCCGGCCTCGCGCAGCAGCGCGGGAGCCGTTCCCAGCTCCTCGGCGGTGCGGCGGGCGGCGGCCACGAACGGCGGCTCCGCCGGGTACGGGTGCCCGCAGCAGGTGTTCGACCACACACCGGGGGAGTGGTACTTGCCCATCGCCCGGCGCTGGAGCAGCAGCCGGCCCTCGTCGTCGAAGAGGAAGACGGAGAACGCCCGGTGCAGCCGGCCGGGGGCCAGGTGCGCGGACAGCTTCTCGGCGGTACCGATGGTCACACCGGCCTCGTCGACCAGCTCCAGCATGATCGGTTCCGCGACCCCGTTGCTGGAGGGATCCGTCGCGGGGGTGCCGGGCCGGCCGGTGGCGGGACTGGTGGGCATATCCATCCTTCGCGTTCGACGACAAGGCTTCAGTCTGCCTCACGCGCCGCACACCGAAGTGGTTGCACCGCCCGCTCCGTGTCACCCGGACGGGGTCGATGGCACAACCGCGCGGATAGGGCGCGGCAGTTGCGGGTGTGGCGCGAGGTGGTGCAGGGGTCGGTGTGGGGTGACGCACGGTGCGCGGGACGGCACCGCGTGTTGGTTTCATCTTCAATGACCTGCGGTGATGGGACGGAAGGATTCCGCCGGCGGCGTCCCCCCAACGGCGGCGTCCGGCCGCCGCCCGGCCGCTGTTTGTTGCCGGGGCCCCGGATCGACCATGATGATCACGTGGTTCGCGGGCTGGACGACCCCGGCGAAGCGCACGAGGAAGCAAACGGGTGGTGAACGGCCGCTTCCGCGGATCCGATAGCCTCTGCCGTCGTGACCGGCGCGGCGCCTCATCGCCGCCGGCACCCCCACATGTCCAGGGAGTGAGTTCCTCTGCCGACCGCCATCCTCACCGGCCCGCCGGCTCCGGCGTCGCCGCTCGAGGGCGACCTCAGGTCGCTCGGATTCGACGTGATCGAAGCGCCCGAGTCCGGAACGGAGCTGGAGACCGAGCCCGGAAACGAGTCCGGAAGCGCATCCGCGGTGGGGGCCGGAGGTCTCGCGGCGCGCGTCGCCGCGGTGCCGGCCACCGAGCGGGTGGCGATCGTCGACCGGCGCTTCGTCGGCCACACGCACGCGCTGCGGCTGGCGCTCACCGACCCCCGCTTCGATGCCACCGCCGTCCCCGGCGCGCTCTCCGTCCAGGCCGCGGCGCGTCCCGCGCTGGCCAGGGCGCTCGCCGCCGGGCCCCCCGGCGGCCGGCTCTCCGGGAGCACCGCCACCGAGAGCCCGGCCATCGAGAGCCTCGCCACCGCCATCGAGGCGGAGGGCGTGGCCCCGCACCGTCCTGAACTCGGTGTCCTGGTGGCCGCCGTACCCGCCTCCGACGCCGAACGCGCGGCGGCCGTCGCGGCCGTCGCCGCGGTCGACGGGGAGAAGGTCCGGCTGCGCAACGCCGTCAAGGCGCGCGACGGTTTCTTCACCACCTACTGCGTCAGCCCCTACTCCCGTTACCTCGCGCGCTGGTGCGCCCGCCGCGGGCTGACCCCGAACCAGGTCACCACCGCGTCCCTGCTCGTCGCGCTGATCGCGGCCGGCTGCGCGGCCACCGGCACCCGGCCCGGCTTCGTCGCCGCCGGCGTGCTGCTGATCGCCTCGTTCGTCCTGGACTGCACCGACGGGCAGCTGGCCCGCTACTCGCTGCAGTACTCGACGCTCGGCGCCTGGCTGGACGCCACCTTCGACCGGGCCAAGGAGTACGCGTACTACGCCGGGCTCGCGCTCGGCGCGGCCCGCGGCGGTGACGACGTGTGGGCGCTGGCGCTCGGCGCGATGGTGCTGCAGACCTGCCGGCACGTCGTCGACTTCTCGTTCACCGAGGCCAACCACGACGCGACGGCCAACACCAGCCCGACCGCCGCCCTGTCCGACAAGCTCGACAGCGTCGGCTGGACGGTCTGGGTGCGCCGGATGATCGTGCTGCCGATCGGTGAGCGCTGGGCGATGATCGCGGTGCTCACCGCCGTCACCACGCCGCGCACCACTCTGACCGTGCTGATCATCGGCTGCGCGCTCGCCGCCTGCTACACCACCGCGGGCCGGGTGCTCCGTTCGCTGACCCGCAGGGCCCACCGCACCGACCGGGCCGCCCAGGCGCTCGCCGAGCTGGCCGACAGCGGTCCGCTCGCCGAGGCCGTCGCCCGCGCGACCGGGCCGCTCGCCCGCCGGCTGCCGTCCTTCACGGCCCCCGCCGTGGCCCTGCTCGGCTCCGCCGCGCTGGTGGCCACCGCCGCGCTGGCCCCGTGGGGCAGCTGGTGGCCGGTGCCGGCCGCCGCCGTATACGTGCTGACCTCGGGCCTGGCCGTCGCCCGGCCGCTGAAGGGCGCCCTGGACTGGCTGGTTCCGCCGTTCTTCCGGGCGGGCGAGTACACCACGATCCTCGCGCTGGCGGCCGTCTCGGACGTGAACGGCGCGTTGCCCGCTGCTTTCGGCCTGGTGGCCGCTGTCGCCTACCATCACTACGACACGGTGTACCGCATCCGCGGCGGCACCGGGGCGCCCCCGAGGGCCCTGGTACGCGCGACCGGCGGACACGAGGGCAGGGCGTTGGCGATCACCGCGGCGGCCGCCCTCGCGCACCACACAGGTTTCACCGTCACGCTGACGGTCATCGCCGGGGCGCTGGCACTCGTGGTGCTCACCGAGAGCATCCGGTTCTGGGTGTCGTCAGCCGCACCCGCTGTACACGACGAATCAGGAGAACCCGCATGATCGGCCTCGTGCTGGCAGCCGGCGCCGGACGGCGTCTGCGTCCCTACACCGACACCCTGCCCAAGGCTCTGGTGCCGGTGGACCCGGAGGGCGCGGGCACCACCACCGTCCTGGACCTGACCCTGGGCAACTTCGCCGAGGTCGGCCTCACCGACGCGGCCATCGTGATCGGCTACCGCGGCGAAGCCGTCGTCGAGCGCAAGGCCGCCCTGGAGAAGAAGTACGGCGTCAAACTGCATCTCGTCGAGAACGACAAGGCGGAGATCTGGAACAACGCCTACTCGCTGTGGTGCGCCCGGGACATCCTCACGGAGGGTGTGATTCTCGCCAACGGCGACACCGTGCACCCGGTCTCCGTCGAGAAGACCCTGCTGGCCGCCCGCGGCGAGGACCGTCGGATCATCCTCGCCCTCGACACGGTGAAGCAGCTCGCCGACGAGGAGATGAAGGTCATCACCGAGGCGGGCAGGGGCGTACGGCGCATCACCAAGCTGATGGACCCGGCCACCGCGACGGGCGAGTACATCGGCGTCACGCTGATCGAGCCGTCGGCCGCCGCCGACCTGGCAGACGCGCTGAAGACGACCTTCGAGAAGGGACCCCGACCTCTACTACGAGGACGGTTACCAGGAGCTCGTCAACCGCGGCTTCACCATCGACACCGCGCCGATCGGCGACGTGGCCTGGGTCGAGATCGACAACCACGACGACCTGAAGAAGGCACGGGGGATCGCGTGCCAGTACTGACCCGGCTGATCCCCTCGCCGGTCGTCGTCGACATCAACGGGGGCGCGCTCGCCGACCTGGCCGGCCTCCTGGCCGACCAGCGGATCTCCAGCTCGGGAAAGCTCGCCATCGCGGTCAGCGGCGGCTCCGGCCTCAAGCTGCGCGACCGGCTGGCCCCCGAACTGCCGGGCGCCGACTGGTATCCGGTCGACGGGGGCACCATCGACGCCGCCGTCAAGCTCGCCGACGCCATGCGCGGCAAGCGGTACGACGCGGTCGTCGGCCTCGGCGGCGGCAAGATCATCGACGTCGCCAAGTACGCGGCCGCCCGGGTCGGGCTGCCGATGGTCGCCGTCGCGACGAACCTGTCCCACGACGGCATCTGCTCGCCGGTCTCCACGCTGGACAACGACAACGGGCGCGGCTCCTACGGGGTGCCGAGCCCGGTGGCGCTGGTGATCGACCTGGACGTGATCCGCGAGGCGCCCGTGCGCTACGTGCGCTCCGGCATCGGTGACGCGATCTCCAACATCTCCGCCATCGCGGACTGGGAGTTGTCGCACCGCGAGACCGGTGAGCCGATCGACGGTCTCGCCGCCGCCATGGCCCGCTCCGCCGGTGAGTCCGTACTGCGGCACCCGGGCGGGGTGGGGGACGACCCGTTCCTCACCACGCTCGCCGAGGGCCTGGTGCTCTCCGGCATCGCCATGTCGATCAGCGGGGACACCCGCCCGTCGTCCGGCGCCTGCCACGAGATCAGCCACGCCTTCGACCTGCTGTACCCGAAGCGCGCCGCCGCGCACGGCGAGCAGTGCGGCCTGGGCGCCGCCTTCGCCATGTACCTGCGCGGGGCCCACGAGGAATCCGGCCTGATCGCCCAGGTGCTGCGACGCCACGGCCTGCCGGTCACGCCCGGCGAGATCGGCTTCTCCGACGAGGAGTTCGTCAAGGCGGTGGAGTACGCGCCGCAGACCCGTCCCGGGCGCTACACGATCCTGGAACACCTCGACCTGTCCGCAGACCAGATCAAGGACGCATACGCCGACTATGCCAAAACCATCCGTAGCTGAACTCCGCCCGGTCGTGCACCCCCCCGGGGTCAAGGACCGGCGGAGCGGCGAGCACTGGGCCGGCCGGCTCTACATGCGGGAACTCTCGCTGCGCATAGACCGGCACCTGGTGGAGACGCGGGTCACGCCCAACCAGGTGACGTACGTGATGACCGTCGCCGCCGTCCTCGCCGCCCCGGCCCTGCTGGTGCCGGGGATCGCCGGCGCCGTGCTCGGCGTGGTGATGGTCCAGCTGTACCTGCTGTTCGACTGCGTCGACGGTGAACTCGCCCGCTGGAAGAAGCAGTACTCGCTGGGCGGGGTGTACCTGGACCGCATCGCCGCCTACCTGTGCGACGCCGCCGTGCTGGTCGGCTTCGGCCTGCGCGCAGCCGATCTGTGGGGCTCCGGGCGGATCGACTGGCTGTGGGCCTTCCTCGGCACCCTGGCCGCCCTCGGCGCCGTGCTGATCAAGGCCGAGACCGACCTCGTCGGCGTCGCCCGCCACCAGCAGGGGCTGCCGCCGGTCAAGGAGTCGGCGTCCGAGCCGCGTTCGTCCGGCATGGCGCTGGCCCGCAAGGCCGCGGGGGCGCTGAAGTTCCACCGTCTCGTCCTCGGGATCGAGGCGTCGCTGCTGATCCTGGTACTGGCGGTCCTGGACTCGGTCAGGGGCGACCTGTTCTTCTCGCGCCTGGGTGTCGCCGTGCTGGCCGGCATCGCGCTGCTGCAGACGCTGCTGCACCTGGTCAGCATCCTGGCCTCGAGCAGGCTGAAGTGAGTACGCCGCTGAAGCTCGGCGCGGTGATCATCACCATGGGCAACCGGCCCGCGGAACTGCGCGACCTGCTGGCCTCCGTCGCCAAGCAGGACGGTCCGCCGATCGAGGTGGCACTGGTCGGCAACGGGTCACCGCTGCCCGAACTGGACGAATCCGGACCGCGGGTGCGCACCGTCGAGCTGCCCGAGAACCTGGGCATCCCGGGCGGGCGCAACGTCGGCGTCGAGCTCTTCGGCCCGAACGGCTGCGACGTCGACGTGGTCCTGTTCCTCGACGACGACGGGCTGCTGCCCGGCACCGACACCGGGGAGCTGCTCCGCCAGGCCTTCGCGGCCGACCCGGAGCTGGGCATCGTCAGCTTCCGGATCGCGGACCCGGAGAGCGGCACCACCCAGCGCCGCCACGTACCCCGGCTGCGGGCGTCCGACCCGATGCGCTCGTCGCGGGTGACGACCTTCCTGGGCGGCGCCAGCGCGGTCCGCACGACGGTGCTGGCGCAGGTCGGCGGCCTGCCGGACGAGTTCTTCTACGCGCACGAGGAGACGGACCTGGCCTGGCGGGCGCTGGACGCCGGCTGGATGATCGACTACCGGTCGGACATGGTCCTGCACCACCCGCTCACCGCCCCCGGCCGGCACGCGGTCTACCACCGGATGGTGGCCCGCAACCGGGTGTGGCTGGCGCGCCGCAACCTGCCGTGGCCCCTGGTGCCCGCCTACCTCGGCACCTGGATCCTGCTGACGCTGGCCAGACGCCCTTCCGGTCCGGCCCTGCGGGCCTGGATCGGTGGCTTCCGGGAGGGCTGGGCGACGCCCTGCGGTCCCCGGCGTCCCATGAAGTGGCGCACGGTATGGCGGCTGACCCGGCTGGGCCGGCCCCCGATCATCTGACAAGCTCGAACCTGAGAGCATCGGTCGCAGTCCGGGACCCCCCTTCCCCGGACGCGCACCTTGAGGACGAAAGTGTCTACTGTGAGCGGAACAGCGCATGACGGCGCCGTCGCCGTGAGTGCCCCGTCGGACTCCCGGCCTGACGGAGGGCTGCCGGCTTCCGAGCTGGCGGCGAAGTACGGGCTGTCGGTCAGTGGTGCCCGGCCGGGCCTTGTGGAGTACACCCGGCAGTTGTGGGGCCGGCGGCACTTCATCAACGAGTTCGCGAAGGCGCGGACGCAGGCGCAGTACACCGATGCGCGGTTGGGTCAGTTGTGGCAGGTGATGACGCCGTTGCTGAATGCGGCGGTGTATTACCTGATCTTCGGGTTGTTGCTGGGGACCGATCGTGGTGTGGACAACTTCATCGCGTTCCTGGTGACGGGTATTTTCATCTTCACGTTCACCCAGTCGTCGATCATGAGTGGTGTGAAGGCGGTGGCGGGGAACCTGGGGTTGATTCGGGCGTTGCATTTCCCGCGGGCGTCGATGCCGATCGCGTTCACGTTGATGCAGTTGCAGCAGTTGCTGATGTCGATGCTGGTGTTGTTCTCGATCGTGTTGATGACCGGTGAGGTGCCGACCTGGTCGTGGTTGCTGGCGGTGCCGGCGTTGTTCGTGCAGTCGGTGTTCAACGCGGGTCTGGCGTTGGCGGTGGCGCGGTTGGGCAGCAAGATGACGGACTTGGCGCAGTTGATGCCGTTCATCTTGCGGACGTGGATGTACACGTCGGGGGTGATGTACAGCATCGCGAACTTCACGAAGGATGCCCCGTATTTCGTGCGGGTGTTGCTGGATGTGAATCCGATCGCGGTGTACATCGATCTGATGCGGTTCGCGTTGATCGACAGTGTGACGGCGGAGCAGATGCCGCCGCATGTGTGGGCGGTCGCGGTGGGCTGGGCGGTCGTGGCGGGTGTCGGCGGGTATGTGTATTTCTGGAAGGCTGAGGAGAAGTACGGCCGTGGCTGAGCAGAGCGAATCCCGTGTGCCGACCGTGATCGCGGATGAGGTGCACATTGTGTACCGGGTGCGGGGTGCGGGCGCCGGCAAGGGTAGTGCGACGGCTGCCCTGGGGCGGATCGTGTCGCGCAAGTCGTCGCCGAACGTGCGGTTGGTGCATGCGGTGCGGGGGGTGAGTTTCACCGCGTATCGGGGTGAGGCGGTTGGGTTGATCGGGTCGAACGGGTCGGGTAAGTCGACGTTGTTGCGGGCGATCGCGGGTCTGTTGCCGCCGGAGAGCGGCCGGGTCTACACCGATGGCCAGCCCTCGCTGTTGGGGGTGAACGCGGCGTTGATGAACGATCTGACCGGTGAGCGGAACGTGATTCTCGGCGGGTTGGCGATGGGGATGTCGCAGGAGGAGATCCGCGAGCGGTATCAGGGGATCGTGGAGTTCTCGGGGATCAACGAGAAGGGTGATTTCATCTCGTTGCCGATGCGCACGTATTCCTCGGGTATGGCGGCGCGGCTGCGGTTCTCGATCGCGGCGGCCAAGAACCATGACGTGCTGATGATCGACGAGGCGCTCGCCACGGGCGACCGCTCCTTCCAGCGCCGCTCCGAGGCCCGTATTCGTGAGCTGCGCAAGGAGGCGGGCACGGTCTTCCTGGTCAGTCACAACAACAAGTCGATCCGTGACACCTGCGACCGGGTGCTGTGGCTGGAGAAGGGCGAGCTCCTGATGGACGGCCCCACCGACGACGTGCTGAAGGCCTACGAAGAGGCCAGCAACAAGTAGCCGGCCGGCGGACCGGAACAGGGGTCGGCGCCACCACACGGACGATCGGGCCCCGCCGGGCAGGAACCGGCGGGGCCCGTCCGTTCGTCCTTCTCGCCGCCAGGACCCCGCGCCCGTCGCCGGCGGGGATTCGCACCCGCCTCATGCGCCCCTCCTGTGGGCGTCAACCGGCGCTGGCGATAGCCCGATTGGCGGCGGACGGGGGTAATCCGAAGGGAATCCCGGCTGTCGCCCGCGCCCCCGGCGTACGCCGGTGACCTGCCCGACGTAAGCTGTAGCGGTGCTCCGGGGCGGGCGCGGCGTGTCCGAAATGGGAAGATTCTTCCCGCCGGTGTAGAACGGGGAGTGTGGCGGCCATGAAGATCGGGACCATCCAGCTCCACAACGCGTCCGTCGCGCGTAGGACGGGACGCCCGCGGTGACCGCCGACGCGCCGTCGCGCGCCGTCCTCGACAAGGCCGCCCGCGAGAACTTCCCCGTCGCCCCGTTCTTCGTGCCCAAGGCGTGGCGCGGTGACCTCATGGCCATCTACGGCTTCGCGCGGCTCGTCGACGACATCGGCGACGGCGACCTGGCCAACGGCGGCCGGGACGACGCCGCCCGTCTCGGCCTCCCGCAGGACGCCGCGGGCGACCGGATCGCCATGCTCGACGCCTTCGAGGGCGACCTGCGGAAGGTGTTCGACGGAACCCCGCGCCACCCGCTGCTCCTGGCGCTGCAGCCCACGGTCCGCCGGCACGGCCTGACCCCCGGTCCCTTCGAGGGCCTGATCGAGGCCAACCGCCAGGACCAGCGGGTCCGGCGCTACGACACGTACGAGGACCTGCTCGCCTACTGCGAACTGTCCGCCAACCCGGTGGGCCGGCTCGTTCTGGGGATCACGGGCACCTCGACACCCGAACGGAACCGGCTCTCCGACGCGGTCTGCACCGCGCTGCAGATCGTCGAGCACTTGCAGGACGTGGCCGAAGACCTCGGCCGCGACCGGATTTATCTGCCGGCACAGGACATGAAACGCTTCGGAGTCACCGAAGCGGACCTCGCCGCCCCCACCGCCGGCGCACAGGTGCGCGCACTGGTGGCCTTCGAAGCGGAACGCGCCCGGGACCTTCTGAATGAAGGCACCCCCTTGGTGGGTAGCGTCCGTGGCAGGCTCAGGCTTCTGCTCGCCGGCTTCGTCGGCGGCGGTCGTGCCGCGCTGAAGGCGGTCGAGGGTGCGGGGTACGACGTGCTCCCGGGGCCGCCGAAGGCCACCAAGCCAAGCCTGCTGCGCGAAGTGGGGTCGACCTTGCGAAGAAAGGGGTGAGGCGGACCGTGAACGGTTCTGCCCACACGTCCGGGCCGGTTCTCGCCGCCTACCGTTACTGCGAGAGCGTCACCGGGCACGAGGCCCGCAACTTCGCCTACGGCATCCGCCTGCTGCCCCTCCCCAAGCGGCAGGCCATGTCAGCCCTCTACGCCTTCTCCCGCCGCGTCGACGACATCGGCGACGGCGACCTCGACCCCGAGGTCAAGCAGATCCGGCTGGACGAGACCCGGGCGCTGCTGGCCCGGATCCGCGCGGGCGAGATCCGCGAGGACGACACCGATCCGGTCGCGGTGGCGCTCACGGACGCTTCACGCCGTTTTCCGCTGCCGCTCGGCGGACTCGACGAACTGATCGACGGCGTCCTGATGGACGTGCACGGCCGGACGTACGAGACCTGGGACGACCTCGCGGCGTACTGCCGCTGCGTCGCGGGCGCCATCGGACGGCTCTCGCTGGGCGTCTTCGGAGCCGTGGGCCCCGGTGGACGGGGTCCCGGCGACATGGAGCGCGCCTCCGGGTACGCCGACACCCTCGGCCTCGCCCTGCAACTCACCAACATCCTGCGGGACGTCCGGGAGGACGCCGGCAACGGCCGTACCTATCTGCCGGCCCAGGATCTGGCCAAGTTCGGCTGCTCGGAGGGGTTCCACACCGACACCCCGCCGCCCGGCTCGGATTTCGCCGGCCTGATCGAGTACGAAGTGCGCCGCGCCCGCGCCCTGTTCGCGACGGGCTACCAATTGCTACCTATGCTCGACCGCCGCAGCGGCGCCTGTGTGGCCGCGATGGCGGGTATCTACCGCAGACTGCTGGACCGGATCGCCGCGGATCCCGAGGCGGTGCTGCGCGGCCGGGTCTCGCTCCCGGGCCACGAGAAGGCGTTCGTCGCCGTTCGTGGACTGGCGGGGCTCGACGCCCGCCGCTCGGCACGGGGGCGCGGGTGACGTTCCTGGCAACCAGTCACGTCCCCAGTGCGTCAGTGCCGGTGACGGAGCGTCGCATCGCGTCGGGCGGCATGGAGAGGGGGGAGGGCGCATGACCGGTTCCGAGGTTTCCGAACGTCCTCCGACCGCCGTGGTCGTCGGCGGCGGGCTGGCCGGCACCACGGCGGCACTGGCGCTGGCCGACGCCGGGCTGCGGGTGACACTGATCGAGACGCGTCCCCGCCTGGGCGGGCTGGCGTTCTCCTTCCGGCGCGGCGAGCTGACCGTCGACAACGGGCAGCACGTCTTCCTGCGCTGCTGCACCGCCTACCAGTGGTTCCTCGACCGGATCGCGGCGCGCGACCTGGTCACCCTGCAGGACCGGCTCGACGTGCCCGTGCTGGACGCGTCGACCATGCGGCTGGGCCGGCTGCGCCGCGCGGCGCTGCCCGTACCGCTGCACCTGGCGGCGAGCCTGGCGACGTATCCGCACCTGTCGCTCCGGGAACGGGCGATGGTCGGGCGCGCCGCGCTGGCGCTGCGCGCCCTGGACCTGGACGACCCGGCGCTGGACGACACGGACTTCGCGAGCTGGCTGAGCGAGCGGGGCCAGTCCCCGCGCACCATCGAGGCGCTGTGGGACCTGGTGGGCGTCGCGACGCTCAACGCCACCGCGGCGCATGCCTCGCTGGGGCTGGCCGCCATGGTCTTCAAGACCGGGCTGCTGTCCGAGGCCGGCGCCGCCGACATCGGCTGGGCGGCCGCGCCGCTGGGCGAGCTGCACGACGACCGGGCCCGCAAGGCGCTGGACGCGGCGGGCGTGCGGATCATGCTGCGGTCCCGGGTGACCGGCATCGAGCAGTCGGCCGGGGGCGGCTGGCTGGTCGACACCGAGACCGGCCCTGGACGCGGCGAGCGGCTCGACGCCGGCACCGTCGTCATGGCGCTGCCGCAGCGCGAGACGCACGGGCTGCTGCCGCAGGGCGCGCTGGAGGACCCCGACGCGCTGCTGGGGATCGGCACCGCGCCGATCCTGAACGTGCACGTCGTCTACGACCGGCAGGTGCTGCGGCAGCCGTTCTTCGCCGCGCTCGGCAGCCCCGTCCAGTGGGTCTTCGACCGCACCGAGAGCTCGGGGATGACGGGGCCCGGCCAGTACCTGGCCGTCTCGCAGTCCGCCGTCGAGGACGAGATCGATCTGCCGGTCGCGGAACTGCGCGCGCGGTATCTGCCGGAGCTGGAACGTCTGCTGCCCGCCGCCAGGGGGGGCCGGCGTGACGGACTTCTTCGTCACCCGGGAGCGCACGGCGACCTTCGCCCCGACGCCCGGTGTCGGGCGGCTGCGGCCGGGCGCGGCCACCCGCGCCCCCGGTCTGTACCTGGCCGGCGCGTGGACCGCCACCGGATGGCCCGCGACCATGGAGAGCGCCGTGCGCAGTGGACTGAACGCCTCCCGAGAAGCTTTGACCGCACTAGGCCTTCCGTTCGAGAACGATGTTGTGAGGGCCGTATGAGCACAGCCAGTGCAACCAGAGGAGTAATCGTGACCGCTGCCGGCGTCCTTGAGCTGCTGGAGCGCGGCCGCACCCTGTCCACACCGGTGCTCCGCTCGGCCGTGGAACGGCTCGCGCCACCGATGGACACCGTCGCCGCCTACCACTTCGGGTGGATCGACGCGGCCGGCCGGCCGGCCGACGGCGACGGCGGCAAAGCCGTGCGCCCCGCGCTGGCGCTGCTGTCCGCCGAGGCGGCGGGGGCGCCCCCCGAGGTCGGCATCCCGGGCGCGGTCGCCGTCGAGCTGGTGCACAACTTCTCACTGCTGCACGACGATCTGATGGACGGCGACGAGCAGCGCCGGCACCGCGACACGGTGTGGAAGGTGCACGGTCCCGCGCAGGCGATCCTGGTCGGTGACGCGCTGTTCGCGCTCGCCAACGAGGTGCTGCTGGAGCAGTGCACCGTGGACGCCGGCCGTGCCACCCGGCGGCTGACCGTCGCCACCCGCAAGCTGATCGACGGTCAGGCCCAGGACATCTCCTTCGAGCACCGCGAGCGCGTCACCGTCGAGGAGTGCCTGGAGATGGAGGGCAACAAGACCGGCGCCCTGCTGGCCTGCGCCTCCTCCATCGGCGCGGTACTCGGCGGCGCGTCGGAGTCCGACGCCGACGCGCTGGAGGAGTACGGCTACCACCTCGGGCTGGCCTTCCAGGCGATCGATGATCTGCTCGGCATCTGGGGCGACCCGGCGGCGACCGGCAAGCAGACCTGGAGCGATCTGCGGCAGCGCAAGAAGTCACTGCCCGTGGTCGCCGCGCTGGCGGCCGGCGGCAGTGCCTCCGAACAACTGGGGGAACTGCTCGCGGCAGATGCCAAGAATCCTGAAACAGGTGCGTTCAGTGAGGAAGAGTTCGCCCTGCGGGCGGCGTTGATCGAAGAGGCGGGAGGCCGGGAGTGGACATCCCAGGAAGCCCGTCGCCAATACGCCACCGCAATCGCCGCGCTGGATAAAATGGACATGCCGGACGAAATTCAACGTAAGCTCGTAGGCCTGGCGGATTTTGTGGTGGTTCGCGAGAAGTAAAGATCTAACGTGGAGCGCAGCACGTCGCCGACCCAGCACGTGTAACGGTCGACGGCAGCCCCAACACCGCAGAAGTCTCAACTGCAAAGGGGAAGCCATGACAGCGACGACCGACGGCAGTCCGGGGGCCCCAGCCCCCCAGGCACCTTCGGCCAGCACGACCTCGGCACCGCACCCCGTACACGTCGGTGGTGCCGAGGCGGCGGAGCGCGCCGCGCAGCGCGCCGCCGCCCATCTCCTGGCGGCCCAGCATCCCGACGGGTGGTGGAAGGGCGACCTCGAGACCAACGTGACGATGGACGCCGAGGATCTGCTGCTCCGTCAGTTCCTCGGCATCCAGGACGAGCGGACCACGCAGGCCGCCGCCCGCTGGATCCGTTCGCTGCAACGTGACGACGGGTCCTGGCCCACCTTCCACAGCGGGCCGGGGGACCTGTCCGCGACGATCGAGGCGTATGTCGCGCTGCGGCTGGCGGGCGACGCGCCGGAGGCGCCGCACATGGCGGACGCGTCGGCGTGGGTGCGCGAGGCCGGCGGCGTCGTGGGGGCCCGGGTCTTCACCAGGATCTGGTTGGCCCTGTTCGGTTGGTGGCGCTGGGAGGACCTCCCCGAGCTGCCGCCGGAGATCATCTACCTTCCCAAGTGGTTCCCGCTCAACATCTACGCCTTCGGTTGCTGGGCCCGGCAGACCATCGTCCCGCTCACCGTCGTCGCCGCCCACCGCCCGGTCCGTCCGGCGCACTTCGGGATTAGCGAGCTGCACAGCGACCCCGCACAGCCCAACCCGCCGCGCCCGCACGCCCCGCTCGCCAGCTGGGACGGCCTCTTCCAGCGGCTGGACCGGGCCCTGCACCTGTACCGCAAGGTCGGCGTCCGACCGCTGCGGCGAACCGCGCTCAAGGCCTGCGCGCAGTGGATCATCGACCGCCAGGAGGACGACGGCTGCTGGGGCGGGATCCAGCCGCCCGCCGTGTACTCGGTCATCGCCCTGCACCTGCTCGGGTACGAACTCGACCATCCGGTCGTTCGCGCGGGGCTCGATTCGCTGGATCGTTTCGCCGTGTGGCCCGACGAGGACACCCGCATGATCGAGGCGTGCCAGTCCCCGGTCTGGGACACCTGCCTGGCCACCATCGCCCTGGCCGACGCCGGTGTGCCGGCCGACCACCCGGCGCTGGTCAAGGCGGCGGACTGGATGCTGGACGAGCAGATCACCAAGCCGGGCGACTGGTCGGTGCAGCGGCCGGGGCTGCAACCGGGCGGCTGGGCCTTCGAGTTCCACAACGACAACTACCCGGACATCGACGACACAGCCGAGGTCGTGCTGGCCCTGCTGCGGGTCGAGCACCCCGATCCGGGCCGGGTCGACGCCGCCGTGGAGCGGGCCGTGCGCTGGAACATCGGCATGCAGTCGAAGAACGGGGCGTGGGGCGCCTTCGACGCCGACAACACCAGCGCGTTCCCCAACCGGCTGCCGTTCTGCGACTTCGGCGAGGTCATCGACCCGCCGTCCGCCGATGTCACCGCGCACGTGGTGGAGATGCTCGCCTCGATCGGCCTGGAGCGCGACACCCACACCCGGCGCGGCATCGACTGGCTGCTGGCGGAACAGGAGGACAACGGAGCCTGGTTCGGCCGTTGGGGCGTCAACTACATCTACGGCACGGGGTCCGCGGTGCCCGCACTGGTGGCGGCCGGACTGCCGGTGGGCCACCCCACCGTCCGACGGGCCGTCAGCTGGCTGGAGAGCGTGCAGAACCAGGACGGCGGCTGGGGCGAGGACCTGCGCTCCTACTCCGACCAGGAGTGGATCGGCCGCGGGGTCTCGACCGCCTCGCAGACCGCCTGGGCACTGCTGGCCCTGCTGTCGGCGGGCGAGCGGGACAGCGACGCGGTGGAGCGCGGGGTGCGCTGGCTCGTGGACACCCAGCAGGCCGACGGCTCCTGGGACGAGCCGTACTTCACCGGGACCGGATTCCCCCGGGACTTCTCCATCAACTACCACCTGTACCGCATGGTCTTCCCGCTCACGGCGCTCGGGCGCTACGTGCGCGGCGAACCGCTGGGAGTCATCGGCAACGCGCCGAAGGGCAAGGCGGTCGGATGACGGCTCTGCTCGTCGTCTGCGCCCTCGGCGTCGAACGGTTCGCCCTGCGGGGCGGGGACCGGACCGGCGCCGTGGGACCCGTCGCCCTGCTGCGCACCGGCATGGGACCGATGGCCGCCGACCGGGCCGTCACCGAAGCGCTGCGCGCCCCGCACCTGCGGGACGCGGCGGTGCTCGCCACCGGATTCTGCGCCGGCCTGGCCGCCGGCATGCGCCCCGGCGACCTCGTGGTCTCGGACGAGACCCACGGAGCGGGACGACTGACCGCCGCGCTCGAAGCGGCGGGGCACACCGTCCACCTCGGACGCCTGGCCGGGTCCGACCATGTCGTACGGGGCGCGGAACGCTCCGTTCTGCGGTCGACAGGAGCGATCGCGGTCGACATGGAATCCACCGCAATACTGCGCGCCGCCCTGGCGCGCGGACCGCGGCCCGTCGCCGCCGTCCGCGTTGTTGTCGACACTCCCGAGTATGAACTGGTCCGTGTCGGCACGCTGCGCACCGGAATGACCGCATTCCGCGTGCTAAGGGCTATTCTTCCTGCCTTTTTCGAATGGCACCGTACTACCGCTGTGCTCTCCTGGAGGTGAGCTAGATGGCTATGCCGCTCCGCCAGTCCATCCGGGTCGGAACGTACCTCATGGAACAGAAACTCCGACGCCGTGAGAAGTTTCCACTGATCGTGGAATTGGAGCCGCTGTTCGCCTGCAACCTGGCCTGCGAGGGCTGTGGAAAGATCCAGCACCCGGCAGGGGTCCTCAAGCAGCGCATGCCGGTCGCCCAGGCGGTCGGCGCGGTGCTCGAATCCGGCGCCCCGATGGTGTCCATCGCCGGTGGCGAGCCCTTGATGCACCCCCAGATCCACGAGATCGTGCGCCAGTTGGTGGCCAAGCGGAAGTACGTCTTCCTCTGCACCAACGCGTTGCTCATGCGCAAGAAGATGGACAAGTTCACGCCGTCCCCGTACTTCGCCTTCACCGTCCACATCGACGGGCTGAAGGAGCGGCACGACGAGTCGGTCGCCAAGGACGGCGTCTTCGAGGAGGCGGTCGAGGCGATCAAGGAGGCCAAGAGACGCGGCTTCCGGGTCACCACCAACTCGACCTTCTTCAACACCGACACCCCGCAGAGCATTATCGAGGTCCTCGACTACCTCAATGACGACCTCAAGGTCGACGAGATGATGATCTCGCCCGCCTACGCGTACGAGAAGGCACCCGACCAGGAGCACTTCCTCGGCGTCGAGCAGACCCGTGAGCTGTTCAAGAAGTCCTTCGCGGGCGGCAACCGCCGGAAGTGGCGGCTCAACCACAGCCCGCTCTTCCTGGACTTCCTGGAGGGCAAGGCCGACTTCCAGTGCACCGCCTGGGGCATCCCCAACTACTCGCTCTTCGGCTGGCAGCGACCCTGCTACCTGATGAGCGACGGCTACGTGCCCACCTACCGCGAGCTGATCGAGGAGACTGACTGGGACAAGTACGGCCGCGGCAAGGACCCGCGCTGTGCCAACTGCATGGCGCACTGCGGCTACGAGCCGACCGCCGTACTCGCCACCATGGGCTCCCTCAAGGAATCGCTCCGTGCCGCCCGAGAGACGGTGGCCGGGAACCGCGGGAAGTGACGGCCCGGATGTCGGGGAACGAGCCGACAGCGCTCGGTCAGCCCGCCGTACCGCCCCGCCCGCTCCCGGTGTGCCGCCCCGCGCGGCGCACCGGGAGCGGGCCGGCACCGAAGAGGCGGTGAAGATCACCGAGCAGTTGGAAGCAGGCGGCGCGCTCGCGGGGACACCCGGAGCCGCCGTCGGCTGACCGCAGCAATCCCGGTAGGGGGAACGAGGTCCATCGTGTCGATACTGGAGAACATCCGAGGCCCGCGCGACCTGAAAGCACTGCCCGAAACCCGACTCGACGAACTCGCCGCCGATATCCGCCACTTCCTCGTGGAGGCGGTGGCGAGAACCGGCGGCCACCTCGGACCCAACCTGGGCGTGGTCGAGCTGACCATCGCCCTGCACCGCGTCTTCGACTCGCCCGCCGACCGCGTGCTGTGGGACACCGGCCACCAGTCCTACGTCCACAAGCTGCTCACCGGACGGCAGGACTTCTCGAAGCTGCGCGGCAAGGGCGGCCTCTCCGGCTATCCGTCGCGTGCCGAGTCCGAACACGACATCATCGAGAACAGCCACGCCTCGACGGTGCTCGGCTGGGCCGACGGCCTCGCCAAGGCCAACCAGGTGCTGGGACGGCCCGACCACGTCGTCGCGGTCATCGGGGACGGCGCGCTGACCGGTGGCATGGCCTGGGAGGCGCTGAACAACATCGCCGCGGCCAAGGACCGCCCGCTGATCATCGTCGTCAACGACAACGAGCGCTCCTACGGGCCGACGATCGGCGGACTCGCCAACCACCTGGCGACCCTGCGCACCACCGACGGATACGAGCGCTTCCTGGCCTGGGGCAAGGACCGGCTGCAGCGCACCCCCGTCGTGGGCCGGCCGCTGTACGAGTCCCTGCACGGTGCGAAGAAGGGGTTCAAGGACGCCTTCGCCCCGCAGGGTATGTTCGAGGACCTGGGCCTGAAGTACGTCGGCCCGATCGACGGGCACGACATCGCGGCCGTCGAATCGGCGCTGCGCCGCGCCGCGCGCTTCCACGGGCCGGTGCTCGTGCACTGCCTGACGCAGAAGGGCCGCGGCTACCCGGCGGCGGAGCGGGACGAGGCGGACCGCTTCCACACCGTCGGCGCCATGGACCCGCTCACCTGCGAACCGCTCGCGCCGTCCAACGGTCCCTCGTGGACCTCGGTCTTCGGCGCCGAGATGCTGCGGATCGGCGCCGAGCGCCCGGGGGTCGTCGCCATCACCGCGGCGATGCTGCAACCCGTCGGGCTCGCGCCGTTCGCCGCCGCGTACCCCGGCCGGATCTACGACGTCGGCATCGCCGAGCAGCACGCCGCCACCTCGGCCGCAGGGCTGGCCACCGCCGGTCTGCACCCGGTGGTCGCGGTGTACGCGACGTTCCTGAACCGGGCGTTCGACCAGGTGCTGATGGACGTGGCGCTGCACAAGTGCGGGGTCACCTTCGTACTGGACCGGGCGGGCGTCACCGGCGTGGACGGCGCCTCGCACAACGGCATGTGGGACATGTCGATCCTGCAGGTCGTGCCCGGGCTGCGGATCGCAGCCCCGCGCGACGCCGACCAGCTGCGCGCGCAGCTGCGCGAGGCCGTCGACATCGATGACGCGCCCACCGTCGTCCGGTTCCCCAAGGAGACGGTCGGCGAGGCGGTGCCGGCCCTGGAGCGGATCGGCGGGCTGGACGTGCTGCGCCGTGATCCGCGGCCCGACGTGCTGCTGGTGTCGGTCGGCGCGCTCGCCGGCACCTGCCTGGCGGTCGCGGAGCTGCTGGGCGAACGCGGCCTCGGCGTCACGGTCGTCGACCCGCGCTGGGTCAAACCGGTCGACGCCACGCTGCCGCCGCTCGCCGCGGGCTTCCGCGTGGTGGCGGTCGTCGAGGACAACAGCCGTGCCGGTGGCGTGGGTTCGGCGGTCGCGCAGGCGCTGCGGGACGCGGACGTCGACGTACCGGTGCGCGACTTCGGCATCCCGCCGGACTTCCTGGCCCATGCCAAACGCGGCGAAGTACTCGCCGACATCGGACTCACGCCGGCCGAGATCGCCGGCCGGATCAGCGCCACGCTCGCCCGCCGCAACGGGGTCGGCGTCGTGGGCGACGCGAGCAAGGAGCTGGCACCCGATGACATCGTCTGAGTCGCAGCCCGTCGAACCGCCCCCCATGGCCGCGCCGCCGGCGGCGAAGGGCTTCGACATCGCGACGCTCCTCGCCGAACGCGGCGGCGAGCGCTACGAGCTGCACACCAAGCACCTCAACCACCAACTGCCGCGCATGCTGCGCACCATCGGCTTCGACAAGGTCTACGAGCGGGCCGAGGGCGCGCACTTCTGGGACGCCGAGGGCCAGGACTACCTCGACATGCTCGCCGGCTTCGGCGTGATGGGCCTGGGGCGGCACCACCCCGTCGTCCGCAAGGCGCTGCACGACGTCCTGGACGCCGGGCTCGCCGACCTGACCCGCTTCGACTGCCAGCCGCTGCCGGGACTGCTCGCCGAGAAGTTGCTCACCCACAGCCCGCACCTGGACCGGGTGTTCTTCGGCAACAGCGGCACCGAGGCCGTCGAGACGGCGCTGAAGTTCGCCCGCTACGCCACCGGCAAACCGCGGATCCTGTACTGCGCGCACGCGTTCCACGGGCTGACGACGGGGTCGCTGTCCGTCAACGGCGAGGACGGCTTCCGCGACGGTTTCGCCCCGCTGCTGCCCGACACCGCCATTCCGCTCGGCGATCTGGACGCGCTGGAAAGGGAGTTGAAGCGCGGCGACGTGGCGGGGCTGATCGTGGAGCCCATCCAGGGCAAGGGCGTCCACGAGACCCCGCCGGGCTATCTGCGCGCCGCGCAGGAACTGCTGCACCGGCACAAGGCGCTGCTGATCGCCGACGAGGTGCAGACCGGCCTCGGACGGACCGGCGACTTCTACGCCTATCAGCACGAGGCCGGGGTCGAACCCGATCTGCTGTGCGTCTCGAAGGCGCTGTCGGGCGGCTACGTTCCGGTCAGCGCGACGCTCGGCAAGGAATGGATCTTCAAGAAGGTCTACTCCTCGATGGACCGGGTCCTGGTGCACTCCGCCAGCTTCGGCTCCAACGCCCAGGCGATGGCGGCCGGTCTGGCGACGCTGTCCGTCATGGACGACGAGGGCGTCGTCGCCAACGCCCGGCACACCGGCGACCTGTTGCGCACCCGACTGGCCGCCCTCGTCGACCGCTACGAGCTGCTGCGCGAGGTGCGCGGGCGCGGGCTGATGATCGGGATCGAGTTCGGCAGGCCGACCTCTCTGGGGTTGCGCAGCCGCTGGGCGATGCTCCAGGCCGCCCGCAAGGGCCTGTTCGCGCAGATGGTGGTGGTGCCGCTGCTGCAGAGGCACCGGATTCTGACTCAGGTCTCCGGCGACCACCTCGAAGTCATTAAGCTGATCCCGCCGCTGATCATCGACGAGTCGGACGTGGACCGGTTCGTCGAAGCGTTCACCGCCGTGATGGACGACGCGCACGGCGGCGGCGGGTTGATGTGGGACTTCGGGCGGACGCTGGTCAAGCAGGCGGTCGCCAATCGGTGAGGACGGGGTGGCCAGGGGTGGACACGGCGACGGTGCGGGCGGTCAACGCGTTGACGGCGCGATGGACGGGTGCGGCGGTCCCCCCGGGTAAGGGCACCGCGTTCAGTGCGGTCGGCGTCTGGCCGCTGTTGGCCTTCCTCGGCGGCGCGGCGGACGGACCCGCCCGCGACGAGCTGGAGCGGGCGCTGGGGGTGCCCGCGGACGACGCGATCGAGCACGGCCGCGCGCTGCTGGAGGAACTCGGCGGGGCCGACGGCATCGACGCGGCGCTGGGCGTCTGGACGAAGCGGGAGGTGCCGCTGCGCGGCGACTGGCTGGAGCGCCTGCCGCCCGCCGTCTCCGGCCGCCTGACCGGCGACCCGGCCGTGGACCGCAAGGAGCTCGACGGCTGGGCCGTCCGCAACACCGGCGGTCTCATCAAGGAGATGCCCGTCGCCCTGGACGACAGGACGCGCATGGCGCTCGCGAGCGCGCTGTGTGTGCAGACCAGGTGGCAGGAGCCGTTCTGGGCGTCCACTCTGGAGCCGCGGCGCGGCCCCTGGGTGGGGCGCAAGGTCGCCGGACTCAGGCGCTCCGGCTCCGATCTGAACCTGCTGGGCGTCGCGCAGACGTCCGTGGGAGCGCTCACCGTCCTGGACGTCCAGGGCTCGAACGGCATCGACGTCCGGCTGCTGCTCGGCGAGGAGACCGCCGCGGCCGGTGACGTTCTCCGGGCGGGCACCGAGGTGCTGGCCGGGGCGTACGAGGTGCTGCCCGGCGGCCGGCTGGCCGAGGGGACGCCGGGGCCCGGCGTCGCGGTCGCGGAGGTCACGAGCTTCGACTCCGAGCCGCAACTGCACACGGCGACCGCGGCCTTCACCGTCAGCGACGACCATGACCTGCTGGAGCGCGCGGAGCTGTTCGGCCTCGAAGCCGCTCGGGACACGGATCACGGTCACTTCCCGGGCGTCAGCGACGCGCCGCTGGCGGTAGGGGGCGCGCGGCAGTCGATCACGGCGTCCTTCAGCGCGGAGGGTTTCGTCGCCGCGGCCGTGACCGCCTTCTCCATGGCCGCCGCCGGGGTGCCGCAGGACAAGGCGAAGTTCGTCACCGTGACGTTCGACCGCCCCTTCGGCTTCCTCGCCGTGCACCGCGCCACCGGGCTGGTGCTGACCGCGGGCTGGGTCACCGACCCGCACGACGCGGCCCGCGGGCGGTGGGGCTGGTGACCCGGCGGCCGTGTCCCGGTCGTCGTCTCAGTCGTCCGTGAGGAGCAGCTCGCGCAGTCGCGCGCGCCGCTCCTCCGTACAGCCCAGTCCCTCCGACAGGTAGCGGTCGACGGAGCCCCAGCGCTCTTCGATGGTGTCGAAGGCGGCGGTGAGGTACTCGAGGCGGGCCTCGAAGAGCGGGCTGAGGAGCTGCATGATCTCCGGGTCGATGGCGGCGCCGGTCGCGCCGTCGCCCCGCTGGACCTTGTAGCGGCGGTGGGCCGCGTTGCTCTCGAGGTAGTCGGCCTCGATGGCCGCGCGGTCCACGCCGAGGGCGAGCAGGATGATGGCCATCGACGTGCCGGCCCGGTCCTTGCCCGCGGCGCAGTGCAGCAGGGCCGGGACGGCCGGCTCCTCCGCGAGCAGCTCGAGCATGCGGCTGTGCTGGGCCGTGCGGTCCAGGATGAGCTGCCGGTAGGCGGTGACCATGCGCTGGGCGCCCTTGCCGTCGCCGAGGGCGTCGCGCAGCGCGGTCAGGTCGCCGTCGCGCACGGTGTGCCAGAAGTCGGCGCCGTGGGCGGGGTCGCTCAGCGGCATGTTGACGTTGCGGACGCCCGGCAGCTCGACGTCGGGGCCCTCCAGCTTGATGTCGTCGGAGTTGCGGAAGTCGAAGATCGTGTGCAGGCCGAGGGTGGCCAGGAAGGCCGCGTCCTGGTCGGTGGTGTGGGCGAGGTGGCCGCTGCGGAACAGCTTCCCCGGCCTGACCCGGCGCCCGTCCGCGGCCTGGAGACCGCCCACGTCGCGGAAGTTCCGGACACCGGTCAGTGCCGGCTCCGCGCCGGTCGCGGCGCCCCTCGCGGCGCCGGAAACCGTCTCGGTGTCGGTGGCGGGGGTCTTCGGCAGCTGCTGGGTCACCGGCGCTCCTTCGGGTCACGGCTCAGAGCTCGGGGCTGAACCTCAGCCGACGATACGACACCGCACCCGACGACGTACCGGCCGGTATGTCGTTGCGTCGGCATTGCCTTCGGGTCCCACACGCGTGACGATGTTCGGACGTGATCGGAATAGGGGAGTTCTGATGATTGAGACGGGTGGGGGCGGGCGGCTGTGGCTGATCTCGGGCCCCGGCAGCAGCTACGCCGTACGGCTGACCGAGCGCGACGAGCTGCTCCATCTGCACTGGGGCGCCCGGATCCGGCTCGCCGACGCCGAGGCGCTGGCCGCGGAGCCGCTTCCCGAGGGACGGCCGTTCGAGTCCCCGCTCGACGGTCACGAGGAGTACCCCGTCGAGGGCGGCCCGCGCTTCGTGCGGCCCGCCCTGTCGGTGCGCGACGCCACGGCGCGCGGCACCGAATGGTGCTTCGAGGAGGCCGAGACCGAGGAGGACGAGCTGCGGCTGCACTTCCACGACTCCGTCCACCATCTCGACCTGACGCTGCACTACCGCGTCCGTGCGGGCTCCGACGTCATCGAGCGCTGGGCCACCGCCACCCACGTCGCCAACGGTCACACCGGCCCCGTGGAGCTGCTGCGTGCCGATTCCGCGGCCTGGACCCTGCCGGAACGCGACGCGTGGCGGCTGTCGCACCTGCACGGCCGCTGGGCGGCCGAGACCCGGCTGGCCAGGACCGGGCTCACCGCGGGCGAGAAGGTGATCGGCAGTAGGCGCGGCCACACCGGCCACCACCACCTGCCGTGGATCGGCCTCGACGCGGGCGACGCGGGTGAGGAGCACGGCGAAGTGTGGACGGCCGCGCTCGCGTGGTCCGGCTCCTGGCGCATCGCCGTGCAGCAGCTGCCCGACGGCCGGGTGCAGGCCGTCGGCGGCGTCGGGCACGATGACGCGGGACTGCTGGTGCTGGGGCCGGGGGAGTCCTTCACCACCCCGGTCTTCGCCGGACTCTGGAGCGACGGCGGCTTCGGGGCCGCGAGCCGCGCCTGGCACGCGTACCAGTTGGCCCACGTGATCCCCGACGCCGAGCAGCCGCGTCCGGTGCTCTACAACTCGTGGGAGGCGACCGGCTTCGACGTGAACGAGGAGCAACAGCGCGAACTCGCGGGCCAGGCAGCGGCGTTGGGCGTCGAACTGTTCGTCGTCGACGACGGCTGGTTCGGCGCGCGGACCGGCGACCGCGCGGGACTGGGCGACTGGACCGCCAACCCCGAGCGGTTCCCGAACGGACTCAAGCCGCTCGCCGACGACGTGCACGCCCTCGGCATGCGCTTCGGCATCTGGGTGGAGCCGGAGATGGTCAACGCCGACAGCGACCTGTACCGCGCGCACCCCGACTGGGTGCAGCACCAGACGGGACGGCGGCGCACCGAGTTCCGCAACCAGCTCGTCCTCAACCTCGCCCGCCCGGACGTCCGCGAGTACCTCTGGGAGCAGTTGGACGCGTTGCTGCACAGCGCGCCCGTCGACTACGTGAAGTGGGACTTCAACCGGTGCTTCACCGACGCCGGATGGCCCGGTGAGCCGTACCCGCAGCGGCTGTGGACCGACCACGTGCACGGGCTGTACGACCTGCTCGACCGGCTGCGGGCCGCCCACCCGGCCGTCGCCTTCGAATCCTGCTCGGGCGGCGGCGGACGCGTGGACCTCGGGATCCTCTCCCGCACCGACCAGGTGTGGACCTCGGACAACACCGATCCGCTGGACCGGCTGCCGATCCAGCACGGATTCAGTCAGCTGCACCCCGCCCGGGTGATGGCCGCCTGGGTCACCGACAGCCCCGGCACCATGCTCAACCACCGGGTCAGCAGCCTGCGCTTCCGCTTCGTGAGCGCCATGGCCGGGGTCCTCGGCGTCGGCGGCGACCTGACGGCGTGGAGCGCGGCGGAACTGGCCGAGGCCGCGGAGTGGATCGAGCTGTACAAGACGATCCGGCCCGTCGTGCAGTACGGGGACCTGTACCGGCTGCGCCCACCCGGTGACGGCGGCCTCAGTGCCGTCCAGTACGTGCGCGGCGACGAGACGGTCGTCCTGGCGTGGCTGCCCGCCCAGTCCTTCGGTGAACCCCAGCCGCCGCTGCGGCTGCGCGGGCTCGACCCGGCGGCAGAGTACCGGGATCCCGCCACCGGCACCGTGCACCGGGGCGCCGTCCTGGCCACCCGCGGACTGCGGACCGGGCTGGTGGGAGACCTGGACGCCGCCGTATTCCGCCTCTGCAGGATGTGACCTGGTGTTCTAAATCACGCCATGTCAACCCCCGGTTACGGTGGCGTAGGCCACTTCGCGAGGTGAAGTATGGGCTGACGTGGCTGACGATTCGAAATCAAACAACAGTGGCGCGATCGGGTCGTACACCGCGGTGGGGGACAGCTTCACCGAGGGCGTCGGCGACCCGGGTCCGGACGGCGCGTTCGTCGGCTGGGCCGACCGCCTGGCCGTACAACTCGCCGATCGGCGCCCAGAGAACGACTTCCGCTATGCCAACCTCGCCGTGCGCGGCCGGCTGCTCGACCAGATCGTGGCCGAGCAGGTACCGCGCGCCAGGGAGCTCGCGCCGGACCTGGTGACCTTCTGCGCGGGCGGCAATGACATCCTCCGGCCGGGCAGCGACCCGGACGATGTGGCCGAGCGGCTGGAGGCGGCGGTCGCCGACCTCACCTCCGCGGTCGGCACGGTGCTGATCTGCACCGGCTTCGACACCCGTGACGTCCCGGTACTGCGCCATCTGCGCGGCAAGATCGCGACCTACACGGCGCACGTCCGGTCGATCGCGGACCGCAACGACTGCCCGGTGCTCGACCTGTGGTCGCTGCGGTCGGTGCAGGACCGGCGGGCGTGGAGCGGCGACCGGCTACACCTGTCCCCGGAGGGGCACACCCTGGTCGCGCTGCGTGCGGCGCAGGTGCTCGGACTGCCCGTGTGCGCCGATCCCGAGCAGGTGTGGGAGCCGGCACCGGTGCGGGCCCCGGGCGAGGTGCGGCGGGACAACATCCACTGGGCCCGCGAACACCTGGTGCCGTGGATCGGCCGGCGGCTGCGCGGCGAGTCCTCGGGCGACCACGTCGAGCCCAAGCGCCCGGACCTGCTGCCGCTGTAGGCACCCTCGGCGGCGGCCGTCATCGGCCGTCGTCGGTTGCGGGGACGGTCAGCGGTGGCGGCGGGTGGGAGCGCAGAGCAGTTCGGCCCAGACGACGCGCCCCTCGCCGTCCTCGGCCGGGCCCACCCCCCAGGACTGCGCCAGGACGCTGACGAGCAGCAGTCCGCGCCCGCACTCCTCGTCCACGTCGGCGGTGCGGGTGCGCGGCTCGGTCGGCCCGTGCCCCTGGTCGGTGACCTCCACCCGCAGCACCCGGCCGAGGGCCAGCAGCGAGCAGGTGATCTTCTCGCTGTCGGTGTGGCGGACGGCGTTGGTGAACAGCTCCGTCACCACCAGCCCCGCGTCGTCGGTGGCTTCGAGATCCACCCCCCATTCGCGCAGGCACGCGCGGACACGTCCGCGCGCATCCGCCACGGAGGCGTTCTGCGCGGGAAGCCGGAAGACGTCATGGCGGCCGGGATGGGTCGGGCCGTCATGCCGCGCTACCCGGAGAGCGTCTTGGGAAGCAGCCACTCCGCAACTATGAGGTCACACAGAACACATAGCAAGGTCCGATCTGTAAATTACACAATCACCAGTACGGTCTGTTCGGTCCACTGACGGCATGGCACACTGCGTACCACCGTAGGAAGTTGGAGGAGGAGACTCGTGGCGGAAGCACGGCCGGGAGGCGCCCCGACCGTACTGCGGGTGGTGCTCGGCAAACGGCTCCAGGACCTCCGGGAGAAGGCGGGCCTCTCCTACGAGCAGGCTGGTCTGGCCCTCGATGTCACTCATGCCACGATCCGCAGGATGGAGAAGGCCGAGGTCGGCCTGAAACCGCCCTACGTCGAGAAGCTGCTGCTGACCTACGGAGTCACCTCTCCCAGCGAGGTCAGCGGCTTCCTCGCGCTCGCGCGCGAGGCGAACCGGCCCGGCTGGTGGCACCGCTTCCGTGACGTCCTGCCGGAATGGTTCAGCGCCTTCGTCAGTCTGGAGGGCGAGGCCAGCATCATCCGCGCCTACGAACCGCACTACGTACCCGGTCTCCTGCAGACCGAGGAGTACGCGCGCGCGGTGCTGTGGGCCGGGCTGCCGCACGCCTCCGTCGAGGAGATCGACCGCCTGGTGGCCCTGCGCCTGGAGCGGCAGGCGCTGCTCACGGGGGAGAAGGCGCCCCTGCTGTGGGTCGTGATGGACGAAACGGTGCTGCGCCGCCCCATCGGCGGCGTCGACGTCATGCGTGCCCAGATCGCTCACCTGGCCGAGGTCACCGCGATGCCCAACGTCCGGCTCCAGGTCATGCCGTTCACGGCGGGCCCGCACCCCGCGATGTACGGGCCCTTCCACATCTTCCGCTTCGAGATCCAGGAACTCCCGGACATCGCCTACACGGAGAGCCTGATCGGCGGTGCGTACTTCGACGAACGCGACGACGTGTCGGCCTTCCTGGAGGCGCTGGACCGGATGTGCGCGCAGGCCGCGCCGGCACAGAGCACCAAGGCCATCCTCGGTGGCATTCGCAAGGAGATCTGACCCATGGGTCGCATATACAACGGCATGCCCGCCAAGGACCTCGGTCGCGAGGGCTGGAGCAAGCCGTGGAGCGGCGGCAACGGCGGCAGTTGCGTCGAGGCCAAGAAGCTGAACGACGGCCGGGTGGCGCTGCGTCAGTCCACCGACCCCGACGGCCCGGCACTGATCTACACCAATCTCGAGATCACCACGTTCATCCAGGGCGCGAAGGCCGGTGCGGCGGACTTCCTGCTGTGAGGACCGTTCGTACCGCCGCTGCTGAAACCGCCGACGCTGCCGTCGCAGCCGAGCACAGAGAACCGAACCGGAGGACGGCATGACCGACCAGGGATTTCCCGCCGACGCGATAGACACCAGCATCCCGCACCCGGCCCGCATGTACGACTTCTACCTGGGCGGCTGGGACAACTACGAGGTCGACCGGACCGCCGCTCAGCGGGTCATCGACGTCCTCCCCGACATCATCCCCGGGGCGCGCGCCAACCGCGACTTCCTGCACCGGAGCGTCCGCTTCCTGGCGGAGGCGGGCATCCGCCAGATCATCGACATCGGCACCGGCATCCCCACCTCGCCCAACACCCACGAGGTGGCGCAGGCGGTCTCCCCCGACGTGCGGGTGGCGTACGTCGACAACGACCCGATCGTGGCCACGCACGCCGGCGCCCGCATGACCGGCAGCGGGAGCACCGAGTTCTTCCTCGCCGACGTGCGCAGGCCGCGCACCATCCTGGACCACCCGACGATCGGCAAACTGATCGACTTCGACCAGCCGGTCGCCGTCCTGCTCATCGCCGTCCTCCACTTCGTCACCGACGGGGAAGACCCGGCCGGCATCGTGGCCACGCTGCGCGACGCGCTGCCGGCGGGCAGCTATCTGGTGATGTCGCACGCCACGGCGGACTTCCACGGCGGTAGCTTCCCCGAGGTCAGCAAGATCTATGAGAAGGCCAGCGCCACGCTGAACGTGCGTCGGCGCGTCGACATCGAGCCGCTCTTCGACGGGTTCGACCTCATCGAACCCGGTCTGGTGCAGGTCCCGATGTGGCGGCCCGACGGCACTGCCCCGACGGCCGAGGAGGTCAGCCGGGTCGGCTTCTACGGCGGCGTCGGCCGCAAGAGCTGAACAGGGACGGGGATCGGGCCGAGCGGTCCGCCGGGCGCGGGGATCCGTTCCAGCACGCCGCCCGCGAAGGTGTCGTACAGCGGTAGCGACTCCAGATGTACGTAGCCGATGTGGCAGTCGCAGACGGCGAGCGGGCACGCACGCGGCCGCAGCGCCCGGCGGTACGAGCCGTCATAGAGGTTGCCCAGCTCGGCGGGGACGAAGTGGCAGCGCCGGACGGTGCCTTCGCCGTCGACCGAGATCACCGACTCCCCGGTGCGGCAGGGCAGCCCCGCGCTGTGGTGCGGGTGACGGCTGTAGGGAAAGAGCGGGTCGACGGCCGTCCAGGCGTCCGCCTCGGCGTCAGTGTACGTATGGCCCTCGGCCGCGTTGATCCACAGGTAGACGTGGTCGGGGAGGTCGGCGCGCAGCCTCCGGGCCTCGTTGAGGTGCGCGGGCAGGCCCACGACGCCCACGCTGAACCGGACCGAGCGGTCAGCCAGGTCACGGCACTTGGCGAGGAACCTTTCGTACGGGGTCTGGCCGGGGTGGTACGTGCACCACAGGGCGAGCGTGCCGGGGTCGGCCTCTTCGAGCCAGTCGGTGCGGCAGCTGAGGTTGGTCTGGATCGCCACCCGCCGGATGTGCGGCAGCTGGCTCAGCTCCGTGAGGGTGCGCCGGTACCAGGAGCGCACCAGGCCCTCGCCCCAGGGCGTGAACAGCAGCGACAGCCGGTCGGTTGTCTGCCCGGCGGCCCAGCCGGCGAACCGCTCCAGGGCGGCGCGGTCGGCACGCAGCTGCTCGCGGCTGTCGCGCCGCTTGGCGAACGGGCAGTAGGGGCAGTCGTAGTCGCAGCTCGCGAGCGGGCCGCGGTAGAGGATCGACAGGTCCAGGCCGGGATGGTCCGGGGGAGTGCTCACTTCGCGTCGTACCCGGCCATGAGGGCGCGGACGGGGTCCGAGAACAGGGCCGGGCCGACCGCGTCGGAGTGCGCCAGACCTTCCGCGGACAGCCGCAGCCGCTCGGGGCCGGCCGTCGTGTCCAGCCGGCCCGCCTCGGCGAAGCGGCGGAGCACGACGGGGAAGTCCTGCTCGGGCGCGGTTCCGAAACGGGCCCGGTACTCCGCCACCGGCATGCCCGCTGCCTGGAGCAGCGACTGCAGCAGATGGCGACGACGGGGCTCGTCGCCGTCCATCCACCGGCCGACGTCGGCGAACGCGAACTCCCGGGCGGGGCGCGCGATGTAGTCGTCGATGATCGACCGGATCTCGCTCATGCCGACCGCGTAGTCGAAGGAGTAGTGCAGCGCGGAGGTGTACGAGCGGGCGCCGCAGCCGAGGCCGATCATTCCGTCGGTCTGGCACGCGTAGTCCTCCCCGCCGGTGGCGGGTGCGCCCAGGCGGCGGAACATCCGCATCGACACCTGCTCATAGCCCTGGGCCAGGAGATGGTCGCGGCCGAACCGGTACAGGTGCAGCCGCTGCTCGTCCCACACCGCGCCGGCTCCCGCCGGATCGGCGTTCGTATGGAGGCGGCCGAGGCCGGTCAGCGGGCGGACGTAGAGCGGGTAGAGGTACAGCTCCTCCGGCTCCCAGGCCAGGGCGGCGTCCAGGGACCGCTGCCAGCTGCGCTCGGTCTGGCCGTCGATGCCGTAGATCAGGTCGATGTTGAGGACGGGGATGCGGGCGTCGCGGATCCGGGACAGGGCTGCCTCGACCTCGGCGCGCCGCTGCGGGCGGACCGCCGCACGCGCCTCGGAGTCGTCGAAGCTCTGCACCCCGAGGCTGAGGCGGGTGGTGCCGCGGTCGGCGAGGACCGCCAGCCGGTCGGCGGTCGCCGTGGCGGGCGACGCCTCGACCGACAGCGGGATCGCCCGCAGATCGGCGCCCATGCGCAGCTCCGCGATGTCGCAGAGCCGCTCCAGCTCGGCGGCGGTGAGGAACGTCGGCGTTCCGCCGCCGAAGGCCGCCGCCGCGAAGCGGGGTGCGCCGCCGGACGCTTCGAGCGCTTCGCGGGCCGCGCCCGCCTGGCGCTCCAGCGCGTCGAGATAGGCGGTGGTCAGCCCTTCGGGAGCGCCGATCCGGGTGAAGAGGTTGCAGAAGCCACACCGCACTTCGCAGAACGGTATGTGGGCGTAGAGGGAGAGCGCGCCCACCGGTTCGCCCGCCCACAGGTCACGCAGCGCCGGGCGGGGCTCCAGTGCGCGGTACGCGGTCTTGTGCGGATAGGCGTAGACGTAACTCTCGTAGGGGCGGGCGCCGGTGGTGGCCGCCGGCTTGATCGTCGTGGTGCGCGGGGTCGGCGTGTTCATCGCTGTGCCTCGGCCTCAAGGAAGAAGTGGGCGTAGGGGACCGTCCAGACGGCCTCATGGCCGAGCCGGTGGCCGGTGAAGCCGTCGTCGCCGTACGTGGTGCCGTGGTCGGAGCAGACGATCGCGAAGCAGGGCCGGCGGCTGCTCGCCGCCGCGAAGAGCCGGCCGATGTGCCGGTCCACGTACTCCAGCGCGGCCGCGTGCGTCTCGCGGGAGTCGCCCGCCTCGCGGGTGGCACCGGGCAGATGGAACCAGTTGGGCTGGTGCAATGCCGAGACGTTCACGAAGAGGAAGAGCCGCTGCTCGTCGGGGAGCCCGGCGACCACCTGCTCGGCGCGGGCGATCTGCGCCTCGAAGGAGGTGGGGGAGGGCACGCCGAACTCCGGCTCCCAGTGGCTCTCCTGGAACATGCCGGGCAGCACGGAACCCAGCGGCGCCTGCCGGTTGAAGAACCCGACGCCGCCGATGCACACCGTCCGATACCCGGCCGCCGCGAGGCCGGACACCAGGTCCGGTGTGTCGAAGACGTAGGTGCCGTCCGCCGTCGTCTCACTGCCGGCGAAGCGGGCCGCGAAGAGCCGCGGGTGCGGTCCCGGGGTGGCCGGCGTCGGCAGGAATCCGGCGAAGATCGCCTGGTGCGAGGCGTAGGTGAAGCTGCCCGGCGCATGGCGCCGCTCCCAGCCACCGGCCGGCAGGTGGGCGGCGAGATGCGGTATCCGGCCCGCGGCCGCCAGCTCCTGGGCCACGTCGTAGCGCAGCGTGTCCAGGGTGACGAGCAACAGGTCGTGACTGCCCACGATCTCGTTCATCTCGAGCGTCTCCAACTGCTCACGCTGCGGAGGTGGCACGGTGGCGCTCCCTGCGTAGGACGGCGGTGACCTGGGCGGCGTAGGTGTCCTGCTCCTCGGCGCCGCTGCCGGGCAGACCCGTCAGGCGCGGCAGCAGGTCGCCGAAGGCGTTGACCTCGCCGACCGCGAAGCGCCGCCAGCCGGTGCCGGGCAGCACGTCGACGCCGACGCAGAGCGTCCCGGGGAAGCAGGCCGCGGCCTGCTCACTGATCCCCGTGAGCGCTTCCCAGCCGAGTCCGGCCGCTTCGGTGGCGGCGCGCGCCGCGGCCAGGTCCCCGCGGGAGCCGCCGAGATGGAGATTGGTCATCGGGGAGCGGCTGGTGCGCACCACCGCGTGGGTCGCCCTGCCACCCACCACGACGACCCGCAGGTCAGCGGCCCGGCCGTGCTGGGCGGCCTTGGGCAGCCAGCGCTCCACATGCAGCCCGTCCCCGGCCAGTGTGTCCACCAGGGCGGCGACCTCGCGTTCGTCCTCGTAGCGCCGGACACGCAGCGAGTTGAACAGCCGCCCGTCGGCGGTCCTCTCGACCGAGGTGGTGGCCCTGAGCCGGCCGGGCCCGCCGAACTCCAGGGCCACCACCCCTGCCGCGGACGAGCCGTGCGCGGGCTTGACGAACGCGCGCGGCATGCGCGCCGCCCGCAACTGCTCCCTGAGGTCGTCCCAGCCGTGCACGGGCCCGGTGAGCGCCGGCGGTACGTGCACACCGGCCGCCAGCAGCCGCGCGTGGCAGCGCCGTTTGTCGAACAGTACGGCGATGTCCTGCGGATCGTCGAGCAGCGTCGCCCCCACCTCCGCCGCGGCCCGCGCGACCTGCTGGACCGCGTCGGTGAACCGCCGGTACCACAGGGCGCTGCCCTCGACGCGGGTCGGATCACCGCCGCCGCGCAGCGCCCGGTCGACCTCCGGGTCCTCGCCGGGGGAGTCCACGCGCACGAGCTCGCCCGGGGTGAACCCGTACGCTCCGCGCAGCACATCGCGCCAGGCCACGATCCGGGGCGCGGGGAGCCCCGCCGCGAGGACGGCGTCGGCGAACATCGTCACCCGGCGGTTGCCGGGATTGCCGACGACGGCGAAGCGGACGGCGCGGCTACTCGGAGACGGCGACATAGCGCCACTCCTCGTCCTCGTCCACTTCGGCGCTCTCCTGCCCGGAGACGTCGACGACGACTCCGGCGGCGCCCAGCTCGGCGCTGATCCGCTCCATGAACGCGTCGCTCAGATAGTGGTGACTCAGGTCGAGCCGGGCGAGATGGGTGAGCGGCTGCCCGGCGAGCAGGGCGGCGGCGCCCTCGTCGGCGAGCACGCCCATCGAGAGGTCGAGCGAGGTGAGCTGGGCGACGACCGGGGCGGTGGCCACGGCCGCGGCGATCTCGTTCTGCAACTCGCTGTTCTGCAGGCCCAGATGGCGCAGGGCCGGGAAGCGGGCGCCGGCCAGGATCGGGGCGAGGTCGGCGACCGTGGAATCCCCGCCGTACTCGTCGACGCCCAGCCACAACTCCACGTGTTCCAGGGCGGGGAGATCGCTCGCGGCGACGGCGCGCACGACGCCGGCCGGCAGGCCGCCGGACTCGAACCGCAGTACGCGCAGCGCGGTGTGCCGCACCGGTGCCAGGACCAGGGCGTCGTCCCGGGTGTTGCCGCCGCGGACTCCCAGCTCCTCCAGGAGCGGGAAAGCCTCCAGAATGGGGGTGATGTCGGTCATCAACAGCCAGGAGATCTCGCAGGACTCGCCCTCCACATCGGCGAGGAACAGCGCGCGCAGGCCGGGCAGCCGGGACGCGTCGGAGACGATCAGATCCACGATCGGGCGCAGGCTCGTGTAGTCCCTGTCCCACCAGGCGCCGATCACCAGCGCCGTGACGCGCTCGGCTTCGACCGTGTCCAGGAACACGCGCCACAGGTCCGGGAAGGTGATGTCACTGCCGTAGCCGCATTCCAGTCCCCAGGCGACGTCGCCGGCGGCGGGGAGTTCGGACGCGGGGCCCACCGGGTGCGTCACAGTGTGCACCGGAAGCCCGGCGAAGGAGTCCCTCATTCCGCCACCGCCGTGAAGCGGTGCACGACACCGTCGTTGTCCCAGCTCCGGCCCGGTTCCGACAGGTCGACCTCGACCCCGGCAGGCACCAGCGTGTCCTGCAGGCGCTGGGCGATCGGGTCACTGACGAAGTGGTGGTGCAGGTCGAGCCACTGCAGATGGGTGAGGGGCTGGCCCTCCAGGAGCGCGGTGGCGCCCTCGTCGGTCAGGACACCGAGGGACAGGTCCAGGGAGGTGAGCCGGGCCACCACCGGGGCGGCGGCGACCGCGGCGGCGATCTCGTCCTGGATCTCGCTGTTGCGCAGGCCCAGGTGGTGCAGAGCGGGGAAGCGGCCGCCGGCGAGTATCGGGGCGAGATCGGCGACGGTGGCGGTGCCGCTGTACTCCTCGACGCCGAGCCACAGTTCCAGGTACTCCAGCGCGGGCAGCTCGCTCGCCGCGACACCGCGGACGACCTCGGCGGGCAGGCCGCCGGCCTCGAACGTCAGGGTGCGCAGGTGCTCGTGCCGCACCGCGGGGAACTCCAGGCCGGTGCCACCGCGGACGCCGAACTCCCGCAACTCCGGGTAGGCGGCCAGGACGGGGGTGACGTCGGACTGCTCGATCCAGGAGATCTCCGCCTGCTCCTGCTCCAGGTCGCCGATGAAGACGGCCTCCAGCGCGGTCAGCCGGTCCTTGGCGTCGACGAGGTCCTCGACGATGCCGGTCGAGTCGTCCTCGTAGGCCTCGCCCCACTGCCCGATGATGATCGCCCGCACGCGCGAGGGGTCGACCGTGTCCAGGAACCGGTCCCAGACATCCCCGAACTCCTCGTCGGAGTCGTCGTCGTAGGGGTCCGCGGTGAGCCGCCAGGCGACGGCGTCCGGTGCGGGCAGCTCGTCCTTGCTGTCCGGCCCGGGGAAGTCGAAGGCGGGGAGGCCGTGCAACTCCTGCAGATGCTCTACGGCTGACATGAAGCGGGTCTCCTGACACGGGCGGGCTGGTCCGACGGCTGATCTGAGAAGAGTTCTACCAAGCCGCACTGACAACACGGTCGGCGGGCGTTGTCAGACCGGCGGCGTAGCTTTCGGACATCGGCGGCCGCAGGGTGCGGACGGCGGAGGGGAGAGTGCCGTGTACCGGCAGGGGGACGTGTTGATCATGCCGTTGGGAGCGGACGAAGTGCCGCGCGGGGTGGAGGCGTTGGCGCGCCAGCCGCGCGACGGACGGGGGCGGCTGGTGCTCGCGCTCGGCGAGGTGACCGGTCACGCGCACGCGGTGGTCGGACCCGGCACCCTGGTCCGCGAGCCGGGCCCGTTCGGTGACGCGTTCCTCCATCTCCCGGACGGCGGGCGGGTGGTGCACGAGGAGCACGCGGCCATACCGCTGCCCAAGGGCTGGTTCCGGGTGGTGCGACAGCGCGAGTACGTGCCGGGTGCCGTCCGCGTCGTGGCGGACTGACGGTGAGCGGGGCGGCGGAGCGCGACCGGCGGGGGGAAGAGCAAGTGACCGAGGACGAGGGGCGGGGGCGGACGCGATGACGACGGCACTGGAGACGACGGCGCGGTGGCGGGCGGTCGCGGCGGAGACCGGGGCGGCGGACCGCGCGGCGGCAGAGGCGGGGATACAGCTCGCGTACTGGCAGGCCGGGCTGCCGGCCCCGGAGCGCGTCATATGGACCGGTTCGCCGCTGGAGGCCGCCGCGACCGCGATGCGAATGGTGGCGCAGGGTGAGACGGGGCGCTGTGTGCGGGACGCGGTGCGGACCCGGCCGTGGGCCGCGGAGCGGCAGCGCCGCCACACCGCGCTCGGCCCCGTGGGCTGGGCCGAGCGGTGGGCGCTGACCGGCGGCCAGTTGTGGGACGCGACGGCTTCGCTGGCCGACCGTATCCGTACCGGGGTGGTGGAGGCACTCGCCGAGGAGCCCGAGGACGCGGCCGCCGTCCGTCTGGTGCTGCTGGACGCGGTGCTCGGGCAGCAGGACGCGGCCTGGCTGGCCGCGTTCGACGACGAGGCCGGCACGCTGGAAGGCGTCTCGGCGGTGGCCCGCAACGCCGGGTGGTGGTGGCCGTACGAGCGGGTCGTGGTGATAGCGGAGCGGCCGGTGGAACTGCACCGGGACGAGGCGGGCCGGCTGGACCGGGGCGACGGGCCCGCCCTCACCTTCCCCGACGGGTTCGCGCTGTACGCCTGGCGCGGGATGCCGGTGCCGGCCGCGTTCCTCGCCGGCCTCGCGGGCCTCACCCCGGACCGGATACGGACGGAGGAGAACGCCGAGCTGCGCCGCGTGATGCTGGAGTACTACGGGTACGACCGCTATCTGGCGGAGTCCGGAGCCCGGCCGCTGGCCCGCGACGAGACCGGGATCCTGTGGCGCATCGACCTGGCCGACGACGAGTCGGTGGCGATGGTCGAGGTGGTCAATTCCACCCCGGAGCCGGACGGCACGCACCGGACGTACTGGCTGCGGGTCCCGCCGGCGACCACGACCGCCCGGGAGGGCGTCGCCTGGACCTTCGGGCTGGACGCGGAGGGCTACGCGCCCGAGCGGCAGACCTGATTCCGGACGGGGCCGACAGGGAATCGATGCGGCTTGCCTCTGAGGCAAATTGTTTGCCAGTGAGGCAACGGTGCTGTTCTCTTGAGGCATGGACACCGACACCTCGTCCGCACAGGCGCTGGTCCTCGCACCCCGGCTGAAGGATCAGCGTCGCCGTTCCGGCCTCACCCTGGAAGCCGCCGCCCGGCGGCTCGAACTCTCTCCCGCGCACCTGTCGCGGATGGAGTCCGGGCTCCGGCAGCCGTCACTCCCGGTGCTGCTGGGGCTGGCCCGGCTGTACGGCACGACCGTCTCGGACCTGCTGGGGGAGACGACCGCCGAGCCGCTCCCCATCGTACGCGCCGACAGTATGGAGCCGGTGCCCGCCGGGGGCTGGACGTACTGGCGGGCCGGTGGCACCGGCCGGGCCATGCAGGCGCTGCGGGTCCACGTACCGCCCGAGGCGCAGGACCGACTGGTCCGCGTGCATCCCGGTGAGGAGTGGCTCTACGTGACCGGGGGCCGACTGCGGCTCTCGCTGGGGGAGAACGTGCACGTGCTGGAACCCGGCGACGCGGCGCACTTCGACTCGCTCGTGCCGCACCGCCTCGCCGCCGCCTCCCCCGGCGGAGTCGACCTGCTCTTCCTGCACACCCTCATGCAGAGCGAGGCGGCCAACCTCTGCATCACCCCGCAGGACGCGAAGGACACGAAGAGAGCGGAGTACCTGACATGAACGACACCGCCCGCACCGGGGCCACCGACACCACGGCCACCCCGGCCCGCGCCGTCGTCCTCAACAGCGCCACCGGCCGCCCGCGCCACGAACCGCTCGCCCCGGAGCTGCGCACCAGCGAGGGCACCGAGCGGCGCAAGGAACGGGCCGTGGTCCTGCGGGTCATGATCTACGTCGTCGTCGCGCACCTGCTGGCCGGATTCATCTGGCTGCTGTTCGTCCTGGGCGCGCACGGCAACTGAGGCGCGCACGGCAGCCGTGCGCACGGCCGCCGTCGACAGCGGCCGCCACGCGTCACCAGCCGCGCTTGGCTCCCGTCTCCGTGAGCGTGACGCCGCCGAACTCGGTGATGAAGCCGGCGCCGAGGGCCCGGGAGGGCGTCTGCGCCCCATGCGGCAGACCGGAGAGCCGCGGCATGATCCGCAGAACCGACTCGACCGTCAGCTCGTAGCTGTTCGGCATGGTCAGCGTCGCCTGCGCGCTGCGCCCCTCCGGATCGGCGGCCCGCGCCCAGGCCTCGGAGCGCGTTCCGGCCAGCGCCTTCTCGCCCGGCCCGCGCACCAGGGCGCCGACGGCGGCGCGGGCCAGGACCTGCGCCGGTCGCAGCCGCATCACCTTGCTGAAGGCGGCGGCGCCCGGCGGCAGCGGCATATAGGTGGTGACGTTGGGGATTCCCGTCGAATGGAAGGCGGTGCTGACGTCACCCCACGGGATGGAGGTGACCATCCGCGGCCCCGACGGGAACGCCGCCCGGATCCGTCGCCAGCCCATCGGGACCGGGCTGATCGCGCCGTTGATCCGGGCCCGTCCACCGTCGAGCAGCCCCGCGAGCGCGGTCTTGGCGGTGCCGGGACTGGCGGTCCCGCCGACCAGGATCGCCAGGTCGAGACGGTCCGCGCCGGGCAGGGCGGCGGCGACCGTGGCGGCCAGGCAGTCGGTCGGCACGACATCGAAGCCGGCGCCCGGCAGTAGGACGACTCCGGCGGCGCGGGCCTGCCCGTCGAGGGCGTGCAGCTGCTCGAAGACCTCGATCTCGCCGGTGATGTCCAGATAGTGCGTGCCGGTCTCGATGCAGGCCAGGGCCATGGGAAGGGCCGTGGCCGAGAACGGCCCCGCGCAGTGGGCGACCGCCTCGACGCCCTCCAGGCCGCGCCGCAGCGCGACCGGGTCGGACAGGGCGAATATCCGGTGCTCGAGGCCGAGTTCCGCCGCCAGCGGCGCTACCTTGGCGATGCTGCGACCTGCCAGGACGACCCGTTCACCGCGGGCCGCCGCCCGCCGGGCGATCAGGCGTCCGGTGTATCCGGTGGCGCCGTACAGCATCCAGGTCATCGCACACGTCCTTCGCGAGAGCGGTCCGGCGTCCCGCCGGCGGTATTGCAGTGTGTCGTACGCGGCCGGGCATGCGAGGCTTGGCCCGTAACCGAACGAAACCAGGAGGCCCCCATGACTGCCGAGGCATCAGACCAAGAGGCGACCGAGGTGCCCGACACTGCGGACGCGTCCGCCGCGGCCGAGCCGGCCGAGGACGAGGTCAAGCGCAAGTTCCGTGAAGCCCTGGAGCGCAAGCGCGGCGGCAACAAGAGCGCCGCGGCCGCCGGCGGCGGACCGGACAGCTCGAAGATCCACGGTGCCCACGGGCGAGCCGGAGGACAGCGCGAGTTCCGCCGCAAGAGCGGCGGCTGATCCGTACGACCGGTACCCCTTGTCCCCGGTCGCCGGGCGGGCTCGTGTTCGCGAACCCGCCCGGCGGCTGTCGGGGATGTGCCTGACAGGGGTGTCCGGACGATCCCCCTCGTTCCCCGTGATGAGCAGGGGCGCGGCGTAGGGTCGATCAGGTGACGACGAATCCATTCTTCAGCCCCAGCACGCTTCCGTACGAGCTGCCGCCGTTCGCCGAGATACGCGACGAGCACTACCTCCCGGCGTTCGAGCGAGGTCTCGCGGAGCAGCTGGAAGAGGTCGCGGCGGTGGCGGGCAGCCAGGATCCGCCCACCTTCGAGAACACCATCGTGGCGCTGGAACGCTCCGGGGCCCTGCTGCGGCGCGTCAGAAACGTGTTCTTCAACCAGTCCTCGGCCGACACCAACCCGGCCGTGCAGGAACTGGAAACGCGGCTCAATCCGCGGCTCGCCGCGCACAGCGACGCGATCCACCTCGACGCCGGGCTGTTCGCCCGGATCACCGCGCTCCACGAGGGCCGCGCGGAACTCGGTCTGGACGCGGAGGCGTTGCGGCTGCTGGAGCGGTACCACACCACTTTCCTGCGAGCCGGCGCACAGCTCTCCGCCCAGGACCAGCAGCGGCTGCGCGAACTGAACGCCGAGCTCGCCGGCGCCGCCACCTCCTTCCAGCAGAACGTCTTCGACGAGACCCGCGCCGCGGCCCTGGTGCTGGACGGCCCGGAGGACCTCGCCGGGCTCTCGGACGACGCCATCGCCGCCGCCGCCGAGAACGGCCGGGCCCGCGGACACGACGGCAAGTACGTCATCAGCCTGAAGAACTTCTCCAACCAGACGGAACTCGCCTCCCTCGACGACCGCGAGGTGCGCCGGCGGCTCCTGGAGCGCTCGCTGGGCCGTGCCGCCGACAGCAACGGCGAACTCGCCGTCCGCATGGCGAAGCTCCGCGCCGAGCGGGCCGCGCTGCTCGGGTACGACAGCCACGCCGCCTACGTCGTCGCCGACCAGACGGCGCGGACCACCGAGGCGGTCACCGGCATGCTGCACCGGCTCGTTCGGCCGGCCGTCGCCATGGCGGAGCGGGAGGCCGCCGCGCTGGCAGAGCTCAGCGACACCGGCGCCATCGAGGCGTGGGACTGGGCCTACCGCTCGGAGCAGGTGCGCAAGGAGCGGTACGACTTCGACGCCGCCGTCATGCGCCCCTACTTCGAGGCGGACCGGGTCCTGCACGACGGGGTGTTCTTCGCCGCCGGGCAGGTCTACGGGCTGCGGTTCACCGAGCGCACCGACCTGGTCGGCTACCACCCCGACGTCCGGGTCTTCGAGGTGTTCGAGGAGGACGGGACGCCGCTGGGCCTGTACCTCGCCGACCTCTTCGCCCGCGACTCCAAGCGCGGCGGGGCCTGGATGAACGCGCTGGTCGGCCAGTCGGGGCTGTTCGGCACCCGCCCGGTCGTGGTGAACAACCTCAACATCGCCAAGCCCGCCCCCGGTGAGCCCGCGCTGCTGACGTTCGCCGAGGTCAACACGCTCTTCCACGAGTTCGGGCACGCGTTGCACGGGCTGTTCTCCGACGTCCGCTACCCGTTCTTCGCCGGGACCGCGGTGCCCAGGGACTTCGTCGAGTACCCGTCCCAGGTCAACGAGATGTGGGCGCTGCGGCCCGTGGTGCTCGCCAACTACGCCAAGCACCACGAGACCGGCGAGCCGATGCCCGCCGAGCTCGTCGAGCGGATGGCGGAGGCCGACACGTTCGGCCAGGGCTTCAGGACCGTCGAGTACCTCGGCGCCGCCCTGCTCGACTGGGCGTGGCACACGATCGGAGCCGGCAGCGAGCCCGGCGACGCCCAGGCGTTCGAGGCCGACGCGCTGAAGGCGGCCGGGATCGCCGTCCCCGCCATCCCGCCGCGCTACCGCACCGCCTACTTCTCCCACGTCTTCTCGAACGGCTACAGCGCGGGCTACTACTCCTACATCTGGAGCGAGGTCCTGGACGCCGACACCGTCGACTGGTTCGAGGAGAACGGCGGCATGCGCCGGGCCAACGGCGACACGTTCCGGCGGGAACTGCTCTCCAAGGGCGGCAGCGTGGACGCGCTCACCACCTACCGCAACTTCCGCGGCCGTGAACCGCGGATCGAGCCGCTGCTGGAGCGCCGGGGGCTGACGCAGGGCTGACCCCCGGCGCGTCCGTTCACCCGGCGGCCGGTTCCAGGGCCCGCCGGGCGTAGGCGCGGACATCGGCGTCGGTGTCGTCCGCCGCTGCGGCCAGCGCCTCACGGACCGGCCCTGGGCCGCCGCCGTGCGGGAGCAGCGCGAGGACGACGGCCTTGCGGACGTCGGCGTGCGGGTCGCGGACGGCGGCCAGCAGGGCGGGCAGCGCGAGCACGGGATCCGCGGCACCCAGCGCGGCGGCGGCGCCCCTGCGGACCTGCCAGGCCGGGTCGTCGAGGGCGGCCGCCGCCGCGGAGTCCAGCGGCGGCGGGCAGCCCGCGCCCGCCAGCGCCTCCAGCGCGGCGGCCCGCACCAGCACGTCCCCGTCCTGGATCAGCCCCTTCAGCGTGGGCAGCCCGCCGTCGACCGTCCCCAGCCCCTTGGCCACCGCGACCCGCACCTCGCGGGAGGGGTCGGCGGCCGCCCGCGCCAGGACGTCGACGGCGTCGACCGACAGCAGGGCGCGGACGGTCTCGATCCGCACCTCGATGTCCGCGTCGTCCAGCGTGCCGCCGAACAACACCGCGTCGCCCAGCCGCAGCGCCCGAAGCACGTACAGGGCGGCGGCCCTGGCCCGTGGATCGTCCACGCCCAGAGCGTCCACCAGCGGTGTCCGCAGGGATTCATCGCCCGGCAGCACCTCGACCAGCTCCAGCAGCGACGCGGCCGCCGCCTCGCGGACCCCCGCGTCGGGGTCGGCCAGCGTGCGGGCCAGAGCGGGTCCCGTGCCGTCGGGCGACGTCTCGGTCAGTGTCGTGACCGCCGTGCGCCGCACGGCCGGATCGGGGTCGGACAGATACGGCTCGATGTCGGACAGCCCGGGCTGGTCCTCGGCCAGCGCGAGCAGGTCCAGGATCCGGGGCGACCCGGCGCCGGCCGCCGCGGTGCCGCCGGCGGTCCCGGTCGGACGGAAGAGTTCGGTGCCCGAGCCGACCGGTGCCACGTCGCGCGGCCCCGCCGTGGCCACCTGCTCCGGGTGCACCTCGCCGATCACCCGCACCGTCCGGTCGCCGTCCGGCTCGAAGCCGTCCACCGGCACGAGGTACGGGGCGACGGGGCCGGGTCAGGAACTCCATCTCGCCGCGCGCGCCCTTGCGCAGGTTGAGGTGGTGCAGCCAGTCGGCGTCGTCGCGCACGGGATGGTCGGTGCGCTCGTGGTAGAGCCCCCAGCGGCTCTCGGTGCGCGCCAGCGAGGAGCGGGCCGCCATCTCCGCGCAGTCGCGGATGAACGAGACCTCCGCGCAGCGCATCAGCTCGTGCGGGGTGCGGGCCCCCATCGACTCGATGTCGCCGTGCATCCGCTGGAACGTCTCCACCGCGAGCGACAGCCGCGCGCCGCTCTTGGGCGGGGCCACGTAGTCGTTGACGAACCGGCGCAGCTTGTACTCGACCTGCGGCTGCGGCGGGCCCTCGGGATGGCGCAGCGGCCGGTAGACGAGCTCGTGCGCGTCCCGCAGCTGGTCGGCCGGCAGCTCGCCCTCGAAGACCTCGTGCGCGGTGGCGGCGTCGGCGCCCGCCAGATCGCCGTAGACGAAGGCCCCGATCATGTAGTTGTGCGGCACGCAGGCCAGGTCGCCGGCCGCGTACAACCCGGGGACCGTGGTGCGGGCGTGCTCGTCGACCCACACGCCGGACGCGGAGTGGCCGCCGCACAGCCCGATCTCGGAGATGTGCATCTCCACGTCGTGGGTGCGGTAGTCGTGGCCGCGCCCGGCGTGGAAGGTGCCACGGGTCGGCCGCTCCGTGGTGTGCAGGATCGTCTCCAGCGCGGCCAGGGACTCCTCGGGCAGGTGACTGAGTTTGAGGTAGACGGGCCCGCGCTCCGAGGCGACCTCGCGGGCGAACTCGGACATCATCCGGCCCGACCAGTAGTCGGAGTCGACGAAGCGCTCACCGTGCCGGTTGACCTGGTAGCCGCCGAACGGATTGGCGACGTAGGCGCAGGCAGGGCCGTTGTAGTCCTTGATGAGCGGGTTGATCTGGAAGCACTCGATCCCGCTGAGTTCGGCGCCCGCGTGGTACGCCATGGCGTGGCCGTCACCGGCGTTCGTCGGGTTCTCGTAGGTGCCGTACAGATAGCCGCTGGCCGGCAGGCCGAGCCGGCCGCACGCGCCCGTCGCCAGGATGACCGCGCCGGCCCTGACCGTCACGAACTGCCCGGTGCGGGTGTTGAACCCGGCGGCCCCGACCGCCCGGCCGCCGGACGTCAGCACCCGCACCGGCATGACGCGGTTCTCGATCCGGATCCGCTCGCGCATCTCACGCCGCCGCAGTACCCGGTAGAGGACCTTCTTGACGTCCTTGCCCTCGGGCATCGGCAGCACGTACTTCCCCGACCGGTGCACCTGCCGGACGGCGTACTCGCCGTGCTCGTCTTTCTCGAACTTCACGCCGTAGCGCTCCAGGCGCTGCACCATGGCGAAGCCGAGCATGGCGGTCTGGCGGACGGTGACCTGGTTGACGATGCCGTCGTTGGCGCGGGTGATCTCGGCGACGTAGTCGTCGGGCTCCGCGCTGCCGGGGATGACGGCGTTGTTGACGCCGTCCATGCCCATCGCGAGCGCGCCCGAGTGCCGGACGTGCGCCTTCTCCAGCAGCAGCACGGACGCGCCGTTCTCCGCGGCGGTCAGGGCCGCCATGGTGCCGGCCGTGCCGCCGCCGATGACCAGGACGTCGCAGCGGAGTTCCTCGGCGTCGTGGAGTGCGGGGATGTCCATCGGGGGCCTTTCACGTGCTGGTTCGGGGGCTGTACGGCGGAGGGTGGGAGTTCAGCTGCCGAGGGACTGCAGGACCTCGCGGCGCAGCGCGACGGTCCCCGGCTCGCCGTGGGCGGCGCGCTCACGCGGGTGCGGGACGTCCAGGAGCCGCACCGGGCGCTCGGCGTCCGTCCCCAGCAGGGCGATCCGGTCGCCGAGGAACACCGCCTCGTCCACGTCGTGCGTCACGAAGACGACGGTGGCGCGCGACGAGCGCAGCACCTCGACGAGCAACTGCTGCATCCCGGCCCGGGTCTGCGCGTCCAGCGCGCCGAACGGTTCGTCCATCAGCAGCGCCCGCGGCTCGCCCGCCAGCGCGCGGGCCAGCTGTACGCGCTGCCGCTGTCCGCCGGACAGCCGGTGCGGCAGCTCCTGCTCACGGCCGGTGAGCCCGACGCGCTCGAGCCAGTCGGCCGCCCGGGTACGGCGTTCCGCGCGCCCCACCCGCCGTATCGCCAGCGGCAGTTCGACGTTGCGGCGGACCGTGCGCCACGGCAGCAGGCCGTCCTCCTGGAAGACCAGCGCCCGGTCGGCGCCGGGCCGGACGATCGGCACGCCGTCCTGCTTCACCTGGCCGTCCAGCGCGGGCAGCAGCCCCGCGAAGGTGCGCAGCAGTGTCGACTTGCCGCAGCCGGACGGGCCGACGACCGTGAGCAGCTCGCCCGGCGCGACGTCCAGGCCGAGCCCGGCCAGCACGGGTCTGCCGGAACGGCCGATCGTGGCGTCGTCGAGGATCAGCCGGACGCCGGGCAGCGCCGGGGTGGTCGGCGCGGCCGGTGAGGTGGCGCCGACGGAGGTGACGCGGGTGCTGGTCACTGGTGCACCTTCTCGCTCTCGGGCTCGGGTTCGGTCACCGCTGCGGTCGCGGGCTCGGGCAGGGCCTCGCGCTTCAGCGCGGCCGGGGCGCGGTACCCGGCCCGGTAGCCCGCCCGGTCGCGGTCACCCGACTCGGTCCGCGGCAGCCGGCGCGTCACGCGTCGCCCCAGCAGCTCCACCGCCGCCGAGGTGATCCACCCCAGGACACCGATGGTGGCCATGCCGACCAGCACGCCGGGGTAGTCCACGACCGTGTAGTCCTGCCAGGTGCGGTAGCCGACCCCGTACTCGCCGGAGATCATCTCGGCGGAGATCACGCAGATCCAGGACACCCCGATGCCCACCGACAGACCGCCGAGGATCCCCGGCAGCGCCCCGGGGAGCACCACCTGCGCGAGCACCCGCCACCGGCTGCCGCCCATGGTGAGCACGGCCTCCTCCCACACCGGGGTCAGCGCCCGCACCGCGTGCCGGGTACTGACCATGATCGGGAAGAACGCGGCGGCGAAGGTGATGAAGACGATGCCCTGCTCGTTGGTCGGGAACAGCAGGATCGCGACGGGTACGAGCGCGATGGCCGGGATCGGCCGCAGCACCTCCAGCACCGGCCCCAGGATGTCGCGGGCGACCCGCGACCGGGCGATCGCGGTACCGACCGTCACTCCGAGGACGGCGGCGAGGGCGAAGCCAGAGACGATCCGCACCAGGCTGTCGCCGAGGTCCTGCCAGTACGGGCCGCCCGTCAGACGGGTGCCGAACTCCCGTCCGACCTGGACGGCCGTCGGCAACTGCTCGAAGTGCACCCACAGAGTCACCCGCCGGGCGGTGAGCACCTGCCACAGTCCGAGAAACGCGGCCAGGGAGGCCGCGCGCACGCAGTAGCGGCCCCACGGCAGGCTTCCGAAGCGCGGGCTGGAACCCGTCGTCGTCACGGCGACTCCCGCAGGGCGGCGTCGTAACCGACGACCCGGGTGCCGGGGTGGCGCGCGATCCAGGCGCCGGCGTTGGCGGGGGTGGTGAACGGCTGGAAGCGGGCGCTGGGGGCGGCGGCCGCGTCCTCGACCCACACCGAGGAGTTCGCGAACCAGCGGGTGCCGGTCAGCGCGTCGGGAACGTAGCCGGCCCGCACCTTCCCCGGGTGCTGCTTGACGTACCGCAGCAGGCAGCTCGGCGTGGTGAACGCCGTCGTCCGCTCGTCACCCGACAGCCAGCTCTCGCTCGCCGTCGCCGGATCGGCCGCCTGGCCCCCGCACACCGGGTCGGTGCCGGTGACCGGCGCCGGATTGGCGGTGGATGCCAGGGCCTGGGCGTACCCGGCCCCGTAGACCCGCTTGAGATAGCGGTCGTCGGTGAAGCCGTCCACGTCGACCGAGTCGACGAGCTTGGCCGAGGCGAGCACCGGCACGTCCTGCTTCAGGGCGTTCAGCAGCTGCGGTTTCAGCGTCGGGTCGAAGGCGGCGATGCCGCCGGCGCCGTTGTAGAGGTACACGACCTCGGGCGGCAGCCCGGTCGCCTTCGCCACCTGCTGTGCGGCGTCCAGCGGGTGCTGGTGCAGGTACTGCGTGGCCTGGATCTGCGCGGTGAGGAACGCGTCGACGACGGCGGGCCGCTGGTCGGCGAAGGCGGCACGCACCGTCACACCGTGCAACGTCGGCACGTCCAGCGCCGCACCGTCGTACAGCGGCTTGGCCTTGCCCTGGAAGACCAGCAGGCCCGGCCAGGCGACGAACTGCGACAGCGCGTCGGCGCCGCCGGACTGCAGGGACGACGCGCCCACCGCGGGCTGCTGGTTGAGCTTGTGCAGATCCTTCTCCGCGTCGATGCCGATCTTCCGCAGAGCCCGTACGAGCGTGCCGTCGGCGGCGGACCCGACACTCGTCGAGACCTTCTTCCCGCGCAGGTCGGCCAGCGAGGACAGCGTCGAATCGGGCTTCGTGACGACCATGTTGAGGCCGCCACGCAGGTTGTAGCCGGTGACGGAGACGAGCTTGGTCTGCGCCTTCATCTGCCGGCCGCGCGCCGCGTTGATCAGCAGCGGGTAGTCGCCCATCGACCCGATGTCGACTTTCCGCGCCATCATCTGCGCGGTGATCGGCGCGCCGGTCGCGTAGTCCTGCCAGTCGACCTTGTACGTCACCCCGTCGCGCTTGCCCAGCTCGCCCAGCGTGCGCTCGAAGTACCCCAGCGAACGCAGCAGCGTCCCCGCCGTCACCGTGTTGATCGTCTTCGACTGGTAGCCGACGTGAACCGTGACGGTCTTGCCGCCGTCCGCGCCCGCGTCCCCTCCGCAGCCGGCCAGCGGCAGCAGCAGCCCGGCGCCGGCCACCGCGACCACGCAGGCGCGGACGCGTCCGCGCCGTGCGGGTCCTGCCGACGCGATGCCTCTCATCGTCATGGCGCGACCTTTCATGGCGGGACCTTTCATCGCAGCAGGTAGGGCATGTTGACGGTGACCGCGTCCGTGGGGCAGCGGGCGGCGCAGGGGCCGCAGTACCAGCACTCGTCCACGTGCATGAACGCCTTGTTGGTGTCCGGGTTGATGGCGAGCGAATCGAGCGGGCACATGTCGACACAGAGCGTGCAGCCGTCGATGCACCTGGACTCGTCGATCGTCACCGGTACGTCGGCGCGCTGGGGTACGACAGGCATGGCTGTCTCCTCGTAGGACCTGCAGGGCAGGCGGGAAGGGGCGGTTCGCGTGCGGTCAGACCGACCGGTGCAGCACTCCGCGCATGGTGATGCGGTCGCCGCGGAACCGGATGAACTCCAGGTCCACCGGGCGGCCGTCGGACAGGTGGGTGAGCCGTTCCAGCATCAGCACGGCGGCGCCGCGCGGGGACTGGAGCACGGCGGCGGAGTGCGCGTCGGCGCTGACGGCCTCCAGGGTGATCTCGGCGGTGCCCAGCGGCTGGCCGGTGATCTCTTCGAGCAGGCGGAAGATGTCGGTGTTCTCCAGGTCGGCGCTGAGCAGCTCGATGCCGACGTCCATCGGGACGTAGGTCAGGTCCAGCGAGAGCGGCAGTCCGTCGAGCCGCCGCAGCCGTTCGATGTACAGCACGTCGGTGTCCGGGCTCTCGAGGCGCAGCCGCTCCGCGACGGGCGCGGGCGCCGGGACCGGGGCCATGGTGCGCACCTCGTTGGTGACCCGCCCGTGCTCGTGCAGCGTCTCCGCCAGGCCCATCAGCCGGTCCAGGCCGTGCGGGTACTTGGCGCCGACCACGACGGTGCCGACTCCCGGCACCCGCTCCACCAGCTGTTCGGCGCGCAGCAAATCGAGCGCCTGGCGGACGGTGTTGCGGGAGACGCCGTAGTCGGCGCCGAGCGCGTCCTCGTGCGGCAGCAGTCCGGCCGGGAACCCCTGCAGGAGCACCTGCCGCCGCAGCAGGTCGGCGAGTTGCCGCGCCTGATCCGCCCGCAGCCGACGGCGGCGCGCGGCGGCCACCGGTGCGGTGTGCTCACGGGTGCGCTCGGCGGGCATCGGGCTCTCCGGTCTGGGACGGTCGCTGGGGGTGTGCGGTCTGCGGTCTGACGGTCGCGCAGCCGGTGCGGCGCGTTCCCCGGGACCCTACCGAGGGTCGGAGCGCAGTGGTGTTGCCATAGTGTTGCGCCACCAACGGGATGGGATGAACGCCTCCGACCTGCATGTTTTCTGTCCGCATCGCAAGATCTGCCACCAGCCGTGGACGAACGGCCGACCGTGGACCGGGGAGTGGTGGTACCTCATCGCGTGGTGCCGGCCGCGCGGAGCGGTGCGCGGGTTCCGGCTGGACCGGATCCGGGAGGCGCGGCGCCGGACGAGACGGCGCCGCCGCCCCGCCGGATCGACGCGTCGGGCCGGCGGCGTGCCCCTCATGGACATCGGGTGAGCGGAATCGACGTCATGGCCGTGGCGGACGCCCTGGTCACGGACGTGTGGTCGCTCACCGGGAGCCGCCGCTTCGGTACGGACGACGGACAAGGCAGAATTGCAGGGTGACATCGACTGACCGCCCCCCTGCTGGAGGTGCCGTGACCGGTTCCCGTCTCACCGCACTGCGACCTGCCGCTTTCGGCGCCGACCCGGTCGGCGCGCGATTGGAGCGGATCCTCGCGTCACCCAACTACGCCGACGGCGTCTTCCAGAACCCGGTGGGTGCGCGCTCCGTGCCCAGCGGGGGCCTGCTCAAGGCGCTGCCCGGCAACATGCGCAAGGAGGCGCGGGCACGGCGCAGGCCCGCCGCCCCGGTGCCGGTCCATCCGACGACGCTCGCCGACCTGGCGGCGCCGCCGGCGTCCGGCCTGCGGCTGACGTGGATGGGCCACTCGACGGTGCTGGCCGAGATCGGCGGCCGCCGCGTCCTCTTCGATCCGGTGTGGGGCGACCGCTGCTCGCCGTTCGCCTTCGCCGGGCCGAAGCGGGTGCACCCGGTGCCGGTCCCGTTGAAGACGCTCGGCACGGTGGACGTGGTGGTCATCTCGCACGACCACTACGACCACCTCGACATGCCCACGATCCGGGCGCTGGTCGGCACGGACACCGTCTTCGCCGTGCCGCTCGGCGTCGGTGCCCACCTGGAGCACTGGGGCATCGACCCCAAGCGGCTCCACGAGCTGGACTGGAACGAGTCGACGGAGGTCGGCGGGCTGACGCTGACCGCGACCCCGGCCCGGCACTTCTGCGGCCGCGGCCTGCGCGGCCGCCAGCAGACCCTGTGGGCGTCCTGGGTGGTGACCGATGGTGACCACCGGATCTACCACAGCGGCGACACGGGGTACTTCCCCGGCTTCGCCGAGATCGGCGCACAGCACGGCCCGTTCGACGCGACGATGATCCAGATCGGCGCGTACAGCGAGTTCTGGCCGGAGATCCACATGACGCCGGCGGAAGGCATGCGGGCGCACGTGGACCTGTCCGGTGGCACCCCCCGCGGCGCGATGCTGCCGATCCACTGGGGCACGTTCAACCTCGCCCCGCACCCGTGGGCCGATCCCGCCGAGGGCACCCTCGCGGCGGCGAGGGAGCTGGGCGCGAAGATCGCCACCCCGCGCCCCGGAGCGCCGTTCGAGCCCTCGGCCGACCTCCAGGACGACTGGTGGTGGCGCACGGTCGCCGTCCCGCCGGAGGGCGGCTGGCCGCAGTACGCGGCTTCCGATGCCGTTGTACCGGTTGCCGCGCCCGTGCCCGCAGCCCCGGACACGCCAACCGGCGACAGCACGGACGGGTCCGACAGCACGGACGATGCCGACGGCGCCGAGGACTACGAGGTGGCGCGCCCCAGGTAGGTGAGCGGCCCCGGGTCCGCGACCGCGATCTCGTGGAAGCCCAGCCGGTCGTAGAAGGGCCGGGCCCGGACGTTCGCCGTGACCATCCCCAGGTGGACCGCCGGGACGCCGGCCGTGGCCAGCGCCGCGAGGAAGGTCTCCATCAGCGCCCGCCCGTGGCCCGCGCCCTGGTGGTCGGGGAGCAGATCGATGTGCAGGTGCGCCGGATACGGGGCCAGCTCCGGCACGAGCATCCGCTCCGGCCGGTGCAGCAGGTCCACCATGATCTCGTCCGGGGTGGCCGGCGCCGGAGTGGCCGCAGCCGGGTCGGCGGGTGCCGGGTCGGCGGGTGTCGGGTACCGGCCCGCCACCTCCGGCAGCCATTCGCCGCGGAACCGCTTCACGAAGGTGGAGGTGTCGGCCGTCCCCAGGATGTAGCCGACGGCGTTGCCCCGCCCATCGTCCTTGACGAAGGTCAGTTCCGGCTCCAGCCGAGCGTACGGCGCCGCGAAGAGCGTCCCGAGCAGTTCATGGTCGCGGTAGAACGGCCGCGCGTCCTCGCCCTCCTGGGCGGTGCGAACACAGATGTCGTAGAGCGCGGGGAGGTCCGTCGGGCGGTAGGGGCGGATCATGAGGTCTCCAGAGTGCCGAACGTGAACGAGAAGGTCATGGGGGCGGCGGTGAGCCAGTACTGCGGCAGGGCTCCCGGCCCGCACGATCCGCTGCCGATGCCCTGCTGGCCGTGGTCCAGGTTGAGCCAGATCGTGCCGGACGGCGCCAGGTCGCAGGTGTGCCCGGCCGCGTCGAGCTGCTCCCCGGTCCAGCGCCGCGCGGTGAACCAGAAGTCCGGGTCGCCGGTGATCGACAGGCCCTGCCCGTTCTCGCGGCGCAGCCGTGCCCAGCGGACGTCGGCCCGCGCGCCGTTCTCCTGCGGTCTGACGTAGGGCGTCTGCAGCGCGTCGACCGTGCTCGTGTACCGCCCGATCCGGGACGCGGCCCGGGAGTCGGGGTACGCCTCGCCGGGACCGCCGCCGAACCACTCGACGCTGTCCAGACTGCCGCACACACCCAGCCGCAGCCCGATCCGCGGCAGCGGGACGGTCCAGTCGCCCTCCGGGGTGACGTCCACGGTGAGCCGCAGCCGTTCGCCGGTCGCGGTCCAGGTGTGGACCGTGCGCAGGCCGAGGTCGCCGGCCGCCGGGGCGACCCGGGTGGCGACGGTCAGCGCGTCGGCGCCGATCTCGACCCCGTCGAGCCGGTGCCGCATCCGGTGCAGACCGGCCTCCCGCCACCGCCGGTCCAGCTGGCTGCCGGGATGCCGTCCGGAACCCGCGTCGTTGTCGGTCGGCGCGCGCCACACGTCCAGCCGTGGCGGCGCCGCGATCGCGAAGTGGTCCAGGTACTTGAGGTCGCCGGTGACGGCGTCGAACGTGCCGGGCCCGAGCAGCACGACGCCGCCCTCGGCGCGGCGCGGTGCCTTCGGAGCAGCGGACCCGGCGCCGCTCGGCGTGGCTGTCGGCGCGGGCGGCACCGCCGCGAACTGCCCCCAGGCCACCTCGTGTCCGGCCGGCGCCCAGCCCGTGTCGTCGGCGAGCGCCGCCCGCACCGTCCACCAGGCCTCACCGTCCCACGGACCGCCCGGCACCTGGGGAAGCGCCAGTTCGACGGCCGCGCCGGGCACCAGGGCCGGGACCTCCAGATCGCCGTGGCCGACGTCCTCGCCCTCCACCTCGTACGTCCAGCGGAACGACAGCGGCGACAGGTCGGCGAAGTCGTACCCGTTGGTGATGCGGACGGTGCCGGCCGCGCTGTCGCCGTCGATCCTGACGGGCTCGATGACCTTCTTGTACTCGAGCAGGCCGGGCGACGGCGTGCGGTCGGGGAAGACCAGCCCGTCACAGACGAAGTTGCCGTCGTGCAGTTCCTCGCCGAAGTCACCGCCGTAGGCGTAGAACTCCACCCCGGAGCCGGTCGTCTGCCGCAGCCCGTGGTCGATCCACTCCCAGACGAAGCCGCCCTGGCAGCGCTCGTACATCTCGAAGAGCTTCTGGTACTCGCTCAGTCCGCCGGGCCCGTTGCCCATGGCGTGCGCGTACTCGCACAGGATGAACGGCAGGGCGCGCCGCTTCGCGTCCGACTCCGCTTGCGGCAGGGGGATCTCACTCCGCCGCCCGATGAGTGCGACCTCGGCGTGGTCGGCGTACATCAGTGAGTACACATCGGTGTCCGCGCACGACGGATCGCCCTCGTAGTGGATCGGACGGTCCGGGTCACGGTCGCGTATCCACGACGCCATGGCCGACAGCCCCCGCCCGGTGCCGCACTCGTTGCCGAGCGACCACATCACGACGGACGGATGGTTCTTGTCCCGCTCGACCATGCGCGCGGCCCGGTCCAGCAGCGCGGGCGTCCACCGCTCGTCGTCGACCGGATTGCCGCGCCAGCCCACCTTCTCGAAGCCGTGCGTCTCCAGATCGCACTCGTCGACGGTCCACATCCCCAACTCGTCGCAGAGGTCGAGAAAGGCCGGATGCGGCGGATAGTGGCTGGTGCGGACGGCGTTGACGTTGTGACGCTTCATCAGCAGCAGATCCTGCCGCATCGTCTCCAGGTCCAGCACCCGGCCGTGAACCGGATGGAACTCATGCCGGTTGACGCCCCGCAGCAGGATCCGCCGCCCGTTGACCTTGAACACACCGTCCTCGACCGCCACCGTACGGAAGCCGATCCTGAGCGGAATCCGCTCGCCCTCCGTGGCCAGTTCGGCGTCGTACAGGCGCGGTATCTCGGCGGACCACGGCTCGACGGGCACGCTCACGCTGTCCCCGGTCGCCAGGTCCAGGCCCAGCTCGGGGACGCTGACGCTGCCGCCGGGTTCGCACTCGACGCGCAGCGTTCCGGTGCCGGTGACGTGGTCGTAGTCGGCGTGCACGAAGAAGTCCCCGACCGACCCCTCGGGCCGCTCGATCAGCGTCACCTCCCGGAAGATCCCCGGGAGCCACCACATGTCCTGGTCCTCCAGGTAACTGCCGGACGACCACTGGTGGACGCGCACCGCCAACACGTTCCCGCGCGGCCGCAGCAACTCCCCGACCTCGAACTCCACCGGCAGCCGGCTGCCCTTGAACGTGCCCAGCTCCGCGCCGTTGAGCCACACCCGGGCGCACGACTCCACACCGTCGAAGCGCAGCAGCGCCGCCCCGCCCGGCCAGTCGTCCGGCAGGTCGAAGGAGCGCCGGTGGTCACCCGTCGGGTTCTCGGTCGGAACGCGGGGCGGATCGACCGGGAACGGATACACGACGTTGGTGTACGCGGGGGAGCCGTGGCCCTGCAGCGGCCAGTGCGCGGGCACCGGCAGCAGATCCCAGCGGGTGGCGTCGAACTCCGGCCGGGCGAAGTCGTCGTCGTGCGCGTCGGCGGTCTGCGCCAACCGGAACCGCCACGCCCCGTTCAGACTCACGTACCGCGCGTCCGACGTACTCCACCAGGCGCGCGGCGGCAGCGCGCCGCTGCCGGGGGCGGGGTCCTCGTAGTAGGGGACGGCCGCGGGACGCCGCGCCTCGTGCATGGGGGTTGCTCCTCACCTGACGACACCGGACTTCGGGGCGTGGCCCCTGGGCTGCTCGCCGATCGAGGGCACAGGGCCAGCCTGCCCGCTCGATCGGCGGCGCGGAACCTGATCGTGAAATCGGCGGGTCGGTCAGACCGTGAGGACCGTTCCGCCGGGGAACGAGACGCGCACGTGGGCATGGCTGTCACCGCTGCCGCTACCGCCTCCGCCATCGTGGAGGACGGTCACCGTGATCGCTTCTCGCAGTGCCCGCGGATGGACGGTGTCGCCCGCGAGCACGACGAGGGTGACGTGGACGCTGCTCCCCCCGGGGTGCGGTCCGGAGCTCAGACACGGGGTGGCCGAGTGCGGACCGAACGCGTTCGCCTCCACCTCACGGTGCACCGAGCCGCTTTCGCCGTCCCAGCCGAACAGGCCGACCAGCGCGCTGGAGAGACCGTCCGCGGTGCGGGCCATCGCCCACTCCCGGCCGCTCTCGCCCCGCGGCGGCTCCGTTCCCGCGACCGCGTAGCCGCCCTCGCGGACCGTCACTCCGGCCGGGGCTTCGACGCGGTGCACCCGCACCTCCCAGGGCCCGTGCAGGAGACTCGTCGTCTCGATCCGGTACTCGGTGCTGCCGTCGATGTCCTCCCCGGCCGGGAAGGTGACGGAGTGCCAGGAGGACGCGGTCCGGCCCGTCGCCGTCAGCGGATGGATCCGGCCGCGCCGTGAGGGCGTGCCGTCGGCGCCGATGAGCGCCAGGTGGCTGTCGACGCGGTGCCGCCAGGCGTGCGGGGCGGCGTTCGGCGCGGTGTGGGTGGTGTAGCCGAGCTGCGCGTAGTGCGGGTCGTCCGTGCCGACGGCCGGTTCGACGCCGTAGTGGTCGCTGCCGTGGTTGACCAGCCGGACGATCCCGTCGTGCTTCGTGCCGTGCAGCAGCCAGCCGGGCGCGGGCAGCGCCGTGTACTGGTCGGCCTCCTCGACCGGGAGCGCGACTTCCCTTTCGGTCCACACGGGGTGGTCGGCGGGCAGCAGCAGCCCGAGGAAGCCCTTGCTCGCCCAGTACGGGGACGCGGGCCCTGAGTACGCCTGCGTGGTGGGGAGGAACGGCTCGTGCCAGCCGAGCGACAGCAGCCCGCGCTCGTCGGGTACCCCGCGCTCCACGAAGTGCCGCAGCACCCCGGAGGCGAGCCGCCGCGTCGCTCCCGGCTTCAGCGGGGTCGCGCCGGTGAGCGCCCCCATCCACACCGGGGCGACGGCGGCGAAGCGGTACGTCAGGGAGCGTCCCTGGTGGACGGGGGCGCCGTCGCCGCCGAAGAAGTGCGGGTAGGTGGCCAGGAACCGGGACAACCGCTCCTTGTAGAGCGTGGCGCGCTCCCCGTCCGGCTCACCGGCGATCCGCGCCCACAGCAGCGGGTACAGATGCATCGCCCAGCCGATGTAGTAGTCGAAGTTGCGGCCGTCCCCGTCGGTGTACCAGCCGTCGCCGACGTACCAGTCCTCGATACGGTCCAGCCCGCCGTCGATGTCGGACTGGCTGAACGGCGCGCCCACCGAGGCCAGGAACTGCTCGGACACCACCTGGAAGAGCCGCCAGTTGTTGTCGTGGGTGCGGTGACCGACGAAGCCGGAGAACCAGTCGACCACCCGCGTCTGGACCCGTGCGTCGAGCCGGTCCCAGATCCACGGCCGCGTCTCGTGCAGCGCGATCGCCACCGACGCCGCCTCGACCATCTGCTGCGAGCAGTCGGTCAGCGCCGGCCAGGCCTCGCCGCTGCCCGGATCGGTACCCGCCGTGAGCCCGGCGGCGTACCGCTCGATGAGCCGCGCGTCCACCTGACCGCCCGCCCCCGCTATCCGGAACGCGGCCAGCAGGAAGGAGCGCGCGTACCCCTCCAGCCCGTCGGACACCACCCCTGACCGGCTGTTGCGACCCGGCAGCCGGTACTGGGCGAAGCCGGGGGAGGCATACGGCACCAGCCCGTCGAGCATCCGGTCCGCCACCGCCTCCCAGTGCGCGCGGGTCCAGCCGGTGCGGGGCGACTGCACGCGGTCGGTGGGGGGCAGCGTGAGGAAGGGCGGCAAGGTCACATCAGCTCCGGGGTGAGGCGTTGACCGTGATGGTAAGCGGTTACTAAGTTGAGGCCAAGGGTTCGTACGAACCGCGGCGATGGCGGCAGCCCGCCAGGCGCGCGACCCGGTTCCGCCGTGGCCCCGCCCTCGTCGCGGTCCCGTCTCCGATGCCGTTCCGACCCGGCCGCCCGCAGGGCTCGAACAGACAAGGACCCGTCCATGGCCGACGCAGGCCCCACCGACACCCCACCCGTCGCGGCCCGCATGGCGGTCGCCGCCGGAGCGCAGGCGACCGCCTCGCTCCGCGACGGCGGCACCCCGCGCACCGCGCAACCGCCGATCCGGTCGCCTCCTTCGCCGCGCACCAACTCCCGCACCCCGCTTGACGATTGCCGCCCAGCGCTGGGATCATCCCCCACCGGGAACCAGGGGTGAAGGCTCGGTAACGGTGGGTATGGGGGCGACGGGTATGCGCATGCACGGACTGGCGGGCGCGGGGATGGTCGCGGCCGAACCGATTCCGGGCCTCAAGGGGCCGTGGGCGTTCGTCCTCATCGCGGTGGTCGTCATCGTCATCGCCGTGATCGCGGTGCTGCCCCTGATCATCGACATTCGCCAGGCCACCGCATGGCGCCAGCGGCTCACCGAGGAACTGATCGGCCAGGCGGCCACGAACAGCGACGTCCGCGAGCTGCTGCGGGACATGCGCGAACCGCGCGGAATACGCGGTCTGACCCGCAGCATCATCGCGGTCCTGATCCTCGCCCTCGTCAGCTTCGCGCTCGCCGTCGCGATGCTCTCCTCGGGGGGCGACTCCGGCGACCTGCGCAAGACCATCGTCACGTCGTTGATGACGGTGCTCGCCACCGTCGCGGGTTTCTACTTCGGCTCGCTCGGCGCCCAGAACAGCGCGGACGACGCCGTCCGCCGCGCCAACCGCACCCGCGCCCGGCCCGCGGACCCTGCCGGCCCCCAGACCGGCGACGACGTACGCCCCCCGGCTCCGGACCCGCCGGTGGCGCCCGACACGAAATCGCCGCAGCCGGAGAACACGCTCCCGACCCCACGCGGCCAGGCCTGACCGACCGACGGACCACGTCCGCCCCCGCACCTCACGGCGCGTCGAAGCCGGCCTGTTTCGCCTTCATCCAGTCGGCATGGTCTTGCCAGGCGAACAGATCCTTGCCCTTGAGCACCACGTTGTAGGCCCCGCACGCCGCGGTTCCCTCCCGATCCGTCCCCTGGGGGAACCAGTCGGCCCTGAGGTTGGCGCGCACCCCGCTGCCGGCCCCCTCCCTGCACCCCGCGGGCAGCTTTCCGTCGGCGAGTGTCGCCTTCAGCAACCGGTCGCCGCCCGTGGTCGACATCCGGTACTTCACGGCCGTGGCCTCGTCCGGCAGCCAGCGCGGAACCGACCGCCGGGCCTTCTTCGCCTCGCCGCCCGAGGAGTACTCCGCCTCCGCCAGTCCACGACCCTGGTACCAGTCCACGACCTGCGGCACGGTGAGCGCCGCCGCCACGACGAGTCCGACGCCGCCGACGGCGAGTCCGAGGACGACGGGCTTCTTGGTGGGCATGCGGAGGGGTCCTTTCCTGGGAATGGGCGCTTGCCGCCCATACTGACCGCCCCGAGGGGCCACCGGATCGCCCGCGAGAACGGTTGGAACCCCCCTCTTGAGACGGACGGCCGTCAGCCACGAGAGGTACGCCGCGGACGGCCGTCCGCGAACGCGGAAACGACCCGGCGCGAAAACTCGCACCGGGTCGTTCCGACGAATCCGTCAGATCTTGCGCCACCGTGCCATGGCGAGCGAGAACGCGCCGAACAGCGCCAGCCCCACCGCGATGGCCACCAGGAGCCAGGGCCCGGCCGGGGTGTCCCGGAAGGAGCGCAGGGTGTCGTCGAGCCCCTTGGCCTGGTTCGGGTCGTACTTCACGGCCGCGGCCACGGCGAATCCACCGGCCGTGGCGAAGACGATGCCCCGGCAGAGCCCGCCGACGACCCCCAGGACTTCCACCACCTGACGGGTCCGCTGCGACATCTCACCCAACTTCAGGTGCTTGCGGAACTTCCGCTGCAACGCCCGGACCGCGATCCACACACCGGCCGCGACGAGCGCCACGCCCGCGATCCCCACCAGCCACTGGCCCATGGGCCAGTCCAGCACCTTCGCCGTCCAGTCCTTGGACTGCTTGTCGCTCGATCCGCCCTGGCTGGCGCCTTCGGAGGCGGACTTCGCCAGCGCGAAGGCGATCACCGAGTAGGAGGCGAACGCGTAGAACACGAACCGGCCACCGGAGGCCAGCCGCTTCGTGGCCTTGTGCCCGTCGGGCCCGGCGGCGCCGAAGAGCGCCTCGGACAGCCGCCACAGCGCCATGCCCACAAGACCGAGCCCGACCACCCACACCAGGACCCTGCCGAACGGCTGCCCGGCGATCTGCTCCACGGCGCCGCCGCGGTCGGCCTGCTTCCCGCTCCCGCCGACCGCGACCTGGATCGCCAGCGCGCCGATCAGCAGGTAGATCAGGCCACGTGTGGCGATCCCCCATCGTGCCGCCCACTCGACCGCACTACCGTTCGCGGCGCCCCGGCCCGCTGCCTGAGCCCGCCCTATCGAAGCATCCACGCCCGACCTCCCTCGTCGGACGGGCGTCTGCCCCCGCCCCCACCGAGGAAACGCCCGCCCGGCCGCGACGGCCCGGCCTCAGACCCCGTCCACCCGGAACGGATCATGCTCCGCGAGCAGCTTGTCCAGCCGCGCCTGATCCACCCGGCTCACCACCTGCCCCACCTCCTGCCGGTCCCGCACACACTTGGCCAGCGTGAACGCCGAGGTCACGAGGTACAGCAACCCCAACCCCAAGAACGCCCGCACCCACGCCCCCACCGGCAGATACGCCACCCCCACCGCCATGCTCCCCAGGGCGATCCCGAACGAGATCGCCGCCTGCGCGTAGTACGCCCCGGTCGTCTGCTGATGAATCGGATTCGTCATACCCCCAGCCTGAACAACTGTGGCCCACGCCACATGAGTACGCCTACTCAAACTTCCCCCCACCCCAGCCCCCACCAAGATCGCCCCGCCAACCCCACGGCGTGAGCAGGCACCGCCCCAAGTGCGGTATTGTTCTCATGCGCGGTCAGCCAGGGGACAACAACCCCAGAACGACCGAGCACCGGGACGTGGCGCAGCTTGGTAGCGCACTTGACTGGGGGTCAAGGGGTCGCAGGTTCAAATCCTGTCGTCCCGACGGTGCTGGAAGGCCCGCTGATCTGGGAGAAATCCCAGGTCAGCGGGCCTTTCGCGTTTTGCTGACGAGTCGCCAATGTGACGTTCCGTCAGATGCCTGGGGACCAGCTGGGGACGATGCCGAGGAAGAAAGCCCTGATCAGACCCTGTTTGCTTGGGGACCATGATCGTGAATGGTTGCTCCTGCATTGTCCGGTTTCTACAAGACCCGCAGTGTCGCGGCGAGCGGGTCCGAGGGCCCGGGCGCTCCGGCCAGGTGGGCGCTGAGCGATCGTCCCGCGGCGACGATGGCTTGTAGGTCGGGGTGGAGGTAGCGCTGGGTGGTGAGCAGCGAGCCATGGCCGGCGATGAGCCGCAGGACGTGCAGCGGCACTCCGGCGTCGGCCATCCACGTCAGCCCGGTGTGGCGCAGGCTGTGACGGCGCAGCTTTTCGTGGCCCAGTGAGCTGACGACCGCGTCCCAGTGGGTGGCGTCGCGCAGGACAGCGGTGGTGATGCGTCCGCCGCGCGGGCCGGTGAACAGCCGGGCGTCGGGGTCGGGGCCGGCAGCCAGCAGACGCTGCGCGATCAAGGGCCGCACTTCCTCGATGAGCGGGACGCGGCGGGCCGCTTTGCCCTTGGTGCCTTTGTCGGCGAGTCCGCCGGGGGAGGGGGTGGTCTGACGGCGCACGGTCCAGATCCAATTGACCGGGTCGATGTCCTTGACCCGCACGCCGGATGCTTCGCCGATGCGGGCGGCGGTGCAGGCCATGAAGATCACCACCTCACCCCATCCGGCGAAGTTCCCGTGGGAACGTGCCACCAGCCCTGCCGCCAGCTCAGAAAGGGCCGACCAGGTGGGCAGGGCCAGGGTGCGAGGGTCGTCGAGTTCGTCCTCCGCCTGCTTGTAGGCCGACTGCCAGCCCACGATGCGGGCGGGGTTGCGTGCGATGATGCCGTCTCGCACGGCCTGCTCCATCACCCGGACCAGGACTGCCAGGCTGTTCTTGACCGTGGAGCGCCCGCACTCGTCCGCGATCCACCCGTACACGCTGCGGTCCACTGCACCATTGCTGATCATCGCGACCGGGATGTGGCCCAGACTGGGTACTACTCGTAGCCGCCACCCCGCCAGGTAGGGGTCAGTGGTCTTGGGCTCCAGGCCACGCAGCGCGAGGCTCATGTTGGCGTTCCCGAAGTCGGCCAAGGACTGATTGGACCGGGTCGGGTCGATCCCACGCAGGGCCGCGGCCAACAGCGCGTCGATCCACTCCTGGGCTTCCTCGGCGCTGGCCCTGGCTTCCGACAAGGACCGGCGTTTGCCGGTGTGGGGATCGGTCCAGCGCACGCGTGCCCGGTAGGGGACGGGCCGGTTCGCGCGGCGCTCGATATCGGCCGACAGCGGCACCGCAATGGGCAATTGCTCTATGTAGGGCATCAGGCCGCCTGCCCGGGGTCGATGCGGCGATCAGCCAGCCACCGTTCGACATCGGCGGCGCCGTACATCACCACCCGCTCCGACAGACGGACGAAAGGCGGCCCCTGCGGGGGTCGGGCGGTCCTCCATCGACGGACTGTGGAGGCGTCGACTCGCAGCAGGCGCGCTATCTCCTCGGTTGTGTACCACCCGCCGGCCAGTTGGGCGGGCGATGGCTCGACATTCATGGAACGGACATTTTCGGTGGTCGGTGCATTTGGGTTCATGGACTTCCCAGGGGTTAGAGGGCAGGGACGTGTGTGGCAACCGGTCGCGGATATCAGACGGCTGCAAGGGGGAGAGGTGTTCAGGGCGCCGGGCTGTGCCCGGGCAAGACACAACATTAAACAGAAGACGCGCGAAGTCCAGCCCAATCGTTGCTAGTTCTCCAACGGAGAACACTGATACCGGTCAGCGCCCCCTAGGTCAGTTTCAAAGAAAGACCCGAGGAAAGTTTGCCTCGGCGATTCCTGTTCGCACTTCTGGATTCCTCGTTTGTATCCGGAACCGCTCTCGCAGCCGTGGGCATGGCGTAGGTGCTGCTGACTGCACTGCGTGTTGGGGCGTCGTCGGGGTCTTTGCGAGGTTGATGGACGACGAACCATTAATGATCCGCAGTATCACCGGTTTGGCTAACCGGCGATCCCCGGCTATGTTGCCGCTGGCGTGGACGAGCTAGAGATCTGTAACGGTGCACGTTTTCTGCCTCGTGACGGACGTCGTTCCGTTCGCTCTGCCGGTGGTATGAGGTATGCAGATGGTGGCGGGCTGACGGCTGAGGAGCGGGCCCGGCGTGAGTAGGTGCGGTTGGCTGCGGCTGAGTTGCTCGAGGCGGAGGCCAGCGATCAGGAGGTGGCCCGGTGTTTTCGGGTGGCGCGGATGTCGGCGAACCGCTGGCGGCGAGCGTTATCCGCGGGTGGCAGGCAGGCCCTGGCGTCGAAAGGGCCGAGCGGCGCTCGTTGCCGGCTGAATCCCGCCCAACTGCGGACGTTGGAGGCGGTGCTAGACGCCGGCCCGGCCGTTCACGGGTGGGGTGAGGACCAATGCTGGACGCTGGTGCGGATCGGTGAGGTCGTGCGACGGCGCTTCCAGGTGAAGTACACCTTGGCCGGGCTGGACCTGCTGCTACACGGATCGGGTGGAGCGCGCAGGTCCCGACCCGGCAAGCCGCCGAGCGCGACGAGGCGAAAGTCGCCGAGTGGAGGGACGAGCAGTGACCCGCCATAAAAGGACGGCGGTGGACCTGGGCGCCTGACTCTGCTTCGAGGACGAGGCAGGCCAAGATTTGAGGCCGTCCAAGGGCCGCGCCTGGGGCCGGCGCGATCACACTCCCGTTGTTCGGGTGACCGCGGCGGGCACCAAACGCGTCTTGCTGGCCGGGCTGATCTGCACCAAGCCCGGCCACCGGGCACGGCTGGTCTATCGCACCCACATCGACCGCGGACCGCGCAGGGGCCGCCGCAAAGGCTCTACCGAGACCGACTACATCCGGCTCCTCGATGGCGCTCACCAGCAACTCCGCGGTCCGATCGTCCTGATCTGGGACGAGCTCAACACGCACGTCAGCCGCACGACGCAACGGCTGATCGCCGCCCGGTCCTGGCTGACGGTCTACCGACTGCCGTCGTACGCACTGAAACTCAATCCGGTCGAGGCCGTGTGGCCCATCTGAAACGATCCCTGACCAACCTCGTGAAGCTAGACATCGACCAACTGGTAGCGCTGGTGAAGACGCGGCTCAAGCGGACGCAGTACCGACCCGAGCTCATCGACGGCTTCATCGCCAAGACCAGACTCGACCTCGCACCGCCATAACCCCCACCGTTACAGCTCTCGAGCTCCGGTGTCAGCCGGCCAGCGCGGGTGGTCCGCCGACGGGTCCCTGCGACGGGGCACCGCATGTGGGCCCATCACCAACCGCTTGTCAGCCTCCGTGCACCCGTTCCCGGTCACGCACCACGTGGAGTGCGTGGCGATCCTCGAACCGGCCGCAAAGGAGTCCTGACCTGCGGGTTCGGGTGATGTGCGTTATGTGCGCTGTGAGCGTTACGGGCGAAATCTTGACGCTCAAATGACGCTCCTCGAGGCGCCGTGACGCTCATTTGACGCTTTTTCTGATGGCCCGTCAGGCGCTGTGTGTCGCTGGTCAGACGGCCTACCGGAATGCCCAGTCAAGGCAGGCTACTGGGAACGTCGTGGTGTCGTTCCACGGCACGAGGAGTGCGCGGCTCTCCCTTCGTGAATACTGCACCCCGGCGATGTCGGGCCGTCCCCGCTCGCGCGGAAAGACCCTCCGTTTCGCTGCATGTGATGGCCTCCCGGTCCCGGGATCGACTGCCTCGGAGGGGCACTGCGCCCGTGCGTAGTGCCCCTCCGAGGCAGGGAGTAGAGGCGCTGGCCCGGGGGCTGCGGAGCGGGAGCCAGCCTGGGCGGGCCACAAGGCACGCGGGCGGCGGGCAGTAGCAGCGCCCGGCGGTGGGCCACGCGCGACAACAGGCCCGCATGGTGGCCCGCACCCCGGAAAAGCGCCGCGTGGCCCTTGCCGGCCCACTGGGCGCCTTCGTCCAAGCCCAGTTTTACTCCGCCTTCGCCCTGTACGTCGGCCGGGTAATCGATTCTGCCCCCCTGCGCTCCGCACTGATCGCCCGGCCGGCCCTGCTGCTCGTCATCCGGTGGTACGCGATCCGGGCCAGCATCGAAGCCACGCTCTCCCAGAACGTCCGAGTCCATGGCCTGCGCCGGTCCCGCTACCGCGGCCTGGCCAAGACCCACGTACAGCATGTCTTCACCGGCATGGCCTGCAACATCACCCGTGTCGCCGACTGGATCAGCGACACGCCACGGGCCCGCCGCCGAGCCACCTGCTTCCGGGCCCTCTGCACCGCCCTCGGCATCGCGTAGGGGCACGCGAAGATTACCAACAGAGTCACGGCCTTGAGTCAAGGCCCGCGGCTGGTTCACCCGTCAGAGCGCTCTGCGCGCTCTGTATCCCGTGCTGGCCCCTGCCCAGCGAGCATGGACTCCTCCAAGCGCACGAAGGGGATGTGCCCGCCCGCGGCCCGGTAACTGTCGGCGCTGCCGTTCGTCTCGAAGCCCATGTAGGAGCAGAGTAGGCGGGCGGCCCTGGGGTGCTTGGGGGCGTAGACGGCCATGACCCGGCCGCCTTCTTCCTCGCTCAGGAAGTGGGCGGTCACGGCATGGAAGCAGCGGCCGACCTGGATGGTGGCCTGCGGGGTGTGACGAAGGTTCCGGTACCACTGGGCCTTCGGGCCGAAGCCGGAGGCAACGGTCCAGGTGTGCTGCTGGGCGTCGTACGCCACCACTTCGATGACCACGTTGCGGGCCCGGCCTGAGGCGCGTCCGGTGTGGATGAGCAGCAGCATCCGTTTGCCGAAGAGCGGCCCGAGGCCCAGCCGGTAGAGGTGGACCGGAAGCCGAGCCACTGTGCGTCGCCAGCCGGTCGGCGGGTGGGGTGGTGCGGTGCGTCGGGCTGGGGAGTCACAGCCTGCCTTTCGGGCATGCGGGGTCTGCTCCGGCGGGGACTTCGGGGACCAGAATGCTTTGCAAGACAACCTTTGCATAGTCCAAAGGCTGATGGAAGTCGGCGGTCGGCGCAGCAACAAAAACGGTCAACCGGCCGTCTTGCGCTTCGTGTAGCGGGAAAGTGCCGACGCCGGAGCGACTGCCCGCCTGTCGTAGGGAAAGGGAGGGGGTTCGCCCGGCATGAAGCGCCCTGTCGGCCACGCGCCCCTACTTTGTCCGGGCTGCCGTTCGCCGCTAGGACCCTCATCGTCGGTGTGGACATCGCGGCCGGGCCGGGCCGGCGACTGGCGCCGCACGGTGATCATCGGTGCTCTTTCGCTTCTCCTTGACCAGCATGGCGCAGTCCGGCGGTGCGGGATTCTTGACGATTTCCCGACGGTCCCTAGCGATTTCCTGACGTAGGCTCTGATCTGGTGTGCCGGGAAGCCTGGTCGGCAATGCGTTGCGCGTTTGTGCGTTCCACATTTGGTCTGTCATGAAAGGCTCTCGCATGTCTCTCCGTGGGCAGGTTCGCCCTGCCGGCGCGCCCCTCGGCGCTTCCTGTGGCCCGCGCCGCTCGGTCCTCTTCTTCGCGTTCGCCTTCGCGGTCATCGCCGACCCGGTCTCATCCGTCGCGTATGCCATCGAGGCGGCCCTGCGGGCCCTGGACGGTGATCTGGCGCTGCTGTTGCCGACCATGTCGCTGGTGGTGGGCCTGGTCGTGGTGGTGACCGCCAACTACTGGCAGCTGGTACGTCGTTTCCCCAAGGGCGGGGGCGCGGCGGCCGCGGCCGGGCGGGCCTTCGGGCCCCGCTGGACCTTCCTGCCCATCGGCGCGCTGGTGGTGGACTTCGTCCTGACCATCGGCATCTCGATCTCGGCGGCGTCCAGCGCGGTGATCGCCCTGTTCCCCGAACTGGCGGGGGCCCGCATCCCGTTGGCCCTGGGGCTGCTGGTGCTGGTGGCCGGGCTGACCTGGTTCGGGCACGGCGGCCGGCTGCTGTTCGCGGTGATGACCGTGCTGTTCGTCGTGGTCTCCGTCGTCGTGCTCGTGCTCGGCTTCGTCTCCCCACACGAGATGGGGCATGCCGCGAGCAGTACCGACCCGGGCCGGTCGGCGGTGCTCGCGGTAGTACTCGCCTTCCCTGTCGCGATGGCCCTGGCCACCGGTGTCGAGGCGCCCTCGACCGCGATCGCCCAGCTCGGCCAGCTGGATGACAATCACCGGCGCCGCTTCGGCCGGGGCACGCTCGCGCTGCTCGTGGTGATCGTCGGCGGGCTGACGATCGCGCTGACCGCGCTGGCCGTACGTCTGCATGTCGGAATCCCGGACGCCGACTCCACCCAGATCGCCGACATCGCGCACGCGGCGGCCGGCCCCGGCTGGCTGTACGGAGCGTTCCAGCTGACCAGTTCGCTGTTGCTGCTGGCGGCTGCCAGCTCGTCCTTCCAGGCCGGACCCGGTCTGCTGAAGGCCCTGGCGGGTACAGCGGGCGCGCCGGGCGTGCTGCCGCCGGTCCTGGGACGGACGAACAAGCACCACACCCCGTATTGGTCGGTGGTCGTCTACCTGGCCGCCGCTGCCGTGATCATCGTTGCGGCGGCCGGCCAGGAGCAGAAACTCGTGCTCTTCTACGCGGTCGCGGTCTTCGTCAGCTTCCTGGTGGGCCTGCTCGCCATGACCAGCTTCGCCCGCACCGAGAAGAAGCCGGCACTGGCCTGGGTCAACGCCCTGGCCGCGGCGGCCGTCGCCTTCACTCTCGCCGTGAACCTGCTGCGCGGCTGGCCGCTGCTGTCCCTGGCAGCCACTTTGCTCATCGCCGGCGGGCTGTACGCGCGCTGGGTCCGGGCCGGGCGACCCACCGGGATCGAGGACGTGGAGGGCAGGTCGGAGTCAGCGGCCTGACGGGTCACAGGGCGGCCTGCGATGCATCCGGGGCCGGGCCGGGCCGGAGCGTCGTCGGAGGCGCAGGGCGTTTCCCCGGGCCGTTCACGCACCGCAGACTTTCCCGCGTCCCGGACCCCGGACGAAACCAGGCGACGGGGTGAGGGAGTCTAGGGGGCGTGGTGTCACTTCCTCAGCAGGTCCAACGTCCCGGCCCCGTCGCCCACATGATCGTCTGTGGCGACGGCGCACTCGCGCACCGGCTCGCGGCCGAGCTGCGGCAGCTCTACGGGGAGCCGGTGACTCTCGTCGTGCCGCAGGGGACCGGGCACGGTGCCCTGCGTCCGGCGTCCCCGGGCCCGCGCGGCCGGCGGACCTCCGCTCTCCTCGGCCGTATGACACCCGCTGTGGCGCACACGGCTGTCGTCTCCGACGAACCGGCCGTGGACATTCCTCTGCTGGAGGCGGACGAGCCCGATGAACAGGTGCTGCGGGAAGCTGGGGTGGAGCGTGCCGAGGCGCTGGCGCTGGTGTACGACGACGATGAGATCAACATCCGGGCGGCGTTGACGGCCCGGCGTCTCAACCCCCGTCTGCGGCTGGTGATCCGGCTCTACAACCGCAAGTTGGGTCAGCACCTGGAGGCGCTCCTCGACCAGGCGGCGGCAGTCGCCGATCCCGGGATCGATCCGCAGGTTCTGGACGCATCCACCACTGTGCTGTCGGATGCGGACACCGCGGCCCCGGCACTGGTCGCCTCGGCGATCACCGGCACCAGCAAGGTCGTGCAAGCCGACGGGCTGCTGTTGCGGGCTGTCGAACGCACCCCTCCGGGCCGGGGTCAGGTCGCCGACGAGGGGCTGTGCACGCTGGCGCTGCTGTCCTCCACGGTCAACGACCCGGCGGGCAGCGAGGGTTTGGACCGCAGCGGAGCCGCTGGTCCGCAACTGCTGCCCGACGCCCGCACAGTGGCAGCGGCCACCGGGCGGGGAACCGTTGTCCTGGAAGCCATCGCCCCGGCTTCAACGCACCACCGCCGCGCGGTTGGCGAGCCCCCGGTGTCCCGCTCGGTTCGCTCTTCTCCCGTCGGCTCCTGTGGTCCGTCGCCGGTATCGGAGCAGCCGTGCTCGCCCTTGCCGTGTCGGCCTGGCTCACCACCGGCGGCAGCCCGCTGCACGCCGGCTATCTCACCCTCCTCGATCTGTTCGCCATCGACGACCCGGCGATCGCCGGACCGCCCAGCCGCAAGGTGATCCAACTGTTCACCGGGCTCATCGGCCTGCTGCTCCTGCCGGTCCTGGTCGCCGGGGTCCTGGAGGCACTCGGCGCCTTCCGCAGCGCCTCCGCCCTGCGCCGCCCGCCGCGCGGCCTGTCCGGCCATGTCGTCCTGCTGGGGCTGGGCAAGGTCGGCGCCCGCGTTCTGGCCCGGCTGCTCGAACTGGGCATCCCTGCCGTCTGTGTGGAGAACGATCCCCAGGCACGAGGGCTCACCCTGGCCCGTCGCCTGCACGTTCCGGTCGTCCTCGGAGATATCGCGCAGGAAGGCGTACTGGAGGCCGCCCGGATCCACCGGGCACATGCTCTGCTCGCCCTGACCAGCTCGGACACCACCAACCTGGAGGCCGCCCTCTACGCCCGCTCGGTCAAGTCCGACCTGCGGGTGTCCATGCGGCTGTACGACGACGACTTCGCGACCGCCGTCTACCGCACCCTGCGCGCCGCCCACCCGGACGCCGTCACCCGCAGCCGCAGCGTCTCCCACCTGGCCGCACCGGCCTTCGGCGGCGCCATGATGGGCCGCCAGATACTGGGCGCCATACCGGTCGAACGCAAGGTACTGCTCTTCGCGGCCGTCGAGGTGGGGGGCCACCGGGAACTGGAAGGCCGCACCGTCGCCGAGACGTTCCGGCCCGGCTCCTGGCGCGTCCTGGCCCTGGACACCTCCGCCCCGGGCCACCGCACCCCGGATCTGGCCACCGCGCGATCCACCGGGTACGAGCCGGCCGACCGCCCGGCCGACCTGGTGTGGGAGCTGCCCGACAGCTACATCCTGCAGGCCCAGGACCGGGTGGTCCTGGCTGCCACCCGCCGCGGCCTGGCTGAACTCCTGGGGCGCCGCTCCCTGCCCCTGAGACCGTGAAATCCGGCCCCGGAGACCACGAACCCCGCAGGCTACGACTGGATCCGGCCGTCGCCGCCGTCCTCGCTGGATGGTCAGCGCGTCCTGGACCAGCACGATCCAGGGCAACGGCTGGGACAGGTGGCCCCCGAAGCAGCCACAGTTCACGACCGCGGGCGTACGCCTGTACGGCCATTGCGGTCCACGTCACTGAGGCGGCCGTGTAGATGCACACCGGGGTGCGCGCTGTCGATCGCGGGCGGGCCAGGAACCACACGCCGCGCACCAGCTTGCCAGCGATCAGAACCACCGCGAGCGTGGTCGCGCCTGCGCCGTTCGCTGGACCGTACGCGGTCAGAATCCCGGGCATCCGTCCGAAGGAGACGAGCTGACCCAGAGCCATCGCCGTGTACACCACCCACGCGACCATGGGCAACGCGGCATCCCGCCGCCGAGGCGGCTGGCGGGATGCCGCGGAAACCGGGTCACGTGTGTCTGCTTGTTACCGGCGGTCGGTCCCCACCGAAGCTGTTCCGGCGGGTTGGTCCCACCGGGACTGGGAGAGCCCCGTACCGGCTGATCGCGCGTAGAATCGTCCTATATCCGCAGGGAGGCGTCATGCGACGCACCATCCGCATCGGACCGTTCAGATTCGGGACCGGCCGCAGCCGGGAGTGTGCGGTGCCCGGACGGGTGAGCCGTGAGCGGTTTGCCGTTGATGTGGCAGAGGGACTGATGGGTGTCGGCGTCCCGTTCAGGCGCGGGTGCAGCGCCCTGGGGTTCCGGGTGCTCGTCACCGACAAGGAAACCGGCCGACGCCAGTACGTCTCCGAAAGCTACACCCACGACCAGGCGTATGCCGACGGCGAAAAGTACATCACCAAACTGGTCACCGGCAGGAAGCGCGTGAAGTGACAGTCGGAGGTGCCCGGTGCGTGCGCGGCCGGGCGAACCGCTCGGTGGGCCGCGGCGGGGCTCGCCCGAGATAGGGCTGGGCGATCACATCGAAGACCACGTCCCTGGGCGCGCTGATGCGCTCCTGGTTTGGGACGGGCCCAGTGAGCGCGGCCCGGCATCATCGCCAGCGACCACGACGACCAGCCGCAGTCGGCGAACCCCTCACCTGTCCATACGGGTCACCGTACGAGCAGAAGCGGCCGCGGGAAGTCCCGGTCGGCAAGAGCGTAACCAGGCCGCGGCCGCGTGGTTCATGGGGTGCGGACGACGGCGGCGTAGGAACCGATGCCGATGAGGCGCGTGCCGGGAATGTTGCCGCCGGAGGTGAGCAGGGCGGACACGCTGCCGGTCCGGGGGTCGAAGTCGATGTCCTGGACGATTCCGTCCTCCTCGCCGTGGTCGGTGAGGAGGCGTTTGCCGAGCAGGCCACTCGAGGCGGTGGCGAGCGGGGCGAGTTCGTCGTCGGCGTCCCGCAGGGCGCCCCCGTCGGGGGCCATGACCGCGTCCGGTCCGACCGCGTGAACGTCCGGCCAGGCCAGGAACTTTCCGGCGCCGCTGGTCTTCGCCAGGTGCAGAGCGATCACGCGGGATGCCGCGGGGTCGATGACGATGCCTGCGACGGTGCCGATGGCGACGGCGTCGGCCTTGCTCATCACGGTGAGCCCGGACAGTTCGCTGAGCAGCATCATGCCTCCATCAGGCGGGCCCGGAATGCCTGCATCATCTCGGTGAAGCCGGGGAGGTCCTCGGCGACGAATTCGGCCGCGAGTGCCGGGACGACCAGGGCCTCGCCGGAGACCGCGATGGTCTGGGACAGCGGGATGAACACGGTCCGCGCGTGGTGGCCGAGGACTTCGCTGGATGCGATGGCGTAGCCCACCGCGGTCGCGGAGGTTTCGCTCACCTCGATGACCACGTCGGTGATCCGGCCCAGGTCGGTGCCGGTATCGGTGAGGACGCGTGAGCCCAGCACGTTGCCGCCCCCGGTCTCGGACCGGTCGGCGACCTGAGCGCGGTCCTCGAATACGTTCTCGTCGCGGATCATCACGGCGTGGCTGCCCAGCCCCGTGACCCCGGCCCAGGGCAGTGCCCGCTTCAGCGGCCCCGAGAACAGTCCGCCACCGCTGAGGGTGAAACCGGCGACCCGTCCGCCGGGGCCATCGAAGACGGTGTCCTTGACCTGCGCGACGGCTTCCCCGGCAAGGGTCACCACCGGTCGTTTGGCGATCTCGGTCGCCAGCATCAGCGCGGTCATTTCGCGCCCCGCTTCCCCCGCCGCCCGCGATGCACCGCGACGGCGCCGCCCCGGCGCCGCCTCGCCTGCGTCCACATCGCACAGGCGACCAGCACCACCATTGCCGCCATGACGACCATGACCCACACCCACCAGTCCACCGTGCACCTCCGCTCGAACCGTGCACAGCCAGGGGCTGTCTCAGTCAAGTGTCCTGCGGGCCTGGTCCCCTTGTCCATCGCTCCGGCGGGCGCATCCCCCCGAAGGCTCTGCTGACGCCCGTCGCCCGTACGCTGGCCTCCCTCAGCCCACTTCCCACCGCCGTGCGTGCGCCGGCCCGACCCTGCGCCGGCCACGGGAGGTGAGGCGCGTTCACCGACGGGACACCGTGTGACCATCGACCAACCGGCACCACCCCCGCCTCGCCACCCGGGCCCGGCCGCAGTGCCGAGCCGCCGTGACTGGTGTGCGGCGCTGCGCAGGACACCGGCAGCTCTGTGGAACGAGGACGCGACGGACTGGGCCGCCGCGCTGACCTACTACGCGGTGCTCACCATCTTCCCCACCCTGCTGGTGACGCTCTCACTGATCGGGATCGCCGACACCCCGGCAAGCGCGCACCTGGTCGACCAGGTGGCCGCCGTCGTCCCCGCCCCGTCACGCCCCGCCATCCTGCGTGCCCTCAAGAGCATGGCCGACCAGCAGACCCCCGCACGGCTGCTGGCCGCCTTCGGCACGGTGGGCGCCCTGTGGTCGGCCTCCAGCTACCTGAGCGTCTTCCGCCGCGCCCTGCACGCGATGAACGGGGTGAAGGACCGGCGTCCGCTGTGGAAGAAGGCCCCCCTCACCGTGCTCACCGCGCTCGTCCTGCTGGCCCTGCTCGTCTCCAGCGTGCTCGCCCTGGTCCTGACCGGTAACGCGGCCCGCACCGCCGGCCGGATCATGGGGGTGGACGGCGCCGGCGTCACCGCGTGGAACGCCGGGAAATGGCCGCTGCTGGCGTGCCTGGTCACCGTCCTGGTCCTGGTGCTGTTCCGCTCCGGCCAGGCCACCGCCTACGGCCTGCGCCACCGCGCCGTAGGCGGGTTGCTCGCCGTCGTCCTGTGGCTGCTGGCCTCCGCGGGCTTCACCCTCTACACCACCTACGCGGGCACCTACGACCGCCTGTACGGATCACTCGCGGGCATCGTCGTCTTCCTCGTCTGGCTGTGGCTGTCCAACCTCGCCCTCCTGACCGGAGCACAGTTCAACGCCGAACTCGCCACCCCCCGCCGATCCTGACCAGCCCCTCCTGCGTTCCCGACGGTGTTCAGCCGTTCCGCCTGGCTGCCGCAGCAGGCCGGGCGGCACGCCTGAACACCCAAGGCACAGAGCGAGGCGATGGGGCGGGGTGTCTGTCTCCGGCCTGCTATCCGGATGTCGGCGTGCCCGCTGCGGCTACCGGCATCTGGGCAGGACCGAAATCCGCTTTTCCGTGCCGGCGCACGGGTATCTGGTCCTGGTGCTGTACGATCACGGTCCGCATCGGGAAGGGGATCTCGATGCCCTCAGCCCGGTAGCGCCGGTGCAGGCGTTTGATCAACTCGTGTTTGACCAGGTACTGGTCACTGAACTCGCGGGCCCGCAGGATCACCGAAAAATCGATGCTGGATTCCCCGAACGTGTGGAACCGGACGGTCGGCTCGTGGCTGGGGACTCCGCCGGGAACCTGCGCCATCACCTCCGCGGCCACCGCGGTAGTCACCCGATCGACATGATCCAGGTCACTGCCATAGCCGACGCCCGCCTGCACCAGCACCGACATCTGCTGCCCCGGCTGATGGTAATTGGTCATGATCGCCCCGGCGAGCTGCGCGTTCGGAACGATCAACAGGTCGTACGGCAGCTGACGCACCACGGTGTAGCGCCAGTTGATGTCGACGACATAGCCCTCCTCGCCACTGCCGAGCCGGATGTAGTCGCCAGGCTGCACCTCGACGCCAGGATATGCACACCCGCGAACAGGTTGGCCAGCGTGTCCTGCAGCACCAGCGCCCCCGCCAGCCCGCCCCCGCCCAACGCGGTGAGCAGCGGCGACCGTGATGCCCAGCGTCTGCAGCAGGACGAGGATGCCGATGGCCACTACCGCGATACGGGTGATGTTGACGAATATGGTGGCCGAGCCGGCCACCCCGGACCGCGACAGCGCCAGCGCCCGGATCAGGCCCGCGGCGGTGCGGGCCGCGGTGAGCGTGGCCGCCAGGATGAGCATCGCGACCAGCACCAGGTGCAGGTTGTGGCTAACGGCCGCGGTCAGCGGCAGGCCCGCTCCGGCCGCCGACACCCCGGCTGCCAGGGCCGCCCAGGGCACCAGAGTCCGCAACGCGTCAACGGCGATCTCATCACCGCTCCACCGCGTCCGGCTCGCCCAGCCACCGCGCACCACCAGGCCCGCCGCCGCGATGCCCGCCACCATCACATCGTGCAAGGTCACAGCCCGGGTCACCGGCCACCCCCCGCACAGGACACTGCCCCAGCCCCGCGCCCCCAGGCGGCCCCGCCGCCGCCCCGACCGTCAGCATCGGCGCCCACCTTCTCATCATCCTGCCACCTGCCACTTTCGGGATCACGGTCAAGCCGGGCCGCCTCCAGCCGTCCCATCATGACCTGCCATCCTGCCCTACCCGGCTCCCTGCCCCTCCCAGGTATCCCTGCGCCGCCAGCCGATCACCGGGCCGCCGCCGAAGTCCGTCCGCTCAACCGTGCAGACCCGGTAGGGTCGCACTCCTGCCGTGACAGCCTGGCCCCGGCTGTTCGTAGGCCGCCCGGCGGACAGACAGGCCGAGCCGCCGACAACTGTTCCGGCCGAGCAAAGGACCCGTATGCGCCCGTGGCTCCGCCGGATACCGACCCTCCTCGGGTACGCCGCCGCCGTCCTGGCCGTGGCCGCACTGTCCGTGTGGCTGTCGGTACGCGTCACTCCCCTGCAGACCGTCTCCCCGGCCGGCCAGACCGTACAGGTGGGCGCCGCCACCCCGGACCTGAACATGTCCGGGCCAGGCGAACTCGAACTCTTCGGCCAGACCATCCCCACCCAGCCCCGGTTCGAAGGACCCATCCGCCCGCGCCTGAAGCTCACCCACATCTCCCTCAACGCCCAGGCCAGCGCCCTCACCAAGCCGGGAGGCGCGCAGGCCGCCGGGAAGGACCTGAGCGAGCAGCTCACCTCCGCCTGGACGCGCTACCTGCTGTGGGAAACGCTGATCGCCATAGGGTTCGCCGCGCTGATCGCCGTAGCCGTCGCGGGCATCCGCCGCTCCAGCCGGGCGTCGATGCTGTGGATGCTCGCCATCGCCGTCACGAGTGTGTTCGCGCTCAACGCCCTCGGCGTCTACCTCCTGGCCTCCGCCACCCCCGCCGCGCTACGGCAGGTCCGCGGCATCGAAGACCTGGTCGGACCCAGCACACCCACACCCGTGCAGGCCGTCGGCACACCCGCCCAACCGGGAGTGGAGGCCGTGGTCATCGGAGACTCCACCGCCGCCGCGATCGGCAACGCTCCCCTGGACCACCCCACCACCACGGACACGGCATGCGGACGCAGCAAGGACGCTTACGCGCTCTACCTCGCCGCCGCCAACAACTGGAACATTCTCAACCTGGCCTGCAGCAGCGCCACCATCCGCGACGGACTGCTCGGCCCCCAGCAACGCGGCACCACCCAGGTGCCGCCCCAGCTGTCGGCCGCGATGGGAGCCGGTAAAGCCTCGGTGATCATCGTCAGTATCGGCGCCAACGACATCCACTGGTCCACTATGGCCGCGCTCTGCGCCGCCGCGAACGCCTGCGACGACCGGGCTTCCACCGCCTACTTCCAGCAGCAGATCGCCGCTTTCACCACCGCCTACTACGACCTGCTCAGCAACGTCGCCGCTCTGCCCCAGCACCCCCGGGTACTGATCAACGAGTACTACAACCCCTTCGGCGAGAACATCGACTGCCTCAAGGACCAGAACATCACCACAGCCAAAGCCAAGATCCTCAAATCCCGGCTGGACCAACTCAACTCCGTACTACGCCAGGGCGCCCAGACGTTCGACTTCACCGCCGTACCCCAACACTTCGACGGCCACCGGCTCTGCAGCGACCAGCCCTTCGTCCAGGGACCCGACGCAGACGCACCCCTGCACCCCAACGCAGCCGGCGAACTCGCCATCGCCCTCGCCGACCAACAAGCACTCTCCCGCACCCGAACCCCCACCAGCACGCCCACCCCCAGCACCGGCGCCGCAGCCCAGAACACACCGTAGCTACCGCCGCACACGCCTCACGACCAACCACCGTCCGCCGCGCCCCTGAGTGCAGCCCGAGCCGCGGCGGCGGCGTCAACCCTCTCGCGCCGGTGGACGGACACCCGAACAAGCAGGCCAGAATCCCCAGCCTTGTCGTGGACGGATCAGACACAGTTGACCGAGCTGCGGGAGACCGCGCCGCGATGTCGTGCGCCGGCGACGTTCACCGGTATGAACGAGGTGGCCGTGTTCGAGGCGAAGAACTCGAAGTGACCCCAGCCGCAGGTCTGCGAGGCCATCGTGGACCGACCTACTTCGGCGGGAACATCATCGATTCCTACCGCCTCGCGCAGGCCCGGGCCCGGGCTGGATAGGACGCCGCCGGGTGCAGGGAGCCGGATCGTGCGGGGCCCAACCACGGGCGTCCGATCCGTCTGCGCGGCGACTGCAGGTGTAGGTGAGGCGCGACGCGGCCTGCGAAGCTGACCGGAATGCTCGGGTCGTCCTGGATGCTCCGGCTGCTGCCGCCCAAGTCTCCGCACCAGCCGTGGATCGGCGGCATGCGCCGCGCTGCACGAGCCTGATGCTGCTTCTCAGAGGGCCGATCGGCCACATGACGGTCGCCCGTCTCTTGGGGAATCCACACTTTCGCAGCCATCTGGAGGCACTACTGGCTTTCGTGGATTCCGACCACATCGCCAGCGCCCCGGTCCACTCGTCCACGTCGTCAACACGCGCCGGTCCCCATCGACTACGCCCGCCGCCGAGCTCTGTTCGCCGACGACACCGTCGAGTTAGCCCTCGACGAAGACCGCCACCGGCAGATCTGCCGGTGGCGTGAGGGTCCGCCAATTCAAGCCCGTCCACCTGGACAGGCCCGCCGGCGCCTGCGGCGGTGATCGGCAGCGTGGGCGCATCTGACGGCTCCGCCTTGCGGGAATCGTGCTTCGCTGCGCTCGGTGTCCGTGTTCTCATCTGTCGTCGGTGAGCGGGTCGAACGGGAGGGTGGTGGTGTCGGCTTTGGCCGCGGCGGCGAGGGCCTCCGCGGCGGCATTTGCGGCCTGCGCCGCGTCGTCCGCGGCTTCCGCCGCTCTGGCGTCGGAGGAGGACGTCTCGCGGGTGGCCGGCGACGGGGGGAGCGCCTCGCTGAAGGCCCGGGATACGCCTTCGAGTGCGGAGGTGACCTCGCTGGGGATGACCCAGAAGGTGTTGCCCGGGCCCTGGGCGAGCTGGGGCAGCATCTGCAGGTACTGGTAGGCGAGCAGCTTGGGGTCGGGGTCGTTGCGGTGCACGGCCTGGAACACCTCGCCGACGGCTCGGGCCTGGCCCTCGGCCTTGAGGATCTCGGCGGTCCGGTTGCCCTCTGCGCGCAGGACGGCGGACTGTTTGTCGCCTTCGGCGGTGAGGATCTGCGACTGGCGTTGCCCTTCGGCCCCGAGAATCGCGGCCCGCTTGTCGCGCTCGGCCCGCATCTGCTTCTCCATCGCGTCCTTGATGGACTGCGGTGGGTCGATGGCTTTGATCTCGACCCGGTTGACTCTCAGTCCCCACTTGCCGGTGGCGTCATCCAGAACGCCGCGGAGCTGATTGTTGATGGTGTCGCGTGAGGTGAGGGTTTTTTCCAGATCCATGGATCCCACGACGTTGCGCAGGGTGGTCACGGTGAGTTGCTCGACACCGTGGAGGAAGTCTGCGATCTCGTAGGCGGCTGCTCGTGGATCGGTGACCTGGAAGTAGAGGACAGTGTCGATCTCGACGACCAGGTTGTCCTCGGTGATGACCGGCTGCGGCTTGAAGGACACGACCTGTTCTCGCAGATCGATCAGCGGATAGACCCGGTCGATGTACGGGATGACGAGGCTGAGGCCGGGCTTCAGCGTGCGGCGGTAGCGGCCGAGGCGTTCGACATTGCGAGCGCGCGCCTGTGGGACGATCCGCACCGCCCGCAGCACCGTGAAGACCGCGAGCAGAGCGACGATTACGCCGGCTATGAGAAGCGCCGAGACTTCCATGGCTCACTCCCGGGGGTAGACGAACGCGGTGGTGCCACTGATCTCCATGACATCGACGGTCGTGCCAGGGGGGATGACCTGCGTATCGTCGAAGCAGCGGGCCGTCCATTCCTCGCCGCCGATGCGCACCCTGCCGTCCAGGTCCGTCACCTCCGAGAGGGTGCGGGCGGTCTGGCCCACCAGTGCGTCGATGCCGAAGCGCTCGGTCGGGGGTCCCGCCAGGCGGCGCACGGCGAAAGGCCGCACGAACAGCACACTGAGCGTCGCGACGACGGTGAACACGACGAACTGCAGGGGGGCAGAAAGCCCGAGTGCTGCGGCGCCCGCGGTGACCAGCGCAGCAACTCCCAGGATTCCCAGTGCGGCGGTGAGGGTGAAGATCTCCGCGACGCCCAGGACGGCTGCAGTGATCAGCCAGATCAGCCAAGGATCCATCGGGGGCCCTCCTCCTGCCGTGCACCGGCGCGCGACAGCGGCCGACGACCCCCACGGGCTGCCAGTCCACGGATATACGCCGCACAGTCCCTGTAAGGGATCTACCCGTAATTTTCGTCTGAAAACCGAACAATTCCTATGGGGGAAGAGTGGGAACGACCTCAGACGGGAGTGCTGCTTGTGCCCCTGTCGTGGGGCAGGCCGCAGGGTTGTCGGCGAAGCCGCATGAGGGGCCACGACTGCCACCTCCTGGGAGCGATCGACGCGCCCGCGTGGGACAACAGGCGACCGTCCCTGCCGCGCGTCTCGCGTGCTGTGCGCAGGCGGGGACGAGGATGTCGCCTTCTCCGTGAGTGAAGCTCATCGCTCGTGACGGTGCTCCCGCATGACTGGCGCAGGCTCACTTCAGGTTGCACTTGGGGAAGACGCCGTGGGTGCAACGACTGACCCAAGCCCCAAAAGGAACGCCGCTGGCCGGAGCTTCTGCCAAGTCCTCCGCCAGCTAGAGATCCTGCTCGCCGCCTGCCCGCACCTGTCACCACAGTATCCCCAAACCAGCACCAACCTGGCCAAGCACTGCTAGGCACCTGCCGGGCGCGTCGTGCCGTGTTCCGCGTCGTCGTCCCCGGCCGGTGGGTCGCTCAGAAGCGATGCGCCGAACGCCTGCAAGCGCCCCACCGCCCGGCTGTCGGGCTTCGTCCGGCGGGCGAGAGCGTTGTGGATCTCCTGGTAGACGGACGCTTCCAGGCCGCAGCGCCGGCAGTCCTCCAGGTGCGCTGCGACCCGGCGTGCGGTGACCTCGTCGGTTTCGCCGTCGAGGTAGCACTGCAGTACGCGGGCGACCCGCATGCAGTTCATTCGGCGTTCGGCCGCCGCACGCCGCCGCCATGGACGCCTCTTCACATCACACCTCGCTTCGGTGCCAGTCCTGCCGTGGCCAGCCGCGCCCGTATCCGCCTTCGCGCCCGGTGCAGCCGGCTCATCACGGTGCCTTCGGGCACGTCCAGCAGGTGGGCGGCCTCGGCATAGGTGAGGCCGTCGATGTCCACCAGCTGCACCACCTGGCGGTGCTTGTCCGGCAGCGCGCCCAGGGCCTCGTCCACCACCTCGTCGAACGCCTCACCCACCACGATCTCTTCCGCCGACCCGCTGGGGCCCGTGGTGCTGAGCCGGTCCAGATCGGTGTCCGGGTCGTCCAGGAGGTGGGGACGGCGGCGGCGGTGGCGGTTGATCTCGGCTCGCCGCATGATCGTCAGCAGCCACGCGCGTGGGTGCTTCCCGTCGAAGCGGTCCACGGCCCGGTAGGCGCGCAGAAGGGTGTCCTGCACGAGGTCCTCGGCATCCGCCGGCTGCGCGGTCAGCGTCATCGCCACCCGCAGCAGTACCTCCACCTCCGGCAGCACATAGGCGCCGAACGCCTGACCCCGAAGGTCCGCGGGGTCAGGCGGCGCTGACACTTCGTCTTCCACAGAGTGGAAACCCCCTCTCCCCGGACCCGCATTCCATCCTCTTCATCCTTCTGCTTTCCGCTCCCTGGCGCCACTGTGGTCAGCGGCGAGGTGAGGAGCATGTGCGGGGGCTGGAATGCTGCGTGCGGCGGGACGGGTTTCCGCGGTATGAGATGGCAGCGCGTTCCCGGGCCGGGGCGAGTGTGGGCGGAGTGCCGGGAAAAGGTACGGCATGTGCGGCTGCGGGGCAAGGTGGAGGCGTACGTCGACGGGCAGCTCACAGGTGCGCACCGCGTGCGGGTGGCCGCCCACATCGCCTGCTGCTGGGCATGCAGCGGCAGTCTGCAACTGCTGCGGCTGATCAAGGCGTCCCTCCGGCACCATCCCCAGCGGACGCCCCCGTCTCTCGCGTCAGCCCGGGTACGACGCTTCGCTCATCACCTCACCACGCCGCCGGGCCGGGACCAGCCCCGGCGTTGAAGGACACCGATCCCGCGCGAACCCTGCCGGCCGGGCGTCCCGGTGGCCCGGCGTCCCGGTCAGCAGCAGCCCGACGGTGCGCCCATGGCCGACGCGGCTGCCCCGTCCACGGGATCGCAGGGGAACAGGCCGAAGTGGTGGCTCTTGTCTCCGGTGACGGTGAAGTGGGCCGCGTAGCGGGTGGCGGCGAGCATGTCGGCGGTGTTGCGGCAGATGAGCATCGGCTTGCCGGTGCGGAGGTGGTGGTGGTCGTCGAGGTCGAAGGCGTGCGGGTGTTCGGCGATGGTGCCGCGGTAGACGGCGACCTGGCCGTAGTCCTCGCAGCGGTCCTCCAGGGGGAGCTTGAAGGTGCGGACGGTGCGGGAGGTGAAGGCGGCGAAGCCGATCTTCTGCTCGATGTCCGGGTCGCTGATCTCCACCGGGGAGGTGGTGACGGTGCGGGCGTCCGGGCAGCCGGCGCGTTGAAGGATGCGGCGGAAGTCCTCGGTGTACAGGGCGCCGGCGAGGCATTCGCCGACGAGGACGGGATCGTCGAGTAGGGGAGTGGGCAGGCGGCGGTCGGCGAAGATGTCGGAGAAGTACAGCTCGCCGCCGGGCTTGAGGACGCGGAAGATCTCGGCAAAGACGCGCGGCTTGTCCGGCGACAGGTTCAGGACGCAGTTGGAGACCACCACGTCCACGGAGGCGTCCGGGACGCCGGCCGTGGCCAGATCTTCGATGTAGCCGTGGCGGAAGTCGGTGTTGGCGTAGCCGAACCGTTCGGCGTGCCAGTCCTGATGGCGGCGCGCCACGGCCAGCTGTTCCTCGGTCATATCGACGCCAGTCACCCGGCCGGTGGGGCCGACCAGCTGGGACAGCACGTAGACGTCCCGCCCGCTGCCGCAGCCCAGGTCGAGCACAGTGGCCCCGCTAAGTGCGGGCGGGATGGGCGAACCGCAGCCGTAGAAACGCTCCATGACCTCGTCGTGCACCTGCGCGAGAGCCGCGGCGATGTGGGGCGGGGGCGCCGTGTCCGTGCAGCAGGCCGAGGTCTTCAGGTCCGCGGAGGAGGCGAGCACCTTTCCGTAGTAGTCCTTTACCGATTCCGCCACGGACGAGAGGGGCGTCTGCTGCCCCGGGGATACGTCAATCGTCGCCATGTCTCTCCCTGATGAGTGATCTCGCCTGCTCCGGCCGGTGGTTCGCCGGGGCCGCGACGGGAACCCGCTGTGCGGCGGTTGTCATTCCCCCCTCCGCTGTGCCGTAATCCGGACGGGTCTCAGATCAGCGGCGATCAACCACCGGTGTGCAGGACCGATGCCGTCGGGCGCGCTCCGAAGCGCGGTGGGCTTCCTCCACATCAGCACGGACTTCCTCCCTCACGGCACGTTCGCCGTCGGTATCCCCCGGGTCGTCACCGGCTACCGGCAGTCGCGCCGGCCTCGACGCTGCGGGAGCGGACCAGCCGTGCCGCCCACCAGCCACCCGCGCTCAGCACCAGCAGAGCACTCAGCGCGATCCACAGCCCGAGGGAGCCGGGGTCGCCCAGGGAACCGCCGAGCCCGGTGTAGACGACCGTGCCCGGGATGATGCCCAGGACCGTGGCCGTCACATAGGAGGAGAAACGGACCCCGGCCCCGTAGTTGATCACTGAGAAGGGGAACAGCGGCACCAGCCGCACGAGCAGCACGGCCGCGAACCCGCGGCGTGTCAGATAGGCGTCCAGCCGGGACAGCCGCCCCGACCCGGCATAGCGGGCTACGACCGGACGCCCCAGCCAGCGGGCGAGGCCGAACGACAGGGCCGCACCCGCCGTGGCTCCCACGAGCACGGCCGCCACCCCCAGCGGCAGCCCGAACAGCGCCCCCGCGGAGGCGGTCAGTACGGAGCCGGGCAGCAGCGCCGTCACGGCCAGGGCGTAGCAGACCGCGAAGACGACCGGCCCCCACATGCCGAGCGAGTCGACCCACTGGCGCACCTCGCGCAACAGGTCCCCGCCTCCCAGTGCCACCCAGGAGCCGAGCGCCACCAGCAGGACCACGAGGAAGGCCAGCCGTATCCACGGCGCGCGCGCCTGCCTTCGCGCCACCCCGACCGGGCTCGCATCGGAGCACGGGCCGGTGGCGGGCAGCGTGGGCTCGGTAGCGGAGGAGGGGGTTGACTGGTGGTTCATAGCGGCTCCGGTGACGGTGGTTCGGCGGGAAGGTCGGCCACCACGCGGCGCAGCGGCAGCTCCAGGCGTCGCCCCGGGGCCGCCCACCGTGCCAGGGAACGCTTGGCAGCCTGGGAGCGGTCGGGTGTCAGATCGGGCAGATACAGGGCATCGGCCAGCAGGGCCGCCGCGTCGGCCGAGTCGATGGCGAGGGTGAAGACGCGTCGCTCGTCGGTGCGGACGCGGAACCCGGCCGTGCGCAGCAGGGCGGCGAGTCCGTCGCGGGCCTGCGGGTTGGGCCACGGCTGGCGTAGGGCGCGCAGGGCTGCCATCACCCGGAGCCAGCCGAGCATGCCGGACGGGGAGAGCCCGGACTGGGAGGGCACCAGCGCCGCGAGCCTCCCACCGGGCCGCAGCACACGCCGGATCTCCCCGAGGACCTGCGGCAGGGGGGTGACGACCGGCAGGCACATGGCCGCGCAGACCGCCCCGGCGCTCGCGGAGGCGGCCGGGAGCGCGTCCCCGCCGGCCCGGACCAGTGGTCCGCGGCCCCGGCGTGCCGCTTCGGCGAGTTCTGCCGCCGACAGGTCGATCCCGACCCAGTCGGCGTCCGGGAGTTCGTCACGGGTGGGCGCCGAGCCGCAGGCCAGATCGAGGATCGTGCCCTCGATACCGCGCAGCGGTTCGGCCAGCCAGGCGTAGGGGGAAGTATCGGCCAGGGAGAGCAGTTGCTCGGTGATACCGGGGTGCGCCTGGTGGTAGGCGGCGATGAAGCGCCGCCAGTCCGGTTCGTCCATCGAGCCCTCGCCCCTCGTCCGAGTCATGGGGACGGCTCGTCCCCGTGTGCTTTCCGTCGGGAACCCTGCCGGGCCGGCTCCGCATTCCGTTTCGGACACGCCGGACGCGGACGGATGACGCCTGGTCGCGCTGCTGACCGTGATCGTGGGACTGAGAAAGGGGAAGGCCCAGACGGTGTCACCGGGTTTCCCTCACGTCCCGCGACCACGCACCGGCCGTCCCGACGGCGCACCGACCTAGGAGAGCCCGAACCATGAACAGGTACGACCTGGTGGTCATCGGCGGCGGCAGCGCCGGCCTGACTGCGGCCCGCACCGCGGGGCGCTTCGGCGCCCGCACGCTGCTCGTCGAGCGGGACCGGCTGGGCGGGGACTGCCTGTGGGCGGGGTGCGTGCCGAGCAAGGCGCTGCTGCACGTGGCCGCCGACGTCCAGGCGGCCCGCCGCGCGGCTGCCTACGGGCTCCCGCCGGTGTCCGGCCGGGCCGACCTGACGGCGGCCATGGCGGAGGTGAAGCGGGCGATCGGTGCGATCGAACCGCACGACTCGGCTGAGGCGCTCGCCCCGTACGGAGTCGACGTCACGTACGGCGCGGCGTCCTTCACCGGCCCGGGAACCCTGACCGCGGGCGAGAGGGAGGTCTCTTTCCGGTACGCGCTGATCGCCACGGGTTCCTCGCCGGCTCTGGTGCCGGTCCCCGGCCTGGCCGAGGCCGACCCGCTGACTAGCGACAGCGTCTGGGAGCTGTCCGAACTCCCGCGCCGCCTGGTGGTGCTGGGCGGTGGGCCCATCGGCTGCGAGCTGGGGCAGGCGTTCGCCCGGCTCGGATCGCAGGTCACCCTCGTGGAGGCGATGGGCCGCCTGGTGCCCCGTGAGGAACCTCGGGCGGCACAGGTGTTGCGGGAGCGGCTGGAGGCCGAGGGTGTCACCGTGCTGACGGGCTACCGTGCCGAGAGTGTCGATGCCGGTGCCGTCCACGGGCCCGGTGGCCTTCTCCTGTACGACGCGCTGCTGGCCGTCACGGGCCGCCGCGCCAACGTCCAGGGGCTCGGCCTGGAGGCGGCCGGTGTGGAGCTGACCGGCACCGGTCACGTCCGCACTGACGACCGGCTGCGTACCACCAACCACCGGATCTACGCCGCCGGTGACGTCACCGGCCGTTCGGCCTTCACCCACCTGGGCGGCACGCAGGGCGGAGCGGTCGCCGCCGACGCTCTCCTCGGCGTACGCCGGCCCATCGACTACCGGGCGGTGCCCTGGGTGACGTACACCGACCCCGAGATCGCCCGGGTCGGCCTCACCTCCGACGAGGCGCGCGAAAAGTACGGCGAGAGCGCACGCGTCCACACGCTGGAGAACGACCGGGTCGACCGGGCGGTCGCCGACGGCCGCACCGAGGGTTTCACCACGCTGGTGCTGGGCCCGCGCGGGAAGATCGTCGGCGCCACGGTGGTGTCTCCGAGGGCCGGGGAGACGATCGCCCATCTGGCGGCGGGGGTGCGCCTGGGCTGGACGCCCTCGGACTACGCGCGCACCGTGCACCCCTACCCCACGTACGCCGACGGGCCCTGGCATACGGCACTGGCCGATGTCTACGCCCGCCTGGCCCGGGGAAGCGGTCCCATCGGGGCGCTGCTGAAGCTCCGCAGAGGGGTGATCCGATGATCCTCCGCATCGTCCTGGGCACCGTTCTGGCGGCGATGGCGCTGGGCCAGCTTGCCTCGTTCGATGCGATGCCCGCCATCCTGACCACCTACGGTCTGACGTCCGGCGCGGCCTCGACCGCTCTGGCCGTGGCGTTGATCAGCGCTCAGGCGGTGACGGCCCTCTGGTTCCTTGCCCGGCCCCGCTCCCACGCCGCCCCGCCCGTCTGGCTGTACACGGGCGTCGCGCTCGTGTGGTCGGCCCTCGCCGCCCAGGCGTTCGCCCGCGGGCTCGTCCTCGACAACTGCGGCTGCTTCGGGGCCAACCTCTCCCAGCCGCTGCGTTGGTACGTCCTCGTCGAGGACGCCCTGATGCTGCTGAACGCCTGGCTGCTGTGGCGCGGACTACGGCGAGCCCGGCCCACCTCCCTCACCGCCGGGGCAGCCCTCGTGGCAGCCCGGAGACAGCAGGAGAACCACTGATGCGGATCATCACGGCACTGCGCGCCCTCGAACATGCCACCCGCCCCTACGACACCGAGTTCGCCGAGGCCATGGAACGCCGCTGGGCGGAACTCCCCGAAGCCGCCAGAACTCCCGGCCAGATCCTGGGACGGCACGGCGTCGGCTGCGAGGGCACCCACGGCGTCTTCCCCAAGTGCAACCTCAAGTGCACCCCCTGCTATCACTCCCGGGACGCCAACCAAGTACGCATCGACGGCCCCCACACCCACGACCAGATCGCCGCGCAGATGGCGCTGCTGCGTGAGCTGCGGGGCCCCCGCGCCCACACCCAACTCATCGGCGGCGAGGTCAGCCTGCTCACCCCCGACGACCACGCCGCCGCGCTGACGATCATGCGGGATCACGGCAGGGAACCGATGAGCTTCACCCACGGCGACTTCGACGACGACTACCTCACCCGCCTCGCACTCGGCCCGGATGGCACACGGCGTATCGGGCGGCTGTCCTTCGCCGCGCACTTCGACAAGTTCATGTATGGCAGGCGCGGCATCGAACGCCCGCCGGACGAGCAGTCGCTGAACCCGTACCGGGCACGGTTCGCCGCCATGTTCACCCGTCTGCGGCACGAGCACAGGGTTCGGTTCTTCCTCGCCCACAACATGACCGTCACCCCGGGCAACCTCGACGAGATCGCGGGCGTGATCCGCGACTGCCACGCCATGGGCTACGGCATGTTCTCCTTCCAGCCCGCCGCGTTCCTCGGCGACGAGCGGCGCTGGAAGGAGAAGTTCCGCGAGGCGACCCCGGACGCGGTGTGGGCGGAGATCGAGCGCGGCGCGGGGACCCGGCTGGACTACCGTGTCTTCGAGAACGGCGATGTACGCTGCAACCGGACCGCCTACGGCTTCTACGTGGGCAGCCGCTGGTATCCGTTCCTCGACGGCGACGACCCGCGCGACCTCGCCGTACGCGACGCGTTCTTCCGCTACTTCGGCAAGGTCACCTTTACCGGAACCCCACCCGCCCTCCTCGCCGCCAGGGTCCTGCGGGTGGTGGCCCGCCACCCGTCCACGGCGGTGATGGCGCTTCGCTGGCTGGCCCGCACCGCCCGCCGCGTCGGGCTGCTGCGGCTGGCCCGCCACCGGATGCGGGTGCGCCCGGTCACGTTCGTCATGCATCAGTTCATGGACGCCGATGTCGTCGCCCCGGCCTGGGAGATGATGCAGCGCGGCGAGCAGGCCATGGAGCCCCGGCTGCGCGAGACCCAGGAGCGGCTGGCCGCCTGCCACTACGCCATGGCCCACCCCGAGAACGGCACCCTCGTCCCCGCCTGCGTGCAACACGCCGTACTCGACCCGGCCGAGAACGCGGCACTTCGCACCCTGTTGCCGATCGTCGAGGTCCGCACCACCGCCGGCCGCTCGTCCGGCATGTCACCGAAGGAGAAGTAGTTTCATGCGCATCGGTGTGATCACCGGCTCGGGCAGCTACGATTGGCCCCATCTGGAACGGGCCGCGGAGCGGATCGTCGTCACCGACCACGGCGAGGTCACCGTCACCGAGGGACGCCTGGGGGACGCGGAGATCGTTCAGCTGTCCCGGCACGGCGCCGGTCACCATCGGCTCTCCAGCCAGGTCGACCACAAGGCCAACCTGGCGGCCCTGCTGGCCTGCGAGACGGACGCCGTGGTGTCTTTCACCGTCTGCGGTTCCCTTGACCCGGATCTGCGGCCGGGCTCGCTGGTGGTCTTCGATGACCTGTACTTTCCCTCCAACCGGCTGCCCGATGGCACCCCCTGCACCTGGTACGACACCCCTGGCGAGGCGGGCCGCGGCCACTGGATCTTCGAGAAGCCCTTCAGTGAACCGCTGCGCCAAGCGCTGATCACCGCCGCCGGGCAGAGTGGGGTGCCCGTCGCGACGCAGGGTGTGTACGGGCACGTCGACGGGCCCCGGTTCAACTCGCGCCCGGAGGTGGCCGCCCTGGCCGCGGCCGGGGTCAGTGCCGTCAGCCAGACCGCGGGACCGGAGGTCGTCCTGGCCGGGGAAGCCGAACTGCCCATGGCACTGGTCGGTTTCGTCACCGACTACGCCAACGGCGTCGCCGCAGAACCGGAACCGGTACAGGCACTGCTGGACCGCATGGCGGCGAGCAAGGAGGTCTTCGCGACACTGGCAGAGCACGCGCTGCCCTCCCTGGACGCCGTGAGCGGGGCCGGATTCGTCTACCGGTTCAACGCGTGAACGCCGCCGGCCACCGGGGCACCCCCGCGATCCTGGTCATGGCCAAACCGCCCCTGCCGGGCACGGTCAAGACCCGGCTGCATCCCTTGCTGAGCCCGCTGCGCTGCGCGGAACTTCAGGCAGAACTCATGCGCCACACCGTGGAACTGGCCACCGCCCATGCCTCGCGTACCTCGCCTACGCCCCGGACCACGGCAGGGACGCCATCAGCACGTCGGTGCCCGCCGATGTCCGGTTGCTGAGCCAGCGCGGTGAAGACCTCGGACAACGCCTGACCGCGGCCGTCACGGATGCCTTCGCCGACGGCGCGGGCCCGCTGTTGGTCATCGGCACCGATGCACCGACCCTCACCGGCGACCGCCTGAGCGCCGCGTTCACCGCCCGGGAACACCATGACGTTGCGCTGGGCCCGGCGCTCGACGGCGGCTACTACCTGATCGGCCTTCGAGCACTCCACACCTCGCTCTTCGCCCTCGACCCGGATGTCTGGAGCACGGAGCGTGTATGCGCGGCGACCCGCGCCCTCGCCGACGGCGAAGGGATGAGCATGGGAATGCTGCGTCCACTGCGGGACTTGGACACCCCTGAGGACGCAGCCGCGCTCCTGACGGATCCGGCGCTGCCCCCGCCGATCGCCGCCCTGCTCCAGCCCAAGGAGAGGCCATGACGCAGGTGTCGATCATCGTCCCGGTCCTGAACGAAGAGGCCACGATCCACGATGCGGTTAGCCGCCTGTGCCGGGACTTCCCCGGCTGCGAGCTGATCGTCGTGGACGGCGGCTCCACCGACGCCACCGTCGAACTCGCCGCTCTCCACGCCACCGTGATCGGCAGTGAGCGTGGCCGGGCCAAGCAGATGAACGAGGGCGCCCGGCACGCGTTCGGCGACATCCTGTGGTTCGTCCACGCCGACACCGCCGTCGAGCCCGAAGCCCTGGGCCAGATCCGGGCCGCTCTCGCCGACCCGGCCGTGGTCGGAGGCGGCCTTACCCTGCGCTTCGACCGCCGGACACCCGCCCTGAACTACCTGGCACGGACATCGAACGCCCGCGCGCGGCGCCTCCACCACATCTTCGGCGACCAGGCCATGTTCATCCGCCGCACCGTCTTCGTCGCCCTCGGCGGCTTCCCGGACCTGGCCATCATGGAGGACCTGGAGATGTCGCGGCGCCTGCACCGCCGCGGCCGGCTGCGCCTGCTGCCCGCCATCTCGACGGCCTCCTCACGCCGCCTGGTCGCTCACGGGACCTGGCGCATGATCGTCTTCATGCAGTATCTGAAGCTGCTGTACTTCGCCGGTGTCGACCCCCAGGCCATCCGCGCCCGCTACACCGCCGGTCCCCGCTTCCTGCGGACCTGGCGCCCGTCCGCGGCCCGAACCAGCCGCATCTGAACGCCTTTTCCTTCCTCTCTTCTGCCTTCGATACCTTGGAGACCGATCCCATGCTCATCGCAGTCTGCGGAGGGCCTTACGGGAACCCGTACGCCCTCCAGGCGTTCGTCGACGACGCCCGCGCCCGGGGCGCCGAGCGGCTGTTCTGCCTGGGCGACCTCGGCGGCTTCGGCGCCGACGTCGACGCCCTGTGGCCGATCCTGACCGACAACGGCATCGAGTGCGTCGCCGGGAACTACGACGTGGCCATCGCCCGCGGCGACACCGACTGCGGCTGCGGCTACCGCGACTCCAAGGACAACGAGTACGCCCAGCTGATCTACGACCACACGCTGGCCACCACCGGCCGCGACTTCGCCGCCTGGATGGGCACCCTGCCCACCGAGCGCCGGGAGACGATCGACGGCGTCGACGTCCACATGGTCCACGGTTCGACGCTGGCGCTGAACGACTTCTGGTGGGAGTCGCTTCCTGAGGAGCAGCACCGCCTGCGGGCCGAGGCGTCCGGGGCCGATGTCGTGCTGTGCACCCACAGCGGCTTGCCCTGGCAGCGGCGCATCGGCGACACGCTCGCCGTGAACGTCGGCGTGCTCGGCAAACCCGCCAACGACGGCCGCCGCGAGGTCTGGTACGCGATCCTCGACCTCTCCGCCGGGCACGTCACCGCCGAGCTGATCCCGCTCGCGTACGACTGGCAGGCGCAGGCCCACTCGATGCGCGCCGCGGGACTCCCCGAGATCTTCGCCGAGACCATCGAGACCGGCTGGTGGACCACCTGCCTGGAGATCCTGCCGCCGCGTGAGCGTTCCCGGGGCCTCTACCACCTCTACCGCTCCACCCTGCCCTCCGGCTTCCGCCCGGCGGACGACGGCTGGGGAGAGACCGCTCCCCAGTCCCTGGAAGGCGAGCGGCCGGTCGTGCCCCTCTTCGGCACGGCGTACTTCCCGGCGCGGCTGTGGATCTACACCAACTTCCACTGCAACCTGGCCTGCGACTACTGCGCGGTCGCCTCCTCCCCGAAAGCGGCTCCCCGCACCCTGCCCACCGACACCTTCCGCGCCCTCGTCGACGAGGCCGTACAGGCCGGATTCACCGAGCTGTACCTCACCGGTGGCGAGCCCTTCCTCCATCCGGACATCGTCGGCCTCCTCGACTACGCCTCCGCCGAACTGCCCACCGTCGTGATGACCAACGCCATGCTGCTGCGAGGCCGGCGCGCCGCCGGCCTCGCGGACCTGGCCGACCGCAAGCTCACCGTCCAGACCTCCCTGGACGGCGCCACCGCCCACACCCACGACCTTCACCGCGGTTCCGGCTCCTGGCAGCGCACCCTCGACGGCATCCACCACCTGATCGGCCTGGGACTGCCTCCGCGCGTCGCCCTCACCGAAACCGAGGACAACACCCACGAGATCCCCGCGGTCGCCGCACTCCTTGCCGGACTCGGCCTGCCCACCGACCACTTCGCCGTACGCCCGCTACTGCGCCGAGGATTCGCCGAGACCGGAGTGGAGATCGGCGAGGACTCCAGCATCCCCGAACTGACCGTCACCACCGACGGACTGCACTGGCACCCCGCCGGCGCCGACCTCACCACCAGCCCCGACCTGCACCTCGCACCCGCCGGAGCCTCGCTCGCGGCGGGCAAACAGCTGGTCACCGAGCGGTTCTTCGCCGCCCGCCTCACCGACGGCACCCTGCCCCGCCCCGTCCACTGCGCCATCTGACCCGTACCCGTACGGAAAGGAAGTCGACCATGCAGCGACACGTCGCGATCCTCGGCGCCGGACCCGTCGGCCTCGACGCCGCTCTCGCCTGCGCCGACGCCGGATGGCCGTTCACCGTCTACGAAGCCGGGGACACCGTCGCCGCCCACGTACGGGCCTGGGGCCATGCCCGACTCTTCACCCCGTGGGACCTGAACGTCTCGGGCCGGATGCGCACCCACCTGCCGGACGCCCCGACCGGCGACGACTGCCCCACCGGGGCCGAACTGGCCACCCGCCTGCTCGGCCCCCTCGCCGCACTGCCCGCCGTCCAAGGCCGGATCAGGCTACGCACCCGCGTAGCCGGCATCGCCCGCACTGGCCTGCTCAAGCACGAGCACATCGGCACCGACACCCGCGCCGCCGCACTCTTCTCCCTCCTCCTGGACACTCCCGACGGTGAGGACACCGCCGAGGCGGATCTCGTCCTGGACTGCACCGGCACCTACTCCCACCCCAACACCCTGGGCCGCGGCGGCATCCCCGCCCCCGGCGAACGCGCCCTCGCCGACCGCGTCACCCGTACCCTCCCGGACACCGGCGATGCCGGTCGCTGGGCGGGCACCGTCCTGCTCGTCGGCGCCGGAAAATCCGCCCAGACCGCGGCCCGCGACCTCGCCGCCCTGCCCGGCACCCGCGTCCACTGGGCGGTACGCGGTACGGCACCCGACTGGGGCGCCGTACCCGACGACACCCTGCCCGGCCGCCAGCACCTCGTCGACACCTCCCGGGTCCTCGCCGATGGCGCCAACGACCGCGTCACCGTCCACACCGGCGCCCACGTCCAGGCCCTCAGCCCCGACGGTGACCGGGTCCGCGCCTGTCTCGCCACCGAGGGCGGCCCGCGCGAGATCGTCTGCGACCACGTCGTGGCACTGACCGGCTACACCGGCGACGCCTCCCTCTACCGCCAGTTGCAGGTCCACGAGTGCTACGCCACCGGCGCCCCGATGAACCTCTCCGCCGCCCTGCTCGGCTCCGCGGGCGGGGACTGCCTGGCCCAGCCGTCCGTCGGCATCGAGGCCCTGCGCAACCCCGAGCCGCACTTCTTCATCCTGGGCGCCAAGTCCTACGGCCGCCTCAACACCTTCCTGCTGCGCACCGGCTACGAGCAGATCGACCAGCTCGCCGCGGCCTACGCCGCCGAATCGCTCAGCCGCTGCGCCGCGGAGAGCTCGGTGAGCGCGTGAAGCCGGTCCAGAGGTGACTGGGCGACGGCGATGAGGTGGTGGTAGCGGTCGGCGATGGCGTACTGCGGCAACAGGGCGAGCGCGACGGGGTCCCGCTCGGACGCAAGTGGGCCTGATGCTCGCTGTTGACGCGCTTGAGGCGGGCGTTGCGGTGTGAAGGTGCCAGGCACGCCCGTTGACGTCCGGGATGCTGTCGTCTCGGCAGTAGAGGATGCAGTGGTCGTTGACCCAGGTGATGAACTGCTGCCGACGGGAGTTTGTGAGAGACCGCCCACACGTATAGGGGCCCATGACCCCCTCGGGGACGCGGTCCGTGCTGTTCTCACGGTGTCGCCGGTGACTTTCGCTCGCGGTCCGGCGGCTCTGCGCCGTGCCGCCGCGGCGGGCCGGTGGACGGGACCGCCCTGGAATGTTGTGGCCAGTACCTAGACTGGGCGTTTTCGGGGCGAGGGTGCTGCCCCAGGCGAACGGGAGTGCGGTAGTGGCGACAGGCGTCGGCGACTTCGAGGACCCGTCAGCCGAGGTGCTGACGGAAGCCGCCGCTGCCTTCGGGATGCTGGCCTCGCCCGCGCGGCTGCATATCGTGTGGGCCCTGGCGCACGGCGAGAGCGATGTGACCGGGCTCGCCGAGCGGGTGGGCGGTGCGCTGCCCGCGGTGAGCCAGCACCTGACGAAGCTGAAACTGGCAGGGTTGGTGCGCTCGCGCCGAGAGGGGCGCCGGGTGGTCTACCTTGTCGACGACCCCGATGTGGTGACCATGGTGCGCTGGCTGGTGGGGCAATTGTCGGAACGTGCCAGGCAGCCTGTGCCGGCGAGGCGTCTGCGTGACCTGGGCGCCTGAGTCTGTTGCTGGGAGCGGCACTGGCCGTACGATCCCGGCGCCTCACCGCGTTTCTGCACGTGATACCACGAAGCTCACTCCGCTGGAAATGTTGCGGCGGTTGGGGAGCGGGCCGCGTGGACTGTTCGAATCACAGGCCGAGGAGCGGCTGCTCCAGTACGGCGAGAACACCATTGCCGCGCAGCGCCCCGCCTCCTGGCCGCTGCGTTTCGTAGGCAGCCTGAGGGATCCGTTCACCGCGGTGCTGCTCTGCCTGGGCCTGGTGTCGGCCGTCGTCACCTCCTGGGGAACGGCCTGCGTGATCGCGGTGCTGGTCGCGGTCAGCTGTGCGCTGCGCTCCAGCGGGGAGTACCGGGCGGACCGGTCCACGACCGCGCTGCGTGAGCTCGTCGCCACCACCGCGACCGTCCAGCGGCGTTCCGACACAGCCGGAGCGTCACTGGGCCGGGAGATTCCCGTCGATCAACTGGTTCCAGGTGATGTGATCAGGATCGGGCCGGGTGACCTGGTGCCTGCGGATGTGCGGCTGTTGCGCGCCTGCGGCCTGACCGTGCGGCAGGCGCCGCTCACGGGAGAGTCCGCGCCGGTCGCCAAATACCCCGTCGATACTCCCGCTGATCCTGACACGGCCCTGTTCGATCAGCCGCACCTGTGCTTTCTAGGCAGCAGCGTGGCTTCCGGCAGCGGCACCGCGGTCGTCGTCGCGACCGGCGAGGCCACCCAACTCGCCAGTACGTAACGAGAGCCCGCGCGGCGGCGGCGCGAGACCACATTCGACCGCTCTGTGAACGGGATCTCCTGGACTCTCATCCGATTCATGCTGGTGACCCCGCCGCTTGTCCTGATGGCTGATGCGGTCCTGCGCGGGCGTGGGCTGGAAACCCTGCCGTTCGGGGTGGCAGTGGCGGTGGGTCTGACCCCGGAGATGCTGCCCGTCATCGTCACCACGGCACTGGCCCGGGGTGCGGCCGTCCTCGCACGAGACAGCGAGGTGATCGTCAAGCGGCTGCCGGCGCTGCACGACCTGGGCGCGATCGATGTCCTGTGTACGGACAAGACCGGCACCCTGACCCAGGACCGGCCAATCCTGGACTGCCATGTGGACCCGGAGGGCCGCAGCGATCCCGAGGTGCTGCACTGGGCCGCCGTCAACAGCCTGTGGACACTGCAACTCGCTGATCTGCCGGCCCCGGACGCCCTGGACGAAGCGATCCTGGAAGCAACCGAAGATTGCGGCGACGAACTGCTGGCCTACGACGGCGTTGCCGCCCTGCCCTTCGACGCGATCCGCCGCAGTTCGTGCGCGGTGGTGCGCCGGCCGGGCCGAAAGGGCCTGCCGGGCGGGCACACTCTGGTCGTCAAGGGCGCGGTCGGGGACGTGCTGGAGCGGTGTACCCGGCTGCGGGCCGGTGGTCACGAGGTGGATTTGGACGCCACCGCCCTGGAGCGTGTGCGTCGTCTCGCCGCGATCCAGGCCGAGGGCGGCCTGCGGCTGCTGGCCATCGCCCTTGCCGATCGTCCGGCGCTGCTGGGCCCGTACACACCTGCTGACGAGCGTGGTCTGACCTTCATCGGCTTTGTCGGACTGCGCGATGCCCTGACGCCCACTGCCGCCGACGCGCTGTCGGTCCTGGCCGGCCGGGGTATCGCCGTGAAGGTCCTGTCCGGCGACCATCCGGGCACCACTGCCCGCGTCTGCCGGGACCTGGGCCTGGATCCCGGCGAGGTCGTCACCGCGGAGCGGGTCGATGGCCTGACGGGCGCAGCCCTGGCAGAGCTGGCCGGCCGCAGCACGGCCTTCGCGCGTTGCAGGCCCGAGCACAAGGCCCGCATCGTCGGCGCATTGCGAGACGGCGGCCACACCACCGGCTTCCTGGGCGACGGCGTCAACGACCTGCCCGCGCTGCAGGCCGCCGATGTGGGGATCTGCCCGCGTGACGCAGTTGATGTCGTGTGTGAGAGCGCCGATGTAGTGCTCGCCGCAAAGGACCTCACCGCCATCGACGACGCGATTCTCGCCGGACGCCGCAGCAGCGGAAATATTGCGACCTATCTGCGCATCACCCTGTCCTCCAACCTCGGCAACGTCATCTCGATGCTGGTCGCCGGGCTGCTGCTGCCGTTCCTCCCGATGCTTCCGGCGCAGGTACTGGCGCAGAACCTGTGCTTCGACGCCGCACAGCTCGCCTTCGCCTTCGACCGTCCTGGTCCTGCCGCGCTGCGGCGGCCTGCCGTCTTGTGGCCGCGTGACTTCCTGCGCTTCATCACCGGTTTCGGCCTCCTCAACGCCACAGCCGACCTGGTGACCTTCGGAGTGCTGGTGCTCGCGGTGCACGGAGCGGGCCGTCCCGGCGGTCAAGCGTCCTTCCACGCCGGGTGGTTCACCGAGAACCTCCTCACCCAGGCGCTGGTGATGCTCGTCCTGCGTACCGGACGCCGGGCCGCCGAGGGCCGCGCCCCTACGTCGGTCCGTTTCGCAACCACCCTGCTGGCCGTCATCGGAGTGCTGCTGCCGCTCTCACCCCTCGGCCCCGCGCTGGGCATGGCCGTTCTGCCATCCCTCTACTACCTGCTGGTCGCCGCCGTTCTCGCGTTGTACGGGGCGGGGCTGATCGCTGCCAAGGCGTTCTACGAGCGGCGCGTCGCCAACCCGCTGTAGGACGGCAGGGCCCAAGCCGCTGCGGCGGGCCGGCTCATCCGTACGACAGGTTGGAGCAGGAGTCGTCGTCGGCGGATCGTGCCATTTCGGTCACGCCAGGGGGCAGGCCGGGTTGCCCTGAGCGGTGTTGCCGACCGAGAGGGCCGATTTGACCTTGACGTTGCTCTGGAGCTTGGTCCAGTTGCCGTCGGGCAGCTTGCTGGCGGGGACGTAGACAAGGGTGTCGCGCGGGAAACGGCGTGCTTGCTGTCGGCGTAGACGTGCAGCAAGCACGCGGTGCCCGAGCGGCCGACGTCTTCCTTGCCACCGCCAGGACCGCTGTTGTCGCCCGATCGCGTGTCGGAACCGATGACCAGGACGTTCTGCCCGGCGGTGGAGGCTTTGGGCCGGTTCTCGTGGGAGACGCCGTGCGCATCGAAGGTGTTGAAGTTCCCGTTGAGCTGGACGTAGGCCCATCCCGCGCCCGCGACGAGCATTACCAGGATCGCAACCACTATCGCGGCGGCGATTCGCCGGGGGCTCAAGGTCGTTCTCGTCCCGGCCCGCCTTGGCTGCCTGCCCTGTCTGCCCCTCATGCGTGCGGCTTCCGGACAGGAGACGGCCCAGCCCGACCGTTGGTTGTACAGTTGCGCAATGTAGCAAGTTAATCTGTGGACGCGGCCTCCCGGGTCTGCGATCCCGATGACGAGGAAACGGTGGGGCGTCGATGCTGCGCAACGGTCTGGAACCCTGGCACCTGCTGGTCGTGGCGCTCGTGGTGATTGTGCTGTTCGGCTCGAAGAAACTGCCGGACACCGCCCGCGCGCTGGGCAAGTCGATGCGGATCCTCAAGAGCGAGGCCAAGGCCATGAAGGACGATGGGGCACCGGCGGCCGCCTCCTCTGCGCCCGCACCGGGCGAGTCGGTAACGCCGCTCACCATCCAGACGGCCCCCGGCGACACCACCTCCGCCCGCCCGGTGCACGAGGGCAGGCCCGCCACTCCCCGTTGAAATGTGACCGCGGGTCAGGGACTGGCCGCGTCGAAGCGGTAGCGCACCGGCTCCGTTGTCGAGCGCGAGTCGCGGCGGTAGACGTAAATGGCCTGTATGTGAGCCTGCGTCTGGCCGTTGGATGAGGGAGTTTCCAGCTCGCAGGGGAAAGTCACCTGCAGCACCCACGGCCGGTCGATTACCCGTATCCGGAGCCCATTTCCGGGACCGCCGTCGAGCACGGCCGTCTCCCGCCCCACAGCGTCGTATGGCTTCATGGCCAACACATTAGAGCTTGCGCAACTCTCAGAGGACGTTCCAGTTGAAAACCGGATAGTTCATGGGTTGTGCCAGGTTATGGGCGTTTCGTCGGTTGCTCGTTTCGCGAGGTTCGAGATCATCGCGATGCGGATCATGCTTTCGGAGTGTGCGGGTTTGGTCTCGTAGTCGCGGGCGAGGCGGCGGTGCATCATGATCCACCCGAAGCTTCGCTCGACGACCCAGCGCCTTGGGACCACGGAGAAGCCTTTGACCTGCTCGTTTCGTGGGACTACGTCGACGTCGATGCCGAGGGCGGCACCGTGCTCGATGGCCTTGGTCTTGTAGCCGGTGTCGACCCATGCCTTGGTGATCGTGGGGTAGTCCGTGGCGAGCTGGGTGAGGAGCTGTTTGCCGGCCTCGTTGTCCGAGACGCTGGCGGCGGTCACGATGACCAGCAGTAACAGACCGAGAGTGTCGACAGCGATGCTGCGCTTGCGGCCTACGATCTTCTTGCCGGCATCCGTGCCCTGAGTGTCGGTGGGGACGCTGGTCGCGGTCTTGACGCTCTGCGCATCGATCACGCAGGCGGTGGGCTCGGCGGTGCGTCCTGCCTGTTCACGGACCATCCGGTGCAGGTGGACGCCGAGTTTCCTGATGGTGCCGTCGACACTCCAGGCACTGAAGTAGCCGAACACGGTGGTGTGCGGCGGGAAGTCGTGCGGCAGGTAGCGCCACGGGACGCCGGTCCGGTTGAGGAAGAGGATCGCGTTCATGACTTCCCGCAGGTCAGTGACCTTGCCGCCGAGGTTGAGCGAGGTCTTCTGGCGCTCAACCCGCCAGGCCGTCAAGGTCGGCTCCATCAACGCCCACCGGGCATCGGAGAGGTCACTGAGGTACGGCAGGCGCGGCTGCGAAGAAGTCATGGTGATACTCATGCACGAGGTCTCCACCCGGGCATATCGCTCGATCGAGCGAGGCAAAAGCCGTATTCAGCGGGTTCTTCGAACCGGACAGGAGCTATCAGCTGGAACCGGGGCGAAAGGTGGGGTCACGCCTTCCGAAGCTGCTGCCGCAAAGCGCCTGTTCTGCCTGTATGCGGCTAATCCCGGCACGACAGAACCAGGTCAAACCATCACGTAAATGACACGAACGTCCTCTCAGAGCGTTGCGGGTGTCGTGGACCTTCACGGCGACGGATCAGGTCGCGTCCGGATCGAAGGGCGGACGCTCGTCCTGGACGGCGGCTCTCGTCGCAACCGGTTCCGGTGTGGCGTCGGCCAGTACCTGGTTCACGTCGCAAGCGTTGCGGAGCTCATCCAGCCGCAGGTCCTCTTCGCCCAGTAAGTGCTTGCGGACAAACGCTTTGCCGCGGGTCCCACGCGAATCAGGAGGTGGCGGGTTCGGGCCAGCCCAGCGGGTACAGGTCCGCTCCCGTGGGGGCGGCGGGTTCGCCTCCCGCCTCGGCGAAGGCGGTCAGGGCGGCGACGAGAGCCTGTCGCTGGTCGGGGGTAACGCGGGCAACGATCGCGGCGATCTCGTCGCGGCGGCGGGCGGTGGCATCGTCGACGATGCGGCGACCGGCGGCGGTGAGTTCCAGGAAGTTCTCCCGGCGGTTTCCGGGGTTGACCTGACGGGAGGCGAGTCCTGCGGCGATCAGGCGGTCGATCATGCGCATCGCGGTCGAGGGGTTGACGCCCAACTGCTCGGCGAGGACCACGAGCTTGGTGGCGCCCTGTGTGGACAGCACCACCAGGAGCCTGAACTGCGGCAAGGTGACGGCGTCGTCCATGGCGGCCAGTGAGCGCGCGGAGACGGCGACCAGCACGCGTGAGGCGGTCAGCACCGCACGGGTCACCGCATCGACGTCATCCGTACCCGGCAGGGGCTGCGCGCTCTGGTCCATGCCCCCTTTCTACCCCCCGTGTGACAGGGAGCCATCCTCTTGACTATCTTTGCATAATGCAAAGGTAGCTTTTGAGGAGACAGACCATGAGCAGTTCCCGCATTCGGGACCCAGCCCCCACAGCCGTCAGCGCGGTCCCGCTGCGGTCGCGGCCGCCCGCGGTCGTGACCGGGATGCGTGAGGCCCCCTGGGGCCTGACGGTCCTCGCCCTGTTGATCGGCACGGGAGCCGGGCTTGGTTCGATCGCCTTCCGCTGGCTGATCCAGACCTTCACCCGGCTGTTCTCCGGACACGCCGACTACGCGGGCGCCGGCCATGCCGCCAACCCACACGTCCCCTGGCTGGGTGTGTACTTCGTACTGCTGACGCCGGTGATCGGCGGCCTGCTCTACGGGCCGCTGGTCGACCGCTTCGCCAAGGAGGCCCGTGGCCACGGAGTGCCGGAAGTGATGCTGGCCGTCGCGCAGCGCGGCGGCCGCATCAACCCCAACGTCTCCGTCGTGAAAGCCCTCGCCTCGGCGCTGTGTATCGGCTCCGGCGGCTCGGTGGGCCGTGAGGGTCCGATCGTGCAGATCGGCTCCGCGCTCGGCTCCACCCTGGGCCGCTTCGTCAAGGTCGGCGAGGGGCGCATGCGCCTGCTCGTCGCGTGCGGCGCCGCCGGCGGCATCGCCGCCACCTTCAACGCCCCACTGGCCGGGGTCTTCTTCGCCATGGAACTGATCCTGGGCGACTTCGCCGTCGAATCGTTCGGCGCCGTCGTCATCGCCAGCGTCGCCGCCAGCGTCATCGGGCGTGCCGCGTTCGGCGACACCGCGTTCCTGGCGCTGCCCGCCTTCCACATCGACCACGTCGCCCAGTACCCGCTGTTCGCGCTGCTCGGCATCGTCGCCGGCGCGGTCGGGGTCGGCTTCACCCGCATCCTCTACCTCATCGAGGACGCCTGCGACTGGGCCTGGCGCGGCCCCGAGTGGCTGCGCCCCGCCGCCGGCGGCATCCTGCTGGGCGTTCTGCTGCTGGCGCTGCCCGAGATGTACGGGGTCGGCTACCCCGTTCTGCAGAACGCGGCCGAGGGAGAGTACGTCGCCGGGTTCCTGTTGCTCCTGCTCGCGGGAAAGATCCTGGCGACCAGTTTGACGATCGGCATCGGCGGGTCGGGCGGCGTGTTCGCCCCGAGCCTGTTCATCGGCGCGATGCTCGGCGCCGCCTACGGCACAGCCGTGCACGGCCTGTTGCCCGGCACCGCTGGCGCGGTCGGCGCGTACGCGTTGGTCGGCATGGGCGCGGTCTTCGCCGGCGCCTCCCGGGCACCGATCACCGCCGTGGTCATCCTCTTCGAGCTGACCGGCCAGTACACGATCATCCTGCCGCTGATGCTCGCCATCGTCGCCGCCACGCTCATCAGCCGTCTGCTGTCCCGCGACACCGTCTACACCCTCAAACTCCGGCGCCGGGGCATCGATCTGCACGCGCCCGCCGCAGGTGCGCGCCTGGGCAGTCAGACGGTCGCCACGGTCCTGGAGGACCTGCCGGATCCGCTGCCGGCGGCCACCGGACTGGGCGAGGCCGCATACCGGCTGAGCATGTCGGATCACGGTGTACTGCCCGTCATGGACAGTGACGGCCGGTACCTGGGCACGCTCACTGCCCGCAGCGTCGCCGAAGCCCTGGCTGAAGGCACGGGCGGTGGACCCGGTGTCCCGTCCACGGCGGGCGAACTGGCCGAGTTCCCCGGCCCCGTCACGGTCGACATGTCCCTGGCCACCGCCCTGCACGTGCTGGTGGCCGCTCCGGGTACCGGCCTGCCGGTCCTGGACCAGGGCCACACCCAGTTGGTGGGATGGCTCACCCACCAAAGCGCCCTGCGCGCCCTGGGTCCGCCCTCCCCGGTGTGACCGCGCCGCGGGCCCGGCCGTTTTCCCGGGGCCCCGCAGGATTTCGTATCCGGCGGCCCCTCGGGAACGGTCGCGTGGGAGCCCCGTCAGGAATGCGCCAAGAGACCGTAAGGGTCGTGTAAGTTCGGTGACGGTGTGCCGGGAAGTCTGGTCGGCGATCGCTTTGGCGATCCTTCTGTCGATCCAGGGAGCTTCTTGTGGTACTTGTCGCGGTGTTCGGTGTCGCCCTGCTCGTAGCGGTGTTGGTGTCCGGTCTGGCCGCCCGCTCCATTCTCTCCACGTCCTTGCTGTTCCTGCTTGCCGGCGCCGCCGTGGGTGACGGGGCGCTGGGTCTGGTGCACATTGCCCCGGACAGCCCCCTGGTGACCGCGACCGCGGACCTGGCGCTGTTCACGGTGTTGTTCACCGACGGTATGCACGTCTCCTTTCCCAGTCTGCGCGCCGCGTGGCGCAACCCCGCCCGCGCTTTGGGCATCGGGATGCCGTTGGCGTTCGCGGGTGTGGCGGTGCTGACGCACTATCTGGTGGGGTTGGACTGGACCACGTCGTTTCTGGTGGGTGCGGTGCTGTCGCCGACGGATCCGGTGTTCGCCTCGGCGATCGTGGGCCGCAAGGAGGTACCGGCCCGGCTGCGGCAGTTGCTGAACGTCGAGTCGGGGCTCAATGACGGTCTGGCGCTGCCGGTGGTCCTGGTCCTGATCACGGCCGCGGGCCCGCTGCACGCCGAGGGGAACGGCTCGCTGGGGGTGGTGGGCCTGGAGCTGGCCGGCGGACTGGCGCTGGGCGTGGTGGTGCCGCTGCTGGTGACCGCCGTGGTGCGGCTGCCGGGGCTGGGCGCGGAACCGCGCCTGCAGCCGTTGGGGCCGCTCGCGGTCGGCATCGTGCTGTACGCGGCCTGTCATCTGACGGGCGCCAACCCCTACCTGGCGGCGTTCGCCGCCGGTGCGGTGCTGGCCTCCTCCGCCCCGCAGACCGCCCACGCCTTCGAGCCGTTGGGTGAGGCACTGGCGGAACTGAGCAAGTTCGCCGCCCTGCTGGTCTTCGGCGCACTGCTGACCCCGGCCCTGTTCGGGGGCCTGTCGGTCAGCGGCTACGTGGTGGTGGTGCTGGCGATCGTGCTCATCCGCCCGGCGTCCCTGCTGATCTCCCTGCTCGGCACACGGATCGACCGCCGGGAGCGGTGGGTGGCGGCCTGGTTCGGACCCAAGGGCTTTGCCTCGGTGGTGTACGGGCTGCTGGTGCTGCAGGCGGGCATCCCCCAGGGCGAACAGGCGTACACGCTGATCGCGGTATGCATCGCGGTCTCCATCGCCGTGCACTCCAGCAGCGACGTCCCCATCGCCCGCCTCTTCCACGTCGACGACCTGATCGGTATCCCCGACGACGAGGACGACGACACCGCTGAGGCTGTGGAAGGCCGCGACCCGCAACCACCAGTCCCCGAACCGGCCGCGGACCCGGAAACCGGCCCGAAGAACGACGCCGACCCCCAGAGCAAGGAGCCCCGACGTGCGCGCACGTGATCTGGCCGAACCGTACCCGAGCGTCGGAGTCGGCGACGACGCCCTGACCGCTGCCCGACTGCTGGCCGAGGAGCGCCTGCCGGCCGTCCTGGTGCTGGACGGGCACGGGATGCCCGGCGCGATCCTGCCGGCCTCCCAGCTGGTACGCCTGCTGGTGCCGAACTACGTACTGGAGGACCCGGCGCTGGCCGCGGTGATCGATGAGGCCCATGCCGACCGGCTGTGCCAGGCACTGACCGGCCGCACGGTGGGGGAGGTGCTGCCGAAACAAGCCGCAGCGCCCCCCGTCGCGGACGCCGATGACACAGCGGTGGAGGTCGCGGCGCTGATGGCGACATCCCGCAGCCCGCTGATCGCCGTGGTCGAACACGCGCGCCGACCGCCGACACGGCACGGACCATCTGCTGGGCGTCATCACCGCCTCCCGGCTCCTGGAACGCCTGCTGGACACCGCATGAGCAACTGGCACGCCTGGGCGGCGCTGGCGGTCTTCGCCGGCGCCTACGTCCTGATCATCACCGAATGGGTCCACCGGGTGGCCGCCGCCCTGGGCGGCGCCGCCCTCATGCTCGCGCTGCGCGCCACCGACGCGGACGCCGCTTTCTTCTCCACCGATTCCGGCATCGACTGGAACGTCATCTTCCTGCTGCTGGGCATGATGATGATCGTGGGCGTGCTGCGCCGCACGGGACTGTTCGAGTTCCTGGCGATCTGGGCGGTCAAGCGCGCCCGAGCCAAGCCGTTCCGCGTCATGGTCATGCTGGTGGTGATCACGGCGGTGGCGTCCGCGCTGCTGGACAACGTCACCACCGTGCTGCTCGTCGCCCCCGTCACGTTGCTGGTTTGCGAACGCCTGAACCTTCCTGTCGCCCCGTTCCTGATCGCCGAGGTACTGGCCTCCAACATCGGCGGCATCGCCACCCTGGTCGGCGACCCGCCCAACATCATCATCGCCAGCCGTGCCGGCCTGAACTTCAACGACTTCCTCGTCCACCTCGCGCCGCTGGCCGTGATCCTGACCGCTGTTCTGGTGCTCATGTGCCGGTTCATGTTCCGCCGTGCGTTCGTCTACGACGAGAAGCTCGCGGCCGAGGTGATGGCGTTGAGCGAACGCGAGGCGATCCGCGACCGCAGGCTGCTCGTTCAGGGACTGGCGGTGCTCGCCCTGGTGGTGGCCGCTTTCGTCCTGCACCCGGTCCTGCATTACGAACCCAGCGTCGTGGCACTGCTCGGCGCCGGCCTGCTGGTCGCCATCAGCCCCGTCAAGACCAACGACGTCCTGGCTGATGTGGAGTGGCCCACCCTGGCGTTCTTCGCCGGCCTGTTCATCATGGTCGGCGCCCTGATCGAGACCGGTGTCATCAAGGAAGTCTCGTCCGCCTTGGCCGACGCCACCGGCGGCAACGCCCTGGGCGCCACCATGCTGCTGCTCGGCGCCTCCGCCGTGCTGTCAGGCATCGTGGACAACATCCCGTACGTCGCGACGATGGCCCCCATCACCGCCGACCTGGTCCGCACCGTGGGCGACACCCATGGGCACGTCCTGTGGTGGGCCCTGGCCGTTGGCGCCGACCTGGGCGGCAACGCCACCGCGATCGGTGCCTCCGCCAACGTCGTCGTCCTGGGCATCGCGGAACGCAACCGCACCCCGATCAGCTTTTGGACCTTCACCCGCTACGGCGCCCCCGTCGCCGCCGTCACCATCGCCGTCTCCGGCCTCTACATATGGCTCCGCTACTTCGCCCTCGCCTGAAAGATCAGCCAAGCGCCGGCAACCGAGGTACCCCAGCCCGCAGCCCCTCCGCACCATCCACCCCAGGCAGGGCCCCATTGAACGCCACTGTCCTCTGGACGATCCTGGCAATCTGCAGCGCCGTTCTGCTGCCGGTCGGCGTCCTGCTGACCACCGGCACCCCGCTGCCCCGGCTGGCACCGTGCTGCACTCGGCGCCGGATGCTCGGCGTGTGCGCGCTGCTGTATTACGGGGCCGCGGCGGTCACCACCGTGGCGCGCCTCGTCCACGCCCACACGGACACCCTCCTGCTCTGCACCGGCATCGGCATAGCCATGACGTACGCGGCACTGACCCTCACCGCCATCGCCTCCACCGTAGAACCCCGGTCCGCCCGCGCCCTGCCGTGACCCGACAGAGCCGTCCGGACCGGCGCAGCCACAAGGAGATCAGCATGCCGGAACGAGGATGGAAAGCGTGGCGCGCAGCCCGCGCCCTGCGCCGTACCGTCCACATCCACCGAAATGACCGCGAACGCCTCGTCGTGAGCCTGCACGGAGAGATCAACCATGCCAACGCCGCACCGATCGGACAACTGCTGGCGGCGCTCCTGCAGGCTTCACCCACCGAGGCACACCTCGACTTCGCGCAGGTCCCCCGCTTGGGCACGGCGTCAGCCTCGGTGTTCTTCCCCCTGGTGGCCGCCGCCCGCGCCCACCGCACTACCCTCATCGTCCACCGCGCCGATCCGTCCCTGCGCGCCGCGCTCCACGAACTCGGCCTGGACCGAACAGGACTGTCCTACAGCGGCGATCCCATCTGACGCCCTTCGCCGATCGCCGCGGGGGCAGCGTCTGGAGGCGCGTGACAGCCGTGTCATGATCTCGCTGGCGTCCGGCGTGGGTCCGGCGCGCGGGAGAGAGATCATGAACCCCTACCTTGCTCTGCCCCTTCTCCTCATAGCGTCGCTCATCGCCGCCGCCGGCCCCGCGGCGGTCACCCGTGGCTGGGTGCTGCCCAGGAATCGGCGCCACATCCGCAACCCTCGACTCTACGGCTGGGGCCAGCTGATAGTGGCCTTCGCCCTGTGCTGGCAGCTGGTCTTCGGCATGCTGAGCCGCGATCCCGAAACCCGGGCGTGGGGCACCTGACCGGCGCGGTGATGCTTGTGGCCGGCTTCATCGTCGCGTTGATGGGCCAGCTCACGAGTAGTAGAGGCAAGGGCAGCAGCACACGGTAGAGGAGCGCGGTGGCAGGGGGATCGCCAAGGCAGCGTCTGTCTGTGATCTGCTGAGCTGAGCGGCCTTGAGCCGACCTTGGCGGGGTCTGTGGAAAGGTGGGCCCGTGGAGGGCCAGGTTCCGGTGGGGGGCACTGCGGCTGTAGGACGAGCCGAACCTGGCTTTCCGGGTGCCGGAAAGGGGCGCCTCAGGCGACACGCGATCGCGCTGAGCAGCAGTATGGAGAACGAGGAGAACCCCGTCGTGCGGGCACGTGGGGCGCGCCGGTATCGCAGGCCGGACAGTGTTCGGCCCGTGCGCACAGCCGGTGCGGCCAGGAACAGGATGCACATTACGGTGATGCTGATCCGCCGCCAAGTCACAGGCGATGAAGCCCCTGTAGCGTGTCGAGGCATCCGAAACGGCTGACGTCCCTGAAGACCGGCGCAGCACTGACGTAGCCTCGTGGCAGCCCGGCATCCGGTCATCGCCCGGCCCGATGACGGAGAAGCAAGGTTAGCCGCCGCTTGGTAACTCGGCGGGATCCCGGGGCTGCTACTGCCGCGCCGGGTCAGCCAGGCGATGTCGGCGCTCGGGGGTCACGCGTACGATCAGGCAGCCCCCGCCGAACTCGTCCCCGGAGCGCCATCCGGCCCGGACTGCTCGACACCGCCCATCTCCTGAGTGAAGGCCAACGGATCGCTGTCGAATCCGCGGATCATCTCGTGGAACTCCCACTCGCCGGAACTCAACCTGCTGAACTCCCCGACCGTTGTGGCGGTGGAACTCGCAACCAGCGTGAAGTCGTCCGCCAGCAGTTCCGTGTACCCCTCAACGACCACTACGGCGGCGTTCTCGATGGCACCGAAGGTGCGACGCCCGCGGTCCTGATGGATGACCACCCCCACCACGACACGCCCGTAGGAGGACGCCAGCCGGTCGAGTTCCAGCACCATGACCTCGACGAAGCCGAAACCCTGTCCGGTCTGGCTGTGCCGGGTCATGTTGATGGTGCCATCCGGTGATCTGCTGTCGTAGTGAACGACGTATACCGGCCGCCCGTGAAGGTCGTCCATGGAGTAGATCGCAGCGACGATGTCGAGATGCCGGGGCGGTTCCCCTAGGGGACTGGGGTCCCACTTGAGTCTCACATCGATCTTTCGAAGCCCCTTGTTCACACTGCTCACCGGACGCTGCCTCCCCGCTCCCGACCACCCCGGGACCCACCTGGCCCCACCCTTCAATTATGGTCTGTGACGAGCCACTTGATACTTCGTTAACGCCTCTGCGCCATGGCTGCCCAAGCATCGGCCCCGGTCGTCATTCCGTCGCTCGCCCCGGCTCCGGCCGATTGCGGCGGGGTCGGGGTCCCAGTAGTTCTCGCTGAAGGGACAACGCCAAGCCGTGCGGCAGCCCATTGATATGGGCTGATGTCCGTGCTCACCGTCGGGCGGTAGACCATGGTCGGGCCCCGAGGAGCGGCTGGACGAACTACTGCCGGCCGCGGGGCTCGGCGCGGTGCGGAGCTCAAAGCGGATGAAGGCCGACCCGGGCCATGGCGAACCTGAGCGACACCGTTCCCCGCGTAGGAACTCAGCAGAGTAGTGCAACGCCACCTGGGTCCGGGGAGTTCGGGGAATTCTGCCTGTGCCCATTGTCTGGCCGGGCAGCGGTGGCGCTGTTCTGCGTTTTTCGAGTGAGGTGGGAGGAGCCGATGGCCACCAGGATTTTCACGGATGAGGAGTTGGAGGGCTCACAGTCCTTTCCGGCGATCGGCAAGGACGAGCTGATCCGGTACTTCACCCTCACCCCGGCCGACGAGGCGTTCTTGCGGAAGTTCCGCCGGGCCCAAAACGTGCTCGGCGCCGCCGTGCAGCTGTCCGCCCTGCCCTGGCTGGGCGTCGTCCCCGACAATGTGCACGCCGCTCCGCCCGCAGCGGTCGGCCGCCTGGCCCGCCAGCTCGGGCTCGCGGTCGCCGATCTGTCGGGCTACGGCGAGCGTGAGCAGACCCCGCACGGACCATCTGCGGGAGATCGCCGAGTATCTGGGGTGGAAGCCGGCGAAGGCCATCTAGCTCAAGGAGCTGGATGAGTTCCTTTTGGCCCGTGCGATGGAGCACGATTCCCCGAGCCTGCTGTTCAGGCTGGGCTAGGAGTACCTGCCTTCGGCAAAGGGTGGTCCGGCCGGGTGCGGTCTCGCTGCTGGAGAAGGTCGCATGCGCCCGAGAGGCCGCCGAGCGGGAGACCCATGCTCGCGTGGCTCACCTGCTGTACCCCGAGCGGGCGCAGGGGCTGGATGGGCTGCTGGTCGTCGATCCGGAGCTCAAGTCCTCGCGGCTGCACTGGCTGGTGACCGCGCCGGTGCAGGCATCGCCGACGAGCGTGGGCGGCGAGGTCGAGAAACTGAGGTCCCTGCGCGGCCTTGGCGTGGACACCCTGGACATGTCGTCGCTGCCTGCCGAGCGGGGCCGCTACCTGGCCCAGATCGGGCGACGGCTGACCGCGCAGGCCCTGGTGCGGCGCGAGCCCAACCGGCGCCATCCGATCCTGCTGACACTGCTCGCGCAGTTCTCAGTCGACGCCTCGACGCCGTGGTGCAGCTCTTCGACCAGACTCTGTCCGGCTCGGAGTTCCGCTCCCGGATCAAGCTGCGCGAGGTGCTTGGCGGCCCCGTAACCGCGTCCGAATGCGAGCGACAGGGGGATTCCCATCACGGCGACAGCCGTTCCCATGATGAGTAGCGGCAGGGAGACCCTTTTCGAGTCGTTCAAAGAACTCACACTCCGATGGTTCCGCCTGGCTCTGCGGGCGGCTTGCGTTCCGTGATCTGTTCATGAAGAACCGTGCGGTGCGCCCTCGCTGCGCCCGCCGAGATGGCCACGCATCGTGCGGTGGCGGCGCTCCACTGGGCGACCAGTTGTATGGATCCGCAGGCCAAGGGGCGGGTGGCGACGGCGGAGTCTTCGGTTGTCAGTGCTGGTGCGGGTCGGTCGGCCTGTTGCGTGCGAAGGCCAGGCGCAGTGCGCCCACGCCGAGGACGCAGCCGGCGATGAGCGCGAGGGTGGTGGGTTCGTGGAGGGCGAGTTGGGCGAGGAGCACGATGATGGCGATGGCGCATGTGGTTGCCCCCAGGTGTCCGAGCATCCGTTCCCGAGTGCGGTCGGTGGTGCGCGCGTGGAGGTGGTTGATGAGGCCGAAGACTCCGAGGAAGGTGGCCGAGGCGAAGGCGAGGAGTTCGTCGATGCCGGGCAGCATGGCGAAGACGGCGCCGAGCAGGGCGAGCAGCCACATGGCGTTGGCGGGCACTCCCGCGGGTGTCCGGCCCAGGAAGGGCGGCAGTTCGCGGGCGTCGCTGAGGTCGCGCACGAGCCGGGCGGTGGAGAACAGGGTGGCGTTGACGGCCGACGAGGTGGCCAGCACCGCGGCCCCGGTCGCCAGCCATAGCCCGGAGGCGCCGAGCGCTTCCTGGCCGACGGTCGCGAAGGCCACCTCGCGCTGGGCGACGATCAGCGAGTCAGGGACCAGCATCTGCGAACTCAGCGTCACGGCCACGTAGACGGCGATGACCACGAGTACCGAAAGGTAGAGCGCCCTGGGCAGCGTCCGGGCGGGCTGCTCGATGGCGTCGTAGTCGTAGGAGAGCAGTTCGAAGCCCTCGTAGGCGATGAAGATCGAGGCGGCCCCCACGAACACGTTCAGGTAGCCGGCGTCGGCGAGTGGGCTGAGCCGGTGCGGCGACCACGCGAACAGGCCGATACCGGCGATGACCGCCAGGATGACGAGTTTGGCCAGCACCACGGAGTCCTCCGTCAGGCGCGACGCGCCGACACCCCGCACATTGACCGCCAGGAAGGCCCCGAGGATGACGACGGACGCGGCCCTGGCGACGACGTCTCCGGTCCCGAGGACCCGGGCGATGTAGTGGCCGAAGGTGAAGGCGTAGACCGCCAGGGCGAGAACGTAGCCGAAGACGAGGTACCAGCTGGTGATCGCCGCGAACCGCGGTGGCCGGCCTCGTACAGATAGGCGTACGGGCCGCCTGAGCGTCCCGCGCGTCGGGCGAGCCCCGCATAGCTGTGCGCGGTCACACGGGCCAGCGCCCCCGCGAGCAGGAAGCACATGAAGGCGAGGTGACCGGCGAGCTGGATGGTCACGCCCAGAACCGAGAAGATACCGCCGCCGATCATTCCGCCGATGGCCATGGCCGAGGCGTCACGCAACCTCAGCCGGCCACGGCTCCGGCGCTGGTGGCGCTCGGTCCTGGGGTGATAGGGACCGCCCTGCTCGGCGGCATCGGCTCCCTGCCCGTCCCGGTTCACACCGGCAAGCGTAGGGCTTGCCTCCGGTCTCACCCCTCATGGCCGCGAACCACCACGACAGGGCACGGGGCGTGCTGAATACAGTGGTGGGCTGACACGGCCAGCGCACTCGCCATGGCCGGGCAGCTGAGGACGTTGGAACCCCGCCGGCTGGCCCACCATGTCCCTTCGTTCGGTCATCTGGTCCGCCCTTGAGCCCGGACGCGATGAGGGACAACGTCGCGTGACGCGACAGCACGGAGACCATCGTCCGTTCGCCGGAGCCCGTCGTCGCTTCAAGTACGCCCGATGGTGAATCAGCCTTCGCCTTCCGACGCGGCTTCAACGTCCTCAATGCCACTGGGTCTGCCGGCCTTCGACCACCGGATGTACAGGCCCGCGGCGATGGCCAGGCTTCCGGCCAGGGACGCCAGGGGCCAGCCGCGCAGCAGGTTGACCGCGAGGGTGAAGGCGACCGCCGCGGCGGCCAGCGCGTTGACCCAGGCCAATACGAGTTTGCCCTCGCGGCGGGCGAAGCTGGTCATGGCCACCAGTCCGACGAGGAAGCTGACGAAGACCGCGACAGCGTAGAACAGCACGAGGCGCTGCTCGTTGGCTTCGGCGGCCAGGACGACCAAGGCTCCCGCGGCGAGGTAGACCAGCACCGACCAGTAGGGGGTGTGATGCTGGTTGGTGCGGCCCAGGGATGCCGGCAGCACCCCGGGGGCGTCGTCGGTGCCGGACAGGGCTTTGAGCAGTCCGGGGCCTGCTTGGAAGGAGGAGCTGGCTGCTGCGAGCAGCAGCAGGGAACTGGTGAGCTGGAAGGCGCCGTACAGCCAGCCGGGGCCGGTTGCGGCGTGCGCGATGTCGGCGATCTGAGTGGAATCGATGGCCGGGATGCCGATGTGGAGGCGGACCGCCAGCGCGGTCAGCGCCAGGGTGAGGCCGCCGACGATCACCACCAGCAGGGCGAGGGTGCCGCGCCCGAAGATGCGGCGGTGGGTGTCATCGAGCTGGCCGAGCTGCGCGATGGCGGTGGACGGCGCCTCGACCCCTGTGGCCAGGGCCATCGCCACGGGGAAGGCCAGCACGACCGCCAACATGGCGGAGTGGCCCGGTTCTGTGGACGCGGGGGCGCTGCCGACCGAGTGTGGGGAGACGAAGCCCAGGATCAGCACCGTCACCGACACCACGACGAATACCGCCGTCATCACCGCGAAGAGCAGCCTTGCGCCGTGCCCGAACCAGGTGAGCCCCGCCACCAGTACGAGCAGGACCAGCGCCAGCGGGATACGGCCCGGGGCCAGCCCCGGGAACAGTGCGATGGCCGCACTGGCCGCCGCGGAGATCGAGATACCGATCGTCAGCACGAAGTCGACGATCAGGGCGCCGATTGGCAGGAACGTCCACTGGGGTCCGAAGGCCCGACCCGCCGCGGCCGCAGCGCCGCCGCCTTTGGGAAAGCGCCGCACGAGCTGCCAGTAGTTCGCCGTCACCACCACGACCAGACCCACCACCAGGGACATGGTCGGCAGCAACAGCGCCAAATCACCGTGCAGCGCCCGCAGCGCGGCTTCGATGGCGTACGCGACGGACGAGACGGGGTCGGCGATCACCGCGAAGGAGAAGGCGAAGAAGAGCACCGAACGCCGTGGACCGGCCGACACCGGTGCGGCCGGCCTCGCGGAAGGCCGGGCACGCCCGGGAAGAGTCATCGAGAACCTTTCACAGCGAACACCGGAACCGGACTGGCCAGATGAGACCGTCAGAATCGACTGGGCACGGACCGTTCACACTGGTCAGCACCAGGCCATGATGGGCAGTTCCGTGACCGCCCCGGCGAAGCCGCGGGACGTGTGTGCAGTGTGCAAGGAGTCCTGCTTGTGGCGCTACTCAGGCGCAGGCAAGCCTGGTCCCGCCGCCCGCCGCCCGCCGCCCGCCGCCCGCCGCCCGCCGCCCGCCGCCCGCCGCACCGGGAGGCGGGGTTCAGGGGCGGCCGGGGAAGGCGGGGTAGAGATATCCCGGCCCCCAGAACGGAGGAACGCCGTAGTAGCCGTACACGCTCTCGTAGTAGTCCGGCAGGTCGGCAAGCTCGGGGTCATAGGCAGGTGCTCCGGCCACATGCTCGGCATGCTGGTCGATGAATACCTGCTCGTCGGTGATCCTGACGACAGCATCGACCGGGATGAAGGACTTCGTCTCGCCGAATCCGAGAAAACCGCCGTGGGCCACCAGCAGGAAGCGGACCTTGCGCTCCGATGTGTCGATCAGAAGGTCCTCGACACGGCCGATGTCGTCGCCGACGGCGTCGGTCACCCGGCGCCCACGGACATCCTCCTCGGGGCTGCTCACCGATTGCTGTGAATCGCTGATCTTCGTCAGGATCGGCGTGTCGTCCGTCGTCATCGGGTTCCTTCGCTAGGAGGTGTGTATTCAGCCGTCGCTCCGGTGGGAGCTCCTGCGTTCCGCGTAATTCGGCGGGTCTAGAGGGTCCGATGCGGTGAAGTGCCTGGTCAGTAGACTCGTTGGTGCCGAACGGGCTGGAATCACCTAGAGAAACGCTTTTGGCTTACTCTCCAATAACTGCATGGCTCAGGCGTGTATTGTCTAGAGCGATGTATGTGAAGACGACGAGCCGGAAGACCAAGAGCGGCACGGTCCGCTACCTGCACCTGGCCCACAACACCTGGGACGCGTCGGCGGGTCGGTCGGTGCCGAAGCTGCTGTACGGTTTCGGCCGCGAGGACCAGCTGGACACCGATGCGGTGCGCCGCTTGGTCGGCTCACTGTCCAAGCTCCTCGATCCGGCTGCCGCGCTGGCGGCCACCGCCGAGGCGAGCACGGAGCTGGACTTCGTCGAGTCCCGTCCCTTCGGCGGTGCGTATCTCCTGGACCACCTGTGGCAGCGACTGGAACTCCCCCGCATCGTGGCCTCGTTGGGCACCCGGGGGCGAGGCCGTCCACGGAACGTCGAGGCCACCGAACGCGTCCTGTTCGCACTGGTCGCCAACCGCGCACTGGCCCCGTCCTCGAAACTGGCGGCCGCCGAGTGGGTCAACCACGACGTGCACATTGACGGCCTGGACCGCATCGACGACGACGCCTGCTACCGGTCGATGGACTGGCTGCACCAGATACGCGAGAAACTGGAACAGCGGGTCTTCGATTCGGCCGCCCACCTGCTGAACCTCGAAGTCGACCTGCTGTTCTTCGACACCACCAGCACCTACTTCGAACTCGAGGACGCCGACCTGCCCGTCGCCCGCGACGAACACGGCCTCCCCCTCCCCGAAACCGGCGACGGCGACGGCGACGGCGGGAGCAAGGGCGGGTTCCGGACCTGGGGGAAGTCGAAGGACTCCCGCGACGACCTGCCACAGATCGTGATCGGGATGGCGGTGACCCGTGACGGGATCCCCGTGCGGGTGTGGTGCTGGCCCGGCAACACCGCCGATTCCGCGTTGATCCGCCAGGTCAAGGACGAGATGCGGGACTGGACCCTGTCCAAGATCGTATGGGTCGCCGACCGGGGCTTCGCCTCCGCGGCCAACCGCCGCTACCTCCGCTCCGGCGACCACCACTACATCATCGGCGAGAAGCTCCGCTCCAACTCCCCCGAGATCAAGGCCGCGCTCTCCCGACAGGGCCGTTACCAGGACATCGCGCACAACATGCGCGTCAAGGAAGTGAAGGTCTCCGAGAACGAACGCTTCGTGATCTGCCACAACCCCGAAGGCGCCACCCGGGACGCGGCGATCCGCACCCAACTGATCGCCCAGCTCACCGAGCTGATCGAGGGCAGCGACACCCTCTCGGACTACAAGCGCGGCGAACTGCGCGGCAAGATCACCGCGAAGCCCGGCCTGAACCGCTACCTCCGGACCACCCCGGCCGGCAAGCTCCGTATCGACGCCACCAAGGCCAAGACCGAGGCGAACCTGGACGGCAAGTACCTCCTGCGCTGCAGCGACCCGAAACTCTCGGCCGAGGACATCGCGCTGGGCTACAAGCAACTCCTCGAAGTCGAGCGCGGCTGGCGCGACATGAAGCAGATCCTCGACCTCCGCCCGGTCTACCACCGCCTCGAAGAACGCATCCGCGCCCACGTCATCCTGTGCTGGCTCGCCCTGCTGCTGATCCGCATCACCGAGACCACCACCCGGGCGACCTGGCCCACCATCCGCCGCGAACTCGACCGGCTCCACCTTGGGACCTTCACCGGCCCCGCCGGCACCTTCCGCCAGCTCACCGAACTCACCCGCACCCAGCGCGACCTGCTGAACAAGCTCGACATCCCCGCCCCCAAGAAGATCGTCGAGCTCACCCCAGAACCCCACTGACCAGCCACAACCCCCACGCCTAGAGACACGCCCCCACGGCGTGTCCAGACGTGTTTCCCCAGGTCACAGCACGAATCAACACTCTATGCACCGCGAATTATGCGGAACCCAGGGAGCTGAAGAGGCGCCTTTGTGGACATCCTGCTGGGTGTCGCGGGGCAACCCGTGCCAGCTGACTGCCCGTGTCGCGTCTACCCGACCCCTGACGGGGCACACAACGCACCACCCCAGGCGAACCGCGGAATCGTGCGCGGAAGGCAAGGCCCGAAGCGGCCCGTTCGCCGTTCGGCATCCGCTGTCCTCGCGCTGCCGCGCCGTCGGAGGCTTCATCCGGCGTGCTGCCGTGGCACCGGGACGGAGCGCTCCACGGGCTCTTGGTCTGCGTGGAACGTCGGGGTCGCCCGCGGCGCTTCCCTGGTTTCCGTTCAGAAGAACATCCCGTCGCCCTCATCAACGGTTGACGGTCGCAGGGCTGGCAGGGCGGCCCGCCGGCGTGGTTGGGCGACAGGAGTCAGTCGGAAATCTCGATCTTTCCGTTGGTTGATTCGGCGCGTGTGGCAAGCGGAGCGTCGATGTTCCGCTGGGTGCTGCTCCTGAGGAGTTCTACGAGGTCGACGCCGGTGGTGGAAGTGAGCAGTTCGAGTCCCTGGGCGACGTTGTTGGTGACCGTGCGGGAGAGCTGGCTGGCTCCGTCGGTGGAGATCACCGTCATCTTGTCGATGGCGCTGAGCGGCTCGGCGGCCTTCGCGACGACCTGCGGGAGCACCTCGACCAGCATCTGGATCATGGCTGCGTCGCCGTACTGGGCGAACGCGTCGGCCTTCTTCTGCATGGCCGCGGCCTCTGCGGAGCCCTTCGCGGCGATCGCGGAGGCTTCGGCCTCACCCTCGATCCGTACCGCCTCGGCGAGTGCGGCGCGGTGCTGCTGCTCTCCCAGGCCGGTCAGGCGGGATCGCTCGGCGTCCGCTTCGGCCTGCTTGACCAGGCCGATCTTGTGCGCTTCGGCTTCCTGCTCCGCCTGGTAGCGGGCGGCGTCCGCGGGCTTGCGGACCTGGGTGTCCAGTTGCCGGTCGGTCAGTGCGGCCTGCCGCTGGGCGACCTTCTCCTGCTCGGCGAGGACTTCCTGTTGGCGGGCAGCATCGGCGAGCGGGCCGGCCGCGTTGGCCTTCGCGGCGGCGGCTTCGGTCTCGGCCCTGATCTCGGCCTGCTTGAGGTAGAAGGTCCGCTCGGCGATGGCGATCTCTTCCGCCGCCTTGAGCCGGGCCTGCTCGGAAGCCTGCCGGGCGATCGCCTCGGCGATGTCGGCTTCCTGCTTGGCGCGGGCTGCCTCCGGGCGGCCGAGGTCCTCCAGGTAGGAGCCCTCGGTGGTGATGTCCTGGATCTGGAAGGCGTCCAGGACCAGGCCCTGCCCGGACAGGCTCGCCTCCGCCTCCTCGGCGACCTGTCCGGCGAAGGCGGCGCGGTCGCGGATGATGTCCTCCACGGACATCCGGCCGACGATGGCGCGCAGGGCACCGGAGAGTACTTCCTGCGTGAAGCCGACGATGCCGTCCTGCTGCTGCAGGAAACGCTGGGCGGCGGCCCGGATGGCGTCCTCGTTCCCGCCGACCTTGACGATCGCGACGCCCTCGAGGTTTGCCTTGACCCCGCGCAGGGTGACGGCACCGCGCACCGCGATCGGGATGTGCCGACTCGACAGGTCCAGGGTGAATTTCTGCTGGACGAACGGGACGACGAAGACACCGCCGCCCACCACGACCTTCTGGCCGCTGTTGTCGGTGCTGATCCGGCCGGTCTCTGGGTTGGTGGACGACTTCCCGCGGCGGCCGGTGATGATGAACGCCTCGCTGGGGCCGGCGACTTTGTAGCGGGTGATGACGACGAGGGCGAGCAGGACGAGGAGTACGACGACTCCCACGACCGCGGCAACGACTGGACTCATGGTGGATCCCCCCTGCCTCCCGGGGGACGGCAGATCGATGGTGTTGGATGGAGATGGTGCGGAAATACCTGTCAGGGACGGACCGGGCGGACCTCGACCGACGTGGTCGACAGCGCCGACTCCACCCAGATCTCGGCGCCCCGCTCGATGGGTACCGGGCTCTTGGCCGCGAACTTCACCCGTTGGCCCGCCAGACGCAGCAGCACCTCGCCGTAGCCGTCGGCCGGAATGGCGGTGACGACAGAACCGGACGTGCCGATGAGGTCACCCCCGCGCGGGGTGGCCGACGTCTGGTCACGCATCAGCACGCGGCTGAGTTTCCACGTCAGCCAGCCGGTCGCGACACCCGCGAACACCCCGACGACCGTGGCACCGCCGGTCCCGAGCGAGGTGATACCCAGGGTGATCGCGCCGCCGAAGCCCAGCATGGAGACGAATCCGGCGATCACCGGAAGCGACAGCAGTCCGTCGAACAGGCTGTCCAGCACACCGTCGAAGAGCCCTTCGAGGAAACCGTCGAAGACGAACGAGAGAGTGAGCAGGACGATCGCCGCCGTGCCGAGCGCAAGAAACCAGTTCATTCGCCGCGCCCCTCCCTCGTCGCTGTTCTCCGGGCCGGGCTGCATGGTCCCATGGGGGTGAGCTGGGTACATTGCCGCATCCCGGCAATCTTCACGCGTCTTTGATGCCGTCCTGTCCGGCCGGGCGGATTCTCGGCGCGGTACACCGGGACGTCCACTCGGGTGTGGGGGAGCCGGCTTCGCCCCAAGCTGCAAGGCGCAGCCGACCCGGTACTGTCGCCCTGTTGAGACGGCCTGGCGCATGCCGCGAACAGTTCCGTTGGCATACTGGTTGAGCCACCAGGCACACCTTGACGCCGGCCGAGCAAAGGACCCGTATGCGCCCGTGGCTTCGCCGAATAGCGACCGTCCTCGGATACGCCGCCGTGGTCCTGCTGGTTGCCCGCGAGGACGACTACAAGCAGCTCACGCGCAAGTAGGCGCAGCTGTTTGAGGACAACGTGAGATTCAGCGACGCTCCCTCGAGGAGCTGAAGGATGCCCGCACCTCGATCGACTCGATGGCGCAGAAGATGCAGCGCGAGATCGAGTAGCGGATCGAACCGGAACCGTACGGCTGAGACACCTGGGCCTGCCCCGTGCCGCACGGCCGAGTTCGGACTCCGGAGAATGTCTTGCCCCGGGACCCGACCGACGCCGGGGTCACCGCCACGCTTCGCGGTGTCTGCGGGCTGCTTCTCAGCGTGCTGGCGTGACGCCTTCCGAGGGCAGGCTGGGCGCCGCTAGCATAGTGGCTTCGCGACGACATCCGTTCGGAGAAGTGTGTGCCGATGCGCCCCGTCGATCTCTTGGCAGGCATGCAGCCACAGGCAACTGGGTGGTTCTACCGGCGACAGGCTCAACGCCGGCTCGTGGCGTTCGCCTCGGGTGCTGCGGTGAGCCTGCGCTGCAGACTCACCGCGCAATCCGACACGGGTGCTCACCCAGAGCATCTCAAGGGCCAGCTTTACATCGAGCCCCATGGGGTCGCCACGTTGTTCGTGAGCCTGCGCGGGTGGCACACGATCACGATCCCCGTGGGCGGGACCGTCATTCGTATCGCGACGGCTCGGCCGCAACGGATGTCCATCCACGGGAAGCGGACAATGACCCAGTACCGCGCACCGGAGGGCGACGACTTCTGGATCGAGACCGCTGCCCATGATGTCGGACTGCTGCATCAAGTGCTGATGTCTCCGCCTGCTAGAGCTCCGTTCAAGGCACGCGGCAATCCTGCCGGGGGATGAACGCAGGGCAGTCCCGGGGCCTTGGCCCTCTTCGCTCTGGTTCATCCCAATCCCCTTGAGATCCTACTCAAGCGTCTTCAGAGAGTTGGCCGTTTTCCAGCGACGCCGTGACGTAGTCACCATCATGCGGCTCATGGTCCGGCAGCTGATCGTCTGCACGGTCACGGTATTCCGGCCGTGGCCCGCAAGGTCATGAAGGACGACACGGCCCGCAACAGTGTGAACCGGGCTCAGTTCGACAACTCCGAGCAGGCCCGCGATGACCTGCGCGAGCGCATGCCGGCGGTCCGGCAGATCGAGCACACCATCGAATATCTGGACCTGGTCGGGTCCTGCCACAGCTATGTGGCCTCGCTCGGCCGGCTGGTTCCGCAGCTGCGTGGCCAGGAGTTCACCGAGGACGAACGCGAGACGGTCCGACGGTCGGTGGCGAAGGTGCGGGCCGCGGCGGACTGGCTGGAAGCGGCGATCGAGGCGGGCGAGTTCACGCTGGACGAGCAGTTGGCACACCTGCTCAAGGGCGAATAGCCGTGGCCCGCGGGCCACGGCGGCCGCTCAGCGAGCACTACAGCGACCTGGTGCGGGTGTCGTTGATGGAAGCCAGACCCGCCGGTTTGCAGTCACGGCAGCTGACCGCTGCCACCCGGCTGACCGCCTCGCAGGTCAGACGCGGGATCCGGTATCTGCGGGACGTGGCGGCGGCGGAACATCTCACGCCGATCATCTGGCGGCGCAAAGACGGCTACATGTTCTCCGACGAACCCGCGGACTGGATCGAGTACGAGAAGTCGCAGTTCCGGCAGATCCTGGGCCGGCTCACCCGGGTGATCTCCGGAACCCTGGGCCCTCACCTGGAACGCTATCCGGACGACGAGTGGGCCCAGTTGGCCGTCGCCCAACTGACCGGCGTCACCTCCACCCTCGGACAGCTGGCCAAGGCCACGAAGTGACCGCTGTCCCAGAGCGCTGCCCCCTGCCACGCCGAGGCCCTGATGCCGCAGATCCAACGCCGCCGCCGCTATCCCTCCGACACCACCGCCGCCGAGTGGGCCCTGCTGGAACCGCTGCTGCCGGCCCCGGCCTGGCAGACGAAGGCCGGCGGGCGTCCGGAGAAGTGGCCGCGGCGCCAGATCGTCGACGCGATCCGCTACATCGTCGACAACGGCGCCAAGTGGCGGGCCCTGCCCGCGGATTTCCCGCCCTGGGAGACGTGTTACGGGTTCTTCTGGCGGTGGAGCAGGGCCGGGATCGTGGTCGGGATCCGCGACCAGTTGCGGCGGCGGATCCGCACGAACCTGGGCCGCTGCCCCTACCCGGTCACGCTGATCATCGACTCGCAGTCCGTGAAAGCGGCGGACACCGTGGGCAAAGCAACCCGAGGCTACGACGTGGGCAAGAAAATCAATGGCCGCAAGCGCCATATTGCCGTGGATACCAAGGACCTGCCAGTGATGATAATGGTCACGCCCGCTGACATGAGCGACCGCGACGCGGCACGCGAACTGCTCTGGCGGCTGCGGATCACACACCCGCAGATCACCCAGGTCTGGGCCGATTCCGCCTACGCCGGCCAGCTCGTGACCTGGGCCCAAGAGCGCCTGCACATCACCTTGAAAACCGTCCACCGGCCCAAGGGGCAGAAGGGCTTCGTGGTCCTGCCCCGCCGCTGGATCGTGGAACGGACCCTGGGCTGGATCATGCACGCCCGCCGCAATGCCCGGGACTACGAGCGCTTGCCCCAGCACAGCGAGTGTCACCTCACATGGTCAATGATCACCCTCATGACCCGGCGCCTGACCCGCAAAGATGCCCAGGGAACCAGCCGGTCGATGACACTCACAACCTCCGGCTAACCCCGACGCACTCCGCTCGCCCAGACCGATCCAATGGCGCACCGAGGCCAACTGGCCGTCAGCGCCTGCGGGCGCCGTGTGAGAGGGCCCGAGGCCGGATGGCCACCCTCGCCTCTATCGATGACCAGCAACACACTCTGACCTGGGATGACATCAGCCGTCCCGGCGCACCCTACGGCGGCGCAGACACTCACGCGTCAACTGCCAGATCGTAGTGATCTGCAAAACGCAGGCCCAAGCTATCCACCAGGCGGACCCTCCGGAGAGAGCCGCCTGAATAGCGGCAGTTAGCAGCATGACGCTGACCAGGACCGCCGCAGTCGAGGTCAGCAAGCTGAAGCGGTCACTCACGCGTGCACTATCGCCGAACATGCCCCTACTTGACTAGAGCGATGAGCGATCGAAAGACCGCCATCAAAAACAGGCACTGACCGAATACCGACTCCAGTCCGAGCACTTCATCGGACCCCGCTCCAACACCCAGGACTTCGTCAAAGTCGTCGTGAGGGCGCTGTTGATGCAGGTGGCGGGCATAGGGCTAGTTGTTCTGTCCCGGGAGGTTGTGGACAGTGGTGATGATCACCTTCGAGGGATCTTGAACGAGTGAGGGCCTTCCGGGTTCGGTGTGGATTGCGACATCTCCACCGAACGAACAGAAGGCCCTCATGCCCCACCGTAATGCACCGCTGACCGAGCTCGGACGCCTGCGTCTGGCCCGCTGCGTCGTTGACGATCACTGGCCGCTGCGGCGGGCCGCCGAACGCTTCCAGGTCTCACCCACCACCGCCCAGCGCTGGGCCACCCGCTACCGCGAGCTCGGCGAGGCCGGCATGGCCGACCGCTCCTCACGCCCGCACCACAGCCCCCGCCGGACCCCGACCCGCACCGAGCGGAGGATCATCAAAGTCCGGCTTCTGCGCCGCTGGGGACCGGCCCGCATCGCCTACCTGCTGGGCCTGAACCCCGCGACCGTCCACCGGGTCCTGGCCCGCTACCGCCTGGCCCGCCTGACCCATCTGGACCGCGCCACCGGCCGCACGATCCGCCGCTACGAACACCCCGCCCCCGGCGACCTGGTCCACGTCGACATCAAAAAACTCGGCAACATCCCCGACGGCGGCGGCCACAAGGTCCTCGGCCGGCAGGCAGGCCGCAAAAACCGCGCGAAGGCCGGCATGAGCTTCCTGCACAACGCCGTCGACGACCAATCCCGGCTCGCCTACAGCGAAATCCTCACCGACGAGAAGAAGGAATCCGCCGTCGGATTCTGGGACCGCGCACACGCTTACTTCGCCTCCTGCGGGATCACCGTCCGGCGCGTTCTGACCGACAACGGCTCCTGCTACAAGTCCTACCTGTGGCGCAACTCCCTCGCCGCACAAGGCATCGCCCACAAGCGAACCCGCCCCTACCGGCCCCAGACGAACGGGAAGGTGGAACGGTTCAACCGCACCCTGCTGGACGAATGGGCATACGCCCGCCCCTACCGCTCACAAGCCGAACGACGCGACGCCTATCCACAGTGGCTCCACATCTACAATCACCACCGCGGACACACCGCACTCAAAAGCCAACCACCCGCCAGCCGCGTCCCCAACCTCACGGGACAGAACAGCTAGTTGAGCATGTGGATGTCTGACGTCCGTGTGATCAAGGAGCTGGCCCATGCCCACCTGTACGACATCGTCGTATCCCGCGCTGGAACGCCTTGACGGGATAGGACATGTCGACGGGCCTTTCGCTGCTGCGATGGCTGGCCCGGATACCTGATCCGCGCAGTTCACGTGGGGTGCGGCATTCGCTGGCGGTGGTGCTGGTGATCGCGGCGCGTGCGGTGGTGGCTGGTCGGCCGGTCGCTGTCTGCGATCGGCCAGTGGGCCCAGGACCTGCCCCAGCATGCCCTCGAAACCCTCGACGCACGGTGTGATCCACGAACCGGACTCTGATGGCGGCCCTCGATCACACGAACGGTGTCATCCTGTGACCGCTCGAAGTGGACGGCAAGGAGAGCAAGATCGCCCGTTTCCAGCCCCTGCTCGACTCTATGGACCTGGCGGGGAAGGTCGTCGCCGCAGACGCCCTGCACACCGAGCGCGACCATGCCCGCTACCTCGCCGAAGACGAGCAGGCCGACTACGTCCTGACCGTGAAGCGGAACCAGCGGACCCCGTTCACCCAGCTCAGCCGGTCGCCGTGGGCGGAGGTCCCGGGCCGGTCCTGGACACGCGACCGGGGCCACGGGCCCGGGAACATCACGCCGCTCCGGCCGTCACCGTCCCCGCGGGCCTGCACTTTCCCCACACCGCACAGGCGGTCCGAATCCGCCGGACCGTCCGCCGCCTCCACGGAGAGCAAGCACACTGAGACCGTCTTCGGCGTCACCTTCCTGCCCCCGCACCAGGTCGGCCTCGTCCACCTCGGCGCCTACGTCCGCGCGCAACCGCGCCCCCATCACCTTCTGGACCGTTCACCCGCTACGGCGCCCCCGTCGCGGCCGTTACCATCGCCGTCTCTGACCTCTACATATGGCTTCGCTACTTTGCCCTCGCCTGAACCGCGAAGCGGCACCGGGCCGAACTCATCCACACCCCCCGCGTACCCACCAGGAGACCACCATGCCGGAACGAGGTTGGAGAGCATGGCGCACAGCGCGCGCTCCAGCGAATCGTGCAGGTCCACCGCGCCATCGTGAGTCTGCACAGCGAAATCAACCACGCGAATGCCCTACAGGTCGGACACCTGCTGGCAGATCTCCTTCAGGCATCGCCTGCCGAGATGCACCTGCATTTCGACGAAGTATCCCGGCTGGCCACGGCCGCCGCTTCACTCCTGTTCCCCCTGATGACGGCAGCCTACGTTCGCGACACCTCGATCATCATCCACCGCGCCGATCCCGTTCTGCGCGGCAAGCTCCACGAACTCGGCCTGGACCGACGGCTCACCTATGAAGATGACCCCGCCTGATGAACCGACCGGGCACAGCAACTGCCAGGGTGCCTGATGACGGCGTCTTCGCAGCGGCCTTTCGGGCACCCGAGGCCTTCTCACGTCCAACAACCGGCACCAGCCCGTCGAGACCCAGGAGAGCACGTGACGCAGCGAGAGATACCGGAGCACTATCTCGAGGGATACGCCGGCATCTTGGCCGAGGTGTGCCTGACGGGCCGCCGGCTGACCCGTGACGAGCTCGAATCGCGCCGGTTGCTGGGGGAGAGGGCAGCCGAGGACGGGCACGGCCTACGAGCCCTCGTTCGCGCCCATCTGGCTGCCACCCGAGCCGCCTGGCCGGATCTGCCCACAGGCACGGGCCGGCCCGACAGTGTCCTTGCCGCGGTGGAGCAGACGGTGGATGCTTTCACCGAAGGGCATGAGCGGGCGCAGCGGCTCGCGGTGCGGCAGGAGGAGGCGGCTCGGCGCGAGTTCGTCGACGACCTGCTCTACGGACGCAGTGACCTGGGACGGCTCGCCGAACGGGCCAAACACTTCGGGCTGCTGCTGTCGCAGGCACACGCCGTCGCGGTCGCCGAGGGCCCCGCCGCGTACGACGACACGGACCCCATCACCCGACGGGTGGAGGGCGCTCTGATCAGCCGGTTCGGTGACCGCCGGATTTTGCTCACCACGAAGGAGGGCCGACTGGTCTGCATCGCCCCAGGCGATCAGGCGGATGTCCTGACCCATTTCGCTCAGCAGGCGTATGCGGCGGTCGGCGGGGGCAGAGCGGCGATCGGCCGCGCCCACTCGGGTGCGGGCGGGGTGGTCCACTCGTATGAGGAAGCCCTCGGCGCCCTCGATCTCGCGGAGCGGATGAATCTCGACAGTGCTCTCCTTCGCGCGGCGGACCTGCTGGTTTTCCCGGTCCTGACCCGTGACCGGCAGGCAATGGCAGATCTCGTGCAGAGCACCCTGGGGCCGCTCATGCAAGCACGTGGCGGAGCCGAGCCACTCCTGGAGACACTGACCGCGTATTTCGACGCGGGCTGTGTCTCGGCCGAGGCCGCGCGGCGCCTCAGTCTGAGCGTTCGTGCCCTGACTTACCGACTCGACCGCATCCGCCAACTCACCGGCTCCGACGCCGCCGAGCCGATGCATCGCTACACTCTGCAGACCGCCGTGATCGGCGCCCGGTTGCTGGACTGGCCGACTGAGGGGATCCAGTCGGACCCCAGCGCATGATCTGTCCGGACGGGGTGGCCGCAGGACACCGCCTTGCGGCACTGTACGGGGGTGCCGAACCTCCCGAACCAGCTGCCTCCCGCGTCCCACGCCGGCCACATGGTGGTGTGCGGCGACGACGCGCTCGCGTACCGGCTCGTTCACGAGCTCAGCGGCGTCTACGGGACGCACGTCACCGCCCTCGTGCCGTCCCTGGAGCGCAACCATGCTCCGCGGATCGCCGAACTCGGCCTGCTTCCGGGCGTGTCGCTGACCGTCCTGGAGGCACTCGACCCGGACGAGGCGACGCTGCGCGCGGCAGGTGTGGACCGGGCGGTGGCAGTGGCGCTGACGTACGAGGATGACCAGACCAATATCCACGCCGCTTTGCGGGCCCGGCGACTCAACCCGGACGTGCGTCTGGTGATCCGCATGTTCAACCGCAAGCTCGGCCGGCATCTCGGCGAGATGCTGGAGCGGGCCTCCGCGGCCCGATCCCCTCAGCCGAGGTGGTCCGACATCGACGCGTCCATCACCGTGCTCTCCGACGCCGATACCGCCGCACCGGCCCTGGTCGCGGCGGCGGTCGTCGGCAGCAGCAAGGTCGTCCAGGCCGACGGCCTGCTGTTGCGCGCCGCCGAGCGCCCGGTGGGCGGTGCGGGGAGTCGCCCGCACTTGTGCACCCTGGCCCTGCTGCCGGACCCGGTCACCGACCTCAGCCGTGACGACCCGGGCGCTGATCCGCAACTGTTGCCTGACGACGCGGCGGTGAGTGCCACGGACGACGGCCGAAGCCGGGTGGTACTGGAGGCCATCACGCGCCGGCCCGGGCCCGCGACACCCCGCAGAAGGCTGCCGCGCGGGCTGCCGATGCGGGAGTTGTTCTCGCGGCGGCTGCGGTGGACCGTCGCCGGGCTGGCGGCACTACAGGGGCTTCTCGCCGTCCTGACGTGGCAGGTGAGCGGCGAGGCACCGTTGCGGGCGGCGTACTTGTCGATGCTCGACCTGCTGAGCCTGGGCGATCCGGCGCTCGGTGAGCCGACCGGGCGGCAGGTGCTGCAGCTGCTGTCCGGCCTGTCAGGGATGGCACTGCTGCCGGTGCTGTTCGCGATCGTCGTCGAGGCGTTGGGCGCTTTCCGCACCGCGACCGCGCTGCGCCCGCCGCCGCGCGGACTGTCAGGGCACATCGTGCTGCTGGGCCTCGGCAAGGTCGGCAGCCGGGTGCTGGACCGGCTGCACGCCCTGGACATCGACGTGGTGTGCGTCGAGCAGGACCCGCAAGCTCGCGGTGTCGTGCTCGCCCGCTCCCTTCGAGTGCCGGTGATCATCGGAGACGCCACGCAGGAGGGCCTACTGGAGGCGGCGAAGATCGGCCGCAGCCGTGCCCTGCTGGCCTTGACCAGCAGCGACAGCACCAACCTGGAAGCGGCCCTCTACGCGCGCGAGAGCAAGGCCGAACTGCGGGTGGTCATGCGACTGTTCGACGACGAGTTCGCCACCGTCGTCTCCCGGACCCTGCGCGCGTCCTACCCCCGGGCCACCACCCGCAGCCGCAGCGTTTCCACCCTGGCCGCCCCGGCCTTCGCCGGAGCGATGATGGGCCGCCAGATCCTGGGCGCCATCCCGATCGAGCGGCACGTCCTGCTCTTCGCCGCTGTCGATGTGCGGGGACTGCTCGAACTGGAGGGCCGTACCATCGCCGAAGCCTTCCGACCCGGCGCCTGGCGCGTCTTGGCACTCGACCTGGCCGACCCGGCGGAACGCCGCCCCGACCTGTCCGCCACACCGGAGAACGGCCCCATGCCGCGAGAGCCGGAACTCGCCTGGGAAGTGCCGTCGGGCTACGTTCTGCGACCGGAAGACCGCGTCGTCCTGGCAGCCACCCGCCACGGCCTCGCCCGCCTCCTGCGCCACGCCGCCCAGAGCGCACACAGCACAAGCTGAAGCCCCGCACCGCGACCCACCCCGGACTCTCCATGGCCGGTCGATAGAGCCAGTCGCCACGGACAAGGCGATCGACGCCATCACGTGGCCTTGCACGATCGTGGCGGTTCGTCAGGGTGACGTCGGAATGTCGTAAGGAGTCGCTGACGCTCGCGGACGGCCGCTACGGCATACGGTCATCTGGATACTTTGAGTGACCGAGAAGGGGCAGAGATGGACGATGGGCAGGATGCGAACCTTCCTCCCCTTCCGCGGCCTTCGGGGGGCGGCGCCAGTAGTTCGGGAGATGGTGCTTCTGAGCAGTCGGCTGCTGAACCGACCTCATCCGAGCCTGTGAGTCGGCACGATGGCGAAGCCCCCGCCCCTACTCCCGCTGATGCCGCGGAGCCGACGCCTGAGCAGCCTGGCCGGTTGCGGGCGCTGTTTGCGGCCGGCCCGCCGCCGGGTCCTGCCCGGCCGGGGTTCTGGCGCAGCCCGTTGCGCGGTCCGTGGCTGACGTCGGTGTTCGGGCTGATTCTGCTCGTAGGGATCTCGGTGATGTTCGTGACCGGGCTGCTGTCCTACGCCGCCTACAACCCGGATCTGTCGCCGGTCAACGACCAGACCCCGGACAAGGGGATTCTGGGCTTCTACCTGTTCTCCTGGCCGACCCATCCCTACTGGCTCTACCGCCTCCTGCAAGGTGTGCACGTCACGCTGGGGGTGGTGCTGATCCCGATCCTGCTGGCGAAGCTGTGGTCGGTGGTCCCGAAGCTGTTCTCCTGGCCGCCGGTACGCTCGGTCAGCCATGCGCTGGAGCGCCTGTCGGTATTGCTCCTGGTCGGCGGCGTGCTGTTCGAGTTCATCACCGGCATTCTCAACATCCAGCTGCACTACATCTTCCCCGGCTCCTTCTACACCCTGCACTTCTACGGGGCGTGGGTCTTCATCGGCGCGTTCGTCGTCCACATCGCCTTCCGCATTCCGACCATGGTCCGCGCCCTGCGCAGCCGCCGGATGCGCACCGAGCTGCGCACCCCGCTGGAGCGGACCGAACCCGAACCCGCGGACGACACAGGTCTGGTCTCACCGCGGCCGGCCCCGCCGACGATGTCGCGACGCGGCGCGCTGGGCATGGTGGGCCTGGGATCCGCGACCCTGCTCGTCGTCACGGCCGGGCAGAGCATCGGCGGGCCCCTGCGCCGCGTCGCACTGCTCGCCCCGCACGGCGGGCCGAACCCCGGCTCGGGTCCCGGCGGCTTCCAGATCAACAAAACGGCGGCCGACGTCGGCATCCAGGCCCGTGACATCGGGCCGGACTGGCGACTGACCGTACGCGCCGGCAACCGTCAGATCGTCCTCACCCGAGCCCAGGTCCTGGCGTTGCCGCAGCACGGAGCCTCACTGCCGATCGCATGCGTGGAGGGATGGTCCACCGACAACCAGGACTGGTCCGGCGTGCGGCTTGCCGACCTGGCCGCACTCGTCGGCCTGCACACCAGCCCGCCGGGCGTCGCGGTGGAATCCGTGCAGCGCGGCGGCGCCTTCCGGTCAACGGTGCTGCGGGACAACCAGGTCCGCGACTCCCGCTCGCTGCTGGCCCTGCGCGTCAACGGCGCAGACCTCACCCCGGACCACGGATACCCCGCCCGCATCATCGTCCCCGCCAACCCCGGCGTGCACAACACCAAATGGGTCACCCGCCTCACCTTCGGAGGCACCCTGTGAAAAGCCTCCGCGCCCGCTACGGCGCCTCACCCCTGCACCTGCTGCTCGTCCTGTGCTCCTTCGCCCTCACCGCGTACGCCGGGACCCGGCTCCTCAAAGGCGACACGCTCCGCATCGCGATCTGGTTCGCGGGCGCGGCCCTCATCCACGACCTGGTGCTGCTCCCGCTCTACACCCTCACCGACCGCGCAACCCAAGCCCTCGTCGGCTCCCGCGGCAGTGCCGGGAAACGCGACCGGCCCCCGACGACGTGGATCAACTACCTGCGCGTGCCGACCTTCGTCGCTCTGCTCCTGCTGATCACCTGGTACCCCTTGATCCTCAGCAAGGTCCCCGGTTACCAGCTGGCCACGGGCCTCCCCGCCGACGTGTTCCTCGGCCGTTGGCTGCTCATCGCCGCCGCCCTCTTCGCTGCCTCAGCTCTCTGCCTGATCACCTCGATGCGGCGCCACCGCACCCCGCGTACCGAGCCACGTACGCGAACAAAGGGAGCAGGGGACTCGTCGGATCCTTCTCCGTCCGCGAAACGTGGACGCTCGAGCCCATCTGAGCATGAGGCACCAGAGAATGACGCCTGAGACATGATGGGGCGTCGGCTGTCCCGCACAGACATCTGACCCGGGCGAGGGTCAGGTGCTGTTCTGGGCTGCGGCGCCGCAGCCGTTGGCCCCAGTGGTACCTGGGAGAGGTCAGCGTTCTCCTGATGTTCTTTCAGCCGTATCCACGTTCGGTGATCCGGGCATTCGCCGCCCCGTCAGCTCACTCGGCCACCTCCAGGATGTCCTGCTCCTTTTCGCCCGAGTCCAGGAAGCGGAAGGTAATGGCAGATCGCGCGGCCAGGTCCTAACGGAGGTGCCTCTCAGGGGTGAAGGCCGCGCCCAAGTGGTGGCCGTCCGTGTTTCGTAAGGATCCAAAGTCCGGAATGTCGGTTTCTGCTTCGTAGGGTGAGGAACGTGACCAACCCACCGACACCGCCCGTCGACGTCGTACTTCCCTGCCTGGACGAGGCCGGCGCCCTGCCCTGGGTGCTGGAGCGCATTCCGCCCGGATGCCGGGCGATCGTGGTCGACAACGGCTCGACCGACGGTTCCGCCGAACTGGCCGCATCCCTGGGCGCGACCGTGGTCAGCGAACCGCAGCGGGGCTTCGGCGCCGCCTGCCACGCCGGACTGCTCGCCGCGACCGCCGAGATCGTCTGCTTCTGCGACTGCGACGCCTCCCTGGATCCCGCCCTGCTGCCGTCCGTCGCGGACCCGGTGCTGCGGGGGGAGCTCGACCTGGTGCTCGGCCGCCGCCGGCCCACCACCCGGGGCGCCTGGCCGCCGCACGCCCGCCTCGCCAACCTCGAACTGGCCCGGCTCGTCCGCCGTCGTACCGGTCTGCGGCTGCGCGACCTCGGCCCGATGCGGGCCGCCCGGCGCGACGCCCTGCTGGGCCTGGAACTGGCCGACCGCCGGTCCGGCTACCCGCTCGAAATGCTGGTCCGGGCGGCCGACGCGGGCTGGCGGATCGCCGAGACCGACGTCCCGTACGCGCCCAGGACCGGCCGCTCCAAGGTGACCGGCACCTGGCGCGGGACCTGGCACGCCGTCCGGGACATGAGCGCGGTGCTGCGGCAGCCGGCGGCCGGCGCTGCGCGGGAAGGCCGGCCCGCCACCACACCGACCCGGCCCGCCACCGACTCCCGGCCCGCCACTGACTCCCAGGCCGTCAGCGGCACCGAGGCAGTCATCGTCGCTCAGCCCGCTCAGCCCGCTCAGCCCGCTCAGCCCGCTCAGGCCGTGCAGGTCGCCCGATGACCCGCGCCCCCGGCCTGACGACGCTGCTGGTGATCGCCAAGGAGCCGGTGCCGGGGCGGGTCAAGACCCGTCTCTCCCCGCCGTACTCGCCGCGGCAGGCGGCGGCGCTGGCCGAGGCGGCGCTCGCCGACACCCTCGACGCGGTCCTGCGCGCCCCGGCCCGGCGGCGGGTGCTGGTGCTCGACGGGGCGCCCGGCCGCTGGCTGCCGCCGGGCTTCGACGTCGTGCCGCAGGCCTCCGGCGGCCTGGACGAACGGCTGGCGGCCGCGTTCGCCGGCTGCGCCGGGCCCACGCTGCTCGTCGGCATGGACACCCCGCAGCTCACCCCGGCCCTGCTGGGCCCGGCGCTGGGGCCCGATGCCTGGCGGGGCTGCGACGCGTGGTTCGGCCCGGCGGAGGACGGCGGTTTCTGGGCGGTCGGCCTCGCCGACCCCGACCCCTCGCTCTTCCCCGGGGTGCCGATGTCGACGGACCGCACGGGCGCGGTCCAGCGCCGCCGGCTCGCCGGCGCCGGGCTGCGGGTGCGCGACCTGCCGGCCCTGCGCGACGTGGACACCGCCGCCGACGCCGCCGAGGTCGCTGGCCTCGCACCCGGCTCACGCTTCGCCGCCGCACTGCGCTCGGTGCGGACCGGTGCGCCGGCCGGCCTGGCCGCCACCGCCCGGACGGCGGCCGGATGACGCCCCCGGACGGCGCGACCGCGACGATCGCGCAGCGGCCCGGCGCCCCTGTTCCCGCCCCCGCTCCATGGATCGACGATCCGTACGGGCACGCGATCCGTTCCGGGCGCGGCCCGCTGTTCCTGCGCCGGGCCGACGGCTGGTTGCTGCCGCTGGACGTGGAGCGGTGGTGCGCGGCGCCGGACGTTGCCGACACCGCGCTGCTGTACCGGTGCCGGCGCGGCCCGGTGCTCGACATCGGCTGCGGGCCCGGCCGGCTGGTGGCGGCGATCGCCGCCACCGGCGTGCCGGCGCTCGGCGTGGACGTCAGCCCGGCGGCCGTGGCCCGTACCCGGGGGATCGGGGGCGCGGTGCTGTGCCGGTCGGTCTTCGACCGGCTGCCCGCCGAGGGCCGGTGGGGCACGGCGCTGCTGATCGACGGCAATGTCGGCATCGGCGGCGACCCGCGGGCGCTGCTCGCCCGGGTCGGCGAACTGGTCGCCCCCGGCGGCCGGTTGCTCGTCGAGGCCGCGGCTTACGACGTGGACGAGCGGTTCACCGTGCGGGTGGAGGACGGCCGGGGCCGGTACGGCCGCGACTTCCCCTGGGCGCGGCTGGGCGCGGCCGCGCTGCGCTCGGCCGCCGACGGCACGGGCTGGTCGGCCGTCGAGGAGTGGTCCGTGGACGGCCGCCACTTCGCGGAACTGTGGCGGGTCGACGTTTCGAATCCCGCTGACAAGAGCCCTGGTCAAAGCTCATGAACCTAGATATTCCTTACGGATTGCGGATGCGGGGCCCGGCAGGAACCCACCGGGCGGCTCGGCCTGCCACGGTGGACGGTGTGGGAGTCCGCACCGTATGCACCTCAGTCCTCGTCGCTGCGCTGACCGCCGTCGTCGCCGTCACCATCCGCTCGGGAAGTTCCGAAGCGCACCCCCAGCACCTCCTCTACTGGTACGCCGCCGCCTGGGCGCTGTTCGCCGGAGCCGCGTGGACCGTCCGCAAGGTGCCCGTACGCGCCGCCGTGGTCCTGGTGCTCGCCGGCAGCGCCGCGCTATCGCTCGCCGCGCTGAGCGGACCACCGCGCACCAGTAGCGACATGTACCGCTACGCCTGGGACGGCCGGGTCCAAGCCACGGGCATCTCCCCATACGCCTATCCGCCCGCCGCGCCCGAACTGGCCGGGCTGCGCGACCGCTGGCTCTTCCCACCTGGACAAGTCTGCATCGCCCCAGATGTCCACCGGCTGGGCGGCGGCTTCTGCACGCTGATGAACCGACCTGGTGTGAACACCATCTACCCGCCGGTCGCGGAGGGTTGGTTCCTCGCCGTCCACGCCCTGTCGCCCGACGGCGCCCGCCACAAGCCGACCCAGATCGCGGGCGCCCTGCTGGCCGTCGGGACCACCGCCGCCCTGCTCCTGGTCCTGCGGCGGCGCGGCGATCCGCGGCGCGCGGCGCTGTGGGCCTGGTGTCCCGCGGTGTCCTTCGCGGCGGTCAACGACGCCCACGTCGACACCCTCGGCGTGCTGCTGACCGTCCTCGCGCTCGGTAAGGCCGCCCTGCCGCGCCGCGGTGCGCTGCTCGGCGCGGCCATCGCCGTCAAACTGATGCCCGCGGTCGTCCTGCCGGGTGCCCTCGCCCGCCGCGGCCCGCGCGACGCCGCGCACGTCCTGCTGCCCGCCGTCCTGGTGATCGCGCTCGCCTATCTGCCGTACGTCCTGACCTCGGGCTTCGGCGTCCTCGGCTATCTGCCGGGCTATCTGCGGGAGGAGGGGTACGAGACGGGCAGCATCCGCCGGTTCGCGCTGCTGCGGCTGTTCCTGCCGGACTCCGTCGCCGCCCCGCTTGCGGTGGCCCTCATCGCGCTGACCGCCCTGTACGTCATGCGCCGCGGCGACCCGGACCGGCCGTGGAGCGGCGCGCTGCTCGTCACCGGCACCGCGCTGCTCCTGACCTCGCCCTCGTACTACTGGTACGCCCTGCTGGTGGTCGCGCTGGTCGCGCTCGACGGTCGCTGGGAATGGCTCGCCGTCCCCCTCGCGGGCACCGTCCTCTACATCGGTAACGCCATGGCACTTCCCAGCGAAACTCTCCAACCGTGGTCCTACGGGATCGCGGCGGTGACCGTCCTGGCGGGCGCTGCAGTGCGGGCATATGGCGAGAGGCAGCGGTCCAGAAATGCCATAGCGGCAAGTGGCACTGCCGCTCCGGTGATCGATGATTTCCTTGCCACCAGTACCCCGGAACCCACAGCCCGGAGGTGAACCCGGCGTCGATGTTCGACGCTCGTTGTCGTAATGTCGCTAGGGAACCGGAGTTGACGGAGTGTTGGTTGAGCGCGCTGCCTGGGCCAGAGCCTGTTGGTCCGCGAGGGCAATCGCGAGTTCCCCGGCCGCAGTGGGGTGCAGTGGTGCGTCCGCGTCTGGTCCTTGAACGAATGACTCGTCGCTGCAGAGCCGGTGTCCGTCGAAGTGCTGCTGGACGTCGATGAATCCGAAGGTCTGCGCCCCCTCGCGGAGGACGGCGTTGAGGTCTGACAGCCGGGACTCCAGAACCTTCGCCTTGTCGGCGGTGATCCCTTGACCGGCCAGGCAGCCCACGTCGTCTCCGAAGGGGTTGTAGTACTCGTTGATGAGGACCGTGGGATGCTGAGGCAAGGCCGCCAAGTTCCCGAGCAGCGTGTAGTAGTCGTAGGCGAATGCCGCGATCTGCTGATGGAAGTAGGCGGTTGACGCACGGTCGCCGCAGGCATCTGCCGCTGCGCACACGGCTGCCAGGGCCGACCAGTGCACATCGTTGGCCCCGACACTCACAATGACGACCGAGGCTTTCGGGGAGCGGACGACCGCGGACAGTTGGGGCGGAGCTTCGCTGGCCCCGGCTTTCTGGGTGCCGAGCAGGCCCTCTCTGATGGTGGCGCTGCTGCAGGCCGCGTTCCAGGTGTTCCAGCCGTTGACCTCGCCCAGACGCACAGCGTAGGCGTCCTTGCTGCGCCGGCATGCCCGGTCCAGCGTGCTGGGATGGTCGACCAGGGGATTGCCGTCTCCCGCTGCGGTCGAGTCCCCAATGATGACGGCCTCGATCCCCGGCATGGTGGGGCCGCCCGTTGCTGCCGTTGCCGGCGGACTCTTGCCGACCAGGTCCTCAATCGATCGCACCTGCCGCAGTGCCCGCGGTGTGGACGCCGCCAGGAGATAGACGCCCGCTGCGTTCAGGGCGCACATCCCCACTACGGTGGCGGCCAATATCTTGATCATCCAGGCTCGCGAGGAGCGCCGAAGCCCTGCGACTGCCACGGTCATGAGCGCTGCGAAGCCGGCCGCGATCAGTGTCTGCCACAGGAGGTAGCGTGCCCAGCCCGAGGTCAGGGCTCGGCTGAGGTCTGTCTCGATATTCTGTTGGCCGCCCGGCTGGGTGACGGCGTTGGTCTGGGCGTTCAACGTGATCTGCGCGAGCTTGAGACGTGGCCGGATGGGTCCGTCGAACTGCGGTTTGGTCGCGATCACTTCACCGAAGAGATCGAGCTCGCCCGGCCCTGACCATTGCAGATCCGGTGCTGCCGCACCTACCTGCACCCTCTGTCCCACTCCGGAAACTGACTGGAGCGGCGTCACTCGCACCGAAAGCCAGATGGACAGAGCAGCGATGCACGCGAATGCTCCTGCGTACCCCATGATGACCGTGGCCCGGCGGCGCCAGAGACGCACGGTGTTCCCCCTGCTCACCCACCTCGACTGATCGATACCCGCCACCTCCAGCTCCGTGACGTCCGATCGCTGGAAGGCGCGGGCCCGGTCCGTCCTGTTTCGATGCTGACCCCCACGCTAACGCGCTGGGCGCTATCGGCAGCGAAGGGCCTGAACCGCCGGAATCCGGGTAGTCGGCCCCCAGGCTACCTTGCACTGTGCAAATATGGAGACTGCGGTGCGACCGAATGCAAGGAGAACAGGCACCTGCGGCCGTACGTGCCGTTGCGGCCCCGTTCCCCACGGGTGCGGTCCGCATGATCGGGACGCGTCTGTGACGACGCGGGCCAGGAGGAAGACCTTGGATCGGACGGCGCCGCCCCAACGCCAATTCCTACTTGTGGCTATACCGTTCGCCGCGATGGCCATCGTCGCGGGCGTCGATCTGCTGGCAGGTCCGGACGTGGGATTTCTGCCCTTGTTCTCCCTGGGGCCGGCCTTCGCGTGCGCAGCGGGAACGGTGCGCAGAGCCTTGCTGGTGGGTGCCCTGGCCTGGGTGCTGTGTCTGAGCGTGGCTTCCTATGACGGCCTGCTGCTGTCGCATCGGGTGACGGTTGCGCTGGCCTCGACTCTGGGCGTCACCGCGGCAGCTGCTCTGGCTGCCTCCATCCGACGTCGTCACGAACATGAGCTGGCGGATGTACGTTCGGTCGCCGAAGTCGCCCAGCGCGTCCTGCTGCGCCCGGTGCCACGATATGCGGGGCTCATGCGTATCGCGGTGTCGTACACCTCGGCTGCCGCCGAGGCCCGAATCGGCGGAGACCTCTACGAAGTCGTGCCCCTGGGTGCGGGAGCTCGGGTCATCGTCGGTGACGTACAGGGCAAGGGGCTGGACGCGGTAGAGACCGCGGCCGTGGTCCTGGGCGCATTTCGCGAGGCTGCGCCCGAAAACATGTCCCTCGACATGGTCGGTGACCGGTTGGAACGCTCCTTGAACCGACGCTTGGAGGGAGAGGAGTTCGTGACTGCGGTGCTCGCTGAGATCGGCGAGGACCACAGTGTGCTCATGCTCAACTACGGTCACCCGGCGCCGCTGCTGCTGCGAGCAAACGGCGCGGTCCAGTTCGCGGAACCGGACAGCTACGCCGCGCCCCTGGGGCTAGCCTCCCTGGGGCCCCCGAGTCCTACGCCGTACAAAGTCGAATTGGCTCGCGGCGACCAGATGCTCCTGTACACCGACGGAGTCACCGAAACCCGCGATGAGCACGGACAGTTCTACCCCTTGGCGCAACGGGCCCATCTGCTGGACGAGTTCGACCCCGAGACCGCGCTCGAGGCCCTTCGGCTCGATCTGGTCGCCTACGCGCACGGGCCCTTGCGTGACGACGCCGCGATGATGCTGCTGCGTCATCGCGACGTGCCTGACCAGGTCGGTATACCGGGCCGGGACTAACAGCGACATCGGTTCCGTTGCCAGGCGAGTTGGCCGCTGAGATGCCGCTCCGGGCGCCGCCGCGGGGGTGGGATTGATCCATTCACGGGGCGCTGGGAGGGTCCCCGGCGGCCTGGAGCCGGCGTCGCAGGGTGGCGGCGAAGTCCTCGGCGCGCGAGAGCTGGACCCGTAGGTCGGCGATGCGGTCCTGGGCGGCCTGTTCGTAGCCGCGCACCTGTTCCAGCAGTCTCTCCCGTTCCCCGGGCTCAACGGGCGTGTCGGTGTCGAGGCGGTCGGTGGCTTCCAACAAGTCGCGCATCTGGTCGAGGGCGAAGCCCAGCGGCTTCATCCGGCGGATCACCATCAGGCGGGCAACGTCGGTTTCGGTGTAGAGCCGGAAGCCGCCCTGGGAGCGAGCGGAGGGGGCGACGAGGCCGGCTTCCTCGTAGTGGCGGATGGTCCGCAGGGACAGTTCGGTTCGGGTCGCTACCTCGCCGATCTGCATGTGTTCGGATTCCACGCCCGTCACCCCTGGCCTTTCGCGTCCACAGATTCACTTCGAAGTCGGCGTCCCGGCCATCCCTACTCTAACGTTAGGGTAGAGTTAAGGAGCGCGGAGGCGGCCTACGTGCCCCCGCCGACCTGCGGCCTTCGAGTCTAGGGGCGGGCTGCCCGCCCGTCGGGGCCAATGGCGTCCCCGCGAAGCCCGCTGAGCAGGAGATGCAGCGCGCGCAGCCGGAGGTGCCCGCGTTGTCTTCGGCCTTCCGTGCTATCCCCCTGCGTGCTCACCGAGATGACCGGGCGCCTTGAAGCCGGCCCCAATCCGGCCCGTCCGCCTTCGCTCACCGCCTCCAAGCGATCCGCGGAGGCCGTCTCTGAGTCCGCGTTCAGATTCTCGCGCGCCCCTCCGGTCGCGCCCGAGCACGACAGGTGCCTACCGACTTGCCGACGTCCCTGATCACCGCTGCCGCGCGCCTACGCGGCTCCCACCCTGCCTGGCTGTCACCGAAGGTTGCCCGCACCGAGGCGATCGCGGGCCTCGTTGTCGCGCTCGCGCTGATCCCCGAGGCGATCTCGTTCTCGATCATCGCCGGTGTCGACCCGAAGATCGGTCTGTTCGCGTCCTTCACGATGGCCGTGACCATCGCGATCGTCGGCGGGCGCCCCGCGATGATCTCCGCCGCCACCGGGGCCGTCGCCCTGGTCATCGCTCCTCTGAACCGCCAGCACGGCCTGGGGTACCTCGTTGCCTGCGTCATCCTCGCGGGCGTCTTCCAGCTCGTCCTGGGCGCGTTGGGCGTCGCCAAGCTCATGCGGTTCGTGCCGCGCTCGGTGATGGTCGGCTTCGTCAACGCCCTGGCTATCCTGATCTTCACGGCGCAGATCCCCAACATGGTGGACGTGCCATGGGCGGTCTACCCGCTCGTCGCGGGTGGCCTGGCCCTCATGGTGCTGTCCCCACGGATCACCAAGGTGATCCCGGCGCCGCTGGTGTCCATCGTGACCCTGACCGCAATGACGGTGGGCGCCGGCATCGCGGTGCCGAGCGTGGGTGACAAGGGCAAGCTGCCCTCATCCCTGCCGGTGCCGGGCCTGCCGGACGTGCCGTTCACCGCCCATACTTTGACGATCATCGCGCCTTACGCGCTCGCCATGGCGCTGGTGGGCCTGATGGAGTCGCTGATGACCGCCAAACTCGTCGACGACATCACCGAGACCCGCTCGAACAAGACCCGCGAATCGATCGGCCAGGGCATCGCCAACATCGTCACCGGCTTCTTCGGTGGCATGGGCGGCTGCGCCATGATCGGCCAGACCATGATCAATGTGAAGACGTCCGGTGCCCGCACCCGCTTGTCCACCTTCCTTGCGGGCGCCTTTCTGATGCTGCTGTGCATCGGCTTCGGCCCCGTCGTCTCGGACATCCCCATGGCCGCGCTCGTCGCCGTAATGGTCCTTGTCTCCTTCGGCACCTTCGACTGGCACTCCATCGCTCCCAGGACGCTGCAGCGGATGCCCGCCGGCGAGATCACCGTCATGGTGATCACCGTTGCCGTGGTCGTTGCGACCAGCAACCTCGCCATCGGCGTCGTCGTCGGTTCCGTCACCGCGATGGTCATCTTCGCCAAGCGCGTCGCCCACCTTGTCAACGTCTCCGCGGCTGCCGACCCAGCTGGCACCAGCGTCGTCTACACGGTCACTGGAGCCCTGTTCTTCGCTTCCAGTAACGACCTCGTCGGCCGCTTCGACTACAGCGGAGACCCGGACAGGGTCATTATCGACCTCACTGCCGCGCACATCTGGGACGCCTCCTCCGTCGCAGCCCTCGACGCCATCGAGACGAAATACGGGAAGCGCGGTAAGACGGTTGAGATCATCGGTCTCAACCAGCCCAGCGCCAAGATCCACGAAACCCTGAGCGGTGAACTCACCAGCCAATGAGAGCCTGCGCCGGCAGGGCGCCGAGTGTGTCCTGGGCTGAGTGCGGTGGCAGTGCGGTGCGCGGCCCCTGGCATGGGCGGCGTGTAGGTGGGAGGCGCGATCTCGCGCACCCGCCGGAGCCTTGCCGGTGGGAACCTCGGCAGTTTCACCAGCGTTGTTTGGTCATGTAGGCGTTTTCGACGACAGGCGCGGTTCCAGCGCTGGATTGAGTAGGGGTTTGTATGGGTGTCAGCCTTGCTAAGGGCGGCAATGTCTCGCTGACCAAGGAGGCCCCGGGGCTGACGGCGGTCATCGTGGGACTGGGCTGGGACGCACGCAGCACCACAGGCGCCGATTTCGACCTCGACGCCAGCGCGCTGCTGGTCAATACGAGCGGCAAGGTCGCCTCGGATCAGCACTTCGTCTTCTACAACAACCTCAAGAGCCCGGACGGCTCGGTCGAGCACACCGGCGACAACCTCACGGGTGAGGGCGAAGGCGACGACGAGGCCGTCAAGGTCAACCTCGCCGCTGTCCCCGCCGACATCGACAAGATCGTGTTCCCGGTCTCGATCCACGAGGGCGAGAGCCGTCAGCAGAGCTTCGGCCAGGTCCGCAACGCGTTCATCCGTGTGGTGAACCAGGCGGACAACAACGAACTGGCGCGTTACGACCTCACCGAGGACGCCTCCACCGAGACCGCGATGGTCTTCGGCGAGCTGTACCGCAACGGCGCGGAGTGGAAGTTCCGCGCCATCGGCCAGGGTTACGCCTCCGGACTGCGCGGCATCGCGCAGGACTTCGGCGTCAACATCTGACCTCAAACCACACTGTGTCGGGGCCCGCGAACCACGCGGGCCCCGTTCGGCCGTTTCAACAACTTTTTGCACCCGAGGAGACGCCAGATGGCGCTGTGGGACAAGCTCAAGGAATCCGCATCCACGATGCAGGGCCAGCTCGAAGCGAAGAAGAACGACCTCAAGAGCGGGTCCTTCCGCGATGCGAGCATGGCCATGTGTGCACTGGTGGCTGCTGCGGATGGTTCCGTCGACCCCTCGGAGCGCCAGCGTGTCGCCTCGCTCATCGCGAGCAACGAGGTGCTGCGGAACTTCCCCGCCGACGACCTCCAGCGCCGCTTCAACGACTACCTGGCCAAACTGACCGCCGATTTCGACTTCGGGAAGGTCAGCATCCTCCAGGAGATCGCCAAAGCGAAGAAGAAGCCGACCGAGGCCCGCGCCGTCATCCAGATCGGCATCGTCATCGGTGGCGCCGACGGCGACTTCGACAAAAGCGAGCAGGGCGTCGTCCGCGAAGCCTGCTATGCCCTGGGACTTCCGCCCGCTGAATTCGACCTCTGATCGCTATCACGTGGCTGGGTGCAGAAGCGGCGTATCGACCCTGCCCAGCGGTATGCGGCCGGTGCCGGGCACTAGTCTGCTGCCCGACACCGGCCGGTTGTATATGAATGTGCCAATCGGCGCCAGAGGACTCAGCGGCGGGCCTTGGCCCGATCCAGGGCGGTGACACCGATGGCGTGGCTGATGGACCACCGGGCGGAGTTCGAGCACCTGGTCCGCGATCGGCTCGGGGTGACGGCCGCGGCCCAGGTGCTGTGGAGCGGGCCGCGCCTGATCTGTATCGCCGGCGACTTCACGCGCTACGACGTGCACGCCGTGCGCGAGCATCGGAGGGCGATCGACCTGGTCCGCTACCGACTCTTCGGCAGTGACCTGCTCGGGCTGGAGACCGTCGCGTCCGTAAGCGGTGTGAGCCAGGCCCCGCGCCGGGCACGTCGGCAGCCGGTCGTAAGGCCGACAGTCGATGTCCGGGCGGCATCAATGAACGCACTGGCGAACGCGGTCGACGAGGTGTTGCTCGGCCTTGGGGATGGCGTGAACCGCGTGGAGCGCAAGCAGTACCGGGCGTATCAGCGGCTGCGGAACTTCGCTTGTGTATGTTTGCCCCAGCGGAGCAAGCTCCTCGTCTACCTCAAGGTCGATCCGAAGCGCGTCGACCTTGTTCCCGGGTTTACCCGGGATGTGTCCGGGCTCGGCCACCACGGGACGGGCGACTTGGAGGTGCAGCTCCGCACGGCCAGAGACGTGGAGCGTGCGCAGGATCTGTTCCGCGCGAGCTATGCAGCCGCCTGATCGCTCGACCGCGCCTTGGCGGTGAGCGGTTCGCGCTGGGCTTGGGGTCGTCGGGGGGCGCCTTTCGTCGTATGGGTATGTCGTGGCGGTGGACTACTAATGATGGGCGGGACCGCCGGTTTGGCTAACCGGCGATCCCGCGCTATATTGCCCCGCTTCGAGGTGCGAGTGATCAGCGTGTACGGCTGGGGGCGGGGGTGGCCATGACGGCTGGGCCGGCGGGTGGCGTGGCGCCGAGGCTGGCCCTGCGGTCGCGGCCCGTGACCTGGATTTGGCGAGTGCCGGTGCCGTGGGCGAGATTCTCGCTGAGATTGGCCAGCAGGGAGCTGGGGGTGCGCGGCGAAGCGGTGAGGGTCCAGTTGGGGTGGTCGAGATCCGGGCCGGCCCAGACGGTCCAGGCGGTGAGCGCCTGGCTCGGGTGCTGGGCGGCGGCATCGAACTGGATGCCAGCGTCTGCGGCCGGAGATGTCCAGCGGATCCACCGTCCATTCACGGTGTGCTTCCACCCGGCGTCGGTGAGAGGCTGTGTGGCGGCGGTGACTGTCTTGTCGTCCACAGGGGCGACAACGGCTGTGTCCCAGCCGTCGGCGGAGGCGAGGTAATCCAGGAGTTCCTGCAGTACGGGGGCGGGCGTTGCCCCGGTGGCAGTGAGGACCCACGTGCGGTTGGAGACGGGGGTCTCGTAGGCGGCTACGGTCCAGGCAGTCTCGTGGGCAGGGGCGTCGTGGATGCGCTCGATGCGTAGAGTCTGGTCTTCGTGAATGGCGTGAGTGGTCTCGTCGGACCAGGTCCTCCACTTCTGCCATTCGCCGTGCGCGCCGAGGAATGCCTCCAGGGCAGCGTCGTGGTCGCCGGCATCGGCGGCGTAGGCCGGGACGGTCTCCAGCTCCGGAAGAGGAGAGCTGGGTTCGACCGCCCTTGTGTCGAGAGCAGTTCGGGCCTCGTCGGCGTGGCGCTCGGTGTCGGTCATCGGTGCAGGCCCGGGGCGCATGGCGTCGCCGTGGACCCTTTCGAAGGCGACCAGGGCCTGGGCGGGCGAGTCGAAGGTGTCGGCTACCTGGCGCAGGTGGTCCTCGCCGTGGAGGTAGACGCTCTTGCCACCGCTGAGGTACGTGCCGACCGCGATGGTGGTGTGGCCGTCCTCGGCATGGGCGTGGATCAGGAGGTGGCCGTGGCGAATGTCGTCGTAGATCTTCTGGGCCTCGTTGGAGACCTCACGGATCTCGGTGCGGGTGCACCAGGGCATCGGGTAGTTGGCCCAGGTCCACTCTTCGTCGATCGCCGTGCGCAGCTCGGGGGTGACCTCGACGGCGATCCCGTCGGCGGCCAGTTGCCGCGCGGCGTCCTGGGCCCAGTAGGGCTCCTCGTGATCGATGCGGACCAGAACGAGGGTGTTGTCGGAGACGACGTGCCAGTCGGCGGCTTCCAGGCCCAGTTGCGGGATGTGGGCCTGTGGACCGGTCAGGGTGGCGGTGACGGCGCTGGAGTGGGTGGGGTGGACGTCGAGGCGAACGTGCGCGTCGATGGAGGGTGTCGTCACGACAGGAGTGCTCTCGGTTTCGGTGCGCCGGACCGTTGAGGTCTGGCTTTCGGCGGTCAGGGGGTCAGCGGAGGATGCGTGCGGCTGGCGGGGTGGTGCTCTGCGGTGGGCCGGCTCGGGGTGCGGTCGTGCCTTTCGCGGTCCTGGTGCGCGCTGGTCGGGTCGTGGGTGCGGGTTCGGTGGTGGGCGTGCTGCCAGCGGGTCCGCACGGCGGTCAGGTCGGCGAGTGCGCGGCGGCTGCCGACGACGAGCTGGTACGGCGTGTTGGCCGGGTCGTTGGTGAATGTCTCGATGCGCTGGCCGAGGTGGTGGGCGGCGGCCAGCACGGAGCGCTGGAGGACTCGTTCACCCCAGTGCTCCGGGGTTCCGACCGGCCCGGCGAGGAGGTTCAGCAGGTCTTGGGGTTCGGTTCCGGCGCCGAGAAGGCCGCGGTGTTGTGCTTCCCATAGGACGGTTACGGGGTCGACCGGTGTGCCGCGGCGTGTGAGGGCGATCAGACACGGCCATAGCCCGGCGTGCAGCGGGTGCGTGAAGTCGCCGGGCGTCAGCCAGTGCATCTGCTCGATGCTGCTGGGGTGGGCGGTCGCGGTGGCGAGCAGCAGCCGTTCTTCGTCGTGCGCGTCCTGGTCGTGGGTGGTGGCCGGCGGGGGCATGGGGGTGCGGGGCAGGGAGCCGGCGTGCGGTGGGAAGCGGGTGGCGATGTCGTCCACCAAGCAGCCCAGGGCGTCGGCCTCGTCGAAGGTGGCGGTCACGCGCAGGGGGAGCGAGGTGTCGTGGGCGCTGTGCATGAGGCGCTGGGCGGCAGTGGCCAGCCGGCGCCTGCAGTGCTCCGCTTCGATCATGCGCGCGTAGGTGGGCGCGTGTGTGGGCCACGGGCAGACCTGGATCAGGCTGTGCAGGTAGGTGGCGGTCAGCCCCCGGGCCTGCTCGCGAGCGATGGCAAGGACGGCGTCGAGCCACTGCGTGTGTGCGGCGTGCTCTACCTGGTCGGGTGCCGGCAGGGAGCTGATCGCGGCGAATAGGGCGGCGTGCGCGGCGGTGGAGAAGGCGTCGGGGGCGATCCCGGTCACCTCGCCGAGGCGATGTGGTTCGAGCAGGAAGGCGCCGAGGAGCGCTTGTTCGACGTGGAAGACCGGGTGCGGCGGAGCGACGGTGTCGAAGTCGTCCTGGTCGGGTTCGGGGGTGTGGGGCATTAAGCGGCCAGGGTGAAGTCGTCGGGGTTGGGCGAGAGGTTCAGGTGCGGGGCGAGGAGGTGGGCGGCGAGCAGTGCGGGGACGGCGTTGCCGATCTGTGAGAACTGCTGGCCCTTGTTGCCCGCCCAGGGGTAGTCGGCGGGGAAGGTCTGCAGCAGCCCGGCCTCGCGGGCGGTGATCCGGATCGGCTCCGGGACAGCGCCCTGCGGGTGGGTGGTGGGGGGTTCGGCGATCCACGTGCATTCGTTGGCGCGGTGCCCGAAGAACAGCGTCCCCGCCGGCTCCTCGATGGATCGGATGGTGGCGTTGGCCTGGTTGTTGCTCCGCAGGGACCACGCCCAGCGTTCCTCGGCGCCCCGACGGGGCCGAAGGGCTACCTCCGGGGGTTTGGGAGCCCAGGTGCCGCGGTCACGGGCGTCGGCGAGGGTCTTGCGGGAGCCGGAGGGGAAAGGTTCGGGTCCGCCCCCGGGTCCGCCACCGGCGCAGACGGTGGGAACGGGCCGGTCGGTGGCACCCCATCCCAGCGCCTGGGCCATGCTGACCCAGCCGGCGCGACCCGGACCAAACAGACTCTCGGGCTCGGCGACACGGGCGTGCGTGGGCGCGGGCGGCTGGGCGGTGCGGATCCGGGAGGCGAGCAGGATCGCTCGCTTCCTGGTCTGGGGCACCCCGTAGTCCGCCGCGTTCAGGATTCCGCACCACACGGAGAACCCCCAGCGCCGGAGCACGGCGGCGTACTGCTTCCACAGGGGCAGGACGTCTGGGACTTCTTCCATGGCGATCCACTCCGGTTCGCCTACGGTGTTCAGGGCGTGGAGGTAGCGCATGGGCTCGGCGGCCAGCAGGGAGCGTTGGTCCCGGCAGGCGGGCAGCAGCCGTTCGCGGATGTCGCGGCCGTCAGCAAGGTTCTCCACGGCCTCGTGCACGAGGGCTGGTCGAGCAGGCCGAGGCGTTTGCCGGCCATGCTCCACGCCTGACACGGGGGAGATGCGATCAGCCCGCGGGTCCGGCCGACCCACGGCCACGTCGGATATCTGGCCACGTCCGTCCGCACGGTCCACTGCCCGGCGGCCACCCGGGTCTTGCAGGCCCACTCGTCCCACTCCAGACCGACGTCCCGCACACCGAACACGCTGAGCGCCCGGCTCCAACCCCCCGGACCTGCAAAGAGGTCCAGAATCAAGTGGCCAGCCCATAGTCATCCTGCGTCGGCCCGTCCGCGTCCCCCCGGCACGCCCAAGGGGAGCAGCCGTCCACAACACCGTTCTCCAACTCGTCCGCGTCGCCCAGTTCGGGCTTAAGGGCAGCGCGTTCGGCGGCGGTGACGTGGTCGATGGGCGCCTGGCCGAGTGGCACGCGCGAGCGGTGGAGGAACGCCTGGCCGAGCAAGGCGTTGCCCGTGGCGTTCGCACGGGCGTTGCCCTGGCGGATAGCGGCGTCGAATTCCACGACGTCCTGCCACTCCTCGGGGCTGGTGTCGCGAATGGTGCGCCACTGCGCGTTTCCGTGGAAGGGGCAGCCGAGACACGACGATTTTGGAGTGTCGGCGAGGCCGATCGAGGTCAGGTATCGGACGCAGTCGCCGCGTGACCAGCCCATGTCGATGAGGGGGTGAACGTTGCGCATGTAGCGGACGTCGGCATCCTTGGCACGGTGGAACTCATCCGTGGAAATCCCGACCCACTGCTCGACGAAGACATCCTTGGGAATGCGCTGCGGGTACGGGTATCCGAGGAGTTCTCGGACCTTCTTCTTGATCGGCTTTATCTTATATTCGCCCGTGCATTGACGCCGGGTCATGCCTTGCTTTCCGTCCTTGTTCAGGATGTAGAGCGGCATGGAGGCGAATCGGTGATCGGGGTCGAGTGCGTCGTTGCGAATATTTCCGGAGCTGACTCGCAGCACGGGTATTCCAGCAGGTTCAGCGACTTCTTTTACGAGCCGATCAAGATGGGCGTATACGGCGCGAGGCTCCCACCCGGTGTCGGCGAAGATCGCGTAGTCAACCTTCGGGAGAACGCCCTTGGCGGAGAGGGCGAGCATGGCGCTGGACTGGATTCCCGCGCCGAGGGAAATGGCACGGAACTGCGGTATCGGGGAAATAGAGAGTCCTGATGGTGAGGAGGGGCGGCGGCGCGGCAGTGAGGGCGAAGGCGGTGACGGTGGCGCTCGCCTCGTGAGAGACGACCCGTGATGGAGGGCACGGACGGAGGGGATGCTCATCACGATGGCGTTCACCCGAGACACCGCAGCGGGACCCGGCGAGCCCAGCACGAGGCAACCGGTGGCGGCGTCGTTGCTGCGGTCAGCGGCGGTGGCCGACAGGGGGAGTTGAGCTAGTGGCGGGGACAACGGCGCTCGCGCGCGGTTGCGGACCGGGAACGGCGCCCGTGGGCCGGCTACTGAAGGCGGGCGCGACCTGGTCGAGTGTCTGGGCGATCTGCTGGGCCTGGGCTCGGGCTTGACGGAGCTGTTCGGCGACGTCGAGGGGCAGGTGCTCCCACTGGGCCGTGTACTGGTAGTCCCGAAGGATTTCGGCGGCGTTGCGGAGTTGTTCGGCGACCTGTCGCAGGATCGCGGTCTGCTGTTGTGGGCTGGTCGCGCTGTGGGCGTGCTGCAGGAGTGCGTCGAGGGCGGCGGGCAGGGGGTCGGTGTCGGCGGGGAGGCCGAACAGGTGGGCGTGCAGGGACGCTGCGAAGGCGGTGACGGGCCCACCCCGGGAGCGGTGGCCGAACTCGGCTGCCGCCTGCGGCCGGACGTGGAAGCTGACGATCACGTCACGGGGTGCGGCGTCGGGGTGGATCTGGTCGGCAAGGGCGCGGGCGAGGTCATGTGCCGTCGGCGGGTCGGAGGGCGTGGTGGCTCCCAGTTGGGTTGGTCAACGGGCCAAGCTGCGTGTGGCGGTAGCGGTCGGGCGTGCTCGGGCGGTTGCAGCGGTGCGGGGTCGGCCGAGAGCGGTTGCGAGGGCGCGGCAGCCGTCGGAGGTGAGGTGGTGGGGATGTGGTGTGCGAGGTTGCCGCCCGGGTCCGGGCCGCGCAGGAGCGCGAGGTTGTTTAGCGCGTCCTGGTGGCGGGTGCAGTCGGACCCCAGAGCCAGCAGGCGTTCGAGGATGGTGGAGGCGGCGGTCATCGTCTCGGCTGTCGGCCGGCGTGCGCCCGGGCAGCCTGGGCGACGGCGTGGTGCGCGTGGGGGTTCACTGCGGCACCGCTCACGGGTGTGATCAGCGCGCTATCGCTGTGCTGGACCAGGAACGGCAGCTCCTTGACGGCCCGTTCGACGGGCTCATCGCTGGCGAGGTGAGCGAAGAACTGGGCGACCAGGCGCTCAGGGGTATCGCGGGTGAAGGTGGCGCTCCACTCGGTGTCGAAACTCTCGTAGAGCGAGTGCTCGAACCGCCAGGGCACCTCGGCGTCCCGCTCGTGGCGCAGATGACAATGCTCGTCGGGCGAGGTGAACAGGGTGATCCGCCCCACACGCACGACCGTCCAGCCATTGAGCTCCGCGCTCTGGGCGAGCGTGTTCGTGGTGAGCGGGATGCGATCGGCGTGCCGAGTGTCGCCCAGGAGCTGGGGCAGGACTTGTGTGACGGCGGCCAGGGCCTCGGCCGGTGTCTGCCGGCTGAACCGAGCTGTCCAGTACGGCTCGTGGTGGCGCAGTTCCCACCAGATGTCATCCCGCCGGTCCGGCTCGAAGTCGAGAAAGACGCTGCCGCAGGGGCTGTCGATCTCGATCCGCCCGGTGCTCGGGTTGTGTTCGAAGCGCCAGTTGAACAGGTGGGAAAGCGGACCGATCACATCGTTGAACCTGCTCATCCCGCTTCCGGCGAGGTGCCGCGGAGAAACCAGGACTCGTTCGTCGGGGTTGAATTCGGTCATCGACGCCGCCCCTTCGTCGCTGTTGCTGCCGCGGCGGACGGGGCGGTGGCCGCACCCTTGCCCGCTGAGTGATGGGCCAGTGCGTGGTGCCCCTCGGGGGTGACGGTGATGCTCCGTACCCCTGTACAGGGGTACGGAGGTGTCGAGGTGCAGCAGGCCGCGCTTGTCCAGGGACTGGAAGGTGGCGGTGGTGATCACGGTGAGGTCGGGTGTGCAGACCATGGTGGAGCCACGACCTCGCGTCTGCATCGTCGCCCCGCCCTGCGCGAGGGAGCGCAGCGCCTGGTACTGGGCGGCGCTGAGCCGATGCGGTACCGGCCGGCCGGCGCTGGTGCTTGCGGTGCGTTCGAGGTCGCGGGTGATCCCGGAGGCGGTGTAGTGGCAGCAGGTCGCGCACAGGTTGAGGTGGTGGGCGGCGGTGGTCAGGCTCTCGGCCAGGAGCGGTGCGGCTTCCGCGTGCCGGGCCTGGCGCATGACCGCGTCATCGGCCGGCGGGCCCCCGGCGAAGGCGGAGGCTTCGAGAGGGTTGTCCGCAACAGCCCTCGCCAGTTGCCAGGCGGCGAAGCAGGCGGAGGCGACGACTTCGCCGAGTGTTTCCAGGGAGGAGCGGCTGCCGGGCACGGCCGTGTACTGGCTGCCGTCGAGAGCGGACAGGTGGACGAGGGTGCGGCCGGTCAGCTCGTGGATGGCGAGGATCTTCGGGCCGAGTTGCTGCAGCAGTTCGCTGCCCGGTTGGGCATCCAGTGCGGTGAGCGTGGTGTGCAGGGTGGCGAAGTCGACGCCGAGTTGCCGCAGCTGGCCGATCTGCAGCGGCAGATCAATGGGGCGCAGGGTGATGGAGGAGCTCCGATACGTCGGGTCAGCGAGGGAAGGGGAATGGACGAAGACGCCCAAATGACGTGGCAGGCGGGCGGGCGGAGAGCTATGCGGCGGGCCCGAAGTCGGACTGCTTCGGTTCGTGCTTGGCGACGGCACGGTCCGTGATGGCCTTCGACGCGCGGGCGGAGGCGGCCGACAGTTCGGCGGCGCCGGGTTCCCGGTACCAGGGGCGTAGGTCGAGCATGGCCACGCGCATGCCGGTGGCGAAGCACAGGGCGCTGCCCTTGGGCAGGGCGCGGATCGCGTCGGCGGGCAGGATCCGTTCCTGCCGCATGGACACGGAGGTCGATTTCCCGGATTCGGAGTGCGAGGTGGAGGTGGTCTCGACGTCGTGGTCGCCGATCAACCTGCTGAGTTTGTCGGCGAAGTCCGGGTCGTCGATGCCGGCGCCGATGACCTTGACGGTGGAGGCGGACCACATGGCGTCCATGCCGGCGTCACCCCAGACCTTCTGGCCCTGGCGGTAGCTCTGGAGGATCGTGAGGGGGATGATGCCGCGGCTGCCGAGGTGGGAGTACAGGTCCGGCAGGTCGCTGATCTTGCAGACGTTGGCGGCCTCGTCGAGGATCGCCAGCATCGGCGGGTCGAGACGTCCTCCGGCGCGCTCGGCCTGGGTGGTGGCGGCCCGCATCACGGAGTCCGCGCATGCCGCGATCAAGGCCGAGGCTCCGCCGCCGCCGTCCTTGCTGAGGAGGAACAGGGTGTCGGTGGAGGTGACGAAGTCGGCGGGCCGGAACTCGGCGACGTCCTTCTGCGGTGTCACCCACGCGGCGATCTCGGTGTTGAGCAGGGCTGCGGCGTACTGCCGGGCGGTCTCGTAGATGCCGTCGCGTGTCTCGGGTGGTCCTTCGACGGTGCCCTTGAGCTGGGCTGCGACGGCGGTGAAGTCGTGGTCGCGCAGGATGTCGAGCGGGGTGCGGTCGGCGGGGAACGCGAGCCACTGCATGATGTCGGTGATCGGCCTCTCGTCGAGCGCGGCAGCCAGCAACAGCTGGGACAAGATGTTGCTGCCGGCTTTGGACCAGAAGTCGCCCTGGGCGCTGGCGTCGACGCTCGCGGCGAGGAAGTGGCCGGCCAGCCGGCCGGCGCCGTCGAGGGTCCTCGCGCTGGCCAAGGGGTTCCACCACATGTCGCGAGCCGCGTGGGCGATCTGCTGCGGGTCCATCGTCCACACCTGGCCGACCTGGGTGCGGGCGTCGTAGGCGGCGGTGAACGCGTCGCCGGCGGCCTTGTTCGAGGTCAGGAGGACCGGGCCGGGGGCGTTGAGGATGGAGGGGATGGCCAGCGAGGTGGTCTTGCCGGACCGGGGGGCCATGATCGCGACAGCGACGTCCTCGAAACCCATCCGCACCTCGTGCCGGGTGCCTTGGAGGTTGCCGAGCAGGACCCCGGTGTCCTGGGCGTCGATGCGCTTGGCGTCCTTCAGACTCGGCCGCAGCGAGCGGGCCTTCTCCGTGATCGCTTTGGCCATGAGCGGCTCGATGTCCCGGGCCTTGGCCATACCGGTGATCTTCTTCCGGCCGCCATTGCGGTCCTTGTGCCGGGCCCACAGGAGGCCGGCGACTGCTCCGAGGGCCAGGAGGAGAAGCGCGGGAATGATGCGGGCACCGATGAGCAGTGACGTTTCTGCGGCGTGCGGCCAGAGCTGCTCCGGGTGGAGCAGGGCAGTGGTCGGCTGGTAGGGCGCCCAGGGGGTGCCGGTGAGGTGGGCGGTGATGTTGCCGGACAGCCAAGCGAGGTTCGAAAGGGGAACGACGACGGCGAAGACTCCCAGCAGGAGTCGGAAGGCGATGTCGTACCCGTCGGTGGAGTTGTTCGAGGAAGGGGGCAAAGAGGTACGCAACTTCCGGGCGGGGACGGAGGGATCAGCGGCTACGGCCGTTGCGGGCTGGCGGCTGTGGCGGGGCACTGGGACTCGTCGGGGTGGTGCGGCGCGAGGCGAGGGTGCGCACGCGTTCTTCCAGGGCGAAGGCAACGCGCTGGACGGGCATCTCCTGCGTAGTCCCGATCACCAGGGAAGTGCCGCAACCCGCACCTTGGTGAGCGGAACTCGGACGTGGCAGGGGGTGGGGTCGGCCAGCGCTGGGGTGAATGCGGCGATCAGGTGGCGAGGTGTGGGTGCCGAAACGGGTCTCCCACGGCGGTCCCTGCGGTAGAGCGGTGGTGACGAACCAGCAGTCGGTGGTGCTGTTGACGAAGTGCTCCACGCGGGCCAGACCATCAGGCGAGGTCATCGCCCTGTCACCGCCGACGTGCCGCCAGTCGGCAGCTACCAGGGACCTGTGCGGATCGGCCTCGGCGGACGTACAAGCTTGCGGGTCGGTGAGGGCGTCGGTGAAGGCGGCGATGATCTCCACCGGGGTGCGGGAGCCAAAACTCGCGTACCAGGCCGCCGGTCCGGTTCCGGGGCGTGGTGCAGCGTCCACCACTGTCCGTCGGGATCGGGCTCCAGACGCAGGAGGGCCTTGCGGTCGGGGCTGGTGAGGATGACGCGCGGCATCAGGAGGTCGTGGCCGTAGCTGTTTGACATGGACGGGTCTGGCCGACTCTCCGTATGCTGGTGATCGCTTACGAGGGGGGCAGGGTGAACGGCAATCCGCTGTACCACTGGATAGCGTTGGCCGTGTATACGGGCCTCTTGCTGCCCGTCGCGGTGGCGATACTGGCAGGCTGGACGCCGCCGTGGCTGCGGAAGCGACAGGCTGGGCTGCGATTTCATGCCTACGGCCTCCTGTGCGTCTACGCCGTCATGCTCCTCAACGGCATCCCCCGGATCGCAGGCGCCTCTTCCGGCACAGTTCTGGCCTGCATGGGCGTCGGTATCGGCTTGTTCGCCGCCGCCGCAGTCCTGTTCCTGCTCTCCGAACGCAAGGATTCAGGCGCCCAGAGAACGGGCGCAGTCGAACCTCGGGAAAGCTGAGAGACACCGCTCCAGCCGCAGGCGCGGTGCAGGGGGACGGTGACCCAGGCGGCGTCACCGCCGCCGGCCAGGTGGCGCGGCGCGATGAACGAGACCTCGACGGTGTCGGGCACCAGGGACACCGTTACCTCCGCACTCGGGCGGGCCGGCCGGGCGTGTGGGCCTTGGCCGGCGGTGGGGCCAGAGGGGAGGGGGTGTGCTGAGCGGCGGCGTTGATCTCGACGAGGACGTGACCGTGGGTGGCCCAGTCGTCGAGGTAGCTCCACGACTCGGCGTGGTACTCAGCGAGGGCTTCGTCAAACGGCGGGGTGCCGGGCGGGGCGTCGGCGAGGAGGCTGTCACGGGTGTGCACCCACTGCTCGTGCAGCGCGTCGAGCAGGTCGACCGCCGCGCGAAGGTGGCCCAGTTGGTAGGCCCAGCGGTGTTGCACCGCGCTGGTCGGCATGGTTCTGAGCTGCGCCTCGGCTGTGGCCAGCAGGTGGCGGGCGCCGGCGCGGACGGTCTCGAACGCCTCGGCGGTGTCGGCGTCGCGCTGGCGCTGGCGGGTGCCGTAGGCGTGGTCGTCGTGGGGCCAGCCGTCGAGGTCGGTGTGCTCGTCGGAGTAGGCGTCCCAGGCGTCGTAGATGTTCTTGCTGTCGCTCAAGTAGTCGTCGAGATGCTGGAGGAGATCGCGGTCAGCGGTGGTGTCGGGGGAGATGGGGAGGGTCCTGTCGGGGTCAGCGGCGAACGGCCGGACGAGGGGTCGCCGGCGTCGCCGGGGCTGTCGCGGGTGTCGGCTGCTTCTGGCGGCGGGCGGCGCGGGCTTGCGCGCGGATCGTCTTGATACGGGTGGTGTGCGCGTCGACCACCTGCTGCGGGGTCAGCGGGCTGGGCTGTTGCACGACGGTGTAGTGGGCGGTGCGTTCGAACATGGCGCGCTGCAGCGGGGCGGGGTCCGCGAGCGCGGTGACGAAGGCGGTCACGACGTGCTCGGGTGTGCGGCTGTCGAACCAGGCGTGCCAGATGCGGGGGCCCAGGAAACCGTCTTGTCCCGGCTCACCCGCCTCCACATGCCAGGACACAATTGCGGGGTCGTGGGGATCGGCCCGCTGCTCGACGCGGCACATCGCGTCCGGTGAGGCAGCCGCGTTTCCTGCGTCGATGAGCCAGCCCGCGGCCTCCAGCGCCGACAGGGGTGCCGCCGGTTGAGTGCGCGACGGGGCGATCAGCGCATCAGTGAGGCCGGCCAGGACTTCGGCGGGGAGGAGTTCGCCGAACTCGGCGTACCAGCCGTGCTCCGCGTCGGTGGGCTCGGCCCGCAGCCGCCACCACGCGGAGGTGGCGGACTGCGGGTCGAACTGCAGGCGGTAGCGGCGATCGGGGCTGCGCAGGATGATCTCGGCGCTCAGCGGGTCGGAAATGGGGGTCCAACCGGCGGCGGCCAGGCCGTGGGTGACGTGGCGGGCGTCGCCGGGGCCGGCGAGATGACGCGGGCTGGTATCGAAGGGCATCCGCCAGGCGTGTATCTCGGCGAAAGCGGCGAGCTGCCGTTCACTTACCGGCACTCTGCGCCCCCGGCCTGGTCTTCGGGCCGTTGTCGATCAGGGCGCGCACGTGGTCCAGCGAGTAGTGCAGGGTGTGCTGATCGGACTGCTCCCACGCGGCAGCCCGCAGCTCGTCGACCAAGACGCTGACCTCCCTGCTGCGCGGGGTGTCCGGGTTTTCCAGCAGGGAACGGGCGAAGGCGCGCAGGATGTCGCCGAACTGCACGGGGATGCCGGTGTACTCATCGAGCAGCGGAGTGACGAGGGCGAACGCCTCCTTGGGGTCGGGCTTGTCGCGCAGGTATGCGGTCAGGCGGGACAGGGTCTCCGTCGCGGTACGGACGGATTCCAGGGTGGGTGCGGACATCGGGCTCCTCGGGGGGCGTCGGGGTTCAGCGGCGGGTGCGGGTGCGGGTGCCGCCGGCGTGGGCGTGGGGGCGGGCTGCGGTGCGGGGGCGGTTGCCACGGGTGGTGGTGCTGCGGGCCCAGGCGGCGCGCGCGGCGGTGATGCGTGCCTGCTGCCAAGCCCGGAGCTGGGAGGGCAGTACGGAAACCGATGTGGTGCGGATCTGTGCGCTGTGCGGGACGCGGCCCAGTGGGCGCATCACGGGCTCGGGGTTGGAAAGCGCGGTGGAGAAGGCTTGGACCAGGTGCATCGGGGTGCTGGCGCTGAACTGAGCGCTCCAGCCGTTGCCCTGCTGGTCCTTCGCACCCGATGACCACATCGCGATGCCGCCGGCGGCCTGGAGGTACTGCATCCAGGCACTGCCATCGGGGCTGGTCACGGTGTGATGTCCGGCGGTGGGTTCATGGCGCCAGCGCTGTTCCCGCAGCGGCGCCCACACGTTGGGGGCGTGCGCGGAGCGGGGCTGGGTGAGGGCGTCGGTCAGACCGGCGACGATCTCCACCGGCGTCTGCCGGCCAAGGACCGCCCACCACTCGTCCTGATGGCCGTTCGCCTTGCCGTGGATGGTCCATCCGCCGGGCAGGACGTAGGGGTCGTAGCCGACGCGCACGGTGCGGTCCGGGCTCTCCATGACCAGGGGGCCACCCCGCTTGGACCGGTCCTGCCATCCCGAAGCGCGCAGGAACTCCGAGACGTGCCGCAGATCGCCCCCGCCCGCCAGAGAGCGGGGCTCGATGAGGTAGTGCTGCTCGGGCCGCACCCAGTTCTGCCGCTGCTGTTTGCTCATCGGTGCCGCCGGACCACGAGCGATGCAGGGGCGGGCGGCTTGCCCGCGCTGGTGGCGGACTGTGCGGAGGCGTGCTGGAGCGTCTCCCGATACTCCTCCAGGTCCGCGCTGGTGTGGGCGAGGTCGTTCGCGGCTCGGCCCAGGGCGAGCCACACCTTGGCTGGCAGGGCGCCGCGCTCGGTCTGGTCCTTGGCGAATCTGCTCGCTGTGTCAACCAGGTGGGCGACGCCGCCGATCAGTCCGTGGTCGGGGTCGCACATCCGCGCGATGACCTGGGCGGCCTCGGGCGCCGGCAGGTGGGTGAGGTGCTCGGTGAGCTGGTCGAGCTGGCGGCTGATCTCGTCAGTGAGCCGCACCGCGTACGGGGTGGGCTGAGACATGCTCCTCCAGAAGGGGGTTGGTCGTCGCGTTGGCGGTTCGCGACCTGTGGAATTTGGCGGGAACCGCCGTTGGGCGTGCGCCGGTCAGCGGGCGGGCCCGGTCCGGGGCGATGAGGACGTATGCCTGCAGGGGTATAGGCGGATCAATCCGGTCGCGGCGGGGCTCGCGAATCCGCCGCTCTGCTTCAGCGAGTCCGGCGGGCCAGGGCCCGGGTCGCGGCAGGGGCCGGCGGCAGGGTGACGGTCGGCGCGGTTCTGGTGGCGGTGTGCTGGAGCGCGGTGCTGATGCCGAGGGCGTCGAGCTGGCGACCGATGGCCAGTACGGCGTGCGCCTGCACGGTGGTGTCATCCCCACCGAGTCGGAAGATGCCGCTCTGCGGGTCCTGGACGAAGCCCTGCTCGCTAAGGACTGCGCCGGCCACTTCGCCGACCGGCGCGGCGGCGAGGCTGCCGTCCGGCTGCCAGGTCAGGACGACCCGCTCGGGCTGGGACGGCTGGACCCCGCCGATGGCGTTGTGGCGGACCTGGGCGAGGGCGCTGTCGTAGCGGGCGAGGAGGTCGCCCGCGACGGTCTCGGCACCTTGGAACGGGTCGTCGACCAGCGCGATGCCGTTGGGCTCGGGAACGGCGCGGTATGCCTCGTCGGGAAGGTTCTGAGGAGCGAGGGCGGCGATGAGGAACCCGTCGCGATCGTCATGCCGATCCAGGACGAGGAACTGGGCGCCGTCCGGGCGGCTGAGGACCGCCGCATGCTGCAGCGCAGTCTCGGCGAGGGTGTCGGCGACGAGATCCAGGTCCCAGACTCGGTCCGTCAGATCGATGAGGTCGTCCTTGTTCTCGGACGGAAGGTAGGTGCTGGTCCAGGCACCGGGCAGTTCGCCGGCGAGGATGTCGGCGTAGGAGGCGAGGCGCTCGGAGTTTTCGTGATCGGGCATGGGGTCCTTGGCTGTCGTGGAGGTCAACGGCGCAGCCCGGTGGCCACCGGGGGTGGTGGGGCGGGAACGGTGCGCGGTGGGGGCGGGCAGGCGCAGACGGCGGACCGCTCGCGCTCGGTGGCCGGCACCTGTTGGGTGCAGGCGCTGCGGCCGGGGTGCGGGGCGTGCCGGTCGGCGAGGGCGTTGCGGGTAGCGGCCAGGTCGGCGCTTATGACGGGCAGGCGCTCGTCGGCGAGGTAGCGAAGCCGCTTGGCGATGTGCGGGTCGGCGGCCTGGCCGAGGCCGTCGTGGAACTCAGCGGTGGCGGTCAGGACCTCGGCCAGGGCGGCGAGAATGCCGTCGTGCGCGGCGGTCAGCTCGGTGAGAGCGTCGGCGGCCTCACCGGTGGTGGTGGCCTGGCGGATCCGCTCGGCGAGCTGGGCCACGGAGGCGCCGAGTGTCGGGTAAGTGGCCGGCCGGGCTTCGGTGTCGAAATCCGCATCGCAGTCGACGTGGTAGCTGGCGGCTCGCAGCCTTGCCACAGCGCCGACGGCGAGGCGAGATTCCTCGTCCTGATCGAGACCGGTGGGGGTGCGGTGGTAGGTCTCGTGGACGCGCACGACAGGGACAAAACCTGCCCGCTGCAGAACACTGTGGGCTCCTGCGTCTCCGCCGCGGGCGAGGACCTCATCGGAGTGCGGATCGCGGCGGATGTCGAGGAAGCGGTTGGCGAGAGGTGAAGGAACGTTTCTCCTATGGTGATCGGTGGGTGGCGGACCGGACGGCGGGTGGTGCCGGGGCCACGCTGGGGCGGACGACCGACAGGTGGGCTGCCGTGGTGTCGAGGTCCTGCTGGATGGCGTGGAGCCGGCGGGCGATCAGCTCCAGGCGGTGTGCCGTGTCCGGCCTGGTGGCTCCTGGCTGGCGGGCGATCCGGTGGGCGGTGTGCTCGATGAGTGAGCGGACCGTGGCCAGCGGACCGGCGTGCTCGTCGGCGAGCTGCGACAGGACGCTCGCGAGGTGGCCTGTGGCAGTGGGTACAGGCGGGGCGGGAGCCTGTGGCTGGGGAGCGGTGGGTGCCGGGGTCAGGCGCAGGTCCCCTTCGACGCGGCGGGCCTCGACCGAAAGGCGCTGCAGGACGTTGGCGGGCTGGGTGTTCCAGGTGCCGTCGAGGCGGATCAGGTTGGCGATCAGGTCGAGGCGGCCGGGTTGGGCTTGGACGGCGATCCACCGACAGCCGTGTTCGTCACCCGGGATCTCGATGCCGGCGGCGCGGGCCAGGCGGTGGGCGGTCTCGGCCCATTCAGGTCCGGTCAGCACCCGGTCATCGCGGTGGAGGCGGATTTCGAGGTGGAGGATCGCTCGCCGGTCGTCGTTCGGGCTGGCAGCGAACGGGTGCTCCAGCAGCGGGTCTTCGAGGTGCTGGGCCCACTGGGCGGACGTCCACGTCGCCTGCTCGTCATCCTGGGTGTAGGAGTCGAGCCCCGGCCAGTGGGCGACGACGGTGTACTCGGTCAGCCCGTCATCCGGTGAGACCGGCCGGCCCAGTGCCGCGGTGAGCGGGTCGTGCGGGGTATGGGTGCGCTCGTGGACCTGGAAGATCACCGGCCGCCCCGGACGTCGGCGACGTGCACGAGCTGGTGGAGGGCGGTGATGGTGTACCAGCCGCAGTCGACCAGGGCGTTGGCGTCGGTGTGCTTCGGCAGGAGGTAGTCCTCCATGGCCCGCAGGTGGATCAGGCAGTCCGGGCAGCGGCGCGTGAGGTGGACGAGATAGCGGGGGTGGGCGGTGAGGTACGACTGTGCTCCGCCGGTCGCGTCGCGCACCCGCCATCCGTCCTCGTCGGTCGGGGTGTGCCAGGAGGAGGCGACCACGCGCACGGCGTCACCCCACAGCTCGCCGCCGGCGACCCCTCTCAGGACGACGACCTGGTCGCCGCCCTGAAAATGGCCGTGGGTGATGTCCCGGACGGGGGTGAACGGGTCGGGCGTCGCAGCGAACGCCGGGATAGGTGGGGGCAGGGTCATCCGGTTCCTTCCACGGGAGACGTGATGCGGTGGGAGGAACAATGGTCCGGAAGAACGCCGGTTTGGCTAACCGGCGATCCCCGGCTATGTTCCCCCTCCGTCACCGGAACGGGTTCTCCGTCCCCCAGTCGTCCTCACCCGCAGCGTCGAGGAGTTCGGGCAGGTCAGAGCCCTCTACGTCCCGCTGGTCGATCCACCATCCGGCCCGCGTGATGCCCCGCGCCTTCTCCTCCACCTCCGCCCAGTCCGCCTCGTCCCAGGTCCCCTCGACCACCAGCACGGTTGTGCGCGGCGGCCACCAGCTGATGACGGGAGCGCACACCCCAGTCCAGGGCCTTGTCCGGCCCTTCCATCGGCGGCATATCGAACTTCTCCGCCCACTCGACGGCAGCCTGCTGCTCCTGGGCACGCTTGGCGGCGAGCCACTCTTCCTTGGATGGGCTGTCGGTATCGCGGGCGGCTTTCCAGCAGTCGGTGCAGTTCTTCGTCGCGAGCCAGCGGGCGAATCCGGCCCGTTTGTCGGCAGGACGGCCGGACAGGTCGTGCTCGACTGCGTGGGAGCAAGGGTGCTGGACGGTCCATCGGGTGCGCACTGCCATAGATGGGTCTCCTCAAGTAAGTGGAATGGAAGCGGTGTTGGGCTGCTGGTCCGGGGATGCCGCTTCGGGGTGGGGCCGCGCGGTGGAACCGGCAGGGCCGGGAAGGTGGCCGGCCCGGCGCAGGTGCGGGCGCCCGGCGAGCAGGACGGTAAGGGCGAAGGCGGCGCCGGCGGCGGGGAGTGAGGCGCTGGCGAGGTGGTGCTCGGCGAGGCGCCCGGCCAGCGCGGTGCCGGCAGCCTGCCCGGCGCCGATCGACAGGATCAGCCACGCGTACGCCTCGCTGGTGCGGCCCGCAGGGGCGAGGGTGTCCGTGGTCAAGAACGCGCAGGCGACGACGACGGTGAGGAACGCCCCGGGCACGATGACCGCGGCGGTGGCCGCGCCCGGGCCCAAGACGGCCAGGAGCGGGAGCCACCCGGCCAGGAACGCTGCCCCACCGGTGATCAGTCGGCTGGTGGTGGTGCCCTTCCACGTGCGGCGTCCGTAGACGAGGCCGCCCAGGAGGCTGCCGGTGGAGAAGGCGGCGGGGATGATCCCGGACAGCATGCTCTGTCCGTGCTGCTCGGCCAGGGCGACAGCCCAGACGTTCATCGCTCCGATCGCGAACCCGACCCCGGCAAGAGCGGCGAACAGCAGCACCAGACCCCAGCTGGTCAGCCTGCGGACCGACCCGGCGTGCGCACTGGCGCGCTGTGCGGGGTGCCAGCGCCGGGAGGGCGGTGCGAGGGCGACGACGGCGGTGCCGATCAGGCCGAGGGCGGCGGTAACCATCAGGGCGCAGGATGGCTCGTAAGCGGCGGTGAGTGCGGCGACGAGCAGCGGGCCGACGACGTACAGCAGGCCCTGGCTGCCGGTGTCGAGAGCGAGCGCCGCGTGCCGCATTCGGGGGTTGGGCAGCACGCTCGGCCACAGAGCCCGCAGTCCGACTTCCAGGGCCGGCGTGGAGAGGCCGGCGGCGATGACGATCCCCACGGCGAGCGATGCTCCGCCGTGCAGGCCGACCGCTGGGAGAGCCACCAGGAACGAGGAGTTCGTCAGGGCTGCCAGCAGGTGTACGGCGGTCTGTCCGTGGCGGGCCATCAGGCGCCCCATGGCCGGCTGAGCCAGCGACGACGCGAGCCCGTACACGGCGGCGAGCATTCCTGCGAGGGCGATACCGCCTCCCGAAGCGGTGGCCCACAGGATGATCGCTACCGGGGCCATGGCGTTGGGCAGGCGGCCGGTGAGGGTGCCGGCGAGGAGCCGGGTGATGTGCGGGCTGCTCAGCACCGCGCGGTAGGTGATGCGCGGTGCCGGAGTCGAGGGTGTGGTCAGGGGCAACGGGGGGCTCTCTGGGAATTGGGGCGGTTATGGTCGGCGCGCGGTTGCCGGAGTGTGGGGTGGCGGCGCGGCCGGAGGGGACGTTTCCAGCGCGGGGCGCGGGCGGATCCGCGGAGGTTTCGGGACGCGGTGCGGCGGCAGGACGGCCACGGTGGCGCCGAGGTCCTCTGCCGCGTCGTGGACCTCGCGCATCAGGGAGTCGAGCTGTCGCGCGAGTGCGTGGATCCGGGCGCCGATCTGCTGGCTGCGCACGGTGCCGAGGGCGTCGGAGAACTGCTCGGCGGCGTACAGGATGTGCCCCAGGCGGACCATCGCACCGGCGCCGACGCCCTCTTGCGTGGCACTGAGCAGGACCTCGGAGACATCGCCGGCGGTGCGGGCCTCGATAATCTCCCGGAGCAGCTCCTGCAGGGGCTGCTCGGGGACGGGCTCTGGGCGGTTGAACCGGGACGCGGCGTCGGGCCGTAGGACTCCGGGCGGGACTGCTCGGGGCAGCGCCTGCCCGGCCGCGTACTCATGGACGTAGTGCCCGATGATCTCCCAGTCAGAGGCGTCCGGGTCTCCGGCGAGCGCGACCACCGTGGAGTCGTCGTCCTCGACGAGGTACGCGAGCGTGATGCGGCGACCGTCGGCCACATGCCACGACTCGATCAAGTCCAATGCCCCGCCCTGCCGTAGCGCGGCGTGCGCCCGCGCGGTCCAGCTCTGCCGCTCCTCATACGTCAGCCCAAATTCGGGCTCGTGGTGCTGCTCGGCCAGGTCAGCGGCGACGGATCCGTAGTCTGCCCAGGCGGCGAGGTGAGGCCACACCAGGGCGTATTGGACACGCTGCGCGGCCGAGTCAGGCTCGGCGGGACGGTCGAGAACGCGGACGATCTCGGTGTGGGAGGTGGCGAGCGAGTCGAGCACCTCGCGCCACGCGCTCAGGGGTCCGGTGGGCGGCAGTTCATCGAGCGCGCGGTGAGCGGCGCCGAGCAGGCCGTCGGCGTGCGCGGCGAGGTAGGTGGTGTACACCTCCACGGCTGCCGCGTTGCGGTGGGCGAGAGCATCTGCGGCGGCGCCGGGGTGCGCGGTGCGGCCGTAGCGGTCACGGGTCGTGTCGAGCGTGTACTGGGTCTGGGTGTTGATCACGGACATCCGTAGCCGGAACTCGCGGGCCTGTTGCGCGAGGCGCGATGCCTCCGCCTGGAGGCTGTCGGGATACGGGTCGCCGGCGGGCGTCATCGGGCTCGCCCCTCGCCCGAAGACAACGGGCTGCGGGTCAGGGCAACAAAGTCCAGGCCAAGGTGGGTTGCGAAGCGGGTGTGGTCAGACAGGAGGAATCCCTCGGTTTCTTGGTCGTGTGATGGTGTCTCAGCGTGTTCTGCGGATGGCGTCGGTGGCGGCTTTGGCGATGGCAGCGGGGGCGTTGGAGGGTTGGGGCAGGTGGAGGGGGGTGGTGCCCGGCAGGTGGCGGGACTCTTTGGTGAGGGTGAGTTGAAGTACGGCGCAGCCGGCGGTGGTGAGGCGTTTGATGCGGGCGAGGGCTTGGGCGGTTTCGCCGTCGGTGTAGTGGGCGTCGGTGACGATCACAAGGAGGCGGCCGGTGCCGGGGCGGCTGAGGTCGAGGCCGTGGTCGAGTGCGTCGATGGCGTCACCGAGGTTGTGGTTGCCGCCGTTGGCGTGGAACGTCGTCACGTGCTCTGGTGCCCGGTGGGTGGGTCGGGTCAGTGCGGTCAGATTCATGTCGTAGGCGACGGTGGCGGTGCGGGAGTCGGGGTCGGTCAGGGCTGCTGCGCGGGCCACGATCCATGCGGCGGACGCGACGGGTTTGCAGGCTGCCGACATGGAGCCGGAGACGTCGACCGCGATGCCCACGCGCAGTGGTGGGGTGGGGGAGTTGCGGCGGCGGGTGTGGGTGAAGGGCTCCGCAGTGGGTATCGAGCCGGCGGCGCGCTGGGCGTCGCGGGCGAGGGCTTGGCGCATGTTGAGGCGGCCGGGCGGGGTGGGGCTGGTGGTCCGTTCCTCGGCGCGTTCGCGGTAGGCGGCGGCGCGAAGGGCGCGGCTCAGGCGTGCGGCGGCGCTCTGCTCGGCGGCGGTGGGTTTGCGGCTTCCGGTGACCGGGTTGCTGGAGGGCGCCGGTGTGCCGTCGGGGCTGACGGTGGTGCCGCGTGGGTTGAAGACCGACTTGGCGGTGGCGGCGGCTTTGCGTCGCTGGCCGACCTGTTGGGCGCGCTCGTTAGCCTTCGCCCGGGACTGCGCTGCCACGGCGTTGTTCGAGGCGGCCTGTGCCGCGAGGTCGGCGGCGTCGTTGGCGGCCATGCTGTCCAGGACGACCGTCACGGCGCCGGTCAGCAGGTCGGTGAGGTCTTGCGGCGCGGCGGGCAGGGCCGGGGCGGCGGTGTCCAGGGCGTCGCACCAGTCCTGGGCGTGTTGGAGCATGGTGGTGGCGTCGTGGTCGGCGCACCTGTGGGCTGCGGTCCAGATGCCGGTGAGGGTGGCCAGCAGGGGCCCGCCCAACACCCTTTCGCACAGATCAGCGACGGCTTTGGTCTCGCCGGCGTCCAGGATGCCGGCGTCCCGGCGACCGAGCATCAGGGCCGCCGCACTGGCGGCCTGCTCGACGCCCTGAAAGCTGGGGTTGGCGATGTCGGGCATGACCAGGGTCCGGGCACTGGTGCGCAGGTACGTGCGGTCGGTGGGCCGTCTAGTCAGGTGAGCACCTTCGACGCGGCTCTCTTCCAGCAGCAGCGCTGCCTCCACGACGCGGGGTTCCGCACTGGCCGGCTCCTCCCACACCGAGTGAGCGGCGTGCGCGGCCTCGTGGACGAGGACCCCCCAGGCGGCGGGATACCGTTCCTCGTCACCCACGATCCGCGGGTGCACCTCGTGGGGCTGGAGGGGGGCGAACAGCTTGGCATCGAACTCCACCTCCGCCAACCGGGGAAAGTAGGCAGCCGGTGCGCCGGAGCGGGTGCCGGGACGGCAGATGACGAGCAGGTCCTGGCGGCCGGACAGCGCGACCAGCCGATCACCGAGCTCGGCTCCCACCCGCAGCCACGCCGCCGGGGAGGAACGGGGCTGTGGGGGCGGGGCGCCGTCGTCGTCCCAGCGCGCGAGGTCAGCGTCGTCGCGCGTGGTAGCGGAGGACTGGACGTGGTGGTGGGCGCTCATCGCGAGCTCCGGCGCGCGGGGCCGGTGGTGCCCGGGGGCTGCCGGGCGACCGGCGCGCTCGCAGCGGGGAGCTGCCGGCCCAGGGTGAGGGGCGCGACCTGCTTGACACCGGCGATCTTGCCGACGGCGTCGGCGACGGCGTCGCGGTCCTCCAGGGGAGCGATGCCGATCAGGTTCGCGAGCGCGGCCTTGGTGCCGAGGACGGCCTCAGTTTTCTGGTAGCTGAGCAGCTCCCGCAGCTGGGGGGCCCAGCCCATCTCGCCGAGTTCGACTTGCCTCGCGAGATGCCGGGCGATCCGGACTACCCGGGCATCGATCTTCAGGGCCAGGGCGAGATCGTAGTCCGTGCCGACCTGGATCTGCACGCTGAACCGGGACGCGAGCGCCTCGGTCAAAACGGCTCCGTGCACGCCCGGATTGTGGCCCGCCACCACGTAGAAGCCCGGCTCGGCCTTGATGGTCTCGCCCTTGTGTGCCTTGACCTGGATCTGGCGGCGCCCGTCCATGGCCGGGTAGAGGGCGGCCAGCACCTTCGGTGAGATCAAGGTGGCGTCGTCGATCAGCAGAGCGCGGCCCTCGGTCATCGCGGCGACCAGGGGACCGTACTGGAACGTGTAGCCTCCGCTGTCGGCTTGCGTGTACTCGCCGATCAGGTCGCCGACCGTCGTGTCGCCGTCGCCGGCGACGGTGACCAGGTCGGGGAACGCGGCCTCCACCAGGGACGTCTTGCCAGTTCCCGGGGGACCGTAGAGCAGCACCGGCACATCAGCGTCGCGCAAACGATTCAGCGCCTCGACGTCGGGCAGATCGGCCAGCTCCCGGGGATGGTAGAGCTGGCCTCCCGCGCGGCGGATCGGACCGCCCTGCTGGGGCGTGCGGGCCGCGGGAGCGCTGGTGCGGGCCGTGGCCGCTTGGCGGGGAGAGTGGGTTCCCGGTGGGCTGATCACTGCGGCCTGCGCGGCTGCGGCGGTCTTCTGATTCGCGCGGAACTGCGGCTGTCCGGTGCCGTGCTGGTCGGCTTCGCCGCGTTTCGCCAGGGTCAGGGCGGCGTTGCGGACGGCGCCGTGGGAGTGGCCCAGCTGCCTGGCCATGTCCCCGATGGTGAGGCTGTCCGCGGGCCGGTCGGCCAGCAGCCTGGCCACCTTGGCCCGTAGCTCGCCGGCTTTGGTGCGTGCTGTGGCGGGCGGTCCGGGTGTGGTCAAAAAGAGGATCCTTCAACGGGTTGGCGTGCGGGCGGGGTTGGCACTGCAGGTGCGGACGGCCTCGGCGTGGGAGGTCCTATCGCTGGTCTGTGCGGGCGTGCCCGGCGGGGGAGCACCGTCGGCGTTCACAGGCTGGCCGATGCTCGGTCCAGGGGCACGGGGTGGCCGGCGGCGCGCGGTTCGCCGGCTGCCGTGCAGGTCCGCGGCTCCGGTCCGCGGCGGTTTCCGCGGGTTGGGCGGGCTCAGCCGGGAGTCTCCTCGAAGCCGGACTGAAGCAGGATCCGCCGGGCGGCGGCGTTATAGCCGGTGGTGGTGATCTCGCCAGTGGTGCTGTGCCGGATCGGCGCGAACGGCTGGACTGTGCGCTCTGCTGGCGCCGCCTCGTGGACGGGCCAGGGCCCCTTCACGACGAGGGTGCGGGTCGCCGACAGGGATTCGAGCGCCTCCCTGCGGCGGTCTGTCAGGTCCTGTTCGATCCTGGCCAGGGCGTGCGTGAGCGTGTAGGCGGGGACGGATTCCCGGTTGGGGTGGGTCTCGTCGAGGCAGGGATCGACTGCGGTACGGGCACGGGCGATAAGCCGCTGGGCGGCGTGGAGCAGGCCGCCGTCCTGCAGGAGGTGTTCCAGGAGTTGGTCGAGCTGATCGCTGTCGGCTGTGGTGAGGTGGCCGGCAAGTTCGTGCAGTGCCGCAGCGCTGGCCTTGACGTCGGCGACGGAGTCGAGAGGATGCGAGGTCAGGATTTCTCCGTGATGTTCGATTCGCGGCCTGGAGGGCTTGGGCGGCAGGTACCAGCCGGGCTTCAGGGGGGCTCGGCGTGCGGGGACGGTACGGGGGCCCGTAGCCGGCCTTCCACTGTCCGTACGTTTCTCGGCCGGCGTCGGTCGTCGCGTGTCCGGTGACGGTGACGGTGACGGTGCGGTTGTCATGGGCGGCGTCGGGCCGCCCGCGGGGGTTGCTCCGTCATCTAGCGGTGCGCGCGAGCCGGCAGCCCTGCAGCAAGCACCGGCGGGGCGGGTGCTGGCAGCAGGCTTGGGCGGATGGTTGCGGAAGGCGGAGCGCAGAGTGCGGCCGTACTGCCAGGCATGCTCGCGAGCAGCCGCCTCCAACTCGTCATACCCGGGCTGAGCCGTCATCTGGGCCGAGTGCTTGCGGTACCTGTAGACCGGAACGGGCAGCAGGATTCCGGGGGCAAGATTCGAGATGCCGACGGCCGTGCAGTAATCCTCACCCTGGACGAGGCCGCCCATCGGGGCGGCGCGTACGAGTTCGGTGCGGGCCAGGATCGTGGTCGGCCCGATCGGGATGGTGTCGGCCGGGGACTTCCAGTACGTCCATACGTCGCCGGCCTCGTGCCGGCCCGGTGCCGCGGGGCACCGCCACAGGGTGGTCGAGCCATCCGGGTGAAGGTCCTCACTCCACCCTGCACACCAGCCCACCCCGGCCGATTCCAGGGCGTTCAGCCGCAGGGACATGGCGTCGTCGGTGAACTCATCGTCGTTAGTCGCGGCAAACTCCGTGTCCCACACAGGTCATGTCGCTTTACGACGAGCTGGTCGCTCAGTCCCGCTCAGGTGCCGGGTGGACCATGGTGTCGCTTTCTGGAGGCCAACTACTCCCGGAATTGTGGCAGACGTCACGCATGGCTGGGTGACGCATCCACGTCGGAGAGGGTTGCGACCGTGCGAGATCGCGGCCCGTGGGCGACCCGTGCTCGATCTCGAGGTCTGTCGGAGTGGCGTATGCGTGCAGGGATGCGGGTTTCCATTCGCTTGGGCAGTGGGCAGTGGGCAGTGGGCGTTGGTCCGGGTGCCCGCTGCGGGCGCGCTGACCGCTGCGGACGGCGCGGTCTGCCTGCGGATCTCTGGCGCCCTGGTGTTCGATGAAGGGCGGCACCCGGCACCTGTCCTGTGTGCCTGTAGGTTCCGCGAGTTCGTGAGCACTATTTCCTGCGGAAACGCCGGAATCCGGGCTTCGTGAGCACTGACTCTGTCAGCCGATCATGAGCACCAGCGCGGGCGCGGAGCCAGGGGACGACCCTGCGGGTCCGACGAACCCGCAGGTCGCGGAATCGACTGCTCACCGAACCGCGGAATTGCTCGGACACTGCTCATGATCACGCGGAATTTCTCACGAAATCGCGGAACCTAGAGTGCCGGCGAAGGCTGGCGACCTGACCGCAGGTTCCTCCTACGACTACTTCAATCCGAGTGCTGCCGCGCTGTAGAGCACAGTGGTGGGATTGAGTCGGGTGGGGTGCGCATCGAGCATGTGCTCGATGAACTGCGCTGCGGTCGGGTTCCCTTCGAGAATCCGGTCTGCGTCCTGGATGTAGGCGATCGTGTCGGCGAGCACTTGGGCGTTGTCCGGTGCCTCCGGGCGCCGATGGGCGGCCACGACGGTTTCCGGCTTCAGGTCCTGGATCTGGGACAACGTCTGGATCCATGCCAGCCGCTTCTCGTGATCGCTGGTGACGAGAGTGGGGTGTACGTCGTTGTACGCGATGTCTCCGACCCATGACGGCGGAGAGGCTGGGAACGTACACGTACGAGGAATCGTCGACATCGGATCGGCCGGTCGCCACCGCGATCACCTCGTGGCCTTCCAGATCGAGGCGGTGATCGGTGAGAACCTCCGGCACGACCACGGTCGAGCCGATCTTGTCGACGAACATCTGCCCGTAGAGTCTCTGATCATGCCCGGATTCGGCTTCCGCCTGGATGAGGCGCACGGTTGCTTCGGTGGCCACCACTCGGGCCCGGGGGAATCGGTCGAGCAGAGCCGACGAGCCGAGGAAGTGGTCGAAGTGGCCATGCGTGATGTAGATGGTGGTGAGTTCCTTGCCGCTGGCTTCGACCCAGTCTGCCAGCTTGCGCGCATCCTCCACCGTGGGCACCGTGTCGACGAGAATGGCGTCACGCTCGCCCGCGATCAACGTCGCTGCCGTCGGCGGCCAGGTCCAGCCTCCCTCCGGCGCCGGCACCGGGAGAGGGACGTTCACCGCACGCGGCGGCACGGTGAAGATGCTCAGGGTCGGTTTGCTGGTCATGTCTTTTTCGCTCCGATCGGTTTCGAGGTCATGTCGTCGGGATGCACCACCTGGCCTGGGGTGTGGTGGTGCTGTTGGGTGATCGGGGACGGCGCCGCCCTATACGGCTGGGGCGGCGCCTGATCCGGTGTGCCACTGGCCTGCCACCCTGTATCGGTCGGCGGCGACGCTCCGTCCGGCTTCGTCAGGCGGCGAGGAAGTTGGCCACCTGAGTGGTGAACTCCTTGGCGTGCTGGAAGAGGAACGCATGGCCCGCGCCGCTGTAGAGCACCAGGGTGGCGTTGTCGAGATGCTGGACGGCGGCGTAGGAACCGAAGGCCGGGAGCATCACGTCGTCGACGCCGTTTGCGTACAGGACGGGCTGCTTGATGGTTTCCAGTTCTGCTGCCACCTGCTCGAAGGGCGTAGTCAGGATCTGCGTCGCCGCGGTGACCTGGCCGTCCGCCGTCGCGTCGGAGACGACGGCGGCGCCGGGGCCGAGCCGGGTGGACACGTTCTCGAAGTGGCTGAACCCGGAAGCGCGGGCCGCGTTGGTCTCCGGGTAGAACAGGTACAGCATGTCCTCCTGGTCGCCGCCGCCGGGCTTGGTCATGATGCCCAGGACCTTCTCGCTCATGGCCGGCGCACCGGGCGCCCAGGCGGTCGGGTGACTGCCGGCCACGATGAGCTTGCGCACCAGGTCGGGGCGGTGCAGGGTCACGCGCTGGGCCACCATGCCGCCCAGTGACCAGCCGAGCAGGTCGGCCTGGGCGATGCCGAGGGTCTCGATGAACTCGATGGCGCCCTCGGCGAACCCGTCGAGGGAGTCGCGCGGCTGACCGGTGGTGTAGCCGGTACCGACGTTGTCGAACACGATTACGTCGTGGTCGGCGGCCAGGTAGTCCAGGAACTCCGGGTCCCACCAGTCGATGGTGGCGCGGAAACGTTGCAGCAGGACCAGCGGGACTCCGCCCTGCGGGCCCATGCGCCGGTAGGTGAAGGTCGCGGAACGCCCCTGCACGGTGAGGTCCTCGGCGCTGTCTGCCAGATATGTGCTCATGACGTCCTTCTCTTGGTGGTGGGTAGTCTTCGGATCTCGCAGGATCTGCCGGTTACGGCGATTTCGCCCGGAGGAGCTTTGGGGTCAGACCTGCTCGTTGGCCCGGGCGATGTATTCGCCCATGCGGTACTCGAAGTCGAGGCCGACCTCGGCGGCGATGGCCTGGGTGGCCGCGGCGCGCGCCTGGAAGCCCGGCAGCGTCAGCGAGTTGGCGAACTCGAAGAACGCGGTGATGAGGTCAGCGTCCGGCGGGAGGGTGGCCCGGTTGACCGCGGCCTTGGCGGCAGCGAGCGAGTTCTTGTCGAAGCTCGCCAAACGGGCGACCATCGCGTCGACGAAAGCGTCGAGCTCGGCGTCGGGCAGCGCGCGGGTCACCCAGCCCCACCGCTCCGCCTGGGCGGCGTCGTAGTCGCCGCTGCCGAGGATGGCCTCGAGCGCCCGGTCACGTCCGAGCAAGCGCGGGAGGCGCTCGGTGCCGCCGCCTCCGGGGAGCAGGCCGGCGCCGACCTCGGGCTGTCCGAAGTAGGCGTTCTCGAGGCTCGCGTAGCGCAGGTCGAGGGCCAGGGCCAGCTCGTTGCCGCCTCCACGAGTGCGTCCGCGGATCGACGCGACCGTGATGAAGGGCGCCTTCGACAGGCGCATGACGAGATCGGTCCAGATGGGCGGCTCGTCGGTCTGGGGTGCCGGCAGCTCCTTGACGGCGGCGAGATCGAAGTGGTTGAGGAAGAAGTTGGGTACGTCGCTGGTGAAGACCACGACCTGGACGTCCGAGTCGTTCTCGAGGTCCCTGACGATCTCGTGCAGCCGCACAGCGGTCTCGGCGGCGACGACGTTGGCGGGCGGATTGTGGAAGGTGATCGTCGCGACCTTCGGGTTCGGACGATCGAGGATGACAGTGCTGGACGTACTCATGACGTGCTCCATTCCTGTTCTCGACTTTCGCGCTGTGTGCGAGTCGTTGGCTCCACGGCGAGTCCATCTGGGCATGGGCGGCAATGGTGGTGCTGGGCGTGATCGCGTTCGGGAACGCCCTGGCCGTGGTGCTCAGCGCAGGAAGAAGCCCAGGAGGAGGTCGGCGCGCTTGCCGAAGGGCGGATGCAGCAGATTGGCGGCGTTCCAGCGGCCTTGCGTGTAGATGCCCTTGGGGTGGCTGAGAGTGCGGAAGCCCTCGATGCCGTGGTACTTGCCCATGCCGCTCTCGCCGACTCCGCCGAAGGGGAGGTCGTCCTGCCCGACGTGCATGATCGTGCCGTTCACGGTCACGTTGCCCGAGGTCGTACGGTCGAGCACGGTGCGGCGGTCGGCGTCGTCGGCGCCGAAGTAGTAGAGGGCAAGCGGCCGCGGCCGTTGGTTCACGTAGTCGATGGCGTCGTCGATCGTGCCGTACGGGAAGATCGGCAGGATCGGTCCGAAGATCTCCTCGTGCGCGATGCGCATCTCGTCGGTGACGCCCAGCACCACGGTGGGCGGGAAGGTGTGCGGGCGCAGTGCCGCATCCTGCGGTCGGTGACCCACCTCGATGATGGTCGCGCCGTGAGCCCGGGCATCCGCGATCAGCTCGACGAGGATGTCGTACTGCGTCTGGTTCACGATCGAGGTGTAGTGGACGCTCGTGGGTCCGTCGGGGTACGCGGCCTTGACCAGGGCGTCGTAGCGCTGGACGAAGGTGTCCACCTCGCTTTCGTGCACGAGGGCGTAGTCGGGGGCGATGCAGGTCTGGCCGCCGCTGAGCAGCTTCCCGAAGACGATCGACTCGACCGTCTTGTCACTCACCCGTCCGCGGGCGACGATGGTCGGGGACTTGCCGCCCAGTTCGAGCGTGACCGGCACGAGGTTCTCGCTGGCCGCCTTCATCACAGCGCGGCCGACCGCGCTGCTGCCGGTGAAGACGAGGTGGTCGAAGGCGAGTGAGGAGAAGGCGCTGCCGTCGCCGCTGACGACGGTGACCTGCTCCTCGGGGTACAGCTCGGCGATCATCGCGGTGAGCAGGGCGTTCGTGACAGGCGTGTACTTCGACGGCTTGAGCATCACCCGGTTGCCGGCCGCGATGGCCGTGACCACGGGCATCAGGGAAAGATTCACCGGGTAGTTCCACGGGGAGATCACGCCGACGACCCCGAGGGGCTGGTACTCGATGTGATTGCTGCCGTTGCGCAGGTTCAGCGCGATCCGGCGTCGGGTCGGGCGCATGAAGGAACGCAGGTGGCGGTCGAGGTAGTCGATGCCCTGAACGACGCCGAGCACCTCCATCATCGCCGTCTCGTGGCGCGAGCGGTTGCCGAAGTCGGTGTTGATCGCCTCTTCGATGGCGCGGCGCCGGCTGATCAGCGCCGCCTTGAAAGCGCGCAGATCGCGGCGCCGCCTCTCCAGCGACGGTGCACCGTCGCGCAGCTGGGCGGCTCGCTGGGCGGCGAGGACGGCGCCGAAGCGCTCCCGGTCGGACTGGGCGGCGAGGGTGGCGTTGTGGATGGGCTGGGTAGTGGGCATGGGACTGTCCTCCGATGGTTGCGGTTGCGGTGTGCAGACGCACAGGTCCGACCGGTCCGCTCGCGGTCGCCTCAGGCGCGACCCTTTGTCGTCACATATCCGCAGGTCGTCCGGGCGTCGGGTGCCAGCGTCGTGTGGGCGGGGCGTCAGCCGGCCGTGACGAACTCGAGCTGGATGTTGTCCGGGTCGCGGAGGGCCACGGTGGAGATGGGGAACGGGTGGGTGACATGCCGGATGCCGGTGTGTTCGATACCGAGCTCGTCGAGCCAGGCCGCCCAGGTCTGCAGTTCCTCGTGTGAGGCCACGGTGAAGGACAGGTGGTCGAGGCCCGTGCGGACTTCGTCGAACGATTCACCGCGATTGCCGGTGTTGGCGTGGAGTGCGATCACCACTCCCGAGCGCGGCTCTGCGAGGAGCACGCCGTAGCCGGTTTCTTCCTTCTCCAGGTGCGGGAACGTGCCCAGTACGTGGTCGGTGCGGAACAGTCGCTGATACCAGGCCATGCTGGCGTCGAGGTCGGTGACCGTCAGCGCGACGTGGTTGACGCCCAGGATGCCGGGTCCGGTGGTCTCGCTCATGCTCGTCTCCTTGATGCGGGGAATGTGGTGGCCTCCTCGGGTGCCGGCAGACGCATCGGCCGGGCGGGGGGTGTCAGCCCGGCAGTTTGTTGAACTTGCGGATCTGCTGGTCGAAGATCCGGGCCGGGGCGAGACGGCGCGCCAGGCTCATGCGCTTGGCGAACGGTCCCGCGGGGGAGCGCAGCTTCGGCTTGCCGGTGGTGGCTGCGGTGACGACGGCCCTGGGCGACGACGGCAGGGTCGTCGCCGCTCCTGACCGCATTCGCGACGGCCTGGTCGACGGTCCGCCGCCGGCTTTCGTACAGCGGCAGCGGGGTGTCGGGCTGTACGAGATTGCCCTCGAAGGAGGTGTTGGTCGCGCCGGGCTCGACGAGCAGCACGCGAACGCCGTGCTCGCGGACCTCGTGGTCCACGGACTCGGAATACCCCTCGACCGCGTGCTTGGAGGCGATGTAGGCGGACATGAACGGCTGGGGTGCGAACCCGTAGAACGACGACACGTTGATGATCCGGCCACGGCCCTGGGCCCGCATGAGGGGCAGGACGGCCTTCGTCATACGGATCACGCCGAAAACGTTGATGTCGAAGACCCGCTGGTGCTGTGCCACGGAGCTTTCCTCGGTGGCGCCCGACGAGCCGATGCCGGCGTTGTTGACCAGGACATCGATCCGGCCGAACCGGTCGATGACCTGCTGAACCAGCGTGGTGACCGACTCGTCGCTGCTTACATCGAGGTCGAGGAAGGTCACGCCCTCGCGCGGGGCGACCTTCGCGGTGTTCCGGCTGGTGCCGACCACCTCGAAACCCGCCCGGACGAGGGCCAGGGCGGTGGCTTCTCCAATGCCGGAGGACGCGCCCGTCACCAGTGCTACCGGTCGATGCGTACCCATCATGAACTCCTAGTATTATTTGTCACTTTTAAGCCTATTTACAGGCATTTTTAGCACGGAAGGTGCACTCGGGCTTCCCTGCGCCGGGCGGGCAGGTCGCGGGCTTCGCTGGGCGGCCTTTCCGGCCGGTCCACCCGGCGCGCCGAGGCCGGAGCTGACTCCGGTGACGATGACGGCCTGGGCGGCGTACTTGATTCCGCTCATGGGAACACTCTATGCACGTCTCTGCACTGAGTGCAAGTTGGTTCGCAAGCTGCACTGGCGTACTCTCAGTGCATGACCACGCCGCCCTCCTCCATCCGGTTGCAGACCCGAGCCGTCGTCCGCTCACTTCTGGCACAGACGGCGATGCAGCTGTTCGCCGAGAAGGGCTTCGACGAGACGACCGTCGAAGAGGTCGCCGCAGCGGCCGGAGTCTCGCGCCGCACCCTGTTCAACTACTTCCGCACGAAAGAAGACCTGGCGCTGAGCGGGCTGTCCGAGCAGGGTGACGTCATCGCGGCGCGCCTGGGCACCCGGCCCGCCGATGAAGACGTCTGGGTCTCGCTGCGCCACTCGTTCGTGGTGCTCGACGAGATCGAGGCCAGCCCCGAGAACCGCCTCGAGCTCGTCTCGATGCTGTTCGACAACGACTCCCTGCGGGCCGGCCACGCCGAGAAGCAGGCGAGGTGGACCGATCTGCTCGCCCCCCTGATCGAACCGAAGCTGCCGGCCTCCGAGGCGCGGGGCTTCGCGGCCAGGGCCATCGTCGCGACGGCCATCACCTGCCTGCAGGCCGCCACCGAGGAATGGCTGCGGCGTCGGGGCTCGACGCCGCTGTTCGACCTCTACGACACGGCGATAGAAGCCATCCGCAACTCGAACTGACGCCGTCGGGCGGCCATGTCCACCGCCCGCTCAACGCTTCACGATCCACGTCCCGCGGCGCTGCCCGCGGCCTTCGGCGCGCCTGTGCGCGCTCGAAGATCCCGATCGCCACACGACGTGCCCGCACATCTCACGAGAGCAGATGAGACATGGCCAACCGCCTCCCCACCCCCGACCTGAAGAACCTGCACGCCGCGCTCCGCACCGAGAGCACTGGGATGCTCGAGTTCGCGAACTCCCTCACCACCTCCCAGTGGAACGCGCCCAGCAAGGCGGCCGGCTGGAGCATCGCCGACATGGTCGGCCACATCGGCTCCACCGCCCACAACATGTACATCCCCGCCGGCCTCCAGGCCGCCCGCCAACCGAGCCTCGAAGTCGTCAACGAGGGCCCCGTGCAGGTACGCCGTGCGTGGAGCCGGCAGCAGGTGATGGCCGAGTTCGAGTCCGCCACCCGCACCGCGGCCCGCATGCTCGCCTTCGTGCGGCACACCCCGATGCGGGCGGTGCCCATGCGGCTCAACGAGCTCGGCTCATTCCCGATGGCGCTCCTCGTGGGCGGCGCCCTGGTCTTCGACCTGCACACCCACCTCCGTCACGACATGACCCCCGCACTCGGCCTGCCGACGCCCCCTACGGACGGGAACCGGATGCGCGCAGTGCTCGACTGGATGACCGCGGTACTCAGCAACCAGACCGCGAAGTCCCCGGCACCCGGAATCGACGCCGGCCTCATCCTCACCCTCACAGGCCCCGGCGGCAGCACCTGGTGGATCGACGCCGACGGCCTCGCCACCCCGGACTCCCGCACCCCAGCAGCCCGCATCACCGCCCCAGCCATCACGTTTCCCGACTGGGGAACGCAACGCTCCTCGTGGCGCGACGCCGACGTCGAGATCGCGGGCGACACCGACCTCGCCACGCGCTACCTCGAAACCGTCAACGTCATCTGAAGGACGCCAACCGGCCAACGTTCCTCCGCAGGCACGATCGAGGATGTCCACCCCGGGTCAGTCTCCACCGGAAGCCCCCGGCGGCAGCACCGCCTCCAGGCGGAGCACCGGACGCGAATCCCCTAGGCGTAGCAGACGCGATCAGCGCCGCAGGTCAGCGCCGTCTGCGTGCACCCGCAGCGAGACCCAACCGCGCAAGTATTGCCGGTCATCATCGGTGCCCAGCATGCGACCACAGCCCGCGCCGTGACTCCAGCTATGCGTGCACGCATGACTCCTCGCAGTCAGAACCGGAGTACGCCTGCGTCCCGGAGGGCGAGACGCTGATCGCGGTGCGCGGTCCGCGCTGCGGGTCCCGCCGTGTGCGAGCGGGCCCGCTCCGGACTGCTCGGCATGTTCCAGGGGCCGGTCAACTGCACGATCCGTACGGCGCCGTGCGGTCTGCGGCGGCGGGCAGGACCCGGACGGTGGCGCCGTCGGTGATCTGCTGGCGGAGGCGTTCGATCTCCGCATGCTGGGCGGCCAGCCGGGAGATCGCCAGCTGCTTGAATCCGGTGAGCTTCTCCAGGCGCGCGTCGCGGTCGGCGACGCGCTTCTTCAGTTCCGCTCGCTCGGCCTTCAGCCGCGCGATCTGTGCCTCGCGCGGGTCGACGATCTCCCCGGCCTGCTGGAGTTCGTGGACCCGGCGCTCGAACTCCTCGGCCAGGTGCTGGTAGGCGCCGGGCCTGGGGGTGCCGTCACGGTTCTTCTTCGGGTAGAAGCCGGTGCGGGTCACTTTGGCGACCGCAGCGAGGGTCTTGAGATCGGTCTTGCCGCCCGGCGGCAGGTTCCCGCTCAAGATCCGCTCCATCGCGGCCCGGATTGCGGCCTCGTTGCGGGCCTTGTCCTCCTCGGTGAGCCGAGCCATCACATTCCTCTCACGCCGCCGCAGAGGCGGCGTCGATCTCTGCGACCACGCGCTGGACGCGGTCGCGTTCGGGCAGGAGACGTTCCTTCTCGCTCATGGCCACACGAGGGCTCTCGACGAAGGTGTCGATCACGGTGATCTGTCCGAGCCACACGGGCCGGTGACTGCGATGGTGGGTGGCCTGCGGGCAACGGGCCGAGTCACACATCCCCACCAGCGGCTTCTTGGCGTTCGGGGTGCCCGCGAGCTTGAGGCACAGCGCCTTGGACGGGTCGCGGAACCAGCAGAAGTTCGCCGCTCCGACGTGAAGCACCTTCGACAGCTTGCTCAGAAGGCTCTCCAGGTGCCGGTCGTCGTCCAACACATTCGGATCGTGACGGGCGGCCTCGTTGAGCTGCGCATCCACATGCTGGAGTGCCTCGATCAGCCCGCGGGCGCCGGGACCGGCGGGCTTGCGACCCTCCTTGAGGTCGCGGAATGCCTCCACGGTGAGTTCCATGTGCTTCCCTTCCTCGGCTTCCTCGACCTCGGTGAGGAACAGCCGCTGGGATCCGCCGGGGCGCGCGGCATACCCCTCTGTCGTGGCGACGGAGATGTGCTTCAGCGCGATCTTCGCGGCCAGTAGCCCGCCGGGCCGCGCGGCGATCGACAGGGCGAGCGTCCGGCGTAGCATCCGGGCGCTGATGGGGCCGGCCGGGATGACCGGCAGGCCCCAGCGCTCCCGATTCCTGGTCTCCTCCAGCCACTTCCTCATGCGCGTGAGGCCGAACGACAGGCCGACGGTGTTGAACAATGCGGCCCCGGGCGGCGCCCCCAACAGGCGCTCGGCCAGGGCAACGGCACGGTGCACGTCCTCGATCACAACCCACTCGTCGGGCACCCCGCCGAGCTTCTGCCCCTTGATCAAACGGCCGGCGAGCCGGAACCGGGTACCGCCCAACTTTGTCACCGTCTGGCGCCTGCAACCGACGCTGAGCTCGACCAGCTCGCTGTTGCGCATGCCGCTGAGCGCGCTGGCAACCACCAGACATGCCACAAGGACGTTGGCGACCATCGACTGGATCCCAGCGTCGGACAGCGGGGCTGTCCACGGCACCAGTGCGCCGTCCTCTTCGCGGGCGATCGTCGGCGCGGTGCGCGCCCAGTAGTTCTCGAAGCCCACGTCTTCGGCGAGCGCGAGGAGCTCGGGCGTGATCTTCTCGCGCAGGTAAGGGGCGGCGATGGTGCTGGTGCCGACCTGGTGCGCGAGGCGGTACCACGCGAGGTCTTTGAGGGGTACGAGGTCGCCGGTGCTGATACGCCGGGCCTGGCCTTTGCCTTCGGCCAGCGGCAGCGGCACGCGATCGGCGTGCATCTGGGCGAACAGGCGCTTCAGGTCCGGGACGTGGGCCAGCGTTGCACGTGGGAAGTCCTTCGTCCTCGCCGCGTCGGCGCGGGCCTGCTCAACGAGATCGGCGAGGTGCGGACCGACCGTGTTGACCAGGTAGAGGCAGGTGGACAGCGCGGGCTGGAGGAGCTGATCGGGCACCGGCGGGGTGCGGTTGGCCCGCAGCCACGTGCCGCCGACGACCTTGATGGTGCTCCGGCCGTCCCACGGGACAAAGCCCGCCCGGTAGCTGTCCGTGGACAGCAGGTCCCCGTACAGCGTGATCAGTTGGACGACGCGGACGCTTTCGGCCAGCGTCTCGGGTTCCACCTGGACCGGGGGCGCATCCGGCTTGGGGACATACCACTGATCCTCGGCGGTGAACCGGTCGCAGTGCTCCTGCATGACCTCCTCCAGGGAGGTGACCCCGTTCGCGGTCAGCCAGTTGAACCACGCGGTGAACTTTCTCAGGAAGCGGTTGCAGGTGCGGGGACTGCGGTACTTGCGCAGCGCGAGAGCGCACTCCAACACGCTGTCGTGTTGCGGGGCGAGCAGCGCGATCAGGATCTCCTTGGCGACCACACGCCATTTCGGGTTCATGATCTGGGAGAAGTCCCAGGTCAGCTCGTGCTGCTTGATGGAACGGGGCTTGTCGGCCAGGCCCCACATGTCCCACAGGTCTTCCTCGAACCGCGAGCGTACGGAGCCGGGCAACAGCGCCAGGCCGATGGCCTCATGGACGTAGCAGCCGGCGAAAGCGGAAACGGGCCGGCGGTTGATCGTGGCCGGGGCCCGCAGGGGGCGGGGGAGCTTCACAGGGTGGCCTCCTCGGGCCGCAGGGGGATCTCGCTGTCGTCGTCGGCCACGTCCAACTCGCCCTTCTCCTTCGCCTCCGTGGAGAACTTCGGCAGGATGTTGTGGGTGAGCCGGTGCGCGTACGGGCCGAACACCCGCAGGTAGTGGTCGGTCGTCATCTGCTGGAACTGGCGGGCGAAGAACGCGTCCAGCCGCAGCAGGTTCGACGCGTGCCGCGGCAAGAACACCGCCAGCGGGCACAGTAGGCACACCCACGGGCGGGCCGGACACGGCGTTCCGACCGGGCCGTGGACTCCGGCCAGCTGGTCGGTACAGGCCGCGGTGAACACGTCGCGCTGCCCGCCGACGAGTTCGGCAATCGCGGCCGTATCCAGCCCCAGGCGTCGTACTTCGTCGGGGAAATCAGCCGCGAACTGCACGGCCCTCTCACTGGTCAGCACGACGGGAGGCAGGGCCTTGCGCAGGATGTCGACCTGCCCGTCGTTGATGATCGAATCGATGTCGTCGAGCTGGTCGGGGTCGGTGGGAGTGGCGTAGTGATCTCCCTCCGTGCGGGCACCGTGGTTCGGATCGATCAGCGCGCGGCCGGTCCAGCCCCGACGCGCCAGCCGCTCGTCGTAGGTGTGCCGGATGCGTCCGCCATGGATGACGAACTTGCGTCCCTGGTCATCGACGAGCCCGCTCAGTTCCACGAACCTGCGCCGATGCCCTCCCTTCGGGTGGTCGCGGGCCACCTCGCCTCCGGACTCGGTGGCGCCGATCCACAGCTCATCTCGAAGGCCGTCGGCGGCAAAGCGCCGCAGCGTGGAGGAGTGTTCCAGCCACTGTTCCAGCAGGCGCACTGCAGGGCCCGTCAGGACGGAACTCTCACGCGCCGTACGGCCCTTCAGGTAGGACAGCAGAATCGTTGCATCACCGGCCCACTCCACATCGCCGACGCCGAGGTCGGCGATGCCGTCGGGCACGACGCCGCAGTACACGCCGAGCAGCGCCTTGTAAGCGACCGTGATCGGGCGGCTCGGGAAGAGGTCGTCCCGCACCCGCTGCACGGCCACGCGGCCGGCGATGGTGTTCGTCTTACGCATGCCGCGCTTTTCGCCAGTCCGGACCCGGAAGTGGTCAAGGTAGCGGTTGTACGTCAGTGGGCCGCGCCTGAGCATGAGCCACGCGATGTCCTCCTCCGCGTCGTCCCGCGCTGTGAGAACCGGATCCGTACCCCATTTGTCGCTCTGGACTGCCAGTTTGTAGCGGGCGTACCTCTCGTCGACCGTGCGTCGGCACGTCGTCTCCAACCGCTCCCACTCGGCGTCGGTGTACGCCTTGTACGTACTCAGCACGGGCCGGGCCTGGACAGGTTCGCCATCGAGGTACGCGCGGACATCCGGGCGCAGGCACCCGGTAGCCAAGTCGAGGTCCTTCAAGAGCTGTCGGGTATTTCGCTCCCGGGTGTGGTTGCTGGCCATCCAGTACCGCATCAGCACGCCGCGGGTCAGCTCGGAGGCGGCCCCACTGAAACCGTCCTTCGACAGCGCGTGCACCATCCTTCGCGCGGCGATCCCGTACCCGTTGGCCGTGGCCCGCCTCTTGATGCCCCCGTGGGGATGGGCGTTGGCCGCGAGACCTACCGCCAGGTCTCGTGCCAGCCGCGGGTTAGGGAGCCCGGCGAGCCTGACCGTCCAGTCGGTGCCGTCGACGAAGCTGAAGTGGACACCCAGCGGCTCGTCCACGAGGGTCGCAGGCATCAGACCTTCTCCTCCCCGTCGAACTCGGCGTCTGCCTCGGCTGCGGCGGTCCTGTCGAGCCGGGCGCGCGCGCCCTGGTAGAGTTCCTTGTAGATCCGGGTGATGTCCAGGCGCGCGATATACAGCTCCGTGGACGTCACACTCCAGTGACCGAGCAGGTCACGCAGGATGAGCATCGGCTCGTGCTTGCGCAGGTAGAGCGCGAGCGCGGCATCGCTGTCGGTGTCCTCCACCAGGTCGGCAAGCCGTGCGTAGTAGCCCTTGATCAGCTGCTCCAAGGTCCGCATGGCCATGGAATGGCGCAGCCGGTGGGGCGCCACGGTCGGGAACCGGGGTTCGTATCGCTCGCGGATGCGCGCCGAGGTACGGCGAAAGACCGTCGCCCAGTCGACGAATGGCTCGCCCGTGGACTGCAGGCCCACCAGCGGGGACTGCCCCTCCGGGGTGATCAGGCACAGCCGCTCGGCCGGCCGCAGACTTCTCCAGGAGCGACGCACTCCGTTGAGGCGGGCTCCTTCCCAGTCGGGTTCCTCGACGTGCAGCGGCTCGCCGTACTTCGACGGGGGCCGCCACCTGAAGCCTTCCGCCGAGGCGGCCCTGTCCAGGTCGAGGTACTGGTGCATCGCGGCCAGCGGCTCATAGTGGGTCCACGTCGTGCGGTCTTTCTCTCCCTTGGTGATCGCGTACGCGAGCGGGAAGAGCGCGGGAAGCGTTGTCGGGCGGGGCGGAAGCGGCGGGATCTCATAGACCGTCAAGTGGGTGAACTCCTGACGTCTCAACCCGCTGGATAGGACAAAGCTGCCCATCGCGGAGTTCCGGGCGCCTTCCCGGGGGCGGCGATAGCGGAGGTCAGGTTCACCGAGCGGGTCGAGACCAGCGAGTCCTCGTACGAAGAGCTCGGCGAAGTCCCACTCCAGGTGCTTGATCGTCGTGTGAGGTCGAGGACGCGGGAGCTTGGCCATGTTCTTCCGGACCTTCTCCATCACACCGTGGGCCATCCTGTGCCCTACGCGGTAGGTGAAGGGCACGACGGTGAGCAAGCCCTCGTCCTTCGCCCAGTCGTAGAAGGCGGACAGGATGCTGACGTGGAGATTCCACGTGGTGTGGTCCCACCGCACCTTCAGAGGTCCGGCCAGCCGGTACTCGGCGTACATGCTCAGCACACCACGCAACTCCCGGCGGTCCGCGAACGGATGGACCCCGCGCTCCTCGAGGAACGTGAGCCACGCAGAGAGGCAGCCCGCGCTGTTCACCCACGTCCGCACCGCCGGCGCGCCGTTGATCGGGAGATCGGCGAGGTACCTGTTCGCCACCGTCGACGGCCGCGGGGACCCGGGAGCGTCCTCAAAGAGCAAGTCGTCATCGATGAGAACCGGCATCTGCTCGCGGATCAACGGCTGACGCGCTACATCCCAGGTCTCCCAGCCCGAAGCTGAGAAGCTGATCATCTGCATGGCCGGAGACCATAGGTTTCCGACACAGCAGAGTGCAACACACTGCAACAAGCCCTGTCTGGTGAGGGTTTGGCAATTCGACACGGTCGTTAAGCAGCAACTACGTCATCATCCGCCCAATTGGTGTATTTAGTCCTCACTTGGGCGAGGCCGAGGTTCCTGGCGCAGGCGGCGCCGACCGGACGGGGGAGCGCCAGGGTGCGGACCCGGGGGTCGTCGGCGAGCGGGGCCGGCAGCCGCTCGACCGAGACACCGTCGAGCGCGATCACCGCCTCCCAGGGGACGGTCTGGCGGGTGAGGCTGGCGTGCATGGCGGTCAGGTAGCCGAGGCGGTCCTCGCGCAGGCGGGTGGCGATGACGACGGTAATCAGAGGAGCGGCGTACGAGGGCAGGGAAGACTCCAGGGACGGGGGTGGTTAGCGGCGGCTGGTGCGCCGCGGGGTGCCGGCCCGCGCGGGGGCGGCGGCGGGCGCGCTGCGGGGTGATGCCGCATGGGCCGGCTGGATGATTGGGGCCGGTGCGATGGGGGCCCAGTGCTCGGGGTGGTCGCTGAAGTTGGTGCGCGGGTCTGTGGTCCAGTCCACGAGTCGGCCGGAGCCCTCGTGGGGCGCGCTAATCACTTCGATGCCGTGCTGGTGCAGGAGGTAGCCCCATTGCATGTCCTGCGCGTCGGCGGTGTCGTTGGTGACCGTCATGCGCACTGGTGGGGATCCGTCGGGGGTGATCAGGTGGTCCAGCGTGCTGCTGGGCCACTGTTCGCCGCCGGTCAGTGCGGTGATGAGCGCGGGTGGGGCGCTGTCGAGGAGATCGGTGCCCAGCTCGTCCCAGCCGACGGCGACGTCATCGATGAGGTGACGGGACATGGCCTGCAGGTCTCGCCCGAACTTGTGCTGGTAGGTGGTCAGGAGCAGGGGGAGGTGGTGGCTGGGCACGCCGTCGAGGTGGACGTAAATGCCGCTGTAGCCCGAGGTGGTGGGGCGGGCGATGAAGGAACGCGTGGACAGGGAGGTCTCCGGGTCGCAGGGCGGATGTCGGCTTTCGGGGCGGTCAGTGCGACGTGCGGCGCGGGGGAGCCTGCCCAGGCGCAGGCATAGCCGGACCGGATGGCTCAGTGCCCGGCAGAACCTGCGGAAGACCGGAGGCCGCGGCCTTGGGGGCCGGCGCAGGGTCGTACTGGGTCCGTAGCGATTCCAGGTCGGCGTGGTCCGCGATGGCCAGTACGGACAGGCTGCGGCTGGCCGCTTCCCGAAGCAGCTTGGGCGGCGAGCCCTTGGCCGCCGCGTGGTACTGGCCGCGCCAGTGGGCGGCAGCCACGAGGTAGTCACTCACCGCGCGGAGCGCGGGTTCGGCGGCGTCCAGGAGGCGGCTGGTGACGGCGTGGACCTCTGCGGGCGTCTGGGCTGCGGCGAGTGCGGCGATGTAGGGCGCGGGGTCAGGGGCGGGCAGCGGTGCGTCCGGCAGCTGGTGCTCGGCCAGGAAGGGCGTGGCGTCGCGCCGCGCCCATCGCAGCAGGTCAGCGCGGGTGGCGATGCCGTATCGAGCGGCAGCGATCTGCTCCGCGTCGCGGCTGGCGTTGTCGTACAGCTCGAAATCGGGATGGGACACGGGTCAGTCCGTTCTGAGGGCTCGGGGCCTTATGCGAGGTTCGGCTGCCGTGAAGCGGCGGGCGGGCCGAAGGCGTTGGTGCGCGCGCACGTGTAGCCGATCAACTGGGAGGGGCCCTTCGCCGGAACCGTTGCGGCGTCGCTGCAGACGAACGTGTACTGGATGGAGCTGCGCGGCACGTCGTGGAGCCAGGCCCGGTCGTCCTTGTTCGGGGTGATCTGCAGACCGAGGCGTGCGACCGCGTCGGTCTGGGTGTGCGTGTGGGAGAACAGGATCAGGGCGCCGCCGTCGGTGGTCTTGAGCGCGTAGGCGTCGGTGTAGCGGCTGGGGGCGCCGGCGAAGACGCTGGTGCCCAGCTTTCCGTACTGGTTGCCGGTCGTGTCGTGGACGCGGATCTGCCGCCTGCTCGCCACGGTCGGCGCGAAGACCTTCGTGCCGGTGGTCGCACCTCCGGTGGCGAAGTTGTCGAGGACCGCGGCGCGCAGGAGGTCGGGGCCGGCCGCGAGTTGCTGGATGTCCTTGGTAGCGACGGCGGTGGCGTAACCGGTCTGGTCGAGGGCGACGCTCGGCAGCGTCGTGCCGTCGAGGTCGACGACGGAGACCATCTCCCAGCGCCTGTTCGAGGGGCTTTCGACGAATACTGCGAGGCGGGAAGGAGCCGTGCCCTTCTGGTCCGAGAGAGCGGCGGCGAACCAGCGGTCCTGTCCGGGGGGCAGGCGCGGGATGTACAGCTTGGCGCTCGCGGTGTCGTACGACCACGCCTTGTACGGCGTGCGGTCAGCCTTGGGCAGGCCCTCGGCCTCGGTGTAGTCCGCCACCGACATTGCATACAGCGGTCCGTCCTCGATGGTGTCGAGCTTGACGCGGTCCCGGATGGCGTTGGCCTCGTTGTTGGTCGTTGAGTAGTTGCGGATGACGGCGAGGGCCTGGGTGGTGTTGAGCGCTGGTGCCGGCTTTGCCGCCGTGGTGGCGCTGGGGGCCGGCTTTGTGTCGGGGGTGGTGTGGTCGTCGGCGCAGCCGGTCAGGGCCAGGGCTAGACAGGCGGCGCCGGCGGTCAGCGGCAGGGTGTGGTGGGCGAGGCGGATGGGGCTCTCCTGAGTGTTTCGGGGCTGGTCAGTGGGTGCGGGTGGGTGCGGGTTTGGCGGGCCGAGGGGGGACGGATGCGCCGGAAGGTGCTTGCGGTCCGTGGGATCCCGGGGGCGCTGAGGTGAGTTGTTTCGCGTCGAGAAGGAGTTGGTGGCCTGCTTCGTGCAGGTGATGGCGGGCGTGGTTGAGACGGTCGTCGAGGAGTGAGCGCGCGGCCTGTTGGGCACCAGCGGCTTCTGGCGAGTGAGGAAGAGCGGCGAGGTGGTGCAGGTTCCCGGTGTGGGCGATGGCTGCGCTGAGATCGGCCATGGCGCGACCGAGGGTGCCCACGGCGCGCGTCAGCGCGGTGACCCTGTGCCAGGTGGCGTCGTGCGCGCTGACCGCTGTGCCGGGCTCGCGGTCGGCGAGGGCGGCGGCACTGGTGATGTGGACGATCAGGCTGGCGATGTCACGGACCCGGTCGTCCAGTTCGTCGAGGTTGTCACTGACGCAATGCCGCGCGTCCGTGAAGGGCATGTCCTCGGCCGCGTGGTGGATGCGCTCGGCCAGGCCGCGAAGTTGGCCTATGGCATCGAGGTCGGAAAGCAGCGGAACTCCGAAGGGCGCGTGCGGGGGATGGATCACCGGCGGGGTGAGCGGGCGGCCTGCGGTGATGCCGGCGGAGGTGCGGCCGTGGTGGGTGCGACGTGGCGCAGGTTCACCCCGATGCCCTGGGCCGTGAGCAGCCGGGCCGCGGCCTGCACGCGCAGCGACCGGTCGTTCTCGCTGTACTGCGCGGACAGGAGCAACGCCGCTTGATGCGGCAGGTATTGAAAGCCGCAGGCGAACAGCGTTCCGCGGGCCTGCTCGGGCACGCTGTCGTACGGTGCGCCCAGGGCCCCGTCGTCGTACAGCGTCAAGGTGAGGACGTGTGCGACCTGCGGCGGTGCGGGGCGGTGCGGCGAGTCGGGCAGGGTCGCCGCGTTGTCGAACACCGATTCCACGGCCCGCTCGTAGCGGGGCAGTACCCGTTGGGCTATGCGGGCGGCTGCCCGTGCGGGGTCGTTGGGGATGGCGATGCCGTGGGGTTCCTCGACACCGACGAAGTGGTGGGGCTTGATGCCGTCCTCGACGGGTTCGAACGAGGCGGCGACGAACTGATCGCAGTGGTGAGGCCGGTCGGCGATGAAGAGCCGGTGTCCTTCGGGGCCATGAAGGATCGCGTCGTGGGAGAGGACGTACTGGCTGACGATGTGGGCGACGTGGCCGTTGTCCCAGAGCTGCTCGGTCCGGGGGAACTGCTCCTCATACCGCGCGTGGCGTTGGTAGTCACTGCTCCAGGAGCCGGGCAGGCGGGCAGCCAGGGCCCTGGCGAAGTCGGACAGGTCGGTTCGAGCTGGCGGCATGGATTCCTGGGGGAGGGTGTGGGGGGCCGGCGGCATCAGCGTGCGCGCTGTGGCGGTGCTGGCGGGAGGGCCGGCGGGAGGGGCGCCGGACCGGATGAGCCCAGGTCGGGACGGGGAAGCTGGTCGGTCAGTACCCGCATCCGGTCCTCCGCCACGTGCAGCACTTCCCCGAGGTTGCGGATCTCAGAAGCGGCGTCGGCGAGGTCGTACGACAAGTCGAAGCCGTCGTCCTGCTCGGCTTCCTTAGCCTTCTCCCCGGCCGCTTCGAAGAACTCCCCGAGCCGCTCCAGCAGCCCGTTGATCGGGTCCAGGATCTGGTGCAGCAGCACGGCGGCCTCCGCGTGCGACGCGGCCCCGTTGAGCCGGTCGGTGAGCGCGAGGATCGCGTCACCGTAGACGTAACCCACGGCGCCGTCCGCGGCATCGGCGCGAGGCGCTGGTGCTTTCGGCTGTGGGGCCACGCAAATGCGCGTGCGTTCGGTAGAGGAGGGGGGTGCGGTCAGCAGCCCGAGCTGGGCGAGCCGCTGGTCGATCGCCTCGATCACCTGCGCGGCGCTGCCGCCGTGCCGGGCTTCAGCCCGCTCAGGATCCCCCGGGGCGGTCGAGGGGGACGAGTCGTAGAGCACCTCGAACAGCTCATAGTCATCGTCGCTTTGGCGGGTCACGATCCACCCCTCGGGGTCTCCCGGCAAACGCTCGGAGGGGGGTTCCTGCGGTGGGCCGATGATTAGGTAGCTGTCGTCGGGAAGCGATGCGCGCACGATGTACGCGCTGAGACCGAACTCGATGTCGCACCCCAGTCCGCGCTGTCGCAGCGGTGTGATGATGTGCGCGTGGCAGCGCCACAGCTCCTGCCACCACGCGGTATACGTGTTGCCGTGCTCGGGCAGCGGTGCCAGGGACGGGGCGCGGGCAGACGTGCGGCGCGCGTCGGGGCCGGCATCCGGGGACCCTGTGCCATCAGTGGTCACGGTTGCGCCTGCGGGGAATGAGTGCGTGGATGCGCGGGATCCGGCGTGTGGGGAGAGGCTTCGGATCCGGTCGGGCGGTGTCCCATGCGTGCTCGTCGGAGGCGTCGAGCAGGTGTCGTTCCATCTGTGCTTCGTGATCGGCGATCTGTGCCATGAGGTCGTCGTGCTCGGCCTGGTTCTGCTGGTACTCGGCCCAGTCGGCGTCGGTGAAGTGGGCGGGGCGGTTCAGAGGACTCCTCAGGAATCGGATGCGGGCATCGTGAGTCGGCGCCGGCTAGAGGTTGTGCGTGCCCGGCTTGGGCGGCGGGGGCACCGGGCGTTGCCGTCGAGACAGCGTCGGGAAGAAGCGATGCAGGTCGAGGTGTTGGTCGAGTTCCTTGGCTGCGTCGTGCAGCGATTCCGACGTGCGCCGCAGGTAGGAGCGCCCCGTGGCGTGTTTGAGGACCATGGAGTCTTCCTGGTACTGCCGGCGGGTTGAACTTGCGGTTTGGGACAGGGAGAGGGCAGTCTGCGCGGTCTCGGCGAAGAGCGGGGCCGCGTAGGTCGACAGGGTGGCGGCTGTCGCGAGGTGGGCGAGTACGGCGCTACCGGCGCGGTTCGTACTGTGCATGGTCCGGGCGAATTCAGCCGTCGTGCGGATGACGCGGTGGGAGAGGGCTTGCGCATCGACGGCGTGCTGGATCAGCTCGGGGTATGACGGGGAAGCTGGTACGCGGCCAGCGTCGTCCAGGAGCTGCCACTGCTGGGCCGCGTCGCCGTACATGGCCTTCATACCGTCGAGCGCGCCGATGAGGCGCAGGGTGTCGTCGCGAGGTATCAGTTCGCGCTGGGGATCGGGATTCATGAGTCCATTGCTCTTGTTTTAACCCCATGGGCCTGGGTTCCGCATAATTCGCGGTGCATAGAGTGTTGATTCGTGCTGTGACCTGGGGAAACACGTCTGGACACGCCGTGGGGGCGTGTCTCTAGGCGTGGGGGTTGTGGCTGGTCAGTGGGGTTCTGGGGTGAGCTCGACGATCTTCTTGGGGGCGGGGATGTCGAGCTTGTTCAGCAGGTCGCGCTGGGTGCGGGTGAGTTCGGTGAGCTGGCGGAAGGTGCCGGCGGGGCCGGTGAAGGTCCCAAGGTGGAGCCGGTCGAGTTCGCGGCGGATGGTGGGCCAGGTCGCCCGGGTGGTGGTCTCGGTGATGCGGATCAGCAGCAGGGCGAGCCAGCACAGGATGACGTGGGCGCGGATGCGTTCTTCGAGGCGGTGGTAGACCGGGCGGAGGTCGAGGATCTGCTTCATGTCGCGCCAGCCGCGCTCGACTTCGAGGAGTTGCTTGTAGCCCAGCGCGATGTCCTCGGCCGAGAGTTTCGGGTCGCTGCAGCGCAGGAGGTACTTGCCGTCCAGGTTCGCCTCGGTCTTGGCCTTGGTGGCGTCGATACGGAGCTTGCCGGCCGGGGTGGTCCGGAGGTAGCGGTTCAGGCCGGGCTTCGCGGTGATCTTGCCGCGCAGTTCGCCGCGCTTGTAGTCCGAGAGGGTGTCGCTGCCCTCGATCAGCTCGGTGAGCTGGGCGATCAGTTGGGTGCGGATCGCCGCGTCCCGGGTGGCGCCTTCGGGGTTGTGGCAGATCACGAAGCGTTCGTTCTCGGAGACCTTCACTTCCTTGACGCGCATGTTGTGCGCGATGTCCTGGTAACGGCCCTGTCGGGAGAGCGCGGCCTTGATCTCGGGGGAGTTGGAGCGGAGCTTCTCGCCGATGATGTAGTGGTGGTCGCCGGAGCGGATCTCGGGGGAGTTAGCGGCGGTTGGCCGCGGAGGCGAAGCCCCGGTCGGCGACCCATACGATCTTGGACAGGGTCCAGTCCCGCATCTCGTCCTTGACCTGGCGGATCAACGCGGAATCGGCGGTGTTGCCGGGCCAGCACCACACCCGCACGGGGATCCCGTCACGGGTCACCGCCATCCCGATCACGATCTGTGGCAGGTCGTCGCGGGAGTCCTTCGACTTCCCCCAGGTCCGGAACCCGCCCTTGCTCCCGCCGTCGCCGTCGCCGTCGCCGGTTTCGGGGAGGGGGAGGCCGTGTTCGTCGCGGGCGACGGGCAGGTCGGCGTCCTCGAGTTCGAAGTAGGTGCTGGTGGTGTCGAAGAACAGCAGGTCGACTTCGAGGTTCAGCAGGTGGGCGGCCGAATCGAAGACCCGCTGTTCCAGTTTCTCGCGTATCTGGTGCAGCCAGTCCATCGACCGGTAGCAGGCGTCGTCGTCGATGCGGTCCAGGCCGTCAATGTGCACGTCGTGGTTGACCCACTCGGCGGCCGCCAGTTTCGAGGACGGGGCCAGTGCGCGGTTGGCGACCAGTGCGAACAGGACGCGTTCGGTGGCCTCGACGTTCCGTGGACGGCCTCGCCCCCGGGTGCCCAACGAGGCCACGATGCGGGGGAGTTCCAGTCGCTGCCACAGGTGGTCCAGGAGATACGCACCGCCGAAGGGACGGGACTCGACGAAGTCCAGCTCCGTGCTCGCCTCGGCGGTGGCCGCCAGCGCGGCAGCCGGATCGAGGAGCTTGGACAGTGAGCCGACCAAGCGGCGCACCGCATCGGTGTCCAGCTGGTCCTCGCGGCCGAAACCGTACAGCAGCTTCGGCACCGACCGACCCGCCGACGCGTCCCAGGTGTTGTGGGCCAGGTGCAGGTAGCGGACCGTGCCGCTCTTGGTCTTCCGGCTCGTCGTCTTCACATACATCGCTCTAGACAATACACGCCTGAGCCATGCAGTTATTGGAGAGTAAGCCAAAAGCGTTTCTCTAGGTGATTCCAGCCCGTTCGGCACCAACGAGTCTACTGACCAGGCACTTCACCGCATCGGACCCTCTAGACCCGCCGAATTACGCGGAACGCAGGTAGAGGGGGTCCTGCGGCGCGAAAAACCACCAGGTCAGCCATGGCTGTTTCAGGCCAACGTGTCTGGTTCTAGAGTGCCGTTGATCAGCCCTTCGGCGAGGCTTCGCGCGGTCTCGTGCCCCAACTCGGCCGCTCGGGCAAGTTCTGTCTCGAAGCTGGCGAGGCTCTTCAGAGCCGATCCGTAACGTCGTTGGGTATCGATCGGGAGGACGGGCAGCTGGAGTCTCTTGACGTCAATACGGAGTGCCCCGCCCGTTCCTGCGGTGGAACGGCCCGCTTTGCGGGTGTTCTCGCTACTGGACAGGACACCAGCAGTGAACCAAGGGTCGAGAATCTCCGGGTTGACGCGCACGACATGGACGCCCATCCCGATGCGAGCGCCGACCTGCTCGTGCGTGGCGACGCGGGCGACAACGCTGCGGGTGATCGCTGGAATGAGGATGTCTCCGGCCTGGATCACGGTCTCGTCGGAGTCGTCCTGCTGCACGGTCCCGCTGGGCGCATTCCCCGAGATCACATCGTGCGTAACGACCGCCGCGACGTCGACAGCCGATCTGCGGGACCGCTGTTCAGACGCGGAACCGTGCCGGTTTGAGCCCCGCGCTGTTGTGCGAAGGAGAGCAAGGGCGCCGGTGCGGGCGAGCCCGTCGAGCGTTGCAATAGGGGCGGCTGGGAGGACCGAGTCATGAGCGGCTGCCAACGGTGGTAGCAGGCCGCGCAGCATCTCAATCTTGGAGTTGAACGTGCTCGCAAGGTCCAGCAGCGCCTCGGCGTCATGCCGCTCCGCGTTGGCGGCCGGTAGATGGCGAAGCGGCGTGAGGTCGACGTCCTCGTCGAGAAGTTCGACAACCGGAACGGATCGAACTGAGCGCGGTTCAGCAAGCACGCTTTGTGGGTCGTCGAGATAGGCACGCCAGGCGGGCATCATGCTCTGGCGGATCTCTGTCCAGTGTGTGTTGTCGGATCTCGGCACGATCTGTGTCGAGGTGTCGATGAACAGAACGCGCTCGCCAGGACCGTCGTCCCGGTGGGGGCGGCGCAGAAGCCAGATGTGGAAGCCGATGCTGGTGCTGGGAAGCGCTCCTACGGGGAGAGCGAAGACGGCTTGCAGAGCTCCACGGCGGACGAGCTCGCTGCGGATGCGACGGCCCGTGGCGCGCGAGGCTGCGGCGGGTGGCATAAGGAGCGCGGCATATCCTCCCGGCGCGAGGTGGGCCAGGGCGTGCTGGACCCAGGCGAGTTCGGGTTCTGTACGGGGTGGTAGCCCGCCGTAGGTCCATCGGGAGTCGTAGGCGAGCTGTTCGTGGCCCCAGTCCTGTAGGCCGAAGGGCGGGTTGGCGACGACCGCGTCTGCGGAGAGCTGCGGGAATTCGTCGGCGAGCAGCGGATCGCCCGCGCGAATGTCTGGTGCTTGGCTTGTGACCGACGCCCATTGCTGAAGCAGTAGGAGCCGCAGAAGGGCGATGCGCGCCTGGCCGGGATTGGCAGTCTGGCCGTAGATATGGATTGGGCGATGGTCGTCGAGTGCCTGCCTGCCGGCGGCGCGCAGGAGAGTGCCGCTGCTACAGCTGAAGTCGAAGATGTTGGAAGCAGGGCTGACAAGATCGACCATGAGGTCGGCCAGGGGATGGGGAGTTACGTCGAACCCTGTCGATCCGCGCGCCGAGGTGAATTGCTCGTGCAGGTACTCGAAAGCGTCCGTAGGGCTGGCTTCCTGAGAGAGGATTGCTGCGGCCTCCAGGAGTTTGTGTTGTGCGGGCGACCATGCCGGGGGCAGGATAGGTCTCAGAAGCGCGGCCGTGGCTTTGCCATGGCTGTCCAGCGCAGTGCCGAGTTCACGTGGGCTGGGAACTGCGTTGAGTCCCGCGAGCAGAACCGCGCCTACCAGACAGAGGGCGTCGGCAAGTTGGCTGCTTGCGCTGAATGCCTCGATGCGGCGCCACGTTCGGTCCCGTGGGGTGGCCTCCGGCAGTTTCCCTTGCCCCTCGAGCCACTGCTCCACGGTGGCGAGGTCGAAGGCGGGGCTGGCCGATGTGCCGGCGACGGGCTCGGGGAAATCCGTGTATCGCCGACGCCAATTGCTCACGGCAGCTCGGCCGACTCCAGCGATCTTCGCGATGCCGGTAGCGGTGACGGTGGTCGGCGACTCTGCCACTACATCCTCCGGTGATCAACGTGACCAATCTACGTGAATTGTAGCTCGAACTAATGTACTTGTGTACATCGTTCACGCATAGATTGGGGATTTTGTGGCCCCCTGCGGACTTCACTCTCCGACGGCTTCCTCACAGTCGTTGATGCCGTCGTCGATCTTCCGTACCTGTTCGCTCTCCGCGCCGAAGTGCCGTACCGCGTCCGGCCTGACGTCGCGATACGCCTTCAAGGTGGTCTCATAGGGTCCTGCTTCCTGTAGGAGCTGGGCACGGTCGATACGCATTAGCAGCACCCCCTTCGTCGGTGCGTCCGAAGCGCCCGATTGCGACGTCCAGGCAGCGCTCGATGAGCGCGATGGCCTCCAGAACCTTGCCTTCGATAGCCAGGTCATCGGATTCCTGGCGGATCCGAACCAAGTCCGCTCGCTTGAGGACCGGATTCGCATTTCGTCGGGCCCTGCTCGGCAGGCGGGGATTTCTGGGCGGAGCCTGCGTTGTGGCCGTCGGCCGCGGTGGTGGACTGCAGGGGTTCACAAGCGGGAGGGTGGGGTCCGGGGCCGGCCTCGGCGGGCGAGGGGTGCAGCGTCCCGGAGGCTGTGATTGCAGCCTCGCGTAGAGGGCGCGGGCATCCTCCGGCCGACGATCGGGGTCCTTGTTCAGGAGGCTGTCCGTGAGGTCGGCCAGCCAGGGAGGGATGCATTCACGTAACTGGGCGACCCTGCGCGGAATCTCGTCCATATGGCATCTGGCCATGGCATGAGCGGTCTCGGCGGAAAAGACCTGTTCACCCGTCAGCAGCTCGAAGAGGATGCAGCCGACGGCATACAGGTCGCTGCGAGGTTCGGCCAGCCCACGACTGGCCTGCTCGGGCGCCATGTACGCGGCGGTGCCCGGCGCGAATCCGGTGGCAGTCAGTCGAGTGGCCTGGGGATCGGAGAGAGCGACGATGCCGAAATCGAGGATCTTCACAACGCCGTCCTCGGCAATCATGACGTTGGACGGCTTGAGGTCTCGATGAACCAACCCAGCGTCATGGGCATGAGCGAGCGCAACAGCGATCTGGGTGACGAGCGCAACGATGTCCTCGATGGAGAGAGGGTGGTGGTTCGCCATGAAACGCTCCAGGGTCGGGCCCTCGATGTACTCCATGACCAGGTAAGGCGCGCCGTTCCAGTCGCCGAAGCTGTGCACCTGTGGGACATGGCGGCACCTGCTCAACTTCGCGGTCGCCTTGGCCTCGCGCAGGAAGCGGTCCGTGAACCGTCCGGACTCCCGATCGGCGGAGTGTGGATGCAACAGCTTGACGGCCACCTCACGGTCAAGCCCGATGTCGAGCGCCAGCCACACCTTGCCCATCGAGCCTTCGCCCAAGGTGCGCGTCAACAGGTACTGCCCGACGACGATCTTTCCCTGCGAATCCACGTGGCGCCCGCTCTCCCCAGTACATACAGCCACTGCCCGAAGCGTGAAGCGTAGCAGCTGGGATGCATTCTGTGGACATTGTTCACAGGATATGCTCTACTTCCGTTGACCACAGGTGGTCCGGCCTTCTGTCTGGCGTGGTGTCGCGGTAGCTCTATGCCGCATTGCGCCGTGCCTGCGCTGGTCCGTAAAGGGCTCGTCCGCGGCAGGCTGCTACCACCATCGTGCTGTCCAGCGCGGCCGAAGAAGGGGAAAAATGACGAACTGGCCCATCCCCGAAGGGATTGCGGGAGAGTCAAACCTCGTGCGTGTCTTCACCCGGGGAGTTCGGAATGACAACGGTGAGTGTCCAGCTCTCCGCGCGTTCAACTCGCGTCCGGGACTGCGCTCCTTAACGCGGACTCCCTACAAGCCGCCAGACTTCGAGAATTTCGCCCTTGCCACGGTGATGCAGCAGCTGGACCTCAAAGAGTTCGGCCATGTTCGCGGTGATCCACCGCGCGGTAGGCCCCCGCACCCCGGGCTGGCACTCTGGGCTGTGCATGCGGTCGCCAAGTATCTTTCCGCATCGAGCACCCTGGAACTGGCCGCGCAAATGCTCCCCGATCCGTTGCACTGGGTCGAGCAGACCACACTGACATCGGCTCAGCCAGGTGAGCCCGCTGTCTACGAGATGCGCGTATGGGGGCGTTGCTACGCCACCCGCGACGGCCGTGTGCGCGAATTGCGGCTCCCACGCTTCGGGGTTGCCGGTGCCCATGAGCGGGAGCCGGCTGAGATTGCCATGGCCGCCCATATCGCCGCATACGGTGGACGCGCCGAGGAACCCGGCTGGGGCGAGCAGCATGACGTCGGGGAAGCGGCCGTCCCTGAACGAGTGCGCGTCGTGGAGGTGGGTTGCCTGGATGGTTCCACCCTGGTCCTCTTCGACGGGTCGCCTCATGAGACGGACGCCCCGTTCAAAGACCTCGCCGCCCCACGTCTGCGGACCACCATCGACGCGATCAAGCGACGCCCCGGCGCCAGTTGCGTCAAATGCCGCCTCTCCCCAAAGTGCACCGTTCTGCAGCGCCTGCCTGGCATTCTCGGCATCGAGGACACCACCCGCCCCCGCCGCACTCTCTCCGTCACCGACCTCCGTCGCTATGAGAACTGTCCGACGCAGGAACACCTGCGCCGTATCCATCTCCCGTACGACAGGGAGATCGAGCACGACCGTCACATCCGCCGCGGGCATGCCGTCCACGCCTGGTTGCAGCACCTCCACGAACGATCGTCCCGGCGCCCGTGCACCGCGGCCGATGTACCGCCCAACCCATCGGACTGGCAGATCGGTGGCTGGCACCTGACCGGACCCGAAGCGGAACTCGGTGTCCGGCTCATCGCCCGTCATGCCGCCGTGTGCCCCCTGAAATATGCCGACCAAGATGTCGAACTACGGATCGAGGAGACGCTGACCTTTCTCGATACCGAATCAGACACCCTCGTCATGGCCAAACCCGATTTGCTCTATCGCAGCAGCGGTTCCTGGGTCTGGCGCGAACTGAAGAGCACCAAACACCGTACCCCGCGTGGAGGGAAAGACATCCTCGAACAGTATCCGCAGGCTGCTCTCGCCCTCATCCTCCTCGCTGAACGAGCACTCGGAGGCGACGTGCGAGGTTCTCGCGTCGAGCTGGAGATCCTCCGCCCATCCGGCCCCGACCTGGAACTCATCACCCCAAATCAAGCAGATCGGGTTGCCAAGGCGCGCGAAGTGATCCACTCACTGGCGGCCCCGTGGCATGCCGACTCCGTCTCCGCACCCAACCCCGGAAAGCGATGCCTCCGCTGCGAGGTCGCCCAATGGTGCCCAGCCCCTGCTAAGCCGACGGACACCGACGGCTGACCGCTTCTCCCCCCAACAACCTGGATCCGCCATGCCGACTCCCGATCCTGCCCCTTCGCCACATCAGGGGCTCACCCTGCTACGCACGATCGCCAGCGCTGTCCTGGATCTCGACGATCTGCCGAACCCCGGCACATTCACCCTGCCTTACCCCGAGGAGGCGCAGCGTGCTCTTGACCGTACTGTGCTGGCCTGCCTGCTACGGGGCGCCGACCCACCGCTCAGTGTCCCGGATCTCATGGCCTGGTGCAGGGAATGGCCTGTGGTCGACTGGCCACTTGATGTGCCCGCTGACCTCGCCGGTCCGGAGGACCGTCTGATCGACCAACACGCCTACCTCCCCACTGACCTGTGCTACGAGTGGGCGGTCGATCGCCCTGACTCGGCGACCGAGCAGATCGACCGCGCCCTGGTCCATGCTGCACTCGACCGGTGCCGCGCCGCGAATGCCCCATCCTCTTATATCGCCTTCCGGCGCTTGCTGATCGAACGCCCCGTCCTGACTCGGGACAAGGCAGCCGAGATCGCGCTGGAACCAGCCTTCACCCCCCTCGACGGACTCTTGAACCAGATCTACCTCCCAGCCCCGGCCGGCTGGACCCGGGGAGGGCACTTCACCTCCTGCCGGCGCTGCAAGACGCTACTCGTACCGACGCGGGACGGTGGTTGGTGGTGCGAGGCCACGCGCTGCCGTCGCCAAGGAGACACACCTGTCGGTCCGGAGTACTCGGGGGACGAGGGCGGCGGAGTCCTGCTGCTCACTCGCCCACTGCGATTGTTCGTCACGGCTCCGGGCATCGCTGAGCTGCAACTTGAACGTGCCCTGTGCCACCTGGGGCTTGCACCGGAGTTGTGGCCGAACTTCGATGCCTACGACCTGAGAATCACCCTGCCGGGCGGGCAGGTTTGGGCAGTGGATGTCAAGGACTGGGCGAACCCCGCCCTACTGGGGCGCAATGCCAAGCCCCTGATTTCAGACCCCCCGTACGACGATGCCTTCATCGTCGTACCGGACCACCGGACCACACAGCGCCGCGACTACGTCACTGTCGTGAAGCGCTATCTGCCCCAGAACGTGAAGGGACGGCTAGCCGTGCTAAGCCAGCGGCAGTTCACCGCCAAAGTCCGAGCGGTCCTTGCCGAACACACCGGCAGCGGGTCGACGGACGAGGTACCGGAGGATGGCGATGCGTGACCGCCAGGAATGGCAGAAAGATCTCATCGCGGAACTGCTTCCGCACTTCGCGGACGAACTGAAGCCCCGCCGAGCCGCCTCCAGCCTGAGCGAGGTCGAACTTGGCCTCTTCCTGATGGAACGCCTCATCCCGGGCCATCCCGCGAAGGCCGGGTGGACTCTGCTCGGCGGCTACCCCTTTGCCACCGCGCTCGGCCACATCAGCTCGCCCGAGGATCAGATCCTGCTGCGGATCGCACGACATTTGCTGTGGCCGCTCCGCCGCCGCCGCACCTGGCACCAGGCTCTGGACGCCTACCGGACCCTGGCCCCAGAGATACGGGGATATTTGATCCAGAGCAACGACGACCCGCCGCAGCGTCGGTCCGTCTCCATCGCCTACGACAGATGGGCCATCTACGCAGCGGCACTGGCCGCCGCGCCGCCTCACCAGACCCGGCACCTTCCCCTGGCTGAACCCGGCACATGGAGATTCCTCGAAGGCCGCATGTGGACCTCTGTCGACTTCCCCGCTGAACTCCCGCCTCAGACAGCGGCCTCACACCTGCTCGAGGATCACATGCGCGGAGGAGGTAAACCCCTCGAAGTGCCATGGAGCGAGTTGGTCGAGACCGCGGCGTGGATGCAACAGCGACTCAGCAGTGACGAGGACCCCTCCGGCGGTGACTGGGTCCGGCGCCTGGGCCGGGTCGAACTGTTCGTCCGCAACCATGAGCTCGGCGAATTCACCAGAGAGCTCGAGCTGCTGACCATCGATCGCATACTGCACCTGATCGGCATGGTCGGCGCCGGCAAGAGTACCCTCCGCGATGTCCTCGCGGTATGGGCCGTTCGCAATGAGCGGCGCGTGACCCTGGTCGTTGGCGATGTCGCGGAAGTCCTTCACCTCGTGTCCATGTTCACCATGCTGGATTTGCGGGCGGCTCCCGTCCTCGGGGCGACGACACGTGAACAGCACCTCCAACGGATGCACCGCCGCCTAGCAGCGCAGGACGACTCCTCGCTCCTTACCCACGACGCCCTGGGGTTCGACTACCTCAGCACCGCATGCCCGGTCGACGCACTGCGCGGCGTGGAGGCGCCAGGACCGCTGCCATACGCCGCTGCCCCCTGTACCGCGCTCTACACGGTAGGCACAACCGCGAGCCGACGCCTGATGTCACCACTCGCAACAGACACCGACACACCGTCCACCACGAAGGCCGACCGTAGGAAGCGGCACGGATGTCCGTTGTGGAACCAGTGCCCGCGCCACCACGCCTCCCGGGAACTCGTCGAGGCCGACATCTGGATCGCCACCCCCGCGGGCCTGATCCACAGCGCTGTCCCCGCCCACCAGAACGAGGAACGGGTCAGATTCCTGGAACTAGCATGCCGGCGCAGCGATCTCATCGTGGTCGACGAAGCGGACCGGGTGCAGATGCAGTTGGACACAATGTTCGCACCCGCCACCACTCTGGTCGGCCGCGCCCCGAACTCCTGGCTGGATGAGATCCACCAGCACAAGATCGAGGAGATGTCCCGCAGCGCCCGCATTCAACTGTCCGACGATACCGTCATGCAGTGGACAGCGGCGCTCCACACTGTCACCGTCGCAGCCGACCGCATCTACTCCATGCTGCTGCAGCACAAGGGGCTACGAGACTGGGTGGAAGCGGACTACTTCAGCTCCTGGACCCTTCAGTACAAGCTGATCGCGGAATGGTTCGGAAACCCTGAGGATAGCCAGGCCGACGCGGCGGACGTGCTCGACAGCCCCGCGCCCGAGTGGGACGAGGACATCGGTCGACTCGAAGCCCCGGACGACTTCGATGCTCCATCATCTGATCCGTCCGATACGCAGAGACCACGAGACGACGAGAATCCCCAACGCGACGCTGTCGTCGCCATCCTCGACCGATTCCGCGATGACCCGCTCGGCGACGAAGAACAAGCCGACCCCGCCGTCGACGGACTGATCCGTCTCACCCGACAGCTCCTTCACACCACCCGCCCCCGCAACGCTCGCCGACTCGTCCAGCGCGAACTGCTGTCACTCGCAGGTGAATCCTTTGCTGCGAACCCGGGCAACCTGTCGGAGCAGACGCTGCGCTTCGAATTCACACTGCTGTTGTCCGCCCTGCACACCAGGTTGGACCTGATGACAGAGATGTGGCCAGGTGTCGAGGCCGCGCTCAACCTCGCGAGCTCCACCAACGTCCTTTCCCGGCGCCCTCCGGAGGACTACCGCCCGCTGGTTCCCGAATCACCCATGGGCAACATCCTCGGCTTCCAGTTCCAGTCCGAGGAGATCAACGTAGGTGAACTGCGAAGCGGCGAGCTGCGCTTCTTCCGATGTGCCGGAAATGGCCGGGAGCTTCTTCTACAACTACCAGATCTCACTGCAGCCGATGCCCGGCCCGCTCCGCACGTGTTGTTGATGTCCGGCACCAGCTGGGCGGGGCAGTCCACCCGGTACCACGTGCTGACCGAAGTAGGCGCTCTGCTCAAACCACCCCGATCTGAACTCGACGCCGTGGCCCGGTCCGTGTTCACCACCCGGTTTCTGCGCGGTCCTGGCGGAAAGCCGCTGAAGCTCTCCGGCGCCAAGCCGCATCTGCGGCCTATTGTTCTGGAGCAGATGCTGGACCAACTGGCCCGTAGAGGTCAGGACGGCAAGCCCAGCCCCTTCGAGCAGGAACTTGCGGCAGTGGACGACGACCGCCGTGGACGGCTGCTGGTCCTGACCGGTTCCTACGACGAGGCGCGGCGCGCCTCGGACATCCTGAACCGCATCCCTCGCTGGACGGGAAAGGTCTGCCGCCTGGTCTCCGACGACGCCGAGCAGGAGCACCAGTGGCAGCAGACCGTCGACGACGGAACCGCACAGGTGCTGCGACGTGGCGACGTGGCGAACTTCGCCTCCACCGGCACACAGATCCTGGTCGCCCCGTTGCTCGCCATCGAACGCGGACACAACATCCTTGACCGCGGAGTCGCTGCCATCGGTTCTGTGTTCTTCCTCGCTCGCCCCCACCCCCGCCCCGATGACATCAGTCTGGCCATTCAGGCGGTTAACGACTGGGCCTCGCGGATGCAGCGTGACGGACGATTCGACGAACTGGTCCGCACACAACCAGGGCTTGACGCGGCCGGCGCCGAGTTCCGGCACCAGGCCCGCGGCCACTGGAGGCGCCTGCTGAACCACCCAGTGGCCTGGCGGCGTCTCAACGAGTCGGAGAAGATCTCCTTCACCTGGGACCAGATGGTTGTGATCTGGCAGGTCATCGGTCGCCTCGTCCGCGGCGGTGTACCCGCCCGCGTCATCTTCGTCGATGCGGCGTTCGCCGAGCGTGCGGCGCGCGGTCAGGGTCTGGACACCTGGAAGTCAAGCCTCCTGATTGCCATGCGGCACGTCCTGGACCCGTACTTCGACCCGGACCCCGACGCAGCCCTCCCCGTCAGCGGCCAACCGGTCTCCCAACTGGACCGAGCCCTGGTCACCACTCTCTACGAACCGCTGCACGCCGCACTCACCCGGCTATTCCCACATGTTGCGTCAGCCGACGAGGACTGAACGCGACCGCTCCTCCGGAGAACAACATGCCGTCCTACAACACCACCAGGATTGCCGCCTTCCATCCCGCCCGTGCGGCAGACCCGTTTGTCCAACACCTGTACGGGCTGGCCTTTCCCTCCCTTTGGCGGGAGAGGTTCCTCGACTACTACAAGATCGGCAAGCGGAACCCGGCCACTTATCGGCACGTACCGATCAAAAGGCTGAACGAGCTCATCCGGGCAGTTGCGCCAGACCTCCTCTGCGTCGCCCGCGGAGCCGCCGTCGATGATGACTCGCCATGGCTCTACGCACACCAGCCCTTCCCGATCTCGATCCTGCGCCAGTTCGTTCTGGCCTGGATCCGCGACCTCCACACGTCACGTGAACGGGCCAAACACCCCGAACTCACTGAAGCCGCCATCGCTCTCGGCGAGTCGCTCGACTTCCAGGACCTGCGCTGGCAGCAAATGGACGTGGATCTGCTCCGCCGCAGCAGCACCATCGGCGGCACGGCGGAGCCGGACCCGCGCCTGTACCAGCTACTCCCGGATGCACTCGCCCAGCGGATGGTGGGGCAGGAGCCGTACCGCTTCGAAGGTGTCGAGATGCACTTCCGCATCGCGGCCGTGGAGCGTGGCGCCGAGCTCGTATCTTGGCCCCCCAGGGAGCACACCGATGCGGATGGAACCTGGAAATTCTCCTTTGTCGCCGCACTGACCGTGCAGACGATCCCATTCGCAGACGACTTCCGCGTTCATCTTCGGACGGGGGTTAGACGTTGGCGTACAGGCGGCCCAGTGCCCGTCGCGTACCAGCGCTCCGTCTCGGCATACATGCTCGCGGAAACACCCTGGCTGAAGGAAGCCCCGGGCAGCGCGAGGCTCTCCGTCAGCCGCTTCGGCAAGAATCGGGAATCGAAGGCATATCAGTGGGTCCGAGGTGGACCGGAGGGCATGATCGGCCAACTGCTCTTCTCTAGAGAACTCCCCGAAGCAACCATCCTTCAAGCCGCTCCGGACGCCTGGATGGAAGGGAAGAACGGGGTCGCAGTGGGGGTCGTCCATGCGACCTCGATGGGCGGACATGGAGTTGGCGTCGGACTGATGCCCCGCGACCGGTCACCACTCACCGAGTGGGCGACACCGGCCCTGGAGCCGTACCTCACACGCCTGCAGGATCACCATCGCAGCAAGTACTCCGTGGTCCCGCTCAACCTGCCTAAGGAACCGAAGGGCGGAAAAAATGCCACCGATGACGAAAAAGCAGAGCTCAAAGCGGCCTTCAAACGCACCCAGCAGGTCACGCTGCGGAGGCAGATCGCGCGGACTCTCGGCGGTCAAGCGCTCACCGTCGAAGTCCGATGGCAGAACCCCCGCACTCGCGACGCACTGATCGGCAAACTCACCGAACTTCTCGGATTGGAGGGCGAAGGCGGCGAAGGCATCCTGCGTAGTTGGGAGTCGTCCGAACTGTGCGTCCGGCTCCATCTCGACGATGCCGGAATCGTCGCCGCAAAGCTCGGATTTCCCGGTCCCAAGCCGCGTCGCAAGGACCTGCCCGCAGCCATCGGGAATCGTCGGGCCGCGATCACTGCGATGTGTGAGGAGGACAATCGTGCCGGCGTTCAGATCGCAGTCGTCGAGATCGGACACGCCGATTCCTACCGACCCGCGCTGCTCGATCCGAAGTTCTCCGCACGGCTCGGATACGCGGACGCCGGGCGACTCACGAAGTTCATCACCCTGCCGAGCACGGCCCACAAAACCGCGACCCCGACGAATATCGCGTATCGGGCCGAGCAGTCATGGAAGGCCGCCTTCTGGCAATTGGGAGTGCGCGCAGTCCCCGAGCACAGCCTGCTCGGCCTTCCGGACAACCTGCAGTATGTCGCCCTGTGGATGGTCAAGCGTCGCGCCGACGGGCCCACACGCAAGCGCCGTACCGCCCCCGTCGCAGTGAAAGTGAGCGCGGACGGAGACATCACAGGATGGGACCCCGAGAGCGGCACCTGGATTCCCTATCGCGAGCTCTTGATCACCCTCGCACAGCACGCCGATATCCCAGGAGAGTTCGACGAGGATCCGGAAGACCGCGGCCCCACGGCCGGCGCCGGGCCCGCCGAGGTGACGGATGAAACGGCTGTGAAGGTCGCGAAGGACAAGTGGGTCCCTGACCTGGAAGACCAACAGGCCGAGACCGCACAATTCATCAGGGCGATGCTGTACAGCCTGCGCGATCAGCCGGTGCTGCTCCTGACCCACGCGCAGAACTCGCGAACGCACTGGCCTTGGCTGCGCAACGGCAGTCTCCGCCAGGACATGCTCCAATTCGGTTCCAACCCGGCCCAGGGGTGCGACCTGTACGGCAGCGAGCTGCGTCACGTGCGCGTCCGCGACAGCGGAATGGACGAGACACCCCAGTGGTTCGCACCCGACGACGAGAATGACGAACACGGTGTCGCCAGCGGGTTGTGGTTCCCGCCAGGTGCGTCTGTCGGCCGCCGTGTCTTCCTCAGTACTGCGGAGAAGCCGGACACCGCGAAACGGGCCGCCGTGTCAGCTTCCAAGATCGCCATGAGAACTAATAAGAAGCAGCAAGAAGTCATCGACACAGGCGAGAACGCTTGGAACCCCGCCATGCTAGAGCTGGCCGTCGTCGCCTGCCGTGCCGCTCCCACCGATCATGTTCCCGCGGACGACCCTGAACAGTGGGCAGCGCTGACCCACCAACTGCGCCGCGCCCCAGACTACCGGGCCACCCTCAAGCTCCCTCTCCCACTTCACCTGGCGAAACTGACGGCGCAGTATGTTCTCCCACACGAGGAGGAATCAGATTCAGCATCCGCGCCATCTCCGGACGAGGCAGGAGACGAAATCGAGAAGGCGAATGAGGTGCTTGATGACGTCTGATGTGGGGGAGTCGCCGATTGTCCTGTCGCAAGGCCGCTAGTTCCCCACATTCGGTGCTGGTCAGGCCGTCGCGCTCGTTGCTGGCGACCTCGATTTGCTTCACCCGGTACCGCACCGCGTTCTCCGCATGGGCCAACTCGACGAACGAGCACGTTCTGTCGGCCGCGAGGAGTCGCACTCGCCGTCGGCTGTCAGGGCAGCCGTGTTGATATACATCAGCCCCTCGAGATTGACGTCAACCACCGGGTCTCGGTCGTCGATCCAGGCGCGGAGCGAGTCAGCATTGAGCATGACGTTGGCGGCATTCACCAGAATGACAAGACGCCCAAAGCGGCCCGTGATTCCTGGGGCGATGTGCGCCGCGGCGTCCGCCTGCGTCACGGCCGCTGCGACGATCAGGGATTCTCCCCCTGCCGGCAATGGCCTTGGCAAGTTCCTCGACCCGCTCTCGGCGGCGCCCTGACACCTTGTGGATTGCTGACAAGCCGCTCACACTGGAGGGGAGCTTCGGGCAGGGTGCCAAGACCATTGTTGTGGGGACTAGTTGGGGACCACACGACTTGCGCGATTCAGAGCAATCGGCGCGTTACTGCACGAAGTGGCGCGATGGTTTGTCTCATTTACTGGGGGAATAGTTCATCGGCATTTGCTGGGGGTCAAGGGGTCGCAGGTTCAAATCCTGTCGTCCCGACGGTGTTTACGCAGGTCAGAGGCCGTCTCCGCTTTGCGGGGGCGGCCTTCTCCCTTCCTTTTGTAGTCCCCAAATGGTCCCCAGGGCTCGTTGTGGCGGGCTGTTTGCGCAGGACAGGCACGGTTGGTACACCTTGACCGGGTCAATGAGGGCTATGTTCTGCCGCGGCGTGCCGGGACCGTTCGGAAAGTACCCGAGCGGTAGGTGGCAGCTTGCCTGCGGTGGGCGCCGGACGGATGTTTGGAACCCTCGTTGGCCTGGCGTTCTCGCATGGCGGCAGCGCGGACGGGCAGGAGTGGTCCCCTGGTTGCTTTCGAGGGTGGGATGGACTTCTTCTGCGTCCGGGGACCATTGGGGGACCACCTTGCTGAGCGGGCCGGTTTGGACCTGTCGGGGGCTGGGCGCGGCCCTGGATGTTGTGAAGTCCTTACAACTGCTTGGGATTACCATGCGACGGCGGCTGGATGTCGCAGTGAGTCCACCGCCGGGCCTAACGGGGCGGAGCTGGCCAAGTGTGCGGACTCCGCTGTGGCTGTACCACCGACGATTTGGTGGCGTCCGTGGCCATTGAAATCTCCGGCCTGGATGTGAGCCTAGTTCCATAGACTCCATGTGGTATTGGGCCAGGAGAGGATCGGGGGGTGTGCCGGTGCTGTTGCGGAGGTCGGGCCCGGAAATCGCTGCGGTGGTCAGGTCGCCTTGAGCTGGCGTCGTCGTCGTTACGCTGCAAGCCTTGACTGGACACTGGATTGGGCTCGGGAACGAGTCAGTGTGCGGAGTGTCAATGCTCCGGTATTCATAGCGGGCGACAAGGAATTGCAGGATGACGTTGGTGTCAGGATGGCGCTGGCGCAATTCCAAGCCGAGGTTGTGCACGGTCTGCAGGGCGGAGATCGCCAGCGCTGTGGTGAGGCGCTCCTCGGTGAGCATCGAGGCCCGCACCTTGAACGCCCCAGTCCCTCCAACATGTCGGCAAGCTGCCCGGTCTAGCGCAGGTGCGCCCGCTGCACCCTTGCCTCCCGGCCGGGCAAACCGTCGCAGTCCCGGCGAGGCGTCATCGACAGCACCCGCGCCCGCTCGGCTTGAACAGCGGCCGCATGCCCGCGATCTGTTGCTTGGTACCGGGGGCCACCGAGTGGTGGCAGTGGTGGTGCCTGCCTCGCTCATGCCGCACATCAGCCCCGCCCGTTGCCGGATCACCCGGTGGGGCGACCGGTCGAACGGTGCCCGACCTTTGGCAGCAGACGGGTCCTGAAGGGATGAGCAAAGTGTCCGGTAGCGACCGGGGCGCTGTTACCGAAGCCAGCGGTCCGATGTGCGCCAGAAGGCAGACGGGTGAGCGGTTGGGGATGTGGGTCAGGGGAGCAAGCCGTCCGGACTTCTCAAGGCGGCTTCGGGTGTTTGGTGGCGTCTTCTTGCTCGCAGAACTGAGGTGTCGATCGACGACATCTCGTGGTGTGGCCATGCGCCGGGCGACTGCACCACGCCGGTAATATCAACGGATGAAGCCCGTAGCGTAAGGCGCCGTGCCGAGGGGCCGCCCTGACAGTGATGGAGCCCACGTGAGACGTCGCGCCCTGTTGGCCGCCATAGCGGGTGCGACGGCGGCTGGATGTTCGGCGGCTCAGCCGGAGCACCCCGACGTGGCCCCGCGTATCGCCTGTACCGGGAGCGCGGCAGCCGACACTTGCGCCTTCGGTCACGCCGCCATTGTCGGATGTGAGGCCGGAACCCGCTCGTGCGGCTGTGGTAGCCCGCTACGGTGCTCTCAAGGCCCGCAGTTGGGGGTTTCACGCTCCCGGCGTGGTGACTTCCCTCCCCGCCTCGCAGCGGGCGATTGCGTTGACCTTCGACGCGTGCGGCGGGCGGGGTGGCAGTGGTTACGACCGTGACTTGATCGACTTCCTTCGGTCGCGTCGGGTGCCGGCGACGCTGTTCTTGAACTCTCGCTGGATTGACGCGAACCCAGTGGCTTTTCGCCAGTTGGCGGGTGAGCCGTTGTTCGAGATAGCCAATCACGGGACCCGGCATCCGCCCTTGTCGGTGTCCGGTCGCTCCGCCTATGGCATCCCCGGCACCCGAAATGCTGGGGAGGTCTACGATGAGGTGGCGGGAAATCATGCCAAGCTCACCCGGTTGCTCGGCCGTGCACCCCGTTTCTTCCGGCCGGGTACCGCCTACTGCGACGATGTCGCCGCACGCATCGTGACCGTACTACACGAGCGGGTTGTGGCGTTCACGGTCAACGGCGATGGCGGCGCGACCTTCACACCCCAGCAGGTAGACGACACCGTTCGCCGGGCCCGTGCGGGGTCGATCGTGATCGGGCACATGAATCACCCGGAGGGCGGCACCGCCGAGGGGATCGCCAAGGCGATACCCCGGCTGTTGGCGTCCGGCCACCGGTTCGTGCGTCTGTCCGATGCCCTGCACTGAAACGTCCGGCACGCCTCGGGTCGGGCGAAGGCCGTGCCCCACCTGGATGTACGTCATGACGCACATCCAGGTGAGACACGCGTAGGCGCCCGCCAGGCGGCCCCGGGAATCCGGTGCCGCCTGGCGGGCGCGCAAAAACATCGGGTTGGGAAATGTCCGTCGACCAGTTAGCCGACGAGGGCGTTGTACATCTGCCAGCCGGTAGTGACGGTGGTGTGCGGGCGGCGAAGGGGGCTGCCGCATTGCCGGTGCCGCGGTAGAGCCACAGGGTGCCGGTGGTGTCGCGGGCGAGCAGATCCGCCTTGCCGTCACCATTCAGGTCGGACGTGCCGACCAGCAGGTTGAAGATCTGCCAGCCGGGGCCGACCTTGACCCGCGCGGCGAAGGGGGCTGCCGCGTTGCCGGTGCCGCGGTAGAGCCACAGGGTGCCGGTGGTGTCGCGGGCAAGCAGATCCGCCTTGCCGTCGCCGGTCAGATCGCCGCCGCCCACCAGCATGTTGTGCATCTGCCACCCGGTCCCGACCTTGGTCCGGGCGGCGAAGGGGGCTGCCGCGTTGCCGGTGCCGCGGTAGAGCCACAGGATTCCCGCGCTGTCCCGGCCGACCAGGTCGGACGTGCCGTCGCCGGTCATGTCCCCCACGCCGATGAGGGCGTTGTAGGTCTGCCAGCCGGCACCGACCTTGGTCCGCGCGGCGAAGGGCGCCGCGATGTTGCCGGTGCCCTTGTAGAACCACAAGGTCCCCGACGCGTCACGCGCGACCAGGTCGCCGGTGCCGTTGGCGCGGAACCCGGCCAGGTCGACCAGGGCGTTGTAGCCCTGCCAGCCGCCGCCGACCCGGTAGCGGTAGAGGAACGGGGAGGCGGCCGTGCCGCTGCCCTGGTACTGCCACAGCGTGCCGGAGCTGTCGCGGGCGAGCAGGTCGGATCGGGTGGCGCCGCTGGGAGGGCTCGTGGTGCTGATTTGCTGCACATCGTCGGCCCGGACCCAGGCGATGCGGTGGTTGTACCGGATCGGGATGAACTTGGTGATTCCGGTGACGCGTGTGTGGTCGCCGGGTGCGCTGTTGTCGTAGTTCATGGCATAGAAGTAGTCACCGGCCACCGCTGGGCCGCCGGGCACGTAGGCCTGGCCGGCCTTGATGCTGTATTTCGTCAGTGCCTTGTCGGTGTCCGCCTGGACGGGTACCTGCGTGCCGGTGTAGTCAGCCGTGCGCGGATACGCCCGGCCGTACACGGCGATCGAGGCGAGGCCCGCCTTCGGCGTGAGGACCTGCTGCGCACTGGTGCCCACCGGGGCGGTGAGCTGGCCGCCGGGGTTGTAGAACCAGCCCTGCTTACCGCCGTACCAGATCGACGTCCAGTCGCCCTTCACGGCCGCGACCACGTAGTGGTTTCCCGTGACAGCCTTGGCCGCCCAGTCCGGCCCCTGCGTACTGCCCGCCGCGCCACCGCGCAGATACGGATCGGCGATCAGCGCCGAGCTGGTGGAGGCGTCGGAGTACAGGTAGAGGAAGTTCGCCGGGTGCGGCGTTTGCGTGACGCAGGTGGGCGAGCAGTACACGATGGCAGGCTGGTTAGCCGTGGTGAACGGCGGCGCAATGGTGATCTCCTGGCCGACCCGTACCGGGCTGCCCGCACCCCCGTCACCGGTCGGCGCGCCCATCAAGGAGAAGTAGTGGTTCCAGTCCCAGTAGGGGCCCGGGTCCCAGTGCATGCCGGCCACGTTGGCGTCGATCGGGCCGGGGACCTCGTCGTGGCCGATGATGTGCTCGCGGTCCAGCGGGATTCCGAACCGAGTGGCCAGGTACTTCACCAGCGCCGCCGACGACTCGTACTGCGTCTCGCTGTACCAGGACCCCGCCTTGATCGCGTAGCCCTCGTGCTCGATACCGATGGAGTGCATGTTGAGGGTCTTGTTGCCGGCCTGCCAGGCCGTGTCCTTGGTCGGCACCAGCTGGGTGACCAGACCGTCCGAGGCACGGATCAGGTAGTGCGCGCTGGCGGACTTCGTCGGGTTCTGGAAGACGCTCAGCGAGCCTTCGTAGCCGCCCTCGGTGTCATGGATGACGATATAGCGGATGTCGACGCCGTCGGCGGGCCGGTTCGTGACGTCGTAGTTGCCGTAGTCCGTCTTGTCCGTGCTGTTCTGCTTGAAGGCCGCGGGCCGGAAGTCGCAGTTCAACCCCGCCGGGCACTCGGGAGTCGGCGTTAGGTTCGTACTGGCGAACGTCGCGGCTAGGTTCATCTTCGCCGGCTTCACCGGGGTGACCGACCGGTCGGCGGCCAGCGTGACCCGCTGCCCGTCCGCGGTCACCCGGCTGCTGCCGCGGTTGATGGTCCGGAAGACGCGCTGGGTGAACAGCGCCGCGCCCTTGGCGTCGGGGGCCTGGCTGTAGCGCGCGACGGCCGCGTACCACTGGCCGGCGTCCTTCGGCAGCGAACCGATCGCCTCTTTCTCGTACTGCGCCAGCAGCGCCGCACCACCCCGCACACTCTCCTCGCGGTCGGTGCGCAAGGAGGCAGCAGGCTCGTCGGTCAGCTTCGCCGCCGCGTCCAACGTATGCAGCCGCGGGTCGGAGGTATCAGCCTGGTCATCGCCGCCCTGCAGGGCGCGGGTGGGGTTGAACTTCTTCATCCGGGTCGGGTCGCCGCTCATGTTCAGATGCGACAGCCGCTCCGCGCGGGTGGGCTTCTCGACGTCCGCGGCCATCACCTGGGTCAGACCCATGACGTTGTAGTTCCCGGCCGTACTGGGCTGCCCCTGGTGCGTCTCCCACCGCGTCAGGTGGTACGAGACCGCCATCAGCACACTCTGCGGAACGTCGAACTCCTGCGCAGCGTCCGCGAACTCCCGCTGCAACCCCGCCGCCGGATCCAGTACTGGAGCAGCGCTGCTGGAGGTATCCGCCAGCGCGAACGTCCCGATGGCCGCCACGGACCCCGCGATGAGCGTCGCCGCTATGCCGATGGGGAGCAACTTCCCCGACCGGCGATGTGTACGAGTCAACGACCTGCCTCAATCTCCCGGGCGCACCCAGGCGCCCCTAGCGTCATGTCCAAGACAGACAGACGGTAGCAGCGGAACGTGGCGCGAGGGCGTTGGTATCCACCCAGCGGCTCTCGTGAGGCACTACAGGACGTGACTGGTTGTCAGCTTGCACTATGCCGACGGACGTTGGCGATGTCGGACGACCTTTCCGTTGGGTCAGCTGCTCAGTTTCCTTGGATGGTAACGGTTTGGCATCCTTGGGCATCGCAAAGATCGGCAAGCGCCCCTTTTTGAGGCTGAGAGCCACCTTTTGACCACCGCTACGGTTCGCGTGCACGGCTCAGGTCATGAGCCGATTACAGACAGTAGGCATACATGGAAGTCAGAGGGTTGCGGGCTTGGCGTGGGAGCGCCTGGCCCAATCCGGGGGGTACGTGGACGCGGCGCATAGCCGTGTCCGTGGCGGTGGCGATGGCCGTGACCATGCTGGACGGCACCAGTGCGGCGATAGCCGTACCCGAGAAGCCTGCTCCGCAACAGGCAGCTAAAAGCTACGCCACGTCGGCTGCTGATATCCCGTCGGCTCGGGTAGCGGCACGGTTGTCGGGCAAGCAGGTGGAGGCGCTGTCGGAGCGCTCTGAGACGTCCACGACGTGGGTGAACGCGAATGGTTCGCTGACGACGGAGGTGTCGGCGGGCCCGATCCGCTTCGAGGACGACGGCCAGTGGCGGTCGGTCGATCTGGACCTGGTGCAAAACGCTGATGGCAGCGTGGCGCCCAAGGCGCACCCGAGGGGCCTGAAACTGGCTGGTGGAAGCGGTGCGACAGCCCGCTCGCTGACCGATGCTGGCACTGCGCCCGCTCGTGACCTAGTCACGTTGGGTGCAGGCGACCAGCAGATCGCGCTTCAGTGGAAGGGCGGCCTGCCGAAGCCGACCCTCAACGGGACCCGCGCCACATACGCCAATGCCGTTCCGGGTGCGAACCTGGTTGTGGAAGCCACCCGTACCGGGTTCGAGCAGTTCGTCGACATCGCCCAGCGCCCCGCGGCAGGGGGCTTCGCCTACACCCTGCCGCTGAAGACCAAGGGCCTGAGCGTCAAACAGCTCGCGGACGGCGGCCTGCAGTTCACCGACGCGAAGAACAACAAGCAAGCGGTGATGCCTGCCCCCACCATGTGGGATGCGCAGGTGGATCCGGCCTCCGGCGAGCACACCCACCAAGCCCCGGTCGCGATGAAGGTCGTCGCACACAAGGGCTCGGTCGACCTGGTCTTCACCCCCGACAGTAAGTTCCTGGCGGACCCCGCCACAAAGTTCCCCGTCACGGTCGACCCGTCTACGGCGACCCTCGGAAACGTTTTCGACACCTACGTCCAGCAGGGCGTCACCGTCGATGAGTCCACGGACACCGAACTGGACCTGGGCAACCCCGGCACCACGAACACCGATGGAACCCCGCGCACCGCACGGTCCTTCATCACCTGGAACACGGCACCCTTCGCGGATGCTCTGGTGACCAGCGCGAACCTGAGCCTGTGGAACTTCCACTCGGGCAACAACGTCGACTGCAAGCCATACCCGTGGGAGGTGTGGGACGTCGACAAGGCGTCCACGTCCACCCGGTGGCCAGCGCAGCCGGTCTGGCACACCAAGTCCGCCACCTCGACGGAGACCCGCGGCAACCCCTCGTGCACCGCGGCACCGGACGGATGGATCAACGCTGACGTCACCACCCTCGCCCAGACCTGGGCGTCGCTGAAGAACGCCACGTCCGGCATGGGCCTGCGCGCTTCGAGCGAAACGGTGGTTGCGCAATGGAAGCGGGTGAACTCCGCGAACGCAGCGTCCAACCCGCCCAAGCTGGTCGTCACCTACAACTACCGGCCGCGCACCGGGACCGATCAGCAGGCCGGACCGCCGTTCTTCAAGGACACTGCCAACACCTGGCAGGTCAACACGGTGACCCCCACACTGCGGGACACGTTCGCCGACCCGAACAATGACAAGGTCAGCGGCACCTTCCAGATCTTCGACAACGCTACCGGCACCCAGGTCGGCTCCAACATCACCTCGCCGTTCGTGGCCGCCGGCCAGCCGGCGTCGGTGACGGTGCCGGCCGGGCTGCTGACCAACGGCAAAACCTACAAGTTCCGCACCACCCCGTACGACGGCACCCACTACAACCTCGGTTGGTCACCGTACGCACTGTTCACTGTCGACACCGCTGCTCCCTCGGCGCCGTCCGGGGTCACCTCCACGGACTATCCGAGCGCCTCGTGGGTCAAGGGAGCGGGGCAGGCCGGGAAGTTCACCGCGACCCCGCCAGCCGGTGACCAGAACGGCATCGAGTGGTCGCTGGACGGCACCACCTGGACCAAGGTTCCCACCGGCGGCACCACGACCCCGGTGACGTTCAACGTCACCCCGGCCAAGGCCGGCACCAACACCTTGCAGGTCCGGTCCACGGACAAGGCCGAGAACAAGTCCGAACCAGTCACCTACACCTTCCACGCCGGACCGGGCGGGGTCACCCTGCCCGACGAGGGCACCCGCACCGCTGCCCGCGTCCCGCTCACCGCGGAGGCCGACAGCACGAAATACACCAGCGTCTCCTTCTCCTGGCGCCGCGGTGACGCCGACACCTGGACCACGATCCCGGCCGGCGATGTCACCAATGCCGGAGCCTCGGTGGGGTCCTGGCCACTGGTTCTGATCGGGGGCAAGAGCCCCGACCTGACGTGGAACGCCACCAATACCGTCAACCCCGACGGCGCGGTCCAGCTCCGCGCGGACTTCACCGGCCCGAACAGCGCCGCGGTGTCCTCCGACCCGATCAGCGTGATCGTGGACCGCACTGCTGACGGCGCCGCCACGGAGAACATCGGTCCGGGCTCGGTGAACCTGCTCACCGGCGACTACACCCTGACCGGAACCGACGCGTCGTTCTTCGGCATGTCGGTCTCGCGTACCGCCTCCTCGCGCTCGCCGCAGGCGGGAGCGAGCCAGGAGGGCCAGGCATCGATCTTCGGTAAGGAATGGTTGTCCGGCACCATCGCCGAGGCCACCGAATCGGACTACACCGAGATCCGCAAGAGCTCCGCCACCTCTTTGGACGTAGCCGGCAGCGAGGGCTCGACGATCAAGTTCACCGCTAACGCGGCCAGTAACGGCTGGGTACCCGAAACGGGATCGGAGGACCTGACGTTGAAGGGGTCCTTCACCTCCGGTGACTTCACCCTGTCCGACAGCGACGGCACGGTCACGACCTTTACCAAAGTCGCTGCCGCAGCTACCACCTGGACGGTCAGCAGCTCGCTGCTCGACGGCCTGACGAACTCCACCACCAAGGTGGTCTCCGAGGCCGTCGTCGTAGCGGGCAAGACCCTGGCCCGACCCAAGCGCGTCATCTCCTCAACCACCGCCACCACCCTGGCCACCTGTCAGACCGACCCCACCACCAAGGGCTGCCGGACGCTGGAGTTCGTGTACGCACCCTCCACCACCGCCACGGCGTCCGCTTTCGGTGACATCAAGGACCAGGTCTCGGCACTGAAGCTGTGGGCCACCGCCCCCGGCGCAGCCTCGTCCACCGCCACCACCGTCGCGAGCTACCTCTACGACGCTTCCGGACGGCTGCGCGAGACCTGGGACCCCCGGATCTCTCCCGCGCTCACGACCGCGTACGGCTACGACGCGGCAGGACGGGTCACCGGCCTGACCCCGCCCGGGGCAACTCCCCTGGTCGTTCACTTACGGCCAGGCCGGCTCCAACCCCGCGGCCGGTGACGGCATGCTCCTCAAGGCCTCCCGCGCCACCCTCACCCCGGGCAGCGCAAGCCAGACCAACGGCACCGCGAACACCACCGTGGTCTACGGAGTGCCCCTGGCCGGTACGAACGCCCCGAACAACCTGTCCGCGACCGCGACCACGTCCTGGGGGCAGAGCGACCTGCCCACCGACGCCACCGCGGTCTTCCCCGCCGACCTGGTCCCCGCCGCGAACGACGGCGCGAACCTGACCGCCGCCGACTACCGGCGGGCCGGGATCCACTACCTCGACGCCTCCGGACGCAAGGTCAACACCGCCACGCCCGGCAACCACGTCTCGGTCACCGAGTACGACCGCTACGGCAACACCGTGCGCTCCCTGACCGCCGGCAACCGCCAATTGGCCCTGGGCACCACGACCGCGCAGAAGAGCGAACTGACCGACCTGGGCATCAACGCCCTGTCCACCGGGGAACGCGCACAACTCCTTTCCACCACATCCGTCTACGATTCCACCGGCCAGCGCGAGACGGACACCTACGGCCCTCTGCACCAGGTCACCCTTGCGGCGAACCTGGTCAGCGGCACCACGACCGTGGCCACTGCCGGCACGGAGGTGACGGCACGCGCGCACACGCTCAAGGAGTACGACACCGGCCGCCCCACCGACGGCACCGCAACCGTCAAGGACCAAGTCACCAAGCAGACCGCTGGCGGGCAGGCCCGCGCGTGGCCTGACCTGCTGACCGACCCACGCGTGACCACCACCGGGTACGACTGGGTCAAGGGCATGCCCACGTCCACCACGAAGGACCCCGGGGGGCTGGCGATCACCACCACGACCGCCTACGACGACCAGGGCCGGGTCATCAAGACCACCCAGCCCACGTCCACCGGCACCGACGCAGGGGCCATGACCACCACGTATTACACCGGCACCGGATCCGCACCTTGCGGTGGCCGCCCGGAGTGGGCAGATGCGGTCTGCCAGACCGCACCCGCAGCCGCGATCACCGGCGGAGGCACCAACCCAACGCAGCTGCCGACCAAGACCACCCAATACAACGTGTGGGGCGACCCGGCGATCGTCACCGACACCGCCAACTCCGTCACCCGCACCACAACCACCGCCTTCGACGGTGGCGGTCGGCCCACCACCGTCACCATCACCGGCGGCATCGGCGCGGCGGTGCCCGCGGTGACCACGGTGTACGACACCACTACCGGTGCGGTGCTCACCCAGACCTCCACCGCTGGTGGCACGATCACCAAGTCCTACGACCAACTCGGCCGCCAGATGTCGTACACCGACGCCGACGGCGCCACCACCTCCACCCAGTACGACGCCCTCGACCGGCCGACCACGGTGACGGACTCCGTACCATCGACCACCACCTACACCTACGACACCGCGCTCGACCCGCGCGGGGTGACCACGAAGATCACCGACTCCGTCGCCGGTGGTTTCACCGCAACGTATGACGCCGATGGAAGCCTGGCGACCCAGGGCCTGCCCGGCGGCTACACCATGACCGAGAACCAGGACCCTGCCGGCACCGCCACCGACAGGACCTATAGCCGCAACAGCGACAGCACCGTCCTGGTCTCCGACAGCATCACCGAAACCGTCCACGACCAGCAGGCCGCCCACACCGGCACCCCAGGGGTCACCGCGTCGCAGAACTACACCTACGACAAGACCGGCCGCCTCACCCAGGTCCAGGACACCACCGCCGATGGGGTCTGCACCACCCGTAGCTACACCTTCGACAAGAACACCAACCGCAAAACCCTCGGCACCGCCGCGGCAGCACCCAACGCCGACTGCACCACCGCCGGCGGCGCCACCGCCACCAACACCTACGACAGCGCCGACCGCCTGGTGAACACCGGGTACACCTACGACGCGCTCGGCCGCACCACCGCCAAGCCGGGCACCACGCTGGCGTACTACGCCAACGACCTCGCCCAGCAGCAGACCGCAGGAACCCAGCGCCAGACCTGGACTCTCGACTCCAACCTGCGCTTCCGATCCTTCACCACCGAGTCCAACGCGTCCGGCACCTGGACCCAGACGGGGTCCAAGGTCAACCACTACGACACCGACGCCGACAACCCCCGGTGGATCACCGAGGACACCGCCGGCAACCTCACCCGCAACGTCGACGGCATCGACGGCGACCTCGCCGCCACCACCACCAAAACCGGCGACACCGTCCTGGAACTGGCCGATCTGCACGGCGACATCACCCTGCAACTCCCCCTCGACACCAGTGTCGCCCCGACGGTCCTGGACGCCGACGAATACGGCAACCCCCGGCCCGGCCAGACCGCAACCCGCTATGCATGGCTCGGCGGCAAGCAGCGCTCCGACGAGACCGTCACCGGTCTCACCCTCATGGGAGTCCGCCTCTACGACCCCACCACCGGACGCTTCCTGTCTACCGACCCCGTTCCCGGCGGAAACCCCAATGCCTACACCTACCCCGCCGACCCCATCAACGCCTATGACCTCGACGGTCGCTTTGGGTGGCACTGGAAAGCTCCGTGGCACCGGGACCACTGGTCGCCCTTCCGGTACAGCTGGCACGTACCCGGCTATGCGCGCGCCAGGCACTACTACTACAGCGCCCGACACCAGGTACGTAGGGCGGGGCGATGGGCAAAGCGCCATAACCGATACGTGCGGTGGGCCGCGAACAACCGCTATGTGCGAGCATGCGTCTTCGGTGGAGCCGGAGGTGGATTGATCGCGTGGGCAACCAGAGCCGGCCGGCGATCCGTATGGGGGTACGGCATAGGTTGCGGAGTCAGTATGGCGCAGCTCCGTTGGCAAAACTGATCCACCTCGCCAGCGAAAGCAGAGAGGGCGACTTGCATGTCGCGCGCGAGCCTTCGGTGTGGAAGCCCGCCGCTGGATCTAGAAGGGAATGAACGATGAGGAGTCCACGGCAGAGAGATAGCCATTCAAATTCAGGGGACGGGAAACTCCAGAGTTATGTCGGAGTGGTCTGCTTCTTGGTTTCCATGGTGATCATCAGATGGGTTTGGCCGGGACTCCCAGACTGGGCACCTGCGGCCCTTGGGGTGCTGATCGGCTACGTGTGCTGGCTGGCGTACCGGGCGTACCGATGGCTGCAAAGGAGGAGAAGGGGGTCTGTGAACTGAAGCATTCTGGACGGATGCTCGCGTCCGACGCCCAACGAAGTGGTGATTGTGCAGGGTTTCCGGGGCGGAAATGCTGCGGTGCTGGCGACACCCAGTCGGCCAGTGCAAGAGACTGAGCAAGCGATTACCGGGCGTGGCCACAGTCCACGCCCGGTAATCCATCCGTTCACGCCAGCCGATCCGTCACGTCGCGAACAACGGCCACGGCCCGGTCGCCTGGGTCACCGCCTATGAGGAGACGTACGGACCACTGGCGGAGACTTGGTTCATCGACGCCCACGGCAACCTTGCCCAGGCCGCCATCGCCTGCTCCCCAGAGATGGGGATTGCGGTCGCCGAGTGGGACTGCGGCCCCGCCGGTGGCGACGGCGACATCGTGCCCGACCGGCCGGAGACCGCCCGCCGGTGACCACCAGCAGCAGCGCAGTGCCCCGGCCCACCGCCGGGGCGCTGCGCCTCGTTGAGGCCAGCACCACTCGGCCGAGCTCCGTGGACATCGGTGCGACGGCGAACACCTCGGCAAGGAAACCACCCTTGGGCGCGGTCAGAAGCTCCAAAGGGCTCGCAGCAGCGCCCATGCCGCCGCGGATGGCCGCGCCGGCGCTCGAACCTCGAACACCAGCGGCGCCGACGCCTCATCGAGCAGGCGCGTCAGCTGGCCCAGGTCGCCGTCGAGCCACCCGTACAACGCGCGTCCCACCACGAGCAGCGCCTGATCCTTGGAACCGTTCCGCACAGCATCCATACTGGCGGGCGACGCATGGAGCAGATCGACATCGGAAGCCTGCACCACTCGTCGGGGACCGACCCGCCGGTCATCAACTATCAGCTCAAATTCCGTGGCGTCGACCACCAATTCCGTAATCATGCGTCATTCTTCGATCCGCCCGGCCAGCAGTTTGCGCTGGTCAAGGACGGCAGTCAGGGAGCTGGCCAGGCTCGGGACGATCAGCGTGGCTGCCTCCGTGTCCGGGACGACGACAGTCTGTTCGTCCAGCGCGGTGAAGGTGAAGATGTCCTCGACGAGCCGCTTGGCCATCCGCGGGTCCTTCGGCTTCAGCAGCGTGACCAGCCGACGTCGGCCAGCTTTGCGGATCTGGGCCGGTGACCCGAGCCGTTCCGTCAGCGTGAGGATGGCAGGGTGCTGGAACCTCGGCCCCAGCACCCGCTCCAGCGATGGATGGATTTGCGTGAGCAGGCGGTGGAGCCGGTTGGCGACCCGGGTGGCCTCACCGGCCAGGTCGTCGTCGAATCCGACGATCATCTCCAGCTCGGCGATCGTCTCGCCTTCGGGATCGATGGACCGCAGCGTGTGGCGCGTCGGGCGGGCGGCGCCCGTCAATTTCTGCAGGAGGATCCTTCACGACTGACCGACCCATGACGCTGATGGCAGTACACGCCCCACCCCGACGACGAGGCCACCGGAACCGGAGGGATCCTCGCGCGGTACGCGCGCAAGGCATCCGCACGGTTCTTGTGGCCTGTACCGACGGCGGTTGCGGTTACGGAACGGGGGGTGCCAAGCCGGGCGAGGCCGGACACGATCCGGCGGCCGTCGTCTCGATGCGCCGGCAAGACACCGTCGCCGCGTAATGTCACGGCCTGGAAGACCTCGCCGCCCTCCTGCCAGCGGTGCTCGTGGTGAGGGGGATGCGATCGGCGTCTTGTGAATTCCTGACAAGCCGCTCACACTGAAAGAGAGCTTGCGGCACTACGGCAGGACCATTTCCCTGGGGACTAGTTGGGGACCACACGACATGCGCGATTCAGAACATCTGACGCGTTATAGTACGAAGTGCACATGCCGTTTGCCCTGTTTGTCGGTACAATGAGCTGACAAAATTTGACTGGGGGTCAAGGGGTCGCAGGTTCAAATCCTGTCGTCCCGACGGTGCGACCAGCGGGTTTGTCGGCAACGACAGGCCCGCTGGATGCGTTGGTGGTACACGTGATGGCCCGGTGGCGGCAACCCGGCAGCAAAGATCATCCGTTGTGGCGGCACCCCTGGTCAGAGCTACCGCCACAGAGAGACTTTCGGTGGAACCCAGGGCTCGCTTGGGCCTCAGGCAGCCTGCTCTCCTGATGGACCGTCGGGTGAACCGTCCGAGGATTGGGCATGTTTGCGGTCGGCCCGTTCGAGTGCGGTGCCGATGGCGGTGACTGCGGCGCGGGCGGCGTGCGGCAGCAGGTGCCCGTAGAGGTTGACGGTGGTCGATAGCGTCGAGTGCCGCAGCGTTTTGGAGACCACCGCGAGTGGGACACGTGAGCTGATCATGATGGTGGCCGCGGTGTGCCGCAGATCGTGCACGCTGATCCGCGGCAGGCCGACCTCCGCCGCGCGCCGCCGCTGCTCGATCAGGATCCGTTGCGGCCTCAGGGGAGAGCCGTCGGGTCGGCAGAAGACCAGCCCCTCCAGCGGCGCACCCTCGTCCAGGCCGGCGCGGGCGCGCGCCTCTTGGCGTTGAAGGGCGGCGACGACCCGGGGTGCGAGGCTAACCCAGCTGCGGCTCGCCTTCGTCTTGGGGTGGCCCAGGAACAGCTGATTGTTGTTGATCAGGGTCAGGTTCCAGCGCACAAGCAGGGTTATCTCCGCCAGGTGCACGTCCGGCCAGTGCAACCCGAGGACCTCTCCGCGCCGCATGCCGGTACCCAGCAACACTTCGAAGATGTCGGCCATCTGGTCGGCGTAGACGGTGCGGTTGTGCCGCAGGAACGCCGCCGCCTGCGTGGGGTTCCAACAGATCCGCTCCGGCGCCGCCGGCCGCGGCATCATCGCGTACCGGCACCAGTTCTCCTCCACGATCCGGGTACGCCAGGCAGATCCCAGCGCACTGGAAAGGGTTGCCCCGATCCGGTACACGGTGGTGCGCCCTCTTCCCCGATCCAGCTCGGCCTGGCACCAAGCGGCTATGTGCCGCGGCCGCAGATCGCCGAGCAGCAGGGTCCCGAAGGCTGGGATCAGGTCGCGGTGCACGTGATCGCGGTAGCCGGCCAACGTGGTGGGCCGTAACTGCTCTTGTTTTCCGCGCAGCCAGGTGATCAGGTACGCGGCGACGGTGAGGTCCGGATCGCGGTCCAGGCCGGTGCGCTCGGCTTCCAGCGCTTGCGCCAGGGCGGCCCGGGCCGCCCTGCGGGTGAGAAACCCGCTGCGGCACTTCGGACGGCGTCTACCCGTCGATGGCAGATCGACGGCGAAGGCCCAAGAGCCGTGCCGGGGGAGCTCTTTGAGCTGCGGGCAGGCGGCGCCGAACTGCCGGCCGTCAGGACGGCGGCAACCACACCTACGGAACACGCGACCACGTGCGGGGGGACGAGGAGCCATGGTGCTTACCTCCAGTGGGGGAGAGGTCGTACCCCCACCTTGACAACAGGTAGGCCCGGCGCGGCAGCTGGCGGATCATAGCGTCGAGAGGGCGACCCCCATCACCTTGCCATCACACATTCGTCAGTGGGCGGCCGAGCTGCAGGGACCCTCATAAACGAGCCAGGCTCCACGGGCCGCCGCCAGCCTTCCGCGCAGGGCCACACCTCCTTGACCCACCCGGCCACCGCCTCGTCGTCCCGCTCCATGGCCCGTCGGGCCGGGACCTGCCAGGACCAGCCGTTACGCGCCAGCAGGTTCCGCACGCCCTGGATCGTGTAGGCCATGTGGAAGCGCCGACCGATCACCGTCTTGATCCGCGCCAGCGTCCAGCGCTGGTCCTCCCAGCCGTGCGCAGCCGGCCCCTTGGCCAGCTCCGCCTCCAGCCGCGCGAACTGCTCCTGGCTCAGCCTCGGAAGCGATGCCGGCCCCTGCGACCGCAGGGCCCGCGGACCCCCCTCCTCCCACTTCTGCCGCCACCGTTGTACCGAGCGGACGTTGACGCGCAGGGCCTTGGCGATGACTGAGGTCGCCTCGTCCTGGGCGAACCGCTCGGCCGCCTTGAGTCGTAACTCCTCGCGGAACTGCCGGCGTTCGGCAGTCAGTCCGCCTCCTTGTGGATACCGCATGCCCCGGTGATACCGCACGGACGACGAGCCATCAGCCCCTACGACACCACGAGTTCAACCTCAGTAGTTGCGCAATGGTGCGGTCGACGAGATGCAGGGTGAGGGTGAGCTCGGTCGGTGACGGCGCCGGGCGGCTCCGATGGGGCCGTGTTGGGCGTTGGCGTTCTGGTTCGTCGGTGTGGTAAGTGGCGATTGCGAGACGGACTCTTTGCCGGCGCCCAAGTCGCTATCGGGTAGCAGGGCGCCAGGTAGTGTTCGGAGCACCCAGGACCAAGTGGCCTGCGGTGCAGCCCACAGCGAGCATGTCGTGGCCCACTGCCAGTGCGACAATTTCTGCTTCCAGTGGCAGCGATTGTGATGTTCGCGTTCGTGGGTCCCAGATCCGAACTGACCCGTCGTAGCCGCCGGTGGCGATGCGGGGGGTGCCGTCGGGCGCGGTGAGCGCTGCCACCGCCCTCACTCCGTCGATATGACCGGTCAGAGATTCGCCGATCTGGACCCCGGCTACCGGGTCCCACACGCGCACCGAGCCGTCTTCGGTGCCGGTTGCCAGGCGGGGGGTACCGTCCGATGCGGTGAACACCGCCACCGCGTTCACCACGCTTTTGCGGCCAGTGAGGGTTTTACCGATCTGGACTCCCACTACCGGGTCCCACACCCGCACCGACCCGTCGAAGCCGCCGGTTGCCAGGCGGGGGGTGCCGTCCGGTGCGGTGAACACCGCCAGCGCGTTCACCTCGCTATTTTGGCTTGTGAGGGTTGGGCCGACCTGGACTCCGGCTGCCGGGTCCCATATCCGCACAGACCCGTCCTCGCCACTGGTTGCCAGGCGGGGGGTGCCGTCCGGTGCGGTGAACGCCACCACCGCAGTCACCGTGCCGTTGTGGCTGGTCAGGGCATCACCGATCTGGATCCCGGCTGCCGGGTCCCACACCCGCACGGACCCGTCGCCGCCGCCGGTGGCCAGGCGGGGGGTGCCGTCCTGTGCGGTGAATACCGCCACCGCATTCGCCCCGAAGGTGTGACTGGTGAGGGGTTCGCCGACCTGGGTTCCGGTTGCCGGGTCCCATATCCGAACTGACCCGTCCTCGCCGCCGGTTGCCAGGCGGGGGGTGCCGTCTGAGGCAGTGAACAGCGCCACCGCGGTCACCGCCCCGTCGTGGCCGGTCGGTGCTGCCCCAACCTGGACCACGGCGACCGGGTCCCACACCCGCACCGATACATCGAAGCCGCCGGTTGCCAGGCGGGGGGTGCCGTCTGAGGCGGTGAACGCCGCCACCGCGGTCGCCCCGCGGGTGTGGCCGGTCAGCGCTGCCCCAATCTGGATCCCGGCTACCGGGTCCCACACCCGCACGGACCCGTCGCTGCCGCCGGTTGCCAGGCGGGGGGTGCCGTCAGAGGCGGTGAACACCACCACCGCCCACACCCCCCCGTTGTAGCCGGTCAGGGGAGCGCCGACCTGATCCCCAGTTACCGGGTCCCACACCCACACTGACGCGTCGCTGCTGCCGGTGGCGAGGCGGGGGGAGCCGTCCGGTGCGGTGAAGGCCGCCACCGCCCGCACTCCGTCGGTATGGTGTGTTAGGGGAGCGGGGACTTGGGTCCCGGCTACGGGATCCCACATCCGCACTGACCCGTCCCTGCCGCCGGTGGCTAGGCGGGGGGTGCCGTCCGGTGCGGGGAACACCGCTACCGCGGTCACTGAGCCGTCGTGGCCGGTGAGGGTTTCGCCGACCTGCACTCTGGCTGCCGGGTCCCACAGCCGTACTGACCCGTCCTCGCCGCCGGTGGCCAGGCGGGGAGTGCCGTCCGGTGCGGGGAACACCGCCACCGCAGTCACCCATCCGCGGTGGCCGTTCAGGGGTTCGCCGACCTGCACTCCGGCTGCCGGGTCCCACAGCCGTACTGACCCGTCGAAGCCGCCGGTGGCCAGGCGGGGAGTGCCGTCCGGTGCGGGGAACACCGCCACCGCAGTCACCCATCCGCGGTGGCCGTTCAGGGGTTCGCCGACCTGCACTCCGGCTGCCGGCTCCCACAGCCGTACTGCCCCGTCGAAGCCGCCGGTGGCCAGGCGGGGAGTGCCGTCCGGTGCGGGGAACACCGCGAGCGCATTCACCCCGCCGGTGTGGCCGGTGAATTGAAGGTGCAGTTGGCGGCGTTGGACGACCCCGCTGAGGACGGTGGCCTGAGGTCCACGTGCGGAATGGGGGCATGGCTCGACCGGGGGTGGCGTTCCTTGGATGTAGGTAGCGCCGAGTCGACGCCACCATTGGCGCCATCCGTCGGGGGCGTGGTTTGGCGGTTCGTCAGGTGCGGTGTTGTGACGGGCGTGGTGTTGGAGCAGGACGGTCCCGGCGATGGCCGGTGGCAGTTCCTGTGTGCGGAGGCCATGGCTGAGGGCGGCGCTGGTGATGCTGGTGAGGTCAAGGGTGTCCAGCACCTGGGGGTGGTCGGCGAGGGTGTGGAAGGCGCCGGCGGTGGCGCCGAGGTGTGCGTGTGCGGCGAGGTGATGGCGGATGTAGGGGTTGATGTCCGGTGAGGTCGGCGGGTCCGTCTCATCGGATGGGGTGTCGATAGCGTGTTGGGCGTGCCGGGAGAGGGTGGTGCAGATGGTGGCGTGATCCTCAGCGCTGCTCGCTGCGGCGGTGAAGTGTTCAGTGAAGGTGCGGTGAGCGAGGCGGTAGACCGTCTGGTCGTGTTCTTGGTCGAGTGCGAGGTAGGGCGCGGCGTCATGGAGGAGAGCCGGGATATCACCGCCGGTGGCGGTGGCGGTGGCGGTGGCGGTGGCGGTGGCGGTGGCGGGGACGAGGGCGTTGGCGGCATGGGCCCAGATGCCGGCTTGGTCGGGGATCCCGCGGCCTTGGGCGAGGCCCAGGGTGCGAAGCAGGGGTGTGTAGGCGGGGTTGGTGCGGTGGAGGCGGTCGAGGGCGCGGGTGAAGAGCTGGCGGTGGGTCTGGCCGATGAGGGGGGTGGGGTCTGCGATGAGGCCGGGGTCGCGGAGGAGTTCGTGTGCGGCGAGGCGGATGTAGAGGAATTGCTGAGGCGCGTCGCCGGCTTCGTGATCGCTGGCGAGGCGCAGGACTGCTGCAGCGATGAGTTCGCCGTCTGCGGTGAATGTGCCCTGTCGTTGGGCTGCGCTGAGTTTGGCGCGCAGGTATCCGGCGAACGCCTCCCGGTCCTGGCTTACCTCGATGTGTTGCACGCGGGTGTCGGTGGGGTCGGCCGGCTCTGTGAGTGAGTGAGAGGCGAGGGCGGCGAGGATGTTGTTGTCGGGCGGCGCAGGGATGTCGGGGCCTTCGTGGGTGGAGCGGCGGGTGCCGACGATGATGCGGACACCGGGCAGGGTTGCGAGGGGGCGCAGGAGGAGGTGAGCAATGGTGAGCGGCTGCTCGGCTTCGTCGAGAGCATCGAGCAGGAGCGTGAAGGGAGCCTGTCGGGTGCGCAGGCAGTCGATCAGTCGGTTCGTGAGGACGGCAGGTGGTGCGCCGTCAGCGGCTTCCTGGGCAATTTCTGCCAGGTCGGCGGCGTGGGCGATGAGCTGAATGGTACGGGAGAGGGTGAGGCCGGCGAGGTGGGTGACGAGGTCGAAGGGGTCGTCGGGCTGGGGGGTTCCGTCCGGTAGCGGCTGCAGATGGCCGTGGCGGACGAGGATGTCGCGGAGTTGGGTGCGGGTGTGCAGGAGGACGTGTCCTAAGAGCGCGGATTTCCCGGCGCCTGCGCTGCCGGTGATCACTAGGACGCCATGTGTGGCGGTGGTGAGCCAGTGGAGGATGCGGTCGCGTTCGAGGGTGCGGCCGTGAAAGTACCAGGCAAGTTCGCCGAGTTCGGCGCCAGAGGCCTTGGGGATGAAGTGGCGTTGTTCGTCGGTGGGGAGCTGGTCGATGACCGCTTGGAGTTCGGCCAGCTGGTCCAGGGGCGCGGAAACGGTGGTGGCGATGTCCGGGACCATGCGCACGAGTTGGTGGCGTTGGTCGACGACGGTGTCGCCCCGGTAGCAGTCGCCAAGATGGCGGGCGAGTTCGGCGCCTAGCGTGGCCAAGCCGATGGATGGCTGCCCGCGGAAGGTGACGGTAAGCGCGCGTTCGAGGGCACGGGTGAAGGAGCCGAGCTCGGCGGCCCCTTGCGCGGCGGTGGACAGCAGCAAGTAGCCCTGGGCGTCGCTGTGGCCCATGAGAAGTTCCGCGTGCACGAGTTGGGCGAAGCGCCGGGAGCGACAAGCGTCAAGGACGATGATCGCCCAGCTGTCCTCGGAGTCAGGGTGGATCTGACGATTGCCGATGGCGCGGGCGATGTCGAGCGGGGCGACGCCGTAGTCCATCGAGCCCGGCGTGCGGTGGTGGGCGAGGACGGCCTCGCGGTGGTTGGCCGATCCGTGGCCGACCCAGTAAAGCAGCGTGTTACCGCTGCGAGGCGGCGCCGGAGGGGTCGACCAAGCACTGAGCCGGTCGTGGACGGCCTGGATGTCCCGCTTCTCAGACGCAAGATCCCAAGGGTTGAGTCGGGCGCCATACGGGGCGAGCAGGTCGGCGATGGCCTGCACCTGCGGGTCGGTATCCAGATCCGGGTGGTGCTCGTAGGAGGTGAAGTTCACCGGAAGCAGCTCCAGCGCACCGTCGCCGGAGTCAGCGAGAGCGGGTCGGCGCGCGGTGTCCTGCGCTGGGTGGCTCGGGGAATGGGTGGTCATGGTCGACGGCCGGGCTCAGGCGTCGGGTGGGCTGACGAGGATGAGCTGGGTGATGGGGGCGTCGCTGCCGGTGTCCAGTACCACTCGGTACAGGTCCGGGGAGTCGGGGGTGAACCGGGCGGAGAGCGTCTGATCTGGGTCGTCGGCGCTGCGGCCGAGCCGCAGTGGCGGGCCGGGCCTGCCGGAGGTAGCGCTGGTGGTGGTGAGGCTGACGCCGGCGGGGGTGTCGCGACCCGTGACCTGAATGGTGAGGTCCTGGCCGACGGTTCCGCCGAGGTTGGGGGTCGTCAACCCGGGGCCGTCCCCGCTGCCGAGGTGAGCGCCCAGGGAGGTATCGCGCTCCAGGACGATGCGTTTGACCTGGCGCAGGACCTCGTCGTGGCGTGGCAGTGCGCCGTGCTGGCCGAAGACGTAGTGGATGGCCCGGGTGCCGACCTGGGCGGAGGGTTGGTGCACGGTGCCGTCGCCGTAACTGTTGAACCGGGCGGGGATGCCGTTCGCATCGCGCACGACGTTGTGGTCACGGTCGATGCGGAAGGCGTGGTGGCGGCCAACAGCGACCGCTTGGCTGGCGTTCGGGTCCTCGTCCAGGCTCTGCACGGTGGCTTGGGCCTCGCCGACGATCGCGCGGTGTCCCGGCAGGGTGAACCCGTCCTCGCGGTAACGCTCGAGGACATCGAGGGAGCGAGTGGCCAAGTGCTCGTTGCCGCCGAAACGGGCGACATCCGCGGCAGAGAGGCGGTCGACGTCGAGACCGCGGTCGAAGCAGCGGTAGCCAGGCAGCAGATCGTGGACCCCCGGCAAGGTCGCCGCCATGTTGTGGACATGACGCAGAAGCCACGCCGGCTTGCGTTCGGCGTGCAGCATATTCAGGGCGAGGACGGCCTTGGAGGAACCCAGGAACGGGGTGCCGATGGTGATCACCGTCCGGGTGTCGGCGGCAAGGTTCGGATCTTGTTCCAGGGCCGCGCGTACCACGAGGCCACCCATGGAGTGGGCGGCGAATACCAGCCGCGGCTGCTCATGGCCTGCGGCGCGCCACTGCGGCCGGGCGGCCACCGCCTCCCGCCACCTGGTCAGGTGCTCGCGGGCCGCGCGGGCCAGGAGGGCGCCGTTGTAGGCGACGGCCAGACGCCAGTCGTACGGGAACGGGGCCACCGCGTCGGAGTCCAGGGTCACCGCGTACAACGTGGTGGTGAGGTCGGTATAGGGCTCCAGGCCTTCGAATACCGGCAACCACCACGGTTTCGTGAGCAGCCCCGTGGCCTCGATCCGGGTCAGGGGACGATGCCGAGCGGTCTCTGCGTCGGCCGCCTGTTCCTGAGGAGCGGCGTGCAGAGCGCCCAGGAACCCCTTGCCGATCAAGCGGTCGGTGAGCATCCGCAGGTCACCACCCCACAACCGCGTCCCGGTCGCGGTATCAGTCAAGGCGCTGCCCATAATGCCCGGCACCACCATGCAGGCGTCCCGAGTCACGTCGTCGAAGACAGGTGGCACCTTCGAGTACGCAGTGGGTCGCTGATACTTGCCGAAAGCATCCCCCGAAGTCCCCATAACAGCCGAGAATAGGGCAGCACAGCACCATAGAGGTGAACTTCGCAAAGGAGCGCGGTGGTTGACGGGACGCGACCGGTGGGGCAGACGGGTCCAGCGCGGGGACACTGCGCCTCGTGACGGTGGTGGAACGCGACTACCGGGAGATCGCCAAGTGCCCGCTCCCCACCCGCGCGGGTCTCGGCGAAGCGAGCACCGGCAAGGTGCGAGGTTTGGGAACGGCTCGCAGAACGCCGCTCCCCAGCAGCGGACTTCCCGCACGGTGGGGATTGGCTGATCCCCGCGCGCGCGGGGATGGACCCCAGGCTTCGACTGCGTCCACGGACCAGCCCGCCTGCTCCCCGCCCGCGCGGGGATGGGCCTACGCAGAGTTTCATGGGCGCGGACTTCCTCGCTTGCTCCCCGGCCACGCGGGGATGGGCCCGCCATCCAAATGATTCGCACGGGCGCCACCGCATGCTCCCTGTCCGCGCGGGGATGGGCCCCGCCATCACCTCTGCCTGGACATCATCACCCGCTGCTCCCCGCCTGCGCGGGGATGGACCCCTCCAGGGAGGCGCCACGCACGGCACCTACAACTGCTCCCCCGCTCGCGGGGGGATGGACTCGGGATGCAGCAGCCCCGGTGGTGTTATCCGGCTGCTCCCCGCGCCCGCGGGGATGGACCCGAGATGCGTCTGGAAACCGGCGAGCACGAGATCTGCTCCCCGTCTGCGGGGATGGACCCTCGCGAGGAAACGAGCTTGCCGTGCTGGAACGCTGCTCCCTCCAGGCGCGGGGATGGGCCCCCGGTGGTCTTCGGGTTCGACGGAAAGCCGATTTGCTCCCCGCACGCGCGGGGATGGAACCGTGACGAACCCGACGCGGTATACGTGCCAGGTCTGCTCCCCGCACCCGCAGGGATGGACCCCACGAGATCCGCGAAAAGGGCAAGGAAGGCCACTGCTCCCCGCGCCTGCGGGGATGTGCCCAGGGCGTCGAACCCCGTCGGGCAGGATCAGCTTCCCCGCGCAGCAGGGTTGGACGCCGGGCCGGCGGCAACGCCGGGAAACCTGCCCACTGCTTCCCGCCTGCGCGGGGATGGCCCCTTCGTTCGGCCTGCCTTGGCCGTGTCGAAACGCTGCTCCCCGCTCGGTCGGGGATGGACCCTCCCGGATGCACGTGACGGTCGGTGCACTGCTCTGTTCCCGCCCGCGCGAGAACGGACTCATTTACTGGCTGCGGCTGGAGGACCTCGACCGCTGCTCCTCGCCCGAGCCGCGGGGATGGACCCTGCACCATCTACCTGGCCGCCATCGACCTGTACGCTCCCCGCATGCGCGGGGATAGACCCGGCGAGCACGTCATCAGGATCATGCGCCCCAGCTGCTCCTCGCCCGCGCGGGGATGAACCCTCGGGGAATTTTGTCGGTGCGAGGAACGTGCCCTGCTCCTCGCCCGCGCCGGGATGGACCCAGGCTGGCTATGACGGTGCCGGGGACCGATGTCTGCTCCCCGCCCGCGCCAGGATGAACCCCAGACCGTTTTCCACGATCAGAAGATGGACTGCTGCTCCCGCTCCCCGCCCGCGCGGGGATGGCCCCTGGTACTTCGAGCCCAACGCGCAGGAGATCGTCTACTTCCCGCTTGCTGCGGGATGGACCCGTGAGGGCCCACTCGCCAGAAGACCTGGCCGGGTACTCTCAGTCGGTAGGGGAACGGAGCCGACAATGTGCGGTCCGTCAAATCGGACCGCGGTTGCTCGTCGCCAGCGCGGGGATGGACCCGGCACCGGCAACATTGGCGGTGAACTGAACTCGTGCTCCCCGCGCGCGGCGATGGACCTACCAAGACCGGCCAGGAGTGGACCGTCGAGGCGCTGCTCCCCGCCAGTGCGGATGTGTACTCGGCGTGAATCTGGGCAAGTCGACGTGGATCGGCTGCTTCCCAACTGCGTGGGGATGGACTCCACCCGTGCAAGGGGCGTTCAGCCGGACATTCTGCTCCCCGCCCGCCTGGGGGTGGACCTCCAAGAAGGCCGAGCTCACCGCAGAGGTCGATCTGCTCCCCGCCCGCGGGGATGGACCCCATGCCGGGCTCGGCGACCCAGACGTCCTGGCCTCTCCCCACACTCGCAGGGATGGACCCAAGCGGGGCGGGTACAACCGCGACGACCCGAACTGCTGCCAGCTCGCGCGGGGATGGACCCGGCATGGCGGTTGATACGGCCGCCGACCGCAGTTGCTCCCTGCCCGCGCGGTAAGGGGCCCAGGGCTTCCACGATGCGACGTTCGGCAGGACGCTGCTTCCCGCCCGCGCGGGTGTCGGCGACGCTTTAACCGTGAGCCACTTCCAGCGGGTGACAATGGACCTAGGGATCGCTATTACCGGGACTTCTCACGAATTGCTCCCCGCCAGCGCGGGGATGGACCTGTCCTGAAGTCGGGGCTGCCCCTTGGCAAGGCTGCTCCCCGCCCCGCGGGGATGGACCCATCCAGTGGAGTTGTAGCGAATCATGGGCCGACTGCTCCCCGCCCGCGTGGGGATGGACCCCAGGGGGTGGTCCAGGACGCGACCGCCCTGGTGCTGCTCCGCGCGCCTGCGGGGATGGATCCCCGCCCGGTCGCGGTGGCGGCATCGACGTCAACTGCGCTCCGCGCCTGCGGGGATGGACCCGGCAGCGGGATTTTCCAGTGGTCCCTGCCGATCCGCTCCCCGCGCCTGCGGGGATGGGCCTACCACCTGGAGCATGTGCGCTCCCGGGACCTGCTGCTCCCCACGCCTGCGGGGATGGATCCACGATGCTGGGGTGTTCGCCGCGCCACCGTACCTGCTGCCCGCCCGCGGGGGGATGGACCCACTCGCATGGTCGAAGGCGTCAAGTTCTCCGAGCTGCTCCCCGCCCGCGCGGGGATAGACCTAAGCAGTGGCTGACCTCGGCCGCCCAATGCCCCTGCCCTCCGCGCCTGCGGGGATGGACCCGTCTTCGACCCCGAGGGACTGCTCAAGTGGGTCTGCTCCCTGCGCCCGTGGGGATGGATCATCGTGCATGAAGTCGTCGGTCTAGACGTCGTTCTGCCCCCTGCCGCGCGGGGGTGGACCCAACTTCACGAAGGTAGAGCTTGCCGGATTTGCGCCCCCCTCGGCGTCGTGATGCACCCTGTTCCGGACTCTGCCGGAAGCGAGGCGATCGCTACTCCTCGTCGGCGTGGGGATAGACCCTTCGTTCGGCCCGCCCTCGGGCGTGTCGAACCTGTGCTCCCCGCCTGCGCGGGGATGGACCCGACGAGGTGATCCTCTACGCGAAGAAGTTCGGCTGCTCCCCGCCCGCGCGGAGACGGGCCCTCCTGTGGCGTCCTCGCGTCTGCCTGTGAAAGCACCTCAGCCGGGCACCTGGCCGTTCGCTATGACTGGCCATTAATCACTCTGATCGCACAGAACAAAGATCCGAATTGGCGGTCAACTCGCCTGCTTGGAGCGTTCAACCACAACACAGAGGGGTTAATATGAGGGTTCTGACTCCCCGGTCCGACGGCGTGCCGCACCCATGCCTGTCACAATCTGGGTGTCGCGGCGTCCAGGGCGCCTCCCGCTGTCCCGTGTTCTGGACACACTCCAGGGCACGGAGCGCAGGAGGATTGCGAGTGAGCGAGCACTTATGGAGCTGGCTTCGGACACGCATAGTTGAAGGAAGGAGGTGGTTTCGGGGACACAGCGGCCGCATGATCTGGTTGACGATCGAGATCGTTATGACGGCTGCGGTCTCACGTCTCATGAGGTGAAGAAGTCTCTCCCGGCATCGGAAGTGCCGGGAGAGACCGCCTTGGGCCACGGCCAATGTCTTGCCGCCGAGTGTCAAGGCATTCGGGCCGTAGCGGTCTGTGAGGAGGCACCTAAGAGGATAGCGGCAACCATTGGCCTTGAGCCGGCACCAACCCTGTTGCAACAGGGATGAACCCACAGAGGGGTTGATCACACACAGGCCCTCAGGTTCTCTCCCCGCCCACGCGGGGATGGCCCCACCGTGTCAAGCGATATGGGGAAGTGTGCGAATTCCTTGTAGGTGAGGATGGATCCGTCAGTGCTCCGGCGACGTGAGACTCCGTAATCTACTCTCCACCAGCTGAACCTGGCTGGGAGGTCCAGTTGTGAAGGGTGCGGCGCTGCTCCCCCCTGGAGCGAAGGTGCCCCCCGATGGGGGGTTTCCAGGATGCGGCGAGTGTGCAGGGGGTTGATCAGGCCGTCCCAGTTGCCTGCGGGCATCTCCGCGCCGGAGTTGGGTGGTTGACGAGGGCGAGACCCGTACGGGGGCGGGATGCCACAGCACCGCCATGCGGGAGTCGATGCATCACATGGGGCGACCAGCGTGGTTGCTGGCGTAGCGGTGCAGGTGGCCGCGGCGCTGGATCAGGAGGTCGATGGGGCCAGATCGGTGTAAGAGCAGTCGAAGTCGCTGTCCGAGGAGCTGGATGCTGATGAGGAGGCGTCGGGGGCGGAGGGGGTTGAGGATGTTTGGGTCGGGGCTCGGGCCGACGCGGTCCTTGAGGTGGTGCTCGAGGGGTTAGGAGGCGATGCACGAGAAGGATGTCCTTCGACTGCTCGCCGCCCGCGCGGGGATAGACCTGCTGCGATCTACGCCCATGCCGCGTTTGTCAACTGACCTCCGCGATGGCGGCATCCCTGCAGTTGCGGGGGAGAGCTTCGTTTCGGCGAGATTGCCAAGGACCTGTTGCGATGATCTCGGTGGACACGGTGCCCACGACGAGTCAAGTCCGGGCGGGCGGGATGGTTCCCGTGAGCGCAACGTGCACTCGGTGGTGTCGCGTTGAACTCGAACAGGAGTAGCGCTGGTTGGTGTTTTGCGAAGCTGTGATGCTGGCCATCGTTCGCTTGCTACCGTGCTGCCTCGTTGCCGGAGCCGTTATGAGTAGAGAGCAGACGATGCAACTTGGCTGAATTAGCCACCCCTCGCCCCGGGGCGATACGCCCTCGATGGGATCCCCGCCAAGCACCGTGTATTCCGGCTCTCACCCTCGATGATCGGCTCGTGGAGCTGAGCCTCGTCGACATCCTGCACGATGCCGACGGGCTGCGGACCGTCGAGGGGCCGACGCCGGGGGAGAAGGTCGCGGTCATCGAGTTCCTGCTGGCGATCTGCTACGCCGCGGGTGTCTATCCGGCGTCTGCCGCCGAGTGGCCCGCGTGGGTGGATGAGGAGCACGCTCTGCAGCCTGCTGCCACGTGGCTCGCGCAGCGCCCCGAGGGCGAGGTGTGGGACCTGTTCGATCCTGCTCGGCCACTGGGGCAGAACGCTCTGTTGGCCCCTTTCCTCGACGAGCACGGGGCTGGCCCAGCGCAGCTGGTGATCGAGCGGGTCGGTGACTACAACCAGTTCTTCGACCATCATCACCTGGAGCATTCGCGTCCGTTGCCTGCGGCGCAGGCTTTTCGGGCCATGCTCACCCAGCACGTGTACGGGCCGGCCGGCCGCGCCCGGATCTCCGGGAAGGCGACGCTGGGTGCGACCCTGACCAACCTCGCCGCCACCCGGCTCGGCACCCGGATCCGCGTTGTCGCACTGGGCGCCACCCTCGGCGAGACCCTGCGCCTGAACCTTGCCCCAGTGTCCGGGCCGCCCGGCGAGATGAACCTGTCCTGGACGACAGGCAAGGAGCGTCGGGGCTTCACGAGTAAGCCCGCCGGCCGAACGGTGAGCGGCCCGGCGGACCTGCACAGCTATCTCGGTCGGTCGGTGCTGTTGCGCCCGACTCCTGACGGGGATGCGGTGGACCGGGTCCTGGTCGGTGCGGGCGAACTGCTGGCGTTGGGGGAGGAGCACCTGCAGGATGCCGTGTATGCCACGAAAGTGGATGGGACCGTCAAGCCGCTGTGGGCTTCGGCGACCCGCGCGGTGTGGCGTGAGGCCCACGCCCTTTATGCCGCGGTGGACAAGGCCCGGTCCTCCGGGCCGGTGAACGATGGCGCCACTTTGTACCGGCGGCTCGCCCTGTTCCCGGCAGAGGATGTGGCTCCCGAGCGCGGCCAGCAGCCGGCGCGCCGCATTGAGTTGTGGACGGTTGGACTGGTGGCCAAACAAACCACGGCCATCGCGTGGGTCGACGGTACGTTCCCGTTCGCTCCGGGTCTGGAGGCCAGGCTCTACCACGCTTCGTTCCGGGGCTCGGAGATCGCCGAATTTGTGGCGGCCGCCTTGTACAAGGCGGCGTACGCGGCGTGGACAGTCGCCTACCCGAACCCCAAGCCGACTGACAAGCCGGGCCAGATCGACCGCTTCGATGCCCGCGGCCAGCACTGGGCGGCAACCCGGGAGCCGTTCGACTTGTTGATGGACGACACCACCATTGGCGAGCCCGTCCAGGAGTGCCTCCTGGACTTCGCGGCCACCGTGTCCGCGGCGGCACGCCGGTTTCTCACCGAGTGTCTGGACTCGCTGCCGAGGAACTCGCAGGGAGCCAAGACACGGGCCGCTGCGCTGCGGCGCTTCGACGATGAGCTGGCGCTGTCCAAAGCCCCGGCCGAACTGCGAGGGGAGCGGGCATGACCACCCACGCCCAGTCCACCACCGGCCCACAGGCCAGCGAGAGCAGCGTCGCGCTGAGCGCCTGGCTTACCAGCCTCGTGCACAACCATGACTACGGAAGTCTTGCCGAACTGCGGCGCCCGCGCGTCCGCAAGGAGCCCCACTACCGGGCCATTTGGTTCAGCCCGACCGAGCAGCAACGCGAGGTCTACGAGCAGGTCGCGTTCCTGTTCGCGATCTACCACCAGGGCCGGGGCAAGCCTTTGCACGGGTACGGGAGCCTGGGTGAGGCCGCCCGCCGCATCGGCAGCGCCGTCGGTCGGGGACCGGATGACCCGGGTGCCGCGCGCCTCGTCGACCGCATCGTCTCCAGCCGCCGCATCCCGTGGCGCCACCTGCAGCACGCCGTGGCCCGCCTGCGGGCCTGCGACCAGCAGCCGCCGTCCTGGGCCCGCCTGGCCGACGACCTCAGCCGGTGGCACGAGCGCGGCGCCCGCGTCTCCTACGAGTGGGCGGTGGCCTTCCACATGCCCGCTTCCCGGGCCGGCCGGACCCGGACCAGCACGCCCACTGCCGCCGACACGACCCAGAAGGGCTCCACCACGTGACCAGTAATGCCCCCCGCACCGGTCGCCAGTTCCTGTCCCTGCACCTGCTGGAGACCCTGGTCGCCGTGCTGCCCGTACGCGACGAGAACGGCTCCCCGAAATCCATCGTGTACGGCGGTACCGAGCGGCACATGATCACCAGCCAGGCGCGCCGTCGGGCCGAGCGGGTCCACACCCGGGACCGCGCCAATGCCGGCGTCGGCGCGCTGGCCGGCCGCAGTACCGGGGTCCGTACCCGCGAATGGGCGCTGACCACCGGCCGGGAACTGGCCTCCGCCCACGGTTGGGATCACGATGAGGCCGTGCGGACGGCTCGCGCGGTCATCGAGGCAACCGGTCTGAAGTTCGGTGACCCTGCGAAGAAGACGGTGGCGAACTTGACCAAGGTTCTGCTCTTCGCCCCGTCCGATGCCGGTGCGCGCATTGCGGCCCATGTGCACGAGCAGGGCGAGGCACTGCGTGCCTGGACGCAGGAGTACCTGGCTGCGCAGGCGGCGGCTGCGGCCAAGGGCAAGAAGGGCGGGCGTAAGGGCGCCAATGGCGCCGATACGGAAGGCGCCGACGCGGATGAGCCGGGTGAGAGCTCCGCCACCACCGCCGATGCCAAACTGCCGGCGCTTCCCGCCGCGACCCGTACCGCGGTCCTGACCGCGCTGGCCCCGCGCGACGCCATCGACATTGCCTTGTACGGGCGCTTCCTTGCCGAGATCGCCGATTCCCCGAACGTTGACGGTGCCGTGCAGAGCAGTCATGCCTTCACCGTGCACGAGGCCGAGCAGGTGGACGATTTCTACGCCGCCGCCGACGACGCGAAGCTGGACCGGAAGAAGAACGCTCTGGACTTCCTCGACGCCGCCGACGACGCCGGGGCCGGTATGACCGGCTACCAGTCGCTGATCACCGGCACCTTTTATCGGCACGCCGTGCTCGACCGTGTGCGGCTGCGGAACAATCTCCGCGCCGCCGGGATGAGCGTAGAGGACGCCGAGGAGGCGTCGGTCGCGGCCGAGGCGGAGTTCGTCAACGCCTTCGTCGACGCCTTTCCCGAGGCGAAGAAGAACTCGACGGCGTCCACCGGGTCGCTGCCGGCTCTGGTTCTGGCCTTCGAAGGCGAGCGGCCGTACAACTACGGTGCTGCCTTCCAGGCCCCGATTGATGAGCGGCCGCCGACGCAGGACGGCAAGGGGGGCGAGGGGCCGGCCGGGCCCGCAGCGGTCAGGCGACTGCTGAGGCACCACACCTTCGTCAGCGGGCGCCGGCCTGACATCACTGCCGGCCGTGTCCTTACCTACGACCCGCAGATCGACGAACTCCTCAGCACCCTTAAAGACCTCGGCGCGACGGCTGTGAGTTCAGCTGAGGAGCTGACGGCGTGAGCTACGTCCTGCTGGTTCGGCTCGCCGCTCCGCTGCAGTCATGGGGTATGGCGTCCCGGTTCTCCCATCGCGACACTCACACCCGTCCCACCAAGTCTGCCGTCGTCGGCCTCTGTGCGGCAGCTCTGGGCCGGGACCGGACCGACCCGGTGGACGATCTCGCCGGGCTCGTCTTCGGGGTCCGGGCCGACCATCCGGGCACCCCCGTGCGGGACTACCACACCGTGGGTGCCGGCCGGTTTCCGCTGCGGCCACGGGACATCATCACCGATCACCGCAGGGCGGCCACCGTGGCCAAGAGCATGGAAGCGGCCGACGGCCCCGGCTTCGGCCATCACGAGCTGGCCGGCTGGTACGGGGCGCCGAAGAAGATCGCGGCAGACCCCGTCTCAGGAACCCTGGTATCGGGAGAGCTCTCCCGCCGGGCGATGATCACCGAGCGCTGGTACCTGTCGGATGCGGCGTTCCTCGTCGGCCTGCAGTACGCGGACCAGGCCCTGCTGGAGGAGATCGGGCACGCCCTGGAACACCCGAAGCAACTGCTCTGGCTCGGCCGGAAATCCTGCCCGCCCTCCGGGACCCTGGCAGCGGAGATCGTGCCCGGCACAGTCGGCGACGCCTTCGCGGCCAAGCGCCTGCTGCCCGGGCCGTACGGCCCCGATACCTCGGGCCGCCGGCCCTGGGCCTGGATCCAGGCGGCGCCCGGCGCGCGGGGGGCCACACCGGTCAATGACCAACCGGTCAGTTTCGATCCGGCCCACCGGTCCCATGCCACCCGCTGGGAGACCCGCATGCGCGTCACCATCGCCCCGACCGCCACGGATTGGGACCTCATCCCGTGAACTCCGCACCCCGCGAGCACCGCACACGCTCCTCCACCGCCCGCTTTGTGGCCACCCACTCGGTGCTCTCCCTCGATGCCCGGCACTCGCTCGTCGCCAAGTCGCTGGTCGACGCCCACGAGATGCACCGCACCGTCATGAGCGGGTTCCGCGGCTGGGTCGAGGACGGAGACCCCGACGCCCGCTCCCAGATGGGTGTCCTGTCGACCTGGTCGGTAGATCTCAAGGCGGCCGCGCTCGTCCTGGTCGTGCAATCCCGGATCCCGGGGGACTGGGCCCGCATTCCGCGCGCGGCCTTCACCACGGCGCCCCACATCATCACCGTCGACCGCACCTTCACCGCACGCGAGGTCGTGGGCTTCCGGGCTGTCGTCAACCCCACCCGCAGTACCCGCAGCAAGGCTGCGGGTACTGCGGCCGCTGAGGAACGACCCCGCGGCACGCGCACAGCCCACACCACACCGGAGCACGTCAAGCGCTGGTTCGCCCGCCGCCTCCAAGCAGACGGCGAGCCGGCCACGGCCGAGGACGGTGGCGTGCGCATCGGTGCTACCACCGATACCGAGAGCCTGGGAATCCGCATGCTGCCGACCGTGTCCAGCGCCCACCGCAACAAGTCCGTGCGCATCGGCCGTGCGGAGATCCGCGGCTCCCTGACCGTCACTGACCCGCAAACCCTGGTGAACGCCCTGTCCAACGGCCTGGGCCACGCCCGCGCCTACAGCTGCGGACTGATCTTGACCCGGTGAGGTACCCACCGAAGGAGCCGGCTCCTGTTCGCAGGAACCGGTCGAACTCTCCGGCCGGGGCGTCGCCGAGGTCCTCTTCAGGGGGGCGCCGACACGCTGCCTGGAACCGACCACGTTCTGCGAAGCTGCCGACCCCATCGGCGACGGCGTGCCGCTCCGGGCAGAGGAGGGCCACCTTCCCGCGTACGCGGGAGCCAAGCAGCCTCCGTTCCTACTGCAACGAGGACGATCCCCGAGTATGCGGGGGGCCCGGCAGGGCCGAGAGCACGCCCTTCGGTCCTGCCGGTTCCAACACCACCACGCTCACTGCTTACCGCCGTGACGCATCAAGATCGTCAGCGTCGCGCGGGCGTCGCGCCGGCGCTGCGGGCTACGGAAGAGGACGGAGGACGCAGCCACCGTGACGACGGTGACGGTGTAGGCAAGGCCGGTGGCGGCGGAGAGGGCGGCGGCATCCTGGGACACGGTCTCCAGGACGGTCAGGAGAACGGACATGTGGGTTCCTTCGGGACGGGGCCCGGTGGCTTCCTCGCCGGGCGCAGTTCCACAGGTATCCGTCCTCAGGGAAGGATCCGGCGATGTTCGGCGGCCCGGCCAAGCGACATGTCCGCAGGTCAGGGAGGGGATGAAATTGTGTTCGGAGAAGTCTTCCGCAGCCGGTGGGCAAAGCCCTGTCGGGCCGGTAATGCACTTCGCGCAGGATCTGAAGAAGCTGTACCGAGCGGCAGGCGGAGGAGTTCAGTTCACGCAGGAACGTCTCCTTGAGCTCACGGGTGGCAAGGCGTCGAAGTCCAGCCTCAGCGCATGGCTCAACGGCAAAGCGGTGCCCCAGGAGGGGGGTCCCGGTGCCTTTGTCCTGGGCGTGCTGATCCCGTTCCTGGAGGAGAGGGCACAGCAGCGGTCTCCGCACCATCGCCGGGCGAGCGCGGCGGCCTGGCAGGCCCGGCTCCGTGCCGCACAGGCCGTGAGCAAGAGCGGGCAGGGAGGCCGGGGACCACGCGTCCATGCTGCGTCACCAGGGCACCTGTTGAAGGGCCAATCCCAGGTCCTGCTCGACGTGGCTCCCTACGAGTTCGTCGGGCGTGAGGAGGAACTGGCCGAGCTGACGACCTTCACCACCGCCCCTGACGGTGCTGCAGCGTATCTGAGGTTGCAGGCCGGCCCCTGGGCGGGCAAGACCGCCCTGCTCGCCTGGTTCGTCTCCCGCCGTATCCCTGCCGGGGTCGACGTCGCGCACTACTTCATCGTCGGCCGCCTGGGCACCAACCGCCGCGAGGACTACGTACGGATGGTCGCAGAGCAGCTGGCTTCCGCCGCAGACATGAGGCGCCCCCGCGCCGCAGACATTGAGCAACACGACCTCTCCTCGTTGTACGAACGTGCGGCGCACGCCTGCGCGCAACGCCACCGCCGTCTGCTGCTGGTCGTCGACGGGCTCGACGAGGACGCGGATGCGGGAGCGGACGGGCCGGGCATCGCTGGCCTCCTGCCCAAGCACCCACCGCACGGGATGCGCGTCATCGTCACCGGGCGACCCAACCCGCGTGTTCCGATGGCACTCGCCCCCGACCATCCGCTCCGCAACCCGCTCATCGTCCGACAGCTGGCCCACTCACCTGCCGCCCGGATCATCCGCGACATGGCCCTGCAAGAGCTGAACACCCTGCTGAACGATCCAGACGTCGGCCAACGGCTGCTGGGCCTGCTCGTCTGTGCTCAGGGCGCCCTGACCGGCGCGGACCTGGCGGAACTCGTAGGCATCACCCCGCACGCGGTGCAGCAAAGGCTCCGCAGCGTCGTAGGCCGTTCCCTGGCCCCCACCCGTGTGGACCTCCTCCCGCTGGATGCGCGAAGGGAAGCCGACGCCGACGCCAGGCGTCAGACGTTCATCCTGGCCCACGAGGAGCTGTACGCGGCCGCTAAAGAGGCCCTCGGACAGGTCGAACTCGCGGCGTACAGGGCGAGCTTGCACCGATGGGCCGATGGCTACCATCAGCAAGGCTGGCCGGAGGACACCCCGAACTACCTCCTCACCGGCTACACCCACCTCGTGCGCAACAGCGGGAGCGCCGAACGCCTCGCGGACCTGGTGCTCGACCCCCACCGCCAGCTATGCCTCGCCCGACGCTCCGGGCCCGACGTCGCCCTCGCCCAACTGGACCTGATCGACCCACCCACCGGTGCGGACTGTACGCTGGCTCCGTCCACCGCCGCTCAGGTGTCGGTTTCCCGGGAATTGCTCCTGGCGCGGGTGCGGCCCCTTCCCAGCGCTGTCGCCCGCACGTGCGCCCGGTGGGGAGATGCCCGGCGGGCCAGGGCCCTGGCACGGGCAGCGGGGCATCCCGTGGACAAGGCGACACACTTGGCCGGCGTGGCCCGCGTGTTGGCAACCATCGAACATGGCCAGGCCGCCGATGCGGCCGCGGAAGCGGCACAGTGGGCGCGTACGGCGCTCAGCGAGGCCGCGGGCTTTGGATACGCCGCAGACGCGGCGGAAGCAGCTGCGGGGCGGGCGGCGCTCGCTCTGCTGGCAACAGGACAGGAACAGGAGGGTCTGGACCTGCTCCGCTCCCTCCAGGGGTCGAGCTCGGCCCGGATCGAGTCGTGGGCCGCGGCCGTCCGGCTCCTGGCCCCGCACCGTCCGGGGATTGCGTCGGAACTTTTGGATGAACTGGAGGAGCAGGCTGAGCACCTGGTCGAGGAAGAACGTGGGGAGGGAGGCACCGCAGCCGCAGCTGTCCAACTTTGGCAGAGCATCGCGGCAGCGGATGCCGAACGAATGGACCGTCTTCACGACCGTGCCCTGGGACATGCCCACACCCTCTGGCACGCGGCGCCCCTGCTGAAGAACGTCTCCGCTCTTGCGGCAGCGGCCTCGTTCGTCGCGCAGGCCAGGCCGCAGGAAGCACAGGCCCTTGCCGATACGGCCTGCCGACACATTGAGTCTGTAATCCAGGGTGCCAACGCGCCCTTGTCGTCGGCCGACGCCTTCCTCGTGGAGTTCGAATTTCATCACACCCTCGCCCAAGTCGCTCAGGCACTGGCAGATGTGGGGGCTCCAGCCCGAAGGATCGAGGACCTGCTGGCACGGACGGAAGGGATACTCCCCGCGGCATCGGAGCACGGTCCCAGCCAGCTGACCGATGAGACCCGGAGCCCGGACGGGGACGACACCCACGGCGAGCGACTGGCCGAGGAAGCCTACCGATGGGCGGACCAAGGCAACGACGGAGAAGCCGAGCGCTGCCTGGAGCAGGCGTTGACTCTCCTGCCAACGGCTGGCCTGGACACGGGACGCGCTCCGAGCTGGCTGCCGGACCTTGCCGGCGCACTCGTATCGACCGATGCCGCAGCGGACGCCGAGGCGCTGCTCGACCTCACGCAGAACCCGGCCGACCGGAGACGAACCCGCGCCGCCGTTGCTCTTGCCTACGCCGACGCGGGCCTGCTTAACGATGCGCGCACGCATGCGCAGAAGGCTGTGGAAGCGGCGGCCCAGGCCGCTCCGGACGGAACCTGGGCTTTCGCCGCGCAGGCTTTGGCGTGCGCGGGCCAGACGGAATCCGCCCTGGACCTCATCGAGCAGCACAGGCCACCGACGGACCGGAGCCAGAAGGCCGAGTGGCGCAAGGCCGACCGCGCGGCCCGCATCGCCGTGGCCACCGAACTCGCCGTACGTGACCCGAGCCGCTCGGGCGACCTGCTGCTACCGCTGATCGAGGAGCTACACGCCAGCCGCAAAGCACCCCGTAGTCAGGGGCTCCTGGTTCGCCTCGCCGAACTCCTCCCAGGCACCATCCGCCTCGAAGGCCAGCCCAAGGCGCTGCTCGACGAGGTGAGGGAGGAGGCGTTTGCCCGCGTAACCAAAGGCGGCCCGCAGACGTGGCAGCCCCAAGAACTCCTGGTGTATGCCCTGATGCGTATCAGCACCGGCGAAGACGCTGGACATCAACTGCGCTGGCTGGACGCCGACCTTGCAAACCGCGGGCCTGCGCACTTCCCGACGGCTGCTCTGGCGATACTCCATGCGGTCCGAGGTGACATCACGGCCGCCCAGCGTATAGCCGCGCTCCCCGCGAACCCACGGCTGCGTGCGGCCGCCCTCACAGCAGTAGCTTGGCACCTTGCCCGCGTTCCGGCCCGCCCACTCCCCGGCCCGGACCCGACCCGAGCGGATCCCTTCACCCGCACTACCCAGCACCTGGCTTTGACTGTTACCTCGCCTGCGGATGCCAAGGAGGGCTGGGCTGCCCGATTCCTCGGCCAGGCCATGAGCACCGCTGGCTGGCACCATGCCATACCAGTCATGAGCCAGGTCGAACCCGACATCGTCTCCCACATCTGGAACAACGTGCTGGTGCACTTGCGCGCGACGGGCATATGACTCCAACGACGCCTGTGACTATCCGATCCACAGGGAGATGCCGGCGACAACACAGCCCCATCCAGCGCGCACGGGGCGGCGCCGCCCGCACGGTAATGGACCCGACATGCTGGAACTCCTGCTCCACGATATCAACTGTTGCTCACCCGCGCAGGGATGGACCCGTCTCGTGCACCACGCAGGTCGGGCGAATGTCTGCTCCCTACCCGCGGGGATGGAGCCAACCGGCGAGCGCGGACAACAACCTCGCCATCTTGCCCCCCGCCCGCGCGGGGATGGACCCAAGCGCGTGCGCATGTTCATCGAGGACATGTGCTGCTCCCCGCCCGCGCGGGGATGGACCCTCGGCACTGATGACCTTGCAGCCGACGTAGGTCTGCTCCCCGCTCGCGCGGGGATGGACCCCTCAGCGACCCGTTCGGCCTGTCGCCCTACAACTACTCTTCGCCTGCGCGAGGTTGGACCCGGACCCTTCTTCGCCAGAGACCAGGGGAAGTACTGCTCCCCGCCAGCGCGGGAATGGACCCCGGCTTGTCCAGGACACCGACCCCGCGCACCTCTGTTCCCCGCCTGCGCAGGGATGGACCCCCTCGGCAAGAAGGGGGCCGCTTCCCCTCGCTGCTCCCCGCGCCTGCGGGGATGGACCCATCGCCTACAACTTCGTGGTCTGCCCCCACTGCTGCTCCCTGCGCCTGCGAGGATGGGCCCACTATGGACCTGGCGTCCGGCGCGGTGGACCACTGCTCCCCGCGCCCGCGTGGCTGGACCCAAGGTCGGGTCCAGCCACGTGCAGATGGTCAACTCTGCTCCCCGCCCGCGCGGGGATAGACCCAGGCCCCAGAAAAATCTCCAGGGCACCGCCAGCTGCTCCCCGCCCGCGCGGGGATGGACCCAGCTCACGGTCGCCGAGGCCGCTGAGTGCATGCTTCTCCCTGCACGTGCGGGGATGGACCCATCCGCGAGCAGCACAAGCCCCTCTACCAAGACTGCTCCCCGCCCGCGCGGGGATGGACCCCAGGGGTCGCCCTGCGTCATGATGTTCATGCTCTGTTCCCCGCTTGCGCGGGGCTGGACCACCGGCCTTCTGGACGAACGCGAAGTACAAGAACTGCTTCCCGCCGGTGCGCGGGGATAGACCCGAGCACATCGGCGTCGACATCAGCTTCGAGACCCTTTTCCTGCCCGCGCGCGGGGATGGACCCGTCCAGCCCACCCCACACCGATCACAGCGGCGCTGCCGCCTGCGGGGATGGACCCACGAAGACGGGCCAGGAGTGGAAGTTGGAGGTCTGCTCCCCGCCTGCGCGGGGATGGACCCAACATGCGCGGTGCGGCCGCCACTACGAATCTCTGCTCCTCGCGCCTGCGGGCTGGACCCGCGACCAAGGCCGCGGGCGTGACGACGGCCAGTTGCCTCCCGTGCCTGTGGGGATGGACCCGACAACCTGTCCGGCCTGCCATCAGCACCAACCTGCTTGCCGTTCGCGCGGAGATGGACCCTCGTGGGGACGCCGAGTGCGTTGCGGCTTTTCTGCTCCCCGCGCCTGTAGGGACGGACCCATGCGGGTTGCCGTGGTCGTCCCCTCGGCCGGCCGATATCGCGGCCGTCCTGGCTGCTCCCCGCGCTTTGGGAGCTGGGGACGGGAAGGCGTCGTTGTCGGCGGAACATGCTTGGGCAGCATCGGTTTGACTAGATAATCTAGTCATGATGTCATTGAGTCATGTTGTACAAAACTCCGGTGCTCGACACTGATGATCTGCGCGTGTTGGCTGAGATCGAGGACATGCGCACCCGTCTGCGTTATGCGCTGCGGGCGCAGCCTCGCTGGTCGGGGCAGCTGCGGCGTAATCTCACCGCGCGGGCGATCGCCGGGTCGAACACGATCGAGGGGTATGCGGCGACGGTCGAGGACGTCGAAGCGCTGATGACGGGGGAGGAGCCGCTAGAGACTGAGGGCCGGACCCGGGTGGAGCTCGAGGGCTGTCAGCGTGCGATGACATATATCCAGGCGCTGGCGGACGCGGGGGAGTGGTTCCGGTATGACGCGGGTCTTCTCAATGGGCTGCATTTCATGCTGCAGGGCCACCATCTGGACAAGCGGCCTGGTCGATGGCGGGCCGGCCCGGTCTTCGTCACCAGTCCGGACGATCCGCTGGTCCCCGCATACACGGCTCCGTATCACGAGCAGGTGCCGGCGTTGACGGGCGAGCTGATCGAGTGGCTCAACGACGGCGACCTGGAAGTTCCCGTGCATGTGCGGGCCTCGATGGCGCACCTGAACCTGGTCAACATCCACCCGTGGAAGGACGGCAACGGGCGGATGTCCCGGTCGCTGTCCACGCTGGTGTTCGCCCGTGAGGGTGTTCTGCCGCCGGAGTTCTCTTCCATTGAGGAGTGGCTGGGGCGCGGCCAGAACACCTACGGCTACTACCGGGTCCTGCAACAGGTCGGCGGTCCGCGCTGGGATCCCACCCGCGACACGCACCCGTGGGTACGGTTCTGCCTCGAAGCCCACCACCGCCAGGCCCAACAAGCCCAGCGCCGCACTGACCTGCTGTCCCGGGCCTGGACCCACCTGGCGGAAGCGTCCGCCGCCGATGGCCTGGACGAACGTGTCGTCTACGCCCTGCTGCCCGCCTTTTGGGGATCGCGGGTGCGCCGTACGGTGTACCAGCAGGACGCGGACCTGTCGGATCAGCAGGCCATCCGCGACCTGCGCGAACTTGTTCGCCGCGAATGGCTCGCCCCGCACGGCGCCGCCCGTGCCCGCTACTACGCACCTGGGCGACGCATGGAATCGGCTCAATCAGAGGTCCGTGGATCTCTGGAGCCGTACACCAACCCGTACGGATCATGAAACCGCACTCTTCAACTGCTACCTCGCGCGCAGGGGAGGGGCTCGGTCGTGCGTTCGAGTCCGTGCGGTACGGGTTGCACCGCTCCCCGCCCACGCGGGGAAGGACCCTAAGCCCGCGCTTCGGGCGTCTTCCGATGCCACGGCTCCCCGACCGCCCGGGGGATGGACCCATTTGCGCGGCCGCGATGGCCTTCAAGGTCAACTGCTCCCCGCACGTGCGGGGATGGGCCCGCCCGCACGGGGGCGGACCCGCCGAGCTGGAGGAAGCGGTCCGGCTGTACACCTGCTCCCCGCCCGCGCGGGGATGGAGCGGCGTTGGCGGTGTGGCCCGGTCGAGGGCAGCTGGCTGTTCCCTCACCTGTGCCGCGGTGTGGAGGTGGTTGAGTTTCCTGCTGTCTGTTCGCGGGGGCCGTGGGGTGTCTTGGATGCCCTGCTGCGTGGAGCTGGGCGTCGGTCTCACGGGGGGTGAATCAACGTGCTGTCTTCTCCACCGTCACGGTTCGGATGGCGAGCGCGGTGCCATCTTGGTGGATTGAGACGGGTCCGCCCCATTCGGTGTCCCAGCCGGTGCGGGGCCAGGCGCTCCTACGAGCGTGGATCATGCTTCGCAGTTCCGCGATGTTTGCCCGTCCCGGAACGCCTGGGCTGTCGGTGTTGGCCACGCGACGGAAGAGGTCCATCTGGACTCCGGAGAACGCCTCTACGTGTACGCCGTTGAGGCGGAAAGACGTGGTCGGTGCCGGCGAAGTGATCGTCCAGCAGTTTGCGTTCGATGTCCTGGACGCTGCCTGAGGCTGCGTGCTCGAAGGTTCTGAAGAACTCGCTGCCCTGTCGCTTGGTGAGGAGTTGTGCAGTGGCTCGTCCCGCGCCGGCGAAGGCCGTAAGGCCGGCGGCATCGGTGTGGGCGAGTACACGGCCGAACCATGGGAAGTTCTCCGGCCGTACCTGGCAGCCGGGTGCGGGAAGCAGCTCCCGGCCCACGTCGTGAGGCCGCTGGATTCCGGGGAGGAGGTTCGCCTGTCGAATGGCCTGATTCATGTCGATCTCGGCGGCGTCCGTCCCCGGTGGCGTGGTCAGACGCCCGCCGTCTCCTTGCGCGTGCAGCGCATAGACGGCAAGGGGTCCATCGAGGGGGAGGCCCGTGCTGAACACGAAGCCAGGGGTTTCATTCCAGGGGCCGATGTGCAGGCCGTCGACGTAGGCGGCTGACGAGGCCAGTTGCCCGTAGGAAGCTGTGGCGCCACCGTGATGGCCCTTGCACGCGATCGGAAAGACCAGGGAAGGCTGTGAAGGCTTCCACACCTCTGCCAGATACTGGGGGCGGTAGCGGTACCCGACACTCGAAGTGTCCTGGCCTTGTACCCTCTCCGAGGTGTTCAGGGCCCAGCCGGCCCGCAGGACTGTGTCCGAGTGCATGATCGAGACGCTGTGATCCGGATAGCGGTTGCGCAGGATGCGTTCGGCGATGGCCAGGGCGAACGCATGGCCCAACTCGTCGGACTGCAAGGTTTTGTAGTATTTCACGGTGCGCTTGCCCTCTGCGGAGAGCCAAAGGAGTGAGCCTTTCGCCGCCTGTACGGCTTGGATGTACTTCAGGCTGCCCCAGTGTTCAGCCAATCCGCGCGCGGCTCCACGCTGGGTGAGCGACAAGCCGCGTGCGAGATGGTGGAGCACATCGAAGTACGTCAGTCCCACGGAAGTGGCCAGTTCCCCGTCAGGAAGGGCGCGAAGCTGCTGTTTGCGACGCAGTTCGACCGCTGGCGCGGCGGACGGGGTTGGCCTTCCTTCCCGCGTTGCTTCTTCTGCCTTCTTCTGTTGCTCCTTCTGTCTCCTTTTGTCATCGGCGTGGGCTGCTTTGTCGACGCTCCCGACCAACGCTGCGTTCGACACGGCGGAGACAGCCACATCCTGTAACAAGCGTTCGAATATCTCCACTGCACTCGGACTGTCCTTCACTGCATCCCCCTCCGAACCGGTTTCTGGATCCCGAGGGTGAGCCGGGATTGGATGGCAGCGCCAGACGGCATCTGGAGAATGGCCGAAATCGCATTCCTTTCCGCGGTCTGCCGTCACATGGCGTCTTTGCCCTCTGCCGTTTGTTATTTTGCGGGTGTGAGGTGTAGCTGGTGAGGTCGTGACAAGGTTCGGGGATGGTCCTGACCGGGGCTAGCGCTTCTCGCGGGGCGGAGACTGCTCCCCATCCCCGCGCGGGGATGGACCCACCTGCGTGGTGCTCGGAAGTGGGACGATGGTCTGCTCCCCGCCCGCGCGGGGATGGTCCCATCTACCTGATGGCCCGCGACCCACAGTTCAGCTGCTCTCCGCGCCCGCAGGGATGCTCCCAAGGGGGGCGTCGGCAAGACCGGCTGAGTGGACTGCTCCCCGCGCCCGCGGGGATAGTGCTTCGTGCATGAAGTCCTCGACCCACACACCGTTTGGAAGTCGACCAGGTCGTCTACTCCCCGCGACCGCGGGGATGGTCCCAACATCTTCCTGACGCCGGAGCCGCAGTTCGTCTGCTCCCCGCACTCGCGGGGATGGTCCCTACGCCTGCCAGACTGCCGCGCGTGACTGCCTCTGCTCCCCGCGCCCACGGGGGATGGTCCCCATGGTCCTCATGACGATCGGGGCGTTCGCCAGGTGCTCCCCGCGCCTGCTGGGATGGTCCCTGGTTGACGGGCCAGTCGATGCCCATCAGGTCCTGCTCCCCGCACCCGCGGGAAGGTCCCGACCCGAAGACCGACAACGTGTCGCAGGTTCCTGAAGACATTTGAGGGAGCGTTGACACAATGAGACCGGCGACGTCTGCTCCCCACGCCTGCGGGGATGATCCCGACAACCACGACGAGTTCCTCGCCGCCGAGATCTACTCCCCACGTCCGCGGGGATGGTCCCGCCGCCGGCACGCCGGTGGATATCCGCAACGACTGCTCCCTGCGCCCGCAGGGATGGTCCCATCTACAGCTGGCTCCAGCAGAGTTTCATGGTCTGCTCCCCGCAGCCGCGGGGATGGACCCGGGCGCAGTGTCGGTGTAAGGACTCAGGAGATGTTTGACCGATTGTCCTCAGCACATGGTTGACACCTTCGGATGAATATTCCGGGTGTCTCTTCGGTGGTTGGGGCAGGGCTGGTTCCGTCGGGTCATGGATGTGCAGCAGTTGACCGTGTATCGGTATCGGGCTGTGCGGGAGGTGCTCGGTGGGTCTCCTATCGGTGAGGTCGCGGTCCGGTATGGGATGTCACGGCAGACCCTGCACTCGTGGCGGCGGCGTTTCGAGCAGGAGGGGCTGCCCGGTCTGACGGACCGGTCGAGGCGTCCGAGGAACAGTCCGACCCGGTTGTCGGCCGAGGTGGAGGCGGAGATCTGCCAGCTCCGTCGGCAGCACCCGAGGTGGGGCGCCCGGCGCATCGCCTACGAGCTGGCCCGGCGGGGGCTGGCGCTCGCCCCCTCGCGGGCCACAGTGCACCGGGTTCTGTCCCGCAATGGCCTGGTCCGCGTCCAGGAACAGCAGCATGCGCGCAAGTACCGGCGCTGGCAGCGCGAGACGCCCATGCATCTGTGGCAGATGGATCTGGTCGGAGGGGTCCCGCTGGCGGGCGGACGCGAGTGCAAGATGGTCACCGGCATTGACGACCATTCCCGGTTCGTCGTGATCGCCTGCGTGGTCCCGGTGCCCAGTGCCCGGGCTGTCTGTTCGGCGTTCACCGCGGCGATGCGCCGGTACGGGGTGCCCTTCGAGGTCCTGACCGACAACGGCAAGCAGTTCACCGGCCGGCATACCCGGCCGCAGCCGGTCGTGGTGTTGTTCGAGCGGATCTGCCGGGAGAACGGCATCAGCCAGCGGCTGACGAAACCACGCTCGCCCACCACCACGGGCAAGATCGAGCGATTCCACCGCACCCTGCGCGAGGAGTTCCTCGATAAAGCCGCACCGTTCGCGTCGCTGGCTGCGGCCCAGGAGGCCATCGATGGCTGGGTGCATGCCTATAACCATCAGCGGCCGCACCAGGCCCTGGACATGGTCACTCCGGGCAGCATCTTCCGACCTCACCAGCCGAATCCGGAGCTCCAGCAGCAACAGCAGGAGCTTGAGCTGGCCGTCGATGTCATCGAGCCGCCCGAGTTGCCGCCGCACGGAACCGCGGTGGAACTCGAACTGCGGGTGCCTCCCAGCGGAGCCGTCACGCTGGTCGCCGCCCGTCAGACCGTCGATGTTCACCAAGCGCTGGCCGGACGAATGCTGAACATCTGGGCCAACCAGCGCAGCGTCCACGTCCTGCTCGACAGCCACCTGATCACGACGGTTCCATCCCGACTCAGACCGGAGGACCTCGCCTACCTGACCATGCGCTATGGAGCTCGGCCAGCGGGGCCCGAACAGGCAGCCGCCTCTCTGCCCCGAGCTCGCAGCGGCCAGGTCATCCTGGCGGCCGGAGAGCCGGTCGAAGTCGACCGGAAAGTCCAAAGAGACGGACTCGTCAGCCTGGACGGCGGGCAACACCAGGTGGGCTTCGCCCTCGCGGGACGCACGATCACCCTCCGTCTGGACGGTCACCTCATGCATGCCATCGCCGACAACGCACTGATGGGCACGTGGCCCTGCCCGATCCCGGCCAACCGTCTGAGGGAGATCCGCGGAGCCCGATCCGCTCCATCGCCGCTGCCTCCATTGCCCCTGCCGGCCGGCGTCCGGGCTCAGCGCAAAGTCCACGCAAGCGGCCGATTCATGATCAACGGCCAGTTCACCAAGCTCGGACCCCGCCATGTCGGGAAGATCGTCACAGTCGTCATCGAAGACACACACTTCCGGATCCTCCACGGCGAGGACGAACTCGCCGTCCGGCCCCGCAAGAACCCCGATCCCATCACCAGGCTCTACGTCAAAGGCATGGGCACCCAGAGATCACGTCAAGAATCTCCTGATGACAAACCGTCAAGAATGTCCTGAGCCGTTACACCGACAGCGCAGCTCGGACTCGGCCTGGACCGCGCTCTGCTCCCCGCGCCCGCGGGGATGGACCCAGGGTGCGGTAACTGGTGTCCGACTCGAAGATCTGCTCCCAGCACGCGCGGGGATGGACCCCCGAACGTACAGGACGAGCTCTGCGACGTGATTTGCTCCCAGCCCGCACGGGGATGGACCCATCTGGAACAGCTACGACAAGCGCCGTGACTCCTGCTCCCCGCACGCGCGGGGATGGACCCGACCCCCTCGTCGAGGGAGCTCTCCCACACCACTGCTCCCCGCCCGCGCGGGGATCGACCCCGGTGGACCCCGAGGCGGTCCCTGGGTTCGGCTGCTCCCCGCACCCGCGGGGATGGTCCCTGCCCCGACTGGATGTCCGCACTGGTAGCGAGCTGCTCCCCACGCCTGCGGGGATGGTCCCCGGCAGATCTCCGCAGCTCAGCGCACGGCTACCTGCTCCCCGCGCCCGCAGGGATGGTCCTGCCTAGGTGTGTTCTGTATTGCGCTTCGTAGTCTGCTCCCCGCGCCTGCGGGGATGGTCCCGGCGGCAACGCCAAATCGCTCTTGTCCGCCGCCTGCTCCCCGCGCACGGGGATGGTCCCCGGGCCAAGATGTCCTTCATCCGGATGCTTGACTGCTACCCACGCACGCGGGGATGGACCCACCCGGGACGACGACGCCCGCCCCGAGCTGTACTGCTCCCCACCCGCGCGGGGATGGGCCCCCGTTCCGGGCTCCGGCCCGTGTTCCGGACCGTTGCTCCCCGCCGCCCGCGCGGGGAAGGACCCTTCAATACTGCGTCCCCCAGTGGAGTCCTCCAACGCTCCCCGCCGCGCGGGGATGGACCATCGTGCATGAAGTCCTCGGCCCAGACGCCGTTCTGCGCGCGGCCCTGTACGCCTGCTCCCTGCACGCGGGGATGGACCCCACAGATGGCACCAGCGGGCATCAGCGGATGGCTGCTCCCCGCACGCGCGGGGATGGACCCGGGTCCACCCGTCCCGGCTCACCCACGACTACCTGCTCCCCGCACGCACGGGGATGGACCCGAGTCGTGGCTTCCGGCGACCAGCAGGTTGTACTGCTTCCCGCACGTGCGGGGATGGACCCGGGGGCAACGAGGACTCGTTGATGCGGATCATCTGCTCCACGCATGCCCAGGGATGGACCCGAGCGTCACCCGCCCGAAAGGGGCCAGCGTGCTGCTCCCCGCACCCGCGGGGATGGACCCGGTGACTGCCGTCCAACCCGAGTGGGGGCGCTGCTCCCCGCACCTGCGGGGATGGACCCAAGTAGCTGGTGCTCGGGCTCAGTCCACCGATCCGCTCCCCGCCCGCGCGGGAATGGTTCCGCCAGGTCTACAAGGGCGCCGGCAATGGCGCTTCGGTCCCGGTTTGACCGAGGTTGCGCCGGGTCTTGCTGAGGTCGAGGTGCCGGGGGAGGGGGCAGTCCGGTCTCTCCGGTCGTGCCCGCTGGTCTGGTGGGCCGGCTTTAGCGGTGACAGAATTGAAGGATGGAGAGGAACGTGGACGCCGCCGATGCGCAGCCGCGTGGTGGTCGGAGTTCGGACTCCTTTACTCGGCTGAGTAGGCTTGGTGCTGACCTCGATTAACGTCCCGGAGCACGCCGCTCCCCGGCCTAAATGTTGGGGGTCAAGGGGTCGCAGGTTCAAATCCTGTCGTCCCGACGGTGCATGTGGGCTTCACGCCCAGGTCAGGGCCCTGTTTCACTTCGGTGAGACGGGGCCTTTGATCGTTTCCAAGGGCGTGCGTCTCACAACTTCTCACATCCGTTTTCTGTTGGCTTCAGCCGAGCAGTTCGACCAGCTTTTCCGAACCTGCCTTGAGGCTCTGCGGGTCAGGATGCACGTAGAACCGCTTCGTGAACGACAGGTCGCTGTGCCCGGCCCAAGCCGAGACCACCGTGTCGGGCACGCCGTTGTTCGCCATCCACGACAGACACGCGTGCCGCGCGTCGTACAGCCGGACCTTGCGCACGCCCGCCTGCTTCATCAACCGGTACGCCTCACGCCGCAGCTTGTCCGTCTTCCACGGACGCCCCAACTCGTCCACGAGCACGTAGCCGCTGTCCTCGTAGGTGACGCCGGCCGCCGCCTTCTCCTTGGCCTGCCGATCACGGAACGCCTTGAGGGCCTTCAGGACGGGCGCTGGCAACGGAAGCGTCCGCTTGGCTGCCTCCGTCTTGGTGGACTTCTCCACCACCTTGTTGCGCTCGCCCTTCGCCAGGCTCCGGTCGTAGACGATGGTCCGGGTGTTGCCAACAGCGATGGTCTCCGCGCCATCGAGATCGACATCCTCGGCCCAACGCGCCCCGCACACCTCCGCCGGGCGCTCGGCGATCAGCGCCAGCATCATGGCGGCGAACAGCCGATCGTCCTTGATCGCCTCCAGGAACGCTTTGACCTCTACTTCGTTCCACGGGGGACACGACACCTTGAGGGCGGTCGCCTTGAGCTTCGCCTCGCGTGATACGGTGACGTGCTCGGCGACATTCCGCACGACCAGCCCGCGCCGTACGGCGAGGGTCAGCGCCGCCCGAAGCCTTCCCAGCGTGAGACGCACGGCCCGGATCCCGAGACCGGTGCCCGGCTTCCCGCCACGCCGTCGTCCGCTGGTGACCATCCAGTCGATGAAGCCTTCGATGTCCTCCTCTGTCAGCTCCTGCAGTGCCCTGTGCCCCAAGTGGACGCGGGCGGGAAGGATGGCGTTGGCGTAATTGGAGGCGGTGCCCTCCTCGACATCACGTGTCGCGGATTTGAGCCAAATGTCGAGAAGGTCGCCGAGCGTCATCTTGCTCGGTGCGATCTAAGAGGACGTTCCAGTTGAAAACCGGATAGTTCATGGGTTGTGCCAGGTTATGGGCGTTTCGTCGGTTGCTCGTTTCGCGAGGTTCGAGATCATCGCGATGCGGATCATGCTTTCGGAGTGTGCGGGTTTGGTCTCGTAGTCGCGGGCGAGGCGGCGGTGCATCATGATCCACCCGAAGCTTCGCTCGACGACCCAGCGCCTTGGGACCACGGAGAAGCCTTTGACCTGCTCGTTTCGTGGGACTACGTCGACGTCGATGCCGAGGGCGGCACCGTGCTCGATGGCCTTGGTCTTGTAGCCGGTGTCGACCCATGCCTTGGTGATCGTGGGGTAGTCCGTGGCGAGCTGGGTGAGGAGCTGTTTGCCGGCCTCGTTGTCCGAGACGCTGGCGGCGGTCACGATGACCAGCAGTAACAGACCGAGAGTGTCGACAGCGATGCTGCGCTTGCGGCCTACGATCTTCTTGCCGGCATCCGTGCCCTGAGTGTCGGTGGGGACGCTGGTCGCGGTCTTGACGCTCTGCGCATCGATCACGCAGGCGGTGGGCTCGGCGGTGCGTCCTGCCTGTTCACGGACCATCCGGTGCAGGTGGACGCCGAGTTTCCTGATGGTGCCGTCGACACTCCAGGCACTGAAGTAGCCGAACACGGTGGTGTGCGGCGGGAAGTCGTGCGGCAGGTAGCGCCACGGGACGCCGGTCCGGTTGAGGAAGAGGATCGCGTTCATGACTTCCCGCAGGTCAGTGACCTTGCCGCCGAGGTTGAGCGAGGTCTTCTGGCGCTCAACCCGCCAGGCCGTCAAGGTCGGCTCCATCAACGCCCACCGGGCATCGGAGAGGTCACTGAGGTACGGCAGGCGCGGCTGCGAAGAAGTCATGGTGATACTCATGCACGAGGTCTCCACCCGGGCATATCGCTCGATCGAGCGAGGCAAAAGCCGTATTCAGCGGGTTCTTCGAACCGGACAGGAGCTATCAGCTGGAACCGGGGCGAAAGGTGGGGTCACGCCTTCCGAAGCTGCTGCCGCAAAGCGCCTGTTCTGCCTGTATGCGGCTAATCCCGGCACGACAGAACCAGGTCAAACCATCACGTAAATGACACGAACGTCCTCTAAGAG
>NZ_JAQFII010000002.1 GCF_029504575.1 Streptomyces sp. SPB162
GACGGCGTCGGTCCGCACGTCGAAGTCGTACCCCCAGACCCGGTCGAGCAGCTGGTCACGGGTGAGCACGATCCCCGCGTTACGGGCCAGCGTCTCCAGCAGCTCGAACTCGCGGCGGGTGAGATGCAGCTCGGCGCCGTCCAGGTGCGCGGTGCGGGCCGCCGGGTCGAGCAGCAGGCCGCCGGCGCGCACGGCGTCCGTGGGCCGGGGCGGGCGGCGGCGCAGCAGCGCGTGCAACCGCAGCACCAATTCGTCGAGGGCGAACGGTTTGACGAGGTAGTCGTCGCCGCCCGCCTGCAGCCCGGCGACCCGGTCGGCCACCTCGTCCAACGCCGACAGCATCAGCACCGGTATGTCGTCGCCGTCCTCGCGCAGCGTCCGGCACACCTCGATACCGCTGATGTCGGGCAGCGAGATGTCCAGCACCACCACGTCGGGCGGGTCGTCGCGTACCCCGGCGAGCGCCGCCCGGCCGGCGTCCGCCTCGGTGACGTGGAAGCCCTCCAGGCGCAGCCCGCGGCCCAGCGAACGGCGGATCGCCGCATCGTCGTCGACGACCAGGACCCGCCCCCGACCTGCCGCATCACCCCATGGTTCCCGCATGGGGACGCACCCTACTCCCGGCCGTTCCGCGGGCCGGGCGGGGCCTCAGAGCACGCGGCGGCGCACCAGTGCGGCCAGCACCAGGACGCCGGGGATCAGCGGCAGCCAGACCGTCACCAGCCGGTAGCCGAGGACGGCCGACGTTGCCATGACGGCCGACGCGCCGGCGGTCACCAGGGTGAAGGCGAGGGCGGCGTCGAGCGATCCGAGGCCGCCGGGGGCCGGCAGCCAGGCCGCCGCGGTGCTCGCGAAGAGGTATGCGAGGATGACTCCGCTGACCGGCACGGGGGCGTTCAGCGACTGGACGACCGCCACCAGCACGGCGGCGTGCATCACCGGGAAGGCCAGGGATCCGCCCCACAGGGCCGCGATCCGTGCGGACTTGCAGTGCAGCGCCCGCACGTCGACCGCCACGGTGCCGAAGAACGCGCGCACGCGCCGGCGGATCCGGCGGGCGAGGAGCAGCAGCAGTGCGCCGGTCGCCGCGCAGCCCGCCACCACCGACGCGATGAGGACGGGGTGGGCGGGCCCGGTCGGCGCGACCCGGTCGACCTTCAGGGCGTTCGGGAAGACGACGAGCAGTATCAGGAGCATGCCGACGCGCACCACCGCGGCGGCCACGGCGCGCACCGCGAGAGCGGCGGCCGAACGACCGGGCGGCAGTCCGTGGCGCAGCAGGAACCGCAGGTTTACGGCGTTGCCGCCGACCCCGGCCGGCAGCAGGTGGTTGGCGGCGGACGCGGCGAACTGGGTGGCGAGCAGCCGTCCCGGGGGCAGTGACTCCACCACCGCGCCCTGCTGGGCGGTGGCCGAGCAGATCCAGGTCATGACGGCGGCGGCCGCCGCGACGGCCAGCCATTGGCGGTCGGCGGCGCCGAGCTGGTCGGCGCTGGAGCCGATCAGCGCCCACTTGCGGATCGCGACGACCGCGAGGGCGAGCAGTGGGATCAGGACGGCCAGGGAACGGACCGAGGTCCGCTGCCACCCCGACTGCCACGTGACCCGTTCGACCTGGGCAAGTGACATGGCCCCTCCTCGGTGCAGATGGTCTCGATACGGCAACGACCGGGTAACGGCGGTGCGGCGGTCCGCCCAGCGTAAGCGCGTTCCGGCACCCGGTCTCCCGCACGACCGGCTGCCGGGCTGGGTGTGCGCGTTCCCGCCACTGCCTCAATTCATGCCCAGCACGCGGAAAGTGCGGGGGGCCGCGGGTCGAACACTCCGTGAAGGAGTTCACCCGGTGTCACGGCCAAAGGGGTGACGAACCCGGAAAAACGCGATACCGGGCGGGGCACCTGCTCCCCGCCCGGCGTCCTGCGACCGGTTCCAGCGGCCGGTGGCCTCATGGCCCCGGCCGGGCTCGCGCTACTTCAACTCGATGCGGAAAACCTTGTCCGCGCCGTCGGCGGCGTTGCCGTTGTTGTCGCAATTGGTCGTGGACAGCCACAGCGCGCTCTTGCCGGGGATCTTCTCGACGGTCCGCAGTCGGCCGTACTGGTTGACGTAGTACGCGGCCGGGGTGCCCGCGGTGGTCCCGCTGACCGGGACGCGCCACAGCCGCTGCCCCTTCAGTGCCGCCATGTAGATGGCACCGTCGGAGTAGGCGATGTCACTGGGTGACGCCTGGGCGACCGGCCACTGGGCCTTCGGGTTGGTCATGCCGGAGGTGGAGCACTTGCCCTCGCAGGTGGGCCAGCCGTAGTTGGCACCCGGGGTGATCAGGTTCAGTTCGTCGTACTTGGAGTTGCCGAACTCGGCCTCCCACAACCGGCCCTGCGGGTCCCAGGTCAGGCCCTGCGGGTTGCGGTGGCCGTAGGAGTAGACGAGCGTTCCGAACGGGTTGCCCGGTGCGGCCTTGCCCGCCGTGGTCATCCGCAGGACCTTGCCGTTGAGGGAGCTCTTGTCCTGCGCGAGGTCCGGGGTCTGGGCCTCGCCCGTGGTGGCGTAGAGGTAGCCGTCGGGGCCGAACTTGAGGCGTCCCCCGTTGTGGTACTTGCTCTTCTTGATGCCGCCGACGAGCTGGGTGTAACCCTTCAGCGTCGAGCCGTCGTAGGTCATCCGGGCGATCCGGTTGCCCTCCGCGGCGGTGTGCATGAGGTAGACGTAGTGGTCGCTGCTCCAGTCGGGCGACACCGCGATGCCGAGCAGGCCTCCCTCGCCGTCGGTGGTCATCGCGTTCGGCACGGTGCCGACCTGGGTCCGCACGCCCGCCTGGGTGAGTTTGAAGACCTTGAACGAGTCGCGCTCGGTGATGAGCGCGGAGCCGTCGGGCAGCCAGCTCATGCCCCAGGGGATCGTCCAGCCGCCGGCGACCGTCGTGATGCTGGAGGGGGTCTTGTCGCTGCCGCTGTCGGGCAGGGTCTTCGCCGTGACCTGGTTGCCGGCCGGCGAAACGTTGCCCGCCGCGTCCTTGGCCCTGACGGTGAAGATGTACGAGGTGTCGGCGGCGAGTCCGGTGACCGTGGCCGTGGTGGCCGTGACGTCGGGGAGGATGACGTCCGCGCCGTTGTAGACGTCGTAGCCGGTCACGCCGGTGTCGTCGGTCGCGGCCGTCCACTTGAGCGAGACACTGCCGGAGGTGGTCCCGGTGACGGCCAGCCCCCCGGGCGCGGTGGGCGGGGTCATGTCCGAGCTGGGCGGGGTGCTGACGGTGGCCAGGTTGCTGGCCGGGGAGACGTTGCCGGCCGCGTCACGGGCGAAGGCGGTGAAGCGGTAGGCGGTGTTGGGGGTCAGGCCGGTGACGTTCTTCGAAGTGGCGGTGCCGGCAGCTTCCGCAATCTTGTTGCCGTCGTTGTAGATGTCGTACGCGGTGACGCCCGTGTCGTCCGTCGAGGCGTTCCAGGCGAGCGCGGCACTGGTCGGCGTCGTGCCGGTGGAGTGCAGACCGCCCGGGGTGGTGGGCGGTTTCGTGTCGGCGCTGCCGCCGCCGAAGACCTGGAACTCCTGCAGCGAGTAGCCCATCGTGGAGCGGCAGCGCGCCGATCCGGTGGTCCGGACGTAGCGGGCGGTGCCGGTGACCGCGAGGTCGTCGGTGCCGCCGTCGCCCGCGCTGGTGGAGTAGACGCTCTTCCAGGTGGTGTTGTCCGTCGAGAACTCGACCTTGTACGCCGTGGCGCAGGACAGGTCCCAGATCAGCTTGACCGAGCTGATGGGGGCGGCCGTGCCCAGGTCGACCTTGATCCACTGAGGGTCGACGTTCTTGACGCTCGCCCAGCGGGTCGCGGTGTCGCCGTCGAACGCGAGCTTCGCGGCGTATCCGGCGCCGCCGTCGGACGACGAGGTGGCGGGCTTGCCCTGGCTGAGCAGTACGGGTGCGGCGCTGCCCGTTCCGGCAACGGCGACGAGCAGTCCGGCGGCGGTGGCCGTGACGGCTCCCGCGGCGATCAGGGCTCTCGGGGTGAAGCGGCGAGGGGTGGGGGGCCTCGGCATTGCGCGTCCTCCTACAGGTTCCGTGCTCGACCCAGCATTTGTTCAAGGCATGACAAAGCAAGACATGACAAAGCACCGAGCGGACCGCGGCGGATGGGCCGAATCTCTACCGCCATGGACGGTAAAGAAACCTTCCAATTGCGTCAAGAGATCGGACCAGTTGGGCCTGATTGTTCGACGAATCGCGAGAGGTTCGTTACGTGTGGGGAGAGTTCCGATGACACATCCGACCTCACACCCAGCGGCTGCCGGAGTCCGAGGACTGCTCCTCGGACTCCGGCCGCCGGCCGGCGGTCGTGGAACGCGCTACCCGCGCTGCGGGAGTTCAGCGGCGAAGAGCTCCTGGACACGGAGCCAGGCGTCGTCCGCGGCCTCTTTGCGGTAGGTGTCCCGGACGTCGCAGAAGAAGCCGTGCGCGACCCCGGGGTAGACGGTGACCTCGTGCCGGACGCCGGCCTCCGCCAGCCGGGCGGCGATGGCCTCGCGGTCCGCGGCGGGGACCGCGTGGTCCTCGTCGCCGACGAAGAACGCCAGCCTGCCGCCGTGCTCGGCGATGCCCTCGGTGAGGCCGAGGGTCGGCTCCGGCCGGCCGAGCCCGATGTCGCCGCTGCCCAGCCAGCCCGCGTAGAAGACCGCCGTCGCGGCGAGGTCGAACTGCGTGGCGCCCAGATAGGCGAGATGGCCGCCGAAGCTGAAGCCGACCATCCCGACGGACGGCGCACCGCCCGCCCGCAGGTGGTCCACTGCCGCGCGGATGTCCTCGACGGCTCCCTCACGGGTGAGCCGTCCGCTGAGTTCGAGGCCCTTGCGACGGCCGTCCGGGTCGTCGGTGAAGTCGATGCCCGTTCCGGCCCGGTGATAGAAGTCCGGCACGATGACGGTGTAGCCGAGCCGGGCGATCCGCTCCGCGACGTCCCGGATGTGTGCGGTCAGCCCGAAGATCTCGAAGGCGACGACCACGCCCGGGTGGTCTCCGGGAGCCTGCGGCCGGACCAGATGGGCGGCCATGGAGCCGTCGCCCGACGGAAGGGTGATGCTTTCGCTGACGATCTCGAATGCCATGATCGAAGCGTAGGACGCGCACGCGAACCCCGACCAATAGCCCCAGTCGCAGCGGGACATCGGATATCCGATCCCGGGCGCGAACTCGTGACCGGCCAGGTCACCAGCCGGTGAACGCCTCGTAGGCCGGCCCCAGCACCTCGGTCAGACCGCGGCCGCGAACGGTGATGCCGGGCGGGCCGAGCAGCAGCAGCGCGGAGTCCGCCGGCTCACGCCTCGGTGCGGCGGGCGGCAGCTCCTTGAGCAGTTCCTCACGGGTCCGCCCGCGCCAGGTCAGGACGAGGTACGGATCGGCGTCGAACGCGTCGGCCAGGTTCCGCAGCACCGCGCTGAGGTGCGCGCAGGGCAGCGCCCAGTCGGGGCACGAGCACTCCATCACGAGGTCCGAGGTCCGCGCGGGGAAGAGCCGCAGACCGGCCCGGGCGAAGAGGTCCTCCGCGTCGGGGGCCAGTTCGTTGTCGAGCAGCCGGGCCCGGCAGTCCGGGTCGGCGGACATGGCCCGTGTGGCGCGGCTCCACTGCGCGGGAGTGAACTCCGCCAGCGCGATCCGCACGTCGTAGCGCGCCTGCCGCTCCCTGACCCGGGCCGTCACGGCGCCGGCCGCCACGTCCAGACCGATCACCCCGGCGGCGGGCGGGCCCGACGGCACGGTCGTGCCGATGGACGCCAGCCGCTCGGCGAACCGCCCGGACCACGAGCGCGTCCCGCCGGGCCGCCCCGGCCGCGCCGTCATTCGCTCACCGCGTCGGCGCCGAGACCGACCAGGTCGGACAGCGCTTCCGTCGACAACTCCGTCAGCCAGCTCTCGCCCGAGCCGACCGCCAGTCTGGCCACGGTCCGCTTCGCCTCGATCATCGCGTCGATGCGCTCCTCCACGGTGCCCACGCACACGAACTTGCGGACCTGGACGTCGCGGCGCTGACCGATCCGGAACGCCCGGTCGGTCGCCTGCTCCTCGACCGCCGGATTCCACCACCGGTCGACATGGATGACCTGGTTGGCCGCTGTCAGATTCAGGCCGGTGCCACCGGCCTTGAGGGAGAGCAGGAACACCGAGGGGCCGTCCCGGTCCTGGAAACGCTTGATCATCTCGTCACGGGCGCGCTGGGGCACACCGCCGTGCAGGAACAGGACGTCGGTGTCCAGCCGCTCGGCCAGATGGCCCCGCAGCAGGGAACCGAACTCGGCGAACTGCGTGAAGCACAGCGTCTTGTCGCCCTCGGCGAGCGCCTCCTCCAGCGTCTCCTCGAGCCGCGCCACCTTCCCCGACCGCCCCGCCAACGGGGAGCCGTCGTGCGCGAACTGCGCGGGATGGTTGCAGACCTGCTTGAGTTTGGTGAGTGACGCCAGCACCAGCCCCTTGCGCTCGATGCCGCGGCTCTCCTTGATCTGCTCCAGCAGGTCCGTCACGACCGCCTGGTACAGCGCCGCTTGTTCGGCGGTGAGATTGCACAGCACCGTCATCTCCTGCTTGGCGGGCAGGTCCCGCGCGATGGCCGGATCGCTCTTGAGCCGCCGCAGGACGAACGGCCGGGTGCGCTGCCGCAGCGCCTGCGCGGCAGCCTCGCTGCCGTCCCGCTCGATGGGCACGGCGTACCGCTCCTTGAACCGGTACGCCGAACCGAACAGGCCGGGGTTGGCGAAGTCCAGGACGGCGTGCAGCTCGGCCAGCCGGTTCTCCACGGGCGTGCCGGTGAGCGCGATGCGGTGGTCGGCGGTCAGTTCGCGGACAGCCCGGTACTGGCGGGTGGCGGAGTTCTTGACGTGCTGGGCCTCGTCGATGATGACGCGCCGCCACTCGGTCTGCGTGAGCGCCTCGGTGTCGCGCTGCACCAGCCCGTACGTCGTGATCACCAGATCTGCGTCGGCGACCGCTTCCCGCAGCTCCGCGCCGGACAGCCGTCCGGCCCCGTGGTGGACGTGGACCCGCAGCATCGGGGCGAACCTGGCGGTCTCCCGCCGCCAGTTGCCGACCAGCGACATCGGGCAGACCACCAGCGTCGGCCGGATCTCCGCCGTACGGTCCTGCTGCTCCGCGTGCTCCACCGCGAGCAGCGCCAGCGCCTGGGCCGTCTTGCCCAGTCCCATGTCGTCGGCGAGGACGGCGCCGATGCCCAGCTCCGACAGGAACCTGAGCCAGGCCAGACCCCGTTCCTGGTACGGGCGCAGCGTCGCGCCGAACCCCTGGGGCACGCTCACCGGTCGCAGCCGCTGCTCCGCGGTGCCGGAGAGCAGTTCGCCGAGCCGGCCGTCGGCGCTGACGGAGGCGACGGGCAGGCCGCCCGCCGTGGCGTCCGGGTCGAGCGCGATCCGCAGGATCCGGCCGGAGGCCATCGCGCCGCTGCCTTCGCGTTCCAGGAAGGCGAGGGCGGCGGCGATCCGGTCCGGGTCGACCTCGGTCCACTGGCCCCGGATGCGGATCAGGGGCTGTTTGGCGGCGGCCAGCTCGGCGAGTTCCGCGGCGGTCAGCGGCTGGTCGCCGAGCGCGGCCTGCCAGCGGAAGGCGACGATGGCATCCTGGTCCGCCAGGCTGCCGATGTCGACGGCGCCGGGCTGCGGGGTGCGTACGGTCAGGGTCATGCCGAGCTTCTGCGGCCGCTGCCACCAGGTGGGGAGCAGGACGCCGAAGCCCGCGTCGGCCAGTGCGGGGGCGGCGTCCCGCAGGAAGCCGAGGGCGCCGGGCCGGTCCAGCGGCAGCCCTACGGGCCGGTTGCCGCGCACCGCGCGCCGCAGCTCGGGGTAGGCGCGGCCGGCCCGATCGAGCCCGGACAGCAGGGCCTCCTGGGGGCGGGGGGCTTTGCGTTCCAGGGCGCTGAGAGCGGGGCCGTCGGTCCAGACGTCATCGGCGTGCACCATGAGCGACGGTTCGTCGGCCGCCTGGAGCAGGAAGTCCAGCCGCCAGTTGTCGTCGGACGGGTGGCCGCGCGGGTCGGCGGGGTCCGGTCCCACCGGTTCGACGAGCCGGAAGCAGACGCGCAGCGGGCCGTGGACGGGCGGCTCGGAGCGGTGCCAGGCGGTGAGCTGAGCCGCCAGCTCGCCCAGCTCCGCGGGGTCCGCGCCCTCGATCCGGCCGGTCGGCGAGGTCAGGGCCCGCAGCCACAGCTCGGTGGCGGTCGTAGCCGGCCGCCGGCCGCGTGCGGTGCGCAGCAGCTCGGGTTCGTCGTCGAGGACCGCGCGGGCCTCGCGGTCGGTGAGGACGTCGAGCAGGTCGGTGAGGATCGCGGCGGCGGCGCGGCCGTCGGGCCGGCCGTCATGGTGCTCGGCGAGGCACTCCCGCGGCGCGGCGCCGGCCAGCTCGCCGGCCTCCTGCCAGCCGGCGTCGTCGCGGACCGGGCGCCAGCGCGCGTACGGGGCTCCGCCCTCGCTGACCAGCACGGGCAGCACCCTGCCCCGGCCGACCGTGCGCCAGGCCAGGTCGTGGGCGGCGATCAGCCAGCGCAACGAGGCGCCGTAGGGCGCTTCGGGCAGTCCCGCGGTGGACAGCTCGCCCAGCAGCAGTGCGGAGTCCGAGGGTTCGAAGAGCAGGCAGGGGACGGTCCACGGTGCGACGGGCAGGCCCGTGGGCGCGGTGGGCCCGCCGAGTTCCGGCGACGGCAGCGGAGCGCCGTCACGGGTGGGCAGCAGCAGACCGGTCGGCCCCGCACCGGCCCGGCCGGCGAGCCAGCCGAGCGCGGCTCCGCCGTCGCCGAGCAGCTCGGCGACGGCGGGGCCGGGGACGGCGTACGGGTGGCCCGGCGCGGGGACCGGCGGCTGCCCGGAGTCCTCGGCCCACAGGGCGAGGCGCTGATCCGCTCTCCACAGCGCGTGCAGAGCGAACACGGTGCGGCCTCTTCCTGCTGGGCGTGTGATGACACCCGGAAGCCTACGTGCAGGTCAGGCCGCGGGGACGGTCCACTGCTGGTTGGCGCCGCCGGCGCAATCCCAGATCTGCAGCCGGGTCCCGTTGGCGGAGCTCATCCCGGTGGCGTCCAGGCATCTGCCGGACGCCGGATTGACCAGCGTTCCGCCGCTGCCGGGCTGCCACTGCTGGGCGCCGGTGCCGTTGCAGTCGTACAGCTGGGCCTTGGTGCCGTTGGCGGTGCCGCCGGCGGCCAGGTCCAGGCACTTGCCGAACGCCTGGTAGGTGCCGGCGGAGGCGGTCCACTGCTGGGCGGCGCTGCCGTTGCAGTCCCAGAGCTGGACGGCGGTGCCGTTGGCGCTGTTGCCGGAGGCGACGTCGGCGCACTTGCCGCCGATGCCGGTGATCGGGCCGGTCGCGCCGGTGCCGCCGCCCGATCCCGGGGTCCCGGTCCAGGTGAAGGTCGCCGAGGCGCCGGCGGGCAGGGTGTACGCGAAGGACTGGTTGCCCCAGTTGACGCGGACGGGCTGGGCGCTGCCCGTGTCGTTGTAGGCGATGAGCGCCTTCGAGCCGTCCGGGTTGCGCCAGGCGACGTTGGGCACCGAGGTGTTGGCGGTCGACGCGATCCGGTAGGCACCGGGCTTCACGAACTTGGTGAGGTGGCCCATCGTGTAGTACTCGACGGTGTAATCGACCTGTCCGCTGCGGCCGTCGCCGTTGTGCACGGTGACCAGACCGGTGCAGGTGCCGCAACCGCCGTTGTGCGGCCCCATGTTCTGGTCCACGGCCAGGCTCCACTTGACCCAGCTCTGGCCCCAGTTACGGGTGTAGTCGATCAGGTTGTGCATGTCCTCCTTCTGCTGGTTGGCGATCCAGGTGCCGCCGGAGTGCTCGGTGTCGAAGGCCTTCACGGTCGGGTACTTGTTGTGGACGGTGGTCTGTTGCGCGACGTCGCCGCCGTAGCCGTGCCAGGCCATGCCGCCGAAGTTCGGGTCGTTGCGGATCGCCGCGTCGTCGAGGGTCGGGGCGGCGAAGGCGTCGTACTGGTCCCAGTTCCAGTCCAGGGCCAGCACCTTGGTGGCGAGCCCGGCGGTGTGCAGGGCGGGCAGCAGGTTGTTCTTGGTGAAGAACGCCAGGCCGGCGCCGTTCCACTGCATGGACGGGTAGCCGCCGCAGCAGGTGGGCTCGTTCTGCGCCGAGATGTAGTCGACGGGCACGCCGTTCGCCTGGTAGGCCTGCAGGTACTTCGTGAAGTACTGGGCGTAGGCGGCGTAGTACTGGGACTGGAGCCAGCCCAGGCTCATGCTGCCGTTGTCCTTCATCCAGGCGGGCGCGCTCCAGGGCACGCCCATCACCTTGACGGCGGGGTTGAACCGGCGGGCCTGCTGCGTCAGGGGCAGGACGTCGGCCAGGTCGTGGGCTATGGAGAAGTGCGCCAGACTCGCGTCGGTCTGCCCGCTGGGCATGTCGTCGAAGGTGTAGTTCGAGCGCGCCAGGTCGGAGGCGCCCATGGGGTTGCGCAGGAAGCCGATGCCGATGCCGTTCACCGGGTCGAAGAGCTTCTTCATCACCCCGTCACGGGTCGCGCTGCTCAGCGCTCCGCTGGAGTTCATCAGCCAGGCGGCGGTGTCGGTGAACGACGCGCCCCCGCCCTCGAACTGCTGGTAGCGGGTGTTCTCGTCGACGGTGACGGACTGGCCGGAACCGCTGCCGGCGGTGAAGGCGATCGGTGCCTGCTGTTCGAGCCCCTTGACGACGTTGCGGCCGCCGGAGTCGGAGGTGGTGGTCAGCCACACCTGGACGCTCTCGCCCGCCGCGTGCGCGGTGAGCGGAACGGCCAGCATGGGGGTGACGACGGCGACGGCCGAGGCCAGCAGAACGGTGGCGGAGCGGGCGAGTCCGGTGCGGAGAAGCCTGTTCCTGCCCGTGTGGGGACGGGTGTGTGAGCGCATGGGTCGGTTGCCTTTCTACGGCACTTGCCCTGGTGCGTGACTTAATTCAGAACTTGATTTAGCGCTTAGTTCGAGGCGTGAGTTAACTCGGGCGACTTGAGCGCGTCAAGGCTTCGCACAGGAACGGCGGCTTCCGCGCCACGGTCGCCGCCGGGAGGCGGCCCCGGTGCCTTCCGAACTGACGCACCATCATGAGACCGTGCGCCCATGACACCACCGGCGACGACTCCCCCACTGCACGGCAGGACCGCGCTCGTCACCGGCGCGTCCCGGGGCATCGGGCTGGCCGTCGCGCACGCCCTGACCCAGGCGGGCGCCGCGGTCCTGTTGACCGCCCGCGACCCGGACGGGCTGCGGGCAGCCGTCGCGGAGGTACGGGCTCTCGGCGGCCGGGCCACCGGCCTCGCAGGGTCGGTGGGCGACCCCGCACACCCGGAGGCGTGCGTGACACGCGCGGTCGAGGAGTTCGGCGGGGTGGACATCCTGGTCAACAACGCGGGCACCAACACGCCGTTCGGCCCGCTCGTCGACATCGATCCGGACGCCTGGCGCGATGCCTTCGCGGTCAATGTGGACGGTCCCCTGCGGCTGGTCCAGTGCGCGTGGCGCGCCTGGATGCGCGAGCACGGCGGCACGGTGGTGAACATCTGCACCGAGGGGGCCCACGGCGTCGGCCCCAACATCGGCGCCTACGGCACCAGCAAGGCCGCACTGCTGCATCTGACCCGCCAGCTCGCGGGCGAACTCGCCCCGACCGTCCGGGTCAACGCGGTCTCCCCCGGCCTGATCCGCACGGAGATGGCCCGTTTCGTCTGGGAGGACGCCGAGCCGCAGATCACCGCCGGGCTGCCGATGGGCCGGATCGGCGAGCCGGAGGACGTCGCGCGCGCCGTCCGGTGGCTCGTCTCCGACGACGCCTGCTGGGTCACCGGGACCGATCTGGTGGTCGACGGCGGCACCCGGGTACGCGGCGCCCGCACCGGGGCGGGCGCCGCGTACACCGTCCACGAACGGCTGCGCGCCCACGGCGGATGACCCGCGGAACACCCGCGGACGATCAGGCCGGGTCGGCTGCCGTCAGCGGGAAGCCGCGACCGACGCCGCGTGCCGGACCGCCGCGTCCACGGTCTGCTCCAGCAGGACCGCGATCGTCATCGGCCCGACCCCGCCGGGCACCGGGGTCAGCAGACTCGCGCGTTCCATGGCGCCCTCGAAGTCGACGTCGCCCACGTTGCCCGGGTTGTACCCGGCGTCGATGACGACCGCGCCGGGCTTGATGTCGCGGCCCTTGATGAAGCGCGGTCTGCCGACCGCGGCGACGACGATGTCCACCGTCGCGACGATCGCGGGCAGGTCGACGGTCTTCGAGTGGCAGTAGGTGACCGTCGCGTCGCGGGCCAGCAGGAGCATGCCCATCGGCTTGCCGAGGATCGGACTGCGGCCGACCACGACCGCACGCCGTCCGGCGGGGTCGACCCCGTAGGCGTCGAGCAGGCGCATGATCCCGCCCGGGGTGCAGGAGGCGAAGCCAAGGTGGCCGAACGCCATCGCGGCGAACGACCACATGGTCACGCCGTCGACGTCCTTGGCCGGATCGATCGCCTCGAACGCGGCCCGCTCGTCGATGTGCGCCGGTACCGGGTGCTGCAGCAGGATGCCGTGCACCGAGGGGTCGTCCGACAGCGCCCGTACGGTCGCGACCAGCTCCGCCGTGGTGGTCGCGACCGGCAGCGGCACGTGCCGTGAGTCGATGCCCGCTGTGGCGCACCGGTTGCGCTTCATCGCCACGTAGGTGACCGAGCCCAGGTCCTCGCCGACGAGAACGGTGGCCAGACAGGGTCGCACGCCGGTCTCCCGCAACAGGTCCCGCGTTCGCCGGGCACTGCGGTCGAGGCTGTCCTTCGCCAGGTCGGTGCCGGTCATGAGCTGTGCCGTCATGGGCAGGTCCCATCGTTCGAGAAGGGGATCGCCCAGGCGCACGGCTTCGACTGAAGGCGGATCGCTCCCCGGTGGTGACCCACCCAAGCGCCAGTCACGGCCCGCTCCGTCATCGTACGCGGGTTCGGCGGCGGTGTGGCGTGTCGGCCGGCGGCTGCGCCCCGGTCACCGGAGCACGCAGTCACCGCACAGCCCGCCACCCGGGATCCGGTAGTAAAGGCAGCAACTACGGCGTATGAAGCCGACGTTGCCGGTGTCCAGCGTCCCCGTGCCGCTCAGCAACGGTTCCCGGAAGAGCTGCTCGGTGAGGGCCAGGGCGGTGCGCGCCTGCGCCGTCCTGCCGTGCGCGACGCACCAGGTGTGCAGCACCCGCAGGGAGCCGGCCAGCGCGGAGCCGGCGTTTCCCCACAGCAGCCCGTCGGCGACCGGACAGGCGTCCCGGGTCGCGCGGTGCAGCGGGACCAGATGCCCGGCCAGCACCATGCCGGCCAGCTGGCCGCCGAGGTCGGCGGAGTCGGGGAGGGCCGCCGGGTGCGGCAGCCAGAGGTCTTGGGGGGCGGTGAGTGCGGGGTTCCACCACAGGCGGTCGGCGGCCAGGTCGGGAACCCGGCCCCCGAGGACGGCCGCGCCCAGCGCCACCGACCACAGCCGGGCGGCAAGCCCCTGGAAGGCGAGCGAAGCGCCGACCCGGAGCTCCGGCGTACCCAGCCGTGCGGCGACGTCCGCCGCCCGCTCTCGGACCGGGTACGACGCGTCCGCTGCCGTGTTCGTGGCTGTGTCCGTGGCATCCGTCGCGTACAGCTCGGCGAGCGGCCGGTAGCCGTGGGCACGGGGATCGCCGGGCCCGGTCCTGACGGCGAAGAACGGCCCCACTTCCGCGACGTCCCGCAGCGTCCTGTCCATGGCTCGATCATGACCCACGCGTCGCACCGCGAACCGGGCGGCCCACGAGGCCCTATTGCCGGGGCATCGAGCAGTCCCGACAATGCTCATGACAATGCCGAAAGAACTTCGGTCTGGAGAGGACCCCCACATGAAACGACCTCTCGTCGGTGTCTTAGCCGCCCTGCTGCTCAGCGGCGCGGCGCTGACAGGCACCGGTGCGGCGTCCGCATCGGCCACAAGCCGGGATGCGGCGCCCGCACACACCGCGAAGGCGGCCGTCACGGTCAACTTCGCAGGCACCGTGGCACTCAGCAACTGTTCGGGCTCGGTCATCAAGATGCCGAACTCCGTGCCGACGGACCCCGCGATCGTCATGTCGAACGGGCACTGCCTGTCCGGCGGCTTCCTGGATCCGGGCGAGTCCATCGTCAACGTCGCGTCCAGCCGGACGTTCAGCCTGCTCAACGGGGCCGGGACCAAGGTCGCCACCCTGCGGGCGACCAAGGTCGCCTACGCGACCATGACGGACACCGACATCTCGCTGTACCAGCTGAACACCACGTACGCGCAGATCCAGTCCAGCTACGGCATCGCGGCGCTCGAACTCTCCGCCACCCACCCCGTGGCCGGGACCGCGATCAAGGTGGTGTCCGGCTACTGGAAGCGGATCTACAGCTGCAACATCGACGCCTTCGTCTACCGGCTGCACGAGGACAGCTGGGTCTGGAAGGACTCGGTCCGCTACACCTCGGCGTGCAACACCATCGGCGGCACGTCGGGCTCCCCGGTGGTCGACGCCACGACCGGCAAGGTCGTCGCCATCAACAACACGGGCAACGAGGACGGCGGACGCTGCACCCTCGACAACCCGTGCGAGGTGGACCAGAACGGCACCACCACCGTGCACCAGGGCATCAACTACGCCGAGCAGACGTATCTGATCACCCAGTGCGTCAGCGCCGGCAACAAGATCAACCTGAGCCTGCCGGGATGCACCCTGCCCAAGCCGTGACCTGAGGCGGCCCCCGGCGCACAGCGCCGCTCCCCGGACCTGGGATCCGGGGAGCGGTGACCGCCCCGGCGACCCCGCCCACGCAGCTACGCGTCGAACCAGCTCAGCAGGCCGGCGCGGTCCGCCGCCGTGAGCGGCTCGGGCGACCAGCGCGGAGCGCGGTCCTTGTCGACCAGCGCGGCCCGCACGCCCTCGGTGAAGTCATGGGCGCGGGCCGTACGGCAGGCCAGCCGCAACTCCCGGTCCAGACAGGCGCCGAGGTCGGATCCGGCGCCGCGCCGCAGCAGCTCGAAGGTGAGGAACAGGCTCGTCGGCGACATCCGGCGCAGCCCGGCCAGCGTCTCGGCCGCCCAGTCGCCGTCCTCGGCCGCCAGTCGTTCGAGGACCTCCGGCAGTTCGGGGGCGGAGAAGCAGCGGTCGACGGCGTCGAGGTGCGGGCCGAGTTCGGAAGCGGGCGCCGCCACCGCGAACCGGTCGAGCACCGCGGCCGGCGCACCCCCGCCGGTCAGCGCCTCCTCCAACGCGGGCAGATCCGTGGAGTGCGCGTAGTGCGTGGCGAGTGAGCAGCCGACCGCCGCCGCACCCGAGATCCGCGCGCCCGTCAGCCCCAGGTACCGGCCGATCGAGCCGGGCAGCCGGGGCAGGAAGTGGCTCGCCCCGATGTCGGGGAAGAACCCGATGGCCGTCTCGGGCATGGCCAACGCCGCCCGCTCCGTCACCACGCGCGCCGCGCCGTGCACGGAGATCCCCAGGCCGCCACCGAGCGCGAAGCCGTCGATGATCGCCGTGTACGGCTTGGGGTAACCGGCGATCAGCGCGTCGAGCGCGTACTCGGCGGCGAAGTACTCGCGCACGGCCGCGTGGTCACCGCGCAGGCTCGCCTCCCGGATCGTACGGATGTCGCCGCCCGCGCAGAACGCCTTCGGCGAGGTGCTGCGCACGACGACCGACCGGATCCCGTCGTCCTCCCGCCACCCCTCGAGAGCCTCGGTCATCGCCCGGACCATGGTCAGATCGAGCGCGTTGAGCGCCTCGGGCCGGTCCAGGGCGATGACGCCTGTGGCGTTGCCGACGTGCGTCTGCACGGGGAGGTACATGGTGCTCCGTGGGGCTCTGCGCGGCCGCGTCGCCGCGCCCGCGTCCGGTCTCTGGCCATTCGTCGGTGATCTCAGTCCACTCCGACAATACGCAGCACCAGCGCACCGCCGAGCAGGGTCACCAGGGCGGTGGCGACGTACAGGCCGGGGTAGCCGCCGAGGTGGGCCACGATCGGCGCGGCGACGGCGGGGGCCAGCACCTGCGGACCCGAGTTGGCGATGTTGATGACGCCGAGGTCCTTCGCGCGGTCGGCGGCGGACGGCAGCACCTGGGTGATCAGCGCCTGGTCGACGGCGAGGTAGACGCCGAAGCCGGCGCCCAGGACGGCGGCGGCGACCATCACCGCCGTCCAGGTGTGGGCGGCGGCCAGCAGCAGGGCGGCCACCGCCATGATCACGCTGCACACGACAACGAACACCTTGCGCCGGCCGATGCGGTCCGACGCGATGCCCGCGGGGATCGCGGTGAGGGTCGCGGAGACGGTGTAGATGACGGTCAGCACCAGCACGCCGGTGTCCGGGTCCGGGTGGTGCACCTCGTCGGTGAGGTAGAAGAGCAGGTAGAGCGTGCCCAGGGCGTTGCCGAGGTTGATCAGGAACCGGCTGAGCCAGGCCCAGCCGAAGTCCGGATGGACGCGCGGATCCACCCACAGCCCGGCGAGCAACGCCCGGAGGCGCAACGCGGGACGCAGTGCGCGCGGCAGGACCGGCTCCCGGAAGCAGAGCGCGTACGGCAGGGCCAGCGCGACGGCCAGCACCGCCGTGAGCAGGTAGCCGGGCCCGACGCCGGAGACGGCCGTGGTCACCAGCAGCGCCCCCAGCACCAGGCCGAGGGACTGCATGATCCCCGTCCAGCCGGAGACGGCGGCGCGCTGCCCGACCGGCACCTGGTCGGCCACCGGCGCCGTGACTCCGGCGAGCATCGCGTTCAGACCGCTCTGCGCGAGGCACCAGCCGGCGGCGATGCCGGGCAGGGTGTGCTGTGCCGCGGTGACCAGCAGCCCGGCCGCGCCCGCGAGGGCGCCGCCGACGATCCACGGTCGGCGGCGGCCCCAGCGCCCGGCCGTACGGTCCGACAGCGCGCCGGCCAGCGGGTTGACGACCACGGCGACGAGCGCGCCCGCCCCGGTCACCCACGCGAGGTTCGCCCCCTTGTGCGCCTCGTCGAGGTGTTCCAGCTGCAGGGGCAGCAGGATCTGGATCGGCGTGAAGAACGCCATGAACACCGCGAGGCTCGCCAGGCTCAGCGCGGCGGTCCAGCCGGCCCGCACCCGGACGGTGGGTTCCTCGAGCGCGGCCGGCGGACGTGCGGTCACGGCGCGCATGAGCTCTCCTCAGTTCAGCAGAACATGAGTGCTGCTCATGTTGGCGCGAGTGTAGCCACGCGGTCGGGCGCCGCCAAGGGGTCTCACCCGCCGCCGGAGCCGGTTCCGGTGCCGCGGTGGGCGGCGATCAGGTCGCGGTACCAGGCGTAGGAGTCCTTGGGAGTGCGGACCTGGGTGTCGTGGTCCACGTGCACCAGCCCGAACCGCTGGTGGTACCCCTCCGCCCACTCGAAGTTGTCGATCAGGGACCAGGTGAAGTACCCGCGCACGTCCACGCCGAGGGCCACCGCGTCGGCCACCGCCTTGATGTGGCCGTCCAGATAGGTGATCCGTGCGCTGTCCGCGATCCGGCCGCCCACGACCTCGTCGGTCTGGGAGCAGCCGTTCTCGGTGATGTACACCGGCGGCAGGGCGGTGCCGTAGCGCTCCTTCAAACCGGTGAGGAGTTCGGTGAGCCCGTCCGGGACGACCGGCCAGTCGAAGGCGGTCCGCTCGAAGCCCTCGACCCGGGCCTCCGCGAAGGGCAGCGCGGGGTCGCCCGCCGGGGCCTGGATCCAGGTGGGGTTGTAGTAGTTGACGCCGAGCCCGTCGAGCGGGGCGGCGATGATCTCCAGGTCACCCTCCGATACCGCACCGCCGAGGTCGGGGCCGACGCCGTAGGCCGACAGGTCGGGGTAGCGGCCCAGGAACAGCGGGTCGTTGAAGAGGCCGTTGTGCAGGGCGTCGTACGCCCCGGCCGCGGCCCGGTCGGCGGTGGACTCCCCCACCACGCGTACCGGCGTGCAGTTGTTGGCGATCAGGACTTCGGCGGCGCCGCGCTCGCGCAGCGCGGCGACCGCAAGACCGTGGCCGAGCAGTTGGTGGTGGGCGGCCGGCAGGGCGTCCAGCATCAGGGCCCGACCGGGCGCGTGGACGCCCAGGGCGTAGCCGAACACCATGTGCACGAAGGGTTCGTTGAGGGTGATCCAGCGGCGGACCCGGTCGCCGAGCCGGTCGGCCACCAGTCCGGCGTACTCGGCGAACCGTTGGGCGGTGGCGCGCGCGAGCCAGCCGCCCTCGTCCTCCAGGGCCTGCGGCAGGTCCCAGTGGAACAGGGTGGGGGTGGGCGCGATGCCGGCGGCGAGCAGTTCGTCGACGAGCCGGTCGTAGAAGTCCAGCCCCGCCGCGTTCGCCGGGCCCTTGCCCGACGGCTGGACGCGGGGCCAGGCGACGGAGAAGCGGTACGCGTCCAGTCCGAGGTCCTTCATCAGCGCGACGTCCTGCGGATAGCGGTGGTAGTGGTCGCAGGCCACCGCTCCGGTGTGGCCGTCGCGGACCGTGCCGGGGCGCGCGGTGAACGTGTCCCAGATCGAGGGTCCCCTGCCGCCCTCGTTGACGGCCCCCTCGACCTGGTAGGCGGCGGTGGAGACACCCCAGACGAAGGATGCGGGAAGCTGCGGGCGCTGCGGTGTCGACGGGTCCGGCACTGGCTCACTCCTTGACGGGAAGAACGAGGTGACGCGCGAGCAGGCGCGGCATGGGCCGCTGGGTCAAACATGAGCGATGCTCACGATAGCTGGCCACTCGCCGGGCGCCCGATCCGGCAGAGTGGCCTCATGCACGAACACCCCCCGACCGCCGCCCCCGCCCTCGTCGCGGGCCCCGCCACCGTCCGCCGCAGTCCGGTGCAGCGCCGCAGCGCCGAGCGGGTCGAGCGCATCCTCGGCGCGTGCGCGGCCCTGCTGGACGAGGTGGGCTACACCGCGCTCACCACGAAGGAGGTGGCCCGCCGGGCGGAGGTGCCGATCGGCACCCTCTACCAGTTCTTCCCCGGCAAGGACGGGCTGCTCGGCGCGCTCGCCGCCCGCAACCTGGAGCGCTACACCGACCGCCTGTCGCGGCGGATGGCGGCCGAGTCCCCCCAGGACGTCGCCGCCCTGGTGGACCTGGCCGTCGAGGAGTTCGTCGCGATGCGGCGGGCGGTGCCGGGATTCGGGGTCGTCGACTTCGGCGCCGTCGGCCGCGAGGACCCCGCCGCCCGGCATCTGCTCGACACCGAGATCGACAACAACACCGCCGTCGCCGACCGGCTGTGGGCCCTCACCGGCGGCCTGCTGGACCCCGCCGCCTCCCGGCTGACCGGCCGCGTCGCCCTGGAGTGCGCCGACGCCGTGCTGCGGCTCGCCTTCCGCACCGACCCGGACGGCGACCCCGCGCTGATCGCCGAGTGCAAGCGGTTGCTGCGCCGCTATCTCACCGTTCGGACGGACTGAGCCGGGACCGCGCGCGCCGCGGGTCGCGCTGCTAGGGTCGGCGTGAGCCGTGACTGGCGCTTGGATGGGACCGACCATCGGGGAGCGGCTCCGTCTCCTATGACGATGTGATGCCGCGCGCCTGGGCCACCCCTTCTCGTCCAGGAGGCCCGCATGGCCGCAGAACCGTCGTCCTTCAGCATCAAGCCCGGCGAATCCACCGAATCCACCGCCTTCCGCAGCGCGCTGGACGTCATCCGGGCCGTCGAGCCGCGCGTCGCCGACGCCATCGGCGCCGAGGTCGAGGACCAGCGCGCCCAGCTCAAGCTCATCGCCAGCGAGAACTACGCCTCCCCCGCCGTCCTGCTGACCATGGGGAACTGGTTCAGCGACAAGTACGCGGAGGGCACCATCGGCCGCCGCTTCTACGCGGGCTGCCGCAATGTCGACACCGTCGAGGCGCTCGCGGCCGAGCACGCCCGCGAGCTGTTCGGCGCGACCCACGCCTACGTGCAGCCGCACTCCGGCATCGACGCCAACCTGGTCGCCTTCTGGTCGGTGCTCGCCCAGCGGGTGGAGAGTCCGGCGCTCGAGCGCGCCAAGGTCCGGCACGTCAACGACCTGAGTGAGCAGGACTGGGCGGCGCTGCGCCGCGAACTCGGCGACCAGCGCATGCTCGGCATGTCGCTCGACGCGGGCGGCCACCTCACCCACGGCTTCCGCCCCAACATCTCGGGCAAGATGTTCGACCAGCGCAGCTACGGCACCGACCCGAAGACCGGACTGCTGGACTACGACGCGCTGCGCGAGACCGCACGCGAGTTCCGCCCGCTCATCCTCGTCGCCGGCTACTCCGCCTACCCGCGGCTGGTCAACTTCCGCATCATGCGGGAGATCGCCGAGGAGGTCGGCGCGACCCTGATGGTCGACATGGCGCACTTCGCCGGTTTGGTCGCGGGCAAGGTGCTCACCGGCGACTTCGATCCGGTGCCGCACGCCAACATCGTCACGACCACCACGCACAAGTCGCTGCGGGGGCCGCGCGGCGGCATGGTGCTGTGCGACGCCGAGCTGGCCGAGCACGTGGACCGCGGCTGCCCCATGGTGCTCGGCGGGCCGCTACCGCACGTGATGGCCGCCAAGGCGGTGGCGCTCGCCGAGGCCCGCAGGCCCGACTTCCAGGACTACGCCCGCCGCATCGTCGACAACGCCTCCGCACTGGCCGAGGGGCTGCTGCGGCGCGGCGCCTCCCTGGTGACCGGCGGCACCGACAACCACCTGGTGCTCGCCGACGTCTCCGGCTACGGACTCACCGGCCGCCAGGCCGAGGCCGCGCTGCTGGACGCCGGCATCGTCACCAACCGCAACTCCGTCCCGCAGGACCCGAACGGCGCCTGGTACACGTCAGGTGTCCGCATCGGGACCCCGGCACTCACCACCCGCGGGCTCGGTGTGCGGGAGATGGACGAGGTCGCGGGCCTGATCGACACGGTGCTCGCCAACACCCGCCCCGGCACGACCGCCCACGGCACCCCGTCCAAGGCGAGCCACGTGCTCGACGCGTCCGTGGCGGACCAGGTCGCCGCACGTTCGGCCGACCTGCTGGCCGGATTCCCGCTCTACCCGGGTGTCGACCTGAGCCAGGGCTGATCCAGGGCACGTACCTGCCGGAACGGCGGCGCCACGGGTCGAACCGCTTGCGGTGTCACCGGGACCGCCGACCGCCGCACTGCGGCACCTGCTCAACGCCCTCGCCGAGACCGATGCCGCGTGATGCGTGATGCGTGCTGCGTGCTGCGTGCTGTGTGCGTGACACGTGACACGACAGCGGCCCGGCCGAACCCCGGCCGGGCCGCTGCCTGAGGCCGAAGCCGTCCCCTACCTGCTACGGGCGAACTTCCGGCTGACCGCGTTGTAGACGCCCTGTGCCTCGGGGCCCAGGTGTGGGCCCGCCAGCCAGGTGTTGTCGGCGGGCTTGATCGACGTGTCCGACACCAGGGCGGTCTTCCCGTTCGGCATGGTGGCGAACCAGCCGCCACCCGAGGAACCGCCGGTCATCGTGCAGCCGATCCGGTACTCCGTCGGCATGGTGGCGCTCATCGACAGCCGACCGGGCTTGCCGATGCAGTCGAACATCCGCGCGCCGTCGTACGGCGCCGCCTGCGGGTAGCCCCAGGCGCCGATGCCGCTGAACAGCGTCGGTGACGGGGCGCCGAACCACACCGGCAGCGAGGCGCCGACGGTCTCCTGCAGGGACTTGCCGCCGCCGTTCTCCGGCTGGACGTGCAGCACCGCGAAGTCGTACGGCGAGCCGCCGCCTCCGGAGTGGGTGCCGGTGGCGATCCACTGCGAGGAGGTCTGCGACCAGTCGGCCCACCAAGCGCCGTAGGGTGTGCGGTTGCGCTGCGGCGAGTTGCCGACCCGCGAGGCGGACAGGCCGTTGTCGTTGTACGACGGGACGAAGATGATGTTGCGGTACCAGCCGCCCTTCGCGCCGTCGTGGACACAGTGGCCGGCCGTCCACACCAGGTTCGACTTGCCCGGGTGCGCCGGGTCGTCGACGACGGTGCCGGAGCAGACCATCGGGCCGGTGGGGCTGTCGAAGAAGACCTTGCCGACCGGTGCCGCGTGCTGGTGGTACGGGCGGGCGACCTCCTTGGCCGCCACCGGGCGCGGAGCGGGGTCGGTGGTCCCCTGGTCCGAACCGAAGTTCGTCTGGACGGTGTTCTCGTTGTCCTTCGCCCCGGACATCCGGGACGGCTTCCACAGGTCCTTGATGACCGGGTTGGCGAAGTCGGCCGCGTCACGCGCCCACTTGTCCCAGTTCTTCCAGTCGCCCTGCTGCCACTTCTCCAGGTCCTCGAGGCTGGTGGGCAGGCCCTTGGGAAGCTTGGCGCTGGAACCGGTGTCCGTCGCGGCCGGGGTACTGGCAGCCGCGGTCGACTTCGCCGCCGCGTCGCTGTCGTCAGGGCCGCAGGCGGTGGCGGTGAGCGCGAGCAGCGCGGTCACCGCCACCGCGGCTCGGGCGGACCGTCGTATGGATGGCATTGAGTTGTTCCCCCATGTACGTGCGCTTTGGTGCGTCACTTGTCATGCCCCCACCGGGGGCGGCCCCCACTATGCCGTTTCGGCGGCGGCATTCGATCAGTGGGCCCCCGTTGTCACAGAACCGTTTCGTGGTGCGCGCAATCATCACGTCCCGTAGACCGGCCGCGGAGGTTCGGCGTCGGCGAGCAGTTTCAGTGCGGTCTCGCCGGCTTCCGCCGGGGTCCACCGGGCGCCCTTGTCGGCCGTCGGTCCCGGCCGCCAGCCCTCCATGACGGTGATCCGGCCCGCCTCCGTCTCGAAGACCCGTCCGGTGACGCCGGCCGAGGCCGCGGAGCCGAGCCAGACCACCAGCGGGGAGACGTTCTCCGGCGCCATGGCGTCGAAGGCGTCGCCGTCGGGCGCGGCCATGGTCGCGGCGAAGGTCCGCTCGGTCATCCGGGTGCGGGCCGCGGGCGCGATGGCGTTGACGCGGACGCCATAGCGGGCCATCTCGGCCGAGGCGACGAGCGTCAGGCCGATGATCCCGGCCTTGGCCGCCGCGTAGTTGCCCTGTCCGACGCTGCCCAGCAGTCCCGCCCCCCGAGCTGGTGTTGACCACCCGGGCGTCGGGAGCGCGTCCCGCCTTGGCCTCGGCCCGCCAGTGCGCGGCGGCATGCCTGAGCGGTAGGAAGTGGCCTTTGAGGTGGACGCGCAGCACCGCGTCCCAGTCGTCCTCTTCGAGGTTGACGAGCATCCGGTCGCGCAGGAACCCGGCGTTGTTGACGAGGGTGTCGAGCCGCCCGAACGTATCGATCGCGGTGGCGACCAGGGCGGCGGCCCCTGTCGTGGTGGCGATGTCGTCGCCGTTGGCGACCGCTTCGCCGCCCAGCGCCCGAATCTCGTCGACGACCCGCTGGGCCGGCCCCGTCGAGCCGCCCGCGCCGTCGAGGCCGACCCCGAGGTCGTTGACGACGACGCGCGCGCCCTCGCTCGCGAAGGCGAGGGCGTGGGCGCGGCCGAGGCCGCGCCCCGCGCCGGTGACGACGGCGACCCGCCCCGCGCAGATTTCGGCTCCGGTCATGTCAGTTCTCCTTGCTCGCGGTTGACGGCGGCGGTGGCGACGAATCGCGGTTGACGGTGGCGGCGTCGAGGAAGGCCGGGCGCTCGCCGCCGCCGTGCACGAGCAGGCTCGCCCCGGTGATGTACGCGGCGCGGTCCGAGGCGAGGAAGACGCAGGCGTCGCCGACGTCCGCGGGCTCGGCCAGCCGCCCGGCGGGCACCGTCCGGCCGACGGCCGCGATGCCGGCGTCGTCCCCGTAGTGCAGATGGGACAGTTCGGTGCGGACCATGCCGAGGAGCAGGGTGTTGACGCGAACCGCGGGCGCCCATTCGGTGGCCATGGAGCGTGCGAGGCTGTCCAGGCCCGCCTTGGCGGCGCCGTAGGCGGCGGTGCCGGGCGACGGGCGGCCGCCGCTGACGCTGCCGATCATGAGGATCGAGGCGCCGCCCGGCTGGCCTCGCATCACCTCGTAGGCGGCCAGTGACGCGGTGAGCGGGGCGGTGAGGTTGAGTTCGAGGACCCGTGCGTGCCGGGCGGCGCCGCCGTCGGCGAGCAGCCGAAAGGGCGTCCCTCCGGCGTTGTTGACGAGGGTGTCCAGTCGCCCGTGATCGTCCTTCACCTGGGCGAAGAACGCCGTGACGGAGTCGGGTTCCCGCAGGTCCAAGGGGCGGAACCGGGCCGTGCGGCCGTCCGCCGCGACGGGTTCCGCCGGGGGGCGGCGGGCGCAGACCACCACCTCGGCGCCCGCTTCCAGGAAGGCGCGGGCGATCCCCGCGCCGACGCCTCGCGTGCCGCCCGTGACGACGGCGACGCGTCCGGACAGATCGACGGTGACCGTCAACTGGCACCTCCCACGGTGCTCGATCCGCTGCTACCTTCTACCTAACAAATGTTTGGTGGAAAGGTAGCTGATCCTCATCATGGGTGTCTCCACCTCGGCCCCGCAAGACGGAATCACCGTCATCACCGTCGACTTCCCGCCCGTCAACGCCCTTCCCGTACAGGGGTGGTTCGACCTGGCCCACGCGCTGCGCGCCGCCGGCGCCGATCCGGCCGTCCGCTGTGTCGTGCTCACCGCCGCGGGCCGCGGCTTCAACGCGGGCGTCGACATCAAGGAGATGCAGCGCACTCCCGGACACCAGGCGCTGATCGGCGCCAACCACGGCTGCGCCGAGGCGTTCAGCGCGGTCTACGACTGCGAGGTGCCGGTCATCGCCGCCGTGCACGGCTTCTGCCTGGGCGGCGGCATCGGCCTGGTGGGCAACGCCGACGCCATCGTGGCGAGCGACGACGCGACGTTCGGACTGCCGGAGTTGGACCGGGGAGCACTCGGGGCCGCCACCCACCTTTCCCGGCTCGTCCCCCAACACCTCATGCGTGCCCTGTACTTCACCTCCCGCACCGCCACCGCCCAGGAGCTGTACCGGCACGGCTCGGTGTGGGAGGTCGTGCCGCGCGAGAGGGTGCTGGACGCCGCACTCGCACTGGCCCGCGACATCGCGGCCAAGGACGGTGAGCTGCTGCGGCTGGCCAAGGCCGCGATCAACGGCATCGACCCGGTGGACGTCCGGCGCAGCTACCGCTTCGAGCAGGGCTTCACCTTCGAGGCCAACCTCAGCGGGCTCGCCGACCGGCACCGGGACGCGTTCGTAGCGACGAAGAAGGAGGAGCGGTGAGCACGGACAAGACCATGACCGCCGAGCAGGTCGTCGACCGGCTCGAGAGCGGGATGACGCTGGGCATCGGCGGCTGGGGGTCCCGCCGCAAGCCGATGGCGCTGATCCGTGCGCTGCTCCGCTCGGACGTCACGGACCTGACCGTGGTCTCCTACGGCGGTCCCGACGTCGGGCTGCTGGCCGCCGCCGGGAAGATCCGCAAGCTGGTCGCGGCCTTCACCACACTGGACTCGATCCCGCTGGAACCGCACTTCCGGGCCGCCCGCGAGAGCGCCGCGTTCGAGATGACGGAACTGGACGAGGCGATGTTCATGTGGGGGCTGACCGCGGCCGTGCACCGGCTGCCCTTCCTGCCGATCCGGGCCGGCCTCGGCTCCGACCTGATGCGGGTCAACCCCGGCCTGCGCACCGTCGTCTCCCCCTATGAGGACGGCGAGGAACTGGTGGCGGTGCCCGCGCTGCGGCTCGACGCCGCGCTCGTGCACCTCAACCGGGCCGACGCGTTCGGCAACGGTCAATATCTGGGCCCCGATCCGTACTTCGACGACCTGTTCTGCGAGGCGGCCGATGCCGCGTACGTCAGCTGCGAACGCATCGTCGACAGCGCCGAGCTGCTGCGGGCCGGCACCCCGCAGACGCTGCTGGTCAAGCGGTATGCGGTCACCGGGGTCGTGGAGGCGCCGAACGGCGCGCACTTCACGTCCTGCGCCCCGGACTACGGCCGGGACGAGGCCTTCCAGAGCGCGTACGCCAAGGCCGCCGCCGACCCCGCGGCCTGGCGGGAGTTCACCCAACGCTTCCTGTCCGGCGACGAGGGCACCTACCAGGCCGCGGTGGCGGCGTTCGCGAGGGAGGGCGCATGACCGGGCCGGCGAAGGCGGCGGGCGCGACGCGCGCCGAGTACTGCGTGGTGGCGTGCGCCGAGGCCTGGCGCGGTGACGGCGAGATCCTCGCCAGCCCGATGGGCACCGTGCCGACGATCGGCGCCCGGCTGGCGAAGCTCACCTTCTCGCCCGACCTGCTGCTCACCGACGGCGAGGCGATGCTGATCGGCGACGTCCCGGCGGTCGGGAGCGCGTCGGAGCTGATCGAGGGCTGGCTGCCGTACCGCGCGCACCTGGCGATGGTCACCGGCGGCAAGCGGCACGTGATGATGGGCGCCGGCCAGGTGGACCGGTTCGGCAACCAGAACATCTCCTGCATCGGAGGCTGGGAACAGCCGACACGCCAGCTCCTGGGCTCTCGGGGCGCCCCCGTCAACACCCTCAACAACCCCACCAGTTACTGGGTGCCGCGGCATTCCTCCCGGGTCTTCGTCGCGCGCGTCGACATGGTCAGCGGCGTCGGTTACGACCGCGCGGCGGCGGGCCGGGAAGACCGCGACCCGGTTCCACGAGATCCGCCGGGTCATCTCCGACCTCGCCGTCTTCGACTTCGACACCCCGGACCGGTCGATGCGGATCCGCTCGCTGCACCCGGGCGTGAGCGCGGAACAGGTGCGGGACGCCACCGGCTTCCCGCTCGTGATCTCCGACGACGTCCCGCTCACCCGCGAGCCGACCGACGGTGAACTGCGATTGATCCGCGAGGTGATCGACCCCCGGTCCCTGCGCGACCGCGAGGTGCGGACATGAACGGGACGCAGCCCGACGAAGGCCCACCGTCGTTCACCACCCCGCTGACCGAACTGGTCGGCGTGCGGTACCCGATCGTGCAGACCGGGATGGGCTGGGTGGCCGGCCCCCGGCTGGTGTCCGCCACCGCGAACGCGGGAGCGCTCGGCATCCTCGCCTCCGCCACCATGACGGCGGAGCAACTGCGGGCCGCCGTACGGGAGGTCACGTCGCGGACCGACGCACCGTTCGGCGTCAACCTGCGGGCGGACGCGGGCGACGCCCCGGAGCGGGTCGGGATCCTGATCGAGGAGGGAGTGCGGGTGGCGTCCTTCGCGCTGGCCCCTTCCCGGGAGCTGATCTCGCGGCTCAAGGACGCGGGCGTGGTCGTCATCCCGTCCATCGGCGCCCGCCGCCACGCCGAGAAGGTCGCGGCGTGGGGCGCCGACGCCGTCCTGGTGCAGGGCGGCGAGGGCGGCGGCCACACCGGGAACGTCGCGACGACGGTGCTGCTCCCGCAGGTCGTGGACGCCGTCGCCATCCCCGTCATCGCCGCCGGAGGTTTCTTCGACGGCCGCGGGCTCGTCGCCGCCCTGGCGTACGGGGCGGCCGGGATCGCGATGGGCACCCGCTTCCTGCTCACCTCCGACAGCACCGTCCCGGACGCGGTCAAGGCCCGTTACCTGGCGGCGTCGGTCCAGGACGTCACCGTCACCACCAAGGTCGACGGCCTGCCGCACCGGATGCTGCGCTCCGAGCTGGTCGACGCCCTGGAGCGCTCCGGGCGGCCCGCCGCCCTGCTGCGCGCCCTGCGGCACGCGGCAGGGCTCAAGCACGATGCCGGGCTCGGCTGGCGGCAGATGGTCCGCGACGGTCTCGCGATGAAGCACGGCAAGGAGCTGACGTGGAGCCAGGTGCTGCTGGCCGCCAACACGCCGATGATGCTCAAGGCGTCGATGGTCGAGGGCCGCACCGACCTCGGGGTGATGGCCTCGGGCCAGGTCGCGGGCCTGATCGAGGACCTGCCGTCGTGCGCGGAGCTCGTCGACCGGATCATGGCGGAGGCCCGGACGGCGCTCGGCGCGCTGCCCGGAGCCCAGCCGGCGGTGCACTGAACCAGCGGCCCCGGACCGTCAGGAGCCCGCGGTGAGCCAGTGGTCGATCTCCGCGCGGAGCCGCGCCTTGGTCCCGTCCGGCGCGAACGAGGCGTCCACTCCCGCGCGGGCCAGGCCGGCCGACACCTCGTCCCCGTAGCCGAAGGCGTCCGTGACGAGCTCGTACTCGCGCGCCAGTGACACGTTGATCATCGACGGGATGTCGGTGCTGAGCGTGACGTTCAGGCCGGCCGCGCGCATCCGCTCCAGCGGGTGCGCGCGCAGCGACGCCGCGAAGCCCAGGGCGACGTTCGACGACGGGCACACCTCCAGCGGGATCCCCCGCTCCCGCACCTCGGCGACGAGCGCCTCGTCGTCCAGGATCCGGATGCCGTGGCCGATCCGCTCGGCTCCCCCGACGTCAAGGGCCGCGCGGATGCTCTCGGGACCGCATGCCTCGCCGGCGTGATGCACGATGTGCAGCCCCGCCTCGCGCGCGGCGGCGAAGACCTCCGCGAACGGTTCGACGGGGTGGGCCTCGTCGCCCGCGACCCCGATGCCCACCACCCCGCTCCCGGCGTGGCGTTCGGCGAGTTCCAGGGTGCGCCAGGCGCGCTCCACCGAGCGGCGGCGGGAGTGGTCGAGCAGGACCCGGCACTCGATGCCGAACGCCTCCTGGCCCGCCGCCAGTCCCTCCAGCACGCTCACCAGCGGCATGTCGAGATCGCCGAGCCGCTCCCCGTGGCCGGCGGCGGTGAAGGACACCTCCGCGTAGCGGGTGCCGTTGGCCGCCTCGTCCTCGCAGAACTCGTAGGCGATCCGGTGGAAGTCCGCCGGCCGGCACAGGCAGGAACGCACCAGGTCGTTCTGTGCGAAGAAGTCCGCGAAGCTCTCGAAGGCGTGCCCGCCGTCCACCAGATGCGCCGGGATCGGCACGCCGTTGGCGGCACCGATCTCCGCCAGGGTCGGCCACCGCACGGTGCTCTCGAGGTGGACGTGCAGATGAGCTTTGGGAAGGGTGCGCAGGTCACGCGTCGTGGCGGTCGTCGACGTCATATCGGGAAGCCTGCCACCGGGTACGGGAGGCGTCGAACGAATTGCCCGGCCCCCGGCTACAGCCGCTCGATGATGGTGACGTTCGCCTGGCCGCCGCCCTCGCACATGGTCTGCAGGCCGTACCGGCCGCCGGTGCGCTCCAGTTCGTGCAGCAGTGTCGTCATCAGCTTGGTGCCGGTGGCACCGAGGGGGTGGCCCAGCGCGATGGCGCCGCCGTTGACGTTGACCTTCTCGGGGTCGGCGCCGGTCTCCTTGAGCCAGGCGAGCACGACCGGGGCGAACGCCTCGTTGATCTCCACCAGGTCGATGTCGTCCATGGACAGCCCGGTCTTCTTCAGCGCGTACGCCGTCGCGGGGATCGGTGCGGACAGCATCCTGATCGGGTCCTCGCCGCGGCAGGACAGGTGGTGGATGCGGGCGCGCGGTGTCAGGCCGTGCTCGGCGACCGCCCGCTCGGAGGCGATCAGCATGGCCGAGGCACCGTCGGAGACCTGGGAGGAGACCGCGGCGGTGATCCTGCCGCCCTCGACCACCGGCTTGAGCGCCGCCATCTTCTCCAGGCTGGTGTCCCGGCGCGGCCCCTCGTCGGTGGTCACCTCGCCGTACGCGACGAGTTCGCGGTCGAACCGCCCCTCGTCAATGGCCCGCAGCGCCCGCTGGTGGGAGCGCAGCGCCAGCTCCTCCATCGCCTCGCGGGTGATGCGCCACTTGTCCGCGATCAGCTCGGCGCCGTGGAACTGGTTGACGGGCCGGTCACCGTAGCGGGCCCGCCACCCCTCAGAGCCGGCGAACGGGCCCTCGGTGAGGCCGAGCGGTTCGGCGGCCTGGCGACTGGCGAAGGCGATGGGGATCATCGACATGTTCTGCGTACCGCCCGCCACCACCAGGTCGCTGGTGCCGGAGAGCACCGCTTGGGCGGCGAAGTGCACGGCCTGCTGGGAGGAGCCGCACTGCCGGTCCACGGTGACCCCCGGCACCTCCTCGGGAAGACCCGCCGCCAGCCAGGCCGTCCTGGCGATGTCGCCGGCCTGCGGACCGACGGTGTCCAGGCAGCCGAACACCACGTCCTCGACCGCCGCCGGGTCGGCGCCCGAGCGCTCCATGAGCGCCTTGAGGACATGCGCCCCCAGATCGGCGGGGTGCACGGCGGACAGTCCGCCCCTGCGCCTGCCGATCGGGGTGCGGACCGCTTCGACGATGTAGGCCTCGGCCATGACTACTCCTCGCGCTGAATTGTCGCTTCGTCCATGTCAGCTCCGGACGGCCACGCCGTCCAGCACCATCGACAGGTACTGCCGGGCGATCTCCTCCGGGCTGTGCTGTCCGCCCGGCCGGTACCAGGAGGCCGCGACCCATACGGTGTCGCGGACGAACCGGTAGGTGAGCCGGACGTCGAGGTCGGCGCGGAAGACCCCGGCGGCCACCCCGCGCTCCAGCGTCCCCAGCCAGGCCCGTTCGAACTTCACCTGCGAGTCGGCGAGGTAGCCGAAGCGCGGCTGGGCGGCCAGGTGCCGGGCCTCCTTCTGGTAGATCGCCACGGCCGCCCGGTGCCGGTCGATCTCCTTGAAGGACTGCGTGACCAGGGCCTCGATCGTCTCCCTGGGGCCGAGGCCGGCGGCCAGCACCTCGTCGTACCCGGCCCACAGTTCGTTGAGGAAGGTCGAGAGGATCTCGTCGACCATCGATTCCTTGGAGTCGAAGTGGTAGTAGAGGCTGCCCGCAAGCATGCCCGCCGCGTCCGCGATCCGCCGGACGGTCGTCGCGTTGTAGCCCTGCGCGGCGAACACCTCGGCCGCGGTCGCCAGGAGTTCGCCGCGGCGCTCGGGGGCGGCACTCACCGCCGTCTTCCCGCTGCTCTTGGCGGTCCTGCCGCTCTTGCTGCTCTCGCTGCTTTTCTGCACCCGTCCATTCTCGCCTCACGCGTGCTGGCTGCTGGCCGACACGGTCTCGCCGGTCAGGTACGACGAGTAGCCGCTGGCCAGGAAGACGATCACGTTGGCGATCTCCCACGGTTCGGCGTACCGCCCGTAGGCCTCCCGCTCGGTCAGTTCGGCGAGCAGTTCGGGGGTGGTGACCTTCGCCAGGTGCGGGTGCATGGCCAGGCTGGGCGAGACCGCGTTGACCCGGACCCCGTACGCGGCCGCCTCCACGGCGGCGCAGCGGGTGAGCGCCATGACGGCCGCCTTGGCGGCTGCGTAGTGCGCCTGCCCCGCCTGTGCGCGCCAGCCCACGACGGAGGCGTTGTTGACGATGACGCCGCCGGCGCCGGCCGCCTTCATGCGGCGCAGCGCCGCACGGGTGCAGCGGAAGGTGCCGCCGAGGGTGACGTCCAGGACCCTGGACCACTGCTCGTCCGTCATGTCGACGAGGGCGGCGGTGCCGCCGAGGCCCGCGTTGTTGACCAGGACGTCCAGCCGTCCGTGCCGCTCCTCGGCGAGGTCGAGGAGCGCGGTGACGTCGTCCTCGCGGGTCACGTCGCAGACCAGGCCCGCCACCCGGTCCGCGCCGAACTCCGCCGCCAGCGCCTGCGCGGACTCCTTGACGCGGCGGGGGTGCGCGTCGCCGATGACGACGCTCGCCCCCTCCTCCAGCAGCCGGCGCGCGCGGTGGCACCGCCGATTCCGGCGCCCGCCGCCGCGGTGACGACGGCGGTACGTCCGGCGAGGAGGTCGTGCCCCTGCGGATACGGGGGCGGAACACCCAGGTTCGCGGTCATACGCGGGACTCCTCCTCGGCTGCTTCCTCCTCGACGGCTGACGGGGCGTACGTTAATCTACCAAACACTTGTTAGGGAAGGATCGTCAGGGGAGGACGGAATCCGATGGACCTCGACTTCACGCCCGGGGAGGACGCGTTCCGGGCCGAGGCCCGCTGCTGGCTCGCCGCGCACGTCCCCTCCACGCCACTGCCCTCACTGGAGACCGCCGAGGGCTTCGCCGCCCACCGGGCGTGGGAGCGCGAGCTCGCCGCCGCCCGCTGGTCGGTGGTGTCCTGGCCGGAGGAGTACGGCGGCCGGGGCGCCTCGATCCTGCGCTGGCTGGTGTTCGAGGAGGAGTACTACGCGGCTGACGCGCCCGGCCGCGTCAGCCAGAACGGCATCAACCTGCTCGCCCCGACCCTCTTCGAGCACGGCACCGACGAGCAGCGCGCCCGCGTCCTGCCCGCCATGGCGAGCGGCGCGACCATCTGGGCGCAGGCCTGGTCGGAACCGGACGCGGGCAGCGACCTGGCCTCGCTGCGCTCCACCGCCACCCGTGCCGACGGGGGCTGGCTGCTGAACGGCCAGAAGACCTGGTCCTCCCGCGCCGCCTTCGCCGACCGCGCGTTCGGCCTCTTCCGCAGCGACCCGGCGGCCGACCGGCCGCACCGCGGCCTGACGTACCTGATGTTCGCGCTGGACGCGTCGGGCGTGACGGTGCGGCCCATCGGACGGCTCGACGGTAAGCCCGCCTTCGCCGAACTCTTCCTGGACGACGTCTTCGTACCGGACGAGGACGTCATCGGCGCCCCGGGCGAGGGCTGGCGGGTGGCGATGAGTACAACGGGCAACGAGCGCGGCCTCACCCTGCGCAGCCCCGGCCGCTTCCTGGCCGCGGCCGACCGGCTGACCGCCCTGTGGCGGGAGCGGGCGGACCCGCTCGACACGGAGCTGCGCGACCGCGTCGCCGATGCGGTGATCGGCGCCCGCGCCTACCAGCTCTTCACCTTCGCCAACGCCTCCCGGCTCGCGGAGGGCGGGGACATCGGCGCCGAGTCCAGCCTCAACAAGGTCTTCTGGTCGGAACTCGACATCCGGCTGCACGAGACCGCCCTCGACCTGCTCGGCGCCGACGGAGAGCTCGCCGACGGGGACGGCGGGTGGGCGGAGGGATATGTCTTCTCCCTCGCCGGACCGATCTACGCGGGCACCAACGAGATCCAGCGCGACATCATCGCCGAGCGGCTGCTCGGCCTCCCGAAGGGACGCCGGTGATGCGGTTCCTCCTCGACGCCGAGCAGACCGAGTTCGTCCGCACCCTGGACCGGCTGCTCACCTCGGCGGACACCCCGGCCGCCGTCCGCGCCTGGTCGGCGGGCGACCACGGGCCGGGCCGAGCCCTGTGGGAACGTCTCGCCGGAGCCGGCGTCTTCGCCCTGGCCGTGCCCGAGGAGTACGACGGCCTCGGACCGCTCCCCGTCGAACTCGCCGCCGCCTTCGTGGAGCTCGGCCGGCACGCGGCGCCGGGCCCGCTGGCGGAGACCGTCGCGGTCTGCGCGCTCCTGAGGGGACTCGGCGACCGGGGGCCGGCGAAGGAGTGGCTGCCACGGGTCGCCTCCGGCGAGGCGGTGGTTTCGCTGGCGCCGGCCGGCTCGTACGCCCTCGACGCGGATGCCGCTGACGCCGTCTTCCACCCGGTGGACGACGGCCTGGCCGTCGCGACCGGCCACGGGCCGGTTCGTGCCTCGCTCGATCCCGCGCGCCGACTGGCCCGCCCCACCGGCGGTGACGTGTTCGTCACCGGTGCGGCCGTGCGGGACGCGGTGCGCGCTGCTGCCGACTGGGCGGCCCTCGCCACCGCCGCCCAGGCCCTGGGGGTCGGCCTCGCCCTGGTGGAGCGGACGGTGGCCTACGCGAAGCAGCGGACCCAGTTCGGAAGCGCCATCGGCGGCTTCCAGGCCGTCAAGCACCAGCTCGCGAACGCGCTCGTCGGTCTGGAGTTCGCGCGGCCGCTGCTGTACGGGGCGGCGGTGGCGCTTTCCCAGGCCGGGGGCGCGGTGGACGCGGGCCGCGAGATCGCGGCGGCCAAGGTCGCCTGCGGCGAAGCGGCGTACGCGGCGGCCCGCACGGCTCTGCAGCTGCATGGCGCGATCGGATACACCGCGGAGTACGACCTGTCGCTGTGGATCGGGAAGGCACGGGCGCTGCGAACGGCTTGGGGGACGCCGTCGTCGTGCCGGGCTCGGGTGCTTGCCCGGTAGCCCGGTGCATGGGGGGCACGGCGCCCGGGCCCCTCGCCGCCGCTCGAACACCTGGGCGCCGTTGCCCGCTCCCCGCGGAGTCTGCTGTAGTCCTCTGGTTGCGCTGTGTGGCCAACATGACTGAGCAGGGGAAAATATGAGGCTTCGTCAGCTGTTCGTTTCGCTGGTGGCCGGGGCGCTGCTCGCCACCACCGCCGGGGTCGCCGCGGCGGCGCCGGAGGGTGCCGGTACCGCACGGACCGAATGCTCCGCGACCTTCTTCGCGGGGGACCCCCGACTCGGGCCGGAGGTGCTGCCCGACCGGGGCGCGGTCGGGCGTGAGCTCGTCGGGTACCACCGGACGGGGGGACTGTCCGAGCAGGCGTTCCTGGCGACGTACAACACCGGCACCGGGTGGATCTACCCACCCCGGAACGGTTACGTCCTCGACCCCGACGGCCGGCCCGTCGAGTGGCGGCAGACGCTGCGCCCCGGTCAGGACATCGACCGGTTCGGCAGTGAGTACGGTTCGTTCCTCGCGCCCGAGGGCCTGCCGTACGCCAACCGCTCCATCCCGCCGCAGAGTCTGGACGGCACCCCCGCGGCCGGTTGCAACTACCACGACTACCGCGTCCTGAAAGCGTTCACCGTGGACGCGGGGCCGATCGCGCCCTGGTTCGCACAGCCCGGCCACGGACTGCAGTACCAGTTGGACGCGACTCTCGTGCCCGGCTCCCCCGCCACCCTCAACGTGATGTGGCTGGTGGCCAACGGCTATCTCCAACGGCTCGTCTAGCCACGTTGGTTACCGAAGGTGATGTTGTGGCACCGACGGTAGTTGACGAGCCGCTGTACAGGAGCGTTCGGGCGTTAAACACATGTCGAACGGTCAAAAATCCGCGGGCTGGACGGCGGCGCCAAAGGCGTAATCGAAGGTGACGCTCGGTGACGGATGCCGCGATGAACTCAGCAGATGGCCTTCCGGGACGCCACCGACCGCCTACCGGGCGGTACTCCGCGCCGGCCACCCGGAAGAAAGGCCACCGGTTGGGAGGACCGCAAGGGCCTCGGAGGGGCCATACTGGGGGTAATGACGAAATCAGCCGTGACCCGCCGCCACCTGCCCGCCAGCCCCTTCCGGATTCCGGTCGCCCCTCCCGTCGAGAACTTCGAGGTGGGTGACCGGGTAACGCACGACGTCTACGGACTCGGCCGAATCATCGGTGTCGAGGACGAGGTCGCCGTGCTCGCCGACTTCGGTTCCCGCCAGGTACGGATCATCAAGCCGTACTCGAAGGTGACCAAGCTCTGAGCTTCCTGGCCGCGCCCCGCAAGGTCGCGGCCAGGATCCTCTCCGCCTGCCGCCCTGAGCTCCACAGACCTCAGGGACGGCCTGAATTCCGGCATGCCGTTTGTCGCTCACGGCACGTCGGCCGGTATCCCGACTCGGCACTGTCGAGCCCTCGCACCATCTCTTCATGCCTCAACTCCCCACCGTTCAGACGTGTTCCAGGCCCGTGAAGTTCCCCGGCTCCGGCACGAGTTTTTCCGTGTGCGCGCGGCCCGCCGACCGGTTCAGCGTGCCAGCGAGGCCCCGTCGCCCATGGCGATCACCGGGTGGCTCCGGGGGTCGAGCGCGCGCAGCAGGTCGACCATGTGTGCCGCGGACAGGCTGACGCAGCCGTGCGTCGGACCGCCGTGGTCGACGTGGATCCAGATGCCGCCGCCGCGCGGACTGCCCAGTGGCTGCCTGCCGTCCAGCGGTGAGGAGCCCGGCACGCGGTTGTAGTCGATCGCGATGACGTAGTCGAAGGATCCGCCCAGCGCCTCACCGCGGAACCCGGTGCCGCCCGCGGTGAAACCCTGTGAGCGGTGGTACGGCAATCCGCTGCCCGGGTCCGCTTTGAAGCCGCCGGCGTCGCTGAGGGTGAAGATTCCCACGGGGCTGTGCAGATCGCCCTCGTGGTGCGTGCCGGTCCAGCCGCGCAGGGCGTTGTGCGCGGGCCAGGCGGAGCCCGCCCGCCACCGGCCGTCGGCGGCCCGGGTCCACAGCGTGACGGTGGAGTCGGACGAGTCCTTCGCCCGGCCCGAGGCCAGCAGCACCTGGCGGGAGGCGGTGGGGATGGACGCCAGCGTGGCCGGGCCCAGCCCAGCTATCGACGCCGACTCCCGGCCAGGCCCCTGGCCGGGCGCGGTGTCCGCCACGGGCGCCGGGGGCCGGGGGTCGTCCCCGCCGATGACGGCGGGGACCGAGTCCGCCCGGTCCTGCGACCGGGGGCCGAAGACGTCGACCGGTCCGATGGAACCGACCCCGCACCAGGCGGCGGCGGTGGCCAGCGCCAGTACCGCCGTCACCCCGGCCAGGGCGGCCGTCCGACCCGAGGCGCGACGGGGGGCCCGGTGCGCCGCCCGGTGGCGGCCATGACCGGATCGTGTCGGGAGCACTGTGACGGGCCTCACGGGCAGCCATACTGGCAAAGTCCGGGAGCGATGGGGCCAGCCACGCCGACATCCGTCCCAGATGTCACAACCCGTCCCTCGTGCCGCCGGGCCGTCACTGATGAACAATCGCACGATGGACGAGACCCCGCAGTACGACAGCGCCTCCGACGACCGCGACCGCGACCCCGCCGGGCGGGCCCGCAACGCCCGGCCGCGCGACGGTCTCGGCCGTCCGCTGCCCTACGGGTCACCCGGCGTGGAGCGGCAGCCCGAGGGGGTGCCGCGCTCCCCCGGCCAGTCGCTGGCCGAGGCCCAGCGGCTGCTCGACGCCGGGATGCCGTTCCACGCCCATGAGGTGCTGGAGGACGCCTGGAAGGCCGCCGACGAGCCGCAGCGCGCCCTGTGGCGCGCCCTGGCCCAGCTCGCCGTGGGGCTCACCCACGCCCTGCGCGGCAACGCGTCGGGCGCGGCCTCCCTGTTGCGGAGAGGCGCGGAGGGCATCGATCCTTACAGGGAGGCCGCGCCGTACGGCATTGACATCGCGGGCCTCGCCGACTGGGCCCGTGAGCTGGCGGACCATCCCGGCTCGGCACCGGGCGCCCCGGCCCCGCGCCTGGTGGGAGGCGCGTAACGGTTTTGGGCGCCCGGCCCAAGGACAGACGTAAGGCATCGCTCGTCTGTTCAAGGAGTCGTTTGTGCCAGCGGAGCATTCGATACCGCCACCCCCGCCGCAGTCCCGGCTTCTTCTCAGAACGCTCATACAGCTCTCTCACAGGGCTCTCACACTGGCCCGGGATGATCAGGTCGACCGGGGCGACGAGAGAGGACCCGCCGCATGGAAAAGCGTCCGCGGCCCCTACGCGGTGAAACGGTTCGTCTGTCCCGCCTGCTGGGCAGGACCTGGGTCCTGGTCATGGCATGGCTGACCGTCACGGTCGCCGGAACCGGGGTGGTCGTCGCGACGGGCGGGACGCCGTTCGCGGCCTCCGAGGCGGCGAGCGGGCCGGGTGTGTTCGCCGGGCTTCCCGGGGTCTCGAACACGGTGCACGCGACCGCGAGCGTCAAGCAGGTCGGCGCGCTCTTCGACGGCGGCTTGTCCGGCGGCCACTTCTGCACGGCGAGCGTGGTGCGCAGCGCCGGGAAGAACGTCGTGGTGACCGCGGCGCACTGCCTCAGTGGCGGCACCGACGGCACGGTCTTCGTGCCCGGCTACCACGACGGCGAGGCGCCGTACGGCGTCTGGCCACTGCAGGGCGTCACGCTCGCCCCGGGCTGGACCAGCGGCGCGGACCAGGACCTCGACGTGGCCTTCGCCGAGGTGGCGCCGTTGCACGGACGCGAGGTCCAGGACGTCGTCGGCGGTTACACCTTCGGAACCAGTGGGAGCCGTGACAACGACGCGGCGACGGCGACCACCGTGCGGATCACCGGCTACCCGTCCACCGCGGACGCCCCGCTCACCTGCTACAACGACGTCACGGCGTACTCCGCGGACCAATTGCGGATCGCCTGCACCGACTACACCGGTGGGACCAGCGGGAGCCCCTGGGTCACCGGACTGGATCCGGAGTCCGGCACCGGGACCGTCATCGGGGTGATCGGCGGGTACCAGGAGGGCGGCGACACCGCGGACGTGTCGTACAGTCCCGCCTTCGACAGCGCGATCGGCGCCCTCTACGAACAGGCCGTGAAGTCGTCCGAGTGAGGTGGGACGTCGGCTCCGGGCCCCGGACAGGTCCGCGGGGCCCGGAGCCGACGCTGTCAGACGGCGGGCTTGAGGGCGGCGCCCGCCAGCATGGGTGCGCCGGCTCCCAGCCCGTCGACGTCCGCGTCCGCGTCGGGCCGCCACACGGTCACCGGCGTGACGCCGGGATCGATCAGCTGGAAGCCTTCGAAGAGCGCGGTGAACTGCTCGGTGCTGCGCCAGATGACCTCGCTGACCGCGCCGCCGTAGGACTTGGCGACGTTCGGCGCGGCCTGCGGCACCTCGTCCGCGCCCGCGTGGGAGAGCACCAGGTAGCTGCCGGGCACCAGGCGGTCGGTGAACTGCCGGATGAGCGCGAGCGGGTCGTTCTCCTCCGGCACGAAGTGCAGCACTGCGCCGAGGATCAGTCCCACCGGCTGGTCGAAGTCGATGAGCCGCACGGTGTCGGGCGCCTCGAAGATGTCCTTCGGCTTGTACAGGTCGCCCTGGAAGATCGCCGCGCGCGGTTCGTCGGCGAGGATCGCCCGGCCGTGGGCGACGGCGACGGGGTCTATGTCGGTGTAGACCACCTTGCTGTCGGGCGCGGCCGCGAAGACCGCGTCGTGCACGTTGTGCTCGGCGGGGATGCCGGATCCGACGTCCAGGAACTGTCGGATGCCGAGCCCGGCCAGCTCCCGGCCCGCCCTGCGAAGGAACGCCCTGTTGGCCCGGAAGGTCTTGGGGAGCGCGGGGTTGGCCTCCTCCACCTGCCGGGCGACAGCGCGGTCGACCTCGAAGTTGTGGGTGCCGCCGACCCAGTAGTCGTAGACCCGCGCGATGCTCGGTGTCTCGATGTCCACGTCGGACGGTGCCCAGCTCGGTCGCTCCACGTCGCTTCCTCTTTCCGTTGTGTCGGGGGCGGTATGTCAGGTGGGGGCGTTGGACCGGTCGCTGCCCGGGTCAGCCGTGCAGGACGGGCAGTTCCTCGAGCCCGCGCATCATCAGGCTGAAGCGCCAGCGCAGTTCGCCTGGCTCGACCGCGAGGCTCAGGTCGGGGAAGCGCGCGAAGAGCCGGCTGAGCACGATGTGCCCTTCGAGCCGGGCCAGCGGCGCGCCCAGGCAGTGGTGAATGCCGTGGCCGAAGGCGAGGCCCGCGGTGGCGCGGCGGGTGATGTCGAGCTCGTCGGGCTCCTCGTAGTGCGAGGGGTCCCGGCCGGCGGCGCCGATGGAGATCGTGACGAACTCCCCTTCGGGGATGACGACTCCCCCGACGTCCACCGGCTCCGTGGTGTAGCGCCAGGTCGCGTTGGTGACCGGGCCCTCGAACCGCAGCAGCTCCTCGACGGCGTTCGGCCACAGGGAACTGTCGGCGGCCAGTTTCGCCCGCTGGTCCGGGTGCGTGAGCAGCGCGTAGGTCCCGTTGCCGATGAGATTGACGGTGGTCTCGTGGCCGGCGACCAGCAGCAGGAACGCCATGGCCATCAGTTCGTTCTCGTTGAGCCGGTCGTCGCCCTCACTGGCGTTGACCAGGTCGGTGAGCATGTCGTCCGCCGGGTTGGCCCGCTTGTCGGCGATCAGCGCCCGCAGGTAGTCGACCATCGCGACGCTGGCGTCGCGCACCTCGTCGGTGCCCACTCCGGAGACCAGCAGGTTGGACCAGCGGCGGAACTCCGCGCGGTCGTCCGGCGGCACTCCCAGCAGCCAGCAGATCACGGTGAACGGGACGGGGAAGGCGAGCGCGTCCATGAGGTCGGTGCGGTCCTGGAGGGCGATGGCGTCCAGGAGTTCGTCGACGAGTTCGACGATCCGCGGGGTCAGCGCCTCGACCCGGCGGGTGGTGAAGGCCCGACCCACCAGGCGGCGCAACCTGGTGTGGTCGGGCTGGTCGCTGTCGAGCATGTGCTCGCTCAGTTCGTGGGCGAACTGCCGGCGCGAGCCGGCCTCCTTGAGGAACTCCTGGCGCTTCTCCTCGTCGATGAAGTTGCGCGGGATGAGTTCCTGGCCCTTGCGCATGTCCTTGCTCAGCCGGGGGTCGGCGAGCAGCGACCTGGCGTCCTCGTAGCGGGTGACCAGCCAGGTCCGCAGTCCGTTCGGAGTGGCCACGGGTTGCGCCGGCGCCTGCCCGCGCAGATCGGCGAGCGCGGCGTGCGGCTCCTGGAAGAAGTCCGGCGTGAACAGCTCTTTCACGCTGGTCGGTGATTCCGTCCGATCCACGACGCGGTTCCCCTCTTCGGTCTTCGGCGTTCCTGACGTGGGCGTGACGGCCCGGTGCGGGCTCATCGGCCTGGCTCCACCATCACGGGTCGGTTTCGAGCGGCACTCGCGCCGGGCTGTAGCGGCCCCGCGCGTGCGGGGACGCGGGAATGCCCTGCCTCCCGTGGCCGCGGGTGGCAGGGCACTCGATCCGTGCGGAACGGTGGTTCAGTGCTGGTCGGCGCCTTCCTTCTGCTCGGCGGGGGCGTCGCTGTTCCAGGTGCGCAGGGGGATGTTCTTGAGCAGCGCGGAGAGCACCAGTCCCACGGCGAGCACCACGGCCGCGGTGACGAAGACGGGGGTGAGGGAGGCCGCGTACGCCTGCTCCACCGCCCGCCGTACCGGCGCGGCGAGGTGTTTGAGGACATCCGCGTCCGACAGCGAGTTGTTGTCGGTGGTGCCGAGCGCACCGGCCGGGACGCGCTGGGTGAGTTCGTCGGTGAGGCGGTTGTAGAAGAGCGCCGCGAAGACGGAGATGCCGAGCGAGGCACCGAGCATCCGGGCGAACGAGACGGTCGCCGAGACCGCTCCGATGTCGTCGCGCGGGGCGGTGTTCTGAGCGGCCATGGTGAGCACCGACATGTTGAGGCCCGCCGCGATGCCGAGCAGCAGCATGTAGCCGGTGGCCATCACGCGCGAGGTGTCCGCGTCCATGGTGGCGAGCAGCAGCGCGGAGACGATGCCGATGGCCATGCTCGCCGCCGGGTACCACTTGTAGTTGCCGGTGCGGTGGATGATGCGCGCGCTGATCATCGAGGAGGCGACCAGGCCCAGCATCATGGGCAGCAGGATCACCCCGGACATCGTCGCGCTGGCGCCGGTGACGACCTGCAGGAAGAGCGCGAGGAAGTTCACCGAGCCGACGAAGACGAAGCCGGCGACGATGCTCACGACCGCGGCGATGCTGAACGTCGAGTCCTGGAACAGGTGGAGCGGGATGACGGGTTCGGCGGCCCGTTTCTCGACGAGGATGAACAGGGCCGTGGCGACGACGATCACGACGGCCAGGCCGAGGATCGGCGCGGAGCCCCAGGCGTAGCGCACTCCGGCCCAGCTGGTGAGCAGGGTGAGGGCGACGATGGCGGCGCTGAGCAGCAGGAAGCCGGTGTAGTCGATCTGCGGTCGGCGCGGCCGGACCGGCAGTCGCAGGAAGACGGCGACCAGAAGAAAGGCGAGGGCCCCGACCGGCAGGTTGATGTAGAAGACCCAGCGCCAGCCGAGTGCGTCGGTCAGCACGCCGCCGATGGGCGGCCCGGCGAGTGCGGCGCCGGCGAACGCGATGGAGAAGTAGCCGTAGTAGCGGGCTCCTTCGCGCGGGCTGAAGAGCTCGCCGATGACGGAGAGCACGGAGACGAACAGGCCGCCGGCGCCGATGCCCTGCAGAACACGGAAGGCGAGCAGCTGCTCGATCGACTGGGCCCAGCCGCAGGCCGCGGAGCCGACGAGGAAGATGCCGATCGCGACGAGGAACACGCCCTTGCGTCCGAACAGGTCGCCGAGCTTGCCGTACAGGGGCGTGGTGACGCTGCTGGCGATGATGTAGGCCGTCGCCACCCAGGCGAAGACGTTGAGGCCGCCGAGGTCCCCGACGACACGGGGCAGCGCCGTCGCCATGATCTGGGCGTCCAACAAGGCCAGGAAGACCGCGGTCAGGCAGCCGAACATGATGAGACCGGTGCGGGGAGGCGGACCGGTGGTGCCGGCCGGCGGGGGGCCGGACTCGTTCGCGGTGTCGTTCACGGGTGTGCCCTTTCGTGGGGCGTGGCCCCGGTGGCCGGCCCTTCCACGGGGGAGGTCGGGCCGGCCGCCGGACTCCCGGCCCGGTGTCCCGCTGCAGCCGGGGGCTGGGGCGGGACGCCGGTCGGGGAGCTTCACGAGGTGCGCGGGGACGGGGGTTACGGGATGAGGACGACCTTGCCCAGCTGCGAGCGGGCCTCCATCAGCTCGTGCGCGCGAACGGCGTCCTCGAGGGGGAGGCGCTCGTGGATGATGGGCTTGACCTTGCCGGAGCTGATCATTTCGAGCAGGTCGCGCTGGCCCGCGGCGATGACCTCGGGCTTGTAGTAGAGCAGCGCGTACAGGGCGAAGCCCGCGATGGTCTTCATCCGGCTCAGCGCGAGGATGTTGATCTCCGGGACGTTGCCCGCGGCCGATCCGTAGAAGACCAGCCGGCCGAAGGTGGCGGTGAGCCGGACGCTCTTGAGGAGGATGTCGCCGCCGACCGTCTCCATGACGACGTCGGCGCCCTTGCCGCCGGTGGCGGCCTTGACCTGCTCGTCCCAGTCCTCGTCGGTGTAGTTGATCGTGACGTCGGCGCCCAGCTCGCGGACGAAGTCCAGCTTGGCCTGGCTGCCGGCGGTGGCGATCACCTTGCCGGCGCCCATCGCCTTGGCGATCTGCACCGCGAGGTGGCCGACGCCGCCGGCCGCGGCGTCGATCAGGACGGTCTCACCGGGCTTGAGCTGGCCGGCCTCCTTGAGCGCGTGGTACGCGGTCTGGGCGGGGCTCGGCAGAGCGGTCGCCTCGGCGGCGTCCAGGCTGTCCGGGATCTTGATGAGCCAGTCGGCCCGGGTGGTGCAGAAGTCGGCGTAGGCACCGGTGTCGACATCGCCGACCACCCGGTCGCCGATCTGCACGTTCGTGACGCCCTCGCCGAGCGCCTCGACGGTGCCGGCGACGTCGCCGCCGGGGGCTCCGGGCAGCTCGGCGTGGCCGCCGATCGGCACGCCCTGCCGACGCTGGACCTCGGCGAAGGTGACGCCGATGGCCTCGGCGCGGATCAGCACCTCTCCCGGGCCGGGCTGCGGCTTATCGGCCTCTTCGACACGCAGCACCTTGGGGGCTCCGTGTTCGTAGTGGCGGACGATTCGCATGGTGTTCTCCCAACTAGGAAGTCTTGACGAGTCCCCGGCGTCTGCCGGCGACTCCGCCCAGGAAATCGCGTGCAAGTACATGCTCTCATGCACATGTATGCGTGTCTACAATGTATCCGCGACAGCGCGGAGTCGTACGGCCCCCTTCTCCTGGAGCCGTCCGCGCCACCGCGGCGCACGGGTCACGTGCACCCAACGGTCCCACCCGCGCCTTGAATTCACCTGGACCGGGTCTGGACCGCGCCACCGCGGCAGCGCGCTCCGTATGCGTGACGCCGTACACGTGCTTTCAGACAGGCAGATGCGGTCGCGCACCCTTCGTCAGCGCCTAGCATGGAGGGATGACCTCCGAGAGCGGGACCAAGAAGGCGCAGGCCGGAGCGCTGCTGGACGCCGTGGGCCCGGCGTTCTCCCGCGCTTGCGGCGCACCGCGCTGCTGGATGTCGAGAACCCGGTCTCGCGCAAGGACATGACCAGAACCCTGGTGCTCGCCCTCGTGGAGGATCCGGCCGACGTCCCCGGCCAGGAGACGACCGTCGGGGTGGTCGCCGAACGCCTCGCGGTGGACCCGTCGGTCGCCAGCCGGATGGTGTCCGACTGCATCACGTCGGGGTACCTGGTCCGTGCCGCCTCCCAGCGCGACGGCCGTCGCACGATCCTGGAGCTCACCGCGGAAGGCGTCGAGATGCTGGCGCGGTTCCGCCGGCACCAGCGCGAGGCGTTCGAACACATCACGCGCGAGTGGAGCGAGGACGAGCGACTGCACTTCGCCCGTCTGCTGATCAAGTACGTGGACGCCGTCGCCGACCTGCGCCCGCCCACCCGGTAGCGTGCCCGCCGGCGGGACCGACGGGCACACCATGTCGGGCCGGGTCATGTCAGGCCAGGTCGCCCCACGTCACGGGGTCGGCAACCCGGCCTGCTCCAGCGCCAGGTAGTCGACGACCTCCCAGTGCTCCGCCACCTTGCCGCCCGCGATCCGGAACTGGTCGCAGGTGCGCATCTCCAGGACCTGGTCCGAGGGCCCGCCACCGCTCCAGGCGCCGGTCAGCGTTCCGCGCCACACCACGAAGACCATGACGCGGTCGCCGTCGGCCACGATGTGCTCGACCGTGGTCGTCAGGTCGGGGAACGCGGCGATGTTGTCCGCGAAATACGCCTTGAAGGCGTCGAGTCCGGCCGGGACCTGGTCCGTCTTGAGATTGTGATGGGCGTAGTTCTGGTGGTAATACGTCTCGGCGAGATCGAGCCGGTGCTCGCTGAACACCTGGCGGTACGCCCCCAGCACCAGCGCCGCGTTGGCCTCCTCCAAGTCGGTGTGCGGCCCGACCAGGCCCGGGCCCGCCGGCTGACCGCCCGGCGCGGGCCCGATCCCCAGCGGTGCGAGCACCGACTGGTCCACCACGTCCCAGTGCTCGGCCACCTTGCCGTTCTCGAGACGGAAGAGCTCGGCGGTGTGCAGCGCTTGCGTCGTCCCGGAGCGGGTGCGGCCCCGCCAGGTCACGAAGAGCATGACCCGGTCGTTGTCCGGCACCAGGTTCTCGACCGCCACCTCCAGGTCGTCGAACTCCGCAGCGATGGTCCGCCAGAAGCCGACCAGCCCGCCGCCTTGTAACGTGATCAGCGGATCGTGCTCGACATAGCCGGAGCGGATGCGCTCCGCCGCCTCCTCGAACCGGCCCCCGGCCAGCAGCTCCTCGAAGAGCTCCCGCACCACTTCCGCGTTCCCCACCCTTGTCGGCGTAGCGCCGACTATGTATCCGACTGTCATGATTTTCCTGCCTCCCCCGTACCGATGGAACATGTTGGTCGTGCTCAGGTCTTCAGCTCGTAGGTGGACCAAGAGGAGTCCGCGGCGAAGCCGAGCTTTCCGTTGAGTGCGACGATCGCCGCGTTCTCCGTCTCGTTCCACGCCTGGACCAGGGCGAGCCGCGGGTTCTCCCGCGCCGCCCAGGCCGTCGCGAACGCCTTGGTCAGCGTGCCGAGTCCGCGGCGGCGGTGGTCCGGCAGGACCAGCACCTCCCCGGCATCGGCCATCGGACTGTCACGGACGTAGAGGGTGCTGTAGGCCACGACCGCTCCGGTGCCGTTCTCGACGGCCGCGGCGGTGTACTGGCGGTGGCCGGTGCGGGCCGCCTCCTCCTCACGGGCGCGCACATCGGCCGCGGTCGGTGCCGCGATCCTGGCCTGGCCGTTGACCTGGACGTCGAGTTCGCCCCAGGCCAGCGCGAAGGAGTCCACGAGGTTTCCGGGGCAGCCGCCGAGCCAGAACGCGAGGTGGTAGCCGGACGCCTTCCGGTCCGCGTACCCGTCCAGCCGCGCCCGGACCGCCTCGTCGAGCCGCAGCCGGTTGCGCAGATTGGTGACGGTGCGCCGGGCACCGACCGCGTCCGCGAAGCTCTCGGAGGCGGCGGTGTGCGGGGCGTCCAGCAGCAGCCGGCCGCGACCCCGGTCGGCGAGTTCGGTGCGGGCCGCCTCGATGAGCAGCCGGCCCGCGCCGCGGCGCCGGAACCCCGGGAAGACCCAGAGGGATCCGTGCCCCGCGTCGGCGGACTCCGCCAGGTCCAGGCCGAGTTTGAGCGAACCCGCGACCCTCCCGCCGTCGAAGGCCGCCAGCACCACTCGGTCCGTGCCGTGTCTGCGCTGCAGAAGTCGGGCCAGCAACGCCTCGGTCACCGGCGGATCGTCGGGTAGTTCGAGGCTCATCGTCTCCCGGAAGCCGGGGAGGAGAGCGGCGATGGTGGCCGGGTCGTCCCCGTCCAGGCTGCGGATTTCCATACCAATTATTTACCCAGCCACTTCCATCGTTTTCATCGAGGCCCACTTGAACGCGGAGTGGGGCCCGGAATTCCGGACCCCACTCCGTCACCGCGTCACCACGTCGCCGCACTCACTCCACGGCCACGGAGATGGCCATGCACCGGGCAGACCCGCACCGCTTCGTGCACCCTCGGGTCTCCCGCCCCGTCCTCGCTGCCCGCGATGACCCCGCTGACCCCTTCGTCGTCCTGCTCGAAGACGCCGGGCGCGGTCATGGTGCACAGAGCCGCTCCCACGCACCGCTCACTGTCGACGCTGACACGCATGGCATGCCTCCCTCACCAGGTCACCGGAAGTTCTTCCACCCCTTGCAGGACGAAGGCGGGCTTGCCCCGCACCTCGCTCGCGGGAATCGCCAGCCGCAGGTTCGGCAGCCGGGAGAAGAGCCGGTTCAGCGCGATCTCCATCTCGGCCCGCGCCAGGTTCTGCCCGATGCACTGGTGGATGCCGAAGCCGAACGCGACATGCCGTCCTGCCGCCCGCCGGATGTCCAGCTGGTCGGGGTTCTCGAACGCCGACGGGTCGCGGTTCATCAGCATGTTGGAGACGATGACGCCTTCGCCCGCCTTGATGAGCTGCCCGCCCACCTCAATGTCCTCCGTCGCCACCCGGGGCAGGGTGTCGCCGATGGACGTGAAGCGGAACAGTTCGTCGACCGCGCCCGGCAGCAGCGCGGGATCCGCGCGCAGCTCGGCCAGTTGCTCAGGGTGTTCCAGCAGCGTGAGCACACTGATGCCGATCATGTTCGCGGTCGTCTCGTGGCCCGACACCAGCAGCACCGTGGCGATCATCGCCAGTTCGTTGCGGTCCACCGCGCCTTCGAGCAGCCGCTGGGTGATCAGTTCGTCCAGCAGCCCGTCCCGCGGGTCGGCCTCGCGCTCGCCGATCAGGTCGTACAGGTACTGCAGGATCTCCCCGAAGGCCTGCTGCGCCTGCGCGGCCTGCTCCTCACCCGACGAGGAGAGCACGTGCCGCGAGCGTTCCGCGAAGTAGTCGTGGTCCTCGTACGGGATGCCCAGCAGCAGGCAGATCGCCTTCGAGGGCAGCGGCAGCGCGAAGTCCGCCACCAGGTCGGCGGAGGAGCCCTGCGCCGTCATGTTGTCGATCAGCGTGTCCGCGATCTTCTCGATCTCCGGCCGTAGCGCGTTGATCCGCCGGATGCCGAAGCCCGGGATGGACATCCGCCGCTGCCGGGCGTGCTCAGGGTCGTCCACGCCGATCAGCGGCGTCGCCCGCTGGCGCTGCGCCTCAATGCGCGGCGCCATGAGCGGGAAGTCGGGGTTGCGGACGTCGACGGACAGCCGGGGGTCCGGCAGCAGCGCCCGGCCCTCGGTGTTCCCCGCCACGACCCAGGCCGTACGCCCGTCGAACAGCGTCACGCGGGCCAGCGACCCCTGCTCCCGCAACTGCTCGTAGCCCTCCGGCGGCTGGTAGGGGCAGGTGCGCTGCATCGGGTAAGCGGGGGCCTCCGGCTCGATCTGCCGGGTGTCGGCTTCCGCCATGGTCTACCTCCTGTGTGTGGGGCCTGGTGGCCGAATTGCGGACTGATGCGGCAGGTGCCCCGAAACGGCTCAGGATCCGCCGGTGACCCTGACGGGCCTGGCCGTTGATGTTGCCGTTGGCGGCCGAGCCGAGGAACACGATCGTGTTGGCGACGTCCTCCGGCGTGGACAGGTGCTGGGAGGCCAGCGTCTTGGCCTTCGCCTCCAGCATCGGAGCGGGGGCGTTGCGCAGGACGGTCTCGGTGAGGGTCTGGCCGGGGACGACCATGTTCACCAGGATGTTCTCCGGCCCCAGGTCCCAGGCCAGGCTGCGCAGCAGCCCGTACAGACCGGACTTGGCCGCACCGTACGCCCCGCCGCCGACCATCCCGGCCTCGGCCAGCCCCGCGCCGAGCATCACCACCCGGCCCCACTCACGCCCGCGCATCGCGGGCAGTGCGGCCTGCAGCGTGTGGTAGACGGCGTCGACGGAGGTCCGCAGGACCTCCTGCCACTGCTTGACGGGGACGTCCTCGAAGGCGGGCATCGGCCGGCCCGGGCGCGGGATGGCCTCCCCCCACACGACGGCGTTGTTCACCAGCACGTCGATGCCACCCCAGGTGGACACCACCTGGTCGACCGCCTCGCGGATCACCCGCTCCTCGTTGAGGTCGTAGCGGACGATCAGCGGGGTACCCCCCTCGGCGGTCACCTGGACCGCCGTCTCCTCGGCGCCGGCCAGGTTCGAGTAGTAGGTGATCGCGACCCGGGCGCCCTCGGCGGCGAAGGCTCGCGCCGTCGCGCGTCCGATCCCCGAGGAGGCCCCGGTCACCAGCACTACCTTGTCGCGCAGATCGGTCTTCATCCGGGACAACCCGCTTTCGTGGTCAGGGCAACGGCGGTGGTACGGCAGCGCGCCCCGCGAGTGGCGCTCGAGCCCGAGCATCGGGCCTGCGGCTCGAATCACGGTCAACTGCGGGCGGGGCGCCGGGCGCGGACTGCACGACGGTTCGACCACTCCTCAAGACCGTCCTGTCAGCGTCCTGTCCGACCGCCCGCGGGGTGGAGCGGAGCCCTGACCGGGGCCAGCCGAACTGATGGAGGACAGCTGCGATGAGCGAAGCGAGCGGACGACTGGTCGGTACGTGGACCACCGAACTCGACAACGACGGCGAGCCCACCTTCGGGCTGGTCTCCTTCTCCGCCGACGGCGGTGTCACCTCGACCCAGACGAACACCAAGAACATCGGCCTGGGCAACTGGGCGCTCACCGGCGAGGACACCTTCGAGTACAACTTCCACATCCTCGCGACCGACGAGGCGGGCAAGCTCGTCGGCGAGGCGCACATCAACGTCGAGGGCGAGTTCGTCTCCGACACCCGCTGGGAAGGGCTCGGCGGCGCGTCGTTCTACGACCCGCAGGGCAACCGGCAGCGCGGCCACGGCGGTTCGAAGGTCGTCGCCGTGAAGTACGGCATCGACAAGTAACCGGAACCCGACCCGGCTCAGCCCCTGTCCCGTGCGAGCACCGGCGTGCGCGGCGCCGAGCGGTCCGCTGTCTCCCCGCACCGTTCCCGGGAGGAACGAACTTTGGCCACAGAACAGACTCTGCTCCGCGCCGCCCCCGGCTCCGCCGGATGGGAAGGACTGCGCTCCTTGCTGCGCGGTGACGTCGTCCTTCCGTCCGACACGGGTTACGACCTCGCGCGGCAGTTGCAGAACAAGGAGTACGACGTCATCGGTCCGCAGGCCGTCGCCTACTGCGAATCGCCGTACGATCTGCGCGCCTGCGTGCGCTTCGCCCAGGAGCACGACCTGCCGCTGCACACCCGCAGCGGCGGCCACAGCTTCAACGGCTGGTCCACGGGTCCGGGTCTGGTCGTCGACCTGTCCCGGATCAACCACGTGCTGGTCTGCAACGGCTCGGTCCGGCTCGGCGCCGGCACCCAGTCGGTGGACGCGCTCGACACGTTGAAGTCGACCGGCACCCAGCTCGTCACCGGCACCTTCCCCACGGTGAGCGCCGGCGGTTTCCTGTCCGGCGGCGGCCTCGGCTGGCAGACCCGCAAGTTCGGCGTCGGCAGCGACCGGGTCGTCTCGGCCCGTGTGCTGCTGGCCGACGGCCGGGTGATCCGCTGCTCCGCCACCCACGACCCGGACCTGTACTGGGCGGTGCGCGGCGGCGGGGGCGGCAACTTCGGGATCGTGGTGGACTTCGACGTCCGCCCGATCGACGCGCCGCTGCTGGTCGGCTACGACACCATGTGGGACTTCGGCCAGGCCGCGGACGTCCTGACCGCCTGGCAGGAGTGGTGCGCGAGCGCCCCGAACGACCTGGGCTCCTCCCTCGTCGTGCTGCCGCAGATGTTCAGCCCGCACGACGCGCCGATCATCAACGTCTGGGGCGCCTACCACGGTGCGAAGGACGAACTGGAGACACTGCTGGATGAGTTGGCCGAGCGGGTGGGCGTCCGGCCGGTCAAGCGGACCGTGGGCGAACCCCTGCCGTACAGCGAGGTCATGCACGAGCGGCTGTGCGACGACAAGTCCGTCGCCCAGTGCCACCGCACCGGCCACAACCCGCTGGCGATCGGCCACCGCCACCCCTTCACCCGGCAGAGCTACGCGCTCACGAACCGGCCGGTGACCCGGGACGAGGCGAACCGGCTGCTCGACGCGTGGGACCCGCTGCGGGACAACGAGCGGTACCTGCTGTGCATCGCGCTGGGTGGCGTGGCCAACGAGGTCGGCAGGACCGACACCGCGTACGTGCACCGCGACGCGCAGTTCCTGACGGGTTATCAGATGGCGGTGCGCGAGGACGTGCCGGCGCCGGAGACCGTCGCGGACATCACCGCCTGGGCGGACGGCGCCTCGGCGGCGCTCGCCCCGATCGCCGGCGGCGCGTACATCAACTTCCCCAGTTCCCGGACCCCGGAGAACTGGGGCGCCGCGTACTACGGCGAGAACCACCCCCGGCTGCTCGACATCAAGCGGCAGTACGACCCGGAGGACTTCTTCCGGCATTCGCAGAGCATCGGGAGCTGAGATGACCCTGGACCACGACCACGACCACACGACCGATCCGAACCCGGCCCCGCACGGCGCCGGCAGCTTCGACCTGCGGGACAAGCGCATCCTCGTCACCGGCGGCTCGCGTGGCATCGGGCGCGGCATCGTGCTCGCCGCGGCGCGGGCCGGAGCGCAGGTCGCCACCTGCTACCGGCAGCCCGGCGACGCGGTCACCACGCTGGAGGCGGAGCTGTCGGCGACCGGCGGCAAGCACCTCGTGCTGCGCGCCGACGCCACCAAGGCGGCGGACATCGAGGAGATCGCCGACGCCTGCGAGGCCCGCTTCGGCGGTCTCGACGCGATCGTCAACAACGCCGGCACGTACGTCCCGACGCCGTACGCGGAGCTGGACGCGGCCCAGTGGGGCGCCACGGTGGACGGCAACCTCACCGCGGCACACCTCGTCATCCACCGCTCGCTGCCCCTGCTGGCCCCCGGCTCCTCCATCGTCAACATCGGGTCCACGGTGGCGTTCATCGGCATCGACGGCGGCGTGCACTACACCGCCGTCAAGGCGGCCCTGGTCGGCCTGACCCGCTCCCTGGCCCGCGAACTCGGGCCCCGGGGCATCCGGGTCAACACCCTGTCGCCCGGCCGGATCGACACCGAGGCGATGGACGACCTCCCCCCGCAGGTCGCCGCGTTCCAGCGGAAGATGTTCTCCTCCTTCACCGCGCTCGGCCGGCTCGGCAGCGTCGAGGAGATCGCCGGATCGGTGCTGTTCCTGCTGAGCGACCTCTCGACGTACATCACGGGTCAGAACATCCACGTCGACGGCTGCGTGTGAGCCCCGTCGGCACTGCGGAGGGACAGGGAACGTGGGAATCTCGCTGACAGGCAGGAAAATCCTGGTCACCGGTGGCAGCCGGGGCATCGGCCGCGGCATCGTGCTGGCGGCCGCGGCGGCCGGGGCCGATGTGATCACCTGCTACCGGCAGGAGGGGGAAGCGGTCGAGTCCCTCGTCAAGGCGCTGGCCGACACCGGCGGCGACCACCATGTGGTGCGGGCGGACGTGCTGGAGATCGCCGAGATCGACCGGCTGGTCGGCGAGGCCAAGGAGCGCTTCGGCCGGCTCGACGGCGTCGTCAACAACGCCGGTGTCATCAGCCACGTGCCCTTCGGGGAACTCCCCGCCGAGGAGTGGTCCCGGGTCCTCGACTCGCACGTGACGGCCGCGTACCGGGTGATCCAGCAGGCGCTGCCGCTGTTCGGCGAGGGTGCCTCCGTGGTCAACATCGGCGCTCGCGGGGCCGCGGCCGGCATCCCGCTGCGGGCGCACTACACGGCGGCGAAGGCCGCGATGATCGGACTGTCCCGGTCGCTGGCCGTGGAGCTGGGCCCGCGCGGCATCCGCGTCAACGTCGTGGCCCCCGGCATCATCGAGACCGAGGCCTTCGCGGCGATGCCGCAGGAACGGGCCGACGGAATGCGGGCGATGTACTCGAAGAAGACCGCCCTCGGCCGGCTCGGCACCGTCCCCGAACTCGCGGGCCCGGTGCTCTTCCTGCTCAGCGACCTCGCCTCGTACCTCACCGGCGAGACGCTCAACGTCGACGGCGGCATCTGACCGCGCACGGCCTGCGAGGCCCCCGCCGCGTGCCGGCGGGGGCCTCGCGCGTCCGGTCTCCTCAGCCCTCCGGCGGTGTCGCGAGCAGGCCCAGCGCGATCAGGTCGTCGACGGGCTCGTGGACGCTGCAGGAGCCGACGGACGTGAAGGCGGAGCGCACCCGCGCGATGCCGTCGGCGCCCAGCCGCTCGACGCGGTCCTGGACCGTTCCGGCCGTCCGCTCAGCGAGCAGCGCCGTCACCGTGTCACTGCCGGCGCCGTCCAGGGCCGCTCCGGTGGCCAGCAGGACGTTGAGGAACCCGTGGTGCTCGAAGCCGGTCGCGGGGTCGGTGTGCCGCAGGGCGTGGTGCAGTCCCGCGGTGCACTTGAAGGCCAGTCCGCGGCTCGCGCACGTCACGATCGCCCCGGCCAGCTCCGCCTCGCCCGGGAACGCCGCGGCGGCGGTGCCGCCGGTGCGCAGCTTGGCGTGGTGCCGGCCCCGCGGCGAGGGCGTCGGCCACGTCCGGGCCGAGGGCGCCGCGCGGTACCTCCACGTGTGCGGTGACGTCCGCGGGCAGCTCTCGGTCCAGGACGGCGAGCGCCTCGCCGATCGCGGCGCCGTCGGGCAGCGCGATCTCCACCGCCGCGAGCCGGGTGCCGGGCACCTTCGCGAGCAGGTCCAGCGCGGGCGCCACTGCCCGGGTACCGCCGGGCACGGTCAGCCCGATGGGGATGACGTCGTCGCCGGGGAGCGCCGCGATGGCGGCCGCGAGCTCGCCGAGCCGGGGGGCGGGGAAGACGAAGGGGCCGACGAGCTCCGCGAACCACGCCGTCCGGTAGCCGAGGTGCGCGGGCAGCGCCCGCGGCAGCGGCACGTCCCCCGGCGGGAACAGCGCGGCGTCGTCGATCAGTCCGGACCATGCGGTGTTCATGAAAAAGCGGCCTTCCCTTGGGATGGCCCTGCCGCCACCCGCGTGGAGGGGACCGGCGCGCCCGGTCCCCTCCAGCGATCTCAGCGGTTCAGCTCACCTTTCGTCAATCCTTCAGGAGATTGAAGTTACTGGTGGTGACCGCGCCCTTCTTGATCTTCACGGTGGTCGTGGTCGGTTGGTAGCCGTCCTTGGCGATGATCAGGGTGAGCGGGTTGTTGCGGACGTCGAGCCACAGGGCGTACGTGCCGTCCGTGCCCGTCTTGAGCGTGTAGTGCGTCGCCCAGGTGTTGATCTGGACGGTCGCGCCCGCCAGCGGCGTGCCGGCTCCGGTCACCGTGCCGGTGATCTTGCCCCAGGTGGCCGGGGGCTTGACGGTGAAGGTGACGCCTATCGGGTCCAGCCGGTAGGGGGTGTCACTGGTCAGCGCCAGCGAGGCGTGGAACGTGCCCGGCTGGGTGACCTCCGGGACCGTCGCGTCCAGCGTGACGGTGAAGGAGACCGTCGCGCCCGCCGCCACGGTCAGCGTGTCCGTACTCTCGCTCAGCCAGCTGACGTCGGCGCTGTCCGACTGGTCGTAGCCGGGCAGCAGCTCGGCCGTCTTGACGGGCGTCTGGCCCGCGAGGCCGCCGATCGCGTAGAAGCCGGGTCCCGCGCCGCCGCGGTAGACCGACGCGTTGGCGTTGGGCAGCGCGCTCCAGGTGTTGTCGGCCGGGTTGTAGGCCCACGCCTGGTTGGTGATGGCCGCACCGCTGTTGATGGCGCCGCCGGCGATCAGCAGGAGCCCGTTGGCGGAGGTGTACGACGTGCCCCACTGGTCGGTGGGCTGGTCGGCGATCGGCGACCAGGCGTCGGTCGCCGGGTTGTAGACGTAGCCGTGCTTGACGGTGCCCGCGTCGGTGGTCCCGCCGGAGCAGTACAGCTTGCCGCTGATGGCGCCGCACGCCTCCCAGGAGATGGCCTCCGGGTAGGCGGCCGCCGCGGACCAGCTGTTGGACGCCGCGTTGTAGACCGACACGTCGGTGGTGCCGCAGACGGTCGCGGTGCAGCCGCCGACGACGTACAGCTTGTCGTTGACGACGGCGCTGCCCGAACCGGCGTACGGCTTGGGAGTCGCCGCACCGGTGGACCATGCGTCGGTCGCGGTGTCGTAGACCTCCAGCTTGGCGTCGGGGGCGCCGGAGGCTCCCCAGCCGCCGGCGACGTAGAACTTGCCGCCGATGACCCCGTGGGCGGGTGCCTCACGGGTGTCGGCCGCGGAGGCCTTCTTGGTCCAGGTCCCCGCGGTCGTGTCGTAGGCGTACAGGTCGCGGGTGTCCGCGGCCCCGGTGAAGCCGAAGCCGGAGTAGACGGTGCCGTTGGCGACGCCCACGACGTTGTCGCCCGTCGTCACCGGCAGGTCGGCGATCGACTGCCAGGCGGTGCCGGCCGCGTTCTGCGCGGCGGCGGCGGTCCGCCCGCCCTTGTCCGACTTCAGGGACAGCTTGGTGGTGCCGCTCTTCACGACGTTCAGCGGGGCGCCGCCGGTCTTCGCGATGACGAAGTCGCCCGCGGTCTCACCGACCTTCAAGGTGGCGGGGGCGGTGCCGGTGTTCTTCACCGTCACCTTCTGGGTGGCGGTGCCCTGCCAGGCGGCCGTCTTGTTGATGGCGCCGGGGGTGACCTGGAGCCGGCCCGCCTTCAGGGCGAGGTCCGCCCCGACGGTGCCGTCCGGCGGCACGTTCGCGGTCGTGGAGGCCTTGGAGTAGCCGGCCGCGGAGGCCGCGAACGGGTGCTTGCCCGTCAGGTGCGAGAACAGCCAGTAGAAGCCGTCACCGAGCGCCGGGTCGTCCGGCGTCGCCGCGGTCGTGGTCTTCTCCGCCGGGGCGTCGACGCTGGAGACCGTCGCGCCGTTGACGCCGGTGTGGGTGTTGGCGTCCGTCACGTTGCCGACCACCAGGCCACCGGGGACCGGGTCGTAGGAGCGCTGGCCGACGAAGACGTTGTCCAGCTCCCACCAGTAGGCCCAGGTGCCGGAGTAGTGGAAGCGCAGCCGGACGTCGCTCTTGCCCGCGTAGGCGGTCAGCGGCAGGTCCACGTGGGCCGGGCCCAGGACCGAGGTGGTCGTCTGGTGCCACAGGGTGGTCCAGGTGGTTCCGCCGTCGGCGCTGACGTCCACGTCGGCGGTGGAGTTGGAGTAGCCCTTGTACTCGGTGTCGAAGCCGACCACCGGGCCGGTCTTCCCGGTCAGGTCGAACGACGGGGAGATCAGCTGGCTGTCCTGGTGCTTGCCGCTCCCGAGGTGGTCGCTGTCGATCATGGCGAAGCCGCCGGTGCCACCGGTCTTGTTGGTGCGCTTGCCGGCGTCGTCGAAGCCCCAGCCGCCGGTCGTGCCGTCGGCGTTGGCCACGCTCCAGCCCGCGGGCGCGCCGCTGGTGGCGTCGAAGGGCTCGGTCGCGCCGTTGAGGTGCACGGCGTAGCCGGGCGCCTGCGCGGCGATCTCGTCCACCGGGACGGCGACGTTCACCGTCTGGTCGGCGGTGCCGACCGCGACGACCTTGTCCACCGGCTTGTAGCCGGTGTAGGCCGCGGTGACGTGCAGGGTGTACGAGACGCCCTGCGGCAGCGTCAGCTGGTAGGCGCCGGTGACCGGGTCGGTGAAGACCGGGCCGCCCGGTACGCCGTTCACGGTGATCTTGGCGTAGAGCGGCCACCCGTGGCCGGATCCGTCGGCGATCTTGCCGGATACGGTCTGGCGGGGCACCGCGTCCAGGGCGAACGACTGGGTGACCGTACCGCCGTCGGTGAGGACGACGGAGGCGACGGTCTTCGTGGCGTAGCCGTAGGCGCTCGCGGACACGTCGTAGCTGCCCGGCGGGATGTCGAGCTGGTACGCGCCGGCCGCGTCGCTGACCGCGCTGTGGTCACCCGCCTTGACCTGCGCTCCGGCCAGTGGCGCGCCGGTGGCGTGGTCGGTGACCGTACCGGAGATCACGCCGTGCGGTCCGCTGCGGAAGGCGTCGAGGCCCTTCGGGGTACCGAGGCCGGTCGGGCCGTCGTAACCGGTTCCCGCGGTGCACAGGTAGGACGGCGTGCAGCTGCCGTTGATGCCGGTGGTCACGTCGTTGAGCGCACCGGGCTTCGCGTACGGGTACGCGTTCGGGTAGGTGCCGGCGCCGGGGGTGCCGGCCGCCGCGTAGACGCCCGCGATGATCGGCGAGGCGGCGCTGGTCCCGCCGTACACCGACCAGCCGGTGGCCCCGTAGGTCTGGTAGACCGCGACGCCCGTCAGCGGGTCGGAGACCGCGGAGACGTCGGCCACCGCGCGCTTGGCGCAGGGCGTGTCCGTCTGGAAGGCCGGCTTGGGCTCATAGAGCGAGCACCCGGAACCGGGGCCGCCGTACGAGTTGTGCCAGACCGACTCCGCCCAGCCGCGCCCGCTGCCCGCGTCCCTGGCCAGCGCGGTACCGCCGACGGCGGTCACGTACTGGGAGGCCGCCGGGTAGCTGACGCCGTAGTCGCTGTCGCCCGAGGAGGCCACGATGGCCACGCCCGGGTGGTTGTAGTACGGGTCCATCGCCGTCGTCTCCGACGGGTCCTCGCCGCTGCCGGGCGTCGAGTCGTAGCCGGTGCCGTACGAGTTGGAGACGTACTTGGCGCCGAGCGCGACCGCCTGGTCCACCGCCGCGCCGAGGTTCTCGAAGCTGGGGTCGTCGGCCTCGACCAGCAGGATGTGGGCGTTGGGCGCGGCCGCCGACACCATGTCGACGTCCAGCGAGATCTCACCGGCCCAGCCGGTGTCGGGGGCCGGGTAGTCGGTGCCGCCGCGCTGGCTGACCTTCTTGAAGCAGCCATTGGCGGTGGTGCAGGCCGGGAGTCCGTACTGCGCCCGGTAGACCGCGAGGTCGGCCTCCGCGGTGGGGTTGTCGTAGGCGTCGACGATGGCCACGGTCTGGCCGGCCCCGCCGTCGGCGGGGAGCGCGTAGGCGCTCTGCAGGTCACCGGGGCCGAACCCGTTCGGGGTGGCCGCGTTGATACCGACGGTGCCGCGCAGGTCGGTGCGGCGCAGTGCGAAGCAGCTGAACTGACCGGGTTTGGCGGCGCCGCACTGGGCCGTGACATCGGGCCGGGCGGAGGGTGCTGCCGACGCCGTCGCCGCGGCGGGCAGTTGGAGGCCGAGCAGGGCGACGGTGGCGGATGCGGCGGCGGCTATCACCGACGCCACACCTCTGCGTCTTCCGGGCCGCCGCTGTAGGGGTATACGCAAAGCAGGACTCCTGGAATCTGACCGGAGCCGGCCGGTACAGGGGGTCGCCCGGCCGACGGCGGGTCCAAAGGACCGCTTGCGTATACCTACGCCTCAGCCGTATCAGCGGAACGTGACAAGGTTGTCGGATACCTGACAGTCCTTGAACCGGCATTCGGCGTCGCGTTCCTGTCAATCGGACGCGGTGGCTCCGGCTGGAGCCCGGTCGCCGTATCGGCGATCACGCCCCCGACTCGTCAAGCCAGTCGTGCCGCGCCGCGTGCCAGACCAGCTGGACGCGGTTCTCGACGCCCGCCGCCCGCTCCATCACCGCGAGATGGCGCTGCACCGTACGGACGGCGACCCCCAGCGCGCGGGCCATCGCCTGGTCGGTACTCCCGTTCACCAGCATCGCCAGGATGCGCAGCTGCACGGCGCTGCGCCCGCCGGAACCCCGTTCGCGCAAGGGCGTACTCGACGCCCACACCGTCTCGAAGAGCGCGACGAGCGCGTCCAGCAGACCGCTGGGACGTACCAACAGCATCGCCGGGCCCGGCACTTCGGCCTCCGGGGCCAGCGGCAGCAGGGCCAGTGACCGGTCGGCGATACAGAGCCGCATCGGCAGACTCCGCGCGACCCGCACCTCCTCCCCCGCCCGCTTCCCGCCGGCTCGGCCCAGGGCGCCGGGGGTCTCCAGCGCCGTCCGGTCCCGCACCACCCGGTGGCGGACACCCTCGTCGAGCCGCTCCGCCGTGTCCAGCGGATCGTGCCACTCCCCGTCCGCGGGAAAGGGGCCGCGCACGAACGAGGCGACCTCGGTCCGGGCGGAGCGCCGCAGCTGCTCGGCCCACAGGCCGGCCGCGCCGTAGCCCTCCACGACCTGGACGATCTCCTCGGACCGGTATCCCTCGTGCACCCGCTGGTACTCGACCGCCAGCCGGTCCAGCAACTCCCGCCCCTGCCGCAGCTGTTCCTGCGTCCGGGCCACCAGCGGCAGCAGTCCGACCCGCGGTGGCGCCGGATACCAGCGCCCGTCCCCGCCGGACCGCGCCAGCCCGCGCGCTCCGAGCTCGGCGCAGACGGCCTCCGCCCGCGTCACCGGCACCCTGAGGTCCCGTGCCAGCCCGTCCACCCCGACCCCGCGGGTGGCCACCAGTAACCGGTAGGCGCGATCCGCATCGGCACTCAACCCCAGGGCCTCAAACGGACGTTCGGTCATGATCGGCCACACTAGCCGGAGTCGGGGCGCGGCTCGCGGGGAACGAGGGTATGTCACACAGCTGATGCACAGCGTGACGCGTAGGGTCACCCCCGCGGAGCCACCACGTACGGCCGGGCTAGCCCGCGGAGCTCAGCGCGTGCGGACCGCGGACGGTCCCACTGCCGGGCACCGGCTCCGACGGGTCCGCGCCCAGCGCGACGATCTTGTTCCCCTCGCCGACATGCACGATCCTCGGCTTCAGGGCCCGCGCCTCGGCGTCGTCGACCTGCGCGTAGCTGATCAGGATGACCAGATCACCGGGGTGCACCAGGTGCGCCGCGGCACCGTTGATCCCGATCACGCCGGACCCGCGCTCGCCCTCGATCACATACGTCTCCAGCCGGGCGCCGTTGTCGATGTCGACGATGTGCACCAGCTCCCCCGGCAGGAGGTCGGCCGCCTCCATGAGGTCGCCGTCGATCGTCACCGACCCCACGTAGTGCAGATCGGCCTCGGTCACCCGGGCACGGTGGATCTTGGACTTGAACATGGTGCGCTGCATGGCAGAACTCCTGGAGCTAGGCTCCCTGCCTGCGTTTTTGCAGGTCAAGGGCATCTTCTGCATCTTACAACTCGTCGCGTCCGCGTCCAGGGCGGCGGCGGAAGCGTGGTCGGGCACACGGACGGCACCGCTGGTCGGGACGGTTCCCACGGCCGGGCTGAGACGCATGTCACGTGGAGGGACCGCCGGGCCGAGCGGTGTCAGTAGGGGGTGGCAGCATCGGGCGTATGACGGAGACCACGGCATTCGACTGGCGGACCTTCCTGCTCACGTGGAGCGGGGAGTGGGCGGATTCGCCGGCGGCGGACGACGAGACGCGGGGCGAGGACGAGGAGGCCGCGCGGCGGGCGCGGTGGCTGGGGTTCCCGGCCGCGTCGGAGGAGCGGATCGCGGCGATGGAAGAGCGCCTCGGTCGCCGCATGCCGCCGTCGTACCGGGAGTTCCTCAAGGTCAGCGACGGGTGGCGGCACGCGGGCGGGTTCGTGTCGCTGCTGGCGGGGACCGAGGGCGCGCGCTGGCACGACAACGAGTCGGGTCTCGCGGACATGTTCGAGGAGTACCTGGACGAGGACGCCGAGCCCGAGGAGCGGCGGGAGGCGGACCTCTGGCGACGCGGGTTGCAGCTCGATGTCGAATCCGACATCACCCACGTCCTGATGGATCCCGAGGAGGTGGACGAGGACGGTGAGTGGGCCGTCTACACCTGGGCGAGTTGGCGGGCCGAGCCGCCCGAGCGGCACGCGAACTTCTCCGCGTTCATGCGGGAGATGTACCAGGAGTTCCACAGCCTGCGGGCGCACCGGCGCGACGGGGAGCCGGTGTTCGCCAACGACACGACGCGGGAGTTGGACACCGCCGTGGACGAGGCCCGGCTGGAGGCGCTGCGCGGCGGCTGGGAGGGGGCCTTGCGGAGACTGGACGAGGCCAAGGAGTACGGCAGGCCGCGGGCCGCCGGGTTGGGCGATCAGATACGCCGCCTGCTCGGACAGACCTACATGGTGTATTACGACGGCCTGGTGACGGACCCGCGGTACGCGCCCGACCTGCTGCCCACGCTGGTCGCCGAGCACGCGGCGCAATCGTACCGGGACGACTCCACGCTGATGTTCCATCTCCGGGGCGCCGACGACGACCTGGCGTCCTCGGCCTACGCGACGCTGGCCCAGATACGGGAGGGCACATACCGGTACACGGCGGCCGGGCCGTTCGGGGAGGCGGTCGAGCGCGCGCGGGAGCTGGCGCGGTGGGGCGACACCGACGGGGCGTGGCGGACTCTGCTGCACGCCCTGCCGCGGTGGGAACCGCTGGGACCGGACCATGTGGCGCCGTTGGGGTGGGTGGCCGACCCCCTGCTCGGACCGCTGCTGACTCCCGAGAGGGGCCGGGCACTGCTGTCCACGCCGAGGGGCGGGCAAACGGGTGGGACACCGGGGCCGACGGTCGAGCTCGACCCGGGGGGCCTGGCGTGGCTCGCGGAGCCGGACCCGGGCAACAGCCGTACGTCCTACCGGTTCGTCCTGGTGGAGGGCGTACAACCGCAGGAGTTGCCCGGCCGTCTCGCGGACGCGGACGGGGACGGCGGCGTGCTGAACGAACCCACGACGTCCTGGGAGGCGCACCGAAGGTTCCGACACGACCAGTCATCGTCCTACGACGACCGGGCTCTGGTGGCGGTCGGCCGGGCCGGCGCCGGTTGGAGCTTCGCCTTCGACGGCAATTGCGCCCCTTTCCGCCGGGAGCGGTTCGTCTCACCCGCCGCGGCCGCCGGCGCGGGCACCCGCGCGGTGGTGGTGTGGAGCGGCCTGAGGACGTGGCACGGCACTCCGTCCTTCCACCTTTCGGTGGCGCGGGACGGCGCCGAAGAGTACGCCTTCGCGTACGCGAACGGCGAGGTGCGCCAGAGCGGGCGGATACCCGGGGCGCTGGATCCGAGCCGGTTCTTCGGTGCCCCGGAGGACGCGGCCGAGGCGGAGCGGCCGCTCCTGGAAGCGGTGGCCGCGGAGTTCGGTGTGTCACTGCCACGTCACGCCATCGTGAGCGGGCGGCTGCACACCTTCACCACCCGCTCCTGGACGCGGCCGCCGGGGAACGGCGAGGCGTACCTGGTGTTCCGCCGAACCCGCCCTGAAAAATGACCCGCCGTCCGGTGTTCATGACCTGAAGGCATGTCAAGCCCGCCCTGCCGCCGCTCGCGGTCGGTTCCTCGCGCGGCGGAGGTGCGGGGCCCGCCGCCCGGAGCGACGCGGCGGATACTTTCGGACATACGCGCTGGTCATCGGCATCGCTTCAACACCTGTCGCAATTCCCGTGCCATTTATCGTTATTGGTGGAGCTTCTTCCGGTCGCACCTCGCACTGCGTGCACAACTCTTGACATGCATGAAACACAAGGAGAACCATCGCGGTGTACCGGGAGAGCGCTCTCTCACACCCGTGGAGGCGCGCCCGCAAGTCGCTGCCCGTGTCGTCGTTCGGCCGCCCCCTGGCCGGACGACCGCCGAGCCGTGCCCTCGCACGTGAAATCAGGAGAGTCGCTCATGCTCGCACCCCCCACCGGTCCACCAGCGTCGAGACCAGCGGCACTGGTGAATCCGCGCAACACGGCAGTGGCGGTCATCACGGCGCTGATCGCCTCGTTGCTCCTCTTCGTCCCCTCGCATTCCGCGCACGCGGCCGACACCCTCCTGTCGCAGGGCAAGGCCGCCACGGCGTCCTCCACCGAGAACGGCGGCACGGCCGCCGCCAACGCGGTGGACGGGAACACCGGGACCCGCTGGTCCAGCGCCGCCGCCGACCCGCAGTGGCTGCAGGTCGACCTCGGCGCCACCGCCACCATCAGCCAGATAGGTCTCAACTGGGAGACCGCGTCCGCCAAGGCCTTCAAGATCCAGGTCTCGGACAACGGCACCGCCTGGACCGACGCGTACTCCACCACGACGGGCCCCGGCGGCGTGCAGACGCTCTCCGTAAACGCTTCCGGGCGTTATGTCCGCATGTACGGCACCGTCCGCACCACCGGCTACGGCTACTCCCTCTGGGAGTTCCAGGTCTACGGCACCACGGGCGGCACCACTCCCCCCGCCGACGGCACGCTGCTCTCCCAGGGCAAGGCCGCGACGGCGTCCTCCACCGAGAACGGCGGCACGCCCGCCGCCAACGCGGTCGACGGCAACGCCGGCACCCGCTGGGCCAGCGCCGCCAGTGACCCGCAGTGGCTGCAGGTCGACCTCGGCGCCACCGCGACCATCAGCTCCGTCACCCTCAAGTGGGAGGCGGCGTACGCCAAGGCGTTCAAGATCCAGACGTCCGACAACGCGTCGACGTGGACCGACGTCTACTCCACCACCACAGGCGCCGGCGGCAACCAGACGCTGGCCGTAACCGGCACCGGGCGCTACGTCCGGGTCTACGGCACCGTCCGCGCGACCGTATACGGCTACTCCCTCTGGGAGTTCCAGGTGTACGGCACCGGCGGCGGGCCCACCGACCCCGGTGGCCCGATCGAGGGCGGCGGCGACCTCGGCCCCAACGTCAAGGTCTTCGACCCGTCCACCCCGAACATCCAGGGGACGCTGGACCAGATCTTCACCCAGCAGGAGTCGGCGCAGTTCGGCAGCGGCCGCTACCAGCTGTTCTTCAAGCCGGGCACGTACAACGGCCTGAACGCGCAGGTCGGCTTCTACACCTCGGTCTCGGGTCTCGGCCTCAACCCCGACGACACCCAGATCAACGGTGACATCACCGTCGACGCCGGCTGGATGGCGGGCAACGCCACCCAGAACTTCTGGCGCTCCGCGGAGAACCTGGCGATCACGCCGGTCAACGGCACCGACCGGTGGGCCGTCGCGCAGGCCGCGCCCTTCCGCAGGATCCACGTCAAGGGCGGTCTGAACCTGGCGCCCGCCAGCTACGGCTGGGCGAGCGGCGGCTACATCGCCGACAGCAAGATCGACGGCACCGTCGGCCCGTACTCGCAGCAGCAGTGGTACACCCGTGACAGCTCGGTCGGCGGCTGGACCAACGGCGTCTGGAACATGGTGTTCTCGGGCGTCCAGGGCGCTCCGGCGCAGGGCTTCCCCAACCCCGTCTACACGACGCTCGCCACCACCCCGGTGTCGCGCGAGAAGCCGTACATGTACCTGGACGGCAGCGAGTACAAGGTCTTCGTCCCGAACAAGCGCGTCAACGCGGTCGGCACGTCCTGGCCGAACACGCCGGGCACCTCGCTCCCGCTGAGCCAGTTCTACGTGGCGAAGCCGGGCGTCTCCGCGGCGACGATCAACGCGGCGCTCGCCCAGGGCCTCAACCTGCTCTTCACCCCGGGCGTCTACCACGTCGACCAGGCGATCAACGTGACCCGCGCCAACACCGTCGTGCTCGGTCTCGGTCTGGCCACCATCGTTCCGGACAACGGCGTGGCGGCGGTCAAGGTCGCCGACGTCGACGGCGTCAAGCTGGCCGGCTTCCTGATCGACGCCGGTGCGGTCAACTCGCCGGTGCTGCTGCAGATCGGCCCGGCCGGAGCGTCCGGCAACCACTCCGCCAACCCCACGTCCATGCAGGACGTGTTCGCGCGGATCGGTGGCGCGGGCCCCGGCTCGGCGACCACCGCGGTCGAGGTGAACAGCAACGACACGCTCATCGACCACACCTGGCTGTGGCGTGCCGACCACGGCGCGGGCGTCGGCTGGAACACCAACCCGTCGGACTACGGGCTGAAGGTCAACGGCGCCAACGTGCTGGCCACCGGCCTGTTCGTCGAGCACTTCAAGAAGTACGACGTGGAGTGGAGCGGCGAGAACGGCAAGACGATCTTCTTCCAGAACGAGATCGCCTACGACCCGCCGAACCAGGCCGCCATCCAGAACGGCGGCGTCAAGGGGTTCGCGGCCTACAAGGTCGATGACAACGTCACGACGCATGAGGGCTGGGGCCTCGGGAGTTACTGCAACTTCACGGCGGACCCGACGATCGTGCAGGAGCACGGCTTCGAGGCACCGAACAAGCCCGGCGTGAAGTTCCACGACCTGCTGGTCGTGTCACTCGGCGGCATGGGCCAGTACGCGCATGTCATCAACGACGTCGGTGCGCCGACGTCGGGCACCTCGACCACCCCGTCCACGGTGACGTCCTACCCGTAACCCGCTGACGGCGTGAGAACGGGGTGTGGGGTGGCCCGGAAGCGGGCCGCCCCACACCCCGACCAGCTCAGCGGGCGCTCACAGGCTCCGCAGCAGCTGTTCCGCACCGGCGACCGCGATGAGACCGGCCCCCAGCAGCCACATGGCGACCCGGGTCCGGCCCTTGCGGCTCAGCTCGATGACCACCCCGCACACGATCAGCGCCGCCCCGTACACCCCCACGACCAGGACCGACGGCTGGTCACCGAGCCGCACCACCAGCACGGCCGCCGCGACGGCCATGAAGAACGCGGCGACGACGATGCGTATCCGGCGGGCCTGCCGGGGTGTCAGCGGCTGTTGGCGGACATCGCGGAGCAGAGCGAGCCGTTCACGCGCTGTCGCGTCCTGCCATCGCTGTCCGAACTGCTGGTCGTCGAGCTCTTCATCGCCGGTTGTCGTCACGGGCTGAGCCTAGGGCCTGGGACGTGGCCCGCGGCCACATCACCGACCAGTCCGCTCAGGACACGGCGGGACGCCCGCATCAGATCGGCGACATCGGCAGACAGGGAGTAGACCACGGTGTCCTTCTCACGGTTCGAGGTGACGATCCCCGCCCGGCGCAGGATCGCCAGCTGCTGCGAGAGGTTGGAGCGCTCCACCTCGATCGCGGCCAGCAGCTCGCGGACCGGCATCGGACCGTCCTGCAGCAGCTCCAGGACCCGGATGCGGACCGGGTGTCCCAGCATCCGGAAGAGCTCCGCCTTCGCCTGGTACAGCGGCACCGGCACGGTCCTCACGTCCTCTCGCTCCCGCCCGTCGTGGGGAGCTCCACGCCGTACAGCCTGGCGAGCCCCAGCGATTCCTCCAACGCGTCGAGTGCCCCGGAGATCGCCCCGTACTCGCCGCCGTCCACCGCTGCCGCCAGGGCCGCGCGCGCTTCGGCCACCCGCCCACGGACCGCATCGGGTGTCATCTCCGTCATCGCACCTCCCGCAAGCCGACCCCTTGATGAGGACATGATGTATGGAAGTGAAGAATTCTTCAATTCGCCAGGCCGGGCCGATTCCCCCGGTTCCCACCGGCTCGCGCGCACCGCGCCGGAGCGCTCTCCCCCCTTTTCGGCGTGCTGACAGCCCCCACCGCACCCGCCCCCGCACACCGAGAGCGCCCTCACCGATGGGAGACATCATGCAACGCACCCCCAGCACCACCCGGCCCGGCGGAAAGCCCCCTCAACACCCCTGGCGGTCACTCGTCCTGGCGCTCGTCGCCGCACTGGTGGCAGCCCTCTCCCTGACCGCGACGGGAGCGCCCGCGCAAGCGGCCGACGCGTTGCTGTCGCAGGGGAAGCCGACGACGGCGTCGTCGACGGAGAACGCCGGCACCCCCGCCTCGGCGGCCGTCGACGGCAACGCCGGGACCCGCTGGTCCAGCGCCGCCGCCGATCCGCAGTGGCTGCGCGTCGACCTCGGGGCGACCGCCACGATCAGCAAGGTCGTGCTGAACTGGGAGACCGCCTACGGCTCCGCGTACCAGATCCAGACGTCGTCCGACGGCGCGGCCTGGACCACGGTGTACACGACCACCACGGGCGCGGGCGGCATCGAAACCCTGAACGTCACCGGCAGCGGCCGGTACGTGCGGATCAACGCGACCGCCCGGCACACCCAGTACGGCTACTCGTTGTGGGAGTTCCAGGTCTACGGGACCACCGGCCCCACCACCCCCACCTGCGGGACCGCCAACGCGGCGCTGAACCAGCCCGCGACGGCGTCCTCCACCGAGAACGCCGGCACCCCCGCGAGCGCGGCGGTGGACGGCAACCTCGGCACCCGCTGGTCCAGCGCCGCCGCCGACCCGCAGTGGCTCCGCGTCGACCTCGGCACCAGCCAGGGGATCTGCGGAGTGCAGCTCGGCTGGGAGGCCGCCTACGCCAAGGCGTACGAGATCCAGACCTCGGCGGACGGCACCACCTGGACGACGGTCCACTCCACCACGTCGGGATCCGGCGCGACGGAACTGATCACGCTGTCGGGAACCGGCCGCTACATCCGCGTGTACGGCACCCAGCGCGCCACCGCGTACGGGTACTCGCTCTGGGAGTTCCAGGTCTTCACCACCGGCGGCAGCACCCAGCCGCCGCAGGACGGCGCGGTCCTGCTCTCGTACAACAAGCCGGGCACCGCCTCCACCTACCAGAACGCCAACAGCTGCACCGGCTGCACCCCGGCCAAGGCCTTCGACGAGGACCCGGCCACCCGGTGGGCGACCAGCGACACCAACGGCTGGGTCGACCCCGGCTGGATCGCCGTCGACCTGGGCGCGACCGCGCACGTCACCAAGGTCGTGCTCCAGTGGGACCCGGCCTACGCCACCGCCTACCAGATCCAGACCTCGTCCGACGGCGCCAACTGGACGAGCGTCTACTCCACCACGACCGGCAAGGGCTTCAAGGAGACCCTGACCGTCGACGGCAACGGCCGCTACGTGCGGATGTACGGCACCGCGCGCAGCAGCGCCTACGGCTACTCGCTGTGGACCTTCGACGTCTACGGCACCGGCGGCAGCCCGACCGCGCCGCCCGCCCTCCCGCCGAACCCGGGCAACCCGACGCACCTGGTGTGGAGCGACGAGTTCAACGGCGCCGCGGGCACCAGGCCGGACACCGGCAAGTGGACCCAGGACGTCGGCAACGGCCAGAACGGCGAGCTGGAGTACTACACCAACGGTGACAACACCGCGATGGACGGCGCGGGCAACCTCGTCATCGAAGCCCGCAAGGAGGCGAGCGGCCAGTACACCTCCGGCCGGATCAACACCTCGGACCACTTCAACTTCACCTACGGCCACGTCGAGGCGCGGATCAAGGTGAGCGGCACGCAGGGCCTGTGGCCCGCGTTCTGGATGCTCGGATCCAACTTCAAGACCGGCACGCCGTGGCCGAATTCCGGTGAGATCGACATCATGGAGCATGTCGGCAAGGTCGCGGACTCGGTCTACTCCACGCTGCACGCCCCGGCCTACAACGGCGGGAACGGCTACGGATCGCCGTACACCCTCGCGGGCAGCGACTTCGCCTCGGCCTTCCACACCTACGCCGTGGACTGGGACTCCACCCACATGACGTTCTCGGTGGACGGCCATGCCTTCTTCACCGCGGACAAGGCCGTGGTGGAGTCGACGAGGGGCCCGTGGGTGTACGACCACCCGTTCTACATCATCCTCAACAACGCGGTCGGGGGTGACTGGCCCGGGGCGCCCGACGCCACGACCGTCCTGCCGCAGAAGATGCAGATCGACTACGTGCGCGTGTCCCAGTAGCCCACCACCCGCACAGCCGTAGGGCCACCGGTGCCGGCCGGGCCCCGTCCTCCCACGGACGGGGCCCGGCCGGCACTTCGGCATGCATCGTTGGAAAGAGGCTCCCCGGGGGAAATCAACGATGTGTCCCGGATGGCGCGTTCCAGGCCGGACACATTTTGGAAATGCGGCAGTCGAACGCTTGTGGGCGGCCGCGCGGCGCGTATATAACGTTGTAAAGCCGAGCGGCGGGAGAGCCTCCCCAGTCGCCGGACCACCGGTATCGGCGCACGTCACCGTGCTGTCCGGGCGCCGCGCTCGCCTTGCGCGGAGGCCCGTCGGCGTGCGCTCCGCAGAACTCCAGGACCGGACCACGTACTGCTCGGCGGCACCGCCGTCGTACCCAAGGAGTGTCGTGAGCATGACCACCAAGAGATCCCGCACCCTCGCCGCCGCCTGCGTGTTCGTCGCGACGGCCGCCCTGGCCACCGCCGGCTGCTCGAAGTCGGAGACGACGGACAAGGCCACGGGCGACACCGGCGCGGGAGCGCAGACCGTCGCGCCGACCACCGCCGCCGCCGGCGCGGGCTGCACGCTGCAGAGTTACGGCGCCACCAAACTGGACCTGAAGAACACGGTGGTCGGATTCTCCCAGTCCGAGAAGGAGGCCAACCCCTTCCGCATCGCGGAGACCCAGTCCATCAAGGACGAGGCCTCCAAGCTCGGCGTCAAGAAGCTGCTCACCACCAACGCGCAATCGCAGCTGCCCAAGCAGATCAGCGACATCCAGGACATGCTCTCGCAGGGCGCACAGCTGCTCATCGTCGCGCCGCTCAACTCCGACGGGCTGCAGCCGGCGCTGCAGGCCGCCGCGGCCAAGCACGTGCCGGTCATCACCATCGACCGCAAGCTCAACGCGACCGCCTGCAAGGACTACGTGGCCTTCCTCGGCTCCAACTTCGTCGAGCAGGGCAAGCGCGCGGCCGACGCGATGATCAAGGTGACCGGTGGCAAGGGCAAGGTGGCGATCCTGCTCGGCGCGTCGGGCAACAACGTCACCACCGACCGCACCAAGGGCTTCGTCGACCAGCTCAAGGCGCAGGCCCCCGGCCTGGAGATCGTCGCGCAGCAGACCGGCGAGTTCGCCCGAGACAAGGGCCAGCAGGTCATGGAGCAACTCATCCAGTCCAAGCCGGAGATCACCGCCGTCTACGCCGAGAACGACGAGATGGGCCTCGGCGCGGTCACCGCGCTCAAGGGCGCCAACAAGAAGCCCGGCAAGGACATCAAGATCGTGTCGATCGACGGCACCCGCAACGCCGTCCAGGCACTGGTCAACGGCGACTACAACGCCGTCATCGAGTCCAACCCGCGCTTCGGGCCGCTGGCCTTCGCCACCGCCCAGAAGTTCTTCGGCGGCGAGGGCATCCCGGAGAACGTGATCATCTCCGACCGGGCGTACGACGACAGCAACGCCAAGGCGTCGCTGGGCGGGGCGTACTGACCCCGGCCCAGCCGTGCGACGGGCCGCCCCCGCACCGGCGCGGGCGGCCCGCACCCTCCACCAGCTCTCCCCGGAAGGCCACGACCATGGCACCATCCGAAGCCGTCGAGGCGGCATCCGTGCCCGCCGGCACCGCGGAACCACCCGGCACGCAGGCCGTGCTGGAGGCCGTCGGCGTCAGCAAACGCTTCCCCGGCGTGGTGGCGCTCGACGAAGTGTCCTTCACCCTGCGGGCCGGTGAGATCCACGCACTGGTCGGGGAGAACGGCGCCGGCAAATCGACGCTGATCAAGCTGCTCACCGGCGTCTACCGCCCGGACGGCGGTGAGCTGCGGCTCGCGGACTCCCCCGTCTCGTTCCACCGCCCCTACGAGGCGCAGCAGGCGGGGATCTCCACCATCTACCAGGAGGTCAACCTCGTCCCCCTGATGAGCGTGGCCCGCAACATCTTCCTCGGCCGCGAGCCCAAGAACCGGTTCGGTCTGATCGACTTCCCCCGGATGCACCGCGAGGCGGCCGAGCTGCTGACCGGCTTCGGGGTCGACGCCGATCCGCGCCGGCCGCTGCGCACGCTGGGCGTCGGCACCCAGCAGATGGTGGCCCTGGCGCGGGCGGTGTCCGTGCAGGCGAAGGTCGTCGTGATGGACGAGCCCACGTCCTCCCTCGAACCCCGTGAGGTCGAGACGCTCTTCCGGGTGATCGACGACCTGCACGGGCGGGGCATCGCGATCGTCTACGTCAGCCACCGCATGGACGAGCTGTTCCGGATCTGCGACCGCGTCACCGTCCTGCGCGACGGTAAGCACGTGCACACCGGCGAGCTGCGCGATCTCGACCGGATGCGGCTGGTGTCGATGATGCTGGGCCGCGAGATCGCGGAGGTCCGCCGGCACGGCACCACCGGCTTCGGCGAGGGCCACCGGGCCGAGCGTCAGCCCGTGCTCACCGCCACCGGTCTGACCAGCGGGCAGGCCCTGCACGACGTCGGCCTGGAACTGCATCCCGGCGAAGTGCTCGGGCTGGGCGGACTGCTGGGCTCCGGCCGCAGTGAGACCGCCAAGGCCCTCGCCGGCGCGCTGGCGCTGGACGCGGGCGAGATCAGCGTCGGAGGCCGCTTGCTGCGCCGGCTCAGCCCCGCCGCGGCGATCCGGGCCGGGATCAGCCTGCTGCCCGAGGACCGCAAGGCCGAGGGCATCGTCCCCGGCCTGTCGGTCCGGGAGAACATTGTGCTCGCCGCGCTGCCCCGGCTCTCGCGCGCCGGGATCGTCTCGCGCGCGCAGCAGGACCGCATCGTCGAGGTCTTCATGAAGCGGCTGCGGATCAAGGCGTCCAGCCCGGAGCAGAAGGTGGGCGAACTGTCCGGTGGCAACCAGCAGAAGGTGCTGCTCGCCCGCTGGCTCTGCCTGGAACCCAAGGTCCTGCTGCTCGACGAGCCCACCCGCGGCATCGACGTCGGCGCCAAGGCCGAGGTGCAGGCCCTGATCGACGATCTCGCGCAGGAGGGCCTGGCCGTGCTGCTGATCTCCTCCGACATCGAGGAGCTCATCGAGGGCTCCGACCGCATCCTCGTCCTGCGCGGCGGCGCGGTGGCCGGTGAACTGACCGGCGACCGGGTCGAGGAGAGCGAACTGCTCGCCGTCCTGGCCGAAGCACCGGACGCGACCGACGCCCCGCCCGACGGCCCGCACGACGAACCCGCGGCCCTGAAGAAGGAGGAACGGCGATGACCGACGTCCCGATCACCCTCGGCGCCCGCGGGCTGGACAAGGCCCGGGTCACGGCGCTGCTCCAGCGGTACGGCGTCTACGGCGCCGTCGCCGCGCTCCTGCTGTTCAACGCGGTCTTCACGGACCACTTCCTGACCGTCGACAATCTGCGCACCCAGCTGGTCCAGGTCTCCCCCATCGTCATCGTCGCGCTCGGCATGGCGCTGGTCATCGGCACCGAGGGCGTCGACCTGTCGGTCGGCTCCACCATGGCGCTCGCCAGCGCGCTGCTACCGCTCTACCTCGGCTACGGCCTGGTCCCCGCGCTGCTGCTCGCGCTGTTCGCCGGCGTTGTGGTCGGCCTGGTGAACGGCTCGCTGGTCTCGCTCGTGGGACTGCAGCCCATCGTCGCCACCCTCGCGCTGTTCGTCGGCGGCCGCGGTCTGGCCCTGGTCATCGCGGACGGACAGCTCAAGCAGATCGAGAACACCGATCTGCTGGGACTGGGCACCGACAGCCTGCTGGGCGTCCCGGTGGTCGTCCTGATCGCCGGGGTGCTCGCCGTCGCCATCGCGTTCCTGGTCCAGCGCACCACCTTCGGGCGGCAACTGGTCGCGGTCGGCGGCAACCGGGCCGCCGCGGCGCTCGCCGGGCTGCCCGTCAAGCGCGTGCTGATCGGCGTGTACGTGCTGTGCGGTGTCCTGGCGGCGCTGGCCGGTGTCCTCGCCACCGCGCGGCTGACCGCCAGCGACCCCTCCGCGCTCGGCAACCTGATGGAGCTGTCCGCCATCACCGCCGTGGTCGTCGGCGGCACCCCGCTGACCGGCGGTTCGGTACGGGTCCTGGGCACGGTGACGGGCGCCCTGCTGATGCAGTTGCTGCACGCCACCCTGGTCACCCACAACCTGCACGACTCCACCGCCCAGATGGCCCAAGCGGCCATCATCCTCGTCGCCGTCTATGTCGCCCGGGAGCGTCGATCCCGATGAAAGCCCTCGTGAAAGCCACCTCCGCACCCGCCTTCGTGCCGCCGGAGGACCTGGCGGCCACCGCCCGGCCCGCCGGGCGGCAGCGCGCGGCCGAACTGCTCCAGCGCCAGGGCGTCCTCGCGGTCCTGCTGCTGGTCGTCCTCGTCTCCTCGTTCGTCTTCGACTCCTTCGCGAGCCTGGACAACGCGCGCGGAGTGACCGTCCAGGCGTCCTTCCTGTCGATCGTCGCCCTCGGGATGACGCTGGTGATCATCACCGGCGGGATCGACCTGTCCGTCGGCTCCGTCTTCGCACTCGGCGGTGTGCTCGCGGCCTGGGCCTCCCAGTGGGGAATACTGCCCGCGCTCCTGGTGCCGCTCGCCGTCTGCGGAGCCATCGGGGCGATCAACGGCCTGCTCGTCGCGCGGGCCGGGATGGCACCGTTCATCGTGACGCTCGCCTCCCTGCTCGCCGCGCGCGGGACTGCTGCTCGCCCTCACCCACGAGGGCGCCACCACCTACCTCGTGCCGCGCGGCTCGGCCTTCGCCGAACTGGGCGGCGGCAGCATCGGCGGCTTCGGGTACCCGGTGTTCATCGCTCTGGCGCTGTTCGCGGTGGGCGGCCTGGTGCTGCAGCGCACCTCGTTCGGCCAGGCCCTGTTCGCGGTCGGCGGCAGCAGCGACGCCGCCACCCTGATGGGTCTGCCGGTGGCCAGGACGAAGGTCCTGGTGTACCTGCTGAGTGGGCTGCTGGCCGGGCTCGCCGGGGCGCTCAACGCCGCCCGGCTCTCCTCGGGCGTCACCATCATCGGCGTGGGGATGGAGCTCGACGCCATCGCCGCCGTCGTGATCGGTGGCACGCTGCTGGTCGGCGGCGCGGGTTCGGTCTCCGGCACCCTGTGGGGGGTGCTGCTGCTGGCGGTGATCCAGAACCTGATCAACCAGATCGGCTCCCTGAACTCCTCCTACCAGTCGGTGGTCAGCGGCGGCTTCCTGATCCTCGTGGTGGTCGCCCAGCGCTATCTTTCCGCGGCCCGCCGCAGTACCTGAACCCGTCCGGCTCCGCCGTCGGTCGTGGACCGGGCGGAGCCGGACGCACCACACTGGGGCCGGACACCGCCGGGTCTCAAGCACCCGGATCGCAACGGCCCGGAGCTCCGCAGCCGGGCCGAAGGAAGGACATTCGTGGGCGCCAGCCTCAAGGACGTCGCGCAGCTGGCGGGCGTTTCCATCAAAACCGTCTCGAACGTGGTCAACAACTATCCGCACGTCACCCCCGGGATGCGGGCGAAGGTGCAGCGGGCCATCGACGAGCTCGGCTACCGACCCAACCTGACCGCCCGTCATCTGCGCAAGGGCCGGACCGGCATCATCGCGCTCGCCGTCCCGGAACTCGGCAACCCGTATTTCGCCGAACTCGCGGGCGCCGTCGTCGACGCCGCCGCCCGGCACGACTACACCGTGCTGCTCGACCACACCGGGCGGCGAACGGCAGAAGGAGATCCTGGTCTCGCAGGGCTTCCGCGCCCATGTCATCGACGGACTCATCCTCAGCCCGATCGAGCTGGAGGCCGCCGACCTGCTGGGCCGGACCGACGACGCCCCGCTGGTGCTCGTCGGCGAACGCGAGTACGACGCCCCGTACGACCAGATCGCCATCGACAACGTCTCCGCCGCGCGCACCGCCGTACGCCACCTCACCGGGCTCGGACACCGGCGGATCGCCTTCCTCGGTGCCCGCAGGGAAAGCGCCCGGCAACCGGCCCACCTGCGGCTGCGTGGCTGGCGGGAGGAGCTGGGCGCGACCGGACTGCCCTGCGACGACTCACTGGTGGCCGCGACCGACGGCTACGGCCGCATTGACGGCGCCGCCGCCATGAACGCCCTGCTGGACCGCGGGGAGCGGCCCGACGCCGTCTTCGCCTACAACGACCTGATCGCGATCGGCGCGATGCGTGCGCTGACCGACCGCGGGCTGCGGGTACCGGACGACGTCGCCGTCGTCGGCTTCGACGACATCGAGGAGGGGCGGTTCTCGACCATCGCCCTGACCACGGTCTCGCCCGACAAACAAGCCATCGCCCGGCTGGCGGTCGAACGGGTGGTGGCCCGGCTCGCGGGCGCCCCCGACCTGGTGCCGGAGCGGATCCAACCCGGCTACACACTGGTGGCCAGGGAGTCCACCGCGCGCCGACCCGGCTGAGCCGGTTCGCGTTCGCGGGCACCACCCGCCGCGTACCCGTCCACCGCACCCTTCTTGAGGACTCACATGCCCCGACCCGCAGCGCACCGTGAACCGTTCGGCACCACCCCGGACGGCCGGCCCGTGGACCGCTGGACACTGCGGTCCCCGTCCGGAGTCACCGCCGAGGTCCTCACCTACGGGGGCGTCCTGCACGCCCTCACGGTCCCGGACCGCGCGGGCCACAGCCGTTCCGTCGTCCTGGCACTGCCCGACCTGGAGGCCTACGCCGGGCCCAGCCCCTACTTCGGCGCCCTCGTCGGGCGTTACGCCAACCGCATCGCGGGCGGCCGGTTCACCCTGGACGGGCAGGAGCACCACGTACCGGCCAACGACCACGGACACGCGCTGCACGGCGGACCCGACGGTTTCGACGGCCGGGTGTGGGACGCGGAACCGGTCGGCGACGACGCGGCCGTGCGGCTGACGCTGCGCAGCCCCGACGGTGACATGGGCTTCCCCGGCGAGCTGACCGTGACGGCGCACTACGCACTCGACGAGCGGGGCACGCTCTCCGTCACCTTCGAGGCCGTCACGGACCGGCCGACCGTCGTCAACCTCACCAACCACGCGTACTTCAACCTGGCGGGGACGGGTACCGGAGCGGGGCCGGGCGGCGTGCTGGACCACTGGCTCAGCGTCGGCGCGGACCGCTACCTGCCGGTGACGGCCGACGCGATCCCGCTCGGACCGGCGCAGGAGGTGGCCGGCACACCCTTCGACCTCACCGCACCGCGCCGGCTGGGCGACTGCCTGGCGGCGGACGATCCCCAACTGAAGGACGCGGACGGATACGACCACTGCTGGGTCCTGCGCCCGCCGGAAAACTCCGACGGCCTGCGGGCCGCGGCACTGCTGCGCGACCCCGCCTCCGGGCGCGAGCTCCAGGTCTGGACGACTGAGCCCGGCATCCAGGTCTACACGGCCAACCACCTCGACGGCTCGCTCACCGACGCGGACGGCAACCGCCACGAGCGGCACGGCGCCGTGTGCCTGGAGACCCAGCACTTCCCGGACGCGCCGAACCGGCCCGACTACCCCAGCACCGTGCTGCGGCCCGGCACCGTCTTCCGCAGCCGCACCGAGTTCCGCTCCACCCACCTGGGCTGAGCGGCCCCGTACGGTCCCGTGGGGCGGCCGGGTGCCGCCCCACGGAGCCGGTCAGGCGCGGTGCAGTCAGGCGCGGTGCAGTCAGGACACGGTGCAGCTCAGGACGCGGTGCAGGTCAGGGTGGGCGCGGCGTTGGTGCCGGTCCACGTGCCCTGGAGCCCGAAGGAGGTCGACGCGCCGGGTGCGAGCCGGCCGTTGTACGCGAGGTTCACCGCGCTGACCCCGGTACCGGACTGCTGGACGGTCGCGTTCCAAGCGTTGGACAGGTGCTGCCCGTTCGGCCAGGTCCAGGTGACCGTCCAGGCGTTGGTCGGCGAGGTCCCCGGGTTGGTGACGGTGACGGTGGCGTTGAAGCCCGGGGTCCACTGGCTGTCGACGTGCCAGCCCGCCGTGCACCCGGACCCCCCGCCGCCTCCGCCGGGGGCCGTGGTGGCGGTGACTCCGGCGGACGCGGGCGAGGTGTTGCCCGCCGCGTCATGGGCCCTGACGGTGTAGACGTACGCGGTCGACGGGGTCAGGCCCGTGTCGGTGTAGGAGGTCCCGGTGCTGCTGCCGACCGGCGTGGTGCCACGGTAGATGTCGTAGCCGGTGACGCCGACGTCGTCGGTGGCGGCGCTCCAGGTCAGCGAAGCGGTGGTGCTCGTGATCCCGGAGACCGCGACGTTCGAGGGGGCGGTCGGCGGCTGGGTGTCGCCGCCTCCGCCGCCACCGGAGCCGAACGAGGGCGCCTTGATACTGGCCAGGTAGGCGTCCTTGGCGGTGTTGACGGTGGTCCAGTCGTCGTTGAGTATTCCGCCGGTGTCACCGGAGTTGGGGTTCCACGACCAGAACGTCCACTGGAAGCTGTCGGCACCGTACTGGGCGGTGGGACGCAGGTACTGCACGAGCGTCTTGAGCCAGGTCTGGTCCACGGAGGCCTGCAGCGTGGTGCCGAACTCCCCCACCCAGACCGGTGCGGTGTTCTGCTGGAAGAGGTAGCCCCAGTTCTTGTTCCAGATGCCTGCCATGTTGCCCGGGAAGGCGGGGTCGGTGAACCAGGGCTGGGAGGCGACACTGGTCGCGTAGTCGTGCGCGGAGTACACGAGCCGGTTGGCGACGCTCAGCCGGACCGGGTACTGGCCGGCGCCCTGGAGGTTGCCGCCCCACCAGTACGAGTTGCCGTTGAAGGTCTGGATGCCCTCGACGAAGACGAGGAGGGACGGGTTGGCCGCCAGCACCGCGTTGCCGCCGCGCTCGGCCGCCAGCCGCCAGTCGGTCGAGGTGTCGCCGCAACCCCAGCAGGCGGGGTCGTGCGGCTCGTTGTGCAGATCGATGCCGATCATGGCGGTGTTGCCCCGGTAGCGGTTCGCCAGGGCGGTGAGGTTGCTGAGCCAGGTGGACTCGGGAACGGCGGCGGTGTACCAGAGCGCCGACTGCCCGCTGGAATCGGGACGGTGCCGGTCCAGGATGACCTTCATGCCGATCGACCCGGCGTAGTTGACCAGCTTGTCCATGATCTGGAGCGACGTCAGACCCGGCAGGTCGGCGTTCATGCCGCCGGAGGTGTTGATGCCGCTCGGCACGGTGCCCTTGAAGATGTCGTCGCTGTACGGCAGCCGGATGGTGTTGTAGCCGGTCGACTTCATCTGGTCGATCATGCTCTTGTAGTCGCGCGACCAGAGGCCGTGCGGCACGTAGTTGGAGGTCTCGAACCCGAACCAGTTGATACCGGCGATCCGCACCGGCTGATCGGCGGCGTCCAGGATCTGCCGTCCGCTGGTGTGCCAGTAGCCCGCCCCGGCGGCGGCCGCGGCGGGCTCCGCGCGGGTGGGTGCGGCGTTGTCGGCGGCTTGAGCGCCCTGGGATCCGGCGAGCGGGCTGAGCAGCGCGGCCATGACCGCTGCGGCGGTGCCGGCCGTGCGCAGTCTGCGCGAGAGATGGAGCACGTCCCTGTTCCTCTCTGACGTTCGGTTCTGATGCTGCGACTCTGATCGATTGCGCGTGGGAGCGCTTCCACTCCTCTCGAACATCACCTCCATAAAACGTGTCCTAGGTCTGGCCAGAAGAAGGGATCTGCGGCACGATTCCTTCAGTTTCCATAGCCATGACGGACCATCAAGGCCCGTGCCATAGAAGCGATGCCCGCAGACGGCGTCAAGATGCCGAGCAGCGTTCATCTCTTGAACGCTTTTTCGGAATTCGAATCGAAGAGAAATGGGCAAGATGAACCGAACACATGTGGGAGCGCTCCCACATAGCCGCCGCTGGACGACGCTTTTCGCGGCAACCGCGGCCGCTGCCGCGACCGCGCTCTGCGTCCTGCCGGCCCCTGCCGCGAGTGCCGCCACCGCCGCCGGAGCGCAGCCCGCCGACCACTCGCTTCCGGCCGCCACGCGCTTCTACACCGACCTCGACAGCCAGGCGGCGCACCAGGCGGTGACCGACCTCAAGGCGCACGACTACGCCGGCGCCCTGTCCATGGCCAAGATGGCCACCTGGCCGGTGGCGCAGTGGTTCAACGGCACGGACACGCCCGAGCAGACCACGAGCGACATGGCGAAGCTGCAGGCCAGAGCCGCACGGCAGCACCAGGTGCCGGTGGCGGTGGCCTACAACGTGCCGGGCCGCGACTGCTCGCAGTACTCGGCGGGCGGCGCGTCGAACTCCACGGAGTACGCCGCGTGGATCGACGCCCTCGCCCGCGGCATCGGCAACCACCGCACCGTCGTCGTCCTGGAGCCGGACGGTCTGGCGCTGAGCCCGGCCTTCTGCGGTGGCACCGCCGCCCAACAGGCTGACCGTGTCGCCGAGATCAGCGGCGCCGTGCGGCGGCTGGAGCGGCAGCCCGGCGCCGTCGTCTACCTCGACGCCGGGCACAGCGCCTGGCAGAACGTGGGCACGATGGCCGAGTTGCTGGTCGAAGGGGGCATCGCACAGGCGCAGGGCTTCTTCCTGAACGTCTCCAACTACCAGACCGACGCGGATCTGGTCCGCTACGGCACCCTGGTCTCCAAGTGCGCCTGGTACCTGCGCAACGTTCCCGGCGCGGCGGCCGGCGACTGCGCGAACCAGTACTGGCCGCCCGCCGACGCGGACGCCTGGTACGCGAGCCATGTCCCCGCGGGGGCGGCGCTGCCGCACTTCGTGATCGACAGCAGCCGCAACGGCCAGGGCCCGTGGACGCCGACCGTCGAGTACAGCGACCCGCAGACCTGGTGCAATCCTCCGGGGCGTGGGCTGGGCACCCGTCCCACCGCCGCCACCGGCGTCCCCTTGCTCGACGCGTTCCTGTGGATCAAGGTCCCCGGTGAGTCCGACGGCAGTTGCACGCGCGGCACCGCGGGACCCACCGATCCCGAGTACGGGATCACCGACCCGGCCGCCGGAGCCTGGTGGCCCGACCAGGCCCACGGGCTCGCCGCCCGTGCGCAACCGGCCCTGAACTGGAACCTGGGCCGGTCCTGAACCGGTACGCGGTGCGGCGGACCTGACCGGGGCCGCACCGCGTACCTCCCCTTGCCCGCGCCGACTTGACCACGCCACCCCGTTCGTCCGGACCCTCGCGGCCCGGTGCGAGCGGGGTGTCGTTGCGTTTACATCGTTAGATGTCAACCGCGCCCAATTGCTGCGCGAGGTCTGGACAGTGACGTGACGGCATGCTGTCATTCCGCTGGACCTTACATTTCCAACGTTAGAAGACCCGCGTCACAGCACGGCCCACCCCACGAAGGAGCCGCTCTGATGAAACGCCCCTCCGACGCCGGGCACCCGCCCTGGCCGCGCCGCCTCGTCTCCGCGTTCGCGGTACTGGCGCTCGCCGCCGGCGCACTGGCCGCCCTCGGCCAGGCGCCGGCCAGTGCCGCCGCCTGGTCGCCGAAAGCCTCCCCCATGACCACGCCCTGGACGGACCAGGTCCCGGTCGACAACCCGTTGCCCGAGTACCCCCGCCCCCAACTCACCCGGCCCGACTGGGCCAACCTCAACGGTATCTGGGACTTCGCCGTCACCGGCCGCGACGCCGGCCCGCCCGCGGCGTTCACCGAGCAGATCCGCGTCCCGTTCGTCGCCGAGTCCGCGCTGTCGGGCATCAAGCGCAAGATCACCGAGAACGACAAGCTCTGGTACAAGCGCACCTTCACCGTCCCCTCCACCTGGAACGGCCGCCGCGTCCAGCTCAACTTCGGCGCCTCCGACTGGCAGACGACCGTCTGGGTCAACGGCCAGCAGGCCGGGTCGGTGCACAAGGGCGGTTACGACGCCTTCGGTTATGACATCACCCCCCTGCTGACCAGCGGTTCCAACACCATCGTGGTCTCGGTCTACGACCCGACCCAGACCGGCGGAGGGGCCGTCGGCAAACAGCGCGTCAACGACGTCTCCCCGCACCCGGGCGGCGGGATCTTCTACACGGCGGCCTCCGGGATCTGGCAGACCGTCTGGTTGGAGCCGGTCGCCGCCGCGCACATCACCCGCGTGGACCTGGTCCCGAACCTGGCGAACAACACCCTGCGTGTCACGGTCAGGGGCGACGGCATCAGCGGCCAGGGCGCCCGTGTCACCGTCTCCACCGCGGGCACCACGGTCGGCACCGCGACCGGGTCCGTCGGCACGGAGTTCTCCGTGCCCGTGCCCAGCGCGCACCGGTGGAGCCCCGACGACCCGTTCCTGTACGACGTGCGCGCCGACCTGACCAGCGGTACCACCACCGTCGACTCGGTCGGCAGCTACACCGGGATGCGGTCGATCGCGATCGCCAAGGTCGACAACGTCCTGCGGCCCGTCCTGAACGGGAAGTTCGTCTTCCAGACCGGCACCCTCGACCAGGGGTTCTGGCCCGACGGCATCTACACCGCGCCGACCGACGCGGCGCTCAGGTCCGATCTCCAGGCGCACAAGGACCTGGGCTTCAACATGGTCCGCAAGCACATCAAGGTGGAACCGCAGCGCTGGTTCTACTGGGCCGACCGGCTCGGTCTGCTGGTGTGGCAGGACATGCCCGCCATGGACACCGGCAAGTCGCCGGACAGCGCCGCCCGCGCCCAGTGGGAGACCGAGTTCCACGCCGTCATCGACCAGCACCGCAGCTCCCCCGCCCTGATCCAATGGGTGGACCAGAACGAGGGCTGGGGCCAGTACGACCAGGCCCGCATCGCCAATGACGTCAAGGCCTACGACCCGTCCCGCCTCGTCGACAACATGAGCGGCGTCAACTGCTGCGGCTCCGTGGACGGCGGCAACGGCGACGTCGTCGACAACCACATCTACGTCGGGCCGGGCAGCACCGCCCCCACCGCGACCCGCGCCGCCGTGCTGGGCGAGTACGGCGGGCTCGGCTTCAAGGTGACGGGCCACGAGTGGTATCCGGGTGGCGGGTTCAGCTACGAGGACCAACCGAACCTGACGGCCCTCAACAACCGGTTCGTCGGGCTGCTCGACGCCATCCGCCTCAACCAGCTGCCCGCCGGGCTCTCCGCGTCGGTCTACACCGAGATCACGGACGTCGAGAACGAGGTCAACGGACTCCTCACCTACGACCGCCAGGTCGTCAAGGTCGACGCGGCCCGGGTGAAGGCCGCCAACCAGGCCCTGATCAACGCCTCCCTCAACCCCCCGCCACCGGTCGTCCTCCCCGTCGGCCAGTACAAGTCCCTAAGGGTCACCACGCCCGGCTTCACCAACAGGTACCTGCGCCATGCCAACGCGCTGGCCTACACCGAGGTCGTCGACGGCAACAGCAGTGCGCTGCTCAAGAGCGACGCGACCTGGAAGATCGTCACCGGCCTCGCCAACAGCGCCTGCTACTCCTTCGAGTCGCGCAACTACCCCGGCGAGTACCTGCGCCACCAGGACTTCCGGGTCCGGCGAACGCCCAACGACGGGTCGGCGCTCTTCAAGGCCGACGCCACCTTCTGCGCCGTCCAGGGCAGCGGCGGCGTCCGGTTCTCCGCCTCCAACATCCCCGGGAGCTACCTCCGGCACATCAACTCCGAGGTCTGGCTGGCCACTCCGGGCGGCGGCCACACCTGGGACAACCCGGCCACCTTCACCGAGGACACCACCTGGTCCGTGGACTCACCCTGGGCGCCCTGAGCCGACCCCGATCCGCGGGAACACCCTGAACCGGCGGCTGGAGGGGAATCCAGCTCCCTCCTCGCCCCTCCAGCCGCCACCCAGGACCCGGATGTGACGCACCGCACACGCGCATCCGGACGGACCGGGGATTGCACCGGCCGTCTCCGTCCTCTCCCCCGGCACAGAGACACGGGACGACAAGACACGGAAGGCGGTCCCATGCCGGTCCACAGGACATCCGGAGCCCGCACACGACGCCAGGCGACACCGCGGGCCACGGACGAAGCGCCGGCGCCTCCCCGGCCCTTCCCTCCCGTGCCGGGAGTGCGCCACCACCACGTCACGATCAACGGCGTGCGGTTGCACTACGCCGAGACCGGCGAACCGGACGCACCGCCGGTGCTGCTCGTCCACGGCTTCCCCCAGCACTGGTACACCTGGCGGCACGTACTGCCAGGACTGGCCGGCGAGTACCGGCTGATCTGCCTGGACCTGCCCGGCTTCGGCTGGTCGCAGGCGTCGCCCGGCGGGTACGGCACGGAGCGGCGGGCGGCGGACCTCGTCGCGGTGCTGGACGCCCTCGGGCTGGAGCGGGTGCGGCTGCTGGCCCATGACTGGGGCGCCTGGGCGGGCTACTTCGCCTGCGCCCGGTGGCCCGAGCGCTTCAGCCACTTCCTCGCGCTGAGCATGGTCCACCCGTGGCCCAGCCGCCGGAACACCCTCCGGCACGCCTGGCGCTTCTGGTACACGGTGCTGCTGGAGTGGCCGCCGCTCGGCCGCCGGGTCCTGCGGCACTGGCCGGCCTTCACCCGGTACCTGTTGCGGCGCGGGGTGGCCGACCGGGCGGCCTGGCGGCAGGGCGAGGTCGAGGAGTTCGCCGCCGCGGCCCGCCAGCCGGACAGCGCGCGAGCCGGTGAGGGGATCCACCGCGCGTTCGTCACCACCGACATCGCGGCCCTGCGCCGCAAGGAGTTCCACTCGCTGCGGCTGACCGTCCCGACCGTGCTCCTGGCGGGAGAGCGCGACGTCGTCATCCCGCCCGGTCTCCTGGCGGACGGCGAACTCTTCGCCGACGCACTGACCGTCGAGGTGCTCAACGGGTGCGGGCACTGCCCGCAGCACGAACGGCCCGAGCTGGTCGTGGCGGCGGCCAGGCGATTGTTCGCGAGCTGAGTTGATGCGGCGCTCTCCCGCAGACCATGCGAAGGAGAGCCGATCCGATGCCCGATGAGGGACACCCGAGGAGCGACGACGCCGGCTGGCCGCGGGCCGGGCTGGATCCGGTGCGGCGTCTGCGGGCGGCGCGGGGGCGGGTGGTCGCGGGGGCGGGTGGTTCGAGGTCGGGCGGCTCGAGGGCGGGCTGCCCGGCGACAACCGGGGTGGTGACGACCGGCCGGCCTTCCGGGCGGTGAGCGTTTCGGGCCACCGGGAGCGCTTCAAGGTCGTTCGGCGACCGGGCTGGTGCCTGATGCGGAGCAGGCTGCCGGCCGGCGGCATGGCCGCGGTGCCCGAGGGGACCGGCACCCGGTTCGCCTTCTTCAGCGCTTACCGCTTCCCGGCCGGCGCCGCCCTCCAGTGGCTGCGCCGACCGGGGGCACGGGCCCGCGGCACCGCCCTGACGACGGCGCCGCAGCGGCGGATCGACGCCAGGTCACGTCCCGGCGCCGCCCCAGGCGCGGCGGAATGACGTCCTGGCGCGGAACAGCCGGGATCTGACGGTCCCCAGCGGGACCGCCAGCACCCGCGCCACTTCCTGCTCGTCCAGGCCCTCGACGTGACGGAGCATCAGTACGGCGCGGTGTTCCGGCGACAGTCGCCGCAGCACGTCCCCGATGTCCTGGCCGAGTTCCGGATCGCCCGGCGCCGGCAGCTCGGAGAGCTCCGCGGGGACCGTCCGCCGCCGTTGCCCGGCGACCCGGACCGCCTCGCGGACGGCGATCACCCGCACCCAGCCGAAGAGCGCCGCCGGCTCCCTCACCTGCCGGATGTGGCGGAAGACCGCGGTCAGTGCCTCCTGCGCCGCGTCGTCCGCGTCCTGCAGCGCGACCGGGCCGCAGACGCGTCCCACATACGGGGTGAGGACGGTGAGCAGCTCGTCCATCGCCAGCCGGTCGCCCCGCTGCGCGCCCGCCACCAGCCGCGCCAGCACGACCGGATCCAGGCGGCCGGTGCTCACATGACTCCCGGGCCCGCGTCCGAACCCGCCCGCGTTCCGCGCCGGTGGACGGCCCAGTTCTGTATCTCGGTCGCGGAGACCGCCTCGATCGCCTCCACCAGCACCCGGCGGGCTTCGGCGTCCCGTTGGTCTTCCGGCAGCAGCCGGTACCGCTCGACGGCGGGGCGCAGCCGCGACCAGGACTCCGCGGCGAGGACGTAACGCTCGGTGTGGTTGAAGACCTGGCGGAACCCGCCGATGAAGACGGCCACGCCCGCCACGGTGGCGGTGACGGCGGCGGGCGCCTGGATGCCGGCAGCGACCACCGTGGAGGCGCCCGCCAGCAGTGCGCCCAGCTCCACGGTCCAGTGCCATCTGCGGGCGTTGTCGCGGGTGCGCGCGTACCAGGCCAAGTCCCGCAGGGCATAGGCCAGTACGGGATCGTCGTGGACCGGAGGCTCGATGGGGGTCCGTCTGCGTATGAACACGCGAACATGTTGCCTCGCGCGCGGGGAAGACGGAGCGCATCAGGGAAGACCGTCGTCCGCGGTGGTGCCCCGGAACCGATCGCTCCGGGATCGCGTCCCTCTCCGTGCGGGAGGGGCCGCGGTGGACCTCGCGGAAGCTGTACGTCGAAAGGAAGGCACGCACCATGGGCATTCTCGCCTGGATCGTTCTCGGACTCATCGCCGGGGTCATCGCCAAGGTCCTGCTGCCCGGACGTGACCCCGGCGGCATCATCATCACCACGCTGATCGGTATAGCGGGGGCGTTCGTCGGCGGCTGGCTCTCCGCGCGACTCCTCGACAAGCCCGTCGGGCACCAGTTCTTCGACCTGGCCACGTGGGGCGCGGCCATCGGCGGATCGCTGGTCCTGCTGATCCTCTACCGGATCTTCTTCGGCGACTCGCGCGCCCGCCGCTGACCACGCGGTCCTGACCGCGCGCTTTTGACCGTCCGCCGCCGTCAGAGCGCCGCCGTCAGGCCGCTGTCAGACCGCCGCCGTCAGGCCGTCTCCTCGCGGTAGGCGGCGGCCTCCTCGAGGTCCAGTCGGCGCAGCAGCGTCCGGAGCATCTCGTCGTCGATGCGCCGGGCGTCGCGCAGTTCCACGAACACCTCGCGTTCGGCGCCGATCATCTGCCGGGCGAGCCGCCGGTAGGTGCCGTCCGCGGACTCCCCGGTCGTCTCGTTGACCGCCCCCAGCCGCTCCCACACCGCGTTGCGCCGCCGTTCCATGACGGTGCGCAGCCGGTCGGCGAGCGGCTGCGGCAGTTCGTTGCGCCGGTCGGTGAGGAGTTCGGTGAGCAGGCGCTCCGCGGCGGCCGACGCCTCGCTCTGGGCCTGCGCCTCGGCGAGCGTCTCGGCGTGCTCGTCACGGGACGGGATCTTCAGCCGGCGGATCAGCGGCGGCAGGGTGAGGCCCTGCACGACGAGGGTGCCGATCACGGTGGTAAAGGTCAGGAAGAGCACGAGGTTGCGGGCGGGGAACGCCTCCCCGTCGTCCAGGGTCAGCGGGATCGAGAAGGCGATGGCGAGCGAGACGACGCCGCGCATCCCGGCCCAGCCGACGATGACGGGTCCGGTCCAGTTGGTGTCGGGTTCGCGCTCCCGGATGCGGGACGACACCTTGCGGGGCAGGAAGGTCGCAGGGAAGACCCAGGCGAAGCGGGCGGCCACCACGACGACGAAGACCGCGAACGCGTACCAGGCGGACTCCCCCACCCCGTACTCGCCGAGTCCGCCGAGCACCACGCGCAACTGCAGCCCGATGAGGGCGAAGACGGTCGACTCCAGGATGAAGCCGACCATCTTCCACACCGCCGCCTCCTGCAGTCGCGTCGCGAAGTCGACCTGCCAGGAGCGGTGTCCCAGGTAGAGGCCGACGACCACGACGGCGAGCACCCCCGACGCCCCGACCCGCTCCGCCGCGGCGTAGGCCGCGAACGGGATGAGCAGCGACAGGGTGTTCTGGAGCAGCGGCTCTTTCAGGTGGGTGCGCAGCCAGTGCAGCGGCACCATGAGGATGAGGCCGACGACGACACCGCCCGCGGCGGCGACGGTGAACTCCCTGATGCCCTCGCCCCAGGTGGCCCCCTCCCCCACGACGGCGGCCAGGGCGACCTTGTACGCGGTGATCGCGGTCGCGTCGTTCACCAGCGACTCGCCCTGCAGGATCGTGGTGATCCGGCTGGGCAGTTTGAGGCGGCGCGCGATGGCGGTGGCGGCGACCGCGTCGGGCGGGGCGATCACCGCGCCCAGTACCAGGGCCACGGTCAGCGAGAGGTCGGGCACCACCAGGTAGGCCACGTATCCGACCGCGATCGTCGCGAACAGGACATAGCCGACGGAGAGCAGCGCGATCGGTCGCGCGTTGGCCCGCAGATCGAGGTAGGAGCTCTCCAGGGCGGCCGTGTGCAGGAGCGGCGCGGCAGCAGCAGCGGGAGCACGATCTCCGGGTCGAGGGTGTAGTCCGGCATGCCCGGCACGTAGGACGCGAGCAGCCCGGCGGTGACCAGCAGCAGCGGCGCCGGCACCGGTGTGCGGCGGGCGGCGCCCGCGATCGCGGCGCTGCCCGCGATCAACATCAGCAGTGGCATGACATCCATCAGCGTGTGCCCGTTCCCATCTGGTTCTCGTTGCCGGGTCTCGTTCTTCGATTGCCGTCGACCCGATCTAACCTGGCAATCATGAGTGAGTGCCCGCATGTTCCCGACCTGCCGCGCCCCGAGCCGGCCCCGCTGACGGCCACCTGTCCGGAATGCCTGGCTGTGGGCAGTCATCCGGTGCAACTGAGGCTGTGTCTCGTGTGTGGCCACGTCGGCTGCTGTGACTCGTCGCCCTACCGGCATGCCACCGGCCATTTCGAGGAGACCGGGCATCCGGTGATGCGGAGCTTCGAGCCGGGCGAGAGCTGGAGTTGGTGCTTCGTGGATCTGCGCCTGGTGTGAGTCCGGCGCCCGCCGACCCGGCCCGGGTCCGCGTCGGGGCCGTGGTCGACGTCGGGGCCGTGGTCGACGTCAGGGCCCGGGTCCGCGTCGGGGCCTTGGTCGATGTCCGGTCCCGGGTCCGCGCTGGGCGGACCCGGCCCGGGACAGCAGCAGGCCCGGCAGGTTCGCACGGGGGTGGCGGCCTGCCGGGCCTGTGCGAACTACGGTAGCGAGGCCGCGCGCCAAATGGCGGCGTCTGGCTCGCAACCCGTGCTGCGGATACACGACACGGCGCAGGCACGCCTGAATCCCGCGGATCGCGTGCCGGAATCCGTCCGCCGACCGGTTGGCCGAATCACGCCGGGGGCGTTCCGGGCCTGTCAACGAGCGGAGCCACGGACGGCGTCCTGTCCCACGCGGCACACAAGCCGCGCACGGTCAGGGATTCCGATTGCGACGGAGAGGAACTCCATGTCGAAACTCCACCTCGCCCGGGGCGTACTGGGCCTGACGGCCGCGCTCGCGGTCGGCGCGACCCTCTTGGCCGGGCCGGCGACCGCGGCCGCCCCGACCCGCCCGCCCCGGGCGGCGCCGGGGCTCCTTACCGGCCATACGGCCGCCCAGTCCGCGCTCGACGGCACCGTCGCGGCGGGCGCGCCGGCTACTCCCGGCCCACCAGCTTGACGAGATGCTCACCACGGCGCCGACCGGCCCGGACTCCCCCGACTACGGTTACGGGCTGGCGATGATGTCCCCACGGCTGCCCTGCGGGGTGACCGTCTGGGGTCATGACGGCGGGATCTTCGGATCCTCGTCGGGTGCGGTCACCACCCGCGACGGCCGGCACAGCCTGTCCACCAACACCAACACCAACACCAACGCGGACTGGATCGGCGGCCAGGACCTTTCCGTCCCGGCGGAGTTCTGCCCGACCGCTTCCGCTCCCTCCCCGGGCAGCACCTCTCCCACCACCGCCTTCCCGACCACCGCGGCCCGGACCCTGGGCTTCTGAGAACACCCCCTGGCCCCCGGCTCCGGTCACACCCGGGCGTGACCGGAGCCGGGCCCCGCCGCCGTGACCGGCGCGGCGGACGCCGGAACAGCGGACCCCGCCCGCGGGTGGTCCCGGACCAGCAGGCAGCCGAGGGCGCCTGCCAGCACCGCCGCGATCGGCAGGGCCGCGGTCACGTGCAGGGTGGCGACGAACGCGTCGGCGTACGTCCTGCCCGCGTGGAGCTCCGCTGCCAGCCGGTTCTGCAGCAAGCCGCCCACGATGGCCGCTCCGACGACGGAGCCGATCTGCCGGATCGTGTTGTTGACCCCCGAAGCGGCCCCGGCCAGCCGGGGATCGACGTTGCGCATCGCCTCGGTGGACATCGGGGCGATCACACAGCCCACCCCGAGACCAGTGACCACCGTCGCCGGTATGAACGCGTACCAGGGACTGGTGGGCCCCGCGATCAGCACGATCGAGAACATCCCCGCCGCGTACATCACCAGGCCGGCCATCAGCAGGTACTTGCCGCCGATGCGGTCGGAGAGCCGCCCGGCGAACGGCCCCACCACCATCGACACCACTGAGGAGGGGGCCAGCACCAGGCCCGCCTTGGCGGCGCTCAGATGCAGCACTGACTGCAGATAGAGGTTGAAGGGCAGCACGAGGCCGACCATCGCCATGGACACGACTCCGACGAGCACCGTCAGCACACTGAAGTTCCGGTCGTGGAAGAGGCTGAACGGCACCAGCGGCTCGCGGTCCTGATGGCGGCGCTGGTGCCGCAGGAAGATCACCACCAGTGCGGCTCCGGCCGCCAGCAACGCCCATATGCCGGTGCCCCAGTGGTACCGCTCCCCCTCTTGCAGGCCGAAGGCCAGCGAGAACAGCGCCGCGGTGGCGATCAGTACGCCGGTCACGTCGAAGCGGTGGCCCCGCCCGGAGCGGATGTCGGGCACGACGAGGAAGGTCAGCACGAGGGCGACCAGCCCAATGGGCACGTTGACCAGGAAGATCCAGCGCCAGCCGACCGTGGACACCAACAGACCGCCCAGGGTGGGCCCCGACAGGGTGGCCAGCCCGGCGACCGTGCCCCAGATCCCCATCGCGGTACCCCGCCGCGCCGGCGGGAAGACCGAAACGATCAGGGCCATCGTCTGCGGTATCAGCAGGGCGGCGCCCACCCCTTGGACGGCACGTGCACCGATCAGCGCCGCGGCGTTCGGCGCCAGCCCGCAGGCGATGCTGGCCAGCGTGAAGACCGCCAGTCCCATCGCGAACAGATTGCGCGGGCCGCGCAGGTCGCCGAGGCGGCCCGCGGTGATCAGGAGCACCGCCAGCACCAGGGCGTAGCCGCTGACCACCCAGAGCGTCTGGTCGAGCGAGGCGCCCAGCCCGTCGATCATCTGCGGGATGGCGATGTTCACGATCGTCAGGTCCAGCAGCGTCATGAAGAATCCGAGGGACAACGTCACCAGGACCGCCCATGGGTTCGCGTGCCATCTGCGCATGATGCAAGGCCTTCCGTTCCTACCCGGCCCGGAATCCCCCGCGCCCTGCCCCGACGATATTCCATCTTTTTCAATACATCAAGAGTGATGCATCAAGAAGTATGCATCGATGTCGATGTACCTTGGCGGCATGAACGGAGTCGAACTGTTCCTCCTGGGACGCACCCTGATGAAGATCGGCGAGGAGGCCATGCCGGAACCGGCGGGCGGCGCGGGCGCCCACGCCGGGAGCCTGCGTTCGGTGCTCGTCGTGGCGAGCGACATCGCCGGCCACCCGGACAGCGCCATCGGCGAGATCGCCGCCCGGACCGGCCTGCCCCAGAGCCAGGTCTCCAATGCGGTGGCGCGGTTGAAGGAGGCGGGTTCCGTGGTCACTTCGGCCGATCCGGCCGACCGCCGGCGGCTGCTCGTCCGGCAGGCGCCCGAGGTCTCGGAACGCGTGGAGCAGGTTCGTGCGACGACGATCGAGGCGGCGCTCGTCGCGATGCTCGGCGCGGACGACCCGCGCCGGCTGCGGGAGGTCACCGCGGCCCTGGACACGCTCGCCCGCCACCTGAGCCCACAGGCCGCCGCTCGGGCACGCGAGTAACCGAGTCCGACCACGCGAGGAGCGCCCGAACCAGCCGGACACGGCGGCCGGGGCTCAGGTCAGCCCCGCCGGCCCCCGCCCGCAGGGCACCGCATCAGCCCCGCCAGGCCCCGCCCGCGGGGGCCCGCGTCAGCCCCGGCCCCCGTCCGCACCGGCCGCACCGTCCACCGCGGTCGCCACATCCGCCCCGCGGAACTCCGCCAGGGACTCGGTGAGCCAGGCGACCCAGAAGGTCTCCAGCCCGATCCCGGCGCGCAGCACCAGATGGCGCAGCCGGTCCTCGCCGCCGAGGTTCCCGGCGGCGAAGTCGCGTTCCTCGATCTCGGTGTACTCGGCCAGCTGCCGCCGGTGGGCGGCGAGATGGCGTTCCAGTTCGGGTTCCAGGCCGTCCCGGCCGACGACCGCCGCCGCGCGCAGGCGCAGCAGCAGGGCGTCGCGGATCGGCTTCGGATCCTGGCTGGTGGCCACCCATGCGGTCAATTCGGCACGGCCCGCGGGCAACACTTCGTACTCGCGCTTCTGGCCTCGGGACGGTGACTGGGCCAGCGCGTGGATGAGGTCGGCCTGCTCCAGTTTTCCCAGCTCACGGTAGATCTGCTGGTGGGTCGCGGACCAGAAGAAGCCGATCGAGCGGTCGAAGCGGCGCGTCAGCTCCAGCCCCGAGGACGGCTTCTCCAGCAGGGCGGTGAGGATGGCGTGCGGCAGCGACATGGCCTCAACGTAGCGGTCCCGCGCCCCCGCCCCGACGCACGCCGGCCCGGTGTCAGAGCGCCGCCGCCAGCTCGGTGCCCTGGCGGATGGCGCGCTTGGCGTCGAGTTCGGCGGCGACGTCGGCGCCACCGATGAGGTGCGCCGCGTGTCCCGCCGCGCGCAGCGCCTCGTACAGGTCGCGGCGCGGCTCCTGGCCGGTGCAGAGCACGACGGTGTCGACGGCCAGGATCTCGCGCCTGCCGTCGACCGTCACGTGCAGGCCCGCGTCGTCGATGCGGTGGTAGGTCGCGCCGGCGACCATCGTGACACCGCGGTGCCGCAGTTCGGTGCGGTGGATCCAGCCGGTCGTCTTCCCCAGCCCCGCGCCGACCTTGCTCTCCTTGCGCTGCAGCAGGTGCAGGCTGCGGGGCGAGGTGCTCCGCTGTGGCTTCCGCACCCCGCCCCGCGTCCCGTAGCCGGGGTCGATCCCCCACTGGCGGAAGAACGCCTCGGGGTCGAGGCTCGCCGCGTCGCCCCCGTCGCTGAGGAACTCCGCCACGTCGAAGCCGATGCCGCCGGCGCCGAGGATCGCGACGGAGTGCCCCACGTGGGCTCCGTCGCGCAGCACGTCCAGGTAGCTGAGGACACTGGGGTGGTCGACCCCGTCGATCTCCGGGGTGCGCGGGACGACCCCGGTGGCGAGAACGATCTCGTCGAACCCCTCGGCGGTGAGGGTGTCGACGGTGACGGTCGTCTTCAGCCGTACGTCGACGCCGTGGATCTCCAGCTGCTCGCGGTAGTAGCGCAGCGTCTCGTCGAACTCCTCCTTGCCCGGGACCTTGCGGGCGATGTTGAGTTGTCCGCCGATCTCCGTCGCGCCGTCGAAGAGGGTGACCTGGTGGCCGCGTTCGGCCGCCGAGACCGCGAAGGCGAGTCCGGCCGGCCCCGCGCCGACCACCCCGACGCTCTTGCGGCGCCGCGTGGGCCGCAGGATCAGCTCGGTCTCGTTGCAGGCCCGGGGGTTGACCAGGCAGGACGTGATCTTCCCGCTGAACGTGTGGTCCAGGCACGCCTGGTTGCACCCGATGCAGGTGTTGATGGTGGCGGACTGGCCGCGCCGGGCTTTGGCGACGAAGTCGGGGTCGGCCAGCAACGGCCGGGCCAGCGAGACCATGTCCGCGCGGCCTTCGGCGAGCAGCTGCTCGGCCAGTTCGGGGGGTGTTGATCCGGTTGCTGGTCACCAGGGGGATGCCCACGGAGCCCATGACCTTCTTGGTCACCCAGGTGAAGGCGCCACGCGGGACGGAGGTCGCGATGGTCGGGATCCGCGCTTCGTGCCAACCGATGCCGGTGTTGATGATCGTCGCGCCGGCCGCCTCGATCTCCCGGGCGAGGATGATCACTTCCTCGAGGGTGGATCCGCCCGGTACGAGGTCGAGCATCGAGAGGCGGTAGATGAGGATGAAGTCCGGCCCGACGCGCTCACGGACCCGCCGCACGATCTCGACCGGGAAACGGATCCGGTTCCGGTACTCGCCGCCCCAGCGATCCTGCCGCTGGTTGGTGGGCGCCGCGATGAACTCGTTGAGCAGGTATCCCTCGGACCCCATGATCTCGACACCGTCATAGCCGGCGAGCTGCGCGAGCGCGGCCGCCCGGACGAAGTCCTCGACGGTCTGCTCGACCTCGTCCTCGGTCAGCGCGTGCGGGGTGAAGCCGCTGATGGGCGCCTGGAGGGCGCTGGGCGCCACGAGGTCGGCGTGGTGCGCGTACCGCCCGAAGTGCAGGATCTGCATCGCGATCTTCGCGCCCTCGCGGTGCACGGCGGCGGTGACCGCGGTGTGCTGCTCGGCCTCAGCCTCGGTCGTCAGCTTCGCGCCGCCCTCGTATGGGCGCCCCGCGTCGTTGGGGGCGATCCCGCCGGTGACCATGAGGCCGACGCCGCCTCGGGCGCGGGTGGCGTAGAACTCGGCCATCCGCTCGAAGCCGCGCGGCGCCTCCTCCAGACCGACGTGCATCGAACCCATCAGCACCCGGTTGGGCAGGGTGGTGAAGCCCAGGTCGAGAGGGCTCAGCAGGTGGGGATAGTCGCTCATCAGGGGGCCTCCTCGCGCGGACTCGTAGCGCAAGTTCTAGACGAGTCGAGCCGATTATGCAACAAGTTGCATAGAGTCCCGGGAATCGACGCGGGCCACGCGAGCTCAGGCGGGAGCGTCCTCCGTGCGTTCGGGCAGCGTGGCGCGGGCCCGCCGGACCAGGGCGCGGGCCGCCGGGCCGGCCGGGCCCTCCGCCCGCCAGGCGAGCGCGAGCCTCCCGCGCAGCTCTGGCCCGGTCAGCCGTACCGGGTGCAGTTCGCCGGGGTGGGAACGGGCGAGGGACTCGGGCAGGATCGCCACCCCCAGACCCCGGATCGCGAACTGCGCCAGGACGGTGGGATCCCCCGCCTCGAACGCGATCCGCGGCTGGAAACCCGCCGCGGCGCAGCCGCGGTCGACCGCGGTGCGCAGCCCGGTGCCGCGCGGCAGGCACATCAGGGGGAGCCCGGCGAGGGCCTCGAAGGCGATCGAGGTCCGGCGCGCCAGCGGGTCGCCGGGGGCGACGGCGACGACGAACGGCTCGTCCACGACGACCCGCACCCCGATGCCCGGCGGCGGCTCGTCCGCCAGGCTGACCACCGCCACATCCAACCGCCCGGTGAGCAGCGACTGGAGGAGGTTGTCCGACGTGTCCTCGACGAGGCTGATCTCCACCGCCGGGTGGCTGTGATGAAAGTCGGCGAGCAGTCCGGCCAGGTCGACGGCGCGCCCGAGCGAGGTCACGGTGCCGACCGCGACATGCCCGCGGACCAGCCCGGTCAGCTCCTCGACGGCCTGCCGGGCGCCGGCGACGGCGGCGAGGGCCGCACGCGCGTACGGCAGCACCGCGGCGCCCACGTCGGTGGGCCGGACCGTGCGCCCGGAGCGGTCCAGCAGGTCCTGGCCCAGCTCCCGCTCCAACTGGCGAATCTGGGCGCTCACCCCGGGCTGCGCCACATGGAGTCTGGCCGCCGCCTTGGTGAAGCTCGCCTCCTCGGTGACCGTCACGAGGTATTCCAACTGGCGTAGTTCCATAACCCATGACGCTAAGGGCTGTCCCGTGATCCCTGGTGGATCAGCGCGCGGCGTCAGATGCGGTGCATCGCACGGCGGAGGGGCGCCCGCGTGCTGCATGTATTCGGGCGTTCCGACAACGCGGCGAGGTGCCGTGGCTGTCGTCGGGCGCCCGCCAGGGATTGCGGGACAGCCCTTAGCAGTCGGGATATCCATCGCCAGGGCTTATGGGCGGCGATCGACGCCGGGGTGCACCGGTCCGGCATCGGTCAGGGCGCCGACGCCGAACCGGGCGCGAAGGGCGGCCGTCAGGACGCGAACACCTGGAGCTCCGCGACCTGCCCCGCCGGCCACCCCGTATTGCCGGTGAAGTGCACCCGCAGATACCGGACGGTCGCGGTGGCCGGGAACGTGACGGTGACGCGGTTGCCCGTGGCCGGATCGAAGGTGCGCCCGGCCGACCCGGCCAGAGTGGCGAAGTTCGAGCCGTCGGTGCTGCCCAGGACGGAGAGCGTCTGGGTCCTGGTCCCCCAGGCGGTGGCCGGCGGCACGGACAGGACGACCCGCTTCGTACCCACCGCGGAGCCGAGATCGACCTGCAGCCACTGCGGGAACGCGTTGTTGGCGCTCTCCCAGTAGCTGTCGGCGTCTCCGTCGACGGCGTTGCCCGCGCCGTAGCCCTGCGTGTGGCTGCTCTCCGTCGTCGGCCGGTGCAGCGCGAGGTTCACGTCGACGGGCGGGGGCCCGCCACCGATGACGGGAACGGTCGGGCGGACCGCCGTCAGCGGGAGCAGGCCCTTGAGCATCCTGCCGCCGTCGGCCGTCAGCCGCAGGTAGTAGTCGGCGGAGCAGGCCGTCCCGTCCTCGTCCAGCCCCAGCAGACCGGAGCCCGCCGGGATCATGGACGCGTTCTCCGCCGTCTTGGCGATCTGGTTGCCCTCGTTGTACTCGTCGAACATCGAGATGTAGATGCCCTGGGCGCCGGCCCGGACCACGTTGTAGAACTGCCGCCACATGAAGTCGCCGTGCGCCCGCTGGCGTCCTGCCACGTCCCCGGGAAGGACGCACGGCTGGTAGTCGATGCCGTGGGCGTTGCAGTCGGCCTGGTCCGGGACGGTGCACAGGTCGTAGAAGTGGTCGGAGTCCCCCGCGTTGCCGATTCTGCCGACCATCCACGGGGAGAGCATGTGGAAGGCGCGGTAGACGTCGAGGTAGCCGGGTCGTGAGTCGTTGACGCCGGTGCGCCAGTACGTCGGCACGCCGCCCATGACGTAACAGCCCTGGTTCTTGAACCAGTTGACGACATCGAGGCAGGCCGCGGGGGACCAGGGGTGGTTCTCGTCGGCGAAGCCGAAGCCCCAGACGCCGACCACCGGCTTGCCGTTCTGCCGCGCGTACGCGGGGGACGACGTCAGGGCCGACATCTTGGCGGTCCAGTCGGCCTTGATCTCCGGCTGCATGTTCGCCCAGCCGCTGACGTCGTACATGACGTAGAACTTGCGGTCGTTGGCCTCCGCCGCGCTCCTGACCTTCCCTGCCATCGCGTCACGCGTGGCGCCCTCGCCACCGTTGGGGTTGAACCGCTGCAGGGCGGCGGTGTCGCAGCCGTTCTGCCGCATCGACAGGAAGTGGGCGTTGACCGTCTGCTGGTCGTAGGAGGAGAAGAGCGTCGCGGGCTGCCCGTTGCCGAGGTTGCCGTAGGCGGTCCGGTAGGCCCCGGTGTAGTCCCGCATGTCCGGCCACGCCCTGATCGCGTTGTTGGACGGGGACGGCGGCTGGGACCAGTTCCGGCTCCAGTGCCACCAGCCGTTGACGGGGGCTCCGTCGCCGGGTGCGGCGAACCAGCCCTGGTAGCCGACGGTGATCTTTCCGACCACGTCACCGGGAGGGCTCGCGGCAACGGCCGCCCCTCCCAGCGCACCGGCGGCCGGCAGGGCGCCGAAGGCGACTCCCGCCGTCACCGATCCGATGAACGCCCGGCGTGAGATCCCCATCTGGACTCCTCCCGTTGTACACGGTTGCGCGCCGCTGACCGGCCAGCGGCAGAGCGTAGCCACGACGACAGAGAGACGCAATAGAGCGCGCACGGCGAGCAAATTCGTCAACTTACTCTGAAATTACGCTCCATGGTCGGTCCGGAGCGCGTCAAGCCGATCTTGCGCGGGCGTAGACGCCGTCGTAGCCCGTCTGTAACATTCTGCTAACTCAATGCAAATTCATTGCAGAGTGATGTTCATTCTTCACCGTTCTCCGCAACTTCGACGGCGAGAGCGTGGCCGTGGCCTCACTCGCCCCCCACTCCTGGCACTTTCGGACGAGAGACAGAGGAACGCAGTGAGATCGAAGCGGATACCCAAGCTGGTCGCGGGCTCGCTCGCGACCAGTCTGATGCTCCTCGGCGGGCCGGTGCTCCGGGCCGCCGCGGCCGAGCCCACCCCCCACGCGGCGACGTCAAAGACGGCCCGCGCCTCCAGTGGCGGCAGCACGGCCGGAAACCTGAACGACGGCGACCAGTCCACCTACTGGGAGGGCAGCGGCAGCGCCCTCCCGCAGTGGGCCCAGGTCGACCTCGGGCGCAGCAGGACCATCGACCAGGTCACCCTGAAGGTCCCCGCGGGCTGGTCGAGCCGCACCCAGACGCTCGCGGTGCAGGGCAGCGCGGACGGCACGAGTTACGAGACGATCGTCGGCTCCGCCAAGTACGTCTTCGCTCCCGGCTCCGGCAACGCCGTGAAGATCCGGTTCCCGGCGGCCACCACCCGCTTCGTTCGGGTCGCCGTCACGGCGAACACCGCCAAGGCGGCCGCCCAGATCTCCGAACTGCAGGTCTCCGAGGCAGCGGCCTCCACCGACAACCTCGCCATCTCCAAGACGATCACGGCGAGCAGCTCCAACGCCCCCTACGTGCCGGGCAACGCCAACGACAGCGACCAGGCCAGCTACTGGGAGAGCAACAACAACGCCTTTCCGCAGTGGATCCAGGCCGACCTGGGAGCCACCGTCGGGGTGAACCAGCTGGTGCTGAAGCTGCCGACCGGGTGGGAAACCCGGACGCAGACGCTGTCGGTACAGGGCAGCACCAACGGCTCGACCTTCACCGACATCGCCGCCTCCAAGGGGTACGTCTTCGATCCGTCCGCCGGCAACACGGTGACGGTGAACTTCAACACGATCAACACCCGGTACGTGCGGCTGAACGTCACCGCCAACACCGCCTGGCCGGCGGCCCAGCTCTCCGAGTTCGAGCTCTACGGGCCGACGACGGGTGACACGCAGGCGCCCACGGCGCCGGCGGGCCTGGCCTACACCCAGCCGGCGTCGGGCCAGATCAAACTGACGTGGAACGCCTCGACGGACAACGTCGGCGTCACCGGCTACGACGTGTATGCCAACAATGTGCTGCGCACCAGCGTGGCCGGAAACGTGCTGACCTACACCGACAGCCAGCCCGACACGGCGACCGTGGCCTACTACGTCAAGGCCAAGGACGCGGCCGGCAACCAGTCGGGCAACAGCAACACCGTCACCCGCACGGGCACCGGTGGCGGCGGCTCCAACCTGGCGGTCGGCAAGGCCATCACCGCCTCGTCCACCACCCAGAACTTCGTCGCCGCGAACGCGAACGACAACAACGTGGCGACCTACTGGGAGGGCGGCAGCAGCTACCCCGACACGCTGACCGTCGCGCTGGGCTCCAACGCCGACGTCAACTCCGTCGTGGTGAAGCTCAACCCGGACGGCGCGTGGGCGACGCGTACCCAGACCATCCAGGTCCTCGGACGTGAGCAGAGCTCCTCGTCCCTCACCGGCCTGACCTCGCCGACCGTCTACACGTTCAACCCCGCCACGGGCAACACGGTGACGATCCCCGTCGCCGGACGGGTCGCGGACGTCCAGCTCAAGATCACGTCGAACTCCGGCGCGGGCGGCGGCCAGGTAGCCGAGTTCCAGGTGATCGGCACGCCGGCTCCCAACCCGGACCTGACGGTGTCCGCACTCTCCGCCTCGCCCGCCGCACCGGTCGAGACCGACCCGATCACGCTCTCCGCGACGGTGAAGAACATCGGCCCCGCGGCCGCGGGCGCGACCAATGTCAACCTCTACCTCGGCACCACGCTCGCCGGCACCGCGCCGGTCGCCGCCCTCGCGGCCGGGGCGTCGGCCACCGTCTCCGCCACTATCGGCACGCGCACGGCGGGTTCCTACCCGCTGACCGCCAAGGTCGACGAGGCCAACGCCGTCATCGAGCAGAGCGAGGCGAACAACGCCTTCAGCAGCCCGAGCCCGCTGGTCGTCACCCCGGTGGCCAGCTCCGACCTGATCGCGTCGCCCGTCAGCTGGACCCCGGGCAACCCGGCGGCCGGCAACACGGTCACGTTCTCGGTGGCCATCAAGAACCAGGGCACCGTCGCCTCCGCGAGCGGCGCCCACGGCATCACCCTGACGGTCACGGACACCACGTCCGGCTCCGTCGTCAAGACCCTGACCGGCGCCTACAACGGGACGATCGCGGCCGGCGCCACCGCCGCCCCGGTCAACCTCGGCACCTGGACGGCGGGCAACGGCAAGTACAGCGTCAAGACCGTCCTGGCCAACGACGCCAACGAGCTGCCGGTCAAGCAGGCCAACAACACCAGCACCCAGCCGCTCTTCGTCGGACGCGGCGCCAACATGCCGTACGACATGTACGAGGCCGAGGACGGCGTCCTCGGTGGCGGCGCGGCCGTCGTCGGACCGAACCGGACCGTGGGCGACGTGGCGGGCGAGGCGTCGGGCCGCAAGGCCGTCACGCTGAACTCGACCGGCTCCTCCGTCGAGTTCACCACCAAGGCCAGCACCAACACCCTGGTCACCCGCTTCTCCATCCCGGACGCCGCGGGCGGCGACGGCATCAACTCCACCCTGGACATCTACGTCAACGGCACCTTCCTCAAGGCCATCGACCTGACGTCCAAGTACGCCTGGCTGTACGGGAACGAGACCGGTCCCGGCAACTCACCCGGCGCCGGCGGCCCGCGTCACATCTACGACGAGGCCAACATCCTGCTCGGGACAACCGTCCCGGCCGGATCGAAGATCAAGCTGCAGAAGGACGCCGCCAACACCACGCAGTACGCGATCGACTTCATCAACCTGGAGCAGGCGACGGTCATCGCCAACCCGGACCCGGCCAAGTACACGGTCCCGGCGGGCGTCACGCACCAGGACGTGCAGAACGCGCTCGACAAGGTCCGGATGGACACCACGGGCACCCTGGTCGGCGTCTACCTGCCCCCGGGCGAGTACCAGACGGCGAGCAAGTTCCAGGTGTACGGCAAGGCCGTCAAGGTGGTCGGCGCCGGACCCTGGTTCACCCGCTTCAACGCTCCCTCGACCCAGGCCAACACCGACATCGGCTTCCGGGCGGAGGCGTCCGCGAACGGCTCCTCGTTCTCCGGCTTCGCCTACTTCGGCAACTACACGTCGCGCATCGACGGCCCCGGCAAGGTCTTCGACTTCTCCAACGTCGCCAACATCACCATTGACAACGTCTGGAACGAGCACACGGTCTGCCTCTACTGGGGCGCCAACACCGACAACATCACCATCACCAACTCCCGCATCCGTGACACGTTCGCCGACGGCATCAACATGACGAACGGCTCCACGGACAACCACCTCAACAACATCGAGGCGCGGTCCACCGGTGACGACAGCTTCGCGCTCTTCTCCGCCATCGACGCCGGCGGGGCGGACGAGAAGAACAACGTCTTCGAGAACCTGACGTCAATCCTGACCTGGCGCGCCGCCGGTGTCGCGGTCTACGGCGGCTTCGCGAACACCTTCCGCAACATCTACATCGCCGACACCCTGGTCTACTCGGGCATCACGATCAGCTCGCTGGACTTCGGCTACCCGATGAACGGCTTCGGCACCGACCCGACCAACCTGCAGAACATCTCGATCGTGCGGGCCGGCGGGCACTTCTGGGGCAGTCAGGTCTTCCCGGCCATCTGGGTCTTCTCGGCCTCGAAGATCTTCCAAGGCATCCGCGTCACGGATGTCGACATCGTGGATCCGACCTACAGCGGCATCATGTTCCAGACGAACTACGTCGGCGGGCAGCCGCAGTTCCCGGTGAAGGACACCGTCTTCACCAACGTCTCGATCACCGGTGCCCAGAAGAGCGGGGACGCCTTCGACGCCAAGTCCGGCTACGGGATCTGGGCCAACGAACTGCCCGAGCCCAACCAGGGCCCGGCGGTGGGCACGGTCACCTTCAACAACCTGCGGATGAGCAACAACTTCCAGAACATCAAGAACACCACCTCGACCTTCACCATCGTCCAGAACCCGTAAGGAGCGGATGGCCCCACAGTTGGACGCGCGTGCCGCCGGGAACCCTGACTCTCCCGGCGGCACGCGCGTTCGTGTGGGTACTCAGCAGGATCCGGTGCTCAGAGGGATTCGGTGCTCAGAGGGATGGGGCGCTCAGAGCGATTCGAGGAGCCGATCCGCCGCGTCGCGGGCGGTGTCCTGGCGGTCGTAGACCTCGCAGACGGGGTGGCGGTCCGGGGTCATGGAGTGGTCCACCTCCCAGAGGCTGACCTCCTCGCCGCCCGGGAGCAGGAACGCGTGTTCGTACAGGGTCCAGCCGGCGCAGCGCTCGTCGACCGTCCTGCTGTTGCTGCCGGCGAAGGCTATGTCGTGGCCGACGGCGGAGAGCACCCGCAGGCGGATCGCTTCACCCGGGAGGTCGGGGTTGACCGCCCGGCGCAGCAGCCGCATGGCGTGATCGGCGGAGTCGGCCGCCTCGTACCTGCGGCGGCGGCCCGCGGCCGAGGGGGCGACGTACAGATCGAGCCGGTGCTCCGGCAGGTTTCCGAGGGCGGTGCTGTGTTCCAGGTCGCCGAACCGGATGTCCACCTCCAGCTCGGCCGCGAGCAGGGCCGGCTCGTCCGCGTAGATCTCGTGCACCAGGTGGGCGCGGGGACCGGTGTCGTGCTCCAGTTCCCACAGGACCGGGGTCGTGCCGTCCGGCAGCAGGAAGACATGGCGCAGGGTGCGGCGGCCGAGGACGCGGCCGGGCTCCCTGCCGTAGCGGTTCGAGACCAGCTCGGTGCGGTGCACGATGGCGGTGCGCAGCCGCGCGAGCAGCGTCGCGGCGATGGGCGCCGGTCGGCCCGCCCGGGCCAGTAACCCGTTCAGGTGGTCGGACGAGGTCCGGTCGTTGAAGTCGTCTCGCGCCATGATGGGTTCCGGGTACGTCATGTGGCCCTCTTGATGATCACGTCCCTGCCGTTGAGGCGCTCAGAGTAGTGGTCCGGGCACACTCTGTGCCAGGGGTCGTGCGGTGTTCGTTCGACTGGGCCGATCGTGGCCCGTCGCGGGCGCGCGGGTGGTTCTGCCGCCATCGCGATTAGGCCGAGAGGTGAGCGGATAGAGCGGATGAGATCACCCACGGTTCACAGGTGAAGGAGTGCCATGACGGACGGGGCGGGCGGACGGATCACGGACGTTCAGGGGGCGGCGGAGCCCGGTGGCGTCGCCGGTGCCGACGTGGCCGAGAACGGGGCCCGGCGGCGTCTGCTGCCGTGGAAGCACCGGCGGGACCTCTCGCCCGCTCAGCTGCGCCGGAGACAGGCCCTCACCCGGGGCGGCCTCGCCGTCACGCTGGTGTGTGTCGGCACGGTGGGCTGGTCGGTGGGGCAGGCCCTCACCTACCCGGGCAAGGACAGCGTGATGGCGCGGCTGGCCGAATGGAGCCGCGACCACCGACTGGGCGTGGTGGTCGACAAGCTGGAGGACCTCCAGTACCAGCTCGACCCACCGGAGGTGGGCGGCACCCTGCCGCCCGACGCGCTGGCCCGGATGAACGCGGTCGCTCCCGCCATCGTCCACCAGTCGGAAGAAGTGCCGCTGCGCGAGCCGATGGAGCCCGTCGTCAGTCCCGGGCTGCCGGGCGAGGGCGTCTGGCGTCCGGTGGCGAGCTCCCACGGCCTGCCGATCGTGCAGGCGACCTACGTACGGCCCGACAGCGCGCACACGTCCTACCAGGCGGCGATCGCGTGGATCAGCACGAAGCACGCGCGCTTCCAGCTCCACCCGGGCTTCCGCGAGCCGGGCGGCACCTTCTCCGTGCCCCCGACCATTCCCGAAGGCCGGCGAACCGGGCTCGTCGCGACCTGGAACGGCGGATTCCGGGTTACCGACGGCGGGTCGAACGGCGGCTTCTACCTCGACGGGCGGACCGCCGGTGAGCTGCGGCCCGGCGCCGCTTCCGAGGTCTTCTACCGCGACGGGTCGTTCGAAATCGGCGTGTGGGGCCGCGACGTCGGTATGACGCCGGACGTCGTCGGCGTCCGGCAGTGCCTGGAGCTGATGGTCGACGGCGGCAGCGTCGTACCGGACATCGGGGACGACTCCAAGTGGGGCGTCACCGACCAGAGCAAGATGTACGTGGAGCGCTCCGGCGTCGGGGTCACCGCCTCCGGCGACGTCATCATGGTCGTCGGACAGGCGCTTACCGCCCGAACCCTGGCGGACCTGATGCAGCGGGCCGGCGCGGTCCGTGCCATGCCGCTGGACATGAACCGCGCCTGGCCCTCCTTCATGGCCTACGACGGCAGCCGTGACCCCGCCAACCCCACGCCGACCAACCTCCTCGACTTCGAGAACCCGGCCGACCGCTACTACGTCAAGGCGACACGCGACTTCGTGGCCGTCTACGGCAGGTAGCGTCCGGCCTACGCCAAGGAGTCCCCGGCCCGCAGGCCGCCGGCGCGGATGACGTCGGCGTACCACCGCGCGCTGTCCTTCAGGGTGCGCTGCTGGCTGGCGAAGTCGACATGGATCATGCCGAAACGCTTGCTGTACCCGTACGCCCACTCGAAGTTGTCCAGCAGCGACCAGAGGAAGAAGCCGCGGACGTCCGCGCCCTCCGCGATGGCCCGGTGGACGGCGGCGAGGTGGGAGCCGAGGTAGGCGATGCGCTCGGGGTCGTGGACGTCGCCCGACGGATCGCGGTAGTCGTCGTACGCGGCGCCGTTCTCCGTGATGAGCAGGGGGAAGTCGGGCAGTTCGGCCCGGAGCCGGGTGAGGATCTCGTACAGCCCGCTCGCGTCCACCGGCCAGTCCATCGCGGTGGCGCGGGCCGGGGGCGGCCACGAACCGGGCGTGCTGCTCGGCCCCCGGCCAGGCCGACGGGATGGCGCTGGTCCCGGCGGCGACGACGGTGGGGGTGTAGTAGTTCAGGCCGAGCGAGTCGATCGGCCGGGAGATCGCGGCCAGGTCGCCGTCGCGCACGAAGTGCCAGTCGGTGAGCGACGAGGTGTCGTTGATCAGGTCCTGGGGGTACCGGCCGTGGAACACCGGGTCGAGGAAGACCCGGTTCGCGAGCGCGTCGATCCGGCGCGCGGCGTCCAGATCGGCGGGCGATCGGGTCAGCGGCCGGACCGCGGCGAGGTTGAGCGTGAGGGAGACCTCGGCCGTCGACGGCAGCAGGTCCCGCAGCACGCCGACGGCCCGGCCGTGGGCGAGGTTCAGGTGGTGCGCGGCCCGCAGCGCGGCGGTGGGCTCGGCGCGGCCCGGCGCGTGCACCCCCTCCGCGTACCCCAGGAAGGCGCTGCACCACGGCTCGTTGAGCGTCGTCCAGGTCGGTACCCGGTCGCCGAGGGCGCCGGCGACGATCGCCGCGTAGTCGGCGAACCGGTCGGCGGTCTCGCGGACCGGCCAGCCGCCCGCGTCCTCCAGCTCCTGCGGCAGGTCCCAGTGGTAGAGCGTCAGGACGGGCCGGATACCCCGGTTCAGCAACTCGTCGACCAGCGAGCGGTAGAAGTCCAGCCCCTTCTGCAGGGCGGGGCCGCGCCCGGTGGGCTGGACGCGCGGCCAGGACACGGACAGCCGGTAGTCGGTCAGGCCGAGTTCTGACATCAGGGCGACGTCCTCGGGCATCCGGTGGAAGTGGTCGGCGGCGATATCACCGGTGTCGCCGTTGCGGACCTTGCCCGGGGTGTGGCTGAAGGTGTCCCAGATGGACGGGGTGCGGCCGTCCTCCCGGGCGGCGCCCTCGATCTGGTAGGCGGCGGTGGCCGCGCCCCAGCGGAAGCCCGGAGGGAAGGTGAGTGCGGTGGCGGCTTCCGGGCGCGCGTCGATGGCGGTCATCAGGAAAGGCTCCCAACACGGTCGTGAGGATTCGGAGTGGTGGCGCGGGGCGGAGCGGGGGGAGGAACGGACGGCTCACCCCTTGACAGCGCCGTGCATGATGCCGCCGACGATCTGCCGGCCCAGGAGCCCGAAGACCAGCAGGACGGGCAGGGTGCCCAGCAGCGTGCCGGCCATGATCACCGACTGGTCGTGCACGTATCCGCCGCCCAGTTGGCGCAGTGCGACCTGCACGGTGGGCTCCTGCGAGGTGAGCGCGATGACCGGCCAGAAGAACTCGTTCCAAGAGGCCATGAAGGTCAGCATGCCGAGCACCGCCATGCCGGGCCGGGCGATGGGCACCACGATGCTCCAGAAGATCCGCGCGGTGGACGCGCCGTCCACCCTGCCCGCCTCGATGAGCTCGTCGGGCAGCGCCTGCACCAGGTACTGCCGCATGAAGAACACGCCGAAGGCCGAGACGAGGCCGGGCAGGATCACCGCTTGCAGCTGGTTGATCCAGTGCAGCTTGGCGATCAGCATGAACAGCGGGATGACGCCCAGCTGCGGCGGGATCATCATCGTGCCGACGGTGATCGCCAGCAGCGGGTTGCGGCCCCGGAAGCGCAGCTTGGCGAAGGCGAATCCGGCGAGCGTGGAGCACAGCACGGTACCGACGGTCACCGAGCCCGACACGATGAAGGAGTTGAGCAGCGCCTTGCCGATGTCCGCCTGCTCCAGCACCTGCTGGAAGTTGTGCGTCAGGTTCGGGCCCGGCAGCAGCGACGGCGGGCTCTGCGCCAGTTCGGCGTTGGACCGGGTCGCCGCGACGATGGTCCAGTAGAAGGGGAACGCGGACAGCAGCGCGGCGACGATGAGGATCGCGTAGGCGAGCCGGCCCGCGTGGTGCTGGCGGCCGGCGCCGGTGGCCCGGCGGCGTACCTTCCCGTGCCGTCCGGTAGCCGGGCGGTCCTGGTCGTCCTCGGCGCCTGAGCGCGGCGCGGACGTGGTGAGCGAGGTCATCGGACGGCCTCCTGACGGGTACGCCGACGGGCGACGGCGGCGTTGGCGCCGACGAGCAGCACGATCAGGACGAACATGATCCAGGCGATGGCGGCGGCGCGGCCGAGGTGGAAGTAGCCCCAGCCCTGCTCGTACATATAGAGGCCCAGGGTCTGGTACTGGTGCGAGATGCCGCCGGAGATGCTGCCCTCGAAGAGCAGCGGCTCACCGAACAGCTGTGTCGCGCCGATCGTCGAGACGACGACGGTGAACAGGATGGTCGGACGCAGGCCCGGCAGCGTCACGTGCAGGAACTGCCGCCAGCGGGACGCCCCGTCGATCTGCGCCGCCTCGTACAACTCACCGGGGATGGACTGCATGCCCGCGAGGTAGATGAGCGCGTTGTACCCGGTCCAGCGCCAGGTGACGATGGTGGAGACCGCGATCTGCGAGGCCACCGTGCCGGACTGCCAGTCCACCGGTGAGAAGCCGACCAGTCCGAGGACCCAGTTGATCAGGCCGAAGTCGCGGCCGAAGAGCTGGGCGAAGACCAGCGTCGCCGCCGCGACGGAGGTCGCGTACGGCAGCAGCACCGCGACCCGCAGGAACGTGCGGCCGCGCAGCTTGTAGTTGAGCAGGTGGGCCAGGCCCAGGGCCATCAGCAGCTGCGGCACAGTGGACAGGACACCGATGCTGAACGTGTTGCGCAGCGCCGTCCAGAAGTAGCTGTCGCTCAGCAGCGCGGTGTAGTTGTCGAGCCCGCGCCACTCCATCTGGTCCGGGGTCTGCAGCTCGACCCGGTACAGCGAGACGTACGCGGTGTAGATCAGCGGGAAGAGCCCGAAGGCGACGAAGAGCGTGAAGAACGGGGCTGTGTAGGCGTACGGCGACATCCGGCGCAGCAGCCGGGTGCGGCGCTCGGCGCGGAGCCGTGGCGGGGGCGCCGTCCGGGCGGGCGGCGTGGTGACGGACACGGTCATGTGCCAGGCCTTCGTATCGGGGAACGGTGCTGAGGTACGTGTCGAACCGGTCGTACGGGAAGCGGGTGGCGACGTGGGGCAGCTGGTGCGCCGGGTCCGGGCGCGGCGGGGAGGTTCAGGCGTCCGGACCCGGCACCATCAGGCCGGCCCCGGTCAGCCGAGGGCGTTCTTCACGCCCTTCTGCGCGTGGCTCCAGGCCGCGTCGGCCGACGTGCCCTTGCGCTCGACCTCGCCGAGGGCGTTGGTGATCTGGGTGTTCACGTCGTTGTCACGCAGACCCGGCACCTGGACGGGCGCCTGCTCGGCGGCCGTTCCGAAGACCGTGCCGATCGGGGCGTTGCTGAAGTAGGGGTCCTTCACGTCCTTCACCAGGTCGATGGCACCGAGGTTGGAGGGGAAGCTGCCCTGCTTGGTGAAGAGCTTGGCCTGCTGCTCCTTGGCGGTGATCCACTTGATGAAGTCGAAGGCCTCCTTGGTGTGCTTGGCACCCTTGGGGATCGACAGGTAGGACCCGCCCCAGTTCCCCCGCGCCGCCCGGCAGGGCCGCGACGTCCCACTTGCCCTTGCCCGCGTCGGCGGCCTGGCCCTTGATGTAGCCCAGCATCCAGGCGGGGCAGGCGATGGTGGCGAAGGAACCGCTGCTGAAGGCCTGGTTCCACTCGGGGGCCCACTGGGCGAGCTTGGCGCTCAGACCGTCCTGAGCGGCCTTGACCGAGGCGGTCCAGGCCGCCTTCACCGCGGGGTTGGAATCGTAGATCAGCTTGCCGGAGGCGTCGTAGTAGCGCTCCTTCTGCTGTCCGACCATCACCGAGTAGAGGCTGGCGATGCTGTCCATCCAGTGGCTTTTGGCCGGCGCCTTGGCGGCGTACTGCCTGCCCAGGGCGAGGTAGCCGTCCCAGGTCGCCCACTGCTTGGCGAGCTCGACCCGGTCGGTGGGCAGCCCGGCGGCCTTGAACAGGTCCGCGCGGTAGCAGAGCGCCTCGGGTCCGGTGTCGGTGCCCAGACCCAGCACGCGCCCGTCGGGCGCGGTCGCGGCCGACCACTTGGACTGCGAGAACTGCGCCTGCAGGTCCTTGGCGCCCAGCGCGCTGAGGTCCTCGAACTTGTCGGCCTGCTGCCGGGTCACCGAGGCGATGCGGCCGACCTCGACCCCCTGCACGTCGGCGAGGCCGCCGCCCCCGGCGAGGCGGGTCTGCAGCGCCTTCCAGTAGTCGGCCTCGTTCTCGGTGTCGCTCTCCTTGATCGTCACGTTCGGGTGGAGCTTCTGGTAGTCGGCGTAGAGGCCGGCCTCCTGGTAGCCGAAGGTGCCGAAGAGGTCGACGGTGAGCGTGACCTTGCCCCCGTCGGCACTGTCCGCGGAGCTGCTCCCAGAAGAGCTGGATCCACAGGCGGCAAGGAGCGCCCCGGCCAGTGCGACCGCCCCGAATCTGATGGCGACGTGTCTGGCGGCTCGGGCAACGGGCATGGAAGCCTCCCATGGCTTCAGGACGGACGCGAGTTCTTGAGAGCGCTCTCAAGCGATGGCCAGGAGCGTGCCCGGACATCAGGTCGGCGTCAAGTGTTGAAGCGGAAATGCCTCGCGGCGGCTTGCGTGGACTGGGCGGCGCGCCACCGCGGAGCCCTGCCGGACAGATCGCGGGGAGCGGCCGACGCCGACCCGTGAGGCGCCGGACGAGACAAGTCACGGGGGCGCCACCGGTTGTTCGAACGCTTGAGCAGCCGCGCGACGGAGAGCGCTCTCCTCCATTCGTGGCAAGGCCGTCGCGCTCGTGGACGCCTCCGGGTCGGCGCCGACGACTCCGGCGGGCGCCCTGGCGTCGGGTGGGCGTTCACCACCTGAACCGCTTCCGCGTTCGGGGCGCTGAACCCGTCCATTTCTTGCCCGCGGCGGCGCCCAGCCGAACTCCGATTCGGCCGGGCGCCGCCGGTCGGCGCCGGCGGTCAGACGTCGTCGCCCCGGGCGGGGGTGGCGGCCGGGCGTTCGGGAGTCTCCCGCACGTCATGGTCGGTGGGCCGGCCGGGCTCGCCCTCCGGGACGGCGGCGCGGGCGACTTCGGCACGCAGCATGGCGTTCAGGGCCGCGAAAGGGTCGATGGGCATGCAGAGTCCTCCGGGATCGGGAAGTGGGGCCGGCGTGCGGAGCGGAAGGGGGCCGGAAAAGCGGCCCTCGGTCCGGTCAGCAGCGCAGGACCACACAGCTCAGCCCGAGGAGTCCGGTACCAGGCCGTTCGGCGGTCGGCACCGGGACACCGCGCCGCGGGGCGGCCGCGGCGGGGTGGGTACCGGTGCGGGCCGCGTGGCGTACCACCCGCGAGGGCCCGGCGGCCCGCGGGACCCGGGCCGCTCGTACCGTGGCGCCGGCCTCGTTCGGGTGCTCGTCGCCCGCGGCGGACAGCGGCTCCGACACCACGGTCCGGGGCTGGATGTCCCCGTCGGCCATCAGGTCCGGTGACAGCGTCCCGCCCACCAGCAGAAACACGGCGACGACGGCCAGCAGGACGTCCAGGGCAGCGTCGCGCCGGCTGCGGCGCTGCGCGCGGCGGCACGGCGGAACGGCACCCATGGATCGGACCTCCTGATCACGGGTCCTATCCGCATTCCGTCCTGTGATCACCTGCCGGCCGTCCGCGTCCCCCGCTTGGCCTGCGGTTTCATTCGAATCGGCGAGTCCGCGCACACGCGGTGTGACGGGCCCGGGCGCTACCGGATACCCGCGCGGAACGTTCCACGTGGGATGCTGGGAAGTGACGGCCGTTCTCGAGGCCGCAATCGCCACCGTCCGGACCGTTCCGGGTGGCCCCGTTCTGTGAAACCTGACGAAGGTGCCATGACCACGCTTTTCTCCAACCCTGATCCCTCCACGCCGGTCGCGCCGCATACCTCGCCGGTCCCGTCGACCGACCCCTTCCACCAGGCCGACCTGGGCGACGACCCGGACGCGCGGTACGAGGACGAGGACGAGCACGGGGACGTGAAGGCCGACCTGACCGCTCCCCCGGCACCGCCGGCGCAGACCCGGTCCCGGCGCACGTCGCGGCCCGCCGCCAGGCGGTAGTGCTTCGTAGGACCCGCCTCCCACCTGGCCTTTCGAGCTCGGGACGGTGCGCGCCGCGTCCGGCGCGCACGCGGGACCCACGGAGTGTCAGACCCACGCGGCAGACTGTGCACATGGACGCCGCAGACGACGAACTCGCCATCCTGCAAGCCCTCCACGCACATGCCCGCGCCGTGGGAGAGGACCCGGGCCTGGTCGAGGATCTCATCGGCCTCGTACGGGGCTTCGGCTCGCTCGACGCCGCCGCCGAGGCGTCGGCAGAGGCCGAGCGCCGTACGGACGCCCAGACCCGGGAGCTGTCCGCGAAGATCGATCTTTGGTGCAACCTGCCCGACACCGACCGCAGTCGGCACCGGTAGGCGGTACGGCCCGGCGGGTCCTTCGCGGGACCACCTACGGACACGCGTCGGCCCCGCGACCCGAGGGGGGTGGGCGCGGGGCCGACGGCGCCGGGCGGTGTCCTCACAACCCCGCCCGGCGGGAAACGCCCGGGAACCAGTCGGGCGTTCTGGTCTGCGCGCGGCCCGGCCGGGTGATCGGTGGACCGGGGGAAGACCACCGAGACCTCGGTTCGGGCCGCGCAGTTTCATGGTGCAGCCGGGGGTCCCTCCTGCTCAACCCGGCCGCTCCCCTGACGCATGCCCGCCCGACCCCTGATCATTCCTCCGGAGCGACGGGGTATCTGGCGCACCGCCGAAAAGCGTTCTCCGAACTCCGCCCGCACTCGTGGGGCGAGCGGCCGTCGGGCGGCCTGACGCATCGTCTGTCCACGACTCCCGGTGACAAACCCTCGCTCGCGCCGTCTCATCCGGCGGCCGTGGCCCGTTCGACCAACTGCAGCGCGAGCGGGTCTGCGGCGTAGACGATCCGCACGACGCCGTCGGCGTGCCGGTCCGCGCTGGCCGCGACCCCGAAGACGTCGCGCAGCACCACCGGGGTGAGCACGTCCAGCACCGGCCCTGCCGCGACCACGGCGCCCTGTTGCAGGACGACGAGGTGGTCGCAGAGCCGGACGGCGAGGTCCAGGTCGTGCAGGACCGCCAGCGTGGTGGTGCCGATGGCCCGGATCAGCGAGAGCAGCTCGAAGCGCGCGCGGATGTCGAGGTGGTTGGTGAGCTCGTCCAGCACGAGTAGGTGCGGGCGCTGGGCCAACGCCCGGGCCAGCAGCACCCGTTGCCGCTCCCCGCCGGAGAGCGAGGCGAAGTCGCGGTCGGCCAGCGGGCGGGCGCCGCACTGGTCCAGCGCCCGCTCGACCGCCTCGTGGTCCTCGGGGCCGTCCCGGCCGAGCAGGCCGTGGTGCGGGGTGCGCCCCAGCGCCACGATCTCCCGCACGCACAGCCCCGTCGCATGGCCCACGTCCTGCAGGACCGCGGCGGTGCGGCGGGCGGCGGCGCGGGCGGGGATCGTCCAGATGTCGTCCCCGCCCACGCACACCGCCCCGCCCTCCGGCCGCAGCGAGCGGTAGACCGAGCGCAGCAGCGTGGACTTGCCGCTGCCGTTCGGCCCGACGAGCCCGACGATCTCGCCGGACCCCACCTCCAGACAGACGTCCCGCAGGATGGGCCGGCGATCCAGGGTGACGTCGAGCTGGTCGACGCTGAGTCTCATACGGAATCCAAGCTCGTGTTGCGGCGCAGCAGCCACAGGAAGAACGGCGCGCCGAAGAGGGCGGTGAGGATGCCGAGCGGCAGTTCGTTGGGCCGGTCCAGAGTGCGCGACAGGAGGTCGACGACGACGAGGTAGATCGCGCCGGTGGCCGCGGCGAGCGGGAGCAGCCTGCGGTGGTCCGCGCCGACGGCGAGCCGCACGAGGTGCGGGATCATCAGGCCGACGAAGCCGATGCCGCCCGCGACCGCGATGATGGTGCCGGTCAACAGCGAGGACAGCACCAGCAGCGCGGCCCGCAGCCGGTGCACCTCCACCCCGAGTGCCGTCGCGGACTCGTCCCCGGCCAGCAGCGCGTTCAGTCGCCGCCCGTACAGCGCGAGGGCGACCGTCGTCCCGAGCACGGCGCCGCTCACCAGCGGCAGTTGGCTCCACTGTGCCCCGGCGACGCTGCCGAGCATCCAGAACATCACCGAGCGCAGCTCGTTGGGGGTGGCCCGGAGCTGCAGATAGCTGGTGGCCGCGAGGAACAGGTAGCCGATGGCGACACCGGACAGCACCAGACGGGTGGGAGCCAGTCGGCCGCCGCGCCGGCCGAGGAGGAAGACGAGGGCGACGGCCGCGACGGCGCCGGCGAACGCCGCCGAGGAGACGCCCAGGCCGCCGAGGGCGCCGGTGGTCAGCGTCATGACCAGCACGGCACCGAGCGACGCCCCGGAGGAGACGCCCAGGACGTAGGGGTCGGCCAGCGGGTTGGCGACGACGGCCTGCAGCACGACCCCGGCGACGGCGAGGCCGCCGCCCGCGAGCGCGGCGAGCAGCACCCGGGGGATACGGAAGTTCCAGACGATCTGGTCCTGGACGGGGTCGCCGGCGAAGGTGCCGCCGCCCAGGTGGGCGAGGACGATGTGCCAGACGTCCCCGAGGGGGACGTTCACGGCTCCGATGCCGACGGCCACCATCATCACCAGAACGAGCAGGGCGAGGAGGGCGGGCAGGACAAGCAGGGCGGACAGCGGGGAGCGGGGACGCAGCGCGCGTGGGGTCATCTGCGGCGCGTCAGAGGGCGTCGGGGTGCAGCATCCGGGCGATGCGTTCGACGGCGACGTCGTTGCTGGGCCCGAGATAGATGGAGTCGGACAGGACCGTGAATCTCTTGTCCCGTGCGGCGTTCCACTGCGGGAACCGCGCCAGCAGCTTGCGTGCGTAGCCGGCGGCGTCCGGGTCGTGGTAGCTGACGACGACGAGCGCGTCGACCTGCGCGGCGGCGACCTTCTCCTTGCTGAGGTCGGCGAAGGAGTTGCTCGTGACGGAGGCGAACGCGTTGGCTCCCCCGGCCTTGGCGAGGATGTCGTTCCAGATGCCGACGCCGGCGATCGAGCTGAACTCGTTCGCTCCCATCGACATGTTGGAGAAGATCACCATCACCTTCGACGGCCGTGCGGCGCCGGCTGCCGTCGCCGGCCTGGCGGTCACCTTGGTGCGGACGGCGGCGACGTGCGCGCGGGAGTCCGCGATCAGCTTCTCGGCGCGGGCGCTGACGCCGAAGATCCTGCCGAGGTCGCGCAGCATCGAGTAGCTGTCGTCGATGGACGGCGGGCCTGTGAGGGAGCCGGCGTCGTCGCAGCCCTTGACCGGCAGGTAGGTGTGCGCGCCGATCGACGCGAGGTCCTTGCGGGTGGCGTAGCCGTTCTTGGGGTCGAAGCCGAACCCTGTGGTGGACAGCACGAAATCCGGCCGCAGGTTCAGCATCGCCTCGCGCGGGATGTCCTGGATGTCGTTGAGTTTCACTCCTCCGGTGGGCAGCTTCGCGATGGCCTCGGCGCGTCCCGGTACCTCCGACATGCCGTAGGACTGGGCGTTGGCGACGATGCGGTCACCGAGCCCGAGGGCGAGCATCGAGGACACCTCGGCGACGGACGCGCCGTTCATGACGACGACACGGCTGGGCGCCTTGGTGTACGTGGTGGTCTGCCCGCAGTCGGTGACGGTGACCGGGTAGCCGGGCCCTGGTGGTTCCGCTTTTCCGGCGGAGGCCGCCGTCCTCGACGAGGTGCCGCAGGCGGCGGTGGCCAGACAGAGTGCTCCGACCGCGAATGCGGCGGTTGGCTGTTTCCATGACATGCGGGCTCCTCGGGTGGTGCGGACTCCGCTTCAGTAGTCGGAGCGGAGTCCGCCCGGGTTCCCGGATGTCGTGAACCAGATCTCCGCATCAGCGACGGGCCTGGTGGGGGACGCGGGGCCGTTGCCTGTCGGGCGGCGGCAGCGCCCCCGTCGTGACGCAGCGCTCCAGGTACCGGTGGACCAGCCGCCGGTCGATGGAGGGGCAGCTGACGCCACTGCCCCGGAGCCCGTGCAGCAGGTTGTCGGCGACGACCCGGCCCAGCCCCAGTTCGGGTTCCGCGACGGCGTCTTCCGCCGCTCCGGCGACGGGGTCGTCGGTCCGGGAGTCGAAGAACGCCAGGGTCGTGGTGGCGACGTCGGCGGCGCGCGGCAGTTCCGCCCGCCACCGCGCCAGCGGCATGCTCTCCAGCGGGTAGCCGAACTCTCGTATCCAGGCGTAGAGATCGGCCAGCCGGACGGTCGGCACCGGCGCGTGGTTGTACACCGGCCGCTCGGCCGGAGCGCTCGCCGTCACGGCGGCGGACAGCCGGACGACGGCCCGCGCCACATAGTCGACCGGGGTCCACACCTCGGCCTCGAACAGGTCGGGCACGATGCCGGCCGGGATGCCGGCGCGCAGCACGCTCCACAGGAAGTCGCGCTCGTTGACGTAGCCGGTGCCGGCGGCGCCGACGACCCGGCCGAGCCGGTGCACCGTGACGGGTAGCCCGCGTTCGCCCGCCTGCTCCACCAGCCGTTCCGCGGCCCACTTGGACTGCTGGTAGCCGTGGACGAGGCCCGGATGCGGGGGCAGGAACGTCTCCGCGACCTCAGGACTCGCCCCGGCGGGCGGCGCGACGGAGAGGGTGGAGACGAGGTGGAACGGGATCGCGCGGGTCGCCGCCATCCGCAGCAGCTGCCGGGTGGACTCCACGTTGGGCCCGCGCAGGCTGGCGTACTCGCGCATGATGCTGACGGTCGCCGCGTTGTGGTAGATCGCGTCGCAGCCGGACGAGAGTTCCGCGAAGCGGCCCTCGGTGAGTCCGAGCAGCGGGCGGGCGAGGTCGCCCGGCTCGGCGACGACCCGCTGCTCCCATCCATGAGGCGGCGTCAGTTCCTGTTCGGCGAGTGCCCGGTGGATCCGTCCTTCGGCCGCCGCCCGGTCCTCGGCCCGCACCAGGCAGACGACCTCCGCGTCGGTGGCCGTCAGCAGCTCGGCGAGCAGCTGGGCCCCGACGAAGCCGGTCGCCCCGGTCAGCAGCACCCGTCGTGGCGGGGACACCGGCGGGGTGCGTCCGCCGGGGCCGACGGTGATGTCATCGTGCAGAACGGAGTCGGCGAGTACGGCCTGCGGCACCGGACCGCTTGGTGCCGCTTCGGGTACGGCCGGACCGCGCTGGTCGTCCAGATGGCGGGCGAGTTCGGCGGCCGTCGGGTACTGGAAGAGCCAGGCGACGCGGACGTCGGCCCCCAGCTCCACACCGAGCCGGTTGGCGACCTGGATCGCCTGCAGCGACTGGCCGCCGAGGTCGAAGAAGTCATCCTGCGGGGTGATGTCCGCAGTGCCCAGGACCCGCGCCCAGGCGGCGACGACGACCTGTTCCGTACGGTGCACGGCGTCATCGGTGACGTCGTCGGCGACCGGTGCCGAAGCCGCGGCCGGCGCCGCGAGCGCGTTGCGGTCGATCTTGCCCGCGCCCGTTCGGGGCAGTCGCCCGGTGAAGAGGACGGCGGACGGGATCATCGCGGCGGGCAGCGTGGTCCGCAGGTGCTCGCGCACGTCGGCGGCGGACGGCGCCGGCGGGTCCGCGACGACGTGCGCGACGAGGCGGCGCGTACCGTCCGGCAGCACCTGCCCGACGACGGCCGCCTCCCGTATCCCCTGATGCGTGAGCAGGACGGTCTCCACCTCCGCCGGCTGCACCCGGTGCCCGCTGATCTTGAACTCACCGTCGGCGCGTCCGACGAACCGGAGCTGTCCGTCCGTCCCGAGCCGTACGAGGTCTCCGGTCCGGTACGCGCGCGGCCGGTCCGCCGGCTCCGGCAGCGGCTGGAACCGCGCGTCGTCGCCGCCCGCGCCGCCGCGGTACCCCCGGGCGAGCGCGTCACCGACGAGATACAGCTCGCCGACCGCGGAGTCCGCGCCCGCGTCGTCCGCGGACGACAAGACGACGACGGCCCTGGTGCCGGGCAGCGGGCGGCCGATCGGGACGTCCCCGCGCGCCAGTTCCGGCACCTGCAGTTCCGCCACGATGGCCACCACGGTCGTCTCCGTCGGCCCGTAGGTGTTGAACAGCCGAACCGAGGACCCGACGGCGTCCCGCCAGCGGTCCACCCGCTCCGGCAGCGCCGCCTCACCGCCGATGATCACGGCCCGCAGCATTGGCGGCAGCTTCGCGGCGCCGGTCGAGACCGCGTACGCCAGCTCGTGCCAGTACGCCGTTGGCAGGTCGAGGACGGTGATCCCCAGCCGCTCGCAGGACCGCGTCAGAACAGGCACGGACTCGGTCATCGCGTCAGTGCGCACCACGAGCGTGGCGCCGGCGCAGAGCGTCAGGAAGATCTCCTCCACGCTGGCGTCGAAATGCAGCGGCGCGAACTGCAGTACGCGGTCGTCCGGGCCGATCCCGTACCGGTCGCCCGCCCCCGCCACGAAGTGCGCCAGCGCGGCATGGCTGATCTCGACGCCCTTGGGCCGGCCCGTGGACCCTGAGGTGTGGATGACGTACGCGAGCCGGTCCGGGTCCGGCTCGGCAGTGCCACGCGCCGCATCCGCGACGTCCAGGGAGTCCGGTCCGTCCAGCAGGAGCTGCGGCAGCCCGCTGCCCCTGAACCGGTCGGCGTACCCCGCCGTGGTGATGACGGCCCCTGCTCCGGACTCGCCGCACAGCGTCTCGATCCGGGCGGCCGGGGCGCCGGGATCCAGCGGGCAGTAGGCGGCGCCCGCGAGGAGGATGCCGAGGATGGCGGCGACCGCGTCGATGCCGCGCGGCAGCGCGATGATCACCGTGTCCCCGGGCCCGGTGCCCTGGCCTGCCAGCCGGCCGGCCACACCGCGCGCGGCCGCCAGCAGTTCCGCGTAGCTGAGCGTCGCGCCGTCGAACGCGACCGCCGTCACATCGCCGCGGGTGGCGGCGTGTTCGGCGATGAGGTCGAGGACGGGACGCGCGGGACGCGGCAGCGGTCCCCCGTCGAGGGTGACCGCGGTCCTGGTGGGCGGGGTGATGGCCCGGCGGCCGCCCAGCTCGCCCAGCGGCCGGTCCGGCGCGGCCGTCGCGTCGTTCAGCAGGGCCAGCACCGCGCTCTGGTGCCGGGCGAGCGCCGCCTCGTCGTACAGCTCCGGGTGCGCGTCGAAGGCGAACCGCAGGCCCTCGCCCTCGGCCCGGTCGTAGACGTTGACGGACAGGTCGTCGACCGGCCCCGCCGACACGTTGTGGACGGTGCTCCGGTGTCCGGCGAAGCGCAGGTCGTACTCGAACGGCATGATGTTGACGCCCGGCCCCGACAGCCGGCGCCTGCCGCCGACGAGTTTGAGTTCCCGGCGCAGGTGCTCGTACCGGTAGCGCTGGTGCGGCAACCCGGCGCGCAGTTCCGCCGAGACGCGGGTGGTGAGGTCGCGCAGCGTGTCGCCGGCGCCGACCGCGATGCGCAGCGGCAGGACGTTGCGGACCATGCACGGCACCCGCAGCGACACCGAGCCGAGCCGGCCCATCGCGGGCAGGCTGAGGATCACCTCGGGCTCGCCGGACTCCTGGGCGAGGTACCCGGCGGTGACCGCCAGCACCACGTCGGACCAGGTGACGGAGAGCTCGCGGGCCACCGCGCGCAATGTCCCGGTCTCCGGCGCGCCGAGGTCGGTCACCCGTCGCAGGAAGGTACGGGCGGGCAGCGCGGAACGCTCGGCGAGGGTGGGGACCGCCGGGCGGTCCGCGAATCGCTCCGTCCAGTAGGCCCGGTCGGCCTCCCGGCGTTTCGAGGCGAGGTAGGCCCGGTCCTCCTGGTAGACCGATTCCAGGGTGCCGAAGCCGCTCTCTCCCAGCGGTGTGCCCTGGGCCAGCGCCGTGTAGACCTGCGCGACGCGGCGGGCGACGAGCGACAGGCCGAACCCGTCGAGGGCGATGTGGTGGACGCGGTGGTACCAGAGGAACTCCGCGGGACCGGTCTGCAGCAGCGCGTGCCCGAAGACCGGGTCGTGGGCGAGGTCCACCGGGCGCGCCACGTCGCGTTCCATCCAGGCGGTGGCGGCGGCCCGCGGGTCCGGCTCCGCGGTGAGGTCCGCGGTGTGCAGCCGCCAGTCGACGGCGGGCACCGCGATCTCCCAGGGGCGGCCGTCGACCTCGGTGAACCGCACGTTCAGCGCCTCGACCTCGCCGACGGCGTGGTGCAGTGCCTTGTCGAACGCCGCCACGTCCACCGGTCCGTGGATCTGCACGTATTCGGCGGTGTTGTAGGCAGGGCTCTCGGCGTCGAGTTGGTGGCCGGTCCAGATGCCCTCCTGCCCGGTGAGCAGGGCCCGGCGGTCCCCGGGCGCGCCGCGGGTCTCAGGCGTCGGCATGTGCGCCTCCGGACTGCCGGTCCGCCAGCAGCTGCCACCATTGGGCGAAGGAGGTGCGTTCCGCCAGTTCGACGAAGCTGACCTCGGATCCGGCCGCGCGCCAGCGCTCGGCGAGGGTGACGATGCGCAGCGAGTCCAGGCCGGCGTAGAGCGGGTTCTCCTCCAGGTCGACCTCGTCGGGCTGCTGGTGCAGGAACTCGGCGAGGTCGGCGCGGAAGTCCGCGAGGGTCAGGGGCGTCGAGGGCGGTGAGGGCGTCAGGGGCTCAGGCACAGTCATGTGGTCTCTCTCGAAGTCACGCGGGACGTCGCGGGCGCCGGGGTCAGTTGACCTTGCGCCGGGCGTCGTCCCAGAAACGGTCGCGCAGCTCCCGGCGCAGGATCTTGCCGCTCGGATTGCGGGGCACGTGGTCGATGAACTCGTAGGTGGCGGGCAGTTTGAACGCGGCCAGCCGTCCTACCAGGAAGCGGTGCAGGTCCCGGGGCTTTGGCGGCTCCTGGCCGGGGACCGCGACGACGAAGGCGCGGACGCTCTCGCCCCAGCGCTCGTCCGGGGCCCCGACGACGACCGCCTCGGCGACCCCCGGGTGTGCTTCCAGCGCCGACTCGATCTCGGCGGGGTAGACGTTCTCGCCGGCCACGATGACGGCGTCCTTGATGCGGTCGCTGATGAAGACGTAGCCCTCGTCGTCCAGGTACCCCGCGTCACCGGTGTGCACCCAGCCGTCGACGAGCGTCTCGCGGGTCTTGTCGGGCAGGCCCCAGTACTCCAGCATCCGAGCCGGTGTGGCCAGGCACACCTCGCCGACGACGCCGGGCGGCAGCGGTTCGCCCTTGTGGTCGATGACCTTGCAGTCGATGCCCGGGTACGGGCGTCCGGCCGCCGTCATCCGCGCCCCGCCGGGTACGTGGGCAGCGGGCGGCAGGCACACCGCCGTGTTGCCGGTCTCGGTCAGGCCGTAGATCTGGGCGAAGTCGCTGTCGAACATCGCCAGACTCTGCTCCAGCAGTGCCTCGGAGATCGGCGAACCACCGTAGACGATCTTCCGCAGGGTGTTGAAGTCCTCCGGTTTCACCCCGGGTTCGGCGAGGATCATGCGCAGCATCGCGGGCACCACGCAGGCGGTGGTGATGCCGAGGTCGCGGATGAGGGCGACGGCGTCGGGGGCGGAGAAGGCGCGCATCGCCACCACCGTCACCCCGGCGTTGAAGTTCTGGGTGGCCCACCACAGGCCGCCGATGTGGAAGCCGGGTATGCCGACCAGGGCGATGTCGCCGGTCCTCCAGTCGATCCAATCCAAGCCCTCTCGGGCCAGTGCGTCCCGGACGGCGAAGAAACTGCGGTGCGCGAGGACGACTCCCTTGGGCAGCCCGGTGGTTCCGCTGGTGTAGAGCTGCGCTATCGGGTCGTCGGGGCCGGTCGCCGGGTGGGGATCGGTGTCCGGCTGCGCGTCCTTCCAGGACTGGTACGCCGGCCGGTCCCCGGTGGAAGCGCCGCCGAGGAGGACGACGGTGCCCGGCGGGTCGGTCGGCATCCGGTCGACGACCTGGGCGAACTCGTCCTCCAGGAAGAGCAGTGCGCTCGCCGAGTCCTCGAGGATGTGACTCACCTCGGGGGCGGTGAGCCGCCAGTTCACCGGCACCAGCACCGTTCCGCTCTTGGCGCACGCGAAGAGGATCACGTAGTAGTGCTCGGACTCCCGGCCCAGGTACGCGACCCGCGCTCCCGGCGGCAGGCCCGCGGCCCGGATCGCGTGGGCGACGCGGTTGCTCTCCCGGTGCAGTTCCCCGTAGGTGAGCGTGCGGTCCTCGCAGCGGACGGCCACGGTCCCTGCCCGCTCAGCGGCGTGGAAGGCCGCGGTCTCCCACAGCGTCCGCAGGAACGGGTAGTACGGTTGTTCGTCGCCCGGCGGACGACCCACGGTGCTCACAGCCTCTGTCCTTTCCGGGCCGCGCGCCTCCGGACGGGCGGCGGCGCGCGGCGATGTCGGGGGGACGTTCAGGACGCGCCGACGGCCACTCCGTCGAAGGCGTTGACGAACGCGAGTTTCACCTCACCGTCGCAGCGGCCGCCCGCCGCGTCCCAGTACCGGTAGGAGGTGTCCGCGATGATCAGCGGATCTCCGCCGCCGGGGGTGCGCCGGTCCACGGTGTGGATCTCGAATCCACCGGAGAAGGCACGGGCGTTGATGGGCCGGCGGAAACTCCCGCCGAACCGGGCGATGAGGATGTCGGGCAACTGGTGCCGCCAGTAGTCCTCCAGCGTCCAGGAGCTGAATTCCGGCAGCAGCCCTTCCTTGACGGATTTGGCGACCACGTAATACATCATCTGGTTGTAGCTGATGTTCACTTCGACCGCGTTCAGATGGCCCGTGTCGTCGATGTAGCACGACTCGCCGATGGAGAACTCGCATGCGGCCGAGACCCGGCCGTTCTCCACAGTGACCACGGCGGACCGGAGATATTTGCAATGCGCCTTGTAGGGCCGCAGCACCCGCGGCAGGAGTTCGGTGTCGGTATCGAAGGCGGTCATCGCCCTACGCCGCCGGGATCTCGTCGTAGAGCTTGCGCTCGTCGTGCACCGTGACGCGGAAGGAGACGGTCGGCTCCGGCGCGGCGGTGTGCAGGGCGCGGTGGATCAGACTGCGGTTGTCCCAGACCAGCAGGTCGCCCTGCTCGAAGGTCTGCAGGTGGATGCCGGGGTGGGTGAACTCCTCGTCCAGTTGTCCGGTGGCCTCGAACAGCCGCCGCAGCAGCGCCTCGTCAAGCGGACGGCCGTCCGCGTCCTCCATACCGACGGTGAAGCCCTCGCTCAGGTACAGCACCGTCTCGCCGGTGAACGGATGGGTGAAGGTGGTGGGCTTCACCACCGGCGGGGTCTTGGTCTCGACCTCCTCCAGGATTTCGGAGAGTGGCCGGTACACGTCGTGCGGCCGGATCTTGAAGTACTTCCGTACGGAATGCCGCGCGCAGGTGCCCTCGATGTCCTGCTTCAGGTCCTCGGGCAGTGCCTCGTACGCCCGGCCCATGTCGATGAAATAGGTTCCGCGGCTCTTCTGCGGAATCACCTGTGGGTAGATGAGGGTGAGTCCGAACGGGTCGGGCATGAACATGTAGTCGGCGTGCCAGAATTTGCCGGTCTTCGGCACACCGATCTGCTTCCCGTCCTTCGGGACGTTCGAGGAGACGAATATCTCCTCGACCTCGGGGTGCTGGTACATGGGCTCGTAGTACGTCTCGGGACGGCCCAGTCGCTTGCCGAGTTCGAGGAACTGTTGGGGCGACAGGTCCTGGCCCTTCAGCACCGCGATCTTGCGCGTGTAGACCGTCTGCTTGAGCGCGGCGATGTCCTCGTCGGTGGCGGCGGCGTAGTCGAAGCCCTCGATGCTCGCACCGAGCGTCTTGCCGTCCTGCGGAGTGATCTTCATGGGTCAGCCCTTCGTGTGGTGGGTGGTGGCCGGCGTGCCGACCGGGCCGTCGAGCTTCGCGTCGATCAGCCCTACGGTTTCCTCGAGGGTCAGGTCGCCGCGCAGTTCGTTGTCCGCGACCTCGATGCCGAGATCGCGCTCGAGGCGCATGCTGATCTCGACCATCGTCAGCGAGTCGACGTCGAGTTCGGCGAACGTCGCCTCCGGGCGGACCAGGTCCGGGTCCGCGTCGTGCAGCTTCGCGATGATCGCGACCAGCTGCTCGTAGGTGGTGCTCATGGCGGCTGTCTCCTCCGTTGTGCTTCGGGTACCGGAAGTGCTGAGGTCGGGCCACCGCAGTACGCAGGAGCCCCAGGTGAGGCCGCCTCCGAACGCGGTGAGCAGGATGCGCTGACCCGGCTGGACGACCTGCCGGGCGGCGGCGTCGGCGAGGGCGAGCGGTATCGAGGCGGCGCCGGTGTTGCCGACGGACTCGATGTTGGACACACAGGCGGTCCTGGCGAGTCCGAGCTCGTCGGCCACCGAGTGCAGGATCCGCAGGTTGGCCTGGTGGGGCACGAGGTGGTCGACGTCCTCGACCTTCCAGTCGGCGCGCTCCAGCACCGCGCGCGCCGAGCCGGCCATGTGGGTCACGGCGTGCCGGTAGACCTCCCGGCCGCGCATCGCGAAGCGCCGGTCCTCGCGCGTGCCGTCGCCGGCCCGCTGCCGGGAGCCGCCGGCCGCGACGATGATGAGCTCCTCGTTCGCGCCGTCACTGCCGAGGTCGAAGTGGGTGACGGCGCCGAGTTCGTCGGCGCGCCCGGCGCGCAGCACCACCGCTCCCGCGCCGTCCCCGAAGATGATCGCGTTCGCCCGGTCGTCGGGGTCGACGATCGAGGAGTACGTGTCCGCTCCGATCAGCAGCACCCGGCGGGCGACGCCGGCCGCGATGAGCCCGGCGGCCGAGGCCAGCCCGTACACGAATCCGGTGCACACGGCGCTGATGTCGAACGCGGCCACGCCGTTCAGGCCGAGCCGGTCCGCGACGAGGGGCGCGGTGGCCGGGCAGGAGCGGTCGGGTGTGGTGGTGGCGACGATCACCGCGTCCACCGACGCGGCACCGGCGGACTCCAGCGCCCGGCGCCCCGCCTCGACCGCCAGGTCGGAGGTGGCCTGCCCGGGGTCCACGACGTGCCGCTGCCCGATGCCGGTACGGGTTCTGATCCACGCGTCGGTGGTGTCGAGACGCCGCGACAGGTCCTCGTTGGTGACGACCCCTGGCGGCAACCATCCGGCGATGCCGCAGACGACGGCGACGGGCGCGGCTCCTGCGGGCCGGTGGGCCGGGTGGGTCGGATCGGTGGAGGTGTCGGGTAGGGGCGGCAGGGTGGGGATGTTCGGGCTGAGCACGGCGGATCTCCTCGGTATGCGTGCACTTGCGCGGCCACCACGGGCCGGGAGGGAAACGGAAACGAGTGAAGGGTCGGACGGCGGTCGGCGACGGGTCGGGCGGTCGCGTTCAGGCGCCGGGGCCGGGAGCCGGCACTCTGCGGAAGGCCAGCAGCACCACGGTGCCCAGACAGATGCCCGCCGCGATCACGTAGACGGCCGTGCGGATGTCGCCCAGCAGGGCGAGACGCAGCGCGTCACCGTGCAGGGCGCCGTGCCGGCCGGTGTCGGCGACGGCCACCAGCACCGCGAGGCCGACCGCGCCACCGACCTGCAGGGTCGTGGACGCGAGGCCCGACGCGACACCCTGGTCCCCGGGCGCGACCCCGGCGGCCGCCGCGATCCACATCGCGGTCCATCCGGCGCCCTGCCCGGCGCTCAGCAGCACGATCCCCGGCAGCACCCGCGCGTACGAACCGTCGGCGGTCAGCCCCGGCGCGAGGACGGCGACGCCGGCGGCGCCCAGCAGCAGGGATCCCAGCAGGGTCTTCGTCATCCCGATCGCACCGACCGCCAGTTCGCCCACCTTGGTGCCGGCCGCCACCACCAGCGCCGGGACGAGGAAGGCGAGCCCGGTCTGCAGGGCGCTGTAGCCGCGCACCGTCTGGAAGTACAGCGTCAGGAAGTACGGCAGCGAGCTGAAGGTGGCGCTGAACACCGCGGTCAGGGCCATGGCGGCGACCAGGCTGCGGTGGCCGAACAGCCGGGCCGGCGTGAGTGGGTCCCGGGTGCGGGTCTCGATGACCGCGAAGGCCGCGAGCAGTGCGACGGAGGCGGCCGCGCAGCCCAGGACGGAGGCACTGGTCCAGCCGGCCTCGGGTGCGTGCACCAGGACGAAGACCAGCAGGGTGATGCCGCCGGTCGCGGCGAGCGCGCCGGCCACGTCGAACTGCCGCCGCCGCTGCCACGTCTCGTCGGCGGGGAAGAGCATCCATCCGGCGACGGCGATCAGCACGGCCAGCGGCACGTTGACGAAGAAGACCGAAGGCCAGCCGAACGCGTCGACGAGCACGCCGCCGAGCAGGGAGCCGAAGCAGAGTCCGCCCGCGCCCGCGGCGCCCCAGACGGCGAGCGCCCGGTTGCGGGCCGGCCCCTCACTGAACAGCGTATTGATCAAAGAGAGAGTGGCGGGAAACAGCAGTGCCCCGCCGATGCCCTGGACGGCGCGGACGGCCACCAGGACGGCGGCGGATCCGGCCAGTCCTCCGACGAGGGAGGAGCCGGCGTACAGCAGGGCCGCGACGGTGAAGATCCGGCGGCGGCCGAGCAGGTCGGTGGTCCGGCCGCCCAGCAACAGGAATCCGGCGGTGGCGACGACGTAGGCGCTGACCACCCACTGCAGGTCCTGGGCCGAGAAACCGAGGCCGCTGCCGATGCTCGGCAGGGCGACATAGACGACGTTGAAGTCGAGAGCGATGACGAGCTGAGCGGTGGCCAGAACGAACAAGGACAGTCCGAGACGTTGGCGCGTTGGAGCGGGTGGTGCCTTCAGTGCAGACATGCTCGGACGTTCCCCCTTGGAATGCGCCCCTGGTCGTATGTCCGTCACACGCCGGGAGCGAGACCCGTTGTGGATCCTGACCGAGGCTCCGGAACGCGGCAAACGCCGTGCATTCGATTTGGACTGACTCAGGGTCGTATTGCGAATGCGGCTTCCGTGTGGTGCGGCTGCGCCGGCGCGTTGGAGTAACGCGGATGTGCCACCGCTAACCGGCCAAAGGAATGGGCACCAGCGGGGAAGTTGTCAACCCGCCCTGCAGTCAAACCTGCTATTTTTGGCCACCCGTGGAGCACTGCGAGGCCCAGGAGATGGCGAATTAAGGCCGCGACTTCCGTGATCCCGCCTCGTTCGCACCACAGGGGCTCTCAACAGGGGTTTTCTAGTAGTCGGATGAGGGAGTCATTCAGTTCCCGGCGTCTCCGACAATTTTCATCACACCATACTGGGTTGCGGATCGGCCGACCAGCCCCGTACGGCATGCAAACATGAGGAGTGGCATCGACTCCTGGGGCAGAAATTCCCGCTCCCGCACGTTCCGCCGGCTCGTGGCGTATATCCAGGGCGGCGCCACCACCGGCTCTGCTCGGATTCCTGTTGCTGTTGGCCGTCCTCATGGCAGCCTCGTTCGCGGTCGGCCGGGCGGCCGGTCCTGTCGCTCCGGGAATTCACCGGACGGGCAATGACGCACCGGGTGTCCCGGGCGAACCGTCACCCGGATCGCCGTCGGAACCGGACGGCGGCGGGATGCCGGGCATGGGCGGCATGGGGTCGCAGGGGCCCGAGATCACGGCGGCCGGACGATGACGGCCTCCGGTGCGATCACCACGGATCTGGTCGTCGGCGGTATGACGTGCGCGGCCTGCGTCGGCCGCGTGGAGAAGAAGCTCGCCCGGCTTGCCGACGTGACCGCCAGCGTGAACCTGGCCACCGGCCGGGCGCGCGTCACCCACCCGCCGGAGATGCCGGCCGAGCGACTGATCTCCGCCGTGGAGCAGGCCGGTTACACCGCCGAACTCCCCCGCCCGCCCGCACCGGACGGCAACGGGCCCGTCGGGGCCGGGGCCGATGATGCCGCCGGCCGCGACGCCGCCCGGGACCGGTTGCTGGGCACCGCCGCGCTCGCGCTCCCCGTCATGCTGCTGTCCATGGTCCCGGCCTGGCAGTTCAATCACTGGCAGTGGCTGTGCTTCACCCTCGCCGCACCCGTGGCCACCTGGGGGGCCTGGCCGTTCCACCGCCAGGCCCTGCGGGGGCTGCGGCACTCCGCGGCGACGATGGACACGCTGGTGTCCGTGGGGGTGGCCGCCTCCTTCCTCTGGTCCGTGTACGCGCTCTATTTCGGCGGGGCCGGCGAACAGAACATGCGGATGCCGTTCAACTGGCTGCCGTCGGCCGGCGACGGAGTCGCGCACGTGTATCTGGAGGCGGCGGTCGGCGTTCCGCTGTTCGTGCTGACCGGGCGCTACCTGGAGGCACGCGCCCGGCGCGGCACCGGCTCCGCGCTCCGCGCGCTGGCCGAACTGGGCGCCAAGGACGTCGAGTTGCGGGGACACAACGGCGTCGGCGGCCCGCGGATACCCATCGCGGAGCTGCGGGTCGGCCAGGAGTTCCTGGTGCGGCCCGGCGAGAAGGTCGCCACCGACGGTGTCGTGGTGGACGGCGCTTCCGCGCTCGATCTCTCCCTCGTCACGGGCGAGAGCACACCGGTGGAGGTCGGCCCCGGTGCCACGGTCGTGGGCGCGGCCGTCAACTCCGGCGGTCTGCTGGTGGTGCGGGCGACCGCCGTCGGCGCCGACACCCAACTCGAGCGGATCACCCGCCTGGTGACCGACGCGCAGGCGGGCAAGGCCCGCGTCCAGCGGCTCGCGGATTCGATCGCCGGCGTGTTCGTACCCGCCGTCGTGACGGTCGCGTGCACCGTGCTGGGCTTCTGGCTGGGGGCGGGAGCGGGCGCCGAGGCCGCCGTGACCGCGGCCGTCGCCGTCCTGGTGGTCGCCTGTCCGTGCGCGCTCGGCCTCGCCACTCCGACCGCCTTCCTCGCCGCCACCGGACGCGGCGCCCGACTGGGCATCCTCATCCGCGAACCCGAGGCGCTGGAGCGGCTGCGCCGGGTGGACACCGTCGTGTTCGACAAGACCGGCACGCTCACCACCGGCCGGATGGCCCTCGTCGCGACCACGACCGTTCCCGACGGACCGGCCGCCGACGAGGTACTGCGGCTGGCGGGCGCGGTGGAGCACGGCTCGGAACACCCCGTCGGACGGGCGGTGGCCGCCGCCGCACGCCGGCGGGCCGGAGAGGGCGCCGCCCTGCCGGCGGCCGAGGGCTTCCGGGCGCTGCCCGGGGTGGGCGTGACCGGCCGGGTCGAGGGTCACGAGGTGCGCGTGGCCGGCCCCCGCGACCGTTCAGACCTGCCCGACGTGCTGCGACAGGCCCTGGAACGGGCGGAGCGTGCCGCGCACACCGCCGTCGTCGTGGAGCTGGACGGCCGGGCGGCCGCCGTGCTGGCCGTCGGCGACACCGTGCGCCCCTCCAGCTACCGCGCCGTGCGCCATCTGCGGGAGCTGGGCATCGAGTCCGTCCTGCTCACCGGCGACGGACCCGCCGCGGCCGCGGCGATCGCCGAGCAGGTCGGCATCACCCGGGTGCACGCCGGCGTCGCCCCGCGGGGCAAAGCCGAGATCATCGCCGAACTGCGGTCCGAAGGGCGGCGGGTGGCCATGGTCGGCGACGGGGTCAACGACGCCGCGGCGCTGGCCGTGGCCGATCTCGGGATCGCGATGGGCACGGGGACCGACGTGGCGATCGGCGCGGCGGACCTCACGCTCGTGCGCGAGGACATGGAGGCGGTCGTGCAGGCCGTCCGGCTCACCCGTCGCACCCTGCGCACGATCCGGGCCAACCTCGGGTGGGCGTTCGCGTACAACGTCCTGACGCTGCCGCTCGCGGCGACCGGCTGGCTCGACCCGATGTTCGCGGCGCTGGCGATGTCGGCCAGTTCGGTGCTCGTCGTCGGCAACAGCCTGCGGCTGGTCGGGCCTTCGCCCGGCGGCGGGTCCGGTTCCGGATCCGCTGCACGGGGGGCCGGGCGGACGCCGGGCCGTCGCGCCGGCGGCGAGCGGTCCCTGGCGGGTGCGCGATGACTCCGCCGATCGACGACGGCCCCGACCGGGCTCCTGCCGGGATCATCCTCGAGGTGCCGGGGCCGCTGCGCGCCGCGCTGGTCCCGGTGGCCACCTGCGTGGCCGTGCTGGCGCTGCTCACCGCCTACACGGCGACGGGCGCGGCCGGCGAACCCCCGGCCCGGATCACCGTCACCGACGCCCGCGTCCTCCGGCCCGCCAACACCGAGGCGACCGCGGCCCTCTTCACCGTCCGCAACTCCGGCGGCACGGCCGACACCCTGCTGTCGGTGGACTCCCCGGTCCTGGGGCCCGCGATGCTCACCCGCACGGTCGTCCGCGACGGAGCAGGCCGGATGGCACCGGCAGGTCCGGTCGCGGTGCCCGCGCACGGCGCCGTGACCATGGATCCGGCCGGGCTCGACGTCATGATCCAGCGTCCGCCGCGGCTGCCGCTGGGTGAGCGGGTGCCGTTCGTCCTGCACTTCCGGGACAGCGGTGACGTGCGCGTCGAGGCCGTGGTCGTCCGCCCGGGAGCCTGAACCCGGACGGACGACTCCCGTCACCCCCGGTACGCCGTCACTCCTCCCCCATCAGCTTGCGGATCCCGGTGATGAGGGCGACCAGCGCCGCGCGCTCCGGGATGGTGGTGCCCGGGTGCCACAGGTCGACCAGCAGGGCGGTGCGCGGCCGGGTGCCGCGGTTCCACGCCTCATGCTCGAAGGAGTAGTCGAACAGCAGGCACTTGCCCTCCTCCCAGTTCCTGGTCTCACCGGCGACCGTGATGCCGCACCCCTCCGGGATGTCCACGGCCAGGTGCAGGTTGATGCTGAAGTTCCACAGGTCGTGATGCGGGGCGATCGACGCGCCGGGCAGCAGGGTGGAGAAGTGGCTCTCCAGGAGCGGGCAGATCTTCCCGGTGTCGACCGCGTACTCCTCGAGCACCTTGAACGCCGTCGGCACGACGTGCGCCGACTCCCGTACCAGCGCGCCCCGGCGGTACAGGTACAGCGCCTGCCAGTCCTCCTGCCGCGCCAAGTAGTGCTCGTAGTCGGAGAACGCGGCACGGCGCTCGGACCAGGCTGCCGCCAACTCGTCCCTGATGGCCGGGTGCGCGGCTTCGAGAGCGTGCACCACAGGGGCCTGCTCGGGGTGCTCGTACGGGTCGTGCCACGGACGCTGCGAGATCCCGGGCAGGATCCACTTCGCGCCCCTCTGCAGCAGGTGGCGGTCCCGCCGTCCCGCTTCCAGCATCTGCTCGACGCGCACGATGGACCCCGCTCCGTACCGCTCCCGCAGTTCGGCGAAGGCCTGCTCGATCTCGGGGGTCATGCGGGGCTCCAGACAGGTCGGTTGACGCGGTTCTGCCGGAGGCGCAACGGGGCGGCCGGCAGCGCGTCGCGGCGGCGCTCGGACGGTCCGGGGTGCTCGGGGTGCTCCCGGTGCTCGGGGTGCTCCCGGTGCTCGGGATGCTCGGCGGCGACTCTCGGGCGCGGGGCCGTCTCCGCCGCTCCCAGCAGGACGACCAGGTCGTCGCGGGCGCGGGCCACGCGTGACCGCACGGTACCGATCGGGCAGCCGGTGGCGGCTGCCGCCTCGGCGTAGGACAGCCCGAGCAGCTGGGTGAGGACGAACGCCTCACGGCGTGCCGCCTGCAGGGTGTCGAGGAGTTCGAGCATCGCCACGCCCTCCTCGAAGCCCGGCACCCCGACGGGTTGCCTCCCCTCGGCGGCGCTGCGCCAGTCGACGGCGTCGGAGATCCGGGGCCGGGCGGCGGCGTGCCGGTAGCGGTCGATCACGGCCCGGCGGGCGATCGACAGCAGCCAGGTCCGCGCGCCGGAGCGGCCGGCGAACCGGGGCAGGCCGCCCAGCGCCCGTAGGAACGTGTCCTGTGTCAGGTCGTCGGCGCCATTTACATCGCCGCTGAGGTGGGCGGTGAACCGCCAGACGTCGCCGTAGGTGGCGCGGACGAAACGTTCGACCGCCGCCGGGTCGCCGCCGCGGGCGGCGAGCGCCCACTCGGTGACCTGTTCGTCGTCCTTGCGAGCCGACGCCCTCGGGGCGCCCTTCACCAGGGCATGAGTCATCGCGAAAGGTCCTTCTCGTGCTGCACGGCCGCACCACGGCGTGAGGCGGCCGTCGGCGAACGGCGTCTCAGGACCGGCGGTGTCCGTGGGGACGGCCTGGGTCCGTGTCCCCCGCCCGCGGTCGGCGGGTGGTGGGAGAGAGCCGCGTGGTCAGGGACCGGCCTGCGGGGCGCCGCCCGCCGTGGGCACGGCGGCGTACGGGCAGGCGGGCACGCCGCTCGTCCCCGGGCGCGCGGCTCGGGCCGGGCGTCCGGGGACGAGCGGTATCAGCAGTGCCGGGCGACGACTGGTGGGCCCCTGCGGGACAGGACGTGGTGGAGCAGGACGCCGCGCAGCGCGTGCGTGGGAGCGTCGTCGGCGGTCCGGCGCGGAGTCGGCCGGTGCTCGTCCCGGACCGGGCGCAGGACACGGCACAGCACGCGCCAGACGCGGCGCAGCGGAGCCGCCATCAAGGACGTCCGGGACGTCAGGGCTCGTGCGAGCCGGAAGGCGGCGGCCTCGCCGCGCCAGAGCCACAGTCCGCAGACCACGGCGGCCAGCAGGTGGGCGAGGAACATCATGGTGGTGTCATGACCGCCGGACGGCATGCTCATGAGGTCGGAGGCGGAGAACGGCCCGCGGGGCGAACCGGACATGCCCGCGCCCGCGTTCATGCTCAGGTGCGCATCGCCGGTCCGCATGATTCCGGACATCGCGGCGCCGCCGCTGTGCATGCCCGGCATGTCGTGGGACATCAGGTCGGCCACCTCCCGGCCGGGCGGCCGGGCGAGCCCGAAGAGGGTGTGCAGGCCGAGTTGGGCCAGGACCGTGGAGCCGGTGACCACGAGGGCGCCGCGTTCCCGTCCCGCCACCCACCAGGCGGCCGAGGCCGTACCGGAGAAGGCCGCGCAGAGCGACCACCAGGGGACGGGGGCGCCGGAGGCCCAGGAGTGTCCGAGCGCTGCCATCAGCACGCAGACGGCCGCGAACATCGCGGCTCGTGCGGTGCGGGACGCCGGCCCGGTGGTCATGCCGCCATCGTGCCACTCCGGTCCGCTCCGTGGGAGCGATATAACCCGGACCTGATCGTCTGTGACGCACGCGATGCGCCGGTGGTGGCGTCGGGGGCGCGGAAGGCGGCGGTACGGGGCTGGGACGCGGCCGCGGTGCGGCAGGGACGTCCTCTTGGATTCGGTGCCGGTGGGTGCGAACATGTCGCTCGCCCGCGAGTGATCGTGGTTGGCGGAGTGTTCACCGTGGCTCCATCCATCGGTCGCGGGGGATTCTCCACCGCCTGAGGAGACTGGCAGCGCAACCGCACTGCCACGAACGACCCTGGAGGCCGGCCTCTCATGACCGCCATCGACCGCCGACGTTTCCTGCAGCTGGCCGGTGGCACCGCCGCCGCCACCCTACTGTCGGAGAGCATCGCCCGAGCCGCGGAGATCCCGGCGAACCGCCGCACCGGCTCCCTGCGCGACGTCGAGCACATCGTCGTCCTGATGCAGGAGAACCGTTCCTTCGATCACTACTTCGGCACCCTGCGCGGCGCCCGCGGATTCGGCGACCCCCGGCCGGTGACCCTGCCCAGCGGCAAGCCGGTGTGGCACCAGTCCGACGGCACGAAGGACGTCCTCCCCTTCCACCCGGAGGCGGACAACCTGGGCCTGCAGTTCCTCCAGGACCTCAACCACGACTGGAACGGCGGCCACGCCGCCTTCAACCAGGGCAAGTACGACCGCTGGGTGCCGGCCAAGACCGCGACGACGATGGCCTACCTGACGCGCGAGGACATCCCCTTCCACTACGCGCTGGCCGACACCTTCACCATCTGCGACGCCTACCACTGCTCGCTGATCGGCCCCACGGACCCCAACCGCTACTACATGTGGTCCGGGTTCACCGGCAACGACGGCACCGGCGGCGGACCCGTCATCACCAACGCCGAGGCCGGCTACTCCTGGACGACGTACCCCGAGCGCCTGGAGAAGGCCGGGGTCTCGTGGAAGATCTACCAGGACGTGGGCGACGGATTGGACGCCGCGGGCGGCTGGGGCTGGATCGAGGACCCCTACCGGGGCAACTACGGTGACAACTCGCTGCTGTACTTCGACCAGTACCGCAACGCGAAGCCGGGCGACCCGCTGTACGACAAGGCCCGCACCGGTACGAACGCCAAGGCGGGCGAGGGATTCTTCGACGTCCTCAAGGCCGATGTGGCGGCCGACCGGCTGCCCGCGGTCTCCTGGATCGCGGCGCCCGAGGCCTTCACCGAGCACCCGAACTGGCCGGTCAACTACGGCGCCTGGTACATCTCCCAGGTGCTGGACGCGCTGACCTCCAATCCCGAGGTGTGGAGCAAGACCGCGCTCTTCATCACCTACGACGAGAACGACGGTTTCTTCGACCACGTCGTGCCGCCGTACCCGCCGTCCTCCCCGGCGCAGGGGCGGTCGACCGTGGACACCACCGGTGAACTCTTCACCCCGGCGGGAACGGACAAGAGCGTCCCGGGCGCCTACGGCCTGGGCCAGCGGGTCCCGATGCTCGTCGTGTCCCCGTGGAGCAAGGGCGGCTGGGTCAACTCCCAGGTGTTCGACCACACCTCGATCATCCGGTTCATGGAGCGGCGCTTCGGCGTGCACGAGCCGAACATCTCGCCCTGGCGCCGGGCGGTCTGCGGCGACCTCACCACCGCGTTCCAGTTCACCAGGACCGACACCCGGGTCCCGGCGCTGCCCGACACCGCCGGTTACCTGCCGCCGGACCGCGACCGGCACCCCGACTACGTGCCGGTGCCCCCGGCCAACCCGGTGCTGCCGAAGCAGGAACCGGGCCTCCGGCCGGCGCGCGCGTTGCCGTACGACCTGGCCGCGGACGCGGCGGTCGACGTCAAGGGGCACCGCCTGCGCGTCGACTTCGCCAACCACGGCAAGGCCGGGGCGCAGCTGTACGTCACCTCCGCGACCGGCACGGACGGTCCGTGGACGTACACCGTCGAGGCGGGACGGCGGCTGTCGGACCACCTGGCCGTCGGCACGGCGGGGCGTAGCGCCTACGACGTCACCGTGCACGGCCCCAACGGCTTCCTGCGGCAGTTCGCGGGCCACGCCGGCAGTCGGGGCCCCGAGGTCGCCGCGACCCATGACGGGAGGGACGGCCACGTGCGGCTGGTGCTGAGCAACCCGGGTACGACGACGGTCACGTTGACGGTCAAGGACGGCTACGGGCACGAGCGCCCCGCCACGTACCGGCTGCGGCCCGGCGCGCGCGCCGTCCACACCGCCCACCCGCGCCGCAGCCACGACTGGTACGACCTGACGGTCCGCTCCGACCAGGACGGCGGCTATCTGCGCCGGCTGGCGGGGCACGTCGAGACAGGCCGGCCCGGTACGAGCGACCCGGCGATCGTCACCCGCTGAGGCGCCTTCACCCGCTGAGGCGCCTCCTCCCCTCAACACGCCCTAGTGCTCTGGCCGGAAAGGTTTGCCTGGTTCGCGGCGTCCGGCGCGGTGCGTCGCAAGGCGGAGGGTCGTCCTCGTACCGGGCGTACTCGGACGACTCCGACAACTGGGGGCACCCCCAGCGGTAGCTGGGGGAGAAGTGCCGTGCCGGGCGTCGCGAACCGGTGAACCTTTCCGGCCAGAGCACTAGACAGCCAGGACCGGCCTGGCGAGCGCCGGGTCCTGGCGGAGGATCGACTGCTGGAGCCGGGCCAGTTCATGGCCCGGCTCCACACCCAGTTCGTCGATGAGCATCTTCCTGGTCGTTCTGAACAGGGCGAGGGCCTCCGCCTGCCGGCCGGAGCGGTAGAGCGCCAGCATGAGGCCGGCGCGCGGCCCTTCCCGGAGCGGGCATTCACGGATGACGCCGCCGAGCAGGGCGACGGCCTCCTCGTTCCGGCCCAGCGCCAGGGCGGCCGTCGCCAGGTACTCGGTCGCGGACATCCGCAGCTCCTCCAGCCGCGCGATCTCCGCGGCGAGCGGCGGATGATCGGCGAGACCGGCCATCGCCGGACCGCGCCACAGCCGCAGCGCCCGGGTCAGGGAGCGGTAGGCCTCCATCGCGCGGCCCGACTCCAGGAGCGAGCGGCCGTCCGTCACGAGCCGCGCGAACCGGACCCCGTCGACCTGCTCGTCCGGAGCATGCAGGGAGTACCCGCCCGGGGACGCTGCGCACCAGGCGCAGCGACCCGTCGGGCGGGACCGGTTCCAGCAGCTTCCTGAAGCGCGAGACGTAACTCTGCAGACTGTTGACCGCGCTGGGCGGCGCCTCGTCGCCCCACACGCAGTCGATGAGCCGGGGCACCGGGACGAAGGTGTTGCGGTGTATCAGCAGAGCCGCCACGACAGCTTGTTGTCTACGCCCTCCCGGGCTGATCGAACGGTTTTCGTCGGCGATGGTGACAGGTCCGAGTAAGCGGAACTCCATCGTCTCCCCCCAGACCGATGGTGCGTCTTTCACGGTCATTGTTTAACACGCGGATCTCATGGATGAGAAGTAGGCCTTGGGCCCACCCGGGCTCGCCCTGCACGCAGGTTGCACGAATTCTGCAAGGTCCCGCGAGGACTCTGTCTTTACCGGCTCCACAGCGGAGCCGGCGGGGGTGATTCACGTGTCAGCAGACCCACTACTCGTGGAAACGGCACAAGGGGACGCCGACGCGGTCATGCGGACCGCGGCCGGGCAGGTCGGCGTCCATGAGGGCCGTGATCACGGGGACTGGAACAACATCCAGCGGTACAGCGACGAAGTTCCCGGCCTGGAGTGGTCGCAGGGCCAGCCCTGGTGCGCGACCTTCGTCTCCTGGGTGGCGCTGCGCGCCGGCGCGGCAAGCCTCTTCCCGTGCACGGCGTCGTGTACCACCGGCGTCGCATGGTTCAAGGAGCGCGGGCGGTTCTCGGAGTATCCGGCGGTGGGTGCCCAGGTCTTCTACGGCGTGGGCGGCTCGGAACACACCGGGGTGGTGGAGCGCTTCGACGCCACGCGCATCTACACCATCGAGGGAAACACCAACGTGAACGGCTCCGCCGAAGGTGACGGGGTCTACCGGCGGGTGCGGGAGCGCACCTCGCCCCGGGTGTACGGCTACGGGTACCCGAAGTACGCGGCCGGCATCGACTCCGCCGACCCGGCCTGGCCCCGACCGGCCCCCGAATCGGACTCGGCCGCCCTGGAGCCGTTCCCGGGCGTGCAGTGGTTCCGCACCGCACCGCGCAGCCCGATCATCACGGCGATGGGCCGTCGGCTGGTCGCCGAAGGGGTGGCTCAGTACAGCCACGGCCCCGGCCCGCAGTGGACCGATACCGACCGGCGCTCCTACGCGAGGTTCCAGCGGAAGATCGGCTATCGGGGATCGGACGCGGACGGCTGGCCGGGCCCCGTTTCCTGGGCGGAGCTGCGCGTGCCCAACTCCTGACCTTTCACTCCACATTTCCGGCGCTTTCGAATTTGCGTCCCCCGTACATGAGTTCGCATTTCCTGCGACGCGAGGAAGTTCCGCGCCGGGAAGGCCGCCATGCCTCGATCCAGTACATCGAAAAGTCTCCCGTCCCGACGCTACCGCCCGTTCCTACGGTCATTTTGCCCAAGGGCGGCGGAGCAGTACGCGGAATCGAGGAGAAATTCGCCGCGAATACGGCAACGGGCACCGGACGGATGTCCGTGCCCATCGCCACGAGCCCCTGACCCTCCGCGCTGGGCCCGGGGCTGGAGCTCTGCTACGACTCCGGATCGGGCAACGGCCCCTTCGGCGTGGGCCGGCAGCTCACCGTGCCCCGGCACGGCACCGGCGCGGCAGGTCTCAGCCGACGTCGATGCCGTACTCGCGCACCAGCGCTTCCAGTCCGCCCTCGTATCCCTTGCCGCCGATGACGAACTCCCAGTCGCCGCTGCCGCGGCGGCGGAAGGAGCCGAGGATCAGCGCGGTCTCACCGGGCCGGCCGTCCGAGACCTCCAGCCGGTCGAGTTCGACCCCCGACCCGTCCGACAGACGGATGAACGAATCGGTGAAGCCCGCGAGATCCGCGGCCGGATTGATCTCGGGGTCGATCGACACCGCCAGCACGAGCCGGTCCGCACGGGCCGGCAGGGAGTTGAACGCGACGCGGAGGGCCGCCTTGTCCCGGGCGGGCCGAGCCACCGCGGACACCGTTCCGTCGGGGGGTCCGGGCGTTGTTGAAGAAGACGAAGTGGTCATCGCTGAGCACGCGGTTCCCCTGGCAGACCAGCGCGCACACATCCAGTGCGACACTCCCGGTCCAGGACATCCCCAGCAGGTTGTACTCGGGTTCGGGGGCGGCCGCCGGGGTCGGCGAAGCCGCCCGCTGAGCGGGCACCGCCGCCGGACCGCCGCCGAGCCGGCCGCGCAGTCCGTGCTGTCCCAGCAGCTCGACGAGCTCGGGACCGGAGATCAGCGTCAGCGGCTTGCCGTCGGCGAAGGTGTAGGAGCCGGGACCGAACTTCGAGGTGGTCACCAGCACGCCCTTGTTCGCCCCCGCCCCCTGCACCGTGCCGAACAGGTCGCGCACAGCGGTGGGTGGCACCGTGTGCCGGTAGCGCTTCACCTGCACGATGATCGTGCCGCCGCTGATGGGGTCCGGGTCCAGCGCCTCCACATCGACGCCGCCGTCGTTGGAGCGCTGCGTCATGACCGCCTGCATGCCCCGGGCCCGGAACAGCTCCGCCACCAGCGACTCGAACTCGATCGGGTCCATCTCGAAGAGGTCCGGGTCCTCGCCGCCTCCGTGCGAGACCGTGCCCCGGCCCAGGTCTCCCGGCACCGTGCCGGTCCGCACCACCGTGCGCTGGTCGGGGCGCGCGGACAGCTTGCCCCCGAGGCCGTCGACGAGGCAGTCCACGGCGCTGACCTGGACCAGGTTCAGCCGTTCGAAGACCTCGCGGTCCGCCGCGACCGTGGCGAGGAAGAGCTGGGCCCGCAGCCCCGTCGAAGGGTCGTGGTCGTCCACGAAGCCGTTGAGGGTGACCGAGTCCAGCGTGCCGAACTCGTCCGCCGCGAACAGCTCGCGCAGCGCCAGCAGGACGGACTGCGCCAGCACGTCGCGGTAGAGAGCCCGGCGCTGCCCCACCGGCCTGGCCGTCTCCTTGTCCTGGTCCACGGAGGGCAGGTACCGCACGTACCGGGCCGCGGGCACGATGTCGTACCCGGGCAGCTCCCAGTTCAGGACGAGCCGGCGGGCGGACGGGTCGTACGCGCACGACACCTGGCGCGGGAACCCCTCCGGCCAGGCAGTGGAGGCGTACAGCGCCGCGGAGAAGTACTCCACCACCGTCTCGGGGTCCCCGCGGCGCAGCCCGGCCACGTTCTCCGCGATGCCGGCGTTGTGACGCCGGATCTCCGCCAGCCGCCCGGCACGCCACTCGTCGTACTGCCGCCCGTAGGAGGTCAGTTGCTGCTGGCGCCGCTCCTCGGCGGTCCTGGCCGCCGACAGATCGCGCTCGTACCGGGACCTCGCCTCCTCCTGCGCCCGCCGCGCACCGAACCCCCAACTGGACTCCGGCTGGTAGGCACCGGGGTTCGGCATCGGGACCGGAACGGCGAGCGGGCCCGGGGCGAACGGCTCCACCTGCTCGGATCGCAGCAGGGCGGTCGTGCGGAACGCCGGTGCCCGGCAACCCGCCGCGAGCAGCCGGCTCAGCGACTCGACCCGTGCTTCCAGCTCCCCGGTGAGCCGGATGGCCTCCGCGTCACGGCGCTGCCGGTACGCCACCTGCTGTTCGCGGTTGCTGCGGGCGAGCTCCCGCTCGGCGGCGCGCTGTTGCCGCTGACGCGCCTCCGACTGGCGTTGCCGCTGCCGCTCTGCCTCGGCCCACACGCCCATCGACCGGTTGGAGCTGCTACTCATCCGGGCACGCACCCCTCCTTCCGGGTCGCCTCGAGGACCCGGAACTGTGCACTGGCTCACCCACCAGCAATACGACGTCTCGCGGTGATCCGACTCTAGTCGGCGACCGGCCGGTCGCTACCCGTTCACGTCGTTTCAGGGGCGGGACCGCGGTGGAAACGGCCGTCGAGGAAGAGCAGCGGCGCGCCCGGCTCCGCGTGGTGGTCGAGTACCTCGCCGATGAGGACGAGATGGTCACCCGCGGGGACGATGCGGTCGCGGCGGCAGATCAGCGTGCCGATCGTGCCGTCGAGGAGGGGCACCCCGTGCGGTCCCGGCCGGGTACTGAGCCGGTCGAAGCGGTCACCGGGGCCCGCGAAGCGGATCGCCAGTTCGCGCTGGTCGGCGCCGAGCAGGTGGACCGCGAAGTGCGGGGCGGCGGTGAAGGCCGCCCGGTGGGTGGAAGCGCGGTTGAGGCACCACAGGACCAGCGGTGGGTCGAGGGACAGAGAGGTGAAGGAGTTCACCGTCAGTCCGGCCGGGCGCCCCCGGCGGACGGCGGTGACGACCGCCACGCCGGTGGCGAAGCGGCCGAGCACCGACCGCAGCGGCCGCTGCTGTTCGCGCACCGGCCCGTCCGCCGTCACCGGCCCGTCCGTCGTCATCGCGCCGTCAGCGGTCATCGGGCGGCTGCCGCCTTGCGCCGGCAGGTGTCCAGCGCCTCGGTGATGTCCGGGTCCTCCGGTGCCAGTCCCGCGGCGATCTCCAGGTCGGCGAGGGCCTCGTCCCAGCGACCGGTGTCCTGGTGGACGAAGGCCCGGTTGTAGCGAAGGGCCGGGTCGTCCGGCTGCAGTTCCACCGCGTGGCCGAGGTCGACGGCGGCGGTGTCGAGTTCGCCCATGTCGTACGCGAGGGCGGCGCGCCCGGACAGTGCCGTGATCATGTCCGGGTCGACGGCGAGCGCGCGGTCGAAGGCGGCCTTGGCGGCCTCGAACTCCTCGCGCTCCGCGTGCACCTGGCCCAGGACCGCGTGCAGATAAGGGTTGTCGGGCTCGTGGCCGAGACCGGTGGTCGCGTCCCGCTCCGCCGCGTCCAGTTCGCCGGCCTCCAGCAGCAGGCCGGCCCGGTTGACGTACGCGTCGGTGAACTCCGGGACGAGTTCGATGACGTAGCTGAAGTCGGCGAGCGCGCCTTCGGTGTCGCCCTCGGTGAGCCGCAGGTCGCCGCGGTTGTAGTAGATCTCCGGGAACGGCGGGGAGAGCCGCATGGCCCGCGCGTAGTCCTCGAGCGCCTCTTCGGGGCGGCCCAGGCGGCGCAGGATGTTGCCGCGCTCCAGGTAGTGCTCGGCGTGGTTGGGGTCCTCCCGGATGACGATCGCGTAGTCCGCGAGGGCCTCCTCGATCCGGCCCAGGCTGAGGTACACGCGGGCCCGGTTGTTCTTCAGCACCGAGCGGTGCAGGACATGTTCGTCCGGGCCGAGCAGCTCGTCGAGGCTGCTGATCGCCTCGTCGACCAGGCGCAGAGCCTCGGTCGGCTCGCCGAGGTTGACCTCCACCAGGGCCAGGCCGTTCTTGTAGAAGGCGCTCTGGAAGGCCCGGTCACTACGGTTCTCGATCAGTGAGGCGGTGGCGATGGCGGAGTTCAGCCACGCCTTGGCCTTGAACTCGTCGCGGTCCTCCGGGTCGTTGTGCCGGGTGTAGAGCATGGCCGTGTTGTACGCGGCGGCCATGTGGACGGCGGGCTTCACGGAGTTCAGCCGGGCCTGGTCGTCCAGCTTCTCGGCCTCGTAGGTGCGGCCGAGGATGGAGAGGCAGAGCGTCACGCCCTTGGTGAAGGCCCACCAGCGGTCGTGTTCCGTTCTGGGGTCGACGAGCGCCAACCCGCGCCGGCCGTAGTCGACGCACGCCTCGTAGAACCCGTTGCACAGGCTGTGGTCCATGGCGTGGAAGACCGCCCGCACGCCCGCGTCGCCGGGGTCGGAGCCGTGTTCCAGGTGGTGGGCGATGGCGCCGAGCCGGAGCGACTCGTCGTCCAGTCCGTCGAGTTCGGCGGCGCGCCGGTCGTGCAGCAGCGCCCGTTCCGTGGGGTCGAGTGCCTCGTAGGCCGCACGCGGCGCCGGCTCGTCGGTGGTGCAGTCCGAGGCGACGTAGGCCCACGCGTCGTCGGGCCCGGCCGCCGCCGGAGCGCCTTCGCGGACCTCGGTGACCTGGGCGCGGGAGGCGAGGACGGCGAGCAGTGCTTCGTCGACGGGTCCGGTGGCGCCGCCGCAGACGACGACGGTCAGGAGCGCGGGGTCGATCCGTCGCACCAGGGTCGTGAGGAACTCCAGGTCGGTGGTCTCGGCCTGGTCGGCGTTCTCCACGACCAGGACACGCGGCCCGTCGGCGGTCAGCCCGTCGCGCACGAACTCCACCAGGCCGTTGGAGATGCGCGTGGTGCGCAGCCGGGCGTAGTAGCGGGTGCGCTCCGCCGGGAGCGCCATGGAGGTCAGCGTCTCGCGGGAGTTGGGGACGACGGAGCGGAGGTCCGGCGCGGCGGAGAGCAGCTCGATGTCGTAGCGCTCGACCAGCTTGCCGTCGCGGAGCAGGACGCCGGGGACCATGGCGCGCACGAGGGTTCCGGCCGCGGTGTACGGTCCGCGCAGTCCGCGGTGCGCGTCCACGGTCATGACCGGTCCTGCCGGCAGGCCGAGCCGCTCGACGGCGGCCTCCCGGTCCCTGCGCAGGCCGCCGCGAACCCAGTGGTGAGTGGGGAGAACCTCGTTCATGCGGACTGCTCCTCTGCGGGTCTGTCGGGCTGCTGTTCGGTCGGGCTGCTGTTCCGTCGGGTCAGTTGGCGGGGGCGGCGATGGTGCGGCGGCGGTAGCCGCGGACGGCGATGATGCCCGCGAGGATCAGCTCGCCGAAGTTGAGGACCAGGAAGACGGTCACGTCCAGGACGTTCAGCGGCGAGATGTCGGAGAAGAGCTTCCTGACGGCCATCTCGGTGATCCGGATGGCGGCGGGGATCACGGCGGTGACCAGCAGTCCGGTGAGGATGGCGTAGCCGGTGACCATCAGCCAGACGTACCAGCGGGCGACCTCGCGGTCGCGCGGGGTCCACGTCTCCGGGTCGACGAGCTTGTCGCGCCGCCCGATCAGGCCGTAGAACCGGTTCTGCAGCATGCCCTTGGAGACGGTCTGCAGGTCGTTGCAGCCCAGGACGGTGATGGCGAGGTAGTACAGATCGGTGCGCAGGAAGAAGTAGAACTGCCAGGCGAACCGGAGCAAGGTGCCGAAGGCCATCGCGAGCAGGAAGCGGCCCATGAATCCGCCGAAGCCGTCGGACGAGACCAGGGGCACCGCGGCGAGCGTCAGCCCGGTGACGACCAGGACGTCGACGAGCATGCCCGCGAGCATCGGCAGGTAGCGCTTGCGCCGGGGTACGGCGACGAGGCCGTCCAGCTTGGTCAGGAAGACGAGGTAGTAGAAGCGCCGGCCGATGCTGAGGGAGGAGTTGAGGCCCAGTCTGCGTCCGGCCAGTGCGTGGTAGGACTCGTGCAGCAGGATCCACGGCGCCTGGCCGAGGACGTTGCCCAGCGCGAGTGCCACCAGGGACGAGGTGGTGAAGAAGATGTTGTGGTAGGTCGGGACCACGGCCGGTTCGCGGAACATCGCGACGATGCCCGCGATGAACAGCAGTCCGTACAGCACCCAGGCCACCGGGGAGAACACCGCCCGGCCGAGCCCCTGCCAGCGCACCGCGCCCGCCTCGACGACCTCTTCGCCGTCCGGCACGAGCAGCTCGAAGGCCTCCAGGACCTCGAGGAACTCCACCATGTCCACGGTCTCGCCGTACTGGGTGCTGTACCAGCGGGCGGCGTCGTTCGGGGTCTCCCCGGTCTCCAGGCGGCGCAGCAGCGCGGCGCCGTCGGCGGGGAAGAGGCCGTAGGAATCGATGTCGGCCCGTCCCACGGTGACCTCGTCGCCTTCTTCGAGGAAGGTCAGCGGGTACAGCCTCAGGGGTCGGTCGAGGTCCACTGCCGCGGCGTCCATCTCTACCTCACTGTCACTGGTCCGCGAAGGTGCCGGTCCGGGCCGCGGACTCCGTGGCCCGGACCGGCGGGAGCTCCACGAGCCGCGGCGGGCCGGTCAGCACCGGCCCGCCGCGGCTCGGAAGGAAGAGGTCAGGCGAGGACGGGCGTGCCACCGCAGTAGCAGGACGCCGCGGCGGAGGTCAGACGGACGGTCCCGGCCTTGCGAACAACGATCTTCTTCATGTTGTGCTCCTTTTCCGTGGGATGTCGCGCAGAGCGGAGACTGATGTGAATGGAGTTTGTTCTCCCATTCATCTCCGCTCACAGGCTGGCACGCGTCGTTCCCAGCCGTCAACAGTCGGACACGGCGTACATCTGACAGGACGTCGCCTTTTCTGACCAGCCAACAACCGTTCAGATCAGGCCAGTTGAGAGCAGGTTTACAACTCGGCGAACATGCACCCGGTCTCCACAGCAGGGGCGGTCAGAACTCGAGCGCCACCAACTAGGATGCGGAGGACGCAGAGCGCTCTCCACCCGCGCTCACCACAGGCGATACGCAGGGCACTCGACCAAGGGAGGTATGCGGTGCCTGATCCGACGTCCGGCACCCCGACGCTCGCGGACAAGATCGACCGACTGTTCGATGTCGTCCGCGGCCCTGACCACACGCCGTACACCCACGAGGAAGTGGCGCGGGCGTGCCGCGAGGCCACCGGGGAGAGCTTTTCAGCCACTTACTTGTGGCAACTGCGCACGGGCAGAAGGGATAATCCGACCAAACGGCACCTCGAAGCGCTGGCGCAATTCTTTCAGGTGCCCCCGATGTACTTCTTCGACGACCAGCAGAGCGCCCAGATCGCGCAGGAGCTGCAGCTCCTCGGGGCGCTGCGGGACGCGGGAGTACGCGAGGTGGCGTTGCGCGCGGTCAACCTGTCGCCCGAGGGCCTCGGCACCATCAGCGACATGATCGAGGTCATCGCCCGCAGAGAGGCGGGATTGCGCCGCACGGACTGATATCCACCCGTCCACCCCTGGGCATAGGATCGCTCATCGCTCATATCGCTCATGAGCGGTTGCTGATCGTTGTGTGTGCCTTGCCCGGGGAGGGTTTCATGGGGGACTACGCGGAACAGCAGAACAAGATGTTATGGCGGCGATGTCGGCGGACGGTGGCGGAACTGCCGCTGCCACGACCGTTCGACGCCACCGCCTTCACCGACGCGCTGGCGGAACAACGGGGGCGGCCGCTGGTGCTGGTCCCCTTGCCGCCGCACGCGTGCACACCCTGCGGCATGCTGGTGACGACCGACCGGGCCGACTACATCGGCTATCCCACCAGCACCAGCGCCCTGCACCAACAGCACATCCTGCTGCACGAGGTGGGTCACCTCGTGCGCGGCCACGCCGGCGTCGCCCACCTCGGCTCCTCCGCGTCCCGGGTGCTCCTGCCCCATCTGTCGGGCGAACTGGTCCGCCGCGTGCTGGGGCGCACCGTCTACTCCGACGTCCAGGAACAGGAGGCCGAACTCATCGCCTCGCTCGCCCTGCACCGGCCGGCCCGCAAGGTCAGGCGCGCGCGCGACGCCTGGCTCCCTTCGGACGAGGACCTGGACATCGCCGGGGCGTTCGCCCGGCTCGGACCGCTCGTCGGGCTCGCCGGCGCCACCCCGATCAGGACCACCGCGGTCGTCGGGCCCTTGCGCACGCTTCCCGGTCGGATGATTCCGGGCCCGGGGACCGATAGGTGACCGACGCGGTGGCCCTGACCGGCTGCTTGATCGTTCTGGCGGGCGTCTGCTGGAAGCTCCTCACCCTCCGCGGCACCTCGACCGGCGCTCCCGTGCGCCATCTGTTCGGCTGCGCGGTGTCCATGGGGGCCTCGCTGGCCGTCCTGTCCCCCGCGACCACCCGGCTGGCGGGCCGGACGGGGCCCTTCGCGCTGTGGACCGCGCCCGCCGGGCAGTGCTGCAACCTGGCGGCGATGGCGTTCCTCGCGCTGGTCGCGCGCTCGGCGGGGGCCGAGCCGCACAGCCGCGAGGCCGTCCGGCGCCAGCTCGCCGGCACGTCGGTGGTCATGGTCGCCGGCCTCGTCGCGTACGTGTGCGCCGGGGTGACCCGGGACGGCCGCGACCTGGTCGCGGCCCCCGGGCGCGAGGGGTTCCTGGCGGCGTACAACACCCTGCTCACCCTGCACACCGCGTGGTGCCTGACGGTGTTCATCGTGCTGATCCGGCGCCACAGCCGGTACATCCGCTCGCGGCGGCTGCGCGGCGGCCTCGGACTGATCACCGCGAGCGCGGGCCTGGGGCTGCTGTGGACGCTGTGGAGTCTGGGCGATGTGTTCTCCGCGCTGGCCACCGGCCGTGAGGACGGCTGCGAGAGCACGGTCTCGGCGCTGGCCGCCCTGGTCTGCCTCACGCTGGGCCTGGGCGGGACGACATCCTCGTCCTGGTGGCCGCCCGTGGCGGCCCGGGTCCGGCGGGCGCCGGCCCGGCTGCGCTCCTGGCGCGGCCTGCGCTGGATCGGCCCGCCCTGGAGCGCGGCGCAGGACGCCGCCGCGGGCTTGCGGCAACGGATGCCGGTCGGGCGGGAGCTGCCCACGCCGGCCGGCTGGCTGCGCGCCTGGCACGGCTACCGCCGGATCGGCCCGCTGTGGACCGCGATGCATGCCGCGCTGCCGGAGACATCGCTGACCGGGCCCGCCCTGCGGCTGGGCTTCATGCTGCCGCTCGGTGCCCGGTTCGCGCTGTACCGCCGCATCATCGAGATCCGGGACGGGCAACTGGCGCTGCGCCCGTACTTCCATCCGGAGGTGGCGGCCTGGACCGCCGAAGCGGAGGGCTCGGGTCTCGACGCGGCCTCGGAACGGCTCGCGCCCATCGTGGAGGCGGCGACCATCGCCGCCGCCCTGGAGGCGGCGCGATCGGGTCGCCGCTCCACCCCCGGCGGTTGTGAGGGGTACGTCCCACCGAAGGTCCGGGCGAGCGTCGAGGCCGAGACGGCCTGGCTCATGCAGGTCTCGGACGCCTTCGTCGGCTCCCCCGCCGTCGAGCGGGTCCGCCGGCGCGTACGGGCCGGGTTGGACGCCGGCCCCGACGGTACCGAGCCGCGCACGCCCCCTTTCACCTCGGTCGACAGGGCGTCGCACCAGCGTTCCTGACGGCCCCCGGGCCCGTCCGGCACCGGTCCGCTGAGCGAACGGCGCGCGCTCACCCTGGGGTCCGGGGGCGGCTGGCCGCCACCGGCCTGACCAACGGCAGATCGCCCGGCACCTGATCCTCGACATCAAGACGGTCGAGTACCCCCTGAGCCACGCCTACACCAGGCTGGGCATCTCGCCCCGGATGGGCCTGATCGGCCAACTGGCGGCGCTGGGCTGACCGGCGCAAGCGGAGCTCAGCGGCGCGCTCGCGCTTCCGGCTCGGCGTCCGGATTCCCCCCGTGACCATTGGTGTCCGCCCCGGGGGTGGGCTCGCCGCGGCGGACGGATCCGGGGGCACGGCGGGACGGGCGGTGCGGTCTGAGCTCAGACGAACTGAGCTGCCAGGGCACGCTGATGACCATGACCCCGGGGGTGAAGAGCAGCCGGCTCTTCAGCCACAGGGCGGACTGGTTGTGCAGTCCGTTCTCCCACCAGTGCCCCACGACGTACTCGGGGATGAAGACGCTGACGATGTCGCGCGGGCTGGCGCGGTTCAGGGAACGTACGTATCCCACCACCGGGCGGGTGATCTCCCGGTAGGGCGACGCCAGGGTCTTGAGCGGCACCTGCACGTCGAAGGTGTCCCACGCGGTCTGCAACGCCTTCGTCTCGTCGCGGTCGACATCGACGGTCAGCGCTTCCAGGGTGTCGGGGCGGCAGGCGCGCGCGTAGGCCAGGGCCCGCAGCGTGGGCTTGTGGATCTTGGAGACCAGCACGATGGCGTGCACGCGGACGGGTTGCGCCGGCTCCCGCGCCGCTTCGTCGACCTCCAGTTCGGCGGCGGTCCTCTCATAGTGCCGCCGGATCGCGCGCATGTTCACCCACAGGAACACCGCGGCGATCACCGCCAGGTACGCGCCCTCGGTGAACTTGGTGATCAGCACGATCACCAGCACCAGTCCGGTGACGAACGCCCCGACGCCGTTGATCACCCGCGCGGTCCGGTGCCTGCGGCGGAGCGCCGGGTCGGTCTCGGTGCGCAGTGCGCGGTTCCAGTGCCGGACCATACCGGTCTGGGAGAGCGTGAAGGAGGTGAAGACGCCCAGGATGTACAGGTGGATGAGGCTCGTGACCGACGCGTGGTACGCCCACAACAAGGCGCCTGCGACGACGGCGAGCGCGACGATGCCGTTCGAGAACGCGAGACGGTCGCCGCGGGTGTGCAGCTGACGGGGCAGATAGCGGTGTTGCGCCAGGATCGACGACAGCAACGGGAACCCGTTGAACGCGGTGTTGGCCGCGAGGACGAGGACGAGCGCGGTGGCGGCCTGGATGAAGAAGAAGCCGAAGCTTTGGTCCCCGCCGAAGATCGCGGAGGCCAGCTGGGCGATGACCGTGCGCTGCGGGGTGGACGCGCAGTCGCCGGTGACGCCGGTCAGCCGGCAGGTGTCGTCGGTGATGTGGACGTCGGCGATCATCGCGAGGGCGGTGATGCCGGAGAACATCACGACCGCGATCAACCCCATCGCGGTCATCGTGGTGGCGGCGTTGCGGGACTTGGGCTTGCGGAAGGCCGGTACCCCGTTCGAGATGGCCTCGACGCCCGTGAGGGCGGTGCAGCCGCTGGAGAACGCGCGCAGTCCCAGCATCAGCAGAGCGAATCCTGCGAGGTTGGTGTCGCCCGGTTCCGGGGTGATGCCGTACGCGGCGGACTCCGCCACCGGCGCGTCGCCCACCAGCCAGCGGAACAGCCCGGTGGCGCACATGATCAGCACGCCCGCGATGAACAGGTAGGTGGGCGCGGCGAAGGCCCGCCCCGACTCCCTCGTCCCCCGCAGGTTGATCGCCGCCAGCAGCGCGACGAAGGCGACGGCCATCACGGTCCGGTACTCATTCACGGACGGGACCGCGGAGATGATGTTGTCAACGCCGGAGGCCACCGACACCGCGACCGTCATCACGTAGTCGACGAGCAGTGACGCGGCCACCACCAGCCCGGCGGACGAGCCGAGGTTGGTGGCGACCACCTCGTACGACCCGCCGCCGGACGGATAGGCGTGCACGACCTGCCGGTAGGACAGCACCACGACGGCCATCAGGCCGACCACCGCCATCGCCACCCACGTGGTCAGGTGCAGATACGCCAGCCCGCCGAGGGTGAGCACCAGCAGGATCTCCTGCGTTGCGTACGCGACCGACGACAGCGGGTCCGACGCGAAGATCGGCAGTGCCAGCCGCTTGGGCAGCAGCGTCTCCTGCAGCCCTTCGCTCGGCAACGCCGGGCCGATGACCAGCCGTTTGACGGCATCCACGATTCTCGCCACGCGGGTGAGCGTAGGGGCAGGCCGGGAGAGTGGATCAGCGCCGCGCGGCTGGGCATGCCCCGGTGGTCCGGGCGGCCCAGTACTCGGCCTATCGGGATGCCCGGCTCGACAACGGCGCTCAGCGGCCCCCGCGCGACGGGGTGGCTCGGCGCGGGGTCACGATCTGGAGGGCGAGGGTGGCGGGCGGGTCGGTCTCGCCGGGGCCGCCCGAGGCCACCCAGGCGAGGATGTCGTCGGTGGAGCCGTCGTCGGTGGCGAAGCCGATCCACACGGCCCGGCCGCCCTTGCGGCGGCCCGCGGCGGACGGCTGGACGACCACGATGTTCGCCTGGTCACAGGGCCCGAGGCAGTCGGTGGTGCGCAGTGCGAGACGGCCGCCGGAAGCGGCCGCCGCGGCGCTCAGCCGGTCCAACTGCCGCTGGTGGTCGGTGCCCGGGTGCTTGCTCGCGTTGCCGCAGCAGCACCCCCGGCAGACCACCAGGGTGCAGGGCCGTGTCGCGTACGGCCCGCTGAACGGGAGGGTCACACGCACTCCTTCGGCGCCGTGCCGGCCTGCGGCACGGCGCGACCGCGGCCCGCCGGGATGACCCCGGCGGGCTGTGGTCGTGTCGGTCGGTGTCAGCCGGTGGAGGCGGCCGTCCGGGCCGCCGTGTCGCTGTCGCTGTTCGCTTCCGAGACCGCGCTCCCAGCGGGCCGGGGAAGGAGCACGCGCTCGGCGAGGTAGCCGAACGCCAGGGCGAAGGCGGTCCACAGGGTGAGCTGGATGGCCACGGCGGACACGCGGAACTGCCACAGCAGGCTGGGCGAGAAGTCCGCGGGTACTTCGTTGATCGTGGGCAGGAACGCGTACGCCAGCCCGATGGCGAGCACGTACGCGCCGCCGGCCGTGACACTGGCGTACCAGGCACCCAGGCGCGGTGCGAGGCGCTTGCCGAGGATGACGGCGGCCACCCCGAGCAGCACGCTCAGCGCGATCATGAGGAAGTACAGGGTGGTGCGTTTGCCGATGGTGTCCGGGTCACCGACCGACGGCGGGTTGGCCGGGTACTTCAGGAACGGCACCAGGTAGACGGTGAGGAGCGCCGCGCCCGAGATGAGCGCGGCGGTGGCCCGCGGCGTGAAGCGGCCGACGCGGCCCAGGGCGAAGCAGAACGCGAGGGCCGCGATCCCGCCCAGCGAGACGCCGAAAATCAGCACGCCGGTCGCCAGTCCCGCGGTGGACTGCAGGGAGCGACTGACGATCTCCATCTCGTGTTCGTGGGAGTGGGAGTCCTCGTAGGCGATGGCCGCGTCGATCCTCGGTTCGCCCAGGAAGTAGGCGACGACGAGGGCCAACAGGCCCGCGACGAGCCCGGCGAGCATCCCCCGGACCAGCAGGGAGCGCACTGTGGTGGAGTTCATCGGTGCGGCTTCCGATCAGTGGCAGGGGAAGCCGAGCAGGTGGCGTCCGTCGTGGACCCACTCGTGAACGTCCGTTCCGGCGACCAGGGACGTGGCGCCCTGCTCCGCACCGACGAAGTAGATCAGGACGAGCGCCAACACGCCGAAGAACACTGCCCAGGGCAGGATCGCCTTCAGCGGCAGCGGGGTGACGGGAAGGGCCGGACTGGCGGCCGCGGGTGCAGCGGACTGGGCCATGGCAGTGCCTCCTCGGGAACACGCGTCCCACTTGGTGGTGCTGATGACGAAGGTGCCGGGTCTGACTTACCGGGCTGGGCCGGGTTCACAGTGGCGCGACCGTGCCGGATTCTCACCGGGCTTCCGTTCACACCGTCGTCGTGTCGGGCTGAACCGTACCGTGAAGCGACACCCGCGGCCAAGGCCGTGCGCAAGGCGATACGCGCCAACCTGCGACGATGTGTTCCATTGCGGGGCCGATGGGGCAAGGGAGGGGTGGCGGGGATGACGGTGCGTGTGTTCTTGGTCTCTTCGGCGGAGAGCGAGGCCTTCGGGCAGGCGCGGTTCGACGACGGAACCAGCCCGTTGACCGGCGCCGGAGAGGAACGGGCGCGGGCGGCGGCGCCCGAACTGCCGGGCGCCGGCGCGTACTCGACCGCCTCCTCGGCGCGCTGCCGCCGGACCGCGGAACTCCTCGGCCTCACAACGGAGGTGCAGCAGCCGCTGCGGGACTGGGACTTGGGCCGCTGGCGGGGGCTCCGGCTGGACGAGGTCTCGGCCGCCGAACCGGAGGGCGTGGCCCGCTGGCTGTCGGACCCCGCCGCGGCCCCGCACGGCGGCGAGGCGCTGGCGGAGCTGTGCGGCCGGGTCGGCGGCTGGCTGGACGACCGGGCGCCGGACGGCGGGCGGGTGCTCGCCGTCGTGGAGCCCGCGGTCGTACGCGCGGCCCTGGTCCACGCCCTCGGCCTCCCGCCGCAGGCGTTCTGGCGCCTGGACGTCCTGCCGCTGACGGTCACCGAGCTGACCGGCCGCGCCGGCCGGTGGAACCTGCGGTGCGGACGCCCGCTGACGCGCTGACCGGCGCCGTCGTTCGTTCCCGGCGGTCGGCGGCGGCAGTTCCGCCGCGGCAGCGCCGGCCGCGCTCCCCCACCGTCACTCCACGGGCACCGCGTTGATGTTGACACCGAGCGGCGCGGGGGCTCGGGCGCCGAGCCAGCCCATCGCGGCGATCTGCACGCCGGCCTGGAAGCGGCTGCGCGCGTCGACGCGGGTCATGAGGTCCGCCATCATCCGGCGGATCGTGCGCAGCGAGACGCCCAGCCGCTGTGCGGCCCGTTCGTCGGTGAGCCCGCACGCGAGCAGCCGCAGCAACTGGCGCTCCTGGACGGTGAGTCCGGAGGGGTCGCGGGTCGGCGTCTCGCCGAGCGCCCGCGCCTGGTCCCACACCTGCTCGAACAGGGCCCGCAGCGCCGCGATGACACCAGGGCTGTGCAGCAGCACCGCGCCCTTGCGCGGGTCCTCGGGATCGACGGGGACGACGGCCGTCCTGCCGTCGACGATGATCATGCGCAGCGGCAGCGTCGGCGTGGTCCTGACGCTGCCGCCCAACTCGCTGAGCCAGCGCGCGTACTGCACGGTGGCGGGGTCGTTGCGGACGCTGTCGAGGTAGACGGTCCGCATCCGCACGCCGCGGTCGAGCGTCTCCTGGTCCAGGTCGCGGCTGGCCTCCATGACATGCGCGGGCTGCGGCCCGCCGGGTGCGAAGGAGAGCACCTCCCCCGCCGCGTCGGCCGCCAGCTCCTCCAGCCGGACCCGGACCTCGCCCAGGTCGCACAGGATCTCGACGCCGGAGGAACTGCTGGCCGGACGCGTCGTCGCGAACTCGGTGATCAGGCTGGCCATCGCGTGGCGACTGCGGTCCATCTCGTTCTGTCGGCGCTGGGCTTCCGCCTCCTGACGGGCGAGCATGGCGGCGAGCCCCAGCTCGGGATTGACGGCGCGCCAGCGCCCGGCCGGTCCTGCCGGGCGGACCAGCGCGAGGTCGGCGAGCTGGTCCAGCGAACCGCGTATGGCTTCCACCGACTGCTCCAGCAGATCGGCCACGTCGGGGATGTCTAACTCGGGATGCATGAGCATCGTCCGATAGACCCCCTCGGCCACCGCGTCAAGAACTAGCCGTTCACTCAACTGGTACCCCCCGAGCTCCCCTGGGTGGTCAGCTTTCGACGCACCCGCCCGTGACAAAAACGCCGTCGAGGAACACCCCGCTGAAGGTGTTCGACCACGACTCAGGGCGTCAGCGTAGCCGTACAGCAACCTTAGGTGAGGGCTTCGGATGCTCCGATTCTGGGGAAAACGCGTGGCCGGACGGGGTGCGCGGACATATCGATCGCGACCCGCCCGCGGGCGCGCGGTAAAGACGCAGTTCAGAAGGTTGTAAGGGGAACCCCTTCTACCGCTCCCGCACCCCCCTTCCACCGGCGGTGTCACCTTCCTGCCATGCGCCATTGACAGGCCGCGGTGGGGAAGTCGGCACGGGCGCATGGGGCGAGTGGTGTTCATGGGGTGGCGGTGATGCCAGGGGTCGTTGAGGCGTCGGGGTCGTTCGAACGTCGCGTCCGGCGGCCGCAGCTGGCCCGAGAGTGCCAGTGCACCTTGGTGACAGCTCCGGCTACAGACAGCCGGGTCATCCGCGGGCCACTCTCATGGTGTCGGAAGAACGGCACGGCAGCCGGACCATCCGAAGCGGGAAACACCAGCACCACCAGCCGGTTTCGCACCGGTTTCCATGACCCCGGCGGGAGTCCGGGATCCCCACGAACGGAAGGCTCGGGCATTCCTATGCGCAAGCTCGCGGTATCCATCGCCTCTGTCGCTGTCATCCTCGGTGCGTCCGTCTCCGTGGGGAGCTCCCTGGGCGCCGCGTCCCCCGCCACCGCTCCTGCCCACTCCGTCAGCGTCGTGGCCGACGGTCCCACGCCGGCACCGACTCCCACCCCGGCGCCCACCCACCCGCCGGTCACGCCCGACCCGACGAACCCGGACACCTGGGGCTGGGGCTGAGCGGCGGTTCGCATCCGGGGACGAAGGGAGTACGGGACACATGACCACGGCACTCGACCGACCACAGGACCTCCCGCCCGCCCCGACGTCGGCGGCCACGACGACGACCACGACCACCAGCGTCCTGCTCGCCGACGGGCACCACCTCTTCCGTTCCGGCCTGAGCGCCCTGCTGGACCGCGAACCGGACCTCACCGTCTGCTCCGAGGCGTGCGACGCGGACAGCGCCGTGGCCCAGGCCGCCGGGGGCCGGCCCGACCTGGCGGTCGTCGATCTCGACGTGCCGGGAGCGGGCGGACTGCGCACCGCCGAGCTGATCCGGACGCTCTCCCCGCGCACCGCCGTCCTGCTGCTCGGTGCGGCGCCCCGCGCCGACGAGGTGCAGCGCGCCTACGCCGACGGTGTGCACGGCATGCTCCGCAAGGACGTACGGCCCGAACGGCTCATCGGCACGGTCCGCGAACTCGCCGCGGGACGACGGGTCTTCGACCCGGAGCTGGTACTGGTGGCGATCCGGCCGGGCCCCGACACACCCACCCGCAGGGAACTCGCGGTCCTGCGGCTGGTGGCCGCCGGCAGCACCATCGGCGAGGTCGCGAACCAGCTGTCCCTGTCGCCGGGGACCGTGCGCAACTACGTGTCGTCCGCCATCGCCAGGACCGGCGCCAGGAACCGGTGCGACGCCATACGGATCGCCCGCGAGAACGACTGGTTGTAGGGCCGCCTCGTCGGCCCTCCCCCGCTCAGCCCTGCTCCCGCATCGTGTCGACAATGTCGCAGAAGCCCTGCGGCAGGCTGCCGGAACCCGACGCCGGGCGGCTGCCGATCAGGAACTCCCCCACCGAGGACTCCGACGTCCAGTCCAGACCCAGGGCGCGCGCCGCCGCGTCGGTGTCGCCGGAACCGAGTCCGCACGGTGCCAGGCCCATCGCCGTCGCCACCAGGTACAGGGTCTGGTAGAGCACTCCCACGTGCTTGAGCGTCAGCGCGTACGCGATCTGGCTGTACTTCCACGACAGCCGGCCGAACCGCGAGGTCACCGTCAGCAGCACCTGTGGGTTCACCGTGCAGTTGGTCGCCCGCCAGGCGGCCGTCAGCAGTTCCCTGAACGCCGCCTCGTCAGCCGCGCCGTGCCAACGGCGCGGCTGCAGTCGGTGGGCGGCCGCGTCATAGCGGTAGACCCCGGTCGGCAGCCCCTCGCAGGCGGCGACCGACAGGTAGATCTCCAGCTCGCCCGTGGCGCCGCCGGCCGGGTAGGGGCGGTCGATCGCGTCGTACGAGTTCGGGTGCGAAGGGTCGCGCGGGATCACCTGCCGCACCCGGGCGGCCCGGTAGAGCAGTTCGGCGAGCTGCTCCAGCGTCACCGGGGTCTCCCGCGTAGGTGCGGATCGAGCGGCGCCCCTCCAGCACCTCGGTGAGCCGCGGGTCCCGGGCGGTCACCTCGTCCCAGTCCGGCACCGGCAGGTCGATGCCCGGCTCGTCCTCGTTGCTGCCCGCGCCCGGCAGGGCCGGCGGGTGCGGTACGTCCTGGTGGGCGAAGACGCCGCCGCTGGTGTAGTCGTGCCGGCCGGCCCGGCTGCGGGAGTGGAAGAGCAGGTCGTGGAAGTCCCACAGCGGCGGGTCCGCCGCCGGGAGCGCCGGACCGGCGTCGGCCGCCGTGCCCCCGGCCGGCTCCATGAACCCGGTCCCCGCCAACAGCGCCGCGAGCGCGGCGCCCGACTGCTCGGGCAGCCCGGCCAGCGCGGCGGCCTCCGCCACGGTGCGCGGCGTGGTCAGGGCCGCGACGAACGCCGCCGCGGCGGGCAGGTGCAGTGTCACCCGGTAGGGCGCCAGCGGGGACTCCATGACGCAGCCCTGACCGATCGCGCCCCCGCCGCCGTCGGTGGGTCCGTCGGGCAGCCTGCGCAGGTACGCGAACCGGGACAGCACCACGGGCGTGCCGCCCAGGTCCGGCGCCCCGGGCGTGGACGCCGAGCGGGCGATCGGCACGGCGGTGGCCAGCGGCCCGGTCAGCGGGTCGTCGAGGATGCTGGTCACCAGATAGGGGAAGCGTCCCAGCAGGCTCAGCAGCCGGGCGGCATCGCGGTCCCCGGCCAGCGCGTCGGCGTCGACCGGGCCGGCGCCCAGCGCCAGCAGCCGGCGCACGGTCGGAGCGCCGAGCGCGTGGACGCGCTGGCGGCCCCAGGGGTGGGTGAGTTCCACGTCGTCACCCTCGGCCGCCACCTTCACGTCCTGGCGGAGCGTCAGCATCCGTCGCACCCGCGACAGTTCTGCTGCGGCGGTGGTCAGCGGCTGTTCTGTGATGGTCATGGCGCGCCTTCCGTCCTGCGGTCAGATGAAGATGGCGGTGGGGTTGAGGTCGGCTTCCGCGGTGGGCGCGGCCTTCCATCCCAGCCGCACGGGAACGTCGTAGAGCCGGCCGGGCGCGAAGCGGGCCCAGAAGTGCCGCATCCCGGGGACGATCACCTTGGCGACGGGCAGCCCCACGTCGGGGCGGGTCTGGTCCAGCACCAGCATCTCCATGCCGTGCTCCGCCACCAGGCGCTGCACCGTCTCCAGGTCCGTGCGCAGGTCGTCGGCGGCCAGCGGGTCCCAGCGGCCGGCCGTGGCGGGCGCGTGGCCGTCGAGGGGCTTGAGGTGGGGCTGGTTGGCCAGCGTGGCACTCGTCCACCAGGCCTTCTGCTCGTGGTCGGCGCCGGAGTACGCCGTCTCCCCGGGTCCGGCGTCGGCCACCGGTGACAGGAACTGGTTCATCTCGGTCAGGGCCCGGGTCAGCGCGATGTGCGGGTCCAGGTGGGCGCCGAAGGCGATCAGGATGTCCTCGGCCGGCTTGTCGGTCCGCCGGGAGAACGCGCCGACCACCGGGATCCCGAAATCGGCCGTCAGGTCCAGGGCCCACATCTCCCGGTTCAGGCCCGCGTAGACCTCGCGCATCCGGTCGATGTACGGGTCGCCGAACGAGTCCAGGTCGACGGCCGGGCGCTGGACGCGGTTGTACCACCACAGGGCGACCGCGTCGCGTTCCACGAGCTCCAGGAAGCCCTGCAGCGTCGCGTCCTCGAACGAGGTACCCGCGGCGGCCCCGTTGGAGTCGCCCATGGCGAAGAACGGGCCGTTGTGCCGGTATCCGTAGTACAGCGACATGGTCGGCAGCCAGCGGGTGCGCTGCGACGTCAGCGACCAGGCGGGCGACCACTCGATGACGGCGTCCTCGCGGAACCGCTCGGGCACCGTGTTGAACATCGACTTCTTCGCGTTCCACAGCTCCCGCTCAGCGAACTGCCGGTCGCTGAAGAGCAGACTGGTCGACGGGTGCACGGCCTGCTCGCCGAGCTGCTCGTAACTCGCGGTGCGGCGTGCCTCGTCGCCCTGGAACACCCCGGAGTAGCGTTCCATCGCCTCGCCCATGGCGCTCGCCCGCGCCTGCGAGTCCGTGCGCCCCTTGCCGCAGCTGATGCTGCGGAGCCCCGTGCGGAGCTGGCGCAGGTCGCCGACCTGGCGGGCGAGGTTCTGGCCCGCGACGTAGACGCGCAGGCCGCCGGGGGTCCGCTCGGCGGGCACCAGGGTGGTCACCACACCGGTGACCGGGCTGAGCTGCGGCCGGTACTTCAGCAGCATGTCCTCGGGCGAGGAGGACCGGTGGCCGCCGTCGGCGGTGAACGCCTTGGCGCGGCTCTCGAAGCGCACCGGTGCCAGCTGGCGGCGCTCCATCGTCGCGGCGTCGCCGCAGGACGGGCACTGCGGGCGGCGGACCAGCTCGTGGCGTTCGGCTTCGGCGAGCACGGTGTCGAACGTCAGCACCTGGGCCTTCTCCGGGCGGACGCCCGCGGCCCACTTGGCGGCCTCCAGCGCGGCCAGCTGCACCCCGATGGCGGCGGTGGGCGCCAGGTGCGCGCCGACGGTCGGGACCGGCTGGTCCCGGCCCAGCCGGTGCTGGAGGTAGCTGAGCGACTGGCGATTGGCGGAGAGCCGGTGCGCGAGGCACTCCCAGCAGCCGGTTCCCGCGACGGGCTCCGCGGTGTCGGCGGACGGGGGCGCGTCCGGGACGAAGACCGGTCCCACCCAGACGATCGAGCCGACCGGCCGGGCGAGCATCCACGGGGTGCCGGACGCGAGGGCGGCCGCGTTGCGGGCGGCCAGGCCGGGGTTGAGGTAGTCGTCGGTCAGCGCGACGACGAGGTCGGCGCCGGTGGCGTCTCCGTCCGCCGGTCCGAGTTCCACGTGCGCGGCGCCGGCCGCGCGCAGCGCCGCGACGAACGGTTCCGGCGCCACCTTTCCGTAGACCTCCACCCGCACCCGGGCGTCCCGCAGGGCGGCGACGGCCGTGTCGCCGTCGCGGCCCGCCATCTCGAAGAATCCGGCGGCGGCCGGGTCGGTCGCCGGGTCGGACGCCGCGGCCCAGCCACCGGCGACGAGCCGGTCCAGGGCCGTGGTGACCCGGTCGGCGGGCACCGTCGGCGCCAGTTCCGCGCCGATCTCGAGGGCGCTCCTCGTGCCGTCCAGGAGCGGCGCCAGCCGTTCGGCCAGCGCGCCGTTGACGACGCTGACGCCGCGCTCGGACACCAGGTAGACGGCTTCGCCGTCCACGACGTAGGGGGTGTAGTGCCGCTTGAAGCCGATGCCGGGCGTCGGCCGGGTACTGGTCATGGTGACTCCGTAATCCGTATCCGTAGGTGGTCGGGCGGCCGGGCTCAGCGCAGGGTGGCGAGCGGGGCGGTGGCCGGGTCGATCAGCCGCAGCAGCAGGAGGCCGACGGCGGCACCTCCGTCCAGCGCGCCGAGGTTGACGCGGTCGTCGGCGGCGCGGTCCCCGAACCAGCTGCCGGTGTCCCGGCGGCGGCGCAGCAGTTCGGCGACGAGGACGCCGGCCGCTTCCCGGCCGTCGAAGAACGGTCCCGGCACCAGCGCCGCGGCGGCGGTACCGCCGAGGTCGTCGTCCAGGGTGTGCAGCAGTCCGGCCTCGGCCGAGGTCAGGGCCTCGCCGGCGGCGGCCACCAGTTCACGGGTGCCCAGCGCCGCGACCTCGGCGGCGGTGACGGGCGGGGTGAGCCCGGCGAGGTCGCCGGGGTGCACGGCGCCGGTGCCCAGCGAGACGGCGGTGTCCAGGCAGGCGAGGCGCCCGCCGCGGGTGGTCGTCGTGAACCGGTGCGCTCGCAGCAGCGCGCGGGCGGCGTCGGGGTCGGCCAGCAGGCCGGGCGCTTCCGCGACGGTACGGGCGAGGGCCGCGGCGATGCTGTCGGCACCGGTCGGCACCAGGTCGAGGAAGGTCGCCGGGCTGGTGCGGCGACCGGTCGGGGCGTCGGCCGCCAGAGCCTGCCGGGCGGCTTCCGCGAGGTCGCGGATGGCCGCGTCGGCGTCGCCGGCCGCGCCCGCCGGGCCGGCGCCCGTGGAACGGCGCAGCCGCAGCAGGTTCAGCAGGAGTCCAGCCGTCCCCAACGGGCCGTCCTGGTACGGGAGCCGGTCGGCGTCCCGGGCCGAGGACCGGCCGGCCGGCGCCGCCGCGAGGGCGGCCGCTCCCGGCACCAGCGCCCGCGCCACGTCGAGGAACGCGGGCTCGGCGAGGGACTCGGCGCCGCGGGCCAGGGCGTGGATGAGGGAGCCGGGGCCGGCGAGGCCGCCGGGCACCGGGACCCCCGAGGCCAGCCGGGTGTCGCGGGCGAAGCCGAAGGAGGCCGGGTGGCGCGGGTCGATGAGGGCGGCCGCGGCCCACAGCGTCTCGTGCGCCGCCTGCCGGAAGCGCGGCGACCCGGTCGCCGACCAGAGCTCGGCGAGGAAGAGCGCCACGCCGACGCCGCTGGTGACGAGGTCGACGCCGCTGAGCACCTCGACCTGGCGCAGCCCGGTCGCCGGGTACCAGCTCAACCCGATCCAGCCGCCGCCCGCAGGGGTGCGCTGCCGGTCGGCGAGCATCTGGTCGCCCAGCCGCACGGCCTGGTCGAGGAGTTCACCGGCGGTCGGTACGGACAGCGCGGTCCGTGTGCGGGCGGGAGCGGCCGCGGGGAGCTGCGTGCCGGACCGGGCCGCGTCGACGCAACCGGACAGGACCGCGGTGTGCAGATCCAGGTCGAAGCGGTCGAGTTCGGTGATCCGGGCGTGCAGCCGGTCCCAGGCGGTGCTCTGGAAGTGGTGCGGGATCTCGTGCCCCTGCGCGGTGAACACCGAGGACGACGTGGTCATCGAGCGGAAGAACGGGATGTCCAGGACGCGGTAGGAGTCGAGTTCGCTGAGTACCACCTCCAGCAGGTCGCCGCGGGCGCTGTCGCCCGCGCGGGCGGCCACGGCGCCGCGCAGCGCGCCGGCGATCACCGTCTCGCGGGTGGCGCCGTCGGACAGGGCCAGCGGGCTCGTCGAGGTCCGCAGGATCTTGTAGCCGTCCCACGTGTGCCGCCAGATGTAACGCACCCAAACACCCTTGAAGCCGGCCAGCGGGCCGTCGGTGGCCGCCAGCCGCTCCCGCATCCCGGCGAGCGTGCGGTGCATGTCGCGGTAGCCGGCGACGACCTCGTCCGTGTACTCCCACGGGTCGGCCTTCTCCCCGTCGTGCACCGGCCGGTACGGCGGCAGCGGCAGGGCGGGCTTGCCGGGTTCGATCTCCAGGTCGTCGGCGCGCGACAGGCACCCGATGTCCACCACCGGGCGGTCCTTGGACGGCACCCACGGCTGCACGGCCATGGCCGTGCGCACGACGGTGGACTCCAGGACGTCCAGCAGCCCGCCCTGCCCCGCGGGCAGCGCCGGTGGGGTCTGCACCCGCGGGTAGAGCAGGCATTCCAGGTCCGTGATGACCGGGTACTCGCCGCTCGCCAGCAGGTTGTCCGACCACAGGTCGCGGCCTTCGAGCAGCTGCACCAGCCGGACGGTCATCCCGAGCCGGCGGTAGAAGCGGGCGAAGCCGTCGCGGTCGGTGCACGGCAGGGCCGGGACGAGCTCCTCCCAGCCGTAGGCGTCGCCGTGGTCGGGCGCGTGCTCACCGGAACCAGCGGTGACGACACCGTCCGGCGCGCTGCGGTCGCTGCGCACCAGCACGGTGCGGACGTGCAGGGCGGGTGACAGGCCCGCCCCGTTCAGGTCGCGCACCAGGTCCATGTAGGCGGTGGCGTGCCGCAGGTCCTTCGGCTTGTAGACCACGCCCTGGCCGTCCGCGAAGTACAGCAGGGCGACGGACCGTCCGCCCGCGTGGCGGTCGCCCGCGTCACCGTGCACGGCGGCCAGAGCGCCCGGGTCCGTGCCGTCCCACATGCGGGCGCGCAGCAGGTCGCGGTCGGAGGCGAGCCGGGCGAACATTTCGGTGTAGACGTGCTGCCAGTGACGGCAGACGGTGCCGACGAGGAAGGCGAGCGCGGGCAGCCGCTCCAGCCGGGCCAGCCAGCCCTCCTGGGAGGCGTCCGGGCCGCCCTGCGCGTCCCAGTCGCCGCCGCCGGGGTGCGCGGACGACGACTGGACCTCGTAGCGCATCGGCAGGTCCAGCGCCTCGGTCAGCCGCCGTACGAGGGTCTCGGCCAGGTCGGCCTTCGCGGAGTCGAGCACCTGGACGCCGAGCACGGACGCGGTGTTCCCGGCCCCTGTCGCGTCGTAGGGCAGCAGGGCCCCGGCGGCGGTGCGGAAGGAGGCGGTGATCGCGCCGGGTGCGGTGGTCGCGGTGGTGGGGGCGGCCGGCTGGGCGCGCAGGAAGCCGATCAGGGCGTGCGCCCAGTCCGGGACGACCGACGGGTCGCGCAGGGCGACGGGCCGCAGCCCCTCGCCGAGTTCGCGGCCGGTGGACGCCAGGTGGTCCAGCAGGACCCCGGCCGCCGCGGGTTCGCCCGCCGCGCGCCGCAGCCAGCCCGCGACGGCCGTGGAGCGACTGTGCTGCTCGTCCTCGGCGGCGGTGAAGACGGGCGGCCGCCCGTCAGCCGGTGGGGAGCCGGCGGCCGCGCGTTCCGGGAAGGAGGCGGCCAGGGCGATCACCGCGCGCAGCCGGTCGTCGCCGCGCGGGACGCCGGGCAGGAGCGTGCCGTCGCCCGCCGGGGACCCGGTGGCCGGTCCCGGCACGGCGGGGGTGGTGAGCCAGGCCTGCAGGTCGAGCGTCATCTCAGATCTCCTGGGGTCGGACGAGGCGGGTGAACAGGGGGTCGTGGTCGAGCAGTTCGTCGTAGGTCCCCGAGGCGGTGACCCGCCCGGCGTCCAGGACGTGGATGCGGTCGGCCCGGCGGATGGTGCTGAGCCGGTGGGCGATGACGACGCGGGTGGTGGCGAGGGCGGCCACCGCGTCGGCGACGTGGGTCTGGGTGGCGTTGTCGAGGGCGGAGGTCGCCTCGTCGAGCAGCAGCACGGCCGGGCGCCGTACCAGCGCGCGGGCGAGCAGGATGCGCTGGATCTGGCCGCCGGAGAACCCTTGGGCGTCCTCCCCGATGCGGGTGCCGAGGCCGAGCGGCAGGGCCCGGAGTTCCGCGGCGATGCCGGCCTGTTCCGCGGCGGCCCAGACGTCGTCCTCGGTGACGTCGGGGTCGGTGCCCGCCAGGTTCTCCAGCAGGTTGCCGCGCAGCGTCCGGCCGTTCTGCAGGACGGTTCCCAACTGGCCCCGCACCAGGCGCAGGTCGAGAGTGGCGAGATCCTGTCCGTCGTGGCGCACGGTGCCGGACTCGGGGGTGTCGAACCCCAGGATCAGCCGGATCAGTGTCGACTTTCCGGCGCCCGACGGTCCGACGACGGCGACGAACTCGCCCGCGTCGGCCCGCAGGCTGATCCGGTCCAGGGCCGGCACCGCCGCGCCCGGGTAGCGGAAGGTCACCTCTTCGAGGGCGACCGCGCCCCCCAGCACGCCCGGATCGCGGCGGTGCGGCCCTGAGTCGGGGACGGCCGGCGCCGCGAGCACCGGCCGCAGCCGGTCGAGCACCGGCGCGATGCCGTACGCGGTGGCCGCCGCGTGGGTCAGCTGGCCGAGCGCCAGCGCCACCTGACCCGCCGCGATACCGGCCGCCATCAGATGCCCCGCGGACACGCTCCCGGTGCCTCCGGCGGCGGCAGCCGCCAGCAGCACCGCGAGCAGCAGTGGCTGCAGGGCTGCGGTGACGGCGCCCGAGGCGGCGTCGGCGCGCATGGCGGCGGCGTCCGCGTGCTTCTGCCGGGCGAAGGGGCCGGCCCAGCGGGCGAAGGCCTGGATCTCGCGGCCGGCCGTCTGGAGCTTGTCGATGCCCAGCAGCAGCCCGTACAGCACGCCGTGCAACCGGCCGTGCAGCGCGTACACCTCGGATTCATAGCGCTGCCTGCGCCGTCCCAGCAGCAGCAGGACGGTGACGGCCGCGACCGCGGCGAGCAGCAGCACCCCGCCGAGCCGCAGGTCCACGGTGAGCAGCAGGAGGAGCCCCGACAGGGAGAAGAACGCTCCCAGCACCGCGGAGACCAGCACCTCCGACAGGGCCTGGCGTGCCTCGGCCACCGCGTTGGCCCGGTGCACGAGGTCGCCGGTGGAGAAGTCCCGGAAGAACCGGGCGTCATGGGTGAGCAGCCGATCCCAGACGGCCGGCTCCAGCGCCGCCTGGATCCGCCCGGTCAGCCGCACGGCGGCGGTGTTGCGGACCAGCAGGAGCAGCAACCCCGCCGCGGAGGCCGCGCCGAGCAGCAGCGCCAGCCAGCGCAACGGGTGGCCGTCGGCGGCCAGCAGGCGCGGCATGAGCAGCCCGGCGCTCAGCGGCACGAGCAGGGTCAGGACGGCGGTGAGCAGCCCAGTGCCCGCCAGGACCGCCAGGTCGCGCCGGGTGCCGGGGGCGCCGAGCGCGAAGCGCAGCAGCGAGCCGGGTGTCGGGGTGCCGGGCGGCAGCGGCCGGTAGAGCAGCAGCGCCTGACGCGAGCAGGCGGGCGCCTGGCGGCGCCTTCCCCGCCCGCCGCCCCCGGACCGCCGGGTCGTACAGCCGGTGACCGCGGCCGCGCGGCACGAGGGCCAGCGGGCGGCCGTCGTCGGAGGCGAACGCGATCATCACACCGGCGGTGCCGCCGGGATCACCCTGGCCGTCCGCGGCCGCCGGCAGGGTGACCTGTCGCCAGCGCACGCCCAGCCGCCGCAGCAGTGCGACGAGCGGGTCGCGGGCCGTGCGCACCGCGGCGGGCAGTTCAGTCGGCACCTCGATCCCCAGCGCGGGGCCGAGGGCCGCCAGGACGGCGAGCGCCTGGGCGGCGGCGTCCGGCAGCGGAACGACCGGCCCCTCCACGCCGGGGCGGCGGGCGGCGGGGGCGAGCCCGTCGAGCGCGGCCGCCAGGGTCGCGCGGTTGGCCGCCGCCGTCGCGTTCAGTGCGGCCGTCACGGCGACGGTCCGGCCGCGCTCCACCTGCTGAGTGGACGTCATGACTGCTCCTGCACGGGACGGTTCGGGGTCGGCGGGTCGGTCGGCGAGTCGGTCGGCGGTTCGGTGGGCGCACCGGCCTCGGACAGCAGCGTCCGGTAGCGGCCCGATACCCCGGCCAGTTCCGCCGGGGTGCCCTGCTGGACGACGCGGCCGCCCTCCAGGACCACCACCCGGTCGGCGGACCGCACGGTGCTCAGCCGGTGCGCTAGCACCAGGCAGCTCGCGCCGCGCCGTCGAAGGTGCGTGTTGACCAGTGCCTCGGTGCGTGCGTCCAGCGCGGAGGTCGCCTCGTCCAGCACCAGCAGCGGAGGGTCGAGAGCCAGCGCGCGGGCCAGTTCCAGCCGCTGCCGCTCGCCCCCGGACAGGTTCCGCGCGTCCTCCTCGATCCGGCCGGCGTCCAGGCCGCCGCGGCCGCGGACCAGATCGGCCGCCTCCGCGTCGGCCAGCGCCCGGTGCAGGGCGCCCTCGTCCGCCGCCGGGTTCCACAGCGTGAGGTTGTCGCGGATGGTGCCCTCGAAGAGCCGCAGCCGCTGCTCCACGTAGGCGACCTGGCTGGTCACCACGGCGCGGGGCAGTGATTCGCGCGGCACGCCGTCCAGCAGTACCTCGCCGGTCCAGGGCCGCAGCACTCCGGCGGCGAGCCGGGCCAGCGTGGACTTCCCGCTGCCGCTCGATCCGACGACCGCGACCCACTCCCCCGGCCGCACCGTCAGCGAGATGCCCTCCAGCGTGGCCGGGCGGTTGGGGTCGTATCCGAAGGACACGTCCCGCAGCTCCAGCAGACCGGTGAGCGCGACAGGCCCCGCCGATCCGTCCACCGGGTCCAGGACGGCCGTCAGGTACGGGTCGGGCTCGGAGAGCTCGACGTCGTCGAGGAGCGCGGACTGCGCCCGTGCCATCGTCAGCTCGGATCCGGTGCCGACGAGTTGGGTGACCGGCAGGAGGAACCCGTTGAGCAGTAGCAGGAAGGCCAGCAGGGTGCCGACGGTCACGCTGCCGCCGATCAGCAGCGCGGTGCCGGCCACCACGACGGCAGCGGTGCCCGCCGTGGTGAGCGCGGTCGGCAGCGACAGCGGTACGAGCACGGCGGTGGCGACGTTCTGCGCGGTGTCCATGGCCCGCGCCTGCCAGCCGGACCAGGAGCGGAAGAACGAGTCCTCCGCGCCTTCGGCCTTCAGCGTCTCGATGGCGGAGATCCCGGAGAAGGCCACTCCGTCGCGTTTGTGCTGCTCGGAGTGGAGTTGGTGCAGCATCCCGCCGCGCCGCCGGTCGGCGAGTTTCAGAGCCGCGACGTCGATGACGGCCACCGCCACCGGCACCAGGGCCAGCCGGGGTTGCAGCCAGATCAGGGCGGCGAGGTGCGCGGCCGCGGTGGCGGCCGCGGCCGCCGCCCCGGCGGCGCGGTAGGAGAGCAGCGCCGACAGGCCGTCGTTGATCTGGACCCTGGTCACCAGGCCGCCGAGTTGCCTGCGGTGGAAGAACGATCCGGGCAGCCGCAGCATGCGCCACAGGAATCCGGTCGAGGTGCGGGCCGCCATGTGCGCCAGCACCCGGTTGACGACGCTCTGCTGCAGCCAGGTGCCGAGCAGCACCGCGGCGGCCGAACCGCCGGTGGCCAGCACGAGCGGTGTCGCCCAGGCGCCGGTGCCGCCGATCGTCACCGAGGTGAGGTAGGCCCGCAGCAGGAACGCGGCGGCCATCGCGGGTACGGTGAGCACCACCGCGACCAACACGGCGACCAGCAGCGCGAAACCGTAGGGTCGCACTCGCGACAGCAGTCCCCGCAGGAACGGGAACCGGGCGCCGCCGCGTTCGAAGTCGGGCCCCGGTTCGAAGCCGACGGCGATGCCCGCGAAGAATTCCCAGAACTCCGCCGGGGTCGCCGAATGGCTGCCCAGCGACGGGTCGTTGACGCGGACCCGGCCGCGCTTGATGCCTTCGAAGACCGCGAAGTGCGGTCCGGTGACGAGCACCATCGAGGGCACCGGCACGGCCTCCAGGCCCAGCAGCCGGTCCTCGCCCCGCACCACCCGGCGGCCCCGTGCCACCAGGCCGTAGCGGCCCGCGGCGCGGGCCACCGCGGCGGCGCTCACCCCGTCACGGGAGACACCGCAGGAGCGGGACGCCTCGTGCAGGGTCGTGCGGCGGCCGAACGCGCCGAGGACGATCGCGAGGCAGGCGGCCCCGCAGTCCTGCTCCTCCATCTGCGGAACGACGGGCGTGCGCAGATGGCGGCGACGACGCGGCACGCGGCCGGCTTTCGGTTCAGGGGAAGGGTTCGCGGCGGCGACCACCTTCGGCTGCCGGTCCCGCTGTTCCTCCGCGGCTCGGGTGTCGAGGCTCATCGCCCGGCCCCCGTACCCAGGATGACCTGGTAGGGGCGGCGCGAGCCGAGATCGACGGAGGCGTTCACGGACACCGGGCCGTACGCCGCGGGCAGCGCGTCGGGCCCGCCGTCCGGCACGGCGGTGATCGTCCAGACCGGATCCGCGCCCGCTCCCACATCGTCCCCGCCGAGCGGCAGCACGCCGTCGAGCGAGTCGGCGCGGGCCGGATACAGGTCCACGGCCGTGATGCGGGCGCGCACCGCCCCGGACGGCAGCGGCAGCAGGACGGACTGGCCGGGTCGCAGGCGTGCCAGGTCCCGGGCGGAACCGGTGTAGAGCCGCAACGTGGCCGGTTCGCCGGCCGGATCGAGGGCGAGCAGCGCGGCGCCGGCGGTCAGGGTGCCGCCGGGCGCGGTCAGCACACTCGCGACCGTGCCGTCCGCCGGAGAGCGGAGCTCGATGGTGGCGCCCTGGCCGGGCGCCGTGGTGCGCAGCAGCGCGAGGAGCTGCCCGCGGGTGACCCGGTCCCCGGGGTGGACCCGCAGGTCGAGCACCGTACCGGCGACGTCGGCGCGGGCGAGGACCGGCGTGGCACCGTGGGCCAGCACGCCGGGCAGCGACAGGGTGTTGGGGAGCGATCCCCAGCCCACCCAGGCGCCGCCCGCCCCCAGGGCCAGTACCAGCGCGACGAGCGCTGAGCCGAGCCGGCCGCCGATGACACGGATCGGGCGGTCGAGGCCCGGTTCGAGCTGGGCCGCGGCGGCCGCGGCGGCGACCGTCACCGCATGGGTGGACGGATCCGTTCGCTCCGCTCGCGCGGGCGGTTCTCCGTCAGGGACGGCCGGGACGGTCTTCGCTGTGATCGGGACAGTGGTCGTCATCGCCGTCACACCCCCGCGCCGAGGGCGGTGAGCTGCTTGACCTCGACGGGCAGTTCCCGCAGCCCGCCGAAGACGAACTGCTCGCTCCAGCGGGCGGTGCCCTCGTCGAGCGGGGTGCTCAGTTCCCGTTCGGCGCCCGCCGCGGCGAGCAGCGCCAGGACCGTTCCGCCGGCCATCAGCGACAGCGGAGCGCCCAGGCAGTGGTGCGGCCCGTGTCCGAAGGCCAGGTGTCGGCGCTCCGCCCGGGCCGGGTCGAATCGATCGGGGTCGGGGAAGCGGCGCGGATCACGGTTGGCGGCCGCGTACAGCAGCAGCACCACCCGTCTGGCGGGCAGCAGGGTGTCGCCGACCCGTACGTCGCCGCCCAGACCGCGGGCGCTGGCCCGTACCGGGCTGCCCAGTCGCTGGCACTCGTCGAAGACGGCCTCGGCGGTGTGCGGTTCCGCGCGGATCCCGGCGGCGAGCCCGGGGTTCCGCAGCAGCTGCCAGGCCGCGACCGCGAGGCCGGAGGTGAGGGTCTCGAGCCCGTTGGCGAACAGCATGACGACGAAGGCGAGCAGATCCTCGTCGTCCAGCCGGCCCGCGTCCCTGGCCTGGACGAGGCGGCTGATGAGGTCGTTGCCGGGGCGCGCCGCACGGGCGGCGCACAACTCCTCGACCCAGTCGCGGAACCCCTCGAACTCCGCGTCGAGTGCGGCGGTCCGCTCCGCTCCGGCGAAGGGGTCGAGCAGGGAGCGCGCGACGAGTCCGGCCCAGCCGGTCACCCGCTCGCGCTCCTCGGGCGGCACGTCGAGGATCGCGCACGACACCGCGACGGGCAGCGGCACGGCGAGGTCGGCGACCAGGTCGAAGGAGCCGGCGGCCAGCAGAGGCGCGAGCAGTTCCCCGGTGGTGGTCTCGATCCTGGCGCGGATCTCGGCGAGCCGGCGGGCGCTGAACGCGGCGGTGGCCAGGCGCTTGAGCCGGGTGTGGTCGGCGCCGTCCCGCATCGGCAGCGTCCGGGCGAGTACCTGGGCCAGCGCGGAGGAACCGGGGCGGTCGAGCCCGATCGCGGCGGGGTCCACCGCGGTTCCGGGGTGCATCAGGACGGTGACGATCTCCTCGTAGCCGGAGATGACGTGGACGCGTCCCAGGTCCAGTACCGGGGCTTCGGTCAGCAGCCGCCGGTAGAGCCCGGCGGGGTCGCGTCGCGCGGCCGGGTCCTGGATGAACCGCGTGAGCTGGTGGCGGAGGCTTTCCATGCCCGGTTCTCCTTGTCGGTCCGTGGGTCGGGCGGTCTTTTGGCTGGATTCGTCGTGTGCCGGGTGCGGGAAGAGGGGCGCCCCGGTGGGACCGTGTCGGTCCCACCGAGGCGCGGATTCCCGCGGCCGTGGCGGGCCGGCGGAGCGGTGGACGCCCGCCGGCCCGGCCTCAGTCGGCCGCTACTGCGTCAGGCTCGGAGGCCTTGCCAACCGGTGACCGTGAGGTCAGTTGGAGACCGAGCTGAAGGACGAGACGGGGCAGGCCGCGGAGAGCAGCGAGCTGACGCTGATGCCGCCGGAGACCGTGTCCAGCTCCTCGACCTCGATGTCGAACTGCTCGGTCTCGGCGACAGCGGCGGTCTCGGTGATGTTCTTGTCGTCAGCCATGGCCGACTCCTCTCGATACACGGCGCCGGACCCTGGTGGGCCGGTCCGCCGTTTCCCTCTTCGCTTTCGGCCTCCGGTTTTCCCGGCCGCTTCCGGCGATGAGAGAAATATGCACTCCGGTGCCGTCCGCACATCAGTGGAGAAAGTCAGGAACACCACCTGCAAAATGTCATACAGCTTTCTGATGACGTTTTACACATTCTCTGAAGTCGCAGTTCAGGAGGGTAAAATGACTTCACTTCCCCTTGCGGAGATTCTCCGGTCACGCGCACCATGTGCGCATGAGAGAAATTCCCGAAGTCATAGAAGTCCTGGAATTGCGCCAATCCTACGGTGATTACGAGGCGGTACGCGGAGTCTCCTTCACCGTCCGGCGCGGGGAGCTGTTCGCACTGCTGGGGACCAACGGGGCCGGCAAGACCACGACCCTCGAGGTCGTCGAGGGCTACCGGCCGCCCACGTCGGGCTCCGTGCGGGTGCTGGGCCTGGATCCCTACGCGGACGGGCCCGCGCTCCGCCGCAGGACCGGGGTGATGCTCCAGGAGGGCGGGTTCTTCAAGGAGTTGACCGTCCGCGAGACGGTGGACGCCTGGCGCCGCTTCACCGGGCGGGCCCGCGCCACCGCCGACGTCCTCGGCCGGGTACGGCTCGACACCAAGGCGGGCACCCGCGTCGGCCAGCTCTCGGGGGGTGAGCGCCGCCGGCTGGACCTCGCCCTCGCCCTGCTCAACGACCCCGAGTTGCTCTTCCTCGACGAGCCCACCACCGGCATGGACCCCGAGGCACGCCGCACCACCTGGCAGCTCGTCAGGGAACTGCGCGCGGCCGGCACCACCGTGGTCCTGACGACGCACTACCTGGAGGAGGCTCAGCAGCTCGCCGACCGCGTCGCCATCATGGACGCGGGCCGTATCACCGCCGCCGGCACCGTCGCCGAGGTCCTCTCCGGCCGGCGCAGCCGGATCACCTTCCCGCTGCCGCCCGGCGCCGCCGCCTCCGACCTGCCGCGCCTTCCCGGCGCCGACCTGGCCGTCCAGGGTGCCGCGGTGTCCTACGCCGTCGCACGGACGGCGCCGGCGCTGGCCGTGCTGCACGAATGGGCCGGCTCACGCGGTGTCGAACTCGACGGCATCGAGGTGCGGCAGGCCTCACTGGAGGACGTGTTCCTCGCCCTGGCGGCCGACCGGTCGGCAGTACCCGGCGAGCGCGGCGCCAGTCCCACGTGAACACCACGGCAAGGCGGCTGCCCGATGACCTGGACCCGTTACGCCCACGGCCAGCTCCTGCTGTCCTGGAAGGTCTTCTGGCGCAACCGCCGCTCGACCTTCATCGGCTTCCTGCTCCCCGTCCTGCTGGACCTGTTCGTCGCGGCCCCGCTGCGCGACAAGGAGATCGGCGGAATCGGCGCGGCCGGCTACGTCACCGTCGGCTTCATCGGACTGGCGCTCGTCACGTCCTTCGTCAACCTCCTCAACGCGGTCGTGGCCCGCCGCGACGACCTGGTGCTCAAGCGGCTGCGCGGCACGGAGGTGCCGCCCAGCGCGGTCTTCGCCGGCCAGATCGGCGCCGCCGGCATCGTCGTCCTGCTGCAGACCGCGGTGCTGGGCGCCCTCGCGGTCGGGCTGTTCCACGCGCCGCCGCCCGCCGACCCGGTGCTGCTGCTGCTCGCGCTGACCGCGGGGTACCTGCTCTTCGCCCTGCTCGCCGTGGCACTTTCCGGGCTGACGCCGAGCGCCGAGACGTCCCCGCTGGTCGCGACGCCGGTGCTCATGCTGTGCATGTTCGGCGCGGGCGTCGCCACCCCGCTCTCCTCCCTCCCCTCCTGGCTGCAGGGGCCGGCGCACGCCCTGCCGCTGACGCCGGTCGTGCAGGCGCTGCGCACCGCCTGGTTCGGCCGGACCTTCGGGCACGAGAGCTGGAACGGCGGCCCGCTCGCCGCTCTCTCCTTCCTGCACACCTGGCAGTCCGCCGTCCCCGCCCTGCTGATCACCGCCCTGTGGACGGCCGCCGTGCTGGCGGCCGCCCGGCGCCTGTTCCGCTGGGAGCCGCGACGCGCCTGAACCAGGCGCCGAAGGTCAGCCCGTCACAGCCCCAGGGCCTGCGAAAGGAGCGGCCAGGACGTCTTGTACTCGTTGCGCCAGTAGGTCCAGCTGTGGGTGCCGCCGAGGTAGAAGTGGGTCTGGGCGGGGATGCCGAGCTGCTTGAGCCGGGCGGCGAAGCTCTGGGAGGCGGGCCACAGGGTGGTCTCCAGGGCCTCGGCGCTCAGCTCCCCGTTCCCGCCGACGACGCCGGTGCCGGAGGAGAGGTACAGGCTGGTGCCGGTCAGTTTCGAGGCCAGGGCATAGGGGTTCTGGGCGTTCCACAGCGGGCTCTGGAAGATCGGCGAGCCCCACAGCGCCCACGGCAGGAGCCCCTCACGGCTCACGATGAGCTGCACGACGACCGGCATGCCGGGCAACGTCGTGTGCAGGACGCCGCTGTACGAGGCGGCCGCCTTGAACGTCCCGGGGTGCCGGGCGGCGAACGCGATCGCGCCCCACCCCCCGGTGGACACCCCGCCGATGGCCCGCGACGTGCCGGCCCGGTAGTTCTGCTGCAGCAGCTGCACCAACTCCGTGACCTGGAACGTCTCGTAGTCCGGTTTGTTGGAGCCGAAGTTCCACCAGGTGCTGGGGATACCGGTGGGGCCCGACGACGGCATGGCGACGATGAGTTCCTTGTCCGCGGTGAACTGCTTGATGTCGGTCTCGCGGGTCCACGAGGTGTAGTCGTCGTGCGCGCCCTGGAGCAGGTACAGCACCGGCCAGGTGCGGGTGGCCTGCGCGGACCAGCCGGCGGGAACCAGCAGCCGGGTCGCGACGGTGCCGCCGACCGCCGGGGAGTTGATCTGCAGGTCGACGGTACGGCTGTCGAGCCAGGTCTCGGAGACGATCGACGCCCCGTCCAGGGCGGTGCGGGCCGGGACGGCCGTCGTGGCGGCGGCGGGGGCGAGGGCGGCGGGGCCGAAGGTCAGCGCGGCGGTCGCCGCGAGGATGGCCGCCGCGGTGACGGCGGCGCGGGACGTAAGGCGACGGCGCTGTGTGTGCATCAGATCCCTCTTGTCGTGTCCGGGTTCGGGTCGCGGGTCAGGTCGCGGGTCAGGTCGCGGGTGAGCAGAGCGGCGAGGTCGTCGACCGCGGGTGGGTCGAGCAGCGAGAGGTGGTCCCCCTCGATCGGCGTGACGGAGAGGTCCCGGCAGGACCCGTCCCAGCCGAGCGCCTCGTCGGTACGGGTGTAGCGCGCGTCCTGGACGGTGTGCGGCGCGCTGCGCGTGGCCCGGTAGAGCAGCGTGCGGCCCGCGTACGGGCGCGGGGTGTGCCGTTCGCCGCTGCGCAGGTCCAGGTACGAGGTGCGCTGGTGTTCCAGCACGGCGGCGGGGAGGTCCGCCGCCCGCTCCAGCGCCTTGACCACCAGTTCGATCTGCCCGGCGTCGTCGAGCGCCGCGAGTTCCTCGTACGGCAGCGGCAGGGGGCTGCCGTAGGTGCGCTCGACGTACGCGGCGAAGTCCGCGAACCGGCGGCGGGCCTCCTCCATCGGCGGCAGTTCGGGGACGGGCAGCGGCAGCACGCTGTCGATCAGGATCAGCGCGGAAACGCTCCCCTCAGGGGCGTCGGCGGCCAGCAGCCGCGCAGTCTCCTGGGCGACCACCCCGCCGTAGGACCAGCCGCCGAGCAGCCACGGCCCCTGGGGCCGGGTCTCGCGGACGAGCCGTGCGTACGCCGCCCCCCGCTCGGGCACCGCGTCGGGTCCGGGCAGTCGCTCCAGCCCGTAGCAGGGCTGGTCCTCGCCGAGCCGCCGGGCGAGGGCACGGTAGACGGCCGTGGAGCCGCCCGCGGGATGGATCAGGAAGAGCGGCGGCCGGCGGCCGCCTTCCCGCAGGACGCGCAGCGGACCGCTGACGGGGGTCTCCAGACGCGGGCGCAGCAGCCCGGCGATGCCCGCGACGGTGGCCGGGCCCCGCAGCAGCTCCGCTGCCGGCACCTCCCATCCGGCGCGCTCGGACAGCTCCCGGGCCAGTTTCGCCCGCCGCTCCGCGGACAGTTCCCGCAGGCCCAGATCGTCCTCGACGCCGGGCGGGCCGCCACCGGCGACGCGCTGCCAGGCCCCGGCGACGAGCCGCTCCGCGGCGTCCCGGGGCAGCACCCCGGCGAACGCGTCCTCGGACGACGACCCGTCGTCGCCCGACGATTCCAGCCGGCCGGCGAGCTCGGCGACGGTGCCGCCCCGCAGCAGCACCCGCGGTTCGACGACGGTGCCGAAGTCCCGTGCGACGGCGGCCAGGATGCGGGTGGCCATCAGGGAGTCGAGCCCGAGTTCGGTGAGCGGCGTCGCGGGGTCGATGTGCTCCGGCGCGTACCCCATGACCTGCGCGACGTGTTCCCGCAGCCGGTCGACGGCGGTGCCGGGGCGGGCCGCCGGTTCGTCGGCCGTGCCCTCCGCCGGAGGTGCGGGTTCGGGAGCCTGCGACCGCGGCGCCGCGAGTCGCCCCTTCACCCAGTAGGGGCGGTGCCGCCAGCCGGCGCTCGGCACGTCCACGATCCGGCCGCCGCCGTGCAGGGCTCCGGTGTCGACGGCCACACCGCGGACCAGCTGTCCGGCCAGGCTGTGCCGGAACGAGAAGGCGTCGTCGGCGTTGCGGCGCAGCGTCGCGAACAGCGCCGTGTCCTCCGCGTTCGCCGCGTCCGAGGCCCGCAGCGTCTCGGCGAGCGGGTGCAGTTGCGTGGGGTGCGGGGAGACCTCGACGAACAGCCGGTGCCCGTCCGCCACCGCGGCGGCGACCGCCTGCGCGAAGCGCACGGGTCGGCGCAGACCCGCCACCCAGTAGCCGGTGTCGAAGACCGGCGCCTCGCGGGGCGAGTCCAGGACGGTGCTGTAGAAGGGAACGCGGGGCGGCGTGTGCGCCACGGCGCCGAGCTGTTCGGCCAGCGGGCCGAGCAGCGGATCGACCTGCGGGGAGTGCCCGGCGGCCGCGACTCCCAGCGATCGGGCGAGGCCGCCCTCCCGCTCCACCCTCGCGATCAGTCCGCCGATGTCGTCCGCCGTACCGGTCACGACGCTCTGGCCGGGGGCCGAGTACACGGCGACCCGCAGGCTGGGCCATGTCACGGCATGCGCGCTCACCTGCGCCGCGGTGAGTTCCACCACGGCCATCGCCCCGCCCGACAGGCCGTCGAGCAGCCGGGAGCGGGTCGCGATGACGCGGGCCCCGCTCTCGACGTCCAGCGCGCCGGCGACCACGGCCGCGGCGACCTCGCCCATGGAGTGGCCGATGACGGCCGCCGGTTCGATCCCGTACGCGCGCCAGAGCCCGGCCAGGGCGACCTGCAGCCCGTACAGCACCGGCTGGACGACCGACGGGGACGACAGCTCCGCGCCGGGTTCCAGCCGTGCGCGCAGCGAGAGGCCCGCGTGTTCGAGCAGCAGGGGCTCCAGCACGTCCACGGCTTCGGCGAACGCGGGTTCCGCCGTCATCAGCCGGCGGGCCATGCCCGGCCACTGGGAGCCGTAGCCGGAGAACACCCAGACGGGCCGGGCGGTTCCGGTGGCCGGGCCGCCGGTGACGACCGCCGGGTGGGGCCGGCCCGCGGCGAGGCGGGCGAATGCCTCCGCGGCGTCCTCGCGGCTGCCCGCGACGATCGCCGCGCGGTACCGGCCGCGACCGGTGCGGCCGTGCAGGGTACGGGCGACGTCCTCGATCGTGGCCCCACGGGCAGCCGGCGAGGTCAGCCACTCGCTGAGCCCCGCCGCGTCCTCGCGCAGCCGCGCGGCGGACAGCGCGTCCAGGACGAGGACCGGCGGCGCTCCCCCGGCCGCCGGCGCGCGGTGCGGTACGGGCCGGTACTCCTCCAGCACGACGTGCGCGTTGGTCCCGCCGAACCCGAAGGCGGAGACCCCCGCGGTGGCCCGCCCCGAGTAACGCGGCCACGGCTCGGGCGAGTCGACGACCCGCAGGCCCAGCGCGTCGAAGTCGATGAGCGGATGGGGGGCCGCGAAGTTGCGGTGCGGCGGGAGTTCGTCGTGGTGCAGCGCCAGCACCGTCTTGACCAGGCCCGTGATGCCGGCCGCGGCCTCCAGGTGGCCGACGTTGGTCTTCGCGGAGCCGATGAGCAGCGGCTGGTCCGGTTCGCGGCCCCGGCCGAGCACGGCCCCCAGCGCGTGCGCCTCGATCGGGTCGCCGAGCGCGGTGCCGGTGCCGTGCGCCTCGACGTAGTCCACCTCCGTGCCGTCCTCGGCGTGGGCCTGTTCCAGCAGGGCGCGCTGGGCCTCGGGGTTGGGGGCCAGCAGTCCGTTGGAGCGGCCGTCGGAGTTGACGGCGGTGGACCGGATGACGGCGAGGACGCGGTCGCCGTCCCGTTCGGCGTCGGCCAGCCGCTTGAGGACGACGACCGCGCAGCCCTCACCGCGCACCATGCCGTCCGCCGCCGCGTCGAAGGTCTTGCAGCGACCGTCGGGCGCGAGCGCGCCCGCGCGCTGGAACGCCAGCGTCAACGCGGGCGACAGCAGCAGGTTCACCCCGCCCGCGAGGGCCGTGTCGCTCTCGCCGGACACCAGGCTGCGGACGGCGTGGTGCACCGCGACCAGCGACGAGGAGCAGGCGGTGTCGACGGCGAGGCTGGGGCCGCGCAGGTCGAGCGCGTACGAGAGGCGGTTCGCGGCGATGCTCAGGGCGGCGCCCGGCGGGGTCCACGCGTCGACCGCGTCGAGGTCGGCGGTGGTGAGCTGGGCGTACTCGTTGCCGCTGATCCCGATGAAGACGCCGGTGCTGCTTCCGGCCAGGCCGGGTGCGGGGATGGCGGCGTGGTCCAGGCTCTCCCGGGCCACCTCCAGCAGCAGGCGCTGCTGCGGGTCCATGAGGGTGGCCTCGTGCGGGGAGATGCCGAAGAACTCGGCGTCGAAGCCCGCGACATCGGACAGGAAGGCGCCATGGCGACTGATGCCGTCGGGCGGTGCGCCGTCGGGGAGGAACGGTCCCCACCGCCCGTCGGGAAGCGTGCCCACCGCGTTGCCGCCCGTGCGGAGCAGGTCCCAGAACCCGGCCGCGGAGGTGATCCCGCCCGGAAGCCGGCAGCCGATCCCGACGACGGCGACCGCGCTCGACCGGGCGCCCGGCGTGGGTGCCGGAGCCGGCCGCGGGGCCGGCGCCACGGTGCCGCTCTCGCGCTCCGCGGCCTCGACCACGGCCAGCAGCCGGCCCAGCGTCGGCGCCTCCCACAGCAGGGTCGCGGGCAGCTGGGCGGAGGTGAGGGCGCGCAGTTCCGCGGTGAGCGCGACCGCGTCGCGCGACGTGATGCCGAGTTCCGCGAACGGCCGGTCGTCGTCGATGTCCGCCGGATCGAGCCCGTACCACTGGGAGAGCCGCGAGACGATCGTGCGGCGCAGCTCGTCCGCGAAGCCCGGCTCCCCCACCTCGGCGCCGTCACTCACCGGCCGCCGCCCCCTTCCCGTACTCGCCCTCGTACGCGCCCGCCAGGTACCGCTCGCGGCAGGCGGAGCGCGAGACCTTGCCGCTGGACGTGCGCGGCACCGCGCCGGGCGGTACGAGGAGCAGCCGGGCCAGCCGTACCCCGTGCCGGGCGGAGATCCGGGCGCGCGCGGCCCGCTCCGCCGCCGCGCACAGCTCCGGGGTGACGTCGAGGTCCCGGGCGTGCTCGGCGACGGCGACCACCTCGTCGGGCCGGCCGTCGGCGGCGACGGTGAACAGGGCGAGCCGGTCGCGGCGCACGCAGTCCAGCGACGACTGGACGGTCTCCTCCAGGTCCTGCGGGTAGTGGTTGCGGCCGTCCACGATGAGCAGGTCCTTCAACCGCCCGGTGACCTGGAGCCGCCCTTCGTGCAGGGCCCCCAGGTCGCCGGTGCGCAGCCAGTCGCCCTCCTCGCCGGGGATGCGGGAGGCGAAGGACGCCTGCGAGCGGCCGGTCCGCTTCCAGTAGCCCAGGCCGATGTTGGGACCGCGCAGCCGGATCTCACCGATCCGGTCCTCGGGCAGCACCAGCCCCGTCGCCGGGTCCGTGATCCGCAGCTCCTGCCCCACCGGCATGCCGCAACCGACCAGCGCGGTGGCCAGGGCGTCGTCGTCCGCGCACGGCAGGATCTCCCCCGCGGCCAGCGCCTCGCGGTCGCAGAGCAGCGTCCGGGGCGGGTCGGCGGGCGGGTCGGTGGTGACGAAGACGGTCGCCTCGGCCAGCCCGTACGAAGGGCAGTGCGCCTGGGGCGGCAGTCCGGTGTGGGCGAAGGCGCGCTGGAAGCGCTCGACGGTGCCCGGCCGTACGGGTTCACTGCCGTTGATCATGACGTGGACGCGGTCGAGACGCAGCGGCGCGGCCTGCTCCGCGTCGATGCGGGCGGCGCAGTAGTCGTAGGCGAAGTTGGGGGCGGCGCTGATGGTGCCCGGGTACCCGCCGAGCAGCCGCAGCCAGCGCACCGGCCGCTCCAGGAAGGAGACCGGGTCCATGAGCACCGACGGCAGGCCCGCCAGAACGGGCGCGGCGACGCTCAGCACCAGGCCCATGTCGTGGAAGAGCGGCAGCCAGCCGACGCTGGTGTTGCCGTCCGCGGTCGCGTCGAACGCCGCGACGGCCTGCGCCGCGTTGGCGACGACGTTGCCGTGGCTGATCATCACCCCGGCGGGGACCCGGGTGGAGCCCGAGGTGTACTGCAGGTAGGCGATGTCGTCCGGCTCGGGTACCGGCAGCGCCCGGTCCTGGTCCGGCCGCGGCTGCACGCCGGCCGGCCGGTCGATGCGCAGGACCGGCAGGTGCGGGATCCCGTGGTCAGACGCGAAGGCCGCGATGACGGGGGCGGTCGCGGTGTCGGTCACGATGCAGGACGGTTCGCAGTCGTCGAGCACGGCGGCGAGCCGGTCGGCGTGCCCGGGCAGGTCGGGGCTGAACAGCGGGACGGCGATCACCCCGGCGTAGAGGCAGCCGAGGAAGGCCGCCACGTAGCCCAGCCCCTGGGGCAGCATCAGCGCGGCCCGCTCGCCGGGGCCCACGTCGGCCCGCAGCCGCCAGGCGATGGTGCGGGCCTGGCTGTCGAGCCGCTTCCAGGTCAGGCTGCGGTGCCGGCCCGGCGAGTCCGGGGTGGGGAAGTCGACGAAGGTGAAGGCGCGCTGGGTGGCGCGCTCGGTGGACCAGCGGCGCAGGGACTCGGTCAGCGGAAGGGGGCGCGCGGGGGGCATGGGACTCCAGAGGGGTGGGGGCGCGAGGGACCGCTCTCAGTGGGGATGGCGGTGGGGGATCCGCGGCGCCCTGGGACGGGTGACGGTCACAGGGGGATGTTGCCGTGCTGGCGCTGCGGTGCCGGCCGGTGCTTTCCGTGCAGCGCACGCAGCCCCCGGGCGATCCGGCCGCGGGTCTCGTGCGGGAGGATGACGGCGTCGAGGTAGCCGCGCTCCGCGGCGAGGTACGGGGTGGCGTACGCGTTCTCGTACTCGGTGGTCAGCCGCTTGCGCAGCAGCTCCGGGTCCTCGGCGTCGCGCAGCTCCTTGCGGTGCAGAACGGCGACCGCGCCCTGTGCCCCCATGACGGCGATCTGCGCGGACGGCCACGCCAGGTTGAGATCGGCGCCGAGGTGTTTGGACCCCATGACGGCGTACCCGCCGCCGTAGGCCTTGCGGACGACGACAGTGATCGCGGGGACGGTGGCCTCGGCGTACGCGTACAGCAGTTTGGCGCCCCTGCGGACGATGCCCCCGTGCTCCAGCCGGACGCCGGAGAGGTAGCCGGGCACGTCGACGAAGGAGAGGATCGGGATGCCGAAGGCGTCGCAGAACCGGACGAACCTGGCGGCCTTCTCGGAGGCGTCGATGTCCAGGGCGCCGGCGGAGTGCAGCGGCTGGTTGGCGACGATGCCCACCGACGAGCCCTCGACGCGACCGAAGGCGCAGATGATGTTCGGGGCGAACAGCTCCTGCATCTCCAGCAGTTCACCGTCGTCCACGACCCGCCGCACGATCTCCCGCATGTCGTAGGCGTGCCCGAGGTTCTCGGGGACGATCTCGTCGAGCTCCCGGTCCCGCGCGGTGATGCCGGGGTCGCAGTCCTGCCGGTAGCGCGGTGGCGCCTCGCGGTTGTTGGCGGGCAGGTAGGAGAGCAGCCCGCGCACGAAGTCGAAGGCGTCCGCCTCGTCGTGGGCGAGGTAGTGGGCGGTGCCGCTGACGACGGAGCTGGTGCGGGCGCCGCCCAGTTCCTCAGCCGTGGTCTCCTCCCCCGTCACCGAGTGGATGACGTCGGGTCCGGTCACGAACATGTGGGAGATGTCCTTCACCATGACGGTGAAGTCGGTGAGCGCCGGCGAGTACGCGGCGCCACCCGCGCACGGCCCGAGGATCATGGAGAGTTGGGGGATCACCCCGGAGACCATGACGTTGCGGTGGACGAGTTCCGCGTAGTGGGCGAGGGCCACGACGCCCTCCTGGATGCGCGCGCCGCCGGAGTCGTTGAGGCCGATGACGGGGCAGCCGACCTTCAGCGCGTGGTCCATGACCTTGAGGACCTTCTCACCGAAGGCCTCCCCCATGCTGCCGCCGAACACGGTGGCGTCCTGGGCGAACACCGCCACCGGGCGGCCGTCGACGGTGCCGTGGCCGGTGACGACCCCGTCGCCGTCGGGACGGGAGGCGTCCATGCCGTAGGCGGTACAGCGGTGCCGTACGAAGGCGTCGGTCTCGGTGAAGGAGCCGGGGTCGAGCAGCAGGTCGATACGCTCCCGCGCGGTGAGCCGGCCCCGGCTGTGCTGACGTTCCACGGCCGCTGGTGAGCCTCCTCGCAACTGCTGGGCGCGACGGGACTCGAACTCGACGAAGCGGGTCATACGCGGCTCTCCTTACCGGAGGGGGGATCCGGAATTCCGAGCGTCATGGGGGCATCAGGTTCCGCTTCCGGGTGCCGTGCCACTAGAGCGGGGCGTGACAGCGGCCTGTCCGCGTTCTGTCACTCCGATGACAAGGCCGCGGGCGCGGGTGGCGGCTAAGGTCGGACGGCCCCGCGCGCGCGACGCGTCAGGACCGACGTCTTCCGCCCCGGGAAAGGAGCCGCCGGTGGACCGGGTCAGGATGCTGCCGATCATGCTGGGGATCGCGGTGACCGGGTTCATCACGACGCTGGACAACACCGTCGTCAACGTCGCGCTGCCGTCCGTGCAACGGGCGTTGAGCCTTGATCTGCAGGATCTGGAGTGGGTGGGCACCAGCTACGTGCTGAGCTTCGGCGCCCTGCTGCCGGCCGGCGGCCGGCTCGCCGACCTGCTGTCCTGCCGGCCGGTGCTCATCGCGGGACTGACGGTCTTCACGGCCGCCTCGGTGGCGGGCGGCCTCGCGGCGAACGGCCCGACGCTGATCCTGGCCAGGACCGTGCAGGGGGTCGGGGCCGCACTGGTGATCCCCGCGACGCTGGCCGTGATCACCGGCCACCTGCCCCCCGCGCGGCGGTCGCTCGCCGTCGGGCTGTGGACCGGGGCGCTGGCCGTCGCGCTGGCCCTGGGGCCGGTGCTCGGCGGGTTCATCACCGAGCGCTGGGGCTGGCGCTGGGTGTTCTTCCTGAACGTGCCCTTCGGTGTGCTGGGACTGCTGCTGGCCGGGGCGGTGCCGGCCGCGGTCCGGCGCCCGGGGCCGTCCGCGCTGCGCCGGCTCGACGTACCCGGAGTCGTGTTGTCGGCGGCCGCGCTGTACCTGCTGGCCTACGGCCTGCTGGAGGGCGGGGCGCACGGTTTCACCCGGTGGCCGGTGCCCCAGTGCCTGTTCGCGGCGGCGCTGACCGGCCGGCTGTTCGTCGCCCGGGAGGTCCGCGCGGCGGCACCGCTGCTCGAACTGGGCCTCTTCCGCGACCGCCTGCTCAGCGGCGGCACGGCCGCCCAGGTGCTCTGGGGCGTCGGCGTCAACGGCGTGTTCTTCTTCACCACCCTGTACCTGCAACAGGTGCTGGGGTTCTCCGCGACCAAGGCCGGTCTCGCCTTCCTGCCGCTGGCGCTCGCCCTGCTGGCGCTGACACCGTTCGCGGAACGGCTCTGCACGGTCTGGGGCGCGCACCGGGTGATCGCGGCCGGGCTGGTGCTGGTGGCGTGGGGGTTGGTGCAGGTGTCCATGACCGGTCTGCGGACCAGCTACCTCGGCCTGCAGCCGGGGCTGTTGCTGATCGGCGCCGGTTCCGCGCTCACCACTCCGCTGACCATCCGCTCCCTGGCCGCGGTGCCCCCTTCGCGCAACGGCATGGCGTCCGGCGTGGTCAGCGCGGCCCGCGAGATCTCCGGGGTCTTCGGCATCGCCCTGGTCGGCGTCGTCCTGACGCACACCCGGCGCGCGGAGCTCAGCGTGGGGTCCGACCCGCGTACCGCGTTCCTCGACGGCTACGCGGCCGGGCTGCGACTGGCGGCCGGCTGTGTGCTGTGCGGCGCACTGGTGACGTTCTGGGCGCTGCGCCACCGGGCCCCGGCGGCTCGGGGCCTCCACCGCGCCGGGCGCTCGTTGTCACGCAAGTGATAACCGGCCATTATCTGATACTCCGTCAGGCACCGTGGCGGGCGATGGCTACCGGGGAGTACCGTCGCAAGAACTCGAACCAATAAGCGGAAGGAACTCCGCCACGGTGCGACAGACACTCGAACTGGCCGATGAGCCGTTCAGCCAGATCCCCCCGGAACTCGCCCACCACCTCCGGCCCTTCCTCGACGCGATCCGGAAGGAGGTGGTAGCGGCCATCCAGGCCGAGATCCCCGAGTACGACCGCCCGACGAACGACACCTACACGAAAACCATTCACACCGGCGTGGAACTGGGCCTGAACCTCCTGCTGGACCGCCTCTCCACCCCGGGCATCAGCGCGCAGGAGGTCATCGGCATCTACCGCGGCATCGGCCGCGGCGAGGCCAGGGAGGGCCGCAGTCTCGACTCCTTCCAGGGCGCGCTCCGCATCTCCGCGCGGATCGCCTGGCGCCGCATCGTCACCCTCGCCGACGCCGACGTCCTGCCGCGCGAGGTCCTCGGCCTGCTGGGCGAGGCCGCGCTGGTCCACATCGACGAGATCGCCACGGCCACCTCCGCCGGCTACGCCGAGGCCCAGTTGCACCTGGCCGGCGAGCTGCAGCGCCGCCGGCTGCGGTTGTTCGACATGCTGATCGCCGAGCAGCCCCCCACCGAGGAGGCCATCCGCGATCTCGCCCACGCCGCGCACTGGCCCGTCCCCGCCTCCCTCGCCGTGGTCGTCGTGGACCACCACTGGGAACGGGACACCCTGTACCCGATCCTGCCACCTGACTTCCTGGCCCGCTTCGACCAGCGGCCCGGCTGCGTCGTCGTCCCCGACCCGGCCGGCCCGGGCCGGACCCGCGCCGTGGACTCGGCGCTGCAGGGCCACCGCGCCGCCCTCGGCCCCACCGTCGGCCTGACCGAGGGCGCCAGGTCGCTGCGCTGGGCGATGGACGCGCTGCACCTCGCGCGCCGGGACGTCCTGCCGGGCGGTGAGGTCGTGCGCTGCTCGGAGAACCTCGCCACCATGCTGCTCTTCCAGGACGAGGCCCTGGTGGACGCCCTCGCCGAACGCCATCTGGGCCCGCTGGAACGGATGCGCCCGCCGTACCGGGGCCGCCTCGCCGACACCCTGCTCTGCTGGCTGCAGTGCAGCCGCAACGCCAACGAGGTGGCCGGGCGGCTCGGTATCCACCCGCAGACCGTCCGCTACCGGCTGCGCCAGCTCGACGAGCTCTTCGGCGACCGGCTCCAGGACCCCGACGCCCGATTCGAGATGGAACTGGCGCTGCGCGTCCAGCAGTTGCGTTGACGTCGCCGTGTTCCCCGTTGTCAGTCGAGTGATGAACGGCCTCCTCCGGCTGCGCCGCCACCGCGTAGCACCCCCGCCTACCCGTCAGTAGGGTGCCGCCCACCCGACCGCACAGCGCCCGAAGCGCAGCGTCAAGGAGGGTCCGATGACACAGCGGAACCCCAGCACCCGAGCCGCCGCCGGCCCCGCCTCCGAACCCCCGTGGGGTGAGCGGATGGGCACCTCCGACCGGGTCGTCGTGGGCGTCTTCGCCGGCATCCCCTTCGTCGCGGTGATCGCCTCGGTCGTCGTCCTGTGGGGATGGGGCATCGGCTGGCACGAGGTGGTGATCGGCGCGGTGATGTACGCGGTCGTCCTGCACGGCGTCACCGTCGGCTATCACCGGCTCTTCACCCACAAGGCGTTCCGCGCGGCCCGGCCCCTGAAGATCGCCCTCGCCGTCGCGGGGATGATGGCGGTCGAGGGCGACGTGATCACCTGGTGCGCCGACCACCGCCGCCACCACCAGTTCGCGGACCTGCCCGGTGACCCGCACTCCCCGTGGCGGTTCGGCACGTCGGTACGGGCCCTGCTCAAGGGCATGGCGTGGGCCCACGTCGGCTGGACGTTCAACAACGAGAAGACGAACCAGGCACGGTACGTCCCGGACCTGCTCGCCGACCAGGACCTGGTCCGGCTTGCACGCCGGCAGCCGCTGATCGTGCTGGCCTCCTTCGGACTGCCGGCCGTGGCGGGCGGCCTGTGGGGGCCGGGCGTCTGGGACGCCGGGGCCGCGTGGTCGGCGTTCTTCTGGGCCGGCCTGGTGCGGATCGGCCTGCTCCACCACGTCACCTGGTCGGTCAACTCGATCTGCCACGTCGCGGGCGCCCGCCCCTTCCGGTCCCGGGACCGTTCCGGCAACGTCTGGTGGCTGGCCGTGCTGTCCGGCGGCGAGTCCTGGCACAACCTCCACCACGCAGAGCCCACTTCGGCCCGGCACGGTGTCCTGCGCGGCCAGCTGGACTCCAGCGCCCGCCTCATCCGGATCTTCGAGAAGCTCTCCTGGGCCCACGCGGTGCACTGGCCCGACGAGCGCCGTCTCGCGTCGAGGACGGCCACGGCGGACCCTTTGCCGTGACCGGTCCGACGGCAGGTGGCGGTCGGCTGGAACCGCGGCCCGTGCTCCGCGCGTGATCACCCAGAGAGATCGCCGCGCCGCCGCACGCTGAGAGCTGGGTACCCCCGTGACCGCACTGCTGAACCGTCTGCCCCGCCACGGGGCCGCGGTCCTCGCCATGGCCACCCTGACCACCGGCGCCGTGGCGTGCTCGTCCTCGGTGGAGGGCGCACGATCCAGCGGGGTCCCCAACCACGCGCCGACCACCCCGGCTCCTGCCAAGGGCACGGGCACGCCGACGGCCACCCCTTCGGCCGCGAGCAGCGGAAACCATACGGCCGGCGGTTCCCCGACGACGGCCGGCGTCCGGCCGGACGCCGCCGCCTCCCCCGACGACACGTCCACCGCCAACACGTCCACGGTCGTCGATCTCGCGTCGATCACCCGCTGCCACACCGCCGACCTCAAAGCGGGCTTCGACGCCGCGGGCGGCGCGGCGCCGGACATGACCTCGACCCACCAGACCCGCGCCTCCGTCTACTTCACCAACATCAGCCGCCACACCTGCTCGCTGATCGGCTTCCCCGGCGTCGACATCGTCGGCGACCGCGCGACCGACGGCACCTGGTCCCTGACCCGCTCGTCGGCGTCACCCACCAAGATTCTGCTCAAGCCCTCGAACACGACGAGCTTCTCCATCACCCTCCTCCCCACCACCGCCCCCGCCGCCGAATCCTTCCAACCCGCCATCGTCCGCATCACCCCACCGGACGAGAAGACCCAGTTCTCCCTGAAGTGGCCCTGGGGCGGTTCGATCACCCGCCAGGACGCCGCCACCCACCCAGGCACCTTCGTGAACCCGATGGGCTCCTGACCCTCCGGTCCTGTGCGACCGGTCTCAGTGGATGTCCGCGCTCACGATCGTGCCGTCGCGAACGGTGTAGGTCCCGGAGAAGACCCGGTGGCTGCCGTCCGTCTGCGTAGCGTCGAGAACGACGCTCACGGTCTCGCCCTCGACACCGGTCACGGTCACGGCGTCGTTGGCGGTCCCCGCGAAACCGGCGGTGAAGCTCTGCAGGGAGCTGTCGAGGTTCCTGCCACCCAGACCCCACGCCGTCCGGTAGTCGTGCGCGTTGATGGCGGCGTAGTAGTTCTCGACGACCTGGCGGGGACTCGTCCCCTCCGCGGTGGAGGGGGGTACGGGCGCCGTGGAGGCGGTCGGTTGGGGTGCCGGGGCCGTGCCCGCGGTCGGCGCGCCCTTCTGCACGCGCTGCACGGTCCACTGGCCGGTGTCGGCGGCGAATCCGGAATTCAGGGTGAAGTGCACGTGGGCGATCGCGGACGCTTTCGGCACCTCGAACGTGACGAAGCCCAACGCGGTACTGCCCGGGGTGAGCCGGACGCTGCCGGGGAAGCCGGGTCCCGCGTTCGTGTCGGCGATCGTGGCGTTGAAGGCCTGGCCCAGGGTGTCGACGACCTGCGCCCCGTTGGACGGCGAATCGGCGTAGACGGCCGTTCCGGTGTTGCGCAGCCGGAACTGCACGGCCACGAAACGATTCCCCTGGTCCGGGCTGAAGACGTCGGCGCCCGCCGGATCCACGACGCGGGTGACCGTGACCGCCATGCGCTCGCCGTCCCCGGTGCCCACGAGATCGAGGGTGTCACCGACCTGCGCCTCCGCCTGCCCCGCGGCGGTCGGCGACGCGGTGGAACTCGAATCCGGGACGGACGAACCGCCCGCTGAGGGCCGCGCGGACGACGGAGACGTGGTGACCGAGGGCGATGAGCATCCGACGGCCACGACGGCGGCGAGCATCACGCCGAAGAAGGACGACGCACCCAGCCGGTGAGCGCGATGCATGGTCATCGCCTCCAGAGAAGCGTCCGCACACAGCTCGCGATTCGTTCCTCATCTCACCATAGGTTGGTCTCCGTACCTCCGCGCGCCGCTCGCCTGGTGTGTTCGTACGGACACCCGCTGTAACTGCAAGCAGGCTCGACTAGTCCGGAAGGGCGTGCTGCCGCCGTGGCTACAGCGGCGCCGGGGAGGACGCGCCGGGGATCAGCAGGTGGGGTGCGCCGGTGCCGTCGGCGGGGACGCTCCACAGGTCGGTGGTCCCGACCGCGCCCTCCGTGGGCAGGGCGTAGGCGACGGTCCTGTCGTCGAGCCAGGTGGCCTGGTCGTCCACGCTGTGGTGCTCGGCGAGCGGCGTCTCGCGCAGTGTCCGCAGGTCGAGGACGTACTCGCGCCAGAGCGCGGCGCCGCGCAGCGCGCGCTTCTTGTAGGCGATGCGGGTGCCGTCCGGGGAGAGCGAAGGACATTCGACGTTCTGCGTCACGGTGGCGACCGAGCGGCGGGAGACGGATCCCTTGACGAGATAGGTTTTGCCGCCGGTCCCCAGCGTGGCGTAGAACGTGTCGTCGTCCGCCGCGAAGGTGACTCCCCAGAAGTTCACATCCACGGCATGGTGCTTCCTGCCCTCCATGAGGATGCTGAACTCCTCCAGGTTGGCCGTGAGTTGCCAGGTGCGGGTGTCCAGGATCGCGGTGCGGGTGGAGAAGAACGCGGAGCCGTAGGACTCTCCGCCGACGAAGACGGTCCAGGCTGCCAGGTGGCCGCTGGGTGAGACGCGGGCGCGGCTGGGAGTGCCGGCCAGCGGGAAGCTGCGCTCCGTCTTCAGGTTCGCGTCCAGGATCAGGGCCCGGTTGTTCTGCGCCAGCGCGCCGGGGGTGGACTGGAGGCAGACGCCGGTGCCCGCCGCCGCGTAGAAGCGCTGGCACTTGACGCCGGAGGCCGTCCTTCCCCCCGCGGGATCGGTGGCCGGCACCGTCGCGAGGTCGGTGAGGTGCGGGCCCCGGGCCCCGTTGAGGAACGCGAGCTTCCCCGGCTGCGTCAGCCCCACCCTGCCCGCGCTGACCGACGGGCCGCCCGCCTGCGGCCGGTTCTTCTGGTCCGCCCGGTCGGCCGCGTGCAGAACGAGCCCGAGTCCCAGGCCCGCGAGGAGCAGCACCGCCGTGGCGAGTACGAGCAGGCGGCGCTTGGCTGTCATCGCGATCCTCGCGGGTGTCGGGACAGAGGGGGCGACGCGGGAGCGGCGGCCCGGGGGGGCGTACGGCGTCGGGACGCGGTCCGCGATCACGCCCGGCCGCCGGACGGGCGCAGCACCACGCCGGCGACCAACGCGCAGCAGAGCAGACCGACCGCGGATCCGGCCAGCGCCGGAGCGTCACCCCAGACGGTCCAGGCCGCGCCGAAGGCGATCGAGCAGCAGAACCGGGCCAGCGCCTGGCCGGTACCGACCAACGCAAGTCCGCTGGCCCGCAGCTGTTCGGGGACGATGGCGGAGACCGCGGCCGGCAGTACACCGTCGGTCGCGGCGTAGAACATGCCGTGCAGCGCGAGCACGAGGTAGGGCAGGGCCGGCAGTTCGGGGGCCCAGAGCAGCAGGGTGTACGCGACGAGCAGCAGGGCGTGCCCCACGAGGAACACCACGCGCCGTCCGACCCGGTCGGCCAGCGTGCCGACCGGCACGGCCAGCAGCAGGAACACCGCGGCCGTGCCGAGCGGCATCAGCGGGAACCACTGCTCACTGATGCCGGTGCGGCGCTGCAGCAGCAGATAGACGAAGGCGTCGCTGACAGTGGTGAGTCCGAGCAGCACGGCGCAGGCGGCGAGGCCGCGCAGCCGCGGCAGGCGCAGCAGCCGCAGCGCCTCGCGGAGGTCGACCGGCCGCTTCTCCACGACGTCGGCCCCGGCCTCCCCGTCCGTGGCCTGCGCGGCAGCCGGCGCCGCCTGTCCGGCGCGCGCCCGCCCCGGTACGAACAGCACCAGCACCAGCACGCCGAGTACGGCCACACAGGCGCTGACGCCGAAGACGGCGTCGTACCCGTCGGTCGCCGCGCGCAGGATCAGGAAGGCGGCGACGGGCCCGAGCACCGCGCCGGTGGTGTCCATCGCCCGGTGCACGCCGAAGGCCCGGCCCTGGAACTCGGCAGGGGTGGACAGGGAGATCATCGCGTCGCGCGGCGCGGTGCGCAGTCCCTTGCCGGTGCGTTCCAGCGCCAGCACCACGCCCAGCGGTCCCAGGCTGTGGACGAGGAGCAGCAGCGGTTTGCAGACCGCGGACAGCCCATAGCCGAGCCCGGCGATGAGCTTGTGGTTCCGCACCCGGTCGGCGAGGTGGCCGCCGGTCAGCTGGACCAGTGCGCTGACGCCGTTGTAGACCCCGTCGAGCGTGCCGAAGCCCAGCGGACTGAGGCCGAGCCCCACGACGAGGTACAGCGGCAGCACGGCGGTGACCATCTCCGAGGAGATGTCGGTGATCAGGCTGACCGCGCCCAGCGCGAACACCACCGAGGAGACCCCCGGGAAGCGGCGTCCGCGCGTGCGGCCCGGTGCGGTGGTCCCCTCGGCGGGGGCGGCGCGGTCCGCGAGATACATGCTCAGGTGCTCCCGTTGCCGTGGTGGCGGAATCGGCGGAGGAGTGACCGGCGCAGCCGAGGCCGTCCCTGTACTCGAACCCTGTACTCGAACGTGCGAATGACACTTTAGTGGTTGTATGTGAGGGCGGAGGTGCTTCTCGGAGAACGGGGCATTGAGCGGGCGTTAACGGCAGGTCAGCGGCGCGTCAGCCCTGCCGGCTGCTCTCGTCCCGCAGCCACGTTCCGAAGTCCTGGGACCTGATGGCCTTCCGTGATCCCCGCCGGGCCGCGACGGCCGCCCAGAGGAAGACCACGATGCCGGGGACGAGTTTCGGCTCGGCCCGCAGGATCGCCAGCAGGTCCGCCTTGCCGGTCCGCGCCGAGGGCGCGACCGCCGCGTCCGCCGCTTCCCGTCGATCTCCGCCCCGCTCCTGCCGCTGGTGGTGCTCCAGTTGGGCGGACGACGTCGCCGCCCGGATCCGGCGCTTGATCAGATCGGGCCAGGTGCGCGGGGGATGGACGACGACCCGGGCCGTGTCGACCACGAGCCGTTCATCCGGGGCGAAGGCGAGCGAGGCGGCCAGATCGTCGGCCATCAGCGGGGGCAGCGCCGCGATCCGGGCGTACCCCGCCTCGGACACCGCGATGACACCTCGGCCGAACAGGCCCCGGCGCACGGCGGGCAGCCGCTGCCACACCTGGTAGTAGGCCCGGACCCGCCACGCACAGCCGGCCAGCGGCAGGTCGCGCTCGGGAGCGGTGGCGAGGATCGCCGAGGAGTCGTCCAGCGGCTGGATGAGCGCCCGGACGTCCGACGTCGTGATCACCACGTCGGCGTCCACGTACAGCCGGGGGAAACCGTGCGCGTGCTCGTCGCCGGTCCGCAGCGCCCGATGCTTGGAGGGCTCCGCGATCTCGACCACCCGGACGTCGGCGCCCCGGCCCCCCGCGACCTGCGCGGTGTCATCCGTACAGCCGTTGCACACCACCACGATGTCGAACTCGTCGGTGCAGGACTCCGCGAGAAGCGAGTCGAGGAGTCGGCCGATGACCCGGCCCTCGTTGTGCGCCGGTATCACGATGCTCGTCACCCGGGCAGTATGACCGCAAGTACGAGACGGGTGCTGAGTGTTTCGTCCAACTGTCCCCCCGGCTGCGTCCGGTGGTCTAGATTGAGCGTCGGCGGACCGGTTTGGGCGGGGAAAATGACCCCGGACGGACAGGTTCCGGCAATGCTGCGGCCAATCCTGGGAAACCTGGGGTGGATTGGGTGCAGCAGAGGCTCCACCGGGCTCGGATGTGCTTGACCGGACCCGCTCGCACCGCACGCGCGTCAGGGTTCCGTCGTGGGGACGACACGGCGGTACTCGTCACAACAGATCAGCACGGACTCCGGCTGCGGGGGGCACGTTGCAGCGGGTGGTCCGTCATCGTCCGGTCAGGTGTAAGACCCACGTACTCACGTTCAACCACCGCTGTCCGCACCGCACTTCCGCCACTCGGTCATGTGGCGGACTGGAACGCGGGGCGCCGGCGGTCGGGCGGAGTACGTAGAGCACCGTGGTGGGGGGAGCATGACCGTTGAGCGGGTCACGCATGAGTCACAGGTTGTGGAACGCGGGAGTCCGGGACTCCGCCGACGCTGTTCGGCACGGAGCCGCCAGGACATCCCGCTGGTCGCGGTCGGCCTCGCCGCCGCGGTCGCCGCTTCGGGCGGGCGTATGCCCCGTCGTCGGCTGACAGCACGCCGGGCACCGGACCGCGCCGGGAGCAGACCGCTCCGCGGCGGGCAGCCGCTCGGCCACGGCGGCATGTCCGCGGAGCCCCCGCGCCCCCTCCACGCCTCTGAACTGTCGATGCGTCAGCCAACGTGCACGAAGGGACGACGAACACTGTGACGGACACTGTGAAGAGCGCCGTGAAGGACACCGGCGCTCCTGCCACGGGACCGGCCGAGCCACTGGGTGTCGCCGTGGTCGGCGCCGGCTACTGGGGGCCCAACCTGGTCCGCAACTTCCAGTCCAGCCCGAAGTTCCGGCTGCGCCACCTCTGCGACCTCGATGTGGACCGGGCGAAGCGGGTGCTCGGCGGGTACTCCACCGTCCAGGCGACCGCGGACTACGCGGCAGTCCTCGCCGACCCGGCCGTGGACGCCGTCGCCGTGGCCACACCCGCCGGCACGCACCTGGACGTCGCGCTCGCGGCACTGCGCGCGGGCAAGCACGTCCTCGTCGAGAAGCCGCTGGCCGCCACGTACGCGGACGGTCTGCGGCTGGTGACCGAGGCCGAGGAGCGCGGTCTGACCCTGATGTGCGACCACACCTACTGCTACACCCCCGCGGTGAGTCACATCCGCGACCAGGTCCGCTCCGGGGAGCTCGGCCGAGATCCACTACGTCGACTCGGTCCGGATCAACCTCGGGCTCGTGCAGAAGGACATCGACGTGATGTGGGACCTCGCGCCCCACGACCTGTCGATCCTCGACTTCATCCTCCCCGACCACGTCGAGCCGGTCGCGGTCGCCGCGCACGGCGCCGACCCGATAGGCGCCGGCCAGGCCTGCGTGGCCTACCTGACACTGCAGCTCAACACCGGCGCCATCGCGCACGTGCACGTCAACTGGCTCTCCCCCACCAAGGTGCGGACCACCATGGTCGGCGGCTCGAAGCGCACGCTGATCTGGGACGACCTCAACCCCGCGCAGCGCGTGGCGGTCTTCGACCGCGGGGTCGAGCTGTCCACGCCGCAGGAGATCGGCGTCGACCAGCGCCGCGACATGCAGATCTCCTACCGCACCGGCGACATGGTGGCGCCCGCGATCGGCGAGAAGGAGGCGCTGCGCAGCATGGTCGACGAGTTCGCCGCGTCGATCCGCGAGCGCCGGGCGCCGCTGACCGACGGCCGGGCGGGGCTGCGCGTGCTGGACATCCTGGAGGCGGCCTCCCGGAGCCTGGAGTTCCGCGGTGCGGTCGTCGGGCTGCGCGCCGGCCGGTGACAGTGCGGACCGTTTTACGGCAGACGATGACCGATCCAGTGGGGGAAGAGCGTTGAGCACCGTACGAGGCAAGAAGATTCTGGTGACCGGCGGGGCGGGCACCATCGGTTCCAACCTGGTCGACCTGCTGGTCGACAACGGGGCACGCGAGATCGTGGTGCTCGACAACTTCGTGCGCGGGCGGATGGCCAACCTGGCCCAGGCCCTGCCGAGCGGTGTCGTGGAGGTCGTCGAGGGCGACATCCGCGACCTGGCGACCGTTCGCAAGGTCACCGAGGGCGCCGACCTGGTCTTCCATCTGGCGGCGATCCGCATCACGCAGTGCGCGGAGGAGCCCCGGCTGGCGAACGAGGTCATGGTCGACGGCACGTTCAACGTGCTGGAGTCGGCCGCCGCGGCGGGGGTGGGCAAGGTGATCGCGTCCTCGTCGGCCTCGGTCTACGGCCTGGCCGAGTCCTTCCCGACGACCGAACGCCACCACGCGTACAACAACGACACGTTCTACGGTGCGGCGAAGGCCTTCAACGAGGGCGTTCTGCGCAGCTTCCACGCGATGTACGGGCTGGACTACGTCGCGCTGCGCTACTTCAACGTGTACGGGCCGCGGATGGACATCCACGGCCTGTACACCGAGGTCCTCATCCGCTGGATGGAGCGGATCGTGGGCGGCGAGCCGCCGCTGATCCTCGGCGATGGAACGCAGACCATGGACTTCGTCCACGTCCGCGACATCGCCCGGGCCAACCTGCTGGCCGCGGAGTCGGACCTCACCGACGAGGTGTTCAACGTCGCGAGCGGCACCGAGACGAGCCTGCGCGACCTCGCGCTCGCCCTCCTGGAGGCGATGGGCGCCGACCTGCAGCCCGAACACGGTCCCGCCCGTTCGGTGAACGGGGTCACCCGCCGCCTCGCGGACACCACCCAGGCCGCGGAGCGGCTCGGATTCACCGCGCAGATCGACCTGCGCAGCGGGCTGCGCGACCTGGTGGACTGGTGGCAGTCGGAGCGCGCGGCCGACGCCAAGGCCGCGGCCGCCACCGCACAGGCCGCACAGGCCGCGCGATGAGCGCCCCGGTGGAGTCCGCGCCGTCGGGGACCGCGCCGGTGGAAGCGCCGCCCGCCCGCATCCCGGTGATGATGCCGTGGCTGGGCGAGGAGGAGGCGAACGCGGCCGCCGCCGCGGTCCTGTCCGGCTGGGTCGCCCAGGGGCCCCGGGTCGCGGAGTTCGAACGCGCCTTCGCCGAGCGGGTGGGCGCCGAGCACGCCATCGCGGTGAGCTCCTGCACCGCCGCCCTGCACCTGGCGCTGGTCGCGCTGGGCCTGGGCCCCGGTGACGAGGTCGTCGTCCCGTCCCTGTCGTTCATCGCCACGGCCAACGCCGTGCGCTACGTCGGGGCCGAGCCCGTCTTCGCGGACGTCGAGGAGGCCACCGGCAATCTGACGGTGGCCACCGTGGACGCGGTCAGGACCGGGCGCACCAAGGCGGTCCTCGCCGTCCACCAGGGCGGGGTGCCGGCGGACGTGCACGCCCTGCGGTCCGCGTGCGCCGACTGGGACGTCGCACTGGTCGAGGACGCGGCCTGCGCGATCGGCTCGACCGTCGGAGGCAAGTCCGTCGGCCACGGCGCACTGCTCGCCGCCTGGTCCTTCCACCCCCGCAAGGTGATCACCACCGGCGAGGGCGGCATGCTGACCACGGACGACGCCCAGTGGGCCGAGCGGCTGCGCCGACTGCGCGAGCACGGGATGAACGCCTCCGCCGCCCAGCGGCACGCGAGCAGCAAGCCGATCCTGGAGAGCTATCTCGAGGTCGGCTACAACTACCGGATGACCGACATCCAGGCCGCGGTCGGCCTGGTCCAGCTCGGCAAGCTGGACGAGGTCGTCGCCCGCCGGCGGGCCCTGGCGGCGCGCTACGAGGCCCTGCTGCGGGACGTTCCGGGTCTGTCCCCGGTGCGCGACCCCGCGCACGGGCAGGGCAACTTCCAGTCCTACTGGGTGCTGCCGGCCGAGGACTTCCCGGTCGGCCGGGACGCGCTGCTCGCCGCGCTCGCCGACGCGGGGGTCTCGGCCCGGCGCGGCATCATGGCCTCGCATCTGGAGCCCGCCTACGAAGGACATCCGGCGGCGCCGCTGCCGGTCACCGAGCGGATCAGCCGTGACTCGCTCATCCTGCCGCTGTTCCACACGATGACCGAGGCCCAGCAGGACCGGGTCGTGGCGGTCCTCCGTGAGCAGGCCGGCGGATGAGCGGCGCAGCGGGCCCGGACCCCGCCAGATCCGGGCCCGCCGCGACAGATCTGGTGATCGTCGGCGCGGGCGGGTTCGCCCGGGAGACCGCGCAGGCCGTGCGGGCCGCCAACGCGGACGATGTGGCCCATGGCCGCGTCCCGCGCTGGCGGCTGGTCGGTCACCTCGACGAGAACCCCGCGCTGCACGGCCGGGACGTGGACGGCGTGCGGGTGCTGGGCGGGAGCGGTCTGGTGCACGATCTGCCCGGCACCCGCGTGGTGGTCTGCGTCGGCAATCCACGGGACTACGCCGCCCGGGCGCGCCTGGTGCGACGGCTGGAGCTGCCGGAGAACCGCTACGCCACCGTGGTGCACCCCACCGCGGCGGTTTCGGACTCCTCGGTCCTCGGGCCCGGCTCGGTCCTGCTGGCGCACAGCGTCCTGACGGCCGCCGTGCTGGTGGGCGCGCATGTGGCGGTGATGCCGCACGTGGTCCTGACCCATGACGACGTGGTCGGGGACTTCGTGACGATCACCTCCGGGGTCCGGCTCGGCGGGGGGACGCGGCTGGGGCGCGGGGCCTATGTGGGCTCGGGCGCCCTGATCCGCGAAGGCACGACGATCGGCGCGTGGTCGCTGGTCGGGATGGGGAGCACGGTGCTCGGCGACGTACCGCCGGGCGAGGTGTGGATCGGCAGCCCCGCGCGCCGGCTGCGCGCGGCGGGGGCCCCGGCCCTCGCCGAACTGCGAGCCGAGAGCGCCGATACGGCCGGACGTGCCGAGGGTGCCGAGGGTATGGACACCGGCAGGGGGCCGGCGACACGGATGGGGAGTCCAGTCACATGAACCAGATACCGCTTGTCGACCTCAAAGCGGCACATGCCGAAGTCGCCGACGAAGTACGCCGGGGATTCGAGCGCGTCCTGGCCAACACCGCCTTCATCGGCGGTGACGAGGTCAGGGAGTTCGAGCGCGAGTACGCCGACTTCGCCGGCGTCGCCCACTGCGTGGGTGTCGCCAACGGCACCGACGCCCTCGAGCTGGCCCTGCGCGCGAGCGGGGTCGGCGTCGGTGACGAGGTGGTGCTGCCCGCGAACACCTTCATCGCCACCGCCGGCGCGGTCCAGCGGATCGGTGCGAAGCCGGTGCTGGTGGACTGCCTTCCCCACAGTTTCCTGATGGACCATCAGGCTGCCCTGGACGCGGTCGGATCCGCCACCCGCGCGGTGGTACCGGTCCATCTGTACGGACAGTGCGCGGCGGTGACCGAACTGGCCGCGGCGCTTCCCGCGCACGTCCGGGTCGTGGAGGACGCGGCGCAGAGCCAGGGCGCGACGCGGGACGGCCGCTCCCCGGGCAGCGGCGGCATCGCCGCCACCAGCTTCTACCCGGGCAAGAACCTCGGCGCCTACGGCGACGCGGGCGCGGTGCTGACCGATGACGCGGAGCGGGCCGATCTGGTCCGCGCGCTCGCCAACCACGGCGGCGTCGCCAAGTACCGCCATGACGTGGCCGGATTCAACAGCCGGCTGGACGGGCTGCAGGCCGTCGTCCTGCGGGCGAAGCTGGCCCGGCTCGCCGACGGCAACGCGGCCCGGCGGGCCGCGGCGGCCCGGTACGACGCGCTGCTCGGCGACCTGGCGGCCGCCGGGCGCGTGGTGCTGCCGACCACGGTCGACGGCAACGCGCACGTGTGGCACCTGTACGTGGTGCGGGTCGCCGGCGCGGACCGCGACGAGGTCGTGGGCAAGCTCAACGCCGAGGGGATCGGGGCGGGGGTGCATTATCCGGCCGCGGTCCATCTGACCCCGGCCTTCGGCCATCTCGGTCACGGTCGCGGCGCCTTCCCGAACGCGGAGGAGGCGGCCGACCGGATCCTGTCGCTGCCGCTCTTCCCGCAGATCACCGACGACCAGCAGCAACGGGTCGTGGACACTCTCACCGCCGCCCTGCGCTGACGCCCGCAGCCCGCGCGTCCCGCTGTCGCCTGTCACCGCGCGTGCGCAGGCACCGTTTCCCGTCTCGCCCGCTCTAGCCTCGTCCCGCCTCACCGAGCCGGGTCACTGCACTGCCGCTGAGAGGTACAGATGCACAGAAGGAGCAGATTGCTCCGGGGCGGATTCTTCGCCCTGGCCACCGCCTTGCTCACCGCCGTCCTACCGCTGGCCGTGGTCGCCACCGCGGCCGACCCCTGCGGATCGGGCGGCAATCCCGTCGCGTGCGAGAACGCGAAGCCGGGCACGCCGATGTCCGACTGGTTCTCGCCCAACGCGTACGGCAACGTCCAGGGGTTCTCCACCCAACAGAGCTTCCAGGCCGGCGAAACCGTCCAGTTCAAGATCCAGTCGCCGGTTCCCTACCACGTCTCGGTCCTGCGGCTCGGCTACTACGGCGGCGACGGCGCCCGCATGGTGTCGACCGCGGCCCAGGCCGCGGTGACCTATCCGGCCAACTTCACCAAGGACGGCACGGCCAACACCCCGATCGACACCACGGTGGTCGACGGAGTGCCGGACGGCAAGCCGCGCAACTGTGTCACCAAGCCGTCCACCGGCCTGGTGGACTGCGGCAACTGGGCCGTCACCGCGAACTTCACCCTGCCCGGCAACGCGGTCTCCGGCCTGTACATCGCCAACTTCGACCAGGCCGACGGCGAAGGCGTCATGCCGTACCCGTTCATCGTCCGCAACGACTCCAGCCACTCCGACATCGTCGTGCAGACCGATGACGAGACCTGGCAGGCGTACAACAAGTGGGGCGGCCAGAGCCTCTACGACGGCGCCGGCCCGGCGCCGGACGGGCGCGCGTACGAGGTCAGCTACAACCGGCCGCTGGACATCGGCGGCGACAACGGGATCTACGGATCCGAGTACGAGATGATCTCGTGGCTGGAGCAGAACGGCTACGACGTCAGCTACATGACCGGACTGGACGTCTCGACCCGTGGCTCGCAACTGCTGAACCACAAGATGTTCATGTCGTCGGGCCATGACGAGTACTGGACCCAGGACCAGTTCACCAACGCGCTCAACGCGCGGCACGCCGGGGTCCACCAGACCTACTTCAGCGGCAACGAGGTCTTCTGGAAGACCCGGTTCACCCCGAGCAACGACGGCACCAACACCGCCAACCGCACGCTGACCTGCTACAAGGAGACCAAGCGGTTCCTGGCGTCACCGAACGGCGTACCCGATCCCAGCGGCACCTGGACCGGGACCTGGATGGACCCCAACAGCACCGCCAACGGGCAGCCCTTCCAGCCGCAGAACATCCTCACCGGCTCGCTGTTCACCGTGAACGGCTACCGCAGCGACGCGATCACCGTGCCCGGCACCTACGGCAAGCAGCGGCTGTGGCGGAACACCACGGTCGCGAACCTGACGTCGGCGCAGACCGCCACCTTCCCGACCGGGACCCTCGGCTACGAGTGGGACAGCGATCTGTCGACCAGCACCCGACCACCGGGGCAGATCGACATGTCGTCCACCACGGTGGACATCAACGACGGCAAGTTCCGTCTCGACTACGGCAACACCTACGGCAACGGCACCGCGACCCACAACCTCGTCGCCTTCCGCGACCAGACGTCGCACGCCCTGGTGTTCGGCGCCGGCACCGTGCAGTGGTCGTGGGGCCTGACCAACATCCCGACCGGGAACCCGGACGACACCGTGGTCACGGCCGACAAGCGGATGCAGCAGGCCACGGTGAACATCCTGGCCGACATGGGTCTGCAGCCCAAGACCCTGCAGAGCGGCCTGGTCCTGGCCTCGGCGTCCACCGACGCCACCGGTCCGACCATCAACGTCACCAGTCCGGCCGCCAACGTCACGGTGCCGGCGCTCAAGCCGATCACCATCGCCGGTACCGCGGCCGACGCGGGCGGCGGTGTGGTGGCCCGGGTGGAGGTCTCCACCGACGGCGGGAGCACCTGGAACCCGACGACGGGCCTGACGTCCTGGAGCTACAGCTGGACGCCGACGACCCAGGGCGCGGCGCAGATCAAGGTGCGCGCGGTGGACGACAGCGTCAACATCGGCGCGACCACCACGGTCCCGATCACGGTCGGACCGCAGCAGTGCCCCTGCACCGTGTGGCCGGCCGCGGCCGTGCCCGGCACAGTCAACGCCGGTGACGGCAGCTCGCTGGAGCTCGGTGTCAAGATCCGCTCCTCGGTGCCCGCCGCGATCACCGCGGTCCGGTTCTACAAGTCCCCCGCCAACGTCGGGACGCACACCGGCAGCCTGTGGAGCGCCGGCGGCCAGCGGCTGGCCACCGGAACGTTCACCAACGAGACGGCGTCCGGCTGGCAGCAGCTGAACTTCTCCTCGCCGGTGCCGGTGAAGGCGAACACCACTTATGTGGCGTCGTACTTCGCACCCGGCGGCGGGTATTCCTACGACAACACCTTCGCCGGGAGCTCCGCGGGGCTGGCGCCGTTCACGGCACTGCAGAGCGGCACCGACGGCGGCAACGGGGTGTACCACTACGGTGCGACGAGCGCCTTCCCATCCACGGCCGCGGCCGGCAGCAACTACTGGGTGGACGCGGTCCTGGACACCTCGACCGCGAGCACCGTTCCGCCCGCGGTCACCACGACCACCCCGCAGTCCGCGGCGACGGGGGTGCCGATCACCTCACCGGTGAAGGCCACCTTCGACGAGGGCATCGAGGCCGAGACGCTGACCTTCACACTGAAGGACTCGAACGGCGCCACCGTGCCGGGCAGCAAGGTGCTGACCTCCGTGAACAGCGCGACGTTCACCCCGTCCACCGAGCTGGCGCTGAACACCACGTACACGGCGTCCGTGCTGGCCTCCGACCTGTGGGGCAACACCATGGCGGCGCCCAAGACGTGGAACTTCACCACCAGTCCGACGCCACCGGCCGTGAACTGCCCCTGCTCCCTGTGGAGCACCGGCACGGTGCCGAGCACGGTCAACGTGACCGGTGACGCCAACTCCCTGGAGCTGGGCACCCGGTTCCAGTCGGCGGTCAACGGCTACATCACCGGCATCACGTTCTACAAGGGCCCGGGAAACACCGGCACCCACACCGGCACCCTGTGGTCCTCCACCGGCACGCCGCTCGCGACCGGCACGTTCGGCAGTGAGACCACGTCCGGGTGGCAGCAACTGCTCTTCGCCACCCCGGTACCCATCACCGCGGGTACCAGCTACGTGGCCTCCTACCATGCGCCGAACGGCAACTACTCGGTCGACGGGGCCTACTTCACCGGAGCCCACCAGTCCTATCCGCTGGTGGCACCGGCCGACGGCAGCGGCGGGTCCAACGGGCTCTACGCGTACGGGACCACCTCGTCGTTCCCCACCGGCACCTTCGGGTCCGTGAACTACTGGGTCGGCCCGATCTTCACCACGACGCCGCCTGCCCTGGCCGAGACGGACCAGTCCACGGAGGTGGTACCCACCCACTAGTCCGCGGCCGGTCCGGGGCAGCGCCCCGGACCGGCCCCGCTCGACCACGTCTCCAACCGTACCCACCGGTCCGGGTCGGGGGAGGCGGCCCGGTGGGTACGGGCCGCCTCCCCCGAGGCCGACCGGGGATTGGCTTCTAACGATGAGCACCGTCAGCGTCGTGATCCCCTGCTACAAGTACGGCCACTTCCTGGTCGACTGCGTGCGCAGCGTGCTGGACGAGCAGGAGGGCCTCGACGTCCGGGTGCTGATCATCGACGACGCCTCGCCCGACGACTCCGCACAGGCCGCGCACGCGCTGGCGGCCGCCGACCCGCGGATCGAGGTCCGGGTCCACGAGCGGAACCAGGGGCACATCGCCACCTACAACGAAGGCCTGCTGGAGTGGGCCGACGGCGACTACGTCGTCCTGCTCTCGGCGGACGACCGGCTCGTGCCCGGGGCGCTGGTGCGCGCCGCGGCGCTGCTGGACGCCCATCCGGAGGCCGGATTCTGCTACGGCCGGCCGCTGCGCTTCCAGCACGGCGGACCACTGCCCGCGGCCCGCACCCGCAGCTCGGGCTCCGTCGTCTATCCCGGGCAGTGGTGGCTGGAGCGGCGCTTCCGCGAGGCGACCGGCTGCATCACCTCCCCCGAGGTGATGGTCAGGACCAGCCTGCAGCGCAAGGTGGGCGGCTACGACCCGGCGCTGCCCCACGCGGGCGACATCGAGATGTGGATGCGGCTGGCGGCACACGCCGACGTCGGCTACATCCAGGGGGCCGACCAGGCCTTCTACCGCGTCCACGGCAACAACATGTCCACCACGGACTTCGGTGGGCAACTCGACGACCTGCGCCAGCGCCGCATCGCGTTCGACGCGGTGCTCGACAAGTGCGCCGACCTGCTCCCGCGCGCCGACCAGCTGGCGGACGCGGTCCACACCCGGCTCGCCCGTTTCGCGCTGCGCCGCGCCTACCGGGCCTACGACCGGGGGCGGACCGCCGTGGTCCCGGTCGACGAACTCGTGGCGTTCGCCGGTGAGTGCCTGCCCGGCTACGAGAAGCTGCCCGAGTACCGGGCGCTGCGCCGGCGGCAGCGGATCGGCGCGCGGACGATGCCCTACCTGCAGCCCCTGGTGCTCTCCGCGGTGGCCGACCGCGGCCGCGAGTGGCTCTGGTGGCAGTCCTGGAAGCGCCGGGGCATCTGATGGTCCTCCGACTTCAGTGGTCCCGGGCCGCCTCAGTGCGGCAGCGGAACGGCCTGGACGCGGTCCTCGGCCGGCCGCGGCAGGCCGGGGCCCGCACCGCGTCGCAACCGCCGCCGGTCGATCAGCCGATCGGTCCACAGGGCGGCCAGCACCCCGCCGACGGTGCCCAGCAGCGCCACGCCGGCCAGTGCCCGGCTCCTGGTGCCGGTCACCGCCGCCGCGCTGGGCGGCACCAGGAGGTCCACGCTCATCCGGGACGCGACCGGGATCCGCTGCGCCGCCTGCATGTCCTGCAGGTGCTTGCCGAAGACCTCGACGATCTGCCGCACGGCCGCGTCCGCCGCGATCAGCTCCGGCTGCTCTGCCTGCACCTGCAGCGAGGGGATCAGATAGCGCGGCGTGGCGCTGGTGCCGCTGTTGCGCGGGATCAACTTGTAGTGTCCGTGCACGCCCGCGGCCGCCAGTTCCGCCTCGCCCGCGGGCGACTGCAGCTGCTGGATGATCGCGTAGGAGACCGCGGCGAGCGGCGGCTGCAGGTTGGCCAGCTGGTTCGGGTGGTTCCCGGTCACCGGCGGCTTGATCACGACGACCGCGGTGCTCAGGTACGACTGGGCCGGCCGCAACACCTGGTAGGCCCCGGCAGCGGTCAGCAGCACCGCGAGTGCGAGGACGTACCAGCGGCGGAGCAGCACACGGACGAGCTCACCAGGCGACACGGGCCTTCCTTCCGTCAGGACCGATCCTCGCAGGACGGCGGGGAAGCCGCTACCGGATCCGCGGGGGTGCGTTCATGAGCCTGAGTCAGATCTTCGCGGTGCTGCGCAGGCGCTGGTACCTCATGGTGCCGATCACCCTGCTCAGTCTCTTCGCGGGCCTGTACCTCAACCGGACGGTCCCGGTGGCCTATCAGTCACAGAGCTCCGTCGCGCTGCTCGACTCCCGGGCGGTCGCCAAGCTGGCGCCCACCTTCGGCAATCCCATCTCGAACGCGGGCGGCTCACTGGTCGTGACGGCCGATGTGCTGATCAGGACCCTGGCGTCGACCGACGCGGCCCGGGACCTGCACAGCCGAGGTGTCACCGACCCGTACACGGTCGCCTTCGCGGCGAACACCGCGGGACCGCTCCTCACCCTGACCGTGACCGGCACCGACCAGGACAAGGTGCTCGAGGAGACCACCACCGTCACCGCCTTCGCCGGTGAACAGCTCAAGGCCCTGCAAGCGGAGGCCAAGGTGTCGCCCGCGTACTACATCCAGGCGGCGCCCATCGTCCTGCCGCAGGTACCGGTGTCGCAGCTCAAGAGCCGCTACCAGCAGGTCATGGCCGTCATCATCTTCGGGACCGCGACCGCGTTCACCCTGTCCTTCGTGACCGAGAGCGCCGTGCTGACCCGCCGCCGCCGCCTCGCGGGCGCGGACATCGACCCCTGGCCCGCGAAGCGGCTGCCCCGCGGGCTCTGGGGGCGGCGCCTGGACGCCACCGCGATCCTCACCGGGTACCTGGCGCTGGCGCTGTTCATCCCCTCGGACCTCGCGCTGCCCGGACTCGGCGGCGTCGGCACCCCGGCCAACGTCTTCGCCCTGCTGGGCCTGTTCTGGTACCTCGCTGCCTGGCTCACCGGCCGGATCCGCCCGGCTCCGGGAACCCGGCTGCCGCGGGTGGTGATGTGCGTGCTCGCCGCCGCGATCCTGCTGTCCTACATCGCGAACGCGAGCCGCAGCAGCACGCACAAGGAGGTGCTGGCCGCCGACCGGGGACTCATCGGGCTGCTGGTGTGGGTGTCCCTGGTGGTCCTGGCCTCCGCCGGGATCCAGGACCGCGCCCGCCTCGACGTACTGCTGCGCCGGATCATCGTGATGGGCGCCGTGGTGGCCGCGATCGGCTACTACGACTTCTTCACCGCGACCAACATCGCGGACAAGATCCGTATCCCGGGCCTGAGTTCGAGCGTCGCCCAGATCACCACCCTGGACCGCGGCTCCTTCACCCGGCCGCGCTCCACCACCGCACAGTCCCTGGAGTTCGGCGCGGGATGCTGGCCATCCTGGTGCCCTTCGCCATCCAGCAGGCCTTCGACCCGGTGCGCAAGCACCTCAACGGGCTCCGCCGCTGGGGGCCCGTCGCGCTCATGGGCGGCGCCCTGCCGCTGACGGTGTCCAGGACGTCCATCATCGGCGCCCTCCTGGTCGCCGTCATCATGATGCCCCGCTGGAAGCCGCAACGGCGCTGGACCGCGATCGGACTGCTGATCGGCTCGGTCGCCTGCTTCAAGGTGATCATCCCCGGGCTGATCGGCACCATCACCACCCTGTTCGCGACGTTCCTGAACAACTCCGACAGCAGCACCCAGGCCCGCACCGTGAAGTACAGCGCGATCGTTCCCTATCTCACCGAACGCCCGTGGTTCGGGCGGGGCTTCGGCACGTTCATGCCCGACCTGTACTTCTTCACGGACAACGAGTACATGCTGGCCCTGGCCGAGATGGGCGCTGTGGGTCTGGTCGCGCTCCTGACCCTGTTCATCACCGGCATCCACCAGGGCGGCGCCATCCGCCGCCTCGCCCGTACCGAGTCGGACCGCGAACTGGGGCAGGCGTTCTTCGCCTCGGCCGTGGTCGCCCTCGTCATCAGCGCGACCTTCGACGCGCTCGGTTTCGCCATGTTCGCGGGAATCTTCTTCCTGACCCTCGGCGCCGGCGGCAGCTACCTGGGCTTCATCCGCCGCGAGGCGGAGGCGGAGGCCGAGGCCGCCGAGGTGCGCCCGGCCGCCCTCCCGCCCGTACCCGAGCCCCGTACCGACGCACCCGCCCGGCGCGAAGCCGCATCCCAACTCGTGGAGTCCTGATGCCCCCCAAGCCCGCCGAGCACCAAGGCACCGGGCCCGTCGCCGTTCTGGTCGTCACCTGGAACAGCGCCAAGGTGCTGCCGGAGTTCATCGCGTCGCTGCCGGACGGCATGGCCGGCCTGGAGTGGCGGCTCGTCGTCGCCGACAACGACTCGGCCGACGACACGGTGGCCCTGCTGCGCACCCTCGCCCCCGACGCCACCATCGTGCAGACCGGCCGCAACGCCGGGTACGCCGCCGGCGTGAACGCGGCACTGGGCGCCGCCGCGCGGTGGGACGGCGGCTTCCGGGCCGCGCTGGTGTGCAACCCCGACATCCGCATGCGGCAGGGGTGCGCCAAGGTGCTCGTCGACGCACTCGGCACCGGGCTGCCCGACGGCGACCGCGTCGGGATCAGCGTGCCCCTGCTGTACGAGGAGCAGGACGGCACGCCCCTGCACTCGCTGCGCCGCGAGTCGAGCGTGACCCGGGCCCTGGGCGAGGCCGTCATCGGCAACCGCAGGGCCGGCCGCTTCCCACGCTGGAGCGAACTGGTCACCGACCCCGCCGCCTACGCGGCCCCGACCCGGGCCGACTGGGCGACCGGCGCGCTGATGGCGCTGTCGGCCCAGTGCCTGGACGCCTGCGGCCCGTGGGACGAGTCGTTCTTCCTGTACTCCGAGGAGACCGAGTACTGCCTGCGCGCCGGGGACCGCGGCTTCGCGACCCGGCTGGAGCCCGCGGCCGGCGCCCTGCACCTCGGCGGCGACTCGCAGGTCTCCCCGCGCCTGTGGACCCTGCTGACGCTCAACCGCGTCCGGCTCTACGGGCGCCGGCACGGCCCGCTCGCCAGCACCGCCTTCCGGGCGGCGGTCCTGCTGCGCGAGACCTCCCGCGCCGCGCTCGGCAGGCGCGCGAGCCGGGCGGCCGCCGCGGCCCTGCTCCGCCCGTCCGCACTGCGCGCGACCCCCGGCCCGTGAGCCGCCCGGTGCCGCATGCCTCAAGGGTGTTGCGGAAGTCCCGTCTGGCCCTAGTGTCCTGCGCCAGTAGTTGATCGTTAGATGCTGTGTGACTTCTACTGCTGGTGCGTCGGTGCCTCGTCGGGGGCCGAAACTGGAGCCGTTGCTGCTGTGTGTGGATGAGCGGGCGGTGTTGGAGCGGTGGACGCGTCGGGCGACATCGGCGCAGGCCCTGGCCTTGCGCGCGCGGATCGTGCTGGCGTGCGCGGGGCCGGAGGTGCCGCCGATCGTTACGGTCGCGCGGGATCTGCGGGTGAGCGCGGACACAGTTCGCAAGTGGCGGCGACGGTTCCTCATCGACCGGCTGGACGGTCTGGTCGATGAGCCCCGGCCGGGCCGGCCACCCACCATCGATGTCGGTCAGGTGGAGGCGGTCGTGGTCGCGACGTTGGAGGAGATCCCGAAGAACGCCACTCACTGGTCGCGGAAGTCGATGGCGGACCACAGCGGTCTGTCGAAGTCCACCGTCGGCAGGATCTGGCGGAGATTCCAACTCAAGCCGCACCTGACGGACACGTTCAAGTTGTCGACGGACCCGTTGTTCGTGGAGAAGGTCTACGACGTCGTCGGACTGTACTTCAACCCACCCGAGGGCGCGGTGGTTCTCTCGGTGGACGAGAAGTCCCAGATTCAGGCACTGGACCGGTCCCAACCGGTGTTGCCGATAATGCCCGGCATGCCTGAGCGCCGTACTCACGATTACGTCCGCAACGGCTTGACCACCTTGTTCGCCGCGTTCGATGTCTCCACCGGTCAGGTCATCAGCGCCCTGCACCGCAGACATCGGGCGGCGGAGTTCAAGAAGTTCCTGATCCGCATTGACAAGGAGGTGCCCGCGCACTTGCAGGTGCACCTGATCGTGGACAACTACGGCACTCACAAAACTCCGGCGATCAGGACGTGGCTCAGCAAACACCCGCGGTTCCAGATGCACTTCACCCCGACCGGGTCCTCGTGGATCAACCAGGTCGAGCGATGGTTCGGCTTCCTGGCCGACCAGATGATCCGCCGGGGCGCACACAAGAATGTCCAGAACCTCGAAGCCGACATCCGCGCCTGGGTGAAGAACTGGAACGAGGACCCCCAGCCGTTCATCTGGACCAAGACAGCGGAAGAGATCCTCGACTCCCTCGCCCGTTTCTGCCGACGGATCTCCGGCGCAGGACACTAGGCCGTGTCTGACAGATACCGGCGTCCGCCCGGAGGGCGGGGCCCGGGGCGTCTGGTGCGTGCGATCGCACGGCGGAGGGTCGCCCCTGTACTGGACGTACCCGGGCGGGCCCGACAACTGGGGGCCCCTCCCAGCGGTAGCTGGGGGAGAGCGCGCGTGCCAGGCGTCCCGGGCCAGGCGGGATGTGTCAGACACGGCCTAGCGGGCGAACGGCGCTACCTTCACAACACCCTTCAGGCCGGCGGCGCCGACCCCTCCCACGCCGTGTAAAAGCTCGCCGGGTTCACCAGGTACCGGACCGTGGGGCACGGCACATGCCGCACCTCGTGGCGCCTGCTGTAGCGGCGGATGAGCTCCCAGTCCTCTCGCGGCAGCACCTCGGGGGTCCGGCGGAGCCGGCTGAAGTGCAGGGCGCCGGTACGGCGGGCCACGAAGGCGTTGGTGTCCAGGAACGACTCGCGGGCCGACCTGCGGCGGTCGAAGGGCACCGACAGCACGTCCATCTCGGTCCCGTCGGGCAGGATCCGGCGCAGCGCCGTGTAGACGCCGTCGGGTCCCCCCGGCGCCCGCAGCACCGCCAGCGCCCGTTCCAGGTGGTCCGGCTCCCACCGGTTGTCGTCGTCCAGGAAGGCGACGTACTCCGACCGGGTCAGCCGGATCCCGACGTTGCGGACCACCCCGGCGGTGGCGGTGTTCCGCGACAGCGACACCGCGAACAACCGCGGGTCGGCTGGGAGCTCCGGCAGCCCCGCGCCGTCGTCCACGACGATGACGACGTGCTCCCGTACGGTCTGGTCGAGCGCGGAGCGCACGGCTTCGAGCAGCGCCGCCGGGCGCCGGTGGGTGGCGATCACGGTGGCGACCGGAGCTTCGGGGACCTGCCCCAGGACAGCCGCCAGCCGGGCCGTCTCGGCGTCCTCGAAGCGACGCAGCCGCACGGCCGAGGGCGCCAGCACGAGCTTGTTCCTGGCCTCGAAGAGCACCAGCCAGCCGAAGGCCCACTTGAGCACTTCCCAGGGGGCGCGGACGATGCGGCGCATCAGGTCCTTTCTCATGCGGTCGTTCCGGAACGTCCCGGGTGCCCGCGGCGGCGCCCCGTGCCGCCGCGCAGCAGCTCGTGCAGCGGCCGCTCCACGATGCGCCACAGCAGCCAGGCGGCACACAGGGAGCCGGCCAGCATGCCCAGTTGCACCGCGATCACCTGTGCGGCGCCCCAGTCGGGAGCGCTCGTCGCGGGGACGTGCAGGGCCTTGCTCACGAAGCGGATCACGAGCTGGTGCGTCATGTAGAACGCGAACGAGACCTCGCCCAGCCAGACCGCCCGGCGGGTCGACCACAGCGTGCGCCGCCCCGCGAGGTCGGCGGTGGCGAGCGCCGGGATCAGCAGGGCCAGCGGCACGACGGTGACCGCGACGTAGCCCCAGCGCGTCGGAAGGTGACCGACGGCCACGTACGCGGCGACCAGCAGCAGACCGGCGGCCCAGACCGGGAAGCGGATCCACTGCCCGGTCCTGACGATCCGGGCCAGCACCATGCCGAGGCAGAACTCGGTGACGCGGGTGGCGGGCAGGACGTACAGGAACCAGTACGCGGTCGGCTCGGACCAGCCCCGTGTGACCAGCGGCAGGCAGCAGGTCAACACGGTCAGCACGGCCGCCGACGGCCACAGCGCCTTCGGGCCCAGCCGGGTCAGGCCGCGCAGCAGCCAGGGGAAGAGCAGGTAGAAGAACGCCTCGCAGGACAGCGACCACGAAACGGTGTTCAGCCCGTAGTACACGTCCGGGTCGTTGCTCCAGGACTGGACGAGCAGCAGGTTCGGGACGACGATGCCCGCGGACGCGCCGCCGGCGGCGGAGGCCGCGCCGCCGGCCACCGCGACCAGCGCGGCGAGGGCGGACACCAGGTGGTTCGGGTAGACCTTCGCGGCGCGTTTGCGCCAGGTCCTGGCGGCCGGCTCGCCCGGCCGGGCGGACCAGGTCAGCACGTAGCCGCTGAGGATGAAGAAGAAGGACACGCCGATCGCACCGTGCCCGAACACCCGGCCCAGCAGCAGGTCGCCGCGGGAGCCGGCCGGGAAGAGGTGGGCGACCTGCAGGTGGAAGCCGAACACCAGGAACGCCGCCGCGAAGCGCAACCCGGTGAGCGAGGGCAGGCGCCCGCGCGCGGGCGCCTCCTCCGGACCGGCAGGACCGGCGGGACCCGCAGGACGCGCCCGGGCCGCACCGGGCGGCGGAGCCTGCGACGGCACCGTGGCCGGCGCCACGGCGGTGGACGGCGGAGCCACCGGGTCCGCGTCGGGTATCGCTTCGGTCATGTCCATCCCCCCATTCGGTTCCGCCCTCGCCGACGGCGCCGGCGGTCGCTGCTACGGGTGGACCGGAGTCCCGTTCGACATCCGGTTCCCGCTCCACACGTTGCCCGCCCCGCCGGCGTTCCACTTCGCGACCGCGCCGTAGTGGCCGCTGTTGGGGTGGTACTGCGTCGAGAAGACGTTGTCGGTGATCTGGATGCCCTTCGCGCCCGGCCCCCCGCCGTACAGCGCGTAGGAGCCGCCGGCCAGCCAGTTGTCGTCCACGACGGTGGTCAGGACGGCGCCGGTGTCGTCGTACAGGCCGACGCTCGCGGTGCCGCCCTTCTCGACGCCGGTCGGGTTCAGCAGGGTGTTGTGCCGGATGATCAGTGGGGCTGAGCCGGCGCCGTCACTGATCACCGCGTCGGTGTGGGCCCACTCGCCGCCCTGGTTGATGAACGGGACGATGTCATGCACGTAGTTGTCGTGCAGGTTCCCCTGCCCCATGGACAGCGAGTTGCTGAACACCGTGATCTCGCACCATCCCACCTCCACGGAGCTGCCACCCATGTTGGAGACCCCGTAGTCCTCGCCGCCGTTGTCCGGTCCCTTTCCCGGGATCCCGGTGATGGTCGAGTGCAGTACCCGCAGCCCGCTGAACTTCGGCCGCAAGTTGACACCCCACCAGTTCGTGGAGGTGATGCGGCTGTCGATGATGGTGACGTTGTTGGCGTAGATGTCGAGCGAACCGGTGATGTCCCAGCCGCGGATCACCGTGCCGTCCTTCGTGATGCTCAGCGCACCGGTGTTGTGCGGTTTGAGGGCGACGCGCGGCCCGGTGGTGGAGGCGTCGGGGAAGCCGCAGGCGCTGAACGACGCGCACGGCCCCGACGGTGCCGGCTTCCCGGTGCCCGGGCTCGTGCCCTTGCTGGTGGGGGGAGTCACGGTCGGCAGCGGCACCGGCGTCCCGCTGCCGGCTCCCGGCACGGTCGTGCCGGGGCTGGTGCCGGGCGAGGGCGCGGCGCCGTCGTCGGGGGGTGGCGTCCCTCCTGGACACGTCAGCGCGCTGTCCGGGCAGTCCGCGAGCGCGTGCTCCCCCATGCTGGAGCGGGTCGCCAGGAAGACCGTCAGTACGCCGGCCAACACCACCCCCGCCAGTAAGAACAGCAGTACGCGGCTTCTTCGTCGGAGCATGTGGCCCACCTCGTGGTCTGTCGTCGGCGCACCGTGCCGCTCCAGGCGCCCTGGTCGATGTCGTCGGGTCGTTCCTTCAGGTCGTTCATGACGTCACGCGATCTTCCGGTGCCGGCCGCCGCTGGGCGGGGTGCCACGCAGGAAGTCGCGGCTGGGCAGTACGCACAACACGTAGCCGGCCAGCGCGACGGTGCCGCCGGCCAGCAGCGCGGGCGTGCTGTCGCCGAGCCCCCGCTCCACGCCGAGGACGACCCCGGCCATGACGGCCCCGCCGAAGAAGGGCCAGGCGCAGGCTCTGGCCACCGTCCGCAGGCTGATGCCGCCGCGGCGCAGCGCGAACAGGAACACCGGCACCACCAGACCGCCCGCGACCAGGACATGGCCCCGGGCGACCCCGACGATGCCGTCGGCCCGCCCGGCGAAGATCAGTACCGGGATGAGGGCGACGAGCCACAGCCCCTGCACCATGATCAGCGAACGCCGCTGCCCGATCGCGACCAGGCAGTCGTACGCCAGCTCGCAGCCGATGCGCGTCAGGCCGAGCACCATCAGCCAGGGCAGTGCCCCGGCGGCGGGCAGCCACTGCTCCCCGTAGACGAGCGTGACGATCGGGCCCGCGAGGACCCCCAGCAGCACGCACAGGGGGACCGTGCCGGTGATCAGGACGCCCAGCGCGCGGCTGAACCCCTGGGCGAGCGCCTGCGGCGAGTCGGCCAGCCGGGAGAACCCGGCGAAGGAGACGCGGCGGGCCGCCTCGGAGATGATCCGCACGGGCCAGCCCGAGATGTTGAACGCGAGCACGTAGAAGCCGAGGGCCACTTTGTCGGTGGTCGAGCCGACCACCATCGTGTCCACGTTGACCACGCCGAGGGCCAGCATGCTCGCCCCCGCCAGCGGCAGCCCGAACCGCAGCAGCGCCCGCGCCTGTTCGGGGTTCCAGCCGAACCGCAGCGTCCCCGGCGCCGCCAGGCAGCATCCGACCAGCGCCGCGACGTTCCCCGCCACCGCTCCCCAGGCGAAGCTCATCGCGCCCCACCCCTCGAAGGCCAGCAGCAGCGTCACGCCGGTGCTCAAGGCGAAGTTGAGCGCGTCGATGACCATCCGCTTGCCCTGGGCGAACTCGCGGGTGAGGAAACCGGCGGGCACCTGCGACAGCCCGTCGAGCACCACGCACACGCACATCACCCGCAGCACGCCGGAGGCTTCGGGTGAACCCAGCAGCCGCGCCACGGTCGGGGCCGCCAGGAACAGCGCCACGTAGAGCACGCAGCTGGAGATCGCGCTGAGGGTCAGCACGGTCGGTGCGAAGCGGCGGGCGTCGCCCTCCCAGCGCACGATGGCCAGCCCGACGCCCAGTTCGTTCGCGGACAGCAGGACCAGCAGCACGGTCTGGGCGATGCCGTAGACGCCCCACGCCGCCGGCCCCAGGACGAAGCGCGCCAGGATGATCCCCGTCGCGAAGTTGCCCAGCCGCATGACGACGGTGTTGATCAGGCTCCACCGGGCGGCCGACCTGACCTTCTGCCCCAGCGACGGCACGGCCGGCGCGGCGTCTGCGGCGTCGACGGCGTCGACGTCAGTGGCGGAGTGCAGTGCGACGTCGACGGCGGAGTCGTGGGAAGCCGGCACCGGCGTGTCGGGTGTGCCGGTCGTACCGGGCGGTTCGCCGGCCGTCGGGGCCGTTACGTGTGCCCTTTCCATGTAACGACTCCTTGTCGAGTGACTCGCGGGATGCGCGGGTCACACAAATCGGTGCGCTTCTGTCTCGCTCGCCGAGGCATCGGGTTCCTCCGCCGGCTTCGACCAGCGGGGCGCCGGCCGGGCCGCCGCACCGGACTGGCCGGCAACCTGCCCCGCCGGCTGCTCCGCGTCCGGTCGGGCACGCGCCGGCTGCGCGGTGGCCGGGGGGTCGGCGACCGGCGGCTTCTCCGGTTGCTCGTCCGCCATGTCACCGGCGGAAGGTTTCTCCCCGTCGGCGGGCACCGCGACGGTCCGTGGCCGCCGCCGGGCCTCGACGAAGAACGTGGCCACCATGCTGGAGACGAAGCCCAGCCCGGCCGCCATGATGAGGTATTCCAGCCGCGTCTTGGTCTGGGCCACCGGATTCTGCGGCGGCACGATCGTCGTCATGCGGATCATGGCGTTCGCAGCGACCGACTGGTCCGTCTGGAACTTCTTCAGCCGGCTCTCGGCGTACTCGGTCAGGATCTTGTCCGACGTCAGGACGGCGTCCGGGTCGGTGCCGGTCACGGTGAGCCACATCAACGGGCCCTGCGCGTTGTCGGCGATCTTCGCCTCGTAGATCCCGGTGACGCCCCGCGCCTTGAGGTCCGCGATCGAGGCGTCGGAGTTGAGGTTGCGGGCGAGGCTGTCCGCCATCCCGGTCAACGAGGTCTGGGTGCTCAGGAACGGGTTGCCGTCGAAGGCGAGGGTGGCCTTCTGGGAGTTGAGGAGTCCCACCGTGCTCTGCGACTGGTACTTGATCGGCACGACCGCGTACACGCCGGCGATCAGAGCCGCGGTGAGCAGCAGTCCGGGCAGCAGGACGTACCAGCGCCTGCGCATGACCCGGCAGATCTCTGCGAGATCCATGGTGTTCCCCCTCGCGGCCCACATCGTGGGTATCGCGCGCCGCGACCCGCGCGGCACTGTCGTATCCGTTCCGTTCGCCGGCCCGCCCCCGTGCCGACTGTGATCGAGCATATGGCGCATCACGACCGGGTGCGGCCAGTTCCGGCCCCCTTCGGGCGGCCGTCCCCGCGGCCGCCCGACCCCGTCCGAACGGCATCTAGACCGAGTCCGCCGAATCCCGCAGGTCGGTGGGTCTGGGCCGGCTGCGCGCGGTGCCGCCCTCCAGCAGCACGTCGGCGATGCGGTCGCTGGCGTGCCCGTCCCACAACTGCGGGCAGCGGGCCGCGGGCGGGTCGTCGAGCACCCGGTTGACCGTGGCGACGATCCGCTCCGGATCCCGGCCCGCCAGGACGTTGGTGCCCTGCTCGACGGTGATCGGCCGCTCCGTGTTGTCCCGCAGCGTCACGCACGGCACGCCCAGCGCGGTGGTCTCCTCCTGGATGCCGCCCGAGTCGGTCAGCACGACGCGGGCGGAGTCCTGCAGGGCGATGAAGTCGAGGTACCCGGCCGCCGGCACGAGCCGGATCCCGCCGGGCACGCCCAGTTCGGCCAGCCGGTCGGCCGCCCGCGGGTGCACGGGCAGCAGCAGCGGAACGCGGTCGGCGATCTCGCCGAGCGCCTTCAACAGCGCGGTGAGCGAGGCCGGATCGTCCACGTTGGCCGGCCGGTGCAGGGTGACCAGGCCGTACTCGCCCCGCCGCAGCCCGTACCGCTCCAGCACGTCCGAGGCCCTGGCCCGTTCCAGGTTGGCCAGCAAGGTGTCGATCATGACGTTGCCGACGACGTGGATCTGGTCGTCCCGGTACCCCTCGGCGCGCAGGTTCACCGCGGCGTCGGGCGACGGGGCCAGCAGATAGTCACTGACCCGGTCGGTGGCGACGCGGTTGACCTCCTCGGGCATGCTCCAGTCGCGACTGCGCAGACCGGCCTCGACGTGGGCCAGCAGCGGGCCGGCCTTCGCGGTGACCAGGGCGCAGGCGAGGGTGGAGTTGATGTCCCCGACCACCACCACCGCGTCCGGTGCCACCTCGTCGAGCAGCGGCTCGAAGGCCGCCATCACCCGGCCGGTCTGCACGGCGTGCGTGCCCGAGCCGACGCCGAGGAACCGGTCGGGCGGACGGATGCCGAGGTCGCGGAAGAACACGTCGTTCATGGACTCGTCGTAGTGCTGCCCGGTGTGGACCAGGACCACTTCGGCGCCGCGGCGCTCCAAGGCGTCCATCACCGGTTTGATCTTCATGTAGTTGGGTCGCGCTCCGGCGACGCAGATGATCCGCACGGGTCAGAGCACCTCGATCGTGGGTCCGGAGGAGAGCTTGCGGCGGCAGTCGAGGACGAAGGACGCGTGCGCGGTGACCAGGTCGTAGTCGAAGGAGTCGTGGTCGGTGAGGAGGACCACCACATCGGCCGCCGCGATCTCTTTGCGGGTCGGCTCCACCCGGGTGACGCGCGGGTCGATCGCCATGCTCTCCACCACGTGCGGGTCCGCCGCCCGGACCTTGGCGCCCATGGTGAGCAGCAGCTGCGAGATCCGCAGCGCCGGCGATTCGCGGGCGTCGCCGGTGTTCTTCTTGTAGGCCAGCCCCAGCAGCAGGACCCGCGAGCCGTTCACGCTGCGGCGCTTGGTGTTGAGCGCGTCGATGACCCGGCGCGTCACGTACTCGGGCATGTGGCCGTTGATGTCGTTGGCCAGCTCCACGAAGCGGAAGGACTGGCCCAGTTCGCGCTGCACCCGCCAGGACAGGTAGGAGGGGTCGATGGGCAGGCAGTGCCCGCCGACGCCGGGCCCCGGCGTGAACTTCATGAACCCGAACGGCTTGCTCGACGCCGCGTCGATGGCCTGCCAGACGTCGATGTCCAGGTGGCGCGCGAACATCGCTATCTCGTTGACCAGCGCGATGTTCACATGCCGGAACGTGTTCTCCAGCAGCTTGGCCAGTTCGGCCTCCTTCGGCGAACCGACCGGCACCGTCGTGTCGACCAGGTCGTCGTAGAAGCCCTGCACCGCCTTCAACGACGCCGCGTCGACGCCCGAGACGACCTTCGGCGTCTGCTGGAAGCCCCACACGGGGTTGCCGGGGTCGATGCGTTCGGGGCTGTAGCCGAGATGGAAGTCCGCTCCGGCGGTCAGGCCGGAACCGTCCTCCAACAGCGGCCCGAACAGCTCCTGCGTCGTGCCCGGGTACGTGGTCGACTCCAGGACGACCGTGGCGCCGGGGCGCAGGTAACGCGCCAGAGTGCGCGCCGACTCCTCGATGTAGCGCAGGTCCGGCACCCCTTCGTGCAGCGGCGTCGGGACGGTCACCACCGCGACGTCGAAGCCGCCGCAGTCCCGGGCCGACTCGCTCGCCCGGTACGCGCCACTGGCCGTGACGGCGCGCAGCCGCTCGGAGGAGACGTCCTCGACGTAGGACTCCCCCGCGGCCAGGCTCTTCACCCGCTGGGTCGCCACGTCGTAGCCGATCACCTCGTGACCGACCTCGGCGGCCCGGACGGCCAGTGGCAGCCCGACATACCCCTGTCCCACCACGACGACGCGCATCAGTACCTCCTGTTGGCGAAACCGGTTGCCGGTGTGCGGTGGATGAGTTCCCGCGCCGTCATGACGAGGAAGAGGGCGTTGGTGGTGAAGTACCGCTTGCCCAGCCGCCGGGGCTCCTGCAGCGTGCGGTAGAGCCATTCGAGGCCCATGCGCTGCCAGCGTTCGGGTGCGCGTTTGGTGATGCCGGCCAGGATGTCGAAGGAGCCGCCCACGCCGTGCACGACATGCGCGTCGGTGCGCTTGCCGTAACCGGCGGTGAAGTTCTCCTTCTTGGGCGAGGTCATGCCGAGGAAGAGCAGTTGGGCGCGACTGTCGGCGATGGCGTCGGCGACGGCCTCCTGCTCGGTGTCGGCGAAGTACCCGTTGCGGCTGCCGGCCACCCGCAGGGCGGGGAAGCGCGCGCCGACCTGCTCCAGCATCAGCTGCAGCACCTCCTGCTTGGCGCCGAGGAAGTACACGGACAGGTCCGCCTTCTCGGCCGCCGCCAGCAGGCGCATGAACAGGTCGATGCCCGCCACCCGTTCGGGCAGCGGTGTCCGCAGCAGCCTGCCGGCCCACACGACCGCCTGGCCGTCGGCCAGGACGAGGTCGCAGCCGGCGACCGCGTGGGCGAGCCGGGGATCGCGCCGCATGTTCACCAGCTTCGCGGCGTTCACCATCCCGATCTCGAGCTGTTCCTCGTCGCGCACCGCGTCCAGGCAGCGCTGAACCGTTTCGTCCATGGTCATCGCGTCCAGTGGGACGCCGAACATCGTCTGCCGCTTCATCGGTGCGCTCCCCCGAGCCAGGCGTGCAACATCCAGCCGAACTCGTACGGCCGGCATTCGCGGTCCACCGCGGCCGGCCGGAAGAACCGGTCCAGCGGGGTGAGCCGCGCTTTCGGAACGACGCGGGTGCTCAGCCCACGGGCGGCGCGCACGGCCTTCTTCGGGTCGCCCCGGTAGACCTTGCGCCAGGTGACCCCGAGCTCGTCGAGGATCAACGGCTCGGCCACGGCGCCCGCTTCGGCTGAAGCGGTCAGCTCCGGTACGTCCGTCATCCAGCGCAACCCGCCGCGGATCGCCGCGGAGAAGTCGGTGCCTCCCGCGTCCGCGAGGTCGAACAGCGCGGTCGGGGCCATCGCGTGCTGGTGGACGCTGTAGACGGGATAGCCCTCCACGACCCCCGCCCGGCGCGCGTCGTAGTGCCACCACCACTGGCCGCCGTCGCCCTGCAGGGCGCAGATGCGGGCCGCACACGCCTCGGACGCGGCGAGCGCCTGCGGGTCGCCGCCGCCACTGGCGTGGGCGCGGGCCAGTGCCTGCAGCGGGTAGGTCTGGTCGGCGAAGCAGGCCACGTGCGAGCGGTACCAGGGCACCAGGCCGGGCCCGGTGGCGTGCGGGAACAGCGGGCTGTCGCCGATCCTGGCCCGCAGCAGCCGGTCACGGGCGGCGGTGAGACGTTTCTCCACGTCCACCGTGCCGCGCGCGGCCGCCAGTGCGGACAGCACCCACGCCGCCTCGACCGTGTACTGCGGCCGGCCCGCCACGTCGAGAGCGGCGACCCGCTCCAAGGCGTCCGACAGTTTGGGATGGCCGGTCTCGGCGGCGGCCCAGGCGATCAGGGCCGCGTCGCCGAGGTTGCGCACCGCGGGCAGCCGCTGGACCAGCAGTCCGGTGAACTCCTCGGCGTTGTGACCGCCCAGGACGGCGAGCTGTCGCTTCTCGGGCAGGTACTGGGCGCCCAGCACGGTGATCGCCGCGTACCGGGTGCTCGTCCCGCGCTGCTCCAGCCGCCAGGTTCCGTCGGGAGCGGCGGTTCCCGCCCGGGTGAAGACGAAGGTGTCGCCGCCGGGGACGTACATCCCCGGCAGCCCCGGCCTCGGCCACCGTGAGGAGGCGTTCGGCCAGAGTGTGCAGCGGCCGGTCCGCGGCCGCGAGGGCGTCGAGTCGTGTCGCGGTCATCGCAGCCCCACCCCGCTCCCGCACCTGGCAGGGCGAAGTGCGGTCGTTCCGGTGCGAGTTGAGCTCGGTCCGGTGCGGATCGTTGGTTCGTTCCGTGGATCAGGCCGTCGGTCCTCCCGACGGCGGCCGCCGAGCGCACCCGGCGAATCGGGTGCGACGGTGAGACGTCTGCGCGGACCACCTGTGTCCGAGCGGTGCGGCTCTGGCACACCTACCCCCCCTTTGGTCTCTCCTGGTTCTGACGTGCGGTTCTCGCTCCGCGGAGAGGGGCGTGCGGGACGCCGCCCGGGCCGGCCCGCCGGCATCGCCCCACCGATGCCGTGCGCCGTCGAACGTCGCACTGTCTGCGCCCGGTTCCGACCCTGTGCCGGAGCCGGGCGCGCCTGAACAGGCAGCATCCGTCGAAGCGGTTCTCACTTCGACCTCACTGCCCCAGGTGCCCCCACCGCGTACAAACCCCCACTGCGCACCGCTTGTTGGGTGCTCAGCTCGCGCGTACATACACACGGTATGCCTACGGATGTTCGCTGATTAGCGTTTTGAGGAAATGGCGTACGCAACCTCAACGCGCCGCGTCAGCCACGCTCGAACAGCGTGCCGTCCTTCTCGTCGTGCAGCACTCCGGTGTTGGGACACTCCCAGACGCCCGGCTCGCCGGCGCGCTCCCGCAGCCTGACCCCGGCCCTGCCGACCCAGCCGATCCGGCGGGCCGGTACGCCCGCCACCAGAGCGAAGTCCGGCACGTCCCGGGTGACCACGGCGCCTGCCGCGACCAGCGCCCAGCGGCCGACCCGTACCGGTGCGACACACACCGAACGGGCGCCCAGCGAGGCGCCTTCCAGTACCTCCACCCCGACGGGCTCCCAGTCCCCGTCGCGCTTCTGCTTGCCCGTGGGGTCCACCGACCGCGGATAGAAGTCGTTGGTGAGCACGACGGCCGGGCCGACGAACACCCCGTCGCCGAGCACCGCGGGCTCGTACACCAAGGCGTGGTTCTGCAGCTTCACGTTGTCGCCGATGCGCACGCCCGGGCCGACATAGGCACCCCGGCCGATGATGCAGCTGCGGCCGAGGTGAGCCTGCTCGCGGATCTGCGCCAGATCCCAGACCGTGGTCCCGTCCCCGAGCTCCGCGGTCTCATCGACCTGCGAAGTGGGCTGAATCCTGACTCTCACGGCGTCGTCCCCTAACGGCGGGCGAGGGTGCACAAGTTGTGCAGGTCGAGCATAGGGGCTGTGAAGAGATCAACTACCCCGAGTCAACGGACTGTTCACGAATTCGCCTTCGGGACCGGGGCGGCGCGCTACCGCCGCCGGGGACCGCCCAGACCCCGGGAAACGCGAAGGCCCGCCGACCTGGGATGTTCTCCCAGGTCGACGGGCCTTGCCCGACGGCACCGCGACTGTGGTCAGCCGAGCGACGCGATGGCGTCGTTGAACGTCTTCGACGGGCGCATCACGGCCGAGGCCTTGGCGTCGTCGGGACGGTAGTAGCTGCCGATGTCGGTCGGCGAGCCCTGGACGGCGATCAGCTCGTCGACGATGGTCCGCTCCTGCTCGGCCAGCGTCGTGGCCAGCGCGGCGAACGCGTCGGCCAGCTGTGCGTCCTCGGTCTGCCGAGCCAGCTCCTGCGCCCAGTACAGCGCCAGGTAGAAGTGGCTGCCGCGGTTGTCGATGCCACCGAGCTTGCGGCTGGGCGACTTGTCCTCGTTGAGGAACGTGCCGGTCGCCCGGTCGAGGGTGTCGGCCAGGATCTGGGCGCGCGCGTTGCCCGTGCTCTGCGCGAGGTGCTCGAAGCTGACCGCGAGGGCGAGGAACTCACCCAGGCTGTCCCACCGCAGGTAGTTCTCCTTGAGCAGCTGCTGGACGTGCTTGGGGGCGGAGCCGCCGGCGCCCGTCTCGAACAGCCCGCCGCCGTTGATCAGCGGGACGACGGAGAGCATCTTGGCGCTCGTGCCGAGCTCCAGGATCGGGAAGAGGTCCGTCAGGTAGTCGCGCAGCACGTTGCCGGTGACCGAGATGGTGTCCTCGCCGCGGCGGATGCGCTCCAGGGAGAACGCGATCGCCTGCTCCGGGGCCAGGATCTCGATCTGCAGCCCGTCGGTGTCGTGCTCGGGCAGGTACGCCGTGACCTTCGCGATCAGGTTGGCGTCGTGGGCGCGGCTCTCGTCGAGCCAGAACACGGTCGGGTTGCCGGTGGCACGGGCCCGGTTGACGGCGAGCTTGACCCAGTCGCGGATCGGCACGTCCTTGGTCTGGCACATGCGGAACACATCGCCCGCGCCGACCGGCTGCTCCAGCACCGCGTTGCCCGCGGCGTCGACCACCCGGACGGTGCCGGTGGCCGGGATCTCGAAGGTCTTGTCGTGGCTGCCGTACTCCTCGGCCGCCTGCGCCATCAGGCCGACGTTCGGGACCGAGCCCATGGTCGCCGGGTCGAAGGCGCCGTGCGCGCGGCAGTCGTCGATGACGACCTGGTAGATGCCGGCGTAGCTGCTGTCGGGGATGACGGCCAGGGTGTCGGCCTCCGAACCGTCCGGGCCCCACATGTGGCCCGACGTGCGGATCATGGCCGGCATCGACGCGTCGACGATCACGTCGCTGGGGACGTGCAGGTTGGTGATGCCGCGGTCGGAGTCGACCATGGCCAGCTCGGGGCCCTCGGCCAGCTCGGCCTCGAAGGACGCCTTGATCGTCGCTCCCTCGGGCAGCGACTCCAGGCCCTTGAGGATGCCGCCGAGCCCGTCGTTCGGGCTCAGGCCGGCCGCGGCGAGCGCCTGGCCGTGCTCGGCGAACGTCTTGGGGAAGAAGGCCCGCACGACGTGGCCGAAGATGATCGGGTCGGAGACCTTCATCATCGTGGCCTTCAGGTGCACCGAGAACAGCACGCCCTCGGCCTTGGCCCGGGCGACCTGCGCGGTGAAGAACTCACGCAGCGCCGCGACCCGCATGACGGACGCGTCCACGACCTCGCCGGCGAGCACCGGTACCGACTCGCGCAGCACCGTGGTGCTGCCGTCGTCGCCCACCAGCTCGATGCGCAGCGTGCCGTCCTCGGCGACGACCACGGACTTCTCGGTGGAACGGAAGTCGTCGGCCGTCATGTGCGCGACGTTCGTCTTCGACTCGGCCGTCCAGGCACCCATGCGGTGCGGGTGCGCCTTGGCGTAGTTCTTGACGGACGCGGGCGCCCGGCGGTCGGAGTTGCCCTCACGCAGCACCGGGTTCACGGCGCTGCCCTTGACCTTGTCGTAGCGGGCGCGCACGTCCCGGTCCTCGTCGGTCTTCGGGTCGTCCGGGTAGTCCGGCAGCGCGTAGCCGATCTTCTGCAGCTCTGCGATGGCCGCCTTGAGCTGCGGGATCGAGGCCGAGATGTTCGGCAGCTTGACGATGTTGGCTTCGGGGGTCTTGGCGAGCCGACCGAGCTCGGCGAGCGCGTCGTCGACGCGCTGACCCTCCGCGAGACGCTCCGGGAAGCTGGCGATGATGCGGCCGCTGAGCGAGATGTCGCGGGTCTCCACGCGGACGCCCGCGGTCGAGGCATAGGCCTGGATCACCGGCAGGAGCGAATACGTCGCCAAGGCCGGGGCCTCGTCAGTGTGCGTATAGATGATGGTCGAGTCAGTCACCAGTACTCCGCTTCACGTGGACAACGTCTCGACATCAAGATATCTCGTGACCGCCGATGCCCGAAACCGACCCCCGGCTCGGGCCGCGGCACACCGGCCCCGGCGCCTTCGGCGGACGGGTCCCGTTGTCGCCGACGGGCGGGTCCCGGCGCGGCCCGGGAGCGGGGCCATGGTTGGCCGAAAAGGCTCACTTGCCGCAGGGATCGCTCCCCCGGGACACTCACACCGGCACTCTTGCGGCATCCGTCATCCGAACCGGAAGTCCCGGCGGTGTCTTCCGGCGTTTGAGTTGTCATGGACCTGTCGTTGCGTGCCTTCCCCCCATACGAGAGGAAGACCGTTGAAGAACTTCCTGAAGCCGCTCAGCCACGGGCCCCTGGGCCTGCGGCCACTCAAAAAGTACGCGGCCCTCGGCGCGATCACCCTCGCCGTCTTCAGCCTCCAGCCCCTCGACGCCCACGCGGCCACTCCCACCCCGCGTCCCGGGCCGTCCGTCGTCGGCGGCACCCGCGCCGCGCAGGGCGAGTTCCCCTGGATGGTCCGGCTCTCCATGGGCTGCGGCGGCGCGCTGTACACCCAGCAGATCGTCCTGACCGCCGCACACTGCGTGAACGGCAGCGGCGCGAACACCTCCATCACCGCGACGGCCGGCGTCGTCGACCTCCAGAGCGCCGGCGCCATCAAGGTCAAGTCCACCCGGGTGCTGCAGGCACCGGGCTACAACGGCAGCGGGAAGGACTGGGCGCTGATCAAACTCGCCAAGCCCGTCAACCTCCCGACCCTGCCCATCGCCGGCACCACCGCGTACAACTCCGGCACCTTCGACATCACCGGCTGGGGCGCCAGGAGCGAGGGCGGCGGCCAGCAGCGCTACCTGTACAAGGCCAAGGTGCCCTTCGTCAGCGACGCGTCCTGCAGCAGCTCCTACGGCGGCGACCTGATACCCGGCGAGGAGATCTGCGCCGGACTCCCCCAGGGCGGCGTCGACACCTGCCAGGGCGACTCCGGCGGTCCGATGTTCCGCAAGGACAACAACAACCAGTGGATCCAGGTCGGCATCGTCAGCTGGGGCGAGGGCTGCGCACGCCCCGGCTACCCCGGCGTCTACACCGAGGTGAGCACCTTCGCCTCCGCCATCCAGAGCGCCGCCGCCGGCCTCTGACCGAAGCCCCCCACGGGTGGCCCCGCCGCCCGCGCGACACCCCGCGCGGGCGGCGCCCGGGTCGCCCTCACACGGCCGGCGGAGCCCGCGGGCCCTGCCGCAACCGACCGATCGGACCACGCCGGGGCAGACTGGGAACATGCCCGAACTGCCGGAGGTCGAGTCCCTCACCCACTACCTGGCCGACCACCTCGTCGGCCGGACCGTCGCGCGGGTGTATCCGCTGGCCGTCAACGCGCTCAAGACCTACGACCCGCCGCCGGGCGCGCTCGAGGGCCGCGGCTTCGACGGCGTGACCCGGCACGGGAAGTTCCTCGACCTCCGGGCCGGGGACCTGCACCTGGTCATCCACCTCGCCCGCGCCGGCTGGGTGCGCTGGACCGACGCCCTGCCGGAGGCGCCGCCGCGCCCCGGCAAGGGCCCGCTCGCGCTGCGGGTGCGGCTCACCGAACCCGACGGCGCCGGCTTCGACGTCACCGAGGCCGGCACCAAGAAGCACCTCGCGGTCTACGTCGTACGCAATCCGCAGGACGTGCCCGGCATCGCCCGACTCGGGCCCGACCCGCTCTCTGCGGCCTTCACCCCCGAGGCCTTCACCCGACTGCTGGAGGGCGACCGCCGCCAGATCAAGGGCCTCCTGCGCGACCAGGGCACGATCGCGGGCATCGGCAACGCCTACTCCGACGAGATCCTGCACACCGCCAGGATGTCCCCGTTCAAACCGGCGGCCAACCTCTCCGAGGACGAGGTGGGCCGCCTCTACGCGGCGATCGGCTCCACCCTCTCCGACGCCATCAAGCGGTCCGACGGGCTCGACCTGCGCAATCTCAAGGCCGAGAAGAAGAGCGGCCTGCGGGTCCACGGGCGCACGGGCGAGGCCTGCCCGGTCTGCGGCGACACCATCCGCGAAGTGTCCTTCAGCGACTCCGCCCTGCAGTACTGCCCCACCTGCCAGACCGGTGGCAAGCCCCTGGCCGACCGGCGGATGTCCCGGCTGCTGAAATAGGCCCCCGCCGGCCGGCGCCGTCACCCTCGACGGCGCCGGCCGCACCCGCCGTGACGCCATCAGCGCGCCGACAGCGCCTTGAGGGCGATGTTGAGCCGCAGCACGTTCACCCCGGGCTCACCGATGAAGCCCAGGATCCGGCCGTCGGTGTTCTCCCGCACCAGCTTCTCGACCTGCCCGGTGTCGAGGTGGTTGCGCGCGGCGACCCGGTGAACCTGGAGCCTGGCGTACGCGGGCGAGATCTGCGGGTCCAGACCCGAGCCGGAGGAGGTGACCGCGTCGGGCGGCACGTCCGAGGGCCTGACCGTGAAGTCCGCCGTGGAGTTGTCCTTGACGACGGCGGCCTTCGCCTCCGTCACCCACTTGATCAGATCCGCGTTGTCGCCGGAGCGGTTGGTGGCCCCGGACAGGATGAGCGAGTACCGGGTGTTGACGGAGTTGGTGCCCAGCCCGTTGGACGGCCGCGGCTGGAACCACCGCAGATCAGGTGCGGGAGTCTGCTCGCCGTTGGCCAACGGCAGGTGGTAGGTCTGCCCGATGAGGCTGGAGCCGACGACCTTGCCGCCGGAGGTGATCTCCGAACCGTTGGCCTTGCCGCGGAACAGGGCCTGCGCCACGCCGGTGATCAGGAGCGGGTAGAGCACCCCGCAGACCAGGGTCAGGACGAGCAGCGCGCGCACCCCGGCCCCGAACAACCGCACGGTGTTTCCAAGAGAGTTGTTCATGACGTCACCCGATGCCAGGGATGCAGGAGAGGAGCAGGTCAATGATCTTGATGCCGAGGAACGGGGCGATCAGGCCGCCCAGTCCGTAGACGGCCAGGTTGCGGCGGAGCATCCGATCCGCGCCCATCGGGCGGTACCGCACACCCCGCAGGGCCAGCGGCACCAGCGCGATGATGATCAGCGCGTTGAAGACGACGGCGGACAGGATCGCGGAGTGCGGGCTGTGCAGTCCCATGATGTTGAGCTTGTCCAGGCCCGGGTACGCGGCCGTGAACATGGCGGGGATGATCGCGAAGTACTTCGCGACGTCGTTGGCGATGGAGAACGTCGTCAGCGCGCCCCGCGTGATCAGCAGCTGCTTGCCGATCTCCACGATCTCGATCAGCTTGGTGGGGTCGGAGTCCAGGTCCACCATGTTCCCGGCCTCCTTGGCGGCCGAGGTGCCCGTGTTCATCGCCACGCCCACGTCCGCCTGCGCCAGGGCGGGGGCGTCGTTGGTGCCGTCACCGGTCATCGCGACGAGTTTGCCGCCCGCCTGCTCCCGCTTGATCAGCGCCATCTTCTCCTCGGGAGTGGCCTCCGCGAGGAAGTCGTCGACGCCCGCCTCCTCGGCGATCGCCTGGGCCGTCAGCGGGTTGTCACCCGTGATCATGATGGTTCTGATGCCCATCCGGCGCAGCTCGTCGAACCGCTCCCGCATGCCCTCCTTGACGACGTCCTTGAGGTGGACCGCCCCCAGCACCCGGGCACCCGAGGCGTCCTCGACGGCCACCAGCAGCGGTGTGCCGCCGGCCTGCGAGATCGTGTCGGTGAGCGTGCGGGCGTCCGGGGCGACGACGCCGCCGCGCCCGGTGACCCAGGCGATGACCGAACCGGCCGCGCCCTTGCGGACTTTGCGGCCGTCCACGTCCACCCCCGACATCCGGGTCTGGGCGGTGAACGCGACCCACGCGGCGCCCTGGAGCTCGCCCTGCCGCCGCTCGCGCAGCCCGTACCCCTCCTTCGCCAGGACGACGATGGAACGCCCCTCCGGCGTCTCGTCGGACAGTGAGGACAGCTGCGCCGCGTCCGCCAGCTCGGCCTCCGAGGTGCCCTGGACGGGTGTGAACCGCACCGCCCGGCGGTTGCCCAGGGTGATGGTGCCGGTCTTGTCGAGCAGCAGGGTGGAGACGTCACCGGCCGCCTCGACGGCCCGCCCCGACATCGCCAGCACATTGCGCTGCACCAACCGGTCCATGCCCGCGATGCCGATGGCCGACAGCAGCGCCCCGATGGTCGTCGGTATGAGACAGACCAGCAGCGCGACCAACACGATCATCGACTGCCGCTGACCGGCGTAGACCGCGAACGGCTGGAGCGTGACGACGGCCAACAGGAAGACGACGGTGAGCGAGGCGAGCAGGATGTTCAGCGCGATCTCGTTCGGCGTCCGCTGGCGTGCGGCGCCCTCGACCAGGGCGATCATCCGGTCGATGAACGTCTCACCGGGTTTCGTCGTGATCTTGATGACGACGCGGTCGGAGAGCACCTTCGTCCCACCCGTCACCGCGCAACGGTCACCACCCGACTCCCTGATAACCGGGGCCGACTCGCCGGTGATGGCCGACTCGTCGACGCTCGCGACCCCCTCGACGACGTCCCCGTCGCCGGGGATGACCTCACCGGCCTCGCAGACCACCAGGTCACCGACGCGCAGTTCGGCCCCGGGCACGCACTCCTCGCGGCCGGCGGTCAACCGCCGCGCGACGGTGTCGGTCTTGGCCCTGCGCAGGGTGTCGGCCTGCGCCTTGCCGCGGCCCTCCGCCACCGCCTCCGCCAGGTTGGCGAAGAGCGTGGTGAGCCAGAGCCAGCCCGCGACGGCCCAGCCGAACCAGTCGCCCGGAGCGGTCAACGCGAAACCCGTGCTCAGCACGGAGCCGACCTCGACCACGAACATCACCGGCGACGTGACCATCACCCGCGGATCGAGTTTGCGCACCGCGTCCGGAAGGGACCGGAGCAGCTGCCGGGGGTCGAACAGGCCCCCGCCGACGCGGGCCCCGTCGCCCTCGTGGCCTGTGGGCACGTCCTGGTGCGGAGCGCGGTTGGCAGTGAGCGTGGACATCGGGTCCTCTTGCTTCCAGCGAGTGGTCATGACGCCAGCCCCTCGGCGAGCGGCCCCAGCGCCAGCGCCGGGAAGTAGGTCAGACCGGCGACGATGACGATCGTGCCGACGAGCAGCCCGGCGAACAGCGGCTTGTGGGTACCCAGGGTGCCCGCGGTGACCGGGACCGCTTTCTGCTCGGCCAGCGAGCCGGCCAGTGCCAGCACGAACACCATCGGCAGGAAACGCCCGAGCAGCATCGCCAGCCCGATCGTGCTGTTGAACCACTGGGTGTCGGCGTTGAGCCCGGCGAAGGCCGAGCCGTTGTTGTTGGCGCCCGAGGTGTAGGCGTACAGGATCTCGGAGAAGCCGTGCGCCCCGGAGTTGGTCATCGAGTGGCCCGGGGTCGGCAGCGCCATGGCCGCGGCGGTGAACCCCAGCGCCAGTGCCGGGGTGATGAGGATGTAGCAGGCCGCGAACTTGATCTCGCGGGTGCCGATCTTCTTGCCCAGGTACTCGGGGGTGCGCCCCACCATCAGCCCCGCGAGGAACACCGCGATGACGGCCATGATCAGCATGCCGTACAGTCCCGAGCCGACGCCGCCGGGCGCGATCTCACCGAGCTGCATGCCCAGCATCGTCAGGCCGCCGCCGAAGCCGGTGAACGAGGAGTGGAAGGAGTTCACCGCGCCGGTCGACGTCAGGGTGGTCGCCACCGCGAAGATCGACGACCCGGCGACACCGAAGCGGGTCTCCTTGCCCTCCATCGCCCCGCCCGCGAGGTCGAAGGCCGGGCCGCCGTGGTGGAACTCGGTCCACATCATCAACGCGGTGAAGCCGATCCAGATCGACACCATCGTGCCGAGGATCGCGTACCCCTGCCGGACGCTGCCGACCATCGTGCCGAAGGTGCGGGTGAGCGCGAAGGGGATGACGAGGATCAGGAAGACCTCGAAGAGGTTCGAAACGCCGTTCGGGTTCTCGAAGGGGTGCGCCGAGTTGGCGTTGAAGTAACCGCCACCGTTGGTGCCCAGCTCCTTGATGGCCTCCTGGGAAGCCACCGCCCCGCCGTTCCACTGCTGCGCCCCGCCCGAGAACTGGCCGACACCGTGGATACCCGAGAAGTTCTGGATCGCCCCACAGGCGACCAGCACGATCGCGCCGATCACCGCGATCGGGAGCAGGATCCGTACGGTGCCGCGCACCAGGTCGGACCAGAAGTTGCCCAGCTCACCGGTGCGCGAGCGGGCGAAACCGCGCACCAGGGCCACCGCCACGGCCAGGCCCACGGCCGCCGAGACGAAGTTCTGCACCGCCAGGCCGCCGGTCTGCACGACGTGGCCCATGGCCTGCTCGCCGTAGTAGGACTGCCAGTTGGTGTTCGCCACGAAGGACGCGGCGGTGTTGAACGCCTGGTCCGGGTCGATCGAGGAGAAGCCGAGCGAACCGGGCAGAGCGCCCTGGATCCGCTGCAACAGGTACAGGAAGAGGACGCCCGCCGCGGAGAAGGCGAGGACTCCGCGCAGGTAAGCGGGCCAGCGCATCTCGGTGGACGGGTCGGCGCCAATGGCCCGGTAGATCCACTTCTCGACGCGCAGGTGCTTGTCACAGGAGTAGACGCCGGCCATGAAGTCGCCGAGGGGTCGGTATGCCAGGGCCAGCGCGGCGCTCAGCGCGAGTAGCTGGAGCACACCGGCGAGGACGGGGCTCATATCGGAACTCAGAACCTCTCCGGGTACAGGAGGGCGAGGACGAGGTAGCCCAGGAGGGCGACGGCCACGACGAGGCCGACGATGTTCTCGGCGGTCACAGCTTTGCCACCCCCTTGGCGATGAGAGCCACCAGCGCGAACACCGCGATCGTGGTGACGACGAAGGCCAGGTCGGCCATCGTGTACTCCTAGAAGAGTCGGGACATCTGACTCCTCGAGCAAAGCGCCCCGACGAGCCCGCGCACCGTTCGTTGACGCGTCCCATACGGCCACCGGCAGGCTTTTGACGTATCCCATACGCACCCGGTCCGAGCTGCGGAGAAGCGGATGTGGCACATTGTGGCGCCACAATGGCTCCCCATGGCGCCACTCCTGTGCCATGATGGCGTTATGGACCTCACGCCGTATGTAGACCACCTCCGGCACGAGCTCGCGGTCGCCGCCGAGGCCGGCGGAGACGAAGCCCGCGCCCTGGCCGAGCGGCTCACCGCACCGCTGGAGTCGGCCGCCCGGCTCACCCTGCTCAACGCGCTGTCCGCCGCCATGGACGAGGTCACCCGCGAACTGGCGCCGGGCTCCGTCGACGTACGGCTACGCGGACTCGACCCCGAGTTCGTGCTCACCCCGGCCCCGACCCACGACGAGGCGTACCAGGAAGCCGAGGAGCCCGAGAGCCCGGCGGACAGCGAGCCGCCCGCACCACCCGCCCCCGCGGACGGCGACGAGGGCGGCACCGCACGCATCAACTTCCGCCTCCCCGCCCACCTCAAGAACCGGGTGGAGGACGCCGCCGGACGCGAGAGCCTCTCCGTCAACGCCTGGCTCGTACGGGCCGTCGCCATCGCCCTGGAACCCGGCGAGCCCGGCCGCCCCACCGGCCGCAACCGCCATCGCGGCTCCCAGGGCTACACCGGCTGGGTCCGCTGACGGCAGCTCCGTCAAGCCGGGAACCAGCAGATCACCGCTTCTCCTTCACCCTCCGCAGCCGCCGCTGGGAGGCCCCCGACCGGCGGGACAGACCCGCCGACGTCATGAGGACGGGACCGCCATGCCTGAATTCGACACCCCGGAACCGATCACCGTCACCCTGGAATTCGACATCGGAACCGCGCGGATCATCGCGAGCCCGCGCACCACCACCGTCGTCGAGATCCTCCCGAGCGACGGCGCCACCGAACTCGACGTACGAGCGGCGCAGCAGACCCACGTCGTCTGCACCGGTGACACGTTGCTGGTCAAGGGGGGCAGGAAACGCTCCCTGTTCGGCGGCAGCGGATCGATCGACGTCATCATCGAACTGCCGGCCGGCTCGCACCTGCAGGGCGTCACGCCCATGGCCGACCTCACCGTCGAGGGCCGGGTCGGGAACTGCCGGCTCAAGACCTCGTTCGGCGACATCCGGATCGACGAGGCGGCAACGGTCAACCTGCGCACCGGCCGCGGCGACATCCGCCTGGACCGCGCCACCGGGGACGCCGACGTCGTCGGAGCCGGCAGGGTCGACATCGGCCAGGTCACCGGCGCGGTGACGGTCGAGAACGGCAACGGTGAGACCGCCGTCGGCGAAGTCACCGGCGACCTGCGCGTCAACTCCTCCAACGGCCGCATCACCGTCGACGTCGCGCACGCCTCGATCGACGCCAAATCCGCCAGGGGCGCCATCCGGATCGGCGAGGTGACGCGCGGCCAGGTCGCACTCCAGGCCGCCGCGGGCGACCTGGAAGTCGGCATCCGCCAAGCCACCGCCGCCTGGCTCGACGTGAACACCCGCTTCGGCACGGTACGCAACTCCCTCGGGCCCTCCGAAGGCCCCGGCGACGCCGACGCGACGGTCGAGGTACGCGCCCGCACCGGCGTCGGCGACATCGTGATCCGCCGCTCCTGAAACGGCCGATACCCACCTCCCCGGTCTGTGCCCAGAGCGCCGGCCGGACGCATACTCGACAGCGCGGACGCGGACGGCGATCCGCTCCCCGACCCGGCGGAGACCATGGATCTTCTGCCCTTCGACCCAGCGCACGCGGCCGCCGTCGCCGCCTGGCCGCTGACCCCCACAGAAGTGTCGATGTGGTGCGGCCTGCGCGAGTTCCCCCTGTCCGCGCGGACCGTCGCGGCCTGGCAGCACGGCGACGACGTCCGCGCCCACCTGCTCTTCGACCGCGAACAACCCATCGGCTACGGGGAATTGTGGGTCGACGACGAGGAGCAGGAGATCGAGCTCGCCCGGATCATCGTCGCCCCCGACGCCCGCGGGAAAGGACACGGACGGACTCTGGTCCGCGAGCTGCTCGCCCAAGCACTGCTGACGGGCCACTCCGCGGTCTTCCTGCGGGTGCACCCCGGCAACGACCGCGCGCTGAGGTGCTACCTGACCACCGGCTTCACCCCGGTCGACGCCCGCCTGGCCGAGAGCTGGAACGCCCTCCAGCCGGTCCCCTACCTATGGCTCCAACACGACGCGCCGGCGCCGTGACACACCCGTGCGCGACAATCAGCGGGTGCCCGACTACCCCTCACTCGCCGCGCTCGACACGCTCCTCGCCTCGCTGCCCGACATCGGGGAAGCCCGCCGACGGCAGCTCGGCATGGTGCGCCGGGAACTCGCGGCAGCGCTGGCGCGGGACGCGCTGCCGGTGGCGGCCCGGCGCAACGTGCGACGGTTGCTGGAGACCGGGAGCCTCACCGCCTACCTGCGCCTGGCCGAGTCCGGCACCCTGCGCCACCGACTCGTCGGCGGACGCCGCCCGCCGACCTCCGCACCGACCAACCAGGCCCGCTACGACTGTCTGAACCTCGCCCGCACGGCAGCCGGACTGCCCCGCCTGCCGCTCGGCGGCGGCGCCCCCGTACTGCGACCGACCCCCGAGGCCGGCCGGCTCACCGCGTTGCGGCGGCAGCTCGACCAGGACCTCGCGGGCCACCTCTCCCCCGGCCGCATCCGGCTCACCGCCGTACTCGCCCTGCTCCTCGACACCCGGTCACGTTCCGGCGAACTGGCCGTGCAGCGCGTCACGCACCTGACCGACGGCCACACCGGCATCCACATCCGACGGCAACCGCAGCACGGCACCACCGCCGCCCCCGAGCGCGAGTGGCTACCGCTGTCGGATCTCAGCCGAGCCGCTCTCGACCGGTGGTTGCCGCTGCGCGCCGACCTGATGAGCCGCGCGCACGGCACCACCCGCCTGTGGGTCAGCCTCCGCATGAACCACGCCGGCATCCTGGACGACGACGGCCGGGCCACGCTGCGGCCGACCGGGATGCCGCTGGAGGAGAACGGCCTGGTCACCTCCTACCGCGCCGGCCGCTCCCGGTACGACGAACTGCGACGCCTGCTGCCCCCGAAGATGGAACAGCTGCGCCGGGCCGCCGAGGAGCAGCACCTCGCCGCACAGGTGTAGTGCGGCAGGAACACGGCCGGAACAGGATCACCGGGGCCCGGCTCCCCCGCTGCGTCTTCCTGCTGTTCGTTGCGGGCAGCCGCCGGCCCACAGGGCTTGTTATTTTGTGCCAACCACGATGGCGCGGTACTCAACGACGCCGCAGCACCCCGCCGATGAAGGCGGCCTGGCCGGCGTGCTGCAGGTCGTCGGAGACGACGCTCACCAGGCGTACCCCCTGCGTCACCGCCGGAGTCCAGTTCTCGTCGACGACGCGGTCGAGGTCGGCCTCACTGAGCCCGCGCACATACGCGACGGTGTGCGCGTGCACGGCGTCGTAGTAGTCCAGGAGCAGCTCCGGGGAGTCCACGCGGACGGCGGCCACGTCGTCGCCCTTGTGCCCATAGCCGGTGGCACTGGCGGAGAAGGGCAGCTGGAAGCGGTCGGCCCAGCCCTGCGCGATCCAGACCTGCTCGGTGCCCGCCAGATCGGCGACGTGGTCGTCCTGAATGCGCGTCAGGTGCCACACCAGCCAGGCGATCGAGTTGGCCTCCGCGTCCAGCCGCGCGGCCAGTTCGTCCGCGGTGAGTCCTTCGACGGCGCCGTGGACGGTTTCCTGGATTCGGCCGAAGGCATCGGCCAGTAGCTCCGCGCTGTTCATCCGTGACTCCTCAGACATGGCCGGCGCACCGCCGGTTCCGGGCGAAGATCGAACGTACCGAACACTCCGATTGTGCACGCCGGGCCCGGAAGCGGTTGACCTTGACACGGTGGCAGGGCTTTCACTGCTCGCCGAGGAGGTGGTCTCGATGACGACCACGAAGCAGGACACGGATGCCCCACGCACACTCCGAGCGCTGGAGGACGGTCGTTCTTCCGTGCGACTGCGAGCCGCCATGATGGTCGGCACGACGCCCGACCCGCGTTGGGTCGGCCCGCTCGTCGAACGGTGCGCGGTGGAGCCCGAGTTCCTCGTCCGCGACATGCTGACCTGGGCGCTCACCCGCCACCCGGTAGCCCTGACGCTCCCCGCGCTGGTCCGCGAGCTCCGTTCGGAGCGTGCGCGGGCACGGAGCCAGGCGCTGCACACGCTGTCCAAGATCGGGGACCGGCGGGCATGGCCGGCGGTCACCCGGGCGCTGTTGTCCGACGCCGACGACGAGGTGGCGCGGAGCGCCTGGCGGGCCGCGGTCGTGCTCGTACCGGAGGGCGGGGAGTCGGCGCTGGCCGCGGTACTGGCGACGCAGCTCGGGCGCGGTGAGCGCGAGACGCAGCTGAGTCTCAGCCGGGCGCTGGTCGCGCTCGGTGAAACCGTCGTATCGGCTCTGCGTACTGCGGCGACGGCCCCCGACCCGCGCATGCGGACACACGCGCTGGCCACGCGACAGCTGCTGCGCGACCCGGACGCCGGCTTCGAGTTCGCGATCGAGGAGGCCAAGCGCGTCGTGGCCCTCGGCGGGCCCGGACGGGAGGGACTATAGGACGTGTTGATCGGTGAGGTGGCGCGACGGTCCGGGGTCAGTGCCCGCATGCTCCGGCACTACGAGTCGCTCGGCCTGGTGCGGCCTTCGGGCCGTACGGGCTCCGGCTACCGGGAGTACTCCGGCGAGGACATCCGGCGGATCTTCCATATCGAGAGCCTGCGGTCGCTGGGGCTGTCGTTGCGGGAGATCGGGCGCGCGCTCGACGATCCCGCCTTCACGCCCCCGACGCTCGTCACCGATCTGATCCGGCAGACACGCGAACGCATCGCGGCCGAGACCGAGTTGCTCACGCGGCTGCGGCGGATCGATGCCGCGGAGCCCGCCGGCTGGGAGGACGTCCTGCAGGTCGTCGCGCTCCTCCGGGCGCTGGGGTCCAAGAGCGCCGACGCGCGCCAGCGCGCGGCCCTCTCCTCGGCCCACGAGGTTCCGGTGCCGGTGGAGGCCCTGGTCGAGGCGGCGCTGGGCGAGACGGAGCCGAACGTCGCCGGGGCCCTTCGCTGGGCATTGGCGCGATCGGGCGAAGGTGGCACGGCGCTGCTGGCGGAGGGCCTCGGCTCGCCGGTGGCCGCGGTGCGCGAGCGCGCTGTCCGGTCCCTCACCGAGATGCCCGGCAGCGGGGCCACCGCACGGCTGCGGGACGCTCTCGCCGGCCCCGACCCAGTGGTCCGCGGGTACGCGGCGCTGGCACTCGGGGCACGGGGAGTGGCCGAAGCGGTCCCGACGCTGATCGACATGATCACCGAGGGGAGGAACGACACCGACGCGGCCGACGCGCTGAGCGTGCTGGCGAGCGACACCGCGACGTCGGACCGGATCGCGGCCCGCCTCGTCGATCGTCTCGCCCACGACACCACGGACGCGCCCGCCCGCGGACGCCTGACCCAGGCGCTGGCGGACATCCCGGGGTCGACGGCGTCACGTGCCCTGGTGGAGCTGTCGTACGACGAGGACCGTGCCGTCGCGCTGACGGCGACGTACCTCCTCCGGCTGCGCGACGCGCGGTGACGGAAAAATCTCGGAGTCGCAGCTGCGCCGTAATTCGAACACGTGCTTGAATTAGCGGGTGATGTACTCCTTCCCCCACGAACTCCTGCAGGCGCAGCGCGAGTGGTACGCCGTGTACGGCCAACTCGCCGACCGCACCACCAGCAGCACGGCCGCGCAGACCACGGCGCTCCGCCGCCGTCTGCACCGGCTGTCCGTCCAGGTGTCCACACATCCGTACTGGGAGGCACACACCGGAAGAGCGCCCGCGGCCCGCATGGCCCTGCGCGAGCTGGCCCGCGGCTAAGGGCTGTCAGGTCGGAAATCCGTTTCCCCGTCCGCCCGTTGGTTCACTACACTCACGATCAATCGCGCGCCGCCATGTCATCGTCATCGCGGCGCGCTCCGTGGCAGTCGAGGGGAGGCCGGTCGTGCGTCACCGCACCGCTGTCGTCGTTCCTCCGTCACGGTTCGAGGTGATCCTGGTGTCTTCGTCCCCCCAGTGCCGGCTGCGCGGCTGCCACTGGACGTCCGTGACGAACGCCTGACCTCTCCTACTGATCCGCGCACCGACTCCCGTACGTATCCCCCGCCCGACGGCTCGACGCCGGGCGGACACGTACCGGTGCCGTGTGCCGTGTCTCAGGAGGCTGCCCTCGTCCGGAATCGCGCCGACCCTTTCCAGGAACACCCCGAAAGGCCATGGGCCGTGCGTACCGACCGCCATCGTCAACCCGTCAATCCGCTGACCGCCGTCCGCAACCTGGGCATCCTCGCCCATGTCGACGCCGGAAAGACCACCGTCACCGAACGGATCCTGTACTTCACCGGCGCCACCCACAAGCGGGGCGAGGTGCACGACGGGACGACCGTCACCGACTTCGACTCCCAGGAGCGCGACCGCGGCATCACCATCTTCGCCGCCGCGGTCAGCTGCACGTGGGACGGGCACCGCATCAACCTGATCGACACGCCCGGCCATGTGGACTTCTCCGACGAGGTCGAGCGGTCGCTGCGCGTGCTCGACGGCGCGGTCGCGGTGTTCGACGCCGTCGCGGGGGTCGAGCCGCAGAGCGAGTCGGTGTGGCGCCAGGCCGATCGGCACGGCGTGCCGCGGATCGCGTTCGTCAACAAGCTGGACCGCACCGGCGCCGACCTCGACGCGGCCGTCGAGTCGATCCGGGAGCGGCTGCATCCGGCCCCCCTGGTGGTCCAGTTGCCGATCGGGAAGGAGGAAGGGTTCACCGGAGTGGTGGACCTGCTGCGCATGCGGGCGCTGGTCTGGCCCGGCGAGGGTGACACGTTCGCGGAGGGCCCGGTTCCCGACGCGCTGCTCGAGGAGGCGGCCCGGCGCCGCCGGTCGCTCGAGGAGGCGGTGGCGGAACTCCACCCGCTCGCGCTGGAGGAGTTCTGTGCCGAGTCGGTGATCTCCGCGGCGACGCTCGCCGCGGCACTGCGCGACCTGACCCGTACCGGCGAGGGCGTGGTCGTGCTGTGCGGCGCGGCCTACCGCAACCGCGGTATCGAGCCGCTGCTCGACGCCGTCGGGGCGTATCTGCCGTCGCCACTGGACGTTCCGGCGGTGCGCGGCACCGTGCGCGGCGCGGACGAGGAGCGGGCCGCCGATCCGGCGGCGCCGTTCGCGGCGCTGGTGTTCAAGGTGACGTCGACGTCCACCGGGCGGCTGACCTATGTGCGGGTGTACTCGGGGACGATCCGGAAGGGAGACACGGTGAGGGACGTGGGCGCGGGGCGCTCCGAGCGGATCAGCCGCATCCTGCGGGTGCAGGCCGACCGGCACGCGGAGATGGACCAGGCGGTCGCCGGGGACATCGTCGCCGTGATCGGGCCGAAGGCCGCCCGCGCCGGAGCCACCTTGTGCGAACCCGGGGCTCCGCTGGTCCTCGAACCGCCGACGACGGCCGATCCGGTCGTGTCCGTGGCGGTCGAGGCCCGCAGGAGCACCGACACGGACCGTTTGGTGTCGGCGCTGGTCCGGCTGGTCGAGGAGGATCCCTCGCTGGTGGTCAGGACCGACACCGAGACGGGCCAGACGGTGCTGTCGGGCATGGGCGAGCTGCATCTGGAGGTCGCGGTGGAGAAGATCCGCCGCGCCCACGGTCTCGAGGTCGGCGTCGGCCGTCCGCAGGTGGCCTACCGCGAGACGGTCTCCCGCCGTGTGGGCGGGCTGCTGTACCGGCACGTCAAGCAGGAGGGGGGCGCGGGCCAGTTCGCCCACGTCGTCCTCGACGTGGAGCCGCTGGAGGCCGCCGCGGTTCACGCTGACGCCGGCGCGGTGGAGTTCGTGTTCCGGTCGGCCGTCGTCGGGGGACGGGTTCCGCAGGAGTACGTCCGTGCGGTGGAGGCCGGTTGCCGGGACGCGCTGATCGAGGGCCCCCTCGGCGGCCACCCGGTCACCGGGGTGCGGGTCACGCTGACCGACGGAGCCACCCATCCCAAGGACTCCTCGGAGATGGCGTTCCGGACGGCCGGACGGCTCGCGCTGCGGGAAGCACTGCGGGCCGCCGCGATGGTGCTGCTGGAGCCGGTGGTCGAGGTCACGGTCACCGTGCCCGACGACGCCGTGGGCGGGGTGCTCGGCGATCTGGCCGCACGGCGCGGCCGGGTCTCCGGCTCGACGGCGCGGGCCGGCACGGCGGTGATCACCGCGGCCGTGCCGCTGGCCGAGCTGTTCGGCTACGCGACCCGGCTGCGCAGCCGGACACAGGGCCGGGGGACGTTCACCACCCGGCCCACCGGTTACGCCCCGGCGCCCAGCGCGGTGGCCACCGGGTGACGGGCACCCGGCTCCGCAGGTCGGCCCCGCTCGCACGCGCGAGCGGGGCCGACCGCGGGCAGCGCGCTACGCCGGTGCCTGGGGCTCGTTCAGGAGGGCCGTCTCCTCCTCGGTGAGCCGCAGCGCACCGGCGGCCACGTTGGCGGTCACGTGGTCCGGGTACCCGGGATGGCCGGTACGTGCGGCCCCCGCCGCAGCGTCCAGGCGAACGCGTCAGCCGGCGCCGTGCCGGGCGCCGCGGTCGTGGGCCCGCTCCGCGGGCGAGGGGATGAAGATCCGCGCGGCCGAGGTGCCCAGTCCGCCGGGAACGGCCCAGCCGTGCCCGCCCGATGACGGGGCGAACGGCGGGGCCTGGGGTTCGGACGGCAGGCCGGTCCGCGGCACGGGGGGATGCGGAACTCCGCTGTAGGGCAGGGAGCTCGGCAGGTCGGCGGCGGCGTAACGGCGCGCGCCCCGGTGCCAGTTGAGGATGCCGGCGAGCCAGTCCTGCAGCTCCTTCATGTACGCGTCCATGGTCGCCCGACCCTCCGCGTTCAGCTCGAAGTCGTCGTACAGCACGGGAAGCTCGTACTCCATCGCGTGCTGGAACTGGGCGAGCCGGGACGACATCAGATCCGCGACGATCTTCAGTGCGGTCGGATAGTCGCAGTCGAAGAAGTTCTCGACCACGAGGACGAGGTTGTGGATCTCCCCCTCGTACTGGATCTCCTTCTGGTACGAGAAGACGTCGTTGATCAGGAACCCGTAGTCGGAGACCGCGTTCTCGATCGCGCGCAGCGTGCCGCTCTCGTAGATGCCCGGCGGCAGCTTCTCGCCCTGCCGCAGCCGGCACAGGCTCATGGTGAGGTCCGAGCCGAAGGTCAGTCGGCGCATCTCCAGGTAGTCGATCGGGTCCGGGATGCGGTTCTGGTGCTGGTTGTGGAGTTCCCACACCCAGCTGTCCAGCATGTCGTCGATGGTGCGCCGGAACGCGCGGCGCTGGTCCAGGTCCATGGGCTCGGCGGTGCGGCCCCACAGGTCCGCGAGGCCGCGCTCCATCGGGGTGACCGCCAGGGCGGCGCCGACGGCCGGGTCCTCCACGGTGACACAGGCCTTGAGGCGTTCGGTGCACTGCTTCGCGCCGACGAGGTCGTGGGTACGGCCGAAGGCGAGCGGGTACAGGTCGTCGCCGTAGGTCCCCCAGGTCAGCCACTCCGCGCTGAGCTCCAGCTCCTCCCGCGTCGCGTCCGGGTCGAGGCCGGCCGAGCAGAGGGCGAAGTCGTAGCCGACGAGTTTCTCCTCGTCCCAGATGTCGGCGAGCAGGCCCATCCGGCCGGCCCACGCGACGGATTCCTTCCGCGCGTGGTCGAGGTGGGGGCTGACCGTCAGGGGGAACGGGAGGTCGAAGTCCGGCAGCAGGGAGGGCCCGACCTGTCGGTGCGGCACGTGGCCGTGGCTGCGCAGCCGGGCCCTGGCCGGCCGGCCGAAGAGCGTCTTGATGTCCAGGACGGACGCGCCGACGGCTCCCCCGAACAGGGAGTTCGGGGTGGTGACCGCGCCTTCGTTCATGTAGCGGCTGGAACGTAGGTGCCATTCATGGCCACCGGACTGCCAGTCCTGCAGGCCCTTGACGTACGCGGCCACCGCCGCGCACTGCGCGGGGTCCAGCCCCTTCTCGACGCAGAGCGCGGGGACTTCGGTCAGCGCGGTGTTCTCGAACTGCTGCAGCCGGGAGGTGAGCAGGTCGTTGACGGACTCGGCCGCCTCCTGCGTCGTGCAGCCGAGGAACGTCTCCAACACCAGTACGCCGTTACTGAGTTCGCCCTCGTCCTCCACCTCCCGCTGGTACGAGAAGAGGTCGTTGCGCAGGTGGACGCCGTCCGAGAAGGCGTCGGTGAGGACGCGCAGCGGACGGGTCCCGGCGACCGTGGGCGGCAACTCGGCGGCCGCGGCGTACTCGATGATCCCCGCGGACCAGGGCGCCCCGCCGACCTTCCGCCGCATCTCGATGTACTCGACCGGGTTGGCGATCCGCCCCGTGTCGATGTTGGAGAGCTCCCACAGGGACTCGTTGAGCAGGTTGCGGGTCGACTCCGCGAACCGCTCACGCCAGGCGTACGACATGCTCGGCACCGTGCGCGCCCACAGGTCGGCGAGCCCCGCTTCCACCGGGTTTCGGGGCTCCGGGAAGCCGTCGGCCAAATCCATCGGCATGAACGCCGGCAGCCGGTCGAGGTACTCCTTGCCGCCCTCCCGGTCCGGAGTCCGCTTGAACAGCTCCAGGAAGTGGTCGTCGAAGAAGAACACCCAGACATACCAGTCGGTGACCAGCGACAACACGTCGGCGTCACAGTCCGGGTGGGTGTACGAGCACAGCAGGGCGTAGTCGTGCGCGTCGAGGTCCCGCTGCTCCCAGATCCCCGAGCCCTCCAGCATGCCCATGCCCCGGGCCCACACCCTGGACTGCTCACGGGCCGTTTCCAGATGCGGATTGAGCCGGGCCGGGTACGGCATGTAGAAGTCGGGCAGGTCGAACGGCTGGGTCACTGGGCCGTCCCTCCGAGGTGTCGCGCGCCATTTGGTCCGAGCCCAGTCATGCCCATGGAGCCGGTGCCCATTCGGAGGTCCGCGTCGGCTCACACGAAAGTATGACGTTCCGCCAAAACGCTTCGAACGTATGGGCAGGTCTGCCTCCGCGGGCCGCCGCCACCTCCCGTGCCCCCTCGGCGGACAACCACTACAGTGAGGGCATGTCCGGTGAACTGGTGCCCGAGCACGGCGAACTGCGCGCGTCCCACGAAGACCGGGACGAGGTAGTGGAGCGGCTGCGGGTCGCCGCCGGAGACGGCCGGCTGACCGCGGAAGAGCTGGACGAACGGCTCGAAGTGGCTCTTACCGCACGTACGTACCGCGAGCTCGCAGGGCTGCTCACCGATCTTCCGGCGGCCGGACCGGGATGGGCCGGCGGCGCACCCTCCCGCGCCCCGAAGGACCTCTCGCGGATCGCGGTCGACAGCGCGAGCACGAGGCGGGACGGCACCTGGGAGGTGCCCCGGCAGATGGAGATCGAGGCCGACAGCGGATCCGTCGTCCTCGACTTCACCAGTGCCGTCATCGCGTCGCCCACCCTGGAGATCGAGGCGTCGGTCCGCAGCGGGTCGGTGACCCTGATCGTGCCGCCGGACGTCTTCGTGGACGTCGACGAGGTGGCGGTGAGCAGCGGCAGCGTCCGCCATCGGGCGCAGGTGGCTCCGGGGACGCCGATCCGGCTGCGGGTCCACGTGTCGGGGAAGGTGCGCAGCGGCAGCCTGACGGTGCGACCGCCCAGGGCGCCCCGCCGCGGCTTCCTGCGGTGGCTGCTCCGCCGCCCCGCGCCGCGGACGTCACTGCCGCGCTGACGCGGAAGCCGGGACTCGGGCCGGCGCCGGGACTCGGGCCGGCGCCGGCCGGGAGGAACAACGACTCCGGATCACCGGTCCGCCCGTGAGGCGCCGTCCGCCGGGGGCAGGTCCTGTTCGGCCCAGATCGTCTTGCCCGTGGGCGTGTAGCGCGTTCCCCAGTGCTCGGTCATCTGCGCGATGAGGAAGAGGCCGCGGCCGCCCTCGTCGTCACTCGCCGCGTGGCGCATGTGCGGCGAGGTGTGCCCGGAGTCGGAGACCTCGCAGATGAGGGTCTGATCACGGATGAGCCGCAGCAGGATCGGGCCGTCGGCGTAGCGGATGGCGTTGGTGACCAGCTCACTGACGATCAGTTCGGTGGTGAACGACACGTCGTCGAGGCCCCATTCGCCGAGCTGCCCGGTGGCCGCGGCGCGGGCGCGGCCGACCATCACCGGGTCGGCGGCCAGCTCCCACACGGCCACCCGGTACCTGTCGAGCCTGCGCGTGCGGACGAGGAGGAGGGCCGCGTCGTCGTCCGACGGCCCGGGGAGCAGCGTGGAGACGGCCCGGTCGGCGAGTTCCTCCAGGGGGCGCCGGTGGTCGGCGAGGATCTCGTCGAGGCGGTCGAGGCCGGCGTCGATGTCGCGCGCGGAGGACTGGACGAGGCCGTTGGTGAAGAGCGCCAGGAGACTGCCCGCGGGCAGCTGCAGGTCCGTGCTCTCGTAGGGCAGGCCGCCCAGCCCCAGCGGCGGGCCTGCCGGGAGGTCCGGATAGCTGACGAAGCCGCTCTCCGCGTCGACCACGGCCGGCAGCGGGTGGCCCGCGCGCGCCATGCTGCACTGCCCGGTCACCGGGTCGTACACCGCGTACAGGCACGTCGCACCCAGGGCTTCGTCCTCCTCGGGACCACCGTCCTCCTCGCCGCGGACCATGGCCCACTCCTTGGCGGACTGGCCGACCAGGTGGTCCAGCCGGGTGAGGAGTTCGTCCGGAGCGAGGTCCAGCTGGGCGAGAACCCGGACGCTCGTGCGCAGCCGTCCCATGGTGGCGGCGGCCCCCAGGCCGTGCCCGACCACGTCCCCGACCACCAGGCCGACACGGGTGCCCGACAGCGGGATGACGTCGAACCAGTCGCCGCCGACCCCGGCCCCGCTGTCGGCGGGCAGGTAGCGGTACGCCAGCTCGACGGCCGTCTGCGGCGGCAGGCTCCTGGGCAGCAGGCTCCGCTGCAGCCGGAGGGCGGCCGTGTGTTCCCGGGCGAACCGGCGGGCGTTGTCGATACAGACCGCGGTGCGCGCGACGAGTTCGTCGGCGAGGTCCTGCTCGCCCTCGTCGAACGGGTCGGTGTGACGTTCCCGGAAGAACGTGACGAGTCCGATCGGACTTCCCCCGGCGCGCAGCGGCACGGCGAGGCACGAGTGGAACCGCGGCTCCCCAGCGGCGGGCGCGGGGTCCCCCGTCCCGGTCTCCGCACGGATCTCCAGGACCTTCCTGCCCGAGGACAGGCTGCGCCCCTGTGCCGACGCCGCCGGGTAGTCGATCGCCTGTCCGGCCGCAACATGTGGCGGGCCGCTCATGGACGAGGGGCCGCGCCCGGGGCCGGTGGCGCCCCACATGCGGATCATGCGCCGCCCGGCGGTGGTCCCCGACGTGGACTGGTCGCCGTCCAGCACCGTCTCCGACAGGTCGACGGTGACCGCGTCCGCGAACTGCGGGACGGCGACCTCGGCGAGCTCCCGCGCCGTGCGGGCCGTGTCCAGGGTCGTACCGATCCGCGCACCGGCGCGCACCAGCAGGCCCAGCCGCTGCTGGGCCCGGTAGCGGTCGGTGATGTCCACCGACTCCTCGCACACGCCCAGCAACGTGCCCTCGTCGTCCTGCAACCGGTAGTAGGAGCACGACCAGACGCGGTCGTGGTCCGGCTCGTCGGGGGCGCGGCCGCCGTAGTGGAGGTCGATGACGGGCTCGCCGTCGGCGTACACCTTCCGCATGACCTCTTCGAGCGTGGGCGGGTACTGCGGGGAGAGGATCTCGCCGTTCAGCAGCATCTCGTCCGGGGACGCGCCGACGTACTGCGTGGTGCCCATCTCGCGGCGCAGCTCGGCGTTGATCCACACCACGCGCATGTCGGTGTTGTAGATGGCGAGGCCGACGGACGAACGGGTGACGAGTCCCTGCAGCATGGCCTGCTGGGCCTCCCACTGGGCCAGCCCCTCCGAGTCGGCGGCCACGAGCAGCCAGGCCGGCCCCGACCCGTCGTTGGACACCGGGACCATGGTCGTGGCGATCCGCAGCGCGTTGCCGTCCCGGTGGCGCACGTGGAGGACCACGCTGCGGGTGCTCGGCGACTCGCGCAGGCCGGGGTGCTCGCCGGTGCCCGCCCGGCGGGCCAGCAGGTCGTCGGCGGGGTGCCCGAGCACGTCGCGCGCCTCGTATCCGAGCAGCTCCTCCGCTGCCGGACTCCAGCCGAGGACCCTGCCACGGGCGTCCAGCACCGCCGTGGCTGCTCTCGTGACGTCGAGGGGTCCACGGGAGTCCACCCCGTCAGCTCCATCCATCGCATCGCACGGTTCCACCTTCCTCCTCATGGTGGGGCCGCGACCCCGGTGCCACAACCGCTCCGGCACGCGCCACGCCCCCGGCGGGCGCCTGCCCGGCCCGACCCGCCCACCGAGGCACCCGTACGGCCCAACCACGTGCCCGCCGCGGAACCGACGACAGACAGGAGGAACCCGGGTGGACCGGCCCGTACGGAACTCAGGCCACGCCCGGGCCGACCCGCTCCACGAGGAAGTCCTCCCCGGTGGAATTCGCCGTCCTCGACGACTGACGCCGCGCACGACGTCGATATCCGGCCGACTTTCCGGCCGCGTGCCCGCACCCCCGGACAAGATCACTGACCCGTGGAACCAAACGCGGCATCGGATGCTCTTTCCCGGGCGAGAAGGTGCGCGGCATGCGCGGGAGCTGCTCCCGTGGCTGCGATGATCACCGGATCAGCCGGTCACCCGGCGCCCGTGCCCGGACCCCCGCCGGGCACGGGCGCCGGGTGCGACGCCGCGCGGCGGCGGGTTCGGCCCCGCGTGCGTCATCGGCCGTCTCTTCGTCCCCAGGAACAAGGAGCGTCATGGTGCAAGGCAAGTTCGGCAAGCGTGCGGCGATGGGCGCTTCGGTGCTGGCTCTCGTCGCGGCCTCGGTCCCGGCCCTCGCGGCCCAGGCCCAGGCCGATACCTCGCCGGAGGTGGCGGCGGTGGCCGCCGCCCGGCGGGCGCTCGGTGACGGGCTGCCGAAGCCGGATCTCGACGCCCTGCACACGGTCTTCGCGCAGGTGATGGCCGGTGGCGCGCCGGGCGTGATGACCCGGATCGACGGTGACCGGGGCGCGTCCGTCTACCGCGAGACCGCCGGTGTGGCCGACCGCTCCGACGGCCGGACGATGAACACCGACGCGCGCTTCCGCATCGGCAGCATCACCAAGTCGTTCTCGACGGTGGTCCTGCTGCAGCTCGTCCAGGAGGGCAAGATCGCCCTGGACACGTCGGTCGACACGTACCTGCCCGGGCTGCTGCCCGACACGACGATCACGGTGCGGAACCTGCTGACCCACCGCAGCGGCCTGTGGGACTACACGAACGACATGTTCGCGAACACCGTCCCCGGCTTCGAGGCGGTGCGGAACAAGGTCTTCACGTACCAGGAGCTGGTGAAGCTCTCGACCGCCCACCCGGCGACGGCCAAGCCGGGCGCCGCCTACCAGTACTCCAACACCAACTTCGTGGTCGTCGGCGCCCTGATCGAGAAGATCACCGGCCAGTCGGTGCGCACCGAGTACGAGCAGCGCATCATCACCCCGCTGCAGCTGACCGACACGGTCTACGTGCACCCGAGCGCCACCATCCCCGGCCTGCACATCAACGGCTATCTGACGCCGGACGAGGCGGGCGCGGCGCTGGTCGACTCCACCGACCAGACGGTGTCGTGGGCCCAGTCCGCCGGCGCGATGGTCTCCAACCCGCGTGACCTCAACCGCTTCTTCTCCTCCCTGATGGGCGGCCGCCTGCTGAGCGCGCCCATGCTCACCGAGATGCTGAAGATGACCCCGAGCGACACCACCGGGACGCGGTTCTACGGACTCGGCCTGCGCCAGCGCGACCTGTCCTGCGGCGTCTCGGTCTACGGCCACACCGGCACCGTCCAGGGGTTCTACTCCTACGCGTTCACCACCCGCGACGGCCGCCGCAGCGTCACCTCGATGGCCAACACGTCCAACAACGGCAACGTCAACACCATCCTGGGCGACACCCTCGAAGCGGCCTTCTGCGGCAAGACCCCGGCATCGACGTCCCCGGCGGCCAAGGCGCCGTCGTCGAAGCGGCCCGCGGCGGCCACGCCGTCGGCCCCGTTCTACGAGGACATCGCCCCGAACGTCCCCCGCCACTGATCACGACCCGGCCCGGTGGCCGCGTGACCCGCGAGGGCGCGCGGCCGCCGGGCCGATGACGAGCTTCAGGCGCAGGAGGGGCACAGTCCCCGGTAGGTGACCTCGACCTCGGAGATCGCGAAGCCGAAGCGTTCCTGGGCCGGGAGGGCGGCCAGCGGGTCGCCGGTCGGGTGGACATCGCGGATGGTGCCGCAGGCCGAGCACACCAGGTGCTGGTGCGGGTGGTGGGCGTTGGGGTCGTAGCGCTTGGCGCGGCCGTCGGTGGCGACTTCTATGACCTCGCCGAGGGTCACCATCTCGCCGAGGGTGTTGTAGACCGTCGCGCGGGAGATCTCCGGCAGCCGCTCCGCCGCACGGGCATGCACCTCGTCGGCCGTGAGGTGCACGTGATCACCGTCGAGGACCTCCGCGACGACACGTCGCTGGGAGGTCATCCGCCAGCCACGGCCACGCAGTCGTTCCAGCAGGTCACTCATACGGTTCACCTATTCAGGTTGGGTGGGGTACCCGAAGTTTACCGATGGATTCCCGGGTTCCGATTGGATATGCGTCTGGCGTGCTTCTTGACTTGGAATCTGTCCATCGTAGGATCGGTTCCGGCAATAGCCAAGGGACAGGAAGACTCCAGTACGGCAGGAGACAGAAACGTGACGGGACCACCGCCGTGGAACCGCGCGGTGCCGGCCCGCGGGTGACGGCCCCCCGCGTCGCGCTCCTCAACGCTTCCCGGGACGGCGACGCCCGTGCCCGGCTTGTTCCACCGCCCCACCGTTCCCGAGCCAGTTCCCGAGCCACGTGATCCGTCCGGTCCGGAAGGAATTCCATGTCTGAGAACCATGATGCAATCGTCGTAGACGCGAAGGAGGGCGGCGCGGGTGGCTGCCCCGTCGCGCACGAGCGCGCCGCGCACCCGACGCAGGGCGGCGGCAACCGCCAGTGGTGGCCGGAGCGGCTCAACCTGAAGATCCTCGCGAAGAACCCGGCCGTGGCCAACCCGCTGGGCGAGGAGTTCGACTACGCCGCGGCGTTCCAGACCCTCGACCTCGCGGCCGTGAAGCAGGACATCGCGCAGGTCCTGACCACCTCGCAGGACTGGTGGCCGGCCGACTACGGCAACTACGGCCCGTTCATGATCCGTATGGCCTGGCACAGCGCGGGCACCTACCGCATCACCGACGGCCGCGGTGGCGCCGGGGCCGGGCAGCAGCGCTTCGCCCCGCTCAACAGCTGGCCGGACAACGCCAACCTCGACAAGGCCCGCCGCCTGCTGTGGCCGGTCAAGAAGAAGTACGGCCGCAACCTGTCGTGGGCCGACCTCATCGTCCTCACCGGCAACGTCGCCCTGGAGACGATGGGCTTCGAGACCTTCGGCTTCGGCGGCGGCCGCGCGGACGTCTGGGAGCCCGACGAGGACGTCTACTGGGGTCCCGAGACCACCTGGCTCGACGACGAGCGCTACACCGGCGACCGCGAGCTGGAGAGCCCGCTCGGCGCGGTCCAGATGGGCCTCATCTACGTCAACCCCGAGGGCCCCAACGGCAACCCGGACCCGCTCGCCTCGGCCCGCGACATCCGTGAGACGTTCCTGCGGATGGCGATGAACGACGAGGAGACGGTCGCCCTGATCGCGGGCGGTCACACCTTCGGCAAGACCCACGGCGCCGGTCCTGCGGACAACGTCGGCGACGACCCCGAGGCCGCCCCGCTCGAGCAGCAGGGCCTCGGCTGGAAGAGCTCCTTCGGGACCGGCAAGGGTGGCGACACGATCACCAGCGGTCTGGAGGGTGCTTGGACCAACACCCCGACGACCTGGGACAACAGCTTCTTCGAGATCCTGTTCGGCAATGAGTGGGAGCTGTCGAAGAGCCCCGCGGGCGCGCACCAGTGGAAGCCGAAGAACGGCGCGGGCGCGGGTACCGTCCCGGACGCGCACGACCCGGCGAAGAGCCACGCGCCGACGATGCTGACGACCGACCTCGCGCTCCGCTTCGACCCGACCTACGAGCCGATCTCGCGGCGCTTCCTGGAGAACCCGGCCGCGTTCGCGGACGCCTTCGCCCGCGCGTGGTTCAAGCTGACCCACCGCGACATGGGTCCCGTCGTGCGCTACCTCGGCCCGGAGGTCCCGACCGAGACGCTGCTGTGGCAGGACCCGCTTCCCGAGGTGACGCACGAGCTCGTCGACGACGCGGACATCGCCGGCCTCAAGGCCGAGGTCCTCGCCTCCGGCCTGTCGGTCTCCCAGCTCGTGTCCACCGCGTGGGCCTCGGCCGCGTCCTTCCGCGGCAGTGACAAGCGCGGCGGCGCCAACGGCGCGCGCGTCCGCCTGCAGCCGCAGAGCGGGTGGGAGGTCAACGGGCCCGACCAGCTGGCGCAGGTGCTGCGCACCCTGGAGGGCGTGCAGCAGGCCTTCAACGCCGAGCGGACCGACGGCCGGGCCATCTCGTTCGCCGACCTGATCGTGCTCGCCGGCGCCGCCGGCGTCGAGAAGGCCGCCAGGGACGCCGGCTTCGACGTCGAGGTCCCCTTCACGCCGGGCCGCGTGGACGCGTCGCAGGAGCAGACGGACGTGGAGTCGTTCTCCGCGCTCGAGCCGAACGCCGACGGGTTCCGCAACTACCTCGGGAAGGGCAACCGGCTGCCGGCCGAGTTCCTGCTGATCGACCGGGCGAACCTGCTGACCCTCAGCGCCCCCGAGACGACGGTCCTCGTCGGTGGCCTTCGCGTCCTGGGCGCGAACCACCAGCAGTCGTCGCTGGGCGTCCTCACCACGACCCCCGGGACGCTGACGAACGACTTCTTCGTCAACCTGCTCGACCTGGGCACGACGTGGCAGGCCACGTCCGAGGACGCGCACACGTTCGAGGGCCGTGACGCCTCCACGGGCGAGGTCAAGTGGACCGGCAGCCGGGCCGACCTCGTTTTCGGGTCCAACTCCGAGCTGCGCGCGCTCGCGGAGGTCTACGCGAGCGACGACGCGAAGGAGAAGTTCGTGAAGGACTTCATCGCGGCGTGGGACAAGGTCATGAACCTCGACCGGTTCGACCGCGTCTGATCTGATCGACTGACGTCCGGGCCGGCCCGTTGCGGGCCGGCCCGGACGTCTTCGCGTCCAGTGCTCTGGCCGGAAAGGTTTGCCTGGTTCGCGCCGGAGCACTAGGCCGTGTCTGACACATCCCGCCTGGCCTCCGGGCGGACGCCGGTTTGTGTCAGACACGGCCTAGCGGAGGATTCCCGCCGAGCGGGCGGCCTTCAGCCAGGACGGGAACTCCTGCAGGAGACGGTCGTACAACTCCTCGTCCGAGACCTTGTCGATGTCGTCCACGGCGAAGAACCCGACGTTGTCGACCCGCCGGCCCGGCATGGTGTCGAACTTCTCCAGCACCCCGAAGTTGGCCCGGCCCAGGCCGACGAACTGCCAGAACACCGGCTCCTCCACGGCCTCACGCAGTTCCTTCTCGATCTCGGCGTTGCGGTAGACACCGCCGTCGGAGAAGAACAGCACCAGGGTCGGCGCCTGCGCCGGGTTCGCGCGCACGAAGTCGCGGACCTCGGCGATGACCTTCTGCTCCTCGTTCTGGATGCCGACCACGCGCATGTCGACCTGCCCCGGGCGCTGCCCCTTCGGCGGCTTCTTCCGGCCGAAGAGGCTGATCTGTCCCACCCGTACATGCAGTTCGAGCCACCCCGGCAGGTCCCCGACGGTCAGATCGGGCAGCCGCGCCGGCTGCGAGGCGAACGTCCAGGCCTGCATCTCGCCGTCGTCGTCGACCTGCGCGGCGACGGCGGCCATCCGCTCCACGACGCCGCGGACGGTGCCGCGCGAGTAGAGGGCGGCCATCGATCCCGACGCGTCGAGGACCAGGACGACGCGCGCGACCACGCCCTCCGCGCCGTGCTTGCGCAGACTGACGGCGACCTGCTGCTTGCGCAGCGAGAGCCTCTTGCGCATGTCGACGGGCAGGTTCTCCTCGCCCTTGGTCAGCCGGGCGGGCAGGGTCGAAGGAACAGGTCCCGACGGCGGCAGCGGGGGCGGCGGCGGTACGGGCAGCGGCACGGGCGTCGGCGTCGCGGCCGACGGCTCCTCGTCCACGCTGATCCCGAAGTCCTGAGCGAGGCCCGCGAGCCCCGACGCGTACCCCTGTCCCACCGCGCGGAACTTCCAGCCGTCCCCGCGCCGGTACAACTCCCCGCCCAGGAAGGCCGTTTCGCTGGTGGCCGTCATGTCGAACCGGGCCAGCTCGGCCTCGGTCGCCCGGTCCACGAGCCGCAGTCGCAGCCCGGGGACCTGGCCGAAGGTGCCGCCGTCGGCGGACGCGCCCAGGACGACGCGCTCGACGGCGGGCTCGATCCGGCCCAGGTCCACGTCGATCACGTCCTCGCCGGACGCCGCCGAGCCCACCTGGCGCACCGCGCCCGTCGGGTGTTCCGGCTGGTTGTAGAAGACGAAGTCGGCGTCGGAACGCACCCGCCCCGCGCCCGTGAGCAGCAGCGCGGAGGCGTCGACGTCCGGCACACCGGGTCCCGCGTCCCAGGTCAGCACCGCCCGGACGGCGGTGGCGGCGACGGGGACGTTGGCGCCCTTACCGAGCGGAGGAGTCGAGGTCACGTCGGCCAGTCTGCCGCAATGGCGGAAAAACACCACCGGTGCGGGCCGGAGTGGAGGGGGCGCCGCGCGGCGCCCCCTCGACGGATCAGCCCTACGGCCGCATCTCGTACGCGCCCGACAGCGCCTCGACCTGCGACCAGACCCGGGCCGCGCGGCCCGCGTCCGCGACGGGGCGGCGGACGTGGGCCAGTGCCCAGGCGGCCTGCTCGTCGGTGGTCGAGCTCTTGCCGTGCAGCTCGGTGGCGTGGGCGGAGAAGTCACGGACCAGGACGTCGAAGATCTCGTCCAGCACGTCGGCGTCGAGGCCGGTCAGCTCGGCCTGCTCCAGCACCAGCTGGCCGTAGACCACGAGGGCGAAGAGCTGGCCGATCTCCAGCAGGAAGTCGAGGTCCTGCTGCTGGGCCTCGCTGGGCGCGTGGGTGCGGAGCAGCTCGCACAGGCCGTCCGCCTGCTCGCGGAAGCGGGCCACGTTCGGCAGGTGCGCGTGCGCGTCGTACGCGGTGCGCCAGTCGTGGAAGCGGATCGCGCCCAGCCCGCGGGCCGGGGCCCTGCTGGAACAGGAAGGTGTCGTCGGCCGGGTCGAGGCGGGTCGGCACGGCGGGGTACTCGGCGGGGGCGAACAGGTAGTTCGCCATGAACTTGAGGATCAGGGCGAGGTTGACGTGCACCGTGCCCTCCAGCTTCGGCAGGCCGCGGATGTCGCGCGCGGCCTTGTCGAAGTAGGTGTCCGTCTCGAAGCCCTTGGCCGCGATGACGTCCCACATCAGGTCGATGACCTTCTCGCCCTCGGTGGTGACCTTCATCTTGGTCATCGGGTTGAAGAGCAGGTAGCGGCGGTCCTCGGGCGAGGCGGAGCGGAAGTAGTCCACGGCGCGGTCGCTGAAGAGCTTCATCGCGACGAGGCGGGTGTACGCGTCGGTCAGCTCACGCCGCACGTGCGGGAACTCGGTGACCTTCCGGCCGTACAGCACCCGGTGGTCCGCGTGCGTGATCGCCTCGTACATCGCGTGCTCGCAGATGCCGATGGAAGCGGTGCAGAGGTTGAACTTGCCGACGTTGACGGTGTTCAGCGCGGCGTCGAAGGCGGCCTTGCCGGTGTGCAGCACGTCCTGCGCGCGCACCGGGTAGTCGTCGAGGCGGAACTCGCTGACATACATCTGCGCGTTCACCACGTTCTTCACCAGGTGGTACGCCTCGTGGCGGCTGTCGGCGGCGAAGAAGACGTAGCCCTCGGGCCCCTCGACGTCCGAGCGGCGGCCGAAGACCGAGACCAGGCCGGCGACATTGCCGTTGCCGATGTAGTACTTGGAGCCGCTCGCGGTGAAGCCGCCCTCGCCGTCCGGGGTGAGGATCATGTCGGTCGAGTAGATGTCCGCGCCGTGGGTCCGCTCGGAGAGGCCGAAGGCCATGACGTGGCCCTCGTCCAGGAGCCGGGCGGCGCGCGCCCGCGCGTCCTCGTTCCCGCTCTGCCAGACCGGTCCCAGACCCAGGATGGTGACCTGCCAGGTGTACCAGTAGCCCAGGCCGTAGAAGCCGAGGATCTCGGTTCAGCTCGGCGATCCGCGCCGTGTCCCAGCGCTTGGCGCCGTCCGCGGAGGACGGGGTGAGGAACTCCGCGAAGAGCCCTTCCTTCGCCGCGAACTCCAGGAAGTCGCCGTACCAGGCGCGGTCGACGTAGGTGTCGATGAGGGCCTTCTTGCCGCGCGACTCGAACCAGTCGACGGTGGCGCGGAGCAGCTGTCGGGTGCGCTCGTCGAACTGCACGGGGTCATAGGTACGCGGGTTGAAGAGCATGTCGACTCCAGGGGAACGAGGGTTAGTTGGCGATGCGGTGGAGCGTGGCGAGCACGTCGTCCAGCCAGGCGAGGGTCATCCGCTCGTACTCGATGCCGCCGCGCAGCACCACGTGTTGCAGCTCCTGCTGGGCGGAGGGCGGGGCGAGGTCGCGGTCGCGGTCCGGGAAGTCGCGGCGCTCGCCCGTCAGGTAGCGGGCCAGCAGCGCGGCATGGCTCTCGCGGTGCCGCTCCACCTCGGAGATCAGCGAGGTCAGTGCGGCCGGATCGTCGAAGGCGGCGGCTCGGATCTTGACGGCGAGCTCATGCCGTACGGTCTCCGGTTCCACGGGCTCGCGCAGCCACCCGGCCAGGGCGGCCCGGCCCGGCGCCGCGGCGGAGTACACCTTCTTGTCCGGCCGGCTGTCCTGTGCGACCTCCTCGACCGCGATCCAGCCGTCCGTCTCCATCCGCCGCAGCACCCGGTAGATCTGCTGATGGGTGGCGGTCCAGAAGCGCCCGATGGAGCGGTCGAACCGGCGCGCCAGCTCGTATCCGGAGCCGGGCTGCTCCAACAGGGAGACGAGGATCGCGTGCTCGAGGGCCATACCCGCATCCTGCTATGCAACGAGTTGCATAGGCAATGCCGTCCCACCCGGTTGAGACCGAGATCACGCCGCGGGCGGGGCGCGCATACCTCCCGGCGATCGGCAACAGGTCGAGATCCAGCCAATCCAACAAACGATCTTGAATGGTGCTCCCGGTATATCCACCATGAACCTGTCGACCTGTGCGGGGCAGCGTGGGCCTATGACCTGGAGGCCGAACCCGCGGCTGACAGGCGATGCATGACGGAGGCTCAGTTGCACGGCTACTTCACTACGCAGCGGCATGAGCATCTACGCCAAGAGGTCCGGCACTTCGCCGAGACGGAAGTACGACCCCGAATACCGCAGATGGAGTCCTCCAGAGCCGTACAACACGGCCTGTCCCGGCTCATCGCGGCCCAGGGGTGGATCGGTGTCACCATCGACGCCCAGTACGGGGGAATGGGGCTGGGGCACCTCGCCAAGACCGTCATCATCGAGGAGCTGTCGCGGGTCAACGGCGCGATGGGGGCGATGGTGCAGGCCTCCCAGCTCGGCGTCGCGAAGATCGTCCACTTCGGCAGCGAGGAGCAGAAGAAGCGCTGGCTGCCCGCGATCGCCGCCGGGGAGTGCCTGCCGACCATCGCGGTCACCGAGCCCGGGTCCGGCGGGCACGTCCTGGGGATGACGGCGAGCGCGGAGCGCGACGGGGACTCCTACGTGCTCAACGGCCAGAAGGTCTTCGTCGGCAACAGCCACGTCGGCGACCTGCACGGCGTCGTCGCCCGCACCGGCAGCGGCTCCGGCGGGCTGTCGGCGTTCCTGGTGGAGGCCGGCCAACCCGGCGTCACGCTGGGCCTGCACCAGGAGGCGATGGGCCTGCACGGCTTCAGCTTCGGCGAACTGACCTTCGACGACTGCCGCATACCCGCGGAGAACCTGCTGGGCTCCGAAGGCGACGGACTGGCCGTGGCGTACTCCTCGAGCGTCCTGTACGGACGGCCGAACCTGACCGCGGTCTCGCTCGGAATCCACCGCGCGCTGCTGGAGGAGACCGCCGCGTTCTGCGCCGAGCGACATCGTTACGGCAAGCCCCTGCACGATCTCGGTCCCGTCAAGCTCAAATTGGGCCAGATGCAGTCGCGGCTGATGACGGCCCGGTTGGCCGCCTATCACGCGGCGCATCTGCTCGATCTGGGAATGCCGTGCGACGCGGAACTCATGAACGCCAAGCTGATCAACGTCGAGTACGCGCTGGACTCCGCGCGCAACGCGATGGAGGTGCACGCCGCCAGCGGCCTGTTCACCGACCGGCCCGTGGAACGGTACATCCGAGACGCGCACCACATCTTCGCCCCGGCCGGCACCTCGGACGTGCAGCTGCTGCGCTTGGGCGAAGTGGCGCTGGGGCTGGGCAAGGGCCAGTGGTCGCAGCGGTTCGCCGACGTGGTGCGCTCCCCCGAGGCGTACGACGACCAGCTCACCGCCTGATCGGTCGCACCCCTCGCACCCCTCGCACCGGCCCATCCGGTGGGCGACCGGCTACGCGAGTCCCGCCTCGCGCTGCTTGAGCAGTTCCACTGCCTCGGCCGCCAGGGCCTTGATCGTCTCCAGGCCGCTCTGGCCCCAGGGACGGGGCTCGATGTCGACGACACAGATCGTGCCGAGGGTGGTGCCGGTGTGGTCGATGAGCGGGGCGCCGAGGTAGGTGCGGATGCCCAGCTCGTCCACCACCCGGTTCCCCGCGAACCGGGGGTAGTCGCAGACGTCCTCGAGCACCAGGGACTTGCGCCGGTTGACGACGTGCGGACAGAAGCCCTGGTCGTAGGTCATCTCCCGGCCCGGCTCCGCGGCCGCCTCCGGAACGGGGGCGGTCTGCGGCCCGGAGGGGGTGTGCAGCCCGGCGAAGTACTGCCGGCCGTCCATGAAGAGGTTGACCATGGCGTACGAGGCGCCGGTGGTCGCCGCGAGGCGGGCGGCGAACTCGTCGAGCTGCGCGTCGGGGCGGTCGGTCAGGCCCATCGCGCGCAGCCGCTCGTCGCGCTGCACCGCTTCGGTGTCCTCGGGGATCAGCAGGTGCCGCTCTGCGGGGTCGTAGCTCATGACGGGCCTCCCTGGTCGGGCATGTCTAGTGGACGGGCTGGTGTCGGGATGACGCGGTGCTCAGCAGGTGACTGATGAGGTCGATCAGCACCCCGGTCGAGGAGCGGCTCTCGCGGGCGTCGCACATCACGACCGGCACGTGCGGACTCAGATCGAGCGCGGCCCGTACCTCGTCGGCGTCGTAGCTGTAGGCGCCGGCGAACTCGTTGACCGCCACGAGGAAGCGGATGCCGCGCCGTTCGAAGAAGTCCACGGCGGCGAAGCAGTCCGCGAGCCGGCGGGTGTCCGCGAGGACGACGGCGCCCAGCGCGCCGTCGGACAGCTCGTCCCACATGAACCAGAAGCGGTCCTGTCCGGGCGTCCCGAACAGGTACAGGATGTGCGCCGCGTCCAGGGTGATGCGGCCGAAGTCCATGGCGACGGTGGTGGTCGTCTTGTTCTCCACGCCGGCGAGGCTGTCGGTGGCGACGCTGGCCGAGGTCAGGATCTCCTCGGTGCTGAGCGGTTCGATCTCGCTGACCGCGCCCACGAACGTGGTCTTGCCGACGCCGAAGCCGCCCGCGACCAGGATCTTCAGCGCGGTGGGGAACAGGTCACTGCTGTCGTCGGCGTAGGCCATTGAGCACTTCCTCCAGAACGGCTCGGTCGGTGAGATCGGCGGGCGGCAGCGGAGGCCGCGAGGTGAGGGCTCCGCAGTCGATGAGATCGGACAGCACGATCTTGGTGATGGCGACGGGCAGCCGCAGCTGCGCCCCCACCTCCGCGACCGTGACCGGGGTCCTGCTCAGGTCCAGTGCGCGGGCGTGGTCGGGTTCCAGGTGCGCCGAGGGGACGCTCCCGGTGGCGCGCACCATGGACAGCATGTCCAGCGCCGCGGTCGGACGGGTGCGGCCGTTGCTCACGGTGTACGGGCGGACTAAGCGACCGGCATCGTCGTCGATCAGGGGCTCGTCCTGCTCCTCCGCGGCCGTCACCGTACAACGTCACCCGTCATGGGGGTCGCGGCGCGGGCGGGGGTCTCGAGGTTCGGTCGGACCTGCTGGATCAGGCGGTTCATCTCGTAGCCGAGGACGCCGGGGTCGGCGTCCCGGCCGGCCATGACGGCCAGCGCGCTGCCGGATCCGGCGGCGGACACGAACAGCAGCGCGTCCTCCAGTTCGGCCACCACCTGGCGAACGTGCGGTCCGCCGCCGAGGCGCACTCCCGCGCTGCCGGCCAGGGACCGCAACCCGGAGGCGACCGCGGCCAGGTGGTCGGCGCTGTCGCCGTCCAGGCCGTGAACGGCCTTCTTGAGCCCGTCGGAGGAGAGCAGCACAGCGCTGCGGGTATGGGGGACGCGGCTGACCAGGTCGGTCAGCAGCCATGCGAGATCGCGGCCGGGGGGGACGTCGCTCACCATGGTGGAAGGGCTCCTTGTGAGGAAGATGACGAGGATCAGGGCATGTCGGGTCGGCGCGGCGGACCGTCGGTCTGCTCGGCGCCGGCCTCGGACGCACGCACCCCGATGCGGAAGGCGGCCATGAGGTTCGGGTCGGGCTCGCCGACCTGGTCGTCGCTGCGGGGCGCGGGGTCGCTCCGCAGCTGGGGGGGCGAGGTGGGACTGGCCGCGACGCTGCGGCAAGGAGGGGCGCCCTTCTCCGGCCGGGGGGCGGCCGGCGGGGGCGGGACTGATCGGGACCTGTCCGGTCGGGGCGGGAGCGGCCGGCGCGGGACCGGACCCGCCTCCCACGGGCTCGCCGTGGGCGCGGTGCGCCCCCGACGGCCGGACGGGCTGCGGTGCGGCGGACCGCGCCGCAGCCGGCTGCCGGGGGTGCACCGGCCGGCGGCTCTCCAGCGAAGGGGCGGGCACGGACGGGCGGCTGTGCGCGGGCGCCGCGTCGGTCGCCACCGCCGGCTGCGGCCCCGTGGCGCCGGTGCCCGCGCGTGCCGGGGCGGGGGGCTGGCGGTGCGGGAGCGCGGGCGGCGCCGTCTGCGTTGTCTGCGCCGTCTGTACCGGACGCGGCCGGGCACGGGCCGGCTCGGGCTCCGGGGCCTCCAACGTGCCCACCAGGGCGTGCGGCAGGATGACGAAGGCCTGGATGCCGCCGAAGACGTTGCTGCGCATCTGGACGGTGATGCCGTGGCGGCGGGCGAGGACGGCGACGACGTACAGCCCGATCCGGCCGTCCTTCAGCAGTGTGTCCAGGTCGATCCGCTCGGGGTCGGCCAGGAGCGCGTTGTTGCGCTCCTGGGCGGCGAGCTCCAGGCCAAGGCCGCGGTCCTCGACCTCGATGACCAAACCGGCCGTGACCTTCTGCGCCCGCAGCAGGACCTGGGTCTCCGGCGGGGAGAACGTGGTGGCGTTCTCGATGAGCTCGGCGATCAGGTGCACCACGTCGGCCACGGCCCGGCCGTCGAGGTCCCCGTCGATCGGCGGGACCAGCTTGACCCGGGCGTAGTGCTCCACCTCCGCGACGGCCGACCTGAGGACCTGCGTCAGCGGCACCGGTTTGCTCCACTGGCGGCGCGAGACCGCGCCGCCGAGTACCGCGACGTTCTCGGCGTGCCGACGGATACGGGTGGCGAGGTGGTCGACCTGGAACAGTCCGCGCAGCAGGTCCGGGTCCTCGACCTGGTGTTCCAGCTCGTCCAGGAGCTGGATGCCGCGGTGGACCAGGGACTGCAGCCGCCGGGCGAGGTTGACGAATACCACGACCTGCTGGTCCGCGGCGCTGGCCGGGGCGACCGGCAGGGCCGCCGCCTGGACCACCGCCGCGCACGCGGCGTACTGGGCCTGGCGCAGCTCGTCCGCCAGGGCCGCGAAGCGGTCCCGGTCCGGTGTGGTCGCCGGCGCCGGGCCGTGGAACACGGGCGACTCGCCGCGCCGCACCTGGGCGACGACGTTCTGCAGCTCTTCCCAGCCGCGCGAGTTGACCGCGCGGACCTCCTGCACCCGCCGGTCCACCGCGCGGTCCGCGGAGAGCGCGCCGGCCGAGCCCGCCACGAGGATCACAGCGGCGAGGACGACGGCTCCGGCGAGCACCACCGCGGCCAGGGATCTCGACGGATCCGCGACCAGCAGCCAGGCCGCGACGCCCCCGCCGAGCAGGGCCATGAACACGGCGGGCAGCACCACTATCCAGCGCAGGCCGGGGACCACGCGCTCGGGGGAGCGGCGGCCGCGGGTCTGGGATCTGCCGTGGCGTCCGCTGTCCCGATGGTCGGACCGCACGCTGGATGAAGGGAGTTCAGACATCAACGTCCTCAGCACAGGAGGGTGCCCGGTTGGCAACTACCATCACAGTAGTAATGAATCGGTACATACATGACGGAAGTCGGTACTTCAGGCCCACAAGATCGTTTATCCCGCCGGTCCGGCCCTCCCGCGCGGCAGGAGGCTCCAACAGCCTTTCACAGAGCGCGCGTTGGGCGCCAACCGGGACGACCTGGGTCGACCGCGCGTTCTGCGACCGCACGAAGGTTGGAGAGGTGGGGCCACCCGGCGCCGACGGCTCGCCGCGCCTCGAACGCCCGTTGGAGGCCCGCCCGAGGCCCGTCCGAGGCTTGGCGGAGGCTTGCCGGAGGCTTGGCGGAGGCCCGGTTGGAGTTAATTCCAGCGCTACAACAAACCTTGTCGGCCGTGACGCCGGCTGGTTACTGTCTGCGCATGAGATCGATTCGGCACCTTGAAGAGCGGGCGCGCTACGCCGCCCGCCTCGGTGCGCCGCGATGTAGCCGCCACTGTCGGCGCATTCCCTGCTGAATCGGATTCATCCGTCTCACAAGCCGCATCTCCGGCATCGGTGCCGGTATGTTCCGGCCTGCCGTCAGCAGACCGATGACTGACGACTGATCCGGCACTCGCTCCCGGCTGCTCCCGGGACACCCCCGGATTCCGAGACTCCCACTCCCCGGCCGTCCGCCGGTTCGGACGCAGCGCCGCGTTCACCTCCCCTTCATCACGTCGCCGCCCTGCCCTCTCACCGGACGCGGGCCGGCGAGTCATGACCACCAAGTCCCTGACGTGCTGCGACGCCCTCCGAGAGCGCCGCCGCGCGGTTCTCCCCTGTGGCCGACCATAAGGATTCCCACGTGCGCACCAGAAGCCACCCTTCGGACCTCGTCCCCCGCCTCGACCGGCGACTCTTCCTGCAGGCCCTGGTCGGCACGGGCGCCGCCCTCGGGCTCAGCGCCTGCACCACCGCCGAGGCCAAGGGACCCACCCTCGCGACGACCGCGCCGCTGCCGACCGCCGTGCCGGCCGGCACCTCGCTGAGCGTCGCCTCGTACCTCGGAGGGCAGGAACTGCAGCTCAAACTCGCCGGGCTGCTGGACAAGCTGCCCTTCAAGGTGTCCTCGTGGCCCAGCATCGGGGCCGGACCCGACGTGATCAACGCGTTCCGCGCCCACTCGCTGGAGGTGGGCAACAACGCCGGCATTCCCCCGATCCAGGCGCACTTCCAGGGCTACGACGCCCGGATCGTCGCCGTGGACCTGACCCGTAAGCCCAACTACGTGTTCGCCACCAAGCCGCACAGCGACATCCGGTCCGTCGCCGAATTCCGCGGCAAGAAGCTGGCGTTCTCCCAGGGGCAGGCCCAGGGCGTCGTGCTGCTGCGGGCCCTCAGGAAGGCGGGCCTCAAGGCCGCCGACGTCACCCTGGTGCCCCTGACCAGCAACCAATTCCTCACCGCCCTACAGGCCGGCCAGGTCGACATCGCCCCGCTCGGGATCTCCCAGGTGCCCGCCTATCTGACCCGGTACGGCTCGGACGGCGCGCACACCGTCACCACCGACGTCGTGGACCTGCTCAACATCCTGTGGGCGCCCGCGTCGGTCCTCGCCGACGCCGAGAAGGCGGCCGCCATCGCCGCCTACGTCCCGCTGTGGGCCAAGGGTCTGGTCTGGGTGTACGAGAACCCGGACACCTGGAACGAGGAGTACTACGTCAAGACCCAGCACATCACGCAGGCCCAGGCGAAGGGGATCACGGCGCTGGGCAACAAGCCGCTCCTCCCCCCGAGCTGGGACGAGGCCATCGCCTGGGAACAGGAGACGATCGACCTGCTCGCCGAGGGGGGCTTCGTCAAGTCCTTCAAGGCCGACGTGCTCTTCGACCGCCGCTTCGAGCCCCTCGCGTCCCAAGCCGTCGCCGCGCAGTACCGGAGTTGATACCCGTGACGGAAACCGTCGCAGAGCAGCAAGCCCGGTCCGACTCCCGCACCGGCTCCGCGCACGCGGCGGCCGCCGATCCGCCGACCACCACGACGACCAGCTCCCCGCCCGTCACGACGACCGGCACCACCAAGCCGGCCACCACCCGCCGCCGGGTGCGCCGGCTGGCTCCGGGCAAACGCCTGCCGTACGCGCGCCTCATCGGACCGGCACTGCTGCTGGTGATCTGGTCGCTCGGCAACGTGACCGGCACGCTCGATCCGCGCACCCTGCCGGCACCGTGGACGGTCGTGCGCACCGGCGCCCACCTGTGGACGTCCGGCACCCTCAGCACCGACATCACCGAGTCGCTGTGGCGCGCCGCCCAGGGCTTCGCCATCGGGCTGACCGTGGGGGTCGTCCTGGCCCTGGTCGCCGGGCTGAGCCGGATCGGGGAGGCCGTCATCGACGGCACGGTCCAGATCAACCGGTCGGTGCCGACGCTCGGGCTGATCCCCCTGTTCATCCTGTGGCTCGGCATCGGGGAGACGTTCAAGGTCGCGATCATCGCGATCGTGGTCTACATCCCCATCTACCTCAACCTGTACTCGGCCCTGTCGGGCATCGACCACCGCTTCGTCGAACTCGGCGAGGTGCTCCGCCTGAGCCGGTGGCAGTTCATCCGGCAGATCGTCATCCCCGGCGCCCTGCCCGGCTTCTTCGTCGGGCTGCGGCTGGGCGTCACCGGCTCCTGGCTCTCCCTGGTCGTGCTGGAGCAGATCAACGCCACCAACGGCCTGGGCTACATGATGTTCCAGGCGCAGAACTACGGCCAGACCGACGTCATCGTCCTCGGCCTGCTCATCTACGGGGTCTTCGGTTTCGCCTCCGACTCCGTCGTCCGCGTCCTGGAACGGAGGGTGCTGTCATGGCGGCGCTCGTTGAACACCTGACCCCACCCGCCGTCCACATCAGTGGACTGACCCGCGGCTTCGGTGAGCGCGTGGTCCTGGACGGCATCGACCTGGACATCCCGCCGGGCCAGTTCGTCGCGCTGCTCGGGCACAGCGGTTCGGGCAAGAGCACCCTGCTGCGCGCCATCGCCGACCTCGACCACGACGTCACCGGGACCGGCGAACTCCAGGCGCCCGAGCGGCTGTCGGTCGTCTTCCAGGACTCCCGGCTGCTGCCCTGGCGCCGGGTGCTGGACAACGTGCTGCTCGGCGCGCGCGGGAAGGACTCGCAGGGCAAGGATCCCGCGGAACGCGGTCGCGACGCGCTCGCCGAGGTCGGCCTGGCGGGACGCGAACGGGCCTGGCCCAGCCAGCTCTCGGGTGGGGAACAACAGCGCGCCGCGCTCGCCCGCTCGCTGGTCTGGGAGCCCGAACTGCTGCTCGCCGACGAGCCGTTCGGTGCCCTCGACGCGCTCACCCGGCTCAAGATGCACACCCTGCTGCGCGAGCTGTGGGAGCGCCACCGGCCCTCCGTCCTCCTGGTCACCCATGACGTGGACGAGGCGGTCGTGCTCGCCGACCGGGTCCTGGTGCTCGACCGGGGACGGTTCGGCCTGGATCTGACCATCGACCTGCCGCACCCGCGCTCGTACCGCGACCCGCACCTGGGCGAGTACCGCGAACAACTCCTGGCCGCGCTGGGAGTCGAGGAGGACGGTCACTGAGCCCTCCCCGCCCCGCCCCGCCACCCGCACCTTCTGTCTGGAGCCGAACCATCATGAGCACCACCGAGCGAAGCCTGCACTTCAACCTGTTCATCCACGACACCGGCCATCACGAGGCGTCCTGGCGGCTGCCCGAGTCCGAGCCACTGGCCCACATCGACGTCGCCTACCACCAGCGGCTCGCCCGGATCGCCGAGGACGCCAAGTTCGACTCCCTCTTCCTGGCCGACAGCCCGGCGCTGTGGGGAGACCCGGGCCGGCGGCCGAGCGGCCGTCTGGAGCCCACCGTGCTGCTGACCGCGCTGGCCGCCGTCACCAGCCGGATCGGACTGATCGCCACCGCGTCGACCAGCTACAACGATCCCTACAACCTCGCGCGGCGCTTCTCCTCGCTCGACCACATCTCGGGCGGCCGCGCCGGCTGGAACATCGTCACGACGGCGGGTGACGCCGCGGCGCGCAACTTCGGCCTCGAATCCCAGCCTGCGCACGCCGACCGCTATGAGCGGGCGGCGGAGTTCATCGAGGTGTCCACCAAGCTCTGGGACAGCTGGGAGGACGACGCGGTCGTGGCCGACAAGGACCGTGGGGTGCACGCCGAGTCGGACCGGGTGCACCCGATCGCCCATGCCGGCAAGTACTTCCAGGTGGACGGCGCCTTGAACGTGCCACGCTCGCCGCAGGCCCACCCGCTGCTGGTGCAGGCCGGATCCAGCGAGGACGGGAAGGACTTCGCGGCACGCTACGCCGAGGCGGTCTTCACCGCGCAGCCGACATGGGAGGAGGGCCAGGCCTTCTACGCCGACGTCAAGCGGCGCGCGGCGGCGGTCGGCCGGGACCCGGAGGGTGTGAAGATCCTGCCGGGGATCGTGCCGGTGATCGGCGACACCGAGGCGCAGGCGCTGGAGCTCGAAGCGGAGCTGGACCGGCTGATCCAGCCGGAGTACGCCAAGCTGCAGCTCGCGACCCTGATCGGTCTCGACCCGGCCCTGCTCGTCCTCGACCGGGAACTCCCGGCGGACCTGCCCGACGAGGACGAGATCGAGGGCGCCAAGAGTCGCTACACACTGGTCGTGGAGCTCGCGCGCCGGGAGCGGCTGACGGTGCGGCAGCTGATCGGCCGGCTCGGCGGCGGGCGCGGCCACCGCACCTTCACCGGTACGCCGGTGCAGGTGGCGGACACCATCGAGCACTGGTTCCGAACCGGGGCGGCGGACGGATTCAACATCATGCCCGCTGTCCTGCCCTCCGGCCTGGAGGTGTTCGTGGAGCGGGTGCTGCCGATCCTGCGGGAGCGCGGCCTGTTCCGCACCGAGTACACCGGCGGCACCCTCCGCGAGCACTACGGCCTGCCGCGTCCCGCCAACCAGTTCGCCCCGGCCCTGGTGAACGCCTGAGGGCGGGTGTTCGGGACCGAGTCAGCCGTAGTAGGGCGCGACGACCTCCCGCACCTCGTCGAGCAGCGCCGGACCGTCCTGCGGCACGGCCGGCCGGCCGCTGCCCGGCCGGATGTCCAGCAGTTGCTCGTTGGACAGGGCGAACACCACGCGCCCCAGCCCGGCCTGCTGGATGACCGCGTCGCACATCCCGCACGGCTGGCAGCTGGTGTACATCGTGGTCTTCGCCGCGGTGGCCGTGTCCAGTTCCCTCGCCGCCCACCTTCCGCGAGGTGTTCATTCCCCAAGGAATGATCATCAAGAACATCGGCGCCCAGCCCGTGCTCTACGACCTCGACGCTTTCATCGAACCCCGGGAGAAGATCCTCACCGACGGCACCCTGACGGAGTTCCCCGAATGGGAAGTCGCCGAACGCACCGAGATCTTCGGACCGATTGCGCACCGCTTCAGCGACTACCCCAAGTCGGGCTTCCTCGACGGCGCCTGGTTCGAGGGCACCGGCCACAAGACGACGCCGTTCGTGCGAACCCGCGAGGGCCGGAAGATGAGCTCGATGGCCTGGGACGACGAGTAGGCGCACGTCGGCCTGCCGGCCTCGATATCCATTGGCCCGTGCCCCGACGGGTTGGTTACGATCACGGCAAGGCGGGGTCGTAGCACAGAGGTAGTGCGCCTACACAGCATGGAGGAGGACGTCGGTTCGAATCCGACCGCCCCGCCCCCTCGTCGCGGTCGGCCTGACGGTTTCACGTCAGGCCGACCGCTGTGGTGGGAACGGTGAGTGCGCATGACGCGACCCCTCGCGGAAGTGAACGCCCGGGACGCCGGGTGTAGTCAGGTGGGCCTCACCACATCTGCCGGAGGTACCAGGGCCGCGTTCCGCGTCACGACGGGAACCACCACCGGCGATCCGTCGCTCGGCGCCCGACAGCTGGTCGATCCGCCGCCGCGCGAGGTCGGCGACGCCGGTCACCTCCAGCGCGTCGCGTACCGCCGTCTCGTCCTCGCGCGACCACTGCCGGAAGAGCCCTTGGTACGGATGGCGCCCGTAGCGGACGAGGCCGGCCACCGTCACGGCCTCAGGTGCCTGCGGGGACTGCGGCAGCAGCGCGACGCGGTGCGCCGCTCGGCGCGGTTGCAGCTCCCAGGGAGTCGACCTGGGTGACAGTGGCATCCGATCCGCCCGGCGCCGCGGCGTCTTCGCGGTGGACAAGTCCAGCGGCCGCGGCGACCCCGACTCGATCCACCGCATCACCTTCGGCCGCTGACCGCCCGGCCGGCCGGACACCCCGCCGGTGACAGGCCGGCCCCGGTCCTCAGAACCGCACCCGCAGGGAGGAACTGATCGCCCGGCCCGTGCGCTGGACGACGTCCGCGAGGCGTTCCAGGTTCCGGGCCGGGTGCGTCAGGACGCACAGCGCCGCCACGGGGGCGTCGTCCGCGGCGTACAGCGGGACCGCCACGCAGCACACCCCCGGCACCACCTCCTCGCGGTCGAAGGCCACGCCCCGGTCGCGGATGGCCGCGGCTTCGCGGGGCCAGGACGCGGGGAGCCGGTCGAGCGGGAGGGCACGGTCCGCGCCGGCCACCAGCACCTTGCCCGCCGCGGTGAACCAGGGCCAGACCGTGCCGCCGCGCGGCGGCGGCAGTGCCGTGTCCTCGCCGGGCGTCCAGTTCAGCACCAGCGTCCGCCCCTCCCGCAACGCGCTGATGCCCACGGTCGCGCCGGTCGCGCCCACCAGGCGGCGCACGGGCTCCCGCACCGCGGCCCGCAGCCCGGGGTGCGGCTGCCACTCCTGGCCGAGCCGGAACATGCGCGGGCCCATCCGGTATCCCCCGCCGCACCGCTCCACGGCGTTCAGCGCGACCAGTTGCTCCAGCAGCCGGTACGCGGTGGTCTTGGGCAGCCCGCACTCCGACGCCAGGCGCGTCAGCCCGGCTTCCCCCGCCCGGTCCACGGCACTCAGCAATCCGAAAGCACCCTGCAACACGCCACGACCACCGGCCCACGGCGAGAAGCCCGCCGGCGGCGGCGTAGCCGGCCTGGACGTCAACGCGTCCGGTCTGTCCAGCTGCTCGTTCAACTGCCTCATCGATGAGACCCCCGTCTCGATGCGATCACCACGGCTCCGGCGCCACACGCGCCGCCCACTTCCACCCGAGCGCCGGCCCCTACCCCGCGCCCCGGCCGCTACCCAGGGATACGGCCCCGGCGGCGCCCGAGTTCACCGGTGAAGGGCGTGGGTTCCGTACGCAGAGCAGCGTGCAGAAGGAGTACTGCACCCGGCGGGTCGCGGCATCATCCCGCCGGCCGGCTCCGGACATGCCGAAGCCCGGACGGGACCGCCGCGCGCAGCGGTTCCCGTCCGGGCAGGTCAGAGCCGGGATCGGAGGGGCACGGCCCAGAAGGTCTGCCGGTTATCCGCGTCGGGCCTGCCCGACTGCAGGCTCCTGGTGCGCCCGGCACCGGGCGGAAAGCAGGACCGCCGTCACGGCCGGGCGGGCAAGCTGTTCAGCGTGGAAGGTGGCCAGGGCCTGATGGAGTGTCCGCCGCCCGCAGCGGGTTGCCGCGGACGTACAGGTAGAGGTTGGGCCCGTCGACGGTGCCCAGCGGATCGCAGCTGCACCATCTCCCGCTCCACGGGGCGAAGTAGCGCGCCTGGCGGTAGCTCAGGCCGCTCTCCTCGTCCCGCTCGCAGCCGGTGAACCGGTACCGCTTGCCGGTGTGGCCGCCGAAGCTGGTCTCCCCGTAGGGGGTGTACTCTTCGCGGTCGGTGAGGGCGCCTGTCCCGTCGAGCACGACGGTGCTGCTGCCGAGGTGGTCACCGAGGTGGAAGGCGGTGGCCGGGCCGCGGTCGTCGGGGTGGGCGGCACCGACGCGGACGAGTGCGACGCGCCAGAGGTCGTCCATCACATGCACGAGGTTGTTCTCGCGGGCCGCGGGGTCGACAGCGGGCGCGGCCTTCGCCGAAGTGGCCGTGGGAGCCCAGCGGTGGTGCTCGAAGACCTCGTCGAGGTAGTGCGTGACCTCCACCGCGCCGCCCTCGCGGCGGACGAGTTTCTTCACCCGCCGGCCCGTCACGTCGTAGAGGTACTGGGCGTGCACGGACGGCTCGACGCCCGGTGTCTGGGCGGCGAAGGCCGTGCAGCGGTCGGCGTGGTTCCACTCGAGGTGCCGCGAGGTCGTCTCGGCGACCATGTTGCCGCTGCCGTTGTAGGTGTAGTCGTACGCCGTCGTCCCGACGGACATCCGCCGCAGCCGGTTGCCGCCCCCCACCAGGGTGAACTCGCGCGCGAAGCCGCCGGCGCCGCCGTGGGCGAGGCCGACCAGGTTATCCGCCGCGTCGTAGCGGTACGCCTCCTGGTACGCCTGCGCCCGCGTGACGTCGGTGCCGCGTGGCAGGGCGGGCCAGGGGTCGCCGGCGGGCGGTGCCTGGTGCTCGCGACCGGTGGCGGTGAGCAGTCGGTGGACGGGGTCGTAGGTGAAGCGCCGGTCGAGCGCGTCACCGCTGCTCAGCAGCTTGCGCAGGACCGGGTCGGTGACGTCCCGCGCCTCCGGGTTGTCGGGAATTCCGCTGCCGGGGGCCCGCTCCCGCAAGGTCAGGAGATTCCCGACCAGGTCGTAGTCGTAGTGGCTGTCCTGCAGCGGCTCCCCGCTCGGGCGGTAGGTGTGGTCGTCGACGAGCGCGTAGTGCTCGCTGCGCAGCCGGAGCAGGCGCGACGTGCGCGGGTCGTACGCGTAGCGGGTCATCACCCCGTTGCCGTAGGCGACGAGCGCCCGCCGGCCCGCGGCGTCGTACGTGATGCGCTGCACGTGGACCACGTCGTCCAGGCGCACCTGCTCCAGCGCGCCCGCCCCGTCGTACGTCGGCCGCAGCTCCCTGCGCCGCCCCTCCACATCGGTCGGCAGGACGTGTCTGACGATCCGGTTGAGCGCGTCACGGCTGGTCGTGCTGGTGTAGCCGCCGGGTTCGAGCAACTGCGCGTCGCGTTCCTCCTGGGTCCGGCCGGTTCCCGGAGTCCACTCGATCTGGAACGGCACCACCTTCCAGCCCTTGTTCCCGGCCGTCTGGTACGTCTCGAGGATCGGCGCGTCGGCGACGACCCGCCGCGTGCTCTCCAGGACGTTGCCCTTGAAGTCGGCCGCCGCGACCGAGACCAGTCCGGCCTCGTCGTGGTGGCGCACCGGGCGGCCGAGCAGGTTCAGCGCACGAGCGGCCGCCCGGTCGGCCGCCGGCTGCCCGGCGGTGCCGGCGTCGCCGTACTCGACGAACCGACGCAGCGTCACCGTACCGGCCAGCCCGTCGCGTGCCGCCCACACCTTGCACGGCCGGTCCAGCAGGTCGAACGTGCGGAGCGTCATCGCCCCCTTGGTGTCGCGTGTCTCGACCGGGCGGCCGAGCGCGTCGGGCACCGCGTCGTGGCGTCCGGCGTCGATGCCGTCCGTCCGCCAGCGCCGCCCGGCCACGTCGAAGGTGCTCGTGACGACCGTCCGGCCGAGCGCGTCGATGACCGAGACGAGGTTGCCGACGATGTCGTAGGCGGAGCAGGTGGTGAAGCGGTCCGCGTCCGCCGTCCCGTTGCGCGCGACGGCGCGCACCGTGCGGCCCAGCGCGTCGATCTCCGTGCCGGCCGGGGTGTTCCAGTGCCCGCGATAACCCGCGGCGGCTTCGCCGTGGGTGCGGCCCGCGTTGTCGTTCGCGTCATAGAGGTAGGACTCCCATGGCGTCGGCGCGTACACCTCGGGAGCCGTCAGGTCGGCCGGGACTCCGCAGACCACCCGCTGTTCGCTGCCGTCCGGGTTCAGCGTCCTGACCACCTGGCCCGCGGGGTCGTGGAACATCGTCGCCTTCTGCCCGAGCTGGGCGTCGAGCGGGTGCGCGTAGCCGAATCCGGTGGAGTGGAACGGCTCGTACCCCACCACCACCCGGCTCTGGTTGTCGTACACCCGCCAGCCGGAGACGATCACGTTGTCGGGGTCCGACGGCCCCCGGGTGCGCCCGGTGGTGTCCCCGACCGACGCGAGCTCTCCGGCCGGTATGACGCCGCCACCGTGGGCCGGATCGCCGAACAGGGTGTCCCCGGCCTGCGAACGGGTCTGCAGCGGCCGGCCGAACCCGTCGGAGTACGTCACCGACACGATCGTCGCGTCGCGCTCGGCTGCCGGAACGTCGGTGTCCATGTCGTGGTGCACCCGCCGTACGGTGCGCACCGACGCCGGCTCGCCGCGCTCGGAGAAGGCGAGCAGGTCGTAGGTCATCCGCGAGCTCGGTGTGTCGCGGTCACCCTCGCCCTTCTCGCCGCGCACGTACCGGGCGGTGACCAGTCCGGCCGGGGAGGACGTGACCGAGACGGTGTTGCCGTTGGCGTCGGTCACCGTGTGGGGGCGCAGCATCCGGTAGTCGATCGCCGCCTCGGTCGCCAAGCCGGCGGGGTCCACCGACCGCACCGGCAGCAGGTCGTGCTGGTCGTGGACGAGTTGGCTCCGCGCTCCCATCGGGTCGAGCGAGGCGACCACCAGTCCGCGGGGCACCCGGCCCGCGACGTGCACGTCGTAGCGGTGCCGCGCGCCGGTCACGTAGTACCCGCCCGGCGATCCGGGCACCGCGCCCTCCGTGTAGTGCGTGTATCCGGCCAGTGCGGGAACCGCGGCGCGGAACGCCGGTGGGTACTGCGCCGGCCACGCGGTGACTCCGCCGGGGGCCAGGTAGACCGGCCGCGGGCCCACCGCGAGCGGGTCGTCGGCCGGGTAGAGGTCGTCGAGGAAGGCGTCCGTGAACGCGAGGGACTCGGCCCGCACCGTCAGCCCGTGCTCGCCGAGGGTGCCGAGCGGCAGGCCCGTGAACGCGTCGCCGTCGTAGTACGTGCGACTGTGGGCGATCACGCGCAGCGCCGGGCCGGCCTGCGTCGGTCCGGCGAGGATCGCGTCGCGCAGCCGGTCGACACCGAGCCGGCCGTCGTTGACGACCTCGTAGCCGGTCGTTCTGGCGACCCGGTCGACCAGGTAGTGGCCGGTGTCGTCGCGACGGGCGTACTCGGTGGTCGTGTAGGTGGCCAGGTACGGCTGCGGCGCGGCCGCGACGGTGGTCATCGGGTCACGGCCCCTGGGGACGGCGACGGTGATCCGCCCCGCCGGGAACCCGTACCCGTCATAGCCTGCGGAGAAGGCGAACCGGGTCAGCGGGTCGTCGCCGCGCTCGTACCGCGTGGTCCGGCTGCCGAGCCCGAACGGGAAGAAGACCCGCTCCCGGGCGTCCTCCGACGCGCCCCCGGGCACCCCGGGCGATTCCTCCCGCACCCCGGAGAGCGTCTCGGTGACGGTGTGGGGGCGGTGCTCGCGGTCGGTGCCGTCCAGGACGTACACCTCCGTGCGCAGCAGCTGTCCGCGCAGCGTGCGCAGCGCGGCCCTGCGGGCGCCGGTCGGCAGTCCGGCCAGAAACGCGATCTGCTCCGATGGCCGGGACAGCATCGGTGTGTCCAGCGCGGAGTACTCGTGCCGCAGATCCAGTTCGGTCCACTCCCCCGCCCCGGCGGCGACCGGTCCCGGATGGAACCAACTCTTGGTGAGGGTCGGCTGCGAGAAGCGCCCGCCCGGGACGGCGCCGGGCCCTGACGTGGGCGCCGTCGTGAAGGACTCGCTGTCGCGGTGCTCGACCATCGCGAACCCGCGGAACTCCCGTTCCACGGTGTCCCAGTAGCCGTGGTGGTACCGGTACCGCGTCGTCAGCCGGCCGCCGGAGTGCGCGTCGGCCACCTCGACGTGCGAGACCAGGTGCACCGGGAACGGCAGCGGGGTGCGCCGGCGTGTCGCCGGATTGCGCTGATCACGCAGGTGCTCCCGCGTCGAGGGCGTGTACGTGACGCGGGTGGTGGCGCCGAGGTGGTTGTCCATCGCGGTCAGCAGATGGGGCTTGACCCCGCCGGCGAAGTCGAGGAAGCGCAGGTGCGTCCTCCCCGACCCGTCGGCGTCCGGGCTGAGCAGCAGCCCGACCATCCCGGTCCCGTTGGGGTCGGCGAGCCGGAGGGAGTCGCCGCCGGCCGCGTCCGGCGTCCCGGTGATCGTGACCGGCTGCGCGGTCCAGGCGTCGCCCGACCGGTTGCCCCAGAGCAGCACCCGCCCGTGGTCGACGTAGACCAGGTCGGCCGCGCCGTCCCCGTCGACGTCGCCGAGCAGCACCCGGCGCGGGTCGAACCGGTCCGGCAGCCGGGGCGACCGGCGCATCACCACGCGCGCGCCCCAGCGGCCATGGCCCTGGTTCGGCCAGTACGCGACCCTCCCGTCGCCGATCAGCACGATGTCCCGCAGTCCGTCGCCGGTCATGTCCGCGAACCGCACCAGGGGGTCGGCCGGATCCACCGGCGGGCGGGCGCTCCCGGCGGTACGCTGCCACGCCGTACTCAGGTCGGGGTTCACCAGTCCGGTCCCGCGCGGGTCGGCCGGGGCCGGGGCGGGATCGTTCGGCGACGCCGTCGGCAGACCCGGCCCGTCCACCGCTGCGAACCGGCGCCCGGCCGGGTCGAAGCCCGAGTAGCCGAACGTCAGCGGCGGCAGGTTCTCCAGCGCCGGCTCCTGCCCGGGGGGCAGGCCCTGGTCGTCGATGCCGACCACGTCGACGCGCGTCAGCAGTGACACACCGTTGAACCGGGCCTGCCGGTAGGTGAAGCGCCATTCGCGGGCCACCCGGGCGATGCCGTCGGCGGCGTGCGTGCTCACCCGAATGCTGCGGCAGCGCAATGCCGTCCGCACCTCGAAGCCGGCCCGGTGGTCCGAGAACGCGTCCGGCCGCGACTCGTAGTCGAAGTCCACCGCGACGAGGAACGACGGCTCGGCCCGGTCCCCGAAGTCCGCGTAGGAGATCCGCGCGAGCAGCGGCTGGTCCCAGGTGTGCACCGGCTCCCGGCCCGCGTCGCGCAGGTAGTCGTAGCGGACCAGGTTGCCCAGCACGTCCTGGGTCCTGGTGATCCGCCACCCGAACACCCGGTTCCCGTCGGCCGGATCGACGACGACGGCCGGGTCGCGCCAGGCGGCGTCCGCGCCGGCCGGACGGGGTGTCCCGTAGCGGGCCAGCACGCCGTCCTTGCCGCGGACCTCCCAGTAGTTCCCGGAGTCGTCCATGACGTGCTCGATCCGCGCGAACAGCCCCTCCGTACGCGGCCGGTACCGCACCCGCCCAGGACGACCGCCGCCGACGGGAACCAGATCATCGGCCCCCGACAGGACGAACACGTCGGCCTTCTGCGCCCCGGGGCCGGTCGCCTCCCCGTACCGCGGTGTCCCGCGGGAGGTCTTGCGGGACACCCCCGGCGGGCTCAGCTGCCATCCCAGCCCGAACGGTCCGTTGCCGGCGCCGGTGCTGTACCCGAGCGACAGTTGCGGCGCGAGGCCCAGCCTGCCGGCCGGGACGGCGATCGGGACCGTGTAGTTCCCCGTCCCGGTGAACAGGTCGGGAGTGAACGTCCCCCCGATCCCGCCGACCGCGCCGCCGCCCTTCGGCAGCGACAGAACAGCGTCCTCCGCTGTGGGATCCACTCCGTCACTCATGTGTCCACCCCGCCTGGACCCCGCCGAATCCCCCGTTGGAGTCGGACTGAGGTTAGGCAGCATGGGAGTGGCTGGAGTCGCTTGTCACGCGGCGTTCCGGTCAGCGGACCGGAACGACCGCGCGCAGGCCCGAGCGTCGTCGGCCTTGCTGTCCCCCGAGTGCTCCGCGCCGGGCAGCACCGTCTGAAGCGTGTCCACCGACACCGGAGGGCCGATCGAACCACCGAACGGCGTTTCCTGGCCGTCGCCGGGTAGGGGTCTCGAAGTATCCGTATGTGTGCATGGCCCAGGACGGTGTGAGCGAGTGCCCCGGCGGGCGGAACGAGGCGGTTCGATGGGGATCACGCAAGGACTGCGGTCGCACGGCGGACACCTGGGCGCGGTGGTCGGCTTCGCCGGGTACACGGCCGGCTGGACGATGTTGCAGCGCAGGAGCGGACGGCCTCTGCCGGCGGCGCCCGGCCCTTGGGAGCTGCTGCTCACCGCGACGGCCACGTTCCGGCTCAGTCGCCTCATCGGCAAGGCCTCGGTGACTCGACCGCTGCGCGCCCCGTTCACGGAGGTGGAGGGCGCGGGCGCTCCGGCAGAGCTCAACGAGACCCCGCGCGAGGAGCCCGGCCGGAAGACGGTGGGCGAACTGATCAGCTGCCCGTTCTGCCTGAGCGTGTGGATCGTGACCGGCTTCGTGGGCGCCCGCGCCGTCTGGCCGGAGGCGACCCGCACGGCGACCGGCGCCCTCACCGCTCTGACCGTGTCGGACGCCCTGCAGTTCGGTTACTCGGTGCTGTCGGAGCGTGCCGACCACTGACCGGCCGGCCCGCCCTGTCCGGACGTCGGGAGCCGGCGCGCTGACCGGGGACTCCTTTTGGTTGAGCAGGGCATATGCCTGGCATGGATATTCGCAGCAGGAACAACGTGACGATCACCGGTCCCGCGGAAGGGCCGGTGGTGGTGCTGGCACACGGGTTCGGCTGCGATCAGAACATGTGGCGGCTGATCGTGCCCGCCCTGGCGAAGCAGTACCGGGTGGTGCTCTTCGACTACGTCGGCTCCGGTGGTTCGGATCTGTCGGCCTGGAGCCGGGAGCGGTACTCCTCGCTCGCGGGCTACGCCCAGGACGTGGTCGAGGTCTGTGAGGAGCTGGATCTGCGGCAGGCGGTGTTCGTCGGGCATTCGGTCAGCGCCATGGTGGGGGTGCTGGCCGCGCGGTCGGCACCGGAGCGGATCGGTGCGCTGGTGATGGTGGCGCCCTCGCCCCGCTACATCGACGACGGCGACTACCGTGGCGGCTTCTCGGCGCAGGACATCGACGAGCTGCTGGACTCGCTGGAGTCGAACTACCTGGGCTGGTCGTCCGTCATGGCCCCGGTGATCATGGGCAATCCGGAGCGGCCGGAGCTGGGACAGGAGCTGACCAACAGTTTCTGCGCCACGGACCCGGACATCGCCCGGGTCTTCGCCCGCACCACGTTCCTGTCCGACAGCCGCGAGGACCTGAAGGACGTCACCGTGCCGACCCTGGTGCTGGAGTGCTCCCAGGACGCGATCGCCCCTCGCGAGGTCGGCGCGTACATCCACGCCGCGATCCCCTCCTCCCGCCTGGTCACCCTGGACGCGACCGGGCACTGCCCGCAACTGAGCGCGCCAGAGGCCACCCGGGAAGCGATGCTCGACTTCCTGGCCCGCCGGTGATGTGCCGAACGGACGAGGAGCCGGAACCGACGGAGACCGAGAGCGCCGCGGGCACGGATGCCGCGTTCACCGCCCTGCTGGAGGACAGCGCCGAGGATCTGTACGAGTCGGCTCCTTGCGGGTACCTGTCCACGTTGATGGACGGCACCATCGCCAAGATCAATCTCACGTTGCTGAACTGGCTCGGCCTCGAACGCGAGGCGGTGGTGGGCCGGGTCCGTTTCGCCGATCTCCTCACGGTCGGCGGCAAGCTCTACCACGAGACGCACTTCGCGCCGCTGCTGCGCATGCAGGGCGAACTGCGCGGCATCGCGCTGGAGTTGAAGAGCGCAGACGGGCGCCGGCTGCCGGTGCTCGTCTCCTCCGTGGTCAAGCACAGCGGCGAGGGCGAGCCCCTGCTGATCCGCACCACCGTCTTCGACGCCGCCGACCGGCGCGCCTACGAGCAGGAACTCCTGCGCCGCCGCCGGGAGGCCGAGCAGGCGCAGGCGGCGGCCGAGGAGGCCCGTCGGCGGGCCGAGGCCGACCGGCAGCGGCTGGCGGACGCGCTCGCCGTGCTGCAGCAGTCCCTCGTGCCCTCCTCGCTGCCCGCCGTGCCGGGACTGGAGACGGCCGTCCACTACCACACCGCCTCCCCCGACCGCCTCGGCGGCGACTTCTACGACCTGTTCCCCCTGGGCGACGGCCGGTGGGCCTTCTTCCTCGGTGACGTCTGCGGCAAGGGTCCCCAAGCGGCCTCCCTCACCTCACTGAGCCGGTACACCCTGCGAGCCGCCGCCCTCCACGATCCCGAGCCGGCCGCGGCCCTGAACACGCTGAACGCCGTCCTGTACGAGCGGTACGCCGTCGGCGGCGACCCGCGGTACTGCACCGTCATCTTCGGCCTCGTGGAACCGCGCGCCGACGGCCGCGCCACCGTGCGCCTGGCCTCCGGCGGCCACCCGCCGACGCTGGTCATACGGGCCGACGGCCGCGCCGAGTACCTTCCCACTCCCGGTGGACTGCTCGTCGGCGCCCTGCCCGCCGCCCGGTTCACCACCGCGCAGACCACTCTGGCCGCCGGCGACACGCTCCTGCTCTACACCGACGGCCTCACCGAGGCCCGGACCGGCCCCACCCGCGAAAGCCTCTTCGGCGACGATGCCCTGCGCGTCTTCGCCGCCGATCACGCCCCCACCACGGCCCCCGGGCTGATCGCCGCGCTGACCGACCTGCTGAAGAGCTTCGGCGACGGCCTGGACGACGACACCGCCCTGCTCGCCCTCGGTGTCCCCGCCGACCCGGTGCCGGGTCACGTGTGATGAGCCGGCTGCACGTCACCCGTCACGACGCCGCCACCGGACCCGTTCTGCACGTGACCGGCGCACTCGACTTCGAACAGGCCACCGCCCTGCGTGAGCAGGTCGAACGCCTCGTCCTGAGCCCTGGCAAGCATCTGTTCATCGACCTGTCCGACCTGGAGTTCTGCGACTCCACCGGCATCAGTGCCCTGCTGGCCGCCCGCCAGCACGCCCAGGCCGCGGGCGCCGAGGTGATCCTGGCAGCCGTGCCCGCCGACACCCTGCGCATCCTGCGCATCATCGGCCTGGACCAGGTCTTCACCATCCGGCCCGGCAGCGATACCGCGTGAGCTTCCGCGCTCCACGCGACTGCTGCCACCCCACCGGGCAGGCGGGGCGGCAGCAGTACGCGCACGGAACGGCCGCGGTCAGGCCGGGTGGAGTGCGGTGCGCAGGGTGTCGGCGGCCAGGTTGATGGCGACGTCGGCCCCGTGGGTGGAGCGCAGCGCGTTGAGCATCACGAAGTCGTGGATGACGCCCTGGACGCGGACGGCGGTCACGGCGACGCCCGCGGCGCGGAGCTTGGCGGCGTAGGCCTCGCCCTCGTCGCGCAGGACGTCGGCCTCGCCGGTGATGACCAGGGCGGGGGGCAGACCGGTGAGTTGCCCGGTGGTGGCGCGCAGCGGGGACGCGGTGATCTCGGCGCGCTGCTTCTCGTCGGTCGTGTACTGGTCCCAGAACCACTGCATGCCGTCACGGCGCAGGAAGTAGCCGGTGGCGAACTGGTGGTAGGAGGCGGTGTCGAAGCTCGCGTCGGTGACCGGGTAGAACAGCACCTGCTGCACCAGGGCCACGTCGCCGCGTTCCTTGGCCATCAGGGTCAGCGCGGCGCTCATGTTGCCGCCGACGGAGTCGCCGACCACGGCCAGTCGCGTGCCGTCCAGGTCCTCGGCGGTTCCCTGGGTCACGATCCACTGGGCGACGGCGTAGTTCTGCTCGATGGCCACCGGGTAGCGGGCCTCGGGCGACAGGTCGTACTCGGGGAAGACCACGGCGGCGTGTGCGCCGACGGCCAGCTCGCGCACCAGGCGGTCGTGGGTGTGGGCGTTGCCGAAGACCCATCCCGCGCCGTGGATGTACAGGACCACCGGCAGGGGGCCGGTGGATCCGGCGGGCCGGACGATCCGCACGCGGACACTGCCGGTGGGGCCGCCCTCGACGGTGATCCACTCCTCGTCGACGTCGGGCAGTTCGGCCTCGCCGGACTGGACCCCGTCCACGACCTTGCGGCCCTCGGCCGGAGCCAGGTCGAACAGGTACGGCGGATTCGCCGTCGCCTCGGCGAATGCCAGGGCCTCGGGCTCGAGAACGGGGTGGATCGGGGTCGTCGGGTCGGACATGTACAGCTCCTCGCGCGGGGGAAAGGCTTTGCTGGTCATCACGCTAAGGCCTGTTGCCGCCGGTCACTTGTCCATCGGTGCGCCGGCAGTGTTCCCGTAGTGTGCTCCCGGCCGGCCGTGCCCCTGCCCTTCGCGGGGCGTCGTACCGTAGGCCGCGGGAAAGGCCCGGCTGAAACGACGGGGATTCACGAAACCCGGGGTGGGGTGCAGCCACTCCCCGTTCGCGGGCCATGGGCCGGAGGAGAGCGCGGCGGCACCGCTCAAGCGGCCGGTAACCGACGTCGGCACGACCTACTACTCCTCAGTAGCCTGCTGCTCGCCCCCGGGCCGCCCACGTGAAGGCCCATACGGCGGCGAGGCCGGCGACGGCCCCGGCCGCGGCGGCCCGCGGGCGGCACGGGGGGCGGAATCGGCATGATCGTGGAACTCTGGTAGAGGAGCTGCCGACCGGCCTGCTCAGAGGGCCGCACCGGGAGACTCCCCTGATCACGGAGGCACCTATGGCCAGCAACGTGAACCAGCCGCAGGCGTCAGGACCCCGCACCGGCACATCGTCGTATGCGAAACAGTCCGGGTGGATCGTCTTCGCGGCGGTCATGATGATCTTCAGCGGAGTCATCGCGATCCTCGAGGGGATCTCCGCCATCGCCAAGGACGACGTGTTCGTCAGGACGACGAACTACGTGTTCCGGTTCAACCTGACGAGCTGGGGCTGGATCCATCTCATCCTGGGCATCGTCGTGCTGCTCGCCGGATGCGCGCTGTTCTCCGGCGCCCTGTGGGCGCGCGCGGTCGGCGTCGTTCTCGCCGGTCTGAGTCTGATCGCGAACTTCCTGTGGCTCCCGTACTACCCGTTCTGGGCGATCATCCTGATCGCTCTCGACACCTTCGTCATCTACGCCCTGTGCAGGCCGGCACACTCCACGGCGGAGGCAGGGACTTTCTGACCGACCGGTGCCGGGCACCGTTCGTACCTGACTCAGGAAGCTCACAGGGCCCAGGAACGGGCGGCGCGCGGCTCCGCTACGACCAGGTGGACAGGTACGGACAGGAGTGGACAGTCACGGCTCCTGTCTGACCTGGAAAGTGGACAGCGTCCGGCACGAGTCTGTGCGGCATGAACCTCCGACGCACACGGACGGGCCGGACGCCCGCCACCTCTACGACGGGTCCTCGACCGGGGGCCGTGCTCGCGGCGCTGGCCGCGGCACAGTTCACCGTCATGCTGGCCACCTCGATCGTGAACGTGGCGCTGCCGCAGATCCGCGCCGGGGTGGGTCTGTCGGATGGCGGCACCACCTGGGTGGTCAACGCCTACGGACTGGCGTTCGGCGCACTGCTGCCGGCCGGCGGGCGGGCGGCCGACCTCCTCGGGCGCCGCCGGGTGCTGATCGTCGGCCTCGCGCTGTTCGCGGTGTCCTCGCTGGTGGCAGGCGTCGCCGGCTCCTCCGGCGTGCTGATCGCCGCCCGCGCCGTTCAGGGCCTCGGTGCCGCCGCCACCGCCCCGGCCGCGCTCGCCCTGACGATGGACCTGTTCCCGCCCGGCCCCGGGCGTGGCAGAGCGCTGGGGGTCTGGGGCGCGGTCTCCGGCGCGGGAGGGGCGGGGGGCGTCCTGCTGGGAGGTGTACTGACCCAGGCGTGGGGCTGGCCCTGGATCTTCCACGTGGTCGCTCTCGGGTCGGCACTGGTCCTGGTCGCGGTGGCGTCCCTCGTACCACGAACGGCCGACTGGACGGCAGGGCGGGACGCCGGGGCGGCGGGGCTGGATGCGGACTGGACGGCAGGGCGGGACGCCGGGGCCGCGGGGCTGGACGCCGCCGGGGCCGCGGGGCGGCGTGCCGCCGGAAGGACCGGCGGGAACGGCGGGCGGTTCGACCTGCCGGGCACCGCCACCGTGACCCTCGCCCTGACCTGCCTCGTCTGGGGGCTGACCACCGCACGCGGTGCCGGCTGGACGGACCCGCGGGTGCTCGGCTCCCTCCTCTGCGCCGCCGCGCTGCTCGCGGCCTTCGCCGTGATCGAGCTCCGCCGGCCGAACGCGCTGATACCGCCGCGGTTGTTCACCACCGGCCGCGTCGCGGCGGGCAACCTGCTGATGGCATTGCTGGGGTCCGTGTGGATCGCCCTGTTCTTCTTCCTGCCGCTCTACCAGCAGCAGGTCCTCGGCTCGAGTCCGCTCGCCACCGGCGCCGGCCAACTCCCGCTCGCCGCGGCCAACATGTTCGGCGCCGCTTTGGCACCCCGCATCTCCCGGCGCCTCGGCGGCACCGCGACCGTGACCGCGGCCCTGCTCACCGAAGCCGTCGGGCTGCTGTGGCTGTCACGGATCAGCGCCGACGGGAGCTACCTCGCCGACCTCCTCGGTCCGAGCATCCTCATCGGCCTCGGCCTGAGCATCGCGTTCGTCCAACTCACCGCGTTCGCCGTGGACGGCGTCCCACAGCAGGACGCGGGTCTGGCCGGCGGCCTGGTGAACACCACCCGCCAGGTCGGCGGGGCGATCGGCCTCGCCGCCCTGGCCACCTTGGCCGGCTCCGTCACGGCCCACGCCGCCACCCACCAGTCCCGGCTGGAAGCACTCACCGCCGGCTACCGCGCCGTCTTCACCGTCGCAGCCGCGGTCCTGGCGGCGACCGCCCTCCTCGCGCTGCTCCTCACCCGCCGCGCGAGCCCGCGAGCGGCACCCGCGCCCGGCGCTGAAACCCCCGACCCGCAACCCGCCCGAGTCCTCCGCACCCGGCACCGCACCGTCCGTCGTCCGACGACCGGCGCCTGATCAAACCCGACACCACCCCTGTCACCGAAAGGTTCCTGGCATGACCGCCGCAAAGCCCTATCTGACCGGCCACTACACCCCCGTCACCGACGAGGTCACCGCGACCGGACTCACCGTGGAGGGCTCCCTGCCCCCCGAGTTGGACGGCCGGCTGATCCGCAACGGCCACAACCCCCAGCCCGGTGTCACCCCGGCGCACTGGTTCAAGGGCAGCGGCATGGTCCACGGGATCCGGCTCCGCGAGGGCCGCGCCGAGTGGTACCGCAACCGCTGGGTGCACACCCCCGCCCTCGACGGCGCCCCCTACATGACCGACAAGGGTCCCGACCTGACCGCCAGCACCGCCGGCACCCACGTCATCGAGCACGCCGGACGGCTGCTCGCCCTGTGCGAGGCGAACCTCCCCTTCGAACTCACGGCGGACCTGGAGACCGTCGGCGCCTACGACTTCGGCGGCACGCTGCGTGGTGCGATGACCGCGCACCCCAAGGAGGACCCGGTCACCGGGGAGCTGCACTTCTTCGGGTCCTCGCCCTTCCCGCCGTTCCTGACGTACTACGTGGCCGACGCCAAGGGCGAGATCGTCCACAGCGCCGAGATCCCGCGAGCGACCGCCTCCCTCAAGCACGACTTCGCCCTGACCCGCGGCCACGTGGTCTTCATCGAGGGCAACGTCACCTTCGACCCGGCCGAGCACTCCGGCATCCCCTACGGCTGGAGCGACACCCAGCCGTCCCGCATCGGCGTCATGCCCCGCGGGGTCGACGGAGCCCGGCAGATCCGCTGGTTCTCCATCGAGCCCGGCAACCTGCTGCACGCCGCCAACGCCTACGAGGACGGCCAGGGCCGGATCGTCCTGGAAGGCCCCACGGTGGACCGCGAGGGCTTCCAACTCTCCTGGAACTGGTGGGTCGGCGCCCCCGGGCGCGGTACCGAGCCCGGAGCCCGCTCCTACACCCGCCGCTGGGTGGTCGACATGGCGGCCGGCACCGTCGACGAGCAGATCATCGACGACCTCTCCGTGGAGTTCCCGACCCTCAACGAGGCGTACCTGGGCGCCGAGCACCGCTACCAGTACGCCGTCTCCTTCCCCGACGAGGCCGGTTTCGGCGGCTACGGCATCGTCAAGTACGACCGCACCACCGGTGCCCGCCGCATCCACCAGGTCGGTGACGCCCGCATGCCCAGCGAAGCCGTGTTCGTCCCCGCCGCCGGCGCGACCCGCGAGGACGACGGCTACCTCCTGACCGTGACCTCGGACCTCAAGCAGGACTCCTCCCAGCTGCTCGTCCTGGACGCCGCCGGGCTCGACCGGGTCGCCACCGTCCACCTGCCCCGGCGGGTGACCGCCGGAATCCACGGCTCCTGGATCCCGGACAGCGCCCTGGACGCCCCCAAGGGCTGACGCTCCCCCTGGCTTCCCCCCGATTCGCACCCGACCAAGGAATGTGACATGTCAAGCACCCGCAAGAAATCCGGCTTGATCGCCGCCGCCCTCACCGCGCTCGTCGCCACGATCGCCGTACCGGCGCTCGCGCAGAGCGAGGACACCGACCGGCGGACCCTCGCCGGCGGCATCGACTGGCACGCCTGCGCCGACACCGACTTCCCGAACATGCAGTGCGGATCGATGCAGGTACCCGTGGACTGGTCCGACCCGCACGCCGGCAGCACCACCCTCGCCATGGTCCGCCGCCCGGCGGATGACCGGGCCCACCGCCAGGGCACCCTGCTCCTCAACGACGGGGCCGGCGGCTCCTCCATCGAGCAGCTGCGACTGGCGCTGCGCGTCGGCCTGCCGAACTTCGCCGGCGCCATGACCCAGGACTTCGACCTGGTGGCGGTGGATCCGCGCGGAGTCGGGCACAGCACGCCCATCCGTTGCGCGGAACCGCTCAAGCCCGCCGGAGTCAGTCACTTCCCGCGGGACCTGCCCGCGTTCAACGCGCTCGTGGCCCACAACCGGGCCGTCGCCGAGGACTGCCTGCGCCGCAACGGGCAACTCATCGACCACGTCGACCTGACCAGCACCGCGCGGGACTTCGAGGCGATCCGTATCGGGCTGGGTGTACGGCAGCTGAACTGGTACGGCATCCACTACAGCACGCTCCTGGGACGCACCTACGCCAAGCTCTACCCGGGCCGGCTGCGCACCATGGTCCTCGACACCGCCCTGAACGACACCGGCTCGCCGATAGCGCGGGTCACCCAGGAGGCGGCGACCGCGGAGACGGCCTTCAACCGCTTCGCCGCCTGGTGCGCCACCTCCAAGGACTGCGCCCTGCACGGCAAGGACGTCGCGGCCGAATACGACGCCCTCGTCGTCCGCGCCGACCGCGCCCCGATCCGGACGGGGGGCACGGCGCACCAGCCGCTGACCGGCGAGGACATCCGCGAGGCCACCCAGGACTACCTGACGCTGACCCAACCCACGTGGCCCGAGCTGGCGAAGGCCATCGTCAACGCCCAGGGCGGTGACGCGACGGACTTCACCCACGACCCGGACGACACCCTCGACCCGGTCCAGGTGCGGATCCCCGCCTGCCTCGACAACGCCCGCCCGGTGCAGACGTTCTCGCAGCTCACCCGGCTGCGGACGGAGCTCGCCCGCGTCTCCCCGCACCTCGGCGGCGCCGTGCGCTCCTACCAGGCCATCACCGGCTGCCTGGGCTGGCCCACCCAGGGGCCGAGCCCGTCACGGCGGGCGCCCCGGTCCACGGCGCTCCGCCCGCGCTGATCCTCCAGTCCACCCACCAGGCCCTCGCCCCCTTCAGCGCGGGCGCGGCCATGGCCGCGCAACTGCCCGGCAGTGTCGTCCTGGGCCACGAAGGCGACGACTACAGCATGTTCCTGGGCTCCAAGTGCGCCCAGCAGGCCACCAACCGGTACCTGACCACCCGCGCGCTACCCGCCCCGGGCACCATCTGCACCGACTGAGCACCGGCCGAGCACCGAACGCCGTCAAGCCGCCCCCGCCCCGGGCTCTCCCCCGGCGCGGGGGCGGCTCTCCGCGCCGCCCCGTTCAGACTCCTGCGCTGTCCGCGCTGCCGAAGGACCACGCCTCGATGTCGCGGTAGTGGATCGGTCCGCTGCCGCGTCCGGCGTTGCTGCCGACCAGGTGCAGACGTTCGGCGGACCACCACCCGCCGTGGAATCCGGCGAACCCGTCGGCGATCTCTCCGACCGAGGACCGATCCCCTCTGCGGGCGCGGGCCAACGTCAGGTGGGGGCGCAGGGGGCGGTCCTCGATGTCGACACCGCAGGCCTTGACGACGCTGCGCACATCGGCGGCCAGCAGGTGCAGTTCGTCGAGGTCCCCGTCGATCCCGCTCCACAGCACCCGGTCGTCGAAGGTCCCACTGCCGCGGAGCGCCAACCGCGGTGGCCCGCGGTCCGCCGCGAGACCGGCGAGAGGCGGCCGCAGGACAGGAACGGTCTCGGCCGGGAGTTCTCCCAGGAACGCCAGGGTGACGTGCCAGTCCTCGATGCGGTTCCATCGCATGCGCGGGTGCGTGTCGTAGGCGGGACGCAACTCCCTGGCCAGCTCTTCCTTCGCGTGGTCGGGCGGAGCGAGGGCGATGAACACGCGAACGGTCGCGGGCGGGGTCTCTCCGTTCACCGGGCGGTGCGCTCGCCGTCGCGGGTGAGCGGGGAGGCGATCTCCCCGGCCGCCCGCGGGACGCGAGCCGGCGTCACGGCGCTGCGCGCCTGCCGGGGTTCCCGATAGCGCGCCCGCCGGTCCGGCTCATCAGTCATGTCCCGCATGGTAGCGGCGGCCGGGTGATGTCACCGGGCGGCCTGGGCCCGCGGTGTGTGGATGCGGACCCGTGCCCGGCAGCCCGAGGTGTCTGCCGAGGGTCAGTTGGCCTGCTCGACGCGGGCCTTGAGGGCGGCGAGCCAGGCGGTCAGGGAGTCGTGCAGGGCCTGGCCGAGCTCGGCGGGGGCGGCGGTCTGGGGGCACCGCTCCACGATTCCTCGGTGTGGACGCGCACCTGGCTGCCGGCCTGCTCGAAGGTCCAGACGTGGACGCCCTCGATACCGTTGGCCGGACCGCCCCAGACCAGCCGCTCGCCAGGGACGATCTCGCGGATGGTGGAGGTGATGTCCAACCCGTGCGTCTTCCAGCCGAACGAGTTGCCCACCTGCAGCGGGCCGTCGAGCTTCGCCTGGTCGACGTCGGCGTTCCAGCTCGGCCAGGTGTCGATGTCGGTGTGCAGGCTCCAGACGCGCTCCAGCGGGGCGTCGATCACGGTGGACAGGCGGACGGTGACGGGAGCGGTCTCGTCGCGCCATGCAAGTCCAGGCGCACCGGCCTCCGGGTGCGGAGCGCCTCGTGGTAGGCGCCGCCGCCGGCGAGTGGTACCGGTGCGGCGCCCGCGCTGCCGTGGCGTGGGCCCTTGGTCACTCTTCGCGCACCTGGTCGGCCCGGCGGCATCGTCCGAACCAGCGGCGCATCGCCGTGTCCGGAGCGCGGGGCTACGCTGGATGAGGGCTCGGGGCCGTTTTTCGACGAGGTGTTGATCATGTCCGGACTGGTGTTCCGGAGTTTCGACTCCGCTGACGAGACAAGGCCGTTCGAGGACGGCAAGGGCAGGCTGGACCTGCTGGAAACGGACGGCGGACCGGTCGGTCGGGCGATTTTCGAGCCCGGTTGGCGCTGGTCCCAGCACGTCAAGCCGCTGGCCGGCACCGACAGCTGCCAGTCGGCCCATACCGGGTACGTGGTGAGCGGCCGCATCAAGGTCGTCATGGACGACGGCGAGAGCGCCGAGACGGGCGCGGGTGACTTCATCCAGATCGCGCCCGGACACGACGCGTGGGTGGTGGGCGAGGAGCCCTGCGTGGTTCTGGACTGGACCGGCTACAGCGAGTACGCCAAGGCGGCGTCGCCGTAGGTCACGGGCCGGCGCCGAAGTCTCCTGGCTGCTCCCCGCGACTGGGCCGCGCCGCACGGGAGGTGGTCGCGGCGCGGCCATTCGACAGCGCCGCGACCTCGGGGCCAGCGGTAACGGCGCAGGTCCGCCAAACTCCACCGGCTGCCGGACGCGCAGGTCCGTGTGACCCGCAGGTCCGTGTGACCCGCAGGTAGCCCGCGCCGGTGGGCCGGCGCAGGTCGACGGTGGTGAGCCGGCCGGTGCCGGTTCCGGCGCCGGCCGCCGGTGAGTGCCGTCGTCACTGACGCTGAGCTGCCGTCCCCGGGCGTAGTCGCCGAGGTTGTCGCCGCTGGAGGCGCTGCGCGCGCGGGGCTTTCCCTTCGTGGTGGTCGGTCGATTCCCGCGCTGGGACATCGGCGCTCGCCGATGCCCCAGCGCGGGAATCGAACGGTCCGGTGGGAGCGGACCGATCCGCTACCCGGGGGTAGGCAGGCGGTGGCTCTTGCTATAAAGTCCGTCAACAAGCTTCGCTGTTACCGCTGGTAAGTGCGGTGGTGGCAGGAACACTTCCCGGACTCGACTGGAGGATCCCCAGCATGGCGATCAGCGCCTCGCGGCCGGAGATCAGGACCTCGCCCTCGGAGGACGGCGTGGCCCGGCGGCTGCTCGACTCGTCCGCGCGGCTCTCGTACGACCCGCTCACCGAGGTCGACTGGGAGACCCCGCTGGACACCGGCTACCACGGTGCCAGCCCGGAGTGGAGCACGTTGTACGGGACGCCGTACTGGGACGAGATGACCGACGCGCAGCGCAAGGCGCTGACGCGCCAGGAGGCCGCGTCGGTCGCGAGCACCGGCATCTGGTTCGAGATGATCCTGCAGCAGATGGTGCTGCGGGACATCTACGCCAAGGACCCGCTCAGCGACAGCTTCCAGTGGGCGCTCACCGAGATCGCCGACGAGTGCCGCCACTCGATCATGTTCGCCCGCGGGGCGCAGAAGCTCGGGGCCCCGGCCTACCGCCCGCGCCGCGCGGCGGTCGAGCTCGGCCGGTTCTTCAAGACGGTCGCGTTCGGCGAGGCTGCGTACGCGGCGATCCTGGTCGCCGAGGAGGTCCTCGACGTCATGCAGCGCGACTGGATGCGGGACGAGCGGGTCGTGCCGTTCGTCCGCACGATCAACAACATCCATGTCGTCGAGGAGTCACGGCACATGAAGTTCGCCCGTGACGAGACGCGCAGGCACCTCGCGCGCGCCGGACGCGTGCGCCGCCACATCCACTCCCTCCTGATAGCCATCGCGTCCTACGTCATCGTCAGCAGCATGGTGAACCGGAAGGTCTACGCGAACGCCGGACTGGACGAGGAGCGCGCCATCCGCGAGGCGAAGGCCAACGAGCACCACAAGTCGATGATGCGTTCGAGCTGCGCCGGCCTGATGGAGTTCCTGACGTCGGTGGGGCTGCTCACCAAGCCCGCGCTGTTCTTCTACCAGCGCGCGAACCTGATCTGACGACGTCGATCTGACGACGTCAACCCGATCAGACGACCTTCAGCCGAGCGGACGACATGGCCTTCGCGATCACCCAGACCTGCTGCAACGACGCCACCTGCGTGTCCGTCTGCCCGGTCAACTGCATCCACCCCACGCCCGAGGAGCGGGCCTTCGGCAGCACGGAGATGCTGTACATCGACCCGAAGACCTGCATCGACTGCGGCGCGTGCACCGACGCCTGCCCGGTGGACGCCGTCTTCCCGGTCGACAGCCTGCCCGTCGACCAGCGGGAGTACGCCGACATCAACGCGGCCTACTTCGAGCGCGCCGGCGAGGAAGCGCCGGAAGCCGACGACCTCGGACCGAACTTCCACGCCTGGAGCGAACCGACCTTCGAGCGTGTCCTGCCGTCGGACTTCGGGCCGCTGCGGGTCGCGATCGTCGGCACCGGACCGGCGGGCATGTACGCCGCCGAGGATCTGCTGCTGCACACCCGGGCCGACGTCACGCTCATCGACCGGCTTCCGGTCGCCGGCGGCCTCGTCCGCCACGGCGTCGCGCCGGACCACCCGGCGACCAAGAGGGTCGGCGACGCCTTCGCCCGCTTCCACACGCACCCGCGCGTGCGGTTGCACCTCGGCCTCGAGGTGGGCGGGGACATCACGGCCGAGGAACTCGCCGCCCACCACGACGCGGTGATCTACGCCGTGGGCGCCGCCACCGACCGGCGGCTGGGCATCCCCGGCGAGGAGCGGACGGGCAACGTCTCCGCGACCAGCGTCGTCGCCTGGTACAACGGGCACCCCGAGGTCGCACCGGACGCCGTCGCCCTCTCCGCCGAACGTGTCGTCGTGATCGGCAACGGCAATGTCGCCCTCGACGTCGCACGCATCCTGGTCTCCGACCCGGAGACACTGGCCGGCACCACGATCGCGCCCCACGCGCTGGCCGAGCTGCGCCGCAGCAAGGTGCGCGAGGTGGTGCTGCTCGGGCGCGGCGATCCGGAGCACGCCGCGTACACCCGGTCCGAACTCCTCGCCCTGCGGCACGTCCCCGGGGTGGACCTGATCGTGGACGACCACGATCCGCGCGTCGGGACGACGATCGACGCCGCCGGGCCGAAGGAGAAGGCGGCGCTCCTGCGGGGCGTGGCGCGCCAGCCCGTCGACTGGTCGTTGCCACCGGGCGCGGCGGAACGGCGGCGGATCGTGTTCCGGTTCCTCTCCGCGCCCCTGGAGATATGCGGGGACGAGGACATCCGTGGCGTACGCGTCACCGGCGCCGACGGTGAGGTGGAGATTTCGGCCGGCATGGCACTGCGGGCGATCGGCTACCGCGGGGTTCCGCCGGCGGGGCTGCCGTTCGACGACGCGGCCGGCACCGTTCCGCACGAGGGCGGCCGGGTGACGGGCCGGGCGGGGACGTACGTGGTCGGCTGGATCAAACGCGGGCCCTCGGGGGGCATCGGTGCCAACCGCGCCTGCGCGGCCGAGACGGTCGGCACCCTCCTGGCCGACGTGGTCGCGGGTGTACTGCCCGCGCCGACCGGCCACCCGAAGTCCTTCCACCGCCTCGCACGCCGCCGACGCCGCCATTGACCCGCACCTCGGACGGGTCTCCCGCGCAGGGGCCCGGGCATCCCAGGTCGTGTCTTCACATCCTCGTCTGGCCGACGGGGCCTATGTGAAGACACTTCCTGGTGCTCAGGCCGGAAGGGTTTGCCTGGTGCGCGGCGTCCGGCGCGGTGCGTCGCACGGCGGAGGATCGTCCTCGCACCGGGCGTACCCGGACGACTCCGACAACGCAGCGAAGTGCCGTGCCGGACGCCGCGAACCGGTGAACCGGTGAGCCTTTCCGGCCAGAGCACTAAGAGCTGTCCCGTAATCCCTGGCGGGCGCCCGACGACAGCTACGGCACCTCGCCGCGTTGTCGGAACGCCCGAATGCATCCAGTATGCGGGCGCCCCTCCGCCGTGCGATGCACCGCATCTGACGCCGCGCGCTGATCCACCAGGGATTACGGGACAGCCCTCAGGGAGCCTTGACAGGGCCGTGCGACTCCCGTTGCCACAGGGCCTCGCAGAGCAGGTCCAGGCCCTGGCGCAGGTGGCGCCGGTAGGTGCCGTACGGCAGGCCCAGCCGGCGCGCGGCGGCCTCCTGGGTGGGGGCGCCGGAGAAGTAGCTCGCCGTCAGGGCCTCGCGGGCTCGCACACCGCGCGGGTCACGGGCGAGGTCGTCGACCTCCTGGCGCAGCAGGGCGCGCAACTCCTCGACGGGGTCGGCGGAGTCGGCCGCCAGGCGGGCGCGCAGCAGGGCGCAGGCGGCGAAGGCCGCCGGGTCGCGCCAGTGCGACAGCGCTTCGCGCACGGCCTGGTCGAACGCGGCGCGCGAGCCGTGTGCCGGCCCGGACAGGGCGGGCGTGTCGGGGGCCGCTGTGAAGCGGCCGAGCCAGGCCTCCACGGGGACCTGGCGCCAGTCGACACCGAACACCCCGTACGTGTACGCGCCGACCCGCGGTCGCGCGCCGGTGTCGGTGAGGGTGCCCCTGACGCGTTCGGCCCAGGTGTCGGCGTCACGCCAGACGCCGAAGCCGTAGGCGCGGCCACGGGCGCGGGCGGCCTCCGCCTGGGCGCGGGAACTGCTCAGGTCGATGACGCGTGAGGGGACCTGGTACCGCTCGGGGTAGATCGTGAACCGGCTGACGCCGATGTGGTCGCCGGCGCTCACCGGCGCCGTGGCGTCCGTGTACTCCCAGGCGGCCGCGACGACGGGATCGGTGGCCAGGTCCCGGGGGTCGGGAGGGGCGGGCAGGGCGAGCCGGGCGGTGAAGGCCACGATGCGGCCCGTGGCCACCAGGCGGTAGACGCTGAAGGCCTGCGGCTGGCGCTGTGCCCAGTAGCGCACCAGATCCGCGGAGTCCGGGCCCTCGGTCTCCTCGGCCATGCGCAGTATGACGTCGAGGTCGTCCGGGTGCAGCGGGCGGTCGTGCACCTCGTCCTCCCGGGACCAACTGCGCAACCGCGCGAGGGTCTCCCCCTCACGGAAGAGGTAGAAGAGCTCGTCGGTGACGGTCCAGACCCGCTCCTCCGGTGCCTCGCGCAGCAGCCGCATGTACTCCTCCGCCAGCCGCTTGCGCACCGCCACGAAGGCGTTGGGCGCCCGCCAGCGCAGGTCGGCGGCGAGGGTCTCGCGTGCGGCGTCGTGCGGGTGGAGCCCCCGGTGCGTGGACTCCATGAAGGGCAGCTCCCTCAGCCAGTCGAACAGCAGATGGGCGTCCTCCTCGGGCAGCACCGCGGCGAGCAGTTCCTCGGAGGTCGAGTGCGCCTGTGCCACCACCTCCAGGGCGCGGCGGTGGGCCGCCGACGGCACCTCTCCGATCAGCCCCACCAACAGGGTGCGCAGGACGTCGGCCGACGGCGCCCAGACGTCCTCGCTGCTCCAGCCGGTCGAGCCGCGCGCCGCCGCGAGGGACAGGGCCAGCGGGTTGCCTCCGGCGAAGCGGAGTACCAGGTCCCGCAGTTCGGGCCGGATCCGCGCCGCGACCAGCAGGCTCCGGGCCTGCTCCTCGGAGAACGGCTCCAGTTCGCTCGTGTGCAGGAGCCCCGCCCAGGCGGGGTCCGCGCTCCACTGCGGCTGCGGCGCGAGCCGCCCGCCCAGGACGGCCAGGGCGCCGTCGGCGGCACGGGGCAGGAAGTGGTGCCACAGCCAGCTCTCCAGCCACTGGCAGTGCTCGAAGGAGTCCACGAACAGGACCGTGCCGGCGACGTCCAGGAACGGGGCGGCCGCCCGCTCGAAGTCGGCCGGATCCCGGCCGACGAAACGGCCGTCCAGTTCGACGAGCAGCCGGCCCGCCGTACGGGCGTGGTCCGCCAGGCGCCGCAGCAGCGTGGACTTCCCGATACCGCCCGGCCCGAACACGTAGAACGCGAACGGCGCCTGCGGATCACCGGCCAAAGCCTGCGCGAACCGCCCGAGTTGCTCGTCCCGGCCGACGAAGGCCTGGACGCGCGCGCTGCTCAGTCTCTCTCCGATGGAGACCATGGCGGCTCCCCTCCGCTCGTCCCGGTCCCGAAGAACGCCGTCACTTGATGGATCCCAGGTTCCGGTCGTCGTCGTGGCCACTGACCAGCAGGGTGGTCTCCTCGACGCGCTGGAAGCGCCCGTCGGGGGAGAGCCGGGCGAAGAGGTACACCTCGGTGACCGAAGTGCGGCCGTTGTCCCGGGTGACGGTGACGGAGTGGCGGTCGGCGTAGCGCAGACCGTCGCGCAGCTCGTCGTGGACCTCGATGTGCCCGCCGCGCACCACCGAGCGCAGTCGCGCCATGTGCTGGACGAAGGAGTCCCGGTCGCTCCACACGCCGTCGGTGCGCTGGCGGTAGTCGGGGGCGAAGTGGCGGTCGACGGCTTCGGCGAGGTCGAGGCCCGGGGTGAACAGCAGGTCGTCGATGGCTCGGGTGATGTCGGTCGGAGTCATCGCTGTTCTCTCCCGCAAGGTGTGGTGGTCGTGTACGGGGCAGGCGGTGGCTCCTGGAGTCAGGAAGGATGCGGCGCCGGCCGACCTGGTAGAGGCCGGGACGAGGGGCGGGGTTCCACTCCAAGCGGTGCGACCTGGTGGACCGGCGTGAGGTCCAGGGCCAGGGCGGCGGGACCGGCGGCATGTTGCCCGGCTCCGTCAGCCCGCATCCCTTTCACCGGCGCGACCATCGTCACCATGGACCCGACCTCGGGGTCCTGCCCGGCGCCGATCGCGGTAGTACCGGGGTACTACGGTCGGCCCGCAGATGAGTCCCGGGTACCACGTTTACGGGGGCTGCGGCTTCTAACGTTGCTGGTGAGACGGTCCGGGAGGCCCGGGCCCCGCGAGCGAGGGAAGACGCGATGATCGAGGCGCAGCAGCTGACGAAGCGGTACGGGGAGACGACGGCGGTGGACCGGCTGGACTTCACGGTCAAGCCGGGAACCGTCACCGGCTTCCTCGGCCCCAACGGCGCGGGCAAGTCCACCACGATGCGGATGATCGTCGGGCTGGACGCTCCCACGCAGGGGACGGTCACGGTCAACGGCCGCCGTTACGCGGAGCACGCCGCCCCGTTGCAGGAGGTCGGGGCCCTGCTGGAGGCCAAGTCGATCCACCCGGGCCGCTCGGCGTTCGACCACCTGATGGCGCAGGCGTACACCCATGGCATTCCGCGCCGCCGGGTGGAGGAAGTCGTCGGGATGACGGGTCTGGAGTCGGTGGCGAAGAAGCGCGCCGGGGCCTTCTCCCTGGGGATGGGCCAGCGGTTGGGCATCGCGGCCGCGCTGCTCGGCGATCCGGCCACCGTCATGCTGGACGAGCCGGTCAACGGGCTGGACCCCGAAGGCGTGCTGTGGATCCGCAACCTGCTCACCGGGCTGGCGAGCGAGGGCCGCACGGTGTTCGTGTCCTCGCACCTGATGAGCGAGATGGCCCTGGTCGCGGACCACCTGATCGTCGTCGGACGCGGGCGGCTGCTGGCCGACACCACCGTCAGCGATCTGATCAGCCAGGCCGGCGGAGACACCGTGCAGGTCGCCACGGCGGATCCCGCCCGGCTGCGGGAGGTCCTGGCGGGCCCCGGCGTCGAGATCACCGGCCGCGCCGGCTCCGAGGAACTGCAGGTGACGGGCCTGACCGCCCGGGCCATCGGGCTGAAGGCCGCGGAGGCCGGAATCGCGCTGTTCGAGCTCACGGCGAAGGCCCTCTCCCTGGAGGAGGCGTTCATGGAGCTGACACGGGACGCGGTCGAGTACCACGGCACCACCGAGACCTCCGGGAGCGCAGCATGAGCACCGTCACCTCCACCCGTACCCCCGACCCGGCTCCCGACCCGGCCCCCGCGCGGACCGGACGTCCGGTCTACCGGGTGACCGCCCGGCGCGTGCTGCGCTCGGAGTGGGCCAAGCTGTGGTCCCTGCGCTCCACCTGGATCACCCTGGGCCTGGGGCTGCTGTTCCTGGTGGCCTTCGGCCTCATCGCGTCGTGGCAGTTCAAGTCCAGGATCACCTCCGGACGGCACATGGACGGCGACTTCGCCAACTCGACCGCGGTGAGCCTGTCCCTGTTCGGCACGAACTTCGCGCAGTTGGCCTTCGGCGTGCTGGGCGTGCTGGTGACGGCGGGCGAGTACTCCACCGGCATGATCCGCTCCACGCTGGCCGCCGTACCCCGCCGGCTGCCGGTGCTCTGGTCCAAGTCGGCCGTCTTCGGCGCCGTCGCCCTGGTGGTCGGCACCGTGGGAGCGCTCGTCGCCTTCCTCTTCGGCAGCGGCATCGTCTCCGGCACGCCCGCGGCCCTGTCGATCTCGGACCCCGGTGTGCTGCGCAGCCTGCTGGCGGCGGGCCTCTACCTCGGCCTGATCGCCGTCCTCGGGACCGCCCTGGGCGCGCTGCTGCGATCGGTGGCCGGCGGCATCTCGGTCCTGGTCGGTGCCCTGATGCTCGTGCCCGGACTGGTGTCGCTGCTGCCGACCTCCTGGCACGACCACGTCAGGCCCTACCTGCCCAGCGAGGCCGGAGCATCGATGTTCGCCCTGCACCACGAGGCGCACACCCTCACGCCAACGGCCGGGCTGCTGGTCTTCCTGGCCTGGACCGCCCTGGCACTGGGTGGAGCCGCCTGGCGCTTGATGCGCACCGACGCCTGACGCCGACGCATGACCGCACCGCCGGGCTCCCCCGCCTGATGAACCGAAACCGCGGCCTCGGCGCGCCGCCCCGCCCGTTCGGGCGCCGCCGACGCCGTTGGCCCACGATGTGCAGGTGACGCCCATGACCACCGACACCCCCCACGGCAGCCACGCCTCCGTGACCGCGCATCCGCTGGAGGAACCCGACCCCCTGTGGGGCCACCCCCTGGTGATCGCGTCGAACCGGGCGGTGCAGCGCCTGCGCGCGGCCGACCGGCGGCGCCCGTGGGTGCTGGACACGGCGGTGGTGATCGCGGCGTTCCTGCTCTTCGGCGTGGCGGATCTGGTGCACGACGGCGATCGGCACGAGGCGGCGCTGAAGTTCACGCGCCTGCCGGTGGCCGGGGTGCTCGCCCTGCAGGCCGGGCTGGTGCTGCCGCTGCTGTGGCGGCGCCGCCGGCCGTCTGCGACGTTCACCGCCGTCCTGGCCGTGTTCCTGATCCAGTGGCTGCTGGGAGCGTGGCTCCGCGCGGACGTGGCGCTCCTCATCGCCCTGTACAGCCTGGCGCTGCACGGGCGACTGCGGCATCTGCCCTGGGCGTGCGCGGCCATGGCCGGCGCCCTGGCCCTGGTCGCCGTGCGCCTGTCGGAGACGGTGGCCGTGGGCGACGCGCTGTTCTTCCTGTTCAACGCGGTGGTGGCGGCGCTGGCCCTCGGGTTGGCGGTACGGATCCGCCGGTCCCAACTGGCCGTCCTGCGTGAGCGCGCCGCGCGCCTGGAGATCGAACGGGACCAGCGCAGCAAACTGGCCGCGGCCGAGGAACGCACCCGGGTCGCCCGCGAGATGCACGACATCGTCGGCCACAACCTGTCCGTCATGATCACGCTGGCGGACGGAGGCGCGTACGCGGCGCTCATCGCTCCGGAGCGGGGCAAGGAAGCGCTGGAACTGATCGGCGAGACCGGCCGTCAGGCCCTGGGCGAACTACGGCGCATGCTCGGTGTGCTGCGCGAGCGAACGGACGCTCCCGAGTTCAGCCCCCAGCCCGGCATCGCGGAGGTGGACGCGTTGTGCGACCGCATCCGCACCGCGGGGCCCACCGTCCGCTACCGCACGGTCGGGGAACTGGACGCTCTGGACCGCGGTGTGCAGCTGACCGCCTACCGCATCGTGCAGGAGGCCCTCACCAATTCCCTCAAGCACGCGGGCTCCGACACCCGGATCCACCTCCTGCTCTCCATCCACGACGCACAGTTGCGGATCGGCGTCGAGGACACCGGGCCGCCCTCCGGCACCAAACGCCCCACGCCGGTGAACCAGGAAGGACACGGGCTGGCGGGCATGGCCGAACGCGCCGCGCTGTACGGCGGCAGCGTCTCCGCCGGACCACGGTCCGGCGGAGGCTGGACCGTCCATGCCACCCTCGACCTCACTCCCCTCGCCGGTTCCCCAGGAGGGACCCCATGACCACCGTCCTCATCGTGGACGACCAGCCCATGCAGCGCCTGGGCTTTCGCATGCTGCTGGAATCCGTCCCCGACACCGAGGTGGTCGGCGAGGCCGCGCACGGAGCCGACGCCGTACGCCAGGCCGCCGAACTGCGCCCCGACGTCGTCCTGATGGACGTGCGGATGCCCGGCATGGACGGCATCGAGGCCACCCGCCGCATCGTCGCCACCGGCGGACGCTCCCGCGTCCTGGTCATGACCACCTTCGACCTGGACGAGTACGCCCATACCGCGCTGCGCGCCGGGGCCAGCGGTTTCCTGCTCAAGGACGCGCGCCCCGAAGAACTGCTGGCCGGCATCCGGGCGGTCGCCGCGGGCGACGCCGTCATCGCCCCGGCCCTCACCCGGCGCCTCCTCGACGCCTACGCCCACCACCTGCCCGGCCACCTCCAGCACCACGAGCCGCACGACAACCCGCGACTCCTCACCCTCACCGGACGCGAGCGGGAGATCCTGGTCGCCATTGGCCGCGGTTGGACCAACGCGGAGATCGCCGAGCGGCTGGTGCTGGCCGAGTCCACCGTCAAGACCCACGTCGGGCGGGTGCTCACGAAGATCGGCGCCCGCGACCGGATCCAGGCCGTCATCTTCGCCTACGACATGGGCCTGACCCGGCCCAACGCGACCGACTGACCCGCGGTACGCCGGCGGGCTCATACGTCGCGGCGGCGCACGACGGTCCCGGCGAGTGCGACCGCGATCAACGGCCAGAGCGCGTACACGGTCCAGGAGTCGGGGACGGTCGCGGTGTAGCCGAGAGAGTGCGGATCCGGCGGCCAGTTCTGGATCAGGCGCTTCCAGGCCGTGACCGGCATCGCGTGGCTGACGGCGGCGGACCAGCGCGCGCTCTGCGAGAAGATCGGGGGCAGCATCAGGAGCGTGAAGGTGTTGGTGACCATGGTGGCGGCGCTGTGCCGGATCAGGAAGCCGACGCCGAGGCCCGTCAGTGCGCAGACCGGGGCCAGCAGCGTGGATGCCACCAGCGCCCGCGGAACTCCGGGGTGGGTGAGGGGGACTCCGGCGTGGTTCGCGTTCAGGATGGCCTGGGAGACCAGGAAGCAGCCGGTGGCGACGACCGCACCGACCGCGGTCCACAGCGCGGCGGTGACGACCGCCTTCGCCAGTACCACCGCCCCGCGGGCGGGTACGGCCACGGTGGTGGTGCGGATGAGGCCGCTGCTGTACTCGCTCACGACGGTGAGGGCGCCGACGCTTCCGGCGACGAGCATCAGCGTCATGTAGCCGGCCGGCGGGAACGCGTCGAACACCATGAATCCCTGGTCGGCCCTGGCCTGCGGGCTCATCTTCTCCAGGATGCGGTTCTCCGCCAGGGCGGCGACGGCGGCGGATCCGATGACGAACACCATGGTGAGGGCGAGGGACCAGGGGGTCGAGCGCAGGGACCGCATCTTGATCCACTCGGAGGCGAGCAGGTCGCGGAAGCGGGCGGGTGGCTCGGTCGCGGATGCGGCCGAGATGCCGGGTCGGATGATGGTGGGCATGGTCATCGCGGCTCTCCTGCCAGGTATTCGACGCTGTCCGCGGTGAGTTCCATGAAGGCCTCCTCCAAAGACGCGGTCAGGGTGGTCAACTCGCTCAGTGGGATGCGGCCCTGCGAGGCGAGTGCCCCGATCCGGTCCGCCGCCAGTCCGGTCACGACGAGCCGGCCGGCGTCCGGCACGCCTTCCGTCTCGACCGACGCGCCGGCCGCGGTCAGCACCGCTGCCAGCTCGGCGGTGCGCGGGGTGCTCACCACGACGCTGAGGCGGGTGCTGCGGGCCGCGAAGTCCCGTACCGACTCGGCGGCGATGAGCCGGCCGCGGCCGACGACGACGAGCTGGTCGGCGGTCTTCGCCATCTCCGACATCAGGTGGCTGGACAGGAAGACCGTACGGCCTTCGGCGGCCAGCCGCCGGAAGAGGCGGCGCATCCAGAGCACGCCTTCCGGGTCCATGCCGTTCACCGGCTCGTCGAACACCAGCACCGGCGGGTCGCCGAGGAGGGCGGTGGCGATCCCGAGCCGCTGCTTCATGCCGAGCGAGAACCCGCCGATGCGGCGGCCCGCCGCCTCGGTCAGCCCCACCTCCCGCAGAACGTCGTCCACCCGGCGCGGTGGGATGCCGTTGCTGCGGGCGATGGCGGACAGGTGGGCGACCGCGCTGCGTCCGCCGTGCACCTGGCCCGCGTCGAGAAGGGCGCCGACGTGCCGCAGCCCGCGTGAACGGCTGCGGAAGGGGACGCCGCTGACAGAGGCGGTGCCGCTGCTCGGCGCGTCCAAGCCGAGGATGATCCGCAGGGTGGTGGTCTTACCGGCTCCGTTGGGGCCGAGGAACCCGGTCACCTGACCGGGCCGCACGGTGAACGACAGATGGTCGACGGCGGTCTTGTCGCCGTACCGCTTGGTGAGTTCGTTGACTTCGATCACCGGAGCAACCCTGCCGGGACGCCCGCGTCCCATCATGGGGCCAGGGACGGCAATCGTGCGGCCGGACCATCCCTGGGGCGTACGCCCGTGGGCAGATGTCCGCCGGACACGGGCCCGTTAGGCTCGCGGGATGGACGCGACACCACCTTTCCTGCCGGCGGCAGGCGTTTCCCGCAGGGCGGCCAGGCTTTGGCGGGCGTGTCGCCGATGACGAGAACAGGACTCATGGCCTGGGGCGGGGGGCTCCTGTATCCCGCCATGGTGCTCCTGCTGCTGCTCGGCGCGCCGAGTGCCCCGGGCACCCTGCACGCCGTCGGATCCCTGCTCGCCGTGGCGCTGCTCGTCGGCCTGCTGCGACGCAGGCCGCTGGCGGCCCTGGCCCTGACCCACCTCGGGGCCGCCGCCGTGGTGGTCGTTCCGCCTCGTTCCGGCCCCGCCGACCTTGCGTCCTATCAGGGCCAGTTCCTGTCGTACCTGGCGGTGGACCTGGCGCTCGGCTACATCGTCGCCACCGGCACACGGCGGGCGTCGATCGTCGCGCCGGCGGTGTCCTTCGTCGTCCAACTGCTGGTCGTCGGCGGCTTCGCCCAAGCGGACGGCCTGACGGTCGACGTCGTGATCGCGGTCCTGGCGATGGCGGCGTCCTGCACGATCGGTCTGCTCAGCCGCGAGCGCCGCGAGCACGCGGTGGCGCTGCGTTCCCAGGAGGTGGCGGAGGCCGTTGCCGCCGAACGGCTGCGGATCGCACGGGAACTGCACGACATGGTCGCGCACAGCATCGCCATCATCGCCATCCAGGCCGGCGCCGGCAGTCAGATCATCGAGACCCGGCCCGCGGAGGCCGGTGAGGCGCTGCGGGTCATCGAAGCCACCAGCAGGGAGGCCTTGTCGGGGCTGCGGCGCACCCTGGTGGCACTGCGTCAGGCCGACCCGGGAGGAGCGGGCCCGGGGCGGGCGCCGCTCGCGCCCTCGCAGGGCCTGGCGGACATCGAACGGCTGGCGGCGGCCACGGCCGAGGCGGGGGTACGCGTCGACCTGCTGCGCCAGGGGGTGCGGCGTTCCCTGCCCGCCGACATCGACCTGTCCGCCTACCGCATCGTGCAGGAGTCGCTGACCAACGTGGTCCGCCACGCGGGCGTCGGGCGTTGTCGGGTGCTCATCGCATACGGGGACGAGGAGCTGTCGGTGGAGGTCGTCGACGACGGGCGCGGCACCACCGCGAACGGCTCGGCCCACGGCTTGGGCATCGTGGGCATGCGGGAGCGGGCCGGCCTGCTGCGCGGTCACCTCAGCGCCGGACCGCGTCCTGAGGGCGGCTTCCGGGTGGCGGCTCGGCTCCCGCTGCCCTCACCCGTCGGAGTCCCGGTGAACACGCGATGACCGTCCGGGTGGTACTCGCCGACGACCAGCCGCTGGTGCGGTCCGGTCTGCGCATGATCATGGCCGATCACCCGGACCTGGAGGTCGTCGGCGAAGCCGCCGACGGCGTCGAGGCGGTCCAACGGGTCACGGACCTCAGCCCCGACGTCGTCGTGATGGACATCCGGATGCCCGGGATGGACGGGATCGAGGCCACGCGCCGGATCACCACCGGCCCCGCGACGACCCGTGTCCTCGTCCTGACCACCTTCGACGAGGACGAGCTCGTCTACGGCGCGCTCCGGGCCGGTGCGAGCGGCTTCGCGGTCAAGGACATGGCCCTGAACGACATCCTCGCGGCGATCCGCGTGGTCGCCGCGGGCGACGCCCTGATCGCGCCGGGCGTGACGCGCCGGCTGATCGCGGACTTCGTCGGGCGCCCCGATACCGTCCCGAAGCGCTCCCCGCGACCGGTCGAGGGCATCACCGAGCGGGAACGGGAGGTCCTGACCCTCATCGGGCTCGGCCGGACGAACCCCGAGATCGCGGTCGACCTCTGCATCACGGTCGCCACCGCCAAGTCGCACGTCTCACGCCTGCTCACCAAGCTGGGCGCCCGCGACCGGGTCCAACTCGTGATCACCGCCTACGAGATGGAACTCGTCGCCCCGTCGCACTGAGCGGCGCGGGCGCCCGCGTCGACAGATCCGGGACCGTCCTCACCCTCCTCGACCCCCGCTACCGGTCGCGGCGGCTGTCGGCGGATATCCGGCGCCTGCCGTTCCACGAACGTTCGCCCAGCTGTCCCTGCCTGCGGTCGCGTGCCGTCCCTAGAGTCCTTGAGGGGTTCGAGAGAAGGGGCTCATGGACGGACTCGTCACCATCCGGGCGCGCGGGATCACCAAGTGTTTCGGGGACGTCGTCGCCCTCGACGGCGTCGATCTCGATGTGACGCAGGGGCAGATCCACGGCCTGGTCGGCCCGAACGGTGCCGGCAAGACGACACTGCTCGGACTCCTGCTGGGCCTGGCCGTCGCCGACAGCGGGCGCCTGGAGATCCTGGGCACGCCGATCGGACGGGCGCCGGCCGCTCCCGACGGTGTCGCCGGTTTCGTGGACGGGCCCGGTCTCTATCCCTCGCTCACCGCCCGGCAGAACCTCTCCGCGCTGGCCGCTCTCCGCGGCCACGACGCGCGGGCGGCGGGCGTCGACGACGTGCTCGCCCAGGTCGGGCTCACCGATGTCGCCGACGACCGGGCCCGGGGTTTCTCCCTGGGTATGCGTCAGCGGCTCGGGCTCGCCGCCGCCCTGCTCACCAAGCCCCGGTTGCTCGTGCTCGACGAACCTTCCAACGGCCTCGACCCGGCCGGCAAGAAGCACGTGCACGGTGTCCTCACCCGGCTCGCCGCGAACGGAACCTGCGTCGTGCTCTCCAGCCACCGCATGGAGGACCTGGAGGCACTGTGCTCCGAGGTCACCATCCTCGCCGCCGGGCGGGTCGTCTTCTCCGGACCGCTCGGCAAGCTGGCCGCGGAGAATCGCGAGCTCGACTATCAGCTGCTCACCTCCGACCCGCGGGCCGCCCGCCGGCTGGCCGGCGAGACGGCCGGGATCCGGGTCGTCGACGACGCCGGGGCACGGCAGGACGCCGACGTGCTCGTCGTGCGCGCGCTGGTGCCGGCCCTCGACGAACTGGTGGTGCGGCTCGTGTCGGCGGGCATCGCGCTGCGCGGACTGGCACCCGTGGTGTCGCCTCTCGAGGCCGCGTTCCTGGCCCTCACCGAGCAGCAGGAGGCCGACCGGTGAGCACGACCATCACCGCCGACCACGCTTCCGGCGACCACGCCACCACCACCGGTCGCGTCTCGGGAGCGCGCTGCTACCGCTTCGAACTGGTCAAGCTGGTCTCCCAGTGGCGGATCCGCCTGCTGGTCCTCACCTGCTGGATCGCGCCGGCCCTCTTCGTCGCCGCGGTGAGTCAGCAGAGTTCGCTTCCCGTCGACACCCTCTTCGGTCGCTGGATGCATGCCACGGGGTGGGCCGGGCCGCTCGTGATGCTCGGTTTCGCGGGTACGTGGGCACTCCCGCTGCTGACCTCGGTGGTCGCCGGCGACGTGTTCGCCTCCGAGGACCGGCTCGGCACCTGGCGCCACCTGCTGGTGGCGGTCCGCTCGCCTCGGCGGATCTTCGCGGCGAAAGCCCTGGCCAGCCTCACCGTCATCCTGCTGCTCGTGGCCGGGCTGGCTTGTTCCAGCGCGGCCGGCGGGCTCGTGGCGGTGGGAAACCAGCCGCTGGTCGGCCTCGACGGCCACCCGCTCACGCCGGCGGACGCGGCCGGAAAGGTCCTGCTCGCCTGGGTCTGTGTCCTCGCACCGACCCTGGCCCTCGCCGCGATCGGCCTGCTCGGGTCCGTCGTGCTGGGGCGGTCCCCCATGGGGCTGCTGCTGCCCGCGCTCGTCGCACTCGCGATGCAGCTCGCCCAGATGCTGCCGCTCCCCGTCGCCGTACGCCTCGCCCTGCCGAGTTACGGCTTCATCGCCTGGAACGGTCTGTTCACCAGCCCGGCGCAGCTCCGTCCGCTCCTGATCGGCATCGCGGTCGCCTCGGTGTGGGCCGTGACCGCGACGGCGCTGGCCTACGTGCTCTTCCTGCGGCGCGACTTCACCGATCTGACCCACGACGGTCCGGGGCGCCGCGCGGTCGCCGTCGGGGTCCTGCCGCTCGTCGGGCTGGTCGCCGCGACGGTCGCGGTCGTCGCCACGTCGACCGCGGCCACCGGCTCCGGCATCGAGCAGGACAAAGTGCAGCGCTCGGTCGCCACGGCGTTCGCCCACCTCTATCGCCTGCAGACCCGGCAGCTCCATCGCCCCGACGTCGGCGAAGCGCGGCTGAGGGCGACGGCGACGTGCACCAAGGGCGGGGTCGACACCGCCGCCCAGGGGCCGGGCAACGGCTGGCGCTGCGTCGTCTCCTGGCATCTCCCCGACGTCGAGGCCGTGGGGACGGCCGTCTACCAGCTCGACATCGCCGCAGACGGGCGGTTCGTCGCCGATGGCGACGGGCCGAAGGAAGTGAACGGCTACTTCCTGGTGCGGACCCCGACCGGAGACGCACCGAACCCGCTCTGGCAGTTCGACGGCAACGTCGAACTGCTTCCCGCCAGCTCGAAGGGATAACACCATGCAGGTAACACGCCGCCGGCGGCGTGCCGAGAGGGCCCGTTTCGGCTTTCTCGGCAGACGGATGAACCGCCGCATACCCCTGGTGACCGTGGGCGTCACCGCTGTCGCGGTCGCCGCCGCCGGCACGGCTTTCGCCCAGACGCACCAGTTCGGCACCGATCAGGTCGGCCAGACCACCGATCGGGGCCAGGTCATCTCCAGCGACCAGTACATCGCCCCGTACGGCGACCGCCTGGTCGTCAACAACGGCAAGATCATGTCGTCCTCCGTCAGCCCGGACGGCACGCACCTCGCGGCCTCGGTCACCGACGGTGGCAGCGCGCTGTCCATCGTGGACCTGAAGAGCTGGAAGGTGCAGCAACTCGTCGGCGCCTCCGCGTCATCGATCCCGCGCATCGGCGGCAATGACGTGGGTCAGGAGGGCCCCACGTACTCGCCCGACGGTTCGCAGCTGTGGCTGGGCCAGACAAACGGCTACACCAGGTTCACCGTGAACCCGGACGGCAGCGTCGCCAACCCGACATCCATCCCGATCCCGGCGGACGGGCCCCGACACGCCCTGGTGGGCGAGGCGGTGTTCTCGCCCGACGGTTCCACCGTGTACTCGGTGGTCAACGGCCAGAACCGGGTGGTCGCCATCAACGCGGCGACCGGGGCGATCCAGCAGAGCTGGGCCGTGGGCAACGCACCGCGCGACATGGTCCGGGTCGGCACCAAGCTCTACGTCAGCAACGAGGGCGGGCGTCCGGCGAGGCCCGGCGAGACCACCGTCAACTCCTACAACACCCAGGTCCCGGCCAGTCCGGTGACCGCTGCCACCACCACCGGCACGGTCAGCGTCATCGACGTGGCGAACCCGGCCGCCGCGGTCGCGAGCATCGACGTCGGTCTGCACCCGACCGCCCTGTACGTCAAGAAGCGGGCGCTGTTCGTCACCAACACCGCCACGAACGACGTGTCGGTCATCGACACCGCCAGGAACAAGGTCGTGCAGACCATCGCCACCCGGCCGTGGCCGGAGGCGTCGGTGGGCTATGAGCCCAACGGGGTGACACTCACCGACGACGGCCACCTGCTGGTGACGCTCGGCCCCGCCAACGCGGTCGCCGTCTACCGGTACACGACGCCGCAGGAGCCGGTCGGCTACATCGGCCTGCTCCCGACGGACTACTTCCCCGCGGAGGTCGCCACGGTCGGCAACCAGGTGCTGATCTCCAACACCCGGGGTGTCGACGCCCGCCGCCCCACCGGCAGCGCCGGGCACGCCACCCACGACACGACGTCGAGCGTGCAGCGGTTCACGCTGCCGAAGGACCGCGTCATCAAGTCCGAGACGGCCAAGGTCTTCCGGCAGAACGGCTGGAACAACGGCGCGGTCACACTGGCCAAGGGCAAGGGCCATGCGAAGCCGGTGCCTGTTCCCGTGCGGCTCGGCGACCCCTCGACGATCAAACACGTCTTCCTGATCGTCAAGGAGAACCGGACCTACGACCAGGTCCTCGGTGACATCCCGGCGGGCAACGGCGAACCGTCGCTGACGCAGTTCGGCGAGAACGTGACGCCGAACCAGCACGCGCTGGCGCGACAGTTCGGGCTGTACGACAACACCTACGACATCGGCACGAACTCCGCCGAGGGCCACAACTGGCTGATGCAGGCCGACAATCCGGAGTACACCGAGTCCTCGGCAGGCGAGTACCAGCGCAGCTACGACACCGAGGACGACGCGCTCGGCCACCAGCGGAGCGGCTTCATCTGGACCGGTGCGCAGGCGGCCGGCAAGTCCGTGCGCGACTTCGGCGAGTTCCAGCAGTTCCTGACCAAGCCGACGGGCGCGAACTGGCCGAACCTGTACTGCGACACCAAGAACATGGCGGCCACCGGGCAGGACACCGCCTACCCCCTGGTCTCGTCCTCGCCGATCCCGTCGCTCAACGACGTTTCGGTGCACGGCTTCCCGAAGTTCGACACCAGCGTCCCGGACATCTACCGGTACGAGATCTGGAAGCGTGACTTCGAGAAGAACGGCCCGGCGAACCTGAACATGTTCTGGCTCTCCAGCGACCACACCGGTGGTCCGGTGAACGCGCCCGCCCAGGTCGCGGACAACGACCTCGCGACCGGCAAGATGATCGACGAGATCTCACACAGTCCGTACTGGAAGGACTCGGCGATCTTCGTGCTCGAGGACGACTCCCAGGCCGGTCTCGACCACGTCGACGGCCACCGCGCCCCGATCCAGATCATCAGCCCCTGGGCCGGCCACGGGGTCGTGGACAGCCGCTACTACTCGCAGATCACGGTGATCCGCACCATCGAGCAGATCCTCGGGATCCACCCGATGAACCAGAAGGACAGCGCGGCCAGCCCGATGACCGGGGCGTTCACCAGGAAGGCAGACTTCACCCCGTTCACGGCGCTGCCCAACCGGACCTCGCTCACCGCCGGTCTGCCCACCCCGCCCTCGTGCGGCGCGGACACCCCGACGGCGCAGAACCCGCGTGCGGCGGCCGTGCCGTCGGCGACGGTACCGGCGGACCAACGGGACGTCGCGGCGAAGTGGGAGCAGTGGAAGTCGCAGCAGCGGTTGACCGGCCCGGACGCCAAGCCCGACTTCGCCAACCCGGCACAGATGAACCACTTCACGTGGTACCAGACGGACGGGTGGACGAAGCCGTACCCCGGTGAGGACCGGATCTACGCGCCGCAGGACGTGCCGGGCGCGTACATCCCGTCGGCGGAGTCCGACGGCTGACGCCGCTGATCGCCTCGACCAACCGCCCCTGGCCGGTCTCACCACACGCCAGGGGCGGCGGGCGCGACGCCGGCCCGAACGCTGAGGCGTCGTGCCGCGTTATGCCCGGTGCCCCGCTGGGATGATCGAGATGTGGTCCAGGTTGCACACCCCGGCATCGGCACCGGCCACGCGGTCGGTCTGGGCCCGCAGCGCGACGCTGGCCAGGGTGACCACCAGGTCCGCGTCTCGGGCACCCCCCAGAACCACGCTCACCCACCCCGAACCCGGGACCAGGCGCAACGCGGTGGAGTGCCCCAGTTCCTCACGCAAGCGCTCGATCGCGGGTCGGCCCAGGTACAGGTCCGCCTGCCGTTCGGAGTGGAAGTGGGCGATCTCCCCACCATCGGCCAGTACAGCCGTCCCCGTACCGCACCGGGCCGGGGCCGCGGACATACCCGGGCCACGCCATCAGGTCTTCCAGAGCACGACGCGCAGATGCCATGCCCACATCCTCAACTGTTCGCCCTCGCTGCCGCTACCCCCCGGGCGCAGCGGGTGCGACCGCGGTCAGGACGTGATCCGGCCGTCCGGTCTCGTGGCCCCGCGCCGATCGCGCCGGCGGAGGGCGCCTCAGGCGCTTTCGACCCAGCCGAGGGTGAAGCCGGTGTAGACGATGCCGCCGGCATTGCTCTCGTAGAGGTCCCCCACGGTGCCGTCGTTGAGCACGGCGGTGGTGGAGTAGCCGCCGCTGCCGGCCTTGAGGACCACCTCGTGCGGCCAGCCGGCGCCGTCGTCGTGGCTGATCCGCACGGTGATGTCCCGCCGGGTGCTCTGTCCGGCCGCGTTGCTGAGGATCGCGGTCGCGGTCAGCAGCGGATGGCCGGCGGCGTCGACCTCGGTGGGCTTGAGGTAGGACACCTCGTCGCCGTTGCACGCGGGGTCGAGCAGCCCGGAGTTCCAGGCGGCGCCGTAGGCGGAGGCGACGTCGGCGGCTCCGGTGTCGCTCGCGGTGGTGTACCAGCGGTTGCCGCCCGCGTCGGCGCGCAGGTTCTGCACCACCTTGCCTGTGCTGCGCTGGATGGTCTTGCTCTCGTTGAAGCCGACCGCGGCGGACGCGCCCGCCCGCCAGGTCACGCCGTGGTCGTCGGAGTAGATGTTCGAGGCGTGGTCGCCGGCGGCGTCGTGGTAGACCATCGGCTGGGCCAGCCGGCCCGACGCGAGTTGGACGCCGTGCCCGGAGGCGGCGAGCATCCCCGCCCAGCCGGCCTGGCGCACCTGCGGGTTGAGGTCGACGGGGGCGCTCCAGCTCGCCCCGGCGTCGGTGGAGGTGATGTAGCGGATGTGGGTGTTGGTGGTGGCCGTCGCGGTGGTGTCGCCGGCGGTGGAGCCGGTGTAGCCGACGCCGACTTTCGGGGCGTAGGTGAAGAAGCAGTAGACGGTGCCGGTGGTGCGGTCCACCAGCAGGCTGGAGTCGCCGTAACCCTCGCCGGTGGTGGGCGCGTGCGCGATGATCGCGGGGGCGGTGAAGGTGGCACCGCCGTCGGTGCTGCGGGACATGGCGATCTGGATGTTGTTGGTGCCGCCGCCGAGGTCGGAGTTCCCGTCGACGCGGGCGTCCATGGTGGCGATGACGGTACCGGAGCCGGTGACCGCCAGCGCGGGGATGCGCACCGATTTCGCGGTCCCGTCGTACCGGCCGCCCGCGCCGTTCAGGCCGGTGATGATCGTGCCCGTGGTCAGCAGGGACCGGGCGTTCATACCAGGGGTCCCGGGGGCGGTCCCGCAGGTGGCGGTCCCGGACTCGTGGTGGCTCCAGGAGCCGGCGGTGGTGTCGAAGGTGTACGGGGTGCCGTTGGGGACCGTCCAGAGCAGACTGGTGTCGCCGGACATGGCCGGCACGGTGACCGTCCAGGGGGAACCGGATCGGCCGGGCCAGGCGACGGAGAAGGTAGGGGCGCCCGCGGTGCGGTTGTCGAGCGTCATCCGCAACCGGTGCGCCGCGGGTGCCGATCCGTCCGCGTTGCGCGGGCAGTCCATGCTGACCAGGGCGTGCAGGGCCGTGGAGCAGTCCAGGGTGCCGCCGACGGTGTCGTCGTAGCCCTGAGGGGTGGTGGTGTGCAGGGTGTAGGCGGTGCCGGAGGGCTTGGAGAAGGAGAAGTGGCCGCTGTCGCGCGCGGCGACCCGCGCGGACCACGTGCCCGTGCCCGGCCAGTCCACGGTGAACGTGGTCGGTTGCGCGGTGTCGTTGACGACGGTCTCCTGGATCCGGCCGCCCGAGGCGCAGTCCTGGGAGACGACGGCCGACTGGCCGGCGGTGGCGGCGTGGGCGGGCAGCGCCACGCTCGTGACGCCCAGCGCCAGGGCGAGGACGGCGGATCCGGTGGGACGTGCCACGGGGTACTCCTCATGGAGAATCGACACTGGAGACGGCGGGGGCGCGGCCACGGAGAAGCCCGCTCCGGCGCGGTCCGGCGCGGCGCGAGGTGCTCCAGGACCTCGCTATACGGAGTAGGCGCCGAGTTCCCGACGCCACGCCGCACCCGACGCGCCGTTTCCGTGCGACATCGTGGACAGCCCACCGCCCCGGCCGTCCCCGTGTGAGGTGTCGGCCACCGCTCCACACCTCCGCAGTGCGATTCCGAAACTGACCGACGCCCTGGGGCCGCGGGTGAACACCGGAGGTCCTACCCGGCGGACGCGCTCGTCGCGTGCGGTGCCTGTTCGACGGTGTCGGCGAGCACGAAGGCCCCGCCGTAGCACCCGGCGCGTCGCCATGAGAGGCGGCTGCCGGTGGTGAACCGGTCCGCGGAGGGCGCACGGGTGGTCGAAACGATGCACGACGCGCCCTTCACCACTGACCGGGCGCGGTATACGGGCGACCGCCGTGGGCAGGGTGATGAAGCATGCCATCGTGATAGCGCGCCGGCATGCGGGTGAACATCCCGGCTGCGGGTACCGCATGCCGCTCACACCCGCCGAGACCTTGTCGACGACGCACCCCGATGCGGGGGTGCCCATGCTGGAGTCGCCCCCGTGGTCATCACCGTCGCCCGTATCACCCGCGCACCGGCACTCAAGGCATGCCCCGGCTGCGGGGCCTGGTGCCCCGACCTCCGCAACGTCTGCCGGGCCTGCGGCCACCCGTTCTGACCCCCGGGACCTCGATCGGGGTGCAAGGGGCGTCCGCTGCGGCGCCTGCCGTCGTGCCTCGACGAAACGGGGCACAACGGCAGGCTGGGGCACAGGCTTCGGTTCAGTCGGCGAGAACGGCGGCCCGCTCCGCGATGGCCTCGGTGCGGGGCTCCGCTATCCGTAGGTAGTCGCGCACGTCCAGGGCCACGGACAGGTCCAGGTCGGCCGCGTTGAAGAAGATCTCCTCGTGTTCCAGCAGGGCCGGGTCGACGACGAGTTCCAGCGCGGGATCGAAGGAGAAGGGCACGATGGCACCGCTGACGCAGCCGGACAGGCGCTCGGCGGTTGCGCGGTCGGCGAAGGACGCGTCCCGTGCCTCCCACAGCTCCCGGATCCTGCCCAGGTCGACCCGACGGTCACCGGGCACGACGGCCAGGACGTAGTGGGAGCTCTTCTTGGTCACCTTCACCCGTACGACGATGCATTTCGCCGCCTGCTCCACCGGATGCCCGCGCAGGGCGCTGGCCAGGTCGGTCCTGCCCTCGGGCGCGTGCTCGATCCGTCGGAAGCGGGCGTTGTGGACGGTGAGGAGGTCGAGGAGACGAGCGCGTGCGGTGCGGTCGGCGGTAGCGGGCTGAATCAGTGTGTCGCTCATCCCCAGACCATCGCGGAGTCCAGTTGGTTGTCGGCAAAGCCGAAGAAGAATCCCATGGTCAGCCGATCGGAGCCGCCGACCCGCTCGATGGAGTGGTAGCGGGTCGGGTTGATCAGGTAGACGTCGCCGGCCTGCGGCTTGAACTCGTGGCACGGGTGGCCGTCCACCACGGGCCTCGTCGTAGCCGAGCCCGCCGGCGATCTTGTACCGTTCGTCGGCCGGTTCCCAGGCGTGCTGGTAGATGCGCAGCTCACCGCCCTCGTCGCACTCCTGAAGGCACACCACACAGCTCAGCTGGTAGGCGAGGTCGGCCAGGACCAGGCCGGTGCCCTCGGCGTCGCGCATGATGTTGTCGTTGTGCAGGGGGTTGCGCACGCCGTCGGCGTGGATGCGGACGACCGAGGCGGCGTAGTCCCGGCCGTCGGACTCCCGGGCCGGTTCCATCGAGTCGAGCCCGAAGGCCTCGCACAGGGCGGAGCGGACCTGCTCGTTGAGGTCGAACCCGACCTCGTCGAGCATCGTCTTGGCCTGCTCCGCTTCGGTGAAGTAGGCCCCTGGCTCCGCCAGGTACTTGGCGAGGTAGGGACCGATGGTGGTCAGGCTGCCGTTGGCGTAGGCGGTCGTGGACGCGTTGGCGAAGAGCTTGCCGACCCGCTCCAGATTGTCCGTGAAGGCCTCCGCGGGCAACAGGTTGCGCAGGACGACGACGGCTATGTCCCCCTCGGCGAGCCGGCGCAGCAGGCCGGCGTCCGGACGGCCGGCGCTCGCGTCGACGACGACTCTCGACCAGGACCCGGTGGGTGTCATGACGATCTCCTTCACGTGTACGAGAGTTCGGTCTCGGCGGAGGTGAACTGGAAGGCGTGAACGGTGTGGGGTGCGAGCGGTTCCCACTGGTCGGCCGGCGCGAGGTCGGGGATCACCTCGGAGGCGATCACCGTCAGGTCGGGGGTTCGCAGCCGGTGCATGCCGAAGTAGCGCGGTGAGCCGGCGCCCTGGGGCGTCCAGTGGATGACGTGGGCCGCCCGCGGGCTGATCGCGATGGCGTTGCCCGAACTGCCGCCGGGCGGGATGGCGTCGAGCCGCCGCAGGGTTCCCTCCGCGTCGAGTGCCTCGGTGCCGGCGGGGATCACGTAGTCGAAGTACTCGCGGGAGTCGAAGTCGGACGACTCCAGGTCGAGCAGGCGGTGGACCGTGGGCAGGAACCCGTTGTGCATGAAGTACCAGGGGGACTCGCCGTCCCGGTACAGGGGGTGTGTGAACGCCGGCCCGTGGTTGCGGGAGAGCGTCGCGTGCCGCGCGTGGATCGCGAGCAGGTCGGTCGACACGTCCCCGACCGGTGACTCCTGCCAGCTGTCCCCGAGCGGGCGCACGTCCCGGTGGACGCCGAGTCCGTGCGGCGCCCCGCTCTCCCGCCACACCGCCCCCCAGCCGTTGGGGTGGACGTCCGTGGGCCCGTCGTGGTCGGCGGTGCGGCCGCAGCTCATGGCGACGGCCGCGTCCAGCATCGCCTGGGCGGAGAAGCGGCCCTGAGCAAGGATGAGACGGCACATGGGGAGGATCAGCCTCGCAATCGGGTGGCGACGAGCGATTCCAGGAGGACGCGGACCTGTGTCGGACCGTCGCCCACGGCCACGACCCGGGCTTTCGCGCCGATGTGCCGCGACAGGTCGGAGGCGAGCAGTTCACGTTCGTCCGCGCTGAGTTCGTCGTACGGTGGCGGGGGCGGCGACGGCACGAGCTCGATGCCGGGGTCCGAGGCGGCCAGCGCCCTCGCGGCCGCCAGTTCCTCGTCCGAGACGACGGAGACCTGGCCGGCCGCCCCACCGGAGGCTGCGGGCAGCACCGGGGACGTGCGATCCAGCTGGACCTGGAAGACCAGTTCGGCCCACCGGATCCCGGTGGCCCGCTCGACGAGCGCCACCAGTCCCCCGCCGGACAGCCGGAATCCCATCTCGACGAAGACGGGTCCCTCGGGACCCTGCAGGACGTCGATGTGGAACGGGCCCTCGGAGTATCCGACGGCCGCCAGGCAGCGGTCGGCGAGCTCGCGCAGTTCGCCGTCCGCGCCGGCGCCGTGGGTGGCGATGTGGCCCACCTCGCGGAAGCCGGTGAGCGCGGGTGCGTCCGGCACTTCCTCGAGCGCGGTGATCTTCTCGCACACGCTCAGGAGCAGCGCCCGGCCGTCGACCGCGACGCCCTGCAGCGAGACCTCGGGTCCCTTGACGAACTCCTCGGCCATGACGGCGCCGAAGGCACCGCCACCGTAGTTGCGCCGGTCCCGCAGGTCCGCCAGGGCCCGGCGTACTCCCGCCGCGTCGTTCACGAGCGTGACGCCCAGGCCGCCACCGCCGTCGACGGGCTTGACGACCTGGGGGTAGCCGAGGTCGTCGGCCCGTTCGGCGTCGTGGAGCCCGAGTGTGAGGAACCGGGGCTGGAGCACGGAGGGCGCCGAGCTCACGAGCAGCGCCCGTTGCCGTGCCTTGTCCGGTGGGGAGAACGTGATGCCCGCGTGCGGCCAGGGCGCCACCCGCAGGGCGCGTGCCACCTCGAAGGCCGCGTACACATAGCGTTCGAAGCCGGTGAGGAGTAGACGGGGCCGGATGCCGGCCGCGTCGAGGGCGGCCCGCACCTGCTCGGGGTCCTCGGGCCGCTCCACCGGGAGTTCCAGATCGAAGGGCTGCCGGCCGAGCAGCCCGCGCCAGCGCAGATACGCCGCGGTCTCCACCAGGACCGCCCGCATGCCGCGGCTTCGGGCACAGTCCAGATACGGGTCGAGGCCGTCGCGCGTGGCCCCGAGTTGAACGAAGTCGCCGGCCGGCCGCGGCGACGGGTCGTCGTGCGGCACGTTCACCGTCCGGATATCAGCTCGGCGACGACCGGGCCGTCCGCCGTGTGCCGGGTCTGGATGACCTGCTTGTGCGGGTCCCCGTCGAGGATCGAGTCGATGAGTTCACCGCTGCCCGGGATGAGCGTCGGGAGCCGCAGTGAGGAGCCGTAGAGGACCTGGAGTTGGTCCACGGTCAGTCCGCTGATCCGCTCCAGGTCGGCGGCGAGCGCCGCGTCGGCCCGCGCTCCGCCGAGCAGGGCGTGCACGTCGTCGGCCACCAGGCCGGGCTGCTCCGCCCGCAGGAACTGCTCGAGCCTGACACCCTTCTCGGTGAAGGGGGCGTGGACCATGGTCACGAGGTGTTCCTCGGTGAGTCCGTACGCGTCCAGCGCGTAGGCGTCCATGGCCGCCCGCATCCGCTCGGCGCCGCCCTCGCCGTCGTACCGCTCGCGGACCAGGGCGACGAGCTGGGGCGGGAACTCCTTCTTGTGCATGAGGGACACGGCGAACTCGACGTACTCGCCCAGACCTTCGGCGTAGGTCCGGCCGTGGCACCGCTCGGCCTTGAGGGCGCGCAGGTGGGCCATCAGGGCGGGGTTGCCGCAGTCGGACTCGGTGAAGCTGAAGGCGAGGTCGTCGAAGGTGAACTGGAGGAACTGCGTGAGCAGTTCCCAATGGTCGCCCGAGGCGTAGGCGGTGTCGTCGTAGATGGAGAAGAACTGCAGCCCCGTGCGGACGTCGGTGGTGATCGCGTGCTCGGCGACGAGGTCGGACGTCGCGTCGCCGTGGATGTCGGTGAAGTAGGCCTGCGAGATGTTGTTCAGCGCGCTCAGGAAGCCCTTGAAGCCACGGCGTTCACCCGGCTCCGGCTGGAGTCCGAACTTGCGGGCCAGCCGGGACACCCACAGGTAGTAGTCACGCTGCTCCTCCCGCGAGTCCCCGGTGATGATCAGGTCGACGCCCCCGTCGTGGCCGGCGGCGAGGCCGAAGGAGTTCACCATGGACAGGTTGCAGGCGTTGCAGAAGGTCGGGCGCGCGTCGCCGGCCGTGCGGTGGCCGGTCATCAGGATGTCCAGCCGGTTGCGCTGTATGACGTCGGCCGCCTGCGGCTCGTCGACGTCGAAGGTCTTGATCTGCCGGCCGTCGATGAGGAGGAGTTCGCACTCCGGGTCCCCGAACAGGTCGAGCGCCCGGTAGGCGCGGTCGATGTTCTCCATCACCGCGCGCGGCATCCCGGCGTGGCGGTTGGTGGCCACCCGCATGCGGAAGGTCGATCCGTGGATCTGGGACAGGATGAGCTGCATCGCCCTGACGAAGGCCAGGGTGTAGGAGCTGTCCTTGCCGCCGCCGTAGGCGACGAGGACCACGTTGCGCTCCAGTTGCGACTTGTCCGGCAACTCGGCGTGCAGCCGGACCGCGCAGCGCACGGCACCCGCGTAATTCTCCGCGGACATCACCTCCCGCAAGTCCCGCAGAGCCTGGTTCCGCAACTCGTCGAACTCCTGCAACGGCTTTTCGAGCACGCCTGTCGGCATCGTCGACACATTCCTCTCGTCAGATCCCTTTGGGCGGGGAGAAAATAAAGGCAATTTGGACATGCGGGCCCGGACTTGCGGATCCGAAGCATGCCGGAGCACGGCGAGACAACACGCCGCAGAGACATGAAAAGGTTCGACTAAGCAGCACGCTTACGATGGACGCAAGTGGCGTGCCGGCCCCCGTTTGCTTGCTCCCCGTTTATCAATTCATGATCATCACTGTTGGGCATGTGGCCACGGAATGTCAACAGGTCATCTCGGAATGTGAACTGCGGCTCGCGGCCCCGCCACTCCCGGACCCGTCGCTCACGACCCTGCCACGCACAGCTCCGCCGGAATCAGCGACCCCAGTGCCCGCGCAGCGCGTCGAGGGCGACCACGATCGCCGGCCGCTGCCCCGACCGGCGGCGCCACACGGCCGTGACCCGGCGCGCGGGGGCTGGTCGCAGCGGCACGGCCCGCACACCCGGCGGCAGTTCGGGCCGCCCCAGCCGGGGCAGCAGCGCCACCCCGACCCCAGCCCGCAGCAGAGCCAACTGCGACGCGTACTCCTCCATCTGGAACGCGATCGTGGCCTGGGCGCCGAACGTCTCCAGGAGCCACCGGTGGCACATGGCGCCCGGCCCCTGGCTGATCCACCGCTCGTCCGCGAGGTCCTCCGACACCAGGACCTCCCGGTCGGCCAGCCGGTGACCGCCGGGCAGCACGATGTCCGCGAAGTCCTCGCCGATCGCGGCCTCCGCCAGCGAAGTGGGCAGGTCCAGCGGGGCGTTGTCCCAGTCGTGGACCACGGCCAGGTCCACCTCCCCCTGCGCCACCATGGCCACCGCACGCGTGGGATCGATCTCGACCAGCCGGCATTCCAGCCCCTCGTACCGCTGCACGAGCTCCGCGACGGCCTCCGCGACGAACCCGCGGCACGCGGTCGGGAAGGCCGCCAGCACCACCTCTCCGTGGGGTATCCCGCGCCGCTCCTCCAGGTCCGCCTCGGCCCGCTCCAGGATGGCGAAGACCTCGGACGCGGCCTGGGCGAGCGCCTGTCCCGACGGGGTCACCCTGCCCGCCTGCCGATCCAGGAGGTCGGTGCGCGTCTCCCGCTCCAACTTGGCGATCTGCTGCGACACCGCCGAGGGGGTGTACCCCAGGGCCGCGGCGGCCCGGGTGATGGTGCCGTGGGCGGCGACGGCGTGCAGCGCCCGCAGGCGACCAAGATCAAGCATGAAGCGATGCTAATCCCTCCCCTTAAGCAACTCGCGCTAGGCACTGGCCTCGACCCCTGCTCTGATGGGTCCATGCACATCACACAGGGACGGGAGAAGGGATGAAGCCCGTCCACGTTGCCTTGGCCCTGCTGGTAGCAGCGATCTGGGGAGCGAATTTCGTCGTCATCGACGTCGGACTGCAAGCTTTTCCCCCGCTGTTGTTCTCCGCCCTGCGATTTCTGCTGGCTGCATTGCCGGCCGTCTTCTTCGTGGGTCGGCCGCAGGTGCCCTGGCGATGGGTTATCGCCGTGGGTGTCGTACTGGGCATCATGAAATTCAGCCTGCTCTTCGTCGGTATGCACGTCGGATTGCCGCCCGGAATCGCGTCTCTCGTACTGCAGGGACAAGCGGTTTTCACCATGCTTTTCGCCTTTGCGCTGCTGCGGGAACGACCCCGGAGAATGCAGATCGTCGGCATGCTGATCGCCGCGACGGGAATCCTGCTGGTCGCCCTGGAGTCCGGGGAGGGCTGGCCGATCGCCGGCTTCCTGCTCGTCGTCGGGGCCGGGGCCTGCTGGGGGCTCTCCAACATCGCCATGCGCAAGGCGAGTCCGCCGGACATGTTCCGCTTCATGGTGTGGGTCAGTGTCATTCCGCCCCTCCCACTGGCCCTGCTCTCCCTTCCGCTGGAAGGTGTGGGGCGGGACCTGGACGCGCTGCGCCACATCGGCTTCTCCGGAGTCGCCGCGGCCCTGTACGTCGCCTGGATGGCCACCCTCTTCGGGTATGCGGCCTGGGGCTATCTGATGCGCACCTACGATGCCACGACGGTCGCGCCGTTCTCCCTGTTCGTGCCGGTGTTCGGCATCCTGACGGCCTGGATCTACCAGGGCGAACGCGTCACATCCACCACGGTGTTCGCTTCCGCCCTCGTGGTCGTCGGCATCCTGGTCGGTATGCTCCGACCCCGCCGGACGCGGCCCGCAGTCGGTATCACCGAAGGCGAGAAGCTGCTCAGCTCTTCTTGAGCGGTCACCGTCGGTGACCCCTTCGCCGCCGGCCTGGCTCCGTCACCATCGCCGCCAGGTCAACGCACGGCCGAACCCGCGGGCCCACCCGGCCCGCCGGCGGGCCTGCGACATCTTTCGGGCCTTGCTCAGGCCGCCGCGGACCTGGTGCTCTGGCCGGAAAGGTTCACCGGTTCGCGGCGCCCGGCACGGCACTTCGCTGCGTTGTCGCAGTCGTCCGAGTACGCCCGGTACGAGGACGATCCTCCGCCGTGCGACGCACCACGCCGGACGCCGCGCACCAGGCAAACCCTTCCGGCCAGAGCACCAGCTGCGCACCCGCAGCCCACCGATCCCCGGCCCGCCCTCACGCCCAGGACCTGTCCATCGCGGTCCACCTCACACGAACCTCCTGGAACCACATGCACACCCATGACTCATCTCCCCCCACGAAACCCGACGGAGCCGTCGCGGAGGCCGTGTTCAGAGCCCTCACGCGCGCTGGTCACACACACTTCACGGGGGTGCCGTGCTCCCTCCTGAAGGGCTTCTTCCGGATCCTGGAACGACCCGGCATCCCGATCACGTACCTGCCGGCGCCCCGTGAGGACAGCGCCCTCGGAGTCGCCTCAGGGCTCGCCGTGGCGGGCGCCAGACCCGTGGTCCTCATGCAGAACTCCGGCCTCGGCTACTCGCTCAACGTCCTCACCTCGTTCAACCTCATCTACGACGTCCACCTGCCGATCGTGGTCAGCTGGCGCGGTCACGACGGCAAGGACGCGGTCGAACACGACGTCATCGGCCGTGAACTGACCCGGTTGCTCGACGTGTTCGGCCTGCCCTGGACCGTGCTGGACAACGAACACCCCGAGGACTCCGTGGAGGAGTTCCTCAAGCTGCACGACTCCGGCCGGAGCACCGCCGTACTGATCGTCCGCGAAGGGATCTGAGCGATGCTGGACATCCGTGACGCCCTGGGCGCACTGCTGGAGCGGGAGTCCACCGCCCTGACGGTGAGCACCTGCGGCTTCATCACGCGCGACGTGTACAACATCCGCGATCGCGCCAACCACTTCTATCTGGTCGGCTCCATGGGCATGGCCGCGCCGATCGGGCTCGGCATCGCACTGGCCCACCCGGACCGCCGGGTGCTGGTGCTGGACGGCGACGGCTCGTTCGCGATGAACCCGGGCTGTCTGCCGATGATCGCCGAGCACCGTCCGGACCTGCTCCATGTCGTCCTCGACAACGGAGCCCACGAGAGCACCGGCGGCCAGCGCACCGCCGCCCTCGGCGACCCGGCGGCGATGGCCCTCGCGGCCGGTTATGCCGCCGCCCACACCGTGCGGGACCTCGACGAGCTGGCGGCCCTGGACCTGACCGGCACGCCCACGCTGGTGCGGATCCGCTGCGCGCCACGCAGCCACCCCGCCGGAAGGCGCGTCGAGCAGACGCCGCAGGAGTTGGTGGAACGCTTCCGCGCCCAACTGGCCGATCCGGCGGCCCAGGTGGAAGGAGTCCTGTGAACGCGCCTGGAACGACCCGTGCCGACGCGCCCCGGACGGGCAGCGTCAATCCGGTCCTGCTCGACTGCACCCTGCGCGACGGCGGGAACCAGAACGACTGGCAGTTCTCCGCCACCGACGTCCGCACCATCGTGAGCACCCTGGACGCCGCCCGCGTCGACGTCATCGAGGTCGGCTACCGCGGCGGCTCCGGCAGCAGGGCCAGCGCGACCGCGGGACCGTCGGCGCACTGCACGCCCGAGTACCTATCGGCGCTGCCCGACGTCTCGCACGCCGAGCTGGCCGTGATGGTCGTACCCACCGTGTGCCCGACGAACGCCCTGGACGACCTGCCCGACAGCCCGGTGTCCCTGGTGCGCATCGCCGCCTACCCGTGGAACATCGACGGCGTCCCGGAGTACGTCCGCGCCGTCCGGGCGCTCGGCCTCAAGGTCGGCGTCAACCTGATGGCCGTCAGCTACACCACCGAGGCGCAACTGCGCGAGGTCGCCGCGGTCGTGGCGGCGGAAGCGCCGGACGTCTTCTACATCGCCGACTCCTTCGGCGCGCTCACCCCGGACGACGTCCGCCGCCGCGTCGGGTTGCTGGCCGAGCGGCTGCCGACTCCGCTCGGCATCCACGCCCACAACAACCTGGGCCTGGCCGCGGCCAACGCGGTCGCCGGTCTGGACGCGGGCGTGAGCTGGCTGGACGCCTCGCTGTGCGCCATGGCCAGGGGCGCCGGGAACCTCGCCACCGAGCAGGCCGTGGCGTTCCTCACCGCGTGGCCCAGGTACGCCACCCACGCCGATCTGCCGCTGGTCTGCGAGGCCGCCGAGTACGTGGCCGAGCGGGTGCTGCCGCGCCCCATGACGGTGGGCCGGGCCGAGATCGCCGCAGGGATCAACGACCACCACTTCTACTTCCAGGACCGCATCGAGAAGATCAGCGCCCACCACGGGCTCGACCCGTGGGAGGTCGGGCGGCGGATCGGTGCCGCACAGCCGCGCAAGGTCCTCGACGAGACGGTCGAGGACGTGTGCCGGGAACTGGCCGCATCGGCCGCGCGAGCGGCGCAGGCAGCGCGGCAAGCGCAAGCAGCACCAGCAGCGCGGACCGAAGCGGCCGCACAGACCCCAGGAGGGGACGCATGACCGAGAGCCGACCGCCCCAGCAGGACGACCGCACGCCCAGCGCGGCACAGCGGCTGAGGGACGCGCTCGCCGCCCCACGGCTCACCCGGGCCATGGGCTCGCACAGCCCGCTCAGCGCACGGCTCGCCGAGGAGGCAGGCTTCGACGTCGTCTGGTCCAGTGGACTGGAGATCTCCGCCACGGCCGGCGTGCCCGACGCCAACATCCTCGCCATGGGCGACTGCCTCGACGCGGCGGCCGGCCTCGCGACCGCGGTGGACATCCCGGTCCTCGCGGACTGCGACTCCGGGTTCGGCAACGTCAACAACGTCATCCACATGGTGCGCTCCTACGAAGCGCGCGGCGTCGCCGGCGTGTGCATCGAGGACAAGCAGTTCCCCAAGCTCAACAGCTTCATCGAAGGCAATCAGGACCTCGCCCCGCTGGACGACTTCGCGGGCAAGATCCGGGCCGCCGTCGAGACGCGCAGGGACATGGCCGTCGTGGCCCGTCTGGAGGCACTGATCTCCGGTCAGGGCATGGCCGAGGCGCTGCGCCGGGCGGACGTCTACGAGCGGGCCGGGGCGGACGCCCTGCTCATCCACTCCAAGCGCAGGGACCCGGAGGAGGTCTTCGCCTTCCGCGAGGCCTACCGCGGCGACCTCCCGGTGATCGTCGTGCCGACCACCTACCACCAGGTCACCGTCGAGGAGCTGGAGCAGCGCGGCTTCGCCATGGCGATCTACGCCAACCAGGCGCTGCGCAGCTCGATCCGGGCCATGCGGGAGACGCTCACCCAGATCATGCGGGACGGCACCACCCTGAACGTGGAGTCCGATCTCGCCCCGCTCAAGGAGGTCTTCGACCTGCAGCGCATGCCCCAGATGTTGGAGCAGCAGGAGCGCTACGAGTCCCTGGGACGCGAACTCGCGGAGGCAGCACAGTGACCACCCACCCCACCGCCCTGCGGCTGGACTTCCACGGCACCCACCTCGACCTGGTGGTGGCGCCCGACGCCGGCATCGAGGACGCGCTGGCCTTCCTCGCCACGCATCTGGTCGCCGAGGAGGCCAAGCCCGACGAGAGCGGCCGCGAGCCCGTCGCGACCCTTCGCGTGCACGCCCCGGACCCGGAGCGCCTCGCGCCTCCGGCGGGGACCGCACAGGAGGACATCTACCTCCGCAAGAGCGCCAGCGCGTTCTTCACCGTGCCCGCCCGGCGGGCGATGGTGGACGGCCGCGAGTACGTGGAGTGCACCAAGACGGGCACCCGTTTCGTCTTCGACCGCACCGCCCGGGTGATCGACGTGACGCTCGGGGCCGGCGGGCACATGGACCTCGTCGAGCTGGTGCGCGACCTGGTGCTGAAGCACCAGGAGAACACCGGCGCCGCGGTGCTGCACGCCACCGCCGCCTACCGGGACGGCGAGGTCGTGCTGGTGACCGGCGCGAAGGGGGGGGGCCGGCAAGAGCACCGTGCTGCTGGAGCTGGTGGAGCACTTCGGCTACCAGGTGCTCAGCGGCGACAAGACCGTGCTGCACGAGCTGCCGGACGGATCGGTCGTCGCGGCCGGCTGGCCCGACTACCCGCACCTGGGCTACGGCACGGTCGCCAAGTACCCCGGGCTGAGGGAGATCGCCGGCATCGGGGACGGGTACGTGCCCGCCGAGGGGCACGCGTTCTCGCCGGTGGGCAAGTTCGCGGTGGACCCGTTGCCGTTCCGGGACCGCTTCCCGAGCGGCCCGGTCGGTGTGCGGGTGCCGGTCGCGGCGATCCTGCATCCGGCGATCGGCCCCGGTGACCGTACGGTCGTCGAGCCGCTGACCGGCAGCCGCCAGGAGCACGCCGCAGTGCTGCACGCCAACGTGGAGTCGGCGTTCGACGGCGCCAACGCCGGCTGGCACCACTACCTCGACGACCACCGCGCCGACCACTCCGAGCGGGTCGGCCGCATCACCGACGTGCTGGCCGGGGTGCCCGCCTGGACACTGACCGGTCCCGGTGATCTGACGGCCGACAACGTGCCGCAGGCGATCGGCGGGCCCGCGGAGGCGGCCCGGTGATCGAGCTGACGGTGGAGAGCACCGGCCTCAACTCCCACTACGACCTCACCGACCGGATCGCCGCCGCTCTGCAGGAGCACGGTACGGGCGACGGGCTCGCCGGGGTGTTCGCGCACGGCAGCACCATCGGACTCACCGTGATGCGCTACGAGCCGGGTGCCGTGCAGGACCTGCTGCGCGCCCTGGAGCGGATCGCTCCGGAGTCCCCCGCCGACGGCAGCCGCTATCTGCACGAGCTGACCACCGCCGACCCCAACGGCTTCTCCCACCTGAAGTCGTCGCTGCTCGGCACCAGTCTGCTCGTCCCCTTCAGGGACGGCCGACTGGCCATGTCGCCGAGCCACCGCGTCGTGCTCCTCGACTTCGACCTCAAGCCCGCCACCCGGCGCGTCTTCGTCGACGCGCCCCGGGGGACGGCGACCACCACGCACGACACCCGCGTTCAGGACACCCGAGTCAAGGAGGACAGCCAGTGAAGCTGCGGCTGGCCACACCCGGGCCCACCGAAGTGCCACAGCGTCTGCTGCTGGCCGGGGCCCGCGAGATCATCCACCACCGCTCCACCGAGATGGAGCAGCTGATCCACGAGATCAGCGGCGGCCTGCCCCCGCTGTTCGGCACCAGCGCCCCCGTCTACACCATCGCCTCCTCCGGGACCGGCGCGATGGAGGCCGCGGTCGCCAACTGCTTCTCGCCCGGCGACGAAGTCCTGGTCGTCTCCAACGGCTACTTCGGCGAGCGCTTCCAGGCGATCTGCGCGTCCTACGGTCTCGTGGCGCACGTCGTCGAGAGCGCCTGGGGCACCAGCGCCGACCCGGAACGGGTGGCGGCCGCGTACGGTGAACACCCGCAGATCCGGGGCGCGTTCGTCGTCTACAGCGAGACCTCCACCGGTGCGCTCAACGACGTCGAGGCGATCGGGCGGATCTTCCGCGACACCGACGTGGTCGTGGTCGTCGACGCCATCAGCGGCCTGCTGGTCCACCCACTGGAGATGGACGCGTGGGGCCTGGACGTGGTCCTCGCCGCGTCCCACAAGGGCTTTATGCTGCCGCCGGGGCTCGCCTTCGTCGCCCTGTCCGACAAGGCGTGGACGGCGGTCGAGCGGTCCAGCGGGCCGAACTACTACTGGTCGTTCGAGCGGCTGCGGCACTTCTACCCGATGTCGTCCTCGTCCCCCGCGGTGTCCCTGCTGTTCGCGCTGCACGAATCACTGAAGATGCTGGACGAGGAGGGCATGGACGCCTTCCGCAGGCGGCACGCCGTCCTGGGCCGGGCGGCGGAACGCGGCCTGCTGAAGCTCGGGTTCACCACCTTCGTGCAGGCCCCGCACCGGCGCAGCCACGTCATCACCTCGGCCCTCGCGCCCGAGGGCATCGACACCGGCAAGCTGCTGAAGACGCTGTCCGCCTCGTACGGCGTCACGATGACCGGCGGCCAGGCGCATCTCAAGGGCAAGCTCATCCGGGTCGGGCACGTGGGCGCGGCCGACGCTCTCGACCTGAGTGGCATTTTCGGCGCCCTGGAGATGGCCCTGCTGGACCTGGGCCACACGTTCACACCGGGCTCCGGCGTCGGCGAGATCATCCGTACGTTCCACGAGGAGGGCCACTGATGCTCGTCCTGTTCCAGCGCGAGACCTGCCCGGACTGCAAGCCGGTGCGCGAACTGCTCACCCGGCTCCAGGTCTCCTACATCAACATCAACGTGCCCAAGCCCCGCGAGGAGCGGCACGAGCTGATCCGCACCACGGGCAGCAAGTTCATCCCGGCCCTGGTGGACGGCGCCACCGTCATCCCGGGCAGGCTGCGGGAGAACGCCGACATCATCGCCTACCTCAAGGAGCGCTTCGGAGACCCTGACGCGGTGGCTCCGGGGAACGCCGTGGAAGCACAGCCGGAGCCCGTGGCATGACCTCCGGGCAGCAGGTGCCCGCGAGCACCGCGACACCGCGTGTCGCGGTGCTCGCGGGCACCCCCCAGTTGGTGCGCGCGGCACGCGCGTTGGGCATAGGGACGGTCTTCGTGCACGATGCGGCGCAGCCCGCGCCGCCGGTGGCCGCGGAGGCCGACGCGGCCCTCGCCGTGGACCTGACCGACACCGACGCGCTGTACGCGGCGCTGGCGCCGCTGCACGCCGAGCGCCCCTTCGCCCGGGTGCTGTCACTGACCGAGCGCGGCCTGCTGCCGACGGCCGCGGTCGCCGAGCGGCTCCGCCTGCCCGGCAACTCGCTGCACACCGTGCGTCTGCTGCAGGACAAGCAACGCATGCGCGAACTCCTCAACGCCCGCGGCGTCAGCCCGGTGCGCACCGCCGCCCCGCGCGACGCGGGCGACCTCGCCGCGTTCTGCCGTACGACGGGCGGACCGGTCATCCTCAAACCCGCGGCCGGGACCGCGAGTCAGGCCGTCTTCCGGGTGGCCGGGCCGCCGGCCGCCGAGGAGGTGTGGCAGGCGTTCAGGAGAGCCGGCGGCACGCGGCCGATCGCCGAGGAGTACCTCGACGGGCCCGAGATCAGTGTGGAGAGCTTCTCCCACGACGGGAAGCACACCGTGCTCGCGGTCACCGACAAGCTGGTGGGCAGCTCGTTCGTGGAGATGGGGCACAGCCAGCCGAGCGCCCTGCCCGCACCCGTCCTGGCGGAGGTCACCACACTCGTCCACACCTTCCTGGACACCGTGGGCCTCACCGAGGGCCCCGCCCACACCGAGGTCAAGGTCACCGGCAGGGGCCCGCGGATCCTCGAGTCACACAACCGCATCGGCGGGGACAAGATCCGTGAACTGCTGCGCCGGGCGTACGGCCTGGACGTGGTGGCCCTCACCGCCGGCTGTCCGCTCGGGCTGCTCCCGCCGCCCGCCGAGCCGCCCGTCCCGCGCCGGGGAGCGGCCATCCGCTTCCTCATCCCGCCGCCCGGCACGGTCCGGCGCCTCACCCTGCCCGACACCGCCGGCACCACCGCCGAGATCCGGTTGGACGTCGCGGTCGGCGATGAGGTCCACCCGGTGCGCAGCTCCCGGGACCGCGCCGGGTACGTCATCGCGGACGGCACGGACTCGGTGGACGCGGCCCGGGTCTGCGCGGGGCTGGCGGCCCGGGTGCAGATCGAAACGGGTGAGTGAGCGCGGTGCGCCGTGCGGTCGTGACCGACATCCACGGGGACACCGCGCGGCTGCGGGCCGTCCTGGAGGGGATCCGGGAGCAGGAGGTGGACCAGGTGGTCTGCCTCGGTGACGTCTTCGAGTGCCGGGTCGGGAAGCGGGAGGTCGCCGGATACGCGTATGGCGGCCGGCCCGCCGACGTCTTCGAAGCGGACCCGGAACTCGCCCGGCTCCTCGACGGGGTACGGCTGGTGCGGGGCAACCAGGAGGAGCGGATCCGCGCGCTGGTGCCCCGTCCCGACCTGCCCGGCTGGACCCGCCCCCTGGTGGACGCCCCCCTGGAGCACCGCACCGACTTCGCCCTGTACTGCCACGGCCATCCGCTGCCCTGGCGCGAACTGGAGCCCGGGCTGTGGTGCCCGGCCGACGCGGACTTCCCCGGGCGCGCGCTGGTGCACGGCCACCATCACCGCAGCGCGCTGTACCGGTTGTGGCCGCAGGGCACCGGTCCGGTGCGGGTGGAGCGCCTGCCCGTGCGGTTCGGGGAGCCGATCCCGCTGGCGGCCGACGGCCGCTACGTCGTCAACGTCGGCTCCGTCACCGCGTGTGCCCCGGACCGGGGCCCCTCCCCCGCCTGGGCCGTCGTCGACGAGGCCGCCGCCACCGTCACCCACCACCACACCCCACCACCCACGGAGAAGAAGTGACCCGGCAGGTGCTCCTGCTCAACTCGGACAAGCCCGAGGTCATCGCGGCCCTGGCCCGTCGACCGGACCTGACCGTCCGTGTCATGACCCGCAAGGTCTACGCCGACCTGTACCGGGGCCTCGAAGTGGCGTACGTCGACGACTTCGCCGACCTGACCCAGGTCGAGCAGGCGGCGTACGACCTCGCCGCACACGGACCTCTGGACCACGTCGTCGCGGCCACCGAGAAGAGCGTGCCGGCGGCCGGCCTGGTCCGCTCGCTGCTCGGGGTACCCGGACCGGGCTTCGGGCCCTCCCTGTGGGGCGCCCACAAGCGGGCGATGAAGGACCGGCTGCTGGCCGCCGGGCTCCCGGTGACGGACTACGCCCAGGCCGCCACGGTCGACGACGTACCCCGGGCGGCGGAGCACACCGGCTGGCCCGTCATGATCAAGCCGGTGTTCGGCGCCGCCTCGAAGTGCACCTACCGCGTCGACTCCCCCGAGGAGTTCGGCGAGCGGCACGGGGCCGGTGACTTCGCCGACCTCGCGGACCGGCGGCTGCCCGTCCAGGTGGAGCGCCTGGTGCGGTTCACGCACGAGTACCACTGCGACGGCGTCGTCCATGCCGGTGAGGTGGCCCGCGCGGCCGTCTCCCGCTACTTCCTGCCGCCCCTGCGCGTCGCACCGCACCTGAAGAGCGGGTACGTGGCCGACCAGACGGACCCGTTCTCGCGGGAAGTGCTGGACCTGCACCGCCGGGTGGTCGCCGCGCTCGGCCTGCCGTTCGGGGTCACGCACCTCGAGGTGTTCCGCACCGGGACGGGCCCGGTCATCGGCGAAGTGGCCATACGGCCCGGAGGCGCGGGCATCTCGCGCATGTGGTGGCACGCCTTCGGGGTGGACCTGTGGGAGGAGTTCGTCCGGGTCTCGACCGGCGAACCGCCCAGCCGGCCGGACCGGGCACCGCGCCCGGACACCACCGGCCGCAGCAGACTGCCCGCGCTGCCGGGCCTGCGGGAGCGGGTGCTGGCCCTCCCCGGAGTCCTGGAGGTGCTGACGCCCGAGGAGTGCGCGAGCCCCGGGCATCTGGAGGCGTACTTCACCTGCGCGGACGAGACGGCCGCGGAGGCGTTCATCGGGCGGCTGCACGAGACGGCGGTGCCCACGGTATGACCGCGCCCGCCCGCACAGACCGGCCGAGCCGGGCGCGAGCCCTGGTCGGCGCCTCCCTCCCGGCTCCCGGCGAACCCCGCCTGCTCGCCGTGTCCTGGCTGGTCAAGACCGTCGGCAGCGGGCTCTACCTCACCACCAGCACCCTGTTCTTCACCCGGGTCGTCGGACTGCCCGTGCACCAGGTCGCCTCCGGCCTCACCGCCGCCGGCATCGTGGCGCTGGCCGGCGCCGTGCCGCTGGGCGGACTGGCGGACCGGTTCGGGCCCCGGCGGATCTACACCGTCCTGCTCGGCGTGCAGTTCGCCACCATGGCCGCCCTGGCCCTCGCCCGCTCCTTCCCGGCGTTCCTGGCGCTGATCCTGGTCTTCCTCCTCGCCGAACAGGGCAGCACCGCGGCCCGTGGCGCCCTGGTCGCCACGGTCGGGGAGGGCGCCGAGCGGGTACGGCTACGGGCCCATCTGCGGGTGGTCACCAACGTCGGCATCACGATCGGCGCCGCCGCCTCCGCGCTGGTCATCCAGGCCGACACCGAGGCCGGGTACATGGCCCTGCTGTGGTGCACCGCGCTGACCTATCCGGGAGCGGCGGTGCCGCTGTGGTGGCTGCGGACGGCCGGGACCCGGCCGGCCGGGAAGGCCGAGCGCGCCGGTTCCGGCCGGCAGGTGCTGCGCGACCGGCGGTACACGGCCGTCACGTTCATCTGCGGGGTGCTGTCCCTGCAGGCGCAGGTGCTGTCGTTCGCCGTGCCGCTGTGGGTTCTCCGGCACACCGAGGCACCGCCGGTCCTGGTCTCTGGCATCGTCGCCGTCAACACGGTGATGGTGATCTGCCTGCAGATACGGTTCAGCCGCGGCGCCGAGGACGACGGCAGGGCCGCCCGCATGTGCCGCAACGCGGGACTCGCCCTGTTCGCCGCGTGCGCGCTGATGGCCTTCACCGGCGGGATGCCCGGCCCGCCGGCGACGGTTCTGCTGCTGCTCTTCGCCGTCGCGCTCACCTTCGGCGAACTCTGGTTGTCGGCCGGCACGTTCGGGCTGAGCTTCTCCCTCGCGCCGGAGGGCATGCACGGGCAGTACCAAGGCTTCTTCTCCCTCGGCCGCGGCGCCGCCAACGCTGTCGCCCCGTCCCTGATCGCCCTGCTCTGTCTGGGCAGCCATCCGGCGGAGGGCTGGCTCGTTCTCGGAGCCGTCTTCGCGGCCGCCGGGGCAACGGCTCCCCTCGCGGTGCGCTACTTGGGCGGGCCTCGGGCGGTGTCCCCCGGCCCACGCCCGTGACGGGGGCGCGGATGACCCGGACCGGGGTCAGCCGGCCATAGCATCCGCACGGATCGTCCTGGACCGCCCCACCGGGCACCCGCGCGCGCGTTCCCGTACGGGCCTCGCCGGAAGGCGGGGCGGGGAAGGGCTGCGTGCGCGCACCGCGGCCCGGGGGGCCGATCCGGTCGTCACCGCGAAGGAACCAGTGCGCTACCGCGACCTACGTGGCCGTGGCGGCCCGGGGGTCGCCGGGGTGGTCCTGGCAGAGGACGGTGAGGGCGTCGGCGAGGTAGACGTCCAGGCCGGTGATGTGCAGGATCTGCTGCTGGTGCGCGTCGAGGCCGACGACGTGCAGGCGGACCCCGTCGGTGTCGGTGAAGCGCTTGACATAGATCAGCGCGGACAGGCCGGAGGAGTCCCAGGCGTCCACGTCCGTGAAGTCCAGCGTCAGGCACTGCGGCGGCGACGCGGCCAGGGCTTCGTCGGCGGCCTCGCGCAGGTCCTCGACGGTCTCGAAGTCGCAGGGTCCGCTGAGCGCCAGGACGACGCGTCCCGGCGTGCTCTGCTGGACCGTGATCGTCAGCGGCTCGGTGGTCTTCATACGCCGTCCTCGTTCGTGCGGCTGTGCGCAGGTCTGCTGGTGGTGGTCACCGCGGATCGGCCGGCATCGATGACGGCCAGCGTGCGGGGGAAGTCCCGCAGTCGCGCGGCGATGACGTCCAAGGCGGCCAGGAGCGAGCGCGCGGGGACATTGCGGGCCTCCAGGATGGCGGAGGTCCAGGCCAGGAAGTCGCCGAGCACCTCCGCCCGGTCGACGTACACGGCGGCGATGAGGAAGTCGACGATGTGGCCGACGTCCTCGCGGGTGTGCTCACGCTGCTGCTCGCTGTAGGCGCTCATCGCGGGCACCCTGTCCTGCAGACCGGCCATGGTCTGCTCGGTGAGCTCCCGCCGGCTCCGGCTCAGGAGGGTGTACTCCTGGTCGGCCAGGTGCGGCAGGGCGGTGAAGTGCTCGCCCAGGTCCGGGTAGGTCAGCCGCACGGATCCGGCTTCCTCCAGGCGGGCGGCGGCGCTGTCGGCGTCCGGCGCCCAGGCGTCGGCGCCCAGCAGCTCCGCGAAGCGGCCGTCGGTCCCGAAGGCCGCGCCGCCGACCAGGACGGGAACGCCCGCGGCCTGGCAGGCGGTGATGGTGGCGTGGGCCGTGGGCAGGCGGGTGGCCAGCGAGCAGGACAGGGCGACGGCGTCGGGTCCGGTGGCGTGCAGGTGCGCGATCAGGTGCGAAGTGGGGACATGGGCACCGAGGAAGTCGACGTGCCAGCCGCGCAGTTCCAGGGTCTCGGCGACCAGGCGGGCGGGCAGCGCGTGCCACTCGCCGTCCACGCAGGCCACCGTCACCCGCCCGCGCGTGCCCCGCGCGTCGGGGGTGCGGTGACGGGCCAGGGCGGCGATGGCGCGGTCGCTGATGGCGGTGGCGGCGTGCTCGCGGGCCACGGTGAAGCGCCCTGCCGCCCACTCCTCGCCGACCAGCGCCTGGGCGGGGGCGATGACCTGCAGCAGTATCTGCTGCCGGGTCAGGCCGCTATCCGCCGCCCCGTGGACTGTGTCGGTGGCCCGGTGCTCGTCCATGTCGGCCAGCGCGGTGAAGAACTCCTGGCACCAGTCGGCCGCGGTCCGGGTGTCGACGGTCTGTGTCTGTGGGGTCACCGGTCCTGCCTTCGGCCGCGGCCCCCGCCCGCTGCGATGCGTCATCCGGTGTACCTGCCCCGTCCGTGGCCGTTCACCATCGTCAGATGCGATCCGCGGCGCGGCGCACCCAGCGCGAGCAGTGCGATGTCGTCGTGCTCGCCACCGCCCAGCCACTGCGCGGTGGCGAGTTCCACCCGTTCGACGATGGCTTCCACTGGCAACTCGGCGCACTCGCGCAGGGCCTCCTTGAGCCGCTGATCCTCGAACAGCTCCTTGCCACTGGGACCGCCGCGGGCCTCGGTGACGCCGTCGGAGAACAGCAGGCACGTTTCCCCCGGGTCCAGGACCGTGGTCCAGGTGGTGGAGGTGATGCGGGGCAGGGCGCCGATCAGGGAGCCGCGGGTGGCGGCCTGCTCGACGGACCCGTCCGCACGGATGATCATCGGGGCGGGGTGCCCGGCGGCGGTCAGCCGCAACTCCAGCCGACCGCCGGCCACGGGGGTGACTCCGGCCAGGACCAGCGTCACGAAGCGGGCGTCCTGCTCGTCCAGCAACGTGGCGTTCAGCAACTCCAGCAGCTGCTTGTGGCGGGGCTCCAGGCGGCGCAGCGCGGCCAGCGTGTTGCGGATCTTTCCGGTCAGGATCGCGGCGGCGGGGCCCTTGCCGCAGACGTCCCCGAGCATCAGCAGCGTTTCGCCGGGCCCTCCGCCCTCGCCCGGCGTGGGCAGTGGCGGGTGGACGTCGTAGAAGTCGCCGCCGATCAGGTCCGCCGCGCGGGCAGGACGGTAGGAGCTGGCCAGGTCGATGCCCTCGATGCGGTCGATGGGCGGCGGGATCAGGGCGCGCTGCAGGATGTTGGTGGTCTCGGTACGTTCCGCGTAGAGCATGGCGGCGGAGATCGCGGCGCCGGCGCGGGCGGCGAAGATCCGGGCGAAGAGCTCCTCCTCGTCGTCGAACCCCGGCCGTCCCGCGCGGCGCAGCAGGATCAGCGCGCCGGCCGGCACACCGTTTCCGGGCAGCGGAGTGACGATCAACGATCCCAGCTCGCCGAAGCCCTCGGGGGCGAGCCAGGGCGGGGCCAGGTCGGGGTCCACCCAGCGCGAGGGCACGGGTGGGAAGCCGGCCAGCGCGTCGCTGAGCCCGGGGACCTGGTCCACGTCGACGTTCAGGGTCACTTCCTCGAGCCGTCCGTCGCGCACCATCCGGGTCACCGCTACGCGGCGCCCCCGTGTGGGGGTGACCAGTACGGCGGCGTCGGCGAGCTGCTCCGCGGCCAGTTCGGTGGTCACCCGCAGGCAGCGCCGCTGGTTGAGCGAGGCCAGCAGCCGTGCCGAGGCCCGCACCAGGAACTGGGTACGAGCTCGTTCATCGCTCAGGCGCTGCAGGGCGGCGCGCTCCTCTGTGACGTCCGTCAGCAGCCAGCCCGTGCACTCCCCCGGCAGCGGCTGCGCTGTGGCGCGGAACACCCGGGCGCCCACTGAACCGTCCAGGGCGTCCACGCCCTGCTCCTGCGCCTGCACCAACCAGGGCGCGACCACGTCCGCGGTGAAGGCGTCGCTTTCGCCCAGTGTCGGGAAGAGCGCCTCGGCGGCCTTGTTGTGCAGGCGCACCCGGGCCGGGCTCCCGGCCAGGACGAGCACCGGCGCTGCCGCGTCGACCAGGGCACGCAGCAGCGGGGCCCCGACAGCGGGACGTGGAGTCCTGCGGGCGGCGGCCGCCAGGGGCGGTGAGGAGTCGGAAGCGGTGGGAGTAGACGTCATAGAGGATCACGGGCCCGGTCACCCCGGGTGCCAGGCCAACTCATTTCTCTGTCTCGACGGCCGACAACAAACATTGTCGCATGGCAACCGTCTCGCACCGGAGACGGATAGGGCAAGCCCGTTGCCGGGTCGCCGGAAAGACGATCGACGCTGTCAGTGGCCTCGCCTACCCCGGGAAGCGCGACACACTCCCCGGTGCCGTTCGACCCCCGCGGGGTACGGCGAGTCCGCTCGCACGAGGTCGGCCTCGGCATCCATGGCGGGGCGGGCGGCGGCGCCCGGCGACTCCGAGCGACACCCGCCGGCCCGGGTCGGCTCAGCCGGCTCAGCGGGCTCAGCGGGCTCAGCGGGCGAGCAGGACGACGGTCGCCGTCACGGTCTTGCCGCTCTCGGCGTGGGCAACCACATCGACCCGCTCGGACAGCCGCTGGACCAGGTGCCAGCCGAACCCGCCGCCTCCGGCCGACGGGTCCGGCGGGCGCGGGACCGGGCCGCTGGTGCCACCGTCGCTGACCGAGATCAGCAGCCGCGCGCCGTCCTGGGAGAGCTGGAGAACGTAAGGGCCCGGAGCGTGTCGCACCGCGTTGGAGACCAGTTCGGCGATCACCAGCAGCACTTCCCGCGCCACGGTGGCCGCGGGCGCATCGGTGCCGTCGTCCAGGAATGCCCGGGCGTGCTCCCGGACCAGGCCCATGGTTCCCTTCAGGCCCGTCAGGTGCCACCTGCCGGAGCGCACGGGCGGACCGGACGGCTCGTGCACCCGCTGCACCACGCCTCCCGAAGGCCGGCTCGTCGTCTCCGGTCGCTGCCCCGGCACCCGACCAGACTAACGCCGCCGCATTCCGGCGAGCGCGCGGCAGGCCACGGCCCCCGCCCGGGAGCCGTCTCGCCTGCGGAACATGCGCGTACGCTGAGTGGACCCACCGGCGAACCGGCTCGCCCGGTGCGCAGCATTCAGGAAAGGCGCGTATGGATCCCCCCGCCCTTCCCGGTACCCGACCGGCGGGCACCTCCCCCACCCCCTGCCCGCACGACCACGAGCCCTACGCCGGCGCCACCCTCGAGCGCTTCCAGAACGCCTGCGTCAGCCACTTCGACCACGGCGAGGCACACGTCGTGATCCTGCGGGGGGTCCTGGACTGGCGGGCCGAGGGGTTCGTCAGCGCCCAGATAGCCGACGCACGCCGCAGCGGTCGCCCGCTGGTGGTGGACCTCTCCGCCGTCACCCACCTGCACATCGACGTCCTGGCCCAACTCCTGGCCGCCCGTCGCCACCCCGGCATCAGCCTGCTCACGCCGCTGCCCGCGGCCTTCCTGAAGACCGCCGAGATGACCGGCACCACCGGGTCCTTCACCACCCACCCAGGCCTGATCCACGCGCTGAGCGCGACAGCCCGGCCCCCCAGCGCTCCCTGACGACGCCCGATGACCGGCAGGCGAGGCCGGAGCATACGCCACGGAAGTCGCGCCCCGCCCTCCTTTGAGCACCATCGCTGAATCTAATCCCTTGCTCAATGCAAGAGTTAGCGTGGCTCATGCCCCGCAGTACAAGGCGTAACAGCGTCCGCTCTCACGGGTGTTGCGCACTTCAGGAGGCATGATGAAATCTCACGCCCGAAATCCGAGGCTCGCACCGCGTCGTGGCCGCTTGATAGCCGCGGTCGTCGCTCTCGTGGCCGTCATCGCCACCTTCTCCGTGGTGCTCTCGCAGCGGAACAGCTCCGCGAACGAGCCGATGTCCGCCCACCTACCGGCAGCAGGGGCCGACCAAGCCGCCGCCAGGGCGGGTAACACCGGCACGGTGTCCGCGTTGGACAGAACATTCCTCACCAAGGTCCGGCAGGCCGGGCTCTGGGAGATGCCGGCGGGGCGGCTCGCCCAGACGCACGCGTCGAGCGAGGCCATCAAACGCGCGGGTATGCATCTGCTCGAAGGGCACAGCAAGCTCGATCAACTGGCTCGCGAGGACTCAGCCGCACTCAACGTGCCGATCCCGGACCAGGCCACTCCCGAACAGCAGGGCTGGGTGACCCAGTTGGAGAACGCTCGCGGCCAGGCTTTCGACCAGCTCTTCGTGGACCTGCTCCGAGCGTCCCACGGCAAGATATTCATCACCATCGCCGAAGTCCGGGCCGCCACCAAGAACGCCTTGGTACGGCGACTGGCCACGCAGACCAACAACACCGTCCAGGACCACATGGAAGTCCTGGAGGACACCGGCCTCGTCACCGACACCACCCTGGACAGCGTCGCCGCAACCATCCCCAAATGACCGAACCGCCGGCCCGCCGGCCCCGGCAAGGGCAGAGGGGCGGACCAGCGACCAGCCCCGGTCGTGCGTCCGCGTGCCCGACCTCATCCGCAGGCGACACCGAAGCAGCCGACAGCGGAGACACCACGTCACAGGTCCAGCGCACTCAGTTCGCTCCGAAGAACGACGCGAGCGGCTCGAGTCGCGTCTCCATGAGCCTGCCTCGCCGTCTGGTAACTCGCCGACGTCAACGAGGAGCCGGACGCGAGTATCTCGCGAACGTCCCGCAGCGAGTGGTACGACGCATCGATCGCTGACATCACCGCGTCGGTTGCGGTGAGGATCAGGCGTTCACGTGCCTCATCGCAACCCGACGCCTGGAACAACTGCCGGATTCTGGCCGCCTTGACCTGCGGGCTCGTATGTTCCTCGTCAGCCGCCAACCGCATGGCCTCGTGCGCCCTCCGAAGGGCGACGAGACAGTCGACGTACAGGTTCCGTCGGTCTTGCAGCCGGTTGTCCCTGATGGTGCGCCGCCAACGCACATGCTCGCCGAGCAGGGTGGATCCCACGCCCAGCACAGCCCCAAGTCCCGTCCCGACCAGCGTCGTCCACTCCATGGCAGGGATCGTGCCACAGGGCGACGGGAAGATCAGCACCCTGTCGGTGCGGGTGCGGATGACTGCCGCCGGCTCGGCAAAGGGCGCGTTCGGGGGCCACGGCACGGGGGTTTGGCGTATGGTGCTGGGCGATTGACAAGACAATCACCTGACGTCACGAAGTGCGACCGCGTGACGAGTACAGAGGCGAAACGCTATGGCTCTGGTGGAGCGCCAAGCACCCTTCCTGCAGGCGCTGACGCCGCAGTCGGCCGAGGAGCTCATGCGTCTCGGGACCGAGCGAAGCTTCGCGTCTCAGCAGTACCTGCTGCGGGAACGCGAGCGGGACAACCACGTCCTGGTATTGCTCGACGGCTGGGCTGCGGTGTCCACGGTCACCGAGCGGGGAGCAGCGCGACTGCTCCTCGCGCTGCGACGTCCGGGCGAACTGATCGGCGAGATGGCGATGGTCGACGGGGCGCCCCGCAGCGCCACGGTCACGGCGCTCGGGCAGGTTCGCGCCCTCATAGTGGCCGGGGACAGTTTCCGGCGGTTCCTCAGCGGCAGCCCGCAGGCGAACGTCCTGGTCATGGCCCAATTGACGGCCCGGCTGCGGAACGCCGACGCCGAGCGCCGGTCGCTCGTCTCGCTCACCGTGCTGCAGCGCCTGTCCGCGCGGCTGTTGGAGTTCGCCGAGCAACCCGTCGGAAGCGACCGGGTGTTCCGGCCGACCGGCCGGGACGGCGCCGACGTGGTGCTGGTGGATCTCGCGCAGCACGACCTCGCCGACGCCGTTGGTGCGACCCGGGAGGCCGTCGCCAAGGCACTGCGCCCGCTGCGTGCGGCAGGAGTGGTACACACTCGGCACCGGCGCATCGAACTCTCCGACATGACCGTGCTGCGGCTGCTCGCCGCCGGCGGCAATATCACCGGCAACGGGACGGGCCGCGAGTCCTGAACTCTCCGTTCGGTCGCCGAATCGGCACCGGCTCGAACGCCAGGCGGACAATGCGGTCGGTTGACGTCGCCCTTTCTGCATATATCCATTTAACCCAGCTATAACAGCTTTTCTATTACCTCATACGGTCTTACTAGGTCAAGGCTTCCGATGGGGCGTACTGGAGCGACGGTCGTATAGAGGTAGCGCAGGGGGAGAGCGCGATTCCGCACGAGCTCCTGTGGCTCCTTCCAGATGTGTAAACCACCACATACGTCGGGCGTACGACCGCGCATGCTGGCCGTTATCCGTCGAAGTGGCCGGTAACTGGGGGGCGCATGGCGCACGGGGCTGTCTACAAGTTCTTGATCAACGTGGACGCGCGGGGTTCGGGGGGGTACCTGGACGGCGCGAAAGTACGCATGAACGAACAGATCTACGGCGTGGCCGACGCAAGTTTCGGCGCGGCCGGAGTGGAAGAGGCGATGTTCTACCGCGAGGACCGCGGCGACGGCTTCATCGCCGCGGTGGACTCCCGGGTACCACCGGTGCAGTTGCTCGGGCTCTGGCTCGCCGAGCTCCACCAGCGGCTGAGGATCGCGAACGAGGACCTGGCGCAGCACCTGGGGCTGCGCGTGGGGATGCACGTGGGGCCGGTGCACCAAGGTGAGAAGAGCGTGGCCGGCGGCGCGATGGATTTCGTCTGCGGGCTCGTCGACGCGGCCGAGTCGAAGGAGTTGTTGGCCCGCTCCGGGCAGGATCTGCTCTGTGTCGTGTCCGACGACCTGTACCGAGCTGTGGTCAGGCACGGCGGTCGGTTCGTCGAACCGTCCGCGTACCGCAGCCGGACGGTGCGGCTCAAGGGGGGCCCAACCATCGCCTGGTTCCACGTGCCCGGCGGATCCGTTCCGCCGCTGTCCGGCGGTCCGGGTCCCGAGACGGCTTCCGCAGGGGCGGGGTCGGTGGACTCGGCGCACGGAGGGCAGGGCGGCGCCGCCCCCCGGCAGCCGGCGGTACCCACGTCCACTCACCCGGACGAGCCGGGCGCCCCGGACCGAGCAGGCAATGGTCCTGACCGGCCGGTCTCGGCCGTACGGCCCAAGGGCTCGGCCGACGGCGGCGCGAACGGCACGGATGACGCGGACGATCAGGACGACCCCTGGAACGAGAAGTCCTCGGAGCCGGGTGAGCGCACTGTCGTCCATATGCGCGACAACAGCAGCAGGCACTCCCACTCGGTCTTCAAGGGGCCCGTCACCTTCGGCGACGGCACCCGCCGTGGGGCGGACGAGCCCGAGGTGGGGCGATGAGCCCGGAGGAGGGCGCGCCGGCGCAGGCGCGAGCCGGCGGATTCCACCGCCAGGACGCGGTGGGCGGCCGGAGCGCACCGGAGCCGGGCCATACGCCGGGCAGTGACGCGGGCCGTGGTGACGGGCGCCAAGGCGGCGCCGCCCCGGAGGACCGCCGTTACGACCGCGACGGCCGCGGTGATCGTTCGGACGGAGCGGAGCGCGACGACCGCGTCAAGGACGCCGACCACCTCGACGGATCCGGCGGGTCCGGCCCCGACGACCAGCAGGACCGCGATCAGCACGAGCGCGAAAGCGAAAGGGCCCGCGAGAGCGAGCGGTTCCAGGACGCCATGCAGGACCCTGGTGCGGAGGAGGGTGAACAGAGCAGCTCGCGCACCGCGACCAAGGTTCACCGCGAGGCCCGGACGCGTTACGACATGAGCGGCAACAGCAGCATCATCGACCGCAGCCGCATCGAGAGCGCCCACATGGGCAACAATTACAACTACTACGGCGTCGCCCAAAAGGGCGTGCCGGTCTTCGGCGGCGTCCCACACCAGGAACTGGAGCGGCTGCGCATCGCGTACCGCGCGCCCGAGGGGTACCCCTCGCTCCGCGAAGCCCTGCGCGCCCGCCGGGTGCTGGTGCTCGTCGGGCCGCCCGGTACCGGGCGCCACACCACCGGGCTGTGCCTGCTCGACGAGGTGACCGCGCCCGCGGCGCTCATCGCCCCGTCACCTCCCGGCGCCGAAGACGGCGCCGGGGAGCACACGACGCAAGGGCCCGCCGCCGACCGCCGGGTCAGTCGTCTCGACCCCGGTTCGCTCAAAGGTCTGATCACCGACGGGGAAGTGACCGAGAAGGTCGTGATGCGCGGCGGCGGCGTCCTCGTGGAACTACCGGACACGCCCGGAACATGGTCCTCGGTACTGCAGGAACTGCACCTGGACGCGCTCGCCGGGCGACTCGCCGGGTTGGACGCTTACGCCGTGGTGATCGCCGCGCCTTCGGTGACGGCCGGCGGCAGGGCATCGGGGCAGTACGCCTGGACGTGCCCGCCGGCGCCCGCGCGTGAACTGCTCGACTGGCAGCTCACACGGCGCGTCACCACCGGGCGGGACGGGCTGCAGACGCTGAGCAAGGGAGAGCGGATCCTCGTTCACCCGCTCTTCCACAAGGCGCTCGGCATGCGCCTGGAGGCCCTGCGGCCTGCGGAGACCGACGCCGTCGCCGACATGCTCGTGGCGCACCTGCACGGGTATACGACCCGCGAGCAGTTGCTGGCGGACTGCGGTGAACTCGTTCGCGTCCAGGCCCGCGAGTGGTTCGCCCACGGGCTGGGCCAGTTGCCGCCGACGGTGGGACCGACCGGCGACGAGTCCCGGGAGCGCGTCACGGGTACCGCCGACGAGGCGGGGGCGCAGCGGATGCGCGAGGCGGCCTTCCGGATCGCGCTCGCGGTGCTGGACGGCGAGGCGTTCAGCGCGGTGGCGGACGCTGCCGACCTCCTGGCATGGGAACTGCTGCTGGCTCGCGATCCCGGCCACGACTACGGCCGCCCGGTCTTCACCGAGAACTGGGCCGAGTTGCTTGCCGCCAGCCGGGCCGAGCTCGGGATCGGCGAGGACGAGAGCATCGGCGGCGTTCCGCTGCCGGTACGGACCGCGCGCTACCGCGGTGACGGACTGGCCAACGCCGTCCTCGCCGAGATTTGGCACCACCACCACGCCGCGCGGGCCCCGATCGTGCGATGGCTGCGGTCACTGGCCGACGACCCGCGCCCTCAGGTGTGGATGCGCGTGGCGGTGGTGGTGGGTGAGCTGTGCACCGAGGACATGGGGTACGGATTCGCCGAGCTGATCCGACCGTTGGCGACGGCCCGCTCGCCCCGCCGCCGGTTCGTCGCGGCGACCGCGCTGGACCAGGCCGGCCGCCGCGAGCCGCACCGGGCGGCGGTACGGGTCCTCACCGACGAATGGGCCCGGGGCGGGGAGGCCGCTCTGCGCTGGACGGCGGCGCTGGCGCTCGGCTACGGGCGGATCGAGGCCGACACCCGGACTGCCGTGGAATCGATCGGCGCCGTCAGCGCCAGGGACAAGGGCAAACACTTGCGGGTCGGGTCGTATGCGCTGGCCCGGCTCGCAGCGGGCAGCCGGGCAGCCGAGGTGCTGGCGCTGCTCGCGGAGTGGGTGGCCCAGGTGACGGGCGAGTACCGGGATCTGGCCCTGCTCAGCGCGGTCAGGGTGGCGCTCGCCCGCACCGACGAGTTCTGGGAACCGGAAGCGGCCGAGGCCGCGGGTGAACCGAAGCCCACGGGAGAGCAGGGCACCCGCCGGCAGGACACCCGCCAGGCCGCGGGGCAGGATCCGCGGGCGGCGGCACAACGGCCCGGTGTACCGCCGCAGGCGGGCCGCCGACGCGGCGCGTACCGTCCGCCGATCCCCCGGGCGTCGACGGCCTCGACCGACAGGGAGCTGGCCCCGCGCGGCGGCTGGCCGCTGCCGATCGCGGTGGCGGTAGCCGTACCGGAGGCGGCGGAGCCGCTGGCCGAGCTGATGTGGCGCAGCCTCAACAGCCACTTGGCGGGTGAGGCCACCACCGACGCGTTGCGTGGTTGGTTGCTCGCGGCGGCGCGGGACTGGCGGGAAGCCCGGGGCTCCGGCCGCGCCGGCTTCGCTCGCGCGACCGGAGCCGGCGGAGACGGGGCGACCGACGAGCGAGAAGCCGGTGAGGGACGGTCAGCGGCCGAGGGCGACGCGACCGATGACGCCCACGTCGAGGATCCGCTCGTCGGTGAACTGCTGCCCGCGTTGCTGTGGTTCCTGCCGCACCTGGTCCGTGGGGAGCGCGACTGGCGACGGCTGGAGTGGCTGCTGAGAACCATGGGGGACGAGCCGGACGAGGCGATGACCGAGGAGTTCGCGGCACATGTGTTGGACCGGGTGGGCGCCGGCCTGCGCGGACAGGGGGAGAGACACTGATGGACGAGACACCTGAACTCTTCATTCCCGAGAACATCGCCGGCCCGTTCCTCCGCGAGCGCCGGACGGAGCGTGTGTGGCGATTCCGCCACGAGGGCGCGCAGGTCGCGTCGGTGGTGTTCTACGAGGGCGGTGGCTGCCGCGTGATGACCAGCGACGGCACCGAGGTCTCCAGCCGGAACCGCAGGACGGCCCGGCCCAGCACCGTCTGTGAGATCGCCCGCGGCCGGCACACCACCTTCTTTACCGTCCGGTTGGCAGCCGCCGGCGGCGCAACGTTCTTCGAGACCAAGATCCAGCTGCGCTGGGAGGTGGTGGACTACGAACTGGTCGCACGCAAAAGGCTGCAGAGCGTGGAGGAGGACCTCGGCCCGGAGATCGTGGACCGCCTGCAGATGGTCTCGGAGAATTTCCCCATCCAACAGGCCCAGCAGGCCAACCGGGCGATCCGCGCCGACATCCAGGGCGGCCGGTGGTCCGACCTCGGAGCCGAGGTCGGCCTGACGACGCGGATGTTCGTCACCGTCGGCACCGACCAGACCTATCTGGACGAGGTCGCCGGCAAACGCAGCGAGGCCGCCGAGTGGGAACGGATCGCGAGCCGGTTCGCGAGCTTCTCGGGCTTGGCCGGTGGCCCCGAGACCGACCGGCTGGCCTGGGTGATGGCCTCCGGCGGCCACAAGGACGTCGCCGACGTCATCCGCATGATGCATGACGACGACGCAAAAGGGCACGCGGACACCAGGAACTTCTTCTTGCGGATGCTGGACCAAGGACGCATCTCCAGCCCCGAGCTGGAGGAGTACCTACGGGCGAGAGTGTTGTCCGACCAGCCCGCAGAGAGCCGGCACTTCGCCCTGGGCCCCAACCAACAAGCGACTCCGAGAGCGCAGTTGCCGCCCGCCGCGCGCGACACCGACAGACGGACCAGCGGGAGCGACGAGGGCGAGGCCGACCTGGTGCAGCGCGGCTGGGCTACCGACCGGTTCGTGCCGGAGCCCTACCGCGCCGAACCAACGTCGGGACCGTATCGACCGGAGCCGGACCGGGGACCGGAACCGTACCGCTCCGACTCCGGCCCTCGCGTCGGCGAACCCGCACACCGGCAGTCGGATACGGCCGACTCACGGCACTCCGACGACCGGGCGACCGGGCGGGCCGGGAACCGGCCCCCGCCGACCGCGAGGAACCCGGCCCGCCGACGTACGAACAACGCTGGTACGGGCCGGAGCAGGGCCACCCGACACCCCCGAAAGGGGCGTCCGGCCCCGACGACGCGTGGCCCGCCGACCCCTGGGACGTATCGCCACCATCACCTCCCACCCGTTCCGGAATGGACGAGCAATCGCCGTATGACGGCGGACGGGAGCCGCGCGGGCGCGACGGCTGGGCGACGGGTGACGCGAACCCGCCTCGCTATGGCGGCGGTCGGGCGCCCCAAAGGGAGACCCCGTCCCGTGGCGAGGAGGGTTGGACACCGCGAGGGGAACAGCCCGCCGCACCCCTTCACGACGACTGGGCGTCCGGCGAGCAGAGCAGGACCGAGCAGGACGGCGCTCGAAAACCCCGCGCTGAGCCCGCGCCCGACCGGGAAGACGTCTGGAGCCCCCGGGAAAGGGATGCCCCTCGTCGGATGGAGAGCCGGTATCCCCACAGCGATCCACGGGCGCGGGAACCGGAGGCGTCGCAGGTGCCCCGGGCACCGAACGACGGCACGGACCGCGTACGGCGCCGACGGCAGGACCACGACGACTACTGGGACACCGATCCGCCGGAGCCCCAGGGCCGGGAGGAGAAGTGGTGACCGTGCCCGAGACCCGGTTCGTGGCCGCGGAGTTGCTGTCAGTGATCCGCAAGGACGCCGACCGGGCCGACACGAAGGCGTCGGTTCTGCTCTCCGTGGTCGTGGCGCTCGGCACCGTGCTGTCGGCACGAAGCCAGTCGAGATCGGGCTCGGCCACGGCGGTCGCTCTGCTCCTGCTGGCGGGGGGGTGCTGGCTGTTGGGGACGGTCTCGCTGCTGCGTGCCGTCGTACCCAGAGTCGGCACCAAGCGGGAGGGGCCCGGACTCACCTTCTACGCCGACGTGCTCGCGGTCCACCGGGCCGCGGGCGCGGCAGGGGTGCGGTCGGCCGTACGGGAGGCGGCCGGCGATCCGACCACGTGGTTGCTGATCCAGATCATCGACATGAGCCACATCCTCGACGTCAAACACCGCTGCATCCGCTGGGGCGTGCTCTGGCTGCTGTCGGGCCTGGTATGCGGCGCGATCGGCCTGCAGACCGGTTGACGAACACCGGCCGCGGGCCGTCAGGGGCCAGGCCGCGAAGAAGCCGTACGGAGCGTGGGCGACACGCACGCCGCACTCCGTACGCGGGAGACACACCACGGAGGGGGAACCGGGGATGGAAACCGGGGACGAGAGCACGACAGCGCACACCGCACAGCCACCTGCAGCGGCTGGCCGCCACGCCGCAGGGGCGATCCGGCAGGGCCGGGGAGGAGTACGGCGCCGGATCGCCGTCCGGGGGACGACCGCACTGCTGGCCGCGGCGCTGCTGGCGCTCGCCCTGCCGGTCACGGCTCCCGCCACGCCGTTCCGGCAGGCCGGCGCGACCGACACCACACCGCCGCCGATCGACCTCGCCATCGCGGTCGACGAGTCCGGCAGCCTGAGCGCCGACGATGTCGAGCGGGAGCGCGACGCGGCCGACCGCATCGCAGTCAGCGAGGTCAACGCGCAGTCCCGTATCACCGTGCTGGGCTTCGCCAGCGCAACCCGCAGGGGCCAGACGCCGGTGGACGAGGTATGTCCGACGACCGCCCTCTCCCCCGTCGCCAAGGAGCGGATGGGCTCCTGCGTCGGCAAGCTCGCCAAGCGCGAGAAGGGCCAGGGGGACGGTACCGACTTCCCCGCCGCGATCCGCCAGGCGGTGAACCGGTTGACGACGAATTCCACCGGCGGCCCACGCATGCTGTTCCTGCTGACCGACGGCCTGCTCAACGTGAACGACAGCCCGTCGTACGGCCAGGACGTGCAGAGCAGAGAGCGCAACAGCAGGCTCGCACTGGCCGCCGCACTCGACGAGGCCCGGAAGGCCCAGGTGCAGATCTGGCCGCTCGGCTTCGGCTCGGCCGACCCCAAGGCGCTGGCGGACATGGCCGCGGCGGGCTACCAGGGCGCGTGCACCAACCTGGCGGGAGCCACGCCCAAGGCCACCGTGGTCGACTCGGCGGCGCTCGGGTCCACACTCCAGTCCGCCTTCGCCGGCGCCCGATGCCTGGTCACGGACGAGCCGCAGGAGGGCAAGCCACCCGCCGACATCTACCTGCGCATCTCGCCGCTCGCGACGCTGGCGACGATCGTGGTGTCGAAGGGGGACGCCGCCGTCACCGCAGACTTCTACGACCCGCAGGGCACCAAGGTGCGCGGCAGCGGCGAGGCCGACGGTTCCCACCTGCAACTCAGTGGCGCCGAGCAGGAAGTGGAGTCACTTCAGATCACCGACCCGCGGCCGGGCCGCTGGCGGGTGCACCTCGACGCGCCGGCGGACCACCGCTCGAAGCTGGCCACCGTGGGCGTCCAGTGGCGTGGTGCGCTGCGCTCCTCGATCACTCTGACCCCGGCGGCCCCCCACCCCGGCCAACAGGCCGCCGTGCAACTGCACTTGCAGACCCGCGACGGCCTGCCGGTGACCGACCCGGCGGACGTGCAGACGCTGCAGGTGTCGGCCGAACTCAGCGGTGACGGGTTCGACGACCGGCCGATCACCCTGCGGAACGACGGCAGCGCGGGCGAGGGCACCTTTAGCGGTGCCGTGACCGTGCCCGCCACGGCGACCGGCGCGCTGGAGGTGGTCGGGGTGCTGGGGGCGGTCGGCCTGAGCGCTGACCACCGCCCCTTCGTCACCCGGATCGCGGTCGTCAATCCGGACGTGACCGCGTACCTCGACGTCAGCCACGCGGACGACAAGGCCGGGGCGCGCCTCAACCCGGGCAAGCACGTGTCCTTCGTCGTCAAGGCCGCCAACACCGCGACCACGACGCACACCCTGCGGGTGCAGTTGCTGGACACCCGGCCCGGCGACCTCTCCGTCACTCCCACCGCCATCACCCTCAAACCCGGTGAGTCCACCACCGTCACCGGCCGGCTCATGGTCGGCGACCAGGTACCGCAAGGGGAACTCAGCGGTCGGCTGCAGGTGTTCGACACCGCGCACCCCGGCCAGCCACTGGACGCGCGACTGATCACCGTGCGGGTGGTTCCCGAGCCCGGCGCCGCACGACGCGTCTGGGACGCCTGGTGGCCCGCGATCGTCGCGGTCCTCCTGCTGCTGGCCGGTCTGGCCGCGTGGCTGGTGGTGCGGCACCGCATCACCATCTCGGCCACCGACCCGGGCGGTCTCGAACTGTGCCTGCTGGAGGCGGGCGCGGAAGAGGAGGAAGAGGAGGAGGGGGAGCGCAGCAAGCTGGTCGTACGCTCCTCGGCGGTGGGCAAGAACGGCTGGTACGGCTTCGCGGTCGTGCGGGACAATTCCGCACCGCGGCTGGCGCCCATGCCCGTCGGCCCCTACTTCGTGCGGCGCGACCGCAACCGGTTGGCACAACTACGGCAACCGGGCTCCGCACAAACCTCGGTGCGCTACCGGCAGTCGGTGCCGGTCGACCAGGGTCGGTTGCGGCTGCGCATCGACCCTGGCACCCGCGCGACCCGGGCGCCCGGCACGTGGCTGCCGTCCCTCCTGCGTCCCCGGCCCAAGACCACCCGGCAGAGCAAAGCCTCGGAGCACCGCCCACCGACGCGGAGCGACAGCACCTACCACGCGGACATGTGACGGCTGGGATCACCATCCAGCACCTGACGAACGACTCCGGCCCGTGCGCACGAGCCGGAACCCAGAACCAGTGGCCGGAGCGCGTAACGCTCCGGTGAGGGGGGACGAAAGATGAAGATCTTCCAGCCGATGCTGTTCGTCGGCCTGGGCGGTACCGGAGGCCTGATCGGCACCGAACTCGAGCGCCGTCTGCGGGCCGAACTGTGCGGACCGGACGGGATGCGGCTCACCGCGGGCGGCCGGTCACGGCTGCCGTACCAACTGCCCAACTGCCTGCAGTTCGTGTATGCCGACTACAGCGAGGGCGAGTTGGCCAAGCTCCCGCACCTCTCGGCGCCGCGCTCGCTGCGGCCGGCGCTCGAAACGACCGCGCGGGCCACTCACGATCTGCTGCCCACGGAGTTCACCAGCTCGCCCGATGTGACGCGCATGCTCCGGGCGGTGATGCGACCCCAGGTGGCGTCCTGGCTGCCACCGGCGGAGGGCGAGCCGAAGGTCCACCTGGTCAACGGCGCGGGCCAGATGCCGACCGTCGGCCGGGCGGCGCTCTTCGCGACCCTGCGGCGCGGCCCGGAGCCGGTGGTCGAACCGTTGAGGCGCGCCATCGACGCGATCGGCCTGTCGGAGGGCGAGCTGCAGGAGATGGGCGGTGGACCGGCCAACGGCTGCGACGTCTTCGTCGCCTTCTCGGTCGCCGGCGGTACCGGAGCCGGCATCTTCCTGGACTATCTCCATCTGATCGGACGGACGTTCACGGAGAAGGGCATGCGCGCGACGATCTATCCCCTCGTGGTGATGCCGTCCGCGTTCCCGGTCGGGAAGGGCGGAGGCAGGGAGGCCGACCTCAACGCGTCCCGGGCGCTGGTGGACCTCTCCCGGCTCGTCGACGAGCAGAACGTGCCGGATGTGCAGGCCGACCTCGGGGACACCGAGCGGCGTGAGGCGCTCTACGTCGAGTATCCGCAGATGCAGCCGTTCCGACTGGAACCCGGGATGGTGCCGACGGCCTTCCTGTTCAGCCCAACGGCCGGAATCCGCCCCGACGACCTGCGGCGCTCCATCGTCTCGCTCGTCACCTCCCTGGTCGGCACCGAACTCGCCGACGCGCCGGGCACCGACCACGACGACCAGACCTTCGCCTCCAACTTCGTCAACCACGACCTGGCCCGGCGCGAGAGGTCCGCGACCGGGATCGGGCACCGGGGCATCTCCACCAGTCTCGTCGCCTCGATGACCGCCCCACTCAACGAGCTGGCGGAGCTGATCTCCGCCCGCATGCTCGCGCTGGCCGTCCGGAAGGCCACCGACCAGTCGCGGCCCGACATCGACCCGAACAGCGCGGCGATGATCCGCGAGGCGTTCACCCTGGCCGGCGTCGGCGAGCTGTGGCGCCGCGAGGCGCTCCCCACACCCGAGCCGGACACTCCTCCCAAGGGTGGTGGCGAGATCGAACAGGCCTTGCGGGACCGGCAGGACGAGATGCAGCGGCTGCTGGAGGAGCTGGAGCGGCAGCTGGAGCAGAAGGTGCCCGCGCTCGCCGAGTCCTTCGAACCACGCACCGCCGCCCTCCAGCTCCTCAACCGTTCGGATGTGTTCACCCTGGCGGCGATCTTGCAGGGTTCGCGCTCGGCGTCCGATCCGGTGATCGCGTGCGGCTTCCTCGGAATGCTCGACAAGCGCCGCCAGGATCCGGCCCGGCCGAGCGGGGTGGAGGTCGAGCCGCCGCAGGTGCCTCGGATCCGCCGCCGGCTGACCGGCATATCCGGGCCCCGGTGGGGTGACGAGGAGGTCGTCGCGGTCATCGAGGAGCAGAACAGTTGGTACAAGTGGCGGGCCCGGGTGCTCTGGCACCGGGCGTGGAACGAGCAGGAGCAGCGCTGGCGCCCCAAGGCCGACGACCTCCTGCAGGAAATCGTGCAGTTGACGGACGCCTACCGCAAGCACCTGACAGAGGAGCCCAAGGCGTACGCGAAGGCGGTGAAGGAGCTGTACGACGACGACCGGGCCGGGGTGTCGTACCTGCTGCCTCCTCAGCGCGATCTGCGGGACTTCTACGAGGACCTGATGGACCGCCTGATCGAACGGGAGAAGCTCGGCACGAGCGTGGACGAGTTGACGCTGGTGCGACGGCTGGTCAGACCGGAACAGTGGCGGGAGTCCTTCACGGTCGGCGAACGGGAACCGGAGAACTCGGTGGCCGGGGTGAAGTCGATCCTTCAGGAACGCGTCCAGCGGCTCTTCGAGGAGGGCGGGACCCAGCAGCGCGCCCGGCCGCTGCTGCCGAGCATGGGGACGCTGCTGGCCGCCGCGGCCGGGAACAGCACGGCCGAGCACCAGGTGAGTCAGCCGGCGCTGGCCCAGTTCAACTACAAGCTCGCGTCGTTGCTTCCGACCGCCTTCACACCGGAGGGAAACGGGCGGCTGAGGATTCTCATCACCTATCCCAGTGCGCAGGGTGGCAAGAACGCGATGGAGGACTACCTGCGCAAGGCCCTGCACCTGCCGCGGGACAACCGGCGGGAGATCATCTTCCGTAGCGTCGACACCCAGACGATCACGGTGGTGCTCTTTCGCAGCGAGATGAACCTGACCGAGATCCGCGGTGCACGCGAGGTACTGCGGCAGTGGGCCACGGCGAGCGAGGAGCGGCGCTCGGAGGATGGGCTGCGCTGGCGGCAGCGGCTCGGCTTCCAGGACGACTGGCTGGCGAGTACCGCCGCCGACCGGGTGCACATCCTGCAGCGACTGCTGTGCGCGATGTGGAACGGCCAGATCGACTACCAGGGCGAGGCCGAGTCACCGCTGCGGGTGCGCGTGCGGCTGCACGAGGAGATCGAGGTGCAGGCCCCGTCGATGACGCTGATGCTGGGCGACTACCACGACGACGTGTCGAGCTGGGCCGACCTGCTGCGCTGCTACGAGCGGTGGGCGCTGCTGGGCGAGGAGAAGGCGGTCGAGGAGTACTGCCGGGTGCTGATGAAAATGCTGCCGAACGGCCTACGCACCTCCGGCAGTGACCCCTCCCCGCTCTACCTGCGGTTCGTGCATGAGGTGGCGCCCCGGCAGGTGGCGCTGCTGGAGGCACGGGAAAGGCGTTACGGCGGGGTCACCGAATGGTCGCGGCCGTTGTGGGAATTCTGGGCCGAGACGCTGCCGGCCGCACTCGCGCTGCCCTTCCCCGGTATGGAGGGAGCCGTGCAGAGCAATCTGCGGGAGCTGGAGGACTGGGTGGCGATGGGGCGGTCCGGCGGTGAGCAGAGCCGGCCGGATCCGGCCGGCACGGGCCGCTACGGCAACGGGGCCGGTCGGTACGGGAACGGCGTAGGCGGGGCGTTCGGGAAGGAGCCGCAACGGTCGGGGCAGGGCCATGCCTCCGGCGCGGGACCCGCTCCCGCGGGGAACAGCCCGGGATACCGTCCCGGCCGCCCTGCGGACGGCACGCGATACGACGGCCGGGATCGCTACCGCCAGGCCGAGCCCGAGGCGCCGGACGCCGGGGCCGGGCGGCCGAGCCCGTCGCAGCCTCCGGCCGTACCCACGGCGGGCCGCCAGGTACCCGTTTCGGAACCGGTGTTCGGCTACCCGTCCTACCCCGAGTCGGCGCCGCCCGTGCCGGCCTGGTCGGGCGAGTCTGCGCTGCCGTGGGGCACCGCGGGCAGTGACGGCGAGGGGGACTGGGACAACGCCGAGACCGGCGGCGAGCGCGACCCGTGGAAGGGGGACCCGGAATGAGCGTCCGTGACGACAAACCCCCGGTCGTGGTCCTCGACCTGCGGGGCGGTCCGGCTTCGGCGCCGGACTGGCCGGCCGAGGCGGCCGCGGCGCGGCGCTGGACAGCTGCCGAGGGGCCGGGGCCGCGCCTGCTCATCCTGGACAGCGCCGCCGAGTTGACCCGGCACGTCGAGGCCTTCGAGCGCGTCATGTCCCGCCCGGCGGCGGGCGGTCGCGTCCAACTGCTGTGCCTGGCGATCGGTGGAACGGACGAGGACGGAGACACCGCCGTCGGAGCAGCTACCACCGCCGGCGGTGCGGGCCGGGACGGCGCCCCCATCGGCGCGGACCGCCTCGGTTCCGAAGCAGACGCCGGGGCCGGTTCGGCGGGCACCTGGGCCGGCCCGGGAGCACCACCTCCGGCGACGGACACCGCACCGGCGTTTTCGCAGGCGGCCGGCAGCCTGTTCCTGTTGCCGTCGGTGCTGCGGGCGGCGGACGCCGGAATCCTGTGGGTCGCGGATCCGGCGGGCGGTGGCGACCCGCCGCCGCCCGCCGCGGACCGGGAGCCCGCGATCGGCGCCCTCGTCGAACTGCTGCGGACTCCCGAGCTGTACGACAGCCTGCTCGACGCGCTGCAGCACTGCCCGTCGGCGGTGGCCGCGCTGTCCGCCCGGGTGGTGGAGCACGACCTGTCGCCCCGAGCTCGCGACCAAGCGTGGCAGGAGGCGCTGTTCCGGTTCGTCGGCGATACCGGCACGGACCCCTCCGCGGGGTCCGTGCCGGTATCGCCGGGCGATCTGCCGCGCGCTCTGGCCGAGCTCTTGGACCCCGGGCTCGCGCGAGCGCCCGATCACCTGCTGCGTGCGGACGGGCCGGCCGTACGGGCCCGGACGGCATGCGAGCGCGCCCTGGACGCGGCCGAGATCCAGTGCGGCGAACTCGGCTTGCCGCTCGGTCTGTTGACCGGGCGACGAGAGACCGAGTCGCTCCCGAAAGCCCTGGATGCCGCTGCCCGCGGCCTGTGGGACTACCGCAGGGTGGCCGAAGGCGCGCTGCGGGACAGCGCGGTCCCGGGGCTGACGCCGGCGGAGGCGGGGCAGCGGCTGGCGCATGCCGGGATCGAAGCTCCGCGGTCGGTCGCCGCGGTGCCGTACGGCGGTGACAGGGGCGCGCCGGCCGCCGGGGATCCGGTCGAGGAGGGCCTCGGGAGGTTCGTGCTGCGTCTGCTCGGAGGGGGACTCGCGCTCCGAGCGATCACCGGACGGCTGACCTGGCTCTCGGAGGAAATGACACCGGCGGTGGGGGTCGACCTGTTGGCCGAGTTCGACGGCCGGTCGGCCGTGGACGTGCCCAACCGGCTGTCGCTGCGGCACTCCTTCCGCCTCGCACCGGTCCGCCCGGCGCCCTTGCTCTGCGTCGCCCTGGTGCTGGCCCTGGCGTGCCTGGGTGACGGCCCTCGCATCCTGCTGGCGCTGCTGCCCGCCGCGCTGCTCGCGGCGGGCTGCGCGCGGGCGGCTGCCGCGCGGCCCAACCGTTCGGCACGCGGCTCCGTCGAGCTGGCGCCGCCGGCGCAGTCGGCGGCCGCCCTCCTCGGCGCGGCGGCCGGGTACGCCATCGGGCACACCGTCCGTCCGCCGTCGTGGGCGGCCCTCGCGGCGCTGGCTCTGTCCGTGGTACTCGGCGCCCTGCTGACGGTCGTCCGCTGGACCCGCGCCGTCGACGACTGGTGGCTGCGCACCCGGGTGGGCGAACTGCGCGGCGGTCTGGCAGACGTCGATGCGGCCCTGGCCGAGGCGGTACGCCGCCACTGGTGGGCGATCGACGACCGGGTCCGCTGCGCGGACGCGGCCCGCGTCCTGGCAGGCGCCTTCCGCGGGGTGCCGGCAGACCCGCACACGGCCGGTTCCCCCTCCCCGTCTCCCCCGGCCTCGGACAGCTGGGACACCGACGTGCCCCCCTCAGCCCCGTCGCCGCCCTCGCCCGGAAGTACGGGCGCGGACGACTGGCTGAGCGCGGAGGACTGGTCCGACGAGCCCGAGGCGAACACGGCGCCATGGTCCGACCCCACCTGGCCGGCCCGCGCGGACGGGCCCGTCCCGCGCCCCTTGAGCGCTGGGAACCTCGAGCAGCCCGGGAACGACGTGCCCAGGGCTGCCTCGTGGACCGTGGCTGCCGAAGGGGCGGGTACCGGTGTCGCCGAGGCAGGAGCCGGTGCCGCCGCCCGGCTGACGCCTCTCCCTCCGGGTGCGGACACATCGCGGTCCGCTGCCGCGGACGGCGATGCCGCCCGGCGCTCCCGTTCGGCACGTACGGCGTCTCCGACGCCCCCGCTGCCGCCGGTTGTCTCGGTTCCCGGCGTGCTCCCGGTGCTCGCGGCGGCGGGGACGCCCCCGGGTGACGCCGCCGAGCGCGGACCGGCCGGACTCACCGGCACCGCTCCAGGGAACGAGCCGCCCGCCCCGGACACCGTGACGCCGGCCTGGTTGGAGCGGGAAGCCGCCGACGGCGGACCCGAACTGATGGCGACGCTGCTCGGCGACCTCGCGGACGCGACCGCGGACGAACTGCGGCAGCTGTGGGCGGCCCGGCCGGCGGGGGGCGGATCCGCGAAGGCGGAGGCCGTGAGTGCGGCCGTGCGACGGGGGATCGCCCGGGCCCACCGGCACCTGGTGCTGGACGGGATCGTGTCGTCACCCTCGTACGCCCGTTCCGAACGGCGGCGGCCCGACTCGTCCGCGTTGCTCGGAACGGGTATCCGCGGGATCGGGGACTTGCTGTCCACGGACGCGGTCGACGGACAACTGGTGCCGCTGACCTCGCCGGTCCACACGCCGCTGCTCAGCCGGGATCCGTCGACCGCCCAACTGATCCCGTTCGCCCCCGTGGCGATCCGCGACGTGGGGGGCCGAATCGACACCTCCGCCGTCATCTGGACGGCGCTGGGGCGCTTCTCCGGGGCACTCGAGCTGGTCTGTCTGCGGCCCGGCGCTGTCCGGGTCGTACGCGCCAGGGCCTGGGCGCAGGACGACGGGACGCAGGCCCGGGCGGCAACGACCGCCTCCGACGGGGGCGCCGTCCGGCACCCGCGGCACGACAGCACAGGGGGGAAGAAACCATGGTGAACGACCCACTCGTCCGCCCAAGGGCGGGAGGCGGCACGTGACGGCGGTGCGGAACCGGCCACCCCCGTACCGGGGCAGAAGGACTGGTACGCGAAAGCCGAACCGCCGCGCGGGACGTCCCGGCACGCGGCACCGCCACCCGGCGGTGCCCGCGCCGACGAGGAGGAGTGGGGCGAGGCGCAGGAGCTGTCCTTGATCTCGCCCAAGGGGTCGCCGATGCGGCTCAAGGTCCGCTTCGGCCCGGACCGGCCCCGGCTGGTCCGGCCGCCGACCGTGGCGCGGCGGCTCCAACTCGGCGACGACTGGAAGGGCTTCCAGGTACGGCTGCCCGCCGCCGACACGCACGACCCGGCCGCCCTCGCGCTGCTGGAGACCGAGACCGCAGCCGCCCTCACCCTGCACCGGGCCTACTCCGGCACCCGCTTCGCCGGACTCTTCCCCGTGCCGTTCGGCTACGACCCGAACGCCGCCGAGCCGTTCATCGTCTACGCCGTCCCACGCGGCCGGCCGGCCTCAGCGCTCCAGGGGATCTCGACCAGCCAGCAGCGCAGCGTCGAACGCGATCTGGTGCTGGCGGTACGGCTGATGGCGGCCGTCGGCCTGGTGCACCGCGGCATCGTGCCCGCCGCCGTCCGCTGCGAGGAGCGGGGCGCCCAGGTGTGGGACCTCGGTTCGGTCATCCGGACCGGCTTCCCCCGGGCGCCCTTCGGCATCGCTCCCTACGCGGCGCCCGAACAGCGCGCCGGGACCGGCACTAGTGATCCGCGCGACGCGCTGTGGAGCGTCGGCCAGATCATGTACCAGCTCCTCACCGGGCGCCCCGGGCGCCCTGATGGCCCGCCGTCCGACCTCGCCGCACACCGTTCACTGGCCCAGACCCTGGGGCCGGTCTTCGCGCCGAACGCCGCCGACCGGCCCACTGCCGAGAATCTGCTGAAGCTGCTGATGCCCGGCACGGAACTGCCGGTCGGCGCGCAGCCCGACCCGCTGACCCCCTACCGAAGGGACTTCGACGAGGCGCTGCGCCGCAAGTACGTCTCGCTGGCCGCCTCACAGCCGCCTGTGTACGTCCCCACGGCCGAGGATCCGTCGCACCGGGCGGGGCCGCCGCCCGCCGAACCGCCTGGCACCGCCTACCCCGGTCGCTTCCCCGACCCCTTGCCCGCCCCCGACCGCAACAAGCTGCGCGACTGGTTCTACGGCGGCAGCACGTCCAGGTCCGACCCGGACCACAACCAAGGAGGTCGTTACCGGTGACCGTGCCCGTGACCACCGGCGCAGAGGCGTCGGAGATGCTTTGCCCGTACTGCCTGGAGGTCGTCTCCTTCGATGAGGGGCAGCTCTTCGAGCGGGACGAACGCCAGCAGTACGAGAAGCTTGACCTCAGTGGCCAGACCAGCGCCCTGCGCCGCGCCGACCGGCTGCGCTCGGCGTACCAGCGGTGCCGCAACACCGACGGCACCCCGCCGCACTTCATCCCCGTGCCGTATCTGAGTCATGGCAGCCCGCTGACGGTCGCCATGGTCGGCGACTCCGCGACCGGCAAAACCCATCTGCTCACCCAGATGATCGCGGAGATCGCCGACGGCGGTCTGGAGCAGTACGGCGTCACCTGGCAGTCGGTCAACCCGCAGGACCACCAGGACTTCATGGTGGAACGGGTGGACGCGCTGCGCTCCGGACAGATGCTGGAGCACACGCCCTCGCAGACGTTCGCCTCCTTCGTGGAGGCGCTGCTGCTCACGGGGGCCGACGGGGTGACCCGGCCGGTGGCCTTCTTCGACCTCAGCGGTGAGGACCTGCGCCGGACCACCGCCCTGCTGCGCTTCCTGCTCGGCGTGGACGCGCTGATCTTCGTCGTGGATCCTCTGCGGGCGCTGCCGATGCGGCAACTCGACCCGATGCGCGGCGAGTTCGGCTACTCCCGAGGCGGCGACCCGGCGTTCCAGACGGTACTGGACCGCCTCCAGCGGACCGGCCCGTATCTGGAGATCGCCGCCTCGGTGGTGATCAACAAGTGCGACCTGCTGCGCTTCGAGCCGCCGGTGGACCGCTGGCTCGCGGAACCACCGGCCGACCGGGTCTCCGCACGCCGCTTTCGCGACGAGAGCCGCGACGCCTACGCCTTTCTGCGGCACCACGGCGGCCCCGCGTGGGTCCGGCCCTTCGACAACGTGCTGCGCTGCACCATGCACTTCGCCTCCGCCACCGGCAGCCATGACCTCCATGGCAGCTTCCTGCACGGCGTGCGGCCCCGGCGGGTGCTGGAACCACTGGTGTCCGTACTGTCGATGTGTGGCCTGCTCGGCGACCACGGTGACGACGGTCCCGCCAACGTGGGGATGTGATCGCGCGTGGAACTGGGCGCGACGGACGGCGAACCCAGCGCGGACCACATCGTCTTCCGCTGGGCGGGCAACCTCGGCTCCTCGCGGGGCGCGGGCATCGCGGCGGTCGCCCAGTCGGGGAACGAACGAGCGGCGAGGGAGTTGGCCGACCGGCTCGGCCCCGTCCTGCGGGTCCGCGGGCGGGGCGCGCGGCCCAGCCTGGTGCGGATGAAGGACGGCTCCCAGGTGGTGCTGCTCAGCCGTATGCCAGGGGTGGACGCCAACAGCCGTGACAGCACGGTCTGCCACGCGATCGTCGGCTCCTCGTCCCTGCTCCGCGCGAAATTTTGCCTGGCGCTGGGGGCGGCGACGCCGTGGCAACCGAGCGACTGGCTGGAGACCGTGAAGGGGAAGGTCGACCCGCTGTCCCAGCAGACCCTGCGCCGGACCGCGGCCGAGTGGGAGCCGAGGCTGCGCCGCGCCGTGCCGCTGGTGGCACGCCCACTGGAATGCCTGGTCGCGCAGTTTCTGCGGGCACCCGAGGGCCGGGTGTCGGCGCTTCACGGGGAGCTGGTGGAAGCCGTCGCGGCAGCCGGCGCCTCGGCACCGGCCCCTGAAGGCCATCCGGTCGGCTCGGCACTCGACCCCGCGCTGGTGGCGCTGTGGGGCCTGTGCGACATCTTCAACAGCTCCCTGGGCCAGGGCGGCTGGTCATACGCGACGTACGACAGTCTGGACAGCCACCACCGGGTGGTGTTCGTGCCGGCCTGGAAGGGGTCGCCCGAGGAGGACGCCCGGTTGCAGCGGATCGATCTCGGCGACCCCGGGTCGGACGACCATGCAGACCGAGCGCACGAGATGGTGGCGGACTACTGCCGCTGGGCGGTCTCGGGGGCCGGCGGGCCCTACCCGCGGTATCACGGCGTGAGCGCCCCCGCACGGGTCCCGCCGGTCGACCGCTCTGCCGCATCACCCTATTCTCCGCAGCAGTTTTCCGGGCCTGCCGACATGGACGCCCGGCGGGACCAGGAGCAGGCCCGGCGGCAGCGGGTCCAGGAACAGAACCGCTACGAAGACTCGGGCCGCCGATCGCCGCAGGAATCGTTCACGGGGCGGGACGGGTTCGAGCGGGACGGAAGCGAGCCGTACGAGCGGGACCAGGCCCGCGGGACAGGGCCGTTCTCGCTGTACGGACAGGAATCGGAGCAGGGATCCCGCCCGGTGCCGGAGCCTGAGCGGTCCCGGCAGTCCGAGCGGGCGTGGGGGCCGCCGCCCGCTCCCCCTCGTCGAAGCGGACCGCGGGACGCGGGCAGGCAGCAGCCGAGCACGGCGGCCCCCGGCCGGCGGAGGCCGGACGGACCCGACGTGGCCCGTCATCGAGTGGGTGGCGACCGAGGCGCCGCAGTCGCAGCAGTCGCCGCAATCACGAATCCCCGAGGCCACGGTGGATACGAAGGCGCGGGATGTGCCGCCCCCCGATGCCTTCGAGGAGTACGGCGCGGCCCCGGGAGACGAGGAGCGCGATGACAACCTCATGGTGGTCGCCGACTCGCTGTGGGAACCCCGCGGTCCGTCCGCCGGTCCTCCTCCGGTCGCACCGCCCGTGCCGCCCAGACCGAACGTGCCGCCACGGGTGCCCGCGTCGGAACTCGGCTCACCGGGCGCCTTCGATGGAGCATGATACGCGCGGGCACACCGCGTCCCTTCCTGTTCAGGACGCGGACATGGACACGGATCGCTTCGCGTGGTCGGAGTTGGACAGGACCGTGCAACGCCGTCTCCAAGAGCTTCCCGGACTGCCCGAGTCACCCCAATTCAAGAAGAAGGGGCGTCGGTCCCCCAAGGCCGAGCCCAGATCGGCCGGGCTCGATGCCCTGATCACCGACCTGCACAGCGCTGCACGGCCGGGAGCCCACCAACCGCCCGAACTGCGGCGCAACGTCGAGGACCGCCTGCGGTTCCTCCCGGACACCGATCTGGTCGAGATACTACGCAGACCGCTGTCGATCGAGGCTCAGCATCTGGTGCTGGTGATGCTGCCCGAACCGGCCCGGCCCCATGACGAAGGGGTGAAGCTGTGCAACGCCCTGCTTTCCGCCCGGCTGCTCCTGACCTCCATCGCGGTGCCCACCCGCAACGAAACGGTGCGCTCCCTGCACATCGAACGGGCCGTCACGGTAGCGTGCTGGCTCTTCCACTGGCTGGTGCAACCACTCGCCCTGGACTGCGACGAGGCGTTGAAGAAGTTCCTGAACGACGTCGCCTCCTCGCAAGCGGCCGTCGACCGGCACCTGGTGTCGGAGCTCTTCATCGACTCACCCCTCCCTCGGACGCCCCACCTGTCCGATCACGTCTGGCAGACCCTGGCCCGGGGCCTGTCCCAACGCGAAGCGGCATGGGTTGACGAGGGACGCCGACACGATCCCCGTCTCCGTTGACTGCCCAAGTGCTGATCCGCTCACCCTCCGAGCGACCTGCGAGGCGGGCTGCTGCGGTACGACATGGGGAGCGGCCGCCGGCCCTCCCTTCGCCGATCAGGTCGCCGGTGGCGGGGCGCCTCGTGCTGCTCGCCGGTCCGCAGGGCCGGCCCCGGGCGGCGGAACAGCCGCTCGGGGCCGGCCCTGCGGACCGGTCACTTGCGCCAGAACAAGTGGTGCTTCACTCCGCTCGGACTGGGAACGACCTCCAGGTGGAACCGGTCGAGCAGCTCGTCAGGGGACTCCCAGAGCCGTACCCCGGACCCGGCCTTCACCGGCGAGACCGCCACATGCATGGTGTCGACGAGGTCCGCGGCGAGAAACTGCCGGATGGTGGTAGCCCCTCCGCCGAGTCGGACGTCCTTGCCCTGCGCCGCCTCCCGGGCCTGCTCGAGGACGGTGGCGGGGTCGCCGTCGACGAAGTGGAACGTGGTGTCGGACAGCGTGAACGAAGGACGCTTGTGGTGGGTCAGGACGAACACCGGGGTGTGGAATGGGGGCTCGTCGCCCCACCAGCCCTGCCATTCCAGGTCGTGCCAGGGCCCGCGCTGGGGCCCGAACTTGTTGCGTCCCATGATCTCGGCGCCGATGTTGCGCGGGTAGTCCCGCGTGATGTAGTCGTCCAGGCCCCGGCTGCCCCCGGGGTCGGTGCGCATGGGCCAGCTCGCCGTAGCACCGGCCCAGGCGAACAGTTCCCCGGGGTCGATATGACCGAACGGCCGCTCCAGGGTCTGGTCCTCGCCGGCGCCGATGCCGTCACTCGAGACGTTGAAGTTCTGGACTCGCAATAGCTGAGCCACGCGTTCCTCCTGGGATGGGGCGATGTCAGTGGTGAGACTCTCCGGGCGAGGCAAACTCATCGCTCCCTCCGTGACCGACGGGAAAAGTCCTACCCGGCCTTCGATGACGTGCGCCTCGGGCTGCTCTCCGAGGGGTCAGCCGACGTCCCAGGGGTCATGCCACGGCCACCGCCGTAGGCGCAGCAGCAGGTACCAGAACCGCCACAGGGCGAGGGCGAGACCGAGCCCGAGCGGGATCTGCAGCAGCCGCTGGACCACCGGGGGGCCGGGCGGACCTCCCCGGCCGACCGGGGCCAGTCCCTGCGGGTCGACGGTCACCTCGTAGGTGCCGCCCGGCACCCAGCCCCCGCCTCCGAGCCGGCTCCCGCCGTCCAGGAGGCCGGGCTTCGGTATCGGGTCCAGCGGTGGACCGTCGAGGACGGAGACGGTATAGGAGACGCCGCCCCCACCCATCCCGTCCGACGTGTCCTGGACCTGCAACACCCGGACATGCTCGGTGCGCCCGTGGTGGTGCAGTGCCTCCTGGCCCAGTTCGGACCGCTGCAGGACCAGCACGCCCAGCAGGCACATCATGCACACGAACCACCTGACGCCCAGGAAATGGCAGAAGGCCGACGCGAGGGTGAGCAGAATCAGCACCAGGACGGATAGGACGTCCACCGACGGGGCGCCCCTGAAAAAGGCGGTGCGCGCGAGCAGGCGTGCGATCGCCCACAGCCCGCACGCTCCCCCGGCGCTCGCCGTTGCCAGGACGGCCCGCCAGGCGAACTCCCCGACCCCTGGAACCTGTCGGCCGGAAGCCAGGCGGGTCCTCACCCCGTCACCTCCGCCTACACCCACGTCTACTGCCGCTCGCGGTCTGCTGCCAGCAGGCCGTACAGGTCGACGATCCCGAGCGGGCACCCCAGCAGGGCGATGAGGGGCTCCCCGGCGAGCACTCTCACGACGAGGGCTGACAGTCCGATGTACAACAGCATCCTCGACCCGGCAGGACCACGACGTACCTGACTATGCGTCATCTCGATGCCTCCTGAGGCTTCTGGGCACGCTGGCTGCGCCTCTTCCCCCAAGGTAGAGATTGTTCAACGATCCAACAAGAGGGTGGTGAGAATCTGCTCTCTGGTAGTTCCACATCCCATAAAGAAGGCATATATTTTGTTCAACGATCCATCAGCGAAGGGATGCGGGGACACGGTGAGCACCAACGCTCCGAGGCCATGGGTCGACGAACTGGCGCGGGACAAGGACCTCCTCGGGCACGGCAGCACCGCCGAGCGGGTGGCCGGCGTCCTGCGCGACCGGGTGACCGAAGGCCGCATCCCACCCGGCGCCCGACTGTCGGAGGAGGTCATCGGCGCGGCCCTCGGGGTGTCCCGCAACACGCTGCGCGAGGCCTTCCGGCTGCTGGCCCAGGAACGCCTGCTGGTGCACGAGCTCAACCGCGGCGTGTTCGTGCGCACCCTGAGCCGGGATGACGTCGTGGAGTTGTACCGGCTGCGCCGGCTCGTGGAGGGTGCGGCCGTCCGGGAACTGGTCGGGGCGCCCGAGCTGGTGATCGGGGCGATTCGGGCAGCCGTCGAAGCGGGTGAGCGCGCCGCGGCCGACCAGCGCTGGTCCGATGTCGCCACCGCCGACCTGCACTTCCACCGCGGGATCGTGCAACTGGCGGGATCCGAACGACTGGAGGAGTTCATGCTCCGCATCCACGCCGAGCTGCGCCTGGCCTTCCACACCGTGGACAACCCGCAGCGCTTCCACGAGCCCTACCTCGCCCGCAATCGCGAACTCCTGGCCTGCCTGGAGTCCAGGGACACCCAGCAGGCGGAACTGCTGCTGTCGGTGTACCTCGCCGACGCGGAACGGCAACTGGTGCGCGCCTTCGAGGACGGGAGATGAGCAGGGTCCCGCCGCTGGAGGAGGTCGACGACCACGGCAAGATCTTGTTCTGCGGCGACTCCGGGCTGCAGCTCGGGGGCATCCTGCTGGGTCTGCGGGGCCCGCGGGGCACGGTCACCCTCGATCCCGAACGGACGCCCCACACACCGGCGGCCCTCTTCGAGTTCCAACGGGTCCTGGGAATGAACAGCAACATGGTGCAGCATGCCGTGACGTCAGCGACGTCGATCGAGGAGGTACCCAGGGAACCGCAGATCGAGGGGGCCATCCTGTTCGGGATGCAGCGCCTGCCGCCCGCGTTCTCGCAGGTGCGCCTGCCCGACCTGCTCCACTCCGACCAGGACGGGGTCCACCTCGACAGAGAACATCCCACCGTGTTCGACAAGCTGCGCATGCGTGAACCACCGCGACGTGACGAGAACGAGGTCTACTTCGGCATGCGGCGCAGGCCGCCCGGATACGCCGACCTGCGCTCGGCCCCCGGCTGGGAGCTGCACGAGATACCCCGACTGCGATGCCGGGCGATGGAGCCCGGACGTCATGAGCCGCTCTCGGCTGGAACTGCGGACGCCCGACGGGGAGCTGTACTCCCGCGCCTGGGTCGACCCCGACCCCACGTGGCAGGCCGCCGCCCTGCGGCACGGCTACGTCGTCTGCCTGTGCGGCCTGTTCCTGGGCCTCATCGGACCCATCGACATGGCCGCCGCGGAGTACACCCCGGCGATGCGCCGCAGCGGCTTCGAGACCGGATGCGCACTGGGTCTGACCGCCGGCGGAATCGTCACCTACGTCCATCACGCCTGACCGTCGTTGCCCGCTCAGGCATCGTCAGGGCATGAGGGGAAGCCTACCGACGATCTTGTCGACCCGATTGCGCGGGCCGACGATGCTGCCTGCGCAGTAGTCGATGTCTTCGGTCTGGGCCTCCCCCACGGCGGTAATGAACTCGTCGTAGACGCGGGTGCTTTGCGCGGCGATGGGGACGTCGGCGACGAAGGTGTCGGGGCGGGATGCGGCCTTGGCGCGGATGGTGCGCAGCGTGGCGGGGTCGGCGACGAGTACCGAGCAGCCTGTCCAGGGCAGGCCCGGGTGCACCGTGCCTTGCGCGTCGGCGGTGTCGGTTCCCAGCAGGCCGGCGACCGAGGCCACGGTGGGGGCGGCGGCGCAGACGGCGGCGTTGGCGGCCCGGCCGGGTGGGAGGTCGGAGTTGACGACCACGACCCACTTCAGCCGGACCTGGCGGGTGACCTGTGGCAGGGAATCCTCCGTCCTCGTGGCGCGCTCGACCGCTTCTCACCCGTTCAGTAGGGTCAAGTGTTCGCACAGTGGCAGAAGCTGCGGCGGGTAGTCGATGCGCGGGGGCACGTCATGGGAAATCGGCCTACGGACTGGCACATACTCGACCTGGACCGGGATCCGGTGCCGGGTGATCCGTTCGAGGTGAAGGAACTCGCCCGCAAGCTGGGCGACTTCGCGGACGACGTCTCCTCGGCGTTGCGGTCGGTCAAGGGGCTGAGCGGCAACAACGCGGTGCAGGACTGGGCCGGCCTCGCCGCCGACGCCTACCGCGAGCAGTTCGGTGATCTGCCGGGCGAGCTGACGAAGTTGGAGAAGTCCTACCGGCTGGCGTCCGGGGCCCTGGAGGCGTACTGGCCGAAGTTGGAGACCGCGCAGGCCGACGCCGACCGGGCACTGGCCCAGGGCCGTACCGCCCGCCAGGACCTGGACGCCGCCAAGACCACCCAGACGAACGCGAACGACTGGGTGAAGCGGGCCGGCGACAAGTCCAAGGAGTACCAGGCCGATCCGAAGCCGGGCGCGGAGCCGCCGTCGGCGGAGGAGGTCCGCACCGCCACCCGCAACGCCCTGGACGCCTCGAACGCGCAGAAGTCCGCGAACTCCGCCGTCCACGACGCCCAGGGACGTCTGGACGCGGCCAAGGAGCTCGCCGCGCAGGCCGCGCACCTGCGGGACGGTGCCGCGAGCACCGCCGAACACGCACTGCTACGAGGCGTCGGACGCGGGGATCAAGAACAAGCACTGGTGGGAGAAAGCGGTCGACTGGGTCGCCGACCACTGGGACGAGATCGTCGCCGTCTGCAAGGTCATCGTCGCCGTCCTCGGCATCATCGTCATGATCATCGGCGGCCCGCTCGCCTGGATCGTGCTCGCCGCCGCCCTCGTCGTCCTCGCCGACACCCTCATCAAATACGCCCAGGGCAAAGCATCGTTGTGGGACGTGCTGTTCGCCGCGATGGACTGCATCCCCGGCTTCAAGGGGCTCACCACCGCCGGCGGCCTGCTCAAGATGGCCAAGAACCTGCCCAAGCTCATGAAGGGCATGGGCAGTCATCTCGGTGGCCTGGGCAACGCGCTCCGCAAAGGGCTCGGTTCGCTCCGGCGGGGCGGAAAGACCATGGGCGAGCGGGTCTGCGAGACGGACCCGGTCGACGTCTCCACGGGTGAGATGGTCCTGGAGCAGACCGACGTGGAGCTGCCCGGGGTGCTCCCCCTCCTCCTCCAGCGCACGCACGTGTCCTCGTACGGGGCCGGAACCTGGTTCGGTCCGTCGTGGGCCTCCACCGTCGACCAGCACCTGGAGATCGACGGTCAGGGAGTACGTTTCGCCGCGGCCGATGGAATGCTGCTGCACTATCCGGTCCCGGAGCCCGGTCGGCGGACCACGCCGGTGGTGGGTCCCCGTTGGCCGTTGCACTGGGACGGAACGCCGGGCGGCGTCATGACCGTCACCGTGCCCGGTGACACGAGCAGGTTCGAGTTCCGGCCCCTGGATGTTCCGGCCCCCTCCTCCGGGTCCGTCCGGTTGCCGCTGACCGCTGTCGTGGACCGCGAGGGCAACCGCTTCGACATCGAGCACGATCCGGCCGGCACCCCCACGGCGATACGGCATCACGGCGGCTACCACATCGGCGTGGAATCCCACGAGAACCGGATCACCTCCTTCAGGCTGCTGTCCGACCCTGACGCCCCGACCCTCGTCCGGTTCGCCTACGACCAGGCCGGCAACCTCGCCGAGGTCTACAACTCCTCCGGGCTGCCGCTGCGCTTCGGCTACGACGACCAGCACCGTCTCACCAGCTGGTCCGACCGCAACGGCACCGGGTACGGCTATGTGTACGACCCCGGGGGGCGAGTCGTCCGCACCACCGGGACGGACGGCTTCATGTCCGGCTCGTTCGCCTACGACGACGCGACCAGGACCACCAGGTTCACCAACTCGCTCGGTCACACGACGACGCACGTGCACAACGACGCCTACCGGACCATCAGCACCACGGACCCCCTCGGCAACGTCACCCTGCAGGAGTGGGACCAGCAGAACCGGCTGCTGACCGCCGTCACCGATCCGCTCGGCCGCACCACCCGCCTCTGCTACGACGCGGCCGACAACCTCACCGCCGTCGTGTACCCGAACGGCACGAGCGTCGCCTTCACCCACAACGAGCTGAATCTGCCGGTGCGGATCATCGACGAGGGCGGCCACCTCTGGCTCCATGAATACGACGACCGGGGCAACCGCGTCGCGTCGACCGATCCCGTGGGCGCGCGCACCGAGTACACGTACGACGCGGCAGGCGGCCTGACCTCGCTGACCGACGCGCTCGGCGGACAGCACCGGGTGACAAACGACGCGGCCGGTCTACCCCTCGCGATCACCGACCCGCTGGGCGCCACCACCCGCTGCACCCGTGACTCCTTCGGCCGGGTGGACACCGTCGTGGACCCGCTCGGCGCCGCCACCCTCCACACCTGGACCCTCGAAGGCAGGCCGCTGACCCGGACCCTCCCGGACGGTTCCTCCGAGGCGTGGGCGTGGGACGGGGAAGGGAACATGGTCTCCCACACCGACCCATTCGGCGGCGTCACCTCGTTCGAGAGCACGCACTTCGACCTGACCTCGGCCCGCACCACCCCCGACGGAGCGCGGGTCGAGTTCTCCTACAACACCGAACTGCAACTGACCGCCGTCACCAACGCCCAGGGCCTCACGTGGACCTACGACTACGACGCGGCCGGACGAATGATCCGCGAGTTGGACTTCCACGGCGGCGCACTCAGCTACACCCACGACGCCGCCGGACAGCTCGCCTCCCGCACCAACGGGCTGGGTCAGACCATCAGCTACACCCGTGACCTGCTGGGCAGCATCACCGAGCAGCGCTCCGTCGACGGCATCACCTCGCTCGCCTACGACGACTCGGGCCAGCTGGTCCGGGCGACCAACGGCGACGCCGAACTGAGTTACGTCCGCGACCCTTTGGGCCGCGTCCTCACCGAGGCCTGCGACGGCCGGGTCCTCACGCACACGTACGATCCGCTCGGCCGCCGCACCGGACGCCGCACGCCCGGGGGGTCGGTCAGCACCTGGTCCTGGGACGCCAACAGCCGGCTCGAATCCATCCACTCGGCCGGCCGTACCCTCCGTTTCGCGCACGACATCGCGGGCCGTGAGATCGAACGAGTCCTCGGGAGCACGGTCCGCCTCACCCAGAAGTGGAACGAGTCCGACCTCGTCGCCGCCCTCACCCTCACAGGCCCCGCCCCGGAGGCCGCTTCCGCGCCGTCGGACAGCCTTGCGGCAGGCACCGACACCCATGTGCTGCTGCACCGTGACTACACCTACCGCAGGGACCGCCACCTCACCGCGATCACGGACCGGGCGACCGGCACCCGTTCCTTCGCACTCGACCGGGTGGGTCGCGTGACGGGTGTGACCGGCGCGGACTGGACCGAGACCTACGCCTACGATCCGGCGGGCAATCTCACCCACGCCACGACTCCCGTCGAAACGGACGCCAACGGCCCGCGCACCCTCAGCGGCGGGCTCGTCGAGAGCGCCGGCCGTATCCGGTACGAACACGACGCCCTGGGCCGCGTCGTGCTACGCCAGAAGGCCCGACTGTCCCGCAAACCGGACACCTGGCGCTATACCTGGGACTCCGACGACCGTCTGACGACCGTCACCACTCCGGACGGCCGGCTCTGGCGCTACCTCTACGACCCCCTCGGCCGGCGCACGGCCAAGCAGCGCCTCGCACCCGACGGGACGACCGTCCAGGAAGAGACCCGCTTCACCTGGGACGGCACCCACCTCGTGGAGCAGACCACCCACGTCTCGGGCAGCCCCGAAGTGGTGACCCTCACGTGGGAGCGCGACGAGATGCGCGTCCTCTCGCAGACGGAACGCACCACCTTGGCCGATGCCCCGCAGGACGTCATCGACCAGCGCTTCTTCGCCATCGTGACCGACCTGGTCGGCACCCCAACAGAACTCGTCACCGAAACCGGCGACATCGCCTGGCGCTCCCACACCACCCTGTGGGGCATACCCGCCGGCGACGGCGACATCAGCGCCTCCACACCCCTGCGCTTTCCCGGCCAGTACTTCGACCCCGAATCCCAGCTGCACTACAACTACTTCCGCCACTACGACCCCGTCACCGCCGCCTACGTCAGCCCCGACCCGCTGGGCCAGGAAGCGGTGCCCCAACGAGCGCGCCTACGTCCCCAATCCGCTGGCGTGGGTGGACTACCTCGGGCTGCTGACCTGCGCGCAGAACGCCGCTCTGCTGCGCAGGAACATGGCTCGCGAGGGAACGGTGGTCGGTCCTGGCCAAGCGGCGGCCCATCTCGTACCCTCCAGTCTGAACCGCGCGGGCAGCGCCCGAGCGCGCGCCCTGTTGCAGAGGTACGGAGTTAACATCAATGACGCCGCCAACGGCATTCCCCTGGGACACCCGCGACCACACAACTTCACCCACCGCGGACCGTTCCTGCAGAGAGTCACCCTGCGCCTGGAGAACGTCGTCGATGCCGGCCAGCGCGCTGGAATGGGCGCGCGTGCCATCCGTACCGAGATTCGCAACGAACTGCGCCGTATCGGCAGTGCGGTCGAGGCCGAACTCGCGACCGGCGTTCCCAGCCCCGGCGCCGTGTGGACGGGGCCGTGATGTCTGACGCGACCAAAGCACCGCTGCGGGCCTACCGGCTGCTGCCGAGCATGGGGGACTTCCGGGCCCTGTTCTTCGACACCGTGCCCAGGAGGAGACTGGCCGGCTGGCAGACCGATGGCTCTCCCGCGGACCGCCGGCCCACCGGCTTCAGCGCCGTGTGGGATGACGGCGACGTCGAGCCGGGCGTGCGCCTACGCGCGACCGAGTTCCCCTCCGGGACCCCGGGTGCCCCGGTGCTGAGCCGGCGGATCGCCGACCTCCTGCGCGCGGAACTGTGCCGAGCCGGGAGCTTCGAGCCCTTGGTCGTCGCCGATGGCCCGACCAGCACCCCGGACGCCGAGTCCTACGTTCTCTACCTGGTGGAGAGCGTCGTCGACTGCCTGGACGCCCGGCGCTCCTCGAAGCCCAAGCGCTTGACGGGTGAGGTCAAGAAGGCGGTTCTCCTGCCGGAGGCCTTTCCCGCCGACCTGCCGGCGTTCCGGCTGCCTGAGTTCCCGACCGCCGTCTACTGGACCGGGTGGGCGGTGGACCGCCTCGGGGAGCTCCTCGGCGACGACCTCGAAGCCCGGCTGATCTGGTCCGAGGACCCCACCCTCACTCCGCACCCCAACCCCTGGGGAATCTTCTGACGGCACCCCGCCTGCCCGCTGACGACCATGAAGCCGGTCAGCCCGAATATTCCGTCGGGTTGACCGGCCGGTCCGTGCCCGTGACCCGCGACCGTGACGGGCGTGGAGTGATCACCGTTCCCGTGTTCCCCTCGGGGCAACAGCCGTGCGTCCATCGGTGCCCTCACGGTCCTTCCGCCCGTCGGTCCTGCCGGGTTCTGCTGGTACGTCATATCCGGCGCAGCGTTCCGTGAGGGAGAACACTTCCTTTGCACAGCCACGAAGAGAAGTTGAACAAGGACACTCGACCGGGCGGTGTCAGAGGGCGGCAGTTCGGCTCGCGGGCTCGGTCCGCTGCCTCGCCTGTCACGGCGATCGGCGCAGGGGCGGCCGCCAGGACCCCGGCGTCGATGCTGGCGTTGCAGCGGTCCATGGGAAATGCCGCCGTTGTCCAGCTGCTGGCCGACGAGCGGCACAGTCATGGTTCGTCGTGTGGTCACCCGGTGGATGCGAGGGCACCCGGCACGGTACCCAGAGGTGCGGCTCTCGACGTGCAGCGTCGTATGCGCGCGCCTGAGGAGCATGACGAGGCCGAGGTGCAGCGTCAGGCCCACCACGTGCGCGAGGTGCTGAACTCTCCGGGCCGGCCGCTGGACGGGCCGACACTGGGCGAGATGCAGGCACGGCACGGTGGCGCGGACTTCTCCACCGTGCGGATGCACGACGATGCGAAGGCGCAGCGTTCGGCGGCCGAGATCGGGGCCCGTGCGTACACCTCGGGTGAGAACATCGTGCGGGGGAAGGGCGGCTTCGACAAGAAGACCCTGGCGCACGAACTCAAGCATGTGCTTCAGCAACGCGAGGGCGCGGTCGCGGGGACGCCGACCGGGGGCGGGCTGACGCTGAGCGACAAGAACGACCACCACGAGCGGGAGGCCGAGGCCTCCTCGGACGAGGTCATGGCCGGCCCCGTGCCCGTTCTCCAGCCGGCGCCGGGGATGGAAAGCGCGGAGTCCGCGTCCCCGGACGCGGTGCAGCGGTCGGCGTCACAGGCGGGGAGCGCGGAAGCCGGATCCCTGGATGTCGTGCAGCGGGCCAGGACGAAGGACGAGAGCTCGAAGAAGTCGGGAAAGCGGAAGGCGGACCGGGAACAAGGAGAGAGTCCGCCGCGTGAGCGGCGCAAGACCCGCGCCAGCGAACGTCCTGGGCCCGATCTGGACAAGCCGGTCCTGACCTTCTCCTCTGCCTATACCGGCGATGAGATCCAGAATCTCGCTTTCGACACGAACATCGGATTCCAGCAGACCGCCACCTTGCACAATCCCGCGAATTCGGAGTCGAGCGTCGCCGCCAACTACGTTTTCTGGCAGGAGGTCTGTGACTCGAGCGAGCAGCACGTGGAGAGCATGGGACTCAACCGGGCCCCGCCGTCGCACCCGGGCCTGGCAGGTGGACGGCCCATATCATCCGCGCTACGACGACTGGAGCATCACCAACGGACAGCAGGCGATCTCCTTCCACGACTCGCCTGGTTTCACCGGCGACATGAGGATGTCCGCGGGCTACTTCCTGACGTCCTACGAGGTCAAGTTCCGCTGGAAGGTCGCCAAGAACACCGGGCAGAACTACCGGGGCGCGACCGCCGGATGGACCAGCCCCGTGATGACGCACACGGTGACATCGAACTTCGACCCCGCGAATCCGACCGAATCGGCCCATGTCGTCCATCAGGCCGCAGGAGACGCTACGTGGCAGGTCGACCTTTCCGGGACGTAGGAGGCGTGGAGGGGACGGCCTGGCCGGTCAGGTGGGCTCTTCCGTGCCGCTGTTCAACACGGCCGGAAGGTCCACCCTCCGGCGTATGCCGAGTTTGCGGTAGGTGCTGGTCAGATGGGTCTCCACGGTCCGCAGTGCCAGGTGCAGCAGCCCGGAGATCTCGGCGTTCGTCCGGCCGTCGGCGGCCAGTGCGGCGATCCGGCGTTCGCCGGCGGTGAGTGAGTCCGGGCCCGTGAGGGAGGTGTTCCTGCGGCGGGTGCCGCTGGCGCGCAGGGCCAGTTCCGCGTTCCCCGACAGCCGGACCGCGCCGAGCCGTTCCGCTGTCGTCGCGGCCTCCCTGAGCAGCGTACGGGCCCGGCGGGGCTGTCCGGCGGCCGTGAGTTGGAGGCCGTGGGTGATGAGCGCGGGGACCAGCTCGACGTCGAGCGAGGTGCCACGCAGGATGGCGACGGCCGCGGCGGTGAGTTCGAGACCGCGCCGGCCGCCGGTGGCCGCGCCCAGGACGCGCAGCGCGCGGCCCTGCACGCGGGGGGTGCCCCATACGGCGGCGTACCGGCGCTCCTCCTCGGCGAGCGCGAGGGCCTGTGGCGCATCCCCGAGGAGGAGATGGCATTCGGCGGCAGCCGAGCGCCACGGTGTGACGAGGGGGCTCTCCACGTCGCGCCCGAGTTGGCGCCTGCCGCACTCGCGGAAGTCGGCCAGGGCCCCCGCCGGATCCCCGACGGACGCGCGCAGGACGCCGCGCGCGTAGAGGAACCGGCTGGGCTCCCAGCCCTCCTGCGTCTCCTCGACCCTGATACCGGCGATGAGCCGTTCGGCCTCGGCGGAACGGCCGCGCTCGACGAGGGCGATGACGCGATGGGCCAGGAAGTTGCTCACACCGGTACGGGCCGCGTCGTCCGGTGTCCGTAAGCTGCCGGCGGTCTCCTCCAGCACCCACTGGTAGTGGCCGCGTGCGGCAGCGGTGTCCACCCGCGTGTTGAGCAGCGACTGGTGGACGGGGTGCAGCGGCGTCAGCCAGTGCTCGGTGAGCGCGGTCCTGATGAGACGTTCGGCGTCGTCCGGCGCGTCGGCCCACTGTGTCACGGTGGCGGCCGTGGCCAGCAGGTACGGCATCAGCAGCGGATCCTCCGGGGTCGTCAGCAGCCGCCGGATCTGCCGCACGGCCGACTCCGCGGACAGCAGCCCGGCCGCCGCCCGGTACCGGATCAGCAGGGCACGCAGGGCCGGGTTGAGCCCGTCCGGGGAGTGCTCGGCGCGCTCGCTGAGCCGGGTGTAGACGGCCCGCCGGATCTCCTGGTCGTGGTCGGAGAAGAACGCGGACGCCGTCTCGACCGTACGGGCGAGGACGGGTTCCGCGTCCAGCGGGCCCAGATCGCGCATGACGTCGAGCGCGGCGTGCGGCCTGCCCCGGTTGGCCAGGGCGTTGCCCAGGTTGACCGCGGCCAGCACCCGCTTCCTGGGCTGTTCCTGCAGGCGCAGCGCCTCCGCCAGCCGGGGTATCCCGCCGGTCCGCAAGGTGGCGAACTCCAGTTCGCCCAGTTCTGTGAGTACCGCGGCCCGGCGCTCGCGCGGCAGCGGTTCGTCGAGCGCACGGCGCAGATAGAGCGCGGCCGCGCCGGTCCTGCCGGCCCTGGACGCGTCTGCTGCCGCGTCGAGGAGAGCCTTGTCGATGGACGCCGTACCCCCGCCCGCACCCGCGGGGGTGGTCCGCAGCAGGTGCCCGGCCACCGCTTCGGCTCCGTCGCCCCGGCGTTGGCGCAGTCCGGCCGCGCGGTGGTGCAGGGCCTGACGTTGCGAGCGGGGCCAGCCGTCGAGGACCGCTCCGCGCAGCAGGGGATGGGCGAATCCCGGCACGCCGGTGCCCGGGGAGCGGCGCAGCAGTCCGAGCCGGATCATCGCGGTGACCCACTCGCCGACGCGGTCGGGGTCGGCCCCGGTGAGTTCGGAGAGGAAGTCGCCGAAGTCGTGCCCCGGGGCCGGTTCGTTGTGCGCGTCGGGTCCCAAGTGGACGCCGGGCGTTCCAGGGCCGCCGGAAAAACCGTAACCCCCCTCCCTCCCGTCGTCGTTCCGCTCCGGTGCCGAGTCCTCCAGCTCCGCGAGCGCCCGGGCCACCGTGGTGCTCCCGGGGCCGGCGCTCTTCAGCCACCAGGAGACCGCCGCCACGAACGCCCCCGGGTACAGCTCGGCACAGCTCTGGGGCAGTCGTGGCTCGGGGCCGCCGTTGTCCGACCCGACGTGCGGGAAGACCACCCGCAGATCATCGAGCAGAGAGCGCAGCAGCAGCGGATTGCCGGCGCCCGCTCGTACGCAGCCGTCCACCCAGGTGTCGCTGGTGTCCGCGCCCAGGACGCCGCGTACCAACTCCTCGGCGGCGGGACGGCTCAGTGGCGCCACCGCGTGCATCCGGACCACGCCGGGGGGCAGCGAGTACGCGATGCCCGGCGCGGGCGGGGCGATGTCGTACTGACCCCGTTCGGTGACCACCATCAGGACCGGCATCCCGGTCAGCCGTCGGGCAGCCTCGGTCAGCCAGCGCCGGGAGGGCTGGTCGGCGAGGTGCGCGTCGTCCACGGCGACCAGCAGGGGCGATTCGGCCGCGTGCTCGCACAGTAACCGCCACAGACGGGACGAGGAGGTCGAGTGGTGCGGGGTCTCAGGGTTGTTGTCGAGGCCGTCGAGATCGGACGGTGCGTTGAGCAGCAGCCGGACGAGAGCGAGGGGGGCGCCGCAGTGGGCGGAGGCATGGGCCCGCAGCACCCGCATACCGAGCCTCGCGCCCTGTTCGGCGGCGGCCTCCAGCAGTGCGCTGCGGCCCGTACCGGTGGGCGCGCGGAACAGGACCAACCGTCCGGACCCGCTCATGGCCCGGTCGGCCTCCGCCGCCAGCAGGTTCAGCGCGGACTCGCGTTCCAGCAGCCCGGCGGAGACGGGTCCGGGGGTCGACGGCGTGGCCGGAACCTGCGGGCTGGGCCGTGGCTGACTCGATCCCGCTGTCATGAGAACCTCCCGGCGATCGGCGATCTCGTGGTCGGTCTCGTGGTAACCCACGGTGGTGGTCGTCCTATCGGCGAAGGAAGGATGGTGCATGCATGGTTTCTTCCGTTGAGCAAGACGCGAGGTCGTACGGCATGGTTCTTCGAAGCCCGAACAGAATCCCGGTGGAGGTCCACGCGTCGGACCCGCTCTCCCTTGACGGAGCGGTCAGCCAGCTTCGCCGCCACTCCGAGGTGGAGCTGGTCGAGGAGGGCGAGAGCCGGCCGGGCACGGTCGCGGTCCTGCTCGCCGAGGGGTTGGACGAACCCACGCTGTCGCGGCTGCGACGGCTGACACGCGCTGACGGCACCCGGGCTGTCCTCGTCACGAGCCTCATCCGCGAGGCGGAGCTGCTCCAGGTGATCGAGTACGGGGTCGGGGCGATCGTCTGGCGACGCGAGGCCACCGGCCACCGCCTGCTCCAAGCGGTCCTCGCGGCCTCCCGGGGCGACGGGGATCTCCCGTCGGACCTGCTGGGGCGGCTGATAGCCCAGGTCGGCACCTTGCAGCGCGGCACGACCAGCGTGTCGGGGGCTACGGCGTCCGGCTTGGCGCCACGCGAGGTCGATGTGCTCCGACTGGTGGCCGAAGGCATGGATACCGGGGAGATCGCCGGCAAACTCTCCTACTCCGAACGCACGGTCAAGAACGTCATGCACGGACTGACGACCCGTCTACATCTCCGCAACCGCGCACATGCCGTGGCCTATGCCTTGCGAGAAGGCTACATCTGATGGCCCACGCACCGAATCAAGGGCCCTGAGGACCGGAGTTGGGCGACGCGAGGGCAGCGGGGTTGCCCCGTGATCGTCCCCCGGGTGCCTCGCGGGGTGGGTGTCCCGGCAGCCACGATGGACTGGGCTCCGCATGCCCGGGCGCCTGTGCTCGGCCCGGACCGCGCTCGGTTGGGCCGGATGGAGTGACAGGGCCATACGTGACGGCCCGTTCCGTGACGGTTCACTCAGAGACGAGCGGTTCCGTGACGGGCGCCGACAGTGAAGGGCAGCGCGACCGTGATCCACGAGGTGGACGACATCCTGAGAGGGCTGCTCACCCGCGGCTCCTTCGCGGGGTCCGACGTCGAGGTCGCCTTCGACGCCCCGACGCGCGACTGGGCGGCCCGGCGCAACGCCCCGACCATCGACGCGTATCTCTACGACATCCGTGAGGACACCAGACGGCGTCAGCGCGGCCAGGTGGCGCTCCGCGACGAGCAGGGGATCGCACTCAAGAAGCAGCAGCCGCCGCGCTGGTTCCGGCTCTCCTATCTCGTCACGGCCTGGACCAAGCGCCCGCAGGACGAGCACCGGATGCTCTCCGCGGTGCTGCACACGCTGCTGCCCAAGGAGATCCTCCCGCAGGAGGACCTGACCGGCACCCTCGCCGGACTCGGCCTCTCCGTCCCGCTCACCGTGGCGGGCCTGCACACCGAGGCGCGCTCGCTCGCGGACATCTGGTCCGCGCTGGGCGGCGAACTCAAACCCTCGCTCGACGTGGTGATCACCGCACCCTTCCTGGCGTCCCCCGACTACAAGGTCGGTCCGCCGGTCACGGAGGGGCTCGGCGTTCGCGTCCGGGGGACGGACGGCGAACCCGACGACAGTGCCACGCGCTACCACAGCGCGGAGATCGTCAACGCCGCCAAGGAAGCCTTCGTGAAGAAGCACGGCACGACCGGAACGCTCCCGGAGCGGCGGACGTGAACGACCCCTCCACTCCCCTGCTCGAACGCCTCGCGGGACTGCGCGAGAGGGTGGCCCTCCTCGTCGACCGTCGCAGCGCCACCGACCCGACGGCCGACGACCCGATGCGCGGGATGTACCTGACGCAGGACGCGGTACGGCACCTGCTGCTCGGGCGCGAGGAAGCCGCGTCTGCCTCCGGCCCGCGAGAGCCCGGCACGGCGCGGGAGGCAGCGGGACCGGACGATGCCCGGCCGTCCGGCGACGACCGCCTCCGCCGGCTCGCCCACTGGCTGCGCCTCGGCCCTCTCGACACCCAGATCCTGCTGATCGCGTTGGCGCCCGACCTGGACCGCTCGTTCGAGTCGCTGTACGGCTACCTCAACGACGACGTCACACGGCGCCGGGCGACCGTCACACTCGCGCTCGACCTGTGCGGGGTGCCCACGCACTCCGCCGTCGGACGGTCCCGGTTCCATCCGGGCGCGCGGCTGCTCGCGTGGGGACTGATCGAGGTGGACGACCCCGAACGTCCCTTCCTCAGCCGCTCCTTGCGCGTTCCCGACCGGGTCGTGGCGCACCTGCTCGGTGACGACACCCCGGACCCGGCCCTGGAGGGGACCGTCCGCCCGCTTCCGCACCGGGCGGCCGGAACGGGCGCGGCGGCCACCGGCACGTCGGCCGGCGTCGACCCGCTGACACGGAGACTGGCCGGGCGACTCGCGGCCCGCCCGTTCACCGTCTACCTGCGTGAGCACCGCGACGGCGACGGGCTCGCCTGCGCCACCGCCGCACTGGGCGCGGCGGGTATCCCGGCCATGCATCTCGTACCGGGAGGCAGCTCGGGGGACCACCGCCCGCAGGAGCACGCGCCGGCGGAACGCACGACGGACGGGGGCCTCCCGTACCGGGAACTGCTCCGCGAGGCGCGGCTGACGGGACGCGCGATCGTGGTGACCTCGCTGCCGGAGAAACCCGAGGAGCTGTTCCGGGCACTCGCGGTCGACGACGTGCCGGTCCTGTTCGCGGACCCGCGCCCGTACGACCCGCAGTGGTGCGACAGCGGGCGCGATCCGCTCGTGCTGGACGCGCCCCGGCAGCGTGCCGGCGATCTCGACGCCTGGCGGGCGGCGCTCGGCCCCGATGTGCGGGCGTTCGACCTGGCGCCGGTCGTCGCCGCGTACCGGCTCGGCCCCGGCGGGATCGACCGCGCCTCCCGCGCGGCTCTGGACCTCGCCGCGTTCGACGGTACGGAGCTGTCCGCCGCGCATGTGCGGCTCGCGGCCCGGCAGCAGTCCGCGTCGGGCCTGGAGCGGCACGCCCGCCGTATCCGGCCCGACGTCGGCTGGGACGATCTCGTCCTGCCCGGGGGCCCGCTGGCGCAACTACGGGAGCTCGTCCTTCGCGCCCGACATCGCGACCGGGTGCTCGGCGACTGGCGGCTGAGCGCGGGCGGCGGGCGCGGGCGGGGCGTGGTGGGACTGTTCGCGGGCGATTCCGGGACCGGCAAGACGCTCTCCGCCGAAGTGGTCGCGGCGGAACTCGGTCTCGACCTCTACGTCGTACAGCTGCCGTCCATCGTGGACAAGTACGTCGGTGAGACGGAGAAGAACCTGGAACGGATCTTCACCGAGGCCGACCGTACGGACGCGGTGCTGCTCTTCGACGAGGCGGACGCCGTCTTCGGCAAGCGCTCCGAGGTCAGCAGCTCCAACGACCGCCACGCGAACATGGAGAGTGCCTATCTCCTCCAGCGTCTGGAGTCGTTCGACGGCATCGCTCTGCTGACCACCAACCTGCGCTCCAACATCGACGACGCCTTCACCCGCCGGCTGGACCTGGTGGTCGACTTCCCGTTCCCCGACGCGGAGCAGCGGCTGGCGCTCTGGCGGCACAGCCTCGCCCACGTCCCGTGCGCCGACGACATCGATCCGGCCTCCTGCGCACGGGACTTTGAGCTGGCGGGCGGCTCGATCCGCAGCGCGGTCGTCACGGCCGCGTACGCGGCGGCGGGCCGCGGCGACGGCGTGTCGACGGCGGATCTGCTCGCGGGTGCCCGGCGCGAATACCGCAAGGCGGGCCGACTGGTCCTGGACGACGCGTCCTGGTAGGCCGCGTGCGCGCCCCGGGGCCGTGGCCACCGGTGGGGATCCGGCCGCCACGGAGCCGCGGCGGCGAGCGAGGACCCGGACCGCTACTTCATCGGCGCCGGGAGCCAGTCCTTGGCCGTCACGGTGCCCGGTGTGTCCTGCGTATGGACCCAGCCCAACCGCGTCTTCGTCAGAGTCGTCTCGTCGAGAACCCCGGTCTGCTCGGCGCCGAACTGGCCCTGGTACTCCTTGATCCGGTCCGTGTCGGCCTGCGTCGGCTTCTCCCGGAGCTGGATGTGCTTGCGCAGGTAGTCGATGTTGGCCCTCGTGTACGTGACCGTCGTGGCCAGGTCGCCGTCGTCGAAGTTCCCCTGCGTGCCCCAGAGCAGGATGTTCCGCACCCATGGCACCTCAGGGCTGGCCTCGTTCGCGTTCAGGGTCACTGTCTTGGTCGCGGCGAAGTGCGCCGCCAGGAGCGCCGTCATCGTGGTGCGACCCAGGTTTCCGAGCCCGTCGGTCTTCACCAGCTGGCTGAACTGGCCGTACTTCGAGTCGCTGGTCTGCTGGAAGCACTCCAGCGCCTGCTCGGTCGCCGCGTCCAGCTTGCCCACCGTGTGGGCGGCCGTCAGCTTGCAGTCACCCGCCCCCTCGGCCAGCCGTACCTGGGCGAACTGCACGAAGAGGTTCGGCTTGTCCTTTGACGTGATCGGCAGCGGGTTGCGCGCGGGCTCGACCGCCGCCGGGGGCTTCTTCGCTCCGCCTCCTCCTCCACCGCCGGCGGCCGGCGCCTTGGGCTGCTCGGTGGGCGCGGCTTCCTGCGTGGGCTTCTTGGCCGGCTGCTCCGACGGTTCTGTCGGCAGCGCGGTGGCCGCCGTCTGCTGGAGCTTCTCCTGCGCGAGAGTGCGGACCGGCGCCTTGTAGGTGAACCAGAGGATGAGGCCGGTGACGGTGAGAGCGAGCAGCAGACTCAGCGTGGTCATCATCCAGACCGGCAGCAGGGTGCGCTGTACGTACGTGCCGTTCACCACCAGGGGTTCGAACCCCGAGCGCCGCACCGACAGCTCGTACGGCCGTTGCTGCTTCTGCCCCACCCAGGTGATCTGCCGGGGCTTGAGGGTCGCGTTGACGAACGCGGCGCGACCGGGCTCGATCTGGACGCTGGACGGGACGATCTCGTACGAGAGGTCGTCGCTGTTCTTGTCGCCGCCGCCGATCGACGCCGTCAGCACGGTGTTGCCGAGGTTGTCGACGGCCAGCTTGGGCCGGCCCCTGAAGCGTCCCTTGACGGTCTGCGGGACCAGCTCGGCCCGCACCTCCATGAACGTGGTGATCGTGATGTTCCCCTCGGCGACCGTGGCGGCCCCGGGGTGTTCGGTGGGCAGGATGCGCACACCGTAGGGGTGCGGCCCCGCGGTCGCGTCCGGGGTACGGGGCGGTGCGACCGTCAGCTCCACGGTGCCCGTCGTCCCCGGAAAGAGCCTGATGGACGCCGGTTCCACCGAGACGTATGGTGCGATGTCGCCGACCGCCTCGAAGCGGTACTCGTCGACGATGTCGCTGGTGTTGCGCAGACGCAGTCGTACGGTGGTGCTGCTGCCCGGGTCGACCGTGGTCGAGGCGGGCTCCAGGGAGGTCCAGGTTGTCACCCGATGGACGCTACCGCCCACGGGAGAGGCGGCATCAGGGGCAGCCGGGTAGCGCCGCTGCCCGAAAGGTAACGCTCGCTGCCCTCAAACACCCACGCGTCGACCTGTTGCCGAAGGGTGCGGGACCGCGCCCGTGGCCGAGCTCCGCGGTGCGGCACTTGGCGCGGCGCGGGTGCGGCCCCCGGGGAGCTCCTGGTGGCCACCGGCTCCGCGGTCTTCTTCTCCTTGCCCCTGGGGACACAGTCGGTGCCCTTGATAAGGCACCGGAGGACGTATACCCGGTCACGCGCGGGCCGCGAGGGTGGGTCTGGTCTTGTCTTGGTACCCCGAGGAGAGCAGAGCATGCCGTCTTACCTGTCGCCGGGCGTATACGTGGAAGAGGTGGCCAGCGGCTCTCGTCCGATCGAGGGGGTCGGCACCTCGGTTGCCGCATTCGTCGGGCTGGCGCCGGAGGGGCCTCTGAACGAACCGACGCTGGTCACCAACTGGACCCAGTACGTCGCCTCCTTCGGCGAGTTCACCGACGGCTACTTCCTGGCGCACTCGGTATACGGCTTCTTCAACAACGGCGGGTCCGCCGCCTACGTGGTCCGGGTGGGCGGGACGCCCGGCGGAGTGGCGGGCGCGCCGGGCGAAGGCGAAGAGCCGGTCGGCGGACGGCGCGGACGGTCGGCCGTCGCCGGCGGTGCGGCGGCGCCCGCCGCGCTCACGGCCGGGCAGCCGCAGGCGTTGGGGACGTTCAAGGTGTCGGCCGTCGCGCCCGGCGAGAGCGGCACGCTCAGCGTCGAGGTCACGGACGCCGAGGGCGAGGGCCCCGCCGAACGCTTCCGGTTGATCGTCAAGGACGGCCCGAAGCCCGTCGAGACCTTCGACGTCTCGGCGAAGAAGGGTGCCCGCAACTATGTGGTCACCCAGGTCAGGGAACACTCCAAGCTGATCTCCGTCCAGGAGGGCGTCGCGGCCGGGCAGCTCGCCCGCCCCGACAATCAGACGGTCGCGCTCGAGGCGCCTGCCGCCGCCCCGCAGACCCCGGCGGTCCCGGACGCGGTGGAGGGTGAGTCCGTCGGCATCGCCGAGTACCTGGGCGACTCCTCGGACCGCACCGGCTTCGGCGGCCTCGAAGCCGTGGACGAGGTCTCCATGGTCGCCGTCCCCGACCTGATGGCCGCCTACCAGCGCGGCGCGATCGACCTGGATGCCGTGAAGGCCGTCCAGCTCGGTCTGATCGCCCACTGCGAACTGATGGGTGACCGACTCGCGATCATCGACCCGCCGCCCGGCCTCAACGCCCGGCAGATCCGGGTCTGGCGTCTGGAGACGTCCAACTACGACTCCAAGTACGCCGCGCTCTACTACCCGTGGATCAAGGTCTTCGACCCGGCCAGCGGCCAGTCCAGGCTGATCCCGCCGAGCGGCCACATCGCCGGTATCTGGGCCCGCAACGACTTCGAGCGGGGCGTGCACAAGGCCCCCGCCAACGAGGTCATCCGCGGCGCCGTCGACCTGGAGATGCAGATCACCCGGGGCGAGCAGGACCTGCTCAACCCGATCGGCGTCAACTGCATCCGCACCTTCCCCGGCCGTGGCATCCGCGTCTGGGGTGCGCGCACCCTCTCCTCCGACCCGGCCTGGCGCTACCTCAACGTCCGCAGGTACTTCAACTACCTGGAGGAGTCGATCCTCAACGGCACGCAGTGGGTGGTCTTCGAGCCCAACGACCAGGCCCTGTGGGCCCGGATCAGGCGGAACATCTCCGCGTTCCTGGTGACGGAGTGGCGCAGCGGGGCGCTGTTCGGAGCCACGCCGGAGGACGCCTACTACGTGAAGTGCGACGCCGAGACCAACCCGGTGGAGTCGGTGGACCTCGGACGGGTCATCTGCCAGATCGGCGTCTCACCGGTCAAGCCCGCGGAGTTCGTGATCTTCCGGCTGGCTCAGTTCTCCGGCGGCAGCGGCGAGTTGGAGGAGTAGGACGTCCCACACCGCGACACCCGCGACCTCCCCTTGACAACCGGTACAGCCACAGGCCCCGGCACCAGTAGAAGGAACGGCTTTCATGAGTCTCTCTCAGGGTGATGCCCTCACAACCCACAACTTCGGCCTCCAGATCGACGGAGTCATGGTCGAGTACCTCCACGCCGTGGGCGAGGTGGGGATGGAACAGGACGTCATCGAGTACCAGCAGGTCTCGGCGAACGGCCAGCCGATCACCAGGAAGATGCCCGGCGTGAAGAAGGCTGGGGAGACCACGGTCACCCGCGGGATGGAGCAGTCCACCGCCTTCACCGAGTGGATCAACGCCTCCCTGCGCGGCGACATGGGCTCGGCCCGCAAGAACGCGAGCATCATCTACATGGACTACCAGTACAACCCGGTCAGGCGTCAGCACCTGCGCAACGCCTGGTGCACCAAGGTGATGGGCGCGGCGGCGACGGCGGGCGAGGCCTCCGTGATGACCGAGACCGTCACGATCGTCTACGAAGAGCTGGTCACTGAGTAATGCGCCGCGGACCCGCCAGGCCCGCCATCGACGCCGCTGCCGCCACCTCCGCTCCCGCGGACGTGGCGGCCCCGGCCGTCGCACCGGCGGAAGCACTCCCCGCACGGCAGCAGTTGCGAACCGAGTTCGCGTTCGAGCTGCCGCGCGGGTACGTGGACGACATGGGAACCGTGCATCGCGAGGGCGTGATGCGACTGGCGACCGCCCGGGACGAGCTGATCCCGCTGCGGGACATGCGGGTGCAGGAGAACCCCGCGTATCTCTCGGTGGTACTGCTCGGCCGGGTCATCACCCGGTTGGGCACCGTGGCACACATGCACGACGGCGTCGTGGAGAACATGTTCGCCTCCGACCTCGCCTTTCTGCAGGACTTCTACCGCCAGGTCAACGCCGAGGGCCACACCAGGGCCGGCGTCTCCTGCCCGCACTGCGAGCAGCCGTTCGAGGTCGAGCTCGGCGGGAGCCGCCTGGGGGAATCGTGACGTACGCGACCGACCGGATCCATGAGGAGATCGCGTACATCGCCTACCACTTCCACTGGAACCTGGACGACATCCTGGACCTCGAACACCGTGAGCGGCGGCGATATGCCGAGCAGATCGCCACGTTGGTGACGCGTGCTGCAACGGAGCGGTGATGGGCATATTCGACCGGCTCACGGGCCGGGGCCGGGGCCGAGGCGAGCAGCAGAGCCAGGGCCGGGAGCAGAGGATGGGCGGGGACGGGGACGGTACGGTGCCGAGCCTCACCCTTGAGGTGTCCGCCGGCGACGGTGCCGCTACGAGCACCGGTTCCGGTGGTTCCGGAAGTTTCGGAAGTTCCGGAGGGGGACTTGGCTGGGTCGGCCTGCCACCGATCCGGCGCGCGATGCTGGCGCCGTCGCGGCAGACGGTCGCGTCCGCGGATTTCGCCGGCTCCCTGGCCACCTGGCAGAACCCCTCCTTCTCCGGGACGCTGTCGCACGCCGTCCTGGACGGTGCCCCGACCGGTCTCATCAAGGACACGCAGTCGTTCGCCGGGGGGTCCGGGCCGGGCGGCCCCGACGAGACCTGGCTCTCTCCACCGGCCGCTGTCGTCGATCACCGTGACGGAGAGGACGGCGATGCGCGCGTCCCGGCCCGCGCGCACAGTCCCTCGGTCCAGCGCGCCCTGGGCCCGCGGGTCGCTCCCGTACGGTCCCGGCCGGGGGCCGCGCCCTCGGCGCTGACCCGGGCTACCACCCCGAGCACGGGGCAGCGCAGGGTGCTACCCGCGGTGGCGGTGACAGTGGCGCCGAGCAGGATGACGCCTGCCTCGACAACCCCTCCTGCCCTGTCTGCCCCGCCTGCCCCGGTGGCTGCCGGAACAGCCGCGCGGGCGTCCGCTCCCCCGTCCGCACCGACGCCTGTCCGGATGTCGGAGCCCGCGTCCTCGTCGTCCGTCAACTCGTCACCGGCGCCGGCGCCTGCTCCCCTCTCCCCCCTCTCCCCCCTCTCCCCCCTGTCTCCTCCCTCCGTGACCGCGGCGGCGGCTGTTCGAGTCCAGCGCTCGGAGGGAGAGCAGGACGGTCCCCGGGGTGGTTCGGCGCGGATCGAGCCGCCGGGCCCCCGGCAGTCGGGTCCGACGGGCGCGCCCCAGGCAACGCCCTCTGCGGACCGGACCCCTCCTGCGGCTCACACCTCCTCCTTCCCCGTACAGCGACGTGAGGCGAGCACTCCCGGCCCGGCAGCCGGACCGGCGGCCGCCGCGCCGCCTCGGCGCCCGATGCTCGGGCCCCCGCTGTCGGGACCTGTGGCGCCGCCGGCTCTACCGACACCACAGACTGCACCGACCCTGCAGACAGCACCCGTGCAGCGGCGTCGTGGCATCGTCGATCCCGTCGTGCGACCGTCCCCGCGAGGAGCGAACGCGCCGGCGGCTGCGCCGTCGGGCCGGATGCGAGCGTCCGGCGACGACGGAACCGGCGGAACGCCGCCCGTACAGAGGACACCGGCGGCTGGGCCGGCCGCTGTGGTGCGCCCGTCCGGGACGTCCGGGACGTCCGGGACGGGCACGCCCGGAACCAGCACACCCGGAACCCCTACGCCCGGACCTCGTCCTGCCGTCCGGCCGCGGCTGGGCGCTCCGGTGAGTGGGCCTGTGGGCGGTCAGGCGGCGAACCCGGCGGCCGCCCCGGCGGCGCGTCGGCAGATCGGTGCCCCGACTCCCGGTGGCGCACCCCTCGCGCAACATCCCCCGTCGGTCGGCGGGCCGCCGAGTACCCCGGTGCCGCAGTCCATACGGCCGGCCGCGCGGCCGGCACCGGACCCCGCGACGCCCCCTACCGCTCCCCCAGCGGATGCGCCCGTACAGCGGCGCGACGTTGCTGACCGCGCATCATCGAGTGAGCGTCGTCCGACGACTACCGGGACCGGGTCCCCTACATCCACATCCATTAATTTCTCCAAGTCCCCAAGCGCTTCCGCTTCCGCTTCCGGTGCGCGTGCGATCGGCGCCGTGCCGCGACCCGTCGTTCCGACGCGTCCGAACTCCGTGGCGACGCCCGACGCTGCTCCGGGGAGTACCGGCGGCCCACTGCCGGTGCAGCGGCTCGCCGCACCGGGAAGTGCCCACCATGGCGACGCTGCGCCGACGCCGAGCACTCCGGGTGGTGGGTCCGGCCCCGCGGGGGAATTGCCACGGGGACGGCTTCCCGCACCCGGCTCCCGTACGAGCGCCCCTTCGGTACCCACACCTCCGGCCGCGGTTCGCAGTCCCGGTCCGGCAGCCACCAGTCCGGGACGCGGGGGCGCCGCCGACAGGGCAACGCCGTCGACGAGTTCGACGCCGCCCGTCGTGTCGGGCGGTTCCGGAGCCCAGTTGCCGGTCACCACGCATCCGTTGCAGCGGGCGACAGTGCCCACCGTCCGGGTGCGGTGGCCGGGAACGACGTCGAGCGTCACGCCGACGAGTCACTCACGGTCGGTTCCCGTACTCGGTGCCCGTCCCGCTTCCGGTGCCATGCCCGGTTCCGCGGACGCGGAGCCGCTACGCCCCGCCGTGAACGCCGTATCCGGATCCGGGCGTTCGGGCGGCGCGCCGCGTGTGCAGCGGTCGTCCCTCGCCCCGACCCCGACCCGGCCCCCGACCCCCGACCGGATCCCCGCCTCTGCCTCTGCCTCGGCCCTCAACTCCGCTCCGGCCCCCCGCACCCCCGTGACCCCGACGACTGCCCGGCCCCCCATAGTGCGGGCGTCCGACGTGCCCCTTGTGCCCGCCGTTCCCCTGGCGTCGGCCGACGTGCCATCGGCGGCACGGCCACGGCCGGTTCCGGTCGCCCCGCTGGTGGGTTCCTCAAAGCCGGTCACGGCCGCCGGGTTCACGCCGTCGCCGGTGAGGCCGCGGCCCGCCGCCCCTGCCGCGCTGACGGGCAACGCTCCGGCGATCGCCCCGCCGCGACGCGGCGCGCCCCCGGTCGCCGGTGCCTCTCCGCGCGCTGTGCAGCGGGCCGCCACTCCCGGGGCATCCGCGCTCCCGGGCGTCGGCAGTGCCGTACGACCGTCCTCGCAGTCGCCGGTGCTCGCACCGCCGGCGCGGAGCGCCCCGACCGCCGTGCGTCTGCACCGCGTTCGGACTGCGGCCACCGGCACCGGCACAGATGCCGGCCCCGTCGGCGCTCGCCGGCCTGCCGTCCAGCGTTTCGTGGCGCCGTCGTCGGCCACGCCGCCTGTCGCCGTCCGCCCGGTGCCGGGGACAGTTTCCCCTTCCCTGGCCGCTCCCGCCCCTTCGTCCGCGCCCGCGCGACGCGGCGACGAAGGACACCATCTCAACGGCGTCGCCTCGGTCCTCCCGGTCGTTCAACGCTCCGCGTCCGCGTCGGCGCCGCCTGTCCCGGGCGGAACCGCCCGTACGCCGGCGATGAAGGCTCCCGATGGCTCCGGGCGCCCCGCCGCCTCAGGTGTGCCCACTGCCCCCCGAGGTGTCCCGACCGCCTCCGCCTTCCCGGCCGAGCCTGCCCGCAGCGCCGTCGTCTCCCTGACACCGGCCCGGCCCGTTCCGGCCGCCGCGCTCCCGGTGCAGCGGGCGGCGCCCGCGATCCCGGCCGCGCGGCCTGCTCCGGCCGCGCCACCCACGCCGGTCCGCGCACCGGCACCCGCCCCCGCGCGGGCGTCCGCCCCACGCCGCGTCACGTCCGTCGCGGTGCAACGCGGGGGCGACGCCGGGGACTCCTCGGACAGGCCCGCGCCCACCGTGACGAGCCAGTTCAAGCCGCGTGAGTTGAAGGAGGACCAGGTGGCCGAGCTGGTCCACCGGCTGATCGGGCCGATGACACGGTTGTTGCGTACCGAGCTACGACTCGACCGCGAGCGGATCGGCAAGCTGCGCGACCCACGCCACTGACGGGCCCCGTGACAGTCGAGCCGCACGGCCTGTCACGTAGGCCCGAACCCCGCCCTCCCCCATGGCCCCATCGACCCAACCCCGCGTGGAACCGCAGGAAACCGCAGGAAGGCCCCACCCGATGCCCCAGGAACTCGACGCAGGCTCCACCATCTTCTTCAACCTCACCATCGACGGTGAGAGCCTGGGCAACTTCAACGGTTGTGAAGGGCTCTCCTCCCAGGTCGAGATCGAGCAGCGGCAGGAGGGCGGCAACAACGGATTCGTCTGGCAGCTGCCCTCCCGCGTCACCTTCTCCAACATCACGCTGACCCGGCCCCTCACCGAGGCCACCGCGAAGGTGGCGGAGTGGATCTCCTCCGTGACCACCGGGGTGACCCGGCCCACCGGACAGATCGCCGCGCTGCGCGCCGACGGCTCGATGGTCGCCCAGTGGGGGCTGATCGACGTGCTCCCGGTGAGCTGGCGCGGTCCTTCCTTCGACCCGGCGAGCCCCGCCGTGGCCACCGAGGTGCTGGAGATCGCCCACCACGGATTCACGGACGCGGGAGAGGTGTAGCCGATGAAGCTCTCCAGCTTCGGCATCGGCGACAGCCTGGTGCGGGCGACACTCGCCATCCATCAGCCGCCGATCGGCAGCAGCACCAGCCCCGGCGCGCTCATGAAGACGTTCCACTTCGACTTCAACCCGTCCCAGTTGTCGCTCACCCGCAGGGCTCTGTGGAAGACCACGCCCACCGCGGCGGTGCGGGACGGCGCGGTCCCGGAGTTCATGGGGCCGGAGCCCCGGGAGATGACGGTGGAGATCTTCCTCGACCGCTCCGACGACCCGGACAGCAACGATGTGCGCAAGAAGGTCGAAGCCCTCTTCTCCTGCTGCGAGACGACCACCGCCAGCATCGCGGCGAATCAGCCGTCGACCCCGTGGGTGGTCTTCGAGTGGGGTGCCTTCTCCACTGCCCGCTTCAACGCGTACGTCGCCTCCGTGGAAGCCCAGTACACCCTCTTCAACACCAACGGGATGCCGATCCGGGCCGTCTGTCAGGTGAACCTGCACGAGATTCCGAGCAGCACCCTCGGCCAGAACCCCACCTCCGGCGCGCTCACCACCCGCCGGGTGCACCGGGTCGTGGCCGGCGACTCGCTCCCGCTCCTCGCCTGGCGCGAGTACGGGGACGCCACCGTGTGGCGCACGATCGCCGAGGCCAACGACATCGACGACCCGAAGTCGCTGACGCCCGGTGTGGAACTGATGCTGCCCGCCGCGGAAGAGGTCGGCGTCTGATGCCCGACATCGGTTTCTCCAACATCCTCACGGTGCAGATCGCCGGCACGAAGCTCAAGGCCCCGGAGAACCGGAATCTGGTCGCGGGCCGGGTCGACTTCGGCGCGGGTGTGCCCGGCGCGTTCCAGCTCACCTTCCGTGACGAGAAGAAGGACATCCTCGCCAAGCTGAACGTCGAGATCGGCGTGCCCGTGGTCATCGCGCCGCTCTCCGACGGCAAGGGCACGCCGCTGATCACCGGAGAGGTCACCGCGCTGGAGACCGACTACGACCGCACCGGCACCTTCACCATCATCCGCGGTTACGACAAGGGCCACCGCATGCTGCGGCAGCGCAGGGTCGCGGCGTACAAGAACAAGACCGCCACCGAGATCGCCGTCGAGCTGGCGCGCAAGAGCGGGCTTCCGATGGGGAAGACGCAACCCACCAAGGGCCAGTACGAGTTCATCAGCCAGGCCAACGTCACCGACTGGGACTTCGTCCAGCGCCTCGCGGACGAGAACGAGATGGTGATGTCCATCAACTCGAAGGGCAGGTTCCAGTTCGTCAAGCGGCAACGGGCGGCGCTGGCTCCCCCGGAGAGCATGCCGAGCGGGCAGAGCGCGTTCCTCCTGAAGGGCGGCGAGGAGATCCTGCGCTGCCGGGCGGCGGTCACCTCGGCCGATCAGGTGACCGCCGTCGAGGCGCGTGGCTGGAACGTCACCACCAAGCGGCCCCTCGTCTACAAGGCGCCCGCCCTGGACAACCCGGGGTTCGTCATCGGTGCCAGGCCGTCGCAGGCGTCCAAGACATTCGGCAAGGCCGAGCTCGTCGAGACCGGCACGCCCTACGACAAGCTGGACGAGGTCAAGCACGCCGCCGACGCCCTGGCGGACGACGTGACCTCCTCCTTCGCCGAGGTGGAGATCACGGCGCGCGGCAACACCGAACTGCGTCCCGGCGTCGCCGTCACCCTCAAGGACGTCGGCAAGCCCTTCCAGGGCAAGTACACGGTCACCGCCGCCCGCCACACCTTCGGCGATCAGGAGCACTACCAGACGTTCCTGGACGTCAGTGGGCGTCAGTGGCGTTCGCTGTACGGGCTCACCTCCGGAGGCGGCGGGGCGGGACCGGCCAGGCTGCCGAGCGTCGCCAATGCCCTGGTCACCGACATCAAGGACCCGCTCCGGCAGGGCAGGGTCAAGCTGAAGTTCCCGTGGCTGGACGACATGTACGTCAGCGACTGGACCCGTACCGTCCAGCTCGGCGGGGCCAAGGGCGGCAGCATGATCTCCCCGGACGTCGACGACGAGGTGCTGGTGGCGTTCGACCGCGGTGCTCTGGACCACCCGTACGTCATCGGCGGACTCTACAACGGCGTCGACAAACCGGACCCCGTCGACGTGCCGGTGTACGACCCGACACGCGGCAAGGTCACCCGGCGCACCTTGGCCGACCGCAGCAACAACCGTATCGACCTGCTCGACCAGAGTGTCGGCCTCAAGCGCGGGGTGCGGCTCTCCACCGGTGACGACCGGCTCACCATCAATCTGGACCGGACGAAGACCGAGATCGTCGTGGACAGCAAGGGAAAGGTCTCCATCAGAGGATCCGCCGCCGTGGCCATCAACGCGGGCGGCAATCTCTCGCTGAACGCGGTGGGCTCCGTGACGATCCGCAGCGGCGGCCTGATGAACATCAACGCGGGGACCACCCTCTCCGTGAACTCGGGCGGCATCGCGTCCGTCGCCTCCGGCGCGGCCCTCAGTGTGAGGGCTGGTGCCGCCATGACGTTGACGGCGGGGGTCTCCCTGCAGATCACCGCCGCCATCAACATCGGCCTGCAAGCCGCCACGATCAAGTCCACCGGCATCCTCACCTCCAACCTGAAGCCGGTGCTGACCGTAGGAGGAGTCTGATGGCGGAACAGTTCGTCGGCTCCGGGTGGGCGTTTCCCCTGCGCATCAGCCCCACCGGCGGGATCGCCCTGGTCAGCGGGGAACGCGAGGTCGAGGAGGCCATCAGGCTCGTCCTGTCCACCGCGCCCGGAGAACGGCCGATGCGTCCCGAATTCGGCTGCGCCATCCACGACATGGTCTTCGCGCCCGTCAACGAGGCCACCGCGGGCCGCATCCAGCACGAGGTGCACAGTTGCCTGGACCGCTGGGAACCGCGCATCGAGGTGGATGACGTCGCGGTGACGGCCGGCGCCGAGGACGGTGTGCTCTTCATCGACGTCCGCTACTCGATCACGGGCACCAACAACCCGCGCAGCCTGGTCTTCCCGTTCTACGTGATCCCCTCCCACGACGGGCCCGAGGGGTCCGGCACGCCCGACGAGCACCTTGGAAGCGACCGCTGATGGCCCTGCCCTCCCCGAACCTCGACGACCGGCGCTTCCAGCAGTTCGTCGACGACGCCAAGCGCTACATCCAGCAGCGCGCCCCCGAATGGACCGACCACAACGTCTCCGACCCGGGCGTGACCCTCGTCGAGACGGTCGCCCACATGGCCGATCAGATCGTGTACCGACTCAACCGGGTACCCGAGAAGAACCACCTCGCGTTCCTGGACCTCATCGGGATCACCCTCTTCCCCCCTTCCGCGGCGCGGGCCGATGTCACGTTCTGGTTGTCGGCGCCGCAACAGCAGCCCGTCGTGCTGGCGACGGGCACCGAGGTCGCCACGGTCCGTACCCAGACCGAGGACGCGGTGGTGTTCGCCACCGAGCGCGAACTCACCGTGGTGCCCTGTGAGCTGTCGTACCTCGTGGTCCAGTGGGCCGGTCAGGAGGCGGTCGACCGCACGTCGGACCTCGCCGAGTCCAAGGACGTGCACTGCTTCACGGAGGCTCCGCGCCCCGGTGACCGCATGCTGTTCGGGCTGAGCGCCGCCGTACCCGAATGCGTGGTCGTCCTGGAACTCGACAGTCAGGTGGACGGCGTCGGTGTCGACCCCAGGCAGCCGCCGCTCGTCTGGGAGGCGTGGACCGCCGACGGCTGGGTCGGCTGTGACGTCGACCGGGACACCACCGGCGGCCTCAACCGCCCCGGCGAAGTCGTGCTGCACGTTCCCGGCGGCCACGCGCTGTCCCGCACCGGGCGGCGTGAGGCGGGCTGGTTGCGCTGCCGGGTCACCGACCCGGAAGAGGGCCAGCCCTTCTACACCACCTCCCCCACCATCCGCTCCGCCGAGGCGTTCAGCATCGGCGGCACCACCGGTGTCGTGCACGCCGAGACGGTCCGGGACGAAGCGCTGGGCGAGGCCACCGGCCTGCCGGGCCACCGGCTGCGGCTGGCCAACAGCCCCGTCGTCGGCGACGCGCAGCCGCTGCTCCTCCAGACCGCCGAGCGCGACGGCTGGGTCGACTGGGAGACCGTCGGCCACTTCGCCGCCTCCGGCCCCGACGACCGGCACATCACCCTGGACGCGACCACCGGTGAGATCGCCTTCGGCCCCTCCGTACGCGAACCGGACGGCACCTTGCGTCAATACGGAGCCGTACCGCCCAAGGGCGCGCCCATCCGGGCCCGCCGCTACCGCACGGGCGGCGGAAGGGGCGGCAACGTCGCCAGGGGCGCCATCCAGGTACTGCGTGACTCCATCCCCTACGTCTCCGACGTCCTGAACCGGGAGGCCGCGCGCGGTGGAGTCGACGGTGAGACCGTCGAGGAGGCGAAGGTCAGGGCGCCCATCACGCTGAGCGGGCAGGACCGCGCCGTGACCCTGCGGGACTACGAGGAACTCGCGCGCCGCGCGGCGCCCGAAACGGCGCGCATCACCTGTCTCGCGGCCGAGCCCGATGAGCACGGCGCGCACGCCGTACGGGTGCTGGTCGTCCCGCAGGCCGTGTCCGACCCGGGCGGGCGACTGCGCTTCGAGCAACTCGTGCCCGGGGACGCCCTGTTGAGCCGCATCACCCGGTTCCTGGACGACCGGCGCCTGATCGGCACCCGGCTGGCGGTGGGACCGCCGTTCTACCAGGGGGTGACGGTCGTCGCGACGGTGCACGCCTTCCGCGGCACCGACACCGACCGGGTCAGGCGGCAGGCGCACGACGCCCTGTACCGCCATCTCGACCCGCTGACCGGAGGGGCGCACGGCACGGGCTGGCCCTTCGGCCGCCCGGTGCAGGCGGGCGAGGTGTTCGCGGTGCTGCAACGGGTACCGGGCGTCGAGTTGGTGGACGAGGTGCTGCTGCATCCCGCCGACCCGCTCAGCGGCAGGCGTGGCGACCCCACGGAGCGGATCGATCTCGAACCCTCCGCCCTCGCCTTCTCGTTCGACCACCGCGTCCGGGTGATAGGAGGCGCGTCGTGAACCCCGGCGAAAGCAGGCGCGGCGCCGTCGACGGTCTCGGCTCCTCGGCGCCGCTGGGCGTGATGCTGCCGGCGGTGTTCGCCGAGGACGATCTCGCCCAGCGCTTCGTCGCGGGTATCGACGAGGCCCTCGCGCCGCTCCACAACGTGCTCGACTGCCTGGACGCCTACTTCACCCCGTCCCTCGCGCCCGCGGACTTCACCCGCTGGCTCGGCAGTTGGGTCGGCGCGGAGACCGAAGGACCGGACATGGCAGGGGGCATCGAAGACCCCCTGGAACGGGACCTGACGGAAGCCCCCCTCGGCGAACCGGCCACCGGCCACCCGCAGGACACGGCGACGACGGCCGCGCTGCGCGCCGCGGTGACCTCCGCCGTACGGCTGCACCGCGTCCGCGGCACCCGGCGGGGACTGTCCGAGGCGATCCGACTCGCCTTCGGCGTGGAGCCGGAGATCATCGAGAGCGGCGCGGCCGCCTGGGACGCCAAGCCCCTGGGCCCGGTCCCCGGCGACAGCCGCCCGCATCTGCACGTCACGGTGCGGCTGCCGGTGCCCGGCCCCGCTGCCGAGCACCGGCTGGAGCGCCTCGTAGCGGCAGCCCGCCCCGCCCACATGCCTTATACGGTCCAGGTGACCGCCGCCGAAAGGACTTCCGACAGGTGACCAGTCAGCAGGCCTCCCCGTCCACGCCATCGTCGTCAGCGGCCGGTGGGGACACGGGGAACACGCCACGTCACTGTGCCGAATGCGGCACGCGGCCCACCCCGGGGCAGTCCTTCTGCGACGGCTGCGGCGCGGTACTGGGCTGGACCCCGGACCGGGAGGAGCGAGGGGCGGGTACGCCGGGCGCCTCGGACGCGGACGAGGGCACGTCGGCGGACGCGCGCACCGACGACGCGGATGGTGATGCTGCTCCTGCAGCCGGGAGCACAGACCCGGTACGAGGACCCCTCCCCGGAACCGCGGGCGCCGACTCGCCGACGGTGGCGCCCGAAGAAGCGAACGCCACCCTTCCCATGAACCCGGCGAGCGCGACCCCGGGCCCGGACGCGAGTGCGCGGGCCAGGGCGCTGCTGGTACCCGTCGCCGACCAGCGCGCCGCCGCACCGGCACCGGAGGTCGTGCCGGTCCTCCCCGGCGTGCCCGCCGCGGCCCGCCCCCGGGTCCAGGCCCCCAGCGCCGAACCGGCCGACGACACCGGCCCCCCGTGCCCCTGGTGCGAGGTCGGCAACCGCCCCGACCGGCACTTCTGCCGGCGGTGTGGCATGTCCCTCGCGGAGCGCCCCGGCGTTCCGGCGGCCCGGCGCCCCTGGTGGCGCCGGATGTGGGACTTCGGCCACGGCCCGGCGCCGTGGGCGGGCGAGCGCCCGAGGCTGCGCCGGGGCATCGGCCGCATCTTCACCTGGGTCGTGTACGGCCTCGCGCTCGGACTGGTGATCTACGCCGCGCTCAACGTGGGTACGGCGTGGAACGCCGCACGCGACCACTTCGCGAAGCGGGTCCAGGTCACCCCGGATTCCACCACGGCGTCCCGCACCTTCGCCGGTCACCCGCCGAAGATGCTCTTCGACAAAATCAACAACAGTTGGTGGGGCCCCGGCGTCTCACAGTCCGCCGACGGCGAGTGGATCGAGGCGCGCTTCCAGGAACCCACTCGTCTGCTGGACATCCTCGTCACGTCCGGCATCTCCACCAAGGCCTCCGACCTCACCGAGGCCGCACTGCCGCACCGCATGGACGCCGTCATCACCACGGCCGACGGGAAGAAGACCACCCGCCCCATCAGCCTCGACCAGGTGAGCGGCCCCCAGCAGCGGAAGTTCCGGGCGCAGAACGTCGTCAGCGTACGGTTCGTCATACGTTCGGCGTTCAACGCGGGTGTCGACAAGCAGGTCTCGATCGCCGAGATCGAGTTCTTCACCCGGGTCACGAGCAGCGGCACATAGAGTCCGGCCCCACCCCGCCCGCGAACACACCCGCCTCAGCCAACCCGCGAAGACAGCTACCACCGAACACCACCCAGGCAGCCCCGCCGGATCCGTCCGGCGGGGCTGCCTGCGCGCGGCGAGGCGAGGTGGATCTCAGGTCAACGCCGCCCGCATGAGCGGGGATTCACACCGCGAGCGCCGTGCATCACGCGGGTCAGCGTTGCAGGGTAAGGACACCCGGCCGGTAGGGCAGTTGGTCGTAGGGACCGCTCGCGGTCGGGGACTTGCCCTGGTAGAGGAGCTGCAGGTGGCAGGGGTCGATGGTCATGGTCTGGTCGGGGTTGTTGCGGACCAGGTCACCGTGGCTGATGTCATTGGTCCAGCCGGCGCCGCTGTTGGCCTTGCCGGCGAAGGGGTTGCTCTCGGTGGCGGCCTGCGGCGTCCACGTTCCGCTCAGACTGGAGGCCGTGAACGAGCGGAAGTAGCGCTGCTCATTGGCACCCCGGGCCTCGACGATCATGAGGTACTGGTTCTGGCCCTGGACCTTGTAGACCTGCGGCGCCTCGAACAGGTTCTTCACCGTGTCGCTCATGACCGTCGTGTACGACGATCCGAAGTTGCCGGGGAAGTTCCCGAGCGGCATGCTCGCCCGGTAGATGCTGCCGTTGTCACCGGCGAAGAACAGGTACATGTTCTGGTCGTCGGCGATCAGAGTCTGGTCGATCGGGGCGGCGTTGGGGATGCCACCGGTGAACAGCGGCTGCGGCGCGGACCAGCCGTTGGGGTTCGTGGGGTCGCTCGACGTGCGGTAGATGAAGGGCCACGCACCCCACTGGTACGCCAGCACCCAGATTTTCTTGGGCGCGAAGTAGAACAGCGTGGGCGCCACGGTGGACTGGCTCATCCCGGTCTGGCCGGCCGACGCCATGTCCGACCAGTTCGTGAAGGGACTGAACATCATCGAACCGTACGACGATCCCGACACGTTCGACGCGTAGACCAGGTGCTTGCCGTTGTAGACCACGTTGGTGAAGTCCTTCAGCGAGGCCCACCCGTTCGCCGGCTGTGCCAACGCACCGGTCGACGTCCACCGGTACGTCGACGGAAGGGAACACGTGCCGCCCGTCGGCGGCGGGGTCGACGTCCCGGACGGGCCGGACCACTTCTGATTGCCGCCGGACCAGCAGGAGTACAGCTGGATCTTGGTGCCGTTGGTGCTGGCCGCGCCGATGGCGTCGAGGCACAGCCCGGACTGGACGCCGGCGATCGTGCCGTCGGAGTTGAGGGTCCACTGCTGGTTGGCTCCGCCGTTGCAGTCCCAGATGACCACCGCGGTGCCGTTGCCGGTGCCCTTGGCCATAGCGTCCAGGCACTTGTTTCCGTAGATCATCAGTTGCTTGCCGGAAGTGTAGGTCCAGCGCTGGTTGGACTGTCCGCTGCAGTCCCACAACTGCGCCTGGGTGCCGTTGGCGGTGGCGGAGCCGTTGATGTCGAGACAACGACCGGAGGTGACGCCCTTGATCTCCCCGGTACCGGTCCCGCCGGACGCCCCGCCAGGGGCGGCATTGAGGGCCTTCATGACCGCGGTGTAGGGGGCCTTGGGGTTGCCGTTGTTGTCGAACAGCAGGGGGCTTTCACTGCTCCGCCAGGAGTCGCTGTCACGGATGCCCCACACCGTGATGCCGGTACACCGGGTCACGGACAGGCAGGCGTTGACCGTGTTGGCGTAGTTGGTCGGGGACGCCTGCGCGATGTCCAGCTCGGTGATCTGGACGTCGACGCCCAGGGCGGCGAAGTTGGACAAGGTGGTCCGGAAACCGGACGGCGGGCCGCCGGTCCCGAAGTGGCTCTGGAACCCGACGCAGTCGATCGGCACGCCCCGGGACTTGAAGTCCCTGACCATGCTGTAGACACCCTGGGTCTTGGCGTCCGACCAGTTCTCGATGTTGTAGTCGTTGTAGCAGAGCTTGGCCGAGGAATCGGCCGCCCGGGCAGTGCGGAACGCTTCCTCGATGAAGCCGTTGCCCAGCACGTTCTGGAACACCGAGCTGCGGTGCTGGGTGGAGCCGTCGGCGAATGCCTCGTTGACCACGTCCCAGGCGTAGATCTTGCCCTTGTAGTGGGTCATCTCGGTGGTGATGTGTTTGTTCATCACGCTGCGCAGCGTGTTCGCGTCGCCGATGGAGCTGACCCAGGACGGGAGCTGCGAGTGCCAGACCGTGGTGTGGCCGCGCAAGCGCTGGCCTTGTGCCACGGCATGGTTGACGATCTGGTCGGCGGGGCCGAAGTTGAAATTTCCGCGGGACGGTTCGATGGCGTCCCACTTCATCTCGTTCTCCGGGGTGATCATGTTGAACTCCCGGTCCGCGATCGCGGCGTACGTCGAGTCGCCGAGCCTGCGCGCTGCCACAGCGGTGCCGAAGTACCTGCCCGAGGGAGCCGCCTGCGTACCCAGGGTCGCGGCTCCGGCGGAGCTCGGGAGGAGCGTCACCACGCCGGCCACCACCGCCGCGGCGGACAGCCCTATCGTCACTGTTCGGCGACGCCGGCCGAGCCGGTGCAGGCCCTTCATGATTCTCCTCGGCGGTTGCGGGTCGCGGTTGCCGTGATCGTGCGCGTATCGGCCGGTACGACCTGATCCGGCGCGAGGTGGGTGCGGTGCGGGACGCGGGGGCGTTCCTGCGTACCGGTGGCCCGGGGTCGGTGGGTGTGTGGCGTCATGGGAGCGGCTTTCTTCGGAGAGACCTCGACGGGGGAAGTGGGGGAACTACCACGCCGGCACGTCATGGCGAGTGGCGGAAGGGCGCCCCCCGAAGTGGAGGGCCTCCGAACTCGCGGTCTCGTAACAGAAATGTCGCGCCGCCCGGAAGATGGCTCAGTGATGCATCTCGCGGGCAAAAAACGTTATGACGAGAGGCGCTGGCCGGCCGTCGCCGACGGTTCTCAAGCCCAAGCCCTGCGGGTGATGAAGGAAGCCTGGCCGGCGAACGCCCGAGTGCCGTCGGAGCCGTCGAGCCAGATGCCACCGTCGCGGTGGCGGAGGACCGATCCGGGGTAGTTGTGGGCGTGCAGGGTCACCGAACCGGCGACCGCCCCGGGGTGCGGGCAGAAGGTGGCGTCTTCACGGAACAGTGCGCTGCCGTCGTTGGTGCCCAGTTGTAGCCGCAAATCACGGTGGCGCAGATAGCGGCCGTCGGCGGCACGGAAGGTGACGCACCGTGCGTTGGCCAGGCCACCGATGACCGAGAAGGTGACCCGATGTCGTATCTGCGCGTCGCTGGACGCGGAGACACGGCCGAGTGTCACGAAGTCGCCGGCGTACGTGAGGTACAGACCGGGCTCGTCCGCGGACTCCAGCGACTGTGCGCCCAGCGGAACGGTGACGGGGACGGCGGACGGACTCACCGGGGACGGTCCGGCCGACTCGGCGGTGCGCGCAGGGAACGGCGTGGCATTGCCGGTTGTGGGAGCGGCGGTGACGCCGGGTACCCGAGGTGCCGGCTCGGGCCAGGTCGCGTAGGTGGCGGTCCCGGCGATGAGCACCGCGCCGGTGGCGAGGCCCACCAGCGGATGAGCGGTCACCGCGGAGAGTTTGCCGATCAGCGAGCTGTGCAGGCCGCCGCCCGTCACCGTGCCGACGGCGACGTGTGCCGAGGTCAGCCCGGCGGCGCTCGCGGCCGTTCCTGACAGCAGGCCCTTGGCGGTCAGCGCGGCGATGAGTCCGGCCGGGACGGCCAGCGGCGCGAGGCTGAGGATCAGGAGTTCGGCCGGAACCCGTTCTGTCGTCGTCGCCAGGCAGACCGGGCAGCCGCGGGTGTGCCGCGCGATCCGCTTGCGCCACACCGACGCGCGCAGACCGTCCCAGTCGACGACGGCCTCGTCCAACTGCGGACAGCGTGGGTCGGCCTCCAGCGCGGCGACGATCGTCCGGCTCACTTCCAGCTGCTCACGCATGCGTTGCAGACGTACTCCGGCGTGGGCGACGGTGAGCCCCGTCGCGGCGGCGATGTCGTCACGGCTCAGGGCGCCGGCACATTCCTGCCACCACAGCGACAGCAGCACCTGATAGTCCGGGTCAAGCCACCGGCCGGCTTCCACCACCTGACGGCGCTCGTCCGACACATACAGACGCAGGATCGTCACGTCCTCGAGTTCCGCGCCGGCGTCCGGCATCTGGCGTGCCTCGTCGATGACCGTGGTCCGGCCGGCGAAAGCGCGTTGCCGCTGCCAGTGGGAATTGATCTGGCGGAGCGTGATCGACACCAGCCAGGACCGGAAGCTCTCCGGGGCACGCAGGGCAGGCAGATCGCGCACCACGCGCAGCAGGGTCTCCTGGACGACGTCATCGACGTCGGCATGTCCCCGCAGCGCTCGCCCGACGATGTTGTAGAGCAACGGCAGGTAAGCGGCGATCAGTTCCTCACGCGCCGCATCGTCACCGGCCTGCGCCGCGACGACCAACCCCGCGTGGTCCGCATCCATGAGTCCCATTCCCGCCTCCCCCAGGGGAGCCATCCGCCGAGTACGGCGCCACACCCTAGCGTCGGCAAGGGTATGCGGCCAAAGCCGGTGCCTCGGGCAGCCAGGCCTGCCTGCGGCGACGTGGAGGAAACGCCCGAGCGGGGCATCTTCGCAGGCACAACGGCCTGCGAAGGTGCCCCCGGGCTGGGTATCACGGCTGGGGGCGGCCGGCGCCGGTTCGCGCGGCGGACGCCCGTCAGTCCTGCCGGCGCCACGCGTGCAGGCCCCACCGGAACGTGTGCAGGGCGCCGGGGCCGAGTTCCACCAGGCCGTCACGGCTCCGGAACGCATCCGGCGGGCAGGACATCGGCTCGACCGCGATGCCCCGTCGTCGCCGCGCGGGCAGCGTGTCGCCGGTGTACACCTGCACGTATTCGGCGCCCTCGCCGAGCCACAGGTCGGTGCCGTGCGCACCCGTGGGATGCGCGAGGCGCACGACGGCCCGGCCGGAGGGGTTTCGTTCCAGGTCGGCGAAGGCCGTGTCCAGGCGCTGCGCGCCGACGGCCTTCGCCGTTCGGAAGTCGAACGGTGTACCGGTGACATCCTCGGCCGCGACAGGCATACCCGTATCGTCGAGGGGAAGCCACTTCCCGGCCGGGACGAGGAGCATCGCGTCGTCCACCGTCTCGGTGCCCACGGTCAGGTAGGGGTGCTGACCGACGCCGTAGGGCGCCGTGTCCTCGCCGAGGTTGTGGGCGACCACGGTCACCGTCAGCCCCTCGGCTCCGAGCACGTACCCCACACGGACGTCGAGGTGGAACGGGTAGCCCGGCTGGGGCCACAGAGTGACTCCCAGGAGTACCCGGTGCTCCTCGCGTTCGATCACGTGCCAGGACGTCCAGCGCAGCAGCCCGTGGATGGCGTTGCCGTTCTCCGGTTCGGTCAGCGGGAGCTGGAGGTCCTGGTCCTGCCAGCGGTACCGGCCGCCGCCGATGCGGTTCGGCCAGGGCACGAGGAGTTGGCCACGGCCTCCGGCGATGCGCTCATCGGCCGAGAAGCCGTCCAGCACCGGGCGGCCGTCGACCGAGTAGTCGCGCAGCGCACCGCCCAGTTCCACGACGACAGCGGTCTGCTCACCGTGGCGCAGCAGGATCTGCTGCCCGCTGGGGCTCTCGGACACGTACGGCCTCCGGTTCGAAGTCGGGATCGGGAGACCACGGCGCGGACGCGCCGTGGTCTCCCGAAGGGGTCTCTCAGGCTACGGGCGGCCGCCGGACGCGGCCGCCGACACGTCGGCGGGCACCGGAGTGAGCCGGAGCGAGATGACGTAGGACACCACGACCGCGACGATGACCAGCGGCATCACGGTCAGGCCCTCCCTTCCCAGCAGCAGGGTGGCCAGCAGTACCGAGGTCATCGGGAGTTTGAGCATCGCCACGCACATCGCACCGACGCCCATCGCGAACCCCGATGTCACGTCCAGGCCGGGCAGATGGGCGAGGGCGAGCCCGCCCGTCGCGCCCACGAACATCGCGGGAAAGATGGGGCCGCCCCGGAAGCTGCTCAGTGAGACGCTGTACGCGAGCGCCTTGCAGACCACGAGGACCACCAGGGTGCCCACCGAGTATCCGGCGCTCGCCGCGAGCAGCGGGTTGAGCGCGCTCTGCCCGGAGTACAGCACCCCGGATGCCTCCTTGCCCGTCCCTTCGGCGTAGACCAGCGCGATGACGCCGACGACTGTGCCCGCCAGCACAGTGGCCACCACTCGCCGCGGCTCGACCCGGGCTTGCAGGAACAGGGCGAACCGGTGAATCCCCGAGGCCACGACGGCCGCCGCCGCCCCGACCACGAGGGCCCAGCCGAACGCGGCGATGTCGGGCCGGTGGGCGTGCGGCACCTGCTGCAGGGCCAGCGAGTACGTACCCAGGCCCGTCCACGAGCCCAGGCCCGTGAAGATGAGCGAGCCGACCCCGGCCGCCAGCAGTCCCGGAACCAGCACCATCCCGAGCATCGCCCCACCGAGGCCGGACGCCTCCATCAGGAGGAACGATCCGAGCAGGGGGGATCCCAGCAACGTGCTGATGGCGGCGAAGCTCCCGGCGGCCCCCACCACGGCCGACGCGTCCGGCGGGAAGTTCCTTTTGACCAGGCGCACGGCGCCGACGGCCACGCCGCTGCCCAGCGCGATCAGCGGCGCCTCGGGGCCGAGGACGACGCCCAGCACGAGCGAAGCGATGCTGGCGAGCGCGATGCCCGGCAGATGGCCGGCCGGGGTCGGTCCCCCCGCCACGAGCCCCTCGGCGGGCTTGTGGCCGCCTCCACCCGGCAGGTACCGGATGGTCAGGCCGACCAGGAGCCCCGCCAGGGCGAGGAGCGGCACCGGCCACCAGGACGGCGTCCCGTGGAAACCCAGCGCCTCGGGCAGCTCCGTGTAGGTCAGTGACTGGAGTTCGGAGACCAGGGCGAGGTAGCCGAACGCCGCCGCCGAGATCGGAACGCCGAGCACCGCGGCCACCATCAGAAGGACCGGGTATCCACGGGCCCGGACCAGCGCGAACGGGTCCTTGGGGGCCGCCTCTGGCTGTCCGACACCGTCGGCCGACATGATCACCGTCTCTCAGCGCTGGCACGCGGGCACGCGGGCGTCTTCCAGGCCGTGATATCACGCGCCGACGGTGCTCCCCGGTGTCCCGGTTGCCCACCGCGCGACGGTGCGGGGGTTCTCAGTCCCATGGCCCAGCGATCCGGCCGCGCCGCTTCGCGGACGGCACGCGTCGATGCCCCGCCACGGCCGCACTGTCGCGTTCAGGAGGAGTCGGTTCCCGTCTCCGCGGCCGTGATGCGGCCGTCCCTGACCGCGTTCACCAGTGCTTGGTGGTCCCGCTCGTTCTGGTCGGCGTACCGCTCGGCGAAGGTGGTCAGTGCACGGTCGAAGGATTCGCCGCGCCCCAGGTATCCGGCGATGGCGATCCGGTCACCGGACCTCGCGTGGGCGCGGGCCAAGGTGGTGCCGCAGACCTCACCGAACACCCTCATGCCCCGCGGCACCATCAGTTCCGGCTGCGCGATGCCCTTCCAGTCGCGGAGCTGGCGGATGTAGAAGTCGCGGCGCCGCCCGTCCATCCCGTCCACCCGCTCCCAGCCGAGGAAGATGTCACTCGCGGCCTGCATCAACCGCTGCCCGGAGACCACCCGCTCGCCCTGGTTCTCGTACTCGCTCGCGCCCACGTACGGCGCGAGCACCGAGGTGTCGGCCTCTTTGGCCTGGAGGAAGAGCGGGTCGTCGCCGTCCCGGCCGCGCAGCAGGAAGATCCAGCAGCGGGTGCCGACGCTGCCGACGCCGACCACCTTGCGGGCCACGTCCACCAATCTAAAACTCGCGAGCAGGTGGCGCCGGTCCGACGCGAGGCTGCGGCCGTAGCTCTGCACCAGCCGGTGGAACTCTGCCTGCACGACGTCGCGTTCGGCCTCGGGGAGCAGGTCGGTGAGCGGCACGATGAGAGGCGGGTCGGCGGCGATCCGGGTCTGTCCGTCCACCACCTCGGCGAGCTTGTCGAAGGCCTGCAGACTGTCCTTGGTCCTGGCCGTCGCCAGGGCCCGGGCCACACCCTTGCGGCCGCGCTTCGCCAACTGTTGGCCCGCCACTTCCCGCAGACGGTCCGCGTCGATCCTCGCGTACCACACGGCGAGATGACCCATGCCCGCGAACCGGGTCATCGACTCACGGTAGGACCGTACGGTCGCCCGTACGATGTCGGCGCGCTCCGCGTCAGCGAAGCCGTTGGCCCGCCCGGCGATGACGAGGCTGGCGGCCAGTCGCTTGACGTCCCATTCCCAGGGGCCGGGCAGCGTCTCGTCGAACGTCGTTGATGTCGAAGAGCAGGCGGCGTTCCGGGGAGGCGAGCAGGCGGAAGTTCAACAGGTGCGCGTCTCCGCACAGCTGCGCCCTGATCCCCGAGTGCGGGGTTTCCGCCAGGTCGGCGGCCATGATCGCGGCCGCGCCGCGATAGAAGCGGAAGGGTGACTCGGTCATGCGGCCGTAGCGGATCGGCAGGAGTTCGGGCACGCGGGTCGCCGACTGCTCCTCGAGGATGCCGAGGGGATCGGGGCGCGTCGCCTGCGGCGCGAACTCGGCATGACTCGAGCGGGGCACATCACGACGGGCCGCCTTGCCGCGGGCCGCTCGTTCCGCGGGCGTCGCCTGCGGTCCGGGCCGAAACGTCGCGGCGGGGTGCTCGGTCATCGGATACCTCCCGTATGCGCTCACGTCCGATCATGGCGGATATCCCTGATATCGGCACAATCTGAGTGATCACGCAGCACGGTTCCGCGCCCCGGATCCGGGGCGGACCCGCCCTCGGGACGCGGTGGCGGGGTCCCCGGAGGCGCGCACGCGGGGCCTGTCGGATAGTGGATGGGGTAGTGATGCGCTGGAGATTGGATTCTCATGGACCGCTACCCCCCCATAGCGGATCACGGCCTGGTGGGCGATCTGCAGACCGCCGCATTGGTGTCCTCGCAGGGCGTCGTCGACTGGTTCGCCGCTCCACGGTTCGACTCCCCCAGCATTTTCGCCGCCCTGCTCGACCACGACCGCGGCGGATTCTTCCGGATGACGCCCAGCAATCCGGAAGCCTCGTGCAAACAGTTGTACTACCCCGACACCGCCATCCTGGTGACCCGCTTCATGTCCCCGGACGGCGTCGGTGAGGTGATCGACTGGATGCCGCCGAACCGCAGCCGCACCGCGAGCGACCGCCACACCCTGATCCGGGCGGTTCGCACGGTGCGGGGGACGGTCCGCTTCGACATGGAGTGCCGGCCACGGTTCGACTACGCCCGGGCCGCCCACGATCTCGACCTGCGGTCCGAGACCGGCGCCACGTTCCGGGCACCGGGCGTCACCGCGCACCTCCAGAGCAGCTTCCCGCTGGAGCGGGACGGTGACGACGTGCGCGGCTCGATCACCCTGAAGGTCGGCGAGCAGGCCGCGACCGTGTTCACCGTCTGCGACGCCGACGGGCAGCCTCCGCCGGCGCCCACCGTCGACGGAATCACCCAGCAGCTCTGGGATGTCGCCGAGTTCTGGCAGTCGTGGGTGCAGGGCTCCAACTATCGCGGCCGCTGGCCCAACATGGTCAACCGCTCCGCCATCACCCTCAAACTGCTCACCTACGCCCCCACCGGTGCACCGGTCGCCGCCGCCACCATGGGCCTGCCGGAACAGGTCGGCGGCGAACGCAACTGGGACTACCGCTACACCTGGGTCCGTGACGGCTCGCTCTCCATCCGTGCTCTGCTCGATCTCGGTTTCGTCGAGGAGGCCACGGACTTCACCCACTGGCTCGGCGACCGGCTCCGGGACTCGGCGGGGAAGGACGGCGAGCGCCTCCAGATCATGTACCGGGTCGACGGGACGCCGCTGCTGACCGAGGAGACCCTCGACCACCTCGAGGGATACATGGGCTCGGCCCCTGTGCGGCTGGGCAATGCCGCCTCCGATCAGTTGCAGCTGGACATCTACGGCGAGGCGCTCTACGGCCTGTCGGAAGGGCGCGAGGTCGCCGTTCAGTCCGGTTACCGCGGGTGGAAGATCCTTTCCGAGGCCCTGAACTGGCTGGCGGACTCCTGGGACCGGCCCGACGAGGGCATCTGGGAGACCCGCGGCGGGCGTCAGGACTTCACCTACAGCCGGGTGATGTGCTGGGCGGCGTTCGACCGCGGTCTCAAGCTCGCCTCCGAGTTCAGCCGGCCGGCCGACACCGACCGCTGGATGACGGCCCGCGACTCCATCCTGGAACAGGTCATGGAGCGCGGTTGGAGCGAGAAGGAGCAGGCTTACGTCCAGCACTACGGCGGGGAAGCCGTCCTGGACGCCTCGCTGCTGCTGATGCCCCGGGTCGGTTTCGTCGCGCCCAAGGATCCGTCCTGGCTCTCCACCCTGGACGCCATGGACCGCACGCTGGTCTCCGACAGCCTGGTCTACCGCTACGACCCGGCCGCCTCCCCCGACGGCCTGCGCGGCTCCGAGGGCACCTTCAGCCTCTGCACCTTCCTCTACGTGGACGCACTGGCCAGGGCGGGACGTCTGGGCCCCGCGCGGTACACGTTCGAGAAGATGCACACCTACGCCAACCACGTCGGCCTCTTCGCCGAGGAAGTGGGGCCGAGCGGCGAGCAGCTGGGCAACTTCCCGCAGGCGTTCACCCACCTCTCGCTCATCACGGCGGCCTGCACCCTGGACGATGCCCTCGACCGGCAGCGCGGCTGAGACGACGCGAAGAGCGCTGCGGAGGGCCGCTCCGACCGGGCGTCGACCGCGCCAGGGCCTCGACGAGTTCGCGGCGCTGTACGAACGGCTGCGCGGGCAAGCTGCCGGCGCGGGCGGCGCCCGGGGCGCCCTGGACACCCACACGCCGGACGCGATCCGCGCCGCCGCGGCGAATGTGCACCTGGTCACCGGCGCCGACGTCCGCGGGCTCGAGATTGGCACCCGCACGACCCGTGCGGCACCTCGGCCGGCCCGGAGCGTCACGGCCCGGGCGCCGGAGTCAACACGACGGCGATGTCTCCCGGCCGCGCGGTCGGGGCACCGGCCTCGGTGACCGCTGCGAGCTGCCCGTCCGGACGCACCACGAACAGCAGCTCGTGTCCTGCCGGGATCGCCCCGTCGCCGCGGTGCGTCACGATCCGGGAGCCGGCCGCGTACCGGCGGACCAGCTCCGGCCGGGTCAGCCCGGCACTGAAGAGAGCATCACCCCCGGTGTACGGCGCCACCACACCGTAACCGCCGGCGAGGGGTCCGAGACGGTGGACGGAGCCCTCCACGCTCTCCTGAAGGGTCATCGACGCGAGCGCGTTGAAATCGTCCTCCTCGGTGAGCAGCAGCACACTGGTGATTCCTTCCAGCTCGGCACCGGCTCCGGTGGCCGCCGCGAGCAGCTCACCGGGCGCCAGTTCGAGCCCGGCCTCCTCGATCCGGGCGCGCTGATCATGGGCGCCGGCCCACATCAACACGTCCAGGCCCGCCGAGTTCAGGGCGCGCCCCAGGTCGACCGCCCACAGATCACCACCGACGAGCAGCGGCCGCGACCGCGCGGGGCGCAGCACCCCCAGCCGCCGGGCGACCGGGAGCGCGGTCAGGCCGTAGAGCATGACGGTGGCGACGATGACGATGAAGGTGGCCGGCAGGATCCGGTCGGCTCCGTCGACCCCTTTCCGGACCAGGGTGACGGAGAACGTGGAGGCGGTGGCCGCGGCGATGATGCCGCGCGGTGCCATCCAGCCGACGAACCACCGCTCCCCGGGCAGGATGTCGGTCCCCGCGGTCGCGAGGTGCGCCACCAGCGGCCTGACCACGAGGACCAGGACGGCCACCAGGGCGAGCGCCGGCAGGACGACATGGCGCAGCGACTGCGGGGTGACGGTGGCGGAGATGGAGACGAACAGCAGCCCGATGATCAGTGAGACCAGGGTCTCGAAGAAGGGCCGGCGAGCCGGCATGTCCAGGCCCGGCAGGTTGGCCAGCGCCATTCCCATGACCACCGCGGCGATCAGGCCGGTGTCGTCACGGACCGCGTCGCAGGCGGCCGCCGCGCCGACCACCGCGGCGAACTGGACCGTGGTGCCGAGCACCTCGTTCAACCGCAGGTAGCGCAACACCAGCCAGAGCGCCCCCGCCCCGACCGCGCCGCCGGCCAGACCCACCAGCGCGCTGACCCAGAACTGTCCCAGCTGGCTCCCGAAGCCGTTCTGATCGGCCCTCGCGATGGCGCTGTGGAAGACGAACGCGCCCAGGATGCCGCCGACCGGATCGACCAGGGAGCCCTCCCAGACGAGGATGCGCTGCAGGCGCTCGGTCGGACGCACGAAGTTGAGCAGCGGTCCGACGACCGTCGGCCCCGAGACCACCAGGATCGATCCCAGCATGATGGCCGCGTTCATCGACATGCTCAGCACCGGCACCGCGAACAGGGCGGCGGACACCCAGGTGATGAGCGTGCCGAGCCAGAGGAGTCGAGCCACGACGCGCCGGGTGTGACCGCTCAGCCGCTTCAGGTCGAGGCCGAGCCCGGCGTCGTAGAGGATCACCGCCACGGCGAGCGAGACCAGGGGGGAGAACGCGGAGCCCAGCAGCCGTTCGGGGTCGACATCATCCGTCAGCGCGCCGGCGGCGAAGCCGACCGGAAGCAGGATGAGCAGCGCCGGCACCCGCAACCGGCTCGCCAGCAGCTGGGAGCCGGCCGCCAACACCACGATCAGGCCCACCCCGACCAGAACCTGGTCAGACGTCACAGCGGGTCCCTTCTGAACGGGTCTCCACCCGTCGGGCCGGGCCGGACCCGCCGGCGTTCGCCGGACGCGACCGGCTCGTTGCCCAGAGCGGGTTCGGCACGGGCTCCAGGAGTTTCGCCAGGCCGATCAGCGGAGGTCGCGGGCCATCGGCGACGCTCGTCGTCTTCACTGGCTGCACCGGTGTACGGCCGCGGTCGGCGCGGCGGGACCGTCACCGTGCGACATCCTCGTCGGCGAGGGGTTCCAGCACTCCATGGGTGTCGAGGCGGTACAGCACGACGAGCGCGGGTCCGATCAGCACCAGCGCGACGGCCGCGATGATGAGCATCCACTGGAGCGACGTCTCCGCACCGGCACCCTGTCGGACGGTGAGTGAGGTGGGCACCAGATAGGGCCGCTGGGCGAAGCCCCAGGCGGCGACCAGCAGGGCCACGGTGGCCACCGAGGTGTAACGGGCCCAGCCCGCGGCCGGGCCGGCGACCAGGAGGGCGGTGGCCACGACAGCCACCACGGCGACCAGGACCAGGAGGAGCCCGATCCCGTGGGTGAGACCGTGGTGCACGTACGACGCGTGTGGGTCGGTCACGACCAGGCCGATCGCGCCGAGCACCAGGAGGGCCGCGGCGCTGATCCGGGCGCGGAGCCGGAAGTAGCCGACCAGGTCGACGGCGCCGAAGCGGCGGGCATCCACGGTGAGGAACACCGCGCCGAGGAACGCGGTGGCCGCGACGGTGAGCAGCCCGGCCATGATCGAGGTGGTGTTGGACCAGGCGTCCGCCGAGGCGGTGGTGCCCGGTGCGGCCCGCCCGGAGGCCACCGCGCCGGCGGTGGTGCCCAGGAAGAACGGGGTGAGCAGCGACGAGACCGCGAACACGGCGCCATAGATCCGGCGTGCGGAGAGCCGTCGGGCGGGCTTGCGCAGTGCGAAGCCGGCCCCGCGCAGGACCATGCCGACGGCCGCCAGCGCGAGCGGGAGCCACAGCGCGGTGAACACCGTCTGGAAGAACACCGGGAAGCCGGTCCACATCAGGATGAACACGAAGATCAGCCAGACGTTGTTGACCTCCCAGACGGGTGCCATGGCGTGGTCGATCAGCCAACGCGGGTGCTTGCCGCGGTCGGCACCGCCGGCCAGCAGGTCCCAGAACCCGGCACCGTAGTCGACGCCGCCGCCGCAGGCGTAGGCGGCGATCACCACCAACAGGATCCAGGCGACGACCGTGGCGGTCACTGGTCGCCCCCGGATGCCGGGCCGGTGCCCTGATCGGCCGGCGACCCGCCGGAACGCGTCCCGCCGGCGACGAGTTCAGGGCGCGGCCCGTACGGGGTGTCGCTCTCCGGTCCCTCGGCGGACGCCCGTGCGGAGTCGGAGTCGGCGAGCCGCCAGCGGCCGGTCATCTTCAGCACCACGCCGAGGAAGGCGCCGAACACGAGCACATAGACGGTGACGACGATGCCGAACATGGTCCACAGCGAGGACGCGGCGGTGGGAGTCACCGCCTCGGAGACCCGCATGTTCTGGTAGACGATCCAGGGCTGCCGGCCCACCTCGGCGGTGATCCAACCGCACTCCACGGTCAGCAGACAGGCCACGCCGGCGACCGCGGCGCACCGGAAGAACCACCGGGAGCGGGGCAGGTCGCGGTGGCGCAGCCGGCACCAGCCGTACCAGAGCGCCAACAGGATCAGCAGGCTGCCGATGGTGACCATGATGTCGAAGGCCCAGTGCGCGATCGTGGCCTGGACGGCGGTGGGCCGGTCGTCGGCGGGTACCGAGGACACTCCGGTGACCTGGGTCTTGGGGCTGAACCCGGCCAGGATGGAGTCCAGTTGGGGGATCTTCAGGCCGCCCTTGATGCTTCCGTCCTCCTGCAGCCGGCCGAACATGTACTCCGGTACGTGGGTGTCGGTCTTCCAGACCATCTCGGTGGCGGCGAACTTGACGGGCTGCTTGTGGAACACCGACCGGGTGATGGAGTCGCCCAGCAGGAACTGCACCGGCGTGAGGATCGCCGCAGCCGTGAAGGGAACGGTGAACCCGAGGCGGTGGTAGCGGTCCCGGCGGCCGCGCAGCCAGCCCACCGCGTAGACGCCGGCGACGACGTATCCCGCCGTCAGGAACATCGCCACCACGAAGTGCCAGTACTCCGGGCCGAACATCGGCGTGAAGACGGCCTGCCGGACGCTGACGTTCACGGGTCTGCCACTCGGGTCGAGGGTGAAGCCCTGCGGAGTGTTCATCCACGAATTCGCGGCGATGATGCCGAAGGCTCCCAGCAGCGCCGCGAGCGGCAGCGGCACACCGAGCCAGAAGTGCGTCCACGGCTTCAGCCGGCGCCACCCGTAGAGGTAGACCGCGATCAGGATCGCCTCGAGGAAGAACGCCCACGCCTCCACGCCGAACCCGATACCGAAGACGTCACCCCAGCGGCCCATCATGCCCGGCCACAACAGCCCGAACTCGAACGACAGCACCGTCCCGGTGACGATGCCGACGGCGAACTGGACGGCCATCACCGCGGACCAGCGGCGGGCCAGCAACATGGCGACCGGATCGGCCTTGCGCAGTCCCCGGTAGTGCATCACCAGCGTGATGAACGGCAGTGCCACCCCCAGCGGCACCAGCAGGATGTGGGAGGCGAGGGTGAACGCCATCAGTTCCCGGGCGGGCAGCAACTGCGGAGGCGTGGTCGCCAGAAGGGGTACTGCGGTGTTCATGCGGGCCTCGGTGGCTCGTGCCGGTTGACAGCGAGGTCAGCCGGTGGACCGGACGGGGGGAGGGCGTATGCGGCGGCGCCGTGCCAGGCCTCCGGGATGACGGCGGGTTCGCGGCGCGGGTCGGTGGCGAAGACCGCGCAGACGCCGCCCCGCATCGCGCCCTCCGCACCGCATGGTCTTCCGCCGTACGATCAGCCTCCGGTGGCGAACCCGGGGAAGAGGGTCATGCCGCCGTCGACGTAGATCGTGGTGCCGACGACGTAGTCCAGCAGGTCGGAGGCGAGGACGGTCACCGCGTTGGCGATGTCCTCCGGGTCGCCGACCCGGCGGTACGGGACCAGCCGGAGGAGGTCGGCCTCGGCCTCGGGCGTGTCCCAGGCGCTGCGGTTGATGGGCGTGCGGATGGCGCCGGGCGCCACGGCGTTCACTCGGATCCCCTTCGGGGCGAGCTCCTGTGCCAGGGTCTGCATCATCATCAGGACGCCGCCCTTGGACGAGGCGTAGTTCACATGGCCCGCCCAGGGGATGATCTGGTGCACCGAACTCATGCAGACGATCTTCCCGGCCGAGCGGGACACCTCGGGGACGACACCGCGGCGGAGGAACTCCTTGGCGGCCTCCCGGGCGCACAGGAACTGGCCGGTGAGGTTGACGTCCAGCACCTTCTGCCACTGGGCGACGCTCATCTCGGTGATGGCGGCGTCCCGCTGCAGCCCGGCGTTGGCCACCATGATGTCGATCGTGCCGAACTCCTCGACCATGCGCGCGACCATCGCGACGACCTGATCCTCCTGGGAGACGTCGGCCTCGTACGCGTACGCCCGCACGCCGAAGGACTTGATCTCCTCGACCACCTCCTCGGCCGCCTCCCCGCCGGAGACGTAGTTGACGACCACGTCGGCGCCGGCTCGCCCCAGACCGATCGCGGTGGCCTTGCCGATGCCGGAGTTCGCCCCCGTCACCAGTGCCTTCTGTCCCCGGAGGATCGACGGCACCGCCCGCCGGCCCTCGTCCACCGCTGAGGTCACCGCTGTCTCCCGTCGTCGGCCGCGAATTCGGCACCGGTGGGCAACACTTCCCAGCCGTGGCCCGCTCTGAGCGGGCGGCGCGCGCGGCTCGCCCGATGGACGCAGCGATATCGCTCCGACGGCCCAACGGGGCGCGGGCGTCGGCAGCGCTCTGAGATACCCGGAACCGGGCGGGCACTCGACGATGCGGACCGCGAACCATGGCTGCGGAGCCTGGCGGACCGCGAACCATGGCTGCGGAGCCTGGCCCACTCGGTCCGGACCACCTCCCGCGCTCACCGGGGCGCGGTCATCAGCTGCTCGGCTCTGAAGCGGGAGTACCGGGACCGGCTCCGTGCGGCCGGGCCGGGCGTCTGGTTCCTCTACCTCGCCCTTGACGAGGAGACCGCCCACACCCGCATCGCCCACCGGACCGGGCATTTCGTGAAGGCCCGGCTCCTGGACTCCCAGTACGCCGCACTGGAACCGCTACAGGCCGATGAGCCCGGACTCACCGTCGACGCCACCGCCGGGACCGACCCGATCATCAGCTCCGGGCAGGCCGTCCTCGCCCGCTTCGAGGCCGAGTGCCGACCGCACGGCGGATGAGTCCTGCCCCGGTTCCAGCCGTTGGGCGGCCGGCCCCTCAAGGCGGCCTGGGCACCCGACATCGCCGGCTGTGGCGCCGCCGTAGAGAAGGTTTCACGGACACCCCCGAGTCCGGAGATCGGAGATCGACGTCGGAGACCCAGACCAGACCCAGACCCGGACCCGGACCCGGTCTAGGAAGTCGCACCGTCCGAGGTGCTCGACGGATCCATCCACATGACCTGCCAGCCGTGGCCGTCAAGGTCGAAGAAGCTGCGTGAGTACATGAAGCCGTGGTCCTCCGGACCATCCGCCTCGGAGCCGCCTCCGGCAAGCGCGGCGTCAGCGACCGTGTCGACCTCTTCGCGGGTCGACACGCTGAAGCAGTAGAGCGCCAGCGTGTGCGTGGTGGGGTCCGCCATCGGCAGCTTCGCGAACTGCGCGAACTTCTCGTGACTGAGCAGCATGACGGAGGCTTGCTCGCCGACCTGCATGCAAGCCGCGCTCTCATCGGTGAACATCGGGTTGAAGCTGAACCCGAGCCGCGCGAAGAACGCCTTGCTGCGCTCGACGTCCGCCACGGGCATGTTCACGAACAGCATGCGACCGGCGTGTGCGGGAGTGGTCATGGTGATCTCCAGTCAAAGGTTCGATGGCGTACAACGGGTAGACCCGCCCAGCCCGCAGAACTCATCGGTGGCCCCGAGATCTGGCTCTGACCGGTAGCGTCCAGCGCCCCCGCCCGACCCGCTGGCGGACAGCCCGTGTCCCCCACGTGTCGGGTGACCTTCTTCCCTGCGAGGTGCGGCCGTTGCCACGCCCCAGGTCCGTGCACCGATGACCTTTCCTGGGGCGCGGTCGGACGGTCGGGTCAGCGCAATCCGGCGAAGAGATCGTTCTCGGGTACGGCCGCGCCGGTGACGTCCTTGACCCGTACGAAGGTCTCCACGCCCATCAACTCGCCGAACCTCTCCTTGCCCATCTTGAGGAAGAAGATGTTCTCACCCTGACTGGCGTGCGCGGCCAGCGCATCGAACTTCTGACCACTGAACGCGGTGGCGTCCACCCACGTGGAGATCTCGTCGTCGGGGAGGCCGATCTCGGCCATCGCGGCAGCCTCGGCAGGATCCGGTTCCGGCATGTCCACACCGAACTCGCGCAGGAGCTCCCCGAATCGCTGCATCATCGAGCGCGGCATCGTCGTCCAGTACACCTTCGGTGTCAGCGCGGTCATCTCCAGCGCCGCCATCGTGATGCGGTGGGCCTGGATGTGATCGGGGTGACCGTAGAACCCGTTCTCGTCATAGGTGACGACCACATCGGGTCGATAGTGCCGCATGAGCTCCGCGAGCCGGGCGGCGCCTTCCTCCACGGGGGTCTGCCAGAAGGATCCCGGGGCCTTGTTGCTGGGCCAGCCCATCATCCCGGAGTCGGCATAGTCCAGCATCTCCAGATCGCTGACCTTCAGAGCGTCACAGCTCGCCTCGAGTTCTCGACGGCGCATCACGGCGACGGCCGCCGGATCGTGCCCGGGATCGCCCGGCTTGACGCCCCCCGGTCCGTCACCACAACCACCGTCGGTACACGTCACGAGAACCGTGCGGATGCCCTCCGCCGCGTACCGGGCGAGGACGCCTCCGGTTCCGGTGGCCTCGTCGTCGGGGTGCGCGTGTACTGCCATCAGCGTCAAGGGGCGGTCAGTCATCAAACAGTCCTCCTGCAGAAATGAGCGCGCGGCAGGCCTACCGCGATCCTGGGGCCCGGATCCACGTGGAGCGGGTGACCTTGTGGTCTCCGTGTTCCCCGTGCAACGCCGGGCCCTCGGTCAATGCAACCGTGTCGGCCGGACTACATGTTCCCGCCCCGGCCGCCCGGCTCCGTCTCGCGGCATCCGGCCGAGCGGACCACGAAGAGGCAGTGCCGGCGGCGAACACCCGTTCAGGTCGCCCGATGGGCCCTTCATCCCCGGCTGTCCCCAGCCGACGCGAGTTTCCGACATGCGGGCGCTGGAAGAGACCGTGGCCGAGCTCCAGGGCGGGGAGGCGGGGTCGGCCACCCATCGAGGAAGTCCGTCCCCTGATCGCACAGCGCCTCGTGGAAGACCGTGGCCGGCGACGATCACCTCCCACTCGAGTGGGAGGTTGTCGGTACGGCTGACCCGCACAGACCGCCGGCTCTACGCTTCGTACATGGGATGGGAGCAGGCCGCCCTATGGGGGTTGGCGGGCGGACTGGCTACCGGCCTGCTGTCTCTGACGGCTGCGGTGATCGCGGCGGACTACCAATGGCCGTGGACACGCCGCCAACTTGGGCCGCGATTGTTCGTGGTGGCCGGCGGGCTGTTGCTCGGCGCGCTGGTTGCGGCGGCCGCTCACGGGCAGATGAGCGGCGGCTGGCCCGCGTTCGTCATGGGCGCCGGGGCACCCGCCACCATCCGCGGTCTGCTGGCGGGCCTGGAGGTCGAGACACCCGGCGAGCAGCCGTCACCATCGACGTCCCACCTGCCGGCTTCCGCGCAGCACCCGGCAGCCTCACGAGAGCCGCGGGACGGAGGAGTCAGTGAAGGCACCGGCTGAGAGCCGCCTCGGATACCTGGCCGCCGCGGCCCGCCCGGTCCGGCCCTGGCTGCGCCTTTCGGTCCGCTCCCGATTCTGGGGCGACGTCCTGGTCGCCGCCGGCGCCCGCCGCAGGGCGCCGCGCCCCCTCGATCCTGCCCTCCGGCGCCAGCCCTCACCCGCCGCCGACCCCCGGCTGCTTCCGGAGCGCGGGCTCTCACGGTCCGACATGTCCCAGAGCGTCGCCACGCGCCTGGCCGTACACGCTCTCGGCCTCGCCTACGCCCAGGTCGCCGACCTGATGCATGAGTTCGTCCGGGTCCTCGTCGTGGACAATGATCTCGACCGCGGGTTCCTTGACCACGTCCGCGACCTCGCGCTCGCCCTCACCGCCGATCTCGAGCGTGCCGGTGGCCTCGATCAGGTCATTGCCGATGACCTCGCCCGGGCCGATCACCTCCTCCAGGCCCTTGTACGGGAGCTGACCCGCCCGAAGCTCCGGCGTCCCGACGATCTCGACCGCGCCAGAGACCTCGTCCAGGGCCTGTCGGACCTCATCGGGCAGATCGTGACCCGCGACCTCCCCCTTGCCGAGGCCACCATCGACGTATCCGGAGCCGATCTGTCCCACCTTTCCCTCGGCAGGTTGGAGTCGGTGGGTGGCCTGGGCTCGCTGGACGCTCTCAACGGCGTCATCTGGGACGAGCACACCCGATGGCCGCCACAGGTCCACAGCGTGATCCTGGCGATCTCCGTCCCGATCGGCGCGGGGATATTTCAGATCCGTATCGGCGGCGAACATGATCGCGCGGAACCGCTCCTCGTCTGACATCTCCCTCCTCGCGTCCCCGCGTGGGCGCCGCAAGGCGGTGATCAGATGGTGTTGAGGAAGGCGAGTGGGGGCCGGGCGTCTCCTGTTGCCGTCCCCTCCTGCCGTGTTGCCGGGCGCTCGGCTTCCCTGTGGACGAGCGCCCCGGGGCCCGGGCGGGTCCACGGGGCCGACGCGCAGAGCGGTCAGGATGTGCGGGGGATCCAGTCGCTGCCGCCCAGGGGGTAGTCGTAACCGGGACGGTCGGCGTCTGCGCTGGTACGGAAAGGGGTGCCGGCGTTGTCGGCGCGGACGGTGCCGTGGCGGCCGCCGCTCGACCAGTCGAGGGTGAGGCTCCAGCGCACGTCGTGTGCCTGGGTGTGGGCGGTGACGTAGAAGACCTCGGGATCGGACTGGCTGACGCTGTACGGGAAGTCGTGCTGGCCGTTCTTGACCCGCGCGGTGGGGCTGCCGCTGTCCAGGTCGACGTCGAAGGACTTCGTCTCGACGCCACCGCCGCAGCCGACGCCCATCGCATAGTCGTTCCAGGCGAGCGGCGCGTTCCTGGACACGATGCTCACGTGCAGCGCTTCCAGGACGACGGTCTGCGAGCCGACGCCCTGGACGGTGAGGGCTACCCGCTGCTCATCCGAGGAGACCGCGCCATACGAAGCGGCCCAGCGCGGCGCGTTCTCCTCGTTGGCTGGCGGGCCCATCTGCGCGGGGGCGCTGTCGACGAGGAAGCGCTGGCTGCACGGGCTGTCGTAGACGTAGGGGCGGGTGCGGACGGTGAGCGGGACCGCGGCACCGCCGGGGATCGGCGCAGCGGACGTGCGGGGGGCCGAGGTGCCCGGCGTGGTGGAGGCTCCGGCTGTCCGCCGGTCGCCGCTCGCGCCCGTGCTGTGGGTCGGTGAGGTCGGCGTGCCCGGCGTGTTCGGTGTGGGGGTGTTCTGCGGCGCGGAGGTGTCCACCGTCTTCTGGTTTCCCGCCTCGCTCAGGTTTCCGGTCGCGCTCGTGTGGCCGTCGCCGTCGCCGGCCCACGGCGGATGCACCGCGAGCACCGAGGCCACCAGTACGGCCGCGGCGGCGGAGGCGACCAGCACCGTACGGCGACGTCGCGGTACGGCGGACGCGCCCGGCATGCTGACGACGACCGGCTCGTCGGACTCGTTCGGCGCAGCTTGGACGTCGGCTCCGGCCGCCCCGGCGGGCTCGGCGGGCTCGGCGGGCTCGGCGGGCTCGGCCGCTTCCGGCTCGCCGGCCGCGAGGGCCGCGACACCGGCCCCGGCGTCCCCGCTCTCGCGCCGCACCTGCGACGCGGCCGCGCGAGCCGCGTCCGCCAGAACCCAACGGCGGTGCAGTTCCACGAGTTCCTGCGGCGTCGCCCTGCACACCCGTGCGAGGCGCTCCACCGGCGCGTAGTCGTTCGGGACCGCGGCGCCGTTGCAGTACCGGTGCAGCGTCGACGTGCTCATGTGCAGCCGCTTCGCGAGCGTCCCGTAACTCAGCCCCGAGCGGTCCTTGAGCTCCCGCAGCAGCGTCGCGAACCCCTCGGCCGACCCGGCCCCTGCCGACCCTGCCACGCGTTCCCCCATCCCGAAGCGACCCTCCGTATCCCGTTCCAGCGTTCCAGGCGCCTCGTATTCGCCCTGTTCAGAGCCTATTTCACCATTCCAGTATCCCCAACTGCCCGGCGGGCGTGGCGGCTGGGACGGATCACCGAACAAGCTCCTGCCATCCAAGCACCACACCGGTGTCACCAGCGAAAGAGGTACGCAACATGTCCGGTATCCGCACCCGTGGTATCCGTCTCGCCACCGCCGCCGCGACCGTCACGATCGCCGCGCTCTCCCTGACCGCCTGCGGCAACGACGGAACGGGCGTCCGCGCCGAGACCGGGGGGACGAGCCATGCGGGGACCACGGCGCCCACCGGCAGTGCTTCCGCCCCGGGCCCGTCCGCTTCGCCCTCCGTGGCGAACCCCGCGTCGTCCCAGGCGCCCGGCAAGTCCGGGCCTGCGGGGTCCGGTGGTCCGAAGCCGACGACGCGGCACACCACCGCCGGGGCCCCGGACTCCGCCGACAAGCCGGTCACCTGCGAGGGCTCCAACACCAAGACCGTGGCGGCCCCGTTGAACCGCCCGGTCAACCACATGCTGCTCACCGTCACCAACACCGGCCGCAATACCTGTTACCTCTACGCCTACCCGGCGCTGCGGTTCACCGGGGCGCAGGCGGTGCCCCCCGTCATCGACGACTCCCACCCGCAGGCCGTGGTGACGTTGAACCCGGGACAGTCCGGCTACGCCCTGGTGAACCTGTCCGCCGCAGACGGCAGCGGCACGAACGGCTACACCGCGAAGACCCTGTCGGTCTACTTCTACGGCCGGTCCGGCACCGAGAGCGTGGGCGCCGCCGCCCACCCGTCGCTGCCCGCCAAGGGCCTGTACATCGACAGCACGCTCAAGACCACGTACTGGCAGCAGTCGATGGACGACGCCCTGAACTGGTGACGCACGGGCCGCGCCGCCCACGACTGACACGACGGCCGGGGATCGCGAACAAACCGCGGGCCCCGGCCGGTGTCCCTGATCGAGCCCGGGCATGAGCACCTGCGCCGTCATGATCTGCGGCATACCGGGCTGACCTGGATGGCCGATCGGGCAAAGCACCGAAAAAGCCCGCGGACCTGGAGGAATCCTCCAACTCAGCGGGCTTTCAACACCGTCGGGACGACAGGATGTGAACCTGCGACCCCTTGACCCCCAGATCATCGGGTCAGGGGTTTTTGCGGGTCAGGGACCCACTGGTTCGCGTTGGCGCGTCCACCGGAGCTGGCGTTGTTCGGTCGCGCGCATGGCGTGTAGTCCCCAAGTGGGCCCAGTCGCACGACGAGGAAGGACGGTGGAGTCCCCTACAAAGGGGCTTCGGCGTAGTCCATGAGAGCCCGATTCGTGACCCGGTGACCTTGTGAGGTTGAGAGGCGCTCATGGATCCCGATGCCCCACCGTTCAGTCCTGGTGCGGCCGCTTCAAACGGTTGGCAAGTTGCGCTGCGGAATCCCAGCCTGCGGGCTGTTCGCTCTCGGGTCCGCGCCAGGGACGGCCGGCCTCAATCCATGCGTCTCGCGCGGCGCTCACGCCTGCGTTCGTGGCGTCCTCATAGCCGAACTCGCTGAAGCAGCAGGCGCAGATATCGAACGAGGGGGTCAAGCCGTCGGAACCCCAGGGTTCGAATCCCTGATCAAGCCCGCACACGGGGCAGTTGGTCCCCGACCTCGGCGTCCTCGTCACGGGCCGATGCTACACACGCACCGCCTGTCGACCGTTTCCTACCCGGGGTCTCCCACAGCTCAAGTGGCTTGATGCGCGCGTTCCGTCTCTCGCCATACCGCAGATCCGCCGCGTCTGCGATGGGTGCCCCTCGATGCGAACGACAGGCGGAACGGTCACTGAGGTCTGCCGGGCTGGTCAATCCTGGGCTTGCGGTCGCTGCGGGCACCCAGGGGTCTGGACGGTTGCTGTACTCCGCTGCTGTACTGCTGCGCACCGATGCATGTGCCCCCTACCCAGGTGAGCTTCCTTCGGCCGACACGCTTCCAAGTCTGTTGATGCCGTACGACCTGGTGTACGAGGCTGTTCTCATCTGCGTTCGCGGGAGGTTGGCGGCTCTACCGGTACCGGCTTCGGGCCTGCCCTGAACGGCCCGCGAACCAAGCTGAGTGAGACGGAAACTGAGACGGGGCTTTGATGGAGCGAGTAGAGGCCGAGCTGTTCACCGACGGCGGGAACGATGCGGTGGTGCGCCTCCCGGGTCGCAACTTCCCGGGTGTCCTGATCCAAGGAGACACCCTCAGAATCCTGCAGACGGACGTGGCCGAACTCGCCGAGTTGTGCGCCGCCGGCGATCTGGAGGAGGCCCGGCTCGTGGCGAGGCTCCTCCACACTGATCTGGGAGAGAAACTTCAGCGCTACACCGAAGCGCTCGAAGCCCACGGAATCTCCCGGCCCTTCTGATCCGTAGCGAGCGCCGCCTAAGGGCTGACCCGTAGTCCCTGGTGGAGCAGCGCGCGGCGTCAGATGCCGTGCATCGCACGGCGGAGGGGCACCCGCATACTGGATGCATTCGGGCGTTCCGACAACGCGGCGAGGTGCCGTAGCTGTCGTCGGGCGCCCGCCAGGGATTGCGGGACAGCCCTGAGTGCTCGCGTCGTGTTCGGCGCCGCTGATGTCACTGATATCCGGGGGCGGGGTGCGGCCAGCCTCCCTCGATTGCCGGGCCACTGCCAGCGGGGACGTTCGCGGCCACCAACGCTGCGGCGTCGCGAGCGCTCAGACGGGAACCAAGCACGCGTGACGGGATGTGCGGCGACCACCGCGACCAGTGGAGCACCACGTTCCACAGACCGTCTCTGCGTGGCACTACGCACGGAACCTCCGCGTAGAACGGATCCTTCGTACTGCTGAGGAGGCTGAACTCACCGTGCGACGGAAAGGGGAAGAAGGCGCGCAGGGTCGGCTGCGCATACAGGGCCTCGGCCACTTCGGCGTCGCCCAGCCTGATCAACGGCGAGCGCTCCAGAGTCAGCCTCCAAGCGGTCGACACCACCCTCCCAGGAGGCGCCGCATCCAGAGGATTGGTCGCCAGCAACATCCACTCACGACGTAGTTGACCGGGCGATGCCCCATCACGCCAGGCGTGCAGGATGGCGTCCACCACCGCGAGGTCATCGGTGCTGCCGAATGCACACCAGGGCCTTCCGGAGTCCGTGGAGATCTCGATGCGGAACTCACGTTCGTCGGCATTGGTGGCGTATACGGCGAACCGCGCCTCACCACGTGTGCTGCATGCGGCAACCGCGGGGTCGTACCCCTCGACGGGATCCATGGGACCGGCACCGTGCCCGCGGCGAGCCGCCTCGCCGGCCAGCGCTTCCCGCAGGCTGCCTGACGCCGCCAATTCTGGATAAAGGTCGGACAGCGCTTCCCTTGGAAGTTCGTTCATACGCTTACCGTATGCCGCGCGAACGAAACCGGCCGTGAGTGCGGGAGCCGGCGCATCCTCGCCGTGCCCAGCGGCCAATCACCCATGTGGAGCGGGCGACGGGAAGCGAACCCGCGTAGCTCGTTCGGAAGACGAGTGCGCCGCCCCCGTCCTGACCTCGTACGGCGCCGTACAGAGCCTACGGAGCGTCGGGCCCGCTGGTTTCCCCGCGGCTCGCTCCCCCTCGTTGGCTCCTCAAACGGGCAGGTGACCGGCACGGCGACTACTCGGACACGACCGCGGCGCTCAGGGCGCGGGCGAACGGCGTCCGTCACCGGTTCCAGCGCAGCCCGATGCCGTCCATGACCTGCATCGCGAGCCTCCATGCAGCGTCGTCCTGAATGCCGTCCGTGAAGGCTGCGTCGTCGGCCCCCAACCGCTCGGCCAGGTCCTCGCCGAGGGCTTCCGCTCGTGCGAGCGGGACACCGCCGGCCAGTCCTCGCAACCTCTCCGCTACCAGGCGAATGTAGTACGGCTTAGGCCAAAGCGTCTTCTCGACCGGCAACGCGAGATTTCCCGAGATTCCCCGCACGATCTGGCACCACCGGGCACGGTTCTGCTCAGGCTCGGTGTTGTGGGGCGTGGGCCGCCAGGAATCACGCCCGCTTCCCGTATGTGCGGGACGGCGGACAGGATGCAACCGGGGAACGCGGCCGGTGCGGGGAATCCGCGAAAGCTCAAGGCTTGAGGGCGCGCACGTCTCCGGGCTCGGTCTCCAGCGCCTCACCGTTGAAGATCAGCAGGCCGAGGAAGAAAAGGCCGCCCCCGAGAATCAACCCGACCACGATCAAGACAGGGACGAGCGCCTCTGCGGGCGCCACCAGTACGAACAGCGAGACGATCGACCACACCAGCGCGCAGATCGCGACCGGCAGCTCGAAGCGGCCGAGGTGGAAGGCACCCTTCTTGCGATCCAGCCGCCGTCGCACCGCCAGATAGAGAACAATTGTCAGGCCGTAGGTGAGAGCCGGTAGGATCGTCGACGCCGTGATCAGCTTCAGCAGGGCGGCACCGGGCAGCGCGACCATCAGAACGACTCCCATGACGAAGATCAGGATCGTCGCCGGGATCGGTGTCTGCGTGCGTGGGTTCACCCGCCGCATCAGCCGGTGAGCAGGGAAGCGTGAGTCGCGCGACATCGCGAAGACGATCCGTGAGCACGCGGCCATCACCACCATCCCGGCGCCGAAGAACGCGAACGAGACCGCTGCCAGAAGCACCCTCTCCATGACCGGACCGAGCTGATCGCGCATGATCGCCGCGACCGGCGAGTCGTTGGCGGTGATCCGCGGAATGTCTTTGATCGCGACAGTGAGGGAGATCAGGAACAGCATTCCCAGCAGCCCGGCGGCAACGACAGATCCCACGATCGCGCGCGGCACACTCCGATAGGGGTCCTTGGCCTCCTCAGCCAGGTTCGCCGCGGCGTCGAAGCCGACGAGCGTAGCGAGTCCCATGATCATCGCAGCCATCAGGCCGCCGCCCACGCCGAAGTAGTTGGAGGCGTTCAACGTGACACCGCGCGAGGCGAGGTTGGCGGTCGCGCCGTCGCCCGTGACCGCCACCGCGACGATGAGCGCGACTCCCAGCACGACGACCAGCACCACCTCAAGCCCCACCGCGGTGCTGTTGATGGCGCTGACGATGCGCGTCGAGGCCACTGTCAGCACGGCCTGGATGAGCAGCACCACGAGGGTGATCAGCCGCGCGGTGTCTTCGTCCGGCTGCATGTCGAACAGCGGCATGAACGCCTGACTGGCGAGAGCGTTATCGACGGCCACGACCCCGATCGCCAGGTAGCAGAACGTCAGCCAACCGAAGCCCCACCCGACCTTCGGGTTGGCCAGCCGTGAGGCCCATTGGTACGACGAGCCGCTGAGCGGAATGCGGGCAGCGAGCTGCGCGACCACCAACGCCACCAGGGTCTGCCCCACCGCCGCGACAGGCCACAGCCACAGCCCGACCGGCCCCGCGTTCCGCAGCACGTCGTCGTATGTCCCGAAGATGCCCACCGCCACCGAGATGAACGCGAACGAGATCGCGAACACCTGAAAGGAGCCGAGCGTCCGTTTCAGCTCCTGCTGGTAGCCCCCAAGCTCGACCGCACTCTCCTCGGTTTGAACATCCTCGGAAGCCTCAACCACCTCAGCCACCTCTTTCCCATCAGGCCCCGGCGGCCACCCGACTCCCATCTATGTCATGACGGATGTCGCATCCTCCTCAGGCATGCCGTGTCTCCTTCACATATGCCACGGTTGCGGCATCAGACCCCGATCCGCCGCGGCCCAGCCCCAGTATCGCGAGCGGACGTCCGCCGGCTTTACGAGTTCCTCTGCTACTGTCTTCCGGCTCCGTCCGAGGTTTGGTCCACGATCTTGAAAGACGTCGGCGCTCCCGAAGTGGTGCGGGCAGAGTGGGCGGCATGACAGACAGTCCTGGCCCTGTTCCTGCAGACGTAGACGACCGCCAGGCGATAGAGCACATCCTCGGTCGTCCCTTGAGCCAGACATGGCCGACGGGTGCACTGGCACCGGGCAGCCGGGTCACGGTCGTTCGCGACCAGGACGGGGACGGTCCTTGGCAGGTCGAGTTTGCTGGAACGATCGATGCCATGGGTGCACCCGAACCCCACGAACATGCCCAGTCGCTCAGCGGCGAGCTGCTGTACTGGGTGACCTCTGACGCGCCGCAGTACGACTGCGAGGGGGCTGGTCCCTATCACAAGGCCCAGATCCGGGGTCGGTACCTGAGGGCAGAGTCGGAGTCCGAAGCGTAGGGATACCGCGCCTCATGTTCCGCTCGAATCGTTCGTCGAACCGAGTCGCTCACCTGGGGATTCACCGGACGTGGGGGGCGGCCCCCAAGCGCAGAGTGGGAGCGAGAAGACACACGGTGCAAACGCGACGAGAGCGGTGGAGAACCGCGGCGTGGGACCGCATCAGCGACGGCGACGTCGGCTTCCTGTTCCTGCGACGACGGGTCCTCGGGCCCGCTCCGGCCCTGCGCCCGGAGCGGGCCCGAGGACGACGGATGGGTCAGGCGAGCCCGAGGACTTCGTTCGCGGCGCGTTGGCCCTCGGTCGCGCCGCCTTCCATGTAGCCCTGGAAGTCGTAGGACGTGTGCTCGCCGGCGATGTGCACGTTGCCTTGGCGGGTCCTCTCGTAACCCGCATAGGTGTGCAGGTAGCCGATCGGCCAGTAGGAGTAGGCGCCGAGTGAGTAGGGATTCTTGTGCCAGGCGGACAGTTGGGCCTTGCCGGTCCACTGCGCTTTGGTGCCGGGAAAGAGTTTGTCGATCTGGGTCAGGTACGTCGAGGACAGGTTCGCGACGTAGGTGTCCTGCTCGGCGGTGTTGAACGGGCCGGCAGGGTTCAGGCTGCGGGCGAGGTTTCCGCCGCCGTACTGAATCAGCACGCCCTTCGTGCCAGGCTGGCCCTTGGTGGTGTCCCATGTCTGCTGGAACGGCAGATCGCTGAAGGAGTCGCCCGCCGCGGTGCCAGGCCACGGGCCGAGGCCGTCGCCGTTGACGCCCAGCCAAGTGCGCCTGTTGAACTGCATGTTGAGTTTGGTGACGGCGCCCATCCGGGCTGCTTGGAGCAGGCCGCTCATCCTCGGGTCGAAGTTCGCCTGGCTGAGGTTCATTCCTTGCAGGATCGGCAGGGGCACGGCAAGGATCGTGTGGTCCGCCGTCACGGTCTTCGTGGTGCCGCCGTTGTCGAAGGTCAGCGTCTGGGTTCCGTCGCTGCTCGCCCGGACGGCGATCAGTTTGTGCCCCATCTGCACCGAGCCGGACGGCAGTGCTGCTTTGATCGCCAGCGGCACCTGGTCGTTGCCGCCGACGATGTGATACCGCTCGTTGGAACCACCCCAGACGTTGAAGTGCCCGGGGTTGGACTGCCATCCGAGCATGCACACGGCGGCGTAGGCGGACTGAGTGGTCGTCTCGGCTCCGTACTCGACGTTGTAGGCCACGTCGAGGAACGCGCCCAGCCTGGAGGCGTAGCCGCCCGGCACCCGAGAGTTGATCCAGTCCCGAAGCGACATGTTGTCGATCGCGGTCCCGGCGGCCGTGGTCTGGTTCCAGGTGACGGTTCCGGCGTCCTGGAAATCCCGGCGGACCGCCTGGTACATCGCTTTGAAGTCCTCGTCCGCCTGGGCGCGCGCGTAGTAGCCGTTGCCGAACCACAGCGTCTCGACGGCGCCGGCCGGTCCTGAGCCGGCGAAGTCCACGGTCGCCAGGCCGAAGCGGCGGCACAGCGACAACATCAGCTTGTGCCCGGTATCAAGCAGCTCGCCGCCTATCTCCGAGGTCTGACCGCCGCCCCAGTAGGTCTTCTGCGAGTACATCCGGCCGCCGACACGAGTGGGGTTGGCCTCGTACAGCGTTGACGCCACACCAGCGTCGGCCAGCGTCAGCGCCGCGGTCAGCCCGGAGATCCCGGCACCGACGATGACCACCCGGCCGGGGTTGGGCTTGGGCGTGGCGGTGGTCTCCGCGTAGGCCGGGCGGGACAGGCCCGCACCGCTCAGGCCGAGACCGGCGCCCAGAACTGCGGCACGCTTGATCAGTGTGCGGCGGCTGGGCCCGGTGGGATCCGCGACCGCCTCGTCGCGGATCTCCCGGTACTCGGCCACCGGCATCCGCAGGGCGTCCGCGGCCCGCTGGTCGGCGGCCATCCGCTGCAGCGCTGCCATGGCATGGGTGCGGCTCATCGCTTTTCTCCTTGCACGTAGGGGGAGATGCCGGTGAAGGGGCCCCGGGCGAGGACCGGAAAGGAGGCGCACACCACCCGGGGCAGTGAGAAGGACGGGGTGTCAGCGCTCGGCTGCGTCCTCCAGGATGATGCGGCCCATCTGTGCGTAGCGTTGGGGGCGAGCGTTCTTCATGTAGAGCGCGAGCGCGATACCGCCGAAGAAGAACAGCCCGACGATGTAGGGAATGCAGGTGAACAGCAGCGTGCTGGAGGCCGCGCCGGCCGCGGTGTCCATGTTGTAGACCAGTAGCCCGACGACGCCGGCCATGGCCACGCCGCCCACGAGTGGTGCGGTGAGGGTACGGAACCAGTGCGCGGTCTCGGGGTGCTTCTTCTGCTGGTGGAAATAGCCGATGACGGCGAACGAGCAGAGCGTCTGCACGATGAGGATGGCCATGGTGCCCAGCAGTGCGAGCAGACCGTACATGTGCACGTACGGATCCATGCCGCCGACCAGGAACGCGATCACGATGGCCAGGGCGATGCAGGACTGGACGATCGAGGCGATGTGCGGCGATCCGTGCTTGTGGTGCGTTCTGCCGAGCCCGGGGTGGATGAAGCCTTCGCGGCCGATCGCGTAGAGGTAGCGCGACGCGCACTGATGGAAGGCCATCGCGCAGGCGAAGGAGCCGGTGACCACCAGCCATTGGAAGACCCGGACGGCCCACGAGCCGAAGTGCTCGCCCAGCGGGTTGAAGAACAGCGCCATGCCATCGTTGGCGGCGAGCTTGACTGCCCCGGCCCTGCCGGCCGCGGAGATCATCATCCAGGAGACGAAGACGTAGAAGAGGCCGACCCCGACGACGGAGATCAGCGTGGCCCGGGGGACGACCTTCTTCGGGTTGCGCGACTCCTCGCCGTACATGGCGGTGGATTCGAAGCCGACCCAGGACCAGAAGGCGAAGAACAGGCCGAGACCGGCGGCTCCGGCGCCTGCACCGTTGACGCCCTTGAAGGCGTTGAGGGGGTTGACCGCTTCGGTGAGCAGGCCGTCCGGGCCGCCGCCGGTGAACAGGACCGCGAGGGATCCCGCGGCCAGGACCGTGATCTCCAGGACCAGCGCGACGCCCAGGACCTTGGCGGTCAGATGGATGTCGAAGTACCCCATGACGGCGATGATCAGTAGGCCGAGGAGTGCGTACCAGCCCCAGGCCAGATTGAGGCCGAGTTGGTCGGTGGCGAGGTTCTGCAATGAGTAGGCGAAAAATCCGATGATGGACGCCTCGAAGACGACGTATGCGAGGACCGCGAGCAGGCCGGAAGCCATACCGGCGACGCGGCCCAGACCATGGGAGATGAATCCGTAGAACGCGCCGGCGGCGGTGATGTGTTTGGCCATGGCCACATAGCCGACGGAGAAGATGGTCAGCACAATGGTCGCGAAGATGTAAGCCGCGGAGCCGCCGAGTCCGTTGCCCGAGCCCACGATGATCGGAAGGTTGCCGGTCATAGCGGTGATAGGGGCGGCGGTGGCCACCGCCATGAACACGACGCCCATCAGTCCGACGGAGTTCGCTCTCAGACGGTTGACCGGCTCTGCGGGTACCGGCCCACTTTCATCGACCGAAACGCCGCCGATAGGCTGCTGTTGGGTAGACATCCCACTCCCTGAGGTGCGTTGACCGCATCAGCGGCACAACACATGTCCCGGATGCCTGTCCCCGGCTCCTGGATGAACAGGGAGCGATCCGATGGACCGTCAGCTTGGGGCCGCAGCGACTCACCAACAACCGTCAATGAGTCACGAGAACAGCCCAGGGACCGACAGTGTGTCCGTTGCCACGACGCGCCACGCACACCGCTACCAACACCGCAGCCCCGGGACACCGTGGATGCCGCACCGGCGTGCAAGGGGTCCGGTTCCCGCCGGAGGTGATCGCGTACGCGGTCCGGCTCTACCACCGATTCCCACTCAGCTTCCGCGACGTGGACGAGCTCCTCTTCGAACGCGGCATCCGGGTGTCCCACGGGACAGCCCTTAGGGTGTGACCGGTTCGGACCCGACTACGCCGGCCGGCTCCGTCGCCGGCAGCCGCGTCCCGAGGACCGGTGGCATCTGGACGAGGTGTTCCTCAAGGTCAACGGCCGGATGCGGTACCCGTGGCGGGCGGTCGACCAGGACGGCAACGTCCTCGCCATTCTGGTGACCGACAAGCGCGACATGGACGCAGCCAGGCGATTCCTCCGCCGGCTCCTCAAGACCACCGAGACAGTGCCTCACGGGTGTTGCGAATTCCCGCCTCAACGCGTGGCCACGACGTGGAAGGCCTCTGCCAAGTGGCCATCGGCCCAGCCGGCGTCCACAGCTTGCCGCACCAACCGGGTACGTATGATCGATTCCAGATCATGGATATGAGCCGTCTGAGATGTGTGGGCGTACAGCGCATGCATCTTCGTGGTCAGTTGTTCATTGATGTCGACCCAGTGGTTGGGATGCGGAGCTCCCATCATCCATATCTCGTCAACGGTCCAGGCTTCGAGGGATTCGTCGTGAAGCAGCTCGAGGTGCGCGAAGGGATTACGCGCGTCCGGGTATACCGCGCGTAGGGTAGCCTCGCCCGCCATGCGGTGATCCGGGTGAAAATCGGGTAGGTACGGCCAGTTGATCTCGGGGCTGTGCATCACGACGCGTTGAGGGCGTACACGACGGATGACGCGGCTTATGTCGAGTCGCAGGCCAGGGGTTACTTCGAGAGCGCCATCCGTGTAGCCCAGAAAGTCCACTGTTTTGACGCCGGTGACACCGGCAGCCCGGTACTGCTCCTGACGACGCAGGGCTGGAATGTCGGCGCGGTCGACGGCGGGGTCGAATCCGCCCGCGTCACCGTCGGAGAGGACGCAGTAGGTGACTTCGATACCGCTCGCGGTCCACTGGGCGACGGTACCGGAGGCGAGGAAGTCGACGTCGTCCGGGTGGGCGGTGACGACGAGGGCGCGTTCGATCTGATCGTCGGGGAGTACCTGCGGAAGATCCATGACCGTTCTCCCTGCTGTTCGACTACAGAGGATGGCGTGACCGATCGGGCACTGCGTCACCCCTCACATGACCTGGCCTTTCATCGGGCGGCGGGGTAACCGATTGTCTCCCTATCGAAACACTCCGGCTTTCTACACCATGGAACCCATGGTGGGCATCGACGCATCCAAGCAGGCTTCCGGGTTCGGGACAGGTTTACTCCATCCTCAGACGCGTGCCATCCACGTCTCGGCCCCGCCGCTGAGACGATGTCGGCCGCTGAGCGTTCCGCTCTATCAGAGTTCGACGTTCGCCTTCGATCACCCCGACGATCTGGCAGAGGCGATGAACGGTCCGGACGGCGCATTCGTCTACAGCCGACGCGGGAATCCGACTGTGCGGGCGCTCGAAGAGACGGTGGCCGAACTCGAGGGTGGAGAGGCCGCACTGGCCACGGCCTCGGGTATGGGCGCGATCAGTGCCGTGCTGCTCTCAGCGCTGCAGACCGGCGACCATGTCATCGCCCAGCGCTGCCTGTACGGCGGCACGTACTCGCTGCTGACCGATCTGAGCGAGCGGTTCGGCATCGAGGTGAGCTTCGTGTCGGGGCGGGACGCGGACGAGGTTCGCGAGTTGGTGCGCCCGACTACGCGGCTGCTCTATCTGGAGACCATCGCCAACCCGACGACCCGGATCCCCGACCTGCCCGGAGTTCTCGCCGTCGGAAGGAAGGCCGGCCTCCTCAGCGTCGTGGACAACTCCTTCGCCTCACCGCTGCTGTGTCGCCCGCTGGAATTCGGGGCGGATGTCGTGGTCCACTCCAGCACCAAATACCTCGGCGGCCACTCGGATGTCACCGGTGGCATCGCCGTCTTCGCGTCCCGAGGGCTCTATGAGGCCTGCTGGAAGCATGCGGTCGAGCTGGGTTCCACCGCTGACCCGTTCGCGGCCTGGCTGACCATCCGCGGCATGCAGACCCTCGGCATGCGCATGGACCGTCATTGCGCCAACGCCTCGTCCTTGGCCGACCGCCTCGCCGAGCATCCGGCCGTGGCCGCGGTGCATTGGCCAGGCCGCGACGACCATCCGGATCATCTTCTCGCCAAGCAGGTTCTGGACGGCTTCGGCGGGGTGCTGGCCTTCGACTTGGTCGGGGGACGTCCGGCGGGCCGGACCTTCCTCGCAGGTGTGCGCCTGGCGCGGCTGGCACCGTCGTTGGGAGGCGTGGAAACCCTGGTGCTGCATCCGGCCAGCATTTCCCATCGCGAACTGGACGCCAAGGAGTTGGCGGCCGCTGGTATCGGTGAGGGCACCGTACGGGTCTCCGTCGGGCTTGAGCACTTCGACGATCTGTGGGGTGACTTCGCACAGGCACTGTCCAGTCTGTGACTCCGAACCGCCATCCCTGGAGGCTCACCTTGCGCTACTTCGAAGACTTCGCCGCCGGCGATGTTCACGACCTCGGGTCCGTGACCGTCACCGCCGAAGAGATCATCGAGTTCGGCGAACGGTACGATCCGCAACCCTTCCACACCGACCCCGCCGCGGCTGCGGATTCGGCCTTCGGGGGGCTGGTGGCCAGTGGGTGGCTGACCGCGTCGCTGTTCATGCGGGCCTATGTCGATGGTCTCCTTCGCGACAGCGCCTGCGCAGGATCGCCGGGGGTGGACGAGATCCGCTACCGCCGTCCGGTATGCCCCGGCGACACCCTCGGCGCACGGTTGACCGTGCTGCGCACCGGGCCAGTCCTGGGTCACAAAGATCGCGGCTTGGTGCAGCCCCGCTGCGAACTGCTGGACGACGCCGGGCAACAGGTATTCAGCATGACGCTGCACAGTCTCTTCCTGCGACGCCCGGCAGCGACGGGTTCCTGAGAACCCACCCCCATCGAGAGGATCACAGACCGTGGAAGCCGTTTCCTGTACAGCCCAGTGGACCGCCGCGGCTCGCGCGTTGGAAAGCGAACGTGACGACCGGCTCTTCGACGACCCGTTCGCACGCACGCTTGCCGGCGACACCGGCTTCGCCCTACTCAAGCGCTACACCGGCGCCGGAACGGTGCCCTTCCTGGCGTTGCGGACGAAGTACCTGGACGACCAGGCACTGGCGGCGGTCGAGCACAGTGGAGCACGGCAGGTGGTATTCGTGGCTGCGGGAATGGACACCCGTGCGTGGCGGCTGCCCTGGCCCCAGGACACGGTAATCTACGAACTCGACCGTCCGGCACTGCTGGAGGCCAAGAACGCGCAGCTCGTCGATGTCCCGCTGGTGGCGGGTCGCCGACGGCACGCGGTGGCGGTCGACCTGGCCGGTGACTGGGCCGAATCCCTGACAGAGGCGGGCTTTCGACCCGCGGAGCCGACCGTCTGGGTGATGGAAGGTCTGCTGTTCTTCCTCCCGGAGGCCGCCGTGCGCCAGGTGCTGGCGACTTTGCTGCGGCTTTCCGCGCCCGGCAGCGTTCTGGCGGGCGACATGGCCAGTCGGGCTTCACTCACCAATCCGATGGCGCGCGGCTTCCTTACCGCTCTGCGGGAGGACGGTGCCGCCTGGCAGTTCGGCCATGACGAGCCGGAGGAGTTCTTGCGGTCCTGTGGATGGCACACCACGAAGACCCTGCAGCCGGGTGAGGAAGGTGCCTCCTACGGCCGGTGGCCCTATCCGGTGATCGCCCGAAAGATCCGCGACATTCCCCGCTCCTTCTTCTTCACCGCGGTGCCCTCCACAGACTGACGTCCAGGTCCCGGGACAACGTCAAGCGGTGGACGGTGACCGAGTGGCTACCCCGGTCGGCGTAGCCGGACGGACGAGCGGGATGACCACCTCGACCGCACCTAGCCGACTCAATACCCTACCGAGGTACGGTAATTCTGCCGTTAGGGCCTCCGAAAGACGGCCGGCAGGCGCCATCGCCGACTTGCCATTCCCCACCGGAATCGAGACGAGGACTGTGAACACCCATCCCGCGCAGGAATTTCAGCAAAGTCTCGTGAATGACGCGGCCGCCGCGGTGCGCGGTCTGACAGTCTCTCTCGGAGATCGTCTCGGCCTGTATCGGGCGATGGCCGATTCGCAACCGATCACGGCGGCCGAATTGGCCACCCGAACCGGCATTCAGGCCATGTACGCCCGCGAATGGCTGCACGCCCAGGTCAGCGGCGGGTATCTGCGGACCGACGGGGCCCGGGAGCTGTACTGGCTGCCGGCCGAGCATGTCCCCGCCCTGGCCGACCGCGACAGCGATCTCCACGCGGCGCCGTTCTTCTCCGCCCTGGCCGCCCTGTACAGCAGTGAGGACTCACTGGTGGAGGCCTACCGCGACGGCGGAGGTGTGGGGTGGGACGAGCACAACGGGGCGCTGGACGACGCACTGGCCCGGTACTTCCTGCCCGGATACCGTGCTCACCTCGTTCAACGATGGATTCCCGCGCTGGAAGCCGCTGCGGACCGGCTCAAGGAAGGTGGCCGGGTCGCGGACGTGGGATGCGGGGTCGGATACTCCACGTTTCTCATGGCCGAAGCCTTTCCGTCCGCGCAGGTGCGGGGCTTCGACTACTACGCGGTGGCCATTGAGCAGGCACAGGACCTGGCGGCGCAACGCGGCCTGCCTGGAGACCGCGTGGACTTCTCGACTGCCGGGGCGGACGCGTTCGGGGGCGGCCCGTACGACCTGGTGACCACGTTCAACTGCGTGCACGACATCGGCGATCCCGAGGCTGTGGCACGTCACATCCGTACGCAGCTGTCCACCGACGGCACCTGGATGATCGTTGAGCCGAACGCCGACCCTGACCCGTTGCGCAACACGCACCCGGCGGGTCGGCTGTTCATGGCTCTGTCCGCGGTGATGTGCCTGCCTGCCGCCGCCGCCCAGAAGGGACCCCGCGCCCTGGGCAACCACGCGGGCGAGGACACCTTGCGCGAGATCGCCCGCGGTGCCGGGTTCACACGATGGCGGAAGGCCGACGCCACGCCGGTCAGCGCGGTGTACGAGGCGCGTCCCTGACCGTCACGCCGGCGCGTCCGTGCCGCCTCCCATCCGCCCCGCCCTCGCTCTTCGGAGGATCCGTGACCATCACCGACCACGCTGTGCCGGACCGATTCGTCGAAATCCTCGACAGGCTCGGCCGTATGTCCGTCGAGGACTACTACAACCCGTACCGCATGTTCGAATGGGCCGACGAACTCCCGGAGGACGCCTACTGGATGACCCCTGAGCTGGTCACCGCCCATGGCACCCCGATCGAGGACGAGATCGGGGTCGACGGCATGAAACGGCTCTCGCGGTGGGAGAGCATCAACTTCTACAGCCTCAACGTGCACGGCATCCGGGAACTCCTCATCGAGGTCATCCGACGCATCCATACGCCGGGATTCGAAGTCCCCTCCGAGTTCTTCCACCACTTCATCGGCGAGGAGAACGAACACATGTGGTTCTTCGCCGAATTCTGTCGGCGTTACGGTGCCGGCAAGATCTACTCCACCCCGTCGATCAAGACGCAGGATCCGGGCAGTGCCGCAACGGAGAACTTCCTCGTCTTCGCGCGGATTCTGCTCTTCGAGGAGATCGTCGACCACTACAACGCACGGATGGCCGACGACAGCGGCCTGCACGAAACCATCCGGCAGGTCAATCGCATCCATCACCACGACGAATCGAGGCATATCGCCTTCGGACGGGAACTCGTCTCCCTGCTGTACCAGCGGGTCCGTGAGCAGGCGACGGAGTCCGAACTGCGCGAACTCGAGGCCTACCTGAAGCGGTACATCGTCTTCAGTCTGCAGTCCTTCTACAACCCGCAGGTCTACCGGGACGCGGGCTTCTCGGATCCTCTGCAGGTACGCAGCCGCATCCTGGCGGATCCGTCCCGGCGCAGCGCGGAACGCAAGGCGGTCCGCAAGCCCGTGTCGTTCTTCGTCAAGTCCGGCATCTTCTCCGACTCCGAGCTGTACGCGGCCTGACCGGCGCGCCCGGCGGAAGGAACACGATGACTCCTGTGTCCACCCGATCGACCACGACCGAGTCCCCCACCGGCGTGGCCGTCCTCGGTCCGCAGGCGACCAAACTGCTGTACCTGCTCGACCGGGCTTTCGAGTCCTGGGGGGTCGAGGCGGGAGCTCAACCCATGATCATGCCTCCACTCCTACCGGTTGAACGGCTGGCGGAGTTGGACTACTACCGGAACTTTCCGCACCAAGCGGTAGTCACCGCCCCACTGCGACTGCACGGTCCGGAAGCCGGGCACGAACCGGTCGACGGGGGTTTCGCCCCTCAGGCGCTGGAGACAGCCCGCCTGGCTCTGCCATCGGCGGCTTGTTACGGCGTGTACCTGTACCTGGCCGGCCAGGAGCTCGACACTCCGCAGCGCGTGACGGTACTGGGACGCTGCTTCCGCCGTGAGGAGCATTACGAGGACCTGCGGCGGCTCCTGGGTTTCCACATGCGGGAGATCGTGGCAGTCGGCGACCGGGAGTTCACCGAGGACCACCTGCGACACTTCGCGGACAAGGTGCAGGCCTTCGCGGCCCGGTTGGATCTGCCCCTGCGCAAGGAAGCGGCGACGGATCCCTTCTACGACTGCGGCGGTTCCCGGGCCCGCCTCCAGCAGCTGGCGCCGGTGAAGTACGAGTTCCTGTACGAGGATCTGGCGATCGCCTCGGTCAACGTGCACCGCAACTTTTTCGGTGAACGGCTGGCCATCACCTTGCACGGCGCTCCGGTCTTCACCAGTTGTGTGGCCTTCGGTCTCGAACGATGGCTGTCGGCTCTGACCCGGCGCTTCGGCGGCTGGGCCGCGGCCACTGCTGCCGTGGAGCAGGCACTTGCCCGGGGATGAGGCCGCGTCCGAACCGGGTTCCACGCCGTGTCCGTCCGGCGACATCGGAGTCGACATCATGTTGACCAGCCGGGTGGACAGCATGCTGGCCGAACACGGCGACGCCGTGCTGTCGAGGATGCTCACACCGGCCGAACTCGGGGACTGCCACCGGGACGGGCGCCTGGACATCCTCTCCGTGGCCGGCCGCCTGGCCGCCAAGGAGGCTGCATTCAAGGCCCTGAACACGACCGGCGCCGTGCTGCCCTGGCTGGGCATGGAAGTGCTCAAGGTTCCGGGCGGCAAGCCCGTGCTGACCCTGCGCTGGGCGACCGCACGACGACTGGCGGACCAGGCCGGTGTATCCGGCATCCGGATCAGCATCAGCCATGACGGAGCCTATGCCGTCGCCATAGCGGCAGCGACACTCGCGCCGGCTGCTCCCTCACTCATCGCTCCCTTACCTAAGGAGACCTCCCATGGAAGCACCGTTGCAGCAGCTCAAGGACTGGATTCTCAAGCGCCATCCCGACCGTGAGGACATACCCGGAGACCTCGATCTCATCGAGAACCGGCTGATCGACTCGCTCACCTTCGTGGAGTTCCTGTTTCTGCTGGAACAGCTCAGCGGCCGGAGCATCGATATGGACGCCATCGACATCGAGGATGTGCGATGTCTGGATGTCATCCAGGAGCGGTACCTCACGCCCGTCGGGTGAACCCCTGTGGCTGCGGCCCCGCCGGTGTCGCGACCCGGTGGGGCCGCTGACCACCCGGTCGGCACCCGCCTCGCCCGGCATCGACTACCGGAGTTCGTCCGTGCACCACCAGAAGGGGCCTGCTGTGCGCCTGGCTGTCACCGGTTCCATCGCCACCGACCATCTGATGACGTTTCCCGGACGGTTCAAGGACCAGCTCCTTGCGGACCAGCTGGCTCACGTGTCCTTGTCCTTCCTGGTGGATACCCTCCATGTACGCCGGGGCGGGGCAGCGGCCAATATCGCCCTCGGTCTCGGACGGCTGGGGCTGCGCCCGCTGCTCGTCGCGGCGGTGGGCGGCGACTTCGCCGACTACGCCGCGTGGCTGCAGAGCAACGGTGTCGACACCGGACACATTCACACCATTCCGGACGCCTACACCGCTCGATTCCTCTGCACCACTGACGCCGTGCAGAATCAGATCGCGTCCTTCTATCCCGGGGCGATGCGGCATGCGAGGGACATCGACCTCGTTTCCGTCCTGGAGGCCGCAGGCCCGGTGGACCTCGTCCTGGTCGCCCCCGACGACCCCGAAGCGATGTTGCGCCACACCCGCGCCTGCCGCGCCACGGGCACCCCGTTCGCCGCCGATCCCTCCCAGCAGCTGGCCGCACTCGACACCGACAGGGTGAAGGGACTGGTCAACGGGGCCAGGTACCTGTTCACCAACGCCTACGAACGGGCGTTGCTCCTGGAGCGAACGGGGTGGCCGGAAAGTACGGTCCTGGAACGGGTCGGGACCTGGATCACCACGTTGAGTGAAGGTGGTGTCCGCATTGACCGCAGCGGCTGCACCACGGTGCACGTACCCGCCGTCTCCGTTCCGCACGTCATGGACCCCACGGGGGCAGGGGACGCGTTCCGCGCCGGCTTCCTGGCGGCCACTGCGCACGGCCTGGATGCCGTCACGGCCGCACAACTGGGTTGCGCTCTGGCCGCCTACGCTCTGGAAGCCGTCGGCCCGCAGAGCTACCGGGTCACTGTCCCGGAGCTGTCCGCGCGACTCTCCCAGGCGTACGGCCCTGTCGCGGTCGGAGAACTGCGAGCGATGTTGACCGCGGACGGCGAGACGCACCCTCCCGCCACACATCGCAGTCCCGCCTCGAGGAGTTGACCATGGACGTCTTGCCTCCCGTCAGTCCGTCCGCCGCGCCGGCGGGGCACACGCCGCCCAGCGCGGTCATCGGTTCCTCCTGTGCCGAACGCCTCCTGATGACCGAGCAGCGCGACCTGATCCCCGTACTCCGTGCCGCACCGGACCGGTGGTTCGCGCATCCGACCGCGTGCCCCGGCTGGAACGTACGGGATCTGCTGGCGCACTGCGCAGCCGCGCTGACCCGCATCACCCAGGATCAGGTGCACGATTTCTCCCCCGCCTGCAACCAGCGCGATGTCGACGACCGGCAGGACTGGCCGATCAAAAAAATCATCGACGAGTTGGACGACGGTTACCAAGCAGCGGGACCGGTCATCAGCTCCTCCGCCGGGCAGTTGGACGTGATCGGGCTGGGCGAATGGGTCCATGCCGGCGATGTCCGCGCGGCGTGGGGACTCACACCCGCCTACTCGGCGGCCGGCACCGACGACGCCCTGGAACTGCTGGCGACCTGCAGCGCGCGACGCGACACCCCGTTGCTGATCGCCCACCTGCCGGACCGGGACCTCGAACTCGGCACGTGGCTGCCCGACCAGAGTTACGTGGCGGACCTGGTCACGGACGCGGAGACCCTCCTTCGCCTGTACACCGGCCGCCCGGTCGGCGACCGCCCCTACGTTCTCAGCGGAGCAACCGCTCAGGAGCTGGTCATCTACCGGTAGAACGTGCTCCCCGGGAACACCCTGTCCTCCCTCACCTCACGCCTCCTCGGCGCGGCACCGTCCTCGCGCGGTGGTGCCCACCGCCCAGGTCCGCCCCGGACGGAAGCCTCCACACCATGCGTCGAGTGCTCGGTTCATTCTTCGGCCGCGTGCGCCGCGGCCCGCTGGTCACCGTGACCATCGCCGTCGCCGCGTGGCTCCTGTCCGCTCCGGCCGCCTCCGCGCACGTGACGGTGCGGCCGGACACCGCGGCGCCAGGCAGCTACGTCACGGTCGTCTTCCACGTGCCGAGCGAGCAGAAGGACACGACCACGACGGAAGTGGAGGTCGTGCTTCCCGCTGACCACCCGCTCGCCTCGGTCCGTACGCGACCACTGCCGGGATGGCACTCACGCGTGGAGAAGACCGCCCTGAGCACCCCCTTGCGCACTGACGACGGCCAGGTCACCGAGGTGGTGTCCAAGGTGGTGTGGACCGGTGGCGCCATCGGCATCGACCAGTTCGAGGAATTCGAACTGGCCATCGGTCCTTTGCCCACCGATGTCGATTCCCTGGTCTTCAAGGTTCTGCAGACCTACGGCAACGGCGCTGTTGCCCGCTGGATCAACAAACCGTCGACATCCGGAGCCGAGCCGGAGAATCCGGCTCCGGTGCTGCGCTTGACGGCTCACGCCACGAACGGCGGCGCCCCGGTGGTCGACACATCCTCGTCCCCGGACATCCTGGCCCGCGTCCTGGCCGTGCTGAGTCTGGCGGGCGCGACCGGTGCGGCGGCCTTCAGCGTGAGCCGACGGCGGGGCACACGATGACCCGGGGGTGTCGCCGACATCGGCAGCAGTTGGCGGGGAGGTTCCTCATGCTCCTGGCGGCGGCCGTGTGCTGGCTCTTCACCGCCTCCGGCACCGCCGCGGCGCACGCCGCGCTGCTGACGTCCGATCCGGCCTCCGGCTCCGTGGTCAAGTCCGCTCCGCGACAGGTGACTCTCGTGTTCGGTGAGTCCGTCAGGCTCTTCGACGACTCGATCCGCGTCATCGGTCCTGACGGCGGACGCGTGGACGCCGGCGCTCCGCAGAATCTGGTCGGTGAGCAGAACGCCGGGCGCGTCGCCCTCCGCAAAGACCTTCGACCCGGCAGTTACACCGTGGCATGGCGCGCGGTCTCCGCGGACTCGCACATCATCTCCGGAGCGTTCGTCTTCGCCTTCGGACACACCTCGGCCACCGCTCCCGTGCCCGCCATCCGCGCGGCACCTGCGATCAGCGCGCTCTACGGCACCGCGCGCGCGGCGGGCTACGTCGGGTACGCGCTGACCGTGGGTGGCGCCGGCTTCGTACTCGTCTGCTGGCCCGCGGGAGCCAGCCACCGCAGCATTCGCCGGCTGCTCCAAGCCGGATGGACTACCCTCCTCGCGGCGACGGCGAGCGCCCTGGCGCTGAGCGGCCCGTATCAGAGCGCCGGTCCGCTCTCCCAGATGTTCGATACGTCGTTGTTGATTGGCACGCTGCATACGCCTATCGGTAGCGCCCTGGCCCAGCGCATGATCCTGCTTGTGGCCGTCGGGTTCTTCGTGTGGTTGCTGTGCGGTCAGCTGGGTCGTATGCCGGACCCACAGCAGCAACGGCGAGAAGAAGCCGCGAGCAAGCAGCGCGACATCCGCCGCGGGCTTGCCGCGGTAGGGCTCGTACTGAGCGGTGCCCTCGCGGTGAACTGGGCGTCCGCCGGGCACGCGGCTGAGGGCATCCAGGTACCCCTGGCCCTGCTGTCCGACAGCCTGCACCTGCTCGCCATGGCTCTATGGATCGGCGGCCTGGCCACTCTGCTGGTCGCGCTCAAGCCGATCGCCCGGCAACAGTTGCCGACGCCGACATCAGCCGACCGGTTCTCGGTGCTCGCGGAATCCTGCGTCGCGGCCCTCGTCGTCACGGGGACCTACCAGTCCTGGCGCGGTTTGGGCTCATGGGAGGCGTTGACCGGTAGCGGCTACGGGCGACTCCTGCTGCTCAAAGCGACCGCTGTCGTGGCGCTGGTCACTCTCGGTTCGCTCTCCCGCCGCCACCTGGTCCGGCAGCGGAACATCGAGGCGCAGCGGAGTTCCGCGCCGCTCCGGCCGGTCGTCGCCCGCACGGTGCGTGTCCTGGAGCGCGCAGACCCCGCTACCGGCGCAGTCGGTGACGACACCCGGCGGCTCCGGCGCTCCGTGATGGCCGAAGTCGCGGTGGCGGGCGTCGTTCTGGCCGTCACCGCCCTGCTCACCAACACCGCACCCGGTCGCGCCCAAGCCGTCGCCACAACGGCCAATACGCAGCCCGCCGACCTCCGTGCCACCGTCCCCTATGACACAGGCGGCACGGGCCCCGATGCCTCGGGGCACGTCCTGGTGTCCTTGCACTCCACCCCCACGACGGGTACGTCGCAACTGAAGGCGGAGGTGACCAACGCCGAGGGCCGGCCCGCCCGGGTGGCCGAGATCAGAGTGGCCTTCACCCTGCCGAGCAATGACATCGGCCCGTTGCGCGTGAGCCTCAGGCCCGCCGGCGCCGGACGATGGACTGCCCCCGCGGTCCAACTGCCCTTCCCCGGTGAATGGCAACTGGCGGTGACGGTCCGCAGCTCCGAGATCGACGAGGCGACCGGGACGACCACGCTCCGCATCGGCTGACGTTCCCGTTCCGGTCCCTGTCGCCCACAACAACGATGGGGTGGTGCGGGCCTGCCGGTCCGCCCACCCCATCGTCAACAGGTCCCCTGCATCACCGCGTCTCGCTGACGGGCTCCGCATCCACCACCGGGTGATCGGACGCCAAGGAGTAATCGCTCGCTCCGGAAGGCTGGTCGCCGGCGAACACGTCCCGATCCGCGGTCAGGTAGGGAGCCCACGCCGACGGCACATCCGTCTCGAAGAAGATCGCTTCGACCGGGCAGACCGGCTCGCACGCACCACAGTCGACGCATTCGTCGGGATGGATGTAGAGCTTGCGCGGCCCCTCGTAAATGCAGTCGACAGGGCATTCGTCGATGCAGGCCCGATCCTTCACATCGACACACGGCTGCGCGATCACGTACGTCATGCGAACTCCAAATCTAACGGTGGGTTACGGTCCAGGTGTCCTGGCCGGCGAGCAGTGCGGCGAGGTCGCCCTTGCCCGTCTCCTCGACGGCGCGTTCCAGTTGGTCGGACATGTCGGCGTCGTAGACCGGGCGTTCGACGCTGCGCAGCACCCCGATGGGGGTGTGGTGCAGGGTGTCGGCGTCGGCGATACGGGACAGGGCGAACGCGGTGGTGGGCGACGCGGCGTGGGAGTCGTGGACGAGCACCCCTGCCGTCCCTTGCACGGTCACGTCGATCACCTTGAGTTCGCCGGTGGCCGCGTCCCTGATGACGCCCTTGGAGCCCAGTCCTTCCTCGGCCGGGGCTCCGAACCGGATCGGTTGACCGTGCTCCAGGCGGATCAGGGCGTCCTGGGCGGTCTGTTGGTCCTTGAGCGCGTCGAAGGCGCCGTCGTTGAAGATGTTGCAGTTCTGGTAGATCTCCACCAGTGCGGTGCCCGGGTGGGCGGCGGCCTCGCGCAGCACGGACTGCAGGTGCTTGCGGTCGGAGTCGATGGTGCGCGCCACGAAGCTCGCCTCGGCGCCGATGGCGAGCGAGACGGGGTTGAACGGTGCGTCCAGCGAGCCCATCGGGGTCGACTTGGTGATCTTGCCGACCTCGGAGGTGGGCGAGTACTGACCTTTCGTCAGGCCGTAGATTCGGGTTGTTGAACAGCAGGATCTTGAGGTTGACGTTGCGGCGCAGCGCGTGGATGAGGTGGTTGCCCCCGATGGAGAGCGCGTCCCCGTCGCCGGTGACCACCCAGACGCTCAAGTCCCGCCGGGAGGAGGCGAGTCCGGTGGCGATGGCCGGGGCGCGGCCGTGGATGGAGTGCATTCCGTAGGTGTTCATGTAGTACGGGAAGCGCGACGAGCAGCCGATGCCCGAGACGAACACCACGTTCTCGCGTGCGATGCCCAACTCGGGCATGAAGGACTGGACGGCGGCCAGGACCGCGTAGTCACCGCATCCCGGGCACCAGCGCACCTCCTGGTCCGTCTTGAAGTCCTTCATCGACTGCTTGGTCTCGGACTTGGGGACCAGGGAGAGGGAGCGGATCTCAGACATCGAAGGCCTCCAGGACGTGATCGGCCAGCTGCTCGGACGTGAAGGGCAGTCCCGTGACCTGCGTGTACGACTGCGCGTCGACCAAGTACTTCGCCCGCAGCAGATGGGCCAGCTGTCCCAGGTTCATCTCGGGAACGAGCACATCGCGATAACCGCCGAGGACGTCGCCGAGATTTGGCGGGAAGGGGTTGAGGTGGCGCAGATGGGCCTGTGCCACGTCGTGCCCTTGCGTCCTGAGTCGACGGACCGCGGCGGCGATCGGCCCGTACGTCGAGCCCCAGCCGATCATCAGAACCTGGCCTCTTCCGGTCGGGTCGTCGACCTCCAGGTCCGGTACGTCGATCCCGTCGATCTTGGCCTGGCGGGTGCGGACCATGAGGTCGTGGTTGGCCGGGTCGTAGGAGATGTTGCCCGTGCCGTCCTGCTTCTCGATGCCGCCGATGCGGTGTTCGAGACCGGGTGTGCCGGGTACCGCCCAGGGGCGGGCCAGCGTCTGCGGATCGCGCTTGTACGGCCAGAACACCTCGTCGCCGTTGTCCAGCGTGTGGTTCGGCCCGGTGGCGAACTGCACCCGCAGGTCGGGGAGTTCGTCGATCTCGGGGATCCGCCACGGCTCGCTGCCGTTGGCCAGGTAGCCGTCGGACAGCAGAAACACCGGGGTCCGGTAGGCCAAAGCGATCCGGGCCGCCTCGATCGCGGCGTCGAAGCAGTCGGCGGCGGTGGCCGGCGCCACGATCGGTACCGGCGCCTCACCGTTGCGCCCGTACATCGCCTGCAGCAGGTCCGCCTGCTCGGTCTTGGTCGGCAGGCCCGTCGACGGGCCACCGCGCTGAATCGCCACCACCAGCAGCGGCAACTCCAACGACACCGCCAGCCCGATCGTCTCCGACTTCAACGCCACACCCGGCCCCGACGTCGTCGTCACCGCCAGCGCCCCACCGAACGCCGCACCCAGAGCGGCCCCGATCGCCGCGATCTCATCCTCGGCCTGGAACGTGCGCACACCGAAGTTCTTGTGCCGGCTCAGTTCATGCAGGATGTCGGAGGCCGGCGTGATCGGGTACGAGCCCAGGTACAGCGGCAGATCGGCCTGCCGGCTCGCGGCGACCAGACCGTACGACAACGCCAGATTCCCCGAGATGTTGCGGTACGTGCCCGCCCGGAAAGCGGCGGACGCCGGGGCGATCTCATAGGAGACCGCGAAGTCCTCGGTGGTCTCCCCGAAGTTCCACCCCGCCCGAAAGGCCGTGATGTTCGCCTCGGCGATGTCCGGCTTCTTCGCGAACTTCGTGCGCAGGAACTTCTCGGTGCCCTCGGTCGGCCGGTGGTACATCCACGACAGCAGGCCCAGCGCGAACATGTTCTTCGCCCGCTCCGCGTCCTTGCGCGCCAGCCCCGAGTCCTTCAAGGCCTCCACCGTCAAGCTCGTCAGCGGCACCGGATGGACCGCGTACGCCTCCAGCGACCCGTCCTCCAGCGGGCTGGCCGCGTAACCGACCTTCGTCATCGCCCGCTTGGTGAACTCGTCCGTATTGACGATGACCTCCGCACCGCGCGGCAGATCGGCGATATTCGCCTTCAGCGCGGCCGGGTTCATCGCGACGAGCACGTTAGGGGCGTCACCCGGAGTGAGGATGTCGTGGTCGGCGAAGTGCAGCTGAAAACTCGACACCCCCGGCAGGGTCCCCGCGGGCGCCCGGATCTCGGCCGGGAAATTCGGCAACGTCGAGAGGTCGTTGCCGAACGACGCCGTCTCCGAAGTGAAGCGGTCCCCGGTGAGCTGCATACCGTCACCCGAGTCCCCGGCGAACCGGATGATCACCCGGTCCAGCCGTTGCACCTCTTTGGCCGGTCTGCGCTGCTCACCGAGCAGCGGCGGTTGTCCTAGGGCTGGGCTGCTGACCTCGGACGTCATGACGGGGTCCTTTCCTTCGAGCCGGTCGGACCGGAGAACGCCCGCGGGAGCTGCACGGAACGGAGTCCGTCCTGGTACGCCGGAACACGATCAGAGGGTGCTCGGCAGTACCTCGGCGGCCGCTGCGTCGTCGAGGGCATCGTCTTCGTGTTGCGCCGCAGTCAAGGCCTTCGGCCCGCCGTCCAGCCAGGCCCATCCCCGCGCGGACTGCTCCTCGCGCAGCATGTCGATCAAGCTCTGGGGAAGCAGCACCCAGCCGGCGCCGATATCGGGTGTGAGGTCATCCTGGTTCTGTGCCACAAGGGTCCCCTCTGGGGGTTCCGTTCCGGGCAGGTCACCGTGCGGTGGAGCGGTCTCAGCGCTCCGCGGTCTGCTTCGCCTCGTCCGAGCGGCGGTCAGCGACCGCGTCCGGGGCGGGAACCTGTTCTTGTCGCGCCGCCCGCGAGGCCAGGATCTCCAGGAGCAGGTAGCCGATGATCGTCACCGCCGCGCCGGTGTAGATCGTGTCGTGGTACAGCGGCTTCTCGTAGGCGTGCGCATGACTCCACATATCGAAACCGCTGCCGGCGATCTGGACGAGGCCGCCCGCCACCACAGCCCACAGGACGGCCTGCGGGTGGGCGCGGCGGGTCCGCAGTGCGAGGGTGGCCAGTGCGATGCCCAGGACGAGGAGTTCACCGAGGTAGATACCGCTGTGCACCGTCATCAATTTGCTGGGCGGGATGGCGACTTCGGACAGGTGCTGGTCATGCCACAAGGTGTCGTACAGGAAACCTACGAACTCGACGAACAGGCCGGCTGCTATCGACCATCGGACAGCCCGGGGATGCTCCATCGTCACCCTTCCTCACGGTGCGGGGTCCGGCGCGAGATGCCGGACCGCTGTTGTTCCCTGACACCTTGGAAGCCGCGGGCCGTGCTGCCCAGCCGCCTCCGCGCGGCAAGGCGGTGCGCCTGATCGGGTAGGCCGGCCGTGCGCCCGGCGCCGGATGGGTAGCCCGGTCGGGGTGCCCCTGCGGCCCTGTCCGATGCGGGGACCACACGGCAGGTCCGACGGGTGTTCTGCGAGTGCGAGAAGTAGCGCTTGGCTGAGTCCCGTGCACGCGGCCGGCCCAACCAGGCCCTCCTGCGGTTCCGCACGACAAGGAGTGAGGATGGCAGTCTTCCCGAGTGGCGACTGGCTCGATGAATACGTCGCCCGTATCAACACGTCTCCGGAGTTCGCGGAGGCAGCGCGTACTTTCGAAGCGGACATCGCCTATGTCTTCGAGGCCGAGCCCGAGCTGGGGCACCAGGCCGATGTCTGGGCACGCGCCGGAGTCGGGGGTGGCAAATGCCTGTGGTGGAACTACGACGTGACACCACAGGAGGGTCGTGAGTCGCAGTTCATTCTCCAGGGCCCGTACTCCCTGTGGAAACAGATCATCCAGGGCGAGCTCGACCCGATGGAGGCGATGCTCGACGGCGAGCTCGCGGTCACCGGACATCTGCCGACGCTGCTGCGCTATGTCAGGGCCGCCAACGCCCTGGTGAGCATCGCTGCGACCGGAACGACGGCGTTCGCGGACGAGGTCGCGCCGGCGGCGCGACCGTGACCGCGACCCTGACCGCGGGTTCGTGGGACCTACGCGTCCACTGTCAGGGCGCAGGTCCCACCATCGTGCTACTGCACGGCCTGATGACCGATCACAGGGCATGGGACGGCGTCGTCGCGGCTCTGCGCGACCGCTACCGGTTGATCACCGTGGACGCACCCGGGCACGGGGGCAGCCCGTCCCGGTCCGGTGCCTACTCCCTGGAGGACGAGGCGGATGCCCTGGTGGAGGCGCTGCAAGAGCTGGGCGTCGATCTCCCGGTGGTCTGGGCAGGGCACTCGATGGGCGGAATGAAGGCGCTGCGCATAGCTCTGCGCCATCCCGACGCCGTCTCCCGACTGATCCTGGTGTCCACCCAGCCCTATGTGGAGCCTGAGCGCACCGCCCGGCCGTACACCGCGATGGTGGAGGCCGCCTCTTCCTGGGGAATCTCGACCGACTTGGCCGAGGTCATCGGCCGGCTGAACTTCCACCCCTCCTTCCTGGCCGGGCCGCAGGGGCAGCGGTGGGTGGAGCACTTCACAGGATTGCGGGGGCAGGACATCGACGAAGCGTGTGCCTCGGTGTTCCGGCGTGGGGACATCTCCGACCGATTGGGCGACATCACAGTCCCCGCCCTGGTGGTGCACGGTGAGGCGGACATTCCGATCCGCATCAAGGTCGCCCGCTCATGGGTCCCGCTCCTGCCGGATGCCGAATTCCTGGAGATACCGGACTGCGGGCACACGCCCCCCTGCGAGCAGCCCGACCTGCTCGCCGCGTCGATTGACGCCTTCCTTCAACGCCTCGGCACTGGACAGCGGTCAACAGCGCAGGCGCGCTGACCGGAAAAGGAGCACCGTGAGCACCCGCATCTACACCCTGCCCATCGAACAGACGAGGTGGAAGGTTCCCAGTGGGAACACCACCGTCTTCTCCTGGGAGTACGACGAAGGCAACGACAGGCTGCTGGCCCTGTACGAGAAGGGCAAGGCCAAGCAGTGGAACTCCTCGGAGCGCATCGACTGGTCGATCGCCGTCGACCTCGACAGCCCGGATCTGGTGCCGGACGAGTACGTCCCCATCTACGGCTCCGACTTGTGGGACCGGTTGGGCACCAAGGAGCGGCAGGAGGTCAAGCAGCATGTGACGTCCTGGCAGTTCTCGCAGTTCCTGCACGGTGAGCAAGGCGCCCTCATCTGCGCTTCGAAGATCGTGCAGACCGTCCCCGACCTGGACTCCAAGTTCTACGCCGCCACCCAGGTCATGGACGAGGCACGGCATGTCGAGGTCTTCTCCCGCTACCTGCAGGAGAAGGTCGGCTTCGCCTATCCGATCAACGACAGTCTCAAGATCATGCTCAATGACACGATCTCCGACAGCCGGTGGGACCTGACGTACCTGGGGATGCAGGTTCTCCTCGAAGGGCTCGCGCTCGCGGGCTTCGGAGTCACCCGGGACCAGACCCGCGAGCCGCTCGCCCGTGCCCTGAACGCCTACGTGATGCAGGACGAGGCGCGGCACGTCGCGTTCGGCCGGCTCGCGCTGAAGGACTTCTACCAGCAACTGTCCTCCGCGGAACTCGCCGACCGCGAGGAGTTCTGTGTGGAGGCCTGCTTCCTGCTGCGGGACCGGTTCCTGGGTGAGGAGATCTGGGAGACCCTGGACCTGGCTCCCAAGGAAGCTGTCGCCCACATCAACAACAGCGAGGCATTCAAGCTCTTCCGCTCCCTGCTGTTCACCCGGATCGTGCCGACCCTGCGCGACATCGGGCTGATGGGCCCCAAGGTGATCAAGGCCTTCACGGAGATGGACGTCCTGGGCTTCCAGGACATCGACATCGAGGCGGTCATGGACTACGACGAGCAGGCCGCCGAGGAGATCGACGCCCAGCGGCTGGCCCAAGTACAGGAAGCCATCAGCATCGGTGCCGGCGACACCGAGTAGACAGCGATCCTCGAGCCAGGAATCAGGAGTACCAATGGCACTGGACGTATCAGCATTCGAACGGCTCAAGGCCGTGGCCGGCGAGCGCAAGGGAGAGGGTCTCGCGCGCTTCGCCGAGGAACACGACGGTGGCCCCCAGGGTCTGCTCGATGAGGTGTTCGCCAACATGGCAGAGGTCTTCCGTCCCGACAAGGCCAAGGGGCAGCAGGCGGACTTCCAGTACTGCATTCGTTCCGGCGAGGACGAGTACCACTATTTCATCAGCGTCGACGACGGCCAGTGCCGGACGGGCCGCGGCACGGTGGAGTCCCCACGGGTGACGATGCGGGTGAAGCTGCCCGACTTCGTGCGACTGGTGACGGGCAAGCTCAACAGCATGCAGGCCTTCCTGACGGGCAAGGTGAAGATCTCCGGCGACACCTTCTACGCCACGAAGTTCGAGGCCTGGTTCGAGCGCCCCTGACCCCGGGCGCCCAGCCTGGGTGCGCCCCCGCTTCTCCTGCCGCCGCATGGGACGTGCTCCCCCGTCCGTTCCATGCGGCGGCAGGCCCATGTCTTCGACCAACACCTGAAACGGGCTTTTCAGCCCTGCTCAGCAATCGGTGCACCCGAAGCAGACTCCGCACATGCGCAGAATCCACAGGCTCAGCAGACTCAGACAGATCACGCCCGGCAACGTCAACACTAAACTGCGGCGTGGCAGGCGGGCAGACTGAGGCGGCTGACCGGTCTCCAACTGTTCCAGACGGCTCTCCAACAACCCGCCCGGACCGGACAGCGCCGGCCACAGCGTCGGTACGCCGGCCTCGCCGCCGGAAGGTTGCTCCTTGAGCGCTATCAGGAGGGCGCCGGCCAACGGCCCCACACCGCAGACCTCCACCGCGTGCGCGTCAGCGGCGAGTTCCCGACGTGTCAGCAGCCGTGCCAGGGCGCCGCCGACCGCGGGGAGGTAGAAGAACATGCGCCGGGTGACGTCGATCAGCAGATACAGCAACGGATCCGCCGCGTTGGCGTGACTTTCCTCGTGCCGGAGTACCGCTTCGAGCTGACCGGCTGTGAGCCGCTCCACCAACCCCGTACTGATGATCACCCGAGTGCGGAACAACCCGCTCGTACAGGCGACGAGGCTCGGCTCATCGATGACCGTCACCCGGTTCCGCAATCCTGAACGGTCGATGACCATCCGCGTGGTCGCGAGGTCGGCCTCGCAACGTCGAACCTTGGAGCGCAGTGTCCTGCTGAGCGAGATCTGCTGTAGGCAACTGCCGGTGGCAATACCTAACTTGATGACCACCAGCAGCGCCAGAGCCAGCAGCGGTTGGCACGTCCTGACCTCATCTTCCGACAGTTCCAGCCGCACGATGAACTCGGCAACGGCCAGCAGGATGACGTACTCCGCTGATAACGCGGCAAGGAAGAGCGTGGTGCGGATGGCGCGACGCCGTGCACGAATCAATGCTCTGGCCCCCGTGGCAGAGAGCCGGCCGGGAAGGGCATAACTCTCCGAGGTCGGCTGCGGCAGTCCCTTTGGGCTCATCCTCCCCATCGGTGAGACGTCCATCAAGAACGCCTCACCGACGAATCCGGATGGGGCCGGGGTATCAGTCGCGGTCCGCGTCTTCGGCGAGTCGGCGCAGCTTCTCCTCGAACGACGCGGCGAACTGCGTCATCGTTGCCTCGTCGAAATGGTGCGCGCTGTAGCCGATCAAGAAGGTCAGGCGGCGGCCGACGACGTAGCCGAGGACATCCACGTCACGAAAACGCGTCCCGACGCTGCTGTGCTGCTCCCCGAAAGACATCCGCGGAACGCTGAGCAGGTCCGAGCGCAGGAACACCTCGTCGACCTGTCCCACGTAGTTGAGTCCGACCTGGGCCGTAGGAACGTCCCGCAGGCCGGGGTCGGCGGCCGCGTGGCGGAGCAGACCGTAGCCGGCACCCCGTTGCGGTACGGCCTCCAGCTGGCGGTGCACTGCGGCCAACTGGCCGCCCGGCGGGGTCAGCGGATCGATCTCGACGAGGGTGGGGGTGATAGTGGAGAAGCGTCCGACGGTGCGGGAGACGGAAAGCCCCTCGAAGTGCAGGTCACGGCCGTGCCGCTCCAAATCGATCAGCGTCCGTCGGGGCTCCTGCGGGCCGTCGTCCGCCAGGGGAAGCGCCTGCACGAGAGCCGTGCAGAGCGTGTCCAGGATGTCCGTACCGGTGGCGGTCGGAATACCCGCCAGCACCGCATCGGTCAGATCGTGGTCCAGCCGTACGGTCATCGTCCGCAGGCTCTCCAGACGGTTGGGGCCCTCCGCCTTGTCGAAACGCAGACGCTGCCCCCTGATGCCACGCCGCCAGTAGTCACGCTCGGCTTGCGTGACAGCGGCCTTCGCGTGTTCGTGCAGCGCCTGGGTCCATTGCGGAAATGAGGTCGTCTTCGCAGGAAGGACTGCTTTGTCCGCGCCTTGTGCGTACTGGAAGTAGGACGCGAGCAGATCCTCCAGCAGGATTCGTGCCGAGTAGTGGTCGACCGCGAGCCAGTGGCCGAGTACGAGCAGGCAGTGCGGGCGCTCGCCCAGGTCGAAGTAGGCCAACCGGATGATGGGGCCATCGGCGAGGTTCATGCTGCGCTGCAGGGACTCGGCGACCTCGGTCACGGCCTCCTTCTGCTGGCGTCCCGTCAGATGACGGAACGCGTGGACGCTGAGGGGGAGTTCGCCCGTGCCCGCTTCGGCCAGATTCGCCTGCCAGACGCCTTCCTCCTGCTGGAAACGCAGGCGCAGGCCGTCGTGGTGCTCCAGGATCTGTTCGGTGGCCCGGCGCAGTGGTTCCAGATCAAGCGGCTTTTGCAGCGAGAGCAGGAAGGACGCGTCGTTCCAATGGTGGCGCTCGGGCAGATCCTGCTCGAGGAACCAGATCTGGTTGGGCGTCATGAGGGTGGGACCGGACAGCGTCCCCTGCTCGGCTCCGATCCGTCCCTGGGTGGTGTGGGTGGCTTGGGCGGCAATGGTGGGGTGGGCGAAGACGTCGCGGAGTTCGAGGTGGAGGCCGGAGGTGTCGGCCGCGGCGACCGCGCGCAGGGCCAGCAGGGAGTCGGCGCCGAGTTCGAAGAGATTGTCGTGGACGCCGATGCGCTCAGCGGCCAGGAGTTCGGACCAGATGTCGGCCAGGGACTGCTCGATCGCGGTGCCCGGAGCGGCATAGGGTCGGCGGGCGGCTTCGCCCGGGTCCGGCAGCGCCTTGCGGTCGACTTTGCCGTTGCCGGTCAGCGGAAGAGCGTCGAGGACGACGATCGCGGCCGGCACCATATATGCGGGCAGGAGTTCCGCGGCCCGGGTCCGGACCTTGTCGACCTCCAACTCCGCCCCGTCGGCGGGCACGATGTAGGCGGCGAGACGGCGTGGTCCGCCCGGGGATCCCCAGGCGTGGGCGACGGCGGCTTCGACCTGGGGGTCCGCCAGCAGCGCGGCTTCGATCTCGCCCAGCTCGATGCGGTAGCCGCCGATCTTGACCTGGAAGTCCTCCCGGCCCAGGAACTCGATCGTCCCGTCCGCCAGATACCGTCCGAGGTCCCCGGTGCGATACCACCGCTCTCCCGTCACCGGGTCGGTCACGAACGACGCCGCGGTCCGCTCCGGATCATCCCAGTACCCCATCGCGACACCCACACCGCCGATCTGCAGCTCACCCGCCACGAAGTCCGGGCGGTGCCGCATGTTCCCGTCAACGACCCGGAAGCTCTGATTCAGCAACGGACGCCCATACGGGATGCTGCGCCAGGACGGATCCACGACACCGATCGGATACGCGATCGACCAGATCGACGCCTCCGTGGCACCCCCCAGACTCACCACCTCCAGACCCGGCACCAACTCCCGCACCCGATCCGGCAACGACACCGCGATCCAGTCACCCGACAACAACGCCAACCGCAGGCATACCCCTTCCGGACCGTGGGTGGTCAGGTGCTCCGCGAGGAGCTCCAGCAGGGCGGGGACGGTGTTCCATACGGTCACCTGCTCCCGGCGGAGCAGATCCGCCCACTGGGCGGGATCACGGGACCCGTCGGGGTCCGGGAGGACCAGGGCGCCGCCGGCGCCCAGGACGCCGAAGACGTCCCAGACCGACAGGTCGAAGCTGAGCGAGGACAGGCCCAGCACCCGGTCGTTCTCCGTTACCCGGAAACGATCATTGATATCCGTGATGGTGTTCAGCGCACCGCGATGATCGATCATCACCCCCTTCGGCTCCCCCGTCGACCCCGAAGTGAAGATCACATACGCCAGATCCGACGCCGACTGCACCCACTCCAACGGCTCGTCGGAGACATACGACCACGCGGAGTCGTCGTCCACCGGGAGCACATCGACGCTCGCGGGCCAGCTGACTATGCCGTTCAAACTGCTCTGGGTGAGGATGGTGCGGGTGCCGGTGCGGTGGATCAGGCCGTGCAGACGCCGTTCGGGCTGATCGGGATCGACCGGCACGTAGGCACCACCGGCCGCAAGAACGCCCAGCACCCCCACGACCTGTTCCCAGCCCTTGCGCGCCGCGACCACCACCGGCTCACCCGGCGTGACCCCGCCCTCCCGCAACCGCCGACCAATCCGCCACGCCCGCGACACCAACTCCCCGAACGACATCCGGCCACCCGGCCACACCACCGCATCCCGCTCCGCCCACCGCCCAGCCGCCGCAAAAACACCCTCGTGCAACAGACCGGCAGGCACCACACCCACCGCACCATTGACCGCCGCACGCGCCACCACCTGACCCGAGGGCATACGGACGGGCTCCGGAGCCTGCCACGCCGTGGGGTCGTCGGTGAGAGAGGTGATCAGGTTCTGGTACGCGGCGAACATGTCGTCGAGCACGCCCGGAGCGAAGAGGTCCTCAAGCGAGTCCCACGCGGTGACCAGTCCGTCGGTGCGTTCATAGACCTGGTGGTCGAGGGTGACCTGGGGAGTCTGGGAGATGGCATCGACCTGCCTTCCCAGGCCAGGGATGGATTCCGGGATCTGTCGTCCAATGGCGCTGGTGAAGACGACGGGCATGGAGGCACGTTCCGCACCATGCTCACGCGCCAGATCCCGCAACACCCGAACCCCGCCATACGCCCGATGCTCCAACCCCTCCCACACCTGACGCTGCAACACCCGCGCCCGCTCCACAAACCCCTCACACCCCGAAACATCAGCCTCCACCAACAACACCGACGTGAAATCACCCACCAAACGATTCACATCCGCATGCAAAGGCCACCGATCCGCCACCGTGAAATTCAACGTAAACCGCGGCGACTTCGCCCACACCCCCAAAACCTCCGCATACGCCGCCGCCAACACCGCAGAAGCCGTCAACCCAAACGACGCCGCCCGCTCCTTCAACACCCCCCACCGACCCTGATCCAACACAAACTGCCGCCGCACAAACCACGGCACCACCCCAGAAGAACCACCCACCAACGGCAACTCCGGCGCCGCAGCCAACTCCCCCACCCGCCCCAACCAATAACCACGCGCCCGCTCAAACCCCTCCGAAGACTCCACCCCCTCCAACGCCCGCACATAATCACGGAACGAACAACCCAAAGGCGCCAACTCCACCCCCGGATCCGCATACAACAACGCCCACTCCTCCAACACAATCTGCACCGACCCCGCATCAGCCACCAGCAGATCCAAACTGAAATGCACCCGCGAAACCCCACCCGGCAACACCTGCACCCGCACCTCGAACAACGGCCACACATCCGCCGGCCGCACCTCATGCGACAACTCATCCCGCACCGCAGCCACCCGACCAGCAGCCACCCCACCCTCCACCCCCGACAAATCCTCCAACCCCACCACCACCGGCGGCACCACCTCCAACACCTGCTGCCGCCCATCACCCCGCACCACCGCACGCAACATCTCGTGCCGCCCCACCAACCGATCCAACGCCAACCCCGCCCGCACCACATCAAAACCAACCGACTCAAACTGCACATACAAATGAGTCGACACCTGCCCCAAATCAAACAACCCAGAACGACCCAACCAATACGCATGCTGCACATCAGTCAAACCAAACGCCTCAAACCGACCCCCCACATCACCCACCAACACCGGAAGGGTGTTGCGTCCTTGGGTGGTGTGGGTGGCTTGGGCGGCGATGGTGGGGTGGGCGAAGACGTCGCGGAGTTCGAGGTGGAGGCCGGCGGTATCGGCCGCGGCGACCGCGCGCAGGGCCAGCAGGGAGTCGGCGCCGAGTTCGAAGAGATTGTCGTGGACACCGATGCGCTCAGCGGCCAGGAGTTCGGACCAGATGTCGGCCAGGGACTGCTCGATCGCATTGCCCGGGGCGGCATAAGGGCGGCGGGCGGCTTCGCCCGGGTCCGGCAGCGCTTTGCGGTCGACCTTGCCGTTGGCCGTCAAAGGCAAAACGTCAAGGATCACCAAAGCAGCCGGCACCATATATGCGGGCAGGAGTTCCGCAACCCGGGACCGGACCCTGTCGACCTCCAACTCCGCCCCGTCGGCGGGCACGATGTAGGCGGCGAGACGGCGTGGTCCGCCCGGGGATCCCCAGGCGTGGGCGACGGCGGCTTCGACCTGAGGGTCCGCCAGCAGCGCGGCTTCGATCTCGCCCAGCTCGATGCGGTAGCCGCCGATCTTGACCTGGAAGTCCTCCCGGCCCAGGAACTCGATCGTCCCGTCCGCCAGATACCGTCCGAGGTCCCCGGTCCGATACCACCGCTCCCCCGTCACCGGGTCGGTCACGAACGACGCCGTGGTCCGCTCCGGATCATCCCAGTACCCCATCGCGACACCCACACCGCCGATCTGCAGCTCGCCCGCCACGAAGTCCGGGCGGTGCCGCATGTTCCCGTCGACGACCCGGAAGCTCTGATTCAGCAACGGACGCCCGTAGGGAATGCTGCGCCAGGACGGATCCACGACACCGATCGGATACGCGATCGACCAGATCGACGCCTCCGTCGCACCCCCCAGACTCACCACCTCCAAACCCGGCACCAACTCCCGCACCCGATCCGGCAACGACACCGCGATCCAGTCACCCGACAACAACGCCAACCGCAAACCCATCCCATCCGCACCATGGGAGCCGACGTATTCGCTGAAGAGATCCAGCAGTGCCGGGACGGTGTTCCAGATCGTGACGCCTTCGACACGGACCAGTTCTGCCCAGTGCGACGGGTCGCGCTGCCCGTCGGGGTCCGGGAGGACCAGGGCGCCGCCGGCGCCCAGGACGCCGAAGACGTCCCAGACCGACAGGTCGAAGCTGAGCGAGGACAGGCCCAGCACCCGGTCGCTCTCCGTCACCCGGAAACGATCGTTGATATCCGTGATGGTGTTCAGCGCACCGCGATGATCGATCATCACGCCCTTGGGCTCTCCCGTCGACCCGGACGTGAAGATCACATACGCCAGATCCGACGCCGACTGCACCCACTCCAACGGCTGGTCAGAGATGCCGTCCCACAACGCGTCATCGTCGACGGGCCACACGTTCACGCCGTCCGGCCACCGTGTGGCCGCGGCCAAGCCGGATTGGGTGAGGATGGTGCGGGTGCCGGTGCGGTGGATCAGGCCGTGCAGACGTCGCTCGGGCTGATCGGGATCGACCGGCACGTAGGCACCACCGGCCGCAAGAACGCCCAGCACCCCCACGACCTGTTCCCAGCCCTTGCGCGCCGCGACCACCACCGGCTCACCCGGCGTGACCCCGCCCTCCCGCAACCGCCGACCAATCCGCCACGCCCGCGACGCCAACTCCCCGAACGACATCCGGCCACCCGGCCACACCACCGCATCCCGCTCCGCCCACCGCCCAGCCGCCGCAAAAACACCCTCATGCAGCAAACCCGCCGGCACCACACCCACCGCACCATTGACCGCCGCACGCACCACCAACTGACCCGACGGCAGCGGCGGGCTCTGGACCTGGCTCCAAGCCGCGCTGTCGTGCTCCGTGAGGCGCAGGAGGAGGTCCTTCAGGGCTGCGAAGGCCTGGTCGAGCACGCCTTCGGAGAAGGCCGCGTCCACCGCATCCCAACTGACATTCAGGCCGGTCTGCTTCTCGATGACCTGCATGTCCAGCAGAACCTGAGGGGTCTGGGACACGGCGTCGACGAGCCGACCGTACGGAGGGAAGTCTCCGTGCGCGTCACCCATGGGATGTCCGATGGCGCTGGTGAAGACGACAGGCATGGAGGCACGTTCCGCACCATGCTCACGCGCCAGATCCCGCAACACCCGAACCCCGCCATACGCCCGGTGCTCCAACCCCTCCCACACCTGACGCTGCAACACCCGCGCCCGCTCCACAAACCCCTCACACCCCGAAACATCAGCCTCCACCAACAACACCGACGTGAAATCACCCACCAAACGATTCACATCCGCATGCAAAGGCCACCGATCCGCCACCGTGAAATTCAACGTAAACCGCGGCGACTTCGCCCACACCCCCAAAACCTCCGCATACGCCGCCGCCAACACCGCAGAAGCCGTCAACCCAAACGACGCCGCCCGCTCCTTCAACACCCCCCACCGACCCTGATCCAACACAAACTGCCGCCGCACAAACCACGGCACCACCCCAGAAGAACCACCCACCAACGGCAACTCCGGCGCCGCAGCCAACTCCCCCACCCGCCCCAACCAATAACCCACGCGCCCGCTCAAACCCCTCCGAAGACTCCACCCCCTCCAACGCCCGCACATAATCACGGAACGAACAACCCAAAGGCGCCAACTCCACCCCCGGATCCGCATACAACAACGCCCACTCCTCCAACACAATCTGCACCGACCCCGCATCAGCCACCAGCAGATCCAAACTGAAATGCACCCGCGAAACCCCACCCGGCAACACCTGCACCCGCACCTCGAACAACGGCCACACATCCGCCGGCCGCACCTCATGCGACAACTCATCCCGCACCGCAGCCACCCGACCAGCAGCCACCCCACCCTCCACCCCCGACAAATCCTCCAACCCCACCACCACCGGCGGCACCACCTCCAACACCTGCTGCCGCCCATCACCCCGCACCACCGCACGCAACATCTCGTGCCGCCCCACCAACCGATCCAACGCCAACCCCGCCCGCACCACATCAAAACCAACCGACTCAAACTGCACATACAAATGAGTCGACACCTGCCCACAAATCAAACAACCCAGAACGACCCAACCAATACGCATGCTGCACATCAGTCAAACCAAACGCCTCAAACCGACCCCCCACATCACCCACCAACACCGGAAGGCCTTCAGGACTGGTCCCGGATTCCACAGCGGCGTCGATCAGATCGAGCAGGCCGTTCAGCGTCGGCTCTTCGATGAGCTCGACGAGAGGAAGGCTGGCATCGAACTCGGCCTCGATGAGGGCTTTGAGTTCCGCGGCCGCGATAGACTCGAAGTACAGCGGCGTTTCTCCGTCCGTGCTGTATTCGTCCCAATCGGCGCTGACCTGTGCGCACAACGCGCGCAGTTTCCTTTGCCGCGAATCCACCGGCATGCCTTCAGCCGCGTTCGGCCCGGTTCCCGCGGCGGTCGTGATTTCCGAAATGACAGGGCTGACGTCCACGGCGATTCCTCCACGGCTGACGGGCGAGTTGCACAACGGACCAGCGTGGTCGAGTTCCGCGCCAGGACTAAGCCCCGCCTGGAGGCGCGATGGGTGACGCCTCATCCGCGCGGGCGACCTGCCCGGTCGGGTACTACTCGCTCGGCGCGGCGGAGCGCTATGGCCTGCCCTGCCCTCTTCATGTTGGGTTGAGGCTCAGGGAACGTCCGGGAGAGGACGCACGGACATGGCAGGTCTGACTCGGCCGGGCGCTGGGGACTGCCATGTGTGGTGGGCGCCGGTCCGGCCCTCGGTGGCCTCGATGGTTCAGTTGCTGGACGACCAGGAGCGAACGCGGCTGGCACGGATGTCGCGGCCTGCCGACCGTAACCGATTCAGCACGGCGCACTGCCTCCTGCGGATCCTGGCAGCGCGCTATCTACAGGAGTCGGCGGAGCATCTGGTGATCGTGCGCAGTTGTGGGCAGTGCGGCGGACCGCACGGGAAACCACGTGTCCGAGCGCGTCACGGGCGTGCTCTGGAGGTCTCCCTGTCTCATACCGCCGACCGCGTCGTTGTGGCGGTCGGTGATGCCGCGACCGGCGTGGACATCGAGCGGGTTCGCCCGCTGAAGAACCTGGACCGGATAGCCGCCGCGACGCTGTCGGCGGCCGAAACCCGGCAGCTGTACCGGGTCCCGGCAGCCGAGCGGGCCGAGACTCTGCTCGCCCATTGGACACGCAAGGAAGCGGTTCTCAAGTCGGTGGGATGCGGCCTGGTGGTGGCCCCTAGGGACCTGGTCGTCTCCGGCCCTGGTGAGCCTCCGCAGGTCGTGATGTGGCCGGAAGAGGTGCCCCGGGGGCCGATACGGCTGCGGATGCTGTCGAGTCCGCTGGGCGCCGGCTATGTAGGAGCCGCAGCTCTCGCTGGCTCCGGCGACATCGCACTGTGGGAGCGTGATGGTGCGGAGATCATGGAACAGCTCTGAGGGTTCCCGGCGTTGGCACCCTCAGCGGTGGGCGACGTACAGAGCCTGGGCGGCGGTTCCGATGGGGCCCTTCTCATCCCAGAGCTGAGCGTGGGTGGTGCCGGTGCCGTGGTCGTTGACGCGGGTGACAGCGTCCATCCCGGTCCATTCCCCGGTGGGTTGCCGATGGAGGTGGATCGTGAGGTCGACATTGGCGAAGACGAAGTCGTTCCAGTCGAGCACTGAGCTGACGCCGCACGCGATGTCGGTGTTGATGAACAGATGCTGGAGGCGGGTCGCCGGCGTCCCCTCGATCAGGGGCAGCTGGGTGCGGGACCAGACGAAGGCCGGTCCCGGCTCGAGGAAATCTCCGTGCACGAATCGGCGTTCGGACGCTCGGAGATAGCCGAACGGCGGTCGGGGGTGCGGCTGTGCGGGCGGGATCGTGGGCACGAGCCGCTCCTCATCCTGCCGGGGGACATCCAAGTGCGTGGATCGCATCCACCAGGCCCTCAAGGTGGCGCACTTCGTGCCGGCGACGAACAGTTCGGCGACGACGAGTTGGAGGCTGGCGCCTTGGCGGGCGGTATGTGCCTCCAGCGTGACGTCGCTGATCGGGATCGGCCCCAGGAAGTCACACGTCGCTTTGGCCAGCTGGAATCCGTGGGTGGTGACCGAGTCTTCGGCGCTCTTGAGCAGGAGGGCGGCGACGGCTCCACCGTACTGGTGGGTAGGGCCCTGGGCGCAAACGGTCGGGCGGAAGGAGCCGCCGCTCAGGGGGCGATAGAAGGCCTCGTCGTCCATCGGTTCGTCCTCCACTCGGGTGGGGCCGCTGGCTTTGGTCCGGTATGACGGATACCGGAGGGGGGTTTATGGTCCAGTCCTCAAGGACGTCTGGATTAGCACTACAGGGGCGTAGTATATATAGAACCAGAGGCACCATGTAGCTCATTTGTTCGAGCGCCGACCGGGCACGTCAGCCGGTCAACCCACTTGCTGCACACGGGGGTTCAGCAGGCCTTACCGGTCGTTCCCCCTGCGCACTCCCTCCAGGAACCTGTGCCGCAACCCGCACAACCACCTGTACCCGAACGGCCGGGCACGCCCGACCGCATTTCGCATGGGGGCATCAGATGACCATCGAGGCGATCCAACAGACCGAGGCAGGAACAGCTCGCGAACTGACAGAATCCCTCCGCGAGCCGGATGACATGATCCGATGTAGCCATCTCCAACTGCTCGTCGCGCTGGACAACGATGTGGTGCGCTGGGGGTTGTGCTCCATGCTCGACGCGCTCCCCACCGTGCACCAGACGACAGGTTGCGGGACGCACCGCGAAGCGTTGAGCCTGTTGCAGCGGACTCCGCAGGACGTAGTCGTGGCGTCTTCGGCACTCAACGGTGATCTGGCACAGCTCAGCACACAAGTGCACGCCGCGGGCGGAAAGCTGTTGCTGCTGCTCAGCAATGCGGGCGATGAGGCGATGATCCAGGCAGCCGCGCAGTACGCGGACGGCTTCCTCCTCGAGACCGGCCTGACTCCCGAGGTCCTTCAGGATGCGCTCAGCAGGCTGCTGCGGGGTGAGATGCCGATGCCGACCGCGCTGGCCCGCGAGCTCCTTTCCATGGTGCGCCGCAGGGAGAAGGCGCCGCGCGGTCTGTTCCTTACCCCACGTGAGCAGGAAGCACTGGCTCTGTTGGTCGATGGCTACAGCAACAAGCAGATCGCTCGGCGGTTGAATATCTCCGAGCACGGTGCGAAGCGACACGTTGCGAACGTTCTGGCGAAATTGAACTGTTCCAATCGCACCCTGGCGGTCGCGATGGCGCTGCGGGACGGCCTGGTGCCCCAGGTTCCGTGATGCCCTGCTGGGCGTCCCCGGGCAGGCCTTCCCCCAAAGGGCCTGCCCGGGGACGCCCCGTTCAGAGCTATCATCTACCACGCTTGCGTAGTAGATTGAGGACGTGATGTCCGAACCTGCTCCCACTGGTCTCGTTCTCGGCCCGCTCGAGGTCGAGATCATGAACGTCCTGTGGAGTGCGCGGGGCCCAGTGTCCGTCCGGGACGTGCTCGACGCCCTGAACAGCACGCGAACCACTCCGCTCGCCTACACCACAGTGATGACCGTGCTCTCTCGGCTGGCCGACAAGGGCGCTGCCGCCCGTACGAAAGCGGGACGCGGCTACGCCTATACGGCCGCGGTCGCCGACGAGGCCGCGCTGGCCGTCCGCGAGGTGATACGGGGATTCGGTGCGGCCGCCGTCGCCCACTTCGTCGACGAGGCCCGCAACGCACCTGACCTCATGGCGCGCCTGGAGCGCCTGATGCAGGAGGGCGACCGCAAGTGAACGGACGTGCCGCCGACCGTGCCCAATGGGGCGTGTGGTTACCCGCTGCCGGCCTCGCCGTGCGGTTGGCAGCGACGGCGTTCTTCATGTTCGTCGCCTTCACCTTCGTCACCACCCGGGAGTCTGACGCCTTGGCCGGGTGGAAGCGCGTAGCGGTGCTGACCGCCCTGGCGCTCGCGGTCATCGGCTGGTCGGTCTCCCACCTGCTGCTCATCCGCTGGGGACGGGACACTCGCGCACTGCACCGAACCATCGAGCGCTCCGCCCTGCCCGCCTCACCGACGTTGATGCAGGCAGCGCGCCCCCTCGGGTTGCTCGATCGGGTGGTGGAGATCGACGACCAGCGGACGACGGCTTTCACCTACGGCGCCGGCCGACCCCGTATCGCCATCTCCCGACCCTTGATCGAGGAGCTCTCCCCCGACCAACTCGGAGCCGTACTGAGGCACGAGGAAGCACACCTGCGGCGCCTGGACCCGCTGCGCCGTAGCCTGCTGGCCGTTGCCGCGGCAACCTTCTGGTACGTACCGCTGATTCGGCATTGGCAGTCGGTCCAAGTGATGCGCCAGGAGTTGCAGGCTGACCGCCATGCACTCGACGCGTGTGGCTGCCGAGCCGTCGCCGGAGCGCTGCTGGCCGTGTCGCGCGAGGCCGGTCCTGACCCTGTGACGGCTGCCATGGCCAACCCCGGCCTCCTGGGAGCCCGCATCGCCCATCTGGAAGGGCAGACCGTGCCCTCCCCCCCGCTGACGTGGAGCTTGTTGCTCCGCAGCGGCCTCGGCATGGCAGCCGTCGCCCTGGTCGCGATCAGTGCCATCTACGTGCTGGGCTGCCCCTGACCCCGTCGGCGGTCGCGCGATTCCTACCACAGGTTGATGAGCCCCGGCTTCGCCGGGGCTCTCGTTCGTCCTGATCCGCGACCACCGCGACAATGCCCGGGCTCGGGCCCCGGTCCGTCTCTCCAGCCGTGCGGCATGGCCGATCGGGCACTACGTCCGGTCGGGCTTCGTGCTTACAAAGGGCGCCCGGAGTGGACTGTGCGCCATGGCGGCCCTCGCGCGATGCTCGCTTCGCCAGGAGCCGGTCCTACCGGCCGGCCAGGGAGGAGACGACCATGGGGGACGCGGCCATCGCGCTCCAGTCGTTGGGAAAGGTCTATCCGGACGGCACACAGGCCTTGGACGATCTCACCTTCGACATTCCGCGAGGCGAGACGTTCGGCTGCCTGGGACGGAACGGAGCCGGCAAGACCACGCTGATCAACCTGCTCACCACGTTGGAGGGCCCCCACCAGCGGTGCCGCCCAGGTCTGCGGCCACGACGTGGTACGTGAGCGCACCTCGGTCCGTGCCCGCATCGGCGCGTCCTTGCAGCAGGTCGCACTCGACGAGCTGATGACCGGCCGCGAGCACTTGGCCTTCATCGGGCGGTTGGCCGGTCTGGGCACCACGGGTGCTTCCGCACGTGCCGAGGAACTCATCGATCTGTTCGGCCTCGGCAGTGCCATGGACAAGGTGGTGGCCGTCTGCTCCGGAGGTACGCGTCGCCGCCTGGACCTTGCGCTGGCGCTGATGCGCGATCCGGACGTGCTGTTCCTGGATGAGCCGACGACCGGCCTGGATCCGCAGAGTCGGCGCGCGTTGTGGGGCTGGGTCCGCGCCTTCGCCGTCAACGGCGGCACCGTGCTGCTCACCACGCAGTACCTGGAGGAGGCCGACGTCCTGGCCGACCGGATCGCGGTCATGGACCGCGGCCGCGTCGCGGTCCTGGACACTCCTCGCCGACTGAAGTCCCGTTACGGAGGAAAGCGCGTTCAGGTGCGCCCCACCGACGGCGACGAACATCTCCGGGTGCTCGCGGAGTTCGGCCCGTCGGCGACCGCGGGGCCCGACGGAGTGACGCTGGATGCGGCGGCCCCCGGCCTCCTGCTCAAGACCATCGACCGGCTGGCCTGCCTCGGCGTGCCCGAGACCGCCTACAGCATCGAGGAACCGACCCTGGAGGACGTCTTCGTCCGCCTCACCGGTTCCACGCCCGCCACCGACGGCGAGGCACAGACCGCCGCTGGGCTCGCCGCACTCGGCCGGAGCCTGGCCACCACCAGGGGTAAGGGAAACCGGACGTGACCGACACCGACACAGCCCCGGACACCGCGGCGTGGAGCACACCCCCCGGAACCGCGCAGAGCGTTTCTCCCAACCACCTCGCGGGCGAGGTGTGGCTGCTGCTGCGTCGCAACATCCGTGAGGCCCTGCGCAGCCCGGTGATCGCGTTCATCTTCCCCGTGCTGTTCCCGCTCTTCGCCGAGACCCTGGTTGCCTCGTCGTACGCGCGCGTCTCGTCCCTCGAAAGCTTTCCCATCCAGCCCTACACCGCCTACATGGCCCCCGGCATGATGCTGCTGGCGGGCATGATGGGCTCCGGATACTCCGCCACCGCCCTCGTGCTGGACGTCCAGACCGGCTTCCTCCAGCGCCTGCGGCTGTTGAACGTCCGGCCTTCGGCGATCCTCCTGTCACGGATCATCTTCGACGCCCTGCGGGTGCTGCCCGCCGCCGTCGTGGTGCTCCTGGTGGGGCTGGCCCTGGGCGCCCGGCTGCAGTCCGGGCCGGCTTCCGTGATCGGGCTGCTGGTGATGTGCAGCGCCTGGTCGGTGGCGTACGGCGGGCTGTTCTACATCGTCGCGCTGACCACCTGGAACCCGCAGGCTCCGCTGGCGATGTCCCCGCTGTTCATCCTGCTGATGTTCACCAGCACGGCAGCCATGCCCGCCTCCCTGCAACCGGGTTGGCTGGCCTCCTTGGCGCACTACAACCCGTTCACCTATGTCACCGAGGGCGCGCGAGCGTTGATGACCGGACCGGTCACCGCGCATGCCCTGCTGCCGGCCGCCGCCGTGCTGGTCGTCGGCATCGCGCTCACCCAAGGCTTCGTCATCCCGCTGTTCCGGCGCGCAGTCGAGCGCTGAGGGGACCGCCACCGCCGTCTGTGGAGTTTCAAGGAGCTTTCTATGGTCACTCAGGTCGAGCCGATCCCTTCTGCGACGACGTCCTCCGCCATCGAACCCGTTGCGTTCTTCGGGTCCGCCACCGTGCCCGCTACCCTGACTCGTGCCGCGCTCACCGACAAGGGCATCTTCCTCGTCGACGGCGATCTCACCGAGCGCCGTCTGACGTATCGCGCCTTGCATGAAAGTGCTCAACGCGTCGCCGCCGGACTGGTGGCCGACGGCGTCCGCCCCGGTGACCGCGTGTGTCTGCTGTCCGGTACCGACGAACCGCTGCTGCGGACGCTGTTCGGTGTCTGGTACGCCGGAGCGATCCCGGTGCTGCTCCCGCTGCCGCGCAGACGAGGTGAACTCGACGGCTTCCTCGCGGACATCGGCCGGCGCGTCGAGGCGGTGGATGCGCGGGTCCTGGGAGTCGCCGACGCGTATGCGGAGTTCTTCCAGGACCTGGCACGGCCGCAGCGCCGGGTCGCGGCCATGAGCGACCTGGCCGCCGGTGGGCCGGGAGCCGCGCCGCCGCTGCCACAGGATGCTCAGGCCACCGCACTGCTGCAGTTCACCTCGGGGACGACGAAGTCCTCGCGGGCCGTGATGCTCAGCCACCACAACGTGCTCTCCAATATGGCAGCGGTCTGGCACGGCTACGGCGTGGGGCCCGACGAGGTCGGCATGACCTGGCTGCCGCTCAATCACGACATGGGCATCATCGGGCTGCTCGGTTGCGTGGCACGCGGCAATGACGTGGTGGTGCAGTCACCCGAGGACTTCGTCGCCAGCCCGCTGTCCTGGCTCAGTGCCATCTCGCGGTACCGTGTGTCCCTCATCGGCGCCCCGAATTTCGCCTACGCGCTCGCGGGCCGGCTCTTGCGCAACACCCAGCGCAAGCTCGATCTGTCCTGCCTGAAGTGGGCGGTCAACGGTGCTGAACCGATCGACGTCGAGAGCCTCACCGCCTTCACCACCGCGGCCGCACGTTACGGAATGCGGCCGACGGTGCCGTGCCCCGTTTTCGGACTGGCCGAGGCAACCCTCTGCGTGACCATGCTGCCCACCGACACCCCGCTGGCCGTGGCCTGGGTGGACCGCGACGCGTTGGAGGTCCAGGGCCGAGCCGTCCCGGTCGAGGCCGAGGCGCCCGGCAACCGGCGGCTGGTGGCCTGCGGCCATCCGATCCCGGGTACCCGGCTGGCCATTCGCGCCGAGGACGGATCCGATCTCCCCGATGGACACGTCGGGGAGATCTACATCTCCGGACAGTGCGTCACCTCCGGGTACTGGAACGACCCGCAAGGGACCGAGGAGATTCTGATCGACGGCTGGCTGCGCACCGGCGATCTGGGCTACCTGGGCGAGCAGGGACTCGTGGTCTGCGGCCGCCGCAAGGACATGATCATCCTCAATGGCCGCAACATCTACCCCGAGGACTTCGAAGCGGAGGCCGAGGCCGTGGACGGCATCCGCATGGGCAACACGGCCGCCTTCTACGACCACACCACGGACCGGATGATCCTGGTGGCCGAGGGCCGGGTACCGGCGGGGCAGGCCGACGCCCTCGCGCAACGCCTGATGGATCACCTCCGCCGCCAACTTCCCGTGCCTCCGCACGAGGTACTCGTCTGTCCGGCTTCCACCGTCCCGAAGACCACCTCGGGCAAGCGACAGCGCGGCCGGTGCCGGGACCTCTACCTGGCGAACTCCCTGCCTGTGCTGGGGCGAGCCGCACGCGGTGCCGCCTCCGGGGCGCGGTCGACGGGCTCCGCGCGATGACCGCCGCCACCGTCCGGCTGCTTCCGCCCGCTCCACCGCCGGACGCGTCCCCAGCTCGCGTACCGGACCTGTACTGCTTTCCGCACGCGGGTGGCGGTGTCCCGACGTTCCTCCCCTGGAACACCGCGCTGGGTGGGCAGGCCCGGGTGCACGCGGTCGGTTACCCCGAACCGGTCCCAGGAAGCTCACGCGGCATCACCGCGGTGGCATCGGCGATCGCCGATCGGCTGCGGCCCGGCCCGGGCGCCATCTTCCTCGGACACAGCATGGGCAGTCTGGTCGCCTTCGAGACCGTGCGCGAACTCCACCGACGCGGTGTGCGCGGACCGCAGGTGCTCGTGGTCGCCGCCCACGCCGCGCCGCACCTGGCCGCGCAGCGGCCCCCGCTGCACACGTTGGCGTCCGGGCCCTTCTGGCTGGAGGTCAGCGCACTCGGCGGCACGCCCCCGGAGGTGCTACGCAGTCCGGAACTGCGACAGGCGACCGAGCCGCGGTTGCGCGCCGACTTCGCCGCTTGTGAAACCTACCGGTTCGCCTCGGGTCCGCCGCTCAGCTGTCGCGTTCTGGCCTACGCGGGTGCGGACGACCCTCAGGCGACGCCGACCGCCATGCAGGCGTGGCGGTTGCACACGCTGGGCGGCTTCGCCCACACCATCCGACCGGGCGGCCACTTCTTCCTGCACGACGACCCTCGCGGACTCCTCGAGGACGTCATGGCGAACATCGCGACACCTGTCCGGGGCCGGCGATGACGCGGGCTCCGCGGGCTGCCACGGCCCCCAACGCCACCATTCTGGGCGTGGGCGCCTACCGCCCCGCTCGCGTGCTGGACAACGATGACGTGTGCCAAGTGCTGGACTCCGCGGGCCGAGCCGTCGTGGCGCGCTCGGGCATCCGCGGTCGTCGCAGGGCCGCTCCCACGGAGACTCTCGCGGCCATGGCACATGCCGCGTCGGCCAAGGCGCTGGCCGCGGCAGGGTTTCGACCGGGCGAGGTGGATCACATCATCGTCACCACGATGAGCCGCCCCGGCGGTCACCCGCCGGTCTCGAGCGAACTGGCCCAGCGGCTGCCGACCAGACGAGCGACCGTCTCGGACATCTCCGCCGTCTGCGCGGGTTTCACCTCCGCGCTGGCGCTGGCCCGCAATGCCGTCGTCACGGAGCAGGCACGTTGTGTTCTGGTGGTCGGCGCCGAGCGGATGCTGGACATCGTCGATCCGCGCGACCGCAGCACTGCGGCTCTGTTCGGTGACGGCGCCGGCGCGATGGTCGTGGGGCCCTCCCGGCAACTGGGCATCGGCCCGGTCAGTTGGCGCCCGGAAGAGTCCGAGCGTGGTCTGGCCTGCCGCGGCGAGGCATGGGTGAGCCTGCGGTCACAGGCCACCAACAGCTGGCCCTATCTGCGCATGGACGGGCCTCAGGTGTATCGCTGGGCGATGTCGGAACTGCCGGCGATCGCCCAGACGGCTCTCGATCTGGCGGAGGTGAAGGCCGCGGAACTCGATGCCTTCATCCCGCACCAGGCCAACCAGCGGATCGTGGACGGCATCGCCCGCGCGCTGAACCTCCCGCGCCGTGTGGCCGTCGCCCGGGATCTGGTGGACATGGGTGACACCGCGGCGGCCTCCATCCCCATGGCCATGGAGCAGCTGCTGGCGAGCGGAGAGGCACCGGCGGGAGGCCTGGCGCTGTTGCTGGGGTTCGGGGCCGGGCTGGCGCACGCCGCCCAGGTCGTGCGACTGCCCTGAGCCGGTGGCTCAGCGCGGGGTGGAGGGCAGGTCCGCTGCGGGACCTGTCCTCCACCTCGTGCTGAATCCTCGCGTCTACCGCCGGCACCGCGTGAACGTCCCCGCCGTCGACCGGTCAGGGGACGTAGGCGCGCCCCCGCACGAAGGTGCCCATCAGCGGCGTCCAGGTTCTGGGGCGCACCGTGTCCAGGATGCTGATGGCGAAGCCCGCCGCACTGATCGCCGTTACCGTGTCGCGGTTGAGGCGGCAGCCGGCTGCCAAATGGCGCACCAAGGGTGTGACCGCGTGTTGGGCACCGGCCACCCAGGGATTGCGGGAGCGTACGTGTTCCAAGAAGACCAAGGTGCCGTCCAGGGCGAGAACCCGTCGAATCTCGGAGAGCGCCCGGGCCTGATCCTTGACACTGCACAGCGTGAGGATCGCCACCACAGCGTCGAAACTGCTGTCGGGGAACGGGAGGTGGTCGGTGGCCGCGTCCACGACGGTCACGGGGACGCGGCAGCGGGAGACGTTCTTCTGCAACCGCTCCCGCAGGCCCTGCGAGGGTTCCGCGGCGACGACGTGAGTGGCCCACTGATAGTGGGCCAGATTCTCTCCGCTCCCCGCGTTCAGTTCCAGAACGCGTCCGAACAGCGGGCTCACCAAGTCCGATCGGGCGTGGCCGGCGCATCGGCGTTCCATGGCGTAGCCGCAGCGGTCGAACAACCCGCTGAGCCGGCCGCTCGTCCTCGTCTCGCCGTCGACGGGCACCGGCATGGCGTCCACCTCCGCGTTCGCATCCTGCCCCCGGCCGGGAAGCCGACGGCTACTGCCCGTTCACACTTCCCAATACCGCCGCAGGCGATACCTCAGGACCCGCAGTCCGTGGAACGGTCTACGGGTCCTGGCAGGTCAAGGATGTCAGATGCGAGGCGTCAGCGACTGGAGTTCGTAGGTCACGCGCACCCTGTAGTTGACCTTCGATCCGTCTGGGAGCTTTGAGCTGGTGTCTTGCTTACGGATCATTTTGAGATATGTGCCGGTGTGTGTTTCGAACCAGACGTCGGCCACGGCGGTTCCGTTCAACTCGCCCTCGACGGAACTGTCCAGTTCCACGTGGTAGGCCTGGACCGGCTTGCCACCCACCATGACCGTTTCCGTGTTTTTGAACAGAATGTCGATGTGCGAGGAGTCCATGCCCGAGGCGTAGCAGATGGTGGACTGGCGCCCACCTGGACCGACGGCCTTTCCACCGACCTGGACCATACCGGGATTGCACACGTGGGTCATCGCCCGGTGTACCGAACCGAAGGTGATCTCGGAGATATGCGCCATACACAGGAATTCGCCGGGCGCGCTGCACTGACGATGACCGTCGGTGTACTCCTTCCCCGTCTGGAAATACAGCTCCCAGCCGCATCCGTTGGAGCGGTGCACCGTGGCCGGGCTGACCGCGGGAAACGGGCGCACGTATTTCTGCCCGTTGTATTCGACCCAGTCCTGTCCCTGGGTGGCGTACGTGTAGACCCCGGGAGCGGGCGCGGTGAAGCCGGCCAGCGAGGCATTGGGAGCGACGGGCATCTTGGTCGGCATGTGCAGGTCCTCTCGCATCGCCGCCGGATGCTGCCGGTACTGCTCTACGGCCTGGTCGATGCTGATCGCCGTGAGCTTCGGCGAGAACAGCGTCTGCGGGGCTTTGGAGGCGTAGATGAAGGCACCGGCGGCGAGCAGGACCAGGACGACGGGCAAGATGTTGAGGAGGCGGACGCGGCGGCTGCGCCGGAGCCTGGCGGGACGGAGCATCGAGTTCCTTCCGGGGTGGGTGCCGCCCGCTGCGCTTCCGGCGGGCGGCGGCGGTCAGGACAGCAGCGGCAAGACGTCCTTGGACAGCCACTCCAGGGTGTCGACGATCTCCTGGGGCCTGAGATTGAGGTCGAGGACCATCATCGAGATGCCGTTCTCGCGATACGCGTCGAAGGTTTCCGCGAGGTCGGCGGGAGTGCCACTGAGGTTGTTCCGGTCCGACATGAAGTTCATGACGGGGAAGGGCGGGATCAGCCCCCGTCGGGCGGAGAGCATGATGGTGCCGGGGTCCCGTCCTGCTTCTTCGGCATGGCGGTGGATGAGGTCGCGGGCGGGGGGAATCTCCTCCGGATAGACCTCGTGGCCGAGCCAGCCGTCCCCCAGCCGGCCGACGCGCCGCAGGGCCGGGTCGGAGTTGCCTCCGACATGGATGGGCGGCCCGCCGGCGCGGTACGGGCGGCTGGTCAACCACATGTCGTCGACGGTGCTGAAGCGCCCGTGGAAGGAGACCGGATCGGTGGCGGACCACAACGTCCGCATCAGGGCGATGGCTTCGTCGGTACGTGCTCCGCGCTCGCGGCGCGGGATGCCGACGGCGGCGAACTCCTCGTCCATCCAACCGATCCCCGCGCCCAGCTCGATCCGGCCTTCTGAGAGTTGGTCCAGCGCGGCGAGTTCGCCGGCGAGAATGACCGGGTTGCGATAGGGCAGGGCCAGGACGTGGGTACCGATGCGGATCCGTTCGGTCGCGCCGGCGACCACGCCCAGAACGGCGATGGGGTCGAGCCAGGCGACTCCCCAGTTGTAGGCGTCGGACGTGGTGGCGCGTGGGTAGAGACAGGTGGAATGGCGCTCGGCGGGCAGGGCGACGTGACTGCTGATCCACAGTGAGTGGAATCCGAGCCGGTCGGCTGCCTCCGCCACCTGGAGCACGTACTTGCGCCGGCCCGCCGGACCCACTGTGGGCAGTGAGATCCCGATATCCATGGACTCCTCCGTAAGAGACAGAGCAGCCACCATGGGCGAGGTGGGACGCCCCGGGCCAGCCTCAGCGGGACGCCACCAACGCAGCCCCCGATCCGGCCCGCCCCGACGTGCCCGTTCGGGGCCTCTGGTCGGGTCTTTCTCCGGGCCCTCCAGGCCGGTTCGCTTACGGGGACGCTTACCACCCGCGAGTTCTCCGGAGGCTGCATGTACGACGTCATCGTGGTCGGAGCCCGCTGTGCCGGCTCCCCCACCGCCATGCTGCTCGCCCGGCTGGGGCACCGGGTACTGGTGCTGGACCGGGCCGAGTTCCCTTCGGACACCATGTCCACCCACTTCATGCACCAGAGCGGACTGTCCCGGCTCCGCAACTGGGGACTGCTCGACCGACTGGCCGCCACCGGTTGCCCACCCCTCACCGAGGCCGTCTGGTGGTACGGCGACCTGCCCATCCGCGGCAGCGCGCCGGCTTACGACGGTGTTGCGGAGGCCTACGCTCCGCGCCGCATCGTGCTGGACGCCCTGCTGGTGGACGCCGCCCGTGAGGCCGGGGCGGAGATCCGCGAGGGATTCACGGTCCGCGAACTGATCATCGAGGACGGCACCGTGGTGGGAGTTCGCGGCCGCAGCCACGGTGGGCAGGAGGAGGAGCTCCGGGCGCGTGCGGTCGTGGGAGCGGACGGACACCGGTCCCTGGTCGCGCGGACCATGAACGCCGAGGTCTACAAAGAGCGTCCCTCCATCACCGTGGCCTACTACACCTACTGGACCGGGCTCAAGCGCGGTTACGAGGTCTATCTGGGCAACGAACAGCAGGTCGCGGTCATGCCCACGCACGGGGACGCCTGCCTGATCGTCTGCGCTCTTCCGAACGCGGAGTTCGGCCGCTTCCGTGCCGACGTGGAGGGCACCTACCACCGGATCATCGAGGACACCTGTCCTGAGCTGGCCAAGGAGATCCGCGAGCACGGACAGCAGACGGAGAAGTTCACCGGTACCAAGGAACTGCCGAACTTCTACCGCCGGCCGTACGGCGCCGGTTGGGCACTGGCCGGGGACGCCGGGTTCCACAAGGACCCGGTCACCGGGCAGGGCATCGCCGACGCCTTCCGGGACGCCGATGTGCTGTCGACCGCGCTCCACCGGGTCCTGACAGGAACCGGCGAGTGGGATCAGGAGATGGCCGCCTACGAGGAGACCCGTAACCAGGCCACCGCCGCCCTCTACGAGTTCACCTGCTTGGCCGCGACCTTGCAGTTCAGCGACCGGATGCGCCAGGCCTTCAGCGTCCTGTCGTACGACCAGGCCGAAGCGAACGCCTTCCTGGGCCTGGTCGCCGGCACGACCTCGGTCATCGAGTTCTTCTCCGACGAGCATATGGGCGGCCTGGTGGAACGGTCCAAGGACCCCGAGGACCGGGACCGCACGCTGGCTCGGCAGGCTGCCGCGATCCACTGAAGGGTGTTGCGAAAGGAGCGCCGTTCGCCCCGTTAGGGCGGGGTCCGCGGCGTCTGGTGCGTGCGACTGCACGGCGGAGGGTCGTCCTCGTACCGGACGTACGTGGACGAGACTCGTGCCGGTCGCCGGGCGACACGAGTGGCTGCGGACATCCGACGCCGCCTGAGCCGCTGGGACCTGCAGGTGACCGGCGGCTGAGGGGCGGGGAACAGTTGCCACCCTCCACTCTTCCTACTACCGTTGCGTAGTAGGAAGAGTGGAGGCATTTATGCACGACGTGATCATCATCGGCGGAGGCCCCGCAGGACTCAGTGCCGCGCTGACACTGGGCCGGTCCCGACGCACCACCCTGGTGTGCGACGCGGGCGGCGGACGCAACCGGACCGCCCCGAACAGCCACGGATTCCTCACCCGCGACGGACTTCCCCCTGATGAGCTGCGCTCCGCGGGACGCAGGGAACTCGCCGGCTACGACGGAGTCGAACTGCGCGACAGCATGGCGTTGACGGCGAGTGGCACATCCGGCGCGTTCACCGTCGGCTTCCAGGACGGCAGCCAAGCCCAGGGGCGCCGGCTGCTCCTTGCCACCGGGATGGTCGACCGGCTGCCCGACCTGCCGGGCCTGGCGGAGATCTGGGGCGTGAGTGCCTTCAACTGCACCTACTGTGACGGTTACGAGGCGGGCGGGCGGCGCGTCGTCGTCCTGGGTGGTGACAACGGAGCCTTGCGCCTCGCGGTACAGATGTTCCGGCTCTGCGACGATCTGGTGCTGTGCACCAATGGCGTTCCGGTGGAGGACGAGGAGTTGCTGCGCCTCATGGTTTCCCAGGGCATGGGGTTGCACGAGGAACCGATCGACCGGCTGGACGAGCGCCAGGGTCACCTGCGCGCGGTGGTCTTCGACGACGGTGACACCCTCGAGTGCGACGCGCTGTTCCTGCGACCGCTCACCCGCCAGAACAGCCGGCTGCCGGAGATACTGGGATGCGAGTTCTTCGACGACGGCAGTGTCGTGGTCAACGACTTCCAGCAGACGACCGTGCAGGGCGTGTTCGCCGCCGGAGATCTGGCCCGCCGGGAGGGATTGCCCTTCGCGGCCACGCAGATCGTCCACGCGGCGTCCGCCGGGGCCCTGAGTGCAGTGGTCATGGACCAGGAGATCCTCGGCGCGGAGATGCAGCAGCTGAAGGAAGCGGCCGTCGTGGGTCGCTGATGGCCCGTCGACGTGCCGCGGGTCCGGATCCCCTCGGGGGTCCGGACCCGCGGCACGCAGTCGGTGGATCAGCTCTCCGCGGGTGCCTGCAACCGCGCCTCGGCGAGCTTTGCCTCGTGGTCCTCCTTGAACTTTCGCAGGAACTCCACCGTCCACAGAGGGACCGAGGGTGCCAGGATCGTCAGGACCAGCAGGAGACCGGCCAGCGGCAGAGCCCAGACGAAGACCACATGGATGGAATCCGCGAAGGCTTGAGAGAACGCGGCACGGACCGCCGGCGGCAGGGACGAGTTGGATGTCATGGCCTGGCGGACCAGACCGTCCGGCGACGCACCAGGAGCCAGCGCTCCCGCGGAGGAGGTTGCCAACCGGTCGGAGAGCTGGCGCACCAGGATCGTGCTGAACAGGGCTGTTCCCACGGCTCCACCCATGGAACGGCAGAACATGGCGGTGGAGGAGGCCACCCCGAGGTCCTGGGGTTCGGCGGAGTTCTGCATGACGAGCACCAGCAGTTGGATCTGGAATCCGATGCCCGCCCCCAGGACGAACATCTCCACGGCCATCTGCCAGTTCGGCGTGGAGCCGTCCAGTTGCGTCAGGGCCGCGAAGCCCACCAGGGTCAAGGACGCGCCGATGATCGGGAAGGGCCGGTAGCGGCCGGAGGCGGTGACCCGGCGACCTACCAGGGTCATCGTGATGCACACCCCGAGCATGAGCGGAGTCAGGGCCAGTCCGGAGGTGGCCGCACTCATACCGCGCACCGCCTGGAAGAACTGCGGCAGAAACACCACCGCGCCCAGCAGCAGCATCCCCAGCACCAGTGAGGCGGGAACCGCGAAACGGAACGCTGGGGCGCGGAACAGGTGGGGGGGCAGGACGGGGTTGGGGGCCTGATGCTCCCACCACACGAACACCGCGATCAGCACCGCGCCGATCGCGAGGAGCCCGATGATCTGGGTTGAACCCCAGGCGTAGTCCCGTCCGCCCCAGACGGTGACCAGCATGACGCAAGTGACCGCCGAGACCAGCAGCGCGGATCCCAGGAAGTCGATGGCCCCGCGGACGGGGGTGTGTTCGGCGGTGAAGTACCGGATGATCAGGAGGAGTCCGATCAGCCCGATCGGGATGTTGATGTAGAACACCCAACGCCAGTTGAGGTAATCGGTGAACACCCCACCCAGGAGGGGCCCTCCCACACTGCCGATGGCGAAGACCGTGCCGGTGTAGCTGAGTGCCTTGCCACGCTCATGCAGAGGCACCAGGCCGGCGATGGCCGCACTGCCGAGCGTCAGCAACCCTCCCCCACCGAGCCCTTGGATGACCCGCAGCGCCACCAGGGAACCGACGCTAGGGGCCAATCCGCACAGCGCTGAGGCGGTGATGAAGATGCCCAACGCGATGAGGACCATGCGGCGACGACCGTAGATGTCACTCAGTTTTCCGTACAGCGGCGCCGAAGCGGTCGTGGTCAGGAGATAGGCGCTGACCACCCACGTCACCGAACTCAGACTGCCCAGGTCGGTTGCCACCGAAGGCAGGGCCGTCGCGACGATCGTCTGGTCCAGCGTGCTGAGCAGCATGCCGATGGCCAGACCGACGATAGCCAGGTTGGTCCGGCGGCGTTCCACGGCCGGTGCTACGGGGGGAGCTTGGGCATTGTCAGACATGGTGACCACCCGAAGGAATCGTGAGATGGGCGCCCGTGCGTCCGGCGCCCGTCAGATCAGCAGACTCCTTAATACTACACATGCATAGTAGATAGCGGGGATGCCCGGCGCCCGCGCTGTCTGGACCAGGGCCCCGCCAAGCCCAGGCGGTGACTACAAAGACCAGCTGCACTGCAGGAACTCGCCCCAACGATGCACCTCGGACACCGGCGGAGGCTCGACGATCCGTACCGCCTCCTCGGCGACCTGCGTCCCTACGATGGCGAATGACCGGAGGGCGATCGCCCCCGCGCCGTTTCCGCACTCAGCCGTGGAGACCACCACGTAGTGCGCGGCCGGCTCCGACGCATAGGAGACGTCGGTACGTGAGGGGTACGCCTCCGTGGCGGTGTGCGAGTGGTAGATGACCACGGGCTCCTCGCCTCGCTCGTCCAACTCCTGATACAGCCGTAAGAGGTCGAGGGAGTCGAACTCGTAGAACGTGGGCGAGCGGGCGGCATTGACCATGGGAATGAACCGCTCGGGGCGGCCGCTGCCAGCCGGTCCGGCTACGATTCCGCAGGCTTCGTCGGGATGGTCGGCGCGACAGTGGGCGATGATCGCGTCGTAGATGTTCCTGGCGAGGGTCAGCATGCCGGTCAGCTTAAGAACAACACCCCGGACCGCGGGAGCGCCCCTGACCGAAGAGCCAGGCCATCGACGACATCATGGAGGCCCGTTCGGAGACACCGAAGAGACACCCCGCCCGTCATTCCGCTCCGGCGACGAGGACGCCTCGACGGCCCCCTTGTGACCGAATACGGGGAGGGGGTATACATGGCCAGGCGTCCAATACCCCTAACGGGTATCGGCGATCGCCAACCGGGAGGAACTCATGTCGTCCTGCTGCACCCCCGACGGCCACTGCTCCAGCGACGGGAGTGGCGAGTCGCTCTCGGGTGACGGCCTCCTGACCGTCTACCAGGTCGCCGGCATGACCTGTGACCACTGCAAAGCTTCCGTCACCAAGGCCCTGCAGTCGGTGAGCAACGTCCTCGCGGTCGAGGTCGACGTGACCTCCGGGCATGTCACCGTCACCACAGGCGGCACCCCCGACGACAGCTTGATCGCCAAGGTGGTCGATGACGCCGGCTACGAACTCGTCGGCCGGATCTGAGGTAACAGCGCGGCCACGCAGCCGGAGGAGCAGCCATGAAGGCGACGGTTTCCGGTTCCACCGCGGTCGAGCTCACGATCGGCGGCTTGGCCTGCGCCGCGTGCGCTGCCCGTGTGGAGAAGAAGCTGAACGGCTTGGACGGGGTGGACGCCACCGTCAGTTACGGCACGGAGACGGCGAAGATCGCCGTTCACGGTGACGTGTCCGTCGCCGAACTGATCGCCACTGTGCGGACGGTGGGGCACTCCGCCACGACCACGGCACACCACCTGTCAGGTTCCGCCCCCACAGCCCCCACCATTCCGTGCGCCCTGCGTCTCCTGCGTCGGCGACTGCTCATCGCCATGGTGTCGACCGCCCTGGTGATGGCGCTGACTCTCCTGCCCGGCCGGCACGCCATGTCGGCACAGTGGCTTTCACTCGCTCTGGTGACGCCCGTCGTCGGTTATGCGGCCTGGCCGTTGCACCGAGCCGCATGGGTCAACCTGCGCCACGGTGCCGTCACCATGGACACGCTGCTTTCGGTCGCCATCACGACCATGTTCACCTGGCCGCTGTGGGAACTGTGTTCCAGCCCCGCCGGCGCCCCCGGAATGGCCCAAGGCTTCTCGTGGGTCTTCGCGCGGACGGGCGCGACGGGAGCCCTGTGCCCGGCGGCAGCAGCCGCGGTGACGACTCTCATCCTCTCCGCGCGGTACTTCGAAGCCTGCTCCAAGCGCCGAGCCGGCAGCGTGCTCCGGATGGTACGCCGGCTGGCCGCGACCGAGGCGACGGTGTTCCGGGGTGGCGCACCGGAGCGAGTCCCCGTTCAGGACCTCGTCATCGGCGATACCTTTCGGGTCCGGCCCGGCGAGAAGATCGCCACTGACGGCCAGGTGCTCGCGGGCCATTCCGCCGTGGACGCTTCCTTGCTGACGGGTGTGTCCACTCCCGAGGAGGTATCGGCAGGCGACGTGGTCGCAGGGGCCACCGTCAACGCCGGCGGCCCCTTGATGGTCCGGGCCCTGCGGGTCGGCGCCGATACCCAGCTGGCCCGGACCGCTCAGGCCTTGGAAACAGCTCAGGCCGGCAGGATTTGGGCTCAACGATTCTCCGACAGCGCCTCCGCGTTCTTCGTGCCGACCGTCCTCGTCCTCGCCTTCGCCACGCTTGGACTGCAACTCGGTACGGGGGCCGCCGCCGGGAGTGCGCTCGTCGCTGCCATCACCGTGCTCATAGCCGCCGGCCCCTGTGCACTGGGTCTGGCTGTTCCCACCGCCCTGCTGGCCGGCACCGGACGCGGGGCTCAACTGGGCATCCTCGTCAACGGCTCAGGAATTCTGGAGGCCGCCCGCGCGATCGACACCATCGTCCTGGACACCACCGGCGTCATCACCGCCGGGCGGCCGACGGTCCTCCAGGTTCACTGTGCCGACGGCCAGGACGAGGGACAGCTACTGCGGTTCGCCGGTGCCGTTGCCGGAGCCTCACGCCTTCCTCACGGCCGGGCAGTGGCGACCGCGGCACGCGAGAGGATCGACAACCTCCCCGCGCCCGAGGACTTCGAGGAGATCCCGGGCCTCGGGGTGCAGGGGATCGTCGACGGCCAGGCCATTGTCATCGGCCGCCCTCAGCTGCTCCACGCGTGGGCAGTGGAGATACCGGAGAATCTCCGACAGGTCCAGGAGGCCGCGGAAGCCGCGGGACATCTGACGGTGACCGTGGCATGGGGTGACCGGGCACGCGCGGTCTTGGTGATGGCCGACACCGTCAGACCGAGCAGTCGCGAAGCCGTCGCTCAGCTCCGCACACTGGGACTGTCCCCGATGCTGTTGACGGGTGACAGTCCCGGAGTCGCCAACGCGGTCGCGGCGAGGACGGGAATTGACGAGGTGGTGATCGCCGGAGCGCTCCCCCAGGCCAGGGCCGATGCCATCAAGGGGCTCCAAGCGCAGGGTCGCCGCGTTGCCGTGGTCGGCTACGGCACCGACGACTGTCCCGCCGTCGGGCAGGCCGACCTCGGTTTGGTCATCACGACCTCCGTCAGCGGCGCGAACCCGGCCACCGGCGACGTGACGCTGCTGCGCAGCGACCTGCGAACGGCCGCGGACGCCATAGGCCTGTCCCGCCGCATCCTGATGACGATGAGGACCAATGTGCTTTTGGCGTTCGCCTACCACCTCGCGATGCTGCCGCTTGCGGCCGCCGGACTGCTCAACCCGTTGATCGGCGGCAGCGCCATGGCCCTCCTCTCAGTTCTCGTCGTGGGGAACAGCCTGCTCCTGCGTCGGTTCCGTATCCGCTACCGCCGCCAGTAGGCGCGTAAATCCAGACAACTCGAATGCAACGCGACTGGATGAAGGCCGCATTCGTGCTCAAATGCAAGCATGACCCGTCACTTGGCCCGCGTCCTGCCGACTCCTCCCGACAAGCCCGTACCTCCTGCGGCCGAGGCCGATGCCTTCCGTACGTTCGCGCGCGGCCTCGCCGCGGGCACCCTGCCCTGGACCACCGAGACAGCGAACTTCATCGGAGGCCTGTTCGACTCCTTGGCGGAGCGATGGGATACCGAGCAGGCCTCCGGGCGCAGCGAGCCCGTCCTCGACGCACTGGACCGCGGCGGTCGCTTTCCCCGAGGGGTCTGCCTGGAGTTGGGATCGGGGACGGGCACCTACACACCCGCCCTCTCCCGCGCCTTCACCACCGTCATCAGCGTCGATCTCTCTCAGAGGATGCTGCAACAGGCTCGCGGCCGATCACCCGTGCGCATCCGCGCCGACGCATCGCGCCTCCCGCTCCCCGATGGGAGCGTGGGTACCGTGGTGGCCGTCGACATATTGCTGTTCGCGCAGGAGACCGCCCGCGTCCTGCGATCGGACGGGGTGCTGTTATGGATCAACCAACTCGGACCTCAAGGCCCCCTGTTCTTGCCCGGTGATGATGTCGCCCGCGCGTTGCCCGGTACCTGGCAGGCCGTCGAAGCCGATGCCGGGTGGGGCACCTGGGCCAGCCTGCGCCGCGCGCGGTATCGACCGGTGTCGAGTGAGCGCGTCACCCGGCTTGCGGCGTATGGACGCACCCGACCTCGCCGGATGCGGAGTCGTCAGTCCGCATCCGGCGAGGCCGGACGAGTCGTGCACGCGTTCACGGACGGCTCTGCGGCAATCAGGCCGTGGCGGCCGTTTCGGCCTGCTCGCTGCTCTGCGACGCGGTCGCGGCAGGAGCCGTGCGCAGGGTGAGCAGGGAGGCGAGCGCGCCGGCGGCGGCGAGAGCCGCGGCGCCGAGGAATGCGGCGGAGAACCCGTTGGTGAGGGCGGTAGGACTGTCGAGTTGCCGGGCGCCGTGGGCGGCGGCCAACGCGGTCATGGCGGCCAGACCGAGTGCGGAGCCGACCTGGTAACTCGTGTTGACGATGCCCGCGGCCAGACCCCCTTCTTCCGGGCGGGCACTGGACAGGGCCGTCCCCAGGGAGGGGATGAACGCCAGTGACATACCGACGGCCGCCAGCAGGGACGCGGGCAGGACGTCGACCCAGAAAGTACCGGCCGCGCGCGCGAAGGACAGCCAGACCATGCCCGCGGCCAGGGTGAACAACCCGGTGACGATCAACGGCTTCGGGCCGAAGCGGGCAATCAGCCGTGGTGCGAGGACGATCATCATGATCATGATGGCGACGGTCATGGGCAGCAGCGCGGAGCCGGACGCGAACGCGCCCAGCCCGAGAACCTGCTGCAGATAGAGGTTGAGGAAGAACCACATGGGGATCCAGGCGGCCGCCATCAGCAGCTGGGCGATGTTGGCACCGGCCAGGTTCGGCGCTCGCCAGATGGCCAGGCGCATCAGCGGCTCCCGCCGCTTGGACTGGATCGCGATGAACGCGCCGATCAGCGCCACTCCTGCCAGGAGGACCAGCCAGGTCTGCGCGGACCCCCAGCCGATCTCCGGGGCGCGCACGATGGCGTAGACGGCGGTGGCCAGTCCGGCAGTGACCGTGACGGCCCCCGCGAGGTCGATCGAGCCGCGACGGGCGGGAGCCGCGGGCATGACGCCCGGGGTGATGGCCAGGACGATCAGGGCGATGGGGATGTTGATGTAGAACACCCAGGGCCAGCTTGCGTACTGGGTGATGACCCCGCCAAGGAAGACACCGGCGGTGCCGCCTGCAGGAGCGGCCGCTCCATAGAGGGCGAATGCCTTGGCCAGCTCCGCGGGGCGGGAGCCGAACAGCATCATCAGCAGGGTGAGGGCAGACGGCGCGATCAACGCGGCACCAACCCCCTGCAAGGCGCGTCCGGACAACTCGACCCACACCTCGCCCGCGAGTCCTGCGGTCAGCGATCCGACGGCGAGGACGATCCATCCGACCGTGAAGAGCCTCTTGGCGCCGAACAGGTCGGAGAGCCGGCCGCCGAGCAGCAGCAGGCCGCCGAAGGCCACGACGTAGGCGTTGAACACCCACGACAGGTTCTCCTGGGAGAAGCCCAGGTCACCCTGCATTTCAGGGAGGGCTACGCCAATGATCGACGTATCCATGATCACCATGAACTGTGCCAGGGCGATCAGTGCGAGCGCCGTCCAGCGGCGCGGATGAGCGGCGGGTGGGGTGGACATGACGGGCGCTCCAATACCGGAGGGGGGTATGCTTTGAAGCGTCAAGGTACCCCCTAGGGGTATCAAGGACCAGGCTTTCGGCGAAAGAAGTTCGCTTGCGACCGGATTCGCACCCACGTGGGGCCGGCGAGCCCCGAAGGGCGGGGCCACGTCCACAAGGGGCCCCGACGCCTGATCCCAGAGCGGGCGCCGTACAAACAGCGCGCAGCAAGCTCCACCCAGACACTCAAGCCGCTTGACTTTATACCCCCTGGGGGTATCTTGGTCAGCAATCAACCGGCAGCGCCGGGAGTGCTCGAGCAGCAGAGGACAGCGCCATGACGTCGACCACACACGGCCACCGCACCACCTACACCGTTGCCGGCATGACCTGCGACCACTGCGTCAAGTCCGTCACCACGGAAATCTCCAAGATCGCCGGGGTAACCGACGTCGACATCGATCTGCCCACGGGCGAGCTGACAGTGGCCTCGACCGAGACAGTCGACGACGCGGCGATCGCTGACGCAGTCGATGAGGCCGGCTACACAGTCGTCGCGGCAGCGGACCAGCCGGAACAGGCGTCGGGCAGTTGCTGCGGAACGTGTCGGTAAGACCGCGCTCCCAAGTATCGCCACCCGTCGATGCCGGCCCTCTCCCGCCACCGTTCGCGTCGGCACCACAAAGGAAGGCAAGGCACAGATGAACAACGGCAGCAAGGTCGGGGCTTTCGCAGCAGGTCTGGCGGTGACGTTCGCGGCCTCCTTCGGTATCGGTCACGCAGTCGGTCCTGTCGGTTCCCAGAGCGCGACAGCCCATGCCGAACACGGAGACGCCACGGGTACGAAGGGAGATACCGGCTCGACCGCCACCGAAGGGAGCCAACAGGCCGCCGACACGAGGCCCGGTGGGCTGGAAGTGTCCGAGCGTGGCTACACACTCGTACCGTCGGCCGAGCCGATGACGACGGGCGCTGCGCGTGATTTTCGCTTCCGTATCACCGGTCCCGACGGTAAGGCGGTCACCCGGTACAGCCTCTCGCACGAGAAGGCTCTGCACCTGATCGTCGCCCGACGGGACTTGTCCGGATTCCAGCATGTCCATCCCCAACTCAGCCCCGACGGCTCGTGGAACGTGCCCCTCGCCTTCGACGCGGCCGGCACCTACCGCGTCTTCGCCGACTTCGTTCCCGCCGGCGGTACCGGCCTGACGCTGGGCGCGGATGTCTCCGTCGCAGGTGACTACCGGCCCGCCGCATTGCCGGCAGCGGCCCGGACAACAACGGTGGATGGGTACACCGTCACGCTTTCCGGCGACCTGACTCCCCGGAAGGCCAGCATGCTCACGCTCTCCGTGACCAGGGACAGCCGCCCGGTCACCGATCTTCAGCCCTACCTCGGGGCCTATGGACATCTGGTCGCCCTGCGCCAGGGTGACATGGGCTATCTACACGTGCATCCGGAAGGCGCCCCAGGTGACGGGACGACCCCTGCCGGTCCTGGAATCTCCTTCCACGCGGTGGCCCCCAGCGCCGGCACCTACCGCCTCTACCTGGACTTCCAGCACGGTGGAACGGTGCATACCGCGGAGTTCACTGTCGTCGCCGGGACCCCGAGCACCACCGCACCTTCAGCTCCGGAGCACGGCGGCCACGAACACTGATCCGCCGTTCCCTCATCCGGCATAGGGAGCCGAACCGACAGGCCTCGACCTGGTGACGTTGCGAGGAGTTATTTGATGAGCACAAGCACTGGGCAGGACGCAGGGTTGCTTGCGGACCAGGTCGAGCTGACGATCGGCGGCATGACGTGCGCCTCGTGCGCGGCCCGTATCGAGAAGAAGCTCAATCGGATGGACGGCGTCACGGCCACCGTCAACTACGCGACGGAGAAGGCCCAGGTCACCTTTGACGCCTCCGGAGAGGTGGGAGTGGCGGACCTGATCCGTGTGGTGGAACAGACCGGGTACACCGCCGCGGTACCCGTCTCCCCCGATGTCAGCGACGAACAGAACCGGCCCACCGTGGACGTCCTGACGCCGTTGCGCCAGAGACTGGTCACCGCGATCGCACTCGCCGTCCCGGTGATCGCCCTGGCCATGGTGCCGGCCTGGCAGTTCACCAACTGGCAGTGGTTGTCCCTCACACTCGCCGCACCCGTCGTCAGCTACGCGGCCTCGCCCTTCCACAAGGCCGCTTGGACCAATCTGCGGCATGGCGCCGCCACCATGGACACGCTCGTCTCGGTCGGCACACTGGCTGCTTTCGTCTGGTCCCTCTGGGCCCTGTTCTTCGGAACTGCCGGAACCCCCGGTATGACGCACCCCTTCGAACTGACCATCTCCCGCAGTGACGGCAGCGGCAATATCTACCTGGAGGCCGCCGCCGGTGTCACCGCGTTCATCCTGGCCGGACGCTTTTTCGAGGCGCGCTCCAAACGCAGCGCGGGCACCGCGCTGCGGGCTCTGCTGGAGATCGGAGCCAAGGATGTCAGCGTCCTGCGCGACGGTCGCGAGACGCGGGTTCCGGTTGCCGACCTGACGGTCGGCGACGTCTTCGTCGTCCGGCCTGGCGAGAAGATCGCCACGGACGGGGTCGTGGAGCAGGGCAGTTCTGCGGTGGATGAGAGCATGCTGACCGGTGAGTCCGTCCCTGTCGAAGTCGCGATCGGCGACCCGGTCACCGGGGCGACGGTCAACATCGGCGGACGCCTGGTGGTGCGAACCACCCGAGTTGGCGGAGATACCCAATTGGCCCGGATGGCCCGCCTGGTCGAAGACGCCCAGAACGGCAAGGCCGCTGCCCAGCGCCTGGCCGACAAGATCTCCGCGATCTTCGTACCGGTAGTCATCACCCTGGCACTGGCCACACTCGGTTTCTGGCTCGGATCCGGTTCCGGATGGACCGCTGCGTTCACCGCGGCGGTTGCTGTTTCTGATCATCGCGTGCCCTTGCGCGCTGGGTCTGGCGACCCCTACTGCTTTGATGGTGGGAACCGGCAGGGGCGCCCAACTGGGCGTCCTCATCAAGGGCCCCGAGGTCCTCGAGAACACCCGGAGGGTCGACACCATCGTTCTCGACAAGACCGGCACCGTCACCACGGGCGCGATGAGCTTGTTGGGCATCCATCTGGTCGAAGGCCAGGAGGAGACCGACGTCCTTCGTCTGGCCGGCGCCCTCGAACACGCCTCGGAACATCCCATCGCCCAGGCCGTGGCCAGGGGAGCGATTGCCAAAGTCGGCGTCCTTCCCGTGCCGGAGGACTTCTCCAACGTTCCCGGTCTGGGCGTTCAAGGCATGGTCGACGGGCATGCCGTCCTCGTCGGGCGCGAGAGGCTCTTGCGCGAGTGGTCCATCGGTCTGCCAGAGTCCCTCCAGCGAGCCAAGAAGTCCGCCGAAGGCTCGGGCCGAACGGCCATCATCGTCGCCTGGGACGGCGAGGCGCGCGCGGTCCTCGAAGTGGCCGATGCGGTGAAACCCACCAGCGCACAGGCCATCGCGCAGCTACGTCTCCTGGGCTTGACGCCTGTACTCCTCACGGGCGACAACCAGGCCATCGCCGAATCGGTCGCGGCCGAGGTGGGCATCGCTCCCTCTGACGTCATCGCCGAGGTCATGCCTGAGGACAAAGTCGAGGTCGTCAGGAAGATGCAGGCCGAAGGTCGCATTGTGGCGATGGTCGGAGACGGGGTCAACGACGCCGCTGCTCTCGCCCAGGCCGACCTGGGACTCGCCATGGGCACCGGCACCGACGCCGCGATCGAAGCCGCGGACCTGACCTTGGTGCGTGGCGATCTGCTGGCCGCCGTAGATGCCATCCGGCTGGCGCGCAGAACACTGGGAACGATCAAGACCAACCTCTTCTGGGCCTTCGGCTACAACGTCGCGGCCCTCCCCTTGGCCGCCGCCGGCCTGCTCAACCCGATGATCGCGGGCGCTGCGATGGCGTTCTCATCGGTTTTTGTCGTCGGAAACAGCCTGCGCCTGCGCAATTTCCAAACCGGGGCCTGAAAGGGCCCCGATCACTGTCCACTGGTATCGCCGAGGCACGCTCAGGTGGGACGCTACCCCCGAGGGGTACACCAAAGGCATGCACAGCGGACGAACGAAGGCGGTCATGGCCGGTTACAGCACCAGCAAGGACGACATCCTCAAGCGTCTTCGTCGCATCGAGGGCCAGATTCGCGGACTCCAGCGCATGGTGGACGAAGACACCTACTGCATCGACGTTCTGACGCAGGTCTCCGCGGCCAATCGTGCTCTGCAGTCGGTGGCCGTCGCCCTGGTCGACGAACACCTCAAGTGCTGCGTCACCGAAGCGATCAGTGCGGGCGGGGACGAAGCCCGAGCCAAGGTCGAGGAAGCTTCCGCGGCTATCGCCAGGCTCGTCCGCTCCTGAACAGGACAGACGCATGGGCTCGGCGAAACGTGCGGCCACGGGCCGCGAGAACGGGCGTGCCGACCCCCCCGGCCCGTGGTGCGACCCAGCGCGCTCTCCCGGTCCCCGCGACCTCAGACCGGTTCAGGCCGGGAGACGGTGAGCCGTCCGATGTGCGAGAGCGCGAGAACGGCGCCCGCACCGGCGAACCCGGTTGCGGTAAGGGCAAGCCAGACCAGCCATAGGACGTGGTGCTGTCGGGCGAAGTCCCACAGCCGGTGGCGACATTGCCGAGGGTGATGCCGAGGGCCGGAGATGGTGTGGTACAGCCCGTAGTGCGTGGCAACCAGCCGGTCCCCTGACAGGGAAATGCGGCATCTGCACCCGGACAAAAGGTCCATCGAGCTGGCCGGCGCCGCCCTCAGCGCGCACCTGGCGAACGGCCGTCCGGAGGCTCCTGGCCCCCAAGTGGTCCCGGAGGAGGTGCCTCAGTGGCACCTGCGGATCGTCCGGTAGCGCACGATTCGCGCTAGTGCTCTGACCGCATAGGTTCACCGGGTTGTTCAGGCCGCGGCAGCGAGGGGGCGTCCGCCCCAGCGGATGCCTCTCTCGCTTCGGATGCGGGCGCGTTCCTTGCGTTCGGCGGCCAGGACGTCGCGGTGGCGGGCGTTGGCGTTGCGCCACCGCAGGTAGGCGTGCAGGGCCCGGGTCTGGACGGTGTGGTTCGGGTGTTCGAATTAGCGATGGTGAACTGCCTCAGCGGTCCGAAGTGGGCTTCGATCGGGTTGGCCCAGGAGGCGTAGGTCGGGCGAGTGAAAGGCTGGCCGAGCTTGGCCGGGCGGGTGGTGGCCGTCTGAATGACGAAGTCCTCGTCGTCAGTGCTGAGCAGGCGGGGACGGCCTCCCGCCCATCGAGGGTCCAGGCAGGCCAGGCCGATCTCGTTGAACCGGTGGATCACGTCTCGGACGGTGTCCTCGTCGGCCTGGACCAGTTGAGCGATCACCGGGACGCGGTTCCCGCCGGCCGAGGCCAATAGCATCATCGCGCGCCGGTAACGCACCGAACTGGTGCTGCCCCGGCGCACGATCTGCTGCAGCCGCTGTCCTTCCTGATCGGTCAGTCTGCGCACACGGACAGGCTCGGCCACCGCACCTCCAGCGGTCGGATCGGACGTCACCGCACATCCAACCGCTACGACCGCCGGCCCGGGGAACGTCCTCCGCCGGAGGACTACTTGTCGCGCATGGCCTCGATCTCGGCGGCCAGCGCGGCCACGTCGCGTGCCTGCGTGTAGAACTTGCTCGCGTACTCGTCGCTGATCGCCGGAAGAACCTTCTCGAACACCCCCACCAACCTGATCAAGCCTCCTCGGGAAGGCTCGGGGAGGGGGCCCTGGAGGACGCGGTAGGTATAGCCAGCGATGTCCGCGTCGAGCATGACCATGTCCTGGTCCTCGATGTCCAGGCCGCGGAACCCGCTCGGGAACGGCATGGCCCTGTACTCGTCCATCATCTTCGCGAGCGCGTCGAGCTTCTTCTGAATCACGCGGAGATTCTGCCAGCGGCTTTGCGGTGTGGTGCCGTTCACCCCGCTGGACCGGGACGTCACGGCACCTCCAAGCGGGCAAACCCCAACCCGGCGAACCTATGCGGTCACAGCACTAGCCGCCCTGGGTGAAGACCAGGACCTCTCCGGGGCACTCGCCGGCTTCGGCTACGAGCCGCGCTTCGGCCGCCACGACCGTACTTGGACCGGTGGGCGCGGGCTCCACCTCGCTGGTGTCGAGTTCGAAGCAGGCGGTACCGCACCCGCAGGTGCAGCGCGTTCGCACGGTGAGGTGCGGAACCTGCTTTCGTAGCGTGACGTGAACCGGATGGTCCGTGTTCAGGACTGCCGCAAGCACGTCGGCTACGTCGGCAGGCAGCCTTTCGATCACCCCGTCACCGTATCTGACCAGCGACTTTCGGCTCTCATCGTGCCTGCCTACCGCCGATCGGCCGACGAGTGTGTTCACGCGTCCAGGACCAGGCCGGTGCCGGCGAAGCAGCCGTCGATGACCTCCGGTCGGTACTGCAGCATCTTGAGCTTGTGCTTCACGGCGCGGGTGATCTAGCTGAGGTCGGCGGCGGCGAGGTTGCCGATGTCACGCTTGACCAGAGACAGATGCCTTCCATGGCGTGTAGAAGCCGCCGGGAGCGGTGATCACCCAGGTGGCCAGTGCGGCGATGTCCACCAAGACTCCAGATGACCTGCCTGAAGGCTCAACCGTCCTCGTCGGGCACGAGGTGCCGAGCCGTGCCCATGTCCGGGGTCAGCTCACCGTCGTCCTCGAACCACGGGTACTCGATCTCCGGCGGGATGCGGCGGAAGGCCGTGCCCGGCTCCTTCAACACCCGCAACGGCGGCCCCGAGTAGTACCGATACGGCCTGGTCGGTGTCACCGGCGCCAACGCCTCACGCAGCGCCACGAGCTGCTCGTCGTCCAGGCCGGTCAGCGGCAGCGTGCTGCGCACGACCACCGCATCCGGCCGACCCGGCACCGCATCCACCCGCACCCCCGCCGCGTCACACCGCGACCGCAGCGCATCCACACCACCGAACTCTTCCGTATGACCCGACGTCAGCAGATTCGCCCAGTAATATCCCCGGGTCACCGGGAGCGTTTCAGGAGCAGCTGTATCGAGCCCGAAGTACCGCTCGTACGGCACTTTGTCGAGCTGACCCCAGTGGTCGTGGAACACGGCCCCCCACGTGGTCCCCGGCCACCGTCCCGCCAAAGCCAGAATCCGCAGGAACGCCTCTCCGGCCGCATCGAGGTACATGCCGGCGAACGGACGGGCCTCTTCGTGCAGGTACCACTCCCACCACGCGTTGTCCGGGTCGACTGCCCGCACCAGCAGAATGACGTTCGATGCGGAACGACCCCCTCCGGGAGGTTCGTCGGCGGACACGCGCCACAGGACGCTGGCCCCGTCAGCGTCCGGTTCGGCCATCCGCAGCATGAGCCGCTCGTCACGCTCCGGGGTCCATGCGCCTCCGTCGTGCTTCCAGCCGAAGTTCACGTTGACCCGCCCGCGGTGGACGGCGAGTTCGCCGACGAGGGGCTCCGCCTCGAAGGCGTCCACCACCTCGCGGAACTGCGCCGCCACCGTCCCTGGATCACCCAGCGTCACCCACGTGGCCGTCACGTGCGGGCTGGCTGGGTCCCGGCCGCGCATCGCCTGCTTGTCCAGCCAGTGACGCACTCCGTCACCTTCACGTCGCAGCACTGCTTCCTCCGTCGTTCTCCAGAAGGGCTGACGCCCTGTTACTCCAACTCCGCCAGCACGAGTTCGAGGCCGAGCCGTTCCGCGCCGTCGATGAGCGCCTGCCTGAGAGCAGCGATGGAGGCGTCCTCCGCGAGGTCCACACCCACATCCGCCGTGATGTCCGATGTCCCCACCTGCACACCCTCGGACTCCAGGAATTGCTCGATGCTCGCATCGCTGAGCCAGGACGGCAGGCGGTTCGACCAGGCCTGGTAGCCGAAGTATCCCGCGGTACCGACGCCGACCCAGGGCCAGGCGGAGGAGTCGCCTCCAGAGCCGTCGCCCGCCTTGCAGGTCACCGTCGGCACGATTCCCGTCTCGGCCAGCTGGAGCACGAACTCCTCCCTACCCAACTGGCTTCCCGACGCCTTGCGCAGCAGTTCGAGCCTCGGCAGACCCTGCCTGTACGACTGCGACTTCTGCTTGTTCCTGGTCGGGCGGAAGTTGGTGTAGAAGATCAGGCCCTTCATGTCCTCCTGGATGGGGGCCTGGAAATGCGATCCGTAGGTGGACCAGTCGCCCGCGCTGACACGCCGAGCGTGCTGATCCCCTGGAGGATCACGTTGATCCGCTCACCGGAATCCGTCGACTGGCCCAGCAGATTGGGGGCGTCGGTGTCGAAGACGACGCGGTCGCCGGCGTAGTCGATGCTGCCGGGGAGGATGTTCCCCACTCCGTTGGCGAGCGCGCCGCCGGGCTCCTGGTTCAGGACGGCCATGCTGCCGGAGGCGATGTCCATCGCGAAGTACAGCGGGAGGGAGACGCCCGAGGCGTCTTTGTAGGACAAGGTCAGAACCGCCACCGAGCCGTTGCCGCTGATGGTGGTCAGGCTGGTGAGCCGGTTCGGTGTGGCGGTACTCGACTGCGGTGCGGATGTGAGACTGCCGGTCCCGATCCGCACCACGCCGTCGGCCGTGCCACGGAGCTCTTCGTAGCCGGTGATCGCCACCACCGAGGATCCGTCGCCGCTGAGCTGCGGCCAGTACACGCCCGGTCGGTTGATCACGTACCCGGCCTCGCCGGTCATGTAGGCCAGGGCGGAGTACCAGGTGGACTTGGTCGTGCCGCCCGATGCAACGTCGAGCACGACCGTCTGGTTCTGCAGGAGATATCCGGTGGCGCCGCACACCGTGCAGCTGACCGTCAGATCGCCGCCGAGCGCGACCCGGCCGCCGTCGTCCGAGACGGAGAAGTTGGCCTGGTACTCGCGGAAGCAGGTGGAGCCGCTGATCTGGGGGATGTTGGCGGGCTTCGCGGGCCTCGGGTCGAGGTAGCTGAGGGCGCCGCTCGCGACGTCGAAGCGGTACGTACTCGTCGTCCCGCACGCGGCCGGTGTCCGTGTCGCCATGTCGGTGGTCCCGTACATCTGGAAGAACACCGGTTGCCGTTACCGGAGACCCGCACCCCGCGGTCGGGCACCACGCCCACGCTCGGGCCGCCGGCGTCGTTGCGGCTGACGAGCGTGATGGTCGCCGCGGAGACGTTCCGGACGTAGACGTTGACGTTGGAGCTGTTGCCGCCCAGGTTGGTGTCGGCCGTGAAGGCCACGACGTTGCCGTCGTCACTGCTGCTCACCGGGATGCCGAAGCCGCCTTCGGCCAGGGCCTGCCCGGCACCGTCAACTGACACCAGCGTCTTGGTGCCCGTCTTGGTGTCGAAGCGGACCACTCCGATGTTGATGCCGGTCCGGAATGCGGGTTCGTTGCTCTCCGAGTAGAAGACGTAGCGGCCGTTGCCGGAGACCACCGCTCCCAGCTGTGCGATGCCGTACAACGTCGAGGTCGGGTCCGTGACGTTCGGCGGCAGTTGGCTGACGCCGTTCGCCGGTGCGACGTAGGCGGCGGTCGGGGTGGTGGCGGCCGAGGGTGCGGAGGGGCTGCCTGCGGAGGCGGCGTTCGCGGCCGTCACCGTGACGGTGGCCTCCAGTCCGCGCAGGACGCGCCGACGGCGTGGCACCGGGACCGAAACGACACGCTTGGACTCGACGAGAACAACACCGCGGTCGTGATCGAGTTTCCGCCCGCGGGTAGTGCCGTCCGCTGATGTCCGTCTGGGCCTGCGACTTGGGCGTCGCGGGCCGTCTACCGACCGTTTCGAGAGCGCCCGTCATGTTCCGGAGTCGGTACCAAGGACGAGGGGCACGGCGAGTAATGGTCGGGGACCTGAGGATTTAGCGGCAGGCGTTGCCACTGCATTGCAAACCATCGACCCGACCCGCAAGCACTCCACCCGCAGCGATGGCTTCTTGATACCCGGTTCCATGTCTTTGCCACGATTGAGCACGCAGCTACACGAGGCCAACGAGGACCCGGAGCAATTGTCCGGCGCCCGCCGCAGGCAAACTGCCAGCTATCAATCGAGTACCTTCCGAACGATCCCGGCAGCTCGCGGCAGAACGGAGCCCTCATTGACCGAGTCAAGGTGCGTTAATCACCCCTGACCTGCGAAAACAGACCGAACAACAGGCTTCAGGGACCACCTGGGGACCACGAAAGCCAAGGGGAAAGGCCGCCCCCGCAATACGGAGACGGCCTCTGACCTGCGAATGCACCGTCGGGACGACAGGATTTGAACCTGCGACCCCTTGACCCCCAGTCAAATTTGGCCAGAGCATTCTCTCGGCAAACAGGGCAAACGACGTCGGCACTTCGTGCCATAGCGCATCAGTTGTTCGGAATCGCGCATGCCGCATGGTCCCCAACTAGTCCCCAGAAAAACGGCGCTGGCGCCCTGCCGCAAGCTCCTTCCCATTTCTTAGGGACTTGACGGGCTTGCGCAAATGAATTCCCTCCGTAGGAGTCGGCACCACTATGGCAAGACCAGGAGTTTTCTGTGCTCCCGGATCGGTAAGGCTGCCGTGGTCGTCGCTCCGTGTTTCCTCATATCCACGTCCGTGGGCACGTCGCCCCTGCTCGTCCACCGGCCGGCGCGGTCGGTGTGGCCGGGGAGGTGTCGGCGAACGGGCTGGTCCAGGGTGCCCGACTCGCGTGATCCGCGGGGCGTTAGGTATCGGCCGGCCAAGCTGCTCGCGGTCGGGGTGTGGGATGACGGCGGCGACGGGCGCATGAGGGACGCCTACACCACAGTGGATCCCGGTGCGCTGACCGCCGGGGGTTTCGCCCAGCTCATCGCGCTTGCGTCGCTCGCCGTCGGACCGCTGAGCCCCGAGGGTGTCCCAGAACGCGAACAGCGCCGTGCACGCCGGGCCCCCGTGCTTGTACCAGAGTCCGGCTCACGCGGCGGGCGTTCGCCGTACTCTGGCGGCATGGCGAACCGTGACGGCGTACGCATCGATCTCGACGGCATTCTGCGTGAGTTGGAGGCCAATGGCTTCGACGGTGTTCGGGTGGAGTTCGCTCCGGATGCCGGTGCCGGCGCTGTGGCGATCGTCGACGTGGTGCGCCAGGGGGTGAGGGCAGCCAACGAGGCGGCCAACGAGGCGGCGCCGGACTCTGTCTGGGGGTCGTTGCTGACAGCGAGTCTCGCGGGTGTCTCTGTGTCGATCGGGTCGCTGGAAAGTCAGGAGGCGCTGGAAACCTGGCTGGAGGTGTTCGGCGACCAGGTGCGAGTGGGCGGGCTGTCGGGTGAGCTGCGGGCCACGGATTACCTCCGGCTGCCGGACTGGGCTTCGCCTGATCCGATGGTAACGGCGTACATCGCGCTGGCCGCGCCCGGCAGTGCCGGTATGTCGGGCTGGCCCGAGCGGGCGGTGCGCTGGGCGGCCGAGGCCGGTGGTGACGCCTACGTCGCCAGCGGCGGGATGAGTCAGCTCGACGCCACCGGCGAGGTGGCGAAGCATCTGGCTGCCGCACTGCATGTGGCGTCGTCCGGTGCGGTGCTGTACGCGGACGCGCAGGCGTCGCGGGCCGCGTTGGTCGAGATCGGCTCGGACGGCCAGGCGATGTATCAGACCCATGATGCGTCCGCGTCCCTTGCGGCTGCGGCCGACCGGGCCCGCGCGGCGATCCTCGCCGAAGCGGCTTACGCGCACTACGCCTTCGTGGCGCCGACACCGCAGCGGGCGTACCTGTGGGATGCACGTGGCCGGGCCCTGCCGCCGCTGCGGGCGGGGATCTCTGGCGCCTCGGTCCGTATCAACGCGGACCTGTGGAGCCGTTTCGTCCCGGACGTCCACTGCATGCAGCTGCTCACCGACGAGCATCTGGCCCGGGTGGCAGATCTCGGGCGGTGGACTGTGACGCACGCCACTCCTGGCCGCACGCTCGTGGAGGCGCCGGATCTGGCCGAGTGGCTCCGTCCCGGCGGACCCGCGCCCTCGATCGTTGACCAGGCGCGTGCCGACTTCGGCAGGGCTCTGGTGCCTGCCGAGGATGTCCGGTAACCGCTGCTCACCGTACTGAACCATGGTTTTCACTCGTTGACCGCCTACTCAGCGCGCTGACAGACTCTTTCAGTCTCGAACTACTGTGCGCCTGATCCGGGGGTTTTCTGGTGCTCATTCGTCGTTTAGTGAGCCTGCTCGCCACCACCGTCGCGGGAGCCTTCTTAGAGACTGTAGAATCCGGGACCGCCTGCGCGATTGACGGGCTTGCGCAAATGACTTCCCTCCGTAGGAGTCGGCAGCACTATGGCGAGACCAGGAGTCTTCTGTGCTCCCGGATCGGTAAGGCTGCCGTGGTCGTCGCTCCGTGCTTCCTCATATCCACGTCCGTGGGCACGTCGCCCCTGCTCGTCCACCGGTGTGGCCGGGGAGGTGTCGGCGAACGGGCTGGTCCAGGGTGCCCGACTCGCGGAATCCGCAGGGCGTTCGGTATCGGCTGGCCACACTGTTCGCGATCGGGGTTTGCGATGACGGCGGCACCGGCGCAGGTGCGACGCCTCGCCACAGTGGATTCCGGTGCGCTGACCACCGAGGGTCTCGCCCGGCTGACCGCGCTGGCGTCGTCCGCCGTCGGACCGCTGAGCCCCGACGGCGTCCCCGAGGGCGAACAGCGCCGTGCTCACCTAGCCACCGCGCGTGCCCCGGACTTCGGCTCACACCGCGGGCGTTCGCCATACTCTGGCGGCATGGCGAACCGTGACGGCGTCCATATCGATCTCGACAGCATTTTCCATGAATTGGAGGCCAATGGCTTCGATGAGGTCCGGGTGGAGTTCGCTCCGGATGACGGTGGCGGTGCGGCGGCGGCGGTTGTCGATGTGGTGCGTCAGGCGGTGGGCACGGCCAATGACGTGGCCAATCAGGTGGCGCCGGACTCCATCTGGGGGTCCTTGCTGACAGCAAGCCTCGCGGGTTTCTCTGTGAGGCTGGGGTCGATGGAGAGTGAGGAGGCGCTGGATACCTGGCTGGCGGCCTTCCGCGGCCGGGTGCGGGCGGGCGGGCTGTCAGGTGAGCTGCGGGCCACGAAGACCGTCCGTCTGCCGGCCTGGGATTCGCCTGATCCGATGATGACGGCGTACATCGCGCTGGGTGCGTTGTCCGCGCTGGACGGTGCCGGTATGTCGGGCTGGGCCGAGCGTGCGGTGCGCTGGGCGGCCGAGGCCGGAGGGGACGCCTACGTCGGCAGTTACGGGATGAGTCAGCTCGACGCCACCAGCGAGGTGGCGGTGCACCTGGCGTCCATGCTGCACGTGGCTTCCTCCGGTGCGGTGCTATACACGGACGCGCTCGCATCGCGGGCGGCAATGGCTGAGATCGGCTCGGACGGCCAGGCGATGTACCAGACCCATGACGCGTCCGCGCCCCTGGCGGCTCAGGCAGACCGGGCCCGCGTGGCGATCCTCGCCGAAGCGGAGTACGCGCACTACGCCTTCGTGGCGCCGACGCCGCGCCAGGCATACCTCTGGGACGCACGCGGCCGGGCCCTGCCGCCGCTGAGGGAAGAGATCCCGGCCTACGCACTGCGCATGCACGCGGACCTGTGGAACCGGTTCGTCCCCGACGCCCACTGCATGCAACTGCTCACCGACGAACACCTGGCCCAGGTCTCGGATCTCTCCCGGTGGAACGTGACGCACGTCACTGCCGGACGCACACTCGTCGAGGCACCGGATCTGGCCGAGTGGCTCCGCCCCGGCGGACCCTCGCCCTCGATCGTTGACCAGGCACGTGCCGACTTCGGCCGGGCTCTGGTGCCCGCCGACGATGTCCGATAACCGTTGGTCTCCGTACCGGACCATGATTTCCGCTGGTTGACCGTCTTCTCGGGACGCTGACAGACTTTTGAGTCTCGAACAATTGTGTGCGTAGTTCCTGGGGGGACTGATGGCGCCCGTTCGTCGTTTAGTGAGCCTGCTCGCGACCACGGTGGCGGGAGCACTCTTAGCCACTTCGGGTCCCACGGGAACGGTGGCGTACGCGGATTCGCCACCGACGCCCACTGCGACGCGGGCGTCGACTTCTGCCCCCGCCACCTCGACGCCGAAGCCCTCAACACCCGGGGCGGCCTCGCCGACACCCTTCGCGGCGCAACCTCCGACAGCGTTGCCGACGACCCTACCGGCACGGGCGGCGACGACGCATCCAGCGACCACGAAGCCTTCGGCAGCCTCGCCCCAACTCCCGTCGGTGACCTACGCGAGCCCCACCGCGACGACGTCCTCGCCGCACGCCGTCACCGGCTCCCCGTCGCCCCATGTCCAGCCCAACGCCGATCCGCCCTGCCCGCCGAACAGCGATGATTCCTCGGTCCCGGATCCGGGCGGCAGTCGGTGCGTGGCCGGGACCCTGATGTCCACCCGGCGAAACCTCGGCTACGCATGGAATCCGGCCACTAAAACGTACACATCAACACCCTGCGTCCTCGACCCGCGCGCACTGGTTCCGAACGCCGCCTACAAGAAGCCGGACTGCAAGCCGTTGGGTCTGCAGGGAGAGAACATCGCGCAGACGCGCGTCATCGCTCAACTGAACGCGGCCGGAGTCTACGGCGACAGATCGACGACGGGCATCACACCCAACCTCCAGTGGGAGACGATCAACCCCGTCAACGAGGCCCGTCCGGACCTCCTGTTGTACGACCACGCCAGCACAACGGGCCCCATCGGTCTGGTGGAGATGAAGGGTGAATGGCGGACCGGAGACGACCCGGTGAAGGAGGTCACCGATTACGTCAACAACTGGCCGCTCGCCGGCCACACCGTCGTCGCCTACCACTTCACGAAGCCCATCAGTGACAACTTTGAGATCCAGTTGGATCCGGCGTGCAAGTGGGATCCGGCACAGCACTCCGCCTGGGTCTTCCACACCTACAGCGACCCGGCCAACGACGGCGTGATCCGGATCTCCAGGACGTTCCGGGAGTGCCCCAAGCGCCAGAAGCAAAGCGATGAGGACGAGAGGAAGCAGTCCTACGAGGGGACCATCGGTGCCGATGCCGATCACAACGGGGTAGATGACTTCTGGGACTACATCCGGAAGCACCCGGAGCTGTGGTTCCTGACCGGCCCCGTGTGCGCCCCCGCGTTCCACGCGCTGCCCAAGCCGGTCTTCGTGTCGCTGAACCGGGACGCCATCATGGCGATCGAGGAGGCCGCGGAGGACGCCGCCACGGACGCCATCGACGCGGAATGGGCAGCACTCGTGGACAGCATGCCCGAGGTGGTGGCCGACGCCTCGGCCGACATCCTGGCCGGCGACGCGGCAGCCCTGGGGCTGGACGCCGCGGAGCTGGCGCTGGCGGAAGCGGCGCTCGACGCCGGCTTCATCACCCTGAGCGCCGCGTTCCTGGTCCCGGTCATCGCAGCAGCAGTGCTCGTCGCGATCTGGGCGGTGATGCACTGGCACCTGTTCGGCGACCCGCACATGACGACACTCGACGGGCTGGCCTACGATCTGCAGGACGCCGGGGAGTTCAAGGTGGTCCACGTCCCCAGCTTGGATCTCGACATCCAGGCCAGATTCCTGCCCCAAAGCGGCTCCAGGACGTTCACGGTCGTGGACTCGGTGGCGTTCTCGATCAACGGAGCGTACGTCGAGCTGCACCAGAACGGCGACGCCTTCGTGAACAGCGAGCCGATCCCGGCCTCGCAGAAGCTGACGGACTTCGGGCAGGGCGCTGCGCTGGTCCGCAGCGGCAACAAGTTCGTGGCGACCTTCGGCGCGGCGGGGGCCCGACTGGCGTTCAGCGACAGCAGCCTCGGTTTCGACATCGCCCCCGGCGTACCCACGACCGGCCTGCTCGGCAACAACGACGGCATACCGGGCAACGACCTGGTGCTGTCCGACGGCACCCCGATCTCCTCCCCCAGCGCCTCGGTGCTCGACGGTCCCTACGCGAACTCCTGGCGGCTCACGGACAACCAGTCCGACTTCACCTACCCCGACGACAAGACCACAGCGTCCTACACAGATCTGACGTTCCCGTCAAACGTGGTGACCCTCGGCGACTTCGCACAAGCCGACCAAGACCTTGCACGCCAGGCGTGCAACGCCCAGGCGGTGCCCGCGGGTCCGCAGTTCGACGCCTGCATGCTCGATGTCGCACAGACCGGCGACACGAACTACGCCAAGGCCGCCGCGGCGGTCACCGACGTGCTCCAGGACTCGGCCGCGCACACGGTCGACGCCGGCGGCACGGTGACAGAGAACTTCGAAGCCGCGGTCGGCCCCAACTTCCGTCCCGACAGTATCGAGTCGATTGGCGGCACCAAGGCGGCCGGACCCGTGTTCGACGGCAGCGGGTACAGCTTCACCGTCCCGTCGCTGCCGAACCACTCCGGCGCCACGGTCGCGTTCGATGTCTACGCGGTCGGCGTCACCAGCACCAACGCCCAGAACCAGACGCTGACGGTGAAGGTCGGCGACCCCGCGACCTCATCGGTGGTCGCGTTCGCACCGACGACGGCGAATGTGTCGTCCGGGCCTGCGACGATCAGCGCGCTGGGCCAAGGCCAGACCCCCCAGGGAACGGCCTACCAGCGGTACCGGATCACCATGCCGACTCCGCAGTACAGCGACCAACTGCGCGTGCAACTGACACTCTCAGGTTTCCGAGGCATCATCGGCACCAGCCTCGCCGTCGACAATATCTCGGTGGGTGCCAGCCTCGTACCGGCTCAGACGTTCTCTGCCGCGCTACCGCTGTCGGTCTCCTCCGGGACCGTCAACGGCACCGCCGTTGCAGGGGCCGGAACGCTGGAGAACACCGGATCCGCGGACGTGTACTCGTTCACCGTTCCCACCGGTGGCGAGCGCCTGAACCTCAACCTGGGCTCGTGCCCGACCGCAGGCCAGTCGGACGGCGTCCACTGGACCCTTCAGACGTCGGCGGGCCGCACCGCCGCGTCAGGATATTGCGATGCGGCCGGACTCGGCCTCCTGGCGGCGGGGCAGTACACACTCAACGTTCGCGGTCCGGGTGTCGTGGGGTCCTATTCGCTCAACTTGGAGGCACCGCAGTCGTTCGCGGCGACGGTGCCGTTGTCGGTGACGGCGAACAACTTGAACGGAACCGCCACCACCGGAGCCGGCATGTTCGAGGACGGTGCTTCACAGGACGTCTACGCGTTCTCCGTCCCGGCCGGTGGCCTGCCGCTCGCGCTCAGCATGAGGTCGTGCCCGGCATCGGACAACTACTCCCCCGGCACCTGGACCCTGCGCGACACCGCGACGCAGTCCCTGGTCCGTTCCGGATACGGCGGTTGCTCGTACGCGGACTTCGGCACCCTTCCGGCCGGCTCCTACCAACTGAACGTCGCGGCCAACGGCACGGCTGGTCCGTACACGCTCGACCTCCTGCCACCGCAGTCGTTCGCGGCGACCCTCCCGCTGACGACCAGCGCCAACACGATGAACGGGGTCTCCGTACCTGGCGCAAGCACGTTCGAGACCGGCGCCTCCCAGGACGTCTACACGTTCACGGTGCCGGTCGACGGCCAGACGTTGAATCTCGACGTCTCGGCGTGCCCGACGGCGAACTACTCGACGCCCCTGCATTGGAAATTGCTCAGCACGGCGACCGGCACGGTCCTGGCCAACGGCGGCTGCTCGTACGCGAACCTGGGCCCGTTGGCGGCCGGCGGATACCAGCTGGTGGTCAGCGCCGGCGGTGTGGCCGGCGGGTACGCGCTGAACCTCGAGGCGCCGCAGGGATTCGTGGCGACCTTCCCGCTGGCCGTGTCACCGGACCGGCTGGGCGGCGCGACGGCAACAGGCGCAGGCCGGTTCGAGACGGCGGCGTCGCAAGACGTCTACGTAGTCACCGCGCCGTCCGACGGCTCGCCGGTGCTGCTGAACATCGCCTCGTGCCCCACCGTGAGCTACAGCACCTCGCTGACCTGGCGGCTCCTCGACAGCTCAGGAGCAGCGATCGCCCACGGGCGGTGCGGCGCCTCAAGCCTGGGCGTCCTACCGGCCGGCAACTATCGGCTGGCCGTCGACTCGGGCGGCCTGGCCGGGACCTACAGCCTGTTCGCCACAGCCGGCGGCGGGGGGACGCCGGCGGCGACCCTGGACGGCACGCCGAACGTGGTGACCACGACGGTCGCGGCCCAGTCGGTGGCCATCGGGTTCGTGAACCCGACGAGCCAGACCGTGGCGGTGACCGGTTCCTCCACGCTCACCTCCGGTGACTGCGCCTACTCCTCGCTGATCTTCACTCTGTACGACCACACCGGCGCCGAGGTGACCCACGGCGGCCTCCAGTGCGGCAGTGCGGGGATGCTCTACTCGCCGGTTCTGCCCTCCGGGTCCTACACGGTGCTCATCGTCCCGCCCGCCCCGGTGACGGGGAAGCTGGGCGTGCAGATCTTCGGGGCGTCCACGTCGGCGGTGACAGCGACGCTGGACGGTAAGCCGGCGTCCGTGACGACCGCTGCCGCCTCCCAGTCAGTGATGGTCAGCATCACCAATCCGACGAGCCAGGCAGTGACGATCACCGGCTCCTCGGCGATCGCAACAGGTGACTGCAACTACTACTCGGTCAAGTTCTACCTGTACGACCACGCGGGTACCCAGGTGAAGAGCGGGAGCCTGAGCTGCGACACGTCCGGCGTGCTGTACTCGCCGACGCTGGCAGCGGGGTCCTACACGATGCTGATCGCCCCGCCGGGGCCGGTGACGGGCACCTACAGCGTCCAGTTCTTCGGCGCCGGCGCGTCGATGGCGACCGCGAACCTGGACGGCACGCCCGCGTCGGTGACGACGACCGCGGCCGCGCAGTCGGTCGCGTTCGGGTTCACCGTTCCGGCGAACCAGGCGGTGACCATCACCGGTTCGTCCGTGACCACCGGCGACTGCCACTACTCGTCGGTGAAGTTCTACCTCTATGACCACTCCGGTGCGAGAGCTGAACAACGGAAGCCTCAGCTGCGGCACGTCCGGTGTGCTGTTCGGCAGAGCCCTGGCAGCCGGGTCTTACACGGTCCTCGCGGTTCCTCCGGGTCCGGTGACCGGCACCTACGGCGTCCAGGTCTTCGGCGCGAACATCCCGACCGTGGCCACGTTGGACGGCACCCCGAACGCAGCGACCACCACGCACGCCTCGCAGTCGGCTGCTGTCCGGTTCACCGTTCCAAGCAGCCAGGCGGTGACGATCACCGGTTCGTCCGTGATCACCGGCGACTGCGCCTACTCATCGGTGAAGTTCTACCTCTACGACAGTTCCGGCACCCAGGTGAAGAACCAGAGCGCCGGCTGCAGCACGGCGAACGCCTTGTTCGGTGCGACGCTGGCGGCGGGGTCCTACACGGTCCTCGCGGTTCCTCCGGGGCCGGTGACCGGCACCTATACGGTCCAGGTGTTCGGGGCTACAGCGCCGGCGACAGCCGCGTTGAACGGCACACCAAAGGCGGTGATCACCACCACAGCCTCCCGGTCGGTAGGAATCGGGTTCACCGTTCCGACAAGCCAGGCCGTGACGATCACGGGCTTCTCCACGATAGCCACAGGCGACTGCGCCTACTCATCGGTCAGGTACTACCTCTACGACAACACGGGCACCCAGCTGAACAACGGGAGCCTCAGCTGCGGGAGCGCGGGCGTTCTGTACTCTCCGACGCTCGCCGCCGGCGCGTACACCATGGTGATTGTGCCGCCGAGCGCGCAGACCGGTACCTTCGGCGTTCAGGTCTTCGGCACCGGCGCGGCGACGGCGACGGCCGCGCTGAACGGCACACCAGCATCCTCCACCACCACAGTCGCCTCGCAATCCGTAGCGATCGGCTTCACGGTCCCGTCCGCCGAATCCGTCACGATCACCGGCTCGTCGGCGATCACCGGTGGCGACTGCGGGTACTCGTCCGTGCGCTACTACCTGTACGACCACGCCGGCGGGCAGCTGAAGAACATCAGCCTCAACTGCGGCAGCGCGGGCTCGCTGTTCACCGCGACCCTTACCGCAGGGTCCTACACGGTGCTGATCGTGCCGCCCGGCCCGGTGACCGGGAAATACAGCGCTCAGGTCTTCGCGGCGGGTACGTCATCCGCCACAGCCACGATGAACGGTGCGCAGGTGGCAGCGAAGACGACCGTCGCGGCGCAGGCGGTGTCGATCGGCTTCACGAACTCCACCGCGCAGAACGTGGCGCTGACGGGTTCCTCGACGATCACCGGCGGCGCCTGCGGATACACGTCCGTGTACTTCTACCTGTACGACCACACAGGTACCCAACTCAAGAGCGGAAGCCTCAGCTGTGCAAGCAGCGGATCGCTGTACACGATGTCGGCGTTGCCAGCGGGGTCCTACACCGTGCTGATCGTGCCGACCGGCCTTGTGTACGGCACGCTCGGATTGCGGGTGGCGAAAGCCTGACCCGGCGTTGCTGATCGGGCCGGGTACGCCTTCAGGGGCGTGCCCGGCCCGATCTGTACCCACTGGGACGAGGTCGTCAGCTCACTGAGCCACGAAAAGCTGCGCCGCCACAGCCTGCGCCACACCGGGCTGACCTGGATGGCCGACGCCGGGGTGCCACTGCACGTCCTGCGGCTCATGGCAGGCCGCGGCTCCCTGCTCACCACCCAGCGCTACCTCCACCCCGACCTGCAAGCCATCGTCGCCGCCGGGCGATCGCTCAGCGCCCATCTGGCTGGAGCCGCCGAACCGTCGGACCCGCTCGCCGCGACCCTGCGGGCCTTGTGGAAACCGGACAATGCAGGAGCAACCATTCGCGATCATGGCCCCCAAGGAAACAGGTCCTGATCAGGGGTTTCTTCCCCGGCGCCGTCCCCAGCTGGTCCCCAAGCACCTGACGGCCCATCATTTTGACGACTAGTCAGAGCAACGCAAAAGGCCCGCTGACCTGGGATTTCTCCCAGGTCAGCGGGCCTCTCAGCACCGTCGGGACGACAGGATTTGAACCTGCGACCCCTTGACCCAGGGGTGTTTCAAAGTCCTAATAATCATGCAGGCGGCCAGGTCAGGGGATGTTCAGCAGGTCCAGCGGCCTACTGAAGGGGGCGTATGAGACGTGACGGAGGCCGGCGGCGATGTTGCGGTGCCCGTGTTGCCGGAGCGTGTTGATCGCCAGGTTGCGCAAGGTGGCCATGTTCTCGGGCCCGTGGCCGGTTCGGATCTTCGAGGCGTCCTCGCCGAAGGTGGTGTCGCGGACGAAGTGGAGCCGGTTCTCGATGGTCCACTGTGACCTGGCGAGCTGGCCGAGCCGCTGGGGCGATGCTTGATGCGAGGTCAGGTCCGTGATCGCGTAGACGGTCTGGCGACTGCACCTGCCGGTCTAGAGGTCGGCGCGGTGGCGCAGGATGCGCACGGCCTGGACGGCGTGAGGGAAGTCCAGGCCGAGATCGGTGACGGTCAGGGCCCTGGTCACACGGGTCTCCTTGCGGCCGTGGCTCACCTCGCGGTCGTAGCGCCGGGCGATGGCGTCCTTCCACGGCAGCGACCGGAGCGTGCGGTGCAGCCCGGGCCGGTTCGCCTTGACCACCAGCAGGTAGTGCGCCTTCTTCTCCACCAGGAAACGCACGTGGCCGCGCTGCGTGTGCAGGGCATCTGCCGTGACGGTGCCCCGGTCAGGTCGTAGGGCTCCAGCAGCGCGGCGAAGCACGTGATTTCGTTGGTCTTGCCAGGAACTCGCAGCTGGGTGACGGTCCGGCCGTCGCCGGTCATCGCGGCCAGGAGGTGGGCGGCGGGCATCTGGCCTTGCCGGGAGCCGCGGGCGCTCTTGCCGCCCACGGCCACCGAGGCCGCGCCGCCAGGATCGGCGCCGGTCAGGTCGGCCAGGCCGCCGGGGCAGACCAGGCCGATGATCCGTCGGATCGTGGCGGCACTCGGCGCGACACGCACCCCCAGCGCGCCCACCACGCGGGCACCCAGCCGGGCCAGGGTGTGCTGCGGAGCACTCGCGGACCACTGGCCGATCGCCGCATACGATCGGGCGCCGGCGATCACCGCCGAGGCGGCAACCAGCAGCACCGCCACGAACGGGTGACGCACCCCGCGCCGCCGACGCGGATCGGGCAGCATCCGCAGCCGTTCCACCAGCGAGAGCTCCGCCATACCCTCCAGCGCAGGCGACTTGACGAGACAGACAGTGGCAGACTGACGACACATCGAAGCTCCGGCGGTTCAGGGCGACTTGGGAAGGTCACCCCGTTCAACTGGAGCTTCGTTGCGTACGTGACGGGCCCGGCCCGACCGCCTGGCCTGCGGACTCACGTGATCATCCGGACTTTGAAACGCCCCTGGTCACCGGGGTGAGGTCGATGGCGCGCTGCCGCGTCGCCGGATTAGCTGCGCCGCATCACGAAACCATCACAAGCCGGACACCTCGCAGTCCCATGCGGGACACTCGCCCCCTCATGAACCAGAGGGGACCCATGCACGCTCGCACCGCCACCATCCTCGGCGTCATCGCCACCGCAGCCCTCCTCGGCGGCTGTGACCCCAACGCCACCAGCCCCACCGCGACGCCCACCACCGCAGGCACCCCAGGCACACCGGCGGCAACCACGACCGACGTCCCCAAGGCGACCGCCGCTGCGCCGAAGACCGTCCCCAACTTCGTCGGCAAGGGCCTCCAGTCCGCGCAGGACGCAGCGCAAGCCGCCGGGTTCTACAACCTGGCCAGCCACGACGCCGCCGGCCGGGACCGCCACCAGATCCTCGACCGGGACTGGCAGGTCTGCTCCCAGGCACCCGCCGCGGGGACGTCGGCGCCGGTCGACACGAAGCTGGACTTCGGGGCGGTCAAGACCAGCGAGACGTGCCCGGCCTCCGACCAGCAGGCGCCCGCGAAGGCCGGCAAGACGATGCCGAATTTCAAGGGGAAGGCCCTGAACACTGCGACGGCCGCCCTGGACCCGTCCACCTCCATCGACTCGGCGGACGCGGCAGGCGATCGGATGATCCTGGTGCAGTCGAACTGGAAGGTGTGCACGCAGTCTCCGACCCCGGGCACGGCCTTGACCGGGCAGCCCGTGAAGTTCACGGCGGTGAAGTTCGAGGAGACCTGTCCCTGACCCCGAGACCTGTAGGACGAACGCTCCGCCACCAGCACGACGGTCGTGCGCTTGCTGCCGGCTCGCACGCACCAGTGCGGCTTGAAGTCCGGGTGGTCGTCGTACTCCTGCGCCATCGCCTGGACGACGACCTCCAGGGCAAAGACAAGGGCGCGGCGCTCAGCCCCGGTCGCCGTCGCACACACCAATTCCGCCGCCGATGTCGCCCGGCTGATGCTGCGCATCTCAGCTGCAGCACCAGCTTGCTCGACGAAGCCCTGCTGAGCACCGCGTCCGTCACCCAAAGGCTGGGTGGTTTCCACCACCTGGCTAACTGGACCGACCCAACCCTCTCATCACGATTACTCGGTGCGTCACGATCGGAGAACGTCCCGGCTGTCTGAGTAACGGGAGAAATGCTCGCCGGTCATCATCGGCCCTATGAGCTCGTAACAAGATCATGATCGGGTCTTCTGAAGCGTCTCCAGCAGATCAGGCTGCAGGCCCGAGAGACCAAGGCATCGTGGAGTTCGGTGCGGCGTTCCCAACGGACGGCCAGGCGCTTGAACTGGTGGAGCAGGGCGAAGGTCTGCTCCACGACATAGCGGAGCTTGCCCAGAACCTGGATGTTCGGGGCCCCCTTGCGGGAGATGACCGGCAGGATCCGGCGTCTGCGGAGCTCTTCGCGGTTCGGGTTGGAGCCGTGTCCCTTGTCTCCGAGCAGGGCTTCAGGACGCCTGCGCGGTCGGCCGGGGCGGTCGGCGACGGGTGGGATGCCGTCGACCAGGGCGAGGGTCTGGGGTGACGTCGTTGACGTTGGCCGCAGTGGTGATGACCTTGAGCGGGGTGCCGCGGCCGTCACAGATCAGGTGGTGTTTGCTGCCCGTCTCGCGCCGTCCGACCGGCGACGGACCGGTGTCGGCTCCCCCTTTTTCGCGCGGATGTGGGATCCGTCCACGCACGCGCGAGACCAGTCGAGTTCGCCCGCCGCGTTCAGTTCGGCCAGCAGGATGCGGTGCAGCCGGTTGAAGACGCCGCCCGCCTGCTGCCAGCGGTCCAGTCGCCGCCAGCAGGTCTGCCTGGAGCCGAACCCCAGCTCCAGGAACAGCAGTTGCCAGGCTATGTCGTTGTGGAGGACGTACAGGATGCCCTGCAGACACAGCCGGTCTGCCACCGGCCGCGGCCCCGGCGACCGCTCGGGCCAAGGCGGCAGGACCGGCTCGATCAGCGCCCACAAGTCGTCGTCCACGATCCACGGCCGACTACTCACACCACCACGAACGGCCGAATCGCCAGATCAGTCACGCCCGACCAGGCCACTTCAACAAGATCGTGTGACGAGCTCTATGCCAGGGACTGGACGCAGATGGGTATTGGGGACCGTTGCGTTCACGGGCGCAACCCGCAGTCCGACCTCGTAGAAGAACGCGGCCCCTCGTAGCGACTGCAGCGCCGCGGCTGCTGGCAGGCGACGGAGTCGGAACAGTCAGCGCTCAGTCTGGCCGGGTCGTGCCCCAAGACGCGACCAGTTCTGGCAGATAGAGCATTGCTCCGGTCTGTGTGGTGGCAAGCGCGAGCCGCTCCGCGAGCGTGTCGATATTGATGTCACGGCGTGTAGCAGTTCCACACTTGTTGATCAGGGGCAGCAGGCTTCGCACGGTTGCTTCTACGTGCGCGACGACGGGTGTGTGACCGCCTCCTGCGGGGATCGCCACCGCAGCGGCCGGCTGTACGAGGCCGGCATCTGTCAGTACGGTGCACAAGCGCTCGCCCAGGTCCGGGTCGCGACCTCCGGCGCTGATACCTGCACGAAGCCAGTCCCTGCACTGATCGAAGAGCTGCACCGGAGGAACCGCCTGCGCCCGCGGGATGGTCCTTTCCTGAAAAGTCACGATGCCGCCGGGACGCACATGGCGAGCCATCGCCCTGACCGCTGCCGCGGGATCGTCGAGATGCAGGAGAACGAGCCGTCCGATCAACGCATCGACGGGTTCCTGCACTGCCAGGGCGGGCAGTATGGCCTCCTGGAGGTCACGCTGCGCAACCGCTGGAGCAGCGGCCCGGCGGCGGTAGTGGCTCGCTTGAATCGGGCCTGGTGGCGGCGTCGCCAGTAGGACCAGCGGAGCCGGTGGGCCGTGTCGTGGACGCGCCGAGCGATGAGGATGATGGACAGGCGCGCGATCTCGCTGCAGGTGAGCGGGATCAGGTAGTCCGGTCCGGAGGGGCGGGGGTCCGTCGGGGTCTTGAGGTGGCGTGTCCGACGGCGAAACTCAATGTGTGCTTCCGCAGGGGCAGGGGACGACGACGGTGCTCCCCGCTCCGGAGCGGCCCCGACGCAAGGCGCCGGGTACGTGCGCGAGCAGCGCGCGAACATTGCGAAGAAGATGGCGGTTGCCAAGTAGTTCACGGCGCAGCAGGACGAAGACGGCGAGGGTCATGTATGGGGCGGCGTGGAAGGGCTGTCGGCGGCTGAGGTGAAGTCTCCCCAGGGCCCACGCGAACTGCAGTACATTACGTGGGGCGTTGTTGCTTTGCGCCGCCTGCAGTGCCTTCCTGAGGGAGTGTTCGGCCCTTTGGTGATCTCCCTTGACGATGTGGAACTCAGCCCAGGCGTTCTGCAGTTGCGCCGCGCCCACACCGAATTGACGGGCTTGATGGTTGATCCGCTCGGCTTCCAGCAGATGGTATTCCGCCTCATGGATCGGACCGTGACGGAGAAGGATCTCGGCCAGGCGCACATGATGGAACCCCCGCCCGACCAGCCGTCCCGGAGCCAACTCCTGAGCTTCGACGAAGTGGAGCAGCGCTGACTGGTACTCCCCGCGGGACGCCGCCACGCGACCACGGTAGTGGAGGGCGGTGGAGACCGCCTGGGCGAGGAGGGGATCGTCCCGAAGATCGGCGGCAGCGTCGCCCGATCCGACTGCGATCGCCCGCTGGAACCAAGCGTCGGCGCCGTCTGGATCGGTGTAGAAGTAGCACATGCCACGAGCAGCCAGCAGTTCCGCCCAATGGGAGGCGGCGACGGCGGATGCGGCGAACTGCGCTTCCGTGTTCGCCAGGATGCGCAGGGCCTTGGCGTACTGGCTGGTGTCGATCAAATAGTGAGCGAGGACATTACGGGAGCGCACTGCATCGTCGTTCACGGCGGCGAAGCGGGCGGCGTTATGGATGGCTCTCTGCCGTTCGTCACTGGCGTTGTCGAGATTGGCATGACACGTGGCGACGGCAAGCCACAGGGCGGTCGTACCGCCAGCAGCATCGCTGATGGCCTGCACCGCGCGCACCGCCTTGCCGAGAAATGCCTTGTCCTCACCGAACGAGGAGCTGGATTCACCCTGCATGATCATGCTGTCAAGAACGTGGGCCACGAACCGGCGGTAGAGGTCGGTCGACGCCAGCCGGGGAATATCGGCATCACGCGGGAGCCGGTCTACAAGTGCCGACGTGCCGAGACGGGTGTTCGCCAGGGCTTCCCGCATGCTGTTCTCCAGCAGCTCAGGAGCAACCAGGGTGAAAGCGTTCTTCCACGTCGTATCGGGATTCCCCCGGTACGCGTAGCTCATGAGCGCTGCGTGGTGAAGTCGTAGAGCAGGCTGTGGATCGAATACCGCTTGTTCACCTGTGAAGGTCGCACCAGGCTCATCCGGCAGGAAGACCTCAGTATCGCTGCGAAGGTGCCGTCGCTTTGAATGCCGCTGACCCGCTGCAGTTCCCGGTATTCAAGGCTGTCCCCCGCCCGCTTCGTGCCGAAGGCACCGATTAGGCGAACCACGTTCTCCTGGCCGTACATCCCCTCCAGCTCGTTGAGCGACCGAGTGAAGAGATAGTCGCGCACCTGATGGCCCAAGGCCCTGCCGTCGCCGCCCGCGCCGTTTCCCAGGTCGCTCAGATCACCGAGCACCATGTCGATGGCACGAGCGCTCTCCAGGTAGGTTCGCACCACAAGCTTTATCAGGAACGGATTCCCCTCCGTGCGCTCCGCGATGACCCCCAGCTTTCGGTCGGGCAAAGCGACGAGGCTCGGATCGTCAACGCCCAAGTGGCGGACGAAAGCGAGGGCATCCTCGTCCTTAAGGGGCGGAACCATCCGGCTGACCACGCGCCGACTGCGCTCCCGATGCCGGCTGGTGAGCAGCAATCGATGCGGCTGGCGCAGCCCCAGCCGTTGCAGGGAGTCCACAACGCTGGTGACATCCTCCAGGCCCTCCAGGTTGTCGACGACGAGGAGGATTCGTTCCTCAGGGCTTAACGCTTCGATGTGGTCGTGAAGCCGTTCCTCCCAGAGCTCCCGGCTGACCTCCGTACCAAGCCCCAACTGGCTTGATATCGAGCCGATGACGTCCTGCCAGTAGGCCAGCGCGAGAGGGTCCCGCTCACTGAAAGCGTTCTCGCGGGCCGCATTCTTTGCGGAGGCCCAGACGATATGGTCGAACTTCCCGGAACGACGACAGAGGCCGACGACATCGAAGGCGACGGCGGTTTTTCCGGCTCCCCCAATCCCGTACAGGCTGAGTATCCAGTTGCCACCGGCACCGGTCAGCACTTCGGCCAACTGTGCGGTGAGAGTATCTACGCCGAACAGCCTGTCATGCTCTACGCCGTTGGCATGACGCCGCCATGCGTCATCGGCACCGCCGGATGGGTCGGGTTCGAGCACCTCGGGCACGGTCTCCGCTGCGGTGGTGCGGGAAAGGCTCTCCACTTCCGCCTTCCCCAACCCGAAGGGCAACTCGACGGAGAAAGCCCGGCCGGTGCGCAACGCCAGGAATACCCCAACGGCGAGGCCGCCGACGACGGCCACAGCGACCACGGAAGCAAGTGCCCAGCCGCCGAGGTGACCGGCGAGAGCGTCGATCATGTCCTTCAAAGTAACTCCCGCTCAGGTATGCGGTGATGACGCCAAACTAGCAAGTTGCGGCGTCCCCATGTCCACTTACCGTGCGATCGTTACGAGACCCGGTCCCGAGGTGCTGAAGAATATGTCGGAGATAGATCCAGTGGACTCGGTGCAGAGGGTCAGGACGGGCGTGGCGCCGGTGTCACCAAGGCCCCTCACCTTCACTATGTGCCGAACTGCATCGCAGTGGGGGAGTTCTTCCGGGGGAGGCTCCAGGTCTACCTTTAACACAGGGAGGACGGCTCGGACGCTGGTTCCGTAGCCCGGCGATCTCGACATAGGCACGGTCGAGGGACGCGGGCGGGCACGTGGTCCGGGCGCGGAGAGACCTGATGCTGACCCTGTCCGTTCTCATCGGCTGCCCATGCGGCTTCGGACAGTGCAGCGGCCGTGGCCATCATGACCGATGCTTCATTCCGCACGCTACAGTCCACGACGGGGCCGTTGGCCTTCGGTTTTCCCCGGAACTGCTCGAGCACGGACGCATAGTTGTGCGCACAAACCCTGCGAGTGACGGCAACATAGCGCGGGATCGCCGGTTAGCCAAACCGGCGATCCCGCGGATCTTGACGGTCCAGCGGCACTGCCTCGCCACCTCGCGGGAACCCGTCGATACGGTCATCCCTGCAGAACGCAGCGCCGCCAGCAGCGCCTCACCACGCCCACGGCTCCTTCGGAGCCTGCTCCAGAACCAATCCAGGACTCCGAAGATATCGCCAGGATTCATCAAACCATCAAGTCTGACCTCCTTATGCCAGGAGCCCCTTTGAGGCCGTTTGGGAGGAGCTGACGGGTATCGACGTTCTCCGTAAGAGAACTAGCAGCAATCGGGCTGGACTTCGCGCGCTTTCTACTTAATTTTGTGTCTTGCCCGAATCCAACCCGGCGCCCTTGAAATTTCCCTCCCCGCCGCCCCTCGAAATCCACGACCGCTTTCCGCACCCAACCCTGTCTTTCCAACCTCCGGGAAGTTCATGCACCCAAACACACCGACCACCGAAACTCGCCGCCCCGCGCATCATGAGCCCTCGCCGGGCCTATTGGCCGATGGGTGGTACACAACCGAGGAAATAGCCCGCCTGCTGCGGGTGGACGCCTCCTCGGTCCGCCGATGGAGGACGGCACTGCCCCCGCAGGGACCGCCTTCGTCCGGCTGTCGCCACGGGTGGTGATGTACGGCGCCGCCGACGTCGAAGGGTGGCTGACTGATCGCCGCATCGACCCCGCACAGGCGGTCTGATGTCCTGCATAGAGCAATTGCCGATTGCGGTGCCGGTGTCGGCCGATATCGAGCGCCGCGCGAACCGGTCTGTCCCCTACCGAGCACGCGTGCGCTGGACCGATCCCCACACCGGCAAACGCCGATCCCTCGGAAGCCCGGGGCAGCTCCGAGGAAGCCCAAAAGTGGATCGACGCGCCGCTGGCCGCAGCCCTGCGCGGGATCGATCCGACCCGGTCCAATCAGTCCCTGGCCGAGTTCGGGAACGCCAACATGAGCCTCGCGCTGCGCGGCCTCGAGCCCAAGACCACCGACCCTTACCTGGCGGGGTGGCGGCTACGAGTGGTACCCAGCCTGGGCCACATCCCGGTCGCGATGATCAGCAATGGTGCTATGGACCCTGTACGGGTGGATCGCGGACGAGTGCGGGCGCTCCACGGTCAAGAACAGCCTGGCAGTCCTGGTCCGGGTGATGGAGCAGGCCGAGGACGAACTCGACGACCCCCGCACCCTGGCCCTGCCCAACTGGCCGGCACTTACCGTCCTGGCCACAGCGCTGGTAGCACGCTCCCACGGGAACTTTGCCGAATGGGGCGAGGTGGCGATCTTCATGGCCTGCACCGCCGCCCGCATCGGCGAGGCATCCGGCGTGCGGGTCAAGGACATCGACCCGGTCAACTGGATCTGGACCGTGCGACGCCAGACCACCCCCTCCCCCGGCGGCCTCGCCGACAAGGGAACCAAAGGCAAAGCGGCCCGCCGCGTCCCGCTCATCGAGGAAGTGCGGCCCCTGATCGCACAACGCCTGCTCACCGCGGGCCCCAACCCCGACGCCCGGCTGTTCACCGGCCCGCGCGGCGGACGCATAACCACCGCCGTCCTGCGCGACGCCACCCACTGGGACGCAGTCGTCAGCTCACTGAGCCACGAAAAGCTGCGCCGCCACAGCCTGCGCCACACCGGGCTGACGTGGATGGCCGACGCCGGGATGCCACTGCACGTCCTGCGGCTCATCGCAGGCCACGGCTCCCTGCTCACCACCCAGCGCTACCTCCACCCCGACCTGCAAGCCATCGTCGCCGCCGGGCGATCGCTTAGCGCCCATCTAGTGCTCTGGCCGGAAAGGTTCACCGGTTCGCGACGCCCGGCACGGCACTTCGCTGCGTGGTCGGAGTCGTCCGAGTACGCCCGGTACGAGGACGATCCTCCGCCGTGCGACGCACCACGCCGGACGCCGCCAACCAGGCAAACCCTTCCGGCCAGAGCACTAGCTGGAGCCGCCGGACCCTCGGACCCGCTCGCCGCGACCCTGCGGGCCTTGTAGAAACCGGACAATGCAGGAGCAACCATTCGCGATCATGGCCCCCAAGGAAACAGGGCCTGATCAGGGGTTTCTTCCCCGGCGCCATCCCCAGCTGGTCCCCAAGTACCTGACGGACCGTCACGTTGACGTCTAGTCAGAGCAACGCAAAAGGCCCGCTGACCTGGGATTTCTCCCAGGTCAGCGGGCCTTTCAGCACCGTCGGGACGACAGGATTTGAACCTGCGACCCCTTGACCCCCAGAACGGCGAGTTAGGGGTTTCCGCAGGTCAGATCGCACCTCGCGCACGGTCAGTCGCGTCTTCGAGCTGGGATTGAGCGCTCGCGTGCGTAGCGTGTGGTCCCAATGTGGTCCCATGCACCCGCGACTGGCGGAGCGTCACATCTGATCGGTCGCCGGAGTCCTGCTCTCATTCCGTAGATCTTTCAGACGCGCGCTCCGCTGCAACCTGATTGCGGAATCTCGCTGGCCGAAGTCTAAGAGCGGCAGTCACAAGACGAGTGGCGAGGCACGCGGCGTGCCACTGAGCAGGAGTCCTACTGGATGGTATTTGAAGCGGAAATAGCGTTCTGGCCGCATAGTTGCTTAGGTTGGGGCATTCTGGAGCAATGACCTCTTCCTCATGTGCTAGGAGTCGCCTTGAAGTTGGTGGATGCTGCCCCGATCTTCGTAGCCACGCTCACGGTCGCTGGAGGCATAGTCCAGGCGCGGCGAAAGCGACCGATGACAAGGGAGATTGTTAAGCAGGACGTCGAACTACTCGGCCTCCTCCCAGCAGACAGCGACGCCAAAACGATCTTGCAAAGACACATCGACAACACTGTGCGCAAGATCGTGGAAGACGAGGACCAGCGGACTCGCGATCCCGCCGGCTCCTGCCTGGCAATTGGTTTCCTCGTAGTCGCCCTCGGTCTCCTGATCGTCGGCCTCGATCGTGGCGGCGCTTGGTGGTGGCTGAGCATCCCTGCTGTAGTAATCGGGCTACTGGGCGGTGTCGGCCTAGGGCAGGACGCAATTCCGAGACGCCGCGATGCACGAGGGCGTCCGCTCTAGTCAGGGCAACCTGAAGACTCCGCCTGGCACGCGGCTGTTCATCGCCCACGGGCGCCCCCTGCCTGGCCCAGCGCCTCGATGCGAACTGCGGGCAGAACGATCGCAGACGGTCACTGAGCTGACCAAACGGGCTCCCAGGTGTACGGGCGATCGACTACGGGGGGCTGGTTGCTGTACTTGGCTGCCATACCGCGGTCGGCCCACGCGCGCTCGCCGGGGCCGAGCCCTAGCGCTACAAGACGTTGTTACGGTCCCAGTACTGAGCCTCAAGAGCGGAGGACTCACGGTAGCGCTGGACCAGTTTCTCGAAGTTCTGCCCTTCCAGGGGGGAAGCGAGCGTGCGCCGTGTGCGGATATAGGGCTCGATGGCGGCCCATACCTGAGGAGGCGACCGGTGGAAGCATGCCAGAACCAAGTCGAAGTCCAGCAAGCGGCAGTCAACCAGCACACCGAGCATTTCAAGTTGATCGTGCAACTGCCAGAACTTGTGAAAATCGTCGGGATTCAAGCGTGCCGCATTAAATTGCTCCGGTGGTCCGAACTCACCAGACAGGAGTCGGTACCGAAAACTGCGAGCCGCCGGAGCGTGGTACTTCTCTTGGAACGACAGGAGAAGACTCACGTGGCGTGCGTGACGGGCTTCCTTGATCTGCGAGAAGGCGAAGAATGATGCGACAATCACCACGATTGTACCGATTGCGGCACTTATGGCACCTACTGAAGCCCACATGTCCCCCATAACCCTAAGTACAGCACTTGGTGAGCTTTTCGAACAGCCCACGGGCGCCTTCAGCCTCGCCAACCCACGTAGCTAGTTGGGAAGACCAGGGAATGGATGCCAGCCGACCTGGGAAGCCTCTGACCTGGCCCGGAGCGGAAGCGTCGCCGGGGCTCCCCGTGAGTCCCCGCCGCTTCCCGCCGGACCGGGCACGGATCGGGCACACCGCTACACCGCAGCGAAGCTAGAGACCGCGGAGCGCCTCGGCAAGTTCTGCGTAAGCGCTCCAGCAGACGATGCTGCCGTCATCGTTCAGGCTGCCGATGTACCAGGCGTCGTCACCGATTGCCTTGACGATGGCGAGGCTGTGGAACCCGAGAACGATCTAAGGCAGAAGCACCTCTTCGGGAAGATCGCCGACCGCGCCAATAGATCACCCTGCGGTCCATACTGAGCGCTGTGGCTTGCAGGTCGCCGGAACGATCGCGAATCTGCTGATGGCTCCATCCGGCTGGCAACTGCACGTCTTCCATGCGGCCATCATCGCACCCGCGTGCCGGCGGGTGCCTCAACGCTGCTGTACTGCACTGGCTCCGGAGGCCGATGGCGTCCCAGGGGTTCCCGCAGCTCAGGCTGCCTGATGCGCGCCCCCCGCCTCCCGCCACCCCGCAAAAATACGCCGCGCCTGCGAAGGTGTCGCATGATCACCATCGACGTCGGTGTGGTCACCGCTGCGCCCATGCCTAGGGGGGTATACATGCGAGCCTCTATGCGCGCGGGTGCGCCACAATCCGCTCGGCTTTCTCTACCATGAACAGGTGACGCAGCCAGGCAGTGACCAGGAGCCTCTCACGCTCGATGACGTCCAGGCCAGGATCGGAAAGCGCCTCGACGATGTCGCCAAGATCCTTGCTGGCGCCCTCGTCACAGTGGCCGGGGCCATGACTGCGCTGGGGTTAACGAGCGATATCGTGGTCGTCGCCCTCAACAATGAGCCGTGGCCTATCTATGTGGCTGCGCTCAGCGCCATCCTCGCCATCGTTTGCAGCATCGTTGCCCTGCTCATCCATCCCACGCGGCGAGGCAACGCCTGGGAGACCGGTCTCCTGGGATTTGGTGTCATCTTCTACATGGTGGCCTTGAGCGTTGCAGTTGTCGGCGCAGCCCATGCAGCAAGCGGGAACGGGCGTCCGACACTGGTCAACCTCAAGCTCGACGGGCCGAAATCCGATCGGAGGCTGAGCTTCGACCTCCACGCGGACGGTGTTGACCGATGGGCAAGCGTCGACGTCTACGTGACCGCCGTAGACGCAAAACAGACCGATCTCCCCGGTAGGGCCAACATCTACAGTGTCAGCCTCAGACCCAACGACAAGGGCAATATCGACCACGTGGTCAGCATGTCGCTCGCTGCTCCCCAGAATGCCTGGGGAATCCAGATCATCGCCGAAACTGCCGGCGGGAACATGGACTGTGAAAGTCGATCGCCGCACGGCCCCACGTGCGCTGTCGTCCAGCTGTCCTGACCTTGAGACTCCACCTACCGCGTTGGCAACCGTCCGTGCTGGCCCAGGCAAGTGTCGGAGCGCGGCGCCTGTAGCACCAGTTTGGAAGATCGCGTAATCGGATCGGACTTGAAAACCGTCGTGGCAGCGATGCCACCGTGAGTTCGAATCTCACATCCTCCGCAGCCAGAGACAGCAAGTCGGCCCCCGACCAGGGAAATCGGTCGGGGGCCGCTCTCATGCGTGCTTCCTGCCGGTGACCGTGGTTCCCCGTGAGTTCCCGAGAGATCGGGCACGGGAAGGGCACGGGCGCGGATCATCAGCTATCGGCGTCGCGCTCTCGTGCTCGGCGTCGCTTCGGTCGAGGGCGCAAACGATCGAGGACCGCGGCCGTAGCCGTTATCCCACCAATGATCAACACAAGGATGGAGAAGGCGCGCAGCATGCCCTCGCGGTTGACGGCCTGATAGCCGAACCAAACTATGCTGATACAGGTGATGAGGCCGCTGCCAAGCCGTCGAAGGCGTGGGGCCATTTACTCTCCCGAATTAGGTGCGCCCTCGAACCCGCGCTCACTGAGTGTGGCACGAGGTCAGCGGCGCGGATTGGCTGGTGCCTTCGCCACGATGCTCCTGGCTGCCATCCCGTTTGCCGTCGTCCCACACTTCGTGGAGCGGGCGTGGTTCAGGGCGTCAAGGTGGAGCGCGCCACTGTACGAACGACCTTGACGCCCTGGGCCGCGACTGCTCGGCTCTGCCTGGGACGACGGTGGACGGGATGGCAGCTCCCACCTTCACCACGAACGGCCCGCGGTCGCCGTCCGGGTTTCCGCCATCCCAGAGTCGGAGCGCCCCCGCCGGAGGCATTGCCTGTACCTGGTCGGCGGGCAGGCGCGTTGCTGTCCGGCTCTGATCTCGGGTTGTGGGTGGGACGTGATCGGCGGGCCGCGTGCTGCCTGGCTGGTCGGGTGGGTTTCGCCGCTGCCCGCAACGTGGCCGAGTGGCCCTTGTGGTGTTGCTCAATGCGGTCTCGAACCTGGTGGGCGGGTGATGCTGTGGTGTGGTCCGCCCCTTGTCCCGGACCTGTGCTTTCCCCACTTTGTGGGCGCGGACGGCGGCCGGCGCGGTCCGCCGGTGGCGAAGACATGGAGGCGAGGCCGCGCCGGACGTCGTCCGGCGCCGCCGCGCTGTGCGCGGCCCTGATCTCTCTGAGAGAAGACTGCCTTGCAGACCCTGGAGGCCCGGGATTGTGGTTGGCCGCTGTCCGAGGTGCTTGTCCTGCGGGTGCCTGGTCCTGGAGGTCGAGGAGTGCCGCGGTGGTGGTGCTTTCCTGCTGGGGGTCACTCGGTCGCGTTGTGGGCAGCGGCGAAGGGCCCGCCCGTGCTGCCTGGCGTCGCTTCGGCGGCTGGGTTGGCAACGATCTGACACGCCCTCCCCTGCCCGGCAGCGCAGCCGGGCAGCGAGCGCAGCGAGCCTTGATCTAGTAGAGAAACTCTGTCCCCAAGGGTGTTGAGGCGCCGAGGTTCTGGGAGGGCGTCCGGGCGCTGGGCTACCGTGGCCTTCATGGTGCCTTCACGTGTGGACAGTCCATCCGGCGCGGCCAAACTTGCTGAGGCGTTCCTACCTCCCTTGGGGAATCGCTGGCTACACACGCAGGCGGTAGCGGAGCGCGCTCGGCAGATCGCGGCAGCCGTGCCTGAGGACGAACGAGACCTGCTTGAGGCTGCGGCCTGGCTGCATGACCTGGGGTATGCGACCGAGCTTCGGGCTACAGGGTTCCACCCACTCGACGGAGCGCGTCACCTCGAATCCCTCGACGCACCGCGACGGTTGGTCTGCCTGGTCGCTCACCACTCCGGGGCAACCTTCGAGGCGGAACAGCGGGGACTGTCGGCAGAGCTGGCGACGTACGAACGGGAAGACTCCCCGCTGCTGGATGCGCTGATCTGCGCGGACATGACCACGGGGCCGGCTGGTGAGTCTTTCGACTTCGATACCCGCATTGACGAAATCCTCGACAGGTACGCGCCCGGCACCGAGGTACACAACGCGATCAGCAAGGCTCGGCCCTACCTGGCAGCCGCCACCGAACGTGTGCGTACGCGCCTGGAACGCGCCGATCAACCGATGTAGGGCTCGTTCCGTTGGGCCAGGCCGTGGTCAATGCGGAGTCTCATCGACGGATGGATGTTGAGGGAGTCCAACCGGTCCAGCTCGACGAATGCCACTTCCTTGGTCTCGCTGCTGGTGTGCAGGTCGCCACCGACGATGCGCGCAGTGAAGCAGGTCGAGTACTGCTGACGTACTTCGCCGTCGTCATAGGCGATCACGTGGGCTGGATTGGTGTAGATGCCGACCAGCCCTGTCACCTCGATGTCGATTCCGGTCTCTTCCCGAGTCTCCCGTAGTGCTGCGTTCGACGCGGATTCGCCGACGTCCACACCACCTCCGGGCAGCGCCCAAAGGTCGTTGTCGGTCTTGTGGACAAGTAGCAGCGCCCCCGCATCGTTGAGAGCGACGACGGTCACCGAGGGAACGATGCTGTTCGCCTGCGGAGCGTGCGGATCATTGAGGTAGTCAACTCGCGCCATGCCTCAAGCCTCGCATGCTCAGCCGCCGTCCGGCCGGCCGCGCTCCCACGCGTAGTCGAAACTCTTCATGTAGTGCCGGAACGTGCGACCGCCTGGGACGTAGCGGAAGTGCAGCACTGGGTTCTGCCCGGCGGGCGCTCCGAGGACGTGGGGATTGACCAGCACGTCGTCATCGAAGCGGTAGATCGAGTTATAGAGGATCGTGTCGTGTAGCCGAACTTCCAAGCCAGGAGTTCCGACCGCTGACCGCAGGTAGCTGCGGGTGATCCTCGCGCGTGAGGCGAGGTTGTCTCCAATTCCCTCCTCCTCGCCCCGTCGGAGGATCATCTCGGAGTCCGGGTCACCCAGCAGGATGCGGACCTGTGCACCCGCCGTCGCCTTGTCAGCGAGATCGTCGGAGAGCTCAGGGTGAGTGTCGAAGAGGAACAGCCCTGCGTACACCAGAATCTCAACCTGGCTGGTCGCGTTGTCGATGAGGGACGACCAGAGGTGCGCCGGGACGGCACCGCGGTTGGGATAGAACGTGACCAGTTCGGCCGTGCTGGCGGTCTTGGCCTGCGGCTCCACGGATGGCCATAGATAGACCTCATCGACTACAAGGAACTTCGAGGTCTTCCATCGGTGATTCCGGTGCGGCACTCGATCAGTGGTGATCCAGCGCTCGACCGTCTTGGGGTCTACGCCGACATGATCGGCAAGCGACTGGATGGTGTGGTCATTGGCTGCGATCGTCGCGCGTAAACGTTCATTGGCCATGCCGTGCCAACTCCTAGGACGCAGGGACGTTTTGACGACACATCAGACGTCCCTAAGCGTCCATACGGGCCGTGATGCGTCCACCACCTGAGGCGGTTTCCTGATGTTGCCGGAGAGACCGGCACTCCATCAGGACCAAACCCCGGAGCGTCCGACATGCGTCAGATTCCCGTAGATATCTCCGCTGCCACCGTGATGGTGGCGCAGCCTCCGCAGACGAAGATGAAGGACAAGAAGACCGGCCTGGTCGCCGTGGACACCGACACTGGTCAGCCGCTGAAGACGGTGGACGTGATGTTCGTGGCCAATGGTGAGGCCGAGGTCATGACGGTGACGGTGGTCGAGTCGGGAATCACTGGTGAGCTGGTCATGGGCACGCTGGTGGCGCTGACGGGTCTGGTGGCTCGGCCGTGGGAGAACGAGTTCAACGGCACGAAGCGGCACGGGATCGCCTTCCGCGCCGCTGCGGTCACCGCAATCTCGCCGGCTACCTCGAACGTCAAGGGCTGATCGCCATGCGGGGGACGTTAGTCCTGGTCCTGCTGGCGCTTGTGGTCGCCGGGGTGGTGCTGCTTCGGTCGAAGCGTCCGGCCTGGTACTGGATGACCTTCGGTGCCTTGGTGGCGCTGGTGCGGATCGCGTTCACCTACGGCTCGGTGATGGAGGCGTGCGGGCTGACTGTTCCGCCGTCCCGGATCCGGCTGGTCCTGGCGCGGATGGCCCGCCGGGAGGTGCCGCCCAATCGTCCGCCGCGTCTGTTGCGGACCCGGGTCACCCGCACCGGGCTGGTGCTGCGGCTGAGGCTCCGCCCGGGTCAGGACGCCTTCGATGTGTCCGCCTCGACTGACCGGCTGCGGCATTCGTTCCGCATGTACGGCGTGACCTCCCGCGAGATCAAGGCGGGCGTCGTCGAGGTCCGGATGACCGGGTATGACGTACTGCACCAGGTCGTCATACCCGCCAAGACGGACCGCGATCTGTTGCGGGTACCGGTGGCGATGGTGGATGACGGGTCGGTGCACTACCGGGACTTCCGGCAGGTACCGCACTGCCTGGAGCTGGGCGCCACCTTGTCGGGGAAGTCGGTCTACCAGCGGAACCTGGTCACCGAGCTGAGCGCCCAACCGGTCGCCCTGGTCGGCATCGACTGCAAACAAGGCGTCGAACTCGGTCCGCTGGCCCGCCGCTTCTCCGCCCTGGCCGACAACCCCGACAGCGCCGCTGACCTCCTGGAAGCCCTAGTCGGCCTGATGGCAGACGCCTTCCAGCTCATCCGACGTGAGCAGCGGATCAGCGCGGACACCCCGGATGCGGAGATCACTTCCGACATCTGGGGCCTGCCCGAACACCTGCGGCCGGTGCCGGTGGTGCTGTTCATCGACGAAGTAGCCGAGCTACTGCTGATCTCCTCACCTTCACAGAAGAAGCGCCGCGAGCGGATCATGACCGCCCTGATCTCCCTGGTCCAGCTCGGACGCGCCGCCGGAATCTACGTGGAAGTATGCGGGCAGCGCTTCGGCTCCGAACTCGGCGATGGAGTGACCATGCTCCGGGCCCAGTTGACCGGCCGCGTCTGCCACCGCGTCAACGACGAGGGTTCAGCCAAAATGGCCTTCGCCGACATCTCTCCCGAAGCCGTCCTCGCCGCCACGATGATCCCTGCCGAGCTGCCTGGCGTCGCGATCGTCGGCGACACCGCCGGTGGCTGGTCCCGCACCCGCGCCCCGCACACCACCCTCCGCCAGGCCGTCACCGCCTGCAACGAGACCGCGCACCTGACCCCGGACCTGCCGGAACTGGCAGCCTTCCGGCCCGTGCTGCCCCCGCTCGTCACCGCTGGCCCGCCGTCGCTGATCAAGCCCCGGCCCCGCCCGGTCACCGAGTAGCACCCCCTCCCCACCGGTCGGCGTGACCACCTTCGCGCCAGGTCCCTACCCCGCCCATGCCCGATGCCGGAAGGAAGTGCCCGTCATGTCCGAACCGACCGCATCCGAAATCGCCAGGCTTCTGCGAGACGTCCGCGCCCTGCGTAAGGGGCACGGCAACGAGTCCGAGGTGATGGACCGCAAGGCCGGCCTCCTGGAGCGCATCGCCGCCTCCCAGCCCGGCGACACCGAGACCGCTGAGGTCGCCCGCGCCGCTCGTGCTCGCGCTGACGCCCTCAAGGACCGGTGACCGTCATGGCTGCCCGTACAGCCGTCAAGGCCGCTCCGAAGTGCCTGGTCTGCAAGGGCACCGGTGAGGTCGCCATCCCGGTCAAGGTCGGCCGCAAGCAACGGATCACCGAGGACCACCAGGTCGGGATGTGTCTGACCTGCTTCGGCTCCGGCCAGGCCTGATCCTTCGATCCCTGGTGCCGGGTGGCTGGACCTGCTCCCCGCCCGGCCCCGGACCCCAACCCCTTGAAGGGAGTGAACGGTTATGCGTCTTCCGATCCGACCCGATGCGGTCCTGGTGCAGGCGGTCATCGCCGGCGCGCTGTCCTTCGCCCACTTGCACGACATCGCCAACGCCGCCGGACAACACGGCTGGAAAGCCTGGGCCTACCCGATCAGCGTCGATCTGCTGTTGGTCGCTGCCTGGCACCGCCTGCGGACCCTTCGAGCGGCTGGTAGCCCGGCGCGGTCGGCGTGGATCTGGTTCGCCGTCGCCCTGGTCGCCTCGCTGGGCGCCAACGTCGCCACCGCCGGACTCCTCGACCTGGACCAGGTGCCCGACTGGCTGCGGATCCTCGTCGCCGGCTGGCCCGCGCTGGCCTTCCTCGGCGGAACCTTCCTCGCCCACAACCCGCTGCCCCGGGCCGAACCGCAAGCACTCGTGCCGGCTGACTGCGACCCCGAACCCTCCATCGGCCTCGACCTCGAACCGGTCCGGGAAGCGGTCACCGCCCCGGAGCCTGCTCCGGCGCTGCCTCCGGCTCCCGTTCCCGCTCCGGGCCTGGTCGCTCATGCCCGCAAAGTCGCCGCCGACCACCTGACAGCCACCGGAACCCCGATCGACCTCGACACCCTCACCGCCCGTCTCGGTGTCCCCGCTCCGCTCGCCCAGTCCATCGCCGCCCAACTCACCTGAAAGGACAGACCGTTCATGGCCCGCAACGAGAACTTCCACTCCGTCTCCCACGTCGGCCCGGTCCAGATCGGCACCTACCGCGACCACCTCGGCCGCACCCGGCACGCCGCCGCCTGCACCAACGACGGCTGCGGCTGGTCCTCGGACTACTCCAACCGCGCCGCCGCTTCGCTGGCCGCCCGAACCCACCGCTGCCGCGTCCGCTGACCCCGGAAAGGACCGCCTCCCATGCCTGTCTCCGTGCCGTTCTGGCTCGCCATCGCCGTCGTCGGCTACCTCGGCTACAAACTCGCCCGCCCACCCATGTGGCTCGTGATCGTCCTCCTGATCGGCGGATTCCTCCTCGCCAACAGCTTCCTCGCCCCGGCCATCGAATCCGGCACCACCACCGGCGTCACCGTCGTCACCCCGACCACCCAGCCCTGACCTGAAAGGAAGTCCCGTCATGCTCCGACCGCAGATCCCGACCATGCCCACCGCCACCTTCACCACCCCGCAGCACACCGCCCCGGTTCCGGCCGTTGCTCCGCACACGTCCTGCGCCTGCCAGCACCCGACCACCACACCCGCCACGGTCCCGCCCCGCCCGGCGGTCCGGCTCACCCCGGCCGGCTTGGTCGCCGTCGTCGGCGGTGGCGTCGCCGCGGTCCTCGTGATCGGCGCCGTCCTGGTCTCGCTGCTCCTGGCCGTCGCCGTCACCGCCGCCTCCATCGCGGTCTGCGCCGTCGTCCTGTGCTCGCTGCTCACCAGTCAGACCCGGAGGCGCTGACCATGGCCGTCTACGTCGATGAGATCACCGACTACGGGGCCATCGCCCGCATGGCCGGTCTACGCACCACCCTGTGGGCCCACCTGACCGCCGACACCCGCGAAGAACTGCACACCTTCGCCGCTGGGATTGGCCTCAAGCGCTCGTGGTTCCAGCACTCGGGCGACCACCGCTGGCACTACGACATCACCCCCGGCAAACGCGCCGCCGCCCTGCGCGCCGGCGCCCAGCCCATCGACCGACGCGGCCTCGCCGCGCTCATGGCCCGCCGCCGTACCGCCGAACCGAACCACTGAGAGGACACACCAGCCATGGACCCCATCGCCGCCGCCTCGGTCTTACCCGCACTCGGTTGGGCCGTTCACAGCACTCTCCTGGGCCGCCGTCTGGCCACTGCCCGCCGCGATCCCCTGACCGGACTGCTCACCCGCGCCGGATGGACCACCGCCGCCCGGCGCCTGATCCAGCGCGCCCCCGGTGCCCTGATCCTGCTGATCGACCTGGACGACTTCAAGTCCATCAACGACACCCACGGCCACGCCGCCGGGGACGCCGTGATCGCCACGACCGGCCGCCGCCTGGCCACCTGGTGCCACCGCAACGGCACCGCCGGCCGCCTGGGCGGAGACGAATTCGTCGCCATCGCCACCGACCTCGATGTCAACGGCGCTGTGGCCGCTCTGATCGAGACGCTGAACGAGCCCGTCCCGTACGCGGACGACCTGATCCCGGTCTGGGCCTCGGTGGGCTACTGCCGCCTGGCTGACCTGCCCGTACCGACTCTGTCGAACGCCCTGGCGGCCGCCGATCGCGCGATGTACCAGGCCAAGGGCTCATCTCGCCGGAACGCGGGCCCCTTTGGGGAGTTGTTCGACCGCCAGTTCCTCCCGGCTCCCGGGAACGAAGACGTGGTCGAGTCCGGCCCGCACGTCGAGGACCCGCCGTTCTAGCGCGGCCCCGCCGACCTCCTGGCCGGCCCATTCCACCCCGCGTACCCACCGCCGTCAGCCCGACCCCCGGGGCGGCCTCTACCGCCAAGTATCCGCCGCCCCGGGAGCCCCACCCTCGCCCATCCCGAAAGACCGACAAGGAGAACACCCATCATGCCCACCCCCAACCTCTCCTCGCCCCCGATCTGCCCGGACTGCGACGGCTTCCCCGTCGTCGCCATCACCACCGGCACTCGTCAGCCGAACGGACAGCGCACCACGATCACGGTGGACTGCCGGGCCTGCAACGGAACCGGCACCACCCCCGCCCGCCGGCCGGTCCGCCTGTCGGTGTCGGCAGGTGTCTCGTGCTGACCTACGTCGACTTCTTCGCCGGACTGGGCGGCTCCTCCTTCGGCGCCTCCCAGGTCCCCGGCATCCAACCGATCCTGGCCGCCAACCACTGGGACCGGGCAATCGCCTCCCACGCGGTGAACTTCCCGACCGTTGACCACTTCCAGGGTGACCTGCACGCCGCCGACGTGCCCGGCTTCCCCGCCGCCGACCTGTTCTGGGCCTCCCCGGAGTGCCCGCAGTGGTCCAACGCACGCGGCAAGCAGCGCGACTTCGACAGGCAGCCCGACCTGTTCGGCGAGACCCTGCCCGACCCGGCCGCCGACCGCTCCCGCGCCCTGATGTGGGACGTACCGCGGTACCTCGAATCCTGCGCCGCACGCGGGCGTCCGGTCCTGGCGGGTGTGGTCGAGAACGTCATCGACGTGCGGGCCTGGGACCTGTGGCAGTCCTGGCGCGACCGGATCCGCCTCCTGGGTTACGACACGAAGTTGATCGCGCTGAACTCCATGCACGCCACCCCGGTTCGGACGGCCTTCGCGCCGCAGTCCCGCGACCGCCTCTACCTCGCCTACTGGTGCCGCTCGCTGGGCCGGACCCCGGACTGGGACAAGTGGCTGCGGCCGTCGGCCTGGTGCCCGACCTGCCAGACCACGGTTCGGGCCGTGCAGGCGTTCAAGAACCTGCGCCGCGACATGGGTCGCTACCGCTCGCAGTACACCTACCGCTGCCCCAACACCGCGTGCCGCAACGCCATCGTGGAACCGGTCGTGCACCCGGCCGCAACCGCCATCGACTGGGCGCTGTCCGGAACCCCATCGGGGATCGACCCAAGGGCCTGTCACCCAAGACCCTCGCCCGCATCCAAGCCGGACTGGACCGCTACGCGCTGCCCGTGACCGTCCCGGCCGGAGGTACCTGGCGCGATGCTGCGGTACCGGTCACCAACCCGATGCCCACCCGCACCACCACCGAGAACGACGCCCTGGCCGTGCCGCCGCTGCTGGTCCCCGCGGAAGGGCGGGACGGCAAGTACGCTTCGCCGGCCGCCGACCCGCTGCGTACCCAGACCGCCCGTAACGAGACCGGGCTGGCCTGGCTGCCGTTCATCGCCGAACTACGCGGCGGCTCCTCCGACGCCCGACCCGTCAGCGATACGCTCGCGACCGTCACCGCCTCCGGTAACCATCACGGGCTCGTCACCTCCGCCGACTCGGCGGATCACCCACTGGTCCCGTACTACCGGACCGGCACCGCCAAGACCGTTGCCGAACCGATCGGCACCCTGTCCACCCGCGACCGCTACGCCCTGGTGCGGACCGCGGTGGACCTGGACAGCGTGCTGTTCCGAATGCTGGAGCCCACCGAGATCGGCCGCGCGATGGCCTTCCGCGACACCTACACGGTGCTGGGTACCAAGCGGGAGAAGGTCCGCCAGTACGGCAACGCCGTCACCCCGCCCGTCGCGGAAATCCTCCTGTCCGCCCTTGTCGAAACCGTCACCGGCACCGACCTCGACCGGGGGCGCGTGTGACCGACACCGCGACCCTCGCGGGCCTGGACCCGGCCACCTGGGGCGACCTGCTCACGGTGGCCGGGGATCCGGACTTCCACCGCTGGCACCACCAAGTCACCCGCACCGGAGGCTGCGCCAACCCCATCCACCTGCGCGGGTTCACCCGCACCAGCGACCGGACCACCGGCCAGACCCTCCACACCTACTCCACCGCCGACGAGCCGGGCGGACGGCTTCGACTGGCTTGCGGCAACCGCCGGGCCTCGCGCTGCGAACCATGCGCCACGGTCTACGCCGCCGACACCTACCACCTGATCCGCGCCGGGCTCGCGGGCGACGAGTCCAAGGATGTTCCCGGCACGGTCCGCGATCATCCACGGGTCTTCGCCACGCTCACCGCGCCGTCGTTCGGCCCGGTCCACAACCGGCCCGACTCCGGCCGCTGCCGCTGCGGCGTCACCCACCCCCAAACGGATGAGCTGCTGGGCACCCCGCTCAACCCGGACACCTACGACTACGCGGGCGCCGTGCTCTTCAACAACCATGCGGGCGACCTGTGGCATCGCTTCGTCAACCGTCTGCGCCGCGAGCTGGCTGCCCGCGCCGGGATCACGCGACGTGAGCTGTCCGAGGTCGCACGAGTCTCCTACGGCAAGGTCGCCGAGTTCCAGGAGCGTGGCGCCGTCCACCTCCACGCTGTGATCCGCCTTGACGGGCCTGAGGGCCAAGATCCGCCACCTGCCTGGGCCACCACTGATCTCCTGTCCGATTGCCTCCGGGCTGCGGCCGTCCACCGGTACACCACCATCACCGTGCCGGCCGAACCCGATGCCGGATACCCCGACCCATGGACCCTCCGCTGGGGAACCCAGCTCGACATCCGACCCATCCGGGCTTTCAGTGCCGGGGAGGACGTAAGCGAACAGACCGTTGCCGCCTACGTCGCGAAGTACGCCACCAAAGCCGCCGAGTCCACCGGCACCGTTGACCGTCGGGTCGGCAACCTCGAAGCCCTCGATCTCCTCGGCGTCCCGCCGCACGCTCGCCGCCTCATCGAAACCTGCTTTGACCTCGACCGCGTCTTCCCCGACCGCAAGCTTCTTGCCTGGGCGCACATGCTCGGGTTCCGCGGTCACTTCTCGTCCAAGTCCCGCCGCTACTCCACGACCCTCGGCGCACTACGCCAGCCCGTCCGTGCCGACTACCGCGCCGCCCAACAACGCGAAGCCCTCGACCTGCCCGACTACACCCACGACCCGACCGTGTTCGTCATGGCCGACTGGCAGTACTCCGGCCAAGGCCACTCCCCCGGTGAGTCGCTGCTCGCCGCAAGCGTTGCCCGGGACCTGCGCATCAATCGCGAGACCGCTCGCGAAGCCCTGAACGAAGCGAAGAACGCTGGAAAGGAATGGTCATGAGCCGACTACTGACATTGGCGCAGGTGGCAGAACTGCTGAGTGCCGTAGGAAACGGATCCCTCTCGCCGGTCCTGGACAGTTCGGGGACCACGGTGCCGGATCTGCTGCACAGTGGCTGGTACACCACGGACGAGGTGGCTGACTTGATCGGTGTCGACTCCTCAACGCTGCGTCGCTGGCGCACGATTACCCCGCTGCAAGGGCCGCCGTTCGTGCGCCTGACTTCGCGCGTCACGCTCTACAGCGTGCCGGACGTGCAGACCTGGCTCTCCTCGCGCCGCATCGTGCCCATGCGGGCTGCCTGATGGGTGAGACGTCACCGCCCCTCGGTGTAAAGCTCTCGACCGATGTGGAGTACCGCGCCGGCTTCCCCAACCCGTTCCGGGCCCGCGTGCGCTGGTTCGATCCCACGACGAAACGGCGCCTGTCGCGCTCCGAGATGCTGCCGACTGAGGAGAAGGCTCAGGCGTGGATCGGGCGCATGCAGCGGGCCGCGAGCCGTGGTGTCGATCCCGCTACGGCGACCTCGACCCTGGCTGAGTACGGAGCCGAGGAATGGACGCTCGCCATGCGTGGGCTGGAGGCCAAGACCATGGATCCCTACCGGGCTGGCTGGCGCCTGCGGGTCGTGCCCACCCTCGGGCATGTGGCCGTCACCGCTATCACCAATGGCGCGGTCGACCGCGCGGTGCACGGGTGGATCGCTGAGGAGTGCAGCAAGTCGACCGTGAAGAACAGTCTCGCCGTCCTGGTTCGCGTGATGGAGCAGGCGGTGCGGGACGGGATCATCGACGTGAACCCGGCGCGAATCGTGGGCTGGCAGCAGGAGTACAAGCGCGCGGAAGACGAGCTGGACGATCCGCGGTCGCTGGCGCTTCCGGACTGGGATGCCCTGGACAAGTTGTCGACGGCCCTGGTGTTGCGCTCGTCCGATGGGTTCGCCGGCTGGGGCGACGTGGTGAAGTACGCGGCGTGCACCGCCGCTCGGATCGGCGAGGTGTCCGGAGTCCGCGTCCAGGACGTCAACCGGGACGAATGGACCTGGCAGGCATGCCGCCAGACGACGCCGGGACCGGGCGGGCTGATCGACAAGGGAACCAAGGGCAAGCGCCGCCGGACCGTCCCGCTGATCCCGGAGATCCGGGACCTGGTCGCGGCCCGGCTCGACGTCGTCGGGAAGGATCCGATGGCCCGGCTGTTCACCGGTCCGCGCGGCGGGAGGATCAGTACGGCCGTGCTCCGGGACGCCACCCACTGGGATGAAGTGGTGATCAAGTTGGGGCACGAGCATCTGCGCCGTCACGATCTGCGGCATACCGGGCTCACGTGGATGGCCGATGCCGGGGTACCGCTGCACGTGCTCCGCAAGATCGCTGGGCATGGGTCGCTGACCACCACGCAGCGGTACCTGCACCCGGACCGACGCTCCATCGAGCTGGCCGGCGCCGCGCTCTCCGCTCACCTCAGCGGAGCCAAGATCCACTCCCAGATGGCTCCCGGTGGTCCCAAAGTGGTCCCAACCGGGCCGCTGGGACGGCATCTGAGGGTCGTCCGCTGAGCGACTCCGCGAGCACGAAAAAGCCCGCTGATCTGGAGTTTTCCTCCAACTCAGCGGGCTTTCAGCACCGTCGGGACGACAGGATTTGAACCTGCGACCCCTTGACCCCCAGCGTTCGACCAAGCTTGACGGTCTGTCATCACTGGTCCCGTGCAGTCCAGATAACCCAGGTCAGGTCCCGTTCTACGAGGACAACCATGACGACCATTCCGGCTCCATGACGACTCGTCCGTGAGACGCCCGTGAGAGACAGGCGGATGCAACCCCGGATGGAGACGCGAGCCCGCTCCACTCAAGGCCGCATGCCTACATCAGACAACATGACCCGTCGGCAACCGTGCTCCGAGGCGTCTGGACGTTGATGTCAGGAGCAGCCTGCCGACCTCGGCTCGCACAGCCGACATCCTCGGCGATCACACGCACCGGCCGCACAAGTATTCGCGCGGCGTGGACGGCCGAGGATTGGCCACCCCCGGCACGGGGGCCCACCGGCCGCGGTGCGCTCGGTGCGACGGTAGACCGTACGGCGACTGCCAGGCCGGCCGGTCACCTCGAACCGAGACACCCAGGTCACGGCGCCGTACGACCGGGTCCTGGAGCGGTTCGGCTGCCAGGCCGGGGAGCCAGGCGTCCAGGAGCTGGTGGTTGGCGTTGACGCGGAATGTGCCGTGCGTCCGGAAGCGCCCGAAGGGGCACCTGTGGCAACGGCGGAGAACGATCGGCAGGCAGGTGGAAACTACCACCCAGGTTCTGGACATGGAGATACACCGGTTCCAGTGAGAAGACCACAGCGAAAAGGAGCACGGCGCACAGCTGCGACGCGCGACGGTTCAGCGCTCGGGGTGTCTCACTTGGTGTACAACGGCACGTCCTTGCCTGCGGGGCTCAAGAACACGAATCACCGCCTGCCTCTGCATACCGTCGCTGTGAGGATCCCGGCTCCGTGAGCAGCGACTCAACCACGCCTGGGACCATGTTTCGTGATCTTGTCCACCGTGTACGCCGTAACCCGTCGCCTTCTCTCGCTGCCCGCATTACTGCTACGCCGTGACGTTGCCAAGGCCGCGGAGTTGCTGGCGCTGCGGCATGAGAACGCCGTCCTGCGCCGACAGGTCCCGCGCGTGCGCTACAAACCAGCCGACCGCCTGTGGTTCGCTGCGCTCTCGCACCTGATACCGCGCCGCCGCTGGTCCCAGGTCTTCCCGATCACCCCAGCCACCCTGCTGGCCTGGCACCGCAAACTCGTCGCGAAGAAATGGGACTACAGCCAGCACCGCCGACCCGGACGCCCGCCCACGGCCACGGCCGTCAAAACCCTGATCCTGCGCATGGCTGCCGACAACCCGGAATGGGGCCACCGGCGCATACACGGCGAACTCACCCGCCTCGGCCACAAGATAGCCGGATCCACTGTGTGGAACATCCTCAACCACGCCGGCGTCAACCCCGCCCCACGCCGCACCGGACCCACCTGGAAACAGTTCCTCACAGCCCAGGCCGAGCACATCGTCTCCGTCGACTTCCTGCACGTCGACACCATCAACCTCACACGCATCTACGCCCTGGTCCTGCTCGAACACCGTAACCGCCGTGCCCACCTGCTCGGCGTCACCGCCAACCCAACCGGCCCATGGACAACCCAGGCTGCCCGCAACTTTCTCATGGACACCATGGACACCCCGAATCGGAAGTTCCTGATCCGCGACCGCGGCAGCCAGTTCAGCGACGCCTTCGACGCCGTCTTCACCGACGCCGGCTTGCGCGTCCTGAAAAGCCCGCCCCAGGCCCCGAAAGCGAACGCACACTGCGAACGGTTCATCGGCACCCTACGCCGCGAACTCCTCGACCAAACGCTCATCCTCAACGAACAGCACCTGCGCCGAACCCTCACCAGCTACCTGAAGCACTACAACGAGCACCGGCCCCACCGCGCCCTGAGCCAGCTCTGCCCATCACAAGCCGAAACCGGACCACCACGCCCCATCGACCTCGCCGAGCACCGAGTCCAGCGCACGGCAGTCCTCAGCGGACTCATCAACGAGTACCAGATCTCCAGCTGACGACACGACGAACCCGCAGATCAGCGGCCAAATCCTATATTTGAGCCCCACACGGTGGCCCGCCTCTCAACTCGCGCCGCAGCTCCCCGGCGGAATGGGAATGTCGGGTCCGCGCCCTCCGCCACGCCGGCTGCGCGCCGGTGTGCTTCGTGCCCTTGCCAGAGCGACGCTTGCCGCGCTGGGCAGCGGAGTTACTGGCGCTGGTGCCGTTGGATCGCCAGACGCCCGTGGGGTGGGTGCGAGCGCATTTGGAGTAGGGGAATCAACACACCCTGATGAAACGCTGCTTGGGGGCTACGACGGCCCAATCCGCAGGTGCAAGTCGAAGATCGCTTTGCCCGCAGAGGGCGGTGTACCAGTGGTCGGGAACGAGGGATATGGTCACGAAGGCGGTCCCGTCGTGCAGGGAAACAGCCCGAGTGCCACCCGGGCCGAGGGCGGGCGGCATGGTGGTGCTGGTCACGGCCCGGAGGATTTCCCCGCGATGGCGCAGATCCCACAGGTGCACGACATTGTCGGCGTCGGTGAGCAGGGCGATGTCCGCTACGGAGGAGATGGCCATCGCGCGGACGGGGAAGTTCACGTCGATACCCAGCTGTGTTGATCGGTGGGTCACCGCATTCCACTCGCGCAGGGTCTCTCCCGACACCGAGGTGGTCAACAGAGTTGACCCGTCACGGCTATACGCGGTGGCAGGACCGACATTGTCAGTCGACCACGTCTGCCGCCCCGTGGCGGAGTCCCACTGGCGTAGCCGGCCGTCGACACCCACAACGTTCAGGAAGCGGCCGTCAGGGCTGAGGAGGACCGACTGCACAAAGCCCGACTCCATCAGGTTCCCGTAGGTTCGGACGATGTGTTGGCCTGCCACATCCCATTCGGTGACTGAGCCGCTCTCGTGCAGACCGAGGTAGACCCTCCGCCCGTCGGGCGAGAAGAGCACTCCGATCGGATACTCCTTGGGAAGCTGGATGTTGGCGCTGGACAGCCGGGCGATCCGTCGGCCCGTCGCCGACGCGAACACCTCCAGGAAGTAGTGCTGTGAGCTGTCCGTCTCGACCACAGCCACCCGCTCTCCATCGGGACTGTAGGCGACACCACTGGCCGTACCGGCGAGGGTGGAGACGCCCGCAGGGGCACCGGTCCCCGTGTCGTACTGCCGCAGCCGTTGATCCACGCAAGCCACGGCTGCCATGTCGGAAGCCGGGGACACCGCCCACACACCCGAGGCCGGACCCTGGACGGCAACCTCCGACACCAGGTGTCCGGGGGCGCCGCGATCCCAGACGGCTACGGCCCTGCTGGTGTCGACCGCCGCGACCATGCGGCCGCTGCGGTCGAGGTATGGACTGTCGGGCTCAGCGTCATCGTCGACGGTGCTCAGCACCCCGCGCTTACGGGTGATCAAGTCCATGCCCAGGGTTCGAGGGGCTTCGGCGGCGGCTGCTTGTGCGGTGTCACCGCTGAGGCCGCTGACGTCCCGGTTGGCGCCCTGCAGCGCGTCAGCGATGACCGGGCCGAGGTTCCGGCGTGACACCAAGTCCCACACCGCGTATTCCTTGGCGACCTTCCCTACCAGCAGCACTCGCCCGCCATCGGGAGACAGCGCCTGAGCGGACATACCTGGGCGGGGGGTCCAGGGCGTGCCGCTGCTCCCGACCGGTACGACCTGGGCGGTGCCGGACTCGGTGTTGATGACGGCCTCTCCGCCTGCCGCCCATCCGACGAGCCGGGACGCGGTCGGAAAAGTGCGGGTCCAGGTACCGGTGCTGTGTCGCAACGTGTTGTGCCCGCCCGCACCCAGGCACCACATCACGCTGTCCGAGCGTCCCAGACTCACGCAGTCCTGGTCGAAGGTGGCTCGGCGGCCGTCGGAGACACTCCACGCCAGCGTGGAGTGCGCGCCGGCTATCGATGCCGTGGCGGTGGTGCCGTCCGAGCTCACACCACCGAACCACCCCAGCGCGCCCGGCACGAAGCCGGTGGCGAAAGATGACGTCACCCGCATCGTCGAGGTCCGGGTGAGCGTGAGCCGGCTGCCGTCGACCAGCGCCAGCAGCGTGCCGTCCGCGGTGAACGCGTTTTCCGCGTTGGCTGGAAGCGTCCCAGGAAGCGTGCCGATCAGCCTCCAACCGACCGTGCGCCACAACTGCACGGTACGGTCCGTTCGCTCGACGGCCAGCAGGGAACCGTCGGGACTGAACACGACGCTGTAGGAGAGTCCCGAGGTCCCAGGGAGGATCTTCATCAAATGGTTCTGCTGCTTGAGGACTGTGGCCATCGCGGATCGGGACTGGACCGTGTCGGCTTCTCGGTAGGCGGCCGCGCTGAGCAGTGCGGCCATCGACAGATTCCCGCCCGGGGTATGCAGGGCCTCCGCTGCCAGCGAACGGGAAGCAGCCTCACGATGCTGAGTCTGCGTCCCGGTCTGCGCGACCACCACAAGGGAACTCAGCGTGGTCATGGCCACCGCGACTGCCACTGCGCCGGTCCGGAACGTCAGCGTGCGGCGGCGCACCGCGCGCCGGCTGACGTCGATCAAGGCCGACTCGCGTTCGGTGAGATCGGCGTGGAAGTCGGGGTCTTCGGGGCGGTTGGCCCTGAGCCACTGGGCTGCCCGCAGCTCGTCCCTGCGCAGGAGGAATCCGCTGCTCAAGCCACTTCTCCACCATTCATGCGTCTGGATGCCCAGTCGGGTGTGGCCGGCCACCCAGCGGAACTCCTGCCGGGTGAAGGCCAGTATCTGCCGGATGGCGTGAGCGAAATCATCACTGCTCGTCATGTCCAGGCGCTGGTAGGACGTGAGGTCCTGCCAGCCGGCCTCTCGCATCGCGGCCGTACAGCCACTTGACAGGGCGGGATCGATGACGACTGGCAGAACCCGTTTGCCCTGCTCGATCGCCTGCTGACACTCCTCCCTGCAGTACACGGAGCGCAGGGCATTACGACTGATCAGGACGACGAAGGCGTCGGAGGTGCGGATGGCGTCCGCGATGGACTGGCGCCACTGCTCGGACGGGTTGATGCTCTGCCAGTCCACCCAGACCGCGCGCACCTTGTCCTCAAGGCGAGCGACAACGGACGACGCCGTATCGCTGTCACTCCGCGAATAGCTGAGGAAGATCGCTCCTGCACCGACCTGCGCATGCTGGTCGGCATCGTCCGCGCTGTCGGCGAACGGGTTGCGGGAGCGGGCGGCGTGGGAAGCGGACGCGGCCAGGCCCGCCGAGATTCCCCCGGCTACCAGCCCGGCCGCTGCGGCAAGCAGCGGCCAGTAGGACGCCTCGAACGACGGGCCGAACAAACTGTCGTAGCACTGGTCAGCAGTCCAGCTGAACCAATCGGTCACGTCCTGCTGCGGAGGGCCATATCTCCGCGATCCGTACGCTACCGGCAGGGCCGCCCGCTGGGCGAAGTAGGCCACGGATCCGACAGCGATGGCCCCTCCAAGTCCCCACAGTGCCATTGACAGTTCAGGAATTCGCTGCCGCGGCGGCGCGCCCTCCGACCTGAGAACCACTCCACCCGAAGCCAAGGAACCGACCCACAGGACCACCAGGGCCGGGCGGTAGAACCAGTGTGCTCCGAGGGCTGCGCAGAGCAGGAGGTCCACTGACACGAGCAGGAGGATGAACACAAGGTGGACCACGACGTTGTGCGGCGCGAGAAACTGCCGCCAAGTCCACGACGCGCGCAGGTCGCTGGACCGTGTGCGGATCCAGATGACCGCGTACTCCTCGTAGGGGCCGGTGGCCAAGCTCGCGAGGAGAGCTCCGCCGAGTGCGAGCACCGGGCCGAAAACCGGATACATCACCGCCCAGGACAGACAACAGGCGATTGCCCACGCCGCAGATTCGATCGGGACGAGACGAGGGAGGGCTGCCGGGAACTTGACAAGTCCCGTCCGTTTTCCGCCCGTGTACATGATCCCCTCCCGGCTCCTGCGTGCATCGCAGGTCCGCCCCGATCAAGAAGTTCTCACAAAATCCCTTATGGCGAACGGCTTTCCCTACACTGTGACCATGGAGGATCCGGGGGGCAGTGCGCCGGTCGTTGAAGCGTGGGGTCTGCAAAGCGTCTGGTCGCAGGCCGCGGACCAGATCAAGACCTCAGTCGTCAGAGCCCGCGCCTGGGCCCTTGTCCTCGGTATCACCGCAGGAACCTCGGGAACGTTGGCCAGCGAGATCATCGGGTCGCATGTGACAGCCGGAAAGATCCTGGCTTTCGTCGCGGCCGTTGCCGCCGCAGGCGTTCCCCTGGTCGGACGCTGCTACGCCACCGACCGGGTGCGCGACTGGTCCCGGCTGCGGTCCGTCAGCGAAACCATCAAGTCCGAGCTCTACAGCTGCCTGGCTGGGGCCGCGCCCTACGACCAAACCGGGGCGGACGCCGAGCTGACAGGCCGTCTGGAACGCATCAGGGCGGAGGGCCGCGATCTACTCCATTATCTGGACGGTTTGACGGCGGTGCCGCGTCCGCTGCCCGAGGTGACAGACATCGCCTCATACGTTCGCATACGCCTCAAAGGACAGGTCGAGACCTACTATCGGCCTCGATTCCGGCTCATGGCGCGCCGCTCGTCCTCAGTCCGGAGGGCCGAGCAGTCCCTGGGTGCCGCCGGAGCGCTCTTAGCCGCGCTGGCTGGCGTGACGGGGCTGTCGTGGCCCGGCCAGTGGGTGGCAGTCAGCGCCATGATCGCACTGGCGGTCACCGCTCACGGGTCCGCGGCAAAGTACGACTACCAACAGATGGAATTCTCCCGAACCGCGGCGGAGTTGGAGCTGTTGTACCGGAGCTACGAGCGATCCGGGGACGTCTCATCGACAGCGAACAGTGCCCTGGTCGCACGCTGCGAGGCCGTGATCTCAGTACAGAATGACGGGTGGATGGTGAAGTGGTCCACCGACCAGTGATCCTTGCGCTAGCCAATCAAGATCAAACTCATCGTTGGCCGCTGTATCGCTGATACTCGCGAACAGGATGCTCGCGGCGCCTGAGAGGCCTGGTCTCACCGGTGTTGCCCCTGCCGACAACCCCATCCACCCAGGTGGGACGGGGTGTGCGAGATACGGCAGGTCTGGGGAGGGGCGGTAACCCGAAGGCCCTGACATGGTGGGGATGCCCGAGAATGATGATCAGCTGTGCTGCTGCGACTGGCCTACCTGACCGTGACGAACGCGTTCGCGATGCTGCGCCTGCTCCCCATGAGCGATCGGGAGCGGGGTGCTGAGATCCTCGCGCTGCGGCATCAGATCATGGTGCTGGAGCGCCAGCTCGGCAACGAGCGAGTCCGGTTCACAGCGAGTGATCGTGCGTTCATGGCCACCCTGTTGCACCGGCTGCCACGGGACGTACTACAGAGACTGCGCCTGCTGATACGCCCGGACACCGTGCTCCGATGGCACCGCGACCTGGTCGCACGTCGCCACGCCGTCATTTCCCGGCCGAAGCGTCCGGGAAGACCACGAACTGTGCGCTCCATCCGGCTCCTGATACTGCGGCCCGCCCGAGAGAGCCCCAACCGGGGATACCGCCGCATCCCCGGTGAACTTCTTGTCCTGGACGTGAAAGTAGCAGCCTCCACGGTGTGGGAGGTCCTCAAGGATGCCGGCATCGACCCTGCGCCCGAGCGGGCCTCCAGCACGTCGGTAGACTTCCTCCGCTCCCAAGCCGATGCCCTGCTGGCCTGCGACTTCCTCGAGACCGTCACCCTGACCGGTGCGCGGCTCTACGTCTTCGCCGTGATCGAGCACGCCAGCCGCCGGATCCGAATCCTCGGCGCCACCGCCCACCCGACCGCATCATGGGTGACGCAAGCCGCGAAGAACCTCGCCATGGACCTCGAGGACGCCGGCCACCGGGCGAAGTTCCTGATCCGGGATCGGGACGGGAAGTTCCCCGAACTTTTCGACACCATCCTCAACGACGCCGGCATCGAGATCGTACTCAGCGGCGTTCGGCTACCACGCCTGAACGCGATCATGGAACGGTGAGTACAGACCTGCCGACGTGAACTCCTCGACCGCACCCTGATCTGGAACCAGCACCACCTGCTCCACGCCCTACGGGAGTTCGAAGTGCACTACAACTCCCACCGACCCCACTAAGGCATCGCCAACACCCGCCCCCTCGAACCAACTCCAACCCCAGCCCGCCAACCCGAAGCAGACCAACCACCTCAACATCCGACGACGCGACCGACTCGGCGGCATCCTCCACGAGTATCAACATGCCGCTTGACCTGCACGGATGATATTTTCGGCAGGCACAGGGGGGGCGACGACGGTCAGTGCGCTGCAGCGTTGAACTTTGCAATCTTCTCCGGTAGGTCCGTGAGGGAGTCGACGCGCATGGTTGGGATGGTGTCGGCCGCCGGGTCGTGGGCTTGGACGGTGCCCCAGGGGCCGCGGCGGATCAGCGCCGTCAGGTAGCCGGCCTGTGCTGCGGGGCGGATGTCGTTGTTCGAGGCGGTCGCCGACGTACAGGATCTCTTCGACTTCGAACGGGACGACCTCGGCGACTTTGACCAAGAAGCTGGGATTCGGCTTGCTGGCGCCCCAGTCATCGAGGTGCCGATCAGGTTCACGTCCTCGGAGAACAGCCCGCGGAGCAGCCCGCCGACGCGGACCGTCTGGTTGCCGGTTATGACGAGCCACAGCCCGGCCGTCCGCAGTTCGGCCAACGCAGGTCGCACGTCCGGGTAGAGATCCGTCTCGTCGAAGTGCTCCGGCTGCCCGGCGGCGGCGCGGGCTTCACGCTGCTCGGCGAGGTCGAAGCCGGGGGCGAACTCCTGGACGACGTCTCGGTAGTCGCGGCCCTGCGCGATGACGGCGCCGAACATCGCGGCGAACGTGTGGCCGGGTACGCCCAGCCAGTCGGCCCAGGTCCCTTACTCCCGGGTCTCATCCACCAGGCACTCACCTACGTCGAAACCCACAGCGCGAATTATGGCGGCATCGTATGGGACCGGTGCGACCGGCTGCGGGCCGCGACTGTCACAGTCCGTTCACGGGCGCGTTCTACCGGCTGTCACACCGCCCCCTAAAGCTGCGATCATGACCCCCCACTCTTCCGCCCGGCCCTGCCGCGCTGTCTGCCGCCGAGGCGAACGACGCCCTGCGCCGGTACGCGGCGGGCCGGGTGGCGTGGGGTCCGCGGGAACTGGCGGAGCTGGCCCGGCTGCGGCAGGACTGGGCGCAAGCCGTGCGGATCCAGCAGCGGGTGGGGCGCGGGGATGTCGTGCAGGCGGGCGTGACCACCGCCCGCCGTGCGGCCACGGGCATCGCGTGCTGTCCTGAGAGAGGACACCCGCTCGAGGCGAGGAGCCATCATGGGCGCTCCATGGCCACCGCCGCGGCCCGACTACCCCCCGGGTCGCAGACCGCGGATGTCGTGGAAGAAACGCCTGCTCATCTGGCTCTTCGGACTCGTGGCGGCCTTCATCGACCTGGGGGTCATCTTGCAGGCCATCGGCGTCGACACAGCCCCGACGAAGGCCCCATCCCAGAGCCCATCAAGTTCGGCCGCGACTTCCGACCGGCCGGCAACCCCTACCGTGCCTGCGGGTCCGGAGCACACCGAGACGCCAACGCAGCCCGTCACCCCAAGCCAGCCCCCGACGCCCACCGATGAGCCGCCCACGCCCGCCGAAACCCCATCAAGCAGCCCGTCACCTGAAGGTCCCGCGTACTTCCGTGACTGCGACGAGGCGCGGGCAGCCGGGGCGGCACCCCTGTTCGCCGGCGATCCCGGGTACCGGTCGGGGTTGGACCGGGATGGCGACGGGGTTGCGTGCGAGCCGAAGCCCTGACGAGGAGGAGTCCATGCACCACCGGTACATCGCTACGACCGTCATCCTCGCCGCCGCTGCCCTCGCCGCTTGCACGGCGGGTAGCGACCCAGATCCTGCCTCGCCATCGACAACAGCGCCGCCTACCACTGCCGCAGCTGACCGTGCCGAGCTCATCAAGAGGTGCTCGGATGCAATCCAGGCCGGCGAAGACACCGGCGATGCAACCAGCCCAGAGTGCGCGCGCCTGTCGGGTGCCGACTACTTCGAGGCGATCCGGATCGCGAACACCGCCCGCCAGGACGCGCTGCAGAGCAGCATCGACGGAGCCACCCCGTAGTCGGATCGGGCTCGAGGTTGTGCCCTGGCCCTCAACGGCCAGGGTGCCCGAACCGCCAGCGTGCATGGGATACGGAAGTCCTACGACCCGGCGGTGACATCCCCGGGCCTACTTCGCGGCGGGCCAGCCTTCGGCGTCAATGGCGGCCTTCAGCTCCCGGTGCAGCTGCATCCACCGCTTCTCCGCCCGTGCGGCGACGGCTTTCGGGTGCCGGTGCAGGGCCATGACGGCGGCCAGCTCCTCCACCCGCAGCACCCCCAGCGGGTCGGCCGCGTCCTCCGATAAGAGGTCGTTTCATCCTGTTGTTTCATCCTAGGATGCGGCTTTGATGTGCTGGTGTCGGGTCGCGCCAGGAGATGGTGTTCTCGCCAGTGAGGCGGCGGGCCATGAGGTCGGTCATGGCCAGGTGGATCATAGCTTCGGAGCGGTGGGAGTGGGTTTCGTAGTCGCGGGTCAGGCGGCGGTGGAGCATGAGCCAGCCGTAGGTGCGCTCGACCGCCCACCGCTTCGGGATCGGGGCGAAGCCCCTGGTCCCGGGGGTGCGAGTGGTGATTTCCATGTCGATGCCAAGGGTGGCGGCGTGTTCGACCAGGTGCCGGCGGTAGCCTCCGTCGACCCAGACCTTGCGCAACCCCGGATGGTCCGCGGCGACTTGGTTCAAAAGGGTTTGCCCGGCGGTGGAGTCCTGGATGCCCGCCGCGGTGACCAGGATCGCCAAGAGCAGGCCGAGGGTATCGGTGACGATGCTGCGCTTGCGGCCTACGATCTTTTTGCCGGCGTCGATGCCCTGGCTCGTGGCGGGTACGGAGGTCGAGGTCTTGACGCTCTGCGCGTCGATCACGCAGGCCGTCGGCTCGGGGCTCTTCCCCTCCTGTTGGCGCACCAGCTCTCTGAGTAGGCCGTTGAGCTGGGCGAAGACACCGTCCTTCTGCCACCTGGCGAAGTAGCCGTAGACGCTTTGATGCGGCGGGAAGTCATGGGGGAGATAGGCCCACTGGCAGCCGGTGCGGTCCACGTAGAGGATCGCGTTCATGATCTCGCGTAGGTCATGCCGCGGAGGCCGGCCGAAGTCCAGAGCCCGACCGCGACGCTCGAAGCGCCATGCGGACAGCACCGGCTCGATCAACTCCCACCGCGCATCGGAAAGGTCACTCGGATACGCACGTCGTTCCGTCATGAACTGGGCATACCGGCTGCTGGGGGCGTGCGCCCAGGCGTGCAACCCACCATGCCGAAGCATGGGACAGACTCGGGCGTCCTGGAATGAGACAGGCGCAGGCAGGTTTTCGCCCCATCTGACACACCACTGGCCTCACCATTGAGAACCGCCACTACGTCCACACCATCAACACCTCAGCGAGGGGCATAAAACGCTCTAAAAACTGACTCTTATGATGAAAACGACCTCTTAGAGGACGTTCGTGTCATTTACGTGATGGTTTGACCTGGTTCTGTCGTGCCGGGATTAGCCGCATACAGGCAGAACAGGCGCTTTGCGGCAGCAGCTTCGGAAGGCGTGACCCCACCTTTCGCCCCGGTTCCAGCTGATAGCTCCTGTCCGGTTCGAAGAACCCGCTGAATACGGCTTTTGCCTCGCTCGATCGAGCGATATGCCCGGGTGGAGACCTCGTGCATGAGTATCACCATGACTTCTTCGCAGCCGCGCCTGCCGTACCTCAGTGACCTCTCCGATGCCCGGTGGGCGTTGATGGAGCCGACCTTGACGGCCTGGCGGGTTGAGCGCCAGAAGACCTCGCTCAACCTCGGCGGCAAGGTCACTGACCTGCGGGAAGTCATGAACGCGATCCTCTTCCTCAACCGGACCGGCGTCCCGTGGCGCTACCTGCCGCACGACTTCCCGCCGCACACCACCGTGTTCGGCTACTTCAGTGCCTGGAGTGTCGACGGCACCATCAGGAAACTCGGCGTCCACCTGCACCGGATGGTCCGTGAACAGGCAGGACGCACCGCCGAGCCCACCGCCTGCGTGATCGATGCGCAGAGCGTCAAGACCGCGACCAGCGTCCCCACCGACACTCAGGGCACGGATGCCGGCAAGAAGATCGTAGGCCGCAAGCGCAGCATCGCTGTCGACACTCTCGGTCTGTTACTGCTGGTCATCGTGACCGCCGCCAGCGTCTCGGACAACGAGGCCGGCAAACAGCTCCTCACCCAGCTCGCCACGGACTACCCCACGATCACCAAGGCATGGGTCGACACCGGCTACAAGACCAAGGCCATCGAGCACGGTGCCGCCCTCGGCATCGACGTCGACGTAGTCCCACGAAACGAGCAGGTCAAAGGCTTCTCCGTGGTCCCAAGGCGCTGGGTCGTCGAGCGAAGCTTCGGGTGGATCATGATGCACCGCCGCCTCGCCCGCGACTACGAGACCAAACCCGCACACTCCGAAAGCATGATCCGCATCGCGATGATCTCGAACCTCGCGAAACGAGCAACCGACGAAACGCCCATAACCTGGCACAACCCATGAACTATCCGGTTTTCAACTGGAACGTC